>CP109468.1 GCA_036227345.1 Streptomyces sp. NBC_01463
TCCCGGACCAGTCCGGCTCCGCCGGGCAGCTGGCTACAGGGCAGGGGGTATCGGTGTGCCACGCAAAGGATCGCCGCGAGCACTTTCCCTGCCGCCCGTCAGGCCACCTCGTCCCAGCCAGCTCCACATCCCCGGGCCCGCATCCGCCCCGGGAGCAGATGCGGTCCCTCCGCCTCTTTCCAGGGCGGTGGCAGGAACGGTCCGAGCCGGGGAGCCTTGCGGTGGTGGCCACGAATCGGGCGGGGATTCACTCCTGCTGGGGGTGGCCGCCATCACCCTCGACCACGAGCCGGTCGGTGCCGGGCTCCTCGGCTCCCTCGACCACCGTCACGTCGATCTCCCCATCACCGGTGGTGTCGAACTGGTAGAGGTCGGCTGTGCCGTCGCCGGTGGTGTCTGTCATCCAGACGTCGGGTTTTCCGTCGCCGTTGGTGTCAGCACTGAGGACGACGTGATGTTCGTCCCCCTGTGTGGTGACCGCTTCTTCGGTGCCTTCGTTGGTTTCCATGACAGGCCGGTTGCCCCCGGGAGGCGGTTCGAAACTGTGTCGTACGAGCCACTGTAAAGGTGAGTGCTTCAAAATTTAGTTGAGATAGACTCTGGAATGAGGCAGGACACTTGATGAGGGTGCACCAAAACACCTTGCATGCTCTGCTGTTTCACTTGCGGTTTACGGGGTGCGCAGGCGGCCGGGCTGGATCGTGTGCGGCTCGGATTGGCAACTCATCTTGTTTCTGTGGGTGTTTGAGGTGAGTTGGTGAGCGTGGTACCGGAGGGAAGTGGCGTGCCGGCCAGAGAGCTGAGGCCTCATCAGCGTGAAGCGGTCGATGCGGTGTGCAGTGCGCTCGAAATCCCTGCAAGATCACGTGTGCTCGGGCAGGGCCTGCGTACACAGGTGATCATGGCGACCGGGTCCGGGAAGACACTCGTGGCGGTCCGCAGCTCGGAGGAGCTCCGTGCGGGCCGGGTGCTGGTGGTCGTGCCCTCTCTTGACCTGCTCGCCCAGACGGAGTCAGCATGGCGCGAGGGGGGCCGCCGGGGGCCGGTGATCGGGGTGTCCTCGTTGCGGGGCGAGGAGGTGTCCTTCCCCAACACCACGGACGTGGACGAGCTGGTGGAGTGGACCCGTGGCCTGGACAAGGTCACCGTGTACGCCACGTACGCCAGCCTCGGTCTGGGCACGCTGGAGCGGGCGCACGTCGCCGGCCTTTCGGCTTGGGACCTGATCGTCGTGGACGAGGCCCACCGCGTTTCTGGCCGGATCGGGAAGCCGTGGGCGGTCGTCCACGACAACCAGAAGATTCCGTCCCTGCGCCGCCTCTACATGACGGCCACGCCCCGGCTGTGGCAGCTCGGGGACGAGGACGAGACCGGCGCACCGGGCGAGCTGGTCGCGAGCATGGACGACAACCCGGACGGGCCTTTCGGTAGCCGCTGCTTCACGCTGACGCTCTCGGAGGCCATCGACCGGGGAATCTGTGCCCCCTACCAGGTTGTATGCGTGGACGTCACCGACACCGCGCTCCAGGCCGCGCAGCTCCTGGGCGCCGAAGGCCGCTCGGCAGAGGTCCGCGGGGCCCGGCTCGCCGCTCTCCAGACCGCGCTGGTGAAGGCATCCTCGGAGGAGGGCTTCCGCCGCACGCTGGTCTTCCACCACATGGTGAAGGAGGCCGAGGCGTTTGCGGCCGGCCTCCCCGACGTCGCCGCGCAGCTGCATGCCTCCGACCCTGAGCTGTATCCGGCCACGATCTGGGCAAACTGGCTGTGCGGCGACCATAAGCCGCTCCACCGGCGGCGTCTGCTGGGCGAGTTCGCCGACGGGATCGCCACCGATGGCACCGTGGTGGAGAAGTGTTTCCTGTGCTCGGTGAAGGTCCTGGGCGAGGGCGTCGACACCAAGCACTGCGACTCCGTCTACTGGGCCGACGTACGCGGTTCCATGCCCGACCTGGTCCAGGCCGTGGGCCGGGCGCTGCGGATGCAGCCGGGCGAGGGCAAGGTGGCCTCGCTCGTGGTGCCGGTGCTGCTCGGACCGGGCGAGACGGCGGACAACATGCTGACCTCCCGGGCGTTCGGCGGGCTGGCCAAGCTCTTGGAGGCGCTGCGGGCGCACGACGCGCGGATCGTGGAGGCCCTCGCGGAGCAGCAGGCCCCGAGCGCCTGCAAGCCCGTCAGCAAGGGGAGCGGCGAGGGCTCCGGGAGCGTGAGCTCCCCCGCCAGGGCCCTGCTGAAGTTCTCCACGCCACGCGACCCGGCTGCTTTGGCAGCGTTCATCAACCTGCGGGTCATCAATCCGGAGCATGAGCACTGGCGCCGGGGTGTGGAGGCCGCTGTGATCTACGCCCGCGAGCGCGGTGACCTGCGGGTGCCGTTCACGTTTCGTGTCCCGGCCGTCAACGACCAGGAGTCTGAAGGCCAGGGGTGGCCGGCCTCGCTCGCCGGGTTCCCGCTGGGGCAGTGGACCGCCGACGCCCGCCGCTTCTACGCCCGCGGGGATATGGACGAGGCCCGTGTCGCCCAGCTGGAGAAGCTCGGCATGATCTGGTCCCACTTCGACGTCGCATGGGAGGCGGGCCTGACCGCCGCGCGCGGGTGGGCCGCCGAACACGGCCACCTCCTGGCCCCGCTGGACGCCACCTTCCAGGGCGCGGCGGTGGGCATCTGGCTGAAGAACGCGCGGGCCGCCGCCCGCAAGGCTGCCGAGAACGAGCAGCGGCGTGCCGAGGGCCTGCTGGTGGGATCGGTGGCCGGGGCGCTGTCGGAGGACCGACGCGAGCAGCTGGAGGAGATCGACGCGTCCTGGTGCCCGTCGTGGCCCGTGACGTGGCAGCGGTGCTTCCACCTCGTGCGGATGCACCTGGACGCGGGCGAGGCGGTGCCCGCCGAGGCGGGCGAGGTCCTGCGCCAGGGTGAAGACCTCGGGCGGTGGGTGACGTCGGTTCGCTACGGGTGGGACCAGCTGAGTGGCGTGCAGCAGTGGATGTGCGAGCAGGTCCTCGGGGTCACGCCTGTGCCCGAGGAAGAGAAGCCGAAGCCGCGTCGTACGCAGGCCGATAAATGGGTCGCCAACCTCGCGGCCGCCCGGCAGTTCTTCGAGCGCGAGGGACACCTCAAGGTGCCACGTAAGCACGTGGAGATCGTGCTCTCCGAAGACGGCCACGAGGACCAGTTCCGCCTGGGGGCGTGGGTCAACAATCAGCGCAGCCGGGCCGCCGCTCTGACCCCGGAGCGGATGGAGCAGTTGTCCGAGGTCGGAATGCGGTGGGTGTAGCAGCGCGCGGGGCGGGTCGAAGCGCAGCCCATGCAACTGTTTCTCGTTAACGCCCAGGGAGAGTTCGCCCCTGCAGAGGATGAGCTTTCCCGTGTGCCAGTTGGCGCCGGCGCTCTCCGAGCTCTGTACGAAGAGGCCCCGCCGCGCACGGGGCGGGGCCTCTTGGCCGTCTGGGCGCTTGTGTGACCGCTGACCACGTCTGCCCGCGGCGCGTCCTCGTTACTCCTGGGTGCGGTCGCCGGGCGCCGCCGGGAGCGTCGGTGGCTGGGCTCCGGCCAGTGGGGTGCGGGTGAGGCTGCCCCAGTTGCTGGCATCCTGGCTGAGTGTCGCGTCAAGCAGTTCCATCGCCTCTTGCGCGATGGTCTGCCGGTCCTCGCCCGCCGCTTCGCGACGCTCGACATTTCTGATGATGCGTTGGAGTTCCGCAAGGATCAGGCTCCGCTGCTGCCACAGATCGTGGTGACGCATGAGGCCGCTCCACGCCGTGATCACGCCGATCACGCCTGCTACCGCGGTGCTGGCCAACCCGAGCCAGGGAGCGTAGGCCCGCCAGGCCGCGACTGCTACGCCCAGCACCGCGATCATTCCGTTCAGAGCGGCGATGCCCACCGTGGTCCGTCGCGCCTTCATCTTCATCAACTCGCGGGTGCGCGTGTACTCCCTGCGGAAATGTTCCAGGTAGTGGGTGGTCACCTCAAGGGCGTCGGCTCCGGTCGGAGGCGGTTCCGTCGGGCGCATGCCTGTGAACCTCTGCTGCCTTACGGCCTGTTGCTCCGTTCCGGGCCTCTGAGTCATGCACGGGATCCTAATCTCGGTAACTTCAGCCCCGGTCGGGGCCGTCCTGCCCGGCCGTGTGTATTCCTCACGTGCTGTCCGGACCCACCTGCGGCGGCGAGGGGTCCGCGTTGTCGTTCCATAGCCGTCCGACCAGGTTGGCCGTGGCCTGGAGCGAGGCCCGCTCGGTGGCCGTCCGCCCGATTTCGACGGCAGGGCATACAAGTTCGGTTGGGCCGGCCCCCTTGCCACCCGCTTCGGCGGAATGGGGTGCCGGCCGTTTTCAGAGATCCTCATCATCGTCCGGGGCATCCGGCGAAGCGAAGTGAAATGGCACGCCAAGATGGCGGGCCGGCGCCCGGCCCGCCTTGGCGGCGGCAATGCCGGGCGGAGAGCCGTCAGGGCGGCGGTAGTCGGTCGCCAGGCGGCTCGCCCCGTCTGGGGAATCCAGGACCGCGACCAGGAGCACGAACCAGTAGTCGTGCACGGTGTCGCCTTCCCGGACGCCTCCACCGCGGCCACCCGGCCCGGGAGGGCTGCGGCGCGCGCTGCGAGTGACGGAAGGTCGAGCGGATCCGGCGGGGTGTGCTGCACTCGGTCGCCGAGGGCCTCGTATCGTGTGTGGGCCACCCGCTCGGCCTCGTGCAGGCCTATCCCCGGCGGACGCGATGCCTCCCAGACGGACCTGACCGCCGACAGCCGACGATCCCGCAGCACGGCGGCGTCCACCTCCCGGCAGGTCCGTTCCTCCAGGTGGGCCCACCAGCCGCTCACTGGGCCACCGGTCGGGTTTTCAGGGCCTGCTGCGTCATAGGCCCGAACGTACGTCAGGGCCCGGAACCCGGACCAACGGCTCCTTGGTGCTGCAGGATCCCGGGCTCTGGCGCAACTTCCGTGCCCCGTCGGCCGGGGCTCGCGCTGGCCTCTGGACGCGCTGCTGGCCTGCTGGTTCGCCAGGGTCGCCGGCCTCGGACGCCGAGATCGGTACGGTTTCACGGAAGTTGTGCCAGAACCCAGTCTCGTGGAGAAGGCCAGGTGACGGACAGCCGTCCAAGGAAGGTCTCGTTCACAGGGCCGGGCAGGGCCGGGCAGGGCCGGGCAGGGCCGGGCAGGGGGTAGCCGGACGCGGCGGCGCGGGCAAAGGCTGTTCCGAATTCCGCATGGCTGTCCGGGCCCGCGATGCCTCAGGGGGCAGCACGTAGGTGTCAGGGCTATGGAACCGGGCGTTGGGGGCGGTCAGGTCGTGGTCGGGTCCGCCCGCGTGGTCCATCTGACCGGCATGTCACTCCTGGGGGCTGGTGGAGACCGTCAGGCGCTGGGGGGGGGGACGCGCAGGGCCAGCAGGGCAGTGTCATCGCTGGCCCACCCGCCGTGGTGATCGGACAGCACGGCGGCCAGCTCTTTGACCGTCGCGGCAGCGTCCAGGCCGGTCGTGGCGGCCAGCGCCGCGGCGAGCTCGGCCTCACCGAAGGTCGGCGGGGCGGCGGCCGGGGTACCGGGGCGCGGCCGGCCCTCACAGGCCCCGTCGGTGTAGAGCAGCAGCAGGTCGCCGGGCGCCAGGCGGTAGCGCACATCGGTCAGCTGCGTGGTGGGCAGCACACCCAGCAGCGTGCCCGGCGTTCCGAGCTGCTGGATACGGCCGTCGACGCGGCGCACCAGCGCCGGCAGGTGGCCTCCCAGTGCGATGCGCCCGGACAGCCCGGCCCGGGTGATGCGGAAGGCGGTGTATACGGCGGTCAGGAAGCGGGGGGCCCGCTGTTCCAGCATCGCGGTGTTCAGCCGGTCCAGAAGCGCGGCCGGTGACGGTGTCTGTCCGGCGTCGGCCCGAACCGTGTAGCGAGCCATCGAGGTCACCTGCGCTGCGGCCACGCCCTTGCCGCACACGTCTCCGAGCACCGCTCCGTAGTAGTGCCCGTGGGTGTGGAAGAGGTCGTAGAAGTCCCCGCCGACCTCGACCCCGGCCCGTCCGCTGGTCGATGCCGGGAGGTAGGACGCAGCGGTCTCCAGGCCCGGTACGGGGCGCAGTGTCGGCGGCAGCAGTCCCTGCTGGAGGCTGTGGGCGAGATCGGCGGAGACCCGGTGCGCCTGGCGGGAGGATTCCAGGCTCTGCCGCAGGTGAATTTCCGCCGAGACCGAGCGAGCCAGTGTTGCCAGGGTCGTCAGATCTCCCGGTGTCCAGGTGCGGGGTTTGTCGTCGATGACGCAGAGACTTCCCAGTACCTGCCCCTGCGGGGACAGAAGGGGGTAGCCGGCCCATGCGCCGATGCGCATGGGCGTGAGCGAGGGGTGGTCGCGGGTACGCGGGTCAGCGGCCGCGTCGTCCACGATGAAGGATTCCCCGTCCAGGCCGACAAGGAAGTAGCAGAAGCTCTCGCGCACCGCGTTCTGCCGGTCGGACAGCTCTTCGGCGTCCACGCCGATGCAGGTCTTCCAGAATGAGCGGTCGGCATCGACCAGGGTCACGAACGCCCGCCCGGAGCCGGTCACCCGCGCCGCCAGCGTCGCCAGGTCCTCGAAGGCCTCCTCCGGCCCGGTGTCCAGCAACCGCGTGGCCGCCACCGCTGCGAGCCGCACCGAATCCGACAGCGCCGCCGGCAGGCCGTCCGGCCGCACGCCCCCCGCGAAATGCACCCCGCTCACCACCGGTCCAGCAACTCCCTCGGGCCCTGTTCGGGCACATAGCAAATCACGCCCCCATCCCCCACGACAGCCTTCCTGTCGCCCGCCCTCGCTGACCACGATCAGTCACGTCCCCTCAGTGATCGGACGGCACATGCTCAAGATCGCGGTGGGCTCGCCGCATCACAGCTGTTGTCACCCGGACCCTCTGGGTTCGCCGGCATCACAGTCGTTGTCACCCGGACCCTCGTGGAGTCCTCGGCGAGGTCGGCGGCCGGCTCCCACGCCCAGGGGTGGGAGCCGGCCGGCGGGCAGGGTGGGCGCATCCGGTGGGAGCCGGGCAGCCCGGTCGTCCAGGTCGGCAAGGATGCCCAGTGCCTCTGTGAACCTCGTTGCGGGCCAGGTCTTCGCCTGCCGTCTGACCGAGGCCGGGCTTTTCGGCGAGCTGCGGGTCTGGGAGCCGCCGGATCTGCTTGACCGTGGGCTCTGCGCGGTGCGGTTGCTCATACAGTGCCGGATCACCCGCGTAAGGGCCTGGCCCTGTCCTGCGTTCGCAGCGCAGGGTCAGGTTGTCGAACGCCTCAAGCCGCTGTCTCATCCAGTCCTGATTCACGGGCCGCATTCCAGGCGCGGAGTCCGGCAATTCCCGGTCTCACCGGCTCGGCAAAGCCAGGAGCAGCGGTAAGGGCCCGCGCCCAGAGGGCGGTTCGGGCCCTTCCGCTGGGATCTACAGGTCGAACTCGAGGTGTTCGATGTCCGTGAACCGGACCTCTTCCAGGCTGCCGGCGCGGCGGCCGCCGTCCTGGAAGTACACCTCCTTGAGCGCTTCGGCCGCGATCTCCTGGAGCCGCTGGTCGGTGGCGCCTTGCTCCTGGGCGTCGAAGAGGCGGGCGGCGTAGCGGGGCGGCAGGGCGATGGTCAGGTGGCGGATGCGGTCCTGGTCCGTCGACCCGATCGGTGCGGTGTAGCCGATGCGGGCGCGGGTGTCGACGACGATGCCGCCCGTGGACGCGGCCTTCGCCTTGGCCTTGGCACGGATCTGCGGCTGCCAGCGGGCCTTCACCTCGCGCTCCAGGCGGGCGGCGAGGTCCGGGCGGGGCTTCCTGATCTGGTCCTTCACGTACCGCTCGACGGTGCGCTGGGAGATGCGCAGCATCTGGGCGACCGCCTTGGTGCCCCCCAGCTGCTTGACCAGGTAGCGCATCTGCGGGCCCGCGCTCTTCGGCGCCGGGCGGGTGAACGCCTTCTGCACCGCGGCTTCCAGGCCGTCCCCGAACAGGCTCATCGTCGCGTTCTCCTACTCTCCCCTGTCGACGTCGGTGACGGTGCCGTCCTTGATGTACCGGGCGAGGTTGAGCTCGGGGGCGTGGAACTGCTCGCGGACGCCCTCGCCCCACAGCACGCTCTGGGTGCCCTCCCACTTCACCAGGCCTGGGTTCACCCCGAGCTTGAAGCCGCCGGGCAGCGGCTTGCCGTCCCGGTAGGGCAGGAAGTCCAGCGGGGAGGGCCCCTGGGAGGCGTAGACGGCGCAGTCCGAGAGGACCGCGACCGGGTACTGCCCGGTGAAAGCGGCATGCCTGACGATCTTGCGGTGCATGTTGATCCGGGTCCGGGAGATAACGGCGGCGCGAATGTCCGGCCGCCAGGTGGGCCGGGCGAGGGCCCGCCAGGGCTGCCCAGGTTTCCAGCCCTCGCCGCGCGGGCGCTCGCGCAGCTTGCCGATGCCGCCCTTCACGGACGCCTTGACCGCGGACACCACGATCGCCAGCTCAGGGTCACGCTGCCGGTAGCCGTCCATCGCCTTCAAGAACTCCTCCGGCGACAGATCGGCGCCCACCCCGAGGTCGGCCATCGTAGCCAGGTAGGCGTCACGCAGCCGCTGGTACCAGCCGTCCAGGTAACGGCCGTTGTCGTACCGGACCCATGCCTCGATCGGTGTCACGTCGTAGCCGAGCTCCACCGCGTAGGCGACGGTGGGCGTGGCGTACCACGCCGGGCCCTCGGGCCGTTCACCCTTCGGTGTGAACGGGCTGGGCAGCAGCGAGCCGTCCAGGTCCGCCCACGTGTCCTTGGCCACCTTCACCCTCGACAGGTCGGCATGGGACAGGTCGACCAGCCAGGAGCCGGGCAGTTTCGCGTCGAAGACGGGGTTCTTGACGTGCACCGGTGCGCCCAGGCCGACCGTGAGGCCGTTCGCGCCGGCGGCGAAGGCCATGTTCACATCGATGCCCACCAGGTTGCGGTGCAGGCATTCGGCGTCAGTGAGCGGGCGCGCCCAGTCGTACGCCTCCTCCACCAGAACCTCCGCCGGGGTGCGGTGGTGGAAACGCGGCAGGTCCGCGAGCAGCGGGTGGCCGTCGGGAGCCTCGCACGGTGCACACTGAACCGGGTCCCTGCCCAGCGAGCCGGGGTTGTGCTCGGAGTGCCGCTTGCCCCTCTCATCGGGTTCGGAGGCACGGGTCGGCGGATGCAGGGCGGTCATCAGTTCCAGACCGGTCACGGCGGTCGATCCGCGCGGCGTCATCACCCGGGCCGCATACGTGCCCAGCAGCCGGGCCAGATCCGCCGGTGGCAGCTGCCCCGTGTCCGCCCAGTGCCGGGTGTCGAGCGCGTCCCACGACGGGATGCACAACTGCACGCACGCCCGCTCCGAGCCCTGCGCGGGGCGGTAGATCCGCGCCCACGGCCCGAAGCCGCGCTTGGTCAGCTGCCAGCTGGCGCGCGTCAGCTGCTTGATGACCTTGTGGCCCTCCGGGATCCGCCCGGCCAGGCGCTCCTGTGGTGCGAGCGTGACCGGCAGGCCGTAATACTCCAGCGCAGCCCTGGTGAGCACGAGCAGCGGATCGCCGTCCTTGCCCGGCCCGGACAACTTCGGCTGACCGAGCCGCCCCTGGCTCAGCGTCCACTCCACCAGAGCGGCGATCGACTTCGCCGGTACGTCCAGGACCAGGCCCCCGACGCAGTACGCCAGCACCTGACCATCTGCGTCGACGTCGACGACCGCGAGCGGCCCGTTCTCGAACCGTGCATCACCACCACCGCCGTCGCTGGCGGCGGGGGCAGCCTTACGCGCGGGCGGCCGACGCGGTGCCGGCCTGGTCGTGGCCACCGGATCCGGCACGACGGCAGAGACCAGCGCGGTGTCCTCGGAAACAGGCCCCGGCGCCTGGTCTGCGGGTTCGGGGCGGGCTTTGGCCGGTTCAGCTCCCGTTGGCGCAGGAGCGGCTGCGAGGACAGGCGTCCCGGGGACCGCCGTGTCCTCACAGGGCACCGGGGCGCCTGCGGGGTAGAGCTGGGCAAGCTGCTTCAGCAGGCGGGCGTAGGCATCACGCTCCGGCGGCCGCGGTTCGGTCCTGCCGGCCTCCCAGCCGGACACCGTGGCCCGGCGCACCTGCAGAGCGGCGGCCACCTCGTCCAGCGTCAGGCCGTGCGCCTGGCGCAGCCTCTTGCGTTCCGCCGGAGGCGGCAGCGTTGAACGGGACGAAACCAGCGCATCAACCGCATCGAACAACTCTGACATGCAGCACCTCCAGTCCCCCAACCCTAGCCTGAAGCGCACCTTTCGCGTACTGAACGCGTACGGATGACGTAAATGACGGTTGTGGCCCGGCATCCCCGCCCGTACCGCGAGTCGGCCTGGGGGTGGCGCGTACCGGCCACCACTGGTGGCAGCGTCCCCCGGAGCCCGGGAGGGCATCGGCATCCACGACCCGGCCAAGTCCTCCGCCGGCGTCGCCATCGCCTCCGGACCCCCGGTGGCTCCACACCCCCCGGTTCCGGGCCGCGGGAGAGTAATCGCTCAAGCGCGCCCGAGGCAACGGGATGCCACCTCCAACAGGAAGCACCGGCACTGCCGGTGTACGCGAAGGGATCCGTCAGGACGGAACCAATGATGTACACGGTGCTCTCGGCGAAGGAGCGCCAAGTTCCCCCGGGCACAGCACCCGCCGGCCCGGACGCTCTGCAGTGATGCCACCCTCGCCCACAACGCGTGAAAGGCAGACCGTGCACACAGCGCCTGAACAGAGGCCGACAGCCGGATGCACCGGCGAGCCCGGATACGGAAGACCAGTCCCGGCACCCGCCGCACGGCCAGGGCCGCATCCGGCACGGCTCCCGTACCAGTACCAGTACCGGCTCCCGTACCAGCTCCAGTTCCAGTACCAGTTCCAGTACCGGCCAGAACGCGAGGGACACGAGGGACACGAGCAGCGGGCACGCCACAATCGGCGCCTACACCGAGGCTCGGCCGCCGTGCCCGGGGCAGAGAGGGGTGCCGTCCGGGGCGTCGGGGCCGCAGAAGTCACGGATAACGGGGTGGGTGGGAACGCAGGCGTTGGCGGGGCTTCAGCCGTGGGATGGGGGTCACGCACGGATATGGGCTCCAGCACCAGGCGGGGCTTCCTCCCGGTGAGTCAGGGCCTTTGGTGTGTCAGGACTCTGGGTGCGCCTCCGTCCGGAGCCTCCACGAGCCCCCGGGGCAGCCTGCCGGGAGGGGCGGGAATCGGTGGCCTTTCACATCGGTGCTCCAGTGGTGGCCGCGCCGCAGTCGCACTCGTAGATCCCGCTCTCCGGCACCACCTCGCCCGGATGCCAGGACGTCTGCTCTTCGCTCATGTCCCCTGCGTACGTCGCCCGCGGGTCGGGGCGCGACTCCGGGAACCCACCCGGCATGAGCAGCTGAGCCCCGGAATGCTCAGCCGACGGAACCGCGAACGAAAGGCGTAGAAGAGCGTTTCATTCCAACAGGGGTGTTTGGTAACGCGGGCGTAGGCGCTTGGCCTGGGAACTCTGCGTGTGAGACAGGCGGCGCCCATCACCTTCCATCGCTTCCTCCCTCGGAGCGGGGCCTGCGGAGCATGACCATCAGGAACGCCGCAACCAGCAGCACCACCCCTGTCACGGTACTCAGCGCGCCGGCCGTCCCAACGCTGCTCCACAGCCCGCTTTCCACGCGTCGGCAAGTCGATTCACACGTCCACGACATCGCCCCGTCGCTATGCGCACCAGCAACGCCGGCCAGACCGAGTACGAAGAACGAGATTCCGCACCGGACCATCCAGCGTGCGGCAAACAGGTACCCGCGCGAGTGAGTGTCGACCATGCGACCAGAGTCCCAGCCGCCCGGTCGGCAGGCAACGGTACCGAACACGATCGGGCAGTTCCTTCAGCGCCCGGGACAACCCACCACGGTCACAGCCACCAAAAGCGATGCAGCCGGGGTAGTCATGGCCCTTCCTCCGGATCACCCCGAGGTGGTCCACGAGCCACTCCCAGGGTTGGTTGACAGCTACGAGCCACAGAATGAGCAGGCCCGCGGATAGCACGGCCGGGAACGCGACGAGGGAAAAGAAGAAGGGCTTGCCAGACACTGGTTTCGATCGAGGTCGCGGTCGCCAGGAGGAATGCCGTGACGGTCAGCCCCAACAGAGCCAGGAGGATGCAGATAATCAAGTCCAGGATCCCGCCGCCCTGGTGGGCCTGGATGCCGGCGCTGAGCGTTGCCGTGACGGTGCAGGCCAGCACGGCCGCCCGCGCTGCACAGACCCAGGCCCAGATGAGGACTGAGACCGCGTCCGTCTCACCGGGGCGAGCCTGCGGCGCGAGTGCGTGTACAGCTCTGGGCATCTGGACGGCCGCGGCCCAGCGCATCCGCCACGCAGGAAGTCCCTTGGGCTTTGTCCACGAGCTTGGGTTCTGGTCCAACTTCTGTGGAGCTCACACGCTCTGTAACGTGTCGGGATCGGATGGCCCCTCGTGGCTCTTTGAAGCTCCTATAGATCGTCAAGCTGATCTGCTGGGTCAATAGGGTGCGTTTGTGGCTCGGTTCGATGAGGTGAAGACGACGTTCTGGGGCGAGGGCGTGTATGGGGTTCAGCCTCCGCTGACCGACGCGGTCATCCAGGACGCCGAGTGTCGGCTCGGCGTTCGCCTGCCGGCCTCGTTGCTGGACATCCTGCGGGTTCAGAACGGTGGCCTGGTCGCGGAGTCGTGGAACGCGTTCCCGACGGACGTGCCGACGTCGTGGAGCGAGGACCACGTTCCGCTCGACGAGATCAGGGGCATCGGCCGTCAAGACGGCCAGCCGTCTTTGCTGGACTCGGGTTACCTGGTTGAGGAGTGGGGTCTCCCTTCGCCTCTGGTTCTGCTTTCCGGTGATGGTCACTGCTGGATCGCTCTCGACTACCGGACCTGCGGCCGGCTCGGAGAGCCGTCCGTGACGTGGTTCGACGTGGACGACGGCACGGAGCTCCCGCTGACGCGAGCACCGCGGCGGCCGATGGCACCCTCCGCACCATCGAACGGTTGCGGTGGGCAGGTGCGATCCTGGAACCATGAACCATCTCGGCGAGGCGCATCTGCGCACCTGGACGCTGCGCTTCATGGCTCTCCTGGCAGCCGACGCCCGAGATCAGCTTGTCTGGCTGGGCGAGCGTGAACTGGAGACGAAGGACGTCGTCGAAGAGGTGGAGCTGCTCTGCCGTGTCTCCGAAGAGCTCGCGGAGCGCAGAGCCTTCGAGCCCGAAGACATGCGTAATCTCCGGGCCATCGGCCAGCGCCTCGGCGAGATCGACGCCACCTGCCGCGTCGGCCTCTGGGGCAACGCCCTGGCCACGGATCCGTCGTGGGACGACATCCGTTTTCTTGCCCGCCGGTTCCTCCTCGCGAGGTCGGGCGAGTGGCGTCAGCTACTGCCACGTCCTGTGCCCCCGGACACGGGCGGCCGCTGAGCACATCCAGGGTGCCTCCCGGGTCGGAGATTCAGCGTTCGAATTCGCGGTGGCTCCGGTGCATCCCCAAGTCGTGAACATCTGCTGTCCGCTCTCGGTTCTGGCACAGATCTTGGGGAGTCGTCGCTCAGCGTTACCCCGCTGTTCGATTGCGAGAAGACTGGTTCGCGCGAGACCGCGTACGCCCTGTAGTTCCCCACCGGAATTGACGCTCCCTCAGGTGTCCGTCGGCCGCTGCCGTGGTCAGTTGTTGACCGTGATCGTGCTGGTCATGCAGACCGATGCACCGTTCTGGGACTCGCTGGTGTTCGACGGGATCGACGAGGTGGACATCGAGGCGGTTACGGCCGCGGTCGGCACGGTCGAGGTGATGGCGAGAAGCCGCGCGGTGGGGGCGGCATGTCCAGACTGTGGTCGCTTCTCAGACCGAGTCCACGACCGCTATCAGCGCAGGCTGAAGGACCTTCCGCTCGCTCCACCCCCGAAACGCAGGCCCTTTTCAGACCGACGACGTCAACGCGTTCCGCAAGTTCACTGTATTGGGTGACGGTGTCAATGAGGCGCGAATACCAGGCTACGCCTTCCACGACCACGACACCTATACGCCCGATCCCACGATTTGCCCCTCAAGAGATGTCCATATACGCGGGCAAACCCCAGCCTCAACATCACCCGCTTTCAGGTCTTCTTATGATAGATGACTCTCCATCCCCAACATAGGCCCAGAGAACCAGCTCTCTTTTACGGATAGCCACTCGAAGCGTGACTGTTCCTCCCGACTCACATCTTAGGTTCACCACCCACTCGTCGGCATAGTCGTCAAGCGACCACTCCCCCTTCCCTTTGATTACTTCCTTCGAAATCACCTCCACTCCCGCACCACCCGTATAGGAGGTATTCAACGAATTCGCCGAAAACCTTCCGCCCTTCTCCAGAACAAGAACAGCAGCTCCCCCATCCTCACCCCGCCAGGAACCGATAATCTCGGACTCATCCACGCTAGACACATCACCCAAGTCAGGCGTCGAGCCGCACGCAGAGACGAGCCCAACACACAGGAGGAAAACTGTACTTGCAATTACATTCCGCAGAGTTGAAAACATCTGAATTCCCCCTACCTCAGTAAAGCAACGTTTCTCGCCACGTAATCGTCTGACTAACCGGCGCCATAGCGCCCGCGACGCCGACGGTCCAGACCGAGTTGGTCAGGGTGCTCACTCGGCGGCTGCCACAACTGAGGCTGCGACAGCCGATGCCGTTCGTCAGCCTGTTCTTCCCAGTGAAAACGGTCATCCGCGTCGGGCCACGCGACTTGCAGAACAGGGAAGGGAGGTCGTCGGTAGAACCCGATGGCCCGCCCGAAGAAGGTCCGGTACCAGCGGAGGTCAACGTGCCTGAGCGCGACGTGGTGACCGTCGACAATGCCAGGGTGCCTCTGGCCGTCAGCCAGTACAGCGCCGGCGGCGGACTTCTCTCCGATGCTGTTGAGCATGCGGTGCATGGCGTGGATATCGAGTCCGAACATGGCGAGCTCGGAAGCGCCGTGAGTGTGTGCGAGGCCGATCGTGTAAGCGAATCCAGGACCGGCGTCGTCCTCGGGAACCATGACGACGTGCCATCCGTGCTGCTGCACATTCTCGATGATCGTCAGATCCATGCGGTCCGCTTCGTCTCGGTCGCCGTAGTCATGGCAGAGGACGCAGCGGCACTGGAACGGATCAGCAGTCATACGTGGAGGCTAGGAGGTGAGCGTTCGGGCCGGACAGCCGGGCTCGCGACCACCCTTTCAATCGAACGACGCGGTCCCTCTGCGACCGGTCCCCAAGATCTGTGCCAGAACCGAGATTGGGCAGCAGTTGTTCAGCACTTCGGACAGCGCCCAGACGGGCTCCCGATTCGAACAGCAAGCAGCCGTAACGAGGGGCAAGTGGGGCGGTCAAGTGTGTCCCAGACTCAGGTCGGGCTCGCTGCGGAGGGTCCGAGCCTTCCGATGACCTCGCGCATCTCCTCTTCGTCGGCCTCGTAGACCGTCTCCCCCATTCGTGGATCCCGGGCGTGGAGCGTGTGGATGAGTGGGCCGTGGGGCGATCCGAGGTGGACGAGGGAGGCCGACGGGCCGTGGACGGCGCGCTCGGTGCCGGGGCGGGCGGTCAAGTCGATGCGGCTCACGACGCCAGGCGTGACCGAGACGGTGGCCTGCTCCAGGCGCCCCAGGATCTGCAGGTGGAAGTGCCCGCAGAGGATGAGCTGGACGTCGGTCCCGCGGATCGTCTCGGCCAGTTCGGCGCTGTTCTGCAGGCCCAGCGCTCGCTGAACCTCGACGTCCAGTGCGACCGGCGGGTGGTGGAAGGCCAGGACGGTGCCCACCGGTGCCGCCGTGGCCAGCAGTTCGCGGAGCCAGTCGAGTTGGCCGCCGTCCAGCCGGCCGTAACCCTTGCCCGGCACGAGCGTGTCCAGTGTGATCAGCCGCCATCCATCCACTGTGCTCGCCCCCGCCCGCTCACCGGCCGCTCCCTCATATGCCGTCTCGGGCTGGAAGTGGCCGATGCCGAGCACGTCGGCGAATGCGGTGCGGTCGTCGTGGTTACCAGTCGTGTAGAAGACGTTAGCCCCTCGTCGGCCCGCGTAGTCGGCCAGGAGTTCACGCGCCCGTGCGTATGCCTCGCGCGAACCGTCGTCCGCGACGTCGCCGGTGACCACCACCGCGCCGAGGTCGCGCAGATGGCCCAGTTCGGCCAGCAGCCCGCGCAGTGCAGCAGTGCCATCCGCGCCATCGGCGTCAGGGCCGCCGGACCGATCGAGATGGGTGTCGGAGAGATGCAAGATACGCATGAGCTGACGCTAGCCTCCAGCACCCACGCCGGGCCAGGGCCTTTCTCACTACGCGCTCCCTCCCATCTGCCGACCCCGGCTACCCTGCCCCTGAAATCGAACGGCGACAGAGCTGGGTGCTGTCCGAAGTGCTGAACAACTGCTGCCCAGTCTCGGGCTCTGGCGCAACTTCTGTGATGCCGTAACTTTCTGCCATGCGTGCGCTTCCAAGCCGAACGGGAGAGCGACTGATGGCCGGTGGAGTCGTTCTCGACGGAGAGCTGACCCGTCTTGTCCCGACAACCGAGAGTGATTTGGACCTGCTGGCCCAGTGGTTCGCCTCCCCCGACTTCGTCGAGCACTGGGGCGGACTACCGATTTCGCGTGCCGAGGTGGCTGAGAAGTACGTGGGGAGGCGCCGGCCGCGTGTGGAGTCCTTCCTCGTACTGGCAGGGAGCACGCCGGTGGGCTACGCACAGTACTGGCGGGCCCGAGCGGCTGAAGGCGGCATCGACATGGTATTGGCACCGGAAGCAAGGGGACGGGGCTTGGGACCGGATGCCGCTCGCGTGCTCCTTGCGCACTTGGGCGGGAACCTCAGGTGGCGGCGTGTGACAGTCGATCCCGTGAGAGGGAACCAGCGGGCCGTACGCGCCTGGGAGAAGGCCGGCTTCCAGCAGGTGTCAAGCGAGGCCGAGGACCTCCTCATGGAGTTCAGGTTCCCCGAGGGACGCCTGAACTGACCCCTGATCGTTCATCACTCACGTGCACTCTTCACAGAAGTTGAGCCAGAACCCGTCGCGGTTCTGGCTCACCTTCCGTGGAGGGCTGACTGAGTGTGATGTCAGTGTTGTGTGGTGGGATGGCCGGACTCTGCTGCCGTGACCTGCTGGGAGACCGCCTTCATGCCCGTGTACTCGTCTCTGACTCACGCCCTGGCCGCGGCCTTGGTCGATGCCCTGTGGTTCATCGAGGGCAGTGAAGACGAGCAGATGGATCCAGGGCCTTGACCCCTGATGTTGGACACACGAGACACTGGATCCTGCGGATCTGAGAACGGACATCTCGTGGTCATGAAGAACTACCCGCCGCAGTTCAAGGCGGACGCGGTCGCGCTGTACGAGTCGCGGCCCGAAGCGACGATCAGGTCGGTCGCCGCCGATCTGGGGATCAACCCGGAGACGTTGCGGAACTGGGTTCGGGCAGCCGGAGTAAGCCGTCCTCGGGGACGGCGGACGCAGGAACCCTCTCAGCCGCCGGCCCCGCTGGAAGCGGAGAACGCAGCCTTGCGGAAGAAGGTCCGTGAGCTGGAGGAGGAACGCGAGATCCTGCGCAAAGCGGCGAAGTATTTCGCCGGGGAGACGCGCTGGTGAACCGCTTCCAGTGTGTCGCCGACCTCCAGCGCCGTCACGGCGTGAAGCGGCTGTGCAGCATCCTCGGAGTCAGCCGCTCGAGCTTCTACTACTGGCAACGGACGGCCGCTGACCGGGCCGCCAGGCGGGCGGCTGATGCCCGCCTGGCGGCCCGGATACGGGCGGTGCATCAGGAATCGGACGGCACTTACGGCGCCCCCAGAATCACTGCCGAGCTTCGCGAGGAGAACGGTGAGGCGGTCAACCGCAAGCGGGTCGCCAGGACCATGAGGGCGTCCGGGATCGAAGGAGTCCGCCTTCGCCGCCGGCACCGCACCACCGTCCCAGATCAGGCTGCGGCCAAGGCCCCGGACCTGATCGTCCGCGACTTCACAGCGGACAGGCCGAACACGAAGTACGTCGGCGACATCACCTACCTGCCCATCGACGGCGGGAAGTTCTGCTACCTGGCGACCGTCATCGACCTCGCCTCGCGCCGTCTGGCCGGCTGGGCGATCGCCGACCACATGCGCGCGGACCTCGTCACCGGCGCCCTGGCCGCGGCGATCCGCACCGCGGCAGCCTCGCCGGATCGATCATGCACACCGACCACGGAGCACAGTACACGAGCAGAGCATTCGCCGAAGCATGCAGGTCAGCAGGGGTTCGGCAAAGCATGAGCGCGGTCGGTTCCAGCGCGGACAACGCACTCGCCGAATCCTTCAACGCGACCTTCAAACGCGAGACCTTGCAGGGACGAAAGAGCTGGCCAGACGAGCGTGAGGCGCGACTCGACGCCTTCAGATGGCTCCACCGCTACAACACCCGACGCCGACACTCCCGCCTCGGACAACGATCACCGATCGCCTTCGAGAACGCCTTCCACCTCACACCAACTACGCTGGCACAAGCCGCATATGCCGTGTTCAGGATTCGGGGTCAAGGCCCCACTGCCGTCCGCGCCGTTCCATGCTGTTTGACGAGCTGGCGGATCCGCTCTTCGGCCCAGCTCAGCATGGCTGAGCCGATGCCCTGGCCGCGATGCTCGGGCAAGAGGTAGCCGCGGTGCAGGTACAGCCACGTATCGTCCCGCTCTTGCCACCACCGGATCGTCGCATAGCCGACGACGCTCTCGTCGAGCACCACCAAGATCTGGTTCTTGGCGGGCTCCTCCAACTTGGCAGAAGCTTCGCCGATCTCGGCCGCTGTCGGGAGCCCTTCCACTACCGAATGGACATCGACCCGGTCCCGTTCAACACACCCCAGCCGCACCGCGGCCATGGCGCCGTGGTCCTCGTCGCCGCGATACGGCCGGAACCCGAGGCCGACCGGAAGGTCCTGTCCTGCCGTGCCATCCAACATGACCGGATGTTCTCGAACTTCGAGGCAGGTCCGCCACCCTATTCACGCCGCGGTCGTCTGCGACCGTTCAAGGAGCTGGCCGCGTTCAAAGCGGGCCCCAGTGCGGACGAGGGCAACGAGGTGGGGTGCATTCACGGCTCGCCACCGGGCCTGGGCGGACTCGACGAGCTTGAAGACCATCGCCAGGGCGGCAGCCCGGGATCCGGCGCCCTTGGTGACCTTGGTTCGCAGACGGACGGTCGCAAAGGTCGACTCGATGGGGTTGGTTGTCCGCAGATGGATCCAGTGCTCGGCGGGGAAGTCGTAGAACGCGAGCAGTTCGTCCTCGTCATCGACGATCTTCTTGACGGCCTTGGGGAACTTCGCGCTGTACTGCTTGGCGAACGCCTTGACCGCGGCGGCCGCGTGCTCCTTGTCCTCGGCGTTGTAGATGTCCTGGATGGCCTTCTTTGCCGCGGGCTGAGCTGACTTCGGGAGGCTGTCGAGGCAGTTGGCCGTCTTGTGAACCCAGCACCTTTGGTGGCGGGTTTCGGGGAAGACCTCGTTCAACGCGTTCCAGAAGCCCAGGGCTCCGTCACCGACGGCGAGGACGGGAGCGCGCATGCCGCGCCGCTGGCAGTCTCGCAGCAGGCTCGCCCAGGACTCCGTGGACTCGCGGTAGCCGTCGGCCATTGCGATCAGCTCCTTGGTTCCGTCAGCGCGCACGCCCATGACGACCAGGACCGCGGCCTTCGCCTCCTCCAGCCGTATGCGCAGGTGAATACCGTCGGCCCAGACGTAGACGTAGTCCGTGGTGGACAGGTCGCGCTCGCTGAACGCCTTGTGGTCAGCCTGCCACTGGGCGGTCAGCCGGATGACAGTGGCCGGCGACAGGCCAGCCGAGGAACTGCTCGAGCGCGGGCACGAAGTCCCCGCTGGACAGGCCGTGGAGGTAGAGGAGCGGCAGCACCTCGCTGATCTTCGGGGACTTGCGGCACCACGGCGGCAGGATCGCCGAGGAGAACCGCTTGCGCTCGCCGGTTGCCTCGTTGATGCGCTTGTCGTTGATGCGTGGGGCCTTCACCTCGATCACCCCGGCCGCGGTCGCGACCTTCCTGGTCTGGTGATAGCCGTTGCGGACCACCAAGCGGCGCCCACTCTCGTCCCGCTGGTCGGCCAACTCCGCTATGTGGGAGTTGACTTCAGCCTCCAGAGCGGCGGCCAGCATTCGCCTCCCGGACGATGTCGTCGATCAGAGAGCCGGTCTCGGTCGTTCCATCGGCATTCACCACGCTCAGCACGGGCGTGCCTTGCTAACCGACGGTGCAACGTCGGCCTACTCGATGACCAGAAGTCGATCACTCGGGAAGGTACGCCCTTCGCGTCCACCCCGAGGCCGATCCACAGGTCATGAGCATTGCTCCGGGCACGCTGCCCTCATGGTGTTGGCCGTCTCTGCCCGGTTCAGGTTCGGCGCGAGACGGCCTGGCGGGGAAGGCGAGAGCCGTCCGGCCAGGGCGTGCGCCGTGGGTCTCCCGCTGGGCAGGTACGACGCGAGTCGCGTCACATTGCCTTCATGCGAAGGGAGTTGACGCCTGTTGCTCCAACTTCGTGGCGTGGACCTGATCAATCCGTGTACGGTAAGGATCTTCGGGTTCACGAGCGGGAGACACAGGGGACACACCGCCATGACGCGCGAGCCGGACGGACTGCAACCTCACCCACCGATGCCGTCGCAGCCACCAAGGCTCACACCCGATCCGCCGGAGCCACCAAGGCCTACACCCGATCCGCCGGAGCCGGCTCATCACGGGCCGCCGGCGTGGTCCTGGTGGGTCGTCGGCATCCTGATACCTGTCGTCGGCGTCCTCGCCACCGTATTCGCACAGAGCAGCAACAAGGACTCCGGTGATGCGAGTCCGGCCGCTGGCGCCTCGGCCACGGCCCGGGAATCGGCGACTGTCGACGTCAGCGATTCACCGGAACCGGAAGAGACTGCCAGCGGCAGCGATCTGACGACGCTGGAACCCTCCCCATCAGACACGGCTACCGTGAAGATCCTCAAGAGGGGCGAATTCACGCTGCCCGTAGGGAACAGCGCGGATCTCGAAAACGGCACTGTCGGAGAGTCCGTCAAAGCCCCGGACATCTACTTGGCCGAAGACGTCGCGTACTTCTCGGGCATGAACGGACGCGTAGCCCACCCCTCCGGCGGCGCCACCGCCAAGACGTGCGCGACAGCACTCGCAGGCTCCGAGGTCAAGCAGACCGGCAACATCCAAGACGGCTTCGACGAGGGCACCTGGTACTGCATCCCGACCAGTGCAAACCACCTTGCCGGAGTCCAGTGGTTGAGCACCAGCGACAAGGGCGAGCGGTTCCACTACATCGTGTGGGACATGCCCGCGCCGTCCTCCGACACGGACTGACCCCCGCAAGGGCGACGGCCTGGCCCCCGCGGAGTGGACCCGGGGCCGACCAAAGAGACAGAACCGTCCTCCCGCGCAGTCATCCCGTGCGCCGCCCTGTCGTGCCTGCGTCTGCTGCGCCCTCTCTACCGGCGTTCCCGGTTCGCCAGGGACTGCACCGTGCACGGTGTAACTCCCATGCAGAGAGCGGCAGTTGATGACTGGCGTGACGATGGGCGCCGGGACGGACGAGGCCGGTGTGGATGATGCTCTGGTGGCTCAGGTGGTGGCCCGGGCTCAGGCCGGCGGGCTGCAGGTGACCGGTGAGGGCGGGGTACTGGACATCGGGCACGGCCTCGGTGGTGGTCCAGCCAGCCCGGTGCAGGGCGGCAGCCACGTCGGACAGGTACGGGCCGGCCAGGTCCATAGAGGCGGGAGTACGTCTGGGTTACGACTCGGCAATGGACCGTTCGGAAGGATGTTTTCCGAGTGATGGTGGGGACATGTCTGATCGTGACGGCTCACAGCCTTCCGGCAGGAAGGACGCGCTCACCGGAGGTTGTCTGCTACTGCTTGTGCTGGTGGCGGATGTGGCGGCCGCACTGCTGATCGCCATCGTGCTCGCAGTTCGAGGGCTGGACCGGATGGACAGCAGCTCCGGGCAGACCGCGACCAGCGGGTCGCCCCAAGACTGGGCTCCGGTCCTGGGTTTCGGTGCGCTGGCCCTCGTGGTCGGCATAACAGCCGTCGTACTGCTGCGGATCGGACACCACGCCATCGGGGCGGTGCAGATGATTCTCTGCGCCCTTGTGGCACTCATCGCGCTGACATCCTGGCCGTGACCCCCGTGCTGCCACGGCAGCCGAAGATGCCCTGGCACAGGAAAGCCGTGCTGGACCGGGGCGTACGAGCGATATTGATACCAGAGGGCGCTGGCAGCCATCTCACCTATACGACCGATACCGTGACCCGCTCGGCCTGGGAGGACCACGTCATGGTCCAGCAGTTCTTAGGCGGTAGGTCCGCCAGCAGCCCGAGCACCAACTTCCCTACGCGGCGGCGTGGTTCGACCCACGCGAACCGACCTGCGATCCGGCCCATCAGGCCGTCGAACGCCTCCTGACAGCGGGCAGGGTCTGCCCTGTGTCCCGCGGCCACCGCATGATCGTTTGTCTTCACACACCAATGATCAACGGTGGCTGCACCCTCGTCGCCTCAGACGCCATCGGCCCCTGCGAACGCGAGGAGACCACCTGTGCAGGCCGCAGCATACGAAGCACTCCTCATCGGGGGCCGCGCCGGAGTCGGCAAGACCACGGTCGGCTGGGAGATCTCCGCGCAACTGCAAGCCCTACACACCGCCCACTGCCTGATCGAGGGCGACAACCTGGACCAGGCATTCCCCGCCCCGGCCGACGACCCCGCCCGCACGAAGATGACCGAGGCAAACCTCGCCGCCATCTGGCGCAACTACGCCGCTCTGGGATACCGCAGGCTGATCTACACCAACACCGTCTCCGTTCTGGAGCCCGACCTGATCGCCCGCGCCACGGGCGGCACACCCCGCATCACCGCGGTCCTCCTGACCGCCGACGACGCAACCGCCCGGCAGCGCCTGGGCACCCGGGAGATCGGAAGCCAACTCGACGCCCACGTCACCCGGAGCACTGCCATGGCCCAACACCTGGAAGCCACCGCGCCTCCATGGGTCGCACGAGTACCCACCGACGGCCGCTCCGTCACCGACATCGCACGCGACGCCATCACGGCAACAAACTGGTCATCCCAATCGGCACAGACCACAGATCACGACCTACGGCTGGAGTAGCCGGGCATCCGGAGAGGGCTCCGCTTCTTCGGGTACCCGGCCGCGGGTCGCGCCACGTCATCGGTGCGCGGCCCGTCACCTCGTGTACATCGAGGAACCGAGGACGACCTGGTGGCCGGTGATCCCGAAGTCCACGCCCGACGGCGTGGAACGGGCAGCGGTGAAGCCGGCGTTCTGCGGCAGGGACACCCGCCACACGTAGGAGTGTCCACCGATGCCCGGCACCGCGACGCTGATCTCGTCGCCCTGCGCCAGCAGACTTCCGCCGGTGTCGACCTTACGGCCGTCCCAGGTGCCGCTGACCCGGATCCGCGCCTCCTGCCCGTGCGACCCGGCCGCAGGGCCGACGGTGAGTGCCCCGCCCTTGCCCATCAGCCGCGTGATCACACCGGACAGCGCCTCGTAGGAGAAGGACACGTCGCCGGTGACGAGGTTCGCCTGCGCCGTGCGGGAGGACAGCGAGGTGACCGTCACGTCGTGCAGGTCGAGGGCGAGCTTCCGCACGTCGAGGTAGTCGCCTTGCGCGTTCGACGTCGTGCTGAGCGAGAAGTTCCCCGCACTGATCGTGACATGGCCGAGCTCGCGGCCCGCCGCCTGCGTCAGGAACGGGTAACCATGGATCGACACATGGGTGAAACCATCCGTCGAGCCCGCACCGTAACCGTACTTCTGCTGCGCGAGATGAGCCGCCTCCCCCTCCGCGAAGTGCACCGCGAACCGGTCCGCCACCGTAAACAGCACAGCCAGCACGACGACCACGATCGCAAGCACCTTGACCCAACGCCGTCTCATTCCCCTGCCCCCATCCCGTTGCCGCGCCCCCCTGGCAGCGGCCACGCCGCCGAACAGAGACACGACGACGGGGAATAGTAACGCCGGCCCAGGTCGCCTGCCCACCGGGTCTGTACAGCAAATGTTCGCGCCGGCCACGACCGTCGCCTACGCACGCCGCCTGGCATTCATGATCCGCGACCGCCGCAGTGAACACCTCGCTCTCGGCGTCTGGATGGCCGACGTCCGCCTCGACGGACAACGCGACCTCCGCACCCTGGCCAATGGCATGCGACGCGACCACGCAGCCCTCACCACGACCTACACATCCGGAGCAGTCGAGGGAAACGCCACCAGGATCAAGCTCCTGAAGAGGCATATGTGCGGCCGCACCAACTTCGATCTCCTGCGACGCCGCATCCTCCTCTCACCATGATCAAGAGGTCACCCCCCCCCAAAAAAAAATCGGCGACAGAACCCAGCAGTTGCGCCAGAACCCGTTCTCGTGAACAAAGCCAGCTGACGGATCAACATCACGCGGTGATCCTCCCCAACGCCAAGAAGGCGGACGTCTGCCGGGAAGGGCAGCGCGGTGGAGTGTCCGGAGAGAGCCCCGGACATCGTCAGATGCTGGAGGCTCTCTGGTGCTGGCAGCTCTGACCGGCAAGGTTTACCGGGTTGGCGGGAGCCGGACGACGTGGCGCTGAGCGGCTCCGAGGACCTGCCAGTGGGGGTGCTCGCAGGGTGGGCCTCGTACGTGCTCGGCCAGGTGTTGTTGTAGCCCCGGTGTAGCGTCCAGGCCGCAGATGATCTGCAGGAGACCGGAGGCGCGTTATGGCGAGTGCGACAGGTACGACAGGAGAGCTGGGAGAGACTGCTGGCGGGGGCCCTGGAACGCCTCGCCGATCTGCGCACCGTGCGGTGGACGCCGAACTCGACGCCCTCAAGAATGCTCTTGACCACCAGCGCAATCACGTCATCGGAGTCCTCGAAGGACTGCCGGAGGAGGATCTGCGGCGGCCGGTCCTGCCCAGCGGCTGGAGCTGTCTGGCGTTGCTGCGTCACCTCACCGTGGACGTCGAACGCTTCTGGTTCCTCGGGGTGATCGCGGGCGATCCGGATGTGGCCGGACAGTTCACTGCGGGCGCGGAGGCGCACTGGTACGTGCCCGAGGGGATGAGCGCCGAGCAGGTCTTCGCCGATTACCGGGCAGCCATCACGGCCGCGGACACTGTGCTCGCCGCCACGGCGCTCGACCAGGAGCCGGCTGCTTGGCCTGGGGAGTTCTGGCCGACCTGGCGACTGCCTGATGTGCGGCGCATCCTGATCCACGTGCTCACCGAAGTCGCCTGCCACGGCGGCCACTTGGACGCGGCACGCGAACTGATCGACGGCGCCACGTGGCTCGGCGGTAACCCCTACGCCGGCTGATCCTGTGACCGGATGAGGTTCGCCGGGTTCCGCAGGCCGCGGAGGCGAGGGGGCGTCCGCCCCATCGGATGCCCTTCTCGCTGCGGATCCGGGCCCGCTCGCGGCGCTGGGCGGCGAGCACGTCGGGATGGCGGGCGTGGTGTTCCAGAAGGGGTGCCACCAGATGCGGGCGGACAGGAGGAGCAGGCGGCGGCGCAGTGCGGTGTTGCCGTACTGGCGGGGTGCTGCGAGGGCGTCGTACGTGGTGTTGAGGTCGCGCCGGGCCTGGACAAGGCCGGCGGGAGGGGGGCACCCATTCCCCGCATTAGATCGCGTGTTCGATTTTCTTGTCACGTCTGGACGCGCGCGTCCGTACTCGTTCCCCGGCTCCGCGGCTGCCGATAAGGCGGCCTGAGAACGGTGTCCGTCGATCTTGCTCTCGAGATGCCAGCCGGGGCCGGTCCGGGCTGCGGGTTCAGGGGGTGAGGGCGGTGACGACGTCGCCGGGCGTCGGCGTGGTGCCTTCCGCGAGGTAGCGCACATCCTCGCCCTCCGGAGGGATAACGGCGCCCCGGGCGACGGGGTGTCGGCGGGATGTCGCGGTGCGCCACCCGTGCCGCTCGTCCCACACCAGGACAGGGGCCGGGGCGTGCTCGGCATCGAGGACGAGCACGGCGACGACCTGTTCGTCGGCGGGGTGCTGGACGTCGGGCACGGCCTCGGTGGTGGTCCAGCCGGCTCGGTGCAGGGCGGTGGCAACGTCGGCTAGGTGCGCCCCTGCCGCGCAGCGGCCGGGGCCCGTTCGGGCGCGCACCGCGCTCCCGAACAGGGAGGGGGCCGGACTGGCGGGGCGCGAAGCGGCCCGGCGGGCCGGCCCCCTCGGGCATGAGAGCGCGCAGCGCTCGGTCCGAGGAGCGCAGCGGATCACCCCGCACGCGGCACCCCGTCAACCCCCCGCCACCGGGCCACTCATACTGAACGGGCCGTCAGGCCCAGTGCGCCCGAGCCGTCAGGCTCCCGCCCCCTTTACGAACCCCCGCTGCGCCCCGTCACGGCCCGCACCTGCCCGAACCCCTGCTGCGCCCCCTCGCTACGCCTTGGCGGCCCCGGGAGGGCGGGGCGGGGGGCGATGGTGGTCGCGCGCCGTCAGAAGTATGGCCGGGACGCTTGGCCTTCGAGCCAGGTAGAAGGTCTACCGTCGGCAGTGTGAGCACCCCTGCCCGCCGCGCGGACCGCCGCGGTGGCCGCGCTCGCCGCCGACGAACAGCAGTGCTGCCCCTTCTTCGACTTCCGGCTCCACCTCGATGGCCAGGAGCTGCACCTCGAAGTCCGCGCCCCCGCCGACGGCACGGGCCTGCTCACCGACCTCTTCGGCCCGGCCGCCTGACCGGCCCACCACCGACTTCCTCTCGCTCGTCCTCTGCCAGAAAGACCCTGCCTCCGTGCTCGTCGCCCGCTCCATCGCCCTGTTCGTCGTCGCCGCGCTGTCCGAGATCGGAGGGGCCTGGCTGGTGTGGCAGGGCGTGCGCGAGCACAAGGGCTGGATCTGGATCGGCGCCGGCGTCATCACGCTCGGCCTGTACGGGTTCGTCGCCACCCTCCAGTCCGACGGCAACTTCGGGCGCATCCTCGCCGCGTACGGCGGCGTCTTCGTCGCCGGATCGATCGCCTGGGGCATGGTCGCCGACGGCTACCGCCCCGACCGCTACGACATCACCGGCGCCGTCATCTGCCTCATCGGGATGGGCGTCCTCATGTACGCCCCGCGCGGCAACTGACGAGAGCGCGGAGCGCTCGGTCCGGGGAGCGCAGCGGACCGGCACGCCCCGTGGGGTGAGGAGCGCAGCGGATCACCCCGCACGCGGCACCCCGTCAACCCCGCGCCGCCGGGCCACTCATACTGAACGGGCCGTCAGGCCCGGTGCCCCCGAGCCGTCAAGCTCCCGCCCCCTTTACGAACCCCCGCTGCGCCCCGCCCTGCCGGCCCCGGGCAGGGCGGGGCGGGGCGACGGTGCTACCTCCTGGTTGAGCGGGGGGCAGCGGAGCGGCCCGGGAGCGGGGGCAGGCACGAGCCAGTTGCGCGTTCTGCCTGCGGGCAATGCCCGGTCAGGCCGTGCGCGTTGCACTGCACTCAATGTTCGTCCCCGGGACGGTGGAATGAGCCCTGAGCCCGGCGTGCAGCAGCTGACCGTAGAGGGTCTGGCCCTCGTTGGTCGACGTGTCCAGCTTGGACCTGAGATCGAGCTCGACCCGCCCGTCCGGGCCGGATTCGACACTGCCGAGATGGACGTCACTAATGTTGGTCTCGAACTCCACGACCTGCCCCCGAATGGGGCCGCTGCTGTCCGTCAGAACAGCGCTGTAGTGCCCGATTTCATCATTGACGCGGTTGAATTCCATGATGCGGCAGAGGCCCGCCTTCTCAGCCCTGGCCGAGGCGGCTCCGTGCGCATGCGCGGCCGGAGTGGCGGCGTAGGCCGAAATCAGCGTGGCCACGGACAGGGTGGCAGCGGGCAGAACCGCGGCGGCGATTACACTGCGTACTCGCATGGAGCCTCCAATGGGTGTCACGATTTTGTCTATCAAGGCCGCGCCCAGCAGCCTGACAGCAATCCGCGATCCTGCAAGAGATCATCCGAATCGGCTACAGTGTGTAACTTTTTGAAGGCAGGAGTACCGCGAGGTCGACGCCGGGCCCCCGGGTCACTGCAGGCCCGGTGCCGCGTTGTCGGCGGCGAGTTTCACCAGCCACTCCTCGTAGGCGGCCAGGTAGTCATCAGCCACCGTCCGGGCCTTCGTGAGAGCTTCCGCGCTCGGCTCCCCGTGGCCGGTCCCGAAGGCGCTGGCAGTGGTGCAGCACAGGCCGCGCGCGAAGAAGTCGAGCAGCTTCTCCCGCTCCTGCGCCGCGATTTCCCGGTTCGTGATCGGGTCCGGGGAGACGTTCACTAAGCTTGTTCTTTTTCTTCTGACCTCGACGCCGAAGGTTGGGCGGGCAGCCGCGTGGTCGTTGATCTGTGACGCGCCACAGCGCGCTGACCTGGCAAGATGCTCCCATGGAAACTGGGTTCCCCTGGGGGTCTACACCAACCGTCGATCTCCGCCTGTGGCGTGCTGACGCGATCGTGCTGTTCGACTGGCTGATGAGCACCGACCTGAACACCGTGCCGATCACGCACCCGGCTCAGAAGCAGGCTCTCGCAGACCTGCTGGCACGCCTGGAGGAGGTGGACATCATCGAGTCCACCGGTGAAGAGATCGCCGCAGCGCAGGCCGAGGTGGCCAAGAACATGGGTTGGTAGGGACTCGCTCGAGGTTCGGGCCCCCTCGAAGGGCGCCTCGAACTGCGTCGCTCACATGGAGAATCACCGGACATGGGAGCGGCCTTCGTCTGATCATGTGCTCCGACCAAGGTGCACGTGACCACGACGAAGGCCGTGAGGTGAGTCTGCTGCCTGATGCTGTTCGGAGGGAAGCGTTCGCGGAGGCGTCACGCTTCCGGGGCGAGTTCTACGAGTGTCTGACCGCTCGGCGCGACGAACTGTTCGAGTTGGTGGACGCGGTGCTGTGTGCCGATGGTGCGGTGAAGTCCCCGGTGGACTTGACCCTTCTGCCCGAGCACTGTCGCGGGCACGGAGCGATGTACGGCGGCTTGAACCGCGGCCGGATCGACGTCGACCGGCTCCGGACGCTGCTGGCAGGGCTGCCCTTGCCGCGGTTCGACGGCGGACGCCTGGTCTTGGCGGTCGATGTGTCACCGTGGCTCCGCTCGGACGCGCCGTGCTCAGCCGATCGCCTGTTCTGCCATGTCTACGGGCGCGCGAAGACGGCCTCGCAGTTCATCCCGGGCTGGCCCTATTCCTTCGTGGCCGTGCTGGAGCCGGGTGCCACGTCCTGGACCGCGATCCTGGACGTGGTGCGGCTCGGCCCGGTCGACGACGCGACCGCGGTCACTGCCGACCAGCTGCGAGGAGTCGTTGAACGGCTTATCGCCACGGGGCAGTGGCGGGCCGGGGACCCAGCCATCGTGATCGTCAGCGATGCCGGCTACGACGTCACCCGGCTGGCCTGGGTCCTGCGTGACCTGCCTGTCGAGCTAGTCGGCCGGGTCCGGTCCGACCGCGTGATGCGGCTGCCGATGCCACCGCGGATGCACGGCGTCAACGGCCGGCCGCCCAAGCATGGCCCGGAGTTCCGCTTCACCAAGCCGGAGACCTGGCCCGAGCCCGCGATCACCACGGTCACAGACACCACCAACTACGGCAAAGCCGAAACCCAGGCATGGGATCGGGTCCACCCCCGGCTCACCCACCGCTCCTCATGGCTCGACCATGACGGTGAACTGCCCTTGGTTGAGGGAACGCTGATCCGCCTGAAGGTCGAGCACCTCTCGAAGGAACGGGATGCTCCGCCGGTGTGGT
Source organism: Streptomyces sp. NBC_01463 (assembly GCA_036227345.1). Taxonomy (NCBI): domain Bacteria; kingdom Bacillati; phylum Actinomycetota; class Actinomycetes; order Kitasatosporales; family Streptomycetaceae; genus Streptomyces; species Streptomyces sp. NBC_01463. The sequence goes on from CP109468.1 coordinate 29,735, forward strand.
TATGGTCCTCAAAGACCGGGGCCACCCCGGATGATGTGGATCGTTTCTGGCACGCGTTCCTCCGCCGCTTCGACCTGGAGCACACCTTCCGTTTCGCGAAGCAGACGCTCGGCTGGACCACCCCGAAACTCCGCATCCCTGATGCGGCGGACCGCTGGACCTGGATCCTGATCGTTGCCCACACCCAGCTCCGACTCGCCCGGCCACTCGCCGCGGACTCCGTCGGCCCTGGGAGAAGCCCACCGCCTCCGACCGGCTCACCCCGGCTCGGGTCCGCCGGGGGTTTCGGAACATCCGCGCTCACCTCGCCTGCCCGGCCCGTGTTCCCAAACCCCGAGGAGCGGGTCCCGGCCGACCACTCGGTGTCAAGAACAAACACCGGGCACCCCGCTACGACGTCGGCAAAACCGTCAAACGACCCGAGACCCTCAAGGCCATCGGCAAGCCCGCTAGGTCCGGGTCTGTCAAAAGAGCGGTGTAACTGGGGTTGTTGAGGGTTACTGGCGTGCTGCGGAGAGGCGGCCGTCGAAGGTGATATCGAAGGCGTTCAGGGCGGTCTTCCAGCGCATGGTCCAGCGGGCCTGGCCCTTGCCGGTCGGGTCCAGCGACATGATCGCCATGTAGACGCACTTCAAGGCGGCCTGCTCGTTCGGGAAGTGCCCGCGAGCCTTGACTGCCCGCCGAATCCGGGCGTTCACCGACTCGATGGCGTTCGTCGTGCAGACGACGCGGCGGATCTCGGTGTCGAACCGGAGGAACGGAGTGAACTCCTCCCAGGCGTTCTCCCAGAGCCGGACGATCGCCGGGTACTTCTTGCCCCACGCGTCGGCGAACTCCGCGAACCGCTCGAGTGCGGCTTCCTCGGTCGCCGCGGTATAGACGGGCTTGAGGAGCTTGGCGATCTTGTCCCAGTCCTGGCGGGCGGCATAGCGGAAGGAGTTCCGCAGCAGGTGGACCACGCAGGTCTGGACAGTGGTGCGGGGCCAGACGGTCTCCACCGCGTCGGGAAGCCCCTTCAGCCCGTCGCAGACCAGCATGAGGACGTCGTTCACGCCGCGGTTCTTGATCTCGGTCAGGATGTGCATCCAGTGCTTGGCGCCCTCGCCGCCGTCGCCGGCCCACAGCCCCAGAATGTCCCGTCGGCCCTCCACGGTGACGGCCAGGGCAACGTAGATGGGCCGGTTCGCCACCGCGCCGTCGCGGATCTTCACGTGGATCGCGTCGATGAAGATCACTGGATAGACGGCTTGAGTTCTATCGGTGGTTGCGAACGTTCCCGAAGGAGAGCGTTCGGATGCCGAAGTACGCCCCCAACAAGAAGTCGACCGCGGTGAAGAAGCGGTACTTCGAGCTACTGCGCGAGGGATACAAGGGTGCCGCTGCCGCCCGGGTGGTCGGGGTCTCCACCAGCTGCGGCTCGCTGCGGTTCATCGATGCTGGCAGCATGATCGTTCCCGACCCCGGCCCGATATCGCCGCGCTTCCTTACCCAGGACGACCGGATCGCCATCGCTGACGGCCTCCAGGCCAAGCAGTCCGCCAAGGCGATAGCCGCCTCGGTCGGCAAGAGCTTTCAGACTGTCTACCGGGAGATCCAGCGCAACAGCAAGCCCGACGGCCGCTATCACCCCTGGTGGGCCCACAATCAGGCGCTCCTGCGCAGGCAGCGCCCCAAGGCAGAGAAGATCAGGGCGAGCGAGCCCTTGCGCACAACCGTGCGCGAGAAGCTGGCCGACAAGTGGTCGCCCCAGCAGATCTCTCGCTTCCTTGCCCGCACGCACACGGACGAGCCCGCGATGCGGGCCTGCCCAGAGACGATCTACCGGGCCCTGTTCGCCGGCCAGCTCGGACGCAAGCCCGGCAAGCTCCGCACCGGCCGCACCCGCCGCAAGAAGCAGCGACGAGGAGTCCCGTCGCCGAACAAAATCAAGAACATGACGCTGATCCACCAGCGCCCTGACGAGGTCAACGACCGTAAAATTCCCGGGCATTGGGAGGGAGATCTCATCATCGGGCGCGGTCAGGGGTCGGCCATCGGCACCCTTGTCGAGCGCACCACCCGCTACGTCCGACTCATCCACCTGCCCGACGGCTGGAAGGCCCCGCAGGTCCGCAACGCCATCGTCACGCAAACCGCTGACGTCCCTCTCCAGCTACGGCAGACCCTCACCTGGGACCAGGGCCGCGAGCTCACACTGCACCAGGACATCGAGGCCCTCACCGGATTCCGGATCTACTTCTGTGATCCCCACTCACCCTGGCAGCGGGGGACGAACGAAAACACCAACGGTCTGCTGCGGCAGTACTTCCCCAAGGGCACCGATCTATCGGTCCACACTGCCCGCGATCTGCGAGAAGTCGCCCGCCAGCTCAACCGCCGCCCCCGACTCGCACTCGGCGACAAGACGCCCGCCGAAGCCATGAAAGAATGGCTCACAGGTCCATTGACCAGCTGATTCGCAACCACTGATGGAAACCGCCCGGCGTCCAGGGGCCGGTTCTGCCACTCGGCCATGCCCTCGAGGACCTTGTCGGTGATCGTCGAGATCGTCTGGCGCGACACGTCGGCACCATAGACCTCGGACAGGTGAGCCTGGACCTCGCCGGTCGTCAACCCCTTCGCGGCAAGAGAGATGACCATCTCGTCGACGCCCGACAGACGCTTCTGCCGCTTCTTGACGATCTTCGGTTCGAAGGAGCCCTCGCGGTCACGGGGCACGGCTATCTCCACCGGGCCGACATCGGTCAGCACGGTCTTGCCACGGGTTCCGTTGCGGCTGTTGCCGCCGTTCTTCCCCGCCGGGTCGTGCTTGTCATAGCCGAGGTGGTCGGTGATCTCGCCCTCTAGGGCGGACTCCAGGAGCCGCTTGGTCAGCTGCTGGAGCAGCCCACCCTCGCCGGTCAGCTGCAGGCCCTCGGCCTGAGCGCGGCCGACCAACTCGTCGATGAGTTGGTCGTCCACCTTCTTCGCCGGCTGCGGCTCAGAGGCCTTGACGGCCTCGGCCTCGGTCACGTTGTCGCTGGTCATCGATGCATCTTCCTTGATCAGGAGTTACACCGATCGTTTTACAGTCCCGGCCACAACTATCCCCACGACCAACGCACCAAGCACCCACCCTGCTGACACCCACCCCATGCCACCAACGCGCCCACTCACAACGGAATGGAGCTGGAAGTCGATGACGACGCAACCACCCCGTCGGTCATCGGTGCGGCCGATCCAGACGGGGTAGGACCCGTCGCCCTGGCAGGCGCGGAACACGATGACGTTCGGCTCTGGATCCGTACTGGGCAGTTCGACGGTGAAATGGCTGTCGAGGGGTACGAACAGGTCTTCGTCCAGTGCGCTTGAATCCATGGAAGCTTCCCAGCGCACGGCACGGGCGGCACTCTTGGGCAGAGGGAACGCGGCCCACCGGCCGTCGTGTATTGCTTGGGCTGTGTTCCCCTGCCGTGTACTCCACCTCGGCCGCGGAGCACGCGTAGTCACTGCCTCCCTGCTCCGCGTACTCGACAGCGGAGAACCCGAGCACAACCACCCATCACCTGGCGTTCCCTCGCCCTAACACGTGCGTGGCGCCGCCTCAGCACGACGGACCTCAGCCCCTCCTGCCGGCAACCGCCGACCGGTCCGCCGCCAGAGCAGCACACCGTTCTATCGCCAAACGGGAGCGTCCTGACACGATCGCGAGCCTGATCCAGTTCCAGATTGATTTGCTTGGAACCGCCACGGCGCAGGCCAGTGACTCCGCAGTGCCCTTCCGGCACGCCCCAGCATCAGTGCATGCCGCCGTTACTGACGACGCTCACGAGGGGAACAGAGCATCCACCCAGCCATCACCGGGCGGGGGAACGAAGAAGTACCCGCCGCCGGTGGTGAGCAGGTACTTGGCCATGGCTTCGCCTTCGAGGCGCTTCTGCACGGCTTCGAAGCCCTTGGCCAAGTCCCGCTGGAAGCAGGAGAAGATCAGCCCGGTGTCCCCGTTTCCACGGTCGTAGCTGTAGCTACGGCGCACGATGGGCGGCGGGTTGCGCCGGTCGGGAGCTGCGAGCCGCACATGCGAATCAAGGGGTGTGGCCCTGCCCTTGGGGTCAGCGGCAATGTTCGGCCGCTCCTCGGTCGGAGTTCCATCCAGCCAACGGCCGTCACGCCGCCGTCCGACGATGCGTTCCTGCTCGTGAACGGAGTCCTTGTCCCACAGCTCGGTCGCGAACCGAATGATGCGTATGACCTGGTAACTGCCCCCGACAGACCAGTCAGGCTCGCCCTGACCGGCCCGCACCACGGCGCGATCGACGACGCCTCGGGCATCGTCGGGGTTGCCGAATCCATCGGTGAAGTGGAACGGATTGCGTGAAAGGCCTCGGCCTTGCTCAACTCGATTCTCGGCCCGGAAGCCCTCGATACGCCAGCGCACTCGCCATCCGGCGAGATCCGACAACATACGCTTGGCGGCTTGCCGGACCACCTCGGCATCCCGACCTGCAAACTGGACGAGAAGACTCCCATGCGAATGGCCCGGGTCGAGGACGTCGCCGGTGAATACTGGCATGACCTTCAGATGTCGCGGCCTACGGCCATCATCTGCGAAAAGGCTCGCACCGAGCCCGATCCAGGCGTCCAGTCCAGCACCCTCCGCTCTACGGATCCCACTCAAAACCCGTCTCATAACCTCCCTCTGAGCGCCTACCCCGGCGGCAGGTCGATCAATTGCGACAAGCGTGGCGTACGGCGGGGGCGCAGTCCCCCGGAGCGCAGAAGAGCCCAACTCGGCTGACCCTGAAGTCTCCGATACCACACGCCCCACAGCCAGACCTCCGCCTGCCAACGCAGCAAGGGTGACTGACGAGGCTGCGATTACTGCACGCCGGTCCAATTACGGCTCCTCCAGTTTGAGACTTCCTCTATTCAGCTATCACCCAGTAGACCAATACGCCCAGATGTCGACCAAGATTCCACCGTGCGAAAATCGAGCGACGCAACTTGAATTTCGACCACATCACCATATGTCGGCTCCCAGAGCTCGATCCGATCATAGGATTCACCCCTCATCGTCAACCGCGGCACCGACAATATCCTCCAGTAGTTCTGAATAGCCATCACCGATAAGTCGAAAGCGCGAGCGAATCCAGCGACGGCCTGCTGACCCACTGGCTGACCAACGCCACTCCAAGACCTTTCTGGCGTTTCGCTCCCCGAAAGCGAATCGGGGACGCCGAGAAGAATAAACAAAACCGTGACACACGTCAGAGATCATGTAAATCCTCGCCATAGTGCTGACATCACTCAGAACATCAGGATCAAGGATCTCGTCTTCGATGTAAATTTCACCCGTTCGCGCCATCGTGCGAATTTCAAGGAACCCCATTTCTGACAGCTCTCCGAGTGCCGAGCGAGCCGTAACGCGACGCAAGTCACCCTCCTTCAGCAGATCATCTCGACTCCATCAGAAATTCTTGATAAATATTGGGGTTTCCCAGGATATCCCCCCGCGGCCGCTCCTGGCATGGTGTGCGGCTCGGGCGATAAGTTCAGCCGCTCTATGATTTCCGTTCTGCATAGACCCATTCTGCCCCACCGTCAGATGTCCACGATCTCTCGGCCGCATAACGGAGTCGAGGAGCTTGCTATCAGAAAGCCGGGAAGCATATCTTCCTTTACTGGCACTATCAGCCGTTCCACCGATGTCGGGAAGTTCTATATTCACGAGGTCAGCTACTGTGGCATTTGGCTTCTGCCCGAATACTCTTGCAAAGAGTCCGGGCCGCGCTGCACCGCAGTTATGCACCAGAACGGGTGCGGAACCGGCAAGCACATAGTACGTATGCAGGCCATCAACGGTGAGGTTATAAACCGTTGCTGCCTCGGCCCGGTGCTGGGTGGCGGTGATCTGGACCCACGTGCCGGCGCTGGTCTGAAGCCATTGTCCGGGCTGGAGGTCTCCAGCCTCCACCCATTCATGCAGGGCGGGCACCCAGAAGGGGTGGCCGTCGGTGGCAGTGAGATGGCCGGTCTTGGTGCCCTTGGTGCCCTTGGTGCCATCGGTGTCGACAATGAGGTCGACGAGTTGTTTCTCCCCTTGGCCCTTGATGAGGGCCGTGACGGTCCGGGGGCCCGCTTCGCCGGTCTCCGGGTCAGCGGCTTGGACCCTGTCGTCGATCTTGATGTCCTTGATCGGTTTCCGGCTGCCGTCTGCCATGAGGACGGGCGTGTCACCAGTGAAGCTGTTGGGGGACATGCACCCCACGCGTCCTGCGCCTCTGGTTGCCAGAACCAGACTCAGGTACTCGCCTGCCTGACCGAGCATGCAGCCCATCAGCGCGGCGTTGGCGACGTCACCCCAGCTGACCTTGCGGCCGCTCAGCCTCTGGAACGCCCAGTTGAGGCCTCCGTCGATCGCCCCGTTGATTGCGCAGGCCGCGATCAGCGGGTTATCGCCAGTGGGGTCGGTGTAGGTGGTGGGTGATGAGAGGGCGTATTGGTAGAGGTTGGTGCCGCCGGCCTGGCCGATGGGGTCCTGGGAGATGAAGCGGCCGGTTTCGGGGTCGTAGTAGCGGTTGCGGTAGTAGAGCAGGCCGGTGTCGTCGCTCTCGCGCCCGGTGAAGGTGTACGGGTTGGTTGAGACAGCCCCGGTGGGGGTGGCCGTCCCGTTGGGGTCGTAGGCGTAGGTGGTGGCGATGGTGCCGTCGCTGTTGGCGAGTCCGATCACTGAGCCGAGTGCGTCGGTCAGGTAGACCTGGGTGCTGCCGTTCTCAGACCGCGTGAGGTACTGGTCCAGCCCGGAAGTGGCCACAGTCGCGGCGGTGTCGCCTGAGCCGTTCTGTTCGACGAGTGGGTTGCTGCCGTCGGTGAGGAACTTGTCCGTCGTCCCGCCGATGGTCTTGGTGGAGCGGGTGCCCAGGGCGTCGTAGCCGAAGGTGCTGCTCTGGCCGGCCTTGCTCAGGCCGGACAGTTGACCGCGTGCGTCCCAGGTGTAGTCGCGGATGCCGTCGCTCTTGAGCTGGCCGTCCGCGTCGTAAGTGAAGGAGCGGCCGGCAAAGGTGGTGATGCGGTTGTCTTTGCCGAAGACCGTTGCTGTTTCCGCGGCCGGGAGTGCGACGTTGGCGAGAGTGCCGGTGAGGCCGGTCTGCAGGGCGCGGGCGTCGCGGGTGTAGTTCAGGTCGCCGATGGGGGTGGTGCCCTTGGCGTAGGCGACGGACTTGGTGATGCCGGTCTTGTCGTACCCGGTGGTGCGGCTGATGCCGCCGGGCATCGTGGCGGTCTTCTCCCGGCCCACCGCGTCGAGCCCGAATCCGATTGTCTGGGTGCCGGTGGTGACGGAGGTGAGGATGCTGGTCTTGTCGAAGCCGTAGGTGGTGGTCTGGCCGTCGGCCGTCATGGTTTCGCGGCGGTCGGCTGCGTCGTAGGTGTAGCCGACGGTGCCGGTGGGGCCGGTGACCGTCTTGGGCCGGTCGTAGGTGTCGTAAGTGAAGGTCTGGTTGCCGGCCTGGCTGTCGGTGATCTGCTTGAGCAGATCGTGGCCGTCGTAGTCGTAGCCGACCGTCGATTCGGCCTGGCCTGCGATATCGACCCCGTACTGAACGGTCTTGGACCGGCCCAGGAGGTCGTAGGTGGCGGTTGCGACCTTCCCAGCGCGGCTCGTTGCCTTCTTCAGCAGCCCGGCCGCGTCGTATTCGAACGTGGCCTGTGCGCCGACAGCGTCGGTGGTCGACTTGGGGCGGTCGGCGTTGTCGTAGGCCCAGCCGACCGTGTTGTTGCGGGCGTCGGTGAGGGTGGTGAGGTTGCCGTTCTCGTCGTAGTCGAAGCCGGTGGTCTGCCCCAGGGCGTCAGTGATGGTGCGGGGCTGGTTCAGCTTGTCGTAGGCGACGGTGGTGAGGGAGCCGGCAGTGTCGGTGAGGGCGGAGGCCCGGCCGGCGGCGTCGGTGAACTGGGCCGATACGCGGCCTTCGGCGTCCTTGGCGGTGATGAGTTCGCCGTTGCGGTAGGTGTACTCGCTGACCGCGCCAGCGTTGTCCGTGACGGTTTCGACCTGACCGTCCGGTGCGTAGGTGAGGGTGGTCTTGCGTCCCTCGGAGTCGGTGGCCGTCTGCAGGTTTCCCTCGGCGTCGTAGCCGAAGAGGGTGTCGTTGCCGAGGGGGTCGGTGGCCTTGGTGGGCTGGTCGTACGGGCCGTTGTACACGACCGTGCCCGAAGGTCTGGCGTCAGCAGTGCCTGCCAGGTCGAGCGACTTGGTCACGTATCCGTTGGCGTCGTACGTGAGCTCGGTGCGCCGGCCGTAGGGGTCGACGACCGCGTCGATGCGGTGCTTCGGGCCGCGTACGAACTGGGTCTTGCGGGCCAGGGAAGAGCCGTAGGCGGCGGTGTCCAGGACTCCGTAGCCGGCGGTGTCGAACTCTACTCGGCGCACCGCGCCGCCCGGCTGGGTCACTTGGGTGGAGGTGATCTTTCCGGTGCCGGTCTGGGTGTAGGCGAAGGTGTACTTCGCCCCCTCGGTGAGGACCTGCTCCTTGACCTTTCCATCCTGGAACGTGTTGGTCATGTACGTGATGCCGCGGGCGTCCTTGGCGGTGGCGATCCGGTTGGACGTGCCGTCATATGTGTACGAGCTCGGCTTGCCCGCCGGGTCGGTGACTGTTTCCAGGCGTCCGGTTGTGTCGTAGGTGTAGGCGGTGGTGCGGCCGGTGTTGTCGGTCGCTGTCTTGACGCGGTGGTCGGCGTCGTAGTCCAGGGAGATCCAGTGCCCGCCCGGGGTGTCGATGCGGGTGATCTCTCCCTTCTTGCCGTCGCGCCGGGTGAGCTTGATGGTGTTGCCGTGGCGGTCCCGGATCTCCTTGAGGGCCGCGTACTGCGGGAAGATCCACACGGTCCCGTCGCGGAAGCGGAGCTCCCACTGAGCATCCACGTTGACGATCTTCGAGCCCTGGAATTCGGTGGGGGTGTCGAGGGGTTCGAATACGGCGTCGGTCCAGCCCGATCCGGGTGAGGTGCGGGTGAAGTGGATCTTGGCGCCGCCGGGGAGGTAGAGGTCGACTTCCTTGTACTGCTCCTCGGAGTGGAGGAAGGCGTTGTAGGTGAGGTCGCGGCCGATTCCGAAGGCGCGTTTGTGGGTGTCGCCCTGCCAGTAGGTGCGGGTGATCTCGGCGGAGCCGCGCGGGTCGGCGACGGCGAGGTCGGTGCGGGAGTCGGTGAGCATGCCGGTGCCGAGCTCGACCGGGTCGCCGGACAGCCAGTCGATGGTGTCCTTGATCCAGGACAGGTCCCACGGGAGGAGGTCGGTGATGTTGAACATGGCACCGTGGAAGGCCCAGATACGGGTTCTGGCGTCGGGCAGGACCTGGCGGCCGTCGGTGGAGACCTTGCCGTGCCCGTAGACGTGCCAGCCCTTCTTCTCCGGGTCGTAGTCCATGAAGTCGACGCGGGTGCCGGGTGCTTCGTGGGTGTAGTTGGGGTAGATGACCTGGGCGCCCTTGGGGAACACGTAGGTGCCGCCGGGCTGCACGGTGAAGTAGACCGGTACGACGCTGTTCTTGGGCAGGGGGAAGGGCGGCCGGTCGATCGGGATGGCGGTGATGCCGAGTTCGGTGACGGGCTTGCCCTTGTCGTCACGGACGACCGATCCCTTGGGGATCCTCACTTCGAGGCCCGGGATCTTGGGGGTCTTCAGGACCACTTCGGTCCTGGCCGGGGCTGTGAACTTGACGGTGTGCTTGGTGTCCAGCGGGGTCATCCACACCGGGAAGCCGAGGTCGGTGGTCGTGCCTGCTGTGGGCTGGACGTGTATGTCGAACCGGCCGTACTGGCGCTCGGCGGTGTTCGCGCTCGCCCCGTCGACCACCACGGTGGCGGTGCTGTCGCTGATCCCGGCGAGCAGGAACCTGCCCTGGCCATCGGTGTGCACGGTCCTGGTGCCCGCGGTGACGGTGACGTTCGCCAGGGGTGTGCCGTCGAGTTTGAGGACGCGACCGGTCAGAGCGGTCTTTCCGGGCGGGGCCCTGAGCCGCTGCGGAGCCTTGGGGGCATCACCCCGGGCCGTGAGCCAGTCACGGCCGGCCAGCTGCGCCTGCCCTGGCTGCCACGCATCAGGACCTGAGGGAACGACGGCCGGCTGCGGCGCCACCGACGCAGCGGCCTTCGCCCCGGTGATGGGTGTGGTTTGGGTGGTGGCGAGTGTGCCGGTTGTTTTGATGCCCAGGTTGATGGTGCCCGTGGCCAGGCCGTTGGGGTCGGCGGTCACGGTGTAGACGCCGCTGACGGGGAGCTTCGGCAGGGCGGTGGTGAGGGTGGTGTTGCCGAGGTAGCGCTCGTCCACCAGTAGCTTGCCGTCCGGACCGCGGACGGACAGGTACCAGGGGTAGGGGGGTGCGTCCACTGCGACGGTGAGGAGCTGGTCCTTGGTGCCGTTGAAGGTGAACCGGCCGTTCTGGGCGGCAGCGGTGATGGCTGCGGGCAGTTTGGCCCCGCCGATGGTCAGGGAACCGGCCACACGGTCGGGCACGAGGGTTCCGCTGATGGTGACAGGAGCTGTGATGGCCTGGTCCGGGTTCAGCAGTACCCGGTGGGCGCCCGCGGTGAGGGCGCCCAGCAGGTCCACCTCTCCGCTCCCGGACGAGAAGGACGAGGCGTTGGTATCCACGGCCCCGTCCGGCGTGACCAAGGCGATCGTCGAGCTGCCGGCCGGCGTTCCGGAGAAGCGGATCGCCGCGCCGTCTCCGGCTGCCGCGGTGTACTTGAATTCCAGTGGCTGGCCGGGACGGTTGACGGTGCCGCTCGCCGCGGTGGTGGCAGTCGGTGTTCCGGCCTGCACCGGTGTGGACAGCCACATCTTCAGGTCGCCGGTTGCCGCCTGGAAGGGCTGGAGTATGAGGGTGTAGGCCGCTCCGGGCGTCAGGCCCGTCAGGTACTTGGTGCCGGCCGTCTTGCCCGAGACGGAACCGAGGCTGGACTGGGTACCGGCCGGGGTGACGAGGTAGACCTCTGTGCTCTTGGCGACGGTGTTGTCCGTGATCGCGAAGCCGAGCGAAGTGTCAGCTGCGGTGAACTCGGCCTGGATGCGCTGACCAGGGCGGGGCGCGTGCGCGCTCACGGAGGCTGTGTCGGCCGCCAGGGTGTTGTGGGCGTCCGTGGACAGCGTCACGTTCACGGATCCGACACCGGCCTGGAACGGCTCGAGGGTGACGAGGTAGCTGCCTGATTCCGGAAGGTTGGGCAGGCCAACCGTGTTGTCCGCCCCCGCCGAGAGGTACTGCTTGTCGACTACGACCTTCCCGGACGGCGCGACCACTGACGCGTACAGCGTCTTGGTGAAGGTGTTCCCCGTGACGCCGACTGACAGGTCGTCCCCAGCCGTGGCGGTGAACGTTCCGGTGGCGCGCTGCCCTGCGCGCACCACCGAGATGGCAGTGGCTGCGCCGTCGGTGGCCAGGGACACCTTTACGTCGGAGGAAAGGGTCAGGAGCAGGGTTCCGGTTGCTCCTTGGTAGGGGTTGGCCACCACGAGATAGGTGCCCGACTCCGCCAGATCCGGCAGGACCACTGTCGCGTCAGCGCCGGCGGTGATGAACTGCCCGTCGATGACGGTCTTCCCCGAGGGTGCGATCACCGAGAGATAGACCGTTTTGGTGAAGGTGTTCTTGGTGATGCCCAAGGACAGGTCGTCGCCGCTCTGCGCCTGGAAGACCGACTCCGCATTCTGCGCGGGGCGGGTGAGTTCCACGAGCACGGGGCTGGCGGCAGGGGCGAGTTGGGCGACCTCGAGGGACCGGGACAGCGTCATCGCGATCGTTCCGGTGCCCGCTTTGTCGGGTGACACGGTGATGGTGTAGGTGCCTGTGGCCGGCAGTGCCGGGCTGTCCCATTCCCTGGCCGTGGAGGCGAGGACGCTGGACTCGTAGAGCGGGGTTCCGTCAGGCCGGTAGATACCGACCTTGAACGAGGAGATGGATCCGCTGGTTTGCAGCCAGAGCTGGAAGCGCTGCCCCGCCTGGGCGGTGAACTCCGCCCGGCCGTCCTGGCCCTGGCGGGCGATGACGAGGTTCGCCGCGGGTCCGGCAGAGTCGAGTACACCGAGCTGGGCATAGGTGGAGGCGGTGACGCTGACCGTTCCGGTCCCGGCGAAATCCGGGTCGACGATCAGCACGTACTCGCCGGACTGGGTCAGGGCATCGATATCGAAGGAGCCGGCGGAGCCTGCCTGGATGTTGGTGTCGGCCTGAACGATCTGTTTGCCGTCGGGCCCGTACAGCCGGGCCGCCAGGGCTTTGGTGAAGCCGGAGGATGCGAAACCGATGCTGAGTGACTGGCCCATGGATCCGGTGAAGGACCAGCGTCCGTCCTGGCCCGGGCGGGTGATGGGCGTCTGCAGGGCAGGAGCGATGAAGTCGAGGCTGCCGCCAGTGGTCGTGGAGACCGTGACTGTCGCGGAGCCGATGTTGCTTGCACCGGGCTCGATGTCCAGCGAGTAGCGGCCGCCCAACGGCAGGTCCCTGACATCCCAGTCCCCGCCGGTCGCGGGAATGCTCGTGCCGTCGACCTGCACTCCTTGCGGGTCCAGGAGGCGCACGGTCACGGTGCTGTTGAACGTGGACCGGGAGAGGCCGAAGCTGATGTCCTGGCCGGCGTCCCCGTCGAAGAGGACCCGAGCCTTGTTGCCGGGCGTCGTCACGGCAACGGTCGGCGGTGCTTCGTCGCTCACCGACGTCGTGACCGTGGTCTCGAACTCCGACGTCCCGCCCGAGAGCATCGCGAACGTGGCCGAGGACTTCGCGGATCCGTCCGCGGTGGAGACCTCTACCGGTCCGGACACCGCACCCGGCGGAACCTTCACCGTCAGGGACGTGTCTGTTCGGGCCGTCACCTGCGCAATGGCCCCGCCGGCGAACCTCACCACGTTGTCCGTCCTCACGGACGCGAACCCTGTCCCCGTCAAAGTCACCTGAGCACCCGCCAGGCCACTGACCGGAGCGATCGCCGTAAGCGAAGGACCCGAAGCTGCCAGGGTGAACGTCTCGGGAGACGCCACGGTGACACCGCCTGCCGTGACGGACACCTTGCCCGCACCGGCGCCCGCGGGGACCTTCACCTCGAGCCGGGTCACGGAAGCGGTCACCACTTGCGCCTGCACGGAACCGAACTTCACCGAGTTCGACGCGGCAGTCGACGCGAAGCCCGTCCCCGACAACGTGACCGTGCCACCGGCCTTGGCCCGGACGGGCACCAGCGAGAGGACGGAGAGCGTGCTGGAGGCGAACCGGTCCACTCCCAGGCGGTTCCCGGCCTCGTCAAAGCGGTACCGGGCCGTCTCCCCGTCGGGATCGCTCACCCCGACCAGACGGCCCGTCGCGTCATACGCGTACACGGCGTCATCCGTCGTCGGCGCGTCCGCAGCCGCCGGCGCCACCGCGGGCTCGCCCGCGGAAGTCACCTTCGGATTGACTCCCCCGCTGACGCTCGGCGTCGGCACAGGATTCGCCGGAGCGGGCGATGTGCTCGCAGCGGGGCCGGCTGATGACGTGCCAGGTGGGTTGTCGGCGGAGATCGTTCCGGCCGCAAGGGCGAGAAGGACCGCACCGATCGTCAGCGATCTCCAACGTCCGGACCCACGCATACCGAACAGCTCTCCGTGCTTGCGCACTGCGCCCTCCCCAGAGCCCCCACACAGGTCACTGAAGACCCATGACACCCGCATTCCCCACGCGGACCGTCACAAGCTACACACAGACAGTGGCGCACACCTGACGGCCGAGGCATCCCACCCATTCACAGGATTGATCAGGCCACGACAACACTCACAGCCGGGCACGAAACAGCGATCAACCACTCTCCGTATCGAGGATGGACGTCTCACACTCAGCTTCATCCCGATTCCGCCAGAAATCACACCTTTCTCACACTCTGATCCCAACCCCTTCGAGATGACCGAAGCCCATGCACCACAGTCCAGGATGCGAGCACCGCAGCAGAGTGAAGTTCTCGGGAGGTCACGCCGGTCATTCGCCGACACCTGACGTGACCCGAATCAGGCACATCGCTCGCGACGCGCCGTACTCATGTCACATCTGGACCGGGAGCGGATCCTGGCCACACTCGTCGAGCTGACACAGAGCCAGGGCCGTGATGAACAGGTCCTGGAGCTCAGCGGGTCCGCAGCGCACGGCGGTATCCAGCCAGGCGACGGTGATCCGATGGGTGAGTTCCTCCAGGTAGAGGGTGTGCCGTAGCAGACCACGGCTGGATGGCGAGGGTGCCGAACCCTCAGCGGTGAGCAGCTGTGGCATGAGCCGACGCAGTGCAGCCGCATGCTGATGGACTCGTTTCAGCGTGGCTCGCCGGGTCGGGGCCGAGCCGGGGACGTCTTGAGCGGGGCCGCATCCGCTCGCGACATACAACTCGTCCAGCCATACTCCCCTGCCCCTCGTGCCGTCCGATGAGACCGGGGTGACCAGCGTCGTCACCATGGCCTCGCGTCCCTCCAGGAACCAGACCTCCACGTGCAGGCCGACGCTACGAAACCGAAGCCCAACGTCAGTCTGCTCCGGGCTTGAGAAGCCGGCGTCCTCGACCAAGAACGCGAACGCGGCCCCCGCCTCCGCCCGGAACTCCTCGGCCAGATCCCCTCGACTCCCCATCCTTCGATACTCCTGAATTGCCAGTGTCAGCGGAAGGCCCAGACCCGGTGGACCTTTGCGGTCACAGCACTGGCCCGCACCCAGCGACCGACGGCTGGTGATCCGTTTCTTCAGGTGAACCTGCACCCGCGATCGGGTGACGGAACGTCATCCCTCTCACGTGCGGCACGGGGCGGCTGTTACATCACGACCCGTGATGATCTTCCTGATGAGGCGCGGCCTTCCCGCGCTCGCTCTCGCCGCCCTGCCCCTGCTCGCCACCACCGGCCCCGCCAGCGCTCTCGGCGGGACGCCGGTGGACGAGCAGCCGTTCACGTCGTATGCCCCGGCACAGGCTCCCGCCGGCGCCCCCGGCGTCCGGGTGGCGCTGGCGTTGTTCGACGCGATCGACCGGCTCCCCGTCGCCGAGGAGCACCGGGACGGCTACAAGCGGGACCTGTACAAGCACTGGAACCGCGGGCTGCTGCCCTCGGACGGCTGCGACACCCGCCGCGAGGTCATCCTCGCCGAGGCCGTCGAAGCGCCTACGGTCGCGGCCGGCTGCAAGCTGTCGGGCGGGGCCTGGCGCAGCGCGTACGACGGCCTGGTGGTGACCGACGCCGGGAAGCTCGACGTGGACCACTTCGTGCCGCTCGCCGAAGTCTTCGACTCCGAGCAGACGGCGTGGAGCCCGGAGCGGCGCGAGGCCTATGCCAACGACCAGGGCAGCCCGGATACGTTGATCGCGGTTTCCGCGGCCTCCAACCGGTCCAAGAGCGACAAGGACCCCGCCCAGTGGATGCCCACGAACGCGGCCTACCACTGCACCTACGCCGCGACCTGGGTCGGCACGAAACTCCGCTAGGACCTCGCGGTGGATGACGCCGAGCGCCAGGCTCTGCTCGGCACAGCCGAGGACTGCTCCGGCACCACCGTCACCTACGAACCCGCACCATAACCCTCAGCACGCAGGGGCCCGCACCCGTTTGCGCCCTGCTCCCGGCAGATCGTGCCGGGAGCAGGGCGTGGCTGCGCGGCAGCGACCCCAGGCCGTGCCGAACGTAACCCCCACTCCCCCACCCTCACCCCGAGATCGTCGCGCAACCAACCCCGCAGGTGACAACCCAAACAAGCACCCCTCGCACCTGCACCACCCCTAGACAGTGTCCGAGATCTACAGGTCGAACTCGAGGTGCTCGATGTCCGTGAACCGGACCTCCTCCAGGCTTCCGGCGCGGCGGCCGCCGTCCTGGAAGTACACCTCCTTGAGTGCCTCAGCCGCGAGCTCTTGGAGGCGGGCGTCGCTGGCGTCTGCCTCTTGGGCCTCGAAGAGGCGGGCGGCGTAGGTGGGGGGCAGGGCGACGGTCAGGTGCCGGATGCGGTCCTGGTCGGTGGAGCCGATCGGGGCGGTGTAGCCGAGCCGGGCGCGGGTGTCGATGACGATGCCGCCGGTCGTCGCCGCCCGCGCCTTGGCCTTGGCCCGGATTTGCGGCTGCCAGCGCGCCTTCACTTCGCGCTCCAGGCGCGCGGCGAGGTCCGGGCGGGGCTTCTTGATCTGGTCCTTCACGTACCGCTCGACGGTGCGCTGGGAGACCCGCAGCAGCTGGGCGACCGCTCTGGTGCCCTTGAGTTGCTTGACCAGGTACCGCATCTGCGCGCCGGCGGACTTCGGGACCGGGCGTGTGAACGCCCGCTGCACCGCCTGGTCCAGGCCGTCTGCGAACATGCTCATCGCCTGCTACTCCCCGCTGTCCTTGTCCGTGACCTGCCCGTCCTTGATGTACCGGGCGAGGTTGAGTGCCGGCGCGTCGAACCGCTCGCGGACCTCCTCGCCCCACAGGACGTCCTGGGTGCCCTCCCACTTGACCAGGCCCGGGTTGATGCCGAGCTTGAACCCGCCCGGCAGCGGTTTGCCGTCCCGGTAGGGCAGGAAGTCCAGCGGGCTGGTGCCGTCGGCCGCGTAGACCACGCAGTCGGAGAGGACCGCGACCGGGTACTGCCCGGTGAAAGCGGCATGCTTGACGATCTTGCGGTGGAGGTTGATCCGGGTGCGGGAGATGACCGCCGCGCGGATGTCCGGCCGCCACGTCGGCCGGGCAAGGGCCCGCCACGGCTGCCCCGGCTTCCAGCCCTCACCGCGCGGGCGCTCGCGCAGCTTGCCCAGGCCGCCCTTCACCGTCGCCTTCACCGCGTCCACAACGATCGCCAGCTTGGGGTCAGGCTGCCGCCAGCCGTTCATCGCCGCGAGGAAATCGGCCGGTGCCAGGTCCGCGTGCACCCCGAGGTCGGCCATCGTGGCAAGGAAAGCGTCACGCAGCCGCTGGTACCAGCCGTCCAGGTAGCGGCCGTTGTCGTACCGGACCCATGCCTCGATCGGCGTCACGTCGTAGCCGAGCTCCACCGCGTAGGCGACGGTGGGTGTCGCGTACCAGGCCGGACCCTGCGGTTGCTCGCCCTTCGGTGTGAAGGGGCTTGGCAGCAGACTCGCGTCCAGGTCCGCCCACTTGTCCTTGCCGACCTTCACCCGCGACAGGCCCACATGGGAGAGGTCGACCAGCCAGGAGCCGGGCAGCTTCGCGTCGAACACCGGCTTCTTGATGTGCGTCGGCGCACCCAGGCCGACGATCAGGCCGTTGGCGCCGGCGGCGAAGGCCATGTTCACGTCGATGCCGACCAGGTGACGCAGGGTGCACTCGGCATCCGTCATCGGCCGCGCCCAGTCGCACGCCTCCTCGAACAACTTCTCCGACGGGCCCCGCACGTGGAAGCGCGGCAGGTCCGCCAGGAGCGGGTGGCCGTCGGGGGCCTCACACGGCGCGCAGTCGACCGGGTCCTTGCCCAGGCTGCCGGGGTTGTACTCGGAGTGCCGCCTGCCGTCGGTGCCCGGCTCGGACGCGCGGGTCGGCGGGTGCAGGGCGGTCATCAGCTCCAGACCGGTCACCGCCGTGGAGCCGCGCGGCGTCATCACCCGGGACGCGTACACACCCAGGACCCGGGCGAGGTCCGCCGGCTGGAGCTGTGCGGCCTCGCCCCAGTGCCGGGAGTCCAGTGCGTTCCACGACGGGATGCACAACTGCACGCATGCCCGCTCCGAACCCTGCGCGGGGCGGTAGATCCGCGCCCACGGCCCGAACCCGCGCTTGGTCAGCTTCCACTCCGCACGGGCCAGCTGCTTGATGACCTTGTGGCCCTCCGGAATCCGCCCGGCATGCCGCTCCTCTTCCGTGAGGGCGACCGGAAGGCCGTAACGCTTAAGCGCGGCCTCGGTGAGCACGAGGAGCGGGTCGGCATCCTTGCCCGGCCCCGACAACTTCGGCGCCCCGAGTCGGGCCTCCTTGAGCGTCCACTCCACCAGGGGCGGCAGGCTCTTGGCAGGCACGTCCAGGATCAGGCCGCCGACGCAGTACGCCACCACCTTGTCGTCCTCGACGTCCAAGACGGCCAGCGGCCCGTTCTCGAACCGCGAGTCCCCGTTGCTCGCTACGGTCGCGGCCGGGGCCGCCTTCGTTGCACCCGAGCGGCCCGATGGTGACGACGATGTCGGCCTGGTGGTGCGCGTCGGACGCGTCACGGCCGTCGGAGCAGCGGCGACAGGAGGAGAGGCAGGAGCAAGGGTGTGCTCGGCTGCAGTCATGTCCCCGACCTCGGGTGCTGGCCCTGTGGACAAGGGCTGCGCTCCGGCCGGAGGTTCGTCGTCCTGAACGGGCGCGTCCGCGGCGGCGGGGTAGAGCTCCGCGAGCTTGTCCAGCAGCCGGGCGTACGCGTCACGCTCCGGCGGGCGAGGCTCGGTCTTACCGGCCTCCCAGCCACTGACGGTTGCCCGCCGAACGTCCAGGGCTGAGGCCACTTCGTCCAGCGTCAGCCCGTGCGCCTGGCGCAGCCGCCTGCGTTCCGCCGGCGGCGGCAGCACAGACCGGGACGCGACCAGCGCATCGATCCGGTCGAACAACTCGGACATGAAGCACCTCCTGAGCAAGATCCTAACCCATGAAGCGTACGAATAGCGTGCCTATTGCGTACAAAATGCGTCTGTCTCCTAGTCACCGCGGTGGGTGCCCGGTTCCGTGCTCCTGGTCGGAGGCTCGATACGTCACCTCGGAGACGTCCCGCCCGGTCCACGGCGCGCACAATCACCGCGGCCAGGCAGTTGCTCACCGCGACCGTCGGGCGGCCATGGTGAGTTCGGCGGCGGTGGCGAGTTCCACTCACCACGCCTGGTCAGCGGGCGGACCGCGCCCCGGCCCAGCCGGTCAGTGCGTCCAGGTCCGACAGACCGGTCGAGACACCGGTCAGCGCCATCCGGGTCTCCAGGCTGTCCCAGAAGTTCGGAACGTCCGTACCGACCGGGGCGTACCCGGAGGTCTGGTCCGGCCCCTTGAGCGCGTCCAGGAGCTCCGATTCGGCCGCTGAGCGGATCTCGTCCAGGCCGCCCTCCCCCGCCGCACCGAGCTGCGCAATCCGGCCCCCAGCCGTCACCAGACGCCGCAGGACGGCGCGTTCGTGGACGACGACGGCGTAGTACGTGGCGGTCGGCACCGCCTGCACCAGCTGGTGCAGGTACGGCGCACCACCAACCCGGCTGAGTTCGCCGCATTCTGGCCGCCACCCGGGTTCGACATCAGCTGCTGGCGCAGCTGCTCATCAAGGCCCCAGCCGCGCTCGACCGCCTTGTCCGCAAGCAGGGGAGCCAGACGCAGCGCGGCCTCGGGGCCCAACACCCACGACGCGGGCAACGTCAGCAGAAACGTCCGGACCTGCTCCACCTGCTCAGGCGTCACATCTGCCGACGGCTGCGCCACATCACCGCGGCTGTGCTGCGTGTCCTCCAGGGCGAGCTGCCGCCCGGGAACCCGGCCGGCTGCTGCCCGCCCGCTTTCCTGCTCCAGGACCTTACAAGCGGGACCAGGTGTCGGGAATGTCGCTCAGAACGATGCCGTACCGCTTGCCCCGCTGTTCGTGACCACGCTTCGACCGATCCGCCTCATGTTGTTAGCCGTTGTTACAGCGTGTCCCGTTCGGCGGACCGCCCCCACCAGGACATGACCTGGTAAATGGTCCACCCACCGAGCCGCTCCCGCAGGGACAGAAGTTCCCGTTCTATAGTTCGTTGTTTCAGCCCGGTCCGTCTACTGATCTCGTGCTGCGGGCGGCCTGCTTCGAGTTCTCGGAGTATGCGTCGCTGCCGTTCGGTAGTGACCGTGGGCTCACCCGGGTCGGCCAAAGATAGCCAATTGGCTGCTTCACCCCAAAGCATTAAATAGACCTCCCGCACCCAGAGGACTATGTTGCGATCTGTGATGTGCCAGCCACTGCCCACGGCACCCTCCGGGACAACATTTCCGATAATCAAGTGCTTACCGTCAATTACAGTCATGCGCAAAAAGTGCGAACTGGTAACACGAACCTCACTTCCCTGCTTGATGAGGTCGGCAACTCCATCCCGCGTTATCCTGCAGTCGAGTGCCACAGGGCGGTAGAGAATACGGGCCTCCGTGCCTCCTGGGTAAGACTCCGCCGAGCCCAATGCGCCCAATGCGATTTCAAGGTCGCCGGGTTCTGGCGTGCTGGGCTGAGCCAAGAAGAGCTCGGACGTTGCCTGCATGGCAAGGTCCCTGACTCTCGTCGCAACAGCATTTCCCGTTGGCAGGAATTCCGCTCCAGGATTGCTGTGAACACTGCTGAATTCATCAAAGCCAGCGGACATACCTACGTTGGGGATGTGGGCAAGTCTCTCTGCCGCTGCTATGAGATCTGCTTCCGCTTCAGCCCGAAGGCGCCGTGCAACCGTCGTTGGGGCTTCGAGGTCCCGCACGGGTGATTGTTGCTTGTCAGCGGGTACGTCCAGGTTGACCGGTCGCCCCCCTCCCGGGGAGGTGGGGCGGTCATGGTTGGCGCTGTGCGGCTCGTGCATGAGGCTCTCTTTGGTGAGCGGGTAGCGAGCAGTCAGGAGGAAGACCGTTTCGCTTGGCCGGGTGCTGGAGATAGCGCTCAAGACTATCCACTACAGGGTCGACTCTTTGATACCGCCAGGTCAGTAACAGAGAGGAGCTCGACGGGAGTGTTCCTATCTGACGTCATGCGGTTCCCTAACCGGGTGAACTCTAAATTGCTTACACAGATGAAACCTTGCAGATCTTCACCTGCCCACCCACTTGGATGATGCAGTCAGAAGTAGTGTCCCGGTCATGCGGCCGGTCCTGGCACAGAATACCAGGACCGGCCGGACTTCTACCCTTTAAAGGGCTCTCGTATCACAAAGAAACCCTCGGCACCTAACTTTCCCAGTTGTCCACTACCAGGAGATTATGACAATTTGCGGGATGTTTTCAGTGGGGGTTTCTACGGGCAGTGCGTTCGCCACTGAGAGCGTTGCCGAAGCATGGGTTTCTCCGGACGAAGTGTGGGCCGGGGGAGCCGCCGACAGAGCGATACATGCGGCCGCGGCGGCGAGTCCGGATGCGACTATGATCTTGATGTTGTGCATGTGCAGTGCCTCCTGCATCAGATGGGGCTGCGGAACCAGCGAGAGGGCGAGGCTGGCCTACTGGCCTCCGAATGGACACTTCTCGCCGGCGGGTATTTGCCGACCAGGCTGATACCCGATCAACATGGAGGCGCGTGCCGCCGGTCGAGTTTCCACCCGCCCGGCGACACGCTAGTTTTCCTAATGGGTGCCCACACAGGCGAGGCAAGCGTCGGAATTCAGCCAGTGACTCCAGTGGGGGTAACCGGCGTGTTGCGGGTATCTCACCGATACCTGGTGCTGCGTTGCTCGGGTGCCGTCCCTCATGCCCTTCCAGTACGAGCTCATCTTGCCGGCCTCGGCGTACTTGTAGATCTTCTGCAGTTCGCAGTGCGTGTAGTCGCCGCCGATGGAGATGGGGCCTGCAGATACGCTGACGCTCTTGCTTCGGCAGTCGCCCGTCGAGTCCGAGGTGGGTGCCCAGTCGTCCCAGTAGCGAGTGCCCTTGGACGTCGGGTAATAGGGCTGGATCCCGTGCCCACAAGATGTCAGTCGTGTGGCCTTGTAGTTCTTGCAGGAACTCATGTTCTTGACGGTGAAGTAGTTCCAGGTCGCGTTGCCGTCGTACTTGACGATGTAGTCGCCGTAACAGGCGTCGTTGTAGCTCGCGTACACGCTCGAGCCGAAGCTATTGTCGTAGTACCTCTTGCGAGCGAAGCAGTCGCTTGCGTACTTCGAATCGTAGGGGCGGGTTGCGGTGCCGACATCCGGGTCGTCAAGGTCACCCGTGTCTGCTTCTTCCCAGAAGATGTTGAGGTTGCAGCGGTTCGTGGCCAGGACCGGGTTGTAATTGGGGTCTCTGGCCTGGTCTTCGTCGATTTGGTACCGGATTCCCGTAGCGCCTCGCGGGGCAACGAGGATGTCCTTTGCGTTGGCGTACCCATCGGCATCCGTGCAGGGGATTCCGGGCGACGCCTGGGCGTGGACCCTCTTCATATCGACTTGCAGAACACGATAGTCGGCCTGCAGTTGCTCAGAGGTCTTCGCAGCGGTTTCCGGCGAGACTTCGGCCACGTTGGTGGCGAATTCCTGCAGCACGGCTAAGCCGGCAGTCGTGCTTGTGATGTCGCTGGAGATCGTCGAGGTGACACTCACTGTGTCCAGTGCAGTGGCCGTTGTTGTTGCGGATGCGGGCTCTACTGCAAGCATCCCACCGAAGAGGAACGCCGCAGCTGATACGACGGCGCCAAGTCTGTGTCGGCGATTACTCAAATCCATTTTTTTCCCCACCCCTTTGATTGTGTGCGTCAGAAATATGGCACGCCTGAGTCCAGCTGTACACGTCAAGTCGAAAGTCTTGAGCTTAATCTGAGGTTACGTTCAAAGGCCGCGAACCAGCCTGGCGGCCTCGCTCACCAAAACCAGCCAGTCTGACTAAAAATAAGAATTCGGAACCATGATCAAGGGCCCTAGCATCTACCTATAAAAATTCAATGCTCCTTTAGAACGTCTTGACCAACTGTGGCAAATCTTGGTGAGGCGAACCTCAACTTAGCCTCAAATCTATGGGTAACCGCGTGCGCTGACACCCCTTTTCCGTCATCCTCTGTTTCTCCGATGCACCCACCGGGGAACCTGAAGGAATCGAATCACCTGACTACCACTGGGTAAGCGTTCCGCATTCGGGGGTCACTCCAGGCCGGAACGCCCAATAGGGGGACAAAAGTTATGCGGAACAGAGGAACGCTTGCCGCCGCTGTACTCGCGGCAGCACTCACGGCAGCACTCACGGCAGGCTGTGGAAGCTCTACCACCACAGGCGAGACCGATGCCGCCCCGCCTGTCAGCGAAGGACAGGCCATCGAAGTACTCCGCCAGCTGACGGCCGCGGCGCCGAGTAAGAGCGGCCACACCTTCTGCAAGGAACTCTCATACCAGGTCGAATCGTGCGAAACGATCTGGAAGGAAGCAGAAAGTGACTGCCTCAAGCCGGCAGGAGAACCACGGGTCGTCCGCTCGGCAGCCGTCAAAAATACACATGACTCAGCTGGCGGCCGCGTACTGGAAGTCGAGGGTAAGACCGCTTCCGGCCAGCGCTATGTGTCCGAGGTCTTCGTCACTGCAGCCGACGGAAGTCCCAAAGCATCAGTTGGCGTGTACTGGTCCGGTAACGGGCTAGGGAACTCACCCCTTGGGGAGAACAACAAGGTCATCCCCAAGACAGAATGTAAAGGTGCAGCAGGGTAGAGCTGGAACTCGATAGGCGAGACCGTCCTCCGGCTGCTCCACGTTCGGCTCTAAACCCTCGGATGCCAAGGAACACAGAGCAGCCGCCCTGGCGGGCGGCGTCGCTCCGTGTATTCCCCGGGCCCTGACTCCTGGGACGAGTCACTCGTCGGGGACGACGTCACCGACCGCGCCCGCCTTGCCCCCGGTCGACAGCGCGGGTCAGCACGTTCCGGACCGTGTGGGTCAGCGGCCGGGGCCGCGCGGGCCAGCCGAGGTGAGGCCCGGGTCACCAGCGGCCGAGGTCTTTACGGAGTCGCTCCCACCACTGAAATCGGTGTTCGTCTGCAGGGTCGGGGCGGGGGCCAAGCGCGAGGACCTGGTCGTCGACACGGTAGGTAAGACGGTAGAGCAGGACGCTGGTGGCGCACTCCAGCCAGCTGTCTGTAGCCCGGGCCGGTGGCGCCGGGCCCAGGACGGTAGCGAACCAGGAGGGCAGGATCCGGCGGTTACTGAGGGCGTCGGCCAGCTTGCTGCACAGTGCCAGTGTCAGGCGTTGTTCGGCACGTTCGCCGGCGGCGATGGCCGGCTGCTTGTCAGCGGCTGCGGTGCGGTCTGCGGCGAGAGCGGCGGTGGCCCTGCGGGCTTGGCCGCTCTGCTGGCGGAAGTTGCGGCGCCGGGTGGCCTCGTTCGCGATGGCCGTGCGCAGTTTGGTGGCGGTCTGGGTGCGGGCCGGGGTGCCGTGGCGGTGGCTGAGCAGAGCGCCGGTAAGGGCGACTACCTCTTCCCGGGCGTCCTCGTGAGCGGACCGTGTTTCGTTGAACCGCCGGATTTGGGCCTGGTACTGGTAGCGAAGATCGTCGTGGAGTAGGTCGTCGGCGGCTTCCTGGCCGGTGCGCATGGTGCGGGCCAGAGCATGCTGGTCTGTGGTGAAGGTGTCCAGGTCCGCGTGGGGGATCTTCCCGGTGGCGATAATCTGGCCTTCCAGCAGCCGTACGTGCTGGGTGAGCCGCTTCACCGTCCGCTCCGCAGCCTCGACGCGGCCTTCGAGGTCATCGACTCTGCCATCGACCTCCTCGGCCGCGCTCTCGCAACTGGAGACGTTGTCGCGGATGGTGCGCAGGTCGTGGTCGAGGTCCTCGGTGTATCCGAACCGCGACTTCAAGCTCTCGTGCTCGCTCTCCAGGTCGTCGAGCCGGCGGTCCAGGTCGCGCACCCGCCGGTCGGTGTCCTGGAACTGGTACTCCAACGCGTCGCTCACTTCCCCGCCCCCTGGCTGTCCGACGCGAGGCCGCCCCCCACAAGCGCCCAGCCGATCAGGACGGCGACGAGGAACCAGGATGAGATGACACCCAGCACGACCAGCGCGAGCAGGACCGTCACCACGTGCAGTCCGAGGGATGCGTAGCGGCGGTCCAGGTGATCCTTCAGCGTCACCTTGAGCTGCCAGCCGCAGAAGGTGGCCACCAGGTGAGGCACAAGAAGCAGCAGCCACCAGCCCGAGTGCCCGAGCAGCAGCGCAGCGCCCATCAGCGCGGCCGCGACCGCACTCTGGGCCCGCCAGGACCAGAAGACGATCTTCTCGCTGCGCCGTCGGTGGGGTTCGACCAGCAGCGCTGGCAGCTGCTCCTCGTAGACCATCAGTGCCTGAGCGCGTTCCACCAGAGCGTCGAACACCTCGTCGGGCACGCCGTCCTCGGAATCCTGGGTGGCGGCGAGCGCGTGCTCGCGGGCCAGCGCGCGCACCAGCTCCTGGTGCGTCTCGTGCAGTTCGCGCTCCGTCTGTGCCTCGGTCACCGGCCCCCCTCGTGAAGCCCTATCCCGCTCGTTCGCGCGGGACAAGGCGGGAACGAGTATCGCGGCCGGTCAGCTGGTGCGCTGGGTCTTGGCGAAGGATGGCGTGAACTGAACATTCTCTTTCACGGCGGCCGCCAGCGATCTGGAACGAGGCCGTTCGGGATGAGGCAGAACGTGAAGAGACCGCAGCTGACAAGGAGTGTGAGGAACGACCAGTAGCTGAACCCGTGCCCGGTGGACTGGGCGGCGAGCGAGGCGTAGGTCAGCACGATCAGGATCGCGGTGAGAGTGATTCCCCGCCGCCCGGCCTGCGCGGCTCAGTCCCAGCCCCAGCCCGATAAGCGCCCAGAACAGAGCGGGGCCAGCCATCACCCAGACCACTAGGCACTGTTTCTCGGATCTCCTGACGTGCGTGGGGTGTTGGGGTCAGGCTGTGTGTATGGGACGTGGTGATCTGACGAATGCGGAGTGGTACCGGCTGGAGTCGTTCTTGCCTCCTGGTGGGGCCCGCGGGGGCCGGTGGAGTGACCACCGTCGGGTGATCAACGGGGTGCTCTACCGGGTCCGGACGGGCGTGCAGTGGAGGGATCTACCGGAGCGGTTCGGGCCGTGGGAGACCGTCTACAAACGCCATCGCCGCTGGTCAGCGGATGGAACTTGGACGATGCTGCTGTCGCGGATCCAGGCGGCCGAGGACGCCGCGGGCCAGATCGACTGGGACGTCTCAGTGGACTCGACAGCTGTGCGGGCCCACCAGCACGCCGCCGGCGCGCGCAAGGCGACGGCGGTCGCGGCCCCTCAAAAGGGGATCGCTGGGGGGACGAAACAGGTCGATCCGGTGTTGAGGAATCTGACGGTCCGGCTGGAGGAAGTGGTCAGATCGGCGAGTGTCTGGGACGTTCCCGCGGCGGATTCACCACCAAGATCCACCTTGCCGCCGACGGGCGATGCCGGCCCCTCGCCCTTGTCCTGACACCCGGACACTACGGTGACGGCCCCCAGTTCGAGCGAGTGCTGGAGCAGGTCTCCGTGCCCCGCATCGGAGTCGGCCGCCCCCGGACTCGGCCCGACCATGTCCTGGCGGACAAGGCCTACACCTCTCGAAAGAACCGCCGTTACCTGCGGCGACGCGGCATCCGGCACACCATCCCCGAACGCCTAGACCAGCAGAGACACCGTAAGAATCGCGGTTCCCGAGGCGGCCGTCCCACCGGTTTCGACAGCGAGCGATACAAGAAGCGCAACACCGTCGAACGCGCAATCAACCGCCTGAAAGGCTTCCGCGCCGTCGCCACCCGCTACGAGAAACGCGCCTACATCTACCTCGGCACCGT
Organism: Streptomyces sp. NBC_01463; assembly: GCA_036227345.1. NCBI lineage: Bacteria > Bacillati > Actinomycetota > Actinomycetes > Kitasatosporales > Streptomycetaceae > Streptomyces > Streptomyces sp. NBC_01463. Next base: position 56,158 of record CP109468.1, read on the forward strand.
CACCCTCGCAGCCCTCGTCATCTGGCTCAGAGCATGATCCGAGAAACAGTGCCTAGTAGGGCTTGGTCATGTGCGGTTTGTGATGGCGTGTCTTCTTGATCGGTCGTGCCGTTTCTGCGCCTGTGCACTGACAGTTAGCTATGTGCAGTTCAGGCGGCATTGTCAGTGGCAGCTGCCACCCTTCGGCCATGCCCATCAGCCGGGAGTACGCACGCTCCCTCTTCGCGGACCTGACGCAGAGCGCCATGGTGCCGCTGGACCCTGACGAGCTCATTCACATGCCGGGGCTGGCGCAGCACGGCCACGTCTTCTTCGGTGACATAGCGGTGCGTTGCTACAAGCACAAGGCGCGCTGGATGTACGACGAGCGGGACATCCGCCGCGCGGGGCAGGCGCTCGCGGAGATGCGGCTGGACCTGGACGACGTCGTCGACGTGCAGTTGCCCGCGTACCACGAGTCCGGGAGCAATCCAGAGGAATGGCAGCGCGTCGACTGGCGGCGCCGGGTGGTGTCACAGATGTTCGGCCAGGCCCGCCGCAAAGCCCACGACGGTCGCCCGTACGAGGAATGGAGTGGCTCCTGGAAGCGGGTCGGGGCGAACGGGCTTCCCGGGGATCTGACGTGGGACGAGTTCGTCGCGGCCAGCAGCCGGTTTCGGTACTCGCAGAACTTGGCCGGCACCCGGTTCCTGGAACTGCTCACCTGGTCCGGCAAGGAGTGGATTCTGCCCCGCGCCTACATCGAGCTGCTGGACCGCTGGGCGCAGCGCGAGGACAAACTGGTCGACTGCGTCCGGTTCTGCTCCAGCTGCGGCCTCAAGGGCCCGTACTGGGACGGCTGGCGGACATCGACCAGCCAGGGTTACGTCACCAGGTGCCCGCCGAGCTCCGGAGCGGCGTTCCGTACCTACGCCGGTCACCTGCGCGGCGTGCAGTACGCGTCCGCGCGCAGACGGGGCACGCGGGCCGACGACTACCTGTGCCGTCTGTGCAAGAGGCGCCAGGCGTCCGCGTGGGACCACTGCCACGAGCACGGTCATGTTCGAGGACCTCTCTGCGGCAGCTGCAACACGCGCGAGGGCAAGGCCATGCCGTACTACTTCCTCCAGCTCGAAGACAATGCGCTGCACCTCCTGGAATGCCGGGCCTGCCTGGAGCAGCAGACCCTGCCGCGGCGCTTCCACACGGATGTGGTCCTCACGCACCTGGAGAAGACCGAGCGGCATGGCCGCTGTCACCGTCAGCCGTACGTACGGGAGCTGGAGCACGCCCACGGTGTCCACCGGTTCCATCTGGAGTGCAGCGGCTGGCACGCGGAAAGCCGCTGGACAAAGGACGTCACGGCGTCCGAAGTGGCGACGCTCGTGCGGGCCTTCGTCGACGCGGTGCTGGCCGTACGGGAAGGCCGGCCTTCTCCCGCCCCGGCCACAGGAGCGGGGTGACCGCCATACAACGGCGTCGTTGACACAACATCGCGTGCATGCATGTCCGCCCCGACGGACATGCGAGAGGGCCGGGCGGTACGGATGATCCGTACCGCCCGGCCCTCTGCCTCTTTTAGGCTCCGCGGTCCCGGCCGGCCGCCTTCGCGATCTCCTCAGCCAGCGCCTTGGTAGCGCGCTCCTGCTCCTCGACCTCGCGGCGCAGCTCTTCCTGAATCTCGCGGGCGTCCATGGATCTTCCCCACTCTCAGGGTGTGCGGGTGGGTGGTGCTTCAGCTCAGTGCGGTGAGGGCGACAGCGGCGACCGCCAGGTACATCCCGCGCCAGCGGCTACGGCTCCAACACACTCCGACCGGCTGGCTGGAGCGCGAAGTCGATCGCCTCGCCTCCAGCCGCACGGCCACCAGCGGGATCGTCCGCCATCCCAACCGATGACTCGTAGACCAACTGAACGAGTTCGGGGCCGCTCGTAGCCGGGCCGTCGATAGAGCCGCCCCCGCCCGTCCCACGCGCCATGCCCCTCAGCGAGAGCCATGTCCTGGCCGCAGCAGTGAGGACTGTCCCGGAAGCAACTGACGGAGGGATTGCGCCGATGCTGGCGAAGGTCCATGAAGAGTGGCTCTGTCCACGAGAACTGCCACCTACAAAGCCATACGTCGGCTCGCCACGGCTGAGGTGGACCACCTACCCCGGCGACAGCGGCCGTGGTCATCGCGGCCGTCTGTGGTCATGAGACCTGGTTCTGGCACAACTTCCGTGAACCGTACCGATCTCGGCGTCCGAGGCCGGCAACCCTGGCGAACCGGTAGGCCAGCAGCTCGTCCAGAGGCCAGCGCGAGCCCCGGCAGACGGGGCTTCACGGAAGTTGCGCCAGAGCCTGAGACCTGACAGCGGGGGCAGCACCCGGGTTCGAGTGCTGCCCCCGCTGCACGCGGGGCGGGTCAGGAATCGGGTCAGCGCAGGAAGCTGAAGAGGCGGCCGCTCCTGGGTTCCTCCCGGCTTTCGGCTTCGGCTTCCTCGGCGACGGGATCGCCGGCCGCTTCCCGTTCATGGTTCTTGATCCTGGTGCAGTCGCTGCAGTCGCTGCCCGGGGAAGCGGTAGCCCAGCCGTCGTTGGAGGGGACCTCGTGGCCGCAGGTCGGGCACGGCCACGCGGTCGCTTTCCGCCGCCGCTCACCCTCCTCCCGCTCTTGGCGCCCGCGGTCCTCCTGGGCGTCTCGCTCCGCACGGTGCTCCTGCTCGGATACACGGAGGACCTGGGAGTCGTCAGGGTTGTCCAGGGCGTCCTCGATGGTTTCCCAGGCGGAGTGTCCGTAGCGCCACCAGACAGGCCCGTAGGGGCCCGTGCTGGTGCAGGCGGGTCAGGGTCGTGGCGATGACGGGGACGGTGCCGGTGTAGTCGCGGAGCCCGTCCTTGGGGTCCCCGGGTGTCGGGGCGCTGTGCCACTTCCTGGCCACCACCGCGGCGGGCTCGGTGTGGTTGTCGACCCCCACAAACAGCACCGGCACCCCGTCCTCCGGCGCCTGGAGCACCGCATCCGCACCCAGACTCCCCCGCGCCGGCGTCGTGACGTCCCCGAGACCGGCAAGGCCACCTCGGTCTCCCACCCGTGCAGATGCCCGAGACCCGGGGGCGGGTCGGCAGCACCCGGGCCTGGACGGGCAGCGGCGTGCCGGCCGGGGTGCGGCGGGCGACGGGCTTGGTGGGCAGGGGCGGGGACTGGCGGAACGCGTCGATCGTGTCCGTCACCGCCAGGGCGCGCGGGGCGCCGACTTTCGCCGCATCACGTGCGGTACCGCCCATCTCCGGCACCGCCGCACGCACCCCTCGGAGCGCGGGTCCGGTCCCCGTCCGCTCCTGAACGAAGCCCCAGGTCGGTGACCTGGGGCTTGTCCGTTTTCTGTACCACTCCCGTCCGGCGTGTCCTGCGTCCGCTCAGAGGAGGGGGTCCAAACCGGTCACGTGGGCACCGGGGGGCTCGGCGGCGGGGAGCGGAGCCTTCCACTGACCCGTGCCGTAGTAAAACCTCATGTACGTGGAGGAGTGGTCGCCCGCGGGGACGGTGACCAGGTCGCTCCAACCGTCCCCGTCGATGTCCCCCGGGCCGATGATCCGGTACCCGCTCCAACCGCCGCTGATCTGCGTCCGCGACGCGAACGTGCCGTCGCCCTTGCCGAGGTAGAGCCAGAGCACACCGGATGTGTCCCGGGCGACGAGGTCACCGGCCGGGGCGCCGGCGAGGTTGCCCGTCGCGGTCACCTGGTTGTAGACGCCCCAGCCGCCGCCGATCCTCGTACGAGCGGCGAGGGTGCCGTCTCCCTTGCCGGGGTAGAGCCACAGCACGCCGGTCCTGTCCGTGGCGAGGAGGTCGTTCAGGCCGTCGCCGGTCAGATCGGAGCCGCTGGTGAGCTTGTCGTAGATGTTCCACCCGCCGCCGACGCGCTTGCGGGGGGTGAGGGAGCCGTCCCCCTTGCCTTCGTACGACCACAGGACGCCGGCCGTGTCGCGGGCGACGAGGCCGGTGGCGGCGGGGACGATCCGGTCGTAGGTGTTCCACCCGCCACCGATTTTGGTGCGACGGGGCGTCTCGTCGTACGTCAGTCGTCCGAGCTGGCCGACGTCGTGCAGGGACAGCACGCCGGTCGAGGAGCGGGTGAAGATGTCCGGTGAACCGTTGTCGTCGAAGTCGTGCGGGCGGGGCGCTCGGGTGACGGTGAACGAGCCGGTGCGCTCGATGGCCGGGCCGAGGCCGTTGAGGGGCTCGGCCCTCAACGTCCACGTGTACGCGCCCCGGTACGCCGGGAACGTGTCGAGGAAACCGTCCCAGTCCAGGCGGAACTCCGTCGTGTCCGCCACGGGGTTGAACGCCACGACGGTGCCCGACGCGCCCGTACGGGTGTGGGTCAGCTGGAGAGTGACACGCGCGTTGGACCGGCTGAGAGTCCAGCTGGCCGGCACCTTCCCGTCCGCCTGGTCGAGGTCGATCTCGCCGGACGGCGCCACGGGCTCGGACAGTCCGGCGAGGACGGTGGGAACTCCCGTGGTCGCCAGGACGGACACGGTCGGCCGACCGCCGTCAGCGCCCGGTGTGATCCGGTACAGCCCCTCGCCGTGCTCGATCGTGCCGCCGGTCGCGATCACACCGCCGTCGGTTGCCGGCACGACGGCGGTGGCGTGCGCGAGGAGCGGGATGGTCTCGTCCGTGGTCAGCGATCGGGCGTTCAACCCGGCCAGACGGGGCGGGCCCAGGGCGGTGAAGGCACCGGGGTCGCTGTACACGGCCCAGTCGCCCGCGAGGCCGAACGTCAGCGTCGACTCGTTCGCCCTCTCCACCCACGTGCTGCGGCTGATCACCTCCGGGGACTCCCGCCGGGCCACGGCCAGGACGGACTTTCCCTCGGCATCCCGCTCATGCCAGACCACGTGCGTACGCGACCCGCTGACGGGATGGATGTAATTCTTGTTGTTCAGAATGACGTACGTCGCCGTCACCGAGGCCGAGGCAAGGTCTACGACGGCCAACCGCTGCTCCCACGTCCCGTCCGTGACCTTGAAGCCGTGGAGCAGCAACGTGCCCGGGGCGGAATTCGCCTCGCCCTTCCACGCCGAGGCCTCCGGCAGGCCGGTCACCGTCCGGTCCACGACCCGGCCCTGGTCGTCCTTGTCGAGCAGGTGCACCTCCTGCCCGGCACCTCCCTCCGCGCGCTTCGAGGCGACGAGCGTGGTCCCTTGGCACTGGACCGCTCCGTAGACCCCGCCGAGGTCGTACGTGACCAGTTCCTCGCCCGTGGACATGTCGAGGAAGGAGCGTGTGGTGCCGGCGACCCGGACGACGATGTCCGTGCCCGCATTCGCCTGGTACGGGCCGCCTGGCAGCGGGGTCCGGGTGCCGTCGTACCGCGTCCAGGCGTAGACGTCGCTCTCGCCCTCCTTGTGCCGCGACAGGAAACCCGTGGGCCCGGCGGAGAGGGCGACCGTGCCGGGCGGCACGGAGATCGGCTGCTGCTGGGTCGCGACGGATGCCGTCACCACCGGGGTGGCCGCCAGGACCGGCGTGGTCAGGGCGCCGGCCGTCACAGCGAGGGCGACGACGGTGGCAACGGCAAGGCGCCGGCCGGCGGGGCTGAGGTGGTTCAAGGAAGTCCTCCCGGGCGATGTGGTCCTGGTGCCTCCAGGTGCCACGACGAGAGGACTCGCGACAGCCGTGCAGGGTTGTACGGCTGTTCGAAACATGCGCGGTTCAGAGGGAGGGGCGGCCCGGCGTCCGGGCCGCGTCGCGTCAGACCGTCATGTCGCCCAGGAGGAAGCCGACTTCCGGCACCGTGGTCGGCTTCGTCGTGATCGCGAACAGCGCGAGGTTCCCCGAGGCGTCCTTGATGCAGATCTCGCTCCCGTTCGCCGCACCGGCGAGCGGGAGGCGGTGGTTCTTCTCGTGACGGAGCAACGGGTCTATGGGCCGATGCGGACAGCGGTGGTCCAGTTGCTGGCGACGAGGTCGAAGAGGGGAAAAAAATTCTGAGGAGTGTGGTGCAGCGTGCCTCCTCACCACGGCTACCCGGCGCAACCTCCGTCCTCGCGCCGTCGGCCCCCGCTCCCGGCGTCTTGGCCGCGCCGGTGGCGCGGCCAAGACGCTGGGAGTGAGTGGGGGTTAGTGGTAGGTGATGTAGCCGTTGCCGTCGCGGTCGTTCTTGGCTTTGGTGTAGGCGTGGGTGTCAGCGTGGGAGCCGGTGGGCTTGTAGAGGTAGATGGTGTCCTTGTCGTTGTTCCACATGAAGTTGCAGTTGTTGCGGTAGGCGACGTTCTTGGCGTCGGATTCGGTGCCGTGTCCGCCGCGGAGGTTCACGTAGTCGCCGGGCTGCAGGTAGTGGTTGGTGCGGAACGTGAAGCGGTTCCCGGCGGCGTCCTTGACGATGTAGCCCTTGAGGTTGACGGTCGTCTTGGACGAGTAGTTCTTGATGGTCAGGTACTCGGCGCGGGTGTTGCCCGTGGAGCACTTGTTGGAGTCTTTGCCAGGTGCGTCGTACTGGATCCCGCGGATCTTGAGGGCCGAGGAGTACTCGGTGGCCTGGGCCGGTCCTGTGATCAGAGCGGCGAGTGTGCCGGCCGTAAGGACTGCGGCAATGCGGGCATGGGTGCGCAAGGTGAGGTCCCCCCTCAATTGGTGCTGATGAGCAGCGGAAGCGTACTGAGTTGACGCGCCCGTGTGGCTGCCTTCCGGAAGCCGGTAGGCCTCGGAGACCAGAGCGCAGGGCCTGGACCCCGTCAGCGGTTGGTCTGGTGATCCGGTCCGGTGTGGGCAGGGTTGTGGCGGCGGAGAACCGGCTGGTGTCTGGTGGGCTGTGCGGTGGGCGACCGGGCGGGGCGGGGGCCGGGCAGGGTGGCTGCCCGGCCCCTAGAAGGAGGAGTGAAGGGACCTCTGCCGTGGGCGGCGGTCAGCCCTTCACTCGCCCCGGCTTCGCCTGGTCAGCGGTGGTGGTGTCCGCGGCCCCAGGACTCGGTGTCGACGGTGCGGCCCCGGTCATCGCGCAGGGTGGCAGTGTCGGAGTAGTTGTCCCAGACGTAGTGGTGCCGGTCCTGGTAGAGGTCGGTGCGGGTGTCCCGGCCTACACCGGTGTGGACGCGGACGGTGGCGCGGCCCGCGAGTCGGACGTCGTCGAAGCGGTAGCGGTTGCCGTCACCGTCGCGCAGGGTCCAGCCATCCAGGTTCACCGCGCGGCGACTCTGGTTGGTGATCTCGATCCACTCACGGTTCAGGGACCGGTTGGAACCGGTGTCACGTCCGGGGCTGTCGGCCTGGACGTCACTGATCACGACGCGCGCCTGGTGCCGGTCGCGGCCGTGGTCGTGGTCCTGGGCGGAAGCCGGCAACGCGACGGCCGAGACGAGAGCACCGGCCGTCAGCACGGTCGCGGCGATACGGCGGGAGGCCGAAGAAGCAGACAAAGTGACGTCTCCTCAAGAACAGTGCCCTGCCGGCTGACACAAGCCCGGCGGGGCGGATCTCTCTCGACCCGTCCCGGGCCGAGAACCAGAACATTGCGCCCCACACCCGCCCCGCGGAACCGATACCCGGCCCAGTTACCAATCACAGATATTTCCGCAGCTCTCACCTGCAACCCGCACGCATATGCGGCGGGCGTGACCCTGACAGTCACTGACGGGTACACCCACCCGTTCAACGATCGACAGCAAGCCCTTCCACCCGCCGGCACACGCCACGGGGCGCCAACCGGCGCACCACCCGTACGGACGGCACGATCTCTGTAACGGCTGTTCGGCACGACCCTTCGCACGACCGGACGCAATTCGCACAACAGGATGAGGGCGTAGAAGTGGTGGGGAGGGGTGCGACTCGAGCTTGCACCCGTCGCCTTCACCCACCGACCAGTTGCACCCGCAGGCACACCACACCACTCTGGCCGTCCACGTCGACACCAAATCGCAGCCCGGCCCAAGGCTCGAAACAAAAGGGCTGGTTACGAGCGCCGTCGGCGGCCCTTGTCCCGCCATTGCCGAGTGTCGGCAGGCGCCACCCGTTCTCATCGACATCGAGATCGGGCACGGTGAGCACCTCCCGACGTCGCCGACAACTACTGTCTCGTGACGTCAAAAAGCTACCCCTGCCTGTCTCACGCCCCTCAGTGAGAGGGCAGTACGTGACGTGATGCGCTCTCAGCAGACACTGAGCGCCAGCCGATGCGCCGTCCAGGTCAGTGACCGTGGATCCACCATTGGATGACCAGCAGTCCGGCAGGTCCCAAGGACGCCGCCACGCTGAGGGCGTCGCGACGGAGCACTTCGTGGCGCGGAGCTGGTGCGGGATGCGTCCTCCGAGGGCCGGGGTGCATCCCAACGGCAGCTTCCCGTCGTGCTCTGGTGGGACTGACACGGACTGCCTCATCGTCCGCTCACGTCAGCCGCTGGGGAATGGGGAATTACGTGAACTTCTGCCTGGGGAATTTCGCGATCGTCCACAGGCCGTGATGGTGGGGCTGCGCCGCCCCGGGCGGCTTCTAGAGCCGTGTGAGGCCGGTCAGGAGACGCGTACGGGCATCAGGAGGTGCCGGTAGTCGCTGCCGGTGGGGCGGGGGCCTGCGGTGAGCAGGACCGGCCGCAGGGTGGTGCTGTCATCCTTCTGGTCGCGAAGGACGCCGGTCCCGCCTTCCAGAAGGCCCTCCTAGCTCGTCTCGCCGACCATGCAGCAGTTTGAAGATCGCCGGGCCGGCCACCGACTGGACCGCCCCGGAGACCGCCTCCCGCTACTACCTCTCCCTGCCGGCCACCTCCCAGCGCATCCTGCGTGAGGCCGCTACCCGCGAGGACGGTTACGTGCCAGCCGATGTCGTGCGCGGTCCGCACGGCGAGGGCAAGCTCACCGGCAGCAGCGGCGCGTTCAAGGCCGCGCTGAAGCGCGGCGTCCGTCGCAACTGGTGGATCGCAGACCACAGCGAGCCTCAACTCCGGGCCCAACGCCGGATGGAAGGAAAGCTCTCCCCCTTCAGGAGAGAGGTGTCGGCATCGGCGCGGAGTGACCCTGCACCACCTGACCTGGGGAGTTGGTCATCCGATGGATAAGGGGTGGGCTGCCATTGGGCAACCTGAAGAGCAACTACAAAGGCAATCCCAAGAGCAACCTCAGAAGCAACCTATTGGGCAATCCGTCAGTTTCTGATCCAGCGCCCCGACGGGTGGTACTACCGTCAGCAGCGCAGCCGTCGACGACGGGGTTCGTGCACCGCATCGATGCCCGCCAGATCTACTCGACGTGCCGGGGCGGGGCGACCTCCCGCTATCCCGAGCACGTGGTCGTCAGCTCCTACCCCCGCGGGCACGGCGAGCGACGCACTGCGCATCGTCCGCCCTGCTACTTCTCCTGAACATTCACGAGCCTCTAAATCCGCGACTGCTGCCCAAACCGGTGGACAGACGCTGCCCCTAAAAGCGAACGAAGCCAGACCGTGCACGCACCGAGTGGAATGGCGTGCCGCGCGCTCCCTCACCATCTCGTTCCACAAGTTGGAACGATGCGAGCTGGGTTTTTCCAGCGCGGATCCCTATCACGGGGCATACCCCGCGCGTGGATGCGGCGCTCCGGGCGTCTTGTGCGGCGTCGTGCGACCGGAGAGTGGAACGGCGCCGCACTGACCTCGGAGCAGGCCGTCCGTTCTCCGGCCTGGGCGGCCGTCGATGTTCTGAGCTCCACGCGCCCCGTGCGCGAGACGCAGTGGTTCCGACCGTACGAGGTATCGATGGGCACTTCGGGGCGGGTCACTGTGCTTGAGGGTGGGTCACTCTTTGGGCAAGCCCCTGACCTGCGCATTTGGGTGATCGGGGTATCCGGCGGGGCAGTGCGGCTGAGGAGAGTCCACGACACGTACTTGAAAGGAGTCGTGTCGTGGGAGCTGAGAAGCGGATGTTCGCGGGACTGGACGCGGAATGGGCGCTGGTGTGCGCCGACTCGGCAGGCGGCGCCCTGGTGCGTGGCTGGATCTCGGAAGCCGGTGTCGCCGGGACCGGGGACCTGCCGCAGGACCTGGGCGAGCTCGTCGCGTACCTGGCTGCCCGACGCGACCGCGCGTTCAACGACCGGTGGCTGATCACCGTGCTGGAGCATGCGGCGGGCGAGGGACGGGAAGCTCAGCTGGCCGCGCGCGTCATCGTGCAGGCGATGGTGCCCGGGATGGTGCGGCTCACGCAGTCTCTGCTCACCCCGCAGCGGAACTTCGACGACGTGGCCCAGGTCGTGGTGGGCTGTCTGTACGTCGTGGCCCGTACGTTCCCGCTGCGTCGCCGTCGGAGGGTCGCCGCGAATCTGGTCCTGGAGACGCTGCACCACGCCAGCCGTGAACTCGGTCTGGACGAGGCGCGTGCGGTCCGCCTCGATGACCTGTGGGACCTGCCGGGCGGCGCCGAGGACGACGTCGCCGACCAGGTCTCACAGCGTCTGCTCATCGAGCGCGGCCAGGCCCAGCAGGTCGCCGCCGTGACGAACATGACGGAGATGGACAGCGCCGAGGGCGAGCTGGCGGCGTTGCTGGCGTGGGGTGTAGATCACGGGGCGCTGCCGCTGGAGCAGGCCCGGGCGGTGGTGAACGTGGTCCGTGAGGAGGCGGAGCGCACCGGTGCTGCGACGCCGGCCGCGCGCAAGCGCCGCTCGCGGGCGATCAGGGCGCTGCGCCCGGTGGCGGCGCAGTGGGTGCGGGCCGCGTAATGGCGGCTGGAAATTGGAGTGCTCCGGCCGGTCACGTTGTCCGGGGTCCGGCTCCTTGGGGTGTGAACGGCGGCGAACAGCTGCCGGATGCATCGGGCTTGAGGGAGGAGACCATGACGATGGCGCGCACGGAGGATGCGGTCACGACGTCGTGTGGGCTGGCGGATCTGGAGCTGCTGGCCGGGGCGCGGCGGCGGGCGGAGCAGTTGGTGGGGTTGCTGGCGACGCTGCCGTTCACGGAGTACACGCTGCGGGTCGCGCGCGAGTACGTGGATGAGTCGGGCCCGGTGCGCGAGGCGTTCGACCGCTTCGCCTTGCTGGACGCGGTCGAGCAGCAGCAGCGGCTGCGCGTGTGGCGGGGCGGGGCGTCGTGATGCGCCGCGGCCGGAAGGCACGCGCCGGTGAGTCCGGCGACGGCGTGGGCGTAGGCCAGGGTCTGGACGATCAGGGTGGTTGGTGGACGTCGCCGTCGACTGGGTCAGTCGCGATGGGCACGAACGTCGTACGGCGCCTGGCCTGGGCGCTTCTTATCTGCGGCCCGGTGCTGGGCGGGTGGGCGCTCGTGTCTCAGCCCGCCGCGGACACCCGCCCCGCTCCGGTGGTGCAGTCCTCCAGCAGTGGGACGACGGGGCCGGGCGGGTTCGCGGAGATGTACGTCGCCGCGTTCCTGCGCTCCGGCGACGGGTCCCAGGAGGAACTCGCCGCGTTCTACGCGCGCGCCGCGGATCTGGAGCTGGAGGGCCGGCCGGACGCTGTCCAGGTCGGGCAGATCGCCGCGGTGCGGGTGGAGGAGATCGAGCCGGGCCGGTACTGGTCGGTGACGGTCGCGGCCCGGGTCCTGGAGCCGGCGCGGAAAGGGGCTGCGGATTCCGGCGAGCAGCCGGTGATCCGTATGCGGTTCTTCCGGGTGCCCATCGAGGCGGACCGGGACGGCGGGCCGCTGGCCGCGCTCGCACTTCCCTCCGAGGTCGCCGCGCCGGGAGGCGGCACGCCGAAGGCGGAGCTCGCGTACGGGGCGCCGATGCCGGCGCAGTCCTCGGACCCTGCCGTGGGCACCGTGTCAGAGTTCCTCTCCGCGTACTTGTCCGGCAGCGGGGAGCTCGTCCGCTACATCTCCCCCGGAACCCGCCTCACACCGGTCCGACCGGCCCCGTACCAGTCGGTGACGGTTACCCAGGTGTCGGCCGAGACCGCGTTCCAAGACGCGGATGGCGACGGGCGGATCGGCGCGCCGGCGGGGCGGGAGCAGCTGCGCCTGGTGGTCGGCGTCAAGGCGGCCCGGCCCGACGGTATCGCGCGGCCGCTGTCGTACGCGCTCACCCTGTCCGGCCGTGACGGCCGGTGGGAGGTCGCTGCTCTGGACCCGACTCCCCAGATTGTTCTGCCCGATCTGCCGGCTGCGGTGGCTTCGCCGTCGCTCTCCCCTGCTCGATAAGGAGCTCGCATGTACTCCACTCCATTGGCCGCGGTCGGGATCCTTGATGACTGGACCGCTATGGGCAAGGACGTCAAGACCCTGATCACCGTGGTCGTCCTCGGCATCATCTACGTGGGCAGCGTCGGCGCGACGTGGGCGGCGTCCCGTTCCATGCTCAAGGCCTTCGTCGCGGCCGTGGGCGGTGCGGTCGTGATGGGTGTGATCGCCTCCCAGACGGTGCTCAGCACCAAGACCGCCGAGGAGCTGAAGAAGGACCACACCGTCGGCCAGGACGTGCGCGTGGTCCGCGTGGTCGACCTTCCTGTACCGGTGGCGCTGCCGTCCCCGGCACCTGTGACTGACTGGTCGGGGCGGCGCGCGTGAGTGAGGTGGACGAGGAGGTCCTGGTCGGCCGCTGCTACACCAAGGCCCGCCGTCACCCGAGCATGATCGGGCAGTGGGAGGGGCGCCGTCTGTGGGGCGGCCCCTACACGGTGCCGCAGTTCGTCACCATGGGCGTGATTTTCGCGGTCATGATCCTGCTTCTGATCGCGGTGCCCGCGTTGTGGGCGGCGTTCGGGCTGTTCAACCTCGGCGCCCTGGTCCTCTTCCCCTATGCCGCTTCGCTGCTGGTGCGCCGTCTGCACGTCGACGGCCGGAATCCGTTCACGGCGCTGGCGAGCACGGCGGGCCTGCTCGTCGGCGGGCAGCGCCGTCGGCTCGGCGGCCGGCCGCTGCCCCGGATCACCACGCAGTCCCTGCACGGCACCGCCACCGTCACCGGGCACCCGCCGCAGCGGCGTCCGGCCCCTTGGTCGCCGGCCGCCCCCGTCCGGGAACGTGCGCGGCGTGCGGTTGCAGCGCCGTCGGGAACCGGCTCCGCCGCACTCGCCCAGCTCGCCACCCGCCACTCCACGGCTTCGAGGACACCGCGATGAACCAGCCCGAACTCGCCCCCGCCTGCGCGCTGCCCGTGCGCTTCGTACGGGATGAGTGCTACGCGCTCACGCTCCCGCCCTTCACGCAGATCACCGCGGTCGCCTTCGGGGCGGCCGCGTACGGAAAGACGCTGCCGGCGGACCTTCGGTGGGCTGGCCTGCAGAGCGCGACGGCACCGGAGCACCCGGGGGGCCCGGAGCGGGGGCAGCAGTCGTGAAGATGCCGGTCCGGCATGTGGCCGGGAACGTGGTGTGGACGGTGCACGGCACGGTGTGGGCGCTGTACCGGGTGCAGGGCGTGGACCAGGTGCACGCCGGGAAGACCGCCAAGCTTCGGCGTCTCAAGGCTCTTGAGGCGCTGGTGAAGAAGCTGGTCGGGGAGTCGATGTGGCTGTCGCTGTGCCCGCAGGTCGATCCGCGTGCGGTGGTACGGGCGATGACCGAAGGCATCGACATGCAGGCCAGTGACGACTACACCCAGGTCGCCCACCGGCTCCTGGACAGGCTGGAGGGGCTGGAGCTGACCGGGCGTACCGACTGGCTCGCCGTCCCGCTGCCCGCGGCCTCTTCCCGTCAGCGGCTCGGCGACATGGTGAGTGCGGCGAAGGCGGATGTGGCCCTGCAGCTGGGTCTTCTGCCTGCGCCGATCAGCCGGAAGGAAGAGGCCCGGCGCCTCGGGCAGGCGGCGCGGATGGCGGCGACGTGGCCGGGCACGGTGTCGATCCGCCCGGCGAGCGAGGCCGAGATCCTGTGGGTCTACGGGCATTCGGCGCGCCGTGGAGTGCTGGAGCCCCTGCTGCCGACCCCCGACACGGAGCGCGGCATCGTCAACCGCGGCCGGACGGTGGCCGCGCTCGGCCAGGCCGTGCTCACCGAGGGCACGATCGGCGGCACCCTGGCGGACGAGGAGGAGCAGCGTGGGGCGGGTGTGTTCAAACGCCGGTGGCTGGAGGTGGCGACCGAGCACGGGGCGTCCTACCAGAGCTTCTTGACGCTCTCGGAGATGCCGGAGGCCTTCCGCTTCCCCGGCTCGGAGTATCTGGCCGCTCTGGACACCTTTGACTTCCCCGTCGACTGGGTGGTCCGGCTGCAGGTGACGCCGGGCTCGGATGCCGAGGTCAAGACGCGCCGCAAGGCGCGCGATCTGGCCGGGCAGCCCGAGGAGTGGTCACACGACCCGGCCGGAGTGCCGGCCCCGGTCGGGAAGGCCGCGGAGTCGCTGGCCGAGAACCGGGAGCGGCTGACCGCGTCCAAGGGCGAGGTCGACGTGCGGGCCATGGTCGCCTTCTGCGTCTGGGGCGAGAGTCCGCAGGAGGTCGAGCAGCGGGCAGGTGTCCTCAAGTCCGCCTTCGGAGGGGACGACTACACGCTGGATCGTCCGCTCGGCGACCAGGAGCACCTGTTCTACGGGATGCTGCCCGGTGCGCGGACCCCCCAGGTGATGGCCTCCTACGCCCAGTACCTCCTGGCCCGCGACTTCGCCATGGCCGGCCCCTGGGCGGCCACGGAGCTCGGCGACGAGCGGGGCCCGTTGTACGGGTGGCAGCTGACCGGGGGCGGCGCCCGTCCGGTGCTGATGGACTTCACCCGCGGCCCGAAGAAGAAGACATCCGCCTCGGCGGCGTTCCTCGGGGAGCTCGGCGGCGGCAAGTCCTACGCGATGAAGTGCGCCGTGTACTGGACGCTCGCGGCCGGCCGCAAGGCGGGCAAGGTCGGCAGCCGCGGCCGCGCGGTGATCGTGGACCGCACCCCGAAGCAGGAATGGCTGCGCTTCGCACACTCCTGCCCCGGGCACACCGAGCTGATCACCACCGACAGCAGCGCCGCCGTCTCCCTCGATCCGCTGCGCGTCTTCACCCAGGACCGCGGCGAGGTGAAGGCCGACCTGTCCGAGGCGCAGCGGCGCTGCGAGAGCTTCCTGCACATGCTGCTCGGGATCCAGCCGATGGACGAGAGTGGCGATGTCCTGTCGGAGGCCGTCGCACACGTCCTGGCCGGCAAGGCGCCGAGCATGCAGGTGCTGATGACGCACCTGACCGAGCGGGGGGTGCGCGAGGGCGATCCGGCCTGCCGGTCGCTGGCCCGCAAGCTGAACATGCACGCCCGCCGCGACATCGCCAAAGCCGTCTTCGACGAGAGCCTCCCGGTCATCGACACCGACGCCGACTCCGTCGTCTTCTCCGTCGCACAGCTGGCGCTGCCCAAGAAGTGGGAACTGGAGCCCGGCCACTTCGAGCGGCTCAGCCCGGAGAAGGTGTTCGGGCGTGCCGCCCTGTATCTGATCGCGACGATCTGCCGGCACATCGCCTTCGACCCGCGTCACGACGCCGAGTTCTGCCAGGTCGTGTGGGACGAGTGCTGGTGGCTCACCTCCTCCCCCGAGGGCCTGGACCTGCTCCTGGAACTGCTGCGGGACGGCCGTAAGCACGGGGCGGGCGTACTCGTGGGCAGCCACGACCCCGAGGACATCGGACCCAACACCGAGACCGGCCGAATCGTGCGCGGTCTCATCCCGCGCCGGCACCTGTTCCGCCAGACGAACAAGGAACTCGCCCGGCGGGGCCTGGACTTCCTCGACCTCGACCCGAACGACCCGGAACTCCTCGAAATGGTCACCACGCAGCTCTCCCCTCTCGACGAGTCCGAGACGGTCCAGGCGCAGCGGGCCGGCGAGTGCCTGGTACGCGACCTGTTCGGGCGGATCGGTGCAATGCGGGTGCAGATGCCGCTCGACCCGGCACTGGAGGACGTCATCCACTCCGATCCCGACCAGGCCCCGTCAGGTACGGGCCCGAACCGTGAGGACCTGGTGGCCAGCGGGATGCAGACGGCAGAGGTGGTGTGACGATGCTCCGGGGACAGTTCGACGGGGCCGCCCCGTGGCGGCGGCATATGGCCGGCGCGCTGCTCCTGGCCGCCACTGCGATGACCGTGCTGCTCCTGGTGGCGCCCCGGGCCGGCGCTGCACCGGCGGGACCCACACCCGCCCCGGCCCCTTCGCCGTCGTCCTCGTTCCCGCAGTACGAGGCCGGTCTGGAGCCGAAACCCGGTCTGGTCCCTGAAGCACCCGGGATCCTCCCGCCCGAGTCCCGCAAACCCCTGATCCCCGCAGACGGCGGTGCGAGCCAGGGCGCCGACACGGCCAAGGGGGCGGACAAGAGCAACGGGTCGACGGGTGCGAAGGAGCCGTCCGCGAAGGAGAAGAAGGAAGCGCAGCAGGCCAAGATGCGCCGCGAAATGGCCAGCAAGGTCAAGGCGTACAAGGCCACGCATGGTGACGGGGGCGTCCTCAACTCCTTCGAGGTCACCGACAGCAACAACCTGCCGGTCTCTGCCTATCGCATCGAGACCGACGCGGGCGGGATCACCAATCCGATCGGGCAGATCCAGTCCGCCCTGACTCAGGGGCTGTTCGAGGCCACCAAGTGGATGATCGCGTTCGGCTGCTGGCTCATCGCCTGGGCTCTGCAATGGTCCCTGGCCCGGATCTTCCTCAAACCCGCCCTGGCCATCTCCGACTCCCTGTACAGCCAGACGATCGTGCAGCTCGGCCTACCCGGTCTGATGATGGCATTCTCCGGCGCGGTCGCGTTCTACAACATCACCTTCGGACGGACCTCCCGGGGCTGGGGCGAACTGTTCGCCTCCACGGTGATCTCCGCGCTGGCCGTCTCGACCCTGGCCGCCCCGCCCCAGTTGCTGCTCGGTGACCAGGACGGTGCGGTCGGCAAGGCTCGCGCGCTGGGCATCTCGGTGTACGCGATCACGACTGGGAACGAGAAGGCCCTGTCCGGGACCGCCACTCTCACCGAGGCGAAGACCAGGAAGCTGACCCGCTCGGTCACCGACGGCATCGTCGACGCGTTCGTCGTCAAGCCCGCCTTCCTGCTCTCCTACAACCAGCAGCTCAGCAAGAAGTGCAGCGCCCTGTACGGCGACTCACGGGTCGAGCAGGCCTTCTTCAACGATCAGGTCGACGCCGCCAAGGACAAGGCCCACGGCAAATGGCCCTCGCTGCTCGATCAGGGCGTGGTCGGCGACATCAACAAGGCCATCAACGACAAGGCCGTCGACTACGTCGTCAACGACGTGCTGGGGCTGAATCCGGGCGAGGACTTCGAGAAGGCCTGCGTCAAGGACGCCGGCCAGGCGAAGAAGGCCGGGTGGGACAAAGTCGGCGGGGCGTTCTTCATCTTCATCGCCGCGCTCCTGATGACACTGCTGCTCACCGTCACGGCCTGCGCCTACCTCTCCACCGAGGTCCGCCTCGGCCTGGAGGCCATCCTGGCCAAGGTCGCGCTCGCCGCCGGAATCATGCCGGGAGCCGGGCGGGCATGGATGTGGGAGCGTGCCACCAGCATCCTGCGGCTGCTGGGGATGCTGATCACTCTCGTAGTGGCTCTCGCCATCGTCGTCCAGACCGTCACCGCGGTGCTGGGCACCGACTTCACGAAACAGGGCGGCCTGCCCGCCCAGTTCGTCGTCGTCGACGTCACCGTCATCGCCGCGTTCTGCTTCCGTAAGCGGATCAAGAAGCGTTCCATGGCCTGGGCCTCCTCGGCCCGTACGCGTCTGGGCAACAGTCCGCTCGGGGGCCGCGCCCCCGCCACGATGGACCAGGAAGCAGGGCGCAAGAGGTCGCTGGCCTCGACGCTCGCCACCACCGCGCTAATGGTCGGTGCGGTCGCAGCCACCGGTGGTGCGGGAGCCGGGGTCACCGGCTCCCGCGCCCTGATGTCGTTGGGCGGGCGGGGCGCCACGACACTGGCCGGACGGCTCGGCGCCCGCGCGGCCGTGCGCGGCACCGCCGCCCTCGCAGGCAGTGCCGAAAGAGCCGTGGTCGGGACCGCGAAAGCGGCGTTCGGGACCGGGAAGTTCGGTCTCAAGTACACCGTGGGCGCACCGGTCCACCTGCCGCAGGCCGCCCGTACCGCGAGCACCGGGCTCCGGGCGGTGCCCGGCAATGTGGCGCGCTCCGCGGCCCAGCTCCGCTCCCGGATCACGGAGCCGGTGATCCGCCAGGTGCCCGCGGCGCGCGACTTCGGACAGACGTGGTGGACCAACACCGGTGGGCGCTGGATGTCGAACCGGATCCGGATGCACCGCGGCCTGCCGCCCCGACCCCACCCGAACGCCCCCGCCCCGGCCACTGTCCGTTCATCCCGCATCGCCCCCGGCCGGACCGCCCCCGCCAGGCCCACCCCGGGGACGAGGCCGAGGCCGGCTGCGGTGCGTCGGCCGGTTCGGCGTGCCCCGCGACCGGTGCCCGGGCAGCCGGCCGCATCGTCGCAGCAGCAGGCCCTGCGCCAGCGGCTGCACCGCATGAGCAGCGCGGCGGCCCGCACCCACCGCCCCTCGCCCAGCCCCCAGCCGTCCCCGGCTCCAGCAACTCCTCGCCCACGCCCGGCACGCTCCCCCCGCCGGAGCAACCCTTGACGCGGAAGCCATGGCTGGTGCTCGGCGCTGCCGTCGCCGTCATGCCCGTGTTCCTCTGCCTCACCGCCTTCATCGCGATCACCGGGTCAATCGCCGCGGACCAGGACAGCCAGAACCGCCAGGCCGCGTACGCCACCGGAGCCGGTGCGCAGGCACCTGCCTCGGTGAAGGGGATTCCGCCCGTCATGCTGTCCGCGTACACGAACGCAGCCTCCCGGATCACCGGGCTGCGGCCGAAGTGCCAGGGGATGCGCTGGTCGGTGCTCGCCGGGTTCGGCAAGGTGGAGTCCAATCACGCAGCCAGCCATCGCATCTCCGGGGCCGGTGCCATCACCCCGCGCATCATCGGTGCTCGCCTCGACGGCTCCGGTGCCGGCGGCAACACGGACGCCTTCACAGACACCGACGGCGGCCAGTGGGACGGCGACACCGCCTACGACCGGGCGGTCGGGCCGATGCAGTTCCTGCCCTCCACCTGGATCGGTTCCACCGGACAGGACGGCAACAACGACGGGGTGAAAGACCCGCACAACGCGTTCGACGCGACGCTCGGCGCCGCCGTGTACCTGTGCGGCACCGCAAGCAAGAATCTGAACGACGACGCGCAGCTGCGCAAAGCGGCACTCCGCTACAACCACGCCGGCTGGTACGCCGACAAGGTCCTGCGCTACGTCCACGAGTACGACCAGGCCGGTGCCGGACCCGGACAGTCCGGCACCGGCGGCCCCGTGCCGGCCGGCGTCGTACTGCCCGGCCCGCCGGCCCCGTACCAGGGCGGGGCGACCGCGTGCTCGTACCCCGATCCGACCGGCGGGAACTGCCTGACCGGGTCAGCGGCCCACGGGCACACCGAGATCCTCAAGAAGTGGCCGCGCTGGCACGGCGGGATCGGCTGCCAAACCCCGCGGGTCGAGGGCGGCGAGCACCCCCTCGGCCGCGCTTGCGACTACACCCCCGGCACCCTCGGCACCCGCGCGTCCGGTGCCGCTCTCACTCAGGGCTGGACCCTGGCCGCGTGGCTACGCCAGAACGCGAATGCCCTGCACGTGCAGTACGTGATCTGGCAAGGCCGGATCTGGAGCATCAACCACCCCGAAGATCAAAACGGATGGGGACGGCCCTACGAACACGGCCTCAACGACCCCCGCTCGGTCACCGGAGGGCACTACGACCACGTCCATGTCACCTACAGGGACTGAGCGTGTTCCTCATCTTTCAAGCCGCTGAGAAACAGCTTCCGCCCTGCGGCCCGCCAGAACAGGGACAAGATCGCCGAGAGGCGCAAGCCGATCTACACCGCCCCGAGCAGGAGGCAACTCCATGAGCCCCTCATGGAGTTCCACGAAGCATGACGAGATCACCGACTACGGGCGGCAGCTCAGGCGAGCCAGGATGTCGCGGCAGAGGCGTTGCACCTCCGCGTCGTTGTTGACGCTCCGTTATCGCCCCCCGCGTCGGGGCAGGGCGAGCTCGGCCTGGATACGGGGCAGGATCGAGCACCGGGGGTGGGCTGCCTGAGACCGATCTCGTGGAGGGCCAGGAAGCGCTCGCTGCCGGTGTACCGGGAGCGCGACCAGAACGGGAACGTGCCGCAGATGGTGCCGCGGGCTGCTTCCCAGGCTCGGTGTCCGGCGTACCCGGTCGTTCAGGAACGGGTGAGGCGTTCCTCGCGGACGGCGGCCCAGCGCAGCGAGTCGCGAATTCCGTCCTTCACCGTGTATTGCGGGTGCCAGTCCAGGAGCTGAGCGGCGCGGTCGCTGTGGGTGTAGGCGCCGGCGACGTCGCCGGGGCGCGAGGCGGTGTTCTTGGTCGCGACGGGGACGTCGACGATCTTGTTGAACGCTTCGACGAGTTCGCCCACGGTCGTGCCGGTGCCGGTGCCCAAGTTGACGGCTGTTGAGCGCTCGCCGCCGGTCAGGATCGTGTCGAAACGCTCGATCGAGGCGACGTGTGCGGCGGCGAGGTCCCAGACGTGGACGTAGTCGCGGATGCCGGATCCGTCGCGGGTGGGCCAGTCGGTTCCGGTGATCTCGAAGGGCTCGCCTGCTTCGTGTGCCGAGATCAGTTTGCCCAGTGCGTGGCTGGGGCGGCGAAGCTGCAGGCCGGTGCGCATCTTGGGGTCCGCGCCGATGGGGTTGAAGTAGCGCAGCGACAGGATCCGGATCGGCTGGGTTGCGGCGATGTCGGCGAACATGCCCTCGCAGACCGTCTTGGTGCGGGCGTAGGGGCTTTGAGGGGCGTGGGCGGAGTCCTCGTTGACGGTGAAGTCCGGGCCGGTCTCGTAGATCGACGCCGACGAGCTGAAGATCATGCGGGTGCAGCGGTTGCGCAGGAGGTGACCGACGAGGTCGAGGCTGGCCGTCACGTTGTTGCGGTAGTAGCCGATGGGGTCGGCCAGGGAGTCCGGTACGACGATCAGCGCGGCGCAGTGGACGACCGCGTGAATGTCGGGGTGCTCGGCAAACACGCGGTCGATGAGGGGTCCGTCTGCGATGTTGCCCTCGTAGAAGATCCGGCCGGTGGTGAATTCGCGGCGGCCGGTGGAGAGGTTGTCCAGGATCACCGGTTCGATTCCGGAGTCCAGGCAGGCCGAGGCAATGGTGCTGCCGATGTACCCGGCTCCGCCGGTAATGAGTACCTTCATGCGCCGAGCCTAGTGGGTTGCTGCAGAGAGCAGTTCGGGTCTGATTCAGGCTGCGGAGCGGTCTTGGGTGTTGTCGCGTGCACAGCGGAATCCGAGGGCGTGGTTTGAGTAGTCGGGGGCGGCTGCGATGCGTTCGGTGGTGCGTATCTGGTAGCGCAGGTGCATCCAGCCGCCGCCGCGAACGGCCAGGTACCGGCCGGCGGCGGCGTGGTACATCTCGTCGTACGTGCGGGTGGGGTCGTAGAGCGTGTAGGTGCTGGACGTCCACTGCGCGACGTTGCCCGCCATGTCGCATGCTCCGAGGGGGGAGTCACCGGCCGGGGAGTGTGTGCCCACTGCCGCGGTGCCCGGCCGGGTGCCGTGTCGGGCGTAGTGGTCCTTCCACCAGTTGCGCCAGTGGGCGAGGTCGTTGAGCCGGCCGGCGGCGTGGGATTCCGCGCACATCGCGCGTGAGGCGTCCCAAGCGGTTCCCCAGGGCCAGAAGCGCCAGTCGGGGCCGTGGGCGGCGTACTCCCATTCCGCTTCGGTCGGCAGCCGTTTGCCTGCCCACTGGGCGTAGGCGGTGGCGTCGGCGTGGTCGACGTGGACGACGGGATGATCGGGCCGACTGCCGGCGTCGTCGCCGGGGCCTGCGGGGTGGCGCCAGTTGGCACCGGCGAGCATCTGCCAGTAGCTGCTGCCGTAGACGGCGCCGGTTCCGCGGACCTCGGCGGCTGTGCGGTAGCCGGTGGCCTCGGCGAAGCGGGCGAAGGCCTCGTTCGTGACCGGGTGCCGGTCGATGTGGAAGGCCGGGATGGAAACCGGGTGCTGGGGGGATTCGTCCTCGAACCATGACCGGCCGTAGCTCTGCTGGGCCGCCAGGTCATCCAGGTGGCTCTCCGGTGCTCCGACCAGGACGGTTGCGGCGGGGACGGCGATCATGTCGCTGGTGATCGGGGCAGTAGGGATGGGCATGTCAGCCTCCGGCCATGGCAGGCAGGGCGGTGAGGGTGACGTCGCCGGTGAGGACGGTGTCCAGGCCGTCGAGGTGGCGGACGTTGTCCTGGGCGAGGTAGATGTTCGTCCAGGACACGAGGTGGCCGTCAGGTGACAGGATGCGGGGCGCGAGGACCGGGTGGGTCTGCGTCAGCCACTGGAGGGCGGTTCTGACCGAGTCGGCCCGGCACTGCAGGGTGGAGGCGCCAGGGATCAGAGACGTCCAGGCGGCCGGGACCTCGAAGCGCACCGTGGCCTGGTTCTCGATGACCGAGCGCATGTCGGCGACCGTGGCGCGGATGCCTTCTTCCAGCGGTGTGCGGGGCTCCCAGCCCAATGTGTCCCGGGCGAGGGTGATGTCGGGGCAGCGGGCGGCGCCGCCCGTTTGGCCGGGCTGGCCCAGCACAACCGTGCCGGTTCCGACCGCGGAGACCACGAGTTCGGCCAGGGTGCCGATCTCCGTGCCCTCGCAGGCTCCAAGGTTGATCGGGCCCGGGGCGTCCGACTCCATCATGGCGATCAGGCCCTGCACGAAGTCGGAGACGTAGCAGAGGCTGCGGATCGTGTCCGGACCGTTCACGACGAGGTCCTGGCCGGTCAGGGCAGCTGCAGCGAACGCTGCGACAACGCGTTTGTCGGAGGGCAGCATCCCCGGGCCGTAGACGTTGAAGGGCCGGATGATCCCGGTGTTCACGTCGAATTCGCGGCGGTAGGCCACGGTCATCGCCTCAAGGAACCGCTTGGCCTCCTGGTAGCCGGACATGGGTCCGACGGGGTCCACGTTCCCGGTGTACGTCTCGGTCTGCGGATGGACCAGCGGTTCGCCGTAGACCTCGGCTGAGGACATGACCACGATCCGGGCCTTGTTCCGCCGGGCGATTTCGAGAGCATTCACGGTTCCGGCCGAGCCCGCGAGCAGGGTTCGTACCGGATGGTTGCGTACATGGGACGGGCCGATCGGGCTGGCCAGGTGCATGACCGCACTCACCGGGAGTTCCCAGTCGAGCGGGACGGTGATGTCGTGCTCGATCAGGGTGAACCGGTTGTGCTGACGCAGTCCGGCGAGCGCCGGTAAGCGGCCCGCGCTCAGGCTGTCGACTGCCGTGACGTGCGCTCCGCGTTCCAGCAGCGCCGTACACAGGTGCGTGCCGATGAACCCGGCCCCGCCGGTGACCAGAACGTGCTCAGGCATGGATTCCTCCGTGGGTTGGTCCGCCGAATGTCGGACGTTTTTGCGGTCCGGCGGAGGGGGCGAAGCCAACCCCTGGGAACAGGGGCTGACTCTGCCCGCCTCCGCACTGGACGTGTGACCTGTCCGGTGACCAGGGCCGGGTGTTCTTCCGGGTCACCGGACAGGAGTCGTGGGGTCATGACGTCAGTGGGCCCGCCCGCGCGCGCACTCGGCCGCGCAGACGAACGTCACGATGAAGGCGCCGAAGGTGATGGCCTGCCAGACGCGGTGGGACCTCAGCCACCGGGGTGTCAGGCCCCCCGCTCGCGACGGCGGCCGTTTGGGCCCAGTCATGTGGCGGACCGGCCGCTCTCCTGACGTGCCGGGAGGCGCTCATGCGGCACCGGCCGCAGGCGGGCGGCCGCGGTCCTGCTCTGGGCCCCGCTGGTGATGGTGGCGGGTCGTGGAGCGTCGGGGAGACCGCGGCGAAGAGGAAGGGTGCACCAGGTGCACGTGCCGTCATTGCTCACGCCCCAGGCGGCGGCCAGGGCGTCTACGAGATGCAGGCCGCGGCCGTCCTCGGCGTCCGGGTTCACGGGCCGCACTTCGGGGGCTGCCGGGTTGCCGTCAGCCACTTCGATCACGAAGTGGCTGACGGAGAAGTACAGACGCACCCGGATGTCGCCCCGGCCGTGCTGGAAGGCGTTCGTGACGATTTCGCTGATCAGGAGTTCAGCCGCCTCCGTCAGGTAGGGGTGACCCCACGCCTTCAGCGACGCCCGGATGATCCGCCGGAACCGCCGTGGCCAGACCGCTTCTGCTGCCGAGAGACCACTCGTGGAGTCGGCAGAGGTCCGCCCGACCGCCATGTCGAGGCCTATGCGGACAGCGCGAGGCCCAGTGCTCGTCTGTACAGCCGTCTCGGTGGTCAGCATGCTGAGCCCTTCATCGGTGGGTCCTCAGAGCGATGCGGCATATCCGGGAGTGCCAGTCGCGATCGGCTGCACAGCGGCCCGGGTCGCTTTTCTGAGCCTCGGGAGGTGACCGGCCCCGACGGGGGTGACAGGGCCGGCCGCTCCTTGTGCCGCCGGTCCGGAGCAGGCTCGGCGGCTGCTATCAGTCAACGAGCCGAGAGAGGAAGGTGACAGGAAGAGTTCCGAGTTCGCGCCACCCCCCAACCGGAAGACTTTGCCTCTGCGTTACACAGCGCCTGGTCGGCAGCGTGCCGGCGGCGCTACTTTCAGTGGATGGAAGCGAACCTGGCCCTCAAGGGCCAGATGGATCAACTGGGACTCAAGCAAGAAGAGTTGGCGAGCCTGCTCAACAAGGCGCTGCAGGAAATCACCGGCCGCCCGGGGGACATGTCGTCGCGCACCGTACGGAACCTGCTCAACGGGTCGAGCCGTCGCCCGATCGGACGCACTTGCGCCGCACTTGAGCGTGTGTTCGGCTGCCCCGTGGCCGACTTAGGGTTCAGCGCGCCCAGCTCCATGCAACGCCCCCCGGAGGACCCCGTGCTGCGTCGAACATTCACTCTGGCCGCCGCTGGAGGAGCGGCCGCGGCCGCCGCCCCCGCCCTCAGACAACGCCGGTCCGTGGGCATGACCGACGTGGCCCGCGCCTCGGCCGCCATGGATGCCCTGGTGGAAGCCGACGACCGTACAGGCGGCCACTCATCCCTGGCGGCCCGAGCACTCAAAGAGCGCAACAAACTGCTGGAACTCCAGCAGCGCAACGCCAGCGATCGAGTCCGCCGCGCCATCTACGCACTCGCCACCGAGTACACCAACGTCGCTGCCTGGTCCTTCATCGACCTGCGCGACCTGGACTCGGCCCGGGAGCACCTGCAGGAATCATCGACGTTCGCCGGTCTGTCCCAGGACCCAGCCGTCGCGATGCATGTGTGGATCCTCATGGCCATGCGTGCCTACCAGACGAAGAACCGGCCGGAGGAACTCGCCGCGGCCCAGGCCGCCGAGGCATCCGCCGCGGCCCGCAGCGATCCGCTGTTCGCCTCCATGGGGCGCGTGCGCGTCGCCCTGGCCTACTCCTCCATGGGGGAACACACGGCCGCCCGGCGGGCGCTGGACTCGGCCCAGAACAGCCTCCGCAAGGCACCGGACGCGGAGCGGCCGCGCTGGACCGCGTTCTACCAGCCGGCGGAGCTCAACCACCTCGCGGCCAGCATCCTGAACAAGCAGGGGGAATCCGCCACCGCCGAGGCGATGGCCCACCGCGCCCTCGCCTCGCTGCCATCGGAGTTCCAGCGCAACCGCGCGATGGTCACCTGCGAGCTCGCTTTCGCCCAGCTGCGGCAGGGCGAGCCCGAACAGGCCACGGACACCGCCGCCAGCGTCTTCGCCATCATGGACGGCTCCCCGCTCCCCGGACGGATGCGGTCCCTCATCGGCGATTTCCACCGGGACCTGTTCCGGCTGGCACCGTCCACCAAGTACGCCCGCGACTGGGCAGACCGCATGCGAGATGAATGGAGTCAAGCGTGAACAGGGTGATCGACTTGCGGCACTACGCCAACGGCAGCCTCCCCGAAGGCTTCAGGCAGATGCTGATCGATGTGCACGCCGATTCCTACGCCGCGGCGATGGACGAGGAGTTCAACCAGAAGTTCCCCTGGTTCGTCGACCACTGGTCGGGCATGGACGGCTTCACGTGCGTCGTCGCCTACGACAACGGCGAGCCGACCGGCTTCGCCTACGGTGCCCCACTCCAGCCGGGCCGGGAGTGGTGGCGCTCCACCGGGTACAAGCCCGCCGGCGGGCAGGACTCGACCTACGCCGTCTCCGAGGTCATGGTGCGTCCCCAGTGGCGAAAGCAGGGAGTTTCCAGTCAGCTGCACGACGCGCTCCTGAAGGAGCGCGGCGAGGACCTAGCCGTCCTCCTAGTCGACGTCGCCCACCCGAAGGTCCAACAGCTCTACGAGGGATGGGCCTACGTGAAGGCCGGTGAGCAACGGCCCTTCGCCGACTCCCCGCTCTACGCGGTCATGGTGAAGACCTTGCAGGTCTGATTCGCCACTCCCTGGTAGGACGCAATCCGAGACCGCTCCGTCGGCCTCCGGGCGGCGGTGGAAGAGCACCGTCTCCAGAACTTGCTGCGGTACTGACTGCACAGACCCGTTGCCGTCCATCACTCACACGGTCACGCGCACTCAATAGCCTCACGTCACCTCCGGCCCGGCTGGATCAGCAATCAACTCCTCAGCATTTTCACTCACACGGTCACGTTCTGGGCCCTGGCGCTCCTTGGGGTTTCAGATGGGTGGCACGAGGCCGCCCGGGCTCTGACGGGAGTGCCGGTGACGTCCACACGAAATGCCCCATCGCCGCGGGATGCGGCGGTGGTCTTGCTGGTGGAGTGGTGCGGCTGGGTCGCCGCGGCAGTCTTCTGCGTGGGCTGCGTTCATGGCTGGTGGTGGGGTGGTGATCTGCAGGGTCTGCCGTTCATGGGGAATTCGGCAGCGCATGCCGCAGCGGGCCTTCACTGCCGGCCGTGGGCGCGGGTCCTGGCGGTGGCGCTTGGTGGCCTAGTCGTGCGTCTGGGGTGGCGGAGTGCCGCGCACCAGGTGTTCGCCGATCGAGCGGCGTGGGTGGAGCGTCGCCGGGCGTCCCGGTTTCGTCTGTCGCAGGGCGGCTGCTGATGGGCGACATCGTCACGTCCGTGTTTTCGTCCGTCGTATCCGCTGACGTGCCGAGTGCGCGGGTGCTGCACGAGGTGGCCTGGTGGCTGGGCTGGGTCGGCGGGGTGGGCGGGGTCGTGCTGGGCGGGGCCGTCCTCTGGTGGCGGCGGCGGGCCGGCCGGCTGCTCAGAACGCGGACGGCGGTCGAACTGGTGCCGTCCCAGAGCTTTGATCCGTCGCCGCAGGACATGGGACCGCACGCAGCGCGGCTCGCACGCGCCTCGCAGACCACCGAGTGGACACCTCGGCGAGTGCAGGGAATGCGACTGCGACATGGCAGCGACCGGCAGGGGCGTCTGGTGCTGCAGCTGGAGGGGCCGGCGACGTCGGCCGCGCTGATGCTGCTGCCGTCGATGCCGGGCGTTCAGGTCCGCAGCCATCGGAAGGGCCGCGGCCACGACCCAGTCGAGCGCATCACTTTTGAGGGGGCTCCTCCCCTGCCCCGGCCTGCGGCGAGCGAGCGTGTGCAGCTGGCCAAGAGCGGTGTGGAGGCGGCTTCGGGCGGGCCCGAGGCCTTGTATGTGGCGCGTGCCGAGCTGGTCCTGGCGCGCCCCGATCACAAGCGGCTGACCCCGGCCGCGCTGGATCCGGATCCGCTGCAGGTTCTC
Organism: Streptomyces sp. NBC_01463; assembly: GCA_036227345.1. NCBI lineage: Bacteria > Bacillati > Actinomycetota > Actinomycetes > Kitasatosporales > Streptomycetaceae > Streptomyces > Streptomyces sp. NBC_01463. The sequence continues at coordinate 83,698 of CP109468.1, forward strand.
GCGGACGCGTGCGCGCAGGTCGATCCCGAGCGCGGGGAGCAGGCCGAGCTGGTTGTCGATGTCGTTCCGGTGGCGAGCCGGCGGGTGGCCGCGTGGCGGCGCCGCCTGGTGCGCCGGGCCGAGCAGCGCGGTCCGTCCGCGTATGGCGAAAGCATCGGTGCGGGCCGGCGCGGCGGATCGTGGGTGTCGACGCTGGCCGAAGGGCTCAACGGCGGCAAGCCGCTCTCCTCCAGGTCCCGGCCGTTGCCGCGGCAGAAGGACCTGGCCGATGGCGTGGGAAAGTTCCTGCCCGGGGTAGACGCACAGGTCTTCGCCGTGCAGATCCTGGTACGGGTGACCGGGACACACCCGGCGCGAGCGCAGGCTCGCCTCCACCAGGTGATGGCCGTCATGGACGCCTGGTCCGGCGAGAACTGGTGGCGGCCCGTCGGACCCCGGCGGACCGGGTGGCGGCCCTACAGCAGTGTGTGGTGGCGCCGCCGTTCCTTCGATCGCCGCTACGCCACCGGTGAATTCGCCCCGGCGCGCCGACAGTGGGTCACCAGCGAGGAACTGGCCGCGCTGTTGCGGCCGGCGACCGTGAACTGCACCGCGCAGAACGTCGTACGCACGGGCGGTACGCTCGCCCCCGCGCCGCGCGCGTTGCCGACCTGGACAGGGCAGGCCGGGGTGGTACCGCTGGGGCGGGTCACCGAGGCCGACGGCCGTACCCGTCTTGGGTGCCTTCCGCAGGCTGAGGTCTTGTTCGGGGCGTCGTTCGGCAAATCCGGTTTCGGCAAGAGCGAGCTGGCGTTGCTGCAGGCCATCACGCTCGCCTACGGCGGGCTAGGTGCGTGGTTCCTCGATCCGCACGGTGCCGCAATCAAGCGGGCGTTGCCGTACCTGACGCACCCCCGGGTCATCGGCCGTGTGCAGCTGATCGACCTGAGCGTGAAGACTCCGGGCGCGATGGTCGCGGCGTGGAATCCGCTGTCGATGGAGGGCCGGGCCGCTGAGGAGATCCAGGACGTCATCGGCGCGGTGGTGGCCGGTCTCGCGGCGGCGCAGGGCTGGGGCGACGGGGCGCCGCGAGCGCGGGCGATCCTCTCGCACGCGGTGGAGATCCTCGCGCACCTCGCGTACATGATGTGCCAGCGCGGGCGCCCTGACCTGCAACCCACCCTGTTCACGATCCCGCGCCTGCTGTCGGATGAGGAGTGGCGCGAGAGCGTCCTGGCTCAGATGCCGCTGAAGCTGCAGCAGTTCTGGCGCACCACATTCCCCAAGTACGAGGGATCGGCGGTGCCGGTGGTCACCCAGACCATCGAGCAGCTGGCCACGTCCATCTCGCTGCGGGCGTTCCTCGGCCAGCCGCGCTCCACGTACGACGCGCGTCAGGCGATGGACGAGCGGCAGATCGTGCTGCTGCGCTGCTCCGGCACGGGCAGCGGTGACCAGATCATCACGTCGTTGTTGCTGTTCGACCTGTTCCGTGCCGGGTGCTCCCGTGAGGGCATCGACCCTGATCTGCTCGCCACGCTGTTCGCGTTCGCCGACGAGCTCCGAGCGATCGACGGTGCCGCCCGCGGCTACATCGCGGCGATCCTTGAGCAGCTGCGCAAGTACGAGGTGCGGCTGATGGCGATGACGCAGATGGCGATGCGGCTGTCGGAGGAGACCCGGCTCGCGCTGATGCAGAACCAGTCGCTCCTCTCTGCCGCGGCGGCCGACATCGACGAGGCCACCTTCCTGGCAAAGCGTCTGCCGGGCGCGGATGCGCTGACGCTGACCGAGCAGCCGAAGTGGCACTACGCGGTACGAGCCACCCTGGGCGGCCGCCCGACCACCACGTTCCAGGTCGCGGGCGTCCCGGTCCACGAAGTCCTCGCTCACTACCACCACCCCGAGCGTCTCCCCCTGCTGCACAAGGCCATGGACACCGCCCTGCGGCGCCGCCCGGTGCGCACGGTCCTGGCCGACCTGGACGGAAGCGACGACGGGCGCAGGCCGGGGCGGGACGACCGCATCCTCGCCGAGCTCGGCCGCCGTCCCCAGCCTCCCAAGGCGGAGACCGACAACGATTCCGATCCCGACGGCTGCTGGCCCGATGCCGGCTCCAGTGAGGTGGCCTGATGTCCCTGGAAACCCCCGAAGCGACCGCTTCGACACGACCAGCGGGCCTGTCCCGGCTGGGGCAGAACCTGCTGCCCGCTCTGTATCAGCACCGTCTGATGGCGACCAGCCAGCTGCACCGGCTGTTCACCCCGCACGCCCGGCGGCCCGTCTATCTGCGCCAAAAGCTTCAGGAGTTGCGCGTCGGTGGCCTCGTTGACGCCACCGCCCGGCGGACCGCGCGCCGGGGGAACCCCGAGCTGCTCTGGTATCTCACCGCTCGCGGCGCTGACGCCGTTGCCTACGATCCGACTCTCCCGCGACGCGGTTACCGCATCAGCCCGCAGGCCGCAGCCTCTCAACTGCAGGAGCACACACTCACGGTCGTCGATACCGGTGTCGCGTTCGTCGACTGGGCTCGTCGCCTGGGTGATGAGTGCTCGCCGCTGGACTGGGAGCCCGAGGTCGCGCACCGCATCCGTGACGGTGAGAGCCGCGGGGGCACCGAGGCGTTCATGATTGCGGACGCGGTGCTGCGCTACACCCACACCACCGCGGACGGGCGCCGGCGGATGCTCAGCTTCTTCATCGAGGTCGACCGCGCCACCATGCAGACCACCCGGCTCGCCGCCAAACTCGCCGCGTACGCCCGCTACCAGCACTATGTTCCCGCGGGCGGCAGCCGCAGCCGGAGCAGCACCCGCGAGGCCTGGCGCGACCACTACCCGGCATTCCCCCGACTGCTCATCGTGCTGACCGGCCCTTCAGACCGGGTCCTGGCCAATCGGGTCCAGGACCTGCGCGCCCTGGCCTCCGCGGATCCGCGCGTCAGCCAGCTCGCCGTCGGCGTCACCACCCTGCAGCTCCTGCAGGACAAGGGGCCGCTCGCCCCGATCGCCACCCTGCTCTCCGGTGACGCCACCCCGACCGATGTCTTCCTCAACCCGTCCGGAGGCCCCCGTGCGTGAAGTCCTGCGCGCCCTGTTCCGCAACCCCCCGCCCGCCATCCGGCCGACACGGCACGTGTGCGCGCCGTTCGTCGACACAGTGCCGCTGCCTTCCCCCCTGCTCACGGAGCTGATAGCCCTGCGGATGCATACCCGTCACCTCGGCTGGCTCAGCAGCCGTGAGAAATGCCCCGATCAGTATCGGCGCCTGGCCCGCGCCGTCCTGCGGGACGTTCTGGATGGATGGCGTGCCCAGACGGACGGTGACGGGTCCCTCGAAGATCTCACCGCTACGTCCACGCATGTCCGCGGTGAGGTCGGGCCGTCGGCTCCTGGACGAGTGAGTCGCGCCGAGCGGGAACATCTGCGGAACGACACGGTGACGGATGGCTCACTCAGTCGCCCACGGTCACTTGACTGCTGACCGAGGTGACCGAGGTGACCGAGGTGACCGAGCCAGCGTCTTCCCGCTCTTTGCGAGGGCGAAAGGTCTGCCGACGGTAGTCACACCGGGCGCCGTTCGGGCGGCCGAGCGGATCCAGGGTCTGGGCTTCGCACACCTAGGCAGCTCCATTCCGGCGGATCCGGAGTTCGCCGTCGTTCCGCTCTGGTGGATTGAGGACAGTAGTACCGGCATGCCGGTACGTTTACCGGCCTGGATGCTCCAGTTCACCAGATCGCGGCGCCTCTTGAGCATGAGCCCATTGCCTTGCCGACGAGTCGACAATGGGAGGCTGCTTCAACTCAAAAGAGGATGAGTCATCAATTTCAGTGAAGGCCTTGGGAAGTCACACGTGAAGGCATCCAGGAATGTTCCGGTATGCCCCTCCTGCGGCTATTTCAACTGCCGGAACGGGGTGGGTTGATGGCGGCACTTTGCGTAAGGTATGAGACCAGACCAGAGGGTTGGTTTCTGCGCGCGAAGACCTACACGTCGCCGCGCATCACTGACACACAGGCTAGGAGACGTTGTGGCATATGCAGGAGGAGGGCTCACGGCATCGCGAGCACGGACCAAGTCTGCTCGCGTTCGCAATCGGAATCACTCCAGGAGTGCTTCTCTGGTTCTCGTCGCCAGCGTGCTGACCCTGGGCTCCGCCTGCGGCAACGGCGACACGTCGGATTCCTCAGAAGGCAATACGCCGAAGAGTTCACCGCCGTCCTCCAGTCAGCCCGCCAAGCCGAAAGATCCGGGTCAAGTAGCCAAGGAACAGGCCCTAGTCACGTACGAGAAGTACTGGTCTGAGATGAAGCGCGCGTACGCGCAGTCCAGCACCGAGGGAACTGACATCGAAAAGTACGCGGGCGGCCTCGCTCTGGTCCGAGTGCAGCAGGACACCAAGGGGCTGAAGAGCGACGGACAGGCTTTCATGGGTGATCCGGTAGTCAGCAACTCCACGGTGACCCGTCTCGGCAAGACCCAGAAGGGCGCGGCCAACGCGACGATCTCCAGCTGCATCGACGTCTCGGGCTGGGACCTGGTCAACGTGGCGACCCAGAAGAAGGAGGTCATGCCCACCGACCGCCTGACCAAGTACGTCAACGTCACCAGCCTCGAACAGTGGCCGGACGGCTGGAAGGTCATCGAGAACAAGCAGGCTGGCTCGTCATGCTGAGCAGACGCGCGCTACGGGCGCTCCCCCTCGTGCCAGCCCTGATCGTCTGCGTCGGAACAGCTCACGCCGCCGACGGAACGGACGGGGCGCAGTCGTGCAAGAACGACTGGGTGTGCGTGAAGGCCAAGGATCCTGGCAAGCCGGGAAAGAAGGCGGGAACGCAGCCAGCCAGCAGGAAACCGGGCGGCAAGGCCGCCGGCGGTGTGAAGCCGCCCGAGTGCACCCCTCCGAAGAAGCTCGATCCCCAGCCGCCAGCGGTGAGTGACCTCTGGAAGGGACACGATCCGAAGGAGGGCGGAGCCGTGTACATCCGCGACTGCCGGTACTACCAGGACGGCGGCGGATCCACGATGATCACGGAGGCGGTGTACGGAGGCCCGGGTGGTGAACCGCCTGCCCCTGCCGTCGATCCTGCGGTGGTGGCACAGCAGGCCGTCGACAAGATGTTACTGAAGGGCCCGCAGATCGGGATCACTCCGAAGCCTGGCGGCAAGGGCGTGGTCGGCATGCCGGTGTACATGTGGACGAGCACGGGCGCCGAGACGTACGGCCCCAACACCGCGTCGGCGACGGCCGGGGCTGTCACGGTCACAGCGACGGCGAAGGTCAGCAGGATCGTGTGGACGATGGGTGACGGCTCCACCGTCACCTGCACCACCGCGGGCACACCGTACAAGGCGGAGTTCGGGAAGAAGGCGTCTCCTGACTGCGGCCACCGCTACACGAAGCCGTCCTCCACGACCGAGAGCGGCAAGTACCACGTCACCGCGACCTCCACCTGGACGATCGACTGGCAGGGCGGCGGCCAGAACGGCCAGCTCACCGAAGTCCGCGACAGCGCCGTGAACATCACGGTCGCCGAGGTCCAGGTCCTCAACTAACAGCGCCCCCTGAGAGGCTCTTCACCGCATGGAATCCCCCGTCGCGCCGTCGGTGCCACGTCCGGCCTCCCCGGCCCGCCCCGAGATCCCGATCACCACCACTGCCCCGGTCAAGCGGGAGCGCCGCTGGTCGGTCGCCGCCCTGTGCATCGTCCTGGCCGCAGTCGCGGGTCTGGGAGCGGCCGCCGCGGTCACCTCCGCCAGCGACCGTGCCCAGGTCCTGGCCGTTGCCCGCGACGTTCCGGCCGGCCAGGCCCTGACCGATGCGGACCTGGTCGTGGCCGAGGTAAGTGCCGACGCCGCGCTCACCCCCGTGTCGGCTGATCAGAAGGCGTCGATGGTCGGGAAGCGGGCGGCTGTTGATCTGAGGAAGGGTGGTCTGCTCACGACCTCGCAGCTCGCCCAGGGCTCTGGCCTGGGTGATGACATGCAGCAGGTCGGCGTCCAGGTCAAGCGTGGCCAGGCCCCGGCCGGCAGCCTGTCCCCCGGCGACAAGGTTCTCGCGGTCACGACTCCCGCGCAGGGCGAGCAGCAGAGCGGCAAGGACGCCGAGGCCCCGCCGTCGACCCTCAGCGCCGTGGTCGTGGCCGTGTCGCGTCCCGACGCGTCGGGCACCGTCGTGGTGAACCTCGCGGTAGGGACGACGGACGGGCCGCTTCTGGCGACCCGCGCCACCCAGGGTCGCATCGCCCTCGTGCGTGAACCGCGAGGACAGTGATCATGCCCGTAACCGCGCTCGTCTCCGCCAAGTCCTGCGGTGTCACCGCCAGCGCACTTGCACTCACTCTGGCCTCCAAGCGTCCCTCGCTGCTCGCCGAGTGCGACCCGGCCGGCGGGACCGTCAGGGCGGGCTTCTTCCAGGGCGAGGTAGGTGCCGGATACGGCCTCTATCACCTCGCAGCAGCCGAGCGCACCGGATCTGACGCCCTTGCCAACGCTTTCGCCAGCCACCTGTGGCCCATGGACGAGGCCGGCCACCGCAAGCTGCTCCCCGGGCTGACCGACCCCGCCCAGGCCGCCGCTCTGGAGCGGACCTGGCCGGCCCTGTCCGAGGTCCTGCACGTCCTGGCCGACGAGGCCGGATACGAAGTCTTCATCGACGCCGGCCGGCTCGCCCTGTCATCCGGGCAGCTGCACCCGGCGCTCACCCCGGCCCCGCTCCTGCACCGGGCCGACCTGGTACTCCTCGTTGTCCGGGGCACGGAGCAGTCGCTGACCCTGGCCCGGCACCTGATCGACCCTTTGGCCACCGAGCTCGCCGAACGGGGCACGGGTTCCGAAGCGCTCGGGCTGCTCCTCATCGAGGACGGCCCCTACCGCGCCCATCAGGTCGCCGAAGCCCTCAAAACCCCTGTCGTGGCAGCCCTTCCCTTCGACGCCGCCACCGCCGGCTACTTCACCACCGGCGGCCAGCCGCCCCGCGGCTACGGCCGAAGCCCGCTGCTGCGTCACGCGCGCACCGCCACCGAGCAGATGGAAGCGGCCGCCTCACGGCGCCGCATCCAGCAGCAGTACCCGTCCCGGCCTGCCAACCCGCACCTCGCCGGTGTCCTTCAGCGGCTGAGCGAGAGAGGGGGGCCGCCGCGTGGCTGACATCCAGCAGCGTCCCGGCGTCAACGGCCAGCCGCAGCCCATGGGACGTGAGGACATCGCAGGTCTCCTCGCGGGCCGCCTCGGCAACCACCGCCCCGCCGTCCCAACTCCCGGGCCCGCGCCCACCACTCCGGCAGCCGCCCCCCGTATGGCAGCGCACGCCGCCGCGGTGCCGCGGCTGGCCGAGCTGCCCGGTGAGATCCCGGTCGCCTGGGATGTCATCGAGGACCTCCAGGCCCAGGTCTCCCAGAAGCTCAGCGCCAACGACCCGGACAAGCTCCTTGAGGAAGCGGACCGCCGGGCCCTGGCCAAGTCCCTCGTACGTAACGCCGTCGCCGACTGGGCAGCCAAGTACGCCCAGGGCAACACCCCCCTGACCGACGCGCAGGAGACGGCGATCGGCACCGCGGTCTTCGATTCCATGTACCGCGGCGGGCGGCTGCAGTCCCTTCTGGACGAAGAGGGGGTCGAGGACGTGATGGTCGACGGGCTGCGCGCTCATGTCGAGTACCACGACCGGCCGCGACGCACCGTGGAGAAGGTCGCCGACACCCACGAAGAGCTGATCACGTGGGTCAACCGGATGGCGCGACTGTCCGGCCACGGGGAGCGGGCCCTGACCCAGGCCACCCCCATGATCGGGTTCCGCATGCCCGACGGCTCCCGCGTGACCGCCTCGCTGCTCACCACCAGGCCCTCCGTCGTCATCCGAAAGCACCGCATCCGCCAGCACGGCATCTCCGAGCTCGTTCAGTGGGGGTCGATCAACCCGCTGCTGGAGGCGTTCCTCACCTCCTGCGTCCACGCCAAGATGAACGTCCTGGTCGTCGGCGACATGGGCGCGGGCAAGACGTCGCTGCTGCGGGCGCTGGGCCGGGAGATCCCGCCCGCCGAACGCCTGGTCACCCTCGAATCCGACCGTGAGCTCTACCTGGACGAGCCGGGCCCCAAGCCCGGCCCCGTCACCTACGCGTTCGAGGCGCGGCAGTCCAACGGCGAGCGCCACGGCGGCAAACTGGCCGGCGAGGTCACCATCGGCGACATGTTCGCGACGGCCCTGCGCTACAACGCGACCCGGGTCATCGTCGGTGAGGTCCGGTCCACGGAGATCGTGCCGATGCTGCAGGCGATGTCCGCCGGCGGCTCGGGGTCGATGTGCACCCTTCACGTCCGGCGGCCGCACGCCATCATCAGCCGCCTGGTCCAGCTGTGCACCGAGGCCGGGATGGCGACCGAGGCCGCCCACCATCTCATCGCCTCCTCGATCGACGTCGTCGTCTACCTCACCTACCTGGACGAGACCGCGCTCGGCGGCAAGAAGCACCGCTACGTGTCGCACATCTACGAGATCCACGACGTCGTCGGTGAAGGCGGACGCCCCACGACCAGCGAGCTCTTTGCCCCGCACGGATCCGAGGTCCGGGCCGTGTACAAGACCATGCCGTCCTTCATCGGCGAGCTGGAGCGCACCGGCAAGTTCGCCAGGCAGTGGCTGACCGAGAACCCGCACAGCTGGTGGGGCCCGCCCCTGCAGACAGTGAGCACCCGATGACCACATCCCAACTGACGTTGGTGGCGGCCTGCTGCGCCGTCCTTTGCCTCCTGGCCGCGATGGCCGCGGTCCGTGAGTTCCGCGGCCGGGTGCCCGACCCGGTCAAGCCGGCCTCGCGGATGAGCGACCGGGTCCAGCGTGCCCGGTCTGAACTGCCGGAGAAGTGGCAGAACCGATGGCGCCACCTCGTCACGGCGGCCGCGGTCGTCGCTCTGGTGGTGTGGGCGTGGACGGGGTGGCCGGTGCATGGGCTCCTCGCCGGAGCCGCTGTGCTCGGGTTCCCGTTCATCCTGAACCCGGGCACCGCCGCGGTGCACCGCATCGACCGACTTGAGGCGCTGGGGCAGTGGCTCAACCATCTCGCCGGTGTCCACACCGCCGGAATCAGCCTGCCCCAGACGATCCGGGCCTCGGCGAAGAACGCCCCCGCACCCGTGGCCGCGAACGTACGGGCCCTGTCCGAGCGGCTCCGTTCCGGCATGGAGGCGCACCACGCGTTCGCGCTGTTCGCGGACGAGCTCGCCGACGGCGTCTCCGACCACGTGGTCCTGCTCTTCCAGAGCCACGCCGTGTACAAGGGACCAGGCCTCTCCGACGCCCTGGAGAAGCTCGCGGTCACGATTCATCAGCAGGCCGCCGACGCGCGCGACATCGAGGCCGACCGGGCCAAGGTCCGCAAATCCTCGCGCATGGTCTCGGTCGTCATCTCGATCGTCGTCGTCGGGTGCATGCTCAATGAGGGCTGGTCGGGCTGGTACCAGTCACCGCCCGGGCAGATCGTGCTGGCCGTCCTAGGCAGCATGTTCGCCTGGACTCTCTCCTGGCTGCGGCGCATCGCCCGCACCAAGCCCGACCCCCGCCTCCTGGCCCCGCTGGCCGCCACCGAAGTGCCGTCCGCGTACGGCGTCACAGCGCAGCGACCGGCCCGTCCCACTGATGTCCCCACCGGTGGAGGTCTGCGATGATCCCCGTACAGGCGGTCCTTCCCGCGGCCGCGGCCGGCGCCCTCATCGGCCTCGCCGTACGGGCCGCGTGGCCGGCCCGGCCCGACCTATCCTCCGTGCTGGACCGGCTCGACGTCAGCAAAGCTCAGACGGCGCTGCCGTCCGCGGCTCCGGCGGTCACCAACTCGCTGAGCGAACGCGTCGGGAGCCGGCTGCTGGGTGAGTTCGGCGGCCGGATCAGCCTGCCGCTCAGGGACCTGAACCTGCTGCGGATCAGCCCGGCCGAACACCTGGGCAAACGCGTGTTGTTCTCCCTGTACGGGCTGCTGTTCCCCCAGCTGATGCAGGCCTTGCTCGCGCTGGCGGGGGCGGCGTTCACCTTCACCATCCCCGCCGTGGTCTCGCTCGCCCTGGCAGCACTGTTCTGGTTCCTGCCGGGGCGGGAAGTCGCCCGGAACGCGGCAGCCGCTCGCCTCGTGGTCCGGCACGCTGCCGCCTCCTACCTGGAGCGCGTCGCGCTGGCGCGGATCGCGAACTCGGGCGCCGCCCAGTCCCTGACCGAAACCGCAGAAGTCGGCGATGGGTGGATCTTCGTCAGGATGCGGCAGGTCTTCCACCAGGCCGACCTCGCCGGCGTCACCGTGTGGGACGCCCTCAAGCAGCTCGGCGACGAGCTCGACATCCCCGAACTCACCCGCCCCGCCGACACCCTGGCCCTCGCAGGTGACGGCGCCGCCGTCTACGCCACCCTGCAGGCCCAGGCGAGGCAGCTGCGGATCGCGATGCTGTCCGACGCCAAAGCACAGGCCAACGAGGCCTCGGCGGCCATGGTCCTGCCCGTCACGTTCGGCGTCGTCCTGATGCTCGTCTTCGTCATGATCCCCCTCACTTTCACCATTCTCGTCAGCTGACCGAAGGACACAGACCGTGAACATCGAAGCACTCACCCTGCTGCTCAAGGCCCACTGGCACCAGCTCAAGGCCGCCAGGGACGAAGGACAGGGCACGACCGAGGTCGCCGTGATCACCGCCGTCGTCATCGTCGTGGCCGCCGGCGTCGCCCTGGCCATCAAGACGAAGGTGGCCGAGAAGGTCGGCATCATCAGCGGCGGCTGACACACGACCGCGACAGGCAGTCCACACGGGAAGGGGAGGGCAGGCGTGAGAACCCGGCTACGCAGATACAGGCAGCGGGCATGCGTCCGGCGGCGCGACGAACGCGGTTTCGCGAGCGTCGAATTCGCGGTACTGGCCCTGGTGGTGCTGGGGCTGGTGTTCACCACCATTCAGGTCGGCCTGTACTTCCATGCCCGCAAGGTGGCCCAGTCCGCCGCACGCCACGGCGTCGAGGCCGGGCGGACCTTCGGCTCCGGCAGCGGTGACGGTGTGGCCGAGGCGCAGTCCTTCCTCGCCCGGTTCGGGGGCAGCGTCCGAGGTGCGAGCGTGTCCTCGACGGGCAGTTCCGCCGAGGAAGTCCGCATCACCGTGTCCGGCAGCGTCGCCACGCTCGTACCCGGCCTGGAACTTCACGTCACCCAGTACGCCAACGCTCCCGTCGAACGCTGGACCACACCATGACCGCCCCCACACCACACTCGACACATTCTGCTCTGAGCGGTGACCGGGGCAGCTATTCGGTGGAGACCGCGGTCCTCGCCCCGGTCATGATCGCGCTGATGCTGCTGATGGTGGCGTCCGGCCGAGTCATCGACGCCGACGGCGCCGTCGACTCCGCTGCCCGCGCCGCTGCCCGCGCCGCCTCCCTGGAACGCGACGCCGGCAGCGCCCAGAGCAAAGCGCAGGCCGCAGCGTCGCGCAGTCTGGAGGGGGAGGGCATTACCTGCCGGGCATCCAGCGTGACGGTGGACACCGCGGGCTACTCGCTCGACATCGGGGCCGACGCCAACGTCACGGCGACGATCGCCTGCACCGCGGATCTCTCCGACATCGGTCTGCCCGGACTGCCCGGCCGCAAGACGCTCCGCGCCTCGTGGACCAGCCCGATCGACACCTACCGAGGCAGAGATCTTGGGTTCGCGAATTCTGAAGGGCAGTGGAGTGCGAGCCGAAGCAGGGAGGCTGTGCAGTGAGCGGGCGAGAGTGCTTGGGTTCACGGTCCTCGCGTCCCGCGATTCCGGGATCCTTCCCGGCAGGCTGCTCGTGCTGTGAGCCAGTTGGCCTCGAACTCTTCGAGGGTGAGGTCGTGCGGCTCGTGTCCGTCCCACTCCTGGAGGGGGATCTCGGCCGTGCCGCCGAACGTCGACTCGTAGTCCGAGAGCGTTCCGCCCTGCTGAGCAGCCTGCCATTCGGCGAGGGAGGCCGCGGCGATCGGTTTCTCCTGGGGACCTTGGAGCTCGACCTGGCGGGTGACCCAGCCGTCGGCGTCGACCTCGAAGTAGAACCAGGTGTCTTCCTCGATCCAGTAGCTGCGGAACCAATGCTTCATGGCGTCATTGTCCGCGCTGGCGCTGGCGTCGTACGGTCACAGGTTCTGCGTCCATACGCCGACAGGGTGTTCGTTGGGGTGCAGGTCCAGCCTGGGCTGGTGGGTCAGGAGGCCTTCGCCACCGGGCTGCCAGGGCAGGACTCCGTCGTGGTCGGGCCAGACGACCTGGAGGACGGGGAACGGCGGCTTGCGGTAGAAGTTGATCGCGATGCCGAAGAACGCTTTGTACCAGCGGTAGTCGACGGCTTTGAGCACGACTGGAACAGAGGCGATGTCGTGCCGTACCTGGTCCGCCTCCAGGCGCTGCCCTTCAACAGCCCGCTGGCCGAGGTCGTTCAGGAGCGTCTGCATCGTGCGGACATCAAGGCCGAACATCGCGAGCTCGGGGATGCGGTGGCTATGCCACAGGCCGATCGTGTACGCCCAGCCGGGTGCCTCGTCGCGGCCGACGGGGACCATCGTGACCTGCCACCCGTGCTGCTGAATGAGATCGACCGTCGACTGGATGCGGGGATCCAGCTCTTCGATGTTCTGGCAGACGACGCAGTGGCAGAGGGCACCGGTGGGCATAGCCGTGAGGCTACGGGAGCGGTTCGACCCCATGTTCAGCGGGATCGGTCAGGCGAAGGGGTTGGTGTCTCGTCAATGACCCGCCGACTCCACCAGCTGACCGTCGCACGGCACGAAGCGTGGCGGGGTGACCGCGGCTCCATGTCGGTGTTCTTCGCCCTGACGACGATCGCCATCTTGATGGTGATGGGGCTGCTGGTCGACGGAGGCGGCGCGCTGAACGCCAGCAACCGTGCCACCTCCCTCGCCCAGGAGGCCGCTCGTACGGCCGGCCAGCAACTCGACCCCGCCCAGGCCATCGAGGGCACCGCCATCACCATCGACCCGGACGCCGCCATCGGCGCAGCCCAGGACTACCTCGCCGCCGCGAACGTCCAGGGCGACGTCAGCATCAGCGACAACGGCCAGACGCTCCACGTCACCGTCCAGGACAGCTACACCCCGCACTTCGCCCAATTCATCGGCATGGCAACGATCAACGTCACCGGCACTGCCACGGCCCATCTGCAGACCCAAGCTGGAGGCTGATCTCCCATGGCCCGAACCCCCGCCCCGCTGCGCGCCCTCGGAGCCGTGCTGCGGGCCCTGCTCGGCCTGGCCCTCCTGGTGGCCCTGGTCGCCGGAGTGCCCTACCTGCTGCTGGAGGTGGGCCATCAGCCGACCGAGGTCTCCGGGGGCATGGACCTGCTGACCCAGCAGGACGACGGCTCACTGTTCCTCGTAGCCGTGACCTGCATCGGCTGGGCCGCCTGGGCTGCCTTCGCCCTGTCCGTCCTGGTGGAGATCGCCGCTGTCCTGCGGCGCCGCTCCGCTCCCAGGATCAAGGGCCTGGGCGGTATGCAGTCCCTCGCCTCGTTCCTCATCGGAGGCATCGTTCTGCTGGCGCCCACCGCCGCCTCGGCCGCGACCACGGCGCCTGCCGTCGCCGCCGTTCACACTGTGGGAGCGAGCACTGCGAGCGCCCAGGCCAGGGCCACTGTTCAGGCCGATGAGGACACCTGGCCCCGGCACACCGTGTCCTCCGCCTCCGAGCTTCCCTGGGACCTGGCGCAGGAGTACCTCGGTGACGGGAAGCGGTGGAAGGACCTTGCCGCGCTGAACCCGGACATCCCGCAGCTCGCCTCCGGGGACCAGTACCTGCCCAAGGGCACGGTCATCAGGCTGCCGGCCGACGCACGACCGGTTGCCCCAGCCGCGGCCGCGAGTTCGGCGTCGGACAAGCCGACCGACACCCAGCCGGCCACCACGGCGCAGGCCGGCCCTGCGGGCGCTGAGCACGACAAGTCGACGCCAGAGCACACGGCAGGGCCGAAGAGCATCACCGTCCGTGCCGGGGACAGCCTCTGGTCGATCGCCGACGAGCAGGGCGATCCAACCGACTGGCCGGCCATCTTCGCCGCCAACAAGGGTGCGGCAACACCGGACGGCGGCAGATTCACCAATCCCAACCTGATCTTCCCCGGCCAGGAACTGAACCTCCCCCAGAGCGGCGAGCAGTCCCCGGCACCCCCGCGTACGGACACCCGTCCCGACAAGCCCGGCCAGGACGACGGGGCAGCCGCCGGGCCTTCCCAGTCGCCCCGGGCCAGTGACGGAGAAGCGGGCACACCGCAGCAGGAAGCCACCCCGTCCACGAGCAGTTCCGCCGTACCGGACCAGGATGCCGACGCCGGGACGCCGCCCCAGGCCTCACCGTCCACGGCCCCCGCCGAGGCCGAGAGCCAGACGCCCTCCGCGCCCCGAACTTCGGCGCCGGACGGGAACGGGCCTTCGGCCACCGAACCCCCTCGCAGTGCCCAGGAGTCCGTACAGGACGCGGAGTCAGGGCCGTCCGTCGCGATGGTGGCGTTGGGTACGGGTGCGTTCGTCGCCGCCGGAGTGATCTTGATGCTGCGGCGCAGGCGGACCCTGCAGCAGCGCCGCCGCCGGGCCGGGCGCCGGATCGCGATGCCCGGCGGACGTGCCGCCGCCACCGAGCACAGCCTGCGCTGCCTGGACGCCACCGCCGAAGTCGACTTCCTGGACGCCGCCCTGCGCACGCTGGCCCACCACTGCACCGAGCAGGAGCGCCCGCTGCCCGCCCTCGCAGCCGTTCAGCTGGGCGCCGAAGGCGTACAGCTCCACCTCGCCGACACCGACTGCGGGAACGAACCGCCTGCGCCGCTGGCACCGTTCACCGCAGTGGAGGGCGCCCCGCAGATGTGGTGGTGCCCGGCCGACACCGACGACCTCGCCGACACCACGGTCCTTGGCCAGATGGACGCCCCCTACCCGGCGCTCGTGGCCCTCGGCGACGACACCCGCGAGGCGCTGCTCCTGGTCGACCTGGAACGCTTCGGTGCGCTGCATCTCACCGGCGCCGCCCGACTGCCCGTGCTGCGCGCCCTGGGCACCTCACTCGCCGTGTCCCCGCTCAGCCAGGACCTGGAAATCGCGGTCGCCGGCGAGGACAGCGCCCCGGGCCTGTCCCTCATCGACTCGTGCGTGACGCCGTACACGACGCTCGCCGAAGCAACCGACGTCGTACGCGCCCATCACGGCCGGCAGCACTCGGCGCTGTCCGGCAGCGACAGCATCAACCTGGGTGCCGCACGTGCCGCCGACACCGTGGAGGAGCTGTGGCCGATGGTCGTCCTCGCCGACCTCGACAGTTGCCCGGATCCCCAGTCCGCCGAGGACCTCGCCCAGGTCCTGCAGCAGGAGCCGCGCACAGCGACCGCCATCATCACCAGCGGGCACCAGCCGGCCGAGGCCGCGACCGTGTGGGTGCTGGACACCGACGACGACATCCACCCCGTACCCGGGACCGCTCTGCACTGCCGGCTGGTGGCCTTCTCCGATGCGGAGTACGCCGACGTCATCGAGAGCGCCCTGACATCCAGCTCCGAGACCGACGTCGAGGCCACCGAACCGTCCCCCGGGCCCGCCCCGGCAGCGAAGGACGGCCCCGCACCGGCTGCTACCGATCCGGCCCCCGCACCCGCCGGTCGGGCGGGCAGTCTCTTCGCCCGCCTGGCCGATCTTGAGGGCGGCTCCCCCGCTGCTCACCCCCGAGGCACGTCCGTGCCGACGGCCGCGAACCACGAACCCGACACGGGCACAGAGGCCGGGCCCCTGACGAAGCCGGCGAGTGCTGCTGACCCGCAGGAGGACGCTTCCTCCCCCAGCCGGATCGTGCTGCCCGCCACGACCCCGGTCGCCCGGGTCATCGCCCGCCTGCCCGAACCCGCCAGTCCCCCGGCATCCGAGGCGCTCCCCTCCCCGGAGGCCACCGGCGCAGACCAGGGTCGGGAAGAACCAGCCGGCGCCGAGGGTCGGGAAGAGTCAGCCGGCCAGGAAACGGCCGCTGGCCCCGTCGTGCGAGTCCTCGGCCCGGTCGACGTCACCGGCGCCCACGGCCACATCGACTCCAACCGGCGCACCGTCGCAACGGAACTCGTCTCCTGGCTCGCTCTGCGAACCGACGGCGCCACCCGGCACGAGCTCAACGAGGTCATCGCCCCGGGCGGCGGACGGGTAGAGAACAACACCCGCAACGCACGCATCCGTGAGGTACGGCGCTGGCTCGGTGACGACGACTACTACCCCAAGGTCAACGACCAGCCCGATCGCAAGCACCGCCTGGTCGGCGTCACCTGCGACTGGCACCAGTTCCAGGACCTGACGCACCAGGCCGCCGGCGCCGACAGCAACGAGGCACGCACACTGCTGCGGCAGGCCCTCGAACTCGTACGCGGACGGCCCTTCACCGGCATTCCGCCGCGCCGCTACGCCTGGGCGCAGACCCTCACCCAGGACATGATCTCGGCCGTGGTCGACGTCGCCGATGACCTCGCCGCCCTCTGTCTGGAAGCCGGTGACGCACAGGAAGCGCTGTGGGCGGCAGGACGCGGCCTGGACAGCGGCCGCGAGCGTGAGGTCCTGTGGCGCCACCGCTTCGAGGCGCTGGCCCGACTCGGCGCGCACGACGATCTGGAGACCGCGATCCGGCAGCTTGAGCAGTACCTGCTCGACGCCGGCCTGACCATGGAACCCGAGACCGAAGAGACCATCCGTCGTCTGGACGCGGTCCGCCGCTGACCTCAGATCCGCACCGGCCCGGCCGCCGCGCTCCCGCGGCCGGGCCCTGGCCGGAGCAAGCCCGCCAAGTGCTCTGCGGCTCGGACCCCGAGCCCGCGACGTCCTGCGGTGGCGAGCCCCGTCTTTGATGTAGCCGAAGCGCCGTCACCCTAGCAACTCGGTGGCACTCCCCCAGGGCGCCACCCGCCCCGGTGCGCATTCCACGGTTCCACGACGCCGCAGCGGAACTCCGTCACCCTCACAACCGGGACCGCGGTACTCGCATCGGCGTGGAAGATTCCACTCAGGTCCCCTCCAGATCCGAGGGTTCCGCCGCCGATTCCACCCCGGCCACTCCCCCACGTGGAACGTCCAACCGAGCGCTGCGAACCAGGTCTCCCTCACCGCACCACAGATCGCCGTGAGCCACCCG
This sequence comes from Streptomyces sp. NBC_01463, assembly GCA_036227345.1. Classification (NCBI taxonomy): domain Bacteria; kingdom Bacillati; phylum Actinomycetota; class Actinomycetes; order Kitasatosporales; family Streptomycetaceae; genus Streptomyces; species Streptomyces sp. NBC_01463. Next base: position 100,830 of record CP109468.1, read on the forward strand.
CGAACGCGAGCGGGGTATACCCCAAACAGTGACCCGCACTGGAAAACTGCAGGTCGCGCCGTTCCACTCTGTCCAGGCCAGCTTCCAGAACGGGCGTGGCGACCATGCATCCGACGGCGGCGGACGACTCCCGCACAGTGTGGGATCAACTGACCGTCCCGGGCCTGAACAGACGAGAGGGCGGTGTGGAATCCATGGATTCCACCCCGCCCTCAAGCAGTCCCCCGGGTAGCTCGCACCTGTTCCACCGCAGTGGAACGTCAGACCCCAGAGCGGCTCTTGATGACCCCGAGGTACTTCCGGACGGTCCCCTCCCGGTACCCGCAGCGCTCCGCCAGGCCGCACACAAACGCCTGATCAGATGGGCTGCCAACGGCACCTGGCGGCCTCAGTCCGCCTGATGTCGGTGTCGAGGCCCACCACTCGGTGGCCCGCCTCAGCGGCGCGTAATGATAGCGGCAGACCCACGTAGCCCTGGCCGACGACCAGGAGCTGCAGGCGGCTCACGTCAGCGGAGCAGACAGGCTCCTGCACGATCGTCCCGGCCGCGACGGGCGTGGACACACTGAACATGCGGTGCTCCTCAAGTTGGAAGGCCGCTCATTGCACTGATCCGGCCGTACGCAGTTGGGCCCAGGTCCGCTTGCCCCAGCGGAAGGTGTCGGTGCCGGTGGTCTCGGCTAACGCGGCAACGACCGCCAGGCCGCGGCCCCCCTCCTCGTCCGCGCCCGCGGTGCATGGGGAGGGGCTGTTCACGGACTTGTCGATCACGGCGACGCGTACGTGGTCAGGGCCGAGGCGGGTGACGGTGACGCGGATGCGGTGGCATCGCGTGTGCACTGCGGAGTTGCCGACCAGCTCGGAAGCCACCAGCTGGGCATCGTCGGTGAGTTCGTCCAGGCCCCAGACGCCGAGAACCAGGGAGACGAATATGCGGGCCTTGCGGGCGCTCTGCGGCTCGCACGGCATGGTCTCGGTGTAGCTGGGCTGGCCAGTCGCCGCGGTGTGCACGGCTGTTGTCGTCAAGTTCATGTGAGGCCTTCGGCCGGAGCGGACGCGCGTGACGAGGCGTCAACGGTGATCAAGAAATGACGTTCCGTCACGTTCCTGTCCCAGTAGAATGCACCCTTGGGGTCCAGTGTTGCAATATTGGGGTAGCAATCCCCAAAAGAAGAACGCCTGTTCCATCGACGCCACCGCCCTACGGCGTCAAACTGCCCCCGTACCGCCCCTACCAGCACCCGATGAGAGAGTTGCACCACCCGCCCCAGAGCAGCCGCCACCCGGAAGCGAACGTGCCGTACCCGGCTGCGGCTCTAGAACTCGCAGAGAGGCGTACGCACGATGCCTACAGTCCCCCTGGTCCCCACCGTTCGCCGACGCCGGCTCGGCGGCATGCTGAAGGACCTGCGCATCAACGCCGGGATGAGCCTGGATTCCGCCGCCGCGACCATGGGCTGGGACTCCCCCAAGCTCTCGCGCATCGAGAACGCCAAGGCCCACATCCGCCCTCCGGCCGTCGCCCCGCTGTTGGAGCAATACGGGGTCACTGACCACGAGCTGATCACCGCGTTGGAGGGCCTGGCCAAGGACGCCTCCAAGACTGGCTGGTGGCAGACCTACGGGATAATCGCCCCCGCGTACTCCGACTACATCTCCTTGGAGTCGGACGCGGAAGGCATCCAGATCTACGCGCCCCTGCTCATCCCCGGGCTCCTCCAGACCGCCGCCTACGCCCGCGAAACCATCGCCGCGAACGCCATCACCCGCACCCCCGAAGAGGTCACTGCCCTCACGGAAGTGCGCTTGGCCCGCCAGGCCATCCTCAGCCGGCCCGAACGACCCTTGAAACTCTGGGCGGTGATCGACGAAGCCGTACTGCACCGGCGATTCTCCGACCGCCCCCACATCATGCGCGACCAGCTCCAGCGCCTCCTCGACGCCGCCGAGGTACCCGGCGTCACCATCCAGATCATGCCGCTGGACGCCACCCCGCACCCCGGTGGCGCCGGCGCCTTCGACCTCGTCTCCTTCCCCGCCCGGATGCCGACCGTGGTCCAGTTCGAGAACCTCACGGGCACCAATTACGTGGAAGGCACCGATGCCGTGAAGCTCTACGAGGATGCTTTCGGCCAGATCGTCGCCGCAGCCCTGCCGGTCAGCGATTCGCTGGCCCGCATTACGAACCGCATGAAAGAGGGAAACCCATCGTGAACCGCACCACCGCCAAGGCCGACCTGCATACCTACGACCTCAGCGACGCGGAGTGGCGCAAGTCCTCATACAGCGCCGGGGAAGGCCAGTGCGTGGAGGTCACCGGCCTGCCCGGCGGTGTCGCTCTGCGCGACTCGAAGGACAAGCAGCTGCCCGCCCTGCGCTACACCGACCGAGAGTGGAACGTCTTCCGGCAGGCCATGATCGACGGCACTGTGTGAGCCGACACTGCACGACCAAGGGTCGTTTCCCCCGCCCGCAGCGGTGGAAACGGCCCTTGGTCGTGTACAGACGTACCCACAGGGAGTCTCGGGCTGACCCGGCCTCGGTACTGGTGGGCTCGCGTATTCAATAGTCGCCAATTCACCATGGAGTCCACCCTGTTAATGACCGTGTGTGGTCGCCGGAGGCATGCTGGTTCCGGGCTCCACCGGACTCGGATGTGAAGCGGGGTGTGAGGACGCGGCGCGGTGGCAGACAGGAGTAGCGACGGAGGCGGACGTCCCAGGGCCTGCGTTCGGTTACTGCGGTGCGGCTGGCAGGCTTGGGGGACGCCGAGATCGTCGATCAGCTTGGAGAGCGCGAAGAGATGCAGCGGCTGACTGGCCCGCCGGCCGGGAAACAGCCAGGGCTCAAGAAGGCCCAGACCGAAGGGTCTCCGGCCTGGGCCTTCTGCGCTTGTTGGAGGACAGATGACCCTCCCGAGGGTTACTTCACGTCGACGTAGTCCGCCGCGGAGGCGACCGCCGGGGTGGTGGACGTGCCTGCGAAGGAGTAGCGGAAGTAGCCGTCCGCCATGGCCTTCGTCGTCGTCCTCAGGTTGCCCTTGCTGTCCGTCGTGACGGTCTTGAGGGTCTTGTAGGTGCTGGTGCCCTTCTTCTTGAACTGGAGCTTCACCGGCTGCTTGGTGTAGCCCCCATACTTGTAGGTCTCCCAGTTGGCGCGGGTTAGGGCGCCCGTGACCGTGATCGTCTTGTTTTTCTTCACCGGTTCCGGCGAGGCGTTGACCGTCAGCCTGGAGTTGCGCAGGACCTTCGCCTTCGCGGCGGAATCCTTGGTGATGTAGTCACCGTCGTTGGCCAGGACGTGGGCTCTCACGGTCCAGGTCCCGGCCGTGGTGTTGTCCTGGGGGTCGATGCGCGGGTTCATTTTCAGCGTGTAGGTGCAGGTGGTCGTGGTGAAGCTCTGGCGCACGCACTTGCCCGCGATGTTGTCGGGGACCACGAGACCGTAGTAGTCGCCGTTCGGGAGGGGCGTGTGCCACATGACCGGGAAGGTCTGTCCGACCTTGATGCCCGAGTCGTCCGTGGCGGTCACCGCGATGGTGAACGTCTTCACGTCCGTGGCCCCCAGGACGATGTCCTTCCCTCCGTTGACGACCACCTTCGTGATCCTGATGTCGCCCGAAAAGTCATCCGCCTGGGCAGCAATCGTGAGCGCAGACAGGGCAAGGGCCCCGGCGAAGCCTGCCACGGTGGTGCGGTGAAGCATGAAGGCGTTTCTCCCATGTTCCAGCGCCTCAAGAACGTCCCGAAGCGAGCAGACAGTGCCCACCCGGTACGCGGGTGGCACGGACATGACCATCAGGTCGCAGGAATGGTTGCCCATCGATCACACGGCTGCCATGACGAGCGCAGGGCTCGCGCCCTCTTCCGGCCTCGGTTGGAACAACGGAACGAAAACCGGCGTCTGTACGGTCTGTTGGTAAGGACGGCTGTTGGCGAGGGGTGAATAGCCCTCGTAGGTATCGCCGCGGGGTGACCCGCCAGGCTGGCGTACGGAAGCTTGGGTGATCGTGTCGTGACCCTCGGGGCACCCGGATGCGTTCTGGGCCTCCGTTGTCAGTGGACGGTCGTAGTTTGTCCCCCACGAACTCGGAGGGGAGAAACGATGGGGTTCTCGGGAGAACTGGTTTTCGGTCGCAGCGACCAGTCCTTGCTTGGTGCGCCAATATTCGACGGGATCGATCAGAGCAGGGACACAGCCCACGCCGGTTGGCCGCGTGCGGGGGGCTGGCAGACGCTGCAGTTCCACGGGGACGTCATCAAGAACCCGGCAACAACGCTGCAGGCGCTGGTCGAGTGGACGGGTGCCCCGGCCTGCGTGGCCTCCGTCTATGACAGCGACGTGGCGATAGTGATGGGCCTGGGGTCAGACGTGGAGCTTTGGGAGGCGTGCCTGAACCTGGAGAAGGCGACCGGGTTGTGGGCGGAAGTTCCCGATGATGTTGATGACATGAGCGAGTGGGTCAGCACGCCGGCGTTCGCCGCGGCCGTCGACCGTAAGCGCGCAGAACTGGACGCACATGTGCCTGGCGATGCTCAGGCGGCATTGGACTGGGCCCGTTCCGCGGGATCTGGGCACTCGGTCACTGCGGCTTCGATCCAAGAGGTCCTCCGCTCAGGGGAGGTCTTCGTGGAGGAGCTGTTCGACGCGCTGCTCGACCGGCTTGGCTTCCCGGAGGCTGTTGACCCTGAAAGCCGGCGCTGAAGGCGTCTCCGGTCATTCCTCTTGGATCCATTGGATCCAGGGGAGGTTTGCGTATCCCAGGTAGTCCGTTCCTGCTTGCTCGGCGTAACGCATCGCCGTCTTAGGCGTCGTTTCTTATGGCTTGATCGTTCGTTGAGCTGTGCATGGCGGATCTGGTTGAGCGGTTGGTGCCGGAAGAGTTGTGGGTGCTGTTTCGGCGAGTGGTCCCGCCCACAGATGTGAAGCGTCCGCAGGGCGGGGGCCGACATCGAGCGGGTGACCGCGAGGTTCTGGCGGCGGTCATCTTTGTGGCCACCTCGGGCTGCACGTGGCGCCAGCTTCCACCGGTATTCGGACCGGCTTGGCAGACGGTCTACCGGCGGTTCTCCCAGTGGAGTCATGACCGGGTGTGGGCCAAGCTCCACCGTGTGGTCCTGGACGAACTCGGGGCCCGGGGCGAGCTGGACTGGTCGCGGTGCGCGATCGACTCGGTCAGTGTCAGGGCGGCAAAAGGGGGCTTCTGACGGGACCGAATCCGACCGACCGTGGCAAGTTGGGATCGAAAATTCATCTGGTCACCGATCGGAACGGACTGCCGCTGTCGCTGGGCATCTCCGGTGCCAACATGCACGACAGCCAGGGCCTGGAACCGCTCATCCGCGGCATCCCGCCCATCCGTTCCCGCCGTGGACCCCGCCGCAGGCGGCCCGGGAAGCTGCACGCGGACAAGGGCTACGACTACGACCACCTGCGGCGATGGCTCCGCGGCCGCGGCATACGCCACCGCATCGCCCGCAGGGGCGTCGAGTCATCGCAGCGGCTCGGCCGCCACCGCTGGGTTGTCGAACGAACTGTCTCCTGGCTGGCCGGCTGCCGACGCCTGCACCGCCGCTACGAACGCAAGCCCGAGCACTTCCTCGCCTTCGTCGGCATAGCCGTAACTCTCATCTGTCACCGCCGCCTCGTCAGCGTGGACAGGCAGGAGAAGTCAGTGTGAGGCCCCGACACTGCTGACCCAGACGGGGAAGGGCGCGATCTCCGGCTCGGTCTCGGTCTGCTCCGAGCGGCTCCGCACGTCCTCCAGGTGCGACCATGCGCCGGAGCCGAGCTCGCTGTCTGCCAAAAAGCCCTCGACGATCGGACCGAGGTCGTCGGAAGCCACGTAGGCACTCCCGAACGGCAACGCGTCCGGGGCCACGGAACCGGTCGAGCACCGGAGCTGCCGGGTCTGTTCGTCGTACCACACGTAGAACGTCGCCGCCTCGGAGAAATTCAGACCAAGAATGCGTTCCTGGATGGCTGCAGCAGTCCGCTCGAAGGCAGCCACCACCTCGTCGGCGGACAATGAGCTCCTGTCCTCGTCCGCCGCACCCAGCGACCAGGTATTGGTCTCCCACTCCACATGCCGGTCAGCTGGCTCCAGCACCAAGGGCTCGTCCGTAACCTCAGCAATCCACGTCAACAGCACAGCAGCAGTATCCCTGCATTGCTCAGGCTCCAACAGCCACCATAAGAAACGATGTCTAAAAGGGGGGACCTGACAGGTCCGAATCCCGTAGATCGCGGCAAGAAGGGATCAAAGATCCACTTGATCACGGAGCGGACAGGTCTGCCCCTCTCCATCGGCATCTCCGCCGCGAACACCCACGACAGCCAAGGGCTCGAAGCTCTTGTGCGCGGCATACCGCCCATTCGCTCACGCCGCGGACCGAGGAGACGAAAGCCCGCCAAGCTCCATGGCGACAAGGGGTACGACTACGACCACCTGCGCCGGTGGCTGCGCTCGCGGAACATCACCCCGCGCATCGCGCGCAAGGGCGTCGAGTCCTCCCAGCGCCTGGGACTTCATCGCTGGACCGTGGAGCGAACGGTCGCCTGGCTTGCCGGATGCCGCCGCCTGCACCGTCGGTACGAACGCAAAGCAGGGCACTTCCTCGCCTTCGCCGGAATCGCCGCCGCTCTGATCTGCTACCGCAGACTCGCGAAGGTCATCAACTCGACTTGATCCGTAAAGTACGGCTCTATATGACGCGGCCAAACGCGACAGACCGCGCCGCGTACACACGTCGAGGAACTCATGACTGACTACCTGGCTGCCGCGATGGCGATGCTCGGCCCGGCGCAGAACCGCTATGCGGACCCGGGCGCCTGGGACCGACTCCACACAGAGCTCGGCATGCAACTGCCTCCCGACTACAGGACCCTCGTGGACGCGTTCGCCCCCATTCAGATCAACGCGCACCTTTACCTTGCCCACCCTGCGACCGAGCGGTGGAACCTGGGCCGCACCATTCGTAGCAAGATCACGTCGTGGTCCGAGGTGCCGTGGGACGACCTCGATCTTGAGGCAGAGGAGGACCCCCGCCGGCTCTTCGGACTCGACGAGCTGAGTTTTGGCACCCGCAATGGGCTATGGCCGATCGCGAGCACCGACCGAGGAGAGACTATCTTCCTGCTCGATGCCCCCGACGCTCCAAGGCTCCTGATCAACTATGACGAAACCTGGGCAGAGCACCGCATGTGCTTCGCGGAATGGCTCTACCGCTACCTCATCGGCGAAGACATGAGCGGGCCCAACAGCGCAGCCTTCTACCCAGGCCCCGTGCAGTTGCGACATCTTCCAATGTCTGCTGACGAACGCCCCGAACCTTGGGACGGCCCAGACCGCGGCATGTGAGAGGCCATCGCCCTTTCACAGCGGCAACCTAATGAGATCACTTCTTAGCCCGCAGACCAACGTGGGTTCGGCATGCCGTCATCGCTCATGTGCGCCCGCTGCCAGATCCCTTTCCAGTTGAATGGCGTCTCCGGGACGAACCGGTGCCGCTGCCCGCACGGACATGGCGCCAGCACCCACGCGCACCCACGACACGGCTCCACCCAGCCGTGCCCGGTCGATTTCGACACCAGCGGTCTCTCGTCCCCGCAGTCGGGGCAGCCGGGGAGGTCGGCGCCATCCAGGATCGCGTTCTGTCGCCGGACGTACTCAGGCAGCCGCAGCGACGGATGGCGAAACGGGTGTTCGTACCAGGCGCGGTTCGGGCCCTCCCACCAGCTCCGCAGCCACCACGGTAGTGGGTTCACCACAGCCCGCCGCCCCGCCCGCTTCTGCAGTTCCTCCACTGCCCGCACCAGCGCGTCCTGGTCCGCCTCCAGCCGCCGGGGGATCGCGGCGCTGAGTGTGAGGTGGTGGTACGTCGCCCGGAAGCCGTACGGAGCAAAGAGGGTGATGCAAGTCCGCAGCGCGCTGTGCCCGCGGCGGAGGGGGAGACGGGCGTCGTGCACGTGCGATCGGTGGGTCAGGAAACTGGTCATTATGTGGGCGCCAGGTCCAGTGCCCGTGCCAGGGCGGCAGTGACGGCGGCGGCGTGCGCCAGCAAGTGTTGTTCAGCCCAGATTCCGGCAAGACCGAGGAAGTCCTGCAGATCCTGCTGGGCGCCCGCGACGAGCCTGCGTGCCTGGAATACCGACAGCTCGATCACCGGGCTGCCGTCCGTCCTGTAAGCGTCGAACGTCAGCCGGACAGTGTCGCCAACGCGTTCGGCCACCGACGACGGATCGTGGCCGAAGTAGGCGCAGCCGGTGCCGTCGAGCACCTCCAGCCAGTCCCGCCAGGTCTCCAGGCCGTTGCAGCAGCCCGGCTCGACGAAGACGGTGTCGGTGGCATTCTCGATCACCCGGAACCCTCCGGCGGCGAACAGATCAGGCATGGTGAGCAGCCCGTGCAGGAATGCGCCGAGCGGGTCGGTCGGGCACGGCCCGTGCTCCTCCTCCGGCTCGAAGTCGTTGCAGGCGGCGATCTGCATAACCGCCGTGCCGACCTCCGCCGGAGTCAGCCCCCCGTTCAGCAGGAGGTAGCCATACGATTCCTGCTCGCCAACCGGCCAGAGCGCGAAGTCGTCGGCGGCGGAGATCTCCAGAACGGGTTGCATCACAATCACATGGGGATGATGCCGGACCCACTGCTACACCGCCATGGGCTTTCAGGTGGCGTCGGGCTCGGAGCGGGCCCGCTACCTGGGCAGTTCCGCGGTGCGCTCCGGGCAGGCGGCGCCGACATAGCGCATGACGTCTGCGCGGTGATCCCGAAAGCCGCATTAGCTTGAGGGGATCACCGCTGCCCGGTCAGCGGGTCGCGCTTGGTCGCGGCGAGGCGCTTGTGCAGTGCAACGGCGTGCGCGGTCCAGCCGGCCAGTGGTCAGGCGGCGGTGGCGATCAGAAGGGTGCGCGGGCCGATCCGGCTGTGAACGCGAAGATCGAAGTTCATACGGGGCTCTCCCTCTCGTCTCGTACGGGTTGGGTGGGTCCGGGGCGGTCAACGTGGTTACCAGGCCGATGGCGGCCGCCCCGGAGCGGACTTCTGAAGTGCCGTCAGGCAGCGAGGCCGCATCAAAAGACGGCCTGGTCCCAGCAGCACGCGGGGGGCCTTGGTGCTCATGCGCTGATCGTCTCCAGGGCCTCCGCCTCGAGGTCAACGGGCCCCTCGTGGCCGTTATCCCAGCTCCAGTAGTGGTCAGGCTCCGGCATCATGGCAGCCCATCAGAGCTGGCCAAATGAGGGGGTCCGTCATGCAGTTCGTTGTCCCTGAGCAACCGGTCGGACGCACCTCGACCAACTACATCGCGCGCGCCGACCTGGCCCCCTTTTGACCTGGACGGACAGGTCGAGCAGCTCTGGCTCAAGGCAGTCAACGATGGCAGCTACGAGGTCGCCTGCATTCCCTTCTCCGCCTACGGCATCGCCCTGGGCGACGTTGTGCTGCTCAACAACGGACGGTTCAAGGTTCGCCGACGCCATCCCTTCGCCGTCATCGGCGAAGTTGACACCGCCGAAGAGGCTGTGGCTCTCGTGCTTGAACTCCTACCCACCGGCTCTGATCCTGTCATCACGGCCTCTGAGGACGAGCGGGTGTGACGACGTGCCGCCACGCTTTCGGCATCAGGACACCGAGGCATCTGCTCAAGATCATTCACGGAACTCCGGGCAGAGCCTTGAATAGGCTCTGCCCGGAGTTCCGTGAACCATTCGGACCATCGTCCGGAAAGATGGCTCGAATGGTGACGCACCAGATTCCTGGTTGACCGATCACTCTGGGAAGAGCGCCGCGATCCGGGGCAGCCTGGCGGCGACCTCGCTGTGGTCGTCAAAGTCGAAGTCCCAGGCGGGATCGAGATCGGGGTAGTTGATGGTGAAGGCATCGCTGGGAAGCTCCGTGCCTGTCGCGATCTCGTAGGCGTCCCAGGCGATGCTCAGAGTTTGCTCGCCATCAAGGTCGATCCCCTCGGCTTCTGCCGCCTGGACGGCTGGAAGATCGGCGAGGCAGTCGACGTCGGCCGTGACCTGCTCGAATACGGTGCGGCCTTGAGCGATCAGCCATCCGCGGAAGTAGTCAAAGCCGTCGTCGGAGCATCCGCCGTTGATGAGGTAGGCCGCAGCCCAGAGGGGGGCTTGATGGGAGGCAGCCATGAGATCCCAAAGGATCTGCTGGGCGGCGAGGATCTGCTGGGGCTCATGGGCGGCCAGCAGCGCGGTGGCCTGGGATGCGATGTCATCGGCATCCGTGGAGTCGCCGGCGCTGCCGCGAGCTTGGTCGATCAGGTTCCAGAACTGTTCGATGTCCATGGCGGCAGAGCATGGCACCTGGGTCGGACAACCTGCCGGAGTCTGTGAGGTGCCTACTCGGCTGAGAGAGTTCGAGGGGTGTCAGGGACGTCGAATGCCAGGGCTGGGTGAGGATCCGGGTCCGCAGAAGCGTGCACGATGCGCGGCCGTACATGGCTTGTTTGAAGGTTTTGACCCGGTTGACATGGCCTTCGAATACACCGGAACTCCATGTGTGGGTGATTCCGGCGGTGACGGCGTCCAAGTCCTGGCGAGGGAAGTCGGCGAAGCCGTTCATCGGTTTCTTGGCGTCTTGCTCGGCTTGCCGGATCCATTCGAGTACGAAGGTCCCACGTCGGTTGCGGACCAGGTCGGTGAACGCTCGCGCGAGATCGCAGGCCCGGGTGACGTCTGGGCAGGCGATCCCGACTTCGAGGAGCTTCTCCTGCTGCTGGTCGGTGAGAGTCGCGCGAGGGCGCATGATCCAGCTGGTGATCTCTCGAGGGCTGGGGATGTCGGTCCGCACGGGTTCGGCATTGCCGGCACTGAGGACGGCGAGGTGTTTGCGGACGACCTGGCGGCTGCCCCGGTAGCCACGTTCTCGAATTTCCAGGAAGTCGGAGCGATGGCCTCCCCCGACCGTCGCTAACCCCGGCACACACCGCGCTGACCGGAATAGCCGTCGTCGGCATATTCCGGAGCCGGCAACCTGCGACGGCGCCGCGCCTACGGTCTGCCCGCGCCGGCTTGGGCTGTGCCGGTCCGGCCTCGGCGCTTCAGGTGCCACCGAGCTCTGAAGGGGCCTCCCCATGCGCGAAGGCCACCTCCCGCACAGCGTATCGGTGGCCGCCTTGCGGGCAGTCACACTGTCCGTGCGGTAGAGGCACGGCAATCACTCGGAACCGGTCAGGAGCGCGAGGGCGAATCCGGTGAGGTGGTCGGCCAGGACGTCGGCGTCGTCCGCCATGTCGCGTTCCAGCCAGTCGATCAGCACCTCGGTGACTCCGGCCACCAGGCCGAGGAGCTCCCGGTTGTGGCGCAGCGCGTCGGGTGGCTCGGGCAGGGTGCGGCGGATGAGCCGGCCGAACAGTTCGGCGTCCTTGCGCAGCAGACCCCGGCGCCGGAGCTCCATGCGCGGGGCGTTGATGTAGATGACCCGCGCCGAATCCGGGTGACCGGCGAGCATGTGCACGAGCGTCGTCATCATGGGGCGCAGCAGCGCCTCGAGGTCTGCGGGCTTCTGCGGTGCCGCCGCGGCCATGCCGGCGAGGAGCCAGTCGTTCTGCTGCCGGTGCACGGCGAGCAGCAACTCCTCGCGGTCGGTGAAGTGTTCGTAGAAGTAGCGCTTCGACACCTTCGCGCGTGCACAGACCTCCGCCACGGTGACGTCGTCGAAGGCTCGCGCGGCAAAGAGCTCCAGGCCTGCCCGGACGAGGCGCTCGCACCGATCGGCGGCGCGCGCCTCGCGGGACTGTCCTCCGTACTTCTCGCCCCGCACCCGCTCGCCCGCCGCTTGCCCGCTCAATCCGTTCCCCTTTCCGAACGCGAACCCGCTCCGCTCCTGCGGCCCGCCCGCCCCTCAAACCCTAAGGGCCGGCCCGTAGACCCTGACAGGGCAGCCCCGGGTAGCCCTGGATCACTGGCGGGACGAGCAGCCGAATAAATCTGGAACTCGTGCGTTCCTGAACCTTGTGCGCCCCGCGGATCCGCTCACATACTGCTTGCCACACCGCTTCCCCAGCGGTCCCCGGTGCACCGCGGCGCCGCACGGATCCGTCCGGGGAGCAGCGCAGGCAACCCGTTTCTCCGGGCCGTTCCGACGTCGAATCTCCCGAGCCGCCCTCCGGTCCGGCACACCTCTCTCACCACAGGAGCCGCCGCGTGTCCGCCCCTTCACTCGTCCTGGACGACACCTCACCAGGGGTGGTCTCCCGGCTCTGGACCCGTGACCTGCCCACCTATCCCCGGCCGGCCTCCCGGTACACGTATCTGGGGATCGTCGTCGTCACCACCGTGGTGCTGTACTACCTGCTCTACATCCAGTACGCCGTCGCCACCTCGATCATGACCCACTACGGCATGACCTTCGGCTACTTCATCATGCTGTCGGTCGTGGGCAACGCCGTCGGCGCCTTCGCCTCCCTCGTGGCGGGCCTCGCGGACCGGTGGGGCCGCGCCAACATGGTCGTCTACGGCGTGCTGCTGGCCGCCGTCCTCGTCCTGTTCCTCCCGAGTGCACCGGACAAGACGACGTATCTGGTGCTGTTCTGCGCCCTGTACTTCATTGAGGGCATCGTCCTGGTCGCGACGCCCGCGCTCATCCGGGACTTCTCACCACAGCTGGGCCGGGCCACCGCCATGGGGTCCTGGACCATGGGGCCGATCATCGGCAGCCTCGTCGTCACCACGGTGACGAGCGCGACCCTGGACACCTCCAGCTGGCAGGACGAACTGCGCTATGCGGGGGTGGCGGCGCTCGTCGTCTTCCTCATCGCACTGTTCGGACTGCGGGAACTCTCCCCCAGGCTGCGCGACCAGGTCATGGTGAGCCTGCACGACCGGGCCCTGGTCGAGGCCCGCGCACGAGGTGTCGCCCCCGAGGCGCAGACCTCCGGCCACTGGCGTCAGATGCTGCGTCCCGGCATCCTGGGCCCCGCCTTCGGCATCAGTGTGTATCTGCTGTTCTACTACGCCGCCGTCGGCAACCTCGTGATCTACTACTCGGCCGTCTACGGCTACAGCGAGCAGCGCGCCAACGCCCTCGGCAACTGGTACTGGGCGTCCAGCGCCATCGCCCTGATCGGGGCGGGCATACTCTCCGACCGGCTGCGGGTGCGCAAGCCCATCATGATCGTGGGTGGTGTCGGCTCCGTGGTCTGTACGGCGGTCTTCGCCTCACTGGCAACCCGGCAGGACACGGGGTACTACACCTTCGCCTGGCTCTTCGTGGTCATGGGCCTGTTCAGCGGGCTGACCTACGCGCCGTGGATGGCGGCTTTCACCGAGACCGTCGAGCGGCACAACCCCGCGGCCACCGCAACGGGGCTGGCCGTGTGGGGCTGGATCCTGCGTGTAGTGGTCGCCGTGTCCGCCGCTTTCCTGCCGGTCGCGGTGACTTCGGTGACGCCGATCGTCGAGCACGGCCACGAGGTCCAGGTGGCTCAGGCCCAGGCCGGTCCCGCCCTCGCCGTGGTGCAGGCCCACCCGGCACTGTTCGCCGAACTCGCCAAGTATCCGCCGGGCAAGGTGCCGGCCGAGCTGCAGACCAGAGCGGTGGCCGAAGTGGGTCCGGCCGATCTGGCCCTCGTACAGAAGGCGCAGCCTCAGCTCAAGGTGCTCGAGGAGCACGGCTCCGAGGTCCAGAAGGCGTCCGAGGAGGGCCCCGCGCAGTGGCGTGACTGGTGGCTCGTCGCCATGGGCGGCCAGATCGTGTTCCTGCCGCTCGCCTTCGCCATGAAGGGCCGGTGGAGTCCCCGCCGGGCGCGCGAGGATGCAGAAGCACACCAGCGAGCCGTGGACCTGGAGATGAGTCGGTTGTCGCCGTCCGCCTGAAGGCTCCGCTGCCCCAGCACAGGGACGGCGGGCATGAGCTGCCGCGGCCTCAGAGCCCGGCAGCCCGCGCCGCCGGCCTCACGACGGACCTGGGCCGACGCCTCAGAGGCGGCCCCGCGCCGCCGTCCCCGCGGCGCCGGCGCAAGAGACGTCGGTACGAGCATCACCGCACACAGAAAGAGAACGCCTCGTGGCGCAGCACACTCAAGTCCTCATCGTCGGCAGCGGCTTCTCCGGCATCGCGCTCGGACGCGCGCTGCGGAAGTCGAAGTTCACCGACTTCCGCATCCTCGAACGCGGCTCCGACGCCGGCGGGGTGTGGCAGTCCAACACCTATCCGGGATGCCGCTGCGACGTCCCCTCGCACCTCTACTCCTTCTCCTTCGCCCCCAACCCCGACTGGACCTCAACCTACTCGCCGCAGCCCGAGATCCAGGACTACCTGCGGCGCTGCCTGGACCGCTTCGGGCTCCGCCCGCACCTGCGCACGGGCGTCGAGGTCGAAGAGGCCCGCTGGGACGAGGACGACCAGCTCTGGCACGTCACGACGAACACCGGACCGTGGACCGCCCAGGTCCTCGTCAGCGCCGTGGGCCCGCTCACCGAGCCCAAGCTTCCCGACGTCCCCGGCATCGACCGGTTCCAGGGCAAGATCATGCACTCGGCTCAGTGGGACCACGACCACGACCTGACCGGCGAGCGCGTCGCCTCGATCGGCACGGGCGCCTCCGCGATCCAGTACGTACCCGAGATAGCCGACCGGACTGGCACCCTCTTCGTCTTCCAGCGCAGCGCCCCCTGGATCACCCCGCACGACGAGAGGCCCCTCACCGACACCGAACGCGCCAGGTTCCGCGCCCGCCCGCTCCGTCAGAAGATCGAGCGCGGCAAGGTGTACGTCTCCAAGGAACTGCTCGTACTCGGCTTCGCCAAGCACCCACGCCTGATGGGACTGCTCCAGAACGTCGCCCGCAAACACCTGGAACGCCAGGTGAAGGACCGGGCGCTGCGCCGCTCCCTCACACCGGACTTCACCCTCGGGTGCAAGCGGATCGTTCCCTCCAACACCTGGTATCCCGCCCTGCAGAAGCCGAACGTGGAACTCGTCCCCCGGGCCCTGCGCGAGATACGCGAGCACAGCGTGATCGACTCCGCCGGCGTGGACCGAGAGGTGGACACCATCGTCTTCGGTACCGGCTTCCACGTCACCGACATCCCGTTCGCCGACAAGGTGCGGGGCCGGACGGGCGAGTTGCTGAGCACCGTGTGGGCGGGCTCGCCACGTGCCTACCTCGGCGTGTCCGTACCGCTCTTCCCGAACTTCTTCATGTTCCTCGGCCCCAACTCCGGCCTGGGACACAGCTCCATGGTCTACATGATCGAGGCGCAGGCCGAGCACGTGAGGAAGGCGATCCGGGCCCTCGACATCTCCGGCTCGGCCACCATCGAGGTGGACCGGCGTATCCACGACCTGTACAACGCGGAACTCGACCGCAAGCTGGCCACGACGGTGTGGGAGACGGGCGGCTGCCGGAGCTTCTACCGCGACGCGAACGGCCGCAACGCCACCCTCTACCCCGACTGGACCTTCGCCTTCCGCCGCCAGGCCACCCGGTGGAAGCCGGACGCGTACCGTCTCGCACCACCCTCACCTTCAGCGGGGCGGCGGCCGCAGGCCACGACCGCGGACGCGTCATGAAGGCGGCGAGCCTCATCAGGGGCAGCCTCGAACTGGTGACCCTGCCGGCACCGCGCCCCAAGGCCGGCCAGCTACTCCTCGACGTGAAGCGGTGCGGGATCTGCGGGTCGGACCTCCACGCCCGCCTGCACGGCGACGACCTCGCCGACACACTCCAACTGTGCGGCTACCCGCGCTACATGCGCTCCGGACAACGCGTCGTCATGGGGCACGAGATCTACGGCGAGGTCGTCGGCCACGGCCCCTGGACGTCGGACAGGTTCAAGCCCGGCACACCGGTCGTCACCGTCCCCCTCGTCCGGACCGGCCGCCAGGTCGACGGTATCGGCCTGTCCGCCGACGCCCCCGGCGGCTACGCGGACCAAGTCGTCGTCCAGGAGTCGCTCACGCTTCGCGTCCCCAACGGGCTCCACCCCGACGTCGCCGCGCTCACCGAGCCCATGGCGGTGGCCTGGCACGCCGTCAACCGTGGCCAGGTGACGCGCAAGGACATCGCTGTCGTTCTCGGCTGCGGCCCGGTGGGCCTCGCGGTCATCGCCGTACTCAAGGCCCGCGGCGTCGCCGCTGTCATCGCAAGCGACTACTCCGCGGGCCGGCGGGCGCTCGCGAGGAGCTGCGGGGCCGACACCGTGGTCGACCCCGCCGTCGAGTCCCCCTGGCAGAGGGCATCCGCAGGCCGGGGCTTCATGGCCACGATGCCCGACGAGTACAACGCCGGCATCGACGCCATCGAAGGCATGGACCGGCTCCCCGTGCCCTGGTGGACCACGTGGCGCGCCCTGGACAAGGTGGGGGCCACCAGCCCGAAGCGCCCGGTGGTGTTCGAGTGCGTCGGCGTTCCCGGCATGCTCGACGGCGTCATGGCAGCGGCACCACTGCACTCGCGCGTCGTCGTCGTGGGCGTCTGCATGGGATCAGACACGATCCGGCCCTCACTCGCGGTCAACAAGGAACTCGATCTGCGGTTCGTCGTCGGATACACCCCGCTGGAGTTCCGCGACACCCTCCACGCACTCGCCGACGGCACTCTCGACGCCTCACACCTCGTCACCGGAAAGGTGGGCCTCGCCGGGGTCGCCCACGCCTTCACCGCGCTCGCCGACCCCGACATCCACGCCAAAATCCTCATCGACCCCGCACTCGAATCGCCAGACATCATGCCCAACTGACAGGCCCGGGTCGGCGACACCGGCCGGGCGGAGATCCCTCAGCCGACAACTCAATGCGCACCGGTACGCCGGCACGCCACGCAGGAGGCGTTTCGCGGGGACTCCGCGTCTCTTGCCGGTCCGCGTGCGCAAGAGCGAGGTGGGCGTCGATCAGGTCGCGCGCGGGAAGCCGCCGCCTGCATCCCGGCGCTGGAGCATGTCGTCCGCTGCCCGCGGCGCATCGCCAACGCCGTGGCGACCGCGCACTTCACGGCGCCGGCCCCCTCAGCCATCGTGCGGCACATGTGCTACGCGTCGTCGCGGTGCGGCGCGTAGCCCAGCTCTTCGGACATGGAGCGCGTGGAGCACAGCAGTTCCGCCGAAAGCCCTGCGAGCGAGTCCTCCGTGGTGCCGCGTGTCGGCATGACGAGGGTGACGACCAGCGGAAGTGACTCGCCGGCGGTGAACACCGGGGCCGCCACCGATGTGACGCCGGGAATCACCCCTCCCCAGGTGGTGGCCACACCGCTGTCCAGAACATCGGAACGGATCTTGCGGACACGTTCCGTCGTGGCCGAGTCCAGCCGGCCCTCTTCCAGCTGGACGCGGAGCACAGGGTCGGTGAGCTGTGCGGGCAGATGAGCCAGGAAGACCCCGCCCATGGCACTGTTCAGCAACGGCATCGTGGCACCGATGCGCACAGTGATCGGCAGGGCGTGGGCGCCGTACTCCCAGCGAACGACAACAGGTCCGTGGTCGCCCCACACCGCGAGGTTGACGGCATGCGACGTCCGGTCCCGCAGACCGGGAAGATGTTCACTCACCAGCGCCACCTCGTCCATCCTGCGGAGCGACTCGACGCCGAGCCGCCGCATGGACGGACCCATGTCGTAGCGCCCGGAGCTGCGGGACTGGGCGACGAGTCCGACGCGGGCCAGGCTGACCAGGTAGCGGTGTGCCTTGCTCGGCTGCATCCCGCTGGCCGTGGCGATCTGCGTCAGGCTCATCGGGCCGCGGCCCTCTTCGAGGGCCTGCAGCACCGTCATCGCCAGCTCGACGGACTGGATGCCCTGTCGCGCCGGTGATGCCTCGTTGTTCGCGGGTTCGGAGGGAAGCTGAGCTGTCACAGAGGCGATCATAGTGAGTGCCGGGCCGCGGGCTCCGGGCCTCTCCTCGTGCGGGGTCGCTCCTCGGCTCGCCGGCCGAGTTCACGGGGTCCCCAGGAGGTGTGGCCGCGGTGTCGCTACCGGAGGACGTTCAACTGCGCGGGACCGCTGTGGGCCTTCGCACCGTGCTCAGCAGCTCGCCGGCGAGGGCGACGGCCGTGTCAGGGGTGCCGGCGGTCCCGTACACGTAGAAGTCGGGGCGGACCGCGACGGCCGTGCAGCGCAACTCGTCGAACCAGTCCCGGTAGGTGCCGTGGACGTCGCGGACGGACAGCGCCCTCGGATGTGCGCTGATCCGGCCGGCGGGCGCGACGACCCGCACGCCCGCCAGGATCAGGTCGTCGAGCAGGTGATCCTGCTCCAGGGCGCCGAGCAGTTCCTCGTCGACGATCAGGTGGAAGCCGCCGCCCACGATCTGGTCCAGACGGTCGCTGCGCGTGCCGTCGTGCACCACACCCTGGACCGACAGCCGGCCCCGGCCGGCGCCCGAGACCCGGGCGAACAGACCGTCGTCGAGACCCGGCAGCCTCATCCTTTCCGGAGAGCCGGCCTCCGCGCGCCGGGCCAACAGCACGCGGTCGCGCTCCGCGGCGCGTCCGGGGTCCCTGAGGGTCTGCAGATGGCCGAGCTCGATGCCCTTCTCGGTGACCGCGCGCACATGTGGCTCGCGCTCCGGCTGATATGTGTCGAGGATGTCCTCCCCCGCGGCTCCGGACAGGACGAGGTCCAGTTTGAAGGCGAGGTTCTGCGCGTCACGGAATCCCGAGCACATGCCCTGACCGAGGAACGGCGGCATCTGGTGCGCCGCGTCGCCCGCGAGAAGGACCCGGCCGCGCCGCCAGTCGTCCGCGACGAGGGACCGGAACGTGTAGGTGGCGACCCTGATCAGGTCGGCGTCGTCGGGGGTGAGGTAGGACGCGACGCGTCTCCAGACCCGCTCCGGATCGCGTTCGGTTCCGAAGTCGTCGACGGAGTCGAGCATGAAGCTGAACCGGTGGTGCGCCGGGCCCAGCGAGATGACCGACGTCGGACTCAGCGGATCACCCAACTGCAGCGCGCAGGGGACCGCAGTGGGGCGGCGGAAGCGGAAGTCGCACACCATCCACGGTTCGGAGAAGCCGTAATCCTGTGTCCCGACGCCGAGTGCCGACCGCACGAAACTGTTGCCTCCGTCGCATCCGAGGACGTAGCGGGCGGTGATCTGCCGAGGACCGCCGGGCCCGTCCACGGTGAGCGTGACGTTGTCCCGGCCCTGCTCCAGCGCGACGACGGGGCTGGAGTGCCGCACCTCGACCTGGGGTATCGACCGACAGACGCCGTCCAGCGCCTCCTCCAGGTCCGGCTGGTACATCATGTTCCATTCCGCCCAGCCGCTGCGCCCGGTTTCCGCGAAGTGCTGCTCCATCAGCAGATCTCCGCTCCCGTTGCGCCACTCGTAGGTGCGCTGCACCCGCACCTTGGGCAGCAGCTCTGCGGCCACGCCGAGGCGGGCGAGCGTGCGCATGGTCTCGTCGTCGAAGCTCGCCGCTCGCGGCAAGTTGTACAGGCCTTCGTACCGTTCGAGTACCAGGACCCGGTGCCCGGCCTGCCCCAGGAGGCCGGCCGCCACCATGCCCACCGGTCCGTAACCCACTACGACCACGTCCACCACAGCCCCGCTCTGGGTGGGATCTCCGGCCGCGTCACTCGTGATTGTCATCGGGCACCTCCATTTTCTGGACCCCTTCCGATGGGTTGACACCGACGGAACGTACGTTTCACTATCCATGAAGTCAATGCATATAAGTGAAATGAGGCACTGAGCGATGCGCACCATCGGCCTTGAAGAACACTTCGTCACGCCGGAACTCGTCGGTTACGGCGCCGGCTCGGCTTCGATCATCGAGCCGTCGAAGTGGCGCGAAGCGTCCCGGCGGCTCCTCGACATCACCGGAGAGCGGCTCACGGAGATGGACTCGGCAGGCCTGGACGTGCAGGTGCTGTCCCTCAACTCGCCCGGGATCCAGGCGGAAACGGACGCCGTCGTCGCCGTCGCCCGGGCGACAGCGGTGAACGATCTGCTCGCCGACGTCGTGAGGGACCATCCCGACCGGTTCGCGGGTTTCGCCGCTCTGCCCCTGCAGGATCCGCAGGCGGCGGCCAAGGAGCTGGATCGCTCGGTGACCGAACTGGGCATGCGGGGCGCCCTCGTGAACGCGCACACCCAGGGCCGCTACCTCGACGACCCGCAGCTCCGCGTGGTGTGGGAGCGCGCCGAGGCGCTGGACGTGCCCCTGTACCTTCACCCCGCCAACGGCGTCGGCACGCCGCACGTCATCGAGGGGCACCCCGAGCTCATCGGCCCCATGTGGAGCTGGGGGACGGAGACCGCCTCACACTTCCTGCGGTGTGTCTTCGGCGGCGTCTTCGACGACTTCCCACGGGCCAAACTGCTGCTGGGCCACATGGGCGAGGGCCTGCCCTACGTGATGTGGCGGCTGGACTCCCGCTGGGAATACCACAATCACCACGGCGTCGAGCTCGCCCGGGGCAACCCTTCCGAGTATCTCCGGCACAACCTGTACGTCACCACCAGCGGCGTCTGCTCGGCTCCGCCCCTGCTGTGCGCGCTGCTCGCCCTGGGCCCCGAGCGCATCCTCTTCGGCACCGACTACCCCTTCGAGGACATGGCGACCGCCACCGCCTTCCTCGACTCGGCTCCGATCAGCGAGTCCGACCGGGCGAGGATCTCCCACCTCAACGCCGAGCAGCTGCTCCACCTGTAACGAAGACCCGCACTCCGCACGAGGGAATGCCGGCGTCCCGGCACACTCATGCACCCCTTCCTCCCCTCCTCTTGAGCAAGGAGCGGCCGCCATGGCCCTTGAGAACCCCGTACGGCACTGGATCGACGGCGAGCTGATCGGTTCGTCACGGACTTCCGACAGCATCGATCCGGCGACGGGCGAAGTGATCGGCACCTATGCCGAAGCCGACACCGAGGCCGGGAAAGCCGCCATCGACGCGGCGGCCCGCGCCTTCACGTCAGGCACCTGGCACCTGGACCCGATGATCCGGGCCACCGCCCTGAGCCATCTCGCCGACGCGTACGAGGCGCGCATGGACGAGGTCATCAGCACCCTGTGCCAGGAGAACGGCAAACTCCGCCACGAAGCGGGCTTCGAGGCGCACTTCATCCTCCGCGCGCTGCGCTTCGCGGCCGGGCTCGCCCTGCAACCGCACGGCCGGATCACCGACACCCAGCCGGGCCGTCAGGCCATGTCGATCCGTCAGCCCGTCGGAGTCGCCGGCATCGTGGTCCCGTGGAACTCCCCCGCGTACCTCTGCATACGCGCACTCGCCCCGGCCCTCGCGGCAGGGTGCACGGCGGTGGTGAAGATGCCGGGCCAGGCGGCGCGGACGGCGGCGCTCATGAGCGACATCCTCGCCTCCGTTCCCGAACTGCCGAAGGGAGCGGTGAACGTGCTCGTCGAGTCCGGCTCCGACGTCGCACGCCTGCTGGTCGACTCCCCCCGGGTGCCCGTGATCAGCTTCACCGGCAGCACCGAGACCGGGCGCCTCGTGGCGCAGGGCGCGGCGGCCCGCTTCAAGCGGGTGGGGCTCGAACTGGGCGGCAAGACGCCTCACCTGGTGTTCGCCGACGCGGACCTGAACGCCGCCCTCGCCACCGTGGTCGCGTCGTGCACCGTCTTCGCCGGGCAGTTCTGCATGACCGGCAGCCGGGTCCTGGTGCAGCGGGAGATCGCCGACGAGTTCACCTCGGCCCTGGCCGAGCGGCTGGAGAGCGTCCGTCCCGGACCGGCCTCCGACCCGGAGAGCCAGATCGGCCCCCTGATCGACAAGGCGTCGGTGGCCCGGGTCGACGCTGCCGTGGAGGCAGCGATCGCAGCCGGCGCGAAGCCCCTCGTCCGCGGCGGTCCGAGCACCCGCCCCGACCTGGCCGGCGGCGCGTTCTACCACCCCACCCTCCTCGCGGTCCCGGATTCCTCGCTCCCGATCGTCCAGGAGGAGACCTTCGGCCCGGTGCAGACCCTCCAGGTCTTCGACACCGAGGCGGAGGCCGTCGCCCTCGCCAACGACACCGAGTACGGTCTCAGCGCCTGCATCTGGAGCCGTGACGCCGACCGGCCGGTGCGTGTGGCGCGCCGGCTCGACGCAGGTCTCATCTCCGTCAACAGCTGGGCCAATCTGACCGTGGAGTTCGAGGAGGGCGGCTTCAAGTCCAGCGGCGTGGGCCGGCTCGGGGGCCTCGCGTCGATGGAGGACTTCCTCGAGTACAAGCAGATCACCCAGGACTACGCACCGCCCGTCGGGTGACGGGCGAGGGGTGAGCACCGGCGACACCCGACGCAGGTGGAAGGAGGGACGTTCCCGGCGCGCCGGTCCGGGAAACGGCGCGCGGCACGCCCCTTCGTCCGGTCCCCCGTCTGCTCCCTCACGGCCCGTCACAACCCTTGCTGTTATCACATATAGCGCTTAGTCTCGCAGGGCCGGCACCGACCGAGCCAGGCCATCGGCCCCTCGTTCGCAGGCCGGCCCCCGCGAGATGCGCCTCGCCGTTCTCCGCGCGAAGCCTCATCCCTGCGGCTCGCCGGCACCCACCCCTGGCAGGAGGCCAAAGATGGCCAAGCAGCGCGACCTTCTGACCTTCGAGGTCGACGGACACAAGCTCACGGCGGTTACCGCCGGCCCCATCGAATCGAGTGGCAAACCGCTGATCGCCGCCCTGCACGGGGGCACGTACACGGCACAGTATTTCGACGTCGCGGGCGCGCCCGAGGGGTCGTTCATCGACGTCGCCACCGCCCACGGCTACCCGGTCGTGGCCTTCGACCGCCCGGGTTACGGCGGCAGCACGCCTCTCGCCCCGGACGACAACACCTTCGATCGGCACGCGGAACTGCTGGGGGGCGCCCTGGAGCAGGCCACCGCGCGCCTCGCGGCCGACAGCGTTCTCCTCGTCGGGCACTCCATAGGCGGAATGATCGCCCTGATGATCGCCGCCACCGCACCGGGTATCCCTCTGATCGGCGTCTCGGCGACCGGAATGGGCGCCGTCATCCCTCCCGGCGGGGCAGCCGAAGCGCTCGGCTCGCTCCCGCCGGACGAGACGGTGGATCTGCCGTACGAGGAACGCGACCGGGTGATGTTCGGGCCGGCGCACACGTACCGAGCCGCAAGCGTGCAGGAAGCACACGGGTCCTACGCCCCCGTGCCCGTACGGGAGTTGGTCCAGGCTCCCGCGTGGCCGAGGGAACACCTCACCACCCTCGCACCCCGGGTCCGCGTCCCGGTGCACAACGCGCTCGCCGAGTTCGACGCGTTGTGGGACAGCAGCGCGGCGAACGTCGCCCGCTTCGCCGCACTGTTCACCGCGGCCCCCTTCGTGGACGCGAGTGTCGCCCGCGGCACGGGCCACTGCATCGACCACCACACACTCGGCTTCGCCACTCATCTGCGGCAACTGGCGTTCGCCGAGGAGTGCACGGCCTGGGCCGCGGCACAGCGGAGAGGCGAGAACAACAACTGATGCCCTCCGTCGAGAACAACCGGCTGCCGCGGAAGGTCCAGGTCCTCATCGCCGGTGGCGGCCCGGTCGGCCTGGCCGCGGCCATGGAGCTCGGGCGGCGCGGTGTCGACTGCCTGGTCGTCGAACCCCGCCCCACCGTCTCCAGGGCCCGCCCCCGGTGCAAGACGCTCAACGTCCGCACGATGGAACACCTGCGCCGCTGGGGACTGGCCGACCGGCTTCGCACACTGGCTCCGCTTCCCACGTCGTGGTCGCAGGACATCGTGTTCTGCACCTCGCTGACCGGCTGGGAACTGTCACGCTTCTCCGGCGTCCTCGGGCTCACGCCCGAGGGTGACCGCTTCCCGGAAGTCGGACAGCAGGCGCCCCAGTACCTCCTGGAGGAGATCCTGCGCGAGGCGGTCGACGGGCTCGACACGTGCCGGCTCGTCCTCGGGTCGCGGGTCGTCGCCGTGGAGCAGGACGATGCCACGGTGTCCGTGACCGTCGAGGACTCCTTCGGGGGCCGGAGCGGCGTCACCGCGGACTACGTGATCGGCTGCGACGGCCCGCGCAGCGTCGTGCGGGACCAGATCGGCTCCTGCTACGTGGGCGGCGCGGCCCTGCGCCCGAACTTCGGCATGGTCTTCGAGAGCACCGAACTCATGGACCACGTGCGGCACGGACCTGCCGTCCAGTACTGGATCGTCAACCCGTCCGCTCCGGCCCTGGTGGGCCCGCTGGACCGCGCCGGCTCCTGGTGGGCCATCGCCTTCGGTGTCGACCGGGAGACCGGGGAACGGGAGGCTCATCGCATCATTGACGGTGTGGCAGGCCGGCCGGTACGGGCCGACGTGCTCTCCACCGATCCGTGGACCGCCCAGATGCGCATGGTCGACCGGATGCGCGACGGGAGGGTGTTCCTCGCCGGGGACGCCGCGCACCTCAATCCGCCGTTCGGCGGCCACGGTCTCAACACCGGCATCGGGGACGCGGTCGACCTCGGCTGGAAGCTCGCGGCCGTGCTCGAGGGCTGGGGCGGCGCCGAGGCGCTCGACAGCTACGAGATCGAGCGCCGCCCCGTCCAGGAGCGGGTCATCCAGGAGGCGACCGCCAACATGCGGGTGCTCTCGACCGAACTGCTCGCCGACAACCTCGACGAGGGCGACCGGGCCGGAGGGCAGGCCCGTCGGGCTGCGGGTGCACGTATCCAGGAGACCAAACGGGTGGAGTTCCACTCGCTGGACCTGGTTCTCGGGCTGCGTATCGCTGCCTCCCCGATCGTCCCGGCGAACCCGGACGGACGGGACCACGTGGCGCGGACCGGAGCCCGGCTGCCCCACGTGTTCCTCGGAGACGGCCGTTCCCTCTATGACCTGCTCGGCGCCGACCTGACGCTCCTGGTCCTGGAACGCGGCACGTCGGAGAAGGTCATCGAGGAGGCTGCCCGAGCCCGGAACGTCCCGCTCAGGGTGGTGGACCTGTCGGAGGCGACGAGCCGCCACCCCTACGCCGAGGTGTTCGGCTCGCGTCTTCTCCTGATCCGGCCTGACCAGGTGGTCGGATGGCGGGGGGACGAGCCTCCCGAGCAGGTCCTGGCCCTCATCGACACGCTGAGGGGCTGCCCCCGACCGGGCTGAGAAGCCCCCGGATCCCTGGGTGTTCCGGCCCGTCAGGACCGCGTCGCCCCGTCGATCCGCTCACGGCCGGCAGTGCCCCTGCCGGCCGCCGGCGCCCGCGCACCCCCACCAGACCCCGCCCCGGCCGTGCCCTGTCCCAACTGCCATACGGCCGGGGCGGACCCATCCCTGAAGACGAACCCGACCGGGCGGCTTGGGCGCACCGCAGCCCAGCGCCGCACCCGGCGTGGCCAGGAACACCTTCATCCCGACGGAAGCAGGAGACATGAGTGCTCACACATGGACGAGACGCCAGGTCCTGAACAGGGCAGCGGGAACAGGCGTCGCCCTCGGTGGTTCCTCCGCGCTGCTGAACACCGGCGTTGCCCAGGCCCACGGGGGCGGACACGGCACGAAGAACCGCATGAAGATCATCGCTATCGAGGAAGCGGTTCTGCTGCCCGGCCTCGTCACCCAGGGCACGGCGCTGAACGGCGCGATCCCGTTCAAGCCCGAAGTCGTTGCGCAGTGGATGAAGCGGCTGCCGGACATCACGGCGTACCGGCTCGCCGACATGGACGAGAACGGTGTGACCATGCAGGTGCTGTCGCTCGCTCCCCCGGGGGTGCAGATGCAGCCCGACGCGGCCATCGCCGTGGCGGACGCCCAACGTGCCAATGACGCGCTGGCGGGCATCATCGCCACGCACCCCACCCGGTTCGGCGGCCTCGCCGCCCTTCCGCTACAGGATCCCGAGGCAGCCGTACGCGAGGCCAGGCGCGCGATGGGCGACCTCGGGATGGCCGGGTTCCTGGTCAACGGCCACACCTGCGGGCACTACCTGGATGAACCGCAGTTCCGGAAGGTGTGGGCCGCACTGGAGGAACTCGGCGCCGCCCTCTACCTGCATCCCACGCCGGCCCCGGCAGGCGACTGGGGCCTGTTGAAGGACCGGCCCGAGCTCGTCGGCCCCTTGTACAGCTGGGCGGCCGAGACCGCGGGGCACGCTCTGCGCGTCGTCCTCGGCGGAGTCTTCGACGACTTCCCCGGGGCCAGGCTCATCCTGGGCCACATGGGCGAGTTCCTGCCCTTCCACATGTCGCGCCTCGACGTGCAGATCGACAACATCGTCACGCGGGTGGCGCTGAAGAGGAAGCCCTCCGAATACCTGCGGAAGAACATCGCCATCACCACGTCCGGGGTGATGGACGACAACATGCTCCGGGCCGCGGTGGGGGCCGTGGGTATCGACAACGTGCTCTTCGCCATCGACTACCCCTTCGAGAAGAGCGCACAGGCCGTCGGATTCCTGCGTCACGCGAGCCTGCCGAGCGCCCAGATCCAGAAGATCGCCCACCGCAACGCCGAGCGCATCCTGCGGCTGTAACCGCGTGCTGGCACCTCGAACCCGCCATTCCCCGGGAGAGGGTGGGCGGGCCCGGGTTCTCATGTGGGGCGCGGGTGGCCCGCCTGCCGCAGCGGCCGCCCGCGCCCCGTTCGACGACGGCCCTGACCGGCGGACGGAACTCCGTTCGCACGCCTCGCTATAGTTGATATCAACTGACGGACAGCTGAAGCGAGGGACCGAGCGTGGCGACACCCAGAGGGGCCGTACAGCCCATCACGTCACGGTCGGTGGTGGAGCAGGCCACCGAAGAGCTGCGCCGGGCCATCCTGGCCGGCACGCTTGCACCCGGTGGGGAGTACTCACTGCGCGAGTTGGCGGGAATGCTCGACATCAGCTTCATCCCCATCCGCGAGGCCCTGCGGAGTCTGGAGAGCGAGGGCCTGGTCATCATGCGGCCGGGCCGCAGCGCTGTCGTGGCCCCCCTCGACCTCGACGACCTGCACGGCATCTACCGTCTGCGACGCACCCTGGAACCGGAGATCGCGCGGCGTTCGTGCCGCCTCCTGACAGACGATGAGCTGGACGGCCTCGACGCGCAGGCCCTCGACTTCGGAGCCAGGGACCACGGCATGGCCGACATCTACGACGGCCACCACGCCTTTCACCTCGCCCTCCTCGCCCCTGCCGCGACCGCCTGGGACATCCGGCTCCTGACGACCCTCTGGCGAGCGGGCGAGCGCTACATCCGGATCGGTTTCGGCCAGCTCGACCCGGATCCCGCAGAACACGAGCGACGCGGGAAGGCGCACACCGGCCTCGTCGCCACGTTCCGCACCCGCGACCCCGACGCGGTCGCAGCCGCCGTCGAGGAACACCTCGCCCGCAACGAGAAGATCGCCGTGTCGGCGCTTTCCTGAGAAGCGGCGCCGAGTCCCTCATGACTTGCTGCCACGAAATCATGGGGGCCGGAGCGGCTGTCACCTAATCAGGCTGCGGCGTACTGAGGGTTTCATCGCGATGGTGCCGGGGCCGACCACCGCCGCGCGCAGACAGCCGTGCGGTGCTCGGCGGACGACATCGCGCGTCGTACAGGGCGTTCCGGTCGCCTCGCCCCACCCGTGACCCGTGGCCCGCTCTTCTTCGGCGCGGCAGCGGGTCGCCCTCCGTCCCGCCCGCCTGCGCCAGGCACCCCGCGACCCCAAGCCAACGAAGGAGGGGCACCAGAGGCTTGCTGTTATCACATATAGCAGCTAGGTTCCGGTGAAGGACATGGTGCTGTCGGCTCTCTTCACGGCATCGACCCGTCCTTCCGGCCTGCGTTCGCCTCGGCCGGAATCGCCGATGCCGCACCGGCCGGCCGCCCCACCGGACGCGATCCGAGTCCGGAACGCTCTGCCCCGTATGGCTTGCTCCCGCGAAACCTCAGGTGCCGTACTGCCCACCGACACCGTGGCCACGTACCGGCCCGAAGGCATGAACAGCCCACCTTCCGCGCTCGCCTGGCAGAAAGGCACAACGATGTGCATCAATGACGGAAACCGACGTGCGTTCCTCAAGACGGCCGCGGCGGCCGGAATCGGTGTCGCCGGAGTACAGGCTCTGGCGGCGCCCACCACCGCACAGGCCCGGGAACGTGCCATCGGGTTCGACGGAAACGTGGCACTGACCAATGCCCGGGTCTTCGACGGCAACGGACTGACCGCACCGCGCACCGTGGTCATCGACAACGGCCGGATCGGTGTCAGCACCTTCGGCGCCCGCAAGGTCGACTGCGGCGGCGCCGTCCTGCTGCCCGGACTGATCGACGCCCACCTCCACCTCAAGGACCTGAGCACACTGCAGCAGTTGACCGCCTACGGTGTGACGACAGGTCTGGACATGGCCTCGTTCCCGCCGTCGGCCGTCGACGCTCTGCGCCACCGGCCAGGCCTCACCGACATTCGCAGCGCGGGCACACCGGCCGTCGCGCCCGGAAGCCCGCAGAGCCAGTTGCCGACCTTCCCCGCGGACGGGGTCGTGACCGGACCGGAGCAGGCCCCCCGTTTCGTACGCGCCCGGGTCGCCGAGAAATCCGACTACATCAAGATCATCGTCGAGGAGCCGGGGCTGGCCCCGGAGACCGTCAAGGCCCTGGTGAAGGCGGCTCACTCCGCCGGGAAGCTCGTCATGGCCCACGCGACCTCCGGCGTCACGGTGGAACGTGCGTTGGCCGCGGGCGTCGACATGATCCACCATGTGCCCCTGGACAGTCCGTTGCCCCCCGCGGTCGCCGCGCGGTATGCCGCCGGCGGCCCTGTCGCGGTCCCCACCCTCACGATGATGGAAGG
Source organism: Streptomyces sp. NBC_01463 (assembly GCA_036227345.1). NCBI lineage: Bacteria > Bacillati > Actinomycetota > Actinomycetes > Kitasatosporales > Streptomycetaceae > Streptomyces > Streptomyces sp. NBC_01463. The sequence goes on from CP109468.1 coordinate 129,482, forward strand.
CTTCGCCGCTCTCGGCATACCCGGATTCGACTACGCGGCTGCGGAGGGCAGCGTCACCGCTCTGCGCCACGCCGGTGCGCGGATCCTGGCGGGTACCGACTCCAACAGCACCCCGGGCATTCCGGTCCAGCCGGCCTACGGCGTCAGCATGCACCATGAACTCGAGTTGCTGGTCCGCGCCGGGCTCACCACTCGGGAGGTTCTGAACTCGGCGACCAGCCTGCCGGCCCAGGCCTTCGGGCTACGGGACCGCGGCGCGATCCGCGTCGGATACCGCGCCGACCTCCTGCTCATCGACGGTGACCCGCTGGCCGACATACGGGCGACGCGCAACATCAAGCGCGTCTGGGTGGGCGGCATCGAGTACTCCCCCGGCACCTGACCGGCCGTCCGGCCTCCGTCCGGCCACCGGCACGGCGGGCGGACGGGAAGCGGCAGCCGGGGCGGGAACTCGTCACCTGTCGAGCCGGCCGTCCTCACATCACGAGCCCCAGCCCCCGGACAGCGGTGAACCGCCGTCCGGGGGCTGGACTGCCGGCCGGGGCGGGCCCCGGCCCTCGACCGGGGCCGCGCTCCTCTCCTCAGTCGGCGAGATCGAGCGCGGCACCCACAATGCTGTCGGCGTCGATCCGGTGGTACCGGTAGACCTCCTCCAGGGAACCGGACTGACCGAATTCGGTGACTCCGAGCCTGCGGTTCGCGACACCGTTGACGGTGGCCAGGAACGCGAGCGTGTGGGGGTGCCCGTCCAGCACCGTGACCAGCGGAGTGGCCCGCTCGGCGGGGAAGACCTGGTCCAGGATCCAGTCGGGCGCATCGCCCTGCCCGGCCCGGGCGTCCAGCGCCCTGTACAGCAGACCCGGGCTGGTCACACACACGACATCGGCGAGGATGCCGATCTGCTGGAGGCGGTCCGCCGCGGTCAGCGCCTCGGTGACGACGGCCCCCATGGCTGCGATCGTGACGCGGGCTCCCTCCCGGCGGCGCAAAGGATAGGCGCCGGCAACGACCTGCCGGCGACGGCGCTCGCGGGCTGCCGGGTCGGTGGGGACGCGGGTGAGCGTCTGGTCGACGGGGCGGGTCGACAGCCTCAGGTACGCCGAGCCGCCGTCGGGGCGGCCGAGGCGGGAGAGAGCGGCCAGCAGCACCCACTCGGTGTCGAGGGCGAATGCCGGCTCCCAGGTGGTGCAGCCGGGCTGTTCGATGCCGAGGGAGGGCGTGGTGATGGACTGGTGTGCACCGCCCTCAGGTGCGAGGGTCACACCTGAGGGGGTGCCCACGAGGATCGACTGTCCGCCTGCGTAGATGCCGAAGGACCAGGGCTCCAGGGCGCGTTGGACGAACGGGTCGTACATGACGCCGATGGGCAGCAGAGGCTCGCCCCATCGGCTCCAGGTCGTGCCGAGCTCCCCGAGCAGGCCGACCAGATTCGTCTCGGCGATGCCCAGTTCGATGTGCTGACCCGTCGGACGCTCCCTCCAGTGCAGGATGGTCTCGGCGTCGTCGGCGAACCAGTTCACGCGCTCGGTGGGCGACCAGACACCGACTTTGTTGACCCAGCCGCCCAGATTGGTCGACGAGCTGACGTCCGGGCTGACCGTCACCACCCTGCGCGCGGCCTCGGGGGCGGCACGGGTCAGGTCGAGAAGCACCCGGCCCAGGGCGGCCTGCGTGGTTGCCACGCCGGCCGGCGTCCGGCCGATGTCCGTCGGAACCGCCGGCGCCTCGGCGGCCCGCACACCCTCGCGGTGCAGCCGGGCCGCGGCCTCGGCGCACAGCCGCCCCTCCTCCGAATCCGCGGCGAACTTCTCCCAGGGATCGTCGAGATCGGTACCCACCGCATCCGCCAGCTCACGCATCTGCTGCTCCGTCAGAAGCGTCGAGTGGTTCTGCGGGTGCCCATGGGTGGGCAGGCCGTAACCCTTGACGGTGTAGGCCAGAATCACCGTCGGCCGACGGTCGTCCACCTCGGAGAGTGCGGTGTCGAGAGCCGCGAGATCGTGGCCGGCGAGATTGCGGACCGCCTCGGACAGCATCGCGTCGTCGATGTCCGCGAGCAGTGCGGCGACCTCTTGGGCGCGGGGGCCGATGCCGGGCAGCCGGTCCCGCAACTCGCCCGCCGAGCAGCGCAGCAGACGCTGGTACTCGGCGTTGGACATGCCGTCGATCCGCTCCCGCAGGGCCTCGCCGCCGGGCCGCGCGAACAGTTCCTCCAGGAGCGTGCCGTACTTGAGTACGAGCACCTGCCATCCGGCTGCGGCGAACGTGTCCCGCAGGCGGGTGGCGGCGATGGTCGGCACGACGCGGTCCAGCGACTGGCGGTTGAGGTCGACAATCCACACGAGTTCGCCGAGGTCGGCGACCTGCGGATCCCCGATCGCCTCCCACACCGCCCCCTCGTCCAGTTCCGCGTCCCCCACCAAGGCGTACTGCCGGCCGGCGAACCCGCCACCGGTGTTCTTTCCGGCGTAGCGGCGGGCAAGCGCGCCCCAGATCGTCGCCGTGGCCCCGATGCCGACCGATCCCGTGGAGTAGTCGACCGGGTCGGGATCCTTGGAGCGACTGGGGTAGCTCTGCAGACCGCCGAAGGCGCGCAGGGTGGGGAGGTAGGAGGCGTCGAGCTCGCCCAGCAGGTAGTTGATCGCGTGGAGGACCGGGGAGGCGTGAGGTTTCACCGACACCCGGTCCTGGGGACCCAGGTGACGGAACCACAGTGCGGTCATGATGGACACCATCGAGGCGCACGAGGCCTGGTGCCCGCCGACCTTGAGCCCCGAGGGATTGGGCCGTACGCGGTTGGCGTGGTGCACGATCGCGCTGGACAGCCACAGCGCACGGTCCTCGACGGCTTTGAGCACTTCCAGATCGGCGGCAGTGGCCGGCCGTGGGGTGATGGATACGTTGGGCATCGTGAATCGGTCTCCTTGCGCTGTGACACACCCCTGTGTGCCGATATGCGGCCGGATGGGCAGGGAGCGGAATGCGGCGGTGTGAGATACGGGCGCACCGGCGGCACCCAGGCCAGTCAGGCGGGTTGACGACGGGTGCGCGGGCGGCTGCGGAGGCGCCGGCCGCGGGGACGTTGCTGATGAGGAGACCACCGGGCGAGGAAGGTGCACAAGCACCTGTGGTGAGATTGCGCAGAACGCCCATCCACCCGCCCCCGCGACCCCGGAAGGTGCGCACAGTGCCCAATCGTGAGCGGATCGACTCCACCGACGCGCGGCTGCTTCTCGCTCTCACCGCGCAGCCCCGTGCCACCACTGTCGCGCTCGCCGAGGAGAGCGGGCTGAGTCGCAACACCGTCCAGGCTCGTCTGGCGGGGCTCGACCGCAGCGGTGCCGTGGAGTCGTTCGAGCGGCGCATCGACCCGTCGGCCCTCGGCTATCCGCTGACCGCCTTCGTGACCACCCAGGTCGCCCAGCGGCGGCTGGCCGAGGTCGCGAACGCGCTCGCGGCGATTCCCGAAGTTCTCCAGGTCCACGGGCTGAGCGGTGATACGGACCTCCTGGTGCAGGTGGTCTCGACCGACGCCGAGGATCTGTACCGCGTGGCCGGCCTCATCCTCGACATCCCCGGAGTGGAGCGGACGAGCACGGCTCTCGTCATGCGCCGGATGGTCGACTACCGGATAGCGCCGCTCCTGCGCCGGTCCGCCGCACGTTGATCCAGGCGGGAACCGGTGCCCGAGGGTGGCAGTCGCCTGGCATCGCGGTGCACACCCCGCCCGAAATCCGGCGCAGGTGACGGGCGCGACCGCGGAGCAAGTGTCCCCGTCCCGCACATCCCACCCTTCGTACCGCGCGGACTCGCGTGGCCGGCTGCACCCTCCCGTTCGGCAAGTTCATCCGCCTGAAGCCTTGCTGTTATCACATATAGCGCCCTACTATGTGATCAGCCCCGCAGGCACCGCGGGACGGCCCTCCCTCAAGCCGCCCAAAGGACCGGGCCCTCCGTGGGCGACGGACCGCGCCCTCCGGAACACCTCGCCGACTGGAGCCGACCATGGTGATCCCTCAGCACCCGCAAGCCTTCGGCCGGCATGGTCACCGGGTGGCCGGCCAGACTGCCAACTACCCACCCCCGTAAGCCCACGTACAGGCGCCCGCATCACCCCGGGGCGGCTACGGAAGACATCGGCGCCGCCACACACTTCGCCACACGACCGCCCCCGCCTGCCCTCCTGTACACGGTCCGTGACGGGGTCTCACCTGCTCGGCGCCCGAGGGAAGGGCTTCCTCGCCTGAGGCATTCGTCCCCGCCGGACACGTGCCACGCATCAGACACCCAGGAGCAACTTCGTGCGCATCGCCAACCTCGCCGGCCGCCTGGCACTCGTCGTCGACGGCCTGGCCGTCGACGTCGAACAGGCCAGCGGCGGCCTCTTCACCGCGGACCCGCAAGCCGTCTACGAGCGATGGGAGGAGTTCCGCGACTGGGCGGCGCAGGCCCGACTGCCCGAAGGGGACGTCTTCGACCCCACACAACTGGACGCGCCCGCGCCCGCCCCGCGCCAGCTCATCGCGGCCGGGCTCAACTACCGGGACCACGCGGCCGAAGCCGGATTCGCGTTGCCCGACAGCATGCCGCCGGTCTTCACCAAGTTCGCCTCCAGCCTCAGCGGACCCCTCACCGAGGTCGTTCTCCCGCCCGACGGTCACACCGACTGGGAGATCGAACTCGTCGTCGTCATCGGGACCCGCGCCCACCACGTCACCGCGGACGCCGCCTGGAACCATGTCGCCGGCCTCACCGCCGGCCAGGACATCTCCGAGCGCATCACCCAACTCGACGGACCATCACCCCAGTTCAGCCTCGGCAAGTCCTTTCCTGGCTTCGCTCCGACCGGTCCGTGGCTCGTCACACCGGATGAGTTCGCCGACCCAGACGACCTGGAGCTTCGCTGCACGGTGAACGGCGAAGAGGTCCAGAAGAGCCGCACCAGCGACATGATCTTCCCCGTTCCGGATCTGATCGCCCGCCTCTCCTCGGTCATGCCCCTGCTGCCCGGAGACGTGATCTTCACCGGCACCCCCGCCGGTGTCGGCCTCGCCCGGAACCCCCAGCGCTGGCTCGCGCCCGACGACGAGCTGGTCAGCACGATCGAGGGCATCGGCGAGCTGCGTCAGCGCTTCACCGCACAGCCCTGAACCCACCACCCGACGTCGGCCCGTGTTCCACGGGGCAGCACGCACGTCACGACCGTGACGAAGGCACCGAGAGTGCGGGCGCGCCGGTCGTCCACCGTCCCGCCGGGGCGGCCGCGGACGCACCTCCCATGGACGCACCCGCAGATTCGATCAAGGAGGATCGAATGACCGCCGCACCGAAGTTCGCGCATGTCGTCTTCCAGACCAGCAACCCGACCGCCATGCGGGACTGGTACTGCGCCGTCCTGGACGGACATGTGGTGTTCCAGAACGACACCCTGTGCTTCCTCACCTACGACGAGGAGCACCACCGCGTCGCCCTGCTCACCCCGCCCGTCCCGCTGGAGCGCAAGACGCCCACGACTGCGGGCGCCCATCACGTCGCCTACACCTTCGAGCACCTCGACGACCTTCTCGTGCGCTACGAACTCCTGCGCGACAAGGGCGTCACCCCCGCGGTGTGCATCGCCCACGGAGTCACCACGTCCATGTACTACCAGGACCCGGACGGCGGCTTCGTCGAGATGCAGATCGACAACTTCGCCGATCCCGACGAGGCCACCGGCTACATGAACGGACCGGAGTACGGGTCCGACGCCGTCGGCCCCGCCTTCGACCCCGAGGCCATGCTCACCGCCCGCCGCTCCGGCGCCGCCGTCGAGGACCTGATCCCCCGGTCCTGGGCGCTCAGGAGCAGTCTGCCCGACCCGATGCTGGTCCTCACCGGAGCCGTCTGAGCGCGGAACGGGGACCGGAGCCGGGGTGCCGGAAGCAGTCCCGGCACTCCGGCGGCAGCCCTCGCTCAGCGGTCGCGGCCGGTCACTCGCTTTCGCTCGAGCACCCAACCCCAAACCCCACTACCCCGAGGACAATCGTTGAGCACACCCGCCCACCGGGCCGACTGCTTCATGTGTGGCCTGGAACAGAACGACGACGCTTCCGTTGTCTTCCGAGACCCCTTGTGGTCGGGGGATTCGGTTTCCGGCTACGACGTACCCGGGTGGTTCGTTCTGCGGGTCCGCCGCCACGCCGAGCGCATCACCGGGCTCGACGAAGCGGAACTGGCCGCGTTCGGCCGCCGTGCCCGGGATCTGGTCGCGGCAGTGACGGAGGTGACCGGTGCGCCCGCGACGTACCTGCTGGTCTTCGGTGAGAACCATCCGCACTTCCACGCGCTGATCACGGCGCGGGGCGCGGACGTGCCCGAGGCGCGACGGGGCGGGGACATCCTGAAGCTCCGGACGGAACACGCCGACGCCGAGGCCGCGGCCCGTCTGGTGCCCGAGGTCCGTCGCGCCTATCAGCGCCTCGCCGCGGAAGCCGCCCACCCGGTCCACGCCTGAGAGCGGCGCTCACGCCGTACGGCGGTTCTGGCTGCACCAATGACCTGATCCTCTCCGTCCCCGCCCTGATCGCCTTGTCTTGTAGGGCACTGGTGGAAGCTCACGGGAGGTTCCGTTCTGCACGGGCGAGGTTCCGGATCAACCGAACGAGGTCCGTCCAGAACCATGAGACTGAGCTCATGAGAAGCGTGAGAGTGCAAGACGTCACGTTCGCCAACGGGGAGGTAGAGCTGGCCGGTTCACTGCGCGTGCCGGTTGAGGCCGACCCGCCCGTTGGTGGCGTGGTGCTGGTCGGGGGGTCCGGGCCGACCGACAGGGACAACGGCACATACTTCCAGCCGATCCAGCAGCACCTCGCAGAGGCTGGATTTGCCGTGCTCTCGTATGACAAGCGCGGTGTTGGCCGGTCATCTGGTGACTGGCGCGCAGCGACCATGGATGATCTGGCGGCCGATGCGGTCGCCGCGCTCAGCTTTCTCCGTGCTCAGCCTGAGGTTCGACGTCAAGCCGCGGGGCTTTTTGGGCACAGCGAGGGAGGCTGGGTTGCTCTGCGCGCCTCTTCGGCACGGGGTGACCTGCCGTGGGTGGTCACCAACAGTTGCCCGGGCGTGAGCCCTGCTGAGCAGGAACGCTACGCCCTCGGCAACCACCTCAAGGTTCTACACGGTGATGGGCACCCTGAGGTCCGCCGCACCCTGACCCTGTACGACCAACTGGCGGAAGCAGGCCGACGCAACGCCGACTTCTCCACGGCGCAACAGCTCGTCGACAACGCGGGAGCGCCGCCGGGACTCGCCTACTACTGGGGCGACGTGGACGAACGCCTCTGGTCGTTCCTGAAGCGGAAGCAGGACCACGACCCGACTCCGGACCTGCTCCAGCTGCGCTGCCCGCATCTGGCGCTATTCGGTGGTGCGGACTCAACGGTGCCGGTCGCCGACAGCATCCGTGTCTTCGCCGCAGCCGCCTGCCACTCCGCCCGCCTTCACCGCGCCACCCTGACTGTGGAGGTGCTCCCGGGCGGTGATCATCGTCTGCAGACAGAGGGCTCAGCGGCCCTCGTTCCCGGATACCTCGCCAAGGTAAGCCAATGGCTCACAAGCCATGTCACGCCGTCAACCGGCGGCAGCAGCTGAGGGTGCATGCGATGCCGGTGAACGCAAGGAAGTGGTCTGCCTTGTGTTCGTGGCGACGGGGAAGGCGGCGACAACCGACGAGCCGGGCCGTGGTGCGCTTCACGGTCCAGCGGTGGCGGCCCAGTCGTTGCGACGACTCGACTCCCTTGCGGGCAATGCGGCGCGTGATGCCTCGCTCGCGCAACCATGGCCGCAGGCAGGCGTAGTCGTAGCCCTGGTCGGCATGAAGTTGCCGGGCCAGCACCGCCGTCGGCCGCGGCGGGCACAGATCGGCGGGGCGCCGGGACGTTGCTCGCTGTGACGGCACGCATTCTGAGCGACCGGTTCCGAGCGCGGGCAGCGTCGTTCCTGTTCGTCGATGATGTCGGCCAGCAGGGCGGTGCGGGTAAGTGACAAGCCCGCCACGCCGGTCGTATCCAACTGGCCGACGGCGTCTACGACCGAGTGCCGCGAGCATCGAGCGCGCACCCGCGCGCGACGCAGGTTGGTAGCGTCCCCGTGCCTTGCCTGCCGGCGTGGCACTCGATCCACAGAGAAGGCAACCATGCCCACCAATATCCGCCGGGCCGTCATTCCTGCCGCAGGTATCGGCTCCCGGCTGCTGCCCCTGACCAAGGCCATCCCGAAAGAGATGCTGCCGATCGGCGAGAAGCCCGTCATCGAGCACACCGTCTGTGAACTCGTCGCCTCCGGAATCACCGACATCACCATCGTCGTCTCCCAGGGAAAGAACCTTATCCAGGAGCATTTCCTCCCTCCCCCGCGCTGGCCGAACAGCTCAGGGCCGACGGAAAGGCCCACCTTGCCGACGCGGTGGACGAAGTCGCGGACTGCATTTCCGTATCACCAGCCGAAACACCCAAGGTGCACCGCCGATCGCACCCCTACCCGAACGGCATTGCGCCCAGGGCGTGCAGCGAGAGTGCGAGCCGGGTGCCGGTCAGCGCTACGGGCCGGTGCTCAGCGAGGTCCAAGTCCCGTTCGGCCATCAAGGAGTTCGCGGACGACGTCCATATGGCCGGCGTGTCGCGCGGTCTCTTCAACAACATGCAGGATGATCCCGCGCAGGTCGGCGAGTTCGTCCCCCATGGGCTCGGGGTGCCGCCCCCGCGGGGGTGCCGACAACGGGGTGCGGGCGATGACGACGTCGGAACGGCGGCACTGGTCGTCGTAGAAGGCGAAGACCACCTCCGGCGCACGCGGTGTCGTCCACGGTGCATGGTCATCGGGCCATGGCAACGGCTCGGCCGCTCCGGTGACGACCTCCTGGAACCAGTGCCTCTCCACGTGCCCCAGATGTTCTATGAGTCCGAGGGGCGTCCAGCCGGAGGGCAGGATGGGTGTGGTCAGTGCCTGCGTGTCGAGCCCGTCGACGATGGCCAGGACACTGGATCGCTGCGCCGCGAGGAACGCCGACAGCGTCTTCTTCTCCTTGCTCTCTGTGTTCATGCGCGCATGGTGCCAGGGGCCACTGACAAGCACGGCAGCAAACTGCCCACTGTGTGGCGGCCGCGGGTCACCGCCACTCGTTGATACCGGCGACGAGGACGGTCGCCTCGTAGCGAACCGCGAGCTTGTGGTATCGGGTGGCGACCGCGCACTGTCTCTTGAGGCGGTTGATCCCGCACTCGACCGCGCTGCCAGCGAGCTATTCCACGGCGGCGGCGCCAGTAGATGAGTCCGGTCGGGGGGCTGGCAGCTGCGCGGTCTCAGAACGCTGTGCGGGTGTCGCTGCGGGGGTCGTCGACTGGGAGCCGCTCTCCGTAGAGTCCGTCCCGGGCCGAGCGGCGCCACGGACGGGCGTAGCGAAGGGCCATGGTGATGTCATCGTCCTGCGAGTCGAGGTCGATGTCCGCGATTGCCAGGGCGGGCCGTCCGTCCGCGGGACAGCGTGCCAGCCACCGACCGCCGGGCGCCACGATCCCGGACGGCACGGTGGTGCTGAACTGGGCCGGGACCGAGTAGCCGAGCCAGTAGTTGCAGAGCGTCCCGTACGCCTGGGCGACGCGGGCCCGGGGCGCGTCGTCGACCATCACCGACAGCAGGACACAGTCGACGTCCAAGCGCTCGTACTCGGCGAACACCTCCGGGAAGTTGGCCTCGATGCACAGCGCGAAGCCGACCCGGATGCTGTCCACCTCGACGACGAGCGGCTGTTGTCCCGGGGAGTACAGGTAGGAGATCTCGGTGTGCGACAGGAAACGCTTGTCGTACCGTGCGACCAGCCGGCCACGGTCGGAGACGATGTAGAGGCTGTTGTGCGGCCGGTTCGGCGGTGTGAGCGGGTGGATCGAACCGAACACCGTCCACAGGGCGAGCTCCCGCGACAGCGCGGTGATCGACTCCGCTTCCTCGCGCAGGACGTCCCACGCGGCACGGGTCCAGTCAGCCGGTGCCCACTCGCCGGCCGGGCCCGCCGCCATCACGTGCTTGCTCGGATAGGTGACCGCGCCCTCGGGGAACTGCACCAGCCGCGCACCCGCTCCGGCGGCCTCAACCATCAGAGCCCGGATCTCCTGCCCTGCCGCCCGCAGCGCTTCTCGATCAGTGGGGTCCTCCGGCACCGTGCTCTGTGCAACCGCCAGCCGCAGAGTCCTCGCCACGCCATGGACGGTAGGGCATAACCAGTTCCGACACCAGCGCCCTCGACCCGAGGCCGGAGCTGGCCCAGACACGAGGCGGCCTTGTGGCCGACGAAGCATCAGGTGGCTTCGGTCACTCTTAACAGCAGAGTTTGTCCAGCACGTTGGGCAGCAGAGGGACGTCGACGGGCTCGGGAATGTTCACGAGAGAGAGATGACATCAGTGTGGGACGGCCCGCCGCCCTCGCGGGCGGCGGGCCGTCGATGCGGGCCAGTCTGAGGTCAGCCAGCTTGTGCGGAGCCGAGATGAAGAGTGTCACCGAGGCTGACGACTTGGCGGTTGTGGAAGAAGTCGTCTTCGCGGAGCGTGGTGATGCTCCCGGAGGGGGCCCGGAAACTGGCATAGCCGGCCGACTCGATCGGCATCTTGATCCAGGACGCCACGACGAACGTCAGGGAGCCTCCGTGCGTCACGATGATCTGATGTTCGCAAGGGTTCTGCAGGATCTCGTCGGTTGCTGCGTAGACGCGTTGCGCCCACGCAGCCTTGGTCTCGGAACCCTGCACGCCCTCGTCGTGGTCCATTCGCTCCCCGACAGCCGGCGGGGGGACGAAGCGCCGGTCCAGCCACTCCTGCGGTTTTCCCCCCGCCTCACCATAGGACTTCTCCCGCAGCCTGCGGTCCACAATCGGCTTCACTCCGAACAGTTCGGCCACCTCCTCGGCCGTCCGCAGAGTGCGCTGCAGATCCGAGGAGAACAGCTCCACTTCGGCGCCGTCCGGGACCTGGGCCCGCAACGCCTGCGCGATGGAGACGGCCGCACGGACGCCAGCGGGCGTCAACTTCGAGTCATGCCATCCGCCAACGACTCCCTCGACGTGGTGCGTCGCCTCCGGATGGGTGACGACGTAAAGAGTGCGCATCAGTTGCCCTCCTGTAGATAACGTTATTCATCTCGGCACGGTGATCACGCCGGATCGCCTCTTACAGTTCGACCTTGGACATCTGCGGCATGACCGGGGCCTTTCACCAGGAGCACCCCGATGCTGCCCTGGCAAGTACCTCAGCGCTGCCGAGACTCGTGAATAAAGCCGATCAGGCGGTCGTGACCCACGGGCAACGCGATGGAGCGCAGCGAAAACGACCCCGCGGCCAATACGGCCGCCGCAGCGACGTGCCGGTCCGGGTGGCCCAGATCCCTCACCAAGTCCACATCCCTCAAGCCCTTTCTCAGTGCGCTTCGGTACGGCTACGGCATCATCGCGTATGCGTACGACCACGCCACGCCCCGCGCGGCGTCCCCCGGCAGGTTTCACCACGCTTCAGGACGACGCCGCCACGGCCCCACCCACACCGGTCGCGCTCACCGTCTGGGCTCCTGGCGGATTCCGGCATGCGCAGGCCAACTACAGCGATCTGACCGGCCAACTATCGCGCTCAGCGGCCAGGTATACCGTTCAGAGTTGACGCGGTTCCGAAGCCGCCCTCGCCATCCGATGCCACTGCCGTACGGGCGAGGCCAACCTTCCGTACGCGCTCGGCCGGATCGGTGTACCGAAGACCGAGGGCCGCGGGTGGAAAGCGCTCGGCCCAGCAGCGCCTGCCACAATGTCAGCGGAGTTCCTCCCTACCGGCGAGGCGCCTGCTGCCTCTCCGCCAACCATCAGTGAGGCACCAGACCTCGCGGTGTCTGCGACATATCAGGATCAGATCAGGTCACCGAAGTACACCGGAGTGTTTGCGGCCTGACCCGTGCCAAGGCCGGCAAGCGGGGCCTGTAGCCCCAGTGGAAGCAGGACCAGCTGGCTCAGCGTAGCCAGGGGCTGCCAGACAATGGCCGTTTGCGTGCTATCCGGGGCAGTCGCCGGCAAGGCGGCTCCGGGCTCCAGTTGGGCCTTGAAGTACAGCTGGAGCTGCTGCAATTGCGTGCGGTGGTACGGATTGCCGGGGTGCCGCTCCGGTAGGTACTCACGGACCCAGAGCAGTTCACCGATGGTGACCTGCAATCCGGTCTCCTCCAGCACCTCACGGCCGGCGGCCTCGGCAGCCGTCTCACCAGGGTCGACCCGTCCGCCGGGCAGCACGTGGAACTCCTGGCCCTTGTCGCAGTGCCGGATCAGAAGGACCCGACTCGCCTGATCCAGCACCACAGCGCGAGCACTGACCCGCAAATCAGCGTCGCGTGCGGGGGGTGCGGCGCGGGAATTTGACAGCGGATGATCATTCATCCGCGAAGCCTATGAGGCAGCTGACACCGAGCGCTCAGAGTTCGCGGGCCAGCAGCACGAGATGACCCGGTCCCGTACCGCCTCGTTCCAGGCCGCCGGCCGCCGCCATCCCCCAGATCCGACACGCATCGCTCCGGCTGGCGGGCCGGCGCCACGTGGCACGCATATATCCAGGTCACCATCCACGTCAGGCTCCACCTGCGCTGACTTCGCATCTGAAGTGTCACGCCCGATAGATGGGATTCTCTCTACCTAAAACGTCATAATGAGTCACGAATCGCGGGCAGAAACTGTCCGCCACGGGTCTAGTTCGGATCTCAGGCATCCGGAAGGCGAGAATCTATGTGCACGCGAGCACTCTGGGCGGATGCGGGCGGGGCAGTTCTTGCCGGGCGCAACATGGACTGGATGGAGGACATGCGGACGAACCTCTGGGCGTTCCCCAGCGGCATGGTCCGCGATGACGGGCTCGACGCAGCCCTGACCTGGACATCCGCATACGGAAGCCTGGTCGCCGGCGCACACGACCTGATGACTGTCGACGGAATCAACCAGGCCGGCCTTGCGGCGCATCAGCTCTTTCTCCCGGAGTCCGACTACGGCGAGCGGGACGAGAGCCGCCCGGCGCTGAGCGCGGCGGTCTGGATGCAGTACGTCCTTGACAACTTCGCGACCGTCGCCGAAGCGGTGGAGTGGATCGAGGGCTCACAGCTCCAAGTGGTGGCGCAGAGCGACCCGTCGAGCGGGAAGTCGGTGACCCTACACATGGCACTGGACGACCGGTCGGGTGACTCGGCGATCGTGGAATACCTGGACGGAACGCCGCGGGTCCACCATGACCGGGCCTACACGGTGGTCACCAACTCGCCTCCGTTCGAGGAGCAGCTCGCACACCTCCGGACCATCCAAGGTCTTGGTGGCAACGAGCCGCTGCCTGGCGGGACCGATCCCTCGGACCGTTTCGCACGCGCGGCGTATTACCTGACGAGGCTTCCGCAGCCCCATGGCACGACCGAGGCGGTCGCCTCACTGCTGAGCGTGATGCGTAACGCCGCCCAGCCCTTCCGCGTGGCCGACCCTGACAAGCCCTACGCCTCACAGACCATCTGGCGCACGCTCGCGGACCTGAGCAACGGCATCTACATCTACGAGTCGACATCGCGGCCCAACATTGTCTGGGTCCGTATGTCCGGCCTCGATCTCTCCGAGGGTGCACCTGCGCTGAAACTCGATCTGGCCAACGACAGCGGACTCGAAGGCGGACTCGTCGGAGACGTCACCGACCGCTTCATTCCGACGCCGCCGATGCACTTCCTCCCGGCGCGGTAACCCCCACACAGGTGGCCGCCGGACACGGCACTGCACGGGCGCATGCCGTGTCCAGGTCTCCGAAGTCGTGAGGAAATGCCCGTCGCCCTGCGGCACGCATCGATTGGGAATCCCGAGCCCGAAAGTCCGTGAGGGAGGAACGTACGAGGACGGGCCGGCGCGCCGCACCACCGGTCTTCCCGGGCGTGTGCCAGTACACCGTGACTTATGGACAGGTCCTGCCCGGCGGATCGCGGGGAGATCAACAGAAGAGTCGCAGGTCACGCGCGCTTGCTGAGCCGGTGTCTTGGCCGACTGTGGCAGGCTGCACATATGTCTGTCGTTGTGGTGTCTTCCGAGGTTTCCATCGCGTACGAGAGCTTCGGTGACCCCGTGGACCCACCCATCCTGCTCGTGATGGGTTTCGGAGCGCAGCTGCTCGCCTGGCCCGAGGACTTCTGCCGGGCACTGGCAGATCGTGGCCGGTACGTGATCCGGTACGACAACCGCGACTGCGGGCTGTCCACCAAGTTCGACGATCACCCTGTCGACATGGGCAAGTTCATCGCGACTGTCAGCTCGGGTGACATTCCCGCCGCCCTCGCGATGGTTCCCTACCGCCTACAAGACATGGCCGACGACGGCCTCGGCCTGCTCACCGCGCTCGGTATCGAACGCGCCCACATGGTCGGCACCTCAATGGGCGGGATGGTCGCCCAGACCATGGCCCTCTCCTCCCCGGAGCGGGTGCTGACCTTGACGTCGATGATGTCCTCGACCGGCGAGAGTGAGTACGGCCAGTCCAGCCCGGAGGCTCAAGCGGTGCTGTTCACTCCGAAGCCGGCGGACCGCGCAGGATATGTCGCGGCGGCGGAGAAGGAACTGGTGTGGGCCTCCAGGCGCTACGGCGATGCCACGGCTCTGCGTGAGCTGGCCGCCGCAAGCTACGACCGCTCCTACTACCCCGCGGGGATCGGGCGGCAACTCGGCGCGATGATCCTCAGCGGTTCACGCGAGAACGCCCTCCGCGACCTGCGCGTGCCGACGCTCGTGATCCACGGCCTGGACGACACGCTGATCGACCCCAGCGGTGGAAGGCGCACCGCGGAACTCGTCCCGGGTGCGGAACTGCTGCTGATCCCCGACATGGGCCACGACCGCCCCCGCGAACTCTGGCCGCAGTTGATCGACGCCGTGGTCTCCCACACCGGCTGAGCAGGTCTTCCGTCGCACCTACGGCCCAGCTGAGGCCTCCTCTCCCGCCCTCGCCGCCGTGCATGCGACGAAGGGCCAGATCTCAAAGGCACGGCAGGTTCGTCGAGACCTGACCGCCCTCGCGCACAGGACGTCGACCTTGAGGCGACGTCGTCGCTGAAGCGGGCTCACCGAGAGCGGGTCGTCTTCGACCGCCAGGGGCACGAGCTGGCGCTGGGGGTCTGGTAATCCAACCGGAAGCGGCGCCGCGACAGGCTCAACCAGGAGCAGGTGGAGGCTCTGCGCGAGCTGGGCGTCACGTGGGCGGCAGGCGCCTGACCGGCACGGCAGCGATGCCCGCCCGAGTCTCCGCGGGCAGGCGCCTGACCGGCCCGGCGGCGATGCCTGCCCTGGGATGTGTCCACGGGCCGGCGCCGTGTTCGTTCCTGTGGCCTCAGGAATGCATTGCGGAGGCTCGGGGCCTGAGGCGACAATGCGTGAAGGTGCTGGGTGGTCTTCCCGGCGAAGTGTTGGAGGCGCTGCTTGTGAACACCGCATCGCGGTGCGCCTCGTCATGCGCGCCAGACGCTGACTCCTTCGCTTCGCCCGCCGGCTGACTTGTCCCGTACGCGGTGGGCGCTTCCCCTCATGGGAGACCCCCGTAGTGTCCGAAGACTTCCTGACGGGTGACCGTCGTCCTCTCACAACGGTTCTTGCCGCCAATCTCGTTTCGATCACTGGCAGTTGTCTGACGTATATGGGTGTGCCGTGGTTCGTGCTGCAGAGCACGGGCAGCGCCACCGCGGCCGGGATCGTCGCGTTCTGCACCCTGGTGCCCGTCGTGCTCGCTGCGCTCGTCGGTGGTCCGGTCATCGACCGAATCGGGCGACGTCGGGTGAGTGTCGCCTCGGATCTCGCCTGCGGAGTCGCGGTTGCGGCGATTCCGCTGCTGCAGTTCGCCGGCGTCCTGCGGTTCTGGATGCTGTGTGCGCTGATGGCGTTGACAGGGCTGTTTCGTTCTCCGGGTGAGACGGCCCGCAGCGTGCTGTTGCCCACGCTCGCCGCGCGCGCCGGAATGCCGCTGTCCAGAGCCGCAGGTCTGTACGACGGTGCGGCACGCTGTGCGGCGCTGACCGGATCGGCTCTCGGGGGCGTGCTGATCGCTGCGCTCGGTGCCGAAAGCGTCCTGTTGGTGGATGCGGCGACGTTCGTCGTGGCCGCGCCGCTGTTCGCGTTCGGGGTGCGCGGCCTGCCCGAGGCACAGCCCCAGCGGCAGGTCGAGGCGACATCGCTGCGTGCCTACCGCCATGAACTCGCGGAAGGCTACCGGTTCCTGGCGGCCACCCCGCTGCTGCTGGGCCTGTGCCTGATGACGCTGGTCACCAGGGGCCTCGACCAGGGATGGAGCGCGGTGCTCCTGCCCGTACATGCCCGTGAGGAGCATGGTGGTGCCATCCACCTCGGTCTGCTGAACGCAGCGTTCGGCATCTGTGCACTCACAGGGGCGCTGGTCTACGGGGCGATCGGCAGCCGCTTGCGGCGGTGGCCGGTGTTCACGATCGCGTTTCTCGTCGCGGGCCTGCCTCGTTTCGCAGTGGCCGCCCTCACCGACCGTTTCGCCCCGCTGGCCGTGATCATGGCAGTCGAGGGTCTCGCCTTCGGCGTCCTCAACCCCATCATGGCCACAGTGACCTACGAAGCGGTGCCCGAAGAGCTGCGCAGCCGCGTGCTGAGTACGACAACGGCCGCGACCCAGCTGGTCACTCCCCTGGGCGGACTGGCCGCGGGCTTCCTCGCGGATTCTGCCGGCCTGCAGTCCGCGCTGGTGACGTTCGGCGGCGTGTACCTGCTTGCCACGCTCAGCCCCGTGATCTTCCCTGTCTGGAAACGGATGGACCGTTCCGGCCCCTCCCACGACACCACGGCGACGTCTCTGTCGTCGCGAGGGACGGGGGCGAGACCGGTGTAGGCACGCTCACGACCCTCTTCGGCGTTGCGCACATGTCGTGAACCGGGTCCGGCGTTCACACACTCGTTCCCGAGGAGGGAAGGGCAGGCACCACCACGCAGCAGAGAATGCCGTCGAGGTCGGAGTGCGGCGGCCGGGCCTCACCCTGTGGAGGGGCCGGATGTGGCGCCGCGTGGTGCGTCACCGGTCCCGGTGTCTCAGGTGTTGGCGTAGCCGGGGATGGAGGCCTTGATGCGTTCGATCTCGCGTTCGTCGGAGACGCCCTGGAAGTCGTGGCGGGGGGTGTAGGGGAGTTCCAGGCGGCGGGCCTCGTCGTCGGTGAGGTCGAGGTCGAGGGAGGCGACCGCGTCGTCGATCTGCTGGAGGGTACGGGCACCGACCAGGGGGGCTGCGACGACGGGGTTGCGGCGCAGCCAGGCGAGAGCGACCTGGGCGCGGCTGACGTGGTGGGCTTCGGCGATGGCGCCGGTCTCGTCGATGATCTGGCGGTCGCTGTCCGCGTTGGCCTTGTAGAGCATGTCGGCGAAGCCGCCGTCGGTCGCCGCGCGGGCGCCGGTGTTCGCTTCGTCGAAGGGGCGGGCGAGGCGGCCCCGGGCGAGCGGGCTCCAGACCATGGTGGCGACGCCCTCGTCGGCGCAGAGCGGCAGCATTTCGCGTTCCTCTTCGCGGGCGAGGAGGTTGTAGTGGTTCTGCATGGTCACGAAGCCGGCCCAGCCGTTGCGTTCCTGGATGTGCAGGGCCTTGGCGAACTGCCAGGCGTGCATGGAGGACGCGCCGAGGTAGCGGGCCTTGCCGGCCTTCACCACGTCGTTCAGCGCCTCGAGGGTCTCCTCCAGTGGCGTCTGGTTGTCGAAGCGGTGGATCATGTAGATGTCGATGTAGTCGGTGCCCAGGCGGCGCAGACTGGCGTCGATCTCGGACATGATCGCCTTGCGGGACAGCCCGCCGCTGTTCGGTCGGCCGGGTCGCATGGTGTGGCGGACCTTGGTGGTGATGACGACGTCGTCGCGGTCGGTGTAGTCCTTCAGGGCCCGGCCCAGGATCTCCTCGGACGAGCCGTAGGAGTACATGTTCGCGGTGTCGAAGAAGTTGATGCCCGCGTCCAGGGCGTGCCTGATCAGGGGGCGGCTGGACTCCTCGTCGAGGGACCACACGGGGTGACCGCGGCCGGGCTCGCCGTAGGTCATGGCGCCGACTGCGATCGGGGAGACATCGAGGCCGGTACGGCCCAGTTTGATGTAACGCATGGGAGAGCTCCTACAATGAGAGAGCAGAAACGGAGATGTCTCCGCCTGACTCTTCGACGGTAACGGAGAGCTCTCCGCTTAGCAAGCGAAGGCCGCCCTCCGCAGCCCCTCACCGCCGCATCACCACCAGGAGGACCCATGCCCGAGGCCTCACGGCAGCGCGCCGACGCACTCAAGAACCGGGAGCTGATCCTCCAGGTGGCCCACGACGCACTCACCGAGTCCCCCGATGCCTCGCTCAACTCGATCGCCAAGCGGGCGGGCATCGGCCCCGGCACCCTCTACCGGCACTTCCCGACCCGCGAAGCACTGCTCCTCGAAGTCCACCAGCACGGCATCGACCGACTCACCGACGCCGTGAGCGACGCCCTCGCCGCCCAGCCCCCACTGGAGGCGCTGCGCACTTGGTTCATCACCCTCACCGGCTACGTGCGCATCAAGCACGGCCTCGGCGAAGCGCTGCACTCCGCCGCCGCCAAGGACGTGATCAGCGCCTCCTGGCCCCCCGTCACGGCCGCGGTCCAGCGCCTCCTCGACGCCTGCGTCGAGGCGGGCGAGGTGCGCCCCGGCATCGACCCCGTCGACGTGATCATGCTGTTGAGCTGTTTGTGGCGTACGCCGGACGGCCCGGAGGGTGCCGCCCAGGTCGACCGCCTCCTGGATCTCGCGATCGAAGGGTTCCGCCCATAGGTGAGCGGCACGGCACTGCACCTGACAGCGAGCAGCCGACCCGTTCAAACGAACCTCGGCCCGCACCGTCACCGCCCTCGCCCCGTTCCACTCCAACCCCCGGCAAGGCACCGTGGCCGGGCGCAGTCCGAGCCGGAAGGAAGCAGTTACGTGGGGACCGTACGGATCACGGACGCGAACCGGTTATCGACAGTGAAACCGGACCTGGCCGCGACACTGAACGTCGAGAGGTCAGGGGTCACCCCCGACTCACTGACGGTCGCCTCCAACCGAAAGGTCTACTGGAACTGCCCGGACTTTCCCGCGCACGATCCGTGGGAAGCCGTGGTGAACAACCGCAGCGGAGGGTTCCGCAAGCGCTACGGCACCGGATGCCCCACCTGCCGCCTGCGCCAGACATCAGCGCAGGAGCTGCGGCTCAAGGCCGAACTCAGCACAGTCCTCGCCATCGACGCCTACCGTGATGCCGTTCACTCCGGACGGGTCGAGCGGGTCGACATGGTGATCGACGCCGACGGTCTGCGCATGGTCCTCGAGTTCGACGGCTCCTACTTCCACGGGAACGAGCAGTCGGCCAGGAGGGACAGTGAGAAGTCCCGACGGCTGCGCGAGTCCGGTTGGATCGTGGTGCGTATCAGGGAGGCCCCGCTCGACCTCCTCGACCCGGCCTACGACGTAAGGGTCGGTTTCCTCGCAGAGCCGGAGACCGCTGCGGCCGACGTCCTCGACCACCTGGTGGTGCTTGGTCTGCTGAACCCGGCAGCGGCCGAGCAGTACCGGGCCCTGGACGCTCCCCAGGCACAGGAAACAGCGAGCAGGTGGATCCGCGAGCGCATCGGCGAGCAAGCGGCACGGCGGCTGGAGTACTCGGCGCAGAACGACGCGTGGGGCTTCATGTTCGAGGAGCTGGTGGCGTACGAGGCCGACACCAGCGACTGCTACCCCACGGACCAGCTCTGCGTCGACGGACGCAATCTGGGACTCTGGTGCCGCAAGCAGCGGCGACTTCAGCGCACCGGTCGCCTGCGAGCCGACCGGGCCGGGCGCCTGGCGACGATCGCCACCTGGTCCTCCCGGACTGCGCACGAGGCAGGTTTCTGGGCCGGCCACGACCGGTACCTGCGGCGGGCCGAACCTGGAGATCCGCGCGAGCGGGAGGAACTGCCGTCCAGCCGCGATGCGACCGTGTGGGCGAACAACCTCCGAAAGCGGCGGGCCGAGCTCATCGCCTGCGGCGGCGATCTGCCGGGCGATCAGCTCGAGGCCATGGAGAAGGTACCCGGCTGGTCCTGGGACCCCTATCAGGACGCCCACGACACGAAGGTCGAGGTGATGCAGCAGTTCTGTGCCGCCACCGGCCGTGCCGTCTCGTCGGTCAAACAGCGCGAGCAGTGGAACAGCCACCCCGTGGGAGTGTGGCTCAACTCCTGGCGCACCCGCCGCGATGTCCTGTCTGCCTCACAGGAGGCCGAGCTCGAGGCGCTCCCGGGATGGACCTGGGATCAGCAGGGAGACCAGTGGACCGCAATGCTTCAGCACCTTCAGGACTTCGGGGCGGCACGGGGCCACATACAGCCGAGCCTGACCCTCGGCGACGAACACGAGAAGGCGCTCGCCAGGTGGAAGCGCAACCACAAGAACCGTCTCCGGGGCCGCGGAGACGACAAGGCTCTCCGCCTGCGGGCGCTGCTGGCCCAGTACGGGGAGACACTGCCCTGACCACGGTGGGCCCCGGCCGGCCCGCGCCTCACCGCGGTCCCGTGCGCGGGCCCGGGTCGCGTGTCCATGCATGAGGCCCCTGCCGGGCGCAGGCAGTGGGAGGGCCGAGCCTCTGGAAATCCTCAAGTTGCTTGCCATACGGAGATCATGACCGTCACGCTGATCCACATGGCAGCCATCACGGGACTCAGTAAAAAGCACAACTTCGTGCTGGTCATCCGGGACGCGGACGAGATCGCGGCAACCCTGCGTCAGGCATTGGCCGAGGCATCGCCCGAGGAGCGTCCAGGCCTGGAACGCGCCGCCGCGCTCGTGGAGTCGACCGCCGCAGACACCGAGGGCCTACTGCGCGCCCGCTGGGTCCGCTCCCGGCTGGCAGCCGCCGGGTTCACCGGAGACATCGCCTCAGTCGCTGCGGTGAAGGCGCTGCGTCAGGCGGAACCGAAACTGAGCCTGCTGGCGGCGGCACAACTGCAGAAGGACGCACTGGCCCATCCGGAGTGACCCGGCAGCGCATGGCGGATACGCCCATGGGGCCAACCGTCAGCTCATTCGCCGGGGACGGGTTCCCACCTCATGGTGAGCCGGCTTCCCCCCGGGGGCGTCGGAAGTCGGGCGATTTCGGCCTCAGCGGCACTGGCGTCCGACAGCCACGCGCATGCCAAGCTGGACCCTCTGGCCCGAAACGGCGTTCGAAGTCACTCAGGCAGCGCCACGGTGAGATCCACCTCGACGAGCTGTCCCAGAAAGCCCAGCTGGGCGACGCCCAGGAGCGTGCTGGCAGTGGTGAATGCCGGACCGAGGCCGGACTCGGTGAGCCGACTCCATGCGGCACCGAGAGTGTCCCTCTCATCGCTTCGCACGTAGATCACCGACCGCACCACATGTTCGGGCTTGGCGCTCACTGCTGCCAGGGCAGTGAGCGCGTTCGCGACCACCTGGTCGATCTGCGTCTCGAGGGAGTCGGAACCGACGAGGTCGCCGTTCCCATCAAGCGGGCACTGCCCCGCCAGATAGGCGGTACGGCCTGCCTCCACCACGGTGATGTGGTGGTAGCCGGGTGTCGCATGCAGTTGCTCGGGGTTGATGCGGGTGATGCGGGTGATCTTCTCGGTCATGTCAGCGAGTCTGACCAGCGTGGTGCCGGCACGCACCTCATTTTCCCCACGGGTCAGCACTCCGCAGTGACGTGCAGCGGTTCGAGGACGAGCCCAGTGCCTGTTCCTCAAGCTTCGACCCGGGTTCCGCCAGGAGCCTGCTGACTGTCTTGCCGGTACGACAGAACTGGACCCCACAGCCCTTGCCGCCCGATCCGATCCGGACGGAGCGGCTCGTGCTCCCTCATCCCGGATCCGCGCTGTCCGAGTCCGGTGCGCGCGACGGGTCAGGCGACGGTCAGTACGGCTTTGCCGCGGACGGTGCGGGCGCGCAGGTCGGCGATGACGTCGGCGGTGCGGGCCCAGTCCCGTACCGTGCCGATCTCGGGGTGCAGGCGGCCGGCGGCGACCAGTCGCACCAGGGCGGACAGGTCCCCGCCGAAGGTCGCGTCCGAGGTGGTGTAGTCGAAGTGCGCGATACGGGCCTGGTTCGGGCCCCTGAAGAAGTCGAAGAAGTCGAGGGTGACGGGCTCGCGGCTCGCCTGGCCGAACCACACCAGCAGGCCACCGGGAGCCAGCTGGGCCAGAGCGGCGGGCAGGCCGGCCCCGCCGACCGACTCCAGCACCACGTCGTACGGGCCTGCGGCGTCGTCCACCGACGTGATCAGTTCGGTTGCCCCCAGCTGCAGCAGCTGCGCGCCGCGGTCCGCGGTGGCGCTGACCGCGGTGACGGCAGCACCGCCTGCGGCGGCGAGTTCCGTCACGTAGTGGCCGACGCCACCGCTGGCACCGGTGAGCAGGACCCGACGGCCGGCCAGCGGACCGGCGGCGCGCAGCAGTCGCAGCGCGGTGATCCCCGCCAGTGGCAGGGCCGCGGCGGTCACGGCATCGACGCTGTCGGGCAGCTCGGCGAGACTGGTGGTGGGCACGGCGACGCGCTCGGCCCAGCCGTATGCGGGCGGATGGGCCACGACCCGGGTTCCCGTGGCCGGCCCGCTGCCGTCGGCCGCGGCCCGTACGACGGTACCGGCGACGTCCTTGCCGGGCCGCCAGCCCGCCCAGCGGCGATCGAGACCGCCGTCGAGCTGGAAGGTCTCCCCGCGGTTGACGGAGTACGCCTCCACCGCGACAACCACCTCGTCCGTGGCGGGCTCCGGCTCGGCGGCCTCACCGAGGACGACCGATTGGCCGGTGTCGGCAGTTGCTCCGGGCAGTATCGCCTTCATCATTCCTGACATCGCTTCAAAGGCCTCTCGCTTGTGTGCGGGTGCTCGGGGTTCAGGCGACAGGCGCGACGAGGGCGCGCTCCCAGTGCTGGGTGTCGGCGTACTCGCGCATGTTCGTGATCTTGCCGTCGCGGACCGTGAAGACGCCGACGTTGTTCTCCTGGTACGGACGGCCGGTCCGGCCAGTGGCCCAGGAGTCCCATTCGACGAGGACCTGCTCGCCGGCGCCGAAGTGGTTGGTGATCCTGATTCCGATCTCCTTCACCGGGTCCAGGTGGGCGAAGGCGGTGGCCAGGAAACCGTTGATCACCTGGTCGCGGCCCTGCCACGTACCGGAGATCGGCAGGTCGCCGCCGTACCAGCAGCTGCCTCCCTCGGCCCAGGAGTCGAGGATGGCCTCCTGGTCGCCGGCCTCCAGTGCCTCGAAGTAGCGCAGCACCACAGCGGTCGGTTCGGTTTGCGCGGTCATGCCGGTTCTCCTTGGTTCGTCGCAGGCGGGGTCGGGGGGGCAGGCGTGATCAGGCGAAGACGACCGTCTTGGCGTGCAGGGTGTCGAAGTATTCGCGCACCGTCGCGATCTTGCCGTCGCGGACCGTGAAGACTGCGAGGCAGTGCTGGTCGTAGCGGCCCCCGGTCTTGGCCAGGGCGCGGGTGTTCCACTCGGCGAGGACCTGGTCGCCCTCGGCGATCAGCCCGTCGAAGGTGAACTCGATCGTCTCCGGGCGCAGCCGGGCCACCATCCGCGGAACGAACTCTCCGAGGATCTCGTCCGGCCCGGTCCAGGTCCCCGACAGGGGCAGGTCACCGGCCAGCGTCCAGGTCGTGTCGGGGGTGAAGAAGTCGCGCAGCGCGTCGACATCACCGGTCATCAGGGTGTCCATGTACGCCTGGACGACTGCCTTGCCGGCCTCGGTGTGCTCCCGCTCGTTCATGTTCTGCCCCTTCGTGGCGGTGTTCTTTCCGATGCCTCGAACCTACGGATCCTCCGCCTCGGAAGGGAAAGACCTGTTCCGGCTCGGCCCAGAACACAGCGGCATAACGGCAGTTCAACCCACCTGTACGATGTTCGGCATGTCAGAGCTCCGCCGCCTTCGCTACTTCCTTGCCGTCGCCGAGGAGCTCAATTTCACCCGGGCCGCCGCGCGCCTGCACCTGGCCCAGCCCGCGCTGAGCCGCCAGATACGCGAGCTGGAGAAGGAACTGGGTGTGCAACTGCTGGAGCGCACCACCCAGTCCACCTCGGTCACCGAGGCCGGCCGACTGCTTCAAGAGCGCGGCCAGGAACTCTGCGCGGAAGCCGACCGGCTGTGGCGCGACGTACGCGCCTTCGCCACCGGGGCCCAGGGGAAGATCTCCATCGGCTACAGCGCGAGCACCAGCTACGACACCGCACCCACCCTGCTCGCAGCACTCGCCGAGGCGCACCCGGACATCAGCGTCACCACGCGGCTGCTGCCCACCGCCGAGGTCGTAGCCGGCGTCGCCGAGGGCACCCTCGACGCCGGCCTGGTCCGCTGCCCGCCGCCGACGCCCCAACTCGTCCGCACCTTCGTGCGCCTGGAGCCCCAGGGCGTACTCATGGCGGAAGGACATCCACTGGCCGAGCACTCGGAGGTCGATGTCGCCGCACTCGCCGGCCAGACGGTCCTCCTGCACGCCCGCAGCGACAACCCCGGGCACCACGACGCGATCACCGGCATCTTCGAACGCGCCGGCATCGCACCGAGGCTGCGCGAACGGCAACTGTCCTTCGACGTCGCGCACATGCCCGTAGCTCAAGGCAACGCGGTCTCCGTGGTCGGTGCATCCGTTCTTCCCGGTCTGCCGGCCGGACTGGTGTGGCGGCCGCTGTCCCCGGTCTCGGCCATCGAGATCCACCTCCTCACCCGCGGCGGCACCGGGCAGCCCGTCACGGCCCGGCTGCTCCAGGTCACCGCCGACACCGCCCGCACCCATGGCTGGCTCCGCTCCCCGAGCTGACCCTTCAGCCGGGTGGTGGGCGTCCCCGACGCGACCGAGGCGGCAGGTGAGGACCGTGCACGCGCGTCTCTCGTCCCGGGCAAGCAGCGCGTCCACCGTGTGCAGGTGGTCCTCGGCCGACGCGTCTGCCGGCCTCCGCGAGAGTGCGGCGTTCCCGTACGGCCCGGACCGATGGTGAGGGTCGTCGGTCGTCCATGCCGTCGTGACGCTCTCCTCGGCGTTCCGGCACACGTCGGAACGCCGAGGAGAGCGTCGTGAGTCACCTCAGCAGCGGCTGACGTCGATCCGGATCAGATTGCGGCCGCGGATGGCATAGAACCTGCCGCGCTCGTCCACCGCGGCTCGCGGGATGCCGTACCAGTCGGCGTCGAGCTCCACCAGGTCGGTGCGTGCGAACGTCTTCTTGTCGTAGCGGACGAAATCCGAGCTGGACGCCCCGTACACGTACCCGCGATCGGCGAGCAGCGTCCCGTAGTTCGGCACCACCGAGCCGTGGTTGGCGGAGTGGATCACCTTCCGGGTACGCAGGTCGATCACGAAGAAGTCGCCCCTGAAGCACATGACGTACAGGTGGCGGCCGAGCACGGTGAGGCCCGTGATCCCGGTGGGCCTGGACTGCGGCGTCATCCGCCACAGCTCTCGCCTCCGGACCGGATCCCACGCGACCAGGGTGCCGGCGGTCGCGGCGACGTTCTGGCCGCCGAGATAGGTCACGCCGTCGTGCGCGACGACCGCACGGACCATCTGTTCGTCATCGATCGGGTTGACGGCGGTCGTCGTGGCACCGCTCTTCGGGTCGAACGTCATCAGCGATCCACCCGACTCGTAGTCGGACTGCAGCCCGATCACCATCAGCCGGTGGCGGTCGTCCCAGACGATCTGGTGCGGGCGGTTCTGCTGCGGCGGCAGATCGGCCAGCTTGCGGGCCCACTCGTCGTCGACGCGCGGGTTGAACGCCAGGAGGCCGATCGCGTTGTACTGGGCGAAGTGGGCAGTGCCCCGGTGCAGCAGGATGTCCTTGGCCTCGCTCGTCGCGAGCACCCTGTTCTGCTTCCCGGTACGCAGATCATGCCGTGCGACCGAGTTCGTCCCGCCGACGTACACGTTGTGCGTGTCGGCGGCTACCGACATCGCCAGCTGGGGCCCGATCGGGGCGCCCGCCTCGATCAGATCCCATGAGGTGTCCGAGCCCGTGCCGGGATCGACCTCGAAGATCAGGCCGAAGGCCGAGACGACGATGACCTTGTCGTCGCGGATCCACAGGCCCCAGATCTCGCCGAAGTCCCCCTCGTTGGGCTTGATCTCGCGGAACGTACCGGTGCTCAACGTCAGCTCGATGAGGGCGGCGCCGTTGAAGTACATCTTGTCGCCGAGCTTGCGCGGCAGTCGCAGGAAGTGCTGCTCGCTCTGCGCGAGCGTGTACCGGGCCGGGTCGTCGGCGTCCATGACGGCGACCGCTGCGCCGGCGTCGGTGGTGGAGCACACGTACAGCGTGCCGTCGTGGAGACCGATGTCGCGGACCTCCACCTGCCCCGCGAATTCCTTCGGCAGGATCGGCGTGATCTTCTTCGTGGCCCGGTCCATGACGAAGAGTCCGGCCTTGGTACTGGTCGGAGTGGCGCCGAGTGACGCGCCGGTGCCGATGTAGATCTTGTCCTGTGTGGCCAGCAGGCAGCGGATCATCGGTACGTCCGGATCGGGGATCGCGATCTCGGTGAGCTCACCGGTGGCCGGATCGTACTGGCGCAGCTTGGGCTGGAGCTCTCGTCCACCGAAGAAGATCTTGTTGTCCGGTGAGGCGCTGATCGCGTACGGATCGAGGCCGGGGATCGAGTGGAGGTCCTCCTTGGGCGCGCCGGCCACGGAGAGGTCGAGCCGGATGAAGCCGGGGCCGGGGGCGGAGTCGTACTCCCGGATCGCTGAGTACAGATACCGCCCGTCCGGGTCGACGGCGAGCAGCTGGGTGCTGATCCCGGGCCCTTCGGTAACGCTGGTGACCTTCTGCGTGTCGAAGTCGAAGCCGATGATCCGCATCGGATCGATGTTGCGTGAGGCGATGTAGGCCTTGTTGCCCACCGGAATGGCAGCGGCGAGGGAGAAGTTGTTCACCCCCGGTCCGAGGTCCGTCACCCGCGCCCCCGACCTCGCCGTCGCCAGGGCCTCGGTCGCGGGCAGGGCGGAGAGGGCCAGTGCACCCGCACCGACGGCCCCCCACTGCATTATCTGGCGTCGTGTGATCGATCCGTCCTGCATGGTTGTGTGCTCCTTCGTCGGTTTCTGAGGATGCGCACGGGGAGTTCATGGCCCTCCCCGTGGCCGGAGGGGTCAGCCCGCGGTCCAGCGCAGGCCGCCCAGGAGGTGGCCGCGGAAGGCCGGGTCGGTATAGGCGTTCTCCGCGTGGCCCAGCGATGTGTAGAACGAGCGGCCGGCGCCGGATTCCCTGCACCACACCAGTGGGTGATCGGCGCCCATGCCGCCTCCCTCGTAGCCGGCCTCGTCGATGGTGGCGAGGACCTGCACGCCGGGGCGTCGCGGGTTGCTCCGGAAGTCGTACCACTCGTCGTTCCAGTCCCATCGCGACGGCAGATGGCGCGTCGAGGGGTGGCTCCGGTCCTCGACCAGCACGGTGCCGGCCTGGAACTCCGGGTGGCCGGCGAAGCGTGCGCCGAGCAGCTCCCCGTAGTACGGCCAGGCGTACTCGGTGCACGCGGCCGAGTGGATGCCCATGAAGCCGCCGCCGTCCGAGGTCCAGCGGCGCAGCGCCAGCCGGCCGTCCGGATCGAGCACCTCGCCGCTGGTGGAGAGGAAGACCACCGCGCTGCGCCCCGCCAGCGAGGCATCGGTGAAGACCGAGGGGTCCTCGGAGGTCTCCACGGAGAACCCGTGCTCCTCCCCCAGCTCGCGCAGAGCCGCCTGCCCGGCGGGGATCGAGTCGTGCCGGTAGGCCGTGGTGCGGGTGAAGACGAGAACGTCCGACAGGCGGTCGGTCTGGGACATGTGGGACATGTCGACACTCCGGGTTCTGATGGACAGGGTGGTGGGGCGGCACGGTGGCCGCCCGGGCACTCAGGCCGAAAAGCTCAGGCCCAGGCGCTCGGGCCGAAGTGCTCAGGCCGAGGTGGTCAGGGCCGCTCGGGTCACGGGGTACGCGAACTCCCGCCCCGCGCAGTAGCGTTCGACCTCGTCCAGAGCGCTTCGGGTAATACGCAGCAGCTCACCGCCGAGTGAGCCGGCGATGTGCGGGGTGAGCAGCACGTTCGGCAGCGAGTACAGCGGTGAGGTTGCCGGCAGCACCTCGGGCTCGGTGACGTCGAGGACGGCGTGAATGCGTCCCGACAACGCTTCCGCGGTGAGTGCCTCGGTGTCGATGAGGCAGCCGCGCCCCGTGTTGACGAGGGTGGCGCCGTCCCGCATGAGTGACAGCCCGCGGGCATCCAGCAGGTGGTACGTCTCGGGCAGGGCGGGCGCGTGCAGCGAGACGATGTCGGAGGCGGCCAGCAGTTCGTCGAGCCCGACGAGCCGGGCGCCCATCGAACGGGCCGTGTCGGGATCGAGGTGCGGATCGGCCACCAGGATGTCGAAGTCGTGGGGGCGGAGCAGTTCCAGCACCCTGCGTCCCACGAGGGACGCGCCCACCAGACCGATCGTCCTGCGGTAGTTGCCGAAGCCGGGGAAGTGAGCCGCCCAGTCCAGGGCGTTCCGGTGCTCGCGGTAGAGTCCGCCGATCTCCAGGACGCGCTTGTTGGCGAAGAGGATGGCGGCGAGCGTGTACTCGGCGACGGGTACGGCGTTGGCGGCGGCCGCCGTGGAGACGAGGAGCCCGCGGTCCCAGCAGGCTTCCGTCACATGGTGTTTGACACTTCCTGCTGCGTGCACGACCGCCTTCAGGGCCGGCATGCGGGCCAGCACGGCGTCGTCGAGCGGGCGGCATCCCCAGGACGTGATCAGGATCTCGACATCTGCTAGGTGGGGCACGTGGTCGAAGTCCTCGGCGACGACCTGGGGTTCGATGTCGACGAGACGGATCAGCCGGTCGATCGCGGCGGGCGGGAAGAGGGCGTCCCGGTGCGGACGGCCCATCGCGAACAGGGCACGCGGGCGGGGCGGAGTGGGTGGCATGGGGATGATCCTCAGGACGATGGCCTACTTGACGGCGCCGGCAGTCATGCCGGACTTCCAGAACCGCTGGAGCATCAGGAACAGGATGACCAGCGGAACCACGGACACCAGCGATCCGACGATGGCCAGGAGGTAGTCCTGCGGGTGTCCCTGGGAGAGCGCGGAGGAGTACCAGACGTACAACCCGAGGTTGACCGGGAAGAGATCCTTGTCGGACAGCATCACCAAGGGCAGGAAGAAGCTGTTCCAGATCTGGGTGAACTGGAAGAGGAAGATGGTCACGAAGCCCGGTGCGATCATGGGCAGACCGATCCTGCAGAAGGTCCTGAACTCGCCCGCCCCGTCCACACGTGCGGCCTCCAGGACCTCGTTGGGTATGTACGAGGCACTGAAGACACGGGCCAGGTACACGCCGAACGGGAAGACGAGGCCGGGGATGAACACACCCCAGAAGGTGTTCACCAGACCGGCCTTGGCGGCGATCAGGTAGAGCGGGATCGCCATCGCCGTGCCGGGCACCATCACACCCAGCAGGACGAAGGAGAAGAGCTTCTCCTTGCCGGGGAAGTTCAGTTTGTCGAAGGTGTACCCGGCGGCCACGCTGAACACGGTCGCCAGCAGCGAGCCGACACCGGCGTACAGGACCGTGTTGAGCAGCCAGCGCAGGAAGATCCCGTTGTCGACCTCGAACAGGTACGTGAGGTTGTCGCCGAGCGCGAAGTCCTTGCCCGGGGCGAAGCCGTTGGTGGCGAAGAGGTCCTGACGGCTCTTGGTCGACGAGAGGAGCAGCCACAGCATCGGCAGCAGCGTGTACAGGGCAGCGAGGCCCAGCATCGCCGTCACTCCCGCCCTGGACAGCAGGACCGATGGGCGGTTCCCGGGGCCGCGCCGGCCCGGCCGGTTCCTGTCCGTCGGCCTGCCGTCCGTCTGCTCCGGAGCCGGAGAGGAGCCGGCGGGGGCAACGCGTGTCATGGTCTTGGTCACGGCTTGCTCCTGCTGCGCGAAAAGCGGGTGACGAGGAACGACAGCAGCGCGGCGAACAGCGCGATGAGCAGCGAGGCCGCTGCCGCCAGTCCGAAGTCGTTGTGGGTGAAGGCTGCGGTCTGGACGAACATGTTGGGCGTCCAGCTGCTGCCGATGGAGCTGGACGCGCTGTAGATGACCTTCGGTTCGGTGAAGAGCTGGACCGAACCGATGACGGTGAACAGCACGGCCAGGGCGATGGCCGGGCGGATCATCGGCACCTTGATCGACAGGGCGGTACGGATCTGGCCGGCGCCGTCGATCTTCGCCGCGTCCAGGGCCTCGGTCGGCACCGCCTGGAGGGCGGCGTAGAAGATGACCATGTTGTACCCGATCCACTCCCAGACGGCGATGTTCGCCGCGGAGAAGACCGCGTTGTCCGCCGACAGGAAGTCGATGTCGAGACCGCCCGCGGCGAGGAAGTCGATCACCGGGCTGAGTCCGGGTGTGTACAGGTAGACCCAGATGAGTGCCGCGATCAGACCGGGCACCGCGTGCGGGAGGAACAGGGCCAGCTGGAAGAAGGTCCGCGCCCTGGTCAGTGCCGAGTCCAGCAGGAGGGCGAGGACGAGGGCCCCGCCGATCATGACCGGGATGTAGATCGCGACGTACGCGGCGATGGTGAGGAATCCGCCGCGGAACGCGGGGTCCGACAGTGCGTGTACGTAGTTGTCCAGTCCGGCGAAGACCTCTTCCGTCCCGCCGAAGCCGAGGCCCGAGGTGTGGGTGGTGAACAGGCTCATCCAGCCCGCGTAGACCAGCGGGGCGAGGGTGACGGCGGCGAAGAGGACGAAGAAGGGGGCCAGGAGCAGGGCGGCGGTGCGGCGCTGGGCGCGGGCTGACGGAGTTGTCATACCGGGCCTTTCTCGAAAGGGGAGCGGGAGGCGTCGGGGCGGGAGCCGATGCCGGCCCCGGCCTTGCGGGGCGGGCATCGGCTCACCGGGGTTCGCGAACTGCTTCGCGTACTACGGGGCGACTTTCATCCCGCGCCGCTCCATGTCCTGGACCGTCGCCTGCTGGGCGCCGGTGAGGACGTCGAAGAGCTTGACCTTGCCCTGGGCGACCTTCGGAAGCTGATCGACGATGGCCGTGTTCGTGGTCCCCATGACCGGGCCCCACGTCCAGCCGGGCCGGACCGCCGCGTAGGACTTGTTGCCCAGGGCGTACACGTCCTGCCCGCCGAAGTAGTCGGTGGGGAAAGCGGCCTTGGTGACCGGCACGAGCTTGGGATCCGCGGGGAACATGCTGCTGGTCCCGGAGGAGACCCACGCCTTCATGCCTTCGGGGTCGGTGGTGATCCACTTGATGAACTCGGCGGCGGCTCCGCTGTTCTTGGCGCCCTTCGGTATGACGAAGGAGGAGCCGCCGTACATGGCCGAGGCCGGCTTGCCGTCCCAGGTGGGCACCGGGGCCACCGACCACTTGCCCTTCTGGTCGGCGACCGTCGCCTGCTGCGCTCCCGCACACCAGCTCGCGCAGACGTAGGCGACGGTGCGGTTCTGCTGAACGCCCGTCCAGAACGGGTCGAGCGAGCTCACCGAGGTGACGAGGTCCTTCCGGGCGAGGTCACCCCAGTAGTCGGCGACCTTCCGGGACGGAGCGTCGTCCAGCGACACCTTCCAGGCATCCTTCTCCGTGCCGAACCACTGCGAGCCGGCCTGCCAGGCGAGGGCGGTCAGCAGACCCGGGTTGTCGGTGTAGAGAACGCCGCCGCGGGCCTTCGGATCCGCCTTCTTCACCTGAGCGGTCATGTTCCGGTACGCGTCCCACGTCTTGGGGACGCCGATCCCGTGGCTCTTGAAGAAGTCGTTGCGGTAGTACAGCATCAGCGGAGCCGCGTCGCGGGGAACGCCCCAGGTCTGACCACCCAGCTCGACCAACTGCCTTACGGACTTGGGGAAGTGGTCCTTGACCAGAGGTCCGAGCGAATCACTCAGCGTCTCCAGCTTGCCCTGGGTGGCGAACTCGGGCAGCTGCGGGTACTCGACGACCGCGGCATCGGGGGCGGTGCCGGCCTTCACGGCGTTCGTGAGTTTGGAGTAGTACTCCTGGCCCGAGGGCACCGCCTCGAAGGTCACCTTGATGTCCGGGTGGGTCCGGTTGAATGCCTTCGCCACTTCGTCGGAGCCCTTGACGAAGGACCAGAAGGTGACCTTCCCGGTGCCCTTCTCCGCCGCGGAACTCCCGCCGTCCGAGCTCCCGCATCCCGTGGCGAGAAGGCCGATTGCCGCGACGGAGCCGACCAGTGCTGTCAGTCGTCTACGAAACATGATGTGCCACCGATCGTTTGCTTGGGTGTCACCGCAATCATTCGTTACGTACGACAGCGAGTCAATGCATGTGGTTTCGTTTTTTTGATTACGAAACCACATGACATCACCTGCTCATGCGTCGGTGTGCCGCTCGGCGCCGCAGGACGCTCGTACCCGCAGCTCCGGGCGGAGCAGGATCTCGGCGAGAGGCGTGGCCGGGTCGGACAGCCGGCGCACCGCCAGGTCGAGCGCCCACGCCCCCACCGCCTGTTTGGGGGGTGCGACGGCGGTGAGGGGGACGTCGCTCAGCTCGGCGACCTCGTCGTCGTAGGTGACCAGGGCCAGATCCTCCGGTACGCGCACACCGCGTGCGCGGAGGATGCCGACGAGGGCGATGGCATCGATGTCGTTGTGCACCAGAGCGGCTCTGACCTCGCCGGACTCCACGGCGCGCACCACTTCTTCGAAGCGCGCGTCGGCCGGAGCCGCGTCACCGGCGGTGCTGATGAGGAACTCCGGCCCCGGCGTCAGCCCCATCGCCTTCACCGCGTCGGCGTGACCGACGCTGAGAAGCGCCGTGTTGGGGCTCTCGACCCTGGCGACGAGGGCCACCTTGTCGTGCCCGAGCCCGGCCAGATGGCGCACCGCGAGGGCCGCCCCGTAGGCGTGGTCCGAGGCCACCTGCTCCAGCCGGCCGGCCTGTATCCCGGCCCTGCGCTCCACCAGCACGGCCGGCACGTCAAGAGTGCTCAGCCACTGCTCGGCCTCGTCCAGCGGGCGCAGGCCCGGGTGCAGCATCAGCAGCAGGCTGTCGATCCCGCCGGCCACGAGCCGGCGGACCTGCTCCTGGTTCTCCGCCAGCGATTCCCCGGAGACGGCCAGTACGACGCGGACGCCACGCGCGCGGGCCGCGTTCTGGACGCCCCGGATCACCTCGGCGTAGTAGTAGCCGCCCGGCGGCACGACCAGTCCGACGGCGTGCTTCTCCCCGGCGGGGGCCGGTGCCGCGGCATGGACCTCCACGGGAGCGGGAGCATCCGGTGACAGGGCCCTGGCACCGCCGTGCACACGGTTCAGCAGTCCCTGGCCGGCCAGCTCCCGTACGTCCTGGCGCAGGGTCACGGCGGAGACACCCATCTCCTCCGCCAGCGCCTTCACGGTGATCGAACCCTGGCGCTCCACCGCGCGCAGGATCGCTTCCCGCCGCTCGTTAGCCAACACCCTGCAGTCCCCTCTCGACAACGAGTGAGTCATCGATCTTCACTCGACAATCGAAAAGATATCAATCAAAGGACAACGATGGCCTGGAGCGGCGGATCCCGTAGCGGGGTCAGTGCGACGGCCGGTCGTCGACGGCGACGAGGTTGCCGCCGCGGAGCGTGTACAGCAGACCCGCGTCGACGTTGACATGCGGGCCGCTGTACCAGGCCCCGTTGATGTCCGCGACGACGGTGGTGACGGCGAACGTCTTCGGATGGAAGCGGAAGAGCGTGGTGTCCGAGACCCCGTAGACCGCGCCCCGGTTGGTGACCATGGCGGCGAAACCCTTGCTGACACCGCTGACGTCCGCGGTGTGGACCACCTTCCTGGCCCGCACGTCGATGACGAAGAGCCCTCCCCCGGTGGTGAGGCCGTAGAGGTTCCGGCCCTGCACCGCCAGAGCCGCCACGCCGGCCGCCTGCTTCGTGTCGACGCGCCACAGCTCCTTGCCGGTGACCGGATCGACGGCGACTACGGTGGCGCGTGCGCCCTCCTTGGCGGCGTTGTCACCGCCCAGGTATGCGATGCCCTCCCGGTTGGCCACCGCCCGTACGAGTTGGACGTCGTCGATCGGATTGACGTAGGACACCGACTTCCCGGTCCGGGGAGAGTACGTCCAGAGTGCGCCGCCGCCCTCGGTGTCGGACTGCACGCCGACGAGGAGCAGCTTGTTGTCCGGGTCCCACGAGAGGTCCAGCGGTCGGTTCTGCTCGCTGGGGAATCCCGCCGCCTGCTGCGGCTGCCGCCGCCGGGAGGAGTCGTACCGCCAGATGCCCTGCGCGTTGTACTGGCCGGTGTGCAGGACGCCTTCGATCACTTCGGCGTCCTTGGCCTCCCCCGGTGCCGACAGGTTGACGACCTCGCCGGTCCTGAGGTTGCGCCGCGAGATGGCGCCGTTGCCGCCGACGTAGACGTACCCGTGGCCGGCGGCGATCCCCATGCCCGCCTGTGGTCCGGCCTCGGCTCCTGCCTCTTTCAGGTCGGTGACCGCGGAGGTCTTGGCCGCAATGTCGATCTCGGCGACGAAACCGTAGCCCGAGACGACAGCGAGCCTTCCGTCGGCGTGGTCCAGCCCCCAGATCTCGCCGAGATCCGGCCCGGTGAACTCCACGTGGGAGATGGTCCTGTCGGCCTTCGAGTAGGCCTCGACTCCCGACTCGGAGGCGAAGTAGATCCGCTCGGCGTCGGAGGCGAACGCCTTGACGACGGTGCCCTCGGTCTTGACCACGGTGTACGAGGAGTGGTCCGCCAGGTCGATCACGGCGAGCTTCGCGGGATCGACCGCACCCGACGTGCCGACCAGCAGCTTCCCGTCATGAACGGCGAGTTCGCGCAGGCTGGGGTCCTTCTCCATCTCCTTGGGCACGATCGAGGTGAACTCACGGCTCTTCCGGTCGAAGGCGAACAGGGACGCCTTGCTCGCACCGCTTCCACCGGAAAGGACGCTGCCAGCGCCGAAGAAGACGGTGGTGTCCGTGGCCGCGACCGCCCTGGCCAGCGTCGCCTTCGGGTCCGGGGCACCCAGGTTGGTCACGGCACCTGTGGCGGGGTCGTACTGCCACAGGACGGGTGGCTCGTCCGGGACGCCGCCCACGGCGAACACCGTGCCGTCGGGCGCGACGGCGAGATCCCGGATGTCGCGGTCCTCGGTCCTGCCGACGGGCACGGCGGGTGTGCCGGGCGTCTTCAGGTCCCACCGGTAGAGATTCGGCTTGCCCTGGTCGGACTTGACCAGGACTCCGATGTAGAGGTAGCGGCCGGTGGGATCCGCTGCCAGCGCCTGGACGGAAGGCTCAGGCCCCGCACCGAGGCTGGTGGACGACACCACTTTCCGGCTCGGCAGATGGAAGCCGACGACGCTGGAGGGGGTCAGGTTGCGCGAGCCGATGTAGACGGTGTCGCCGACCTGCAAGCCGCTCATCAGCGAGAACTGGACCAGGCCCGGCCCCAGGTCCGTCACCGTGGTCGTGGCCGCCGCCGCGAGTGCTGCGCCTGCCTGCGGGGTGAGAAGAGCTCCGGCGGCAGTGGCCAGCCCGAACGCACCGCCGGTCTGGATCAGCCGGCGCCTGCTCAGGGAATGAGAAACGGTCATCTGTGCTCCAAGGGGTGTTGAGTCTGTGCCGAGCGACGAGTCCCCGAATCCTCTGGATCCCCTGAATCCCCTGAATCGAGGGGCTCGGAGGAACGTGGGATTCAGCGATTCAGTGGTCCGCGTCAGGACAGGTCGAGAATGCGGATGTCGTCGTGCTGGACGATCCGCGTGGCTACGTCACCGTTCTCGATCGACTCCGAGGGGCGGTAGAGCCCCCACTTGATGTATCCGTGATCGGCCGGGTTCTCCGGCTGGTACGTGCGCACGTTCTCGTACGACGCGGCGGGCTTGTAGTCGGACTCGCCCGGAAGGCGCACGGAGACCTTGAAGTAGCCCGTCTCGTCGGTGGTCCAGCGCGCGTCCACGCGGAAGCTCATCCACTGGTTCACGTACGGACGGAGGTCCGGCACCACCGTCGTCTGCTGGTTCAGGTGCGGCGACCGGAACGCGACCTCGTTGCGCTTCGCCATGAGGTAGAACGCCGGGACGTTGCCACCGCCGTACTTGCCCTGGAAGACGATGTCGCCCGAGTCGCTGTCACCGGGCGTGTAGGTCTTCCAGTCCTTGAGCAGCACACTGAACTCGTAGCGCTGCACGTCACCGACGTCGAACTGCCCGGACGGAAGCAGATCCGTCGCGCTCTCGCTCCGGGGCGCGCCGTTGGACTCGTATCCCCCGTCGCCGAGCGTCACCTTGTGCTGAACCGCGTACGAGCCCTCGTGCCCGGGCTGCACGACGCCGGAGGCGTCCGCCGCCGTCGCATGCGTGGTGCTGAGTCCGTCCACTCCGGAGTCCAGGGCTCCGTTCTCGTAGTCCACCTTCAGCTTCTCCGCGGTGGACTGCGCGTGCGCGGAGCCGGGCAGCGAGGCGCCCTCCGGTTCGGCTCCCGCCGAATACGACACCAGAACGGGAACCAGCAGTGCTCCTGCGCACAGGGCGGTCGACACCTTGAGAACCTTGATCATTTTGACTCCTCGACATCGTGGGGCTGCGAGAACGGGCCGAAGGCCGCCAGATGGTGCTCGTTCAACACCGGCACGTGCGGTCGACACCCAACGAGAAAGCGACATCGTTCGAAAGATGTTGGGGGCGCTTCATCGCGTCTGCATGCTGGCACGATTCCGAACGAAACCGAAAGACCGATGGCGAAACTTAATTCAAGTCAAGGAGAAGTGCCATTCAAGCCATGTGTTCGTAGGAGGCGGGAAGATCATGACCATCGATCCGATGGTCCGCTGAGCTTGGGAGGCTGCGCCTTCGATGGGCTCCGATGCGGATTTCGATGTCGAGTGGTGTGAAAGTGATGAGCGAGGAGAGCCATACGGCTACGCGCCGAGCTCGGCGCGTAGCCGTATGGCGGCCTCCGAGGCCTGGCGGCGGACCGAGGGCAGGGGGGTCAGAACCGCAACAGCACCTTCGACGAGCGCGAGGCGTCCTTGGCCATCGCGAAGGCCTCCAGCGCCTCACTGACCGGGTACTCGTGGGTGATCACCGCGTCGACCACCAGACTGCCCTCTGCCAGGGCCGCGATCACCTCGTCGATCTCGTCGTTGAACCGGAACGAGCCCACCAGCTCCAGTTCGCGGGTGACGGCCAACGACATCGGCACCGGCTGATCGCCGGCCGGCAGCAGTCCCACCATCACCACTCGTCCGCCGCGGGCAGTGCCGCGCATGGCGGCGGCAAGACCCTGGTGACTGCCGCTGGAGTCGATCGCCACGTCAGCCTGCACCGCGGCGATCCCCTCGGTGTCGGTGGCGCTCAAGGTCCGGGTGGCACCCAGGGCCCTGGCCACCGTCAACGGTTGATCATGGAGGTCGACCGCGACGATCTCCGCCGCGCCCGCGCGCTTGAGCACGGCGACGACCAGCGCACCAATCGGTCCGGCACCGATCACCAGGACCGTTCCGCCGGTCACGTCTCCAGCCCGGGTGACGCTGTGCCAGGCCACTGACGCGGGTTCGACCACGGCTGCCGTCCGCAGGCCCAGAGCATCGGGCAGCGCCCGCAGCATCCTGCTCGGCAAGGTTGCGTAGCGGATGAACGCCCCGTCGGTGTGCGGAAACCCGGCCGCGGATCCCAGGTAGGTGCAACCCGGTGACAGGTTCGGCCGGTCGGCCGGCCAGCGGGTGACCTCATCACCGGCGGGCGAGGCCGGATGAACCGCGACCCTCGTCCCCACACCGGGCCCGGACCCATCGGCGGCCGCTGACGCGACGATGCCGGCCACCTCGTGACCGAGCACCATCGGTGCCCGCAGAATCGACTCGCCGGCCGCGCCGTGCGTCCAGTAGTGCAGATCGGAGCCGCAGATGCCGCCGTAGACGATCTCGACCACGGCCTCGTCGGGCTCGGGTGATCGGAGCGGAACGTCGTCGATTCGCAGGTCGTCCGCCGCGTGGACGACGACAGCCGGGGACGAGACAGGCACAGTCATGATCGGACCACCGGATTCGAGAGCGTGCCGATGTCGTCGACCAGGAGCTCGACGACGTCACCGGGCTGGACGGGTACGGGAGTGCCGGGCGTGCCGGGCGTGCCGGGCGTGCCGGTCACGATCACGCCGCCGGGGCCGAGTGGCACCGTCATCGGTTCGTCGTGGCGGACGGTGGAGCACGCCCGCCTGTGTCGAGCCACACGCGTGGCAGATGGCCGCTCGGGGTGTTGCCGTGCACGATCCCCGACGCGGGTGCGCGGCAGAATCTCCATGATCATCACACCACCGCCGTCATGCCACCGTCGACGTAGATCGTCTGCCCGTTCACGAAGTCCGAGGCCGGCGACGACAGGAACACCAGTGCGCCGACCAGTTCGTGTACCCGGCCCCAACGGCCGGCCGGTGTCCGCTGCGCGACCCAGGCGCTGAAGTCGGCGTCCTCGACCAGAGCCTGGGTCAGCTCGGTCGCGAAGTAACCGGGAGCCAGCGCGTTGGCCTGGATGCCGTGCGGACCAAGGTCGGCGCACATGCCCTGCGTCAGCATCACCACGCCTCCCTTGGTGGCGCTGTACGGGGTGATGTTGGGCCGTGCCAGTCGGCTCTGGACCGACCCGATATTGACGATCTTGCCACTGCCACGGGCGACCATGCCGCGGGCGACCCGCTGCCCCACCAGGAAGGCACTGGTCAGATTGGTGGCGACCAGATCGTTCCAGTCGGCGATCGGGAACTCGGTGAAGGCCGCACGACGCTGGATGCCGGCGTTGTTGACCAGGATGTCCGGGGTGCCGCAGACAGCCTCGATCCGCCCGACGCCTGAGTCCACCTCGTCCGGTGAGGTCACGTCGAAGGTGGCCACCCGTACCTCGCCGCCGGTGATCTCCCGCAGTCGGGCCGCGGCGGCCTCGGCCGCCTCGACGCCGCGCCCGTGGACGACGACCCGGGCGCCCGCCTCGAGCAGGCCCTGGGCAAGGGCGTACCCGATACCGCGGCTGGAGCCGGTGACGAGCGCGGTCCGCCCGGTCAGGTTGAACAGATTCATCGGACTACCTCCGTCGGGTACTGCTCTATCCGCTCATCATTCAGCCCGGTGAGGACGCGTTTCCGTACACGCCACGGCCTGAGTGGCCCATGTCGGCGCCTATCATCAGCACTCCTCGATACTCGCGGGCCACATCGGCACCTGA
The DNA here is from genome assembly GCA_036227345.1 of Streptomyces sp. NBC_01463. NCBI lineage: Bacteria > Bacillati > Actinomycetota > Actinomycetes > Kitasatosporales > Streptomycetaceae > Streptomyces > Streptomyces sp. NBC_01463. The sequence goes on from CP109468.1 coordinate 168,722, forward strand.
TCACGAGACGACCCGTCGCCTCATGCGCCGGTCACAGTCTGCAGCTCGGCGAGCTCGACCCAGCGATGCTCCTGTCGCGCGAGTTCGGCGGCGAAGACCAGCAGATGGCCGTTGACCGAGTCTGCGAACTGCGTACTCGACACGCTGGCCGGCTCTCCGCGCACGACTCGGACGAAGTCCGCGACGAGCGGACGATCACCGCCACCGTGCATGTCGCCGGTCACCGACGTCTTGATCATCTCCTCGTCGAACGAAGCAGCCGCGTCGGTCCGGATACGACGGACCCGGAGCGTCCCCTCCTCCAGGGCGCCGGAGATCTCACCGGCGGTTCCGACCACGTGGAGCGTGCGGCTCGGAGCCGGCGTGTTGGTCGCCAACGCGAAGGATCCGAGGACACCGTCGGCGAACTCCACGCTCACGCTCTGGCGATCGAGCACGTCGTTGCCGGCGCGCCACACACAGCGGCCGTAGCGGTTGTCGGTGCGCAACGACTCGAGCTTCTGGTCCAGGTCGAGCTCCGGGCTCACGTGCTCCTCCTGCTCCCAGACGTACTCCTGCCACCCGTTCAGTTCGACGTAGAGCCGGCGTGCCGAGTACGAGCACGTCGCCTCGATCGAGCAGTCGGACAGGCACCGCGTCCCCGCACCCTGCGGCGCCCGTTCGGGGATGAACATGCCACGGGACCCCGAGCTGGCGACGCGGGCCGGGGCTGCGGAGTTGCACAGCCAGGTCATCAGGTCCAGGTCATGGCAGCACTTGGCCAGCAGCATCGACGAGCCCGACTGCTCGGAACTGCCCCAGCGTCCTCGGACGTACGCCATCGACATGTGGTCGTAGCTGACGTGCTCGGCCATCTCGATACTCAGGGGCTCGCCTATCTCACCGGCGAGGATGCGGCGCTTGGCCTCGGTGTAGAAGGGTGCGTAGCGCAGCACGTGACAGATCATCAGGATCCGTCCGGACGTCCGCTGCGCCTCCGCCAGGGTCATGAGTTCCTGCGCGTTCTGTGCGCTGGGCTTCTCCAGCAGCACGTCGTAGCCGGCGGCGAGCAGTCGGGTGGCGGTCCGTACATGATCCTGGTCCATCGTGGCGTCGATCGCCGCCTCCGCGACCTCGCCGGCATCCGGAAGGTCGGTCAGCGATGCGTACCGGGCGGCATGCGGGATCCCGAACTCTGCGCCCCACCGCTCTCGACGCGTCGGATCGGGCTCGACGATCGCCGTGATCGCCAGCTGATCGGGCGCGACCTGCGCGTAGCGCGAGTAGAGCACGCCGCGATGCCCGGCGCCGACGAGGACTGCGCGCACCGGGGCGGATGAGCGCGTCACAGGTAGGCACCCCCGTTGACGTCGATGATCTCTCCGGTGCAGAACCCGCCGAGGTCGGACGCCAGGTACAGCACCGCGCCGGCGACGTCTTCGGGCACACCGGCTCGGCGCAGTGGCGTCGACTCGATCACCGCACGCCGGGTCTCGGGCGGCGTGAAGGTGGCGTGGAACGGGGTGTCCCCGATGAAGCCCGGCGCGATCGTGTTGACGGTGATGTTGCGCGGGCCGAACTCCTTCGCCCAGGCAAGCATGAGGCCGTGCATGCCCGCCTTCGCCGCGGCGTACGCCGAGGCGCCCGGTCCGCCGCCGTTGCGTGCGGCCTGGGAGCTGATGTTGACGATCCTGCCGCCTCCGGGGCCTATCCGGCGCACCACTGCGCGGGTCACCAGGAACGCGCTGGTGAGGTTCAGATTCAGGACGGTGTGCCAGTGTTCGTCGGGCATGTCGACCAGACGGTGACGGCCCACGAGACCGCCGGCGTTGTTGATCAGGATGTCGATCGGGCCCTGGAGCTGCTCGGCGGCGTTGCTGACCGCCTCCTCGACAGCTGCCGGATCGGTGGCGTCGAGCTGCTCGGCGTGCGCGCGCCTGCCGGTGGCGGCGATCCGCTCCGCGGTCTCACGGCCGTCGTGGGCCTTGTACGTCAGCGCCACGTCGGCACCGGCGTCCGCCAGTGCGACCGCCACCGCCGCTCCGATGCCCGTACCGCCGCCGGTCACCAGGGCCCTGCGCCCCTGGAGGCTCAACGAGGGGATCCCGGTCGTCCGCACGTGTGTCGGTGTCTGGCTCATGCCAACCTCCCGGTCTGATCGGCCTTCATTTCGTGGTGCGACGGCTCGCGTTCGAGCGGTCGTCCGATTGCGTACGCCGTGGGCCCGCCTTGACGCGGGTATGCACCAGTCGAGTGTCCGGCGGTGCACCGCGGAGGCTCTGCGTTCGGCACTGCGCGCCGCGGGCTGTGGGCGGCCACCCAGTTGCCGGAGAACACATCCGGCGCTGCCTCCCAGGTGTCGCCGTCGCCCTGCCCGTCGGGCACGCGGGCGAAGCCGGCCGGGCGAGCGGCGGCCCGGGGACCGGACTTCCCGGTGCGCGTGCGATCGGTCGAGGGAGTGGCGGATTCGGGTTCGGCGCTCACATCTCCTCCTTCGGTACGGCGGTCATGACCGGCTGGGGCAGAGCATCAGCTCAGGTACGTGCGCCCGCGGCGGGAGCTGCAGGATCGCGGCGACCATCGCCGCCACGTCCTCCGGCTGGAGTGCGTGTGCCAGCTGATCGGCCGTGGGAGGGGTCGGACGCTTGGCGATCATCGGGGTCCGGGTGAATCCGGGGTAGATGACGCTGATCCGGACACCGTCGGCGCGAGCCTCCTCCATGGCGGCGTGGGCCAGTGCGGCCACGGCTGCCTTGGCCGCCTGGTAGCCGACGCCGGACAGGTCCGGCCTCTTCGCTGCCGATGACGACACGTGGATGAGCACTCCCCCGCCCTGTCGCTTCAGCGCGGGGAGCGCCGCCCTGGTCAGGGAGAACGCAGCGTCGACGTTCACCCGGAACAGCTCACGCCAGTCGCTCTCGGAGAGGGTGTCCAGGGAGCGTCGGGTCACGTTCGTACCGACGCAGTTGACCACCGCGTCCAGTCCGCCGAACTCGGCGGTGGCACGGTCGACTGCCGTCAGAGCTGCTTCGAGGTCGGCCAGATCGCCGGGGACGCAGAGCACTCGTGTGCCGCCGCCCCGCAGGCGGTCCGCCACTTCGGCCAGTTCCGGTGCCCGCCGGGCGGCGATGACGAGGTCGGCACCGAGTCCGGCCAGCGTCTGTGCGGTCGCTCGCCCCATGCCGCTGCTGGCACCCGCGACGAGAACCGCGTGCCCGCTCAGCGGGCCCTGTGGTGATGGTGGGATGCTCATCCGGCCACCAGCCGCCGGATGTACGCCGCGTCGGTCCGGGTCTGGTCGAGCACCTGTGCGTAGGGCAGCGCGTAGTGGCTGTGCAGGGTGAGCACGCCGTCGAAGTCCGCTGCCCGGAGATGGGCGACGATGGCGGGCCACGGGACCATGCCGTCGGCGAGTCCGAACCAGTCGGAGGCCCACGCCCGCCGGCCGTTCGGATCGAGGGCTGCCGGGTACCACCCCCCGTTCTTCACGCCCACGCAGTCGAGCCAGGTATCCAGCAGGTCGAAGGTCAGCCGCCAGTCCTCCCGCCCTTCCTGCACAGCCTGGTTCCCGGGGTCCGGGTAGGCGACGAACGTGGCCGGATCGCGCCCGTCGAGCAGCCGGTGCGCGAGCGCACCGGAGCTGTGCACGGTGCCGCCGTGCAGTTGGAGCGCGAGGCGGACACCGGCCCGTTCCGCGATCTCGCCCAACCTGTCGAGATCGTGCCTGGCCCGGTCGATCTGCTCGGTGACCCGAGTGTGCGGGTCGTACTTCCAGTAGCCGAGCCGAACCGTGCCGATCCCGGCCGCGGCGCAGGCTCCGAGCACGGACTCGGCCGGGTGGGCCGCCGGATCGCTGAGGTCGGTCGTCGCCAGCGGCACCGACAGTCCGCCTTCGCGGCAGCGGGAAACCGCCGCGGAGATGCCGGCAGGACTTGCCGGGGAGGCGGTGAACCCGTCCCGGATGAGGAGATCGACGCCGTCGAAGCCGAGATCGGCGATCGTGTCGACGGTCTCGGCGACTTCGCGGTCGCCGAACAGCTTGGTGAACAGGACCGTTTGCATCCAGTGTTGCCTTTCTCCGGAGGGGGATGGTGCGGTGGGCTCGCGCACGATCGGTCGGGCTGCCGTCGACGACGGTCCCGGCACCGTTTCGGCGCGGCCCGGCGGGGCGGCACGGACGTCGGGTCGGACGGTGCGTCGTACCGCTCGGCCGGAACGAGCGCGGGTTCAATCAGCCGGCGTGCGTCACGCCGTGTCGTGCACCGGCGCCTCGGCGGTGCCGCGCACGGCTCCGCCCATGGGCCGCCCGGGGCTTGGTGAAGTCGGGCCGCAGATCCGGCATCAACGGCCGCCCAGACCACTCATGGTGATTCCGCGGACGAACCACCGCTGGGTGAGGAAGAACAGAATGATCAGGGGGATCGTGGTGAAGGTGGCCGCCATCAGCAGCAGGTTCCACTGGGTACCGTTGATGTCCTGGAACACCTGCAGGCCGACCGGGACGGTGCGGGTGGCGTCGCTGTTCGAGATGACCAGCGGCCAGAGCAGGTTGTTCCACTGCCCGATGAACTTGAACACGGCCAGGGTCGCGATCGCCGGCAGGGCGAGCGGCACGATCACGCGGACGAACGCCTGCCAGCGGTTCGCGCCGTCGAGGCGGGCCGCCTCCTCGTAGTCGCGCGGGATGCCGAGGAAGAACTGCCGGAGCAGGAACACCCCGATCGCGGTGAACGCGTGCGGCACGATCATCCCCGGCCAGGTGTCGATGCCGTGCAGTTTCGCGACCAGCACGAACTGTGGAATCAGCGTCACCTGAGAGGGGATCATCAACGTGGCGAGGTAGACCCCGAACAGCCAGCTTCGGCCTCGGAAGTTCAGCCGGGCGAACGCGTACGCGGCCAGCGCCGCGGTGACCGTTTCGAGGATCGTCGTCCCGGCGGCGAAGTAGACGGTGTTCAGCAGGTACCTGCTGAGCGGGACGAGATCGAACACGCGGCCCAGGTTCTCGGGGTGCCAACTGCTCGGCCAGAAAGCCGGCTTCGCGGCCATCGACTCGTCGTCGGACTGGAAAGCCACCAGCACCATCATCACGACCGGGATCAGCGTGACCGCGGTGACCAGGAAACAGGCGAAGACAACCAGTTTGCGCCTGACGACAGGTTTCGTGTCACTTGTCATAGTGCACCAGCTTCCGTTGGAAGAGGAACTGGCCCGCAGTGATCAGCACGATGAACGCGAACAGCGCCAGTGACTGCGCGGCGGCGTACCCCTGGTCGTAGTTCTTGAAGCCGGTCTGGTAGATGTACATGACCAGCGTGGTGGTCCGGGTGCCAGGTCCGCCGTTCGTCATGATCAGCGCCTGGTCGAAGACCTGGAACGAGCCGATCACCGATGTGACGACGACGAAGAACAGCGCAGGGGAAAGCATCGGCAGTGTGATGTGCCGGAAGCTGTGCCACGGCGACGCACCATCCACGCGTCCGGCCTCGTAGAGCTGCTGCGGAATCGCCTGGAGCCCCGCCAGGATGACGACCATGCCGAAGCCGAAGCTCTTCCACACGCTCATGATGATCAGCGCCGGCATCGCCCAACTGTCCGAGACCAGCCATGCCGGTCCACTGATGCCGAACCAGCCCAGGACCGCGTTCACCAGGCCGTCGTGCGGGATGTAGAGCCAGATCCAGACGAACGCCACCGCGACCGTGATGGTCGCGTACGGCAACAGCAGGAGCGATCGGAAGACGGCGATCCGCCGGAGTCCCTGGTTGAGCAGCAATGCCAGTGCCAGGCTGACCAGGATCGTCAACGGCACGCTGACCAGGGTGAAGTAGGCCGTGTTGCCGAGCGCCGACCAGAACGTCGGATCGGGACCGAGGCGTGCGAAGTTGCGCAGGCCGACCCAGGTGGGAGAGCTGAACAGGTTCCAGTCCAGCAGCGAGATCACGCCGGCCGCGACGACCGGACCGGCGGTGAAGACGAGGAAGCCGATCAGGCTGGGAAGGAGGAACAGCCAGGCGGTGAGCGCCTCACGGCTACGCCGGCGCCGGGTGGGAGCGGGTGTGAGCTGTAGGTAAGTGCTGGTGGCGGGTGGAGTGTCGACAGCCATCGCGGTCACCTCTTCCTGGCCGTGGCTTGGCTGACGGTGTCGCGATGCTGACGCATCAGTACGTCGAGGCGCGGCGTGAGCCCGTCGATGACCTCGCGGATGCCGACCTGGCCGAGGAAGGCGCGCGGCAGATCCTGACCGAGCAGCTGCTCGACCTGGTTCCAGTTCGTGGTGACGTCGTAGGCGTGCCCGCCGGCGAGCTTGCCGGCCAGGATGTTCCGGACGATCCCGAGGTTGGCGGGCGGCGGCTGGAAGGCGCTGCCCGCGCTGCGCCGGGCCGGATTGTTGCGGCCGGCCTTTGCGTAGATGTCGAGCGCACCGGTACTGGTCAGTGTCTTGAGCAGCTTCCACGCGAGGTCGAGCTCGGCGCCCTCTCGTACCCCCGACGGAATCGCGAAGCCGGTCCCCGAGACGCGCGGCGTACTCCCGGCGGCACCGGCGGGGAACGGGATGACGTCCCAGTCGAACTTCGCCTTACGGGCGTTGACCACCTGCCACGGCCCGTTCTGCAGGAACGCGACGTTGCCCTGCAGGAAGTTCGACAGCGAGTTCTCGGTGACGAGGTTCTTGATCGGCGGTGTGACCTTGTCCTTCACGAACAGGTCGATGACGAACTCCAGGGCCTCCATCGCCCGCGGCTCACCGAGGATGCTCCGGCCGCCGTCCGCACTCATCACGTTTCCGCCGGCGCAGTAGATCCACGACACCAGGTCGCCGATCGCCGGCGCACAGGTGAAGCCGTACTGCTCACCGGGTTCGGTGAGCTGCTTGGTGAGTTCGCGGAACGCTGCCCATGACATCGGTTCGGTGCGTGACGGCAGGGGAACGCCCTGCTTCTTCAGGAGGTCCTTGTTGTAGTACATGACGGTCGGCGCGACATCGAAACCGATCGCGTACGTCTTCCCGTTGAAGGTCGAGATCCGCTGACTGGTCTCATAGAAGTCGTCGAGCTCGAAGTCGGGGTCGGCGGCGATCAGGTCGTCGAGCGGGCGGTGGGCGCCGCGGGCGGCGTACGTCGGGATGAGGGTGCCGTTGAGCGCGGTGACCAGGCTCGCGGTACCGCCGACGAGTTGCAGATCGAGCTTGGTCGAGTAACCGCTCGACGGGGTCAGAGTGGCGACGGAGCGCACGCCGAGTTGCTGCTCGACATACGTGCCGAAGTCCTCCCAGACCTTCATCTCCTCGGCGCTGCTGGACCACATGGACCACGTCGCCCTGCCGGAGGTCGGGGCGGACGAACAGCCGGCTGCGGCGAGTCCGAGGCCGGCGAGGCCGCCGAGCTCAAGGAAGCTGCGGCGGGACAGCTTGCTGATCATGGTTCTCCTCAGCGATAGAGCAGGTTGATCGACTCGGCGCGAATACGCTCCTCGTCGACCTCGACGCCCAGTCCAGGGGCTGTGGGGACCGTCGCGACGGCCTTGGTGATGGTCAGCCCGTCGACGTACAGATCGGTCAGGAGTTCCGGCCCGTTGAGTTCGGCGGGCAGAGCGAGCTCGAGCTGACTGAAGACGTGCAGTGCGGCGGCGAACGCGATTCCGCAGTCGGTGAGACCGCTGGCCAGGATCTCCAGACCGCCGGCGAGCGCGGTCTGGGCGGTCTTCAGGGCGTTGCGCAGTCCGCCGGACTTGCAGACCTTGATCACGACCAGGTCCGCCGCGTCCAGCCGCATCGCACGCGCCAGGTCCTGGGCGGAGAAGCTGCCCTCGTCGATCGCGATCGGCAGGTCGATCAGCTCACGCAGCCGGCCCATGGCGAGCGTGTCGGTGCTCGGCACGGGTTGCTCGACACAGTGGATCGTCCGGACGTGCGCCGTCCGGTCCAGGAGTTGTCTGAGCGCGGCCGGACGGTACGACTGGTTCGCGTCGAGCCACAGCGGTCTGCCGTCGGCGACTTCGGCGGCGGTCTCGATCGCCGCCGTGTCGGCGTCCAGATCACCACCGATCTTGATCTTGTACGCCGAATAGTCAGACGACTGAAGTACGTGCTCGCGGACCGCGGCCCGGTCGCCGACACCTATCGCCGAACAGAGCGGGATCTCGTCGTACACCTTGCCGCCGAGCAGCGCGTGGACCGGAACGCCCGCGAGCTTGCCGGCCGCGTCGTGCATCGCGACGTCGACCGCGGCGCGGGCGAACGGGAAGCCGTTCGAGACCGCGGGACTGAGACGCTGGGCGGCGCGCCGTTGGAAGAGCTCGACATCGAACGGTGTGAGGCCGAGCAGGATCGGCGTGAGATGACGGCGGATCACGACGGCCATCGTCTCGGCGGTCTCGTAGCTCCAGCTCGGGAGTGCGCGCTGCTCTCCCCAGCCGACCACGCCGTCCTCGGTGGTCAGCTTGACGAAGATCACCGCCGCGGACTGGTCCGGCGCGGTGCCGGGTGTGCCGACGGCTCCGCTGCCGAGCACGAAGCGGCGGGCGAACGGGACGGCGACGGGGAAGACCTCGACCTGGGTGATGCGGGACATCTGCGGTCCTTTCAGGCGCTGATCGACCAGGCGGCCGGGTCGACGAAGCTCGGTCCGCGGGTGCCGTCGGCCAGCCACTGCAGGGCGTCGCGGAGCACATAGCCAGCGAGCGCGAGGTGTCCTTCGGCGGTGTCGCCGGCTATGTGCGGGGTGAACAGGAGGTTCGGGGCCCGGAGGACGGTCGCGTCGAACGTCGTGGGCTCGGGGTCGTAGACGTCCAGGGCCGCATAGATCCGGCCGCCGAGTGCGTGGTCCAGGAGTGCTTGCTGGTCGATCGCGGGGCCGCGTGACGAGTTGACCACGACCGCCCCTTCGGGCAGGTTCTCGATCAGCTCGCGGGTGATCATGCCCTTGGTCTCGGGCACGTTCGGGACGTGGATGCTCAGGAACGGACTGTGTGCGGCGTCCTCGAGCGTCGTCGTCCGTACGCCGAGTTCCTGCGCGCGTGCGGGCGGCAGGTACGGGTCGTAGACCGCGATGTCGCAGCCGAACGGTTGGAGCATGGCGATCAGTGCGCGGGCGGTGCTGCTCGCGCCGATGATCCCGACCTTGGCGCCTGCCAGCTCGTGGCCGCGGTACGCCGTCTGCTTCCAGCCGCCGGACCGGATCGCGCCGTCGAACCGCGGAAGCCGGCGGGCGAGGGTCAGCAGGGCGCCGAGGCAGTACTCGCCGACCGACCAGGCGATCCGCTGACCGGCAGAGAAGACACCGACGCCGTGGTCGAGGACGACCGGGTCGATCAGGTGCTTCACCGTGCCGGCCGCGTGCGCGACGACCTTGGGGCCCTGGCCTCCGGCCCACAACTCCTCGCCGAGCTTCGGCGTACCCCAGCTGGTGAGCAGGACGTCGGCGCCGGCGGCCAACTCGGGCAGGGCGGCCGGGTCGAGAGCAGGAGGGTTACCCGCCCCGGCCGGGCCCGCCGTGTGCCTGTCATCCGCCCAGACGACCTCGAAGCGTTCGTCGAGAAGTCGGCGCGTGGCTGTGTCGATGACATCGGCGGCACGTTCGGGTGAGATGAGGGCCGCGAGTCGGGGGTTCGGCACGGGAGCTCCTTCGGGTTGGCGTGAATCTGAAGGTAGGCGCCTTCCGTCATGCAGGTCCAAGCCCGTTTTCGCATGAACCGATACCGTGCGCGCATGGATTTCACGCTTCAGCAACTCCGTGGCTTCATCGCCGTCGCCGAAGAACTGCACTACGGGCGGGCGGCGCAGCGCCTGAACCTGACCCAGCCGCCGCTGACCCGCCAGATCCAGGCCCTTGAGCGGATACTTGATGTCCGACTGTTCGACCGCCCCGGCCGCGGGGTCCGGCTGACCGCGGCCGGCGGAGTGTTCCTGGAGCACGCCCGCCGCGTGCTCGCGCTGCTGGAGGTCGCTCCGGAGGCGACCCGGCGCGCGGCCGACGGGACGACCGGGACACTGCGGCTCGCGTTCACCGCGATCGGCGCGTACGCCGTACTCGCCGACTTCCTGACCTTGGTCGCCGAACGGACGCCGGGTGTGACGGCGGAACTGACGGAGCTGGTGAGTCCCGCGCAGTTCGAGGCACTGGCGAATCTCGATATCGATCTCGGGCTGGTGCGGCCGCCGATCCCGGAGAAGTTCGAGTCGCTGCTGGTGCACTCGGAGGACCTGGTCCTCGCCGTACCGGACTCGCATCCGCTGGCGTCCGGAGAGGGGCCGGTGTCGCTGACCGATGCCACCGCCGACTACATCGGGTACAGCCCGGAGGGCTCGCAGTATCTGCACGACATCTGCGCGGCGATGATCGGCATGGACCGGTACGCCGTGAGTCAACTGGCTTCACAGGTACCGACGATGCTCGCGCTGGTGCGTGCCGGACTGGGATGTGCGCTGATCCCACGGTCGATCACGGCGATGCGGGTCGAGGGCATCCGGTACCGCGAACTGGACGCGGCCGACGCGCATTCGGTGACGCTGCACGCCTGCTGGAGCCCCGACAACCCGAACCCGGCGCTGCGGCGGCTGGCCGAGGCCCTGCGCGAGGAATAGCCGGAGCTGCCCTGCGATCCGGTCCGCATGCGTCGGCTCGGCCGTGGCTCCTGGGCTCGGCTGCGTGCAGTTGCCCCGCTTTTCCCGTCAGGACCTCGCGGTCATACGGAACGCGTAGCCGCAGGGGTGGGAGCGGCCTCGGGCAAGCCACCGACCGTTCGCCGCGGCAGTGAGTGAGTGTCATCACGAGTCGAGGCGCAGTCGTCAGCGCGGCCGGGCAAGGTGTGCCCCCAACGGCGTCAGCGACGCGGGAGCACCTTGCGCGGCGCCAACTGCGTGGCGCGGACCGCGAAGTCCGCGAGCCCAGGATCGGGACCGGGAGCACCGGCAGCAGAATCAGTGCCGGGCCGTGTGCACGCCGTTGCCCGGTCTGCGTGCCATGGCCCGGCCAACTGTCCCTTCAGTCAAGGTCGGACATGTCGAGCACGAAGCGGTAGCGGACATCGTTTCGCCGGAGGCGGTCGAGTGCCGTGTCCACCTGTGACGACGGGAGTACTTCGATGTCGGCGGCAATGCCGTTGTCGGCGCAGAACTGGAGCATCTCTGCTGTCGCCGGGCGGCCTCCGCTGCCCGCGGAACTGAGCTTCTTGCGGCCGATGAGCAGGTCCATGGCCTCGACGGTGACGGGGCCCAGGTACCCGAGGAGGCTGAGGGCGCCGTCCATCGCCACCAGCTTGAGGTACGGCGCGAGGTCGTGAGGGGCGGAGATGGTATCGATGACGACGTCGAAGGTGTCGCGTGCCGAGGCCATGAGCCGGGCGTCGGTGGAGTCGATGAGGTCGTGAGCGCCGAGCTTGCGGGCGTCGTCACGCTTGTCCTGGGATCGGCTGATGACAGTCGTGGTGGCGCCGAGTGCCACGGCCATCTTGACTGCGAGGTGGCCAAGCCCGCCCAGCCCGGCCACAGCGACGCGACTGCCGGGGCCGACGCCGAGGGAGTGCAGGGGTTCCCACACAGTGACGCCGGCGCACATCAGCGGGGCCGCCCCAGCCGGGTCAAGTCCGGCAGGGAGCGGGTAGGCGAAGGCATCGCGCACGACGTACTCGCGGGAGTAGCCACCCAGGGTGGTCGCCCCGTCCTGCCGGTCAGCGCCGCCGTAGGTCAGCGTCGGGAAGGAGTGGCAGAAATTCTCCTGTCCGGCTTCGCACATGGCGCACTCGCCGCAGGAGTCGACGATGTTGCCCACCGCGACGCGGTCGCCGATCGAGAAGGTGGTCACGTCGGGGCCGGTCGCGGTCACCACACCGCTGAATTCGTGACCAGGCACCAGGGGCGATCCCGCTTGCTGGTCGTACGCCTGCAGGGCATGCAGGTCGCTGTGGCACACGCCGCAGTAGTCGACCTGCACCGCGATGTCATCCGGGCGCAGGTCACGGCGCTCCAGTGACGTGCGCCGCAGCGCAGTCGGTCCGGCCGCCTGCCATCCGGTGGTCGTTCGCATGGTGACTCCTTAAACAGACTGTTCGGTCTGCCAAAGACTAGACCCGGCCGCCCACCAAAGCAAACCAACTGTTCTGTTTGGTAGGCTGTCGGCATGCCGGAACAGCCCCAGACCTCGCGAGGCGCCGCGACGTATCAGCGCATCCTGGACGCCGCCACCGAAGAGTTCGCGCAGCACGGCATCGCCGGGGCACGCATCGAACGCGTCGTGAAGGCAGCGCGCACCAACAAGGCACAGCTCTATGCCTACTTCGGCGACAAGGAGCGGCTCTTCGACGCGATCTTCCTCAGTTCGCTGGAGCGCATCACCAACGTCGTGCCGATCGACGCCGACGATCTCGCGGAATGGGCCGTTCGTCTCTACGACGAGTACCTGCGCCGCCCCGACCTCATTCGGCTTGCGACCTGGACACGGCTGGAGCGCCGGCCTGCCGGGCACCTCGTCGAGACCCACCAGCACTACGACGACCGCAAGCTCGCGGCCATCGCCGCGGCCCAGGCCGCCGGGCGGATCCGCGCGGGTGACCCTTTCGACATCATGGCTATGGTCATCGCCATGTCCATGGCCTGGTCACCGGTCAGCAACGTATATGCGGCCAGCAGCCAGGAACCCGATGCCGTACATGACCAGCGCCGCGCGCTGCTCCGCGGCTGCGTCCAGAGCGCCACCGCGGCTGGTGAGGGCGGCACGTCCCCTTCGTGAGCGTCACCGACATGCCGGATTGACCGAAGATGACCATCGAGTCGGGACCCACCGGAGCGGACAGCGCCTCATCGGATGCGGCAGTGCCGTCCAGGCGGCGCGTCTTGGGGAGTGGTGGAGCTGCGCGAAGGCCCGCTCCGCGACATAGAGCAGCCTTCCCATGCCTTTGATGGTCGGGGGCGCCTCTGCGAGTGATCTCGAACAGATGCTCATCCGTCGTTCAGCCTGGGCGGCCGATGAGGCGTGTCAGTGCCTCCGAGGGCCAGCAGAGCCAGTTGAACAGGGGGTGGGTGAGGACGAAGTATTGGGCGCTGACGAACCCCCGCTGCTTGTCGAGGATGTGCGGGGCGCCATCGCGGTACATGTAGCGGCGGTAGCAGCGGTTGATCGGCGCTCCTGATATCAGCAGCACCGGTGAGACTATGAGGATGGCCAGCGAGATGAGCGCCTTCACGGCCCTGAGCTTGGCTCGCTCGGACCGATTCCCATATCGCATGCGCTCAGTGTGCTGACCCCGGTTGACGTTTGTCAGCGTGTTCAGCGGGTTGGGTGGTTGGCGGGACGGCCATATCCCTTACCGGCGACTGCACTCGGCCCACGCTATGACGGTGGCGGGCGCTTGTCCCTTGATTGAGTTATTGTCAAATCCTGTGGATCTGATCAACGCGGTCGTTCCATCGGAGCCTTGTTTTGGTTCCCTCGGGCAAGAGCGGTCGAATCCGGTCTCACAGAGCGGCGTTCGCCTGCTGCCTGGTAAATGAGCTGGTAGCTTCCGCGACATGATCGACCACAGAGACAGCACGGCTCTCCGGACGCTGGTGACCAACGCCGACGCCGAGAGCGGCATCCTGCTGTTCGGGATCACGCCGCCGCGTCTGAGCACCGCTCCCGAGCGGATACGGGAGATCACCGCGGCCACGTTGGCACGGTTGGACTTCCTCGACCTGGACGGTCTGGCGCTCTACGACATCGACGACGAGAGCGACCGCAATCCTGCGGAGCGGCCGTTTCCGTACCTGCCCACCATGGACCCCGCCGCCTACCACGCGGAATACCTCGGCGACTGGAACCGCCCTGCGGTTATCTACCGATGCGTCGGCAAGTACCCCGAGGCGGAGCTGCGGACTTGGCTGCAGATGGCCGACACGGACCGAGTGCTCAGCGTCTTCGTCGGTGCGGCCTCGAAAGACAAGACGGTGCGGACCCGCCTGTCCGAGGCGCAGGCCCTGCGCCGTGACGTCCGCCCGGAGCTACTGCTCGGCGGCGTCGCCATTACCGAGCGGCCCGACGAGCATCTGCGGCTGCTCGCCAAGCAGGAGGCGGGATGCGCGTACTTCATCTCGCAGGTCGTCTACAACGCCAACGCGGTGAAGAGCATGGTCTCCGACTACTACTACGCCTGCCGCGAGCGGCGGCTCACACCCAAGCCCGTCGTGTTCACGCTCTCGGTATGCGGCTCGGTGAAGACGCTGACGTTCCTCAAATGGCTCGGAGTCGACGTGCCACGCTGGATTGAGAACTCGCTGCTCCACGCCGATGACACCCTGGCCGAGTCGTACGAGCACTGCTTGGCCAACGCCCGTGACCTGGTCGCCTTCTGCCGCAGGCTCGGCATGCCGTTCGGCTTCCTCGTAGAGAGCGTATCGATCCGCAAAGTCGAGATCGATGCCTCGGTCGCCCTCGCCCGCGAGGTGAGCGGACTGCTCGGGCGCGGTCGACCATCCGTATGAGGCCAGCCATGAACGTGCAGGTGTCAAGTCCTCTGATCATGAAGTAGCTCAGGCTGCTGAGACTTCCTCGCGCTCGACGAGGACTCCCTTCTCGAAGCGGGCTCCGACACGGACCAGGGAGACCAGGTGAGGCGCGTTGACCGCGCGCCATCGGGCCTGGGCGGACTCGACGAGCTTGAAGACCATCGCGAGGGCAGCGGCCGGGCTGCCGGCCCCGCGGGTGACCTTGGTTCGAAGCTTGACCGTGCTGAAAGTCGATTCAATCGGATTTGTCGTGCGCAGATGGACCCAATGCTCCGCGGGGAAGTCGTAGAACGCCAGCAGCTCGTCGACCTCGCCGGTGATCTTCTTGACGGCCTTGGGCCACTTTGCCCCGTACGTCTTGTCGAACGCCTTGACCGCCTTGTCCGCGTGCGTGCGGTCCTCAGCGTTGTAGATCTCCTGGAGAGCCTTCTTCGCGCCGGGCTGCGCGGACCTCGGCAACGCGTTCATGACATTGCGGGTCTTGTGAACCCAACACCTCTGGTGCCTGGCCTGCGGAAACACCTCCGCCAGTGCCCGCCACAGGCCCATCGCGCCGTCACCGACCATGAGCATCGGGTCGCGCATGCCGCGTCGGCGGCAGTCCCGCAGCAGGTCGGCCCAGGACTCGGTGGACTCGCGCAACCCCTCGGCGATCGCGATCAGTTCCTTGGTGCCGTCGACGCGGACGCCCATCAGGACCAGGAGGCAGGAGTGCGTCTCGGACAGGCGGACCTTTGGGTGGACGCCGTCGGCCCAGACATAGACGTAGTCGGATTCGGCCAGGTCACGGCGCTGGAACTCGGCGTGGTCAGCGGTCCACTGCTTCGTCAGCCGCGTCACGGTGGCTGGCGACAGGCCGGCCGAAGAACCCAGGAACTGTTCCATTGCGGGCACGAAGTCGCCGGAGGACAGGCCGTGGAGGTAGAGCAGCGGCAGGACCTCGCTGATCTTCGGGGACTTTCGACACCACGGCGGGAGGATCTTCGAGGAGAACCGCTTGCGCTCACCGGTGGCCTCGTCGACGCGCTTGTCGTTCACACGCGGGGCCGCGACCTCGACGGGCCCGGCGGCCGTGGTCACCGTTCGGGGACGGTGCCGGCCGTTACGGACCACCAGTCGGCGACCGGCCTCATCCCGCTGCCCGGCGAGCTCGGCTATGTACTGGTCAACTTCCGCCTCCAGTGCGGCGGCTAGCATCCGCCTCGCGCCCTCCCGGACGATCTCGTCAATCAGGGAACCGGCCTCGGTGGTGCCGTCTTCGTTGACTACGCTGAGCACGGGCGTGCCTTCCCGACCCGCGTTCGCAGCGCGGGCCTACTCGATGACTTGACGATCACTCACTCGGGAAGGTACGCCCTTCGTGCGTCCTCCAGAGGAGCCGATCCACAAGTCCTGAGCATTGCTCCCCTTGATTTCGCGGACGGCTCCAGGCCTGCGTGGACCAGCCGTGCGATGAGGTGATGGGGAGGGTGCGACCGTCCTCGGACGAAAGAGATCGACGGGTTGGTCAATGCGGATGGCCGTGTCCTCAGAAGCGGTCAGCCAGTGGCACGCTCGTGGAGCGGCCGGGCACCGGAGTTGTCACCAAGCAGGTCTCTTGTCTCACGCCACCTCGTCGCGGAGCAGGCTGTAGCGCACCACGTCCCGCCACTGCCCGTCCCGGAACACGAAGCTGCGCAGCACGCCCTCGCGAATGAAGCCCGTCTTTTCGAGCGCGCGCTGCTCAGCAATGTTTCCCGTCTCCGTGTCCGCCTCGAGCCTGAACACCGGCGTGTACGCGAACAGGTACCGCGTCAGCAGCCGTTGAGCCTGGGTGCCGAGACCTCGGCCACGGGCTTCCGGCAGCAACTGGGCTCCGATGTTCCAGCAGTACGAGCTCCTCGATGCCGTGACCTTCCGCCATGCCACGAAGCCGAGCCGGTCGGCGCTGGTCACCACCATCAGCTGACCGCCTTCATCGCTCAGCAGGCCGTCTTACGCCCAGCGCCGCCGCCAGCGCCCCGGATCTGACCAGCCCAGCCACTGAAAGGGCCCGGTCGCCTGCGGTTCTGTCAGGAACCGCTCAAGCACCGGCAGATCGTCCTCGGCCACTGGACGCAGTTGCAGGGCATCGTCAGTCATCGAGCCACTCTAGGACGGCCACTCATCGGTACCGGGTCAGGGTAGGGCCCGTCGATGCGCTTCGGATCGGCTCTCCCACTCGGTGCCCGCTCTTGCCACATGCTGCCGCCGGCCCCGGCTGTGCTCGTGGGGTCAGGCGTGCCAGGCGAGGTAGGAACCGAGCACCAGCAGGCTGGCTACCAAGGCGTACTTGAGCCGCTCGGCCGGCACGGCATGGGCGATCCGCCAGCCGATGAGTACCCCTGCCAGTTCCGGTACGCCGACCACGGCCGCCAAGGCCCAGTCCACAGACCCGTGAGCCACGTAGGCCACTGTGCCGACGCTCGCGATCACGATCGACTGTGCCTGGGCCGCGGCAAGCGCCGCAAGGACCGGCATGCCGGACACGACGAGGAGGGGAACGGACAGCATCGGGCCGCCCAGCCCGAACAGGCCTGCCGCGACGGACACCACCAGGCCAACCACCGCCACGCGTACGGCCGGCACCCGGCCTGGCGCCGATGCGTCGCCGCGCCGTTCCCGCGCATCGCGCACCCACACGAGAATCCCGCTCACTGCCACCGCGGAGGCCAGCAGGATCCCGAACCCGCGGCTCGGGACACGCGTGTTGAGCAGGACGCCCAGTGGTGCGCCGACCAGCGCGATCCATGCCAGGATCGCCGCGCAGCGTCGGGTATCCGCCTCGCGCAGCTGGCCGGAGCGGTCGTACGCGGCCGTGCCCAGCAGGCCCGTGGCGACATGCGTGACGATGGCGGTGC
Organism: Streptomyces sp. NBC_01463; assembly: GCA_036227345.1. NCBI lineage: Bacteria > Bacillati > Actinomycetota > Actinomycetes > Kitasatosporales > Streptomycetaceae > Streptomyces > Streptomyces sp. NBC_01463. The sequence goes on from CP109468.1 coordinate 186,062, forward strand.
CGGCCACCCCGGCGGGCGTAAGGCCGGAGAAGAGGAAGAGGCCGATGGTGGGCAGCACTCCCCCGGGTCCGAGTGCGGTGATCCCGATGCCGCCGAGCAGTCCGGCCGCGGCAAGGACCACGAGGTGCAGAACGTCCATGGTCATGCCCGCTCGAGCACGGTATGCAGGGCGAACCGGTCGCCGCGCACTCGCAGCGACTCGAGGTCGACGGGACGGCCGTCCGCGAGGCGGGTGAGACGGTCGATGGCGAAGAGAGCGGATCCGTTCGGGATACCGAGCAGTTGGGCGGTGTCCGGTTCGGCGGTGACGGCGTGAACGGTGATCTCGGCACTGCCGAGGCGCACGCCGCTGTTCTCCTCGATGAGCGCGAACAGGTCGCGCCACGCCAGGTCGAGTCCCAGCAGCGGGCCGCCGATGTCCGGCGCGAGCCAGGTCGAGTCGAGCGAGAGAGGGGAACCGTCGAGGTGGCGCAGCCGCTCGATGTACACAGCAGCGGAGCCGTCGGGAAGCATCAGCCGTTCGGCAACGGCCGGAGGTGCGTGCTGGACCAGGCGGGCCTCGCGCACCTCGTTGGTCACAGTCCCGTACGGGGTGAGTTCCTCGGCGAGACCGGTGAGGCGGCCGAGTCCGTGCCCTGCCTTGCGTGCGGTGACAAGCGTGCCGATGCCGCGTCGCCGCGTCACCAGACCCTCGTCGCGCAACAGGTCCAGTGCCGCGCGCACGACGTTGCGCGTGGCGCCGAGGCTGCGGCCCAGCACGCGCTCGTCCGGCAGTGTGCCGCTCTCGTAGTCGCCTTCGACGATCCGCTGGCGCAGGACATCGGCGACACGGCGCGCACGCACCGCCCTGCCGTTGGCCTCGTCTGTACTGCTCGACCGGGCATCGGTCATGCTCCGCCTCCTTCCAAGACGGAGCGACCGTACCCAACCCAAGGTTTCGCCGAAGTTACGCCACCCAACCTGACCTGCATGAACGTCTGACCTGCGACGACATCCCTGCCCCCCGCCGCAACGCCGGCCGGCCGCCGGACGGAGGGGACGGAGCGCGGGATTCGACCCGCTTCTCAGCGAGGCGCAGCTCAGCCTGCTGCGAGCGGCTTGGGATGCCACGTGATCATGATCGCCGGTAGCTCATCGGCATTCACTTGGCAAGAAGGGGCGGCAGGCGCAGGAGGAAGCGCACAGGGGGCGCAGAACCAAAGCGTGGTCCCACTAGGCGATGGGCACCGGATGCGCGGAAAGGTCGATGGTGAACGCCACCCGATCAAGTCCCGGACCGTCGTAGTCCGGCTGCACGGCTGAGGCCGCGAAACCGAGCCGCGCGTGAAATGCCCGCGACGCGACGTTCTCCGGGCTGGTGATGCAGTGCACGTAGCGGCGCCCGTGGGACTGAGCGAGTGTGAAGAATGCCCGGTAGAGGGTGCTCCCGATGCCCTGACCATGCAGTACGGGGTCGACACCGACGAAGTGCACGTAAGCGGTGTCGGGCTGTGCCGGCGACAGGAAGCCGACCAGGAAGGCGGCTATCTCGCCAGTGTCGTGCTCGACGAGAAAACTGGTGGTGGTGAAATGCTGGAAGTACAGCCGGGGCAGAAGCAGCGCCCGTTCGGCCGAACCTGCCTTCCCCTTCAGGCCACCCCACCAAGTGTCCAGTACGGTGAGCACCCGGAGATGGTCTTCGTTGGCGAGATGTCGAGCCGTCAGGCCGGCAGGAAGATCGTCGATCATCTGTTCAGTCTGCCATCCGTCCGACGAGCTGCGCGGGTCCGGCCGGAGATGCACAACAACTCACGAACCGGCCCCTCAACCTTGTGCTGCTTGTGGCTTCCACTGAGCGGCAGTCCGACGCCCCACAGCGGCCTGAAGGCAAGGCGAGTTGGCGGGTCGACCTGGCCGACGCGATCCTCCCTCGTCGCGACCACATCATTGCTGCCCTGCCTCGCGGGCCGGGACCGCGATCCACCACACAGCCGCGACGGGGCCGGTCTCGTCGGAGCACGCCAAGGGTCCCGTTCGCAGAGGCGGCCGGGCTGCCGAACGAGCGCCACGGTGACCGCCGATTAGAGGTCGGACAGGCGTCGGCCGGAACGCAGGTCGCCGCCCGGACCCCTCTCTGCCGACGGTCACCGGCCTCCGAGACGATGAACCGCACGCGTCTCGGGCCGGGACCGCCCCTTCGTCGACGGGCACCGGTGCGGTCTCCCCCGACAGCGACGCTCCGCTCACCGCGGCTGTCGCGGCACTCGGATACCGCCGGAGATCGGCTCGCGGACCCCGCCCCGGCAACTCGTCAAGCGTCGCTGACTGAGCCTCAGGCCGACGGTCATCCGGTACCGGGGACTGCCCTGTGGCGGCCGCCCGAGGTGGTCACAAGTACCGGCGGATGGGCAGAACGGCCACCTCGCGGGCACGTTGTGCCAACGAGCGTTTCTTCCATCGGCCGCGGCTGATCTGTTCGCTCAGGGCCACGTCCTCATCGAAGTGCCCGTCCAGCGTCGCGGTGAACTCCTGGTCCAGGACGGCGAGCATGACCTCTTCGTCGTGGTCGAGAGAGCGCCGGTTGAAGTTCGTCGATCCGATCAGTGCGGCAACGTGATCGACGGTGATCACCTTGGCGTGCATCATCGTCGGCTGGTACTGGAAGATCTTGACCCCGCAGGCGGTGAGGTCCTCGTAGAAGTGCTGACCCGCCAGCTGGCAGACCCGCTTGTCGGTGTGCGGGCCGGGCAGCAGGATCTCCACCTCGACGCCGCGCCGGGCGGCCGCGCAGAGGAGCTCTATGAAGTAGGTGTCGGGTGCGAAATAGGCGGTGCACAGCCGGAAGCGTTCCTCGGCCGATTCCAGCATGACGCGCATCAGAGTCTGCATGTCCTGCCAGCCGAAGCTGGCTGAGCCGCGCACCACCTGAACGATCGAGTTGCCCTGCGGGCTGTGCTCGATGAAGCGATCGTGGTCGTCGAAGAGGTCGTCGTGGCACTCGGCCCAGTTCTGGGCGAACGCGGCGGCGATCCCGTCCACGGCCGGGCCCCGGACCTGGACGTGGGTGTCGCGCCACTCGTGCTCGTTGCGCGCGTTGCCGCACCACTCCTCCGCGATCCCGACACCGCCGGTAAAGGCCGTCCCTTCATCCACGACCAGGACCTTGCGGTGACAACGGTGGTTCTGCTTCAACGGCGACAGGTACAGCGGCTTGCGGAACCATGCCACCTGCACGCCGGCCTGTTCCATCGCCTCAAGCTGCTCGGCCTCGATGAGCCGGCTGCCGAAGCCGTCCAGCAGCAGGCGCACCCGTACGCCCGCACGGGCGCGTTCGGCAAGCGTCTGGGCGAACTGGCGGGCGATGTCGCCCTTCCAGTAGACGAACGTCATCATGTCAACCGTGTGCTGGGCTGATCGGATGCCGTCCAGCATCGCCGCGAAGATCTCGTCCCCGTTCCGCAAGGGCACCAGGGCATTGCCTTCGGTGGCCGCGATGCCTATCAGCCGCTCCAGCCTTCGTCTTATCCGTGTGATGCGCTCCTCGGCCGAGGCTCTCGTGCGAGCCTCAGGAAGAGCCTGGGGTAGTTCCGGGGAGTTCTGTGTAGTGGTCATAGCCTCACCTGGCCGGCACAAAGATCGGAATGGGGTACCGTACACAACCCGGTCCGGCGCGGGCTGAGGCAGCCCGCCGACTGTACGCCTGGGCCGCGTCCGCATGGGACGGGCCTGCTGGCCACACCGGACACGCCGAGCTCCTGCCGTGACCTTCAGCCCTGCCTGTGTCAGGCGGTGCGCATCGGCTCGACGGCAGACCCGGTGGTCCACGTCTGCCCGGCGAACGCCACATCAGCGGGAGACGCCGCAGGACAGGCGCCCTCGATGTGCAGTGCTGGCTCCCGGAGCACTCGAAGCGAGTCGCGACGGCGACGGCGACGGCGACAAGCAGTTGCTGACCGGTCGCCAGGACGGCTTTGCGGGCGGTCGGCCTGGAAACCCCACGCCCGGCGCAGGTCCGGGCGATCGGCACTCGGTCGATGGCCACGCTCTTCAGCGCTCAGACCACCGCTGGGGCGTCAGTTCCGCCCTCGGCACGGCAGCCACGGTCGGTCGCGCCTTGACGCCAGACCCACCCGCAGCCTCAACAGCGGACCGGCGGAACCGGCGGTACGGGCGGATGCGGAACGAGCAGGCTCGTGGCCGTCGGCCCAGCGGGACGTGCGCCAGACAGTGCAGCACGCTGCGCCCGGATTCTCCCGTCTCGGGCCCAGCCCTGGTCGCCGAGACCCGTGATCGTCCGGTGGCGAACGGGCGTATCAGGCGCGGTCGTGGAGGGTGATGTGGTAGCCGTCCGGGTCGGCGAAGGTGAATGTCCGGCCGAAGGGGCCGTCGATCGGTGCGGAGACGATGGTGCGGCCGTCGGAGACGAGAACATCGTGGATGGCCTGGACGTCTGTGGCACGGAGCCAGATCGCGGCGCCGATTCCGGGCTGGGCAACGGATGTGAGATCGGTGCCGGGAAGGACGTCGCGGAGCGCGAACGCGATCGGCTTCGTCTCGAAGACGACGGCGTGCGGCGGTCCGGCCTGTGAGCGGACGAGGCCGAGGTACTGCTCGTAGAACGCCTGCGACGCGTCGAGGTCGCGTACCTGGAGCGAGATGAAGTCGGGTCCGGTGGCGGGCATGATGATGCTCCCTCGAGTCCATGTCAGATTCCTGACATACATCAATGTATGTCAGACTTCTGACATGAGTCAAAAGGGTGTCGGTGTCGATCTGGACAAATCGCTGGGCTACCTGCTGAAAGAGGCTTCGAGTGCCCTGCGCGCAGCCATGGAAGAGGTGCTACGGCCGCTGGGCATGAGCGTGACGCACTACTCCTGCCTGGAGCTGCTCGCTCAGCGACCGGGCCTGTCGAACTCCGAGCTCGCGCGTGGCGCGTTCGTGACCCGGCAGTCGATGAACGTACTGCTCCAGACCCTGGAGCGCGACGGCTACGTGATCAGGCCCGCCGAAGCGGCCGTCGGCAAGGTTCTTCCCGCCCGGCTCACACCCAGCGGCCGACGGAGCCTGGAGAAGGCGACCGCGGCGGTCCGGTCCGTCGAGCTGAGAATGCTGGCCGGCCTCACCGAGACCGAGCAGTCAGGCGCGTTCCGAATCCTGCAGAGCATGACCCGTTCCCTGCGTGACGGCAACGACGACGCATAGCTTGCCCTTTGGCGTACAGCCCGCCGCGCCCGGACGGAAGCGCAGCCGAGCGCGGGCATCCATGCAGGCCACCTCGAAACCCGGCAACCCCCACCTGACCCCCACCTGCCGCGATGAGCCTCGAACCAGCGACAAGGGGTGGGGGCCAGGCAGGGCGTCGTTGCGGACGGCATCAAGCACTCCCCATGCGGGCATCCGCCGCGCCCGAGGTCGCAATGGGCACCTCAACGCACTCTTCAGGGGGTGGGAGCAGTGAGGTACCGCTGGATCGTGGGGCCGAGCCAGTCCACGATCTCCTCACGGCCCAGCGCCATACTCGCCGGGAACTGCAACACGTAGCGCGTCAGCGCGAGCCCCAGCACGGTCGAGACGCACAGCGCCGCCCGAGCCTGCGCCTGCTCCGGTTCATGGCCCAGCCTGCGAGCCAGTGGGATCAGCTGCTCGCGCAGCACGCTCTGCATGCGATCGGCGGCGGCCGGGTCGGTGGCACCGACCCGCATCAGTGCGGTGAGCTCCCCGTTCCCCTCCCACAGGGTGAGGAAGTGGCGCACCAGCGTACTGCCGATCTCCTCCCGCGGTTCGAGGGGCAGACCCGGCAATCCGGGATCGATCGCGACGGCCGCCGCGAACAGGCCCGCCTTGTTGCCGTAGTAGCGCATCACCATCGACGGGTCGATCTTGGCGTCGTGCGCGATGGCCCGGATGGTCGCCTTCTCGTAGCCGTCCGCCGCGAATCGCTCGCGGGCCGCGTCGAGGATCGTTGCGCGGGTTACGTCGGAACGCCGCGCGGCCTGCTGGTTCTCCGTGGTGCCGGTCATGCCAACAAGCATAGGCCAACACGTGTTGACAGTCCAGATTCAGGGCTCTACGTTTGCCAACACAGGTTGACCAACACCAGTTGGCAAACGGACGTTGGCAAATTTGCGGTCGTTGGCGGCCGACATCGGCGACGCCCGTTGAGTGCCCGTCAGATCCGCCTCGTACCACCGGCGCCGAGCAGTAATAGGCGGCGCCGGGTCCAGTACGGCGATGGCCGCCCGCAGTGCCGTGGGACAACCGACAGCGAGAGGAAGTAGCAAAAATGACCAAGCTGCAGAGTCTGGACCCGATCACACCGATGTTCGCGCAGTTCCAGAAGGAGACCGGGCCCATCGTCCTGGCCAACACCTTCCTCGTCCCGGAGGAGAGGACCGAGGCATTCCTGGACCTCTTCCGGAGGCAGGCCGCATTCATGAGGGCTCAGCCCGGATTCGTCTCCCTGCAGATGCACAAGGGAACGGCGGGCAGCCGGCTTCTGATGAACGTCGCGGTCTGGGAGTCGACCGCGGCGCTCGCCACGGCGCTCGGCAGCCCGGAGTTCCAGCGCATGGCGGCCGAGTTCCCCGACGACATCGTGTCGTACCCGCACATCTTCGAGCAGATCGACGCGTGACACGGCAGCCGCAACCGGACGAACGCAACCGGAGAAACCGCGCCCTCCCTCAGCCGTTCACGCATCCGCACAATGCCGGGTCACCAAGTCGGCCGAGCAACCCATGACGCGTAACCCCGTTACGCGAAACCCGTTACGCGTAACGGGGTCCCGACAAGGAGCCTCTGTGGCTGTGGAGCTGAATCACACCATCGTCCCCTCCCGTGACCCACAGGCCTCGGCGCAGTTCCTGGCCGAAGTCCTCGGCCTGAGTGTCGAACCGCCGGCGGCGCATTTCACTCCAGTCAGATTGGCCAACCAGGTCAGCCTGGACTACGACCGGTCGGACGACTTCGAACCCCACCACTACGCATTCGGGCTCAACCAGCAGGAGTTCGATGCCGCCCTGGTCCGCATCCAGCAAGCCGGGATCGCCCACTACGGCGATCCTGCATGCCAAGAGGCTGGGGAGATCTATCGCAGCAAGCGCGTCGAAGGCCGCAGGGGCACGTACCTCCACGACCTTGACGGACATCTCATGGAGATTCTCACCACGGGCGGCGCCGGGGCATAAGCCGGACGGCGTCCCGCGGATCACGCCTTCGCCGGTGATTGCGGAATCGTGTTCACAGTCGCCGGCGAGGCCGCGATGCGCGGACAGCCATGTCACTGCCTGACCCTCTGTCGCAGCGCAGCACTTCGCAGCACTTCCGATCTGCGGGGTACGGACACCGCTGACGGTCACGGCCAGGAGCCGGCCGCCCGGTCGGCCAGACGCCCGGCAAGCCCGCAGCGGCATCGACGAACCGGCAGACCAGCACGGTCGAAGATGCCCCGGCCAGGGCGACACCGTCCGCACCTCCGGCACCGGCCCACGTCATGGCTCGCCATCGGCGGCCCAGCTACGCCTGCCTATGAACCCTTCCACTCCAGTCTGAACATCGAAGGAGAAGCATCATGTCGCTGAAGAACGTCACCACCGTCCTGGCCGCGGCCTGCACCCTGTTCGTCGTCTACCTCGGACTGTCCTTCATCCTGGCCCCGGAGGCGTCCACCCCCGGCGTCGGCCTGCCGAGCTGGCCCGCCGGCGATGGCGGCGGCTTCCTCATCATGAAGGGCACCCGCGAACTGGCCATGGGTCTGGTCCTCGGCATCCTGCTGGCGACGGGCCACCGCCGCGCCCTGGGCTGGGTCCTGCTGATGGAGGCCGTCGCCCCGTTCGGTGACATGATCAACGTCTTGGCCCACCACGGCTCGTACTCGGCGGCGTTCGGCATCCACGGCCTGACCTCTGCACTGATCGCGACTACGGGCCTGTTGACCCTCCGCGAGACGAGTAGCGCTCGCCAGGCCCCTGCCCCGGCACCCGCCGCACAGCCCGTCTGACAGCGCATGCCCCAAGCGGTGGCCCGGCCATATGGCGGTCGGGCCACCCCTTCCCTGTCAGCGACCGGCCGGGGTGATCCAGGCGGTCTGGCGCCTGGTCCACGCGCCGCCTCGTCCACGGTGGACGGCCGTCGCCGCACCACCGCCGGCAACTCCTGACGGGACGGCTTCAGATGCTCATCGAACCAGCCCGCGAATCCACCATCGCTTGAACACACTTCGCCGCATACAGCCTTTGCAGCATGGACAGTTGAATCTCGCGCACCAACTGCCTTCACCCTAAAGGCAGTTGCCTACAGGAAGTAAACACGGCAACCACCTTGACGGGGTCAGTCACCGTGCCGGACAGTCGTGCACAAGGTTCTTGAGAGCGCTCTCAACCGGGTTCGGAACGCGGCTGCAGACGCTCTCGCCCCTCCCCCCACCCCCCACGAAAGCAGCCCCCATGTACAGGATCGCTGTCTTCAGTGAATCGCCAGGCCCCACCCCCGGCCCCGGACATCGCACCCGTCGACGTCTGCCGGTCACGCTCGCCGCGCTCGCACTCTGCCTGCCACTGGCCGGTCTCATGGGCCCGGCGGGCCCCGCCGGGCTCTCCGGTACCGCCGCGGCCGCAGAACCGGCCGCGAGCGCCGGTGCGGCCGACGCCGACTGGACCACCATGTTCAGGGACGACTTCGACGGCGCGAGCGGAACAGGACTCAACAGGACCGACTGGCTCTACGACATCGGCACCAGCTACCCCGGCGGCGCCGCCAACTGGGGCACCGGCGAGATCGAAACCTCCACGGACTCGACCGAGAACGTCTACCAGGACGGCTCGGGCCACATGGTGATCAAGCCCATACGGGACGCCTCCGGGCACTGGACATCCGGCCGGGTGGAAACCCAGCGCACCGACTTCGCCGCGCCGGCGGGCGGACAGATGCAGCTCAGCGCCTCCCTGAAGCAGCCCGACCCGGCGAGCGGGCTCGGCTACTGGCCGGCCTTCTGGGCCATGGGCGCCGACGCCCGGCCGACCGGCGCCACCAACTGGCCCAGCATCGGCGAGCTGGACATCATGGAGGACGTCAACGCACTCAGCCAGCACTCCACCACCTTCCACTGCGGCCAGTGGGCCGGCGAGTGCCACGATCCCGACGGGATCAGCAGCGGACTGCAGGCCTGCGACGGCTGCCAGTCCGGCTACCACACGTACTCGGTGATCGTCGACCGCCGGAACACGGCGGCCGAGCAGTTGCGGTTCTACCTGGACGGTGTGCAGACGTTCGCGGTGAACCAGAACGAGGTCTCCGACGCAACCTGGAAGGCCGCCGTCGACCACGGGTTCTTCGCCATCTTCGACGTGGCGATCGGCGGTTCGTATCCGGACAAGGTCTGCGGCTGCACATCCCCCTCGGCCGATATCACCTCCGGTGCGGGGATGAGCGTGGACTGGTTCTCGGCCGAGGTGAGCGGATCCTGAACCGCGACGTGCTCGGATCGGGAGCCGGTTCCGGCGCGGCCGAACCGGCTCCCGGCGGGACTTCGCAGGCCGAGCCGGTGTGGCGCCTGGTCCACCGTGCACTACCGGTCTCGGCAGTGGCGGTACACCGGTGTCTTCGAGGCCCAGGAGGACGAGCCCGGGGCAGCAAGCATGATCCTGCCTAAGAGCCTTCATCTTCGCTGGGGGCGACCGGGAAGGATGCCTCCTCGCGGCCCGTGCCGTCGGTGATCCACCATCTGTTCCCGCCGAGCAGAGTCAGTTCTGCGCGGCCGTCGCCGTCCCAGTCATGGACGGCGAAGAGCATGCCACCATCGGGGCCGTCGTCACCCGGCACGGACCGCTTTGTGGAGTGCCAGGGCTTCGATCCGAGCCCGTGCTCGGAGCCGCCCCGCAGCACCTCGATCCGCGCGTCCCCCGCCTCCTTCTTCTTCGTGAGCTGTACGGCCAGGTCGTCGCAACCATCGCCGTTGAAGTCCCCGACAGCGAGCCCGGCGCCGAAGCCCTCCTTGAAGTCGCCGCCGTCCATGGTGACCCATTTCCCCGGCTCCTTCCCGTAGCGGACGCTGACCTGGCCGCGCCGATGGGGTGTCTCGACCTCGTCGTAGCTGTCGACGAAGCTCCGGCCGATGGCGATGTCCTGGCGCCCGTCGCCGTCGAAGTCGCCGAAGACGATGTTCTCGCCCTCCGGCAGCCGCTCGGGTTCCGTGCTCAGGCCGCCGGCGGTACGGGCGCCCCCGGTGAACAGCAGGGGCGGATCCCACGGAGAGCCGTAGAGCGCGAGATCGGTGGCACGGTCGTCGTTCGCGTCCCCGGCGACCAGTACAGGTGACGCACCCTCGTCGACCGGGCTGGGGATGTCCACGGTCCTGACCGGGGCGCCGGAGCGCTTGAACGGTCCCTTGAGGACAACCAGTTCATGAGCCTCGTTCGAGTCTCTGAACACCGCGAGGTCGATGTGGCCGTCCCCGTCGAAGTCGCCTGCGACAGGCGCGGTGTGGTAGCCGGTGCCCGGCAGCGGCACACGCCCGTGCGCTCCGCCGACCCGCGGGCCCTTGGGACCTCCCCACAGGACCTGGGCGGCGCCGCTCACGACGAGGTCGGCGTGGCCGTCCTCATCCAGGTCGGCGACCGTGGGCTGCAACGGGTCGTCGCCCGTCTGAACGTCGTGCGGCACACCGAGGTCGTCGTGGGCGAAGACGGTCGTGCGGTCGGGGTCAGGGCCGTGCTCGGAGCCGGGCACGACGAACAGGTCGAAGTTCTCCGTCTCGGAGACCTCGTGCACCAGATCGACGAAGCCGTCCCCGTCGACATCGGGGGTCGCGGGCGTGGCCTGGCGCGCGGAATCGACAGCCCGGCAGGGGCTGTTGGGCACGGCACGCGCGCCGCCGGATGGCCGAAGGACGAGGAACGCCACCACCGCCACCGCTACGAGGGAGGCAGCCACGGCGTGCCACATGCGCAAGTGACGGAGGAACGGACCGTCTGCTGTCGGAAAGTGCATCACTCCACTTCACGGGCGTGGACGCGGCCCGCACAAGGAAGCTGATCATTTCGTTACGGGGGTGATGCACGACGGTCCTGCCCCCTTTGCGGCCCACCAGTGCGTATGGCGGTGAGCCGAGGCCTCTCCGGGCCCGGTCTCGGCATCGTCCGGGGAGCGCCGCGGGCTTCGATCTGTGACAGCAGGACCGAAGCGGATCGCGGTGCCCGTCGCCGACACCGGGGCCGGGGCAGTCGTCAACGTCGCGGGCTGTGCGCGGAAGGCCGACGATATGGATCTGGATCTGGGCCCAACGCTTAAGACAGCGCCCCATACGGCGCGTTGGGATGGCCCGCCTTCATCGAGAGTCGGCGGTGGGACTGGATTGTGCCGACCGGACTGTCTGAGCTCGCGGCGCCATTGTTGCGGGTCGAGCGCCAGCCGCACTATCCACTGTTTCAAGATCGTGTTGTGAGGCCAAAGGGCCAACCTCGATCGGCGTGAGGAAATTGCACTGGCGGCAGGGGAAGTTAGAGCATTCACATGCTCCTCCCACGCGCCCGCGCCCCCATCCTCCGCTCGGCCTATCGAATGCCGCCTGAAGCGCGTCCGCCGTGGCGGCTATGACAACCGCCTCCCCCTGGGCGTCCGCAGGAAGACGAAGACGGTCGCCCTCATGGAAGACCAGGGTGGCACCGCTCTGGGGCACGATCGAGGCCTCCAGGGCTGCTGCCAGCCGAGCAAGCACGCCGAGCATCGCACCGCGGGCGAAGTGCGTCGCCGTCACACACAGCATCCCCGCCTCGTTCAGGGACTCGTGGTAGAGGTCCGCCTCACCCCCGTCCTCCGCGCGGAGCTGGGAGAAGCCCTCATCGAGACCGCCCGCCACCACGTACGGTTCCGTCACCTGTCGGAGCCGTTCGACATCCAGAGCAACAACCTCACCGTCCACGAACCGAAGGATAAAGATGCTGTAACTCACGGGCACACTTTGCCATCACCATCATCCGCCGCACAGGCCCCGGCATATCCGATGCGCCCACCGCCACGACCTGCACGTACGCCGAAAGGCGCCTCCCGGCGACTCCAGATCAGCCACGGTTTGCGTGCGTCCAAGAGGCCGGCAGGCAATCACGCCGCCGCGTAGCTTGCCCGGAACAGTTCCTGGCTCTTCGCATGCGTCCGTGCGAAAGCCGTCAGGCGATGCCCGCCTCCGTGTCGCGCTCGACGAGCCGGGTCTGCTGAAACCGCCCTCGCCGCGCCGAAGCGGCCCCACGGCCGCCCGCCGAGCCTGCCGCCCCTCGCGACTGTGTAGTGCGCCGGGCCTGACGTGTACGCGGCGTTCTATAGTCGCCCGGGTCGACCGTTTTCATGGGGGGGGGTCCGGAACACATGCAAGCCACGAGATCACTGGCCGGCGTCCTGCTGAGCATCGTCGCCGCGCTGTTGCTCAGTGCCTGTGGGACCCAGCGAGCCGGGGCGCCCTCGACGGCGGGAACGCCGCACTGGCAGACGTTCGGGCCGATCCGCGCGACCGCCGCCCGGCTCTCCGGCGGCGGGCGCGCACTCAGCGTCGACGTAGAGGTACCCGGCAAGGGCAAGACCTGTGCGCGCAAGCTGAAGGCGGTCGTGACCTCCACGTCGGAGCGCACCGTGTGGGTGCAGGTCACCTTCTCCACCCTTATCGGCGACCCGCACGCCGACTGCTCGACGACCGCACCCGGCACCGCGAAGGTGCGACTGCCGTCCGCGCTCGGCCACCGTGAACTGGTCGTGGACAACGACACGACGTTCACCGCGGACGACGCCGACCTGCCCGAGCTGCGCCTGTGCGGTGACCGCGGCTGCCACCCGGCACCCACCGGCTGCACCGCCGCCTCCTACGACCAGGCGGTGGCGGCGCTCGACGTACCGAACCACACCTCCCGCGGCGAGGAGCACTGCGATGGGAAGTGGCTGGTGTTCGACGTGTCCTCGCGCATGGGCGCGGCCTGCGCCGAGGGCGAGGCGCCGGGATGTGGGGCGAGACTCGGCGACCGGTGGTTCTTCCGTGCCGAGAAGTCGGGCTGGGTGCCTCTCGCACGCGGCACGAAGGCCGGCTGCGCCGACGTGCACCGCGTCGAGCCCGCTTTCCCGGCCGCGCTGTGCGCCGATCTGCCCGGCCTGCAACGCTCGAACTGAGCACCGCAACGAGCCTGTTGCAATACACATCCTGAAGCCCAGGCACACACGGCGGACCCGGGTACCCAGGCCCCTTTCGAGAGCGCCGTGGGGTCGGCTGGAATCGTCGTCCGGCCGATCGTGTGCGGAGCGGAACGGTGAGGACCATCGCTGTGGTCGTCTGAGATCCATGGGACCGGTCGGCACCGCGGTGCGGCCGGTTCCTCGTCGCCGATCGCCTCGCAAACCCCCAAAGGCCATGCCTATGGCGCCTCGTGTACCCGGGCCAGCAGTGCCATCAGCTGGTTCTGCTCCTCCGGAGTGAGCGGTGCCAGCAACTCGGCGTTGGCTGCTTCGGCCAGGGCCGCGCAGCGGGTGAGGGCGGCCATGCCTTCGGGGGTGACCGTGATGGCATTCTTGCGGCGGTCGACGGGGTCCGGGGTGCGCAGGACAAGTCCGGCCTGTTGGAGGTCGTTGAGGATGCCGACCATGTCCTTGGGGTCGACGGCGAGCCGGCGGCCCAGCTCGGCCTGGGCAACCGGCCCGTACTCGGCGGTCGCGGCCAGCACCGCGTGGTGCATGAGCTTCAGCCCTTCCGCGGCAAGCGCGTCGGCGACCAGGCCGCGAGCGCGCGCTGCGACGCGGCCGACGAGCCAGCTCGGCAGGGACTGGATGCGCTGGAGGGCTGCGGGCATGGAGTGAGCCTATCCCGAAATTCATTGGGACTCCCTACGACTTCAAGCTATCGTTGGGTATCCCAATGAAAATGGACAGGGAGGTCCTTTTGCTGCGCATTCGCCATGAGGTGAGCGGAGGGCCCACTGCGCTGGTCTCCGAAGAGGCCGACCGACCCGAGCCGGGAGCCGGGGAGGTACTGATCCGGACCAAGGCCATTGGGGTGACACTGCCCTCCGTGCGCAAGGTCCGGGACGCCAGGGAGCCGATCTCGCTCGGCGGCGAAGTCGCCGGGGAGATCACCGCCCTCGGCGAGGGTGTCGCGGCCTTCGGCGTCGGAGACCGTGTCACTGGGTTGTGCTTCACCGACGCCTACGCCGACTACGCGGTCCTGAACGTCGCGATGACCTCCCGGATTCCGGACGGCGCGAGTGACGTGGAGGCGGTGGCACTGGTCCGCAGCGGGATGGTGGCGCGCGGCGCCTACGAAGCTGCGCGCGTGGAGCCTGGCGAGTCGGTCCTGGTAACGGCGGCGGCGAGTGCGGTGGGCACGCTCGCTCTCCAGTACGCCAAGGCCAACGGGGCTGGACGCGTGGTGGCTGCTGTCAGCAGTGCTGCCAAGGCCACCTTCCTACGGAACTTGGGCGCCGACGAGGTCTTTCTGTACGAGGACGCCGACTGGGGTGCCCCGTACGACGCGATCCTCGATGGAGTCGGCGGCGACCTGCTCGGCCCTGCCGTGCGAGCCCTGGCCACGGGCGGCCGGCTGGTCGCTTTCAGCTCCGGCGGGGGCATGGTGGACGCATACGAACTCCTCGCCCGCGGCGCTTCGGTGATCGGCTTCCAGATGCGTGCCATCGCCGTCGGCAAGCCCGAACTGTACGACCGTTGGCTGCGCGAGCTCTGGCAGCTGCACGAGACAGGCACCCTGCGCACCGCCGTGCACGAGGAGATCCCCCTCGCCGAAGCCACCCGGGCCCACGCCCTCATCGAACAGCGCCGCAACCTCGGCAAGGTCGTCCTCGTACCCTCGCTCCGGCCAAAGGCGTTGTCCGTTACGGCATGAGTTCGCTGCACATCGATTCTGGACAGCATGCGGGGCAATGACCGGCCGAGTCAGGCTGCTGCTCGTAGTGACCTTCCGCCCCAGCAGATGCCCTTCTCGCTGCGGACACGAGGCAAGTCAGCCCGATCTCGTCGAACCGGCGGATGACATTCCGAAAGGCCGGTCTCCGCATCGGCCTGCGCAGGCCGGGTGATCACCGGGGCGCTGTCCCACCTTGCGGAGGACAGCAGCATCCCGAATGAGGCGTTGATCCGGATGAAGCCGCACCCGTTGGAGGGAGAGTGGATACCTTCACGTCTCGGTGCGGCGCCGCTTACGGTTTGTGGGTTACCCAGAGCATTTCTGCCGGCCAGCGGTGTGCCCAGTCAGGCGGGTCGGTCGGGTTGTAACCGTTGGCTGTTCCGGGATCGGGCCGCGGCTCGATGAGGTCGTCGATGACGAGACCTGCGCTGCGCAGGACCTTGATCCAGTCGCCGTAGGTGCGCTGATAGCTCACCGCGTCCTGATCCTCGGCGATGCTGTCCAGCCCGAAGTAGTCCTGGTGCAGAGTCGTGGTTGCGCGGCCGCCGGCTTCGTCGTAGCAGGCTTCGAACCATGGGCTGGCGACGTTGAACACCAGGCGCCCACCGCGGCGCAGGATGCGTGCGACCTGCGGGACGGCCAGGTGCGCGGGCGCCCAGCTGAGTCCGCCGTAGTCGCAGAACACCAGGTCGAAGCTGTCGGCGGCGAACGGCAGGTGCTCGGCGGCCGCTTGCACCAGCGGGTAGCGGGCCGGTCCCATCGCGCCGGCTGCCGCGGCAAGCTGGGCTTCGGACAGGTCGAGCCCGACCACGTTGGCGCCCTCGGCGGCGAGCGCCCTGGACCACTGGCCGGCGCCGCAGCCGAGTTCGAGGACACGCTTGCCGGTGACGTCGCCCAGGGCGTTCAGCTGCGCGTCGGGGATGGCGTACGTACCCCACAGCCGGGGCGTCGCACCGATCTGCGGGTCGTGCTTCTGCTGGTAGGTGCCGCTGATCTGGTTCCAGAACCGCCGGTTGGCAGAGATGCTGTTCACCCGCCGACTCAAGCACTGCCTTCCGGGGCGGTCAACACGATTGTGCTGCGACCTGGGAGGCTCATCGGTTCGCCTGTCCTCCTACGCCGTCCACCTGGCGCCACGGCCCCCACCCCCCTGGATACCCATGCGCCGTTCCCTTTGAGTCAGAAGAGGCCGGATGGATCCGCGAGTTCCTCTCCGACGGACCGCGCTGCGGGGCCAGTCGGCATGGTGCAGGTGTGGAGGCGTACGGCGCGCCACTGGTCGCCATGGCGCGTACGCCGCCAGCCCCAGTCCGCGCACCACGTCAGCGGCGCGTACCCGCAAGGTTCGCGGCGTCCTCCATGGACGCGTCGTGTCGGGGTGGCTAGGCCCGTCTGCCACTGACCAACGAAGGGGTAGGCACGAACCTTCTTGGTGTCACGGTCGGTGTTCGTCGTCGAGATGACGCACCTTGCCGGCCCGGGGGGGGCAGGTCGGCTGCCGCGCTTGACCTCTTGCGCTCAGGCGCTCCGTGGCGGACGCTCGTCGGCTGCGAGCCGCTGTGTGATCCGGTCGAACAAGTCCGTCAGTGGTGCTCCGACTTCCTGCCCGAACTCAGTCAGTCCGTAAGTGACCTGGGGCGGCGTCGTCGGCTCGACCTTCCGCCAGACCAGGTCGTCCTGGACCAGTGCGCGCAGTGTCTGAGCGAGCATCTTCTCGCTGATGCCCCGGATGCTGTCGCGCAGCTCGTAGAACCGAAGGTCGGCGGTCCGCAAGGAGATCAGTACCCAGATACCCCACCTGCTGGTCACGTGGTCGACCACGTCGCGCGCAGGGCAGTCGGTGTGAAACACGTCATACCGAACGCCTGCCTCGGCCTGCGTCAGCTGCGCACCTTCACTCATGTCATGAGCTTACCTCTGGGTATGTTCTTACGAAAAGTAAGCCCGCCTCCTAGCGTCAATTGCCTCAGCGCACAACGGACTAGGAGCTGAACATGATCGTGGTAACCGGAGCGACCGGGAATGTGGGCCGGCCTTTGACGCAGGCCCTGGCCAACGCGGGCGAGCAGGTGACGGCGGTGTCACGCCACGCGGCGCCGGTCCCGGACGGGGTTCGGCACATACCGGCCGACTTGGCCGACCCGCAGGGTCTCGCCCCCGCTCTGGACGGGGCGAAGGCTTTGTTCCTCCTGCTGTCCGGCGACCTGCACGCCCCCGGAGCCAGGCCGGCCGACATCATCGACCTGGCCGCTGCCTGCGGGGTCCGACGAGTCGTCCTCCTCTCTTCGCAGGGCGTGGCAACCAGGCCGACCGGCCCGTCGCGGATCGCGATGCGCGCGGTGGAGGACGCGTTGAGAGAGTCCGGCCTGGACTGGTCCGTCCTGCGACCGGGCGGTTTCGCCTCCAACGCCTTCGCGTGGGCGGAGTCCGTCCGCACGCAGGGAACGGTCGCCGCACCCTTCGGCGATGTCGGTGTTCCTGTCGTCGATCCGACGGACATCGCCGAGGTCGCGGCAGCCTGCCTGCTCGACGACCGGCACACCGGCGGAATCTTCGAGCTGACGGGGCCCGAGGTGATCACGCCCCGTCAGCAGGCGGAGGCCATAGCCTCCGCGCTCGGCTCGCCGGTGCGGTTCCATGAACTCACCCGTGAGGAGGCCAAGGCCGCGATGACCCGGTTCGTGCCGCTGGAGCTCGCCGACGACACCCTGGACATCATCTCCGCCCCCAACCCCGCGGAACTGCGGATCAGCTCGGACGTGGAGCAGGTCCTCGGTCGCGCTCCGCACCGCTTCAACGACTGGGCGGTCCGTAACATCGCCGCTTTTCGCTGAGGCACAGCTCAGCTGAAGCGCCTGGGCAGCCCCGCGCGACTGCGACCGCACGGGGCTGCCCATAACGTCACCACCCACCACGAGGCGACTCGCAGAGCCGGTCCGGGGATTCGGACGCAACGGTAAATCTGGCCGGGTGGGCACAGCGTGAGGCACCTGGGCCGGCCCCGGCTCACAGCCGCTGAGCAGGACACGCACCGCAGGAACCTCCAGAAGGGCGTTGTGGAGGGGCAGGCCGGCAAGCGCATCCGGACTACGTCTTGACCACCGAGCGCGGTCCGGGAACGGTGAAGGTATGGCCGCGCTGCCGGCAGCCCACCCCAGTGGTGGCGTCACGTCCGCGTAGGCCCGGAAGACGGCCGAGCCGCGGGACCGGCGCTCAGCGCCTCGTCTCGTACCTGGTCAGGATCACGCCGCAGGGAAGCGTCCGCGTCTCCACCAGGTTCAGGTTCACCCAGTTGTCCAACGCGGTGAAGAACGGCGTGCCGCCGCCGACCAGGACCGGCGCGGTGGCCAGCACGTACTCGTCAATCAGCCCGGCCCGCATGGCCGCCCCGGCAAGCGTCGCACCGCCGATGTCCATCGGTCCGCCGTCCTCGGCCCTGAGGCGGGTGATCTCGGCAACCGCGTCGCCGGTGACAAGGCGGGTGTTCCAGTCAACCTTGTCGACCGTCGAGGAGAACACCACTTTCGACATGTCCCGCCAACGGCGCGCGAACTCGATCTCCGCCGGGGTGGCGTCGGGCTGCTGGTCGCCGGTCGGCCAGTAGGAGCTCATCGTCCGCCACAGCTTGCCCCCGTACAGCGACAGGTCAGTGGCTTGCAGTTGGTCGGACCAGAACTGGAACAGTTCGTCGCTCGGCACACTCCAGCCGATGTCGTCACCGGGTGCGGCGATGTAGCCGTCCAGGGTCAGGTTCATGCCGTAGATCAGCTTCCGCATGGCGCCATCCTTCCGTAAACCGGTCTCACGGGTACAGACCGGCGCGACGCGGGAAACTCATCGGTACGCCATCTGGGCGCGCGTGTAGTCCTCGTGCTCGGTGCTCAGTCGCAGACTCAGCGTTCCGCCGGCGGAGTGGCGTAGTGGGACGTATCGGTGCCGAGGCCGTCGGGGGCCTGGGCGGGGCGACCGCCCGTCTGGCCTCGGCGAGCAGTGGATCGACGGCATACGGTTCCGGGTAAGGGGCCCGAGCATCGACTCCGCGGTATGCCGCGCCCGGCACCGCGCCGTCTCCATGCGCTACGGGCTACGCGCTACGACAAGCTCGCGGTCCACGACGAAGCGACTGTCCTGGTCGCTGCCATCAACGAGTGGCTCTGCCCCCGTACGTCATACGCCGGGATCCACGTTCCATGCGGCAGGAAGACCGCTGCCGCAGAAGACGCAGACGAAGTCGTCCTCGCGCACGATGTTGAGCTCCTGGCAGTCGGGGCATCGCCGGAAAACGACCTCGTGGGTGAAGCCGGAGGGCCGCCCAAGTTCTATGTCGTCCAGAGCGTGAGCGACTGTCGCCCAAGAGGTGACGTCCGGGCAGTATCCGGTGGACTGGTTGCTGACCTCGCCCACAGCCCACCGGCCCTCATCGCACACGAAGCTGATCTCGCCTGCACTCAGAACCATGTCCCCGCCGGCACAGGCCACGTGCTCGCTTCGCCGCGGCGCCAGCCGAAGCACACCGTCCGTGCCGACCACGAAGTGAACGGTTCGGTCAGCTCTGCTGCCGATCGCTCCGCGATCCAGCCGCCGAAATCAGCCGCCGAGCCCATGCGGCACCCGCCGCTGCCCGGCCGGACCGCAGCCTTCAGCTCGACCGGTCCGACATATCTGTAACTCGGCCCCCTCGCCCTCACGTCGACCAACCTAAGGCACTGTCCACCGCCGAGTGACAGGATGAACGCCCTGTGGCCTTGATCCGGGACTGGCGCCTCTACGAGGTCGTGCCACCGAGGGTCACGGCGTCGCTCTGATCTCGGTGCTGCCATCGGTCCAGGACTGCCTGCACCTGACGGTGACCGCCCTCGCCGCCAGACCAGACGAGCGTCCGGCGGTGAGGGTTCTTGTGGACCCAACTGTCGTAGTCCAGGACGGCGACGGTGTCCGACAGTCGCCACCGCGAGGAACCCCATGACGCTTCAGGCACCTCCACCAGGCCGTCGAGGAGATCGATGGCCGACGCGGCAAGGCTGTCCATGGGCCATGGCTTCCACGACGCGACGGTGTCGGCGAGGGCATGTGATTCGATCAGATGCGGGATCGACGGGGCGATGGAGAGGTAGGGGCTGGCGCCGTCGACGTCGGTGCCTACGCTGCCGTCGGTGTGTATCAAGTCCCGGCACGGCTTCGACACACGCTCGCCGATCCATTCGAAGTACCAACCTCCTTCTCCCGGTTCCTGCCACGCTGCCGTCTGCAGACCGAGGTGGTCGTACTCCCACTCCCGGGCAGTCTCGTACCGGTCCCCGTTCACCAACCGGCTACGGCGCACCTCATAGCGCAGGCCTCCGTACTTTTGCTCGAATCCCTCGCACCGGATGATGAGATCCATGGGGGCGGGGACGAGATTCCCCGAGTGGCCGCGCACTCGCCAGAACTCTATCGGCGGCCCGGACCGGCGAGGGCGCTCACGCCGGGCCGCGCGATGCAGGAAGCTCTGCGCGAGTGTCGAGAGCTCGGACGGATCCTCCAGGATGTGCATCCTGTACTTCATTTCAAAGGAACGTGCGTGGTTGTCAGGCAGCCAGGTTACTGGCCGTCAGCGCGGGTTCCCGCGAATCGACTTCTCCATCGGGGAGCCGGCCCTGCTCGCCGTCCCGCCCAGCGGCCCTCCCTGCGCGGGAACGGCGCTGCCCTGGGATGCCCACCGACCACATACAACCGACCGCAACAGTGTGCCGAGCACCGCGAAGGCTGCCAGGCCGGCCCTGTCCTCCATATCCCCATGCCTGGTTGACAGTTGGTGCACCACACTATTCACTCGCGTCTCAATGACGTGAGCATTCAGTAGTGGGGGGCAACATGCGCAACAAGAGTCGGAACTGGTTAGTACTGGCCACGGCCGTGCTCAGCCTGGCGGCGGCGGGGATCACCCCAGGTGCCGCCCAGGTCCAGGAGGAGGTCTACGACGAGGTCAGACCGCTCTCCAGCACCACCGAGGCTGCCAAGCTCCGGCTCGAGGAGCGCAGAGTCTCCGGCACGACGCTCGCAGAGCTCCACTCCCGGCTGGACAACGTCAAGGTGACCGACGTCCTGGCCAGCGCCAACCACACGATGAGGAACTCCGCCGACTGCTATCCGCAAGAGGTGAAGGCGTTCCCCGTGAACCCCACACCCGCTTCCGCCTACTGCTGGGACACGGGCGACGCATACACCCAGCGTTGGCTCCCGCAGGGCGTGACCTCCTCAGGCGATGCGGACGACGACGGCCTGTGGGGTAACGACAAGATCCTGCTGTCCGGCTGGAAGTCCAACGACGGTCTGTTCACCGACTTTCCCACCATGCTGAACAACGACCCCAACGGGCAGCATCTGGCGCGCGTGGCCTTCATCAACGCCAACAACCCCAGCGCTCTCTCCTATCGCTGGGTGCTGCTCGTGATTCCCACCGAGGGCGGCGCCAACTTCGACAACGCCGGGGTCCAGCTGGGCGGCATGGTGTGGTTCGGGGACAAGTTGATCGTCACGGCCAAGGGCGGGGACCCCAGCACCAACGCCCTGTACGTCTTCTCCATGAACCACATCCTGCAGGCCACCGTGAACAGCAACGCGATCGGCAGGGTGTCCGGCGGCTACTCGGCCCACGGCTACCAGTACGTCATGCCGGCCATCGGCTCGTACGGCCTGAGCAAGAAGTGCGGTTCCACCACGGGCATCGTCTGCCCTGCCCACGTCTCCCTCGACCGCAGTGCCACTCCGGACAGCATCGTCCTGAACGAGTACCAGACCTCCGGCACCCCCAAGATCGGCAAGATGTGGGGCTACCAACTGGCTGCGCCGTCGGAGTCGGGCATGCCACTGCTGAAGGACTCCTCGGGGTACGTGAACGTGTCGGAGATGTTCACGGCCGACATGGCCGGAGCACAGGGCACCCTCTCCTACCGGGATCCGGCGACCGGAAAACGGTCCTGGTACCTGCCCAGGCACCGTGGCGGAGTCGGCCAGCGCGGCGTCTACCAACGTCGCGACGCCACCGGTGTGACGTCCACGACGTGCACCGGTACGGATGCACCGACCGCGTGCTGGGCCGCGAAGTCCCAGGGGCTGTCGCTCTGGTGGAGCACGAAGACGGTGTGGAGCCAGACCGAATGGGCCGCTGACAAGAACGCCGACTGGGTGAACGAGGACGCGAGCAGCACCTGGAAGTCGCAGGTGATTCCCGAACGTCTGCTGTTCTCCGTTCCGTTGTCCCGCATGCCTTGACCTTGATCCGGAACCGGCGGCGGGACAGGTGAGTCCGCCGCCGGGCCATGGCCCGGCGGAGAACCCGGGAGACAACGGGCCGGCCCGGCAGGTGCTCCAGAGCGCAGTCCCGGCTCAGGGGGACACCCGCCGCGCGCCGGCCCGGTTCACCGCTTCGGCGTCCGAAGTCAAGGAACTCCGAAGTCAGGGAACAGAGCCTTGCCTGGCTCCCAGGTCTCCGTCACTCCGTCAGGCCTCGCGCACGTCTCCGTAGCCGAAGGCCTTCAGCAGTTCGCGCTCGCGCTCGCCGCTGAGGCCCGCCCGGCGGGGCCGGTCCAGACCCTGCTCCCGCTCCCAGCGAAGGACGTCCGCCAGCAGCTCCGCCCGGGGCCGATGACGCAGACCGGCAGCCCGGGCGGCGGCACCGTTGCGGGCGCTGAAGCCGGCCCACTCCGGGTCGGCCATCCACATCGCGAGCGATTCCGGACCCATGAACTGGCCCGCCTTCTGCTCGAGCAGCCAGTCGGCGCCGGCCTCCACCACCGGTCCGGTGTGCCCGCCGATCTCCCGCGACATCGCGACCCACTCGCTGAACGGCACGACCGGGCCGACCGCGTCGTACGTTCCGGTCGTCCCCTTCTCCGCGCTGTCGAGCAGCCACGCAGCGAGGTCCCGCGCGTCGACCGCCTGCGTCACCACGCCGGGCGAGGCGGGCACCAGCAGCGGTGCCAGCGGCTCGCGCGCCGCGCGGGCGGCCCAGTATCCGGTGCGGCCGCTGTGGTCGCCGGGGCCGCCGATCAGTCCGGCCCGCGCGATGAGGAGCCGGTCGCCCACGGCGGCCGTCGAGGCTGCCTCGCAGGCCACCTTGGCCTCCCCGTACGCCTCACGGTCGACCTCGTCCCGATCGGCCGCCGGGAGCAGCTCCGCCGTCTCGTCCGCGTCCAGCTGTGCATGTGAGGCGTACGCGCTGATCGAGGACACGTACGACCAATGGGTCGTACGCTCGCCGAGAGCTGCCAGCGCCCCGCGGACGAATGCCGGCTGCCACGACACCTCGAACACGGCATCCCAGTCCCGCCCCGCCAGACTTTCGTACGCCGACGGGTCGCCCCTGTCCGCGACGACAAGTTCCGCGCCCACGGCCACTTCGCCGCTCTCCCCGCGAGCGAGGCAGGTCACCCTGTGCCCGCGGTCCAATGCCTGCCGCGAAATCTCGCGGCCCACCCACGCCGTCCCGCCCAGAACCAAAATCTCCATCCCCGCACTCAAACACGGACGGTGAACCTGCGGGGCGCTGCTTCGCCGAGGGCGTACAGGCCCGCCACGATCCCCCGGGGTGGTCTCCCGGGGCCGGCTCTTTCCCGGCTGATCCACACCTTCCGCGAGTAGCGAAACCGTATGGATGAGCCGCACATCCTCGAAACCCCCTTCCGTGGTCCGGGGTATGCGGCGAAGAAGGCTCTCTCCTCATGCGATCGCCGACGTCGAGGGCGCTCCCGAAGACGGCGAGCCCGAAGTCATTCACCGCGTGGGTGAGTGCGGCGCCTGAATCCGGTGTGTCATCCGGGTCGGGAAGGAAGCGAATGCGCAGGCAAGCACAACGAATCCGATGGTATGCGGCATTGGTTGCGTCGGGTGCTCCGGCATCGCTCTGCGGAC
Source organism: Streptomyces sp. NBC_01463 (assembly GCA_036227345.1). NCBI lineage: Bacteria > Bacillati > Actinomycetota > Actinomycetes > Kitasatosporales > Streptomycetaceae > Streptomyces > Streptomyces sp. NBC_01463. The sequence continues at coordinate 209,823 of CP109468.1, forward strand.
TCCGACGAAGTTCGCCGCTCTTGACCTGGCGAATAATCCAGGCAATATGATCGGTAAACAATTGGTAAAGAACGGGTTTCGATTCTTCCGGTTCCGCACCGCGCCGGAACCTCAATCCATTCGGGTCAGCGCAATCTGGTGAAACCCGATGGCGCGGGAATACCGGACAACGAGGGAGCCTGACTGTGGCCGATGTCGACGTACTCGTGGTGGGCGCGGGCCCTGTGGGCCTGACAGCGGCGGCCGAACTGCGGCGGCACGGCGTGGACTGCCGCATCGTCGATCGGCTGGCCGCCCCGCAGCCCCATGCCAAGGCCATCGGCCTCGTGCCCCGCACCCTGGAGGTGTGGGACTCCATGGGCCTGGTCGACAGGGCGCTGGACGAGGCGGTGCCGCACCTGGGCCAGCTGGTCTTCATCGACGGCAAGCCACGCCCTCGCTTCGAACTGACTCTGCCGCCCGAGGTCCCCTACCCCTTCGCCACGCTGCCTCAGTGCACGACCGAGCAGCTGCTCACCGAGCACCTGGCAGGCTTCGGCACGGAGGTGGAGCGGTCGACCGAACTCCGCTCGCTGGAGGCGCGCCCGGACGAGGTCGAAGCCGTCCTCGCGCACGCCGACGGCAGGATCGAGAAACTGCATGCCCGCTACGTCGTGGGCTGTGACGGCGCGCACAGCCTGGTCCGCAAGGCGGCCGGCCTGACCTTCGAGGGCGACGCCTTCCCCGAGCAGTACATGATCGGCGACGTCGAGGTCGACTGGGAACTCCCCGCCGGCCACAGCATGCGGGCCGTGAGCCTGGACGACAACGGCGAGATGAACGACATGGTCGTCTGCATTCCGATGCCGGGCGTCCGGCGGTACTGGCTGTCGACGCTGCTCCCCCGCGCGCAGCCGACAGGCGAGGACGACCCCAGCGTGCCGAACGGGCCCCCCCTCGGATCGCAGGAGGGCCGCGGACCGGAACTCAGCCAGTTCCAGGCCGTGCTCGACCGGCTGTCCCCTGAGGTCACGACCGCCTCCACGCTGCGCTGGTCGTCCATCTTCCGGACCAGCCACCGCATGGTGGACCGCTATCGCAACGGCCGCCTCTTCGTCGCCGGGGACGCCGCACACATCCACCCGCCGATCGGCGGACAGGGTCTGAACACCGGCGTGCAGGACGCCTACAACCTCGCCTGGAAGCTGGCCCTGGCCGTCCACGGTCTGGCCACGGACGACGTGCTGGACAGCTATCACGCCGAACGACACCCGATCGCGCAGGAGGTGATCGACCGCACCGTCCGCCATGCCCGCGCCGCCCGCCCCGCCCCCTCCGGCCTCGGCAGCAACGGGGACGACGCCGAAACGCAGCTACGACGTCAGGCCCAGTTGCTGGTCGCCTATCCGGACAGTCCATTGGTCCAGCCGCAGACGACAGAACGCACGCCCGAAGCCGGTCCCGCCCCCGGCGACCGCGCCCCGGACTGCCGCGGCCTGCTGAGCGACCTCGCGGCCTACCCGCGGCGGCTGTTCGACCTGCTGCGCACCCCACGACACGTGTTGCTGCTGTTCGCGGACTCGGAGCACGCCTCCGGCGAAGGCGCCGCCCGACTCGAAGCCTGCGCCGCCGAGGCCCATCGCGCCGCCCACGGCCTTCTCGACGCCTATCTGATCACCGCCGCAGAGGTACCGCAGGACGCCCGCCCCGTCGGCCTGCGCCCGCCACGGGTGCGCGACGCTGCGGGCGAGTTCCGCGACGCCTACGCACCGCGTGACGGCGAAGCCATCCTGATCCGCCCGGACGGATACGTCTCGGGGCGCTTCCACCCTGCCGTTCCGGCATCGCTGGCAGCCCATCTGCGGCGGACCTTCGCCTGACTCCCGCTGCCGCGGGCGGAGAGCCGCCGGTGACAGTCCTGCGACGTGCCCGAACGACTCGTCACTCGTCAGGACGATCCCGGTTGATTCGGTGGCTGCATCTCTGTCTCTGCACCGCCTGGTTCGATGGGCCCGTGCTGTCGCACGGGGAAGACGGGGAATCCAGGCGTACAGCCAAGACGAGCGCACCCCCGTTCGACAACTGATGGGGCGGTCAAGGCGTCGCAGCAACATGCCACGTACACGATGTTCCGGGCGGCGGGACGCTGCTGAGCCGCTGGGCCGCCCGAACCAATCCATCCAGCAGGCTGCTCGGCGAGGGAAACGCAGATCCGATCAGGGAGAGCGCAGTCGTGGGGGTACGCAGGACGATAGCCTCTGTGGTGTGAAAGCTGCTGTGAACAAGGCTCGGGCCGGAGATCTGTTGAAGCCCTCCGGCCCCGCTTGTGAGGTTCCGGGCAAGGTGACGGTGCACGTCGACGACCTGCTGGTGCAGATCGCGCACGGCAGCAGAAGCGCGTTGGCCGAGCTGTACGACCTGCTCGCGCCGCTGCTCCTCGCGCTGCTTCGCTCGCATGGACGGTCCTTGGAACGGGCCCACAACGCGCTGGTCGACGCCTTCGCCCGGATCTGGCGCAGAGCCCCCTCCTACGAGCCGGGCCACAGCAGTCTGGACTGGGTCATCGATCAGACGACGCACGCCGACGCCTCCGGGGTGGCGTAACCGCCCAGGCTCCGGTGGGTCGGCGGGCTCGCGCGACACGGGGCAGCCCCAGGCGCATCCGATGACGCCGTGTCGCGCACCCGAGCCGAAGAGGTCTGCGGCATGCAAAGCCGACGGATTCCCCTGTCCGTGCGGCTTCGTCCGCCCTGCCCGACACGTGGGGCCGCTTCGACTGATCAGGTGCGTTCGGTCAGCTCCTCAGCGCGCTTGCCCTCCTGCGGTGCCATCGACAGTAAGGGTTTGTCCTGCACACCACCCGCTACGCATTGTCGAGAAGGGGCACCCATGCTTCGTAGTATCGCGATCACCCTGGCCACCGTCGCCGCAGCCGGATTCGTGGCAGCCGCACCCGCCGTCGCCAACGACTCCGACGGCGGCTGGGAGGGCGGCAAGGTCGGCGCCGGATACTCCGAGGTCGAGGCGGACCGCGCCAGCGCGGAATACCTGAACCTGGGCGGCCCGTACGGGGTCACCTACGCCAAGGCGAAGAAGGCACACTTCGAGGGCGAGGCCGGCTACTTCTACGCCGAGTACCTCCAGGGTCGCTGACCCTCGACCGTACTCACGCACGAGCAGGGCCCGCCATGGTGCGCGGGCCCTGCTTTTGCGTGGTCGCGTCAGGGTTTGCCGCCGCTCCGGCTCCGGACAAGCATCGTGGGAAAGCGCGCAGGGACGGACGCTCGGGCCGCGTCACAGATGCCACGTCCCTGTGCGTTCCGGTCTCCAGGCAATTGACGTACGGAGATCGTCCCGTCCCGGTCGTGACCCGCTTCCCCAGCAGTCGGTCGAGCAGCCGGGCGGACACGGTCGCAGCGTGCAGTGCGCCGACGAACGCTGTGGCCGAGGGCGATCCGGACTGTCAGCGACGGCACCGACAGTTCATCTCACGGGTAGTACGGCGTGTGCGTGATGGACGAGACCTTGAGATAGCGGGCACCGTCGCCCGTGGCCCAGGTCGAAGAGTCCGGATTGCCGGGCCAGTCGCCTCCGACGGCGATGTTGGCGATGAAGCGCATACCTGTCCCGGCCGGAGTGCTGTACCAGTTGGTGCCCGTAATGGCGCCGTCCACTGCGAAGTCGATGTGGTCCGGGAACCAGCTGAACGAGTACGTGTGGAACGCGTTGGTCCACCCTGCCGAGTTCGTCTTCGAGAACTGCTGCTGGGCGTTGTTGGCGTCGTGGGACGTCTGGTAGACGACGTTCGGGTTCTGGCCCACGATCTCAGCGGCGTCGAATTCCGGGAGCCACGGATTCAGGTACGCCGCCCATACAGCAGGAAGCAGCCCCTGCCCGTTGGGCATGTTCGCGGTGAAGCTGTACGTGCCGTACCCGTACAGCGCTGTCGACTCCACGCGGCCCGAGTAGTAGGTCCCGCCGCCGGCGTTGTACGCCTTGATCACCAGGGTGTCGCCTTCGTACCAGACACAGTCCGGCGTGTAGGTCTCCAGCTCGTTGTTGGCAGTCCACCTTCCGCTGATCTTGTTCCAGGAGGTGACGGTCACGGGACTGCCCCAGGAATCGGCTCGTGCGGCCGGCGCGCCCAGCATCAGTGCCGGCGGGACTGCGAGGGCGGCACCGAGTATGCCTCTGCGGCTGAACTTGCGGGACGTGGGGGTCATCGCAGCTCCATTGCTTGGATGAGCATCGAGACGTGGGAGCGATTCCACGCCTCACCTGTCGCCGGACTGTAGGAGTGTGTTCGGCCGTTGACAAGATGCGCCGCACGAATCGGTATATGCCTTTGGGAGTTGAACGGAGGCCGCACGCGAGGCGAGCGAGGTTGCACAGACTCTGTGGCAGTAGATCGCTCTACGGGACAAGCCATAGGGCCATCTGTGGTCATGACCGGCGAAGAGCATGAGCAGTAGGTGAGGCGCTCACGGCTGCGTGCGACTCATCGCCGAGAGGGAGGGCGAGCGAACACCCGAGGACGGGCTTCTCCATGCGTCAGAACGCATGCGGAGCAGTCGTACCCCCGTCGCCTCACATTCGGGATCTCAGTACGTCGACCTCACAGCCTGGGGCGAACGGGTCGAAGCCGTGCTCGATCAGCCAGCGAACTGCCAGCAGGCTTCGCAACGACCACCAGGCGTGGATCACGTCGAGGTCGATGTCGCTGCCATAGCCGGAGAGAACGTCGTCGAGGCGCTCCTCGTGTCCCAGCGTGAAGGTGGCGAGGTCATACAGCGCATCGCCCTGGCCTGCCTCGGACCAGTCAATGATGCCGGTGACCTCGTCGCCGTCGACGAAGACGTGCGCGATCTGGAGGTCGCCGTGCGTGAATGCCGGAGTCCACGGCCGCAGTGCGGCCTCGGCGACCTGGCGGTTACGGGTGACCAGGTCCGCGGGCAGGAGGCCATTCGTCACGAGCAACTCGCACTCGTCGTCGAGTTCCGCCGCCAACTCCACGACGGTCCGGCCGGCTCGGCCGGGCCGGGGCGGCAGCGGCGCGTCGTGCAGTTTCCGGATCGCGGCGCCCGCCGCGGCCCACGCCGCCGCCGACCCGGTCGACGGCCCACCGAGGCGCCCGAGCGTCGTTCCTGGGACCGCAGCGATCGCGAGCACGGGCGGCTTGCGCCAAAGGATCTTCGGAGTCGGGACCGGCGCGCGCGACATCGCATCGACCTCGGCATCGATACGCGCCTGATCGGCATCCACCTTCAGGAACACGTCGCCGACGCGCAGGGTCGCGCGCTCGGAATGGGCGACAACGACCTCGACTTCATCCATGGGCGACCAGTATCCCGGAGACGACCCCCGACGTCGCCGGACTTATCGCCTGCGAATGCACCGCTGACCGCGTCCCGCTACCCGATGCAGCCTTGTGCGCACCACTGGCTCCTGACCAGGCCAAGCCCACTGGTTTGCGCAGACCGCCCCGCAGAGCGAGTAAGCGCGCCGTCATGTGTCCTCGGAGCCGGGATGGCCGTCGCGCCCAGGCGAAGGACGCCACCCGGCCTCACGCGGCGATCTCAAGGTCGTGTGCGCGTCAGGCGGGCTCGCCCAGGACCTTCTCCAAGCGCCCCAGGACGCGGGGCCAGCCCTTCCCCATGCCCTCGAATGCCTGTCGGCCCATCGGGGAGTCGAGGTCGAAGCCGGCATGGGTGAGCACGAGCCGGGTGCCGTCGCCCTGCGGGTGAAGCGTCCACGTGATGGTGGTGTCGAGGGTGCCCTCGGCGAACCGGTACGCAAGGATGCGCTCGTCCTCGACCGCGGTCACCTCGCAGGGCTGCTCGCCGAAGTTGCCCATGTCGAGGGTGAAGCGGTGCCCGACGACCGGCTTGATGTCGCCGGCGGCCCACCAGCGGGCGTGCAGTTCGGGGTCCGTAAGGGCCCTCCACACCGCTGCCGGGGAGTACGGAAGGAACCTCTCGCAGGTGAAGGTGTCGATCCGGGTCATTTCTCGTTTCCTTCTTCCTCGTCCAGGAGATCGGACAGTGCGTCCATGCGCTGCTTCCAGTAGTGCTCGAACGGGTACAACCACTGGCTCACCTCTGCGAGCCGGGCCGGTTCGAGGTGGTAGAACCGGTGACGGCCACGGGGCTCCTCGCGCACCAGTCCAGCGTTCCGGAGCACGGCCAGGTGTTCGGAGACCGCAGGCCTCCCGAGCTCGAACAGACCGGCCAGCTCACCCGTGGAGCGAGGCCCCTCACGCAGGCTTTCGAGCAGTCTGCGGCGCACTGGACTGGCCAGCACACCGAACACGTCGGTAGGCATGGCCTCAGTATGCGTCGGAGTTTTCCGACGCGTCAAGAATCCCCGACGCGTTCAAGGGGGGGTGTCTTTCAGATCTCGATCTGAAAGACACCCCCAGACACGTATCTCAAGGCACACGGAGCCTTCGCGGCGGCCTCGGCCCGCCCCTGCCGCACGGCCCATCGCGGAACGCCGTCCCAAGACTGCAGAGTCTCGTCGTCCGGGCATCCAGCGGCCACCGGAAGTCCGGACGACGGGGAGGGCTCCGTCGACGCCCGCGCGACCAGCCGGACAGACCGGCCGGAAGGCGGCCGTCTGCCCCAGAATCCGCAGGCCGGGGCGCCAGACGCCGACAGGGGGCAGACCTGAGGCCGACGCGCTGGCCGGTCTCGCTCCGGCGCGGCTAGGGCTCCGGGTATTCGTGGGCGCCGGCGCCCTGCCATTCGACGAGGGCCGGGGTGTCGAGGGCCCGCTCGGGGTCCGCCATTCCGGCGTCGGCCAGGAAGACGATGACGTCGTGGTCGCTGTGGGCGAGGCCGAGCCGCTCCTCGCGGCCGCCGATCTGCACGGTGACGAGTCGGGCACCGGATGGTGCCGGCCGGTGGATCACGATCGGTGGAGTAGCCATACCTCCAGCGTGGCGCGGAGACCCGCTGCCCGCATCTGGTCCAGCTGCGGGCAGCGGGGTGTGGCGTGAGGGCCGGAGTACGACGGTGGTCTGGCGGTCACCGTCCCTGGCCAGGCCCCTCCCCCACTCGCCCGGACAGCCTCCCGAAAGCCCCCGGAGAGCTGGGAGGAACGGATGGCGTCCGCCACGGGGGCGGGAGCGTTCACATTCTGCCTGGTCAGGCCTCTTCGCGAGCTGCGGGCCGGGGTGAAAGGATCTTGCCGACAGTTCCCTACCAGGAGGCCACGTGGACGTCCACTCGAAGCATGACCACCCCGACTGGGATGCGGTCGTGCTCGCGGCTCACGAGCGCGCCCGCTCGCGGCAGGCACTCATGGTCGAGCGATTCGGACTGTCGGGAGACGTGCAGTACGACTGGTCGATGGACGACGCGCAGATCACGTGGTCGCGCGACGGAAGGGTGTTCCTCACCGGCCGACTCACAGTGATCGGCGGCGTCAGCGTCACCCACCAGACCTGGCTGTGGTCCTGGGCGAACGAGTCACTCCCGCACGCCGTCCTGGGCGACATCGAGCAGGTGCGGCGGTGCGGCGAGGAGAACGACTACCCCGTCCTTCCCTGGCCAGGTTTCCACTCGCGCCCCGAACTCGTCGCTGAGGCACGAATGGTCGCGGCCTCCGTGCTGGACGCAGAGGGGCTGTGGGCGGAGTCGATGGACGACGTGGAACTCCACTTCATGGTCCATGACCTGGTGCTCACAGCCGATTGACAGAGACGGCTGCACGGATGTCTCCGGACGGCTCGGCTGCTGGTGCAGCCGCCAGAGGTCAATCGGCGCAGTGCGCTTGTTCCCTATCATCCGTCCGTGTCGTAGGGCGGGGACGGAAGGTTCCAGACGGCGTCGGAGCGGCCGACAATCTTTCGGAGTTCGCGAGCGCTCCGTGCCGACATGGCCTGCATCACGGTGTCGAGGAGGGCTCGGGCCTCGAGCGGGTTGCCGCAGCAGTACCAGTGCACGTTGCCCCACTCGTAGTCGTGCCACAGAGCACGCTCGGGCTGGTGGACGTAGTCCTTCCACAGGCTCACCGCCGCACTGACGTCGCCTGGCTGCAGATAGTTTCGGGTGCGCTCGAGATCGATGATCTCGGACAGTGCACGCGAAGACAGGCCATCGATGACTGGCCGTGCACCCGTTGTTCGGTGGCTGCCGGGGGCGTCGGCGCGGATCCGTCCTGGCCGGCTACGCGGCATGGACCTTTCGGTTCGTCGTCATGCGGTACATGGTGCCACGGGCTCGCATGCGTCTCGAACTGTTTCACTCGCAAGGGGATTCGGCGGGCGTGGTCACGTCCGCCTTCGTCTGATCAGTTGCTCCGGCCGAGGTGCTGGGGAGGTACGGCGGCTTGAACTGCGGCCGGATCGACGTCGATCGGCTGCGGACGTTACTGGCCGGGCTGTCCCGCTTCCGTCCTGGAGTCGGGCGCCACATCCTGTACCGCGAACCTGGACGCGGTCCGGCTCGGGTCTGCGGATGACGCGCCATCGAGCGGCTGGGCCGTTTCTCACGGATCAGTGAGCACCCAGTGATGTGATGGGTCCATGCGGCGTGAGAAATGTGCGACCAGGAACCACATAGGCGTGTGGCGGCAACGTGCCCTGCCCGGAGACCCACAACAGGTCACGTTCTGGGCCGTGCTGCGTGGTTCGCTCCTCCCCCTCTTGGTCTGGGCCGGCGTCGCATGCTTGGGGTACTTCGTCTACGCCCCAGTCGTGGCGGTGGTACTCGGCGGACTCTTCGCGGTGTCGTTCGTCGTGGGGTTCGGGCTCCGTCGCAGAGGTGGACACTCCGTTCGATGCAGCGTCTATGGTGCTGCGGGCGGTGTGCTCGACAAGTCCATGGCCGGGTTCTGATTCGTTGCGGTGTAGGCGAACCGTCGTTGTACGGGTGTGTTGGCTGATGCCCAGTGGGCCCGGCGGACCTGGTTCTCTCCGCCCGTTCCGGTTCCGGCACTGGCTTTGATCTGCGGACGCCTAGCGCCCCGGCCGACGCTGATAACCGAGGTCGCGGGTTGCGTATCTTCGGGCGTCCTTGAACGTTGGTGCGATGTCCATGTTGGTTGGATTTCGAGCCCGGAGCCACCTTGTCCGCCCTCACTCTGCCGTCCCGGCCCCCTGGCCTGCTGACCGCGCGGGTACAGGACCCGTACCCCTACTTCGCATGGCTGCGTCAGCATGCGCCCGCCCGTGCGGACCGCAAGCCGGGACGTCCCACCGTGTGGCAGATCTCCCGCTACGAAGATGTCCGGGCGCTGATGACCGACGGGCGGCTCAGTAAGGACCCCGGCCGAGTGCCCGGCTACGTTCCGGGGCCGACCGGGTTGAACCGGCATCTGGTCCAAGCCGACCCTCCGGATCACACACGCCTGCGGACTCTGGTCATCGCGGCGTTCGTCCCCCGCCGCATCGCGCAGCTGGAACCTTTCATCACGGACAACGCGAACCAGTTGCTGGACCGGGTCGAGCAGCACACACACGTGGATGTGATCGACGCTTTCGCGGCGCCGCTGACCTTCCGGATGATCTGCGCGATCCTCGGAGTGCCCGGAGAACTGGACAACGCGGCGACCCGGGACACCCTCATGGCCACCATCGCCCCTGCCCCCGGCCTGGACCCCGCCCGGGTCGAAGGCGATCTGCACGCCCTGCTGGACACTCTGATCGCCGCCAAGCGCGCGGGTGGCGAGCGCAGCGGAGTGGATCTGTTGGGTGCCCTCGTGCAGGCCAGTGACGACAGTGGGGCGATGAGCGAGGAGGAACTCCGTTGGGTGTAGCTCGCGCTGAGGGAAGGTTTTCGTTCAGGCGGTGAGGTCGTAATTGTTCTGGTCGGGGCTGAGATAGAGGCGTTGGTGTTCGCGGGCGAGGTGGTGGCGCCAGTAGGCGTCGAAGTCGCCGTTGTCGTTGAGGGCTCGGAGTTTGAGGATGGCTTCGGCGCCGGTCAGCCCCCACCGGGCCCCGGTGATCTCCAGGCGGTCGCCGATGAGGTGGCGGCAGGCGCCCTCGATGGCGCCGGTCGCGATCGGCCAGCCCCGGGCGAGGGCGGTGTCGTAGTGGAGTTGGGTGAGGTGGCCGGTGAGGTAGCGGACGCAGGCGTCGGCGGCGTCGCGTTTGGCTCCGCGCAGTCCGCGTGAGGCGGTTTCGGTCGTGATCTCGGCGGCGGCGCGGGCGGCCTGGCCGTGCAGGATCGTGGTCAGATGGCCGGCGGCCCAGGCTTCCGCCTCGGGGGTGCCGACCGCGTGGAAGGCGTGCGCGGCGGCCCAGACGTACTCACTGACGTGCACGATGTCCAGCAGCACGGTCACCTCGATGCCGCGCCGGGCGGATTCGCTCTCGATCAGGTCGAGTTGGTGGCGGGCGCCGTCGACGAGGACCAGCCAGGTGCGAGCGTGGTCGCGGTCGCGGGCCTCGGCCTGGTCGAAGGCGGCGGCGATCGTGTGCTCCGGCGGATGGATCACCGATCCGGTCAGCCACTTCGCCCGGGCCACTGGTCCCGGCCGCGGCGGGCAGAGGCTGGTGCGGCCGTCGGGCGGGGCAATGATGTCGTGCGGCCTTCTGAGGGCCGGATCGGCGTCGAAGACGCAGCCGAGGGTGGCGATCCGCTTGCGGTTCGGTTTCTCGCCCGGCGCGATCCGGGTCGGCATCGCCCGCTGCTGTGTCAGGTGTGCTTTCAGGGTCGCCGGTTGCAGGCCCTCGGGGCGCATCACGATGCCTTTGCCGTCGAACTGCAGGACCAGTGTGGTGCTGGCGCTCGCCGGCAGCGGCACCTGCTGCCGGTAGAAGGAGTCGATGTCGATGGCCGCCCGGGCGACGAGCTGTTCGGCCTGGCGTTTGCCCAGCACGCTCCCGCACCGGTCGTCGATTGCCGCCTTGGCCAGGTCGAAGGAGCCGCGGACGGCCTCGAGGACGGCCAGGCGCCGCAGTCCGTTCGAGTGCAGGTGGGCGGGCAGCGACAGTGCGGCGTCCGCCGGGTGGACGCTGGTCAGGCCTTTGCCCCGCCATGCCGTCCGCGTCACGGTGACCGTGCCGAACACGCAGGCCAGCAGCCGCGAATGCCCCGGTTCGCAGTGCGGTCGGACCCGTCCGTCCCGGCCCCGCACCGGCCCAACGTCGTGGTGATCCGCGCGTTCGCGTTGTTCGCGTCGATCGAGGTGGGCCTGGAACAGCAGGCGCAGCAGCTCTCGGCCCTCCGCCTCGATCAGTTCCTCCAGTTCGTGGTGCGCAAGCACGGCCGTGTCGGCGGTGGCCAACGTGCCTTTCAGGCACTCGAAGGCGCTTGTCGCGGCGGCGAACACATCGATGGCATCCAAGGCGTCGTAGGGTTCCACAACGGCTCTTCTTTCTGTACTTCGGTCTGGCTGGTTACCTCCGAAGTTGGAGAGAAGAGCCTTTATCGTTCCGCGAGTTCACCGATCCCGCCGCGCCGGCGCGAACCGTCCGGGCTGGTCCTCGACCAGCCACCCCCGCTCCACCAGACGCTTCAGCTTGCCGCGGGTCCCCTCGATCTTCCCGGTCTTTGCCGGCAGCCCGATCCGGGGCACGATCTGCTTCGCCTGCATCGGCGACGACGCGTCCGCCACGACCTCCACGATGTCGCGGTAGACATCCGGCAGCACATCCACCGACAGGCCCTCGCGCCAGTGCGGCACCATGACCGCTCCCACCACCCGCACCCCTGACTCCACCCGGGCCACGGGCTCCGCTGCCACCGCCGGCCGGCGTCCACGTCCCGTCCGGACAACTCCGTGAGGACCTCGGCCACCGTCTCCCGCGTCACTTGCAGCCGCGCAAGCACCTCGCGTTCACCCGCGAGTCGCGTCGTCAACTCCGCGACCTGGGCCTCGCGTTCCTCTACCCGAGCCCGGGCCGCCGCCTCCCGCGCCTCCAACTCACCGATCAACGACCCCATCAGCGCCGCCTCCTCCACCCTCAAGGTAGAGAACCAGCCCGCCCACCATCACCCCAAGCGGCGTTCCCCCAGCTCAATTCTTCCCCCGAGGAGACTCGGATCGGCGCGGGCCGCGGTGGTCGGCCCGGTCAGTTCTTGATGAACTCCAGGATGTCGGCGTTGATTTCGCCGTGGTGGCTGACGTAGATGCCGTGTCCTGCCGTCGGGTACTCCTTGTACGTGCTTGTGGGCAGCAGCTCCGTCGTCTTCCTGCCCGTCATTTCCACCGGGGCCGAGAAGTCTGCGCCACCGTGCAGCACCAGCGCCGGCACCGTGATGGCTCGCACGGCCTCGCGGTTGTCGGTGTGGAAGACAGTCTTCTGGCACTGCAGCGTCGCCCATGCCGAGGCAGACAGGCACTGTTCGAGGGTGAGCGCGACCTGGCCGGGAGAGACCGGGTTGCCGAGGTGGGTGGCGAAGTACGCCTGCTGCTGCTGGGACAGCCACTTCGGCCGGTCGGCCCGGACCGCGGCGATCAGCGCGTCGAAGGCGGGCTCCGGGAGGCCCACGGGATTGTCGTCGGTCTGCTTGAGGAAGGGCAGAACAGCCGCGAGCAGCACCACGCGGGCCACCCGCCCGGCACCGTGCCGGAACAGATAGCGGACGACTTCCGCGCCGCCCATGGAGTGGCCGACCAAAGTTGCGTCGCTCAGGTCCAGGTGCGTGAGCAGGGCGGCGAGGTCGTCGGCGGTGGAATCCATGTCGTAGCCGGATGAGGGACGGTCGGAACGGCCGTGGCCCCGGCGGTCGAAGGCTATGCAGCGGTAGCCGCGCTCGGTGAAGTACGGAATCTGGTACTCCCACATGTCCGCGTTCAGCATGGCGCCGGAGACGAAGACGATGGGCTCGCCCTGGCCGTAGTCCTCGTAGGCGAGGCGGGTGCCGTCATGGGTCTCGAAGAACATTGCGTTTCCTCCCGTTGGCCTGTTCCGATCAAGGCGCCAGACCTGGCGGCAGGGTGTCGATTACGTTCCAGGTAATGGTCACGGCTGTACGGGAGCACCTCATGCCCCACGTCCCGGTCAACCCACGCAGTCCGCAGAGGCCTTCTGAACTGCACTGATGAGCCCCTCCAAGGGAGCTACACCCAACTCCGTTCCACCGCCTACCTGTTGCTGCTGGTAGGGCACGACACCACCATGAACCTCATCGGGAACGGCATGCTCGCCCTGCTCCGTAATCCCGGCGAGGCCGCCCGCCTCACCGGACCGGAGTCGGGACCCGGCCTGGTCACCACCGCAGTCGAAGAACTGCTGCGCTACGACTCTCCGGTACGGGACGCCACGTTCCGGTGCGCAGCAGAACCGATCGATCTCCACGGGCAGCTGATCGGCGAAGGCGACATCGTCAGCCTCCTGATCGGTTCCGCCAACCGGGACGAGTCCCGATTCCGTGACGCGAACCGGCTCGATGTGGGGCGGGCGCCCAATGACCATCTCGCCTTCGGGTACGGACCTCACTTCTGCATCGGCGCCGCCCTGGCCCGCCTGGAAGGCGCCGTTGCCTTCCCCCTGCTCCTCGAACGCCTGGGCCCCGTCGTGCTGGCCAAGCCCGCCGATGAGCTGGCCTGGCGGCCGGCCCGGGTGATGCGCGGACTGGCTGCGCTGCCCGTCGTTCGGACCTGACCGCACCGCCACGATTGCCGCCACATCTCCCAACAAGGAGCACACCGGATGGACAGCCAAGACCCCGTGGTGGTGACCGAGCCCCGCGCCGGCGTTCTGCTCATCACGCTGAACAGGCCACATGTCCGCAACGCCGTGGACCAGTCCCTTGCCGACGCCATGGACGCGGCCCTGACACGGCTGGAGAACGACTCCCGCCTGGCCATCGGCGTCCTTGCCGGAGCGGGCGGTCACTTCTGCTCGGGCATGGACCTCAAGGCGTTCCCCACCGACGCCATCCCCGTCGTCGGTGACCATGGGCTCGCAGGGCTGACCCGCGCCCGAATCCGTAAGCCGCTCATCGCCGCCGTCGAGGGCGCGGCCGTCGCCGGCGGATTCGAGCTCGCCCTCGCCTGCGACCTCATCACGGCCGCCGACACCGCGTTCTTCGCCCTGCCCGAGGTCGCGCGCGGACTCATCGCCGCCGAAGGCGGAGCCATCCGTCTCCCCTACCACGTGGCCATGGAGATGCTCCTCACCGCCGCCCCGCTGCCCGCTCCGGACGCGGCCCGGTACGGGCTCGTCAATCAGCTCACCCCCGAGGGTGGCGCCCTCGGCGCGGCCCTTGTCCTGGCCGAGCGCGTCCAGGCCCACTCCCGCGACGCCGTCCGTGTCACGAAACAGGGCGTGCAGGACACCCGCGGCCTCGACGACCACACCGGCTACAGCGTCCAGGATCCCCTCAGCACACCTGTCTTCGCCACAGCCGCCGCGACGGAGGGCGCCTCCGCGTTCACCGAGAAACGTCCTCCGGCCTGGCAGCGGTGACGCCGTCCGTCCGGCAGACGGACCAGTTTCTGATTGGCCCTCGATGTCCAGCCGTGCACCCTGCTTCCCCGGTCCCGGTCCCGGCCATGGAGCGGGTGCTCTCGCTCCGGGGCCTCAGTCGAGGGGCAGACCCTGCATCTGCCCTAGAGTGCGGGCTCCTGAGCCATGGAGCAGACTGCCGTCGCAGGTAGGCAGTTCGCCCTGCACCTTCTCCAGGTGCGCCGCATCCACGTAGCCCACGGAGATGTCTCCCTTGTCGGTGAAGTCCTTCGTGTAGCTGCGGTCGTGATCCGTCCCCATGGCCAGCAGTCGCTTGCTGTCGAGGAGGACGCCGTAGTACAGCCTGTCGGAGTTCAGCTTGTCCACGGCCGAGCAGAGCACGGGTGCCTCTTCGCCACGCCGCGGGTGGCAATTGGGCTTTGCCTGGTTGCACAGCTCGGTGTCACTGACCTTGAGCACCGTGCAGTCGGCCTCGGAATCACCCGTGCAGGAGACAGGCATGATGTTGAGGGGCGGGCTCACACTGGGTCTCTCGTAGACGCTGGTCCAGGCCGCGCTGACGGCCGTCCTACGGACCTCGGGACGCGCGCACAGGTCGATGTCCGCCGTCCCTCCGAACTTTTCGTCCTGCACGGTCACCGCGTGCTTTTCGGGGCAGTCCCGTGACGCGTCCTCGTCGACCCCTCCCCCGTCTGCCGCACCGCCCGCGGCTGTTGGGGCCGCGGTGTCGGCACCCGTGTCGGCCGAGGATCCGCAGCCGGCGAGGGACAGCGCCAGGACGACTGCGAGGAGGGGAGAGACGAGGACGCGATGGGACACGAAGAGCACCTCTTGTTCGGCGGGCGGATGGTCCGGATACGGGCAGCGACGCGTAGGTGCCGGTGGCGCGGTACGGGAAGCAGATGCTCGCAGGGTTCGCTGTCGAGGCCGTCGGTGGAACCACGTACCTCGCTACGCAATGACCGGGCGGCCGCCTCACCCGCTGAACTACGTATCGCTCTCAGGGAAATCACTGACTCGCGGCGCCGCGATGGGTGCGAGAGTCGTGGGCGGTCCGGTGATCCGTGCACATGACCGTCGGTCTGGGTGACGGCCGGCTTCAGGGGGGCGGGCGCTGTGGCACGAACGGCAGGGACATGGGAGCGGAGGGTCGGCCGGACCGGAATGGTCGTCTCTCTCGCTGTCGCCGGGTGGCTGATATGGCTGCTTCCGGGACCCCACCTGGCGGCTGTCCTGGGGTTCGGTCCCGTGGACGGCGTCATGACGATCTCCTCGTGCTACGAGTCGACCGACGCGGAGGGCTATCAGGACGGTACCGACTGCACAGGGACGTACACGCCGCGCGCGGCGGGCGAGCCCCGGCGTCGGATCACGCTGGACAAGGCTGCCGAGTCGCACGCGCCCGGCAGCACCGTGGAGGTGCGGTTGGCGAGAGGCAGAGCCCACGAACTCTCGGGCTACGCGCTGGGCACGTGGGTCACTGTCACCGGGCTCCTCCTCGGTCCGTTCCTCGCCCTGTCGCTGTCGTTCCGCGCCAGTGCTCGGGATGGCACGTGGAGCCACAACGGTGACTACGTCCTGCTCTTCATCGCCGCGGAGATCGCCGCTCTCGTCTTCGGCGTCCTGGTGGGCGTTCTCGTCTCCATCGGCACCGCCCTGTTCGGCTGAGCGGACGACGTACGGCACGCACCGCGTACGCGGCAGGGCCCGGACGCGACATGTGTACGACTCCCGAACGACCCTCCCCCCAACGTGGTAGACAATGTCGTGGAGTTCGGTGGAGAGAGCGCACACGTCGGAGCGCCCGAAGGTGCTGCCAGGCGTCACGACGGCGGGAGCCCGCTCGTCGGACGCATGGCCGAACTGGCGGTGCTCGACTCGGTGATCGAGCGGCTGGGCCATGGGGCGCCGCCCGTCGTCGACATCACGGGCGCGGCAGGGATCGGCAAGAGCAGGCTGATGGCAGAGTTCTGCCGACGCGCGCGGCGTCGTGGGGTGACGGTGCTCCGCGGCCGGGCGGCGGAGTACGAACGGCACCTCCCTTTCCATCCGTTCGCCGACGCGTTCGCCGATCTGATCGAGCGGCCACCGCACGACGAATCGCACCTGGACGCGGTCCCTCGCATCCTCGGCGGCCATGGCGACGGGTCGGTGCCGGCCGCTACCGACCGCTTCGGTCTCCACCGTTCGGTGGCAGGGCTGTTGGCGCAGCTCGGCCGGGCCGGCGGTCTGGTGGTGGCGCTGGACGACGTGCACTGGGCCGACCCGGCGTCACTGGAGTTCCTGGACCACCTCGTCCGGCATCCGGTGTCCGGCCCTGTGGTCCTCGTCGTCGCCCGCCGCGACCGGCAGACGCCGACGGCGCTCTCCGCCGTGCTCGCCCGCGAAGCCGATGCCGGCGCGGTGCTGCGGATCGGTCTGGCGCCGCTCGCGGAGCAGGATTGCGTCGAAGGGCTCGCCCCCGATCTGCCGCGAGCCCGGGCCGCGCAGCTGTACGCCGCGGGCGAGGGCAACCCGCTCTACTTCCTGTCCCTCCTGCACGCACACCGCGAGGACGCCGCGCGACGGCGTGCCTCATCCTCATCCCGTGCCTCCGTCTTCCCCTTCACCTCCGGCCCCGCCTCCGCCTCCGCCTCCGTTGAGAACGGAATCGGCGAACTGCCCTCGGGGCTCGGCGCGCTGCTGCTGAATGAGCTGGACCCGCTGAGCCCGTCGCAGCGCGGGACTCTGGAGGCGATCGCCGTACTCGGCGATCACGCCGTGCTCCCGGTGATCGGCAGGGCGACCGGACGTACCGATGCCGAGCTCGACGATGATCTGACGAACCTGGAGCGGCGTGACCTCGTGCGGCGGGCCGCGGGCGGCCGCATGGTGTTGCGCCATCCGGTGATCCGGGCCCTGGTCCACGAGTCCACCGCGGCCCGGCGGCGCGTCGAGATCCATCGCGCTGCCGCCGCCGAGCTCGCCCGAACCGGAGCACCTGCCGTGGAACAGGCGCGGCACGTCGAACGGTCGGTGACCACGTGGGACCCGCATGCGTACGCCGTGCTGAGGCAGGCTGCCGAGGAGACCGCGTCGTCGGCTCCGACAAGTTGCGCACACTGGCTCCGGGCTGCTTTACGGATCCTGCCCGATACGGTGGAACGCGGCGCCGAACGAAGGGTTTTGATGCTCCGGCAGGCACGCGCACTCGGCGTCGCCGGAGGCCTCCAGGAGAGCCGCGACCTGTTGCACGCGGTGATCAGCACCGCCGGTCCGGACGAGGCCGATGTCCGAACGTCGGCGGTCGTGCTGTGCGCCTTGACGGAGCGACACCTCGGAAGATACCCCGAGGCGATCGCGCTGCTGCGCCGCGAGCTGAGCAGGCAGCCTGTGCCGTCGCCGGCCCAGAGGGTGTCGATCGGACTCGAACTGAGTTCGTCCGCACCGCACAACACCCCCTACCCGCAGATGCGGGACCACGTCGCACAGACCCTCGCGGATGCCCGCGCCGTCGGCAACGAACCGGGCGAGGCGGGGGCCCTGGCGGTCGCAGCGTTCGGCGAGGCCTACGAGGGCGGCATGGCCAGCGCGAGCACATACGCGGCGCAGGCGGCCGGACTGCTGGACGGTCTGCCCGACGACGACCTCACCGCGTTGTGCGAACCGCTGGGCAGACTGGGCTGGGCGGAGGCGTTCCTCGGCCGCTTCACCGATGCCGAACGCCACGCCGACCGGGGCCTCGGGATCGCCCGGCGCACCGGGCAGGTCTACCTCCTGCCCCTCCTGCTGCTGTGCAAGGCACACGTACGGATACAGACCTGCCGTCTGCCGTCCGCCTGCGAACTGGCGGACGAGGCCGAGGACATCGCCCGCGGCATCGGCAGCGGCGAACTGCTGGCCTTCGTCCTGGCGAACAAGGCTCAGGTACGCATCGCGGCGTCCGCACCCGGTGACCAGGAGGCTCTGGGGGCCGCCGAGGAGGCCGTTGCGTCCATGGGGCCGAGCGACAACTGGCGGGCCTCCATGGCCTGGTGCATGCTCGGCTACGCCGCGCTCACCGGCGGCGATCCGCACCGCGCACGGGACGCTCTCCTCCGGGCCGGAGGAGATGATCTGCGTGGTCTGCAGCCCTCGATGCGTCCGCTCCTGTCGGAACTCCTCGTCACGGCGGCCCTCGCCACAGGGGATGTCGACGCCGCGACCGCATGGGCCGAGCGGGCCCACGACGAGGCGGAGCGGCTCGGTCTGCCCGTACAGCGCGCGGCCGCGATGCGGAGTGCGGCCCAGCTGGCACTGCACGGCGGTGCCCCGGCCAGGGCGGCGACACTGCTCGCGGAGGCGGCGGCGGAATGCGCACGGGCCGGGGCGGTGTTCTGGGAGGCGCGGTCATTGCTGCTCGCGGCCCCGGCGATGACCGCCGCCGGACTCGAAGCGCGCGGTGCGGCCATGTGGGAACAGGGCCGCAGACTCGCCGCCGGCGGAGGCGCGGGCCTGCTGCTCGGCCTGGCGGAGATGACCCGGCCGCCCGTGCCCGTGGCGCCGCCCTCCACGGTTCCGCCGTGGCTGGCCTCCTTGACGGTACGCGAACGGGAGGTAGCCGAACTGGTGGCCGAGGGCCTCACCAACCAGGCGATCGCCACCAGGCTCTACCTCAGTCCGCGCACCGTCGAGACCCACCTCTCCCGGGTGTTCCGTAAGACGGATGTCGCGACCCGGGCGGGGCTCGCGGCGCTCATGGCCCGTTCCTGACGCCGGAAGAGGTGGCCATCGGGGCGGGCATCCTGGTGGCCGGACTCATCACTCGATCTCGCCTTCGGGTGTGGTCCCCGCGATCACCAGTGGCTCTACATCGGTCGCCGGTCGCCGGGTTCCTGGCTGCTGTTGGCGGGTGAACCGAACGGAAGGGCCGTCGACGCGGTGTCGGCCTCGGCTGCGTCGGCGAGAGCCTCCGCGGCGGCCTCGGCGGCCTGAGCCGCGTCGTCGGCGGCCTCCGCGGCTCTGTTGTCCGGGGACTTCTCACGGGTTGCCGGTGAGGGGGGCAGTTTCTCGCCGAAGGCCCGGGACACGCCTTCGAGTGCCGCGGTGACCTCGCTGGGGATGACCCAGAACGTGCTGCCCGGGCCCTGTGCGAGCTGGGGCAGCATCTGCATGTACTGGTAGGCGAGCAGCTTGGGGTCGGGGTCGTTGCGGTGCACGGCCTGGAAGACCTCGTCGACGGCGCGGGCCTGGCCCTCGGCCTTGAGGATCTCGGCGGTGCGGTTGCCCTCCGCGCGCAGGACGGCGGACTGCTTGTCGCCTTCGGCGGTGAGGATCTGCGACTGCCGTTGCCCTTCGGCCCCGAGGATCGCGGCCCGCTTGTCCCGCTCGGCGCGCATCTGCTTCTCCATCGCGTCCTTGATGGACTGCGGGGGGTCGATGGCCTTGATCTCCACGCGGTTGACGCGCAGCCCCCATTTGCCGGTGGCGTCGTCCAGAACACCGCGCAGCTGGTTGTTGATGGTGTCGCGCGAGGTGAGCGTCATCTCCAGGTCCATGGAACCCACGACGTTACGCAGGGTGGTCACGGTGAGCTGCTCGACGCCGTGCAGGAAGTCATCGATCTCGTAGGCGGCCGCTCGTGGATCGGTGACCTGGAAGTAGAGGACGGTGTCGATCTCGACGACCAGGTTGTCCTCGGTGATGACCGGCTGCGGTTTGAAAGAGACGACCTGTTCTCGCAGGTCGATCAGCGGATAGACCCGGTCGACGTACGGAATGACGAGGTTCAGGCCGGGCTTCAGCGTGCGGCGGTAGCGGCCCAGGCGTTCGACATTCCGAGCGCGCGCCTGCGGCACGATCCGGACCGCCCGCACCACTGTGAAGACCGCGATCAGAGCGACGATCACACCGGCTATGAGCAGCGCCGAGACTTCCATGGCTCACTCCCGTGGGTAGACGAACGCGGTGGCGCCACTGATCTTCATGACGTCGACTGCCGTGCCGGGTGGGATGGTCTGCGTTTCGTCGTAGGAGCGGGCCGTCCACTCCTCACCGCCGATGCGCACCCTGCCGTCGAGCGCTGTCACCTCCGAGACGGTCCGAGCGGCCTGACCCACCAAGGCGTCGATGCCGAACCGTTCCGTCGGAGGCGCAAGTACATGACGCACGACCAGGGGGCGCACGAACAGCAGGCTGACGGTCGCGACCGCGGTGAAAACGACGAACTGCAGAGGGAGCGGCAGACCGAGCGCCGCCGTACCTGCGGTGGCAAGTGCGGCCACCCCCAGGATTCCCAGCGCGGCGGTCAGGGTGAAGATCTCGACGACGCCCAGGACCCCTGCGGCGATCAGCCAGATCAGCCATGGATCCATGGGCCCTCCTCCCGCTGCACATCGGCGCCCGTCAGACGCAGGCGCCTCACCCCGGGGCTGCATGCCAGCGTGAAGAACCCACAGCTCCTACCTTGGACATGCCCGCATTTGTCGCATGAAAACCGTTTCATCCTTTATGGAAGACAGAAGGGCGGGACCTTGCCGGACGGGGCGGCGCCGGTCGTGACTCTGCCGTCACCCCGGGCGACGCCACACACTCAAGGTCCGCAACCGGTCTCGGGTTCGTCGTGAATGGTCAGCGCCCCGGCGAGGTCGAGGTCCGCGACAGTGCCGTGGGCACCGGCGCGGACGAGCAGCACCGCACCGAGCGCGGTGCTCCAGAACGTCCTGGCCTCCACGTCGAGCGGTCGGCGCGCCCTCCAGCCTCGACCGTCGACGAGCTGACTCACGAAGCGCTCCGACTGCCGGAACAGCAACTGGAGGTGCCGGTCGACCACGGGTGCGAGTTCGGGTTTGGAGATTCCGGCGGCGAGCGCTCGCGCGACCGACGGGAGCGAGGGCATGGCCATGACGGCGCGGGCGATGTTGCGCCGGAACGCGGCCGCGTCGGGGGCCTGGCTTCCGATGCGCTCCACCCGTCGGGCGTCGTGCAGCAGGCCGAGGAAGGCCGCGTGCACGAGCAGCGAGTCCTTGGAGCCGAAGTAGTAGGTGACCTGGTTCGGGAAGGCGCCTGCCGCGTTCGCGATCTCCGCGACGCTCACCTCGGCACCGGGCCGTTCCCTGCAGAGCCGTGCTGTCGCCTCGATCAGCCTGCGCCTCGTCGCGCGACCGCGGTCACGCGGTCGCGCGGATGTTGAACGAGCTTCGGTTCGCTTCTTCTCCACAGCCGAATTGTATGTGATACAACAATCCCTGTTCACTTGTATCGCATACAAGAAAGGTTGAGGAGCATGCATCGGACTGAGGTCGTCGTGACGGGACTCGGCGCGATCACGCCACTCGGCGGAGACGTGGCGTCCACGTGGGAGGCCCTGCTTGCCGGCCGCTCCGGCATCCGTGGCGGCGTCCTGCGCGGCCACGAGGGTGTCGGTCTGCCCGAAACCGTCGCGGGGACGATGGCGGTCGACCCCGCCGAACTGCTGCTGCCGGTACGGGCCAGGCG
Organism: Streptomyces sp. NBC_01463; assembly: GCA_036227345.1. Classification (NCBI taxonomy): domain Bacteria; kingdom Bacillati; phylum Actinomycetota; class Actinomycetes; order Kitasatosporales; family Streptomycetaceae; genus Streptomyces; species Streptomyces sp. NBC_01463. The sequence continues at coordinate 231,619 of CP109468.1, forward strand.
GCTCGACCGCTCCCAGCAGGCGGCCCTCGCCGCCGCGGCCGAGGCCTGGGCCGATGCGGGCACCCCGGAGGTGGACCCGGACCGGCTCGCCTCTGCGATCGGGACGGGCATCGGCGGCGTACGGACGCTGCTGAAGGAAGACGACACACTGGAGGCGACCGGAACCCGGCGCGTCTCGCCCCGCACGATCCCGATGATCATGCCCAATGCGGCAGCGGCGCTGATCAGCATCGAATACGGCGCACGGGCCGGGGCCTACACGCCGGTCTCGGCCTGCTCCTCCGGCGCCGAGGCGATCGCACTGGCGGCCAGGCTCATTCGTTCCGGCGAGGCCGACGTAGTCATCGCGGGCGGCACCGAGGCCGCCCTCACCCCGATCACCGTCGCCGGCTTCGCCCAGGCGCAGGCACTGTCGCGGCACACCTCCGAACCCGCTTCGGCGTCACGGCCGTTCGCCGCGGACCGCAGCGGATTCGTCCTCAGCGAAGGCGCGGCTGTCATGGTGCTCGAAAGCGCCGACCACGCCCGCGCCCGAGGGGCGCGCGTCCACGCCACACTCGCGGGCGCCGGCATCACCGCGGACGCTCACCACATCACGGCTCCCGCCGCCGACGGCTCCGGTCAGATCCCGGCCATGCGGAAGGCCCTCGCGCAAGCCGGCCTGGCTCCCGAGCAGATCAGCCACGTCAACGCCCACGCCACCGGCACTCCGGTCGGCGACGCCGCCGAAGCCCGTGCGATCGGGGAAGTATTCGGCCGCGCCACCGTGACGGCCCCCAAGGCGTCCCTCGGCCATCTCTTCGGTGCCGCCGGTGCGATCGAAGCGCTCGTCGCCGTCCTCAGCGTGGAGCACGGCGTCATTCCACCCACCCGCAACCTCGCCTCGGCAGGCGTCGGTCCCGACATCGATCTCGATGTCGTCACAGAGCCACGAGAGGTCCCCCAGGAGGCCGTACTCAGCAACTCGTTCGGCTTCGGTGGACAGAACGTCTCACTCGTCGTCACCGGCGCTCGGCATCCCCTGTCCCCAACGCCCGCGAAGGCACTCTGACGCACTCGTAGACAGTGTCTAACCCATCCTGGTAGACACTGTCTATGGAACGTGGGAGCTCTCTCAGGGAACGGTTGGCCGACGTCCGAGTGGACCTCGTGATGGCCGAAGGAACCGCCTCGCCGCGTGCTGCGCGGGATCGTCGGCCGGGCGGGGGCGTCACTCGGGGTTCCGCGTCGGTGCCTGTCTCAGCGGCCTGCGCCGCTCGCCCCGGTCCGGTGAACCCGTGACCGCCGTAGTGGGGCAGCGCCTCGCACTCGTGGCCAGTGTGGCCGGCGCGATGATCGTCGCGCTGGACGGCACCGCCCTCATGGTGGCGCAGCCCAGCCTGCAACGTGACTTCGACGCGAGCGTGGCACAGGTCCAGTGGACCAGTACCGCCTACCTGCTCGCGGTGGCCGCGCTCCTCGTCATCGCCGGGCGCTTGGGTGACCGGTACGGTCACTCCCGGATGCTGTTCGTCGGCGTCCTCGGCTTCGCCGCGGCATCCGCCGGCATCGGGCTCGCTCCCGGCGTCGGCTGGGTGATCGCTCTGCGTGCCGTACAAGGTGTGTTCGGTGCGCTCCTCCAGCCGGCAACGCTCGCCCTGCTGAGGCTGGCGTACCCGGCGGATCGCCTCGGGAGGCCCGTCGCCATCCGCACCAGCGCGATCGGGGTGGCCGCGGCAGCCGGTCCGGCACTCGGAGGCCTTCTCGTCGCACACCTGGGCTGGCGTGCCGTGTTCTGGATCAACGTGCCCGTAGCGCTCGCGATCGCCGCCTTCACTCTCCGCGTGAGAGTGCCGGTGCCCTCACGCACCGGGCATCAGAGGCTCAACCTCACCGGAGCGGCGCTGATCGCGACTGTTCTCGCACTCCTGGTGCACACCCTGTCGGGCATACCGGCGCACGGCTGGGCCTCCGCGCCCACCTGGCTCGGCCTCGCCGCCGTGGCGGGCGGCGCGGTGGCACTGGCCGGGCACGAACGCCGCGCCGCGCACCCGATCGTCGCGCCGGTCGTGGCGCGGTCCGTACCGGTGACGGCGTCGGTAGCCATCCTGTTGGTCACCACCGGCGGGATGTTCGGCGCGCTGTTCGTGACCACGTTCTTCTTCCAGGACGTACTCGGGCTCTCCCCCCTTGCCAGCGGTCTGAGGGCGCTCCCGCTGACCGCGCTCATGGTCGTCGGTGCGCCCGTCGCCGGCGCCGCGCTGCGCCGGTACGGTCCACGCCGCACGGCGATCCTCGGTACGGTCCTCGTCGTCCTTGGGATCGGAGGTCTGTCCCGGCTCGCCTCCACAAGTAGCTGGGCGGTGACCGGCGTGGCCTTTGCCGTCCTCGGTGCGGGATTCGCCACTGTCATGGTCACTGCCACGGCCACCGTCGTGGGTGAGGCCCCGGCGGGATACGCCGGGGTCATCGGTGGACTCAAGCAGACTGCCATGAACGTCGGTCCGGCCCTCGGGATCGCCGTCGCCGCGGGCATCACCCCAGCCATGTCGGCTTCGGCGACGGCTCCCACCCTGGGGGTCCTCGCCGGACTCGCGGCACTCGCGCTGGTTCCGGCATCGATGCTGCCGACCCAGACGGCCCACCACGCACGACGACGTGGCACGGCCGTCCCGGCCGCTCACGACATCCGCGCCGGTGACCAACCGGGATGACCCCCGGGGGTCATGACCTCGCGCCCCGGCGCCACCGGACGATCCGGGTCAGCCTCCGACCGTGAGCTGGATGTTGCCGATGCGCCCCATCCCGTCGAACGAGACGACGGCGGCGTTCCCGGTCGGCAGATCGGCGATCAGCCGGTCGCCTTCCATGCGCTGTGGCACCCCGTGGTGCTCGAAGTACCCGGTGACGGCCTGCCGCGGCGAACGCCCGATGAGTGAGACACCGGCCATGAGCACGCGGGGCAGGGCGACCGGATCGAGCCGGGCGCTCGGCACCTTCGGGTCGTCGGGCAGGAAGTACACCTGGGTGCCGGGCCCGGCGGGCTGCCCTATGTAGCCGGGAGCGTTGGTGACCCCCATCCCCGCGAAGGCCAGCATCTCGGCGGCCCGCCGGGGATCGTCGAACCCGGACAGATCGAGTTCCTGAGCGGTGAACTCAGGAATGCCGTGCGCCTGTCCGTACCGTGCCACGGCAGCGGACAACGCCACGACCTCGCTCCCGCCGAGCCCCGGGTTCGCCCAGCCCCACAGCCAGGAACCCTGCTCCATGTCGTACGTCCCGAGGACACCGACCCGTAGCTGCACCTCACCCTGCTGGTACGCACACGTCGGCAGGTCCGCGGTCCACGGTGCCTCGGGCAGGAACTCCATGAGCGCCTCGAGCTGGGCGGCGCCCCAGACGGAGTGGCGCTCGGCCTCGAGCAGGAACTGGTCGCTGAATCCGTTAGTCATGATCACGAGCGTAGGGGGCGAGCCCAACGACGGTCAGCCCGGGCCGCCTTCTGGCCCGGGCGATCGCTCGCCCGCCGGCTCGCGCTGTCGAATCCGGCAAGAAATCTCAGCGCGACGTCATGAGAATGGCGGGGTGCCGCCTCTCTTCCATGAACGGCCACCGCGCCTCCTGAGCGCCACCGGCCCACGATGCACGGGAGGTTGGACGGTGGAGCTCACTGCCGCAGTCCTGTCCGCGGTTGTTCCTCTGGTCCCTGCGGTCAGGCGTTGGCTGGACAGCGTGGCGCTTCGCAACCGGTCCTCGGCCCGGGCCGAGATCATTCGTGCCCGGTCGGCCGGCCAGGGCGGCTCCCGGGGCAGGGGCACGGAACGAGAAGGGCGGGAAGGCAATGGCTGAGCACGAGGCGGTGTCCGCCGAGGCGCTGGGCGCCCTGTACGCGAAGTACCGGAGCAGCCTCACGAACACCGCTCAGCAGGCACTCCTCGCCCACGGAGTGCCGGAGTCGGTCGTCTCGGCCGAGGATCTCGTGCAGAACGCCTTCGCGAAGGTGCTGCGGCGTCCGGCGTCCGTCGAGTACCCGGTCAGCTATCTGCGCGTGGTGATCCGTACGGAGGCGGCCAACCGGGCCCGGCAGCAGGCCCGGCGCAGTGGGCTGGAGGCACGGCGTGCGGCGGATCCGCTGCGGTTCGACCCCTTGCAGTCGGCGGACATGGCCGCCCTGGTGGCCAACCGCTGTGCCGTCGAGCAGGCCATGAGCGTCCTGACGCTCCCGCAGCGCACCGCCGTGTGGGCGACGAAGGGGCTGGACTGCACCCAGGCCGAGACCGCGGCCCTGATGGGGAAGGCGCCCGGCACGGTCGCCACCCACGTCTCGCGTGGCATGGTGCTTCTGCGCGCGAGCCTCGTTGCCGCCCTGGTCGCCGGCATCGTCTGCGTGACCGGCCGGTTCATCGGCGATCCGCTGCAGCACACCCCACCCGCGAGGGAGCCGGGCGGGGGATCCGGCCCGCTCTCCCCGCAGTGGTGGTCCGAGGGAGGAGCCCTGCTGCCGGTCCTGTACGCGCACTGGCAGGTGTTCGGCCCGCTGTCGCTGGTCGCCACGTGCGGCGTTCTCTTCTGGCTACGGCGGCGCTTCAGGTCCCTCAACAGGTCCGAGCCGCCCTACGGGACACCATTCGGCACCTGGCTGGGCCTCCGGCGGACCGGGCGGGCCTGGCGGAGTGCGACGAGACGGCTCGGGCTGCCCTTCACCGCAAGGAAGTTGACCCGTGACGCCATCGTGTTCGTCGCCCCTGGCGACCTCTCCGCCGACGCCTTGGTGCGAGGGATGGAGGCGGTCACCGCCCTGATGGAGCGAAAGCTGGGGCGCGTGGTTCATCTGGAGCCATTCGGCGGGCTCACGCCGCAGCGGCGGGGCTCCCCCAACCTCCGGCTGCTGGACGCGTTCGAACTGACGGGATGGTCCAGAGGCGAACTCGCCAGAATGGTGAACCGGCAGGCGGCCGCCATGGGCCACCCGCAGATCGCCACCGACACCTCGCGGGTGCGCCGTTGGATCGACCTGGGAGAGACCCCGCGCGATCCCATGCCCCAGCTGCTCGCAACCCTGTTCACCGAGCGCCTCGGTCACGTCGTGACCGTCGATGATCTCGGCCTGGCCCGCCCCGCAAGCGGGTGGGCACGCCGCAACGGTACGGAGTCGCAGCACCCGGATTCGCTGCCATGGGCGCCGGAGCGGACCGCCACGGTGCTCACGGAGTTCACGGGCATGGACCTCATGCTCAACCGCCGCGGCTACGTGAGCGCACTGCTGCCGTCCGAGCGGCTGGATCCGCAGTCAGGGAGTGTGCTGACGAGGACAGCCCTGCCGGAACCCGGGCCAGGACAATCGGAGACCTGAACGACTCGCCGGGGTCAGTCCGTCTGCGTGTCCGGCGTTCCCTGGTGGTACCGCTGCTGCCAGTTGCCGCCCTCCCGCACCCAGACGGAACTGCGGTGCACCACTCCGCGGGCGTCCTCGGTGCGGAACCGGATGTGTGCGACGCCCGGAGCGAGCTCCACCACCCGGTCGAAAGTCACGGCCTGCACCTGGTCCGGGAGGGTGTGGAGGACCCGGATCACCTCCTCCCGCTCCCAGTACCGACCGGTGCGCCCGATCTCGTCGAAGTCGTGGTGGATCAGCTGCTCGAGCCGCTCGACATCGCTTCGGGCCTCCGCGCCGAGGAGCGACGACTCCAGGCGGACGATCTGCTCACGCAGTTCCGTCGGGGCGTGGGCCTCTCCCCGTTCGGGACCCGCGTCCGGGTCTGGTGCGACTGCCCAGGGGTGTGCGGCCGAGGCGGTCCCGGGGGATTTGCCCGCCCAGGCGAAATCCACCTCTCGGCCCGCTCTTTCGCGGCGGATCCCGTCGTGGGGCGAGGCACCGGGCGGGGGTCGGTCATGCGGGAGATGACGCAGTCCCCGGGGACGCGTGGGGGTGTCCTGCGGCCCTGCCGGCAGGGCCGCATCCGCGCCGGAACAGGTGCTGGGCCGACTCGCCCAGTGCGTGAGGGTCAGGTCCGCCTGCTCGAGAGCCGGGACCGGTCCGCGACTCCCGTGCCGTACGGGGGTCCGTACCCAGGAGCAGGCGGGCCTCGGTGAAGGTCTCCCTGAGGAAGCGCAGGGCCGGTTCGCTGTGGACCACCGTGTCGCACCAGACCCGGTCCAGGTAGGCGCTACCCATGCCGTGGAGACCGCTCGGAGAGTCGGATTGACCCAGTTCACCATCGATGCGGACCCGAACGCCGAGCCGTTCCACGAGGCCGTGGGCGGCGTCCTCACCAGCCGGGTTCCCTCCGGGCCGATTCCTGGCCGAACCCTTGCCCAGTACCTGCTCAGCATTCCGGGCTGATGCCACCCCGCTTCGCCCACTTGCCCGTCGACGGCTGCACAGGCCGGCCGTCCTGGGCCGATGGTCCCGTCCGCGCGGCTCGTCAGTCGTCCGCGGCCACGCAGCGGAAGCCGATGTTGCCGGCGCTGCTGTCCGGGGTGTTGGAGCTCCGGGCACCGACCCGGTACCGGAAGCAGTAGCTCTCGTGGCAGAGGTAGGAGCCGCCGCGCATGGCCTTCCTGCCGGTGGTGCTCGGTGGGCCCGTCGGGTTCGAACGGGGGCCGGTCACATGCCAGGTGGGGTGGAACCAGTCGGCGCACCACTCCCACACGTTTCCGCAGGTGTTGTGGATGCCGTAGCCGTTGGGGGTGAACGCGTCGGCGGGGGCGGTGCCCACGTATCCGTCGGCCCCTGTGTTGTGGGTGGGGAACTCGCCCTGCCACACGTTCATCCGGTGCACGCCCGCCGGCTCCCGCTCGTCGCCCCAGGGGTAGCGGGCCTGTACGAGACCGCCACGGGCCGCGTACTCCCACTCGGCCTCGGTCGGCAGTCGCTTGCCCGCCCACTTCGCGTAGGCGCGGGCATCGCGCCAGGTGACGTGCACCACCGGATGGTTCATCCGGTCGGCGATGTCCGATCCGGGACCTTCCGGGCTGCGCCAGTGGGCGCCCCGGACATCTCGCCACCAGGGTGTCGCCGCCACCGCCGGGGCGGACCGGAGCCTCGCGTCGAGCAGGCCGTCGAAGACGAACGAGGAGCCCAGCCGCTCGGCCACGGTCACCCATCCCGTGTCGCCGGTGAACGCGGCGAAGGCCGCGTTCGTCACCGTGGTGACGTCGATCCGGAAGGGGTCGAGCCGGATCTCCCGGACGGGGCCCTCGCCGTCGGCGGGGTACCCGTCGCCCGCTTCGGTTCCCATCAGGAAGGTGCCGCCGGCCAGGCGCACCATCGCGGTGCGGTCCGGGGACCCCGTGTCCTGCGGTGCGGGTGTTTCCTCTCCTGTGCCGGGCTCCGGGAGCTGCCCGGGGCCGCGGGTCGCGGCACAGCACGGCATCGGGTCCGGCGTCGGGCCAGGGCTCGGGTTCGGGGCGTTCATGTGCGGTGGCACCTTGTTTCGTGCGGCGGGCCCATGGGTCAGGGGCGTCGGACGGCCACCGGTGCGTCGGCCTCGCGGCTTCGGCGGGCGGCCTCGATGATCGCGACGATATCGAACACTTCGGCTTCGGGAACGTTGGGTGTGCCGGTCCGGCACGCGCTGACCAGTGAGGTGAGCAGACCGGTGAGCATGGGAGGTCCGGCCTCGATGGTGAGGTCCCGCTCCTCCCGGCCGTCGCCGATGCGGGCGTGGGTGAAGGGCGACCATTCCGCGTCGCCACCGAGTGTGGCGACACGGCCGTCCGGCCACGTCAGTGTGGTCCGACGACCGCGGCGGGCGTCCACGCTCGCACAGCCGGGCCCGAGTGCGGCCACCGCGAGGTCCACCAGATGCACCCCGTACCAGTCCAGGACGGGATGGCCGGGCTGGGTCGGCAGCGGGCCCGTGAGGTCGATGCGACGGGGCTCGAACGAGGCGAGCGCGCTGCGGAACGCGGGAGTGAACCGCTTCGGTGATCCGGCCAGCGGCAGACATCCGTGCCGGTGCGCCGCGGCCAGCATGGACCGTGCGTCTGCGGTCGACAGCGCGAAGCGGGTGTCGACGTAGACGGGCTTGCCGAAGCGCGCGACCCGGGTGAAGTGGTCGGGGTGGGTGCGCGCGTCGGCGGCCACGACGAGCAGGGCGTCGCAGGCTTCGGCGACCTCCTCCGGGGTCACCCGGAGTTCGACGCCGAGACCGGCCACCTCGTCGGCGAAGCCTTCGATCCGGTCACGGCTGAGCGGGAAGTCCGCAGCCGCCCGGCCCTTCCACGCGCTGACGACCGTACCGCCCGCCACCTCGCCGCTGATGCCGTCTCCGAACAGCCGGGTGAAGGAAGGGGCGTGGGGTGAGTCCAGTCCGATGAGGCCGAACCGCACCGGCGCCGCCGGTCCCTTGACGTCCGTCATCCCTTGACTCCGCTCGATGTGATGCTGGCGACGATGTGGCGCTGGAGGACCAGGAAGACGATGAGGCAGGGGATGAAGCTGACCAGGGAGGCGGACATGATGTCCGCCGTGGAGACCGTCTCGGTGTGGAGCGTGGCGAGCCCCACGGTCAGGGTGCGGGCCGCGTCCGTCTGGCCCACGACGAGGGGCCAGAGCAGGTCGTTCCAGTGCCACAGGAACACGAAGATCGCGAGCGTTGCCAGCACCGGGCGGATGAGGGGCAGCACGATCGCGACGAAGGTGCGCCACTCCCCCGCGCCGTCGATGCGGGCGGCGTCGAAGATCTCGTCCGGGAGGTCGCGGACGAACTGCCGGATGAGGAAGACGGCCTGGGCGTTGGCGAGTGTGGGCATGATCAGTCCCCACAGGGTGTTCACCCCGTCCATGCGGGCGACCAGGATGAACGTGGGGATGAGGGTCGCCTGCATCGGCACCATGAGCGTGGCGACGATGGCCCAGAGCAGGATGTTGCGGCCGGGGAAGCGTTTGCGTACGAGGGCGTAGGCGGCCATGGACGCGGTGAGGAGGATGACCACCACCGAGACGGCCGAGTACACGAGCGAGTTGAGCAGCCAGACGGGGAACTCGCCGATGTCGAAGATGCGCGTGATGTTGTCGAGGGTGAGGGAGTGCGGGATCGCGTGCGGCAGGGTGGGGGCGTCCTTCGGCGAGAGCGCGAGGACGACCACGGCGATCAGCGGTGCGACGGTGAACAGCGAGATGACGGCGAGGGCCAGTCCCGGGCCGGTCCGGCGCAGCCGCTCGGCGGCTCGTCGGTGCTGGGCGACGGGCGGGTGCGAAGTGGTCACTTGGCGTCCTTTCCTTCGACGAACCGCCGCTGGATCAGGGAGAGGATGAGCACGATGACGAAGAGCACCATGCCGACCGCGGACGCGTAGCCGAAGTCGAGGAACTTGAAGCCCTCGTCGTAGAGGAAGTAGATGAGGCTGTGGCTGGCCCGGTTGGGCCCGCCGCCGGTCATCACGTAGATCGTGTCGAAGACCTGGAATCCGACGATGGTCTCGATGACGAGCACGAAGAAGAGGACGGGCCTCAGTAGCGGCAGGGTGATGTACCAGAACGCCTGACGGGTGTTCGCCCCGTCGATGCGTGCCGCCTCGTGCACCTCCGCGGGCTGTGCCTTGAGTCCGGCGAGCAGGACGAGCATCGAGTAGCCGAAGCCCTTCCACACGGCGACGAGGGCCAGCGATGCCAGGACCAGCAGCTGGTCGCCGGAGAGGAACGGCACCGGGCCGGCGCCGATCTTGTCCAGGGCCGTGTTCAGCGGTCCGTCACTGGCGAAGATCCACGACCAGACGATGCCCGCCATCACGAAGGAGCTGAGATAGGGCACGAACAGCAGGGCGCGGAACGTGCCGGAGAACCGCACGATCTTGTTCAGCAGCACGGCACCGGCCAGGGCGACGGCCATGATCAGCGGGACGAAGACGAGGACGTACGTCGCCGTCGCGCCGAGGCTCTGCCAGAAGTGTGGGTCGGCGAACAGCCGGGTGTAGTTGTCGCCGCCGAGCCAGGTCACGTCGCCGTTGAGGCGGTAGCGCGTCAGGCTCATGGCTCCGGCGCCCGCGATCGGGAAGAACTTGAACAGGCCGAAGATGACGAGGGTGGGAAGCACGAACAGGATGCCGGCGACCGCCTCGCGCCGGCGGATCCGGCCGATCGCGGTGTGGCTGTTCGCGTGGGTGCGCGTCGCGTCGGGGCGTCGGGGTTTCCTGCCGTCCGAGACCGTTCTCGGTGGTGTGTGTACGGACATGGCGGCCAATCAGCGCTCAGGGGGTGGAGAGTGGAGAAGGGACAGGTGGCGGCCCTCGGCGGGGCCGCTCGACGCCGCGGGTCAGGAGCGGGCCAGCAGTTCGCGGGCCTCCTTCGCGGCCTTCTCGAGCGCCTCCCGCGCCGACAGGTCCCCGCCGAGGGCGCCCTGGATGTAGGGGGCGAGGGCGGCCATCACCTGGCGGGCGGCCGGTGAGGGCTCGCCGGGGCTGGCGTACTGCAACGAGTCGTTCAGGGCCTTGAAGTCCGGCCCGGTGCCGGGTGTCTTCACGTCCTTACGGGTCGGGAAGTTCCCTGCCGCGGCGTTGAGGGACGCCTGGCGCTCGGGTGAACTCAGGTAGGCGAGCACGTCGTTCGCCGCGTCGCGGTTCCCGTCCTCGGTGATGGACGTCAGCGCGAGGAGACCGGGGTTGCCGTAGGTGGCGCGCTCCTTGCCCTGGAGGGGAAGGCCGAGAGCCACGTTGTCCTTGCCCAGCGCGGCCCGCATCTGGGTGAGTTCGGGCAGCGAGGTGACGGCACGCATCGCGACCTTGCCGTCGGCGATGGGCGCGCCCTCGACCGCGGGTCCGTCGGTGGCGGCGTCGGCGGGCAGGCCGCCCTTCTTCTTCAGGTCGACCAGGAACTGCAGCGCGGACACGCCCGCGTCCGAGTCGAACGCGACGTCCTTGCCGTCATCCGTGAAGACGCTGCCGCCGGCCTGCCAGAGCAGGGGGTAGAACGAGAGGTTCAGGGTCTGCTCCGGACTGCCCGCGTAGTCCATGACCGCGATGCCCTGCTTGGCGAGCACGGGGGCGGCCGCGAGGACGTCGTCCCAGGTCTTCGGGAGGCCGAGACCGGCGTCCTCGAAGATCTTCGTGTTGTAGGCGGTCGTGTTGATGTTCTGGAAGAGCGGTACGCCGAAGAGCTTGCCGTCGATGGTGGCGGCCTTGAGCGTCTCGGGATAGAAGGCCTTCCGGTCGTCCTTCACGGCGTCGTCGACGGGCAGCAGACCTCCCACCGTCTGGTACGTCGCCGCCTGGTCGGGGGTGATGAGCACGATGTCCGGACCGGAGCCTGCGGCGAGGGCCGCGGATATCTGTGCGTCGCGCTTGTCGAACGTCTGCATCTGGATGGTGAGGTCGGTGTCCGGGTGGGTCCGCTCGAAGTCCGCCTCGGTCTGCTGCCAGTACTTCTTCCCGGCCGCCTCGTCCTTGATGACCGGATACATCCACACCGTGACTTCGGGCTTGCCGCCGTTGCCCGGAGCGGAGCAGGCCGTGGACACCACGGCGAGGGAGGCGGCCAGTACTGCGGTACGCAGTGGTCGGATGTTCATGCTGATTCTCGCTCTCGTGCTCGGGCGGGTACGGCTCCGCTGTCGGAGCGGTGTGCGTCGGGGGCGGGGCCGTGCGCGGACGGTGCCGCGGGCAGGGCCACCCCTGCGGCCGTGGTCAGTGCGGTGAGGGCGTCGCGGTGGCGCGCCAGCAGGGGCCGGTCCGTGAGCAGGGGGTCACCGGCTTCCCGCATCCAGCCGAGGAGCGCGGTGGCCAGTGCGGCGAACACGTCGGCGTACGCGGGCTCGTCGGCCACGTTGCGGGTCTCGTGCGGATCGTCGCCGAGGTCGTACAGCTCCAGCAGGGGGCTCGACCCGATGGTGGGGCCGTTCAGATCGGCCGGCAGGCTGCGGTGCACCCATGACTGGGTGGGGTCCATGGCACGTGGTGCGTTGGCGAAGTTCACGACGAGCTTGTGGGTGTCCGAGCGTGCCGAACGTTTCGGGTCGTAGTACGTGTGATGGGTGAGCTGCCCGAAGGTGTGCGCGGCGACTGCGGCTCCCGTCTCCACGAGCGGCACGAGGCTGGTTCCGGCGACGCGCTCGGGTTCGGGCAGGCCGACGAGTTCGAGGAGGGTCGGCAGGACATCGACGTGGCTCACCATGGGGGTGATCCGGCGCCCTTCCCAGGCGTCACGGCCGGGTACGCGCATCATGAGCGCGACTTCGAGGCCGGGGTCGTAGAGGGTGCACTTCGCCCGGGGCAGGGGAAGTCCGTGGTCGGTGGTGAACACCACGACGGTCTCGTCCCGCAGTCCGAGGGTGTCGAGATGCTCCAGGACGCGGCCGACGCCCTCGTCCATGTGGCGTACGGCGCCCTGGAGTTCGGCGATCTCCTCGCGCGCTCCCTCGTCGTCGCGCAGGTACGCGGGGACGGTGTGCCCGAGCGAGTCGTCGGGGGTGACGGCATCGCCGAGGAACCCCATCACGCCGGGTCTGTCGTTCCTGGACGGGGTGCGGTGCGGTTCGTGGAAGCCGACCTGGAGGTAGAAGGGTTCCGCCCGCTCCGCTGCCCGGTCGAGAGCTTCGGTGGTGCGCTCGACGACGACGTCCCGGTCCCCGCCCGTGCGCACCCGGTCGAATCCGAGCCGTGCCGCCACGACGTCGTCGGGCAGGACCCTGGACTCGTGGTGCACGCCGATGAGTTCGGTCCGGTACCCGGCCGTACTCAGCCGGTGGGCGAGGTGGTCCGCCGGCTCGGCCAGGTCCCAGCCGAACGGGTCGTGGGTGAGGCCGAGCACGCCGTTCGTCTGGGGATAGGTGCCCGTGAACAGGGAGGCCCTGGCGGGACTGCAGTGAGGTGACGTGGCGAAGGCCGCCTCGAAGAGCGCCGATTCCGCGGCGAGTGCGTCCAGGTGCGGGGTGACGACCGTGGGCACGGCGTAGGCGCCGAGGAACCGGCCGAGGTCGTGACAGTGGAGTACGAGGATGTTGGGTGCCGTGTCGCTGTTCATGCCATGGACTCCATCGCCTGCCGCGTGACCGCGTGTTCGAGGGGCTCTCCGGCCAGGTGCCGTCGGATCTCGTCCACCACGATCCGTCCGGCCCTCTGCCGGGAGTCGGCGGTGGCGCCGGCGATGTGCGGGGTGAGCAGGACGTTGGGCAGGTTCCGCCAGCGGTCGCCCGTCGGCAGGGGTTCTTCGTCGAACACGTCCAGCGCCGCGTCGATCCGGTCCGAGGCCACCGCCACGAACAGCGCGTCCATGTCGAGGACCGAGGACCGGGCCGTGTTCACGACCAGGCAGCCGTCCTGGAGGGACGCGATCTCGTCGGCGCCGATCAGCCCGGCGGTCTCGTCGGTCGCGGGGGCGTGGACGGCGAGTACGTCGCACCAGGAGAGCAGCGACGGGAGTGTGGCCGCGCATGCGGCGAGGGGATCACTTTCGGCCAGATACGGATCGTGGACGCGCACGTCGGCGCCGAGGGCCCGGCAGGCCTCGATGTAGCGGCGGCCGGTGCGGGACGCGCCGACGACGCCGATGCGCGCGCCCCGGATCTCGCGTGCCTTGCGGGCCCCGCGGGCCGCCTGCCAGTCCGCTCCCCCGCGCAGTGCGTGGTCGTAGCGGTGGGTGCGCCGCAGCAGGGACAGGGTGAAGGAGAGCGAGAGTTCCGCGACCGCGGGCGCCATCGCCGCGCCGGCCTGCGACACCGGGACTCCGGCCTGCCAGAAGTCGTCGCTGATCAGCCAGTGGAGCGAGGACGCGGCGTGCATGACGAACCGCAGATCGGGTGCGAGAGCGAGGCGTTCGGCGTCCAGACGCGGGAAGCCCCAGGCCGTGACGAGCACGTGCACACCCGTCAGCGCGCTCCGGAACGCCTCCGGATCGTGCAGCGCTCCCGGCTCGGCCTCGGTCACCTCCCCCAGAGCGGCAAGGGCGCTCCGGGTGCCCGGCGGGAAGAACGCGTCGGCCTCGGCTGCGGGAACACTCAGCAGAATCCGGGGCTTCTCGGAGGAACGGGGGCCGCTGGGCGGCTCGGGGTCAGCACCGACCGTATGACTCATGTGGCGGAAACTTGCCAGCCTGCGCTACTTTTGTCAATGACCGAATTAAGTACCGCCTGCCAGAATGCAGGCGCCCGATGCCGAGCAGCCCGAAGGATCCGCCCGAGATGAAGCCACGCGCAGGGAGCAAAGCCCTGATCCGCGAGATCAACGAAGCCCTGGTGCTCGATGTCGTACGGGCCCAGGGCCCGGTGGCGCGGGCGGTGATCGCCACCCGTACGGGTCTCAGCGCGGCAACCGTCACGGGGATCGCCGGCAAGCTCCTGCAGTCCGGGCTGCTCTCCGAGACGGACGCGGTGCCCAGCACCGGAGGACGGCCCGCCCGGCTGCTGGAGCTGGGCACCGACACCGTGCTCGCGGCGGGCGTACGCCTTTCCGGCACCGAGGCGTTCGTGACTCTGGTCAACCTGCGTGGGGACTCGGTCGCCTCACACCGGGAGGCCCTCCCCTCGACCCGCCCCGAAGCCGCCGAATCCGCCATCGCCCGCGCCGTGGCAACCGCTTCGGCCCTGCGCCCGGAGGCCGCCCTGACCGGGGTGGGCGTCGCCGTCTCCGGGGTCGTCGACCAGGCGACGGGGATGGTCCGCCACAGCGGCTCCCTCGGCTGGGAGAACGTACCGCTCCGGGACCGGCTCACCGAGCTCACGGGCACCCCGGTCGTCCTCGACAGCTACGTCAACTCCTTCGCGTCCGGACTGCTCCTGTTCGACGGCCGGCTGGCCGGCCGCGACCTGCTGCTCTTCAGTGTGGGTCCGAGCCTCGGCGCGTCGGTGGTGGTCAAGGGGCGTATCCACCGCGGCTTCAACGGCTCGGCGGGAGGGTTCGCCCATTCCCGCGTCTGCGCGGACATCGCAGCGCCGCGGCCGTGTCACTGCGGGGCGGCGAACTGCCTGGAGACCTGGAGCAGCCACTGGGGCATCCGGCAGGAACTGGAACGGCGCGGCGCGGACGCCGAGGACCTCTGCGACGACGGCGGAGCGGTCATGACCGACGCGGCGGACAAGCTCGGTACCGCCATGGCGAACGCCGCCAAGATGTTCGGCCCCGAACGCGTCGTGATGGCCTTCACCCACGAGATGGACCTGCCCGCGTTCGCGGCCCGGACGGAGCGGATGTTCCGCCTCCAGTACGCGCACGAGAACACACCCGCCCCCGAGCTGGAACTGGCCGTCGCCGACGAACCGGCACTCGCCAGGGGTGCCGCGTACAACGTCCTCGCCCGGATGTTCACCGCCGAGGTGTCGGAGTCGGATGTGAGCCGGCCGGCACAGGTGTGAACACCCCACCAGGAATCAGCCCTTGCCTCACCTATCGACATTCGATAGATTCCCATCGTATCTCGATGGAAGGATGGGTCATGGGAAAACTGACCGTGCGCGCGCTGCGCGCCGTGCTCGTGGTGGTGCTCACCGGAACGGTATGCGTGCAGGCACTGATGGTGTGGGCGCTGGTCAGCGGGAACGACCCGGAGGACGGGTCGCTCCCGCTGACCGCGCTGCGCGTGATCACGGTCCTGGGCATCGGGACCGCCCAGGTCGCCCTCGTCTCCGTATGGCGGCTGGTCACCATGGTGCGCCGCGGGACCGTCTTCTCCCACGCCGCCTTCAGGTACGTGGACGCCATCATCGGCTCGATCGTCGCGGCCGCTGTCGTCTGGTTCGCGGTGACCGCGCTCAACGCACCCGGCCAGCGCGACGACCCGGGGGTCACCGTCATCATGGGCGGGATCGCCATGGCCATCCTGGGAGTCGCGCTCATCGTGCTCGTGCTGCGGATGCTCCTGGCCCAGGCCGTCGCCCGTGACGTCGAAGCGGCGCATCTGCAGTCCGAGTTGAACGAGGTGATCTGATGCCGATCGCCGTCGACATCGACGTGATGCTGGCCAGGCGGAAGATGTCCGTGGGCGAACTCGCGGACCGTGTGGGGATCACGCCGGCGAACCTTGCGGTACTCAAGAACGGCCGCGCCAAGGCGGTGCGCTTCGCGACGCTCGCCGCGCTCTGCGAGGCGCTCGACTGTCAGCCCGGCGAACTGCTTCGCTGGGAGGCCGAGGACACCGCGCCCGAACCGAGCCCGTCCGCCGACGCACCATCGCCGATCTGCCCGCCTTGACCCGGAATGCGATCCGGAACTGCTTACGCCTGGGCTTTCCCTGTCACAGTTGGGGGATCAACGAAGACTTCTTCGACCGACTGCACGACCAGTTGGCTGCGTGGCTGAGGGACGGAGCGGCCGAAAGCCTCGACGCCTTCCTGGGCGCGCACCACGAGTCCTTCATGCTCGTGACGACAGATGGAACGGTCCTCGGCCTTGAGACGCTCCGGGATTCCCTCCGTGGTGCGGGCGGCAGCCGGCCCGGCCTGTCGATCCGGATCGAGGACGTCACCGGCATCACCCCCGAGGTGTACCGGTTCGTTGAGCGCCACGTCGTCGACGGCTCCGTCGTGGACGTACGGGTGGTGACCGCCGTGACGCGGGACGGGTTGCTGCTCAGCGTTCAGGAGACCGCCCGTCGGTAGCGGAACCGCGGACGTCGCGACTCAGAGTCGGTCGGCCAGCGCAGGCGGCGGTGCGGTCGGGGTCCACACCCCGAACCACTGCTCGGCGCCGTAGTCCTCGTACCGCTCAACCTCGGTGAACCCCAGCGTTGCGGCGAGGCGCATCGAGCGCTTGTTGGCGGTCCGGGTACGGAGCACCACCGCCTCGCCGGGCAGGGTTCCGGCGAACCAGTCGAGTGCCGCTCCGCACGCCTCGGTGGCGTACCCGCATCCCCATGCCTGCGGCAGGAGCAGATAGCCGAGCTCGGTCGATCCGATGTCCTGACGGACGTGGCCAGGACGCTCCGCGTGCGGATCGAGCGCGATCGTGCCGATCATCGCCCCGTCGAGTTCGATCACGAAAACGCCGGGGCGCTGCCCGGGTACCTCGGGCAGCTTGCGTTCGAGCTCGGCACGCGGTTGCGGTCCACCCAGGTAAGTGCCCACCTCTGGAGAGGTGTTCAGCTCGATGACTGCCGCACGGTCCCGGGCTTCGGACTCGCGGAGTACGAGCCGCTCGGTCCTGATCGGGGCAGGTGGCCAGGCGAGGCCTCTCGGGTCGGTCATGCCGTCCAACCTAGCCAGCAGCATCGGAGGCCCTCAAGAAGCGTCCCGACGGCGGCCTTCAGGGAGCGACGGTGTCCGCCGTCCGCTCCCGCACCGCCCGGCCGCCGGTCAGGCTCGGACGGCGGTGGGCCCAGGGACGTATCGCCTCGTAGGCCGCGGCCGTGCGCAGGACGGTCCCGTCGGCGAGGTGGCCGCCGATCAGCTGGAGGCCGACGGGAAGACCGTCCGGTGTGCGGCCCGCCGGGAGGCTGACCGCGGGCGCGCCGGTGAGGGACGCCGGGTAGTTGAAGCCGATCCAGGCGGTGTCGGTGACGCGTTGTCCATCGATACGGCCAGGGCCCTGAATGCCGACGGGGAACGGGGGCACGGCGGAGGTGGGCGTGATCAGGATGTCGTAGCGGGACATGAAGGCGGCCATGCGGTTGGTGAGGGCCTTGCGCGCGATGTTGGCGTCGGTCAGCTCCTGCGCCGTCCATTCGCGGGTCATCCAGGACACCAGGTGCGGGGACATGGACGGGCCGTGCGCGTCGATGAGGCGGCGCATGCCGGTCAGGTCCGTCTCGGCGGTGATCAGCGCCTGGAACGCCTCCGCGGGGTCGCTCCAGCCCGGATCGGTCTCCTCGACCGTGCAGCCCAGGTCGCGGAAGACGGAGACGGCGTCGTCGACGACCGCACGCACCTCGGGGTCCACCGGGAGGTAGCCGAGATCGGGGCTGTAGGCGATGCGGAGTCCGCCGCATCCTTCCACGGTGCCGCGCCGGACCGCCGTGTTCCAGTCGACGTCGTGGCACGGGATGGAGTGCCGGTCCCGCGGGTCGGGGCCGGCCAGCACGGACAGCATGAGGGCGGTGTCGGCGACCGTCCGGGTCAGCACTCCCAGATGTTCGAGGCTCTCCCAGCCCGAGACGCCGGGGAACCGCTCGTCGCGGCATCCCGGCCAGACCGGGACGCGGCCCATCGACGGTTTGAAGCCGACCAGTTCACAGAAGGCGGCGGGCACGCGCAAGGAGCAACCGCCGTCGCTGCCGAGCGCCACCGGGCCGAGTCCCGCGGCGACCGCGGCGGCCGATCCGGCGCTGGAGCCCCCGGGGGTCAGCCCGGTGCTCCACGGATTGCGGCTGGGCGGGAAGAGGGGGTTGTGGCCGACGGCGCTGTATCCGAACTCCGTGGTGTTGGTCTTGCCCAGCACGACGGCTCCGGCCTCGACACTCCGTTCCACGACGATGTCGTCCTCGTCGGGTACGTGGTCGCGGTACGCGGGGGAACCGGAGGTGGTCCGCAGACCCGCGGTCGCGATCAGGTCCTTCACGCCGAGCGGCACACCGGTCAGCGGTCCGGGGGTGCCGCCACGGGCCAGGTGGTCCGCCAGCGCGGCCGCCCTCGCGCGGGCCTGTTCGGGAGCCGGTGTGCAGAAGGCGCCGATCAGTGGGTTGACCTCGTCCATCCGGTCCAGCACAGCGTCCACGATCTCGACCGGACTGAGGCGGCGGTCGGCCACGCCGGTGACGATGTCGGTGGCCGGCAGGAAGCAGAGTTCGTCGCGTTCTTCGGGGGTCACGGGAGCCCTTTGTTCTCGGCGGGGACCTGGGGTGGGGTGGGTCGGAGAAGTGGGGACGGGGGCGGGCAGGCTGCTCGTCTCACACGTGGAGCGGATCGGGCTCGGCGGATTCGGCAGGGGTGGGGCCGGCCTGGGCGCCGGACAGCGGGGGCATACCCGAGGGGGCTTCGGCGTCGGTCGGGCGGCGCCCTGTCCACCAGAGGTGGCCGCCGTGGACCAGGGCGGCCACCACGAACCCGAGCGCGGCGTCCACGGAGCCGGGGTGCGTGTGGTGCAGCACCCACGCCGCCGCCGATCCGGCCGCCCAGGCGACGAGCGCGGGAAGGACGTATCCGGCGTGGCGGGAACCCGGTCCCCCGGTGGGTGCCTCGACGTCGTCGGCGGGTCGCGGCGGACGCCGCCGGAACCGGTCGGTCGCGTGCTGGACGATCAGCACGGCCCCGATGGGCGGCACGAGAATACCGAGGAGCTGGAGCCAGCTCACGATGGAACTCCACACCCCGGTCAGGGCGATGACCGATCCGAGCACCCCGAGGACGACGACCAGGGGGCGCATGCGCAGCGGTGTCGTACCCGACCATCCCAGGGCCGCGTTGTACAGGCAGTGTGCGGCGACGGAGCCCAGGTTCGTGAGGGTGAAGAGGACGGCCAACGCGGTGATCCAGGCGCCGTGTCCGGTGAGCAGGCCGAGGTAGGTGCCGCCGTCGGTCTCCGGGTTCGCGGCCCCGCCGGTGGCGACGACGGCGCCACCGACCAGGTAGGCGACGGTGTTGCTGAGCGGGAACGCGCTGAATGTGGCCAGGACTGCGGACCGGCCGTCCCGGCTCCAGCGGGTGAAGTCCGCCGTCATGGTGCCCGAGTCGACGAAACCGGCGATGACGATGCCGACGGCGGACCAGAAGGTGATGCCGTGGTCGTGCCCCTGGAAGTCGAGGGCCTGGGAGAGGCCGGCGCCGTCCTGCGCCGCGTACCAGAAGGCGAGGGCCGCGGTGACGAGGAACAGCGGGACGCCGAGCAGCCCGACGGCGGACAGGGCGCGTATACCGGCCGCGGTCAGGCCGATGTATACAGCGGCCCCGAGCAGTGCTCCCCACAACGGGGCCCAGCCGAGGACCTGGTGCAGGGCCGTGCCGGTGAGACCGACCTGGTAGGAGAACCAGCCGATGACGACGGTGGCGAGGAATCCGGAGACGACCGCACGTCCGCGCGGGCCGAACACCGCGGCGGACTGCTGCGCGAAACTGCGCCCGGTCCGGCCGGCGTGGTGGCTCAGCGCACCCACGTAGCAGAAGAGCAGAAGGTTTCCGGTGAGGATGGCCCAGAAACCCTGTTCGAGGCCGAGGTTGTAGACGATCAGGCCGCCGAACACGGCGTTGCCGAGGCACATGGGGAAGCCTGCCCACACTCCGGCCACGGAGAGCAGGCTCTTCCTGGCGTGGGCCGGGACTGCGGTGTGCTCGTACTCCTCACCCGCTGCGGTGTGGTGGTCGGCGGTCGTGCGTGGTTCGGCCATGGTGATCCCTTCGGTGGTACGCGGGTGGCGCTGCTCGGACGGGGTGTGCGGGAGCCTCAGGGCGCCGGCGGGCGCCGGGAGACGTGGGCGGCGACGACGCGCCAGCCCTCGGGCAGCCGGAGCCAGGTCTGGGTCTGTCTGCCGACGCCGGGGTCGCCGTCGCGGACGAACAGGGTGGTGGTGACGGCGGTGTCGTGCCCGTAGGTGGTCACTTCGGTCCTGATCCGGGTGCGCCGCAGTCCGGTGGCGAGCCGCCGACGGCGGAACTCGGCTATCTCCGCCGCACCGAAGAGCTCCTCCCCCGCGCCGATGCGGACCGTCTCCGGGGCGTCCCGGAAGAAGCCGTCCAGGGCGGGGATGTCGTTGCCGGTCAGTGCGGCCTCGTAGGCATCGGCAAGGGCGCGGACCTCGGCGACGATCTCGGGCCGATCGATCCGGTCCAGGGCGGCGGGTGCCTCAGTCGGCTTCTGCGGCATGGTCAGCGGGCCTCCGCCGCGACGGTCTGGAACTCCACGGCGGGGACGGGCCGGGACAGGGTGAGCCGGTGTGCCAGATACGCGTAGACGGGGCCGAGCGCGTTCATCGCGACGACGCTCAGCCATGCCGCCCAGACGTTTCCCGGCTCGTAGCCGAAGCCTCCGAAGTAGGTGGCGAAGTAGGAGGCGAATCCCAGGAACATGCCCGGGACGAGTGAGGTGGCGCGGAGGCGGCCGGTGTACATGAGGGCGGTGTTGAGGACCAGGATGACCGCGCCGAGCAGGGCGTTCTGTGCCCATCGCGCCTCGCTGACGTGAGGGGCGAGGTGCTGTTCGCAGACGACGATGGCCAGGGCGAAGGCCGAGCCCACCGGCATCGCCCGCCAGAGCCGGGTGGCGTTGGCCAGGGTCGGTCCGCCCATCAGGTGCAGTCCGGCCCAGGAGATGAAGATCGCCCACGGCGGCAGGTTCAGCGCTGTCCCGCCGACGAAGGCGGTGGTCGCGGCGAGGACGGACGCGGTGAGTTCGTGCGGAATGCGCTCACGCATGGCGTGCTCCTGACATACGGCAGGTGGGAAGGGGGCAGAGCCGCGTCCCGGGACTTGGCAGCGGGAACGGGACGGGGCGGCGGGAACGGGGGACGGCAGAGGACGGTTCGTCCGCGACCGATTGCGAGTCGTGGGCGCGAGGCGGCCGGTCAGCGCTCTACGCGGCCCGGATGCCTCCGGCGGCCTCGGCCGGGGTGTCGATGATTTCGGTGGTGCGGACGGAACGCGCCACGACGCGACCACGCTTGACGACCCAGCGGCGCTCCGGCCGGTCGACCAGCACGTCCGCGTGGCGGCGCGTCCCGAGAACCACCAGGTCGGCGCGGGCTCCGGGGTGGATGCCGTAGCCGTCGTGGACGCCGGTGACGCGGGCGGCCTCCGTCGTGGCCATGCGCAGGATCCGCCCGGTGTCGGCCGGGCCGCCCATGTGGCAGGCCTGGGCGAGCAGGTGGCCGATGTCGAGCATGTCGGCGTTGCCGAAGGGCGTGAAGGCGTTGCGGACGTTGTTGGAGGAGTAGGCGGTCACCACTCCCCCGTCGATCAGCTCCCGGACCGGGGCCACTCCCCGGCGGACGGCCCGGTCGTCGCCTCGCCCTCCGAGGTACAGGTCGGTGGCGGGCAGCGCGACGACCGCGACTCCGGCCTCCGCGAGGAGCGCGACGACTTCGGCCCGCTCGGCGGGCGGCCGTCCGGCCAGCGAGGTCACGTGGCCGAGCGTCACCCGGCCGCCGAGACCGTGCTGCCGGGTGGCCTCGGCGAGGACTCCGGCGAGGGCGAAGCGCCCGTCGGCGGTGTCGTCGGCGAAGTCGGCGTGCAGGTCGGCCGGTACCCCGAACTCGACGGCGAGGCCGAGCACCGTGTCGATGTGGCGACGGCAGGCGTCGACGTCCGCCTCGTTGTACGTACAGCCGCCGACGACGTCCGCACCCCGCAGGAGCGCCTCCCGCAGCAGGGCGTACGTGCCCGGTGCACGTTCGATCCCTTCCTGGGGAAAGGCGACGACCTGGAGGTCCACCAAATTCTTCTGGCTCTCGCGGAGTTCGAGCATGACGTCCAGCCCGACGAGCCCGGCGACCGGGTCGACGTCCGGATGGGCGCGGATCAGTGTGGTGCCGTTGCCGACGGCCCACCGCAGCACCTGGAGGGCGCGTGCCCTGACGGAGTCAGGGGTGAAGTCGCGTTTGAGCTCCCCCGTCACCTCGATGGCATCGGCCAGCGTCTCCGCAGGTCGGCCGACTCCGCTCAACAGGGCCTTGTCCAGGTGGAGATGGGGCTCGATGAAACCGGGGACGACGACCAGTCCGTCGCAGTCGATGGTTTCGCGGGCGGGAGCCTGCGGCGGCACGTCGCCCACCGCATCGATCATTCCGTCGATGACGGCGATGTCGGCCGGCGCACCGTCCTCCGTGATCAACGCGCGGCGCAGCACGAGGTCGTACACAGCGATCCCCTTCTGGCGTTCCGGGAAAGAGTGACGTGCGATGACGTCCAGAAGGTGTATACAGAGACCGCGTTACGGCATACCGCTAACCGCGTGACGCTCGTGTTTCCGACAGCTCTTCACGGCCGCGGCTGCGGGCGGGACCGCCGGACAGGTGGATGGGAAGCCGGGAAGACGGGCAGGAAGACAGCGGGGGCAAGGCGCATGTCGGCGGTGCGCAGCACCCTCCGATCAGCGCTTTCCGCGTAGCCGGTAGGCGGCTTGCGCACGCATGATGTGGTCGGCGACCCGGTCGCGTGCCTCCTTCGGGTCCTGGTCGCGCAACGCCTGGACGATCCCCTCGTGCTCGGCCCACGAGTCCGGTGCGCGCCGCGGGAGTTCGACTGAATACACCCAGGAGATCTTGTATCCGAGCTGTGCCACCAGTGCCGCCAGCGTCGGACTGCCCGACGCCTCGGCGAGTACCCGGTGGAAGCGGGTGTTGAGATCGGCGAGCCCTGTCGACGAGCCGGCATCCAGGATCTCCCTGGCCTCGGCCACGAGGAGTTCGAGCGTGGCCAGGTGCACCGCGGTCCGGCGGGTGGCGGCACGCTCGGCACCGAACGGCTCGATGAGCAGGCGGATGCCCAGCAGGTCCTCGGCCTCCTTGTCGCTCAACTCGGCCACGAACGTGCCCCCGTACGGACGCGAGTGGACGAACCCCTCGGCCTCCAGGGTGCGCAGGGCTTCACGGACAGGAATGCGCGAGACCCGGTAACGGGCCGCGAGCCTCTCCTCGGTGAGGCGGTCCCCGGGCGTGAACACGCGTGTGACCACGTCGTTCCTGATGGCGTCGCACACCGCCTGCCCCGCGTCCCGCCTCCGCACCGCGCCGAGTTCGGCCATGGCTCCGCCCTCCGGGTTTCGCCGGGCCGCATGGGTTAACCGGCTTGTAACGGGTGTATGCAAAGGTCAACGCCATGAGCGTACTTCAGCCTCACACCGGCACCATCGACGGTTCGGTCTACCTGGCCGCGGACCACGGGACGACGACCTGGGGTCTGCTCCCCAACGCGGCAGGCCGCCCCGCCCTCACCGTGGACTCCGGCACCACGGTGTGCCTCGACACGACGAGCCACGAGGGCATCCTGCCGGACCAGGGGCGCGACCCGGTGAAGTTCTTCGCGGAGGCCGGGATCGCGGAGCGGGACGTGTTGCACGACGCGATCGAACTGGCCTCGTCCGACGTACTGTTCGACCCCGGTGCGCAGGGTCCCCATGTCGTCACCGGGCCGATCGCGGTGCGCGGTGCGCTGCCGGGCGACGTGCTGGAGGTCGAGGTCGTGCGCCTGCGGCGCAGGACGGCGTACGGCGTGATCAGCAACCGGCACGGGCGCGGCGCCCTGCCCGGGGAGTACCCGGCGCCGGCTCCGGGCCACCCGGACGGGCAGCCCGTCCCCCCGGTGTCCCTGGTCGCCCATGTCGACGACGACGGTCGCGGCCGACTGCCGGTCGGCGACGGGCGGGACATCGGGTTCCCGCTCGCTCCCTTCCTCGGCATCATGGGTGTCGCGCCCGCCACAGAGGCGCCGGTGCACTCGGTCCCGCCGGGAGCCCACGGCGGAAACCTCGACATCCGGCTCCTGGGCGAAGGCGCGCGGCTGTTCCTCCCGGTGCAGGTGCCGGAGGCCATGTTCTACGCGGGTGACCCGCACTTCGCCCAGGGCGACGGTGAGGTCGCCCTCACCGCGTTCGAGGCTCCCCTGCGGGCCACCCTGCGGCTGACCCTGCACTCCGACAGCCGGGCCCGGCGGCTCGCGGCAGGGCTCGCCGGCCCGTACGCGGAGACGGCCGGGCACTATCTCGTGACCGGTCTCGACGAGGACCTCGACGAGGCCGTCCGCAAGGCCACCCGTTCGGCGCTCACCTATCTCGCCGAACGCTGCGGCCTGCCCGGCTCGGTGGCGCTGGCCTATCTGAGCGCAGCGGTCGATCTGCGTATATCGCAGGTAGTGGACGGTGTGAAGGGGGTCCATGTGTGCCTTCCCAAGGCGGATCTCGGTCCACTTCTGATCGACGGACCCACCGCGCCGGGCCTGCTCCGGTGACCGGGGGAACGTCCGCTCCGAGCCCGCTGCCCGTCATCGGGCCGTACGTCCCCTGGCTGCCGTCGCCCGCACTGCCGGAACCCGTCGCCGCCGCGGGCCTGGCCGGTGCGCGGGTAGCAGTCAAGGACGTGATCGACCTCGCCGGCGCTCCCACCGGCAACGGGCACCCCCTGCTGCTCGCCGAAGCCGCGACGGCTTCGCGTCATGCCTCGTGTGTGTCCCGCGTGCTGGACGCGGGAGGAGTGACCGCGGGCAAGGCCCACACCGACGAGCTCGCCTACAGTCTGGGCGGCACCAACGCCCACTACGGCGCACCCGCCAACCCCGCTGCGCCCGGCCGTCTGACGGGCGGCTCGTCCAGCGGTACGGCGGCCGCGGTCGCCGGGCGGCTCGCCGACGTCGGGCTGGGTACCGACACCGCCGGCTCCATCCGGGTGCCGGCCTCCTACTGCGGCCTGTACGGGCTGCGCCCCACGCACCCACGCGCCGACCTCACCGGGATCAGCCCGCTCGCCCCCTCCTTCGACACCCCGGGCCTCCTCACCCGCACCCTCCCCCTGATGCGCGACGCCGCGGCGGCCCTCCTGGCAGGCACCGAGTCCGGCGACCTCACGACCCGCCGGCTGCTCGCCCCGGCCGACCTGTGGTCCCTGGCGGCTCCGGACGTACGCGCCGCACTGTCACCGGCTCTCGCCCGGCTGGCCGCCGGACTGGGTGTCGAGCCCGACCGGACCTCCCTGTTCGACGACCGGGCGCCGGTCCCGCACGCCGCGGCCAGGGACGCCTTCACCACGGTCCAGGCCGCGGAGGTGTGGCGCGCTCACGGCCGGTGGATCACACGGGCCCGCCCGGAGTTCGGCCCGAACGTCGCCGCACGGCTGCGGATGGCGGGCCGGGTGGGACGCGACCGCGAGGAGAGCGCCCGGGCCTGCGCGGCGGCCGTCGCCCGCTGGCTCGGCGAGCACCTGGCGGGCGCCGTACTGGCGATCCCCGCCACACCGACGCCCGCCCCGGCGTACGGCGAGCCGGGCACCGGAGTGCGCGAGGCGCTGCTCGGCCTGACCTGCCTGGCAGGTCTGGGCGGCCTTCCGGCCCTCACCGTTCCCGGTCCTCGCGCGGGCGGCCTGCCGGTCGGAATCTGCCTGCTGTCCGCACCGGGCGGAGACGAACAGCTCCTGGTGGCAGGAGCATTCGCGGAGGCTGCTTCGGGCGGGGGATGACGTTCCCGAAGACGTTCGACCGGGAAGCGGCTTCGCTGACGTACGGCATCGGCCGGGGCGAAGACCTCTCCAGCCGCTCGACGTTCCGCACCAACCCCGTCGCCCGCCCCTCCCCCCTCTCTCTCCCTTTGTCCTCCACAAGGGAGTTGCTCCCCTGGTGGACTGGTGCGGATGATGTTGGTGAGGAAGCATGGGCGGGCGCGGTACGGGGGTCGTCCGCGCGATCGATGTGCGACATGAAGAGGGCCGATGACTGACGAGCAGGGCATCCGGACGCCGGGGGACGGAATCGACACGGGCACGCCGCATTCGGCACGGGTGTGGAACTACTGGCTGGGCGGCAAGGACAACTACGAGGTGGACCGCCGGCTCGGGGCGACGATGGAGGAGCTGTACCCGCAGATCATCGAGATAGCGCGCGCCTCGCGGGCGTTCCAGGCGCGGGCGGTGCGCTTTCTTGCCGGTGAGGCCGGGGTGCGCCAGTTCCTGGATCTCGGCACCGGTCTGCCGACCGCGAACGCGACGCACGAGGTCGCCCAGGAGGTCGAGCCGGCGGCACGGATCGTGTACGTGGACAACGACCCGATCGTCCTCGCCCACGCGCGTGCCCTGCTGACCAGCCGGCCCGAAGGGGCGACGGACTACGTGCACGCGGACCTGACGGACGCGAAGTCGGTGTTGCGCGAGGCAGCCCGGACGCTGGACCTCGACAAGCCGGTGGCCGTGATGGTGCTGTCGACGCTGGGACACGTCGCGGACTCGGGCGACGCCGCGGCGCTGCTGCGCAGCTACTTGGACG
Source organism: Streptomyces sp. NBC_01463 (assembly GCA_036227345.1). NCBI lineage: Bacteria > Bacillati > Actinomycetota > Actinomycetes > Kitasatosporales > Streptomycetaceae > Streptomyces > Streptomyces sp. NBC_01463. The sequence continues at coordinate 258,354 of CP109468.1, forward strand.
TACTGCCCGTGGGCAGCTATCTGATGCTGTGCGACACCATCGGGACCCCGGAGACCGAGGCCGGTTCCGAGGAGTACGCCAGTGGCGGTGCCATGCCGTACATCTCGCGTCCCAAGGAGATCATGGCGACCTTCGCGGACGGACTCGAACTCGTGGAGCCGGGCTTCGGCTCGATCAGCCTGTGGCGCCCCGAAGAGCCTGTCGCCGGCGAACCGGTCGACCAGTGGGGATTCGTGGCCGCCAAGCGCTAGCCACCACCTGTCGTACCGATCGACCACGTGGCCGGGCTGACGGTCGGCCATCGCAGTCGCGCCCGCGGCAGCCGGTCGGCGGACGCCCTCGCACAGCTCCCGGCGCGGTGCCGTGAAGCAGTGCAGGGCGTCCGGACGCGGCGACGCGGCACCGTTCCGGGCGTCTGCCGAGCCGGCATGGGGCCGCCCTCGGGCCATCCTGCCCCTGCCTGAATGCCGGACCCTGCGAGCCCCGGGGCTCCCCCGCCTCCTGATCCCTTCCAGGCAGAAAGTTCCGCACACCCCCTTCTCCGTACCGACTGGTCGGTACTAGCCTCGCGGCGGCGAGCACGCACTGCGGCGTGCCGTTGACCAGCACTGGGAGGCAAGGTGTCGATTTCGCCACCGGCGGCGACGGAGCCGCGCACGGCCAAGAGGGCGCCATCGGCACTGCGCGGACTCGGGGCGCGACGACTCGACCGGTACCCCGAACCAGGCGCACGGCACTGGTACTTGGTGGTCGTCGTCCTCGTCACGATCGTCCTCTACTACCAGCTGTACATCCAGTACGCGGTGTCGACCGCCGTCATCAGCCAGTACCACATGACGTTCCTGTACTTCGTGTACATCTCGGTGGCCGCCAACGCGGTGGGAGCGTTCTCCTCGCTGGTGGCCGGTCTCGCCGACCGCTGGGGCCGGGCCAACATCGTGGTCTACGGGCTTCTCGCGGTCGGCCTGCTCACCACGTTCGCTCTGCCCAACGCGCCCGGAAAGGTGAGCTACCTGCTCGTCTACGCCGCGATCGCGTTCGTCGAGGGCATGATCCTGGTGGCCACACCCGCGCTGATCCGGGACTTCTCACCCCAGCTGGGCCGTGCCTCCGCCATGGGCTACTGGACGATGGGCCCGATCATCGGCAGCCTCGTCGTCACCGCCGTCACCTCACGCACCTACGGCGGCGGCACCACTTGGCAGGACGAGATCCGCTTCGCGGGCATCAGCGGTCTGGTGCTGTTCGTCGTCGCCCTGTTCGGGCTGCGCGAGCTCGCCCCGGCGCTGCGTGATCAGATCATGGTGAGTCTGCGGGACCGTGCGCTGGTCGAGGCCCGCGCCAAGGGCATGGACACGGACTCCGCGCTGCGCCCCCAGTGGCGTCAGATGCTGCGTCCGGACGTCGTCGGGTCGGCTGTCGCGATCAGCCTGTACCTGCTCCTGTACTACGCCGCCGTCGGCAACTTCGTGCTGTACTTCGCGACCACCTTCGGCTACTCGGCGCAGCGCGCGAACGCCCTACTGAACTGGTACTGGGGGGCGAACGCGATCACCCTCGTCGTGGCGGGAGTCGTCTCCGACCGGCTGCGGGTGCGCAAGCCGTTCATGCTGCTGGGCGGTCTCGGCTCCATCGGCTTCACTCTGTGGTTCACCCTGCGCGCCACCGAACCCCACACCGGGTACTACACGTTCGCCCTGATCGTGGCCGGCATCGGTGTGACCAGCGGCATCGCCTACTCCCCGTGGATGGCGGGGTTCACCGAGACGGTGGAGCGGCACAACCCGGCCGCCACCGCGATGGGCCTCGCCGTCTGGGGCTGGACGGTCCGCATCACCGTGGCCCTGTCCGCGGCCTTCGTACCGCTCGTGGTGAACACCGTGACCCCTCTCATCGAGTACGGGCCGGCCGTTGAACAGGCTTCGGTCCAGGCCGCGCCCGCACTGGCGGTGACCAGGGCCCACCCCGAGATCTTCGCCGAACTCGACGCGTACGCACCGGACAAGGTGCCCGCCTCCCTGCTCTCCCGCGCGGAGAAGGAGGTCGGTGCCGAGCAGCTGCGCACGGTGCGGAAAGCTGCGCCGCAGCTGAAGCTCCTGCGCGAGCACGGGCCCGAGGTACAGCGGGCCAGTGCCGACAACCCGGGCAAGTGGCAGACCTGGTGGTGGGTGTGTCTGGGCGGGCAGGTGCTGTTCCTGCCGTTCGTCTTCGTCATGTCCGGCCGATGGCGGCCGCGTGACGCCCGGCGTGACCTCCAGTTGCACGAGGAGGCCGTGGCCCGGCAGTTCGCCGAGATGAGGCCCGACTCCGAGGAAGGACGCACCGCATGACCGAACAGACCCGGCTGCACGAACTCACCGCGCTCGAACAGGCCGCCGCCGTGCGGAAGGGCGAGGCCGGCCCACTGGATCTCGTACGCCATCACCTCGCCCGCGTGGAGCGGTACGACGGACGTTTCGGCGCCTTTCTGACGCGGACTCCCGAGGCCGCACTCGCCGAAGCAGCGGCTCTCCCGGAGCGGCAGCCCGCACACCGCTCGCCACTGTTCGGTGTGCCGACCGCCGTCAAGGACCTCGTCGACACGGCCGGGGTTGCGACCACGTACGGGTCGAAGGCCTTCGCCGGTCACGTCCCTGCTACCGACGCCCACACGGTGACCCGGATGCGTGCGGCCGGCACCATCAGCCTGGGCAAGACCAACACACCCGAATTCGGCTGCTGTTGCTACACGGACAACGATCTCGTGGGCCCGGCCCGCAATCCCTGGGACCCGTCTCTCTCCGCAGGAGGGTCGAGCGGCGGAGCCGCGGTGGCCGTGGCGCTCGGCCTGGTCCCCGTCGCCCATGCAAGTGACGGCGGTGGCTCCATCCGGATCCCGGCGAGCGTCTGCGGGCTCGTCGGCATCAAGCCCTCGCGGGGCCGCGTCAGTTCGGGACCGTCAGGCGCCGAGGTCACGGGCCTCGCGGTGCAGGGTCCGCTGGCCCGGTCCGTGCGTGACGCGGCGGCCCTGCTCGACGTCCTGGCCGGGCCCGAGCCGGGCGACCCGCACTGGGCGCCGCCGCTGCCGGCCGGCGAGTCGTTCCTCGGCCATACCGACCGGACTCCCGGACGGCTGCGCATCGGCCGGTACGCGGCACCGGCCGCCGACGGCATCACCGTCGACCCTGCCTGCCTGGCCGCCTGGGAACACGCCTCTCACCTGCTGGAGAGCCTGGGCCACGTCGTGGAGGACATACCCACCCCGTTCGGCCCCGAGATCTCCGGGCACTTCGTGACCGCATGGGGTGTGCAGTCGCTCGGGCGCTCGCTGGAGGCCGGGCGGGAGAGCCTGCTCCGGCCGGTGACCCGGGCCTGGAGGGAGTACGGGCGCGGAGTGTCGGGCGAGCAGTTCGCCGCGGCCGTCACGGCGATGCACGGTGCCGCGCGACGCGCGATCCGTTCGACACAGGCGTACGACGTCGTGCTCACCCCTACCCTTGCGACGCTCCCGCGGAGCGTCGAGTACTTCGACGAGTCGGGCGACCCGCTGGTCAACCTGTACCGGCAGAGCGCGTTCAGCGCGTTCACCAGCCCGTACAACATGACGGGCCAGCCTGCCGTCAGCCTTCCGCTGTACTGGACGGAGGGGGGCCGGATTCCGGTCGGGGTCCAGCTCGTGGGACGCCCTGCCGACGAGGCGACGCTGATCGCGCTGAGCGCCCAGATAGAGGAGGCGAATCCCTGGCGGGACCGGTACGCGGACCTGCTCGCCGAGCCTGACGCCGGCGCGCGCTGACCGGAGGCGGAGGCCGGGGCGATGGACGGGGCGAAGCACCGCGGACGAAGTGCACACCTGGCACCTGCGGAGCTGCCCCGCACTTCGTCCGAGCGCCCCCGCTACAGCCGCATGTCGTGGCCGATGCGTCCCGTCCCGCCCGCATTTGGCACGGACAGCAGCTCCGCATGCGGGGCGTGGGCGGAAGCCGACACGACGAGTGTGTGCGGACCCGGCCGCAGCCCGGCGACGCGGTACCGGCCCGACTGCACGGACCCTGCCGCGACCCGTTTCCCGCGCGCGTCGATCACCGTGATCCATCCCGCGCAGCCGGCCGGGTGCCGGTCGCACCGGACGGTTCCCGCGACGGTGACTCCACCGGAAGGCGTGGCCGAGACGGCTGGAGGAGTGGGCGGAACGGACTGGGGTGCGGCCGTCGCCGTTCCGGGAGCGGCAGTTGTCGAGACGCCGGCGGAGCGCCCGGAGGTCGCGGCGTCGTGGGGCGTCCGTCGGATTCCCCACTCCGCCACGAGTGCCTGCGTGCGCCGTTCCATCGGCGAACTCACGACGTCCTGCCGCGGAGTGCTGCGCACGGTGAGTCCGCAGCGCTCCGCGTACCCGGCGAGGGATTCGTCGAGCGCGGCCAGTTCCCGCAGGGCCGTACGGATGCGGCCGGCGCGGGGCCCCGGTGGTGCCGGGTCCAGGTCCGCCTTCAGTTCCCGTATCAGCGGGGTCACTGCCTGCCAGGGCTCATCCGGTTCGCCGGTGGCCAGGGCGCGGTCCAGGGCCCGCAGCGAACCGGTCAGTGTGGTCGTGATGCGTGTGAACCGTTCGGCCTGCCGGGGCGCCAGGTCGATGTCGATGTCGGCGGCAGCCGCGAGGGCGCGGGCGTGACCGGTGGCCGTGGTGAGCAGGGCGGTGCGGTTGTCCGCGTCCCGTTCCCGCACACCGAGGGGCATCCTGACCAGTGGCCGGACCAGGCTCACGACCTGGAAGAGGGCGGAGTCGACCGCGCGAGCGGCTCCGCGCAGCCGGACGGGGGCATCGGGGTCCTCCCAGCGCACGGCCAACTGCGAGACGAGGTCGTCGACGGCGGACACGTAGCCGCGCTCCGCCTCCCGCGTGATCCTCCGGCCGGACAGCGGGAAGATCAGTGCGGCGCACACGGTCGCGACCAGTATGCCGAGACCGTTGTCCAGCAGCCGCTCGCCGAGCAGGTGGTCCATGCCCGCGTCAGGCGTCGTCAGCCCGTACAACTGCACGAGTGCGACGACGAGGCCGACGACCCAGAAGGCGTAGGCGCGCTGCATTCCCCAGGCGCCGAGCGTGATCCCCGCCACGATGACCGTGAGCATCACGTAGACGTGACCGTGACCCACCAGGTGGAGCAGGGCGATGCCGATCACCGCGCCGACCACGGTGCCGGCCATGCGGTGGCCGAACTTGCGCAGCCGCTCATGGGTCGTGTTCGTACCGAAGAGGGTGATCATGACGCCGACCAGCCCCCAGTAGAAACGGTGCGGGTCGATGGCGTCGGTGATCGGGCAGACGATGGCGGCGGCCACCCCCGCGTGGAGCGGTGCGCGTACGAAGGGGACGGCGCGTCGCCAGCTCGTCTCCGTCCCTGCCGCGAGCACGCGCTTCGTCGCCGCGGCCGATCCGGCGGGACGGTTGCGCTCCAGGGCGACGGTGGACTGGAAGGGGACCTCGTCCGGTGACTCGGGAGAGTTCCGGCCCAGTGCGAGCCAGTGGGACAGCGAGCCGGCCAGCGAGTCGAGGAGGTGGGCCACGCGACAGGCCGGTTCGACGCTCTCCGCCTGCCCGGTGCCCGTATCGGTCTGCTGCTGCACGGCATCGGGAGGGCTGGGCGCGGCATGGGGAAGGTGGGGCACAGCGTCGGCCTGCTGCCGGATGATCTCGGCTGCGGGGCGCAGTCCCTGGGCGCTGCCGAGAGGGGTGTCCCGCGCGACGACGAGTCCGACGACCAGTGCCTCGCGCAGGTCCGGAGGCACATCGAGCCGCGTCAGGTCCTGGACGGCCCGGCCTATCCCCCGCAGGGCGAGCTCCGCGTCGAAGAGGTGGCGGTGGAGCAGTTCGGCCATGTCGGGATCGGCCGCGACCTCCGGCTGGGCGAGGCGTCCGTCGATGGTGACGGTGGTGACGTTGAGCCGGCGCAGTGCGCGCGCCATACGGCGTACCGCCCGTTCCTGGTCGGCATCGGGGTCCAGTGCCTCGACGGCCGCGTCCGCCACCCGGCGGGCTTCCACGACGAACGCGCGCTGGGTGCGCAGCAGGTCCTCGCGCGGCATCGGGTAGCAGAGGAGCAGCCGGGTCGCGAGCACCGCGGCGGCGGACGTAAGGGCGACGAGGAACGCCTTGCCCGACATCCCCGCGGGGATGTTCGCCATCATGCCGACCATCAGGCCGTTGAACAGCATCATCCCCGTCAGCAGGGACAGCTGGCCGAATCGGGCCAGGAAGAACGTCAGGGCGAGCGCGCCGACCATCAGGCCGATCTCCAGGCGGCGGTCGTCGTGCAGCTCCGCGGCCAGCCACAGGACGGCGGCGTAGGGGAACGGCATCCACAGGATGGCGTGGGTGAGCCGCTGCCAGGTGTTCTCGGCGACGGCGAAGGCGCTCATCAGCCCCATCATCCCGCCGACCATCATGCCGATCATGGCCGGGATGTCGAGGGCGCGCGCCATGCCGTAGCCGACCGCGAGGGCGGTCACCATCGCGACGAACGTGCGCCATCCCGCCTGCAGCTGGCCGAGGCCGGGATCCGCCGCGAGCACCCAGTCCCAGCGCCTTCGGGGTCCGCCCACCCGGCGTGGTGCGCGGGCGCGGGGAACACCGGCCCCGGATACGGGGGTGCATGGCGCGGCAGGCCCGGGTGCGGGGGTGGTGCCGGTGGGTGGTGCGGACGCTGCTCGGGCCGACGCCGTGCCCGACGGCGCGGCTCCTGGGCTGGTCAACTGGTCTCCGATTCCATCGCGTTCAGCAGGGTGGTGAGGGCGTCGCGGGCGTCGCCCACCGCGCGCTCGGAGTCCTCGACGCCGGCGTCGAGGCCCCTCAGGAGCGCCGCGGCCATCCGTCGGCGCCCTTCTTCGAGCAGGGTCCGGCCGGCCGGCGTCAGGGTCGCCCCCACGACACGCCGGTCGGGTGCGCAGCGTTCGCGCGAGGCCAGCCCGCGTTCTTCGAGGCTCTGCAGGACCACGGTCACGCGCGGCTGCGCCATACCCGTGTACGCCGCGAGTGCGGTCACCCGCCGGGGGCGGTCCTCCAGCGCGTCGAGTACGGCCGCCTGGCTGCGGGTGAGTCCGAATTCGCCCGTGCGGAAGAGTGTCTGCGCCAGTCGTCCGATGCCTCTGAGGAGGCCCCGGGCAGCGGCCTCGATGCGCTGCTCGTCGGTGAGCCCTGACGGGGATGACGATTGATGCATATGGCAATTATATATATGTCAAGAGAGGACCCGGAACCATGTGCGGGCAAAATGCCCGGCCTGTCCCGGCGTATCCCGTCCACCCGACAGGCCCCCAGACACCCGTGAGACGGCGCTCACCATCACCACTCGATCACCGCCCCCGGCCCGGGAGCTCACAGCCCCGACCGCCCGGTGACGTTCACCGCAGGCGAGACACCGACGGAGATACCAATGGGGTTCAGTTTCCCCATGGGAGGGATCGCGAAATTCCGCCACCGACTTCCGGGAATGCCGAATAGCCGATTGCCTGGCGGCGCTATTGATCTCGCGCCCTTTCGGTTTATTTCCTCTCCGCAGTCGCCACAAAGCCCCTCGCAGGGGCACATCCATGAGTGATTCGTAGCAGCGCCGGTCGCGGATTGCTCCCGGATCGAACCCGTCGCAGATTCAGGCCTGCTCGTGTGCCATTCAAGTGATCAAAGGACTGGCGGTCGATCGACCACGCCGGGCCGATCCCCTTGCCTGCCCGCCGAGTTGACGGCTGTCGTGCACTTCGATCCGACAGGAGAAGCCCTCCGAGAGGCACTACACCACTACTGCGAATAGCTTGCAATAAGGATCGGGTCCCACTTTTGGCCTACTGACGGAGTGGCGTGATTCAGCGACTTTCCGTCCGCTCGACGGCGCCCATTCCTGCGTTCATCTGCGGCTATTGAGGAATGGAACGTTCTGTCGATGAATTTCTTGACACTGGCGTGAGTTCATTTCCGGAGAAATGTGGTTCGCTGTCGCCCCGACGATCAGCGGGGCCCCGCCCCCTGGGCATACGCCCGGATCTTCATGTCCTTTGCGCGTGATCGTCGGATCCGTTCGATCCACCCCACGGATACCCCGGACCGGCACGTGTGACCCACACAGGCGGTGCGCGGTGATCCCTCTGTCGAGAGGCTCAGTCTTGACCTCCCCCACTCCGAGGCCGCGCAGCCGGCGCGTCCTCGACCACTCCCTCCTCGTCCTCGGTGCCGGTGCGCTGGCCACAGGTCTCGGCGTTCTCTCGCTCGCACCCGGAATCAGCGCGGCGTCGAGCCACCGCGAGGCCCCGCTGATCGCCGGTGACCCCCGGGCGGACAACACCGACGTGTACGCCTTCACCAGCCCCGACCGCTCGGACACGGTGACGCTCGCCGCCAACTGGATTCCCTTCGAGGAGCCCAACGGCGGTCCGAACTTCTACCAGTTCGCGGACGACGCCCGGTACAACATCAAGATCGACAACACCGGTGACGGCAACGCCGACGTCACGTACAGCTGGCGCTTTCGCACCCTGACCCGGGACGCGGGCGGCCAGTTCCTCTACAACACGGGCCCGGTCACCTCGCTCAACGACCCGGACCTCAACATCCGCCAGGTCTACGACCTGACGGTGACCACCTCCCGAGGCACCTCCACGATCCTGCGCGGAGCCCCGGTCGCGCCGTCGAACGTCGGCAAGGCGTCCATGCCGAACTACGCCACCCTGCGCTCTCAGGCGGTACGCAACGTGCCGCGCGGCGGCAAGGCGTTCGCCGGACAGGCGGAGGACCCGTTCTTCGCCGACCTGCGCGTCTTCGACCTGCTCTACGGCGGGGACCTCAGCGAACGCGGGCAGGACACCCTCGCCGGGTACAACGTCAACTCGGTGGCGCTCCAGATCCCCAAGAAGGACCTGGCACTGCGGGGCAACGCCACCCGCAACCCCGTCGTCGGCATCTGGTCCACCACCGAACGCCGCGGCGCCCAGGTCACGGACTCCCGCAGCGGAAGCGCCCGGACCGGGTGGAAGCAGATCTCCCGTCTCGGGAACCCGCTGGTCAACGAGGTCGTCGTACCGCTGAAGTACAAGGACGCCTTCAACACCCTCAACCCCAGCCAGGACCGTACCGTCCAGCCCGTCGTGGACAAGGTGCTGGACCCGATCCTGCCCAAGCTCATCCAGAAGGTGTACGGGGTACCGGCGCCCAAGGCACCCCGCAAGGACCTGGCGGAGATCTACCTCACCGGCATCTGCAAGGCCTGCGGACCGGTCAAGGCCGATCTGAACGCACACCGGCTGAACAAGGACGCCTCGCTCAAGAAGATCGTCCCGGCCGAGGAGCTGCGCCTGAACATGGCCGTTCCGCCCACCGCGCAGCCCAAGCGCCTCGGGGTGCTCGCCGGAGACCTGGCCGGCTTCCCGAACGGGCGCCGGCTGGCGGACGACGTCATCGACATCTCCCTCCAGGCGGTGGAGGGCGCTGCCCAGACCGGCAAGCTCGTCCCCGCACTCGCCGCCGGCGACAAGGTCGACGCCAATGAGGTGCCCTTCGGCGCACGCTTCCCGTACCTGGCGCTCCCCCACTCCAAGAGCGTCAACAGCGGACCGTCCGGTACCCGGCAGTCGGCGATGAACCCGTCGCACGCCGCGGCCCTCGGCACCGCGGGTGTCGCCCTGCTCGGCCTCGGCGGACTGCGCCTGCGACGGCGCCGCGCCACCAGCTGACCGGCCGCCCCGTCCAGGGGTGATCCCGGGTGACGGCGGTGTCCGGACCGGACCCACCGGTCCGGACACCGCTTCCGCCCCCTGCCCGTCACACATCACAGGGAGTACCAGTGCCAGGCCCGACCGACCATGCCCCCACTGCTCCGGCCCGCGGCGGCAGACGACTGCGCAACACGGCCATCACCCTCGCCCTGGGGGCCGTCCTGTTCTCGGTCGGAGCGCTGGGCCTGGCTCCGCAGCAGCAGACGCCGGCGGCGTCGTCCGCGGCGGCCGGCCCTCGTAGCGCCGACCCAACGGAGGCCCTCCGGGCCCGGGTACGCCAGCTGCCCGCCGACCCCGCGGGCTGGTCCTCCCTCGGCATGGCCTACGTACAACAAGCACGGAGCACCGCCGACGCGGCCACCTACGCCCGGGCCGAGACCGCGCTGCGCAAGTCCCTGGCGCTCCAACCGGCCGACAACTTCGCCGCGGAGACCGGGATGGGCGCCCTCGAAGCCGCCCGCCACCGCTTCGCCCAGGCCCTGACCTGGGCACGCCGGGCCACCGCGTCCAACCCGTACAGCGCACCCGCCCAGGGTGTCCTGGCCGACGCGCTCACCCAGCTCGGCCGCTACGAGGACTCCTACGCGGCGGTCCAGCGCATGACCGATCTCAGACCCGACAGCAGCGCCCTGGCACGCGCCTCCTACAGCTGGGAACTCAGGGGCGACACGAAAAGGGCGCGCGACCTGATGAACAGGTCGCTCCAGGCCGCCGGTACTCCGGCGGAGAAGGCCTTCGCACTGACCCATCTCGCCACGCTCGCCCTGGAGTCGGGCCACCCCCGCACCGCGCTGGGCCTCGCCGGTTCCGGTCTCACCGCGCTGCCCGGGGACGCCGCCCTGCTGGAGGCGCGCGCCCGCGCCCACACCGCGCTCGGCCACCACGAGCAGGCCGTCACCGACTTCACCGCCGCCATCGCCGCCGCTCCCCTGCCCCAGTACCTCCTGGGCCTGGGAGATCTCCAGACATCCCTCGGGCACCCGGAGAGGGCCGAGCAGCAGTACGACGTACTCAGGGCTCAGGAGAAGCTGCGCGAAGCCACCGGCGGCGTTGCCGACGTCGACGGGATCCTCTTCGAGGCCGACCACGGGGACCCCGGCACGGCGGTCACGATGGGGCGTGCGGCGCTGCGCCTGCGGCCGTTCATCGCTGTCCACGACGCGATGGCCTGGGCCCTGCACAGGGCCGGCCGTGACACCGAGGCCATCGCGCAGGCCGACCTCGCTCTCGCCCAGGGCACGGTCAGCGCACCGTTCCACTATCACCGGGCGCTGATCAACGAGGCCCTGGGCCGGACCGGTGCCGCCCGCACGGACCTCGGGCGCGCCCTGGACACCGACCCTCACTTCCATCCGGTGGACGCCCCCAGGGCGCGCGCCGCGCTCAGCAGAATCGAAGCCGCCCGATGAACCGAACATGCCTTCACGTCCTCGCCGCGCTGACCCTCACCGGATCGCTGACGGCTGTCCTGACGGGCCTGGCCACCACCGCCCACGCGCACCCCCTGGGCAACTTCACGGTGAATCACCACACCGGGCTGACCTTCCGGCAGGACGCCGTGGACGCGGTGATCGTCGTGGACCGCGCGGAGATCGCCACCGCACAGGAACGGCCGGGCGTAGACCGCGACCACAACGGCGTCCTCGATCCGGCGGAGAAGGGCTCCTTCGCCGCGCAGGGCTGCGCCGTGCTCGCCCGTCAGCTGCACCTGGACATCGCCGGAACACCGGTGCGCTGGAGGACCGGGAGCAGCAGCCTCACCTATCACCAGGGCGAGGGCGGTCTGCAGACCAGCCGGATGAACTGCACCCTGACCGCTCCGGCCGGTCTGGCCGCCCCAGCGGACATCGGCGTGCGTACGGGCTACGACGAACGGCGCATCGGCTGGCAGGAGATGACGGCGCGCGGACAGGGCGTCACGCTCACCCGGTCACCGCTGCCGGCCACCTCGCCCACCGACGAACTCCGCCACTACCCGAAGGACCCGCTGGCCACACCCCTGAACCAGCGGTCGGCCCGGCTCCACACCGAACCGGGGGACGGCCGCTCCGCCGCTGCCACCCGCACGGTGCTGCCCGGTGCGGGCCCGCTCACTGCGGCGCTCGGCAAGGTGTCCGCGGCCTTCGACTCGCTGGTGGGCCAACGCGAACTGACCGTCCCCGCAGGGCTCCTGGCGCTCCTTCTCTCATTGGTGCTGGGCGCCTCGCACGCGGCGCTTCCCGGCCACGGAAAAACGATCATGGCCGCCTACCTGGCGGGCCGCCGGGGCACTCCACGGGATGCCGTCACCGTCGGCGTCACGGTCACCTTCACCCACACCGCAGGGGTGCTGGCGCTCGGGCTGGCCCTGCCGGTCGCCACCTCGCTGGCCGGGGAGACCGTCCTGACCTGGCTCGGTCTGATCAGCGGGCTGATGGTCACCTGCATCGGCTTGTGGCTGCTGCGCACCGCCCTGACCAAAGGCGCGGGCCACCACCACCACGCGCACGGCCACGGCCACAGTCACGGCCATCACCATCACGGCCACCACCACGGGGATGCTCACGAGCACGGTGTCTCCTCCCCGTCCGCTTCCCATCAGGCGGACCACCACCACGATCACGGGACGCAGGCGACGCCTCGGTCCGACCCGCCCTCCGCGACGCGGCTCCTGCCGGAACGGCGTCAGCCCGGAGCGACCTCGGCCGAGGAGGGCGGCACGGTGCTCGCCCCGGCCAAGAGAAACACGCATACCCACTCCCACACTCCGCCGTCCGCCCGGACCGGCCCCGTGCACGGAGCCAGGACGTCCCGCACCGGCCTCATCGGCATGGGGATCGCGGGGGGCCTCGTCCCCAGCCCCTCGGCCCTGGTCGTCCTGCTCGGTGCGGTCGCCCTCGGGCGTACGGCCTTCGGCGTGCTGCTCGTGGTCGGGTACGGCCTCGGCATGGCCGCCACGCTCACCCTCGCCGGCCTGCTGCTGGTCCGACTGCGCGACAGGATCGAGGCGCGGGCGGACAAGTTCGCCCGCCTGCGTGCCCCGGCCGCCCGCCTCTCGGCAGTCGTACCGGCCGCGTCCGCCGGTCTCGTACTCCTCGTCGGTGTGCTGCTGACCCTGCGGGCGGTCGCCGGTCCCTGGTAAAGGTCCGGTGGGGTCGGCCGAGCGTGATCCGGCGGGGCGCGACAGGGCGAGTGTCATGATGCGCTCCCGGATCCGCCCCGTCCGGAGAACGAGTGCGGCAGACAACCTGTGCGCAGGGCCGGTCGTACGCATGCAGACCGCGCTTACGGAGCACTCTGCTCGTCGTTCCTGCCACGCGAGCCTTTCCTCCAGAACGCGAGGGAGAGCACCTTCTGCTCGTGCTTGGTCTGCTCGTACTTCAGAACGCCCTTGAACTTGGGCTGCCTTGCGGCCCGGCAGGAGAGCCGGTCAGCATCCTGCGGCAGGCCCGCACCCGCGAGCGCGATCACCAGTACCGCCTGCTGGTCCGTGGGCCAGCTCTGCACCACGGACGCGATGATCTGATCGACCACGTCCGGAGCGCGTGGCCGTGTGCGGTTGTCAAGGTTGTGCAACTGACGCAGCAGGAGCACGAGTTCGCCGATGTCGCGTTTGCCCGTACAGCCTCGCACTACGGCGGTGACGGCGGAGTCCCGCCAGGCCGCGGTCAGGGCGAGGAGGAGCGGTGCCATGCTCGGCCCCTGAGCCGCACGAGCCCGGGCGCGCAGTTGGTCTTCCTGCACGACCGCAGCGTCGGAGTGGTCGAGAGCCTGCAGAAACATTCCGGCATGGCCGGTGGGCTTCTCCCGAAGCGTGTGCTGGAACACCACCTCGGCCAGCTGGGGCAGTTCACGCGTCTCAAGGCTTGTGAACAGATGAGCGGCCCTTTCCGGGCTGCCTGTTGCGGCCACCATCTCCACCACGGCCTCCGCGCCGGGGTAGGCCTCGTCCAGACAGCACAGGAGGGATCGCGTGGAGGCGGCGGAGTGGCGCATCGACCCCATCAACGCCTGTGCGGCCTGCGGGAAGTGATTCGTGCTGTACAGATCGGCGATCATGGTGGCGACAGAGTCCGCCGGCCAGAGCCCCACCGCACGATCCACGACCGAAGCCGCGTCATGGCTGTGCCTCCCCTGCACCAGGGCACGTACCAGGGCAAGGACGTGGGAAACCCCGCGGCTCTGTGTCGCGGAGAGTATGAGATCGGCCTCCCCGGTCATGCCTCTGGACGTGAAGCACTCCATGGCGGTGACGACGCTACTGGCCTCGCGCCGTTCCGCGACCGCGACCGGCAGCGACTCTGCGTGCTTGTGCCGGCCCGCAGCGCGCAGCGCGATGACCAGTTCCACCACCTCCTGCACATAGCGCCGGCCCGCGGCCGGTCCCAGCGCCGCCAGGCTCAGGGGCTCGACCTCGGTCCCGGCCGCCCACACGGTGACCGCCACGACCTCGGACACCGTCCGCACGACGAAGGCGGCGGTCAGAAGGCTTTCGGCGAGTTCACCCAACCCACTCCTGTGCAGTCCCAGCGACAGGCCGACGATGTCGCACGGGGACTTCAGCTCGACCGAGGAGCGGAGTACCGCCGCCACCCCTTCCTCGAAGCCCGCCCGGTGCAGTTCACCGACGAGCGCCGCGGTCTCGGCCACGGGCCGCGTCATCACCAAGGCCGGCACGACACTCTCCGCATGGGCGTGCAGACCGGCCCGCTGCAACCCCGACAACAGCGCCGCCACCTCCTCCACCCGGCGCGAACGGCTGGCCGCCGAGACCAGCTCGCGCGCTATCGCCTGCTGCGTGCGCGCCTCCAGGTCGCCCACCACTTCGACCAGTTCGGCCACGGAAGAGGTCTGGTTCGCCGCCTCCAGCGCGGCCATCAGCGACGACGCCCCCTCGGCGCCGCCCTCCAGCTGCGCCATCGCGTCGAGTTCGGTCTCCAGCTGATGACACTGTTCCTCTGCGGCGATCAGCTCGGCCCTCGTGACGGCGAGGGCTTCCTGCAAGTGCACCATCTCCTCGCGGAGGTCGTCGCAGTCCCTCCGCAGCTGCTCGTACTCCCCCTCCCACAGGGCCACGTCCGCCCGATGAGCCAACTGCTGGTTGTCGAGGTCCCGTTCGAGGTGCTGGGACCGGCTCGTCGACTCGGACAGGCTCCGCTCGCGATCGTGGAGGGCCTGCTCCAGGGCCCGTTCGCGTGTCTTGATCCGGCGGGTCTCCTCGTCCGCGCTCGCCAGTTCGTCCTGCAGCTCCTGCATGGCGCTGTGCCGGCGGTTCGCCGACTGCGCCACCCGGTGCGTCTCGCGCAGCGCGGCCTCGGCCTGAAGGGTCAGAGGCGCCGATTCCTGCCGGACATCGCTGATCAGGCCCGCCACGAAGTCCCACGGAGGGACCCGGTCACCGTTGAGATAGCGCGTCACCGAGCTGGGGTCGAGATGACGGCGCACGGCGTACCGCCGCCGGCTGATGCCCAGGGCCCCGAACAGCGCCTGGAGGTCCTCGGCCAAAGCCCTCTTCTCCGCGGGCAGGTCCTCCTTGAACGCCACCGGACGTTCCGGCCGTAAAGGGCCGCCGGGGCTGGCGTCGATGATCCCAAAGGCGATGTCAGACATGCCCACCAGTATCCGCCGGGAGCCGCACCGGAATGGCTCGTCCGGCATTGCCAACTCAGTTGGCAACGCCGCCGGTTGTTGCCGGTCAACGGCAGCAACGAGCCCCACCGGTGCCGTCTGCGCACGGCAGCACCAGAGGGCTCCGATGCGGCGCGTACGCCGGTAACCATGGGTGGAGACAGGCAAGAGGACCAGGAGCACCTGCCCACGGCGGGCCTGGCGGACGCAGGAGGACTTCCACCCATGACCCACACCGTCGACACCACGAGCGAAAAGCTCCGGACGCCGCTCTGGCGCCGCCTCCTTCTCCAGGTGGCAATCGGTGCTGCCGGAGCCGCGGGCTCCGCATCCGTGACGTGGGCCGTGTACTGGCTGCGGCATCGATAGCCGGTGCGTGCGCCGCCTTCCCCCGTGCGGCGGAGGCGGATCCTCATGCGGCATGACGTGCCGGGCCGGGCGGTGCGCGAGATTCGGGTCATGACGACGAAGGACTCCGCCCCGCCCGAACCCCGCGTACCGCCGACGGCCCGGCCGCCGGTCCCGCCACCCCCGCGCTGGGCGGTCCGCGCCGCCCGTGTCGCGGCCTGGTCGACCGTCCCCTCCGGGGTGTGGCGCGTCGCGCTCGTGGTCGGGGTGCCGGTCGGGGTGATGGAGCGCGAGGAGTTCCTCGCGGCCTTCCCCGGCAACTCCGCCCTGCTGGCCCTGGGTTACGTACTGCTGATCGGTGCGGTCGCCGAGACGGCCTCGTACCTCACGCTCGGCCTGGTACGCCCCTGGGGAGAAGTGGTGCCGCACTGGATCCCGCTCCTCGGCGGGCGCCCGGTCAACCACGGGCTCGCGGTTCTCACCGCTTCGCTGGGAGCCCTCACGGTCACCGTCCTGTGGTGGATCCTCTTCTTCGGCGGACTGCTGACCTCCCCCGGCCCCGATCCCGGCCCCGGCGTCTCAGCCGGTGAAGCCGTGTTCGTCGCCTGCTACGCGCCCCTCCTGCTGTGGGGCCCGCTCCTGGCGGCGGTGACCTGGTCGTACCACCAGCGGCACCGGCCGTGCAGAAGGACGTGATCGAACCCGGGTTCTGGACGGGCACGAGAAGCACGGCAGCGGAGATCTGGGCCCCGCCCGGGTCGAGGAGGAACTGCCGGACGTGCGGGCGGCACTCCGGTTCCTCATCGACTCCGCCGACGGGCGCGCCCTCGACCTGGCTGCAGCCCTGCGCGGCCAATGGCTCGGGCGGGGCCGGCTGCGGGAGGGCATCTGTCTGCTCGACGAGGTGCTCGCGCTGCCGGCCGCGGGGGACGGCACCGCCCGGCTACGGGCTCGCGAGGTCCATGCCCGTGCTCACCGGGGCGTCCAGCTCGCCAGAACCGCACTGGCCGAGGCCGTACGCGGTTTCCGGGAGCTCGGTGAGAGCACCTGGACCCACGTCCCGTACCAGCAGCTGGGCAGGATGCTGCACGAGGAGGGACACGCCGTGCAGGCCATCGCGCTGCTCAGCGAAGGGCTCGGCCTCGCGCAGCGCAACGGCGGGAACTGGCCGTACGCGAGGGACTGCTGCCGCAGAGCTCCGTACCCACTCGGAACCTCACGGTCCTTGACCCGCAGCACCCGGCTGCTCACCGACTTCCTGCGCACCATCCCCGTCGTTGCCCTGTGCCCGGTCCTGCTGCTGACGCTCGGCTCGACGATGAGACTCGTCCTGGTCGTCTCCTGAGCCCTCTGGCCGCTGCTGACAGCGGCCATCGACAGGGTGCGGCACGTGGACCCGGTGGCCGCGGACACCTTCCGCATCTTCCGGCTCCCCGCCCACCAGCGTGTGCGTCGCCTCGTCCAGCCCTCCGCGCTCCCCGAGCCACGCCGAGTTCGTCCTCGGCCTCCAGACCGCGGAGACCCGACGCATGGTCTGAACGGCCGCGCGCCCGGCCGGCTGTGCGCCCGCGTGGCACGGCCGGCCGGGCGCGCCGTGCGTCAGGAGGCGTACGCCACCTTGATCTCGAAGATCAGGAATCCGCCGTTCTGGTACAGGAAACCGTCCTGTCTGTCCCCGAGCAGCGCGCCGGGCGCCACCGTGAGGCCGGACTTCATGACGCCTGCCTCCTGCGTCTCCTTGAGCGGGACCCCGCCGTTGGCGACGCCCTTCACATGCATCCGCGCCGACCCCGGCACGTAGGTGAACCTGATGCGTCGCGGCGCCACGAAATTGCAGCTGTCCCACACGGTGATCGAGTTCTCGGCGGAGAGCAGGCCTCTGACGGCGGGGTTGTACAGGGCCTCGGGCGGCAGCAGGACGCGCGCCCTGGAGCCCTGCAGAGCGGCAGCGGGGTTGGGGTACTCCTTCCCGTCCACCACTCTGGTGTCGAATGCCGGAGTGATGTCGTTGTTGAAGAAGAAATAGCAGCGGTAGTGGTGACCGTCGTTGGCGATGACCTGGTCCGCGTAGCGCTCGTTCCCGTCCTGCTTGTCGCGGCACTGGACGAAGTTCCGTTCGTCACCGTGCACCCGGTTGTCGGTAATGGAATTGAACACGGGATACGAAGCGGGCTTCTGCATCGTGAACGTCTTGCGGCCGGGACCCCAGCCACCCGAGTTGTCTATTTTCGCTTCCGGGGACGTGGAGACGGCCGCGTGGGGCGGGGCAGTGGAGGCCGATGCGGCTGCCCCCGAGGCCCCGCCGGCCCGGGGCAGCCAGCCTTGCTGCACTCCCACCAGGGCGACGACGCACAAGCTGGCGAACATACCGACGAGAAGGGCTCCCCTGCCTCTCGCGCCCGCCCACCGGACCGAGGCGCCGGGGGGCACCACGTACTGCTTCTCGACATATGTGACCCGGCTGTTGTCGCCGAGCGCCGAGCCCTTGATGTCGCGGCCCGCGGCCACACCACCCGCCCCGGCCGACACGCCCGGTGCCGGCCGCTCCCGCTCGTCCCGGGGTACCCCGGACTTTCTGCGTCGCGGCCGGAGCGGCGGAGTCACCGCTCGCTTCCCTCGCCCAACGCGCTGTCGGTGACGTCACCGCCGGTTGCGATCCCGTCCCGGGCCGCCCTGACGTCGTCCCCCTCGCGCGCCGGTGCCGAGGCGGTGCGCGCCTGCGTGGGAGGCCCGGTCACCTTGGAGTTCTTTCCCAGCGCCGAGCCGGTGATGTCGCCGCCCACGGCGATCCCGCCGCGCCCCGCTCGCACCCTCCGGCCACCGACGGAACCCCCGCCGGCACCGCGGAAGAGCGCCAGGACCGAGACCAGCAGCGCGGCCAGACCGACGACAGCGCCCGTCACACTCGCCACCTGGCCCGCCGTGTCCAGATCCCCTGCGACAGTGAGCACGACCAGACCGACCGTCCCCGCTCCGGTCACCACTGCCGTCACCACGGCCCACCCGCGTGCTGCCCCTGCCGAAACCATCAGCGCACCGCTCCTCAGCTTCACAACCCACGCGGACCAGGTCGCGCAAGGGCGATGACATCCCGTCAACTCTACTGCCGTCAGCGGTGGTCATGAGGGTCATGACGGACTTCGGACCGACGGAAAGAGGTGGGGTCCCGCACGGCCGCGCGGCACGGGACCCCACCTCGCAGCCGACTCAGAGAAGGTGCGTCACGGCACGGATGGCCGCGTCGAACGCGGCGTGGGTGTATCCGAACGCCTCGGCGTCGGAGTTCGCGATGGCGATCCGCCCGACCGGGCGACGGGCCTTGGCGTACGGGCGCTGCGACTCGGGCTGGTACAGGGCGGGATCGTCGAGGGAGTTGTACTCGTAGGCGTACCCGTGGGCCCAGCGGTTGACGGTGATGGCGGTGATGTCGCGGGCCGGGTCGAAGCCGTGGTCGCCCAGGGAGCGGGTCATCGAGTCACGGATCTCGCGCTCGAAGTCCTCGAACGGCATCCTGATCAGGGTGCGGCGGCCCGCCTTGTGCTGCTCGCGGCAGATGAGGCCGGGCGAGCCCGGGGTCGCCGACAAGGAAACGACGGTGGGCAGTTCGGGGCGGTGCGGCATGGTGAAGTCGCCGATGTCGGTAACCGTGGGCAGGCCGAAGCTCGAGAAGAACATCGAGGGTGTGCTGACCCGGGACACGCGGGCTCGGGCGAAGGCCCGCCAGTCGCGGAGCGCGACCCGCGCGTACACCAGCGGCACCTTCGTGCCGTAGCGCATCGCCGTGACCTGTTCGGCCGGCAGCTCGGGCACGACGTACGAGGAGACGGAGTTCCAGCAGGCCATGACCACGCCCTTGGTCCGGACCCGGTAGCTGCGGCCTCCCTTGGAGTAGTCGACCACGGCGGCGTGCCTGCCGTCGTTGCGGACGTGGAAGGCCGTGCTGCCCAGCCGGATGCGGACGTGGTTGTCCCGGTCGTCGAGGCGGGAGTAGTCCGCCTTCGCGGTGACGATCTCCCGCCAGTCCGGGCGCCGTTCGTCGAAGGCCTGCGGGACGAGCTTGCTGACCAGCAGGCGGGCGAGCGAGGCGTTGCCCTCGGGGAAGTAGAAGTTGCCGTCGTCCTCGGTCTCCGCGAGGTGCATCAGCGGTGTCAGTCCGGCGCCCGGCCACGGGGTGTGTGCGAGTCCCAGACCGCCGAAGCCCGGCTGTCCGGTCGCCCACGCGTCGGCCGCGGCGACGTGGTCGACGTTCACACCCCACAGGCCGTTGGTGCCCCGCTTGACGATCTCCAGCGCGTCGTCGTCCAGGCCGAGCTTCTCGCGGAGGTAGGCCTCGTACGGGGTGCGGGCGAGGGTCTCCTTCTTCTGCGCGTCCGTCAGTCCGGGGTAGAAGTCCTCGGTCGTCGTGTAAAGGCGGACCAGTGCGGCTCGGCTTGCCTCGCTCATCGGCAGTCTGGTGGCGTACGACGCCCAGGACTCGCCCGATTCGCGGATGACCAGTTGGTCCTTGCCCCAGCGTTCGGAGTTGAACAGGGTGCCGCTGCGCAGGGAGTACGGCGCGTAGGCGTCGCCCTTGACCGTGGCTTCCAGTGCCTTCAGGTCGACGCCGAGATCCTTGGTCAGCAGATCGCGGGCGCCACGCGACCAGGTGCTCGGGGTGTCGATGTTCACGGTGCCGCCGTTGGACAGCAACTGCGTACGGCCGACGTGGAATTCGTTGCGCCGGGCGTGTCCGCCGAAGTCGTCGAGGGCGTCGAGGATGAGCACCCGCGCTCGCGGACCGGCGTGCTTGCGGTAGAGGTGGGCGGCGGCCAGACCGCTGAGGCCGCCGCCGACCACGACCAGGTCGTAGCTCTCGCGGGTATCCGATATACGGCCGGGGGCGAAGGCGCCGTCGCGTACGGCGTGCGCCACGTCGTACGCACCCGGCTGCTGGCCCCGCAGGCCGGTCGCGGTCGGCGGGTACGGCGCGCTCGGCCTGCCGTGCCCGTGTCCGTGCGAAGTGCCGGGCACCGCCTGCGCCGTACCGGGAAGCGCCATGGCCGCGGCCGCGCCGACCGCGGTGACGGCCACCCCGTCGAGGAAGTCACGGCGGGTGACCTTCCGATTGTTCATACCGAGCTCGTGATCACTGAATCTGGGCATGCGAGACCCCCACATGGATCTTCGGATTTCGGAGCAGAACCGTCTGATCGGAATGCTATACAGCTGTCAGGTGTTTTCTGAAGAACGAAATCCGTTGCGTGTGGGCCAAGTTGCTGCGAAATCAGCAGTCGGCGCGATGCGGTGAAGCCGGTCCTGCGCCCGGGGCCTCGGACCGGCTGCGGTCCCCCGGAGCCACGCCTTCGATCGGCGGCGCCACCAGGCGTCATGGCCGCGTCCCGGCCGGCCTCGGCCGGGACGCGGCCCCCTGATCAGGCGCTACGGCGTCCGCGGCGGCGCAGTGCGTACAGGGAGAGGGCTCCCGCGGCGGCCAGCGCGGCTCCGGTGCCGGCGATGAGCGGGGTCGTGGAACTGCCGCCCGTCTCCGCCAGGTTCCGGGCGTCGGCGCCGCCCTTCCCCGCGTGGCCGTCCGGCGCGGTGGGCGCGTCGGCGTCGGTGCCCTTCTCCGAGACGGGCGCTCCCTCACCGCCTTGGGGCTTCGGGTCGGGCGCGGTGGTGTTGCCCTGCTTCGACGATCCGGCCGCGGCAGGTGCGGGTACGCCACCGAGGCTGACCGAGACGGCGGCCGACCCGTTGCCGGACCGGCCGACCTCCACCCGGACCTTGTTCGCCTTGTCGGTCAACGCGGTGACCGCGTCCTCCTTGCCCTTCCCTTCGCCCGGCGTGGGGTCGATGAGACGGGAGGAGTTGTAGTTGCCCTCGGGGACCAGATACGCGTGCACACCCTCGATCGCGGCGTCGAGGTTGCCGTCCTCGGCATCGGTGTAGGAGGGGTCCTCGTGGCGGTACTCCACGACCAACCGGTCCTTGCCCAGCGGGATGTCGAGCGCCCTGACTCCACCGGCCGCACCGCCGTAGAGCGGGCTGAGGGTGAAGGTGGCGGACTTCTTCACGGTGACGGCCTGACCGCCGGGGAGCCAGGACCGGCTGATCAGCTCGGGGGCGGCGAAGCCGACGCCGACGCCACCGCCGCCCATGGGGGTCTTGCCGCTGTACCCCTCCGCACTGGCGCAGCGGCCGAGGTCGCCGCCCGGGCACTCGTCGCGCTCGTGGTGGCTGTAGCCCTGGTTGTGGCCGAACTCGTGGACCATGGCGGCCTTGCTGGTCGTGCCGTCCTCGCCGACCTGCAGCCAGGTGTTCGGACCCGGTACGGAGCCGAGTCCGGCCCAGCCGCAGTCGCTTCCGGCGCCGGGCTGCAGCACGGAGATGCTGTCGTAGTCCTCCTTCTCCGTGTAGCCGTCCGCGAGCGCGGCCTCCCTGGCGGCCTTGTTCACGGCTCCGGCGTCGCACGGGTTCTGCGGCAGGTCGAGTTCGTACGGTCCGACGACTTCGTCCTCGGCGGCCGGGACATACGTGAAGGCTCCCTGGGAGACCTTGGTGTAGTACCCCGCGATCGACTGGGAACCGCCGAAGTACTCCTTCCTGGCGTCCTGTTTGACCGCCTCGGCGTCGGCGTGCTTGGCGTCCTTGAAGTCGACCACGACCACGAGTACCCGGTTCCTGGCCGGGGCCTCGTCGGCGGCATGGGCCGGGGCGGCGGGGCCGACCGCGGCGAGCACGGCGGCCGTTGCCGCGGCGGTGGCGAGTCCCGTACGGGCGCGCTTGTACATGGGGGGTCCTTGGGATCGGTGGAACATTGCGGGGAGGGGGAGTGTGCGCGCACTCCCCCGTCCCGCTGCTTTGCCGATCCTTTACCGAAGCCGCCGTGGCGGAGGCTTCGAAGTCAGTACGCGGCGGCGCCGTCAGCCGGCGGCAGCCCGGCGAGACGGCCGTCGAACAGGGCGCCGTCGTAGCGGAAGCCGAACGAGGGCGAGGCGTAGTAGTGGTGGTTGGTGCCGATGTCCGTCGTGTGCTCCAGACCGTCGGCCGCGTGCGCCCAGTCGTTCAGCCCCAGGTACATCCGGTCGCCCCGCTGGATGAACCGCGCCTCGCCGGAGCCGTCCGGCGCGTAGAGACCCCACAGCTGTCCGGCGTCGGCGGAGGAGCAGTTCGTCTGGACGACCGGGGCGTCGTCGGTCTCGGTGCCCTGGTTGGACAGGCACATCCCGGTCCCGGTGTTGCGTATCTGCACCCGCCCGTCGTCACCCGGGCGCAGCAGATCCCACATCTGACGGCGGCTCCCCCGGCAGGGCGCCTCCCGCGCCTGGACGCCTGCGGCCGTGCTGCCGCCGGGGATCTCCATGCACCTGCCGGTGGAGGCGAGCCTGAGCCTGGTGCGGTCCTCCGCTTTCGGCAGCCACGCGGTCGGGGACGGTGGGGCCGGCGCGGAAGGGGAGGCACTCACGGTGGCACGTGGGGACTTCGTGGCCGGGCTGCTGGGGACACGGGGGGCGGGTGGCACCGGGGCGGCCTCTGCGGAGCGCACAGGGGCTTTCGGGGTGTCCTCTGCGCCGTCCAGGAGGAGCAGGCCACCGCCCAGCAGGGCGGACGCGGTGACCACGGCGGCGCCCAGCAGGGCGCCCTTGCCTCCCGCGGTGGAGGCGGCGGCCGCCGTCGCACCACCCGCCGAACCCGCTGCCGCGCCACCGGCAGCCGCCCCGAACTGGGCCTGGAAGTAGGCGTGGCCGCCCCACAGCAGCAGACCTGCCGGCAGCACGGCTCCGAGCCGGCCGTCCAGGTGGGTGAGTTCGGCGAGCGCCCGCCTGCAGCCCTCGCACCCGTCCAGGTGCCGGCCCAGCCGCCGGTCACGCCGGGACCCGCCGCGACGGACCGCCGCGGCGAGCAGCGGACCGTGGCGCCGGCACTCCTCGCTCCGGCTGCCGGTCTCGGCGTGCGCACGGAGATACGCCTCTCGCAGCCCCTCTCGGGCCCTCGCGGTGAGCGAGGTGACCCCGCTGGGGCTCAGGCCCAGCAGTACACCGATCCGTTCGGCGGACTCGCCCTCCACGACGCTGTGCCACAGGGCCGCCTGCCAGCGCTCGGGCAGGACGCGGAAGCCGCGAACGATCATGTCCCGGTCCTCCCGCGCGATCACCCGCTCCTCTCCGTCGGCGTACTCCACGACCCCAATGTCCGGACCGGGCGCCTCCTGCTCGGCAAGCCACTGCTCGAAGTCCTCCTTCAGCTCGGTCCGTCGCGCGGTGGCCGCCCACTCCCCCGCGGTGTGCCGCACCACGGCGAGCAGGTAGGGCCGCCAGGCGTCCTCCGGCCCGCTGCCCGACCGCACCGCGTGCAGGACACGGGCGAACACCTCGGAGGCGAGGTCCTCGGCGGTGTGGGGATCGCGCGCGAAGGTGCGGGCATAGCCGAGGACGGCCGAGTGGTGGCGCTCGTACAGCTCAGCGGCGGCTGCCGTGTTCCCCGACTGTCTGACCCGTAGCCCCAGCTCCCGGTCCGGGCACCCGGCAGCGGGCGTCGTGGGATCCGTGCGGGTGTGCCGCGCGTGCATTCCAGTCATGCGAAGACCTCGTCCGGGGCGTTGGTCCGCCGCAAGGCCGCAGTACCGGTCGGACTGCCGCCTCCTGTGGCGGGGCTTGCTGGGTTCGGGCGTGTTCGGGGGCAGGCCGGCCTCCCCGTCGTCGTGGTTCGACGAACGGGAGACCTGTCCGCACAGAGGGAGACGCATGGCGGCCGGCCGGATATCGGAAAACGAGCGGCCCGTGGGAAACGAGGCGCGGAGGAGACTCCTCGCGGTGCGGGCTCCGGCACCCTCAGGACGCCCTCAGCACACCCCTGGCATCCCTGACGCACGCGCGCGGTCGGCCATGAGCGCTGCTCTCACCTCGGTACGAGATTTCCGGCGCGCTTGTACGTGCGTATCAGGAGGGCCGTCTGGACTTCTCGTACGCCCTGCAGCCCCGAGAACGCCCGGGCATGGAAGTCGTGCATGTCGGCGGTCGTGGCGTGGCTGCTGTAGCCGAGGACGTTGTCCCTTCCCGTGGTGACGACGAGGTGCCGGACGGAGGGCTCGGCGGCCAGGTGGCGCAGCGCCGCGTCGAGGTGGACGTGCTCGACGCGGAGCTGGAAGCGCGATTCGACCGGATAGCCGAGTACCCCCGGTTCCGCGAACAGACGCAGGTGGAAGACGTGCGAGGCCATGAGCCGGTTGAGCCGTCGGCGTACCGTGGACTCGCCCAGGTTCAGCCGGGTCGCCAGGCTGGTCGTCGGCATGCGCGCGTCCTCGGCGAGCAGGGCCGCGAGCTCCCGGTCGACGTCGTCCACGCGGGTCCCGGTGACGGGCTGCCGCCCCTCCATCGCCAGCCGGCGCATGCGCGTCGGTCCGGACCGGTACGGCGCCCAGTCGACCGCGGTGAGGAGCAGCCGGAGCACCAGGGCGGAGTGGATGTCGAGGACTCCCGGCATGGTGCCGATCGTCCGGTCCACGAGTGCGATGAGCTCGTTCTCGTCGGCGGCCGTCATCTCCGCGAGGACCACCAGGTCGCCCGTGGCGACCTCGACGGAGCGGCTGTCGGGCCGCGCGGCGATGGTTCGGGCGACCTCCTCCAGACGGCCGGGGGCGCAGCGCACGGCCAGTTCGACGACCAGGTCGTCCCCCAGGTATTCGCTCACCAGCCCGCCGATGAACCTCACCTGTCCGGTCCTGAGCATGCGCTCCAGGCGGCGGGCGACGGTGCGCTCGTGCAGGCCGACGTGGGCGCCGACGTCGGCGAAGGAGGCGCGCGGGCTCTGCGCGAGGAACCGCAGCACCGCCAGATCCTGGGCGTCGAAGGGCGACTGCCCGGCCGGGTCGGATTCCGCCACGCGTTCCCCTCGATTGCCCGATTCCGCCATCTGATTCCGGGATACGCCTGCTTCGCGCATTCTCGGAGGCACCTCTTGCCTGGTTTCGGTGGTGACCCGCACATTACCGGACAGCATCATTCAGCCGACATCCGGCCGTCCGCAGAGGTGGAGCCCATGCCCGACGCAGTAGTCAGACCTGCGCGCAAGATCGCCCCGAAGACTCCACCGACATCCGTCTCCGCCGTGGCCGTCCTGGTCTCGATCGTGCTCGTCGAGCTCTCCAGCGGCATCACCCAGGGCTTCCTGTCGCCGGTCCTGCGCAGCCTGACCGACGTGCTGCACGTCACCGCCGCCGACCTGAACTGGATCAGCATCGCGAACCTGATGGCCAGCGTCGCGTTCACACCGCTGCTCGCCCGCCTCGGTGACCTCCACGGCCACCGCCGCGTCCTGCGCTGGAACATCGCCGTCGTCCTGGCCGGCTCGGTGGTCGTCGGCATGGCCGGATCGTTCCGCGTCCTCATGGCCGGCCAGGTGCTCCAGGGAGCCTTCGCGGGCTTCTTCCCGCTGTTGGTCGGCATCCTGCGCAATCGCGGGAGCGCCGCCGAGAGCCGGCGAGCCATCGGCACGATGGTGGCGGCGCTGGTGGGCGGCATCTGTGTCGGTGGCGTGGCCAGCGGCCTGGTGGCCCACTACGTCGACACCCCGACCGCGGCGCTGTGGGTGCCCACGGCGGCGGTGGGCATCGCCTTCCTTGTCACCTGGCCCCTGCTGCCCGAGACGACGGAACGTCCCGGCGGCCGCCTCGACCTGCGCGGTGGCTTCCTCCTGTGCGCCGGCCTCGTGGCGATCATGTGCGGCCTCGGCCAGGGAGGCATGCCGGGCTGGGAGTGGAGCTCCGGCCGGACCCTGGGCTGTCTGGTCGGTGGTGCGCTGATGATGGCCCTGTGGGCCCTGGCGGAGACGCGCACCGTGGACCCGATGATCGATGTCCGTCTGTTCCGGCGCCGGAACGTGACGGTCGTCGCGATCGTGACGACGACGTTCTCGTTCTGCATGATCGGCCTGCAGGTCGCCGGGGCGATCTTCATGGGCACACCGCGGGACATGGGCTACGGGCTCGGCCTGACCCCGTTGCAGATCGCCTTCGCGATGATTCCCGCGCTCGCCGCGACCGGCCTCGCCGCGACGGCCGCACCGGCGCTGGCCGCACGGATCGGCGACCGTGCCACGCTCGTCGCCGGTTCGCTGCTGATGGCCGCGGGTTACGTGCTCACCCTCGCCCTGCACGGTTCGGTCACCCCTTACCTGATCTGCCAGACGGTGGCCGGTCTCGGCGCAGGACTGCTCCAGCAGGCCACCCGGACGCTGGCCGTCGAGTCGGTCCCCAAGGAACAGACGGCCGTCGGCTCCGGCATCAACGAACTGCTCATCAACGTCGGCGGTTCGCTCGGTGCGGCCTGCGTGCTCGCCGTCACGGCCGCAGCCACCCCGGCCGGCGCCGCACTGCCCCACTACTCGGCGTACGCGACCTGCTGGGCGGTGTGCGTCGCGGCGTCCCTGGCCGGGGCCGCGACCGCCCTGCTCTACCGGCCCGGCACCCGCACCGCCTGACCATCCCCGAGGAAGGACCCCCCGTGAATCAACACGCCTTGCGCGAGCACACCCGTGCCACCGTCGCCCGCCGCCGCGACGACGTCATCGCCCTCAGCCACAGCCTCCACGCCGAACCCGAACTCGCCTACGAGGAGCACAGGTCGGCCCGGAAGATCGCCGATCTCACCGAAGCCGCCGGCTTCGACGTGCGGCGCGGTGCCTACGGTCTGGACACGGCCTTCGAGGCCGTCGCCGGAAGCGGCGACCTCGTCATCGCGCTCACGGCCGAGTACGACGCGCTGCCGGGCATCGGACACGCCTGCGGGCACAACGTGAACGGCGCCGCCGCCGTCACCGCCGCCCTCGCCCTGGCGCCGTTGGCCGACGAACTCGGCCTGACCGTCAAACTGCTGGGCACCCCGGCGGAGGAGTACGGCGGCGGCAAGGTCGACCTGCTGAACGCGGGGGCCTTCGACGATGTCGCCGCCGCCATGATGGTGCACGCCGCACCGGTGGACGGCGTGGGCATGACGTCCCTCGCCATCGGGAGCTGGAAGGTGCGCTACACCGGCCGCGCCGCCCACGCAGCCGCCATGCCGCACCGGGGCATCAACGCGGCGGACGCCATGCTCGTCGCCCAGGTGGCGATCAGCGCGTACCGGCAGCAGATGATCCCGGACGGAATCGTGCACGGCATCGTCACCGGCGGCGGTGAGGCGCCCAACGTCATCCCGGCCCAGGTGACCGCCGACTACGACTGCCGGGCCGCCACCGCCGAGGATCTCGCCGAACTGCAGGCACGGATCCGGGCCTGCTTCGAGGCCGGTGCCCACGCCACCGGCGCCGAACTCGCCCTGGAAGCGGTCGGGAACGACTACGCCGAC
This sequence comes from Streptomyces sp. NBC_01463, assembly GCA_036227345.1. Lineage (NCBI taxonomy): Bacteria > Bacillati > Actinomycetota > Actinomycetes > Kitasatosporales > Streptomycetaceae > Streptomyces > Streptomyces sp. NBC_01463. Next base: position 286,370 of record CP109468.1, read on the forward strand.
CTGCGGCAGGACCTGGCCGTCTCGGCCGCCTACCGGGATGCGATGGCGGGCCTCGGCCGCCCCATCTCCGACACCCCGGACTCCATGCGTGCCGGGTCGACCGACATGGGCAACGTGTCCCACCTCGTCCCGACCATCCACCCCTCGATCGGCTACGACTGCGGCGACACGATCATGCACAACCCCGAGTTCACCCGCTACGGCACGAGCCCCGGGGCGGACCGGGCCGTCCTCGACGGCGGACTGGCCATGGCCTGGACGGCGCTCGCCCTGGCCACGGACCAGGACCACCGCACCAGTCTGCTGACCCGGCTCGCCGAACGGCCCGGGACCGCCCGCGGCTGAGCCCGGTGTGATCCCCGGAAACCGGCACCGCAGGCGCTCCGCGCGTGCGGTGCCGGTTTCCGCAGTGAAGACGCCTCCCACCTTGACGACTCCTTGATCCGAACGAAAGGGCGTGACCGCTCCACTCGCTCTACGATCGTCGCGTGAAGGCGGACAGACTGCGTGACGATCTGGCAGGGCAGCTAAGGCAGTTGCGTGATCTGACCGGACGGAGCCTGCGTGACCTCGCACGCGAGATCCACGTCAGCAGCTCCTCGCTGTCGCGCTACTTCTCCGGCCAGGCCGTCCCGCCCTGGTCGACGGTGGTCGCTCTGTGCAAGGCGGCCGGTCGCGACCCCAGGCAACTGCACGAGGTCTGGGGGCGCGCCAAGGACACCCCCCATGCGAGCGCCGCTGTCACTCCGTCCGTACGCAACGACCTGCCCCACGACGTCACTGCCTTCACCGGGCGCGGGCAGGAGCTGGCCGCGCTCCTCGACGCCCCGCGGAACACGACGATGGTGGCGATCGACGGAATGGGCGGCGTGGGCAAGACCGCCCTGGCGGTACACGGCGCGCATCTGCTGACCGCGGCCTTCCCCAGCGCCCAGCTCCACCTGGATCTGCACGGATTCACTCCGGGCCGCGAGCCGGTCGAACCCTCCGAGGCGCTGCGTGTGCTGCTCGCCGCGCTCGGGCTGCCACCCGGCAGGATCCCTGACGGAGTGGCCGAGCGGGCCGCGCTGTGGCGGTCGGAGCTGGCGACGCGGCGCGCGATCGTCCTGCTGGACAACGCCGCCGACGCCGATCAGGTGCGCGATCTGCTGCCGGGTGCGGGCCGGAGCTTCTTCGTGATCACCAGCCGTCGGCGGATGGTGGAGCTCGACGGTGTTCAGCCCATCTCGCTGGACGTCCTGCCCGCCCGGGAGGCGGCGGACCTGTTCCTCACATCCGCGGGCGGGGACCGGCCCGGTGATGTCGGAGAGGTACTGCGCCGGTGCGGAAACCTTCCCCTGGCGATCCGGGTGGCCGCCGCCCGCCTGCGCCACCGGCCCGCGTGGACGCTCGACACCCTGGTGGAACGGCTGCGCGAGGGCGAGCTGGCGGTGTCCGACGTGTTCGAGATGTCCTTGCGGCAACTCGACTCCGCGCAGCGGCGCATGTTCGGACTGCTGGGGCTCGTGCCGGGCGAGGACATCGACGCGTACGGCGCCGCGGCCCTGGCCGGGATCCCGCTGGCCAACGCCCGTTCGCTGCTGGAGGACCTGGTCGACGTCCATCTGCTGCAGGAACCGGCCGCGGGCCGGTACCGGATGCACGACCTCCTGCGGCAGTCCGCCCGCGCCGAGGAATCGGCGGCGGACCCGGGACCGGCGATGGCCCGGCTGGGCGACTACTACCTGGGCGGCATGCTGGCCGCGGCGGAGGTGATCGAGCTGGTCGTCGTCCCCGTGCGGGTCATCGTCTCGCACCACGCTCCCGCGCTTCCCGGCTTCTCCCATGACGGCGCCCTCGACTGGCTGGACGCCGAGTGGGGCAACATCGTCGCCACGTTCAGACTCACCGTGGAGCTGCGGATCGACGCGACGGCGGTCGGGCTCGGCCAGTTCGCCTTCGTGATCTCGCTCGGGCGCCGCGGGGGCATGGCGCAGGTGTGCGACGGGCTCGCGGCCAGTCTCCCCGCCGCCGAGGCGCTCGGCGAGCGCCGGATGCTCGCCTCCCACCGGTACCTGCTGGGTGCCGCCCTGCTCCGGGTGGGCCGGCCGGCGGACGCGGTTCCCGAGCTGGAGACGGCTCGTGTGCTGATGGCGTCGGAGGGCGACGTCGTCGGCCAGGCGCTGGCTCTCGAACAGCTGGCGGAGGTCCGTCTCTACGCCGATGACGCCGAGGGCGCCCTGGAACTCCTGCGCCGGGCGACGGGGCTGGTGCCACCCCGGCAGGCAGTGGTCCGTGTGTACATAGGTGTGCGGCTCGGGCGGGCTCTCCTGCTGCTGGGAGAGCCCGCCGAGGCCCACGAGGCCGTCTCCGGGCTGCTGGGGACCGCGCGCGGGCTGGACCGGCAGAAGGAGCGCATGTGCCTGGACGTGCTCGGCCGGGCGGCACTCGGCCTGGGTGACGCCCGGACGGCCCTCGACCTGGCCGAGCGGGCCGTGGCGATCAACCGGGAGACGCGCTATCCGGTCTTCGAGGCCATCAGCCGGACGGATGCCGCCGTGGCCCTGCGCCACCTCGGCGCCGTCGACGAGGCGACGACCGCGCACGCCGAGGCGCTGCTGATCCTCGAAGAGGCGGGCGAGCCGCACCGCATGGTGCGCAGTCTTCTCCTGTACGCGGAGGCGTGCCTGGTCACCGGCGACCGGGAGGCGGCGGCACGCCGGTTCCGGGTGGCGCTGGAGATCGCCACCACGCAGGGGGTCACCTATCTGGAACCGGCGGCACGTGCGGGGCTGGCCCGGGTCTCCTGATCCTGTCCCAGCGGTGGAGCAGCTGTCCCGTCCCGTCCCGGGACACCCGCGAGGCAGCCGTCCGCCGACTTCGCGGCGCAGGTCAGACGGCTGCCGTGAAGGCGTCCCCCGTCCCGGGTGTTGCGGCACGGATTGCCCGGGACGGGCCGCAGCGCCGAGGGTCTGTGCCATGCACTCGACGCCTTCCCTGCTCGACGGACTGGACGCGCTTCCCGCTCGATGGGAAGTGCAGGGGACACTCGCCGCGCCCGTCGCGGCAGTCGCCGAACTGCTGCTCGTGGTCCGCGAGGGGCGCGTGGGCGACGACAACCTGCTGGTGCTGGCCCGGGCTTCGGCTGCCCGGAAGGGGGCGATGACCGTCGTGGCCGGGTCGGCCGCCGGCACCTACCGCGCCGAACTCGCAGGACCCGTGGAACCCGTGGCGATCCAGGTGGACCGGGACCGGTCCAGGATCGCGGTGCAGAGCTGGTACGCCGGAGTGCACACCGTCACCGCCTGTCCGGCGGGCACCCGGGTGACCCACGGTGTCCACCGGGTCCTCCCCCACCATCCGGGGTTCGCGGCCGGCATCGCCGAGCTGGGCCTGCGTACCCGCATGTCACGCGATCTGCGGCAGGTACTCGCCGTGATCGCCGACCGGCTCGGCTGCTGACCGCCCCGGCGCCCGCCAAGTCCCTTCACCCCAGGCTGATTCGCCCTCGGGTGACCCGAACCGATCGCCCCGGCCCCGGTGTTCCGGGCCCGGCTGCGAACACACCGCATCCGCCATCCGCGTTCGATCCAAGGAGTACACAGCGATGCCCAACGCCATCGACGACCGGCACAACGGGTTTTCCAAGACAGGACTGCAACGCGTGCGCGACGTGCTGGCACGGCATGTCGAGTCCGGGAAGGTGCCGGGCCTCGTCGCGCTGTTCAGCCGGGGCGCCGAGACACATGTCGAGACGCTCGGGACGATGCGCCACGACGGTGGCGAGCCGATGCGCCGCGACACGGTCTTCCGCATGGCCTCGACCTCCAAGCCGGTCGCGGTCGCGGCGGCGATGGTCCTGCTCGACGAGTGCAGGCTGCGGCTGGACGACACCGTGCAGGAGTGGCTGCCCGAACTCGCCGACAGACAGGTGCTCAAGCGGATCGACGGCCCGCTGGACGAGACCGTTCCGGCGCGGCGGCCGATCACCGTGCGGGACGTGCTGACCTCCACGTTCGGGATCGGCATGGATATGACGTCACTGGGCACGCCCGTCATGGGCGCGATCTTCGAGAAGGGGCTGACGCCCAATCTGCCGGAGCCTATGCCCGGTCCTGACGAGTGGCTGCGCCGCCTGGGCGAACTGCCGCTGATGCACCAGCCCGGCGAGCGCTGGCAGTACCAGATCGCCAGCGATCTGCTGGGTGTGCTCGTGGCCCGGGTGACGGGCCAGTCGTACGGCGCGTTCCTGCAGGAGCGCGTCTTCGGCCCGCTGGGGATGAAGGACACCGGGTTCCATGTGCCGGCCGACCAGATGCACCGGCTGCCGCCGCTGTACGCCCCCGACCCGCAGACCGGCGAGTTCCACGTATGGGACGAGGCGGAAGGGGGACGCCACAGCGCGCCTCCGGCCTTCGAGGGTGGCGGCGGTGGCCTGAACTCGACCGCCGACGACTACCACGCGTACTTCCGGATGCTGCTCAGCGGCGGGATGCACGGGAACGAGAGGATCCTGTCCCGGGCCGCCGTCGAGCTGATGACCACCAACCGCCTCACCCCCGGACAGCAGGCCGCCCGGCATCAGCTGGCCACCGACAACGTCCACATCTCCTTCGGCCAGGGCCAGCACGGCGGCTGGGGCTTCGGGATGGCGGTACGCACCTACCGCGGTGACTACGCGCCCATCGGCCAGTTCGGCTGGGACGGCGGAAGCGGCACCTCGACGTACGCCGACCCGGCCAACGGGCTGACCGGCATCCTGCTCACCCAGGTCGGGGCGTCCGTGCCGGATCCGATCCATCTGATGCACGACTTCTGGACCACGCTCTACCAGGCACTCGACGACTGACGGCGAACCGGCGCAGCGCCCCCTTGAGAGCGCCGGGGGCCGGGCGCCACCGTCACGGTGGGCGGCACTCCCTCGGGTGTGCCGCCCACCGTGACGTGGTTCCACCGCCGTACGCAGGCTCTTCGGCAACCCGCCGCCCACCGGCATGCCGATGAGCGAGGCGCGGCCCGTGGCCCACGCGCTGCTGTGTGCGGGGGCCGTCATCGGCGTCTTCATGGCGGTCGCCCTGTCGCGCTTCCGCCGGATCACGCTCGGCTGAGGCGTCGGGGACGTCCGTCAGGGATCGGGCGGCCCCTCTCAGGGGCAGCAGTGCCCCGAAGGGCGTACGTCCGCGCCGCAGGATCGGAAGGGGCTCAATAGCGAGACGAGCCGAGGTTCACCTGATGCCCGACGATGCTCATCTCCACGCCGTTCTCGGTGGCGCGGGCCGCGGTGAAGCCGGCGCCGTTCGGAAGGCCGACCGTCCACACCATGTTGGCCCCCTCGACGCCGGGAAGGTTCAGGGTGAGCTCTCGGCCTTGCGCGAGAAGCGTCCCGACGCCGTTCACCGCCCTCTCGCCGGTGCCCGCGATCTTGACGTGTGCCGCCTGGCCGCTCGATCCAGATGCTTGCGAGACCGTCAGCGGGCCGGCACCTGCCAGCCGTGTCACCACCCCGGACAGTTCCTTGTAGGAAAGGGTCAGGGTGCCGGTGGCCAGGTTCGCTTCGGCTCTGCGCGCGGACAGCGAGGTCACCGTCACATCGTTCAGATCGAGGTGGAGGCGTTCGATGTGCAGATAGCCGCCCCGTGCGTTGGTCGTGCTGTCGACGTAGAACATGCCCGCGTCCAGGGTGACGTGATGAAGGGTGCCGCCGGCTACCTGGGTGAGGAACGGAAAGCCCTTGATGGCCAGGTCCAGATGGCCGTCGGTGGTGTTCCCGTATCCGTACTTCTCCTTCGCGAGCTGAGCGACCTCCTTGTCCGCGTAGTGCACCGCCACCCGGTCGGCCAAGGTGAAGAGCACAGCGAGCACGACCACCGTGATGGCCAGGACCTTCACCCATCTACGACTCACAGCACTTCCCCCATACGCTCAACCATTCGATTTCGGCGTCGTGATCATGCGCCGTGCGCTGCGCGCCGAAGGGATTCTTTGCGAAGGGATTGCCTCACCGAACAAGATCCGTGACCTGCGTCATGACGGTCGGAAAGCCCTCGGTGCACCGCGCGGCACGCGGCGGGCATCCGACGAGGTGGCCGAGCCGTGGGGCGACCCGGCTCAGCCGGTGCGTACCGCCATCAGCAGCCCGCTCGCCCAGGCCATGCGGACGGACCGGAAGTCCTCGCGTCCCTCCAGTTCGGTCAGCAGGCGCCTTACGGCGACTTCATGGCTCTCCGGCCAACCGGGCTGGGGGAAGAGGTCGTCGATCAGATAGGTGCCGCCGGGGGCCACCAGTTCCAGGACCCGGTCGAGGTGCGTGAACTTGCCCGGCCAGGTGTCCGCGAAGACCAGGTCGAACGGCTCTCCGTCGTACGCCTCCAGCCAGTCACCACCGTCCATGGTCGCGAATGTCACCCGTGGATCGGAGCCCAACTGCGCGCGTGCGACCGCCTGGACGTCGGGGTCGAGTTCCACGGTGACGAGACCGGAGGCTCCGTCCATCCCGCTCAGCAGCCAGGCGGTGCCCTCGCCCACGCCGGTGCCGAGTTCGAGAATCCGGCCGCCGGGCCGGGCAGCCGCAAGCGCGGCCAACAGGCCGCCGGTGCGTTCCTCGCAGGACATGAGGAAGCCCGTCTCACGCGCTGCGGCACGCAGCCTGCGCAAGGTGGCCGGCAACTGGCTCGGTGTGTCGTCCATCCCGGAATGATGCGAGCGCCAACTCCTCGCGCACAAACGGGATTTCCTCGTCCCGGCTGTCGTCACGCACTCGACGCCCGCCCCCCGACGCGCGTCGGCTCAGGGCGCGGTGGCTTCCCACGCCGCCTCGATCATCCGGAAGACCTCGTCCACCGTGGCCTCGGGGTCGTCCGCCCGGCAGGCCAGCGCGTAGGCGTCGATGGTGAATCGCGCGGTCGCCCGGCAGGCGGTCACGCTCCGGGACAGGCCGGGATCGGCGGCCAACGCCGCCGCCAGCGCCTGCGCGTGACGCAGGCCCATCGAATCCTCGTACTCCTGCAAGGCGGGTGATCCCTCGATCATGCGCCGGACGGGGGCGCTGCCCTCCGCCGTGCAGTGCCGCACGAGAGCCTGGACCTCGCGGTGCAGCGCCGGGACGGGCGACTCGTGCGCAGGGCGGTCGGTCACCGCCCGTGTGAGGCGCTGCTCGAAGTCCGGGTCACGCTCGAACACCAGCGCCTCCTTCGAGGCGAAGTGGGCGAAGACGGTGGTGACGGCCACGTCGGCCTCGGTCGCGACGTCACGGATGCCCACGGCTTCGTAGCCGTGCTCCAGGAAAAGGCTCAGCGCGGTGTGAGCGATCTTCTGACGGGTCGCAGCCTTCTTGCGTTCGCGGCGTCCGGAGGGCTCGATCATGACGATGACACTACCAGCTATGAATAGCTAACCGTTGCGAAACACTAACGGTTAGGACTATCGTCGACCGCATGAGGAAAATCAGCTTTGCCGAGTTCGGCGGTCCCGAGGTCCTGCGACTGGTGGAGGCCGAGGAGCCCCAAGCACCCCCCGGTCGGATACGCATCTCCGTACGGGCGGCGGGGGTCAACCCGGTCGACTGGAGGATCCGGGAGGGCCAGGTCCTGGGAGCCCATCCGGTCGAACTGCCCGCCGGGGTCGGGCTGGACGCCGCCGGGGTGGTGGACGAGGTCGGCGAGGGCGTCGACGGAGTCGAGGTCGGCGACCGGGTGTTCGGCGAAGGCGCCGACACGTACGCCGAGTTCGCCGTGCTGTCGGCCTGGGCCCGGATGCCCGAGGGACTGCCCTTCGAGGAGGCGGCAGGGTATCCGTCGGTGGTGGAGACCGCGGTGCGCATCATCCGCGAGGTGGGCGTGCGGCCCCGGCAGACGCTGCTGGTCAGCGGCGCGTCCGGCGGCGTCGGGTCGGCGGTGCTGCAGATCGCCCGTGCGCGCGGCATCACGGTGATCGGCACGGCCGGGGCGGCGAACCAGGACTACCTGCGCGGCCTGGGCGCCCTCGCCACGACCTACGACGAGGGGTGGGTCGAACGGGTGCGGCACCTGGGCCGGGTCGACGCGGCCCTCGACCTGGCCGGCTCGGGCGTGATCCGCGAACTCGTCGAACTGACCGGGGACCCGCGCAAGGTCGTCTCCATCGCCGACCTCGGTGCGCCGCGGCTGGGCGTCCGGTTCTCCGGCGTGGCGGGGAGCGTTCCGGACGCGCTCGCCGAGGCCGTCGACCTCATCTCGCGGGGGGAGCTCCACATCCCGGTCGAGAAGTCGTACGCGCTCAGCGAGGCAGCGGCGGCTCACGCCGACAGCCGCGCAGGCCACACCCGGGGGCGCCGGGTCCTGGTCATCGGAGTCACGGCCTGTGCGGCGTCCCGCGCCGACGACTGATCACCGGAGAAGGGGTCTGACAGCTGCCGATCGAGAACGGCGTCGATCGAGGGGACGGGGACGTTGACAGGCAGGAGATCGTTGTCGGACATCGGCCAGGGCTCATCGCGTCCGAGACTGCCCCCGCCGATCAGGCCATGGACGCCGGGGACGGCGCCGACACCTCGGCCGCCTCGCCGATCCGGTCCTCGACCAGTTGCCTCCGGCGAGGCGTAGGCGTCATGGATCAGGGACTCCTTCGGTTTCACGGCTGATTGAGCGGCGGCCGACGACGGCACAGCAGAGGCGGCCGTCGACACCGGCCCGCGAGATGACCTCGCCCAGCTGGGGCGCCGGTTCCCGCCCGATCCGGGTCCCGCTCCGTACGCTTCGGGCATGATTTCCGAAATGTCCATCTCTTGGGACGGCAGGCCCGAGGTGGAATCCCGACTGTCGGCAGAGATGTTCGAGTCCGTCGGGGCACCGGTGCCCGATCTGACCGACGAGGCGCCCCGGCCCCGGACGATCGGCTCGGCGGTGGCCCGTCGCGACGGTGTGTTGCTCGGATGGGGCTGGGTGTTCGAGGACGAACAGGGCGGGGACGGGGCCGCGCGCGTGCAGGCCCTGTACGTTCCGCGCGAGGTCCGCCGCATCACCAACGGCGGCTACGATCTGCTCGCGCCGCCGGGCGAGGAGTTCATCATGGTCGAGGGCCTCTGCCGACAGGCCGCCCGGGCAGCCCAGCGGGCCGGATACGAGTTCCTGCGCTGGAGCGGCGCGGACACCGGCCCCGAGGGACGTGCCGCGACCGCTCTGCTCGCCCGCACGCAGGGCGAATACGCCCGCACCTGGAGCACCGACCCGGCCACCTGGCGGGCCCCTGTCGGGTTGCCCGATGTTCTCGTGCGGCTGATCCCTGGGCCCGATCTCACGCTGGCGACGTCGGAGGCAGATGTCTCCGCCCGCGTCGAGGGAACCATGGCCTACATCAACGCCGCGGAATCGATCCACCACCGGAACGCCGGCCTGCACACCCTCGCCGCTGTCATCTCGGCACTCGTCACCCGTCTGCAACGCGACCACCCCCACGTCACCGAACTGAACATCTTCGAGTTCCAGGAAGCCACCGCACTACGCCAGGCGCTGACCCTCGCCGGCCTGCACGTCTCCTCGGCCCACCACGAATTCGAGCTTCCCCTCGGCCAGTCGTAGCAGCTCGGGCCCGTGCGAGACGGCCACGGAGGCGGCGCTCACCCCGGTCGGCGTCGGGCGCACGATCGCGCATCTCACACCCTGCCGGCTCGTCGCCGGGCTGCTCGCTGTCGCGTTTCCGACGTAGTGCCGCGAGACCGTTCGTGCTAGCTGCGGAGTGTGACTGCCGCGGGGAAGCCGCCCGTCCTGCCCGACTGCCCCGCAACAGTACGGCTGTGCCCCGCTTCTGCCGACCCTCGGCTCACCCGCCCCGAGCGGGAGACCGATCCGGCCGCTCTCCGGGACGCACCCTCGATCGCGGCTCAATCCTGCGGGTACCCGGACAAACATCGGGCGCACGCGATCATCGTATCGAGTTAATGTCACCGATTTCCCTTGGTCCGGGGCCGGGGGCGGCCCTTAGGGTTCTCGTGGATCTGGGCGGATTCCCGTCCCTACAACCCTTTTTCCTCCTCTTGCCCGGCGGCGTCCGCATACGCACGTCGCCGTCCTGACCAAGGAGAGCTTGTCCCGATGACTGTTGAACCGAGTTCGGACGTACGACTGGAACTGCCCCAGCAGTCCAGTCTGGGCACGGCGGCTGCCCGCAACCTCGCCACCACGACCAAGTCCGCCCCGCAGATGCAGGAGATCACCTCCCGCTGGCTGCTGCGGATGCTGCCCTGGGTGGAGACCAAGGGCGGCGCCTACCGGGTGAACCGCCGCCTGACGTACACCGTCGGCGACGGAGTCGTCGAGTTCGTCCAGGACGGTGCCGGAGTCCGGGTGATCCCGCGGGAACTCGGCGAACTGGCCCTGCTGCGCGGCTTCGACGACGTGGAGGTGCTGACCGCCCTAGCCGATCGGTGCGTCCAGCGGGACTTCCGTACGGGAGAGACGCTGGTCGAGCGCGGGGCGCCCGCGGACGAGCTCCATCTGATCGCTCACGGGCGCATCGGCCAGACCACGGTCGGCAATTACGGCGACGAGGTCGTTCTGGACGTGCTCGCCGACGGCGACCGGTTCGGGGAGAACGCGCTGCTGGACGAGGAAGCGCGGTGGGAGCAGACCGCCACCGCCGAGACCTCGGGCACTCTGCTCACGCTGTCGCGCGCCGACTTCGCCGCCGTGCTCTCCACGGCGCCGGCTCTCAGGGAGCACGTCGAATCGTTCGCATCGCATTCCCGCCAGCGGCAGAACCATCGCGGTGAGGCGGAGATCGCGATGTCGGCCGGCCACGTCGGGGAGCAGGAACTCCCGGGCGCGTTCGCCGACTACGAGCTGAATCCGCGCGAGTACGAACTCTCGGTCGCCCAGACCATTCTGCGTATCCACACCAGGGTCGCCGACCTCTACAACGGGCCGATGAACCAGACCGAGGAACAGCTCAGGCTCACCGTCGAGGCGCTGCGCGAGCGCCAGGAGCACGAGCTGATCAACAACAGGGAGTTCGGCCTTCTCCACAACGCCGACTTCAAGCAGCGCATCCAGCCCCACTCCGGCCCGCCGACCCCGGACGACATGGACGAACTGCTCTGCCGCCGCCGGGGCTCCAAGTTCTTCCTCGCGCACCCCCGGACGATCGCGGCGCTGGGGCGTGAGTTCAACGCACGCGGGCTGTATCCGGACCACGTCGATCTCGGCGGCCAGCAGGTGCCCGCGTGGCGCGGGGTTCCCATCCTCCCCTGCAACAAGATCCCGATCACGAAGGAGAAGACGAGCTCGATCCTCGTGATGCGTACCGGTGAGGCGAACCAGGGCGTCATCGGGCTGCATCAGACCGGGCTCCCGGACGAGTACGAACCGGGCCTGTCGGTGCGCTTCATGGGCGTCGACGAGAAGGCGATCACGTCCTACCTCGTCAGCACCTACTACTCCGCCGCCATCCTCGTGCCGGACGCGGTCGGGGTGCTGGAGAACGTCCAGATCGCGCGCTGGCCCAAGTAGCGGATCCGGCCCGCCGAGACATGTGTGACGCCCTCGAAGCCGCCCGGCAACGTCCGCATGTGCCCGGTGGGCTTCGGAACAGCCGCCCACCCACCGAGGAGTCATGGATGCCCGCGCCTGAGCTGACACCGCCGCAATCGAACCTGCCGGAGGCCGCTTCCCGCTTCGGGGCGCACGTGCTGTCCGACGCCGCGAGCCGGGCCCGCGACATCAAGGCCGCGACCGGCGGCCCGGTCGGCCTGCCTCTTCCGCCCGCACCGCCGGCGGTCCCGCCACCCGCGCCCGCTGCTTCCGCCACCCCGCCCGCCGGGGTGGCGGGGAGGGGCACCGGTCTGGAACGGATCCTGCGCGGCCCCAGCGGTCTGGGAACGGCGGGGCTCCGTCTCTTCCGGCGGGAGGAGCCGCCGACGCCTTCGGAGCCGGCCGTGGACACGGCGGATGGCCGGCCGGTCCCGGGCCTGTACTACCACCCGATCCCCGAGCCCGACCCGGTGCGGGTCGAGGAGGTCAGCCGACGGATCAAGGCCTGGGCGCTGGACGAGGTCGCCCTGTATCCGGAGGAGTGGGAGGACCAGTTCGACGGCTTCTCCGTGGGGCGGTACATGGTCGGCTGTCATCCGGACGCGCCCAGCATCGACCATCTGATGCTCGCCACCCGGCTGATGGTCGCGGAGAACGCCGTGGACGACTGCTACTGCGAGGACCACGGCGGGTCGCCCGTCGGTCTTGGCGAGCGCCTGCTGCTGGCGCACACCGCCCTGGACCCCCTGTACACGGCGAAGGAGTACCAGCCGCAGTGGACGGAGTCGCTCCGCGCGGACGCGCCCCGGCGCGCGTACCGCTCGGCCATGGAGTACTTCGTCCGGGCGGCGGGCCCATCCCAGGCCGACCGGCTGCGGCACGACATGGCGCGGCTGCACATGGGGTACCTCGCCGAAGCGGCCTGGGCCCAGCAGGACCACGTACCGGAGGTGTGGGAGTACCTGGCGATGCGCCAGTTCAACAACTTCCGCCCCTGCCCCACCATCACGGACACCGTCGGCGGGTACGAACTGCCCGCGGACCTGCATGCCCGGGCGGACATGCAGAAGGTCATCGCTCTCGCGGGAAACGCGACGACGATCGTGAACGACCTGTACTCGTACACCAAGGAACTCGACTCCCCCGGCCAGCACCTGAACCTTCCCGTCGTGATCGCGAAACGGGAGGGCCTTTCCGACCGGGACGCGTATCTGAAATCGGTCGAGGTCCACAACGAGCTCATGCACGACTTCGAGACCGAGGCAGCGGCGCTTGCCGTCGCCTGCCCGGTACCCGGTGTGCAGCGCTTCCTGCGGGGAGTGGCCGCCTGGGTGGACGGCAACCACCACTGGCACCGGTCCAACACCTATCGCTACAGCCTGCCCGACTTCTGGTAAGAGAATGGAATCATCTGTGACGCACACCGAACTCACCTCCACCGCCCTGCGCATTCCCGGCCCGACGACCCCGTACCAGGGAGACATCGCCCGCTACTGGGACGGGGAGGCCAGGCCCGTGAACCTGCGCCTCGGCGATGTCGACGGCCTTTACCACCACCACTACGGCATCGGTGAGGTCGACCACTCGGCGCTCGGCGACACCGAGGACAGCGCGAGCGAGAAGCGGCTGATCGCCGAGCTCCACCGGCTGGAGTCGGCCCAGGCCGATGTCCTGCTGGGGCACCTCGGTGACATCGGGAGCGACGACACACTGGTGGACGCCGGCTGCGGCCGCGGCGGTTCGATGGTGATGGCCCACCAGCGCTTCGGGTGCAAGGTCGAAGGTGTCACGCTGTCGGCCAAGCAGGCCGATTTCGCCAACACCCGCGCCCGGGAACTGCGCATCCAGGACCGCGTCCGGGCCCGTGTCTGCAACATGCTCGCCACGCCCTTCGAAACCGGGTCGGCGGCCGCGTCGTGGAACAACGAGTCGAGCATGTACGTCGACCTGGACGACCTCTTCGCCGAACACTCCCGTGTCCTCTCGGTCGGCGGCCGCTACGTGACCATCACCGGCTGCTGGAATCCGCGGTACGGCCAGCCCTCGAAGTGGGTCTCGCAGATCAACGCGCACTTCGAGTGCAACATCCACTCGCGCCGGGAGTACCTGCGGGCCATGGCCGACAACCGGCTCGTGCCGCAGGCCGTCATCGATCTCACTCCCGACACCCTGCCCTACTGGGAGCTGCGGGCCACGTCGTCGCTGGTGACGGGCATCGAGGACGCGTTCATCAACTCCTACAGGGACGGTTCCTTCCAGTACCTCCTGATCGCCGCCGACCGGGTCTGACCCGCGGCCGGACCGGATACTGCGGAGTCTTCCCGCAGAAACACGACACAGGATGTCGGGTTTCCGGTCGAGTATGTCGAGCATGGTGACACCGGTCGGCGTCGACGACGGACGCCGGCCGGGCCAAGCTCTGACAGACAAGGAACTCCATGGGTAACACGCCTCGAACATCGGCACCGGACCTCCACGGGAAGATCGCGCTCGTCGCGGGGGCCACCCGGGGAGCCGGGCGCGGCATCGCGGTCCGGTTGGGGGCCGCGGGCGCGACGGTCTACGTCACCGGGCGCACGACGCGGGAGCGGCGCGCGGAGTACGACCGGCCCGAGACGATCGAGGAGACCGCGGAGCGCGTCACCGCCGCGGGCGGAACCGGCATCGCCGTGCCGACCGATCACCTGGTGCCCGAGGAGGTCCGCGCACTGGCCGCGCGCATCGACGCCGAGCAGGGCCGGCTCGATGTTCTCGTCAACGACATCTGGGGCGGCGAGAAGCTGTTCGCGTTCGACGAACCGGTGTGGGAGCACGATCTGGACAAGGGGCTGCGCCTGCTCCGGCTGGGCGTGGAGACCCACGCGATCACCAGTCACTTCGTGCTGCCGCTGCTGATCCGCCGGCCGGGCGGGCTGGTGGTCGAGATGACCGACGGAACGGCGGCGTACAACGCCGGGCGTTACCGCAACTCGTACTTCTACGACCTGGTCAAGAACAGTGTGCTGCGCATGGCGTTCGTGCTCGCGCACGAACTGAAGGAGCACGGCGGGACGGCTGTGGCGCTGACTCCGGGCTGGCTTCGCTCCGAGATGATGCTCGACGCGTTCGGCGTCGCGGAGGACAACTGGCGCGACGCGCTTGCCAAGGTGCCGCTGTTCGCCATTTCGGAGAGCCCTGCCTACGTCGGACGGGCGGTGGCAGCGCTGGCCGGCGACGCCGACGTCGCGCGCCGCAACGGCGAGTCGCTCTCCAGCGGTCAACTCGCGCAGGAGTACGGCTTCACCGACCTCGACGGTTCGCGCCCGGACTGCTGGCCCTTCCTGATCGCGTCCGAGAACACCGACGAGCCGGTGGACCCGGCCTCCTACCGGTAAGGGGCACCGCTCGCCCGTCCGACGCCGCGGCCCCGCTCCTCCACGGCACGGGAACGGTGCCGCGGCGTCGGCGCCGGTGGTCAGTCGAGCCCGTCGGCCAGGACGGTGAGCCGGGCACCGCGGGTCCGGTCGGAGGACGGGCCCGTCTCCACCTCGAATTCGCCCGGCTCCACGGCCCGCTCCAGGTCGCGCGTGACGGAGGCCAGGGTCCGTGCCTCCACGGGGAAGGAGACCTCGGCCCGTTCCCCGGGTTCGAGAGCGACCCGGGCGAAGCCGCGCAGTTCCCGGACCCGTGGCCACGAAGTGCCCCCGACGACCCGGCGTACGTAGAGCTGCACCGTCTCCCGTACCGGCCGGGCACCGGTGTTGCGGATGCCGACCGTGCACACCAGCGGCTGAGGTGGGGCATGCGTGGTGTTCGGTGCGGCGGGGGTGAGTTCCGCCACCGGGACAGAGCTCCGGGACAGGCGCGGGGTGCCGTACTCGACCGTCGTGTAGCTCAGCCCGTGGCCGAACACGTGGCGGGCGGTCGCGGGCTGGTCGACATAGCCGCGGTATCCGTGGTCCTTCCCGTTGTAGTGGACGGGAAGCTGCGCCGCCGAGCGCGGCACCGAGACGGGCAGCCGCCCCACGGGGTCCGCCGCGCCGAACAGGACGTCGGCCACCGCGCGCCCGCCCCAGGGGCCGGGGTACCAGGCGCTCAGCACCGCGGCTGCCCGGCCGGCGAGGTCCGGCAGCGCGTGCGGGCGGCCCTGGACCAGCACCACGACGACGGGTGTCCCTGTCGCGATGGTGGCGTCGAGCAGGGCCGACTGGCCCTGTGGGAGGCCGAGTTCGGCCAGGTCGACGCCCTCGCCGCATGTCATCTCGACAGGGTTGCCCGAGGAGACGACCGCTGCCCCGTTGGCGTCGAAGCGGGTTCCCGACTCTCGGGCGCTCGATCCGCCGAGCACCACGACCGCCACATCGGCCCCGGCTGCGAGCGCGACTGCGCCGGGAAGGCCGGACAGGTCGCCGCCCACGAGACCGGCCCCCCGGGCGTGCACGATCTCCGTGCCCCGGGGTGCCGCCGCCTTCAGTCCGTCGAGGACGCTGATGCCCGTGCCCGGCCGCTGGGGCGCGGTGTAGTCGCCGATCTGCTGCGGCACGGAGTCGGCGTTCGGGCCGATGACCGCGATCCGGCGGGCGCGCTCGCCGAGCGGGAGTGTCCCGCCGTCGTGCGTGAGCAGGGTGACCGATTCCCGGGCGATGCGCTCGCTCAGTTGCTCGGGGCCCGGCGCGGGGCTGCGGTCCCCGGTGTACGGGTTCTCGAACAGGCCGAGCCGGAACTTCAGCGCGAGCACCCTGCCGACCGCGGTGTCCAGCGTGCCCTCGTCCACGAGGCCGCGCCGCACGGCCTCCTCCAGGCGGGGGAAACTGGCGTCCCACAGACTCAGATCCGTGCCCGCGCGCAGGGCCATGGCACCCGCCGCCACCGGGTCGCCTGCCAGCCGCACCAGGCGGTCGAGCGCCAGCCCGTCCGCCATCACCAGTCCGGTGAACCCCCACCGCTCGCGCAGGATGCCGGTGAGCAGTTCCCTGTTGGCCGCGCACGGGATGCCGTCGAACTCGTTGTACGCGGCCATGAGGCCGGCCGCTCCGGCCCTGACGCCGGCCAGGGCCGCCTCCAGATGGATCTCGTGCAGTTCGCGCGCGCCCAGCTCGGTGGCCGCGCTGTTGCGGCCGCCGATCGTGGCGCCCTGCCCGGCGAAGTGCTTGAGGACCACGGCCGCCCGGTCCGGGCCGATGGACGCTCCGGACGGTCCCTGTACACCGCGCACCAGCGCTTCCGTGAACCGCGCCGCGAGGTAGGGGTCCTCACCGAAGCACTC
The DNA here is from genome assembly GCA_036227345.1 of Streptomyces sp. NBC_01463. Lineage (NCBI taxonomy): Bacteria > Bacillati > Actinomycetota > Actinomycetes > Kitasatosporales > Streptomycetaceae > Streptomyces > Streptomyces sp. NBC_01463. Next base: position 303,095 of record CP109468.1, read on the forward strand.
CTCCGCACGCCCCCAGCGCGGGTCGCGCACCAGGTCGAGCGCGGACACCAGGGCTACGTGGCCGCCGCGTGACCGCAGCTGCGCGGCGGCGAGCGCCGCGGCTTCCTCGTACAGGTCCGGGTTCCAGGTGGCGCCGACCGCCAGGTTGACGGGCAGCAGCGTGCCGTCCAGTGCCTGGAGACCGTGCGGCATCTCCTCGACCAGGAGAACGGGGATCCCGAGCCGGGTGGTCTCCACGACGTGCCGCTGCACGGCGTCGGAGACACGCGCGCCGTCCACCGCACCGATACCCGTGGCCGCGGTCACGCCCGACCAGGGGTCGGCCCGCTGAAGCCCGTAGAGCGCGCCCATCCCGTCGAAGGCGGCCACCTCGGCGCGGAAGGCATCGGTCAGGCGGTGGCCCGAGGCCTCGCGCTCGTACGCGTCCCAGCCGTACATCCGCTGGTTGACCTGCCCCACCTTCTCGGTGAGCGTCATCCGTGACAGGAGGTCACGCACCCGGTCGGCTACGGGCGCCGCGGGATCACGGAAGAGCGGCTGGGACATCGGTGGCTCACTTTCAGGGGCGGGCTGAGCGGGACGGGCGAAGCGGTCGGGCCGGACGCGCGGCCTGTCAGCGCAGTTCGAGGACGCGCACCCCGTACGGGGCGATCACCACGTCCACCACCGGGTCGCCGCCCGTCAGCTCGTGCAGTTCACCGTCCGCCGACGGGCGAACGGTCAGTTCATCGGCGGACTGGCTCACCAGCCAGACGAAGCGGGTGCCGTCCTCCCGGACCAGCGTGTCGGCGGCGACGTACGGCGATCCGGCCGTCACCGGCCGTGCGGCCCCGGCGAGTTCGGCGAGCGCCGCGTACAGCCGGTGCGTCTGCTCCGGGTTGGCCCGCGCGGTCCGGGCCGCCATGTGCTCCAGCGGGTAGGTGGCCAGGATCGTGCGGCCCTCGCCCGTCTCGTGGCGGAGCAGCGCCGGGCGGCCGTGCGCGTCGGTCGCGACGACGCGCGCGCCGGTGGGGACGACGGGCAGGTAGGCGCGGCTGTCCTCGTTCCCGGCGACGGGGAACGTCAGGGTCTCACCTGCGGCTATGGAGCCGAAGTCCTCCGTGAACGTCATCTCCAGCACGTCGTCCTCGATCGGTTCCGCGACACCGTAGGAGAGCTGGAGCTCCACGCCGAACAGTCCGTCCAGATCGTGGAACCACGGGCCACGTGTCGCCGGGTGCTCGCCCGAGCAGAACGACAGGTAGACCGTGGCGCCCTCGCGGGCCCGGCGCTCCAGCGCGCGTCGGGTGCGGGTGGTCAGCTGCCGGGTCGAGGGCAGCAGGTACAGCGCGGCGTCGTCGGGCAGTCCGTCGGCCTCCCTGGCGAACGCCACGGGCAGGTCCGCGCCGCGCGCGGCCACGTAAGCCTGGTGGAGGGAAGTGAAGATCAGCGGGCGGTCGGCGGGCCGGCTGTAGGGGTAGCCGCGTTCCAGGAAAGCGGGGACGACGAGGGCGGCGTCGGCGTCGGTGCGGCGGCAGCGGGCGAAGTCGACCTGCTTCAGGACCTCGGCGAAGGCGGCGAGTTCCCGCAGCGGTTCCTTCGGCAGGCCGGTGTGGTCGGTGATGCCGAAGTGCATCTCGAAGGGGTGGTGATCGTACGGCGACTGCTCCCACAGGTCGTCGTAGTCCGTGTTGTTCCAGGCGATCCAGCCGGTGGCGCCGCCGAGCAGCGAGTTGTGCAGGGTCTGGCGGTAGAACACTCCGGCGTTCGCGGCGGAGACCGTGTCGGTGGACAGGCCGAACTCCTCCAGCACCACGGGCTGGCCGGTCACCGCGGCGAGTTCGCACTCGAACGCGGCACGGTAGTGCTGGCGCGGCCGGTCCGTGTCGGAGCGGTAGACGTGCGGCCCGACGAAGTCCACGTACTCGGCGGTGTCCCGCAGCGAGAATCCGTTGTCGCGGCCGGTGACCTCGATGCCCCAGGCGCCGTCGCCGAGCGAGACGGGCTGGGTGCCGCCCGCCGCCCGGACCGCGTCGCACATGAACTGCGCCCAGGCGGTGACGACGTCGCTGGAGGGCGGGTCGACCTGGTAGATCCGGCCGTAGCCCGGCATCTCGTTGGTGATGAGCCAGCCGGTGACCGCGGGGTGGTCCTTGAAGCGGCGGGTCATCTGGGAGACGAACCAGGCCTGACGCCCGACGAGCCACACGTCCTCGTACAGGTCGCGGTCGCCCCGCCAGGCCGGGTCCCAGTTCTCGCCCGACATGTGGCCGACGATGAAGGTGGGGACCGTCCCCATCCCCGCCTCGGTGTGGGCGTCCAGGAAGTCGCGGAACCGCTCGCACAGCTCCTCGTCGATCCGGCCGGGCTCCGGGTGGAAGTCGGGCCAGTAGAAGAAGGAGCGGGTCATGTTCAGTCCGTGGTCGCGCAGGACGGCCAGTTCCTCGCGGACGGTCTTCGGGTCGTAGTTCCGCCACATGAGCGGACCGCCGGTGCGGGACCAGAAGTTGGCGCCGAGCCAGGGAAGAACGGCGGAGTCGTGGGTGAGCTGGGCGCTGTGGCGTCGCATGGTCGGGTCCTGACCTCTTCGATGTGCGGGGGTGGATCGGTGCGGCGGGAGAACGGCCGGTGGGGCGGGCCGGGAGCCGCGGGGCGGAGCGGGGCCTGAGGGGCGGGCCGCGGGCGGGGCGGTCTGGGGAGCTCACGTTTCACGACCCGGCGGGAGACGGGCCCGTCGACTCCCGGACGACCAGGCTGGGGCGTCCGTCGAGGACAGGTGCCGGCACGTCCTCGCCGCAGCGGAGGAGCAGTTCACGGGCGGCGGCCGCACCGACCCGTTGCACCTGCTGGTCCACGGTGGTCAGACGGGGGTGGAGCCAGCGGCCGAGCGGCAGGTTGTCGTAACCGACCACCGACACGTCCTGCGGCACCCGGAGTCCGCGGCGCTGGGCCGTGCCGATGCCGATGACGGCCATGGAGTCGTTGGGGAAGACCAGCGCGGTCGGCCGGCCGGGCAGGGCGAGCAGTTCCTCGGTCACGGCGACGGCCGCCTGTTCGGTGAAATCGGTGTGCCGGACGGCCACGGGACTCAGCCCGGCCACGGCAAGCGCATCCTCGAAGGCGGCGCGGCGCAGCCGGGTGTGCACCAGTTCGGCCGGGCCCGCGACGTACGCGAACCGCCGGTGGCCGAGTTCCAGCAGGTGGGCGACGGCCTCTCGGACACCGGCGTCCTGCTGACCGAGCCCCACACCGGGCACGGGTGATTCGGGGTCGGGTGCGCCCAGCAGGACGGCGGGCAGTCCGAGGTCCCGCAGCAGGTGCGGGCGCGGGTCGTCGGCGCGCGCGTCGGTCAGTACGGCTCCGTCTATGCGGCCCTCCGCGACCAGCCGTTCGTACAGGGCGTTCTCCTGGGCGATGTCGGCGACCAGGTGGAGCAGGAGACCGTAGCCCCGGGGGGCGAGTTCGCCCTCCAGGCCGGTGATCAGTTCGCTGAAGTGCGGGTCGGCGCCGAGCACGTCCGTGGGGCGTCTGACGACGAGCGCGATCGTGCGGGTCCGGGCCCGGCGCAGGGCCGACGCGGACGCGCTGGGCGACCAGCCCAGTTCGGCGGCCGCCGCGAGGACCCGGCGGCGGGTGGCCTCGGAGATCCGGCCGGTGCCGTTGACGGCCTGGGAGACCGCGGCGGTGGAGACCCCGGCCGCTGCGGCCACCGCCTTGATCGTGGGCCGGCCGGTGGTCTGGGCCGGCTGCCCCGGCGGTGTGCCCGCCGTGCCGTCCGATTCCTGGGTGCGCCCCTTGAGACGTTCCTTCACATCTTCACCGCCCCGCTGACGAGTGCCTGTTGCATGCGCTTCTGGAGCACGGTGTACACCACCCAGACGGGAACCAGTGTCAGGACCGTGCCCGCGGTCAGGATGCCGTAGTCGGTGCCGGTCAGGGACTTGAGGGTGGGCAGCGCCACCTGCACGGTGCGCTGTTCGGGGTCGGGGCCGATGATGACGAGGGAGTACAGGTACTCGTTCCAGAACGTCAGGAAGTTCAGGAGGAGGATCGTGGCGATCCCGGGCATGCACATCGGGGTGTAGATGTGCCGCAGGACGGCGAAGGTGGACGCCCCGTCCATCCGCGCCGCCTCTTCCATCTCGCGCGGGATCGTCCGCATGAACTGGACGAGGATCACGACGGACAGCGGCATCGCCGTGGCCGGCAGGAAGAGGACCATGAAGGTGCGGGTGTGGAAGAGTCCGGTCGCCGCGGCCAGCAGGAACGTGGGGAAGAGCGCGGCGAACGTGGGGACCAGGAACCCCAGGGAGAACACCCGCTCCACGAAGGCGCCGAGGCGTCCCTCGGTACGGGCGATCGCGAAGGCCGCCGGAATGGCCAGGGCCAGGGTGAGCGCCAGTGCCAGCGCGGTGACGAGCACCGAGTTGACGACGGCCGGCCCGAGGTCCGCGGAGGAGAACGCCTCCCCGAAGTTGTGCGGGGAGAACGAGGTGGGCAGGGAGAAGGGACTTCCGAAGATCTGGTCGTTCGTCTTGAACGCCGAGACCAGCAGGTAGTAGAGGGGCACCACCAGCAGCGCCGCGTACAGCCACGCGAGGATGTGGGCCGGCAGCCAGGACCTTCCGAACTTCATGGAACCGCTCCGATCAGTAGTTCTGGCGGAAGACGCGACGGATCGTCAGCAGCCCGGCCAGACCGACCAGGAACAGGACCACGCCGACCGTCTGGCTGTAGCCGAGGTCGGCCGCGATGAACGCCTTCTGGTAGACGAGGAAGGACAACGTTGTCGACGAGCTTCCGGGGCCGCCCTGCGTGAGCAGCAGTACGTTCTGCGCGGAGCCGAACAGCGTCCACAGGAACTGGAGCATGGTCACGACGCCGACGAAGTCGCGGATGACGGGGAAGTGGATGCGCCACATGGCGCGCCAGTGGCCGGCGCCGTCGAGCTGGGCGGCCTCGCCTATCTCGTCCGGCACGCTGCCGAGCCGGGCGGCGAAGAGCACGGCGGTGAATCCGATGCCGCTCCACACGTCGAGGACGATGAGGCAGTAGAGGGCGGTGGACGGGGAGGCGAGCCAGGCGTCGGTGAGCGAACCCAGACCGGCCTTGTCCAGTGCGCCGTTGAGCATCCCGTCGGGCGAGAGGACCGCGTAGAAGACCATCGCCTTGGCGGGCGTGGAGATCAGGCCGGGGATGAAGAGCAGGTAGCGCAGGACGCGGTGGCCCGGCGGCTTCTGCGCGACGTAGTACCCGAGCATGTACGCGCAGACGATCATCACGGGAAGGGCGATGACCAGCTGGGTGGCGGTGTTGCCCACCGAGTCCCAGAAGACCGGGTCGTCCAGCACCGTGCGGACGTTGTCGAGCCCGGCGAAGGACACGGGCTGGAGCATGCCCGGCCAGTGCAGGGCCGCGATGACGAAGATGGCGACCAGCGGGCCGACCATGAAGACGAGGTACCAGACCAGTGCCGGCACGGCGAGGACGACCCCGGACTGCTTGCGGCGTGCGGTCCGTGCGGGAGGAGGTGAGGGCGGGGCCGGCCGGCGGACCGAGGCGCCGCCCGGGGCGGACGAGAGCAACGTCATGAAGGGACTCGCAGAGGGCTCGGGCGCGCGGATCAGGCCGTGCGGTAGGCGGATTCGAGGGCGGAGCGCACGGCGGCCGCGCTCGTCCCCCGGGTGAAGGCGGTGCTGGTCGCCGTGATCAGGGGCTGGGTGGCCGTCGGGGGGACGTACAGGTCGGGCAGGAGTACCTGGCCGACCCGGTCGCCGAGCTGCTGGGCCTTGGCCACCAGCGGGAAGTCCTTGCTGACGGTGTCGGTGACGAGCGCCATGTCCCGGCCGCTCTCGGTGATGAAGCGCGAGACCGTCTCGGGGCGGTACATGAAGCGCAGGAACTTCTCGACCGATGGCAGCTTCTTGACGCCGTTGGGGCTGATCCAGAACCCGATGAGGGTGTACGAGCGCAGGATGGTCGGCTTGCTGTGCGCCGCGCCGGGGGCCAGCGGCCAGCCACCGACCTCCGTGTGCCCGGCCGCCTTCGGTGAGACCTTCGCCAGCGCCGACGACATCGCGGACTGGATGGCCGCCGCCTCGGTGTTGTACTGCGTGGTCATGATGTCCGAGGTCAGCCCCTGCGCCTTGTCGGCGAAGACACCGGCGTCGCGCAGCTGGACGAAGTAGTCGATGCCCTCGCGGGCTCCCCTGCTGCCGCTGAAGTCTCCGCTCGTGTAGACCTTCCGCGCCTCGTCGGGCGTGAGGAACGTCTGGATGATCTGGGCCAGCAGCTTCTGTCCGGTCCAGTCGTTTCCGCCGACGGTGACCGGGGCGATGCCCTTGGCCCGCAGCCGGCGCGCGGCCCCGATCAGCTGGTCACCGGTGGTGGGTACGGAGTCGACGCCGGCCCGCCCGAGCAGGGCGGTGTTGAAGGCGACGGGCCAGTTGGTGGCGAAGTACGGGAAGGCGCGGAGCCTGCCGTCGGCGTCGGTCCACTCCTCGATGGCGGCGGGCAGCACGCGCTCGCGGAGCCCCCAGTCGTCGAGGTAGCCCTTCACGTCGACGGTGGCCCCGACATCGGTCCAGGCCAGGGTCTTGTCGTAGAGGTTGACCATGACCACGTCCGGCTCCTTGCGGGCCAGCCGGGAGGTCTCGTACACCTGGGGCAGGTCGTCGCCGTTGACGAGGTTCTTGATCCGGATGTCCGGATTCTCCTCGTGGAACGCCTTGACGACTGCCTTGTAGGTGGGAGAACCGGGCGCGGTGGTACCGAGTTGGGTGTGCACGGTCAGGGTGCCGGGGTCGGAATCGGCCGAGGCGAGTGTGGAGCAGCCGGACAGAGCGGTAGCGGCGGCGAGGCCGGAGCCTGCAGCGAGGAAACCGCGCCGGCTCAGGGATGAGCGCACAGCGGGATGTCTCCAACCAGGACGTTAACCTTGTGGTTAATCGATGTACCAGTGGGCTGCGAGAAACCTAGAGCCACTTGCCGGAACGGTCAACCCCCGGTTGCACATGACGAAAATACGGACATCTCGGCAACTGACCGGCCACCTTGGGGCAGGATCTGATCACGGGCGGCGCGGTGCTCCCCCGTCCCCGTCCAACCCTGAGCGGACACCGACAGCCGCCCGCGCCGGACCGCCTGGCATCCTTGAGCCGATCCAGGAGGTGCACATGTCATTTGCTGAGTACGTGGAACGGGTTGCCGACGAGGTGGTCGGAGAGTTTCCGGCCGACGCCGGCATCTACGCCGTGACGTTCCGGATCGACAGCGTCGACCAGGATCCCCGGCTCCCGTACGTGGCCATCGGTTACACGACGGAGGCCGACGCCGCGAGGTCGGCACAGCAGGCGCAGCAGGCGTCGGACGGCTGGGAGACGCGCTGGAGCTACGCGTACTTCCCCGGAACGGGGCTCGAAGGCGTCCGGGCCGTCGGGCGTGATCCGGAGGGCGCGGAGGCGCACCGGCAGGAGGCCGAGTCCCGGGGGCTCCGGTACGAGGACGACGAGGAGCCGGACGGCCGCGACGACCTGCTGATCGAATGGTTCCACGAGGTCTGCGTCGGGGCGGCCCGCCGCCTCCACCTGAGCGGCCGCATCGTGGAGGCGTTGGGACGCCCGACGCCGGTCATCCTCTACGACATGTTCGAACCGGACGCGATGTTCGAGCTGACGTCGGCCGCCAATCCCGCCGAGTTGGTGGCGGATTTCATGAGGGAGGATCCGGCCGAGAGCCTGGCGCCCGGATCACGGGAGTGAGCGCACCCACCGGAGCCGGAGGACTGGTCAGTCCGATCGGCGACGAGGACTTCCGGACCCGGTTGCGCCGGAGGGCCATGTGCCAGGCCGCCGGGCGCACGCCCGACATCGAGAGCAAGGCCGGCGAGGCCCTCATGGAGCTCACCCGACAGAAGGTGGCCGAGGCGATGGAGTCGGGCATCGCCCCGGTCGGCGATGAGTCCGCCCCCGTCGTCGACGACCTCGTGCAACGCTTCGCCGAGGTGTTCGCGTGCACCCCCGGCACGGAGTTCCGGGACTGGATGGCCCGGCAGTTCGAAGAAGCGCACGATCCCGGGGCGGACCAGTACTGGCGGTTGGTCCGGATCGTCAACGGCTGGCAGGTGGTATCGAACCTGATCCCGGTGCACCCCTGGCTGATCCAGGCCCTGAGAAGTGACCGCGCCGCGTAGGCACCACCACAGTGCGGAGCGCGCCGGATCCCTGAACGGGTCCAGAGGCGGAGGCGGCTGCCTGCGGACACGGCAAGAGGGCACGCCCGGCCGGCCTCGGAGCCGCGGCGGCTGCGGCGGCACCGACCGCGGCTTCGAGGCGGTCAACGCCGAAGGACGGTCACGGGTCACCGCTCCTGGGACACCGGTGGATTCACCGATGGCAGCTCGCCGCCATCCGTAGAAACTGCGGTCTCAACAAGTCAACGCGTTGGGACACGCATTCACGGAGGCAATCCATGCGCATGCTTTCCCGCTTATCCAGGCGGCCCGTCGCCGCCACCGCACTGGGGGTACTGCTCTGCGGTGCCCTCCTCGCCACCCCGCTGACCGCCCCGGCCGCGGCTTCCCCCGCCGCAGCCGTGGCCCCCACGGTGACCGTCCCGCCCGCCGGCAGCCACGGTTTCCCGTTCCTCGCCGCCGCGGAGGACCTCGGCTCGTTCGGCTACACCGAGAGCGAGTACTTCTTCTCGGGCACCGCGACGTCATACGCGAAGTCCGGCCTGTGGACATCCGACGGCCGGTGGAACGTCCGGACGTCCGGCACCGCCGCCTACAAGAGCCGCCTGCTCGTGCGCCGGCCCACCGATCCGGCGAAGTTCAACGGCACGGTGGTCGTGGAGTGGCTCAACGTCAGCGGCCAGCTCGAACTCTCCCCGGACTACTGGTTCGAACGGGACGAACTGCTGCGCGAGGGGTATGCCTGGGTCGGCGTCTCGGCACAGGCCGTCGGGGTCAACGGCGGGCTGGGCGAGATCAAGGGTCTCAAGGGCTGGGACCCGGCCAGGTACGGCAGTCTGGTCCACCCCGGTGACGCGTTCGCCTACGACATCTTCTCCCAGGCAGGCCAGGCGCTGCGCACCCCGGACGGGCCGGACCCCCTCGGCGGCCTACCGGTCCGGACCCTGCTCGCCGACGGCGAGTCGCAGTCGGCGGGCTTCATGACCACGTACGTCAACGCCGTCCAGCCGGTGTCCAAGGTCTACGACGGTTTCATGGTGCACAGCAACAGTGCGATCGCCTCGCCCATCAGCGGCGTGCTCGCCGACACCCTGCTGATGCCGAACCCGTCCCGGATCAGGACCGACCTGACTGCGCCGACGTTCGTCGTGCTCACCGAGACCGACGTGCCGGGCGCCGCGACCGCACGGCAGCCGGACACCGGCAGCGTCGTGCACTGGGAGCTGGCCGGCACCGCGCACGGCGACCAGTGGGCGTACGACCTCGGCGACGCAACCGTGACGAAGTCGGCGGGTACGGCCGCGCCGTCGCCGGACTGCGCCGCCGGTTCCGCTCCCTTCAACGACGGGCCCGGTCACTGGGCGATGAACTCCGCGCTGCGGCACCTGGGCGTCTGGGCGCGGGGCGGTGCGCGTCCCCCGAGCGGACGGTCACTGAGCACCGTCCTGCGTGACCCGGCAACCGGCCTGGCCACCGGCGGTGTCCGCCTGCCCGACGTCACAGTGCCCACGCGTACGCTCACCGGTGCGCGCGACACCAGTGGCAGCGGTGTCTTCTGCGGCCTGTACGGCGCCCGCGATCCGTGGAACGGCGACGCCGACGCGTGGGACCGCCACGACGACGGCGACCCGTCCGACCCGCTCTTCCCTGCCACGGCGGAGCCGGTACTCAGCCGCCTCTACCCGACCCATGCCGACTACGTGGGCAAGGTACGTACGGCCGCGCAGTCGTCCGTCGATGCGGGCTTCCTGCTGCCGGAGGACGCGACGTCGATCATTGCCGCCGCGCAGGACTCAGGAATCGGCGGCTGACCCCGCCACGGTCCGGCCGGCCGCTACCCCGCAGCGCGGCACCACTACGGCTCGGGGCAGCGGTCGGCGGACCGTGCACCGTGAACGGCCGATGCACCGTCTGACGCCGCCCTCGCGGACTGCGGCGAGGCAAAGCCCGCCGGCGGCTGCGGCGCTCAGGCCGTGCATGTGGACGCAGCCCGTACGCTTCGAGCCGGTTCGTGCGGGCGCGATCACACCTCTGGGGTCAGGAACTGGTGGGCGCCGCGCAGTCTGGTGCGCAGCTTGCGCTGGGTCGCACGGCTGTCGAGGCGTACGTCGAGAGCCCCGGGAAGCGCTGCGTCGGCACGGCGCCCCCTGCGCAGTCGGGAGGCGTCGAGTCCGTCGCGTCCGGCTATGAGGACGCCGAGATCATGACGGCTCAGAGCCTCGCTCCCGCCGAGATGACGGACACCGCTGGCGTCACCCGACGCGAGTTCCATAAGAGCTGCGGCGAGGTCGGCCACGTGCACCGGGCACCGGATGTCGTCGGTGAACAACACACCGTCGCGCGTCCCGGCGACGAGTTCGTGCACCACCCGTTCGTGCTTCGACTGACCGTCGCCAATGATCAGCGAGGTACGCGCGATCACAGCATCAGGATGTACGAGGAGAACGCCTGTCTCCGCCGCTGCCTTCGCCGCCCCGTACGGGGACACGGGATCGGGCAGACAGGACTCCCCGTAGTGGACGCGGGCGCCGGAGAACACGGCATCGCTCGAGACGTGGATCAGACGGCTGCCCGACCTTGCCGCCGCCATCGCCAGCCGGACAGGGCCCTCGGCCGTGACCGCCCAGTCCGCCTCGCCGCTCGACGCGTTGACTATGACGCGAGGGCCGACATCGGCCACGACCGCTTCGACACGTCCGGGATCCCGCAGGTCGAGGTCGTACCAGGCGACACCTTGGGCGCTTCCGGGTCTGGTCGCGTAGGTCGCGGCCGTGGGGTGCCCGGCCGCGACCGCTTGCCGGAGCAGCTCAGCACCCAAGAATCCGGAACCACCAACGACCAGGACCGTCACGACGCGTCACTCTAGTGCTGTCACCGAAACGATCACCAGTGCGTCCTGCGACCATCACCCCGTCGTGCTACCGCCGACGGGGTGAGTAGCCCACCGCGTCGGCACATCGGAGCTTCCGACACGCAGCACCGATGTCCGCTCCCCCGCGAACCGGGATCATGGGTGCCACGCTCACCACGCCACGGGCAACGACCTCAGTCCGTACACGATGCTCTCGGTGGAGAAGTCCAGGTCCTCCTCCGGCACCGCGAGCCGCAGAGCGGGCATGCGGCGCAGCAGGGTCTCCAGGATGATCTGCAGTTCGGCCCGGGCCAGCGCCTGGCCAAGGCACTGGTGGATGCCGAAGCCGAAGGAGAGATGGCGCCGTGCGTCCCGGGTCACGTCCAGCTCCGTGGGGCAGGCGCCGGTCTCCGACGTGAACAGGTCCTCGTCCAGGTTGGCCGTGGACAGCATGAAGATCACCCCGTCGCCGGCGGCGATGGTCGTCCCCGAGACCTCCACGCTCTCCTTGGCGACTCGGGCGAGGCCGAGGTGAATGATGGTCTGCTGCCTCAGCAACTCCTCGACCGCGCCGGGGACGAGCTCCGGCCGCTCCCGCAACAGAGCCGTCTGATCGGGGCGACGCAGCAGCGCCAGGGTGCTGACGGCTGTCATGTTGGCGGTGCTCTCGTGGCCGGTGACCAACAGCAGGAAGCCCAGCGACGCGGTCTCCTGCGGGGTCAGGTCGTCGCGTGCGACCAGCCGGCTGAGGATGTCGTCGCCCGGCTGCGCCTGCTTGCTGGTGGCCAGCTGCGTCAGATACGCCATCAGGTCCTGATGGGCTTCGGTGACCCGGTCCTGGCCCGTCGTGTTGTCCAGGAGTGTCCTGCTCAGCGACTGGAAGAGCTCATGGTCCTCGTACGGCACCCCCAACATGTGGCAGATGACGAGCGACGGCACGGGCAGTGCGAAGTCACCGACCAGGTCGGCGGGTGCGCCCTTGGCCTGCATCCGGTCGACGGCAGCGTCCACGATCTCCTGGATGGCGGGGCGCAGGGCGTCGATACGTTTGACGAGGAAGTCCTTGGTGACCATGCGCCGAAGGCGGGCGTGTTCGGGGTCGTCCATCCGGATGAAGCTCGGCTTGGCGGTGGCCAGATGGCGCTGCCCCGGGGAGAGGAAGGGGAAACCGGGGGTACGGGCGTCGGCGCTGAAGCGCGCGTCGGCCAAGGCGGCACGCACCTCCTGATAACCGGTGACGAGCCAGCACTTGGAACCGTCAGGCAGCACGGAGCGCGTCACCGAGGATGCCCGGGAGGCCTGCACGTACGCCGGAGGCGGACCGTACGGGCAGTCGCCGTACTGCGCCGGGAGGGCGAGGACGGAGCTGGGTGCGGGACTGGTCAGGGACATGCGCGGACTGCCTTCCGGTTCTTCTGCTGCGAGTGTGACTGGAGTGTGAGTAGCGCTACTGCTGCTGGACGGTGGTGAGGGTGATCGCGCCGCTGGGGCAGAGTTCCGCGGCCAGTTGGAGGTCTGCGGGCCGGGACCGGGTGAGGTGGTCGGGGCGGAGTGTGACCAGCCCGTCCACGTCGCTCTGCTCGAACGACTCGGGGGCCGTGCTGACGCACTGGCCGGAACTGCAGCACAGGTCCCGTTCGATACGGACCTCGAACACTTCCCGGCCCGTCGCCTCCGGCTGCCCGGAAGGCGCGTCAGCCGGTGTACGCAGGGTGCGCAGGGTCATGCACATCATCGCCGACTGACCTGCCAGCACGAGGAGTTCGACCAGCTGGTCGGGTCGCATCCGTTCGGTGAGCTGCTGCCAGACGGCGTCCGGTACGTCGGCGTGGGCGGCGAGCGCGTCGGTGGTCCGCAGCAGGGCGAGGTCGTCGGGCGCCCAGGGATGCGCGTCGAGTGGGAGGGCGGTTGCCGTCGTCTCGGCCGTGTCCAGTCCGGCCAGCCGGGCCTGTCCGATGTGCCGGGCGTGGACGAAGTCGCAGCCCAGCAGGTGTGCGGTGCGCAGGACGACGAGTTCCCGGTCCCGCGCGCCGAGCGTGCCGTCATGGGTGAGCACCCGCGCGAGCGCCAACCAGGCCTCGGCGAGCGGCAGATGGTGGGCGAGCGTGCCGAACAGGTTGTTCCTGCCCGGTCCGTCCTTGCGGGAGGAGTCGAGCACCGTACGCAGCGATGGCGGCCACTCGTCCGGTGTGAGGGGGACGAGCCGCGGCCCGCCGGGACCGGGCCGGGCCGGAGGGACGGGGGCGCCGTGCGGCGGGGCGGTGGCAGAGGGGGGCATCGCTGGCTCCGTACAGGCAGGAGGAAGGGAGGGAACGTGGAAACGGGGCGAAGTGTGGGGGGGGTCACCACTCGCAGATGACGACGCCTGCGCTCGCGCCGCTCGCGAAGCCGAACAGGCCCACCAGATCGCCCCGGTGCAGCCGGTCCTCGTCCAGGGCCAGGGCCAGTTGGAGCGGAATGGTGTTCGTGGCGACGTTGCCGTGAGTGGGGAACGTCGCCAGGATCCGGGACGGGTCCACCCCGACCCAGTCGCAGGCGATCTTGGTGAAGGCGACGGAGGGCTGGTGGATGCAGACGAGATCCAGGTCGCCGCTCTTGACTCCGATGTCGTGCATCGCACGGCGTACCTTCTCGGGCATCCCCTCGAAGGAGGCGACGAGTTCGGCGGAGTCGATGCGCAGCTGTCCGAGGGTGCGGTGGTTGGCGTAGGGGTTCGGGAGGGTGGCCGCCCGCCAGCCCCAGGAGTTGGCGAAGAAGCGGGAACCGAGGATGCCGGGCCGGTCCCGGGCCTCGACCAGTACGGCCGACCCCATGTCCCCCGTACTCAGGCTCGGCAGGGCGCGCAGCACGTCGTCGGCACTCCGGACGCTCCACCGGCTCTCCCGGGTACTGACCTCCGCGGTGGTGACCAGGATCCGGCGGTACTGGCCGGACCGGATGAACGCGTCGGCGACCTCCAGGGCGTTGAGCACTCCGTTGCAGGCGTTCTTGAGGTCGAACACCGGGCATCGCAGGCCGAGTTTGTCCGCGACGACGTGTGCCGTCGCCGGCTCCTCCATATCGGCGAGGATGCCCGCGAACAGCAGCAGGTCGATGTCGAGGGGGTCGGTGCCGTGCTGGTCGAGGAGGGTACGTACGGCATGTGCCGCGAGGTCGGACGGCTGCTCTTCGGCGGGGGCCACGGTGCGCTCGACGAGGCCGTACATGTGCCGTAGGACGCCGGGGGACATCGCGATGCCGGGGTTGTGTGCGCGGAAGCGGTCCTCGGTCTCGGCGACCGTCTGGCGGCCGGGCGGGACGTGGACGCTCGCGTGGGCGAGGGAGCTGTACACGGTCAAGGGATGCGGACTCTCTGCGGAACGGCGCCGTGGGCAGGCGGGAGCGGGCGGCAGGGCGGGGCGCCCTGCCGCGCGGGTCGTTGCGGGTACGCGGTGCGGAGATCAGGCCGAGCGCAGGACCAGGACCACGTTGTGCCCGCCGAAGCCGAAGGAGTGGCTTGCGGCGGCGCGTACGGTCTCCTGGCGCGGCTCCCCCATCACGCACCGCAGGGGGAAGGCCAGGGTCTTCGGGGTGAGGTTGGCGATCGGCGGGACCGTGGAACGGTGGATGGTCAGCGCCGTGAGCGCCGCCTCGATGGCTCCGGCCGCCCCGAGGCTGTGTCCCAGCACGCCCTTGGCGGCGGTGATGCTGGGGCGGTGCGGCAGCACGCGGTCGATGAGCTCCGCCTCCATGCTGTCGTTCAGTGGCGTGGAGGTGCCGTGGGCGTTGACGTGGTCGATGTCCGACGGGCTGAGGCCGGCTTCGGCGACGGCGTTGCGCAGCGCGGTCTCGGCCACTGTTCCACCGGGCGCGGGTGCCGTGGGGTGGTGGGCGTCCGAGCTCAGCCCGGCTCCCGCCAACTGCGCGTATCCGCTCCTGCCGCGGGCCCGAGCGTCGGCGACCCGCTCCAGGACCAGGATCGCGGCACCTTCCGAGATGACGAATCCGTCCCGGTCGGCCGCGAACGGACGCGAGGCCGCCGCCGGGTCGCCGGTACGAGACGAGAGGGCGCCCATCCGCTGGAAGCCGGTGGTGACCACGGGGCTGACGGCTGCTTCGGTGCCGCCGGCGACCGCGATGTCGCAGGCGCCGGACAGCAGCAGGTCGCGGGCCACGGCCAGGGCGCTCGCCCCTGACGCGCACGCGGTCTCGGTGGCGAGCGAGGGCCCGCGAGCGCCCAGGTCCAGGAGCACTTCGCCCGCTGCCATGTTGGAGATGAGCATGGGGATCAGCACCGGCGACACAAGATCCGGCCCGGCCTGCAGCAGGCGAGCCGTCTGTTCCTCCAGGTGGGCGGCGCCCGCGAGCCCGGAGCCGATCACCACGGCCACCCGGGTGCCGTCCCAGCTCTTCGGGTCCAGGCCGGCGTCGGCGACGGCCTCGCGTGCGGCGAGCACGGCCAGCTGACTGAAGCGGGCCATCCTCCATGCCTTGCCGCCGCCGATGCGCCCCTCGCCGGCGCGCATGGGAGGGATCCGGCAGGAGAAGTCGGTGGGGAATTCCTTGAGCTGGGAGTCCCGGGCCGCCGTGGACTCACCGCGCAGCACACCCTGCCAGGTCGCCTCGCGGCCGACACCGGCCGGGGTGATCATCCCCAGACCGGTGACGGCGACCGCACGGCTGCCAGCCGTCACAGTGCCCCTGCCGCGACGCGCTTGGCGACCAGGGTCGAGATGAGTTCGGCGACCGTGGTGGTCTTGGTCGCCTCGTGCTCCTCGACCTTGACGCCCAGTTCCTCCTGGAGTGCGAGGGCGAGTTCGGCCAGGGAGAGCGAGTCCAGGTCGAGGCTCTCCAGAGTGGATTCGGGGTGGATCGAGTCCGGAACGACCTCGAACTTGCCGGTCAGGACCGAGTTGACGGCGGTGTCGACAGGAGACATGAGTGTGGCCTTCGCTTGGTGAGAGGTGCTGGGAATGGGGGGAGAAATGAGGGGGAGGAGTGCTGGGGGTTCGTCCGGCCAGGGCGCGAGCCCGGCATGATCCAGACGAGGTCCCGACCTGGTCCGGACGCGAGTCCCTGGGCCCGGAGGCCGGCCTGATCCGGGAGGAAGGCCCTGCGGGACAGCCCTTAGGTCCGGGCGTTGCCGCTCAGGGCGGGGTGCGGCGAGTCGTCGGCGGCGGGGGAAGCCGCCGGCACGCTGACGGTGTCCGACACCGGCGGGACGCGGGCGAGGTCGGGCCACACCAGGGCGGCCGATCCCCAGGTGAGCCCGGCGCCGAAGGAGGTGAGCAACACCCGCTGTCCAGGGCGGAGTTCCCCGCGGCTCGCCGCGTCGGCGAGCGCGAGCGGAATGGACGCCGCACCGGTGTTGCCGACCCGGTCGATGTTGGCGATCTGCCGCTGCGCGGGCACGGCGAGCCGTTCGCCGACGGCGCGCAGGATCCGTGCGTTGGCCTGGTGGCCGACGAACCGGTCGACGTCCTCGACCCGCCAGCCGACGGAGCGCAGGACCGACCGCGAGGACTCGGTCATCCGGGTGACCGCGTGCTGGAAGACCTCGCGCCCGTTCATCCGGAAGTACCGGTCGCCGGGTGCGTACCGCTCGGGGGCGGCCCGTTCCAGCGCGCCGCCTCCCGGCACTTCGATGAGGTCGTGGAAGGTTCCGTCGCTGCCGAGGTCGAAGCCCAGGACGCTGCCGGGGACTCCCCGTTCGCCCCGGCGCAGCACCACGGCACCGGCGCCGTCCGCGAACACCACCCCGGCGCTGCGGTCGTCCGGGGCCAGCAAGGTGGAGTACACGTCGGTCGCGACCAGCAGGACGCGGTCGGCGATCCCGGCGGCGAGCACGCCCGCAGCGGTGGCCAGGGCGTAGACGAATCCGCTGCACGCTGCGGAGACGTCCCAGGCGGCGACCGGCCCGAGGCCCATCCTGGCGGCGAGCTGGGGGGCCATGGCCGGCATCGGCCGGTCGGGGGTGGAGGTCGCCACGACGACAGCGTCGATCCGGGGATGTCCGGCCACGGCCATGGCGCGCCCGGCGGCCTCCAGGGCGAGATCGCCGGTGGATGTGCCGGGATCGGTCCAGTGACGTGTGCCGATGCCTGTGCGGCGACGTACCCACGCGTCATCGACCTCCCAGGCCTCCGGAAGCTCCTCGTTGACGACCACGCGAGGCGGAACCCAGCCGGCCAGGCCCTCGACGACGGCGGCCGGAGAGCCGTCCCGCTGTCTCAACTCTTCTTCTGGGAGAAATAGTTCGCCAGACACCCACACCTCGCCGGGATCACGTCTCGAATGGAATCGGCATGACCATAGGCACGAAAAGGATCTTGACCAGCGCGACTGTCCCTCGAACGAATATCCACAGAACTGCAGATTGCGAAGATCGCGCAGATCAGAGGCGGTATGGAGCAGGAACGTTACGGCTCTCGGGCCGAACGAGTGTCACGCGAAGGGGTGGTGCTTCTTACTGACGTCGGCGTACGGGTTGACGGCGGATCGAGCCCCGGCACGCGCTTCGACGGCGGGGGTTGTCGCTTTGCATCACGTACCCCTGCCGCTCAGACTCCGTGAACCTTGAGCTCCGAGGTCTGGACCGCCGGCTACTGGGTGGTGGCCGGGCCGGGCCGGACGCGCGCATCATCCGGCCGAGGCGCGCTCAGCGGATCTCCCCGATCGCGCTTCGCCGAGGGAGGAGTCCGGCACGTAAGACCCCACGGCTACGCTCGCAGTGATCAACACAGAGGAGGTGTGCCATGAGTCTCACGGACCCCACAGATCTCACGGGGAAGTCAGTGGTGGTGACCGGGGCCGGGCGTGGGTTCGGGCGAGCATTGGCCTTGAACGCGGGCCGGTTGGGTGCGCGCGTGTTCGTGTCGGCGCGCTCCCTGGCCGCGGCACAGCGAGTGGCCGATGAGGTGGCGGCCGACAGCGGCGCACGAGCCGACGCCTTCGACTGCGATCTGGCCGACCCGGTCTCCGTACGGACATTCGCAGGCGCGGTCTCCACCCGCACCGACCGGGTGGACGTGCTGATCAACAACGGCGCCCGCTATCTGGAAGGTCCCGATCTGTGGGATGCCGACGACGACGCGATCACCGACACGATCGCATCCGGAGCCACGGGCACCCTGCTCACGGTCAAGCACTTCCTCCCGCTGCTGCGCGCCTCGCCCGGTGCCGATGTGGTCAACCTGGTCTCCTCGGCCGCGGAACCCCGGAACCACCGTTCTCAGGCACACCCCGCGTTCTACGCGGCCAAAGCCGCCCAGGCCGGCTTTGCCGACATCCTCTCCGAGCGGCTGCGCCCCGAGGGAATCCGTGTGATCTCGCTCTACCCGCCGGACTGCACACGCACTGGTCGGCTGCGCGCCCCGCCGCCGTGGAACACGGGTTCTGTGCGCACTGCCGAGCGCGCGGGCTTCCGGCGTGAGGGGCTGCTGCGGGGCCGGCAGCAGGTGGGGGCGGACCGGCGGGACATGTTCATGTACGCACTGCTGCGTGCCGGACAGCGAGGTCGCTGACCGGGTCCAAAGAATCACCGTGCCCGCCTTGGACATCAGGGCTGCACGGGTCAGGACCGACGGCGTTCATCCTTACGCGGACGCGTCGCAAGCCATCGGAATCAGGATTTACATAAAGGATTCATATAAAGCCCTTATGCTTTAGGGATGAGTCACCGCGACGCCGCGCACGGCGCTTCCGATGCCATCGGGTCAGCCCTCTACGGTCTGGCCACCAGGGCCGTGAGACGTCTTCCCCGCGACATGAGCCTGACGTCCGCCACCACCTTGGCCACGCTGGACAGGACCGGCCCGCGACGGATCACCGATCTGGCGGTGGCCGAGGGCGTCACCCAGCCTGCGATGACCGTCCTGGTCCGGGTGATGGAGGAATCCGGACTGGTCGAGCGGAAGGGCGATCCGTCCGACAGGCGGGTCACGCTGGTGTGCCTGACCGAGGCCGGCGCGTCGTACGTCCGGACGCGACGCCAGGCGGGCGTCGACGCGTACGCGCGGTTGATCGACGAACTCGCCGGTGACGAGGTCGAGGCCTTGGCAGCAGCCCTTCCGGCGCTGCTGCATCTGGCGGAGCTCGAAAGCCACGCCCGAGAGGAGTCGGACCGGTGACCGCGGCCGAGGCTCATGACCAGCCCACGGGCACTGCCCCCATACGTTCCGAGGCACGTCTGCTGGTCCCCGCCCTGATATTCGTCGCCCTGGTCGTGGCGGCGGTCGCCAGCCTCGGGACGCCGCTCATCACCAGCGTGGCGACCACGTTCCACGTCTCCCTCGACAGCGCGCAGTGGACCCTGACCATCGCACTTCTCAGCGGCGCCGTCGCCACGCCCGTCCTCGGCCGGCTCGGAGCCGGACCGCACCGGCGGACCACGATTCTCGCCACCCTGGCGATCGTCGTCGTCGGCGGCGCACTCACCGTGCTGCCGCTGCCGTTCGCCTGGCTGCTCGCGGGCAGGGCCGCCCAGGGTGTCGGACTCGGTCTCACGGCGCTGATGATGGGCGTGGCCCGCGACCATCTTCCCGAGGAGCGCAGCGCGGCCACGATCGCCCTGATCTCGGTGGTCTCCATCATCGGAGCCGGCGTCGGCTACCCGCTGGCCGCGCTGCTCGCCGAGTTCGGCGGACTGCGGGCCGCCTACGGCCTCGGCCTGCTCGTCACCGCCATCGCCTTCGTGACCGCGTGGCGCTCCATGCCCGCAGCCCCCGAAGGCCGCTCCGCTCACGTGAACGTGCCCGGTGCGCTCGTCCTGGCGGGCGGGCTGCTCCTCGTCCTGTTCCTGGCCGGCGAGAGGACCCTGTGGAGCCGACACCTCGCCGTGGCGGTGGCCCTTGCCGTCGCCGCCGTGCTCCTGCTCTGCGTCTGGGCCGTTTCCGAACTGCGAACCGGGACGCCCCTGGTCGACGTCCGGGCGGTACGGCACCCGGCGGTCGCCGGAGCGAACATCGCCATGTTCATCGGCGGGATCGGCATGTACCTCCTGCTCACGCTCATCACCCGATACGCGCAGACGCCGCACAGCGCCGGCTACGGCTTCGGACTGACCACCTTCGTGGCGGGGCTGGTCCTCATCCCGTTCTCCGTGCTGGGGTTCGTCGCAGGCAAGCTCACGCCCCGGGTCCGGAAGTGGGTCGACGGCCCCCTGCTCCTGGCCGGCAGCGCCGCCGTCGTCGGCGGCGGATTCGTCCTGTTCGCCGCCGCCCGGTCGAACCTGGCCGAACTACTGGCGGCCATGGGTGTACTGGGCTTCGGCGTCGGCAGCTTCACGGCCGCCATGCCCGGCGTCATCCTGGCCGTCACCCCCAGGAGCGAGACGTCGAGCGCCATGAGCTTCAACTACGTCGTCCGCAGCGTCGGATACTCCCTGGGCAGCGCCATCGGCGGCCTGGTCCTGGCCGCCGGCACCGACACGGACCGCCTCTTCCCGGACGACGACGCCTACACGACCGCGGCGCTGATCGGCGTCGCCGCGATGGCGATCACGACGCTCGCCGCCTTCGCCCTCGCCCGCCGGCGCTCACCCCAGACCGATCCGGTCACAGCCCCGGCCGGTGTGCCGGGCCTGGACGGGTCGAGTCGAACCGAAAGCTGAGGCGCACCGTCCTGATCGAGTTCGACAGTTTCGAACAGGCCGTCGCCGCACATGCGAGTGCGGCCCACCAGGAGGCGCTGGCCGCTCTTGCTGACGGCGTCGAGCGCGACTTCCGCATCATCGAAGGCCTCGACTGACGACCGCGACTACCCCGGCAGAGGCCGGTCATCGATGACGTTTTTCATGACGAGGGTGGAGGTCAGGCGCTGGACGCCCGGCAGTCGGGCGAGCTGCTGGTCGTACAGCTGCTGGAAGGCCGCGAGATCGGTGGTGGCCACCCGCAGGAGGTAGTCGGGTTCGCCGAACAGACGCTGGGCCTGGAGGACGTTCGGAATGTCGGCGAGAGCGTCCTCGAAGGTGGTAACGGTGTCGGGCGACTCCCACCGCAGGGTGGCGAAGACCAGGGCTTCGAAAGTCAGGCCGACGGCAGCCGGGTCGACGACGGCACGGTAGCCCCGGATCGCACCCTCACGTTCCAGATCGCGCAGGCGACGGTGGCAGGGCGAGACGCTGAGCTGCACGCGGGCGGCCAGTTCCGTGACGGTCAAGCGCCCGTCGAGCTGAAGCTCGGCAAGAATTTTGCGGTCCAGCTCATCCATGCAGTAGATCTTGCCTCAGAATCCGCATTGCCGGGGTAAATAGGCAAACATTTTTGGGATGAATCGCCCTAACCTTCCTCTCGGAGCATGGATGAGAGGAAACATTCGATGGATACGACGACGTTGGCGGCCTTCCTGGTCGTGGACCTGCTGCTGGTCTTCACCCCGGGCGCGGACTGGGCGTACGCGATCTCCGCCGGACTGCGGACGCGTTCGGTCGGCCCCGCCGTCGTCGGGTTGGTCGCCGGACACGCGGTCTACGCGCTGGTGGCCGTCGCGGGCGTGGCGGTGATCGTGGCGAGTCACCCGGCCGCGCTCACCGCCCTGACCGTCGGAGGCGCGGGATACCTGCTGTGGCTCGGCTCGAACGTGTTGCGGCAACCCGCCCTGCCGGCAGCCAACGAGGAGGACCTGGGCGCCTCCGGCATGCGGATCATGCTGGGCTCGGGATCAGCGGCCTGAACCCGAAGGCGCTGCTGTTGTACTTCTCGCTGTTCCCGCAGTTCGTCCATGCCGAGGACGGCTGGCCGGTAGCCGCCCAGACGGGACTCCTCAGCACCGTGCACCTGGCCGCGTGCGCCGTCGTCTACCTCGCCGTCGGCGTCCTGGCCAGGACGGTTCTCAGGACCCGGCCCTCGGCCGCCCTGGCCGTCACGCGAGTCAGCGGTGCCATGATGATCACCATCGGCGCTCTCCTGCTGGTGGAACGCCTGACCGGCTGAGGTGCCCACCCCGCACCTGTCCGCGGACTCGAAGGAGAGCACGCACATGGAAGACCGGACGCAACAGGAACAGGCAAGCCCCGCGGTCCGCGCACGCGTTCAGGGCAGCTTCGACAGCCAAGGCCTGATGGCCCACCTCGGCGCGCACCTCGCACACATCGGCCCGGGGCGCGTCCACATCGTGCTTCCGGCTCGTCCCGAGGTGACCCAGCAGCACGGGTACGTACACGCCGGCGCGACGAGTGCCATCGCCGACAGCGCCGGCGGCTACGCGGCGCTCACCCTGCTCGACGAGGACTCCGACGTACTCACCGTCGAATACAAGATCAACCTCCTCGCACCGGCCGCCGGTGATCACCTCGAAGCCATCGGCACCGTACTGAAACCCGGGCGCACCCTGACCGTCTGCCGGCTGGAGGTCTACGGCGTCCAGTCCGACGGCAGCCGGAAACTGGTCGCCAACGGCCAGCAGACCCTGATCCGGGCGAACAGGCCCGCCGAGTGACCCCGCAGCCGTCCGCGCCCTCCCTGCCGTCCTGGGCCACCTGGTGGCAACGGCCGTTCCCCGACGCGAACACGCTTCTGCTGCCGGGGCGGCAGCCGGCGCTGATCGACAGCGGATTCGTCGGACACGCCGAGGACACCGCCTCCTGGGCCCGGGCGCAGGCCGGGGACGTCGCTCTGGTCGTGAACACCCACTGGCACTCCGACCACGTCGGCGGCAACGCCCTCCTGCAGGCCCGGGGAGCCGTCATCGCCGCCGGAGCGCCCGAGGCCGAGGCCATCTCCCGCCGGGACCCGGGCTGTTGCGCAGCCGAGTATCTCGACCAGCCCGTCGCCCCGTACACGGTCGACATGCCGCTCGACGACGGACAGGTCCTCCGCCTCGGCGACGCCGACTGGGAAGTGGTCCGGACACCCGGGCACACGCCAGGACACCTCGGCCTGTGGCAGCAGGAGCAGCAACTCCTCGTCGTCGGCGACGCCTTGTCGGACTACGACGTCGGCTGGGTGAACCTCGCCCTCGACGGCCCCGACGCCGGCGCCACAGCACTGGCCTCCCTGCACCGGCTGGCCGCACTGGCCCCGCGCGTGATCCTTCCCTCGCACGGCCCGGTCCCCGCCGACCCCTCCGCTGCGTTCGCGACCGCCCTGCGCCGGGCCCAGCGCCTCGTCGACGACCCGGACGGAGCGCTCTGGTACGGCGCCCGGCGGATCTTCGCCTTCGCTCTGATGATCCGCGACGGAATGCCCACCTCCGAGGTCGAGCCGTACCTGCATGCCCGTGCCTGGCTCACCGATGCCGCCCGGCTGCTGGATGTCGCACCCGAGTCCCTTGCCACGGAACTGGTCACCACCATGCTGGCCAGCGGCGCGATCGTCCTGCGTGACGGCCGCCTGCACGCCGCCGCCCCGCACACACCCGTAACGGCCGAGTCGCTGCGCGTCCCCCACCCCCGCGCCTGGCCACCGTCCACCGAGCCGCAGTAGGCATGTGACAGGACGTGTCGATGCGTTGGCGCAGTAGCCAAGCCGTCCTCCAGCTCGGCGACTTGGCGGAGGAGGGCGGGTCGGCGCTCGCGGACGGAGGGCGGGTCGCACTGTTCCGTGCTCCTGCTCCGTCCCGTCGAGCCGGGTGACGCCGAGGGACCTCTGCGCCTTGGTCACCGACACACATGGCAGGCTGGGCGCCGTGACTGAGTCGATGGCATGCCCGGGACAACCCGTGACCGTCCTGCGGGACGGCAGACTTCGGGCCGCGGGCCTCCGGTGGGGCGACGTCGTCGCGTACGACTGGGGCTTTGAACAGCGAGGAGAGCACCACGTCCAACGCAGCTTCGTGCTGCTCGACGACGGGATACAGATCAATCAGCCGGTGCTCTTCCCTCCTGAACAACAGGGCTGGTGGTACTGCGACCTGGTGGCTGTCGCCCAGGAGGGCGAGCTGCTGCGGGTCGACGACCTGTGGATCGACGTCATCGTCGGGCCGCCCGGCCACCCCTACAGAGTCCTCGACCTCGACGACTACGCCACGGCCATGGCCGACGGCCGGCTGAGCGCCGCAGACGCCACGGACGGGCTGATCCGCACCCAGCGCTTCCTGGACCGTCGGCTCAACCGCCGGCACGAAGTGGATCGCAGCTGGCCAGACTTCCCGCCTGCCGAGGTCGAGATGCTGCTGTCGGCCGAACTTCCCCACGATTGGGCGCTGTTGGAGTGCTGACCCGTGCCGGAACAGGACCGTGGAGCTCCGCAGTCACACCGGCCCACCGGTGAGCTGCTGGATGGCCTCGACCACCTGGCCCGCTCCGTTCTCGGTCGCCATGGACTTCGCCGCTGCCGCCGCGGCCCGGCCGTGTGCCTGTCCCTTCACCACCTGGGCGAGCGCGTCGGCAAGCCGCTCGGTGGTGAGGGACCTGAACGGAATCGGTCCGGTGGCGGCGCCGAGGGATGCGAGTCGCCCTGCCCAGAACGGCTGGTCCGCGGTCACCGGCACGGTCACCGCCGGGACGCCGGCCCGCAACGCGGCCGCCGAGGTGCCGGCCCCGGCATGGTGGACCACCGCGGCCAGCCGCGGGAACAGCAGCGCGTGCGGGACGTCCCCGATGGTGAGCACATCGTCCCCCTCGGCGGCGAGTCCGGCGCTGCCGGACTGGAGGATGCCCCGCAGCCCGGCGCGGCGCAGCGCCCGCACAGCGATCCCGCTCGGCCGCTCCCCCTCGCCCGACGCCATGCTCCCGAAGCCGATGAGCACGGGGCGGGGGCCGGCACCCAGGAAGTCCTCAAGCCCGGCAGGCAGTCGTGCGCCCGCGGCCAGGTGTGGCCACCAGTTACCCACGACGTCCAGGCCGGTGCGCCAGTCCGGTGGACGGGGCACCAGTGCCGGGCTGAATCCGTGCAGGATGGGCCAGTTCGCCTGTTCCTGGCGTCGGCGCATCTCCGACGGAGAGGCCGGGGGCAGACCGAAGCGCTGTCGAAGCTTGGCGACCGCCTGTGTGTACACACGGTCTGCCATCCTCAGGGCAATGCGTCCGGTGGCCCGGTTGGCCGGACGGCCCAGGGAGCGGGAGGCGGTGACGACGGGCGGGAAGTCGCCGGTGGGGGCGGTGGGTTGGAGGTACACGCCGAGGCTCGGTGTGCCCGTCGCCTCGGTGAGGTGCCAGCCGAGCGGGGCCGTGGTGGCCGACAGCAGGAGCACGTCGGAGCCGACGGCCACCGCGTCGGCGAAGCCGTCGCCCAGCTCGGTGACGAAGGTGGCAGCGGTACGCAACATGTCACGTCGTCCTGTGACACCACCGGGCACACGTGTGCCGGCGGCGAGGCTGCGGAATTCCAGTCCTGCGTCGCGTACGAGAGTCGCGAAGAGTTCTGTGGTGGCGAGGGCTACGTCGTACCCGGCCCGTCTCAGTTCGGCGCCCAGGCCCGTGTAGGGCGCGACGTCGCCGCGCGATCCGGCCGCGGCGATCAGTATCCTCATCGGTCCTCCTCCGGGTCCGTACGTCCCTCCGAGTGGCGGGCCGCGTTCGCGTGGACGGCTTTGCATGCGTAGGCGGCCAGGCCGGGGCGTTGCTGCGGCGCCGGGACGACCAGAGCGAAGGCGCGGGGGTCGGCGGCGAAGTCGTCCGCGATGCGCCGGTGCATGCCGGGCGGGCAGGAGGTGAACCAGCGTGAGATGTGCAGGCGGTGTTCCTCGGCGAGGTCCATGGCCCGCTCGCCGTCGCTCGGCTCACCCTCGTCGAAGGCGGCGAGCAGCTCCGCCCGCCATGCGGCGGCCTCGCCCATGAGCTGACGCCAGTCCTCCTTGGTGTGGCCTGCTGCGCGCGTCATCGCCTCGCGCTGCCCGGGCGTATCAGCCCACTTCAGCTCGGCCTCGGTGGCGTAACTCAGATCGAAGGTGACCTCGCCGAAGACCTCGAAGCGTTCCTGAGGGGTCAGCGGGACCCCGGTCTGCTGGACCTCGATCGCCCGTTCCGCCACCTCGGCAAGCCGCTGCAGTCTCGCGACTTCCTCACTCAGCTGCCGCCGGCGGGCCTGGAGCCGCTCCAGGGCGTTCGCCTGCGGATCCGTGAGGATCGCGGCGATCTCATCGAGCGGGAATCCGAGTTCACGGTAGAAGAGGATCTGCTGGAGCCGGATCAGGTCGGCCTCGCTGTAGAGCCGGTAGCCGGCCCGGCTGCGGTCGCTGGGCGAGAGCAGTTCCGCCTTGTCGTAGTGGTGCAGCGTACGCACCGTCACCCCGGCGAAGGCCGAGACCTGCCCCACGGAGTAGCTCATCCGTCCGTCCTTTCGTCGGCGCCCAGCCTCAAGCCTGACGCAGGGGGAGGGTCAACTCGGGCTCGCCGGCCCGCGGCCACCAGCCAGGTGCCTCGCGTTCGCCGTTCCGTAGTCTTGCCGTATGGAGAACGGGATCGAGCGCGTGGAGGACGGCTGGGACGTCCGCCCCATACGGGGAGTGGGTGTGGGCGAGGTGACCGTCGGCAACACGATGCGGCTGCACATCGGTCCCCACGGCATCGAGGTGTGGAGTCCTGCCGAGCTGACCGCGGACGGGGTGACGTGTTCCGTACACGCTTACGGTCGGATCAACCCGGGCCGGATGCCGCAGTTGCTCGACCAAGTGGTGGCCGAGGTTCACGCCGCGGACTCGGGCGTTCTGCGGGTGCGTTTCGCGAATGGGTGGCGGCTGGACGTCCCGGTGCCTCCTGAGGGCCCTGGTGGCGCGGGCGGTCTCAATGGCTGCGGCGACGCCGGTTGGATCGTCGCTCTGCGCGGTCGCCACTTCCTCAGGCCCACGCCGGGTGGCGGTGTGCGGATCTCCGGCCTGCGTCGGGAACAGGGCTGAGCGTCGTCCCCGGGTACGCGCCCGTGCTTCGCTTTTACGCAGGGGACACCTTCCGTAGCTCCCCCGTAACACCCGAACGCAAGACTCTCCGCATCGCGCAGTTCCCGGGATCGACGGGCACATCCACCCGCCGGGGCTGCAAGCTCACGACGCGTCCGGCAGCAGGGCCGGTGCGTGCGTGCCCGGTCCGCCGTGTGCGGGTCGGTGGAAGCGCCGGGGGCGGTGACCGCGCTTCGTTCCCCCGCGTACCGGCTCAACGGCCGCGTACGCCGCGCACAGGGAGAACCACGTTGACCACACAGCCGTACGACACACCCGCCGAGCGACGCTCCGGAGCCGAGCAGGAGCTCGCCCGGGAACGGCGGATGGGCGCCGCGACCGGGACCGCGACCGCGGCCCGTGACATCCGGGTCGTCGATCTGACCGACTTCGATGCCCGGCGCGCCGACATCACCGAGGAGTTGTGGCAGGCCGCCACCGAGATCGGCTTCTTCCAGTTGTCGGGGCACGGAATCGACCCGGCCGGGATCGACTCGGCGTTCGCCGCAGCGGAGGCGTACTTCGCCCTGCCCGTCGGCATCAAGAGCCGCCACGCCCTCAAGAAGGGGCTGAACACGGGCTGGGAGTACCGGAGTCAGGTACGTCCCTCCACCGGTACCCCGGACGAGAAGGAGTCGTACCAGCTCACCCGGCCGCACATGGACGGGCTGTGGCCGGACGAGGGCGAACTGCCGGGCTTCCGCGCGACCTTGCTGGATTTCGAGCGCCGTTGCCACCGCCTCGCCCACCAGGTCCTGTCCTGCTTCGCCGAAGGCCTCGGCTTCGAACGTGACTTCTTCGCGCGCCGGCACGATCCGGCCAGCCCGCTGCACCAGAGCACCCTGCGTCTGCTGCACTACTACGCCGTACCCGAGCGGGCACGCGGTCGGGCGGACGGGGGGTGGCGCGCCGGAGCGCACACCGACTTCGACTGCCTGACGCTCCTCTTCCAGCGCGACGGCCAGGACGGTCTCCAGGTGTGCCCGGGCAAGGAGGCGGACACCCGTGCCTGGACGCCCGTACCGGCCCGCGCCGACCTCATCACCTGCAACATCGGCGACATGCTCATGCGGTGGAGCGGCGATCTCCTGCCGTCCAACTTCCACCGCGTCGCGCCGCCCGGGCCGGACGACGACCAGGGGCCGCGCTACTCCATCGCCTACTTCG
The DNA here is from genome assembly GCA_036227345.1 of Streptomyces sp. NBC_01463. Lineage (NCBI taxonomy): Bacteria > Bacillati > Actinomycetota > Actinomycetes > Kitasatosporales > Streptomycetaceae > Streptomyces > Streptomyces sp. NBC_01463. Next base: position 331,075 of record CP109468.1, read on the forward strand.
CGCAGGCCGACCGGGACGCCGTGATCGCAGCGCCGGACGGGCGTCATGCACCGATCACCGCCGAGGAGTACCTGCGGCAGCGCATCGCCGCCAACTTCGCCGGCTGACGGGCGGCCGCCCACAGAGGCGGCGTCCGCCGCCGTGGCCGTTCGCACGAGCGGCCGCGGCGGCCCTCTCCGACACCCACGCACGAAAGCGGGGTCCCGCATGTCCGAAACACGCCCGTGTGCGCTGCTGCTGTCCGGTGCCCAGGTGGTCACCGTCGATGACGCGCGCACCGTTCACACCGACGGGGCGGTGGCCGTCGACGGCAACCGCGTCGTCGACGTCGGCCCGACCGCCGACCTGGTCGCCCGCTGGCGGCCGCACCGCACCGTCGACTGCCGGGGCAGCGCCGTCCTGCCCGGCTTCACCGACGCGCACACCCACCTGTTCCAGAGCCTGGCCCGAGGCATCGGTGACGGCATGGCCATCGGGCGGTGGCTGAACGAGTTCATGTGGCCGTACGCCATTCACCTCGACGCCGAGGACGCCCGGGTCGCCGCCCGACTGGGCGCGGTGGAGGCCGCCCGGGCGGGTATCACGACGGTCGTCGACCACCACTACGCGCCCAGCGATCCCGAGACCGTTCTGGCCGTCGCCGACGCGATCGAGGAGATCGGACTGCGCGGAGCGGTCGCCCGCGGCATGCTCGGGGACCGTACCGCCGTCGCCGAGGCACGCGGTCTGCCGACCGCCCTCTACCGCTACGGCACCGACCAGGAACTCGACCTCACCCGGCAGTGCATGGCGGCCCGCGGTGCCGAGTCCCTGGTACGCGTCTGGCCCGCCCCGCTGAACCTTTCGTACGGCGACCGGGACCTGGTGCGCGGAGCCGCTGCCCTCGCCCGTGAGCACGGGGTTCGCTGGCACACCCATTGCAGCGAGGGGGCCAAGGACCCGCAGAGCTTCCTGGACCGCTACGGGAAACGGCCGGTGACCTGGCTGGCGGCCGAGAACCTGCTCGACGGGCACGCCACACTGGCGCACGCCGTATGGCTCGACGAGGAGGAGACCGAGGCGGTCGGCGCGTACGGGGCGGGTGTGGCGCACTGCCCCTGCTCAAACGCCTATCTGGCCTCCGGCGCGATGCCGTGGCGGGGCCTGCGCGATGCGGGCGCGGTGGTGGCGCTCGGCACGGACGGCCCGAGCGCCGGCGGCCGCCAGGACATGTTCGAGGTGATGAAGCAGACCCTGTTCGGTCAGCGTCTGAGCAGCCTCGATCCGTCCGCCGTGCGGTGCGAGGAGGCCGTCGAGGCCGCGACACGCGACGGTGCCCGGTACGCGGGTGTCGAAGGCGGTGGGGTGATCCGTCCGGGTGCCCCGGCCGATCTGGTGGTCGTGGACCTGACGGGCACAGCCGTACAGCCCGTGCACCGCGCGGTGTCCGCACTCGTCTACTCCGCGCGTGCGGCGGACGTGGTGATGACGCTCGTCGCCGGGCGTGTCGTGTACGAGAACGGCCGCTGCCCCGGCATCGACGAGGACGCACTCGCCGCGCACGCCCGGGAACGGGCGGAGCGCTTGGTGCGGCGGGCGGACTTCGGTGCTCTGACGGGGCCGTGGCGTGACGGGAACCGGAACCTGCGGAGAAGGGTGGCGACATCATGACGGACATGCGTACGCAACCGGAGCCGGCTCGGTTGGTGCCGGGGCCGGGCGGACTGGGTTCCGGAGGCGCTGTCGCCGACCCGGTCGAGGCGGTGCCGGGGTGGTGGCGGCTCGGCGCACTGGGACTGCAGCACGTCCTCGCGTTCTACGCGGGTGCCGTGGTCATGCCGCTTCTGGTGGCCCAGGGCATGGGGCTGTCCCCCGCTGACACGGCGGCTCTGATCAACACCGCGCTGGTGGCCTGCGGGGCCGCGACGCTGCTGCAGTCGGTCGGCCTGCCGGGCATCGGTATCCGGCTGCCGGTCGTCCAGGGCATGTCGACCGCGGCCGTGCCCTCCCTGGTATCGGTCGGCGTCGCCGCGGGCGGCGGGAGGGCCGGACTGCCCACGGTCTTCGGAGCGGTGATCGCGGCGGGCCTGGTGCTCTTCCTGGTCGCACCCGTTTTCGGCCGGCTCATACGCTTCTTCCCGCCACTGGTCACCGGCACCATCGTGATCATCGTCGGTGTGACCCTGATGGGCGTCGCGGCCCGGCAGGTCGGGGGCGGCGACTCCTCCGCGGCCGACTTCGGCACGCCCGCGCATCTCGGGCTCGCCGGTGCCACGCTGGCGGTGATCGTGGTGCTGTCCCGGTTCGCCAAGGGCTTCCTCGCCTCGGTCGCCGTGCTCGTGGGCCTCGCCGCCGGCACGGCACTGGCCGCGACGGTGGGACGTACGGACTTCTCCGGCATCGGCCGGGCCGACTGGTTCGGCATGCAGGCCCCCCTGCACTACGGCGCACCGCGCTTCGACGTGATGGCCGTCCTCGCGATCGTCCTCGTTCTGGTGATCATCGCGGTGGAGTCCATCGGCCAGTTCTTCGCGGTCGGGGAGATAGCCGGACGGGACGTCGACGAACGGGACATCACCCGCGCCCTGCGGGCCGACGGACTGGCGACCGTCCTGGCCGGGCTGATCAACTCCTTCCCGACCACGGTCTATTCGCAGAATGTCGGACTGCTGCGGCTGACCCGGGTCATCTCCCGGTGGATCGTCGCGGCGGCCGGTGTGCTGATGCTGGTCCTCGGTCTGATGCCGAAGGTGGGTGCGCTGGTCGCCGCCATGCCGGCGGCGGTGCTGGGCGGGGCGACCATCGTGCTGTTCTCCACGATCGCCGTCGTCGGCGTGCAGATCCTGGTCAAGGCCGACCTCTCCGATGCCCGCAACACCGTGCTGGTCGCGGCGAGCCTCGGCATCGGGTTCCTGCCCACCGCCTATCCCCAGTTCGCGGAGCACATGCCCACGCGGCAGCTCCAGGTGCTCTTCGAGAGCGGCATCATGCTCGGCACACTGTCGGCCGTCCTGCTCAACCTGTTCTTCCACCATCTGGGCCGGCTTTCGGCACGCCCCGTGGAGGCAGTCACCGAACCGTCTCCCGTCGTCGCCGAAGGCGCGTGAGTATGCGGGCATTCCCACGGGCAGGGCGCCGCCGACGGCCGGGGCGATGCCGGGGAGTTCCTCATCTCCTCCGGGTGGGAGCGGGGAGCTGCCCCGCAACGATCGCGGCGAGCGCGAGCCCGAACCCCAGGAGTTGGACCGGGCCGAAGGTCTGGCCGAGCACGACGGCGCCGAGAATCGCGGCGACCAGTGGCGAGAGCAGGACGAGAACGGCGACCGAGGTGACGGGCAGCGTGGTGATGCCGCGGAACCACACGACGTACGAGAGGAGTCCGCCGACCAGGCCCATCCAGAGGTAGCCGAGGGCCGCGGCCGGGCCGATGGCGGGCGGCGTCCCCTCCGCCAGGAACGTGAGGGGCAGCAGGAACAGTCCGCCCGCGGTGAGCTGCCACCCGGCGAAGGCGGTGGGGCCCGCCTCGGGAGGACGTCCCCATCGCTTGGTGAGGGTGATGCCGAGCGCCATGGACGCGGCGCTGCCGAGGGCAGCCAGGATGCCGACGCCGTCGAGCGCCGCGCTCGGCCCGATCACCACCAGGCCGACACCGGCCATGCCGGTCAGTCCCCAGGCGAGGCGCCAGGCGGACAGCGCCTCGCGCAGGACGGCCACGGCCAGGAGGGCGATGACCAGCGGCTGGGCCGCCGCCAGGGTGGCCGCCACGCCTCCGGGCAGGCGTTCGGCCGCCAGGAACAGCAGCGGGAAGGGGAGGCCGATGTTCAGCACACCCAGCGCTGCGGCTCTCCCCCACCATGCTCCGCGCGGCAGCGTCCGGGTGACCGCCAGGGCGATCAGGCCACCGGGCAACGCCCGCAGCAGGCCCGCGAACAGCGGGTGACCCGGCGGAAGAAGTTCGGTGGTGACGATGTAGGTCGTGCCCCACGCCATGGGGGTGAGCGCCGTCAGGACGGCACGCGGCAGATGTCCGCGGGGTACACCGCTGACAGGCCCTGCGAGAACTCTCTGTGCTGTTGGACTGGTCATGCCCGCAGTCTCGACCGGCGGCGATCAATGAGTCCAACACATGTTTGTCATCTGATTGATCGTGATTGACGATGGGTCGATGGAGCTCCAGCAGATGCGCTACGTCGTCGCCGTCGCCGAAACGAACAGCTTCACCCGGGCCGCCGAGCAATGCCTGGTCGTCCAGTCCGCGCTCAGCCACCAGATCGCACGCCTGGAGAAGGAACTCGGTGCGCGACTCTTCGAGCGCACCAGCCGCCGGGTGCGGCTGACACCGGCAGGTACCGCGTTCCTTCCCGCCGCCCGTCAGTGTCTGGACGCCGCCGAGCGTGCGGCCGCCGAGGTGGCCGCGGCCGTGGGTGAGGTACGCGGGCGGCTCGCCGTGGGTCTGATCCCCAGCGTCGCCGCGGTCGACATCCCGCGCGCCCTTCGCGACTTCCACCGGCAGTACCCGGCCGTGCGCATCAGTCTGCGCGTGGGCGCGAGCGAGGAACTCGTCGAGCAGGTCAGGGAAGGCGCCCTCGAAGTGGCCTTCCTCGGCCTGCCGACCACCGCGCGCCCCGAAGGAGTCGAGGCCCGTGAACTCGCCCGCGACCTGCTCGTCGCCGTGGTCGCGCCCGATCATCCACTTGCCGAGCAATCGACCGTCGACCTCCGGCGGCTCTCTTCGGAGGTGTTCGTCGACCTGCCGGCCAACACCGCGGGACGCATCCAGTCCGACCAGGCCTTCGCGGCCGCCGGTCTCGGCCGTGACGTCGCGTTCGAAGTGACCAATGCGGACTTCCTGGCCCGGCTGGTCGGGCAGGGGCTGGGCATCGCCATGCTCCCGTCCGCGTACGCGTCTCAGCTCACCGGCGTCACCACGATCGAGGTCACCGACGCACCGGCCCGCGTCGAATACGTCATCTGCGGCCGCGTCGGCCGCACTCCCGCGGCCACCGCCTTTCTTGCCCTCCTCGATCTCCCTTCCGTGCCCGGCCCCAAGTGAAGCCGTGCTGCTGTCCCATGGGCGGTCCTCGTCGAGGCACAGCACGCCGCCGGTGCACATAGCTGCGCCACCCCGGCCACGTAGCGGAAATCGGCGGCCTCCGAGCCGCTGGGAACGGGGCCGTGCGCGGCTTCGGGCGGGCGCTGAACGCAGGTTGGCCCTGGTGCGGGACCTCCTCGCCGACCGCCTGCCACAAGCCGCTCCACCGCCCGTTTACACCTTCGCGAAACCGTCCCTGACCTGGCACTTTACGAGGATCCACATAGGGTGGGAGGGCTTTGCCGGACACCTTCGGAGGGGTATCACGTGAGTGAGAGAACCGTCAGGTACGACGCCGCCCGCGCAGAGTTCCTGGAGGCGCCGGCAGCCATTCGGAAACGGCCGGGAATGTACATCGGCTCGACCAGCGAGCGAGGCCTGCACCACCTGGTGTTCAACGTCGCCGACCGTGCCGTGAAAGAGACCCTGGAGGGCCGAGTCGGCTCCATCGGCATCACCCTGACTCCCGATGGCGGCGTGCGTATCGCCGACGACGGACCGGGCAGCCCCCTCCGGACCGAGGCCGGTGGGGCGCCGGGGCTCGAAGCCCAACTCACCGGCATGGAAGCCGGAGCGGGGTCCGTTGGGCGTCACAGCGTGGCCCTGGACTCCAACGGCACGTGGCTCTGCGTGACCAACGCGCTCTCAAGCCGTCTCACGGTCGAAGTGCGGCGCGAGGGGACGCGGTGGATCCAGGAGTACGCGCGCGGCATCGCGGTCACCCGGCCCACAGCCGCGGGACCTGCGACCGGACACGGGACCAGCATCGCGTTCGTGGCCGACCCCGAGATCTTCGGAACGAACGAGTTCTCCTTCACCACCCTGGCAGAGCGCTTCAGGGAACTCGCCTTCCTGAACCGGGGCCTGGACATCACTCTTACCGACGAACGCGTCCCGGACCGACCCCGCTCGGAACGGTTTCGGTTTCCGGGCGGCGCACGCGACTTCGTCGCCTTCCTCGACGCACAGAACCGGAAACCGGTTCATCCGGAGGCCATCTCATTCCAACGGGAGGATCCACGGATGGCAGGCACGTCGGAGGTGGCCCTTCGATGGTCCGGCTCGCACGAAGAGCAGGTCCTGAGCTACGCCAACAGCCGGCCCACCTACCAGGGGGGCACGCACATGGTGGGCTTCAGCGCCGGACTCTCCGCCGCCGTCAACACGTACGCACGGGAGCGCGGGCTGCTCACATCTGCGGACCCGGATCTCAGCGCCGGCCAGATCGGCACGGGCCTGACCGCGGTCGTATCGGTGAAGGTGGACCGCCCCGAGTTCCTCGGCGCCACCCGGGCCGTCCTGGGTAACAGAGCCGCCCGCCTCTGCGTCGAGGAGGCCGTCCGGGAACACGTCAGCGGCTGGCTGGAAACGCACCCTGAGCAGGCCTCGACCGTCATCGGCCGCATGGTCCGGGGCGTCGCGCGGGACTGAGCACCAACCATGCGCGCACGTACGCCGGTTGCCCGGCCTGGTGCCGCGCTGCGCCACGAAAGGGCTGTCGCGCAATTCCTGGCGGGACAGCCCCTAGGGCTCCCGTGGACCGCCGGACGGGCCTTGCCCCAGGCGCCCGGCACCGTAACGCAAGCCGTCGTAGAGCACCGCGACGATGCGTGCCGCATCGTCCTCCCAGCCCTTGGCGCGCATCCCGCACACACCACCCAGGGCACGCAGCACCACCAGCCCGCTCACGTCTCCGCGCACCAGGCCGGCCGCAACGCCGGCAGCGAGCAGCTCGTCGAGCGCGCGGGCCATCTGTTCTCGCGCGTCGCCGAAGACCGGCGAGTCGGTCGCCATGATGCTCTCCAGCGCTTGCCCCATCCCTCTCCCCACGGCCGCGTGCTCCACGAGCAACAGCAGGAAGGTGTGCAGGGCCTCGTCCGGGGACTGGTCCGCGAGCAGCCGGGCGGGGGCGGTGCAGAGCTCGGCGACCTCCTGGCGGTAGACCTCCGCGACGAGCGCCTCTCGCGTTTCGAAGTGGCGATAGAGGGTGCCGACTGCCACACCTGCCCGGCGGGCGATCTCCTCCACATGGGCCTCGTCGTCGGCGAGGAACGCCTCACGCGCCGCGGCCAGGAGTGCTTCGCGGTTGCGGCGTGCATCGGCGCGCAGCGGACGTGATGACGGCAACAGTGCTCCATAAGATGAGTCGGGTTCAGGTTGTGTGTACAGTTTCCGGAGTCAGGTTCACTTTATGGAAGCGTACGCCGCTCCGATCGGGAACGGGGCCGCCGCCGGGCGGAGGGCGGCGGCCTCGCATCCGCCCCACCACCGGCGCCGCACTCGAAGAGAGGCATCAATCATGACCATCAACCTGGTATCACTGAGCGTGGACGCCGCGGACCTGGAGAGCGAGAGCTCGTTCTGGCACCACCTGCTCGGCGGCTCGGTCACGAGGACGGCAACGCACCACTTCGTACAGGCCGACGGCCTCCCCGTGCTCGTGATCCAGCACGCACCGGGGCATGTGCCGCCGCAGTGGCCCGACGGAGCCGCCCAGCAGATGCACGTCGACCTGTCCACGGACGACGCGGCAGCCGCCGACCAGCGAGTGCTCGGCGGAGGCGGCCGACGGCTCCGGCCGACCACCGGTGTCGTCGAAGCCGACCGGCCGGGCTCCCGCGTCTACGCCAGCCCGGCCGGACATCCCTTCTGTCTGCGCTCGGCCTGAACAGGCCGTGACCCATGGCGGTCCGCCCCTGAACCGTGGAATCGCGATGCCGGCCCGGCTGAACGTGGCCTCCGCGAGGATCAGGCCCGCCGGACAGTGAGCCTCCCACCCGGGCAGGCAGTTTCCCAGGCATCCGGATCCTGGAGGGGACGGGTCAGACAGCGGTGCCGCACCAGGTCGGACCGCTCGGCCGGAGTCAGCTTTCTCGGCTCGCCGAACTGGTCCCGGGACGAATCGAACTCCTCGTCGACATCGAAGTGGAAGGCGTCGTCGGTGACGTAGTCGCGGCGGAAGTCGGTTCTCCACTGCGAGTTGCTGCCCCAGCCCATCGACTCGTCCGAGGTCTCCCGGTACCTGCGCATGAATACGTCGAAGAGCGGTGAGCGGTCCGCCACGCCCGCGACCAGGTGCTGGGCACCGGCACGCACGGTGACACCGGTGCGGCTGAACAGCATCTCCCCCAACATCAGGCCCGGCCACACGGTCCCGGTGATCTCGACCGGCGCCCCCGGGGCCTCGCTCTCGGCAACGTGGACGACCTCGTGGAAGAACGGTTCGTACGCGACGTCGCCGATCGGGGCCATGCCGAGCCGGGCGAAGGCGGCCAGGTACTGGTCAGGGGTGACGGGTGGCCAACGTTCCGGGTGGTGGATGTCGTGTGCCCAAGGAGTCTCGGCGTCCGCCGGCAGCGGCGGCTGGAACGTGTAGATCAGCGCATCGTTGACGCGGCTCAGCGCGTACGCCGTCTCCAGGGGGTCGCCGAACTCGTACGTGGTCCTGGCCCACCCGCCGAAGGTGGCCAGCGGTGCGAGCGCCTCCCGGACGACGTCGGCGTGCTCGTCCAGCCACGGATCGACGACTGCGCGAAGGACGTCCACGCCCTGGTACTCCTCAAGAGCGTGGAAAAGCCGACGGACACGCAGGGCAGGGATCACGCAGAGCAGCGTAGGCAGCTCCGTCCGTACGGACCACCGGGTTTCCGTTGAGGCGAGTCCGGCGTCGCACCCGAAGGCAAGGAGAGCCCGAGCCGTGCCCCCTCGGCGTGATGGGGATGATCTCCGAGCCGTCCTGCCGCCCGGGCGACATCGATCACATGCGACCGGCGCCCCGGGCGTCGAGGTGGGCAACGAGTTTCGCCTCGCTACGACGCAGTCGATCGCGCTCGTCCGTCGGGAGGGACGCCAGCGCGTCGACGAGGATATGCGTCCGGGGAACGTGGACCATCGCACCGGAGTAGACGCGGCACTTGGAACACCATGCCAATCCGATGCACCGCTCGTACATGGGGGAATCGGGCGGATAGTACCGGAACCGGTAGGAACAGACCGCGGTCTCGCACGTCACACAGATCCAGCGATCACCGTCCCTGGCCGTCTCCCAGGCCGCGGCCTTGACCCAGCCGCGTCGCTCTGCCGGTGCTCTTCAAGTAGTCATGCTCACCCTTCGGTTCGTTGGACAGCGGCACCGCTGTCCCAGCGCGGGCTCACGGTACCTCTGGCCATGGATATTCTCTGGCCATGTCGAATCAGTCTGTGACGGCGGGAGTCGGTCTCGCCCGGGTGCTGGCCCACTGTGGCGGAAACCCGGTCGCCGCCGTGAAGCTTCTGGTGGGGGCGATCGCCTCGGCGCCGGCGGCCCCGGAGTCCTATGCGGCCCTTGCCGAGTTGTGGCAGGACCGGGGGCCGGAGCTCAGGGGGAGCCTCGAAGAGGAAGGCTCCTTGAGCTCCGTGCTGGCACAGGCGTACTTCCTGTTCCTCGAAGGGAACATGGACGACGCGGTGATGGCCCTCGGTTCGGTCACGGGCGTGCGGCCCGACGTGCCGTGGGGCGCGGCGCCCTGGTTCGGCGAGGCGCGGTTCCTCGGCACGGTGAGTGCCGAGGCCCTGGCCGAGGCGTGTCTGCGGACGTTGGACCACGGCCATGACCTGGACAGCGACGAGATGCGGGAGCGGTTCGCGCCCTGGTTCCGTGCGCTCGACGTGGTGTCCGCGCGCAGCCCCGTACCGGAGTCGCTGGCTGCCATGGCCCGGTTGCCGCGGGCCTGCGGCCGGTACGCGCTGTCCTTCGCCCTGTGCGACCGCGCCGATGCCGTCGACCGGGTCATGTGGACCGCGGTCGCGCGGGCGGCGACCTGGCGTGCGACGGGCGACCTGGACCGGGCCGCGGAGGCCTTCGAGGACGCCCTGGCCCTGGACTCCGCCAACTGGTCCCTCCACCTGGACCTGGCAGACCTCCGTGCCGAGCAGGGCGACTTCGCCGCAGCAGCGGCCCTCGTCGAACAGGGTCTGGAACACGCGCCTCACGAGGTCTCCCTGCGTGCGGCGGGCGCCGCCTATCGCACGCGCCTGTCCGGTTCGTCCGACGATCTGACGGCCCTGATCGACCTGGCGCCGGAGCTCTCGGACACCGCGTACCGGAACCTGCTGCTCGACCACGCGTGTGCAGGGCCGAAGCTGCCTCCGGGACTCGTTGCCCGCGCCCAGGACATCCGAAGGAGCTGAAGGCCTGGCCTGCCGGCCGGTGAGGGGCCAGAGGGGCCCTTGCGGGTCCTGGTCAGTCACCTACTTGTTCTCGCCGGGCTTGCCTGCGTGATCGCCGTCACCGGCGGTGTCGTCGCCGGGTTTGCCCTGGTCCTCGCCGGAGCCGGCAGGGGCGGTGACGCCGGGCTGGGTGTGGTTGCCGTCGTCTCCGGACTTGCCGGTGGTGCCGGTGGCGTTGAGCTGGAAGGCGAACAGGAGGCCGGCCACGGCCAGGGTGGCGGTGATCCAGATCGTGATGCGTCGCACGAGTGTGCTCCAAGTGGGTAGATGAATGCGGGGTGTTGGTGGGGCGGTGGGGCCGCGCCTTCTACCAGGCGAACTCCTCCGTGTGGAGTTGGTCGCGGTGGGCACCGGCACCGAGGGCGGCCTTGCGGACGGCGGTGAGCCAGGTGGGTGGTCCGCAGACGTAGATGTCGCAGTGGGCGATGTCGGGGACGAGGCCGTTGAGGACCTCGGAGTCGTCGCCGAGGTGTGCGGGGACTGCGGCCTGCCAGGAGGTACCGGCGCGGCGGGGGCCCGGGAGGAAGATCAGTTCGACGCCGCGGCGAGCAGCGATCCGGCGCAGTTCGTCGGCGAACACGGCGTGCTGGTCCTCGCTGTAGCGGTAGATGAGGGTGGCCTCGCCGGGGGCGTAGGGCGTGTCCTCGATGAGGGCGCGCATGGGCGTGATGCCGATCCCGGCGGCGATCAGGAGCATGCGGGGGCGGGTGCGCCTGCGTGCGGTGAGGGTGCCGTAGGGGCCTTCGATCAGGACGCGGGTGCCGGGAACGAGGCGCGCCGCACGTTCGCTGCCGTCGCCGGCCGCCTTGATGGTGATGCGCATCCGGTCGGGGGTGGGCGCGGCGGAGAGGGTGTACGGATTCCCGCGCGACCAGCCGGGGCCGTCGAGGAAGCGCCAGATGAAGAACTGGCCCGACGCGGCACGCATCCTGTCCAGCCGGTGCCCGCCGGCGGTGACGGAGACGACACCGGGCGCCTCTGTGACCACGGATTCGACCCGCAGGCGGTGGTAGAAGGACCGCCAGGCGGGCAGGGCCACGCGGTACAGAAGGGTGACGGCGAACGCGAAGCCGTACAGGCACCACCAGTAGACGCGGGTCCAGGTCTCGTGGAAGTCGGCGCCGTCGGCGAAGGTGTGGGGGAACGTCGCGGCGATCCCGGCGTAGGAGTACAGGTGGATCAGGTGCCAGGACTCGTACCGCAGACGGCGACGTGCCGCGCGCACCGAGGTGACGACCACCATGATCAGCAGGATGGTGCCGACGGTGGCGAACAGCATCCACGAGTCGGTGATGAACACCCTCACCAGGGCGGTCAGCGTCGCCGCCGGCCCCCGCACGGCGCGTTCGGCGGCGAACAGGACGACGTGGGCGATCATCAGCCAGAACGAGGCGAAGCCGATCAGGCGGTGGCGGCGGGTCAGCAGGTCGTGGCCCCAGGAGCGTTCGACCCAGGGGATACGGGCGAGCAGCACGACCTGAAGAATCATCAGGTCGCTGGCCAACAGCCCCGCGAGCAGCCCGAGGGAGCCCATCGCCCGGTCCGGGCTGGTGAGGCTCAGCGGACCGCCCTGGTTCATCACCCACAGGGCGACGACGGCAACCGCGGAGAGGATCGCGAGCGCGCCGAGCGGGTCGGCCGGGCTGAACCCTCGCCGGCCCTGCCGACGACCGGGTGGCTTGCGGTGCGCCTGGGGCAGCATGGTGGACAGGGTCATCAGGCCCGCTTCCTTCGTCAGGACGACTGCGACGGCCCCGCGCAGGTGCTCGGGGCATGACTTCACCCTGGCCCCGGTTCTTGTGGCCGCTCTAAGAGCCCACTGCTCCTGGCTCCCTGCCGGCCTTCGGCCCCTGCAGAAGGAACCGCCGGGCGGTGTATTCACCGAGCCGGGTGATCACGGGCTCGGACGTTCGCGCGGCGGGTTCGCCACCAAACTGCACCTGGTCGTCGAGCAGGGCCCAAAGCCCACGTCGATCCTTGTCACGGCGGGACAGCGCGGGGACTCGCCGCAGTTCGAACCTGTCCTGGACAGGGTCCGCGTGCCCCGCATGGGCCGGGTCGGCCACGCGTCCGTCCCGATCGAGTGCGGGCTGACAAGGCGTACGCCTCCCACAAAAGCCGCACCTACCTGCGCAGCCGCGGGATCGCTGCACCATTCCGGACGAGGTCGACCAGGCACGCAACCACCAGAGGCTCAGCTCTCGCGGCGGCCGGCCGCCGCGCTTCGACCCGGCCGAATACCGCGAGCGTCATGCGGTGGAGTGCGGGATTGACCGCCTCAAGAGGAGCCGCGCTGTCGCCACGCGCTACGACAAGCTGACGGTCCGCTTCGAGGCGACTGTGCTGGTCGCCCCGATCAACGAATGGCTATGACTCTGTCTTGCGCGTCATCACGTAGGTGTTCCCGATGTCGGGATCGCCGTAGAAGAAGAACAGTTTCAACTCGTCGTTCTGATCGCGGTCCACGTAGAAGGACCATGCGTATGTCGACGGGGGTTCAGGGGTTGAGGTGTCAGTGGCCGGCGAGGGGGAACGGCTCTCCACTCGGGTCCGGGCTGTCAGTGCGAGGCGGACGACCTGTCCGCCGCCGTTGTCGGTCAGTTGCCAGGTTCCCCTGCCGGAGAGGCGCCAGCCGTCATCGAAGTCGAAGTCCTGTCCGTCGAGCTTGTCGAAAAGAGCAGTCCCGTCTTTGCGAAGCAGCACGCGGGTCCCCTCGACGTTTTCCCATCCTCCAGCGACTGCGGCCGCCGTGGTGTCGTGGATGCCTGTTCCCTCGTAGTACTGATAGGGGTTGCACCCCGTCAGAGTAGCCAGAACCACCATCAAGCCACTGAGGGTCGCCCCCCACGCCCGCAGCCTGTTTCCGCCCGTCATCAGGGCCTCCCATCCTCAGCCCGCATCGGCCAAATGATAGGAGCGGCCGTGGAGAGACACCCTGCCAGGCCTGTTAAACGCGTTCAACTCTCCGGCTGGAGGGGTGGCGCACACCACCCCGGGCTCGTCTGTCCAGCGCCGCCTGCAGCCACGAACGAGCACTGAGACCACCGTCTTCGATACACGGCCTGGATTATCCGCGTGTGTGCTGTTCGGGTGGCTCTGTGGCAGCTTCGAGCGCGGGCGGAGGGTCCGGGAGCACTGAAGGCTGTTCGCTTCTCATGATCACTCCCGTCCCAGAAGTGAAATCGAGGCTCTCACATGCGCAGTCCCCTCGTCTCGGCGGCCGTTGCCGCCGCCACGCTGATCGCGCTCTCCCCCCTCGGCCCGGCCGCGGCCGCCGAACCGGCCGGTATCGGCGACGTCATCTGCAACGGCGGCTCCCTCAACGTGCAGTTCAACCCCGGCGTCACGTTCAGCAACAACACCGTGCGGCTCTCCGCCAACGGTGAGATGGGCATCTGCTCCTCCGCCACCCACCCGGAGATCACCGGCGGCACGGTCCGGTTCGAGGCCGGCCTCACCGCCAAGTGCCCCGGGCCCTTCGGGCCCGGCTACGCCAAGGCAACGATCAACTGGAACGACGGAACGCGCACGGTCATCGACCAGACGACGTTCCGGGGCGACTCAGCATCCTTCTCCCTGGAGGGCGGATCCATCGACGCCGGCACCTTCGCCGGAGGCACCGCACGCGCCAACGGCCGCACCACCAGCAACCTGATCGAACTCGGCGCAGGGTGCGTGCTCGGCGGCGTCACCAGCTACTCCGCGACGATTGACCAGTTCGCCGTCGGCGACATCTAAGGGCTGTCCCGCAAAATTCCTGGCGGGCGCACGACGACAGCTACGGGACCTCGCCGCGTTGTCGGAATGCCTGAATACATCCAGTCAGCATCTGCCCGGTGGGCAGGACGGTATCCGCACCACCGAGCAGGTGGGCCTGCTGTGCCCGCTCGCACCCGCTGCCTTCCGCCTGCAGCGGGTGCCACGCCTTCTCCGAACGGGGGCACGCCGTGTGCGGTGACGTCCAGACGCAGCCGGACTGAGCGGACACGCACACGTGCTGACTAACTGCACGCCCTGCGGCTTGTGAGGGAGATCCCTTCGGACAGAGGCTATGTTCTCCGGTCAGCCGGTGAAAGAGTCCGCCTCTCCCGGCTCGGTCTCCATGGCCTGGCGGTCGAACCTCAGCATGGCAAGGAAGAACAGGCCGCCGAGCACGAGCAGGCCCACCACGATCACCACGGAGACAAAGGCCTCTTCCGGGGTCACCAGAACGAACAACGCGATGAGCGTCCACAGCAGTGCGCAGATGGCGACCGGTAGTTCGAAGCGTCCGAGGTCGAAGGCTCCCTTCTTCCGGCTCAGGCGTCCGCGCACCGTCAGGTAGAGCACGATGGTCGAGCCGTAGGTGAGGGCGGGGAGGATCGTCGAGGCCGTGATCAGCTCCAGCAGCGCGGCCCCCGGCAGTGCGACCATCAGGACGACGCCGAGAGCGAAGACCAGAACGGTCGCCGGGATCGGCGTCCTCGTCCGGGGGTTCACCCGCCGCATCAGCCGGTGGGCGGGGAAGCGCGCGTCGCGCGACATCGCGAACACCAGCCGCGAGCACGCGACCATCACCACGATCCCGGCGCCGAAGAACGCGATGGTGATGGCGGCCAGCAGCGCCCTCTCCACCATCGGACCGAGCTGGTCGCGCATGATCGCCGCGACCGGTGAGCCCTCGGCGCTGACGCGGGGGATGTCGTCGATCGCGATGGTGAGCGTGATGAGGAACAGCATGCCCAGCACCCCGGCCGCCACGACCGACCCCACGATCGCGCGCGGAACGGTGCGGAACGGGTCCTTGGCCTCCTCGGCCAGGTTCGCCGCCGAGTCGAAGCCGACGAGCGTCGCAAGCCCCATGATCATCGCAAGCATCAGCCCGCCGCCGACCCCGAAATAGCCGGGGGCGTTCTCGACGACACCACGCGAGGTGAGGTTGCCCACCGCGCCGTCGCCCGTGACGGCCACGGCGATGACGAGCGCGATCGCCACCACCACGACAAGCGCCAGTTCGAGCCCGACCGCGACCGTGTTGATCAGACTGACGATACGTGTGGAGGCCACGGCCAGCACGGTCTGGACGAGCAGCACCACCAGTGTGATCAGGCGCGCGGCGTCCTCGTCCGGCGCGATGCCGACGAGCGGCATGAACGCCTGGCTGGCGAGTGCGTTGTCGACCGCCACCACGCCGATCGCCAGGTACGAGAAGGTCAGCCACCCGAACCACCAGCCGATCTTCGGGCTGGCCAGCCGCGAGGCCCACTGGTACGAGGAACCGCTGAGCGGGATACGGGCCGCGAACTGGGCGACCACCAACGCCACCAGGGTCTGTCCGACCGCGGCGACGATCCATAGCCAGATCCCGACCGGCCCTGCGGTCACCAGGACTTCGTCGAAAGTCGCAAAGATGCCGACCGCCACCGAGATGAACGCGAACGAGATCGCGAACACCTGGAAGGAGCCGAGCGTCCGCTTCAGCTCCTGCCGGTAGCCGCCGGCTTCGACGGGTCCCGCATCGCCCTGCGCAGCGGACGATGACTCCGCCACGGCGGCCACCTCACTCCCGGGGCTCCCCCTGCCCGAGGCACACCGCGGGCAGGGGCTGATCAGTGCACCATTTTCACCATTTCCAGCCTCTATCTCCCGTTCGACTCGCGAGTGCGGCTGTGCGGATGCCGATCCCCCTCCCGCCACGCCGCGCAGGTCGGACGGGCAACCCGGACGCAACGCCGCGCGAGCCGTCGACCCCGGCCTGACCCGCACCCTCAGCCAGTGCGGCTGACCAGCGGCAGGTGCCTTGGGCAGGAAGAGGCCAGGTACGCGCCTTGGCGCGTGGTGTGAGGGGTGCGGGCCGGAGTGCCGTCCGCGCTGCCGGTCCGTCGACCGCGTGGTCCTTAGACTTCCTTGTCGTTTGCCGCCCATCCTTGGCTTTGGGCAGCCCCCGATCCCGCGGGCGCCGCCGGAGAGGCAGAAAGGCGTGACGATGGCGGCGACCGGCAGGCCGGAAGTGCTCGTGGTGGACGACGATCCGGGCGTGCGCGAGGCCCTGGGCCTGGGACTCGGGCTGGAAGGCTTCACGGTGCGCCTCGCCGAGGACGGCAGGGCCGCGCTTGCGCAGGTTGCCGAGCGGCTGCCGGCGGTGATCGTGCTGGACGTGACGATGCCGGGCCTGTCCGGCATCGAGGTGGTCCGGTCCCTGCGCACGCAGGGGCGGACGCTGCCGGTGTGCATGCTGTCCGCCCGCGACGAGGTCGACGACCGGGTCGCGGGACTCGCGGCCGGAGCCGACGACTACGTCGTCAAGCCGTTCTCCGTCGCCGAACTGGCGGCACGTCTGCACGCACTGGTCCGCCTGCACGAGTCGACGGCCGTCAGACCCCTGGTCATCGGCGACATCACGATCGAGCCGGCCCGGCGCACGGCCGCCCGCGCGGGGCGCGACCTGCCCCTGACCACGCGCGAGTTCGATCTCCTCGTGGCGCTCGCGCACCGGCCCGGACAGGTCCTCTCCCGCGCCCAGCTCCTGGAGCAGGTCTGGGGCTACACCTGGGACGTCGACACCAACGTCGTGGATGTCTTCATCGGCTACCTCCGCAAGAAGCTCGAAGCGGACGGCCGTCCCCGTGTGCTGCGGACCGTTCGCGGGGTCGGCTTCGTCCTGCGCACCGGCCCGTGAAGTGGCGCCCGCGCAGCCTGCGCACCCGGATCAGTGTCGCGGTCGCCGTGCTGGTCACGGTCGTCGTCGCGCTCGCCGGGCTGGTCATCGTCGCCCGGATCGACCACCGCGACCGCGCCGACGTCGACCGCCAGCTCGCCACCCGTGCCGGAAAGGTCCACCAGGACGCCGACAAGCTGCTGGGGAAGGGCGACCACGCCGACGGTGACGGAGACGGCGGACAGGACGACTACGGCGGGCTGTTGGCCGGCAGTCAGACGCTGGTCCGTCTCATCTCCGACGGTCAGGTCATCGCCCAGCGAGGCGAGACCCCGCCCGCCCCGCTCCCGCTGCCGGCCCGCGACGGCTACAGCACGGTCGAGGCCGGCGGACAGACCTGGCGCACTCTGACCCAGCCCCTCAACAGCGCCGGTGACCGTCTCGAAGTCCTCCAGGGCATCGACCCGATCGAACGCCGTCTCGCCGACAACACCGCCGTCGTCGCCGCCGTCACCCTCGCCGCCGCTGTGGTCGCCGCCGCGGGAGTCTGGCTGATCACCCGGATCATCCTCCAGCCGCTCCAGCGCCTGCGCACCGGCGCTCTGGCCGTCAGCGCCGACACCACCGGCCCGCGCCTTCCCGAGATCACCCGCCCCCAGGAAGTCGCCGACCTCTCCCGCGCCCTGAACGGGATGCTCGACCAGCTGCGTACCAGCATGGAGGCCACCCGCCGCTTCACCGCCGACGCGGGCCACGAACTGCGGACTCCCCTCACCACGCTCGGCATGACGATCGAGACCCTCCGGCGCAACCCCGAGCTGTCCGAAGCGCAGCGCGCCCGCGCACTGGAAACCATGGGCGCGGAGCACCACCGCATCACCGCGCTCCTCACCGGGCTCCAGACCCTCGCCCGCGGTGACGCGCACGCCCTGCCCGACCGTGTCCCCGTCGACCTCGGCGAGCTCCTCGACGAAGCCGTCGCCCACGCGGCCCGCCGCCACCGCACCACTACCTACCGGCTCACCGTCGATGCGCCCGCGACGGTGGACGGCTGGCCCGTCGGGCTGCGCCTGGCCATCGACAATCTCCTCGACAACGCCGCTCTCCACGGTCGCCCGGACGGCACCGCCGACGTCCGCCTCACCCATGAGGCGCACACCGTCCGGATCACCGTCAGCGACGACGGTCCCGGCATCCCACCAGGTCAGCGCGCCGCCATGAAGGACCGATTCACCCGCGGTCCACGCACCCGTGCACCCGGTTCCGGACTCGGTCTGGCCCTCGTGGAACAGCAGGCGCACCTCCACGACGGCTCACTTCACCTCGGCGCGAGCCCCGCCGGCGGGCTCCGGGCGGCCTTCACCGTTCCCGACGCTCACCGCAGCCACCCGGGGCGCGCCCCGTCCTGACCGGCCCGGCCGGGCTCCCGTCGCGGGCGAACCCGGTCGCCGGCCGTCAGCCCAGCGAGGCGCTCGCCTTCCGCAGCTCGGCGAGGGCCGCCAGCACGTAGCCGGCGAGGTCCTCCTTGGCCTCGGGGTCGGCCTCGGACCACTGGGCGTACCCGCGCTTGAAGGCGAGCACGCCGAGCTCGCCCGCGAGAGCGGCGGTCGGGTCGGGCACTCCGCGGGCGACCAGGGCGGTCGTCATCGCGGCCGCGAGGCTCACGCTCTTGAGTGCGTCACGTTCCTGAAGCTCGGTGCTGGCGGCGACGGCCGCCTTGAGGCGCGGCGCGAGCTCCCGGTTGATGGGGCCCATCGTGCTCGATGCACGTTCGAGACCGGCGGCGACCGCGGCGAGCGGGGCGTCGTCGGCGGGGGCCTCGTGGATGCCCTCGGTCAGCAGCCGGCTCAGCGTCTCCTGCCCCGCCACCAGCAGTTCCCGCTTGTCGGGGAAGTACCGGAAGAAGGTGCTCCTGGTGACCCCGGCGCGCTCGGCTATCTGCGCGACCGTCGTGGCGTCGTACCCCTGCTCGCTGAACAGGTCGACCGCCGCCACGACGAGGCGTTCGCGCGCTCCTGGTTCCCATCGGCTCATGAGTCTCATTCTATGTGATGGGACTCCTGTCCCATCACCCTGTTAGAGTGATGGGACAAGGGTCCCATCACGGTCGGCCCCCCAGCCTCATCACCCGCGGGAGAGTTCCATGCGCGTCTTCGTCACCGGTGGCACCGGTCTGATCGGCTCCACCGTCGTCGCCGAACTGCTCGGCAACGGCCACACCGTCCTCGCCCTCGCCCGCTCCGACGCCTCCGCGCAGGCCGTCGAGGCGGCCGGCGCCGAACCGCTACGGGGCTCCCTCACCGACCTGGACGTCCTGCGCGCAGGCGCCGCCCAGGCCGACGGGGTGATCCACCTGGCGTTCAGCAACGACTTCAGCAGCCCAGAAGCACTCGCGCGGGCCGTCTCCGAGGAGAGCGCCGCCATCGCCGCGCTCGGCGAGACGCTGGTCGGCAGCGACCGCCCGTTCGTCACCGTCTCCGGAACCCCCGCCGCGCCGGGCCGCGCCTCCACCGAGACCGACCCGGTGCCGACCGACGGCCCGGTCGGTGGCCGCGGCGTCGCGGTCACGGCGGCCCTGGACCTGGCCTCGCGCGGGGTCCGGACCGCGGCCGTGCGGCTGCCGCGCACGGTGCACAACGAAGGCGCGGGCGGTTTCGCCGGAATGCTGACCGGCATCGCGCGCCAGAGCGGAGTGTCCGGCTACCCGGGCGACGGCACCCAGCGCTGGCCGGCCGTGCACGCGCTCGACGCGGCCGTCCTCTTCCGCCTCGCCCTGGAGGCCGCGCCGGCCGGTACGTCCTGGCATGCCGTGGCCGACGAGGGCGACGCCGTACGGGACATCGCCGCGGTCATCGGCCGCCGTCTGGGTGTGCCGGTGGAGTCGGTGCCGGAGGAGACGTACGGCCCGCTGGGCCCGGTCTTCGCGAACGACCAGCCCTCGTCCAGCGCCCACACCCGCCAGACCCTCGGCTGGCAGCCGAAGCACCCGAGCCTGCTGGAGGACCTGGAGAACATCGGGTCCTGACCGGCGGGTCGCCGGCCCGGGCCGGCAACGCCACCGGGACGACGCTTCACGGACACCTGTTCCACCATCGGTGGCGTGCGAGCGCCGGGACCGGCTCCCCTCCCGCCGCGGCGGTCATCACGTACGTCCCGCTCCCGGCGGGCCGGTGGGCTCCGGGCCTTCGATGGACACCTGGCAGCCGCCCGGCCAGGGGTACGGGCTGCCACCAGACCCACTTGCACAGCATCTGCATGTACGGGGCTCCGTGTGCCGGCCGGCCGGCGAACCAGGCCCAGCGGATGCGGCGTTGCGACGGGGCAAGGGCAGGCATGCGAATGGGTGCGACCGACGAGGGGACCCCGGTCGCACCCATAGCCCGTCCCGCCCGATACGTGGATCGGAGTGGGCGGCGGAAAGGGTTGGAGCAGCAGACGTGCGGTGAAGCCCACCCCGTCGGGGTGGAATACCGTCTGCTGGTCAAACCCTTCCCGTCACCGTTCTGAACGGGCCACGGAATTCCAGCCAAACGACCGCACCGCACACGCCATGTAGCGATTTGTCATGGAATCCCGCACATGCAGCACTGTGATCACGGTCCGGCAGGACTGCAGGCCAGCGTCTCGCACCTGCCCAGCATGACGGGTCAACAGATGGATATCTTCGGCCGGTTTTTATCGCTAAGCCCCATGAACATAAATAGGCTGCGTGCCGCACGCGACGTCTCACACCCGGGGGGTTTCAACGAATGAACAAGAAGGCTCTGCGCGATCTCCTCACGGAACGCCGCGCCCTGATCGATCCGACCGGCCACGGCTTCCAGCGTCCCGCGAGACAAGGCCGGCGCGCCCCCGGTCTGTCCCAGCACCAGGTCGATCAGCTGTGCCACCGCACCCTCGGCACATACCGGCGGCTCGAGTCCGGCTCGTACCCGAACCCGCCCGTCGACCTGCTGCGCGACATCGCTGTCCTCTTCGCGCTGAACGAGCAGGAGTGGGTATCCCTGTGCCGGTACGCGGGAATCGGCGACCCGCCCTCCCCTCTCACCCCCCGCTCCGGCAAGGAGGTCCCCGGGGTGTGGCAGGAGGCCGTCGACGGCATGACGCACATGGCCTACGTGACGGACGCCTCGTGGGAACTGATCGCGTACAACGCCCCGTTCACCCGCCTCTTCCCCAACGGGCGGGTCCCGGCGAACACCATGCGGTGGATGCTCCTCGACCCCGATGGAAGGAGCACCCTCACCGACTGGGCGACCGCCTGGGCGCCCCTCGTACTCCCCCAGTTGCGGGCCGCGCTCGCCACCCGGCCCGACGACGAAGTGCTCCGCCGGATCGAGAAGGAGGTCGCCGTCGATCCCGCGTGCGCACCGATCTGGGAGAGCGGCGGTGCCCATATCCACCCCGACGGTGACGAACGCCCGCTCCTGCACGCCTCCGACGGCCCCGGCTGGGTGACGATGTGCGCCGCGCAGCCCATGACCGCGCCCGGCGCCCGCCTGATCGTCCTCGTGTTCCACCCCGGGGCCCGTCGGGCGCACTCCCGCGTACCCGTACTCCACGCCCCGTAACCCGGCGGAACCCAGAAGGGGCGCAACGGAACCGCGGCGGACCCTCCACGGAACCCGCCGGGGCACGGACTGCACGTTCTGTTCCCGAAGCTGCTCTGATCAGGGGCAATACCCGGCTCGAGTGCCTTAGGTTGTGGTCACCCCCCACATGCCGCCGCACCCTGTCCGCCGGAGGATGTCGTGCCCGCCTACATAGCCCGCCCCAGCACTGTTTTCCCCGCCCACAAGGTCACCACAGGGGAGATCGCCGACGACATCCGCGCCCACCACCCCGGCCATCCCCGCCTGGGCGCGATCCTCCGCATCGTCAACAACACCGGTGTGAACACCAGGTACTTCACCCGCCCCCTCGACGCCCCGACCGTGTCCGGGACCGCGGGCATCGACGCCCGGGCCGCCGCCGCGTTCGGTGACGCCGTCGACATGGCGGTACAGGCGGCCCGCACCACCCTGACCCGCCATCACCTCACCCCGGACGACGTGGACGCGGTCATCACCACGCACTCCACCGGCTGGGCCGTCCCCAACCTCGACATCCACCTCATCGACCGCCTCGGCCTGAGACCCGGCGTCCGCCGCATTGCGCTGACGACGCTCGCCTGCGCCGGTGGCACCCAGGCCCTGATCCGGGCCGTCGACATGGTCACCGCGCGGCCCGGCATCCGCGTCCTCGTCGTCGCCGCCGAGGTCATCTCCGCCGTGTACAACCACCAGGACGACGCCGTGGAGCACATGATCTACAAGGCCCTCTTCGGGGACAGCGCGGCAGCGACCCTCGTCACCAGCACCCCTCTGGGCCCCGGCCTGGCCGTCGACTCCCCCGCCGACACGTACGAGCACGTCCTCCCCCACAGCCTCACCCGCTACAACGGGCGGGCCGACGCGACCGGCTTCCACTTCGACTCCACGAAGGAAGCGCTGACCGCGGCGGACGACGTCCTCCCCCACCTCCTGGACTGGCTCGGCCGGCGTGTCGTCGACTTCGGCGTCATCCACCCGGGCAGCGCGCGCATCATCACCGACACCGCCACCGCGCTGGGCCTCGACGCGCACGACACCCGGCACTCCACCAGCACCCTCGCCGAAGAGGGCAATCTCGGCGGCGTCTCCGTCCTCCGGATACTGGAGCGCACCCACACCACCCCGCCTCCCGCGGGCGCGGCCGGCGTCACCGTCGCGTACGGGCCCGGTTTCGCCACGGCGGCCATCCGCGCCACCTGGCAGGACTGACCCCCGTCGCGGACCGGCCGGCTAGCGGGTGGCGAGCCGGTCCAGCAGAGCGGCGCTCCGTGCCAGCAACGTCCGCTCCTCATCGGTGAGTTCGGCCTCGATGGCCTGCGCGAGCCAACCGGCCCTGCGGCCGCGCTCCGCCTCGAGCGCGGCCCTACCCGCGTCCGAGAGCTCGACCAGCGACTTTCGGCCGTCCGTGGGGTGCGCACGGCGCGTGATCAGGCTCTGTTCGATGAGCAGCCCCACCGCCCGGGCCATCGACTGGGGGCGCACCCGCTGGTCGGCTGCGAGGTCGCTGGTGGTCATGGCACCGTCGCGGTCAAGTGCGCCGAGGACGGCGACCTGGCCCAGCGGGATGCGGTCCTCGTGCTTGACGCGTCGGGTGAGCTTGCTCATCGCGGTGCGCAGTTCGGCGGCGATGGCAGCGGCTTCCGAGGTGGGCATAGGGCACTTTACCCCGCTGGTCAGCAACGCTGCGCACCTGACCTGTACAGCCATGCTGTACAGCATAACTGAACAGCAAAACTGAGCAGCATTGCTGTATGGTTTCGGGTTGTCGGGCTCAGCGCCAGCGCTGTCGCAGCCAGGGCCCCGACACACGACAACGGGAAGGGACTCCCATGTCCGCTCAGCCGACCGGAACCGTCGACGCCACCATCGAGACCGTCACCGCCCGCCGGATCATCGACAGCCGGGGCAACCCCACGGTGGAGGTCGATGTCGTCCTGACGGACGGGTCCCTGGGGCGCGCGGCCGTTCCCTCCGGCGCCTCCACCGGCGCCCGGGAGGCGGTGGAACTGCGCGACGGCGACTCCGCGCGCTGGCACGGCAAGGGTGTCGACCGCGCGGTGGCCCACGTCAACGGAGAGATCGCCGCGTCCGTGCGCGGCCGGCACGCGGCGGACCAGGCGGGGCTCGACGCCGCGCTGGTGGCCCTCGACGGCACGGCCACGAAGTCCCGGCTCGGTGCGAACGCGATCCTCGGCGTCTCCCTCGCCACCGCCAAGGCCGCCGCGGCGGCTCACCGCCTGCCCCTCTACCGCTACCTCGGCGGGGCCGACGCCCACCTCCTGCCGCTCCCGATGATGAACATCGTCAACGGCGGCGCCCACGCCGACAATCCGCTCGACTTCCAGGAGTTCATGATCGCGCCCGTGGGTGCGGAGACGTTCGCCGAGGCCGTCCGCATGGGCAGTGAGGTCTTCCACACCCTGCGCCGCGATCTGCTGGCCGCCGGGCACTCGACGGGCGTCGGCGACGAGGGCGGCTTCGCACCCGCGCTGCGGACGGCCGAGGAGGCGCTCGACTTCGTGATGACGGCCATCGAGCGCACCGGCTACCGCCCGGGAACGGACATCGCCCTGATGATGGACCCGGCGTCGTCGGAGTTCTTCCGCGACGGGGTGTACGACTACGCGGGCGAGGGAGTGCGCCGCAACCCGTCCGAGAACGCCGACTACCTGGCCAAGCTCGTCGACGCCTACCCGGTCGTCTCCATCGAGGACCCGATGGCGGAGAACGACCACGACGGCTGGCGCGAGCTGACCGCCCGCGTCGGCGACCGCTGCCAGCTCGTCGGCGACGACGTGTTCTGCACCAACGAGACACTGCTGCGGGAAGGCATCCGCACCGGCGTGGGCAACTCGGTCCTGGTCAAGGTCAATCAGATCGGAACCCTGACCGAGGCGCTGACCGCTGTGACCACGGCCCACGAGGCGGGCTGGACGGCTGTCATGTCCCACCGTTCGGGCGAGACGGAGGACACCACCATCGCGGACCTGGCGGTGGCGACCGGCTGCGGTCAGATCAAGACCGGTTCGCTCTCCCGCTCCGACCGCACGGCCAAGTACAACCAGCTGATCCGGATCGAGGAGGAGCTGGGCGACTCGGCACGCTTCGCGGGCCGCTCCGCACTGCGCCGGGCGTGAGCAGCGGGCAGAGGTAGGAGCGCAGACCGCGGGCGGGGCCCACGCGGGGGGCGGTGGCTCCTGCGCACTCCCCCGCGCGCGGTCTGCGCCCGGCGCCGGTACGGCGGTGTCCGAGAGCCAGGAACGCCGTCACTAGCATGCCCCCTGTGAATCTTGAGAAGCTGATGGAAGAACAGCCGAACCTTCGCGATGTCCCGGCGGTGGCAGCGGGTTCGTCAATGGCGGGCACACGCGCGACAGCCGTGCATGGGGCGCTCGCGGTGACGCCGGATTCGCACTTCCGCATCGCGTCCCTGACGAAGGCCTTCACCTCCACGGCCCTGGTCCGCATGCTGCGGGACCGGGGCATCCCGTTGGACACACCTGTCATGGAACTGCTTCCCGGCCTCGAACCGGACTGGCGGGCCGACGAAGCCCTCACCATCGAGCAGATACTCGGGCAGGTGTCCGGACTCCACGAATCGGTGGACGCCGCAGCCGTCCAGGCACTGGGCGAGGGGGACAGCGCGCTCATGGAGGCCGGCCGGCTCGTGGTCCGCGCCGGCAACGAGCGGAAGCCCGGCGAGCGGTGGTCCTACTACAACGGCAACTACTTCCTGGTCGGCGCGGTTCTCGCGGCCCTGAGCGGCACGACGTTCGAGGACGCGCTGGAGAAGAACCTCCTCGGGCCCTGGGGCCTGGAACGCACGGGCTTCGAGGCCCCGGCCGCGTACGTCACCGGGTGGGACGGCACGGCCGAACTCCCGCTGCTCGGCTATCCGCGCACCCGTCGCCCCAGCGGGGGCCTGTGGTCATCGGTGGCGGAGCTGCTGGCCCTCGGCGAGGGCCTGCTCGCCGACCGGGCCCTCCTGGAGGAGATCCGCCGTCCGCGCACCCGGTCCGACGACCCCATGGCCTACGGGCTCGGCTGGGCCCTGGGGCCGTCCGGCCAGATGTATCTCAACGGACGCCTGCCCGGCTATCGGGCCGCCATGGTCCTGGTCCCGGACCGGGACTACGTGAGTGTGGCCCTCGCCGGCCAGGAGACCGCCCTGCCCGCCTTGGCGCGGCTGCTCAGCGACATGCAGCAGCCCCTGACCGGGGACGACATCGCCGTGGCGGTCGACACCTTCGCCGCCTGAGGCGATCGCCGGTGCGCCCGCCCGTTCCGTACCCTGGGGCTCATGCGCATGCGCCCCACCCTGAGCTGGTCCCCCACCGAAGACCTGCCCCCCGCCACCACGGATCCGGAACCGGTCGCCGAAGCGCTGAGTGCCGGCGGTGTGCTGGTGCTCAGCGGGGCGGGCATCTCCACGGAATCGGGCATCCCCGACTACCGGGGCGAGGGCGGGAGCCTGAGCCGGCACACTCCGATGACGTACCAGGACTTCACCGCCAGTGCCCAGGCCCGTCGCCGGTACTGGGCGCGCAGCCACCTCGGCTGGCGCACCTTCGGCCGCGCCCGCCCCAACGCCGGGCACCGGGCCGTGGCCGCGTTCGAGCGGCACGGCCTGCTGTCGGGCGTGATCACGCAGAACGTCGACGGACTGCACCAGGCGGGCGGCGGAGAGGACGTCGTGGAACTCCACGGGAGTCTGGACCGGGTCGTCTGTCTCACGTGCGGCGACTCCAGCCGGCGCCGCGAACTGGCCCGGCGCCTGGAGGAGGCCAATCCCGACTTCGCACCGGTGGCCTCCGGCATCAACCCGGACGGCGACGCCGACCTCACCGACGAGCAGGTCGGAGACTTCCACGTCGTGCCCTGCACGGTCTGCGGCGGCATCCTCAAACCGGACGTCGTGTTCTTCGGCGAATCCGTGCCACTCCCACGGGTCGAGC
The DNA here is from genome assembly GCA_036227345.1 of Streptomyces sp. NBC_01463. Lineage (NCBI taxonomy): Bacteria > Bacillati > Actinomycetota > Actinomycetes > Kitasatosporales > Streptomycetaceae > Streptomyces > Streptomyces sp. NBC_01463. Next base: position 357,538 of record CP109468.1, read on the forward strand.
ACTGCCGCGCACTCGTGCGGGGCGCCGCCACGGTCCTGGTCCTGGGGTCGTCGCTGACGGTGATGTCCGGGCTACGGTTCGTCCGTCAGGCGGCCCAGGCCGGGACGCCGGTACTGATCATCAACCGGGACCCGACACGGGGCGACCGACTCGCCGCCACCCGCATCGCACTCCCCCTGGGACCGGCTCTCACGGCGGTGGCCGGCCACTTGGGCATCCGCATCGACGACGAAACGGCAGAGACGGCGTAGGGGCAGCCAGCCGTCGGCCGCGCCCGGAGGGTGGAGAGCAACTCGGGCTCGGCTCCGGCGGACGGTCAGAGGCACATCACCCACGCGGTGCCCTCGACGGTCAGCCCAAGGGTCCCCCAGAGGAGGATGCCGCCCACCGGCCGGACCGGACGCCCTGCTTCCTCGCGCAGCACGGTCACGTGGACGGCGATGGATGCCGGCGCCGAAGCGAGCCACAGGGCAGCGGCGACCAGCAACCCGTCCGCGGCCAGTCGTCCCCACTCATGAATCCCGCTCTGCGACATCCGGGCCACCGCGGGCAGCCCGACCACGGGCAGCAGCCCCACCGCTGTGCCCGCGAGCGCGTACCACCACTTCCTCCCGTGGCCGGCGAGCCGCCCGAGCCAATGCCCCAGGGCCACCGTCGGCAGGATGTACACGGCGGTCAGCAGGGCGCTCGCGCCGACGAGCAGAGGCAGTCCGATCACCAGCGCGAAGGGAAGCAGTAGCCCTCCCGGGGAGGCACCGCCGATCAGTCCGGTCCACGACAGCGCCGGTGTCAGTGCGGGCATGACCACGCACAGCACAGCCATCGACACGGACGACGGCGCCGCCCCCACCCGGTCGGTTGCGCGCCCGTCCACCACCTGCGCCATCACGCCCCCGACTCCGCCCCGCGCACACCGCGCCTGATGCACTCGCAGGCAATTCGCCGCCACCCTACGCTCGTTACTGAACGCGTTCACTAGTGACGGTCGAACACCGACCAGCAGATGTCGTTGCGCAGCCGCTGATCGTCGAGGACCAGCTCGCGGATCGCATCCGGGAGCTGCCGGCGCTGCCACTCGCACTCGGCCCGTCGCGCGGTCTCGCTCTCGCCCTCCGGTACCGCCGCCCGCGCGGCCTTGATCGCGTAGGCGGCCGCGCCGAGTTCGTGCGCGGCGACGTGGGCGACGGCCCCGGCCTGGCCGGCGGCGTACGCGGCGTGCCGTGCCGCCCCGCTCAGGTCGCGCGCCGCCCCCATCGCATGACCGCCCGCCGCGCGAGCCCGCATCATCCCGACCTCGCCGCGCGTCCAGGCCCGGGCATGCTCGATCGCCCGGCGCGGTCGCGGGTCCATGGGGCGGACGGACTCGAAGAGGCCGAGGACGTGCTCAGCACAGGTGGCGGCCCACAGGGCGAGGAGTCGGTGATCCGCATCCGTGAGCGTTCCGCCACGGCGGATCGTCACGAAGCGGGGATCGCGGATCTTCGGGAGGATCACGACGCGCCTTGGCGGCCGGTCGGCCTGCCGGCCGTCCGGCGCAGGGATTGGTCCAGGGTGCTCATCAGCTGGGCGACACGGCTGCTGCCGCCTGTCACCGGCGGATATCGGCGGAGCACATCGACGAGCACGGGTGTCGCACGCCGAAGTGACCGTTCCAACAGGGCATCCGCGATCGCGGGATCCCCACCCGCTTCCATCTCCCCGATGCGCGCAGCACTCGCGCACGCCCGGAGGATGTGGCCGACCTGGCCGGCCTGGGCTATGGGATGCAGGTACGCAGCCGACGCGGCGTCACCCGCAGAGCGTGCGGCCAGTCGCGCGGCTTCGGAGGGCGCAGACCTGGCGGCTCGATGGGCATCGGCGGAAGCGACGCGCTGCAGTTTCGTCCTGCCGGCCCCGTGGATGAATTCCCGGGCCGCGTCGATCGCCGCGCGGGGGCGCTGATCATCCGGAACGGCGTGCTCGAAGACCGGCAGGACGTCCTCCGCGTGCTGAACCACGTAGCGCGCCACGACGCGCAGCTCGTCCGTCGTCAGGTCGAAGTCCCCGGACACGGTGTACCTGCTCTGTGCCATGAGTCTGAATCGTATCCTTGAACGCCCGGTGGAGACTCTGTCCGGAATTCTCCGCCACTCCACGCCGCAACCCTCAAACGGAGGTCATGTGCGACCCGTGGACCTGGCCCGTCGGCACGACCTCTCCACGCAGACGGTCCGCAACTACGAGAACGCCGGCATCATCCCGCCGGCCGGCCGCGGCCCGACGGGCTACCGGAACTACACCGCCGCCCATGCCGCCGGCCTCGCTGCGTACGTGGCACTCGTCCCCGCCTTCGGTTCCTCGACGAGCCGACGCATCATGCACGCCGCCACCGCCGGACGACTCGACGAAGCTCTGGAGTACGTCGACGACGGACACGCGCTCCTGGCTCGCGACCGCGCCACGCTGCGCACGGTCGAATCGGCGCTCTCCCATCTCGGAGCCGTCGGCACCCGCGCGACGGCCGACGACGCCCGGGAACCGTTCAGCATCGGCGAAGTCGCCCGGCATCTCGCGCTCGCCCCGGCCACCCTGCGCACCTGGGAACGCACCGGAGTCCTCGCCCCCCGACGTGACCCGCGCACCGGTCACCGCCGGTACGTCGCGCAGGACGTACGCGACGCCGAGCTCGCGCACCTGCTGCGCCGGGGAGGCCGCTCCCTGGGCACCATCGCCACCGTCCTCCGGGAACTCCGCGATGTCGGCAGCCTCGACGCGCTCGCCAGGACTCTGGAGCCGTGGCGGCGCGACCTGACGTCCCGAGGACTGGCCATGCTGTCCGCCGCCGGTCAGCTCTCCGCCTACCTCGACGCCTTGGGCCGATCGGGGGGCAACGGGCTCCGCCCGTCCCCGGAGCGGCTCCGGCCAGCGCACCGGGCTGTCAGTGCGCCCTGACAGGATGCGCCGCATGAGCCCGTCCACCGCAGCCGACTACGGCTGGATACGTTCCTCGTCGTCGCTGTTCACGTATGCCCTTGAGTTCGGATACACGCTGACGCTGGTGCGGGGCGTGCCGCCGACGGAAGTGCTGCGCAGGGCGGGGGCGGTGCCACGCGATGCGGTCTCGGGGCTTGCCGCACTGATCGAGGAACACACGGAGGTGTTGTTCGGGCACGAGACCTGGCCCGAGTCCTTCGTCGCGGGGGCGTTCACGGTGCCCGGTGAATGCGGGGACTGGACCCTCGCCCTGGAGTTCGGCGGCGACCTGGGGACACGGCCCGCCATCATGGAGGCCCTCTCCGCCGGGACGCGAGCGGTGTCGCATTCGAGCAACGGGGGGAAGCCCATGCACTTCTTCCACTGGTACGAGGACGGGGAGCTGCGGACCACCTTCGAATCGGCGGCGTACCGGTCCGGCAGCACTCCGGACGAGCTGACCGCTGTGATGCGCGAAGTCGGGCTCAACCCCACGGGGGATCAGGACCCCGGCGTGGACGGGAAGGCGGCGGTGTTCGCACTGACCGAGCGCCTCACTGGCGTCCGGGTGACCGAGGACCTGCTGGCGGAGGCCGTGTATCAGACGGGTGAGGTACCGGAGGAACCCGCCGAGGAGTGGAGGGGCGTGATCATCGACATCACCGATGCGCACGGCGACAGAACATATGCGGCCACCTCCGCACAGTGCGACGCCACGAGTGGTGCCGCGACGGCCTCCGACCCCGGCGGGAGCGGCCGCGAGTCCGCGCCACCCCCGCACAGGGGCACTACGCCATAGAGGCTGCCGGGTCGTCAGGCTCGGCAGCGCAGCATCTCCAGCGGAGGGTTGGCGTGGAGGTCCGCCCAGTGGTCCGCGCCGAACGCGCGCACGCCGGCCTCGGACACCTCGACGGGGACCCAGGTCACCTCGCTGAATCCTGCCGCTTTCAGGCACGTCTCGTAGACCTCGCGCCGGGGGCGGTTGGCGACGAACGACACGGGCGGGTCGAGCAGCGCCGTGATGCGGACCTGCGGTCCGGTCTCGACCTCCTCGCCGGTGAGCTCGCTGCGGAAGCCGTACTTGTCCGGGGACGGCCCGTCGAAGCGGAAGTCGGGTGACTGGTTGAGCACGAAGAGCTCGCCACCGGGCCGCAGGCTCCGGTGCACGTTGCGGCACATCCGCTCCGTGGTGGCGATGTCGGGCGCGTAGCTGAGCAGTTGAACCGCCAGGCCGACATCGAAGCGCTGCTCGAAGGCGCGCAGTTCGGATACGTCGCCCACCTCGTAACGCACACCCAGCGGATCGGCGGCCTCCAACTGCTGTGCCACCGCCACCATTTCACCCGAGATGTCGATGCCGAGCACGTCCGTGGCGCCGCGCCGCCCGAACTCACGGCTGTAGAAGCCGGTGCCGGAGGCCAGGTCGAGGACGGACTTCCCGCTCACGTCGCCCACCATCGCCAGGAAGCTGGGCACCACTGCGTACTGCTCCAGAGGCAGGGCCTTGAATCCCTCGTACGCCTCGCCTATCTCGTCGTACTGCTGCCGGGCGCTCATCGTGTCGTCCTCCCCGTACTTCCACCGAGCCGTGGGCGCGACAGGCCGGGTTCGGGCGGTCGCGGCCCCTTGGCCAGCAGTCTCTCCCGGCCTGGCAGCCCCTCAGGCATGGCGGAAACCACGAGAACGCGGGCGTCGGCCTGTCCCCCCGTACAGGCGGGACAGCCCTTAGACCTCGGGAAGGGAAGGGTCGGGCTTCCAGGGGGACGGCGCGGTGATGGACCATCGTTCGTGGTCGCGCCAGGCCCCGTCGATGTAGAGGTACGAGGGCGACAGGCCTTCGTACCGGAAGCCCAGCCGCCGCACCACGGCCAACGACGCCTTGTTCGCGGGCTGGATGTTGGCCTCCAGCCGGTGGAGGCGAAGGTCGTCGAAGGCGTACTCCAGGGTGGCGGTGAGCCCCTCGGCCATGTACCCGCGTCCCGCGGACGGGGCGAAGGCCGCATAGCCGAGGGACGCGCCCTGGTAGCGGCCGCGAATGATCGAGTTGATGTTGACCATGCCGGCGGCTTCACCGGTCTCCCGGACGCGGATCAGGAGCCCCTCGTTGGTGCCGTCGCCGAATCGCTCCATCCAGCTCCGGAACTGCTCCTCGGTCCCGGGCAGTTGCATCCACGGGGTATGGAGCTCGGCGCTGGCTCGTACGAGCGAGCAGAACTCGGCCTGGTCGGCCAGGGTGAGCGGGTGCAGCTCCACCCGCGACGTCATCTGGGGCATGGGCCCATCCTAGGCTCCGTCCTGGAGAGACGATCATCTGCGTCATCCACTCCACGGTGCCCTCACCACCTGCGGGGAGGGTGGGTCCGCGAGCCATGTCACCTCGCGGACCCGCCCACCCCCTTCCTCGGAAAGCCGTCCCGCTCAGAACGAGAACTGGTCGATGTTCGCCTTGTCGAAGACCGTGGGCTCGCCGAGGTCGATGACGCCCTTGTCCCCGATGGTGAACTTCCCCAGGTCGCCCGCGTCGAACGTCTCACCCTTCGCGCCAGTGATCCGGCCCGAGGACAGTGCGACGGCGGTGTGGGCGGCAAGGGATCCGAGCTTCGCCGGGTCCCACAGCTCGAAGGCGTCGACGGTGCCGTTCTTCACGTACTGCCGCATGTCGTTCGGAGTACCGAGGCCGGTGAGCTTCACCTTGCCCTTGTACTTGGATCCGGACAGGTACTGGGCGGCCGCCTTGATGCCGACGGTGGTCGGGGAGATGACACCGGCGAGCTTCGGGTACTGCTGGAGCAGGCCCTGCGTCTGCTGGAAGGACTGCTGCGCGTCGTCGTTGCCGTAGGCCGTCTTGACCAGCTTCATGTTCTTGTACGCGGGCTTCTTCAGCTCGTCCTTCATGAAGTCGATCCAGGTGTTCTGGTTCGTGGCCGTCTGCCCGGCGGACAGGATCGCGATCTCGCCCTTGTATCCGAGCTGCTTGCCCAGCAGTTGTACCTGGGTGCGGCCGAGGGCCTCGGCGCTCGCCTGGGAGACGAACGCGTCCCGGCACTCGGGGTTGGTGTCGGAGTCGTAGGTGACGACCTTGATGCCGTTCTTCATGGCCTGCTTGAGCGCGGTGCACAGGGCCCCAGGGTCCTGTGCGGACACGGCGATCGCGTCGACCTGCTGCTGTGTGAGCGTGTTGACGTAGCTCACCTGGCCCGCTGTGTCGGTGCCGCTGTTGGGGCCGGTCTCCTTGTACTTCGAGCCGAGGGTCTTCAGCGCCGCCTCGCCGCCCTTGTCGGCGATGGTGAAGTACGGGTTGTTGACCTGCTTGGGCAGGAAGCCGACGGTGAGGCCCTTCTTGGTGGCCGCGTTCGGATCGGCCTTGGCGTCCGAGGCCTTGGCACCGGAGTCCTTCTTGGCGTCGCTCTTGGTGGTGCCGCCGCAGGCGGTGGCGCCGAGGGCGAGCGAAGTGGTGACGGCCAGCACCGCGCAGGCACGGCGGAGGGCGGGAGAGAACATCATCGGTCCCTTTCGGAAGGTACGGGTGCGTTGCAGTGCATGACGGTGCGTCACGGGGCGGGAGGCGTCGGCGCTCTGCGGCCGGCGTGGGCGGTGGCCAGTTGCCGGGCCACGCGCGGGCCGAGCACGGAGACCACGAGCAGCACGCCGGTGACGACGATCTGGGACTGTGCGGAGACGTTGAGCAGACTCATCACGTTCTGCAGGGCACCGAGCAGGACGACTCCGGCGACGGCGCCGCCGAGCGTGCCCCTGCCGCCGTCGAAGTCGATGCCGCCGAGCAGTACGGCCGCGACGACCGAGAGTTCGAGTCCGGTGGCGTTGTCGTAGCGGGCGCTGGCGTAGTGCAGCGCCCAGAAGACGCCGGTGAGCGAGGCGAGCAGGCCGGTGGCGGCGAACAGCCACAGCTTGTGGCGCTTGACGCGGACCCCGGCGAACCGGGCGGCCTCCTCGTTGGCGCCGACGGCGAACAGGGAGCGGCCGAAGGGCGTCGCGTGCAGGGCGACGACGGCTAGTGCGAGCAGGACCAGGAAGGGCAGGAGCGCGTACGGCACGAAGGTGTCGCCGATGCGGCCCGTGGCGAAGTCCAGGTACTGCGTGGGGAAATCGGTGACGGCGTCGGAGCCGAGCACGATCTGGGCGATGCCCCGGTAGGCGGCCAGGGTTCCGATGGTGACGGCGAGGGAGGGCAGCCCGAGCCGGGTCACCAGCAGCCCGTTGACGAGACCGCAGACCACGCCGATCAGCAGACACAGCGGGATGATCATCTCGATGGCCAGTCCGGCGTTCCACAGCGCGCCCATCACCGCGCCCGAGAGCCCTGCGGTGGAGGCGACGGACAGGTCGATCTCGCCGGCCACCACCAGCAGCGTCATCGGCAGGGCGATGAGTGCGATCGGCAGCGTGTTGCCGATCAGGAACGACAGGTTGAGCGCGTTCCCGAATCCGTCGACGAAGCCGAAGGACAGCAGCAGGAGTACGAGGAGCATCGCGCCGACGACCGTGTCCCAGCGCACGGCGCGGGTGAGTGAGGTGCCGAGGGAGTCAGCCATTGCGGGCGTTCCTCTTCTTCAGGGCGCGGGCGACGCGCAGTGCGACCATCCGGTCGACGGCGATGGCGAGGATGAGCAGCACGCCGTTGATGGCGAGGACCCAGACCGAACTCACCCCGAGGGCGGGCAGCACGCTGTTGATGGAGGTGAGCAGCAGAGCGCCCAGGGCCGCGCCGTAGACGCTGCCGGAGCCGCCCGTGAAGACGACGCCGCCGACGACCACCGCGCTGACGACGGTCAGTTCGTAGCCGCTGCCCGTGGAGCTGTCCACGTTGCCGAAGCGGGCGAGGTAGAGGGCTCCGGACAGGCCCGCGAGGGCTCCGCACGCGGTGTAGGCGGCCAGGATCCGCCTGCGTACGGGGATTCCGGCGAGCCGTGCGGCCTCCGGGCTGGAGCCCATCGCGTACAGCTCGCGCCCGCTCGGGTAGTGCCGCAGGTAGAAGGCGGTGGCGACGACGACGGCGAGCGCGATCAGTGCCAGGTACGGGACGGCGGACAGCCCGCCCGAACCGAAGTCGACGAATCCGCCGGGCAGGTCGGACGCGGTGATCTGGCGGGAGCCGACCCAGATCGAGTCGATGCCCCGGATGATGTACAGCGTGCCGAGGGTGACGACGAGCGCCGGGACCTGGCCGAGGCTGACGAGCAGCCCGTTCAGCAGTCCGCAGCCGATGCCCAGTGCGACGGCGAGGACGACCGCCATGACCGGGCTGCCGCCGCCGTGCAGATAGGTGCCGGCGGCGAAGGCGCTGATGCCGAGCGTCGAGCCGACCGACAGATCGACGTTCCGTGTGATGACGACGACGGCCTGGCCCACCGCGACCAGGACCAGGATGGTGGCGTTGAGCAGGAGGTCCTTGATGCCCTGTTCGGAGAGGAACTCGCCGTTGCGGGCCTGGGTGATGCCGATCATCACCAGGAAGACGAGGAGGATGGCGAGTTCGCGGACCTTGAGGACCAGGTCGACGAGGCGCCTGCCACCCGTCTTCCCGGGATCGAGGGCAGGTGCCGGCGGCTGTGCCGTGACCGTCATGCCGCCCTCCCGGTGGCTGCCGTCATCACGGACTCCTCGGTGGCCAGGCTGCGCGGGATCTCCGCGGTGATGCGGCCCTCGTGCATGACGAGGACCCGGTCCGCCATACCGAGGATCTCCGGCAGGTCGGAGGAGATCATCAGGACGGCCACCCCGTCGGCGGCGAGCCGGGACAGCAGCCGGTGCACCTCCGCCTTGGTGCCGACGTCGATCCCGCGGGTCGGTTCGTCGACGATGAGGACCTTGGGGCCGGTCGCCAGCCATTTGGCGAGGACGACCTTCTGCTGGTTGCCACCGGAGAGCGTGCCGACCGCGTCGGCGATCCGGGCGTACTTGACCTGGAGTCTGACCGCCCAGTCCAGGGAGCGGTCGCGCTCGGCCGCCCGGTCCATCAGGCCGGCCCGCGCCGTCGTGCGCAGTCCGGTCAGCCCTATGTTGCGCGCGATCGACATGTTCATCACCAGGCCCTGGGCGCGCCGGTCCTCGGGCACGAGGGCGAGTCCGGCGGCCATGGCCAGACTGGGCGCGCCCTTGGCCAGCGGCCGGCCGTCGATCTCGACCTCGCCGCCGTCCCAGCGGTCCACGCCGAACACCGCCCGGGCCACCTCGCTGCGGCCCGCGCCGACCAGTCCCGCGAGGCCGACGATCTCCCCGCGCCGCACCTCGAAGGAGACATCGGTGAAGACGCCTTCGCGGGTCAGCCTGCGCACGCTGAGTGCCACGGGGCCCGGTTCCGCGGGCTGCTTGGGGTAGAGCTCGTCGAGGTCCCGGCCGACCATCCGGCGTACGAGAGTGTCCTCGGTGAGGTCTTCGACGGGCTCGCTCGCGACCAGGGCGCCGTCCCGCAGGGTGGTGACGTGTCCGCAGAGGGCGAAGATCTCCTCGATCCGGTGGGAGATGAAGAGGACCGCCGCGCCCTGTTCGCGCAAGTTGCGCACGACGCCGAAGAGGCGGGCCACTTCGCTCCCGGTGAGGGCGGCGGTCGGCTCGTCCATGATGAGGACGCGGGCGTCGAGCGAGAGCGCCTTGGCGATCTCCACGATCTGCTGGTCGGCGATGGACAGGCCGCGGGCGGGCTGATCGGGGGCGAGGTCCACGCCGAGGCGGGCGAAGAGTGCGGCCGCCTCGGTGCGCACGGCCCGGTGGTCGACGCGGCGCAGGGAGCGGCGGGGCTGACGGCCCATGAAGATGTTCTCCGCGACGGACAGGTCGGGGAAGAGCGTCGGCTCCTGGTAGATCACCGCGATGCCCGCGTCGCGCGCGTCGGCCGGGCCGTGGAACACGACCGGGGCTCCGTCGAGCAACAGCGTGCCGGTGTCGGGCCGGTGGACGCCGGCGAGCGTCTTGATCAGGGTGGACTTTCCGGCGCCGTTCTCACCCGCGAGGGCGTGGGCCTCACCGGCACGGAGTTCCAGGGAGACGTCCTGGAGGGCGCGTACGGCGCCGAAGGACTTGCTCAGGCCCTGTGCGGCCAGGACGGGGGGCTCTCTCATGGCTGACACCGATCGGTCATCGAGGTTTCGTTCCATTACATCTGAAAGGTTTCATTCAATTCCCAGGGAAGCTAGACCCGCGTCAACTACGCAGTCAATGGTTGGACTTGGAAATCTTCAAACCCCCTGAAGGTCGACGCGAACTCTTGACGCGACTGTCGCAATTACCTAGATTCACACCCTGAAACGATTCATCGTCGAGTCGTGACGGAGCCCTCACTGTGATCAGCAGAAGACGACTGCTCGGCACCATCGCCGCCCCGCTGGGGACCGCCATCGCCGCCGGAGCAGTTCCGGCCGCCGGAGCCGCCGAGGGGAGGAGAAGTCCTGGCGGCTCGCTGCGCGTGACCGAACCGACCGTCGAGTACGTCCGCAATCCGCTCGGCCTCGACACCCCGGCGCCCAGAATGAGCTGGCCGCTCGCCGCGGACCTGCCCGGCCGGGAACAGACCGCCTATCAGGTGCGCGTCGCCACCGCGCCGCAGCGGCTCCCGGAGCCGGACGTCTGGGACAGCGGCAAGATCGCGTCCGAACGGTCGGTCCTGGTGCCGTACGCGGGCCCGGCCCTCAGGGCGCGCACCCGTTACTACTGGTCGGTGCGCGTCTGGGACGACACGGGCGCCGCCTCCGCGTGGAGCGTGCCGTCGTGGTGGGAGACCGGTCTCACCGGCGCCTCGGACTGGTCGGCGCGCTGGATCGGGGCGCCGGAGGCGCTCGGCGCCCCGAAGCTGGACGGCGCCTCGTGGATCTGGTTCCCCGAGGGCGACCCGGCGAGCAACGCCCCCGCCGCCACCCGCTGGTTCCGCGGCCGGGTCGAGGTGCCGGCCGGTGTCACGCGGGCACGTCTGGTCATGACGGCCGACGACGGCTACACCGCGTACGCCGACGGCGTCGAGGTCTCCCGTGCCGAACCGGACGGCCCGGCCGAGGGCTGGCGCCGCCCCGCCGTCGTCGACCTCACCGGATCACTCGGCCCGGGTGCCGGTTCCGTCGTCATCGCCGTCGCCGCCGTCAACGCCACCGAGAGCCCGGCCGGTCTGCTGGGCCTGCTGGAGCTGACGACCGCCGACGGTGTGCGCACGTACTCCACCGATGCCACCTGGAAGACCACCGCCGAGGAGCCGCCGGACGACTGGCGCACTCCCGGGTACGCGGACGGCTCGTGGTCCGCCGCCGCGGTCCTCGCACCGTGGGGCGCGGGCCCCTGGGGCAAGGTGATGCCCGCGCACTCCCCCGCCACGCAGCTCCGCCACGAGTTCCGCATCCCGCGCAAGAAGATCGCGCGGGCCCGCCTGTACTCGACGGCGCTCGGCGTGTACGAGGCGTATCTCAACGGCGAACGGGTCGGCGAGGACCGGCTCGCACCCGGCTGGACCGACTACCGCAAGCGTGTCCAGTATCAGACGTACGACGTGACGGCCCTGCTGAAGTCCGGCGCCAACGCGTTCGGGGCGACGCTCGCGCCCGGCTGGTACGCGGGCAACATCGCCTGGTTCGGCTCGCACCAGTACGGCGGAGAGCCCGCCTTTCTGGCCCAGCTGGAGATCACCTACACCGACGGCACGACGGGCCGGGTGCTGTCCGGCACCGACTGGCGGGTGGTGAACGGGCCCGTCACCGGCGCCGATCTGCTGATGGGCGAGGAGTACGACGCCCGGCTGGAGACCAAGGGCTGGACCGGTGCGGGGTTCGACGACTCGGCGTGGCTGCCGGCCGCCGAGGGCGCGGAGGTCACGGCCGGACTCGTCGCCGAGGCCGGCGGGCCCACCCGCGTGGAACGCGAGCTCAGCACCCGGAAGGTGACCGAGCCCGAGCCCGGCGTCTTCGTCTTCGACCTCGGCCAGAACATGGTCGGCGCCGTCCGCCTCACCGTGTCGGGGGCCGCCGGAACCACCGTGCGCCTGCGCCATGCCGAAGTGCTCAACCCCGACGGCACGATCTACACCGCCAACCTGCGCACGGGCCCGCGCCACGGACACGTACACACTCAAGGGCGGCGGAACGGAGACGTACGAGCCGCGGTTCACCTTCCACGGCTTCCGCTACGTGGAGGTGACCGGCTATCCCGGCACTCCCCCGCCCTCGGCCGTGACCGGGCGCGTCATCCACACATCGGCGCCCTTCACCATGGACTTCACGACCGACTCGCCCCTGCTCAACCAGTTGCACCACAACATCACCTGGGGCCAGCGCGGCAACTTCCTGTCCGTGCCCACCGACACTCCCGCACGCGATGAACGGCTCGGCTGGACCGGTGACATCAACGTCTTCGCCCCCACCGCCGCCTACACCATGGAGTCGGCGCGCTTCCTCTCCAAATGGCTGGTCGACCTGCGCGACGGCCAGGCGGACGACGGCGCCTTCCCGGATGTCGCGCCGCAGCTCGACTCGATGGGCGGCGGCGCGGCCGGCTGGGGAGACGCGGGGGTCACGGTGCCGTGGGCGCTCTACCAGGCGTACGGGGATGTGCGCGTCCTGGAGCAGTCCTGGCCCTCCATGGTGAAGTGGCTCGGCTATCTGGAGCGCAACAGCACCGGCTTCCTGCGGCCGGCTTCCGGCTACGGCGACTGGCTGAACATCCAGGACGAGACGCCGAAGGACGTCATCGCCACCGCGTACTTCGCGTACAGCGCGGGCCTGGTCGCACGGGCCGCGGAGGTGCTCGGCAAGGACCCGGCCCCGTACACCTCCCTGTCCGGCAGTGTCCGCGACGCCTTCCGTGCCGCCTATGTCTCCGCGGACGGCCGGGTGAAGGGCGACACACAGACCGCCTACGTCCTGGCGCTGTCCATGGATCTCCTGACGGACGGCGAGCGCGGGCCGGCCGCCGACCGGCTCGTCGAGCTCATCAGGGCCAAGGACTGGCATCTGTCGACGGGCTTCCTCGGCACCCCTCGGCTGCTGCCGGTGCTGACCGCGACCGGGCACACGGACGTCGCGTACCGGCTGCTGATGCAGCGCACCTTCCCCAGCTGGGGCTACCAGATCGACCGTGGTGCCACCACGATGTGGGAGCGGTGGGACTCGATACGGCCGGACGGAAGCTTCCAGGACGCGGGCATGAACTCCTTCAACCACTACGCGTACGGCTCGGTGGGTGAGTGGATGTACGCGAACATCGCGGGCATCGCCCCGGGTGCGCCGGGCTTCCGGAAGATCCTTGTGCGGCCGCGCCCCGGCGGCGGGGTGACCGAGGCCGAGGCGCGATTCGTCTCCGTCCACGGACCGGTCGGCACCCACTGGAAGCAGACCTCGGACGGTTTCCGGCTCGATCTGACCCTGCCGGCCAACACGACCGCCGAGGTCTGGATTCCGGCCGCGGCCGCGGCGGACGTCTCGCACGGCAGCGCGGAGTTCCTGCGGATGGAGGACGGGTGCGCCGTCTTCGCCGCCGGTTCGGGGGGACACCGCTTCACCACCTGACCGGCCTCCGGCCGCGTCCAGCGCCCGGCCCTGCGGGAATCCTCTGCCGCGGGGGCGGGCGCTCACGGACGGGCATCCTCGAGCCGCGCCATCTCGGCCTCGCTCAAGGTGAGGTGCACGGCGCGGGCCGAGTCCCGGATCGATCCCGGGCGGCCGGATCCGGGCACCGGGACCGAGACCGGGGACCGGGCCAGCAGCCAGGCCAGGGCGACCTGCTGCGGACTGACGCCGTGCGCGGCCGCGACGTGGTGGAAGGCGGTGCCGGCGGAGACCGGTCCCGACGGGCCGTCGAGCGAACTTCGGGAGATGCCTCCCAGCGGACTCCAGGGCAGGAACGCCAGGCCCAGCCGCTCGCACAGACGGAACTCGGGCTCGCTGTCGCGCACCGCGGGAGAGTACCGGTTCTGTACGGAGACCAGCCGGTCACCGAGGATCGCGTGCGCCTGGCGGATCTGGCCGGTGGTCACGTTGGAGATGCCGGCCGCGCGGATCGTACCGGCGTCGATCAGGTCGCTCAGCGCCCCGACCGAGTCGGCCCACGGCACGGCCGGGTCCGGCTTGTGGAGCTGGTACAGGCCGATCGACTCGACGCCCAGGCGCCGTGCGGATGCCTCGGCGGCGCGCCTGAGGTGGTCGGGCGTGCCGTTGACCGTCCAGGTTCCGTCGCCGGGACGGCCGCGGCCGCCCTTGGTGGCGACCAGGACGCCGGAGGTGTCGCCGCCGTGGCTCCGCAGGGCGCGGGCGATGAGGAGTTCGTTGTGGCCGCTCTCGCCGGCGTGCCAGTGGTAGCTGTCGGCGGTGTCGATGAACGTGATGCCCGCGTCGAGAGCGGCGTGGAGGGTGGCGACGGCCTGCGACTCGTCCGGGCGTCCCTCGATGGAGAGCGGCATGGCGCCCAGGCCGACGGCGCTGACCTCGACCGTTCCGATGGTGCGGTGGTCCATGGCGGGACTCATCCTCGGGTGGCGGGGTCGGTGGATGCGGCGAGTGCTTCGGTGACGGCTCCGGGCAGCCAGTCGGCCGTGCGGGAGAAGACGAATCCCCGTTCCTTGGCACGGCCGTTGCTCATGGCGTAGTGCCGGTCGACGGAGAACGGGCCGGCCGGGGTGTCCGGGGGAACCGTGCGGAACACGGGTGGCCGGCCGGTCCGTGCGGCGATGGCCGCGCCGAGTGCGCGCGCGTCGAGCAGGCCGTCGGAGCAGGCGTTGAGCGGGCCGGTGAAGGTGGTGGCCGTCGCGGCCCACAACAGGAGGGCGGCGAGTTCCTCGTAGTGGATGAAGACCGTGGGCAGGTCATCGGCGCGCACGGCGATCTCCGTTCCGCGGGCGACGCGTTCGACGTAGTACGCCAGACGTCCGGTGAACTCCTGGGCGCCGCCGCCGAGCACGTGGGCGCTGCGCACGGTGGCGAACCCGAAGGGGGCGTCCCGGGTGAAGACCGCCTCCGCCTGTCGTTTGCCCTCGGCGTAGTGGCTCTCCAGATACGTCGCGTCGTGCCAGGGCAGGTCCGGACTCACCTGCCAGGCGGCCGGGTCCACGAGGTCCTCCGCCACCGGCGTGTCCGGGCCGACGGCAGGCAGGGCGGCGGTCGCCGGGTCGTAGACCTCGATGGTGGAGGTCATGACGTAGCGCCGGGTGCGGCCGCCGAAGGCGCGGACGGCGATCGCGGCCTGGACCGGGGTGTAGCAGACCTGGTCCACCACCACGTCGTACGTACGGGTGCCGAGCGCGGCGGTGAGGGCCGCCTCGTCGTCGCGGTCGACGACGAGGTGCTCGACGCCGGCGGGCGGCGGGGTCGAGCCGCGGTTGATGACCGTGACCTGGTGCCCGGCCGCGAACAGCCGCTGAACCAGGAGCTTTCCGAAGTACCGACTGCCGCCGATGACGCAGATTCTTTGCATGCCCTCCATCCTGGAGACGTACCGTACGCAGCAGAAGTACCGGCTTACTGGCCCCGTATGAAGGAAAACTGTTGATCGATGTGCAGCGGCTGCGCGTTCTGCGGGCGGTGGCGGAACACGGCAGCTTCAACCGGGCGGCGGCATCGCTGCGCCTCACACCCTCGGCGGTCTCCCAGCACGTGGCCGCTCTGGAACGGAGTCTCGGCTCCCAGGTCGTCGCGCGGAGCACGCGCGGTGTCACCCTCACACCGGCAGGCCGGATCATGGTCGGCGCGGCGGAGTCGGTCGCCGCCGAGCTGGAACACGCGCAGCAGCAGGTGACCGAGCTCCGCACGGGCCGGGTCCAGCTCACCGTCGCCACGTTCACCAGTGGCGGCAGGCTGCTGCTCCCCGGCGCCCTCGCCGAGCTGACCGCGGCCCATCCCGAAACCGTGCTGCATGTACGGGAGTTCGAGCCCGAGGAGAGTCTTCCCCTGGTCCGTCAGGGCGCGGTGGACGTCGCCCTCGCCTACCACTTCGACGGGCCGCTGCCCGGACAGCCGGGGCAGAGCCCCGCCCTGGAGTGGACGCCGCTGATGGACGACCCGCTGCATGTCGTGCTGCCCGAGGGGCATCGACTGGCCGGCCGTGACGAACTCGGTCTCGCCGAACTGGCGGGCGAGCCGTGGGTGCTCGGCTGTCTCAAGACCGAGGCGTATCTGCGCCGTTACGCGGTGCGGGCCGGGTTCGACCCCGAGGTGCGCGGCACGACGAGCGACTACTTCTTCGCCCGCTCCCTCGTCGCCGCGGGCATGGGCATCTCGCTGATCCCGTCCATCGCGCTGGCACCGCGGATACCGGGCCTGCGCGCCGTCCCGGTCAGGCCCCCCGCACCGGCCCGGCACATCGGCGTCGCCACGATCGGCCACCGCCGCGCCCACCTCCAACTGGCCACCCTGATAGGCGCGCTGAGGACGGAGGCGGCCGTACCGGACGCTGGATGACCGCAAGACCTGCCCTTTGTTTCGCTCGTGCCACAGGGGGCACGAGCCACGCTCCACAGGGCTCAGGAGTCCTCCTGCTCGGCCTCGGTCCCCCGGTACTTCACCTGGAGTTGCCCGAATGCCTCGTTTCAGCGTCGTCGTCCCCGTGTACAAGGTGCAGGCATACCTCCACGAATGTCTGGACTCGGTTCTGGAGCAGTCCTTCCAGGACATCGAGGTGATCGCTGTCGACGACTGCTCACCGGACTCCTGCGGGGCCGTGATCGACGAGTACGCCGCCCGCGACGAACGCGTCAAGGCCGTGCACCTCCCCCAGAACGTCGGTCTGGGCCGGGCGCGCAACGCCGGGCTGCAGCGAGCCCAGGGCGACTACGTCCTCTTCCTCGACAGCGACGACTTCTACACCCCCGGACTGCTGCAGGCGCTGGCCGACCGGCTCGACGAGGCCGGGGAGCTGGACATCCTCGCCTTCGACCATGTGCGCACCTACTGGCACGGCAGGGGCGGCCCCAGCCAGTCCACGGGCCTGTTCGAGCGGGCGGGCACGGACGTCTTCCGCCTCCAGGACCGGCCGGAGTACATCCATCTGTTCCTGGTGGCCTGGAACAAGGCGTTCCGCCGCGCGTTCTTCCTGGAGCAGGGCTTCCAGTACGCACCCGGCCTGTACGAGGACGCGCCGGTCACACAGATGGCGATGGTCACGGCCGAGCGCATCGGCTGTCTGAACAAGGTCGGCGCCGAGTACCGCCAGCGCCGCCACGGGGCGATCACGAAGACGCCCGGGCGCAAGCAACTCGACATCTTCGAGCAGTACGAGGGACTGTTCGCCTTCCTCGCCGCGCGTTCCGAACTTGCCTGGTCCCACTCGCTGTTGTTCGAGCGTGCCGTTTACCACATGCTGTTCGCGCTCAAGCGCCCCGAGCGGGTCAGACCCTCCGACCGCAAGGAGTTCTTCGGCCTCACGGCGGACTTCTACGCGGAACACCTCCCGGCCGGCTTCACGCTGCCCGGCGGAGCGACCGGGATCCAGATGCGGGCCCTGGCCCGGCGCTCGTTCCACGCCTATCAGGCGATGGGGCTGGCCGCGCGCATCAAGCGGGCGGGACCGACGAGGGTCCTCGACGCGACGGGCAAGGTCGGCAGACGCGCGTCCGTGAGCCTGTACGGCGTGCAGCGCCGGCGTCCGCTGGATCCTCACCTCGCCGTCTACACCTCGTACGGGGACAGGCTGCCTCCTGCAATCCGCTCGCGGTCTTCGACAAGGCCAAGGAGCTGGCACCGCAGGTGCACGGCGTCTGGTTAGTACGCCAGGAACTCACCGGCCAGGTCCCCGACGGGATCGACCACGTCGTCCCCGGCTCGCGCCGCTACTGGGAGGTGATGGCCCGGGCCACGTACTTCGTGAGCAACGCCGGCTTCCCGGACCATCTCGTCAAGCGCCCGGGACAGGTGCACCTGCAGACACACCACGGCACCCCGCTCAAGCGCATGGGCATGGACCAGCAGGAGTATCCGGCCGCCGCGCAGGGCGTGGACTTCGACCGGCTGCTGGAGGGGGTGAACGGCCGGGACCTCAGCCTGTCGCCCAACCAGCATTCCACCGAGCAGTGGGAGCGCGTCTACCCCGGCACCTTCGATTCCCTCGATGCCGGCTACCCGCGCAATGACCGCTACTACGCCTCCGGAGCGGCGGAGGTCGCAGCGATCCGTGCCCGGCTCGGTATACCCGAGGGCAGGACCGCTCTCCTGTACGCGCCGACCCACCGCGAATACCGGAAGGAGTGGACGCCGCCGTTCGGCCTGGCACGGCTGGCGAAGTCCCTGGGCGACGACTTCGTCCTGCTGGTCCGCACCCACCACCTCGACCTGGACGACCCGCACCTGAGCGAGCCGGCCGCACAGAGCGGCATCATCGACGTGTCCCGCCACCCGGCCGTCGAGGACCTCTGCCTGGCGGCGGACGCCCTGATAGCCGACTACTCCTCCGTCACCTTCGACTACGCCAACCTGGACCGCCCCATCGTCATCGAGGCGCATGACTGGGACACGTACGCCCACGTCCGCGGCGTGACGTTCGACCTCCTCTCGGGCCGCCCCGGTGACACTCCCGGGACCGTCGCGACCACGGAGGACGAGCTCGTCGATGCGTTCCGCAGCGGCCGTTGGCGCAGCCCCGAGGCCGAAGCGCTGCGTGCCGCCTTCCGTGAGCGCTTCTGCCAGTACGACGACGGGCGCGCCGCCGAGCGCGTCGTGCGGCGCCTCTTCCTGGGCCAGGACCCCGGCCCGGCGATCGTCCCGCTCGCGGAGCGCACCCCGGCGCCCCGGCCCTCGCTCCGCTGATTCCAGGACACTGGACCAATGGACGCTGGTTATAGAATCGGAGCGTGAGCAGCGAAGATTCCGCCCTTGAGGCGTTGGCCGTACTGGGTGATCCGGTGCGGCGCGGGCTGTACCGGCACGTCACCGGAGCGCCGGGCGAGGTGGGACGGGATGCCGCGGCCGAGGCCGCCGGGGTCTCCCGCTCGCTGGCCGCGTTCCATCTGGACAAGCTGGTCGAGGCCGGGCTGCTGGAGGTGAGCTTCCGACGGCTGTCGGGGCGCAGCGGTCCCGGCTCGGGGCGGCCGTCGAAGCTGTACCGGCGGGCCGAGGGCGAGCGGACGGTGTCGCTGCCGCCCCGCGCCTACGACACGGCGAGCCACCTGCTGGCCGAGGTGGTGGAACAGGCCGGTCTCGACGGGGAGTTGCAGGCGGCGGCGCGGGCGGCCGGAGAGGCGGAGGGGGCCGGCCCGGACGGTGGGGCCGACCCGGTCGAGGCGTTGCGGTCGCGCGGCTACGAGCCGTTCCGGGACGGCGACACCTGGCGGCTGAACAACTGCCCGTTCCACGCGCTGGCCGACCAGTACCCCGCCCTGGCCTGCGGGATGAACCTGGCCAGGATCGAGGGCATCCTCGCCGGACGGCCGGACGGACAGGACTGGATCGCCGCCATGGACCCCCTCCCGCACGGGTGTTGCGTGTCCCTCAGGAGCACGCAGGGGCACACCGGAGTCTAAAAACAGAATTCATTGACTTTAGAAGGTTCATCCGGGCATGCTGAGCCCCGTGAACGACTTTCATCTCGCTCAGGTCAACATCGGGCGCATCCTCGCCCCGCTCGACAGCCCCCAACTGGCCGACTTCGTCGCACAGCTCCCGGAGATCAACGCCGCGGCCGATCACGCTCCCGGCTTCGTCTGGCGCATGGTCGACGACGACGGGGCCGACTCGACGGATCTGCGTCCCGACAACGACGACGACATGCTCCTGATCAACTGCTCGGTCTGGGAGTCGGTCGAGGCGCTGCGGGACTACACCTACCGCAGCGAGCACCTCAAGGTGCTGGCACGCCGCCGGGAGTGGTTCGAGCGGCTCGCCGAATTCCATCTCGCGCTGTGGTGGGTGCCCGCCGGGCACCGCCCGGGCATCGAGGAGGCGATGGACCGCGTCGCCCTCATCCGGAGGGAAGGTGAAGGCCCCGGAGCCTTCACCTTCCGGAGCCCGCACCCGGCGCCGGTCGGCTCGCCGGCCGGGTGACCGGCGCGTTCGCGGGTCAGCCGTCGCCCCGTGATCCGGGACCTGGGCTTTCCCGGCCACCGCCAGGCAGACTGTCCCTGTGACGACACTGAGCAAGGGTGCCAACATGCCGGTGACGGTCCCGGCCGTCAGAGCAGTCCTGGGCTGGTCGGCCGGGCCCGGCGTGCCCGATGTGGACGCCTCGGCGCTGCTGCTGAACGGCAGCGGGCGGGTCCGTTCCGACGGCGACTTCGTCTTCTACAACCAGCCTCGGCACGCCTCCGGCGCCGTGCGCCACCTCGGCAAACAGCCGGGCTCGGACTCGCTGGACATCGATCTCGCCGCACTGGGGGAAGACGTCGAACGGGTCGCCCTCTGTGCTTCGTCCGACGGTGGCGCCTTCGGGCAGGTGCCCGGGCTGCATCTGCGTCTGCTCGATGCCGCCTCCGGTGCCGAGCTGGCCCGCTTCGACATGGCGGCCGGCGCGGAGACCGCCTATGTGAGCGGTGAGCTCTACCGCCGCGCCGGCGGATGGAAGTTCCGTGCAGTCGGCCAGGGGTACGCCAGCGGACTCGCGGGACTGGCGACGGACTTCGGCATCAGCGTCGACGAGGCACCACCTGCGACGGCTCCCGCCCCGGTCTCTTCCCCCGTGTCCGCGCCGCCGCACTCCGCTCCCGCGGCTTCCGGCCGGGACGAGCCGTCCGTACGGCTCACCAAGGGTGAGGAGAATCTGCCGGTCGACATGCGCAAGCGGCTGTCGCTCCGCAAGCAGCAGATCGCGGTCAGCCTCACCAAGCACGGCCTGCCGAAGCTCACGGCCCGCGTCATTCTCGTGCTCGACGCGTCCGGCTCGATGAGCGCGCTCTACTCGCGCGGCACGATGGCGGGTGTCACCGAGCGCATGGCGGCCGTGGCGGCACAGCTCGACGACGACGGCGAGATGCAGGCCTGGACCTTCGCCAGCAACCCCGCCCGGCTGCCCGACCTCGTCATCGGCGAACTCCCCGAGTGGCTGTCGCTGCACGTGCGCGTGGGACAGATCAGCCTCTTCGGCCGGAAGAAGCCCCCGAAGGGACTCCGGCCCGGTCAGGTGGACATGCGGGCCGTCGGCATCCAGAACGAGGAGCAGAAGGTCATCGCCGAGGTGCGTGCCTTCGTGCGCGACCACCCGGTGCCCGATCCGACGCTGGTCCTGTTCTTCTCGGACGGCGGTGTGATCCGCAACGCCGAGATCGAACGGGAGCTGCGGGCGGCGGTGGAGGAGCCGGTGTTCTGGCAGTTCATCGGGCTCGGACGGTCGCAGTACGGCGTACTCGAGTACTTCGACACGCTGCCGGGTCGCCGCGTCGACAACGTCGGCTTCTTCGCAGCCGACGACATCGAGAAGGTCCCCGACCCGGAACTGTACGACCGGCTGCTGTCCGAGTTCCCGTCCTGGCTGAGGGCCGCCCGGCAGCTCGGCATCCTGCGCTGAGCGTCCGCCGGCTCCCGCCCGCAGGCCCCGCACGACGCCCCGCGGCCGGCGGACGTGCGGGATGCGGGTCCCCCACGTCCACCGGCCCGGGGCGTCCGGCCCCGTGACGGGCACCGGCGGGTGGCGGAACGGCTACGGCGTCACCTCGGTGCCGCCGAACGTCACGACGAGGTGGCCGTCCGAGGCGAACGACCAGTCCATGGCGCCGTCGTACGCGGAGCACCGGGACCCGTTCGAGCCGGTCCAGAACTGGTTCGAGCCGTCGGCGTCGCCGATCGTCTTGTCGTTCGAGCCGCTGCCGCTGCGGCACGAGGTGTTGTTCCTGAAGACGGACGTCCCCTTGTCGAAGGAGAAGTTGCGCTCCTCGTTGTCGATGGAGACGTTGTCCGACACCGTCATGGAGCCGGGGTTGCTGTTGTAGGTGAATCCGTGGTGGCCGTTGTCGTAGGCGATGTTGCGGCGCACGATGTGGTCGACCTCGATGTCGTCGCCGCCGAGCTTGAAGCCGTTGCGGTCGCCGTCGGCGTTGACGGTCCCGTCCGAGAGGGTTCCGTTGCCGTACGACAGGGAGTCCTCGATGGTCACCGGGCCGATGGGCCCCGTGTCGGTCTTGGTGTAGAGGTCCCAGCCGTCGTCGATGTTGTTGTGGGACACGGTGTAGCGGAAGACGTTGCCCGGACCGGAGGTGAGCTTGGAGGCGAAGCCGTCGGCGTCCTCGCCGTCGGAGTCGGCGTTGTCGTGCGACTCCGAGCTCAGGATGAGGTTGTCGGCGGGCCACTCGTCGTCGGGGGTGGTGGAGGCGATCCGTGAGATCTGGAGCCCCGAGTCGTGGTTGAAGCGCGTCACGACCCGCTCGATGATGTTGTTGCTGCCGCCGACGAAGATGCCGTTGTCGCCGGCGTGCTCGACGGTGATGCCGTTGATGTGCCAGTAGGCCCCGTTCACGGCGAGCCCGCGATGGGCCGGGTCCTCGCTCATCTCCGCGAAGTTAAGCACGGGGCTCTCGCCCGGGTAGGCGGCCAGGGTCGTCCTGGCGCTCGACGTGCCGTCGTTGCCCGGCGGGATGGTGACGGTCTCCGCGTAGTGGTACGTCCCGCCGCGCAGATAGATCGTGCCGCCGGACTCGACGCGGCTGATCGCGGAGGAGAGCGTCGTCGGGTCCGACTCCGTGCCGGCCGCGTCGTCGGTTCCGTCGGGTGCCACGTAAAGGGCGGCGGCGTCCACCGCTGCGACCGCGGAGGCCGCTGCGGGCGCTGCCGCCGAGCGCTGGAGGACGGGGGCGGCCTGGGCGGTGGCGGTGCCCGAGAGGACGGCGAGCGAGCCGGCCAGCAGGCCTGCGCATGCGATGACGGGTTTGATCTGCATCGTTCGACTCCAGGTGGGGTTGGTTCGTTCGACGAGTTCGTTCGGCAAGGTCGTTCGACGTGCTCGCAGCGGTCCGCGCGCCTCCGGAGCGGGTGCCGCACAGCCGACTGCGCTGCGAGGAAGGCGAGTTGAACGCGGACACGCACGAGGGCCGTGAGCCGGCAGAAGGGTTCCGACCCCTTCTGCCGGGACGCCGGTCGTGGCAACGTGTCCGTTCGAGTCCATGAACGAGTCAGCTGGCGGGGTGTTCCAACTGGCCCGTGCAAGCGCTTTCCCATGACCCTAGGACTCGGCCATGTTCACGTCAATGTGTATGTATGTGAAAATCATTCAGACCCATGAACTTCGAACACCACCATGCCCCCACCACGCCTGCCGGATTCGGAGCAGGCGGACGGCGGGCTACGAGCCGACCTTGCGCTTGTTGTAGACGTCGAAGCCCACCGCGGCCAGCAGCACGAAGCCCTTGATGACCTGCTGGTAGTCGGTGCCGATGCCCACGAGCGACATGCCGTTGTTGAGTACGCCGAGGACGAGGCCGCCGATGACGGCGCCGAAGACCGTGCCCACGCCGCCGCTCATCGAGGCGCCGCCGATGAACGCGGCGGCGATGGCCTCCAGTTCGAAGTTGGTGCCGGCCTGGGGCACACCGGCCCCGAGGCGGGCGGCGTAGACGGCACCGGCGAGCGCGGCGAGCACTCCCATGTTCACGAACACGAAGAAGGTGACGCGCTGGTCCTTCACGCCGGACAGTTTCGCCGCGGCGCGGTTCCCGCCGAGTGCGTAGACATGGCGGCCGATGATCGCGTTGCGCATGACGTAGCCGAAGCCGATCAGCAGCACGGCGAGCAGGAGGAGCACGACGGGGACGCCGCGATAACTGGCCAGGGTCATGGTGAACGCGAGTACGGCGGCCGCCATGGCCGCGCACTTGAGGAGGAAGAGGTTGCGCGGCAGGACGTCGAGTTCGTAGCGCTTCTGGCGGCGCCGGTCGCGGACCTCCTGGAGCAGGGCGAAGGCCAGCAGGACGAGCCCCAGGAGCAGGGTCAGGTTGTGGTAGTTGGTCTGCGGACCGGCCTCCGGGAGATAGCCGGTGGAGATCTTCTGGAAGCCCTCGGGGATCGGGCCTAGTGAGCGGCTGCCGAGGAGGATCTGCGTACCCCCGCGGAACAGCAGCATTCCGGCCAGCGTCACGATGAACGAGGGGATGCCGACGTACGCGATCCAGAACCCCTGCCAGGCGCCCGCGACCGCGCCGAGGAGGAGGCCCAGCGTGAGGGCGAGCACCCAGGGCACATCGTGCTCGACCATCATCACGGCGCAGGCGGCGGAGACGAACGCGGCGAGCGAGCCCACCGACAGGTCGATGTGCCCGGCGATGATGACGATCATCATCCCGATGGCCAGGACCAGGATGTAGCTGTTCTGGAGGACGAGGTTGGTGACGTTGTTCGGCTTGAGCAGGACCCCGTCGGTCCATATCTCGAAGAGGACGACGATCAGCCCGAGGGCGATGAGCATCCCGTACTGGCGCATGTTGCGACGGGCCGCGTCCAGGAGGAGGGCGCCGGTCGCCGGGGGCGCGGCGTGGGCTTCCTTGCCGGTGCGCGGCGGCGTGTCGGTGGGGGCCTGGGTCATTCCTGCTACCTCTTGTCGCTGGTCATATGGCGCATGAGGACCTCCTGGGTGGCCTGTGCGCGCGGGACTTCGCCGGTGAGCCGGCCGGCCGCCATGGTGTAGATGCGGTCGCACATGCCGAGGAGCTCCGGCAGTTCGGAGGAGATGAGGACGACGGCCCTGCCCTCGGCGGCCAGCCGGTCGATGACGGAGTAGATCTCGTACTTCGCTCCGACATCGATCCCGCGGGTCGGCTCGTCGAGGATGAGGACGTCGGGACCGGCGAAGATCCACTTGCCGAGGACGACCTTCTGCTGGTTGCCGCCGGAGAGCCGGCCGACCTGCTCGAAGACCGTGGGGGCCTTGATGTTCATGGTGGTGCGGTACGACTCGGCGACGCGGGTCTCCTCGTGCTCGTCGACGATCCCGTGCCGCGCGACCTTGCCCAGGGCACCGAGAGTGATGTTGCGGCCGATGGTGTCGATGAGGTTGAGGCCGTACTGCTTGCGGTCCTCGGTGACGTAGGCGATCTTGTGGCGGACGGCTTCGGAGACCGTGCGGGTCCTGATCTCCTTGCCGTCCTTGAGGACCGTGCCGCTGATGTTGCGCCCGTAGCTCCGGCCGAAGACGCTCATGGCGAGTTCGGTGCGGCCCGCGCCCATCAGTCCGGCGATGCCGACGATCTCGCCGCGGTGCGCCCGGACCGAGACCCGGTCGACGACCTTGCGGTGCTGGTCGATCGGGTGGTGCACGGTCCAGTCGCGGATCTCCAGGGCCGGGTGGGCTCCCGGGTCTCCCGCGTACGCGGTGCGTTCGGGAAAGCGGTGGTCGAGGTCGCGGCCGACCATGCCGCGGATGATGCGGTCCTCGGTGGTCGATCCGGCACGGACGTCGAGCGTCTCGACGGTCCGGCCGTCGCGCAGGACGGTGACGGAGTCGGCGACGGCGGTGATCTCGCCGAGCTTGTGCGAGATGATGATCGACGAGATGCCCTGGCCCTTCAGCTCCTTGATGAGGGCGAGGAGCTGGGCACTGTCCTCGTCGTTGAGGGCGGCGGTGGGCTCGTCCAGGATCAGCAGTTCGACCTTCTTGGACAGCGCCTTGGCGATCTCGACGAGCTGCTGCTTGCCGACGCCGATGTCCGCGACCCTGGTCTGCGGGTGCTCGCGCAGACCGACCCTGGCCAGGAGGGCGGCCGCGTGGCGCAGGGTCTCGTTCCAGCTGATGAAGCCGCGGGTGGCGTGCTCGTTGCCGAGGAAGATGTTCTCGGCGATGGAGAGGTACGGCACCAGGGCGAGTTCCTGATGGATGATCACGATGCCGCGGGCCTCGCTGGCCCGGATGTCCTTGAACGCGCAGTCCTCTCCCCTGAACCGGATCTCGCCCTCGTAGCTGCCGTGCGGATGTACGCCGCTGAGGACCTTCATCAGCGTCGACTTGCCGGCCCCGTTCTCCCCGCAGATGGCGTGCACCTCGCCCTGGGCGACGGTCAGGGAGACGTCGGAGAGGGCCTTCACACCGGGGAACGTCTTCACGATGGACCGCATCTCCAGGACCGGCCCGGCGTCGGCCGCCGGGTCCGCCGTCGGTGTGGTCATCGGAGGTCGCTCTCCTTGATGTAGCCGGAATCGACCAGCTCGGCACGGTAGTTGGACTTGTCGACGCTGACCGGCTGGAGCAGGAACGACGGCACGACCTTCTTCTCGTTGTCGTACGTCGTGGAGTCGTTGACCTCGGGCTTCTTGTCGTTCAGTACGGCGTCGGCCATCTGGACGGCCTGCTTGGCCAGGGCGCGGGTGTCCTTGTAGACGGTCTGCGTCTGCTGTCCCGCGATGATCGACTTCACCGAGGCGACCTCGGCGTCCTGGCCGGTGACGAGCGGGTACGGCTTGGAGCCGGTGCCGTAGCCGTCCGACTTCAGGGCCGAGATGATGCCGATCGAGATCCCGTCGTACGGTGAGAGCACCGCGTCGACCCGGCCCGAGGAGTAGGCGCTGGTGAGGAGGTCGTCCATGCGCTTCTGGGCGGTCCCGCCGTCCCAGCGCAGCGTGGTGATCTGGTCCAGTTTCGTCTGCTTGCTGCGGACGACGAGCTGCTTCTTGTCGATGTACGGCTTGAGGGCCTTCCAGGCGCCCTGGAAGAAGTAGCGGGTGTTGTTGTCGTCCGGCGATCCGGCGAACAGCTCGATGTTGAACGGCCCCTTCCCGGCGCCGGACTTCAGGCCGAGCTTGTCGAGGAGGTAGCCGGCCTGGAGCTCGCCGACCTTCTCGTTGTCGAACGAGGCGTAGTAGTCGACGTCCGGGCTGCCGAGGATGAGCCGGTCGTACGAGATGACCCTGATGCCCTGCTCCCCCGCCTGGTGCAGTACGTCGCTGAGGGCGCGGCCGTCGATGGCGGCGATCACCAGGACGTCCACGCCCTTGGTGATCATGTTCTCGATCTGGGAGACCTGCTGGTCGACGTCGTCCTCGCCGTACTGCAGATCGGTCTTGTAGCCGAGCTTCTTGAACTCGGCGGCCATGTTCCTGCCGTCGGCGATCCAGCGTTCCGACGACTTGGTCGGCATGGCGATTCCGATGGTCGAGCCCTTGCCGCCGGACTTCTTGTCCTTGCTGCCCCCTTCACCGCTCTGCCCGCAGGCGGCGAGGGTCAGGGAGAGGGCGAGTGCGGTGAGGGCCGTTGCGGTCCGGGCGACGCGCGGGGCGGACACGGTACGTGAGGTGCGCATGGTCGATCCTCCGGGTGCGAGGGAGGCGGCCGGGCCGGCCGCGCGCCCTCTCATCAATGGTTCGGTATTCCGGACACGGTTCGGCGTGCACGACGGACGGACGCAGCCGAGGATCCGGCACCCCGGACATCCCTCGTGCACGGCAGGGCAGTCGAGCCGAGCTTGTTCGATATTTCGTCAGGCGTTCGAAATGTTGGCGTGACGGTAGTGAGGGGGCGGGGAGGCTGTCAATGGTTCGCGCAGCTGCTCTCCGGACAACTCCGCCCGCAACCAGGGGTTTTCGGCCGGACCGGCGTGCGCGGCGGCCCCGGCACCACGGCAACTATGCTCGCCCCCGACGCACGCGGACGCGTGAAGTCACCGCCGCTCGCGGGCTCGCGCCCGCTCCCCGCCCAGGAGCCCACCATGACCTCCTCCGCCGACGACCCCACGTGGAACCGTCTGTGGCCACGGTCGTCGCATGTCCCGCACAGCCCCCTGAGCGAGCGCACCCGGCGGGCCGAGGACCTCCCGCGCACCCTGGTCCCGGCGCCGCCCGGGCTGCGGCAGCCGGTCGTCTTCGACCCCGCCCTCAAGCAGTTCCCGAACGCCTATCGGGCGGGCGAGCCCCGGTTCGACGATCCGGCGGCCGCCCACGCCTGGCGCCGCGCCCGACGAACGGCCCTGGACACCGTCCTCGCGGCGGTCGCCACCGGACCGTGGGCGGATCATCTGGTCCTGCGCGGGAGCGTGTTGATGGCCACCTGGTTCGGGGACGCGGCGCGCGATCCGGGGGATCTGGACTTCGTGGCCGTCCCCCGGGAATGGGAGGTGGACTCCCCGCGTACGGCGGCCCTGTTCGAGACCGTCGCGCGGGACGCGGAGGCCTCCGCCCGCGGGCCCGTCCGGATCGACGCGTCGGGCCGCGTGACCGAGGAGATCTGGACGTACGACCGGGTGCCGGGCCGGCGCATGCTGCTGCCGTGGACGGCGCCGGGCACACCCGGCGGGACGGTGCAGCTGGACGTGGTCTTCAACGAGCAGCTCCCCGAACCTCCGCTGTCCACCGAGCTGCACCCCATCGGCGAGGGTCCCGGCTGCCGGATCATGGCCGCCTCCCCCGGCCTGTCCCTGGCCTGGAAGCTGCTCTGGCTGGTCAGCGACGCGTATCCGCAGGGCAAGGACCTGTACGACGCGGTCCTGCTCGCCGAGCACACGGCACCGCGCTACGACGTCGTGCGCGCCGCGTTCACCCTCGCGGGAGCCGACGGGCTGCGCCCCGCCGGTCGTTGGTGGATCGACACGCTGGGCGTGGAAGGCGGATGGGAGCACTTCACGGCCGAGTACCCCTGGGCCGACGACAGCCCGGCCGGGCTCACGGAGCGGCTCGGCCGGGCGCTGGAGCCCCTGCTCGCGGCGGCGGAACCGCCCGGTGAGCGGCCTTACGACCGCTGGGCGCGCTGGCTGGAGCCCCTGGTCGCGGCCACGCGTACGAAGGCGGCCACCGATCCCGCATCCGCCCTGGGGCACTTCTCCGGGCACGGCTACGAGGGGCTCGCCGCCGCCGTCGTGGTGGTACGGGAGATGGCGGGGCGGGGGCGCCTGGACCTGGAGGGGGCGCTCGCCGCGGTGCTGGCCCAGGAGGGCGACTGGCGGTACTGGCGGGAGCATCCGGGGTCGTGCGCCGAAGCACTGGAAATGTTGCGCTGATCCTGCGGGCCTCCCGCGCCGGCGCGTCCACCGTGCCGGTGGTCAGCCGGCCTGGCCGATCGCGGTGCGGAGCATGGCCACGGTGGTCGCCGCCGCGGCGCGTTCGGCCTCGTCGCCCGTGGCGCGCACCCGTTCCTCCAGCAGGACGACGGCGGCCTGGAGCACACCGACCCGTACCGGAACGCTCTGCATGGCCGTCAGCACGGCGGCCGCCTGTTCGGCAGGTGTCGCGGTCGCGGCCTGCGGAATGAGAGTGGAGATACCGCGCCCGAGTGCACGGTCACGAGGCGGCTGAGCCGCGGCTGTGGTCACCGAAGAAGTCTGCCGCACCCGGTACGCGGAATCGGTCAGCGACCTGGCCGCCACGGCCCGTCCGGCAGATCGGCCGCGACTGCGGCCATGACCGGAGCCGGGGGACGTCAGTCCCCGGCGTTTTCCCGGACATGGTCGTGCACACGCTTCAACAGACTGGTCAGACGGCTGCGTTCACGCGCGGTGAGGGGTGCCAGGATCTCGTCCTGCACGTCCAGCGCGTCGGCCCGGAGGCTCTCGAACAGCGTGCGGCCCGCCTCGCTGACGGTGACCGTGACGCGTCGCCGGTCAGCGGTGTCGCGGGCCCGGTCCACGAGTCCGGCCGCTCGGAGATCGTCCACGAGGTTCACGATGTCGCCGCGGTCGATCGAGAGCCGGTCCGCCAGCTGCCGCTGCGCATGCGGGCCGAAGTCCACGAGCGCCGACAGCACCGCCATGTGCCGCAGCCGCAGGCCGCGTTCGGCCAGCCGCTCCGCGAGCCGGCTCCGCGCGGCCTTGCCGGTCCTGGACATCAGGTACGTCGTGAGTCCCAGGAGGCTGGGCGGGGTCTCGTTCATCACGCATATCGTAGGTGCATACCCGCGGCGGGTATGCACCTACGAAGGTGTGCGGGTGGCGCTCACGCCTTCGGACGGCCCAGGTCGAAGACGAGCCGCCCCGACACCTCGCCCTTGAGCACTTCGGCGATCGAGGCGTTGATGTCGGCCAGGTCCCTGGTCTCACGCACCACACGGGTACGGCCGAGGATGTGGAGGCGGAACACCTCGGCAAGGTCCTGCCGGGTGCCGACGATGGAACCGACGATCTTCGTGCCGTTCAGGACCGTGTCGAAGACCGGGATCTCCAGCTTCCCCCCGGCCGGAAGAGCCACCAGGACGAGCGTCCCGCCGCGCCGCAGGGACCCGTAGGCCGCGGCGAAGGACTCGTTGCTCACGGCGAGGGAGATGGCCGCGTCGGCGCCGCCGAGCCGGCGCGTCTCCTCGGCCACGTCCTGGACCCGGGCGTCGATGACGTGATCGGCACCCAACTCCCGGGCGAGCGCCAGCTTCTCGTCGGTCACGTCGACGGCGATGGTCTCCGCGCCGAAGATCCGGGCGTACTGCAGGGCGAGGTGCCCCAGCCCGCCGATGCCGGAGACGAGCGCACGGGTGCCCGGCCGGGCACCGGAGAGCTTCACGGCCTTGTACGTGGTGACGCCCGCGCAGGTCAGGGGCGCCGCGTCCAGCGGGTCGATGCCCTCGGGCACGGGCACCACGTACGTCCCATGGGCGAGGGCGTACTCGGCGTGGCTTCCGTCGACCGAGTAGCCGCTGTTCTGCTGGGCCAGGCACAGCGTTTCCCAGCCGGAGACGCAGTGGTCGCAGTGTCCGCACGCCTCGCCGAGCCACGGGATGGCCACCCGGTCCCCCACTGCGAGATGGCCGACCTGGTCACCGGCCGCCTCGACGATCCCGATGCCCTCGTGCCCCGGGACGAAGGGCGGACTCGGCGTGACCGGCCAGTCCCCGTGGGCGGCGTGGATGTCGGTGTGGCAGAGCCCCGACGCCTCCATGCGGACCAGCACCTGGTGTCCGGCCGGGGTGGGCACCGGCCTGTCCTCGACGACCAGCGGCTCGGTGAAGCTGCGGACAACGGCGGCTCTCATGGGTGCTCCTCCGCTTCGATGCGCGCCTCCGGCCGGTCCGGTTCACACGGACCGGGGCGCGCAAGCCTCGGAACAGGGTATTTCGGATGGCCGATTCTCGCCCTTTCTCGGCTGCCCGGCCGGTCGCGGTCGCTACCCCTTCGCCCAGGTGCGCATGGCCGCCCGCGAGGAAAAGGCCGCGACATCCTTGTCGAGCGGCTGGTCGGTGTACTGGTGAATGCGCCACGACGCCTTGATGCGCGGTTTTCCCGCGGTGACGTAGTCGGCGATCCAGAGGCCGTCCCCGGCGTACGACGTCGTGTCGTGGTTCAGCCAGAAGTAGCGGTTGCAGTAGAGCAGGACCTTGTGGTCCGGTCGCAGCCGTTTGACCTCGCGGATGAAGCGGTCCTTCTCCGCATTGCTCGCGTGCGTGCCCTCGCCGTTCTGCTCCCAGTCGACGGCCAGCAGGTCACCCGCCTTTTCCGGCGCCTTGCTGAGGAAGTATTCCGCCTGCGCCGTGATATTCCCGGGCCACAGGAAGTGGTAGAAGCCGACCACGCATTCCGCGTCCCGGGCGAGCTTCGTCTGTGTGGTCAGCCGCGGATTGACATAGGAGCGGCCTTCCGTGGCCTTGATGAGGACGAAATCAAGACCGTCCGTGTCGAAGGAGGACTGATACGCGCTGACGTCGACACCGTGCAGCATGGGCACCGCCTTACGGGGGTTCGGGGGATTCCGTTTCCTGTCCCTGTTACGTGCCCGCAGCCGGCGGGTCCCATCCTTCCGCGGGTCGGGAAACCTTTTGCCCGCGCACGGAATAGGTGCCGGAAGCCAGGAGTTGGTGAACCGGCGAGACCACTTCACGTACCGCTCGCACCATCGGAAGGTCGGACCCATGAAGATCGGCATCATCGGGGCAGGGAACATCGGCGGCAACCTCACCCGGCGCCTCACCGCGCTCGGCCACGAGGTGTCCGTCGCCAACTCGCGTGGCCCCCAGACCCTCACCGCCCTGGTGGAGGAGACCGGTGCCACCGCGGTCACCGCCGCCGAGGCGGCGAAGGGCGCCCAGGTTGTGGTCGTCACCGTGCCGCTCAAGGCCGTACCGGCGCTGCCCGCCGGATTCCTCGACGGCGCTGCGGAGGGCTTCGCCGTCATCGACACCGGGAACTACTACCCGCGCGAGCGCGACGGCCGTATCGCCGCGATCGAGGACGGTCAGCCGGAGAGCCTGTGGACGCAGGAGCAGATCGGCCACCCCGTCATCAAGGCCTTCAACGGGACGTACGCGCAGGACATCCTCTCCAACGGCACACCCAAGGGCACCGCGGAGCGCCAGGCACTGCCGGTGGCCGGGGACGACGCGGCCGCCAAGCAGACGGTGCGCGACCTGATCGACGAGCTCGGCTTCGACACGGTGGACGCCGGCGGGCTCGACGAGTCGTGGCGCCAGCAGCCGGGCACCCCGGTCTACGGCCATCGCGGCGACGTCGCGGCGATCGAGAAGGCCCTCACCTCGGCGTCCGCCGAGCGGACCCCCGAGTGGCGCGCCTGAGACCCGGTACGGCTGTGTGCGGCAGGGGGCGCGCCCCCTGCCGCACGGCCTCGTCCGCGCGAGGGCCTCAGGCGTCGAAGCCGGTGCTGCGGCTGAGCTTCTCCCAGGTCAGCAGTTCGGAGCGGGCGGAGTCGAGACTCGCCAGGACCGCGTCCGTGGCGTCGTTGCCGAGGGGCAGCCGCAGCGGGGTGTCCTGGGCGTCCAGCGCGGTGAGGATGGCCGCGGCCGCCTTGTCCGGGTCGCCCTCCTGCTTGCCGTCGGAGCCGGGGAGGTTGCTGCGGACGGGGCCCACGGTCTCCTCGTAGGCGGGCAGGGCGGCGGACTGCCGCAGCGCGCCGCCCCCGGCGAAGCCCGTACGGAACGAACCGGGCTCGACGATGAGGACCTTGATCCCGTGGGGCGCGACCTCCGCGGCCAGCGCCTCCGACAGGCCCTCCAGCGCGAACTTCGTCGCCGAGTAGGCGCCGACGCCGGGGAAGGTGAAGCGGCCGCCCATGCTGCTCATCTGGACGAAGGCTCCGGAGCCGTTGCGGCGCATGTGCGGCAGAACGGCGCGCACCAGGGC
This sequence comes from Streptomyces sp. NBC_01463, assembly GCA_036227345.1. Lineage (NCBI taxonomy): Bacteria > Bacillati > Actinomycetota > Actinomycetes > Kitasatosporales > Streptomycetaceae > Streptomyces > Streptomyces sp. NBC_01463. Next base: position 390,359 of record CP109468.1, read on the forward strand.
GGCGGGGCCGAAGAAGTGGAGGTCCATGAGGTCGCGCAGTTCGCGGTCGCTGGTCTCCTCGACGGCGCCCACGAGCCCCATCCCCGCGTTGTTGACCACCACATCGATGCGGCCGTGCCAGAGCACGGTGTCCGCCACGACGTCAGCGATGCGCGACGTGTCGGTGACGTCCAGCTGGACGGCGAAGGCGCGGTCGGGGTGCGCGGCCACCAGGTCGTCGAGGGCCTCCGGTCTGCGGGCCGTGGCGACGACGGTGTCGCCGGCGGTGAGCGCGGCGGTGGCGATGGCGCGTCCGAATCCGGACGAGGCGCCGGTGATCAGCCAGACGCGGCCCTGTGCGTCCTGTGCGTCCTGTGCGGCGTCGCGGGCGGCTGCTCCCTGTGCGGCGTTCATGTCCGACTCCCTCTGTCCGTAGCGGTGTTGCGGTGATTCATTTGTGTCATCCGCGGGCCCGTGCGGTCCAAGACAAAAGCCTTCTGGATCGATAAACGGCCCTTATGATCGCTGGATGGAGCTGCGTCAGCTGCACTACCTCACCGTGATCGCCGAAGAGGAGAACCTGGGGCGGGCCGCCCGTCGGCTGTTCGTCAGCCAGCCGGCCCTCTCGTACGCACTCAAGAGCCTGGAGTCCGAACTGGGGGTGCGGCTCTTCGACCGTCACGCCGGCGGCGTCTCGGCGACGGCCGCGGGACGCGACGTGATCGCCGAGGCGCTGCTCACGGTGCGCCAGTCCGAGCGGGTGACGGCGGCGGCCGAGCGGCACACGCGTGGCGAGACGGGCGTTCTGCGGGTGGGCTTCGAGGCGAGCGGCGCCGGTGAACTGACCACACGGGCACGGGCGGAGTTCTCCCGGCGCCACCCGGGGGTGCGGGTGGCGCCCAAGCGGTACGACTGGGGGCAGGAGGCCGACGCGCTGCGCGACGGCCTGGCCGATGTCGCCTTCGTCTGGCTGCCCAACGACCTGACCGGCCTGCACAGCGAGCTGGTGCACACCGAACCGCGCGTGGTGGGGCTGCCGTCCGGGCATGCCCTGGCGTCCCGTACCGGTGTCTCGGTGCTGGAGGTCGGGGACGATCCGCTGATGTGGACCGAGCGGGCACCACGGGAGTGGGTCGACTGGTGGGCCGTCAACCCCCGGCCCGACGGCTCCAGTCCGAAGTGGGGGCCGACCAATGACAACGTGGAGGAGATGCTGGAGCAGGTCGCGGAGGGATCCGCCGTCTGCTTCGCCCCCCTGAGCATGGCCCGGTACTACGCACGGCCCGATCTGTCCTGGGTGCCGCTGACGGACGTGGAACCCCTTCGGGTGGTGCTCGCCTGGGCGGACGGCATGGACAGCTCACTGGTACGGGGCTTCGCCCGCGTGGTGCGGGAACTGGCCGGCACCCCTGCTCCGGTCGACGGGTGACGTGGTGTGGCGTGGGGACGGTGTGCCGGACTGGCTCAGCGACTCCGGTCGTCCAAGGCGTGCGAGAGCGCGCTCACGCTGATGTCGATGACCGTGCGCAGCTCCTCCCGGCTCGCCCCGGTCCTGCTCAGCACGGCCAGTGACTGGTTGACCGCCGCGAGGTGAACCGAGAAGTCGTCGGCCCGGCGCCCGGCCAGCCGCGTCGTGTTCAGGGCGGTCCGCAGCCGTGCACGCTGAAGGCCCAGGGCCTCGACCGCGCGTGCGGCGATGGCGGGGCTGAGCACCGGTGCCGCCATCGCCGTCTGGGCCATCAGGCATCCGTCGGGTACGTCGGGGTCGGCGATGCGCCGCAGGGTGACCTCGAAGAACGCCCGTACCGCCTGGAGCGGTTCCTCGGACGTCCGTGACAGCGCCTGGTCGTACCTGCTTCCGTACCGCGCGGCGTAGCGCTCCAGGCAGCGCAGGAAGAGGGCGTCCTTGTCCCCGAACGAGGAGTAGATGGAGCTGCGGTTCAGCCCGGTCGCCCTGGAGAGGTCGTCGACGGACGTGTCGGCGTATCCGGCGCGCCAGAACTGGACCATCGCCGCGTCGAGCGCGACCTCCACGTCGAACTGCTTCTTCCCGGCCATCACCCGTGCACCTCGCTCCTGGACCGGCCGCCCCGGTCCTGCTCATCATATCTTGAACTGATCAGTCCAAGATGAGCTAGGCTCACGCCATGACCGACGACGCCACAGCCCCGGACCGCTCCTGCGCCCAGAACCCGTTCCCCGGGTTGCCGCTGCACGACCTCGCGGGCTTCACTCACCGCTGGGTCGACGCGGAAGGAATCCGGCTGCACGCCGTGGAGGGCGGCGCGCCGGCCGGTCCCGTCGTCGTCCTGCTCGCCGGATTCCCGCAGACCTGGTGGGCCTGGCGGAAGGTGATGCCGGGCCTTGCCGGGCGTTTCCGTGTGATCGCGGTCGACCTGCCGGGGCAGGGCCACTCCGACCGCCCGCAAGGGGGCTACGACACACACACCGTCGCTTCGCGTGTCCAGGCCGCGCTGACCGCGCTCGACGTGCCGAAGTACTGGCTCGTCGCCCACGACATCGGGGCCTGGGTCGCCTTCTCCCTGGCCCTCGGGCACGAGGAGCGCCTGCACGGCGTCGTCCTGCTCGACGCCGGCATCCCCGGCATCACCCTCCCGGACTCCGTCCCCACGGACCCCGACCGGGCCTGGAAGACCTGGCACTTCGCGTTCCACCTGGTGCCCGAACTGCCCGAGACCCTGCTGGCCGGCCGCGAACGCGACTACGTCGACTGGTTCCTGAGGGCCAAGTCCCTCTCCCCTAACGCTTTCGACGACGCCGAGGTCCGCAACTACGCCGCCGCCCTCGCGGCCGAGGGCGGACTCCGGGCGTCTCTCGCCTACTACCGCGACGCCGCGGAATCGGCGCGCGGGAATCACGAGGCGCTCAGACGTGGGAACGTGACCGTCCCGGTCCTGGGCATCTCCAGCTCCCACGGCTCGGTCCCCGACATGGCCGGCTCCCTCGCCCCCTGGGCGGAGAACGTCACCGGCGTCGTCATCCCGCGGGCCGGGCACTTCATCCCCGACGAACAGCCCGACGCGACCGTGGCCGCGCTGACCGCGTTCATCAGCGACGAGCGCGTCGGGTAGTCCACCGACCTAGGCCGGATCCTCCTCGCGGGCCGGGAGGCTGTCCATGAAGGAGCTGACGGAGAACACCGCGCGCCCGGGGCCGGGCGGCCCGTAGCCGGGGGGCGAGCTGAGACCGTACTCCTCCATCGTCGAGCGGTAGGCGTCCAGCAGCCGGATGTGGTACTCCAGCGGCGCACCGTCCGGGTTGGTCCGGCCGAGCGGTGTCGTCGGTTCGGGGCACCAGGTCGTGAACCGCGGGGTGATGCCGTGGGACATGAAGAACCGCAGGCCCTCGGTGGTGGAGTCGATCGCCTCCTTCACCGTGGTGAAGCCGAACGGCTCGGCCATCTCCACGCCTGCGACGAAGTTGGGGATGACATTGCGGGCGCCGAAGACGTCGGCGGAGTCCAGGATGCGGCGGTGCCACTCGTCCCGGCCGACGTAACGCTCCTTGCCCGGGCAGTACAGCTCGAAGAGCCTGCGGTCCCACACCTCGTAGTTGGGGTGGTAGATCTGCACGCCGTAGTCGTGGAAGCGCTGTACGTCGGCCTTGGGCAGTGCCTGGGCGACGACCTTGCCGATCCAGCGGCCGGGGAAGCGCTCCTCGATGGCCTTGGCGTACTGACCGTAGAAGTCCGCCTCGTCGCGTCCGCCGATGTGCGAGGTGATGGCGCCGCCGGTGAGGGTGTAGGCGGTGGACGTCTTCGCCGTGTCGTAGCGGTCGATGATGGCCAGCGCCTCCAGGACCTCCTCGACGGGCTTCACTCCGGTGTAGGGACGCCCCGCGGCCTTGTGCTGGCGCCAGTTGTGGTTGATGTCGCAGTACTGGCACTCCTCCTTGGCGCCGAAGTACTGGCAGACCCGGAAGACCGTCAGATAGACGAGGTAGCCCCACTGGATGGTGGGCGCGACCTCCATCACGGACTTGCCGTTGTCCAGGGTGTGCCGGTAGTAGTCCGGCATGGGCGGCAGACCGACGTCGGAGATCCGCCGGCCGTCGAGGTACAGCCCGAGCACGCCGTCGGCATCCGCCGCGACGCGGTAGGGAGACGACGGGTTGACCCGCACGGAGACGACGGTGCGCCGCAGTTCGTACGGGCCGCCGGTGAGCACGATCTCCTCGGGCGGGCGGCGCAGTGCGGCCGCGCCCAGCTCGGGGAGGGTGCCGTGGTCGAAGGAGAAGATGAAGTACGACTTCGGCTTGACGTCACCGTCCTCGTTGTCGCTGAGCGCAGACTCGTCGAAGGCCAGGCCGCCGCGCAGCAGGTCCTCCTTGATGACGGCCTCCCGCGGCACGTGCGGGAACTGCTCCATGAGCCGCTCGATCAGGCGGGTGCGGCTGGTGTCGGTACTGCCGGGCTCGGTTCGGCTGGGCATGTGCGGGCTCCTCGGTCCGGTCGGCGCGGGTGTTCGCGGTTTCGGGGTACGCCGTTCTCGTCCAACGAACCACGGACGCGAAGCGTTCTCGCCGGTCCGCCGGTTGAGCCGGTGCCCGCTTCCGGAGCCTATGTGACCGGTGAGTAGGGTGTGGGCTCCGGGAGCCCGTCGGCCGTGCGGTCGGCCCGACGCCCCGGTGGTTGCCGCAGTCGGCCGCGGAACGGAAGTGCTCCATGCCCCGCACCATGTCCGTGTCGGACAGCATCGTGGTCCTGGCCGAGCCGTCGGCCGTGTACGAACGGGTCAGCGACCCCACGGCGATGGGGCGCTGGAGTCCGGAGAACCGGGGCGCGAGGGTGCTCGGCGAGCCGCGGAGCACGTACGTCGGCATGGTCTTCGAGGGCCGGAACAAGCGCGGGTCCATGCGCTGGACGACGCGGTGCACGGTGACGGCTGCGGACCCGGGTGAGCGGTTCGCCTTCCGGGTCCACGCCATCGGTGCCAAGCGGCCGCGGCTGCCGGGTTCGATCGCCACCTGGGAGTACCGCTTCGAGGCCGTGGACGGCGGCACCCGGGTCACCGAGACCTGGACCGACGACCGCCGCGCCTGGCCGGACTTCCTGGCCAACGCCTTCGACCGGGCGGCGACCCGGGGCAAGACCTTCGCGGTGTTCCAGCGCGACAACATCCGCACCACGCTCCAGCGTCTCAAGGCGGCGCTGGAGAGCGAGGTTCCGCAGGTGTGATGACGCGGCGGCCGGTCACTTCTCCCAGTGGGCCGGGCGGTCGAGTGTGGGCGACAGGCGGGTGGCACCGTTCCCCCGGGCCGCGTTGACCTGCGCCTGCGTGAGGAAGAGCGCACCGGTCACGTCGGCGCCCGACAGGTCCGCGTCCCGGAAGTCGGCGCCGATGAGATCGGCCAGCCGCAGGTCGGCGCCGGCGAGGTCCGCCGCGATGAGGTAGGCGCCGCGCAGGTCCGCGCCCCGCAGGTCCGCGCCCTTGAGGCGGGCCCCGATGAGATCGGCGCCGCGGTGGTCGCGCTTCTTCTTGCGCGGAGCGGTGGCGCGCACCAGTTCGCTGGTACGTGCCAGCAGGGCGGCGACCTCGTCACGGTGCGCGGCCACGTCCAGGTCCGCGAAGGCGTCGGCGTCGAGGCGGGTGAGGCGGTCGGTGGCTTCGAGGGTGCGCCGGATCTCGGCGTGGAGGGGGCGGGCCGGCGCCATGGACGCGGCCTCCGTGAGGTAGCGGAGGAGCTCGTGGAGCTGCCGCACGACCGGGAACACCTCGAACATCTGCCGGGCGCTCTCCGGCTCCGTTCGCCAGTCCCGTCCGCCGAAGATCTCCTGCGACACCTTCTGGCCCGCGCCGAAGCAGTCGTACACGGTGCAGCCGGCGAAGCCCTCGGTCCGGAGCCGGGTGTGGATGCCGCAGCGGAAGTCGTCCTGGAGATTGCCGCAGGGCGTGCCTGCCGCCTTGTTGACGGCGAAGTCCGCGGACCGGGTGAGGGTCAGCGCGACGCAGCACAGCCCGAAGCAGTTCCCGCAGTCGGCGCGCAGAGCGGAGAGGCCGGTGCCGTCCGCGCGGTCGGGGGCGGGAGCTCGGTCGTTGTCGGGCACGGTACGTCGGTCCTCCGGTGTGCGGGGTTCATCGGGGGCCGAGCCTACCGAGGTCCGGCGCCCCGTTCGGCCCGGCCCGCCCCCCGGTCCCGCCGCCCGGAGGGACCCCGCTCCATAATGATGGGTAATACATCTTTTGGGAGGTGGCCACCATCGTGGCGAACGCACCGGTCGACAGCATTCCGGCCCAGCGGGTGCTGACCGATCCGGCGGGCCTGGCCCGCTACCAGCACGACGAGGCCGAATGGGCTCCGTACGGCACTCCGCTGGCCGTGGTGCGCCCGCAGAGCACCGAGGAAGTGCGGGACGTGGTGCGCCACTGCCTGGCCCACCGCATCCCGGTGGTGCCGCGCGGCGCCGGCACGGGCCTGTCCGGGGGCGCGAACGCCGTCGACGGCGCGATCGTCCTGTCCTTCGAGGACATGAACCGGATCGTCACCATCGACCGCGCGGAGCGGCTGGCCGTGGTCCAGCCCGGCGTGGTCAACGACGATCTGCGCGCGGCGAGCGCGGAGCACGGGCTGTGGTACCCGCCGGATCCGGCCAGTTCGCCCTGGTCCACCATCGGCGGGAACGTCGCGACGAACGCCGGGGGCATGTGCTGCGTCAAGTACGGCGTCACGCGCGACTACGTGCTGGGGCTCCAGGTCGTCAACGGGCTCGGCGAGGTCGTCTCGCTCGGACGCCGTACCGCGAAGGGCGTGGCGGGCTACGACCTGGCGGGGCTGATGGTGGGTTCCGAGGGCACGCTCGGGGTGATCACGGAGATCACGGTGCGGCTGCGCCCGGCGAGGCTCCAGGAACGCACGGTGGCGGGCTACTTCTCGTCGGTCGTCGCCGCGGGCGAGGCGGTCAGCGCGGTGACCGCGTCCGGCGTCATCCCGTCGGCCCTCGAACTCGTCGACCGGCACTGCCTGGCCGCGGTCGACGCCTGGAAGAAGATGGGCCTGTCCGCGGACGCAGACGTGGTCCTCCTCGGCCGGGTCGACACGCCTGGCGCCGAGGGCGACGCGGAGGCCGAACTGGTCCGCGACTGCTTCGAACGCGCCGGTGCCACCTGGGCAGCCGTCTCCACGGACCAGCAGGAGGCAGACGCGCTGTTCCAGGCCCGGCGGCTGGCCTATCCGGCGCTGGAGCGGCTCGGCCCGGTGCTGACCGAGGACGTCTGCGTGCCGCGGACCGCGGTGCCCGAGATGCTGGCCCGGATCGAACGGACGGCGGCCCGGCACGACATCCTGGTGGCGAACATCGCGCACGCGGGCGACGGCAACCTCCATCCGCTGATCATCACACCGCCGGGGGACGAGGCCGCGCGCGCCCGCGCCCAGGCGGCGTTCGAGGACATCCTCGACGACGCGATCGCGCTCGGCGGCACGGTCACCGGTGAACACGGGGTGGGGCTGCTGAAGATGCGCGGCATGAACAAGGAACTGGGCCCGGCGGTGCTCGCCATGCACCACGCGGTGAAGGCGGCGCTCGACCCGCACGGCATCCTCAACCCGGGCAAGGTGATCGGGGCCGCCTGACCCCGTTGTCAGTGCGGCCGCGCACACTGGCACCAGTGCCGTACGGCGAAGGGGAGACGGATGGGCGCCGAGGAAGAGACCGGTTTCGAACCGGCCACCGGGGAGGGTCCGCCGCTCCCCGGGCCCGCCGACCGGCGGGCGGCCTCGGTGCGGACCGCGTTCGCCGGGATGCTCCAGATCCGGCGGCTGACGAACACCGGGCACCCCGCCCCGGAGTCCGTGCCGGCCCCGTGGGAAACGCACCGGGCGGTACGGGCCGTCGCGCTCACCCTGGAGGCGTCGGGGCTCATCGCGTCCGCCGTCGACGCGTCGGGGCAGCGCACGGTGACGGGGTACCGGGTAGCGGCGGGCACGGCGCCTGGCACCACCCGGGTCGAATGGCTCGGCCCGCCCGGCAGCGGTGCGGCGCACGAGGAGGAGGCCGAACTGACCCGGTGCGCGGCGGTCCTGAGGGAGTGGGGATGGACGGCGCTGCTCTACCGGGGGCCGCGCCGCCGGAGGTTCCTGGAGGTGGAGCCGCCGGCCGGTGCGCCCCGGCCGGACAGCCGATAGCCGGACCGCCCGGAAGGCGCGCCGAGGCCGTCGGCGCGGGGTGTTGTCAGACCCATGGGAGATGCTGGTGGGTCCGACACCTCTGACCGGGAGATGCTGAGATGCGCAAGGACGAACTCGCGGCGGCGCAGGCCTATGTCCGTTTACTGGAGGCGACCCGGGCGGCGCTCTCCGATCCCGACGACGCCCCGCTGTACCTGCCGTTGCTGACCTCACCCATCGAGGAGGCCGACGGCGCACTGCGCCGGGCCGGGCTCTCGGGCAACGAGTCCCGGTTCTTCGACCTCGTACGCGCGCTCCAGCCCAGCATGTCGGGCAGCGGGCGCTGACCTGCGCGCCCCGGGCGCCGTCGCACACCGCGCCGGGCACCGTGACCGGCCCGCCCCGGATCGCCGGGGCGGGCCGGGCCCGTCTTCGGTCAGGACGCCCCGATCCATGGTGAATTGATTCAAACCATGTTCCGCCCCAGATGAACACCGTCCGACCGCTTGACTAGTGAGCGGCGCCAAACCTAGCGTACGTTCGGATGAAACGATTCACATCATCTTGACGGTCGCGGTCGTCGGATGAATCTGCTTACGAGGTGTTCATGTCTGATGTGTCGGCCGTCAAGGCAGCCCTGAAGTCCCAGGTGATCGAGACCCCCTCGTGGGGATACGGCAATTCCGGGACCCGGTTCAAGGTGTTCGCGCAGCCCGGGGTGCCGCGCGACCCGTTCGAGAAGATGGAGGACGCGGCGCAGGTCCACACGTTCACCGGCGTCGCCCCGAAGGTGTCGCTCCACATTCCGTGGGACAAGGTGGCGGACTACGCCGCGCTGACCCGCCACGCCGAGAGCCTCGGGTTGCGGATCGGTGCGATCAACTCCAATGTCTTCCAGGACGACGACTACAAGCTGGGCTCGGTCACCCACCCGGACGCGGCGGTGCGCCGGAAGGCGACCGGCCATCTGCTGGAGTGCGTCGACGTGATGGACGAGACCGGGTCACCCGATCTCAAGCTGTGGTTCTCCGACGGCACGAACTACCCCGGGCAGGACGACATCGTCGCCCGTCAGGACCGCCTGGCCGAGGCGCTGGCCCAGGTGTACGAGCGGCTCGGCGACGACCAGCGGATGCTGCTGGAGTACAAGCTCTTCGAGCCGGCGTTCTACACGACGGACGTGCCCGACTGGGGCACGGCGTACGCGCACTGCCTCAAACTCGGCCCGAAGGCACAGGTCGTGGTGGACACCGGCCACCACGCGCCGGGCACGAACATCGAGTTCATCGTGGCCCTGCTGCTGCGCGAGGGAAGGCTCGGCGCGTTCGACTTCAACTCCCGCTTCTACGCGGACGACGATCTGATGGTCGGGGCCGCCGACCCCTTCCAGCTGTTCCGGATCATGCACGAGGTCGTCAAGAACGGCGGTCTCCGCGCCGAGACCAACGTCAACTTCATGCTCGACCAGTGCCACAACATCGAGGCGAAGATCCCCGCGGTGATCCGGTCCGTCGCCAACGTGCAGGAGGCCACGGCCAAGGCCCTGCTGGTCGACACGGAGGCGCTCGTCGCCGCGCAGACATCGGGTGATGTGCTCGCGTCGAACGCCGTACTGATGGATGCCTACAACACCGACGTACGGCCGCTGCTGGCCGAGGTCCGCGGCGAACAGGGTCTGGCCGGCGACCCGTTCGCCGCCTACCTGGCCTCCGGCAACCAGCAGCGCATCGCGGCCGCGAGGGTGGGCGGCACCCAGGCCGGCTGGGGCGCCTGACCCGGCTCCGCCCGTACGCCCCGACCGTCGACCACGCACCTCCCGTCCCGAAGGAAATCTCATGACGTCCGCGACGCACGCCGAAGTCGCCGCGCTCCTGGAGCGCGCACACCGCATCGGTTCCGACCCCCGCAACACCAACTACGCAGGCGGCAACACCTCGGTGAAGGCGGCCGGCGCCGACCCGGTCACCGGCGGCGAGACCGAACTCCTGTGGGTGAAGGGCTCCGGGGGCGACCTCGGCACCCTGAAGGAGGAAGGTCTCGCGGTGCTGCGCCTGGACCGGGTCCGCGCGCTCAAGGAGGTGTACCCGGGGGTGGAGCATGAGGACGAGATGGTGGCGGCCTTCGACTACTGCCTCCACGGCAAGGGCGGCGCCGCACCGTCGATCGACACCGCCATGCACGCCCTGGTCGAGGCGGCGCACGTCGATCACCTGCACCCGGACTCGGGGATCGCCCTGGCCTGCGCGGCCGACGGGGAGAAGCTGACCGCCGAGTGCTTCGGCGACAAGGTGGCATGGGTGGGCTGGCGCCGGCCCGGCTTCCAGCTGGGGCTGGACATCGCCGCCGTCAAGGAGGCGAACCCGGAGGCGGTCGGCGTCGTGCTGGGCGGTCACGGGATCACCGCGTGGGGCGAGACGTCGGACGCCTGCGAACGCAACGCCCTGTGGATGATCCGCACGGCGGAGACCTTCCTGCGGGAGCGCGGCAGGCCCGAGCCGTTCGGGGCCGTGCTGCCCGGCCGCGAGGCCCTTCCCACGGCCGAACGCCGGGAGCGGGCGGCGGCACTCGCGCCGGTCATCCGCGGCCTGGCGTCCACCGACCGCCCCCAGGTCGGCCACTTCACCGACGCCGAACCCGTGCTGGACTTCCTCTCCCGCACCGGACATCCGCGGCTCGCCGCGCTGGGCACCTCGTGCCCCGACCACTTCCTGCGTACGAAGGTCAGCCCGCTGGTCCTCGACCTTCCGGCGGACGCGCCCGTCGCCGAGGCCGTGGAGCGGCTGAAGGTGCTGCACGGCGAGTACCGCGAGGCCTACCGCGCGTACTACGAACGCCACGCGGTCCCGGACTCCCCCGCCATGCGCGGGGCGGACCCGGCGATCGTGCTGGTGCCCGGGGTCGGGATGTTCTCCTTCGGGAAGGACAAGCAGACCGCCCGTGTCGCCGGGGAGTTCTACCTCAACGCGATCAAGGTGATGCGCGGCGCCGAGGCCGTCTCCACGTACGCGCCGATCGAGGAGTCCGAGAAGTTCCGGATCGAGTACTGGGAGCTGGAGGAGGCCAAGCTGCGGCGGATGCCGAAGGCGAAGCCGCTGGCCACCCGGGTCGCTCTGGTGACCGGGGCCGGTTCGGGCATCGGGCGGGCCATCGCGCACCGGCTGGTGGCCGAGGGCGCGTGCGTCGTCGTCGCGGACCTGAACGCCGACAGTGCGGCCGCGGTCGCAGAGGACCTCGGCGGACCGGACCGGGCGGTCGCCGTCACGGTCGACGTGACGAGCGAGGAGCAGATCGCGGAGGCGTTCAGGGCGGCCGTGCTCGCGTTCGGCGGCGTGGACCTCGTCGTGAACAACGCGGGGATCTCCCTCTCGAAGCCGCTGCTGGAGACCACCGCCCACGACTGGGACCTGCAGCACGCCATCATGGCGCGCGGCTCGTTCCTCGTCTCGCGGGAGGCTGCCCGGGTGATGCAGGCGCAGCACCTCGGCGGCGACATCATCTACATCGCTTCCAAGAACGCCGTGTTCGCCGGTCCGAACAACATCGCGTACTCGGCGACCAAGGCCGACCAGGCGCATCAGGTGCGGCTGCTGGCGGCGGAGCTGGGCGTGCACGGCATCCGGGTCAACGGCATCAACCCGGACGGGGTGGTGCGCGGTTCGGGCATCTTCGCCGCGGGCTGGGGCGCGCAGCGGGCCGCGACGTACGGTATCGAGGAGGAGAAGCTCGGCGAGTTCTACGCCCAGCGGACGCTGCTCAAGCGCGAGGTGCTGCCCGAGCACGTCGCCAACGCCGTGTTCGCCCTGACCGGCGGCGATCTCACCCACACCACCGGTCTGCACATTCCGGTCGACGCCGGCGTGGCCGCGGCCTTCCTCCGATGACGCGGACACGGGCGCCATGGCTGTGAACTCCCTCGGCAACGCGGCCGGCGGCGCCGTCTTCGCCGCCGTCGACCTCGGCGCGACCAGCGGCCGGGTGATGACCGGCCGGGTCGGGCCCGGGACGCTGGATCTGGCCGAGGCGCACCGGTTCGCCAATACTCCGGTGCGCCTGCCGGACGGTCTGCGCTGGGACGTACTGGCCCTGTACCAGGGCATGCTGGAGGGGCTGCGGGCAGCCGGACGCGCCGGCCCGGTGGTCTCGGCCGGGGTGGACACCTGGGCGGTGGACTACGGGCTCCTGGACGCCGACGGTGCCTTGCTGGGGCTGCCGTTCCACTACCGGGACGGGCGCAGCGCCGGGATGCCGGAGCGGTTGCCGGAGGGCTGTGGCGAGCGGGAGCTGTACGCGGTGAGCGGGTTGCAGCATCTGCCGTTCAACACGGTGTTCCAGCTGCTCGCCCACCGCACGACGGCCCAGTGGGGGGCGGCGCGGACGCTGCTGCTGATGCCGGATCTGCTGGTGCACTGGCTGACCGGATCGGTGGGCGCGGAGATCACCAACGCGTCGACGACGGGGCTGTTCGACGCCCGCGCCGGTGGCTGGTCCGACGCGTTGATCGGGCGGCTGGGGCTGTCGCGTTCGCTCTTTCCGCCGCTGCGTGGGCCGGGCGACCCGGCGGGCACGCTGCTGCCGCACGTAGCGGAGTTCACCGGGCTGCCTGCCGGCACTCCGGTGACGACGGTCGCCTCGCACGACACGGCGTCGGCGGTCGCGGCGGTCCCGGCGACGGAGGCGGACTTCGCCTACGTGTCCTGCGGCACCTGGTCGCTGGCCGGGCTGGAACTGGACGCTCCGGTGCTGTCCGAGGAGTCCCGGGCGGCGAACTTCACCAACGAGCGCGGGGTGGACGGCACGGTCCGCTACCTCCGCAACATCATGGGCATGTGGCTGCTGGAGGAGTGCCGCAGGGTGTGGGACCGTGCGGGCGTGCCTCTCGGCCTGGCCGGTCTGCTGGCCGACGCGGCGGTGGCGCGGCCGTTCGCCGCGGTGATCGACCCGGACGACGCGTCGTTCCTGGCACCGGGTGACATGCCGGCCAGGATCGACGCGTATCTGCTGCGGACGGGTCAGGCGCCGCTCCGGACGCCGGGCGGGTACGTGCGCTGCGTGCTGGAGAGTCTGGCTCTCGCCCATCGCAGAACGCTGCGCAGGGCGGCCGAGCTCGCCGGGCGCGAGCCGCGGCGGATCCACCTGGTGGGCGGCGGCTCACGCAATGAGCTGCTGTGCCAGTGGACGGCCGACGCGAGCGGGCTTCCGGTGACGGCGGGACCCGCGGAGGCGACCGCTCTCGGGAACGTCCTGCTGCAGGCCCGCGCCCACGGCCTCGTGGGTGACCTCGCGGGACTGCGACGGCTGGTCGCCCGTACCCAGGAGGTGCGGCACTACGCACCGCGGGGGGACCGGCGTGCCTGGGACCGCGCGGAGGCCCGGCTCGGGCCCGGTCCGGGAGGGGGACGGAACGGGGAGGCCTGACCGGGCCTCCGGCGTCGGCCGGTCACGGCCGTACCGCGCCCGTCCTCAGCCGGCTGCCGCCGGGCCGGTGCCGGGCGCGGGCCCGAGACCGAGTTCGCCGTCGCCCAGCGGTGCGAAGTGGCGTGTCACGTCCTCGTCGGTGACCTCCGCGAGTTCTGCCGGGTGCCAGTGGGGGTTGCGGTCCTTGTCGACGATCTGGGCGCGCACGCCCTCGACCAGATCGGGTCCGGTGAAGGCGGCGGACGAGACCCGGAACTCCTGGTCGAGGACCGCCTCCAGACTGTCCAGCCGACGGGCGCGACGGATCGCCTCCAGCGTCACCTTGAGCGCCGTGGGCGACTTGGCCAGGATCGTCGTCGCGGCCTGCTTCGCGGCCGGCACACCGCGGTCGGCGAGGCGTTCGACGATCTCCTCGACGGTGTCCGCCGCGTAGCAGGCGTCGATCCAGTCGCGGTGTCCGGCCAGCTCACCGGCCGGGGCGGTGCCCGCGAAGCGCTCCGCCACCGCTACGACGGCCTCGGGCGTGGTGCAGGTGTCGAGGGCCGCGACGAGGGCGGGGAGGTCCTGGGACGGCACGAAGTGGTCGGCGAGGCCGCACGCGAGCGCGTCGGCCGCGCCGACCGCGTCGCCGGTGAGCGCAAGGTGCGTACCGAGCTCGCCGGGGGCGGCGCCGAGCAGGCGGGTGCCGCCGACGTCCGGGACGAATCCGATGCCGGTCTCGGGCATGGCGATGCGGGAGCGCTCGGTGACGATACGGATCGAGCCGTGCGCGGACACGCCGACGCCGCCGCCCATCACGATGCCGTCCATGAGGGCCACGTACGGCTTGGGGAAGCGCGCGATCCGGGCGTTGAGCCGGTACTCGTCCCGCCAGAAGTCCAGCGAGGACCGGCCGCCGGCCAGGGCGTCGTCGCGGATGGAGCGGATGTCACCGCCCGCGCACAGGCCCCGCTCCCCCGCGCCCGTGAGCAGGACGGCGACGACGGCCGTGTCCTGCTCCGCCGCGTCCAGCGCCTGGGCCGTGCGCAGCACCATGGCGTGGTTCAGGGCGTTCAGGGCGCGCGGACGGTTCAGCGTGAGGTGGCGGATGCGTCCCTCGGTGTGCAGCAGGACGGAATCCTCGTGGTTCATGCGTGCGCTCCGGTCAGCCCCAGTGCCGTACCGTCCGCCGGTCACGGACGATCTTCCGCTGCCATTGTGCGCGGCCGTCCGGGGGCAGCGGCATGAGGGGTGGTCCGCCACGGGGACATCGGTCGGGAGCGCCGTGCGGCCTGGCTCCCGCTGTGGCAGCCGGGCCGGAGCGGCCAGACAATTGAGTCACGCCGTACGGCAGCCCGCCGGACGATCTTCGGAGCTGGAATGACCGATCACGACCGGCCACCGTTCATCCCCGTCCCGCCCCGCCTGTTGGTCGAGAAGACCCACAACGGCGAGACCGGGACGGCGGAGCGGCTTGCCATGAACCGCACCGGGAGTTTCGAGTGGGACCTCGACGCCCGGACGCTGGACATCGACGAGGCGGGGCTGCTGGTCTTCGGCCTGGATCCGGCCGTGTTCGACTCCCGGCCCGAGTCCCTGATGGAACGGCTCGACCCGGCCGAACGCATCCGCCTCGATGTGGCGATCGACGAGGCCATCAAGGGCGGCAGCGCCTCCTACAGCGTTCACTTCCGGGTTCCGCTCGAGGACGACAGCGATCAGTGGACCCACGTCCAGGCGCGGATCCTGCGCGGCGCGGACGGGCGGGCGCACCGGGTGATCGGTCTGGTGCGGGACGCGACGGCGGAAGTCACCCATTCGGCCTTCGTACTGGAACTGGAAAAACGCCGCCAGCGTCAGACCGATATCGTTGAACGGACAACGAGTGCGCTGTCGCGTGCGGTGACCGTGGACGATGTGACGGCCGCGCTGACGGGACCGGGCGGGCTGGCCCGGCTGGGCGCCGACGGGCTCGCGCTCGGCCTGCTGGACAACACCACGCTCAATGTCATCGCGCTGAGCGGCGACTCCCTGGAAGTCGTCGACGAGCTGGGCTCGGGCCGGCTCGACCCGAAGTTCCCGCTGGCCGACACCGTCCTCAGCGGACGTCCGCGGTTCGTGAGCTCGCTCAGCGCGCTCACCCGGCGCTATCCGGTGCTGGAACCGTTCGTGGGACAGCTCAGGTTCCAGGCCGCGGCCTATCTCCCGCTCGTCGCCCAGGCGCGGACGCTGGGCGGTCTGGCGCTGTTCTACCGCGAGCGCACGCCGTTCAACGCCGATGAGCGCAACCTGTGCCTGGGGCTGGCCGCGATCGTCGCCCAGTCCCTCCAGCGGGCGACACTCTTCGACGAGGAACGCGAGTTCGCCACCGGCCTCCAGTCCGCGATGCTCCCCCGCCGCATCCATGACATCGAGGGCGGCGAGATCGCCGTCCGGTACCACGCGGCATGGAGCGGCCGTCAGGTCGGCGGCGACTGGTACGACGTGATCGCACTCCCCAAGGACCGCTTCGGCATCGTGGTCGGCGACGTCCAGGGCCACGACACGCACGCGGCGGCCATCATGGGCCAGTTGCGGATCGCGCTGCGTGCGTACGCCGCCGAGGGGCATCCGCCGTCGACCGTGCTGGCCCGGGCGTCGCGGTTCCTCGCCGAGCTGGACACCGACCGGTTCGCCACCTGCACCTACGCCCAGGTCGATCTGGGAACGGGAACGGTACGGGTGGTGCGGGCCGGCCATTTCGGCCCGCTGATCCGGCACACGGACGGCCGGGTCGGCACCCCGCAGGTGCGCGGTGGGCTGCCGCTCGGCATCTCGACGGACTTCGAGGACGAGGAGTTCCCGGAGACGCGGCTGGACCTGGTGCCCGGCGAGACGCTGGTCCTGTACACCGACGGGCTGGTGGAGGAACCGGGCGCCGACATCGACGCGGGAGTGCGCACCCTCATCAACGAGGTCAGCGCGGGGCCGGCCGGCGCCGAGGCACTGGCCGACCACCTGTCGGACCGGCTTTGGGAGCGCTGGGGCTCGGGCGACGACGTCGCGCTCCTCGTGCTGCGGCGCAGCCCGGACCCCGGGTCGCCGCGGGCGCCCCGGCTCCACCAGTACATCCACCAGGCGGATCCGGAAGGGCTCTCCGACGCGCGCACGATCGTGCGCCAGGCCCTGACCGACTGGGACATGGCCGCACTCGCGGACGACGCCGAGCTGGTGACCGGTGAGCTGCTGGTGAATGTGCTGCTGCACACGGAGGGCGGGGCCGTGCTCACCCTGGAGGTGCTGCCGGAACCGGTGCGCCGGGTCCGGCTGTCGGTGCAGGACCGCTCCAGTGCGTGGCCCCGGCGGCGGACACCGGGCGAGACCGCGACCTCGGGCCGGGGCCTGCTGCTCCTGGACGCCGTCGCCACCCGGTGGGGCATCGAGCCGCGCGGCGAGGGCAAGGCGGTCTGGTGCGAGATCGGGCCGGCGGCGCCGCCCACGTCGGCGCCGGTGCACAGGGACGCCGCGGAGCCGGTCACCCCCACGGACCCCGCCTGACCAGTGGGCGGACAGCATTGAGGGGCATGCCCGTCCCTGAGCCGGGATACGGCACGCCCCTCGACCGGGATCCGGGCGCTCTCAGTGCACCCGGACGACCGGACTACGTCAGTGCTGCGCGGTACGGCGCTTGCGCACGGACCACATGATGCCGCCACCGGCCAGCAGCACGGCGACAGCCGCACCACCGATGATGGGCGTGGCCGACGACGAACCGGTCTCGGCCAGATCCGGCGAGCTGGGGCTCGGCGTGGCTGCGGCGGGCGCAGACGACGAAGCGGTCTCGCTGGGAGTCGCGGTCGGGGTGGGCGACGCCGTGGTGGGCGTCTCCGAGGGCTTCGTCACCGACGGGGTGGGCGTGGGCGTCGGCGTGCTGTCCTCGCACACCGGAGCCTGCTTGGACTCGTCGCGCGAGTACTGGTCGCCGTCCCCGGCCTTGACGACGAGACGGACCGTCAGCGCCTTGTCGTGCTCGGGCAGGTCGAGCTTCTTGTCCAGTCCCTTGCCGAAGGTCTCCGTCGGCAGGAGGTCCTTACCGTCGACGGTCACGGTCACCGAGTTGGTGACGTCACCGTTGTACGCGGTCAGGTGCAGGTTCACTTCGGTACAGGTCACGTCCCAGGTGGGGGTGTGAGCTGCGGCCGGGCCGGCGGTGAGAACCGCGCCGGTCAGGCCGACAACCGCAGCGGCGGCGAGGGTTCCCGCAGCACGCAGCGATCTCCTGGGTATGGTCATGGATTCTTCCTCCGCAAATGTTTCATCGCCCGAATGGCGGTGGGGCGCACAGTACTGCCCCCGTGCCCCATGTGTGCACCCGCCCCACAAACCATGTGGAGTCACAACTGCCCGCACATCGTCGCCGGTTGGGGCAACCCGGACACAGCAGCCGGGGTTCGGGCCGGACGGTCATGGCGGGAAGTGAGCGCTCGACGGCGGACCGTGGCGAATCAGTGGCCGGCCGGCGCCCGTCAGAGCGGCCGGTGCATGATGTGCACTCCTACGAAGCCCAGCTTCGGGTGGTCGAAGCCCTCCGGCAGGGTCCCCAGCACCTCGAAGCCGAGGGAACGGTAGAGCCCGACCGCGGCGGTGTTGGACTCCACCACCGCGTTGAACTGCATGGCCCGGAACCCGGCGCTGCGCGCCCAGTCGATCGTGTATGTGCACAGGGCCCGTCCCACGCCCTTCCCGGAGTGCCGGGGGTCGACCATGTAGCTGGCGCTGGCGATGTGCGAACCGTTGCCCATATGGTTGTTGTTCATCTTCGCCGTGCCCAGCACCGTCCCGTCGTCGGCGACCGCGACGACCGTCCGGTTCGGCGGCTCCAGGAGCCACCAGCCGAGCGCCTCGTCCTCTTCGAGATGGAGCGGGTAGGTGAACGTCTCGCCCGCGGCGACGATCTCGTGGAAGAAGGGCCAGATGGCGGGCCAGTCCTCAGCGGTTGCTTCCCTGATCAGCATGGGGCACAGAATGCCTGGTCCGGGGGTCGGCCGCGAACCGTTTACCCCGGGGCGGGGCAGTCCGCCGAGCGCGCCCGGTCCCCCGCGGCCTGCGCAGACGGAGCCGGGCCAGCAGCCCGGACACGGCTCCCTCGCCTACTGGATCCGGCCGTTCGGCCGACGCCTCCCCAGGGCCACCCTGTTCGACCGGGAGCGCCGGCACGTGCCCGAGTGCCGGTCCGTCCGCGCGTGCGTCCGCCGGTTCGACCGCCGACGGCCCCGTCAGGTCCTCCTCTCCCGTCATCAGGTGCTCCTCCCCCGGCCGTGGGGCCTGGCGCAGCTCCCGTGCGCTGTCCAGCTCCATGCCGAGCGTGACCCGGCGCCAGAGGATCTCGTCCGGCTCGTCGGCGAGCATCAGGCGCGCCATCGCCTCCCGGCCGGCCACCGACCCCCGTTGGCCGAAGACCGGTTCGGGCCGGACCCTGCCGAAGTACGCGCGCTCGTACGGATCGTCGACCACCTCCGCCAGCTGGACCGGGTCCAGCGCCTCCGCGATGACAGCCGCACGGGCCCAGGGGTCCCCGGTCAGGCTCAGCAGCCGCTCGATCCGGCGCGAGCGCCAGTTGCGCGGCCGGCAGTCCGTGCCTCCGTCCAGCCGGCTGCGCATCCAGGGCGGGCTGATGCCCACCAGCAGTTCGGGTGACCGGGCCGCCAGCCCCGCCAACTCCTGGGCGAGGTAGAGCCACACCACCGCCCGGTACCGGTTGAGGTAGAAGGCGACCGGTGTGACACAGCCCGCGCGGGCCAGCCGGGTGAAGCGGACCGGGCTGATCCCGAGCAGCTGGGCGCCCTCCGCGGTTCCCACCGTGCGCACCCGTTCCCGCAGTGTGTCCGGGAACCCGTCCTCGGCGCGGAGCCGGTCGATCTCCTCCTGGCGCACCGTGACCCGCCCGCCGTTCCGCCGTGTGTCCACCCGGAGGATGCCCAGGTGTACCGCCAGGTCGAACTCTGCGCGCCTGAGCTCCAGATCCGCCGCCGCCCTGCTCACGGCGACCCTGCGAACACCGTCGTCGCGCACCGCATCCGTCATCGGCATGACGCTTCTCCCCCGTGAGATCCGAATACTCTCCGTGATCACGGTAGCCCGGGAAAGGCAACTGCCGCCCGGCCTGTGGATAACTCCCAGGGGCCGGGCGGCAGTACTGATCGGGCTCGGTCGAGTCCGCCGGAGCGCCGGGCCGCCGGACACCTCAGGGCCCCTCGGTCCGGTCAAGAGCCGTCAGGTCCCATAAGCCCCCATCAGCCCCACGACTCCGCGCAGATCGATGAGTTCCGTCAGATCCGGTTCACTCCCGCGCTTCCGTCCTGCCGCGTCGCCACCCCGAGATGCTCCCCGACCCGGTTGACCAGAAGCGTCATCTCGTACGCCACCTGACCGACATCGGCCTCGGCCTCGCTCAGCACGCACAGACAGCTGCCGTCCCCGGCCGCCGTCACGAAGAGCAGTGCCTCGTCGAACTCCACCATCGTCTGCCGGGCCCTTCCGGCACGGAAGTGCCGTCCCGATCCCCGGGCGAGGCTGTGCAGTCCGGAGGAGACCGCGGCCAGGTGTTCCGCGTCCTCACGTGCCAGGCCCGTGCTCGCCCCCGTCACCAGGCCGTCGTTCGACAGCACCAGGGCGTGCCGTATGTGCTCCACCCGGCTGGTGAGATCGTCGAGCAGCCAGTCGAGTCCCCTGTCCAGCGCCATTCTGTTCCTCCCCGTTCATACGTTCCCCGTGCCCCACTTGCGTGCAAGCCTTGCGCACCGGTCACGTACGGGCAAGCGTCTCCTGATACAAGAGCGGGGCGGGATCAGGCCATGACGGCTCAGCCCACCGAGTCGAGGAGCCGGGCCGTGTGCATCCGGCCCGCGTACTCCACCATCCGGATCAGCACCTCCTTGCCGGAATCCCGGTCCCTGGCGTCGCAGAGCACCACGGGCGTGCCGGGGTCGAGGTCGAGGGCCCGCGACACGTCCTGTTCGCCGTACGCACGCGCTCCCGCGAAGCAGTTGACGGCGACGACGAAGGGGATCCGGCGGTGTTCGAAGTAGTCGACCGCCGGGAAGCAGTCCTCCAGGCGGCGGGTGTCCGCCAGAACGACCGCACCCAGGGCGCCTTGGGAGAGTTCGTCCCAGAGGAACCAGAACCTGTCCTGCCCCGGGGTGCCGAACAGGTAGAGCGAGAGCCCGGACCGGATGGTGATGCGGCCGAAGTCCATGGCGACGGTGGTGGTGGTCTTCTGGGCGACGCCATCGGTGTCGTCGACCGACTGCCCGGCCTCGCTGAGGAGTTCTTCCGTGCGCAGTGGCCGGATCTCGCTCACCGCGCCGACGAGGGTCGTCTTGCCCACTCCGAATCCGCCCGCGACCAGGATCTTCAGGGCCAGGGCGTCGGACGGGGCGGTCCCGGCGGTCTCTCCCCGGGTGCTGTCAGCGTGCTCGGTCGGCATCGATCACTTCTCTCACCATGGAGCCTCAAGACGTCGAATACGCAGGTCAGAGCCATCTTGAGGAGCCTCGGACTCAGTGCTTCATCGGCAGGCGTACGGCGACAGCATGGCAAAGAGGCATCCGACCCGTGGGGGGCGATCGCTATTTTGAGGATGTGACTGATTCGGGCCACTCGATGCCCGGAACGGCTCGAATTCCGGTGCGATTGTCAGTCATTCGATTGTTCCTGGCCGATAACGCCGACAGGGCCGACAACCGTGTCCAGCCCCTCCTCGGCGCCGCGTTCCTGCTCCCGGTGCAGTTCCTCCTCGCCCAGCGCGGAGAGCAGCCTCTCCCATCGCCGGGCGTGCCGCTGCGACGTCCGGACGGCGGCCGGCCCGCTCACCGGACCGTCCGGGCCCGACAGGACCGAGGCACCGATCAGCCGGGCCGCCGCACGGTGATGGCCCAGACCGGTCTCGATGTCGGCGAGGAGTTCCGCGGCCACGGCGGCACTCTGGCGGTCCCCGAGGTCGAGCATCAGGCGGGTGGCCTGCGTGGCGTAGCGGCGGGCGCGGAGCGGATCGCCCTCCCACCGGCTGATCTCCGCCAGCACGAACCGGGTCCAGGCGTCGGCCTGGGCGTCGGGCGCGGACGGGGTCCACTCGCCCGAGGTGGTGAGCACGTCCATGGCGGCTTCCGGGTCGGTCTGGACGAGGGCCAGCGCGAGCAGCGCCACCGTCAGTCCCTTGCCAGGTCCGAACGCCGGTGTCCGCGGCAGGATTTCGAGTGCCTCCTCGAACTCGGCGGCGGCTTCGGCCGGCTGCCCGGTCCAGAGCCGCGCGAGACCCCTGACCTGGGCGAGCTGCCCGACGCAGGTGCTGTCACCGTCGCGGACGGCGAGCGGCCAGGCCTCGGCGAGCACCGGTTCCGCCGCCGTCACCTCTCCGCCGCACACCATGAGGTACGCGAGCAGCCACAACGCCCTGGCGGGGCGCGGGGCGAGGGTGTCACCGAGGGCACGGCCGACGTGGCGGCGGCCGTCGGCGGCCCGGTCGCCGGTCGCCCAGTGGAACCACAGCGAGACGGCGATGCCCGAGGCGGTCTCCGCCTCCGCTGCGGGGGACAGTGGTCCGGTCCCGGGGTCCATCGCGGCGTCCAGGTCCTGACCCGCGGAGGCCACCAGCTCCTGCGCCTCACGATGCCGGCCCGCCCGCCAGAGGACGGATGCCTCCTCGGCCACGGCGGCGTAGTGGCGCCGGTGGTGCAGGACCACGGCCCATCGGTCCCCTCGCGCGTCGAGCCGGGCCGTCCCGGTCCTGCGCGCCGCGAGCGGCATCCGGTAGCGGCCCCGGTCGTCCGTCAGCAGCAGCTGCGGGGCGAGCCGGTCGAGGGCGGCGAGGACCTGGGCCTCGGGCAGCGCCCCGGACGCACAGACGGCCCGCACGCCGGCCAGGTCGAAGGGGCCCTCGAACAGGGAGAGCCGCTCCCACAGCAGGCGTTCCTCGGGATCACACGTCAGATAGGCCTGCTCGGCGTCCGCCTGGGGGCCGGACCCCGCCGGTGCCGCGAGCGGATCGTCCAGGACGGCGTCCAGGCTCTCGGCGCCCAGCCGGGCCGCCGCGTACCGCACCGGGCCCGGCATCCCGCCGAGGCGTTCGCACAGTTCCGTCGCCCGGGTCCGCAGGACGGCGCCCGGTGCGCTGCCGTCCGCGACGGGCCCGGGCAGCGGGGCACCCGCGGCCGCGGCCGTCTCCGTGAACAACCGCAGTGCTTCGGGGCCGTCCAGCGGGCCCAGCAGCAGAGCCGCCTCGCCGGCCAGGTACAGCCTGCGCCGGGCCGTGACGAGGAGGGAGATGCCGGGGAACTCGTTGAGCAGGCCCGCCGTCTCCGACCGGGCGTGCGGCCCGAGGTGTTCGCAGTCGTCGATCACGACGAGCGCGTCGTGGAGATCCAGGCCTCGCAGCCGGTGGGCGGCGGCTCTGGGACGCCTGTCGGCCGCCGGACCGGTAGCGGATATCCACACCACCTGCCGGCCCGACCGGAGTTCCGCGTCGGCGGCCCGGCGCGCCAGCCACGACTTGCCGATGCCTGACGGGCCGTGCACCGTGACGAGCCGTTCCCCCGTCAGAAGCCCGCTGAGGCTTCGTATGTCCTGGTCCCTGCCCACCGCGCGCACAGCCCTTCACATCCCGATGATCATGCGTACACATGCTCATGGCATAGTCCGCTGACGCCTTCCGATTTCCGCCGTCAACCGGTGAAACCACCTGGAACCCACGTGCCACGCAGCGAATACCTCCTCAGCGAAGCCGACCGGGCGGTGATCCATGCCCTCCAGATCGCTCCGCGGGCCGGCTGGAACCGGCTCGGCACGGTCCTCGGGGCCCGTCCGGACACGCTGGCCCGACGCTGGGCCAGGATCTCCGCCGCCGGAACCGGGTGGTGCGGGGCGCTCGGGCTGCACACCGGCGAGGCACCTCCCTGCATGGCCTGGATCGAGGTCTTCTGCGACGGCGGGCGGAACCCGCTGCGGTCGGCCGTGCTCACCGAGGACCCGCACGTCCTCTCCGTGTTCGAGGTGACCGGCGATCGCGCCATGCTGCTGTTCGTCGCCTTCCCCCGTCTCTCGATGCTCGACGAGCACGTCACCACTCGGCTGTCGCGGCTGCCGGGGGTGACCGGGACGCGTACTCATCTCGTCACCGCGGTGCACCGGTCCGGTTCCCGGTGGCGGCTCGACCGGCTCGACCCCACGCAGACCCGGAGCCTGATCGATCTGCCCGGCCGCCCGCGTGAGCCGGGCCCGACGGCGGTCCCGTCCCTCAGGCCCGAGGACCGGCCGCTGGTTCTGGCGATGGCGGCCGACTCACGGCTCGGCATCGCGGAACTGGCCCGCCGGCAGGGCCGGAGCGAGTCGGCCACACGGCGCCAGCTGATCAGACTGGAGAGCACCGGCACCCTCACCCACATCTGCCGGCCGGCCCCGCTCTACTCGGGCTGGCCCGTGTCAGTGGTCCTGTGGGCGGACTCGCCGGCCGCGGATCTCTCCGCTGCCCCGCCCATCGTCCACCTGCGCGAGACGGTCGAGATGATGTCGATCACCGGACCGCACAACCTCGCCATCGCTCTCACCCTGCGCTCGCTCGACGATCTGCCGGGCTGTTCGCGCACCCTGATGCGGCGGATTCCGGGGCTCAGGATCGCCGACTCGTTCGTCGTGCTGCACTGCCACAAGTTCGCCGCGCAGGTGCTCGGTCCCGACGGCCGCCGGATCCGCACCGTCCCGCCGGACATCTGGAGCCGCCCCGTGCCGCTGCCCACCGGGCTCTGACCCGGCGGTGGCTCCGCCGGTACGGCTCCGAGCGACTCGGAGGGCTCCGTCACCGGCGCCTACACTGGCCGTCTCGGGTGCGAGGAGTCGGCCCACGCGGACGGGAGTACAGAAGTGTCGACAGATACCGGCGGCGGTTTCCAGGACCCGCCCGCGGATGTGCTGGCGCAGGCCGCCGCCGCCTTCGGTCTTCTGGCGACCCCTGCCCGGCTGCACATCGTCTGGGCACTGTCCCAGGGCGAGAGCGATGTGACGGGCCTGGCCGACCGGGTGGGCGGCACGCTGCCCTCGGTCAGCCAGCATCTGACGAAGCTGAAGCTCGCCGGTCTCGTCCGTTCCCGCCGCGAGGGCCGCCGCCAGGTGTATCTGGTCGATGATCCCGATGTGGTGACCGTCGTGCGGCTGATGGTCGGACAGCTTGCGGAACGGGCCGGGTATCCGCCCGCGCAGCCCGCGCGTCTCCGTGAACTCGGTGCCTGAGAACGCTGCCGCTGCGGGACCCGGAGGGACCGGCGAGCGGTCGGGCGTCGTCGTGCCGATGCCCGGGGCCCGATCCGCGCCCCCCGTTGCACGGCCGCCCGCGGTGCCGACCTCGCTGCAGGTCCTGCGCTCCCTCGGCAGCGGGCCGCGCGGGCTGCTGGAGCCGGAGGCGCAGGAGCGTCTGACCCGGTTCGGCGAGAACACCTTCCCAGCCCGGCGCCCGGTCGCGTGGCCGCGCCGCTTCCTGCGCACGCTGCGGGACCCTTTCACTTCGGTCCTGCTCTGCCTGGGACTGGTCTCCGCCGCGGTTTCCGCCTGGGGCACGGCCGCCGTGATCTCGGTGCTCGTCGTCGTCAGCTGTCTGCTGCGGTCCACGGAGGAGCACCGGGCCGACCGGGCGACGGCCGCGCTGCGCGAGCTGGTGGCGACGACCGCGACCGTGCTGCGTCGCAGCGGCCCGGATGCGGCGGCGCAGGCCCGCGAAGTGCCCGTCGGGGAGCTCGTGCCGGGTGATGTGGTCCGGCTCGCCCCCGGCGATCTCGTACCCGCCGATGTGCAACTGCTGCGGGCGAGCGGCCTCACCGTGCACCAGTCGGCCCTCACCGGGGAGTCCGCCCCGGTGCCCAAGCATCCCGTGGACGACGGTGCGCTGCGGGCGACCGGGCCCCAGCGCGTGCCCGACGGTGCGGAGGGCGACTTCGCGGAGCGCCGGCTGTGCTTCCAGGGCAGCAGTGTGGCCTCGGGCAGCGGCACGGCGGTGGTGGTGGCGACCGGTGGGAACACCCGGTTCGCCGCCGCCTACGAGCGTTCGGCGCGCCGGCGCGGCGCGAGCGCGTTCGACCGCTCGGTGCAGGGGATCTCCTGGACCCTGATCCGGTTCATGCTGATCACTCCGCCCCTGGTGCTGATGGCCAATGCCGCGCTGCGCGGACGGGGTCTGGAGACGCTGCCGTTCGCGGTCGCGGTGGCGGTCGGGCTGACGCCGGAGATGCTCCCGGTCATCGTCACCACGGCGCTGGCCCGGGGAGCTTCGCTGCTCGCCCGTGACCATGCGGTGATCGTGAAGCGGCTGCCCGCGCTGCACGACCTGGGCGCGATCGATGTGCTCTGCCTGGACAAGACCGGCACCCTCACCCAGGACCGTCCGGTCGTGGACCGGGCGCTCGGACCGGCGGGTCAGCCCTATGCTCCGGTACTGCACTGGGCGGCCGTCAATGCACTGTGGACGTTGCAGCTGGCGGATCTGCCGGCGCCCGACGCGCTCGACGAGGCCGTCCTGGACGCCTGGGACCAAGAGGACGGCCCGGAGGCGCCGCTGCTGCCTGCCGAGGAGTACGACGCGGTCGCCGTGCTGCCGTTCGACCCGGTGCGCCGGCTCGCCACGGCGGTCGTCCGTGTTCCCGGCCGCACCGGCACCCATGTGCTGGTGACGAAAGGGGCGGTGGAGGCCGTCCTGGAGCGGTGCGCGCTGGAGCCGGCGGAACGGGAACGGCTGGACGCGCTGGCGGCCCGCGAGGCGGCCGGCGGTCTGCGCCTGCTCGCCGTCGCCCGGACCGAGCGGCCCGCCCGGCTCGGCGCGTACACCCCGGCCGACGAGCGCGGACTGACGTTTCTCGGTTTCGTGACCCTGCGGGACGCGCTCGCACCGAGCGCGGCCGACGCACTGGACGTCCTGGCCCGGCGCGGTGTGACGGTGAAGGTCCTGACCGGCGACCACCCGGGCACGGCGGCCCGCGCCTGCCGGGACCTCGGGCTGGACCCGGGGCTGGTCGTCCCGGCAGAGGGCATCGACGCGCTGTCCGCCGAACAGCTCGCCGAGACCGCGGCACGGACGACGGTCTTCGCGCGCTGCACCCCCGCGCACAAGGCCCGGATCGTCGACGCGCTGCGGACCTCGGGACGCACTACGGGTTTCCTCGGCGACGGGGTCAACGACCTGCCGGCGCTGCACGCGGCCGATGTCGGTCTCTGTCCGCGCAACGCGGTGGACGTGACGCGCGAGGCCGCCGACGTCGTCCTCGCCGAGAAGGACCTCTGCGCCATCGATCACGCCATCACGGCGGGCCGTCGCAGCAGCGGCAACATCGCCACGTACCTGCGCATCACACTGTCGTCGAATCTCGGCAACGTCATCGCGATGCTCGCCGCCGGTCTCCTGCTGCCCTTCCTTCCCATGCTGCCGGCGCAGGTGCTGGTGCAGAACCTGTGCTTCGACGCGGCGCAGTTCGCGTTCGCCTTCGGCCGGCCGGCGCCCTCCGTCCTGCGTCGGCCGACGGTTCTGCGCCCGGCGGACTTCCTGCGCTTCATCACCGGGTTCGGGCTGCTGAACGCGGCGGCCGACCTGACCACGTTCGGCGTGCTCGCCCTGGCCCTGCACGGTTCACCCGCGGACGGGCAGGCGGCCTTCCACTCCGGCTGGTTCACCGAGAACCTCCTCACCCAGGCCCTGGTGATGCTCCTCCTGCGCACCGGCCGGCGGACCGCGGAGGGACGCGGCGGCCCGCTGCGGGCGGCGGCGGCCGGTCTCGCGGTCGTCGGTGTGCTCCTGCCGCTCACCCCCCTCGGCCCGCTGCTCGGGATGAGCGCCCTGCCGCCGCTCTATTACCTGTTGCTCGCCGGCGTACTCGCGGTGTACGCATGCGGTCTCCGCTGGGCGCGCAACCGCTACGAGAGGAATCGAGGGATCTCATGACCACGGTGGCTGCCGGACACACGGACGGCGGATCGGGTCCCGGCCGGCCGGTGTCCGTACGCCGGGCCACGATCGCCGATGTCGGGGCGCTGGTGCGGATGCGGGCGCTGATGCTGGCCGACATGGGCATGGACGTCGGGGACGACACCGCCGCCTGGCGGGCGGACGCCGCACGGTGGTTCGCCGACCGCATGCCCCGGGCGGACGAGTTCGCCGCGTTCCTCGTCGAAGACAGGGAACTGGGCGTGGTGGCGTGCGCGGTGGGGGCGTGCGACGTGCACGCGCCGAGTCCGTCGAATCCGGCCGGGCTGCACGGACACGTGTCCAATGTGAGCACCGATCCGCGGCGGCGCAGGCTCGGATACGCCCGCGCCTGCGTGGACGCGCTGCTGACGTGGTTCCGTCAGGAGACCCGGGTGCCGGTCGTCGGTCTCAACGCGACGGGTGACGGGGCCGGGCTGTACGAGTCGTTCGGGTTCGCACCGCCCGCGAACCCTTCACTCCAGCTGCGGACGGCCCGGCCGCCGGCCTGAGCCGTCCGCCGCGTCGTCAGCCGTACGAGAGGTCGCTGCACAGGTCGTCGTCGGCGGAGCGGGCCCCGTCCGCGACGCCGGACGGCACGGTCTCGGGCTTCGGTGAGGTGGGGGCGGCCGAGGGACTGGCCGCGTAGTCGCTGCCCACGATCACCTGGATTCCCGCATTGTCCGACTGGGTGGTCCGCGCACCCGCGAAGAGCCGGGCCGTGGTCTCGGCCTCGTCCTTCAGCCCGGGTCCGTAGGTGACGACGGTGCCGGTCTGGTCCTGGGAGTTCGCGGTGGCCGTGCCGGTGACGGTGAAGCCGTGCGCGCGCAGGAGTTCGGCGGCCCGGGCCGCCAGTCCGGTCACGGTGGTGCCGTTGTAGACCGCCACGTCGATGCCCCGGCCCGAGACGGGTCCGGTGGGAGAGGGCTTGCCCGGTGCGGGTGCCGCGCCCTTGCTGCGGGACGTGCCCGCCGCGTCCTGGCCGTCGATCGTACGGTCGGCCTTCAGCGCCGCCCACAGCGCGTCCGCCTCCGGTTCCACGATGGCGACGCGGGCTCCCTCGTAACGCCAGGGGACGGTGACGAACTTGGTGTTGTGCAGGTCGATGTTCTTCATCGACAGGGCGAACTTCAGCAGTTTGTCGGCCGATCCGAGTCCCGGGTCGACGGTCATCGCGTCGGTGGCCGCGTTGGCCAGCGGGAGCAGTGTGGTGGGGTTCAGGCCACGCGACTTCACCCTCTTGACCAGGGAACCCACGAAGGCCTGCTGCCGCTTGATGCGTCCTATGTCGGAGCCGTCACCGATGCCGTGGCGGATCCGTACGTAGTCGAGCGCGCGCTGTCCCGACACCCTCTGGGGCCCCTTGCCGAAGACGAGTTCGCCGCGGGTGGAGCGCTTGGGGTTCAGGTCCCGCTGGTAGACGTCCTGCGGAAGGCAGACGGGGACGGCGCCGACGGCCGAGGTCAGCGCGGAGAAGCCGGCGAAGTCGACGACGACCGTGTGGTCGACGCGCAGGCCGGTGAGGTGTTCGACGGTGTTCTGGGTGCAGGCGGGATTGCCCTCCGCCGTCTCCCCCACCGAGAAGGCGCCGTTGAACATGACGTGCTGCTGGGGGGCCGTCCAGTCGCCGCCGGGCTTCTTGCAGGCCGGGATGTCGACCAGCGAGTCACGGGGGACGGAGACGGCGACGGCGTGCTTGTGGTCGGCGTAGACGTGCAGCAGGAACGCTGTGTCGGAACGGCCCACCTCGCCCGTGCCGCCGCCGAGTCCGCTGTTCTCGCCCGAGCGCGAGTCCGAGCCGATGACCAGGACGTTCTGTCCGGCGGATGTGTCGGGCGGCCGGTCGCCGGAGATCCCGTCCGCGCTGAACGTGTCGATGCTGCCGGTCAGTTTGAGGTAGCCCCAGCCCGCCCCGGCGACCAGCAGGACGAGGAACGACAGCCCGAACATCGCGGTGCGCCGCAGCCGGCCTCCCCGCCCCGGGACCACTGCCCCCTTGTGACTGCCTGTCATCGACCACCCCGTTCGTCCGGCTGCCACGGGAGAGAGCCGACGCCCGTCCCCCATGGTTGTACAGTTGCGCAATGTAGCAAGTGTTGGTGTCCGTGTGGATCAACGGCCCCGTCCATCGTCGGTCCGATCCCCTGTCCACGAACGCCTGCTGGAAACATTGACCGGAACACACCTGAGAAAGGGCGTACCGCACATGCTGCGCAACGGCCTCGAACCCTGGCACCTGTTGATCGTGGCGATCGTCGTGCTGGTGCTGTTCGGCTCGAAGAAACTGCCGGACACCGCCCGCGCCCTGGGCAAATCCATGCGGATCCTGAAGAGTGAGACCAAGGCCATGAAGGACGACGCGCCGCAGCAGCCCGCCGGCGGCGAATCGCGCGACCACGCCACCACTTCATGACCTGCGCAACCAGGGAACCATAGGGGAAGGGCCGCCGTCCTCTTCGACGACGGCCGAAGAATCGCTGATCAACGGATCACCGGATCATTGGAGGAAGTTCATGGGTGTGACCCTGGCCAAGGGCGGTAACGTCTCCTTGTCGAAGGAGGCACCCGGCCTGACCGCGGTGACGATCGGCCTGGGCTGGGACGTACGGACGACGACGGGCGCCGATCACGACCTCGACGCCAGCGCACTGCTGTGCTCGGACTCCGGCAAGGTCCTCTCCGATCTGCACTTCGTCTTCTACAACAACCTCAACAGCCCGGACGGTTCCGTCCAGCACACCGGTGACAACCTCACGGGCGAGGGCGAGGGAGACGACGAGTCCATCAACGTGGACCTGGCCGGCGTCCCGGCGGATGTCGCGAAGATCGTGTTCCCGGTCTCCATCCATGACGCGCAGAGCCGGGGGCAGAGTTTCGGTCAGGTGCGCAACGCGTTCATCCGCGTGGTGAACCGGGCCAACGGGGTGGAACTCGCCCGCTACGACCTGAGCGAGGACGCGTCGACGGAGACCGCGATGGTCTTCGGCGAGCTGTACCGGCACGGTGCGGAGTGGAAGTTCCGCGCGGTCGGCCAGGGGTACGCCTCCGGCCTGGCCGGCATCGCGTCCGACTACGGCGTCAACGTCTGACGCCGACACACGGCGCTCGACGTGCGCGGGCCCCGGCCCCGCCCCGTGAACTCCGGGGACGGGACCGGGGCCCGCGCAGTTCACTCCCGGGACCCCTTTCCGGCCGGGATCCGGCTGATCCGGCTCGGCCACCAGGCCCTGGGGCCGATGTCCACGACCAGGGCCGGGGCCAGCAGCGACCGCACCACCAGGGTGTCCAGCAGCACACCGAAGGCCACGATGAAGGCGATCTGGGCCAGGAACGCCAGCGGGATGACGATCAGCGCCGCGAAGGTGGCGGCCAGCACCACGCCCGCCGACGTGATGACACCGCCCGTGCTGACCAGCCCGCGGAGCACACCCTGCCGGGCCCCGTGCTCCAGCGCCTCCTCCCGGACGCGTGACATCAGGAAGATGTTGTAGTCGACGCCCAGGGCCACCAGGAAGACGAATCCGTAGAGCGGCACGGAGGCGTCGGTGCCGCTGAAGCCGAAGACGTGCTTGAAGACGAGGGCGGAAACCCCGAGCGTCGCGAGGAAGTTGAGCCCCACGGTGGCGACCAGCAGCACCGGCACCAGCACCGAGCGCAGCAGCCCCATCAGGATCAGCAGGATGATGACGAGCACCACCGGCACGATGATGCCGCGGTCGCGTTCGGCGGTCTCCTGCGTGTCGTACTGCTGCGCGGTGTATCCGCCGACCAGGGCGTCGGCTCCGGTCACGCCGTGCACCGCGGTGCGCAGGCGCTGGACCGTCGCCTTGGCCGCGTCGCTGTCCGCGGCGTCCTCCAGGGTCGCGTCGATCCGTACCCGGCCGTCGACCACGAGGGGGGCACCCCCGCCCGGACGGCCGGACGCGGTGACGGGCGCGGCCGAGGCCACACCGGGCGTCCCCCCGGCCGCGGCGGTCACCTCGTCGGCACGGCCGGCCGCCGCGACGACGACGGCGGGATTGCCCGAACCGCCGGGGAAGTGCTTGCCGAGCGCGGCCTGGGCCGAGACGGACGGGGCGTCGTTCACGAAGATCTCGTCCAGGGGCACGCCCTGCGACTTGAGGGTGGGGGCGAACGCCGCGCAGGCGACGAGGACGAGCGTCGTGGACACCCACACCTTGCGCGGGGTGCGGTCCACCCGCGCGGCGACCCGGCGCCAGATGCCGCGCCCGCCGGTCTCCTCGTCCGCCTGGCGCGGCTTGGCCGGCCAGTACGCGGCCCGGCCGCACAGGACCAGCACCGCGGGAAGGAACGTGCAGGTGCTCAGCACCGCGCAGACGATGCCGATGGCGCCGACCGGCCCCAGCGCCCGGTTGTTGGTCAGATCGCTGAGCAGGAGCGCGAGCAGGCCCAGCGCCACGGTGGCGGCGCTCGCGGAGATCGCTCCGAAGGAGCGGCGGAGCGCGGCCAGGGCTGCGGCCGTCCGGTCGCCGTGTCCGGCGAGTTCCTCCCGGAAGCGGGCGGTGAGCAGCAGGGCGTAGTCGGTGGCCGCGCCGATCACCAGGATCGAGAGGATGCCCTGGACCTGCCCGTCCACGCGGACCAGGTCGTGGTCCGCGAGGGCGTAGACGACGGCGCAGGCCAGCCCGAGGGCGAGGACGGCGCTGATGATGATCAGGAACGGCAGCAGCAGACTGCGGTAGACGAGCAGCAGGATCACCAGCACCGCGGCCAGCGCCACGCCCAGGAGCAGACCGTCGATCCCCGCGAACGCGTCCTTCAGATCGGCCTGACTGGCCGCGGGCCCGGCGATCCCCACGGTCGTGCCCGCCACCGCACCGGCCGCCGCGCGTACCCGGTCGAGGGTGTCCGGCAGTGCGTCGCCCAGATCGGAGCGGAGCTGGACGACGCCGGAGAGCGCCCGGCCGTCGTCGGACGGCAGTGCGGGCGAGGGCGTTCCGACGACTCCGGGCTCCCCCGCCAGGGAGGCGAGGGCCTTGGTGGCGGCCTTCTGCCCACCGGCGGGAATCCCGTCCGCGCCGCCGGTCCACACGACGATCGCGGGTACGGTCGCCGACTGCTGGAAGGCCTTCTGGGCCTCGGCGACGCGGGTGGACTCGGCGCTGCGCGGCAGGAAGGCGGCCTGGTCGTTGGTGGCCACCTCGCCGAGTTTTCCGGCGTACGGGCCCAGCGTCCCGCCGATGCCCAGCCAGACGACGAGCAGGGCCAGGGGCACCAGCCATCGGACGATGCGGTGCCGTGATGCGGGCTTCATTGGTTCCCCATGGGTCGACGCACGACGGATATCTCTCGATCATTCATTATCTCAATGATCGAGAGATATTAGTGTAGGGGTATGCGCACCGCAGACGAGGGCCCGGACAGAGGCAGGAGCGACAGTCCCACGGGGCTTCAGTCGTTCGCCGTGCTGCTGCGCCGTATGAACAGCGAGTTCAACCGGCTCACCCATGAGTTCGCCCAGAAGCAGGGGCTCCACCCGACGGACGTGCAGGCGCTCATCGCCATCCTGGACGCCGACCACGGCGAGGCGGGATCGGCCATGACCCCGGGACGGCTTCGCGAGCAGCTCGATCTCACCTCGGGTGCGGTGACGGCCTGCCTGGACCGGCTGGAGCGCGCGGGTCATGTCCGCCGGTCCCGGGACAGCGGCGACCGCCGGGTGGTGCATCTGCACTACGCCCCGGCGGCGAAGCTGGTCGCGCGCGACTTCTTCATGCCGCTGGCCGCGAGCACGGACGCGGCCCGCCGGCAGTTCGACGAGGACGAACTGCTCGTCGTCGTCCGCTTCCTGGAGGCGATGAACGACGAGCTGACGCATCTGCGTCCCGAGGAGCGGCGCTCCTAGGCACGCTCCCGCGTCCCGTCACAGCGCCCGCAGGCCGTTGATCACCTCGCGGAGGATGCGCTCGTCGGGCAGCTGCGCCGGTGGTACGGGGCGGCTGACCGTGACGTAGCCCGATTCGAGCAGGTCGCCGAGGAGCACGCGCACGACACCGACCGGCAGGTCGGCGTCGGCGGACAGTTCGGCGACCGACTGCGTCTCGGTCCGGCACAGCGTCAGCAGGGTGCGGTGCTCCGGTCCCAGCAGCGCGTCGTCGGAACTCCCGGACACGGATTCGTCGAAGGTGACGAGCGCGATCAGGTCGAAGTGCTCGCCGCCCGGGCCGGATTCGGTGCGGCCACCGGTCATGGCGTACGGACGGACCAGCGGGCCCGCGTCGGCGTCGTACCACTGACTGCCCGGCAGTTCGTACGGGTCGGGGGCTCCCGGGCCCTCGTCGGTCCTGGACACTGCGGTATCGGTCTCCTTCAGCCGGCTGACGGGTGCTCGGCGAAGCGCGCCGGGGTACGCAGGTGCTCGCCGACCCGCTTGACGAGCCGGGCCATCTCGTAGGCGACCAGGCCGATGTCGGCGAAGGCCGTGCTGAGGACGGCGAGGCAGGACCCCTCCCCCGCGGCGGCGACGAACAGGAAGCCGTCGTCCATCTCGACCATCGTCTGGCGCACGTCGCCCGCCCTGAAGTGGCGTCCCGCGCCCTTGGCCAGGCTGTGGAACCCGGAGGCGACCGCCGCCAGGTGCTCGGCGTCCTCACGGCTCAGCGCGCTGGACGCGCCGACCGCCAGCCCGTCGCCGGAGAGCACGACCGCGTGCCGGACCTCGCCGACCCGGGTCACCAGATCGTCCAGCAGCCAGTCGAGTTCGCCGGATCTGCGGGGCACCCCGGTCCTGTCGTTCGCGATCATGCAGGGTCTCCTTCGCCGCTCGGGCGGGGTTCGGTGGTGGTCGGTACGGGCGCCGGTGCGCCGGGGGCGGTTCCGCCGCCGCGCACCCAGCCGGCCCGGTAGGCGGTCATGCGGTCCCTGGCCTGTTCGGGGGTGCGCGGTGCGGCCGCGCCCTCGGCCGGTCCGCCGCCCGGCGGCGGCTCGGGCCGTGGCTCCTCGCGCAGTTGCGGCACGAGGCTGGCCTGCCGCACCCGGCGGGGCAGGGTGTCGTCGCCGGCGTGCTCGGCGGCGGACGGCCGCGGCTCGCTCCTGTTCTCCGCCCGGCGGGGTCGCAGTGAGGTCACCTGGGCCCCCGCCGGACCCGTGCGGGACTCCAGGGCGGGGACCGGTACGGGCGCCGGGAAGGCCGTGTTCTGCGCCCGTACGGCACGAGGGCCGGGGCCGAACGAGGTGCGCTCGTGCTCGTCCCGGCGCTCGGCCGATGCCTTCTGCGGCGCCGTCTGCTCCTCGGCGGGGGGCAGCGCGGTCTGCAGCAGTGCCGTGGGGAGCAGGACCACGGCCGTCGTGCCGCCGTACGGAGAGGTGCGCAGCTGGACCTTGACGTGGTGCCGTACGGCGAGGCGGCTGACGACGAAGAGGCCGAGCCGGTCGCTGTCGAAGAGGTCGAGCGCCTCCGCCTGCTCGATGCGGCGGTTGGCCTCGCCCAGCAGCTCCGGCCCCATGCCGAGGCCGCGGTCCTCGATCTCCAGCGCGTAGCCGTTGCCCACGGGCTCGCCGGTGATGCGGACCTTGGTGTGCGGGGGCGAGAACTGCGCGGCGTTCTCGACGAGTTCGGCGAGCAGGTGGGTGAGGTCGGCGACGGCCGTGCCCTTCACCGCGGCGTCGGGCAGCCGGCTGACCTCCACCCGGGCGTAGTCCTCGATCTCGGAGACGGCGGCGCGCACCACGTTGGTCAGGGGCACGGGCATGCGCCAGGCCCGGCCGGGTGCGGCGCCGGACAGGATGATCAGGCTCTCGGCATGCCGGCGCATCCGGGTGGTGAGGTGGTCGAGCCGGAAGAGGTCGCTCAGCTCGTCGGGGTCGTCGGCGCGCCGCTCCATGCTGTCCAGGAGGTTCAGCTGACGGTGGACCAGCACCTGGCTGCGCCGGGCGAGGTTGACGAAGACGCCGGAGATGCCGTCCGCGAGCTCGGCGCGCTCGACGGCTGCGCTGAGGGCGGCCCGGTGGACCGTGCCGAGGGCCTCGCCGACCTGGCCGATCTCGTCGTGGGAGGCCAGCCCCGGTGGCGCCTCGGCCCGGATGTCGAGCTCCTCGCCCGCGCGCAGCCGCTGCATGGCCAGGGGCAGTTTGCGCCGGGCGATCTCCAGGGCGCTGTTGCGGAGGCTGACCAGCTCCACGACGAGCGCGCGCCCGATGCGGACGGAGATCACCAGGGAGGCGGCGACGGCGACGAAGCCGAAGACGACGGCCGCGCCGGACGGGCTGAACAGCCCGTGGGCGAGGGGGTCGGCACGGTCGGCGGCGCGTTCCCCGGCACCGGTGCCGATGCTGCGCAGTTCGCCCCTGACGTCGTCGGCGGCACGCTGCCAGTCGGCGGCGCGGACCGCGCCTGCGGCCGCCCGGCCGGGAGCCGCGGCGAGCAC
This sequence comes from Streptomyces sp. NBC_01463, assembly GCA_036227345.1. Classification (NCBI taxonomy): domain Bacteria; kingdom Bacillati; phylum Actinomycetota; class Actinomycetes; order Kitasatosporales; family Streptomycetaceae; genus Streptomyces; species Streptomyces sp. NBC_01463. The sequence goes on from CP109468.1 coordinate 426,218, forward strand.
CTGGTCCTCCGCCGCCTGGATGCTGCGGTAGGCGGGCCGGGCGGTGAACGCGCGCCACGCGGCGCGTTCGGTGGCGGGCAGATCGACGCCCGCGGTCTCGGTGAGGCTGCGCCGGGTCGCCACCGCTCCGGTGAAGAGCCGAAGCGGGCCGTCCTGGAGGGTTCCGGCCCGGGCGGCGGTGTTCAGCAGGGCGTCCTCACGGGCCAGCATCTCGTCGGCGCGGGCGAGTTCGAGCAGGACACGGGCGTCGGAGCCGAGGGCGTCGTCCTGGATGCCGGTGAGGGCTCCGGAGACGGCGAAGGCGGCGGTGACCGTCGCGGTGTACCGGTCGTACACCGCGTCCTCGTCCCCTTCGGCGCCCTTCGCGGCTCCCCGGTCCGTCCGCAGGTCCTGGGCGAGGCCGAGGAAGTGGTCGAGCCGCCCGGCCACGCCGCCGGGAAGGCTGCCGGTGTCGGCGATGGTGTGGCCGTCGCCGAGCCGCAGCGCCTTGAGGGCGGTGTCGGTGTCCCCGGCGCTCTGGTCCAGGGCGGAGGCGTGTGCGCTGCTGGGATCGGCCGCCTGGACCATGGCCGCCTTGCGTTCGCTCTGCAGTGCGGCGACCGCCGCCGCCACCGGCGCCCTGACCTCGTCGTCCACCCGCTGCAACTGGCGCAGCCGCGCCACGTCCTGGGCCGCGGACACGGTGGCGAAGCCCCACAGGGCCAGCAGGGAGACGACCGGCACCATGAGCAGCGAGATGATCTTCGCCCGTACGGTCCTGGGGCGCAGCGTCCGGCGTCCGCGCGGGGCCGATATGCCCGCGGTGTGCTGCGGTCCGTCGTGCTCGGCGCTCTCGTCGGCGGGCGGTCCGGCGTGCGCGCGGCGGCCTCGGGCCGACGGCGCCGACGGGGTGCCGGTCCGGGCATCGGAGGCACCGGTGTCCGGGGTCGTGCGGGGTGGGCGCATGGCCTCCTCGTTCCGGTTCGGAGCTGGGTGGGTGGAGTGGGTGGAGTTGGGGCGGGGCGGTCCGGTCGTCAACGGGTGCCGGCGGGTGCGGCGTCCGGGCGCTTCGGGGCGCGCCGGGGCCGGAGGTCCGGGACTCGTGCGGACGGGCCCGCCCCGGGAGCGGACACCGGGTCGGCGGGTGCCTCCGCACGCTCGGCGTGGACGTACGCGGCGCGTTCCGGGGCGGTCGGGGAGAGTGCCACGAACGCCGAGGTGAGGAAGAGGTACGAGCCGAGGCCGACGGCGAGCGGGAAGATGAACTGCATGGCGGTGGCCCCGTGGAGTGCGCTTCCCGAGGGCGTGACCTGCACGGTCACGGCCAGCATTCCGGTGTAGTGCATGCTGCTGACCGCCGCGCCCATGACGAGGGAGGCGAGGGCCACGGCGCGCGTCGACCTGATGTTGAGCGCGGCCCACAGCGCGGCCGTCGCGGCGATGACCGCGATGACGACGGAGAGGACGACCCGCAGCGGGTCGTAGTGGACGGTGCCGTGCAGCCGGAGTGCCGCCATGCCGAGGTAGTGCATGCTGGCGACGCCGAGCCCGGTGGCGAACCCGCCGAGCAGCAGCGCCCTGGTCCGGTCACGGCTGTATCCGACGGCGAAGACGCCGCCGCCGACCACCACCATGGCGCCGAGCAGGCTGAGGAGGGTCAGCGGGACGTTGTAGCGGATGTCGGTTCCGTACACGCCGAAACCGAGCATCGCGACGAAGTGCATGGTCCAGATGCCGGAGCCGATCGCGGACGCTGCCGTGATCAGCCAGTTGCGGCGCGAGCGCCCGGTCGTGTCGAGCGCGCGCACGGTGCAGCTCAGGCCGAGCGCGGCGCCGATGCAGGCCATCGCGTACGACAGCAGCGGTGTCAGCCAGCCGAAGGTGGCGTGGTCCAGGTGTCCCATGACTCGGGGACGCTAGTCGCGCCGGTGCGCGCGCCCCGGGCGCATTCGAAAGCTGCCGAGATATGACAGAGAGATGTTCCCCAACGATCGCACCGTGGTCGAACGTGCACACCGATTCGCGACGTTTCGTTCGGGCGGCGGCTGCGCGATCATGTCCGTATGGCCGATGACCACACACACGTCCAGGAGTTCTTCACCGCGCGCGCGGCGGACTGGGACACACGCTTTCCCGCTGACGGACCGGCGTTCGACGCCGCGGTGGCCGCTCTGGCGCTTCGTCCCGGCGATGCGGTGCTCGACGCGGGATGCGGTACGGGACGTGCGATGCCCGCCCTGCGGGCCGCCGTCGGCCCCCGGGGCACGGTGCTGGGCGCCGATCTCACCGCGGCCATGCTGGAGTCGGCGGCGCGTGCCGGGCGCGGCGGCAGCGGACTGCTGCTCCAGGCCGACGCCGCCCGGCTGCCGCTGAGGTCACGGTCGCTCGACGCGGTGTTCGCGGCCGGGCTGATCTCGCACCTGTCGCGCCCGGGACCGGATCTGGCCGAACTGGCGCGGGTGGTGCGGCCGGGCGGGGTCCTGGCGCTGTTCCATCCCATCGGCCGGGCGTCGCTCGCCGCACGGCACGGCCGCAGGCTCACCGATGACGACCTGCGGGCCGAGCCCCGCCTCCGTCCGCTGCTGGCCGGTTCGGGCTGGCACCTCACCCTGTACGCCGACGAGGACACCCGCTTCCTCGCTCTGGCCGAACGGGCCGGCTGACCCGCCTCGCCGGCGGTCCGGTCACTCGGCCGGGGCGTCCGGACGGCTCAGGTGCCGGACCGGGCAGCCCCCGGCGCCGGGCGTGGGGAAGGTGCCGAGCGCGGCCACCTCGTATCCGCCCGGGTATCCCTTGATCTCCGGGTTCTGCCGGGCGTAGTGCGGCTTCCCGCGTGGCGGCAGCAGCCGTACCGCGCGAGCCCTCAGGTGCAGGGCGCCACGGGTGAGCGAGCGGGCCGCCGCACCCGGACGTTCGTAACGGAAGGCCCGCAGCAGCGAGTCGTCGAGAAGCGCGAGGCTCGCGCCCCGCACGACCGGCGCGAGGGGGCGCGGATACCAGGACGCCATGAGGTCCAGGGTGGCGTCCGACACCGCGCGCGCACCTTCGTCCCAGCCGAAGTGCGCCTCCTCATAGGTGTCGAGGGTGCGCTCGAAGTCCTCGTACGTCTGCGGCAGGCCGCTGATCCCCATGTGCGCGCCCAGGGTCCGGTAGTAGGCGGCGCACGCCCGCAGTTCGTGGTCGGACAGCCGGCGCCAGCCGTAGGCGTCGAGCCAGCGCTTCGGGGTGACGACGAAGGTGCACAGCACATAGCGCATGTCGTCGTTGCTGATGTCGTAGCTGCGGTGCATCCGGTTGATCCGGCGGATCGCCGTGCGCCCCGGTTCGCTCTCGAAGCCGTGCTCGACGACGGTGTCCAGGAGCAGCGCGGTGTCGTCGTAGCGCTTCTGCGACCGGTCCGTCAGTTCGGCGGTCTCCGAAAGGAGTCGGCCGATGGAGGGGACGGCATACGTGCGGTACAGGGCCAGTTCGAGGGCGCGGGTGATGTCCCACGGGAACTCGTACGTCGCCGTGATCCGGTAGATCTCCAGGAAGTCCCGCTCCGGATCGAGGCGTTGGATGTGCTTCAGCCGGTCGAAACGCTTCACGGCACAGCTCCTTCGTCCCGGTCGAGTGTCCAAGCCTACGCGTGCGGGCAGGACGGTGAGTACGCACGGCGGACAGAGCGGCAGGTACACCTCAGGTGCCTGTGGCGTCCGCCCCCGCGCACACTTCGACGAAGGGCGATCCCCATGAGCGGCATGTTCGGCATATTGCGCAGAGCCGTGGCCCCCGGGCGCAAGGACGGCAGACCCGCCGCCCCCACCCGGACCGCGGCCCGCCGGCAGCACAACCTCTTCGAGGCGGCCGCCACGTTCGTCGCGGCATCGGTGGAGGACGACCAGGAGCGCATGGACGAGGCCAGTGGCTGGGTGTCGCCGGAGGCGCTCTCCTTCGGCGTCGGCGAACTGGCCTGCCGGGCCGTCATCGCGCTCGCCCGCGAGCGCGACGAATCCCCGGAGGCGGTGGCGCGCACCCTGCTCGGCCTTGCGGACGACTGAGCCGGAGCGGCCGGCCGCGGCCGGGCCGCATCCTGCCTTGTCAGGGCCTCGACGAGCGGGTTACCCACTGGTTAAGGTGCGCCGACGACAAAGGTGACGGAAGAGGAGGGTGCAGTGGCCGGGACGGACAACACAGTCGCCGACGACGACGCACTGTACGTGCTGACCGCGGTCCTGCTGACCCCTGCCCAGTTCCCGAGTGTCCTCGGCGACGACTACCCGGCGGCGTGCGCGGCCCTGGGCCTCGAACCGTACGCCGAGGGCTACGGCCTGGTGATGGGCCAGGACAGCGACGGGGCCCGGTGGACCGTGGTCGTGGACGACGTGTCCCTGGTGGCCGTGGCCATAGCCTCCTGGGACTGCGGAATGGAGTACGACCTGTCACCGGACGACCGCTCGGTGGTCTCCGCCCTGCCCGGATGGCCGCTCGCCCTGGCGGTCGCCGCTCCCGGCGTGCCCGCCCCGCACGATCCGGCGCCGGACCCGGAGGCGGACGGCGAGGACCTGCCGCCCCTGGCCCCGCCCGCCACCGATGTCTGGGGTCCCGCCCAGCGCCGGCTCGGGGCGGATGCGATCGCCCTGCAGTGGGCGGTCTGGCGGGAGCAGATCGACGACGCGACGGCGTTCGCACCGGCGGGTGGCGGCGGGGCGGGTGACGAGAACGCGGCAGAGAACGACGGACCGGGCGCGGAGTCCTCGGCGGGGGTGACTGCGGTGGCTGACGGGGCCGGGGCGACGGGCGACTCGGGGGCGGGCGAGGACGCGGAATCCCGCTCGGAGGACCTGGAACCGGAGTCGCGTTCGGAGGACGTGGACGGGGAGTCCGGTTCGCCGGATCCCGACGACGACGCCTCGGGCACCCACCCCGGCATACGAAGGGCGCTGGCCGAGGCGCACGCCTACGTCGACGCGCCGCCGCCGCCCGGCCGCGTCCGCTCCTCCTTCGCCCCCGGCGACGCACGGATGATCCGGGCCGACGGCCCCGGCTGGTCGATGGTCGCCAGGACCGACGACATCGCCTTCATGCTGCTCGACGAGGTGCCCGGCGAGATCCTGCCCGTGGGGCGCGGGACGGAGCTCCCGAAGCTCCTCGAGGCGCTGGACGCGCTGGCGGTCCGGCCCTCCTGACCTGCGCGGCGCGATGCATACGTGAGGGGGCCCGGGATCAGAAGATCCCGGGCCCCCTCACGTAGGGCGTCCTCGGTCCGGGTCAGACCCGTTCGAGCGGCCGGTGGGGCTCCGCGGGGAGCTCCACCTTCACCCGGTCCCCGGGGTGCACGACGCCGCCCACGGCGACCACGCTCATGATCCCGGCCTTGCGGACGATGGTGCCCTCCGCATTCCGGCCGACGACCTGCTTGAGCAGTCCGTCCTGGAAGTTGTCGATCTGGAGACACGGGTTGCGCAGCCCGGTGACCTCGACCACGGCCTCGTCGCCGAGGTGCAGCAGGGTGCCGACGGGCAGGGCCAGCAGATCGACACCACTGGTGGTGACGTTCTCCCCGAGATCGCCGGGGGCGACCTCGAAGCCGGCCTCGCGCAGTTCGCCGAACAGCTCTTCGTGGATGAGGTGGACCTGGCGCAGATTCGGCTGTGTGGGGTCCTGCGCGACCCTGGAGCGGTGCTTGACCGTCACTCCTGCGTGCACGTCCCCCTCCACACCGAGCCCGGTCAGCAGGGTGATGCTGTCCCGGTTCGGCTTGGTGAAGCTGTACGTGTCATTACTGCTCACGACGGTGACTGTCCCGCTCACTGCGCAGGTCCTCTCTCAGCGGCCTATCTCCTTACGCGTGATCCTACGGAGCCTGCGTCGCTGGCTCGGATCCAAGGCCAGATAAGCGATCGCGGGGACCCCGATGAGCACCAGCAGTGACAGCCAGAACCCGATGAACGGCATCAGGACGACTGCGACGACAACTCCCCCGATGGCGATCTTCGCGCTGTTCGACATCGTCCACGCCTCCTTCGCGGCCAGTGGCCGCTCCTGTTGTGAGAACGCCTGTGCGTGCCCATCGGTTCCAGCCGCCGCGGACGAGTCCGCGGCGGCGGCCGTTCCGGATCCGCGCCCCTCACCTCAGCGGGGCACCGACCTCGTGCATGTGCTCCAGTGCCTGCCGGTAGGACTCGATGAGTCCGGTCTCGGCGTACGGCATGCCGAGCGCCTCGCAGTGAGCCTTGACCAGGGGCTGCGCCAGCCGCAGGTGCGGGCGCGGCATGCTCGGGAAGAGGTGGTGCTCGATCTGGTAGTTGAGTCCGCCCAGGAACCAGTCGGTGAGGACGGCACCCCGCACGTTGCGCGAGGTGAGGACCTGGCGCTGGAGGTGCCCCCAGCGGTCTCCGTCGGGGTCGGGCATCTCCATGCCCTTGTGGTTGGGCGCGAAGGCCATGCCCAGGTGGAGGCCGAACAGCGCGTGGTGGACGAGCGCGAAGACGACGGCCTTGCCGGGCGACATGACGCCGAGCAGGAGCGCGGCGTACAGGCCCAGGTGCGCGACCAGGAGCAGACCGGACAGGGCCCGCTCCCTGACGGGCTGCTGTCGCAGGTACTGGAAGCCGGAGATCTTCAGGGCGATGCCTTCGAGGAGCAGCATCGGGAAGAACAGCCGGGCCTGGTTGCGCGTGAGCCAGCGGGCGAAGCCCTCTCGCTGGGCCGCCTGCTTCTGGGTCCAGACGAGGGCGCCGACGCCGACGTCCGGGTCCTTGTCGATGTGGTTGGGGTTGGCGTGGTGGCGTACGTGCTTGTCGTTCCACCACGCTTCGTTCATCCCGAGCAGCAGGTTGGCGTGGAGCAGGCCGATGGCCCGGCTCGCCCGGCGGTCGCCGGTTATCTGGGCGTGGCCGGCGTCGTGCCCGACGAAGGCGGTGCGGGACCAGATGACGGCCAGGGGCAGCGTGAGCAGCAGGGTCCACCAGGTGTTCCCGAGGAGGACCACCGCGGTGATCACCGCGCCCAGGGCGAGCAGGTTGGCGCCGATGCCCGCCGCGTACCAGCCGGTGCGCCGTTCGAGGAGTCCCTGCCCCTTCACGGCCCGCAGCAGTGGCGCGAAGTCACTTCCGGCACTTCCGGTGCTTCCGGTATTTCCGGCAGTTCCGGTACTTCCGGCACTGTCGTGGGTTCGTTCCACGACAGTGGTTGCGGCCTGAGGCATGATGTCTCCGGTCTTATAGGTGCGCTGACCTGATGAAACGTACGGGTCGCAGATGTATAGCAGCCATGGAGCCAACACCCCGGGTTTCCTGGTGCCAACCCCCTCATTCCGACGGGGGGTCAGCCACACCTGGGAGACATTCCGGACATACGCGGGTGAGGTGAATCACACACCGACCACCGCCGCCGGAACGATTGATGGAGTACCCTCGGCGACCTCGGCCCACTAGTCAAATTTGAGGACTCTGACATCGCTGTGCACCGCCTCCCCGCAGCAACGCTCTCCGAGATCTCCGCACTCGCCGCCTGTTCCGTGGTCTTCCTGCCCGCGGATCCCGCCCGGACCGGGCGGGTCGCCTTCTGGTACCCGGACGGCAGCAGCCCGCCCGAGGCCCCGGGAACGGTCGGGGAACTGACTGTCGCCGACGCCGACGGTCTGCCCCACGGGGTGCCGGCCCGGCTCCTGCCGGTGCGGGACGCCCTTCCCGTACTCACGCGCGCCCGGGCCGCCGCGCACGCCTCACCGGCGGCCCTGTTCTGGGGGGCGGCGGGGCTGCTGGCCCTGCAGTTCGCCGCCCGGGGGCTGTTGCTGCCCGGACTGAGCGCCACGGATCACGACACCTGGCGGGCCGGCCCGCTCACCGCCGACGACCTGACCCGGATCCGGACCCTCGCCGCTGCCATGCCGCCGACCGCCCACGCGGTGCCGGTCGACGCCCTGTCCCAGCCGCTGCTGCTGCCCGAACCGGAGGGCCTGGTAAGGGCGTTCCTCGACGCGGTCGCGGACGGGCTGCCGCGCACCCCGGCCGCGTCGTCCGCCGCGGGCGGCCCGGCGTTCGCCGCGGACGCCCCCCAGCATCTGCCCGGCCAGCGCGCCTGGGTCGCCGATGTCGCCGCGGGGCACGACGCGGGGGTCCGGCTCTCGTTGCGCGTGGAGGTGTCCGGCCTGGACCGCACCGGGGTGGCGGCCGGGGCGTCCGGTCCCTCGTTCCGGGTGGTTCCGCAGATCCACGGCGTCAGTGATCCGGGCCTGGTCGCGGACGCCGCCGAGATCTGGGCGGGCTCCGGACCGGCCGCCGCGGCCTTCGGGCCGAGGGCCCGGATGGACACCCTGCTCATGCTGCGCCGGGCCGCCCGGGCCTGGCCGCCGCTGGCCCCGCTGCTGTCGGCGGCCGTACCGGACGCCGTGGAACCCGCCGACGAGGAGATCGCCGAGCTCCTCGGCCCCGCCTCACGGGCCCTCGCCGCGACCGGAGTCCAGGTCCACTGGCCCCGGGAACTGACGGCCGGCAAGCTGACCGCCCGCGCCGTGATCGGGCCCCCGGACGACGAGGACGGCGACGGCGGACCGGACGGAAACCGAGCAGCCGGGGGAAAGGTTTCGGACACCACGCCCCTGCTGTCCGCGGACGCCCTGCTGGCGTTCAACTGGATGTTCGCACTGGGCGACCAACAGCTCAGCCGGGCCGAACTCGACCGGCTCGCCGAGGCGGGCAGGCCGCTGGTCCGGCTGCGCGACCAGTGGGTTCTGATCGATCCCGAGGAGGCGCGTCGCGCCCGGGAGACCCAGGACCGCAAGGTCACACCCATCGACGCGCTCGGCGCCGTACTGACCGGCTCCACGGAGGTCGACGGCCACCGGGTCGACGTCCGGGCGACCGGCTGGCTGGAGCGGCTGCGGCAGCGGGTCGCCGATCCGGAGTCCCGGCAGGACGAGGAACGGACGGTCGGTCAGCCGGCCGCGCTCACCGCGACGTTGCGGGACTACCAGCTCCGTGGCCTGAACTGGCTGCACACCATGACCTCGCTGGGGCTCGGCGGCTGCCTCGCGGACGACATGGGGCTCGGCAAGACCATCACCCTGATCGCCCTGCACCTGCACCGCCAGACCCTCGAGGACGCCGCCGGACCGACCCTGGTGGTCTGCCCGACGTCACTCATGGGCAACTGGCAGCGGGAGATCGAGAAGTTCGCCCCCGGCACCCCGGTCCGCCGCTTCCACGGCGGATCGCGCAGCCTGGAGGAGCTGGCCGACGGCGAGTTCGTCCTCACCACCTACGGCACGATGCGGCTCGACGCGCCGCGGCTCGCGGCCGTCCGGTGGGGCATGGTCGTCGCCGACGAGGCACAGCACGTCAAGAACCCGCACTCGGCGACGGCCAAGCAGCTCCGCACCATCGGGGCGCGGGCACGGGTCGCCCTCACCGGCACCCCGGTGGAGAACAACCTCTCCGAGCTGTGGGCGATCCTCGACTGGACCACCCCCGGTCTGCTGGGCAGGCTCGGCACCTTCCGTACCCGGTACGCGCGCGCCGTGGAGGACGGCAGCGATCCGGGGGCAGCCGAGCGCCTCGGCGCTCTGGTACGGCCGTTCCTGCTGCGCCGGCGCAAGTCGGATCCGGGCATCGCCCCGGAGCTGCCGCCCAAGACCGAGACGGACCGCGCGGTGTCGCTGACCCCGGAACAGGCGGGCCTGTACGAGGCGGTGGTGCGCGAGACCCTGGCGGCCATCTCCGAAGCGGACGGGATGGCGCGGCGCGGCCTGGTCGTCAAACTGCTGACCGCCCTCAAGCAGATCTGCAACCATCCCGCGCAGTACCTCAAGGAGGAGGAGCCGCGGATCGCGGACCGTTCGGGCAAGGTCGAGCTGCTCGACGAACTGCTCGACACCATGCTCGCCGAGGGCGCCGGGGTGCTGGTCTTCACCCAGTACGTGCAGATGGCCCGGCTGCTGGAACGGCATCTGGCGGCGCGGGGGATCGGGACGCAGTTCCTGCACGGGGGTACGCCGGTGGCCGCGCGCGAGGCCATGGTCAACCGGTTCCAGTCGGGCGGTGCGCCGGTCTTCCTCCTGTCGTTGAAGGCCGCCGGGACCGGGCTCAACCTCACCCGGGCCGGCCATGTGGTGCACTTCGACCGCTGGTGGAACCCGGCGGTCGAGGCGCAGGCCACCGACCGCGCGTACCGCATCGGCCAGACCCAGCCCGTGCAGGTGCACCGGCTGATCGCCGAGGGCACGATCGAGGACCGGATCGCGGAGATGCTCGCCCGCAAGCAGGGGCTCGCGGACTCGGTCCTCGGTTCGGGCGAGAGTGCCCTGACCGAGCTCAGCGATGCGGAACTGGCCGATCTGGTGGAGCTGCGAGGGGGCGCGCGATGAGCGACGGATACGAGTCGGACGGATACGACGACCGGTACGAAGGCGACGGGCAGGACGATCCGGCGCCCGAGCAGGAGCGCACGTTCGCCGCGCTGCCTCCCGCGCGCGGCCGCGGCTTCGCCGAGTCCTGGTGGGGCCAGGCCTGGCTGAAGGCCCTGGAGGACACCGCGCTCGACAACCAGCAGCTCAAGAAGGGCCGCCGGTTCGCCCGTGAGGGCCGCGTCGGTGCGGTATCGGTGCGGCCGGGCCGGATCACCGCGGTCATCCGGGACGAGTCCGGCCACCGCAGCGATGTGCTGCTCCAGGAGCTGACCGAGGAGGAGTGGGACCGCTTCCTTGACATGGCCGTCGAACGGTCGGGGCACATCGCCGCGCTGCTCGACCGCGAGATGCCGCCGCATCTGGTGGAGGACGCGGCGGCGGCCGGGGTCGACCTGCTGCCGGGGATCGGCGATCTCGACCCGGAGTGCACCTGCGAGGCGTGGGACCACTGCCAGCACACCGCCGCCCTCTGCTACCAGGTGGCGCGGCTGCTGGACCAGGACCCGTTCGTCCTGCTCCTGATGCGCGGCCGGGGGGAACGCCGGCTGCTGGACGAACTGCAGGTGCGGATCGCGGCCAGGGCGACGGCCCAGGGCCCGCCCGGCACCGCCGATGCGCCCGCGGAGGAGGCCGAGGACCCGGCCGTGCGCGGTGTCCCGGCGGCAGCGGCCTACGCGGCGGCCGGCGCTCTCCCGGCGCTGCCCCCTCCCCCGGCGCTGCCCGCCGAACCGGGCACGTCACCCTCGCTGGACACGGAGACCGACCCCGAACCGGGGCTCGATCCGACGGCCCTGGAGATGCTGGCCACGGACAGCGCCGTGCGGGCCCACCGGATGCTGGCGGCGGCGCTGTCGCCGGGGCACGGTCAGCAGCCGGTCCCGGCCGGGCTGACGCCGGAGCAGGACGCGGTGCGGCTGGCGGCCGAGGCGCGGCCCGAACCGTGGATCGTGAACCGGCTGGCGGCCGGGTCGGGGCGGCAGCGCGCCGGGCTGCCGGCGGCGGTGCGCGCCTGGCAGTACGGCGGCGCCGCCGCGCTCACCGTGCTGGACGAGGAGTGGGCGCCGGACGCGGCGGCCCTCGCCCGGGCCAGGACGCGGCTCGCGGGGGCCTGGGACGAGGACGAGGCGCCCCGGCTGCGGGCCGAGCGCAACCGCTGGACGTCGGCGGACGGCACGGTCCAGCTGCGCTACGGGCGGGACGGGCGCTGGTATCCGTACCGCAAGGAGAGCGGCCGCTGGGTTCCGGCGGGTCCGTCCGACGAGGATCCGGCGGCGGCGTGGGCCGACGCGGCCCCGGCCGACGACTGACGGCGGATCACCGGCGGCGGGCGGGGCGAAGAGCCCCTGTCCGCCGCCGCGTTCCGCCCGGGAGTTCAACTCGATGTCACCGTTCGTTGAGGTGCGGGGCGGAACCTGACGGCCGTCAGGCCGTTCGCTCCTCAGGAGGTTCCATGTCCGCGCGTGTTGTCCGTCGATCCCTTGCCGTCGGGCTGCCGCTCGCCCTGCTCGGCACCGTGTGCGTGGCAGGCACCGCGACCGGCGCGCAGGACCGCCACCACCGCCCCGACGGCGCACCGAAGGTCACGTCGACCGCCGTGCTCGCCGACATCCCGCTGGCCGGCTTCAGCAACGGGCTGCTGCCCGGGACGGTCGGGGACGATCGCGGTGTGATGCTCGGCGGGATCGGCAGCGACATCTACCCGGCCGGCCGCACGGGCGAGTTCTGGACCGTCACCGACCGCGGCCCGAACGGCCAGATCAAGGTCGACGGCACCAAGCGGCGCACCTTCCCCGTCCCCGGCTTCGACCCGGCGATCGTCAAGGTGCGGGTGAGCGGCGGGCGCGTCCGGGTGCTGGAAGCCGTCCCGCTGACCACGCGCTCCGGTGCTCCCGTCACCGGCCTCTCCAACCAGGAGGGCCGGGACGAGGCCCCGTACTCCTACGACGCGGGGACTCCGCTCGCGTACAACCCGAACGGTCTGGACACGGAGGGCATCGTCCGCGTCGCGGACGGCTCGTTCTGGCTGGTCGACGAGTACGGTCCGTCGCTGGTGCACGTCTCCGGCCGGGGCCGGGTGCTGGCCCGCTACGTCCCCAGGGGCCTGAATCTCAAGGGTGCGGACTACCCGGTCGTGGAGGCGCTCCCCGGAGTCCTGCTCCACCGGAAGACCAACCGCGGTTTCGAGGGCCTGGCGCTGCTGCCGGGCGGCGATCTGGTGCTCGCCGTCCAGAGCCCTCTCTCGCTGCCCGACCAGGACGCGGGCGAGGCCTCCCGCAACGTGCGGCTGCTGCGCTTCTCGCCGGGGAAGCGCGCGGTGACGGCGGAGTACGCCTACCGCTTCGACGCGGTGGACGTCGTGGACCCGGGTGAGGACGACACGTCCGAGCTGAAGATCTCCTCGGTCGTCGCCATCGGACGCGACGAGCTCCTGGTGGAGGAGCGCACCGACCGGGCGGCCCGGCTGCACCGGGTGACGCTCCCCCACGGCCGTGGCATCCTCGGTTCCCGCTGGGACACGCCGGCGGCTTCGCCCTCGTACGAGGAGCTGACCGATCCGGCGGCCGCGGGCGTCCCGGTCCTGCGCAAGAGCCTCGTCGTCGATCTGGGCAGGGTCGCGGGTGTGCCGGGGAAGATCGAGGGCGTCGCGGTGACCGGGCGGGACACCCTCGCCCTCGTCAACGACAACGACTTCGGGATGACCGACGGGTCGGGCGCCTTCGACGCGGACGGCCGGCTGGTCGACTCCGGGATCGAGACGTCCGTGACGCTGCTGAAGCTGCCGCGCCCGCTGACGCACTGACGTATCCGGCTGCGGGCCGCCGGACCCGGCCGTCCGGCGGTCCAGCCCCTCCTGATGGGCCGCCAACTCCGTCTGTGCCGAGCCCCTTTCGGGACCCTGCCGTCTTCCGCCACTCGCGTGACGCCCGTACGGTAGGGCGCGCACATGGCCCGGCCGCACATCGGACAGTGCGTTCCGGTCATCGGACATGAGGGAGTCACGGGATGTCGGGGGAATCGGGTACCGACCTGCCGCACGCCGCCGGGCCGCGGGGCGGTGGACCGTGGCTTCCGCCCGTTCCCCCTCCCCCACACCCAGGAGTACGCATGGATCGCAGAAGGATCCTTCAGGGCACCGCGGCGACGGTGGCGGCCGCGGTGCTGCCCGCGTCCGCCCGCGCCGCCGCCGCGGCGACGGCCGGCGACACGGACTATCCGTCGGCCCACTGGGTACCGGCCTCGACGTCCAACTACACCGTTTCGACCCGGCCTTCGGCCTATCCCGTCCAGTACGTGATCATCCACGTCACCCAGGAGACGTTCCCGGACGCGGTGGCGATCTTCCAGAACCCGGCCAAGCAGGTGTCCGCGCACTATGTGGTGCGCTCGGCCGACGGCTACATCGACCAGTGCGTGCGGGAGAAGAACATCGCCTGGCACGCGGGGAACTGGGACTACAACACCCGCAGCATCGGCATCGAGCACGAGGGCTATGTGGACCAGCCCGCCTACTTCACCGATGCCATGTACGAGAAGTCGGCGCTGCTGACCGCCTCGATCTGTGACCGCTACTCGATCCCCAAGGACCGTACGCACATCCTCGGGCACGTACAGGTCCCGGGCACCGACCACACCGACCCCGGACCGAACTGGGACTGGGTCCGCTACATCCGCATGGTCAACCTGCTGGGCGCGGGCTGAGCAGCGAGCCGGCCTGCGGCCGCTCGGGGCGTCCGGCGTCGCCGTCGCGGGCGTGGGGGCTGCGCACGAGCACGAACCGGCTGCGGTGGCGCAGGGTGAAGCCGATCGACTCGTAGAGCCGGATCGCGTCGGTGTTGCTCGCGGCCGTGTGCAGGAAGGGGACGTCCCCGCGCTCCCTGATCCCGGCGGCGACCGCGCGCACCAGCCGGGTCGCCAGCCCGCGGCCGCGATGGCCGGGGTGGGTGCAGACCGCGCTGATCTCCGTCCAGCCCGGCGGGCGCAGCCGCTCGCCGGCCAGGGCGACCAGCCGTCCGTGGTCGCGGATGCCGAGGTAAGTGCCCAGTTCGACGGTCCGGGGCAGGAAGGGCCCCGGCCGGGTGAGGCCGATCAGTTCGAGGATCTCGGATACGTCGGCGAGGCCGAGGCGTACCGCTTCGGGGGCGGGTTCGGCGCGCAGGGCGGTGTCGATCAGCTGGACGCCCTCGCCGGTCTGCTCGGTCTCCCATCCGTCGGGCACCGACCGGACGCCGGTGACCGGGGTGACGGTGCCGGGACCGACGAGTGCGGCCAGGTCGTCCCAGGCGCGGGGGTCGGCCGGGTCGTCGAGTGCGGTGAACGGGGAGACGTCCGTCGGGTAGCGGGCGGCCCGGCCGACCCGTTCGGCGAAGCGGGCGTGCGGGCCGGTCAGGGCGGCCCAGGCCGCGTTGTCGAGTATGTGCGGGGGCTGCGCGGGTGCGGCGGGATGGCTGAGGGACATGGCGGTGCGGAGTCTCCGTCTCGGGAAGGCGCCGGGTGGGGCGGGGGCCCGGCCGCGGCACGGCCCCGGGCCCCCGGACGGTCAGCGGATCAGGAGTTGTCGAGGGGCAGGCCGGGCGGGTTGACCCTGGAGGTGTCGACCGCCTCGTTGGAGAGGTTCCAGGCGGCCAGCCAGTCAGCGTACCGGCCGCTCCTGATCAGGTGGTTGATCACTGCGGCGATCGGCTTCGCGAGCCCGCTGTCCTTCTTCGCGGTGGCCGCGATCAGGCCCTGGAGCGTGGAGCCGGCTCCGGAGTACGTGCCCGCGTTGCGCGTCGCGTTCGGCGTCTTCGCGGTCTGGGTGATGTGGTAGGCGATGCCGGGGTTGGGGCCGAACGAGGTGTCGATCTTTCCGCCGGCCAGGGCCAGTGCGGTGGCGTTGCTGTCCCGGTAGTACTTGATGCCGAGCTTCTTGCCGTCCTTCGCCAGCTTCGTCTTCCACTCCAGCAGGATCTTCTCCTGGTTGGTGCCGGCGCTGACGGCGACGGTCCTGCCTGCCAGGTTCCGGTAGTCGCCGTCGAAGTTCCAGGTGCTCTTCTTCGGCACCTCGAAGGCGAGGTTGTCCTGCCGGTAGGAGGCGAACTCGTACTTCTGCTTGCGCTCCTCGGTGTCGGTGACGTTGGACAGGGCCACGTCGACCTTGCCGCTGTCGATGCCGACGAACATGTTCTCCCAGGTCGAGTTCTTGATCTCCGGCTTGAGTCCGAGGACGGCGGCGACCAGCCGGCCGAGGTCGGGTTCGGCACCGGTGAGCGTCTTCTGGTCGTCGCCCACGTACGCCAGGGGCGGGAATCCGGCCGGCAGCGCGCCCACGCCGATCACCAGCGTGCCTCGCTCCTTGATCTTTCCGGGCAGCCCGGCGCTGATCGACTTCACCTCGGACACCTTGAGTCCGGTCTCCTTCGCGGCGCCGTTGGACAGCGCGCCCACGGTGACCGTCCCGGCCACCGCCGCGGTGTCCGCGGATGCGGCGTCGCTGTCGCCGCCGCACGCGGCGAGGGCTGCGGCGAGGGAGAGGGCGGCCGCGGTGGCGGCGGTGCCTCGGAGGAGTCTGCTGCGGAGACTGAGGGTGTGCATGGCTGTCCTTGTCCGGTGCGGGTGGGATGAGGGTGCGGGGCGTGGAGTGCTGCGGGGCGGGAGGGTCAGAGGACCTTGCTGAGGAAGTCCCTGGTCCGGTCGTGTTCCGGGTGGTCCAGCACCTGTGCGGGCGGGCCCTGTTCGACGATCCGTCCCTCGTCCATGAAGACCACCCGGTCGGCGACCTCACGGGCGAAGCCGATCTCGTGGGTGACGATGACGAGAGTGGTTCCGCTGCGCGCGAGGTCCTTGATGACCGCGAGCACCTCGCCGACCAGTTCGGGGTCGAGGGCGGACGTCGGTTCGTCGAAGAGGATGACCCCGGGCCGCAGGGCGAGGGCGCGGGCGATGGCCACCCGCTGCTGCTGGCCGCCGGACAGCTGTCGCGGGTAGGACCCGGCCCGGTCGGCGAGGCCCACCCGGGCGAGCAGTTCGCGGGCCTGCTCCTGCGCCGCGCGCTTGGCGAGCTTGCCGGTGGCCACCGGGGCGGCCGCCACGTTGTCCAGCACGGTCAGGTGCGGGAAGAGGTTGAAGTTCTGGAAGACGAAGCCGATCCGGCTGCGCTGGGCCAGGATGACCCGTTCGCTGAGCTCCTTGAGCCGCCCGCCCTGCCGGCGTACGCCGATCGGTTCGCCGTTCAGGCTGACATGGCCGATCTCGGGCTTCTCCAGGTGGTTGATCACCCGGAGGAGGGTGGACTTCCCCGAGCCGGAGGGGCCGAGGACGGCCGTGACCTCTCCGGGCCGCACGGTCAGCGCCACTCCGTCCAGGACGCGTTGGCTGCCGTACCACTTGTAGACGTCGTGCACCTCGACCGCGGCCGGGCTGATCTCCTGCGTGTCGGTGGTCATATCGCCGTCTCCCTCCGGGCCCGGGCCCGCAGACCGTCCAGACCGTTCCGTACCTTCTGCAACGGGGTCGGCGGCAGGGTGCGCAGGGCGCCCCGCGAGTAGTGCCGCTCGACGTAGAACTGGACGACGGACACGGCGCTGGTGAGGATCAGGTACCAGAAGGTGGCCACCAGCAGCAGCGGCACGATGTCGCCGGGGTAGGTGCTGCCCATGCTCTGCACCGAACCGAACAGGTCGAGCAGCGAGACGTAGAAGACCAGCGAGGTGCCCTTGATCAGGCCGATCAGCTGGTTGACGTAGTTCGGTGTGATGGAGCGCAGCGCCTGCGGGAAGACGATCCTGGCGAACTGGTACCGCTTCGGGAGGCCCAGCGCGGAGGCCGCCTCGTGCTGGCCCTGGTCGACGGAGAGGATGCCGCCGCGCACCACCTCGGAGGCGTAGGCCGCCTCGTTGAGGCTCAGGCCGACGACGGCGACGGCCATGTCGGTGGCGAGGCGCGACTCGTCGAAGGTGAAGAAGGCCGGACCGAACGGCACTCCGATGCTCAACGTCCGGTAGAGCGCGCTGAAGTTGTAGAGGAACAGCAGGACCACGATCAGCGGCACCGAGCGGAACAGCCAGGTGTAGAGCCAGCTCACGGTGCGCAGCACGGGGTTCGGGGAGAGCCGCGCCAGTGCCAGCAGCACGCCGCCGAGCAGCCCCAGCACCGCGCTGTACACGGCGACTTCGAGGGTGACGACCAGACCGTCGAGGATGGTGGGGCGCAGGAACCAGTACTGGAACCGGTCCCACTGGTAGAAGGGGTTGGTCACCAGGCCGTGGGTGATCTGGGCGACCAGCACGAGGACGACCGCCGTGATGATCCAGCGGAAGGGACGGCGGAGGGGGACGACCCGTTGCGCCGCCAGGGGTTTCGGCGGGGCCGGGCGGCTGTCCGTCCCGGCGGCCGGATCGGGGCGCGGCATCGTCCCGGTGGGCGGCGCTGATCCCTTGGACACAGCGACGCCGGAGGATTCACTCATGGAGGGCTCCAGCGGATGCGGACACCCCGGACCGCGGCGGGCGGCACGCCGCCGTGTCCGTCGGAACGGATCGGCGGAACGCGGCACACAGCGCGGGAGGGGGCCGGGCGGGGAGAGGGCACACCGCGGCAGCGGTGGATGTCAGGGAATCGGAGAGCCGTCAGCCCTGACAGAGAGGGCGGGAAGCGGCCGTACACAGCGCGCTGTTGACACGCAGGAGGTCGACGGTGCGGTCCGCGCACAGCAGGACGCAGCCGCGGGGCCGTCGTGCGGCCGTCCCGTCAGCTGCGTACATCTCGCTCACCGTCACCATTCCGCCCCGCGGGGCCTCACGCTTACCGAACGTCATCCGGTCCGGTCCTCACCTGGGGCACCCCACCGCGTGCGAGGGTTGCCGGCCGGCGAGCCAGGGCTTTTCACCGGCACTCGTGACCGTGCTGCTCTGGGCCGGAGGTTAGGGCCGTTCCGAAATGGATGTCAACGCCGGTGACCACCAGGCGAGACGGCTCGGACCACCTCCTTGACGACGTCACCGGGCGCACCGAGACTGGCGGGGACGGTCACGATTGTCAGCGCCGCCCGGACGGGATCTCCCGCTCGTGCGGTCATCGGCCCCGGCCCGCTGACAGGCAACCCTTCCACCGCGATGGGGTGCCCCGGGTGACGACCGGGTCCCGTCGGTGCGACGGGGCAAGCGCGGTCTCGCGTCTCGCGAGCCCCGACGGCAGGACCGGTGGGAATGCCCAGGATCGGCTTGACGAGGCGCTTGCACATCGATCTGTTGCGCGTCTCCAGCGCTTACTAGGGTCCGTCGGCGGACGGACGCGTACCGGGCTGTCGAACCGGCCCCTTGCGCGTTCCTCCGGACGGATCGGTATGCAGGCTCAGTCGTTCCGCATCCGGCCGCCGGTGCCCACGAGGCAGCGGTGGCTTCGTCGTTCCCCCAGGGATCCCACAGGGAGAGTCATGCCCGAGACAGCATCGCGCGGTTGTGGCACAGGCAACGCGTGTACGTTCGGCCCCGCTTCATCCGCACCGGCGTCACGTCCGTCAGGTCTGCTCCTCGCGTCGGCCGTACGGTCCGCGCCCATCCACAGCCGGATCGGCGTCGGTCTGGCCGGCGGCTTCTATCCGGCACCGCACCGCTACGAGCTGTTCCTGTCGGTGAGTTGTCCCCGCTCGCTGCGCATCTCGATCACCCTCGGCCTGCTCGGGCTCAAGGACTCCGTCGCCACCACGCTCCTGACCCACCCGGCCGGCACACCCGAGGGCTTCGCGGCGCTGCGCGGTGCGTACGAGGCCACGGTGCACCACTACAACGGGCCGCTGACCGCTCCCGCGCTGTGCGACCGCTGGAGCGGACGCATCGTCAGCAACCACACGCCCGACATCCTGCGCGACCTCGCGGGGCTGCTGTCCGGCCACGACGAGGCCTGCCCCTCCCCGCTGCACCCGCCGGAGCTCGCCGCCGACATCGACGGCATCCGTGAGCTGCTGGAGCTCGGGGTCACGGATGCGGCGGAGCCCTCGGAGCGTTCGGCCGCGCTCGATGTGATGGAGCACCGTCTCTCCCTGCACCCCTACGTGTGCGGCCCTCAGCTGACGGCGGCCGATGTGGACCTGTGGGTGACGCTCGTCCAGCCCGGCACGGCCGGTTTCCTCTGCGGGTACCCCCGCCTCCAGGAATTCGTCGGACGGCTCGGCGACCACCCGGCCTTCCCGTACGCGAACGGCGTGGTGGCCGAGGCGGCGTGAGGCCCGGCGCTCAGCCGGTCTCGGCTCCTCCACCGGAGCCGGGGCCGGGCTCGCCCGCCGGGGGGTAGCGAACGAAGAGGACGCCCTGCACCTCGCCGTCGGGCGCGCCGTAGACGTGGGGCACATCGGCCCGCCACTCGGCACTGGCGCCGGGGCCGGCCGTGCGGGTGTCGTCGGGCGGGCCGACGACGGCAGTGCCGGACAGCACCATCAGGCTCTCCCGCGTGCCCGGGACGTGGCCCTGCGACTCCTGGACGGCGCCCGCCCGGATGCTGATCCGGAACACGTCGGTGACCGCGGACCCGGCCTCGTACCGTTCGAGCAGGACGGCGGTGACGGCGCTTCCCGAGACGCCGGGGAGCGCCGGGCCGGGGCCGCCGGCGGGCAGCGGGTCGCTCAGCACGGCGCTCAGCGGCAGGCCGAGCGCGGTGGCGAGCGCGTACAGCGTCTCCAGGGTCGGATTGCGCGTCCCGCTCTCCAGCTCCGAGAGCGTGCCCTTGCCCACGCGGGAACGCCGGGACAGCTCGGAGAGTGACAGCTGCCGCTCGCGCCGCAGCGCGCGCAGCCTGCGCCCCACGTCCTCGTTCAGTCCCATCCGCGTGCACCCGCTCCGCTGTCCTGGTTGACGGGCATCGGCCCTTCTCTCTAGTGTTCCACAAACAGAACGTTCCGTATACGGAACGATGGCGCGTCCCGGGCCCGCTCCGGCCGTCGGCGCCGCCCCGAACCGCTCGGCACAGGGAAGTGGCTCACTCATGCTC
Organism: Streptomyces sp. NBC_01463; assembly: GCA_036227345.1. Lineage (NCBI taxonomy): Bacteria > Bacillati > Actinomycetota > Actinomycetes > Kitasatosporales > Streptomycetaceae > Streptomyces > Streptomyces sp. NBC_01463. Next base: position 446,547 of record CP109468.1, read on the forward strand.
GCGATCACCCGCATACGCGCGGCGGCACCGCCCTCGGCCGTGGCCGCCGGACTGATCGCCGTCATGGTCGGGGTGACGAGTTCCGCGGCCCTGGTCTTCACGGCGGCGAGGGCCGCCGGGGCGGACTCGCGCGAGATCTCCTCCTGGATGCTCGCGCTCGGTGTCGGCCTGGCCTGCACCTGTATCGGTCTGTCGCTGCGCTACCGGGCCCCCGTCGTGACCGCGTGGTCGACGCCCGGAGCGGCGCTGCTGACGACGGGTCTGAGCGGGGTGTCGATGGCGCAGGCGGTGGGCGCCTTCGTCTTCTCGGGTCTGCTCATCCTCGTCAGCGGGGTGACCGGGTGGTTCAGCCGGCTCATGGGCCGGATTCCGGTGCCGCTGGCGGCCGCCCTGCTCGCCGGAGTGCTGTTGCGTTTCGGCACGGGCCTGTTCAGCACCATGCACGACAGTTTCGCCGTGGCGTTCCCCATGTTCGTGCTCTACCTGCTGAGCCGGCGTCTGCTCCCCCGGTACGCGGTGCTGCTGGCGCTCGCCGTGGGCGTCGTCGCCACCGTGTTCACCGGCGGGTGGCAGCTGGGCAAGGTCCGGCTCGCCCTGGCCACCCCGGTGTTCACCGCCCCGGAGTTCGACTGGAAGGTCCTCGTCAGCGTCGGCGCGCCCCTGTTCGTCGTGACGATGGCCTCCCAGAACCTGCCGGGTGTCGCCGTGCTCCGCGGCGCCGGCTACGACGTACCGGTGTCGCCGCTGATGACGTGGACCGGGGCGGCCAACGCCCTGCTCGCCCCCTTCGGTGCCTTCGGTCTCAACCTCGCCGCGATCACCGCCGCCATCTGCACCGGCGAGGAGGCCCACCCCGAACGCGACCGGCGCTTCCTGGCCGCGGTGTGGGCGGGTGTCTTCTACCTCTGCGTCGGGCTGCTCGGCGCGACGGTCGCCTCCCTGCTCACCGCGATGCCGCAGGAACTCGTCCTGGCGATCGCCGGGATCGGGCTGCTCGCCACCATCGAGGCCTCGCTGACGGCGGCGCTGGCCGACAAGGCGTCACGGGAGGCGGCCGTGGTGACCTTCCTCGCCACCGCCTCCGGGGTGACCCTGCTGGGGATCGGTTCCGCGTTCTGGGGCCTGCTGGCCGGCCTGGTCACGGCGGTCATCGCCTCGGCGGGCCGCCCCCGCCCCGAGGTTCCGGCACCGGCGCCGCAGCCGGACGAACTCCGCGTCCACTGAGGCACTTCGGGCCCCGAAGTCTCGCCTCCCCCGCCCCCTGTCCCGTCCGTGGAACCGGCTTGCCCCGGACGGCGGGAGCGGGGTGGGATGGACTCATGCAGAAAGCGGTTGCCCAACCCTCCGCCGAATCCCTGGCGCCCTTCGACCACCTCGACCATCGCTACCGCGGCGAGAACCCGGTCCGCACCCTCGGCCACCTCTTCAGGCCCGACCGCGGACGGCTGGCCCTCGCGGTCGTCATCTTCGTCGTGAAGCACAGCCCGATCTGGCTGCTTCCCCTCATCACCGCCACGGTCCTGGACGTGGTCGTCCAGCACGGCCCGGAGTCCGGGCTGTGGAAGTCCACCGGCGTCCTGCTGTTCATCCTCGTGATCAACTACCCGCTCCACCAGTGGTACGTACGCTGCCTCGGCGGCAGCATCCGCCGCATGGGCACGACCCTGCGCTCGGCGCTCTGCCGCCGGATGCAGCAGTTGTCCATCGGCTATCACGCACGCGTCAGTTCGAGCGTCCTGCAGGCCAAGGTGGTCCGCGACGTGGAGTCGGTGGAGCAGATGATGCAGCAGAGCGCCGACATGGGGCTCGGCGCCGTCGTCACCCTGGTCGGCGGGCTCGTCGTCATCGGGGTGCGCGTGCCCGCGTTCCTGCCGGTCTTCCTGATCGTCGTGCCCGCCGCCGGATTCCTCGTGATGAAGCTGCGCGCCCGGCTGCGCAGCCACAACGAGTCCTTCCGCCGCGAGGTCGAGCAACTCTCCTCCCGCGTCGGCGAGATGACCACGCTCATCCCGATCACCCGCGCTCACGGGCTGGAGCGCACCGCCCTCGGCCGCGTCGACGGCTCGCTGCGCCAGGTCTTCGCGGCCGGCCTGCGCCTGGACGTGATCAACGGCCGCTTCGGATCGCTGGCCTGGGTCATCCTCAACACGCTCGGAGTGCTGTGCCTGACGGGGTCCGCGCTGGTCGCGTACCACGGCTGGATGCCCATCACGCCGGGCGACGTGGTGATGCTCAGCGCCTTCTTCACCGTCCTGACCGGGTCCGTGACCACGCTGCTGGGTCTGGCCCCGGTCCTCACCAAGGGGCTGGAGTCGGTGCGTTCGGCGGGCGAGGTGCTCCAGGCCCCCGACCTGGAGCGCAACGCGGGCAAGGCCCAGGTGGAGCGGGTCACCGGCCGCATCGACTTCGAGGACGTCGGCTTCGCCTACGACGACTCCGCTCCCGCCGTCGACGGATTCACCCTCTCCGCACGGCCGGGCGAGACCATCGCGCTGGTCGGTGCGTCGGGCGCCGGCAAGTCGACCGTCCTCAACCTCCTCATCGGCTTCATCCGTCCGACGTCGGGCCGCATCATGCTCGACGGCACGGACATGGCCGGGCTCGACCTGCGCAGCTACCGGCGGTTCCTGTCCGTGGTGCCGCAGGAGTCGATCCTGTTCGAGGGCAGCATCCGCGACAACGTGACGTACGGAATGGGGGACACCGACGACGCCACGCTGATGCGCGCCCTGACGGACGCCAACGCGCTGGAGTTCGTGCGCGATCTGCCGCTCGGTCTGGACACGGTCGTCGGCGAACGCGGGGCCCGCCTCTCGGGCGGGCAGAAGCAGCGGCTCGCCATCGCCCGCGCGCTGATCCGAGACCCCAGGGTGCTGGTGCTCGACGAGGCCACCTCCGCGCTGGACAACCGCTCCGAGGCCCTGGTCCAGGAGGCTCTCTCCCGGCTCGTGCACGGCCGGACGGTCTTCGTCGTCGCGCACCGCCTGTCCACGATCCAGGGGGCCGACCGCATCGTGGCGATGGAGGGCGGCCGGATAGCCGAGGTGGGGACGCACGAGGAACTGCTGGGCCGGGAAGGGGTGTACGCGGGCCTCCAGCCGGCCCACCCCTGACGGGGCCCGGCGCCGGGGCCCGCGGATGTGCGGCCCCCGGGCGCCGGTAGGACGTGACCCCCTACGGGGCGGCGGCGCGCCGCGGCTCACCAGTCGTGGACGCTGCCGTCCCGGAGCCGGTTGACCGGGAGGTAGGCCTGCTCGTACGGGTGCGCGGCCGCCATCTCCTCGTCCAGTTCCACCCCGATGCCCGGCGCCTCGCCCGGGTGCAGGTATCCGTCGGTGAAGGTGTAGGCGTGCCGGAACATCTCCTCGGTACGGGAGTTGTGGCCGGAGTACTCCTGGATACCGAAGTTGTGGACGGCGAGGTCGAGGTGGACTGCGGCGGCCATGCCGACCGGCGAGATGTCCTCCGGGCCGTGGACGGCGCTCTTCACCTGGTACTGGGCGGCGAAGTCGAAGAGCTTGCGCAGGGGTGTGACCCCGCCGAAGTGGGTGACTGCGGAACGCGCGTAGTCGATCAGCTGCTCGGTGATCAGCGTCTGGTAGTCGTACACCGTGTTGAACACCTCGCCGACGGCCAGGGGCGTCGTGGTGTGCCGGCGGACCAGGCGCAGCGCCTCCTGGTTCTCGGCGGGTGTGCAGTCCTCCAGCCAGAACGGGCGGTACGGCTCCAGGTCCTTGCCGAGCCGGGCCGCCTGGACCGGGGTGAGCCGGTGGTGGGCGTCGTGGAGCAGCGGCAGCCCGGCGCCGAACTCGGCACGCACCGCGTCGAAGACGGCCGGGGTGTGGCGCAGGTACGCGTCCGTGTCCCAGTCCTCGACCAGGGGCCGGGCCTGCTGGTGGGCGACCGTGTCCCCGGCGTCGTCCTGGTTGTAGACCCCGTAGACGGCCTTCAGTCCGGGGATGCCCGTCTGGATGCGGACGGCGGGGTAGCCCTCGGCCAGCCTGGCCCGTACGGAGTCGAGGAGTTCGGGGATGTCGCGGCCGTTGGCGTGGCCGTAGGTGCCGATCCGGTCCCGGCTCGCGCCGCCGAGCAGCTGGTAAAGCGGCAGGCCGGCGGCCTTCGCCTTGAGGTCCCACAGCGCCACGTCCACGGCGGCGATCGCGGCCATGGTCACCGGCCCGCGCCGCCAGTAGGCGCCGCGGTAGAGGTACTGCCAGGTGTCCTCGATCCTGTGCGGGTCGAGGCCGATGAGCAGGGGTGCCACATGGTCGGTGAGGTAGCTGACGACGGCCAGCTCCCGCCCGTTGAGTGTGGCGTCCCCGAGGCCGGTGAGGCCCTCGTCGGTCGTCAGCTTCAGGGTGACGAAGTTACGGCCGGGGCTGGTGACGACGACCGTCGCGTCGACGATCTTCATGCGTGCTCTCTTTCGGGAAGGAACGGGTCGGGCAGGAGTGCCTCGCGGGGCACGTGCGTCGCGGCGGCGAGGGCCCGGCCGACGGCGTAGGAACGGGAACCCGGCCTGCCGCTGAGGACGACGTCGACGCGCCCCACCGCGCCGTGCGGTTCCGTGGTCCGGCCCAGACGTCGCAAGGTCTGCCGGGCGACCGCTTCCGCGCTGTCGTACAGCGTGGTCCCGGCAGGCAGGTGCCGCAGGATCTCCGCCGCCACCAGCGCGTAGTGCGTGCACCCCAGCACGACGGCGGCGCAGTGGCCCGGGGTCCGCCCGGCGGCGTCGGCGATCGATGCGGTCACGGCCGCCGGGTCTCCGCGGTCGATCCCCTCGGCGAGTCCGGGGCAGGCGACCCGCACGACGGGCTTGTGCTGCGCGAAGTCGGCGATCAGCCGGGTCTGGTAGTCGCTCGCCGTGGTCCGGACCGTGGCCCACACCGCGATGCCCGGGGCGGCCGCCGCGGCCGGTTTCACCGCCGGCACGGTGCCGATCACCGGCACGCGCGGCTCGAACTCCTGGCGCAGGGCCTCGATCGCGGTGACGGTGGCGGTGTTGCAGGGCACCACGAGGGCCTCCGCACCCCGCTCGACCGCGTCATGGGCGGCACTGACCAGACGATCCGTGATGAAGGACGTGCTCTTCGGTCCCCACGGGGCGCCCTCGGGGTCGAGGAGCAGCAGCAGATCGAGTTCCGGGGCGAGGTGCCGCAGCCGGCCCGCCGTGGCGAGAAGGCCGAGCCCCGAGTCGATCAATGCCACCGTCATGGCGATCAAGCTACCAAGCCCCCATTCCGGTGCGAGCGGCCGGGCGAGGGACACCTCCCCCGCCGTTGCGGGCCGGCGCATCGCGGTTCACCGCGGCCCTTCGCCCAGGAGCCGTTCGGTGAGTGACTCCAGCCGGCGTGCGGCGGCGGGGTCGAAGTCCGGGGTGTCGACGGGGATGCGCCGGCCCTCGACGTACGCGCTGAGCGGCTCGGCCGGAGGTGTGTCGATGACGCCGGTGATCGGGGGCAGGGCCGCCTCCACCGGCTTGGCGTGCTGCCTCATGGAACGGATGTGGGGCAGCGTCGCGGCGTCGTACTCGCCGGAGAAGCCGGTGGCGGTGACGCCCGGGTGGATCAGGACGTAGCGGATACCGGCGGGGCCGTACTGTTCGGCCGAGGTGACGCCCAGCAGGTCGTTGAGCTTTCCGCCCTGGGCGAGTGCGGTGGTGCCCTCGTATCCGCGGGTGAGCTGGAGGTCGTCCCACCGTACGAGGTCGAGACCGGACCCCGGTCCCGCCACATTGACGACGACCGGACGCCGGGCCGCCGCCAGGGGCGCGGCGAGCGCACGGGCCAGCAGACGCCGGCTCAGATAGAAGAGCGCGAAGTTCTCCTCGTACCTCTCCGCCGTCTCCGTACGGAGGGAGCGGTAGTGGCGGGCGCAGAACACCAGGGCGTCGACGGCGGGGAAGGAGGCGCGGATCTCCTCCGCGGCCCGGGTGGTCCCGGAGAGCAGGCTCAGGTCGGCCGTCACGAAGAAGGCGCGGTCCGCGGCTCCCGATGCGCGGGCGGCGTCGAGATAGTGCCCGCCCTTGGCCTTGTCGCGTCCGATGACGACGACGGTGTCGCCCCGGCGGAGATACACCTCGGCGAGGGCCTTGCCGATGCCGTCGGTGCCACCGGCGATGACGAGCGTCTTCATGGGGAGCCTCTCTGGATTGCCTGAGCGGGCGCGCGCTGCGGCACGCGTGCGTGTGGTCGGAGATCCGTACGCCGGTCGGGCCGGCCGTCCGGACGTTCCTGCCTGTCCACGGAACGTCAGCACACGTGGCGGGCGCCTGATTCCCTCGGCCGGGCGGGCCCGAGGCCGGCTGATTCCGGCCGACGCGGACAGAGGAGGCAAGGATGCGCAGCCCGTCGTGGGTGCACGGGCCGAACCGGGGGCTCCGCTCCCGTACGCGCCAGGATCGGAGATAGGAGATATATTTATATCTTCTTCACATTCGGCACCGTCCGGCTCGGGGATCCACTCCACAAGAGAGAGGAGTGCCCGATGACCCTCTCCGTCCGAGTCCGCAATGTGCTGGCAGGAGCCGCGGCGACGGGCCTGCTCGCAGGCACGGCCGCGCTGGGTGCGGCCGGTACGGCCGAGGCCGCCCCGGCGCCGGTTTCCGTCGCCGCCGCCGCGTCCGCCACCGGCCACCACGACAGATGCACCTGGGAACAGGGGCACTGGCAGAAGCACTGGGTGAAGGGCCACTGGGACAAGCAGTGGCACAAGGGCCACTACTCCGAGTACCGGACCTGGCACCCCGGCCACCACGACCGTCACGGGACGTGGCACCACGGTCACTGGACGACCCACACCCAGTGGCACAAGGGGCACTGGACCACGGTGTACGTCCCCGGCCACTGGGACACCCACTGGGTGAAGGGCCACTGGAACTGCCACCACCGGTGAGCCGGCCGGCGACAGCGCGCATCCGTACGGAGGAGGGGCTCCGGGACCGTCGGTCCCGGAGCCCCTCCTCTCCGCTGTCCTGGCCGGCGCGTGAGCCGGGTCACTTACCCGCGGCCGCCGCGCATGGCCGCACCCTTCCTGGGCAGACGGCCAGACCGCTGGGAATCGCCCGGCGAGTGACCATCGGCCACCGAAAGGGCAGCACACGACGTGTCGGCACAACTCACCATCCAGGTAGCGGGAGAGTGGCGAGCGGCCGCATCCGGCGCCACGCGCGAGATCCTCGACCCCGTCGACGGGACCGCTTTCGCCGTCGTGGCGGAGGGGGACGTCGCGGACACGGACGCCGCGGTAGCCGCCGCCAGGGCCGCCTTCGACACGGGTCCCTGGCCGCACACCCCCGTCGCCGAGCGCGCCGCGCTGCTCAGGCGGGTGGCAGGCCTGCTGGAGCGGGACCGGGAGCGGATCGGCGCGCTGGAGTGCCGTGACGCCGGCAAGACGCTCGAAGAGGGCCGCGTCGACGTGGACTGCGTGCGCGACGCCTTCCGCTACTTCGCCGATCTCGTGATGAACGAGAGCGGCGGACGGGTCGTCGACGCCGGGTCCGACACCGTGCACAGCGTCGTGGTGCACGAACCCGTGGGTGTCTGCGGCCTCATCACGCCGTGGAACTACCCACTGCTCCAGGCGAGCTGGAAGATCGCTCCGGCGCTGGCCGCGGGCAACACCTTCGTGATCAAGCCCAGCGAGATCACCCCGCTCACCACCGTCGCCCTTCTCGCCCTGCTCGCCGAGGCCGGACTGCCCGAGGGCGTGGCCAACATCGTCACCGGCCCGGGAGCCACCGTCGGCGCCCGGCTGGCCGACCACCCCGATGTCGACCTGGTGTCGTTCACCGGTGGACTCGCCAGCGGGACGAAGGTGATGCGGGCCGCGGCGGACACGGTCAAGAAGGTCGCCCTCGAACTCGGCGGCAAGAACCCCAACGTGGTGTTCGCCGACGCGTGCTCCACCGAGGAGGGCTTCGACACCGCCGTCGACCAGGCGCTCAACGCCGCCTTCATCCACAGCGGTCAGGTCTGCTCCGCCGGATCGCGGCTGATCGTCGAGGAGTCGGTGCGCGAGCGGTTCGTCACCGAACTCGCCCGGCGTGCCGAGCTGATCCGCATCGGCCGGGGCACGGACGACGGTGTCGAGTGCGGTCCGCTCGTCTCCGCCGGGCAGCTCGCCAGGACCGAGGAGTTCGTCGCCTCCGCCCTCAAGGAGGGCGCGGTGCTGCGGGCGGGCGGCGAACGCCCCGAGGGGCCGGGCTACTTCTACCGCCCGACCGTGCTCGACCACTGCGACCGCTCCATGCGCGTCGTGCGCGAGGAGGTGTTCGGCCCGGTGCTGACCGTCGAGACCTTCCGTACCGAGGACGAGGCCGTGGCGTTGGCCAACGACACCGAGTACGGGCTGGCCGGGGGTGTGTGGACCTCGGACACGGGCCGCGGGCGCCGGGTCGCGGCCCGGCTGCGGCACGGCACCGTCTGGATCAACGACTTCCACCCCTACCTGCCGCAGGCCGAGTGGGGCGGCTTCGGCAAGTCCGGCATCGGCCGCGAGCTGGGTCCGGCCGGTCTGGCCGAGTACCGCGAGGCCAAGCACATCTACCAGAACCTCGCCCCGCGCCCGGTGCGCTGGTTCGCGGGCTGAACGGAACACGGGAGCAGAGGCGATGGAGAACGACATGACCCCCTACGACTACGTCATCGTCGGCGGCGGCACCGCCGGTTCGGTGATCGCGTCCCGGCTCACGGAGAACCCCGACGTCACCGTCGCACTCATCGAGGGCGGACCGAGCGACGTGGGCCGCGACGACGTGCTGACCCTGCGCCGCTGGATGGGGCTTCTCGGCGGTGAGCTGGACTACGACTACCCCACCACCGAGCAGCCACGCGGCAACTCGTACATCCGTCACAGCAGGGCCCGGGTCCTGGGCGGGTGTTCGTCGCACAACACACTGATCGCGTTCAAGCCGCTGCCGTCCGACTGGGACGAGTGGGCGGCCGCCGGCGCGGACGGCTGGGACGCCTCGTCGATGGCCCCCTACTTCCACCGGCTGCGCAACAACATCGTCCCCGTCGACGAGGCCGACCGGAACGCCATCGCGCGCGACTTCGTCGACTCGGCGCAGGCCAGGCTCGGGGTGCCGCGCGTCGAGGGCTTCAACAAGGAGGCTTTCCAGGACGGGGTGGGGTTCTTCGACCTCGCCTACCACCCGGAGAACAACAAGCGCTCCTCGGCCTCGGTCGCGTATCTGCATCCCTTCCTGGACCGGCCGAACCTCCATATCGCCCTGGAGACCTGGGCGTTCCGCCTGGAGTTCGAGGGCACCCGGGCCACCGGTGTGCGGGTGCGGACCGCGGACGGCGAGGAGCGTGTGGTGCGGGCGCGGCGCGAAGTGGTGGTGTGCGCGGGCGCGGTGGACACCCCGCGGCTGCTGCTGCACTCCGGCGTAGGGCACCGCGCCGAGCTGGAGAAGCTCGGCATTCCGGTGGTGCACGACCTGCCGGGCGTCGGTGAGAACCTGCTCGACCACCCCGAGTCCGTCATCGTCTGGGAGACGCACGGCCCGATCCCGGAGAACTCCGCGATGGACAGCGACGCGGGGCTCTTCGTACGGCGGGATCCGGCGAGTCCGGGCCCCGACCTGATGTTCCACTTCTACCAGATCCCGTTCACGGACAACCCGGAGCGGCTCGGCTACGAGCGGCCGCCGCACGGGGTGTCGATGACACCGAACATCCCCAAGCCGCGCAGCCGCGGCCGACTGTATCTGACGAGTCCCGACCCGGACGTCAAACCGGCCCTGGACTTCCGCTACTTCACCGATCCGGACGACTACGACGGGCGCACCCTCGTCGACGGGATCAGGATCGCCCGTGACATCGCCGCCCAGGAGCCGCTGGCCGGCTGGCTGAAGCGCGAGGTCTGCCCAGGGCCCGAGGTCACCTCCGACGAGGACCTGAGCGAGTACGCGCGCAGGGTCGCGCACACCGTCTACCACCCGGCCGGAACCTGCCGCATGGGCGCCCCCGACGACGCGCTCGCGGTGGTCGCACCCGATCTGCGGGTCAGGGGCCTCGACGCCCTCCGGATAGCCGACGCCTCGGTCTTCCCGACCATGCCGGCCGTCAACCCGATGATCGGGGTCCTGATGGTCGGCGAGAAGTGCGCGGATCTGCTCGATGCCACCCATGGGGGTCATGCCTGATGAACACGCCACCGCACGTCTTCTCCGTACGCGGCCTCTGGAAGGTGTTCGGCCCGAAGGCCGACCGCGTGCCCGGTGACGAGGAGCTCGCCGCGCTCGACCCCGCCGAGCTGCGTGCCCGCACCGGGTGCACCGCCGCCGTGCGCGACGTCTCCTTCGACGTCCGCAAGGGCGAGGTGTTCGTTGTGATGGGCCTGTCCGGTTCGGGCAAGTCCACCCTCGTGCGCTGCCTCACCCGGCTCATCGAGCCGACGTCAGGCGAGGTCACCATGGACGGCGAGGACGTACGCGCCATGAACGCAGGACGCCTGCGTGAACTGCGCCGCCACCGCGCCGCCATGGTCTTCCAGCACTTCGGTCTGCTGCCGCACCGCTCGGTCCTCGACAACGTCGCCTACGGCCTGGAGATCCAGGGCATGGGCCGGGCCGAACGCCGTGCGCGGGCCGCCGAGTTCGTCGGCAAGGTCGGTCTCGAAGGTCTGGAGGACCGCCGTCCCGGGCAGCTCTCCGGCGGCCAGCAGCAGCGGGTCGGGCTGGCGCGTGCGCTCGCCGTCGATCCCGAAGTGCTGCTGTTCGACGAGCCGTTCAGCGCGCTCGACCCGCTGATCCGCCGTGACATGCAGGAGGAGGTCGTGCGGCTGCACCGCGAGGAGGGCCGCACGATGGTCTTCATCACCCACGACCTGAACGAGGCCCTGAAGCTCGGCGACCGTATCGCGCTGATGCGGGACGGCCGGATCGTGCAGCTCGGGACGCCGGAGGAGATCGTGGGCTCGCCCGCCGACGACTACGTCCGCGACTTCGTGCGGGATGTGCCGCGGGAGCAGGTGGTGACCGTTCGGGCGGCGATGCGTCCCGCCGACGGCGCCGAGAGCGTCACCGGTCCCGCCCTGTCCCCCGGTACCACCGTCTCCGCGGCGATCGAGGCGGTCGTCCGCAGCGGGGAGACGGCCCGGGTCGTCGACGAGGGCCGCTGCCTCGGCGTGGTCGATCACGCGTGCCTGCTCGGCGTCGTGGCCGGCATCCCGGCCGTGAAGGAGGCCGCGTGATGGGTACGGACCATGCTTCGGGACCGCCGGGCCGCACGCGCGCTCGCGCCGCGGCCACCGGGAACGCCCGCCGGGTGCGGTGGTCGATATGACCGCCACCACCACGGCCCCCGCACGCCGCGCCCCGCTCGCCGGGGCCGGGTACGCGGCTTCCCTCGCCCGGCACCGCACCCCGCTCCTGCTGGCCGCCGCCGCCCTGCTGCTGGTGCTCGGCTCCGTCCTCGTCGGCACGGGCCCCTGGCCGGCGAGCCTCACCGTCGACCTCACCGGACCGCTCGGTGACGTCAGCGACTGGATCATCGACCACCGGGACACCCACCCGCTGTTCCTCTACTTCTTCGGGCACATCAGCAACGCCGTCGTCCTCTCGGTCCGCGGCGTCTACCTGGTCCTGCTCGCCGCCGGGTGGGCCGGTGTCACGGCGGCCGCCGGGCTGATCGCCTGGCGGGTCGCGGGCGTCCGGCTCGCGCTGACGGCCGTCGCGTCGTTCCTCGTCTGCGCCCTGCTCGGCATGTGGGTGCCGACCATGCAGACCCTGGCGCTCATGGTCGTCGCGGTCCTCGCGTCGGTGGCGCTCGGGGCGCTCCTCGGACTCGCCGCCGGGCTGTCGGACCGCGTGTTCCGCCTGCTGCGGCCGGTGCTCGACACCATGCAGGTCATGCCGGCGTTCTCCTACCTGCTGCCGGTGGTCCTCGTGTTCGGCATCGGTGTGCCCGCCGCCGTCCTCGCGACCGTCGTGTACGCGGCGCCGCCGATGGCCCGGCTGACGGCCCTCGGACTGCGGAACGCGGACGCGGGTGTGATGGAGGCCGCGGCCTCGCTCGGCGCGACCGGACGGCAGCGGCTGCTGACGGCCCGGCTGCCGCTCGCCCGCAGGGAACTGCTCCTCGGCCTCAACCAGACGATCATGATGGCTCTGTCGATGGCCGTCATCGCCTCGGTGATCGGCGCCGGCGGGCTCGGCGACCGCGTCTACCAGGCGCTCGCCTCCGTCGACGTCGGAGCCGCGCTCACGGCGGGCATCCCCATCGTGCTCCTCGCGGTGGTGCTCGACCGCGTCACCGCCGCGGCGGGCGACCGCATCGGGGCCGCGCCGACCGGGCGGTCCGCCCTGTTCGGCTGGGCCCTCGCGGCGGCCGGGACGGTCGTCGCGGCCGTGGTCGCGCGCCTGGTCTCCGCGACATCCTGGCCGGACGGCTGGACCGCCGACATCGCCCGCCCCGTCAACAAGGCCGTGGGCTGGATGACCGACCACCTCTACTCGGGTGTGCCGGTGATCGGGGGCACCGCGGACTGGGCCGGACGGTTCACCACCTGGGTCCTGGACCCGGTGCGCGACGGACTCCAGTGGCTGCCCTGGTGGGCGGTACTGCTGCTGATCGCCGTGCTCGCCCTGCTGATCGGCACCTGGCGCACCGCGCTGACCGCCGTCCTCGCGATGGCCGCGATCGGGGTCCTCGATGTCTGGGACCCCGCACTCGACACGCTCTCGCAGGTGCTGGCCGGTGTCGCGGTGACCCTGGTGGCCGGCTTCGCCACCGGCATCGCCGCGTCCCGCAGCGCCCGGGTGGAGCGGCTGCTGCGCCCGGTGCTCGACGTGTTCCAGACAATGCCGCAGTTCGTCTATCTCATCCCGGTCGTCGCCCTGTTCGGCGTCGGCCGCGCTCCGGCGGTGGCCGCCGCCGTCATCTACGCGCTGCCCGCCGTCGTGCGGATCACCACCCAGGCGATGAACGGCGTGGACCCCGTCGCCATGGAGTCCTCGCGCTCGCTCGGCGCGACGCGCAGGCAGCAGTTGCTCAAGGTCCAGCTGCCGCTGGCACGCCCGGCTCTGCTCCTCGCCGTCAACCAGGGCGTCGTCCTGGTCCTGGCCGTCGTGGTGATCGGCGGTCTGGTGGGAGGCGGTTCGCTCGGCTACGCCGCCGTGTTCGGCCTCGCCCAGGGTGACCTGGCGACCGGTCTGGTGGCCGGCGCCGCGATCGTCCTCCTCGGCCTGATGCTCGACCGCGTCACCCAGCCGACCCGCCGCTCCGGAAAGGGGGCCTGACATGGCTCGTCCACGTACACCCCTGGTCGCTCTCGCGTCCGCCACGGCCCTGGTCGCCGTGGCCGGCTGCGGCGCGGCGGACATGACCCAGCAGGCCTCGCCGTTCGCCAATGCCCGGGGCGCGAAGACCGTGACCCTGTCCGTGCAGTCGTGGGTGGGGGCCCAGGCCAATGTCGCGGTGGCCGAGTACCTCCTCGAACACGAGCTGGGCTACCGGGTCGACACCGTCCAGATCGACGAGGTGCCGGCCTGGGACGCCCTCAGCCAGGGCCGGGTGGACGCCATCCTGGAGGACTGGGGGCATCCGGAGCAGGAGGACCGGTACGTCAAGGACAAGAAGACGATCCGCCCCGGCGGGGAGCTCGGGGTCACCGGCCACATCGGCTGGTTCGTCCCCACCTACTTCGCCAAGGCGCATCCCGATGTCACCGACTGGCGGAACCTCGACAAGTACGCCGACAGCTTCCGCACCGCGGAGAGCGGCGGCAAGGGCCAGCTGCTGGACGGCTCGCCCTCGTACGTCACCAACGACAAGGCGCTCGTACGGAATCTGGGCCTGGACTACCAGGTCGTCTTCTCGGGTTCCGAGGCGGCGCAGATCACCCAGATCAAGCAGTTCGCCAAGAGCGGCAAACCGTTCCTCACCTACTGGTACAAGCCGCAGTGGCTGTTCGAGCAGGTGCCGATGACGGAGGTGAAACTTCCCGCGTACAAGGAGGGCTGCGACGCCGTACCGGAGAAGGTGGCCTGCGCCTATCCGCACACACCGCTGAAGAAGTACCTCAACGCGAAGTTCGCCGGTGCCGGCGGCAAGGCGGCCGCGTTCCTCAAGAACTTCTCCTGGGGGACGGAGGACCAGAACAAGGTCGCCCTGATGATCGCCGACAAGAAGATGTCGCCGAAGGACGCGGCGAAGAAGTGGGTCGACGAGAACGAGAAGACGTGGCGGGCCTGGATGCCGCGATGACTCCGGCCGCCTGAGAGGGTGCTGTCCCGGCAGCGGACGGGACAGCACCCTCGCGTGCGTCAGCCGCACTCCTTCCCGTTGAGCGTGAAGGCGGCCGGGGGCGCGGCGGGTGCGCCGGTGGCCTGGAAGCCGAAGGAGACGGTGCCGCCCGGCGGGATGCCGGCGTTGTGGGCGGCGCTCCTCACCGTGACCCGGGAACCGCTCTGGGTGGCGGTCGCGTTCCAGGCGTTGGTGACCGCCTCTCCCCCGCCGAAGGCGAAGCCCAGCTGCCAGCCGTCGACCGGCGCGCTCCCGGTGTTGCGCACCGAGACGTCGGCGGTGAACCCGCTGCCCCATGACTGGCTGACCCGGTAGGTGACCGCGCAGGAGCCGGCCGGTCCCGGGGTCCCCGTCGGGTCGGGCGTGGGCGTCGGATCGGGCGTCACGGTCGGATCCGGTGTCGGGTCCGGACCGGTGCCGCCCGGCGCGCTCCCCCACTGCGGCGCCGAGCCCTCCAGCAGCACCATGTGCGGCGCGTCCACCGGCGTGGTGCCAGGGGTCGTCGCCGACGACGGGTAGGACCAGTCGTTCGCCGGGTCCCAGGCGCCGGCCGAGGTGATGCGGAACTGCACCTCCTTGCGGTACGCGGACTGGCCGGCCGGGGCGATGTCCGTACCGGAGCAGTCCACGGTCACGTAGTAGACGTCGCCCGCCTCGTGCGTGGGGCCGGTCACGTCACCGCACTGGTTGTAGTTGGTGGTGAGGCTGATCTGCCCGGGTGTGGTGCCGGATTCCAGCGTGAAGTAGTAGCGCACCGACGCGTCGGTGAGGGCGCGCGCCGGCCACGCGGACCGGTTGACCACGTACGCCTTGACCTCGGTGAAGGTGCTGCCCGCGGCGTTGACCGAGGCCTGGACGGACATCTCGGGTCCGTCCGGTGTCTCCTGCTGCGGGAAGCCGGCGAGCGGGGCGCCGCCGTACTCGCCGTAGAGCCGGGCCAGCGCTCCGGTGAAGGCCGCGTTGTAGTCGGTGGCGACCTCGTTGTTGACGTAGTTCGAGCGGTCGTCGGTGTACGTGTCGTCCGCGGCGCCCGGTCCGCCGACGAGCGCTCCGTACAGCGTGTGCCGGCTCTCCACGGGGCTGTTCATCTGGTCGGTCCACGAGCCGTGGGCCGTGCGGTGGTGCGGCTTGGTCGGCGGGTTGCTGCCGAAGCCGACCATGTAGCTCGACTTGCGCGGGTTGTCGCCCAGCGCGTAGTCGATCTGCCGGACCGCGAAGTCGTGGTAGCGGGTCTTGCGGGTGCTGTCGCCCGTCAGCCAGTCCGAGTAACTCAGCGCCACGAAAGCGGTGTTCGCCGCGTAACGCAGTGATCCCCAGCTGTCCAGCACGGCCTGGCCACCGGGTGAGTAGGCCACCCGCTGTCCGTTGACGCCGACGGTCCACCAGTCGAGCCAGCGGTTGGCGTCGTCGACGTACTTCTGCTTCCCCGTCAGCTGGGCCAGCAGCACATACGCCCCGTAGGAGCTGTCGTCCCAGGAGAGCGTCCAGCGGTAGGAGCGGGTGGTGCTCTGCGGCTCGGTCGAGAGGCTGTCGTAGTACGACTCGGCCTTCGCCAGGTACGCGCTGTCGCCGGTGGCCTTGTACAGCCAGACCGCACCCCAGACCAGCTCGTCGGCGTACCCGCTCCAGGAGTTGTAGTAGGCCTGCGCGTCGGTGATGCAGTCGCTGTACTTCCCCCGGTAGGTGTCCGCGAAGGCGTACAGCTGCTTCGCGTGGGTGAGCAGTTTCGCGGCGTACGCCGGGTCGCTGCCGGCGAACACCATCGACGACGAGGCGAGGGCCGCGGAGGTCTGGCCCGCCAGGTCGGTGCCGGGGCAGGACGCGTCGATCCGGTACGCGGGCCGCGCCATCGGCATCACCTCGGCCGGTCCCCACCACTTGTGGTCGTCCCCGCCGTTGCCGACCTGGCCGTAGAGCACGTTGGGCGAGGGGTGCGCCTTCAGGAGGTAGTCGTCGACGAACCGGAGGTTGTTCCGCAGGTACGGGAGCTGGCCGGACGCGGCGTACGCGTCCTCCTGCTCGACGCCGCCCCAGGCGAGCATCGTGGTGGAGAACGCCATCGGCAGGCCGAACTTGACGTGGTCGCCCGCGTCGTACCAGCCGCCCGTCAGATCCAGTCCCACGTCCTTGCCGTCGTCGAGGGCGGAGTCGCCACGCCAGCCGACCCGGTTGGTGTCCGGGAGCGTGCCCGACTGCTGCGCCTCGTAGAACAGCACCGATTTCTGGAGTGCCTCGCCGTAGTCGAAGGCCGGTGCGGCGGCGGCGTCGCCGGGCGCCGAGAGGGGAAGCAGCAGGCCGGCGCCGAGGGCGAGGACGGTGGCGAGCGCGCCGGGGCGGCGGGGCCGGCGGACGGACGGGCGTCTTCGCCAGGTGGGGAGAGTGAGCGCGCGCAACGGAACATTCCCTTCCGTACGTCGGTGGGGGTGCGTGACCACGCAGGCATGGGAGCGCTCCCATACACGTGCTGCCCATAAAGCCAGCCACCCGAGGGGGTGTCAACAGTTCTGACAGGAACACCTCACGGGGCGACGTCCACCAGGAGCACACCGGCCCACCGCCATCAGTGGTCGTCCGACCACCCGTTCGGGTGACCCCGCGAGCGATCCGGTGCAGTTCGCCGGAAGCTGACGTTTCGAACGCCCCGCATCTGTGGCGTTGCAACCGGAGGTACGCATGAGCGCGATGGACATGCCGGCCGACCTGCCCAAGGAAGCGGCACGACCTGTGGCCAGGGCCCGGCCGGCGGCACCACGACTCAGCTGGCTGACGCTGGCTCTGATGACCACGGCATCGGTGGCGAGCCTGCGGGCGGCGCCCACCATGGCCGTCTACGGGCTCGCCTGTGTCTTCCTCTACCTCATCCCCGCGATCGTGTTCCTGCTCCCGACCGCGCTGGTCTCGGCCGAACTGGCATCGGGCTGGCCGGGCGGTGTGTACCGCTGGGTGAGCGAGGGGCTGTCGAAGCCGCTCGGATTCCTCGCCGTGTGGTGCCAGTTCGCGATGACGATCTTCTACTATCCGAGCCTGCTGGCCTTCGTGGCCTCCACCATCGCCTACGTCATCGATCCGGCCCTGGCCTCCAACGGCCTCTACACCGCGATCGTGATCATGGTGCTGTACTGGACGGGCGTCTGGATCTCCTCACGGGGCACCAAGGCGCTGGCGGGGCTCTCCTCCTGGGGGCTCGTCATCGGGACGCTGATCCCCGGCACCGTGCTGGTCGTGCTGGGCATGGTCTTCCTCGGGCAGGGCAACGGCTCCGCCGCCCCGATGACCTCCTCGCACCTGCTCCCCCAGTGGGCGGGGCTCGCCAGCCTCGTACTGATCGTCAACAACTTCCTGTCGTACTCCGGCATGGAGATGAACGCGGTCCACGTCTCCTCGCTGAAGAACCCGGCGAAGGAGTACCCGAAGTCGATGTTCCTGGCCATGGGCCTGGTCCTGCTGATCTTCATCCTGCCCGCCCTGGCGATCAGCTGGGTGGTGCCGGCGAACCAGCTGAGTCTGACGGCCGGTGTGATGCAGGCGTTCGACGCGTTCTTCGCCCACTTCCACGTCGGCTGGATGACACCGATCGCCGCGGTGATGCTCGTGTCGGCGGCCCTCGGCGGGATGCTGACCTGGCTGGCCGGACCGTCCAAGGGCCTGCTGGAGATCTCCCGCAGCGAGGGCTATCTGCCGCCGTACCTCCAGCGCCTCAACAAGAACGGGATCCAACAGAACATCCTGGTCACCCAGGGCGTGGTGACGACCGTCATCGCGCTCATGTACGCGCTGATCCCGAACGTCTCGAACGTCTACTGGATCTTCTCCACCATCACCACGCAGGTCTACCTGATCGTGTACCTGCTGATGTTCGTGGCCGCCATGCGGCTGCGGAAGACGCAGCCGGACCACCCGCGCGGCTACCGCGTCCCGGCGCTCAACGTACTGTGCGTCGTCGGTCTGCTGGCCTCGGTCGCGGCCCTGGCGATCGGCTTCGTGCCGCCCTCGCAGTTCGGCGGCGGAAGCGTCGGCGTGTACGTCGCGATCATCGGCGGCGGTCTGGTCATCCTCGGTCTGTTGGTCCCGTATCTGTTCCTGCGGCTGCGCAAGCCCAGCTGGCGCACCACGGCGGCCGACCCGGCCGGTGAGGAGGCCACGTCATGAGCCCCACCCGATTCGCCTCGGAGCACCGCTGGCTGTACATCGGCGCGATCGTGCTGCTGGTGGCTCTCGCCGTCGTCGGCGTCATCCGGTACGAGAACGTCGAGACCGACAACCAGGCGACGAAGAAGGCCGAACAGCTCGCGGACGCGGCCGAGGACGCCGGGCTCCCCCGCCCTGACGTGAACAACCTCAAGCAGGCCCTGGGCAACGACGGCGGCCAGGTCTGCGACAAGCCCGGCTCCGCGCTCAACACCGCGCTGTGGAAGATCAACCTGGGCAACGGGGCGACCGGCCCCGGCATGCGCCCCGTGATCGCGGACACCGAGGCGGTCCGGGCGGAGGCCAAAATCCTGGAGATCTACTGCCCGGACAAGCTGCACAAGATCCAGGACAAGATCGACGACCTCAAGACCGACGACACTGTGAGGCGCTGATGAGCACCGACGGACTCGCGGGCCGCATCGCCGCGCTGATGCCCCGTGCCCAGGCCGATCTGACCGAGCTGGTGTCCATCCCGTCGGTCGCCGACGCCCGCCAGTACCCGCCCGAGGAGTGCCGCCGGGCCGCCCAGTGGGTGGCCGACGCCTTCACCGAGGCCGGGCTGCAGGACGTACACCTCGTCGAGACACCGGACGGCAGCAACGCGGTGATCGGTCACCGCCCGCCCCCGCCGGGCGCCCCGACCGTGCTCCTGTACTGCCATTACGACGTACAGCCGCCGCTGGACGACGACGCGTGGACCACACCGCCCTTCGCCCTGACCGAACGGGACGGCCGCTGGTACGGGCGCGGCACGGCCGACTGCAAGGGCAACATCGTCATGCACCTCACCGCCCTGCGGGCGCTGGGCGACGACATTCCGGTGGGGCTGAAGTTCGTGGCGGAGGGTTCGGAGGAACAGGGCACCGGCGGCCTGGAGCAGTACGTCGACGCCCACCGCGACCTGTTCACGGCCGACGCCCTGCTGGTGTGCGACACCGGGAACGCGGCGGTGGGTGTCGGGACCGCCACCACCTCCCTTCGCGGGCTGGTGAATGTCGTGGTGACGGTCGACACCCTGGCCGGTGAGATCCACTCCGGCATGTTCGGCGGTCCCGCCCCCGACGCGCTCGCCGCTCTCGTCCAGCTGTTGTCCACGCTGCGCGACCCGGAGTCGGGCGCGACGCGGATCGACGGCCTGGACGCCTCGGGGAGCTGGGAGGGCGCCGGCTACGACGAGCAGCAGTTCCGTGCCGACGCCGGTGTACTGGACGGTGTGCCCCTCACCGGAACCGGCAGCGTCGCCGACCGGCTGTGGGCCCGGCCGGCCGTCACCGTCCTCGGCATCGACTGCCCGCCCGTGGTGGGTTCGGCTGCCGCGGTGCCACCGAAGGCCGCGGCCCGGGTCAGTCTGCGCATCCCGCCCGGCACCGACGCGGACGCCGCCCGGACCGCGCTCACCGGCCACCTCACGGAACGGGCGCCGTGGGGGGTGCGGGTGAAGGTGGAGCCGGAGTCCACCGGCTCGCCGTTCCGCGCGGCCACGGACGGTGCCGCGTACGGGGCGCTCGGCGATGCGATGCGCACGGTGTACGGCAAGCCGATGACGTTCCTGGGCCAGGGCGGGTCCATCCCCCTCTGCAATGTCCTCGCGGACGCCTATCCGTCGGCCGAGATCATCCTGATGGGCGTCGAGGAACCGCAGTGCCTCATCCACGCCCCGAACGAGAGCGTGGACCCCACCGAGATCGAGCACATGGCGCATGTGGAGGCCCTGTTCCTCCACGCGTACGCCCGGGCCCACCGCTGAGTCCGGTGGCGGGGCGAGAGGGATGACCGAGGGGCCGCCGGACGTCGTGCGGGAGACCGGGCACGACGACCTGGCCGGCTTCCTCGGCCGGCTCACCCGGCTGATGCTCGGCTCCAGCGGCGAGGGGGCCGAGCAGATCGAGGGGGCCGTCACCGCGGTGGCCCGGGGACTCGGCGGCACGGCGACCCTGGCCGTGCTCCCGGATGCCGCCACCGTCGCCGTGACCTCGCACGGCCGGAGCTCCACGGTGGTGGTGCGGGCCTTTCCCGAGGTCTTCCGGATGGACCGGATGGCAGCGCTCAAACCGTTCCTGCACGAGGTGGCGGCCGGCCGGCTGGACGTGGCGCAGGCCGACCGCCGCCTCACCGCCATCACCTCGTCCCCTCTCCCGTATCCCTGGTGGGCGAAGCTGATCGGCATCGTCCTGTTCTCGGTCGGCTTCGCGCCGTTGATGCAGCCGACCTGGTACGAGGTGGGCAGCACCGCGGTCCTGGCGACGGTCGCCGCGTGCCTGGTCGTCGCGGCGGACCGGCTGCCGCGGCTGGCCAAGGTGCTGCCGCTGGTCGTCGCGGTGACCGTCTCCGTGCTCACGCTGGAGGTGTTCGCGCGGACCGGCGCGCACGGCGGTCCGGTCCTGCTCATGCTGCCGGCGCTGTTCTTCTTCGTGCCCGGTGACTACCTGAGCGCGGCGGCGGCCGAACTCGCGGCCGGATACCTCACCACGGGTGCCATCCGCCTCGTCTACGCCGTGGCCCTGCTCGTCCAGCTGTTCGTGGGGGTGGTGCTGGGTCTGGTGATCACGGGACGTCCCCGGGAGGCTCTGTTCGACGTCGCCGCGCAGGGTGATCTGCCGCGCTGGGCGCTGTTCCTGGGCTGGATCGTCTTCACGGTCGGCACGCTGCTGGCCTTCGCCGTGCCGGCGGGGATGTTCGGCAGGCTGCTGGTCCTGGTGTACGTGACGGTGGGGGTCCAGTCGGGCTTCACCGTGCTGCTCGGGAACCTGGGCGGCACGTTCGCCGCAGCTGTCGTGCTGGGCGCGGCCACCACCTGGCTCGCGCGCCGCCCGGACCAGCCACCGCGCATCATTCTCGTGCTCCCGGGCTTCTTCACGCTGACGGTCGGTTCGCTGGGGATGCGCGGTCTGACGGCACTGGCGGGCGGCGACACCGTCGAGGGGTTCCGCGATCTCACCGAACTCGTGACCCTCGTGACGGCGATCGCCGCGGGGCTCCTGGTGGGTGCGGTGGCGGCCCAGCGGCCCGGCCGGGCCGGCTGACCGGCCCGGCCGTACGGAGTCAGTCCGCCGCCGCGGTGTCGCCGGCGTCCGCCGGGGGCACTTCGGCGAGCGCGAACCAGGCCGTCTTGCCTTCGGGTTCGGGGCGCACGCCCCACTGGTCGGCCAGGATGTCGAGCAGCATCAGCCCCCGCCCGGACGAGGCGAGTTCACCGGGGGCGCGCTGGTGGGGCAGTTCGTCGCCGCGGTCCATCACCTCGACGAGGAGCCGGCGCCGGCCGGCCTCGCCGGTGACGTACGCGTTGAGGGCGCCGTCCTGGTCGGTGTGGACGAGGACGTTGCCGAGGAGCTCGGTCGCCAGGAGCACCGCGGTGTCCACCTGGTCCGGCCGTGCCCAGTCGTGCAGCAGGGCCTTCAGCTCGGCCCGGGCCTCGGCCAGTCCCTCGGCCTGGTGCTGGCCCACGGTCAGCATCAGCCTGCGGGGGCTGACCTCTGCCCGCGGCTGTCCGGAGTCACGGCGCAGGAGCAACAGGGCGATGTCGTCGCCGTCGCGTGTGGTGGCGCCGCCCTCGGCCCCCGGTCCGGGGCTGAGCACGGCGGACATCAGCCGGTCGGCCATGCCCTCGAGGTCGTCGACGGGGCCGGGCGAGAACGCGTCGCGTACCCGCACCCAGCCGGTGTACATGTCGTGGCCGCCGTTCTCGATCAGCCCGTCCGTGCACAGCATCAGGATCTCGTCGTCGTGCAGCCGCACGATGTCGACGGGGTAGTCCTCCTCGCCGGGCATCAGGCCGAGCGGCAGGCCGCCGCTGATGTGTTTGATCAGGCAGGTGCCGTCCGGGGTGCGCAGGACGGGGTGCGGGTGTCCGGCCCGGGCGATGTGCAGGTCGCCGGTGGACGGGTCGGCCTCGATGTAGAGGCAGGTGGCGAACCGGTCCTCGTCGAGGGTGGTGAGGAAGCGCGAGGCCCTGGCGAGGACGGCGTCCGGGCCGTGTCCCTCGGCGGCGTAGGCGTGCACGGCGGTACGCAGCTGGGCCATCAGCCCCGCGGCGTGCACGTCGTGTCCCTGCACGTCGCCGATGACCAGGGCGAGGCGTCCGTTGGGCAGGTCGATGCTGTCGTACCAGTCCCCGCCGACCATGAGCCCTCCCCCGGTCGGCACATAGCGCGTCGCCACGCTCAGTCCGGTCAGGGCGGGGCCCGCGGTGCGCATGCTGCGGCGCAGTCCGCGGGAGAGTTCCAGCTCCGCCCTGCTGGCGCGGGCGCGTTCGAGTACCTGGGCGAGCATCCGTCCGGTCATGGTCAGCAGGGCGCGTTCGGCGGCGGTGAAGGCGACGGGGGAACGGAAGGCGGTCAGCCAGACGCCGGTCACCCGCCCGGCGGTCACCAGCGGCAGGAAGGCCCATGCCTCGCGTTTCTTGCGGGCGGAGAGGTGCCAGGTGGCCGGGAAGCGGCGGCGGTACTCGTCCGTGGAGGACAGATAGACGGCGCGTCCGGTTCTGGCCACCTCGGCGGCCGGGTAGCCGGCCGTCAGCGTCATCCGGAAGCCGCGGTCGGCGCCGCCGGGGCGGAAGCCGTACTGCCCCAGCACGTTCAGGTTTCCCTCGCCGATGCCGAACACGCACTGGCCGTCCAGCGGGAAGTCGGGGGCGTACAGCGCTGCCACCAGCTTCAGTGCCTCGTCGAGCGAGTCGGCCGCGGCGACGGCGTGTCCGGCGGAGAGCAGCAGGGAGTCGCGGCGCCTGCCGTCCTCACCCGTGGGTCCGGACCGGCCAGGACCCGATGGTTCCTGCCCGTCCGGGGAGCCGGGGCGGGGTGTCTCCATCCGGTTCAGGGCGTCGATCTGGCCCAGCTCGGCATCGAGTGCGTCCGGCGGCGGATCGTCCCGTTCACCACCCATCCGGCATCCCTTCGTCCCGATGTCGTCGCCGACTGTTCGTTCCATGCTCCGACGGGAGAGCCGGGACCGCAGTACGAGACGTCGTGACGGCGGCGGGGCACGGGGTCGTGTGCCCCGCCGCCGCACGGGAGGTCAGGGGGCCGGCGGGGGTGCGCCGGCGGGTGCCGACAGGCCCGGCGGGCGTCGGGGAAGGGTGCCGCCGACGCGGTGCGGGGGCGCTGTCAGGCCGGGGACGGGGGTTCCCCCGCGCGAGCGGTCCGGGCTACCGGTACGCCGCCGACCTGCGCACATCGCTGAAGTCGATGGCCCGGTCGGCCTCGCGCAGCGTCTCCTCAGCCACCCGGCGCACCTCCGCCGGCACATCCCCGTGTTCTTCCACGAGTCCGGCGTAGATCGGTGCCTCGGTACTGTCGGTGAAACTCACGTCGCACTGCCTCAATCGATTGTGTATGCCATGGTTCGGCCGGAAACAGGGGCCGATTCTACGTGGTCCGCGATCTCCGCCGCGGAGGGCACCGGGTAGTGGGCACGCACCCCGGCCGGCCTGCGGTTCTGTCCGGACTCCGATCTTCGGCCGACGTTTCGCCGTCCTTGCGGGAATGATGGGCACCATGGCGAATCCGACCATCCTGACCGTCGACGACGACCCGGCGGTCTCCCGCGCCGTCGCCCGCGACCTGCGGCGCCAGTACGGCGAGCGCTACCGCATCGTGCGGTCGCTCTCCGGCAGTGACGCCCTCGACGCGTTGCGCGAGATCAAACTGCGCGGCGACCGGCTGGCCGTCCTGCTCGCCGACTACCGCATGCCGCACATGAACGGCATCGAGTTCCTGGAAGCGGCGATGGATCTGTTCCCGCTCGCCCGCCGGGTGCTGCTGACCGCGTACTCGGACACCGAGGCGGCGATCGACGCGATCAACGTGGTGGACCTGGACCACTACCTCCTCAAGCCGTGGAGCCCGCCGGAGGAGCATCTGTACCCGGTGATCGACGGCCTGCTGGAGACCTGGCACGCCATTCCCGATCCGGGCGAGACGCAGACCCGGGTGGTGGGGCACCGCTGGTCGGCGCCGTCGTTCGCGGTCCGTGACTTCCTGACCCGCAATCTGGTCCCCTACCGCTGGCTGCTGTCCGACGAGCCGGAGGGGCAGGGGCTGCTCGCCGCGGCCGGGCTCTCTGCGGCGGACGTCCCGGTGGTCGTCACCCCGGACGGGAAGCCGCTGGTCTCCCCCACCGAGCAGGAGCTGGCCGCGCAGGTCGGCCTCAGCACGGTGCCGTCCTCGGACTTCTACGACCTGGTGGTGGTCGGCGGCGGGCCCGCGGGCCTGGGGGCGGCCGTGTACGGCGCGTCGGAGGGGCTGCGGACGGTCCTGGTGGAGGAGCGGGCGACCGGCGGTCAGGCCGGGCAGAGCAGCCGGATCGAGAACTACCTCGGCTTCCCGGACGGTGTCTCCGGCTCCCAGCTCACCGACCGGGCCCGCCGGCAGGCGCTGAAGTTCGGGGCGGAGATCCTGAGCGCGCAGCGGGCGGTCGCCCTGGAGGCGGCCGGGGCGGGCCGGGTCCTGCGGCTCGGCCCCGAGAGCTCGATCGCCGCGCACACGGTGGTGCTGGCGACCGGGGTCTCCTACCGGCTGCTGACCGCGCCCGGGCTGGCGGAGTTCGCCGGTGCGGGGGTGTTCTACGGCTCCGCCGTCACGGAGGCGCCGAGCTGTTCGGGCGAGGACGTGTACATCGTCGGCGGGGCCAACTCCGCGGGCCAGGCGGCGGTGCACTTCTCGCGCTACGCGCGGCGGGTCCACATCCTGATCCGCCAGGGCGATCTGGCCCGCTCCATGTCCAGCTACCTGATCGACCAGATCAACGGCATCGACACCATCGAGGTCCATCCGTGGACGGAGGTGAGCGCCGGTGCGGGCGACGGGCATCTGCAGGAGCTCACCTTGCGCGACAGCCGGTCGGGCACGGAGCGCGCCGTACCGGCCTCGTGGCTGTTCGTCTTCATCGGGGCCGAACCGCGTACGCAGTGGCTGGAGGGCGTCGTCACGCGCGACGCACGGGGGTTCGTCGTGACCGGTCCCGATCTGGTGGCCGGGGGCGGGCGTCCGGCCGGCTGGCGGCTGCCGCGCGATCCGTACCACCTGGAGTCGAGCGTGCCGGGTGTCTTCGCGGCGGGGGACGTGCGTTCCTCGTCGGTGAAGCGCGTGGCGTCGGCCGTCGGCGAGGGAGCCATGGCGGTCTCCCTGGTGCACCGCTATCTGGAGGCGCAGTGAGCGAGTCGGACCGGCTGTCGCCGGAGCGGTTGCGGACCCTGTTCCTGTTCGAGGAGCTCAGTGAGGAGCAGCTGGGCTGGCTGGCGGAGCGCGGCCGCACCGAACAGCGTCCGGCGGGTGAGGCTGTGTACGAGGAGGGCGAGGCCGCCACGTGCTTCTTCGTACTGCTCGGCGGGGCGATCGCGCTGAGCCGGGTGCTGCACGGCGACGACGTGGAGGTCAGCCGGACGGATCAGCGCGGGGTGTACGCCGGTGCGACCCGGTCCTATCTGGGCGACCGGGTCGAGCAGCGGTACGCGCACACGCTGCGGGCGGTCACGGACGCCGAGTTCTTCGTGCTGCCGGCCGAGGAGTTCGCGTACGCGGTGCGGACCTGGTTCCCGATGGCGCTGCATCTGCTGGAGGGGCTGTTCTTCGGTTCGCGGGCCGCCAACGCGATCGTCAACGAGCGGGAACGCCTGCTGGCGCTGGCCTCGCTGTCGGCGGGGCTCACGCATGAGCTGAACAACCCGGCGGCGGCCGCGGTGCGGGCCACCGCCGCGCTGCGGGAGCGGGTGACCGGGATGCGGCACAAGCTCGCCATGATCGCCGACGGCCGGCTGGACGGTTCCGAACTGCACCGTCTCGTCGAGCTGCAGGACGACGCGGTGCGACGCGCGGGCGAGGCCGACGCGCTGCCCGCTCTCGCCGCCGCCGACGCCGAGGACGCGGTCGGCGACTGGCTGCAGGAGCACGGGGTGGCGGGCGGCTGGGAGCTGGCCCCCACCCTGGTCTCCGCCGGCATCGGCGTCCCGTGGCTGGACGCGGCCGCCACCACCGTCGGCGCGGACAATCTCGTCCCTACGGTGCGCTGGCTGGCGTACACCGTGGACACGGAGCTGCTGATGGGCGAGATCGACGACGCGGTGACGCGTATCTCCGGCCTGGTGGGCGCCGCCCAGCAGTACGCCCAGCTGGACCGGGCACCCCAGCAGACCGTCGACGTGCACACCCTGCTGGACGCGACCCTGACGATGCTCCAGGCGAAGATCCCGGCCGGGGTGCGGGTGGTCAGGGAGTACGACCGCGAGCTGCCGCCCGTGTCCGCGTACGGGGCCGAACTCAACCAGGTGTGGACGAACCTGATCGTCAACGCGTTCGACGCGATGCCCGACGGGGGCACGCTGACCCTGCGGACCTGGCGGGCCGAGGACCGGCTGTTCGTCGAGGTCGCGGACACCGGCACGGGTATTCCGGACGCGATCAGGCCCCGGATCTTCGAGCCGTTCTTCACCACGAAGCCGGTCGGTGAGGGCACGGGTCTCGGCCTGGACATCTCGTACCGCATCGTCGTCAACAAGCACCGCGGGGACATCCGGGTCACCTCCGAGCCGGGAGACACGCGTTTCACGGTCTGCCTGCCGATCGGGCCGCCCGAGGAGGCGTGAGATCCTGCGCCGGGCATGGTGCGGCCGGAAAGCAGTTGACCTCAAGTCCGCTTGAGCTCCTAGCGTTCTGTCTGCGCCCCCGGTCCGCGTCCGGCCACCGGGAGCCGCGTCGGCTTTTTCGCACCCCGGAGGCACCGCATGAGTATGGAAGTCACCGCTTGGTCATCGCTGCACAGCGCGATGAACGCCCAACAGGACCGCAGACCCTTCTCCCGGGCCACCCTGCGCCGGATCGCCGACTTCGCCCGGCCCCGCCGCCGCCAGCTCCTGCGCTTCCTGCTGCTGAGCATCGTGATGGCTCTGCTGGCGGTGGCCACGCCGGTGCTGGCCGGCCATGTCGTCGACGCGATCGTGCAGGGCAAGGACAGCGGCACCGTGACCCGGCTCGCGCTGCTGATCGCCGTGATCGCGGTGGCGGAGGCGGGTCTCGGCCTGCTGACCCGGCTGCTGTCGGCGACGCTCGGTGAGGGTCTGATCCTGGACCTGCGGACCGCGGTCTTCGACCATGTCCAGCGGATGCCGGTCGCGTTCTTCACCCGGACCCGGACCGGCGCCCTGGTGAGCCGGCTCAACAACGACGTGATCGGGGCGCAGCGGGCGTTCAGCAACACCCTGTCCGGGGTGGTCTCCAATCTGGTGACGCTGCTGCTGACCCTGGCGGTGATGCTGACCATCTCGTGGCAGATCACCCTGCTCGCGCTGGTCCTGCTGCCGGTCTTCGTGGTACCCGCCCGCCGGATGGGCTCCCGGATGGCGCGGATGCAGCGCGAGGCGGCCGCTCACAACGCCGCGATGGGCACGCAGATGACCGAGCGCTTCTCCGCCCCCGGTGCCACGCTCGTCAAGCTCTTCGGCCGGCCCGCCGACGAGTCCGCGGAGTTCGCCGCCCGAGCGAGCCGGGTCCGTGACATCGGTATCCGTACGGCCATGGCGCAGTCCACGTTCATCACGGCGCTCACCCTGGTGTCCGCGCTGGCGCTGGCGCTGGTCTACGGACTCGGCGGCTACTACGCCCTCCGCGGCAGTCTGGAACCGGGCGCGGTCGTCTCCCTCGCCCTGCTGCTGACCCGGCTGTACGCGCCGCTGACGGCGCTGGCCGGTGCCCGGGTGGAGGTGATGAGCGCGCTGGTGAGCTTCGAGCGGGTCTTCGAGATCCTGGACCTGAAGCCGCTGATCGCCGAGAAGCCGGACGCCCGGAAGGTCCCGGAGGGTCCGGTGTCCGTCGAGTTCGACGGTGTCTCGTTCGGCTACCCCTCCGCCGACAAGGTCTCGCTCGCCTCCCTGGAGGAGGTCGCTACGCTCGATTCGCGTGGCGGGACGGAGGTCCTGCACGAGGTCTCCTTCCGCGCCGAACCCGGCCGGATGATCGCGCTGGTCGGCTCGTCCGGCGCGGGGAAGTCGACGATCGCGCAGCTGCTGCCGCGGCTGTACGACGCCGATGCGGGTGCGGTGCGGCTGGGCGGCGTGGACGTACGCGATCTGACGGCCGAGTCGATCCGCGAGACGCTCGGCATGGTCACCCAGGACGGGCACCTCTTCCATGAGTCGGTGCGCGCCAATCTGACCCTGGCCAGGCCCGGGGCCGGCGAGGACGAGATCTGGGACGCGCTGCGGCGCTCCCGGCTGGACGGTCTGGTGGCCTCGCTGCCCGACGGGCTCGACACGGTCGTGGGCGAGCGCGGTTACCGGCTCTCCGGCGGTGAGCGGCAACGGCTGACGATCGCCCGGCTGCTGCTGGCCCGCCAGCGTGTGGTGATCCTCGACGAGGCGACCGCGCACCTCGACTCCACGTCGGAGGCCGCGGTGCAGGAGGCTCTGGCCGAGGCGCTGGAGGGACGCACCGCGGTGGTGATCGCCCACCGTCTGTCGACGGTTCGGGCGGCCGATCTGATCCTCGTCATCGAGGAGGGCCGGGTGGTCGAGCGCGGGACCCACACGGAGCTGCTGGCTGCGGGCGGCCGGTACGAGGAGCTGTACCGGACGCAGTTCGACGCGCCGGCGGTGGCGGACGGGGCAGAGGACGGGGCACACGCGAAGTCCCTCTGAGTCCTGGGTGGTGCGGCACGCAGAGGAATGCCCCCGGTCCGTGCGAACCGGGGGCATTCGTGCGTGCGGTCTGCGGGGACGGTCAGTCGGTGTCGGTCTCCTCGGCGGTGACGGCACCGGTGGCGGCGTCGATGCCGACCGTGGTCTCGTTCCACGCCTTGTCGACCACATCCACGGACCAGACCAGGACGTTCTTGTCGTTGTCGTCCAGGTCGAGGGAGGTGACGGTGCCCTTCTTCTTGTCCGTGGCGGCCTTCGCCGCCTGCTGCGCGGTCTGCTTGGCCCCTGCCATCCGGTCGGCCAGCTTGCTCTTCTCCTCGGCGTCCTGACCGGGGTCCTCGGTGGACTGGATCACCTTGCCGGAGACGGCGTCGACGCGGACGTTGTGCTCGGTGCCGTCCTTGGCGACGACGACCGCGACCCACTCCGGGCCGGTGGCGGCCGGCGAGGCACTGGGCGAGGCGCTGGGCGAGGCGCTGGTGCCGCTCGGGGACGGGCTCGTGCTGGCGCTCGCGCTGGGCGAGGCGCTCTCGTCGCGGTCGGTGTCGTCGTCCGACTCCCCCGGTCCGCGCAGGTCGAGTTCCATCACCTTGCTGCCCGCGACGGCGCCCTCGGCCGTGGTGACGGCCTTGTCGAACGTGATCTTCGCGGCGCCGAGCAGGGTCTTGCGGTCCTTCTGGTCCTCGGTCAGCGTGGCAGTCGGCGACGCGCTCTTGCTCGCACCGGACGACGGGGTGGTCGTCCGCTCCGGGACGGCGCGCGCCGCTTCCGAGGTAGCCGTGCCCGTCGACGTGCCGCCGCTGTCCTGGCCGCAGCCGGTCAGCAGCGCCGCGGCCAGCAGCACGCCGGCGGCGCCGGCCGCGCGGAGGCGGTGGGTACGGAGGAAGCCGGTGTTCTTCGGTGAGGGTTCACATGTCATGCCGGCATGCCTAACCGCCGCACCGTCCCGGCATGACGTCCCACCGCCCGGAGTCACCCGATCAACCACGAACCGGCTTCAGGACTGCTCGTCCTCGGGGATGCTGACCAGCCACCGGGTCGCGCGCCGGGGCCTGAGGTAGAGGGCCCAGTAGAGCGTGGCGACCGCCGTGATCCCGCCGGTCCAGAGCAGGTACTCGGTCTCCTGCTGGGTCAGGATGTAGGCGAGGACGACGATGAGCAGGACCGGGACCGCCGGCCAGAGCGGCATCCGCCAGGCGGGGGCGTGGCGGTGGGAGCCGCGCCGGCAGAGCAGCGCGGCGACGGCCACCAGCAGGTACATCGCGGTGACCGAGACGCCGGTGACGCCGTACAGGGTGTCGAGGTTGACGAAGCAGAGGGCGGCGCCCGGAATGCCGACGAGGAGCGTCGCGACCCACGGCGAGCCGAACCGGCCGAGCCGGGACAGTGCCTGGTTGACGGGTGCCGGCCAGGCCTTGTCGCGGGCGGAGGCGAACAGCACCCGGGAGTTCTGGATGACCATGACGATGCCCGCGTTGATGATGGCGAGGGCGACGCAGAGGCTGACGAACGTGCCCACGGCCGAGTTGGACCAGGCCTCGACCATGCCGCTGAGGTCGCCGGAGGTCAGGGCCGCGAGGTCGGGGGCGCCGACGGTGATGGCGATGACGGGGACCAGGATGACCGCCGTCGAGATGGCGAGCGTGGCGAGGACGGTGCGGGCGACGTTGCGCCGGGGGTTCTCCAGCTCCTCCGAGAGGTAGACGGCCGTGGAGAAGCCCTGCGTGATGAAGAGGGCGATGGCGAGACCGGAGACGACCATCATCGCGGTGACGGTCGAGCTGGTGCCGCCGGGGGCGGCGACCGAGCCGTGCACCAGCGCGGAGGCGCCGCGTTCGGAGTGGGCGAACCCGAGGACGGCGACCACACCGGCGGCGATCACCTCCAGCACGAGGAAGATGCCGGTGATCCACGCGTTGGCGCGCAGGTCGAGGAGGCCCGCGAGGGTGGCGAGCAGCATGACGCCCGCCCCGGCGACGGAGGCCGGGATGTGCACGAGCGGCGCCAGGTAGTCGGCGGTCCCCATGGCGATGACCGGCGGCACGATCATCACGACGAGCAGGGAGAGCACGAACACGAGCCAGCCCGCAAGCCTGCCCGCCATCGTCGACACCATGGCGTACTCGCCGCCGGCGCTGGGGATGAGGGTGCCCAGTTCCGAGTAGCAGAACGCCACCGCGATACAGAGGAGCGAGCCGATGCCGATGGTGAGCGCGGTGTAGGTGCCGAGGCTGGAGAACAGGTCGGGCACCACCACGAAGAGGGTGGAGGCGGGAGTCACGCAGGAGAGCGTGAGCAGGGTCCCTCCGACGACGCCGATGGAACGCTTGAGCTTCTGCGGGGTGGGGCCGGTCGCGGGGGCGAGCGCCTGTGGAGCGCTGAGCGTGTCGGTCATCGAGTCGGGTTCCGATCAACAGGTGCGGTCTCTGAGCGCGGGAGCGGTATCGCCTCCGGACGGGGTGTGCTGGATGGTTCCGGTGCTCCCAGCGCGTCATGCAATACCGACGCGTTCCGCAGGTCAATAGCAGATTTCCTTCGGAATTCGTTGCCACGGCGCCAGGGATCAACGATTTGTCATCAAGATCGCATCAGGACAACGGGATCGGCCCCTGCGGGAACCGCAGGGTGGGCGCGCGAAAAGTTTCGTTCAAATCCACCGCCCGTTCCCTGTCGCGCCGCGTGCGCCCGGCCTGGGGGCGCCGCGTCCGCGGGAATTGCCGCCCGCGGGTCGCGATCCGCGGGCTTTGGTGCGAGCCTGGATGCATGACCTGGGCGTCCTGGACGACTCGCGGAATATATTCGGGGCACGGCGGCGTGCTCACCGAAGAGGTCGGGCCGCTGTCCGGCGACCTGACCGTGCACACCACATGGGCCGAGGGCACGGCGCAGATCACCGTGCAGTACACCGACGCGGCCGACTGGTTCACGATGGCGGGCAGCCCCGTTCCGTGCCCGTCGGAGGAAGCCAGCCGTACGCTGCACGAGGCCGCGGTGGAAGCGGTCAGGCAGGGCTCGGCGGCCACGGTCCCGACCGGTCACTCCGGCCCCGACGTCGCGGCGGGCGAAGCGGCCACGGAGTAACGGCGCGACGACGAAGGGCCCGTACACGCGTGTGTACGGGCCCTTCGTCGGTCCGGAGACGGCCGCGCTCGGGACACGGGGTCAGCCGGTGTCGCGGACCGCCACGATGCCGTTGAAGACGCCCACGTACGCCGTCCCGTCGGGGCCGATGGTGACCGGCGCCCAGTTGTTGTCGTACGAGGGTCCGGTGCCGGTGAGTTTCGTCCAGCGGCGTTGCCCGGTGCGGTAGTCGACGGCGGTGAGGTACCAGGCGTCGATGCCGAGGATGTTGGGCTGCTTCTCGTAGAAGTAGAGCAGGCCGTTGGCGGTGGAGAGCTTGGGCACCGTGGAGGGTGAGCGGACGGCGCTGTTCCAGACCGTGTCGCAGCCGCTGCCGTCGGGCCGAACGTCGATGCGGGCGACGCCGCCGACGACGCTGCGGCCGAGGAGCAGCGTGGTGACGTTCTCGTAGCCGTAGTTGTTCTCGACGACGAGGCTGTTGCCCCAGCTGATCATGGAGTTGTCGGTGGTGGAGGCTCCGGAGCCGAAGACCGGGACCTTGCAGACGAGCCGCTGGTCGTCGGGGACGCCCGGGGCCCGGCGGTAGACGAGGACGTTCATCCGGTCGTCGGCGTTGTCGGTGATGGCGACGTAGTCGTCCCCGTCACCGAAGAGGTCGGGCGTGGTGCCCGAACCCTGGTTGACCGAGCCGGGTTTGGTGCCGGTCCCCCGGTCGTACGTCTGCCGCCACTGGATGTGCGGGGTGCCGTCGGCCGTCGCCGCGAAGCTGTAGAGGGCGTGGTCGGTGACGATGGAGACGCCGTCCTCGGCGACGGAGAAGGAGTTCTGGATCTCCTCGCCGGTGAGCTGGACGAAGCGCACGGCGGAGGTCCGCGGGTCGACCGTGCCGACCCGGCCCAGCCTGGTCACCCACCAGATGCGGCCCTGCCAGTCGGGCATGACGGAGGTGACGGGGTCGCAGGTGCCGCTCGGGTAGAGGTTCGTCCAGCTGACGCAGTCGTGCGGCACCTGCGCGGTGAGGTCCCAGTCGTCGACGACGGTGAAGTGCCAGCTGCCGTCGGCGGCCTGTCCGTGGGCGATGCGCTGGATGTGCTGGCGGGAGTCGGCGAGGACGACGCGGTCCTGGTCGTCGAGGTAGAAGTAGGCGCCGCCCGAGGTGTCCTTGAAGATCTTCGAGAAGTCGAGCCGGGTGAGGGC
The DNA here is from genome assembly GCA_036227345.1 of Streptomyces sp. NBC_01463. Taxonomy (NCBI): domain Bacteria; kingdom Bacillati; phylum Actinomycetota; class Actinomycetes; order Kitasatosporales; family Streptomycetaceae; genus Streptomyces; species Streptomyces sp. NBC_01463. The sequence continues at coordinate 479,892 of CP109468.1, forward strand.
CTCGACGGTCGAGGAGCGCTGCGGCAGTGCGTACTCGGCGAGGGTGTCGAGGGTGCGCGGGTCCAGGAGCTTGAGGAGGAACCCGGTGAACGTGCCGCACACCGTGATCAGCCGGCCCGCCGCGTCGAAGGTGGCGGTGGCGCACTCGCCGCCCAGGGGCGCGATCTGTTCGCTGCTGACCTCGGGGCTGCGGCCGAGCGGCCCCGAGTACGGGTGGGTGCCGCTGCCGGCCGCGTCGGCGTGCATGCCGCTGCGGCCGTTGGGCGCGAGGAAGGGATGCTGGGGCGGGGCCTGTCCGGGGACGGGCACGGCCGTGGCCGGGCCGCCCTCGTAGTCACTGACCAGCCGGTGCCCGGGGGCCCGGGGTATGTCGGCCGCGGCGGCCGGTGTGCCGGACACCATGAGCGTCGTGGCGCAGAGGGCCAGCGCCAGTACCAGTGCGCGCAGGGGTCCACTTCTGGACAGCGGGGACAGCGGGGACATCGGACTCCTCGGTCGGGGGCGGGGGTCGCGCCGCCGCCCGACGCTAGGGCGAGGTCCTTGAGGTGTCCATGGAAATGCAGGGCGTTTCATGGACGCTTCACGGTGGTGCAATGTTGCCCGCGTGACGCCCGGCGCCTCTGGTGCGTCTCAACGCCGCCCGCCGGTGCGGCGGTCCAGCATCTCGCGCCGGATCGCGGCGGCCGTGGTCCTGGCCCGGTCCGACGCGGTGCCGCGGTCCGCCTGGGCGGGTACGAAGCGGTGCAGCGGCCGGGCGCAGTACGGACACGGGGTGTCGGCCGCGAGCAGCCGGCCGTCCTCGCACTGCGGCCCGTCGCAGCGCCCGGGCCGGAGCAGCCGCTCGGCGATCTCCATCGGCTGCCGCCTGCGCCCGTCCTCGTCCTTCTCGTGGAGCGCGTGGGACCAGCGGGCGTTCCACCGGCGCTCCATCCGGTCCAGGAGCTGGTCGGGGCTGCGGCGGCCCAGTTCCCGCCGGATCAGGGCGACGAGTTCGTTCGGATACCCGCCGGTGAACTCCCGCGCGAGCGGCGGCGGAAGCGCGTGCAGGAGATAGCCGACCGGGTCGGCCCCTGGCCGCTGCCACTGTCTGCACCGGCAGTCGCCGTCGGCCGGGAGCGGCGTTCCGCAGCGCCCGCACAGTCCTCGGCAGTCACCGCAGAGTCCGTGATCGAGTCCGTCCAGATGCGGGGCGGGCGCCCGGCCGCACTCCCGGCAGCAGGACGCGCACAGCCCGCAGAGGCGTTCACCGCCGACGGCCTTCGTCCAGGGCCGTTGCTGGCACCGGCAGCAGCGGCCGCTGTGGCAGTGCTCGTGGTGAACGGCGCCCGGATCGCGTCCCGGAGGAGGAAATGACATGGCTGCGCTCTCCGGGCCCGGCTCGGTGCGGCACCCGGTGGCGGTTCCCGCGCCGGGCGGGGCAGCGGTCCGGCCCGGCTCCGCGCCCCACCCGACCGTCGCACACCGGCGGGCCCGCGGACCCCGGGAGACCGCATGGTGCACCGGGCCGACCGTAATGATCATGTCTCGGTGCGGTCCGGGACCGGTCCTGCGCGTTTGCGCACCCGGTTCGGTCCCGGCGTCCGGTCAGGGCCTGATGCTGCTGACGACGTCGGCCGTGGCGGTGAGGCCCTCCTGGATGGTGGGGGCCATGCTCGTGCCCGCCAGGAAGAACCCGAGCAGGGCGCACACCAGCGCGTGCGAGACCTTCAGTCCGCCGCTGCGGAGGAAGATCACCGCCAGGATCAGCAGAAGCAGCACCAGTGAGATCGAAATGGCCATGGCCAACCTCCTCCGCCGCGCCGGAATTGCGGCATTCGCCGTCAGTTTGGCGTAGTGGAGGAGCCATCCGGCGCACTGGCGTGTACGCCAAACGGGTACGACCTGCGTCTACCGTGCGTTCCGGTCGTGGGTACGCAGGAAGCGGGCGAGACCTGTGAGGTCGTCGCTGTTGAGATGGTCCACCCCGGCCGCCAGGAGCTCGGCCCAGAGCGCCTCGCGTTCGGGTCCCGGGACATCGGGCGTGGCCCAGAACCGCACCCGCTGCCCCGCCCGGTGCGCGGCGGCGGTGATCGCGCGCAGCGCGTCCCGTTCGGCGGGCGGAATCGGCCCGGCGCCCAGCCAGCCGAAGGTCCCGGTCCAGCTGCTGCTGATGAGCGGGACGAACGAGGCGGTGGCCGCCGTGCCGAGGTCCTCCAAGCGGCCGTCGTAGAAGGCGTACCGGGTGCGCTGGGCCTCCATCGGGGGACGGGCAGCCCGGTCGCCGGAGACGACGGCGGTCACAGCTCCGGGCCGTACCCGGTCGCCGGAGAAGGAGGTCAGCATCTGCCGGTGGCGGCGCAGTTGGCGGTCCAGTTCCGCGTAGGCGGCCGCGCCGTCCGTCTTGATGTCGATCAGCAGCTGCACCGGTGTGCGGTCGCCGGGGAACACGGTCCCGTGGTGGGCCCGGACCCGGGCGAGGAGCGGGTCGAGGTAGAGCGCGGAGAGGGTGCGGGCGGGGTCGAGGCCGGTGGCCTCGTGGGCGACCAGCAGTTCGCCGTCCACGAGGAAGATGTCCGCCTCGACGCTGGTGAATCCCCGGGCCAGTGCGTCGTGGAGCGGGCGGGGGTGCAGATAGTCGTTGTGCGCGTGCGCGCGGGGCAGGGGGCGCGGGCCCCGGGCACGCGGGGCGGTGGCGGGCGCTTCGTTCGCGGTGGCCCTCTGGAGTGGCAGGAGGGTGCCTGCGGCCGCGGTGGCCAGTGCGGTGGTGACGACGCGGCGGCGGGTGGGGAACGCCATGGAATCTCCCGGTTGCGAGGCGTGCCGGACGGGCGGACGCGACCGAGTATGGAAGCCTCACGCCTCAACGGGTGTGCGGACGAGGAGAGTTGTCTCGTTCGCCGCCCGTTCTTCGGCCCGCGTTCCACCCGCCTTGGCCGTATCCGCAGGGATCGGTCCTGCCGCCCGCGCGTGACGCGGGCACGACGGAGCGGGGATGCATGTGCACCTGTCCCGCACGTGCCGGAGCGGGGATACGTCCGCACGGTTCCCGGACATGCCGGAGCGGGGGTACGTGCGCCTGCCGCACGTACCCCCGCTCCGGGTCCTGGCGGGTGTTACGGCGCCGGGAGCTCCATCAGGCCGGCGACGGTCTCGCGGTGACGGCCCGCCGTACCGAAGGCGGTCGCGTCGGCCTTGGCGCGCTTCAGGTACAGATGCGCGGGGTGCTCCCAGGTCATCCCGATGCCGCCGTGCAACTGGACGCACTCCTCCGCCGCGTGGACGGCGACCCTGGAGCAGTACGCCTGCGCGACGGCCACGGCCAACGGCGTGTCGGGGCTGCCCGTCGCCAGCGCGTCGGCGGCGTTGCGTGCCGCGGCCCGGGCCGATACGACCTCCAGCCAGAGCTGCGCCATCCGGTGCTTGAGCGACTGGAAGGAGCCGATCGGCCGGTTGAACTGGTGCCGCTCCCGGGTGTGGCGGACCGTCTCGGTCAGGCACCACTCGGCGAGTCCGAGCTGTTCGGAGGCGAGCAGTCCGGCACCGGCCAGCAGCCCCCGGTCCACCGCGGCCCGCGCCGCGCCGGCGTCCGCGAGCAGCGTTCCGGTGGCCCCGCTCAGGGTGACCGTGGCGAGCGGGCGGGTGAGGTCGAGCGGGACGAGCGGCTGGACGGCGACACCGGGCGCGTCCGCGGCGACCGCGTACAGGCCGTCGGTGGTGGGCACCAGGAACACGTCGGCGGCGGCCGCGTCGGCGACCGGACCGAGTGTTCCGTCCAGGGCAGCGGTCACCACCGGCGTGCCGGACGCCGAGGCGGAGAAGGGGACGGCGAGCACCGCGACCTTGCGGCCCGCCGCGAGGCCGGCGAGGAGTTCCGCCACCGGTCCTTCCTCGGCGCCGAGCGCCAGGAGCGTCTCGGTGGCGACGACGGAGCTGGTCAGGTAGGGCGCGGGGGCGACGCTGCGGCCGAGTTCCTCGATGACGACGGCGGCCTCGCGGTGACCGGCCCCCTGTCCGCCGAACTTCTCGGGCACCAGCAGCCCTGCGGCGCCGATGTCGGCGGCGAGGGCCTTCCAGAGCTGCGCGTCGTACGGCGTGTCGGACTCGGTGCCGGCGATGACCGTCGGCGCGTCGGCCCGGTCGGCGAGCAGCGCGCGGACCGCTGCCCGCAGATCCTCCTCGGCCTCCGAGTACAGCAGATCGGGTGTCCGGCTCGTGGCGGGCTGTGCGGTCATCGGGAGAGGTCCTTCCAGGCGACGTCCTTGTCGTTGCGCGGCTCGGAGGGCAGACCGAGCACCCGTTCGGCGACGATGTTGAGCAGTACCTCGCTGGTGCCGCCCTCGATGGAGTTGCCCTTGGAGCGGAGGTAGCGGTAGCCGGCGTCGCGGCCGGTGAAGTCGACGAGGTCGGGGCGGCGCATGGTCCAGTCGCTGTACAGCAGCCCCTCGTCGCCGAGGAGTTCGACTTCGAGGCCGCTGATCTCCTGGTTGAGGCGGGCGAAGGCCAGTTTCATGCCGGAGCCCTCGGGGCCGGGCTGTCCGGCGACGAGCTGCTGGCGCAGCCGTTCGCCCGCGAGCCGGGCGACCTCGGCCTCGACCCAGAGGGTCAGCAGGCGCTGGTGCAGGTCGTGGGTGCGCAGTTCGGGGCGTTCGCGCCAGGTCCGGGAGACCGGGCCGATCATGCCGCCCTCGCGCGGGATGCGGGATCCGCCGATGGAGACGCGCTCGTTCATGAGCGTCGTCTGCGCGACCTTCCAGCCCTCACCGACCGGGCCGAGCCTGCGGCTGTCGGGGATGCGTACTCCGGTGAGGAAGACCTCGTTGAACTCCGCCTCGCCGGTGATCTGGCGCAGCGGCCGCACCTCGACGCCGGGGTCGGTCATGTCGCAGATGAAGTAGCTGATGCCGCGGTGCTTGGGCACGTCCGGGTCGGTGCGGGCGATGAGGATCGCCCAGCGCGCCACATGGGCGCTGGACGTCCATACCTTCTGGCCGTCGACCACCCAGTGCTCGCCGTCGCGCACGGCACGTGTGCCGAGGGCGGCCAGGTCGGAGCCGGCGCCCGGCTCGCTGAAGAGCTGGCACCACACCTCCTCGCCGACCCACAGGGGGCGCAGGAAGCGCTGCTTCTGCTCGTCGGTGCCGAAGCCGAGGACGGTCGGGGCGGCCATGCCCAGGCCGATGCCGATGCGGCGCGGGTCGTTGTCCGGCGCGTCCGCCGCGGCGAGTTCGGCGTCGACGACGGGCTGCAGGGAGCGCGGCGCGTCGAGCCCGCCCAGCCCGGCCGGGTAGTGCACCCAGGCGAGTCCGGCGTCGAAGCGCGCCTTGAGGAAGTCGGTGCGGTCCGTGCTGGCCGGGGGGTGCGCGGCCAGCAGTTCGCGGGTGAGGCGGCGCAGTTCGGCCGCGTCGGGGGCGGTCATCGGGCGGCTCCTGACGGGAGGACGACGATGCGGCCGGTGCTGGTGCCGTCGGCGACGCGCTGCACGGCGGCCGCCGCCCCGTCCATCGCGACCCGCTCGCTGACGAGCGGCTTGATGACGCCCTCGGCGGCGAGCCGGGTGAGCTCGTCGTGGCAGTCCCGGACCGCTTGCGGGTCCTTGGTGTTGTACAGCCCCCAGTGCAGTCCGAGGACCGAGTAGTTCTTCACCAGGGCGTGGTTGAGCCCCGGGGTGGGGATGACACCGCTGGCGAAGCCGACGACGATCACCCGGCCCTCGAAGGCGATGCACTTCACCGACTTGGCGTACGCGTCGCCGCCGACGGGGTCGTACACGACGTCGGCGCCGCGGCCGCCGGTGAACTCCTTGACCGCGGCGACGATGTCCTCGGTGCGCCGGTCGATGACCAGGTCGCAGCCGAGTTCGGTGGCGGTCTTGGCCTTCTCGGCTCCGCCGACGACACCGATGACGGTGGCGCCCGCGGCCTTCCCCAGCTGGACGGCCGCGCTTCCGACGCCTCCGGCTGCCGCGTGGACGAGCAGCGTCTCACCGGCCTGGAGGTGCGCCCTGCGGTGCAGGCCGAACCAGCCGGTCTGGTAGCCGATGTGCAGGGCCGCCGCCTCGGCGTCGTCCAGGGCCTCGGGTGCCGGCAGCAGCGCCGCCTCGTCGGCGACGACGTACTGGGCGAACCCCCCGTGCGGCAGGGCGGGGGTGGCGAGCACCCGGCGCCCGTCCTCGGTCCGGCCGCAAATCTCCACACCCGGGGTGAAGGGCAGCGGAGGCCGCACCTGGTACTGGCCGCGGCAGAGCAGCGCGTCGGGGAAGTTTATGTTCGCCGCGAGCACCTCGATGAGCACCTGCCCGTCGCCGGGCGTCGGCCGGTCCGTCTCTTCGAGCCGCATCACCTCGCTCGGCTCGCCGTTCCGGTGCACTCGCCATGCCTGCATGAGGGGCCTCCACAACACTGTCGGCATTACCACTGCTCCCGGGCATACTAAGCGGTCGCTTGCCGCTGTGGGAACAATCCGTGCCCACCGATTCGGCCGGACCCGGCACGGCTGTGCGCCCGGCCCCGCCCCGGAAGGTGCGGCGGCGCCGGGCGCACGGTGGAACGAGGCTCCTACTTCCCGATCACGACCTCCGCGATCCGGGGCGCCGCCGAGCCGGTGCTCCAGAGGAGACGCACCGCGTCGGCGGTCCGGCCGGCCGTGCCGACCCGCGTGTACGGGCCGTCGAGCGCGCCGACGGTCTGCCAGCTCCCGTCCGCGCCCCGCAGCTGGATGTCGGCCGCCGCCCCGGGACCGTCCGGCCGGAGAACCGTGACGGAGCCGACCGGGCGCGCGGCGACGAGATCCACCTGGAGCGATTCGCCGGCCTCGGGTGCCCGCGCGGCGCTGTACACGCTGCCCGGGTCGCCGTCGGCGGCCGAGCGCAGCGCGGATCCGGCGGCGGCGGGCGGGTTGCCCGTGATCTCACCGTCCGTGGTCGCGACGGTGAACTCGCGGACGACGACCCAGCTGCCCTGTCCGGCGGTCGCGCGGGCCCGGACATAGCGGGCCTCGGTGCCGGCGGGCACGGTCGCGGTGACGTCCGGCTTCTCGGAGAACTCGGTGAGCGTGGTCCAGTTCTGCCCGTCCGCCGAGTACTCCAGCACCCCCGCGTGGAGGTAGTCGTCCGTGCTGCCCGGCTTGGCCATGGCGAGGGTGACCTGGCCGATGTCCCTGGCCTCGCCGAGGTCGACGGTGAGCTGGTCGCCCGCGGCGGGTGCCCCGTCGCTCCAGAAGTAGGTGGAGTCGTCGCCGTCGAGGACGCGGGCGACGGTGTTGCTCTGGTAGGTGCCGAGGTTCGTCGACGCGGTGGGCCGGCCGCTCACGCCGAGGATCCGGTCGTACTCGGCGGTGGCCGCGTCGACGAACCCGTCCAGCGTCCCGTCACCGACGTGGACCGGCACCTTGCGGCCGTCCAGACCGGTGTACGTGAACGACGTGGCGTGCTCGACCTGTGCGGGCAGTTGCTGACGGAGCTCCCAGGCCCGGGCGCCGTCCCCGGCCCTGGCCGCCTCGACCATGCGCAGGGCGGTGCCCGACGCGGAGGCCCAGGCCTCGGTGGCGTCCAGCCAGGGGCCGGCGTCCTCGGCGAAGCCCCGGTCCGGAAGGCCGGACCGCAGCCGGGCCGGGGCGGCGCCCAGGTCGGTGAGCACCGAGGTGAGGCGCCTGGCGTCACCGGACTTCCAGTACCGGGCGAACTCCGCGGCGAGTTCCGGCGCCTTTTCCTTGTTGAGCGCCGAGCTGTAGTTGGCGTCGGCGAAGGCGCGCAGCGCCCGCTCCGTACGCGGGTCGCCGCCCGCGTACTCCTTGAGCCCCCTCCCCCACGAGGTGCGCGGGTCGTACGCCGCGTCGTTCCAGGCGTAGTCCGCGACGGTGTACAGCGACAGCTTCGAGGCGTACGGCTGGATCATCGGGTTGGCGGTGATCCCGGCCAGCCGGCCGGGGAGCCCCTTCTCGCGGCCGTTGAACGGACCGAGCAGCAGGCGGTCGGTCGCGTAGTCGTTGACCGGGTAGTTGTCCCAGGTCAGGATCGGGTGCCCGAACACCTCGCGGGCGGCGTCGGCCTGAGCGACCGTCATGGTCGGGGCGACCACTCCGACACCGGTCCACTCGACGACCACGTCCGGGTCCAGCTGCTGGGAGAGAGCCGTCTTGTACGGGGACGGGGTCACGTCGTAGTACTCGGTGGGCACCATCTGGAGCGGTTCGGCACCGGGATGGGTGGCGATGAACTCCTTGTTGACCCGGTTCAGCAGGTACGCCTGCGCGGCGCCGGCCGCACCGCCGCCGGTCCCCCACTTCGCCTTGTCGGCGTCGCAGTTCCAGTCGGTGTAGCTGATGTCGTCCAGCGGCACGGCGAAGGTGCGGACGCCGATGTCCCAGATCGTCTGGAACTTGGCCACGAGCGCCTCGGCGTCCTCGTCGGAGCTGTAGCAGACCGAAAGACCGGGCGAGAGCGCGTAGGTGAAGTCGACGTGCTGCTCGACCGACTCGTCCGCGAGCTCCTTGATCTGGGCCAGCTGCTCGGCGGGGTAGGGATCACGCCACTTCTCGCGGAGGTAGGCGTCGTCCTTGGGCGAGTACACGTAGATGTTCATCTTGTGCTCGCCGTAGTAGTCCAGCTGGTCGAGGCGGGCCTCGTGGGACCACGGAGTGCCGTAGAAGCCCTCGATGACACCGCGCAGCGCGGTTCCCGGCCAGTCGCGCACCGCGAGTCCGGCGACCTTGCCGCCCGGCTGCTTCCGCTGCGGCAGCACCTGGCGCAGGGTCTGGGCGGCGTAGAAGGTGCCGGTGGCGTCCTTGCCCGCGAGGACGATGCGGTCCGCCCCGATACCGAGGACGTATCCGTCGGCGGGCAGCTCCGACGGCCCTTCGAGCTTCTGGGCGGCGAGGGCGCCGGGGTCGCCGATGTAGACGTTCAGGCCGTTGCGGGCCGGCCGTGTGGCGCGGACGACGTGCCGTGCGCCGGCCTTGCGCAGGGCCGTCTCCACCACGTCGAGCGTCGGCCCGTCGGGCGTCGCCCCGGTGACCAGGGTGACGGTGGGAGTGATCACGATCCGGTCCGTCCGGTTCTTCACGGACTGCGGGGTCGGGGTGATGGCCGGGGTTTCCCGGGCCTTGGCCGAGGGGCCGGCCGGGCTGCCACCGGCCGCCTGGGCGGACGGCACGGTGGTCAGCAGACCGCCGGCGAGCAGAGCGGCCGCCGCGGCGAGTGCGGTGAGGCGGGGTGGGCGAGGCGTCACAGATCCTCCATTGGTCACTCAAGTCACCAGAGTCGCGCAACACAACGACACTGAATTCAACAGTCTGGCGCTGGCATGTCAATGGTCTGGACAACATCAGTGCGTGGACCTGGTCTTTTGTCGTCGGAGACTGTATTCATGCAGCCATGACGGAGAGCGTGCACACCCGCGGACTCCCCGCTCCGCCCCCCTTGGGCGCGAGCGCGTTACCGGCCGGCACGTACGACGGGAGCGTCGTCCTGGTGACCGGCGGCGGCTCGGGGCTCGGCAAGGCGATCGCGGCCGAGTTCGCCCGGCTGGGGGCGGACCTGGTGATCGTCGGCCGGAACCCCGGACGGCTGGCCGCCGCCCGGGAGGAGCTGGCAGCGCTGACCGGCGGTCGCGTCCTGACCGTCCCGGGCGACATCCGGGACCCGGAGAGGATCACGGAGATCTTCGACGCCGCCGAGGCGGAGACGGGTCCGCCCGACGTGCTCGTCAACAACGCGGCGGCCAACTTCCCCTCACCCGCGGAGGATCTGTCACCGAACGCCTGGCGGGCGGTGCTCGACATCACGCTGACCGGCACCTGGTTCATGACCCGGGAGTTCGGGCGGCGCCATCTGGCGGCCGGGACCGCGGGGTCGATCATCTGCGTCGGCGCCTCGTACGCGTGGACGGGCGGTCCCGGGTACGCCCACTCGGCGGCCGCGAAGGCCGGCGTGAAGAACCTGGTCGAGACCCTTGCCGTGGAGTGGGGTCCGTACGGGATCCGCGTCAACGGGCTGGTGCCCGGGCTGATGCCGCACGAGGACATGCACGAGAACATCCGCGCCAACCTGGACCGGGCCGGGGCGGAGGACGGCGGGGCCCGGGAGCTGGACGGGCGGCAGCCCGCGCTCCGGGTGGGACTGCCCCGCGAGCTGGGCTGGGCGGCGACGTTCCTGGCCTCGCCGTACGCCGCGTTCGTCTCCGGTCATTCGCTGGTGGTCGACGGGGCGAACTGGCAGCGGCGCTCGCTGGTGACCCCGCCCGTGGTACCGGTGCGCGAGCAGCTGGGCCGCGGCCCGTTCACCCTGCCCGACGGTGACGGGCCCCCGCCGGGCAGCCGAGGGGATGGCGTCGCGGAGGGTCCGTGAACCGCGGCACCGGTTCAGGTTCCCTCGAAGTGCGCCGGGCGGCGGGCCGCCTTGGCGGCATAGCCCTCGGCCGCGTCCTGCGAGGTGAGGGTGAGCGCCGCGGCCAGGGCCGTACGGTCGAGCGCCTCGCCGAGCCCCGCATCCGCGAAGGCGTCGACGGAACGCTTGATGTGGCGCACGGCAAGCGGCGCGTTGCCCGCCACGGCCTCGGCCACGGACCGTGCGGTGCGCTCCAGCTCACCGGGCGGTGTGACGGCCTGGAGCAGTCCGATCCGCTCGGCCGTCGCCGCGTCGATCCGGCGGCCGGTCAGGGCCAGGTACTTCGCCCAGCCCGCGCCCGCCTCCCGGGCGATCCGCATGTCACCGCCCGCGTCGACCGCCACCCCGATCCCGGCCTCCGGCAGCGCGAACACGGCGTCGTCCGCGGCGATCCGGATGTCCGCCATGAGGGCGAGTTCGAAGCCGAAGCCGAGGCAGTAGCCCTGTACGGCGGCGATCACCGGCTGCGGCAGCCCGGCGAACGCGGCGAAGCGCTCGTGCGCCCAGCGGATGCCCTCGTAGTAGCGCTGGGTCCGCTCGGCGGGCGAACGGCCCGTGATGCCGCCCCCGGGCGCGGTGACATCGATCCCGGCGCAGAAGGCCCGGCCCTCGCCCCTCAGCAGGACCGCCCGGACCGAGTCGTCGAACCGCAGCCGGTCGGCCATGATGCCGAGCTGCCGGCTGGACTCCCAGCTCCAGCCGTTGAGCTGGTCCGGCCGGCAGAGCGTCAGCACACCGACGCCGTTCTCGGTCCGGAGCGTGATCCGCTCCTGGCCCGGTGGGATGTCGTGGTCGAGCGTGTCGAGCACCGCCGCCCCTTCCATGGACTGACGACTCGTCAGATACCGGTGTGCGGAACAGCGTACGGCCGCACCCCGGCAACGGACCAGGGTCCGTCCGGGCTCAGCGCGCGAAGAGCTCGAAGGTGACGGCCGGCCGGCCGCCGAACCGCTCCGCGGACGCCTGCGCGTTGCCCGTCAGGAAGGTGCGGCAGTACGCCTCGGGATCCTCGTCGGTGAGGACCTCGATGTACGTGCGGTGCGCCAGGAGCGACTGCACGGAGCGTTCGAGGCCTTCGGTCGCGTCGACCGCGTGGGTGGGCGTGGACGATCCGGCGACGGCCACCCACCGCACGCCGTCCCACGGTTCGAGCCCCTGCCCGGTCAGCTCCGGGAAGATCCAGCGGTTCCCGGCGTCACCGGCGGCGTCCAGGGTGGCCCGGCCGACCGCGCGGTGGTCGGGGGTGTTCCAGGCGACGCCGCCCCAGGTGTCCCGGTGGTTGAGTGTGATCACCAGCTCGGGCCGGTGCCGGCGGATGGCCGCCGCGATGTCGCGGCGCAGGCCGGTGCCGTACTCGATCACCCCGTCCCGGTGGTCCAGGAACTCCACCCGCGGGACCCCGACGACGGCCGCGCTCGCGCGCTGCTCCTGTTCGCGCAGCGGTGCGCACCGCTCCGGTTCGAGCGTGTCGATCCCGGCCTCGCCCCGGGTGGCCAGGAGATAGGTGACGTCACGCCCGCCGTCGGTCCAGCCGGCGACGGCCGCCGCGCAGCCGTACTCCAGGTCGTCGGGGTGGGCGACGACGGCGAGGGCGCGCTGCCAGTCGGCGGGCATGGGCTTCAGCTGCTCGGTCATGTCGGCAGGCTAACCGGCCGGCCCCCGCGCGGCGCTCGCAACGACGGATGCCCGGTGCCGCCCGTTCAGGCGAGCGAGAGGAAGAGTTTCTCCAGCCGGGCGCGCATCTGGTCCCGGTCCGCGGGATCGGTGCCGCCGTCGGCCAGGCAGTGCTGCAGTCCGGTCGCGATGATCGCGAAGCCGGCCCGGTCCAGGGCGCGCGAAACGGCCGCCATCTGCGTGATGACGTCCTCGCAGTCCCGCCCCTCCTCGATCATCCTGATGATTCCGGTCAGCTGACCCTGTGCGCGGCGCAGACGATTGAGCACCGATTTGAGCTCATCGGCGGCCATGTCGAGTTCCACACATCCTCCTTTTAATACCCCAAGGGGTATTCTATCCCCTCCGGGGCAGGAGAGACCGAGTCTCCGCCTCACACCCGGTGAACGAAAGGAATCACTGCCAGTGACCAGCCCCGTATCCCTCTCCCCCGCCCAGGCCGCCGCCCGTCTCGCGGAGTTCACCGTGATCGATGTGCGCGCCCCCGGCGAGTACGCCGCCGGGCACGTCCCCGGCGCTCTGAACATCCCGCTCGACCGGCTCTCCGAGGCGGTGCCCGCCCTCAAGTCCGCCTCGGCCCGCGGCGCCCTGCTGGTGGTGTGCGCCTCCGGCGTCCGCTCCACCCGGGCCTGCGACATCCTGTCCGCGGCGGACATCGACGCCGCCACGCTCTCCGGCGGCACCTCCGCGTGGGAGGGCGAGGGCCATGGCCTCGACCGCCCGGACGGTGCGCGGGGCACCTGGCCGATGGAGCGCCAGGTGCGGCTCGCGGCCGGCTCCCTCGTGGTGGCCGGTCTGCTGGCGGGTGTGCGCTACCCGGCCGCGCGCTGGCTGTCCGCCGGCATCGGCTCCGGTCTCGTCTTCTCCGCGGTGACCAACACCTGCGGCATGGCGGCTGTCCTGTCGAAGCTCCCGCACAACCGTGCGCCGCACTCGGCGTCGAACCTCGACGCGACGCTCGACGCCCTCCAGGGCTGAGCCGCACGGGCGGGATCCGGGTGCGGCCCGGCTCCCGCCCGCTCCGGCGGGCTCAGACCTCCTCGCGGACCAGCGCGAGCAGCCGGTCCAGCACGCGCGGCCCGCCCGCGCGCAGTCCGTCGTGCTCGAACTCGTCGGTCACCCAGGTGCGCAGCCCGCGGATCGCACCGGCGGTCCGCAGCGCGTGCGCGGTGTCGACGTACATGTCGTCGTGGTAGACGGCGGCGGCCACCGGAACCTCGTTGGCGGCCAGCCGCTCGGTGTCGTACAACGGCTCCCAGTCGCCGCGGGTGGCGAGCAGTTCGGCCGTCTCGCGCAGCGGGCGCAGCGCCGGGTCGACCTCGAAGTGCCAGGGGTGGATGCTCTCGCCGGTGAACAGCACCGGGCCGTCGCCCTTCAGGGCGGCCGCCGCGTCGAACTGCGGGAACTCGGCACGGACCCGTTCGGCGGCCCAGCCGGTGGGGCGCTCGTCCTGGCCGTAGATGGCCTCGTGCAGGAGCGCGTACAGCGGGTGACCCGCGAACGAGCCGGCCGAGCGCATGGCCTCCTGGAAGGTGTCGGAGAGCTCGGTGCCGTGCGGGGTGGCGACGAAGGCGTTCTCCAGCAGGTAGTGCAGCTGGTGGCTGCCGCTGCCCCCGCCGAGCAGGATGCCGAGGGACTGGAACCCCTCGGGCGTCAGCCGGTGGCCGCCGCTCTCGGGGCGGTGCTCCGTGAGGTGAGCGGTGATCTCCCGGGCGCGCCCGACGTCCTGCGGGTAGCGGGCGTAGTGCGCGGCGACCTTCCGCTCGATCCTCGGGTACGCGGCCCGGTAGACGTCGTCCGCGTGGGCGTCGAGGGAGGGCAGGCCACCGGTGATCAGCACGGCGTCGAGGCCTTCGGGCGCGGCCGACAGATAGCGGACCGCGCAGAAGCCGCCGAATGACTGGCCGAGGACGGTCCAGGGCGCGCCGCCGGTCAGCTGCGGACGGATCAGTTCGCAGTCGCGCACGATGCTGTCGGACCGGAAGTGCGCGAGGTAGTCGGCCTGCTCGCGCGGTCCGCCGCGCAGCGGCAGGGTCTGCCGGTTGGCCGGGGTGGACAGTCCGGTGCCGCGCTGGTCCAGGAGCAGCACCCGGAACTCCCGCACCGCCCGCCCCAGCCACGCCTCCGCGCCGGTGAAGCGCCGGGCGCCGAATCCGGGGCCGCCCTCCAGGTACACCAGCCACGGCAGCTGCTCGGCGGCCCGGGAGGCGGCCACCACCTCGCGGCCGAAGACCTCGATCTGCTCACCGCCGGGGTCGGTGTGGTCGAGCGGCACGGTGAAGTGACGGTCGGTGAGGACGAGGCCGGGCTGGCGGTAGCTGTTCAAGGGGACTCCTGGATCGCTGGTTCCCGGACAGTTCAGCACACCGCCGTGACCCGGACAGTCCCGGCCCGTGTGCGGCGGACCCGCCCGGCTCCTACCGTGCAGTCATGATCCGGTTCGAGCAGGTCGGCAAGGTCTATCCGGACGGCACGACCGCGGTCCACGAGCTGTCCTTCGAGGTCGCCGAGGGGGAACTGGTCACCCTGGTCGGCCCTTCGGGCTGCGGCAAGACCACCACGATGATGATGGTGAACCGGCTGATCGAGCCGACCTCGGGCCGGATCCTGGTGGACGGCGAGGACATCTCGAAGACCGACCCGGTGAAGCTGCGGCGCCGCATCGGCTACGTCATCCAGCAGGTGGGTCTCTTCCCGCACCGGACGGTCCTCGACAACACCGCGACGGTCCCGGCCCTCGTCGGCTGGAAGCGGTCCCGGGCCCGGGCGCGCGCGGCCGAGCTGCTGGATCTGGTGGGCCTGGACCCCGGGACGTACGGCTCCCGCTATCCCGCCCAGCTCTCCGGCGGCCAGCGTCAGCGCGTCGGGGTGGCCCGCGCGTTGGCCGCGGACCCGCCGGTGCTGCTGATGGACGAACCGTTCGGCGCGGTGGACCCGGTCGTCCGGGAGCGGCTGCAGAACGAGTTCCTGAGCCTGCAGGCCACGGTCAGGAAAACGGTCCTGATGGTCACCCACGACATCGAGGAGGCGGTGCGGATGGGCGACCGGATCGCGGTGTACGGGGAGGGGCGCATCGAGCAGTTCGACCGGCCGGGAACGGTGCTCGGCTCCCCCGCGACCCCGTACGTGGCCCAGTTCGTCGGCGCCGACCGCGGGCTGAAGAGGCTCTCCGTCACGACGATCGAACCCCACGACCTGGAGGAGCCGCCGGTGGCCCGGCTCGACGAGCGGGCCGATGCGGCGGCCGCCCGGCTCGGCACCGCCGGCTCGCGGTGGGCGGTGGTGCTCAACGGGGACGGCGAGCTCCACGGCTGGGTGTCGGCGGACGCGCTGCGGATCGCCGGGGAGCACGGGACGGTGGCTGAACTGGCCCGCCGGATGGACGCGTGGGTGCCGGTGGGCGCCCCGCTCAAGCAGGCGTTCAGCGAGATGCTCCAGCACGACGCCGGGTGGGTGGCGGTGCTGGACGGGGCGCGCTTCCTCGGAGTGCTGACCCCGGCGAAGCTCCATGAGGCGCTGCGGCGCTCGGTGGACGCGGACGCGCAGGGTGTGGGACGCGACGAGGTGCAGTTCGACTCGGTGGCGGATGCCTGAGGGAGGCCTCGGGGGCTGCGTACGCACGGGGGTCAGGGTGACGGGAGCAGGAGGCGGACGGCCAGCACGGTGATCAGGGTGCTGGAGGCCAACGCGGTGACGAGCCGCCCCCGGCTGCCGGTCAGCGCGCGGCCCAGCAGCGCTCCGCCGCCCGCGACGAGCAGCTGCCAACTGGCCGAGGCGGCGAAGGCCGCGAGCACGAACACCACCCGGTGCGCGGGGGCCGAGGCGGCGACCGCCTCGCTGCCGAGGACCAGGGCCGCGAAGTAGACGACGGTCATCGGGTTCATCAGGGTGAGCGCGAGCAGCGTGAAGTAGGCCCGCACGGGGGTGAGCTGCGCGCTGTCGACGCGCGATGCCGCGGTGCCGCTCCGGTGCGCGCGGTACGCGGTGAGCGCGCCGCGGACCGCGAGGGCGACGAGGACGGCGGCGGAGGCCCAGCGGAAGGGGCGCATCACCGGTGCGATGACGGGGGTGAGCGTCGCTCCGCCCGCGACGGCGATCAGCGCGTAGAGCCCGTCCGCGGTCGCCACTCCGAGCGCGGCGAACGCACCGGTCCTGAGCGAGGTGCGGGTGGTGAGGGCGGCGAGGTAGGTCGCGACGGCTCCGACGGGCATGGCGATGCCGTATCCGGCGAGCAGTCCCGCGACCAGGACGGCGGTCATCCGTGCCGGTGTCGCACCGGCTTCCGCGGCCGCCCCGGCTGCTGTCGGCCGCTCGTCACCGATCGGTCGGTGGGAGCCGGCGGCACGAGGGCGATGTCCGTGGTCATGGCCAGATACTGCGTCCGGGGCGGACGGCCGGGCAACTCGTTTTCGGCGGCTCCCGGGGCGGGTGGGCGAGGCTCCGGGTCCCTTGACCGCAAGCCCGCGCAAAGCCTAGGTTTCCGCTGGTAGAAAGCGCTTGCCACGCGGTGGGCGCCCCGTTCACCGTGGAGGTGTTTGTCACGTCCAGCCAGGCTTCCCCCAGCAGGCCGGTCCGGGTCGCGATCGTCGGGACCGGCGCGATCGCGCGCGGCAGCCATCTGCCCGCCCTGCGCGCGCTGGCCGCCGAACAGCCCCTGGAGATCGTCGCGGCGGTGGATGTGGACGCCGCCTCCGCGGCGTCGTTCTGCGCCGAGGCCGGCGCCGGCCGGCCGTACTCGGATCTCGGCCGGATGCTCGCCGAGGAGCGCCCCGACCTGGTCACGATCGGCACTCCGCCCCGCTTCCACCGCGACCAGACCATCGCCGCCCTGCGGGCCGGGGCCTGGGTGTGGTGCGAGAAGCCCCCGTGCCCCTCGCTGGAGGACTTCGACGCCATCGAGGCGGCGGAGGGGCCGGCCGGCGGCCCGTATGCAGCGATCGTGTTCCAGCACCGGTTCGGGTCCGGTTCGGACCATGTCCGGGCGCTGCTGGCCGAGCGGGCGATGGGGCGGCCCCTGGTCGCGCACTGCCAGACCACCTGGTACCGGGACGAGGCCTACTACTCCGTGCCGTGGCGCGGGCGTTGGAGCACGGAGGGCGGCGGCCCCGCGATGGGCCACGGCATCCACCAGATGGATCTGCTGCTCGATCTGCTCGGCCCGTGGTCGGAGATCCGCGCGATGGCGGGGCGGCTGGTGCACGACGTCGAGACGGAGGACGTCTCCACGGCACTGGTCCGCTTCGAGAGCGGCGCCATGGCCACGGTCGTCAACAGCGTCCTCAGCCCGGACGAGGTGAGCCGGATCCGGATCGACTGCGAGCGGGCCACGGTCGAGCTCACCCATCTGTACGGCCATCGCAACGCGGACTGGCGCGTCACCCCCGCCCCCGGCGTCGCGCCCGGACTGGCCGCCGCCTGGCAGGACTTCGGCGCCGATGTGCCCAGCTCCCACGAGGCGCAACTGCGTGGTCTGCTCGCCGATCTGCGGGCGGGACGCCGGCCGCGCAGCAGCGGCGCCGACGGCCGCACCAGCCTGGAGCTGGTGGCCGCGCTCTACAAGGCGGCCTTCACCGGGAACACCGTCCGGGCCGGCGAGATCGGCCCCGGCGACCCGTACTACAGCGCCCTGCACGGCAACGCCACCGGCTGGGCGCCCGAACCGGCGGAGGCGACCGCCTGACCGGCCGTACCCGGCGCCGCGCGCCCGGCGGGTCAGTCCCCGGGGATGAGGCCGTGGGACCGCAGGTAGGTGCGGGCGACGTCCTCGGGGAGCCGGCGCCAGCTGTCGACCTGTTCGTTCAGCTCGGCCAGGTCCTTGGTCGTCAGTACGGTGTTCAGCTTGCCCAGCGCCGTACGGACGCCTTCGCTGCCCGCGCGGGACCGGTTGACGACGGGGACCAGGTAGTCGGCGTTCTGCAGGTGCTTGTCGTCGGCGAGCAGGACGAGGCCGAAGTCGTCCAGGGTGGCGTCGGTCGTGGTCGTCAGGACCATCTGGTCGCGGCCGCTCTGGACGGCCTGTTTGGCCTGGGTGGTGCCGACGCCCTTGGGGTCGACGGCGGTGATGTCGATGCCGTACGTCTTCTTCAGCCCGGGCGCGCAGTAGGGGCGCTGCACGCATTCGTCGCCGGCGGCCAGCCGGACGGGGAGCCCCGATCTGCCGAGGTCGCTGAGCGACTTCAGATGGTGTTCCTTCGCGTAGGCGGCGGTGACGGCGAAGGCGTTCTGGTCGACGGCGCGGCCGGCGTCGAGGACGGTGAGGCCGCGGGGTGCGGCCAGCGCGCGCAGGGCTTTCATCGTCTCGGCCAGGTCGGGCGAGCCGACGGGGGTGGCGTCGGCTCCGTTCTTCTTGGCGTTCAGCCAGTCGGCGAAGGTGGCGGCGTATTCGGGGACGACGTCGATCTGGCCGCTCTCCAGGGCCGGTTCGTAGATCTCCCGGTTGGTGACGGAGATGATCTCCGTGGAGTATCCGGCGTCGTCGAGCAGCAGGGCGTACATCTGGGCGAGCAGATCGCTCTCGGTGAATCCCGCCGATCCGATCGTCAGGTGCTTGCTGTCTCCGGGCGGAGCGGTGACCTCGCCCTGGTTCTCCAGCGTGGGTCCGGTCGTGCACGCGGTGAGGGGCGCCAGGAGCAGCAGGAGCACCGGGAGGGCGTGCCGGGCCCTCATCCGGCGTTCCCGTCGCGGACCCATTCGGGCGCGAGCCGCTGGGCCACCTCGAAGAGCCCTTCGACGATCAGGGCGAACACGGCGACCAGCACGGCCCCGGCGACCACCTGGGCGGTGGAGGCGAGGTTGAACCCGGCGGTGATGATGCGGCCGAGGCCGCCGCCGCCGGCCAGTGCGGCGATGGTCGCGGTGGCGACGAGCTGGACGGCGGCGATCCGTACGCCGGTCAGGATGAGCGGCAGGGCGAGCGGGACCTCGACCTGGGTCAGCATCTGGCGGCCGGTCATCCCCATGCCCCGGGCCGCCCGTACGACGTCCTGGTCGACCTCGCGCATGCCGACGTAGGCGTTGGTGAGCAGGGGCGGTACGGCGAACAGGACGAGCGCGACGACGGTCGGCCCTTCCCCGAACCGCCCGACCGGGGTGAGCAGCAGGAGGACGAGGACGGCGAAGGTGGGCACGGCCCGGCCGACGTTGGAGATGTTGACGGCGAGCGCGCCGCCCTTGCCCAGATGGCCGAGGACCAGGGCCACGGGCAGGGCGATCAGGCAGCTGATCAGCAGGCAGACGACGGTGAGGACGAGGTGCTGGGCGAGCCGGGTCCAGATGCCGTCCTCGCCGTACCAGTGCGCGGAGGTCGTGAGCCAGGACCAGGCGTCGGAGAGGGTGTTCACGACTGCCTCCGTGTCCAGGGGGTGAGCAGGCGCTGCGCGAGCAGGAGCAGCAGGTCGGCGGCGACGGCGATGACGACGCACAGGACGGACGCGGTGAGCACCTGCGCCTTGAAGTAGGTGTTCATTCCCGCGTAGATGAGGTTGCCGAGGCCGCCGTATCCGACGATCGCGCCGATGGTGACCAGGGAGACGGCGGAGACGGTGGCGATGCGCAGGCCGGCCATGGCTGCCGGCAGGGCGAGCGGGAGTTCCACGGCCACGAGCAGCCGGACGGGCCCGTACCCCATGCCGCGCGCCGCCTGCCGGGTCTCCTCGGGGACCGCGCGCAGCCCGGCCAGGATGTTCCGTACGAGCAGGGTGAGCGAGTACAGGACGAGGCCCGCGACGACGAGGGAGGCGGAGAGCCCGTACACGGGCAGGAGCAGCGAGAACATGGCGAGAGAGGGGACGGTGTAGAGGATCGTCGTCAGTCCGAGCACCGGTCCGGCGGCCCAGCGCCACCGGCGGGCGGCGAGGGCGAGCGGCAGCGCGATGACCAGTCCGATGAGCACGGAGACGGCGGTCAGCTGGAGGTGTTGCAGCACGGCGTCCCAGAGGATGTGCCGACGGCTGGTCAGATAGGCGCCGCAGATCCATTCGTTGCGCGCGAGGCAGTCGTCCGGGGGCGCGGTCACCTGTCCATTGCAGCCCGGGACGGTGCGGGGGCGCGCGTCCTGTTCGACTGTTCGAGGGGTACGGCGGTTCAGCCCCGCGGTTCTCCGGTGGCCGACGCCGCGCGGCGCTCCAGGATCTCCAGCGCCCGTTTCCCCCAGCGCAGGTTCTCCTGCTCGAAGGACCGTCCCCGCATGAGTGTCAGGTACGGGCCGATGCGCTCGGTCTCCCGTACGAAGGTGTCCTCGTCGCGGCCGTCGAGCATCCGGTCCCGCAGCCGTTCGTAGCGGGCGAGCCGGGCGCGGGACCACTCCATGCGTTCCTCGACCGAGGCGCGCACCGCGTCGCCGTCGCCGCCGTCCACGGCCTGGGTCATGACCAGGAGCTCGTCCCGGATGGCCGTGGGGCGGGGCTGCTGTGCGGTGAACGAGGCGAGCGAGGCGCGGCCCTCGTCCGTGAGCGTGAACAGCCGCTTGTTCGGCCTGCGCTGCTGTTCGACGACCCGGGCCCCGATCAGGCCGCTCTCCGCCAGGCGCTCCAGCTCGCGGTAGAGCTGCTGCGGGGTGGCCGACCAGAAGTTCGCCACCGAGACGTCGAAGACCTTGGCCAGGTCGTAGCCCGAGGCCTCCCCTTCGAGCAGCGCCGCCAGGACCGCGTACTTGAGAGACATCTGGACAGACTAACAGCCATGTGATTAATCTCTTTCACACCTATTCAACAAGTTGACTATGGAGTCCCGGATGCACCCCTTCCGCACCGCTGTCGAGGCGCACGACCACGCCGCCATCGAGGCGACGCTGGCCGAGGACGTCGTGTTCACCAGCCCGGTGGCGTTCAAGCCCTACCCCGGCCGGCCGGTCACCGCCGCGATCCTGCGCGCGGTCTCCGAGGTGTTCACGGACTTCCGCTACGTCCGCGAGATGGCGAGCGAGGACGGCCGCGACCACGCCCTGGTGTTCGAGGCGAAGGTGGACGACCGGGAGATCACCGGCTGCGACTTCCTCCACATGAACGAGGCGGGCGAGATCGACGACCTGATGGTCATGGTCCGGCCCCTCTCCGCTGCGCAGGCGCTCGCCGCCGCCATGGGTGCGCGGTTCGACCGGATCACCCGCGAGGCCTCGGCGGGGTGAGCACGGCTCCGGGACCCCCGGCCGCACGGCCGGTACCACCAGGTCGACCGCAGAACGTGGGCGTATGGTCCGAATATGGACAACGTACGGCCCCGCACGGAGTCCGGGGCGGAGCTCCTGGACCGGGCCGTGGCACGGGCCGTCCGGCGGACCGGCGCCTCCGTGGCCATGCTGTACCTCCTGGCGCCGGGCGAGTCCACGCTGCGGCTGACCGTTCTCGCCGGGGTGCCGGCCGAGTTCGCCGCCCCGTGGACCCGGGTCCCGCTCTCCGCTCCGATGCCGGTGGCCGACGCCCTGAAGGACCAGCATCTGGTCTGGCTCGGCAGCCAGGAGGAGCTGGCCAGACGCTATCCGCGGCCCGCGCTCGTGCTGCCGTACCGCTTCGCACTGGCCGCCGCGCCGGTGCTCACGGGCGCCGCCGTGTGGGGTGGCCTGGTGCTGCTGTGGCCGGGCTCGCACCCGCCGCAGCTCAGCCCCGAGGAGCGGGCCGCGGTCCATGCCGGGTGCGGTGAGATCGCCCTGGTGCTGCACGAGGCCGAGGAACACGGCCGTCCCGTGCCGCCCGACCTCGGCCTGCGGGTCCTGCCGCCCCTCAGCGCACCGCCGCCCGACACCGCCACGGCGTCCCGCGCGGCGGAGTACCTCCAGCGGCTGCCGGGCGGCTGCTGCGCCCTCGACATGCACGGCCGGATCACGTTCCTCACCGACACCGGGGCCGAACTGGTCGGCGGGAGCGCGGCCGACCTGATGGGGACGCTGCCCTGGGAGTCGCTGCCCTGGCTGGACGACCCGCTCTTCGAGGACCAGTACCGCGGGGCCGTGGTCAGCCGTCAGCCGACCTCGTTCACCGCGCTGCGCCCGCCCGATCGGTGGCTCTCGTTCCGCCTCTACCCGGACGCCTCGGGCATCAGCGTGTACATCACGCCCGGCACCGCCGCGCACGCGGCGGGGCCCGCCGCGGAGTCCCCCGCGCCGTCGAGCGCCCCGAGCCGTGCCGTCGCGCTCTACCACCTGATGCATCTGGCCGCGACGCTCACCGAGGCCGTCGGCATCCAGGACGTGGTCGGGCTGCTCTCCGACCAGCTCGTCCCCGCCTTCCGGATCCAGGCGCTCGCCGTGATGACCGCGGCGGAGGGCCGGCTGCGGGTCGAGGGCCACCACGGCTTCGCCCCCGAGCTCATGGACCGCTTCGACGGCGCCCCGCTGGCCTCACGCACCCCGGCCGCTCACGTCCTGACCACCGGGGTGCCCAGCTTCTACCGCTCGTTCGCGGAGCTGAAGCGTGCCTACCCGCCCGCCGTGCTCCAGGAGGGCCTGGCGGCGTGGGCGTTCCTGCCGTTGATCGCCTCGGGCCGCCCGGTCGGCTCACTGGTGCTCGCCTACGAGATGACCCGCCCGTTCGAACCGGAGGAACGCGCGCTCCTCGCGTCGATCGCCGGACTGATCGCACAGGCCCTGGACCGGGCCCGCCTGTACGACGCGAAGGACCAGCTGGCCCACAGCCTGCAGGCCCATCTGCTCCCCCACACCCTGCCGCGGATCCCCGGTCTGGACATCGCCGCCCGCTATCTGCCGGCGGCCCACGGCACGGGCATCGGCGGCGACTTCTACGACGTCATCCGCCTCGACGCCACCACCGCGGCCGCCACCATCGGCGACGTCCAGGGCCACAACGTGAAGGCGGCCGCCCTGATGGGCCAGGTCCGCACCGCGGTGCACGCCTCGGCGGGGGCGCCGCCGGCCGAGGTGCTGGCCCGCACCAACCGGCTGCTCACCGACCTCGACCCCGGCCTGTTCACCAGCTGCCTCTACGTCCATCTCGACCTGGCCGGGCACCGCGCCCTGCTGGCCACGGCCGGGCACCCGCCGCCGCTCCTGCACCACCCCGGCGGGCACACCGAGGTACTGCGGCTGCCGCCTGGTCTGCTGCTGGGCATCGACCCGGAGGCCACGTACCCGACGACCGAGATCCCGCTGCCGGCGGGCGCCGCGCTCGCCCTGTACACCGACGGACTCGTCGAGGCGCCCGGCACCGATCTCGACGAGGCGACCGCGGCCCTGGCCGAGCAGTTCACCCGGGCCGCCGGCCGGCCCATGGAAGCCCTCGCCGACACGCTCGTCCGCTATGCCGAACGGTCCACACCGGGCAGCGACGACATCGCGCTGCTCCTCATCAAGGCGCTGGCGGAACAGCCGGGTTGACCGGGGACCTCGCGCAGGGCGCACGGTCTTGCCGAAGGCGCCGTTGATAGGATCACCGCCCCATGGACCCCAGCACCGAGATCACGATGACCGACGTTCCGCCGGGGCGGGTGACCCTGTCCGACCGTCGTACGCAGCGCAGCTGGACGGTCGATGTCGCACCGTTCCGGCTCGGTACGCACCCCGTGACCCAGGCCCAGTACGCGCAGGTCACGGGCGAGCGGCCGAGTACCGCGCAGGGCGACCCACTGCCGGTCGAGGGCGTCTCCTGGCTGGACGCCGTCGGTTTCTGCAACGCACTGTCCCTGCGCGAGGGGCTGACGCCCGCCTACCTCCTCCACCCCGAGGCCGGGCAGATCCGGTGGGAGGCGGCCGCCGACGGTTACCGGCTGCCGGCCGAGGCCGAGTGGGAGCACGCGTGCCGGGCGGGCACGACGCAGGCGCGGTACGGCCCCCTCGACGACATCGCCTGGTATCGCGGCAACTCCCTTGAGCGGCCGCACGAGGTGGGCGGCCGGCTGCCCAACGACTGGGGCCTGTACGACACGTTGGGCAATGTGTGGGAGTGGTGCTGGGACGTCTACGACGCCGAGGTGTACGGCAGCTACCGGGTGCTGCGGGGCGGTGGCTGGTTCGACGAGCACTGGAGCTGCCGGGCCTCGGTGCGGCGGCGCAGCCACCCCACGTTCCGGATCGACGACACGGGGTTCCGCGTCGCCCGCTCCGGAACACGGTAGAGCCTCCGTCAGCCGGCCGCGCCCCGGAACTGCCGGGCCGCGTGGACCAGTTCGGCGGTGAAGGGGTGGCGCGGCGCGTGCAGTACGTCGTGCGCCGCCCCGGTCTCCACGATGCGGCCGCGCTCCATCACGGCGATCCGGCCGGCGCGGGCCGCCGTGTCCAGGTCGTGGGTGATAAGGACGAGCGCCGGGATCGCGCCCGACCCGAGCAGCTCCGTGAGGAGCCCGAGGAGGGAGGTCCGGGTGAAGGTGTCGAGGCCCGAGGTGATCTCGTCGCAGACCAGGACCTCGGGGCGGGCGAGCAGGGCGCGGGCGAGGGCGGCCCGGCGGAGTTCGCCGCCGGACAACTGCCCCGGCAGGCGCAGGGAGCGCTGTGCGGGGAGGTCCAGGGTGCTCAGCGCGGTGAGCGCCTCGGCTCTGGCCTCGGCCGGGTCCAGGCCGCGCAGCCGGACGGCCGTCCGTGCGATCTGGCCGAGCACGGGGCGGTGGGCGTCGAAGGCCGCCTCCGCGTCCTGGAAGACGTACTGGACAGCGGCCAGTTGCTCACGGCGACGGTCGCGCAGGCTGCGCGGCAGCGGCCTGCCGTTCAGCAGCACCTCGCCGTCGTGGTCGCGGTGGAGTCCGCCGATGCAGCGGGCCAGGGTGGTCTTGCCGCTGCCCGACCGGCCGACGACGGCGAGGCATTCACCGGCGCCCACGGTGAGTTCCGCGTCGTGGAGCACGGGGGTCCGGCCGTGGCGCGCGGTGAGGGCGCGTACGTCCAGCACCGTGCCGCCCGCTGTCGCCGCGATGGGCCGCATGTCCCGTGGTTCGGCCAGGAGCCGGCGGGTCCAGGTGTCATCAGGATCGTGCAGAACCTGCGCCGCGGGGCCTGCAGCGACGGCCTTTCCGTCGCGGAGGACGACCACGTCGTCGGCGAGCGCACGGACGACGTCCAGGTCGTGGCTGAGCAGGACGACGGCGACGCCCTGGCCGGCGACGGCGGCCAGGCGCTCGACGATGCGACGTTTCGTCAGGGGGTCCTGTCCGGTGGTGGGTTCGTCCGCGACGACCGCCCGGGCGCCCAGCAGGAGGGCCTGGGCGAGGACCACTCGCTGCTGCTGGCCGCCGGACAGCTGATGCGGAAAACGGCGCAGCATCGCTTCCGCGTCGGGTAGTTGGACGCGCGCGAGGGCATCCAGGACCCGGTCGCGAACCGCTGCCCGGCGCCGGCGCCCCGGGAGGTGCCGCACCTGACGCCGGGCGATGTCCCTCAGCAGCGCGCCGATCCGGCGGGCGGGATTGAGCACCGTGGCCGGGTGCTGCGGCACGTAGCCGATCAGACCGCCCGCCACCCGCACGGTGCCCGTCACACGCGCCCCTGGCGGGTACTCGCCCAGCAGGGCGAGCCCGGTGGTCGTCTTCCCGCTGCCCGAGGCGCCCACCAGGGCGAGGATCCGCCCGGGCAGCACCCGCAGGCCGACACCGTCGACGATCGCCCGCCCGCCGATCTCCACCCGGAGCCCTTCGACCACGGCGACGGGCTCTGCCTCAGCCGCCGTACGGTTCTGCGCGGCCGTGTTCACGGGCGCCTCTCCTTGCTGTCGGAACGTACGAGTGCGGCGTCGGCCAGCAGGTTCCCGCCCATGGTGAGCGCGACGATCAGCAGGGCCGGGACGACGACCGCCCACGGCTGGACGAACAGGCCGGTACGGTTGCGGTCCACCATCACCGCCCAGTCGGCGGCGTCCGGCCCGACGCCCACACCGAGGAACGCCGCGGTGGCCACCAGGTACAGCGCCCCGGTCAGGCGTACGCCCGCGTCGGCGACCAGCGGCCGGGCGGCCGACCTTCCGACGTAGCCGAAGGCGATGCGTGCCCAGCTCTCGCCCTGCATGCGCAGCGCCTCGACCGCAGGGCGCGAGGCGGCCTCGGCCCCGGCGGCGCGGACGATTCTGGCCGCGTCCGGGACGTTGACGAGGGCCACCAGCAGCGCGAGACCGGCAGGCCCCGGTTCGACGACGGCGGCGACCAGCAGAATCAGCAGCAGCGACGGCACGGAGAGCAGGACGTCCAGCGGACGCATCAGCAGCTCCTCCGCCCAGGCCCGGCGGGTGAGGGCGCAGACGAAGCCGACGGGCAGCGCCACGGCGTAGGCCAGGGCCGTCGATGCGAGCGCGATCAGCACCACCGGCCGGCCGCCGAGCAGCACCTGCCGGCCGACGTCGCGGCCGACGAAGTCGGTCCCGAGCCAGTGTCCGCCTCCCGGGGTGAACGAGGTTCCGCGCGCTCCGGCCTCCCCGGCGAACAGCGGTCCGGCCAGTGCCAGTACGAGCGGCACCAGGATGACGGCCAGGCCGGGCAGGAGACGGCCGAAGCGGGCCCGGGCACGCCCGTCGTCGCTCCTTCGCCGCCCGACGACGAGCGTCTTCAGTCCGCGCCGGGAACGGGCGAGCGCGAGGGCCATCACGCCGCCACCCCCGCTCGCGGGGCGAAGCGGTGGGTGACCAGGTCCGCTCCGAGGTTAAGCAGGACCGTGGCGACGCCGAACACGACCGCGAGGCCCTGCACCACGGGGACGTCCCGTTCCGCGACGGCGTTCATCAGGACCGTGCCGAGTCCCGGAATGACGAACAGCGCCTCCACCACGACCACGCCGCACAGCAGCCAGTCGATCGTGCGGGCCAGTTGCTGAGCGGCCGGAGCGAGCGCGTTCGGTAGCGCGTGGGCGTAGCGGACGCGGGCGCCTGACAGTCCGTGGCGGCTGGCGTGTGCGACGTACGGCGAGGCCAGCGCGTCGGCCATCCCGGCGCGGATCAGCCGGGCGAGCGAGCACACCGGGCGCGCCAGCAGGACCAGGACGGGGAGCACCAGGGCGGCCGGGTGGGCGGGCAGGTCGGTGCCGTACCCGACGGCGGTCGGCGGCAGCCAGCCGAGCCGCAGCGCGAAGACGGTGACCAGGAGGACACCGAGTGCGAACTCCGGTACGGCGTAGAGGCCGAGCAGGACCGCGCTGACGAACCGGTCGACGGCGCGTCCCTGGTGCCGGGCGGCCAGCACGCCGAGGCCGACTGCCGCCGGGACGAGGAGCACGACCGTCGGGACGGCGAGCAGGAGGGTCGGGCCGAAGCCGTCGCCGAGGTAGGAGGCTACGGGCCGCCCCGAGGTCAGCGAGACTCCGAGGTCGCCGTGGAGCAGCCCGGCCGACCAGTCCAGCAGCCGTTCGTGCGGCGGCCGGTCCAGGTGCAGGGCGGCCCGGACCGTCTCGATCCGTTCCGGGTCCGGCTGGTCACCGGCGAGGGCCACGGCGGCGTCGCCGGGCAGCGCCTCGGTGAGGGCGAGGACGAGCAGCACGACGGCCGCGGTCTGCACCCCGCCGAGCAGCAGCCGCCGCGCCGCCCAGGGCAGGGGTCCGCTCACGCCAGCCACACCTTGTCGAAGCGGGCCCAGTCCAGGGTGTTGGCGGGCGCCTGCCGCTCGACGCCCCGGACCGTGCGGGCGGTGCCGAGTATCCAGTCGGCGAAGCCCCAGATCAGGAAGGGGCCTTCGGTGTGGAGGCGGCGCTGCATGCGGGAGTAGACGGCGGCGCGCTCCCGCGGGTCCCTCGTCGACTGGGCCTGCTGGTAGAGGGTGTCGAAGTCGGGGTGGCGCCACTTGGTCGCGTTGGTGGTCGAACCGGTCAGCAGGCGCTGGGAGAGGTGTGACTCGATGGGCATGGCGCCGGAGCGGTAGCAGCAGAGGGTGCCGGCGTCGAGGATGTCCTTCCAGTAGGTGTCCTTGCTGCCGGTCCTCACCTCGACGGTGATGCCTGCCCGGGCCGCCTGGTCGCGGAAGACGGCCGCGGCCTCAGTGAATCCGGCGGCGACGGGTGAAGTGTCGAGGGTGATCCGCAGGTCATCGGCGCCGGCCTGCCTCAGCAGGCTGCGGGCCCGGCCGAGGTCCTGTTCGCGCTGGGGCAGAGCGTCGGCGTAGTACTCGTACCCCTTGCCGAAGAGGTCGTTGCCGATCTCGCCGGCGCCGGAGAGGGCTCCCTTGACGAGTTCCGCGCGGTCGGCGACGAGCAGCAGGGCCTGCCGGACGCGCCGGTCGTCGAACGGTGGCCGGTCGGTCTTCATGGCGAAGGACTGCATCGCGCTGTTGCGCAGGCGCACGATCCGGATCCGCCCGCCGTCCTCGTGGGCGCGGGCGGTCGCCGGGTTCAGCTCGTGGGCGTACTCGACCTGGCCGCCGAGCAGGGCGTTGACGCGTGCGGACTCCTCGTTGGCGACGACGAACTCCAGCTCGTCGAGGTGCGGGGCGCCGTCCCAGTAGGCGTCGTTGCGCCGCAGGACGGTGGACCGGCCGGGGGCGAAGGACACCAGCCGGAACGGTCCGCTGCCGACGGGCCGGTGGTCGAAGTCGCCGTCCCGGGCGGTCGCGGGGACGACGTACGCGCCGAACGCGGCCATGACGTTGGGGAATTCGGCCGTCGGACGCTTGAGGACGAACTCGACGGTCCGCGCGTCCAGGGCCCTGCTGGCCGCGAGGTCGACCGGTTCGAGTGACGCCTTCGCGCGAAAGGTGCGCGCGGGGTCGGCGATGCGGCGGTAGCTGTGCAGTACGTCCTTCGCGGTGACCGGCCGCCCGTCGTGGAAGACGGCGGCCCGCAGGGAGACCTTCCACCGGTCCAGGGTCCTGTTGGGCTCCCAGGAGGAGGCGAGGCGGGGCTGAGCGGAGAGGTCGGCGCCGTAGTCGGCCAGCTTGTCGTAGAGGGCCTTGGCGCGGGCCGCGTCGGCGAACAGGTTGCTCAGGTGCGGGTCGAGGGTCTCGCTCGCACCGCCCCCGGCGAAGGCGGCCCTGAGCCGTCCGCCGCGCTTCGGCCGACCGGCCTCGCCGTCGACGTCGGCCCGGGTGTCCGAGGGGCCGGCGCAGCCGGTCAGCCCGAGGGTGCCGAGGCCGGCCGCGCCGGAGGCGGCGAGGAAGCCGCGGCGGTGCAGGCCGGGGAAGGGTGTCGCTGTCGTGGTGCGTTCGTCGCTGGGCATGGGGATGTCCTTGATCCGGTGGGAGCGTACGAGGAAGGAGGAGGGGCCCGGTCAGCTGCCCGTGAGCCGGGCGATGACGTGGAGGCGGTCGGCGTCGGCCGTTCCGGTGGGCAGGAGGCCCTCGCGCCAGGGGGGTTCGGTGCGTGGGCCGGGGCCGTCGTGGAGGTCGAGGACCTCGAATCCGTGGGCGGTGAGGGCCTGTCGGAGCTCGGCGGGGAGCAACAGCCGCCAGGCGGAGCATTGTTCGACCGGGGATGAGCCGTCGTCCGTGGTCCAGGTGCGGCTGCGGTGCAGCAGGCGGGCGGCCGGGTCCACGCGCAGCCGGGTGACGGAGCGGTGGACGACGCCCCGATGGGTGAAGGTGTGGACGGCCGGGGCCGTGGGGAGTGCGGCGCCGCGGAGGAAGTACGCGCCGTTGCGTATCTCCGCGACGAGCAGACCGCCGGGCGTCAGACTGCGTCGGCAGGAGGTGAGGAAGCTGTCGGTCTCGGCGTCGGTCCGGCAGTAGAGCAGCGCACTGTCCAGACAGACGACGGCGTCGAAGCGCCGTGCTCCCAGGTCGAACCCCCTCAGGTCGGCCCGGAGATACTCCGGCCCAGGGTGCTCACGGGAGGCATGCCGGAGCATCGCGCCGGAGAGGTCGGCACCGGTAACGGCGCGCCCCGCCGCATGGAGGTGGGCGGCGTCGCGGCCGGTGCCGCAGCCTATGTCCAGGACGCGCGGTCCGGCTCCGTACCTCCTGAGCGTCTCCTCGGTCCAGCGTCCGGCGAGCCGTTCGGGGTCCGGGAAGCGGGCCTCGTACAGCGCCGGGTTGTCGGTGAGCAGGTTGGCGTCGTCCACGGGGCTCTCCTCAGGCATGGACGGGTACGGGAACCGGTCGGCCGGGCAGCGTGCCGCGGCGGTGGAGGCGTAGGGTCCCGGCGGCGGACACGAGACCGAGCACCAGACAGCAGGCCCAGGGCAGCCAGCCGGCGCCGATGCGCTGACCGGTGTCCATCGCCCAGCCGACGGCGGCGTTCCCCAGGGCGGCGGCGATGCCGGACACGACGTAGAAGACACCGAAGTAGGTGCCGGTGAGGCCGGGCCTGCCGAAGGCGGGGATCAGTTCCATCACGAACGGCTGGGCGACCATGAGCCCGGTCTGCAGCAGCAGGGAACCCGCAAGGACGGGTATCGCGCGCAGCACCGCCTGGCTCGTGTCCGTGTCCGGCGGGGCGCCGGACGTCACCAGCACGGGCGGCACGAAGGCCGCGGCCGTCAGCAGCAGACCCGTGGCGATCCAGGTGGCCCGGCTGCCCCGCCGTTTCAGGGCGCGGGTGATGCGCAGCTGGAACGCCAGTCCGGCGAGCGTCCCCACGAGGAACACCAGGCCCGCCGCACCGTCCCAGCCGGTGGCCCTGCGGGCGCCGTCGGGGAACAGCAGATAGAGCTGGCTCTCCAGAGCGACCATGCCGGCCAGCGCGCACGCGAAGGCCATGAAGGGGCGGTTGCGGACCACTTCGCGCCAGTCGGCGAGTACGCCGCTCGTGGCCGGTGCGGCCCGGCGGGGCGGCAGCACCAGGGCCTGGGCGACGGTGAGCACGGCGAAGATCCCGGCGGCGGTGAGCGCGGCTGCCCGGAAGTCGACGAGGAGCAGGACGCTGCCGAGAAGGGGGCCGATGAGCGCGCCCGTCGTCGCGAAGACGTTGAACAGCGCGAACGCCTCGGCCCTGCGCTCCCCCGCCTCCTGGGCGAGGTAGCTGCGGACGGCGGGGTTGAACAACGCGCCGGCCAGTCCGCTGAGTACGGACGCGGCGAGCAGGACCGCGATCCCGTCACCGAGCGCGAATAGAGCGAAGCCGGCCGTCCGCAGTCCGCATCCGGCGATGATCACCCCGCGGGCGCCCAGCCGGTCCGCGGCCGAGCCCCCGATGACGAACAGCCCCTGCTGGCTGAGGCTGCGCACTCCGAGCACGGTGCCGACGACGGCGGCGGACATCCCGAGGCCGTCGCTCAGGTGCACGGCGAGATAGGGGATCAGCAGGTAGAAGCCGGTGTTGACGCCGAGCTGGTTGACCAGCAGAAGGCGTACGGCCGGGGGAAAGGCGCATATCTCGCGCCAGGTCTTCACGGGGTCACCTCGGCGGCCCGGATACGCACCCGTGCGGGGCCGTCCGCCACGGGGTGCGAGCGGCGCACGTCGAAGGGCGTGCGCGGGCGTACGCCGAGTCCGGGGTGACCGCTCGCCCGCACGCTGCCGTCGGTGCCGCCGATCCCCGTCCACGGGTCGTGGTCGAGCAGCAGGTGTCCGTCGAGGTCGGTCCACCGGGCGCGGTCGGCGAGGTGCACCGCGGGGGCGATGCCGAGCGAACTGGCGGTGAGGCAGCCGAGCATGAGACCGGTGCCGCTGCCGGCGATCAGCCCCGCGATGCGCAGGGCGGCGCTCACGCCTCCGCACTTGGCGAGTTTCACGTTGATGCCCTGCACCCGGCCGGCGAGCCGCCGGGCGTCCTCGATGTCCACGGCGTCCTCGTCTGCGATGACGGGCAGCGGTGAGCGTGCGGCGAGCCGGGCCAAGGCCTCGGGGTCGCCCGGGGCGACGGGCTGTTCGACGGCCTCGACGCCCAGTTCGGCGAAGCGCCCCAGCAGGACGGGCGCCGACGCGGCGCTCCAGCCGCCGTTGGGGTCGAGGAGCAGCCGCGCGTGCGGGGCGGCGGCGCGCACGGCACGTACGCGGGCGACGTCGTCCTCCGGGTCGGCCGAGCCGACCTTGAGCTTGATGACGGTGAACCCGTCGTCCGCCAGCCGGGCTGCGAGGGCGCCGGCGCGGCGGGGCGAAGTGATCCCGATGGTGCGGGCCGTGGCGGCGGCGGGTGCCGAGGCCGTGCCGATGAGGCGGTACGCGGGCAGTCCGGCACGCTTGCCGACGAGATCGAGCAGCGCCGACTCCACGGCGGCGGTGACGGCCGGCGGCGTACCGGATCCCAGCGGCCCGCCGTCACCGCCGGGGTCGCCGGACGCATGCGCGGACAGGGCGGCCAGAGCCGTCTCCGGGTCGGGGAACCTGGTGAGTGCGCGGGCGCACCGGTCCAGCCAGTGGGTCACGGTGGCGGTGTCGAGGCCGTAGTACACGCTGGTGACGGTCTCGCCGTGGCCGTGCGCACCCTCGTGCTCGATGGACAGGCGGACGGCGTCCCGGGCCGTCGTGGTGGACCGGGAGATCCGCAGCGGCTCGGCGAGCCGCAGTCCGACGGTGCGCCGGGTCGCCTTCATCGGGACTCCTCCGGTGCGTAGGGCAGGCGGACGGTGTACGGGCGGGTGTGCGGCAGCGTGTTTCCCGCGGGCGCACGGGTCGTCGCGGCGCCCGCGGGCGCACGGCTGACCGGCAGTCGCGGCGGCCGTAGGTCCTCGCGCCGGCCGGTGACCGTGCGACAGCGGGTCCAGCCGGTCGCCTCCACGGCCTGCGGATGGCGGATCTCCACCGGTCTGACCGCCGCCGTCTCCGGGACCAGTCCGTGCCGGGCGTTGAACCCGTCATTGAAGATGCTGCCGAGGTAGCGGTGCGGTCCGTCCGGGAAGACCGTCGCGACGACCGCACCCGGGTGGACTCGGGCGGCCCAGGCCGCGACGAGCGCGACGGCTCCGGTGCTCCAGCCGCCGCTGACGAAGTTGTCCCTGGCCAGCCGCCGGCAGCTGTCGGCGGCCTCGGCGGGCCCGACCCAGTGGACCTCGTCGAACTGGTCGTGCGCCACGTTGCGCGGACGGATGCTGCTGCCGAGTCCGCGCATCAGGCGGGGCCTTGCGGGCTGTCCGAAGATCGTCGAGCCGGTGGCGTCGACACCGATCAGCCGCAGTCCGGGCCAGCGCCCGCGGAGCGGACCGGCGACTCCGGCGCTGTGCCCGCCCGTTCCTACGCTGCACACGAGGATGTCCACGTGGTCGAGGCGGCCGGTGATCTCGGCGGCGAGCGAGGCGTAACCGGCGGTGTTGTCGGGGTTGTTGTACTGGTCGGGCCAGTAGGCACCGGGCAGTCCGGCGAGCAGTTCCCGGAGCCTGGCCAGCCGGGCCGCCTGCCAGCCGCCCTCGGGGGCGGGCCGGTCGACGAGTTCCAGCCGGGCTCCGTGTGCGTGCAGGAGCCGGCGCATCGACGGTTCGAGTTCGCTGTCGCCGACCAGCACGACCGGGTGGCCGAGTGCCTGGCCCGCGAAGGCGAGTCCGATGCCGAGGGTGCCGGAGGTGGACTCCACCACCGGTGCGCCGGGGCGCAGTTCGCCGCGCCGCTCGGCTCCCTGCAGCATCGACACGGCGGCGCGCGCCTTCATGCCGCCCACGGCGAAGCCTTCGAGCTTGGCCCAGAAGCCGGGGTGCGGGCAGGGCAGGTCGGCGGTGATGCGGGCGAGCGGGGTGCGGCCGACGAGCCCGAGGAGCTCGCGGTTGCCGGCGGGGCGCAGCAGTGCGGTGGTCACGGGGTGCCTCCGTACAGGTGGATGGTTCCGGGGCCGCCGTCGAGCCAGAAGAACGGGTAGGGCTCGGCGGACACCGCGGTGACTCCGGCGCCGATGAGCCGGGGCAGCACCGCGCTGCCGGTCTGGGCGAAGACGACCAGGGGTTTGCCGTGCCGCAGGGCGTGTTCCCGCAGCGGCTCGAAGGTGCCGTTGCCGAGGGTCATTCCGGAGGCGAGGATCGCGTCGCAGTCCTCCGGTCCGGCCGGCACCCGGGTCCGCACCGGCTCGCCCCATTCGGTCGTGCCGCCCTTGAGATCGCACGGCACGTAGCCGAGCCCGCGCTCACGCAGCGCCTCCAGAAGGGAGTTGACGACGCCGACGACGAGGACGGTGCCGCCCGGCGGGGTGCCGAGCAGCCCGACGACGGCGCGTGCCCGGGCCCGGGACTTCTCCAGCGAGCTGCCGGCCGGCAGCGGCCACGGCCGGGCACCGCTCCCGGGGCCGTGCGGCCGGGTGTGCAGGAGATACGTGTCGAGGGCGGCGGCCCGCACCGGGCCCAGCTCGTGGCCGAGCAGCGTGGCGACATCGGCGCCGACACAGTCGTCGACGACGCCGGCGGGCAGTTCGCCCGGCTCGACGGCACAGGAGCCGACGGCCGCGTCGAGGCGCAGGCTCAGCACCTCGTTGCGGTAGCCGCTGCCACGCCCGGCGTGGCGTACGGACTGGCGGGTGGTGAAGGCCATGGCGATGCGCCTGCTCCGCGGGTCGGGCCCGTAGCGGCCGGCCAGGACTCCGGCGACGAGGTCCTCGTAGGAGGCCGCGGCGGGCACGGTGGCGGCGGCCGCGGTCATCGGGCCGCCACCCTGGGGCGCAGCCGGGCGATGAGCGACTCGACGCGGTCCCGGGCGCCCGGGCCGTCGGCGTCGCCGGCCATGACATGGCCCAGGTAGTCGTTGTTGCTGCCCGTGGCGCCGACCCGGGTGCCGGGTGCCGCGAGGCTGAGCTCCAGCACTCCGGGCGCCGCGCCCACCTCGTCGTCGCCTTCGATCCGGTCCAGCACTCCCCCGGTTCCCGGCACCAGGAAGCCGATGGCCGCGCTGTGCAGTCCGGTGGCGCGGGGGCGCAGGTCCGGTTCGCGGCCGAGCGCCACGTTCACGCAGGCGGCGGTGATGTCGATGCCGGTCACATGGCGGACCAGTTCGGTGATGCGGTTGCCGGCCGGGCGGGGGTTGACCTCCACCACGCGCGGGCCCTCGGGGGTCAGCTTGATCTCGGTGTGCGCCACGACGGCATCCAGGCCGAGCGCCTCGACCGCAGCCACGGCGGTCTCCCGGGCCGCGCGGTCGTCCGGCCCGGTGAGCGGGGCGGGGAACATGTGGCCGGTCTCCACGAAGGCGGGTGCTCCGCCGATGCTCTTGTCCGTCACCCCGACCACCTGGGTGCGTCCGCCGGACGTCACGGTCTCGACGCTGACTTCGGGGCCGTGGAGGAACTCCTCCAGGAGTACGGCGGGGTCGCGTCGCTGCCCGCGGGCGTTGACCGGGAAGTCGGCGAGTGCGCGGTACGCCTCGGTGAGGCCGGTCTCGTCGTCGATGCGCCGCACGAACATCCCGGCGCACAGGTCGACGGGTTTGAGGACGAGCGGCAGTCCGATGTCCCGCGCGGCCCGCAGCGCCTCCGCCGGGTCGCGGCACACCGCGAACCGCGGTCCCGGCACCCCCGCTTCGGCGAGCACCCGCCGGGTGGCGTCCTTCCGGCAGGCGTTCCGCACGGCGGCCGGGGCGGGGCCGGGAAGACCCAGCCGGGCGGCGATCCCGGCGGCCGCCGGCAGGTAGTAGTCGCAGGACGTGATGACGCCGTCGAACTCCAGGGATGCGTGGGCCCGTTCGGCGAACGGCAGCAGCGTCCCGGAGTCGTTGGTGTCGGCCGTCAGCACGTGCCGGGCCGAGAGCAGCGGGTGTGCGGCGCCCTCGGGGGCGGCGCGCAGGTAGTGGTGCAGATCGCGGGTGAGGAAGGTGAACGTGTGTCCGCCTTCGCGGATCGCCCGTGGCAGCAGTCTGCTCATCGATCCGACCCAGCTCTCGACCATCAGCAGATGTGCCACGACTACCCCTCTTCGCTGTGCAGTTCAGGACCCGGGCAGGCGGCGGCACCCACCCGGGGGCCGCCCACCCGGCACGGCACACGTTATCGACAATCGTTTTCATTGTCATCTAGCGGTGCGGAATTCATCCCGGCATGCGGGGCGCCGGCCTGCGCCGCGAGGCGACTCCGGTCTGCGGATTCGCCCCCGTCCCGCCGCGGCCGGTTCGGTTCGCTCCGGCCGGAGGGTGCTCGCCGGTTGCGGGTCGCCCCGGCACGGTGTTGATTCGGAGTAGGCGGCCGGGCGGCCGCCCGTGCTCGCCTGATCCGGGGTGAATCCCTGTGCTGTTCGCCGACCGCGCCGATGCGGGGGAACGGCTTGCCGAGGCCCTTCGCCCGCTGGCCGCGAGCGACCCCGTCGTACTGGGTCTGCCGCGCGGCGGTGTGCCGGTGGCCTTCCGGGTGGCCCGCGGACTCGGCGCCGCGCTCGATGTGATCGTCGTCCGCAAGCTCGGCGTCCCGCACCACCCGGAGCTGGGCTTCGGCGCCATCGGCGAGGGCGGCGTACGGGTCATCAGCGAGGACATCATGCGCCGCGGCCGGGTGTCGGAGGCGGCAGCGGCAGCGGTCGAGCGCGCGGAGGAGGCGGAACTGACGCGCCGGGCAAGGGCGTTCCGCGGCGACCGGCCCCGCATCCCCCTGACGGGCCGCACGGTGATCGTCGTCGACGACGGGATCGCGACCGGTGCGACCGCCCGGGCCGCGTGCGAGGTGGCTCGCGCGCAGGGCGCGGCGCGCGTCGTGCTGGCCGTACCGGTGGCGCCGCCGGATGCCGCCGAACGGCTGCGGGACTCGGTGGACGAACTGGTCTGCCTGTCGACGCCGTTCGGCTTCTCGGCGGTGGGCGAGTGGTACCGCGACTTCGGCCAGACACCGGACGAGGAGGTCGTCGCGCTGCTGGGCCGGGCCGCGCCGCCGGTGCACCCCTCTGCCACCGTCGAGGTGGAGGTGGACGCGGGCGGTGTGGTCCTGCCGGGCGAGCTCACCGAGAGCGGGGACACCGGAGCGCTCGTCGTGTTCGCCCACGGCTCCGGGAGCAGCCGGCACAGCCCGCGCAACCGCGCGGTGGCCGCCACCCTGAACCGGGCCGGCCTCGGCACGCTGCTGTTCGACCTGCTCACCCCCGCCGAGGAGGCCGACCGCGCCAACGTCTTCGACATCCCCACCCTGGCCGGGCGGCTGGCCGGAGCCACCGGGTGGGTGCAGCGCCGCGCACCGGTCGCCGTCGGCGTGTTCGGGGCGAGCACCGGAGCCGCCGCCGCGCTGCGGGCCGCGGCGTCCACCGGGACGGAACGAGGGACGGGGATCGGCGCGGTCGTCTCACGCGGCGGCCGCCCCGACCTCGCCGGGGACCGTCTCGGCGACGTACGGGCCCCGACGCTGCTGATCGTGGGCGGCCACGACACCCGCGTGCTGGAGCTGAACCGGGAGGCCCAGGCCGGGCTGCGCTGCGAGAACCGGCTCGACGTCGTCGCCGGGGCGACCCACCTCTTCGAGGAGCCGGGCGCGCTCGACCAGGTCGCCGGCCTGGCCCTGGAGTGGTTCACCGGCCATCTCACGGAGCGGCCCGGCTGACCCGCGGGCGGACCGCCGGCCATCGGCGCCCCGGCGGTCCGAAGGGATGCCCGT
Source organism: Streptomyces sp. NBC_01463 (assembly GCA_036227345.1). Classification (NCBI taxonomy): domain Bacteria; kingdom Bacillati; phylum Actinomycetota; class Actinomycetes; order Kitasatosporales; family Streptomycetaceae; genus Streptomyces; species Streptomyces sp. NBC_01463. Next base: position 517,184 of record CP109468.1, read on the forward strand.
GGGGTTTCCCGTCACGCGAAGCAACCCTGCGCACGCTTCTGTCGTCTTGATCCACAACAAGGCGGCACGCCGCACACGACCGACCTCGACCGACCCCCCACGAGCGCACGGGTCCGACTACCGTGCATCTATACGCCAGATGTATACATGGAGCGTATAGATGCAGTCGGGACGCCCTGTTCGCGCGCGAAAGGCTCCCATGCACAGCAAAGCACTGGCGCCCGAGTACCAGGGCGCCCTCACCAAGATGTCCGTGAACGCCTCCCTCACGGACGTACTGGCCGAGGGACAACGCCACCTGCGGGAAGCCGAGCTCTCCGGCTCCCCGCAGGAAGTCGCCCGCACCGGCCTCGCGGTGGCCGAGGCGCACCGCCGGCTGGGCAACGTCCAGGACGCCGACCGGGCGTGGAAGGCCAGCTACCGGGCGGCCCGGTCCGCCGACGACACGGGAGCCAGGGCCTGGGCACTGTGGAGCGGCGGGACACTCGCCCGGCAGCGGGGCGAACTGCGGCTCGCCTTCCGCCTGTTGCGGCTGGCGGCGGACCTGGGGAAGGCGGGCGGCGACGTGGTGGCGCGCGGCTACTCCCTCGCCGGCCTCGCGGAGACCGGCCGCATCCAGGGCGACTACCGGACCGTCGCCGCGCTCCACGAGCAGCTGCTCGCCGAGGCGCGCGCCCGCGGCGAGGCCCGCCACACCGTCTGGGCCCTGGAGGGCATCGCCCAGATCCACCGCAACACCGGCTCCTTCGACACCGCCCTGGAGATGTTCGAGGAGGCGGCTCAGCTCGCCGGTGACGCGGACGACCGGCGCGGACGGGCCTGGGCGCTGCGCGGCATGGCCGACATCATCTCCGTACGCGACAACGACCCGGAGCGCGCGCTCGCCCTGCTGTCCGAGGCCGAACTCACCTGTCGGGCGATGAAGCTGTCGAGCGCCCTCGCCTACAACCACAAGATGCGCGCCAACGTGTTCTACCGCGCCGGGCGGTACGAGGAGGCCCGCGAGGTCTACGAGCAGGCGCTGGCGGAGTTCCGTGAGATGACGGAGCCCCGGGGCGAGGCGCTGGCCCGGCTCGGGCTGGTGAAGTCCCTGGCCAGGCTCGGCCGCGACCGTGCGGAGACCGCCGCGGAGCTGGACGTGCTGCGCGGCACGCTGGACCGGATCGGGCTGCTCAACGCCCTCGACATGGTCGACAAGGCGTACGCGGAGCTCGGCGTCACACCGGCCGCTTCCACCGCCGAAGCCACGGCGGGCGGCAGCCGATGACGCCTCCCCTGGCCGAGCGGACCGAGGCGCCCGCCGTCCTCGCCCGCTGCCGCGATCTGGTCCGGCCGGCCCTCGGCCGGGCCGTGGCGACGCTGCATCCGTGGCATGCGGAGATCACCGCGTACTCCCTCGGCTGGGACGGGCCCGACGGCCGTGCCGTCCCCGGTGCGCAGGGCAAGGGGGTGCGGCAGGCACTGGCGGTGCTCGGGGCGGAGGCCGTCGGCGCGCAGGCGGGAAGCGCGGTCCCCGGCGCGGTGGCCGTCGAGCTGATCCACACGTTCTCGCTCCTCCACGACGACATCATGGACGGCGACGAGACCCGCCGGCAGCGGGCCACCGCCTGGAAGGCGTACGGGACCGGGCCCGCGGTCCTCGCGGGTGACGCGCTCTTCGCCCTGGCCGTGCAGACCCTGGCCGCGGCTCCCGGGGGCAGCTGCGCGCCTGCGGTCCGGCTGCTGTCGGGGGCCCTCGGCGACCTGGTCCGCGGCCAGGCCGACGACCTGCTCTTCGAGTCGCGCCCGTGGACCGGGCCCGACGCCGTGCGGCCGCAGGAGTACCGGCTGATGGCCGAGCACAAGACGGGCGCGCTGCTGGGCTGTGCCGCCGGTCTGGGCGCCGTGCTCGGCGGCGCCGGGCGCACGGAGACCGATGCCCTCACCGCGGCCGGGCGCCATCTGGGGGTGGCGTTCCAGGCGGTGGACGACGTGCTCGGCATATGGGGCGATCCGGCGGTCACCGGCAAGCCGGTCCACAGCGATCTGCGGCGGGGCAAGAAGACGTATCCGGTGCTCGCCGCCCTCACCGCCGGCGGTCCCGCCGCCCAGCGGCTCGGTGCGCTGCTGCGGTCCGGCGAACCCCTGGACGACCGCGCCGCACGGCAGGCGGTCGGCCTGACGGAGGAGGCCGGCGGACGCGCGGCCGCCGTGGCCGAGGCGGACCGGAATCTGGAGCGTGCCCGGGCCTGTCTGGAGAGCGTGACGCTGGCCCCGGACCCGCTGGCGGACCTCCTCGCCCTGCTGCCGTACTTCACCGCACGCACCCTGTGACGCCCCGCGCGGCCGGCCCCGGCCGGCCGCGCACCCGCCCCCGCACGCGGCGGGCGTGGTCAGGGATGCATCGACGCGCCCTTGAGGATCTTGTCCACCGCGTTGCGCGGCCCGTGCACGGCGAGTCCGACCAGGTCCAGCGCGTCACGGTGGACGGCGCGGACCGCGGCCCGGTTGTCCCGGTCGTTGCCCGTCGCGAAGAGGTCGGAGGTGAACACCGACAGGGTCACACCCCGGCCGACCGCCCGCGTGTGGGCGGTCGTCAGCAGCTCCTTCGACCCCTCGAAGACGAGAACGGGCTGGCGGAACATCGGGAGGTACGGGGTGTCGTCCGCGTCGGCGTACGGCTCGCCGATCACCTCGGGCACGGCCGTACCGACGCCACTGACCAGGAAGGCCGTGACATTGAGCCGCTGCCAGGTCTCCAGGTCGTCCCGGAGCAGTACGGCGATCTTGGTGTCGAAGCGGACGGGGACTGGTTCGTCTGTCATGCGACCGAGCCTGCCGGACCGCCCGCCGCTCCGTCTTGTACGAACTTTGCACGTCCGGCCTCGGCATCGGGGGCGCGGAGGGGCCGGGCGTACGATCGGGGCATGGCTGCTGCTCGTCCGGACATCACCGCGTGGCGGCCTGCCGTGGCGGGAATCGAAGAGGTCTTCCACGCCCACTTCACCGACCACACCTACCCCATGCACACGCATGACGCGTGGACCCTGCTCATCGTCGACGAGGGGATGGTCCGCTACGACCTGGACCGCCACGAGCACGGTGTGCTCACCCATGTGGTGACCCTGCTGCCCCCGCACGTTCCGCACAACGGCGGCGCAGCCACCCCCGAGGGCTTCCGCAAGCGCGTCCTGTACCTCGATGTCGGCCAGGTCGACGAGGGGCTCGTCGGCACCGCCGTCGACCGGCCCGTCGTCGACGATCCGGCCCTGCGGCGCCGGATCCACCGTCTCCACGCCGCGCTCGCCGGACCGGGCGACGAACTGGAGGCGGCGAGCCGGCTCGCCCTGGTCTCCGACCGGCTCGAACAGCATCTGCGCAACCGGGCGGAACCCGTGCGCCACGTGCACGACCGCAGGGTCGCGCACCGGCTGCGCGATCTCCTCGACGAACGGTTCGTGGCGGGGATCACCCTCCAGGAGGCGGGGCTGCGTCTGCAGGCCCACCACACCCATCTGGTGCGGGCCTTCAGCCGGGAGTTCGGGATGGCACCGCACCAGTACGTGACGGGACGCCGCGTCGACCTGGCCCGCCGGCTGCTGCTCCAGGGGATGCCGGCGTCGGACGTGGCGAGCGCGGTCGGCTTCTACGACCAGTCCCATCTGACGCGCCACTTCAAGCGCGTCGTGGGGACCGGTCCCGGGCACTACGCCCGTACCCGCGGCGCGCTCGCCGCGCCCGCCTCCTGACGGCGGCTACCGGCGTTCCAGCGAGCCGCGGACGAAGGCCGCCTGTCCGGCGTGCTGAAGATCGTCCGACAGCACGCTGACCAGCCGTACGCCCAGGGTGACGGGCGGCGACCAGGCCTCGTCCACGACCCGGTCAAGCGCCCTTCCGTCGAGGCCCTGCACGAAGCCGATCGTCTGCAGGTGCACGGCGTCGTAGTAGCCGATCAGCAGCTCCGGCGAGCCCACCCGCACGGCCGCCACGTCGGCGCTGCTCTGCCCGTAGCCGGTGGCCTCCTTGGCGAAGGGCAGGTCGAAGCGGGCCGTCCAGTCCTGGGTGAACCAGATCTGCTGGATCCCGGCCGCGTCGGCGATGTGGTCGTCCTGGACACGGGTGAGATGCCACACCAGCCAGGCGATCGAGTTGGCGCCGTCGTCGATGCGGGCATGGAGGTCGTCGGGGTCCAGGCCCTCCAGGGCCGAGTGCACCGTCTCCCGGACGCGGGTGAATCCGTCCACCAAAAGGTCTGCGACATTCATGTCCTCACCATCCCCGCTCCCCCGCTCCGCCCCCGTCACCGACACGCCCCACGACGGGCGGCGCCGGTGAGGGGAAGGTCCCTCACCGGCGCCGCGGGGAGATCAGGAGTAGATGCCGAACTCCCAGAGCGAGTAGCCCCAACCCGTGCCGCGCTGGGTCAGGTTGAGCTTCACATAGCGGGCGGTCTGCGCGACGTCGATGTCGTCGGCGTCACCGTTCCCGCTCGTGGTGGAGTACGCGGAGCGCCAGTTGCTGCCGTCGTCCGAGACCAGTACCTCGTACGCCTTGGCGTACGCCGGGTCCCACACCAGCTGGAGGTGGCGGAAGGACTTCCGCTCACCGAGGTCGACCTGGATCGACTGGGGGTCGCTCCAGTCGCTGGCCCAGCGGGTGTCCATCCGGCCGTCGAACGCCATCGCGGCCGTGCAGGGGCAGCCGGTGCTGCCGGCCTGGGCGGAGCTGGCGGTGGCCGGCCGTCCGGCGGCCAGGTTGGTGCCGGAGACCGGGGGCACCACGACCTTCACGGACTTGGTCTCGATGCCCGCGTTGCCGTGTCCGTCCTCGGCCTGGATGTAGACCTTCCACACCCCGAGCCGCTCCGGCGCCTTCACCGCGAAGGTGCCGTTGCCGGTGGACCGCCAGGCGGCCTCGACCAGGGCCTTGTCGCCGGTGGCGTAGTTCCCGCTCAGGTAGATCTTGTACGTCAGCGGGTCGTTGTCCGGGTCGCGGACGTCGGCACGGACGGTGAACTCCTGTCCGGCGGGTGCGCCGTTGGCGTTCTGCACGGTCATGTTGCTGATGACCGGCGGGGTGTTGTCGCCGGCGGTCGAGCCCTTGTACGCCTTCTTCAGCGCGTAGTAGGAGAGCCGCTTCTTGCCGTCCGGCACCACGTTGAACCAGACGCCGCCGAAGTCGTGCTCCGTCCCGTAGTGGAAGAGCGTGGCCCCGAGGGCGACGCCCTGGTGGGCGGTGATGCAGTTCCAGGCCTTGGTGTACCCCTCGGCCTTCTGGACGTCGGTGGGCTCGTCCGGGACGCCGTTGGCGTCGTCGGGGACCTCCCACTCACCGGCCGGGCCGCCCTCGGTGATGATGTAGGGCTTGTTGTAGCCGCCGGACTCCCAGGCGCCGCGGACCCCGCAGATGTCGCCGTAGGAGTTGACCGAGTAAAGGTCGAGGTCGGGGGCGTTGCGCTTGTAGTACGGCCAGGCGCCCGTCCAGGCGTCGGTCGAGGTCACCGGGTGGTTCGGGTCGATGGTGTGGATCTTCTTCGCGACGTCGTTGACGAAGGTGGTGTAGGCGTTGCGCTGCTTCTCCAGTTCGTCACCGCTGTAGCAGTTCTGGAGGCCGAGGACCGACTCGTTGCCGACGTTCCACATGAGGACGCCCGGGTGGTTCTTGTAGGTGTCGACCCACTTGGCGAACTCGGTGAGCGAGGACGACTTGTAGGCGTCGTCGGTCAGGTAGTTGACACACCCTCCGCTGCCCGGACCGCCGCCCGGCTGGAGCCAGAAGCCGCTGACGACCCGGATCCCGTTGGCCGCGGCCTCGTCCAGCAGCGGCTTCGAGGAACCGTCGGTCCCCCAGGTGCGGATGGTGTTCACGCCCATCGACTTCAGGTCGGGCAGGTAGCGCCCCGCGTCGGCGACGGACGGCCCCCAGGTCAGTCCCTTGACCTGGTACGGCTTCCCGCCGACGGTCAGCTGCCAGTTGCCCTGCGAGCCGGTGACCCGGACGGCGCCGCCGGGGTCGGGCGGGGTGCCGGTGGTGGAGCCGTAGACCTGGAACTCCCAGAGGGAGTAGCCGTATCCGCCGGCGCGGGCGGTGCCGTACATCCGGACGTAGCGCCCGGAGCCGGAGACGGCCAGTTCGTCCGTGCCGCCGTCGCCGTTGGTCACGGCCTTGAGGGTGCGCCAGTCGGATCCGTTGTCCGAGGCCTGGATCTCGTACGCCTTGCCGTAGGCGGATTCCCAGGTCAGGACGACCCTGCTGAGGTCGGCGGTGGCGCCAAGGTCCACCTGGATCCACTGCGGGTCGCGCCATTCGCTGGCCCAGCGGGTGCCGGTCAGATTTCCGTCCACGGCCGCCGACGCGGCGAGCCCGGCCCCCTCGTGGGAGGAGTCCGTGGCGGTCTTCCCCTGCGACAGCAGGGACTCGGCGGCCCGGGCGGGAGGCGCCGCCGTCAGCATCACGAGCGACGACGCGAGAAGGGCGAGAAGGGTGATCAACAGCGTGCCCGAACGCGGTCTTCGGGGCAGGGCTGCGCAAGCTCTGTGCACGTTCTCTCCTGGCAGAAGAGTGCGGGACAGGTGTCCCGTAACGAATGGGAGAGCGCTCTCCCAGGAGAGTGACGTGTACCCGTTCCGGTGTCAACGAGCGTGACGAGGTCGATTCCGCGGGGTCGTACGGACGCCCGGAATCCGGACGTCACTCCCCCGCCTGCGGTACGTGCCGGCGGTGCGCGGCTGCCTTACGGCGCGAGGCCGCGGGACTCCACCGGCAGCTCGCCGCGCTTGCCCGTCCCCACTCCGGCCGCCCGCGCGGCGGAGTGCAGGGAACGCAGGGCGAGCAGCAGGAAGCCGATGTCGTCGAGGTAGACCGGGTCGGGCAGCAGGTCGACGGGCGACACGGTGTAGAGCACCGCCGCCCAGAGCAGCGCCTTGTTGTGCAGCGGGATTCCGGCGTCGGTCAGCAGCTTCCTGGCGCGCAGGACCCGCACCAGGAGGACGGCTGCGACGCCCATGGTGAGCAGCACGAGAACCGCGGCGATGACGATCCATGTCGTGGTGTCCATGCCTCACGTGTACCCGCGGAACGGGAAATCACCGAGCGGGTGCGCGGACGGCCCCCTGTGACGGCGGCCTGGCCCTCAACTCTGCTCCTTGGCCCGCCTGCGCGAGCGGCGCTTCAGTGCGCGCCGCTCGTCCTCGCCCAGGCCGCCCCACACCCCGGCGTCCTGGCCGTTCTCCAGGGCCCACCGCAGGCACTGTTCCCTTACGGGGCAGCCTCGGCACACCGCCTTGGCGTCCTCGGTCTGCACGAGTGCGGGGCCGGTGCTCCCGATGGGGAAGAACAGGTCGGGGTCCTCTTCGCGGCATGCCGCGTGCATACGCCAGTTCTCGACGGGCATCTCACTCTCCTGACGGTCGTGTGCGTCCATTCGGCTCAGTACGCTGCGGGTGACCGCCCTGACGTTTCCGAAACCCCCCGCGGCACACGCGTCGCGGCCGTCGAAGCTGCGGGGGCGGCGGCTCCGGGGCGACCATGGGAGACAGCGGGCCTGCGTCCGGGCGCGGTGACGGCATGGGAAGGATGTCCGTGGGCGGCACTGATGACATGCGGACCGGCTGGAGAGAGGCGCAGCCGGAGGGTGTGCGCCGCTCGCCCGAAGGCGGCCTGCTGGATGTCCTCGGGGTGGCGGCGATGGTGCTGGACACCGGGGGCCGCATCGTGCTGTGGAGCCCGCAGGCGGAGCAGCTGCTCGGTTACTCGCCGCAGGAGGCGCTGGGCCGGTTCGCCGCCCGGCTGCTGGTGGACGAGGACCACCTCCAGCTGGTGCTGACGCTGTTCACCGAGGTGATGAGCAGCGGCGAGGCGTGGGCGGGGGTCTTTCCCGTACGCCACAAGGACGGCACGGCCCGGCTGCTGGAGTTCCGCAACATGCGGCTCCAGGACGACCGCGGTGACTTCTTCGCGCTGGGGCTGGCGGCGGACGGGGCGACCCTGAGCCAGGTCGAGCGCGACCTCGCGCTGTCCGTGCGCCTGGTCGACCAGTCCCCGATCGGCCTGGCGGTCCTGGGACACGATCTGCGGTACCTGGCGGCCAATCCCGCGCTGGAGCGTATGGACGGGCTGAGTGCCGCCGATCATCTGGGCCGCCGGGTGGGCGAGGCACTGCCGTTCCTGGAGTCCGGCGCCCTCGTGGCGGCCATGCGCGAAGTCCTCAGGAGCGGTGTGCCGTACGTGTCCCACGACGTGGCGGGCCGTACCGCGGCCGATCCGGGGACCGACCGTGCCTGGTCGGTGTCGCTGTACCGGCTGGACGACTCCGGCGGCCGGGTGCTGGGGATCGCGGTGTCGCTGATCGATGTGACCGACCGCTACCGGGCGGCGGCCGAGGCGGAGCGGGCCCGGCACCACCTGGCGCTGGTCGCGGACGCCTCGGTGCGCATCGGCACCACCCTGGACCTGGAGCTCACGGCCCGGGAGCTCGCCGAGGTCACGGTGCCGGAGCTCGCCGACGTGGCCGCGGTCGATGTGCTGGACAGTGTCCTGAAGGGGCGCCCCGGTGTGACCGAGGGGCCGATCCTCATCCAGGCCCTGGCCCTCGTGGCCGCGCGGCCGAACCCCGTCGTGGAGGCAGCGGACCCACCGGGGCACGCCGCCCAGTACGGCACCGACCGGCTGATCACCCGCTGTGTGCGCACGGCCCGGCCGGTCCGTGAGCCGGTTCTCGACGCGGAGATACTGTCGCGCATCGCCCGTGACAGCCGCTCGGCGGCGCTGCTCGCGGAGGCGGGCGCGCACTCCTACCTGGCGGTGCCGCTGATCGCGCGGGGCGAGGTCCTGGGCGCGATCGACCTGATCCGTACGGACAATCCGCTGCCGTTCACCGAGGACGACGAGCTGCTGGCGTCCGAGCTGGCCGCCCGTGCGGCGGTCAGTATCGACAACGCGCGCCTGTACCGGCAGCAGCGGGAGACGGCGCTCACCCTCCAGCGCAGCATGCTGCCGCACAACCACCACGATCCGGTGGGTCTCGAGGTGGCGTCCCGCTACCAGCCGGCCGCTTCGCGCTACGAGGTCGGCGGCGACTGGTTCGACGTGATCGGGCTGCGGCACGGGCGGACCGCGCTGGTGGTGGGCGATGTGATGGGCAGCGGGATCAACGCGGCCACCACGATGGGGCGGCTGCGCACCGCCACCCAGACGCTGTCCCGGCTCGGCCTGCGGCCCGCCGAGGTGCTGGGGCACCTCGACGAGATCACCGTCGATCTGGACCCGTGGTTCGCCACCTGCGTGTACGCCGTGTACGACCCGGCCGCGGGCCGGTGCCGGGTGGGGACCGCCGGTCATCTCCCGCCGGTGCTGATCCCGCGCGGCGGCACGCCGAGGCTGCTCGAACTGCCGCCGGGGGCGCCGCTCGGGGTGGGCGGTGTCCCGTTCAGCGACGTCACGGTCGCGCTCGGCCCCGGGGACCGGCTGGTGCTGTACACGGACGGGCTGGTGGAGACCAGGGACCAGGACATCGACGCCCGGCTGGACACCCTGCTCGGGCTGCTGCGCGATCCCGACCCCTCGCTGGAGGAGTGCTGCGACCGGCTGCTGCGCGAGCTCCGGCACCCCCAGGGCCATGACGACGTGGCGCTGCTGGTGGCCCGGGTGCGCGACTGACTCCGGGCGGTGCCACGGACTCCGTGGCACCGCCCGGCGCCGGGTGGTTCAGCGCCCGCAGCGGCGGTGCCGGCGGCAGTGCCGGGACGCCGTGGCCGCCCGGCGGGTTCCCGCGCCGAGGAAGCCCAGACCGATGCCGAACATCGAGGAGTCCTTGGCCAGCGGGACGCCGTCCTGGCTCGGGCGCAGGCTGCCGGGTTCCCGCATGCCGGGCACCCGCAGGTACAGGCCGAGCAGGCCGCCGGAGAACCCGGTGAGGGCGAGTCCGGCGAGCCTGGTCGGCACGAACGGGACCAGCAGGCTGCTGCCGACCGCGATCTCCGACCAGGCGAGCAGCCGGGTGAACCGGTCGGGCTCGAGCTTCTTCAGGAACGGGTAGGCCGTACAGGCCATCCCGTGCAGGCCCTGGGCGGTCGCTTCGTCGGCCTTGAGCTTGCCCAGGCCGGAATTGAGGATGAACGCGCCGGTGGCGATGCGCGGCGGAAGGTCGCGCGGTTCGGGCAACGGCAGCATGAGGCTCCTCCACGGTTCGGGTCGATGGCCCCCGACCGACGATAGCCAGCGGAAGTCGGGGCCGCGCGCAGAGAAGGCCGGCCGGGGCCGGAGACCGCCGGATGGCGGCGGCTCCGGCCCCGGCGCCGGTCAGGCGGTGTCGCCTGCCGACTCGGCCCGGACCGTGCGGGCCGCCGCGACGAGGTTGACCAGGGAGGCGCGGGTCTCCGGCCAGCCCCGGGTCTTGAGGCCGCAGTCGGGGTTGGCCCACAGCCGCTCGGTGCCCAGTGCGTCGAGGCCGGTCCGCAGCAGGGCGGCCGCCTCCTCGGCGCTCGGCACCCGGGGCGAGTGGATGTCGTAGACCCCGGGCCCCGCCTCGCGCGGGTAGCCGTGGTCGGCGAGTTCCCTGGCCACCTCCATGTGGGAGCGGGCGGCTTCCAGGCTGATGACGTCGGCGTCGAGTTCGTCGATGGCGCGGATGATGTCGCCGAACTCGGCGTAGCACATGTGGGTGTGGATCTGGGTCTCGGGCCGCACGCCGCCCGTGGTCAGGCGGAACGCCTCGGTGGCCCACGCCAGGTAGGCGGCGTGCTCGGCGGACCGCAGCGGCAGGGTCTCGCGCAGGGCGGGTTCGTCGACCTGGATGACCGAGGTGCCGCCCGCCTCCAGGTCGGCCACCTCGTCGCGCAGGGCCAGGGCGACCTGGCGGGCGGTCTCGGCGAGCGGCTGGTCGTCGCGCACGAACGACCAGGCGAGCATGGTGACCGGCCCGGTGAGCATGCCCTTGACGGGGCGTGCGGTCAGGGACTGCGCGTACGAGGTCCAGCGCACGGTCATCGGATCCGGCCGTGAGATGTCACCGGCCAGCACCGGCGGCCGGACGTAGCGGGTGCCGTAGGACTGGACCCAGCCGTGCCGGGTGGCGAGGTAGCCGGTGAGCTGTTCGGCGAAGTACTGGACCATGTCGTTGCGTTCGGGCTCGCCGTGCACCAGGACGTCGAGTCCGGTCTCCTCCTGGAAGGCGATCACCTCGCGGATCTCGGCCTCGATGCGCTTGTCGTAGCCGGGGCCGTCGAGCCGTCCGGCCCGCAGATCGGCCCGGGCGGTGCGCAGTTCGTCCGTCTGCGGGAAGGAGCCGATCGTGGTGGTGGGCAGCGGGGGCAGTCCCAGGTGCGCGCGTTGCAGCGGGCTCCGTTCGGCATAGGGGTGGGAGCGGCGGCCGTGCGCGTCGGTGACGGCCGCGGCGCGGGCCCGCACGGCCGGGTCGCGGGTCAGCGCGGACCCTGCGCGGGATGCCAGGGCCGCCCGGTTCGCGGCGAGTTCGGCGGCGATGGCGCCGGTGCCGTGGGTGAGGCCGCGGGCGAGGACGACGAGTTCGGTGGTCTTCTGGCGGGCGAAGGCGAGCCATCGGAGGATCTGCGGGTCGGTGCCGCGCTCGGCGGCGGCGTCCAGGGGGACGTGCAGCAGGGAGCAGGAGGCGGAGACATCGACCCGGCCGGCGAGGCCGAGCAGGGTTCCCAGCGTGGCGAGGGACTTCTCCAGGTCGTTGATCCAGATGTTGCGGCCGCTGACGATGCCGGCGACCAGCCGCTTGCCGGGCAGCCCGCCCGCGGCGGCGAGGTCGGCCAGGTTGGCGGCGCCGGACTCGGTGAAGTCGAGGGCGAGTCCCTCGACCGGGGTGCGGGCCAGGACGGGCAGGGCCTCGCCGAGCCGCCCGAAGTAGGAGGCGACCAGGAGCTTCGGGCGGTCGTCCGCCCCGCCGAGCAGCCGGTAGGCGCGGGCGACGGCGTCCAGTTCCGCGGGGGTGCGGTCCTGTACGAGGGCGGGCTCGTCGAGCTGCACCCAGCCGGCGCCTGCCGCCCGGAGGTCGGCGAGCACCTCGGCGTACACGGGCAGCAGCCGGTCCAGCAGGGACAGCGGGTCGAAGTCCGCGGGGGTGCCGGGGGCCGCCTTGGCCAGCAGCAGGTAGGTGACCGGGCCGACGAGGACCGGACGTGCCGTCAGACCGAGGTCCGCGGCCTCACGGAACTCGGCGACCTGCCGGGCGGAGTCGGCGGTGAACACGGTGTCGGGGCCCAGTTCGGGCACCAGGTAGTGGTAGTTGGTGTCGAACCACTTGGTCATCTCCAGCGGGGCTGCGTCCCGGCTGCCGCGGGCCATCGCGAAGTACCCGTCCAGCGGATCGGCGGCGACGGCGGCCCGGTGGCGCTCCGGGACGGCGCCGACCATCACGCTGGTGTCCAGGACGTGGTCGTAGAGCGAGAAGTCGCCGGTGGGGAGTTCACCGAGGCCGGCGGCCGCGAGTTCCCGCCAGTTCGCCCGGCGCAGTGCGGCGGCCTGCTCCCGCAGGGCGTCGGCGGTGACGCGGCCCTTCCAGTAGCCCTCGACCGCCTTCTTCAGTTCACGGTCGGGGCCCTGGCGGGGGTAGCCGTACACGGTGGCCGCTGCCGTCGCCGTGGTGGGTTCGGATGTCACGTAGCTCTCCTTCGCGAGCGTGTCTCCTGCGGATCCCGGACCGGGACGAGGGCGCGAAGGTGTGACGGACCGGGCGGTTCACCGCACCGTTTCGGTGCCGTCCGCCCGCTGTCTGCCGCCGACCCGCCCACGAGGTCACCGAGATCTCCGCTTCCGGGGGTTCGGACGCGGGCAGCGGGCAGGTCTTCGGACTCGCGGGCACGTCTGCCGAGGCAGACACCTATTGGCCGTCGCTTCCCGGACCCTTCGGATCCAGTGCGTATGACGGCGGTCGTTCCCGCTCACCGCTGCGGGGCAGTCCCGGATTCCCACCGGGTTCCCTCTTGCGACGCGCCTGCCTGGCGGACAGGGCGAACCAGCTGCACCGCCCACCCTAGAGGACGTCCGCGCACTCCACGGCACTGTTCACATGGCGGACCCTCGGCCGGGACGGACGGGTGTACGGGCGTTCGGCCATACTTGATCACGGCGGGTACAGAGAGGCGGCACAGTGGCCCGACAACAATCCGAATACGACGTCCTGGTGGTCGGCGGCAGCGGGGTGGACACGATCGTCCGCGTCGACTCCCTCCCGGTTCCGCTCGCCGACGCCGTCATGGTCGGTCCGATCGAGGAGTGGCCCGGTCAGACCGGCGGCAACGTGGCGCTCGGTGCCCGCGCGCTGGGGCTGGACGTCGCGCTGCTCGACTGCATCGGCGACGACTGGACCGGCACGCGGGTGCGCGAGCGGCTGGCCGAGGGCGATGTGGAGTTCCACCCCCTGATCTCGGCTGCGGGCACCCGCCGTGCGGTGAACCTGGTGGACGCGACGGGGCGGCGGATGTCCTTCTACGACGCCCGCGATCCGGCGGATCTGCGGATGCCGCAGGACTTCTACCTCCCCCGGCTGCGGCGCGCCCGCCATGTGCATCTGTCCATTACGAACTTCACGCGCTTCCTCTACGACGACATCGAGGCCCTCGGCCTCCCCGTCTCGACGGATCTGCACGACTGGGACGGACTGGCCGACCACCAGCGGGAGTTCGCGCTCCGGTCCGATCTGGTCTTCTTCAGCGCGGCGACGACCGGCGACCGCGCCCCCGCCCTGATGCGGGAGATCCTGCGCGAGGGCCGTGCCTCGACGGTGGTCGCCACGGCCGGCGCGGAGGGCTCCTACGTCCTCACCCGGGACGGCGGCGGGGACCCGCACCACGTCCCGGCGACCGTGCCGCCGGCGCCGGTCGTGGACAGCAACGGCGCTGGTGACGCGTTCGTCACCGGCTTCCTGTACGGGCGGCTCGACGGCCGGGACGCCCTCGGCTCCGCCCGGCTGGGCGCGGTGGCGGGTGCCTTCGCGTGCACGGCTCCCGGCTCCACCGCCATGATCGGCCGCGAGGCCCTGCTGGCGGCGGACGGCGGCGGCTCGTAGCCGCACCCGAGTGTGCGCGTGCCCCGGCGGGCCGGAGTGACCGGTCCGCCGGGGCACGCGCCGCACGGCTGAAGTGCCGCTGTTTCCGGGCTACTTCAGATACGGACCGGCCGTGCCGATCTTCCCCGGGCCGTTCAGCACGTAGACGCGCATGTTGCCCTTGCCGGGTGCGGCGACGGTGAGCTTTCCGTCGGTGACGACCTGCGTGTCACCGGTGACGGCGTCCTTGTACGTGCCGTTGGGGATGCCGGTGTACGAGGCGCCGCCGGTGACAGTGACGAGGGCGAAGCTGTCCGTCGTGCCGCTGGTGTAGCGGCGCTTGTACGCCATCTGGCCGGTGATGCCCTCGGTGGAGTACTGGCCCATCTGCAGGGCGGGCACGGCACGGCGGATCTCGTTGAGCCGCTGGACGTGCTTGACCAGGGGCTTGGACAGCGTGTTGGCGACCTCGCCGGTGGCGGAGTCGACCTTGGAGAACTCCGAGGCCGTGACGTCGCCGGCGAGGTGGTCGCCGTAGTAGGCGCGTCCGGTGGTGGCCAGCGGGCAGGTCGGCCCGCAGTCGATCTTCTTGCCGGCCTGGAACTCGATCTCCGATCCGTAGTAGAGCGTCGGGATGCCGCGGAAGGTCCACATCAGGGCCATGTTCTCGGCCCAGGCGTCGGTGCCGCCCGCGTAGCGCTCGCTGCTCTTGTTGGGGCCGTAGTCGTGGCTGTCGACGTAGACGACGTTGTACGTGGCGTCGTTGGTCGAGTCGTCGGAGTCCTTGCCGTTGTTGTACGCGTTCGGGGCGTCACCGAAGTTCATGTGCATGCGCATGTCGATGATGTTCATGCCGGAGAACTGGCTGTGGTCCGGAGTGTGGTAGCTGTTCCCGTCCAGGAACGCGTTGGTGGACGTGGGCTGTGATCCGGTGCCGAGCTGCTCCTCGTAGGTGTACATCTCCAGGGCGGCCTTGGTGTCGTCGGCGTCGTACTCCTTGCGCTCCTTCCAGGTGAAGAACTGCGCGGAGTGGTTGACCGAGGCGCGGTTCCACTTGTCGTTGACGAACGCGCCGACCTCGCCGAAGACCAGGAAGTTCTTCGCGGCCCCGGCGCCGAACTGCCGGGTGACGCGCTCCTGGATGGCGGGCAGGAAGCGGCGGTTCCAGGTGGTGCGCGGGATGTGGACGGCCGTGTCGATGCGGAAGCCGTCGACGCCCATGTCGATGTACTTGTTGTACGCGCCGATCAGGTAGTTCTGCACGGGAGCGGACTCGGTGTTGAAGTCGGCCAGGTCGTCGTGCAGCCAGCAGGAGCGGGAGTCCTCGCCCTCCCAGTTGCCCAGCCAGCAGTTGTGGTAGTACTCCTTCGGGAACATGCCCGAGGTCGGGTTCGGCCACTGGCAGTTGTAGATCCGGTAGCCCTCCGGGGAGGTGTACTGGGTTGGTTTGCCCCAGTCGACGCAGGTGTTGCCCGCGGGCTCGGCCGTGGACCACAGGTCGCCGTTGTAATACGACTTGCCGGTCTTGGGATCGACGGTCAGGCCGTCGTACTCGAAGCCTTCGTTCTTCTCGTCGTAGTACCAGCTCCACTGGCTGTCACGGACCCCGTAGACGGTCGGGGTGTAGAGGCCCTTGGCGCCCCAGCGCGAGGAGTGGTTGTAGACGACGTCCTGGTAGATCTTGATGCCCTTGGCGTGGGCGGCGTTGATGAGGTCCTGGTACGAGGCTCCGGCGGACTCCAGTCGGGGGTCCACCTTGTAGAAGTCGTAGCCGTGGTAGCCGTGGTAGTCGTAGTCGGACCGGTTCAGGACGACCGGGGTGATCCAGATGGCGGAGAAGCCGAGCCCCTTGATGTAGTCGAGCTTCTTGACCAGGCCCTTGAAGTCGCCGCGGAACATGGGGTCGTTGTTGGCGGCGTTGCCGGACTTCACGTCCTGGTTGCCGCCGCGGTTGTTGCTCGCGTCGCCGTCGTTGAAGCGGGCGGTCAGGACGAAGTAGATGGGGTCCTTGCGCGGGTCGGTGCCCAGCGGCTTGCCCTGGGCGGCGGCCGGCGGCCTGTCGCCCGTGGTGGCCTTCGCGGCCGCGGAGGCCCCGGAGGTGTTGCCCGCCGCGTCGGCCGCCTTGACGGTGTAGGTGTAGGCGGTGTTCTCCTCCAGGTTCGACTCGGAGAGCACGGTCGAGCTCACGTCGGTGACGACGCTGCCCTTGGTGCCTCCGGTCCGGGTGACCTGGTACTTGGTCACCTTCTTGTTGTCGGTGGAGGGTTCCCAGGTCAGGACCACGCCGATGCCGTCGGCCTTGGCCGTGACGCCCGTGGGCACGGTCGGCGCCTCGGTGTCGGGTGTCTCGGCGACGCACGGGTCCTTGGCGTCCTTGACGACGGCCCGGTCCTTCACGGTGCTGACGCCGGTGGAGAGGGTGTAGTTGCCGCCGTTGTTGTTGTCCCAGACGCCGTTGCCGTTGTTGAACGCGGCCTGCATCGAGGCGGCGGTGCCGAGGTCGACCGTCTTCTTCACCCAGCCGGTGCAGGCGGGCTCCATCCCGACGCCGGGCACCGCGGTCCAGGAACCGCCTACGGGCTGGTAGTGCAGGTTGGTGGTGGTCCAGCCGACGGTGGCGGTCGAGTAGTACACCGATGCGGTGTTCGCGGCGCTGTCGGTGGGACTCGGGCTCGGGTCCGGGCCGGTGCCGTCCGCGCACGGGTCGCTGTGGGCCACGACCCCGTCCTTGACGGTGATGTCGCCGCTGCCCAGGTCGTAGTTCTTGCCGGCGTTGTTGTCCCAGACACCGGATCCGTTGTTGAAGGTCGCCTTCAGTCCCTGCGCGGTGCCGAGCGGAACGGTCTTCTTGACCCAGTCGGTGCAGGCGGCCTCCATCGCGACGCCGGGCACCGTGGTCCAGGACCCGCCGTCCGGTGCGTAATGGAGTTTGTACGCCGCCCAGTTCTTCGTCTTCGTGTAGTAGAAGACGGTGGTGGACGTCTCGGATGCGGCGACGGGCTTCGCGTTCAGACCGGGGGTGGCGGGCAGTGCGGTGAACAGTCCGAGCACTGCGGCCGCGGCCGTGGCTGCCGCCAGGGGGCGTCTGAGCAGCCTGTGAGGGGTGCGTTTCATCGGTGTCTCCAGGGAAGGGCCACGGCGACGGCGAGCCGAGGCGTCCAGGGCGCAGGAATCGGGGACCTGCGCCGTCCCGCCGGAAACCCTGACGCGCCTCAAGGTCCGAGCGATGGGGGTGCGTTCCGACTGAAAATCCAGCCGGAATGTTGCTGCAATCTCTTGCAGCTCGGAAGTTACCGGCACATGACAAGGCCGTAAAGAGGTCTGACGGCCCGCATCGGGCCCTCCTCAAGCGGAGGTCAGAGTTCCGGCTCCCGGCGTGACTCCCGCCGCACCGCCACCGCTCAGAGCGGCACGGTCAACTGCGCCTGCAGGTGGGCGCGGAGCACACCGGCCATGTCCGTCGTGCAGTCGCTGAGGAGCCACTGCGTCTGGAGTCCGTCCATCATCGCGATCAGCTGCTGAGCCGCCTCGTCGGGGTCGATCCCGTCCCGCAGGGCACCCGCGCCGCGGGCTTCCGTGTACGAGACCGCGGTCGTCAGCACCAGGTCGCGGTACCGCTCCACGAAATAGGCGTGAGCCGGGTGCTCGGCAGAGGTGGCCTCGGCGGCGACCACGGAGAACAGCTCGACGATGCCCCGCCGTTCGGCGTTCAGCACGGCGAGGTCGACCAGCCGGCGCAGGCAGTCCACGCCCGTGGGCTCGCCGACGGCGAACAGCTCGCCGTCCACGTCGTCGCGGCGTTCCAGGACCGCGAGCAGCAGTGACCCCTTCGTGGGGAAGTGGTGCAGCAGCCCCGGGTGCGAGATGCCGCAGCGCGTCGCGATCACGCGCAACGACGCACCCCGGTAGCCGACCTCACCGAACAGGGCCATGGCCTGGTCGAGGATCTCCACCCGCTTGGCGCGGCCCTTCGCATAGCCCCGCCGCGCCTCACCCGTCACTCGTCACTCTCCCCGGTCGTCTCGAACGGCTCTTCTGCGTACAGTCGCATACTCACATACTTACCACCCGGTCGGGATTCAGCGTACGGTGGATCCCAGCGGCCGTGTTGCGCCGTGCCGTCCCGCCGACGCTGTGAAAGGAACTCCTGTGGGCTCCTCCCTGCCCTATCTCGACCCCGCCCTGTCCGTCCCGGAGCGCGTCGCCGACCTGGTCGGCCGGATGACGCTGCCCGAGAAGGTCGGCCAGATGCTCCAGTTGAACGCCAAGGACGGGGTGCGCTCCCACATCGAGGAGATGTACGCGGGCTCGATCCTGCACGCCTCCCCCGAGCGGGTCCTGGAGGCCGCCGCCCTCACCGAGCAGACCCGGCTTCGGATCCCGCTGCTCGTCGCCGAGGACTGCATCCACGGCCACTCCTTCTGGGAGGGGGCCACGATCTACCCCACCCAGCTCGGCATGGCGGCGTCCTGGGACCCCGAGCTCGTGCGGCGCATCGCCCGGGCCACGGCCGTCGAGGTGGCCGCGACCGGCGTCCACTGGACGTTCTCGCCGGTCCTGTGCATCACCCGCGACCTGCGCTGGGGCCGGGTGAGCGAGACGTTCGGCGAGGACCCCTTCCTCATCGGTGAGCTCGCCTCGGCCATGGTGCGCGGCTACCAGGGCGACGGGCTCGACGACCCGACGGCGATCCTCGCGTGCGCCAAGCACTTCGCGGGCTACTCGGAGACCCAGGGCGGCCGCGACGCCAGCGAGGCCGACATCTCGCGGCGCAAGCTGCGTTCGTGGTTCCTGCCCCCGTTCGAGCGGGTCGCCCGCGAGGGCTGCCGGACGTTCATGCTCGGCTACCAGTCCATGGACGGGGTGCCGGTCACGGTCAACAACTGGCTGCTGAACGAGGTGCTCCGCGGCGAGTGGGGCTACACCGGGACCCTGGTGACCGACTGGGACAACGTCGGCCGCATGGTGTGGGAGCAGCATGTGTACGCCGACCACACGCAGGCGGCCGCCGCCGCGGTCCGCGCCGGAAACGACATGGTCATGACGACGCCGGCCTTCTTCGGCGGCGCGCAGGAGGCCGTCGCCGCGGGCACGCTGAGCGAGGCGGAGGTCGACGCCGCGGTCCGGCGCATCCTCACCCTCAAGTTCGAACTGGGCCTGTTCGAGAACCCGCGCCACCCCGACCGCGAGCGCCAGGCCGCCGTCATCGGCAGCGCGGACCATGCCGGGCTGAACCTGGAAGCGGCGCGCCGCTCGCTGGTGCTGCTCACCAACGACGGCACGCTGCCGCTGGCCGGCGGTTTCGAGACCGGTCCGCAGGGCCGCGCGGTCGCGGGTGCGGACTCCGCTCCGCGTACGGTCGCCGTCATCGGCCCCAACGCCGACGACCCGCAGACCCAGCTCGGCGACTGGGCGGGCTCGTCCGGCCAGGCGGACTGGCTGCCGGACGGCCAGCCGCGCGCCATGATCCGTACGGTGCTGGACGGCTTCCGGGAGCACGTGCCCGCCGGCTGGACCGTCTCCCACGCGCGCGGGGCCGACATCCTCACCGTGGGCCCCGACCCCGAGGGCGCGTTCTTCCCGGACGGACAGCCGCGGCCGGAGATCGTCGTCCCGGCGGAGCCGTCCGAGACCCTGATCGCCGAGGCCGTCGCCGCGGCGGAGGCCGCCGACTACGTGGTCGCGGTCGTCGGTGACCGGATCGAGCTGATCGGTGAGGGCCGCTCGACGGCGACCCTGGAGCTGATCGGCGGTCAGGTCGCGCTGCTCGACGCGCTGGCCGCGACGGGCAAGCCGCTCGTGGTCGTCGTCATCAGCTCCAAGCCGCTCGTCCTGCCGCCGTCCGCGCACGGCGCGGCGGCGATCGTGCACGCCTTCAACCCCGGCATGCTCGGCGGCCGGGCCGTCGCCGAACTCGCCCTCGGTCTCATCGAGCCGTCCGGGCGGCTGCCCATCTCCTTCGCACGCCACTCGGGGCAGCAGCCCACGTACTACAACCAGGTACGCGGCCAGCACGGCTCCCGGTACGCGGATCTGACGCAGAGTCCGGCGTTCGTCTTCGGCGAGGGCCTCAGCTACACGACCGTCGCGTACACGGACCTGGAGGTGCTCACCGACGTCCTGGGCGCGGGCGACACCCTGCGGGCGCGCGTCACCGTCAGCAACACGGGTGACCGTCCGGTCCTGGAGACCGTGCAGACGTACATCAGCGACACGGTCACCTCGGTGACCTGGGCGGAGAAGGAGCTCAAGGCCTACCGCCAGGTGGCGCTCGCCCCCGGTGAGACCCGTGAGGTCGCCATCGAACTGCCGGTCGCCGACTGCACGCTGGTGGACGCCGAGGGCCGGCGCATCGTCGAGCCGGGCGCGTTCGAACTGCTCGTCGGCCCGTCGTCGCGCGACGCGGCACTGCTGCGCGCCGGTTTCACGGTCAAGGGCTGAGCACCGACGGCGCCCGGCAGCGAGTGCCGGGCGCCGGTCACCCGCCGGGATAGCCCAACCGGGCCCCGGCGGCGGCCCGGCGGCATGTCGTGGGGGCGCCCCGCGGCATGCCGCCTACTGTCACCCGCACGGAACCTGGGAGCGGGTGACGTTGCGGTATCGGCGCTGTGCGGGCCGCTCCGGCGCCCGCCGTCCCCCTCGATGACGACGTCACTCACGACGAAGTACGGGGAGTGGCATGCCGCACGTACAGCAGCAGCGACGACGGCCGGGGGTGGCCGCCCTGGTCTGCGGCCGGCGCACCAAATGGCTGGTCGTGGCGTTGTGGCTGATCGTCTTCGTCGTCGCGGCGCCGCTCGCCCAGAAACTCACCGACGCCCAGGACAACGACGCCACCTCCTGGCTGCCGAGCAGCGCGGAGTCCACCCAGGTCCTGGAGAGTTCGAAGAACTTCCGGCCCGAGGTCATCACCGCCATCGTCGTGTACGCCCGCGAGGACGGGCTGACCGTGGCGGACCGCGCCGAGATCGTCGAGGACACCCGGCAGTTGCGCGCCCTCGGCGGGCACGGCGTGCGGGGCGCGCAGACCCGCGGCCCCGTCTACGACAAGAAGGTCGCGCCCTCGGCGGCGCAGGTCTTCGTACCCATCACGATGGGCGAGGAGGGCTGGGAACAGATCGGCCCCGCGGTCGACGACATCAGGGAGATCGTGGGGAAGGGCGGCGACGGTCTCGCCGTCCACGTGACCGGTCCGGGCGGGGTCACGGCGGACTCCGCGGAGGCGTTCTCCGGAATCGACTCGACGCTCCTGTTCGCCGCCCTGGCCGTGGTGATCATCATGCTCCTGATCACCTACCGGAGCCCCACCCTGCTCCTGCTGCCCGTGATCGCGGTCGTGGCCGCGCTGTTCAGCGCCCAGGCGGTCATCTATCTGCTGGCGGCGCACGCGGGCCTGACCGTGAACGGGCAGAGCGCGGGCATCCTCACGGTGCTGGTGTTCGGTGCCGGCACGGACTACGCCCTGCTGCTCGTGGCCCGCTACCGGGAGGAACTGCGCCGCCACGAGGACCGGCACGAGGCGATGGCCCGGGCGCTGCACCGGGCCGGTCCCGCCGTGCTGGCGAGCAGTGGCACGGTGGTGCTCGGCATGCTGGTGCTGCTGGTCGCGGAGATGAACTCGACCCGGGGGCTCGGGCCGGTGGCCGCGATCGGTGTGGCGGTCGCCCTGGTCGCCATGCTCACCCTGCTGCCCGCCCTGCTGGTGATCTTCGGCCGGTGGGTGTTCTGGCCGGTCGTCCCGCACTTCGGTTCCACCGAGCCGACCGAGCACGGGGTCTGGGCCCGGATGGGCGAGCGGCTCTCGCGCCGCCCCCGCACGATCTGGATCGTCACCGCGCTGGTGCTCGCCGCCCTGTCGCTGGGGCTGACGCAGCTGCGCGCCTCCGGCCTCAGCAACGCGGACTCGTTCACCGGGAAACCGGACTCGATCACCGGCCAGGAGGTCCAGGACCGGTACTTCCCCGGCGGCAGCGGCGACCCGCTGGTGATCATCGCCGACGCCGGCCGCGCCACCGCGGTGCGGGCGGCGGTGGCGACGACCCCGGGGGTGGTGCGCGGTTCGGTCGGCACCCCGCCCGGTGCCCGCCCCGAGGCGGACGGTCAGGTCATCCTCGAAGCGACGATGACGGATCCGGCGGACAGCGACGCGGCCAAGGACACGGTGGAACGGGTCCGCGACGCGGTGCACGCGGTGCCGGACGCCGATGCCCAGGTCGGCGGCAGCACCGCGGCGCTGCTGGACATGGACACCGCGACCAGGCACGACAACCTGCTGATCATCCCCCTGGTCCTCCTGGTGGTGCTGATCATCCTGGGGCTGCTGCTGCGCGCGGTGGTGGCGCCCGTCCTGCTGGTCGCGACCGTGGTGCTCTCGTTCGCCGCCGCCCTCGGTATCAGCGCCCTGGCCTTCCGCTACGTCTTCGACTACGCGGGCGAGTCCACGGACTTCCCGCTGTTCGTCTTCGTGTTCCTGGTGGCTCTCGGCATCGACTACAACATCTTCCTGTCGACGAGGATCCGCGAGGAGGCGGTCCTCCACGGCACCCGGACGGGTGTCGTCGCCGGCCTGGCGGCCACCGGCGCGGTCATCACCTCGGCGGGACTGGTCCTCGCCGGCACCTTCGCGGCGCTCGGCACGCTCCCGGTCGTGGTGTTCGCCGAGATCGGGTTCGCGGTGGCCCTGGGCGTCCTGCTGGACACCTTCGTCGTCCGCTCGGTGCTCGTGACATCGCTCTTCCTCGACATCGGCGCGCGGGTGTGGTGGCCGCACCGGCTGTCCCGTGAGGACGGGACGCCGGGGCCGACGACGAAGGCGTAGGAGTACGCGGAGCGGGCGCGCTACCGGTCGGGGCCGGGACGGTCCATCCCGTCCGGACCGGGCCGCCGCGGCGCCGGGTCCGGCACATCGGCGGCGGCCGCCCCTTCCGCCGGCGTGTCCGCCGCACCCGCCCCGGGCATCGCAGCGCCCCCGCGCAGGCGTTCCAGGTCAGAGGGGCGCACCTGGATGACGATCAGGGCGACCAGGGCGGCGACGACGGCGAAGGCCGCGGCGACGACGAACGCACTGGAGACGCCGGACGTCAGGACCTGATCGCCCCACTGCCCGGGAAGCTGTCCGGTCCTGCGGAACTCCGCCAGCTGGGCCGGGGTCGCGTCGGCGAGGAACTTCGGCGCCTGGCTGGTGGCCTCGTTGCGGCTGGCCGTGCCGAAGACGGTGACCAGGATGGACAGACCGAGCGAGCCGCCCACCTGTTGCGTCGTGTTGAGGATGCCGGACGCCGCGCCGGCCTCCTTCGGCTGCACGCCCGAGACGGCCATCAGCGTCAGCGACACGAACTGCAGCCCCATGCCGAGGCCGAAGACCAGCACCGGTCCCAGGATGCTGCCCAGGTACGAGCTGTGCACATCGGTCTGCGTCAGCCACGCCAGACCCGCGGCCGCCAGGAGCGAACCCGTCACCATGAAGGGCTTGGGTCCCAGCTTGGGCAGCAGCTGTGAGGTGATACCGGCGCCGATCGCGATGATGACGCTGACCGGCAGGAAGGCGAGACCCGTCCTGAGCGGGCTGAAGCCGAGGATGTTCTGCACGAACAGCGTCAGGAAGAAGAACATCCCGAACATCGCGGCGGCGAGGCAGAGCATCATCGCGTACGTGCCGGAGCGGTTGCGGTCGCGGAACATCCACAGGGGTGTGATGGGCTGCCGGGACCGGCTCTCGATCATGATGAACGAGCCGAGCAGCACCACGGCCGCGGCGAAGGCGACGAGGGTCAGCGAGTCGCTCCAGCCCTCCTCGGAGGCCCGGATGAAGCCGTAGACGAGGGACACCATGCCCAGGGTCGCCGTCAGGGCACCGACGACGTCGAAGTGTCCGGGATGCCGTTCCGACTCCCGGATGTAGCGCCGGGTGGCGAGCACGATCAGCAGGCCGATGGGCACGTTGACGAAGAAGATCCACCGCCAGTCGAGCCACTCCACCAGCACGCCGCCCGCCAGCAGACCGATGGCGCTGCCGCCTGCCGACACGGCCGCGAACACCCCGAACGCCCTGTTGCGTTCGGGGCCTTCACGGAAGGTCGTGGTGATGAGCGACAGGGCGGTGGGCGAGGCGATCGCGCCGCCGACTCCCTGGAGGGACCGCGCGGCGAGCAGTTGCCACGATTCCTGGGAGAGCCCGCCGAGCAACGAGGCGAGCACGAAGAGGGCGACACCGAACATGAAGACGCGGCGGCGGCCGAGGATGTCCCCCAGCCGGCCGCCGAGCAGGAGCAGCCCGCCGAACGTCAGCGTGTAGGCGTTGATCACCCAGGACAGGTTCTCGGTCGAGAAGCCCAGCGAGGTCTGGATGTGCGGGAGCGCGATGTTCACGATGGTGATGTCGAGGACCACCATCAGCTGGCACGAGCAGATGACGAGAAGCGCGATCCCGCTGCCGCGTCCCTTCTTCGGGGATTCGGCAGCCTGCCGGGGTGTCGCCTGGGAGCCCGTCATGGGTTTGCTCGTCGGTCGAGCCGTCGTTCGCACGCGACTCGTCGTTCGCACTCGAACCGTCAGTGAACGCGATCGTTCACTCCCCCGACGTTAGCTCCGCCCGTCGGCCGCCGCCAATCGGGCGCACGCTCACTCGAACGCCGCGGCCGCCTCCCGGAGGGCGGCCGCCACCGCCTCCGGCGAATCGGGCCCCGGCGGACCTGGGCGGTAGGTCACCGACCGCAGTCGGCCCCCGTAGCGGAAGGAGCGGTGGCGCTCGAACAGCGGCCAGGAGACCGGAGACTTGCGGTCGATCCCGATGCTGATGCCCTGGAACGGGGCCATGCCGATGAGCTGGTGCACGCTACGGGGAGTGGCCCGTACCTCGTCGTCGACGCTCAGGGTGAAGCTCCAGCGCAGCCCCTGCTCGGCCGTGGCCGCGAGCACGACCGCGTGCCCGCCTGGCGCCAGGGGGCCGGCGTCGGTCTCGTGGAGCACGCCGTACTCGTTGTACGCGAGGCGCAGCCGGCCCTCCTCGACGTAGAGGACGTAGCCGCCGCCCTGGTCGCCGTGCGAGACGAGCACGCCCTCCCCCGTCTCGTCGATCGCGACGGCGATCTCGAAGGAGCGCAGCGCGACCAGCCGGGAGGAGCGGTAGCGCTCCAGTTCCGGTGTGCCGGGCAGCAGGGTCAGCGGCCGGGCGAGCCGCTGTTCGGCCGGGTTGCGGCGCGCGAGCGCTCCGCTGAGGTCGGGCAGCGGGAAGACCCCGTTGCGCAGGGCGGCGTCCTCCCAGGCGGCCGCCAGTTCCTTGACGAGGGCGGGCCGCTCGGCGGCCAGGTCGTGGATCTCGGTCGGATCGGTCCTGATGTCGTACAGCGCCCACTCGGAGTCGTCGTAGGGCGTGCCGGGCCGGTGGAGGGTGACGAGCTTGTGGCCGTCGCGGTAGTAGCTGCGATTGCCGGTCATCTCGCAGTACTGCTCGGGGTGGGTGGAGGCGTGATCCGCGTCGGCGAGCACGGGGGCGAAACCGACGCCGTCCGGCTCCTGGAGCGTGACGCCCCGCCGGGCGGCCGGCCGCTCCAGTCCGGCGAGCCGCAGCAGGGTGGGGGCGATGTCGGTGACGTACTGGTACTGGGTGCGCAGGCCGGGGGCGAGCTGTCCTTCGCGGGCTCCCTTCGGCCACGACAGCACGAAGGGCACGCGGACGCCGCCGGCGTAGGTGTGTCCCTTGTACAGCCGGAAGGGCGTGTTGGAGGCCATGCCCCAGCCGCGCGGGTAGTGCACCAGACTGCGCGGGCCGCCGATCAGTTCCGGGTCGCGGTCGACGTCCGGGGTCCAGTCGCCGGGGAGCGCGGGATGGTGGACGAAGCGGCTGAAGTAGGAGCGGGTGCCCTCCGCGCCGCCCTCCCCGGTACCGCCGTTGTCGGAGGTGAAGACGATGATGGTGTTGTCGAGTTCACCGAGGGCGTCGAGGGTCTCCGTGAGGCGGCCCAGGTTCTGGTCGATGTTGTCGACGAGCGCCGCGTACACCTCCATGTAGCGGGCGTAGAGCTTCTGCTGCTCCTTCGTGAGGCTCGCCCACGCGGGCACGTCGAGTCCGGCCTCGCTGTTGCGGTCGGGCAGTCCGGTGCCCGGCGGGAGGAGACCGGTGGCGAGCTGGGCGGCGAAGCGGCGTTCGCGCAGTACGTCCCAGCCCTCGTCGTAGCGCCCCCGGTGGCGGTCGATGTCCTCGGCCTTGGCCTGGAGGGGGCCGTGGACGGCGTTGTGCGCCAGGTAGAGGAAGAACGGCTTGTCGGGGTCGTGGGCGCGCAGCGACTTCACCATGGAGATCGCCTGGTCGGTGATGTCGTCGGTGTAGTAGTAGTCGTCCGCGAACTCGTCGATGTCCAGCGGGCTGTTGTCGCGGACGAGCTGGTGCGGGTGGAAGAGGCTGGTGAGGCCCTCCAGGACGCCGTAGTACTGGTCGAAGCCCTTGCGCAGGGGCCAGTTCTCCCGGTCGTCGGCCGCGTTGGACGCCGAGTCGCGGACCAGGTGCCATTTGCCGACGGCGTAGGTGGCGTAGCCGGAGTCGTGGAGGAGTTCGGCGAGGGTGGGGATGTCGTCGGCGATCTCCATGCCGTAGCCGGGGAAGCCGGGGTCGGAGTTGGCGACCATGGCGTAGCCGACGCGGTGCGGGTTGAGGCCGGTGAGGAGGGCGGCCCGGGCCGGTGAACACAGCGGCATGGTGTGGTAGTTGCTGAGGAGTACGCCGTCCTCGGCCAGGGCGGTGAGCGTGGGGGTGGCGATCTCGGAGCCGAACGGGGCGATGTCGCTGTAGCCCATGTCGTCGACGAGGACGACGACGATGTTGGGGGCCCGGCCGCCCGGGGTGCGGGATGCGGGCCAGGCCGGTTCGGACTCGGCGAAGGTACGGCCGATCCGGCCCGGGAAGCCTTCGTACGGGTCGCGGCGGGTGCTCGTGGTCATCGGCTGGGGGCTCCGTCGTGAGGCGTCGGGACGAGCGTGAGGCGTCGGGACGAGCGGGAGGAGACGGGCCGGCAGCGGTCGCGGTCCGGGGCGCGGCACGGGTGGGAACGGCCGGGGATGACGCGTGCGCCCGTCCGCCGCGGGTCGGTGCACCGCTCCGGGTCGTTGCCCGCGGTGTCGTGGCCGCCGGGTGCGGCACGCGCTCACGCGAGCGCTTCCGTCTTCTGTGCCACCGCGGCACGGGCGGCCGGGGGTACGGGTTCCGGGGCCGCCGCCAGCAGGGCTCGGGTGTACGGGTCGCGGGGGTTCTCGCAGACCTCGTCGGCGCTGCCGGTCTCCACGATCCGGCCCCGGTGCATGACCGCGATGCGGTGGCTCACCTGCCGGACGACGGCGAGGTCGTGGGCGATGAAGACCAGCGCGAGCCCGAGGTCGCGCTGGAGGTCGGTGAGCAGGCCGACGATCTGTGCCTGGACCGACACGTCGAGCGCGGAGACGGGTTCGTCGCAGATGAGGACGGAGGGTTCGGGGGCCAGTGCCCGTGCGATGCCGATGCGCTGGCGCTGGCCGCCGGAGAAGGAGCGCGGATGCCGGTCGGCGACCGCCGGGTCGAGGCCGGCCCGGCGCAGCAGTTCGGCCACCCGTGCCTCGCGTTCGTCCCGGTCGCCCAGGCCGAAGGCGATCAGCGGTTCGGCGACGATCTCGCCGACCGTCATCCGGGGGTTGAGCGAGGCGTACGGGTCCTGGAACACCATCTGGACCTGGCGGCGCACCGCGTGCAGGGCGCGCCGCGAGGGCCGGGTGACGTCCTCGCCGTTCAGCCGGATGCTGCCCTCGTCCGCGGTGTGGGCGTGCGCCAGCACCCGGGCCAGGGTCGACTTCCCGGAGCCGGACTCACCGACGATGCCGAGGGTCTCCCCCGCCGACAGGCTCAGCGACACCCCGTCGAGCGCGGGGACCGCGTGCCGCCGGACACCGCGCCGCCGGTAGGTCTTGCGCAGCCCCTCCGCCTCCAGGACGACGGGCCCGGGGGCCGGGCGGTCGATGCGGGCCGGCGGGGCCGGGGCGGGCAGCGGTTCGGTCCGCGCGGCGGCGGGCAGGCAGGCGACGTGCACCCCGTCCGCCGTGCGGGTGAGCGGTGGTGCGGCGGTGCGGCAGCGGTCCTCGACCAGCGTGCAGCGGTCGGCGAAGGCGCAGCCGTCCCCGAGCAGGGTGAGGTCGGGCGGGCTGCCGGGGATGCCGGTGAGCCGGGTGCCGGACGGGGTGGAGAGGCGGGGCACTGCGGCGAGGAGCCCCGCGGTGTAGGGGTGGCGGGGGCGGCTCAGCACCTCGGCGGTGGGCCCGTCCTCGACGACCGTGCCGCCGTACATGACCAGGACGCGTTCGCAGGCGCGGGCGACGACACCCATGTTGTGGGTGATGAGGACCAGGGCGGTGCCGGTCTCCCGGTTGAGGTCGGCGAGCAGGGTGAGGATCTGGTCCTGGACGGTGGCGTCCAGCGCGGTGGTCGGTTCGTCGGCGAGCAGGATGTCGGGTTCGCCGGCCAGGGCCATGGCGATGAGGATGCGCTGGCGCTGGCCGCCGGAGAACTGGTGCGGGTGGTCGTCGGCGCGCCGGTGCGGCTCGGGGATGCCGACGCGGGCCAGGAGTTCGACGGCGCGGGCCCTGCGGGCGGCCCTGTCGCGGTCGCCGTGTGCGCGGAGCACCTCCTCGATGTGGCGGCCGGCCGTCAGGACCGGGTTCAGGGCCGTCATCGGGTCCTGGAAGATCATGCCGATGCGGGCGCCGCGCACCGCGCGCAGTTCCTGTCCGGTGGCGGCGGCCAGGTCCCGGCCGTCCAGGTGGACCGTGCCGGTGGTGATGCGGCCGGTGCCGGGCAGCATCCGGTTCAGGGCGAGCGCGGTGGTGGACTTGCCGGAGCCGGACTCGCCGACGACGGCCAGGGTCTCGCCCCGGTTCAGGGTGAACGACACACCGCGGACGGCGCGCAGCGCCGAACCGTCGGGTGCGGTGAACTCGACGCCGAGGTCACGGACCTGCAGCAGCTCCTGGGCGGTCATCGGCGTATCTCCCGGTTGAGCGCCTCGGCGATGAGCCAGAGTCCGAGGACGAGCGCGGTCACGGTGATCAGGGGGCCCGCGGCGAAGTTGGGGGCCTGGGCGAGGTAGGGCATGGACTGGCTGAGCACGGCCCCGAGGGTGGGTTCCGGCGGGCGTACGCCGACGCCGAGGAAGCTCATCGCGCCCTCGATGAAGACGGCCACGGTCAGGGAGACGGCGATCTGCACGATGAGCGGGTCGGCCGCGTTGGGCAGGATGTGCCGGACGAGCACCCGGCGGCCCGAACTGCCGCCGACCCGGGCGGCGGTGACGTACTCCCGCTCCCGCTGGACGAGGATTCCGCCGCGCAGCAGCCGTCCGAACGCGGGGATCTCGGCGAGGGCGATGACGAGCACGACGGGGAGGCGTCCGGGGCCGAGGATCGCGGTGACGGCGAGCGCCAGGATCAGGCCGGGGAAGGCGAGCAGGAGGTCGAAGACGCGCTGGACGACGGTGTCGGCCACCGGGTGGGCGGCGGCGACGAGGGCGAACAGGCAGCCCAGTACGGCGCCGAGGGGCACGGCGACCGCGATGATGCCGAGGTCGGCTCGGATTCCGTGGAGGACGCGGCTGAGCAGGTCCCGGCCGAGGTCGTCCGTGCCCAGCGGATGGCCCGGGGTGCCGAGGGCGGCGAGGCTCTGGCCGCTCTGGTCGGTGGGGCCGTGTCCGGCGATGAGCGGTGCGAGCAGCCCGGCGAGGATCACGGCGCCGACGAGGACGAGGCCGGTGCGGGCGCGGGCGGTGGACAGGGCGCTGCGGTAGGGGTGGCGGCCGCGGGTCCGGCCGCGTGGCCCGGAGGCCGGCGGGGGCGGGCCGGCGGCGAGGAGGTCGGTCGTCGAGGTCATGGGTTACTCCCACCTGATCCGGGGGTCGAGCCAGGCGTACACGAGGTCGGTGAGCAGCTGGACGAGGACGAAGACGGCGACCAGGAGCAGCAGCAGGTCCTGGACGACCGGGTAGTCCCGGCGCTGGAGGCCCTGTTCGGCGAGCTGGCCGAGTCCCGGCCAGGCGAAGATGGCCTCGACGAGTACGGCTCCGCCGAGCAGATGGCCCACCTGCATGCCGAGCAGGGTGACGACGGGCGGGAGGGCGTTCGGCAGGGCGTGGCGCCACAGCAGCCGGCGAGGGGCGACTCCGGCGGCGGTCGCGGTGCGGATGTAGTCCTCGGCCAGGCCCCGTTCGATGCCGTCCTTGAGGTAGCGGCCGAGGACGGCGGCGCTGGGCAGGGCCAGGCAGAGCGCGGGGAGCACCAGGTACTGCGCGGCGAGGTCGGGCGCGGTCAGGAAGGCGACCCGGCCGCCCGGCGGCAGCACTCCGAGGATCACCGCGAACAGCAGCACGAGCAGGACCCCGCTGACGAAGGGCGGCACGGCGAGTGCGGCGGTCGTGGTCACCCGGACCGCGGTCCGGATCCAGCGGCTGCGGGAGGTGGCCCCGAGCACGCCGAAGGCCGTACCGAGGACGATCACGAACAGGAGGGCGGCCAGGGTGAGTTCGGTGGTGGCGCCGAGGCCGTCCCCGATCAGGTCGGCGGTCTGGCCGCCGATCGCGTACGAGGGTCCGAGGTCGCCCGTGAGCAGCGAGCCGATCCAGTGGGCGTACTGGGAGAGCAGGGGTGCGTCGAGGCCGAGCCGGTCGCGGATGGCGGCGACGGTCGCCGCGTCCGCGTCGGGACCGGCGAGGGTGGTGGCCGGGTCCCCCGGGACGAGCCGCAGGATGGTGAAGATCAGGAAGGAGGCGGCGAGCAGGACGAGGAGGGCCGACGGCAGCCGGCGGATCACGTAGCTGCGCATGTCACACCAGGTAGGCGTTGTCGAGGTTGAGGTACGAGAACTTGTTGAGCGTGACGCCGTGCAGCCCGTCGGTGGCGACCTGGACCTGTCCGCGGACGACGAGGTCGATGAGGAACGCCTCGTCGAGCAGGATGGCGGAGATCTTCTCGTGCTGCGCGTTGGCCGCGGCCGCGTTCGTCTCGGGTTCGGTCCAGGCCGCGCGCACGACCTTGGTGTACTCGGCGGAGCGGTACTTGGAGGTGTTCTTCGCCTCGTTGAACGGATAGGCGCTCACGGCGAGGGTCGAGGGCTGCACCTGGGCGAAGCCGTGCCCCATCGTCCACAGGGCCGGCATGCCCTGCGAGATGAGCTTCTTCTGGCCGGTGGCCGGGTCGGTGGGCTGGAGCGTGACGTGGACGCCTACCTGCTTGAGGTCGTACTGGATGGATTCGGCGATGGCCGTCTCGCTGGGCAGCGCCAGGTGCAGCAGCGGCAGTTCGAGCTTGCTGTGCCCGGCGGACTTCAGGAGCTCACGGGCCTTGCCGGGGTCGTGGGAGTAGTGGGTGCGGTGCGCCTCGGTGAAGGCGGGCGAGGACTTGGGCCAGGGGGCGGCCGAGGCGAGGCCGTAGCCGCCGAGGGTCTGGGCGAGCAGCCGGTCGCGGTCGACGGCCCAGGCGAGGGCCTGGCGGACGGTCCGGTCGTCCAGCGGGGCGATGGCGGTGTTGACGCCGAGGTAGACGGCGCCCGCGCCCGTGTCGTAGTCGCTGATGGTGAGGTGCGGATCGCTCTTCACGACGCCGAGGCTCTTGCCCGGCACGTTGAAGGAGAGCTGGGACTGGCCGGAGCGCAGTGACGAGATCAGCGCGTCGGCCTGCGGTATCACCCGCAGTTCGACTCCGTCGAGGTACGGGCGTCCCGCCTGCCAGTAGCTGTCGTTCCTGGTCAGGCTCAGACCGGAGCCGGGGCTCCACTTCTTCAGCCGGAACGGCCCGGTGCCGATGAGCTTCTTCCCGGTGACGGCGTCCTCGACGGACTCCGAGTCCGCGATGATCATGAACTCGAAGAGGTCGAAGAGGTTGTTCACCGGATGCGCCAGCTTCAGCACCAGCTCGTGGTCGCCGCGCTTCTCGAATCCGCTGACCGTGGCGGCCGTGCTGCGCAACTGGGCTGCGCGTACCGGGTTCTGAAGGTTCTTCACCGCGAAGATCACGTCGTCGGCGGTGAACGCGCGGCCGTTGTGGAAGGTCACGTCGTCGCGCAGCCGGAGCGTGATGCTTCGCCCGTCCTTGGCGTACGTCCAGGAGCGGGCCAGCTCGGGCTGCGGGCTGAGCCGGTCGTCGTAACGGGTCAGGGTGTTGTAGATCAGCCGGTGCTGGAGGGACTGCCCGCTCTGCGAGAAGAGCAGGGCGGGCGTGAAGTCGCTGTTGACGGCGACGTTGAGGACACCGCCCCGCCTGGGTACGGCGCTCGCGCCCTGCGGTGCGGACGAGGAGTCCGACACCGCCGAGCGGCAGCCCGCCAGACCCAGTCCGAGAAGCAGGGTGCCGCCTCCTGCGGCGCGCAGCGTCGAGCGCCGGGAGGGCCCGGGGGGCGTGAGGGGGTACAGCTCGGTCATCGAAGCCTGCCTGTGACGGTGGAGGACGGTGAAGGGAGTGGACGCGCCGGTGCATGCGTTCCGCCGCGTGATTCGTTCCGCAGCGGGAGAAATTGAGGCGAGGGGCCGCACAGCATCAAGGACGCACCGCGCGGGGGCACTTGGCGGACGTACGGAATCAGCGCCGACGGCGGGAGCGTGGGCCGTTCGGTGCGGGCGGAGGCGGTGTGCGGAGTGCGACGGCGCTCAGGCCGTGACGCGGTGCGGGACCTCGGGGAACCGGCTCCGGGCGGGAACGCCGCGGTGCCGGTGCGGTGTCAGTGAGGTGCCGCGCACACCCGGGACGGGCCGGTGAAAGGGGCGGTCCGGGTCAGACGCGGACAGCACAGACCGCGCTGGCCTGCCGACAGAGGTCGACGTGCCTGCGGGAGACGAGGCGCATGTCCGGGTTCACGGGAGCAATATGACAGTGGCTTCGCCGGACGGTCAACCCGGTCTGTCCGGATCCTGGTACGTGTCCCGTTTCCGCCCGGGTCGCATGCTCAGCTCCTGGATGCCGCGAGCGGGCTCCTGAACAGCGGGTTCAGCAGAATGGTGCCCGCGGCGACGGGGAGGACGGCCGTCCCGGCATGCGGACTGACGATGCGTTCAGGGTCGTGGCAGACGTGGGACAGGTCCACCGCCGCGCCCCGGATCTCCTCCAGGTAGTCGGGATTGAGCAGACTGGAGTGCTCGGTGACGACGACCAGGTCCGGGTTCAGGACATCGAGGAGCAGGGCGATCGCCCGGCCGACCGCGCGGGCGCGCTCGCGCAGCAGCCGGTCGGCCCGCCGGTCGCCGGCCGCCGCGGCGTCCACCACGAGGAACGCGTCGGGCTCGGGCACGATGCCGCGGCGCACCGCGGTCCGCGCGACGGCGGTGTTGGACGCGGTCGCCTCCAGGCAGCCGGACCGTCCGCACGGGCAGATGACCGTGGAGTCCGGGACCGGCAGATGGGCCACGTCACCGGCTCCGGACCCCGGCCCCTGGTGGACCACTCCGGCGATGCCGAGGGCCGCGTCGACGACGTTGCCGACGAAGAGGTGGACCAGGCTGCGGCGCGCGGCGGGGCGGCCGAAGAGGATCTCCGACTGGGCCACCGCCCGGGCGTGGTTGTCGATCCGTACGTCGAGTCCGCCCAGGCCACGGGCGAGTTCGGCGGCGATCGGCCGCTGCTGCCAGTCGAGCGCGTCATGCCGCACCGCCGTCCCCGTGCCCGGGTCCACCCAGCCTCCGAGGG
Source organism: Streptomyces sp. NBC_01463 (assembly GCA_036227345.1). Classification (NCBI taxonomy): domain Bacteria; kingdom Bacillati; phylum Actinomycetota; class Actinomycetes; order Kitasatosporales; family Streptomycetaceae; genus Streptomyces; species Streptomyces sp. NBC_01463. Next base: position 550,854 of record CP109468.1, read on the forward strand.
CGGCGCCCACTCCGAGCAGGCGCCGCCCCCGGCCCGTGTCGGCGAGGAAGGCGCGCAGCCCCTGGACGATCCGGAGCGACAGTTCCCCCGGCGCGATGCCCTCGTGCGGAAGCGAGCGCCGGGCGAGCAGCCGGCCGCGCAGGTCCAGCAGACCGAACGTCGATCCGGGCACCCCGATGTGGACCCCGGCCGCCACCGGTCCGCCGCTCTCCCCGGTGTGCAGGTCGACGGGGATCTGCGGCCGGCCGACTCCGCCGCCCGCCACCGGATCGGGCAGTTCGCGCACCAGGCCGAGGCCGACGAGGTCCGTGCACTGGCGGGAGACGGCGGCCGGGCTGAGCCCTGAGAGGTCGGCGATCGTACGGCGGGCGACGGGCCCGTGGTCGAGCACGGTGCGCAGCACCGTGGCGGCGTTGGCCTCGCGCCGGCCGTCACCGGTCGCCCGGAAGACGTGGGAGGCAGCTGTCATGAGGTCGTCCTTCGGTCCTGCGACACGGGCGCGGTCGCAACGTTACGGCGGCATGAATTCGCCTCCGGGCTGGGACCCGGTGGCGGGGCGGGGGATACGGGCTCTCCGGCACGGCAGGTGAACCCGCAGGTCAGAAGCTGTTTCGCGACGCCTGTCCGGTGGGGGTGCGGGCCCGGCGCAAGGGCCGATTGAACCACTGCCCGGCCCGCCGCGGGGCGGGCCGGGGCGCTTGACGCCGACCGTGGGGCGCTGGAAGTCTCCGGAACATGTTCGCGACGGCCGTTACCGATGCGCGGCCCGCCCGCGCCGGCCGCACCGCACCGCAGCCCGCGTGTCCGGGCTCCTGTACCGCCGCCTGACCCGGCGGCCCCCGCACCGCACGCACCGGGCTGCTCCTCGCACCGACTCACCCGGGCTGCGCCGCACTTGATCCGGCTCCGGCCGCCCCACCGCTCTCCCGGACCGCCCAGGTCCGGTGGTGGGCGGTCCGACGCCTTCATTACTTCCGCTCCCGAATTAATCAACTCCGCCGTCGGCCGGACGCCATGAACGGCCGGCGGAGGAGCGTGTCCTTCGAAGGGAACCCGTCATGACCTCCACCACCACCGCCCCCGCTCCCACCGTGACCGTCCAGAAGCTCGGCGGCCGGATCGGCGCCGTCATCTCCGGGGTGCGCCTCGGCGCGGATCTCGCCCCCGAGACCGTCGCGGCCGTCCGGTCCGCGCTGCTGGCCAACAAGGTCGTCTTCTTCCGCGGCCAGGACCACCTGGACGAGGACAGCCACGAGGCGTTCGGCCGGCTGCTCGGCACCCCGGTCGCGCACCCCACCGTTCCGTCCGCGGACGGCCGCTACTCGCTCGGCATCGACTCGGACCACGGCGGCCGGGCCAACCAGTGGCACACCGATGTCACGTTCGTGCCCGCCTACCCGGCCTTCTCCATCCTGCGCGCCGTCGTCATCCCGCCGTACGGCGGCAACACCCTGTGGTCCAACACCGCGGCCGCGTACGCCGAACTGCCGGAGCAGCTGCGCACCCTGGCCGACAGTCTGCGGGCCGTCCACTCCAACGACTACGACTACGTCGCCCTGCGTCCCAACGCCCTGCCGGAGGCGCTCGCGAAGTACCGCGAGGTGTTCACGTCGACGAAGTTCCTCACCGAGCACCCGGTGGTCCGCGTCCACCCCGAGACCGGCGAACGCGTGCTGCTCCTCGGCAACTTCGTCCAGCGGATCGCCGGGCTGACCGGGAGCGACTCGCGCGCCCTCGTCGATCTGTTCCAGTCCCACATCGAGCGCCCGGAGAACACGGTGCGCTGGGACTGGCAGGTGGGCGACGTCGCCATCTGGGACAACCGCGCCACCCAGCACTACGGCGTGGACGACTCCGACACCCACGAGCGCAAGCTGCGGCGCGTCACCATCGACGGCGACGTCCCCGTCGGCACGGACGGCCGCACCTCCACGCTCATCAGCCCCGAGGCCGTGCCCGACCCGTCCTTCGGGATCGCGTCCGGCGCCTCGACGGCCGAGGCAGCGGCGACGGCCGGCGCATGACGAAGTCCGTTCCGCACGGTGAGGCACCGCTCCCGGCGGGTGGCGCAGTGGCGCCCCCCGCCGGGGCGCCCCCGCAGGTGATCGTGGTCCTCACCGACCAGCAGCGCTGGGACACGGCCGGTGTGCACGGGAATCCGGCGGGGGTGACTCCCGAGTTCGACCGGATCGCCCGCGAGGGCACCCTGTTCGAACAGGCGATCACTCCCAACCCGGTCTGCGCACCGGCTCGTTCGGCGCTGCAGACCGGCCGCTACCCGACCGCTGCGGGCGTCTTCCGCAACGGTCTGCCGCTCCCCCGCGACATTCCCACGCTGGCCGGGCAGTTCGCGGCGGCCGGGTATGCGACCGGGTACATCGGCAAGTGGCACCTGGCGGGCGAGGACCAGCCGGACGGCCCGGTGGAGCACGGCCGCCGGGGCGGCTACGACCGGTGGCTCGCCTCGGACCGGCTCGAGTTCACCTCGGACGCCTACCGCACGGTGGTGTACGACGAGGACGGGGCCGCCGTCCGGCTGCCCGGATACCGTTCGGACGCGCTGATCGACGCGGCGATCCGGTTCGTGGCCGACCACCACGACCGCCCGTACCTGCTGTTCCTCTCGCTGCTGGAGCCGCACCACCAGAACCCGACCGACGACTACCCGGCCCCGGCGGGCTACCGCGAGCGCTACGAGGGAGCCTGGCTGCCGCCGGACCTGGCCGCGCTCTCTCCCGGCGCCCCGCAGGGCGGTGCGCACCGTCACCTGGCCGGCTACCTCGGTCAGCTGAAGCGGGTCGACGAGGGGGTGGGCCGGCTGCGCGACGCCCTGCGGAGCATCGGGACCGAGGACAACACGGTGCTGGCCTGGACGGCGGATCACGGCTCCCACTTCCGTACCCGCAACAGCGAGTACAAGCGCTCGGCCCACGAGGCGTCCGTCCGGGTGCCGCTCGCGCTCACCGGGCCGGGCTTCACCGGCGGCGGGCTCGTCCGGCAGCCCGTCGGCACGGTGGACCTGATGCCCACCCTGCTGGCCGCCGCCGGCCTCCCGGTGCCGGACGGTGTCCAGGGGCGTTCCCTGCTGCCGTTGACCGGCGGGGGCCGCGATCCCGGCCGGCCCGGCTCCGTATTCGTCCAGATCAGCGAGGACCGGGTGGGGCGGGCGGTCCGTACCTCCCGCTGGAAGTACGCGGTGGACGCGCCAGGTGCGGATGCCTGGAACGACCGGGGCGCGGACCGCTACGCGGAGACGGAGCTGTACGACCTGGCGGCGGACCCGTACGAGCTGGACAACCTCGTCGGCCTGGACTCGCACCGGGAGGTCGCCGACACCCTGCGCGCCGAACTGCTGGAGTGGCTGGTGCGGGTCGAGGGGACCAAACCGGAGATCGAGCGGGCGGCGGCCCGTCCGGCCGGCCAGCGCCGCGTGGAGTCGTTTCCGGCCGGGACGCCGTGGGAGGGGGTGCGGTTCGGGCACCGGCCGCGTCCCTGACGGCGTCGCACCCCGGCGGTTCCCGCTCAGACGCCCTGAGCGGGAACCGCCGCGGGCGCGGGCTCCCGGCGTGTTCCGGCCGCCCACCGGGCCACCGGACCCAGCGCGTACGAAGCGGCGAGGACCGCGCCGCCGAGCAGCAGCCAGCCCGCCGGGCCCCACCCGACCAGCAGCGCGGTGAGCAGCAGGGGCCCCAGCGTGCGCGCGACGGTGACACCCGTACCGAAGAAGCCCTGGTACTCGCCGATGCGTCCCGCCGGTGCCAGATCGAAGGCGAGCTGCCAGGAGCCCGCCGAGTGGAGCATCTCCGCCGCGACGAGGAGCACGGAACCGCCGGCCAGGGCGGTGACCGCGCCCCAGGGGGAGTCGACGGCCGAGAGGGCGAAGACGGCACAGGTGAGGAGCATGAGTGCGCCGGAGCGGCGCAGGGCGCGGGCGGCCGTGGGGATGCCGGTCACGGAGCGGGCGGTGCGGACCTGGAAGAGCATCACTGCCCCGGTGTTGAGCACGAAGAGCGCGGAGACCAGCCACTCGGGAGCCTGGGTCCGTTCGGTGATCCACAGCGGCAGACCGAGACTGAGCAGCGGCATCCGCAGCAGCAGGACCGTGTTGAGGAGCGTGACGACGGCGTACGGCCGGTCGCGCAGCACTTCGAGTTTCGCGCCCGGCTCCCCGGGCACCGCGGCGACGGCCGGCAGCCGCAGCAGGACGAGTGCGCAGAGCAGGAAGCTCACGGCGTCGACGGCGAACACCGCGAGGTACGCCGCCGTGGTCCCGGCGGACAGGGCGAGGCCGCCGAGCGCGGCGCCCACCGCGAGGCCCGCGTTGAGCGTCGACTGGAGATGGGCGAGGGCTCCGGTGCGCTCCTCCCGGGCGACCAGGCCGGAGAGCAGCGCCTGCCGGGCGGCGGCCAGGCCGGACTGCGCGGTGGCGTAGAGGCAGGCGGCGGCGAGGAACAGGGCGAAGTCCCGTACGACGAGGAAGGAGGCGACGGCGACAGCGGTCGTGAGGGCGAGCAGCACCGCCGTCCCCCGCGGGCCACGGCGGTCGGCGATGCGGCCGAGCGGTACCCCGACGACCGAGCCCACGGCCCAGGCCACCGTGAGTCCGAGACCGATCCTGGCGGGTGCGAGGCCGACGACATGGGTGAAGTACAGGGCCGAGGTGACGTAGTACGCGCCGTCGCCGACGGAGTTGCTCAACTGGGCCAGTGAGAGTGTGCGTTGAGGTCCGGGCGGGGGCAGTAGGTTCGGCATGGCCCTGACGTTACGCAGGAATCGGCTCCATTGCGTGGGGCACTTCGAGGCTGTGCGGGTGGGCCACTTGGCCCCTCTTCCCAGCCCGTCAGCCCGCTTGGCGCTGTCGTGTCAGGACCAGGCCGACGAGCGCGGCGACCGAGCTGCCGAGGAGTCCGGCGCCCGCGGTGGCCGCGCCCGCGTCGATCAGGTGCTTGGCGACCCACAGCACTCCGGTGACGGCCCCGGCGCCGAGGACCATGCCGGCCACCCGGCAGCGCAGTTCCGTCCGCTCCCTCCACCGGCGGTGTTCGTAGTCGGCCTCGACCTGACGGAGCATGCGTTCGGCGCTGCCGGGCACGACGCGTTCCCACTGGGCGATCTGTTCGGCCAGCGGCAGGTCCTGCCAGCCGTGGCCGGCCTCGTTCACCTCTCCCGGATCGGGGGCGGAGGCCGGTGCGGGGGCGGTCACGAGACGTCTCCCAGAGGTGTCGGGCCGTCGGACCCCGCGTCGGTGTGGTCGGGCTCGGGGTGTGCGAAGCCCGGGGGCGGGCCGAGTTCGTCGTAGGCGCGACGGAGCAGTTCCTCCACCGAGGGGCCGGCCTGCCCGGCCGCCCGGTGAGTGACGTCAGCGGGCGAGAGATCCAGGAGCCCCAGCAGGACCGCCCGCCGCCGTGACGGCGCGCCGTCCGGAACGCGCGGCCGGCGGCGCGGAGTTACGGACTGCGCGTGCGCCGGCGACGTGTTACGAGGCCGGGTGAGGATGACGCAGAGCACAGCCCACAGGACGAGCCACCACCCGTGGCTCAGCGGGGTCCACGGCGTGACCGCGAGGGTCACGAAGGCGGCGGCTGCCACCGCCGGGGTCAGGAGTGCCGCGCCGAGCCGGTGGGGCCGGCGGGGTGGCGGGAGCGGTCCCGGGGGCTGCGGGGACGAAACGGCCGGCGGTGCCGCGGGCAGCGGTGCGGGGGCTGCCTCGTGCAACTCCTTCGGCGGCGAAGGCGGCGGGGGGTCGTACAGCACGACCGGGGGCGACGCGGCGTCCGCCGTCGGGTCCGCGCAGATCTGCTCGGCGGCGGCGGCGAGTTGACGCTGCGCCCCGAGCGCGCTCAGCCGGCGTCCCGGGTGGCGCTGGAGCAGGGCCGACAGCACCTGTCGCAGGGGCCCGACGTCCTCCGGCAGCGACACGGCCCCCGGCTCCGCCATCCAGCCGCTGCGGAACTCCTCGACGTCCTCGTCGCGGTAGAGCGGCACCCCGGTGACCAGCGTGTACACCGTCGCGCCGACGGAGAACACATCGGACGCGGCCTCGGGCCAGTAGCCGCTGAGCGACTCGGGGGCGCCGAAGCCCGGGTTGGACAGGTGGACGTCGCCGGTGAGGGTCGAGTCGTCCAGGGGATCGCGGACCCGGTGCGCCGCGTGGAGTCCGGTGAGCCGGGCGGTACCGTCCGCCGTGATCACGATGTTGCCCGGCCGGACACCGGTGTGGACCCAGCCCTCGCGGTGCAGGGCCGCCAGTGCCCCGGCGACCTCCGCACCGATCCTGGCCGCCTCCCCCAGGGACATCCGCGGCCGGTCGGCGAGGCTGACACCCGGCACGTACTCCATCGCCACCCAGGCCTCGTCCCGGTGCACGGCCGCGGTGTCGTACAGCGCGGCCAGGTGCGGATGCCGGATCCGGGCCAGGGAACGGACGGCGCCGGCCTCCCGGAGACCGCCGTCACGGAACCGTATCCGCGCCAGGGTCACCTTCCGGTCGAGGACCGTGTCGTGCGCGACCCACACCTCGTCGCGACCGCGTGCGAGGCGTGTCTCCTTCCGGTACCGACCGCCGACGTCTCTCCCGGCCAGCCTCACGGCCCCGTCACCCCACCGTCCTGTCGGCTGCTCCCACCGCCCGGCCGCGCACGGACCGCGCTCCGCCGGCGCCCGTACCGGTGGCGGCGGATTTCCTGTCCGCGCGGGCCAGTAGAACACCGCGGCCCGGGTGGTGCACGGCCGCCGCCGCACCCGACCGGACGGAGGCGGAGCCGTGTCGTTTCGTACCGAAATGCGATCAGTTGCGCTGCTATTCGATCGCTGCGTGCCTCACCGCAGCTCCGCCGGCGTCGGCCCTACGGGAGCGGCAGACCGGCGTAGTTCTGCGCGAGTTCTGCGGCGGCGTGGGCCGAGTCCGCGATCCTGTCCAGCTGCGAGATCTGCAGCCGGGTGTCGAATCCGCTCTGCTCCGGGTCGGTGTGGAGTGTGGTGGTCATGAAGTACGAGAAGTGCTCGGCCCGCCACACCCTGCTCAGACAGGTGTCCGAGTAGGCGTCCAGCAGATCGGACGAGCCGGTCGCGTGCAGCCGCGTCAGCGCGCGGGCGAGGACGACGACGTCGGCTGCCGCGAGGTTGAGCCCCTTCGCCCCGGTGGGCGGCACGATGTGGGCTGCGTCGCCGGCCAGCAGGACGCGGCCGTGGCGCATGGGCTCGGTGACGGAACTGCGCATCGGCAGAACGGACTTCGCCGTGATCGGACCGCGCCGCAGCGTCCAGTCCCCGTCGACGGCGAAGCGGGCGTCGAGCTCGTCCCAGATCCGCGCGTCCGGCCAGTCGGCGGGGTCGGTCCCGTTGGGCACCTGGAGGTACAGGCGGCTGACCTCCGGCGACCGCATGCTGTGCAGGGCGAAACCGCGCGGCGAGTGGGCGTAGATCAGTTCATCGCAGGACGGCGGTACGTCGGCCAGGATGCCCAGCCAGGAGTACGGGTACACGCGCTCGTGGGTGCGTTGCGCCCCGGCGGGGATCGCGGCGCGGGTGACACCGTGGAATCCGTCGCAGCCCACCACGTAGTCGCAGGTCAGGACCTCGTCGCGGCCCTCGTGCGTGTAGCGGACGGTCGGCCGTCCGGTGTCGGCCCCCTCGACCGATGTGACCGTGGCCCCGAAGAACAGCGGTGCGCCGTCGGCCAGTTGGAGCGCTATGAGGTCCTTGACGACCTCGGTCTGGGCGTAGACCCACACCCGGCGCCCCTCGGTGAGGGAGGGGAAGTCGATGCGGTGCGACCGGCCGTTCCAGCGCAGCTCGATGCCGTCGTGCACCAGGCCCACGGCGTCGAGCCGCCGGGCGGCCCCGGCCTCGCGGAGGGCGTCCACGGTGGGCTGTTCGAGGATGCCGGCGCGCTGGCGCTGTTCGACGTACGCGCGGTCGCGGCTCTCCAGGACCACGCAGTCGACACCGGCGCGGTGGAGCAGCCGGGCGAGCAGGAGCCCTGCCGGTCCGCCGCCGATGATTCCCACGGTCGTGTGCATGGGCATGGGCTACCTCGTCTCCTCTGGGGTGTTGCCGATGTCGGCGAGGATCCGGTCCGCTGCGGCGAACGCGGCGTTGGCCGCCGGGACTCCGCAGTAGACGGCCGCCTGGAGCAGGACTTCCTGGACGTCCTCGGGGGTGAGGTCGCCGCTGACGAGCGCGGCGCGCAGATGCATGGCCAGTTCCTCGTGGTGGCCGCGTGCCACCAGGGCGGTGAGGGTGAGACACCGCCGGGTCCGGTGGTCGAGGCCGGGCCGCGTCCACACCTCGCCCCAGGCGTAGCGGGTGATGAAGTCCTGGAAGACGGCGCTGAACGGCGTGGTCCGGGCGATGGCCCGGTCGACGTGTGCGTCGCCGAGGACGGTGCGGCGTACGGCATCGCCCGCGGTGTGCCGGGACGCGTCGTCGGTGCCGGCCGCGCCCCCGGCCGTGAAGTGGCTCAGCAGCGCCGCCTGTACGGGGAGGGGACGTTCGACGTTGGCGAGGTGCGAGGCGCCCGGGAGTTCGAGCAGGGTCGAGCCGGGGATGGCGTCGGCGAGTTCGCGGGCGTGCGCGACCGGGGTCGCGGGGTCGTCGCGGCCCGCCACGACGAGCGTGGCGGCGGTGACGGCGTGCAGGTCGCCGCGCAGGTCGTACGCGGCGAGGGCCTCGCACAACGAGGCGTAGGCGTGCGGGTCGACGTCCCGCAGGCCCGCTGCGACGGCACGGGCCGCGGGGCTGTCGGCGAAGTCCGCGGTGAACCAGCGGCCCGCAGCCGTGTCGGCGACCGGTCCGATGCCCTCGGCCCGTACCAGCGCGGCCCGCGCGTGCCAGGCCTGCGGATCACCGAAACGGGCCGAGGAGCACACCAGCGCGAGCGAGGTGATCCGGTCGGGGTGGTGCACGGCGAGCCAGGTCCCGACCGCGCCACCGAGGGAGATGCCCGCGTACGCGAACCGGTCGATGCCGAGGGCGTCGGCGAGGCGCAGCACCTGCCGGCCGAGGTCGGCGACGCCGCCGCTCTCGGGGAACAGTCCGGCCGGGCTGCCTCCGTGTCCGGGCAGATCCCAGCGGACGACGCGGTGGTCGCGGGCCAGGCCGGCGGTCTGCGCGTCCCAGACGGAGAGTGCGGTGCCGAGGGACGGCCCGAGGAGGAGGGGCGGTCCGGTGATGGGGCCGTCGACCTGGTGGTGGAGAAGGCGCGGGGCCGGGGTGGTGGGTGCGTTCGGGGTGCTCATGGGGCTCCTGGGCCGGCGGGTGCCGGTGGTGAGGGGTGCCTGGGGGATTGCAGGGGTATCGGGACGGGTCGTCCGTGCCGGGCGTACGAGGCGGCTGCCGGAGGCACGCCCGACAAGAGGTGCGGGTCAGGTCGGTTCAGTTCGGTCCCCACCGCTGTCGAAGGCGCGCCCTGCGACGGGTACGGATCGGTTCGGTTCCGACCGCTGTCGAAGGCGTCCGGCAGCGGGTGCGGGTCAGGTCGGGTTCCGTGCCGACCGCTCGCGCCACTGCCCGAGGCGCGCCCGGCAACAGGCACGCGTCACCTCGTTCCGTGCGGGATGCTCCGTCAGTCCGCCCCCGTCCCGTCGGTGCGGCGGCGCAGCGCGCGGTCGACGAGCGGGCCGGCCGAGCCCGGGTAGCTCGACGGATCGGTGAGGGTCTTCAGTTCGTCCCGTGTCACCGCGCCCGCCAGTGCCGGGTCCTGGGCCAGGGCGTCGTGGAGGCGGAGTCCTTCGCGGGCCGCGCGGGCGGCCGCCCCGGTGACCGCCGCCCGTGCCGCGGCTCGTCCGATCCTGGCCGAGAGGACGGCACCGAGCCGTTCACTGACGATCAGTCCGCCCGTGATGCCGAGGTTCTCGCGCATGCGCCCGGGGTGGACGCGCAGCCCCTCGGCCAGTGCGGCCGCCGCGTCGGCGGCTCCACCGACCGTGCGCAACGCCTCGCGCAGCGGCTGCCATTCGGCGTGCCAGGCGCCGGGCGGGCGCTCGTCCTCGGCGACGAGGGCGCCGTACAGGATCCCGGCGAGTGCGGGGACCTGGCGGGCGGCCGCGGCGATGAGGACGGCGCGGGCCGGGTTGGCCTTGTGCGGCATCGCGGACGATGTCCCGCCCGTGCTCTCGGAGACCTCGCCGATCTCGGTCCGGGAGAGGACGAGAACGTCCGCGGCGAGTTTGCCGAGGGCTCCGGCGGTGAAGGCCAGTGCTCCGCCGAGGTCGGCGACCGGCGTGCGCAGGGTGTGCCAGGGCAGCGCGGGCGCGGCCAGTCCGGTCGCGGTGGCGTACGCCCCGACGAGCATCGCCCCGGCGTCCGCCGCAGCGTCGTCACCCGCCGCGCCCGCCCCTCCCGTGTCCGGACTCCCGGGCCCGGCGAAGGCGGCGAAGGCGGCCAGCGTCCCCGCCGCGCCGCCCAGTTGGACCGGCAGCGCGCCCCGGACCGCGGCGAGCCGCTCGCGGGCGTCGAGGACCAGACTGCGCCAGCCCGCCGCCTTGAGGCCGAAGGTGGTCGGCACGGCGTGCTGGGTGAGGGTGCGTCCCGCCATCGGTGTGTCGCGGTGTTCGGCGGCGGTGCGGGCCAGGGCACCGGCCGTCCGGTCCAGGTCGGCAAGGATCAGCCGCAGGGTCCGGGAGGCCACCAGCATGGCGGCGGTGTCGAGGATGTCCTGGCTGGTCGCGCCCCGGTGGACATGGGCGGCGGTGGCCGGGGACCGTTCCGCGACGGCGGCCGTCAGGTCGGCGGCCAGGGGGATGACGGGGTTGCCGCCCGACCGGGCCCGCAGCGCCAGGGCGCGCGCGTCGAACCGGTCCGGGTCCGCCGCGGCCGACGCGACGGCGTCCGCCGTGCCGGGCGGGGCGTGGCCCAGCGATTCCTGGGCGCGGACGAGCGCCGTCTCGGCGTCGAGCAGGGCCCGTACGTACGCCGCGTCACCCGTCGCCGCCTCCACGGCCGTTCCGGCGCGGACGGGTGCGAGCAGGCCGACGTCCGCCGCTGCCCGGTCCGACGTGTCCGCATCAGGCGAAGTCAAGGAAGACCGTCTCCTCATGTGCGCCGTCGTACTGCAGACGGATGTCGAATCGGTGGATGCCGGTCTCCTCGGGCGTGGTGAGGAGCGTGGCCCGCCGCTCCTCGGGGAGTCGGGCGAGCAGCGGGTCCCCGTCGAGGCCGGGGGCGTCGTGCAGATAGGCGCGGGTGTGCAGGTGGTGGGTCAGCCCGCGGGCGAAGACGACGAGCGCGAGGTACGGGGATCCGCCCGGCGGCAGCGTCGTGACGGTGTAGTGCCCGTCGGCGTCCGTCGGTACCCGGCCGAAGCCTGTGAACGCGAGGCCGTGGCGGCCGATGACCGCTCCGGTGACGGGGTCGCGCCGCAGGGAGCCGGGTGCGCCGTGCCGGGAGCCGTCGGGCGCGGGCTGCCACACCTCGATGAGGGCGTCGGGCACCGGCGCACCGGCGCCGTCGTGGACGTGGCCGTGCAGGATCACGGTGCCCGGATGACCGGCGGGGGCGAGGTCGCCGCCGCCCGCGAACGGCAGGGCGTACCCGTAGAAGGGGCCGACGGTCTGGGACGGGGTGGGCAGGAGCTTCCCCGGCGCGGCGGCGGGCGGTGTGGCGGACATCAGCGGCCCTCCTCGGTCCAGGTCGCGGACGGGCCGTCGAGGACGATGTCCCAGCGGTAGCCGAGCGACCGTTCGGGGGTGGACAGGTCGTGGTCGTACGCCGCGACGAGCCGGCCGCGCGCGTCGTCGTCCGTGACGGACTGGAGGATCGGGTCGTAGGCGAAGAGCGGATCGCCCGGGAAGTACATCTGGGTGATCAGCCGCTGGGTGAACGCGGCTCCGAACAGCGAGAAGTGGATGTGCGCGGGGCGCCAGGCGTTGGCGTGGTTGCGCCAGGGGTAGGCGCCCGGCTTGACGGTGACGAACGAGTACGCGCCCTGATCATCCGTCAGGCAGCGTCCCACGCCGGTGAAGTTGGGGTCGAGGGGGGCGGGGTGCTGATCGCGGAGATGGGCGTAGCGGCCCGAGGCGTTGGCCTGCCAGATCTCGACGAGCTGGCCGCGCACGGGGCGGCCGGACCGGTCGAGGACGCGGCCGGTCACGGTGATCCGCTCCCCCAGCGGTTCGCCCTGGTGCTGCCGGGTGAGGTCGTGGTCCAGCTCCGTGATGTCGGTGGCGCCGAAGACCGGGCCGGAGAGCTCGACGGCCTCGGGGTCCGCGCCGACGGGGATCAGCGGCCGCCGCGGGTGGCGCAGGGTGCTGCTGCGGTAGGGGGCGTAGTCCCGGGCGGGGTGCGGGCGGACGGGTGCGCCCGCGGCGAGGGACGCGGCGTAGTCCTCGCGCGCCGCGGTGATCTCGGCGCTGATGTCGGCCTGGGTGAGTGCGCGGGGCACGGCCGGGGCGGACGGGCTGGTCATGGGTGGCGGTCCTTCCTTGCCTGTACGGGGTCGGGGCGTCACGGCCTGATTCCTCCGGCTCCTTCTGCGACACGGACCGGGGCGGCGGTCCGGGCGAGCACGTCGGCGACGCCGACGCCCGGTGCGGTCTCGGTCAGCACCAGGCCGGTGGCGGTCACGTCGAGGACGGCCAGGTCCGTGATGATCCGGTGGACGCAGGAGCGGCCGGTGAGCGGGAGGGTGCACTCCTCGACGATCTTCGGACTGCCGTCCTTGGCGGTGTGCGTCATCGTCACGATGACGCGGCGGGCGCCGTGGACGAGGTCCATAGCGCCGCCGATGCCGGTCACGAGCTTGCCCGGGACGGCCCAGTTGGCGAGGTCGCCGCGGGCGGAGACCTGCATGGCGCCGAGCACGGCCGTGTCGATGTGGCCGCCGCGGATCATGCCGAAGGAGAGTGCCGAATCGAAGAACGAGGCCCCCGGCAGGACGGTGACCGTCTCCTTGCCGGCGTTGATCAGGTCGGGATCGACGTCCTCGTCGTAGGGGAAGGGGCCGGTGCCCAGGATGCCGTTCTCGGATTCGAGGACGACGTGCACGCCTTCGGGGAGGTGGTTGGGGATCAGGGTCGGCAGCCCGATGCCCAGGTTGACGTACTCGCCGTCGCGGAGTTCGGCGGCCGCGCGGGCGGCCATCTCCTGCCGGTTCCAGCTCATCGGCCACCGTCCTGGTCCGCGCCGGTCCGTGGTGTCACGGTGCGCTGCTCGATCCTCTTGTCCGCGGCCCGCTCCGGGGTCAGCGCGACCACGCGCCGGACGAAGACGCCGGGCAGGTGTACGTGGTCGGGGTCGATCTCGCCGGGTTCCACCAGTTCCTCGACCTCGGCGATCGTGATGCGGCCGGCCATGGCGGCGAGCGGGTTGAAGTTGCGGGCCGCCTTGTTGAAGACGAGGTTCCCGTGCCGGTCGCCCCTGGCCGCCCTGACGAGGGCGAAGTCGGTGCGGATCCCGCGCTCCATGACGTAGGGCGTGCCGTCGAAGTCGCGTACCTCCTTGGCCGGGGAGGCGAGGGCGACACCGCCGTTGCCGTCGTAGCGCCAGGGCATTCCGCCGTCGGCGACCAGGGTGCCGACGCCGGCCGGGGTGTAGAACGCGGGGATGCCCGCCCCGCCGGCGCGCAGGCGTTCGGCGAGGGTGCCCTGGGGGATGAGTTCGAGCTCAAGCTCGCCCGCCAGGTACTGGCGGCCGAACTCCTTGTTGCCGCCGATGTACGAGCCGGTGACCCGGCTGATCCGGCCGTCGGCGAGCAGGACCGCGAGCCCCGAGTCCTGCGCGCCGCAGTTGTTCGAGACGACGCGCAGGCCCCTGGTCCCGCGTGCGTGCAGGGCCGCGATCAGGGCGTCGGGGACGCCGCTGAGTCCGAAGCCGCCGACGGCGATCGAGGCGCCGTCCGGCAGATCGGCCACGGCCTGCGCGGCGGAGGCGACCACCTTGTCCATGGACCGTCCCTCACATCTTCGCTTGTTCGCACAGTGAAGTTTCTTTCACTATTCTTGACCCGGAGTCTGCCGCCCGCCCGCACCCCTGTCAACGGTCGGCACCTCACCGGCGCCGGGCGGACCGCTCCTCACCTGCCGGTGTTCACTACTGTGTCCCCACGACGCACGACGGAGAGCCCGATGCCACCGACCCACCCGCCCCAGCAGACCGAGACGCCGGCACCGGCCGAGGCGGTCGCCCCGCTCATGCGCGGCATCACGGTCCTGCGCCGGCTCACCGACGCGGGCGGCACGCTGAGCCCGAGCGCCATCGAACGCGCCACCGGCCTGGCCCGGTCCACGGTCGACCGGATCACCGCGACCCTGGCCCGGATGGAGTACGTCCGCGTGGACGGGCGGGATGTCACGCTCGCCCCCCGTCTCATGGAGCTGGGAAACGCGTTTCTGTCCGCGCTGCGGCTGCCGTCCCTGCTCGGGGAGCGGGCCGACGCCCTGGCCGACACGCTCGACGAGTCGGTCTCCCTGGCGGTCGGTGACGGCGACGGGATCCGCTTCATCCATCAGGCCACCCGGCGTCGCGCGATGTCGCTGAGCTTCCGCATCGGTGACCTGCTGCCCGCCGAACGCACCGCGCCGGGACCGCTGCTGGCCGCGGACTGGGATGCGCGGGAGTGGCGGGAGTGGCGGGAGCACCGGGCCGCGGACCCGGAGGGCCTGGCCTTCCCCGCCGTTCCCCCGCGGCCGCCCGTGCCCGAGAAGGAGTTCGCCGCACGGGCCGAACAGGCTCGGCGCGACGGCTGGGCGCTGGACGACCAGCTGATCGAGCCCGGTCTGGTCGCGCTCGCCGTGCCGGTCCGCTCCCCCGCGGGCGAAGTGGCCTGTCTCGTCAGCGTCGTGAGCCACACCAGCCGGCACACCGCGGCCTCGCTGCGCGACACCCTGCTGCCCCGGGTGCGGGCGGCCGCCGCGGCCATGGAGGAGGACCTGCGGCAGGCCGCGCCCACCCTCACCCCGCAGTCGCCCACCGCGCTCGCCTCCTGGACCGGGGCGTCGAAGCAGGAGCTGGGCCGCGAGTTCATCGAGTCGCTCGCGCGCGGTCTGACCGTGCTCGCCACGTTCGGCGAGGGCCGGGACGCCCTGACCCTGTCCGACGTCGCCCGGGCGACCGGGCTGGCCAGGGCGACCGCCCGGCGGGCCCTGATCACCCTGGAGCACCTCGGGTACGTCACCGCGCGGGGCCGGGAGCACCGCCTCACCCCGCTCGTACTGGCCCTCGGCTACCCGCCGTTGTCGCGCGCGACGCTGCCGCAGATCGCCCAGCCCCACCTCGCCGCGCTGACCGGACAGGTCCGGGACTCGGCCTCGCTCGCGGTGCTCGCGGGCGACGACGTCCAGTACACCGGCCGCGTCGCGACCCGGCGCATCATGAACGTCAACATCACCGTCGGGACGCGCTTTCCGGCGCACGCGACCTCCATGGGCCGCGTCCTGCTCGCCGCGCTGCCCGCCACGGAACGCGCGGCCCGCCTCGCCGCGGCGGAGCCGCACGCCCTGACCCCCTACACCGTCACCCGCCCCGACGAACTGGGCGCCGCCCTCGACCGTGCCCGGGCCGACGGCTACGCGCTGGTCGACGAGGAGCTGGAGGTGGGGCTGCGTTCGGTGGCCG
Source organism: Streptomyces sp. NBC_01463 (assembly GCA_036227345.1). Taxonomy (NCBI): domain Bacteria; kingdom Bacillati; phylum Actinomycetota; class Actinomycetes; order Kitasatosporales; family Streptomycetaceae; genus Streptomyces; species Streptomyces sp. NBC_01463. The sequence continues at coordinate 566,406 of CP109468.1, forward strand.
TCCCCCTGCACGACCGCCGGGGCACGGTCGTGGCGGCGGTCAACGTCGCCATGCACAGCAGCAGCCGCACTCTGGAGGAGTGCGTCACGGACGTACTGCCCCGGCTGCGCGAGGCGGCCGGGCGCATCGAGGCCGACCTGCACATCACCGAGCGGTACGTCCGGGTCCCCGCGATGTGATCACGCAGGACGCCCCGTGCCGCTCCTCACGCACCCGCCTCAGAGTTCACCGCAAGGGCCGCAGTGCGGCGAACTCCGGGGCGGTCATGCCATCAGCTCCCCCGGTGCCCCGTCCAGGCGTTCTGGACGGGGCGGGCCGGTGACGACCGGTCAGTGCGCCGTGGTCTGCGGGGCGACCTCGACCAGCAGGGCCTGCCCCGGGTTGAGCGTCGGCAGGGGCAGTCCCGCACCCGTCAGTACGGTGCCGGGCAGTGCCACCCAGTCCTCGACCGCCGCCCGGTACCAGGCGGGTCCGGTGATCTGGTGCACGGAGGGCAGCCCGGCCTCCGTACGGATCCGGACCCGGTAGCCGCGTCCCGGGGCGAGGCCAGGGAGGCGGACGCGGCCCGACTGAGCCGGCACGGACGTCCGGGTCCGCACCCAGCAGAACAGCGCGGCCCCGGCGTCGGGGGCGACGACCCCGTGCAGCTGTGTCGCGTCGTCATCGAGGTCCGCCCGCACCACCCGGCCGCCGTGCAGCAGCCCGCGCACCTCCTTGTAGAGCGCGGCCCAGCGCGTCAGCGTCTCCAGTTGCTCCGGTGTCCGCGCGGTCAGGTCGTCCTCGATGCCCGCGTGCCCGAACAGCGCGGTGATCAGCCGGAACGAGTCGTCGGCGACCCGGCCCGTCGTATGGCTCCGCGGGCCCCCGACGTGGGCGCCGACGAGCTCGGGCGGGAGCAGCTGGCCGGTCCACCGCTGGATGGTCTGGCGTTCCAGCGGGTCGTTGCAGTCCGAGGCCCACACCCGGTCCGTGCGGGCGAGCACCCCGAGGTCGACGCGCCCGCCCCCGCTGGAGCACGACTCGATCTCCAGGCCGGGCCTGCGGGCCCTGAGTGCGTCCATCAGCCGGTACAGGGCCCGGGTCTGGGCGTGCACCCCCGGCCGGTCACCACCGTGCGCACCCCGGTGGACCGCCTCGTGCAGCTCCCGGTTGTGGTCCCACTTCAGGTAGTCGATGCGGTACTCGGCGACGAGGGCGTCCAGCGCCTCCAGGAGATACGCGAACGCGTCCTCGTGCGCCACGTTCAGCACGTACTGGTGGCGGGCGCTCGGCCCCAGGCCAACGGACGGGCCGAGCAGCCACTCGGGGTGCTCCCGGGCCAGCCGCGACGCGAGGCTCACCATCTCCGGCTCCACCCAGAGCCCGAACTGCATGCCGTGGGCGTGCACCCGGTCCGCGAGCGGGCTCAGCCCCTCGGGCCACACCTGCGGGTCCACGGCCCAGTCGCCGAGCCCGGCCGTGTCGTCCCGGCGGCCGAGGAACCAGCCGTCGTCCAGGACGAGTCGCTCCACCCCCACCGACGCCGCGGTGTCGGCCAGTGCGAGGAGCCTTTCGGGGCGGTGGTCGAAGTAGACCGCCTCCCAGGTGTTCAGGGTCAGCGGACGCGGTGACGAAGGATGCCCGGGCCGGGCACGGAGCATCGTGTGGAAGCGGCCGGCCAGTCCGTCCAGGCCCTCGTCGGACCAGGCGAAGAAGCACTCGGGCGAGGTGTAGCTGTCCCCCGGGCCGAGCCGGATCTCGCCGGGTGCGAGGAGCTCACCCCCGCCGAGGACGCCGCCGTGGACCCCCGCGCCCTCGGGCAGCCGCTCGGCCAGCCAGCGCTGGTTGCCGCTCCAGCCGACGTGCAGGGCCCACACCTCGCCGCTGCGGAAGCCGAATCCGGGCACCCCGACCGTCAGCAGATGGGGCGCGTCGAGGCCCGGCTTTCCCCGGCGGATCTCGCGGACGTGCCCGCCGAAAGCGAGCGGGCCGCGCTGCGGGGAGCGTTCGCGGCACCACTTGCCGGTGAAGTCCAGGATCTCCTGGGCCCGGTTCGGCAGCGGGAGGAGTGCGGTGGTGGCGGAGAGGTCGTACGGGGCGGCGGTGCCGGACGCGTCGGGCGGGCAGGCCACCCGGGTGTGCACACCCAGCACGCCGGACGGGTCGAGCCGGTAGGTGAGGGTGAGATCGAGGCCGGCGTCGGCGTCGTGGAGGCCGATGACCAAGGCGTCCTGGCTCTGTTCGGCGCCGGTCATCGTGACCCGGGGCGTGGTGGCGGTGCCGGCCCGGTGGCCCTGGTGGGCCGGGGTGCCCGACCAGCCGTCGGCCTCGGTGGGCCAGACGGTGAACTGCCGCGCCTCGTCAAGGGAGTTGTTGAGGGCGACGCCGTCCGCCGTCAGCCCCAGGGCGGCGAGGCCCTCGTCGGTCAGCTCGCCGAGGTCCTCGCCCCAGTGCAGGATGCGGGGCAGCGGAGCACGGAGCTCGACGACGAAACTCACCCCGGCTGCGCGCAGGTGTGCGGTCCGGTCGGTGATGCGGGTCATGCCTTGTCCTCTCGAAACCAGTGGGGCGGGGTCGTGGCTCCACCGCCCGGCGGAGACGGCCTCCTGCCGGAACCCGGCGCAACGGCCCTACCCCGATGGACGGTTCACGAACTGCTCTTCACGAACTGCTCCACGGCGCACTCTTCGCCGCGACGAAGCTAACGATAATTTCCTTCCATCGTCAATATATTCCGTGCCATCCCGAGCGGGGATCGACCACTCGCGCCACCTGCGCCGTAACCGATCCATCCCCTTGCTTTCGGGCAGAAGGTAATCTCGACGGGGTGAACCTCTCCCACCGGCCGCCGTCCGCAGCCCTCGTGCTCCAGACCCTGCTGACCCAGGGACCGTTGACCCGGGCGGAGCTCGGACGCCGTACCGGGCTGTCCTCGGGGGCGGTCACCAAGGTCTCGGCCCCCCTGCTCGACGACGGCTGGATCACCGAGCTCGGCCCGTCCGGGGAACGGCAGCCCGGACGGCCCGCCACGCTGGTGGCGGTCCGGCCCGGACGTGCCCGGTTCATCGGGATCAAGGTGACGGCGGACGAACTGATCGGCATGCTCGTCGACCTCACCGCCACCCCGCTGACCACCCGGCGGGTCCCGCTGCGCTCCCGGGACGTCGGCACGGTGGTGAAGGCGGTCGCCCGCCTGGCCGGCACGCTCTCCGGTGCCGCGGAGGGCGAGAGGGGTGAGGCCGGTCCGGCGGTGCACAGTATCGGCGTGACGGTCTCGGGCGACGTGGACGGACCGGCCGGCATCGTGCGCTACTCCCCCTTCCTCGACTGGCACGGGGTGCGGCTCGCCGCACTGGTCGAGGAGGCGACCGGCATCGCGACGGCCGTCGAGAACGACGTCCGGGCCCTCACCGTCGCCGAGCAGTGGTTCGGCGCGGGGGTCGGGCTCTCCTCCTTCGCCCTGGTCACGGTGGGCGCGGGGGTGGGCTGCGGGATGTCGGTCGACGGGCGCGTGATCGCGGGGGCGTACGGGGTGTCGGGCGAGCTGGGGCATCTGCCCGTCGGCGGTACCGACCGGGTCTGCACCTGCGGCAACACCGGCTGCGTGGAGGCCGTCGCCTCGACGCAGGCCATCGTCGAACAGGTGCAGGAGCGGACGGGGGACACGGATCTGTCGCTGGCGGGCGCCGTCCGCCTGGCGCGCGCGGGGGACGCGGCCGCACGCGGGGTGTTCACCCGGGCGGGGCGGGCCCTCGGCCTGGCCATCGCGTCGGTGGCCAACCTCATCGGGCCGGAGCGGATCATCATCTCCGGCGAGGGCGTTGCCGCGTACGACCTGTTCGCCGAGGAGATCCGCCGGTCCTTCGCCGACCAGGCGTTCGGCGCGGCCGCCCGGTGCGAAATCCTGGTGCGGCCGCTGCCGTTCGAGACCTGGGCGCGCGGCGGCGCCGCCGTCGCGGCGCACCGCCTGTTCGCCCCGCTCCCCGGCAGGAACGAGGCGACCGCCGGGCTCCGGGCCGTGCCCGGCGGGCCGTTCGCGGCCGGTCACGCGTAGGGGTCGAAGGGGATTCCCGCAGGCTTCGCCCTGGCCAGGTGAGCGGCGAAGTTGCCGTCCTTGAGGCCGAAGACGGCGCTGCCGAAGTCGGCCTGCACCAGCGCGTCCCGGACGCCCGCGGGGTAGCCGTTCCAGCCCACGAGGTCGGGGAACTGCCACTGGTGGTAGTGGTTCTCGGGCGGCTCGTCGCCGGTGGTCGCGGGGCGGAAGCAGTGCGTGCCGATCCCGTCCTTGTGGTAGACGACCTTGGGGTGCGTACCGTCCCACTTCATCGCGTCCCGGGCATACACGTCGAAGTTGCCGTGGGCGGAGGTGGAGACGTACTTGGCCTCGTTGTCCTGCACCCAGACCACGACGTGCTCCCAGTCGTGGCGGTGCCCGCCGAGTCCGCTGCCGGCCACCGCCTGGTCCTTCTCGAAGTAGAGGCCGTACATGATCGCGCACCAGCCGTTGTTGCACAGCGAGCGGGCGTAGCCGTTGGTGTTGTCCAGGTCGGAGGCGTCGTGGCAACTGCCGTTGACCGCACCCGTGGTGTTCAGCCCGGGTGCCACCGTGCCGTCCGCGCCGATGGCGGGGGTCGGGTAGCAGCCGTCCCCGTCGTAGTCGAAGGCGGGCTGGAAGGTCTGTTCCAGCCCGTCCGCGTTCGCGGGCAGGGCGCCCGGCACGGCCGCGAACGCGCTGCCGGACGAGGCGACGACGAGCACCGCGGCCGCGGCCAGGGTGAGCGACGCCCTGCGGAGCCGTCCTGAGTTCTTCACTGCTGCCTCCTGGTTGACGTCCGCCTGCCGGACTCGCCACGCGATGGCATGCCCATGTCGAACGACAGGGAACCCAACCCGTTCGTTTGAGTTTTTTTATTGACAGAGGAAATTAACTCCCCTACGTTTCCGGCCATGTCACCGACCAACCTCGTCGAGACGTTCCCGGCGGCAACGCCGGCCGGCTCGCTGGTGTTCACCACGGCTCTGTCCCAAGGGCCGCTCTCCCGTGTGGAGATCGCCCGCCGGACCGGGCTCTCCTCGGCCGCCGTCACCAGGGCCGTGCGTCCGCTGATGGACACCGGATACGTCGTCGAGGACCTGGACGGCAGCACGCCGCCCGCGGTGGGCCGGCCGGCCAACCCGGTACGCGTCAACGGCGGTCGGGCTCTCTTCATCGGGGTCAAGGTGACCGCGGACGAGGTCATCGCGGTGCTCGCCGACCTCTGCTGCCGGGTCCGGACGGCCCGTCACGCACCGCTGCCCGGAAGGGCTCCGGCCGAGGTGATCTCCACGGTCGCCGCGCTCACCGCCGGACTCCTCACCGAGGCGCAGGCGTACGGCGTCGGGGTGCGCGGCCTGGCCGTCGCGGTCTCCGGCGATGTGGACCGGGCCGCCGGTGTGGTCCGGTACTCGCCGTTCCTCGACTGGCGCGACGTCGACCTCGCCGCGCTCATGGAAACGGCGACCGGGCTGCCCGTCACAGTGGACAACGACGTGCGGGCGCTGACCGTGGCCGAGCAGTGGTTCGGCTCAGGGGTCGGGCGCTCCGACTTCGCCCTGGTCACGGTCGGAGCCGGGATCGGCTGCGGACTGGTCGTGCACGGCCGGGTGGTGGCCGGGGCGCACGGGGTGGCCGGCGAGATCGGTCATCTGTCCATCGATCCGCTGGGACCGCTGTGCCACTGCGGCAACCGGGGGTGCGTCGAGGCCATCGCCTCGGACTCGGCCATCGTCCGGCGCATCGAGGAGGAGACGGGACGGCCGGTCGGCGGGCCCGCGCACGCCCTGGAGCTGGCACGGTCCGGGAACCCGGTGGCCTGTGCGGCGTTCGCCCGTGCCGGTGCCGCCATCGGCCGGGGCATCGGAGCGGTCGCCAACCTGCTCGGTCCCGAGTGCGTGATCATCTCCGGCGAAGGCCTCGCGGCGTACGACCTGTTCGCCGCGCAGATCCGTGACGCGTTCGCCACCACCGTATTCAGCACAGCCGCGCAGTGCGACGTGATCACACGCCCGCTGCCGTTCGAGCAGTGGGCGCGCGGGGCCGCGGCCACTGCCATCCAGACCTTCATCGGGTCCGACACCTTCTAGGAGTAGCGATGTCTGAGCAGAGCCGCATACCGGGGCAGGGCGGTCCGGGCCGCCGGCGTGTCATGGGCGGGCTGATGGGCGTGGGCGCCGCGGCACTGGCCGCCCCCGCGCTGACGGCCTGCGGGGGCGGGGCCGCCGCCGACCCGAAGACGGTGACCTTCGGGTCGAACGGTGCCGACGCCACCCCCAAGAAGGCGTACGAGGCGCTGACCACGGCATTCAAGAAGGACAGCGGACTCGACGTCAAGACCAACACCGTCGACCACGACACGTTCCAGAAGAGCATCTCCAGCTATCTGCAGGGCACTCCGGACGACGTCTTCACCTGGTTCGCGGGCTACCGCATGCAGTACTTCGCCAAGAAGAAGCTCTGCGCACCGCTGGACGACGTGTGGGAGAAGATCGGCGGCGGCTTCAGCGAGGCGGCCAAGCAGCTCTCCCGCGGCGAGGACGGAAAGTACTACTTCGTTCCGCTGTACAACTACCCCTGGGCCGTCTTCTACCGCAAGAGCCTGTTCAGGGAACGCGGTTACCGGGCACCCGCCACCTGGGACCAGTTCGTCGCGCTGGCCAAGCAGATGAAGAAGGACGGGCTGTCGCCCATCGCCGCCGGCTACGGCGGCGGGGACACCTGGAGCATCCTCGGCGCGTTCGACTACCTCAACCTGCGGGTCAACGGCTACGAGTTCCACATGTCGCTGCTGGGCGGCGACGTCAGCTGGACCGACCCCCGGGTGCGGGCCGTGCTGGACCACTGGCGGGAGCTGAGCCCGTACTACCAGGAGCGGGCCGGCGGCCGCTCCTGGCAGGACGCCGCCCAGTCGCTGCTGGACAAGAAGTCGGGCATGGCCGTGATCGGCCTGTTCCTCGGACAGCAGATCAGCGACCCGAAGCTGCGGGACGACATCGACTTCTTCGCCTTCCCGGAGATCGCCCCGTCGCACGGCCAGGACACCGTCGAGGCGCCGACCGACGGATTCATGCTCAGCCGCCGGCCCCGGAACGAGAAGAAGGCGAAGCAGTTCCTCGAATTCCTCGGCGGAGCCCGGGCGGAGGGCCTGTACATGGGGGTCGACCCGAGCAATGTCGCCGTGCACGGCGACGCCGACACCAGCGGCTACAACGCCCTCCAGAAGAAGTCCGCCGAACTCATCTCCAAGGCCCGCCACATCACCCAGTTCGGTGACCGGGACAGTGACCCGGGCTTCATCTCCACCGTCGTGCTGCCCGGACTGTCGCAGTGGCTGAGCAGCCCCGACGACGGCGCGGCCGCGCTCAAGAAGATCGAGTCGCAGCGTTCGCGATTCTTCGCCGCCTGACCGACCCAGGGAAGCCCCACCCATGTCCTCCGTACCTTCCGCGCCGCCCGGCACCCGGCGGACGCGACGGCCACGACGGCTCGGCCTCTCCGACCGGCTCTTCCTCACCGTGATCGTCGGCATCCCGCTGCTCGCCCTGCTGCTCTTCGTCTGGCTGCCGGCGCTCGCGTCGCTCGCCCTGTCCTTCACCCAGTGGGACGGGCTCGAACTGTCCGGCATCCAGTGGACCGGCCTGGACAACTACCGGGAAATTCTCACGAATTACCCGCCGTTCTGGCCGGCCGTCCAGCACAACGTCATCTGGCTGCTCTTCACCGCCCTGCTGCCCACCCCGTTCGGCATCTTCCTGGCCTACCAGCTCGACCGGAAGATCCGTTTCACCCGGATCTACCAGACCGCGATCTTCCTGCCCATGGTGCTGTCCCTGGCCGTGGTGGGTCTCATCTGGGAGATCATCTACAACCCCGACAACGGTCTGCTGAACGGCATCCTCGCCACAGCCGCCCCGGGCCACCACATCGACTGGCTGGGCGACCCGGACCTCAATCTGTGGATGGTGCTCATCGCCTCGGCGTGGCGGCACACCGGCTACATCATGATCCTCTACCTGGCCGGTCTGAAGGGCTTCGACCCGGCCCTCAAGGAGGCGGCCGCCCTCGACGGGGCCAACGGCCGGCAGACGTTCCTGCGCGTGGTCTTCCCCGCCCTGAAGCCCGTCAACGTGATCATCCTGGTCGTGACGGCCATGGAGTCGCTGCGCGCCTTCGACATCGTGTACGTGCTCGGCGGCGGCGTCGGCAGCAAGCCCGGGATGGAGCTGCTGTCCCTGCTGATCACCGACAACATCATCGGCGAGTCCAGCCACATCGGTTACGGATCGGCGCTCGCGATGATCATGCTGGTGATCTCGCTGGCGGCCATCGGCACCTTCCTCGTACAGAACTTCCGCAAGGAGGACCAGTGACGGTCACCGCATCGCCGCCGCGCGTCCGCGGCTCATCGGCCCGCCGCCCGCCGTCCGCGCCCGCAGCGGCCCGGCCCCGGCGTCAGACCGGACGCCATGTGATGCTGGCCGGCATCTCCCTGCTGTGGCTGGTCCCGCTGCTGTGGGCCGTCTTCACCTCGCTGCGGCCGTACGAGGACACCGCGGCGCACGGCTACCTGTCCTGGCCGCGCAGCATCGGACTGGACAACTTCACCGCCGCCTGGGGCCAGTCGGGCATGCCGCACTACTTCTGGAACTCGGTCCTGGTCACCGTTCCCGCGGTGCTCGGCACGCTGTTCTTCTCGGCCGCCGTGGCGTTCTTCGTGTCGCGGTTCGACTTCCGGTGGAACATCGCGCTGCTGATGCTGTTCACCGCGGGCAATCTGCTGCCCGCGCAGGTCCTGATCACCCCGCTCTACCGGCTGTACCTCCAGGTGCCGCTGCCCGCCTGGATGAGCGATTCGCTGCTTCTGTACAACTCGTACTGGGGCATCATCGCCATCCACATCGCGTACCAGTGCGGCTTCTGCACCTTCGTCCTCAGCAACTACATGAAGACGATCCCCAAGGAGATCACCGAGGCGGCGCTGGTCGACGGCGCGCAGGTGTGGCGCCAGTTCCTGCAGATCGTGCTGCCGCTGTGCCGTCCGGCGTTCGCCGCGCTGGCCACGCTGGAGTCGATCTGGATCTACAACGACTTCTTCTGGCCGCTCGTGCTGATCGAGACCGGCGACAAACGGCCGGTGACCTCGGCACTCGCCAGCCTCCAGGGGCAGTACTTCACCAACCCGAACCTGATCGCGGCGGGGGCGCTGATGACGGCCGTGCCGACGCTCCTCGTGTACTTCGCGCTGCAGCGCCAGTTCATCAGCGGCCTCACCATCGGCGCGGGCAAGTAGCCGGGCCGTACCGAACCGTCCTGTCCACCCGCACACAGAGCAGGAGACCACCCGCATGCACTCCCCCGCCCGATCCACGAGACGAGCGGTGCGGGCCGTGACGGTCCTCGCCGTCACGGCCGCCCTGGCCACCGCGCTGCCCGCGGCGCAGGCCGCACCCGGCACCGTCGCGGCCGCCCCGGCGAAGGCCGCCCCCGCGCAGCGGCCGGCCGAGAAGCCGTTCATGGGGTGGAGCAGCTGGTCCATGCAGACCAGCTCGTACCCCGGCCTCAACCCCACGGGCCAGTACAGCTATCTGACCGAGGCCAACGTGCTCAAGCAGGCGGACGCCATGGCCGCCAAGCTCAAGCGCTTCGGCTACGAGTACATCAACATCGACGCGGGCTGGTGGCGCGGCCAGGACTGGACGCCCGAGTTCGACGGGTACGGACGGCAGCAGGCCGACCCGGAGCGCTTCCCGCGCGGGATGAAGCCGGTCGCCGACGACCTGCACGCCAAGGGCCTCAAGGCGGGCATCTATCTCCCGGTCGGCCTGGAGAAGGAAGGGTACGGCGGCGGCACGCTGCCCATCTGGCACGCGCCCGGCTGCACGACCGGTGACATCGTCTATCCCGATCTGCGCACGACGAACGGCTGGGACAGCTCGTACAAGATCGACTTCTCCCGGCCCTGCGCCCAGAAGTACGTCGACTCCCAGGCGCAGCTGATCGCGGACTGGGGCTACGACTTCCTGAAGCTCGACGGGGTGGGTCCCGGCTCCTTCAAGAGCGGGGACAACTACGACAACCGGGCCGACGTCGCCGCCTGGAACCGGGCGATCAAGCGGACGGGCCGCTCCGTCCACCTGGAGATCTCCTGGTCGCTGGACATCGGCTACGCCGACGACTGGAAGAAGACCTCCAACGGCTGGCGGGTGGACACCGACGTCGAGTGCTACTGCGAGACGCTGGTGACGTGGGACAACTCCGTGAAGGCACGCTGGCGCGACACCCCGGGCTGGACCCGGCACGCGGGACCGGGCGGGTGGAACGACCTGGACGCCGTCGATGTCGGCAACGGCGAGATGGACGGACTCACCAAGGCCGAGCGGCAGAGCTACATGACGCTGTGGTCGATCGCCAAGTCGCCGCTCTACTCCGGGGACGACCTGACGAAGCTCGACGCGTACGGCGTCTCCCTGCTGACCAACCGTGAGGTCCTGCGGGTCAACCAGCAGCCCGGCACCCCGGCCCGTCCGGTCACCACGACGGGCGACCAGCAGGTGTGGGCGTCGAAGAACCCCGACGGCAGCTACACCGTGGCGCTGTTCAACCTCGGCGACTCCCCCGCGTCGGTCACGGCCCCCTGGTCCGCACTCGGCTTCACCGGCCGGGCGGACGTCCGGGACCTGTGGAACCGCGAGGACCTCGGGCAGCACAAGGACGGCATCGGCCAGGCGCTGCCCGCCCACGGTTCACGGCTGTTCACCGTCACCCCGCACGGCCCCGGACTGCGGACCACGGCGTACGAGGCGGAGTCGCCGGCGAACACGCTGAGCGGGAACGCGGCGGTCTCCGGCTGCGAGGCCTGCTCGGGCGGCAAGAAGGTCGGCAACCTCTACCAGGGCGGCTCCCTCGCCTTCACCGGCGTCAAGGCCGAACGGGCCGGGACGTACTACGTCGACGTGACCTACACGTCGGGTGACGAACGGTCCGTCGGGATCTCCGTGAACGGGAAGCCGGCCGTCAGCAGGGTCTTCCCGTCCACCGGTGACTGGGGCACGCCGGAGACCGTCAGCGTGCCCGTCACGCTCGCGGCCGGCCGCAACACCGTCACGTTCGACAGCGGCGCATCGGGCTTCTCGCCGGACATCGACCGGATCGATGTGCCGAAGCGGAGCTGATCACCTCTCCGACGGGCGCGGCGGCCGGCTCACCCGGCCGCCGCGCTCCGCGCCCGCACTGTTTCTCCCCCGCACGTGAGCCGTACCGGAATGGAGTCACCGTGAACGACCAGCACCCCCAGCCGCAGTCCCGGCCGGAGGCCGACCGTCTGAGCCGCCGCCGGCTGTTCTCGCTCGCCGCCGCCGTCGGCTCGGCCACCGCGCTCGGTTCGCTGCCCGCCTTCGCCGCGAGCGCGCCACCGGTGCGGCCCGCCTCGTCCCCGATGCGCGCTCCCGGGCGCACCACCGAGATGTGGTACCGGGTGCCCGCCGACGCGGGGGCGATGATCGAGCAGGCCCTCCCGGTCGGCAACGGGCGGCTCGGCGCGCTCGTCGGCAACGACCCCGGCCACGAACTGCTGCACCTCACCGACGCCACACTGTGGACCGGCGGCATCAACGACCAGCTGGACACGGACGGCCAGTTCCCCTACGGCCGGGAGGACTTCGGCAGCTTCACGCTCCTCGGCAACGTGTCCGTGGAGCTGCCGGACCACGAACTGTCCGCGGTGTCCGGCTACCGCCGCAGCCTCGACCTGGCCCAGGGCGTCGTCAGCTCCCGCTACACCCGGTCCGGTGTGGTCTACGAGCGCACGGTCTTCGCCAGCCGCCCCGACGACGTCGTGGTCGCCCACTTCACCCAGCGCGGCGGCGGCCACTACACCGGCTCCATAGCGCTCGACGGCACGCACGGCGAATCCACGTCGGCCGACGCGCACCGGGCCGAGATCTTCCTGGCGGACTCGTTCGCCAACGGACTGCGGTACGGGGCCGTCGTGCTCGCGTACAGCCGCAGCGGGAAGGTGTCCACGGACGGCGGCCGGATCACGTTCACCCGGTGCGCGGACCTGACCGTGGTGATCAGCGGCGGCACGGACTACGCACCCGACGCGGCCACGGGCTACCGCGACCCCGCCGTCGACCCGCTCGTCCTCGCCCGTACCAAGGCGCGGGACGCGGCCGACGCGACCGTCACCGAGCTGCTGCACACCCATGTGGCCGACCACCGGGCGCTGTTCGGCCGGATGAGTGTCGAGCTGGGCTCCTCCACACCCCGGCAGCGCGCCCTGGACACCTGGGAGCGGTTGCAGGCCCGCACCGCCGAGGGCGATCCCGACCCCGAACTCGAGGCGATGTACCTCCAGTTCGGCCGCTATCTGATGATCTCCGGTTCGCGCGAAGGCCTTCCGGTGGCGCTCCAGGGGCTGTGGCTGGACGGCAACGACCCGGACTGGATGGGTGACTACCACACCGACATCAACATCCAGATGAACTACTGGATGGCGGGCCGCGCGGGTCTCTCCTCCTGCTTCGACGCGCTGACGGACTACTGTCTGGCCCAGCTGCCCTCCTGGAGCGAGCTCACCCGGGCGCACTTCAACGACCCGGCCAACCGGTTCCGCAACTCCAGCGGCCGGGTCGCCGGCTGGACCGTGGCGTTCTCCACGAACATCTACGGCGGCCTCGGCTGGTGGTGGCACCCGGCCGGCAACGCCTGGCTGTGCAACTCGCTCTGGGAGCACTACGAGTTCACGCAGGACCGCGCGCACGTGGCGCGCATCTTCCCGATGCTAAAGGGGGCCTGTGAGTTCTGGGAGGCGCGGCTGCTGACGACGACGGTGACGGACGCGGCGACGGGTGAGCGGCGCGAGGTCCTGATCGCGGACGGCGACTGGTCGCCGGAGCACGGGCCGCAGGACACGAAGGGCAACACCTATGTGCAGGAAGTGGTGCGGGACCTCTTCCTGCACTTCGAGGAGGCCTGTGCGCTGCTGGGCCGCGACGCACGGTACGGCGCGACGGTCGCGGCGATGCGGAAGCGGCTGTATCTCCCGGAGGTCAGCCCGACGACGGGCTGGCTCCAGGAGTGGATGTCCCCGGACAACCTCGGTGAGACGACCCACCGCCACCTCTCCCCGCTGATCGGTCTCTTCCCGGGCGACCGCATCCGCCCGGGTGCCGTGTCCGACGAGCTGCTGGACGGGGCGACCGCGCTGCTGAGGGCCCGCGGCATGGAGAGCTTCGGCTGGGCGAACGCCTGGCGTGCGATGTGCTGGGCGCGGCTGAAGAACGCGGACAACGCGTACCAGCTCGTCGTCAACAACCTGCGGCCGTCGGTCAGCAGCAGCAACGGCTCCTCGATGAACCTGTTTGACATCTACCAGGTCGAGGAGGACCGCGGCATCTTCCAGATCGACGCCAACTTCGGCACCCCGACCGCCATGCTGGAGATGCTGCTGTACTCCAGGCCGGGCCACATCGAGCTGCTGCCCGCGCTGCCGGACGCCTGGGCCGGCTCGGGTTCCGTCACCGGGATCGGGGCGCGCGGCGGGTTCCTGGTGGACCTGAGCTGGCGTGACGGCAGGGTGCGCGAGGCGAGGATCCACAGCGTCGGCGGTCGGACCACCGAGGTGTGCTTCGCGGGGCGGACGAGGAAGGTCGGCCTGCGCCCCGGCGGTTCGGTCACGCTGCGCACGTTCTGACGGCGGGCCGGGGGCCGGGCGGTGGGGTTGCCCACCGCCCGGCCCCTTCATGCCGCGGCGGGCGAAGGGGTCCCGTCCTCCGTCCTGCCGCCGCCGTCGTGGTGGATGGGCGTCCGCGACCCCGTGAGCGGGGCTCCCGTGCCACCCCGGCGCTCCGCGACGATCTCCGCCGCGATGGACAGCGCGGTCTCCTCCGGCGTACGGGCGCCGAGGTCGAGGCCGATCGGGGAGCGCAGCCGGGCCAGCTCCTCGTCGGTCAGACCGGCCTCGCGCAGGCGCCGGTTGCGGTCCTCATGGGTACGGCGGGAGCCCATCGCCCCGACGTACGCGACCGGCAGCCGCAGCGCCTCCTCCAGGAGCGGAATGTCGAACCTCGCGTCGTGGGTCAGCACGCACAGCACGGTGCGCGCGTCGGTCTCCGTGCCGGCGAGGTAGCGGTGCGGCCAGTCGACGACGAGGTCGTCCGCCTCGGGGAAGCGGGCACGGGTGGCGAAGACCGGCCGGGCGTCGCACACCGTCACGTGATGGCCGAGGAACTTCCCCGCCCGCACGAGCGCCGTCGCGAAGTCCACCGCACCGAACACGATCATCCGGGGCGGCGGCACGCTCGACTCCACGAACAGGGTCAGTCCGCCCGGGCAGCTCGTCCCGTCCTCCGCGAGTTCGGCGGATCCGGTGCGCCCGGAGTCCAGGAGCGCCCGGGCCTGCGCCGCCGCCTCGCGGTCGAGGTCCGCACGCCCGTCGAGGCTCCCCTCGTACGTTCCGTCGGCCCGGACGAGCAGGGCGCGGCCGAGCAGTCCTTCGGGGCCGCGGACCACGCGGGCGAGCGCCGCCGGCTCGCCGCGGTCCGCGGCCGACAGCGCCGCCCGGACCACCGGTGCGCCGGAGCGCACCGGTGTGACGAGCACGTCGATGACGCCGCCGCAGGTGAGTCCCACGGCGAAGGCGTCCTCGTCGCTGTAGCCGAACCGCTCGCGTACCGTCCGGCCGTCCTGGAGTGCCTGGACGCAGAGCTCGTACACGGCCCCCTCCACACAGCCGCCGGAGACCGAGCCGATGACCGTGCCGTCGCCGTCGACGGCCATCGCGGCGCCGGGGCCGCGGGGTGCGCTGCCGCCGACCTCGACCACGGTGGCGACGGCGAAGTCCCGGCCCTCCTGGGACCAGCGGTGCAGGGCCGCCGCGATGTCAAGCACCGCTGGCTCCCTCCGCCCCCGGCCGGGCCTCTTCCGCCGCCAGGACGCGGTCGGGGCGGATCGGCAGCCGGCGGTGGCGTACCCCGGTCGCGTGCCACACCGCGTTGGCGATCGCCGCGGCGACGCCCACGATGCCGATCTCGCCGATGCCCTTGATCCCCACCGGGTCCTCCGGGTCGTGGTCGTCGACCCAGTCCGCCTCGACGTGCGGCACATCGGCGTGGGCGGCGACGTGATAGCCGGCCAGGTCGGCGTTGACGTAGCCGCCGGACGCCCGGTCGCGGACCGCCTCCTCGTGGAGGGCCATCGAGATGCCCCAGGTCATGCCGCCGACGAGCTGGCTGCGGGCGGTGAGCGGGTTGACGACGGTGCCCGCGGCGAAGATGCCCAGCAGCCTGCGGACGCGCACCTCGCCGGTGGTGACGTCGACCGCGGTCTCGGCGAACTGCGCCCCGTAGGAGTGCCGTTCCTTCTGGGCCATGGCGCCGATGGCGTCGGAGGTGTCGGCCCTGGTGGTGAGTCCCTCCGGCGGAACGGACCCGCCGAGCGCGAGCAGCTCCCGCAGTTCGTCCGCGGCCAGCCGCACCGCCCAGGCCCAGGAGCGCGTGCCCATGGAGCCTCCGGCGATCCAGGCCGGTCCCAGGTCGCTGTCGCCGAGGCGGACGCGGATGCGCTCCGGGTCCGTCCTCAGCGCGTCAGCGGCGACCGAGGCCATCGCGGTCCGTGCGCCGGTCCCGATGTCGGCGGCGTTGATCCGCACGGTGTACGTGCCGTCGGGCTCCGCGGTCACGGCGGCCGTGGAGGGGCCGACGCCCGCGGGGAAGGACGCCGCCGCCATTCCGGTACCCAGCAGCCAGCGCCCCTCGCGGCGCAGTCCGGGGCGCGGGTCGCGCTCCGCCCAGCCGAACCTGCGGGCCCCTTCCTCCAGGCAGGCGCGCAGATTGCGGCGGCTGAACGGCAGCCCGGAGACGGGGCCCGCCGCGGGTTCGTTGCGCGCCCGCAGCTCGACCGGGTCGATGCCGCTCCTCTCGGCCAGCTCGTCGAGGGCCGATTCCACGGCGAAGGAGCCCGGTGCCTCGCCCGGCGCACGCATCCAGGTCGGGGTCGGCACGTCGAGCCGCACCACCTGGTGCCGGGTGTGGTGCGCGTCGGCGTCGTACATGGTGCGTCCCACGTTGGCGCTCGACTCGATGAACTCGTGCACGGTCGAGGTGAGGCTCAGCGCCCGGTGGTCGAAGGCGCTCAGACGGCCGTCCGGGCCGGCGCCGAGTGTGATCCGCTGCGCCGTGGGGCTGCGGTAACCGACCAGGGAGAACATCTGGCGACGGGTCAGCACGACCCGCACGGGGCGGTGCAGCAGGGTCGTGGCCATGACGGCCGCCACCTGGTGCGGTGCCAGGCCCTTCGACCCGAAGCCGCCGCCGACGTGCTCGGAGCGCACCCGGACGGAGCCCGGATCGAGGGAGAACAGCGAGGCGAGTTCGCTCGACACCCAGAAGGTGCCCTGGTTGGAGTCGACGACGTCGAGCCGGCCGCCCTCCCAGCGGGCCGTCGCCGCGTGCGGCTCCATGGAGTTGTGGTGCTCCTCCGGGGTGGAGTACTCCTCGTCCACGACGAAGGCGGCGGCCTTCAGCCGGGCTTCCAGATCCCCCTTCTCCGTCTCCGCGTCCGAGCCGTCCGGGGTGTAGGCCCCGGCATGCCCGGCGAGGAACTCCACGTCGTGCGGTTCCTCGTCGTAGCGGACCACGAGCGCCTCGGCGGCCTCCCTGGCCTGCTCGGACGTCTCGGCGACGACCAGCGCAACGGGCCAGCCGACGAACGGCACCCGGTCGTGCTGGAAGAGCCCGACGACGGGGTTGGGGCGGCCCAGCATGCCCGTGTAGTCGGTGTCGATGCGCGGTGCGTTCCCGTGGTGCAGGACGGTGAGGACTCCGGGCATGGACCGGACGGGAGCGTCCTCCACGGACCGGATCCGGCCGCGCGCCACGGTGGAGAGGACCAGCCAGCCGTGGGCGAGCTCGGCGAAGGGGATCTCCCCCGCGTAGCGGGCGGCGCCGGTGACCTTGTCCCGGCCCTCCACGCGGGTGCGGGAGGAGCCGACGGCTCCCTGGACGGTGGTGCTGTCGGTGGTCGTGGTCATCGGGCGGCCTCCTCGGCGAGTTCGGTGAGTACGGCCACGACGAGATTGCGCATCAGCGTCACCTTGTATCCGTTGTCCGGGAGGGCCTCGGCCGCCGCCAGTTCGGCGTCGGCCGCCGCGGCGAACGCCTCCGCGCTCGCCGGTCCCCCGGTCAGGGCGCGCTCGGCCGCACGGGCCCGCCAGGGCCGGGACGCCACCGCGCCGAAGGCGAGCCGCACCTCGCGGACGGTGCCGTCCTCGACGTCGAGCGCGGCGGTGAGGGAGCCGATCGCGAAGGCGAAGGAGGCCCGCTCGCGCACCTTGCGGTACCGGGAGTGCGCGGCCACCCCGGCCGGCGGCAGGGTGACGCCGGTGATCAGGGCGCCGGGCGGCAGGGCCGTCTCGATGTGCGGGGTGTCGCCCACCGGCAGGTAGAAGTCGCCGATCGGCAACTCGCCCGGCCCGTCGGCCGTTTCGTACGAGACGACGGCGTCGAAGGCCGCGAGCGCGACCGCCATGTCGGACGGGTGGGTGGCCACGCAGTGCTCGGATGCGCCCAGGATCGCGTGATTGTGGTGCTCGCCCGCCCGGGCGGGGCAACCGCTGCCGGGGGTCCGCTTGTTGCACGGCTTCCCGAGGTCGCCGAAGTAGCCGCAGCGGGTCCGCTGGAGCAGGTTGCCGCCGACCGTGGCCATGTTCCGCAGCTGCCCGGAGGCGCCCGCCAGCACGGCCTGGGCCAGCGCCGGGTAGTGACGGCGCACATCGGCGTGCGCGGCGAGGTCGCTGTTGGTGACGGTGGCCCCGATGTGCAGCCCGCCGTCGGGGGTGAACGTGATGTCGCCGAGAGGGAGTTCCTGGACGTCGACGAGAGTCGTGGGCCGCTCCACGCCGGCCTTCATCAGGTCGACGAGATTGGTGCCGCCGCCCAGGAAGCGGGCGTCGGGGTCCTCGGCGAGCAGGGCCACCGCCCCGGAGACGTCCAGGGCGCGTTCGTATCCGAATTCCCTCATGCCACGACCTCCTCGGACTCGGCCGCGGAGGTTTCCGCCGCGCGCGCGACGGCCTGCACGATCGACACGTAGGCGCCGCAGCGGCAGAGGTTTCCGCTCATCCGCTCGCGGATCTCCTCGGCGGAGAGCGCGGGCACCCCGGCCTCCGGACGTACGTCTTCGGTCACGGCGCTCGGCCAGCCCGCGGCGTGCTCCTCGATCACCGCGAGGGCCGAACAGATCTGTCCGGGCGTGCAGTAGCCGCACTGGTAACCGTCGAGATCGAGGAAGGCCTGCTGCACGGGGTGCAGCCGGTCGCCGTCGGCGACGCCTTCGATGGTGGTGATCGCGCGCCCCTCGGCAGCGACCGCGAGCTGCAGACAGGAGACGGCCCGGCGCCCGTCGAGGAGCACCGTACAGGCGCCGCACTGCCCCTGGTCGCAGCCCTTCTTGGTGCCGGTCAGATCGAGACGCTCGCGCAGGGCGTCGAGCAGGGTGGTGCGGTGGTCGACGGGCAGGGTGTGCTTTTCGCCATTGATGTTCAGAGTGATGGCACTGGACGTCGATGGGGCCATGATCAGCCTTCTTTCGCATTGCTTATGCGCGTCGAACGAGACGATCCGGCGGAAGTACCGAGTGGGAGAGGGCCATTCCGGTGGTAGCAGGAAATGAAAGACACCGGTCGGCCACACTGGCCCGGTCTGCCGCTATGGTGGAGTGAAGCGGACAGCTGTCCGCTTTATCTGTCGAACCTAGCGGACAGCTGTCCGCTCAGCAAGACCGGCTCAGCCGTGTGTCGGAAGGAGGAGGCGTGCAGGAGGAGAAGGGCACGCCCCAACGCCCGGACGCGCAAAGGAATCGCGAGCGCATCCTGGACGTCGCGCTGGCTGAGCTCACCCGGTCCGCGGACGCCCCGGTGAGCGTCATCGCGAAGAAGGCGGGCGTGGGGCAGGGGACGTTCTACCGGAACTTCCCCAACCGCGAGGCCCTGGTCCTGGAGGTCTACCGCTACGAGATGCAGCAGGTCGCCGACACCGCGGCCCAGTTGCTCAGGACCCGCGCGCCCGACCGGGCCCTGCGGGAGTGGATGGACCGGCTGGCGCAGTACGCCATGGCCAAGGCCGGACTGGCCGACGCCCTGCGCACCACCGCCAGCAGATACGGCAGCCTGGCCCAGCTGGGCCACGACCCGGTGACCCGCGGCCTCACCCTCCTGCTGAACGCGAACGAGGAGGCGGGCACGATCCGCCCCGGGGTGACCCCCGACGACTTCGTGCTCGCCATCGCCGGACTCTGGCAGCTGGACCCGCACAGCGACTGGCAGCCCAGAGCCCGCTGGCTGCTGGACCTCGTGATGGACGGGCTCCGGGCCGGGGCACCGGGTGCGGGCGGGCCTTCGCCGCAGCCCTAGGCCTGTTGACCCGCGGGGCCTCTCACGAGGCAGCGGATCCGATCACCACCGTGCGCGCCCACGCGGGCGGTGTGTCCGGGACGTATTCGGCGTCGTCCTCGTCCCATCGCCGCCGGCCGGGCCGGTCGAACAGGCCCACCACGGTCCGGCACGGCGGCGGCGCACTGGGCCAGGGAGTCTGTCCGTCGGTGAGGGCCACGATGACGTCGGGCCGTGGCTGGGACCTCAGCGCCTTGGCGAAGCCGGCACGCAGATCCGTGCCCCCGCCGCCCAGCAGCACGATGCCCTCGGCCCGGCAGAGCGGGTGCACCACCCGGGTCGCAGCGTCGCAGGACAGCACGGTGACCAGATCCCGACGGCCGCCCACCGCACGGGAGATGGCGGCGACCTCCAGCAGGGCGGTGCCCAGTTCGGTGTCGCTGACCGATCCGGACGTGTCGACGACCACCGAGACCCGCGGCGGCCTGCGCCTGAGGCTCGGCAGTACGGCTCCGGGCACACCGGCCGAGCGGCGCGACGGCCGGCCGTACGTGTAGTCCTCCCCCGCCCCCGAGCCCGAAACCGCCGAGCGGAGCGCCGCACCGAGCAACTGCCGCCACGGCTGCGGCGGGTGGAAGGCCTCCTCCGCCCACCGCCGCCACCCCTTCGAGGCGCTCCCCGGCCGGCCGGTGATGCCCTGGGCCACCCGGAAGCGCACCGCGTCCCGCTCCTGCTCACTGAGGCCGTGGCCGCCGTCCGGCCCCAGGTCCCACTCCCGCTCCAGCCCGTCGGCGCCGCTGCCGCAGTCCAGCCAGGCCAGGTCCTGCGTACGCGGGCCGAGTCCGAACTGCCGCAGATAGTCCTCCATCAGCTCGCCCTCGGGGAGGTCCAGGGTCGCGGGCTCGACGGCTCCCTCGGGCCGGACCAGGCCGTCGCCGTACACGTCGTCGTTGATCTCGCAGTCGGCCGCGATGTTCATCCGCAGCCGCTCGGCCCGGCCGGTCAGCCCGCGCTCCCGCGCCACCCGGTCGCTGCGCCCGTGGTGGTCGCGCAGCAGGTGCGACACCTCGTGCACCCAGACGCCGGCGAGTTCCTCCACCGGTGTCCGGTCCACGAAGCCCGGCGCGACGTAGCACCGCCAGTGCCGGTCGACCGCCATCGTCGGGACCTGCCGCGACTCCACGGTGTGCAGGGCGAACAGCGCCGTCGCCAGGTAGGGCCGGGCCAGGGCCGCCTGCAGCCGGGCGGCGAAGAGCTTGTCGCGGTCCAGCATCCCCGCGCCGCCCGCGGTCACCGGCCGGCCTTGGTGGCGGCCGTGGCACGGGCCGCCGCCTGCTCGGCGCGCCGCGAGAGCAGCACGGCCCCGGAGAGCGCCTCGATCGACGCCGGTACGTCCCAGTCCCCCTGCCTGAGCGTGGCGAGTGTCGTGGCGGGGACGACGACCAGGTCCGGCGCCCCGGTCTCCAGCGCCCTGACCAGGAGGGCCCAGGCCGCGTCCCAGCGGGCCTTCTCCGGGCGTCGCCGGACCGCCGCCACCACGCCGTCGAGCACAGCCTGGCGCAGGTCCCCCCGCTCGGGCAGATCGGCGCCGGCCGGGTCGGCGAGCAGGTCCTCCGGGTCCGGAAGGTCCATCCGCTCCAGGCTCGCCAGGAGTTCCAGCCCGGGACCGTCCCCCACCGTTCCTCTGACCAGCAGGGACAGCACGTCGCGTGAGGCGTCGGCGGCGGTCGCGAAGGCGATCAGCCGCAGGGTCATCTCCCAGCTCCGCGGCGAGGGCCAGGCTCCGCCCCTGCGGGTCTCCCCGCTGGGCAGCCGGTGGACGAGCGCGGGGCGTGCGGAGAGCAGTCCGCACACCGCCCGGCGCGCGAAGCCGACGGCGTCGGCGAGGCGTTCGGGGGCGAGCCGGGGCAGGGTCGCACGGGGCCAGGTGCCGCCGAGGCCACGGACGACGACCTCGTGGTCGTGGACCCACTGGAGGTGGACGAACCGGTTGGCCAGCGGCGGGCTCAGCTCCCAGCCGTCGGCCGCCGAGGAGCGCGGGTTGGCGGCGGCCACGATCCTTACCCCCGGCGGAAGTCGGAGCGCGCCGATGCGCCGCTCCAGGACGAGGCGGAGCAGGGCGGCCTGGACGGCGGGCGGCGCGGTGGAGAGCTCGTCGAGGAACAGCAGTCCGCGGCCGGCCCGCACCAGGCGCACCGCCCAGTCCGGCGGGGCCATCGGGACACCCTGTTCCGCCGGGTCGTCGCCCACGATGGGCAGCCCCGAGAAGTCGGACGGTTCGTGGACGCTGGCGATGACCGTGGTCAGCGGGAGGTCCAGGGAGTCCGCGAGCTGGGTGAGGGCGGCGCTCTTGCCGATGCCCGGCTCTCCCCACAGGAGTACGGGCAGGTCGGCGGCGACGGCCAGGGTCAGGGCCTCCAGCTGGGTGTCGGGGCGCGGTTCGGTGGTGGTGTCGCTCAGGAGGGCCACCAGCTCGCCCGCGACGTCCAGTTGGGAGGCGGCGGCCCGGTCGTGGGCGGGGCGGGTGGGCGCGGACAGGGTGCGTGTGGGCATGGCGATCACCTTGGGGTCTCGGTACGGAAGGGATGCGGCGTCGATCGCGGGGGACGAAGGCCCTCGGTTCAGCGGAAGGTTGCGTGGCGGGGAAGCCGGTACGGGTGCCGGTCCCGGGAGCGCGGGTGTTCCGGGCGGGCGCTGCCCGGACCGTGTCCCATCAGGTCCGCGCGGAACAGGCCGTAGTCGATCCGCCGCTGGGCGGCGGTCTCCAGTTCGTCCCGCAGGGCTCCGCTGCGCAGTACGGCGCCGGGGCCCAGCAGCCCTTCGACGACGGCCAGCGCACCGGTGATGTCGCCGTGGTCCAGGCGCTCCCGGACGCCGTCGAGGCATTCCGGGCGGCGGTGGGCCGCGTCGATGGCCTGGAGACACGGCATCGGCGTGCCCGTCAGGGCGGCCAGGAGTTCCTCGCGCCGGACCTCGGCGGGGTCGTGGTCGAGGGGCACCAGCACCCCGTCGACCAGGCCGATGCGGTGCCGCGCGCCCCGGCACTCCACCGGGCGCGGCTGCCCGGCACCGTCCGGGACCGGTGACGGCCGTACCGGTACGTGATCCGGGACGAGCGCCGAGGCGACCAGCGGGTGCAGCCGGCCGGCGTCGACGGCGCCGGTGCGGATGAGCTCCAGGTCGGGCAGGGCCCAGGTCGCCGCGTCGGGCAGGACCGGTGGCGCGGTGCCGGCTCCCGCCGCGGGCGCCGGCGTGAGGCGCAGGACGGGCGCGCCGGCTCCGTCGTCGTCCGCGTCGAGGCTCAGGAGCAGGCGGTGGCGGCCCCCGAACCGTACGAGGAAGGTCCCCGCGGTCGCGGACCCGCCCTCGGCGCGCAGGAGCAGGGCGGCCTCGTCCGCCCAGCGGCCGACGGCGCAGCGCCGGCCCCGCGGCACCATGTCCCGTACGGTACGGTCCGGTTCGGGCTCGCCGCCGTCGGCCGGCCGGTCGGCCCCGGACCGGCCGCGCAGTTCACCGGTCCTGCGCGCGTCCCAGAGGTGACGGTGCAGGTCGAGGCGGAACCGCCGGCTGGGGTGGGGGTGCGGGTGGCGGCGGGCGCCGGCCTCGGTACGGGAACCGTCCCACAGCGCGAGGCTGATCCGCTGTCCGGCGTCCGCCCAGGCCGGCGGTGTCCGGACCACGAGGTGCACGGGTGCGCGGCCACCCGGTTCCTCGGAGTCGTACCGGGCCAGCGCGATCGTCAGCCCCGGGCGCAACAGCCCGTGCGGGGCGATCCTCGGCAGGTGCCAGCGGAGCAGGTCCGGCACCAGGTGGCGCAGGTCGGTCCGGACCCGGGTGGCGAGTTCGCTGCCGTGGGTGCGTGCCAGGGAGCGTGGCTTCAGGTCGACGTCGATGCCCGCGGCGGCGCAGGCCCCGGACCAGTCCCCGGCGTGGCGGCGGGCGGTCGCGGTCTCGATCATGGAGGGCGGCACGGCGAACTCGCGCACGCGCAGCCAGAAGGACAGGAAGGGATCCCGATTCGCGTTCGCGATGAGCATCAGCACTCACCTTGCGCGGACGGGTCCCCCAATCTGAGAGCAGTGTGTGTCGTCATCGCGGGCAGCGTAGCGCGCCGCGTCCGTGCCCGCCACGCCTTTTCCGCGACACTGCCCGGGCCGGCGCATAGGGTGCCGGGATGATCGGGATCCCGGAGGTGTTCACGCGCGGCACCCTTGCGCGCGAGGGTGCGGCAGGAGCGGCCTGGATCGCCGGACTGCCGCTGCTGGTGGACGAGTTGCTCGAACGCTGGGAGTGCGTTCCGGACGGCGAGGTCGTGCACGGAGGGGTCGGCGTCATCGTGCCGGTCCGTCGGCGGGGCGCGGCGGACGCGGTGCTGAAGGTGTCCTTCCCGCACCCCGGCAACGTCCACGAACCGGATGCGTTCGTCGCGTGGGAGGGGCGCGGAGCGGTCCGGCTGTACGAGCGTGACGACGGGCGTTTCGCGATGCTGCTGGAGCGTGTGGGGATGTCGGACCTCGGGGAGGTCGCGGACAACGACGAAGTCGTGCGGGTGGCGGGCCGCCTCAGTCACCGGCTGGCCGTACCGGCTCCGCCGGGGCTGCCCCGGCTGCGGGAGCAGGCCGGGGCCTGGGAGGAGCAACTGCGCACGGATGCCCGGGAGCTGCCCCATCGGCTGTCGCGCCGGGCGGTGGACGCCGCCGTGGCCACGGTCCGCGAACTGGGCTCCACCCAGCCGGACGTGATCGTCCACGGCGACCTCCACGCCAGGAACATCCTGCGCGCCGACCGCGAGCCGTGGCTGGCCGTCGACCCGAAGGGCTACGCGGGCGACCCGGCGTACGACGGCGGCACCCTCCTCAAGACGCGGGCGCTCGCGCTCCGGGGCGCGGGCGACCTGCGCACGGCTGCCGGCCGCACGCTGGACATCTTCGCCGAGGCGGCGGAGCTCGACCGTGAGCGCACCCGCCGCTGGGCGCAGCTCCATGCGGTGCAGGGCGCGTTCTGGGGCCGGCGGCACGGATACCGCAGGGCTCGCAGCGGCCCCGGGCGGGACGGTCTCACCGTCCTCATCGAGTCGCTCGCCGAGGTGCTCACGGACCCCGCCTGAACGCCCGCCGGGGGCAAACCCCCCGCCTCAACGCCTCCGCCACTCCTCGGCCAGCAGCTGGTAGGAGCGCACCCGGTCGGCGTGGCCGTGCGTGATGGTGGTGATCAGCAACTCGTCGGCGCCCGTGGCCTCCTGGAGGCGTTCGAGCTCGTCGGCGACGCGTCCGGGCGATCCGACGAACTGGGTGTCGACGCGGTCGGCGACCAGTTCCCGGTCCGCGTCGCTCCACGGAAGGGCGCGGGCCTCCTCCGGGGTGGGGTACGCGATGGCCCCCTCGGCCGTGCGGATGGAGCGGACCCAGGGGCCGTACCCCGTGGCCAGCTCGCGGGCGGTCGCGTCGTCCTCGGCGACGACGACGTCCGCGGAGACGCTGACGTACGGCTTGTCGAGCTCGTCGGAGGGCCGGAACGCCGCACGGTAACCCTCGGCCGCCTCCAGCACGGTGGCCGGGCTGACGTGGTAGTTCGCGGCGAAGCGCAGACCGTTGCGGCCGGCCACGTCCGCGCTCTGTCCGCCGCTGCTGCCCAGGATCCACACCTGGAGGTCGGCGCCCTCGCCGGGGACGGCGTGTGCCTCGATGCCGTCGTCCGAACGGTACGTGCCGTGCAGCAGCGCGAGGATGTCGTCGATCTGTTCGCCGTAGTCCTGTGCCCGGGCGCCCGGCTGGTGCAGGAGCCGTTGCTGGAGCGCTGTCCGGGGTGAGCCCAGCAGGTGTTCGAAGGAGAAGCGGGGCGGGATGCGCAGCCCGTTCGGGGTGCGTCCGTCGGTGACCGGGATCGTGGTCGGCGCGGGCCCGTCCTTGCGCTCCGGCGGACGTCCGCCGGAGCGGCCGAGGCCCAGGTCGAGGCGCCCCGGGTGCAGGGCGTCGATGAGGCCGAACTCCTCGACCGTGGACAGGGCGGTGCGGTGCCCCAGCTGCACGGCTCCGGAGCCGATCCTGATCGTCGAGGTCGCCGAGGCGGTCAGGGCCAGGACGACGGCGGGCGAGGTGCCGGCCACGCCGGGGTTGAGGTGGTGCTCGGCGAACCAGTAGCGGGCGTAGCCGAACTCCTCGGTCCGGCGGGCCAGGTCGAGGGTGTTGTGCAGCGCGTCGCCGGCCGTGGCGCCGGAGGGAACCGGTATGAGGTCGAGGACGCCGAGAGGGATGCGGGACATGACCGGGGTGCTCCTCAGCGGTTGGTCGGGACGGGGACGGGCCCGGCGAGCACGGGGGCCCAGTCGAACGGCGGGTCGGGGATCTCGCGTCGCAGGACCGGGGCGACCTCGGACTGGAAGAGCGCGAGGGAGCCCCGGTGCTGGGCATCCGTCAGTCCGCCGGCGTCCGCGTTCAGGTGCAGGACGGTGTGGCCGAACTGCTCGTGGTAGCGGTGCACCTTCTCGATGATCTGCTGGGGGCTGCCGATCAGGGCCGAGCTGCGCTCGACGAAGTCCTCCAGGTTCGGGAACACCGGCTCGGCCCCCAGCCGCTTCTGGAAGGCGAGATAGCCCTCGAACACCGGCCGGTAGGCGGCGACGGCCTCCTGCGAGGTCCGGGCCACGTGGACGCCGGCCGTTCCGGCACCGACGGCCGCCAGCGCCGGATCGTGGCCGTAGTGCTCCCACCGCTCCCGGTAGTGCCGGATCAGTTCGGCGTACGGCTCGATCGCGTGGGTGACGTTAGCGGAGAACAGCGGGTCGCCGTAGCGCGCGGCGAGGTCGACCGACTCCCGGCTGGTGGCGCTGCCGTGCCAGACGCGGACGGGCTGCTGGAGCGGCCGCGGCCACACCTCCGCGTCCGTGAGCTCCGGCCGGAAGCGCGGCTGCGCGCTCACCTTGTCCTGGCGCCACAGCCGGCGGAACAGTTCGTAGCCCTCGGCGTTGCGGTCCCACTGGTCCTCGGGGGTGACGTGGAACAGCTCGCGCTGCGCCGTCCCGTTGCCCTTGCCGATGATGAGGTCGAGGCGGCCGCCGGAGAGATGGTCGAGCGTGGCGTAGTCCTCGTGGGCACGCACCGGGTCGAGCAGGCTGAGCGTGGTGACGGCGGTGAACAGCCGGATGCGCGAGGTGAGTGCGGCGATGTGGCTGAGCACGACCGGCGGCGAGGACGAGATGAACGGCCGCTCGTGCCGTTCGCCGACGCCGAAGCCGTCGAATCCGAGCTCCTCGGCCAGCAGCGCGTTGTCGATCACCTCCCGGAAGCGTTCGTTCGTGGACTTCTGGACACCGGTCACCGGGTCCGGAGCGTGGACGATGAGCGTGATGGCCAGGAACTTCATGACGCCACCCGCCCGGACGCCGCGTCGTCGGGGTGGGCCAGGCCGAGGTGGTCGCGCAGCGTCGTGCCCTCGTACTCCGTACGGAACACACCCCGCTCCTGGAGGAGCGGGACGACGGTGTCGGCGAAGACGTCCAGACCGCCGGGGGTGATGTGCGGGGCGAGGATCAGGCCGTCGGCGGCGTCCGCCTGGACGAAGTCGTTGATGGCGGCGGCGACGGTGGCGGCGGAGCCGACGAAGGACTGGCGGCTGCCGGTCTCGATGACCAGGTCGCGGATCGACCAGTTCTTCGCGGCCGCGAGCTCCCGCCACTCCCGGGCGGTGGCCAGCGGGTCGCGGTACATCCGGACCTGGGCCCGGCCGCGGGCGATGGTGTGTTCGCCCGGGTCCGGGTCGATGTCCGGCAGCGGACCCTCCGGGTCGTACGCGGACAGGTCACGGTTCCAGACGAACTCCAGGTGCTTGATCGCGGTGGCGCCGCTGACCTGCTGCCGGCGTACCTCGCGGGCGTGCTCCTGCGCCTCGGCGTCCGTGTCGCCGAGGACGAAGGTGGCGGCGGGCAGGATCAGCAGCTGGTCGTGGGTGCGGCCGTGGCGGGCGAGGCGGCCCTTGACGTCCGCGTAGAACGCCTGCCCCTCCTTCAGGGTGCTGTACCGGCTGAAGATCGCGTCGGCGCCCGCCGCCGCGAACTCGCGGCCGTCCTCGGAGTCGCCGGCCTGGAAGATCACCGGGCGGCCCTGGGGGCTGCGGGGCACGTTGAACTGCCCCTCGATGTCGAAGTGCTGCCCCTTGTGCGCGAACGACCCGGCCCGCGCGTCCCGCAGGAACGTGCCGGTCCCCGGGTCGGCGGCGATCTCGTCGCCGCGCCAGGAGTCGAACAGCTCGTTGGCCGTGGCCAGGAACTCCCTGGCCCGGGAGTACCGCTCCTCCTGCGGGAGGAATCCGCCGCGCCGGAAGTTCTCGCCGGTGAACGCGTCCCAGGAGGTGACGACGTTCCACGCCGCGCGCCCGCCCGAGAGGTGGTCGAGGCTGGCGAACTGTCTGGCCACCTCGTAGGGCTCGTTGAACGTGGAGTTGATGGTGCCGGTGAGGCCGAGGCGATCGGTCACGGCGGCCAGGGCGGACAGCACGGTGAACGTGTCGGGGCGCCCGACCACGTCCAAGTCGTATATCTTTCCGCCCTGTTCGCGCAGTCGGAGCCCCTCCGCGAGGAACAGGAAGTCGAACTTGGCGCGTTCGGCGGTCCGGGCGAGATGCGCGAACGAGCTGAACTCGACGTGGCTGCCGGCCGCGGGGTCGCTCCACACGGTGGTGTTGTTGACGCCCGGGAAGTGGGCGGCGAGGTGGATCTGCTTGAGCGGCTTGCCGGTGCTGGTGCCGGCGCCGTTGCTGGTGCTCATGTAGGTGGTCCCTCCGGCTCAGACGGTGGCGTAGCGGTTGGCGGGGCGGGCGAGGCCGAGGAGCCCGCGCAGGGTGTCGGCCTCGTAGGCGCTCCGGAAGGCTCCGCGGCGCTGCAGTTCGGGCACCAGTCCCCGGGTGATGGCCCGGAGGTCGTGGCCGGTCCCGGCGGGGCGCAGCCGGAAGCCGGAGAGTCCGGCCTGCTGCCATTCCAGGAGGAGGTCCGCCAGTTGTGCGGGGGTTCCGGTGAACACCTTCGCGTCGCTGGTGTACGGCGCGCCGTCGAGTTCGTCGAGACGCTCCCGGCGGGCCGCCGCGGCCGCGGGATCGTCGTCGAGGAAGACGACGAGGTCACCGAAGATGTGCAGGGGTTCCGCGGCCCGCCCCGCCGCCGTCTGTCCGGCGCGGATCTCGTCGATGACGGTGCGGGCCTGACCGGTGTCGTGCGGGGTGATGTATCCGATGTCCGTCGAGCGCGCCACCAGTTGGAAGGGCACGCTCTGGTGGGCCAGGGCGCTGACGACCGGCTGGCCCTGCGGCGGCCGGGGGGTGATCGAGGGGCCCTTGACGCTGAAGTGGCGGCCCTCGAAGTCGATGTAGTGCAGCTTGTCGCGGTCGATGAACCGTCCAGTGGCGACGTCCCGGATCTCCGCGTCGTCCTCCCAGCTGTCCCAGAGCCGGCGTACCACCTCGACGTAGTCGCCGGCCTCCTCGAAGAGTTCGGCGGTCAGGTCCCGTACGGCAGGGGTGTCCCGGTCCTCGATGCGGAAGCGCGGGAACGTACGGCGTCCGAAGTGGGCCGCCTCGTGCTGCCGGGGCGTCACCTGGACGCGCAGACCGGCCCGGCCGCCGCTCACGTAGTCGAGGGTGGCGATCGCCTTGGAGATGTGGAACGGCTCGGTGTGGGTGGCGACGACGGTGGGGACGAGCCCGATGTGGCGGGTCAGCGGGGCCACCCGGGCGGCGATGAGCACCGCGTCGAGCCGGCCGCGCTCCTGGTCGGTGCGTCCGTCCGGCTCGGTGTACCGCGAGGACTGGAGCCCGAGGGCGTCCTCGATGGTCACGAAGTCGAGCAGGCCGCTTTCGGCCTCCTTCACGGTGTCGGTCCAGTACGCGGCGGTGAGCAGTTCCCCGGGCCGGGCCCCGGGCTCGCGCCAGGCGGCCGGGTGCCAGCCGGCACCGTTCAGGGCGACGGCGAGGTGCAGGGGGGATGCGGACAGGGGAGGGTGCGGCGATGACGATGCGGACACGAAAGGGTGCCTTCCTGATCGACCGTGGGTGATCGCCGGGCCTCGTCGGGAGGTTCGGCGTCGCGGGAACGGGTCAGGAACAACAGAGCGCGCCGGCCACGCGCTGGAGGTCTATGTGCTGCCGGGAGTACAGGTGGACACGGCGCCGGGGGGCGAGGACCTTGACGAGCGGACGCGTCACCGGTGGCATGACCGTCGCCTCCGCTCTTCCCGCTCGGCGGGCCCGGGGGCCTCGCGCTTGCGGAACCCGGTCGGGCCCCGCCCGGTCGTCACCCGGAGCACCCCGCCGCGCAGGAGGGTTGCCGGTCAGCGAGCCGGGGCTGTGCGCTGACACTCATGACCTGCCGGGAACGCTACGCGCGACGGCGGCGCCGCGCAATGCCCGGCAGATCATGGTCGTGTTCACACTGCCGTGAGCCTCAACAACGGGGCCACGCCGTCTGTTCCGCCGTCGGACGACTGTTTTCCCCTGCCTGCCCCAGCCCGCCGGCCGGCGGGGATCAGGCGCGTCCGGCCGCCTTCTGGCTCCTGCGGGACAGGGAGTCGACGACCACGGCCGCCAGCAGGACCGATCCGGTGATCATGAACTGCACGGCGTTGCTCACGCCCATGATGTTCATCCCGGACTGGATGGAACCGATCACCAGGGCACCGAGCAGCGCCGACCAGACGGAACCGCGCCCGCCGAACAGACTCGTACCGCCGATGACGGCCGCGGCGATGACGTTCATCAGCAGGTTGCCGCCGCCCGAAGTCTGGCTCGCCGACTGGATCTGCCCGGCGAGGAAGAGGCCCCCGACCCCGGCCATGGTTCCCGCGATCGAGAAGACGGACATCCGGACGAACGGGACGCTGATACCGGCCCGCCGCGCACCCTCGGAGTTGCCGCCGACCGCGAAGACCTTCCGCCCGTAGGTGGTGCGGCGCAGCACGAAGTCCAGCAGCACCAGCACGATCAGGAAGATCAGCAGAGCCAGCGGGAGTCCCTGGTACTGGTTGAGGATGTACGCGGTGACGAACGCGATCGCGGCGATGACGACCGTGCGCAGCACGATCTCCGCGACCGGCCGGGACGGCACTCCGGCCGCTCTGCGCCGCGCCGCGTCCAGGAGGGACGCCAGCAGGAAGAGTCCGACCCCGACGGCCGCGGCCACGTAGGCGGCGGCCGGGCTGTGGTAAATGGTCGAGTAGATCTCGGCGACGACGCTGTCACCGGGAATGTTGACCGTGCCGCTGGCGCCGAGCACCTGGAGCATCAGCCCGTTCCAGGCGAGGTTGCCCGCCAGGGTGACGACGAAGGCGGGGACCCCGACCTTGGCGAAGAAGAAGCCCTGGATGAGCCCGACGGCGGCGCCGCCCAGCACGGCGATGAGCAGCGCCAGCCACTCGTTCATTCCGTTGAGGACGTTCAGCACGGCGAAGATCGCGGCGCACAGGCCGCTGACGGAGCCGACGGAGAGGTCGATCTCACCGAGGAGCAGCACGAAGACGATCCCGACGGCGATCATGCCGGTGCCGACGATCTGCTGGCTGAGGTCGGAGAGGTTCTGCGCCGAGAGGAACGTGCTGTTGAGGCTGCCGAACACCGTCCAGATGATGATCACCGCGATGACGACGGGCAGCGAGCCGAGTTCCCCGCTTCGCATCTTGCGCCAGAACTCGTTGGCGTACCCCCGGATGCCCTCCTCACGGACGAGCAGCCGGGAGTCGACGGCGGGCATGGCATCGCGGGCCGGCTGCTGGCCGGCGTCGTCGGCGTCGCGTGACGGATCCCGGGTCATCGCTCCTCCTCCCGCTTACGGGCCTGGCGGCGGGTGACCGCGCTGTCCGAGGCACCCGTGATGGCGGAGATGATCTCCTCGGTGGTGGTGGAGCGCCGGTCGAAGAAGCCGTTGTTCCGGCCCAGGCGCATCACCGCGATCCGGTCCGCGACCGCCATGACGTCCACCATGTTGTGGCTGACGAGGATGGTCCCGAGGCCGCGGTCGCGGAGCCGTTCGACCAGGTCGAGGACCTCGGCCGTCTGCTCGACGCCGAGGGCCGCGGTCGGTTCGTCCAGGATGACGACCTTCGGGTCGCCGATCAGCGAACGGGCGATCGCCACCGTCTGGCGCTGTCCGCCGGAGAGGGAGGCGACGGGGATGCGGACGCTGGGGATGCGGATGGACAGCGTGTCGAGCAGTTCGCGCGAGCGCTGGTCCATGCGGACCTCGTCGAGCACGCCGAAGCGGCGCAGTTCGCGGCCGAGGAAGAGGTTGCCGACGACATCGAGGTTGTCGCACAGGGCCAGGTCCTGGTAGACGGTCGCGATGCCGAGGTTCTGGGCGTCGTGCGGGCGGCCGATCGCCACTCGGCGGCCCTGCCATTCGATGACGCCCTCGTCGGGCGGATTGACGCCCGCGATCGCCTTGACCGCGGTCGATTTCCCGGCCCCGTTGTCGCCGACGAGTGCGACGACCTCGCCGGGACTGACTTCCAGGTCGAAGCCCGACAGTGCCTGGACGGCGCCGAAGCGTTTGGAGATCCCCCGCAGAGTGAGCACAGGTGCTTGCGGCAAAGGAACCGCCTCCTGGGTTGCCCGTACGCACGGGCGGACAGTCTCGGCCCCCGCCGGACGAGCCGCGTGTCGCGGCTCGTCCGGGTTCGTGCGCGGCCGTGCACGGTCATGAGGGCCGTGGGCCGGGCGCGGGAGCTACTGGAGGCCGGCCTTCTTGCAGGCGTCGGCGTAGGCCGGAGTACAGATCTCCTTGACCGTGTACAGACCGTCCTTGACGACGGTGTCCTTGATGTTGTCCTTGTTGACCACGACCGGTGTCAGCAGCTTGGCCGGGACCTTCTCACCGCTGCCGCTCTTGACGGTGGTCGGCGTCAGGGACTTCGGAATGTCCTTGCCCTGGGCGAGGTCGACCGCCATCGCAGCCGCCGTGTCCGCCTCCGGCTTGTACGGCTTCTCGATGGTGATGGTCTGGGTGCCGGCCAGGATCCGCTGGATGGCGTCGAGCTGGGCGTCCTGGCCGGTCAGCGGCACGCTGATGCCTGCCGCCTTCAGGGCGGTGGCGATGCCGGCGGCCAGGCCGTCGTTGGCCGAGTACACACCGACGATCTTGTCCTTGCCGAGTGCGCTGATGGCACCCGCCATCTGCTGGTTGGCGTTGTTCGGGTCCCAGTTCGGGGTGTCGTACTCCTTGCCGATCTTCACCTTGCCGTCGAGGACGGAGTGGGCGCCGGCCTTGAACTCGGCGGCGTTCGGGTCGGTCGGCGAGCCGTTCTGCATGACGATCTCGCCGCTCTTGGCCTTGCTGCCCAGCGCGGCGAGGAGCGCCTTGCCCTGCAGCTCTCCCACCTTGTGGTTGTCGTACGAGACGTAGGCGTCGACGGGGCCCTGCGCGAGCCGGTCGTACGCCACGACCTTCACGCCCGCGTCCCGGGCCTTCTGCACGGAGGACTGGATCGACTTGGCGTCCACGGCGTCCAGGATGAGCACCTGGTCGCCCTTGGCGAGGGCGGTGTTCACCTGCTGCTGCTGGGTGGTCGCGCTCTCGGCGGCGTTGTAGTAGTCGATCTGGGCGCCCGGCGCCAGCTCCTTGATCTTGTCCTCGATGTACGGCCGGTCGAACTTCTCGTACCGCGTGGTCTTGCTCTCGGGCAGCAGCAGGCCGATCTTCACCTGGTCGGCCTGGCGGCCCGTCCCCGGCTGCGCCGCGCCGCTGGTCGCCACGGCGCCCAGCGACAGGGCCGCCGCTCCGGCCAGGGCGATCGCGCTCCGCAATGTACGGGTCATGGGAGGCTCCTTCTCGTACGGCGCCGTCCCTCCACCGGGAGAGCGCGGAAACGAAAATCCACAAATGGCCTACATATCGACATTAGCGGCAACCCCGGGACCGGCAAGCGGGTGACATCGCGCCGCCGCGGAGGCCCTGCGGGCGCGGGGCCCGGAATCCGCGGGTCAGTCCGTGAGACCGGCGGCGAGGGTGGCACCCAGCTCCCAGCACGCCTCGATGTCGGCCTTGGCGGGCTCTCCCGTGACCGTCACGGCGTCGGCGGCGCGGCGCCACCCCAGGCCCGTGGTGATCGACTCGATGGCCCGCACGGCCCCGGTGACGTCGTTGCCGCCGTGCACGTAGTACCCGAAGGGACGGCCGCGCGTCGCGTCCAGGCAGGGGTAGTAGACCTGGTCGAAGAAGTGCTTGAGCGCACCGGAGACATAGCCCAGGTTGGCCGGGGTCCCGAGCAGGATGCCGTCGGCGGCCAGCACGTCGGACGCGGTCGCGGCGAGCGCGGCGCGGCGCTCGACCCGGACGCCCTCGATCCCGTCCGTCGTCGCACCGGAGACGACGGCTTCGAACAGCGCCTGGCAGTTCGGCGAGGGTGTGTGATGCACGATCAGCAGAGTGGCCACACCCCGGAACCCTGCCGTGCCGGTGGCGTGGCCGCAAGCGAGGTCCGCCGTCCCGCGCTCCCGTGCCGGTCGATGAAGCGACTCGGGGATTCGGCGACTCGGCCGTGAAGGGATGATGTGGGGCGATGACGTCGAGAGATGACGAGGTGGGCATGACATCCGGCACGGACGACCGGCGGGGCATCGGCATCCTCGCGGACGACCTCACCAGCGCGGGCGACGGCGCCGCACCCTTTCGCCGGACCGGCCACGGGGCGCGCATCATCCTCTCGGCTACGGGGACGGTGCCCCCGCAGGACCCTGGCGCGGCCACGACGCGTGGCCCCGGCGTGACCGCGGTCGACCTGGGAACCCGGCTGCTGGACGAGACCCCGGCCGCCACACGTACCGGACAGGCCGCCCGGCGCTTCGCCGGCTCGGCGCTCCTGCTCAAGACGGTGGACTCGACCCTGCGCGGCCATGTCGCGGCGGAGGTCCGGGCCGCGTGGGCCGGATCGGGACGCACCGCCGTCGTCATGGCTCCCGCGTTTCCCGCGGAGGGCCGGGTGACGGTCGGATCGGTGCAGTACGTGCGGGGCGTCCCGGTCCATGAGAGCGAGTTCGCCCGTGATCCGGTCCACCCCGTGCGGTGCTCGGACCTGGCGACGGTGTTCCCCGAGGCCGTGGTGCTCGGTCCGGAGCGGGCGGCCGAACTGCCCGGGCTGACCGGCGGGGGCGGCCTGATCGTCTGCTCCGCGGCGACGGACGGCGATCTCGACCGTCTCGTCGCCGCGGTCCCGCACCTCGACGACGTGCTGTGGGTCGGCTCCCCAGGGCTGGCGGCCGCCCTGGCCCGGCGCTGCGCACCCGCCGCCGGTCAGGCCGCTCCCGCCCCCGCACCGGCCCGCCGCCCGCTGGTCGTCGTCGGCAGCGCCAACCCGGCGACCCGGCGACAGCTCGCCGCGCTCCGCGCCCGGCCCGACGTGCAGGGGGTCACCGTCGGTGACGACCCCGCCGCGGCGGTGGCCGCACTGCGCGGCCTGACCGCGCCCGTCCTCGCCCTGCAGACGCCCGATGAACGCCGGGCGCCGGAGGCCGCACACGTGCTCGCCCGTTCCCTGGCCGCAGTCGTGCGGACCGCGGCCGAAGAACGTCTGGCCGACGCGCTCGTCGTCACGGGCGGGGAGACGGCCGCGACCGTGTTCGAGGCCCTGGGAATCCACGGCATCGACCTGCTCGACGAACCCGAGCCCGGCGTCGCCCGTGGCACGCCGCTCGGGCAGCCCTCGCTTCCGGTGCTGATCAAGGCGGGCGGCTTCGGGGACGACGGGCTGCTCCTGCGTCTGACGCACCTCGTCCGGGAGTCGGAAAGGCCGGGAGTCGGAACGGCCGGGTAGAGGGAACGGCGAAGCACGGTCGTAGGCGGAACCCCCGGCAGCCGGGACACAGTGGCGGCCGCGGTCCGTGGCGGTCACGATCCCTGGCCGAAGAACTCGACCTCCGCCACGGCCACTCGGCGGCCCTTGCCGGTGCCGTACGCCGAGTCGACCGTGAGGCGCGCGCTGACGGTCTCCGATCCGCGGAGGTCGAAGGTCTGCTGGCCCGCCTGGTCCGTCAGCCGGATCGTACGCGTGGTCTTCTTGCCGTCCTTCGAGGTCAGCACGACGGTGAGCCGGGCCGGCCTGGCCTGCGTGAGGAACTCGTCCTTGCGGGCCGAAGTCCCGGAGAACACCACCATCTTCAGCAGGCGGACCGGCTGGGCGAACGTACACTCCAGGTACTCCCCCGCACCGTCGCCGGTCTCCCCCGGAGCCCAGTAGCGATTGTTGAAGCCGTCGAAGGCCGCACGTGCCGGATGCCCCGACGCCGCGCTGGAACTCCGGAACGCGGACGGCACGACCGACTCCGGTGCACCCGTCTCCTCCTTGGCGAAGCCGAACAGGCCGGGCAGATACGGCAGTGCGAACCAGATGCCGACCGCCAGCAGGATCAGCACCAGCGGCAGCGCGAACCTCGGCCTGCGCCGTCCCCGTCGGGGGCGTGTACCGGCGGCACGGCCTCTGCCCCGCCCCCGGCGGAGGATGCGTCGCCACCACGGCGGACGGAGCCCGGGCGGCGGCCCCGGGTCGAGGAGCAGTGCGCACCGAATGCAGTAGGTGCGTTCGGAAGCGTTCTCGGTACGGCAGTTGGGGCACACCCGTGGCACGCCGCCGGCCGTCGGCGCCGGCCCGGGTGGAGCGGGGTCGTCGGACCCCTGGCCGGGAGGCCATGCCTCGGGCCCGGGCGCGGGCCCCTCGGGAGCATCGCCGGGACGCCGGGGAGCGGCCGTCACCTGCGGCGAAGGGCCGGCAGGCGGGTTCACCGCAGCGGGCGCCGGCGCGGGGCGGGGCAGTGAGCCATCGGGCGGGACGGCGGGCACGGGCCCCCCGACTCCCGGGTCAGTCGCACCCGGAGCAGGGGCCGGACCGCCCCCACGCCTCTCGCCGGCCCGGCCGTCCAGGCCACCGGCGCCGCCCGCCTCATCCGGCTCCCACGCCAGGAAAGCCTCGCAGGACGCGCAGAACTCCCGCCCCGGCGCGTTCCGGTGACCACAGCTCTCGCAGATCACCGCGCACCTCCTTCCATGTCCCCGGCCCCGGGCAGGATCTCCAGCGTGTAGCCCACATGGGCCGGGACCTCCGTGCCGATGAGCTCCTCCAGCCGCACCCGGTCGACCGCCCGGCCGTGCGGTTCCCGGACCCGGATCGTCACCCAGGGGCGGGCCCGGCCGGGCAGCACGGTCTGCGGGACGGTCGACCAGGCCGTTCCGCCGCTCTCGGTGATCTCGGGCTCCGTGCCCGTCTCCAGCCGCACCGCGTCGGCGAGCCCGCCCGCCGTACCGCGCCGGGCGTGCCGTGCGACCGCGCCCCGTACGGTCTCCCGGCGCCGCGCCGTCGGGCCGTCCTCGTGCGGCTCCACAGCCACCCACTGGGCCAGCCACGCCAGGAAGTCCTCCGGAGCGCTGCGCGGATCCAGGTACGCGGGCAGGTTGTCGAGGGTGAGCAGGACCGGGGCGAGGACGTCGTCGAGCGCGGCGAGGAAGCGCCGGAGGAAGTCCTGCTCCAGGTAGACGGAGGGGAGTTGGTCGATCAGCGGGTGCGGTGTCGGGAGGCCGGTGACGCCGGTACGCATGGGCCTAGGCTCCTCTCACCCGTAGCTGGTGCTCGTAGCTGAAGACCAGGGCGTGCCGGTCCAGCGGGATCTTGGCGGTGGCGTCGGTGCGCTCGCCGGTGACCGGGTCGGCGGGGTAGAGGCGTACGTCCTCCACCAGGTCCACCCCCGGCACCCGTTGGAGCACGGCGAACGCCTCGCCCGACTGGACGGGCCGGCCGAACGGCCAGCCCTGACCGCCCGGCCCGCCGGACAGCGGGTTGAAGTAGCCGTACAGCGCGGCCAGGGCCGTCTCCCGGACGCGATCCGGCTCCGCTCCGCGCTCGGCCTGCACGGAGGCGACGACGGTGACGCCCTGGTAGAAGGGCGGCTCGACGACGAGGCGGGCCCCGATCGGGCGGCGGGCCTCCAGGTGACCGGCGATGAGGCGGAGCGTGTGTTCGGGAGGAACGAGTTCGTCGAACTCGACGCGGCCCTGCTCGTCGCTGCGGCCGGCCGGGACGACGAGCAGCCTCACCCCGTGGGCGGAGCCGTCGCTGTCGCCCCCGCCCGCGTTCCCGCCCTCGTGCTCATCGGCCCGGATGCAGTGCACGCGGGCCGCGTCCGGGGCGATGTCCCGGGCGAGGAGCTCGTAGTCGTGCGGGACGACGGCGCGGTGCAGGGTGCGCAGCGTCATCGGGCCGCGCACCCGGGCGCTGTCGACGCTCTCGCCGTCGACGCCGCCGAGGGCCGGCCGGCGGTTCTCCACCCGGGCCACGTATGGGAGCGCGCTGCGCAGGACCTTCAGTGTCGACCTGGCGACATTCCCGCGGAGGCCGCCGCCCGTGCGGTAGGAGCGCACCCGGACGGTGGCGCCCTTCGCGGGGACCGCGCCGTAGTAGCGGATGGAGCCGTCCCGCTCGCGTACCGCCGGGCCGAACTCGACCCGGCCGGAGTTCGGGTCGAGGGTGATGTGGTGGTCGTCGGGCCCGGAGTGCGCGAAGTCGTCGACCCGGGTCCAGCGGGTGTACTCCGGTTCCGGTCCGCTCGCCGGACCGGCCACCTCGACCACGAAGTCGCCCGGCACGACGGGCGGACGGGCCAGTGCGAACGCCTGGCCGGGCACGCCTTCCGCCGCGCCGAGCACCTCGTCGGTGACGGTCTCGGCGTGCTCGGCGGGCACGGTCGCGCCGATGGTGAAGGCGGTGATCCGGCGGACGACGGGCGGTGCCAGATAGCCCGGCCGGCCGGGCTCCGCCTCGATCAGGCGGCAGCGCAGCCAGCCTCCGGTGCGCCGCACCACGGCTGCGGGGGTGTGTGTCCTCGGCAGGTGGAGGATCAGCTCGCCGGAGCGGTTGAAGCCGCCGGTGTCGTCCTTCTCGATCTCGCAGGCCGTCCAGGCGGTGCCGTCCCAGGCCTCCCAGACCAGCGGCGGCCGCAGCGGGTCGACGCCCACGCCCTCGACCCTGCAGTCCAGCCGCAGGACGACGACTCCCGCCGGCACCGCGGCCGACAGGCCGACATACAGACAGTCGCCGGGTGCCGGGGTCGCCCCGAAGCACGTCACGTCCCGGCCGATCGCCAGCTCCTCCGTACGGTCGGCCGCTTCGCCCGACACCGGCCAGGTGGCGAGATGGGCGAAGGCACAGGGGGTGATCGTCAGCTGCTCGGCGGTCGTGAAGACGACCGCCTCCTCCGTCTCCGTCCGTACGGTGGCGACCTCCGTGCCGGCCCGCACCACGACCGGCTCGGGGCGGGGTGCGGAGAGGCGGAACGTCACCTCGGTGTGGGCGGCGGTGGGCGGGTGCAGCCGCACCCCGATCAGGTCGAGGAAGGTCAGATAGCTCTTCTCCGGCACCCGGTTGACCCGGTAGACGAGCTGGTCGACCATCGTGGCGAACGCCTCGATGAGGGTGACACCCGGGTCCGACACATTGTGGTCGGTCCACTCCGGGCAGCGTTGCTGGACCAGGCGCTTGGCCTCGTCCACCAGGCCCTGGAAGCGGCGGTCGTCCAGATGGGGACTGGGCAGCGTCACGCGCCTGCCTCCTCGTCGTCGGGGCTCGTCTCCTGCGCGTGCTGCGGGATCACGTAGAACGGGAAGACGAGATTGCGGGGGTCGTTGGAGCCGCGTACCGAGTAGCCGATGTCGATGTAGAGGACCCCGTTGTCCGCCTCGTCGAACCGGACGGTGACCTCGGCGACCTCGATCCGGGGCTCCCAGCGCTCCAGCGCCAGCCGGACCTCGTACGCGAGCTGCCCCGCCGTCCCTGCGTCGGCGGGCGCGAACACGTAGTCGTTGACGGCGCAGCCGAACTCCGGCCGCATCGGCCGCTCTCCCGGGGAGGTCGCCAGGATCAGCCGGATCGACTCCTCCAGCTCCCGCTCGCCGCGCACCAGCGCGATGGAGCCGGTGGCATCCGTGCGCGGCGGAAAGGCCCAGCCCGCGCCGATGAACTGCTGTCCCATACCGGCTCAGCCCCCGATCAGCACGGTGGCGCAGCCCGACACGACCGGGGACCCGCAGCCGCTCAGATCTCCGACCCGGGCGGCCGGACTCCCGCCGATCAGCACGGTGGTGCTGCCGGGCGGTGCGATCGTGGACGGCGGGTGGGCCAGGGGGGACGCGCACAGATGGGCGGTGCCGACGGTGGCGGCGGGCTTCCCGCCGATCAGCACCGACACCACTCCGGGCGGTCCGACCGTGCCGGGGTGACCGGTGGGGTCGGTGACCCGTGCGGCTGCTGCTGACGGCATGCGGTGTACTCCTCTTCCCCTGATTGCGGCAGGTCGGTCGAGCGTGACCGGCGGTCGATCGCGGCAGGCCGGCCGAACTTGATCATCAGCCGGTCCCTGTAGGTCAGTTGAGCTTGATCAGCGGCGCGTTGACGGAGACCGAACCGCCGCTCTTGACGTCCGTGCGCCGGCTTCCTTCGACGGTGACCTGGCCGCCCCGGACCTCCACCGCGCCGCCGGTGGAGAGCGCGACCCCGCCGTTCCCGCCGTCGACCGCGACCCCGCTGCGGGACGTCACCG
The DNA here is from genome assembly GCA_036227345.1 of Streptomyces sp. NBC_01463. Classification (NCBI taxonomy): domain Bacteria; kingdom Bacillati; phylum Actinomycetota; class Actinomycetes; order Kitasatosporales; family Streptomycetaceae; genus Streptomyces; species Streptomyces sp. NBC_01463. Next base: position 606,362 of record CP109468.1, read on the forward strand.
TGACGCTGTCGCCGGCGAGTTCCAGGGCCCCTGCGCCGGCGTCGAGCGCGACGCCCTTGGCCGCCTTGACGGAGACCTGTTCCCTGGCCTCGATCGTCACGCTGCCGTCGCTGTTGATGACGACGGCCGTGCCCCGCCGGTCCAGGTCGATCGTGAGCTTTCCGTCGCCGGTACGGAGCCTGACGCCCTGCGGGCCGTTCGCCGCGTCCAGCAGTTCGAGCTGGTTTCCGCTCTTGGACGCGAAGGCGCGACGGTTCACCGCGCCGGTGGTGGGATCGACGAGATCGCCGCCGTCGCCGGGAGTCCCGGCAGCGGCCGGGGCGCCTCCACCACCGCCGCCCCCGGGCCGGTCCTTTCCGTTGTACAGCCCGGCCAGCACGTACGGACGGTCCAGGTGCCCGTGCTCGAAGCCGACCAGCACCTCGTCCCCGACCTCCGGGATGAAGGCCTCGCCGCCGCCCGTCCCGCCGGACTGTGCGGTGCGCGCCCAGTCGCTCGCGTACTCGTCCGACAGCCAGGGGAAGCGCACCTTCACCCGGCCCGATCCCTCGGGGTCCTGGGTGTCCGTGACCGTCCCGCTGACCAGTCCGGCGCATCGCCCCCCACCCACGGACGCACCGGCCGTCCCCTGCCCGCCTCCGGTGAGCCCGAAGAGCGAGCGTTCCTGCTGCCCGGACACGGTGATCCAGGTCTCGTAGCCGCGTACGGCGTCGAAGACGTGCCGCGACGAAGTGACGGTGTAGCGGCCCTCGAACGGGGCCCCCACCGCGTTCAGCGCCACCGCGCTGCCGGCCCTGACCTCGGGGTTCCCCCGGATCACCGCCTCCAGCTCCGCGAACGACCCGGCGATCCGCTCCGCCAGTGCCTTCGCCGCCCGGTCCACCTGTGCCTGCGCCCCGTACACCGCGTCGGTCACCACGAACCGCGCCTCACCGAACGGTGCGGACACGTCGGCCGCCGTGACGCCGAGCTCCAGCGTCGTCGAGGTTCCGGCCGGGGCCCTGCCCACCACCGGCTCCTTCGCGCCGACGTCCCAGCCGCGCACCTCCACCTCGGACACCTGCTCGGCGGCCGACACCCCGGCACGGCAGCGCAACAGGTTGTCGCCCAGTTCGAGGACGAGGGCGTTGCGTCCGGCGCGCGCGGATCCGTCCGGCGCCGCGCTCGCCTCGGCGGGACGGGTGATGTGCAGCTGTCCGTCCCGTACGTACGCCTGCGCACCGGCCTCCTCGGCGAGCCCGCGGACGAACTCCCAGTCGGTGACGTTGGGCTGGGCGATGTGCTCGATCACGGGGCCGGCCACGTCCACCGTCCCCGGCTTCAGTCCGGCGCGCTGGGCGACCTGGCCGCAGATGTCGGCGAGCGTCATGTTCTGGTAGCTGGCGACGCGCCGTCCCCGCAGCAGCCGGTGCGACTCGTCGAGTCCGCGCACCACGGTGAACGTGCCGGTCTCGTCGAGCTCCACCTCGAGCGCCGTGACGACGCCTTCGAGCAGCGGCTTCGGAGCGGTGTCACCGCCCGCCCTGGCCAGCAGCCGGGCCTCGCTGCCGATCCTCAGCCCGGCCTGTTCCAGCAGCACCCGGTCGGGGTCCCGGAACCGCAGCAGGAACAGGTCGGGGAGCGTACGGCTGTCGTCGACGTACCCCTCGACAAGGGTGTTCACGAACTTCGCGGGAAGCGGGGTGCCGTTGAACTCCACCACCAGCGCGGTGGCCACGCCCTGCTGGGTCATCGCACCGGCCCCCGGTCCGCTTCGCCGCCGCCGAGTCTGCTCAGCTCGTCGAGGGCGGGCAGCAGGAGCTGCGTTCCCGGTGCGAGGCGCAGCGGGTCGTCGATACGGTTCGCCTCGGCGATGATCCGCCAGGCGCCGGCGTCCCCGTACTCCCGGTGGGCCAGCGAAGGCAGCGAGTCCCCCGCGGCGACCCGGTGCACGCGCCGGGCGGCGAGCGCGCCCGATGTCGGGTTCTGGCCGGGCGTCTCCCCGCTGATCTCCTCCATGGTGACCTGGCAGACGGCCCGGATCGGCACCCCGGACGTGGTGAACAGGGTGTACTTCGCGGCGACTTGGCTGACGTACCCGGGGAATCCGGTGAGTCCGCCCCAGTGGAAGACCACCCACGGCGGTGACGACCGCTGCTGCTGGCGGGTCTCGCTCGTGGGCACGCAGCAGGCGAACAGCTGCTCCACCGAGGTGACCACCCGGGTGTCCTGCGTGTCGCTGGCGTCGAAGAACATCTCGACGGTGAGCTTGCTGGGCTGCGACCCCTGGTATTCCGGCGGGCCCGAGCTCTTCGCCCCCTTGGCCGGGGTGCGTTTCCAGGAGGCGGCCTTGGTCAGGCTCAGCTCCTTGGGGTTGAACTGGAAGTCGATCCGCCCGCACGGTCCGCCGGGCGTGAGCCCGCCCCCGGTGGGCGGCGTCCGCAGCTCCAGGTAGGCGTGCTCCAGCTTGGGCCTGGCCGAGCCGCCCTTGGCCGAGGACGCCGCTCCGGACGTACCGGCGGCACTGAAGGCGATGGGTCCCGCGCCGCTCACGCCGCTCAGCCCTCCATCACGTAACCGTGGTGGGCGATCTCGATCGTCTCCATCGCGACCTTGGGCGATTCGGGGGTGAACGAGGGCCCGGTCCAGCGCACGGGCACGACCTCCAGCAGCCCCCACTGGGCCACCTTCCGCCCGTCCCCGGTCCGCGCCTCGATGTGCGCCGTCTTGCGGCTGAACCCGGTCGTCATGGTGGCGAACCAGCGCGCGACCTTCTCCGTCTCGCGGGTGAGCGGCCGGGACAGCTTGACGTTGGAGTACTTCAGCCGGGTCGGCAACTGCCACAGATGCCCGTTGTTGCCGCCCTCCTCCCGGGTTTCGAGGACCACTTCGCAGCCCAGCCCGTCGCAGGTATTGAACGACCCGAGCTCGATGTCGTCGATGGTCACGACGAAGCAGACGCTGACGGCGGGATCGTCGTCCGGGGAGGTGGCCATGGCACGTGCCTCTCGATCGATGACTCGGTGGCTCAGTGACTCGGGTACGGGCGCTGATCGTCAGTGGCGGGTGTTGATCAGGAATCCGGCGCGTTCGCGTTCGAGCCGGAGGTCGGCCTTGAGGAGCCGGCTGAGCGGCCCGTAGAGAGCACGGACCAGCTCGTCCGTCACGGGAGGCGCGCCCTGACCCAGCGGCGCCCCGGTGCGGGTCTCCGGACCGGCGGACACGTCGCCGGAGGGACCGCCCTCCGGCCCCGGCCCCTCCTCGGCTCCGGAATCCGTCACGGGAGGCGGCTCGGGCTCCGGCAGAGGTGGCGGCTCCTCGGCGATCTCCGCGTCCCGCTGGACGACCGGCCGCGAGGTCCCGTGCAGGGGCGCGGCCGCGAAGACGACGCTCCCGTCGGCCATGCGCTGGGCAACTCCGGCCGCCACGGCGGCGGAGCCGGCGGTGGGGTACGTTGCACGGCCCCCGGTACGGGCGGCCGGGCCGGGCACGGGCGGCGCCCCGCCCGTGTGCCGTGGTACGGGCGACACTTCACGCTGCAAGAGGGCCGCCGGCGGACCGGCAGGCGCTCCCGGAGCCGGGGCGGTCCACCGTACGGGCACGGCGGACGGCTGAATCACGGACAGGGGCGGGCCGCCGGGCTCTGATGGCATCCGCTGCACCCCGCCACCGCCCTCGGACGCGCGCTGCACGGCCGCCGCGGCCGATGGACCGGCATCGTCCGGAGCGCTGGCGGCGCGGAGGGACAACGGGCGCTCGCCGAGAAGGGGCGCCGTGGGGCCGACTGCGGGCGGCGGTACGGGGGTGTTCGGAGGTACGGGGGTGGGAGCCGAATCGGCCGCGGAGCGCTGGACGGGGACAGTGCGGTCCGTGGAGGCCGGGGCCACCATGCTCTCCCCGCCCGGATCTCCGCCGGACATCACACCGACCGAGGGGGCATCACCGAGCAACGGGGCGAGAGGCTCGGCCGTCTCTGACGGCTCGGACGGCTCCTGCACCTCCGGAGCGGCAGGTGTCCCGCCGTCCGCCGGAACAGCCGGATCGTCCACCGGCGCATCCGGGGCCGCATCCCGTTGCACCAACGGAGGCCGGAGTGAAGGTAGTTGTGGGGAAGACGAACGAACGGCCCGGCGCTGCGCGGTCGGCGGCAGACCGGGCAGCGGCGCCCCGAGCCCCGGCGTACGCCGAGGCGGCCGCGCCGGCGGGGAACCGACGGTGCGCTGCACCGCAGCCGCACCGGGCAGAGCCTCCCCTCCGGATTCCGCGCCCATCGCCGGGTGCTCGACGTGTTCCGCCTGCTGTACGAGCGGCTGCTCGCCGACCAGTTGCCGTACGGGAAGACCGGCCACGGCCGAGGAATTCCCTGCTGACGTCAGGGACGGTGCGTCTTCCCCGTAGTGGCGCTGAACAGCCACCGGAGCGGACCTGCCCGGCATCCGCAGCGGCATCTCGACGGCCCGCTGCACCGCGGGGGCGGGGCTCCCCGGCGCCGCAAGGGCGACTCCGGGCGCCGCAAGGGCGACTCCGCGCACCAGCCCCGCGGGCGCGTCCGGGCTGACCAAGTGCCCCAGCGGCGTGCCGAGTGCCGTCTCCCGACGAGTCGTCAAAGCGGCCTGGAATCCGCCGGGGTCGATGACGAGGTCCTGCGCGGTGACGGACCTTTGCACAGGCGCCAGACGGCTCACATCGACGCGGTCGCGCCCCATCGGCCGCGGAGCGTCCACGACGGCCGGGGAGGACGCGTCGCCGGTGGCGCGACCGCCGCGCAGCCAGGACATCAGTCCCATGGAATCTCCCGCCCTTCCCGCGCTCCCGCTACTGCCCGTTGAGGCGAGCGATCTGTGCGACGAACTTCAGTCGTTCCGGATGTTCCAGGTCCAGCAGGTCGTCCAGCGGCCAGTGGAAGTGGTAGGCGAGGTACGCGACTTCCTCGTAGAGGAGGTCGGCCGCGTACGTCACGATTCCCCCAGGCGACCGCCGGCGAGATCCACCGCGAACTCCTCCTTGCAGGACGGACACGAGACGGCGGCGCGGGTGTGCCCCTCCGCGTTGATCCGGCGGTAGAAGTCCTGGAGGAACGCCAGGTCGGACGCGAACAGGTCCTCGATGACACCGGGGTGGATGTCCTCGACCGTCCCGATGCGGGTCACGACGCGGGAGATCAGCACGACCGACAGATACGCGGAGTTCTCCCGGACCCGGTCGTCGCGCAACGGCACGAGTTCGTCCCGGGCCGTCGCGAGCCGCATCACACCGGAACGGTGGACGGTGCCCGACTCGTCGACGTACCCGCGCGGCAGGTCGAAGGCGAACTCCGTGCGCAACGGCTCGGGCCGCCCGGCACCTTCCCCCCGCTCCGTCGGCTCCCGCTGAGGGGCCTGGAACTGGACCGAGCGCCGCATCAGTCGAGCTCCATGCTCTCGTAGGTGATCGACAGTTTCTCCGTGAGGACCGAGGTGTCACCGGCCTTGAGCGTGCCGATCTCCAGGGACTTCGGCCAGGCGTTGATCAGCTTGTACCGCTTGATGGGCAGGCCCTCGTAGTCGTAGACGATGACCGCTCCGTTGCGCCGGGCGCTCATCATGCGGCCGAACCGGGAGTCCTTGATCCAGCGTTCGAAGCTGTTGTCCTCCGTGAGGCCGCGCGTGACGGTGACCTCACCGGCCTTGGGCCGGCCGGGCAGCTTCTTGATGGCGTACTTGCCGTCGGCGGTGTTCTGCTTCAGCTCGATGACGTCCTGCTCCATCTTCAGACCGCTGACCTCGGTGATCTGCTTGATGATGACGCTGTCGAACTCCAGGCCGAAGGAATGCCCGACGGAACTGTCCAGATCGGGAAGTGGCACAACAGGCTCCTTACGCCAGGTGGGAGGACGGGCCGGTCACTGCTGAGCGAGGTGCTGCCGGCGCCCGGGTCACTCGTCGACACCCCCGCTGCCGCCGGTCAGCTGGGACAGCCGGAACACCACGAACTCCGCCGGCTTGACCGGGGCGACGCCGATCTCGCAGATGACCTGGCCCGCGTCGACGCTCTCGGGCGGGTTGGTCTCGCGGTCGCACTTCACGTAGAACGCCTCGTCCGGAGTGAGCCCGAACAGGGAGCCCTTGCGCCACTCGTTCACCAGGAACGCCGAGACCGTACGCCGGATACGTGCCCACAGCGCATCGTCGTTGGGCTCGAAGACGACCCACTGCGTGCCCGAGAGGATCGACTCCTCCAGGTAGTTGAAGAGCCGCCGGACGTTGAGGTAGCGCCAGGCCTGGTCGGAGGCCAGGGTGCGTGCGCCCCAGACCCGGATGCCGCGCCCGGGGAAGGAGCGGATGCAGTTCAGCCCGATCGGGTTCAGCAGATCGTGCTCGCCCTTGGTCAGCTGCGTCTGGAGCGCCACGGCCCCGCGCACCACCTCATTGGCGGGCGCCTTGTGCACCCCGCGCGTGTCGTCGTTGCGCGCCCAGATTCCCGCGATGTGCCCGCTCGGCGGTACGAGGGTGGCGCGGCCGGATGACGGGTCGGCGACGCTGATCCAGGGGTAGTAGAGCGTGGCGTACTTCGAGTCGAAGTTGGCCCGGTCGGTGCGCCAGCCCCTGATCTGCTGGGGAGAGAGTCCCGGCGGCGGGTCGAGGATGGCGACGCGGTCGCCCATCAACTCGCAGTGAGTGATCAGCCCTTGCTGCACGGCGATGACCGACTCCAGATCCAGCAGGCCGCGTTGGTACGCACCCATCAGGTCGGGCACGGCGATCATCGTGACCTCGTCCACCGCTTCGAGCCCGCCGAGCCCCGTGCGTCGGTCGGCGTCGCCGACGTACACCTCGGGGGCGAGCGCTCCGGCACCGCCTGCGGCGGGGGCGGCCGGGGCGAGTGCGACGGTCTGGACCTCGGGCCTGGCGGGGGCGGCGCCGCGCCCCGTCTCGCGTATCTCGATGAGCTCGGATTTCGCGTTGACGCGGGTGGCGACGTTCTCCTTGCTGCGTTTGGTGGTGACGGAGGGGTACGTCTCCGCGACCTGCCCGTCCCGCCTGACGATCAGCTGGAAGACGTCGGAGGGCGGGTCGTCGCCCTCGGCCTCCGCGACCTCCACGCTGATCTCACCGGTCACGCCGGCCCGGGGCTTGACGGCGTACGGCCCGATCTGGACCTCGGCCCCGACGGCCGGCGCACCGGCACCGCTGTCCAGTCCCTCGGCCCGCTCGGCCCCTTCCGCTCCGTCAGCTCCTTCGTCGATGCGCACGACGTAACAGATGCCGCCCCCGTTGGCGAAGAAGCCGTAGACGGAGGAGGCGAGGTACGTGCCGTCGACGAAGTCGCCGAAGGTGCTGACGAACTGGCTCCAGTTCGTGATGAGCGTCGGCTCGTCGAACGGACCCTGCTGGGCGAAGCCGACAAAGGCGGCGACCGATGTGCCCACCCCTTCGATCGGCCGGGATCCGGACTCGACCTCTTCGACGTAGACGCCCGGGGACAGGTACGACGGCATATGAGCCTCTCCTTGACGCGCTCCTCGACATGTTCCTCGCCCCGTTTCACGGCCGGGGACCGCGAGCAATTCTCGCCAGTCGCACGATCACCGGGAACGGATACTCGGCCGCCCCGCCGTGCACCGGCGGCTGCCCGATGAGGCAATCCGCGAGCGCCTCCCGCACCACGGGGGCGTGCCCCGGCCGCGGTCCGCCCGCGCTCGACCCGCCCGGTACGCGCGCGGCAGCCTGGCACACCACGTCCGGGCGGTTCGGTGGCTGGCGGGAGGGACGGATGAAGGCGGTTCCGGCGAAGACCCCACCCGAAACGCCCCGTACGGACGCCGCCCCCCGCACGGACCGGGCCGCCCCCGCCCCGTCCGCCGCGGCCCCGGACCGCCGGAGCATCCAGCGCCTGCAACGGGCGGCCGGCAACGCGGCGGTCTCCCGACTGGTGGCCCAGCGCTACACGGCCCCGGTCAAGCCGGCCCCGGCCCAGGCCCCCGGCTTCCGCAGCCTCAAGGCGGCCGTGGCGGCGAAGAAGACGCACATCGCCGTCCACCCGCCTGCGGCCGCGGAGTCCAAGGCGTCCCAGGACGCGGCGGTCGCACCCCCTGACGACAAGGAAGCCCAGGGCAAGGCGGCCAACGCCGAGAAGATGAACGCGGCGAAGCCCGGTGAGTTCGACAAGAAGGCGTTCGTCGACGCGGTGAACAAGGCGATCGACGCCCAGGCGCCGAAAAACCTCGACGAGGCCGACAAGTTCTCCAAGTCGGGCAAGGCCGAGAAGGTCAAGGCGGAGGTCGACGGCAAGGTCACGGACGGCAAGGAGTCGTCGGCCAAGGACATAGACACGGCGACGAAGGCCCCACCGGACACCTCGGCCGCCAAGGACAAACCGGTCACTCCCCTCACCCCGGACCGGCCGCCGGGCAATCCCGGCGCCCCTGCCGCGTCGGACGCGATCCCCGCGAAGCAGCCGCCGGCCGTCACCGACTTCTCCGAAGGCCCGGCGCAGAACGACAAGGAGATGGCGGACGCCGAGGTCACCGAGGACCAGCTGGCCAAGGGCAACGAACCGGAGTTCAACGAGGCCCTCTCCGCGAAGAAGACGGCCGAGGCGGACTCCGAGAAGGCCCCCTCGAAGGGCAGGGCCGCCGAGAACCAGCAGCTCACCACGGCCAAGGCCGGCGCGGCCGCCTCCGGCGCGGCCGCCATGACGGCCCTCACCGCGACGCGCGGCGAGGCCGGCCAGCAAGTGGACGGCGGCAAGGGCGAGACGAAGTCGAAGGACGAGAAGAAGCGCGCCGAGGTCACGGCGAAGCTCCAGAAGGTCTACGACGGCACGAAGAAGGACGTCGAGACCACGCTCTCCGACCTGGACAAGAAGGTCGACACGGCGTTCACGGCGGGCGAGAAGGCGGCCAGGGACGCGTTCACGGCGGACCACAAGCGCCGGATGAAGAAGTACAAGGACAAGCGCTACTCGGGCTGGACCGGCAAGGCCCGCTGGGTGAAGGACAAGTTCGCCGGCCTCCCCGAGGCGGCGAACGACCTCTACCAGGAAGCGCGCAAGCTCTACGTCGCCCAGATGCAGACGGTGATCTCCTCGGTCGCCGACATCATCGGCACGGAACTCGGCAAGGCGAAGGCCCGCATCGCCAAGGGCCGCACCGAACTCAAGGCGGAGGTCGACAAACTCCCCGCGGACCTGCGCCAGTTCGGCGAGGAGGCGGCGAAGGACTTCGCGGGGAAGTTCGACGACCTGGAAGCGACGGTCAACGAGAAGTCGGAGCAGCTGGTCCAGGACCTGGCGTCCAAGTACACGGCGGCGCTCAACAAGATCGACGAAGAAATAAAGAAACTCCAGGAGGCCAACAAGGGCCTGATCGACAAGGCGAAGGACGCGATCGTCGGCGCCATCAAGACGATCAACGAGCTGAAGAACCTCCTCCTGGGCATCCTCGCCAAGGCCGCCGGCGCCATCATGAAGATCATCAAGGACCCCATCGGCTTCCTGGGCAACCTGGTCAGGGCCGTGGGCGCGGGCCTCAACCTCTTCGTCACGAACATCGCGGAGCACCTGAAGACGGGCGTCGTCTCCTGGCTCCTCGGCACCGCGGTCAAGGCGGGCCTCGAACTCCCCCAGAAGTTCGACATGAAGGGCATCATCCAGCTCATCGGCTCACTGCTGGGCCTGACCTGGGACAACATCAAGGCCCGCGTCACCCGCAAGGGCGTCCCGGACGAGGCGATGGCGGCGGTCGAGACGTCGGTCCCGGTCGCGAAGAACATCGCGAGCGAGGGCCCGGCGGGCGCGGTCAAGGAAATCCAGGCGGAGGCCGGCGACCTCAAGGCCACGATCCTGGAAAAGCTGACGAGCTACCTGATCCCGACGGTCATCATCGCGGGCGTCACATGGATCCTCTCCCTGCTCAACCCGGCCTCCGCCTTCGTCCGCGCGGTCAAGGGAATCATCGACATCGTCACCTTCGTCGTGACGCAGGGCGCGCAGATAGCGGAGTTCGTCAACTCGGTGCTGGACGCGGTGGTGGCGATAGCCAACGGCGGCCAGGCAGGCGTCCCGAAGATGGTCGAGGCGGCATTGGCGGCGAGCGTGCCGCTGCTGATCGGTTTCCTGGCGTCGTTGCTGGGCATCGGGAGCCTGGCCAACAAGGTCAAGAGCGTGTTCCATGCGGTGGCGCGGCCGGTGAACCGGGCGATCGACAAGATCGTGGACTTCATTGCCAAGAAGGCCAGGAGATTCCGACCCAAACCAGAGAAGGAGAAAGCAAAGCCGAAACCATCATCAGGAAATTCCACCAAGGAAGGAGATACAGAAAACCTCACCCAACAACAAAAGGCAAAGATAGCCAACGATGCATCCCGAGACACCTACAAGAAGATCATATCAGGAAAGAACCCGAAGGACCTACCTCAAATAATAAGCTCATCCTTAGAGAAATGGAAAAAGAAAGGAGTTAAGTCACTCACCATCGAACCGGCCCCAGGCGGTTCATTTCTCGTACTGGCAAAAGTAAACCCGGCCGACGAAAGCCCTTCGTTTACATTCGACCCGAACAAGGAGAATGTTCAGCACCTCATGTCTTACTCCGAGATCACAGTGAGTGGTAAGGCCTGGGCGACAGGAAGCATCGTGATCAATGAAATCGACGGAATACTCTTCGGGCCCTCCAAGAACAAACCGAAGGTGTCCGCACGCGAAGAAGCAAAGGTCAGCGAAATCGCACACGCCGAAGAAACCGTAATAGCCATATTTAAATCCTTCTGGGAAGCAAAGAAGGGCGAACTGGAAGCCAGTGGAGCAAAACCCGGCGACGTGATCATTAAAATTGACCTGCATGTCGGATACAATTGTTGCGTCAAGTGCGCAGACTATTTGGCAACATTTGTCAAGGAACTCACCGACGCCGGTTACGCAATAAACGCGACCGCCAAGTTCTCCACGTTCTATCAGGGCGGGAATATCGGCGGAAGCAACCCCCGACCGGCCACGGTCTCTGAATCCTGGATCGATCGAAATCGAAAGATGGTCGAACTATTCCTCAACGAAAGCAACCTGACACCCGCCTCGGAAAGAACGATGCTACTGGAAGCGGACCCCGACCGATACTGGGGGCGAACCGAGGACAGCCCAGGGAACCCCAAGGACGAGGAATGGCTTAAGATCAGAAGAAAAAGGGACCAAGGATTGCTCTCACTTGCAATTCTCCAGGACGCAAAAGTCAAGGTTGGGGTCCTGGACTCGTCGAACTTGTCCGACGAGAAATTGACCGATAATCAGAAGATCACCCTAAAAGCCAGAACCGACGCGTTGAACGCCGCCATCGAGGAAACGAAGAAGAAGATAGAAAACGCCGATTCCACATAGGAGTGAATCACCGTGATCGATCCGGTCGAATATCTGGACGTCTTTTCCTATGAAGGCATCGGCATACGGAGAGGAGCCCGCCTCCGACTCGCTGCGCGGGCGCCCGACGAAAAGGTCACGACTCTCCTTTCCGAGCTCGGAATCCCGCAACAATTGGGAAATGACCTCTTCTTCCATGACATCAGCAAGGGAATCAAGACTCTCAAAGAGGCGCGCGAAGAGGCTGGCGGGGAAAGCCGGTCGAACCTTGATGACCTGCTTTACCTCGGCGCAGGCACCCATTCAGGAGTAATCCTCCTCGACGGAAGCACGGGAGAGGTATTTTCCTGGAATGACGAATCGACGGAGCGGATCAACACGCACCTTCAGTTCTTTATCGATTTCATTTGCAAGATTCAGAAACAAATTAACGATTTCGAAGAGACCGAAAGTTCTCCTGCCCCATCCTTCGATGACTTCCTCCAAGGTTTTCTGATGAATCTGGCGAGTACAGACTCCGGAGCACCGACCCAAACCAACGGTTACTGGGATCAAATGCTGCGAAGCATTTTCGATGCGTGACCTTCTGCCTCAGCAGCAAGTCCCTAAAAACCCAGCTGTAGAGCACAATCTTCCCGTCCGGGATGCGACTTGTCACCGGTGGTGGCTGGTGAGGGATCGCTGCTGATCGAGTCGCCGCCGGCGCTGCATTCCGTGCGGGCCGGCCTTCCCGGGCCCACTCATGGCCACCACGAACGCCTCCCGCAACCGGTCGGGATCCATGCTGTGGCCTGTGGCCGCCATCTCATCGTCAGTCCGCACAACTCACGATGATCAAAGGTGGCCACACTCGTTCGCCCCCCGACCGGACCCGGCCATCACCATCACGCTCTACGAGCGTCCGGTGAGCAGATCCGCCAGGCGGGCGGCGAACTCGGTGAGCCCAGCCGTGGTCCGGCACGGGCGATACGAAAACCGTGGCACCGGCCCCAGAATGCAGCCTAGAGGCATTGAACTGGGCCCACCGCCGGACGCGTTCACGGTCGATTCCCGCGGCCTCGGCGAAAACATCCACGCCGCGCTGGAAAGCCTTACCCAGGTCATCCGCTTCAGAGAGCGTCAGCGCGCGGGACGTCAGCAACGTGCCGCCGCCATAGGCGGGATCCCCTACATACCCCTTGGGATCGACAGCCAGCCAGTGGTGTTCCGCTGTTGGAGCCTCGGGCCCACTCCCTGCTGCCGGACAGGAGCTCTCCTCAGAATCCGCCGCAGCGGGAGCACAGGACTCGCGCCATGAGGACAGCGGGCGTCACTCATCGGCCACCCGCACCGGCAGCGACTTCAGCCCGTTGATGAAGTTCGACACCAGGCGACGTGGTGGGCCCTCAAGCCGGAGTGGCCCGGCAGGGAGTACCCGGCACGCCTCCTCGTACAACGCCCTCAGCTGCAAGCGCGCGAAGTGCGCGCCCAGGCAGACATGCGAGCCGTCGCCGAACGAGATGTGCGGGTTCGGGGAGCGGGCGAGGTCCAGGGTGAACGGGTCGGGGAAGACGCGTTCGTCGTGGTTGGCCGAGGCGTGGAAGACGACCACCTTGTCGCCGGCGCGGATGCGCGTGCCCGCCAGGTCCGTGTCCGCCGCCGCAGTGCGGCGGAAGGTGAGGACGGGCGGGTGGCGACGCAGCAGTTCGTCGACTGCGGTGGTGAACCCCACCTCGCCGATGCGCAGGCGAGCGTACGCCTCGGGGTACTCGGCCAGGAGGTTCAGACCGCCTGGGGCCGCACTGCGTACCGTGTCGTTCCCCGCCACCACCAGCAGGAAGAAGAACATCTCCAGCTCGGGTGCGGTCAGTTCCGGGTCGGTGGCGAGGGCCGTCATGACGTCGTCGGCAGGGTGTCGGCGCTTGTGTGCCGCCAGCGTGTGCGCATAGTCGAACATGTCGCGCAGTGACGCCGGGGAGCGCGGGTTGACCGGCTTGCCGTCCGGGCCGAGTGTCGGCGTCCCTGCCTCGTCCGGGTCTTGATATCCGATGACGCGTTGGGTCCAGTGGAGGAGGAGCGCGCGATCGGTGGCCGGTACGCCCAGCAGATCGGTGAGGTTGAGCAGGGCGTAGTCGTCGGTGACCTGAGTGACCAGGTCGCAGGTGCCGTCAGCGGCCCGTGCCTCGGTGATCGCGCGGGTGAGGAGGGAGCGGGCTCGTTCCCTTACGACCGATTCGAAGTGGTCCACGCGTCTCGGGGTGAAGGCGCGGCTGACGAGCGTACGCAGTCGCCGGTGGTGCGGGGGGTCCTGATTGAGCATCATCCGGCGGATGAACGGCAGGTCCGCGGGGTCCGGGTCGCGGATCTGGGTGGCGCCCAGGTACGAGGAGTACGTGGGCGAGTCCTTCAGTACGCGGACGGCGTCCTCGTGCCGGCTGACCGCCCAGAAGCCCGGGCCCGCCGGCCAGCCCAGAACTTCCGGCTCCTTCTGCCACGCGACGGGGTGGTGGTCGCGCAGGTGGCGGTAGCGGTCGTGGGGGACGCCCAGCGCGTACTGCCTCGGATCGAAGACGTCCGGGACGGATACCGGGGAGAGGGGCCCGCTCACGCGCTCGCCTCGCCACCCTCCGGGTCCGCCCGCAGGAAGTCCTCCACCGCCCGGATGACATCGAGCGGAGCCTCGTCCATCGCGTAGTGGCCGCACGACGGCAGCTCCACGAGCTCGGCGCTCGGGAACCAGCGCATCCACGTGGAACGTTGCAGATCCGCGGAGAGGGCCGGGTCCAGAGCCCCCACCACCGCCAGGGCCGGCACCGGCGAACCGTCGATCCGGTCGTGGAAGTCCTCGCCCGCCCAGGAATCCAGCCACGCCCGGAACGCCTTCACGTCGCTGCACTCGACCGAGCGACGCACCATCCGGTCCAGCCAGGCGGCCGGGCGTCGGCCTCCGGTGGTGATGTCCAGGATGGCCCGACGGTTGCCCGGGTTCTGCGCCGCCTCGGCGAACAGCTCCCACTGCTCAGGCGGCAGGGGCAGGCCGGACGCGGGGACGGGTGACACACCGACGATCCTGCGCACCCGCTGCGGCGCGGCTGCCAGCGTCCGCTGGATGACGGAACCGCCCATCGAATGGCCGATCAGCGAGAAGCGGTCCCAGCCGAGCCGATCGGCCAGCGCAAGCACGTCGGCGGCACCCTCAGCCGTGGTGTAGGCGCCGCCCACATCCCTCGCCTCGCCGTATCCCCGCAGGTCCACCACCGCGTACTGGAACGTAGCGACGTCGAGGTCCGCCAGCACCGGGTCGTACGCGGAACGGTCGGCGAGCCAGCCGTGGACCGCGATCACCTTGTGCGGACCCTCGCCGTGCAGGGTATGAGGCAGTACAGACAAAGCAGTCACGTCGGCTCCCGTCGCAGTACGGCGGTGGTCTGTCGGTCAACAGCACGTCCGCCCGCCCACGGTGGCGTCATCCACCGGCCCGCGCAAGGGAACACGCGGAGGGATGTGTCAGGCGGCCGAGGGGAAGCCGGCCGCTCCTCGCCCCTCACCCCTGCACCAACCCCAGATACGGCCCGAACTCCGAAGCCAGCGTCAGCCTCCCCAGCTTCTGGTACTCGCGCTGGATCGCGTGGATCAGCGTCGTCATCGTCACCGGGCCCCCCGTGTCCGCCGCCAGGTACGCCGCCGTCACCGCGATCGAGCGGATGTTGCCGCCCGCCAGCTCGAAGTTCTCGGCGCAGAACGGGAGATCGAGATCCGTTCCGCGCGGGAGCACCGTGCCCAGGCAGCGCTCCCAGAGCACCAGGCGTTGCTCCGGGTCCGGGACCGGGAAGTCGATGACCAGGTCCAGGCGGCGGGTGAAGGCGTCGTCGAGGTTGGCGCGGAGGTTGGTCGCGAGGATGGCCAGGCCGTCGAAGGACTCCATGCGTTGCAGGAGGTACGCGCTCTCGACGTTCGCGTAGCGGTCGTGCGCGTCCTTCACGTCCGAGCGCTTGCCGAAGATCGCGTCCGCCTCGTCGAAGAGCAGGACGCCGTTGACGCCCGCCGCTTCCGTGAAGATGCGTTCCAGGTTCTTCTCCGTCTCGCCGACGTACTTGTCGATGACCGTCGCCAGGTCGACCGTGTACAGGTCCAGGCCCAGATCGGCCGCGATCACTTCCGCCGACATCGTCTTGCCCGTGCCGGAGTCGCCTGCGAAGAGCGCTGATACGCCCCGGCCCCTGCCCCCTCCCGGCCGCATGCCCCACTCCCCCAGGACGCGGTCGCGGTGGCGGGCGCGGGCGGTGAGTTCGCGGAGTTGGGTGTGGGCGTCCGGTGGGAGGACCAGGTCGTTCCAGGTGACCGCCGGTTCGATGCGGCGGGCCAGGCGGTCCAGGCCTGCCGCGTTCTGGGCGCGGGCTCCCTGGCGTACGTGGTCCGGGGTGAGCGTTCCTCCGTCCAGTTGCGCCGTCTGCGCCGCGCTGCGGGCCGCGCCCGTGACCTGCTCGGGAGTGAGGAGGAAGGGGGCCAGGAGGTGGTCCGGGTCGAGGGACGGTGGGATCGGGGTCGATGTCGTGTGTGCGTACGCGTCGCTCCACAGTGCGCCGCGTGCCGACGGTTCCACCCTCGGGGCGTGCAGCAGCAGCGGCGGGACCGTCGACCAGGACGCGTCCCACGGCGCTCTGCCCACCATGACGGTCTGGACGGGTGTGCCGGTGAGCAGTCTGAGGAGTTGCGGGTGCTCGCGGGACAGCGCGTCCAGCGGGGCGCAGACCAGGCCCGCGTTCGTGAGTCGTGCCTCGCGGACCAGGGACCGTACCGCGTCGGGCGGGGCCGGGTCCTCCGCCAGGCGGCTCAGGTCCAGGCCCAGGACGTCCCGGCCCGCGAGCGTGAGTGCCGATGCGGCCAGGGCCGTTCCCGCCCCGCCCTGGTCCTCGCTCAGGTAGGCGAGCGGGAGTCCGTCGGCGAGGACCCGTGCCAGGGGGGCGGGGTCGCCAACGCCCGCCATCGCGTGCCAGGGCGCCAGCAGGTCCGCGAGGCGCGGGTCCCTCGTGTCGTCGCCCAGGAGGTGGGCCGTGATCCGGTCCGGTACGCGCAGGGCCCGGCTCAGGAACGGGCGGTCCAGGTCCTCGGCCAGGAGCAGGCCGGCCCGACGGAGCGGGGCGCGCGCCGCCAGCCGGCCCCGCGCCACCGCGTCGGCCGGGGACCGGCCGCACAGGCCGAGCGCCAGGCCGATCGACGGGCGGCGGCGGGTCACGTCGTCGTTGAGGTAGCCGTAGAACGCCTCGAAGCGGTCGTCCAGATCCGGGACCAGCGCGATGAGGAGGATGTCGATGTCGAGCGCGGTGAGTCCGAAGTCGGCCTGGAGTGTGGTGAGGCGGGAGTCCGTGCTCCCGGAAGGGCCGACGTCGCCCTGTGCCGGGGGTTCGGGGAATTCCCGCCCTCCGTCCCCCTCCAGCAGCCTCGCGATGTTCTCGTCCGTGAGGTACAGCCCCCGGAACCCGTCCTCCGGGTCCGGATCCGTGCGTTGCCTCACCTCGACCGCATGGCGGATGCGCCGCTCGACGTCCACCGCTCGGGCCAGCAGATGGCGCAGGTTCGGGTCGTCGGCGGGGTGGTGCCCGGGGGGTGGTGTCATGCGGAGTTGCCCTCCGTACGGCCGTCCTCCGTACGGCCGTCCTCCGCGCGGCGGGTCTCGGTGATCCGGAGGGCCAGGCCGCGACGGGGCTCCGTGGAGGCGGGTGCCGACTCCGGTGCCGGCCGCCCGGGGCGACTGCCGTACACGGGGAGGCCGTCGCGTCCCGGCATCGGATCGCGGCGCTGGGGTTCCACGGGCGGCGGTACGTCCCCGACGTGCGCCTGGAGCCCCTCCTCCCCCACCGGCGGGCCCGCCGTGTAGGTCGGCGAGGCAGTGACCGGGACGCTCACCACCAGGTCCAGCGAGGGCTTCAGCTCACCGCCCAACGCGCTCCACACGTCCGCGAACGAGCGGTCCTCCGGCGGCGGCAGCGCGATCGACATCGGGACGGCGGCCCCGATCCGGGCGAGGGAGCCGGCCAGCCTCTCCGGGGGCAGGGCCTCGTACGCCAGCAGGCAGGAGAGCAGGGAGGACAGCAGGCGGTGCTCGTCCTCCGGGCGCTTCGTCCACGCCGTGATCAGGTACGACAGCTTGAAGTAGCGGGGCGGACGGCGGCGTGCCACGACGGCGCCCCGTTCGTCGTACTCGTTGTGGAGTCCACGCTCGCGCCGCCGCATGTCCTCGCGGATGTCGTAGAGGTAGAGGTTGACCATCGGGGCGTTCACCTTGGCCGCCCATTCACGCGTCGGGGCGTCGAAGACCACCGCGATCTGGCCGCCCTCCAGCACCTCGGCCCGGATCAGGGAGCGCAGTACGTCGTCCACCTCGTGGATCATCCGGAGACGGCCTCTCTCATGTCCGGCCCTTGAAGTCCGGTGGCTGCAGGTTGCGTTGGACCACCAGGACCGGCCTCTGGAGCCGGGGAAGGCTGCGGATGCCCGCGCGCAGGACGCGTGGGCCGAGCGTGTCCTTGCGCAGCACGAGCATCTGCACCTCGAACGTGCCGTCGCGGGCCACTCTCACGCCAGAGCGGTCGGCCGTGATGCCGATGTCCCACGTAAGGTTCACGGTCTCGCCGGGCGGATAGTCCCTCCCCCGGGCCAGCACGGGCTGTCCCGGTCTGGCGACCTGCGGGGTGACGGTGAGGGCCGGTTTCAGGACACGCAACCGGTCCGTGTCCCGGTTGTTCGCGGTGCGGTGGTCCGGGACCGTGCCGCGCACCGTGGCCCGTACGTCACCGGTGATCGCCGCACGGTAGGTCGCCGGCTGCGTCACCTCGATCCGGCCGCCCGCCGGGATCGTGCACGGCTCGGCGGCCGTGCAGCGGGTGAGTGCGGGCAGGCTCCGGTCCTTCGCCGCGGTCGGGACCGGCCAGGTCGCGCCGATGACGACTCCCCTGGCCGTGTCCGGGCCGGCGTTGGTGACGGTGAAGCGGGCGCGGGCCGGGCGGGTGACGTAGGTGCGGTCCGGGCTGACGTCCACCTTGACCGCGATCTCGGACGCGGGCGGCAGCGGCCCCGGCGGGGTCGGGGGCTTCCCCGGTGGCGGCGGCTTCAGCACTTCGAACCGTGCCGTGTCCGTTCCGGTGTTGCCCGCCGCGTCCGTGGCCGAGCAGGTGACCGTGGTCGTTCCGACGGGGAAGAACGATCCGGAGGCGGGGGTGCAGACCACGGGCAGGGTCCCGTCGTTGGCGTCCGTCGCCGTCGCCGTGTAGCGGATGCGTGCCCCGTCGTCGTTCTCGGGCCGGGCGATGCGGTCGTCGACGGTGACGACCGGGGCGTCGATGTCGTTCACGTCGATGCTGATCTGCTGCTGGAAGTCGGGATCGGCGGCTGCGGCGGGCCCGATGGTGTCCGTTCCCGGCACCTGGGTGCCGAGCAGGAACTGCACGGTGCAGGTGAGGGTCGTGCCCTGCGGCGCGTCGGCCGAGACGTCGATGTTCTCCGCGAAGTGCGCGGTCTCGCCACTGGTCAGCTGAACGGTGGGCGGGTCGAGGGCGACGGTCAGGTGGGGGTCACAGTTGTCGAGGCGGTAACCCACCGCGGTGGGAAGGTTGTTGAGGCCCTCGATGATCGCATCGGACACCCCGTCGCCGGGGATTCCGTTCAGCATCCGCCCGTTGGTGGCCGCGGCCATCCGTCTGGCCTGGTCGGGCTGGTGATACGGGTCCTGGTAGGTGTCGCTCGAGTAGCCGTTCCCGTTGAGGCCGTCGCCGTCCGCGGTCGTCACGTCGACGGCGATGACCCGTACGCCCTTGTCCTGGAGGGCGAACACCGCGTCCTCGTAGCGGATCCCGTTGCTCGGGTTGTGGCTCGACGCGTCTCCGACGAGGACGACGACCGGGCTGGCCCCCGCCCTGAACGCCGTCCCGCCGTCCGCTCCGTTGGCCACCTTCCACAGGGCGTAGATCCAGTCCTCCGACGGCCCTTTGCTCTTGAACCCGCGGCCGGTGCCGAGTTCGTCGACGCCCTTGTGCTGGACGTCGCTCAGGTTGTCGGTGAGGCCCTGGAGGACCGCGAACTCCGCCGTCGGGTCGTCCTTCTCGTCACCGTAGGTGGCCACGGCGAACCAGGAGTCCGGCTGCTCGGCGCGTACCGCGTCGGTGATGGACTTCAGGCCGGACTTCACGTTGTCGATCGGGACACCCATGCTTCCGGTCCCGTCCACCAGCAGCACCACATCCGGCTTCGGCGGGATGGCCGGTGTGCGCACCTGCTTGTCCACCCCCGTCGAGCCGCCCGGATCGAGGGCTTCGTGGACGCTCGCCGGAGTGACCCACGGATCGGGTGGCACCGGGACCGCCCGGGCCATGCCTGACCCGGTCGACGCGGGGGCGACTCCGGCAGCAAGGAGGAGCAGGACCAGCGCCGCCGAACGGCGCGCGCCCACGAGTCCGCGTGACCGTTTCACCGGCTGGAACCACCGCACCGCATTCCTCCCCCGCACCCGGACCCTCTCAGCCAAGAGCCGCGCCCACACGATCCCGCGGGGACCTGCCGCCCACAGCGGAAGGCGAGCCACTTCCCCGGGTAGCCGGAATTGCCCTTTGGGGCAATTCCGCGAAAGCGCACGCCCGGCCGGCCCAGGAAATGGATCCAATGGATCATTCCGAGGGATCACCGCTAAGGATCACTCCGAAAGATCACTTCCGGGAGGCGGGTCCGGGAGATCACGTGAAAGGGATCAACTCGGCGGATTCCGGAAGTGGAACAGCCGGGTGCGGGGTGCCGGAGAAGTCAGATCAGACCCTGGCGCATCGCGTACGCCACCGCGTGGGAACGGTTCCGCAATTGGAGCCGGGTCATCACCGAATGCAGCACGTTCTTGATCGTGCGTTCGGAGTAGGCCAGTTTCGTGGCGATGTCCGCGGTGTCGTATCCCTCGGCCACCAGACGCAGCACGTCCACCTCGCGCGCCGCCAGACCGGTGAAGTGGAGACCGCGCGGTCCCAGCACCTGTCCCTGGAGCCTGCCCACCTCCGCGAGGAGCCTTCCCAGCAGGTCGGAGGGCAGATGGCCCTCGCCACGGGAGACCGTCGCGATGACGTGGACCAGGTGTTCCGGCGTGGATTCCGACCGCCTGATCACGCCGGCGACCCCGCACTCCGCCGCGCTCACGAGCTTCTGCTCATCGATGTCCGTGGTGACCAGCACGGTGCGGGAGTCGCTGGTGCGCTGAATACTGCGCAGCGTCCGCAACACGTCCTCGTCGACCGAGTCCACGACCATGACGACGACCTGGGGCGCGTTCTCGCCCTCGCCCCATTCCATGACATTGACCTCGGGGCGGGCCCTCAACTGGCTGGCCACACCTGCTTGCGAGATCGGATCCTGGGCCCGTAACGCGACCGTCGTGCGTTCCTTGTGTTCCATGCCGATGCTCCCCCTCGGGCGACAGCTGGAAGCCACAACACGCACACGCCTCACAGCCGTTCGCGTACGCCTCATTGGTCATGAGGCGGTCAGAAGATGCCCTTGGCTTCGAAAAGGGAAACTAAAAGAGTGTCAGGGGCATGGGATCTGCCCGAAAGTGTTCCTTCGAGGCCGATGTTCGATGGCTCCGCCGACTCTACGGTCCGCGGTATGAGTCTCACGGCAAGTCTCGACGCCTCGTCCGTCAACGCCGCACCGGGCGAGGAGACGACTGTCCCCCTTCAGGTCCGCAACTCCGGCCCGACCGTCGAGGAGTACCGCTTCGAGGTGGTCGGTGCGTGCGCCGCCTGGTCGGCGGTCGAGCCGGCGGTCCTGTCCCTGTACCCCGGCGACTCCGGGACCGTGTCACTGGTGCTGCGGCCGCCTCGCGATGCGACCGTTCCCGCCGGTGAGACCCCGTTCGGAGTACGGGTGGTACCCACCGGCGAGCAGAGCGGGACGGTGGTGCCGGAGGGCCGGGTGACCGTGCTGCCGTTCACCGCGACGACGGCCGAACTGGTCCCGCGCAGCTCGCACGGTTCACGGCGCGGACGGCACCAGCTCGCCGTCGACAACCTGGGCAACACACCGGTGACGGTGCGGCTGGGGGCACAGCCGGGGACCGAGCTCGCCCGGGTCGCGTTCGTCGCGCCCGAGCTGCTGATCGCACCCGGGCAGGCGGAGTTCGGCCGGCTGCGGGTCCGGCCCGCCAAGCGGATCTGGCGCGGAACGCCGGTGACGCACCCCTTCCAGGTGTTCGCCGCCACGCAGGTGGCCGAGGGCCAGGAGCCCGTCGAACCGGTCCTCGTCGACGGCTCCTACCAGCAGGAGCCCATCCTGCCGCGCTGGCTGCCGCGGGCCCTCATCACGGCGGCCGTTCTGCTGATCGCCCTGGTCGGGCTCTGGTACGCGCTGCTGCGGCCGGCCGTGAAGTCCGCGGCGCGGGAGGCGGTCACCCCCGAGGCGGTACGTTCCGCCGCCGCGGCCGACAAGAGCAAGGCGCCGCAGCAGGGCGACGCGGCGGGGGCCGGCGCCGATGCCGGGACCGGTGACTCCGCCGGGGCGGGGTCGGGCGGCGGCGCTTCGAAGCCCACGCCGAGCCCCTCCGCCGAGGCCGGTTCGGAAGCGGGTGCCGGGGCGGCCACTCCGACGAGTGCGCAGGTCCGGGTCAGGGACTCGGTGGGCGGTGGCACCAACTCCGCGGCCGCCCTCCAGGTGCCGGACGGCCACACGTTCCAGCTGACCGACATCGTCGTCCAGAACCCGCAGGGAGATGCCGGAACGGTCGTCGTCTCCGCCGGGTCGAACACGAGTGTGCTGAGCCTCGGGCTGGAGAACTTCCGTGACTCGGACTACCACTTCGTGACGCCGATCCTGGTCCCGGCGGGGGGCAAGGTCACCATGACGATCGACTGCCGGAAGGTCGGCAAGCCGGTCGCCGCACGCACACCCTCGCGGTGCTCGGAGTCGCTCTTCCTCGGCGGCACGATGCGCGCCGACTCCGCGGGCTGACCGGGGCAGATGCCGGCGCGGCGCTCAGGCCGGCGGGGTCTCCTCCTCTTCCTCCGCGGCGCTGTCCTGCGCCCGCTGTACGAACGAGCCCTGCACGTCGGCCGGTTGCTCGTCCTCGTCCTCGGTGGCGGCCCGCTGCACGGCGGGGGCGGATGCGACGGTCGGCGCGGCGGCCGGGGCGGCCGCCGGCGCCGGATCGGCCAGCACGCGGTCCGCGTTCGCCACGGCCTCGCGCTCGAACCGGTCCGATGGGTCGCTGACCCGGATGCCTCCGGGCGCCTCCGTACCCTCGACGGGTCCGCTGCGCTGCTGGATCACATGGGTCAGCTCGTGCGCCAGCGTCGTGCGTCCCTGCGGTGACGCGGGGTCGTAGGCGTCACGCTGGAAGACCACGTTGTTCCCCACGGTGTACGCGTGCGCGCCAACGCCCTTGGCCGACTCGTGCGCGGAGGAGTCGTTGTGGATGCGTACGTCGGAGAAGTCCGCGCCCATCCGGTTCTCCAGATCCGTGCGGGTGTCCGTGTCCAGTGGGGTGCCGCCCGATGAGGAGATGACGTCGTGGACCGGCGACCGCGGTTCGTCCTCGGCCCGTTCGGGTGTTCCCGCCGCCCTGGAGCGCTGGATCATCGGGCCGAGCGCGGCGTTTCCGACCGTCCGCTGGAGGATTCCCATGCCGGCTGTTCCGACGACATCGGCCCGGCCGGTGGCCGCCGCCCGGAGGAGGTGGTGCGTGTCCGCACCCCTCTCCCGGGTGTCCGCCGCACGCTGCGCCACGGCGGCCGCACCGTGCAGGTGCTCCCCGTGCCCGCGCCCCGGGTCGTACTCGCCCTCCCGCGGCGGAGCGTGGTGCTCCCGCCCGGCGTCCTGTTCGTGCGGATGGCCGTGGTCCTGTGCGCTCATCACCGTCTCCCTGGCCGCACCGTCGCGGGCGTGCACCACGCAGGACCGCAGTGGCCCGCTCCTCCTGCCGGTTCTCCACCATCACGGCAGATTCCCTGCCCCGTCCAGCCCGCCTCCGACGGGGCCGGGGCATCCGGCACTGCCTCTTCGGGCAGCCCGCCGGGACGAACGGCCGCTCCGCGCACGGCCGGTGAGCCGGGAGACGCCCCGCTCATTCCCTGCGGGGAATGGACCTGAATCCTCCCGCACCGGTACAACGGGCCCGTGGACTTCCCCCGCGCGTTACGCGACCGCCGCACCCGTCTCCGGCTCAGCCAGCTCGACCTGGCACTCCGGGCGGGAACCACTCAGCGCCACCTCAGCTTCATCGAGTCCGGAAGGTCTGCCCCGGGCCGGCTCATGGTCGTACGGCTGGCCGAGTCGCTGGAGCTGCCGCTGCGCGAGCGCAACGACCTGCTCCTGGCGGCCGGGTACGCGCCCGCGTACCCGGAGGGTTCGATCGACGGACCGGAACTGGCCCCGGTACGGGCGGCGATCGACCGCATTCTGTACGGCCATCTGCCCTACCCGGCCCTGGTCGTGGACCGGGCCGGCGACCTGGTCGCCTCGAACTCCGCCTTCGGTCTCCTCACCGAGGGTGCGGCCCCCGAGCTGGTCGGCCCGGGCAGGAACGTCTACCGCCTCGCCCTTCACCCCGACGGACTGGCTCCCCGCATCCGCAACCTCTCCGAATGGGGACGCCACATCCTCGCCGGCCTCGGTCATCTGAAGGAACTCCGCGACGAACTCGCCGGATACGTCCCCGGCCCGGATCATTCCTCCGGTCAGCTCGGATTCGCCGTTCCCCTCCAACTCCGCTCATCGCTGGGCGATTTGCGCTTGATGACGACGGTGACGACCTTCGCCACCGCCGTCGACGTGACGCTCGCCGAACTGAGACTGGAGGCGTTCCTGCCGGCCGACCAGGAGACCGCCGACGCCCTCGCGTCAGCGGCCCGGCAGACGATCCCGGCGGGACCGGCTCCCGGTCAGGCCCCCGGGAACATGTAGTCGGCCGTGATCCGGTCGTGGTCGTCGAGCACCAGGATCTCCAGACCGCCGCCCACCACGTCGCCGGTGCCGGTGGACACCGTCTCCCAGGAGAACTTGACGATGCCGTGCAGGCGTACGGCGTCACCGCGCGAGCGGAAGGTGAGTCCCGCCTCCTTGACGAACTGCTCGTGGCTGCGCGCCACGCGGGTCTCGAAGGCATCGACGCCCTGGGCCGTCAAAGCCGTTCGGTCGAAGCCGAGTCCTGCCGCGGTCTCCCGCATCTCCACGGGAGGCTGAAGGAAGTGGGTGCCGCCCTCGGCCCACAACTGCTTGATGGCCGCACGGCGTTCGCCGGCATCCGGTACCACCCACAGGGCGATGTAGCGGTCGGCCAGGTCCTGCGGGTCACTCTCGGTCACGTGTGCACTCCTTGCCCGGTGGATCGCTTCGGACACGATCCTGCGCCGGGCCCGCGACAGCGGCAATTCCCTGCCGGGAATGGGCGGAAGCGGCGCCCGTGCCGGCCAGACCTTGCTGACCGGCCGGGACTCGGCTCCTCACTGAGCTGCTTCGTCCTCCTCGACCTCCGCCGACCGCGCGACAGCCGTGGGCCGGACCTCCCGCCGCACCCCGCAACCTCGTTGACCCGTCGTCCTCGCCGTATCCGCGCTCACGCAGCGCTTGCGTGGGCCATGCCGAGCTGTCGCAGCTGGGTGAGGACGTCGACCACCCCCCAGATCTCCACGATGCGGCCCCCCTCGAAGCGGAGGATGAAGATCTCGCCGTACCTGACGGACCTGCCGGTGGGCGGCATACCGCGGTACTCGCCCCGGTGGGTTCCGGTCACGGTCTGCCTGCTGACGATCCGGTCCCCGTGCGCGATCACGTCCTCGGCCGCGACCTGGATGTCGGGGAAGGCGCGGAGCAGCACCGTCCACACCTCCTTGATCGCCTGCACACCCGTCCGGTCGCCCGGCAGCGGTGCGTGGAACAGCACGTCCGGGGCGACGACCTCGTCGACCGTCCTCGCGATGTTGTCCGGGTCCCCGCTGTTCGTCGCGTCGTGGAAGCGGTCGAATGCCGCTCTGTTGCGGGTTTCCTGCTCTGTCGACATGTTGCCTCTCCTGAGGATGTTGCCTCTCCTGAGGTCGTGTACGGAGTGACGGCCCGCGTCACTCGGGAGCCCGGCCCGGGTCGCTACCTGACGAGGGCGGCCCGGACCAGCAGGCGGATCGACACCTTGTTGCCGACCAGGACGCCTCCCCCGTCGGTCCGGGCGGTGATCCCGAAGTCGCGCCGGTCGATGCGCGCGGTCGCGGTGAAACCGGCCTGCTGCCCGCCTGACGGGCCCGGGCCGAAGCCGTCCGGCTCGACGGCCAGGGGTACCTGGCGGGTGACCCCGTGCAGCGTCAGCTCGCCGTCGACCGTCCAGCCGTCGGCGCTCCTGCGGATTCCGGTGGACCGGTAGCTCATCGTCGGATGGTTCTCGGCATCGAGGTAGTCGGCGGAGCGCAGGTGCTTGTCGCGCTTCTCGTTGCCCGTGTCGATCGACGCGACGTCGACCGTCGCGGTGACCGCCGAGGCCCGGGGCTCCTCGCGCGTGACGATCGTGGCGTCGCACCCGGTGAACCGGCCGCGTGCCGTGCCGAACGTGAGGTACCGCAGGGAGAAGGCGACCTCGCAGCGGTCCGGGTCGGCCCGCCAGGTGCCGGCCAGGTATCCCGGAATCGCCGCGGTGGCTGGGGCGGTGCTCATGACGTCCTCCATGGATCAGTGGGTTCTCCCTCTCACCCGGACGACGAACGGGCCGGCCCCGGGGGGACGGCCCGGGTCAGGATTCTTCGATCCGCCGGTTCAGGAACCGGCGCTCGGGCGTCGTGGTGGCCAGTTCGGCAGCCCGGCGGTAGGCGTCCCGGGCCTCCGCCGGCCGGCCGAGCCGCCGCAGCAGTTCGCCCCGGGTCGAGTGGTAGTAGAGGTATCCGTCCAGGTCCAGCCGGTCGACGGCGCGCAGCGCCCCGGCGGGGTCGCCGGCCTGGGCGAGTGCCGCGGCGTGGTTGAGCTCGACGACCGGGGAGCCGGTGAGCTCGACCAGGCGGCGGTACAGCGCGGCGATCTGCGGCCAGTCGACCGGCTGCCGTGTCTGCATCGACGCGATCAGGGCCTGTACGACATAGGCGCCGCGCCCGCCGAGCACGAAGGCGCGGTCGAGCACCGCCCGTCCCGCCGCGATCCGGTCCATGTCCCACAGCGAGCGGTCCTGGTCGTCGAGCAGTACGAGATCCTCGCCGGCGAACCGGGCGTGCCGCCGGGCGTGGTGGATCATCATGAGTGCCAGCAGCCCGTGCGTCTCCGGCTCGTCCGGCATGAGATCGGCGAGCACCCGCCCCAGGCGGATGGCTTCGGCCCCGAGGTCGACCCGGCCCCGGTAGCCCTCGTTGTAGATCAGGTAGAGGACGGCCAGGACCGCGTCGAGACGGTCCGGGAGCAGGTGGGCGCCGGGGACGGCGAACGGGATTCCGGTCGCCCTGATCTTCGCCTTGGCCCGCGTCAGCCGCCGCTTCATGGTCTCCTCGGAGACCATGAAGGCCCGGGCGATCTCGGCGGTCTCCAGGCCGCCCAGGGCCCGCAGCGTGAGCGCCACCTGCCCCTCCGGCGGCAGTGCGGGGTGGCAGCAGGTGAAGATCAGCTCCAGGCGTTCGTCCTTGATCACGGTGTCGTCGAACGCGTCCATGACGGCCTCCGGTGCCGCCAGCAGGCGGATCTTCTCGGCCAGGGTGCGGTCCCGGCGGATCCGGTCGATCGCCCGGTTGCGGGCGGTCGTCACCAGCCAGGCCCCCGGCCGGTCGGGCACGCCCGATCCGGGCCAGCGTTCGGCCGCGATCGCGAACGCCTCCTGCGTGGCGTCCTCGGCCCGGTCGAAGTCGCCGAGATACCCGACGAGTGCGGCCAGCACCCGGCCCCACTCGTCCCGGAAGACCTCCTCCAACGCGGTCAGCGCCGCACCACCGGCCGGATCTCCACCATGCCGCCGTAGCGTGCGGCGGGAACGCGCGACGCCGTCTCGATCGCCTCGTCCAGATCCGCCGCCTCGATCAGGCAGATCCCGCCGAGCGCCTCCTTGGTGTCGGCGAACGGGCCGTCCGTGATCAGGGTGCGGCCACCGGCCACCCGTACACCGGTCGTCATCTCGACCGGTTGCAACTGTGCGGCCGCAACGCTCCGCGGGTCCTCGGCCAGCGTCAGGTACTCGGCGTACGCCGCCTCGCGTTCGGCGTCCGACAGCGCATCCTCCTGGTCGGGCGCCGCATAGATCAGCAGGGCGTACTGCATCGCATCCTCCGGAGTGAGTGGGTTCTCACCCACACGACGAACGAGCAGCAGCGTAGGGGACGGTCCGTCGTCATGACTTCCGGACAGACCCGGGTCGATCGAATGCTCACTAATGCTCGAAACTCGGCGATGGTGAGCAACTCTTGACATGTCACCGACGTTCCGGCGAGAGTCGACCCCGCCAGTGATGCCCGGTCGCGTAACGAGGAGCGTTGTCGCATGCCTGAAATCCCTGCAGTCTCACGCCGTTTGGTCCTGGGAGGAACGCTGGCCACGGGGGCGCTCGCCGTCGGAATCGGATCGGCGGCCGGCGCTTCCGCGGCTCCCGCCACCGCCCCCGCGTCCGTACTCGGCCAAGCCGCGACCCCTCGTCGGCGCGCGGGCCAGAAGTCGATGATCAACGTGCCCTTCGAACCGCACGCGACGGTCCGCGTCGGCGTCATCGGGCTCGGCAACCGCGGCTCCGGAATGACCACGGGCTGGTCCGTCATCCCCGGCTGCGTCGTGGCGGCGGTCTGCGACATCCGCGCCGACCGTGCCAAGCGCACCGCCGACCAACTGGTCGCGGCGGGCAACCCGCGACCGGCGGAGTTCGGCGGCTCGGACGGTTCGTACGCCGAGATGCTCAAGCGCGACGACATCGACCTCGTCTACATCGCGACGCCCTGGGAGTTCCACTACGAGCAGGGCCGGGCCGCGCTCCTGTCCGGCAAGCACGTGGTCGTCGAGCTCCCCATCGCGACTGAGCTCGACCAGCTGTGGGACCTCGTGGACACCTCGGAGCGCACCCGCAAGAACCTGATGCTGTCGGAGAACTGCAGCTACGGACGCAACGAGCTGGCCATGCTGAAGATGGCGCACGAGGGTCTGTTCGGTGATGTCACCAACGGGCACGGAGGCTACCTCCACGACCTGCGGTCCCTGCTCTTCTCCGACACCTACTACACGGACTCCTGGCGCCGGCTCTGGCACACCCGCTCCACCGCCTCCTTCTACCCCATGCACGGACTGGCCCCCATCGCCGCGGCCATGGACATCAACCGCGGCGACCGGCTGACCACCCTCGCGGCCACCGCGACGGAACCGAAGGGGCTCGCCGACTACCGGGAGCGGTTCCTGCCCAAGTCCCACCCGTCGTGGAAGGAGACGTACATCAACGGCGATCTGGTCACCTGCCAGATCGAGACCGCGAAGGGCCGCACGATCCGCGCCGAGCACGCGGTGAGCTCGCCCCGCCCGTACAGCCGGATCAACTCGCTCGTCGGCAGCCGGGGCATCTTCGAGGACTACGCGGGCACCTCGCCCACGGGCGCGCGCATCTACGTCGAGCCGGACCACGGCGGCGACACCTGGCGCGACTTCGACGCGTACCGCAAGGAGTTCGACCACTGGCTGTGGAAGGAGCTCGGCGACGAGGCCGAGAACGGCGGTCACGGCGGCATGGACTACGTCCTGCAGTGGCGCACGGTCCAGCTGATGCGTGCCGGGCTGGTTCCGGACATCGATGTGTACGACTCGGCGGCGTGGTGCGCCCCCGTCCCGTTGAGCGTCAAGTCCCTTGCCGCCAAGGGCCGTCCGGTCGACATCCCGGACTTCACCCGCGGCTCGTGGGTGAATCTGCGCACCGGTCTGGACTCGCGCACCACCGAGATGCCCCCCGTCGCCTGATGACCTCCCCGCCAGACCTCCGCCTCCGCCTCCGAGGAGCAGCCATGAGACCGGCCCGACTGATGACCCCGCTGAGAGCCGCCACCGCGGCGGCAGCTCTCCTGCTCGTTCCCGCCCAGGCCGCCTCGGCCGCGCCCGCGCCGCCCGCGGCGGCCTCCGAGGCGCGGACGGAGGTGACCGTCTCCGCCGTGGATCTCGACGGACCGGCCATCTCGACGGTGCAGGTGACCGTCAAGAACTCCGCGCCGCAGCGCCTGCGTTCACTCAAGGTGGCCTTCGCCGGGCCCGTCGGATGGGCGGTGCAGCCCTCCGTGCAGAGCGTGTCCGGGTCCCTGGCGACAGGAGCATCGGCCTCGGCGACGTTCCGGATCCAGGTGCCGGAGAAGCGGTCCGGGTTCGTGATCCGTACGTTCACGGCGACGGCCACGTACCAGGGCGGCGACGGCCTCGGCACCGCCACCGGTACCCGGACCGAGCGCTCCGGTTCCCCGCAGGCGAATCTGGCGGCGGCGTACAACGGTGTCGCGATCACCGACGAGTCCGCGCCGACGGCGGGGAACTACGACGGTGAGGGCAACACCTTCTCGGCGCAGAAGCTCGCCTCGGCCGGTCTGACGCCCGGCGCGAAGGTCGACGCGCTGGGTGCCACCCTGACGTGGCCCGATGTGCCGGCCGGCACGAAGGACAACGTGTCGAGCTCCGGACAGGCCGTCAGCTTGGCCGGGAAGGGCTCCGGTCTGGTGTTCCTGGGCTCCGGCGTCGGCAGCGGGGCCACCGGCACCGCCACCGTCTTCTACACCGACGGCACGTCCGCCTCGGGGTCGTTCGGCTTCCCGAACTGGTCCTTCGACCCGGCCGACGCCCACGGCGCGACGCTGGTCAGGTCGACGGACGGCCGCAACCGGCCCGACGGATACGGCAACGCCACGGTGAAGTACCGCGTCTTCGCGAACTCGGTTCCGCTGGACCCGTCCAGGACCGTCGACTTCGTGGTCCTCCCGGCCAACGCGAACGTCCACGTCTTCGACATGGCGATCGCCCCCTGACGCCTGCCGCAGTTGCGAAGAACCCGCGGGCCCGTCGCCATGTGCGGCGGGCCCGCTCCCCTTTTCCGCCCGCCGTGTTGGTCTAGGCTCTTCATGCGCCCTGTTACGAAGGGGAGTTCGGTGCACCCCCCGGACGAAGGGGGCTTCCCCTCGTGGCTCCGCGATCATCCGACCGAGCAGCTGGAGAGCCCTGTTGAACACGTCACCGGTGAACGCCGCGGCGCTCCCGCCGCACCGTCTCGACCCCGCGGGCGGCTGCCCGCACGCGGCCAATGCCCGGCTGCTCGCACAGGGAGCCGTCACACCGGTGGTCCTGCCCGGTGAGGTGGAGGGCATGGCGGTCCTGGGACACGACGCGCTCAAGGAGTTCCTCGCGCACCCGGACGTCGCGAAGAACGCGCGGCACTTCGCGACGCTCCAGGACGGGCTGATCGCCGACGGCTGGCCGCTGAAGACGTTCGCCACGGTGCAGGGGATGACCACGGCGGACGGGGCCGACCACCGGCGGCTGCGGTCCCTCATGAGCAAGGCGTTCACCGCGCGGCGCGTGGAGGAACTGCAGCCGCGCATCGAGGCGTTGACGGCATCGCTCCTCGACGGTCTCGAAGGCGCGGCCGTGGACGGTGTCGTCGATCTGCGGGCGCGCTTCGCGCTGCCGCTGCCGATGGGCGTCATCTGCGAACTGCTGGGCGTGGACGCCGGCCACCACGACCGGCTGCACCGGCTGTCCAACCTCATCGTCTCCACCGACATCGGCCCCGCCGAGGCGATGGCCGCCAACCGGGAGATGGTGGAGGTGCTGAGCGCGGTCGCCGCCGACCGGGCGGAGAGTCCCGGGGACGATCTCACCAGCGCGCTGATCGCCGCCCGCGAGGAGGACGGCGACCGGCTCGGCCCGCACGAGCTGATCGGCACGCTGATGCTCACGATCATCGCCGGGCACGAGACGACGCTCAACCTGATCAGTAACGCCGTCCGCGCCCTGTGCACGCACCGGGACCAGCTCGCCCTGGTCCGGTCGGGCCGGGCGAGCTGGGCGGACGTGGTCGAGGAGACGCTGCGCTGGGACAGCCCGGTCAGCTACTTCCCGTTCCGCTATCCCACCCGTGACCTGACGCTGGCCGGCACGTTGATCCCCAAGGGGACGCCGGTGCTCGCGGGCTACTCCGCGGCGGGACGCGACACGAAGGCCCACGGGGCGGGCGCCGATCGCTTCGATGTCACCCGCGAGGGCGGGACCCGGCACCTCTCCCTGGGGCACGGCGCCCACTACTGCATGGGTGCGCCGCTGGCCCGGATGGAGGCGACCATCGCGCTCGACCAGTTGTTCGCGCGCTTCCCCGGCCTCGATCTCGCCGTGCCCGAGGACGAACTGCCGCGCCATGCCTCGTTCGTGGGCAACGGCGTGGCGAGGCTGCCGGTGCGGCTGCGGGGCTGAGACCGCGGTTCCGGGACGGCGCCGCCGCCCCGGAACGAGGCCCCGCTTCCGTGTGCGGGACCTCGGGGACGGCAGGACGCGGGGCCTGGGGAGCGGTCAGCCGCGGGCGAGGAGTTCGAGCGTGTCGATGACACGGTTCGAGAAGCCCCACTCGTTGTCGTACCAGGCGACGACCTTGATGTGGCGGCCGTCGACACGGGTGAGGGCCGAGTCGAAGATCGACGAGGCCGGGTTGCCCGTGATGTCGGACGAGACGAGCGCGTCCTCGGAGTACTCCAGGACGCCGGCGAGCGGTCCGTCCGCGGCGGCGCGGTAGGCGGCCAGCACCTCGTCGCGCGTCACGTCGCGGGCGACCGTCGTGTTGAGCTCGACGATCGATCCCACCGGCACGGGTACGCGGATCGAGTCGCCCGACAGCTTGCCTTCGAGGTTCGGCAGGACCAGGCCGATCGCCTTGGCGGCGCCGGTCGTGGTCGGCACGATGTTGACGGCGGCGGCGCGGGCGCGGCGGGGGTCGCGGTGCGGGCCGTCCTGCAGGTTCTGCTCCTGCGTGTAGGCGTGCACCGTCGTCATGAAGCCGTGCTCGATGCCGGCGAGGCGGTCGAGCACCGAGGCCAGCGGCGCGAGCGCGTTGGTCGTGCACGAGGCGTTCGAGACGATCGTGTGCAGGGCCGGGTCGTAGGCGTCGGTGTTCACGCCGTAGGCGAGGGTGACGTCGGCGCCGTCGGACGGCGCGCTGACCAGTACCTTCTTCGCGCCGGCGTCGAGGTGGGCGCGGGCGGCCTTGGCCGAGGTGAAGCGGCCGGTCGCCTCGAGCACGATGTCCACGTCGAGAGCGGCCCACGGCAGCTGTGCCGGCTCGCGCTCGGCGACGACCTTGATGCGGTGGCCGTCGACGACGAGCACGTCCCCGTCGAGCGTCACCGGGCGGCCCAGCCGGCCCGACGTCGAGTCGTAGGCCAGCAGCCGCGCCAGGGTGGCGGGCTCGGTGAGGTCGTTGACGGCGACGATCTGCAGGTCGCTGTCACGCTCCAGCAGGGCGCGCAGCACGTTGCGTCCGATGCGGCCGAATCCATTGATGGCGATGCGAGTCATGAGTGAGTGTCCCTTCGTCTCGTCACCCAGGTTCGCTCGTCGTACCGCTCCCCGGCAGCGGCGAGAGCGCCACGGTTCGAAAGGATCGCGCCACCGTGCGCGCCACTGGTCGCGCCGCCCGCTACTCGCCGCTGGCGAACGTGCGCCGGTACTCGCTCGGGGTGGTGCCGAGGATGCGCTGGAAGTGGAGCCGCAGATTCGTCCCGGTGCCCAGTCCGGTCTCGGCGGCGATCTGCTCGATGCTGTGTTCCGACCGTTCGAGCAGCTCACGGGCCATGTCGACACGGGCCCGCATGACCCACTGCATCGGGGTGTAGCCGGTGTCCTCGACGAAGCGCCGGGAGAGCGTGCGCGGTGAGACCGCCGCATGCCGGGCGAGGGCCTCCAGGGTGAGGGGGGCGCCGAGCCGGTGCAGCGCCCATTCGCGGGTGGCGGCGAAGCGCTCGCCGAGCGGCTCGGGCACGCTGCGCGGGACGTACTGCGCCTGTCCGCCGCTGCGGTACGGCGCTGCCACCAGCCGCCGGGCCGCGTGGTTGGAGGCGGCCACGCCGAGGTCCTTGCGCAGGATGTGGAGGCACAGGTCGATCCCGGAGGCGGCGCCGGCCGACGTCAGGACGCTGCCCTCGTCGACGAACAGCACGTTCTCGTCGACCCTGACGAGTGGGTGCTTGGCGGCCAGCGCCCCCGTGTAGTGCCAGTGCGTCGTGGCCCGTCTGCCGTCGAGCAGACCGGTGGCGGCCAGGGCGAAGGCGCCCGTCGAGATGGCGGCGAGCCGCGCGCCCCGGTCGTGGGCGGCGACGAGCGCCTCGACGACGGGCCGCGGCGGGTCGTCACGGTCCGGGAACCGGTAGCCGGGGATGAACACGATATCGGCCCACTCCAGCGCGTCCAGCCCGTCGGCGACGTGGTACGAGAGGCCGTCGCCACCGGTCACCAGGCCGGGCGCCGCTCCGCACACCCGCACCTCGTACGGCATGCTCGCGCGCGTCGTGAACACCTGGGCGGGAATCCCGACATCGAGCGGTTTCGCGCCTTCGAGGACGAGGACGGCGGTGCGGTGGAGGCGGGAGGCGGGCACGGTGATCAGGGTACGAGGAGTGCCGCCGCCCCGGCGAACGAGCCGGGCCCGGGGCGGCCGCGTGTGCTCCCCCGTCCTCAGCCCGCGACGCGGGCCATCCACGCCTCGACGTCGTCCGCCGAGCGGGGCAGGCCGGCCGACAGGTTCTCGTGGCCCCCGGCGGTCACGAGCAGGTCGTCCTCGATCCGGACGCCGATGCCGCGCCACTCCTCGGGCACGGTGAGGTCGTCGGGCTGGAAGTAGAGACCGGGTTCGACGGTGAGCACCATGCCGGGCTCCAGCACGCCGCCGACGTACTCCTCGTGCCGGGCCTGCGCGCAGTCGTGGACGTCCAGGCCGAGCATGTGACCGGTGCCCGCCATGGTGAAGCGGCGCTGGAGCCCGAGCTCGTAGGCGCGCTCTGCCGGGCCCTCGATGAAGCCCCATTCGACCAGCCGGACGGCCAGGTGGCGCTGGGCCGCCTCGTGGAAGTCGCGGTACGCGGCGCCCGGCTTGACGGCCGCCATGCCGGCTTCCTGCGCCTCGTACACGGCGTCGTAGACCTTGCGCTGCAGCGGCGTGAAGGTGCCGCTGATCGGCAGGGTGCGGGTGACGTCGGCGGTGTAGAGGGTGTGCGTCTCCACACCCGCGTCGAACAGGAGGAGCTCGCCCGGGCGCACCGGGCCGTCGTTGTCCGTCCAGTGCATGATCGTGGCGTGGTCACCGGCGGCGCAGATGGTTCCGTAGCCGACGGAGTTGCCCTCCAGGCGTGCGCGGCGCAGGAACGTGCCCTCGATCCACCGCTCGGACGAGGCGACCGCGCCGGACAGCTCGCCGACCGCATCGGTGAATCCGCGCACGGTGGAGTCCACCGCCTTGCGGAGCTCGCCGATCTCCCACTCGTCCTTGATCAGGCGCAGGTCGCCGAGCGCCTCTTCGAGGTCCGCGTCGCGCCCCTCGTCGGTGCTGAGTGCGTCCTCCAGGGACGGGTCGATACCGCGCACGATCCGGGTCGGTGCGCCGGAGGCGGCCGCCAGGTCGCGCGCCGCCGTGCGGACGTCGCGGCAGGGCAGGCCGAGGACGCGCTCGGACTCGGCGAGGGAGCGGCGCCGGCCCATCCACAGCTCCGCCGTGGGACCGGTCCAGAACTCGTCGTTGTCCCGGCTGTCCCGCGGCAGCTGGTAGCAGTAGGCGTCGTGGCCGCCCTCCGCGCGCGGTTCGAGGACGAGGGCACCGTCCCGGGCCTGGTCGCCCGTCATGTGGACGTAGCCCGAGTACGGGCGGAACGGGTAGGTGTCGTCGTTCGACCGGACCTTGAGACCGCCGGAGGGGATCACGAGGCGTTCGCCGGGGAAGCGCGCGGAGAGGGCGGCGCGGCGGCCGGCCGCGTACGGGGCCTGCTCGCCGGGCGGCAGGTCGTGCTGCTCGGTGTCAGCCCAGCCGGTCCGCATGAGGGCGGAGAGTTCCTCGGAGATCCCTGAGTAGAGACCGTTCTTTCGGCCCTTCGCCACGTCGTGCTCCTTCTTCGGGATGGGTTCATGGGGGCGAGGGCAACCGGGGAAGGCCCCGTCCGGCCCTCGCTGCCGGCGGTTCACGGAAGGTATCCCGGCGCACACGCGCGTGGCGCCCGGAACCGCCACTGGCACAGATCGGCCACGAGCCGGGCGGAAACCGTCGATAATGCCGGGTATGACGAACGCGAGACTCGATGAGGCGCTGCGGCTGCTGGGCATCGGTCCGGAGGCGCGCCGGGTCTATCTGGCACTGCTGGAGCTGGCCCCCGCCCCGCTTGCCGCGATCGGCTCCGCGTCCGGTCTGGGGCGTGCGGAACTCGCGACGGCGTACGCGTCGCTGGTCGACGCGGGTCTGGCCAGTGCCGCCGGGGAGGGCGAGGACGTGGTGGCCCCGGTTCCGCCCGCCGCGGGCCTGGAGATCCTGGCCCGGCACCGGGCGGCCGAGGTCGAGGAGTCGCGCCTGGCGGTCGGGGGCGCGTTCGAGTCGTTCCGGCGGCAGCGGCTGGCCGCGTACAACGACCATCTCGTCGAGGTCGTCACGGGGGACGCCGTCGGCCCCAGGACCCGTCAGGCGTGGGCGAGTGCCCGGGCGCAGATCCGGCAGTTCGAGTCGCCTCCGTACATCCCGCTGCCCGGGGCGACGGACGACGCGCTGGCCACGCTCGCCCGCGGAGTGACCCAGCGGGTCGTGTACTCGCGGGAGTCGCTGGAGCATCCGGGCCATCTCAAGGACGTCATCGAACCGTGCATCAAGGCCGGCGAGCAGGCGAGGGTCCTGCCATCGGTGCCGGTCAAGCTCCTGATCATCGACGACGCCTACGCCCTCGTGTCGTTGTCGATCAGGGAGGCCGACGTGCACAACACGACGCTGGTCGTGCAGCCGTGCGGGCTGCTCTCCGCCCTGGTGGCCCTGTTCGAGCAGTCCTGGCAGAACGCCCTGCCGTTCCACGGCCACGCGACCCGGCCGGGCGGTCTGCCACCCGCGGACCGCCGGCTGCTGTGGCTCCTGGCGGGCGGCGCGAGCGACGACGTGATCGCCCGCGAGATGGGGATCAGCCGCCGCACTCTGTTCCGCCGGCTGGCGGTCCTGATGGCCCGGCTCGGTGCCGCGAACCGCTTCCAGATGGCGCTGCAGGCACAGCGCGCCGGGTGGCTGTGACCCGCGGCGGCCGGGGCCGGACTCCCCCTCCCGGGTCCGGCCGCGTCCGCGCGGTCTCAGCGCAGGTCGGCCCGCTGCGGCTGCGGGGTGGGGGCGTCGAGGAAGCCGCCCGACTGGTGCTGCCACAGCTTCGCGTAGGCGCCGTGAGACGCGAGCAGTTCGTGGTGCGTGCCCTGCTCGATGATCCGGCCGCGGTCCAGGACCACGAGCCGGTCCATGGTGGCGACCGTGCTCAGCCGGTGCGCCACCACGAGCGCCGTCCGCCCCTCCATGAGCCGCCACAGCGCCTCCTGGACGAGGATCTCGCTCTCCGAGTCCAGGGCGCTCGTCGCCTCGTCGAGGAGCAGGATCGGCGCGTCGCGCAGGATCGCCCGGGCGAGGGCGACCCGCTGGCGCTGTCCGCCGGACAGCTTCACCCCGCGCTCCCCCACCATCGTGTCGAAGCCCTCGGGCAGCGCGTCGGCGAACTCCGTGACGTGCGCGGCCTTGGCCGCGCGGCGGATGTCGGCGTCGGTGGCGTCGGGCCGGGCGAAGGCGATGTTGTCCCGCAGGGTGCGGTGGAACATCGCCGGGTCCTGCGGCACGTACGCGATCATGCCGCGCACGTCGGCCTGGCGCAGTCTGCTGATGTCCTGGCCCCCGATGAGGATGCGGCCACCGTCGATGTCCGTCATCCGCAGCAGCAGCCGGCTGAGTGTCGTCTTGCCGCCGCCGGACCGGCCGACCAGGCCGATCTTCGTACCGCTGGGCACGGAGAGGTCGAGGGACTCGAAGAGGGGCTGCGCACCGGCGTGGGCGAACGTCACCTGCTCGAAGCGGACGTCGGCGGCCCGGGTCAGCAGGGGTTCCGGCGACTCGGGGTCGCGCAGGGCCGGCGGTGTCCGCAGCAGTTCGGTGAACTGGGCGGCCTCCGTCATGGAGCTCTCCAGCCGGCGGTAGATCTGGTTGAACTCGAACATGATCCGGGTCGCGTTCGAGTAGTACATGAAGGCGACGACCACCGCCTCCACACCGTTGCCGCCGCCGCCCAGGGCGACGGCGAGCAGCAGGCCCAAGGCGTTGGTCAGTACGGACATCGGCGCGACCAGCGTGTCGATGCGGAGGTTGCCGTAGTCCCAGGAACGCAGGGTGAGACGCCGCGACTCCGCCACGCGGGACCGGTGTTCGGCGGCCTCGCGCTTCTCGGCGGCGAACGCCCGGACCGTGTCCATGTTCATCAGGCTGTCGGCCACGTGGCCGGACACCCGGGCGATGGCCGCCTCACGCCGGCCCACGAGGACCTGACGGCGGCGGATGAGGGGGGCGACGCCCAGCCCCGTCACCGCGATCATCGCCAGCAGTCCGACGACGAGGAGCGGTTCGTAGCGCCAGAGCACCACCGATCCGAACGCCAGTGGCACGAAGCTGCCCACGACGGAGAACGTCAGCGTGTCGACGAAGTCCTCGAAGCGGGAGGCGAAGCTCAGGACCCGCTTGGTGAGCGATCCGGCGAAGTTGTCGTGGAAGAACGAGGAGTCCTTGGCGTACAGCTCGTCCATGCCCGTCACGTACAGGTGCTCGATGGAGTGGGCGGCGAGGCGGTTCAGGAAGTGCAGGCCGACGCGCCAGAACGCCTCGGCGAGGAGGAGCACGCCCGCGAAGCCGAGGACGTAGGGGAGCATCGATGCGATCGAGGTGTCGTGGTCGCCGGCGATGTGCCCGACGAGTTTCGCGACGACGAGCGGCGCGGCGTAGTTGATGCCGATGTTGCCCAGTGCGGGCAGCAGCATCGCGGGGAGCGTCACCCGTTTTCGGCGGGCCAGCTCCCGTCCGTAGTACCGGAGGGCGAGGAGCACGGAGCCCCTGCCCGGAGCTTCGTGCGATTGAGGCGATCCCATATCAACCCTGTGTGGTTGTGCGGCTGCGGGGTGAGCTGCCGGACTCACCGGGCGCGCGGAGGTTCGGTTCGGTCGACTGCCTCGCCCGGCGGTCCCGCGGCACACGGCGCGCGCGATGTGAGAGCCCCGGCGCGGCTCGCGGCGGTGCGTCGGTGGGGGTATGAGGAGGGTCGGGCGAGGTGCCAGTCTCCCGCCCGGCCGCGCGCCGGGTCCACGCGTTTTTCTCGGCCTGACGGCATGTGACTTTTCGGCCAGGGACCGGGCTCCGGGCTGCGCCCCCGGCCTGCGGTCAGGCCCGCCCTACCGTGCCGGCCTGCTCCGATGCCTCGCGCCGCCGCCGCTGTTCGGCGACGTCCGCCACCGGTGAGGCGAGCAGCAGGGTGCGGGTGTAGGGGTGGTCGGGCTCGGAGGTGATCTTCGCCGCGTCGCCGGTCTCGACGATCTCGCCCCGGTGGATCACCGCCACCCGGTGGCTCATGAAGCGGACCACGGACAGGTCATGGGAGACGAACAGATAGGCGACGCCGGTCTCCTGCTGGATCTCCAGGAGGAGGTCGAGCACCGTGCGCTGGGTGGTGAGGTCGAGTGCGGACACGGGTTCGTCGCAGATGACCAGGCGGGGGCGCAGGGCCAGCGCGCGGGCGATGGCGACGCGTTGGCGCTGGCCGCCGGAGAACTCCCTGGGCAGGCGGCCCGCCGCGTCGGAGGGGAGGTGGACCCGGTCCAGCAGGTCACCGATCCTCGTCCGGGCCTCGCGGGTGCCGGCGCCCTGGCCGATGAGGGGTTCGGCGAGGGTGTCGCCGATGGTGCGGGCGGGGTTCAGTGAGGTGTAGGGGTCCTGGAAGATGACCTGGAGGTCGCGGCTGAGGGCGCGGCGGCGGCGTGCGCCGGCCCGTTCGATGCGTTCGCCGTCGAAGGTGACCGAGCCCGAACGTACGGGGGCGAGGCCGAGGACGGCCCGGCCGATGGTGGACTTGCCGGAGCCGGACTCGCCGACCAGGCCGAGGGTCTCGCCCGGCCGGATGGTGAGGCCGACGCCCTTGAGCACGTCGGTGTCCGGGGTGCGCCATCCCTTGCCGGGGAAGGAGACCCGCAGGTCCCGCACGTCGAGCAGGGCGTCCGGCCGGCCCGCGGTCTCGTGGCTGCTCATGCGGTGACGGTCCTCGCTGCTCGGTGTTGCCAGGGGTCACGGGTGGGGGCGTCGTCGAGTACGGCGTCGAGCAGGGTCCGGGTGTACGGGTCCTGCGGATTGCCGAGGATCTGTTCGGCGGGGCCGGACTCCACGATGCGGCCGGCGCTCATCACGGCCACCCGGTCGCAGATGTCGGCGAAGGCCGGGCCGAACTCGCACCGGAGCGGGCCGCGCAGAGCCCCAGGGGGCCGGACCGCCGAACCTGACCACGCCGCTCCGGCCCCCTGGATCCACCCGCACAGAGGGAGAAGTCCCATGAACGCCGTCATCCCCCACGCCGATCCCGCGCCGCCGGCCGCCGGCGGAGCACTCGTGGCCTCGGGCCGCTGGCAGGTGGTGGCGGGTGACCCGGCCCTGGAACAGGTCGCCGACACCCTGCGCGCACTGCTCGCCCCGCACCTGTCCGACCGCCTGCTGCCGGCCGGGACGCGTCACACCGGGGTTCCCACGCTGACGCTCGCCCTCGACGACCTGCCCCGGGCGGCCCCCCGGACGACGCTGGGGGTGGACCCGGCGGGCGGCGCGCACCCGGCCGACGAGGCGTACCGGCTCCGGGTCACCGCCGACGGCATCACCTGCCTGGCCCGCACCGCGGAAGGGGCCTTCCGGGCCGGTACCACCGCCGCGCAGCTGATCGCCACGGCCCACGGGACGGGCGAACTCCCCTTCCAGGAAGTGGCGGACGCCCCGCGGTACGCCTGGCGCGGCCTCATGGTGGACCCGGCCCGCACCTTCCTCACCCCGGACGAACTGCGCCGGATCATCGACCTCGCCGCGCTCTACAAGCTCAACGTGCTGCACCTGCACCTCACCGACAACGAGGGCTGGCGCATCGAACTCCCGGGCACGCCCCGGCTGACGGAGACCGGAGCGGACGGTCGGGCGCGGGACTTCTACACCGTGGCCGACTACCGGTCCCTCCAGGAGTACGCGGCCCGGCGCTTCGTCACCCTCGTCCCCGAGATCGACCTGCCGGGCCACTGCCGCACCCTCCGCGAGGCCGTACCGGGGCTGCGCGAGGCACCGGCCCCGGCCGGCCTCAAGGAGCGCTTCCCGTTCGTCCCGCCGCTGGACCTGACCGACGAGGCCACCCACGCGGCGGTTACCCGGATCCTCGCCGATGTCTGCGAACTGACCACCGGCCCCCACGTCCACATCGGCGCCGACGAGGCGTTCGGCGCGACGCCCGAGAGCTTCGCCGCGTCCGTACGCGAACTGCGCGCGATCGTCCGCGCGTTCGGCAAGCGTCCGGTCGGCTGGCAGGAGTCGTCCCGCGCCGGGATCGAGCCGCGGGACATCGCCCAGCACTGGGTGGACGTGCCGATGATGGACCTGCCCGACACCTCCGAGGAGCTCGCCGGCCGTCCCGAGCTCGCGACCGCGGGCATGACCCCGGAGATCGTCGGGGCGCTCAAGTCGTTCTTCGCCCCCACGGACCAGGACGTCGAGCGGGTCGTCGAAGCGGGCGGGCGGATTCTGCTGTCGCCCCAGTCCCATCTGTACCTGGACCGGCCGTACGCCGCCGAGTCCGTACCGCCCGAGCAGGCCGGGACGGCCGGCCGGATCGGCTTCACCGCCTACCGCCCCCGGAGCATCCGCCCTGGGAGGGTGACGACCGGCAGGACCGCGGCTGATCCGGCACCGGGAGGGCGGCATCGGGTCCCGGACGTCCGCGATCCAGGCCGTTGGCGGTCCCGAACACCGGGGTCTGGAACACCCGTTCCCCAACTCCTCCCGCACGGGCCGTTACCGGCACTTCCCGGGGCCGTTCTCAGGGCGTCGGCAGCCCCTGCCCGGACCCTCCCGGAGGACGACGTGGTGTCTTGTGCCCCTGTGCCCGTACGGGCTCCGGCACGTCCGCGTTCCCTCCCGACGATCGGAGCGCCTTGATGACTCCCCCGGTTCACTCGCAGTCCCGCACGCTCCCGCGCGGGAACCGGCCACCGGCAGGACGCGAGGACCGGCCGGCGAGCCCGGAATGGCTGCCGCCGGAGGAGTACGCCGAGACCGTGCTGAAGGCGACCGCGTTCGCCTGCCTGTACTTCACCGACGAGCACGACCGTCCGCTGCAGTTGAAGGCGGTGTACTCCCGTACCCATGTGTGGCAGTTGGTCGGGGGAACGATGGACCCGGGCGAGCGGCCGTGGGAGACGGCCCTGCGGGAGTGCCGGGAGGAGACCGGGATGGACTTCGAGGGCCCCGCCCGGCTCCTGGCGACGGTCTTCGGCCAGCCGGGCGCGGAGTGGCCCTACGCGACCATCGGCTTCGTCTTCGACGGCGGCCGGCTCACCGCCGGGCAGATCAGCGCCCTGACCCTGGACCCGGCCGAGCACGACGACGCACGCGTGCTGCCGCTGCCCGAGTGGCGGGCGCTCATGTCACCGAGGGACTTCGCCCGGCTGGAGGCGGTCGCGGAGGCCCGCCGGACCGGCACGGCCGCGTACGTCGGCGCGTGGGACTGGGACGACTGACACCGGGAGGCCGCGGCCGGCGGCGGCCCGGGTACGCTGCCCGGGGTCCGGCCCTTCTCGCTGAGCGGAACGATCCCATGCAGGTTGTCTTCACCGGCCGCGTCGTGGAATGGCGCGGTCCCTCGCCGTTCTACTTCGCCGCCGTGCCCGA
Organism: Streptomyces sp. NBC_01463; assembly: GCA_036227345.1. Lineage (NCBI taxonomy): Bacteria > Bacillati > Actinomycetota > Actinomycetes > Kitasatosporales > Streptomycetaceae > Streptomyces > Streptomyces sp. NBC_01463. The sequence goes on from CP109468.1 coordinate 648,558, forward strand.
GGAACAGGCCGCCGACATCCGTGAGGTGGCCGCGCTGGCCACGTACGGCTGGGGAGCGGTCCCCGTCGACGCCGAGATCGGCGGGACGGCCTTCACCACCTCGCTCTTCCCCAGGGACGGCGGCTATCTGCTGCCGCTCAAGAACGCGGTGCGCAAGCCGCAGAACCTCGCCGCCGGCGACGACGTGGCCGTGCGGCTGACCGTCCGCCTCTGAGCACACCGCCCCGGGGCCGCACCCGCGGCGCCGGTAGCGTGACGGGCATGACGAGCGAGGGTGATACGCCACCAGGCGAAGAGCTGACCGGCGGCATGATGAACGCGGGTGCGGTCTTCCGCCGCGGTGACCTGGTGGAACGTCCGGCGCCGCGCACCGCGCGCGCCCTCCACGCCCACCTCATCGCACTGCGTGAACGGGGCTTCGACGCGGCCCCGGTTCCGGTCCGGCTCACCGAGGACGGCCGCGAGCAACTGACGTACCTCCCCGGCGACGTGGCGCTGCCGCCGTTTCCGGAGTGGGTGATGACGGAGGCCGCACTGCGGTCGGTGGGCAGGCTGCTGCGGCGTCTGCACGACGTGTCGGCGGCCGTCCCGGTCGACACCCTCGCCGACTGGCCGCGGGCCCTGTCCGACCCGGCGGGAGGCACGGTCCTCTGCCACAACGACGTGTGCCCGGAGAACGTCGTCTTCCGTGACGGCCGGGCGACGGCCCTGATCGACTTCGACCTGGCGGCTCCCGGCCGCCCCGTGTGGGACGTCGCCATGACGGCGCTGTACTGGGTTCCGGTGCGGGATCCCGAGTCCACGGCGGCGCAGTATCCCGCGGGGCTCGACACGGCGGGGCGGCTGCGGATCCTCGCCGACAGTTACGGCCTCTCCCGGCGGGAGCGCGCCGAACTGCCCGGCGTCATCGAGGAGGCCACCGCGTCCTGCCGGGCGTTCGTCGTCGGCCGGGTCGCCGACGGTGACCCGGTCTACGTCCGGGCGCTGGCCGAGCGGGGTGGCATGCGCCGCTGGGACCGCAGGCAGGAGTGGCTGGCCGCGCAACGCGAGGTGTTCACCGCCGCCTTGCTGGACTGAGGGCGTCCGGCACCGGTACCGGACGCGCCTCGGCCGGACGCCGGGAGCGGCCGGCCGAGGGGGTCGGGTGGCCCCGTCCTACCTCTCCGCCTTGGACCGCCAGAGCAGCCAGGCGAAGTACGGGGCCCCGACCACGGCAGTCCCCACGCCCACCGGAATCTGTGCGGGTGCGATGACCGTACGGCCGATGGTGTCCGCGACGACGACCAGCAGGGACCCCAGCAGAGCGGCCACCGGCAGGACCCGCCCGTGGCGCTGGCCCACCAGGGCGCGTGCGGCGTGCGGCGCCACGAGTCCGACGAAGCCGATGACACCGACCGCCGACACCGCGGTGGCGGTGAGCACGACGGCGATGGCGAGCAGGCCGAGCCGGTTCGTGCCGAGCCGGATTCCGAGCAGGCGCGGGGTGTCGGCGTCCAGCCCGATGAGGTCGAGTTCGCGGCGCCGGGCCGCGAGCACCGGCAGGGCGACGACCAGTGCGGCGAGTACGGGAAGGGTCTCCGGGAAGGTGCGCCCGTACGTCGATCCGGCGAGCCAGGCCAGTGCCTTCGTGCCGTTGAACGGGTCGGTCAGCACGATGAGGAGGCTGACGAACGCCGCGGCGCCCGCCGACACGCCGATGCCGATCAGCACCAGCCGGTTCTGCTCCAGTCCGCGCCGGGCTGCGAGGCCGAAGACGAGCGCGGCGGCGCCCGCCGCTCCGGCCAGGGCGGAACCGCTGACCGCCCAGTAGCTCGCGAGCGGTACGGCCGTCAGCGTGATGACGGCGCCCGCTCCCGCTCCCCCGACGACCCCGAGAATGCCGGGTTCGGCAAGGGGGTTGCGCGAGACCGCCTGCACCACGGTTCCCGCGACCGCGAGCGCGGCCCCGGCCAGCAGCGCGGCCGCGATCCGCGGCATCCGGCTGTCCAGGACGTAGGTGACGAACCGTCCGGAGCGTCCGGTGAGCCAGTTGACCACGTCCCCGAGCAGCAGCGGCGCGTCGCCCAGGAGTGCCGAGGCGACGACGGTCGCGGCGAGAGCGGCGCCGAGCACCACGAGGGTGACGACGAAGGCCCGGCGGCTGCGGAGGCGGACGAAGGCCGCCGCGGGGCCGCTGTCCCCCACGTCGTGGGAGCGGTAGGCGAGGGCGACGAGGACGACCGCGCCGAAGAAGCTGGTGACGATGCCGGTCGGTACGGCGGCGCCCGCCTGGCCGCCGAAGAGCGCGCGCAGCAGCACATCGGCACCGAGCACGACGAACACGCCGGCCACCGAAGAGGCGGGCACGAACACGCGGTGGCGCAGCAGCGCGGGCACCCGGGCGCCGAGCAGGCGCACGATGGCCGGTGCGCACAGTCCGACGAAGCCGATGGGACCGGCGACGGTGACGGAGACGGCCGCGAGGACGACGGCGAGGACGACCGTGACCGCCCGGGTGACGCGGGGGCTGACGCCGACCACGGCGGCGTTGTCGTCGCCGAGGGCGAGGATGTCCAGCCGTCGGCCGAGCACGATCAGCCCGGCGAGTGCCACCAGGGCGACCGGGGCGAGGGGGTTGATCGTCTGCATGCCGATCTGTGCCAGTGAGCCGTTGCCCCAGGCGTAGAGACCGGTCGTCTGCTGGGCGCGCAGGAGGAGGAGCATCTGGCTCAGGCCGCTGAGTCCGAGGGTGAGCGCGGAGCCGGCGAGGACGAGCCGGGTCGGGCCCGCTCCGGCCCGGGCGAGTCCCAGGACGACGGCGGCGGCGAGGAGTCCGCCGATCAGGGCCGTGCTGCCCGCCATGAGGGGCGGCAGGGTGATGCCGAACGCGGCGACGGCGACGACCGCGAGGTAGGCGCCGGCGTCGACGGCGAGCGTGTCGGGCGACGCCAGCACGTTGCGGGAAACGGACTGCAGTGCGGCGCCCGCGGCGCCGAGGGTGCAGCCGACGACCAGTCCCGCGGCGAGGCGCGGCAGCCGGGACGCGACGAGGACGGCGTCGGCCTGGGCCGGTCCGTCGTCGCCGCCCGGCAGTTGTGCGGCGAAGGCCCGCCAGAGGGAGTGCGGTCCGACGGTCGCCGTGCCCTGGCTGATGTGCACGGCCGTCAGGACGAGCAGGGCCAGGAGAGCGCCGAGTGCCATGAGGGGCAGACTGCCGCGCCGGGCCGGCCGGGCGGCCGCGGCGGAGTGCGAGGACTCCGCCGGGCCGGCCGGTGACACGGGTGCGGCCTTCGCCGTACGGGTGCTCACGTTCACTTGGTCAGTGCGTCCACGACCGCGTCGACGTACTGCCTCATCGAGGCCGTGCCGCCGAACATCCAGACGCCGTCGGGGAGCCGGTGGACGTCGCCCTTCTTCACGAAGGGGAGCGACTTCCAGACCGCGTTGTCCTTCAGTCCGTCGGCGAACGGGTCGCCGCCGTCGGAGTCGTTGGCGATGTAGACGAACGAGGAGTCGCCGATCCTGGTGAGGCCCTCGACGTCGGTGGCCGCCAGCCCGTAGGCCTTGTCCCCCTTCATCGTCCACGGGCTGACCAGGCCGAGTTCGGTGTTGACGTCGGTGAGCAGCGATCCCTTGACGAACGGGCGCACCGAGACCTGGCTGCCCTCCTTCCAGCCGTCGGCGAAGGCGACCTTCTCGCCGGCGAGTCCGGCGGCGGCGATCTCCTTCCTGCCGTCGGCGAGCTTCTTCCGGAAGGAGGCGATCTCGGTCCTGGCCTTGTCCTGGGTGCCGGTGGCCTCGGCGATGAGGTTCACGTTGTCGGTCATCCGGTCGATCTGACGGCTCGCGTCGGCCGCCTTCACCACGATGAGGGGGGCCACCTTGGAGAGTTGCTTGATGGCGGAGCCGCTCAGGTCGTCCGTGGCGACGATCAGGTCGGGCTTGAGGCCGGCGACCGTGTCGACGCTGGGTTCGCCGCGGGTGCCTATGTCCGTGACGCCCTTGGGCAGCGGGGCCGCGGTGTCGTAGGCGTTGTAGCCCTTCACGTCGGCGACGCCGACCGGGTCGACGCCCAGGGTGATGAGCGATTCGACGACGTTCCATTCGGTGCCGACGACGCGCTTGGCGGGCCCGTCGAGCTTCACCTTCTGGCCGCGCGAGTCGGTGACGGTCAGCGTGGAGTCCGCGACCGTCTCCTTCTCGGGTGCCTCGGAGGTGCCGCAGCCGACGAGGGTGACCGCCGTGGCCGCCGCGATCGCGGGCCATGCCCAGTGCTTGGTCGTCATGGTTGTTCAGGGCCTTTCGAGCCGGAGGTGGTGACGTCCCACCGCACGGGTGCGGGGGGTGCCGGTGGCGAGGTCGGTCTCGACCTCGATGCGGATGCCGTAGGTGTCGGTGAGCAGTTCGGGGTCGTACACCTGGGCGGGGGTGCCCGCGGCGGCGACGCGGCCCGCGGAGAGCAGGACGATCCGGTCCGCCACCGCGGCCGCCTGGTCCAGGTCGTGCAGAACGACCCCGATGGTCACGCCATGGGTGTCGGCGAGGTCCCGGACGAGGTCCAGGACCTCCACCTGGTAGCGCAGGTCGAGATAGGTCGTGGGCTCGTCGAGCAGCAGCACCTCGGTGTCCTGGGCCAGGCAGCAGGCGAACCAGACGCGCTGCAACTGGCCGCCGGAGAGGCTTTCGACGCCGCGGTCGGCGAGCTCGGTGACGTTCGTGACGGCGAGGGCGTGCTCGACGAGCCGCGCCCCGTCCGGGTCGCTGCCGCGCAGCCGGCTGCGGTAGGGGTGGCGTCCGAAGGCCACCACCTCGCGGACGCTGAGACCGGCAGGGGTCGCGCGGCTCTGTGCGAGGAGTGTGATGCGCCGGGCGAAGTCGGTACGTGAGAGGGCGAGGGCGTCGACGGGACCGCCGTCGCCCTCCTCCAGGGTGATGCTGCCGGTACGGGCCCGGTGCAGGCGGGCGACGGCACGCAACAGGGTCGACTTCCCGCTGCCGTTCGGGCCGATCAGTGCGGTGACCTGGCCGCGCGGCAGCCGCAGGTCGGCCTGGTGCACGACGTCGGTGCCGTCGTAGGCGACCGTGAGGTCCGTCGCGGCGAGCCCGGACCGGGCGGCGGAGTCCCCGGCGGGCACGCCGGGTTCGGCCACGGCGCGGCCACGCGGTGGGGTGTCTTCTCGGTCGAGTGGAGTCACGATCACGGGGCGAGGTTAGCCTAACCTAACCATGAATGAAAACCGGCCACCCCTCGCAGGTCGATGGCCGGTTCACTGCGGGTCGCGCGCTGCCCCGAGGCGGCGGTCGGCCGGACTCGGGGTCAGCGCGCGGGTCGGCGCGGACCGGCTGCTACTCGGTGCGCAGGGCCGTGGCGGTGCGGGCCCTCGCCGCCCAGCCGGCGGGCAGGAGCGCGCCCAGGGTGGCGATGAGCAGGCCGCCGAGTGCGAGCGGGAGCAGCAGGGCCGCGTGGTAGACGGCGATGACGGAGGCGGGGAGGCGGAGCCCGGCGCCCTCGCCCATCGCGGGCATGACCCACCCGTGCAGGGCCACCCCGAGCGGCACACCCAGCGCACCCGCGACGAGCCCTGTCAGGGCGACCGAGGTCAGGACCATCGCGACGGTCTGGCGGGGCGTCATGCCGAGCGCCTTGTGCACACCGATCTCCCGGACGCGCTCGCGGGTGTCGAGCAGCACACCGTTGAGGACACCGAGCGCCGCCACGGCGACGAGCATCAGGGTGAGGACCCCGGCGAGCGCGTTGAGCGTGACGACCATGTCGCTGCCCCTGTCTGGCCCGCCCGCCCGCGCACTGACCCCCAGCGGCGCCAGGTCCTTGTTCAGCGCGTCGACGTAACCGGTGATGTCGGTGCCCGGCACGACCGCGATGTGATGGCTCGTCTCCGCCGTACGCGGAAGTGCGGTGGGGAGGCTCGCGGCGTCGGTGAACACCCGCATGCCGTCGTTGCGGGGGTCGAGGAGTTCGCCGACGATCCGGACCGTGGCCGGTCCGGCCGGTTCGCCGAGGCCGGTGAGAGCGACGGTGTCGCCGATACGGGTGCCGGTCGCGGCCAGGAAGGGAGTCGGGACCACGGCCTCGCCGGGCCCGTCGATCCAGCGTCCCGAGACCATCATGTAGCCGCCCCAGGAGGCGTCGCCGGTGAAGGCGGTCACGTCGATGGTGCCGGTCAGCCCGGACACGGCCGCCCGTACCGTCGAGGCGCTGTAGTGCCTGCGCGTGCCGGCGGCGGCCCCGATCGCCGCGTCGACCTCGGCGGGATCGGCCCGGGGCCCCTTCGCGGGAACCGGTCCCCCGGGGCCGGACTCCGGCAGGGGCGCCGCCACGGTGACATCGGCGGCGTCGTGGGCCTTGGCCTTCATCACCTCGCCGAGCGAGGCGCTCATGCCCACGGTGAACGTGACGGCGACGGCGCCGAACAGCACCGCCGCACCCATCGCCAGGGCGCGGGCGGGCCTCTCGAAGGGCCGGGCCAGGCCCAGGGCGACCGGCTGCGGCAACGGCAGCCGGCCGGCCATGCGGGCCGCCCGGCGACCGCGCCCCGCCGACGCGGAACGTCCGACGGCGAGCGCGTCGACCGTACGCAGCCGGCCGGCCCGCCAGGCGCTCGCCCACGCGGTCACCGCCACCAGGCCGAGCACCCCCGCGATCACCGTCAGGTCGACCCACGGGACGACCGTCAGGGACGACGTGCCGTACAGCTCCCCGGTCTCGGCCAGCACGGGGACGGCGAGCAGATGGCCGGCCGGTACACCGAGTGCCGTACCGGCCGTGGCCGGGATCAGCGCCTGACCGACGTACGCCCGCACGACCTGGGCCGGAGTGAACCCGACGGCCTTGAGGATGCCGATCCGGCGCGTTCCCGTACCGACGGCCGACGCGACGATGTTGCCGACGACGAGCACCGACATGACCAGGCCCAGCGCACCGAACGCGACGAGGAACGGGACGTAGAGGGAAGTGTCGCGCTCGGCCGTCTTCCTGACGGTCAGCCAGGACTGTTCGCCGGTCGCTGCTCCGGGGGGCAGGGACTCCGTCACGGCCTTGCGCCCGGCGGCGATCCCCGCGGCGGAGCCCGCGTCGGTGAACCGGTAGAGCATCTGGAATCCGCCGCCGCCCGGCGCGGTGAGCGCCGGCATCTGGGAAGGGACCACCCAGGCATCGGCGGTCCGCGTGACCGAACGGGCCACCCCGACCACCGTCAGCGCCGGGTCGCCCGGCAGCGCGGGGAAGACGACCTGACGGCCCGGGGTGGGGATGAGCGAGGAGTCGGCGGACAGCACGATCTCGCCGGGGCGCGCGGCCCACCGCCCGTCGAGCAGGGTCACCTCGTCCAGGTCCCGCCCGGGGCCGCTCCGGCCGGCCACGGTCATCGGCCACCCGGGACCCGCCGCGTCCGCCTTCGGGACGACCGTCGCCGTACGGAACGGCCCGGCCGCGCCGCTCACCCCCTCGGCGTCCCGGGACTCCGCCAGCTGACCCGCACTCACCCGGCCCGCGTCGAACTGCACGGACAGGTGCGCGCCGTGCCGCCGGGCGAAGGCGTCGTCGAAGGGCGCAGCGGAGACCACCAGCAGCGATCCGCCGAGGACGGAGGCGGCCACCGCCATCATCGTGGCGAGCCCGATCACCAGCGTCTGCACCCGGCGACGCCCCACCCCCGAGCGCACCACCCCACCGAGCCCGCTCATCGGACGGCCTCAGGGGTGACGGCGCAGGACCGGACGTCCTCGGTGATCCGGCCGTCGGCGATGCGGACCGTGCGGTCGGTGCACGACCGGGCCAGTGCCAGGTCGTGGGTGACCACGACGATGGTCTGCCCCTCGGCGTTGAGGTCCCTGAGCAGCCTGCTGACGTCCTGTCCCGCGGCCGTGTCCAGGGCCCCGGTCGGCTCGTCGGCCAGGAGCAGCGGCGGCTTGTTCATCAACGCCCTTGCCACGGCGACGCGTTGCCGCTCGCCGCCGGACAGCCGGCCCAGGTGGGCGCGGGCGTGCCGGCCGATGCCGAGGGTGTCCAGGAGTTCCTCCGCCCGGCGGACCGCCGGACCGCGTGCGGTTCCCGCGAGCCGTGCGGGCAGGACGACGTTGTCGATGACGGTCAGATCGTCGAGCAGGTTGAAGAACTGGAAGACCATGCCGATCTTCGAGCGCCGGTAGAGCGCCGATCCGCCCTCGCCCAGCCGGTCCACCCGCACCCCGTCCACGGTGACGGTCCCCGTATCGGGCCGGTCGAGACCCGCGATCAGGTTGAGCAGTGTGGACTTGCCGCTGCCGGAAGGGCCGAGGATCGCGACCGCCTCACCCGGCCGCACGGTCAGGGACGCCTCGTGGAGGGCGGGCGGGCCGTCGTCGTAACGGCGGCTCACCTCGCACAGTTCGATCACCGGCGTGGTCATGAGCGGTCTCCTTCAGTGCGGGCATCGGACCCGCCGAACGCTAGGAGCGCGCCCGGTCTTCGCGCGTCGGCCGCCCGGACCCTTCGCCGTACCGCAGCGGAACGACCCGGCGAAACGTCATCCCTGCGATGTAGGCGCCCGATGTACGGGCGGCGGCGGGAACGACCGCTGAGACGGACTCCCCCGGACCGGGCGGCGGCGAGAATGATCCGGTGATGAACGTGATGACGGCGCTGGAGCGGCTCCGGGTGCCCGCCCGTGAGGCGCTGCGCGACGCCGGGCTCCCCACCGGTCCACCACTGCGGCCCGGCCGCCGCACCGTGCGGTTCGACGCGCTGGTGGCGCTGGTGCTCGGGGTCACGACCGTCTACTACGGCATCGACAACGCGGACAACGTCGTGGTGCGGGAGATCGCGCCCGGCGTGGAGTACGTGGTGGCGCGCCCGGCCGGAACCGGGGGCCTGGCCCTCATGGTCACGCTCGCGGCCATCGCCTCGGGGGCGCTCGCGCTGCGCCGCCGCTTCCCGCTCGCCGTGCTGTGCGTCGTGACCGCCGCGGTGCTGATGACACCGCACAGCGTGATGCGGCTGACCTTCTACGCCTTCGTGATCGCCGTCTACAGCGCTGCCGTCCACAGCCCCTACCGGGCGGCGACCCTGGCGGCGCTGCCCGTGTCGGTGCTGCTCGTCGGCACCTCGGGGAACTCGGTGACACCGATCGTCCCCAACGAGTACATCGCCCTGCTGATCCTGGTCCCGATGGCGGGGGCCTCCCTGGGGCTGCGCACCTGGAAGCTCCGGACCGACGAGGGCCGGGCCCGGCTCTCCGATCTGGAGCGCGAACAGGCCGAGGCCCTGCGCCGGGCGGTCGAGCGCGAGCGTGCGCGGATCGCGCGCGAACTGCACGACGTCGTCACGCACAACGTCAGCGTGATGGTCATTCAGGCGGGGGCCGCCCGCAAGGTCATGCGGACCGCCCCGGAGCAGGCCGGCGAGGCGCTGCTCGCCGTCGAGGCGGGCGGCCGGGCGGCCATGACCGAACTGCGGCACGTGATGGGGCTGCTGACGATGGCCGGCGAGGGCGCGCCGGACGACGGGAGCGGGCAGCCGGCGGGCGTGGAGCTGGCCCCGCAGCCCGGGCTGGACCAGTTGGACGCGCTCGTCGGGCGGGTCAGGGACGCCGGGCTGCCGGTCGGTCTGACCGTGACCGGCCCGTCCCGCGAGATCCCGCCCGGTATCGGGCTCGCCGCCTACCGCGTGGTGCAGGAAGCCCTGACCAACACGGTGAAACACGCCTCGGGCTCCACTGCCGCCGTGACCGTCGAGTACGGCCCGGAGCGGCTCCGGGTGGAGGTCACCGACACCGGTGGACGGCCGGGGCGGGACGCGGGATCCGGCAACGGCCGGGGCCTGATCGGACTGCGGGAGCGTCTCGCCGTCTACGACGGGACCCTGCACACCGCCCGGCGGCTGACCGGCGGCTACCGTGTGGAAGCGCTGATCCCCCTGGAGGCACCGTGACCGAGCCCCTGCGGGTGCTCCTCGCCGACGACCAGACCCTGGTCCGCACCGGATTCCGGATGATCCTCGGTGCCGACGGCATCGACGTCGTCGCCGAGGCGGTCAACGGGGCCGAAGCGGTCGAGGCGGCCCGGCGCACCCGGCCCGACGTGATCCTGATGGATGTCCGGATGCCCGAGATGGACGGCCTGGAGGCCACCCGCCGCATCCTGACCGGCGCCCCGGGCGAACCCCGCGTCATCATCCTGACCACCTTCGACCTCGACCGGTACGTGTACGCGGCGCTGTCCGCCGGGGCCAGCGGCTTCCTCCTCAAGGACGTCACGCCCGAGCACCTGGCCTCGGCCGTCCGCACGGTCCGGACCGGTGACGCCCTGCTCGCGCCCGCCATCACCCGCCGGCTCGTGCAGCGGTTCGCCCGGCGCGGCGGCGACGCGGCCGCCCTCCACCGCGACCTGGCCGCGCTCACCCCGCGCGAACTGGAGGTCCTCGGCCTGCTGGCCCAGGGGCTGAGCAACGCCGAACTCGCCGCCCGCCTCCACCTGGCCGAGACGACCGTCAAGACGCACGTCGCCCGCATCCTCGCCAAGCTCGGTCTCCGTGACCGGGTCCAGGCGGTCATCGTGGCCTACGAGACGGGGCTGGTGAGCGCCGGTGCGCACGAGGACGCAGGGCGGTCAGCCGAGCAGGCGTAGCAACGGCTGTCCGGGCCGGGGAAAACCACTGGCGGACCGGGTTCCGCGCGGACGACGATGGGCGGATGAGTGATCAACCCGAACGATGGACCAGGTCCACCGTCTACCCGGACATGTGGGCGGACCCGGACGACGACCCCCGCAACAGCGAGGGTGGGAATGCGGAGGGCGAGCTCGCGACCCTGCAGGACTTCCTCTCGGACTACCGACTGACCCTGCGCATGAAGTGCGAGGGCCTGGATCCGGAACAGCTGGCCCGGCGTTCGGTTCCGCCGTCGACCATGTCGCTCCTGGGCCTCGTGCGTCATCTCGCCGAGGTCGAGCGGGACTGGCGCAACTGGATCAGCGACGGTGATCCGCTGCCGAAGCTGTACGGCACACACGACGCGGACTTCGACGGCGCGGTCGCCGATCAGGCCGTGGTCGACGGCGCCTACGCCGATCTGGCGCGGGAGCAGGCCGCGCTCGACACCGCGCTGGCCGGGCACCCCGATCTGGGTGAGCGGCTGGGGAAGGACGGGATCGCGGTCCGGGAGCTGATGGTGCACAGGATCGACGAGTACGCCCGTCACTGCGGGCACGCCGACCTGCTGCGCGAGTGCGTCGACGGACGGGTGGGCCAGTAGCCCCCGCCCCGGGGACGGATCAGCTGGTGCCGGTGCGTACGGCGGTCGCCGCCAGGGTGGTGAAGTGCATCGTGAAGCGGCCGCCGAGGGAGTCGATGGCCCGTCCGACCGCGTCGAGTATCCCCGCGAGCCGGTCGGGAGCCAGCTGTGTGAGACCCCCGGTCGTCGGCAGCAGGTCCAGCCACTGGTCACGCGTGTAGGTGCGCTCCCAGTCGAACCGCCACTGCTCGGGTACGTCGAAACGCCCTGCCTCACGCATCGTTGCGCCGACCTTCGCGTAGACCGCCTGGTAGAGCTCCACCGGACGGTGGGCCGGCTGGTCCTTGAACGGCGAGTCGGGCACCGCTTTCCGGAAGGCGGCGGCGAACGGCTCGGCCACCTCGGGCGGCGGCTCGTAGGCGTGCCCGAAAATGGCGAGCCGTCCTCCCGGGCGCAGCACGTCCGCCGCCTTCGCGGCGCCCGCGGCCGGATCCACCCAGTGCCACGACTGCGCGGCGACGACCATGTCGAAGGTCCGCCCGGCCGGTGACCAGGCCTCGAAGGTCCCCGCCTCGACCGGCAGACCACGGGTCCGGGCGAGGGCGGCCATGCGTTCGTCGGGCTCGACCCCGAGCACCTCGCAGCCCGCGGCCCGGAACTGGCGGGCCGCGATGCCCGTGCCGCAGCCGACGTCGAGGACATCGGTGCCGGGACTCGCGGCGACGATCCGCGCCACCAACGCGTCGGGATACGGGGGCCGGGCCCGGTCGTAGCGCTGCGCGTCGACGCCGAACGACTCGGCCATCCCTCGCGCCCGGTGCGCTTCCGCCCGCGGCTGTTCCGGCTGCTCTCGCGGTAGTATGGGCATGCGCCCACTCTAGTGGGCACATGCCCACTGGGCAACGGACGCCAGGGCCCGAACGTACGGAGGGATCGGTCAGTGCCGACCGGAGTACATCTGCGCGACGCGCGGCAGCAGCTGTTCGACGCCGCGGAACAGGTGCTCCTGCGCGACGGGCCGAGCGGGCTGACCAGCCGGGCCGTCACCGACGAGGCGGGCTGTGCCAAGGGCGTCCTGCACCGGCACTTCGACGGTTTCGACGGCTTCCTGGCCGCGCTGGTGCTCGACCGGGCCGCGCAACTCGAGGCGCGGGCCGCCGTGTTGCGCGAGGCCGCCGGCACCGGAACGGTCACGGGCAACCTCACCGCCGCGCTCACCGGCCTGTTCGGACCGGTTCCGCTGGCGATCATCCCGCTCATCACGTTCAGGGACGAGCTGCGCACCCGGCTGCGGCAGGCCCGGCCCGGCGGCGGCATCGCGATCCTCGCCGAGGTGACGACCGCGGTCTCCGATTATCTGGCCGACGAGCGGGACCGGGGCCGTATCGCGGCCGACGCCGACATCGGCTCGCTCACCCTCTCCCTGGTCGGCGGGGGCCATCTCCTGTTCGCGGACCGCGATCCAGGCCCGCCGGATGCGGCGGCCGTCGACAGGTTCGTGACAGCGGCGACGGCCGACGCCGTGCGCCGGCGGCCGGTCTGACGTACCGGCCCAACGCCGCCCCGGCCCCGGTCAGGAGGACCGGCCGCCGAACTGCCAGCGGTGCACCTCGACGGCGGCGTACCGGCCCGCCGCCAGCACGGCGCGGGCGGTGCCCGGGTCCGGCGCCCGGACCAGCGCCGCCGCCCCCAGCCGGACGGAACCGTCGTCGGAGAGCAGCGGACCGAAGGCGATCAGGTCCTCCCGGTCCGGCGGCACGTCGAGATCGGCGTCCTGCTCCATGCCGAGTCCGAGCACCAGATAGCGGTCACCCTCACTGTCCCCGCCGGCGAATTCCCACATGGTGCGCCCCAGGCCGTTGTGCCACCGGCGCAGCATCACATCCTGGTACACGCCTGCCTGGTAGCCCGGCTCATCGAAGGCGAACGCGCGGGCGGCCGCAGGATCCGGCAGGTCGAGGATGTGCACGCTGCCGGTGGGTTCGGAGCCGTCGCCGGTGAGCGTCGGCCCCCTGGCGATCATCTCCTTCGCATAGCCGTCCATGTACGCCCAATGGTCTTCCAGCAGTTCGTGGCGCAAGGGCAGGGATCCGGGCCGGTCTCGGTGGTAGCAGAAGAACTCCATCCCCACAGGGTGCCGTCGGGGCGGTGTCCCGTCGAGCGAATTCGCCGTGGGCGTGGCGGGGGCGCCCGCCGGGTCGGCGCGGACCCGGTGGGTCAGGTGGCCGCCCCGCTCAGGTGGCCGCCCGGCTCGCGAGGTACTCGGTGAGGCCCCGGTCGGTGAGCGGGTAGTAGTCGGAGAGCAGCCCGCCCTCGTCGAGGCGTTGGCGCGCGAACGCCTCCCGGTCCTGGTGCAGCAGGGAGTCCTCGGCGAGCGGGATCGCGTTCTGCTGCGGCACGACGACGGCGCCGTCCTCATCGGCGACGATCAGGTCGCCGGGCGTGACGAGGGAGCCGCCGACACCGACCGGTACGTTGAAGGCCGACGGGAACAGCTCGGTCTGCGAGGCGTAGTGCGGGGTGACACCGGTGCACCAGATGGGGACACCGAGCGCACGCACCCGGGCCGCGTCCCGTACCCGGCCGTCCACCACGATCCCGGCCCCGCCGCGCAGCTTGAAGTAGCGCACGAGCATGTCGCCGAGGCAGCCGGTGAAGTGACTGCCGTGAGCTGCCACGACCAGGATGTCACCCGGCTGGATCGACTCCAGAACGCCCCAGAGCGGGGTCTTGCTCTCGATGTCCTCCTGCTCGGCGCCGTTGAAGACGTCCTCCCGCTGCGGGAGGAACTGCAGGGTCACGGCGCCGCCGGTGATCTTGACGTCCGGTTCGCGGTGCAGCGGGACGGGGCCGTCGATGAACGTCCGGGTGATGCCCATCTGATGCAGCTTCGCGCAGGCGGTCGCCGCGCTCACGTCCTTCAGGGCGTCCACCATCTGCGCCGTGGGCCGCACGTAGGACGAGGTGTGGACCGGTGATCGCATCGACGCGTAGGCACCGGTCCCCTCCGTCCCGTTCGTGCGGGTCTCCCCCGTCGGCGCCGCCGTCTGTTCCTCCATCGGGTGCATGCACGTGCCTCTCCGCGCGCTCGTCGCACGCAACGCCAGTGACATCATCGCCTATCGATGGTAGATAACAGCCAATCGATTAGTGCTGTCAATGCGTCAGGAGCCCTCCGTGACCGGTGTCCCCACAGATTCCGCCGATTGTGCCGAATCCCCTGATTCCACCGCCTGGTTCGAGGCCGCCCGCTTCGGACTCTTCGTCCATTTCGGCCTGTACAGCATGGCGGCGCGGCACGAGTGGGTACGCAGCCGGGAGGCCATGTCGCAGGAGGCGTACGACCGTTACCTCGACCGCTTCGACCCCGACCTGTTCGATGCCCGTCAACTCGCGCGCGCCGCGAAGGAGTCGGGGATGCGGTACGCGGTGCTGACGGCCAAGCACCACGACGGCTTCTGCCTGTTCGGCTCGGCGCTCACCGACTACACCTCGGTGCGGGCGACGGGCCGCGATCTGGTGCGTGAGTTCGTCGACGCGATGCGCGCCGAGGGCCTGCGGGTGGGCCTGTACTACTCACTGCTCGACTGGCACCACCCCGACTTCACCATCGACGAGCACCACCCCCTGCGCGGCACCGCGGCGGCGGAGGAACCCCGCGACATGGCGCGCTACCGCGCGTACATGGAGGGCCAGATCCGCGAACTCCTCACCGGTTACGGGAAGATCGACACCCTCTTCTTCGACTTCACGTACCCGGAGAAGGGCCCGGAGGAGTGGGGTGCGGAACACCTTCTGTCCACGGTACGGGCGTTGCAGCCGGACATCCTCGTCAACGACCGCCTCGGCGTGCCCGGGGACTACGTCACTCCCGAGCAGTACCAGCCCGACCGGCCGCTGGAGCGGGCCGGCGAGCGGGTGACCTGGGAGGCCTGCCACACACTCAACGGCTCGTGGGGCTACGACCGTGACAACCACGACTACAAGGACCCCGCGCTGCTGGTCCGGATGCTGGTGCAGTCCGTCGCCTGCGGCGGCAACCTCATCCTGAACGTCGGGCCCACCGGCCGCGGCGCCCTGGACCCGCAGGCCCGCGCCACGCTCCGGGCCATCGGCGACTGGTCGGCGCTGCACGAGCGGTCCGTGCGGGGTGCGGGGCCGAGCGCCCACGAACCGCCCGCGGCCGGCCTCTACACGCAGGCCGGAAACCGCCTCTATCTGCATCTGCCGGTCTGGCCGCTGAAGCACCTGCACCTGCCGGGGCTGGCCGGGCGCGTGCGCTACGCCCAACTCCTGCACGACGGTTCGGAGATCCTGTTCAGCGAGCTGGACGGCACGCGGCACGAGCACAACAACCTCGCGCCGCCGAGCCAGCCGACGGGGACCCTCACCCTGACCCTGCCGATCGCCCGGCCCGACGTGCTGCTCCCCGTCATCGAGCTGGAACTGGACGGCGCGGAGTGAACCCCGGGGCGGGGCCTTCACGTTGAGCGGCGTCATCGGATCCCAGAGGTTGCGGCAGCACTCTTGAGAAAGAGAGAACCCAGCCCTAGCATCAACAATCGATAGACGATTGGCTTGAAGGTGAGGGCCCTGCCCCGCCTCCCCCCGCACCGCACGACCCGCCGGGCAATCCGCACTTGCGCCCGCACCCCCCTGCCGCTGCTCCACCGGGAGTACGCGGCTGCAGAACAGCTATCGATTATTCACGACTACGCAACGGAGCGTGTCCCGATGAAAACTAAGTGGCGCCGTACTTGCGGGCTCGCCGTGGCCCCCCTGCTGATGGCATCGGCCGTCGCCTGCGGCGGCGGGTCCGGCCAGGCCTCGGACGGCACGACTCTCCGCGTGATCGTGAACATCACGCCGAACCTGACGGAGAAGTACTGGAACGACCTCTTCGCCTCCTACGAGAAGGCGCACCCCGGGGTCGACATCAAGCTCGAACTGACCGGCACGATCTCGGCGGACGCGAAGCTGCGCCAGGACCTGGCGGCGGGCGATCCGCCGGATGTCGCCCAGCAGATCGTCCCGACCGCCGACACCGCCTCGCTCTTCGCCGACCTGTCCGACCAGCCCTGGACCGCCAAGACTCCGCTGGCCGACCAGTACGCCGTCGGCGGCAAGCGCTACGTCGTCGGCGTGGGTGAGCAGATCCAGTCGCTCGTCTTCTACAACAAGGCCGCCTTCGAGAAGGCGGGGCTCGATGCCTCGAAGATCCGGACCATGGATCAGTTCACCGCGGCGATGGGCGACTTGAAGGGCGCGGGGTACAAGCCGCTGCAGGCCGCCGGCCAGTGGGTCACCGGATCGCAGTTCTCGATGATGGCCGACGCGGGGGTGCTCACCGCCGACCCCCGGTGGACGGTCAAGCGCAACGACGGCAAGGCCTCCTTCGCGAAGAGCGGCTACCTGCCCTACCTGGAGCGGTACAAGGGCTGGATAGACAAGGGCTACCTGGAGAAGAGCGCGCTCGGCCTCACCTACGCGGACGGGCAGACGGCCTTCCTGAACGGCAAGTCCGCGATGTACATCATGGGTTCGTTCTTCGTGCCCGCCGCGGACGCCGCCAAGAAGAGCGACGACATCGGCGTGTTCACCATGCCGACCGACGGGGCTTACCCGTCGGGCCAGTTCGGCAACATCTCGAACCCGTACGTCGTGGTCGGCAAGTCGCGGCACAAGGCCGAGGCGGTCAAGTTCGTGAAGTGGGCGACCACCGACCCGGCGGCCATCAGGAGCCAGCTCGCCTCCGACGCGAACCTGCGGGAGGGCTTCACGTACAAGATGTCCAGCCTCGGCACCGCCGTGCAGCAGATCCTGGACAAGGCGCCCTCGGTGATCGTGAAGTCCGGTGAGAGCCAGCCGATCGCGGGCTTCAGCGACGAGCTCAACAAGCAGGTCCAGTCCCTGTACACGGGCTCGTCCGCCTCGGGTGCGGCCGACGGATTGGACAAGTGGTGGAACTCGCAGAGCTGACCGCGGGACCGGATCTCCGGGCACGGCGCCGGGCGCGGCTGCGCGAGTCGGCCGTCTCCTTCGGGATGATGGGCCCGGCGGTGCTGCTCTACACGGTGATGACCGTCGTCCCGGTGGGAGTCGCGGTCTACCTCAGTTTCACCGACTGGGACGGCTTCTCCACCGCCGCCTTCACCGGACTCGACAACTACAAGCACCTCTTCGACGACCCGAGTTCGTCGGACGCCTGGTACGTGACGGCGCTGATCGCCGCGGTCGGCACGGTCCTGATGGTGGGCCTGGGGCTCGTGTACGCGCTCGCGCTCAAGGGCCGTTCGCGTGCGAACTCGTTCTTCCGGGCCGTCGCGTACTTCCCGCATGTGATCAGCGCGCTGATCCTGGGCTATCTGTGGGCGGCGATCCTCGGCACCAACGGCGCCATCAACAACACGCTCGCCAAGTTCGGGATCGAGCCGGTCGGCTTCCTCTTCGACGAGCAGTTCGCGCTGATCTCGCTGATCGCCGTGATCGTCTGGGCCGGATTCGGTTTCAACGTCGTGCTGTTCGTCGCCGCCCTGCAGACGGTGCCGGCCGAGCTGCTGGAGGCGGCGGCGATCGACGGCGCCTCCAAGCGGCAGATCAACCTGCGGATCGTGATCCCCATGATCGCGCCCGTGGTGACCGTGGCGACGGTGCTGAACCTGGTGGGGCTGATCCGGGCGTACGACATCGTGGTCAGCCTCACCGGAGGCGGTCCGGCCGGGTCCACGCAGACGTTCACCTATCTCATTCTCGCCCGGTCCTTCGAGGGCACCAAGGTCGGCTACGCGACCGCGCAGGCGGTGTTCCTGATGGTGGTGTCCGCGGTGTTCGCCCTCGTGGTGACGGCGCTGCGCAACCGTCAGGACCAGGCCGCGACAGGAAGTTAGGAGCCGTTGGTGGTTGTACTGGAAGCAGAGGTCCGCGACAGGCCGAAGGTCGCGCCGGCCAAGGCGGACGACGCGCCGCGGGCGGACCGGGAGGAGTCCCGCTCGCCCGTGCGGTGGGCCCTTCTCGGGGTGCTCTTCGTCGTCATGATCGTGCCGGTGTACCTGCTCGTGGTGAACGCCTTCAAGTCGCAGCAGGACATCCTCGACAACCCGTTCTCGATCCCGCTCGGCGGGCTGACCTTCGAGCACATGTCGGCGGCGGTCAACAGCCCGCAGTTCAACGTCATCCACGGCTACGGCTTCACGCTGTTCCTCGTCGTTCTCGTGGACGTGCTGTGCATCCTGCTCGCGGGCCCCGCCGCGTACGCGATCGCGCGCAGCCTCAAACGGCGCACCCAGCTGGTCCTGCTGTACTTCCTGGCCGGCACGTTCATCCCGGGTGCCGCGGTGATCATCCCGGTGATCTACGTGCTGCGCGAGATCGGCCTGGCCAACACGGTGACCGGCCTGGTCGCGCACGATGTGGCGTCCACCCTGCCGGTGAGCATCTTCCTGTTCGTCGGCTTCATCCGCACCATCCCGGTGGACATCGACCACGCGGCGACGATCGACGGCGCGGGCCGCAACCGGACGTTCTGGTCGATCATCTTCCCCCTGATGCGCCCGGCGGTCGTCACCGTGCTCATCCTCAACTCGATCGGGATCTGGAACGACTTCATCTCCCCGCAGATCCTGCTCAGCCCCTCGTCGGGGCACTACACGGTCACCACGGCGGTCTACGCCGGCATCAGCCAGTACTCGACCGACCTGACGAAGGTGTTCCCCAACCTCCTGCTCGCCATCGCACCCGTCGTCATCTTCTTCATCTACATGCAGCGCCACATCATCAGCGGTCTCACCGTCGGCGCCGTGAAGGGCTGAACCCGGACGCCGCCCGGGTGCGACACCCCCGTCCGAGAACGAGCCGATCCCAGAGAAAGGACTCCGGAGTGCCGATGAGAAGGAGGCCGCCGTCCCGCACGGGACTGTGGTCCGCAGCCGCCCTGCTCGCATCCCTGACCATGGTGGCGGCCGGCCACCCCGCCGCCGCCCATCCGGTCCGCCCCCTGGCGGGACAGACCTACTACGTCTCGCCGGCCGGCCAGGACACCGCCGACGGCAAGACCACCGGCACGCCGTTCCGGCACATCCAGAAGTGTGCCGACGTGCTGGTGCCCGGTGACACGTGTCTGATCCTGTCCGGCACGTACGAGGAGACCGTCGTGCCGGCGCGCTCCGGCACCGCCGCGCTCCCCATCACCTACCGTGCCGCGCCGGGGGCGGACGTCACGGTGAGCGGCGCCTCCAGGATCGGCGGCTTCGAGCCGGTCACCGCCGCCGATGTCACCGCGATCGCCCAGGCCGATCCGTTCGCCGCGAACTCGCAGTTCAGCGACGCGGTGGCGGCCGGACACATCTACAGCACGGACGTCGACCTCGGCGCGGACGTGAGCACCGTCCAGGTGTTCACCGACAAGACGATGGACATCGAGGCGCAGTGGCCCTATCCCGGGCTCGACCTCCTCGACCCCGCGCTCCAGTACGCCGGCGCGGGCAGCGCGGACGCCACCGTCGCCGACGCGGACCTGACCCGCCCGGCGGGGTACTGGGACGGCGCGCGTGCCCTCACCGGCTACTGGTACATCTCGGCCACCACCACGGTGAAGAGCTCGGCCGTCGGCTCGGTGACGCTGGACGCCGCGCCGCCGTGCGTCCACAAGGTCGTGCCCGCCGAGACGCGCTACGCGCTCTCCGGGAAGATCGGCGAACTCGCCCACCCCGGCGAGTGGTTCTACGACGCGACCGCCAAGCGGCTGTACCTGTACGGCACCGACGACCCGGACAGCCACGTCGTCGAGGCCAAGCGCCGCACCCTCGGCTTCGACCTGACGAACACCGGCCACACCACGATCGACGGGATCGGCCTGTTCGCCACCACGGTCAAGACCGGTCCGACCAGCACCGGCGTCACCCTGGACGGCATCAAGGGCAGGTACCTGTCGCACTACACCGACATCACCCGGGGCGCGACCGACTGCGGCAGCACGGTGACGCGGGGCGTCGGTGACACCGGGATCATCCTCGACGGCACCCACAACAGCGTCGTGAACAGCGATCTGTCGCTGAGCGCCGGGAACGGCATCGCGCTGCGCGGACAGAACAACACCGCGACGGACAACGTGATCCACGACGTCGACTACATGGGCACCTACGCGGCGGGCATCGCCGTGCAGGGCAACAGCCAGACGGTCACGCACAACACGATCTCCCGCGTCGGCCGCAGCGGCATCAACCTCCAGTGGAACGAGGTGGCGGGCCTCACCCCGGGCAAGGACGTGATCGCCTACAACGACATCTCCGGGTACGCCCGGATGAGCCTGGACGTCGCCGCGATCTACACCTGCTGCAGCGCGTGGATGATGGGCACCGCCATCGACCACAACGTGCTGCACGACCCGGCGCCGGCCACGACGTCGACCACGTTCGGGATCTCGGGGATCTACGCCGACAACGGCCAGAGCGACCTCGTGATCGCGAACAACGTGGGCTGGGGCAACCGGGAGGGCACCGTGATGCTCAACGGTCTGGGCACCGGATCGCACGACAACGGCGTCTACAACAACACCGGCGGCATGACGCTGTTCTACGTGAAGGAGCCGGGGCAGTCGACCGGAACGAAGATCTACAACAACCTGGGGACGATCCGGGGTCTCGCCGGCGCGACGGACGGCGGGCTCGTCCTCTCCGACAACCTCGACCCGGCCGTCGATCCGCTGTTCGTCGACGCGGCGAACCATGACTTCCGGCTCACCGCCGGATCACCGGCACGCAATCAGGCGATCGCGCTGCCGGGCATCAACGACGGTTCCGTGGATCCGGCGCCGAGTCTCGGGGCCTACCAGTACGGAGCACCCAAGTGGACGGCGGGCGCCCGCCGTTAGTCCGCACGCGGACGGCCGTGTGCCCGGCCCGGAAGACTCCGGGCCGGGCACACGGCCGTTCCGGTCAACTCGACTTCGGCGACGCCTTCGCGGCCGCCGTCCGCTTCGTCGCGGCGGCCTTCCTGCGCGGCTTCCCCGGCTCCCGCACATCCGGCACGGGCCCGCGGCCCGCGGCGTGGTCGGCGAACGCCTGGGCCGCCTTGTCGGGCTCGCCGGTCCTCAGCAGGCTCACGAGCCGCCCGTGCTCCTCGGCCATCGCCTGCCAGTCACCGCCGAACAGCGGGTCGGAGATGGCCCGCAGGGTGCGCAGACTCGGCTCGATGACCTCCCACATGCGGGCCAGGAAGGGATTGCCTGCGAACTGGCTGACCAGGGAGTGGAACTCCACGTCGGCGTCGCGGAAGCTGCTGACGTCGTTCGCGGCCACCGCCCGGTGCATCCGCTCGACCTGCGCGTCGAGCTCGGCGAGCTGCTCCGGGGTGATGTGCTCGGCGGCAAGGCGCGCGGCGAGGCCCTCCAGCGGTTCACGCACCTGACGGGCGTAGTCGGCGTCCTGCGAGGAGATCTCGACGACGAAGTGCCCGCGCCGCGGCACGTGTGTGAAAAGGCCCTCACGGGCCAGCCGCTTGACGGCCTCGCGGACCGGGGCCTGGCTCACGCCGAGCCGCCGCGCGATCTCGGACTCGACCACACGGTCGTTCGGTGCGAGATCGCCCTCGACGACGGCCTGGCGGAGCAGTTCGTACACCTGGTCCGAGATCAGGGTCTTGCGGAACCGGTCCTTGTTGGTGGCCAGCGTGGAGACGAACCCACCGGACGCTTGTGATGCCATGAATTCCCAATCCTGCACTGGGGCACGTCAGTTGCGACATAATACGCGCCCGACTTCGCTCGATGGAGTAGCACCGAGGTTTCCTGCTGTGCGGCCGGCCGGTGGAGCTCCGGCGTGTTCACCCTCCGGGCCGGCCCGGGGTGAGGAGGAGTCGGTTACTGATCATCGCCTATCGATCATCGAGGGAATCGAATCAGGGGCGTTCGAGCACTGTCAACCACGCGGGTGGTCAGCCGTCGAGTGCGTACACCCGGACCGCTGTCGTCCGCAGCACCTGATCGCGCTGATGGTCGGTCAGATGTGCCAGTCCGAGGCGGGACGTCGCGAGGGAGTCCGCCCGCGAGCCGCGGGGCAGACAGATCGGCCAGTCGGAGCCGATGAGGCAGCGGCCGGGGCCGAGCGTGTCCACGACGTGCCGCACCATGTGGGCGACTCGCTGCGGCGGGACCCCGTGCTGCTGGGTGAGCAGCCCGGAGATCTTCACCACCACGTCCGGGCTCGCGGCGGCGTGCTCGATGTCGCGGTACCACTCCCCCGCCGCGGGGGTCCGCAGGTCCGGCGGATTGCCCAGGTGGTCGACGACGACGGTCAGCCCGGGGTGCCGCGCGGCGGTGTCGACCGCGGCCGGCAGGGCGCTCCGGTGCAGGTTGAGCTCCAGGGCCACGCCTGCTCCGGCCAGTACGGGGACGAGCGCCCGGGCCGGTTCGGGGGTGTCGTCCCACGTGGCGCCGCCGAGCCGCATGCCGGCCGGGCGGGAGCCGCCCATCCCGTGCAGGAGGGCACGGAAGGCGTCCGGGCCGTCCTCGCCGTGGACGTGCAGGTTGGCGACGTATCCGGCGACCAGATCCGGGCGGCGCAGGCGCAGTTCACGCAGGGCGTGCGTCTCCCCCGCGTCGCCGCGCGACGCCTCCACCAGCACCGCCCCGGTCAGGCCGAGGCCGGCGCCCGACCGCTCCAGCTCGTCCTCGCCGTAGACCTGATGATGCTCGCCGCCGGGCTTGATCCACGGGAATCCCCTTGCCGGATCCCACAGGTGGACATGGCAGTCGATCACGGTGCGCCTCCTCCTCGGAGCATGCGGGGCGGCTCCTGAGTATTGACACGTCGGCTCCCCGCCGGTGAGTCTAACCATCGGCTATCGATGGGCGATTATTCAATGCTTACGTGACGAGGGAGCAGGTGTTCTCGATGCTCAGCCCTGAGCGGACCGGCGGCACACACACGGGGGAAGGTGAACACGGGCCACTGCTGACGGCGACGCGGAGCCTCACGGGAGTCCCCCGATGGGCGGAACTGGAACGGCAGTTGTTCGTCGTGCAGAACAAGGCATGGCGGCTCTTCGCCGACCGCTACACCGAGGGGGACGGCCGTCTCGTCTTCCGCGGCACGCTCGGCGAGGGCCTGGACGGCCGGGACGGCGTGGACGACTTCTACGAGCCGTTCTTCAACTGGCCGACGCTGTATCTGCTGGGCGGCAGCGAGGAGTTGCTGTCCGCCGCGCACCGGCACTGGCGCGGGGTCAGTGCCCAGCTCGCCGAGATGGGCATGCTCAGCGACGGCCTGGAGCGCGGCTACGACTGGTTCCACCAGGGCGAGGGCCTGCTGCTGTTCTACGGCCTGTGCCTGGCCGACCCGGACGACGCGGAACTGCGCGAACTCGCCTGCCGTTTCGCCGACTTCTACCTTCCCGGCGGCCCCAACTACGACTCCGCGAACCGGGTCCTGCGCGCCCCGCACAACGGTTCGGCGGGACCGCGCTTCGGCTTCAGCGACGAGGAGGCGTACTTCCCGTGGAGCGAGGCCCTGCGCCCGTACGGCCTGCCGCTGGACGGGGTCGACGACGTGCGGTCCTTCGACGACCTGTCCGGCTCACCCGAGCGCGCCCGGGCGTACGGCCGCGCGATGTGGGACCGGATGGGCCGCGGTGACACGATCGTGAACCTGGCCGCCACCGGCCTCGCGACCCATGCCTTCCTGCTCAGCGGCGAACGCCGGTACGCGGACTGGGTGGCGGAGTACGTCGGCGTGTGGCAGGAGCGGCTCGCCGGCCGGGACGTGGTGCCGGACAACGCCGGTCTGAACGGTGTCGTGGGTGAGTACCTGGACGGCCGCTGGTACGGCGGCCACTACGGGTGGTCCTGGCCGCACGGCCTGTCCCCCGTCGGAAGCGCCACCGTCATCGGCGCGGCCAACGCGACCCTGCTCACCGGGGACCGGGGCTTCCTGGACCTCGCCCGCAACCCCCTCGACGTGGTGCTATCGCGCGCCGAGGAGCGCGGGCCCGACGGGCGGGGCACGCTCGGCGAGCGCTGGGACCCCCACCTGCGCACGATGACGGCCGAGCGCACCCTCATGGTCCCCCAGCGGCACAACGACTCCGGCTGGTTCGACTTCACCGTCATGCCCGGGCAACTGCCCCTTTCCCTGTGGCACTTCAGCCGGGAGGAGGCCGACCGGGAGCGGATCGAGCGCCTGCGTGCCGGTTCCCGCTGGGACTGGACCGCCGTGCACACCCAGCGCATCAAGGACGAGGCGGGACACGAGGAGCCCTGGTACGAGTTCCTGCACGGGCGGAACCCGCGGTATCCCGAGCTGATGCTGCACAGCGCGCTGGCGAGCTGCGCCGAGCGGGTGGAGGCCATCGAGAGCGACACCGTCGACCCGGCCGTCGGACCCGACGCCCTGGACATCCATCACTGGCAGCACCTCAACCCGGTGGTGACCGAGGCCCTGTTGCAGCTGACCACCGGGTCGCCGCAGGTGCTCTACAACGGCGGCGTCCTCCACCTGCACGTGCGCTACCACGACGCGGACACCCGGCGCCCCGGCCTGCCGCCGGACGTCGCCGCGCTCGTGTCCGACATCCGCCCGGACCACACGGTGGTCGAGCTGGTCAACCTCGGCGCGTCGGCGCGCTCCCTGCTGGTGCAGACGGGTTCGTTCGCCGAGCACCACATCGCCGCCGTCCGCGTGGACGACGGTCCCGAGCAGCCGGTCGGCGGGCCGTACTGCCGTGTCGGCCTGCCCGCGCACTCGGCGATCCGGCTGACCCTGACCATGACGCTCCGCGCGGGCCGTGCGGCCTGCGCCTCCCCGTGGGAGAAGGCATGACCGACCGGCCGGCAGCCAAGCGGCTGCCCTTCACCCTGCCCCGCATCGGCCTGGGCACCGCCCCGCTCGGCGGGCTCTTCGAGGACGTCGCCGACGAGGAGGCCGCCGCCACGCTCAAGGCGGCGGCCGCGGCCGGGATCACGTATTTCGACACGGCGCCCCGCTACGGACACGGGCTCGCCGAACAGCGTCTGGGCCGGCTGCTCGACCCGTCCGCCGACCCGGCCCCGCTGATCTCCACCAAGACCGGCTGGCTGCTGCGTCCCCGCCCGGACGGCTCCCCGGGCGAGGTGATCACCGACTGGACGGAGCGCGGCATCCGCGAGTCCCTGGAGTCGAGCCTGACGCGCCTGGGCCGCTCCAGCGTCGACATCCTGTATCTGCACGACCCGGACAACTACCCGGAGGAGATCCGCCGCACTGCCTATCCGGCGGTGCGCAGGCTGCGCGACGAGGGACTGGTGCGGGCCATCGGGTTCGGCATGAACCACAGCGGCCCGCTGGCCTCGTACGTGGCGGAGTTCGAGGTCGACGTCGTGCTCATCGCGGGCCGGCTCTCGCTCCTGGACCACGAGGCACTCACCACTCTGCTGCCGCTCTGCGGGGAAACGGGCACCTCGGTGGTCGTCGGCGGTGTGTTCAACACCGGTCTGCTGGCCGACCCGAACCCCGGCGCCATGTTCAACTACCGTCCCGTACCGGCGCAGACGCTGGAGCGGGCGCGGGAGTGCCGGGCCCTGTGCGACGCGTACGGCGTACCCCTGGCCGCGGCCGCGATCCAGTTCCCGCTGTTGCACGCCGCCGTCGACTCGGTCGTCCTCGGCTGCCGTTCGGCGGCGGAGGTCACGGCGAACGCGGCGAACGCGCGCTTCCCGGTCCCGGACGAGCTCTGGAAGGAGCTCGCGCGGGCCGGATTCGTGCCCGAGCAGCTGCTGGAGGAGCGCGCCGGATAGCCGGAAAGGCCGCGGTCGGCATGCCGGCCGCGGCCTTCGCCGGGGGTGTGACCCCGGGGTCGTACGTGGATCAGTGGGCCACGACGGGGATCTTCACCTCGTCCTGGGCACCCTCCGTGGCGGACGACGCGGCCGCGGGGCCGCCCTGGTGACCCGCGTTGATCATCGTCAGCGCGATGCCCGCGGCGACCACCAGGATGCCGGCGGCCCACCAGGTGGCGGAGGCGTAACCGTCGACCATGGCCTGCGCCTGGACCAGCTTCTGTGCGGCCGGAGTGGTCGCACCCGCGGCGTGCGCGGCGAGGTAGGCGGTGGTGGCCGAGGCGGCGATGGTGTTCAGGAGCGCGGTGCCGATGGCGCCGCCGACCTGCTGCGAGGTGTTCACCATGGCGGAGGCGACACCGGCGTCACGCGGTGCGACACCGTGGGTGGCGAGCGACATGGCGGGCATGAACGCCGTCCCCATGCCGAGGCCGAGCAGCAGGAGCCCGGGCAGCACCAGTCCGGCGTACGAGCTGCCGATGTCCATCCGGGTCAGGCACAGCATGCCGGCCGCCGCGACCAGGAAGCCCGGGCCCATGAGCAGCCGCGGGGGCACCCTGGTCATCAGGCGCGCGCCGATCTGGGTGGAGCCCGTGATCATGCCCGCGACCATGGGCAGGAAGGCCAGTCCGGTCTTGATCGGCGAGTAGCCCTGGACGATCTGGAGGTAGTAGGTGAGGAAGAGGAAGGTGCCGAACATCGCGATGACGGCGAGTCCGAGCGAGAGGTAGACACCGCCGCGGTTGCGGTCGGCCGGCACGCGCAGCGGGAGCAGCGGGGCCTTGACCCTGGACTCGGTGACCAGGAACGCGGCGAGCAGCACCGCGGAGGCGACGAACATGCCGATCGTCAGGGCGTCCGACCAGCCGGCCGACTCGGCGCGGGTGAAGCCGTACACCAGGGCGACCAGGCCGAGGCAGGAGAGGACCACGCCGGGGATGTCGAGCGGCGAGCGGTTGCGGCCGCCGGCGGGCTCACGGATCACGAAGTACGCGCCGAGCGCGGCGACGATCGCGAAGGGGACGTTGACGAAGAACGTCCAGCGCCAGTTCAGGTACTCGGTCAGGGTGCCGCCGAGGATGAAGCCCACGGCGCCGCCGCCACCGGCGATCGCACCGTAGATGCCGAACGCTTTGGCGCGCTCCCTGGCCTCGGTGAACGTCACCGCGAGCAGCGAGAGGGCCGCCGGTGCGAGCAGTGCGCCGAAGACGCCCTGCAGGGCGCGGGCGCCGAGCATCATGGCCTCGCCCTGGGCCGCGCCGCCGAGTACGGAGGCCAGTGCGAAGCCGGTCAGGCCGACGAGGAAGGCGCGCTTGCGCCCCCAGAGGTCGGCGATGCGGCCGCCGAAGAGCAGCAGACCGCCGAAGGCCAGGGCGTAGGCGGTGATGACCCATTGCCGGTTGCCGTCCGATATCCCCAGGTCCTGCTGGGCGGAGGGCAGCGCGATGTTCACGATGGTCGCGTCGAGCACGACCATCAGCTGGGCCAGGGCGATGAAGATGAGCGCTTTCCAGCGCCTGGGGTCGGGGCCGGTGTCGGTTCTTCCGGCGGACAGGACTGTTTCGGACATGGGAGTACCCACTTCGGAACTCAATTCGGAACTCATGAGGGACGTGACGAGCCGCTGCGTCGCCCGCGCGGGAGCGGAGCGGCCGGTGGTGAGCGGAAGCCTGTGGCGGTGCGCTCGGAGTGGTGGGAGGGTTCAGGCCGCGTTGCGCGTGGCCGTGGGACGGCGGCGCCGGCCGGTCTCGGTCAGGGCGGGCGGGTTGTAGGCCATGTCGAGGGTGCCGATGTCGGTACCCGGGGGGACGATGGCGTCGATGCGGTCGAGGATCTCGTCGTCGAGCGTGGTGCCCATGCCGTCGAGGAGGTCCTCGAGGTGGTCCATGGTGCGCGGCCCGATGATGGCGGAGGTGACGCCGGGGTGGGCGATAGTGAAGGCCACGGCCAGGTGGGACATCTTGATGCCCGCCTCGTCCGCGAGCGGGATGAGCTGCTCGACGACGTCCAGGCGGCGCTCGTCCCTGAGGTGCTTGAAGCCGAAGGCTGCGCGGTGGGTGTCGACGGCCTCGCCCTTGCGGTAGCGGCCGGTGAGCAGCCCCTGGGCCAGGGGGCTCCAGACCAGGGCGCCCATGCCGTACTGCTCGCACAGGGGCAGGACATCGCGTTCGATCCCGCGGTTGAGGATCGAGTACGGCGGCTGCTCGGTACGGAAGCGCTGCAGGCCGCGCCGGTCGGCGACCCACTGGGCCTCGACGATCTCGGCGGCCGGTGTGGTGGAGGAGCCGATGGCCCGGACCTTGCCCGCCCGCATCAGGTCGGTGAGCGCGGAGAGCGTCTCCTCGACGTCCGTGTCCGGGTCGGGGCGGTGCATCTGGTAGAGGTCGATGTGGTCGGTCTGCAGACGGCGCAGCGAGTCCTCCACGGCGCGGACGATCCAGCGCCGCGAGTTTCCCTGCTGGTTGGGGTCGTCCCCCATCGCGACGTGCGCCTTGGTCGCCAGGACGACGTTGTCCCGGCGGCCCTTCAGGGCTTTGGCGAGGATCTCCTCGGACTCACCGCGTGAGTACATGTCGGCGGTGTCGACGAAGTTGATCCCGGCGTCCAGCGCCCTGTGCACGATTCGGGTGCAGTCCTCGTGATCGGTGTTGCCGAAGGCGCCGAACATCATGGCGCCCAGGCAGTAGGGGCTGACCTTGATCCCGGTCCGTCCCAGCGTGCGGTACTGCATGGCGTTCCTCCTCTGGGCTGCCGGTCGGGGGTCCGGCTAGAATGAAACCGGAACACCGTTCAGCAACCACAATACGGAACAACGTTCCGCAGCGCAAAAGGGAACCCTCCATGCCTGATCGCCCTGCCGGGGAACCGGCCGCCCGCCGTGTACGGCCCGACGTCCGGCGCAACCTGGACGCCCTGCTGACCGCGGCCGCCGAGGTCTTCGCGTCGGACGGCGTGGACGCCCCCGTGCGGCGGATCACCGCCAGGGCCGGGGTGGGGTCGGGCACCCTCTACCGGCACTTCCCGCAGCGCTCCGACCTGATCACCGCCGTCTTCCGGCACGAGGTCGACGCCTGCGTCGAGGCGGCTCCCGCTCTCGCCCAGCAGTACGAGCCGGTCGAGGCCCTCACCCGGTGGCTCCAGCGCTTCGCACAGTTCGTCGCCGCCAAGCGCGGCCTCAAGGGCGCCCTGCACTCCGGCGACCCCGCGTACGAGAGCCTGCCCGCCTACTTCCAGAAGAGCTTCCTCCCGGTCGTGACGGAGCTGCTGGAAGCGGCCAGCACCTCCGGTGGTATCCGGACCGACATCCCCCCGTTCGACCTGCTGCGCGCCGTCGGCGACCTCCTCGCGCAGGATGACGAGGACTACACCCGGCGCATGATCACCCTGCTGGTCAACGGCCTCCGCCACCAGGCGGACGCCCCGCTCCCCGTGCCGGCCGAGGACTGAACGGCGGCAGCCGCCGGCTGACGACCGACGGCCCCCCGCTCCCCGCCTCAGCCGGCGGCGGCGCGCTCCGGCCGCGCGGCTTCGGACCGTGGCAGCCTCGTGGCCCCGGCCGCCGCGAACAGGCAGAACCCGAGCACCCACCAGAACGTGTCGCCGAACGCCGCCGGGACATCCGCGCCACGGGCGGACAGCCGGTCCTGAAGGATCACCGCGAGGGCAGCGGTACCCACCGAGCCGCCCACCGTGTTGAGCAGGTTGAGCGCTCCGGAGGCACGCGGAAGGTACTCGGGCTCGATCCGGCTGTAGACGATGTTCATCACCGGCGCGCCGACCATGGCCATCCCGACGCCCCGGACCGCGAGCGCCGCCACGACTGCGGTGTCCGGGAGTTCGTGGCCGAGCTGGGTGAACGGAGCCGTGCCCAGGAGGATCAGCACGATGCCGGCGACCACCAGGGTCCGCGGCGCGACCTTGTCGATCGTGCGGTTGACCAGCACCGAACCGGCCGCCGCTCCCAGCCCCTGGGGCGCCAGCAGCAGCCCCGCCTGCCAGGCCGGCATCCCGCGTCCGGTCTGGAAGTACAGCGGCAGCAGGAACATCGTGCCGAACACCGAGGCGCCGAGGACCAGCAGCGCCACGGCCGCGGCGCCGAAGGGCGGCCGGGCGAACAGCCGGGGGTCGACCAGCGGTGTACCGCGGGTCCGCAGCCCGTGCACGGTGAAGCCCGCCAGCATCACCAGCCCCGCGCACACGCCGGCCGTCGCCGGCAGGGTCCTGCCGTGGGCCACCTCGGTCAGCCCGTACACGAGCACGGCGAGCCCGGGCGAGAGCAGCAGGGCCCCGCGCAGGTCGAACGCGGTCCGCCGGGTGGAGGGCGGCACGACGGGCACGTGGCGGCGGGCGAGCAGCACGGCGGCCCCGCCGATCGGCAGGTTGACCAGGAACAGCCACGGCCACGGCGCCACGGCGAGGACGGAGCCGCCGGCCAGCGGGCCGAACACCGGGGACAGGAGCGGCACGACCGCGACGACGCTGATCACCCGTCCCGTCCGGCCGGGGCCGGCGATCCGGGCCAGCAGCGCCTGACCGGTCGCGGGAAGCAGCCCGCCGCCGAGGCCCTGGACCACCCGGAACACGATCAGGCTGGTCACCGACCAGGCGCACGCGCACAGGACGGAGCCGAGCAGGAACACGCCCACGGCGACGAGCCAGGTCCGCCGCCCGCCGAACCGGTCGGCCAGCCAGCCGGACGCCGGCACGGCGGCGACCACGGCGAGCAGGTAGGCGGTGGTCACCCACTGGATCTCGGCGACGGAGGCACCGAACTCATCGGTCAGGGTGCCGATGCCGACGCTGACGATCGTGGCGTCCAGGGTCGCCATGAAGGTGCCGAGCACCAGGATGAACGCGGTTCTCAGCAGTTCCCTGTCCACTCGCCCGGCGGGCGGCGCGGTCTTCCCGCTCATCGGCCCTCCAGCAGATCGCGCACGTCGTCGTCGAGGTGCTTGTCCATGCCGCGGAGCAGTTCGAGCAGTTCGCCGGCGAGTCCCCCGACGTCCGTGCCCGCCCGGTGGGCGAGCACACCGGTCCAGCCGTCACCCTCCGGCATGACGGTCAGGGTCGCGGGGTGGTGCGTGGACTCGCGGAAGCGGGTGCCGACGACGGTGAGCCCCGGGGCGGGTTCACGCAGGCGGTCCGGGTCGACCGGGTAGTTCTCGAACACCACCATGCTGTCGAACAGCCTGCGTCGCCCGGTCAGCCGTTCCAGGTCGGACAGGGCGACATGGTGGTGCTCGACCAGCTCCCGCTGCCGGGACTGGAGTGCGCTGAGCGTGTCGGCGAGGGTGCCGGTGAGCCGTGCCCGTACCGGCACGGTGTTGGCCAGCAGCCCGATGATCTCCTCGACGCCCGCCAGCTCCGGCGGCCGGCAGGACACCATCGCGCCGAAGCAGACGTCCGTGTGCCCGGACCGCCGGGCGAGCAGCACCGCCCACGCCCCCTGCACCAGCGTGTTCCGGGTCAGCCCGCGCCGGGCCGCGAGGCGGGTCAGGCCGGCCACCAGCGATGCGTCGAACTCGATCACCTCGGGTTCCTGCCAGGCAGGACCGGCTTCACCGCCGCCCAGGTAGTCCCCTTCGGGCAGCCCCGCCAGCTCGTCCGCCCA
Source organism: Streptomyces sp. NBC_01463 (assembly GCA_036227345.1). Taxonomy (NCBI): domain Bacteria; kingdom Bacillati; phylum Actinomycetota; class Actinomycetes; order Kitasatosporales; family Streptomycetaceae; genus Streptomyces; species Streptomyces sp. NBC_01463. The sequence continues at coordinate 680,182 of CP109468.1, forward strand.
GGCACCGAGGTCCGGCTCGTTCCCGGCGAGCCAGTCCAGGTAGCCGGCGAACGGGACGGGGGCCGGCAGCTCCGGAGCCCCGCCGCGCGTCCGTGCCGTGTAGAGCGCGAACAGTTCGGTGAGGATGCGCGGGGCCGACCAGCCGTCGGACAGCGCGTGATGACTGGTCATCACCAGCTCGGCGCGCTCGGGTCCGCGCCGGATCACGGTGAGCCGGAACAGCGGGCCCCGGGCGAGATCGAACGGCTCCGCGAGATCCGCGGCCAGCACCTCCTCCACGGGCTCGTCGGTGACCCGGAACTCCGGCCGTGGCAGCACCGGGATCACCGCCAGGGAGGCGGGGAACACCGCCCCCAGGTTCGGGTGCCGGGCCAGCAGGTCGTCGCCCGCTCCCCGCAGCGCGTCGGTGTCGAGCCGGCCGGCAAGCGAGAACGCCGACTGCACGGTGTACGGGTCGGGGTGCTCGGTGCGCGAGTGCCGCAGCATCACCTCCTGGAGCGGGGTGAGCGGCTGTACGCCGGCGACCGGGCGGTCCCGGTCGAGCGCGCCGATCTCCGGTGCGGCGGCGATCCGCAGGAGCGCGGTCCGCAGATGTCCGGCCAGTTCCTCGATCCCGGCGGCCGTGAACAGCGCGGCCGGCCAGGTGATCCGGATCCCGAGCGCGTCGTCCCGCACCAGGGCGTTGACCATCAGGCCGTACGGGAGCGGCATCGCGTCGGAGCCGTTCGAGCCGAGCGGTCCGGCGTCCGGGGGCGTCTGCCACGCCGTCTCCCGGTCCGGGGTGGCGGGGTACTGGCCGAGGTAGTTCCAGGCGATCTCGGGCCGCACCGGGTCCAGCAGGCCGGCCGCGGTGAGGATGCCGTACCCGAGGCCGTCGCCCTGGGCGCGCAGCCGCTCCCTGACCGCCCGCACGTCGTCGTCCGCGTCGAGCCGCACGGGGTGGACGGCGGTGAACCAGCCGACGGTCTGGGACAGGTCGACGTCCCGCGGGCGGCCGTGGCTCTCCAGCGCGACCAGCACCTGCGGGGTGCCGCGCCACTCCCGTACCGCCTGCGCGAGCGCCGTCAGCAGGACGGCGTCCGGGGTGGTGCGGTAGGCGGCCGGCAGGGTCGTGACCAGGGCGCGGGTCGACTCGGCGTCGAGCCGGATCTCGTGGTGCCCGGCGGTGGCCACGGTGTCCCGGGCGGGGTCCAGCGGTCCGGCGAGTGCCGGAGTGGCGTCCATCCGCCGCCAGTGCGGCAGTTCGGCACGCCGGTCGGCGTCGTGCAGGGTGCGCGCCCAGCCGAGGAACGACTGGCCGTGCCGGGTCAGCGCGCCGCCGGAGTGGGCGTGCTCCAGGTCGTCCAGCAGGACGCGCCAGGAGACTCCGTCGACGGCCAGGTGGTGGGCGACGAGGGCCAGCCGGCCCGGCCTGCCGGGTCCCGCGTCCACCCACAGGGCGCGCAGCAGCGGACCGGTGCGCGGGTCCATCGACGCCTGGGCGGCGGCGATCGCGGCATCGACCGCGCCGCGGAGGTCTTCGGTGGCCGGCACCCGGGTCAGTACGTCGGCCCCGGTCACCGCGCCGACCGGCGGGATGCGCAGCACGTCGCCCGACAGCCTGGCCCGCAGCACGTCGTGACGGGCCAGGACGTCGTCGAGCACCGCCCGCCAGGTCGTCTCGTCGCCGCCCGGCGGAACGCAGATCTCCGTCCACTGGCAGAACCCGTCCGCTGCCGCTCCCGCGCGGCGCAGCAGGTCCCGCATGACCGGGGTCAGCGGCGCGTCCCCGACGGCGGGGGCCACGTCGCCGTCGAGGGTGCGGGCGCGGGCGGCGATCCCCGCGACCGTCTCGCCGTCGAACACGTCCCGCGGGGTCAGGCCGAGGCCCTGCCGCCGGACCCGGGAGACGAGTTGCAGCGACACGATGCTGTCCCCGCCGATGTCGAAGAAGTTGTCGTCCGGGCCGATGTCGTCGGTGCCGAGGACGTCGCGGAACACGGCGAGCAGGACCGCCTCCGCCTCGGTGGCGGGTTCGCGCCGGGCGACGGCGGCGGTCTCGGGGGCGGGCAGCGCGGCGGCGTCGAGCTTGCCGCTGGGGCTCAGCGGCAGCCGGTCGATGGGGACGAGTGCCGTCGGCACCATGTGGTCGGGCAGTTCCGCGGCCAGGTGGCCGCGCACGCCCGCGGTGTCGAGGCCGGCGCCGTCGGCCGGAATGACGTATCCGACGAGCCTGCCCTCCCGCATGATCACGGCGCAGGCGCGCACGTCGGGGTGGCCGGTCAGCACGGACTCGATCTCGCCCAGTTCGACGCGGAAGCCGCGGACCTTGACCTGGTGGTCGGCGCGGCCGAGGAACACCAGCTGTCCGTCGGGCCGCCATCGCACCAGGTCGCCCGTGCGGTACATCCGCTCGCCCGGCGGACCGAACGGGTCGGCGACGAACGTGCCGGAGGTCAGACCGGGGCGGCCGAGGTAGCCGCGGGCCAGGCTCGGCCCGCCGAGGTACAGCTCGCCGGTCACCCCGGTGCCGACCGGCTGGAGCCCGCCGTCGAGGACGTACGCGCGGATGTTGGGGTCGGGGCGGCCGATGGGCAGCGGTCCCTCGTCGTCCGGGTCGTAGTGCCAGGTCGTGGAGTTGATGGTGACCTCGGTCGGTCCGTACGCGTTGAACAGCGCCCGGCGGCCCCTGCCCCAGCGGCGCGCCAGTTCCGGGTCGAGGCGCTCGGCGCCGACGACGAAGAACACGTCGGGGTCGACGGTGCGGTCGTCCGGCATCGCGGCCAGGAACGACGGGAGCAGGTTCACTCCGGTCACCCGGTGCTCGACGATGTAGTCGAGCAGTTCGTCGCCGGGTACGCGCACCTCTTCGGGCGCGATGACGGACGTGCCGCCGGACAGCAGCGGCACCATGGTCTGCCAGAACGCGACGTCGAAGCTCGTCGACGCGAAGTGCAGGTACCGGTCGTGCTCGGTGACGCCGACGACCTCCTCCTGCAGCGCGACGAGGTCGGGCACGCCCCGGTGGGTCACGCCGACTCCCTTGGGGCGCCCGGTGGTTCCGGAGGTGTAGATGACGTAGGCGAGCGCGTCCTCGGTGAGCCCGGCGCGCGCCTGGGCCGGGTCGTCGTCCGGTACGGAGGCGAGGGTGGCCGGGTCGTCGAGACGCAGGACGGGGATGTCGCGGTCGACGGGCAGTTCGGCGCCGGTCGTGACGGCCGCTGCCGGGGCGATGTCGTCGAACATGTAGGCCAGCCGCTCGCGCGGATAGCTCGCGTCCATCGGTACGTACACCGCGCCTGCCTTGGCCACGGCGAACAGGGCCACGGTCATCTCGACGTCGCGGCCGATGAGCACCGCGACCGGGTCCTGCGGCCGTACCCCGGCCCCGATCAGCGCGTGGGCCAGGCGGTTGGCGCGCCGGTCGAGTTCGGCATAGCTCAGGCTGCGGTCACGGCAGACCAGGGCCTCGGCGCCGGGCTTGCGGCCCACCCACGCGGCGAACTCGTCCAGCCAGTGGCCGCGGGCCCGGGCGGCGGCGGTGTCGGTGCCGGTCCGCAGCATCGTCGCCCGCTCGTCGGCGTCGAGGACCGGCAGTCGGAGCGCGGGGCGTGCCGGGTCGTCGACGATCTCGCGCAGGAGGTGGTGCAGCCAGCGGCCGTAGTCGCGGACGGCGCCGGCATCGAAGGCGCGCGGCTGGTAGCCGAGGCCGATCGTGATCTCGTCGTCCGGGATCACGATGACGGTGAGGGCGTAGTGCGTGGCGTCGGTGATGTCCACCCCGGCCAGGTCGAGCCCGGGGGCGAGGGGAGTGCGCTTCCGGCTGGACAACGGGAAGTTCTCCATGACCAGCATCGTGTCGAACAGTTCGCCGATGCCCACGGCCCGCTGAATGCCCGGCAGGCCGACGTGGTGGTGCTCGGCCAGGGCGACGCTGTCGGCGTGCAGCCGCGCCAGGAGGTCGCGCACGGTCTCGTCCTGGGTGTGCCGGACGCGTACCGGGATGGTGGTGCCGAGCTGGCCGATCATCGATTCGACGCCGTCGACCTCGGCGGGCCTCCCGGACACCGGGCAGCCGAACACGACGTCGCGGCGCCCGGTGAGCCTGCCGAGGAGCAGACCCCACGCGGTCTGGAGGACGGTGGTCAGGGTGACACCCTGCTCGCGGGCGAACGCGCGCAGCCGGTCGCTGAACTCCCGTCCCAGTCCGACGGTCTCGCGGCCGGGCCGTTCGACTCCGGCGCCGGTGCTCGCGGGTGCCAGCCGCGTCGCGTCGTCGACGCCGGCCAGCGCGTCCCGCCATGCGGCGAGCGCTGCTTCGCCGTCCCGGTCCGCCAGCCACCGGAAGTACTCGGACAGCGGCGGGGCGGAGGGCGCGGCGGGGCCTCCGCCCAGTTCCGCGTAGAGGGCGAGCAGGGTGCGGCCGACCAGCGGCATCGACCAGCCGTCGAGCAGGGCGTGGTGGTTGGTGATCACCAGCTTGTGCTCGGCGGGCCCGACGCGGGACAGCAGGAAGCGGATGAGCGGCGGGCGGGCCGGGTCGAACGGTCGCTCCAGATCGGCGCGGGCGGCCTCGGGGAACCGGTCGTCCTGCCGCCATTCCAGGGCGATGTCCGCGGGGATCACCTGCACCACGTCGTCCCCCGCCGTGGCCAGGTGGACGCGCAGGGCCGGGTGGCGGCGCAGCAGTTCGCGCGCCGCCTCGGCCATGCGCTCCGGGTCGAGTTCGCCGGCGAGGGTCGTCACGGCCTGGACGACGTAGACGTCGGTGTCGTCGCCGTCGCGGACCATGGTGTGGAAGGAGAGCCCGACCTGGAGGGGGGTGGCGGGCAGGACGTCGGTGACGCGGCCGGTGCGTTCGAGGGCGTCGATGGCGCTCTGGTCGATGTCGACCAGCGGCAGGTCGGAGGGGGTGAGTCCGCCCGGGGTGTGGAGCGCGTGCGCGGCCAGCGCGTCCAGGGCTGCGGCCCAGGCGTCCTGGAGGGCCGCCACGGCTTCGGTGCCGAGCACCCCGGTCGCGGCGGTCCACTCGACGGCGAGCCGGGGTGTGTCGCCCTCGTGGACGAAGCAGTTGAGGGCCAGCACCTGTTCGAGGGCCTTGGCGTCCGGCTCCGTCACCGCGAAGGCGTCGTGTTCCGGCAGCCGCCACCCGGGGGCGGACAGCGGGGCGAACCTGCCGAGGTAGTTGAGCAGTACGTCCGGCGGCGGGGTGGCGGCGAGTGCGGGGCCGGTCTCCGGGTCGAGGTGGCGCAGGACGCCGTAGCCGATGCCCCCGTCGGGGACGCCGCGCCGGGCCTCCTTGGCGGCGCGCAGCGCCTGCCCCACGTCGTCGGACGCGGGGACACGGACCGGGTACTCGCTGGTGAACCAGCCGACGGTGCGGGCCAGATCGAGGTGTTCCCGGCCGTGCCCCTCCATGGAGACGGTCACGGCGTCGCCGCGCAGGCCCCATCCCCGCAGGGCGAGGACGAGTGCGGCCAGGAGCACCTCGTCGGCCCCGGCGCGGTACGCAGCGGTGAGGGTGGTCAGGACCGCTTCGGTGGCCTCGGCCGAGGCCACGGTGACGGAGCGGTGGGCGGTCGACACCGTGTCCCGTGTCCGGTCAAGGGGCCGGGCGCCGAGCCGGGACGCGGCGCCCAGCGCCGTCCGCCAGTGGGCGAGTTCGCCCCGGCGTGCGCCGGTTGTGCCCTGCTCGGCGAGGAGAGTGGCGTGCCGCCGCCAGGAGGCGCCGACGGGTTCGGGCGTGCCGCCCGTGCAGGCCGTGTGCAGGTCGGGCAGGAGGATGCGCCAGGACACGCCGTCCATGGCGAGGTGGTGCACGACGACGACCAGCCGGTCGGCCGTGCCGTCGTCGCTGCGGAGCAGGGCCGCCCGCAGCAGGTCGCCGGAGCGCGGGTCGAGTTCGTCCGCCAGCCGCCGGGCCAGGCCGGTCACGTCCTCGCCGCGGGTCTCGGCGACGACGGCGCGCACCATGCCCCGGGGCAGTACCTCCAGTCCGCCGGCCACCCGCAGCCGCAGCGCGTCGTGGTGGTCGAGCACGGACTGGACGCCCCTGACCAGGTCGTCGTGGGAGAGACCTTCGACGTGCAGGGCGGTCCACTGCGCGTATCCGGCGACGGCGTCCACGTCCGGATGGGGGTCGAGGAGGCCGCGTACGATCGGCGGCGCCGGTACGGCTCCGACCGGGTCGTCCGCCGGGCCGGCTGCTTCCGTCAGGAGTTCGGCGGAGGCGGCGAGCGAGGCGAAGGTGCGGCGGGCCAGCAGGTCGCGCGGTCGCAGTCCGATGCCCAGGGCCCGCAGTCTGCTGCTGACGGTGATCGCGGTGATGCTGTCGCCGCCGAGGGCGAAGAAGTCGTCGTCGACACCGACGCGTTCGACGTCGAGGGCATCGGCGAGGACCGTGCACAGCAGCCGCTCCCGCTCGGTGCCCGCCTCCCGGCCGGCGCCGGACAGGGCCGGTGCGGGCAGTGCGGCGCGGTCCAGCTTGCCGTTGGGGGTGACCGGCAGCCGGTCCAGCACCACCACGGCCGCGGGGACCATGTGTTCGGGCAGCCGCCCGGCCAGGTGGGCCCGCGCCTCGTCCCCGGTGACGGAGGCGGACACGATGTAGCCGACCAGCCGGGTCGAGCGGACACCGGCGGCGGATGCGGTGACCCCGGGAACGGCCGCGAGCGCGGCCTCGACCTCGCCGGTCTCCACCCGGTGGCCGCGGATCTTGACCTGTCCGTCGCCGCGGCCGCCGTACTCCAGGCCCCGGCCCGGGACCCAGCGGGCCAGGTCGCCGGTGCGGTACATCCGCTCCCCCGGCTCGCCGAACGGGTCGGCGACGAACCGCTCGGCGCTCGCGCCGGGCCTGCCGAGGTAGCCGTGGGCCAGGTGAGGCCCGGCGAGGTACAGCTCGCCGGGCGTGCCGTGGGGCACGGGCTGCAGTGCGTGGTCGAGCACGTAGATCCGGGTGCCGGCGAGCGGGTGGCCGATCGTCGGCTCGTCGCCGTCGATGCGCGCGGTGGTGCTGTCGACGGTCGCCTCGGTCGGTCCGTACATGTTGCGCGCGGTGATCCCGGACGCGGCGACCCGCCGCCACAGCGCGGGCGGGGTGGCCTCTCCGCCGAGGACCAGCAGGGTCGGTGCCAGGTCGAGCAGTCCGGCGTCGATCAGCGGCGAAGCCATCGACGGGGTGGTGTCCACGATGTCGATGCCGTCGCGGCCGAAGGCGGCGAGCAGCGCGTCGGCGTCGCGGGCGGTCTCGGTGTCGTAGACGTGCAGTTCGTGCCCGCAGAGCAGCCACACCAGGTGGTCGAACGCGGAGTCGAAGGCGAACGAGTAGGTGTGTGCGGCGCGCAGCCGTCGTCCGGCGGCCTTCTCGGCCTCCGCGACGACCGTGGACCGCTGGTGGTGCACCAGCCCGGCCAGTCCGCCGGCCCGGCCCAGTACGCCCTTGGGGCGTCCGGTCGAACCGGAGGTGTGGATGACGTAGGCGAGGTGGTCGGGGTGGCGGGGTGCGGCGAGTTCGCCGTCGGTCAGGGGTGTGCCGGGCAGCACGGCGGCCTCGGCCGTCAGGGTGGTCCAGGCCGACCCGTCGACTGTTCCGTCGGTCAGTACGAGCGCGGGGCGGGTGTCCTCGATCAGCTCGCGCAGCCGCTCGGGAGGGTGGGCGGCGTCGAGCGGCAGGAAGGCGGCGCCCGCGTCGAGTACGGCCAGCAGCGCGACCACCGAGTCGGCCGAGCGCGGCAGGGCCAGGGCCACGACATCCCCGGCGCCGATGCCGCGGGCCCGCAGCGCGCGGGCCAGCCGGTGCACCCGTTCCGCCAGCCGGCCGGCGGACAGCCGCTCGTCACCGCACACGAGCGCGGTCCGCCCGGGACCGGCGGCGGCCATCGCGTCGAGCGCGTCCGGCACGTGCGGGGCCGTGCCCGGCAGCGCGGGCGGGCACCAGTCCGCCATCAGCCGGTCCACGTCACCGGCCAGGGAGATCCGTCCGACGGGCAGGCCGTCCGTCAGCCCGGTCAGCAGGGTGCGCAGCCCGGACAACAGGCGGTCGACGGCGGCCTGGTCCCTGGTCCCGGCATCGACCTCGAAGCCGAGCAGCAGTCCGCCGTCACGGGTGGGCAGGACGCTCAGCCCCATGTCCTCCGGCGGGCCGCCCGCCACGTTGCGCATCGCTCCGGCGGCGCCGGCGAAGTCGAGAGCGAGGTCGAAGGCCTTGAGGTTGATCCCGCGTCCGTGCAGCAGCGCGCCCGCACCGGGCACGCCGAGGTCGCGCGGCAGGTCCTCGCCCCGGTAGCGCTGGTGCTCACGCATCTCGCGCATGGCGGAGGCGACGCGCCGGCTCAGCTCCCCCAGTCCGTCGCCGCCGCGCACGGTGACGCGCAGCGGCAGCACGTTGACGGCCATGGAGGGGGTGCGCAGTTCGGCGGAGTCCGTCCGGCACATCAGCGGCAGCGCGAACACCACGTCGGTGCGGCCGAGCATGCGGTGCAGGAAGGCGGCGTAGCCGGCGATCAGGGCCTCGCCCCAGGTGACGCCCTCGGCGTCGGCGAACGCGCGCAGCCGGGCCGTGTCCTCGGGGGTGAGTGTCGCGCGGGCGGTCAGTGTGCCGCCGGCCGGGCCCGCGGTGCCGGAGTCGTCGGCGGAGCCGAGGTCGGGCAGCGGGGTGAACCGCTCGACCCAGTAGGCGCGGTCCTCCGCGAACCGGTCGCCGTCCCGGTAGGCCCGGTCGGCGGCGACGAGCCGGGCGAAGGTGCCGAAGGTCGACCGCGGCACCTCGGTCCCGCGCACCAGGGCGGTGTAGCGGGCGGCGGTCCGCCGGGCGAGCATCGCGGCGGTGTAGCCGTCGAAGACCAGGTGGTGGCCGAGCTGGGTGTACCAGACCTCGCGGTCGGAGAGCTTGATGACGGTACGTGAGCAGAGCGGCCGGCCGGTCATGCCGCGGCAGGCCTCGGCGGTCCGTGCCCGCTCGGCGTCGACGAGTTCCTGGGCGGCGGCCACCGGGTCGGCCGCTCCGCTGACGTCGACGACCTCGGGCAGCGGGACCGGTTCGTCGCTCACCGCCTGGCGGGGTCCGTCCGGGGTGTCGTACACCCGCAGCCTCAGCGTCTCGGCCTCCTCGGTGGTCGCCCGGACCGCCTGGGCCAGCGCGTCCGCGTCGACCGGCTCGCTGCCGGTTATCTCCACCACGTCGCCGACCACGTAGTACGGCGAGTCGGGTTCGAGGCGCTGCGCGTTCCAGATGCCCGACTGGGCACTGGTCAGGGCGAGAAGGCCGTCCGAGGGCGCGCTTGCGGGGCTCAACTTACTCTCCTTGAAGTGTGGGAACGACCATCGGTGTGCCGGTCACCGGGTCGGGGACGACGACGCTCGGCAGGTCGAACACGTCCTTGATCAGGGCGGCGTCCACGATGTCCCCGGGCTCGCCCTCGGCGACCACCCGGCCGTCCTTCATCGCGACCAGGTGGTCGGCGAAGCGGCATGCCTGGTTGATGTCGTGCAGGACCGCGACCACGGTGCGGCCCTCGTTGCGCAGCCTGGCGAGCAGGCCGAGGAGCTGGTACTGGTGCGTGATGTCGAGGAAGGACGTCGGCTCGTCGAGCAGCAGACAGGAGGTCTGCTGAGCGAGCACCATGGCCATCCAGACGCGCTGCCGCTGCCCGCCGGAGAGTTCCCGCACCGGCCGGCCTGCGAGGTCGGCGACTCCGGCGGCTGCCATCGCCCCGTCGACGGCCTTGTCGTCGTCCGCCGACCACAGGGCCAGCATCGACTGGTGCGGGAACCTTCCCCGGCCGACGAGTTGGCGGACCCTGATGTCCTCGGGTGCCAGCGGGTCCTGCGGCAGGAAGCCGAGTTGTCTGGCCAGTGCCTTGGTCGCGTAGCCGCCGACCTCGCGGCCGTCGAGCTCCACCTGCCCCGATGCGGGGCGCAGCAGCCGGACCAGGGCACTCAACAGGGTTGATTTTCCACAGGCGTTGGGTCCCACGACGGCAGTGAACGCGCCGTCCGGTATGTCGAGGCTGAGCCGTGTGGACACGACCCGGTCTCCGTAGCGCAGGGTGATCTCCCGCGCCGTCAGGCGTGCGGTCACGCGCGCCTCACCTCCTTCGTCAGCAGCCAGATCAGGTAGCAGCCGCCGATCGCGGTGCTCACCACGCCCACGGGCAGGGCCACGGGTGCCAGCAGCATCTGGGCGATCAGATCGGCGCCCAGCAGCAGCACCGCTCCGGTGAGTGCCGCCGGGAGCAGCGGCACTCCGGCCGCGCCCGCGAGCCGGCGGCCGATCTGCGGGGCGGCGAGCGCGATGAACGCGATAGGTCCGGCGACCGCGGTCACCGTGGCCGTGCAGCCGACACCGACCAGCACCATGAGCAGGCGCAGCCGGTCGAGTGCGACGCCGGTGGTGACGGCGACGGCGTCGCCGAGCGACGCCTGATGCATGGCGTGGGCCCGTACGGTCATCAGGGCGAGCAGCACGGCGATGACGGTGAACGGGATTCCGAGGTCCTCCCAGCCCACGCCGTTGAGCGATCCGGCGCTCCAGCCGACCGCTGCGATCGCCACCTCCAGGTCGGCCCGCAGCACGATCCAGGAGTTGACGGCGGTGACCATCGCGTTGACCGCGATGCCGATGACCACCAGCCGCATTCCGGAGAAGCCCTGCCGGTACGACAGCAGGTAGATCGCGGCGGCGACGAGCAGTCCGCCGAGCACCGACCCGGCGGCCAGTTGGGCGGAGGTTCCCGAGAGCACGGTGAGGGCGACGAGGGCTCCGGTGTAGGCACCCGCGTCCAGGCCGATGACGTCGGGGCTGCCCATCGGGTTGCGGGTGAGGTTCTGGAAGAGCGCCCCCGCCACCCCGAGTGCGGCGCCGAAGACGAGCCCGGCCAGTACCCGCGGCAGCCGCCAGTCCCGGATCACCACGGAGTGGTCCGTGCCGGTGAGTACGGCGAACACCTTGCCGGGGGACGACCATGACGCCCCGTAACACAGCCCCAGCAGGCCGAGGCCCAGCATCAGGGGCACCAAGGCGGCGATCAGGACGACGGTGCGGCGTTCGATCCGCGGTCCGCGCGGGCGTGTGGTGTGCGGTCGTGCCGTGTGCAGGAGTGTCACAGCGACTCCGCCCCGTAGCGGCGGACGGCCCAGATCAGCATGGGGCCTCCGAGGAACGCGGTCACGATGGCCACCGGCACCTCGCCGGTGGGCAGCAGCACGCGCGACGCGATGTCGGCGACGAGCAGCAGGACCGGTCCCAGGACCATCGTGTAGAGGATCAGCCACGGCACCGAGCCGGCGGCGGGCCTGCGTACCAGGTGGGGCACGATCAGTCCGACGAACAGGATCGGCCCGGCGACCGCGGTCGCGGCCCCGCTGAGCACGGTGATCAGCACCAGGGCGGCGATCCGCACCCGGCCGACGCCCGCGCCCAGGGTGTGGGCGACGTGCTCGCCGAGGGTGAGGGCGTTGAGGGCCCGGCTCAGCAGCAGTGCGCCGATCAGCGACACGGCGATGGCGGCCAACGGGACGGCCAGCGGGGTCTGTTCGCGGCCTGCCAGCGAGCCGACCGACCAGAACCGGTAGGTGTCGAAGACGTCCGGGAGCATCAGCCGCATGCCCAGCGCGACGCCGCTCAGCACCGCGGTCAGCGCCACTCCGGTGAGGACCAGGCGCAGGGGTGAGCGCCGTCCGACCGCGGCGACGAGCAGGGCGGCGAGCACGGATCCGGTGACGGCGAAGCCCAGTTCGCCGGTCCGGCCGGTGGCCAGTCCGAGGGCGGAGCCGACGGTGACGGCGAAGCCGGCACCCGCGGTCACTCCGAGGATGCCCGGCTCGGCCAGCGGGTTGCGGGCCAGCGTCTGGATCAGCGCGCCGGACACCGCGAGCGCGGCGCCCACCGCGACGGCGAGCAGCGCGCGCGGCGCCCGGACGTCCCGCACGATCACCTGGTCGTCGGTGCCCCGGTAATCCAGCAGGGCGCGTACGACTTCGGCGGGCGGCACGTGGCGGGCCCCGACTCCCATGCTGAGCACGGCGACCGCTGCCAGCAGCACCAGTCCGCCGACGAGCAGTCCGGCCTGCGGAACGGCCCGCCCGCTCCGCGCCGCACGGTACGCGCGGCCCGCGACGGTCACCGGTTCAGCAGCGGAGCGAGCGACTTGGCGATCGCGTCCAGGGTCATGACGGCCTCCCCGTAGGTCGCGGCCTCGGTGTAGCGGAACGGGTAGGCCTTCCCCGCCTTCACCGCGGGCAGGTTCTTCCAGAGCTTGGAGTCCAGGACGTACTGGACGGACTTGGGGACGCTGCCGTCGGCGTTGACCGAGTAGGTCATGACGTCGGCCTCGCCGAAGGCGGCCGGGAGCTCCTCGATGGAGGGGTACTCACTGACGGACTGCGAGCCGGGGCCGGACTTCTTGACCTTGCCGTAGTACGTCGCGCCGAGGTCCTCGGCGATGTTGGTGCCCCATGAGCCGTTGAACTCGCGCTGGAACGTGCCCTTGGCGGCGTCCCCGTAGGCACCCACGTGTCCCAGCTTCAGCCGGGGCAGCACGTCCTTGTACTTCTTGGCCAGTTCGGCGGCCTTGGTCTCGTACGTGTTCTTCGCGACGTCGAACTGCTTGAGCGCGCCCGCTGCGTCGGCCTGCTTGTGGGAGAGCTCGCGCCACGCGGACGGCAGGGTCGGGCCGATCGCGACGACGGGGGCGATGGACTCCAGCCGCTTGATGTCGATGTCGCCGAGCACGGGGGCGGGCACCCCGATGACGATGAGGTCGGGTTCGGCCTCGGCCACGGCCTCGTAGTTGGTCTCGGCCGCCTGCTCACCGGCCACCTTGGTGAGCTTTTTGTACGTGGCCAGGTCCTCCTTGGTCATCATCGGCTCGCCGCGCTGCCACGACGAGATCCCGACGAGCGGCGCGTCGGCCTCGATCATGACGGGCACGGCGTACCCGGTGGCCACCACGCGCTTCGGGTCGGCCGGGATGGTGATCTTGCCGTTGTCCGCGGTGAACACCCGGGTCTTCGCCTTCTCCGAGACGTCCGACCCACCGTCCGACGACGAACCGCACCCGGCCAGGACCAGGGCGAGCGAAACGGCTCCGACGAGGCCGGCCGATCTGCGTATGGACATTCCCGCACTCCTTGCTACTTAGGTAAGGCTTACCTTACTTGAGATTCTTGCGGCAGAACAAACCCGGGGGCCGCATCGCGCCTGCCCCCTGTCCGGCGTTGGATCAGTGGTCGTCCTCGTCGAAGTCGGCGACGCCGCGCTTCCAGTAACCGGTGATGTCGTGGTCGGCCTTCTCCAGGCGCAACGCGTCGCGGACCCATCGCCGCAGGGGCTTGATCTGCCCGGCCTCGCCGGCGGCCCACACGTACACGCGCTCGCCCTCGGGCACGGTCACCGAGGTGACGGCCCGCTCCAGCGCGTCCCCGGCCCCCGCCGCGAGATCCCCGCGGTGCAGCCAGCGCACCTCGAACCCCTCGGGGGCGGACAGGCCGATCTCCTCGGTGGCATCGGCGACTTCGACGAACGCCCAGCCCTTCGCACTTCTGGGCAGCTCCTCCAGCCTGCGCGCGATGGCGGGCAGGGCGGTGATGTCACCCGCGAGCAGGAAGCGGTCGTAGGTGTCGGGGACGATCAGCCCGCCGGGGGGCCCGGCGAGGTGCATGCCGTCGCCCGGCCGGGCCTCGCGCGCCCAGTCCGACGCGAGCCCGCCGTCGTGCGCGGCGATGTCGATGTCGATCTCGCCGGCCACCGGGTCGTAGCGGCGGACGGTGTACTCGCGCGAGGTGAGCGCCGGGCGCGGCCAGCGCAGCATCGACCCGTTCCGCTCGGGCAGCCTGAGCGTGCCGTCCGGGTCGGGGAAGATCAGTTTCACGTGTTCATCGGGTGCGTGCGCCTCGAAGCCCTCGGTGCCCGGCCCGCCCAGGGTCACGCGCAGCAGGCCGGAGCCGACACTCGTGACGCGTACGACCTCGGTCCGCCGGATACCGATCGGGTAGCCCACCTTCTCGGCATGGAGACCGGCCCGGACCTCTGCGATCCGGTCCAGGTGCCGGCCCCGGTGATCGACCCGGCTCACGCCTTCACACCCGTCAGCAATGCTGTCCAGTGGGCCAGTTCGGGGAGTTCGAAGAGATCGGGGAACTCCAGCGCGGTGGCTCCCGCGGCCCGCCAGCGCTCGACCAGGACCATGATCCGCACCGAGTCCAGGCCGAGGTCGACCAGGTTCTCGTCGGGCGCGATCCCGTCGGGGTCGCAGCCGAGCAGCTCCGCTATGTCGGCGCGGATGCGTTCGGGCGACAAGGTCTGACTCATCGGACGACTCCTCCGGGGCGGACGCCGGCATGACGCCTCCCCCTCTCCACCCGGGCCACCTTGACTCAGGTAAGGCTAACCTAACATTCACGAGTACCGGTGTGGCAAGACGCCTCGATCCCCCGGCCCCGCTCCCCCGCCCCGCGCGACCTGATTGACCGTCAATCAGTGCTCCACGCAGCTTCCATGCAGCCGGGCCCGGCCGGCGCACGGATTCTTCATGCGAGTGAAACGATGCGGCCGGACCTGCGTCGCAGGGCTCGTGCCGCCGCGGGAAAGGGGCCGCCGGACGCCGGGAACGGCCGCACGCCCTCGCCGCGGCCCGGCCGTCCGTCTACCGTGGCCGGGTGACCGACAACGTCCTGTACCGCAGATTGCACGTGGATCTGGGGCGCACCAGCGCCTCCCTCTGTCGCCGCGCCTGACACCCGTCCGCGCCGCCGCACTCCGTGCCGCGCGCGTCCGTCCCGCACGACCACACAGGGAGTTGGGCATGACCACCGTCACACGTCACGAGATACGTCGCGCAGGACCCAGGTTCGGCGCCGAGGTGTTCGGCGTCGACCTCACCCGGCCCGTCGACGACGCCACCGCGCAGGAGCTGCGCCAGGCCTTCGAGGACCACAAGGTCCTGGTGTTCCGGAACCAGCACCTGACACCCGATCAGCACGTTGCGGCCGTCAGCATCTTCGCGGACCCGTTCGACCACCCCACCGCCGTGAAGGACGCGGCCAACCCGCTGGTCTACCCGTACAACGTCAAGCAGACCGGCAAGGCGAGCACCTGGCACATCGGGGGTCTGTGGCGGAGCCCGGTGTTCGCCATCGAGTCGCTCACCTACGAGGAGGTGCCCGAGCTCGGCGGGCACACGCTGTGGGCCGATCTCCAGACGGCGTACGACGATCTGTCGGAGCCGTTCAAGGTGCTGCTGGAATCGGTGAACGCCGTCTACGACGGCGATCCGGAGAACTATGCCCAGGGCAGCAAGCGGACCGCCGTCGGGGAGACCGTCGAGCACCCGGTCGTCCTGGCGCACCCGGACACCGGCCGCAAGGGCCTGTTCATCAGCAGTTCGGCACTCCGGCTCACCGGTGTCACACCTGCCGAGTCCAAGGCGCTGCTCGACCACCTGCTCCGGCACGCCTCCTCCCCGGACTACACGATCCGGTTCGGCTGGAATCCCGGTGACTTCGTGCTGTGGGACAACCGGGCGACCTGGCACTACGCCGTGGACGACTACGGCAACGGCGCCCGGGTCTACCGCAAGGTCATCGGCGTGGAGCGCCAGGGGACCGCTGCCGCCTCCTGAGGCTTCGCAGCCGTCACGCGTGGGCACGTCCAGCGGTGGGCGTGCCCACGCGGCCCTGTCGTGCCCGCCCCTGGACGGGCACCGTGTTTCACCTGTGCGAACAGCGGGTGTGCTGCCCCGGAAGCCGCTTCTCACAAGGGTGTTCGGGCTGATACGTTGCGCCGCATCGTCCCTCGGGGACGGTGCTGCCGTGCTCGACGCCGCTGTGCTCGAAGGGACCGCGCCACTCATGCCGTACCAGCCGAACGCCGCCGGGGCCACATCCCCCAGCCGTGTCGCCGGTACGCGCTGCGCCACCTTCATCGGCGCCCGCCTCGCGGCCCGCAGGCACATCGATCTGCACCGCGTCTCCAGCGCCATCTGTCAGGCCTGACGTCCCTCACCGCTTGACCACCGGCCCGCTTCACGGCCCCGCCTCCGCGCGCGGACACCGTCGTCCGTGCAGAGCGCCGCCGTGCCCGGCCTCCTTCCTCTTCAGCTGGAGAACCGCTGATGTCCGACCCACGCCGCCGGCCTCGCCGTGTCCTGACCTCCCTCACCGCCGTCACCGTCCTGTCCCTCGCGGCCGGTGCGTGCTCCTCGTCCAGCGCGGACAGCCCTGGCGGCTCGACCCCGCACTCCGGCGGGCACCTGACCTTCGCCCTGGCCTCCGACCCCATCTGCATCGACCCGCAGCAGGCGGGCAACAACGACGCCCTCTACCCCGCCCGTCAGCTCGTCGACTCGCTGACCGACCAGGACCCCCGGACGGGCAGGATCGTGCCCTGGCTGGCGAAGTCCTGGAAGGTGAGCAAGGACGCGACGACGTTCACCTTCACCCTCCGCGAGGGAGCCACCTTCAGCGACGGCACCCCGGTGAACGCGCGGGCGGTCAAGGACAACTTCGACGGGATCGTGAAGCTGGGCGCGAAGGCAGTCCTCGGCAGCGGGTACCTGGCGGGGTACAAGGGCACCACCGTGGTCGACGAGCACACCGCCGAGGTGGCCTTCGCCGCCCCCAACGCCCAGTTCCTCCAGGCGACATCGACGTTCACCCTCGGGCTGCTCGCCGCGTCCACGGTGAAGCTGCCGGCCGAGAAGCGGTGCACGGACAACCTGGTCGGCTCCGGCCCCTTCACCCTCGTCGACTACACGCCGAACAAGTCCGTCGAGGAGCGCCGGCGCGCGGGCTACACCTGGGGCTCCTCCCTGTGGAGCCGCAAGGGCCCCGCCTACCTGGACAAGCTGACCTTCAAGGTCATACCCGAGTCCGGAGTACGCACCGGCAGCCTCCAGTCCGGCCAGGTCGACGCCATCGGCGGTGTGGCGCCGCAGGACGAGCCGGGCCTGAAGAGCGCCGGCTTCTCGCTGCAGAGCCGGGCCAACCCCGGACTGCCGTTCGCACTCACGGCGAACGTGGCACGGCCGATCACCAAGGACCTCAGGGTCCGCCGGGCGATCCAGAAGATCATCGACCGCCAGGAGATCGTCGACACGGTACTGAGCGGCAGCTACGAACCGGCCACCAGCTCCCTGGCGAGCACCACCAGCGGTTACAAGGACCTGAGCGCACAGCTCGGCCACGATGTGGCGGGCGCCGAGAAGCTCCTCGACGCGGCGGGCTGGCGGACCGGCTCCGACGGCATCCGCACCAAGGACGGCAGGAAGCTCTCGCTCAAGGTCATCTGGGGCGCCAACTTCGGGCCGAACCAGACCGCCCTGGAGCTGATCCAGCAGCAGCTGAAGAAGTCCGGCATCCGCATCACCCTGCAATCCGCCACGATCGGCGACTTCATCGCGCTCCGGCAGAAGGGCGACTACGACTTCTCCTGGGGCAACACGACACGGGTGGACCCCGACATCCTGCGCACCGGCTTCTCCGGCAAGCTGCTCAACTTCGGGCACCTCGCCGACCGCGAACTGGACGGCGTGCTGGACGAGCAGGCGTCGGAGAGCGATCCGGCGGCGCGCGCGGCGCACGTGGCCCGGGCCCAGAAGCTCGTGCTGGACAAGGCCTACCAGATCCCCGTCTTCGAACTCACCACCGTGCTCGGCCTGTCCGGGAAGGTCCACGACCTGGACTTCGAGGCCTCGTCGCGGCTGCAGTTCCACGAGACGTGGCTGTCATGACGCGCTATCTGACGGGACGCCTCCTCCAGGCGGTCCTCGTCCTCTGGGCGGCGTTCACCCTGTCCTTCGGAGTGCTGTACCTGCTGCCGGGCGACCCGGTCTCCATCATGGCGGCGGGCGGCGGCGACACGAACGACATCAGCCCGGAGCAGCTCGCCGAACTCAGGAAGACGTACGGGCTCGACAAACCGGTCCTCGAACAGTACGTCTCCCAGCTCCGGCACGCCCTGCAGGGCGACTTCGGGATCTCGGTGCAGAGCGGCGAGAAGGTCGGCCACATGATCGGCACGGCGCTGCCGGACACTCTCCGGCTGACGTCCGGTGCGCTGCTCCTGGCACTGGTGCTGGGCGGGGCCACCGCCCTGCTCGGCACGTACACCCAGTGGCGCTGGCTGCGGCAGGTGCTGCTGTCGCTGCCGGCGCTCGGGGTGTCGGCGCCGACGTTCCTGGTCGGTCTCGTGCTGGTGCAGATCGTCTCGTTCCGCTGGGGGCTGCTGCCCGCCGTCGGCAACGAGGGGTTCGACAGCCTGGTCCTCCCGATGATCACCCTGGCCCTGCCCACCGGTGCGGTGCTCGCGCAGGTCTTCGCCAAGAGCCTGCGGACCACCCTGTCCGAACCGTACGTGGAGACCGCGCTGGCCAAGGGCGCGAGCCGGGGACGCGTGCACTTCCGGCACGCCACCCGCAACGCCTCCATCCCTCCCCTGACCGTGGTCGGGATGCTCGTCGGCAACCTGCTGGCGGGGTCGGTGGTCGTGGAGACGGTGTTCTCCCGGACCGGCGTGGGACGCATCACCGCCACGGCGGTGGCCTCCCAGGACATTCCGGTGGTCCAGGGGCTGGTCGTGTTCGGCGCGCTCGTGTTCGTCCTGGCGAACCTGGCGGTCGATCTCGTCTACCCCCTGCTCGATCCCCGGATCACCACATCGGCGGCGGTGGCACGATGACCGGACTCCTCACTCCCGGGACACTGACCGGGCCGGCCCTGCAGCCGCACGCCCCGGACCCCGGACCGTCCGTCCGGGACGGTGCCGGGCAACGGGTCCGGCGCTCGGCCCGGTTCCTGCTGCGCCGCCCCGGGCTCGTCCTGTCGCTCGTCCTGCTGGCGCTGGTGCTCGTATCGGCATTCTTCCCCGGCGTGTTCACCTCGCAGGACCCCCTGGCCGGGGTCCCCCGCGACAAGCTCCAGGGCCCCGGCGCCGGCCACCTCTTCGGCACCGACCAGCTGGGCCGCGATCTGTTCTCGCGGGTGGTGCACGGATCGTCGCTGTCGCTGCGGGCGACGGTCCTGGCGGTCGCGGTGGGCCTCGTGGGCGGATCGCTGACCGGGCTGCTCGCCGGCTATCTCGGCGGCTGGGTCGACGCCGTCCTGATGCGCGGCGCGGACGTCCTGCTGTCCATCCCGAACCTGCTGCTGTCCATGGCCGTGGTGACGGCCCTGGGGTTCGGCACGGTCAACGTCGCGATCGCCGTGGGCATCACCAGCGTGGCCGGTTTCGCCCGCATCATGCGCTCCGAGGTGCTGCGGGTGCGCGGCGCGGTGTACGTGGAGGCGGCGCGGGCCTCCGGGGCGCGCTGGTACTCGGTGCTGGTGCGCCGCGTGCTGCCGAACGCCTCGGGCCCGGTCCTGGTGTACGCCGCCGTCGACTTCGGCGCCGTCGTCCTCCAGGTGTCGTCGCTCAGCTTCCTGGGGTACGGGGCGACGCCACCGGCCCCCGAATGGGGGGCACTGGTCTCGGGCGGCCGGGACTACCTGGCCACGGCGTGGTGGCTGACCGCCCTGCCCGGACTGACCATCGCGGCCACGGTGCTGGCCGCCAACCGGATCTCGCGCGCGCTCGACGGCGAAGACAGGAAGACACCATGAGCGACGAACCACTCCTCGACGTCCGCGGGTTGCAGGTCTCCTACCGCACCCGGGGAGGCGTCGTACCGGCCGTGCAAGGGGTCGGCCTGACCGTACGGCCCGGCGAAGTCGTCGCCGTCGTGGGCGAGTCGGGCTCCGGCAAGAGCACGACCGCGCACGCGCTGATCGGGCTGCTCCCGGCGGGCGGCGCGCTGGAGGCCGGGCAGATCCTCTTCGACGGGACCGATCTGGCCCGGGTGAAGGACAAGGAGCTCCGGGCCCTGCGCGGCCGGGACATCGGGCTGATCCCGCAGGATCCGATGGTCTCCCTCAACCCGGTGCAGCGCATCGGTCCGCAGGTCGCCGAGGTGCTGCGGATCCACGGTCTCGCCGACCGGGAGTCGGCGGCGGCCCGGTCCGTGGAGATCCTGGGCCAGGCCGGTCTGCCCGACCCCGGGGTGCGGGCCCGGCAGTATCCGCACGAGCTGTCGGGCGGGATGCGCCAACGGGTGCTGATCGCCGTCGCGGTGGCCGCCAGACCCCGGCTGGTGATCGCCGACGAGCCGACGAGCGCCCTGGACGTCACGGTGCAGCGGCAGATCCTGGACCACATCGAGACGCTGACCCGGGAGTCGGGCACCGCCGTCCTGCTGATCACCCACGACCTCGGGGTCGCGGCGGACCGGGCGCAGCGGATCGTGGTCATGGCCCACGGTTCGGTCGTCGAGGCGGGAGCCACCGAGCAGGTGCTGGGCGACCCGCAGCACGCCTACACCCGGCAGTTGCTGGCGGCAGCCCCGAGCCTCGCGGGCAGCCGCCTGGTCGTGGACCGCCGGCGCACGGCCGGGCCGGCTGCTGCTGCCGGGACGTCCGGCTCCAAGGATCCCGTCGGGACCCGGAAACCCGTCACGGTCCAGGAACCAGCCGCCGTCCAGGACCTCGTCGTCGTCCAGGACCTGGTGAAGGACTTCCCGCTCCCCCGCCGGACGGGCGGCGCACGCACGCTCCGGGCGGTCGACCACGTCGGTTTCACCATCCGCCGCGGTGAGACGTTCGCGCTCGTGGGCGAGTCGGGCTCCGGCAAGTCGACGACCGCGCGCATGGTGGTGCGGCTGGCCGACTCCTCGGGCGGCCGGGTCGTCTTCGACGGGCAGGACATCACACGTCTGCGGGGCGGCGCGCTGCGGCGCCTGCGGCAGCGGATGCAGATCGTGTACCAGAGTCCGTACGCCTCCCTGGACCCCCGGCAGTCCGTCGCGGACGTGATCACCGAGCCGCTGCGGGCGTTCGGTGTGGGGACCCGCGGGGAACGGGTGCGGCGCGCGGGCGAGTTGCTGGAGCGGGTGTCGCTGCCCGGCTCCGTGCTGCGGCGCAGGCCCACCGAACTGTCCGGCGGCCAGCGCCAACGGGTGGCGATCGCCCGGGCGCTGGCACTGGAGCCCGACCTCGTCGTCTGCGACGAGCCGGTGTCCGCGCTGGACGTCTCCGCGCAGGCGCAGATCCTGGAGCTGCTGGTGGACCTCCAGCGCGACCTGGGTCTGAGCTACCTGTTCATCTCCCACGACCTGGCCGTCGTACGCCAGATCGCCGACCGGGTGGGTGTGATGCGGCACGGGCGCCTGGTCGAGACGGGCACGACGGACGACATCTTCGCCGCGCCGTCCGATCCGTACACCGAGGAACTGCTCGCCGCCATCCCGGGCACCCGGAAGGCAGCGGTGCTGTGATGCCGGTACCTGCACCGATGCCGGTGCCCCGTTCGCACGGAACGGACCGTCAGGCAGTTGCTACTGCGCGTACGATGTGAAGAAATGACGACCCTCACGTGAGGAGAATTTTGCTGTGCGGGTTTGAAAGATCACAGGATGGTCACTAGGGTCGAGCCTCGAACCTTCGCGCTATTGATCACCCATCCGGGGTGACGGCGAAGGAACCGCCGATTCCGTGCTGTCTACGGAGCCGGGGATTCTCCTCCCCCCATAGCCCGGTAGGCGGCTCGAGGAAGAAGGAGCTCGCCTTCGTGGCGTCCCACCGTCGTCCCAAACCGCCGAGCCGCACCCGCGTGACCGTGCTCACCGCGACCGCCGCCGCAGCCGTGGCCCTGACCTCCCAGGCCGCACACGCCGACCCCAAGCCGACCAAGAGCGAGGTCAAGGCGAAGGTCGACAAGCTCTACCACGAGGCGGAGAAGGCCACCGAGCAGTACAGCGGGGCCAAGGAGAAGCAGGACAAGCTCCAGAAGCAGATCGACGCGATCCAGGACAAGGTCGCCCGCGGTCAGCAGGATCTCAACTCGCTCCGCGCCGGCCTCGGTTCTCTCGCCGCCGCGCAGTACCGCTCCGGAGGCATCGACCCCTCCGTGCAGCTCTTCCTCGCGTCGGACCCGGACAGCTTCCTCGACCAGGCCTCCGCACTCGACCAGTTGACCGCCAAACAGGCCGAGTCGCTGTCGAAGATCCAGGAGAAGCAGCGGTCCCTCGCGCAGGAGCGCAAGGAGGCGCAGGACAAGCTGAGCGACCTCGCGAAGGTCCGCAAGACGCTCGGCGAGAAGAAGAAGCAGGAACAGAGCAAGCTCGCCGAGGCGCGCAAGGTGCTCAACACCCTCACCGCCGCCGAGCAGGCGCAGATGCGCGAGGACGACCTCCGCGCCAGCCGCGCCGCCGGTGACCGCGCCGGGCTCGCGAGCGGGTCCGGCGGATCCGGCGGATCCAGCGCCTCGACTCCCGACCTGGGCAAGGAGGTCCCCGCCTCCGCACTCGGCGCGGCCGCCCTCCATGCCGCCCAGACCCGGATCGGCAAGCCGTACGTCCCCCGGGCGACCGGTCCCAACTCGTTCGACTGCTCGGGCCTGACGCAGTGGGCCTACGCCCAGGCCGGGGTCCAGATCACCCGCACCACGTACACCCAGATCAACCAGGGCACCCGGATCGCGCGCAGCCAGCTGAAGCCGGGCGACCTGGTCTTCTTCAACGGCAATTCGCACGTGGGCCTCTACGCGGGCGGCAACACCGTGCTGCACGCGCCGTATCCGGGTGCCTACGTGCGCTACGAGTCGATGAACACCATCGGCAGCTTCCTGGCCGCGGTCCGCATCTGACCACGCCCGGACGGGCCGCGGGTTCCCGCGCCCCGCGATGACGGCCCGCCCCGTCGGAGACCACAGGTCGCCGGCGGGGCGGCGGGCTTTCGGACGGCACCTCTCCACCCGCCATCTTCTGTCCACCGGCCGACGCAGCTAGGGTGTTGCTCGGGACCGGCCCGCTTCCCGGTCCCGAACCACCTGCTTTCCCACTCGACACTCAACGTTTCTGCCGGCGCCGGAGCCGACGCGGACACGGGTGCGGACCTCGGTTCCGCCCCGGTCGCGTCACCATGGACGACTCCTGGCGGCGGGAGCGCGGCGCCCTCGACGGGCCCGGCCTCCCGGACCGCCCCACCGCGCAGCGGAAGGTTCGCCGTGACCTCGCGGCACCGCACTCGTCGTCCCGCACCCGTTCTCCGCCGCAGGGCACACAGGTCCCGCCCCTGCGCCCCGGTCCGCGCGGAAACCGTCTCCTACCGTTCGGCTCTCCGGACACCCGGCGCGACGGCGTTCTTCCTGGCCGCGATGCCGGCCCGGGTCGGGGTCGCCATGGCCGGCCTCGGTCTCGTCCGGCTGGTCCATGCCGCGACGGGATCCTTCGCCGTGGCCGGCCTGGTCACCGGCTCGTTCGCCGTGGCCGAGACCCTGGCGGGTCCGCAGTCGGCCCGTCTCATGGACCGGTTCGGCCAGCCACGCGTCCTCGTCCCCCTCCTGTGCGCCCACGCCGGGGCACTGGCCGCCCTGGTCGCGCTGGTGCTGACGGCCGCCCCCACGGTGTCGCTGATGGCGGCCGCCCTCGCCGCCGGGGCGACCGTCCCGCCGTTCGGTGCGCTCTCCGCCGCCCGCTGGTCGGCCCTGCTGCACGGCCGCCCCGAACTCACCCCGGCCTTCGCACTGGAAGCGCTCAGCAATGACGCCGCCTTCCTTCTGGGCCCCGCCCTCGCGGTGCTGACGGCGACGTACCTGCACCCGGCCGCGGGCACGGTGCTGGCGGGAACGCTCGTCGTCGGTGCCGGACTTGTCTTCGCGGCGCTGCGGGGGACGGCTCCTGCGCCGACGGCGGCGGCCCGGAACCGTACGTCCACGGCACGAGGCACGAGAGGCGCCCTTCTCACCCGGAGCTTCGGCACGCTCCTGGCGGTCAACCTGGCCCTGGGGGTCTTCTTCGGCTCCATGCAGGTCTCGGTGAGCGCCTTCGCCGAGGTCCATCACGCCGCCGCGGCCGCCGGGGTGCTGTACGGACTGATGAGCGCGGCGAGTCTGCTGTCGGGCCTGGTCTACGGGCGGTTCCGCCGGCGCACACCACCCGCGGCCCAGCTCCCCCTGATCCTGACGCTCCTGGCCGCCGCGTCGATGCTGCCGCTGCTGGCGGGCGCCCCCTGGCAGCTCGCCCTCACCCTGCTGCTCCCCGGTGCGGGCGTCGCGCCGTGCATCATCGTCTCCTCGATGCTCGTCGAGTCGGTCGTGGACCGGTCGGTCCTGACCCAGGCCTTCACCTGGACGAACTCCGCAAGCGCCGCGGGCATCGCCGCGTCCGCCGCCGTGGCCGGCCGGCTCGTCGACGGTCCCGGCGGTGCCAGGGCGGGCTTCGCCGTCCCCCTCATCGCCCTGACCGCGACGGCGGTCCTGGTCCGGTCCGGCCGCCACGCCCTCATGCGGGCCGGTCGGCCGGCCCCGCCGCCCGCTGATGCATGGCCAGCCACACCCGGTCCCGGGTGACGGGCATCTCGGTGAAGCGGATGCCCGTGGCGTCGTACAGCGCGTTGGCGAAGGCGGGTGCCACCGGGTTGAAGGGGCTCTCGCTCATCGACTTGGCGCCGAGCGGCCCGATCGCGTCGGTCGTCTCCATGAAGTGGACCTCGGTGCGCGGCACGTCCGCGTACTGCGGGAGGCGGTAGCGCCGGAAGGCCGCCGTGGTCACCTCGCCGCGCTCGTCGAGCCGTACGGTCTCGAAGAGCGTGGCGCCCAGGGCCTGGGCGACGCCGCCCTCGATCTGCCCGCGGCACTGGAGCGGGTTCATCACCTTGCCGGCGTCGGCGGCGTGGACACTGCGGAGGATTTTCATCTCGCCCGTGTCCGGGTCGACCGCGATCCGGAACCACTGGGCGTTGAACGCGACCGAGCGCGGGCTGCCGCCCCAGTGGCCCTCCGCCGTGAGCTCGTCCTGCGCCCCCGCAGCGCAGGCCGCCTCGTGGAGTTCCTTCAGGGTGACGGTCCGGCCGGCGCAGTCCACCGCGTCGGCCCCGAGCGTGCACAGATGACGGGCCACTCCCGTGTGCCGGGCCGCGAACGTGGTGATCCGCCCGGCCAGGGACTCCGCGGCGAGCAGGACCGCCTTGCCGGCCACGACCGTACCGGCCGAGCCGAAGGCGCCGGTGTCGTGGCGGACGACGTCCGTGTCGGACTGGCGGATGACCGTCCGGTCGACGGTGGTGTTCAGCGCCCCCGCGGTGATCTGCTTGTGGACGGTGGTGGTGCCGTTGCCGAACTCCGCCGTGCCGACGGCGATGTCGTACGTCCCGTCGGTGAGGAGAGTGACGGTCGCGTCGGCGTAGTGCCCGCCCGGCGGACCGGTGGCGATCATCGCCATGGCCGCGCCCTGGCCGGTCAGCCATCCCTCCGGCACCTCCTCCGTGCTCCGGTCCTCCGCGATGGCGTCGCGGACGATCGACAGGCACTGGGCCAGCCCGTACGAGGCGATGTGCAGGTCCTCCTCCTCACCGATCGGACTGGCCATGGAGTCGCCGGGGCCGATGATGTTCTTCTCCCGGAAGGCGAGCGGGTCCATGCCCAGGCGACGGGCCATCTCGTCCATGGCGGACTCGACGGCGAAGGTGACCTGCCCCAGTCCGTAGCCCCGGAAGGCGCCCGCGGGAACGCCGTTGGTGTAGACGGAGTAGGCGTCCACCTTCTTGTGCGGGGCCCGGTAGACGGCGAAGGACTCGCCGACGCTGTGGAACATGACGGCGGGACCGTGATTGCCGTACGCCCCGGTGTTGGAGACCACCCGCATCCGGATCGCGGTCAGCGTGCCGTCGGCGCGGGCGCCCAGCTTGATGCGGATGGTGAACGGGTGGCGGGTGGTGGCACCGTAGAACTGCTCGGCGCGGGTGTACTCCAGCTTGACGGGGCGGTGCAGCCTGAGCGCGGCGAGGACGACGATGTCCTCGGTCAGCATCTCCTGCTTGCCGCCGAAGCCGCCGCCCACCCGGCCCGCGACCACCCGGACCTCGTCCTCCGGGAGCCCGTACAGCGCGCACAGGGCGCGCCGGGTCAGGAACGGGGTCTGGGTGCTGGATCGGACGGTGAGCCGCTCGCCCGTGCCGTCCTCCTTCGGCTCGAAGGAGGCGACGCAGCCGTGCGTCTCCAGGCTGGCGTGCTGGACCCGCTGGGTGCGGAAGGTCTCCTCGTAAACGACTGCCGCCTCGGCGAAGCCGTCGCCCACACAGCCGATCTCGCCGTGGACCTCACCGGCCACGTTGTTCTCGACGCGGGCGATCCGCGCCTCCTTCCCCTTGCCCGCGTGGATGACGGGCGCACCGGTACGCATGGCCTCCTCGGGATCGGTGACGTACAGCAGTTGCTCGTACGTCACGTCGATCCGCCGGCAGCCCTCCTCGGCCGCCTGCTCGCTGTCGGCGACGACGGCGGCGACGCGCTGGCCGACGTAACGGACGGTGTCGTCGAGGACGCGGGTGTCGTCGGGGTCCTCGGTGGGGTGCTCGTGGCGGGCGCTGGAGTACAGGGTGGCGGGGGCGTCCTCGTGGGTGAGGACGGCGTGGACGCCGGGGACCCGCAGGGCCGCGGTGGTGTCGATGGCGAGGATGCGGGCGTGCGGGTGCGGGGAGCGCAGCAGCTTCATGTGGAGCAGCCCGGGTACGTCGATGTCGAAGGTGTACCGGGCGGTGCCCGTCACCACCTGGGGGCCGGCAGGGGCGCCGAGGCTCTTTCCCACCGCCTGTCCTGCGCAAGGGCGTTCGGTGTGCTTCACCCCGCGTACCGCGTCCTCGATGGCGCGGTATCCGGTGCAGCGGCAGATGTTGCCCTTGAAGGCCCGCGGCAGGTCGTCCAGCTTGCCGTCGTCGTGGGCGGTGCCCTTCTCCTGTTCGAGGGCGGCCGTCGTCATCAGGAACCCGGCCGTGCAGAATCCGCACTGGAAGCCCTGGGCGTCCAGGAACTTCTGCTGTACGGGGTGGAGTTCGCCGTCCCGGCCGGCCAGCCCCTCCACCGTGGTCACCGACCGGCCCTCGGCACGTACGGCCGGGTAGAGACAGCTGTGCACCGGCTCGCCGTCCACATGCACCGTGCAGGCGCCGCAGTCGCCGGCGTCGCAGCCCTTCTTGACCCCGAACCAGCCGCGTTCGCGCAGATAGGTGCGCAGGCACTGGCCGGGACGGGGCTCGGAGTCGAAGGGCTGATCGTTGACCTGGATGCCGAAACTCATCGCACACCGTCCCGGGTGAGATCGCGCCGTACCTGCTCGGCGAGGTGGAAGGCCATGTGCCGGCGCCATGCGCGCAGCCCGTGGATGTCGTCGAACCAGTCGGACTCGCCCACGGCCGAGGTGATGGCCGCGCACAGTCCGGCCCGGTCGGGCGGCAGCGCGAACCAGAGGCGGAAGGGCCGTCGGGTGGCGGCCGTGAGGGTCACGGCCAGCGAGCCGTCCACCGGATCCAGCGTCCCGGTCACGAGGGCGCCGGAGCGTCCGAGGCCGTAGAGCGACGCCTGCCGGAAGGCGGTCCGGCACCTCCACGACCGCGCGGGGATCGTCACCGAGCGCAGCAACTCCCCCTCGGCCAGGTCCTTGCGGCCCGCACCGGTGACAAAGTCCGCGGCCTTCACACGGCGCACGGAACCGTCCTGCGCCCGGAGCAGGCACTCGCCGTCGAGGCCCGCGGTGAGGGAGATCATCGGGCCGGCCGGCAGCGCGTTGCAGAGGTTCCCGCCGACCGTCGCCATGTTCCAGATCTTGAACGAGGCGAGGAACGCCCGGCAGCACTGCTCGACGAGCGGGGCGGCCGCCGCGCCGAGGGACCGCCCGAACCGGGACAGCTGCGCGATCGTGCACGTGGCCGCGATCTCCACCGACCCGTCGGGCCGGGTACGGATCGGCTCCCAGCCCATCCGGCTCAGATCCACCAGCCGTCGCAGATGCGGCTGGGGTTCCGAGAACAGGTACGTTCCACCGCCGAGCCAGGCGTCGCCCGCCCGCCAGGGCTCCTGGCGCCGCGCGTCCCGCACGTCGAGAACCGTGTTCAGATCCATGTCTCCCACCGTCTCCATCCGCTGCCGTCCCGTCAGTGAAGCCGCCCGGGAGGCCGAAAACGACTGGTGCGCAACACGGAAAACCTTCAGCCCGTCCGGCCGCGTCCTGGTGATTCAACCAAGAGGGATTCCGTATCGGACGCCTTGCATTTACGACTACTCGACGCGCCAAACCCTTGCGAATGCAAGAGGAAGGGAAACGGGTTCGTTGGCCGTACAAGGAGCCGACGCGTGCGCGGCGGGAGATCTCCTGCGGATCGAGGGGCTCGATCTCACCCTCGTCCGGGGTGATGAGCACCTGCTCGGCCGGGGCATTGGCTGAGCGGTCTGCCGGCGTCAGCGGGGATGGCCTCAGCCTCCTTGGAAACGCCCCTCGGCCACAACCGCTCGGGGGCGCGCACGGCTTGCCCGCCGGCTCAGTGGGCCGGGTCGAACTCCCGGAACACCAGGACCAGCCGGTCCCGCACGCCCCGCCAGCGTGCGTTCAGCTCTTCCGGCTCCGCACCCTCGGCCCGTGCCACGACCAGGAGCCCGCGCATCGCACTGATGGCGGTGAGCAGGCTCGCAGCGAACTCGGGCCGGTCGACGACGTCGCCGACCAGGAGCCGTACGGCGTCGTTGAGCGTCTCGTCCAGTCGCCGGTCGAACGCCCGCAGCATCGCCCGGAGTTCGGCGTCGCCCCGGGCTCCCGCCATCAGTTCGAGACACGCCTGGTACTCGGGGGTGCGCTTCAGTTCCCACAGGACGTCGAGCGCGCGCACCAGCCGGCCCCCCGGCGGCCCGTCCGTGATGATCTCGCGGTGCCTCGGGGTTCTGGCCTCGTAGCGGTCGGCGAGGTAGTCGAGGGTGGCCTCGATCAGCGACAGTCTCGTCGGGAAGTGATGGACGAGGCGGCCCCGGGAGACCCCGGCCGCCTCGCCGACCGCGAGCGTGGAGAACTGCGCGTACCCCTGGTCGACCAGCACCTGAACCGCGGTGCGCAGCAGCAGCTCGCGGGTGTCCAGAGCCCTTTGCTGCACGCGTCGGCGGCGGGGCGGGCTGCTGGGCTCGGACATGCGGTGATCCTACGTCGTGGGGCCGCCCGGGCTGCGGGAGCCGGCCCGACGTGGCAGCGGATATCGCGGCCGTCCCGGGGCGGGGCGGTCACCGGGGCACAGGCCCCCGGTGACCGGCCGCTCAGCTCGCGGGCATCGCGATGGTCTTCTGCTCCAGGTAGGCCGAGAGACCGGCGACGCCGAACTCTCGGCCGATGCCGGAGTTCTTGTAGCCGCCGAAGGGAGCGGTGAGGTCGAGGGCGAAGCCGTTGACGGTGTACCTGCCGGTGCGGATGCGGCGGGCTATGTCGAGGCCGTGCTCGACGTCCGCGGTCACGACGGCGCCGGAGAGACCGAAGTCGGAGTCGTCGGCGATCCGTACGGCCTCCTCCTCGTCCTCGTACGGCAGCAGGCACACGACGGGGCCGAAGATCTCCTCGCGGGCGATGCGCATGTCGTTGGTGACGTCTCCGAACAGGGTCGGCTCCACGTACGCTCCGGCTTCCAGCCCCTCGGGGACGCCGCCGCCGAGGAGCAGCGTGGCGCCCTCCTCCTTGCCGATGCGGATGTAGTCGAGGTTGCGGGCCTGCTGGCGCTTGGAGACCAGGGGGCCGATCCGGGTGGCGGGGTCGAGCGGGTCGCCGACCTTGAGCGCGGCCACCGCCTCGACGATGCGGGCGCTCAGCTCGTCGTAGCGGGCTCGGGGCAGCAGGATGCGGGTGAGCGCGACGCAGGCCTGCCCGTTGTTGACGTAGCTGCCGGTCAGGACGGTCTTCACGACGGTGTCGGCGTCGGCGTCCGGCAGGACGATCGCGGCCGACTTGCCGCCCAGTTCGAGGGTGACGCGGGTGAGGTTGCGGGCCGCGACCTCCATGACGCGCTTGCCCGCACCGACGGAACCCGTGAAGGCCACCTTGTCGATGTCCGGGTGGGAGGCGAGGTGTTCGCTGACCTCACGGTCGGCGGGCAGCACACTGAGCACGCCCTCCGGAAGCCCGGCTTCGGCACAGACCTCGGCCAGGAGGTAGGCGTCGAGGGGCGTTTCGGGGGACGGCTTGAGGACGACGGTGCAGCCGGCGACGAGGGCGGGGCCGAGCTTGGTGGCGGTGGTGAACTGCGGCACGTTCCACGGCACGATCGCCGCGACGACGCCGACCGGTTCCCTGCGGATCACCAGCGGGCAGCGCATCCCGTCGCGCCGCTCCTCGAAGGGGTATTCCGCTGCCGCCGCGACAGCGATCGAGAGGTGTCCCACGGCCGCCATCACCTGGGAGGCCATGCCGCTGCCGGCCGGCGAGCCGTTCTGCCGGGAGATGATCTCGTTGAACTCCTGCGCGCGGGCCGTCATCAGCTCGGCGATCCGCCGGACGACCGCGATGCGCTCGGCGAGGGCCGTCCGCGGCCAGGGACCGTGGTCGAACGCCTCGCGGGCCGCGGCCACGGCCGCGTCGACGTCCTTGGCGGTGGCTGCCGGCACGCGGCCGACGACCTGGCCGTCGTGCGGCGAGACGACCTCGATGACGCCGTCACCGGAGGGCTCGGTCCAGTGCCCACCGATGAAGAGCGTGCGGTGTTCCGTGATCGCCGCGGCCATGAGGCCTCCTTCGTCCTCCGGGCCCCGCTTCCAGGGCGTTTCTCCGGTCGGCTTCCGCACCGGCCACAGAAAACATACAACGCTGACCGTTTAATGACTACCTCAAACAGTCACCTCTGATGGTTTTGCTTTCCCCGCGGATCCGGCCGGCACCGCACCGATGCGGCACGGTTCCGGACAGACGAAAACCCCGGCCCTTCCGGGACCGGGGCTTCACAGGCAGCGCGCGGCGACCCGGATCAGTCGCGGGCGAAGCGGCGCGCGGTGCGCGGCCGGTACTCCACCAGGGTCAGCGCCAGGGAGACATGGCGCTCGGCCAACTCGTCCACGGTCAGCGCGCCTTCGGGCCGGTACCACTGGGCGATCGCGTTGCACATGGCGATCACGGCGCGCCGCGCGTCGTCGGGGTACAGCGTGAGAAAGATGCCCTCTTCGACACCGCGCTCGATGATGTCGCGGAACCGTCGCGTCCCACGCTCCTCGCTCTCCCGGTACCGCTGCAGATGGGCGGCCTCCAGGCTGCGCCCCTCGCTGAGGACGATGTTGCTCTTGTCCGGGTGTCCGGCACGGAACCGCACGGTGGCCGAGACGATCGCCTCGAGCTGCTCGGCCGGGTCGTCACCCACCTCGGCCAGCGCGGCGTCGCACTCGGCCGAGAAGGACTCGACACCCTCCTCCAGGATCGCGACGAGCAGGTCCTGCTTGCCCTTGTAGTAGTAGTACAGCGCCGACAGGCTCACTCCGGCGCGCTGCGCGATGTCCCGGATCGACGTCGCCCCGTACCCCTGCTCGGAGAACTCCGCGCGCGCGGCATCGACGATGGCCGTGTGGCCGGCAGGTCGGCTGGACACACCGCTCCGATCTCTCGCTGCGCCCTTCCCCGGCGGAAGCGACTGAACGGACCGGACAGTCACAGCAGTCGCCTGGGCGGTCACATCGTAACGTCGCCGCCTGCGACGCCCCATGAATCCGCGCTTGCCGGCCGCCCCGAGCCGCTGAACAGGGAGATCAACCGGAACGATCGCTCAGTCCGGCCGCCCCGCCCGCCCGGAATCCATCGCCGGCGGCCGGGGCCGCGACGGCGGCCCGTGGTCTCCGGCGCCACGCACACTCCTCTGGTTGATCGATCGTTCAGCCAGGTACGGTGCGCGGAGAAGCACGACGCGCGCGGTGCCGCGATCGCCCGGGCCGTTCCCCGACCCCGCACCTCTGGAGCAGTCATGAGCGCCCTGCCGCTGGAAGGCATCACCGTCGTCAGCCTCGAACAGGCCGTCGCCGCGCCGTTCGCCACCCGCCAGCTCGCCGACCTCGGTGCGCGCGTCATCAAGGTGGAGCGGCCGGGGCCCGGCGATTTCGCCCGCGGCTACGACGAGTCGGTGCACGGGCAGTCGAGCCACTTCATCTGGCTGAACCGGTCGAAGGAGTCCCTGACCCTCGACATCAAGACGCCGGGCGGCCGCGAGGTGCTCGGCCGCCTGCTGGCCGACGCGGACGTCTTCGTCCAGAACCTCGCTCCGGGTGCCGCGCGCAGGCTCGGTCTGGGCGCCGACGAGCTGGCGGCCCGGCATCCGTCCCTCGTCGTCTGCGACATCTCGGGGTACGGCAACGACGGGCCGTGGGCGGACCGCAAGGCCTACGACCTGCTCGTCCAGTGCGAGACCGGCGTGGTCTCGCTGACCGGCTCCCCGGCCGAGCCCGCCAAGGCCGGCATCTCCGTCGCCGACATCGCCGCCGGGATGTACGCGTACTCCGGCATCCTCGCCGCCCTGTACGAGCGCCGGGCCACCGGCCGTGCGCGCGCCGTCGAGGTGTCGCTCTTCGAGGCGCTGTCCGAGTGGATGGGCTCCCCGATGTACTACACCGCCTACTCCGGCACCCAGCCCCCGCGCACGGGTGCGCAGCACGCGACGATCGCGCCGTACGGCCCGTACGAGACGCAGGACGGCCCGACCGTGCTGCTGGCGATCCAGAACGAGCGCGAGTGGGCGTCGTTCTGCGCGGTCTTCCTCGGCGCCGCGGATCTCGCCACCGACCCGCGCTTCTTCCGCAACTCCGCCCGGGTGGCGCGCCGCGACGAGCTGCACGCGATCGTCGCCGCGCGCTTCGCCGAGCTGGCGGCCGAGGACGCGGTGAGGCTCCTCGACGAGGCGAACGTGGCCAACGCCCGGCTCCGTACGGTCGACGCGTTCCTGGAGCATCCCGTCCTCGCCGGGCGCGACCGCTGGCGGGACGTCGCCACACCGGGCGGCACGGTCAGGGCGCTGCTGCCCCCGGCCACGCCGCGCGGCCTCACCCCCCGCATGGACCCGGTGCCCGCGGTCGGCGAGCACACCGACTCGGTACTGCACGGCCTCGGCTACGACGAGACCGCCATCTCCGCGCTGCGCGCCGACGGCGCGGTCTGACCCGGGACAGGAGCGTCGCCGACGGCCGGTGAGGAAGGGGGAGGCGCTTCGGGTCCCGGCTACTTCGGCGCCATGCGGATGGCGCCGTCCAGGCGGATGACCTCGCCGTTGAGCATGGGGTTGCTGACGATGTGTTCGGCGAGGAAGGCGTACTCGGCGGGCTCGCCGAGGCGCGAGGGGTGCGGGATCTGGGCGCCGAGGGCGTCCTTGACCTCCTGCGGGGCGCCGCCCAGCAGCGGGGTGTCGAACAGGCCGGGGGCGATGGTCATGACGCGGATGTTCAGTGCCGCCAGGTCGCGCGCGACGGGCAGGGTCATGCCGACGATGCCGCCCTTGGAGGCGGAGTAGGCGGCCTGGCCGATCTGTCCCTCGTACGCGGCGACGGAGGCGGTGTTGATGATCACGCCGCGCTCGCCGTCGACCGGTTCGTTCCTGGCGATCTCCTCGGCGGCCAGGCGCAGCACGTTGAAGGTGCCGATCAGATTGACCGTGACGATCCTGGCGAACCGGTCCAGCGGGTAGGCGCCGTCCTTGTTCACGGTCCGGCGCGCACCGCCGATCCCGGCGCAGTTGACCGCGATACGCAGAGGGGCGAGGGCGGCCGCGGCCGCCACGGCCGCGGCGGCGTCCGTCTCACTGGTGACGTCGCCGGGGACGAAGGCGGCGCCGATCTCCTCGGCCACGGCCTCGCCGTCGGAGCCGGGCAGGTCGAGCAGGACGACCTTGCCACCGGCCGCGAGCAGCCGCTTCGCGGTGGCGAGGCCGAGGCCGGAGGCGCCACCGGTGACGACGGCTGACGAACCGTTGATCAGCATGGGATGCCTTTCGTGCGAGTGCGAGGAGGGAGGGGAGCGGGAAGGGACCGAGCAGCCTCCTCCGGGCCGGAGACCTCAGCCTCTCAGTCGAACGCCCGTTAAGCCAGCCTCGGGATCCACCCCCACGTCCACGCGCGCGCCCCACGGCACCCGTCGCCGAGTGAGCACCGTCACAGGTGGAGCGACGCCTCACCCTGGCACCATTCAGCAGCATGAGCGCTCTTTACAGCGACCGCCCGGACACCGAGGAGCACGGAGCGGAGACATCCCGGCGGACACCACCGCCGCTGGGCTTCGAACAGGTGCTGGAGCTGACCGACGCCGGGGACGGTGCGTTGCGCGGCCGTCCGCACGCGGGCCGTCCGCCCCGCGCCTTCGGCGGCGTCACCCTCGCCCAGGCCCTGCGCGCGGGCGGCCTGGACGTCGGACCCGACCGGCAACTCCACTCCCTGCACGCCTACTTCCTGCGCGCGGTGAACCCGGAGCGGGAGGTGACGTACCGGGTACGCGCCCTGCGTGACGGCAGTTCGTACGCCGCGCGGCAGGTCGACGCCCGGCAGGGTACGGAAGTACTCCATCTGACCGCTTCGTTCAAGAGGCCCGAGACCACGCCCGGCCGGCAGGCGCGGATGCCCGGGGCGCCGGGACCCGATGAGTGCGAGGACCCGTACGCGCTGTGGGCCGAGGAGCACCCGGAGAGCCATGCCGCGGCCGTGATCCCGCGCGTCGTCAGCCTGCGCACGGTGCCCGCCGACGAGCAGGAGCGCACCGCCGTGTCGACGGGGCTGGCCCGCAGGCGCACCTGGCTGCGGGCGGCCCACCCGATGTCCGACGATCCGCTGCTGCACGCGGCCGCCCTCGCGTACCTCTCCGACCTCACCCTCTCCCCCACCGCCGCACTGCCGTGGGAACCGCTGGGCTCGCGCCGGTCCCGGCCGTCCGGGGTGATGCTGGCCTCGCTCGACCACGCGATGTGGTTCCACCGGCCGTGCCGGGCCGACGCCTGGCTGCTGTACGCACAGCACAGCACGGCCATCTCCGACGGACGGGTCCTGTCGCGGGGCGAGATCTGGTCCGCCGAGGGCGATTTGGTGGCGACCGTGCAGCAGGAGGCGCTGATCCGGATCCGCCCGGCCCAGCGGTGACCCCGGGCCCGGCGGGCGGGGGCATCACGTACGGCCGGACCCGCACCTCCCGGAACCCTGGACAACCAGGGGGAGCACTCGTACTTTAACGAATGTTCGGCCAGGTGGTGTCCCCGGTCCGTCGTGCCGCACCCGAGCAAGGGAGCCCCCATGAACCCTCGCCGCCCCAAGGGCATGCCCGACACGCTCGACTATCCGCCGGGGGTCTGCGTCGGCGACATCCTGGCGGGGGCCGCCCGCCGCCATCCGGACCGTACGGCTCTGCTCGACGGCTCGGCCGCCCTGACCTACGCCGAGCTGTACGACCGGGCTCTGCGCTGCGCGCAGGGCCTGCGTGAGCGGGGCATCCGACCGGGTGACGTGGTTGCACTGCATCAGCCGAACTCACTCTGGTTCAGCGTCACTTACTACGGAATCCTGCTGGCCGGCGCCACGGCCGCACCCATGAACCCGACTCTGCCGCCCGCCACACTGCGCGAGCAGCTCGACGAGGTCTCCGCCGTGGCGGCGATCACCCACCCGGCGACGGCCGAGGCGCTCCTTGCCGCCGGAACCGAGCGACTCCGTCCGGTGGTCGTGGTTCCGGGTACGGACATCGCCCCCGCCCCGGACGGCTCGGCGTCACCCGGGACCGTTCCGCTCGACGACCTGCTGGCGGCCGAGCCCGTCGAGGGGCCGCGGGCCGATCCGGAGTCGATCGCCCATCTGTCGTTCACCGGCGGGACCACGGGACGGTCGAAGGCGGTCATGGTGCTGCACCGGCACGTCGTCCACAACGTCCTCCAGTTCACCTGCTGGCGCACCGGTGCGCTGCCCGCGGTGGACGAGCACGGCGGCATCCGTACCGAACTCGTGCCCGGGGCGCAGACGGCCGCGATGGCGCCGTCCGGGGACGGTGTGTCGGTCGGTATCTCGCCGCTCTTCCACGCCATGGGTCTGATCAGCCAGTCCAACGCCGTGCTGGCCGGTCAGACGGTGCTCCTGGCCGGCCGCTTCCATCCGCACCGCTACCTGAAGCTGGTGGAAGACCACGGAGCCACCCACGTGACCGGCTCCCCGGCGCTGCTGCACGCGCTCATCGCCGCCGCCGACGGCCGCTCCTTCCCAGCGGTGCGCACGGTCAACTCGGGTGCCGCTCCCATCGACACGACGACCCTCGAAGCGCTTCGGGCACTGTTCCCGAACGCGGCGGTGGTGGAGGGGTACGGCCTCACCGAGGCCACCATGGGCCTGGTCACGGGTCTGGTCGACCTGGACGACCAGGTGCCCGTCGGTTCGGCCGGGCTCCCGGTCTTCGACACGGAGATCGAGATCCGCGATCCCGCCGACGCCGGGAAGGCCCTTCCCGCGGGAGAGACCGGTGAGTTGTGGGCCCGGGGTCCGCAGATCACGGCCGGCTATCTCGGCCATCCCGAGCTGACCGCCGAGCAGTACGCCGACGGGTGGCTGCGCACGGGGGACATCGCCCGGCAGGACGAGCACGGCCATGTCTTCGTGGTCGACAGGCTGAAGGACATGCTGATCTACAAGGGCTACAACGTGTACCCGGGTGCGCTGGAGGAACTGCTCACCCGGCACCCGGCCGTCGACCAGGCGTGCGTGATCGGGGCGCCCTCCGCATCGGCGGGTGAGATTCCCGTGGCGTACGTCGTGGTCCGGCCGCCGGCGGCCTCCGGTCCGGTGCTCGCCGAGGAGCTCATGGACCACGTCGCCGCCCGCGTCGCGCCGTACCAGAAGGTGCGGGAGATCCACTTCGTGGACTCCCTGCCGACGTCCGCCGCGGGGAAGATCCTCAAGACGGAGCTCCGCCGCCGGCACCGGAGTGCCGGCCTTCACTGACGGGCCGGCACTCCGGCGGTGCCGAGCGTGCGGGGTCAGGGAGTGACGATGGCGAAATCGGGGTCGGCGGTGTCGAGGAAGCCGGCGAGCTTCTGGAAGACGGCGGCGTCGCCATGGGTGGTGATGCCGTCGAGCCCGCGCCCGGCGACGACACCGAGCAGCTGGGGCTTGGTCAACGACAGGGTGAGGTCGGCGCCGCCGGTGGCGGGGGCGCCTTCGCTGGTCCGGTAGGTCAGGGCCCCGTTGGACAGCGTCAGGTGCCAGGTGCGGTTCTCGTCCGTGAGGTGCCAGTCCATGGTCAGACCGGTGTCCCAGGCACGGGGGCCGTCGATGCGGATGGCGAGCGTGTCGATGATCTGGTCGACGGAGAGCGCCATGGCCATCTCGGGGTTGGCCAGGTCGACGACGGTGGTGGCCACGGAGCCGCGCAGCTCCATCGCGGCGGTGAGGTAGAAGTTGCGCCAGGTGGCGTTCTCCGCACCGTGCCCGAGCCGGTCGTAGACACCGGCCAGCGCCTCGCGTACGCCCTTGTGGCCGGGTTCGGCGAAGACCCCGTGGTTGAGGAGCGTCGCCGCGAACCGCAGATCGCCGGCCTCCGCGTACTCCCGCCCCTTGGCGACCAGGGCGTCGATCCCGCCGTAGTCGGCGGTGAACCGCTTGGCCAGCTCGGTCGGCGGGTGCTCCCACAGGTGGGCGGGGTTGCCGTCGAACCAGCCCATGTACCGCTGGTAGATCGCCTTGACGTTGTGACTCACCGATCCGTAGTAGCCGCGCGTGGCCCAGGTCTTCTCCAGCGCCGGCGGCAGGGCGAAGTCCTCGGCGATCTCCGGACCGGTCAGGCCCTGGTTGAGCAGGCGCAGCGTCTGGTCGTGGAGATAGGCGTAGAGGTCACGCTGGGCGCTGAGGAACGCGGTGAGCTCCTGCTCGCCCCAGGTGGGCCAGTGGTGGGAGGCGAAGACGACGTCGGCCTGCCCCTCGAACATCACCAGGGCCTCGTTGAGGTAGTGCGCCCAGATACGGGAGTCACGGACGACCGCTCCGCGCAGGGTGAGGACGTTGTGCAGGGTGTGGGTGGCGTTCTCGGCCATGCACAGGGCCCGGTGGTCGGGGAAGAGGAAGTTCATCTCCGAGGGGGCCTCGGTGCCCGGGGTGAGCTGGAAGACGATCCGTACCCCGTCCAGGGTGAGTTCCTGGCCGGTCTCGGCGATGTCCACGGTCGGCGGTACGAGACTGATCGTCCCGAGCGCGGTGGCGCTGCCCAGACCGCAGCCGATCTGCCCCTCGGGGCTCTTGGGCAGCCCCATGCCGTACATGTACACCCCGCGGCGGCTCATGGCGTTGCCCGCGTACACGTTCTCCGAGACGGCGTGCTCCATGAACCCGGACGGCGCGATGACGGGGATGTCCGTGACGCCGTGGGGGACGATGGCGCGGGAACCGCCGAAGTGGTCGCCGTGGGAGTGGGTGTAGATCATCGCCTTCACCGCGCGCTCGCCGCGGTGGGCGCGGTACAGCGCCAGACCGGCCGCGGCGGTCTCCACGGACATCAGCGGGTCGACCACGACGACACCGCTGTCGCCCTCGACCAGCGTCATGTTCGACAGGTCCACACCGCGGATCTGGTAGATGCCCTCGGTCACCTCGTACAGGCCGCTGCGCGCACACAGACCACCCTGACGCCACAGACTGGGGTTGGCGGTGTCCGGACACTCGGCATCCATGAAGGCGTACGCCGCCGTGTCGAACACCACCTTGCCCGACTCGTCCTTCACCACCGGGTCGGGCAGCGCCGCGATGAACCCGCGATCGGCGTTCGTCGCGGCCGTGGTGTCCTCGAAGGGCAGGTCAGTGACACGCATGCGGTCTCCCGGGCTCGTCGCCAGAATCACGTACTGCGCCTCATTCACCTACACAGCCGGTGCCGCCGCTCGGACGAGTAGCCCGTCCGGGTGACGCACACGCCTGGCCGGTCGCGGGTCCCGGCCGTTCGCTGCCGGCGGCTTCGGGGCCGCGGCAGCGACCGCTTCACCGCGTGTCAGTCAGCGGCCGGTGCCTCGTACGTTTCAGCCATGCGCCTGCCCACGCGGGCCGTCGTTTCACGCAGCCAGATGTGCGCCGCGTCGTGTGTGTGCACCGGATGCCACCACATCGCCTCGCGCAGCGGCACCGCCTCGTAAGGGGGCTCCACGACGCGCACGGCGGCGAGCGGTGCGAGGAGCCGGGCGAGACGTGCCTGGATCAGGGCGATGCGCCGGGTGCCCGCCACCATCAGCGGCAGCAGCTGGAAACTGTCGACGGACACTTCCACGCGCGGCTCGATGCCGAGCATGCCGAGCTGGCGCACGGCCGGGGCGTCGTAGGTCCTCTGGTAGGTGACCCACGGCAGCCGGCCCAGATCGTCCCGGGTGAGCCGGTCGTCGACGCTCGGATGGCCGTCCGCGACGAGGAAGACCCATGTGTCGTCGTAGAGGTCGGTGGAGGGGAAGCCGCTGATCACGCCGTGCGGCATGAGCAGTCCGTCGGTGGTGCTCAGCAGCGTGGCCGTGTCGTCGACCACGGTGGGCGGGGTCTGGACGAAGCGCAGCCGGATTCCGGGCGCCTCCTCGTGGACCACCCGGGCGAGCTCCGCACCGAACACGGCGACCGCGTAGTCGGATGCGACCAGCTTGAACTCGCGCTTCTCGCTGCCCGGATCGAATTCGGCCTGGCTCGCGAAAAGGCGTTCCACCACTTCGTAGGCGGCGGAAGTCCGTTGCAGGAGGACCTGCCCGAGAGCGGTCAGTTCGTAGTGGCCGCCGACACGGGCAAGGAGTTCGTCGTCGAAGTGGCGGCGCAGCCGGGCCAGCGAAGCGCTCATCGCGGGCTGGCTGAGACCGACGCGCTGCCCGGCCCTGGTGACGTTGCGTTCCTCCAGCAGGGCGCGCAGGGCGACGACGAGGTTCAGGTCGAGGCGGGCCAGATTCACGGGACTTCCCTTGCTGTAAGGCGCTGACCGCAAGGAATAGATGCGATGGATGAAGGCCATCCACGGAATCGATTTCCCTGATTGCGGGTGCCGGGTCCAGATTAGTCGCATCGCAACCAGGAGGACATGTTCGTGAATTCTGCATCCGCGTCCGCGCTCTTCTCAGGCCCGTTCGCGCTGGCCACGCTCTCGGCACCGGACGGACCGCCCTTCCCCGCACTCGTCACGGCGGACGCCCAGGTGCTCGACCTGCGGGCGGTCTTCGGCGACGACGGCCTGTCCATCCGCGGCCTCCTGGAGATCTGGGACACGGCCGCGGCGCGCGTGGCGGCCCTGGCCGAAGACAGCGGGCCGGAGCGCATGCCGCTGGCGGATTTCCGGGTGCATGCTCCGGTCGAGCCGCGCCAGGTGTTCCAGTCCGGCGCCAACTACCGGCAGCACGTCATCGATCTGCATGTCGCGCACCGGGACCCGGCCGACGAGCGCTCCGAGGAGGAGCGGCGCGCCGAGGCCGCGGAGATCATGGACCGTCGGGCGGCCGAGGACCTGCCCTACGTCTTCACCGGTCTGCCGAGTGCGATCACCGGTCCGTACGACGACGTCGTGCTTCCAGCCTGGGCCGAGAAGCCCGACTGGGAGCTGGAGCTCGTCGCGGTCATCGGCCGGCCGGCCCACCGGGTGTCCGCGGAAGAGGCCCTCGACCACATCGCCGGCTACACCATCGCCAACGACCTGACCGACCGGGCCACGGTCTTCCGCCGTGACATGCCGCAGATCGGGACGGACTGGCTGCGCAGCAAGAACGCGCCGGGTTTCACCCCGCTCGGCCCCTGGATCGTGCCCACCGCGTCGATCGCGGACCCCGGCGACCTGCGTCTCGTGCTGAAGCTGAACGGCGAGACCATGCAGGACGAGTCGACCAAGGACATGATCTTCGACGTGGCGCGCGTGGTGTCCTACGCCTCGCAGACGGCCCAACTGCTGCCCGGGGACCTGGTCCTGACAGGCTCCCCGGCCGGCAACGGCATGCACTGGGGCCGGCTGCTGCGCGACGGCGACGTCATGGACGGTTCCGTGACGGGTCTCGGTGTTCAGCGCACCCGCTGTGTCACCGAGGTGTCGTCGTGACTCCCGACCGCCACGACCCCGAAGGGTCGATCGCGCGAGCCGCCCGCGCGTACTCCAACTGGGGCCGCTGGGGCGACGACGACGTGCTCGGCACGCTCAACTTCCTGGACGAGGCGAAGCGGCGCGAAGCGGCCACGCTCGTCCGCCGGGGCGTCAGCTTCTCTCTCGCCCAGAGCTTCGACATGCACGGCCCGCAGAAGGGCTGGCGGCGGCGCACGAATCCGGTGCACACCATGCTCGACACCGGCACCGACGCGGCCCTCGGGCTGCAGGGCTTCCCGCACGGTCTCGGCGGTGCCGACGACGTCATAGCGATGCCGTTGCAGTGCTCGACCCAATGGGACGGGCTCGGCCATATCTTCGACCACGGCAAGGCGTGGAACGGCCGGGACGCGGCGAGGACCGTCACCTCCGAAGGTGACCTGGTCACCGGCATCGAGCACATGGCCCCGCACGTGGCCGGACGCGGCGTGCTCCTGGATGTCGGCCGCACGACCGGTGAGGACGGTGAACTCCCCGACGGCTTCGCCATCACCGGGGAACATCTGACAGGAACCGCGGAGGCGCAGGGTGTGGCTGTCGGCCGCGGCGACATCGTGCTGATTCGTACCGGACAGCTCGCCCGCGCCCGCCGCGACGGCTGGGGCGACTACGCAGGCGGCCCGGCTCCCGGCCTGTCCTTCACTACGGCGGGCTGGCTGCACGGCACCGAGATCGCCGCGATCGCCACCGATACCTGGGGTTTCGAGGTCCGGCCCAACGAGTTCGACGTCGCGTTCCAGCCGCTGCACCAGGTCGCCATCCCCAACATCGGCCTTCTGATAGGTGAGATGTGGGACCTGGAGGCACTCGCCGAGGACTGCGCGGCCGACGGCGCGTACGAGTTCCTGCTCACCGCCGCGCCCCTCCCCATCACCGGCGCGGTCGGCTCCCCCGTCAACCCGATCGCCGTCAAGTAGACACAGGAACAAGGGAGTTCCACCATGATTGAAGCCCCAACGGTCCTGGTGATCGGTGGCGGCGCGGCCGGAAACGCCGTGACGCTCCTCTTGCGGCGTGCCGGAATCGACGTGGACCTGATCGAGGCCAAGGACGACTGGAACGCCACCGCCGGCTCCGGCATCACGCTGCAGGGCAACGCCCTGCGGGTGCTGCGCGAACTGGGTGTGTGGGAGCAGGTGAAGGCGTCCGGCCACTGCTTCGGCTCGGTCGGCATCACCACCCCCGACGGAACCGTGCTGCACGTGCAGGACGACATCCGCAGCGGCGGCGACGACCTCCCCGCCACCGTCGGCATGCAGCGGCCGCGGCTCCAGCGCATCCTGATCGACGCCGTGCGCGCCAGTGGCGCCTCCGTCCGGCTGGGCATCACCGCCGAGATCCTGGACCAGGACGCAGACGGTGTCCGCGTCCGCTTCAGTGACGGCTCGGAGGGCCGCTACGGCCTGGTGATCGCCGCCGACGGTCTCGGCTCCGCCACCCGTGCGTCCATCGGCATCACGGCAAGGCCCGAACCGACCGGCATGGCCATCTGGCGGATCGC
This sequence comes from Streptomyces sp. NBC_01463, assembly GCA_036227345.1. Taxonomy (NCBI): domain Bacteria; kingdom Bacillati; phylum Actinomycetota; class Actinomycetes; order Kitasatosporales; family Streptomycetaceae; genus Streptomyces; species Streptomyces sp. NBC_01463. Next base: position 722,548 of record CP109468.1, read on the forward strand.
CGCCCCGCGCCCGGCCGGAGTGTCCCGTACGGACCTCGCCTACGGCGGTCCGGCCTACATCGCCGGCTACTGCCCCACCGGCGACAGCACCCTGTACGCCTACGTCGTCGAGGCCAACCGCGACCGTGCCTCGATCCCGCCGGAGTCGTACGCCGACGAGATGCGCCGGCTGGCCTCCGCCTACGGCGGCTTCTGGCCGGAGATCACCGAGCACATCACCGACCCGGCCGAGGTCAACTACACCTGGTTCGACCGGATGCTGGTGGAGGGGTCCTGGCATCGCGGGCGCGTCGTGCTGATCGGTGACGCGGCGCACTGCTGCCCGCCCACGCTCGCCCAGGGTGCCGCCCTGTCGCTGGAGGACGCGTGGGTCCTCGCACAGTTGCTGACCGGGTCCAAGACGTGGGACGACGCGCTGTTCCGGACGTACTACGAGCGACGGATCACCCGGGTCCGCCCGGTGGTCGAGGCGTCCGTGCGGATCGGGCAGTGGCAGCTCGACGGAGTACGCGACGCGGACGTACCCGGCCTGATGGGCCGCACCATGATGATGCTCCGGGAGCTGCCGTGACCGCGCCCACCGTCGATGTGCACGCGCACGTCCTCCTCCCGGAGGTCGAGGCGCTGGTGGCCGGTCTGCCCGGCCTGTCCGGAGCCAGGGAACTCGACGCCCGGCGCAACGGCGCCCAGGCGCTCGCCGTGAGCGGTCCCATGGTGCGTGAACGGATCCCGGCACTGACGGACGCCGCCGTGCGCCTTGCGGCGATGGACCGTCAGGGCGTCGACGTGCAGCTGGTCAGCCCGTCCCCGTCGCACTACCACTACTGGGCGGACGAGGAGACGGCCGGGAAGGTCTGCCGGCTGGCCAACGAGGCAACCGCGGCACACTGCGCGGCAGCCCCGGACCGGCTGCGCGGCCTGGGACTCGTACCGCTCCAGCACCCGCACCTGGCCGTCGAAGCCCTCGACGACGCCCTGGGACGCGGGCTCCTCGGGATCGAGATCTCCAGTCACGCACCGGGGCGCGAGCTGTCCGATCCGGCGTACGAACCCTTGTGGGCACGGGCGGAGGAGAGCGGCGCGGTGGTGTTCCTGCACCCCTTCGGGTGCACGCTCGACGAGCGCCTGGACCGGTGGTACCTGTCCAACACCGTCGGCCAGCCCACGGAGAACGCGGTCGCGCTCTCCCACCTCATCTTCTCGGGGGTGCTCGACCGCCACCCGGGACTGAAGGTGATCGCCGCGCACGGCGGCGGCTATCTGCCCACCCACACCGGACGCTCCGACCACGCCTGGTCCACCCGCCCCGACGCCGGGGCCGGCTGCGCCCGCCTGCCCAGCAGCTATCTCAAGCAGCTGTACTTCGACTCGCTCGTCCACGACCCGCACGTCCTGCGCGAACTGGTCCGCGTCGCCGGGGCCGGCCGGGTGCTCCTCGGCTCGGACTTCCCCTTCGACATGGGCAGCGAGGACCCGGTCGGCGCACTGCGCGCCGCACGGCTCACCGATTCCGATTTCCACGCCGTCCGGGGCGGCAACGCCGCCGCCCTCCTCCGGAAGGACTGACCCATGCGCCTGCTCACTCATCTGCGCCATGTGGACCTGGCCGTACCCGACTACGACAAGCAGCTCGACTTCTACGCCGGAGTGTGGGGACTGACCAAGGTCGCCGAGGACTCCGGGATCTCGTTCCTCGCCGCCGAGGGCTCACCCGAGAGTTACGTCGTACGGCTGCGCAGGGCCGAGGAGAAGCGTCTCGACCTCGTCTCGTACGGTGCCGCGAACCCGGCCGACGTGGACACCCTCGCCGAGCGGCTGCTGGCCGGGGGCGTGGAACTCATCACCCGGCCCGGGAAGGTGGACACCCCGGGCGGCGGGTACGGCTTCCGCTTCTTCGACGTCGACGGACGCACCATCGAGGTCTCCGCCGACGTCGAGGTACGACAGCACCGCCGGATCGAGGAGAAGGAGGCGATCCCGGTCAAGCTGTCCCACGTCGTCGTCAACTCCCCCGATCTCAACCGCACGCGCGAGTGGTACGAGCGCCACCTCGGCTTCGCCCTCTCCGACACCCTCAGCTCACCGCACATGGGCGAGGTCATGCACTTCATGCGGATCAGCAACCAGCACCACTCGATGGCCATCGCCCAGGGCCCGCACACCGCCCTGCACCACGTCTCCTTCGAGATGCGCGGCATCGACGAGTACATGCGGGGCTCCGGCCGGGTCATGCGAGCCGGCTTCAAGAAGATCTGGGGCCCCGGCCGCCACATGGCGGGCGACAACACGTTCACGTACTTCCTCGACCCGCACGGCAACACCGTCGAATACACCACCGAGCTGGAGAACCTCGACGAGGACACCTGGCACCCGCACGTCTACGACTTCTCCAAGCCCGAAGTCACCGACCAGTGGGGCACCGCCAACGCGATGAACGAGATCGTCGCCAAGGAGTCGTTCAACGACCCCGACCGCGGCGTGTTCGTCGCCCCGCCCGTCTGATCGGCCGAACCCGGGGCACGGCGGCACAGCCCCTGCCCAACGCACCCCGCCGTGCCCCGGGAACACCCCTCCCCCGTCCCCTCTCCCCTGACCCCACTTCGCTGGAGCCGCACCATGCGCTTCGCCGCTTACGACAGTCCGCACGGCCACCGGGTGGCCGTCGTGGAAGAGGACGGCACACTCTTCCCCCTGCCCGGCGTCATGTCTCTGACCGCGCTGCTCGCGGAGACCGACGGGCTGCCCGGCCTGCTCGCCGCAGGCGCGGCGGTACTCGATGTGCCTGCCGGGCCCCATGTGTCCCAGGTACGGCCGCTGTCCCCTCTCCAGCCCACCTCGGTACGCGACTTCGTCACCTTCGAGGAGCACGTCGAAGGCGTGCGCCGATCGATCGATGGCGTCACCGGGGTGCCCGACGAGTGGTATGCGGCACCGACCTTCTACTTCACCAATCCGCACGCGATCTACGGACCCCGGGACGGGATCCCGGTGCCGCCCGGCTCCGCAGTTCTCGACTTCGAACTCGAAGTGGGAGCCGTCATCGGCCGCGAAGGCCGCGACCTCACACCGGAACGGGCCCGCGACCACATCGTGGGCTACACCGTCTTCAACGACTGGTCCGCACGCGATCTCCAGTCCGCCGAGATGAAGGTCGGCCTCGGCCCGTGCAAGGGCAAGGACACCGCCACCACCCTCGGCCCCTACCTCGTGACGGCCGACGAACTGGAGCCCCACCGCGACGCCGAAGGCTTCCTGCGGCTCGCCCTCACCGCCAAGGTCAACGGGGAGACCGTCGGCGAGGACCTGCTCTCCAACATGAGCTGGACCTTCGAGGAGATGACCGCCTACGCCTCCCGCGGCACCCGCGTCGTACCGGGCGACGTCCTCGGCTCGGGCACCTGCGGCAACGGCGGCTGCCTCGCCGAACTCTGGGGCCTGCGCGGCGAGCAGACCCCACCCCCGTTGCGGCCCGGTGACACCGTGAGCCTGACCGTCGAGGGCATCGGCACGCTCACCAACACCGTGGTCCCCGGTGCGGAACGCCTCCCGCTGCCCGCCGGCCGGCGCCGCAACCGGGAGCGTCCGTGACCACCCGTCCCCCGACGGGACTGCTCGGCAAGGTGATCGTCGTCACCGGCGCTGCCCGTGGTCAGGGCGCCGCCGAGGCCGCAGCCCTGGCCCGCGAGGGCGGCCACGTCATCGCCACGGCTGTCGACCCCGGGGAGAGCTGCCGCGATCTGGACGTCACCAGCGAGAAGAACTGGGCCGGTCGCGTACACGACGAGCAAGTGGGCACTGCGAGGCCTCTCGAAGGCCGCACGCTGAGCTCGGCCCCCGCGGTATCCGTGCAGGCCTCAGGACATGCTGCCCCGGCACACCGTCCCCGGGGCCGGCGTGCGGCCTGTCCGGAGGTAGCGGTCGACCGTCTCGGTGACGCAGCGGTTCTGCGGGTACGTACCGTGGCCCTCCTCCTCGGCGGTCAGGAGCACGCCGACGCCGTCCCCCAGGGCGCGGACCATGTGGCGGGCGCCGGGGTAGGGGGTCGTCGGATCGCCGGTGCCGCCGACCACCAGGACGGGGGCCGCACCGTCGGCCTTCACCTGGGGCGTGGCGCGCTCGCCGTCGAACGGCCAGTTGTAACAGAGGTAGACGCCGGTGGACCAGGCCGCGCCGAAGACGGGTGAGGCGGCTTCGATGCGGGCCACGTCCCTGTCGATGTCTTCGAAACCGGGGCGCAGGCTGGAGTCCGCGCAGGTGATCGCGGTCCGGGCGGCGCGGCTGTTGTCGCCCGGAGCCTCTGCCCGGTCGGCGGAGCCGATGTCCTCCGCGCCCTCACTCAGGGGACGGCCGTCGTTGTGGTCGATCAGCGCCGTGAGCGCCTTGGCGAGCGGTGGCCAGCCGTCTGTGCCGAGGTCGAGATGGCCGCTGACGGCGTACGCGAGTCCGTCGGCGTCGAGCTTCCTGCCGCCGCCGGCCGGGGCGGGCTTCTTCTCCAGGCGGTCGGCCAGGCTCGCCATGCGCCGCGCGGCCTCCTCGGGCCCGTCGCCGGTCGGGCAGTTGCGGATACGGGACGCGCAGTGCGCGGCGAACCGGTCGAACGCCGCCTGGACCGCCTTGACCTGCGACACCCGCTCCTCGTCGAGGTTCTCGGTCGGATCGACGGACGCTTCGAGGACGAGCCGCCCGACGTGCGACGGGTACAGGTGGGCGTAGACCGCGCCGAGCGACGTTCCGTACGAGACACCGAAGTAGTTCAGCCGCTTGTCGCCGAGGAGGTAGCGCATCAGGTCGAGGTCGCGCGCGGTGTGCGAGGTGCCGATGTACGGGAGGAGCGCCCCGGAGTGCCGGGCGCAGGCGTCGGCCCCGTCGTAGCCGGTGTCCTCCGCGGTCTTCCCGCAGCGCACGGGGATGGTCGCGCCGACGCCGCGCGGGTCGAAGGAGACCAGGTCGTAGCGGTCGAGGAGCGGCTTGTACTGGTTGAGGAACTGGGGCAGTCCGCTCACGCCGGACACGCCGGGGCCGCCGAAGTTGAGGACGAGCGAGCCGATGCGCCGGGAGTTCGGACCGGTGGCCTTGCGGCGGATCAGGGCGACGTCGATCGTCCTGCCGTCCGGTTTCCGGTAGTCGAGCGGGGCCTTCATGACGGCGCAGTCGTAACCCGTGCGCGCCGTGGACGGCGAGGTGCAGCGGGACCAGCGGAGGTGCTGGCCGGTGGTGAGCGCGGCGGGCAGACCGCCGGGCGGGTTGTTCGCGGTGAACTCCGTGCGCGGCTCCGCACTCCGGCCGGGAGCGTCGTGCTGGAGCCAGGCACCGACCGCCCCTGCCGCGGCGAGGAGGACCCCGGCGATGATGATGGCACCTCCCGAGAGGCCCGGTCTGCGGCTTCGTATCGGATGTGCGTCACTCATCGAATTCCCCGCGCTCCCGCCCCTGGACGCCTGGCCCGTGCCGGCGTACCCGTACTCGTACTTCACGTCGTACTCGTGATCGTCCGATCGTCGAATGAGTGCAGAGTACAAGCCGGCCCCGCCCGCCCCGGCTTCCCGGGCAGGACGCCGGTTCTCGCCCCCGGCGCTACACGGTGTCCGAGCGAGCCCGAGTGAGACGGATCATGGTGCGGTAAGTAACGCTCCAGCTAATGTTCGCCCCCACCCCGGGCAACCGCTCAAGATCTGGCCGGGCACCGGGGCAGCCCGGAATCGGTCTGCCCACGTCCTCCGCCGAAGCCCGCACCGGCCGTTCACTCCGGCTCACAGGAACAGGTCCCGCGGGCAGTCAGCCGGCGGGTGCGAACAGCTCCAGGGCGATGTCATCGGGGTCCCGGAACTCCAGGATGTACCCGGCCCCGATGTCCTTGATCTCCTCGTGCGGGACCCCGAGCTCGTCGAGCCGACGTACCGCGGCCTCCAGGTCGGCTCGGCCGTCCACGCCGAAACTGACGTGGTCGAGGCCCACCCGGTCCTCGTCGAAGCGGTCCGTGGCGACCGGTCGCAGGCCGAAGAGCGAGTCCCCGAGCCGGTAGATCACTCCCCCGAAGAGGAAGGAGAGCTGTTCGCGGGTCTCCTCGTCCGCGTCGGGCGGAAGGTCGAAGGCCACCGGGAGACCCAGGACCGCGTCGTAGAAGGCACGGGAGCGGTCGATGTCCGTCACCGTAAGTCGCACATGAGCGTAGCCGCGGGGCTGGATCGTCATGCCCTCATCCTGCACCCTGGCCTGCCCGGGGCTCCGTACCCGCCGCCCCGTGTCCGCGCCCGTCGCGGATCAGGTGCCGGCGGTCCGCCTCCGCCATCCGCTGCGTGCGCTTTCGAGTGAAGTCCCAGCGTGTTCCGGCCGATTCCGTCCCGGCGAGCAACAATTTGCGTTCACGCTCGATCGGGACGACCGCAGCCTCCGGGAGATCGCCGTGCACATTCTGCTTGTCGCGAGCGGATTCAACAGTCTCACCCAACGTGTTCAGGCCGAGCTGAGGGACCACGGGCACTCCGTCGCCGTGCAGCTCGCGCACGGGGACGACGCTGTCCGGGAGGCCGTGCGCCGGGAGTGCCCGGCCCTTGTCGTGGCCCCGTACCTCAAGACGGCGCTGCCGAGGGACGTGTGGTCGGCTCACACCTGTCTCATCGTCCATCCCGGGCCGGTCGGCGACCGGGGGCCCTCCTCCCTCGACTGGGCCGTCACCGACGGCGAGAGCAATTGGGGCGTGACCGTCCTGCAGGCCAATGCGGAGATGGATGCGGGCGACGTCTGGGCGACCGTTTCCTGCTCGCTGCCCCCGGTGGGCAAGAGCGACCTGTACCGCAACGAGGTCTCGGACGCCGCCGTGGAGGCGGTGCTCCTGGCGGTCGGGCGCTTCGCGTCCGGAACGTACGCCCCGGCTCCACAGCCCTCCGGCCCCGGCGAGGGCTGCCGCCCCCTGATGCGCCAGGCCTCGCGCCGCATCGACTGGCGGTCGGACTCCACCGCGACGGTGGTCCGCAAGCTCAGGGCGGCGGACTCCCAGCCGGGCGTCCTCGACGAACTGCTCGGCGGCGAGTGGTTCCTGCACGGCGGGCATCCCGAGCCGCGGCTGAGCGGACAGCCGGGGGAACTGCTGGCCACCCGGGACGGCGCGGTCTGCCGGGCGACCACCGACGGCGCGGTGTGGATCCCCGAGCTGCGGGCCCGGCGTGCGCCGGGCGGTCCTGTCACCTTCAAGCTCCCCGCGACTTCTGCGCTGGCCGGGCGGCTGTCCGGCGTGCCGGAGCTGCCGGCTCCGCTGCACAGGACGGGGCACGAGGACGTCTGGTCCGAGATCGGCTACCGGGAGGAGGCCGGGACCGGCTTCCTGTCGTTCTCGTTCCGCGGGGGCGCGATGAGCACGGAGCAGTGCCGACGCCTGCTGCGCGCCTACCGGTTCGCCTGCTCCCGGCCCACCTCGGTGCTGGTCGTCGGCGGTGGCCGGGACTTCTTCTCCAACGGCATCCACCTCAACGTGATCGAGGCGTCGTCCGATCCCGGAGCCGAGTCCTGGGCCAACATCAACGCCATGGACGACCTGGTGGAGGCCGTTCTGACCACCACGGACCGGCTCGTCGTCTCCGCCCTGTCCGGAAATGCCGCGGCGGGCGGCGTGATGCTGGCGCTGGCCGCCGACGAGGTGTGGTGCAGGGCGGGCGCGGTACTCAATCCGCACTACCGGCTCATGGGGCTGTACGGGTCGGAGTACTGGACGTACTCGCTGCCGCGGCGCGTGGGGGCGGCGGCAGCCGACCGGCTCATGCGGGAGGCTCTGCCGGTCAGCTCCGCGGCGGCCTGCCGGCTCGGGCTGATCGACAGGGTGATCGCGTGCGACCCTCAGTCGTTCGACTCCGAGGTCGGGGCCCTAGCCTCGCACCTGGCCGCGCTGCCCGCGACGCAGTCCCGTATCAACGCGAAGAAGGCGGAGCGGGACCGGGTCGATCCGGCTCCGTACCGCGAGGCCGAACTCGTGCGCATGCACCGCATCTTCATGGACCCGGACCATGAGTATCACCGGCTGCGCCGGGCCTTCGTACTCAAGGAACGCCTGGCGCCCGGCACCGCTGTTCGGTAGTCCCCACGTTCCCCGCGTTCCCCGCGTTCTCGGGGGGCGTAGCGGCCTGGAGGCCGGCGGCGGGCAGCTAGCGCGCTTCCGCCAGCCAGTCGTACCACTGGGCCAGGCCCTCGCCGGTGGTCGCGGAGAGCGTCAGCACCCGTACGTCCGGGTTCACCGAGCGCGCGTGCCTGGTGCACTGTTCGACGTCGAAGTCGACGTACGGCAGCAGATCGGCCTTGTTGATCAGGATCAGATCGGCGGCGGCGAACATGTACGGGTACTTCAGCGGTTTGTCCGTGCCCTCGGTGACCGAGATGATCACGACCTTGGCGCTCTCCCCCAGGTCGAACATCGCCGGGCACACCAGGTTCCCGACGTTCTCGACCATGAGAAGTGCGCCCTCGGCCGGGGAGAGCGCCGTGAGCGCGTCCCGCATCATCTCCGCGTCGAGGTGGCACCCGGCACCGGTGTTCACCTGGACGACGGGACAGCCGGTGCGCCTGATGCGTTCGGCGTCGAGTCCGGTCTCCTGGTCGCCCTCGATGACGGCCACCGGCCGCCGGCCGGCGAGGTCGGTGAGGGTGCGCTCCAGCAGGGTGGTCTTGCCGGCTCCGGGCGAGCTCATCATGTTCACGGCCACGATGCCGCGGCTGGTCATCAGGGCGCGGTTACGCTCGGCGACGAGGTCGTTCTTGGCGAGGACCTTCTGCTCGACGGTGATCGTCTCACCGCTGCCGTTCGGGTGCCGGCGCTCGGGCGGATGAGGGTGTTCGTGGGGATGCGGATGCCCGTGATCAGGTGCATCATCCTCGCGCAGCATCACGATCCTGGTCCCGCCGGACTCCTCGGAACAGCCGCAGGTACCGCACATGGGTCAGCCCACCTTCATGGAAACGATCTGCAGTTCCTGTCCCGATGTGATCTCCACATCCGCGCTGCCGCAGGGACACAGCAGAATTGAGTCGGTCAGGGCGAATTCGCCGGCACAGGTGCGGCAGCGGCCGGCGCCGGCTTTCCGGTCGATCTCCAACTCCGCCCCCTCGGCCGCCGTCCCCTCCGTGATCAGGCCGAAGCAGAACCGCATCGAGTCCGGCACCACGGCGGTGAGCGCTCCGACACGGACCCGGACCGAGAGGACCGGACGCCCCTCGGCGCGTTCGCACACCGCGTCGACGACGCTCTGCGTGATGGCCAGCTCGTGCACCGGTGCCTCGTCCTTCCGCGGGTGGCTCCGACCGTAGGGCCACGACGGGGCTGTGAGGCCGTCCGACCGGACCGGCCCAGGCCGGATCACCCGAGCGGACCACCACGTGCCGTCATTCGGCTCCCGTACGTGAGCCGGAGCGGCGAGTTCGCCGTGTTGCCGAAGCACTCGAATCGGGGCGTGATGGTAGCAATGTGCGCATACCCATCCGTGGGGGCCGATGGCCGGTTGGCCGTCATCCTGAAAGGCGGCACTGCCATGCCGACAGAGGAAGCGGTAAAGGCGGAGGACACACTGATCCACGTGCTGTGGATCAACGCGGGACTGAGCTGTGACGGCGATTCCGTCTCCCTGACCGCCGCCACTCAGCCAAGCATCGAGGAGATCGCACTCGGTGCCCTTCCCGGCCTTCCGCAGGTAGCCGTCCACTGGCCGCTCATCGATTTCGAGTGCGGACCCACCGGCGGCGCCGACGACTTCCTCGAATGGTTCTTCAAGGCCGACCGCGGAGAGCTGGAACCGTTCGTCCTGGTGGTCGAGGGATCCATTCCCAACGAGCAGTTGCACGACGAGGGGTACTGGAGCGGATTCGGCAGCGATCCGGCCACCGGACAGCCGATCACCACGAGTGAGTGGCTCGACCGGCTGGCCCCGAAGGCCACGGCGATCGTCGCGGTCGGCACCTGTGCGACCTACGGCGGCATCCACGCCATGGCGGGCAACCCGACCGGCGCGATGGGGGTCCCCGACTATCTGGGCTGGGACTGGAAGTCCAAGGCCGGCATTCCGATCGTGTGCGTGCCGGGATGCCCGATCCAGCCGGACAACCTGTCGGAGACCCTCACCTACCTGCTGTACATGGCCACCGACCAGGCGCCGATGATCCCGCTCGACGACGCGCTGCGGCCGACCTGGTTGTTCGGGTCGACCGTCCACGAGGGCTGCGACCGGGCCGGGTACTACGAGCAGGCCGACTTCGCGACGGAGTACGGGTCGCCGAAGTGCATCGTCAAGCTGGGCTGCTGGGGTCCCACGGTCAAGTGCAACGTGCCCAAGCGGGGCTGGATGAACGGCATCGGCGGCTGCCCCAACGTCGGCGGCATCTGCATCGGCTGCACCATGCCGGGGTTCCCGGACAAGTTCATGCCGTTCATGGACGAACCTCCCGGCGGGAAGCTCTCGACCAACGCGGTCGGGCTGTACGGGTCGACGATGCGGCGCCTGCGCCACATCACCACCCACACCCTGGACCGCGAACCGAAGTGGCGTAAGCCCGGCAAGGAACTCAGGACCGGCGCCACACGCACCTGGTAACCGACCGCGTATTCACCGCAACGGACAGAAAGATGAGGCGGCGCAATGACCGCGACGCAGCACAAGGGTGCCGGAGGGGGCCGGGGCAAGAACGACCTGGTCGAAATGGCGTGGGATCCCATCACCCGGATCGTCGGCAGCCTGGGCATCTACACGAAGATCGACTTCAAGCAGAAAGTGGTCGCGGAGTGCCACAGCACCAGCTCCATCTTCCGCGGCTATTCGGTCTTCATGAAGGGCAAGGACCCGCGGGACGCGCACTTCATCACGAGCCGCATCTGCGGAATCTGCGGTGACAACCACGCCACGTGTTCCTGTTACGCGCAGAACATGGCGTACGGGGTGAAGCCGCCTCACCTCGGCGAATGGATCGTGAACCTCGGCGAGGCCGCGGAGTACATGTTCGACCACAACATCTTCCAGGAGAACCTGGTCGGGGTCGACTACTGCGAGAAGATGGTCGCGGAGACCAACCCCGGGGTGCTGGAGCAGGCCAACCGCACCCCCTCCCCGCACGCCGACGCGCACGGGTACAAGACCATCGGCGACATCATGCGGTCGCTGAACCCGTTCACCGGCGAGTTCTACCGCGAGGCGCTCCAGGTCAGCCGGATGACCCGGGAGATGTTCTGCCTGATGGAGGGGCGGCACGTCCACCCCTCCACGCTCTATCCGGGCGGCGTCGGAACCGTGGCGACCATCCAGCTGATGACGGACTACATCACCCGGCTCCAGCGGTACGTCGAGTTCATGAAGAAGGTCGTGCCGATGCACGACGACCTCTTCGACTTCTTCTACGAGGCCCTGCCCGGGTACGAGCAGGTCGGCAACCGGCGCATCCTGCTGGGCTGCTGGGGCTCCTTCCAGGACCCGGAGCACTGCAACTTCGAGTACAAGGACATGACCGACTGGGGCCGGAAGATGTACGTCACCCCCGGTGTCGTCGTCGACGGGAAGCTGGTCACCACCGACCTGGTGAAGATCAACCTCGGCATCCGGATCCTGCTCGGTTCGTCGTACTACAACGACTGGGACGAGCAGGAGACCTTCGTCTCCCACGACCCGCTCGGCAATCCGGTCGACCGGCGCCACCCGTGGAACCAGCACACCAACCCGCAGCCGCAGAAGCGGGACCTCGACGACAAGTACAGCTGGGTCATGTCGCCGCGGTGGTTCGACGGCAAGGACTACCTGGCGCTGGACACCGGCGGCGGGCCGCTCGCCCGGCTGTGGACCACCGCGCTGGCCGGTCTGGTCGACATCGGCTACATCCAGGCGACCGGCCACAGCGTCAAGATCAACCTCCCCAAGACCGCGCTCAAGGGCCCGGTGGAGCTGGAGTGGCACGTCCCGAAGTGGAGCAACACCATCGAGCGCAACCGGGCGCGCAGCTACTTCCAGGCGTACGCCGCCGCCTGCGCGCTGCACTTCGCGGAGAAGGCGCTCGCGGAGATCAGGTCGGGGAACACCAAGACCTGGGAGAAGTTCGAGGTGCCCGAGGAGGGTGTCGGCTGCGGCTTCACCGAGGCGGTCCGAGGTGTCCTCTCGCACCACATGGTGATCCGGGACGGGAAGATCGCCAACTACCACCCGTACCCGCCGACTCCGTGGAACGCGAGCCCGCGCGACACCTACGGCACGCCTGGCCCCTACGAGGACGCCGTGCAGGGTCAGCCGATCTTCGAGGAGAACGACCGGGAGAACTTCAAGGGCATCGACATCATGCGCACGGTGCGCAGCTTCGACCCCTGTCTGCCCTGCGGCGTGCACATGTACCTCGGCGAGGGCAAGAAGCTGGAACTCCTGCACTCCCCCACCCAGTCAGCGGGCAGTGAGTGATGGCGCAGGAGGAATCCCCGGCGGCGCCCGACTGGCGGACGACCGGTGACCGCATCGACACCCTGATCGCCGCCAGCGGTTCCGGCGGCGCGGTCGCGCGCGAGCGCAGCGAGGAACTGGTCCGGCTCGTCGCCGACTTCTACGGTGCCGGGCTGGAACGTCTGCTCGACCTCATGCACGAGCAGGGGCGGCTGGACGACGAGGTCCTGGCCGCGCTGGCCGGTGACGACCTGGTGGCCAGTGTCCTGCTGGTGCACGGGCTGCACCCGTACGGTGTGGAGACCCGGGTCGAGCAGGCGCTGGAGAGTGTGCGGCCCTATCTGGGGTCGCACGGCGGTGACGTGGAGCTGCTCGCCGTCACCGACGAGGGTGCCGTCCGGCTGCGGCTGCTGGGCAGTTGTGACGGCTGTCCGTCGTCCTCGGTCACGCTCAAGCTGGCCGTGCAGGGTGCGGTGGAGGCGGCGGCTCCGGAGATCACCTCGATCGAGGTCGAGACGGCGGCCGACGAGGAGGCCGGGGCGTCGGGTCCGCTGGTGCCGGTGGACTCGCTGTTCGCGCGGCTGCACACGGAGACCGGGACGGCCGGCGACGACGGCGCGTCCTGGGAGCCCGTCCCGGAGCTGGCGGAGCTGCAGACCGGCGACGTGGCCCGGGTCGAGGTCGGCAGGGTGCCGGTGGTGGCCTGCCGGGTGGGCTCGGAGCTGTTCGCCTTCGAGGACCGGTGCGCCCGCTGCGAGCGGCCGTTCGAGGGTGCCACGCTGGCGCGAAGGCTGGGCGGCGGGTCCGGGGACGCGGTCCTGCGGTGCGCCGGATGCAGGGCGCACTACGACGTCAAGCGGGCCGGGGTCTGCCTCGACGGGGACGGTGTGCACCTGGCGCCGCTCCCGCTCCTCTCGGACGCTGGATCCGTCTCCGTCTCGGTGCCCGCGGCGGTGGCACCGTGATCCCGGCCGGCCGGTCCGCTTCCCCTGCGTCCACCCTCCTGCGCCTCACCCGTGACCGGCCGGTCGCGGCCGCCGGTGAACGCTGCGAGATGTGCGCGGAGCCGATCGGCGAGAGCCACCCCCATGTGGTGAACCTCGACAGCCGCGCCCTGATGTGCGGCTGCCGGGCCTGCTACCTGCTGTTCACCGACGAGGGGGCGCAGTTGCGCTACCGGGCGGTTCCCGAGCGCTATCTGCACTTCGCGGGTCTGACCGTGGACGGGCGTGCCTGGGACGAGCTGCAGATTCCCGTCGGGCTCGCCTTCCTGTTCCGCAACTCCGTGCAGGACCGCATGGTCGCGTTCTACCCGGGTCCTGCCGGGGCGACGGAGTCGGAACTGCCCCTGGAGGCATGGGAGACAGTCGTCGAGTCGAGCCCGGAGCTCGCCGTGCTGCGTCCCGACGTCGAGGCGCTGCTGATCCGCCGCACCGCGGAGAGCGGCGGCTCGTGCCATCTGGTGCCGATCGATGCCTGCTACGAACTGGTGGGTCAGCTGCGCACGCTGTGGCGCGGGTTCGACGGCGGCTCCGAGGCGCGCACCGCGATGGACGTCTTCTTCGCACAGGTGGCGGACCGCAGCCGGCCCGCTCCGGAGATCGGGGCACCGTGAGCAACTTCGCCTTCTCCGTGCTGGATGTGTTCGCCGAACCGTACGCGGCGGTGCCTCAGCTGACGGCACGGCTGCGGATCGAGGAGCTGACGGGCCAGCATGTCCACGCCGTCGCCCTGCACTGCCAGGTCCGCATCGAGCCTCAGCGCCGGCACTACGACGACGCCGAACAGAGCGGCCTGCAGGCACTTTTCGGTACCCGGGAGCGCTGGACGGACACTCTGAAGCCGTTCCAGTGGATGAGCTGCGACACGACGGTTCAGGGGTTCAGCGGCTCGACCGAGGCCGACCTCGCCCTGCCGTGCACTTACGACTTCGACGTGGTCGGTTCCCGCTATCTGCACGCTCTCGGTGAGGGTTCGGTCCCCCTGGCCCTGATGTTCTCCGGCACGGTGTTCACCCGCGGCAGCAAGGGCTTCGGGGTCGAGCAGGTGCCGTGGGACTGCGAGGCCCGGTATCAGATGCCGGTCGAGGTGTGGCGGCACATGGTGGCGTCGCACTTCCCGAACACCGGCTGGATCAGGCTGGACCACGAGGTGCTGGCACGGTTCGCGGACTTCCGGGCCCGGCGCGGGCTGATCAGCTGGGACGAGACGGTGCAGGCCCTCCTGGCCGAGAGCGACGAGGTGGTCCTGTGAGTCTTGACCAGGTGCGCACGGTCGCGGACGCGGTCCTGTACGAGGGGTACCTCCTGTACCCGTACCGTGCGAGTTCGCACAAGAACAGGTCGCGCTGGCAGTTCGGAGTCCTCGGCCCGCCGCACGCGACGGCGGCGAGCTTCGGCGAGGAACCGGGCATGGAGGCACAGTGCCTCCTCGCTCCGGGCGAGGGGCCCGCGGCGGTCACCGTCCATCTGCGCTTCCTTCAACTGCAGGTCCGCGAGGTGCAGCGCAGGGAAGCGGACGGCAGCCATGTGCCGGTCGAGAAGCTCACCGTCGACGGGGTCTCCGTGATGACCTGGGACGAGGCGGTCGAGAAGGAAATCGTGCTCGCCGCAAAGCCGTTGGCGGAGTCGATGGACGACGTCCACCAGGTCCCGGGCGGCGAGGAGTCGGAGCCGCTCAGCGATGCGAGCGGCGCGGTCGTGGGGCGGATCGTCCGGCGCCGGCTGCCGCTGGCCGTCAGGATCAGGACCGCGAGCGAGGCCGATGACGGCTTCGTCCGGCTGTCGGTGGCGGTGCGCAACGAACACCCGGACACGGTCACGACCAAGGACGCCGCTGTCCGCTCCTCACTGATCGGCGCCCATCTGCTGCTCCGGGCGCACGACGCCGCGTTCGTCTCGCTGCTCGAACCCCCCGCCGCGGCGACGGGCGCCGCCGGCCGTTGCCGGCAGCGCAGGTGCTGGCCCGTGCTGGCCGGTCCGAAGGGCGCGACGGACACGGTGCTCGGCGCGCCCATCATCCTGTACGACTACCCGGAGGTGGCCGAGCAGAGCGCCGGCGCCCTGTTCGACTCGACGGAGATCGACGAGATCCTGACCCTCCGGGTGATGACCATGACGGAGGCGGAGAAGGCGGAGGCGCGGGCCACCGATCCCCGGGCCCGGGAGATCATCGACCGGTGCGACGGGATGTCGCCTGCGGACCTGCAGCAGTTGCACGGTCTGCTGCGCGATCCGCATCCGCCGGCGGCGGCCTCCGCCGCGGCACTCGTGGACCCGGCGGCCGGCGGCCCGGACGCCGAGCACAGCCCCTTCGACACCGCGGGCGCGCCCTGGTGGGATCCGGCGGCCGACGCGTCGGTGCGGCCGGAGAGCGACGCGGTGACGATCGGCGGGGAGCGCGTGGCCAAGGGGGGTCTGGTCCGCGTCCATCCGTCACGGCGCGCCGACGCGCAGGACCTGTTCTTCGCCGGTCAGGTGGCCCGGGTGACCGCGGTTCTCACGGATGTGGACGGCGGTACGCACGTCGCCCTGGTCCTCGTCGACGACCCGGCGGCCGACCTGCACGACTGGTACGGCCGCTACTTCTACTTCGCACCCGACGAGCTGACACCCCTGTCCGCCGAGGAGGCGGCGCAGTACCGAGAGGAGAACCGATCGTGAAGAGCCTGGGCATGATCACCGCCGGTGTGGCGGCGGCCGTGGCGCTGGTCGCCGTGGGCGTCGGGATCAGGTCGATCCCCGACATCCGCCGCTACCTGAGAATCCGTTCGATGTGAATTCCGATGTGTGAACCCTGATGTGTGAGTCCCGATGTGAGTGAGGAGTGCACCCATGGCGGATACGCCGAAGAAGGACAGTGCCGTCGAGGAGGAGCCGCAGGAGGTACGCGGCCCCAAGGGTTCGCGGGACACCGGCTCGGACAAGCCGGAGGGCGGCCCGGCGGACCGGCCGTCGGGTACCTCGGACGAACGCTCCGGCACCTCCGTGCAGCCGAAGAAGCCCGAGGACCCCGACTCCCCCCACCTGCAGTCCGGCGGCTGAGGCGGCCCGGTGCTCTCGCCCACGACCCTTCACGAAGCAGGAGCCGAGGATGACGCAGGAACCGGGCACATCCGGACAGGTGCTCGTGGCGGGCATCGGCAATCTGTTCCTCGGTGACGACGGCTTCGGCCCGGAGGTCGTGCGGCAGCTGAGCCACTCCGGCGGGCTGCCCTCCCGGGTCCGCTTGGTCGACTACGGCATCCGCGGCATGCACCTCGCGTACGACCTGCTCGACGGGTACGACGCGCTGGTGCTGGTCGACGCCTACCCGGGTGGCGGTCCGCCCGGGGAGCTGACGGTGCTCCGAATCGGCGTGGAAGACCTCGGTACGGGTGAATTCGATGCCCATGGGATGAATCCGGTTGCTGTCCTTGCAAATCTGGATCAATTGGGCGGTACTCTTCCGCTCACCTACCTCGTGGGCTGCACCCCCACCGGCGTCGAGGAGGGCATCGGGCTCAGTGAAGCCGTCGCCCACGCGGTGCCCAAGGCGATCCAGGCAGTGCACACCCTGGTCCGGCAGCTCGTACCAGCCGTACCGACCACGTCCGTGAAGAGCGCCGAACCCCGGAGATCCTGATCATGTGCCTTGGCATTCCTGGTCGCGTCGTGGAGATCGTGGACGGGTATGCGGGGCAGCTGGCTCTCGTGGACGTGGAGGGCGCGCGGCGACGCGTCAACATCGGCATGCTCGACGCGCCGCCCGTTTGCGACGACTGGGTCCTTCTCCACATGGGCTTCGCCGTCGAACTCATCGACCGGGCGAAGGCCCGGGACGCCCTGTCGGGCCTGGAGATGATGGGCAGGGGCCGGGTCCAGCGGATCCGGCGCAGGTTCGAGGTGCGCGGCGTCGTGCAGGGCGTGGGCTTCCGGCCGTTCGTCTACGTCACCGCCTCCGAGCTGATGCTCACCGGCACGGTGACGAACACCGGCGACGGTGTGCTCGCCGAGGTCGAGGGGCCGTCCGACGCCGTCGAGGAGTTCGGCCGCCGGCTGCGCGACGACGCCCCGCCCCTCGCGGTCGTCGAGGATGTCCGTACGAGCGAACAGCCGACGCGTGGCGGTACGGGCTTCACCATCGAGAAGTCGAGCACGCGCGAGGGGGCCCGGACGCTCGTCTCGCCGGACATCGCGACCTGCCCGGACTGTCTCGACGAGATGGGCGACCCGTCGAACCGGCGCTACCGCCACCCCTTCATCACCTGTACGCACTGCGGCCCGCGGTTCACGATCGTGACCGGCCTGCCGTACGACCGGGCCGCCACCACGATGGCGGCCTTCGACATGTGCGGGGTCTGCCGGGCGGAGTACGAGGATCCGCACGACCGCCGCTTCCACGCCCAGCCGATCGCCTGCCGCGACTGCGGGCCGCGGCTCGAACTGGTCCGCAAGGACACCGTTGACCGGCCCTGCGGTGAGGACGCGCTGCGGGCCGCGCGAGAGCTGGTGGCCGCCGGCGGGATCATCGCGGTCAAGGGACTCGGCGGGTACCACCTGGTCTGCGACGCGCGCAACGACCGGGCCGTGGCCGAACTGCGCCGCCGCAAGCAGCGCGGCGGCAAACCCTTCGCGGTGATGGTCCCGGGGCTCGATGCCGCGCGGGAGCTGGTGACCATGACCGGCGACGAGGAGGAGCTCCTGACCGGCGGCCGCCGTCCGATCGTGCTCCTGCCCCGGCGTCCGGACCGGCCGGGAGCGGGGGTGTCGCAGGCCGTGGCACCCGGAAATCCGAATCTCGGACTGCTGCTTCCCTACACCCCGTTGCACGTCCTGCTCCTGGGGACCGGGGACGACCGGCCGGGCCCGGACGCGCTGGTGATGACCTCAGCGAATCTGTCGGGCGAGCCGATCGTCACCGACGACGAGGCGGCGCTGACCGTACTGGAGCCGCTGGTCGACGCGTGGCTGCGGCACGACCGCCGGATCCACGTGCCGTGCGACGACTCCGTCAGCCGGTTCGTGGCCGGCGCCGAGCTCCCGCTCCGCAGGTCGCGCGGGTACGCACCGCTGCCGCTCGCGCTGCCGTTCGACGTCCCGGCGACGCTCGCCGTGGGCGCCGACCTGAAGAACACCTTCGCCCTGGCCGAGGGCCGCTACGCCTGGCTCAGCCAGCACATGGGCGACATGGACGACCTGTCCACCGTTCGCGCCCTGACCCGGGCCGAGCAGCACCTGGAGGGTCTCACCGGTGTGCGGCCGGCCCGTCTGGTGGCCGACCGGCACCCCGGCTACCACTCCGGCGAGTGGGCCCGCGCCCACGCCGCCGGCCGGCCGGTCCGCACGGTGCAGCACCACCACGCGCACATCGCGTCCGTGATGGCGGAGCACGGTCTGGGCGCGGACGAGAGCGTCATCGGCATCGCCTTCGACGGCACCGGCCACGGCGACGACGGCGCTGCCTGGGGCGGTGAGGTCCTGGTGGCCGGCTACAAGGCGTTCCGCAGGGCGGCCCACCTGGGCTACGTGCCGCTGGCCGGGGGCGACGCGAGTGTGCTGCGGCCCTACCGGATGGCGCTCGCGCACCTGCACGCGGCCGGTGTCCCCTGGGACGACGACTCCCCTGCGGTCCAGGCGTGCCCGGACGCCGAACGCGACGTGCTGGCCCGTCAGTTCACCACCGGCTTCGGATGCGTGCCCACATCGAGCATGGGCCGGCTCTTCGACGCGGTCGCCTCGCTGGCCGGTGTCCGGCACGCGGTGGACTACGAGGCGGAGGCAGCCGTGGAGCTGGAGGGGCTGGCACGGAGCGGGCAGGCCGACCCCCGCGTGCCGGAGACCCGCTACGGCTTCGGGATCCGGCCCGGGGCGGGAGACGAACCCGCCGTCGCGGATCCGGGCCCGGTCGTCCGGGCCGTGGCCCGCGACGTACGTTCCGGCGTTCCCGCCGAACTGATCGCCGCGCGCTTCCACCTGTGCGTCGCGGCGCTTGTCGCCGACCTCGCGGACATCTGCCGCACGAGCACCGGGCTCGGCACCGTGGCCCTGGGTGGCGGCGTCTTCCAGAACGCCGTACTGCTCGAAGCGGCACAACACGGCCTGACGGAACGGGGCTTCACCGTCCTGCGGCCGCGGTTGCTGCCGCCGAACGACGGCGGGATCGCCCTCGGCCAGCTCCTGATCGCCGCATCGGGCTGACCGCCCCGCCTCCCCCGTACCCCAAGGGATCCACAGAGAAGAGGGACCATGTGTCTGGCTGTTCCGGGGCGAGTCCTCAGCACCGCCGAAGTCGACGGCACCGTGATGGCCGAGGTGGACTTCGGCGGGGTGCGCAAGGAGGTGTGCCTCCAGTACATCCCCGACGTGACGGTCGGTGAGTACGTCATCGTGCACGTCGGGTTCGCCATCCAGCGCCTCGACGAACGGTCGGCCCAGGACACCCTCGCCAACTTCGAGCGGCTCGGCATCCTCGCCGAGGAGTTCGGCGACGGCCTCGAACTCGCAGCCCAGCAGGGCGAATCCACCGAAGGAGCCGGCCGGTGAAGTACCTCGACGAGTTCAGCGACCCCGATCTCGCGAAGAAGCTGCTGGACCAGATCCATGCGGCCACCACGCGGAAGTGGGCCATGATGGAGGTCTGCGGGGGCCAGACCCATTCGATCATCCGGCACGGCATCGACCAACTGCTGCCGGGCGGGGTGGAGATGATCCACGGCCCGGGATGCCCCGTCTGCGTCACGCCGTTGGAGATCATCGACCGGGCGCTGGCGATCGCCGCCCGCCCCGGCGTCATCTTCTGCTCGTTCGGCGACATGCTGCGCGTGCCGGGGAGCAGCCAGGACCTGTTCTCCGTCCGGAGCGCCGGCGGTGACGTACGTGTGGTGTACTCCCCCCTCGACGCGCTGAAGCTGGCCCGTGAGAACCCGGACCGCGAGGTCGTGTTCTTCGGGATCGGGTTCGAGACCACCGCGCCCGCGAACGCGATGACGGTCTACCAGGCCAAGCGGCTCGGCGTACGCAACTTCAGCCTGCTGGTGTCACACGTGCTGGTGCCGCCCGCCATCGCCGCGATCATGGAGTCCCCGACCTGCCGGGTACAGGCGTTCCTCGCCGCGGGTCACGTGTGCAGCGTGATGGGGACGGCGGAGTACCCGCCGCTGGCCCGGAAGTACAAGGTGCCGATCGTGGTCACCGGCTTCGAGCCCCTGGACATCCTCGAAGGCGTGCGCCGCACCGTCCTCCAGCTGGAGGCGGGCCGGCACGAGGTGGAGAACGCCTACCCCCGGGCGGTTCGCGACGAGGGCAACGCACCGGCCATGGAGATGCTCGCAGACGTCTTCGAGGTGACGGACCGGACCTGGCGCGGCATCGGGGCCATCCCCCGCAGCGGCTGGCGGCTCTCCGCGAGATACCGGGAGTTCGACACCGAGGAACGGTTCGACGTGACGGACATCCACACCGCGGAGTCGTCTCTCTGCCGGTCGGGCGAAGTCCTCCAGGGCCTGATCAAGCCGCACGCGTGCGAGGCGTTCGGCAGGGAATGCACACCGCGGAATCCGCTGGGCGCGACCATGGTGTCCTCGGAGGGTGCCTGCGCCGCGTACTACACCCACCGCCGACTGGAACTGGTCGATGCCAAGTGACTGACGCGATTCAAGAAGTGGCCGGCGCGCGGCCGGACGCCGCCGGCCTCGACTTCGAGGGATGGACCTGCCCCGTACCGCTGCGGGACATCCCCTCGGTCGTGATGGGCCACGGCGGTGGCGGCGCGATGTCCGGCGAACTGATCGAGCATCTGTTCCTGCCCGCCTACGGTGCCGCGGCGGCCTCCGATCTCGGCGACTCAGCCGTCCTGACGGTCGGTTCCGGCACCCGCCTCGCCTTCTCCACTGACTCGTTCGTGGTGAAGCCGATGTTCTTCCCCGGCGGATCGATCGGTGACCTGGCGGTGAACGGGACGGTCAACGACCTGGCCATGTCGGGCGCGACGCCGATGTTCCTGTCGACCGCCTTCATCCTCGCGGAGGGCACCGCACTGAACGACCTCGGCCGGATCGCCCAGGCCGTGGGCCGGGCGGCGGAGAACGCCGGCGTACGCCTGGTCACCGGGGACACGAAGGTCGTGGAGCGCTCCAGCGGTGACGGCGTCTACATCAACACCTCGGGCATCGGAGTGGTCCCCTCCGGCGTCGACATCCACGCACGACGGGCCCGTCCCGGCGATGCCGTGCTGGTCAGCGGCGACATCGGGGTGCACGGAGTGGCCGTGATGAGCTGCCGGGAGGGCCTGGAGTTCGGGACGACGGTCGAGAGCGACACCGCTCCGCTGCACGGGCTGGTCGCCGACATGATCGCCACCGGCGCCGACGTCCATGTGCTCCGGGATCCCACGCGCGGCGGTGTCGCGGCATCGCTGAACGAGATCGCCCGCGCCTCGGACGTGGGCATCGAACTGGTCGAGCGGTCGCTTCCGGTGCCGCCCACGGTGCGGGACGCGTGCAGTCTGCTCGGACTCGACCCGCTCCAGGTCGCCAACGAGGGCAAACTGATCGCGATCGTTCCGGCCGAGGACGCGGACCGGGTACTGGCGGCCATGCGGGCCCACCCCCTGGCCCGGGACGCATGCAGGATCGGCAGCTGCGTGCCGGATCACGCCGGGATGGTGGTCGCCAGGACGGGACTGGGCGGGAGCCGGGTGATCGGGCTACCGATCGGCGAACAGCTCCCGAGGATCTGTTAGATGAGCGCCGAGGGCGCACTGCTGTTCGCGCGATACGCCTACCCGCCCAACGAACTCGGCTACTGCGGCCCCGCCGACGCAGCGGCCCTCCTGCGTCGTGAAGCGACCGCCGACATCGAGCTGCGGGCCAGGCAGTTCGAGGGAGCCTGGTGCTATCTCGAGTACCTGGCGGAGGTGGCCGGGATCCCGGACCCGCTCGACGCGCGGGTGGTGGAGGCGTACTGGATCGGCAACGAGCTGCTGGACCTGGTCGATCCCGCCGGTCTGGTGGAGCGCATGACGGACCGGTTCCGGGGCCAGCTCGGCGGCACCTGGCGCGAAGCCGCGCAGCGGGCGCTCGCGCACCACAGTTTCCAGGTGTTCGAGGTGTACCCATGGGCGCCGATGCTGCGGACGGGCGGGAATCCCACCGCCCTGTCCGTGCTCGACCAGTGCCGCATCCGTACAGGGGTGGTCCTCCGCGCCGACCGGCATCTGGCGACGGTACGGTGCCGCCCGCTCAGCTGGAACGGCACGGAACTGGTCACCGGTGACTGGCAGGAGGAGACCGCTCGCCACTCGGCCGGCGGGAGGACGCTGATCGACGGCCTCTCCCCGGGCGACCGGGTGGCTCTGCACTGGGACTGGGTCTGCGATGTGATCACCGACGAACAGGCCCGACGCATCGAGGACATCGAGGAACGGCAGCGCACGGGACCGATTCTGCGCGACCCGGTGCGCTGACCGTCGCCTGCCCACCCCGGCGGTCGCCCGCTCGCAGAACCGGGCGCCGTACGGAGTGAGCCGTTCGGACCCGTCCGGGCTGCGGCGGCTCAGGTTTGCGCCGAGGTTGGACGTATGCCGGCACAGAGCGCGGATGGCGTCCCCGGCGGTCGGTCGTCCGCAGGCTTCCGCGGCATCGGAGAAGGCATGAGCGGGACATCGATGCGCCTGGTCCTCGGGGTGCTGGTGCTGCAGACGGCATTCGTCCTCTCGTGCATCGGCGCGTTCCGCGATCCCGCCCCGCACCGCGTTCCCCTGGCCATCACGGCTCCCACGACCCGGATCGCCGACGACACCTTCTATCAGCTCGCGTTGCTCCCCGGTGAGCCGGTGGACCCGTTCCGGGTGGCCGACGAGGCTGCGGCCCTGGACCGGATCCACGGTCGTCAGGTGAAGGGTGCGCTCATCGTCTCCCGCTCCGGCACCGACGACCTGTTGCTGGTCGCCAGTGGTGCGGGCCCGTCGCTGGCCAGGGAACTCGCTACGCACGTCGGTGCGGCCGAAAGACAGCAGGGCCGCGCTGTCCGCGTCCGGGACGTGGCGCCGATCGCGCCGGGTGACAGGCGTCTCCTCTCCTCCTTCTCGCTCGTTGTGGGCTGGTGTGCGGGCGGCATCCTGTGCGCCTCGGTGCAGGCACTCGTTGCCGGGCGCCGTCCGGGGGTAGTACGCGCATCCGTCAAGACGGGCGTGCTGCTCATGTACTCGGTACTCGCCGGACTGCTCGGTGTCCTGGTCGCCAGGACTCTTCTGAACGCGGTGCCGGGAGACTTCTGGGCAATGTGGGCCGTGGGGTCCTTGCTGGTTCTGGCGGCGGGAGCCCTCACACTTGCCCTGCACGAACTGGCCGGAGTGCCGGGAATCGGTCTGGCGCTCGTGCTCGTGGTCGTTCTCGGTGTGCCCGGCTCGGGTGGGGTGTATCCCACCGAGCTGCTGCCCGCGTTCTGGCGCACGGCCGGTCCGTCCCTGCCGCCCGGTGCGGGCCTGGATGCCCTGACCTCGGTCGCCTATTTCCGGGGCGCGGGTGCCGGCGGTCCGTTGTGGACGCTTCTGGCCTGGGCCGGTGGCGGCGCGGCCGTGGTCCTGCTGGGCGGAGTCCGCGCGCCCCGGTCTCACGCTCCCGCCGGGCGGATCACGCGCTCTCCCTGACGCCGAGGCACCACCACGGCGTCACGATCCCGGCGTCACCAGTCCTCGTCCGCCCACTGGTCGAGCAGGGCTTCGCCGTTGAGGCTGCTGTGAGGTACCTCGGTGCCGAGGGACTGCTCGGCCCAGATGACCTTGCCGCGTGCGGTGTAGCGCGTACCCCAGCGGTGCGCGAGCCGGGCGATGATGAACAGGCCGCGCCCGCCCTCGTCGGTGGTGGCGGCCTGACGCACGTGCGGGGCGGTGCTGCTGCCGTCCGCGACCTCGCAGATCAGGGTGTCGTCGTCGTGCAGCAAGCGGAGCCTGATCGGTGGGGAGCCGTAGCGGATCGCGTTGGTGACCAGCTCACTGACGATGAGTTCCGTCGCGTACGTGGCGTCCGCCAGTCCCCACCCGTTCACCGCGCGGGACGCTTCCGCACGGATGCCGGCGACCACGGTCGGGTCGTCGGGTACGTCCCAGTCGGCGACACTGCCGGGGTCCATGAGATGGGTGCGGGCGACGAGCAGGGCCACGTCGTCCGTGGGCCGGTCGGTCAGCAGGGCGTCGATGACCGCTTGGCAGGTGGCCTCGGGGCCGAGGTCACCGGGGCGGGCCAGAGTGGCACGCAGGACCTCGAGCCCGGCGTCGATGTCGCGGCCCCGCCGCTCGACCAGCCCGTCGGTGAACAGGACCAGTCGGCTTCCTGCGGGCAGTACGAGATCGGTGGTCTCCACCGGCAGGCCCTCGTTGATGCCGAGCGGCGGCGACCCGGGGATCTCCGGGTAGGTGACGGTGCCGTCCGGGAGCACCAGGGCCGGGCCCGGGTGGCCGGCCCTGGACAGGGTGCAGTGCCCGGTGGCCGGGTCGTAGATGGCGTAGAGGCAGGTGGCACCGGAGATCTCGACGTCGCTGTCCCCCTCGGCGTCGAGCCGGCCGACGAGGGCGTCGAGGTGGGCGAGGAGTTCGTCGGGGGGCAGGTCCAGGGCCGAGAAGTTGTGCACCGCGGTGCGCAGTCGCCCCATGGTGGCGGCGGCGTGGAGGCCATGGCCGACGACATCACCGACCACCAGCGCGACCCGTGCTCCGGGCAGCGGGATGATGTCGTACCAGTCCCCGCCCACGCCCGGCTGAGCCGGGAGGTAGCGATGGGCCACCTCAAGGGCGGAGTGCGTGGGCAGCGAGCGGGGCAGCAGGCTGCGCTGGAGTGTGACGGCCATGGTGTGCTCGCGGGTGAAACGGCGCGCGTTGTCGATGGCCACACCCGCCCGGGCGGCCAGTTCCTCGGCAACGGACAGGTCCTCGGGCTCGAAGGGGCTCTTGTCCTTGCGCCAGAAGTCGACGCTCCCCAGCACCACACCGCGCGCCTGCAGCGGGGCGGAGATCAGGGAGTGGATGCCGTAGTCCAGGACTGCGCGCACCCGCGGCCGGTCCAGGGCGATCCAGACCTCGGAGGCCGAGAGGTCGGCGGCGAGCACGGCCCGGCCGCCGGCCACACCGAGCGCCGCGGTACTGCCGTCGGGGAAGTGCACCATCTCCCCCACCGGGTACAGGGGGTGATCGCCCCGGATTCCGGCGATCGCGGTGCGGCGCATGTCGGAGTCGGCTCCTGTGGGTTCCTCACCGCGCAGCACGGGGTCCAGCAACTCCACGGTGACGAAGTCGGCGAACCGGGGCACCGCAACGGCCGCCAGTTCCTCGGCGGTGCGCACCACGTCGAGGGTGGTGCCGATGTGCGTGCCGGCCTCGTAGAGCAGTTGCAGCCGGGACCGCGCCACTTCGGCCCGGCCGGCCAGTTCACGCAGCTCGGTGGTGTCGCGCAGAGTGACCACACTGCCCCGAGGGCCTCCTGAACCCTCGACGGTACGGAGGTTGACGGCCAGGAGCCGGTCCCCGTTGGAGTGCACCTCGTCGCTGGCAGTCCGTCCCGAGACCAGGAGTTGCGTCGTGTCCGGTGTCAGACCGAGGTCGGCCACCTCGCGTTGCTCGGCGTTGCGCGGCAGGTCGAGCAGTCGTCGCGCCTCGTCATTGACCAGCGTGAGCACACCGCGGTCGTCGATGATGAGCACGCCTTCCCGCACCGAGTGCAGGACGGCGTCATGGTGCTCGTACATCCGTGTCATCTCGGCGGGCCCCAGGCCGTGGGTCTGGTGGCGCAGGCGTCTGCTCACGGCCGCCGCCCCGGCCGCGGCCAGCAGGAGTGCCCCGCCCGCGACCGCGAGGATCGCCGGCAGCTGGTGCGCGACCATCTCGTTGACGCTCTTGACGTAGATCCCGACCGAGATCAGTCCGACGACCCGGCCCTCGGCATCGAAGACGGCGACGGTCGTGTCGACGGCTCGCCCCAGGGCGCTGTCGAACGTCTCCTGGAAGGGCTTCCCCGTGAGCGCGGGTCCGAAGCCGCCGGTGACATGGCCGCCAATGCGGCCGGGATCGGGGTGGGACCAGCGGATGCCCCTCGGGTCGAAGGCCACCACATAGCCGACGTCGGCGTCCCTGCGCATCTTCTCCGAACTGGGCTGGAGCACCCGGGTCGGGTTCGGCGACCGCATCGCCGCGGCGGTGCCCGGTGCGTCCCGGAACGCCACGGCCACGGCGAGCGACCTGTCCCGCGCCTCGTCCGTGGCGTTGTGCTGCGACTGGACGACGAGGACCACGAGGGTGGCGGCGATGAGCAGGACCGCGACGACCACCTGCAGCAGGAACACCTGTCCTGCGACGCTCCGCGGCATCGGGTTGGACAGCCCGCCACGACGCCGGCCTCGGAACCGCGACGGAGCCCCTTGCTCAACCATTGGCTCAGCATCACCGAGGACAGCTCCGCGGAGCGGCTGACCGGGCCGGTGCATGGCACTGCCTCACACGACGGGGTCACATCCCAGGTACAGGTGAGAGCCGTGCTGTGCTCCTGCTCCCGCGGGCCATCCCGCGGGAGCAGGCCCGTACGCGTGCGGCCGGTGGCGTCACCTGGCGTGGAGCCGGAACCTGTCGATCACCCAGTAGAAATCGTTGTCGCCGGTGTAGTGGAAGCGAACGTGCGCCGACGTGACGCCGGGTGGGATCGGGACCTCGATGGACTGCTCCTGCGACGTGACATCCGTGGTGTAGCTCCGGACCTCGACGGGTGTGCCGGCGTTGAAGGAGACGAGGACCCTGGCCGTCTGCTGCTCCACCTGCCGGTAGTGCGTGACGAACTCGATCGTCAGCGTGCTCCTGCCCGAGAGGCCGCCGACCGTGGGCGACACGAGGGTCGAGTCGAACCGGCCGGAGAACGTCCTGTCGGACCATTCGTCCGAGTCGGCGACCGCGAAGACGCCGCGGGCCCGCACATTGAGCTCGCGCCACTGGTCGCGTTGGGTGCGCGACCAGAACTCGTTCGTGGTGAAGGTCCAGCCGCGCCATTCCGTCACGCCGCCGGTTCCCATGGCGTCGTTGATGACGGACCAGCCGCTCGGCGCTGTGTGCGTGAAGCCCAGGACGTCGGCGGGGATCCCCGTCTCGTCCACGCGGGCGGCCAGCTTCGGCCCAAGCGTGTCGAAGCCGTCGTCGGTCCGGTCCTGCAATGGCTTGCCGTCCATCCCCCAGGAGGGGTCGACGGGCAGACCGAGCTGCTTGAACACCGTGGGCACGACGTCCACGAGCCGGGTGTCGATCGGGCGGCCTCCGGCCTCGATCCCTGGTCCCTGGGCGAGGACGAAGGTCCGCCGCTCCTCGATCGAGCTGCCGCCGTGACCGCCGGCGTCCGCATGTCCGTGGTCCGTGGCCACGATGACGGTCCAGCGTTCGGAGGCGTACGTGGGCCGCGCCCTGATCGAGGCCCACAGCTTCCCCAGATGGACGTCCTGCCCGGCGATCGCGTCGAGGTACCGGTCACCGGTTCCGCTCTCGTGGCCCACCTGGTCGGTGTAGCCGAAGTAGACGAAGAGGACGTCCGGATTCTGGTTACGGATGACGGACGCGGCCTCGTCGGCGATCTTCTGGTCGTTGGGTATGTCGTGCTGGGGCAGGACGAGTCTGGCGTCGGCGCCCTCGGTGACGGCGCCGTAGGTGTCCAGCGGGGGCCAGTCGACGGCCGCGTAGGTGGACAGTCCGGGCTTCACCCGGGCGAGGCGGGCCAGGAGACCGGGGTACTCGTCGAATCGCCTGCCGGTGAAGTCGTTGTCCTTGACGCCGTGCTTGTCGGGCCAGACCCCGGTCGAGATCGTCGACCACCCCGGTCCGGACAGGGTGGGGGCCATGGGGTTCGCGTAGAGCAGGGACCTCGCGTACGTACCGGCCGCCATCATGGCCTTGAGGTGCGGCGCGTTAGCCGCGTCGATCCGGTCGTGCCGCAGGCCGTCCATTCCGACGATGAGGACCTTGTCCTTGCTGATGCCGTTCGGCAGGGCCGGGGCGGCGTGGGCCGCGGGCGCTTGAGCGAGTGTCGTGGTGGCGGCCGCGACTGTGGCCGCCCCTGCCGCGAGCACCGCGCGCCGGGCAATTCCGTCCTGGGGCATGGGTTTTCCTCCGCTGATGGATGAAGATCGATGAGTGGGTCGGCCGGTCCACAACGTGTGCGATAGCCATGCGCATGCCATGGCTTGTCCGTCGGGAGATCCGCCGCATGGTGACGCTCAATCAGTTGGAAGTCCTGCTGAGGGTGCTGGAGCACCAGGGGTTCTCAGGAGCCGCGAAATCGCTGTTCATGAGCCAGCCCTCGGTCTCCAACCACATCCGCAATCTGGAGAACTCCTGCGGGATCCAGCTGGTCCACCGCACGAGCGCCGGTGCGCGCCCCACGCCCGCCGGTGAGGTGGTCGCCGAGCACGCACGCCAGGTGTTCGCGGTCATGGACTCCCTGGAGCGGACGGTCGCCGGCTTCCGCGGGCTCGGGGGTGGCCGGCTGGTCCTCGCGGGGACGACCACCCTCGGCACGTACCTCCTGCCGCGTCTTGTCGCGGACTTCTCCACACGGGCTCCCAAGGTGAGGTGTGAGATCCGCGTGGGCAACGAGGACGCGGTCGAGTCGTGGCTGCTGCGCGGGGAGGTCGCCCTGGGACTGTGCGCCGGCACGCCCCGCGATGAACAGCTGGTCTCCCAGGGCATGTTCGAGGAGGCCATGGTGCTGGTGGCCGAGCCGCAGACGCCGCTCGCCGGCCGTGCGCTGACTCCCCCGGATCTCCGGAACCAGCGCTTCCTCATGCGCGAGGCGGGCTCGGCCACCCGGCACCTCCAGGAGGAGACCTTGCGCGCCTGGGGACTCGACGACGCCGAGCAGTGGGACATGTGGGGACCGGGCACCCTCAAGCAGGCGGTGTGCGAGGGGCTCGGGGTGGCCCTGCTCTCCGAGCACGTGGCGCGCTACGAGATCGCCGCCGGGATGCTCGCCGACCTGACGGTCAGCCCCGCACCGCCGAAGCGGACCGTGTCCCTGGTCCGCCGGAGCGACCGCGTACTCACACCGCCGGAGCAGGCGTTCGCCGACCTGGTCCGGGCCGTAGCCGAGTGGCCTGCCTGACATGCTGTCAGTACTTGATGCAGGCGGACCGCAGGTCGGTGTAGAAGTCCCACACGTCGGGCGAGCACTCGGGGGCGCCGAGCTGTGACGCCTTCGCGCCCATGTGCGGCAGATGGGAGTACGCGCCCACTCCCGGCCGGTTCACATGGAGCATGCCCGCCTGGAAGTCCTGCAGCGCCTGGAACATGTGGCCCGGATTCTGCGTGAAGATCGTGCCGGACATCCCGTACTTCACCGAGTTCGAGATGCTCATGGCGTCCTCGTAGCCCTCGCAGTCGATGACCGACAGCACGGGCCCGAAGACCTCTTCCTGCGCGATCCTGCTCTCCCGGGCCACACCGGTCAGCACGGTCGGCTCGACGAAGTATCCCGGACTGTCCGCCTTGGCCTCACGGCCACCGCAGACCGCGGTCGCGCCCGCGGCCGTCGCCCCCTCCACCGCCGCCAGGCAGGCCCGCAGCCGTTCCTCGTTGACCACCGGGCCGATGTCCGCCCCGTCCCGGTCGCCGCGGCCGACACGCATCGCCGCGACCCGCGGGATCAGCCGCTCCAGCAACGCCTCCCGTACCGATCGGTCCACCACGACCCGGCTGGTGGCGCTGCACCGCTGTCCGCTCTGCCCGAAGGCACCGTGGACGATCGCGTCGACGGCCGCGTCGAGGTCGGCGTCCGCGAGCACGATGAGGGCGTTCTTCCCGCCCAGTTCGAGTTGCGTCCGCATCAGCCGGCCGGCGCCCGCCCTGTTGATCGCCCGCCCCACCGGAAGCGAACCGGTGAACGAGATGCCCGCCACCCGCTCGTCGGCCACCAGCGCCTCGCCCGGCGCGCGGTCCCCCTGGACCAGGTTGAGAACGCCCGGGGGAACACCCGCGTCGGTGAACGCCTGCACCAGCAGCGCCGATGTCCACGGAGTCAGCGGCGACGGCTTGAGCACCGCCGTGCAGCCCGCCACCAGCGCGGGAGCGACCTTCCACATGGGTATGGCCACCGGAAAGTTCCAGGGAGTGATCAGGCCCACGACACCGAGCGGCCGCCGGAAGGTCATCGCGATCGTGCGCGGCTCCTCCGCGGGGGTGGTCACCCCGTTGATACGGCGGGCCTCCCCGATGGTGAAGTCGAGGATCGCCAGGGCACGGGCCACCTCGCCTCCGCTCTCGGAGAGCCGCTTGCCCTGCTCACGGGTGATCGCCGCGGCGAACTCGCCGCCTCGCTCGCCGATCAGCCGTGCCGCCGCCGACAGGACCGTGGCCCGCTCGATGGGACCGATCGCGTCCCACTCCCGCTGCGCGGTGGACGCCGCGTCGACGGCGGCGGTGACGTCCTGCGCGCCGGACTCCGCGAACTGTCCCACGACGTCGTCGGTGTCGGCCGGGTTGATGTTCGCGCGCACCGCTCCGGTCAGGGGCGGTACCCAGCGCCCGTCGATGTGGTTGAGCAGGTGGTCGGGGCTCGGCTGTGCCATGGGGGACTCCTCGGTGGTCGCAAAGAGTGGTCGCAGAGCGTGGACGCGGAAAGTGGTCGCGGAGAGCGGTCGTCAGTTCATGTGCACGGCGATACGGGGCGCGGCCCCCGATCGCGCGGCCGCGACGGCGGCGTCGATGTCCCGCAGGGCGTACGGCTCCGGCACCAGGTCCGCGAACAGGTTCCGGTGCGGCGTGCGTACGAGGAAGGCGACGGCCTCGGCCAGGTCCTCGACGGTGTAGTTGTGGCTGCCGACGACACGCGTGAGGTTACGCACGACGGCGTCGGGTGCGAAGGTCACATCGGGGCCGGGTGACACCGAGCCGACCAGGGCCACGCACCCGTCGAGTCCCACGACGCGCAGTGCCGACTCGACCGCGCCGCTGTTGCCGGAGAGTTCCAGGACCACATCGGCGCCGAGGTCCTTCGCCGCCTCCTCCAGCGCGCCGGGCGGACAGGCCACCGTGGCGCCGAACCTCAGCGCGAGGTCACGGCGGGCGGGATCCACGTCGCAGGCGATGACGTGTTCGGCGCCGAGGTCTCGCGCGTACGACACGGCGGTGAGTCCGAGCATGCCGCAGCCGGTCACCACCACGGTGTCCCCCGGCGCGAGACCCGCACGCCGTGCGGCGCACGCGACCGTGGCGGTCGCGCAGTTGGCCGGCGCCGCCACCGAGGACGGGAGCGAGTCGGGGACGGTCACGAACCCCGTGCCCGCGACGAGGTGGCAGTGGGTGGCGAGCCCGCCGTTGAGCCGCCACCGGTCCGTCATGGCCTCGTGCCCGTACTTGCGGACGCTCTCGCACTTCTGCGGTACTCCGCGCAGGCAGCGCCGGCAGCGGCCGCACGATGTGCCGATGGTCCAGGTGATGCGCTGTCCGGGAACCACGGGCCGTCCGTCGGATGCGACCGGGGTGCCGCCGACGGCCTCCACCACGCCGACCGCCTCATGGCCCAGCACGGTGGGCAACGGGGTGGGCCGGTCACCCGCGATGGTGTGCAGATCGCTGCCGCAGAGCGTGGCGAGTTCCACCCGCACCAGCACTTCACCGGCCGCGAGCCTCGGCATCGGCTGGCTCTCCACGGTGAATCCGCTGCCCGGCCCCCTCCACACGGACGCTGTCGCGCCTGTGCGCTCACGGACTCCGGTCGGGCCGCTGCTGAGTTCGGTCATGTTTCTGTCCGCCTAACGTCGGATCGTGAGGGCGACCAGGGCGCTGCACCCGCAGGCCGCGGCCACGATGGGGAAGATGAGGCTGGTGTTGCCGGTGCTGTCCATCAGGGCGCCGACCATGGGTTCGGCGGCCCCCGCGAAGACGTAGGCGAAGCAATTGACCACCCCCGTCGCCGTGCCGGCCATCCGCCTGCCCGCGATGTCGGGGCACAGCGCCCAGAAGGACGACTGGGGGCCGTAGACGAAGAATCCGGTGAGGAAGAGGACGATGATCCCGGTCGTCACGTTTAGGGGCGCCACGTACATCGTGAGTGCCATCAGCGCGCCCAGAACCATGAATAGGATGATGGGTCGGTCACGCCGGGACCCGAACAGCCGGTCCGATATCTGGCCGTTGACGAGGGCGCCCGCAGCCATGCCCACCGGAAGGGCGACCGAGATCCACAGAGGGCTGATGCTGCTGCCCCCGTCCTCCCAGTTGTCGCCGAGGAAGTAAACGGGGACCCAGATCAACAGACCGTAGCGGGCCATGTTCTGGAAGCCGATGGCGATGCCGGTCGACCAGATCCTCGGGTTGCGCAGCACGGCCGCGTACCGCTGGAAGGACGTCTCACCGGCCGATGCGCCGGCTTCCTGCGCGGCCTCGTCCGCCTCGATGGCGTCGGCCGACCCGGCCGGCGGGGTGACACCGGCCTGCGCGGGACTGTCCCTGGCGACCAGGTAGAAGGTGATGCCGCCCACCAGCATCAGCAGCACCGGCACCCGGAAGATCCACTGCCAGTCGAGGTCGAGCGTGTCCACGACGATCGTGGAGGTGACGAAGGCCAGGACGGACGCCATGCCGGCGGCGAAGGTGTAGAAGCCGAAGCTCTTGCCGCGCTCGTGCGGGGCCCACCAGTTGGAGATGACCCGCCCGCCGGAGGGCCAGCCGAGCGACTGCGCGAAGCCGTTCGCGCCCCACAGGACGCCCAGGGACTTCACCCCGACGGAGAAGCTGGTGCCCCAGTTGAGGACCGTGGACAGGACCGCGCCGGCCGCCATCATGCGCCGGCCGCCCCACTTGTCGGCCAGATTGCCGTTGATCATCTGTCCGGCGGCGTAGGACCAGAGCAGGATGCCGCTGATGGCACCCAGCGTGGCCTTGCTCAGGCCGAGGTCCTCCTCGATGCCGGGGATGGCGAATCCGAAGGTCTGCCTGCCGGTGTAGAAGAAGAAGTAGCAGAACATGGCCGACAGCAGCATGCGCCACTTGAGCCGGGTGTACGCGTGCTCCTTCAGGGGTTCGGGAGTGCGGCTCCCGGCCATCACGTTCTCGGCGTTCGACATGGTTTCCCAACCGATCCGGGGAAGGTGCCGTGTGTCCGGCCGCGGGGAAGGGGCCGGTGTGTGAGGCGGTGGTGGCCGCCGGGGCGTGGCCGGCCTCGCGGGGCAGCTCCGGAGCGGCCGGATTCCCCCGAGGCGACCACGTCTCATCAGGTGGTCCGGGCGGACGCGCTCTCCTGCTCGGCGACCAGCGTGGTGGCGACCCAGAGGGCGTCGTAGTTGTGGATGCGGGCGGGAGCGCCGAACGGTTTGTCCAGCAGCTCCGGCCGCGCCGGCCGACGGTTGATCAGGAACGGGATCTGCAGCTCGCCCAGGGCTCCGTGCGAGCGCAGCGGCGCGTCGAGCCCGCTGAGGTCGTGCCAGGCGGCGAACCGGCCGAGCGCGGTGCCGGCCTCCGCGAGGACCACGATGTCGCCGATGCGGTCGGCGGGCAGGGCGTAGCGCGCGGCGGCCTCCTCACGGCCGTGCACCTCCTGCACTCCCCCGATGGCCCGCAGCGCTTCGACGGTGGCGGCCCGGTCGGCTCCCGGCGGCAGGTACACGCTCGCGAAGGAGCCGAGTGCGCCGTGGTGCACCGTGTAGGGGTCGGTGATCGGGAGGATGACCCGCAGGCCCTCCGCCTCGGCGTCCTCGGCGATTCCGAGGATCCTGCGGACCTCCTCCTCGACGCAGATCACCCGGGCCGCGCCGGTGTCGTCCGTCTTGGCGCTCATGCCGTGATCGGCCGTCAGGACGACGGTCGCGCCGAGTCCGGCCAGCCGGCCGGCGTAGTGGTCGATCTTCTCGTACAGGTCGTTGGCCGCTTCGGTGCCGGGCGCGTGCTTGTGCTGGATGTAGTCCGTCAGCGACAGGTACATCAGGTCGGCGCCGCGGGTCTCCAGGATCCTGACGCCAGCGGCGAGGGCGAACTCGCTGAGGTCCGCGGAGTAGACACTCGGCAATGGCCTTCCGACGAACTCCAGTACGTCGCCGATGCCGTTGTCCTCGACGGTGGCGCGGTCGGCCTTCTCCGCCGAGAAGCAGATGCCGCGCCGGGACGGTGCGACGAACTCGCCGGAACCGTCGAGCGAGGGCCCCTCCTCGACGAGTCCGGCGCCGAGCAGCCTGCGGAGCTTGTCCTTGGCGGTCACGACGACCACGTCGAGGCCGGCCTCGTTCGCCGCACCGAAGACGGTGGGGACGCGCAGGAACCGCTTGTCGTTCATCAGCACCTCCTCACCGAGCTCGGTGTCGAAGAGGTAGTTGCCGCTGATCCCGTGCACGGCCGGCGGGCGGCCGGTGGCGATGGACACGTTGTTCGGATTGGTCAGGGCCGGCATCGCGCAGTGGGCGGGCCAGGACGTGCCCTCTCCCTCCAGCACCTTGCTGAGCCAGGGCATGCGCCCGGCCGCCATCGCCTCGATGTGGTAGTCGGGCTCACTGCCGTCGATGCAGATGACCACCACCGGCCCGCGGGGCATCGAGTAGGTCCTGCCGTTGACACTGAACGTCCCTGAGGTCACGAGGGGCTCCCTGCTGGATGTGACGTGGCCGAAATCCTGCTGCCCCATGAGCGTGCTGGCAGGAGCGGCCACGAGGAACACGTCTTTCGGCTATCGCCCCCATAGCCCGGACCCACGGCCCGCCCGGCATCGATGCCGCACACGGTCAGGCCAGGCGCTGCCGGACCCATGCCGACAGCCGGTCCACGGCGACGATCAGGACGAGCACGACCAGGATGTGCGTCAGCATCTCGTCGAACTGGAACAGCTTGATGGACTGGTTGATCAGGAAGCCGATGCCTCCCGCGCCGACGAGTCCCAGCACCAGCGAGGCACGCACGTTGACGTCCAGCCGGTACAGCAGCAGTCCGATGAGCTGGGGTGTCACGGTCGGCAGCAGGGCGTGCGCCGCGATCTGGATCCTGCCCGCCCCCGCCGAGCGCAGGGCCTGCACCGGGCCGGGGTCGGCGTCCTCCAGCGCCTCCGCCCACAGCTTCCCCATCACACCGACGTTGTGGAGGAGCAGCGCGAGCACGCCGGGGAAGGGACCGAGTCCGACAGCGGTGACGAAGATCAGGGCGAAGACGACGTCGGGTACGGCGCGCAGGAACGACAGCAGTGAGCGCGCCGCCTGGTAGACCGTCGTCGACGGGGCGGTGCCGCGTGCCGCGAGCAGTGCCAGGAGCAGCGAGAACGGCACGGACAACGTCGTGCCGAGCAACCCGATCCACAGGGTGACCAGAGCACCGTCGAGACTGGGCCCCAGGACGGCCCAGCTCAGATCGGGCGGGATCGCGTCGCCCAGGAAGTCCACGATGCCGCCCCAGCCCTCGGCCAGTGCGCCGAAGGACATGTCGGTGGTGTTCCACGCGACGACATGGGCGGTGACGACCGCGGCGGTGACCACGGCTCCCACGGCCGCGGTCCGGGGCCGGGCCGGCTTCGGGGGGACGGGCAGCGTTCGTACCCCGTTGAGGTCGGTCATGAAACGGCCTCCACGACCGCGGCCCGGTAGAGGGCGTCGACGTTCTGGCCGGGTGGCCCGTTGAGGATCACCCGGCCGTTTCGCAGGCCGACCATGCGGTCGGCGTGGCGGGCGGCGAGCGAGGGCTGGTGCAGGACGGCGAGTACGGCCAGGCCCGCGTCGTGGGCGAGTTCGGCCAGCAGCGCGAGTACCTGCTCGGACGCGGCCGGGTCCAGTGCGGACACCGGTTCGTCGGCCAGCAGGACGCGGGGGCGCTGGCACAGGGCACGGGCCACGGCGACGCGCTGCTGCTGGCCGCCGGAGAGGCGGCCCGCGCGGTCGTGCGCCCGGTCGGCGAGACCCACCCGGTCCAGGCAGGCCATCGCCTCCTCCCGCAGCGCGCGCGGGAACAGCGCGGGAACGAGCGAGTGCCGCAGCGGGAGCCGGCCCAGGGCGCCGGCGCACACGTTCTCCAGTACGGTCCGCCGGCGCACGAGGTGGATATGCTGGAAGACCACGGCGGTGTCCAGCGGCGCGGACGGCTTCCCGTCGATGCTCACGGTCCCCGCCGTCATGGGTTCCAGCCCGGCAGCGGCTCGTAGCAGGGTCGACTTGCCGGAGCCGTTGGCCCCGAGTACGGCGAGCAGCTCGCCCCGGGCGACGTCGACGTCCACCCCGTGCAGCACCTGCCGCTCCCCGTACCGCACGGTGATCCCGGACAGGGCGAGCATCAGACGTCCTTCTCGGTCAGGTTCAGGGCGGCGGCCAGGTCGAACAGCGGCTGGTACGTGGACTTGTCCACGGCGATCAGCGGCGCCGGCGGGTCGACGTCGAGGAGGGCGCCGATCCTGCCGACCTTGTCCGGCGGCAGCTTCAGCAGGGCGTCGGTGACGGCCTTCTTGAACTCGGCGTCCAGGTTGCCGCGGACGGTGATCGGGTCGTTCGGGATCGGGTCGGAGCCCCACACCTTCCGGAACCCGGACGGCTCGAACGTGCCGGCGGCGGTGGCGCTCGCCAGCTGCTGGGAGTTGATCTCGGCGGCGTCGACCGTGCCCTTGGCGAGGGCCAGCAGCGCTTCCGGGTGGCCTCCGGCGTAGTTGACCTTGACGTCGTCCTTCTTCAGGCCCGCGTCGAGCATGGCCTGGCGCGGCAGGGCGTCACCCGACGTCGATCCGACGGAGGCCAGTGCGAGGGAGTGGCCCTTGAGATCCGCGACCGACTTGACGGCGGAGTCCTTCGGGACCCAGATGCCGGCGGTGTAGCTGGACACCTTTCCCTTGCCGTCACCGAACGAGGCGACTGCCTCCGCCTTGGCACGTCCGCTGGCGAAGACGTAGCCGAGAGGACCGAACATGGCGATGTCGAGCTTGCCGTTCTCCATGGCGAGGACCTCGGCCGAGTAGTCCTCGGTGATCGTCAGCTCCACCTCGCAGTCGAGGCTTTCACCGAGGGCGTCGGCGAGGACCTTGGCGGCCGGGGTGAGCTTGGCGGGGTCCTCGAAGGGCTCCACACCGAAGCGGATCTTTCCGCCGGGGCAGGTGGCGGACTCGGCGGCGTCCGAACTGCCGCCGCAGGCGGTCAGGGACAGCGCGGCGACCACGGCGAGCGAGGTGGCGAGGATGACAGGGCGGACGGACACGGTGAACTCCGGGTTCGAGGACAGCACGGGGGAAGGAAACGGGAGGTGCGCGGGGTGGGGGGAGTCGCTCGCCGGGGCGGCTGTGGCCAACGTTTCAGGCACAGCCACCCCGGTCAACACTTGTATCGACAGGTTGCCAACTGTTCATCTGTGAGTCGGCAGTGAGTCGCCCGGCCTCGCGGCCGAGGGCCGGGAGGGACGGGGCCTCGGCTCAGCGGTGGCCGTGTCCGCGTCCGTCGCCGGGGTGCTTCTCGTCCCGGCCGTGGTGGGCGTGTCCGGGACGCCTCGGGTAGGAGGTGTGACCGAGTTCGGCCGCGGTGCGGGTCACCTCGAAGAGGCGCTCGGCGTCGCGGTTGATCCAGGTGGCCGTGAGGGTCGGCATGTCGAGCGTCGTGTCGGCGACCAGCTTGAGGAAGACGTGCGGCTCGACGGCGCTGTGCACCAGGTAGGGGCTGGGCACGTTGAGGCTCGGGATGGTGCTGTCGTGCAGGGGGCTGACGATGAACTGCCACAGGTCGTAGCCGACCCGGGGGCCGTAGCTCAGGGCGCGGGAGACGTGGATGTCGCCGCCGATCAGGAAGCAGCCCGGGATCTTCTCCGCGGCGATGAAGTCGTAGATCGCGTCCCGCTCGTAGGAGTAGGTGGCCCAGTCGTCCTTCTCGGCGTTCTGCTTGTCGTCCCAGATCATGCCGGTGGCGATGGCCTTGAAGGGGGCCGTGCTCCGGCTCAGCCGCTCGCGGAGCCAGTCCCACTGCACCGTGCCCAGACAGGTCACCTGGGTGCTGTCGGCCCAGCTCGGTGCGGTACGGCTGAACCAGCGCGGGTCCAGCAGGAAGACCTCGATCGGGCCCCGGCGGAAGGATGTATAGACACCCTCGCCGTCCGTTCGCTGCGTGAGGATCTTCCCGTCGGCCGTCTGCCCGAAGGAGGGGTTGGCGCGGTAGTTGACGAAGGCGGTGCGGTTCTGGCGCTTGCTCTTGTAGTCACCGTGGAAGTCGTTGCCGCCGAAGTCGTGGTCGTCCCAGGTGGCCCAGACCGGCATGGAGGACACCAGCCGGGAGATCTCCGGCTGCACCAGGAACGTGCGGTGCTTCCGGCGGGCCACCTCCAGGTCGGAGCTGTCGACGTACGGGGTGTCGCCGAGCATGACGAAGCTGTCGCAGCCCTCGTCCATGATCGCCGTCCATACGTGGTCGGGGACCGACGGGCCGCACGAACCCATGCCCATGGTGACCACGGAGGGCCTGTCCGGGTCGGGCGCGGTGGTGAAGGAGCCGGTCATCGGCGTGAACCCGGCCGCTTCCCTGACCGGGGTGAGGGTGAACTCGTACGCCGTGTCCGGTGCCAGCCCCCGCAGTTGGGCGATCAGCGTGTTGTCGTTGCCGGGGTCGACAGCGGTGGTGACGGTGCGCCAGGCCCTGTTCCCCTTCCCTCCCAGCTGCCGGTAGGCGCAGTTCCAGCGGGAGTAGAGGGAGGGGTCGAGGCCGGGGCGGGCCCAGATACGGGCGTTGCCGGGTTCGGTGTGTCCCACCATCGGCCCGACGGGCTGCTCGGGCGGCATCGGCGTCGGCACCACGGCGGGCGCCGAGCCGGTGCGCACCGACGCGACGTAGCCGGCCAGCGCGGTGAAGAACGCCTCGCTGTCCGCCACCGCGTCGGGCGGCTGCACCACCGCGCCCGCACTGTTGCGGATCTTGTCCACGGTCAGGCTGGTCACGAGGAACCGGCCCGCCCCGAACTGGCCCTCCAGCAGGGCGGGCGGGAACCCGGAGGCGGAACAGGCCATCAGGACCCGCATCGAACTCCACCGCTGGACCGTCTCGTAGCTGACCCGGGGACTGGCGTTCCGGCCGGTGAACAGCCGGCCGTTGCTGACGCGCAGCCCCTTGACGAGCGGGTGGCCGGCGTCGACCGGGTGGATCGTGTCGTAGTCGGCGTCGGTGCGCACGGCCGACACACCACTGGGCAGATAGGCGACTGCGGCGCCGTACTGGTCGGACTGCGCCAGGTCCAGCACCACCCGGTGGCCGGCGACGAACCGGCGCAGGGAGTCGGCCTGTTCGGCGACGTAGTCGAGGTAGTCGTCGCTGTTGTTCGTGAAGGTGCCGAACGCGATCAGGTCGACGGGCCGCGGCTGCTCGTCGGCCGGGAGCGTCAGGTCGAGCGGCACGACCTCGAAGCCCGCGGTCCGCAGGAGTTCCGCCAGTCCCAGGGCCTTGGTCCAGGGGTCTTCGTACTCCAGGACGGCGGCACGCAGCGGAGCGGGTTCGTCGGCTGCGCGCGGCGCGGCGCCCGCGGCGGATGCCGGTCCGGCGACCCCGACCGTGAGAGCCGCGGCGACACCGCCCGTCAGTATCTTCCGTCTGTCCAGACCGTTGTCCGGCATGTGTGTCTCCTTCGGAAAGCAGGCGCCCCGTATCCGCCCTGCGCGGATGCGGGACCGAGGGGTGGGCGCCCGTTTCGGCGCCTGTGCCGCAGACGCTGGCAGAGTGAGCAACAAGGGGCAATAGCTTGTATCGACAAGTCATTCGGAGTTCATGGGCCCGTCGACGCGCCGCGCCCTGTTCACCCGCGCCCGGGAGCACGCGTTCCGTGATGGGCGGGGAGCGGTGCGAGGGTGAACGGGGGGTTGGCGAGGCGGTAGTTGTGCACCCGGGCGGCCCCGAACTGCGAGGCGCCCGCCCGCCGGGCCCGTGACGGATCGACAGCGGTCACCCCGGGCGCCCGAGCGCCCGCACCACCGGCCGAGGCGGGGCCGGAGGTACAGGACCGCGACCTGTAGGGTCAAGTGCATGGCCACCCCTCTGCACCGGACGATCGCAGCCGAACTCCGCCAGCGGATTCGTTCCGGGAACCTCGCGGTCGGTGGGTCGCTGCCGTCCGAGTCCCAGCTCTGCGAGGAGTTCTCGGCGTCACGAGGACCGGTCAGGCAGGCCCTCGCGGCCTTGCGCGACGAGGGGGTCATCGGCGGCGGGCAGGGCAAGCGGGCCGTGGTGCTGGACACCGTTCCCACCCAGCCGTTCGAGTCGTTCCTGTCCTTCACCCGCCGTGCGGAACTGACCGGCTACTCCCCCGGCCAGAGACTTCAGGAGATCGCGCTGCGCCGCCCCGAACCGGAGATCGCCGCGGCTCTCCAGATCAATCCGGACGACCTCGCGGTCCAGCTCGTCAGGCTGCGTCTGCTCGACGGACGCCCGGCCATGCTGGAACGCATGACGTACGTCGAGTCGGTGGGCCGCCCGTTGATCTCCGCGGACCTGGACGCCGGTTCCATCTACGCCCTGCTCACCGAGCAGGGCGTGGATCTGCACTCGGCCCGGCACACGTTCGATGCCGTCCCCGCCAACACCCTTGACGCGGAGTTGCTGGACGTCCCCGAGGGCTTCCCGCTGCTCAGGGAGCGGCGCCTCACGACGGACTCCCAGGGCACTCCCGTCGAATGGTCCGAGGACCGCTACCGCTCGGACACCGCGACCGTGACGGTCACCAACACGCGCAGCTCCCGCACCGCCATGCTGTGAACACGGCCTGCGCCTGAAGGAGCTCGCTCGCCGTGCTGTCAGAGTTCGGCGTCGCCCCACTCCTGGACGGCCACCTCGTCGCCGACCGACAGCTTCCCCGTCCGCAGCACGGCGAACTTCGCGCCGAACACCACGCCCCCGCTCGCCGCCCGGCGGTAGTCCGCGAGCGTGCGCAGGGGTTCCGGCCCCTGCCGCGCCCCGGCCTCCTGCTCGACCAGAGTGACCGCACAGCGCACCGCGAGCTTGGCATAGCCCAGCCGGGTCCCGCCGATGGTCATACGGCGTGCGCGGTCCTCGGCGTGCGGTGCGGCCGCCCAGTCTCCGCCGTCGCTGTCATGACCGTGGCCGTGGCGGGTGTCGACGACGATGTTCGGACGGAAGCGGTTCATCGACAGGGGCGGGGCGCCACGCTCGGCCATCCGCTGGTTGAGGAGGGTGAGGGAGGCGCGGGACAGCAGGTGCACGGCGTTGCTGTCGGCATAGCCGGAGGTGCCAGGGGTCAGCCCGTCGGTGACCCGGTCGTGCTCCGGCGGGACGCGGACCAGACGGCTGGGCGCGCCGAGGACCTCCGAGAGCCAGGCGGCGGCGTCGTCCCCCTGGTCGATCCCCTGGAAGGCGGTGCCGAACAGTTCGACGTCGCGGCGCGGTGCGGACGTGGTCACGTCGAGGCGCACCGTGCCGTAACGGCCGGCTTCTTCGGCCGAGTTGAGCTCCAGCCGAGTGCCGTCGGCGCTGATGGCGGGCCGGATCAGGGCGAGGCGGGGGTGGCGGCGCTGGGTGCGGAAGATCCCGTCCTCGCTGATGACCATGAAGCTTCGGTCGTGCGCGAGGCCCGCCGGTGTGAGGAGCGCATCGCTCATCGACGTACCGGCGCATCCCTTGATGGGGTAACAGATCAGCTCCATGACGTCGGCCATGTGCCGCCTCCTTCGATCGACGGCCAATGTAGAACGTCAGCCTTGATGAGGTGATGCCATCGGCCCGCGGGCCACGCAACCACCTCGTCGATCATCCCACCCGTGGTCAGCGGCCACGGGCATCCCTCACCGGTGCGGAATGAGGCAGAACTCGTTCCCCTCGGGGTCCGCCAGGACGCAGTGCTCCGCATGGCGGGCCAGGACCACGGCGCCGATCGCGACGAGCCTGCTGACCTCGGCCGCCATGTCGGCGGAACGCAGGTCCAGGTGCAGGCGGTTCTTCGCACGCTTGCGTTCCGGCACCAGCTGGCACCAGACCCGGGGGCCACCGTCCTTTGGCTCGATGAGAACGGTTGGATCGTCCTCCGGACCGAAGACCCCCTGCGCGCGTAGGCGTGCGAGTTCCGCGTCGTCGTACGGGGCGATGGCGTATCCGTCCAGTGCGGCCGCCCAGAAGCGGGCGACGGCGGCAGGGTGGCCGCAGTCGATGACGATGTCGTGGAGTTGCGCCATGCGGCCATCATGCGGACCGGAAGATGCCGCCGTCACCTCGCACGGCGGTCGCGGGCCGGTTCATGGCCTCACGAAGGCGTGCCGTGGGGCGCCGCGCAGTCGGAACCAGAGGCGCGCCTTGAGCCGGGAGCGGTCACTGAGCACGGAATAGGGGACGGGCGTGCCCCCGGCGTCCAGGACCGCCTGCTGAAGACAGTCGCGCAGCTGCCACACGTCGACGGGGTCGGATGCGGAGTCCACGTCGAGCGTCTGCCGCAGCCGCACGGGCGTGAAGGCCAGGTCGGCGGCGACGTCGTGGGGCGCGAGCCCGGTCAGTGCGAGGTTCCGGGCGAACTCCTCGCCCGTACGGAGCCGCTCGGCGGCGTTCAGCGTCAAGGAGGTCCTCTCTGTGTGGTGGCGCGGGTGAAGGGGACTACGCGACCTCGATGTCGCCTGAGCGCGTGGGGACGGCGTCGAGTGCGGCGAGAGTGGCCGCGTCGAGGGTGATCGCTCCCGCTTCGGTGTTCGCCCGCAGGTGCTCGGGGTCGGCGGTGCCGGGGATGAGGAGCGTGTTCGGGGCGTGCTGGAGCAGCCAGGCCAGGCCGATCTGGGCGGGGGCGGCGCCCAGTGCCTGCGCGGCGGTGGCGACGGCGGGCTCCTCGGTGACCTTCGGCAGGCCCGCATAGGCACCGCCGAGCGGGAAGTACGGCACCCAGGCGATCCCCTCGGCGAGGCAGAGCCGCAGCATGTCCTCGTCCTCGCGCGACACCAGGCTGTAGGCGTTCTGTACGCAGGCGATGCCCACGGCGAGGGACCGGCGCAGTACGTCGACGGAGACGCTGCTGAGACCGATGGCGCCGATCTTTCCCTCGTCCCGCAGGTCGGCCATGACGGCGAGCTGGTCGTCGAGGTCGACGATCTGGTCGCCCTCGGGCCGCAGCCCGGGACCGTGGTCGGCGCGGCGCAGGTTGACGAGCGGGATCCGGTCGAGTCCGAGGCTCTTGAGGTTGTCCTCCACTCCTGCTCGCAGCTGTTCGGGCCGCTGGGCGAGGCGCAGCGGGACGGGACCGCCCTTGGCGGGTTCGGCGCCCACCTTGCTGACGACCAGGACGTCGTCCTCGGGGCGGAACGCCGCCGCGATCACCTCGTTGACGAAGCCGTCGCCGTAGAACTGGGCGGTGTCGACGTGATCCATGCCGAGTTCGACGGCGCGGCGCAGCAGCGCGATCGCGGCCTCGCGATCCAGCCGCCGCAGCTGCATGGCGCCGTAGCCGATGCGGGAGACGGTGCGGCCCGCGAGCGCACCGGCTCCGCCGGCCCGTGCCGCTCCGGTGGCGGTGAGCTGGGGAGATCGAGCGGTGGACGTCATGGCGGTCTCGCTCTCATGAGACGATGGAGGTAAACGGAGAGACTCCGTTACTCACGACCGTAACACTAAACGGAGGGCCTCCGCTTTGACCGCGTCAGACTCGCCAGTCCCCGACGGATCAGCGAAAGCGACCGGGCGCCCGGGC
The DNA here is from genome assembly GCA_036227345.1 of Streptomyces sp. NBC_01463. Lineage (NCBI taxonomy): Bacteria > Bacillati > Actinomycetota > Actinomycetes > Kitasatosporales > Streptomycetaceae > Streptomyces > Streptomyces sp. NBC_01463. The sequence continues at coordinate 766,521 of CP109468.1, forward strand.
CGCGCGGATGCCCGGCGCAATCGTGAGCGGCTGCTCGAAGTCGCCCGCGACGCCTTCGCCGCGACCGGCGGCAAGGCGCCCCTCGACGCCATCGCCCGCGAGGCCGGCGTCGGGATCGGCACGCTCTACCGCCACTTCCCCACCCGCGAAGCGCTCGTCGAGGCCATCTACGCGGCCGAACTCGACGCCGTCGTCACCAGCGCCCCCGCCCTGCTCTCCACGCTGCCGCCCGAGGCGGCGCTGCGTGCGTGGATGGACCGCTACGCGGCGTTCTTCGCGGCCAAACGCGGTATCTCCGACACCCTCCGCGCCGGCTGGGCCGCCGGCACCATCGCGACACCGGCCACCCGGGAGCGGCTCACCGCCGCAATCGCGGTGATCCTCGACGCCGGGGCGCAGGCCGGATCGCTGCGGGCGGACGTCGAGCCGGACGAGGTCACGATGATGCTCCTCGGGGTGTTCCTGTCCACGACTGCCGTCAACAGCCCGGAGCTGGCGGGACGGCTGCTGGACCTCGTGGTGGATGCCCTGCGACCGGCAGCGGAAGGGCGGCCGCGGGCCTGACGTACACCGCGGCCGCCCTGTGGGCGGGGCTGGACCCGTGTCGCCGGGAAGATCAACTGTTCATCGAGTTATCGGCCTGAACCGGCAGGGTGCGAGAGGAAACGCTGCGTTTCGAACGGGGAGCCTGGTGGAGCGCTACGAGATCGAGACCTTCCTCACGCTGGCGGACGAACTGCATTTCGCGCGGACCGCCGAGCGGTTGCGGGTCTCCCCCGGCCGGGTCAGCCAGACGATCAAGGCGCTTGAGCGGCAGATCGGTGGCGCGTTGTTCGAGCGCAGCAGCCGCCGTGTCGCCCTCACCGCTGTCGGCCGTCAGCTCCGTGACGATCTGCTGCCCGCGCACGAGCAGATCCAGCGAGCCGTGGCGAATGCCCGGGACGCCTGCGCGCAGGTCAGCGGCGTGCTGGGTATCGGCTTCACCGCTCCGTGGACCGGGGAGCTCCTCGTACACGCCGGGGACGTCTTCGCCTCCCGTTACCCGCGCTGCGCGGTCGAGTTGTCGAACATGACCTACAACGACGCCGTAGCGGCGCTGCGGGAGAAACAGGTGGATCTGCTGATCGCCGAACCCCCCGTCGAGGAGCCCGACGTCGTCGTCGGTCCGGTGTTGCTTTCCGAGCGCCGGGCCCTGGTGGTGTCCACCGCCCATCGTCTGGCGAAGCGGGAGACGGCGTCGCTTGAAGATCTTGCTCTGCTGCCCCTGGTCACGGCCGCGGGGGTGTCACAGGCGTGGCGCCAGGAGTTCTACCCCTGCCGGACGCCCAGCGGCCGACGCGTCGTGCAGGGCCCGACGGCGCGCGGCTGGGAAGGCGTGCTGTCGCTCGTGGGCGCGGGCAAGGGGGCCACTGTGGCGGCGGCCAGAGCCGGGACGTACCACGCCCGGCCCGGCATCGCCTACGTGCCGTTCGTTGACGCGGGTCCCGTCGAGTACGCGTTGATGTGGCGCGACGAGACCAGATCAGCCGGGTTGCAGGCCGTCATCCGCACCATCCTCGACTGCGCCCCCGCACCGCACTGACCTGCTCCTACGCCGTGGCCGTCCGGCTGGTTCGCCCGGCTGCCGGGAGGGTCAGCGTCGCGCCGGCCGTCGTCAGCAGACCGGCCGCAGCGATCAGTACGCTCCAGTGCATCCCGCTGAGGAAGGAGTCCGCGCCGGCCAGGAGCGCCCCGAAGACCGCGACGGCGAGCGCGCCGCCGACCTGACGGGCGGTATTGAGGACCGCCCCGGCGACACCCGCCCGGTCGGCGGGCACCCTGTCGAGCAGCATCGCGGTCAGTGCCGGCACCGCCAGCGCGCCACCGAGACCGACCGGCACCATCAGCCCTGCCACCACCCAGACATTCGTGTGCGTCCCGATGGTGAGGAGTGCCAGCAGGCCTGCGGCTCCGATGAGTTGGCCTGCCACCATCGGCACCCGCGGGCCGTACCGGGTGGCGAGTCGTGCCGAGGCCAGGTTGGCCACGGCGACCAGCGCTGTCATCGGGATGAACATCATGCCTGCGTGCAGGGCCGACTGCCCCCGCTGTTGCTGGAGATACAGGCTGAAATTGAACACCCCGCCGTAGTAGGCGGCATTCAGCATGAAACCCACCACCAGGGACACCGCCACCACCCGGTTCCGGAACAGCGGCAGCGGCAGCATCGGGTGCGCACCTCTGGCCTGCACCGCGAGAAAGGAGGTCGCCGCGACCACGGCCACGATGAGCGACAGCACTGCTGCCGGACGCGAGAAGCCCTCGGCGCCACCCTCGATCACGCCGTACGTCAGCCCGCCCATCGTCAGCACCGCCGCCACCTGGCCGATCCAGTCGAGCCGGGCCGGAAGCCGCGGTGACGCCGGGACCCGGGCGAGCAGGACCAGGGCCAGCACGCCGGCCGGCAGGTTGACGAAGAAGATCCATCGCCATCCGATCGAGGCGGTGAGTGCCCCGCCGACCACCGGCCCCACGGCCACCGCGACCGCGCCGCCCACGGTCCAGATCGCGATGGCCCGCGCCCGCTCGGCCTGATCGGGGAAACCCTGTCGGACCAGGGCCAGGGACGCCGGCATCATCACCGCGGCCGCCGCGCCCTGGAGCAGCCGGGCGGCCACCAGCACCCCGAGCCCGGGCGCGATCCCGCACGCGGCCGAAGCCAGGGCGAAGAGCACCAGACCACCGCCGAACGCCCGCTTGGCGCCGATCCGGTCGGACAGCGCGCCCGCGGAAAGCATCAGCGAGGCGAACATCAGCGTGTAGCCGTCCACCACCCACTGCAGCCCCGACATGCCGACGCCGAGGCTGCTGCCGATGTCGGGCAGCGCGACCGTGACGATCAGTGCGTCCAGCGAGATGAGGAAGAAGCCGAGCAGCGCCGCGCCGAGCACGGCGGGAGAGCCTCCCCGGACTTCGGTGGGCGGCGATGCGGAGGATGTCGTCCCCCGGTGCGGCATCAGCCGGCCACCTGCGAGGGCGGTGCCTGGTTTCCGTCGCCCCACGTCGCGGTCATCACCACCGTGTCGATCAGCCAGCGGTCACCGGTCCTGACCAGCTGCCACCGGTAGTCGCCCCCCAGCGTCCACAACGGGTCTCCGTATGAGGTGGCCAGGCGGTGGGTGGCCTGGAAGGAGGCCGTGCACACGGCGCGGTCGCCGTCAACGTCGACGAGATGGTTGGCGACGAGATGCTGGGTGGCGTCGTAGGCACCGAGCGTGCCGGCCCAGGCGTCGACGATCTCCTGCGGGTTGAGCCGGACCGGTTCGCCACCGGCCAGGCTGGTGTAGTCGAGCAGGACCTTGTCGGCGAAGAGCCCGCGCAGCTGCTGCCATTCGCGCCGGTCGGCGTGCACAGCCATCCGGGTACAGGTCTCGGCGACCGCGTACTTGGCCTCGATGGTGGTGACGGTTTCGGGCATGCCGGGGGACCTCCGGACGGTGGTGGCGGGGGTTGTGGTGTTCACAGCGTGCGGGCGAAGTGTTCGGCGGTCGCGTCGGCGGCGAACGCGACCTGCCGCGGCTGGTCGTAGAAGTCGAACTGTTCGCCCTCGGTCCACAGGAACTCCGAGGCTCCTGCCAGGGCGGCGTGGAAGCGGCGGGCGCCGTCGGGGATCGCGGCGCCCTCGCTGTGCACCAGCAGTGTCGGTGCCGTGAGCCGCGGGGCGAGGGCAATGGCGTCGAAGTCCAGCCACTCGGTCCAGGCCATGACGGCGTACCGTTTGGGCCACTGCTCGATCCCGCCGCGCCCGGGATTGAGATAGAAGTCGATGTCGAAGGGCATGGCCGCGTCAGGGTCACTTCCGCTGACCACCGGAACGTAGGCGACCTCCCCGGTCTCCTCGTACTGGTGCCGGGCCGCGGCCGCCGCGGCCTTCTTCGCCTCCACGCCCTCCGGGCCGCCGTAGTTCTCGTCGCAGATGCGGCGGTCGTGCAGCCACGGCGCCACCAGCGCGAGGGACCGTACCCGGGAGTCCTCGGCGGCGAATGCGCTCGCGTACATCGCCCCCGCGCACACGCCCAGTACGCCGAGTCCCGTGCCGGCGACGGCAGGATGGCCGCCCAGGAAGTCGGCCGCCCCTCGCAGGTCGCGGATCTTCAGCGCCGCGGACTCGTAGTCGCGCGGCACGCCCTCGGACTCGCCGTATCCGGTGAAGTCGAAGGACAGCGCCGCGAAGCCACGCCGGGCCAGCTCCTCGGCGTAGCGGTCGGCCATCTGCTCCTTGACCGACGTCCAGGTCCCGGCGACCAGGACAGCTGCCACGGGATCGGTCGCGTCAGAACCTGAATCGGACAGAAACAGACGCCCGGCGAGCTTGCCGTTGCCGCCGGCGAAAGCCACCTGTTCACACACGGGCACGTCAGAACTCCTTCGAAGAGGACCGGAACGGTGATCCCCCCACGCTCGCAGCCGGCAGCGGCCGCCGACAACGCCCCATACCTAAGCCCAGGTTGAGCGGCGCTAAACCTGGCGATCGAACCGGCGACGGCGACGGCCGCCCCTGCACGGGACCGGCCGCGCCGTCGACGATCCGAGAGCGCGGGCACACCCGGACGATGCGTCCAGGCCGAGTCGGAGGCACCGGCTCCTGACCTGTCCGCAGTCGCGCCGGGTCAGCGCGACATCGCCTCCTCCTGGATTCCGCCCCCCATTACCGTTTTGGTTGCCCCGCAATGGGGCGCCCGGCCTCCGGAGTCGGCATGACTTTCTCCCCCTGTCGAACGCATGGCCTGGGGGGTGGTGTCACCGGCTCCGGAGGCATCGACAGACCGCTGATTAGGGGCATGACCACCGGCCTTTTCGCAGGTCGGGAGGCTCTTCGTAATGTGGATGTGGCGATCGGTGCCGTGGGACGGCCGGGTGGGGACGACCGGAGGACGAACGTGATCGACACCAGCGAGATCGGTGCCTTCCTCGGCCTGGACGTCGGCAAGGGCGAACACCACGCCACCGCCGTCACACCGGCCGGGAAGAAGGCTTTCGACAAACGACTGCCCAACAGCGAACCCAGGCTCCGAGAGGTCTTCGGGAAACTGCAGGCCAAGCACGGAACCGTGCTCGTCGTGGTCGATCAGCCGGCCTCCATCGGCGCTCTGCCGCTGGCGGTGGCAAGGGACATGGGCTGCCCGGTCGCCTATCTGCCCGGGCTGACGATGCGACGGATCGCCGATCTCTATCCCGGCGAGGCCAAGACCGACGCCCGCGACGCATTCGTCATCGCGGACGCGGCCCGCGTCATGCCGCACACCCTTCGCTCGGTCGATCTCGAGGACGAGACCATCGCCGAGCTGGAGATGATCGTGGGGTTCGACGACGACCTGGCCGGCGAGGCCACCCGGATCAGCAACCGGCTTCGCGGCCTGCTGACACAAATCCACCCGCATCTGGAACGAGTCCTCGGTCCACGGATCCAGCACCCGGCCGTTCTGATGCTGCTGGAACGGTTCGGGTCCCCGGCCCAGATCCGCAAGGCCGGGCGCCGACGGCTGATCACGTTGATACGTCCCAAAGCGCCGAGGATGGCCGAGCGGCTGGTCGAAGACATCTTCACCGCGCTGGACGAACAGGCCGTCGTTGTCCCGGGCACGGAGGCGGCCGCGCTGATCGTCCCGAGCCTGGCCGGCTCACTCACCGCCGTCCTTGGCCAGCGCAAACTCTTGGCCGCGCGGATCGAGGAAGTGTTGAAGAACCACCCTCTTTCCAAGGTCCTGACGTCCATGCCGGGGATCGGCGTCAGGACCGGAGCCAGGATCCTCATCGACGTCGGCGACGGCAGTTCGTTCCCCTCCGCCGCCCACCTCGCCGCCTACGCCGGCCTCGCTCCAGCAACCCGAAGTTCGGGCTCCTCGATCCGCGGCGAGCAACCATCCCGCCGAGGAAACAAGCAGCTCAAACGGGCCTTCTTCCTCTCCGCGTTCGCCGCCCTGGCCGACCCGGCCTCCCGCACCTACTACGACAAGAAGATCAGCCAGGGCAAGCACCACACCCAAGCCCTCCTCTGCCTCGCGAGACGACGAGCCGACGTGCTCTTCGCGATGCTCAGGGACGGGACCTTCTACGACCCTCAACCCGCCCCATCAGCTTGACCAAACCCATAGGGGCACCCCCCCCCGAGCCCAGGTCAAGTGGACCTGCACGCCACATCCGGCTCGGGTGTGGCGCTCACACTGTCCGGGTCAGCGGCGGATGCCCGCGTATGCCGACGGAGAGATGCCGCCTTCCGCGCCGGCCGTACCGCCCACGGTCCACATACGGCCCGCCGCGTCGGTCGCGGCGCTGTAGAGGTATCCGGCTCCGGACGGTTCTTCGGTACGGGTGAGGACGCCGTGCGGGCCAGGGGTCAGGACGTAGTTGCCGGCCGGGTTGACGGCGGGATCTGCCGTCTCACCCACCACCACTGGGCTGCCGGAGCGGTCGAAGGCGATGTCGTAGAGCTGGCCCGTCTCGGCGGGGGTGCGGACGGTGCGCCACGCATGACCGTCGTAACGCACGATCACCGGACGCCGCCACAGGTTCTCGTCCCGAATGTGGCCGACGGCCCAGACGTCGTTCCCCGTCCGCATCTCGAGGCCGTCGAACAACGCCTCGCCGAGTGCGGGCGGCAGGCTCTGCTTGGTCCATGACGTGCCGTCGAAGCGCGAGACCCCGTCACCGATGGCGTAGACGATGCCGCCCGGGCCCGCCTCCAGCTGGGAGACCCAGGTGAGCCCGGTGTCCGCGGGCAGCCGCTTCCAGGCGCCGCCCCCGGCCGCGTCGCCGCGAAACAGGGCCGGTACGTACTCCCCCGCCGTATCGACGTAGCCGCCGTTCACCCACACCGATCCGCCCGCGTCCACATCGACGGCGGACAGGGACGTCCAGCTCGCACCCTCCGGGAACGGCAAGGCGGTCTCGCTCCACGCAGAGCCGTTCCAGCGCTCAAGGAAGGCACGCGCCTCCTTCGATCCCGTTCCGCTCGCTGCGTCGTTACGGGTGCCGACGGCCCACACCTCATCGGGCGCACCGACGGCAACATCCTCCAGGCGGCCCTCGTCGGCCGGCTGCGGGGGCGTCTGCCAGCCAGTGCGGCTCCAGCGCATCGCCAGCGGTGCGCTGGACCCGGTGGTGGCGTCTCTGCTCATTCCGACCGCCCAGGTCGCACCTCCGGCGGTCTCGACGTCGAACAGGACACTCCCGTCGCTCGCCGGCGGACTGACGTCCCGCCAGTGGGAGGTGCGTGCAGCGGCAGCGGGTGAGACGGCGGTGCCGACGACCGCCGTCAGCCCGACGGCAAGGGCGATTGCCGCCCGCAGCGGGGAAAGGAGCATGAGGGGACATCCTCGGATCGAAGCGAATGGGGTGCTGTGCTTTCTGTCATTGACCTCAGTGCGCTCAACCGCCGAAAAGGTTGCGCCCCCTCCCCGAAAAGGTTGGGTGCAGCCACGTCGACGCAGGCAGGGCCCAGCGATTCCCGGCCTGCCACATGTGCCGGTCGAGCGGTGTCGGACACCTTGCTATCACATACGACCGTACGTATTCTTTTCTCATGTCTCTGACGCAGCTCACCGAGGAGTCCGATCCGTACTGCCTCCAGCCCCTGGACGCGGCGGCGCTTCTGTTCGACGCCCCCTGGAGCCGATTCGCGGTGATCGGCGACAGCCTGTCGGCAGGCACGGGGGGCCCGAGCCCCGGATACACGAACGCGGGCTGGCCCGACAGATTGGCGTCGGTCCTTCGCCGGGTGCGGCCGGATCTGACGTATCTGAATACGGCCGAGGTCGGCGCCACCACGGAACAGACCCTCGACAAGCAGATCGATCGCCTGTACGAGTTCGGCCCGGACCTGGTGCACCTGCCGTGCGGGGCGAACGACCTCGTGCGCCGGCAGCCGGACTTCGACCGGATCGAGCAACTGCTGCGGCGCATGTACGCCCTGGCGTCCCGGACCGGGGCTCAGCTGACCACTTTCACCCTGGGCAGGGCCTACGTCGTTCCGGCCTTCCCGGACTGGACGGAGCGAGTGGTCAGGGTCAACGACATCACCCGCGCACTGGCCGCCGAGTACCGGGCCGTTGTCGTCGACATGTGGGACCACCCGGTCAACGCACGGGAAGACCTGCTCAGCGAGGATCGCATCCACTTCTCGGCCTCAGGGCAGGCCGTATTGGCGACCGAGATGGTCAAGGAGCTGGCTCACGTGCTGAGCCGTACGCAACGGGACTGACCGACGAGCTGTCCGTCAAGTTCGTCCCGCTCGACGCGACATCACTTCAGCGCTTCCGGGGCCGGCCTGCATGGGCCCGATGACCCGGGTCGAACAGGCTACGATCGACCGTACGGGCAGTGCTGAGGAGCCGACGAGCTCCCGAGCCGGCGAAGCCGCATCGCGTCTGTCCCACCTGGCCTCGGAGGGGATTCAGTCGGAAGTCACGGACAAGCGTCTCCTGCGCGGAGCCCGGACACGCGGGACGGTGCTTCGCCGGGCGGTCGACATCGCTTCGCTGGAGGGTCTCGGCGGAGTCAGCTTCGGCCGGCTCGCCGCCGATACAGGTCACAGCAAGGCGGGGATCCAGACCCTCTTCAAGACCAAGGAGAGCCTGCAGCTCGCGACCGTGGAGTTCGCGCGCGAGATGTTCATCGACGCCGTGATCCGCCCTGCGAGGACAGCCCCCGCAGGCATCCCCCGCCTGCGCGCACTGCTGGACCACTGGGTCGTCTACGCAGAGACCCCCCTGTTCGAAGGCGGGTGCTTCCGAGTGGCGAATCTCGCCGAGTTCGACAGCCGGGAGGGTCCGGTCCACGACGCGCTGTTCCATGATCAGCGGGAGTGGCGCGAAGTCATCGCGACCGAACTGCGCAAGGCCGTGGAGTCCGGCGAGGTCGCCGAACTCGACGTCGAGCTCACCGTCTTCCAGATCGACGCCCTGCTCTGCGCCGCCAACACGGCCCTGCAGTCGGGCGACGCGGAAGCAGTGGGCAAGGCGCGCCACATCATCGACGGGCTCCTGGAGGCTCCGCGCTGACACCACCGGGTACACGGAGGGAGTGCCTGAGCGGCCGCGGGGGTCAGCCTCGTCGCGGCTCCCATCCAAAGGCGGTACCGGCCGACTCGCGAAAGTGTTGCCCCTGCCGTACAACGATGTCTGATTCCCGCGAGCAGGACGCGTCGTCGCTGATCATGCTGGCGGCATGACGATGTCATCCACAACAGACTCAGTGACAGTGCTCACCGGCATGTACGCAGCTGAGGCGCAGTACCTGGCGGCCGGAGGCCCTGGCGAGGCTTCGTTCGACTTGCTCGCCCCCTTCTTCGCGCCGGACGTCGAGCTGCATCAAGCGGATGCTCTGCCGTACGGAGGTACTTGGCGTGGGCACCACGGAATGACGCGGTTCTTCCTTGCGATGGGACGGGCCTGGGAAACGTTCCACATGGTGGAGCAGGAGTTTCTCGCCACCGGCGAGACTGCGGTCGTGCTCACTCAGGTCCGTGCTCGCGCCCGTGCGACCGGCCGTGAACTCAGCTTCCCGATCCTGCAAACGATCACGGTCAAGGGAGGGCGGATCACCGAGGTCCGTCCGTTCTACTGGGACACGCAAGCCATCGCCGACGCCTGCGCCGCGTCCGCGCCGACAGACTGAGAGCGCCTGCAAACCCAGTGGTCACGACCGCTCGTTACGACGCGGCTTCGAACCCACGTCGGTGTGCGTGAACATGCCGAGCCGGCGCGACAGCGCGCACCGGCCCGCGCCTCCTGTTGGTTCTTGCGCGGAAGGAACGGGCGCTCACCGCACGGCCTGCGTCAGCGACTCAGGAGCGGGCAGTCCGGTCGCGGTCGGGAGTGACGAGGTAGGCCATCGCCATGTCGCCGAGTTCGTCCGCGTACCGACGCAGAGCGACCTCGCCGGTGATGGGGTCGGGGCGCACCGAGTTGTGGAAGCAGGCGCCGAGGAGGGCGCGAGCAGCGGCGTCCAGGGCCGCTTGCGGGTCGGAGCGCCTGACCTGGCCGGCATAGGGGGTTGCGGCTTCGATCAGGAGGCGGTGGATCTCGGCGATGGCATGGGCCCCGCGGTCCAGCGCCTTGGCTCCCCGTGCGCGCAGCAGCTCGGGGAAGAGCTTGTTGCCTTCGGCGAAGGACTGCAGCAGGGCGTGCGCGTAGGTGTCCATGACGCCGGAGAGCGACGGCTCGGCTGTGCGCAGCCGCTCGGCGACGTACGCCTCGCGGCGTTCCAGCATCCGCTCGGCCAGGGCGGTGACCAGCTGCTCCTTGTCGTCGAAGCGGCGGTAGATCGTGCCGACCGAGACACCGGCGCGTTCCGCGACACCGGAGATCGTCATTTCCTCCAGGCCGGATGAGGAGGCGATCTCCTCGGCCGCCTGCAGTACGCGGGCCAAGGTCGCCGCGCTGCGCGCCTGCCGGGGCTCTCGGTAGAGCGGTGGACGATCTGGCTCCTCGGTCATGTCACGCATCGTATCGGCGGCGGTCTCAGCGGATCCCCTTGACAAGTCGCTCACTCCTGCGCGTACCTTAATGCGAACATGAATTCACATTCGCATTCTATGGAGGTTCGAGAGTGACCGACAACCAGACGCCATCGCCCGTGACCGTGACGCTCGAGTCAGGGCCCACCGGCGGGAGCATCGACGACTTCGAGCTGTTCTACGCCCGCCGCGCCCTTGACCGCTTCAGGACGCGGCTGGGACGCCAGGGCCTGCTCGACCTCCTGGCCGAGGACATCGAGGAAGGCAACGCCTTCCTGCGCGAGAGCGCCCGCACGTCCGAAGGGAAGTTCAAGCCCGGCACGACGGTGCTCACCACACAGGGACTCACCTCGGGCGTGTTCCTGGACTGGATGGACAAGGCGTTCAACGGCGACGAGCGCCCCCTTCTCGCGGCCCACCCCGAGCACTACGTGATGGGCACCGATTCCATCGGAGCGCGCGTGGTGGAGAACATCGGCCCCCACGTCGCCGACTTCTACATGGGTGGCTGGGGAACGGCAGCCCTGGCCTGGGCCACGGACGCGGAGGAGCTCCTCCCGGAGGCCGAGTTCCCGCGCAAGATGTCCTCGAATCTCTTCCTGGCCGACGGCACGGTCGTCGGGCGGGCACTGATCCAGTTCGGTGACACCGCCGAAGGCTTCACGGCGAACCTGACGGTGTACTTCCCCATCACGTGCCCGGACGAGGTCCTGGAGCACCACCTTCGGCACTACGCCGTCGAGTTCAGGAACTGGATCGTCGCCGCAGCGGCTGCCGCCGCCTGAGGAAGCGCGTCCCAGGCGGAGCCGGGGCGGCCCGGCACACCGGCGAAGGGATCTCCACGCGAGGAGATCCCTTCGCGTACCGCCTCTCGGTCCTCTCGGACACGGACCCGGACCGCGACCTCAGCTGCCGGCGACGCCCGGGGAAGTCCCCGTCGCAAGCGGGTCACGCGCGCCTCGGGTGAGGCCGCCCAGGGGATCCAGCCGGTACGAGCCGGCCATGACGAGCCAGACGACGACCAGACTGCCGGGAGGCCCGAGCAGGGCGATCGGCAGGTGGGCGCCGAAGAAGCTGAAGAGGGCCAGCCAGACACCGGTGAGGATTCCGGGGTTCCTGAACAGAACGGGCCCGGAGAGCAAGGAGACGGTGATCAGCCACGTGGCCGCAATGACGTGGTCACCGAGACGCATCGGCATGTAGATGTCGTCGGGCACGAGGTTGAGCGTCATGATCCCGACCATCACGTCGATGGCGATCCAGCCGAACGCAGCGGCTCGGATGGTGGCGTGACATCGACCGAGGGCTCACAGGGGCAGGACGACGAGCCGTCCGGCGTCACGTCCGCCGGACGCGCGCCGCGACGCGACGCCGCGCGCAACCGAGGGCGGATCATCGATGCCGCGCGCGAGGTGTTCGCCGCCCAGGGCGTCGGAGCCGGCCTGAACGAGATCGCTCACCACGCAGGTGTCGGCATCGGCACGATCTACCGCCACTTCCCCGACAAACAGGTCCTCGTCGACGCCGCACTCGGTGACCGCTTCACGGAGTTGACGGCGCTGGTGGACCACGGCCTGGCCGCGGCCACGGCCTGGGAGGGGCTGACTCACGTCATGCGGCAGGCGGTGGCCATGAACGTCGCCGACCGCGGGCTGCGCGACATCGTTTTCAGCTCCGGGCACGGTCGGCGGCGCGCCGACGCGCTGCGTGATGGCCTGGCGCCGCGGCTGGTGCAGCTTCTCCAGCGCGCCCAGCGGGAGGGCGCGGTGCGTCCCGATCTGACGGTCGCCGACCTGGTCATGATCATGCTGATGCTCACGGAGTTCGCACACCGGATCTCTCCGGTTCGCCCGGATGCCTACAGCCGCTACCTGGAGCTGATCATCAGCTCACTGCGCCCGCAGTCGGCCGCCGATGACCTCGGTGTCGTACTGAGTGAAGCCGAGGTCCAGCAGATCGCCCGCCGATGGGCGGGCCCCACCCGCTGAGGCACGTCGCCCCTCCCCCAGCCGCCACTGCAAGCGAGACCAGCCATCACCGTCGCCCGAGGCCCCGGGCTCGGCAGTCAACACCCCTGCCCGGCCAGGCGGATCCGCGCTCCCCGAACAACGGACCGACCGACCTCGAAACGCCCGGCGCGCCCGACCAGGCCCCCAGGGGCTCTGCACTCCCCGGAGAACCACCTCCCGGATCTGCGCGCCCCCGGCTGCTCGCGCCGGCCGCTCTCCCGGCATGGCCGCCGACCGTAACCGAAAAAAGCCAAGGAGCGAGATTATCGCTAATCTATTGCATTCGTGAGAAGCCCTGTGAACACTGGGTTCCAGATGCAGAGCGCGCGACAGCGCACGAAACAGCGGGAGTACCCATGCGTGTGGCGAACATCGACGGACGGCTGACCCTGAGCCGCCCCGGTGGCCTTCTCGACGTCGCCGAGGCGAGCGGCGGTCGGTTCGGCCCGGACCCGCAGCAGGCGTTCGACGACTGGGAGGCCTTCTCCCGGTGGGCGCACGAACTCGTGCGCGACGGGCAGGCGGATTCCGGGCTGCGTCCCGCACCGGGTGACGGCGTGGTGTGGGGGCCTCCGGTCCCGCGCCCGGCCCAGGTCTTCGCCGTCGGGCTGAACTACCGCGACCACGTGATCGAGTCCGGGCTGTCCATCCCCGACGAGCCCGCCGTCTTCACCAAGTTCGCCACCTCGCTCACCGGGCACGACCGGCCGGTCACCCTGCCCGAAGGGCTGGTCGACTGGGAGGTCGAGCTCGTCGTGGTCATCGGACGCCGCTGCCACCTGGCCAGCCGCGAGACCGCCTGGTCCCATGTCGCCGGAGTCACCGTGGGCCAGGACCTGTCCGAGCGGCGGCTCCAGCTCACCGGGCCCGCGCCCCAGTTCTCCCTGGGCAAGTCGTACCCCGGCTTCGCTCCCACCGGCCCCGAACTGGTGACCGTGGACGAGCTCGCCGACCCGGACGACCTGGAGATCGGGTGCACGCTGGAGGGCGGGGAGGTGCTGCAGAAGAGCCGCACCTCCACCATGATCTTCGACGTCCCGGAGCTGATCGTCCGCCTGTCCGCCGTGTGTCCGCTGCTGCCCGGTGACCTCATCTTCACCGGCACTCCCGCCGGCGTTGGCGGAGCCCGTACCCCGCAGAAGTTCCTCGCGCCCGGTGACGTCCTCGTCAGCTGGATCGAGGGGCTCGGCGAGCTCCGCAACCCGATGCTGTCCTCCTGAACCACCGCGCCTGTCCCCGAGAGAAACAGTCCGTCTGAAGAAAGCCGGCCACCATGCCACTGCACCGCTTGACCCAGATCGTGATGGGCGTACCGAACGTCGAACAGACCGCCGCCTACTACGAGGAATTCGGCCTGACCCCCAGCACCGGCCCGCTGAACACCGTCGCCGCACCCGTGGGCGGAGTCGGCTTCTCCACCGTGGACGGCGGTGAGCAGCTGCGCATCGTGCACTCGCCCCGTCGGCGCCTGGTCGAGCTGGGCGTCGGCGCGGACGACCCGGACGACCTCGACCGGGTCGCGGCCTCCCTGTCGAAACTCGGCGTCCCCGTCGACCGAACCCCGGCCACCGTCTCCGCCGTCGACCCCGGCACCGAGCTGCTGGTCCGCGTCGAGCTCGCGCCCCGCTACGAGCAGGCGGCCACACCGCCGCCGCCGTACAACACCCCGGGGGTCAGCGCACGCCTGCACGAGCGCGCCCCGGGCATCCTGCGGGAGACCCCCGTCAGGCCGCGCAAGCTGGGACATGTCGTGCTCGGTTCCACCGCACAGGAGTTCTCGCAGCGGTTCTTCCAGGAAGGGATCGGCTTCAAGGTCAGCGACACCGTCCGTGGCCTGGCCGCCTTCATGCGCTGCTCCAGCGACCACCACAACGTGCTGGTCCAGCAGGCGCCGGTGGCCTTTCTGCACCACACGTCCTGGCAGGTCGACGACGTCGACGAGGTGGGCCGGGGTGCGACGGCCATGCTGGAGGCCGATCCCGGCCGGCACACCTGGGGCCTCGGACGGCATTTCATCGGCTCCAACTTCTTCTGGTACCTCAAGGACCCGGCCGGCACCTTCTCCGAGTACTACTCCGATCTGGACTGCATCGTCGACGACGCGCTGTGGAAGCCGAGCGAGTGGGAGGGCGCGAAGGCCCTGTGGGCCTGGGGGCCGCCCCCGCCGCCGTCCTTCCTCGCGCCCGAGGACCTCGCGGAACTCATGACGGGCGCCCACGCCGCCCCCGCCAAGTAGGAGCCCCCGACATGACCCCTCAATCGGACCGCACCACGGACAGCGACGTCCTGGTGGTCGGAGCCGGCCCGGTCGGCCTGGCGTGTGCCCTCCTCCTGGCGCGCGACGGGTGGACGGTGACCGTTCTCGAACGGTGGCCCTCCCCCTACCCCCGCCCTCGTGCCGTGCACTTCGACGACGAGGTCGCACGCCTGCTGGCCGGCGCCGGACTCGGCGACCGGCTCAGGGACCTCACCGAGCCCGCCGACACCTACGAGTGGCGCAACGCCGCCGGCGAGACACTGCTGCGATTCGACTGGTCCATGCTCGGCCCGTCCGGCTGGCCCACCGCGTCGATGATGTACCAGCCTGACCTGGAGAGGGCCCTCGTCGAAACCGCCGAAGCGGACCGGGCGATCACCATCCTGCGTGGCCACGAAGCCGTCGGCCTCGTCGAGAGGGCCGAGGGCGTACACATCACCACCCGCGACACCCACGGGGACGAGAACCACTTCACCGCACCGTGGGTCGTCGGCAGCGACGGAGCCAACAGCTTCGTGCGCACCCACATGCCGACCGGAATGCTCGACCTCGGCTTCTTCTACGACTGGCTGATCGTCGACGTCCATCCGCACGAGGAACGTGTCTGGAACCCCGTCAACCTCCAGATCTGCGACCCGGCCAGGCCCACCACCGTCGTCTCCGGAGGACCCGGGCGCAGGCGGTGGGAGTTCATGCGCATGCCGGGAGAGACGGTGGAGCAGCTCAACACCGAAGCCACCGCCTGGAGTCTCCTGGAGCCCTGGGACCTCACTCCGGACAACTGCACCCTGGAACGGCACGCCGTCTACACCTTCCAGGCGCAGTGGGCGGACATCTGGCGCTCGGGCCGGCTGCTCCTCGCGGGCGACGCAGCCCACCTGATGCCGCCCTTCGCCGGGCAGGGCATGTGCTCGGGCATCCGCGACGCGGCCAACCTCGCCTGGAAGCTCGGTCTCGTTCTCAAGGGCGAGGCCGATCCGGCGGTGCTGGACACCTACGGCGGCGAACGCGGCGCCCACGTCCAGCACGCCATCGCCAAGTCCGTCGAACTCGGCAAGGTCATCTGCGTCACCGACGCCGACGCCGCAGCCGGGCGGGACGCCGGCATGATCGGGCTCGGAGCGGACCCGGAGCGCATCCTGCCTCCGCTGCCCCCGTCCACGCTCCCCCACGGCATCATCTCAGGGGGCGCGCAGGGGCCGGATCCGTCGGCCGGGGTGCTCAGCATGCAGGCACGCGTCCGTCACCGCGGCCGTACCGGCCTGCTGGACGAGGTGGTCGGGCACGGCTTCGTGGTGGCCTCCACCGCCGACCCCCGCACCGTCCTCACGGCTGAGCAGCTCGCCTTCCTCGACCGCATCGGTGCCCGACTGCTGCAACTGGCCCCCGAAGGTGCCGAAGCCGCCGCGGAGGTCGCCGCCTTCGACGTCGACGACGTCTATCTGCCGCACCTGGCGGCAGCGGGACACATGGGCGTGGTGATCCGCCCCGACCACTACGTCTACGGCACGGCAGGCACCCCGCAGGAGTTGGCGGCCCTGGTCACCGGTCTCCGGCACCAGCTCTCCTCCCCCTCCGTCCCGACAGAGGCGGTACCCGGCTCCTCGGCCCTGGCAGGCGGCGTATGAACACGACAGACGGGAACCCTTCTCCCCCGGCACCGGTCTGGACCCCCGACCCGGCCACCGCCGCCCACTCGCGTATCGCCCGCTTCACCGAGTTCGTCGCGATCCGTACCGGTACGGCGCACGCCGACTACCGGTCGCTGTGGGAATGGTCGGTGGACGATCTCGCCGGGTTCTGGTCGGCGGTGTGGGAATTCTTCGACCTGCGCTCGAGCACCCCGTACGACGAAGTCCTCGACGAGGCGCCCATGCCGGCCACCCGCTGGTTCTCCGGCGCGCGGCTCAACTACGCCGAACACGCCCTGCGCGACGAGGGACCGCATCCGGCGATCCTCTCGGTCGGCGAGGACGGCACCACCACCCGCACCGGGCGGGACGAACTCCGGCGTCAGGTCGGCTCCTTGGCGGCCTGGATGCGCCGCAACGGCGTGACGGTCGGCGACCGGGTGGTCGGATACCTGCCCAACACCACGCACACCGTCGTCGCGTTCCTCGCCGCGGCCAGCATCGGAGCCGTATGGTCAGCCTGCGGGCAGGACTACGGGGCTCCCGGCGCCGCGACACGCTTCGCGCAGCTGGAACCCGTCATCCTGTTCGCCGCCGACGGCTACCGTTGGAACGGCAAGGAACACGATCGCCGTGCCGAATCGGACGCGCTGCGCGCCGCCCTGCCCACCGTGCGGCACACCGTCCGCGTGCCGTGCCTCGGACTTCCCGTGGACGATGACGCTCAGGTGTCCGACTGGGCCGAGGTGACCGGGGGTTCGGAGCAGCCCGTCTTCGAGCAGCTACCGTTCGACGCACCCCTGTGGGTGCTCTTCTCCTCCGGGACGACGGGCACGCCGAAGGGAATCGTGCACGGGCACGGCGGAGTGCTGCTGGACCATCACCGGCTGCTCGGTCTGCATCTCGACCTGAGTCCCGGCGACCGGTTCTTCTGGTACACCACCACGAACTGGATGATGTGGAACCTGGTGGTCTCCGGCCTGCTGATCGGCGCCACCGTCGTGCTGTACGACGGCAGCCCCACGTATCCGGAGCCCGGTCGGCTGTGGGACCTCGCGGCGGAACACCGCGCGGCCGTGCTCGGCGTGAGTCCCGGATATCTCCTCGCCTCCGCGAAGGCGGGCCTAGAACCAGGTCGTGACCTCGACCTTTCCGCTCTGCGGGGCCTCGGCTGCACCGGAGCCCCACTCCCTGCACAGCCCTACTACTGGGTCCGTGACCACGTCGGCGCACATGTCCAGGTCTCTTCCACGAGCGGGGGAACCGACATCGTCAGCGGATTCGCCGGGAGCGCGCCCACCACCCCGGTCTGGGCGGGTGAGATCTCCGCCCCGGTGCTCGGTGTCGCGTTGGAGGCCTGGGACGAGGACGGCCGTCCCGTGACCGACGAGGTGGGCGAACTCGTGGTCACCCGGCCGCTGCCGTCGATGCCCCTGTACTTCTGGAACGACCCCGACGGCTCCCGCTACCGTGACGCCTACTTCGCCTCCTATCCGGGTGCCTGGCGCCACGGTGACTGGATGACCCGTACGTCGCACGGCAGCGTCGTCGTCTCCGGCCGCTCCGACTCCACCCTCAACCGGCAGGGCGTACGGCTCGGCAGCGCCGACATCTACGCGGTCGTCGACGAGTTGCCCGGCATCCAGGAGAGCCTGGTCATCGGGGCGGAACTCGCCGACGGCACCTACTGGATGCCGCTGTTCGTCGTCATGGAAGTCGGCCACGAACTCACCGACGCGCTGCGCGACCGAATCGGCACCGCCATCCGAACGCGGGCATCGCCCCGGCACGTCCCCGACGACATCCTGGCCGTGCCGGCCGTGCCTCACACCCGGACAGGCAAGAAGCTGGAGGTGCCCGTCAAGCGTCTTCTCCAGGGTGCGCCGATCGGCAAGGTGGCCGGTCGCGAGGCCGTCGACGACATCGACGCCCTCGCGTACTTCAGCCGCTTCGCCCGATAGCACCGCTCACCGGACGGTCTCGGTGCTCTGCAACTGCCGCGAGATCGCCCGTGCGGTGGCACGCACGGCCGGTACGAACGCAGCCACGCCGATCGCACCCGACACACCCATTGACTATTTGCTATAGCGGAGTCAATGTTGCGTGCATGAGTTCCGATGCCCTCAGCCCCATGGAGACGACGTCGTTGGCCGACCAGGCCTACCGGCGGCTTCGCGCCGCCGTCCGTGAGGGATCGTTGCAACCGGGCGAGAAGATCACCGAACGCGATCTCGCCGCCCGCCTGGGGGTCAGCCCCACGCCCGTGCGTGAGGCACTGCGTCAGCTGGTGCACGAGAAGGTGGTGGAGCGCGTCGGGACCCGGGCGCTGCGGATCGCCGACCACTCGGCTTCCGCGCGTTCGGAGATCGTGGAGGCCGAGGTGCGGCTGTCGGCGCTCATGGCCCGCCTTGCCGCACGGAACGCCACCGATGCCCAGCTCGCGGATCTGGCCGGCGTGCTGGAGCGGGCCGACGCCCTGGTCGGACAGATCGAGCAGGACGTGGCCGAACACGGGGCGCACGCCGACACCACCGACAAGCTGGTGGCCATCCATCGCCTCATGCGCCGCTTCCACCACCAGGTGGAAGCGGCGGTCGGCAACCCGGTCCTCGAAGGACTGTTGCAACAGGCCCGCGCGTTCAGTGACGAGGAGCGCCTCGATCTGACGATCAAGCTCGCTCCGGAGCGCGCCGAGGCCTTCCGCCGGCGGTTCCGCGAGCATCGCAGCCTGCTCGACGCCCTGGTCGACCGGGACGAGGAGCGGGCCGAACTGCTGGCCGCACTTCACCATCGCGAGGCGCTGCATCAGCTCTCCAGCAGCTGACCGAACACCTCCGAGTGCCTGCCCATCGAACGACGACGATGGTCGGCGCACTCGTATCCCCTTGTTGCTATAGCATATGGCAAGGAGCCGCCATGCTGCATCACCACCCGGACGCGACCGCCACGGACGGCACACCCACCCTCGCGCCGCCCGCGCCCGCCCCCGGGAAACGGATGAGCGCGAGCGCGGTGCTGTGGGTCACCCTGGCGGTCTTCGCCCAGGAATCGGTCTGGAACTTCTACGACGCACAGGTCCCCGAGCAACTGCGCCACTACGTCGCGTCGGCCGGCGTCATCGGTCTGATCATGGGTCTCGACCACTCCTTGGGGATCTTCACCCAGCCGTCCGTGGGGTTCCTCTCCGACCGGCTCGTACGCCGCAGGGCGGGGCGGTGGCCGATCGTGCTCATCGGCGCCGTGATCGCCACGGTCCCGTTCGTCCTCATCCCCTGGGCGGGCAGTCTTCCCGTACTGATGGTGTGCGTCGTCGGGTTCGCCCTGGTCGCCAACGCCTTCAAGGGCGTCACCGAGACGCTGATATCCGACTACGTCCCCGCCGGCAGCCGCAGCAGGGCCCAGGGGTTCATCAAGGCCGGTGTCAGCCTGACCATCATCATCTCGTCCTTGATCAGCCTGCTGGTCGTGGACCGCAGCCTTCACCTGGCGTTCGCGATCCCCCCGGTCCTGATGCTCGTCATGCTCGGGCTGTCATGGATGTTCCTCGGCCGCCGGCACGAGCGGTCCGTCCTGCCCGAGCAACCCACCGACGGCGGCCAGGAAACACCGGAGTTCGCCTCTCCCTGGGCGGTCCTGAGGGACGCGGTGCGCAGCCCTTCGAGCCCGACGGTGCTGCTGATGATCGGAATCTTCTGCTTCTCGGGCATGTGGACCGCGCTGCGCTCGCTGAACACGCCGTACGGCACCGAGGTGCTCGGGCTGACCCGCGGCGAGGCCGGTGGGCTCGCCCTTCCCGGCGCCATCGCCTTCCTGGTGTGCGTGCTGCCGCTCGCCTACGGCTCCGACCGGCTCGGGCAACTGCGCGCCATGCGCTACGGCGTCGGGCTCTTCATCGTCGGCCTCCTGGTCGGCTTCGCCGTCCCGACGGTCCCCGGGACGGTCGTCTCGACGGTCCTCTCGTCCATCGGCTACGCCTCGTTCGCGGTCAACGCGCTGGTCGCGCTCTGGGACCTGGCCCCGACCCAGAAGGTGCTCGGCACCTACACCGCCCTCTACACCATCGCCTCCTCCGCCGGCATGGCCCTGGGCCCGGCGATCCTCGGCATCACCGTGGACCTCACCAGCTGGCGCTTCATGATGCTGAACGCCGCCGCCTTCGCCGCTGTCACCTTCGCCGTCTTCACCCTGCTGGCCCGCCGGACTCCCGACCGGAGTACGGCGTGAGGAACCGCTCCACCAGTACAACGAAAGGTCCTGACCCCATGGAATTCCGCATCCTCGCCCCGACCGGGGCACTGGGCGCCGGCTTCGACGCGGACGCGTTCCGTCGCGGCGTCGCAGCCCGTCCCCATGTGATCGCCTGCGACGCGGGGTCCACCGACTCCGGCCCCGCGGCCCTCGGCTCCGGTACGCCGAAGCTCTCGGCCCAGGCCGTCGCGCGCGACCTGCGGCTCCTGCTGAAGGCCCGCGACGAGCTGGGAGTGCCGCTCGTCATCGGTTCGTGCGGCACCTCCGGACGCGATGTCGGCGTCGACGAAGTAGCAGCCCTCACCCGCCGTATCGCCGGCGAGGAGAACCTGCACTTCACACTCGGACTGATCTACTCCGACCAGCCCGCCGACCGGCTCCGGGACCTCTACGACGCCGGCCGCATCCGGCCGCTCGCCAACGCACCCGAGATCGACCGGGAGTTGTTCGGGCGCAGCCACACGGTGGCGATGATGGGCGTCGAACCCATCCAGGAAGCGCTCGTCCAGGGCTGCGACGTCATCCTGGCCGGCCGTGCATCCGACACCGCCCTGTTCGCCGCCCTCCCCCACCTGCGAGGCGCCGATCCGGGTCTCGCCTGGCACCTGGCCAAGACCATCGAGTGCGGCGCCGCCTGCGCCGTCCCGCCGTCCGCCAACGGCCTGCTCGCCACGCTGCGCGACGACCACTTCGATGTCACCACCCTCGCCGACGGCACCCGGCTCACACCCCGCTCGGTCGCCGCCCACACCCTGTACGAGAACGCCGACCCGTTCCACATAGCCGAACCCTCAGGCGTACTGGACACCACCGACGCCACCTACGAAGCGGTGGACGAACAGACCGTCCGCGTCAGGGGCGCCCGCTACCTCCCCGCCGACGGCTACACCAACAAGCTCGAAGGTGCCGAACTCGTCGGCTATCAGACCGTCATCATCGGCGGGGTACGCGACCGCGTCGTCATCGACGCCCTGCCCAAGCTCCTGCCCTTCGCCCAGCAGTACTTCGACGCGAAGATCCTCGACGTCTTCGAAGGCTCGGTGGATCCGGCCTCCGTCGACATCGACTACCGCCTCTACGGCGGCGGGGCCGTCCTCACCGGTACGGAGCCCGAGCCGCTCCGGCCCCGCGAACTCGGTGTACTGATCACGGTGACCGCCCCCGACCAGGCCACCGCCCACGCCGTCGCCACCTTCGTCGCCCACGCCAGCAGCCACCTGCCCATCGCCGAGTACGACGGACTGGTCTCCACCCTCGCCTACCCCTATTCGCCCCCCGAGACGGACCGCGGACCGCTCTACCGTTTCACGCTCAACCACGTCGCCACCGGCATCACGCCCACCGAGCTGTTCCGCACCACCACCGAGGAGCTGTAGAACCCCATGGCCACCCTGCTCGACTACTGCTCCCTGGTCCGCTCCAAGAACGCCGGACCCTTCACCCTCACCTTCGACTTCATGTGCCACGACCGGGCCGCCTACGACGCACTGGTGGCCACCGGCTTCCTCGGCAGGAACCTCTTCGCGTCCCTCTACGGCACCGATCCCGATCGGATCCTCGTCGTCAACCACCCCGGCGCACTAGCCGTCAAGGTCTCCCTGCCCCGCCCCACCGTTCAGGGCGACCTCCACGACACCGACTGCTACGCCGGCCAGCAGTACGCCCCGCTCATGGACATGGAGCTGCCCGCGGCCCCCTGACGTTGCCCGCCCTCCTCCTCACGCACTCCGGAGCCGCACCCATGCCCACCGAACGTCCCCTTTCCCCTTGGCACCTGCCTCCCGACCACCCCGCACAGCTCTTCCTCACCGGGTCCACGCCCCTGTTCGCGCTCGCCGGCGACCCGCGCGTCTCCTACTGCCTGTACGTTCCCCGTGGCCACAGCAACACCGGTGAACCCTGCCCCCTCGTCGTGGCCGTCCACGGCACCCGCCGAAACGTCGGTCGGGTCCGCGACCACTTCGCCGACTTCGCCGAGGAACACAACTGCGTCGTCCTCGCCCCGCTGTTCCCTGCCGGACTCACCGGCCCCAACGACCTCGACAGCTACAAATTCTTCACCGAGCCGGGCATCCGGCCCGACCTTCTCCTGCTCGACATGATCAGGGAGGCGGCCGGCCGGTGGCACATCCGAACCGACCGCTTCCACCTCCACGGCTTCTCCGGCGGCGGCCAGTTCGCGCACCGCTTCTTCTACCTCCACCCCCACAGCCTGGCCTCGCTCTCCGTGGGCGCTCCGGGCCGCACCACCCTCCTCGACGAACAAACCCGCTGGTGGCGGGGCACCGCCGACAGCACGGAGCTCTTCGGTGTCGCTCCGGACCCCACGGCCATGGCTGACGTACCCGTACAGCTCGTCATCGGGGAACACGACACCCACATCGAGGTCTGGGAGGGTGCGGAACAACCGGGCAGCCGCATGGACCGCCTGCGCGAACTGCGCGAGAACTGGGACCGGCACGGCATCGCCACACGACTGGACGTCGTCAGCGACGCCGGACACAGCGATGTCGCCGTCATCCCGGCCGTGCTCTCCTTCCTGTCCGGCCAGATCGCGGCGCCGGCGAGCTCACGGCACACGTGAGCAGCAGGGCCTCAGCGCTGTCCGCGGTCATCGGCACCGGGACCGTGTCAGTGGGCGCCGGGCTCGGCGGCGATGCGCTCCAGTACGGCGTCGAGGTCGGCGCGGGACCACCAGGAACCATCCCTCATCACTCCCGCGATCGCGCGGAGGGCGGTGTGGCTCTCCAGCGGATCCTCGTCCAGGAGCACCAGGTCAGCGGGCATGCCGGGCGCGATCCGGCCGAACCGGCCTTCCTCGCCGAGGAATCGGGCCGGCTCGGTCGTCGTCATCCGCAGGATGGTCAGAGGGTCGAGCCCGGCTTCGGCCAGGTGGCCGAACTCGTCGTGAAGGGCGAAGCCCGGGATGATTCCCGCGGCCCCGCACGCGTCGGTTCCCGCGATCATCGGCACTCCGGCATCGGCGAAGGTCTTGGTCATCCGCAGTTGCGCGTCCCAGTGGTTGCGCAGGGCGTTGCGGGTGACGTCGGGGAGCCTGGAGAACTTCTTCGCCGACTTGTCCCAGGTGCGCAGCTCCTCGGGAGCCATGTACCGGCGCCTCGGGTCCTCGGTGTGTTCCGGCGAGTCACCGAACTGCTGGGTGTGGACCCGGATCAGGGTCGGGCACTGCCAGGTGGTGTGTTCGACGAACAGGGCCGCCAGTTCCTCGGCCTTCCGCTGGTCGTAGGAGCCGTCGGCCAGGTCGTAGGCGTGCGCTTCGACCTCGGACGTGCTGGTCGCGGGGTTCGTGACCATGCCCTTGATCAGCTTCATCGCCAGCTTCTCGGCGCCGGGGATCTTGATCCTGGGGATCGGCGGGAGCTTGCGGGTGGGGTTGCCGGCGCGGACCTCGCTCTCCTTGGAGGAGGCCGCGGCGAACACGGTGACACCGGGGCCGAGGTGTTCGACCGACCACACCCCGGCGCGCGCGGCCTCGCGGGGGTCGAGGTCGGCGGGCAGGTGGCCGCCGAGGCGGATCCCGAGGCGGTTCGCCTCCTGGAGGGCCGCGAGGAAGGTGTCCCGGGTCGTCATGCCCGCCTTGACGAAGTCGGCGCCGTCCCGGTGCTGTTCGCGCACGGCCTGCACCGCGCCGTCGGCGGTGCTCGCGTTCAGGGGGGTCAGCAGGTCACCGGCCGTCGCCTTGAGCGCGGGGGCGCCGGCCGACTGCGGAAGGGTGCCCTGGTTCCTGGCTTTCAGCAGCGCCCTGTTCCCCGACATCTGGCGGAAGCCGACCACCCCGTTGGCGAGCATCAGCGCATACGTGCCGTCGACGTCCTTCGGAGTGTTCAGGGCGTGCATGTGCATGTCCATGAATCCCGGAACGACGAACCGGCCCCGCCCCTCCAACACGTGTGCGTCCGTGGCGGGTGCGCCGGTCGCCGTCACCGACGTGATCCGGCCCCCTTCCACCACCACGTCCTGACCGGGGGTGCGGCGCCCGTCCAGTGGGTCGACCACGGTGACATCCCTGACCACCACGCGCCCGTTGACCGAGGACGGCTCGACGTACCTGCTCATGCTTCTCCTTGGTGTCATCACGACGGTGTCCTCACGATTCAGTGCTTGCGGCTACGGCCTTCGGGCGGCCGTCACCCGGTGAACAGCCGGCGCGCGTTGCGGGTGGTGAGGTCCCGCCAGGTGTCGGTGGCGGACGGCTGCGCCGCCGCGTCGACGGACGCGACCTGGGCGAGCGCACCTTCGGCAGGTGTCCAGCAGTAGTCGCTGCCGTACAGCAGGCGCTCGGTGCCGAACGCGGCGTCCAGGGCCGGAATCTGACGCGGGAAGGGCGTCCCGGCCATGTCGTACCAGACGCGGCCGAGCTCCTTCAGGGCGCTGGGCGCGTCCGTGGAGCCGTCGCGGAACACGGCGCCGAACATGTCGATGCGGTCGGCGAGCAGCGGCAGCGCTCCCCCGCCGTGGGTCAGCACCCAGCGAATCCGCGGAAAGCGGGTGAACACTCCGCGCAGGAGCAGGTCGCTCGCGGCGCGGGCGGTGTCGAGGAGGAACTCCAGCATCGGCCGGGGCCGGCCCAGGGCGACATCGTCGGCGTGGGGCGGTGAGGTGGGGTGGACGAAGACGAGGGCTCCGCGGCGGTCGAGGTCCTCCCACAGCGGTTCGAAGCGCGGGTCGCCGAGGTAGACGCCGTGGTGGTTGGTCTCCACGGCCACCCCGTCCGCACCGAGCACGTCGAGTGAGTGGGCGGCTTCGGCGAGCGAGCCCTCGACGTCGGGCAGCGGCAGGGAGGCGAAGTGACCGAACCGCTGCGGACGCTCGCTGCGGACCCCGGCGCCGAACTCGTTGACCTCACGCGCGAGAGCGCGGGCGGCGTCGTCGTTCCCGAAGTGCACGCCGGGTGAGGAGATCGAGAGGTAGGACTTCTCGGTGCCCGAGCGGTCCATCAGGTCGAGGTGCCGCTCGACGCTCCACGTGGGCCAGCCGGGCATTCCGTCGGGGTGTTCGATCCCGGCGGACCGGGCGGCGGCGACATAGCCGTCGGTGACGAAGTGGGCGTGGACGTCGACGAGACCGGTCGGGGTCATGGGGGCTCCCTGGGTTGCGGGTCCGTACCCGAACCAGCGTAGGAACGTGACCGTAGGATGGAATGAGTGATGCCAATCAATGAAACGCCGGGTTCCGACAGCGGCACCCGGCCACGGCGCGGAAAGAAGCCGGCCGAGGGCCAACCGGTCGTCGACCGGGCGTTCGCCCTGCTCAACGCGTTCGACAGCGACCACCGGGCGCTGTCTCTCGCCGGCCTGGCGCAGCGGGCCGGCATGCCTCGCAGCAGTGCGCTGCGACTCGCCCGCGCTCTCGTCCGTCTGGGTGCGCTGGAACGTCTCGACGACGGGCGCTACGTCGTGGGGCTGCGGTTGCTGGAGACGGCGTCCCTGGCACCGCGTGGCCACGGGCTGCGGTCCGTGGCCATGCCCTTCATGGAAGACCTCTTCCACGTCACACGACAGCACGTGCTGCTCGCCGTGCGCGAGCAGCAGGAGGCCCTGCTCGTCGAACGGCTTTCGGCGCTCGACGCCAGCCCGGTGCAGTACCGCGTGGGAGGCCGGCTTCCGCTCGCGGCCACCGGCGCCGGCCTGGTGCTGCTCGCCTTCGCTCCGGCGGCCGTCCAGGACCACGCCATCGACACGTACGAGCCCGGGAACGGCCATGACGGCATCTCCACCTCCGCCGACCTGCGCCGCATGCTCGCCGAGGTACGGCGCGGTGATCACGCTTTCGGCCGGCAGAGTCGTCCCTGGCCCGTGAGTACCGTGGCCGCGCCGGTGCGGGACGGCGGCGAGGTGGTGGCGGCGTTGTCGGTCGTCGCGCCCAGTACCGGCTTCGCGGAGGCGGGTTACAGCCCGGCGGTGCGGGCCACCGCCCGCGCGATCTCCCGTCGGCTGGAGGAGGAAGGACACCGGGCTGCTCGTGCCGGCGGCTCCCCTGCCTCGCCGTGACGAAAGCACGCAGGAGGGCTGGAGCCTGTGCCGCCGCTCCGGTACCGGGCAAAGGGTCCGCCCACCCGGTTCGTCCTCATGTGCCGTCCTCCGGGCCGGAGCTCAGAGATCCCACCAGCCGAACGCGTGGGGGGCGAGCCGGCGGATCCAGCCGGAGGGGGCGGGATCGTGGTGAACCGTCATGACGCCGTCCTTGCCGTCGTGAGAGCAGCGTGCGCTGCGTTGCCGCGCGGGGTGCCTCCGGACCACTGCCCTACGGCTGCCGTCGGAAGCCGTGCCCTGCCCTCGGAACCCACCACGCTTCGGGGCGCGCCGATGCACCTGGGCGAGGAACTCGGGCGGTACCACCGGGACTACGTACGGCCTGGTTCGGTACGGCTACGCGACCGCGTCGGGCTCTTCCTCGATCACGGTGCGCAGGGCCTCGGAGGTGCGGTCGATGTGCCGGGCGAGGAGTTCGACCGCCGCGTCGGCGTCCTTGGCCAGCACGGCATCGACGAGCGCCTGGTGTTCGCCTGCGACGTCGCGTTCGGTGTCGTGGCCGACGGGCCACGACCAGCGCCGGTAGAGCGTGGCCGCGTCCCGCAGGCTGAGGGCGGCGGCCAGCAGCCGGGCGTTGCCACACCCTTCCAGCAGGGTCTGGTGGAAGCGCTCGTGCACGGGGAACCAGTCGCTGTTCAGGGTTCCGTCGTCCCGTACCCCGGCGGTGCCGGCCAGGTGGTGGTGGGCCGCGACGACGGACGACTCCCACTTGATGCCACCGCGCTCCATCGACCGGCGCAGGACCAGGGTCTCGATCTCGACCCTGGCCTCCGTCAGTTCGTTCAGATCCGCCAGCGACACCGTGACCACGCTGAAGCCCTGCTGCGGTGCGGCGTGGACGAGCCCCTGCTCGGACAGGCGGGTGAGAGCTTCTCGCACGACCGACTGACTGACCGAGAAGCGCTGGGACAGCTCCACCAGGCGCAGCCGCTGCCCCGGCTCGAACACCCCTTGGAAGATGTCCTCGCGGATCTGCGCGTAGACGACGCCGCCCCTTGTTGCCTTTTCACCAGCCATGACCACACACCGTAGCAGATGAACGACACTCCTTGAAATTATCGTTAATTTTCCCCCGCCGACTCATCGCGCTTGCCGGCACGTAGAGCCTTCTGGGGACCGCTGGCCGGGGCAACGTAGACACAGTGTTTCCTTTTCACGGGCAGAGATGCAGATGACAGGGCAGGATCACCGTCCACGAAGAGATACAGAATGTTTCCTTTCACTCGTTGACGTGCTGCATAGGTCTCCGTAGGTTGTGCTCATCGAGGGCGTCCCCATCCCGCGCCCGAACCGTCAGGCGTTCGGAGCCCGCACACCATGACCAAGAGTCCCCGCGCCGAGTTGGTGCACCGGAAGGTGCTCGACGCCGCAGCGACCCTGCTGGCCGAGCTCGGTTATCTGGAACTGACGATGGACAAGGTCGCGGTTCTGGCGGGTGTGACCCGCAAGACCGTCTACCACCGGTGGCCCCACAAGGCGGCACTGGTGGGTGAGTTGCTGATCTCGCAGGCACGGGTCGAAGCCGTGCCTGATCACGGCGACACCCGCCTTGAGCTGAGGTCCCTGCTCGACATGGTGCTGAGGGACGTCCGCGGTGAAGGGGGTGCGATCCTCCCCGCGCTCTGGGCGAACATGGGTGACCCCTCGGTCATGGAGCGCTTTCGGCACGAGGTGCTGCTGCCGCGCCGGCAGAACGCCCGAACCGTGATCCAGCGCGGAATCGCACGCGGCGACATCCCGGCCGACGTGGATGCGGACCTTCTGATCGACACCTGGTCGGGCGTCGCCATGTTCCGTACCGAGGTCCGTTCCGACGCTTTCCTGCCTGAGCAGGTCGACGAACTCGTCGACCTCGTGATGACGGGCCGAGTGCCCAGGATCCGTCCCCGCACCGCACGCTGACGGACCACCCACCGCCGTGCCGACGGCACCCCCTTGCCCGTACGCCTGCCCCGGAGGTATCCCCAGCCATGCCCGGATCCGCATCGAGTCGACTTGTCGACCCCGTACGCACGCTGCTCGTTTCCATGGTGCTGGTGGAGGTCACCAGCGGTTTCACTCAGCAGTACCTCTCGCCGCTGCTTCCGGGGATCGGTGTGCGCAGCGGCATCACCTCCGCCCAGATCAGCTGGATCTACGTCGTCCAGACGGTCAGCATGGCCGTTCTCACCCCGGTGCTCTCCCGCCTCGGTGACAGCCACGGCTACCGGCGCATCCTGCGGCTGTCCGTCGGCATGGTCACCGTCGGCTCACTGCTGATGGCCCTGTGGCCCACCCTGCCGTTGCTCCTCCTCGGCGCCGTCCTGCAGGGCGGCGTGGTCGGCTTCATGCCGCTCATGATCGGAATCCTGCGCAACCGGGCCGGTGACGAGGCTTCGCGCCGTGGCATCGGCATCCTCGTCGGCGCGCTGCTCCTGGCGACCGGGTTCGGCGGGATCGTGGCCGGTGTCTTCGGTGCGAGTGATGCCAGGCACGGCCTGTGGGTGGGCGTCGCCGCCGGTGTCCTCGGCCTCGTCGCCTGCGTGGTGATGCCGGATGCCGACACCCGGCCCTCCGCCGAGCGCTTCAGCATGACGGCCTTCGGCCTGCTCACCGTCGGCCTGGCCGGAGTCGTCCTCGCTCTCTCCCAGGGCTCCGCCTGGGGTTGGACCTCGGCCGCCACCCTGCTCAGCGGTGCCGTCGGGCTGGCCGCCCTCGCCTTGTGGCCGTATGCCGAGCTCCGCACGGACCGTCCGATGGTGGACGTCCGGGTCTTCCGCAACCGGCGGATCGCGGTGCTCAGCGTGGTGACCTTCTTCCTCGCCTTCTCCACACTCGGCTCGATCGTCGTCAACGCGACCTTCCTCGCAGCGGATCCGGCTTCCGGCGGGTACGGGTTCGGGCTCGATTCCGACGCCATCGGCTGGGCTCTGCTGGCCTTCATCGCGGCGGGGATCACCGCGTCGTCCCTGACGCCCTTCGCGCTGCGCCGCATCGGGGACCGCGCCACGCTTCTCGCCGGTGGTGTCGCCACCGCCATCGGCTTCGCCGGGCTGGCGCTCGCCCACGACGACCTCACCGTGTTCCTGATCCTCACCGCCTTCAACGGCATCGGCCTGGGCGTCTTCGAATCGGCGACCCGGGCCCTGTCCGTCGAGGCGGTTCCGCAGGACGACACCGCGATCGCCGCCGGCATCAACGAACTCGTACTGTCCCTGGGCGCGGCCGTCGGTGCCGCCGCGCTCAGTGCCGCCCTGGCAGCTCACTCCGACGTCACCGGTCACGTGGCGACAGGCGGCTACACCACCGGCTGGTGGATGTGCTGTGCGGGCGGCGTACTCGCCGGAATCTCCGCCCTGCTCCTGCGGAGGCAGTCCCCCCTCCCGGGCACCGAGGTGCCCGCCCCCCTACCCCAGCCGACCTCCTCGTACTGACCTCCACCCAAGGAGCCCCCGTGAGCACCCCCGCTCAGCAGGACACCGCCCGGCACCACACGGCTCAGCACCGCATTGCCCTGCGCGACACCGTTCGCGACCGGGCGCACGCCTGGCGCGCGCGCCTGGTGGAGCTCAGCCACCGCTTGCACGCCGACCCCGAAACAGCCTTCGAGGAGCACCGGTCGGCCGAAGCAGTGGCCGCTCTCGCCGAGTCCGCCGGATTCTCCGTCGAGCGCCGAGCGGGCTCCCTGCCCACCGCCTTCACCGCGACACTGGGCACCGGCGAGCTGGTCATCGCGCTCTGCGCCGAGTACGACGCGCTCCCGGGACTCGGCCACGCCTGCGGCCACAACGTCAACGGCACGGCCGCCCTCGGCGCGGCGATCGCACTCGGCGCCGTCGCCGATGAGCTCGGCATCACGGTGAAGCTGATCGGCACTCCCGCGGAGGAGGACGCCGGGGGCAAGGTGCTCCTCATCGAGGCCGGAGTCTTCGACGACGTGGCTGCCGCGATGATGGTGCACGCAGCCCCCTCCGACAGCGTCGGAGGATCCTCCCTCGCCATCAGCGGCTGGGACGTCGTCTACACCGGCCGGGCAGCACACGCCGCCGCCGCGCCCTGGGAAGGCGTCAACGCCCTCGACGCACTCACCGTGGCGCAGACGGCCATTGGTCTGCTCCGCCAGCAACTCCCCGGCAGCACCGTGGTGAGCGGCATCATCACCGACGGCGGTTCGGCGGCCAACGTCATTCCCGACCGGGCTGCCGCCCACTTCGAGATGCGTGCCCCCACCCTGGAACGGCTTCGGGCGGTCCAGGCCCGGGTCCGCGCCTGCTTCGAGGCGGGCGCCCTCGCCACCGGCGCGTCCGTGACCATCGAACCCCGGGGCAACGAGTTCGCGGACCTGCGCCAGGACCCGGCGATGAGCGAGATCTACGCGAGTGCGGTCACCGCCCTCGGCCGCACCCTCGACGAGGAGCCCGGCCTCGGCGGCTCCACGGACATGGGCAACGTCTCTCACGTCGTCCCGGCCATCCATCCGATGATCGGCTACGACACGGGCGGCGCCCATCAGCACACCGTCGAGTTCGCGGCGGCCGGCACCACCCCGGCCGCCGACCTGGCGATCCTCGACGGCGCCGTCGCCATGGCCTGGACCGCGGTCGAGCTCGCCAGCGACCCGCAGCAGCGTCGGCGGCTCCTGGCCAGGAGCCGCCCGGCGGCCACCTGACGGGGACCGACCGGACGCGGACCGGACGCAGCCCCGCATCGATACACCCGGTGCGCGAGCTCGCGGGGCGAAGGTACCCGTGACGCCGTTTCTCGACCGACTCACCCGGCCCGACGCCGGAACGGTGGGCCCCCGGTGGCGAGGGGCGCCCACCGCCCGGACCAACCGCCCGGACCAACCGTCGGGATCCGGGTCAGCCCGAGACGCTCGCCCGACCGTTCTCGATGTGCCCCATCAGCCGGCGCCGGAAGGTGTCGTCCCCCTCGACGGTGACCTCCAGGTCGTACCAGCCGTGTGCGTCGGCCGCCGAATGCACAACGGTGCGGCTGCGCCCCGGCTTGACCTTCACGGTCCTTGTCCAGTCACGCAGGTCCGCCTCCTCGACGTATCCGCGCGGCCGCACGTTGAACGTGAGCGTCGTCCGCCCCGTGTTGCGCAGCGCGATATGCAGATCGAGCTCACGGGCGTCGACCCGCGACGCAACCCCGGCCGGGGCACCGTCCTTCGTGAACCCGGCGAACTCGCGGCGGAACACGTTCGGTCCCGTCACCGTGAACCGGTACGACGCACCCGTGACGGGCACCGTCAGCCGCGTCGTGCCCTTCACGTCCCGGTGCTGCGGCACCGGGAACTCACCCGCGTACGGATACAGCGCGAAGTGCGCCGACGAACGCCCGGTGTTGCTGAGGGTCACCCGCACCGCGCCATCCACCACCTCCGCCTGAGCGTCCGGCTGGTACGGCAGCGCACGCGCCGGCCGTACACCCGGCTCCTGCACGGGCATGTGCTGCACGAGCGGCGGCCTGGGCGACCAGCGGCCGCTGAACGGCGGAATGGCGCCCGGCTGCTGCACCTCGGGCCGGCGACGCCCTCGCGAGAAGTCGAAAGCGGAGGTCAGATCGCCGGTGACGGTCCGCCGCCAGCCGCCGATGTTCGGTTCCCGCACTCCGGTCCAGCGCTCCAGGAAGCGGATCACGGAGGTGTGGTCGAAGACCTCGGAGCAGACGTAGCCACCGACGGTCCATGGCGACACGACGAGCATGGGCACTCGCATGCCGAGACCGGTGGGCTTGCCCTCCCACTGCTCCTCGGTCACCTCGGGCGAGGCGACCGGCGGCGGCACGTGGTCGAAGAAGCCGTCGTTCTCGTCGTAGTTGATGATGACGGCGGTGTGCCGCCACACGTCGGGGTGCTTGCCCAGCGCGTCCAGGACCTTGTAGACGATCGTCGCGCTGTGGATCGGCGAGGAGACGCTCGGGTGCTCCGAGTCCATGGCGGAGGGCACCAGATAGGAGACCTCCGGAAGCGTGCCCGCCGCCACGTCCTTGGCGAACTCGTCGGCCAGCGTTCCCGTCTCCACCCGGCGCAACGCCCGCTCGAAGAGGGAGCGTTCGGCCTTGTCCAGGGTGGCGACGCCCTCCTCCAACAGGCCGAACAGCCGCTCCCGCCCTGCCGCGTCCGCGTCCCGCACGGCGGCGTAGAACGACTCCATGTACGTGTGCCCGCCGGTCCTCGCCAGCGCCTTGCGGGCGATCGCCTTGAAGGTGGCGAAGAACTCGATCTGGTTGTCGGTGAAGTTCTCCCACTCCGTGTACGTACGCCAGCTGCGCCCGGCCTTCTCCAGCCGCTCCGCATAGGTGCCCCAGTCGTATCCGGGATGCGTGCCCTCGTCGTACGCGTCGTTGCCGACGGCCCGCTTGCCGTTCGGCTCGTTGCCCGTCTTCCCGCTCCACAGGTGGTTGCGGTTGGGACTGGTCGAGGAGTGGATGGAGGAGTGGTAGGCGTCGCACACCGTGAAGGTGTCGGCCAGCTCGTAGTGCAGCGGGATGTCACGGCGGTCGTAGTACGCCATGGTGGCGGCCGTCTTCGCGGACACCCAGCCGTTCATCCACCCGCCGGCCCACGCCTTGCCGCCGCCGCTCCAGGAGTGGTCGAGCGCGCCGATGTACTGGAGGTCCTTCTTCTGCGTCTCGGCGGCGCCCCGCACCGGGAACGGCAGAACGGAGGTGCCCAGCGGTACGGGCTGCTCGAAGACCGGCTTGCCCGAGGGCAGCTCGACGGCATTGCGGTCACCGAAGCCGCGTACGCCCCTGAGTGTCCCGAAGTAGTGGTCGAAGGAACGGTTCTCCTGCATCAGGATCACCACGTGCTTGATCGCTCCGAGCCCGTCGCGGCCTCCGGACCCCGCCGAATGCGCCGGCTGCGCGGCTATCGCGGCCTGCAGCGAAGGCGGCAGCAGCGACCCCACCGCCGCAGCGCCGAGCGCACCACCGCCGACCGCGAAGAGCCGTCGCCGTGACATGTTTGTGGTCAAGTTGAACCTCCCGAGTTCCGTCGTACAGCCGGGAAACTAATCACGCCGGGTAGCGCGCGGAAGGATTTCGTACTGCATCGCGGTGAACCTCCAACAGGTCGCACAGGAAATTCCAACACCGCACCTCGAACCCCGAACCGGCTCACCTCCGCTCGGCGCGACGAGGCGGCACGCGAGCTTCCGGCTTGCGCCGTGCGTCGTTATCGCCGGGGGCCGTCGCTGGTCTCGTTGCTGCGAGGTGCGGGTGAAAAGAGCCGCTGGATTCCCGTGGTGTTCAGGATGCGTTCCAGGAACGGGGGCGGATGGTCCAGGTACAGCCGCACACTTCGCTCGGCGGCTTTGCGGTGGATCATCAGCAGGGCCGAGATGCCCATGGAGTCGCAGAACCGGAGTGCTGCGCAGTCCAGGCGCAGTTCCTCGATGCCGGGGTGGGCGTTGAGGCATCGGTCGGCCTGCTGGGTGAGTTCGTCGCTGGTGTCGTAGTCGAGGTCGCCGGTGAGATGAAGATGCGTTGTGCCCGGGCCGGCTTCAACGGTGATGGTGAAGGGGGTATGGGGCGGGGGGATCATGCGGGGACTCCGGGGTGTGTGCCGGCTGCCAGGGGTGCGTCGTCCAGGGCGAAGCGCGCCCGGTTGAGCAGCCGGGTGGATCGGGGAAAGTCGTTGAGCCGGCCCGCCAGGATGTCCAGGGCAGGGTGCAGGGAGTCCGCTGGCACGTGGCGGGCGGTGAGGATGCCGGCGGTCCAGATGATGAAGTCGGTGAACAGGTCGTCGTCATCGGTGTAGAGAGCCACCCCGAGGAATTCGACGATGTGCGCGATGTCTTCGGCGGTGCGCTCGCGCTGCTGAGTGCTGTAGGCGGCCATCGCCGGGAAGCGGTCTTCCAGCTGTGCGAGCACTTCCTTGACGAGCTGCGGCTGGGAGCGGGCGACCAGTGTGTACTCCTGGTCGGCGAGGTGGGGCAGATCGTCGATCTGCTGCCGCCCCGCGGCGGGACTGTGCCGGGGAAGGCCGTCCGCGAGCAGCTGGGCGGCGGTACGGGCGTCGGGCGCCCAGGCATTGGCGCCCAGGAGGCGGGCGTGACGGCCGTCTGTCCCGAAGGCCGCTCCGCCGGCGAGGACGGGCACTCCGATGGCCTGGCAGGCGGTGATCGCGGCGTGGGCGGTGGGCAGCCGGGTGGGGATCGAACTGGACAGGGCAATCGCGTCGGCACCGTTGTTGTGCAGGTGTGCGATGAGGTGGGGAGTGGGGACCTGGGCGCCCAGGAAGTCGACCTGCCAGCCTCGCAGGGTGAGGACTTCCGCCAGAAGGCGGGCGGGCAGGACGTGCCATTCCTGGTCCACGCAGGCGACGGTGATCCGTCCGAGCGTCGGTGGGGTACGGGTGGAGGGATGGTGGGCGAGGGCGGCTATGACGCGTTCGGTGATGGCGCTGGCGGCGTGTTCCTGGGCAACGCTCAGGCGGTTGGCCGCCCATTCGCTCCCGACCTTCGACTGCACCGGCGCGATGAGGTCGAGCAGGATCGTCTCGGCGCCCATGCCGTTCTCCAGGGCGGCGATGAGGATGTCCGCGGCGCGGTGTTCGTCGCGGCTGGTGACCGCTGTCCAGAGCCGGCCGCGCACTGCCTGGATGCTTTCGCTGCCGGAGCCGGCGTCATCGGTTGAACTCATGCCGTGTACCTGCCCCGGGTGTGGCCGTTCACCGCGCTCAGGTGGTTCGTGGGAGGTGCGCTGATCGCGATGACGGCCATGTCGTCGTGGCTGCCGTTGCGGAGCCATTGCGCGGCGAGCATCTGGATGTGCTCGACGACAGCTTCCCCGGGCATGCCGACGCACTCCGCCATGGCACGCTTCAGGCGTTGCTCGCCGAACAGTTCGTCGCCGAGCGGTCCGCCGCGGGCCTCGGTGAAGCCATCGGTGTAGAGCAGGCATGTCTCGCCCGGCTGCAGTACGGCTTCGACCGAGCTGATGTCGATCGTCGGCAGTACACCGATCAGGGTGCCCTGTGTGGGGATCTCCTCGACGCTGCCGTCCACTCTGACGACCAGGGGCGGAGGGTGACCGGCGGAGGTGAGACGGAGCCGCACCTGGTGCTCGGCACGCTGCACCGAGGCCATCACGAGCGTCGCGAAGCGGGTGTGGTGGGAGCTCAGGAGAGCGCCGTTGAGCAGGTTCAGCATCCGCCCGTGGTCGTCGGCCATCGGCATCAGGGCTTGCAGGGTGTTGCGGATCTTGCCGGTCAGGACTGCCGCCTCCAGGCCCTTCCCGCAGACATCGCCGAGGACCACCAGTGCGGACTCCGCCGCGGTGCTGCCGGGGTGCACGTCGTAGAAGTCGCCGCCGATACGTTCGCCGGCCTCGGCGGGCCGGTAGCCTCCGGCGATCTCCACCCCGTTGAGCCGCTCCAGCCGGGGAGGCAGCAGATCTCGCATCAGGGTCTGGGTTATGGCGCTCTGCTCGCCGTAGAGACGGGCCGCGGACAGTGCGGCCCCGGATCGTGCCGCGAACAGCCGGGCGAAGATCTCCTCGTTCTCACTGAACTGCGCACGGTCCGAACTGCGCAGCAGGATCAGGGCTCCGGCGGGCACACCATGGCCGGGGAGAGGGGTCACGACGACGGATCCGATGGACCCCCTGAAGTCCTGCGGGACGATCCAGTCGGGCAGGGTCGCAGGGTCGATCCAGCGGGAGGGCACGGGCGGGAATCCCTGCAGTGCCTCGCTGAGACCGGGCAGTTGCGAGGGGGTAGCGCTCACCGCGGCCCGGGTGGCGGTTTGTCCCGCGATGGCGCGTGCGAGGAGCATTCGGCTGCCGGACGGCGGGGTGACGACGACCGCGACATCTGCGAGATGCTGAGCGGCCAGCTCCGCGGTGGCCGCCATGCACTTCTCGGTGTTCAAGGAGGAGAGCAGGACATTGGACGCCTCCGCGAGGAAAGTCGTGCGTTCGCGCTCGGTGACGAGTGCCTCTTCGGCAAGTCGCCGGTCGGTGTCGTCGACCAGCCACCACACCACGTCCCCGCTCTGGCTCCAGGTCGGATGCGCCTCGAAACTCTGCGACGAGATCCGCCCCGATACCGAAGGCAGCCCACCGGCCTTCTGATGCCTCCGGGCGGGCGACCGGCCCTGCACGACCGTTTCCAGGTGGGCCTGTGCCAGCCAGTCGGGGACCGTGTCCCGCATGCTCGCCCCAGGCACCGCACCCTCCAGAAGAAGTGCGGCGGCGGGGTTCGCCTCCAGGACGGTGCCCCTCTCGTCAGCCATGATCATGGGGTAGGGGGCCAGGGCCCATAGGTCGGGCGCGGAACGCTGCTCGGTTCGCGTAACGGAGACTCCCTCGGTAGTAGCCATGAAGAGGCCCGCCCGGGGCGAACCGCACCACCTTCCCGCTGACAGAGAATAGTTAACGTGCGGCAAGCATTGCGTGTGGGCGTCCGCGATAGCAACCCACCCCCGCGCGCCGTTTGCTGCAGACGTGTGCTGAGCGGGCATTTCACGACGAAGGCCGCAAGGTCTTCACGCAAGGACCACATTTCGAGCACCTGGAGCGTCAGCGGCCATGGCTCGCGGAACGGCCGTGCCAGTCCAGGCACATCACCAGGGAGTCGTCCGCCGCCGGGCCGGAACCGCGGTGCCCCAGCAGCTCCTGGAGCATCACTCTGGGCACCTGCGGGGCGGGCAGCAGACGGGTGTTGTTGATCGACGCGGCCAGTGCGCGGAGGCTGTACTTCTCACCGCCCGGCGACAGGGCGTCGTAGACGCCGTCACTGATGAAGAGCAGCCGGTCTCCGGGCTCGACCCGGAACTGCTGCGGAACGTACGCGGTGTCCTCGAACATGCCCAAGGGCATCTGCGCCTCCAGCTCGATCGGTTCGACCACTCCCCTGCGCACCCGCCACACCCGTGGTGAACCGGCGTCGATGATCTCCACGTCCCCGGTCGGGAGGTGGAAGCGGAACAGCAGAGTCGACAGGTACTGGCTTCCCCTGTGCTGCCCGTACACCGCCTGATCGGCCAGATACGCCTGGTCGCTCAGACTCAGGCCGGCGCGGCGGGCATTGCGCAGCGCGTTGATGGCGAGGTTCGTCAGCAGCGCGGCGTCGATCCCCTCGCCCATGCCGTTGCTGACGGTCACGTACAGGTCATCGGCAGAGGCGGACCAGTCGAAGCTGTCACCGAAGATGGCATAGGCGGGCTCCAACTGGGCACCCAGGCTGTACTCCGGCCGGGCACAGGAACGCCCCGGCAACAACTGCCACTGCATCTCGGCGGCCAGGGTCAGCCGTTCCGCGCGCCGCGCCTGCAGGAAGACGTCGGTGTCGCGTTCGGCGACGACCACCTCGTGCGCCAGAGCGTCGGCGCACTCCTGCAGGTCCTGCAGTACGGCCGCAGACAGCTCGCCGTCCTCGGCCGCCCGCACTGTGACGCTCAGGACGCCCAGGCGGTCGCCTCGGACGCTGACCGGCAGGTACACGGTCACCGTGGACGCCTGGTGGTCGTGCACACAGTGAGGTTCCTGGGCGCCGAACGCACGACCCGGAGCGCTGTCGTGCACCGGCACCGGAGGCCGGGTGTGCGGCAGGACCCCGACGGGCTGCAGCCGCGTCATCGCGTAGTCGACCAACAGCAGGTCCACCGACCGGGCACCATGCCGGCGCTCGATCAGGGAACGGACGACGTCAAAAATCTCGTGGGGCGCGGCCTCGCGCAGAGAGCGCTCGACCGCACTGGGTCTGTCCACCGGTACCGGACCTACTTTCTTTCGCATATCTTCATCAAAGCGACTGCCAACATCGACCGGCCGGAACGGGCACCAAGGTCCAAACGGGAGTGTCACATGCGCGAGGCCCTCACCTCCCTCCACCAGCACACTTCCCCTGCCGTGCCCGAAATCGGCCAGGTGCTCGAGCTGCTCGAAATCGCCTGGGAGCATCGCCGCGACACGCTCAGCACCGCGCCGCTCTCCCCCGCCCAGACTCGTGTGATGTACATCATCGAGCGGGAGCCCGGCGTCAACCTGAGCACGCTGGGCCGCCGTCTCTCCGCCGCCGCTCCGTCGATCACTCGCCTCTGCGACCGTCTACAAGCTGCCGGCTTCGTGCGCCGAACCCCGCGCCCCGAGGACCGCCGTGAGATGCAACTGGAACTCACCGACGTCGGCATCGCGCACCTGCACGCCATCAGGAACCGCCGCGAGGAAGTCCTCCACCAGGCCATGAGCCGCATGACTCCCGAGGCCCAGAACGCCCTCGCCACCGGACTCATCGCCCTGTGCGACGCGGTCAGCACATCCGGACAGGACATCGGCCACCGAGCATCGGCCTGAGCCACACGCGCCACCCGTCACCTCAGCCACCAGCGGACGCGCCGCTCCGCAGCCTTGATGAGCCGCGTGTACGCAGGGGGCGGCGCGGTCCGGCCGTCCACCACGGTCTGTCACCGCATCCGGCGAACGACCGGCGTCCGACCGCTGACGGAAACCACGGCCTCAACGGCGGCAGGTACAGCAGCTGCGTCTGCAGGACGTGCCGTCCCTGACGGCGGGTCGGCAGGCCCCGTTGTCGGGCATCCTGCGAGCCGACGACGCAAAGGCAGGTTCGATGGCTCCTCGACGGGTTCTCACCGCGAGCGTCCGGCGGTTATCTCAGCCGGCACCTACGACCCCGCTCCGATGGGCGCTCCCCCACCCGGCATGGCACATTCCCGCACACGTCGAGGCCGAGCAGGGCTACTTCCACGCCCAGTACGTCCAGGGCCGCTGATCCCCCACCGCACGCACGGGCAGGGCCCGCCACGGTGTACGGGCCCCGACTCGTTCCCCGGCAGCTCAGCACCGGCCCTCTCATGCCTCACCGCCGCACGCCGGGCGAAGAGCTGGCGGGCTGGAAGCGCGAGCACAATCGCTCGCATGAAGAGGCCCGGGCTCCGGGCCCACGTCGAGCACGTCTTCGCCCGCGTAAAGACCTGGAAGATCCTCAGCGACTGCCGCCTCAAGGGCGACGGCGTCCGACACGCCATGCTCGGCATCGCCCGACTGCGTAACCTCGCTCTCACGCCCCCCGGGAGGGAGCTCAAGCTCCCCCTCGCAATCCCGGAGGAGAATCAGGCAAGGCAGAACTCATTGCCCTCGATGTCCTGCATCGTGATGCAGGACTCGTTGACGCCATCGGCGCGCTGCGTCAGCACGTGTTTTGCGCCGAGCGCCATCAGCCGTGCGCATTCAGTCTCGAGTGTGGCCAGGCGCTCGTCACCCACGAGCCCTGTGCCGACCCGCACATCAAGATGCACCCGGTTCTTGACGACCTTGCCTTCGGGAACCCGCTGGAAAAGCACGCGCGGGCCCACACCTGAGGGATCAGCGCACGCGAAGTAGACCTCGTCCTCAGGCGGCAGCGAGTGGTGGTACTCCTCCCACGTGGCAAATCCGTCCGGGACTGTCGGTACGACGTATCCCAGCACCTCGCACCAGAAAGCGGCGAGGCGCGCAGGTTCCGCGCAGTCGAAGGTCACTTGGAGCTGCTTGATCGTGGACATCGGCGCACGATAACAGGGGTCCTGGTCATCTCCCCGGGCGGGTGAATCCACACGTTGCCAGGTGGACGGCCTCTGCCGCCCGCTAAGGACGCCCACGGCCTCTCGCCCAAAGGACCCGACCCCTGGCAGGCGATGGTGCGGGGCCGCATCTGATGATGCCCCCTCGTCAGCAGGGGTGATAGACGCACCGTCCTCGATTTGGTGCAACGCGCCAATGCGCGGCACTACGTCATTTGGTACGTCGCTCCAACTTGGTACGCCGCACCAAATGTGGCAGCATGGAGACATGACAACGCGAGCACGCCGCACCGAGCGGCGTAATCAGGTGCTCACCAGGGAGCAGATCATCGAGGCCGCGATCGCGCTGCTCGATGCGGGCGGGGAGCGCGCGCTGACCGTCCGGGCTCTCAGCGAGCGGCTGTCCACCGGCTCCGGGGCGATCGCCTATCACGTGGGCAAACGGGACGAGTTGCTGGACGCGGCGATGGAATCGCTCGTCATGGCCGCTCTGACCGCCACGCCCGCCGGGACGGGCACTTCCCCGCAGGAGGAGATTCGCGGTGTGGCGCTGGCTCTGTTCGACGCGATCGCCGCGCACGAGTGGCTCGCCACGCGGCTGACACTGCAGATCGTGCGCAACCCGACGGGCCCGGTCACCTTGGGGATCTTCGAGCGGATCGGCGGTCAGGTGAGCGCGCTCGGCGTGCCAGAGGATCGTTGGTTCGTCGCGGCCTCCACGCTCGTGCACTACATCCTCGGCGCGATCAGCCAGAACGCGCACATCGAGGGCGACACGTCGGACCTCGACGCCGACGTGGACCGCGCGGACTTCTTCGGCGCGACGTCGTCGGCCTGGCAGGAACTCCCGGCCGCTCACTACCCGTTCCTGAACGCCGTCGCCGGCCAGATACGAGAACACGACGACCGCGAGCAGTTCCTCACCGGTATCGCCGTCGTCCTCGATGGCCTGACCCGGCTGCGCTGACCGGCCGCACGGCGCCCGCCGATCTCCTCTTCACCACTTTTTACCGGTAAGGAGCTTTTCCATGCATGACGTCATCGTTGCGGGCGCCGGCCCGGTCGGCCTGTTCGTGGCAGGGGAGCTGGCCTTGGCCGGCTGCTCCGTTCTGGTCCTCGAACAGGACCCGGACGCCCGTCCGTCGCTGAAGGCGCTTCCGCTCGGACTGCGCGGACTCAATGCCGGATCGGTCGAGACGTTCTACCGACGCGGGCTGCTGGACGCGATGGCGAAGGCTTCCGGCGTCCCGGTGGAACGGGTCGGCGCGAGCTCCGATGTAGTCGACGTTCCCGATCCCCGCGAGTTGAGCCACTTCGCCGGCATGCCCCTCAGTGCGGCCGACGTCGAGACCGCGGCCCTCGCCTACCGCCTGCCCAGTCCGGCCATGGAAGGCTTCATGACGAGCCTGGAAGCGGTCACCGAGGTGCTGGCCGAGCAGGCTCTCTCACTCGGCGTGGAGATCGTCCGGGGCGCCGCAGTCACCGCGGTGAGCCAGGACGACGACGAGTTGGCCGTCACGGCGGGCGGACAGCACTATCCCGCGCGCTGGCTGGTGGGATGCGACGGTGGGCGCAGCACGGTGCGGCGCCTGGCCGGCTTCGACTTCGTCGGGACCGAGCCGCTGTTCACCGGTTACGTCGCCCAGGTGACCTTCGCCGACCCTGACCAGCTGCCGCTCGGGTTCAACCTCACCGACAACGGCATGTATCTGCGTACGCCGCTGGAAGGCCACCTGGGCATGATGGACTTCGACGGCGGCACCTTCGACCGCTCCAAGCCGCTGACCCGCGACCATCTGCAGTCCGTGCTGCGCCGCATCTCCGGCACGAACGTCATACTGGACGAGGTCCACCTGGCCTCCAGCTTCACCGACCGCGCCATGCAGACGACGGCCTACCGAATAGGCCGCGTGCTGCTCGCCGGCGACGCCGCGCACATCCACTCGCCGCTGGGCGGCCAGGGCCTGAACCTGGGCATCGGCGACGCGATGAACCTCGGCTGGAAGCTCGCCGCCACCATCCGCGGCATCGCTCCCGACTGGCTGCTCGACACCTACACCCACGAGCGCCACCCCGTCGGCGCCGGCATTCTCGACTGGTCACGCGCGCAGGTGGCGACCATGAAGCCGGGCCCCGCCGCCCCCGCCCTGCGTGCCCTGGTCCACGACCTCATGCGCACCCCGGACGGTACGACCCTGGTGTACCGCCGCACCTCGGGCTTGTTCCACCACTACGACCTGGGCAGCGGGCACCCGCTCGCCGGCCGCAGCGCCCCGGACTTCTGCTTCGAGGACGGCACCCGCCTCGGTGATCTGCTGCACCAGGGCCAGGGCGTTC
Source organism: Streptomyces sp. NBC_01463 (assembly GCA_036227345.1). Taxonomy (NCBI): domain Bacteria; kingdom Bacillati; phylum Actinomycetota; class Actinomycetes; order Kitasatosporales; family Streptomycetaceae; genus Streptomyces; species Streptomyces sp. NBC_01463. The sequence continues at coordinate 809,062 of CP109468.1, forward strand.
TGCTCGACTTCACCGCCGACCACGAACTCAAGGAGGCGGCCCAGGCGTGGCGGGGCCGCCTCCACTATGCCGCCGGTCCGGCGCGCAACCGCCTCGGCCTGACGGCCGTACTCGTCCGGCCGGATGGAGTCGTCGCATGGGCCGGGGACGACCGTGACACCTTCGAGCAGGCCGCCGCCCAGTGGTTTGCTGCACCGGCGAACTGAGCACCGCCCCCGTATCGGCAGAAGGTTCGGTGGATACCGACCGTGGGCGATAGAAGCCGCGAACCGGATCGACTACCACTCGATCGGCGCACGCCAACGGAATCGGGCGGACTCCTGCTTCGCCGTGGCCATTCCGAGCCGTGCCGACGCCGGCCGACTGCACACCGCCGTCACCTGCAGGCCCATCACTGAACTGATCTACCACAGCTCAGTGATCAGCCGTTCCCCCTGCTGGTGTTCGGGGTGTGCACGGTCCAGGTTGTGGGGTTACTGGCTGCTGCCACCGAAGGCGGCAGCACCTTCCTGCCCTATGATCTGATTCTCCGTCACATATCCGCGGAGCTCGGCCTCGTAGGCAGCGAACGCGGCGGCGTAGTCGCCTTCGGTCGCGGCCAGGTGACGGGCCAGGGTACGGGCCCCGATCAGGGCTTGTGAGGTGCCCATCCCGGCGGTCGGTGCGGCGCAGTATCCGGCGTCACCCACGAGGACGATCCGGCCCGTCGACCAGGCGCCCAGGTGGACCTGGGCGGAGGAGGAGAAGTAGAAGTCGTCGGCGGCTGTCATCGCCTTCAGTAGTTCGGGTACGACCCAGCCGGCACCGCCGAACGCCTCCCGCAGCGCGTGCTCCTGTTCGCTCCGCGACCGGCGGTCCAGGACAGGTGCGTCGGTTGCGAACGACAGGCTGACCGACATCCGGCCGGGATCGGCGGCGCTGACGGCGTAGACCGCGGTGCTGTCGCCACTTTGCAGCACCCCCCTGTGATCGAGTCCGAGAATGTTGTCGGCCGTGAACCCGACGCCCGACATGCCCAGGTGGCGCAAGGCCTGATCATGCGGGCCAAAGGCCAGTTGGCGCACCTTGGAGAAGAGCCCGTCCGCGCCGACCACCAAGTCGAAGGACCGGGGCTCGCCGTGTTCGAACGCGACCGCGACACCGTCGTCGTACTGGGTGAGCGAGGTGACGGAGTCGCCGAAGACGTAAGTGAGCTCCGACTCGGTCAGACGGTGCAGGATCCTCGTCAACTCCGGCTTGGGCACCTCCAGTTCCCCGGCGAACATCTCGGCAGGGAGCCGGCCGATCTCCACTCCGTCCGCGTCGACGAGTGTGGTGCCGCGCATCGCGGTGTCGAGGCTGCGGACCTCGTCCAGCACACCGAGTTCGTCCAGGACGTCGAAGGCGCCGCCGCGGAAGTCGACGGCGTAGCCGCTTCTGCGAAGGCCGGAAGCGCGTTCGACGACGGTGACCTGGTAGCCGTCAGCGTGGAGGAAGTGTCCGAGGGCGGCACCCGCCACACCGGCACCTGAGATGAGGACCGTCTTCTTTGTCATGACTGGGACCGTACGCCGTATTGACCAAATGGTCTAGTCGTTCGTCTAATCCATTTGGTCAAGGCGGTGCTACGCTTGGGCGATGGGAAACAAACAGGACCTGCTCGATGGCGCCAAACAGTGCCTGATCGAGCGCGGCTGGGCACGAACCACAGTCCGTGACATCGCCGCCGCCGCCGGCGTAAGCCACGCGGCCATCGGCTACCACTTCGGCTCACGCGAAGCACTGCTCACGCAAGCCCTGGTGGAGGCGGTCGACGAACTCGACGCAACCCTGGCCACCAACCCGGGCACGCCCGACCCGCAGGAACGCTGGCAGGCCCTGATCGACAGCTTCACCACCCACCGGGCACTCTGGGTCGCCCAATTGGAAGCCGTCGTCCAGGCCGAACGCTCCCCGACAGTGCGCGAGCACCTCGCAGAGGGCCAACGACGGGCACGCGACGGCCTCGGCGGATCAGTCCCCCTCGCACTCCTCGGCGGCCTCATGCTTCAGTGGCTGGTCGACCCCGACCATGCCCCCACCGGCGCACAAGTCATCGCCGGCCTCCGCGACCTCACCCCGCCCCCACTCGGTGACGCGTGAGCCACACGCCGCACACCGCCGGCAAACACCGCAAGCCTCACCCAAAGGCTGTTGCAGGACACCCGAGATGGGGCATTCCTCTTGTATGGGTGGAGTGTTGCGACTGAACCATTGGGAGTGGAATTTCCCCGGCCGACGGATGGACCGGTTCGAGAAGCTGGTGAAGGCCGTACGAGAGCGGGAGGAACGGCCCCGGTGGCGGTCGCCCGCAGTGCCCACCGCTGGCAGACCGGGCCCTTCTGGTAGCCATGCACTACCGCACCGACCTCAGCTTGCGGCAGCTCGCCCCGCACTTCGGAATTGCCCCGGCCACCGCCCGCCGGGCCATTCAGTGCCCGCAGCCACTCCTCGCGACCGAGCTGTCTTCGCAGCCCGTCGCGGATGTCGAACGGTTGCGGATCCTTGACGGAACCCGGGTACAGGTCCACGACCGCACGGTCGCCGCACCCTCCAGTGACTGTCCTCAGCGAACGTGCAAGTCATGATCGATGCGGACAGCCCCCTGGTGATCGCCTCACTCCCCCGGCCGGCCCCGTCCCAGCCCGTGGCGCAGGGCAGTCAGAGGGACGAGCTCTGCGTGAACGGCCGGGATTCCAGATCGGCACGCACCTTTGCGTCTTGACGGGCCGTGACCTGCTGGATCACAGGATCGCGAGAACGGCAGCGACAGTTCCGCCGGCGAACATTCCCGGAACCCCTCCTTGCCCTACGGGCCATCCCGCGCGAACTCACTGTCCTTGCGGTCACGCTCGGCCGCCCTCGGCCCGATCGTCACACACGCCCGATGACTTGGTCCAAGCGGCTAGGGTCTTTCGTTTGGATCAGGCTGGATCAGGGAGCGGGGTCCGGTGCGTGCAGCTGCAAGGCGGAGGAGGGAGTCACTGCGGAGCATTGGCGACTGACGACAACGCGGCAGATGCGCGTGCCGGGGCCCGCGAGCCCGGCATGATCCGAACGAGAGGCCCTAGATCCGGACCTCTACGCGTACCGCCTCGTCACATACGTCCACCGCCAGAACCGTCCCGTCGGCAACCTACGGGAGCAACAGAACTTCCAGCCGGAGCAAGGCCTCTTCCATGACGTCGAACTGACCCCGCGGCGGCCGGCCTATCGGCTCCCTTGGAAGGTGCGGCGGTAGACAAGGGGGGCGACCCCGACGGACGCATGAAGGTGCTGTCGCAGCGATGTCGCCGTACCGAAACCCGCCTGACCGGCGATCTCGTCCACCGAAAGGTCACTGGATTCGAGCAGGTGCCGGGCCCGGTCGACCCGTTGCTGGATCAGCCACCGGCCGGGGCTCATGCCGACCTCGTCGTGGAAACGGCGGGCGAAGGTGCGCTCGCTCATTCCGGCATGCGCGGCCAGTTCGGCCACAGTCAAAGGCTCGCGGAGGTGTTCGAGGGACCACTGCCGGGTGGCGGACGTCCCGTTCGCGGACGCCTCGGGCACCGGATGATCGATGTACTGGGCCTGCCCGCCGTCCCGCCACGGCGGCACCACGCAGAGGCGTGCCACCTCGTTGGCCACCTTGCTTCCGTGGTCCTTGCGTACGAGGTGCAGGCACACGTCCACGCCCGAGGCCGCTCCCGCGGAGGTCAGGATGTCGCCGTCGTCGACGTACAGGACGTCCGGATCCAGCGCCACTTCGGGGAACCATTCGCGGAAGACGGCTGCGAGGCGCCAGTGAGTGGTGGCCGGGCGGCCGCCCAGAAGCCCTGCGGCAGCCAGGACGAACGCACCGGTGCAGATGGACACGATGCGGGCACCCGGCCGCACGCACGCCAGGGCGGCGGAAACGGCCTCGGGGAGTTCCTTCGTAATGAGGGAGGGGTCGACCGGTGGAATCACCACGGTGTCCGCCGTGGAGAGGACCTGCGGCCCGTTGTCCACGGCGACCGAGAAGTCGGCGTTGCTCCGCACCGGCCGTCCGTCGACCGTGCAGGTCAGAACCTCGTAGCGGCCGTGCGCCGCACCGAAGACGCGGCTCGGAATGCCCAACTCGAACGGATAGACCCCGTCCAGGGCCAGAACGACGACACGATGGGAACGCATGGCAGAATCCTATCGGAAGATGGCAACCCTGCCATGGCCAAGGCGGGCCGCCTCCTGAAGACTGGAGTGCATGAGCCCGAAGATCAGCGATGCAGCGGCGCCCTCCATGCGCGCCATCAGCCAGGACAAACACGGCGGTCCCGAGGTCCTCGGGGAAGCCCGCGTTCCCCGCCCGACCCCCGGGCCGAGCGAGATCCTCGTCTCCGTCCGTGCGGCCGGCCTCAACCCCACGGACTGGAAGCACCGGGCGGGCGGTCTGTTCGTCAACAGGCTCCCGCTGATCCTCGGATGGGACGTCTCCGGCGTTGTGGAGGCGGTCGGCTTCGGCGTGACCCTCTTCGAACCGGGCGACGAGGTATTCGGCATGCTCCCCTACCCCCACGGGGTCGGCTCGCATGCCGAATACGTGACAGGTCCCGCCCGCGCGTTCGTGCGCAAGCCCGCCGGCATCGACCACGTGCAGGCCGGAGCCCTCCCTCTCGCAGCGCTCACCGCCTACCAAGCGCTCGTCGACACCGCCGACGTCCAGCCCGGACAGCGTGTCCTCGTCCATGCGGCCGCCGGCGGGGTGGGCCACCTCGCCGTACAGATCGCCAAAGCCCGCGGAGCGTACGTGATCGGCACCGCCAGCGCCGCCAAGCACGACTTCCTGCGCGAACTCGGCGCGGACGAAACGATCGACTACCGCAGCGTGGACTTCACCGAGACCGTCAGCGACGTCGACGTCGTGCTGGACCCGCTCGCCGGGGAGACCCGCGCCCGCTCGCTCAACGTCCTGCGCCGCGGCGGCATCCTCGTCTCACTCCTGCCCGCGGCCGCACCGAAGGAAGAAGCAGGAGCAGCCGCCCTGCTCGGCGTCCGAGTCAAAACCCTCTTGGTCGAAGCCGACCACGCGGGCATGAAGGCAATCGCCGACCTCGCCCGGACCGGCCGGCTCCGCGCCCACATCGAGGCAACCTTCCCGCTTTCCGAGGCCCCCAAGGCACACACCCTGGGCGAGACAAACCGCACCAAAGGCAAAATCGTCCTGGTCCTCGAGGGCCACGACACACTGTGACCCGCTTTGCTCGCTGCACAGTTGGGACTCGTCCGGGCCATCAAGGTGCCGCCCGGTGTCGGGTTCCTCGGTATCCCCGAACTGTCCTGGCGGGCACTGGAGCCCGGCCCCCTCCAGGTTTTCGCCGACCGCACAGTGGTGGGCCAGGAATTCCGCGGGAGGGTTGAGCAGGTGCTTCCCATCGGCGTCCTCGTCGGCCTCGGGGGATGGGATCTTCGGGCTCGCACCCGTCCCTCATGCCGACTCCTCCGTGCTCTCCGCACGAGCAGAGGTGAGCCGGACTGGCTTTGTTCCCCTCTGGGGCCAGCATCTGTCGACCGGTTGCGGAGTCAGTTGATGATCATCTGGCTCATGGATGTCGATGCGAAAGGACGGCACTGTCGTGGTCCCGCACGCGAGACGGCGAACCGCCCGTCAGTCACGCTGAGGGCGGCCGGTCCGAGTCCCTCACGTATGGCCAGTTGTGACACCACGCCGGTGATGTCATGCCTAGGTCGTAGAGGCCCTCCGTCGGCAGGGGGTGGGAGGTCGTTCTGTCTGTTGATGTCGCGGCGCCGCAGGCGATGCGAGGGTCAATGCGTGATCGGTGCGACAGGGACGACGAAGGCGCGTTGGCGCACGTGGCTGCAGCGGTGGCCGTGCTGGGCAGGCCCGGCCACCACGCTCTGGGCAGCGGTGTACGCCGGCTTCGGCCTGACATGCGTGCTGAGCGGGAAGGCCCTGCTCTACTTGGGCGACGCGCCGGGGCCCTCAGCGCTGGGCTGGGCGGTCGTGGCAGTGGGGTCGCTTGCTGCGGTGACCTGTTGCGTGGTGAGGCGCTTGGGGCTGCGGCCGGCGTTACGGGTGGTGCTGTGGGCGGTCTGCCTGCTGGCCGGGCTCGCCGCGTTCGGCCTGCTGATGGACTTCATCACACTGGCGTTCGGCCAGGGGGTGGACAGTGGGATGGCCGCTGCGAACCACGCGCTGGCGGCGGTTGGGGTTGGGCTGCTCGCGGCCACTGCCCGATCCGTCCGCCGCCCGTCCGGAGCAGCTGTTGTGCGTCCCCCTTCTGCCGCCTCCCGGCCGGTCCAACTCGCTGCCTGCGCCGGGACGGTGGCATTTCTCCCCTACGCGGCGATGAAGCTGATCTGGGCTTCCGGCGGCACCTTCGCCGGGATGACCGGCGCGGAAATGCGTGCGGCCTCCAAGCGCAACGGTGCGTCGGGAATCTGGCTCACCCTGGAGTCCTGGGGCCTGGACGGCACCGTGCTGCTGGCCGTGCTCGGCACCTTCCTGCTGTGGGGCCTGGTCCGCCCGTGGGGCCAGGTCTTCCCACGCTGGACGCGGTGGCTCAGTGGTCGGCGCGTTCAGCGCTGGCTCCCCCTGACCCCGGCCTTGATCGGCGCCGCCAGCTTGGCTCCGTACGGGGTGCTCGGGGTCGGCTACGCGGCCCTGGCCACGACCGGCGTGGTGACGATGCCACGAGGCGACTTCCACTCCCCGAGCGATGCCCTGCTGGTCGCCTGGATCGGCTTGGGGGCGTTCGCCGTGTACGGCGTCGCGCTGGCTGTCGCTGCCCGCTCGTACTGGATTCGAACCCAACCGACGGCACGACGAAGGTCACCGATCCGAAGAGCATCATCCACTGCCACAACGCTTGGCAGCACGCCGGGACCCGGTGGGGCGAGGCGCGACCGCGACTCCTGAGGATGCCCCCGCACTCGCTCACTACGCTGTGCTTTAGCCCAGCCAGACACTCCCGACACCACGACCGAGCCCGTCCCCAACTCACCGGTCAGTCCAGTACATGAGTAACGGCGCCCCAAGTGACTCGCCGGGGTCGAGAGTACCGACAGACACCGCGCGTCGGTGGCACTCGGTCCACGCAAGACGACGCGGTGACGGGTGCCAGCGGTTGCGGTGTGGCGGACCACTGCCCCGGCGATCCGTCATACCGTTCCGGAACACGACGGCTGAATCTCCGTTTTCTTGGGTGAGTTGCGGAACGATTGTTCGGCTCTGTAAGAATTGCTGTGTGGCAAATATGCGAGAGCCCTCATCGGGTGCGTCCGAAGAAGGGGGTCCGGTCCTGGAGCCCGTCGGCGACGGTGTCGTGCTGGTTCGGGTCCGGGGCAGTCTGGACGGCTGGGCGGGCTCCGCCGAGTTGGTTGAGGCACTGACGGAGGTGGCCGGGGGTGGAGGGCGGCGGACCGTGGTGGATCTGTCCGGCGTGGACTTCGCCGACTCGGCCGGTCTGCACGCCCTGTTGCACGGCCAGCGCAAGCACGACAAGGCGGGGGTGAGTCTGGTGGTGGCCGGTCCGCTGAGCGCGAAGGTGCGCCGCCTGTTCGAGGTCACCGGCACCTTTGACGCCTTCCGCTTCGCGGACGATGTCGACGAGGCGATCACTGAATGAGCTGCACTCTTTGGTCGCAGCGGCGTGTGAGCGGGGTTTGGCCGGGCATGCGATGAACCTTATGCACGGGGAACGAGAGATGGCGGAGCGCGGTACGAGTCCGGCCGGTGGGCTGGATGAGTCCGTTACTACTCCTGTTCCGGCGAATGCGGCCGAGGCGCGTGACGCCGTCATGCGGCTCCTGACGTCACAGTTCTGCGGGCTCGTCAACGAAGGATTGGCAGCCGACGTGGTCGTGGCCGACGCGCTGCTCGTCACGTCGGAACTGGTGACCAACGCCGTCCGGCACGGCGGCGGACTCACCGGATTCGCAGCCGAACTCACTGACGAGGGACTCCGCCTCTCGGTCGCGGATGCCAGCCCTGACCTGCCCGTCCCCGTCGATACCGATGCCGAGACTTCCTGTGTCGGCCGCATCGGGGGCTACGGCTGGGCCCTGGTGCGTCGGCTAGCCAAGCAGGTGTCCGTCACCGTCCACCCCGGCGGCAAGAGCATCGTCGCCCTGATCTCCCTTACATGAACCCCGTGCCCGCCCCAACCGGACGGACCGGTGCCCTGACGCCGCTCTTGACCTCGCTCTTGACTCCGGGCAGGACGTAGGTGGCGGGGCATCGATCGGGCCTGAGTTCACCCCACACGGCGGCAGAAGAATCGCTCCCTAATAAGGGGTTTGGGCTCTGTCCGAAGGGGGACACGCGCGAATGCCTGTATCTCTGCTAGGAGGACCCCCGTGGCCGTCAAGACTTCCACTTCAGCAGGTGTCGACATCGTCGCGGCCTTGGACCTGCCCGCCGTGGGGGATCCCTCCCAGGTGGCGCCGAAGGACGCGCGGGCCGTTGGCCGGGTCTTCTTCGACCGGCTGCAGAACCTCGAAGAGGGCACGCACGAGTACCAGTACGTGCGCAACAGCCTGATCGAGATGAATCTGTCGTTGGTGCAGTTCGCCGCGAGCCGCTACAAAAACCGCGGCGGCGGCGACATGGAGGACGTCATCCAGGTCGGCACGATCGGTCTGATCAAGGCCATCGACCGATTCGAGCTGACCCGCGAGGTCGAGTTCACCTCCTTCGCGATCCCCTACATCGTGGGCGAGATAAAGAGGTTCTTCCGCGACACCAGCTGGGCCGTGCACGTGCCGCGCCGCCTCCAGGAACTGCGGGTCAACCTGGCCAAGGCGCGCGAGCACCTGGCGACCGAACTCGGCCGGGACGCCGGTGTCGCCGAACTCGCCCAGTACATGGAGATCAGCGAGGACGACGTCATCGAGGGCATGATCGCTTCCAACGGCTACACCGCGGGTTCCCTGGACATGCCGATGGACAGCGCGGACGAGGGGCTGGACCAGAACAGCCGCAACTACGCGGACCTGATCGGTGGCCGCGACCCGGACATCGAACTGTTCGAGAACCTCAACACCCTGGCACCTCTGCTGCGCGAGCAGTTGGACGACCGTGAACGCACTCTGCTCCGTATGCGCTTCGGTCAGGAGATGACCCAGTCCAGCATCGGGGAGGAGCTCGGCATCTCCCAGATGCACGTCTCCCGCCTTCTCAACAAGACCCTCGCGAAACTCCGTACCGGCATGCTCACCGACTGAGTTGTCCCACGAGGAAAGTGTCACCCTCTCGGCGAGCCGGGGGGCCGGCCAAGAAGTCCTGGAACGGCGGTCGCGCCGGACATGACGGCGGGAGACTGAGGTCAGTCTGCTCCGCAGTGTCGCCATACATCATCGCACCACGGCGGTCAGCCTGGCGGCAGAGATCCAGCGCCAGGGCCGTGCAGCACTATGCGATCAGCGACTACTACGGCAGCGCCGCGTGATGAAACGGATCGCCATCGCGGGCAAGGCTGCAACGGCACCGCCTGATCGCAAAGGGCCGGGACCGCTATGGCGGTCCCGGCCCGGTGTGCGTTCCTACGCTTGAACCGGTGGCGTCATGAGCCGCTTCCTCTGCGGGTACGGCTGCGACGGGAGTACATGACGAACGCCGCCTTCAGCAGAAGGCCCGCGGCCGCCAGGCCCGCACCGCTCGCAAGCAGCGTGGTCCCTGAACCTGTGTCGGCCAGGTGACCACCACCGTGGTGGCCGGCGTGGCTCGGGTGTGAGCTGGGCACCGGGTTCGGCGTATGCGTCGGTGATGGGGTGGGCGTGGGAGTCGGCTTGGGGCAGTGCTTGCCACGGCACGGCTCCGGCTTGGGGCAGTGCTTACCGTGGCACGGGCGCTCGGCTTCGACCCGGAGGGTGACGTCGGCGGGCGGCGAGACGACTTCGGTTCCGTCGGCCTTCCCGCGCGCCAGGGCCACGTTGATCACGGAGCCCCGGGCAGCGTCCGCTTCGGTGACGGTGTAGGTGCCGGTGCAGGTGGTGGTCGCTCCCGGTGCGAGAGTGGTGGACCGGCAGGTGACGTCAGGGACGAGATCGTCGGTGACGGCGAGGTCCGTCAACTGCGTGTCGCCGGTGTTGGTGACGGTGTATGTGTACGTCACCTCGTCACCGGCCCGGTACACCCGGTTGTCGTCAGCGGACTTATCCAGGTGCAGGCTCAGTTCGGAGCCGACCACCAGGGTCACATTGTCGGGCGGCGACTGGACAGCAGTCTCGCCGGCCCTGCCCTGCGCGGTGGCGACGTTGGTGACGGATCCCTGGGCGGCATCCTGGTCCGTGACCGTGTAGGTGCCGGTGCAGGTGGTGCTGTCGCCGGGGTCGCCGGCCGGGGCGAGCGTCGTTGCACCGCAGGACACGCCGGTGACGTGGTCGTCGGTGACACCGATCCCGGTCAGTTCCTGGGGCCCGGTGTTGGTGACGGTGTAGGTGTACGTCACCTCGTCACCGGCCCGGTACACCTGGGTATCGTCGGCCGACTTATCCATCCGCAGCCCCGGGCCGGCCCGGACAGGCAACGTGACGTCGTCCGGTGGCGACACCACGGGCGTGCTGCCGTCCTGTCCCTGCGCGGTGGCGGTGTTGGTGACCGATCCGGCCGTCCCGTCGGCGTCCGTGACGGTGTAGGTACCGGTGCAGGTCGTCGTCTCGCCCACAGCGAGCGTCGTCTTCGGGCAGGTGATCCCGGTGACACGGTCGTCGGTCACCGTCACACCGGTCAGCGGGACGTTGCCGCTATTGGTCGCCACGTACTCGTACGGCACGTTCATGCCCGGTGTCAGCGGGGTGGGCAGCGGGGGCTCCTGGGAGACCTGCTTGACGAGGTTGAGCCGGGGCAGCGCGGCAGCCGGATGGACGGTGACGTTCCGGATCAGGTGGACGTCGGTGAACAGGCCGGTCGACGCGGCGAAGCCGAACTTGTACGTGTCCGGCACGGGCTGCGGAGCCGGGGTCGAAAGCACTTCCTGGGAGCCGTTGCCGTCGTGGAAGTCGATCGCGACCGTGATCACTGGGTCGGGCGAGGGTGAGATCTCCACCGTCACGGTGCGACGCGAGGGCTCGAGCAGCGCCTCGGCTTGCGCCGGGGTGGAGCCGGCGGGGATCGAGGTGGTGGGCCCGTGCAGTTGTCCGGGCAGGGTGGAGGGCCAGGGGCCGGTCGTCGAAAGGTTGCTGGTAGTGGCGTCAAGGAAGCAGTAACCCTCGATCCCGTCGCCCGGGCCGCGCAGCGTCACCATGTTGGTGCCCGGTGCGGGAATCCGGAAGGACGTGCCGGCCGGGGAGCGGTTGGCACAGCCGTTGCCGCGGTGCTCCCAGTCGCCGAAGTAGTTACCGAGTACGTCCAGACCGACGCCGACGTAGCCTCGGTTGACGCCTGGCACGAACATCTCAGCGGGGTCATCGTTGGGAAGTTTCTGCGCGTACCCGAGGCTGCCGCCGAAGGCGCCCGGTGAGGTCAGAGAGGCCGCACCGTCGATCAGGAAGAACGAGATGCCGTCGGCGGGAGGGTTGGTGGCCCCTCCGTACTGCCACTGGTCGAACGTGGTGACCAGACCCGCGTTCGCCGGCAGGGCGTGGTTGTAGAGGACTGCGGCCGACTGGTCGTTCGATGCGTCGGTCAGCCGCAGGTAGCCGTTCGGTGCCCCGTTGTCCGGGGGGACGGGCCCGGTTGCACCGGCCGGGCACCCCGTGAGGGGGTGTGTCCCCGTTCCGGCGGCCGGGGCCTGTGGGGCACCCGTCAGGCACGCGGGCCCGAACGCTTCGAACTCCGCCTGCGCGTCGGCCCCGGTGAACGTCTCGTCGACCAAAGGTACGCCCACGGGCTGCGCGGATGCGGCCTGGCCCGGCAGGCCCAGGCCCGCGGCCACGATCCCGAGGACACCCAGCCCGGTCGCGGCCCACCGCAGCGCGGAAGTGCGTCCGGCTCCGGCGGTCGTGGCGCGTAAATCTCTCAGACTCATGTCAAGAAAAGTATGTAAAACAGATGAACATCACGGGTGGGACACGCACCGCACTCCGTGTCACCAACCCGGACGGCTGCACCGCACGACCCGCCAGAGTTGTGGCCGCTCACCTCTCACTCACTGCCCTGCCTCCGGATACCGACGCACGGTGGGTCCGCAGACGCTGCGCACTTCGCCTCGGTTCGGCAGCAGGACCAGGACGGACGAGCAGTCGGCGGTGTTGGAGCCGTTGTTGCCGAAGGGGCGCGGGTGGGGCAGTCGCCGGCGTGGCCTTGGAGGCAGCTGATCGACGGCATACGGTTCCGGGTCCGGACCGGTGTGCCGCGGCGGGACGTGCCCGGCGAATACGGGCCGTGGGGACGGATCTACGACCTGTTCCGCCGGTGGCAGCGGGACGGCACCTGGCACCAGATCCTCACCCGACCAATGTGGATGGGAACGCGCCGCCGACTGTACTGGCGCACGCGCCGGCCGGGGGCGGCCGTCTACCTCAGTGAGGGACGGCCGACGTGGCGGGAGCGGGGGTGGTGAGTCCTTGGGGCTGGGTGCCGTTACCGGCGTGTGGCGCGGGTGGTGCTGGTCCGCTCGCGAAGGATTTCGGCAAGGCGGTCGGCCTGCTCGTCCCGCCGCACTTGGGGACGGTGGTGATGTGTGCGCCCTTGAAGCCGTGGTCGGGGTTGCCCATCAAACTCGTTCAGCAACACCCTTTCCACGGTGCCGGGTTCAATCATGCGGGCAACTCGCTCGATGCTACTGCCGTCGCACCGAGGGTCGTCAGCTGCGTGGGGCGAGTGAGAGCAGACGCCGGCGGCTGCCCTCCACCGAGCGGGACGTGATGAAGCGCCCATACCGGCGGTCGATGCGGCGCAGTATCCGGCGTCACCCACGAGGACCTTCAGGCCCGTCGACCAGGCGTCCACTCACCTATCACCGTTCCGTTGTGTGCTCGCGGTGTTGTCCTGGGGGTGGCCACGGCGACTCGGGCCGCGCGTGCAGGTGCTCGAGGCGACGCGGCGTAGTGGACGAGCTCTCGTCACTAGAAGTGACGAGGCGCGGCCACCCGCCGCGTCCCGGTCATACCTCGATCGCGCGCGAGGCGGGCATGACATGGCGAGCGGTCGTCGTGCAGGCTTTCGTCTCGCCGATCGGCGAATACCCGAGGGCTGCGGCGCACGTGTCCTCTACTTGCTGCACGTACCGCCGGCCTCTCGCTTGCCTCACATGCAGAGGGCATCCTGCGTGAGGTAGAGCGGCATCGAATCCTCCCACTGACTGTCCGTCAGCATCCTGTTGTCGGACCCGTCGGCGTTCATACTGAAGATCTGACCGTAGGGCTGGAAAGTGTCGTCGTAGAGTGCGGCTTCTTCGCGGAACCCGTGCATGCCGCTGTTGTACAGAATGCGGCCGTCGTAGTTCCAGACAGCGTGGCCGTCGTTCGCGCCGCTGCTCGTGAGGATCTTCAGGTCGCTTCCGTCGGGCTTGATGGTGCAGACGTCGAAGTTGGTAGGGCTCGTTTTGCGGGTGAAGAGGATGAGTTTGCCATCCCAGGACCAGTCGGGCAGGTTGTCGGACTCGGTGGTCAGGACGGTCGTCGCTCCCGTCTTGAGGTCGAGGATGCGCAGTCCCTTTTCGTCGCCCCAGACGCGGTAGACGATGCGGTTGCCGTCCTCCGAGTAGCTCGGGAAACCGGCGTTGGTCGTACCGTCGGTGAGCACTTGGTGCGAGGAGCCGTCACTGGGCACCCTGACCAGCACGGCATTGGTGGTCGCGCGGGTCTGGAACCATCCGCCCAGCCCGAACGCGATCCATTTGCCGTCGTGCGACCAGGTGGGCCGGAACGCGCCGGCTAGCCCGTGCTGGACCATCACCTGGTCGAGGCCCGAGGTGGCGGTGTCGAAAACGACCTTCTGGTCTGATCCGTCCGGGCGCATGGTGACGATCGAGGAGTTTCCGAGTTGCTTGTTGGTGATAGCGAGGCGTCCGTCCTTGGACAGTGCGGGGAAGACGTCGCAGAAGCGGTAGTCCCAGTCCGGGTCCCAGCTGTACAGCGGCTCGTCGAGGGTACGTGTCGTGTAGTCGAGCTTCTCGTAGATCACCTTCGTTCCGTCCGGCGACCAGACCGGCGAACGCAAGCCCCTCTTGACCGGCAGCCGATTGCCGCCGACGTAGGCCAGTCCTTCGTCGGCTCCGCCCTTGACGAGGTACCCGATCTCGGTCGCGCTCACGTACTGGGGCGCGACCTTCAGGTTGGGACCGGAGGTGTGCTCGACGCGTGCCCCGGTCGCGAGATCGACTGAGACGATCTGGGAAACGACGGTACCGATGGCTTCCGGCCGGTGCGCGCCCCAGGTCCCCTCGACGGTGATCTCGTAGAAGACGATTCGGGAGCCGTCGGGAGACCACTTCGGTGAACCGAGGCAGTATCCGTCCCGGGTCGCTACCTGGCGAAAGCCGGTTCCGTCGGGCCGGATGATGTAGACGCTCAGTTCCTGCGTGTGCTCCCAGCCGGTGCCGTTGCCGTGGCCCCGCCAGGTTGTGTTGCGGTCGCTGGAGAAGGCGATCCACTTGCCGTCCGGTGACCAGGAGGGGCGGAAGTGGCCGTCAGGGCTTGCGGGATCGCCGGCGAGGGCTGAGGTGCCGGTCAGGTTGGTCCGCTTGTTCGTGGCCAGGTCGAGCAGCCAGATGTGTGTCTTGTGGTCGCCGCTCGTGGATACGTAGGCCACCTTCTTTCCGTCTGGAGAGGGAACGGCCCAGTCGTTCATGGCGGAGTTGACCACCAACGGCTGGACGCCCGTTCCGTCGGTCTTGGCCCGGTAGAGGCACGAGTTTCCGTCCCCGGTGCGCTCGGATGTGAAGAACACCGATGCCCCGTCGGCGGAGAAGGCGGCGTGGTGATCGAAGGCCGCGCTCTGCAGCAGCACGCGTTCGTTGGAACCGTCAGCGTTCGCGACGCAAAGGGTTGAAGAGGATGGGCCGATGCGGTTCATCAGCATCACCCCCTTCTTGCCGGACGCTGCTGCCGCCACGGCGAACGGTTTGGGCAGGAGTGCGACGCCGGCGACGGCCGCGCTGGCCGTGAGGAACGCTCGACGCTTCATGTCAGGTGACATCGCTGTCCGGGTCCTTTCGTTGACGGGAGGGCGCGTGACCGCACGGGAGAGTCGCCGCGCGTGACGCATCTGCGGAGTTGCGGTAGGGCCTTGTCGGCTGCGACTCAGCCAGGTCCCAGGGGCCGCTCGGCTCGTCAGTACATGCGCCCGCCGCATGGATTGTCGAACAAGTTGGGCGTGAACGTAACACCGCGGAAATCCGACCACAAGAGATCCTGCAAGAACACGGCACACGATCCATCCGCCACTCCAGGGGCACCCTTGATTGTCCGACAACTATGACGAGCCGGTCCCATCGCTCGCATCCGCAGTCGGCCCTCCGGCGCCTCTGCGCCTGACGTGGCGAGGTCTCGTTAAACTCGTGGTTCACGGAGCCAGAAGCTCGAGGTGCACCGAGGGAGAGCCATGGGCCAGAGGTCCGACGACGCGGCGGTCCTGGCGCGGTTGCGCACGGTCACGATGTGGCTGTCTCGGCAGATGCGTGAGCCTTCCGCTGTCGCAACGTCCATTACGCCGTCGCGGCATTCCACTCTGTGGTCGGTCGACAAGTTCGGGCCGCTGCGGATGACGGACCTCGCGCGTCTGGAGAAGATCAGTAAGTCCTCGGTCACACGCATCGTGAGCAACCTGGCGGCGGACGGGCTCGTCGAAGTCACATCGGACGTGAACGACGGCCGGTCCACTCTGGTCGGAATGACACCGGAAGGTACCCGGGTCCTCGCCGCGACTTCGGAACGGACCGACACGTTTTTCCTGTCACGGCTGGCCGACTTCTCCGAGGCGGAGAGGGTCATGCTTGACGCTGCCGTGATGCTGCTGGAACGCCTGGCCGCTCCTGCTGATGGGCTGTCGGCGGAGGACTGAAACCTCCGGGGTCGGCGTGAGACGTAGGCAGGATCCGCCAGGCAGCTGGAGCACCCTGTGATCTGGCCGGCTGCGAGCATGGCCAAAGAGGGTTGCCTCGGTAGCTGATGGCGTCGACAAGTGTGGTTCGGAGTTGGCCGGCCTGAACGTAGGGCAGGCGCCGAGGGCTGGAGGCCGGGTGCGGTCTGAGAGCATCCGCGAAAGCGGCGGCGCCCCGAGCGCAGCGAATAGTGGCGGCCATGATGCGCCAAAATCCCGCTGCCGAGGTCGGCAGCGAAGGAGTCACCCACACCCAGCTCGTGGTGGCTGGTGGATTCGCCCTGACGCCGCGCACGTCCAGTACTGGCTCAACCACTCCTTGCCGGTCGTGGTGGTCCTTTGCGAACCGGACTCCCAGGTCTGCTACTGGCAGCTCGTCAGCCGCGAGACGATGCAAAGGACTCGCCGGGGCGTTGGAAGTTGCTCTGACCGTATCCAGGCCGAGTTGGCCGCGGCCGAGGAGGAATGGCAGGAGTGGGTGATCGCCCGGCGGCGGGTCGACACGGTTCTGCCTCCGGACGGCGCCGCGGACACCGGACATGAGGCCGCCGGTCCGAGGGACATGGACACGCAGCCCACGTCCCGCGATGCGGCCAAACCAAAAACGCAGGGTGTGGCGTCCCGGGATGGCCCCGTCGGTGCTGTCGGTGCTGTCGGTGCTGTCGGTCGACTGGTGAGCGGTGACGCCCGTCCGGAACACTGCCGCCATGGCAGTGACGCAGCAGCTCGCACGAGTGACGACGGAGTACTTGAACTTCTGCCGACAGGCATCACAAGCCTCCCCGGACGCCAACCCCGAGTGGAACCCGCCAAGGGCAGACTGGATCGACCTCGGCTGGTCGCCCGAGTCCCTCCGGCGGCTCTGCCAACTGGCCCGGGTCGGACCGGCGGCAGTTGCGGCACTCGAACGATCCACCTACGGCGATGCGCTGGTCGATGTCTCCTACCTCGACCACGACGACGCCGTTGGCACCTTCGGTCCTCCGCCCAGAGCCCTTGCGCCCGCCGCAGTAGCGGAGATCGCCGCCACGCTCGCTGCGGTCGGCTGGGAGGCCACCATCGCGGCGCTTCCGGCGGACGGCCAAGAAGCGGCAGCTGTCCTGGGAATAGACATCACTGGCGACCCTCGCCCGTACCTCACTCGCCACTTCGAGGCACTCCGTACCTTCTACCAGCAGGCCGCTGAACGGCGGCTCACCGTCGTCCTGTGGTGGGACTGAGCCCGGCCCGGTCCACGACGAGGGTTCAGTTCCTACGGATTGACGGTCTCCCGAGCGGAGGGGCGGCGATGAAGTCCGGAGCGCTCACCGGTGCGGTGCGAGAGGGCGAGGCACTCGCCGAAGAGGCGGTTCGGCGGGCACCTCGCCGCCCTCAGGCCGGGTCGGCGGGCAGAGCCGAGTACGGGTGGACTTCGATCCGCAGGGGCGGCTCGGCGAGGAGGCCGATGATCTCGTCGCGCAGCTCGTCGGCAAGCGGGCTGTTCTCATAGGCGTCCTTGGCCTCGTGGCTGCGGAACACCTCCATGTTCCACAGCACGTCGGGGTCGGCGTCCTCACGGGCAATGATGAACCGATCGGAGGATCCCGACTTCTCCATGCCCGCGGTGGCCAGCGCGAACAGCTTGTCGCCGTGTCCGGGCTTGGCGCGCATCTTGATGAGGTAGGCGGGCTGGTCCTGCAGTGCCATGTCTGTCTCCTTCTGTCACGCAGCGGAGCGCCAGATGCGTGCCGCCCCGACCCACTCTCCCGCGAGCAGGTCATCGATACCGCCATCGACCTGCTGGACACGGCCGGCGAGACCGGATTGTCCTTCCGAGCGCTGAGCGAACGCCTGGCTACCGGCCCCGGTGCGATCTATTGGCATGTGGCCAACAAAAGCGAGATCCTGACCGCGGCCACAGGCCGCGTCGCCAGCCTCGCACTGGCCGCAGAGAAGACCGGTCCGCCGGGAGGGATACACAACGTCGCTCTCGGCCTTTTCGGCGCGATCGGGAGCTACCACTGGCTCGCTGCCCAGATCACCGCGACGTCCGCCCTGATGCACTACATCCTTGGCGCCGCCGGCCAAAACGCCGCGAACCTCGCGCGCCCGCAGTCTCGGGACGGAAACCGATCGCGGTGCCTTCACGGACACTGTGGCGGGCGCATGGAAACAGCTCAGCCCGGAGGAATACCCCTTCACCCGAGCCGTCGCCGACCATGGACTGGACCACGACGACCGCGCGCAGTTCCTGGCCGGCATCGACCTCATCATCGCGCGCGTCACGATCCGCCCGCCCGCCACCTAGCAGCCGCGCGAAGGCCAGCCTGCACGGCCGAAGCTGGGCCGCCCAGCTCCCACCTCCACGCATGCCAAAGGGCGCCAATCGGAGTGCCGCGTCACGAACCTCTGTGGGCAGAACACCTAGGCCAAGGCCAGTCTCCACGACGAAACCTACGACGAAGCCACCTGGGACCAGCACGGAACTGAATGCCGTGTCTGGGACAACGAAGACACGTTCCACTCGAAGGAATTCAGCGACTGGCAGCAGGCCCAGTCTCCGGGACTGGGCTCCTACTTCGGCGACGGCGAGGTCGTGTTGTGGCGTCCGGAGCTGACACTGAACGAACCGGGCACCGTGTTTCTACTGGTCGACCCGTTTGGGGCCACCCGCGGTCGCTGGGGTGTAGCAGTTCCAGGCACCCTTCTCGCCAGACGCCAACTTGACTGTCGTACGCAGTACTGGCACCGCCCCTCAGTGACGACTGGCACGGGCTCTTCCGGAACGCGCCGCCGGATCGGGGCTTGCGGCCAGAAGTGTTGGGCATGCCGAAGTCCTGCGTGCGGCCCGGACGCCGGCACGCATCGACTGTCATGCGCGACAGGGCAGTACGGCTGCGGTCGACAATCCAGTCGAGGAAGACCGCGCCATCCCGATCTGATCCTCGAAACGCCCGCGCGCCTGACAGGCGGGACGTCGATCAGCCATGCCGTGCGAGCGAAGCTGCGGCCTGTCATTTAGTTGCGTATCAATACTTGATCTCATGCTCCTCCCCCTGAGTCATACTGCTTACTCACCGGGGTCGCGACACCGGCGATGAAGCGTATGGGCACCTAGTTGAGCTCCGAACAGCCCAAGGATGACCACTGCGACGTCAGTTCACAGGGTGGAACCTCATCCGCAGACCTCCGGATGGCGTACCGTATTTAGTACCGGTCTGAAACTTCTTGGCAGCCTGGAGGCATCGGTTCGGAGCCAGCCAGCAGGCCTGGTGATTCGCGTTCTGTCCAGATGCCGTGTCCGTCGGAGTCGGGCACCCGGAAGGGGCTTCGTGACATTCCTTCGGCTACAGGCCGTACGCGTCATACGGAACAGGTGCCGCCCCGCGGCCGCCGAGGTGCGCCGAACTGCGGAGGTGGACCGATGAGTGCTCTCGATCGCCCTGCGCCGGCCGGGAGCACCAACGCCGACGCTGCTCGACTGAGCAGCTTCGCGTCGCTCAGGATCCGCAACTACCGCCTGTACATGCTCGGGCAGTCCGTTTCAGTGGTCGGCAACTGGATGCAGAGCATTGCGGTGGGCTGGCTGGCACTGCAGCTCACGCACAGCGGAACCATGCTTGGCCTGGTCACGGCCGCCCGGTACCTGCCGATCCTGCTCCTGGGTGCCTGGGGCGGGCTTGTGGTGGACCGTCATGACCGTCGGCGTCTACTCACGCTCACGCAGGTCTTCTTCGCTGTTCAAGCCGCTGTGTTGACAGTGCTGTCCTGGGCCGGTCTGGTGAAGTTGCCACTGCTCGTCGCGATCATGCTCGTCCTCGGTGCCATCAATGTCTTCGACAGTCCGGCGCGCCAGAGCCTGATCAGCGAGTTGGTCGACCGGGAACATCTGCCCAACGCGATTGCCATCAACTCCACCCTCGTGAACACGGCGAAGCTCGTCGGCCCGGGGCTCGCCGGAATCATCATCGCTGCCCTCGGGGTGACTCCGTGTTTTGCGCTGGACACGTTGTCTTTCGCGGCCGTCATCATCAGTCTCCTGGCCCTGCGGCAAGCGGAGATGCGCCCCACCGAACGAGAGGTTCGTGCGAAGGGACAGATCCGTGCCGGAATCGCCTACATCTGTCGCACCCCCGAACTCCTTCATCCCATGATCATGGTGTATGTGACGGGCGTGTTGACCTGGGAGTTTCCGGTGACACTTCCGCTGCTCACCACTTCTGTGTTCCATGCCGGCCCCGAGGGGTTCGGGGCGGCGATGGCTGTCATGAGTGCTGGCGCGGTCCTGGGCGGGTTCATGGTGGTGCGACGCGCTCATGTCACTACGCGGTCCTTGTCGGTGTCGGCGGTGATCTGGGGAACTCTGATCTGTGCCGCCGCTTTGGCTCCGAACCTGCCGCTGGCGCTGGCCGCGCTGTTGCTCGTCGGCTCCGGGTCGATCACGTTCAATTCCTCGGCCAAGACGCTGATGCAAACGAGTGCGGCTCCGCAGATGCGCGGCCGGGTGGTATCGATCTGGACGATCGGCTGGATGGGGGGCACCGTCATCGGAGCGCCGACTGTCGGAGCGGTCGGAACGGCGAGTGGGCCCCGGAGCGCCCTCCTGGTGGGCGGTCTAGCCGCGGCAGCCGTCGGAATCGCCATGCTCGTTGTGTCCCGGTCCGTGCCTCGCCGGTCCGTGCCTCGCGCGGCCCGCGACCAGTGATCGGCCCGGCTGTCACCGGAATGGGTTGCGAAAGCTCCTGTGACGGCGCGGATGCTGCCGGGCCCGGTCAGGCGCGGCGGCATCCGCGCTGTCACAGGAGAAGGGCGGATCGACTCAGTGGCGTGCCATGCGGACGCTGATGCAGTCGGGATCGGGGATGTCCACGGCCGTTCCGGTGTCCGTGAGGTGCCCGGATCGCGGGTCTACACGGAAGAGATTGACCGTCGCGCTCGCCTTGTTCGCGACGAAGAGCCAGCGTCCTCCCGGGTGCAGGGAGAAGCTCCACGGGGTGACGCCCCCGCACGGCAGACGCTGGGCTTCGGTGAGCAGTCCGGTCCTCGGGTCGGCCTCGAAGACGACCAGAGTGTTGTCGCCGCGGTTGGAGGTGTAGACGTGCCGTCCGTCATCGCTGACTGCCAGTTCGGCCGCGCTGGTGGTGCCGGTGTGGCCCTGGGCGTTCGTCGTCAGGAGTTGGCGGGGTGTCAGCGATCCCTGGCGGGCGTCCCACTGCAGGACCTCGATGTCCGCCGTCAGCTCGTTGAGGAGATACACCGACTGCCTGTTCGGGTGGAAGGCCAGGCGCCGGGGGCCCGACCCGGGTGCCGTCGCGTAGGAGCGGTGGCCGTCGGACAGTTGGTGTGTGGCTCGGTCGTAGTGTCGGATGAAGACCCGGTCGGCGCCGAAGTCGGCGACCAGAGCGAACCTGCGGCTCGGGTCGATCACTACGTGGTGCGTGTGCGGGCCGGCCTGGCGTGGGTTGGGCCCTGAGCCGGTGTTCTGCACACTGGAGGCCACCGGGCCCAGCTCACCGTTCGGCCTGACCGGAACGGTCGCTGCTGAGCCGGTGGCGAAGTCGGCGATCAGGAGGGTGTCCGCGTCCGCGTTGAGGCCGATGTACGACAGGCCGCCGCTGCCGCCCGGGACGGCCTCCGTCTCGATCTCGCCGGTCCTTCGGAGGGCTCCGGAGGTGTCGTCGATGCGGTAAGTGCGGATGAATCCGCCCGGCTCCGCGCCGGCGACGTAGAGAACCGGGCGGGTCGGGTGCACCGCGACCCAGTTCGAACTGACCTCTGCCACAGCCCCGAGGGGGTTCATGGTCCCGCGGACGGGGTCGAACCGTAGGGCGTGCACCTGGTTCTTGCCCCAGGTTCCGATGTAGAGCAGGTCATGGCCGGGGTGCCGAGCCGGTGAGGCGGCGGCTGTGCTGGAGAGCAGCGGCACGGCGGTTGCGGTCGATGCCGCGATGGCTGCCAGCAGGGTCCTGCGGGAGGGCGCCTCGCCCCGGATGGCGCCGGCTGAGACGTGCGGAGGTTCGTTCATCGGGGGAACTGTCCTTTCACATGCCGGAGGGAGTGCAATTCAGTGCTTGGTCTGGGGCCGGCGGCGGGCCGCGAGGCCGAGGCGCTTGAGAGCGTAGGTGTCGAGGCCGCTGAGCACGCCGTTGAGGGAAAGGGTCAGGACGACGAGGACGATGAGGCCGGCGAATTCGGAGGCCGCGTCAAGGTTCTGGGCTGCGGTGAACAGTTCGTGGCCGACGCCCTCGGAGGAGGCGATGAACTCTCCGCCGATGACGCCGAGGATGGCCAGGGGCCCGCCGGTCTTGAGCGCGGCGAAGAAGGGCGCGGCAAGCGTCGGAATCGTCACGTAGCCCAGGACGTGGTGCCTGCGCCCTCCCATCACCTGGACTACCTCGACGAGTTCGCGTTCGCGCATCCGCAGGCCGAGATAGATGTTGTAGAAGACCACGAAGGCGACGCCCGTCATGGCGATGGTGATCTTCGACCAGGGTCCGATGCCGAAGAACAGCAGGAACAGCGGGGCGAGTGCGATCTTCGGGATGCCGTTGACGGCCGCGACGAGCGGTTCGAGGACGCGCCCCAGGAGCGGGAAGGAGCCCAGCACGAGGCCCATGACCGTCCCTGCTGCGACGCCCAGGCCGAAGCCCGCCAGCACCTCCACGGTGGTCACCCTGATGTTGTTCCATCCGGCGGCGGAGCCGAGCATGTCCGTAAGTGCGTCGTACACCTCGGTGGGCTTACTGACTGCGTACTCAGGTACGACCGGACCACTCATCAGCTGCCACAGGACAAGGGCGGCGATGATCACCAGGATGCGCAGCGCGATGACGGAGCCCGTACTCTGCCAGCCGGCGCGCGCCTTGTTGACGGGCCGCTCCGAGGTTGCTTGCTCGGGCTTGGTCACGGCTTTGTCTGTGACGGTTGCCATGGTCTTCTCCCTTCCGGTTGGGTTCGGCCGTGTCACGGCAGGTAGGTGTTGGTCCAGTTGTCAGCGTTGACGCTCGCGTCCGGCACCGCGCCTATGCCGTCCTTCACGAAAGTGACGGTCTTCTTCCATCCGTCGGCATCCATCTTGGCGGTCGTGGGCCAGTCCACCTCCGCGACGGCTGCGCTCAGCACGTCGTCGGGCATGCCCGGCAGGCTCTCGCGCGCCGCGGCCACGACGGCCTTGTCGTTGGAGGCGTGGGTGTCGAGGTAGGTCGTCGCCTCCTGTACGGCGGTGGCGAATCCCTTGACCAGGGCGGAATTGCTCTTCGCGTAGTCCTTCTTCACGACCACGACCTGGCCGTAGCCGGCCTGTCCGGCGCCCCACTCGGGCACCTTCTTGGGGTTGGCCACCACAACGCCGTCGCCCTCGTGCTGGACCTGCAGCGGGATCGGCTCCGAGGTGATGAACCAGTCCACCTCGCCCTTGGTGAGTGCTGCCTTGTCGGCGGCCGGGCTCGGCAGCGAGACCCACTTCAGCTTGGTCGGGTCCACACCGTGTGCCTTGAGGAAGATTCCTGCTTCGGCCTTGGTGTTCGCGGAGCTGGCGCCGGCTGTCGAGTCGGCCAGTGCCTTGGCCACCTCCGGCGCCGGGCTGTCCGCGGTCAGGCTGTGCTTCTTGGCGAACGCTGTGCTGACGACGATTCCGAGCGGGTTTCCTCCGCCGTTCGTGGCGACCGACAGCTCCGGCAGGCCCTTGCTGAGGCCGGCGAGGAAACTGGTCGGGCTGGAGTTGAGGAACTGCACGGAATTCGACTGGAGTGCCGAGGTGCCCGTGGAGGCGGTCAGCGTGACGTACTTGATCTTGATGTTCTGCTTGTCGAAGTAGCCGGCCTCGTCCGCCAGGCGGATGGACAGGTCGAAGACGTTGCCGCTGACGCCGACCGAGACGGTCGTCTTGCCGTCCGAGCCGACCGACGAAGCGCCGTCGTTGCCGCAGGCGGTCAGGAGTGCTGCGCTCGATATCACGGAGATGGCCAGTGCGAGGGACGAGCGGTTCGTGCGGTGGTTCATGGGAACTCCTTTGTTCACCAGGCTTGCTGGGAGGCGAAGAATCGGATCCAGAAGTCGGTGCGTACTGGATCGGAGACAGGGATCGTGCGGAAGTGCGCGCCGATCTCCATGACGGTGGCGGAGTCCGGTGAGAAGGCGGGCCAGTGAGGCAGGCCGCTTCCGTTGGGGTCGCCCGTGGAGACGAAGTTGGTCCAGTACCCGGCCATCGTCCGGGCGATCTCGTGGTCCTCCTCGTTCCAGGCACCGGTGCCGCCGGTGGGGTTATGGAAGACGTAGTCGATCTCCGAACCGTGGCCGGCCCGCCTCGGCCCGGCATCCGGTGACGGCGTGCGGTGGGTCCAGAAGTAGGAGCGCACCGTGCCGGTAACGTGGCGTGTCCAGTCCGATCCCCACAGGGAAGTCGAGATGCGGGAGTTGTCGCGTGCCGCGAGGCTGCTCGCCCGCGCCGCTTCGTCGTCCGTGCCGGCCGGGTAGAGCCGCAGGAACTCCTCGGCGTAGGGCCCGAACTTCCGGCGGGCCGACGTGACGTGCTGTTCGAGGGTGACGTTGACCGGCGGGGAGCCCGGCCTGGCCTTCTGCCGGCCGTTGCGCAGGGCGGAGACCAGGGCTTCCGGAACCGCGCCGCTCTCGTCGAGGTTGTTTCCGGTCAGGTAGTCGACGTCGTTCTGCAGCCCTTTGGCATAGGTCTCGTCGTAGCCGGCCGGCAGGGCCCACCCGTCCACGACGGGGCGGAAGAGCGGGGGCCCTGCCGGGCCTCCCGTGTCGACGGCCGTGTCGAGCGGGTGGTGCCCGTCGACCAGCTTCCGCCAGTGCAGGCCCCGTAGGTCGCGGGCCGTGTTTGCGCCGTGTGCTCTTGTGTAGCGGTCGCCGGCGCTCTCCGCGTCCCGCTGCAGCCGGTAGGAGGTCGACATATAGCGGAGTTCGGGATCGCGTGCGTAGCGGGAGTGACTCTGTGTAATCGCGCGGTGGAACAGACCCTTGGCCAGGGGAGACATGGCCAGGAAGTTGACCATGCCCGCTCCTGCGGACTGGCCGGCAATGGTGACGCGGGCGGGATCGCCGCCGAAGCGTGTGATGTTGTCGCGCACCCACCGCAGGGCGGCGACGCAGTCGAGGAGACCGTAGTTGCCAGAGGCGCCGTGCTCGGACTCCTCGCTCAGTTCTGGGGTGGCGAGGAAGCCGAAGGCGCCGAGGCGGTAGTTGAAGGTGAGCACGACGAGACCGTTGCGCGCAAGGTTTTCGCCGTTGTAGCGGGGGTGAGCTCCCGTGCCCTCGCGGAACCCGCCTCCGTAGATCCACACGAGGACAGGGCGGAGCTCCGCGGTGGCGGGTGCCCCCGTCCAAATGTTCAGACTCAGGCAGTCCTCGCTCATGGGCACATCGACACCGGTCGCGGCCGCATCGGTCGGCGCCTGAGGGCACATGGGCCCGAACCGGTCGGCACGCCGGACACCTTCCCAGCGCACAGGCGGCTGGGGCGGCCGCCACCGCAGGTCGCCGACCGGCGGGGCGGCATACGGGATACCTCGGAATACGGTGACGGCGCGGTCCCGGCACGGTATGCCCTCAACGGGCCCCGCTTCGGTGTCAACCGTGTGGCGCATGGGGTACTTTCCGCCCCCGCTTACGGTCAGGTGACCGGTGGCATCGGGGACTTGTCCAGCAGCAACGCCCTGCGGGCGGAGCCGACGTGATGGCGCATCGCCGCAACAGCGGCATCGGGATTGCGCGTAACGATGGCGAGGAGAATGGTCTGGTGCTCCTCCAGCGACCCGGATCGGGGGTGCTGAGCGGAGAGGTTGCGGTACTGGCGCATCACCAGGGGATAGAGCAGCGTGTCGTAGGCGCGGGCCAGAGTTGTCTGGTGCGCTGCCAGTTTGACCTGCTGGTGAAAGCTGCGGTTGCCACGCGAGTAGGCGTCCTGGTCCCCGCGTGACTGCGACTCCTCCATGTCCTGCAACGTGCTGCGCAGCCGTGCGACCTCCTCGGCTGTGGCCCGTTCCGCCGCTTTGCCGGCCAGTGCCGACTCCAGAATCTCGCGGGCCTCCAGAATGTCCGCTGCCTCCTCGACGGAGAAGCTCCTGGTGCGCACCCCACGATTGACCTCGCCGGTGATATAGCCCTCCTGCGTCAGCCGCGCGAGCGCGGTGCGCATCGTGCTCCGTGACACGTCGAACATCCGCGTGAGGTCCGCCTCGGTGAGCCGCGTGCCGGGCTCGATACTCCCCGACAACAACAAGGAGCGCAGCCCCTCGTAGGCTTGGCTGTAGCGGGTGCCCGAGGCTTTCGCTCCGGATTCGGCACCGATGCTCTCGCTGTCCACCGCGGCCGCCTTCCTCTTGCGTAGAAGTGAGAACTGAGGCCGGAACACTAACCGACGACATGGCAGGTCAGCTTCCGTGCGCGCCGAGGGACGGGTAGAGACGGCGGGCCGTGCCCGCGAAGATCTCCTGCTGGACCTGCTCCGGCAGTCCGACGAGGACCTCCTGGGCGAGGGCGAGGAGGTCCGGCAGCGACTGCTCGGCCGCGGGGCAGTTCGAGCCCCAGGCGATCCGCTCGGCGCCGAACGTGTCGAGAACCGGTCCGAGGAACTCTCCGGCTCGCTCTCCCGCATCCTGCAGCCGCTCAAGGTTGCGGTGGGTGAGCTTGAGGTGCAGGCCGGGGTGGGCCGCAAGTTGGGCAACCTCGGCACCGGCACGGGCGGGCGAGGAAGCGATGTCCGGGTAGCCGATGTGATCGAGGAGCACCTTCACACCCGGGAACCGCTCCAGCAGTTCCACCAGCTGCGCGGTGGCCGGGCCCAGGCGCATCTGGAGGCAGACCGGCAGGTCCAGTTCCTGGGCCTGCTCCCAGAAGGGGAACGTTTCCGGCGCAACGAACCACTCACCTTGCGTGGGCACGGTGCTGCCGCTGGTGAACAGCCGGACGCCGGCCAGTCCCCCTTCGCCGACCGCAGCCTTGAGGTTCGAGGCGGCATCCGGTCGCAGCGGGTCGACGGTACCGACGGCGACGAAACGCTCCGGCCAGCGGCGGCTGCTGTCCAGGACGTAGGAGTTGTCGTAGCCGTAGTTCGTGGTGGCCTGGACCAGGACGGCCTGGTCCACGCCGGTCTCCTCCATGCGGCTGACCATGCCCTCGGCGGTCACCGGCCGGGTCGCGGCCCATTCGGACTGCTTGCCCCCGATGGGGGCCTTGGGGTAGCGGGTCAGGTCCTCGGAGATGATGTGACAGTGTGCGTCGACGACGTCCACGTGCTGCTCCCTTCGTCTTCTGTCTTCGGTGTGATCTGTGCGGGCCGGCTCAGGCGTCCGGGTAGTCGCCCTTCGCGAACAGCGAACGCGCGTCGGAGGAGAAGTCCGCGTCGAGCAGCCCCTGATCCTTGGCGAACCGCACCATCGCGTTCAGGCTGGCTTCGTTGGCCTTGATCCCGTAGGGGACGGGGTCGCCGCCGATCGCACGTCCCTGCCGGGCCAGCCGGGGCACGGCCGACCACTGGGGCTGCGCGGCGAGGTGGCGCCGCTTGCTCTCCACGAAGGCGGCGTACAGCTTGGTCGGCAGGCCGGGGTCGCGCTCCACGAGCTCGGTGCGCACGGAGATCAGCGAGTGCAGGGGGTAGACGCCGGTGCGCAGGTAGTGGTCCACGGCGAGAGTGCCGGCTTCGGCGAACAGCGGGTAGGGGCCGTCCCCGCCGGCGGACTCGGGTTCTGCCGCCGCCGTCCACCCGGCCTTGGGTGCGCCGGCCCGTCCCGTTCCCGCGTTTCCGGTCAGTGCGGCGTCGATCTCTCCGGCGCGCAGCAGCTCGCCCAGCGAGCGGCCGTCGGTGACGCGCTCGACGTTGGAGGGAACCCGGCCTTCGATGTGGTCGTCGTCGTCCACCACCCAGGTGATCTTGTCAATGTCCACTCCGTACTGGTCACGCAGCACGCCCCGTACCCACACACCCGTGCTCACCGAGTAGGCACGGACACCGACCCGGCGTCCTTCCAGATCCTTCGGCACACGGATGCCCGAGTGGGTGGCGCACTGCACGTCGCCGTGGTGGAAGCGCCTGTTGAGGAACACCGGCACCGCGGTCAGCGCAATGCCTTCCTGGCGTGCCATCAGGTAGGAGACCGGAGCCAGTTCGCACACGTCGAACTCGAGGTCCCGGATCATGCGCCGGTATGCGCCGATGACCGGCTTGACCTGGACGGGCTCGATCAGGAATCCGTCTGTCCCGGTGTCGCCGTCCAGCAGCGGCTGCGCGTGCGGGAAGTCTCCGAGAACTACCGTGAGCTTGTCCATACCCTGTCCTTTGCTGTTTCTGATTCGGTTCCGGCTGCCGGTGCGGCGTTCAGCCGCCGAGGCGTGCCGGGGAGACGCCGAGTGCCGCGCAGGACCGCTCGACGAGCTCGTCGTAGTCCACCGCCCGTGGAATCACGTCCTGCTCCAGCGCGTAGGCGGCGGCCTTGGTGAACGCCGCGCGCAGTCCTTCGAAGCCCACGGGATGCAGGGCGACAGGCCCGCCCTCCTCGTTGGCGGTGAGTACGGAGCGCATCGCGTCGTAGGCGGCGAGGATGGCGGCGGAGTGCTCCGCCGCGGCTGCTTCGGATACACCGACCACGTGGTTGACCGGGATGAATCCCTGGTCCTTCGACCACTGTTCGGCGACCTCGTGGGCGCTGTCGATGGCGGTGCGGATGCGGTCGTCGGAAGGCAGTTCGTTGCCCATGATCCCGAAGTCGACCCGGCCCTCCAGGAAGTCCGCCGGCAGCTTGGCACCCTGCGGCGCCCGCTGCACCCAGGACGGGTCCTCAGCACCCTGGACGTGATGGCCCTCGTACGTCGTCCAATCGGCCTTGCGCAGATCGACGCCGTACTGCTCGGTGAGGAAACCGCGCATCCACACACCGGTGGTCTGGCTCCAGGCGCGCACTCCGACGCTGTGTCCCTCCACATCGGCGGCCGACAGCTTGCCGAGGGTCACCAGAGTCTGGTGCTGGTGGCGCCCGAGGGCCGTGACGGGCAGCAGCAGGACCGGCTTGCCGTGGGCCAGGGCCTGCAGAACGGTCACGATCGCCAGTTCACACAGGTCCACGGTCGACTCGTTCACGAAGCCCCGGGAAGCCTTGTGCACCGGCTTGATGTCGACTCGCTCCGGCTCCGAACCCGCTTCGCGGACCGCCGACAGTGCGGCTGCCGCGAGATCATCGCGGCCGAGCACCAACTTCATCTTCTTCTCCTCTTTTCTTGCAAAGCGCTGGAGCGCTTCAGGCCTGCCGGCCGGGGCGCACCGTCCGCGGCTTGTGGTGCCGCTCGTGGTGCTGACGCAGCAGGTCGACGCCGAAGTCGTTGCCGTTGGGGGTGCGCACGATGGTGTGGATGTGACGGCGCGAGGGGTAGTCGTTGTCGAAGAGCACACCGGCCATGTGCTCGAACTCGACGAGGATCACCGGGCTGTGGAAGCGGTAGTAGAAGGTGCCGTCCGGGTCCCCGGCCCAGCCGAAGCGGGTGTCGCCCTCGTGGGCCAGCACCTCCTTCATGCGGAGCCGGGCGTGGTGGTCGTCGGCCCGGTTCACGTACAGACCGAGAAGCTGGAGGGCGGTCTCCCGCTGGCCGGAGGACATGTCGGCGAGCCGCAGTCCCTGGCAGTCGAGCTCCCAGTTGTCCCGGAACGCTCCGACGAGGAGCTCCTTGGGCATCGCGTCCGCGATCACGGCGCGCTCCCGCTGCCCTCCGTCGAGCTGAGTGAACAGCTCATGGCCCAGTGCTTCCTCGCCCCGGAAAGCCACAGTCCCGGCGTATTTCCCGGACCCGGCGACCACGGGCTCGGCGCCGAGGAAGGTGGGGGTGAGAACCATCTGGTCGCCGACGAACACGCAGTTGATGTTGACGTGGTGTCCGTCCAGCTGCCAGCCCCACGGGCCACCGGTCTCCGGCTCGCCGTAGAGGGAGAACCAGTACAGCCACTCGTTGAGGCCGTCGGTGTTGTCGCTCATCTCACCGATGGTGAGGTTGAGACGCATCAGGTCGACCATCTGGCGGTACCCGTCGACGCTGAGGCTGGCCCGGATGACGGCCAGGGCCCGGTCGCGCCCCACGTCGTCGAAGTCCTCCAGCAGCAGACCGTGGCGCAGGAAGTAGCGGGCGCCGTTGTTCCAGTGACGCCAGCTCACGTCGTCCATCGGGAACCGGCCTTCGGCGAGTTCCTCCGCGGTCAGGCCGGCCAGGTAGTCCTCCGCCGCCAGGTACACCTTGCTGACGTCCGCGCCGGTGTCGCGCAGCGGGAACAGTCCCGGCTCTATCCCGTCCGACGTGGCCACACCCCGGAAGGGTTCTTTGGCCGCCCTCACTCGCCAGGCGATCTTTTCGAGCAGGTCGGGCGTCCAGGTCTCCGGCTTGCGAGTGGGCGGGTTGCCCCGCTTGCGCAGCCCTACTGGTTCTCCCATCGCTGCTCCTCCTCTCGGTGTTTGCTCACGGTGCGCCGCTGGGCGGCACACCCCTGATCGATCGCCTCCTCACTTGTCGAGGAAGGCTGTCTTCTCCTCGATCGCCTCGACATCGACCGGCGTTCTGATGAGGTCCTGCTCCTGGGCGTAGCGTCCGGCGATCTCCAGGCAGGCGATCAGGGATGCGCTCCATCCGGCCGTGACCGCACGACCGGCGGGTGAGTCGTCGCGCTCGCCGGCGGTGGCCACGATCGCCTTCTTCAGAGTTCGGTAGAAATTGAGTACGGAGTCCGGACGGGTGCGCAGGACGTCGTCGCGGACCACCAGCAGGTGGTTCGCCGGGACTGTCCCGTGCCGCTCGGCCCATGCCGTCCCGGCGCTCTCGGCATCCGCCACGAGCGGGACCAGTCCCGCGCCCTGCCCGCCGATCGCCTTCGGGCCGAGCACCGCCGCGGCCACGTCGCCGGAGCGCAGCAGGTCCACGACCCGCTCGGCCCCCGACCGCTCCACATAAGAAGGGTTGACGTACTGGGCGACGTGCACGTCCTCGGTGGTCACCCAGGTCACGTCCGAGGACTTGACCCCGTACTCCTCCTGCAGCCAGCCGCGCACCCACAACCCGGTGGTCTGGCCGTACGCGCGGACGCCCACCCGCCGGCCGACAAGGTCCCCGGGAGTGATCTCCGGGTCCTGCGGCAGCCGGGTCAGGGAACGGTGGTGGGTGCTTCCCACCAGCACCGCCGGCAGCAGGGTCAACGGGATGCCGGCGTCGCGCGCCTGAAGGTAGGTGGCCATCGGCATCTCACAGATGTCGTAGGCCAGTTCACGGACCATCCGGGCGAAGGCCGGGGGCAGCGGAGAGGACTCCAGGTACTGGCAGCCCACCCCGTCCACAGGGATGGTTCCGTCCTTCAGCGGCCGGGTGTGCGGGTAGTTGCCCAGCAGCACGGTCAGCGGTGCCGTGGGGTGTGTCTCGCTCATGCGGCTCACACGTCCTCGCCGTACTGGATGCGGCGGTACGGGGTGCTCAGCACTTCTCGGGTGATGCGGACGTCGATCACTGTGGGCCGGGGAGCCCGCACGTACTCCGCCAGTGCGTCACGCAGCTCCTGTGCGGTGCGGACCGTGGCCCCGCCACCGCCAAGTGCCTGGGCGACCGCGCCCAGTTCCGGCGTGGAGATGGTCGCCAGCTCAGGGTCGAGTCCCTTGGCCTTCGCCTTGTGGTATTCGGCGCCCAGGCCCTGGTCGTTCATCACGACGACCAGCAGCGGGATGTCGTACCGGCACGCCGTTTCGAACTCGGACAGGTGCATGATGAAGCTCGCGTCACCCTCCACCACGAAGCCGGGCTTGTTGCCCTTGGCGACCATCTGGCCCATGGCGATCAGGGGTGCCTGGCCGATGGCGCCGAACATGCCGTAGTTGGAGAGCACGTCACGGGAGCGCTGGAAGAGCATGGTGCCGAAGTCGGTCTGGTGTCCGCTTCCCAGGACCAGACCGATCTCGCCCGGAAGTTCGTGGTCGAGGATCCAGATGGCCTCGCGCGGGTCGAGCCGGCCGGGCTCCTGCACGTACTGCGGCTGCTGGAGCCGGCCGGTCAGGTGCTGGCGGACCTGGTCGGTGTGGTAACCCTCCAGCCGGACCGAACGTTCCTGAAGCACGCGGGTCAGCTCGCTGAGAGCCGTGACCGCGTCGGCCTGCAGGTAGCAGTCCGCCCCCTTGCCGTTGCCCATGACCAGGTGTGGAGCGGTGTCGATCTGGATGTACTCGGCCTCGGGGTAGAGGTAGCCGCTCTCGATGGTGTAGTGGTTCAGGCTGGCGCCCACCGCGATCACGCAGTCGGCTTCCTGCAGCAGCTCCATCGACAGCTTGTCGCCGAACAGTCCCGACAGGCCGACGTGGAAGTCGGTGCGGTCGCACAGCCAGTTCTTCGCCTGCAGGGTGGTGGCCAGCAGGCCGCCCGTCTGCTCCTGCAGAGCAAGGATCTCCTCGCCCGACTCCGCCTTGCGTGCACCCCGCCCGGCGATGATCACTACACGCTTGGCGTCCTGGATCAGGTCGCAGGCTGCCTGGACCTTGGACGGGTCGGGCAGCAGCCGGGACTTCTCGATCAGGGCGGTGGACGGTACGTAGTTCTCGTCGTAGTCGTCCATATCGGCGACCTGGACGTCGAACGGCGCGCTGATCATGACCGGCTTGGACTTGGTCCGTGCCAGGTAGAAGGCGTCTCGTACCGCCTCCTGAGCGTTCTCGGGCCGGGTCACCTGGATGAACTCGCACTCGATCGCGGCGGCGAAGCGCCGTTGGTCGAGGTACTGCGTGGCTCCCTCGTCGCCCAGCGGGGTCTCCCCGCAGAAGGCCACCAGGGGGGTGCCCGCCCGGCTCGCGCAGAGCATCGAAGTGGCGAGCTGCGAGACGCCGGGGCCGCTGGTCGTGGTAACCACGCCGGGCTGTCCCGCGCCGCGGGCCCAGCCGTCCGCCATGCCGAGTCCGGAGCCCTCGTGCCGCACCTCGTACAGCCGTACACCGCGGTCGGCGAGCGCGGCCATCCAGTGCATGTTGGCGTCGCCCATCATGCCGAAGACGTCGCTGGTGCCTTCCTTGACGAACGCCTCGGCGAGTGCTTCGTAGACCTTCACTTGTGGGACTCCTTCACGTTCGCCGCGGCCGTCGCCCGCGCTTTCAGGACGCCGTCGAGCCGTGAGAAGACCCGGAGCGCGTTGCCTCCGTAGACCGCCTGGCGGTCGGTGTCGCTCAGGGTGTCGATGGAGTCGAGGGTGTACTTGGTGTCGTCGAACCGACGCCCGGTCTCCGGGTCCACGCTGCGGACGGCGCCGATCATCTCCGAGGCGAACAGGACGTTCTGGGCGGGGATGATGTCCAGCAGCAGTTCCATGCCGCGCTTGTGGTACACGCAGGTGTCGAAATAGACGTTGCGCAGGATCGACTCCTCCAGCGGCGGCCGACCGCGGTCCTGCATCATTCCGCGGTAGCGGCCCCAGTGGTACGGGACGGCGCCGCCGCCGTGCGGCAGGATCAGCTTCAGCGTCGGGAAGTCCTTGAACAGGTCCGCCTCGCACAGCTGCATGAACGCCGCGGTGTCGCCGGCGAGGTAGTGGGCACAGGTGCCCTGCATCGCCGGGTTCCTCGACATCGCGACATGAACCATCGCGGGGACGTCGAGCTCGACCATCTTCTCGTACAGCGGGTAGTAGACCCGGTCCGTCAACGGCGGCGCCTGGTAGTAGCCGTCGGATGGGTCCGGATTGAGGAGACAGCCGATGAAGCCCAACTCCTCTACGCAGCGCTCCAGTTCGATGACGGAGTTGCCTACCGAAGCGGCCAGGGCGTCGCCCGGCGACTGCGGGAGCTGGCACACGCCCACGAACCGCTCGGGGAAGAGACCGCACACCCGGGCGATCAGGTCGTTGCTGACCCGGGACCAGTCGAGGCTGGTCTGCTCGTCGCCGTAGTGATGAGCCATCTTGCCCGCACCCGGCGAGAAGACCGTCAGGTCGGTGCCGCGCTCCATCTGCAGCTTGAGCTGCCCGTTCTCGATGGCGGTACGGATCTCGTCGTCGCTGATGTTCAGCTCGTCGGGCGAGACCCGGGCGCCGCATTCCTCGAACGCTCTGATCTGCTTCTCGCGCCACTCCCCCAGCGCGGGAGGCGCCGTGGTGAAGTGACCATGACTGTCGATGATCATGAATTACTCCGAAACTTGCGATGCGGTGGTGACGTGCTGTGCGGCCCGGGCTGGTGCGTCCCTCAGCTGCGGCCGGTCAGCTCGCGGGCCTTCTGCAGGCCGGGGTAGGTACGCACCGGCGCCGACATCAGGAAGCGGTAGCCGTCGTCGAGCACCTGCTTGACGTTGCCGGCGGTGACGTGCGGGTGGGCAACGGCGACTCCGCGCTCGGCGCAGATGTCGAGGATCTGCCGCTTGCACTCCAGGACACGCGGGTGTTCGTACTGGCGCGGGAAGCCCAGTTCCTGGCTCATGTCGCCCTCGCCGATCAGGATCAGTCCGATGCCCGGCACCTGGTCGAGGATGTCCGGCAGGTTCTTGATGCCGAGCTGGTCCTCGATCATGAGGCCGACCAGGATCTCGCCGTCGGGGTCGAGCGGCCATACGTCGGCGCGGGCGTAGTACTCGATGTTCGAGATGCCCCAGTACCGTGTCGCGGCGTGCGGGCCGTCCCCTCGCAGGCCGGCGGGCTCGTAGCGCGGAGTGTCGGGCAGTCGCGGGTAGCGGCAGGCGGCGACGGCGTTACGGGCTTCCTCCACGGTGGAGATGTGCGGCCAGATGATGCCGAACGCGCCCAGGTCGAGTGCCTGCTTGGCATGCCACTGCGCCTTCTCCGCACCGTTGGCGGGGATCCGCACCATCGGGGTGACGTCCGGCGCCAGGCTGTGCGCCTCAAAGACCCGGCGCCTGCTCAGCAGGTACTGGAAGCTGTCTTTGAGCGCATTGATGTCCCAGGGCTTGTGCTCCATCTCGAACACCACGGCGTCGTAGTCCGAGTTGCTCAGCTCGATCGCCGACGTCGGATCGGCCGCCGCGAAGGTCGCGAAGACGTGCTTCCCTTCGGCCAGGGCGCCGATCACCTTGTTGAGCCTGGATGTTGTCATCGCCGACCTCCCTGGTCGAGTGCCTCCGCGGACTTGCCCTCAGGACGCTGCGTCGTCCGTCCCGCGCGCCTGGCCCGTTGATCTGCCCACCACGCCCGCAAGCGGGCAAATAGTCCGGCCGACCGCGGCTGAGCGGTCCGCGTCCCGTCGGATGTGGCTGCGGCAGGTTCCACTGGCGTGGCAGCAAGGGGCTCGGCAGGAGCGGCGGCGCACTTCTGGACCAGTTGGTCGGTGAAC
This sequence comes from Streptomyces sp. NBC_01463, assembly GCA_036227345.1. Classification (NCBI taxonomy): domain Bacteria; kingdom Bacillati; phylum Actinomycetota; class Actinomycetes; order Kitasatosporales; family Streptomycetaceae; genus Streptomyces; species Streptomyces sp. NBC_01463. The sequence goes on from CP109468.1 coordinate 844,318, forward strand.
TCCTTCGTCATTCTGGAGACCACCATCCCCGCACCCGACTCGATCAACTTGGCGAGTTTGCCGTTGAGTTTGATCTCCCCGTCGCAGAAGACCCGCGAGGCGCCGGGGGTGTCCCCCTCGACGACGCGGAAGGTGGCGCCGGCACTGAAGCGGGTGGCCCCCTGCCCGTCCGCGCCGCGGGCCGTAAGACGTCCCTCATGTGCGGTCTCGTCCAGATCGAGGGAAACCCGGGCGGCGAACTTGACCCGGAGGCCACCGAACCTGATGGCCAGGGTGCCGTCAAAGGATCCGTCGTCGTGCGACGGGCCGAGCTCGGCGCCGCCGATGCACGAGACGACGGCAGAGGGATCGGAGATGACCTCCCACACCCGTTCGGGCGGACTCGGAACGACGATCTCATCCGTGATCGATATCAAAGCTGTGTACCTCACTGGGCGGCAGGTGCGACGTCAGACGGACAAGGGGGCGTGACGGCACGACCGGCATGGTGTCTTGGGGCGCGGAGCTCCGGACATGGACCGGGGACCTGTGCGGGCTGTCCGATCCGGCTCCGGGGCCTGGCTGTGCTACGCGGCGGCCTTGCGCTCGGCGGCGAACAGACCCCAGAGGTCGTTGTAGAGCTCCGAGAACTCGGGCGACTCGACGAGCGAACCGATCTGCCGAGGACGTTCGAAGGGAACCTTGATGACACGGCGGATCGTGCCGGGCCCCTTGGACATCACGATGACTTCGTCGGCCAGGTAGATGGCCTCGTTGAGGTCGTGCGTGACGAAGATCAGAGTCCCGTTCTGCTCCCGCCAGATGTTGAGCAGTTCCTGCTGGAGTTCCAGACGGGTGATGGCGTCGAGCGGCCCGAACGGCTCGTCCATCAGCACGATGGACGGGTTGTAGATCAAGGCCCGCGCTATCGCGCAGCGCTTCTGCATGCCGCCGGACAACTCTCGGGGAAAGTGATGCTCGAAGCCGGTCAGGCCGACGAGTTCGACCCACTGGGCGACGCGCTCTTCGCGTTCCTCCTTGGGAACCTTGCGGAACTTCAGCGCCAGTCCGATGTTGGACTGGACGCTCAGCCAGGGCAGCAAGTGGGACTGCTGAGTCACGTACGCCGCGTCGGAGTTGACGCCCGTGACCGGTTCGCCGGCGTAGTGGACCTGCCCCTGCGTAGGAGTGAGCAGTCCGGCGGCCAGGTTGAGGATGGTGCTCTTTCCGCACCCGCTGGGCCCGATCACGGCCACGACCTTGCCGCGATCGACACTGAACGACACGTCCTCGATCGCCGGTCGGTGAGTCCCGGGAAACTCCAGCGTGACGTGGTCCAGACGGAGTGCCTCCGAATGGGAGTTGCGCTGTGTGGTCGACATATCTGTCTCCTCGGCCTCGTCCTCGCAAGAGCTGAAGCGGGGCCGTGCGCTCGCGCCTGTGGCGGCGTCGTGGATGGCGGTGCTGTGAAGGTGGTGCGCCTGGAGCACGCGGACGGGCATCCAGGTTGGCGTTGGTTCTCCTGCTGATCAGTCATCGACGACGCTTACGCCGCCAGATTGTCTGACAACCGATGAGGGGAAGCTAACACCGCCATCCGGGCCGCACAAGAAGTGCGCAGGAAGAGGCCGTCATTCACAGGAATCGCGGGTTACCCATTGGAGAACTGTCCGACAAAGGATCGTCACCGGCAGAGCGCCACACCTCGAGCGCACAGGGTGCTGCACCCGCGAGGTGTGGGCCGACACCAGAGCAACGCCGTCACTCCACCCAAGAGCGCGGGGCGCCGGCCCGGCGGCAGAAGATGCCCCAGCCCCGACCGTGCCACGCCGACCTGCCGGGCCAGTGCGACACCCAACGGCGAACGACAGCCTCCTGGCGCGACCCCAAGAGGGCACCCCACGGGACGAAGCGCCCACAGTCGAGGGTGCGCGCATCAGCGGGCCGCTCGAGCCTCTCGACGCCCCCCTCGGAACCGGTGACGCGACTCCTGACCGGACAGGCGGGTGACCGATGCACCCAGCCTCTGATTCCGCACCCTCCAGCAGCGGCACCCCGCCAGCCTCAATCAAGGTTGAGTATGACGGATTTGACTGATTTGCAACAAGGATCGTCGGACAAAACTGTTCACCCGAAGGTTCTGATACCTGATTTCCCCTCCCCGCGACAGATGACGCCCTTCCCTCCAAGGGGCAGATGAGGCGACCGCCCGGCAGCAACCACCGAGATAACGCTGAACAGACCGACCAAGCCCAACACGCAGCCTTCGCCTGGACCCTTGAAGCGCGACATCACTGCTGCTACATTCCCACGCACCACTTGTCAGACAATCTGCAATCGCGCAGGGATGGCTGACCACACAAGGAGAACGGCCGTGCCGACGCGGTAGACGAACGCCCTGTCCTGTCGGCAGACGTCGCTCACCGTCGCGCGCCCGTTCGCCGCTCACCCTGCGAGCTAAAGCAACGCTGGTGGCGAACCAACACGGCTGCCCACCCGAGGCGCTACCACGTCAGGCACGATCCGCCGTTCTCCCTGCGCACGGAACGATCACGCCGAGATGCCAAGAATCCCCGTCGAGCACGAACAAAGGCCTCAGCTCCGCGACATCGGCGAAGCCGCACTCCCTGCAGGATGCCTCGCGATGCTGTCGGAAGCCGGAAGGACGCGAAGGGTCAGCCCTTTCATCCGCACAACCTGAAGCCTCCCCCGCCCACGGACGTGGCTAGCCCGCCACGCTGACACACGGCTGCGGCGCTCCCCGTTGCCAGACCGGCGAGGACGCGACGCCTCCGTGCCGCCGGACCCGATCGACTGGGGGATGGCGAGCCGGCCAGGGGCTCGCCGGCTTCCCGTGCACCCGCCGGCCGATCCCCGCCCCTAAGACTTGGTGACAGGAGAATCATGGAGTACCGCCTCAGACGGACCGCGTCAGCATCCGCCAGCAGCAGGCCGTCGTCGCTCGGCGCCAGGAGGATGGTGGTCGCGACCACCATCGCGCTCGGTTCGCTCCCGCTGGCAGCGTGCAGCGGGTATAGCAGCCCCGCCTCCAACGAGGCGGAATCAGTCACCGTCGGCGTCGCGGGCAACATCTTTGACGCCCCCCTGCGGGTGGCGGATGCCCGCGGCTTCTTCCGAGAGCAGGGACTGAAGGTCACATTCGTACATGTGACAGCAGCCAGTGGACGGCCATCCCTCGAGTCCGGCTCCCTTGAGTTCCTCAACTCCAGCCCCACCAACTTCCTCTCAGCGGTGGCGAAGGGGAAGAAGGAAGTGGCGATCGGTGCAGACGGGCTCGGCAATCCGCTCGGGCTTGTCGTGAACAAACGGTTCGCAGAGCAGCATGCACTCACTTCCAAGACATCCCCCAAGAAGGCGGCCCAGACCCTCAGGGGCTCAGTCGGCGGCTACAGCTCGGCCAACACAAGGGCAGAGGCGGAGATGTTCCTCAAGAACCGCTCCGTGGACCTCGACGAAGTCTCCTGGGTGTCCCTGGCCAGCCCCACCGAGGACAGGGCTGCACTCACCGATGGCCGGATCGACTGGTTCGTGACCTCGGAACCGCTTCCTTTGCAGATCCAGGCCGCCGGAGACGGCGTCGTCGTAGCGAACTCACAGACGGTGCATGAATGGTCAGGGTCCTACGCCGGCTACGGACAGGTAGTGGTGAGCCGCAGAACGTACGCCGCCCAGCACGCCTCGACGGTCAAGAAATTCATCACCGCGGTGGAACAGGGCTCGGCCTACCTGAACTTACATGTGGACGACCCGGCCATTGTCCCTGCAGTCAGGCAGGCGATGCCCGGCATCCCGGACGCAGTGATGCAGGCCAGCATTGAGGAAGTCAATTGGCCCTATTTCGCAGATATGGACAAGGGCACATGGAAGCACACGCTCCAGTTCGTGATGGAGTTGGGCACCCTGCCCGGGTCAGCCAAAATAGAATCGGGGTTCTGGACCAACGACTACTTGTCCTGAGCTACTCGCGCTAAGGACGATCGAGCCAGCACCGGAGCAGACCCGGCCGACGCGCAGTTGGACACACCGCTGCTGGGGAGGCGCGTGGCACCTGCGAGACCGAGACTGCATCCCGTCGGCCGGACAAGCACGATCTCGTGGACTGCTCTATTCGCCGGCGCGGTGATGCTCGGCGTTGATGCGCTGGGCTTCCTCGAGCTGGTCCTCCAGGATGACGATGCGGCAGGCGGCCTCGATGGGGGTGCCTTGGTCGACGAGTTCGCGGGCGCGGGCCGCGATGCGCAGCTGGTAGCGGGAGTAGCGGCGGTGGCCGCCCGCGGAGCGCAGCGGGGTGATGAGGCGGGCTTCGCCGATGGCGCGGAGGAAACTCTGGGTGGTGTTGAGCATCTCGGCGGCCCGGCCCATGGTGTAGGCGGGGTAGTCATCATCATCGAGGCGGCCGAACGAATCGTCTGCTGTCATCTGTACCTTCCTGTGGAACACGCGTCGGAGGGGCCCTGGTGCCATTGGCACCAGGGCCCCGAAGGAACTGCTACACCATCAGCCGGCCTTGATCGGCTACGCCGGCTCTGTGTTTCCGCATACCTGCCGGGAAGAGGTCCGGGGGTTGCGGGGATCGCGGTTGCTTGACCGGAGACCACCTCACTATCGATGTCCTGCGGTACCCGGGCTCAACACTCCGCCCGGGCGATCCTGATGGCGCCTGGCTCCTCCGTTCTTCCCTCTGGACAAACTACTTCCGTACTCCTGGTGGCCTCTCCCAGCGCCACTCCGGCAGCCAGCCCCGTCGCCCGTCCTGCGTCTGCTCTGGCTTAGAACCCCGCTGCCGAACTTCCCGGTACGCGCGCCGCAGCCTGACGCCTTTACCGAGGGACCACTGGTACTGCGACTGCACTTGCGTACTGCTCATGGTGGCCCCTGATCACTGCGGGCCACCCGGTCCGGGGCCAGTCCCGTCGCCCTTTCTGCAAATACCTGGCTTCGGAACTCCACCACCGCACCGACCTGCACTTACGTGCACTGCTTCCCGGCAGTTCATCTCTGCCGGGCCGCTCGATCTCTTGGCTACGGGCAAAACACTAACCCCAGCGCGACCCGCATGTCTACCTCCGCCATGGCAGATTTCCTGAACCAACTGACAGTGATGTCCTGCGGTGCGCATTGCCTGGAAACTGCACTGAGCACATCCACCGGGAGGTGTGAAGGACTCGCAGAGCGGGCAGGCGGGGCGTCACGTCACAAGCAGTACAACCGATCACAGGTGGGATGTACGCGTATGAGCAGTACGACGACGATCAGCATCACTTCCACGCCCCCGTACCAGCCGTGGTCCAGGGCGACCGCGCGGCCTGTATCGGCCGGGCTCGCCCGGTCACCCGTGCCTTCACCGCCCGCCTCACCCCGGCATCCGACCCGGACAGGACGGACCCGCTTCATAGCTGCAGCATGCTCAAGGTGCCGCCGGGGCCAGCACGACGATCTGGTGAGGAGCAGGACGTGAGAAGTCTGGTGAGGAGCGCCTCCGGGGTCGGGTGGGGTGGATTTTTCGGCCGAGGTACTGCGGGGCGGGTGGGCGGGCAGAAGCCCTCTTAACTTTTGGAGGCTGTGGTGGCGTGTGATCGGCTTGGACTGGCTGAAGTGCTGGCTGCGGCAGAGGACGCCGCACCGGTGGACTCGCTTGATGTCGTGGCCCGCAATCTGCGTGCCCGGTTCGGCGCGCGGTACGTATCGTTCCTGTTCGTCGACGTGGTCGGCAGACGTCTGTTGCGGGTGAACGACACAGGAGGCGCCTCACAGGGGCACCGAGCTGAGAGAGTCCCCCTCGCCGGCAGTGGCATCTACGACAAGGTTCTGCGCGCCCAGAGACCGGTGCGGTTGGAGGAGGGCGGGCAGGGGCAGCGGGTCCTTGCGCCGGTGACCAACCGCGGGGACACCATCGGCGTGCTGGAGCTGTTCCTCGACGTCGTGACCGAGGACGTGTTGGAGCAGGTCGAGGAGGCCGCGCACGCGCTGGCGTACATCATCGTCACCGACCGTCGCTTCACCGACCTCTACCACTGGGGCAATCGCACCACGGCGGTCAGCCTGGCGGCGGAGATCCAGCGCCAGCTCCTCCCCTCGGCCCCCTCGTGCGAGGCGGCGGAGTTCGCCCTCGCCGGAGCCCTCGTTCCGGCCTCGGACATCGCCGGAGACACCTACGACTACAGCCTCGACAGCAACGCTCTGCACCTGTCCGTCACCGACGCCATGGGCCACGACGTCAATGCCTCACTCATCGCTACCCTCGTCGTGAACGCCTCCCGCGGCGCACGCCGCGCCGGAGCGGATCTCGCCGAACAGGCCCGCCAGATGCATCAGGCCCTCCTCGATCACGGGCGGCACACCTTCGCCACCGGCCAGCTGCTGCGCATCTCCCTCGACGGGAGCCTCGCCCAGCTCGTCAACGCCGGCCACCCCGGGCCCCTCCGGCTTCGCGACGGCACGGTCGAGGAGCTGGGCCTGGCCGTCGACATGCCCTTCGGCTTCACCTCGCAGGGGTCCTATCAGGTACAGGACATCGACCTGCGCCCCGGTGACCGTCTCGTGCTGCACACAGACGGCATGCAGGAACGCGAAGCGCAGACGGTCGACCTGCCCGGCCTCCTGGTCCAGACCGCCGCCGAGCACCCACGCGAGGTCGTCCGCACTCTGGTAGCCGCAGTGGCCGACGCCTACGGCGACCGACCGCCGAAGGACGACGCAACCGTCCTGTGCCTCGACTGGCAAGGCCCCGCGGCAGCACCTGCCGATCGGGCGCCCTGAGCCCGCTCAGGCTCTCTTAGATGGCGGGTTTCCCGGGTCGAATTCCAGGAGGAGCAGCGCGGAGTCGTCGTTCGGGGTGCTCCCGGTGAACGTGGCCACGTCGGCACGCAGTCGGCGCAGGGCTGTTTCCGGACGGCCTTCAGCGAGCAGTGGCCCCGCCCGCTCGGCCACTGGGTAGAAGCGGCCGGTGCCGTCCCTGGCCTCGCTGAGCCCGTCGGTGTAGAAGAGGATCCGGTCGCCGGCGTGAAGAGTCGATCGTGTGACCCCTTCCTGCTGGGGGTCCGCTCCCGCTAGGGCGGTGAGTCCGAAAGGTGGAAGGGACACGCTCGGTTCGATCAGCTCGGCCCGCCCGTGGGTGGTCACCAGCAGCGGAGCGGGGTGGCCCTGGTTGAGCACCACGAGGTGTCCGGCGTCGCTGACCTGAGCGAGGAGGCCGGTCACGAACCGCTCGCCGTCAGTGCTGCGGTCCAGAGCGGTCTCCACGCGACGGGCGATCTCCGTCAGCTGGACCGCGTCGGGAGCGGCTTCCCGGAACGCGGCCAGCACCACGGCCGCGCAGCGTACGGTTCCGAGCCCTTTGCCCTGGACATCGGCAATCACTACCCGGGCCCCCCGAGAAGAGGCCACCGCCTTGTACAGGTCCCCTCCGACGCGGGTGGCCCGGCTCGCAGAGACATACGAACCAGCGAGTCGGACGGGGCCGATCATCGGCGGCACAGGGGCGAAGAGCACGTCCTCCAAGGTGTTGGCGACTTCCTGCACATCCACGAGGCGTCGTTCCGCCCTGCTCCTGGCCCACGCCGCGTATGACGCGGCCAGCGTGACGTACAGGATGGCGATCAGCGCGACGTACATCCGGGCGTAGCCCAGACGGCCCGAACTCGCCGCCACTGCGACGCAAACGGCCATCGCGACCACGCCCACCGCCGGGACGAGGCGTACAGGTCCACGCGCTGCGGCGAGAGCCGGGCCGGCCGCGTAGACCGGCAGCAGGTTGAACTGGGTACCCGTGGCTACGTCCACGACGAGGGCGATTCCCATGACCGCCAGCGGCAGTGCGGCCGGTACCGCCATGGCTGTTCTGAAGAGGCGAAGAAGCACAACCATCTCCCGCACTCACCGATCCAGGTACCTAGATCAGCATACGGAGGCAGGGAGGAACACACGAGCCGAAGCGTGGGCCCGGCCCACAGTCTGCGGGCAGGCCCGCGAACGATCCGTCGGGGCCAGGGTCTGGCCGCACACGAGAGCCTGCGGGCCCTGGGCCGAGACCGGTGCCCCGGGCAAGCGGTCACCCTCAATTCAATGGAGACCGCAGCCTGCCCCGGCAGCGACCGGCCACCACGACACCCGGGCGCACGAGCCTCCCCGCACCCACCCTGACCTGCTGCAATGTACGCGTCAGGAGGCATGCGGGGGGCGAGCCGTCCGCTCCACCCCCTGCTCGGCGGAGAACAAGCAGAAAGACTACTCGAGCCACGAACCCGCAGCTCAGGCCCTTTTCTCCGCAGGCTCCGACGGCGTCATGCGGCTCCCTGGATTCCGCACAGCGTCTCCAGCATCCGTCACATCGACGGTGCGCGCAGCGCTCAAGGGCGACGGACGACCGCTGGGCCACTTCGCCACAAGCTCCTGCAGGTCACCGCTGCTTTGGACGAGGCCGGCCACGTGGTGATGCCGGGGTCGGCGAACCACACGGTGCGATCCTCACCGATCACGGCAAGCCGTCGACTTCTGGCCTCGCGAGCCGGCCGCTGGTGAGGATCCGAAGCAGGGCGTGTCCGGGGGAGGTCCGTCCGGGTGGGGTCGGCCGCTGGACGGGGCAATGGCCCGTGTCGCCCCGGAACCGGTGCGCAGCCGCTGCCCAGGATGCCCGTATGAGACCCATGCCCAAGCGCTTTGCCGCGCTGCGCGCCCGCGCCCGCGCCACCGGCGCGGCCTGCGCCGTGCTGGCCACCGTCGTCCCTGCCTTCACTCTCGGCCTGAGCGCGGCGCCCGCCGCCGCCGCGCCGCTGCCCGGCGGGCTGGGCCCGTGCGTGCCGGGCGACTGCCCGGACCCGTTCCCGCCGATCAACAACGGGGACTTCGCGGGCCGGGACGACGCGATCAACATCTACGTCGGGGACGACTTCCTCGTACGCGGCCGGGCGGCCGAGGCCGAGGGCCGGGTCGTGGTGCTCGACGACTTCGACCAGGACAAGGACCCGGAGGCGGGCGGTTCGTACAACCTCGGGATCGTCGGTGTCGGATCCCGTGTCCCGCCGCCCGTCGACTCCGACTTCCTGACCACCGGCGGAGACGTGACGATCGCCGATGGCCAGACCCTCGACACGACCGGCGGCCTCGTCGACGAGGTGGGCACCGTGCGCTACGCCGGTACGCAGACCGGCACCGTCACCGGGGCCCTCGTCCAGGACCCGGACGCCGCGGCACCCTACGTGGGACTGCGCGACCAGCTCACCGACGCCAGCCAGTGCTACGCCCGGCCCGGCGGGCAGCTCCGGACTCCGACCGGGACCGCGGTCAACCAGGGCACGCAGACCCTCTTCACGGGTGACGGGACGTCCGCCCTCCAGGTCTTCAACGTGGACTTCGACCTGACGGCCGACGGCGGCGGCCAGCAGGGAGTCGTCTTCGACCCCGACAGCATCCCCGACGACGCGACGATCCTGGTCAACGTCATCGGGGCCGACCGCGCGATCAACACCTACAGCGGCGGAATCGCGGACACCGACCCGCTGAACGCCTACCGCGAACGCCTCCTGTGGAACTTCCCGGACGCCACCACCGTGGACCTGGCGGGGACCGGCCAGTTCCAGGGCAGCTTCCTGATGGGCGAGCAGTCCTCGATGACCACCGTGTCCCTTCCGGGCGTCAACGGCAGGTTCTTCACCACCGGTTCGGTGACGCACACCAGCTCCGCGACCGGCGGTGGCGGCCAGGAGTTCCACGCGTACCCCTTCAACGGGGACCTCCCGGACTGCGACGGACCGCAGCCGGTCACGGGTGAGGTGCGCGTCCTGAAGACGGACGCGGAGACCGGCGACGCGCTGGCCGGTGCCGACTTCGAGCTGTGGCGGGAGACCAACGGCGTCGACGGCCTCCAGACCACCGGCACGGACCCCGACACCCTGGTGGACACCTGCACCACACCTTCGAACGGCGTCTGCGCCGAGACCACCACCGTGGGCACGTACTACTGGCGCGAGACGGCAGCACCTGAAGGCTACGAACTGCCCGACCCCGACGTGTTCGGCCCGCTCGTGCTGACCGAGGACAACGCCGACGCCGGCGTCCAGGTCGAGGCCACCAACACCGAGGAGCCGGTACCGCCGGTCACGGGCGAGGTGCGGGTCCTGAAGACGGACGCCGAGACGGGCGATCCGCTGGCGGGTGCCGACTTCGAGCTGTGGCGGGAGACCAACGGCGTCGACGGCCTGCAGACCACGGGCGCGGACCCGGACACCCTCGTCACCACGTGCACGACCCCGGCGAACGGTGTCTGCGCCGCGACCACCACGCCCGGCACCTACTACTGGCAGGAGACACAGGCTCCCGAAGGCTACGAAATGCCGGATCCGGCCGTGTTCGGTCCGCTCGTGCTGACCGAGGACAACGCCGACGCCGGCGTCCAGGCCGAGGCCGCCAACACCGAGGAGCCGGTACCGCCGGTCACGGGTTCGCTCACCCTGGAGAAGACGGACGCGAAGAACGGGCAGCCGCTCGCCGGGGCCGTCTTCGAGCTGTGGCGCGAGACCAACGACGTGCCCGGCCTCCAGACGGCCGGGACGAACCCCGACACGCTCGCCGACGCGGGGTGCTCGACGGACGACACGGGTGAGTGCACGTTCGACGATCTGCCCCTCGGTGAGTACTACCTGCGCGAGACCGCCGTCCCGGAGGGATACGTCCTGCCGGCCAACCCTGTCTCGGGGCCGTTCGAGGTGACGGAGGCCAACAGCTCGCAGGGCGTCACCGTCGAGCTGTCCAACGAGCGCGGCGAGCCCTGCAAGGGCAAGGACTGCAAGAAGCGCGTCCACGAGGGTGCGCGCGCCTGATCCGGTCACTCGCCCGGCCGCCCATCAATGGGCGGCCGGGCGGGGGCGCTGCTTGGCTGGCAGGACTCGGTTACTGATCCGCCAGGAGGTCCGGCAGTGCGTCCCAACAGCCTCATCGGTGCCGTGGTCGCCACAGCGGCCACGGCACTGCTGTGTACCGCGGCCCCCTCGGCGGCCGCCCCCTCCGCCTCCGCCGACGACACCCCGTGCACGGCACCGGCCGGGCCTTACCAGCGCCAGCTGGAGAAGCACCTGGGCCGGCCCGTGGACGGCCGCCAGTCCATGGCCGACTGCCGGGCAATCCGGTCCTTCCAGACCGCACACGACCGGCCGCACGCCGACGGCCGCGCCGACCTCGGCACGTACCGCACCGTGCTCGTCGTCGAGGCCACCCCCGACCCGAACGCCGCCGGACACTGCCCCGTCGAGTCCTCCCGCGTCACCTGCGTCGACATGGACCGCCAACTGCTGTGGGTGCAGCGGGGCAAGCGGGTCGTCTTCGGACCAGCGCCCATCCGTACAGGCCGCGACGCGCAGGAGACCCGGCCGGGGTGGCACTCGATCTACTGGCGCCACCGCGACCACGTCTCCACGATCTACGACAACGCCCCCATGCCGTACGCCCAGTTCTTCGACGGCGGACAAGCACTCCACGGACACCCGGGCGACCTGTACGACGGCGGCGGCTCGGCGGGCTGCGTCAACCTGACCGTGGACGACGCGGCGGCCCTGTGGGACCTCCTCGCGGTGGACGACCGCGTCTACGTGTGGGGCGTCAAGCCCGGCACGGCGGACTGAAGCACCGGGCAAAGAGCGGGGGTGGCAAGGTGGCCGCCGACTGCCGGTGCGCCAAAAGAACTGTCGGTCAACTCCGCGACGTTGTCACTCATCCGTGGCCCCAGTGGTGGGGGCGAAACCGCCTCGACCTCGTCACCGAAGAGATCGATGGTCTCGGTGAGGTAGTTCGACCAGGCGTGCGGGTCGCCGGACGAGGGCGCCGCGGAGCGTCTCGAAGCCTCGCTTCGGGTGACACTGCCCGCGCAGGACGGTGCGGGATGGGGGCGACTGTGCCGGCTGGTCTCCGCCGCCCACGCCACCACGGACGCCGGTTCGCCGGTCGTGTCATGATCACTGGGCCATGGACGGCACTCCGGAACTCGTCCTCCTGGCAGTCCTGACCGCGGCCGACGCCGACGTGGGCCGGGCCGTCTCCGTGGACTCCGCCGTCTGCCGACACACCACCAGGACTTGCCCCGTTCAAGACCGCCGAGTGCATACCGGTCCGTTCAGGGGTGGCCCTGGGCCGGTCATGTTAAGTCGGGGTGACCGATGCCGGCGGACTACCGCCGGCCCTACCGTCGATGACGTCAACCCCGCCGCCGGTAAGGATTCCGCGTGCTGCCTCATTCAGACATCGTTCGTCCCGTGCCGCCCCGCACTCTCAGGGAGCAAGCTCCGCAGGACATCGCAGCCGCCGTTGCCGAGGGGCCGGGGCAGGCGCTGTGACGTCCGCCGGGCCACCCGCCATCGAGGAGTACGTCGTGTCCGGACGGGACGGCGGCCCCTACGGGATCACCACGGGTCCGGACGGTGCGCTGTGGTTCACCCTGGTGCAGAGCGGCGGCATCGGCCGCCTGCTGCCCGGACAGCAACCGGTCATCCACCAGTTGGACCCCGGCTCCGGGCCGACCGTCATCACCCCGGGTCCCGACGGTGCGCTGTGGTTCACCGAATACCGGTCCCACCGGATCGGCCGGATCACCACGGAGGGCCAAGTCACGGAGTTCGCGCTGCCAAGTGCCTCCTGCGGGCCATTCGGTATCGCGTCAGGGCCGGACGGTGCGCTCTGGTTCACCGAGACCGCCACCGACAGCATCGGGCGCCTGACCCCTGACGGAACGGTCACGGAGTACCCGCTGTCGCGCGACGGGGCGTTCCCCTCCGCGATAGCCGCAGGGCAGGACGCGATGTGGTTCACGCTGAATCAGGCCAACGCCGTCGGCCGCATCGACATGGACGGTCGGATCCTCCTCCACGACCTGCCCACCGACGCCGCCTGCCCGGTGGGGATCGCTGTCGGCCCCGACGGTGACGTCTGGTTCGCAGAGATCGCCGCCGGCCAGATCGGCCGGATCTCTCCCGAGGGCCGAATCACCGAACACCCTCTGCCTGACCGCTCGTCCCGCCCCCACGCCGTCACCACCGACTCCCGTGGAACGGCATGGTTCACGGAGTGGGGTGCCAACCGCATCGGGTCCCTCGGCACGGACGGCGTCGTAACAGTCCACGACCTGCCCACCCCGGCCTCGGAACCGCACGGCATCACCGTCGGCCCGGACGGTGCCCTGTGGGCAGCCTTGGAAGTCGGTTCCCTCGCCCGCCTCGTACCAGCCCGTCGAGGCGGCTGACCCCCCGCCAACAGCAACAGAACCAGCAACAGCGACCGGAGGAACGAACCATGAAGTACGCACTCGTCATCTTCGAGACGGATGCCTCGCGCGCTCAGATCCAGGCCGACCGGGACTTGTACCGGAAGGCATACGAGACCTGGATCGGCGAGACGGCAGCCGCAGGGAAGCTGGTGGGCGGCGACGCGCTCGATACGGAGCGCCGAAGCGCCATCACCGTACGGAAGGCGGAGAACGGGGTTGCCACCGTGGGCGAGGGGCCCGTACACGGCGGTGAGGAGACGCTCGGGGGCTGGTTCGTGCTGGAGGTGACCGACCACGCCGAGGCCGTCGAGCTGGCCTGCTCCTTCCCCACTTCTGAGACACTCGAACTCCGACCGCTCCTCGAATCCGCCTGAGCCGGACGGTGCCGAGGCGGCCGCCGCCGGCCGTGGGCAGCGATGCGGACTCTCGGCCGCCGGCTCGCCTCGCCAAGACTCGTCGGCTGATGACCGAGATCAGCGAACTGCATGTCAGGCGCCACCGGATCGTCACCGGAGCCGCCACACCGCCTCATGCCGGCTGACTCCCGGATCCTCAACTCCGCCACAACCATGACCACTTGTGTGAACAACCAGGGAGAGCACATGCTGTTCCGATCTACGACCGAAGCCGACCTCGACCGGGTCACAGACGTCACGGTCGACGAACCCGTCAGCTGGATCGCCGCCGATCGCTACCTCGATGAGCTGGGCCAGGCAATGTACAGGCCGGAGTGGACCTGGATCGCCGAGGACGCAGGGCAGGTGGTGGGCCGTGCCCTGTGGTGGGGGCAGCCGAGCGGTGAGTACCCCCTTGCCCTGGACTGCCTGCACGTCGACGCCTCGGCCCCCGACCGTACGGCGGTCGCGGCAGGGCTGGTGTCCGCAAGTCTGAAAGCCTTCGCCGAACAGGGCGCACCCAAGATGCCGCTGTACAACGTGACGTTGCCGAACGGCTGGCGTGAGACTCCGGCCGTCGCGGCCGCTCTTGCCTGGCGGCGCGACGCCGCCCTGGCGGCCGGTCTCACTGACGAGGTCGAGCGGCTGCGCCTGGAGTGGGCACCCGGCACAGGGGTCCCTGCTGTCAACGGGAGCCTTGACTTCGTGGAGGCGAGCGACGAGGAGTTTCTGCGGGTATTCCGACAGATCGCGGTGGGCAGCCTGGATGGCGAGACCCGCAGGAACCTGGCGGCCAAGGGGGCCGAGGCCACGGCCCGTGACGAAATGGACTTCTATCTCGGCTGCCCGGGGGAGCGTGCCTGGTGGCGGCTGGCCCGCAACTCCGAAGGGGAGACCGTGGGCCTGGCGATCCCGTCGGCCACTCCGTACAACCGCAATGTCGGATACCTGGGAGTCATCCCCGAGTTCCGCGGACGCGGCTATGTCGATGAGGTACTCGCCGAGATCACCCGGGTCCACGCGGAGGCCGGAGCCGAGGTGATCACGGCCACCACGGACACGGGCAATGCGCCGATGGCGGCTGCCTTCGCGCGGGCCGGATACCGCACCGCGCAGATCCGGATGATCTACTCGGCGCCGGAGTCCTGAGCGGATCACGAGGCCAGGAGCTCAGCGAGCTCGGTGCGGGAGCTGATGCCCAGTTTGGGGAACGCGCGGTAGAGATGATGCCCCACGGTGCGGGGACTGAGGAACAGCTGGGTGGCGATCTCGCGGTTGGTCGCACCCGTGGCGGCCAACCGTACGACTTCGCGCTCCTGCGGGCTCAACGGATTGACCCGTCCGTCGACCGGCCCTGTGAGGTCGGCGCTGCCCCCTGCGGCCTGGAGCTCCGCGCGGGCGCGGCGGGCCCAGGGCCGAGCTCCTAGCCTCTCGAAGACCTCCAGTGCCTCGCGCAGGTGATCCCGGGCATCGATCTTTCGCCGGAGCCGGCGCAGCCATTCGCCGTGGAGCAGTTCGGTGCGGGCCCGTTCGAAGTCGCCGCGGCCATGATGGAGGTGCGCGGCTGCGGTGAAGTGCTCTTCGGCCCTGTCGTCCTGGCTCACCATGGCCCGGCAGCGCAGGGCCATGGCGTCGAGGAGAGTCCCGGGAGCGGCGGCCGCCCACGCGCCGAGGAGGCGGGTTGGTTCCTCGGCCCGCTCGGGACGGCCGGCGCGCACCGCAGCCTCGACGAGGTCGGGCAGGAGGAACATGGTCAGCAGGGGGTGGTCCACCTGCTTCTGCGCCGATTCCAGCAGCTCCAGCGCCGATTCCGGCCGCCCGAGGCCCAGCTCCAGCAGGCCCAGTGCCCACAGGGCGTCCGCTGTGCCCCGTCCGACATCGCGCGGTCGCGTGTAGTCCAGGGCCTCCTGCGCCAGGGTGCGGCTGTCGTGCTCCTGCCCCCGGACGGCGGCCAGTGTCGCCAGGACCGCCCGCAGGTGCGCGGCCCGGTGGTCCAGGTTGTAGTACTCGGCCAGTCGCAGTCCCTCGGCGGCGCTTGCCGTTGCCTCTTCGTGCCGGCCGAGTGCCAGCTCAGCCTGGGCGAGCAGGTGCAGTGTTGTGGGCAGCCAGCCGCTGATCCCGTGGTCGCGGCAGTGGGCGACCGAGGCGGCGGCCATCTCGTGTGCGGCCGCGTGGTCGGCGACGACGTGGCAGTAGATCCCGGTCATCAGCCGGTCCATGAACCCGGTACCGGGTTCCCTGCCGGCCCGCACCAACGCTTGGAGGGAGCCGAGCGCGCCGGTCGGGTCGTCGGTGAACAGACGTGCTGCCACATCGACCACCAGCAGGTCAGGGGCGCGGGCTCCGATCTCGGTCATCAGCCCCGCGTCGCCCGCGGAGAAGGCCGCATGAACCGCGTCGACCAGGAGCGGTGCAAGGCTGTCGGGGCGGTTGGGGCCGATCAGGTCGGCGCACTCAAGCAGGATGCGGCCGGCAGTCTCCGGCCTGCCGTAGCCGAGCTCGACGACGGCTCGCACCCGCGCGAAATCCGCCGCCGTGTCAGGGTCGAGAAGAGGAAGAGGCACTTGGTCGGCCAGCGCCCCGCACCGCTTGTCCTGGCCGGCGTCGCTCGCCTTCTGCGCGGCACAGATGAGGCGGCGCGCGCGACGCTGCGGAACCGCCGTGAGCTGGGCCGCGCGTTCGTAGGCTGCGGAGGCGGACGCCATGGCCTGCCGACTGCCGGCCCATTCGGCAACCCGCTCCAGCTCGTCGGCGACCTGCTCGTCCGGGCCCGTCGACGCAGCGGCCAGGTGCCAGGCGCGCCGGTGCGCATGCCCGGAGGGCGCCAACGTATCCGCCAGCGCCTTGTGTGCCGCGATGCGGCCGGCGAGTGGTGCCCCCTGGTAAGCGGCATACCTGACCAGGGGATGCCGGAAACGGACCATCTCGCCAGACACGAAGACGAGCCCGGAGCGTTCCGCAGGGGCGAGATCCTCGACCACGGCACCGAGTCGGCCTGCGGCCGCGAGTACCAGCGGCAGCTCTCCGGTGTCGTCCGCGGCTGCCACGCTCAGCACCATCTGGGTGGCCCGAGGTAGAGCGGCAATCTGCGTCAGGAACGCGTCCTGCATGCGGCCCGTGAGCCGGGACGTCACCTCGGGGACCGGCAGGGGGCTCAGCTGCCCCTCCCGCTGGGCAAGGGTGAGCGCGGCGGACAGTTCGATGAGAGCCAGGGGGTTGCCTTGTGACTGCTCGATGATCCGATCAGCGACGTAGGGGGGCAGGTCGGCAACCAGTTCTTCCGCCGCCACCCGGTCCAATCCTTCGAGCAGGAGGTCGGGCAGCCCTCGAACATCGGCGCCGCGGGCTCCGCTGCGGACGGCGAAGACCATCACGACGCCCTCCGTGCGCAGTCGGCGCGCGGCGAAGGTGAGCATGTCCACCGATGGCTGGTCGAGCCACTGCGCATCATCGATCAGGCACAACAGGGGCCTCTCGTCCGCGATCTCGGACAGCATGGTGAGGACGGCCAGGCCGACGGTGAGACGATCGCGCACGACGTCGTCGGTGAGTCCGCATATCGCCCTCATCGCCGCAGCCTGCGGGCCGGGCAGTTGGTCGACGACATGCAGCACCGGCAGGAACAAGTGGTGCAGCCCGCCGAACGCGAGCTCCATCTCCGACTCGACGCCTTCGACGCGCAGCACGCGCATGCCGTCCGCCCGCCCGGCGGCGTAGTCGAGCAGGGCTGTCTTCCCGATGCCCGCCTCACCGCGGACCAGCAATGCGCTGCTCATTCCCCGAAGGGTGTCGGCGAGCATCTGATCCATGCGGTCCCGCTCCGCGACTCTCCCCTGCAATGCTCGCCCCGTTCCTCAGCGCTTCGATCGACCCTCCCGATTCCGACAGCGCCGTACGGCAGCACGCCGCGAGGGTCTCGATGATCTTCTCACCGATCGCACGCGAGGGGAGGGGGGCACTCTCCGTCCGCGCTCTCGCCGCACGTGCGCGCCGGTCCAGGGCGTGGGACTGCCGCCCCGGGCGCTTTCGTTCGGATCATCGTGCGGACTTTCGGAGCAGGGCGGACGGCGGCTCTCCCGCGCGGATGGCCCGATACGGTTCCGGGGCAGCGGCGGCTCAGGTGGAACTGAGGGGGTGGGTAGCCGTGACGGAGCGCGGGGGCCAGGCCCGGGGCGCCAGAATGCCCAGTACGTAGGCGCGGGCGACGAGGGCCGGCCTGGTCGCGGCCCCGAGGATCTCCCGGAGCCGGCTGAGGTGGTAGTCGACCGTCTGCCGGGACAGCCTCAGTGACGTGGCGATCTCGCCGTTGCTGCTGCCCTCGGCGAGGAGGGACAGAATGCGGACCTGCGCGGCGGTGAGCGGCGGATGGGCCGCGTGGGCAAGGCTCTGGTGGGTGACGACGGCCCACACGTGCCGGGCCCGCGCCGCGGAGCGCCCGACCGTCGTCAGGTGGAGCTGTACGCGGCGCTGCCGCCCCTGGAGGTCGACGAACACGGCGGACGTCTCCACCCGTCTCACCCTGCGGGCTATCAGCCCGTTCCATCTCCGGTGCAGCTGGCCGAGGTCGGGCGCGGGCGCGAGCAGGGTGTGCGCACGGCGGCCGACGAGATCGGCCAGGCTCGTCCGGAACAGCTCAGCGGCTGCCGCACTCGCCTGCACGACCCGCCCGTTGGCCGACAGCAGCGCGCACGGCAGCCCGCTGTGGTCGCGCAGCGCCTGCAGGTTCTCCTCGGCCTCCCGGCGCTGGACCATCGCGCGGGTGTGTTCCGTGATGTCCACGTAGATCCCGGCGACGCAGGTCTCCGCGTTCTCCTCCACGGGGAAGCGGTGGCCCGCCGCCTGCCCGGTGGTGCCGTCCGCGCGCTGATAGCCGAGCGTGTGGCGGACCGGCCTGCCGCGCGCGAGGATCTCCTGGTCGAGCGCGCGGAACTGCACGGCGTCGGCCGGGGAGTCGAAGTCCTCGATGTGTTTGCCGACGACCTCCTGCGGGGTCGTGCCGTAGAGGTGCGCGTAGGCGTGGTTGGCCCACAGATAGCGTCCCTCCCGGTCCCGGATGAAGGCGGCGGCGGGCGCGAGGTCGGCGAAGTCCGCGAACGCGGCGTAACGGCGCGGCACTTCGGGCCGCGTGTCGGCCTCCACCGCGAGCCCGCGCCTGCGGCCCTGGCCACGTGCCCCGTCCAGTGACCAGGTCACGTCGAAGGTGCGGCCGTCGAACCGGGTCCGCCGGTGGCCGTCCGCGGTCGAGGAGCCCGGATCCGACAGTTCCTGCCGCAACCGGTCGAGGAACCGCTGCGCCGTACCCAGGTCGGCGAAGGCGCCGCCACCTCGCTCCAGAACGCGCCACTGCCCGTCAACCTCCCACCAGGACACGGGTAGATGTTCAAGCAGTGCCTTGAGCGCGTGATCGTCCACAGTGATGTTCCGTCCTCGGTCGACTGACTGACACGGGTTGCCATCGCAATGTGTATCCCGTCCCGATCCGGCGCATGCTCGGTTCTCGGCCGACCTGAGGAGTGCGGGCGCCTCACCCGTGACGCGCCGGCGGGCCTCCCGGAACTCTCACGATCCTTCTACGCGGCCTGCAACTCTGGCATTTGCCTGACCGTTGCACGCCTTCACCGTCATTCCGGCCCCCTCTCGCCTGATTCCCTTGTGTGTGCGGGCAGACACGCCATGTCACGGGCGAGGTCTCCTTCCGATGTTTCCCGGACGCACGGCTCCGGGGCCGGGCCCCGCAGCGGGTACGGGGCGAACCGCCCGGCCGCGGCTTCTGACCACACGAACGAACGGAGACGAACTTCAGTGAGCAAGGTGCTGTTGGTGCATGCCAAGGGTGGTCCGCCGCTCGGTCACGTCCTTTCCCGGGCGGCCGCGAGGTCGCAGGTGCACCTGCTGGCGCTCAGCGCCCTGCCGCCCTCGGTCGCCGGCTCCGCCGCGCGGCTGTGCGCCTCGGTCGAGACGCCGGCCGACGCGGAGCGGGCGGACCTGGTCTCCCTGATCGTCTCGCGGGCGCGGGCCGTCAGGGCGGAGGCGGTGCTCACCTTCTCCGAGTACGCGGTGGTGGCAGTCGCCGAGGCCTGCGAGGAACTCGGACTCGCCGGGGCCGGCAGCGCCTCGGCCCTGGCCCGCGACAAGCGGCTGATGCGCCGCACCTGGCAGGAACACGGGCTGCCACAACCGGAGTTCCGCCCCGTCGCCACGGAGGCGGACCTCCACGCGGCCACCGAAGCACTGACCTTCCCACTGCTGCTCAAGGCGGCCTGGAGCGCGGGCTCCACCGCGCACCAGATCATCCGCTCCCCCCACGAGGCCTCCGCCGCCTGGTCCCGCTCGCGGGAAGTAATGGCCGAATCAGCCCAGTTGGGTTACGCGGAACTCCACGTGGCCGAGGCCCAGGCGGACTTCGTCGTCGAGGAGATCGTCACCGGTCTGGCCACCGACTGGTTCGACGAGCCCGGCTGGGGCGACTACGTCAGCGTCGAGGGCGTCGTGGCCGACGGCGACTTCCACCCGGTCTGCCTCAGCGGCCGGATGCCCACGGTCGAACCGTTCACCGAACGCGCGGGCATCACCCCCGCCCTGCTGCCGCCAGAGGCCCAGGAGCGTGTCGTGGCCCTCGCCCGGGAGGCCGTGGACGCCCTCGGGCTCAGCAACTGCGGTACGCACACCGAGATCAAGCTCGGGGCGGACGGCCGCATGTGGCTGATCGAGACGGCGGCCCGGCTGGGCGGCGCGATGACTGTCCCGCAGATCGAGGAGGTCTTCCACCTCGACCTCGTCGGCATGCTGGTCGACCACCTCCTCGGCCGCCCGGTCGACTGGCCTCAACAGGCGCGTACCCCCGCGCAGGCCAGCGGCGCGGCCGGCTCCCTCGTCGTCCTCGCGGTCGACGGCAGCGGCGAAGCCTGGCAGGACCTGCGGGTCTGGGACTTCCCGGCGGTCTCCGCGGGCGTCCCGCTCAGCCGCGGCAGCGAGTTGTCCGTGGTCACGGAGAGCTCGCTCGCCGACGGCAGCGTCGTACCGGTCTACGACCCGGCCGCCGGGGCCAACACCATGGCGGCACTGTGCCTGCTCTCCGCCGCCGACCCGCGCACCGTGCTCCGCGACTTCGAGGCCCTGGTCGACGCCCTGCCCCGGGTACTGCCCGCCGCGCTGCCCGAGGGAGCCGCCATATGACCGCCACGCTCTCCACCGGCGCACCGGAACCGGCGACGGACCGTACGGTCGTCGGCGGGAACCTGTCGCTGCCGCTGTTCCGGACCCTTTCGGGGGTGCTGGCAGGTCACCCGTACCTCAAGGTCGTCGTCGACCGCACCGAGGACACCTGGCACCTGCTCGACACCGCCGCGCACCCCTTCCACGTCAACTACATCGCCACCCGGGTCCTGGGCATGGAACTGTCCGCGCTGGACGCCGGCCTGGACGCGTTCAACGCCTCCGTGTACACCGACCCCGGGCGCCGCTTCCTCCTCGGGGTGCTGTCCCTGCACACGGAGCAGGAGGCGGAGGGCCGCGAACGGGTCTTCCTCGTCCTGGAGACGACCGAGGCCGACACCATGCACGGCGCACTGCTGGAGTCCTTCTACGAGTTCGTCCGGGAGCGCGTCGACGGCAGGCTGCCGCTGCTGCTCAAGCCCGCGAACCACGGCCAGGAAGAGGAGCTGACGGCGATCAGCGAGCCGCGGGTACCGCGCATCCTCGGCCACGAGCTCTTCGGCACGCGGAACCGGACACCTCTGAACCCCGGCGACGCCACCGGGCGGCTGCGCTTCTTCCGGAACCCTGAGGAGTACGCCGCCGCCGAGGCCGGGCTCGGCTGGGCCGACATCGTCGCCATGCCCTGCCTGCCGGACGACGTACCGCGCGTGGCCGGATTCCTCAACACGGCACAGATCACGCCTCTTTCGCACACCAACGTCCTCGCCTCCGGCTGGGGCATCCCCAACGCCATCGTCCGCGACCTGGAACAGCTCGTCGAGAAGGACGGCCTGGACGGTGCGTGGGTCCGCTACCGGGTGCGCGAGGACGAGATCAGTCTGGAGCGGCTGGACCGGGAGCCCGCCCTGCAGGCCCCGGCCTGGCACCGGCAGCGCATCCGTCTGGAGCCGCCCCTGCTGGAGGACGCGCCCGTGCTGTCCCTGCACCGGCTGCGCAGCGACGACCGCGACCGGTACGGCACGAAGGCGGCCAATCTGGGAGAGCTGCACCACGTCCTGGACAGCCGCACAGCCGATCTCACCGCCTTCTACGGACGTCCCCGCCCGCCGCGTGAAGACCTCTACGGGCACCTCTCCGTCCGGCTCGGTCTGCACGCGCCCTCCGCAGCCGAACTGCGTTCGGCAGCAGCCGCGTTCGTCGCGGCGACGGTCGGTGCGCCGGACGGCGTCGCGCTGCCCTTCGCGCTCCAGCACGCCTTCCTCACCTCCTCTCCGGCGCTCCAGCAGGGCATCGGCAAGCTGAAGATGGCGCTGGAACTCGACGCCACCGACATGCTGGACGCGCTCTGTCTCCAGCTCCAGCACCTGATCCGCCACACGCCCATGCCCGAGACCGTCACCCGGCAGATCAGGCAGGCGTTCCCCGCGCCACTGGCCGCGGGCAGCCGCCTGGTGGTGCGCTCCTCCTCCAACGCCGAGGACCTCCCCGGCTTCTCCGCGGCCGGTGTCTACGACTCCGTCACCACCGTGCGCGGCACCGCCGAACTCCTCGATGCCGTAAGGCAGGTGTGGGCCTCGCTGCTGTCACCGCGCAGCGTCCGGCTGCGTCATCAGGTCGGCATCTCCCTGGACGACACGTACATGGGAGTGATCATCCAGGAGTACGTCCCCGCCTCCCTCGGCGGCGTCCTGGTGACCTGCAACCCGACCCGGCGCGAGGACTTCCGCAACGTCTACCTCAACTGCTCCCCCGGCTCCCCCGAGCAGGTCGTCGAGGGCTCCGTGCTGCCGCAGCAGTACCTGTACAACACGGTGGAGGGCGGCGGCCGCACCGTGGCCCTCGGCTCCTGGGGTGAGGGGCTGCCCGCCGCCACCCGCGCCCGGCTCGCCGACCTGTCGCTGACGGGACGGCTCCTGCAGTCCCACTTCAGCGCGGACGACGTGGACCGGCCGCTGGACATCGAGTGGCTGATGAGCGACCGGGGCGAGCTCCGCCTGGTCCAGATCCGCCCCTACGCGCTGTGAGGGCCCGCCTCCCCCGGGCGCCCTCCACCGGCCGGACCGGCGGCGCCCTGACCGACACGGCCCGCCGGATCATCCGCCTGAACTACGGCTTCCAGCTGCTGTTCAACCTGCTGTGGTGGATGCCGGTGTTCTACGCCTACCAGAAGGCGGCCGGGCTCTCGGACGGGCAGATCTTCGGCATCCAGAGCATCTACTACGTGGCGTTCTGCCTGTTCGAGATCCCGACCGGGCTCATCGCCGACCGGATCGGCACCCGCAACTGCCTGCGGGCCGGGGCCGTCGTGATGACGGCGGCGAACCTGGCACCGGTGTTCAGCGCCTCGTACACCGGATTCCTGCTCCACTTCCTCGCGATCGCCGCGGGCCGCTCGCTCACCTCGGGAGCGGCGAGCGCCTATCTGTACGACGGGCTGCGGGCGGAGAAGTGCGACGAGCACTACCTGAAGGCGGAGGGCACGGCGCGGGCCCTGGGGCTGGCGGCCAAGGTCGTGTGCTGGCCGCTGGTCGGGCCGCTGATGGCCCTCGCCCACACGGCCCCGTACGTGCTGAGCGCCGCCAGCGCGGCGGGCTCCCTGGCTTGTGCGGTGGCCCTGCCCCGGCTGACCGTCCCGGGGGACGGGGACGGGGCCGGGACGGCCGGCGGACGGGCGGGGGGCGGGCGCCGGCGCGGGGCGTTCCTGCGCGACGCGGGCTCCGCGCTGCGCTGCGTCGCCTCCTCGCCGTGGCTCGCCCTGGTGATGATGCAGGGCGTGGCGGTGTTCACGCTCTCGCGGATCTGCCAGGTCAACCTCTTCCAGCCCATCCTGCTGGACCACGGCATCGGTGAGTCCTCGCACGGCGGGGTGCTGGCCGCCATGACGGTGGCGGAGGCCGTGGCATCGGCCAGGCCCCAGTGGCTGAGCCGCCGGCTGACGCCGGTGGCCTGGGTATCGGTCCTGAGCCTCGCGCTCGCGGGCACCCTGGCCGGGCTCACCCTGGGCGGGCCCTGGGCGGTGGTCGCCCTGCTCTGCCTGTTCGCCGCCGCCACCGGCTTCGCCTACCCGGTCCAGCGCAAGCTGGTGAACGACGCCGTGCCCGCCCACGCACCACGGGCCACCCTGCTCTCGGTGGAGAGCATCGTGGACCGCGCGGTGTGTGCGCTGGCCGCGGTGGCCGCGGGCGCGTACCTCTCCGCCGGGCGCCTGGACGCCCTGCTCTGGCACAGTGCCCTGGCGACCGCGGTGCTGCTCGGGGTCTTCCAACTGGTGCTGCGCAGCGGGGTGGTGAAGCGGCCCTCCGACCGGACGGCCCCGGGCGTACGGCTGGATGCCGTCGCCGACGGTGCGGGCCGTCCGGCCGGAGGGGGGCGCCGGCAGGCGGACACGCCTTCCTAGGAAGGCGCGCGTCGCCGGCGGGCGTCAGCCGGGCAGGTGGGCGAGCAGCTCGATCAGCGGGGCCGGCAGGAAGGCGGGCCGGGCGGGCTGTCCGATCCGGTACGCCACGTAGCCGAGCGAGGCGGCGGTGTCGGTCTCCTCGGCCGTCTCGGCCTGGTAGACGAGACGACAGCCACCGGACGCGTGCCGTGCGCGTTCCCAGAGGGCGGGCGCCGGCTTGCGCTCGGCCTCGGTGCGCGGGGTCAGGATCCGGTCACCGAAGTCGTCCCAGGCGAAGGGCGTGCTGCCCGTCCAGGTGCTGTCGACCTCCTTCTTGAGCACGGCCGCGCGCGCGGCGTCGGTCGTGCCCCAGGAGGACGGCACGTTGGTGATCAGCCCGACCTTGATGTGGCGTTTGCGCAGTGCGGCCAGGTGGTCGGCCGCGTCCTGCCGGTAGCCCGTGGTGGCGTCGTCGGCCGTGTGGACCAGGGTCTCGCCCAGGTCGAAGTACACGACGACACAGCCGCGTTCGGTGCCGGTCCGAGGAGCGACGGGCGGCCCCGTGGACCCGGCGGTCACCGGTAAGGCCGCACTCGCCGTCGTGACCAGCGCGGTCGACGCCACGGCGGCACCCAGTGCGAGGCTCAGACGGACGAGGCCCCGGGAGGCGGTTCTTCTCATGGCGTCGGCGCCCTTCTCCTTGACGCATCACAGCGATGCGAAAATGTTCAGTACATGACACATGACGCCACACTTTTTCGTTCGGGGCACGCACATTCCGGGAAGATCTTTCCCGTGTCCTCCGATCCGGTCGTCCGACGGCCGACTTGCACGTGGACCGGTCCGCGCCCGGACGGCTCAGGCGTCCGGGCGACGCCTGGCGAGCCAGGCGACGATCTCGGGTCCCGGTGGTCGAAGAACAGCGAGGCGCCGGTGTCGAGCGTGGCGATCCGCGCCGGCTGTTCGCCGGTGAGCCGGAAGTCGAAGACGTCGAGGTTCTCCGCCATCCGCTCGGCACGCACCGACTTGGGGATGGCGACCACACCTCGCCGGGTCAGCCGGCGCAGCACCACCTGCGCCACCGACTTGCCGTGTCCCTTGCCGATGTCCGCCGGCAGCGGGTCGGTGAACAGGTCGTTCCGCCCCTCGGCGAAGCCGCCCCATGACTGGATCCGCACCCCGTGTTCGCGCATGAGGCCCTGGCAGTCGGCGCGTGCGAAGTCAGCATTGAGTCAGCATCCGTCCTGGCACACGAGGTCAGACGCGAGCACAGACGGGAACGCCGGTCCAGCGGAAGGCCTTCCTCCGAGGCACTCTCAGCCGCTTCCAGACCCCTCCCGCCCACAGCAACGACGCAGGCATGATCGGGCACACCTCGAAAGCCACGAACCCGTAAGAACCCGCAGCTCAGCGCACACGTCCACGCGGCTTCAGGGGCACAGCGGGCAGTGCGGGAGCCGGGAGCGGCGCACCGTCGTACCCCCGCACGGCGCCGAACCGGTCGCCCTTCATCCAGTCCTCCCGGGCCTGCGTGATCTCGTCCTGGTTCCTGGCCACGAAGTTCCACCACATGACGATCTCCTCCTCGAAGGGTTCACCGCCCAGCAGCATCAGGCCCGCGTCGGAGTCCGCGCGCAGCGGCAGCTCCGTGCGGCCGCAGCCGAGGTAGAGCATCGAGCCGGGCTCCACGGGGACGCCGTCGACCTCCGCCCGGCCGGACATCGACAGCACGGCGTACTCGAAGTCCGGGTTCAGCGGGAGGCGTGCCTCGGCGTCCCGGCTCAGGGCGAGGTCGGCGCCGACGATCGGGGTGTACGCGGTGCCGGGCGAGGTGGCGCCGTCGAGCTCGCCGAGGATCACCGTGGCCGTGAGGCCGGGTGCGGTGACGGACGGGAGGTCCGTGTGGTGCTGGAAGTGCGGTTCGACCTGGCGGTGCGCATCGGGGAGGGCGACCCACAGCTGGGCGCCGTGCAGCAGTGCGGCGTGCTGCTTGGGGCTCTCCTCGGAGTGGCTGATCGCCCGTCCGGAGGTCATCAGGCCGAGCTCGCGCGGGCGGACCGTCGCCAGGCTGCCGAGGCTGTCGCGGTGCAGGACCTCGCCGTCGTGCAGCCAGCTGACCGTCTGCAGGCCCATGTGGGGGTGGGGCGGCACCTGCATACCGGGCTCGTCCGCGATGTCGTCGGGGCCGTAGTGGTCGACGAAGGCCCACGCCCCGACCATGCGGCGGCCCAGGTTGGGCAGCAGCCGGCGGACCTCGGTGGACTCGCCGAGCTGCACCCGGCGCGGAGTGAGGAGTTCACGTACGGGTTCGGCGACGACGAAGCCGCGCCCTCCGCAGACGGAGAGTGCTGCCTGGCGATCGAGATTGCTCATGGCGCTCAACCTATTCCCGTGCGAGTCCGGGCGGGTGGCACCCACGCCGAATATTTAGTGGAATGTTAAACCATCTGTGTGTGTTGTGGGGATCGGTACGTACGGGAGCGGCCCGGCTACCACCCTCGGCCGAGGAGGTCACATGAGCGACACCTACTTCGAGTTCGGCACCGCCGCCGAGCGCTGGGACCGTGCACGGCTCTTCTTCGACGCGAAGGAGTACACCAGCGCCGCCCGGATTCTCGGCGGGCTGGTCGAGGAGGTTCCGGAGCAGGTGGCGCCGCGGCTGCTGCTGGCCCGGGCCTACTACCACTCGGCGCGGCTCGTGCGGGCCGAGGGTGAACTGCGCGCGGTGCTGGAGCGTGACCCCGTCGAGCAGTACGCCCGGCTGATGCTCGGCCGCACCCTGGAGCGGCAGGGCCGGCAGGCCGAGGCGGACACGCAGCTGCGGATGGCGGCCGCCCTGTCCGGGGAGTTCGCCCCGGCATCCGGCGCCTGACCTCCGCGTGCACCGGGCCGCACCCGCGTAATCCGGGTGCGGCCCGGTCGTGGCGCGTGATAGTCCACGGAGTCATGACCGACCTTGTGACACCGCGCCTGTCCCTCCGCCTGATGACCGTTGCCGACGCCGAGCAGGTGGTGGCCGGCAGTCCCGCGCCGGGCGTGCGCTGGGCGCCCGGCTACCCCTCCGTCGGCGAGGTCGCGGCGGCCACGCGTTTCCTCAACACCTGTGCGGAGAGCGGGGATCCGGGCCCCTTCGGAGGGTACGTGATACAGCGCCGCGAGGACGCGGTGGTGATCGGTGGGGTCGGGTTCCACGGGACGCCCGACGAGCACCGGCACGTCACGATCGGTTACGGACTCGTGCCGTCGGCACGGGGCATGGGGTACGCCTCCGAGGCGCTTCGCGGCCTGTTGCGGTTCGCCCGTGACCGGGGCGTCGTCTGCGTGCACGGTGACACCGACCTCGACAACGTCGCCTCCCAGCACGTCATGACGGCCGCGGGAATGCTCTTCGTGAAGGAGGACGCACTGCTGAAGCACTACCGGATCGAGTGGGACGCGCCCGCCCCGCAGGGGTGAGACAGCGGGAGTCGGACGGGCCCCCACCGCGGGAGTGGGACAGCCGGAGTGAGGCAGCGGGCCCACGCATGCGGCGGGGCCTGCCGGGTTCTCCCGGCAGGCCCCGCACATCGCACTGCCCTGGGCTCAGCCGGCGACCGTGGCCGGCCGGTTCGCCTTGCCGTTCTCGGCCGTGACCGCCTGCGGCCTCGGCACCAGCAACCGCTCGGTGAGATACCCGAAGACCAGCCCGAAGGTGGTCCAGAGCGTCACCTGGACGGCGAGCGTCGCCAGCCTGAACTCCCAGAGCAGCGAGGCCGGGAAGTCCTTTCCGACCTCGTTGAACGAGGGCAGGAAGGCGTAGGCCAGCCCGATCACCAGCACATAGCCGGCCGCCGCCGCGATGGTGGCGTTCCAGTTGCCCAGGCGGGGAGCCAGCCGCTTGCCGAGGATGACGGCGGCGACGGCCAGCAGGACGCTGAGCGCGACCATCAGGAAGAACAGGGTGGTGCGTTTACCGATGGTGTCGGGGTTGCCGACGGCCGGCGGGTTCGCCGGGTACTTCAGGAACGGCACGACGTACACCGTCAGCAGGGCCGCACCGGCGATCAGCGCGGCCGTGGCCCTGGGGCCGAACCGGCCCATCCGGCCGAGGGCGTAGCAGAAGACGAGTGCGGCGATGCCGCCGACCGCCACGCCGAACACCAGGACACCGGTGGCGAGACCGGCGGTGGACTGCATGGTGCGGCTGACGAGTTCCTCGCCGCCGCCGTGGTCGTGGGTGTGGCTGTGCGCCTCTTCGAGGGCGATGGCCGCGTCCACCCGGGACTCGCCGAGGAAGTAGGCGACGAGAAGTGCGAGCGCACCCGCGGCGAGACCGGCCAGCATGCCGCGGACCAGCAGGGCTCGGACAGATATGGAGTTCATGAGGGGTTCCCCTGGATCAAGCGACGGGATCAGTGGCAGGGGAAACCGAGGAGGTGGCGCCCGTCGTGGACCCACTCGTGCACGCCTTCGCCGGAGATGAGCGCGGTGGCGCCCTGCTCGGCGCCGACGAAGTACAGCAGGATCAGCATGAGGATGCCGAAGAAGGCGGCCCAAGGGGCAATGGCCTTCAGCGAGATGGGAGTGATGGCGGGTGCGCCGGTGGCGGGGGCAGCAGTCTGTGCCATGGCAGAACCTCCTGGGGGAACACGCGTCCCGATCGTGGTGCCTGAGACGAAGGTGCTGGGTCTGACTTCCCGTACGGGTACGGGTTCACAGTGGCGCGACCGTGCCGGATTCTCACCGGACTTCCGTCACACCCTCGTCATGTCGTCGCGACCATACCGCCTGGACGCGGGCGCCGCCATGGTGCCGCCGGCCGTACCGGGGGCCCCGAATGCCATGGTGTGCTTGGCCAAGTGGCCACAGTTCAGGGAGTTGAGAGCGGTTATGACGGTACGGGTGATGTTGATCTCACCGGCGATGAACGCCGCACTGCGCGAGGCCCGTTTCGCGGGGGACGCGCCCCTCGACGACGCCGGCCAGCGGCAGGCGCGCGCCGCCGCGGACGCTGTGCCCGCAGCCGACCGGTTGCTGCACGGGCCGTCCCGTCGGTGCGACCTGACCGCAGCCGCCCTCGGGCTCCGTTCCGCCCCTGAAAATGCCCTGCGGGACTGGGAGTTGAACCGCTGGGCGGGCGCCCGGCTGGACGAGGTGAGCGCGAGTGATCCGGAGGGAGTGGCCGCCTGGCTCGCGGATCCCTCCGCCGCCCCGCACGGCGGTGAGTCGCTGCTCGGTCTGTGCGCCAGGGCCGGCGCCTGGCTCGGTTCCCTGGACGGCGGCGGACCCGGACGCGTGCTGGCGGTGGTCGAGCCCGCCGTGGTCAGGGCCGCGGTCGTCCACGCGCTGGACCTTCCGCCACGGGCCTTCTGGCGGATCGACGTCGCCCCTCTGACGCTGACGGAGCTCAGCGGCCGGTCCGGGAGGTGGAACCTTCGTACCGGCCGGCCGCTCACGGCGGAGACGGCCGGCGCTCAGGCGCCCCAGCCACCCCCGACCGCCCGGCTCGACAGGTAGGAGTCACGCAATGCCTTGCGCAGGCCGGGCACGACGCCGTCGAAGTGCGCGGCGAGCGCCTTGAGCGCCGGTTTGTGCGCCCGGCGCTCCTTCCCGCTGAACACGCTGCTCACCTCGGTCTCCGCCGCGAGCACGGCCATGGCCAGTTCGTCCACGGGGATCGCGGCCGGTTCGGAGCCGCCGATGACCGCGTCCCGGACCCTGTCCTGCAGGGCGCGCACCTGCTGCGGATCCTCCACGACGACCCGGTCGACGGGGAGCACTCCCAGCCGCTTCTCCTGCCGCACGGTGATCGCGCGCGCGGCGGCAAGCTGCTCACGGACGGGCTTCTCCGCCGTGTGCGCCTTGTTGTGGACGTACGAGAGCCACCTCTTCGGCGTCTCGGGCAGATCGCGCCACACCGCCGCGAGGAAGGGATCACCCGGCGCCGTGGCAGCACGCCGTGCGACCTTCCCTCCCTCGGCGGTGAGCAGTCCGGCCAGGGCCAGCTCGGTCAGCGCCCCGGCCCGCAGCAACTGGCCGCGCCCCTGGAGATCGGTGAGCTCGAACTTCTCCTTCTCCACGGTGTAGCAGAGCAGGTACAGGCGCTGGGGCAGACTCGGTCGCACGCTCGTCCTCCGGGCATCGGGGATGGCAACCGAACGGGTCCGCGTTCGGCGGTGGTCTGCTACCCCCGGTACGTCTCCAGCAGTCGGAGCCAGATCTCGCTGATCGTCGGGTACGCGGGAACCGCGTGCCAGAGGCGGTCGACGGGCACCTCGGCCGCGACCGCGACCGTCGCCGAGTGCAGCAGTTCACCGATGCCCGGGCCGACGAAGGTGACCCCCAGCAGGATCTCCCGGTCGAGGTCGACGATCATGCGGGCCCGGCCCCGGTACCCGTCCGCGTACAGACCGGAACCCGCCACCGCCGCCAGGTCGTGGTCGACGGCCCGGACCCGGTGCCCGGCCCGCTCCGCCTCGGCGAGCGTGAGGCCGACCGAGGCCGCCTCCGGGTCGGTGAAGACGACCTGGGGCACGGCCGCGTGGTCGGCGGTGGCCGCGTGGGCCCCCCAGCGGTCCGTCTCCAGGAGCGGGACGCCCTGGGCACGGGCGGCGATCGCGGCCCCCGCGATGCGGGCCTGGTACTTGCCCTGGTGGGTCAGCAGTGCCCGGTGGTTCACGTCCCCGACGGCGTAGAGCCAGGGCGTGCCCTCGACCCGGCAGCTGTCGTCGACCGTCAGCCAGGACCCCGGCTCCAGGCCGACCGTCTCCAGGCCGAGGTCCTCGGTGCGCGGGGCCCGGCCGGTGGCGAAGAGGATCTCGTCGGCCTCGACGTTTTCGCCGTTGTCGAGCTCGACGGTCACCGGTCCGTCGGGGGCGGCACGCCGCACGGAGGTGACCGAGACGCCGGTACGGATGTCGGCGCCCGCCTCGGTCAGTGCCTCGGCGACCAGCTCACCGGCGAACGGCTCCATCCGGGGCAGCAGCCCCTCGCCGCGGATCAGCAGGGTGATCCGGGCACCGAGGGCGCCCCAGACGGTGGCCATCTCCACCCCGACCACTCCCCCGCCGACGACCACGAGACGACCGGGCACCTCCTTGGCGCTGGTCGCCTCCCGGCTGGTCCAGGGGCGGGCGCCGTCGATGCCCGGCAGCTCGGGCACGACGGCCCGGCTGCCTGTGCAGACGGCCACCGCGTGCCGGGCCGTGAGCCGCTGTTCCGCACCGTCGGGGCCCGTGACGGTGACCGCCTTCGTGCCGGTGAGCCGGCCGTGGCCGCGGTAGATGTCGGCGCCGATCCCCTCCAGCCAGGACACCTGGCCGTCGTCCTTCCAGTGCGAGGCGTACGCGTCGCGGTGCGCGAGGACCGCGGCGGTGTCCAGGGGCCCCTGCACCGCGTCGGCGAGACCCGGGACGCGGCGGGCGTCGGCGCGGGCGACGACGGGGCGCAGCAGCGCCTTGCTCGGCATGCAGGCCCAGTACGAGCACTCGCCGCCGATCAGCTCGGATTCCACGATGGCGGCGCTGAGCCCGGCGGCCCGGGCCCGGTCCGCCACGTTCTCACCCACCGGACCTGCTCCGATGACCACGACGTCGTACGCGACAGGCTCCACAGCATGTGTCATGGGGACCATTTTGGTCATGGGTGTGCGCGGCGGCCACATGGGCAGGCGGAATAGCGCAAGCACAGGCACCGTTGTCCCGGACACGTCGATACGGGCACAGGAAGAGGTAGCAGAACATGAGCACCGTAGAGCTCACCAAGGAAAACTTCGATCAGGTCGTCAGTGACAACGAGTTCGTCCTGATCGACTTCTGGGCTTCCTGGTGCGGCCCGTGCCGGCAGTTCGCCCCGGTCTACGACTCGGCGTCCGAGCGCCACGCCGACCTGGTCTTCGCCAAGGTCGACACGGAGGCGCAGCAGGAGCTGGCGGCCGCCTTCGAGATCCGGTCCATCCCGACGCTGATGATCGTCCGGGACAACGTGGCGGTCTTCTCGCAGCCGGGCGCGCTGCCCGAGGCCGCGCTGGAGGACGTCATCGGCCAGGCGCGGAACCTGGACATGGACGAGGTGCGCAAGTCCATCGAGGACCAGCAGAAGGAGCAGAAGTAGGCGGGCCGAGGGCTCGCCCACGTGTCAGGGCCCGGCCGGTGACAGCCGGGCCCTGACTGCTGCGGTGCCCCGTACCGGGTTCCGGTACCCGCTCAGTCCTCCGTGGTCCGCTCGGAGATCCGGGCCGAGAGTCCGTAGTCGAGCTCCGAGCCGTCGATCAGCAGGCCCTCGACCGTCTGGGTCTCGGGGTCGATGTCCGCCACCATGCCGTCGCCTGCGTAGCGGGGGTATCCGGTCTCGCCCGTTTCACCCGTGGCCACCACGACGGCGGAGCGGATCGCCGAGCCGGGTCCGACGCTCCCGACCGCCCGGCTGCCGGAAGCCTGCGGCTCGGAAGTCCCGGTGGTGGAGTCGCCCGCACCGGAATCGTTGGTCCCGGAATCGTTCGTCCCCGAGTCGTCCGTTCCGGAGTCGCCCGTACCGGAATCGTTGGCGCCGGAGTCGTCCGTACCCACGTCGTTCGCGGTGACGTCGTTCGTACCGGCAGCGCCCTTGCTCCGCGTCTTCCGGTCGTCGGCGAACGCGGGGACCAGCAGGATCTCGTAACTCTGCGGATGGCTCATGGTCATGACGCTAGGCAAGGGAGGTCCGCCGCGCATGTCGCCGCGCTGACGGGGCGGCTCAGCTGGACTCCCGGTGGACGGTCCGGGCCCGCAGCAGATCGTGCCGTTCGAACTCCGTCCCGGGGTTCTGCACCAGCCGGTCGACGAGGTCGGCCAGTGGCTGCGCCGTGGCCAGCTCCATCCGTACGCTGCTGAGCCGCGGCCTCAGCAGCCGCGCCTGCATGGAGTCGTCCGCGCCCACGACGGCGGTCTCCGCGGGCACGTCGACACCGGTGTCCTGAAGGGCTCTCATCAGCAGCATCGCGTAGCTGTCGTCGTACGCGAACACGCCGTCCAGTCCGAGGGTGCGCCACCGGGCGGCCAGGTCGGCCGCGGAATCCTCCGCGTACCGCAGCGGGAGCGTCTCGATCCGGACCCCGCCCGTCGCCGCGGCCCGCCGGGCACCGGCCAGTCTGGGCTCGGCGAACAGGGCGAGGCCGGGTTCGCCGGGGATCACCACGCCGATCCGGCGGCGGCCGCGTGCCAGCAGGTGCCGGACGGCGCTGCCGCCGACCTCGCGCTGGTCCATGATCAGCGCGTGGGCGCCGGCCAGCGGCTGCGGTCCGAGGGTGATCACGGCCTTCGCCCCGGAGCGCCGGAGGACGGCGATGCCCTGCGGGGTGAGGGGGACCGAGCCGGGCGCGATGACGGCGACGGGCCGCAGTTCGGCCCAGGCGCGGGCGGCGTCGTCCGGGTCGAGGCCGATCGAGCCGTACTGGACGACGGTGTAGTCGAGCCGTCGGAGGCCCGATTCGAGTTCATGGAGGAAGCGGTGGTGCAGGGGCCCGGAGGGGAAGCCGGCCGTCGGCAGGAGCACCATGCGGGAGTGTCCGGCGCGCAGGCTCCGGGCCGCCGCGTGGGGTACGTAGCCGAGCTCGGTGGCGGCCTCCCGCACCCGGCGGCGGGTCGGATCGCTGATCCGCACGGCCGCGTTGTTGTTGAGTACGTACGACACGGTGGCCCGGGAGACGCCGGCGAGCCGCGCCACGTCGGCGCTGGTCGGGACGGGGCCTTCGGCGGGCTGCTTGGGTAACTGACTCATGGCGTCGGGCAGTCTTCCAGACCCGTGCGGCGCGGGAACGCGCCGGGGCCCGGACCCGGATGTGCACCTCAAGTGGAGGTCAGGACCCGGGCGGGTGAGGGTCAGTCACGCCCGTCGCCGGTGGCCCGTTCGACGGACCCGCTCCCCGCGCGGGGCCGTACAGGTCCTACGGTGTTGCGATGACCATCCAGCACCGCACCGACAGCAATGACGGCACGGCCGACTTCCCCGGCCGCACCGGTCCCACCGCCACTTCCCAGGCCGACCCGCACGACGTGGGCCCGGTCCGGACCTCGTACGCCCCCGACCGCGACGGCGACCCCGATCCGGGCGAGATCGTCTGGACCTGGGTGCCGTTCGAGGAGAACGACGGACGCGGCAAGGACCGGCCGGTTCTCGTGGTCGCCCGCGAAGGGGCGGGCACGCTGCTCGCCGTCCAGCTCTCCAGCAAGCAGCACGACCGGGACCGCGAGTGGGTGGCCCTGGGCGCGGGCCCCTGGGACAGTTCCGGCCGCCCGTCCTGGGTCGATGTGGACCGGGTCCTGCGTGTCCACGAGGACGGCATGCGGCGCGAGGCGTGCGCACTGGACCGGGACAGGTTCGATCTGGTCGTCGAGCGGCTGCGGGAGCGCTACGGCTGGAAATAGCGCCCCGGCCGGCGGTGGCGTGCGCCGGTCCCCGTCACGGCCGGGCTCGCGTGCCCCCGGGCTCCCGATGCCGTCGTGACGGGCCCGCCACGCCCGAACGGCTCAGCCGTCGCGAGTCCGCCGATGTCCAACCCTATGGCTCAACCTCAGCGTCAGGGTTGGACCCGATCGGCGAACGTACGATCGAAGGCGGCCCTGGTGGGCGAATCGCCGTCACGGTCGAGGATCCCGAAGACGATCTGCTCGAAGTGACCCGCGAAACGTCCGCCGTCGCTGAGCAGGGCGCGGAACACGCCCGCGACCTCGGCCGGGTCGTTGCGGAACACGCCGCATCCCCAGGCACCCAGCACCAGCCGGCGGTAGCCGCGCACCGCGGCGACCTCCAGCACCCGTTCGGCCCGCGAGGCGAGCGCGGCGGGGATGCGGTGCGCGGACTCCGGGGTCCGGCTGCGGATCACTCCGGCGTTGGGCGCGGGCGAGGTGAGGAATCCCGCCGTGTACGGGGTGTCGAGCAGCCGGCCCCGGTCGTCGCGGAAGACCGGCACCCCGGGCGAGTGGATGACCCGGTCGGTGTAGAACGCGTCCCGTTCGGCCCGGTGGTGGGCGTAGTACTCGGGGGCGCGCAGCAGCGTGGTGTAGAGCGCCGAGCCGCGGCAGAGGGCCTCCTCCTGCGCCTGCGCCCCGTTGAGATAGCCGCCACCCGGATTGCGGGCGGAGGCGTAGCTCAGGACGGCCACCTTGCCCGGTGCCTCGGCGGTCATCCTGGCGGCCGCCCGCAGGCTGCTCTCGCCGGTGACCTCGAAGCGCGGTGCGCGGTCCCGGTCCAGTACCGCGACGGGCACCGGCTCGGGGCCGTACAGCCTGGTCCCCGAGAGCGCGGCGGTCAGGGCCCGCTCGATGCTGACCTCGCGGCCCTGCGGTGTGCGGTAGACGCCCGCGTCGACGATGGCCTCGGTCTCCCGCGCGATACCGCGCAGCCGGGCGCTCACCGGCCCTCCCCCTTATGGTGCATACGGGGCATCGTCGATGCCCCGCCGCAGTGACGCAAGCGAATTTCTGACGCACGGGGGCACCCTTGTGCGATCTCCCGACAGGGGTTTGGGTAGGACGGACGCACCGGAACAGGAGGCCCGGCATGTCATCCGACACACCCGGCGGCCACGGTCCGCCCGGACAGGAATCGGACTCCCCCATCGGCGAGGGCGAGGCCGAGGATTTACTGCGCGGCATCTGCTTCAAGACAGGACCGCCCCGCATCGTGGGGGTCGAGCTCGAATGGCTCCTCCACGATCTCGACCGGCCCCATGTCCCTGTCTCGCCCCACCGTCTCGAAGCGGCCGCCACGGCCGTCGGGGAGCTGCCGCTGAACGCGGCGCTCACCTTCGAACCGGGCGGCCAGCTGGAGCTCAGCTCGCGTCCCGCCGATTCCCTCATGGCGTGCGTCGACGACACCGCTGCGGACCTCATCGCCGTACGTGACACCCTCGGCCGGCTGGGCCTCGCCCCGGTCGGACTCGGTGTCGATCCCTGGCATCCGCCGCGCCGGCTGCTGCGGCAGCCCCGCTACGACGCCATGGAGACCTCGCTCGACCGGTTCGGCCCGGCCGGCCGCGCCATGATGTGCACGACCGCGTCCGTCCAGGTCTGTCTGGACGCCGGCGAGGAGGAGCCGGGACCGCTCGGGTACGGGCGGCGCTGGCAGCTGGCCCACCTGCTGGGCGCGGTGCTGGTGGCGGCGTTCGCCAATTCGCCGAACCGGCTGGGCCGGCCGACGCCCTGGCAGTCCACGCGTCAGTCGCTGTGGGCCGACCTCGACCCGCTGCGCACGCTGGCCCCCGCGGGACAGCTGCCGCCGCGGGACGCGTGGAGCGCGCACGTCCTCGACACACCGGTGATGTGCATCCGGGGCGACGAGGACAGCGTCTGGGTGGTGCCCGAGGGGCTCACCTTCCGTGAATGGATCCGTCGCGGAGTGCCCAGACGTCCGGTCCGCGCCGATCTCGACTACCACGTCACCACGCTGTTCCCGCCGGTGCGCCCGCGCGGCCACCTGGAGCTGCGCATGATCGACGCGCAGCCCGGTGACGACGGCTGGCTCGTGCCGCTCGCCGTCACCACCGCCCTGTTCGACGACCCGGAGGCAGCCGAGACCGTGTACCGCACCGTCAAGCCCCTCGCCGAGACGGCGGGGCCGCTGGCCGCGCCGCGCAATCCGCTCTGGGTGGCGGCCGCCCGCGACGGACTGGCCGATCCGGAACTGCGGACGGCGGCCGCCGTCTGCTTCGGCCTCGCGCTGGAGGCGCTGCCGCGGATGGGTGCGACCCGCGCCGTCCAGGACGCGGTGGCCGACTTCCGGGACCGCTACGTCGCACGGGGCCGATGTCCGGCCGACGACCTGCGGGGACTGTTCACGACGGACCGGGCACACGGTCCGGACCACCCGAAGGGGACCCTCTCATGACCGACTCCCCCGCACCTTCGCCGCACGGGACCCGGGGCCCGGACCTCCAGGACCCCGAGGTGCTCCGGGAGCGCGCGCTCGCCGCGCTCCTCACCGCCCGACGGCGCACCACGCTCCTCACCGACAGCGTCGACGACCACGAACTCACCGCCCAGCACTCACCGTTGATGTCGCCCCTGGTCTGGGACCTCGCGCACATCGGCAATCAGGAAGAGCTGTGGCTGCTGCGCGGCGTGGCGGGCCGGGAGGCCATGCGCCCGGAGATCGACGGCCTCTACGACGCCTTCGAGCACCCCCGGGCCACCCGCCCCTCGCTCCCCCTGCTGGCACCGGCCGAGGCCCGGTCCTACGCCTCGGAGGTACGCGGACGGGCCCTGGACGTCCTGGAGTCCACCCCGCTGGGCGGTCCCGCGCTCGTCCGGTCCGGATTCGCCTTCGGCATGATCGCCCAGCACGAACAGCAGCACGACGAGACCATGCTGATCACCCATCAGCTGCGCTCGGGTCCGGCCGCGCTGAGCGCGCCCGAGCCGCCGCATGCCACCGACGCGGCCACCCTGGCGGCCGAAGTCATGGTGCCCGGCGGCCCGTTCATGATGGGGACGTCGACCGAGCCGTGGGCGCTGGACAACGAACGCCCCGCGCACCGGCGCGAGGTCCCCGGGTTCTTCATCGACACCGCCCCGGTGACCTGCGGCGCCTACCGCGCGTTCATCGAGGACGGCGGATACGGCGAGCGGAGCTGGTGGGCGCCCGAGGGCTGGGCGATGGTCCGGGAGCACGAGCTGACCGCACCGCTGTTCTGGCACCGCGACGCCGGGCAGTGGCTGCGCCGCCGCTTCGGGGTGACCGAACCGGTGCCGGAGGACGAGCCGGTGCTGCACGTCAGCTGGTACGAGGCGGACGCGTACGCCCGCTGGGCCGGCCGCCGGCTGCCCACCGAGGCGGAGTGGGAGAAGGCCGCCCGCCACGACCCGGCGTCCGGGCGCTCCCGGCGCTATCCGTGGGGCGACGATGACCCGGCACCGGTCCACGCCAACCTGGGGCAGCGCCATCTGCGGCCCGCGCCCGCGGGGGCGTACCCGGCCGGGCGGTCGCCGTCCGGCGCCGGGCAG
Source organism: Streptomyces sp. NBC_01463 (assembly GCA_036227345.1). Lineage (NCBI taxonomy): Bacteria > Bacillati > Actinomycetota > Actinomycetes > Kitasatosporales > Streptomycetaceae > Streptomyces > Streptomyces sp. NBC_01463. The sequence continues at coordinate 882,454 of CP109468.1, forward strand.
CTGATCGGCGACGTCTGGGAGTGGACGTCGAGCGACTTCCTGCCCTATCCGGGCTTCGCGCCGTTCCCGTACCGCGAGTACTCGGAGGTGTTCTTCGGGCCGGAGCACAAGGTGCTGCGCGGCGGTTCGTTCGCGGTGGACGCGGTGGCCTGCCGGGGCACGTTCCGCAACTGGGACCTGCCGGTGAGGCGCCAGATCTTCTCCGGATTCCGTACCGCGAGGGACCTCTGATGTGCCGTCATATCGCTTACCTGGGACCGCCGGTGACTCTGGGCACGATGGTGACGGAGCCGGTGCACTCGCTGGTGCGCCAGTCCTGGGAGCCGCGCCGGCAGCGGTACGGGACCGTCAACGCGGACGGGTTCGGTGTCGGCTGGTACGCGGAGGGGGACCCGGTCCCGGGACGCTACCGCAGGCAGGGGCCCGTCTGGGGCGACCAGACCTTCGCGGACCTGGCCAGGGTGGTGCGCAGCCATGCCCTGCTCGCGGCGGTCCGGGACGCGACGGAGGCGGATCCGGACGGCGAGGCGGCGGCCGCGCCCTTCACCGGGGGCGGAGTGCTGTTCAGTCACAACGGCGCGGTGAAGGGCTGGCCGGAGTCGATGGCCCCCCTGGCGGCGACGCTTCCCGCGGCCGAACTGCTCAGGCTCACCGCCCGCTGCGACTCCGCCCTGGTGTGGGCGCTCGTACTGCACCGGCTGGAGGCGGGCGACGCGCTCCCGCAGGCCGTCGCCGACACCGTCCGGGAGGTCGCCGAGGCGGCACCCGGCTCCCGGCTCAATCTGCTGCTCACCGACGGCCGCACCATCGTGGCGACGGCCTGGGGCGACACCCTGTGGCTGCTGGCCGAGCCCGGCCGGCACACGGTCGTCGCCTCGGAGCCCTACGACGACGATCCGCGCTGGCACGAGGTCCCCGACCGCACACTGCTCACCGCGACCGGCACCGATGTCCTGCTGACCCCGCTCAAGGAGCCCACCGAGTGAGTCCCTTCCTGCTGACCCGCACCCTGCCGGTGGACGCGACGGACGCGGCGCTGCGCGCCGATGTGCTGCACGGCCTGACCCGGCACCCCAAGACACTGCCGCCCAAGTGGTTCTACGACGCCCGGGGCAGTGAACTGTTCGAGGAGATCACCCGGCTGCCGGAGTACTACCCGACCCGCGCCGAACGCGAGATCCTGCTCGACCGGGCGGACGAGATCGCCGCCGCGTCCGGCGCCCGGACCCTGGTCGAACTGGGCTCGGGCTCCTCGGAGAAGACCCGGCATCTGCTCGACGCCCTGCCCCGGCTGCACAGTTACGTACCGGTCGATGTGAGCGAGAGCGCGCTTCGCGGTGCGGCGAAGGCGCTGCTGGAGGAACGGCCGGAGCTGTCCGTGCACGCCCTGATCGCGGACTTCACGGCCGGACTCTCCCTGCCGGACACGCCGGGGCCGCGGCTCGTGGCGTTCCTGGGCGGGACCATCGGCAATCTGCTGCCGCACGAGCGGGCGGCGTTCCTCACGTCCGTGCGTGCGCTGCTCTCCCCCGGTGACGCGCTGCTGCTCGGCACGGATCTGGTGAAGGACGAGAAGGTGCTGGTCGCGGCGTACGACGACGCGGCCGGGGTGACGGCCGCGTTCAACCGGAACGTCCTGTCGGTCGTCGACCGGGAGCTGGGCGCCGACTTCGTACCGGAGGACTTCGCGCACGTGGCCCGGTGGAATCCGCAGCAGGAGTGGATCGAGATGCGGCTGCGGGCCCGCCGGGCGCTGACGGTGAAGATCCCGGAGCTGGATCTGGTGGTGCCGTTCGAGGACGGTGAGGAGGTGCGGACCGAGGTGTCGGCCAAGTTCCGCAAGGACGGTGTGCGGGACGAGCTGGCCGGTGCCGGGCTGCGGCTGGCTCAGTGGTGGACGGACTCCGAGGGCAGGTTCGCGCTGTCCCTGGCCACCGTGGACTGAGCGAGTGCGGCCAGTGCGCGGCGGGTGGTGACACTGCCCGCCGGGATCGGCGGCATGACGTGGATCTCGGCGGTCAGCCCGGCGGCCCGGACGACCCGCCACAGGGAGGCGGTCAGCGGATCGTCGCCGACGAACGCCGTGGCGCCCGCCGGGACCCGGTGTCCGGCGGGCTCACGGAGATAGCGGATGCGGACCGGCTGGACGGCGGCGCCGGCGTCGATCGCCGCCTGGAAGGCCGCGGGGCGGAACCTGCCGCCCGGCCCGCGGCCGCACCAGGTGCTGCCTTCCGGGAAGACGACGACCCGCGACCCTCTCCGCAGCGCCGAGGCGACGGCGTGCACGGTCACGGGCAGGGCGCGCAGCCGTTCGCGCTCGACGAAGAGGGTGCCGCCGAGCGCGGCGAGCGGCCCGAGCAGCGGCCAGCGTCTGATGTCGCTCTTGGCGAGCATCCGGCCGGGGCACACGGCGGCCACCAGCGGTATGTCCAGCCAGGAGACGTGGTTGGCGACGACGAGGGCGCCGGGGCCGGCCCGGTGCGCCCGCGGCCGGCCGACGACGCGCACCCTGACCCCGAAGGCCCGGACCACCCCGTGCGCCCAGGTCCGGGTCAGCGGCGCGCGGCGGGACCGGCCCAGCAGGAGCGCGAGCGGGGCGCACAGCACGCCGGTGAGGACGAGCGCACAGCCCGCGCAGAGCAGGGCCACGGCCGGGAGCGGGTGCCGGGACCGGCCGTCGTGGGTGGCGCATGCCGCCGGCGTGCAGGGCGCGGCGGGCAGCCAGGCGCTCAACTCCGCGGGGCGAGCGAGAGGAAGTGGCGCAAGTAGCGCGGGTCGGTGCCGCGCAGCGAGAGCAGGACGTACAGGTCGGCGACGTTGAAGTCCGGGTCGTGGGCGGGGGCTCCGCACACCCGGGCGCCCAGCCGCAGGTAGCCGCGCAGCAGCGGGGGCAGCCCTGCCCTTCCGGCGGGACCGGTCGGAGGACCGGGGAGGGCGGCCGGGGGCTGCCAGAGGCGGTGCGGGGACACCCAGTACTCCTCGGGCGCCAGGTGCTTGGTCCGTACGGTCTCCCAGGCCAGGGCGGCCGCGGTGCCGCCGTCGGAGAGCGGGACCGAGCAGCAGCCGGCCAGCCAGTTGTGCCCGCTGCGTTCCATGTAGCGGGCGAGGCCTGCCCAGATCAGTGCGATGACGGCGCCGTCGCGGTGGGCGGGGTGGACGCAGGAGCGGCCGACCTCGACCAGGTCGTCGCGGATGGGGGCGAGCCGGGTCAGGTCGAACTCGCTCTCGGCGTAGAGGCGGCCCGCGATCCTGGCGCGCCCGGGCGGCAGCAGCCGGTAGGTGGCGACGATCTCGCCGGTGGCCGACTCCTTGACGAGGAGGTGGTCGCAGTACGAGTCGAACGCGTCGCTGTCCAGGCCCGGTTCGGGCCCGTCGAGCCGTGCGCCGAACTCGGCGGCGAAGACCTGGTGACGCAGCCGCTGGGCGGCGCGCACCTCGGCCTGGTCCACGGCGAGGGAGACGCGGTAGCGGGGCTGGGCCGCGGGGGCGGCCAGGAGGGGCCGCCGCAACGGAACGGACGGGGCGGCGGGGGCGGGGGACGCGGAGGGCAGCACATGCATGACGGGCTCCGGGGACGGGTCGGCAAGGGCAGCAGCCGGACCCTCTTAGTTCTTCCGTGACCGGCTGGATTCGACGTGACCGCCATGGAGAGCCTGGATGTGCGACGGCTGAATCCCCCGGTGCGCGGCGGGATCCAGCCGTTCACCGGGGGTGTGCCCGGGCGCCCTGCGGCGCGGTGGGCGGTGCGGAAACCGCGTCAGCTGCCCGCGAGCAGCTCGGTGATCTTCTCGGATGCGGTCTTCGCCGCGGTCGCCGGGTCCTGGCCCTGGAGGACCTCCGTCATGTACGGCTTGATCGGGTTGTCGGCCTCGACGGCCGCCCACTGCGGCGAGTTGGGGGTGGCGTGGCCGCGTGCGGCACCCTCGGCCATCGCGGCGGTGCTCTCCTCGCCCTCGATGACGTGGGCCAGGGAGGGCTTGTTGGGCACGTAGCTCATGGTCTTGGCGAGCTCCTCCTGCCACTTGGCGCCGGCCAGCGCCTTGATGACCTGGAATCCCGCGCTGCGCTGGTCCGCCTTCTGCGGAACGATCAGATCGGATCCGCCGGTGAATACCGAACCGGGCGCCTTCGCGGTCTTGCCGGGTATCGGGAAGTAGCCCAGCTTTCCCTTGAGTTCGGGGTTCGCCTTCTCGATCAGGGTGGCGGAGCTGGGGGTGGAGATGATCTGCGCGACATTCCCCTTGGCGAACACGTCGCTCTGCGGGGGCTTTTCCTCGTCCGCGTCCTTGGGCCCGTCGCCCAGCGCCTGGAGCTCGGAATAGAAGTCCATGCCCTTGAGGGCGGCGGAACTGTTGAGAACCCCCTGCCAGTCGCCGCCCTTGTCGGTGGCGAGTTCACCGCCCTCGTCCCAGATGAAGCCGGCGAGTACGTACCAGTTCTGGCCGGGCAGATACATGCCCTGATCGCCGTTCCGGTTCAGCTTCTCGCTGTCCTCGATCCACTGCGCGCGCGTCTTCGGCGGGGTCTTGATGCCGGCCTGCTCGAACAGGTCCTTGTTGTAGATCACCACGCGGTTGGCCGCGTACCAGGGGATTCCGTACTGGACGCCGCCGATGCTGCCGGGTTCGGCGAGACCGGGCAGCCAGTCCTCGCTGCCCAGGTCACGCATGGACTCCAGGGTGAGGTCGCGCAGATTGCCGCTCTCCGCGTACTGGGCGACCTGGGTGTTGCCGACCTCGATGACGTCCGGGGTGTCCTTGCCGCCCAGCGCCTCCAGCACCTTCGGGCCGATACCGCTCCAGCTCTGGATCCTGAACTCCAGTTCGACCGAGGAGTGCTCCTCCTCGTACGCCTTCTTGAAACGGTCCAGGAAGTCGGACGTGACACTGTCCTTCATCAGCCAGATCGTGACCTTCTCGCTGCCTGAGCCGCCCGAGCCGGGAATCACTCCGCACCCGCCCAGCGCGGCGGTGGAAATCAGGGCAACGGCTCCGAAGAGCATGCGGTTTTTCACGGGGTCACCTTCTGCGAAACGGCAGGACAACATTGCGGACCCGGTGTGGGGGACTGCGGGCTGCGCTCGCACGGGCGTGGCTGGATTTTGGTATGGACCAATACTTTGGTCAAGGCCGGTTCAGGACAAGGCGGCGCGCCGCGACCTCTCGCGAACCTCGCCGAGGTGGGGCACCTTGGTAGAGGCGAGAGGAGACAAAACATGTCCAATCACACGTATCGCGTCACGGAGATCGTAGGAACCTCCCATGACGGCATCGACGCGGCCATCCGCAACGGCGTCGCCAGAGCTTCGGAAACGTTGCACAATCTCGACTGGTTCGAGATCACCCAGGTACGCGGCCAGATCAAGGATGGCCGGATCGAGCACTACCAGGTCGGCCTGAAGGTGGGCTTCCGGCTCGACGAGAAGGAGTGACGGCTCCGGTGGACTCGGAGTGGCCGCTCAGGTGCGTCCCTCGCGTTCCTGAGCGTCCCTGAGGGCCTCCGAGGCCTGTGCCCAGCGGGCCCGCACCACGGTGAATCCGGCCAGTTCGGCCGCGTCGCAGACGAGCTCGTCGTCGTCCACCAGCATCCGCACCACGCGGTCGCGGCCCATCCGCCGGAGCGTCTCCAGCTTGGTCCGGCGGGCCGGCCGCCGGTCGTCGTTGCGCCGCATGTGGAGCCGCCCCTCGGGCAGCCCCTGCCGGGCCAGCCAGGCCACGGTGTCCTTGCGGCAGCGCTCCGGCCGGCCGGTGAGGTAGACGACCTCGCACTCCTCGGCGCTGGACCGGGCCAGCCGGACGCCGTCGGACAGCGGCGGGTCGGCGGGTGCCGCGGCGAAGAAGCCGGCCCAGTCACGGCGGGCCCCCTCCAGGAAGTGCTGGCGGTGGGCGGTGTCGGCGAGCGTGCCGTCCAGGTCGAATACGGCCAGCGGCCGGTCGTCGTCTCTCATGCGCCCAGCAAACCAAGGCGCGGCGGTGTCGGGCGACCCGACGCGGCGTTGGTGGCCGCCCGGCCCGGTCCGGGCGGCCACCGACGCCTAGAATCGAACCGTTTGCCCCGGTCAGCCGCCCCGAACCGTACGGAGCCCTCCCCCATGCCCACCCCCCACGATCCGTACGTCAGGGTCCGCGGCGCCGGCGAGCACAACCTGCGGGACGTCGACGTCGACATCCCGCGCGACACCCTCACCGTCTTCACCGGCGTCTCCGGCTCCGGGAAGTCCTCGCTGGCCTTCGGCACGATCTACGCCGAGGCGCAGCGCCGCTACTTCGAGTCCGTCGCGCCCTACGCCCGCCGGCTCATCCACCAGGTCGGCGCACCGAAGGTCGGCGAGATCACCGGGCTGCCGCCCGCGGTCTCACTGGAACAGCGGAGGTCCGCCCCAGGCGCCCGGTCGTCCGTCGGCACCGTGACCACGCTCTCCAACTCGCTGCGGATGCTGTTCTCCCGGGCCGGGCGTTACCCGGAGGGCGCAGAGCGTCTGGACTCGGACTCCTTCTCGCCGAACACCGCCGCCGGGGCCTGCCCCGAGTGCCACGGTCTCGGCCGGATCCACCGGACCACTCAGGAGCTGCTGGTCCCCGACCCCGGACTGTCGATCAGGGAAGGGGCCATCGCCGCCTGGCCGGGTGCGTGGCAGGGCAAGAACCTGCGCGATGTGCTGGACGCGCTCGGGTACGACGTCGACCGGCCGTGGCGGGAGCTCGACCCGGCCGACCGTGAGTGGATCCTGTTCACCGACGAGCAGCCGGTGGTGACGGTCCATCCGGTGCGGGACGCGGGCCGGATCCAACGCCCTTACCAGGGTACGTACATGAGCGCACGGCGCTATGTGATGCACACCTTCGCCGACTCCCGGAGCCGCCCCCTGCGGGCGAAGGCCGAGCGCTTCCTGACCAGTGCGCCCTGCCCGGTCTGCGACGGCAGCCGGCTGCGGCCGGAGGCGATGGCGGTGACGTTCGCGGGCCGGACGATCGCGGAGCTGGCCGGTCTGCCGCTCACCGGGCTCGCCGAGGTGCTCGCGGCCGCGGGCGGCGACGAGACCGCCCACGTGCTGACGGCCGACCTGCTCGCCAGGATCGGGACGGTCACCGAGCTGGGGCTCGGCTACCTCAGCCTGGACCGGACGGCTCCGACACTGTCCTCCGGCGAGCTCCAGCGGCTGCGGCTGGCCACCCAGCTGCGGTCGGGGCTGTTCGGGGTGGTGTACGTCCTGGACGAGCCGTCGGCCGGGCTGCATCCGGCGGACACCGAGTCGCTGCTCGCGGTGCTCGGCCGGCTGAAGGAGGCCGGGAACACGGTATTCGTCGTGGAACACCAGATGGACGTGGTGCGGCAGGCCGACTGGCTCGTCGACGTGGGGCCGCTGGCCGGTGAGCACGGCGGGCGGGTGCTGCACAGCGGGCCGCCGGCCGGGCTCGCCGGGGTCCCGGAGTCGGCGACGCGGCGCTTCCTCTTCGACGACGCCCCCGTCCCCGTACGCGAGGTGCGTGCGCCCTCGGGATGGCTGCGGCTGCGCGGGGTGGACCGGCACAACGTGCGCGACGTGGACGCCGCCTTCCCGCTCGGGGTCTTCACGGCCGTCACCGGGGTCTCGGGCTCGGGGAAGTCGACGCTGGTAGGGCAGGTGCTCGCGGGTGTGCTGGCCGACCGGCAGGCCACGGACGCCTCCCAGGAGCAGGTGGAACGGCCCGCTCCGGGCTGCGCGTCGGCGGAGGGCCTGGCCGCGGTGGACCGCCTCGTCCAGGTCGACCAGCGCCCCATCGGCCGTACCCCCCGGTCCAACCTGGCCACGTACACGGGACTGTTCGACGTCGTGCGCAAGCTGTTCGCCGGGACGGACACGGCTCGCGAGCGGGGCTACCGGGCCGGCCGGTTCTCCTTCAACGTGACGGGCGGGCGGTGCGAGACCTGCCAGGGCGAGGGGTTCGTCTCGGTGGAGCTGCTCTTCCTGCCCAGTACGTACGTGCCCTGCCCGGACTGTCACGGCGCGCGCTACAACCCCGAGACCCTCGACGTCACGCTGCGGGGCCTGAACATCGCTCAGGTGCTGGATCTGACGGTGGAGTCGGCGGCCGGGTTCTTCGCGGACACGCCCGCCGCCGCACGCAGCCTGCGGACGCTGCTCGACGTGGGGCTCGGTTACCTGCGCCTCGGCCAGCCGGCGACGGAGCTGTCCGGCGGCGAGGCGCAGCGGATCAAGCTGGCCGCGGAGCTGCAGCGTGCCCGCCGCGGCCACACGCTGTATCTGCTGGACGAGCCGACGACGGGGCTGCATCCGGCCGATGTCGAGGTGCTGATGCGGCAGTTGCACGGTCTGGTCGACGCGGGCAGCACGGTGGTGGTCGTGGAGCACGACATGGCGGTGGTGGCCGGCGCCGACTGGGTGATCGACCTCGGACCGGGCGGCGGCGACCGGGGCGGCCGGATCGTGGCCGCGGGACCGCCGGTGGAGGTGGCCGGGTCCGCGGACAGCCGGACGGCCACGTATCTGCGTGCCGCGCTCCCCCGGGACTGAGCGCTCAATCCTCGCCAACTCCCCTATTTGCCGCACGAGTTAGTGGTGCCGGCAAGCAGCCGGGCATGAAACAGTAAAGAACGTTGACAGTTAGCTGGTCCAGACCAATCATGGGCATGCCTCACGGCAAACCGCCCGTAGCCTCACCCCGCTGGGAGCTGCCCCATGAGACGTCCAAGAACAGTCGGCGCCGTACTGAGCGCCTTGGCCACCGTCGTCGCCTCCGCAGGCCTGGTCCTCGGATCGGGCGCCGGCGCACAGGCCGCCGCCACCGCCGCCACTCCCCTGCCCGCCCACGTCTTCGCCCCGTACTTCGAGGCGTGGAACGGCGACAGCCCCGCCGCGCTCTCGCAGGCGTCCGGCGCCAAGTACCTGACCATGGCCTTCATCCAGACCGAGGCGCGGGGCTCCTGCACCCCGTACTGGAACGGCGATTCGGGCACCCCCATCGCCCAGTCCGAGTTCGGCGCCGACTTCACCACCATCCGCTCGCGCGGCGGCGACGTGATCCCGTCGTTCGGCGGCTACGCGGCCGACAACGGCGGCACCGAGATCGCCGACAGCTGCACGAACGTCGACTCCATCGCGGCGGCCTACGAGAAGGTCATCACGACCTACGACGTGTCCCGTCTCGACATGGACATCGAGGACAACTCGCTGGAGAACAGCGCCGGGATCGACCGCCGCAACAAGGCGATCAAGAAGGTCCAGGACTGGGCGGCCGCCAACGGACGCTCGGTGCAGATCTCGTACACCCTGCCCACCACCACGAGCGGTCTGGCCGACAGCGGTCTCGCGGTGCTGGAGAACGCGGTGTCCAACGGGGCCAGGGTCGATGTCGTGAACCTCATGACGTTCGACTACTACGACGGCGCCTCGCACAACATGGCGCAGGACACCCAGACGTCGATCACCGGCCTGAAGGGCCAGCTCGCCGACCTGTATCCGTCGAAGACCGACGCCCAGCTCTGGGGCATGACGGGCATCATCGAGATGCCGGGCATCGACGACTACGGTCCGGCCGAGACGTTCACGACGGCCGATGCCACGTCGGTCTACAACTGGGCGGTCTCCAAGGGTGTCAGCACCCTGTCGTTCTGGGCACTCCAGCGGGACAACGGCGGCTGCCCGGGCACCGGGGGAAGCGACACCTGCTCCGGCATCGCGCAGGACACCTGGTACTTCAGCCACACCTTCGCGCCGTTCACGAGCGGCGGCACGGGTCCGGTGACGGACGACTACTCGGTGGCCGTGTCACCCGCTTCGGCGACGATCGCACCGGGCGGGACGGCCACGGCCACCGTGAAGACGGCGGTCACCTCGGGCAGCGCCAAGAGCGTCGCGCTGAAGACGAGCGGGGCGCCCGCCGGTGTGACGGCGACGCTCAGCCCGGCGACGGTCACGGCCGGGGGCACATCGGCCCTGACCGTGAAGGCCTCGGCGTCGGCGGCGCCCGGCACGTACACGATCACCGTCACCGGTACCGCGGGCACACTCAGCCACGCGGCGAGCTTCGCACTGACCGTGTCGGGCCCGGGCGGCGGCACGGGTTCGCTGGTGAACGGGGACTTCGAGACCGGCTCGCTGGGTCCCTGGACCTGTGAGTCCGGCGGCGCGGTCGTCTCCACCCCGGTGCACGGCGGCACGCGCGCCCTCGCCGCGGCGGCCACCTCCTCGCAGACCGGCGAGTGCACCCAGACGCTCACCCTGTCCCCCAACACCAAGTACACGCTCAGTGGCTGGGTGCAGGGCAGCTACGGCTACCTCGGCGTCAAGGGCGGTGCCACGGCGAGCACCTGGGGGTCGTCCAGCGGCTACGCCAAGCAGTCGGTCGCCTTCACCACCGGGTCGAGCGGTGCGGTGACCGTCTATCTGCACGGCTGGTACGGGCAGGGCACGGTCTACGGTGACGACCTCTCCGTGACCTCCTGACCCCTGACCCACGGCACGACGGAGCCCCGGCTCCGGAGGCGGGCGGCCTCCGGAGCCGGGGCTCCGCTGCGTCAGCGGTCGACCTTGCGGGCCGCGCGCAGCCACTCCTTGTTCATCGCGGAGATCGACGGCAGCGGGATGCCCTTCGGGCAGGCCGTCGCGCACTCCCCGGTCAGCGTGCAGCCGCCGAAGCCCTCGCTGTCCATCTGCCCGACCATGTCCAGGACCCGGGTCTCCCGCTCGGGGGCGCCCTGCGGCAGGACGTTGAGGTGGTTGACCTTGGCGGAGGTGAACAGCATCGCCGAGCCGTTGGGGCAGGCCGCCACGCAGGCCCCGCAGCCGATGCACTCGGCGTGCTCGAAGGCGAAGTCGGCGTCGGGCTTGGGCACGGGCGTCGCGTGGGCGTCCGGAGCCGTACCGGTCGGGGCGGAGATGTAGCCGCCGGCCTGGATGATCCGGTCGAAGGCGGAACGGTCCACGACCAGGTCCTTGACGACCGGGAAGGCCGAGGCGCGCCAGGGCTCGATGTCGATCGTGTCGCCGTCCCGGAACGACCGCATGTGGAGCTGGCACGTGGTGGTGCGCTCCGGGCCGTGGGCGTCGCCGTTGATGACGAGGCTGCACGCGCCGCAGATGCCCTCGCGGCAGTCGTGGTCGAAGGCGACGGGGTCGTCGCCGGCGAGGATGAGCTCCTCGTTGAGGGTGTCGAGCATCTCCAGGAACGACATGTCCTGCGAGATGCCGTCCACGTCGTACGTGGACATGGCGCCGGGGGCGTCGGCGTTCTTCTGGCGCCAGACGCGCAGGGTGAGCTTCATGCGTAGCTCCGCTGAGTGGGGTGGACGTACTCGAAGACGAGGTCTTCCTTGTGCAGGACGGGGGCGTCGCCGGTGGCCGTGAACTCCCACGCCGCTCCGTAGGAGAACTCCTCGTCGCGCCGGGCGGCCTCGCCGTCCGGGGTCTGCGACTCCTCGCGGAAGTGGCCTCCGCAGGACTCAGCCCGGTGCAGGGCGTCGAGGCACATCAGCTCGGCGAGTTCGAGGTAGTCGACGACGCGGTTGGCCTTCTCCAGCGACTGGTTGAACTCGTCGCCGGTCCCGGGCACCTTGATGCGGCGCCAGAACTCGTCGCGGATCTGCGGGATCCGGTCGAGCGCCTTGCGCAGCCCCTCCTCGGTGCGGGCCATCCCGCAGTACTCCCACATCAGTTCACCGATCTCGCGGTGGAAGGAGTCGGGGGTGCGGTCGCCGTCGACGGCCAGCAGTAGGTTGAGGCGGTCCTCGGTCTCCGCGACGGCCTCCTCCACCGCCGGGTGGGAGCCGTCGACCTCCTCGTGGTGCGGGTTGCGGGCCAGGTAGTCGTTGATGGTCGACGGCAGGACGAAGTAGCCGTCGGCGAGGCCCTGCATCAGCGCGGAGGCGCCGAGGCGGTTCGCGCCGTGGTCGGAGAAGTTGGCCTCGCCGATCGCGAACAGGCCCGGGATCGTGGTCTGGAGGTCGTAGTCGACCCAGAGCCCGCCCATCGTGTAGTGCACGGCCGGGTAGATCCGCATCGGGGTCTCGTACGGGTTCTCCGCCGTGATCCGGGCATACATGTCGAAGAGGTTGCCGTACTTCTCCTCGACCTTGGCCTGGCCCATCCGTTCGATGGCCTCGGCGAAGTCCAGGTAGACACCCTGGCCGCCGGGTCCGACGCCGCGGCCCTCGTCGCACACGTTCTTCGCGGCGCGGGAGGCGATGTCCCGGGGCACGAGGTTGCCGAAGGCGGGGTAGATCCGCTCCAGGTAGTAGTCGCGCTCGTCCTCGGGGATCTCGCCCGCGGGGCGGGTGTCGCCCTTGGCCTTCGGCACCCAGATGCGGCCGTCGTTGCGCAGCGACTCGCTCATCAGCGTCAGCTTGGACTGGTGGTCGCCGGTGCGCGGGATGCAGGTGGGATGGATCTGGGTGAAGCAGGGGTTGGCGAAGTACGCCCCGCGCCGGTGGGCGCGCCAGATGGCGGTGGCGTTGGAGTTCATCGCGTTGGTCGACAGGTAGAAGACGTTGCCGTAGCCGCCGCTGGCCAGCACGACGGCGTCGGCGAAGTACGTGTCGATCCGCCCGGTGACCAGGTCGCGGGCCACGATGCCGCGGGCCTTGCCGCCGACGATGACCAGATCGAGCATCTCGGTACGGGAGTGCAGTTCGACGTTGCTCGCGGCGATCTGCCGCGACAGTGCCTGGTAGGCGCCCAGCAGCAGCTGCTGTCCGGTCTGGCCGCGGGCGTAGAAGGTGCGGGAGACCTGGACGCCGCCGAAGGAGCGGTTGTCGAGGAGACCGCCGTACTCGCGGGCGAAGGGGACGCCCTGGGCCACGCACTGGTCGATGATCTCGACGGAGATCTGCGCGAGCCGGTGGACGTTGGACTCGCGGGCGCGGAAGTCGCCGCCCTTGACGGTGTCGTAGAAGAGCCGGTGGACGGAGTCGCCGTCGTTGCGGTAGTTCTTCGCCGCGTTGATGCCGCCCTGCGCCGCGACCGAGTGCGCGCGGCGGGGCGAGTCCTGGAAGCAGAACTGGACGACGTGGTAGCCCTGTTCGGCGAGCGTCGCCCCGGCCGAGCCGCCGGCCAGGCCGGTGCCCACGACGATGACGGTGTGCTTGCGGCGGTTGGCCGGGTTGACCAGCTTCGCCTCGAAGCGGCGGGTGTCCCAGCGGTCGGCGACGGGGCCTTCGGGGGCCTTGGCGTCGGTGACCGGGGCGCCGGTCGTGTAGTCCGTGTAGTCGTTCATGTCAGCTCACCACTCCGGTCATGACGGCGACGGGTACGGAGACGAAGCCCACCGTCAGCACCAGCGCGAGGACGTTGGCGATGGTCTTCAGGGCGCGGTCGCGGGTCGCGCGGCCGGCGCCGAGGGTCTGCGCCGCGCTCCAGAACCCGTGCTGGACGTGCAGCCCCATGGCGAGCATGGCGACGATGTAGATGACGTTGCCGTACCAGGTGGAGAAGGTGTCGATCACGTTCTGGTACGGGTGGCCGGACTGGAAGCCGCCGGAGTGCACGGTGCCGGTCGTCAGGTCGAGGATGTGCCAGACGATGAACAGCGCGATGATGATTCCGCCGTAGCGCATCGTGTTCGTGGCATAGCTGGCGCGCGGCTTCTTGTGCACGTACTTGCTGGGCCGGGCCCGCAGGTCGCGCCGGCTGAGCTGGTACGCGGAGACGGCGTGCAGGACCACGGCGGCGACGAGCACGACGCGGACGATCCACAGGGCCCACTCGTGGTGCAGGAACGGCTCGCCCATCACGCGCAGCCAGTGCGCGTAGCCGTTGAACTCGTCGGACCCGAAGAAGATCTTCAGGTTGCCGACCATGTGGACGACCAAGTAGAGGAGCATGATCAGGCCGCTCACGGCCATGATCGTCTTCTTGCCGACGGACGAGTCCCAGAGCGTGCGCGTCATGGACGGCCGTCGGTCCGTCCGTGTTGCCAATGCCATGAACACGACGCTAGGGCCGAAGGGCCCGATCAGTCCAAGACATGGAATGGCTCATCTCCATAGGCTTGAGCTATCGAGGCGGGTAGGGTGAGTGTATGCAGTTCCAGCAGCTCACCTATTTCGTGGCGGTCGCCGAGGCCCGGCACTTCACCCGCGCCGCGGAGGAGGTGCACGTCTCGCAGCCCTCGCTCTCCCAGCAGATCAGGGCCCTGGAGAACGAGCTGGGTGCCGAGCTGTTCAGCCGGGCCCGGGGGAACATCGCGCTGACGGACGCGGGCGAGGCCCTGCTGCCGCTCGCCCGGCGCATCCTGGCCGACGCCGACACCGCCCGGCACGAGGTCCAGGAACTGGCCCAGCTGCGCCGCGGCCGGGTCAGGCTCGGCGCCACACCCAGCCTCTGCACGGGCCTGCTGCCCGATGTGCTCCGCGCCTTCCACGATCTGCACCCGGGTATCCAGCTGCTGCTGGAGGAGGGCGGCTCGCACGACCTCGTACGGGAACTGGCGCGCGGGGCGCTCGATCTGGCCCTGGTGGTGCTTCCGCTGCCCGCGGCCTCACCGGCGCTGACCACCGTCGAACTGCTCCAGGAGGACCTGGTGGTGGTCTCTTCCGCGGACGGCCCGCGGCCCGGCCGCGGTGGCAGCGTCCGGATCGCGGATCTGGAGGGCGAGCCGCTGGTGATGTTCCGGCACGGCTACGACCTGAGGGAGCTCACCGTCGCCGCCTGCCGGGCCGAGGGCTTCGAGCCGTCGTTCACCGTGGAGGGCGGCGAGATGGACGCCGTCCTCGGCTTCGTGCGGGCCGGTCTCGGGGCCGCCGTGGTGCCCAGCATGGTGGCGACCCGGGCCGGCCGCGATCTGCGCACCACACCGCTGGCGCGGCCGGGGCTGCGGCGCACGATCGCGCTGGCCCACCGCAGCGACGTGGCCCCGCCGCGGGCGGCGCGGGAGCTGCAGCGGGTGCTGCTGGCCAGCCGGGCGGACGCGGTGTCCTCGGGCCCGCCACCGGGCGACGGACAGGGCTGAGGACACCGCGGCACCGCCGGGCTCACACCGCGTCGGCCAGCAGCAGCGAGTGGATCCGGTCCGGGGCCCCGGGGCGCGCGTAGTACCAGCCCTGGGCCGTGTCGCAGCCCAGCTGCCGCAGCTGCTCCGCCTGGGCCCCCGTCTCCACGCCCTCGACCGTCACGGCCAGGTCCAGGCTGTGCGCGAGCGAGACGATCCCCTCGACGATCTTCAGGTCCACCGGATCGGCCGGATGGTGCTGCATCCCCTGCGTGAAGGAACGGTCCAGCTTCAGCACGCTCACCGGCAGCCGCCGCAGGTTCGCCAGGTTCGAGTACCCCGTGCCGAAGTCGTCGAGCGCTATGTCGACGCCCATGTCGGCCAGTTGCCGCAGCGGCTTCAGCAGGTCCTCGTCCGCCCCGATGAGGGCCGACTCGGTGACCTCCAGGCACAGCGCCCCGGCTTCGAGCCCCGAACGCTCCAGGATGTTCACCGTCTCCGCGACCAGCCGCGGGTGGTGCAACTGGGCGGGCGAGAGGTTGACGTTGATCCGCAGCGGACCGCCGTCGGTGTGCCGCTCCTGCCAGAAGTTGGCCTGCCGCACCGACTCCTCCAGCACCCACCGGCCCAGCGGCACGATCAGCCCGGTGTGCTCGGCGAGCGCGATGAACCGGTCCGGCCCCAGCACCCCGTGCTGCGGATGGCACCAGCGCACCAGCGCCTCGGCGCCGTGCACCGAACCGTCACCGAGGTGCACCAGCGGCTGGTACTCGATGAAGAACTCACCGCGCTCCAGCGCGGCCGGCAGCGCCGTGGTCAGGCCGTGCCGGGTGATGGCGCGGGCGTCCGCCTCCGCGTCGGCGAGCTCGAAGCGGTTGCCGCCCGCGGACTTGGCGCGGTACATCGTGATGTCGGCGCTCCGCAGCACCTCCGCGGCGCTGCGTTCGCCCGCCGGCCCCTCGACGACCCCGATGGACCCGCGGACCGTCAGCTCGCGCCCGTCCAGCCGGATCGGCGTGCCGAGGACACTCAGGATCCGGCACGCCAGGTCGTCGACCTCGGACGCGGTGTCGGGGCCGGTGGTCAGCGCCACGAACTCGTCGCCGCCGAGCCGCGCCACCATCTCACCGGGTGCGGTCGCGCAGCTCTGCAGCCGGTCCGCGACCTCGACCAGCAGCCGGTCGCCCGAGGCGTGGCCCAGGCTGTCGTTGATGGCCTTGAAACCGTCCAGGTCCAGGTAGCAGAGGCCGAACCGGCTGCCGTCCCCGGCTGAGAGCGCTTTCTCGAGACGCTCGAAGAAGAGCGTCCTGTTCGGCAGGCCGGTGAGCGCGTCGTGCGTGGCCTCGTACCGCAGCCGCAGATTGAGCAGCCGCCGCTCGGTGGTGTCCTCCATCAGGGCCAGCTGGTACTCCGGCCGGCCCTCGGAATCCCGCAGCAGAGACACCGTCAGATTGGTCCACAGGACGGTGCCGTCGTTGCGGTAGTACGGCTTCTCGACCCGGTAGTGCTCGCGTTCGCCGCGCACCAGCTCGTTGTAGTACCGCCATACCTGCGGGGAGTCCTCGGGGTGGACCCACTCGTCGACGCGGTGGCTCAGGACGTGGTTCTCGAGGCCGCCGAACATCCGGGTGAGGGTGTCGTTGACCTCCAGCACGTTGCCGTCCAGGTCGGCGATCCCGATGCCGATGGCGGCGTCCTTGAAGACGGCCCGGAAGCGCGCCTCCGTCGCGTGCAGCGCCTGTTCGGCCTGCGAGCGCGCGGTGAGCGCCGAGCGGGCGATGGCCTCCTGCTCGGCGAGGGTCCGCTCGCGCAGGGCCTGGGAGAAGCCTCCCGCGACGGCGTGCTGGATCCGCGCGCAGCGGGACCGGCTGTCCTCGGTCGACAGGGCGTCCGGCCCATTGCTGCCGCAGTAGAGCACGAGGTACGAGTCGACGACCCCGAGCGTGGAGCTGAGTGCGTCGGGGTCCGTGCAGTGCGCCGCGACGAGGGCGGTGCCCACCCGGCTCGCGGGAGCCGCGTCGAAGGGGCGGGCGTGCAGGGTGTCGCTGAGCGCGCGGGCGAGCGGGAGCAGATGCTGCTCGAACTCGGGCCGCGTCATGGAGGTGGCTGTCGACGGGAAGATCGCCCGGCTCCAGATCGTGGCGAATCTCCGGAGCCGGTCCTCGGGGCCGTCCGGCTCCGCGTCCGGGGCTCCGGACGCCTGGGCGGGAATGCTCACGCCTTGCGTCCCACTCCAGCGAAGCCCGAGAAGGCGTATGGGTCCTCGTTCTCCTGGGCGGCCGCGGAGTCGGGGTGCCAGTCCGGCATCGACACCAGGCCGGGCTCGATCATCTCGTAGCCCTCGAAGAACCGGCCGATCTCGTCCTGCGACCGCATCACCAGCGGGTTGCGGATGTTCTTGTACACCCCGACCGTGCCGTCGGCCTCCGCCTGCGTCAGCGGAATGCCCTCGTACGAGGCGTGCGTGACGATGAGAAGGCTGCCGGGCGCCAGGGCGTCGCGCAGGGCGGCGACGGCGGTCTGCGGGTCGTCGGAGTCCTCGATGAAATGGAGTACGGCGACGAGCAGCAGCGCCACCGGCCGGTCCAGGTCGAGGAACTTCACGATGTCCGGGTGGCCGAGGATCTCCTCGGGCCGGCGCAGATCGGCGGTCGCGATCACCGCGCGGTCGTTCCCTTCGAGCACGGCCTCGCTGTGTGCGACTGCGACCGGATCGTGGTCGACGTACGCCACCTTGGCCTGCGGGTCGATCGCCTGGGCGACCTCGTGGACGTTTCCGAAGGTGGGTATCCCGGAACCGATGTCGAGGAACTGCGTGACTCCCCGGTCCAGCGCGTAGCGCACGGCGCGGCGCATAAAGGCGCGGTTCGCCTGCATGATCTTGGGAAGTCCCGGCATGAACTCCATGGCCTTGCGGGCTGCTTCCCGGTCCACTTCGAAATTGTGCGAGCCGCCCAGATAGAAGTCATACATTCGGGACACGCTCGGCACCGAAATGTCAATGCCTTGCGGTGCCCAGGCGGGACGCTCCATCGATGTCTCCAACAAGTCGCCACGGCGATCCGGCCATGTTCATGGTCAGTGTTGACCAGAGGCTACTGATCCACCGCCAGGAGAGCGAGCGGAAACGGAAATTAGCGGTCCGTTATTGGTCACACACCAGTGGCAAGTGCAACCGCCCCGTCGCTGCGGGTGACATTCAGCGACGGGGCGATGCAAGAAGTTCATTTCCGAACTACTTTGTCGCCCCGACCAGCTTGGCCTGCGGGGAGACTGCGTACCATGTTCCCCCGACACCCTGGCCGTTGGTGTCACCGGGCCTGACGTCGCCGGAGAAGGTGTAGATGGGCCAGCAGTCGACGGCCTGCTGCTTGAGCCCGTCCGGCCGGTCGAAGGTGACGAAGCCCTTCGTGGTGACGCCCTTCACATCATTCTTCGCGACGGGCGCGACGACCGGCCACTTCGAGAGACAGGCTCCGGTGCAGGCCGACTTCATCGGCCATGCGACATCCTTCTTGAAGCGGTAGACCGTCATGCCTCGCTTGTCCACGACGATATCGCCGAGTTTCGGATCCTTGCGCACCGAGAGGCCCGCGAGGGCTGCCGGTTGCGCCCCGGACGGGCCGTCGGCGTTCACCGCCGCCTTCTTGCCGTCCGGTGCCGCGGCGAACCAGGTTCCGCCCACTCCCTGCCCCGTCGCGTCGCCCGGCGCGGTGTCCTTGGCGTACCGGTACATCGGCCAGCCGGCCAGTGTGAGTTGCTGGGTGCCGTCGGCCCGGGTGACCTTCCCGATCAGTGCGGCATCGGTCCCGGCCGCCGCGGTGACATTGCCCGCGGGCACCGGCGGCCAGGCTTTCGCACAGTCGCCATCGCAATTCGACTTGGGCGGGTTCGCGGTGTCCTTGTCGAATCGGTAGAGCGTGAATCCCCCGCTGTCCGTCACCACTTTGCCGAGCTTCTTGCTGTCCCACACCGCGAGCTGCCCGGCCTGCTTCGCCGCGGCCGTCTCCGTCGTGGCGCCGGAGCCGTAACCGCTGTCCGATCCGTACCCGTCCCCGGCCTCCGCGGCCGGACTCGCGTTGCCCACGTTCTGTCCGTTGGGTGACTGGGTCCCCTGTTCCTGACCGCACGCCGTCGTCAGCGCCACCAGGGCCACCGCGGTCACCGCGAGCGAGGCGTTCCGCCAGGTGTTCATGTCAACTCCCGTGGTACTTCGATCAGTTGCGACGCGGGTTCGCGTCGTTCATGGCCGTAGATACGGGTGCCGGGGCGCGCTTTGTTCAATGCGTACGCAGATTCTTCCGAAGCCGCAAACACCGGATGCCTCAGGTCCCCTCCATCGGGCGAACCGGACGGGTGTCCGGCGTGCCTCCCCGCCGACTGGAACATGCTCCCCGTCGTGTACGGATCACTCATCGGCCGCCTCACCGCCGCCGTCGCACTCACCTGGCTGCTCACCGCCCCTGTGCCCGCGGTGGCCGACAACTGCGCGTATGCCTCGATCGGGGAGGGGGACGGCGGTTCGGCGGTGGCCAGCAGCGGCGACGGAAGCTGCCATGCGGGCCCGAAGCCGAAGCCCACTCCCCCACCGGCCCCGAAACCCCCGCCACCACCACCGCCTCCGCCGCCTCCGCCGCCTCCGCCCCCTCCACCCCCGCCGCCGCCTCCACCCCCGCCACCCGAGCCGGCGCCGCCGCCCCCTCCCCCTCCGCCGCCACCGCCGCCTCCCACACCGACACCGACGCCCACGCCGACACCCACACCGACCCCGTCCGCACGCCCCGCGCCGCCCTCACCCATCGCGCTCCCCTCGTACCGCAGACCCGTACGGAAGGCTCCGGAACGCCATACCTCCCTGGTCACCCTCACCTTGATGATCACCGCCCCCGCGGTGTTCGCCGTCGCCGTCCTGCGGCCCCGTTCCCGATGACCTCCGGAGGCACTCATGTCGGAATGGCTTGTTCTCGCCCTCGCCATGGTGGCGGCCAGCGCCGTCGTCCTGACCATCGCCGTACTCAACAACCGCCGTCTGCCCGAGGACGACGACCCGTCCGAGACCCCCGACGTCATCGAGTACATGACGATGATGATCGGGGTGGTCTACGCCATCGTGCTGGGCCTCGCCATCGCGGGCGTCTGGGAGGGCCGCGGCGCCGCCCAGGAGTACGTACGCCAGGAGGCCCAGGCACTGCACGAGGTCAGCGCGCGCTCGTCCGTCTACCCGCCCGAGGTCCGCACCCGGATCCGCGCCGATGTCGACACCTACGTCAGCTACGTCGTGCACGACGAGTGGCGGGCCATGAGCAAGCACGGCACGCTCACCGACCGGGGCGCCGAGCTCCTGGACCGGGTCAGGGCCGACGTCACGGACTACCGGCCGAAGACGGACCACGAGGGACAGGCCTACCAGCCGCTGGTCGACCAGGTCGCCGCTGCCGACGACGCCCGCAACGCACGGGGGCAGAGCGCCGGCGCCACCATGCCGGGTGTCGTCTGGTTCGGACTGATCACCGGAGCGCTGGTGACGGTGGGGCTGATCTTCACCCTGCAGATCCGCCGCACGTTCCGTGAACTCCTGCTGGCGGGTCTGTTCAGTGTGCTGATCGCCTTCCTCCTCTTCCTGATCTGGGACTTCGACTCCCCCTTCGGCCGGGGCATCTCGGCCACCGCCGCACCGTTCCTGGATCTGTTCCCCGGCGCCGCGGGCGGATAGCGGGCCTGTCCCCCGGGCGGTGCGCCGCTCGGGGGACAGCGGTGCCCCGAGCGGCGCACCCCGATCGCGGGCGAAATGCACCACTTCTAGCGTTGCCCGCATCGAGGTGCATTTCTGACGCTTTGTGGAAATCCGTTCCGCAGCTGCTCCTCGGGGACCCGGAGGATTCACCATGCGCGCAATACGTGTCACCCCCGTCGCTCTGCTCGGCGCCGCAGCACTCGCCCTGACCGCCCCGGCCGTGACCGCGTATGCAGCTACCACGGGCGGCCCGCCCATCGGCGGGAGCGGATACACCGTCACGCCCTCGGTGATCGCGCCGGGCGGCCAGGTCACCCTGGCGGCCAAGGGGTGCTCCACCACGGCCACCGCGTCCTCGGGGGTGTTCGACACCGTCACCATCCCCAGGAACGGCACCGGCAGGGCGACGGTCGACTGGGACGCGAAGCCGGGTGCGGCCTATGAAGTGACGTTCATCTGCAACACCTCGCCGAGTTCCACGGCCAAGGTGAACCTCACGGTCAGCGCCGCCACCAGCACACCCACCACGAGCTCGACGAGCTCCCCGGTGTCCACGGCCTCCCCGGCCGGTGTGCAGGGCGGTATGGGCGGCAGCATCGACAGCATGAACTCCGGCGAGATCGTGGCCGGCACCGCGCTGGCGGTGGCCGCAGCGGCCGGCACCGTCTTCGTGGTGCGGCGCCGCAAGGAGAGCCGCTCGCACTGACCGGCCGTCCTCGACGGAACGAAAGTCGCCCCGGGTCCTCATGGAGGACTCGGGGCGACTTCGGTTATCGGGCCTGCGGGAGCGTCCTTACGGTCAGATCGCCCCATGGCTCGTCCTCCGGCGGCGCATGATGTACATGCCTCCGCCGAGGGCCGCCGAGGCGACCAGGCCCGCGCCGACACCCATCTCGGCCGGGCTCGCGGCCATCGAGCCGCCGAGGCCGCCCTGTGCGCCGCGGCTGTTGAGCACGGTGAAGCGGTGACCGGCCGTCCGGTCGGTGCCGTCGCAGCGCACCGTCAGGTTGTACGAGCCGGGCGTCGCGTCGTTGAGGATCCGGACCCGGGCGTGGCCGACCCGGCCCGCCGAGAGGCGGGTGGTGCGGAAGGCGTTGGACGAGACGCTGCCGCCCCGGCCGCAGCCCTCGGCGCTGACCTGCATGGCCGCGCCCTGGTGCACACGCTCGGGGTCGACGGTCACGTTGTTCGGCCCGTTGTTGCGGCCGTTCCCGTTGCCGTTTCCGTTGCCGTTGCCGTTGCCGTTGCCGTTGCCGTTTCCGTTGCCGTTGCCGCCTCCGTTGTCCCAGTCGCCCGGGTCGTTCCAGTCGTTCTGGTTGTTGCCGTTGTTCTGGCCGTTCCCGACATCTCCACCGGCCGCGGCCATCGGGGCACCGAGCCCGAGAGCGGCGACGGCGGTCGCGGCGACAACGAGAGCGCGTGTAGCACGCATCGTTCGAACCTCCAGCGGGAAGCGCCCCGGAGCTCTGTGCACCGGGATGGATCGACGAGAACGCCTCCCATGACGAACCCTCACCAGATCCTTGATCCACCGCATTTCGGCACTGCTCCACCCCGGTGATCCGACACACCGTGCGGAGACCCGTGAATCTGATGGACCCGCAGGTCACAGACCGTCAGAACTTTTATCCGCCCACTACTCCGATAAGAAGCCCGCCCCGCGGCCGCCACCCGTTCGCACTTCCCTGAATGCCGGGCGACCGGCCCGCGCCTAGCGTTCCCCTCGTCGCGACGAAGGGAGAACCATGGGACGGGACAACTGGCGCCCCGAACGGATCAGACACTCGCCGTGGGGCGCGCTCGCGCTGGCGATGCTCGCCGGTCTCGCGCTGATGCGGAACGGCGCGGACCTCTCGCCCGGACCGCCGCAGCCGGTCGCCGCCACCTCGGTGGGCCAACAGAAGAGCGCCCCGGTGGCCCCGGCGGCCGGCCCGGCCGTGAAGCCCCTGGCGTACGCGCCCGCCGCCCGTGTGGCCATCCCCTCGATCCAGGTCGACGCCCCCCTCGTCGACGTGAACCTCGACGAGAACGGCTGGATCGAGACACCTCCCCCGCAGGATCCCAACCTGGCGGGCTGGTACCAGAACGGCATCGCACCCGGGCAGCTCGGCACCTCCGTCATCGTCGGACACGTCGACAACCAGGCAGGACCCGCGGTCTTCTACGGCCTGGGCTCGCTGAAGAAGGGCAACCGCGTCGAGGTCACCCGCAGTGACGACCAGATCGCGGTGTTCGAGGTCTACGGCGTCGAGGTGTTCTCCAAGAACGACTTCCCAGGCGCCCGGGTCTACGGCGACACCGGGCAGGCGGAACTGCGGGTCATCACCTGCGGCGGCGGATACACGAAGGCCAACGGCTACGACGGCAACGTCGTCGCCTTCGCCCGCCTGGTCGAAACCCGCTGAACGACTGCTGCCGGGGCCGCGGTCCCGCCCCGGCAGCAGTCGTGACGCGGCTCAGCGGCGCTGCGGCACCGTGATCCGGTACCCGTCCTCCAGCAGGTCCGGCAGATAGCGGCCCAGCGCGGCGACGCTCTGCGAACGGTTGCCGCCCGCGTCGTGCGACAGCACCACGACCCCGGGGGCGGCCCCCTCCTTCACCCGCCGGACGATGCTGTCGGTGCCCGGCACCGTCCAGTCCAGGGTGTCCACCGTCCAGGCCATGGGCTCCATCCCCATCGCCGCCCCGATCTCGAACGAATTGCGGTTCCAGGCTCCGTAGGGCGCCCGGTACCAGAGCGGCGGGGCGCCGGTGACCTTCTCGATCACCTCGCTGGTGCGGCCCAGTTCGTCGGTGATGCCGGCCCGGGAGAGCCGGGTGACCAGCGGATGGGTCCAGGAGTGGTTGCCGACGGTGTGGCCCTCGTCGGCGATCCTGCGGACGAGGTCCTGGTTGTCGTGGGCCATCTCCCCGCAGAGGAAGAACATCGCCCGCACGTCGTGCTTGCGCAGTGTGTCCAGGATGTGCGGGGTGTACAGCGGATCGGGTCCGTCGTCGAAGCTCAGGACCATGGCCCGGCCGATGTCGGGCAGGTGCTCGAACGGCCGGGTGCGGACCGGCGGTGCGGCCGGGCGGTAGTGCGGCGGGTTGTTCGCGGTCATGGGCCGGAGCCGGTAGGCGAGCGGCCGGGTGCGCGCGGCGGCTGCCTGCGGACCGGCAGCGGCGGACGGCGGCGCGGGAGGCCGGAACGGCGCACCGGCGGAGTCCGCCGCGACCAGGCGCACCGCAGTGGCGGCGCCCAGCCCGGCAGCCAGCCTCAGCAGCGTTCTGCGCATCGGTGGCAACTGATCGTTCTTCATGACCAACTGCTCGCACGCCTGCTCCCCCACCCGTCTCAACGACACCGGTTACGGAGGGTTTTGCACCCGTTGGAGGGAGCGCATCCGCGCAACCGGCAGCAGCGCGCCGGGGCACTCGGGAGCCCGTACCGGAGCCCGCGACGGGAGCCGATAGCCTCACTGCCGTGACAGACCAGCAGCCTCACCAGTTCGAACGTGGCACAGACGGCCCGAAAGTGATCGTCGCGGGCCTCGACGGTTCCGATTCCTCCATGCGCGCCGCGGCGTACGCGGCAGGACTCGCCCGTCGGCAGCGGGCCATGCTCGCCCTCGTCTACGTCCAGCCCGTACTGGCGGCGGGTGCCGCACTCGGCGCCCCGGTCGGCGACGCGACCGGGGACGTGGCGGAGAGCCTGGTGAACGAGATCCGCGAGTCGACGGAGCGGATGAAGGACATATGGGACGTGCGCTGGGAGTTCCACACCTTCCGCGGTGATCCGTACAACGGGCTGGTGACCGCGGCCGACGAGCTCAAGGCGGACGCCGTCGTGGTCGGCGCGTCCGAGTCGGCCGGGCACCGGTTCATCGGATCGGTGGCCGTGCGCCTGGTGAAGGCCGGCCGCTGGCCCGTCACCGTGGTCCCGTAACCGCACCCTCCGCCGCCGCGCCGCACCGCCACCCGACCGTTCACCGCACCATTCGCCGCTCTGAGCGACCGCTCGTCGCACGGGGCGGCGTTTGTCCTGTTCCCCCGGGCGTGAATGCGTTCGTATACGCCAGTCAGCAGGGAGGCGGCAGGGGCCTCCGCGCGGAAGGGCGTTCACGATGACCACGACGACGACCGATGAGCGGGCACTCGCGGATCTGCAGCGTGAGCACGGCCCCGCCCTGTTCCACTTCCTTCTCGGGCTGACGTTCGGTGACCGGCAGCGGGCCGAGGACCTCCTCCAGGAGACGCTGGTCCGGGCCTGGCAGCACCCCGAGGCGTTCGACGGCCCGTACGAGTCGATGCGGCCCTGGCTGTTCACCGTGGGACGCCGGCTGGCGATCGACGCCCGCAGGTCGCGGCTGGCCCGGCCGGCCGAGGTGGGCGACGCCGTGCTGGAGAGCGCCCCGGACGGGGAGGACACCGCAGAGTCCGCCGTGGCCGCGCTCGATGTGCGCGAGGCGGTGCGCACCCTCAGCCCGGAGCACCGGGCGGTACTGGTGCAGATCTACTTCCGCGGGCTGAGTGTCGGCGAGACGGCCGAGGTGCTCGGTATCCCCGCCGGCACCGTCAAGTCCCGTTCTTACTACGCGTTGCGGCTGCTGTCGCGCAATCTGCCCGGCTACTCCAGCAGGTCCTCCTCGCTGAGCAGCGGCAGCAGGGCCGCGGCCTCCGCGACCGCCGCGTAGTCGGCGGCGCAGCGGTCGCAGGCCTGCAGATGGCGGGCGACCCGCAGGGCCTCCGGGGCCGGGAGTGCGTCCAGCACGTAGGCTCCGAGCAACTGCCGCATGTGCGGTCCCTCCCCGGGGTCGGCGGTCATCGCAACCTCATGTCTGTGACGAAACGGGTCCGACGGATCCTGTCCTTCTGGCCACGCGGGGCGCGCTCCCCCGGTTCAATGCTGCGTGTAGGGCCGTACCGAGAACGGAATGGGGCGAGACCGGATGCGTCCGGAACGTCAAGACGGATCCAGTGGCGGCGGGCTGCTGATCCCGATGGCCTGGATGTACGCGGAGTACATCGCCGACGAACTGCTGCGGACCGGCGAGCTGATGGAGCCGGCGACGCTGGAGTACCGGGCGGGCCGTGACGCGCTCGCCCTCACCGTCTTCCTCTCCGACGGTGAGGTGGCCGAGTCGCTGCCCGCCACCCGGGTGGACGAGCTGCGGCTGCTGACGGCGTACGGGGCCCCGTGGCGCGGCTGGGTATGCGCGCGGCTCGACGCGTTGGAGGCGGCGGGTGAGGCCGGTCCGGACGTCGCCCTGGCCCGTGCGGCCTGGCGCTGGCTGGAGGACACGGAGCTCCTGGCGGCCGATCTGGACGCGATCGGTCCGCCGCCGTGGGAGCCGGAGGAGGAAGAGGAGGAGACCGCGGCCCAGGTGTGGACACCCGCCTGGCAGCTGGGGCTGCCGCTGGGGCACCTCTCGATCCACCTGTACTGAGGGCCTGCTGCACGAAGGGCCTGCTCGTACTGGGCGCCGGCCCGTCGCCGCTTCAGGAGCCGTGCACCCCGGCGCGGTACTTCGGCAGCCGTACGGTGATGCGCATGCCGGCGCCCATGCCCGTCTCGATGACGAGCCCGTAGTCGTCCCCGTACACCTGCCGCAGCCGTTCGTCGACGTTGAGCAGGCCGATGCCGGTGGACTTGCCGCCCTCGCCGCGCAGGATGTGGCGCAGCCGCTCGGGGTCCATGCCGGTGCCGTCGTCCTCGATGACGACCTCGGCCTCCGATCCGGCGTCCAGGGCGCTGATGGTGATGCGGCTGGAGGTGACGGCCCCTTCCAGCCCGTGCTTGACGGCGTTCTCGACCAGCGGTTGCAGGCAGAGGAAGGGCAGCGCGACGGGCAGTACCTCGGGGGCCACCTGGAGGGTGACCGAGAGCCGTTCGCCGAACCGGGCGCGGACCAGGGCCAGGTACTGGTCGATGGAGTGCAGTTCGTCGGCGAGGGTGGTGAAGTCGCCGTGGCTGCGGAACGAGTAGCGGGTGAAGTCGGCGAACTCCAGCAGGAGTTCGCGGGCCTGTTCGGGGTCGGTGCGGACGAACGAGGCGATGGCTGCCAGGGAGTTGAAGATGAAGTGCGGGGAGATCTGCGCGCGCAGGGCCCTGATCTCGGCCTCGATGAGCTGGGTGCGCGAGCGGTCGAGTTCGGCGAGTTCCAGCTGTACGCAGACCCAGCGGGCCACCTCGCCGGCCGCCCTGGCCAGGACCGCCGATTCGCGGGGCGCGTAGGCGATCAGGGTGCCGAGGACCCGGTGGTCGACGGTGAGCGGTACGGCGACGGCCCAGCGCAGCGGGCAGTCCAGGTCCTCGCACTCGCTGCGGAAGGCGGTGTCGCGGCCGCTGGCGAGGACGTCGCCCACCTGGTCCATGACGTGCCGGCCGTGGTGGTCGCCCTCGCCGTCCCAGACCAGGACCCGGTCGCGGTCGGTGAGGCACAGGGCGTCGGTGCCGAGCAGCGAGCGCAGCCTGCGGGCCGATCGGCGGGCGCTCTCCTCGGTGAGCCCGGCGCGCAGCGGGGGCGCGGCGAGGGATGCGGTGTGCAGGGTCTCGAACGTGGCGTGCTCGACGGGGGTGCCGACATCGCTCGTGCGCACGGGCCGAGCGGTCATCCGGCCGGCCAGCAGGCCGCCGCCGAACAGGAGAAGGACGAGGAGGACGATGACGGCGTATCCGGCTCCGGTCACCGGTGCCTCCCTGCGGTCAGCGCTTCGGGCAGGTGGAAGCGGGTCATGGCGGCGTTGGTTCCGGCGGGTATCCGCCCGGGCGTGGCGAGCGAGACCAGGATCATGGCGAGGAAGCCGACGGGCACGGACCAGACGGCGGGCCAGGCGAGCAGCGCGTGCGGCCAGCCGGGCGGGCGCACCGCCCCGCTGACGGTGATGGCGACGGAGAGCAGCGCGGAGCCGCCGCCCAGGACGAGTCCCGCCACGGCACCGGGCGGGGTGAGGCGGCGCCACCAGATGCCGAGGACGAGCAGCGGGCAGAAGGACGACGCGGACACGGCGAACGCCATCCCCACCGAGTCGGCGACCGGTACCCGGCTGACCATCAGCGACCCGGCGAGCGGGACGGAGATGGCGAGGACGGTGGCCAGCCGGAAGTGCCGTACCCCGCGCGAGGGCAGGACGTCCTGGGTGATGACGCCGGCGACGGCCATGGTCAGGCCGGAGGCGGTCGACAGGAACGCGGCGAAGGCGCCGCCCGCGATGAGCGCGCCGAGCAGGTCGCCGCCGAGCCCGCCGATGACCCGGCCGGGCAGCAGCAGCACGGCCGCGTCGGCGTCGCCGCCGTGGATCAGCTCGGGGGCGTACAGCCGTCCGAGGGCGCCGTAGACGGGCGGCAGGAGGTAGAAGACGCCGATGAGGGCGAGGACGGCGACGGTGGTGCGGCGGGCGTCGCGGCCGTTGGGGCTGGTGTAGAAGCGGACGACGACGTGCGGCAGGCCCATGGTGCCGAGGAAGGTGGCGACGATGAGGCCGTAGGTGGCGTACAGCGGATGGTCGGCGCGGAAGACGGACAGCTGCTCGTCGAAGGTGACGCGGGGCCGTCCGTCGCCCTGCCAGGCCAGCACCAGGAAGATCGCGGGGACCAGGAGCGCGGTCAGTTTCAGCCAGTACTGGAACACCTGGACGAAGGTGATGGAGCGCATGCCGCCGGCGGCGACGGCGAGGACGACCACGGAGGCGACGAGGACGTCGCCGAGCCAGCCGGGCGCCCCGGTGAGGATCTTGAGGGTGAGTCCGGCGCCCTGGAGCTGCGGGACGAGGTAGAGCCAGCCGGCGCCGACGACGAGCACGCTGACGAGCCGGCGCACCTGCCGGGACTCGAGCCGCCCCTCGGCGAAGTCGGGCAGGGTGTACGCCCCCGAGCGGCGCAGCGGGGCCGCGACGAAGACCAGCAGCACCAGGTAGCCGGCGGTGTAGCCGACCGGGTACCAGAGCATGTCGGGGCCGTGCACGAGGACCAGTCCGGCGATGCCGAGGAAGGAGGCGGCGGAGAGGTATTCGCCGCTGATCGCGGCCGCGTTGAGGCGGGGGCGCACGGTGCGCGACGCGACGTAGAAGTCGGAGGTGGTCCGGGAGATGCGGAGCCCGAATCCGCCGACGAGGACGGTGGCGAGGACGACGGCGGCGACGGCCGCCACCGCGTACGTGCGGCTCACTGTGCGGGGCGGCCTTCCACGAGCCGGGCGAAGTCGCGCTCGTTGCGCTCGGCCCGGCGCACGTACCACCAGGCGAGCAGCGTCAGCGGCGGATAGGCGGCGAAGCCGAGGACGGCCCAGACGACGGCGTCGCTGTGCAGTGCCTCGAAGGCCGGCGGCAGGGTGCCGACCACGGCGGCGAGCACACCGAAGGCGGTGAGCCCGGCGCGCAGTTGGCTGCGCATCAGCGAACGGACGTACGCGCCGCCCAGCGCGGTCTGTTCGTCGATCTCCGACTGGGTGCGGTAGCGCGGCAGCGGACGCACCCGCCGGGGCTCCCCCGTCACCACTTCGCGCCGGGGCGTTGGCTCTGCGGACATGGGGCCGGAGTGTACGCAGCACCCGGCCCCGCTGGGAAGGGTTCCGGGTGCGGGTAGGCGCTGGTCAGCGGCCGGTCTGGCGCATCAGCAGATCGCGCAGGGCGCGGGTGTGGCGGCGGCTGACGGGGAGGGAGGCGGTGCCGATGCGCACGCTCATGCTGCCCGCGTCCAGCCGCAGTTCGTCGATCCGGCCGAGCGCCACCAGGTGGCGGCGGTGGATGCGGACGAATCCGCGGGTGCGCCAGCGCTCCTCCAGGGTGGTGAGGGGGACGCGGACGAGGTGGCTGCCGGTCGCGGTGTGCAGCCGGGCGTAGTCGCCCTGGGCCTCGGCGTAGGCGATGTCGTCGATCGGGATGAAGCGGATGACGCCGCCCAGTTCGACGGGGATCTGATCGTGCGCGGTGTCGTGCACGGGTGCGGAGCGGTCGCCGACCTGCTCGGCGACACGGCGCACGGCCTCGGCCAGGCGTTCGCGGCGTACGGGTTTGAGGACGTAGTCGACGGCCTTGAGGTCGAAGGCGTGCACGGCGAAACCCTCGTGCGCGGTGACGAAGACGATGAGCGGGGGTGCGGCGAAACCGGCGAGCAGCTGGGCGACGTCGAGTCCGGTGAGGCCCGCCATGTGGATGTCCAGGAAGACGACGTCGATGGCGGCGGGGTCGTCCGGACCGGCATCGACGGCGCTGCCGATGCGGCGCAGCGCCTCGGTGGCCCCGGTGGCGCCCTCGGCGCTGCGGATCCGGGGATCGGCGCGCAGGAGGTACAGCAGTTCCTCCAGGGCGGGTTCTTCGTCGTCGACGGCGAGTACGCGGAGCATGAGGCCGGAGTTTAAGGGCTGCGCGGGGCGATGCGGAGGGGCGGTGCTGAGTGATTCACGGGTTGTTTCCGTACGGGACGGCATGTGCACCCCGCCCCACCGTCGCGATGTCGGCGCCTACGCCCTGGGCGTGCTCGGCGCCGCCGACGCCTTCCGTTTCGAGGAGCATCTGGAGGGCTGTGCCCGGTGTGCGTGCGGGGTGGTGGAGCTCGGTGGGGTGACGGCCGCGCTCGGCCGGTACGCGCGGCTGACGCCGCCGGGCGTCGATCCGGTGGTCCGGCCGGGTCCCGGGCTGGTGCGCCGGGCGACGGAGGCGGTGGCGGCCGGGCGGCGCGGGGCGCGGCGGCGGCGTCTCGCCCTGGTTGCGGCGGCGGTGGTCCTCGCGGCCGGGGCGCCGTTCGCGCTGCCGGGCGGGGAGCGGGAAGCCCAGCGGTGGGAGGCCGCGGACCGGGGCTCGGGGATGTCGGCCGTCGTGACGGCGGGGGCGCGGGAGTGGGGCAGCGAGGTCGGACTCGAGGTGTCGGGGGTCCCCGGGCCGGGGGTGTGCTCGCTGGTCGCGGTGGGGCGCGACGGGGACGAGGAGACCGTCGCGACCTGGTCGTCCGGCGGCCCCGCGGAGCCGGTCCGGATGAGCGGCGGCGCGGCGCTGCGGCCCGGGGCCATCGCCCGGTTCGAGGTGCGGACGGCGGCGGGGCAGCGGCTGCTGCGGCTCACCCGCTGAGAGGGAGGGCCGGGGCCCTACTTGAGCAGCTTGGAGAGGCGGCGGTCGGCGAGGGGCTTGCCGCCCGTCTGGCAGGTCGGGCAGTACTGGAGCGATGAGTCGTTGAAGGACACCTCGCGGACGGTGTCACCGCAGACCGGGCAGGGCTCGCCGGTGCGCCCGTGGACCCGCATCGCGCTCTTCTTCTCTGCCTTGAGCCGGCCCGCCTCAAGGCCGCTGGAACGGGCCACTGCGTCGTTGAGCGTGCTGCGCAGAGCGGTGTACAGCCGGGTGGTCTCGTCGTCGGTGAGGTGCGCGGTGAGCTTGAACGGCGACATCTTCGCGACGTGCAGGATCTCGTCGCTGTAGGCGTTGCCGATGCCGGCGATGAGGGACTGGTCGCGCAGGGCGCCCTTGATCTGGCGCCTCTCCCCCGCGAGGAGCGCGGCGAACGCGTCCCGGTCGAAGGACGGGCCGAGCGGGTCGGGCCCGAGCCGGGCCACCCCGGGGATCTCGGCCGGGTCGTGCACCAGGTGGACGGCGAGGCGCTTGGTGGTGCCGGCCTCGGTCAGGTCGAAGCCGTCGCCGCCGGTGAGGACGGTGCGCAGCGCGAGAGGGCCCTTGCCCGGGCGGGGCGGGTTGGCGGGGAAGGAGTCCTTCCAGTGCAGCCAGCCGGCCCGGGCGAGGTGGGTGACCAGGTGCAGCGGTCCGACGGCGATGTCGAGGAACTTGCCGTGCCGCCGGACCCCGGTGACCGTACCGCCGTGCAGGGCGGTGAGCGGTGGGTCGTACGTCTTCAGGACGCTGATGGCGAGCGGCAGGACGCGGTCGATCTCCCTGCCGACCAGGTGGTCGTCGAGGAAGACCCGCAGGGCTTCGACTTCGGGCAGTTCGGGCATGGTTCCAGCCTGCCGCAGCCGTCGCCCCGGCGCCTACCGGAGGCCATACACGCCTTCGGCCGTGGTGGCGAGGACCGCGTCCCGCTCGTCGTCGGCGAGCCCGTCGAGAAGGGCGAGCGCGGCCTCGACGACCTCGGTGTACGTCGCCGCGAGCCGGCACACCGGCCAGTCCGAGCCGAACATCAGCCGGGTGGGCCCGAAGGCTTCGAGAACGGTGTCCGCGTACGGGCGCAGATCCTTGACGGTCCAGTTGTGCGGGTCCGCCTCGGTGACGAGTCCGGAGAGTTTGCACACGGTGTTGGGCAGGGCGGCGAGGGCCCG
Organism: Streptomyces sp. NBC_01463; assembly: GCA_036227345.1. Taxonomy (NCBI): domain Bacteria; kingdom Bacillati; phylum Actinomycetota; class Actinomycetes; order Kitasatosporales; family Streptomycetaceae; genus Streptomyces; species Streptomyces sp. NBC_01463. The sequence continues at coordinate 914,355 of CP109468.1, forward strand.
CAGCTCGTCGGCCCAGGGGTGGAGTTCCCCGGCGGCGACCGGCGGTTTGCCGGAGTGGTCGAGTACGAGGACGAGCCCGGGCAGCAGTTCGGCGGCCCGCACGGCGGCGGGCAGCTGGTGGGGCTGGACCAGCAGGTCGTAGACGAGCCCGGCCTCGGACACGGCGGTCAGCCCGCGCAGGACGTCCGGGCGCAGCAGCCAGCGCGGGTCGGGTTCGCCCTGGACCTGGTGGCGCAGCCCGACGAGCCGGTCGCCGCCGGGGAGCTCGCGCAGGGCGGCCAGGGTGTCGGCGATATCCGGTGCGGTGAGGTCGCTCCAGCCCACGACGCCCGCGACCAGATCGCTGCCGTCGGCGAGCGCGAGGAATTCGGGGGTCTCGGCGGCGACGGTGACGGTCTGGACGAGGACGGTCGCGTCCACCCCGTTGGCCCGGGCCTCCGGCTCCAGGTCCGCCACGGTGAAGTCGCGGCGCAGGGGGGCCAGTTCCTCGCCGGTGATCCAGTCCTGGTCGCGTACGGAGAGGTCCCACACGTGGTGGTGGGCGTCGACGATGCGGGGGCGGCCGGTCATGTCACAGCTCCCAGGCGACGGGGAGGCCCGCTGCGGCGCCGTCCGATGAGTAGTCGTGGGCCACGTCGAGGAGTTCGTCCATCCTGGCCTGCCAGGCGACGTTGACGGGGAGCTGTTCCAGTTCGGCGAGGAGCCGGGCGTAGTCGTCGCACTCGATGACGTGGAAGAGATCGGTGCCGCTGCGCCAGATGGTCCAGGAGCCGGCGCCGGCGGCGCGGATGGCGCGGGTCAGTTCGGCGGGGACCTCGCGGTGGGCGGCCTCGTACTCCGCGACGCGGTCCGCGCGGACCTTGGTGTGCAGGGCGATACGCATGTCAGTGTCCGTTCTCGGTCAGCAGGCCCTCGGCGCGCAGGTCGTCCCAGAGGGCCTCGGGGATCTCCCGGCGGAGCAGGGCCGCGGCGTCGCGCACCTCGTCCGGGGACCGGGTGCCGACGAGCACGCCGGCGACCGCGGGGTGGGCGAGCGGGTAGTGCAGGGCGGCGGCGCGCAGCGGCACACCGTGGCCCTCGGTGACGGCCTTCAGGCGCAGCGCCCGGTCCAGGAGGTTCAGGGGCGCGGCGGCGTAGTCGTAGGTCGCGCCGGGGCGCGGGTCCGCGAGGAGGCCGGAGTTGAAGACGCCGCCGACGACGACGCTGCGGCCGCGGGCGGCGGCGGCGGGCAGCAGGTCGTGCAGGGCTGACTGGTCGAGGAGGGTGTAGCGGCCGGCGCAGAGCACCACGTCGGCGTCGGTGTCGGTGACGAACCGGGTGAGCATCGCGGTCTGGTTCATGCCGGCCCCGATGGCCCCGATCATCCCTTCGGCGCGGAGCTTCTCCAGTTCCGGGTAGGCCTCGTGGAAGGCGGCCTCGGCGTGGTCGTCCGGGTCGTGCAGGTAGGCGATGTCGATGCGGTCGAGGCCGAGCCGTTCCAGGCTGTCCTCGATGCTGCGGCGGACCCCGGCGGCGCTGAAGTCCCAGCGCCTGCGGTGGGTGGCGCGGACGGCGAAGCCCTCGGAGAGCGAGTCGGACGCGGCGGCCCCGCCGTCGGGCAGCGGGTCGAGGACCCGGCCGACCTTGGTCGACAGGACGAACGCGTCGCGGGGACGGCCGCGCAGGGCCTCGCCGAGGCGTCGCTCCGAGAGGCCGAGCCCGTAGTGCGGCGCGGTGTCGAAGTAGCGGACGCCCTCGTCCCAGGCGGCGTCGACGGCGGCCGCGGCCTGTGCCGGATCGACGGCGCTGAAGAGATTGCCGATGGCGGCCGCCCCGAAGGACAGCTCGGTGACCTCGACCGCGCTGTTTCCCAGCCTGTTGCGCCGCATGACTCCGCCGCCCTCCCCGATGATCGCTTCCTGCACACAGCGAATATTCATCGGATCACTTGGGCGCGTCAACACCCCGGGGAGGATCAACTACGAAGATTGCCCCGTGACCTGTCCGATCTATGGAGTGCCGCTCACCGGCAGCAGCGCCAGCAGTTCGGCCACTTCCTCCTCGGCGCAGCGCCCCAGCCGGTCCAGGTCGGGCAGGGCCTTGCCGTCGGCGACCAGACCGATCTGCACGGTGGAGCCGTACGTGGTCAGCGCGACGGCCAGGGACTGGCCGCGGGCCAGCGGCGCCATGGGGTAGAGCGCGCGCAGCGGGCAGCCGCCGAGCGAGAGGGCCGAGCGCGGCAGCGGCACACTGGTGACGAGCACGTCGAAGAGCATCCGGGCGGCGTTGCCCGCGATCGGTGCGCCGAACCGGTGGGCCAGCGAGGGAAGCTGGTCGGCGAGCACGGCGACCGCGCCGGCCCCGCGCAGCGGCCCTGCCGACTTGTTGCGGTCCATGGCCCCGCGGACGGCCCGCAGCCGCTCCCAGGGGTCGGGTTCGGAGACGGGCAGGCCCAGAAGATAGGCGGAGAGCCGGTTGCCGGTGGCGGCGGCCGCACCGCCCGGACGGCGCCGGGAGACCGGGACCAGGGCGCGCGGATCGGCTCCGGGCAGCGGTTCGCCGCGCTCCAGCATCCAGCGGCGCAGCGCTCCCGCCACCACCGCGAGCAGCACGTCGTTGCCCGTCCCGCCGGCGGCCCGGCGGATCCGCCGGACGGCTTCGAGGTCGAGATCGGCGGTGGCCAGGCGGCGGGTGCCGCTGGAGCTGGCGCTCAGGGACGGTGCGCCGCGCAGGTCGAGGCGGCTGGCGCGTACCAGCGAGGCTCCGACCCCGAAGGCCCGGCCGAGGTCCTCGATCCGTCCGAGGGCGAGCCCGGCGACCTGGCGCGGGCCGGGCATCCAGGAGCGCGGCGGCACGGGACGCACCCGGCCGGCCGTCACACCGGGCCGGCCCCGGCCGGCCGCCGTGGCGATCTCGTCGAAGATCCCGGCCCCGATGGCGACCGCGCGCATCCCGTCGGCGAGCGCGTGGTGGAGCTTGACCAGGACGGCGAAGGGACCGTCGGGGGCGCCGCCGATGACGTACATCTGCCAGGGCGGCAGCCCCCTGCGCAGCGGCTGCTCCATCAGTTCCCCGGCGAGCCGGGTGGCCGCCGCCATGAAACCGCTCTCGTCGGCGGTCTCCGCCGCGGGCAGCCGCACCCGCTTGACGTGCCGGTGGACGTCGAAGTCCTTGTCCACCGACCAGGCCGCGCCGCCGACGGGCAGCAGCACGTCACGCACCCGCATCCGCAGCCGGGGGATGGCCGCGGCCCGGCTGCCGAGCAGTTCGAGCAGGTCCTCGGGTCCGGGGGCCGGGCCCGCGCCCGGCGAGAAGACGGCGAGTGCGCCGAGGTGCATGGGGTGCGCATCGGACTCGAGGTGCCAGAAGGCGAGATCGAGAGGTGCCAGTAGCTCAGTGCCCAACGGGTCCTCATGTCATCGAAGACGAGACTGACGGAGTCGCAGTCAATCTCCCGCAGTCGGTTACGGTCAAGTACAGACATGTTACGTTCTGTTACTTTGCAGTAGTGTTCAATGCCGCCGCACGCCCGATCCGGCGGGACCGCCGGATCAGCCGCGCGGCGGGATGACGAATTCGCACCAGACGCACTTGCCGGTGCCCCGGGACTCGACACCCCAGGCGTCCGCCAGCCGGTCGACGAGCATCAGACCGCGGCCGGAGACCCCGGCATCGCCCGCGTCCCGGCGGCGCGGAAGGGCGCTGGACCGGTCCTCGACATCGACGCGCAGCCGCCGCTCGGGCCCGGTGAGCACCCGGATGGTGACGATCGCGCCGCCGTCGGTGTGCATCAGCGCGTTGGTGGTCAGTTCGTCGGCGGCCAGCTCCACCTCGTCCGCCCGCTCCTTCGCGCCCCACGCCCGGACGGCCGCACGGATCATGTGGCGGGCCGAGCTGAGCGCCTCGGGGTCGTTCTGGGCCACGTGCTGCTGGAGCCGTCCGCCGGGCTGCGGGGCGTGTGCCGCCTTCCGGCGCAGCAGCAGCACCGCGACGTCGTCCTCGCCGCCGCGCTCGTCGACCGATTCGCAGAGCCGGTCGGCCAGCTGCTGAAGGTCCTCGGGGCCGTTCCTGATCATGGCCGTGAGCAGTTGCATGCCCTCGTCGAGGTCGGCTCCCGGCAGCTCCACCAGGCCGTCGGTGAACAGCACCATGGTCTGCCCGGGGTCCAGCTCGACCGTGCTGACGGGATACTCCAGCCGCCCGAACTCGGCGGAGAGCCCCAGTGGCAGCCCGCCCTCGACGGGCACCTTGCGGCAGCTCCCGTCGGCCTCCCGCACCAGCGGGTCCACATGGCCGGCCCGGACCACCTGCACCACTCCGGTGGTCAGGTCGGCCTCGGCGTACGTACAGGTCGCGAACCGGTCCGTGTCCAGCTCGTGCAGGAAGACGGAGGCCCGCGCCATGACGGTGGCGGGGCTGTGCCCCTCGGCGGCGTACGCCCGCAGCACGATGCGCAGCTGTCCCATGACGGCTGCGGCGTGCGTGTCGTGGCCCTGGACGTCCCCGATGACGGTTCCGACCCGGCCGCCGGGCAGCGGGATGACGTCGTACCAGTCGCCGCCGATGTCCCGGCCCAGCCGGGCCGAGCGGTAGCGGACGGCGATCTGCGCGCCCGGCACCTCGGGGATCCGGCGGGGCAGCATGGCCTGCTGGAGCCCCTCGGCGAGGTCGTGCTCCTGCTCGTAGAGCATGGCCCGCTGGAGGCTCTGGGCGATGGAGCTGCCGAGGGCGACCAGCAGGTTGCGCTCGTCGCCGGTGAAACCGTCCTTGTCGCTGTAGAGCAGCCCGAGTGCGCCGATCGGGCGGGCCTGGGCGATCAGCGGCATATAGGCGGCGGAGGTGATGCCGAGGTGGCTGATGTGGGGCCACAGGATCGGGTACGAGTCGGCGAAGTCCTCCGCGGAGTCGATGAAGCGCGGGGTGAGCGTGCGCACGACCTCGCTCATCGGGTACTGCTCGTCCGTGCGGGTGTACCGGGTCCCCGGCACGAAGGCCCCCTCGGGCCCGTCGGCGACCAGATGGATGCGCCCGGCCTCGATCAGCCCCATGACCAGACTGGTCGCTCCCAGGTGGGCGAGCCCCTGGGAGTTCTTGAGCACGTCGATGACGTCCTTGACGGTACGGGCGTGGGCGAGCGCGGCCGTGGTGGCCTCCACCAGGCTGGTGCGCCGCCGGCGCTCCTCGTCCAGCTCGCGGCGGGCCGTGGAGTCGGCCAGCTCCTGGGTGGCGTCCCGGACGATGCCGATGATGCGGCGCGGCCGGCCGGTGGGGTCACGCCGGACGAAGCCCTGGGTGTGCGTCCACTGCAGGGTGCCGTCGCGCCGGCGCATGCGGAAGTACGCCCCGTAGTTGGTCAGGCCCGATTTGAGCGCCTCGGTGACCATGGCGTCGAGCCGCACGCCCTCGTCCGCCGGCACCCGGATCCCGAGCGTCGTCGGCTTGTCGTCGTACTCGTCGGCCCGCAGGTCGAACACGTCGAGGGCCGCCTGGTCCATGTGCATGAGGCCGCTGTCGAGGTCCCAGTCGAAGCTGCCCATACGGTTCAGGGCGAGACTGAGGTCCGGGTGGGCGGGCCAGTCGTCCGGGAGTGACAGGGCACCCGCTACCCGATCATCCATATGCGTCACTCTGCCATCATTTGTCCGATTGTTCGAGCGAGCAGTCCATCTGGTGAACGTGCGATGGAACACATTTCCGGGCCACCCGGGAGGGCCGGTTCCCCGGGGATTCCCAAGGGATTCCCCGGAACGGCGCGGGTGCGGGGTGCCGGAAATCCCCGCAGAACACCTCCCCCCTCCGAAAGCGGGCAGGACCAGCGACTAACGTGTGCGTCGGGGCGGAGTAAGCCAAGCCTTACCAAGGCCCGCCCTGCTCCTGCTCGCCCGTCCTAAGGAACAGCCCTCCATGACACGCCCCGTCCGCGTCGCCATCGTCGGAGCCGGTCCCGCCGGAATCTACGCAGCGGACGCGCTGCTCAAATCCGACGCCGCCGCCGACCCGGGTGTCTCCATCGACCTGTTCGAGCGGATGCCCGCCCCCTTCGGCCTGATCCGTTACGGCGTTGCCCCGGACCACCCGCGGATCAAGGGCATCGTGCAGGCGCTGCGCCAGGTCCTGGACAAGCCGCAGCTGAGGCTCTTCGGGAACGTCGACTACCCGGGCGACATCGGCCTGGACGAGCTCCGGACCTTCTACGACGCCGTGATCTTCTCCACCGGCGCCGACGCGGACCGCGCCCTCGACATCCCGGGCAACGAGCTGGACGGCTCCTACGGGGCCGCCGACTTCGTCTCCTGGTACGACGGCCACCCTGACGTGCCGCGCACCTGGCCGCTGGAGGCCGAGAAGGTCGCCGTACTGGGCGTCGGCAACGTGGCCCTGGACGTGGCCCGCATCCTCGCCAAGACGGCCGAGGAGCTGCTGCCGACCGAGATCCCCGCCAACGTCCACGACGGGCTCAAGGCCAACAAGGCTCTGGAGGTGCACGTCTTCGGGCGGCGCGGTCCGGCCCAGGCCAAGTTCAGCCCGATGGAGCTGCGGGAGCTGGACCACTCGCCGAACATCGAGGTCATCGTCAACCCCGAGGACATCGACTACGACGCGGGCTCGATCGAGACCCGGCGCGGCAACAAGCAGGCCAACATGGTCGCCTCCACGCTGGAGAACTGGGCGATCCGCGATGTCGGCGACCGCCCGCACAAGCTCTTCCTGCACTTCTTCGAGTCGCCCGTGGAGATCGTCGGCGAGGACGGCCGGGTCGTCGGGCTGCGCACCGAGCGCACCGAGCTGGACGGCACGGGCAACGTCAAGGGCACCGGCCGGTTCAACGACTGGGACGTGCAGAGCGTCTACCGCGCGGTCGGCTACTACTCGCAGGAGCTGCCCAAGCTGCCGTTCGACGTCGCGTCCGGCACCGTCCCGCACGCCGCGGGCCGGGTGCTCTCCGGCGGTGAGCCGATGGAGTCGGTGTACGTCACCGGCTGGATCAAGCGGGGCCCGATCGGCCTGATCGGCCACACCAAGGGTGACGCCAACGAGACGGTCGCCTGCCTGCTGGAGGACCACGGCGCCGGCCGTCTCCCGGCGCCGGCGCAGCCCGAGCCGTCGGCCGTGACCGAGTTCCTGGAGGCCCGCGGCGTCCGCTACACCACCCGCGAGGGCTGGTACCGGCTGGACGCGCACGAGCGCGCGCTGGGCGAGGAGCAGGGCCGCGAGCGGGTGAAGGTCGTGGAGCGTCACGCCATGCTGGACGCCTCCGAGCCCGGCAACTGACACCGCGGCGAAGGCCCCGGAGCAGCCCTGCGCAGGGCTGCTCCGGGGCCTTCGCCGTCGCCGGGACGTCAGCGGCCCTGCAGCGCCTTCACGTTGTCCCCGAAGGTCCAGTTCTTGGATCCGTCCCAGTTCAGCGACCAGGTCATCAGGCCCTTCAGGCTGCCGCCGTAGTGGTTCCAGGCCTGCGAGACGAGGTTCGGCGCCATGTAACCGCCGCCGGCGCCCGGCTGGGCCGGGAGTCCGGGGACCTGCTTGTCGTACGGCACCCTGATGGTGGTGCCCTGGATGACGAGCCCCTTGTCGAGACAGTCCGTCTGCGCGGTGAAGCCCTCGACGGTGCCCGCGGAGTACGAGTCGCCGGAGCAGCCGTACATGCTGCCGTTGTAGTACTGCATGTTCAGCCACCAGAGCCGGCCGTTGTCCGCGTACTTCTTCACGATGGGCAGGTACGCACCCCAGATCGAGCCGTACGTGACGCTGCCGCCGGTGACGTAGGCCGTCTCCGGCGCCATCGTCAGACCGAAGCCGGACGGCATCTGCGCGAGGACGCCGTCGATGATGCGGATCAGGTTGGCCTGCGAGGCGGAGAGCTGGTTGATGTTGCCGCTGCCGCTCAGGCCGGTCTCGATGTCGATGTCGATGCCGTCGAAGTTGTACTTCTTGAGGATCGGCACCACCGTCTCGACGAAGCGGTCGGCGACCGTGCTCGAACTGAGGTCGATACCGGCCGTCGCACCGCCGATGGACATCAGGGTGGTGAGCCCGGACGCCTTCGCCTGGCACATCTCGGCCGGGGTCGGCACCTTCACGGTCGAGTCCATCCCGTCCTCCCACAGGACGGTGCCGTCGGAGAGGATCACCGGGAAGGCCGCGTTGAGCACGTTGTAGCCGTGCTGCGGGATGCGGCTGTCGGTGACCGGGATCCAGCCCAGCGGCGGGTGCACTCCGTTGGAGGCGCCGTCCCAGTTCTCCCAGTACCCCTGGAGCACCTTGCCCGCCGGCTTCGGCTTGACCGCGCAGGTGTCCTCCTGCGCGGAGCCCGGCGCGGCGGCCACCAGCATCGGCACGATGCACGCCGCCGCGAGGCCGGCCCCCAGCAGACGTGATGTACGACCGAACACGGCGACACCCCTTTCCGATTTGGCATGCTCCTGACAAACGAGGCCAGGACCACGGACGCGCCCAACGTAAAGTGGTCCAGACCTTCCGTCAATAGGTCTGGACCAAAAGCGGAGGCTGTGGCGGCCTCACGGGGCGCCGCGCGCCCTCAGGGACCGTTCGCGCACCTGGTCCGGGTAGCGCTCCGTGAACCGGACCGCCAGGACCAGCAGGACCGCCGGGATGACCCAGTTGTACCAGTCGGAACCGGACGACGTGTGGATCGCGAGCAGGCCCAGCAGCGCGGTGGCGACGAAGACCCCTCCCCAGACCAGCGTCAGCACCTGGTTGACGTGACGGAAGACGGGCGTACCCCACACCTCACGGGGTGTGGTGTCCCGCGCGTACTGCTCCGTGAACGGGACGAACGCCAGCGACCCGAGGGCCACCACCGCGATCACCCCGCTGGAGAGGACCTGGGCGTACCGCTCCAGCCAGTCCAGGTCCTGACGGTCGAGGAAGAGCGCCAGCACGCTGAGGACCGCGAAGAAGGCGATGCCCGCCACCTCCAGCACCTTGTAGGAACCCCGGCGCAGATCGGGCAGGTTGAGCACCACGGCGGCGACGAGGCCGGCCAGGGCCGCGTACTCCCAGGTACTGGGACCCGCGATGACGTCGAAGATGATCCACGGGGCGAACGCGAAGAAGAGATTCCCGGTCCGCCGCCCGGAATTGGCTTGGGTCACCGCACACCTCCCGGTGTGGCCCGGCACGGCACGCTGCCGCACCCTCCATGGTGGCGCCGGGGCCCGCCCGCCGCATCCCCACCCCCGCGGACACCCGCGTTGCAGCCGGTCGGGGCCGGGGATTGAATGAAGGGTCAGCACGGCGCGCGTCCAGGTGCGCGCCCGCCCCGGCAAGGGAGGCCGTCATGGCCGCAGATGCCTCGCGGAGTCTCGATCCGACCCGCGTCGTCCACCTGTCCGGCCGGTTCGCCCCGGTGACCGAGGAGGTCGACGAGACCGGCCTCCAGGTGCTGGGCGAACTGCCGGACGAACTCGACGGGCTGTTCCTGCGCAACGGCCCCAACCCCCGCTTCACACCGATCGGTTCGTTCCTCTATCCGATCGACGGGGACGGCATGCTGCACGGGGTGTGGATGTCCGGCGGCCGGGCCCGGTACCGCAACCGCTTCGTACGGACCCCCGCCGTGCTCGCGGAAGAGCGCGTCGGGCACGCCCTGTGGGGCGGCATCGAATCGATGATCATGCCTCAGGTGCCGGATGTGGAACCGGAGTTGGCGGGCACGTTCCGGGACCTGCCGGACATCAACGTGGTGCGGCACGCGGGGCGCCTGCTGGCGCTCGCCGAGTCGGACAGCCCGTTCCTGATGACGCCGGAGCTGGAGACGGCCGGCAAGGAGACCTTCGGCGGGGCACTGCCGGCCGGTATCACCGCGCACCCGAAGATCGACCCGGTCACGGGCGAGATGATGGTGTTCTGCTACGGCCTGGAACCGCCCTACCTCACCTGGTCGGCCATCGGCCCCACCGGCGAGGTGACCCGCGGTCCCACCGTCGTCGACGGGCTCGACGAACCGATGATGATCCACGACATGGGGCTGACCGCACGGTTCCTGGTGATCGTGCTGGCACCGGTGTTCTTCGACATCGCCGCGGCGATGAGCGGTGGGTCCATGATCGACTGGCGGCCCGAGCGGGGCACCCGGGTGGCCCTGGTCCCCCGCGACGGCGGCCCGGTGCGGTGGGCGTCCGACGAGGCGTTCTGGCTGTGGCACACGGTCAACGCGTACGACACGGAACCCGGCGGCGGTGATGTCGTCCTGGACTACGTGCAGTGGACCCGCCTCTCCATGGGCGCTCCGGACGGGAGCGGCCCGCCCAACACCGCGGGCCTGGTCCGCGCGGTCATCGATCCGGTCGCGGGCACGATGCGCCGCACGGTGCTGGACGAGGCGAGGATGGAACTCCCCCGCACGGACGACCGCTTGATCGGCCGGCGCCACGGGCAGCTGGCCGTGGCCGGGGACTCCGGCAACCCGGACCTGCTGCCGGGCGAGTTCGACGAGCTGCGCTGGTACGACGGCGGGGACGCGTCGGGCACGAGCGTGGTGTGGCGGGCCGGGAACCTGTCCGTCGGCGAGCCGGTCTTCGCGCCCGCCCCCGGCACCGCGCCGGGCAGCGGCGGCTACTGGATGACGTACGCCACCGACCGCACGGATTCGAGCAGCTGGCTGCTCGTCATCCCCGCCGACGACCCGGCGTCCGGCCCGGTCGCCCGGGTGCGGATACCGGTCCGGGTCCCCCTCGGCCTGCACGGGAACTGGCTGCCGACGCAGGAGTGACCCTTGGACCGCACCACCGCACGGGGCCCGTCCGTCAGCCGCCGACGGGCTCCGGACCGTCCTCGGACCCACTCTCCGTGTCGTCCTGCCAGGGCAGCCGGATCGCGGTCTGCGGCTCGTCGGTCATGGGCGGCACCAGGTCCTGCGGCGGATCGTCCGGGTCGACGGGGGTACCGGTCGGCTCGTCCGTCGGGAACTCGGGGAAAGGTTCGGGATATCCGTCGGTGGGGTCGTCCGACGGCACACCGGTAGGCGTGGGGCAGGGCAGCGGCGGTGCGAGCGGCACACCGGCCGGCTCCTCCGTGGCCCTGACGGCCTCGCCGGGCGGGGTCGCCCCGTCGGACGGCGGGCAGTCCTCCGGCGCGGGCGCCTCGCGCGAGGGCGTCGGCTCCCCCGGCTTCTGCGACTTCTCCGGCTTCTTCGGGGCCTTCGACCTCGTGGGGGTCGCTTCGGGCAGCGGCCCGGTGATGTCGGCTCCGGGCGCATAGGGCGGCGGCACCGCGGGCGTCCGGTCCCCGGCGCCCTCGTCGCCCGACGGCCGTTCGATCCAGGCGTCGTGCGCCACGTCGACGATGACCAGACCGGTGACGGCCTTCGGCGCCGGCTCGACGACGACGATGCGCGCCGGGTCGTAGCCGTCCCACGTCTCGCCGGTGGCGGTGCCGGCCGCTCCGGCGGGCCGGCTCAGCGGGTTGCCGCAGGCACAGCGCACCCGCGGCAGGCCGCGGCCGTCCACCATCACCGCGGTGCCGGCCTGGAGGACGGACTGGTACGTGGTGGCGGAGCCGGCCCGGAAACCGTGGTTGCCGACCCGGGTGTCGGCGCTCAGCACGACGGGGGTCAGACCGCGCAGGAAGTCCGCCACCCCGGCCCGGGACACGCCGGCGGCGTGCGCGAAGGCCGCCCGCCGGGCCGGGTCGTCGGCGAGGAAGCGGATCTGCTCGCCGACATCGCAGGAGGCGACGGAGCGGGTGCCCCCGTAGAGGCCCGGAGTCGATCCGGGAAGGGTGTGCGGGGCCTCGCCGCCCGAGGCGGAGGACCGCCGGGAGGCCGTGGCGGTCGGGGCCGGGGCCGCCCCGGCGGGCTTCGCCGTCGACCGGGTGAAGGGATCGGGCCCCCGGTCCGCGGCCGGCTGGAGGAGGATCTCCCCGGTGTCCGCCGTTCCCTCGGTGCCGCTGTCGCCGCCCACGCTCCCCCGCGCGCAGCCGGCGGTGACGAGGATGCCGGCGGACAGGACGGCGAGTGCGGCGCGCCGCATGCGTATCGGTGGGTGCACGAAGGGGTCTCCTGCCTGGTCACCGGTCCCGGGTGGTCCCCTCATGTCTGCCGCAGTTCCCCCGCCGCCGCAAGCCGGCGCCGCCCGAGGGGCGCAGGGCTCCGCAGGACGGGCAGAACAGCGCCTTGAACACGTTCAAGAAAGGCTCTAGAGTCATCGACGACAGCGCTTGAACATGTTCAATACCGGGGGAGGTGCGGTCATGTCGGTCCTGGTGGACCTGATCGTGATGCTGGGGATGCTGGTGATCGTGCCCGCAGGGCTGCGTCTGACGGGCGCACCGGACCTCGCCCGGATGGCCAGGCTGTGGCCGGTCTTCGCCGCGCCGGGGGCCGTCGCTCTCTGGCTGCCGCGCGGTCCGGCCGCCACCGCCCTGGCTCTCTGCTACGGCCTCGGGGCCGTACTCCTCGCCCTGCACGCCCTGCCCCGGCTGCGCTCGGCGCGCACGGCACCCGCCGAGATCGCCCTGCTCACCGCCCTGGTGACACCGGTGGTCGCCGCCACCGCGCTGGTCGCCGAGCGCGCGGGGCAGCCACTGTTCGGCTTCGGGCTCGGCATCCTGGCGCTGACCGTGCCGCACTTCCACTTCGCCGGATTCGCCGCCGCGCTGGTCTCCGGACTGGTCGGCCGGGTGGCGGGCAGCACGGCCGGACGGTTCGCGGCGCTGAGCGTGCCGCTGGGCACCCTGCTGGTCCTGATCGGCTACTTCATCGGCGACTGGGCCGAACTGGCCGGGGCAGTCGTACTGACGGCGGGGATGTGGACCGTCGCCCTGCTGACCTGGCGTACGGTCCGCCCCGCCGGCCGCGACCGCACCACCCGGCTGCTGCTCGCCACCTCGGCCGCCGTCCTCGCGGTGACCATGGTGCTCGCACTGAGCTGGGCGCTGGGCGAGGCCACCGGACTCCCCCACCCCACCCTGGCCTGGATGGCCGCCACCCACGGGGTGGGCAACGCGCTGGGCTTCGCGCTCTGCTCGGTGCTCGCCTGGCAGCGCCTGGGCCGCCCCGCCGTTCACGAAGGAAGGACCTCATGAGCAGCCTCAGCTATCCGGAGACCGGCGCCACCCGCCTCGGCCCCCTCCCCGACGGCTACCACCACCTGCACCACCGGACCCGGGTCGGGCGCGGCCGCGCCGACTTCGAGGCCGCGGGCGCCGCGATCACCGATTTCCGCATGCACCGCCTGTCGGGGGCCCGGGTCAGGGCCTCCGCACCGCGCGCCGAACCCGGTGCCGCCGTTCGGGTGGCGCTCGGGGCGGGACCGTTCCGGTTCACGGCGCCGTGTCAGGTGATCTGGGCCGAGTACGGCCCGGAGCGCATCGGCTTCGCCTACGGAACGCTGACCCGGCACCCCGAATGCGGTGAGGAGTGCTTCGTGGCCGAACTGGCGGACGACGGCACGGTCTCGTTCACCGTCCTCGCGTTCAGCAGGCCCGCCCGCTGGTACACCCGGATCGCCGGACCGTTCGTGCCGGTGGCTCAGCGCTGGTACGCCCGCAGGCTCGGCCGCACGCTGCGCAGGATCGTCGCGGAAGGGCGCGAATCCGCCGGCCGATGAGCCCGGCCGTATCCGCGGGCCGATACTGGAGGGGATGGACTGGTTCACCGCAGACGGGTACTGGCTCGGCCGTCTCCTCTTCCAGAAGACCCTCGCCGTCATCTACCTGACCGCCTTCCTCACCGCCGCGCTCCAGTTCCGGGCGCTGATCGGTGAGCGCGGCATGCTGCCCGCTTCCGAGCAGGTGCGGCGCACGGACTGGCGCACCGCCCCGGGGCTCTTCCGTCTCCACTGCTCCGACCGGTTCTTCGCCCTGGTCGCCTGGACCGGCTGCGCCCTGTCCGTCGCACTGCTCGCGGGAGTGGACGGGCACGTCCCGCTGGGGGCGGCCATGCTGCTGTGGGCCGTGCCGTGGCTGCTGTACCTGTCGATCGTGCAGGTCGGCGGTGTCTGGTACGGCTTCGGCTGGGAGTCGCTGCTCCTGGAGACGGGTTTCCTGGCGGTCTTCCTCGGCAACGCGGACACGGCGCCGCCGGTGCTCGTGCTGTGGCTGCTGCGCTGGGTGCTGTTCCGGGTGGAGTTCGGCGCCGGGCTGATCAAGATCCGTGGGGACGCGTGCTGGCGGAAGCTGACGTGCCTGTACTTCCACCACGAGACCCAGCCGATGCCGGGCCCGCTGAGCTGGTTCTTCCACCGGCTCCCCCGGCCCCTGCACCGGGCCGAGGCGGCCGCCAACCATGTGACCCAACTCCTGTTCCCGGTGCTCCTGTTCACCCCGCAGCCGGTGGCGGGCATTGCGGCGGGCCTGATGGTCGTCACCCAGCTGTGGCTGGTCCTTTCGGGCAACTTCGCCTGGCTGAACTGGCTGACGATCGCCCTCGCCCTGTCGGCCATGGACTGGTCCCCGGTCGCGGAGCCGCCCGCACAGTCCGCCGCACCCCTCTGGTTCGAGGTGGTGGTCATCGCCGTCACGGCGCTGGTGCTCGTCCTCAGCTACCACCCGGCCCGCAACCTGGTCTCCCGCCGGCAGGTGATGAACCGCTCCTTCGACCCGCTGCACCTGGTCAACACGTACGGCGCGTTCGGCAGCATCAGCCGGGTCCGGCTGGAGGTGGTGGTCCAGGGAACCGACGATCAGGTCCTCCGTCCGGGCACGGTGTGGCGGGAGTACGGCTTCCGGGGCAAGCCGGGAGATCCGCGGCGGCTGCCGCGCCAGTTCGCCCCGTACCATCTGCGGCTCGACTGGATGATGTGGTTCGCGGCGCTCTCGCCCGCGTACGCCCGGCCCTGGTTCGGGCCGTTCCTGGAGCGGCTGCTGGAGAACGACCGGGACACGCTGCGGCTGCTGCGGCACAACCCCTTCCCCGACGTGCCGCCGGCGCACGTCCGCGCCAGGGTGTACCGCTACCGGTACACGACCTGGCGCGAACTGCGGGCCACCGGGCAGTGGTGGCACCGCTCCTATGTGCGGGACTTCCTGCGCCCTACTCCGCCGGGCCCCTCCCCTGTCAGCCCGACCAGGCGATCTTGAACACCCAGGCATGCTCGCCGGTGCCGCGGGCCGCCGCGGGCACGTCGATCACCAGCGAGCCGCCGGTGGTGCGCCAGGTCAGCGGCCGGTCGTGGCCGAGCAGCGTGATCCGGTCACCGCTGCGGACCGGCACCGGGGCCCCGACGGTCAGCTTCGCCCCGGGCCTGGCCAGCGAGTGGATGTAGAACGCCTTGTCCGGGCGGACGGTGAACCGCAGGTCCTCACCGAGCTGCGGCATCCGCGACCAGTACGTGGTGTCGTAGACCGCCTCCCCGTTGGTCTTCAGCCACTCCCCCGTCTCGCGCAGCCTGCGCTGCATGATGTCGGGGATGGTGCCGTCGGCCTTCGGCCCGATGTCCAGCAGGAAGTTGCCGTTCTTGGAGACGATGTCGACGAGCGAGTGCACGATCTCCTCGGCGGTCATGTACTTCTCGTCCGGTGTCTGGGCGTTGTAGCCGTAGCTGAACGGATCGAGGCCGCGGCTGGACTCCCACTTGGCGGTGACGATCTGGTCGTACGTCGTGTACTCGGGCGTCGTGAAGTCGTGGGTCCCGATCCCCGAGCGGTCGTTGACCGTGACGTCGACGGGACGGGCCCGGTTCTTGGCCCGGTTGAAGTACTCGGCGAGCACCCGGTGGCTGTCGTTGTCGCCGCCGATGTCGCACCAGATGATCTCGGGGTCGTAGCCCTCGATGAGCTCCAGCATCTGCGGGCCCTGGAACTCGGTGACGTAGTCCCTGCCCGGCGTGTGGCCGGTGTACGGGACGGGCTCCAGGGTGTACGGGTTGCGCGGGGCGTGGCCCATCCACGGGTGGTCGGGGTTGAACCACTCGGGCATGGAGAAGTACAGCCCGCGGTGGAGCTCGGGGGTGTAGCGCCGGGAGGCGTCGAAGAGTTCCCTGATCACATCGCGCTTCGGCCCCATCTTCACCGAGTTGCGGTCGGAGAGCTTGGTGTCCCAGAGCGCGAAGCCCTCGTGGTGCTTGGAGGTGAGGACGTGGTACTGCGCGCCCGCGTCCCGGAACAGCTCCACCCAGGAGCGGGGGTCGAAGTGCTCGGCGCGGAACCGCGGGATGAAGTCGTCGTAGGCGAACGACTCGCCGTAGGTGTCCCGGTGGTGGGCGTAGGTGGGGTTGCCGGGGTCCTGCATCTGGTTCCAGTACCACTCGGCGTACTGCGTGCCGACCGGTGCCCAGGCCGGTACGGAGTAGACGCCCCAGTGGATGAAGATGCCGAACTTCGCGTCCTGGAACCAGTAGGGCGCCTGGTGGGCGGAGAGGGACGCGTCGGTCGGCGTGTAGTCGGGGACGCCGAGGGTGAGCGAGCGCCGGACGGTGGCCGCCTGCTGCCCGCGGCCGTGGGCGACCACACTGCCGTCCCGGGCGGTGCCGGGCGAGGTGCCCGGCCTGTTGCGGATGCCGATGCGGACACGGGCCTGGTCGCCGGGGGCGAGGCGGGTGATGCGGGCGGGGGCGACGGTACGCGCCCCGGGGACGTCCACCGAGAGGGTGAGTCCGTCGGCGGCGAGGATGCCCACCGTGCCCGCGTTGACGACGGTCGCCTCGACGCTCTGGGACCCGTGGTCCAGCAGCGAGGTGGTGGAGTGGGCGTCGCGGACCGCCAGCGCCCTTCCTTCCGCGGCCGGCTGGAGGGAGAGGGCGAAGACGTGCAGGCTGGCCTTGTTCTCCTCGGCGGGCCGCGTGGTGGGGAGCGTCAGGGCGACGACGTCCCGTGCCGGGTCGAGCGCGATCTCGGAGACGGCGAGGGAGACCGGGTGCGGGTCCTTCGTGCCGTCGGGGGTGTACCGGTAGGCGGCGGTCAGCTCGCCGTTGCCCGCGTACCAGTCCGGTCCGGCGAGGCCCGGGGACGTCGTGGTGCCGTCGGCGTAGTGCACGGTGGCCTTGCCCGAGGCGGCGCCGTAGCTGCACGAGGTGATGAAGAGCGCGGAGAGATAGCGCCCCGGCGGGACGCCGATGCGCTGCCCGAGCGCCACGATGTTGTTCCTGGCCCCGGCCTCGGCGGCCGGGAAGCGGAACGTGGTGCCGGCTATCTCCCTTTCCCCCGCCGGGAGTTCCTCGCCGGGGAAGGTGTAGCCGGAGCCGTCGAAGTCGCCGCCGCGGGCCTCCGCGGTGTCGATGCCGTCGTTGTCGAACCAGTCGTCGAGGGGGACGGGAACGGCCGGGGGTACGGCCCCCCAGTCATTCCGGTGAAGGGGCTCGGGGGCGGCTGCGGGGTGCGGGGCCGCTTCGGCGGTGGCGGGGGTGAGCAGGGCGGCGCCGACTGCCGCCCCTGCCGTCATTCCGAGTACATGGCGCCTGGGAAGTTCGGTCATGACATCCGATGATTGGAGCGCGACGCGAACCTGTCAATGCAATCTTCCAGACAGAACGAAACACCCCTACCGCAGCCATCGGATGACTGAGGAGAGAATCCGGTCCCGGCCGAGTGCGCGGCGCCCGGCCGGGCCCGGTCCGCCTACCGGTTGTCCTCGCGGTTCCTCAGCAACGTACGGATCTGCTGGACGAGTTCGTCGTCCTCGGACGCCGGCTTGGCGGACACCAGTGCGCCGAGGCGCTCGGCGGTCTGGAAGTCGTACGCCCGCTCCTCCTCGTCGCCGGGGACGTTGTCGTACTCCTCCCCGGCACGGAACCCGACGGTCAGGTCGACAACCTTGGCGATGAGCCAGGTGAGGATGAACGAGAAGGCGATGACCGAGACGATCGCGACGAGCTGCTTGCCCAGCAGCCCCCAGCCGCCGCCGTAGAAGAGCCCCTTCTTGCCGCTGATGCGCGCGGTGGCGAAGAGCCCCACCATGATCAGGCCGATCAGTCCGCCGACCCCGTGCACGCCCACCACGTCGAGCGTGTCGTCCACGTTGAAGCGGAACTTGAGCGTGACCGCGAAGGCGCACACCGCACCGACGACGAGGCCGGTGATGACCGCGCCGAGCGTGTTGATCTCACCGCAGGCCGGGGTGATGGCGACCATGCCGGCGACTGCGGAGGAGACGACGCCCATGGTGGTGACCCTGCCGGTGCGCCACTTCTCCACCAGCGGCCAGGTGACCATGGCTCCGGCGGCGCCGAGCTGGGTGTTGATGAAGGCCGCGGCGGCGGTCCCCTGGTCGGTCAGCGCGGAACCGGAGTTGAAGCCGAACCAGCCGAACCAGAGGAGACCCACACCGATGACGACGAGCGGAATGTTGTTGGGCCGCTCCTCGCGGCGGGCGAAGTCCCGCGGTGCGCGCAGGACGAGGGCGACGGCGAGTCCGGCGACGCCCGAGTTGAGCTCCACCGGCAGTCCGCCGGCGAAGTCCAGGGCCCCGAGGTGCTTCACGATCCAGCCGTCCGTGTCGAACACCCAGTGCGCGATGGGGATGTAGACGATCAGCAGCCACAGCACGACGAAGACGAGCCAGCCCCGCATCGTGGCGCGGTCGGCGATCGAGCCGCTGACGAGGGCCACCGTGATGACGGCGAAGCCCATCTGGAAGGTGCTGTAGACGTACGTGGGGATCGCGCCGGTCAGCGTGTTCAGCTCGATGTCGTGCATGAACACGTGGTCGAGGTTGCCGATGATGCCGGCGCCTCCGACGTCGGGGCCGAACGCCAGCGTGTAGCCGATGACCCACCAGACGAGCGTGCCGAAGGCCAGTGCGGCGAAGCTCATCTTGATCATCATGAGCACGTGCCGGGTGCGCACCATGCCGCCGTAGAAGAACGCGAGGCCGGGCGTCATCAGCAGCACCATGGCCGTGGACGCCAGCAGCCAGGCGGTGTCCCCGGAGTCGTACGCGGCCGGCATCGGCGCGGGAGCGGTGTTCATCGGCGGATACCTCGTCGGGGTGGGGGACGGTGGAGGTGGTGCGGCGCGGTCTACGGTTTGCGCAGGTCGGGGGCCGGGTGCCCGGTGAGCAGGCGGCGGACCGCCTGCCGGGCGGCCTCGTGCGCGGCGGCGACCCGGATCGGACTGTCGTCCAGCAGCCGTACCCAGGCGCCGCAGTCCCGGGGCAGGACGCTCACCCCGTACAGGACGCCGAGCCCGGCCAGCGCGTCGTGCAGGGTGTCGGCGATTTCGGTGGCGGGGACCCGGTCGGTCACCGCGAAGAGGGACGCGACATGGTCGTGGCCGGCGAACACCCCGGGACCGAGGGCCCCCTCGCCCTGCCGGCCGGGGACCAGACGCAGGGTGTCGACGGCGAGCAGGGTGCCGTCGGGGCGGCTGATGTGCAGGTCGGTGGCGAGCACCCGGTAGGCGTGCCGTTCGCCGCGGGCGAGCCGTCCGGCGGTGACCGTCTCGCCGACGACGACGGTGGCGCCGGGTGCGACGGTCACCTCGGTGCGCTGGTAGAAGCGGGCGTCCTTGAACGGGATCAGCGGATCCGGCAGGTACTCGACGTAGCTCCCGGCCTCCGCCGTCAGATGCACCCGCTGGCTCGCGTAGTCGTGCTCCATCCGGAAGACCTTGGTGGCGGCCTGGGTGGTCAGATGGACCTGGGTTTCCGGCCCGCAGCGGAAGTCCATCCGGTAGCGGTCCGCCTGGGCGATGCCGCCGCCGGTCGCCATCACGTAGACGTAGCTCATGCCGGGCAGTGCCGGGTCGATCCACAGCGGCCGCATGATCTGCAGCGGTGTCTTCTGGTAGCGCTCGACGAGTTCGGTGCGCCCGCCCCGTACGGCGAAGGCGAGGTCGAGGATGCCGACCTTGGCCGGCGAACCGGGGGCGAGGGTGTCCGGTACGGAGGCCAGGGCCGCCACGTCCGGGGGGACGCGGACCGCGGCGTAGTACTCCTCGGCGAGCCGGTCGGCGCGGGGCCGGTGCGGGGCGAGCGGCATGTCAGATCAGCACCTTGCGGCGCGATTCGAGGTAGACGGCGATGTCCTCGATCCCGACACCCGTGAGGCAGTCGGTGAGGACGACGGGCCGGTTGTCCCGCACCCGGTGCGCGTCCGACTCCATGACGTTGATGTCCGTGCGCACGTACTGCGCGATGTCGATCTTGTTGATGACCAGCAGGTCCGACTCGGTGATGCCGGGGCCGCGTTTACGGGGCATCTTCTCGCCCTCCGCGGTGTCCAGCACGAAGAGGAACAGGTCCACCAGGGCCGGGCTGAAGGTGAGCGTGAGGTTGTCGCCGCCGGACTCGTAGAGCAGCGTGTCCGTGTCCGGGTAGCGCTCCAGCATCTCCGCGCCGGCCGCCAGGTTCATCGTGGGGTCGTCGCGCACGGCGGTGTGCGGGCAGGCCCCCGTCTCGACGCCGACGACCCGTCCGGGTTCCAGGACGCCGGCCAGGGTGCGGCGGACGTGCTGGGCGTCCTCCTGGGTGTAGATGTCGTTGGTGATGACGGCGGGGCGGTGGCCGCGTTCGATCAGCAGCGGGACCAGCGCCTCGATGAGCGCGGTCTTGCCGGATCCGACCGGTCCGCCGATGCCGACCCGCAGTACGTTGTCGTCCATGGTGCTCCTGTGATCGCTGGGTGGGTCGGGTGGATGTCAGCTCGCGAAGAGCCGGGCCTCGGCGCGCTCATGACGGCCCGACATGATGTCCGAGGCGAAGACGGTGGCGCCCACGTCGTCGAGTTCCCGCCGCAGCGCGGCCTCGGCGGTCTCCTCGATGACCGGCGCGGCACCCCGGATCAGGGTCTGGGCCGTGCGGTGGTCGGTCAGCCGCAGCCGCAGGGCGGCGCCCGCGAAGCTGACGCAGAACGCGAACAGGTCCGCCGCGACGGCCTGCCGGACCGGTACCCGGGTGGCCGCGTAGATGACCCCCGCGGCCACCGCCTGGGTGCCGGGGGCCTCGCGGCGTACCACCCGGTCGAAGTAGTCGCCGATCTCGGGCCGGTCGAAGACCTCCCGGCCGAGGTCGAGGAGCTGACGGCCGGTCCGGGTGGCGGCCTGGCGCATCTCGCGGCCCAGTTTGGTGGCGAAGAGGTGCTCGTCGACGCGGACGGCGGCCGCCGGGTCGCCCGCCGCCGTCGCGCGGTGGGCGAGGGCCAGCGCGGTGGCGTCGGCGGGGCCGACGCCGTGCAGCAGCAGGTCCCTGAGCAGCAGCGGCAGGCTGTCCGGATCGACCGCCCCGGCCTGCGCGAAGCCCTCCAGGCTGTGCGACAGCGTGTAGAAGCCGCTCGGGAACGCCGAGTCGGTCAGCTGGAGGCTGACCAGCAGCGGCCCGAGTCCCGTTCCGGCCCCGGTCGTCGCGCCCGCGGTGTCTGCCGCCGGGGTGTCGCCCTCGTTGCGGTACATCGGCCCTAGACCAGGAAGAACAGGTGGTTGAGGGGCAGCGTCTCGGCCGGGTCGATGGTGGCGACCTTGCCGTTGAGCGTGACCCTGAACGTCTCCGGATCGACCTGGATGTCCGGCAGGGCGTCGTTGCGGACCATGTTGTGCTTGCCGATGGTGCGGGTGCGGCGCACCGGCAGGACCTGGCGCTCCAGGCCGAGTGCGGCCGGGACCCCGGCGGCGATGCCCGCCTGGGACATGAAGGTGGCGTGCGTCGCCTGCATCGCCCTGCCGTACTGGCCGAACATCGGCCGGTAGATGACGGGCTGCGGGGTCGGCAGCGAGGCGTTGGGGTCGCCCATCTGCGCCCACGAGATGATGCCGCCCTTGATCACCATCTTCGGCTTGGCGCCGAAGGAGTGGATGGGCCAGAGCACGATGTCGGCGAGCTTGCCCTTCTCGATCGATCCGACGTGGTCGGAGATCCCGGAGGCGATCGCCGGGTTGATGGTGACCTTGGCGAGGTAGCGCAGCACCCGCTGGTTGTCGTTGCGGGCCGAGTCGCCCTCCAGCGTGCCGAGTTTGTCCTTGCAGTGGTGCGCGGTCTGGAAGGCCCGGGTGACGGACTCGCCGATCCGGCCCATGGCCTGGGAGTCGGAGGAGAAGATGCTGATCACGCCGAGGTCGTGCAGCACCGACTCGGCGGCGATCGTCTCGGCCCGGACCCGGCTGTCGGCGAAGGAGACGTCCTCGGGGATGTCATGGCTGAGGTGGTGGCAGACCATGACCATGTCGAGGAGCTCGTCCACCGAGTTCTTGGTGTACGGCAGCGTCGGGTTGGTGGAGGACGGCAGGACGTTCGGCTCACCGGCGATGCGCAGGATGTCGGGGGCGTGGCCGCCGCCCGCGCCCTCGCTGTGGAAGGTGTGGATGGCCCGGCCGTCGATCGCGGAGCGGGTGTCCTCGAAGAAGCCGCTCTCGTTCAGGCTGTCGGTGTGGATGGAGACCTGGACGTCGTACGCGTCGGCGACGTTCAGCGCGTTGTCGATGACGGCCGGCGTGGCGCCCCAGTCCTCGTGCACCTTGAGCCCGCAGGCACCGGCCACCACCTGCTCGTTGAGCGCCTCCGGCAGGCTGCCGTTGCCCTTGCCCATGATGCCGAGGTTGACCGGCATGCTCTCAGCGGCCTGGAGCAGCTTGCCGATGTTGTACGGGCCGGGGGTGCAGGTGGTGCCGTTGGACCCGTCCGAGGGACCGGTGCCACCTCCGATGAGGGTGGTGATGCCGTTGGTCAGCGCCTGCTCGGCCTGTTGCGGGGCGATCAGGTGGACGTGGGTGTCGATCGCGCCGGCGGTGGCGATGAGGTGTTCGCCCGCGATGGCCTCCGTGCCCGGGCCGATGACCAGGTCCGGGTCGACGTTGTTCTGCGTCTGCGGGTTGCCGGACTTGCCGATGCCGACGATGAAGCCGTCCTTGATGCCGATGTCGCACTTGACGATGCCCACCATCGGGTCGATGACCACGACGTTGGTGATGACGGTGTCGAGCGCGCCCTGGGCGGCGGTGGCCTGCGGGTCGGCCGCCATGCCGTCGCGCATGGTCTTGCCGCCGCCGTAGACGACCTCGTCGCCGTACAGGCCCTCGCTGTAGTCCTTCTCGACCTCGACGACGAGGTTCGTGTCGGCGAGGTGGAAGCGGTCGCCGACCGTGGGGCCGAACATGTCGGTGTACTGCTTGCGCGGCAGGATGGGCATCAGCGCGAACCCTTCTTCTTTTCCTTGGTGGCCTTCGAAGCCGCTGCGGACTTGGATCCCTTGGCGGGAGCCTTCGGCCCCTTGGCGGGAGGCTTGGCACCGGGGGTGTTCTGCGCGCCCTGGAATCCCTGCTCGATGGCCTTGCGGACGGCCTCGACGCGGGCGGGGTGGGAGGCGAGGCTGCCGTTCAGCAGGCCGCTGAAGCCGACGAGACGGCCGGTGCCGGCGTACGCGCACAGCTCCACCTCGCGCGAGCCGCCGGGCTCGAACCGCACGGAGGTGCCGGCGGCGATGTTGAGGTGCATGCCGAGCGTCTCCTGGCGGTCGAACGACAGCGCCGAGTTGACCTCGAAGAAGTGGTAGTGGGAACCGACCTGCACGGCACGGTCACCGGTGTTGCTCACGGTGAGCTTCAGCGTGCGGCGGCCCGCGTTCAGCTCGATGGGGTCCTTGCCGTACAGATACTTCTGACGGAACGTCATGCGATGCTCCTGACGACTGGGTCCGCGCCGGGGGCTGCGGACGGGTGGTGGTGCGGATGCCCGGTGCCGTGCTCGTGGGGGTGCGCGTGGTCGTGCCCCTCGCCCGGTGGGTGGGTGTGGGAGTGCCCATGGTTCTCGGCCGCGGTCAGCCCGGTCGCGATGCCGTCGTCGCCGTGTTCGTGCCACCGTCGCCGGGCGTCGGCGACGCGCTCGGCCAGTACGCGTCGCAGCGCGGACGCCGGTACGAGCGGACCGGCCGGCTCGACCGGCAGCGCGCCCTCCTCGGGCACCTGGGGCAGCGCGAACGCGGCCGGGAGCAGCGTCACCCGCTCCGCGCCGAGCAGCCGGCACCGCCGCACGCCCTCGGCCGGGTCCGGGTCTCCCCCGGTGAACGCCACCTCGACGAGTCCGCGCCGGCCGTAGCGGCGTACCAGTGCGGCGATCCGGTACAGCTCGGCGTCCTCGAACGGATCGCCCGACGGGGCGGTGAGCAGCAGCGCGCAGGACTCGGGCACCCGGCCGGCCGCCGCCCGCAGCCAGCCGGTCAGGTGCTGGGCGGTGCCGAACGGCTCGGCGAGCACGGTGGTGCCGCGCTCGGCCGCGGGTACGGCACGCAGCGTCCGGGCGGTGTCCGCGACGAGTTCGGGATCGCGGCCGAGCGTCATGGGGACGACGACGGTCTCCTCGCCCCGGCGCCCGTGCGCGGTGACGCTCCGGAACAGCTCGCGCCCGTTCGACACGACGTCGACGCCGGCGTCGAGGACCCCGTCGAGCGCCCGCCCGTGGGCGGCCTCGTGGCCGCACACGGCGACGACGGCACAGTGCTCGGCCACGGGTTCAGCCGCCGATGGGGTCGTGGCAGGACACAAGCTTGGTCCCGTCCACGAAGGACGCCTCGACCTGCAGCAGGCCGAGCATCTCCCGTACCCCGTCCATGGTGTCGGCCTCGCCCACGACATGGCGGCCCAGTTCCATGCAGTCCGCGACGGTCCTGCCGTCGCGGGCCGCCTCGAGGATCGCCTCCGTGATCAGCGCGACCGACTCGCTGTAATTGAGCTTGAGACCGCGGTCCTGGCGCTTGCGGGCCAGGTCGGCCACGACGTAGACGAGCAGTTTGTCGATCTCGCGAGGTGCGAGGTTCATCGTCAGTACCTTCCTCGGTGATGTACGGGTGGAGCCAGGGGCTCCGGTGGGCAGGGCGGTCATTCGCTCCGGCGCAGGCGGGGCAACAGGGGTACGGCCGCCATCAGCACCCAGGTGGTGAGAATGAACGGCCAGGTGAAGGTGTGGCCGCCGAACGGTTTGAAGAAGGACGTCAGCGACGCGGTGAGGCCGGTGGTGGCCGCAGCGCCGAACAGGGCGTAGACCCCGGTCCAGACGGTGTTGGCCATGAACACGGCGCCGATGGCGATCGCGACGAGCACCGCGTTGTATCCGTAGATGCCGTTGGCGATCAGCTCCGTCGGCGCGCCCAGCAGCCACGCGGCGGCGATCCCGGCCGCGCTGCCGGCGGCCGCGTAGAGCACGACGCGCAGGCCGGCCAGCGCGAGGCCGACGAGCATGATCAGGCCGACGTACCAGCTCTCGACCAGGAAGATCTGGGAGACGTTGTTGAAGAACGCGTGCCACAGCGCATCCCACGACCACGCGGTGTCGCCGGTCGTGGTGCTCGACACGGCGGCCGGCGCGCCGTGCCAGACGCGGGCGAAGGACGGGGCGCCGACCACCATGACGCCGGAGACCAGGCAGAAGGGCGCGGTCAGCGGGGTGAGGCCGTACGGCGCGAGGAAGGTGCCGAGGGCCGCCATCAGCAGGGTGCACATGATGGCGCCCACGACGGTCAGCACATAGGTGGCGGGGTGGTTGCCGAGTGAGGAGACGAGGGCGATGCCGGTCAGACAGCCCGCGTACCCCTGGAGTCCGAGGGCGATGCTCCCCCGGTCGACGGCCAGCGCGCAGGCGGTGGCCGTGGCGATCAGGGTGCCCAGGGTGGCGAACAGGCCCGTCTCCCACCCCGCCGCCCAGAGTCCGGCGAGGATGAACGCGCCGGTCGCCAGGCCGGGCTGGAGGTCGACCTGGCCCACGCCGCGCAGCGAGGCCAGCAGGTAGGCGGACGGGCGGCGGCGCTCCAGCCGCCGGACGATGTCCGGCTCGGCGAGGGGCAAGGCGTGCTCCAACGGCTCGGCAGAAGGGGGCCGCAGCGGCGCAAACGACGCGCAGGCATATGACTACTCCTGCCATCAATACATAAGGCGATCGGATAGTCGCGCTGCGTCGTCCCCGGGTAGACCACTCGGGTAGAGCCCCGGACCGCCCCGCGCGCTCGGTCCGGGCCGCCCGGGCCCGCTCCGTAGGTTCGCGGCATGGACCGGAAGATGCCGCTGCACCGACGCACCCACCCCGATCACCATCCGGGGGTGCAGCTGTCGGTCGTCGGCGCCGTCGCGGTCGGCGGCGCCGCCGGGGCCGTTGCCCGGTACGGCGCCGAGCGCCTGTGGCCGAACGGGACGTCGGCCTTCCCGTGGACGATCCTGCTGGTCAACACGGTGGGCTGTTTTCTGATGGGCGTCCTGATGGTCACCCTGAAGCTGCGCTTCCCCGGCGCACCCCGGCTGGTCAGCCCGCTGCTCGGCACCGGTGTGCTGGGCGGGTTCACCTCGTTCTCGCACTACACGGACAACGTGCGGGAGCTGTTCGGGAACCATCGGCCCGGCTACGCGGTCGGCTGTCTGCTGCTGACCGTGGTGGCCGCACTGGCGGCCGTGACGGCGGGCGCCTTCGCCACCCACGTCGCCTTCGGGCGCTCCCGCGGCACGGCGAGCGACGCCTCATGACCGACTGGCTGCTCGTCCTCGCCGGCGGGCTCGTGGGGGCGCCGCTGCGCTATCTCCTCGGGGTGGACGCGAAGTTCCGCCTCCACTCCCTCTTTCCCTGGGGCACCTTCGCGGCCAACGCGGGCGCGGCCCTGATCCTCGGCTTCGTCGCCGAGGCGGCGACCGACGGGGACCTCGGGACCCGGCTGAACCTGCTGCTCGCCACCGGCTTCTGCGGGGCCCTGTCGACCTGGTCGACGTTCTCCTACGAGCTGCTCACCCTGACCTCGGCCCGCCGGCTGGCCTTGGCGGCGGGCTATCTGCTGCTCACCGTGTGCGCGGGGGTGGGACTCTCGTTCGCCGGGGCCGCCGTCGCCGACGCCGTCTTCTGACCAGCGCGGCACCCGGCACGACCGAGCTCCGGCCCCCGCCCCTCTTCGGGGTGCGGACCGGAGCTCGGGTGGAAGCGCTCAGTCGATGCCGGGCAGGATGTGCGGCTCGGCGAGGTCGTCCTCGTAGCCGGCCAGCCGGATCGGCGCGGACCTGGCCCAGACCTCGATGTTGCGGAGCTTCTCGGGCCTGCGGGCCCGCTCTCCGTACCGTTCGGCCGGTCGCTTCTCGTGCTTCGTCAGTTCCGGTGTCGTCACCGCGCACTCCTTTGTGTCGCGTAGCCCCGGGCGAATGCGACGCTCCGGCTTCATATCCGGTGGTCGACCGCCCGTGATGCGGGGCAGGGCAGGATCTTTTCGGTCGCGGTGGCGCCGGGTACGGGGCGGGACGGCGGCCCGGTTGACGGGCCTGTCCCAGGACGGCCGAGGAACCTTCGTGGATCCCTTGGTGGCGTCCGTTCCCCTCAGAGTAACCAAATGAGCGCATCCATGCTCGATGGAACGTGTGCTCTGGGTCACTTTCAGCCACCGAGCAGCGAAAAGACCCGGCCGGGGAGTGTTCCCGGGCCGGGTCTTTCGAGGGGGGCGTGAGGCTGCGGCGGGTGTGACGCCACGGACGCCGTGGGACTCACGGAAGCCGTGGGGCAGCCGGTGACTACCAGTTGGCGGGGGCGTAGTCCTTCAGGAAGCAGCCGTACATCGCCTCGCCGGCTTCGCCGCGGACGATCGGATCGTAGACGCGGGCGGCACCGTCGACGAGGTCGAGCGGGGCGTGGAAACCCTCCTCGGCCAGGCGCACCTTGTCGGGGTGCGGGCGTTCGTCGGTGATCCAGCCGGTGTCGACGGCGGTCATCAGGATGCCGTCCTTCTCGAACATCTCCTGGGCGCTGGTCCGGGTCAGCATGTTCAGCGCGGCCTTGGCCATGTTGGTGTGCGGGTGGCCCGCGCCCTTGTAGCCGCGGCCGAACACGCCCTCCATCGCGGAGACGTTGACCACGTAGGCGTGCCGGGCCGCCGTGGCCGCCATCGCCGGGCGGAGCCTGCTGATCAGGATGAACGGCGCGGTGGAGTTGCAGAGCTGGACTTCCAGCAGCTCGATCGGCTCGACCTCGTCGACTGTCTGGATCCAGCTGTTGGTGTGGTGCAGGTCCGGGACGAGCCCGCCCGCGTCGATCGCGGTGCCGGCGGCGATCCGCTCCAGCGAGGCCGAACCGGTCACCAGGGCGAGGTCGGTGACGTCCTGCGCGCTCAGCCCGTCCTTGCGGGCGGCCGGCAGCGCCGCCACCCGGTCGACGCTGCCGCTGCCGAAGGTGCCGATCACCTCGGCGGCCGGAAGCTCACCCGCGGGCAGCGGGGCCGACTCCGCGCCGAGCAGTTCGCTGTACGCCTGCGGGGAGCGGCGGACCGTCTGCGCGGCGTTGTTGATCAGGATGTCCAGCGGTCCCTCGGCGGCCACCGAGTCGGCCAGCGCGACGACCTGGGCCGGGTCCCGCAGATCGATCCCGACGATCTTCAGGCGGTGGATCCACTCGTCGCTGTCCGGCATCGCCTTGAAGCGGCGGATCGCGTCGTTGGGGAAGCGCGTGGTGATCGTGGTGTGCGCGCCGTCGCGGAGCAGCCGCAGCGCGATGTACATGCCGATCTTGGCGCGGCCGCCGGTGAGCAGCGCCCGGCGGCCTGTGAGGTCGGTGCGGGCGTCGCGCCGGGCGCGGTTCTCCCGGGCGCACGACTGGCAGAGCTGGTGGTAGAACGCGTCGACCTCGACGTACCGCGTCTTGCAGATGTAGCAGGACCTGGGCCGCTGGAGGACGCCCGCGATCTCGGCGGTGGCGGAGGAGGACGGCAGGACGCCCTGGGTCTCGTCGTCGATGCGCTCGGCCGAGCCGGTCGCCGTCGCCTCGGTCACGGCCTTGTCGTGGGCGGTCTTGGCGGCGCGGCGCTCCTGGCGGCGGCGCTGCTTCACCGTGCGGTAGACGCCGGCGGTGGCGCGGCGTACCGCGATGGCGTCCGGGTGGTCGACCTCGATGGAGTCGAGCTCGTCGAGCACGCTCAGGCAGACGGCCAGCCGCTGCGGGTCGATACCGGGACCGAACTCCTCGATACCGGGCACGAGCTCCGGGCCGTCCTCTGTCACCGTCATTGCCGTTCCTCTGTTGCTTGTGCCGCCGGATTCTCTCGGCGGACCGTGGCGCGCCGCCGAGCCGGGCTCACGAGGACTGACGTCCACGGGACTGAGGTCCGGCCGCGGGCTTCTGCGCGAAGCCGCCGCACTGCGGGCCGAACGCCCCCGTCAAGTTTGCCATGTCCCGGGTGCTGCTCCATTCGGGTGCGGGAGCGGTTCCTCCCTGCGCCCGGGCCCGTCCCGCGGGAGTGCCGAAACGGCGGCCGAAAAAGAATCGCATCCAGGAGGCATGACCCCGTCATTAGCGGGCACACGAGGTCCAACGCACTTGGCAACATGGAGGGGCGACATCATGACGAGCACGACGGAGCAGGCCGGCACCATCCTCGGCGGGACGGGCACGCTGCCCGGGCAGAGCGGTGCGGAGGCTTCGGAGCTGCCCTGGATCGAGGACACCGGCAAGGTGGCCCCGAAGGACGCGCGTGCTCTGTCGAAGGTGTTCCTCGACCGTCTGCAGGTCCTCGAGGAGGGCACGCACGAGTACCAGTACGCGCGCAACACCCTCATCGAGATGAACCTCACCCTGGTGCGGTTCGCCGCCTCGCGGTTCCGCAACCGGGGC
The DNA here is from genome assembly GCA_036227345.1 of Streptomyces sp. NBC_01463. Classification (NCBI taxonomy): domain Bacteria; kingdom Bacillati; phylum Actinomycetota; class Actinomycetes; order Kitasatosporales; family Streptomycetaceae; genus Streptomyces; species Streptomyces sp. NBC_01463. Next base: position 943,777 of record CP109468.1, read on the forward strand.
GGCGACGACACCGAGGACATCATCCAGGTCGGCACGATCGGGCTGATCAAGGCCATCGACCGGTTCGACCTCTCGCGCGAGGTCGAGTTCGCCACCTTCGCCGTCCCCTACATCGTCGGGGAGATCAAGCGCTTCTTCCGGGACACCACCTGGGCGGTGCACGTGCCGCGACGGCTCCAGGAGCTGCGGGTCGACCTCGCCAAGGCCAAGGAGCAGCTCGCCGCGGACCTGGACCGCGACCCGACGGTCAAGGAGCTCGCCGACCACCTCGACCTTCCCGAGGAGGAGATCATCGAGGGGCTCGTCGCGGCCAACGGCTATTCGGCCGGTTCCCTGGACACCCCGTCGGCCGAGACCGACGCCGGCAACGACCAGCGGTCCTTCGCCGACGTGATCGGCGAGCCCGACCCCGGGATGGAGACCGTCGAGAACCTCCACACACTGGCGCCGCTGCTGGAGCAGCTCGACGACCGCGAGCGCAGGATCGTGCAGATGCGCTTCGGCCAGGAGATGACGCAGTCCCAGATCGGTGCCGAGCTCGGGGTCTCGCAGATGCACGTCTCCCGGCTGATCGCGCGCATCGTCAAGCAGCTGCGGGCGGGGATGTCCGTCGAGGCGTGACCTTCGGCACATGAGAGCATCCCGTCCTATGGATCTCTCCCCACTGGAACTGGCCGTGCACCGGCTTCGTGACGCCGAGGCGGCAGCGGACGCCGGGCGCGCGGACGTCGAACTGGAAGCGGTGCTCGCGGTCCGCGCGGGCGCGGACATCGACGCGGTGTCCGGGCTCGCCGGCATCACCCCGCACGATCTGCTCAGGCTGGAGAAGCTCACCGGGGACATCCCCCCGAGCTGAACCACCAGCGCCCGGACAACCTTCATCAGCCGGACGACGCCCGACCGCACAGCGGCGGGCGTCGTTCACATATGCTGCGGGGCGACGACGGGCAGCCCGCTCGGGCGCGACGAGAGGGTGAACCGTGGCTGAGATGCGTACCAGCTCCCCCACCCGGCATCCGGTTGCGGCGGCGTTTCCGCTGCAGACCGGCTCCGCACCGGCCGGCCGGCCCTCCGTCTGGGACCTCAACGCCGCCATCCTCCTGGTCGAGGACGACGCCGGCGACGCCCTGCTCGTCGAGGAGATGCTCGCCGACGGCGAGCTGGACTCCGCGCTCACCTGGTGCAAGAACCTGACCGAGGCGCTCACCTTCCTCCGCGGCCACCGGACCCCCGTCTGTGTCCTGCTGGACCTGCACCTTCCCGACGTCAACGGCCTGAGTGCCGTGAACCGGATCCTGGAGACCACTCCGGACGCCGCCATCGTGGTGCTGACCGGCCTGGCGGAGGCCGAGGCGGGGCTCGACGCGGTGGCCACCGGTGCGCAGGACTATCTCGTCAAGGGGCGGATCGACCCGCAGGCACTGTCGCGCGCGGTCCGCTACGCCCTCCAGCGCAAGCAGGTCGAGCGGGCGGCGGCGGCCCTGCGCGCCACCCAGCTGATGGCCCAGGAGAACGCGCGCCTCGAACGGGGGCTGCTGCCCGTCCCGCTGCTCAACGACGACGGCTTCGAGGCCGTCGCCACGTACGAGCCGGGCCGTGCCCACGGACTGCTCAGCGGCGACTTCTACGATGTGGTCCAGAGACCCGACGGCACCGTCCACGCCGTGATCGGTGACGTGTCCGGGCACGGTGCGGCGGAGGCAGCCCTCGGGGTCTGCCTGCGGGTGGCCTGGCGCACCGCGGTGCTGTGCGACACCGGCCAGCTCGAACAGCTCGCGCTGCTGGAGGAGATACTCGTCGCCGAGCGTTCCGACCCCCATGTCTTCGCGACCGTCACCTCGCTCGTCTTCCCGCCCGGCGGGGACCACGTCCGCATCGTCAGGGCGGGACACCCGGGGCTCCTGGTACGCAACGGCACGGACATCGACTGGGTGGAGCCCGAGGGCGGCATCGCGCTCGGGCTGCTGCCGGGCCACGGCCAGTGGATCTCGACCGAGCACGCGCTGGCGCCGGGCTCCGGTCTCGTACTCTTCACCGACGGCCTCTTCGAGGGGCGCACCGGACCGGACACCCGGCTGGGCGAGGAAGGACTGCTGGCCATGGCCCGGGACCGGTCCCGACTGCCGGCGCGGCCGTTCGTCGACGCGCTGGTCGCCGGCGCCACCGAAGGGGCGGCCCCTTACGGCGGCCTCGCCGACGATGTGGCCGTGCTGCATCTCGCCTGGAAAAGGAACACCTCATGAGCAGTGACTCGTCGGACGACACCCCGCAGCGGCCCGGACGGCTGGCGCGGCTGTCGGTCCAGAACTGGGTCCATCTGATCCTGGGCGCCTTCGTCCTGGTCGTGTGCGGCTGCCTGGTGGTCGGCGGACTCGTCCTGGCCCGAATATCCGACCGGACCACCGAACTCGTCGACCGCATCCAGCCCGCCCGCTCGGCCTCCTTCCAGCTGCAGAACGCGCTGCTCGACCAGGAGACCGGGGTCCGCGGCTTCGCCCTCACCGGCGACCCCTCCTTCCTCCAGCCGTACGCGGACGGGAAGGTCGACGAGCAGCTGCGCCTGCGGCGGGTCCGCGACGCCATGGGCGGCGGCGACCCGTACGACCGCGATCTGGACCGGATCGCCGCCGCCTCGGCGCAGTGGCGCAAGCAGCACGCCGAACCGCTGATCGCCGCGGTCCGGCGGGACGGCCCGGAGAGCCGGTCGTCGACCAGGAGCGCCGGAAGCAAGGCGGCCTTCGACATGCTCCGGCGGCTCTACACCGCGCAGCAGACCCATCTCGACACCGCCAGGGATCACGCGCGTGCCCAGCTCAATGACGCACGCGCCACCCGTGACAAGGCCCTGATCGCGTTGGTGGCCTGCTTCATCGTGTGCGTGATCGCCCTGAGTCTGCTGCTGCACCGGGTGGTGGGCCGGCCACTGAACGCACTGGCCGAGGCCTCCCGCCAGGTGCGGTCCGGCACCTTCCGGCGGCGGATCCAGGTGCGCGGGCCGTCCGACGTACGGGCCGTGGCGGCCGCCGTCGAGGACATGCGGTGCCGGCTGGTCGAGGAGCTCGACGCCTCCCAGGAGCGCGAGGAGCTGCTGGCGCAGCAGACGGAGGAGCTCCGCCGCTCCAACTCCGAGCTGGAGCAGTTCGCCTATGTCGCCTCGCACGACCTCCAGGAGCCGCTGCGGAAGGTCGCGTCCTTCTGCCAGCTGCTGGACAAGCGGTACGGGAACGAGCTGGACGGGCGCGGCAAGCAGTACATCGACTTCGCGGTCGACGGCGCCAAGCGCATGCAGGTGCTCATCAACGACCTGCTGACCTTCTCCCGGGTCGGCCGGGTCCATGACAGCTGGAACGCCGTCGATCTCGACCGCGCGCTGGACCGGGGCCTGGCCAATCTGGCAATGGTCATCGAGGAGTCGGGCACCACGGTCGTGCGGGAGGACCCGCTGCCGGAGGTGAACGGCGACGCGACGACGCTCGCGATGATCTGGCAGAACCTGATCGGGAACGCGGTGAAGTTCCGCCGTCCGGACGAGCCGAGCGTCATCACGGTCGGCTGCGTGCGGGAGGAGGACGTCTGGCACTTCACCGTGACGGACAACGGCATCGGGATCGCCCCCGAGTTCGCCGAGAAGGTCTTCGTCATCTTCCAGCGTCTGCACGCCCGCGACGAGTACGACGGCACGGGCATCGGACTCGCCCTCTGCCGCAAGATCATCGAGTTCCACGGCGGCCGGATCTGGCTCGACCCCGAACCCCGCCAGGGAACCCGCATCCACTTCTGCCTGCCCGCCGACGCCGAAACCTCCCCGGCAGCCGCCGGGGAGACGGCGGGCCCCGACGAGATCCCCGGAGACACCGCGTGACCAACCCCGTGCAGCCCATCGAGGTCCTTCTCGTCGAGGACGACCCCGGCGACGAACTCATGACGCGTGAGGCGTTCGAGGACAACAAGATCCGCAACACGCTCCACGTGGTCCGCGACGGGCAGGAGGCGCTCGACTTCCTCTACTGCCGCGGCGCGTACGGCGACGCCCCGCGTCCCGATCTGATCCTGCTCGACCTGAACCTGCCCAAGTACGACGGGCGCCAGGTGCTGGAGCAGATCAAGCAGGACCCCGAGCTCTCGCTCATCCCCGTCGTCGTGCTGACCACGTCCTCCGCCGAGGAGGACATCCTGCGCAGCTACAAACTGCACGCCAACGCCTACGTCACGAAGCCGGTCGACCTCGACCAGTTCATCGCGGCGGTCCGCCAGATCGACGAGTTCTTCGTGACTGTGGTGCGGCTCCCCGGACGTGCGTAACATCTGCTGACATCACCGGGAGTGGGATCTCCCGACGCGGGTACACGACCAGCGAGAAGAGAGGTCCGAGGCCTCCCCCGCTGCGCCCTGGCTGGAGCACATGAACGAACAGGCCATCTCCCGGCCGGACGACTCCCCCAGGAGCTGTCCGCCCACGGAGGCACTGCACAGCGCCGAGGTGTTCGGCGGTGAACCGGGGTGCATCGCCCAGGCGCGCGCCCTGGCCGACCGCTTTCTCGCGCGGCTCGTGGCCGAGTGGATGGCCGTGCTCGGCCCGCACACCCGCAACGATCTGATGCTCGCCGTCAGCGAGCTGGTCACCAACGCCGACCGCTACAGCCACGGTCCCTACCTGCTGGAGCTGGAGGGCACCGCCGAGCGCGTCAGCGTCACGGTGTACGACAGCAGCAGCGCGCTCCCGGTCTTCTACTCCCCCGACCCCGGCCGGCTCGGCGGCCACGGCATGGAGATCGTCGTGGCCCTGTGCGACCGTCTGACGGCCGAGCGGGTGCCGGTCGGCAAGCGCATCCGTGCCGAGTTCATGCTCAGCAGCTGATCGGCCCCGGCGTCGCACGGCCGTGCGGTCAGCCGTCGCTCCCCTGTCTGCCGAACCAGTCGATGCAGACGACCAGCGCGTCATCGAGCGTGTCCGCCTCGCGGTAGTCCGCGAGTTCGCGCAGGACGGCTCCCGGTACCGACGCCGCGGGCAGCAGCCGTGTCGCGAGGATCACCCGGGCCAGGCCGCGTTCCGCGTACGCCTCGCCCTGAGGCGACACGGTGTCGTACACCCCGTCGCTGACGAGCAGCAGCCGGTCGCCGGGGAGTGCCTGGAGCTTCTGCGCCACGTACTGCGACTCCTCGAACATGCCGAGCGGCAGCTGGGCGTCCAGCTCCACCCGGGAGACCGTCCGGCCGCGCAGCCGCCACAGCTGCGGGGAGCCCGCGTCCACCGCGCCGATCCTGCCGGTGGCGAGGTCGAAGCGGAGCAGCAGGGTCGACACATGGGCGCTGCCGCGGTGCTGCTCGTAGAGCGCCTGGTCGGCGAGGGCGGCCTGGTCCGCGATGCCGATCCCGGCCCTTCTGGCGTTGCGCAGCGCGTTCACGGCGAGGTTGGTGAGCAGGGAGGCCTGGATGCCCTCGCCCAGGCCGTTGGTCACCGAGACGGTCAGGTGGTCGCCGTCCGCGGCCCAGTCGAAGTTGTCCCCGTGGATGCCGTAGGCCGGCTCCAGCTGCGCCCCGATGGCGTACTCGGCCGCGATGAAGGCCCGGGCGGGGAGCAGCTGCCACTGCATCTCGGCGGCGAGCGTGAGCCGGGTGATGCGGCGGGCCCGCCGGTAGTGGTCGGTGTCCCGTTCGGCCACGACGATCTCGTGACCCAGAAGATCCGCCACGTGGGCCAGTTCGTCCATGGTCTGCGGGGTGACCGCGTCGGCCGGGAGGCGGACGCTGAGGATTCCGAGGCGCTCGCCCCGTACCGTCACGGGAAAGTGGTGGTCGGCCTCGCCGCCGTGGCCGACGGGCTCCTCGTGGTGGCGCTGGCTGCCGAAGGCCCGGCCCTGCGGGCTGTTGTGCATCGACAGGGCCCGTTCGTGCTCCGGTGCGGTGCCGACCGGCTTGAGCACGGTCATCCCGTAGTCCGCCAGCAGCAGCTGCACGGACCGGGCGCCGTACGCGGCGGCGAGTGCGTCGCGCACCGTCTCCGCCAAGGCGTGCGGCGGGGCTGCGCGTACGGCTCGTTCGATTTCGGTACGGGCGTTCACGGGCTTCCGCTCAATCTTCGTCGGGTGACAGGGATGGGGCCGGGCTGACAGGAGGACGCTTCGGATGACAGAGTGGATGGATGCCCCACCGCACCGGCCTTCCTCACCGTCTCGAACGGGTTTCGGAGGACGTCTGCGCCGCCGCCGAACTGCTGGAGGTGCTGTGGGGGCGGGGCCAGGAGGCCGCACCGCCCGGCACGGTCTCGCCGTCGCAGCTGCGGGCCCTGCTCGTGATCGAGCGGCAGGAGGGCAGCAACCTCCGCTCGCTCGGCGAGGCGCTCGGTTCGCGTGCGCCGTCGGTGAGCAGGCTCTGCGACCGGATGGAGGCCATGGGCCTCGTCCAGCGGGACCCGAGCCCGACGAGCCGCCGTGAGGTCGAGCTCTGGCTGACCGTACGGGGCCGCGCCCTGCTCGAGGAGTGCCGGGCGATCCGCACGCGTGAGCTCTCCGCCGTGCTGGAGCGGATGCAGCCGGCCGAGGTCGCGGCGCTCGCCGACGGGCTCGCCGCGTTCCGCTCGGCAGCCTCTCAGCGGCTCACCTCCGGCCGGAGCCCGGCCGACCGGCTCCGCGAGGACATCGCCGACAGCGCCTAGGTTCATCCAGCCCCTGCTTCCGCGTACCGAGGCACTCCTGGAGGGGGTGCGTACGTTGATCATTGGGGTACAGATTGTTGCCCCATGAAGAATGTTGTCAAATGGCAACTGTTACTTCTATCGTTGGCCCACACCCGCCGCGAGCAGGGACGGACTTGCACCGGACCGTCCACATCAACCGGCTTTCTCCCCGCCATCCAGTGCATCACGAGGTGACCGTGCTTCCATCCCCCAGCGCCGGCAGAGCCATGAGAATCGTCCCACGCCAGGACCACGGAGCGCTGGTCCTCGGCGTGACAGGTGACCTCGACATCGACAACGTCGGTCCGCTCGGCGCCGCGCTGGAGAGCGCGGCGTCGGACGGCGACACGCCGGTCGTCGTCGACCTCTCCGACGTGAGTTTCGCGGACTCGACGACGGTGAACGTGCTGCTTCAGGGCCAGACCCTGCTGGGTCCCCGGCTGCGGCTCGCCGCGCCGTCCCCGTTCATGGAGCGGCTCATCGGGGTGCTGGGCCTCGACAGCGCCCTGCCGGTCTTCCCGACCGTCGCCGAGGCGATCGACCCGCCACTGCCCGCCTGAGTCCACGACGCGCGAGCGCCCTTCCCCCCACGGACGGGGGGAAGGGCGCTCGTGTGCCGTGCGGTGGCCGTCTCAGCCCAGTGCGGGCGGAGCATCCTCGGGCGACGTACCCCACGCTGACGGCTCGCCGCCCACCGTGAAGGAGAGCGAGCGGGCCGAGCGGATGTCGTCCGTCGTGAGGTAGGTGCGCGACTGCGGCGCACCGTCGAGCCGGGCCGACTGGATGTAGCGGTCGGTGTCCGAGGCTCCGGGCGCGCTCACCGTGAGCGACCCGCGCGGGTAGTACCGGCGGTCGAGCTTGATGTCGACGCGCTCGAAGGCGGGCGTGGACAGACCCCAGGTGTCGGTGCCCGGCTGGACCGGGAAGACGCCGATCGAGGAGAGCACCATCCAGGCGGACATGGTGCCGAGGTCGTCGTTGCCCGTCATGCCGGTCGGTCCGTTGGTGAAGAGCGTCAGGGCCGCGTGGACCACGTCGGTGGTCTTCCACGGCTGGCCGGTGGACAGGTAGGTGTACGGGGCGATCAGGTCGGGCTCGTTCTGCGGGTTGTACTTGTCGGCGTTGTAGTACGCGTACGGGCCGTTGACCCACACCTCGCGCGCGGTCTTCGCCGGGTCGGCGAGGAGCTGGTCGTACGCGAAGAAGGAGTCGAGCCGCTGGTTGGCCGCGTCCTTGCCGCCGATCAGGTCGACCATGCCGGGGATGTCCTGCGGCACCATCCACTGGTACTGCCAGGACGTGCCCTCATGGAAGCCCTCGCTCTCGGCCGGGTCGGCCGGGCCGGTGAAGGCGCCGGAGGCGTCACGGGCCCGGAAGAAGCCGGTCGAGGGGTCGAATATCTTCCGGTAGTTCTGGGCGCGCGCGTCGTAGCGGGCGGCGTCGGCCTTGTGACCGAGGTCGCGGGCCATCTCGGCGAGCATGCCGTCGGACAGGGCGTACTCCAGCGTGGCGGAGGCGCCGTGGTCGTAGTCCGAGTCGCCGGGCTTGGCGTGCGGACGGTCCTTGATGTACGGGGCGTAGCCGTCCTTCAGGTACTCGACGTTGGCCTCGCGGCCCACCGGCGCGGAGTCCGTGGCCGGCACCCCGTCGGCGTTCTTCTTCAGGGCGCGGTACGCCTCCTCCTCGTACCCCTTCAGCAGGCCCTGCTGGTAGGCGTTGGTGAGGAAGGGGGTGACCGGGTCACCGGTCATGATGTTCGTCTCGACCGTGCCGTAGCCCCACTTGGGCAGCCAGCCGCTCTCGGCGTCGATCCGCAGGACGGATATCGCCATGTCGCGGGACTCGCGCGGGGCGAGCAGCGAGAGCAGCTGGGCCTGGGTGCGGTAGGTGTCCCAGAGGGACCAGTTCTGGTAGTACGTGAAGGCCCCGTGCGCATCGACAGCGCGGTGGGTCTTCTGGTCCCAGCCGGTGTAGCGGCCGTCCACGTCGCTGCCGACGTTGGGTGCGAGGAATGACCGGTAGAGGGAGGAGTAGAAGGTGCGGCGGAGTTCGTCGCTGCCGCCCTGGGCCTTCACGCCTTCGAGACGGTCCTCCCAGCTGCGCTGCGCGGCGCGTTCGACGTGGTCGAAGCTGCGGCCGCCCTCGGCGCGGAGGTTGAGCGCGGCGCCCTTGGCGTCGACGTAGCTCAGGGCGGTGGTCGCCTCGACGGTGCGGTCCTTGCTGGTGTCGAAGCGCAGCCAGGCGCCGTTGCGGGCGTCGGTGGCCGAGGACTTCTTCGAGCCCTCGGTGACGGTGTCGCCGTTCCAGGTGCCGGACGTGGTGAACGACCGGTCGAAGTGGGTGACGGTGTAGACCGTGTACGCCTTGGTGTCCTGGCAGAAGCCGCTGCCCTTGATCGCGGTCCGCACGGTCCGGTTGTCGAGGATCTCGACCTCGGAGGAGAGCGTCTTGTGCAGCGACTGGCCCGCGTTGAGCAGGACGTTGGCCTTGTCGGTGGCCGGGAAGGTGTAGCGCTGCACGCCGGTGCGCTGCGTCGCGGTCAGTTCGGCGTCGATGCCGGTCTTGAGCCCGACCCTGTAGTAGCCGGGGCTCGCCTTCTCGTCGTCGTGGCTGAACTCGGCAGCGTACTTCGCGTAGTCGGTCTCGGTGACGTCACCGGTGGTGGGCAGGGTCGGCAGGTCGCCGCCCAGGCCGCAGCCGACGCCGGAGAGGTGGACCGAGGAGAAGCCGCGGATGTGGTTCTCGCCGTAGTCGTACCCGGTGTTGTGGCCGGTGTCCGGGGAGAGCTGCACCATGCCGAAGGGCACGGATGCGCCGGGGTAGGTGTTGCCCTCGTTCTGGGTGCCGATGAACGGATTGACCAGGTCGGTCAGCCGGCCGTCGGCCCGGGGCGCGGCCTGGGCCGTGGCCCCGGTGGTGAGGACACCGCCCAGGAGCGCGACGGCGGCGAGTGCGGCCGCCGGGCCGCGCAGGCGCGGCCGTGGGATCCGGTGCATGGGGATACTCCTTCGGACAACGTTGTCAGAGCGCGATCATTCTTGGTTCCCCGTTGATGTGCGTCAAGGGGTCGGACGGCGCCGCTCCGGTCCGCCCCCTGCGGGGCGGACCGGAGCGGCCTCGTGGATCAGGCCGCGGGGCAGCCCGCCACGACCGCCTTCGAGGCGTCGCGGATCAGCGCCTGCTGGGCGTCGTGGACCCGCTTCACATCGGGCTTGACGACCCTGCGGTCGTAGGTGAGCAGACCGTTGAGCTCACCCTCCACGTCGGAGATCTGCGTGTACACGGCGCCGTTGCTGCCCTTGCAGGCCAGCGCGTGCACCTCGTCGAGCTTGGTGAGGTAGTCGTCGGTGTAGGTGGCCGGGTCGACCGCGACGTACGACTGCTGCACGGCCCAGGCGTGGCCGGGCACCGCGAGCCCGAGTCCGCCGTACTCGCCGCTGACCAGGGCCCGTCGGCCGTCCGGCTCCGGGAGCGCGGGGCTCGGGTAGCCGTGTTCGTCGATGATGTCGCCGGTGCCGCCGTCGACGCCCAGGTTGATGCCGGACATGCTGTTGACCAGCCGCGTCGGGTCCCAGGCCTTGGCCTGGTCGGCGATGCGGGCCTCGTCGTACTGGCCCCAGCCCTCGTTGAAGGTGACCCACATGACGACGGACGGGTGGCCGGCGTGTTCGTCGATCATCTCCTTCATCTCGTGCTCGTACTCGGCGCGCGCGGCGGCCGACGGGTTGACGGTGTTCATCGCGGGCATGTCCTGCCAGACCATCAGGCCCAGCTTGTCCGCCCAGTAGAACCAGCGGTCGGGCTCGACCTTGATGTGCTTGCGGACCGAGTTGAAGCCCATCGCCTTGTGCATCTTCAGGTCGTACGCGAGTGCCTCGTCGGTGGGCGCGGTGTGCAGCCCGTCCGGCCAGAACCCCTGGTCGAGGGTGGCCATCAGGAAGACCGGCTTGCCGTTGAGGACGGTGCGCTGGGTGCCGTTCACCTTCTCGACGGCGATGGACCGCATCCCGAAGTAGCTGCCGACCCGGTCGGATCCGACGGTGACCTTCAGCTGGTAGAGGTGCGGGTCGTCAGCCGACCACAGGTGTGCGTCCGGGACGCGGACCTTGAGCGCCGAGCCGGTCCGGCCGGTGGCCGAGCCCACCTTGCGCTTGCCGTCGTACACGGTCGCCGTGAACGGGACGCCGTTCCGTACGCCGCGCGCCTCGACGGAGACGTTCCCGCCCGGGACATCAGGGGTGATCTTCAGCGAGTCGGCGTGGTCGGCCGCGACCGGCTCCATCCAGACGGTCTGCCAGATGCCGGACGACGGGGTGTACCAGATGCCGCTGGGGTCCAGGCGCTGCTTGCCCATCGGCGGGTTCTCGCCGTCCTCGGCGTCCGTCGGGTCGTAGACGCCGACGATCAGCTCCTGGGTCCGGCCGGGCTTCAGCGCGTCGGTGACATCGGCGCTGAACTTGTCGTAGCCGCCCTTGTGTTCGGTGACCTTGTGCCCGTTGACGTACACCTCGGACTGCCAGTCCACGGCACCGAAGTTCAGCCGGAGCCGCTGGCCGGAGCCGACCTTCCAGTTCTTCGGGACGGTGAAGGTGCGGCGGTACCACATCCGGTCCTCGTGCCGTTCGATCCCGGACAGCTGGGACTCGACCGGGTACGGGACGAGGATCTTCTCGCCGAGCTTCCTGCCCACCGGGGGCCGCTCCCCCGCCTTCGCCGCGGCGAACTCCCAGGAGCCGTTGAGGTTCTGCCAGTTGTCACGGGTGAGCTGGGGGCGCGGGTACTCGGGCAGGGCGTTCTTCGGCCCCACCTCGTCGGCCCACTTCGTGGTCAGCTGGTACGTGGAGTGGTTGGGCCCGCTGGACCAGAAGGCGCCGACCTGCTTGCCGTCCTCGCCGGCCAGGGCGCCGTCCCCGTCGTAGCGGATGTCGGCGAGCCCGGTGGCGTCGCCCGCCTTGTTCCCGACCACCGGCTCCTTGAGGGCGACGGTCAGGCTGCGCGGGTCGGCGGGGTCGGCCCTGACCGCCCCGAGCGGCCACTCCGCGCCGCCGATCACGGCGTCGAGGTGGTTCACCAGACCGGCCGGAAGCGTGCCCAGCTTCTGGGCGAAGTCGAGCTTGAGGGTGCGGCCGTCGGCGAGCACGGTGGCGCCGATGGCCCCGTCGTACGCGAAGTCGTCCGGCAGCCGGAAGGCGGACTGCGGTACGGGCACCTTGGTGCCGCCCGGTTCGGTCCACTTGAGATGGAGGTTGGAGCCTCCCTCGTGCTCGAAGTACTCCACCTTGAAGTCGTAGGCCTTCCCGGCGGTCAACTCGACCGGCTGGGAGGTCTGTTCCTTCTCCCAGTCGTCGACCCAGTGGTCGATGACCGGCTTTCCGTCGATCCAGAGCCGGAAGCCGTTGTCCCCGGTCATCGAGAACGTATGGCTCCCGGTCTTCTCCGGCACGATCTTCCCGGTCCACCGGATGCTGGCGTCGTCGGCCTGCCCGGTGGCCGACGTCAGCCGCGACTCCAGGGTCGGGAAGTCGATGGAGGGGTCGAATCCGGTGGCCTTGAGCTCCCCGAAGTCGAAGGCACCGGGGGCGGACTGGGTGTAGTACTCCCCCTTCAGCCCCTGCACCTCGGGAGCGTCCCCGGGGTCCGTTCCGGCCGCCGATGCGGCTGGTACGGCGGACAGGCCGGCAGCCCCCACGACGGCTGCCAGGAACAGAATCAGTCTCTTGTCGATGCGCACGGATCCTCCTTGGTGAGGAAGGGTGGCGGCTCGCTGCCACACGATGTACAACGTTGGAAGGAATGGCAGTTGGCATGACAACACGCCGGACGCGGCGCTGTCCAGGTCCATGACAAGCCCCGGTGCGGGGCGGAGGAGAGCCGGAAGAGCCCAGGTCAGAGCCCTGGACAGGACGGTGTGGAGCGGATCGCCACACCGCCTTTAGGCGTGCCCGGGAACTCCGCGCAAAGGCAGCGGGCCAGACGGTGGGTCAGACGAGCTGGTAGAGGCTCTTGGCGACGAGCCAGAATCCGGCCAGCAGGGACAACGTCACGATCACCTGGTCCTGGTGGCTCTCCATCCACTCGCGCAGCGCGGCGAGTTCCGACCGCGCCCGTGCGGGCCGGAAGGTCGCGTAGAGCTCCATCGCCAGCAGGCCGCAGGTGGCCAGCAGACAGAAGACCAGCAGCGCCACGTACGAGGCGAGGGAGGTCAGGTGCGCCTGGACGACGGTGGCTGCGCCCGCCGCGACCAGGCCCCAGGGCTGCAGGATGACGCCCAGTCCGGCGGCGGTCCACCCGGAGACGCTGTCAAGCCGCGCCAGCCACTTGGGCGTCCGGCGCGGCCGGTTGCGCCGGCGCCGTTTCAGCTCCGCGTACGCCACCATGCCGAGGCCCAGCAGGAGTTTGAGCGCCAGGGCGAGGGTGGAGGGGGCGCTCCTGGGTGCGGGCGGCTTGCCACCGGTCAGCAGGATCACCGCGGCGAGGACCAGGACCAGACAGCCGAGCCAGGCCAGGATGAACGCCAGCCCCTTGCGCACTCCACGGGGCGCGGAGAGCAGCAGGATGAACGCGCTGTTGTGCAGGGGACCCAGATTGATGGCCACCCCGATGACGACGAGATCCAGAACCATGCGCGGCGCTCCGCTCTCCGTCGACTTCGCAACCTGTTCGGCCGCCCTCAACCTCCGTCGGAGCGCCCGGGCAGCCTGCGCGGGGCCTCGTCGAAGACGCAGTCACCGCACAGTCCGCCGCCCGGCAGACGGTAGTAGAGGCAGCAGGTGTTCCGCCGGAAGGCCGGTCCGTGCGGCGCCCCCGTGTCGCGCAGGTCCGGGTGGTCGAAGAGCTCCGCGGCCAGGGCGCGGGTGCGCGCGGCGACGTCCGCACGGCCGTGGGCCCTTGCCCACACGATCAGTTGGCGCACCGCTCCCGCCAGTGCGGATCCGGCGTTGCCCCACAGCAGCCGGACCGGGACCGGGGTGTCCCGCCGGATCGCCGCGCCGAGCGGTTCGAGGTGGCCGTACTGCACGACCTCCCGGATCCGGGCGGCGGAGCCCTGAAGGGTCTCGACGGAGGCCGGCCACAGGTCGTCGGGGGCGGCCGCACGGGGGTCCCAGTACAGGCTGTCGGCCCGCACGGCGGGAAAGCCGCCCGTCACGGCCGCAGGTCCCAGCGCGACGGACCAGAGCCGCGCGGCGAGCCCCAGCTGCGCGACGGACGCGGCGACGCGCCGTTCGGACGTCCCGAGGCGTTCGGCGACGGTGTCGATGCGGGCCGTGAGCGGTGCGTCCTCCCCCGCGTACAGCCGTGCCAGCGGCAGGTGCCCGTCGCCCGGCACCGGCCCCGACCGCAACGTGAAGAACCCGCCCGGGGAGACCTCCTCGTCCTCGCTCATCGCCGGTTCACTCCCCCTCCGCCCGGCCACCTGGTGTGACGTCCCGCATACCCGCGGTGCCGCGGCTCGCGGTTCACCGTACCCGTGCGGGATGATCGTTCTGACGTCGGCCACAGGGAGGACTACCGTCGGGAGGAGGACACCGGGACCACTCCCGTACTACCAAAGCAGTACGTCGAATCGCCGTCTCAGGGACGACGACGCGGCGGCTTTGAAGGGAGATCGTGGTGTACATGAGTTCCCTCGCGTTGTCCGTGCTGCTGTCACTGGTCTCCGCGGTCGCCTACGCGGCCGGGGCGATCGTCCAGGAGCGCGTGGCCACGGCCTCCGACGGCCGCTCACTCGCACCGCTGCGCGACCGGGTCTGGTGGGCCGCGGTCGCGCTGAACGGCGTGGGCGCCGTGCTCCACGTGGTGGCCCTGGCCTACGGTCCGCTGAGTCTCGTGCAGCCGCTGGGCGCCCTGACCATCGTCTTCGCCCTGCCGATGGCCGCTGTCTTCGTCCGCCGCAAGGCGGGAGCGACCGCCTGGCGCGGCGCGATCATGGCGACCGTGGGTCTGGCGGGGCTGCTGGCCCTGACCGGAGGTTCCGACGCGCACGGCCTGGGCGGTCCGCAGCAGCTGATGCTCGCCGTCGTGACGTTCGGTGCGGTGGCCGCGCTCATCCTGCTCGCGAAGGCCATGCGCCGGCCGGTGATGCGCAGTGTGGTCCTGGCCGGGGCGGCGGGCGTCGCCTTCGGTATCGCGTCGGTGTACACGAAGACCGTGGCCATGGAATGGACCTCGGGCTCGGTCGGCGCGGGCCTGCCGACGCTGCTGGTGATCGCGGCGCTCGCGGCGTCCGGGCTGCTGCTCTCCCAGGCCGCGTACCGGGGCGCGGGCCTGACCGCCCCGCTCGCCACGGTGACCGTGGTGAACCCGGTGGTGGCGGCCGCGGTCGGCATCACACTGTTCGGTGAGCAGTTCCGGCACGGCACCCTGGGCACGCTGCTCGCCCTGCTCTGCGGTGCCGTCGCGGCCGGTGGCCTGATCATGCTCACCACGGAGCGGATGGGGGCGGAGCACCGCGAGGACCGGGGTACGGCAGACGACGCCACGCGGCCGCAAGCGGAGGCGGACCCGGTTCCGGACGCCACCGATCCCCCGGCGCAGGGGCGCACTGCCTCGGGAGCCGGTGTGGCCGCGCAGTCGGCGGCGTCCTCGTCCGCAGGTGATCCGGGTGAGGGCGACGGGGATTTCGGCGGGCCCGCCGGCTCGCCGGACCAGGCGGGCACCGCGGCGGACCGGGTGCTCGCGCCGGCGGACGCGGTGGGCGGCGCGCTGCCGCAGCCGGCCAGGTCGACGACGCCGACCGTGGTGACCTTTCCCGAGCGCGTGGGACCGATGCCGTCGGCGACGGCCGTGGAGACGTATCCGGCGCCACTGCCGTTGCCCGTGCGGATGCCGCTGGAGCGCCGGGTGGGTCAGGTCGAGTTCGGACCGGACGCCCGGCCGGCCGGCGCGCGAAAGGCCGGGTCGTCCGCGGCGTCCACCGCTTCTGCCGTCGAGGCCGGTGACCGGCCCGGCGTTCAGACCCTGACGCCGCCCGCCCGGAGGTAGGCCAGCGGGTCGATGTCGGAACCGTAGCCGGGGCCCGTGCGGACCTCGAAGTGCAGGTGCGGGCCCGTGACGTTGCCGGTGGAGCCGGAGCGGGCGATGCGCTGCCCCCCGCCCACGTGCTGCCCCGAACGCACGAGGAGCGACGACAGGTGCGCGTACTGGCTGTACTTGCCGTCGCCGTGCCGGATGACGATCTGGTAGCCGTACGCCCCCGCCCAGCCCGCCGAGACCACGGTGCCGGGCGCCACCGCCTTCACCGAAGTGCCGGTGGGCACCGGGAAGTCGACGCCCGTGTGATAGCCGCTCGACCAGGAACCCGCCTGGTGGTACGGGGTCCCGGTGCGCGCCGCCACGGGGGCGGTGAGCCCGGAGTGCTTCTCCGCCCGCTCGGTCTTGTGGCTCTCGGTCTTCTTCGGCTTCGGCTTCGGTCTCGCCTGCTGTGTCTGCTTGGGCTGTGCGGCCGGCTTGGGCGGTGCCGTCCGCTTGGGCTGTGTCCGCTGCTTCTGCTCGGCCGCCTGCTGCTTCTGCCGCTCGGCCGACTCCTTGTGCTCCGGCTGCGCCTGCTTCTTGGGCGCGGCCGATTCCTTCGGCCTGGCCCGGGGCGCGGTGTCCGTCTTCGGCGCGGTGCCGGCGATGGTGCGCGGGGCCCCGGTCAGGTCGAGGCTCAGCCGCTGGCCCGGGAAGATCAGGTCCGGGTCGTCGCCGACGACCTTGCGGTTCGCCGAGTAGAGCCGCTGCCAGCCGCCTTCGAGGTGCCGGTCGGCCGCGATCCCGGAGAGCGAGTCGCCGCGCGCCACGGTGTACGCGTCACGCTTGCCCGGCACCGTGGTCGGGGTGGCGGGCGCCGAGGTCCGCTTCACCTCGGCCCTCTTCGGCGTCACGGGCCGAGTCCGCTCGGTCTGCGGGCTGATGTCGGGGGTGCCGCCGCCGCGCGTGAGGCCCGCCTTGCCGGAGCAGACCGGCCAGGCGCCCGGCCCCTGCCCGTCGAGGACCTTCTCCGCGATGGCGATCTGCTGGTCCCTGCTGGCCAGGTCCGCGCGCGACGCATAGGCCGTGCCGCCGTACGCCGCCCAGGTCGACCGGGTGAACTGCAGGCCGCCGAAGTAGCCGTTGCCGGTGTTGATGTGCCAGTTGCTGGTGGATTCGCACGCGGCGACCTTGTCCCACACATCACCTGACGCCGCGCCGGCCGATGCGGCGGTGATCAGCGGGAGCGCAAGGCCCGCACCACCCGCCGTGACCGTCAGCGAGGCACGGTTGATGCGGCTCGGCTGGTATCTGCGGTGCCGTCCGTTCGCGGCCATGAATTGGCTCCCCCACAGGCAGTAGGACACGTCGCAAGCGGTCAACTTATGTGCAGACAGCGGGTGATGACAAGAGCACAGCGAGTTCCGGCCACGGCCGCGCACGGGGCTCCGGACACCCCCGCCCGCGGCGGTCCCCCATTGACACGGTCGCCGTCGGCCAGCGACGCTGGGCGCGACAGACCGGGAGAGCGCTCTCCGATCGGTGGGGAGCGGGGGTGAAGGGGCAGGGCCGCCATGACGGACGAAGAGATCGATCCGCTGCTGGAGAAGCTCGACGCGGCGCAGAAGGTACGTCTGCTGACCGGCGCGAGCACCTGGCGCACACACGCCGAACCGGCCGTCGCACTGCGCCCCCTCACCCTCTCCGACGGACCCGCCGGGGTACGCGGCGAGACCTGGGACGAGCGGCAGACCTCGCTGGTCCTGCCGTCCCCGACCGCGCTGGCCGCGTCCTGGGACGAGCGCCTGCTCACGGATCTCGGTGCGCTGCTCGCGGCGGAGGCCCGGCGCAAGGGAGTGGACGTGCTTCTCGCCCCCACGCTGAATCTGCACCGGTCCCCGCTGGGCGGCCGGCACTTCGAGTGCTTCTCCGAGGACCCGCTCCTCACCGGGCGGACCGGTGCCGCGCTGATCAAGGGCATCCAGTCCGGCGGGGTCGCCGCCACCGCCAAGCACTTCGTCGCCAACGACGCCGAGACGGACCGGCTGAATGTCGATGTCCGCATGGACGAACAGACGCTCCACGAGCTCTATCTCGCCCCGTTCGAGGCCGCGGTGGAGGCCGGCGTGTGGGCGGTCATGTCCGCGTACAACAAGGTCGGAGGCGTCACCATGTCGGCCTCCCCGCTGCTGGCGGACCCGCTGAAGGAGGAGTGGGGCTTCGAGGGGCCCGTGGTCTCCGACTGGGGCGGGCTGCGCACCCTTCTGGACACCGCGCGCTCCGCGCAGGACCTGGCGATGCCGGGACCCGACAGCCCGTGGGCGGCCGGTCTGCTCGCCGCACTGGAACAGGGCCTGGTGTCCCCGGGCGCGGTCGACGACAAGGTGCGGCGGCTGCTCCGGCTCGCCGGGCAGGTGGGCGCGCTCGGCGCGCCCGGTCCGGTGTGGCGGCCGGTGGTGGCGCCCGGGGCACAGCGGGCGCTGCTGCGCCGGGCCGTCACGGCGGGCTCGGTACTGCTCCGCAACGAGGGGGGTCTGCTGCCGCTGGACCGCGCGGGTCTGCGTTCGGTCGCGGTCATCGGTCCGCACGCCACGGCGGTTCGCATCCAGGGCGGGGGCAGCGCGGAGGTGTTCCCCGACGCGGTGGTGACACCGCTGGCCGGGATCGAGGCGGCGCTCGAAGGAGCGGCGACGGTGACGTACCACCCGGGCCTGCCGCCGTCCGACCGTCCGCTCCCCCTCGCCCTGGACCACTCGCGCGATCCGCGGACCGGCGAACCGGGCGTGCTCGTCCGGCTGCTGGACGCCGACGGGGAGGAACTCCACGCCGAGCACCGGCTGTCCGGACGGATCGTGGAGCCCTCGGTCGTGCTCGCCGACGCTGCCGCCGTGGAGATCCGCGCCCTGTTCCGGCCCGCAGACGGCGGCGTGTGGACCTGGGCGATGGGCGGCTGGGGCAGCCTCTCACTGACCGTGGACGGAAGGGAGCTGCTCTCCGGAAGGTTCCCGCTGGACAGCGACGATCCGACCCGGGTCCATGTCGCCCCACCCCTGCGCTCCGTGCGGGCCGAACTGGCCGCGGGCGAGGAGGTGGAGGTGGTGGCACGGCGCTCGCTCGACCCCGGGACGGGTGTGGCGACGGTGCTGGCCGCCGCGCCGCCGGCCGGGGACGCGGCGTCGGCGCTCGCCCGGGCGGTGGCCGCCGCGCGGGCGGCCGATGTCGCGGTGGTGGTCGTGGGCACGACGGAGGAGAGCGAGTCGGAGGGGCACGACCGGGAGAGCCTCGCCCTGCCGGAGGGCCAGGACGCGCTGGTACGGGCCGTGGCGCGGGCCAATCCGCGCACGGTGGTCGTGGTGAACTCGGGCGGCCCGGTCGCCCTGCCCTGGCACACCCGGGTACCCGCGCTGCTGCTCACCTGGTTCCCTGGCCAGGAGGCCGGGGACGGGCTGGCGGACGTCCTGTTCGGGCGGGCCGAGCCGGGTGGCCGGCTGCCGACCACCTGGGGCGCCGCCCAGGACGACGTACCGGTGCTCGGCACCACCCCCGCGCCCGACGGGCGGCTGCACTACGAGGAGGGCCCGCACATCGGCTACGCGGCCTGGCTGCGGTCCGGGGCCTCGCCCGCTTACTGGTTCGGGCACGGCCTCGGCTACACGGACTGGGAGTACGGGACGCTGACCGCCCCGGACACGGTCCGGGCCGGGGACGCCTTCGACGTACGCGTACGGGTCCGCAACACGGGACGGCGGCGCGGCCGCGAAGTGGTCCAGGTGTACGTGACCAGGAGCGGGTCGGCGGTCGAGCGGCCGGCCCTGCGCCTGATCGGGTACGCGGCGGTCGAGGCGGATCCCGGCGAGAGCGTGGTCGCGGTGGTCCGGGTGTCGGGGCGGGCCCTCGCGCACTGGTCGGTCGCGCGCCACGGGTGGGACACGGAGGCGGGCGGCTTCACGCTGCTGAGCGGCCGTTCGGCGGGCGATCTGCCGCTGACCGCCTCCCTGACCGCCGTCCCGGCGCACACCCCGGCCGGTACGGGCTCCGGTAACGGTTCGGATCGCGATGGAGAGCGCTCTCCGCTGATGCTATAAATGCGCTCATGACGGATGATCTGCGCTCGGCCGGAACACCCACCCTTGAGGACGTGGCGAGGGCGGCCGGTGTCTCCCGCGCCACCGTCTCCCGGGTGATCAACGGCGTACGGAATGTCGACCCGGTGATCCAGGAGGCCGTGCGCCGGGCGGTCGCCCTCACCGGGTACGCGCCCAACCGCGCGGCCCGCTCGCTGGTGACCCGGCGCACCGACGCCATCGCCCTGGTGGTGTCCGGTGCGGGTGTGGAGCCGGAACCGGCCGCCGTCGGGCAGGCCGCGGACCCGGCCGACCCCGAGAACGGCTCGTCCTTCACCGCGCAGGTCTTCGCCGACCCGTTCTTCGGCCGGGTGGTGACCGGGGTGGTCAACTACCTCAGGCCGCGCGGGATGCACCCGGTGCTGATGTTCGCCGAGACCTCACGGGCGCGCGAGGACGTGGTCTCGTTCCTGCGCCAGGGCAGCGCGGACGGGGCGCTGGTCGTCTCGACCCACGCGGAGGACCCGCTGCCCGGTCTGCTCACGGACGCGGGCCTGCCCGCGGTGCTGTACGCCCGGCCCGCCAGGCCGGTCCGGATCAGCTATGTCGACCTCGCCCACCAGGACGGTGCCCGGCTGGCCGCCGAACACCTGCTGGCGCGGGGCTGCCGCCGCATCGCGACCATCGCCGGCCCCCTCGACGTGCCGGCCGGGCAGGAGCGGCTGGCCGGCTTCCGCGACACGATGGCGCGCAGCGGGCATCCGTACATCCCGATCGCCGAGGGGCAGTTCACCCAGGAGAGCGGCGAGGCGGCGATGGAGCGGCTGCTGGTGGAGCACCCCGATCTGGACGCGGTGTTCGCCGCCAACGACCTGATGGCGATGGGCGCCTGCCATGTCCTGCGCGAACACGGCAAGCGGGTGCCCGAGGACGTCGCGGTGATCGGCTTCGACGACAGCAGCGCGGCATCCGCCTGCCGCCCGCCCCTGACCACGATCCGCCAGCCGGTGGAGGCGATGGCCGCCGAGATGGCCCGGCTGCTGATCGACCGGCTGTCGAAGCCGGACGGGGCGGCGACGTCGGTGATCTTCGAACCCGCGCTGGTGGTACGCGACTCGGCGTAGCCCGTCGCCGGACGGAGTACGGCTCGGACCTGGCATCGGCCGCCGCCCCGGGTGTCGTGCTGCCCCGCCGCGGCGGAAGGGATCAGGCCCTCCCCCGCCCCTCGCCTCACCCCGTGGCGCCCGACGTCGACCGTGGGCTCTCCCTGCTCCGTACCGCGTCCGCGGCGGTCCGGAAACCCGGTGCCGGAGGGGTGGTCCGGGGCTCGGGGGACGGACGGGTGCCGCCTCTCGCCAGGAAGTCGGAGAGGGGCAGTGTCGCGGCGCCGACCGTGACCGCGTCGGGTCCCAGACGGCCCATCTCGATCGCCGTGCGGGCCGCGGCGTGCCGGAGCGCGTACTCCTGCGCGTAGCGGCGGATGTCGGGCAGCAGGTGCGGGCCGATCAGCAGGCCCGCCCAGCCGCCGAGCAGGATGCGCTCGGGCAGGAAGAGGTTGATCAGGTCGCCCAGCGCCGCGCCCAGGCATTCGGCCGTCTCGTCGAGCAGGGAGACGGCCACCGGGTCGGGATCGCCTCCCGGACCGGGGTAGGCGGCGGCCAGCAGGGCGGCGAGGGCGGTCTCGTCGTCGGCGTCGGCGGGCAGCGGGCCGCCCGCCTCGTGCCAGCGCTCCCGCATCGCCTCTGCGCCCGCGTACGCCTCGAGGCAGCCGATCGAGCCGCACCGGCAGCGGCGGCCGCGCAGTTGCACGGTGGTGTGGCCCCATTCGAGGGCCATGCTGCTGCGGTCCTCGTCGAGCAGGTCGCCGTGGTTGACGCACGCGCCGACGCCGGAGCCGATGAGGGCCACGGCCGAGACCCCCGCGCCCCGTCCGCCGCCGAACCACATCTCGGCCTGCCCGAGCGTCTTGGCGCCGTTGTCGATGAAGAAGGGGACCTCCGGCGGGACCCGGACCGCGTCGCGGAGCAGCCGCTCGAAGGGGACGGCGCTCCAGTCGATCGTCTGGCCGTGGACGACGGACCCCACGTCGCCGACCGCACCGTCCGGCGCGTCGCGCTCGATGATGCCCGGAACGCCGATCCCGATGCCCAGCAGCGCGCGCGGGTCGGCGCCGGCGTCGCGCAGGACGTCGGCGACCCCGCTGCGGACGTGGCCGACGATGCGGTCGACATCGTAGCCGTGCTGGGCCAGCAGGCGTTCGGTGCGGGCCAGTTCGGTGAGGGCGAGGTCGAAGAGCTCCACCCTGATCCGGGTCTCGCCGATGTCGATGCCGATCAGGAGGCCGCCCCCGGGGGCGACGCGCAGCAGCGTGCGGGGACGGCCGCCGTCGGAGTCGACGACGCCGGCCTCCTCCAGGAGGCCCTCCGCGGCGAGTTCCGCGACGACGTTGCTGATGGAACCTGAACTCAGCCCCGTCGCGGGACCGAGCTCCTGGCGGCTCAGCGGGCCGTCGAAATACAACCGTTGCAATACCCTCGCCCGGTTGCCCCGTCGCAGGTCACGCACGGTCCGTCTGTTGCGCTCAGCCATGTGGCTCCTTCCCTTCCCGCAACATACCGCGACCGCGGGACTTGACGCGACCTTCTCTCACCTCTTAAATCACGTCATAAATTAAGCCCTGAAGGTCGTTCGGTTCTCGAACACGACCTTCGTCCCCGGAAAGGGGCCATCCCTCATGCGCAACATCAGAGCCGCAGCAGCCGCCACCCTCGCGATCTCCATCGCCGCCGGAGTCACCGGCTGCGGAGGCGGTACGTCCTCGGGCGGCGGCAGCAACGATTCGCCCAAGACCCTCACGTACTGGGCGTCCAACCAGGGCCCCAGCATCGAGGCCGACAAGAAGATCCTGACCCCCGAGCTGAAGAAGTTCGAGGAGCAGACCGGCATCAAGGTCAAGCTGGAGGTCGTCCCCTGGGCCGACCTGCTCAACCGGATCCTCGCGGCCACCACGTCCGGTCAGGGCCCGGACGTCCTGAACATCGGCAACACCTGGTCGGCCTCGCTCCAGGCGACGGGCGCGCTCCTGCCCTGGGACAAGGCGAACTTCGACGCGATCGGCGGCCGGGACCGCTTCGTCGACTCGGCGGTCGCCTCGGCCGGCGCGGAGGGCAAGGACCCCTCCGCGGTGCCGCTGTACTCGCTCGCGTACGCCCTGTACTACAACAAGAAGAGCTTCGCCGAGGCCGGCATCAGCAAGCCCCCGGCCACCTGGGACGAGCTGGTCGAGGACGGCAAGAAGCTCTCCAAGGACGGCAAGTGGGGCCTGGGCGCCGAGGGCGCCAACCTCTCCAACAACATCCACCAGACCTTCGTCCTGGGCCAGCAGCACGGCTCGGACTTCTTCGACGCCGCCGGCAAGGCGACGTTCACCTCCGACGGTGCCGTCGCCGCCGTGAAGCAGTACATCGACTTCATGGCCAAGGACAAGATCATCGCGCCGGGCAACGCCGAGTACGCCCAGAACCAGTCCCTGACGGACTTCGCCAAGGGCAAGACCGCGATGGTGCTGTGGCAGGCCGCCGCCTCGACCTTCGCCTCCCAGGGCATGAAGCCCGAGGACTGGGGCGCGGCCCCCGTGCCCGTCGCGTCCGGCACCCCCGGCCAGGGCAAGAACATCAACTCCATGGTCGCCGGCATCAACATGGCGGTGTTCAAGAACACCAAGAACATCGACGGCGCCAAGAAGTTCGTGAAGTTCATGACGAGCGACGCCGAGCAGAAGCTGCTCAACAAGACCTACGGGTCCATCCCGCCGGTCAAGACCGCCCAGGCCGACGCCGCCTTCTCGGCGCCCGACCTCGCGGTCCTGCGCGACACGCTGGCCAAGAGCGCGGCCCCGCTGCCGCAGGTGCCCAACGAGTCGCAGTTCGAGACCGCCGTCGGCACCGCGGTCAAGGAGCTGTGGGCCGACGCCGCAGCCGGACGCCCCGTGACCACCGAATCCGTCAAGGCGCGCCTCGAAAAGGCCCAGCAGACGATGCAGCAGTAAGGCACTCCTCATGACCGCCACCGTGACCACCGACAGCCGAACGGAAAAGTCGGACAGGGTGACGAGCCGGGGCACCGGGGGTGCGCGCAGGAGACTGCCGCGCATCCCCGACCGGATCCGCCAGGGCGGACTGCCCTATCTCCTGCTCCTGCCGGCCGTGCTCCTCGAACTCCTCGTCCATGTGATCCCGATGATCATCGGGATCGTGATGAGCTTCCGCCAGCTCACGCAGTTCTACATCAACAACTGGGGCGGGGCGCCCTGGTCCGGCTTCGACAACTACCGCATCGCCGTCGACGTCAACGCCCCGATCGGCGAGGCACTGCTCCACTCGTTCTTCGTCACCTGCGTCTTCACGTTCTTCGCCGTCGGCCTGGCGTGGCTGTTCGGTGTCGCGGCGGCGATCATGCTGCAGGAGAACTTCCGCGGCCGCGGCTTCCTGCGGGCGATCTTCCTCGTCCCGTACGCCCTGCCGGTCTACGCGGCAGTCATCACCTGGGCGTTCATGTTCCAGCGGGACAACGGCCTGGTCAACCACGTACTCCACGACCAGCTGGGCATCACCGACCAGCCGTCGTTCTGGCTGATCGGCGACAACAGCATCTACGCGCTGATCGTCGTCTCGGTCTGGAAGGGCTGGCCGTTCGCCTTCCTCATCGTGATGGCGGGTCTGCAGAACATCCCGCGCGAGCTGTACGAGGCCTCCGCCATCGACGGCGCCGGCATCTGGCAGCAGATCCGCAAGATCACGCTGCCGGCGCTGCGCCCGGTCAACCAGGTCCTCGTGCTCGTCCTGTTCCTGTGGACGTTCAACGACTTCAACACCCCGTACGTCCTGTTCGGGAAGGCGGCGCCCGAGAACGCGGACCTCATCTCGATCCACATCTACCAGTCGTCGTTCGTCACCTGGAACTTCGGCACCGGATCCGCGATGTCCGTGCTCCTGCTGCTGTTCCTGCTCGTCGTGACGGCCGTCTACCTGCTCATCACCTCGCGCGGAAGGAAGGGTGCAGATGCCTAGCCATGCCCAGCCGGCCGCACTGTCGAGAGCGGCGAAATCGAGATCGCGTTCCCGGTCGCCGATGGCCGCGCCGCAGTCCTTCCTCTGGACCCGCCGCGTCATCCTGACCTTCCTGGCGGCCTTCGCGCTGCTGCCCGTCTACGTGATGGTCAGCAGCTCGCTCAAGCCGCTCCAGGACGTGTCGGGGAAGTTCCACTGGATCCCGTCCGGGCTGACCGTCAAGCCGTACTTCGACATCTGGGACACCGTCCCGCTCGCCCGGTACTTCGTCAACTCGCTGGTCGTGGCGGGCACCGCAACGGTTCTCTCGGTGATCATCGCGGTGTTCTCGGCCTACGCCGTGAGCCGCTACAAGTTCCGCGGCAAGCGCGTCTTCACCGTCACGGTGCTCTCCACCCAGATGTTCCCGGGCATCCTCTTCCTGCTCCCGCTGTTCCTCATCTTCGTCAACATCGGGAACAGCACCGGTATCGCCCTGTACGGCTCGCGCGGCGGACTGATCCTCACGTATCTGACGTTCTCGCTGCCGTTCTCCATCTGGATGCTCATCGGGTACTTCGACTCGATCCCGAGGGATCTGGACGAGGCCGCGCTCGTCGACGGCTGCGGACCGCTCGGCGCCCTGTTCCGGGTCGTCGTGCCGGCCGCGGTGCCCGGCATCGTCGCCGTCGCCGTCTACGCGTTCATGACGGCCTGGGGCGAGGTCCTCTTCGCCTCCGTCATGACCAACGACACCACCCGCACGCTGGCCGTCGGTCTGCAGGGCTACGCCACGCAGAACGACGTCTACTGGAACCAGGTCATGGCCGCCTCGCTCGTCGTCAGCGTGCCGATCGTCGCCGGATTCCTGCTCCTCCAGCGCTACCTCGTCGCCGGCCTCACCGCTGGAGCCGTCAAGTGACCACTTCGGAAAGGAAGTCAGTGAACGACCTCAGCGCCCTCCCGGCCGACTTCACCTGGGGCGTCGCCACAGCCGCGTACCAGATCGAGGGAGCCGTGGCCGAGGACGGCCGCGCCCCCTCCATCTGGGACACCTTCTCCCACACCCCCGGCAAGGTGGCCGGCGGCGACACCGGCGACGTGGCCTGCGACCACTACCACCGGGTCCCGCAGGACATCTCCCTGATCAAGGAGGTGGGGGCGGGCGCGTACCGCTTCTCGCTCGCCTGGCCGCGGATCGTGCCGGGCGGCGACGGGCCGGTCAACGGAGCCGGTCTCGACTTCTACGACCGGCTGGTGGACGGCCTCCTCGACGCCGGCATCACCCCGTTCGCCACGCTCTACCACTGGGACCTGCCGCAGGCACTCCAGGACCGCGGCGGCTGGACGGTCCGGGAGACCGCCGAGCACTTCGCCGCGTACACCTCGGTCGTCGTGGACCGCCTCGGTGACCGCGTGAAGGACTGGGCGACGCTCAACGAACCGCTCTGCTCGGCGTGGATCGGTCATCTCGAGGGCACGATGGCGCCGGGTCTCACCGACCTGACCGCCGCCGTCCGCGCCTCGTACCACCTGCACCTCGGCCACGGGCTCGCCGTTCAGGCGATCCGGGCCGCGTCCCCGGACGCCCGCGTCGGCATCGTCAACAACCTCAGCCCGGTGGAGGCCGCCACCGACCGCGAGGCCGACCGGGAAGCCGCCGTGCGCGGCGACGGGCACATCAACCGCTGGTGGCTCGACCCGATCCTGGGACGCGGCTACCCGCAGGACATGGTCGATCTGTACGGAGTCGAGCTCCCGGTCCAGGACGGCGACATGGAGCTCATCTCCGCGCCGCTCGACTGGATGGGCGTGAACTACTACTTCCGCCAGGTCGTCACCGCCGACGCGACCGGACCCGTCCCGCACGCCAAGCAGGTCTACCTCCCCGGCTCCCGCCACACCCACATGGACTGGGAGGTCCACGCCGCGGGCCTGGAGCAGCTCCTGCTCCGCCTGACCGAGGAGTACGGCGTCCAGCGCCTGTACGTCACCGAGAACGGCTCGGCCTACCAGGACGTCGTCCTCGCCGACGGTTCGGTGCACGACCCGGAGCGCACCCAGTACCTGGAGGAGCACCTGGCCGCCTGCGCCCGCGCCGTCCGCAAGGGCGCCCCGCTCGCCGGGTACTTCGCCTGGTCCCTGCTGGACAACTTCGAGTGGGCGTACGGCTACGACAAGCGGTTCGGCCTGGTCCACGTCGATTACGCGACGCAGCGCCGCACCGTCAAGAGCAGTGGCCGGCGCTACGCCGAGCTGATCGCGGAAGCGACCGCGGGCCGCTCGCGCAAGGCCGCCTGACCCCCGGCTCCTGACGCGAACCACCCCAGCGACCTCCGGCCGCGGCGGACGACCGCCGCCGCCGGAGGTTTCGCGCTGCCCGGGCAACGGGTGGACCAGCGACTCCTTGCCGCCTCCGTCACCCGCCGAGAAGGCACCTGACCGGATCGAACCGCATCGGTCGGGTGCGGCCGGCGTCCTTACGGCAGGGTTGGCGTCGAAAGGAGACCTCGTGATCTCGGTACTCAACCAGCTTGTCGGTCTCGTCGAGGAACACCTCACCGAGGAGCTCGACGTCGGCCGGCTGGCCAGGGAACTCGGCACGACCGAGTACCACCTGCGCCGGATGTTCTCGTCACTGGCCGGTATGCCGCTGTCGGAGTACGTACGCCGACGCCGCATGACCGTCGCCGCAGCCGACGTGATCCGCGGCGAGGACGACCTGCTGGGCATCGCTGTCCGGCACGGATACGGCTCGACCGAGGCGTTCGGGCGCGCGTTCCGCTCGGTCCACGGCGCCGGGCCCCGTGACGTGCGCCGCGACGGAGGTCCTCTGCGCACACAACCACGGATCAGGATCCGCCTGACCGTCGAAGGGAGCATCCCCATGGACACCCGCCTCGTCGAACGCCCCGCGTTCCGCCTGATCGGGCACGCAGCCCGGGTTCCGCTCATCCACCGGGGCGTCAACCCGCACATCCAGCAGCACATCACGTCACTGCCTCCGGAGGAACACCCCCGGCTGAAGGCCCTCGGCGACACCGAACCGGCGGGCCTGCTGCAGGTCAGCGACGAAGTCGACCCCGACGGAACGGAGGGGAGCGAACTGACCTACCTGCACGGGGTCGCCGTCTCACGGGACACGTCGGCCCCCGACGACCTGGACGCCATCGAGGTACCGGCCGGCCGGTGGGCGGTCTTCCGCACCACCGGGCCTCATCCGCAGGCCCTGCAGACGACCTGGGCCGCGACCGCGACCGAGTGGTTCCCCTCCAACCCCTGGCGCCTGCGGTCAGGGCCCTCGATCGTCGCGGTCCTCGAACGGGCGGACGACTTCACCACCGCGACCTGCGAACTGTGGCTGCCCGTCGAACCGGCATGACGCACGACGGTCACGGGACGGCCTCACGGTCGGCGTCCGGCCCCGCCGGTCGCCGACGGCCAGTTCACCAGCAGGAAGTGCAGGGCCTCGACCGCACGCTCCCAGGACGTCTGCACGGCCCGCGGCGCACCGAATCCGCCGTCGGCCTCCAGGGCGGTGAATCCGTGGAAGGTGCTGCGCAGCAGCCGTACCGCGTCCGTGAGATCCGGTTCCGTCAGGCCGTAGGCACGCAGCATCGACGAGGTGGTCTCGATGGTGCGGTGGTACGCGGGGGCTTCGGCGACGACGGCGGGGTCGACCCGCATCCGTGTCGCCTCGTACCGGCCCGGGCACGCCAGCGCGAAGGACCGGTAGGCGTCGGCGAACGCGATCAGCGCGTCCTTCCCGGCCCGGCCGGCCACCGCCGCCTCGATCCGGTCGATGAACTCCCCCGCGGCCAGCAGCGCGACCCGGGTGCGGAGATCCTGCAGGTTCTTCACGTGGGAGTACAGGCTGGCGTCCTTGACGCCGAAGCCGCGGGCCAGCGCGGAGATGGTGACCTTGTCGAAGCCGGCCGAGTCGGCCAGATCGGCCGCCGCCGCCACGACCCGGTCGGTCGTGAGCCCCGCGCGAACCATCCCCACCCCCGTCGACGTACTGCTGCCTAGACCCCTTAGCTTTTCCCCGAATATACACAGGCGGAAGCGCTGGGGGCGTGCGTCCCGGCTGCGCAGGTCATCAGCCCGCGGTGGTCACGGATGGCCGTGACCACCGCGGGCTTGTGCACCGCGCCGACAGCGGGGAGTGGGACGGCGCGGGCAGTCAGGAGGTGCGATGACGGGCCGGGGACGACACGTAGGCGCACGGAGAGCGCTCTCCTCGGTGGACGTCAGGCGGCCACCGAGAAGAGCGATCCGGGGTGATCCAGGATCGAATCACGGTCCGGTCCGGTCAGGGCCGGGTTCAGGATCTGGATCTCCGAACCCGGATCCTGAACCCGGATCCTGGATCTGGATTCTGGATTCTGGATCTGGATTCTGGATCTGGATCAGGGAAGTTCGTAGTTCTCGTCGAGCGCGGCGCCGCGGTCCGCGTTCGTCTGGTCGTAGCCGCGGGCGTCGCACTGGAGGCCACCGATGATGCAGTGGTCGACCAGGGCGTCGAGCGTGGCGTCGTCCCAGGCGTTGAAGAAGTCGTAGTGGAAGCTGTGACCGGTGCCGCTGGCCAGCCTCACCTTCGACATGTCGCCGTTGACCGGCCAGGCCATCTTGAACTCGATCATCGGCAGGGCGACGGGGTGGGAGGCCGGGCAGACGTTCTGGTTGGCGCCCTGAGCCTTCGGATAGGCCATGTGTGCCTGGTGGTCGGGGGTGTCGAGGTGCAGGCCGTCCCAGCAACTGGGGGCCTGCATACGGATGTTGAGCTGGACATCGCGGTCGGTCGGGCAGTACGCCGGGAAGTCGACGTTGTGGTACTGGTTCTGGCACTCCCAGCCCTCGACCATGCCCGGGTGGTCACGGAACTGCTCGGCCGTCTGCATCGGACTGCCGACGACGAACCGCAGCCCCTTCGGGAAGGGCCGCACGCTGGTGTAGTCGGTGACTCCCGCCTTGTAGTAGATGGTCTGCGGCCCGACGGGGCGGACCTCCTTGTCGCCGTTGTAGAGGGTCGGCATCCAGTACGCGGACAGGTCACCGGGCGCCTTGCATGCGGTGCCGCCCGCGCCGAGGGACGCCGTGGTGCTGTTGGCGTTCGTGGTGTCGTTGCCCATGAACGTGTGGTTGTGGGACTTACCGGCCTGACCGGGGAAGACGATCGGGTCGTCCGGGGCGGTGTGGTTGACCGAGCAGTTCGCCTGGAACTCGTGGAAGTAGCGGTGCGGGGGCAGTTCCGCGGACGGCTGGACGCCGGTGACCGGCGGGACGGCGGGGATGTAGCCGTCGCCGTCCGGGTCGTCCCCGAAGGCCACCGGCGCGGCCGCGGCCATCACGTGGCCCTGCATCGCATGGGTCGCCGCTGCGGGGCGTTCCGCCGCGCGGGGTGCCGCGTCGGCGCGGCCGGCATCCGTGATCGCGTTGAATCCCATGGCCACCAGGGCCAGGGACGCCACACCCGCCAGGATCGATACGAGCCTCGTGCTGCGCCGCGCTCTCGGACGGGGTCGTTCCGGTGAGGGTCTTGCCGGTCTTGTCTCCATGCGGACCTCCATGCCGCTCTGCGCCGCACCCATCGGGTGTGCGGCGCGGGGAAAGAGTGGTGCTGGATGGTGCAGGTGCGGATCAGGTGTCGGTACTGCCGGTACCGGCCTGGTGCCGGTGCGGCCGCGCGCCGGGAGCGAATTCCGATCGAGCCCGGGCCGGGGCCCGGGTTCCGACGGGAGAGCGCTCTCCGAAGTGTGGTCAGTGTTGCGCCGTCGCTGAGGGAGTGTCAAGAGTTGGTGAACTACGGCCGGGTGCGTCCGGTTGGCGTTCGGATGCGGAAGGCGGTGCGGCGGCGTCCGGGCCGGGCCTGACGTGCGGTCGCGCCCGGCCCCTGTCCGGCGGGCGACGCCGATCCCCTGCGGGTGGCGCCGTCAGGCGTATACGGGGAAGGACGCCTGGTGGGTGAGGCGCCGGTCGGCCCCGTCACCGATCCTGCCGAGGATCTCGTCGAGCGCGAGGAACTCCTCCCACCGCTCCCTGCCGCTCGCGCGGACCAGACGGGTGACGACCAGGTCCTCCAGTGCGGTGACGCGTTTGTTCTTCCAGATCTTGTCGGCGGTACTGACGAGCACGTCCTCGAAACCCGCACCGGGGTCGGTCCAGGAGGCGTGGGTGCCGGCGAAGCGGGCCAGGGCCGGGGCGAAACCGCGGGACAGCAGGAGGTCCCGCCCGGCCTCCTCGTGCGCGGACCCGGGTCCGGTGAGCTCGGCGGGGTGCAGGACCTTGCCCACGTCGTGGGTGGCCGCCCCGAACAGCACGGCCTCGCGGTCGAAGGGCAGGCCGGGGCAGTGGAGCACCACCCAGTCGGCCAGCTGCACGGCGACATCGTGGACGAGACGCAGGTGCGCCGCGAGCCGCGGTGGCGCGGACAGCTCCCGCAGCAGGTCCGCGGCGTCCTGCGGGAGCGGCCTGAGCGGTGGGGTGCCCTCGTCGTCCAGGGCGCGTGACAGCGCGTCGGGGTCCGGCATCACGACAGAGTACGGGCGCCCGCCGTGAGTACGGGCGCCCGCCGTGCCGGGGCGGGCTGTCAGCCGTCCGGCCCCGGCGCTGAACAGGCCGTCCCCCGTCCTCGTATCCATACTGGACAGCGCAGCACCTCGGGCCCGCCGCCGCCCCCAGGCCTCCGGCGGCCCGGTCTCCCCCGCCTCCCCGACAGACAGCAGGAGCAGACAGATGAGCGCCACTGCGCAGATCGGCGTCACCGGACTCGCGGTGATGGGCCGCAACCTGGCCCGCAACTTCGCCCGCAACGGCTACACGGTCGCGGTGCACAACCGCACGGCCGCGAAGACCGACGCACTGGTGGAGGAGTTCGGCGACGAGGGAACCTTCGTGGCCGCGCACACCCCGGAGGAGTTCGTCGCCGCGCTGGAACGGCCGCGGCGCCTGGTCGTCATGGTGAAGGCGGGCGAGCCCACGGACGCGGTGATCCAGGAGTTCGCCGCGTTGCTGGACGACGGCGATGTGATCATCGACGGCGGCAACGCCCACTTCGAGGACACCCGGCGCCGCGAGAAGGACCTGCGCGAGCGCGGCATCCACTTCGTCGGCGCGGGCATCTCGGGCGGTGAGGAGGGGGCGCTGAACGGGCCGAGCATCATGCCGGGCGGTTCCGCCGAATCGTACGAGTCACTGGGGCCGATGCTGCAGAAGATCGCGGCGAAGGCGCAGGACGGCGCACCCTGCACCACACACATCGGGCCGGACGGCGCCGGTCACTTCGTGAAGATGGTGCACAACGGCATCGAGTACGCCGACATGCAGCTCATCGCGGAGGCCTACGACCTGCTGCGTACGGTCGCGGGATACTCCCCCGCGAAGATCTCGGAGACGTTCCGCGACTGGAACACGGGCCGCCTCGACTCGTATCTGATCGAGATCACGGCCGAGGTCCTGTCCCACACCGACGCCGCCACCGGCAAGCCGTTCGTCGACATCGTGCAGGACCGGGCGGAGCAGAAGGGCACCGGCCGCTGGACCGTACAGATCGCTCTCGACCTGGGCGTTCCCGTCTCCGGCATCGCCGAGGCCGTCTTCGCCCGCTCGGTCTCCGGCCACGCCGCCCTCCGGGACGCCTCACGCCATCTCGCCGGACCGGCAGTCCGCGAGCTCGACGGGGACGAGGCGGCGGCGTTCGCCGACCAGGTCGAGCAGGCACTGTACGCGTCGAAGATCGTCGCCTACACCCAGGGCTTCCACGAGATCGCGGCCGGCAGCGAGCAGTACGACTGGAACATCGACCTCGGCAAGGTCGCCGCGATCTGGCGCGGCGGATGCATCATCCGGGCAGCCTTCCTGGACCGCATCACCAGCGCCTACGAGGCGCAGCCCGACATGCCGAGTCTCCTCTCCGACAAGAGCTTCGCCCAGGAGATCGCCGCCGCGCAGGACGACTGGCGCGCCGTGATCGCCACCGCCGTCACCCAGGGCGTCCCCACGCCCGCCTTCGCCGCCACCCTCGCCTACTACGACTCCCTGCGCGCCGAACGCCTCCCTGCCGCGCTCACCCAGGGCCAGCGCGACTACTTCGGCGCACACACCTACCACCGCACCGACCGCGAGGGCACCTTCCACACCCTCTGGGGCGGCGACGGCAGCGAGGTCGAAAGCTGACCGGTACCGGGGAACCGCCCGGTGGCGGTCGGTGGTCCGCTCGGGGTTCGCGAGGGGGCTGAGGAGACCCGAACTGCGCCGCGGCCCGGTGTCCCGGTGTGGGCGGACGAGGCGAGCCTAGAAGGTCGCCCGCCGTCGCGGCGGCGGGCAGGCGTACAGGTCGAGGATCTCCGGCTGCGGGGCGACACCGGGGCCGCCGGCGCGTACCCAGGCCGCGATGTCCTCGGTGGCTTCCGGGTCGTTGACCAGACCCAGCCATACCGGCCTGGCACCGGCGGCCCGGCCCACGGCGGAGGGTTGCACCACGATGACGTTTGCCTGGTCGCACACGTCGAGGCAGGCGGAAACACGTACGGGTGCCTCGGAGCGCAGTCGCGCCGTCTGCGCTGCGTGATCGATTCCGGTCACCTTTGCGCTGCCGCAACAGCAGTCGCGGCACACGACGATCCGGCACGGTATCGGGTCGGCCACCGTCCGCGCCGCCACGGCGTCGTCGGAGGTTCCTTCGTTCGGCCTTTCGGGCACGCCGAACCGCCCTCTCTCCGGGGAGATCCGCCCCGGTGTCCGTCGAGGAGGCGACCGCGTGAGTTTCCTGGCTCTCGGGTCGGAGCTCGCCCCGTCCTTCCCACCCGCGTGGGGCAGTGGAGTTTCCGGGATCCGCTCGCCGATCACAGTGGCGGGACCGCGCCGGATTCACACCGGCTTCCTCGGACCGCAGTCGCCCTGTCGTCGGCCATCATCGCATTCGGCAGACGCCCCTGGTCACGCTCGTGCGCACCGCACGGCAGGCTGGGCCGCCCGTCCGGCCGCCGGCATACGTCGGTGTGTTGCTCCCTTCCGAGTCCGCGAGCCACCGCTCGCTTCACTCACCCTTGCGGGGCGGGGCTGCTCCAACCAGGGCCCGTGACCTGCGTTCTTGATCCGGGTGGGTGGGGGAAGGATCAAGCCGGAGCGCGAATGATTCAAGCGCCGGCACAGGACGGGGATCGTCGGTCCCCCTCCCCCGCCCGGCTCGGACCGCAGCCCCGCAGCCGCTTCCCGGTCGCTCAGTCGTCGCGGCGCCCCGAGCGCATCTTGAGGATGAGCGGGAGTACGAACCAGGCCCCTGCGAACCACGCCATGACGGCGCCGACGAGTATCTCCGCCAGAAGGTCGGTGAGTACGGTGTGCAGCAGGAGAAGGAGCGTGCAGCCGATGGTCAGTGCGAGCAGGACCATGCCGCACACCATGAACCGGCCTGCGACGGCCACCACTTCGTCCTTCATCCGGGAGCCGGAAAGGAACCGGTGCAGCGCGACGGGCGCTATGAGTGCTCCGATGGCGGCGGCACCGAGGACGACAGTGATGACGTAGACACGGTGGTCGAAGTCACCCAGCCTTTCGAATCTCTGCGTGAACGCGACGCTGAGCAGGAAGCCGAAGAGGATCTGGATACCGGTCTGTGCGACCCTCGTCTCCTGCAGAATCTCGTTCCAGCGGCGGTTGACCCGCTCCCTGGGATCCTCTTCCTCGATCCCCTTCGGGTTCCCCGCGTTCTCATCGGCCGGCGGGTGCGTCCTCTCCCGGCTCACGCCTTCCGCCGCGGGCGCGGACGCACCGCGCTCGACGGGTCTGCCGCCCTTCGTGTCCAGGGGCGCAGAGTCCAATGGCTTCATGATGCCTCCTCCCATTGGAACTCATGTGCCCTTGTTGGACATGCCTACGCACTGCATCCACGGCACCCGGCCCGACAGCCGGCTGAGCTCGGACCGTTCCCCCACGGTCCGGGCTCAGCGCTGTTCGTCCTGACTCCCGTTGCCTCGGAGACGCACGCTCCTCCGCTCGCGCGGCGCGCGCCCATCAGCCGCTTCCGGGAGGACACCGGCCCGCTCCGGTTCCACGGGCCCCCGCCGCTCTACTCGAAGAACTTGAGGCTCCAGCCCGTGTCGGTGGTCGGGCCGGGGACATTCGCGCGGCTGTAGGTGGTGTTGCCCCACCAGGCGAACGTGCCGGTGTACCAGTACCGGTTCTCCCACGCGTAAGGCGTCCCCTTCGGCACCGCGTGGAACATCGAGGGGAATCGGGGGCCGGCGGGCGGGCTGGTGCCGATGTCGCCGTTGAGCAGGACGAAGCTGTGGTGGCCGGGCCCGTTGACGTACAGCGTCGGATCCCAGCCGGACATCATCGTCGCCCGGTTCGAGCCGAACAGGCAGCCGTTGGACTTGTACCAGTCCCATACGTACGTCGGGTCGCCCCC
Source organism: Streptomyces sp. NBC_01463 (assembly GCA_036227345.1). Lineage (NCBI taxonomy): Bacteria > Bacillati > Actinomycetota > Actinomycetes > Kitasatosporales > Streptomycetaceae > Streptomyces > Streptomyces sp. NBC_01463. The sequence continues at coordinate 978,925 of CP109468.1, forward strand.
GGGGCGCAGGCGCAGGTCGGCCAGGCAGTACTGGTCGCTCCAGCTGCCGTTGGCGGAGTACACGATGTGCAACTGCCCGTTCGGGTCCTTGATGGCCTCGGGGGCCTCGTTGATGAACGGGTTGCCCACCACCCGTTCCCAGCTCTCCCGCGGCTGCGAGATGACGTGGCGTGCGCCGGTCGGTGCGGTGGGACTGCTCATGCGTGCGATGTAGAGGTTCTGCTCGACGTTGGTGTCACCGGCCCAGCCGGACCAGACGAACCAGCGCTGCCCGCCGAAGGTGAACAGGGTCCCGTCGATGGCCCACTTGCCGTCCGGCAGGGCCAGTTGGCTCTCCCCGGTGTAGCCGCTGTCCGGGTTCGCCGAGCTGATGACGTACATCCGGTGGGCCGCGCCCCGGCCGGCCGAGAAGTAGATGTAGTAGCGGTCGCCGTCCGTGACGATCTCCGGAGCCCAGACCTCACCGTGTCCGGCCGTGTCCGACCACACCTGCCGGGCGGGCGCGGATGCAAGCGCGGCCGTCGAGGACGCCTGCCGCACGGCGATGCCGCCACCGGCCGACTGCACCGATATGTAGGTGGTGCCGACCCGGATCACGCTCGGGTCGGCCGCCCTGATGGTCTGTTCCGCCCGCGCCTGCTCCGCGGACGACAAGGACATGACGACGGCGAGCACGCCGGACAACGCCAGGACGGCGGCGCGGGAAAGATGGCGAGTGAGTTTCATGGTCCCGTTCCAAGGTCGGCCTCCGCTGCGACGCACGAGTCGGCGGCAGCGTTTACATCGTTGGACGAGCGCCCTCGCAGCATTCCAATTTGCCCTGAGCATGTCAATCGTTCGTACGCATCGCCCGCCTCCGGCCCCGGACCCTCCGCGCCCCTCCGCGTCGATGATCCGGCCTCCTCAAGGGCGCTCTCGGCCCTCCGCCTAGCATGTGCGCATGTTGGCCTACGTCCCGGCGTTCCTGATCTTCGTCGTCTTCTGTGTCGGCACACTCCGCGAACGCCGGCGTTTCAGCAACGCCGTCCTTCTGGGACTGTCGCTCACCTTCGCCGCGACCGCCTGGCTCGCCGGGCTCGCCCGATCGCAGCCCGCCACGGGGCGGGAGATCGGCATCGTGCTCCTCGTCCTCGTGGCGCTGGGCGTCGCCATCCTGTCCTGGTTCCTGATCTCCAACGGCGTGACGATGGTCCGCAAGGAGGGCAGAAGCCCCGCCAACCTCCTGTCCCTGCTCACAGGCCTTGCCCTGGTGGGCCTTCTCGCACTGATGATCACCGCGCTGATCCTGAAGAACGACACGCTGGTGGTGGTGACAGGCACCGTGCTCGCCCTGGCCGGCTACATCGCCTTCCTGTTCGTCTGCTTCGTCGTCTACGCATTCCTCTACGGCCGCCTCCACTTCCACCGCAGGGCCGACTACGTGGTGGTGCTCGGAGCCGGTCTCATCAACGGCACCACGGTGTCGCCGCTGCTGGCCGGCCGACTGGATCGGGCCCGGACCGTGCACACGAAGCTGACGGCTCGCGGCAGGCAGCCCGTACTGCTCGCCTCCGGCGGCCAGGGGCCCGACGAAAAGCTGCCGGAGTCACACGCGATGGCCGAGTACCTGATCGAGCGCGGATTCCCGGCCGCCCTGATCGAACGCGAGGACCGCTCGACGACGACCGAGGAGAATCTGCGGTACAGCAAGTCGATCATGGAGAAGGCCAATCCCGACTACCGGTGTCTCGTGGTCACGAACAACTACCACGTCTTCCGCGCCGCGGTGACGGCCCGCCGGACGGGGGTCAGGGGCCACGTCGTCGGTTCGCCCACTGCCGCGTACTTCTGGCCCAGCGCGATGATCCGTGAGTTCGTCGCCATCTTCCTGACGTACTGGCGCACCAACCTGGCCATCTGCCTGCTCCTCGTCCTGGGCGGTGCATGCATCTGGCTGCTCAGCTGATCAGGGCCTGCCGAGTGTCCTGGAGCAAGGCGCCCGCGAGCGCATGACGGCGGTTGCTCGGACGAGCGCCTGTCCCGGCGCGGCCTCCCCCGTGACGGCCGCTCACGAACCGTCGTCCCCTGTCGAGACCGCCCGGATGACGGGTGCGGGAGGAGCAGGAGAAGACTCCACCGGGCAGGGCGGCGGCCGCGTGTGACGGCTGCTTCCAGGGGCAGACGGGGATCCATGGCTGTCCTGAGAAGAATCTCCCGCCCGTTGCTGGCCACCCCGTTCGTCATCGAGGGGGTGCGTGCGCTGCGCAAACCGCTCCCCCTCGCGACGGGCGCCGAGTCATGGGCACGGCGCCTCGGGGCCCGTATCGACGATCCTCCGCACGTCGTGAGGCTCAACGCCGCGGTGCAGATCGGTGCGGGCGGACTGCTCGCGCTGGGGCGTCTCCCTCGTACCGCCTCCCTCGTCCTGGCCGCCGGCCTCGTGCCGGCCACCCTCGCCGAGCACGCGTGGTGGAAGGAGGAGGACCCGGACCTGCGGAAGGACCAGCTCCTCGAATTCGTCCAGCGCATCGGCCTGTTCGGCGCCCTGCTGCTCAGCGCGGCCGACACCCACGGCAAACCGTCGGCGGCCTACCGTGCTCGCACCGTGACCGCGCGCGGCCGGAAGAAGGCCCACCGCGCGACGGCGAAGGCGGGCGGACACGTGCACGCGGCGATCGGCACGGTCGGCTCCGGCGCCTCGGCGGCCGCGAGCGGTACGGGGCGGGCCATGCACTCCGCCGCCGGTTCCGCACGCGCGAAGCTGCCGCACCGGTAGCACGCGTCGGGTCCCCCCGATGCGTGCACTTACCTCCCGGTCATACGTCTGATCAGCGCGTTCGCGGGCAAGAGATGTCCAGTCGGAGGGGCGTGAGGCCGAGCGTCACCGCCCCGAGGAGACCCTTGCGGGTCCGTGAACCATCATCACGTCGAAAGGCCACCAGCGATGCCTCCTGTGACCGAGCAATGGGAAGACGTACTCAGCACCCGTTTCGCCCTGGGTGGGAGCCACCCTGCCGTGCGTGCGGTGGCGGCCTTCTCGGCCGAATCGGGGTTCTTCGCCACTGCGGGCCGCCAGGGCGAGGACGGCCGGCAGTTCTTCGGCGGCGCCGCCGGACAGGGAGACCCGCAGCCGGAATCCGGCACGGCCGACGTTCCGGACCGGGCTGAGATGGCGGCGCTGTGGACGGCCGGCGAAGAGGCCGGCCGCTCTCCGACGCTCCGGCTCGCCGGGGTGGTGTGGCACCGTGAGGAACTGGACCGGATCGCGGACGCGGTGACAGGGACCGAACTCGACCTGGCGCTCCTGCGCGACGGGAACCGCGTCATGTGGGTCGCGAGAACCGGGCAGGACATCTGCGTTCTCGTCCTCGTCGACGGGGACGACGAGGGTCACGCGGCCGAAGCGCGTTCCCTCTCCCTCGACTTCGACTCCTTCCTGGTCGGCCAGGGCTACTGATCCACGGGCCGGGGAGGTCGGCAGCCCGGCCGGCCGGGCGCGGCATCAGGGCACTTGCCGGACTACCACCGCGTCGACCGCGAGGGTTCCTTCCACACGTTGCGGGGCAGGGACCTGTCGGAGGTCGACGCGGGCTGATCCGGCACCACGTCTCCGCCTCCGGACCGTCCCCCGGGAGACCCCAAACGCACCCCTTGATCACCGCCGCACCGGCCTTCGCCGGTGTGGCCATGCTCATCAACATGGCACCCGGTCCCGACACGCTGCTCGTTGTCCGGACGTCCGTGGCCCAGGGCAGGCCAGAAGGCCTGGCCGCCGCCCTGGGCATCGTCACCGGATGCGTCGGCTGGGGCATCGCGACGGCCGTCGGACTGACCGCGGTGCTGACCGCGTCGCACCTGGCGTACGACACGCTCCGCATCTGCGGCGCCGCCTACCTCGTCCATCTGGGGGCCACGGCCCTCTGGCGTTCCAGAAGGCCGGCCGGCCCCGAACCGTCCGAGCGGACCACCGGCCCGGCCGGCCGCATGGCGGCATTTCGCAGGGGAATGGGGACGAATCTCCTCAATCCCAAGGCGGGCGTGTTCTACATGAGCCTGATCCCGCAGTTCGTCCCGCATGGCGCGCAGATGTTCGGCACGACGCTGCTCTTCACCGCCATCGATGTGATCGAGCTGGCTGCCTGGTACTGGCTCCTCTCCGGTGCCGCCACGGCACTGGGCGAGCGCATCCGACGTCCGGCGTTCCGCCGCCGCCTCGAACAGGTCACCGGCGTCGCCTTCCTCGGCTTCGGCGCCTCCCTCCTGACCGACCGCGCACAGCCCATGGGGTGACGGATCAAGCTGCCGTGCGGGTACGCAACGCCATCCGGAACCAGTCCAGTTCGGGTGACAGCGGCTCCGGTGCGGGCCATCGGTTGATCACCGCGAGCAGGCGGAGATACCGCTCCCTGCGCGGGTCGTTCACCGTGTCGAGACGGGCTGCCAGCCGCCGCCGGAGAGCGGCGTCGTCCGGACGTCCGCAGAGTTGCGCGTATGCGGCCGTCACCGCGTCGACCACGGGTCCGGCCTGCGCGGACCCCGGGTCGACACCCGCGGCGCGGGCCGGGGCGGCATGGCCGTGGATCACCGCTTCGGCATCACGGACGGGGAGCCCCGCGGCACGTCCCGCACGGCGGGCCACTTCCGTCCGGTCAGCCATGTGGTGCCCTGTCGTGCGCCGCATGCAGGCGCGGAAATCGGCGTCCTGGGACAGTTCGGCCAGTTCGATCCACGCCTCCGTCTCCTCCTCCGAGGGGTCATCGGGCAGTTGCGGCGTCATCGACCGCGCGACACCCGCCAGATGTGTCACCGCCCCGGCGTCGCTGAACACCTCGTCCAGGAACTCGCGGATCAGTGCCTGTCGTTCGTCCTCGGAGAGCCTGGCCAGTCGGTGCATGCGATCCATCTCCTCAGGGGTCGATTCGCGTCTGGCGGCCGCCATGAGTACGGCGCGTCGCGCACTCAGCACCCGGATCTGCACCGCGAGCGCCTCCGCGTGCGCTGCCGCGAGGTCTGTCAGCGGGGTGTCCCGGTCCAGCGCCCCACGGATCGTGGACAGCCCGATGCCGAGCGAGCGCAGCGTCCGCACCAGATTCAGACGGGCCACGGCCTCGGGGCCGTAGCGTCGGTAACCGGCCGCGTTGCGGCCGGCGGGCGGCACGATCCCGCGGTCCGAGTAGGAGCGGACGGTCCTGACCGTGAGTCCGGTCCGCCGCGCAAGCTCACCGATCGAGAGATGTGTGTCGCCGTTCATGTGCCCCACTCTTCCGTCTCCCCCGGGGGGAGACTCAAGCGGGCGGCCCGGGCGGTCTTGTTGGTCCCCCACCGAATGTCAGTGGCTTCCCGGACCCCGACCGTTCATGCTCGTGGTCATGTCAGACACCACCCGCACCGGCACCCACACGAGCCCGTCCCCGGAGCCCGCTTCCGGGACCGCGGTCACCCGGCAGTACGGCTGGGCCAACATGTTCGTCCACCCCGACGACGAGCCGCGCGCCGACGGGAACTTCAGCGGCGAACGGGACACGCTCGCCGGCTTCCTGCGCGATCAGAGGCTCACCCTGGAGATGAAGTGCGCCGGCCTCGACGCGGCCGCTCTGGCGCGGCGGGCCTCGGAGCCGTCCACCCTGTCGCTCCTGGGCCTGGTGCGCCATCTGGCCGACGTGGAGCTGCACTGGTTCCGTCGCGTGATGGCCGGCCAGGACGTGGAGCGCGCCTACCGCACCGCCGCCGACCGTGACGCCGACTTCAACGGGGCGGTACCGGATGCGGAGGTCGTCGCGGAGGCGTGGGCCAGGTGGCGGGGCGAAGTCGCGTTCGCGGAGGAGTTCGTGGCCGGGGCGCCCGATCTCGGCGTCGTCGCCCTGGGGGGTGACGAACCCGTGGAACTGCGGGTCGTGCTGGTCCACATGATCGAGGAGTACGCCCGGCACAACGGGCACGCCGACTTCCTGCGCGAGCGGATCGACGGACGCGTGGGCCAGTAGGGGGGACCGCCCGGCCAGGACCGGCCGGGCGGCGGTCGCCCGGCCGGGTGACCCGGGGTGCGGCGGGACCGCGGGTGTGGGTAAGTGGCAGCGGGTCCCGCTGTCCTCATCGGCGGCGGGCTGCCACCGTGCCGTACCGCCGAGCCAGCTCATGGAGCCGCCGCATGCCCGAGACCACCGAGGAGCGGGCCGCGGCGCAGCCCGTCGTCGCGCCGCTGACCAGTGCGGCCCTGATCCTGGTCGCCACGATCGAGCCAGGCGGTGAACCGGCCGTCCGTGAGGCGCTGCCGGACCTGGCGGCGTTCGCCCGCTCCATCGGGTTCCGCTTCCCGGATGCCGGACTGGTCTGTGTGACCGGGTTCGGCTCCGCCGCCTGGGACCGGCTGTTCTCCGGCCCGCGGCCGGCCTCGCTGCACCCGTTCCAGGAGTTGCGCGGGCCCCGGCATCACGCCCCCGCGACCCCGGGCGACCTGCTGTTCCACATCCGGGCCGAGCGGATGGACGTGTGCTGGGAGTGGGCGTCGCAGCTGCTGGACCGGCTGGGCGCCGCGGTGAAGGTCGTCGACGAGACGCACGGGTTCCGGTACCTCGACCACAGGGATCTGCTCGGGTTCGTCGACGGTACCGAGAACCCGGTGGGCGACGAGGCCCGCTCGGCGGCCCTGGTGGGGGACGAGGACCCGGATTTCGCGGGCGGCAGCTATGTCGTCGTACAGAAGTACCTGCACGACCTCACCTCGTGGAACACCTTGTCGACCGAGGAGCAGGAGCGGGTGATCGGGCGGACCAAGCTCACGGACATCGAGCTCGCCGACGACGTCAAGCCCGCCGACTCGCACGTCGCGCTGAACACCATCACCGATCCGGACGGCACGGAGCGCGACATCCTGCGTGCCAACATGCCGTTCGGGAACTTCGGGCAGGGCGAGTTCGGTACGTACTTCATCGGGTACGCCGCCGACCCCGACGTCACCGAACGGATGCTCCGCAACATGTTCCTCGGTGATCCTCCCGGCACCCACGACCGCATCCTCGACTTCTCGACCGCGGTCACCGGCACGCTCTTCCACGCCCCCGGCGCCGACTTCCTCGGCGCACCGCCCCCGTCGCCCGCCTCCGTCGCGGCCGCTCCCCGGCCGGAGCCGGCGTCCGCGCCGGTGGCCGGGGCCGTGGTCACGCCGGTGGCCCGGGACGGTTCGCTGCGCATCGGCAGCCTGCAAGAAAGCGTCCAGTGATGAACAACCTCCACCGCGAACTCGCCCCTGTCACCCAGGCCGCCTGGGACCAGATCGAAGAGGAGGCCCGGCGCACCTTCAGCCGTCATCTCGCCGGGCGCCGCGTCGTCGACGTCAGCGGTCCGGAGGGTCCGCAGCTGGCGGCGGTCGGCGACGGGCATCTGCGGGACATCGATCCGCCCACCCCCGACGTCCTCGCCCGGGCCCGTACGTCGATGCCGGTCATCGAGTGGCGGGTGCCGTTCAGCGTGACGCGGGCGGCCGTCGACGACGTCGAGCGCGGCTCGGACGACAGTGACTGGCAGCCCGTCAAGGACGCGGCCCGCACCTGTGCGTTCGCCGAGGACATGGCGATCATCGACGGCTACGCCGCGGCCGGGATCGCCGGGCTGCGGGACGGTTCCTCGCACACACCGCTGCCGTTGCCCGCCGATGCCCGCGACTATCCGGCGACGGTGAGCCAGGCGCTGACCCGGCTGCGGCTCGCCGGTGTCGACGGACCGTACCGGCTGCTGCTGGGAGCGGACGCGTTCACGGAGGCGACCGAGACGTCCGACCACGGATATCCCGTCTCCACGCATCTGGCCCGGCTGCTGGACGACCAGATCCTGTGGGCGCCCGCTGTCGCGGGCGGGGTGCTGCTGTCCACCCGGGGCGGCGACTTCGAGCTGTGCCTGGGCGAGGACCTGTCCATCGGATACCTGGACCACGACGCGACCGACATCCGGCTGTACTTCCACCAGTCGTTCACCTTCCGGATGCTGACCCCCGAGGCGGTCGTCCCGATCATCGCCTGACCGGCGGCGGTTCCCCGGCCGTGCGCTCGTATGCTCGGCTGCCATGACGAGCAGTACGCCCCACTCGCCGGAGCCCGCGATCGCGCTGCGCGAGGTCCTGGCCTTCGACGACAGCGGAACCTTGCGGGCCGTGCTGGTCCCGGCCGGCCCCGATGCCGGGGTACGGGGTGTGGCGGTCGGTGACGAGGGCGCCGCGCAGCCGCTCGACGGGTGTCTGGTGCTGGTCGTCGGTGCCCCGGCGGCCTCCGCCGGGGCCGCCGACGCGGTGCGCGAGGCCGCCCGGCACGGCGCGTCGGGGGTGGTGCTGCGCGACACGCCGGGGGTGGCCACGGCGCCGGAGGTGCTGGCCGCCGCCGAGGAGACGGGCATCGCCCTGCTGACGCGTGCCGAGTGGGCCACCTGGGCGGACACCGCCGCCCTGTTGCGATCGGCGCTGGTGTGCGCGCGGGCGGGCCTCGACGACGGGGCGCCGGGCATCGCGGCGAGCGGTGCGGAGAGCCTGACCGCGCTCGCCGACGCCGTCGCCGCGGACACCGGCGGCTCGATCACCATCGAGGACACCCGGTTCCGGGTGCTGGCCCACTCCGCCACCGGGCCGGAGGCGGACGGGCTGCGCCGGTCGACGATCCTGGGCGGCCGGGTGCCGCGGTGGCGGGTCGCCGAGCTGCGCCGGAGCGGGATGCTGCGGCTCCTGTGGACGTCCCGGGACGTGATCCACCGCGCCGCGGACGCCGACGGCCCCGAACGCCTGATCATCGCGGTCCGCAGCGGCCCCGAGGTGCTCGGCTCCATCTGGGCCGCCGCGGACGGGCGCGCCCTGTCCCCGCACGCATCGGGCGCGCTGCGCCGGGCGGCGGAGGTCGCCGCGCCCCTCCTGGTCCGGCACCGGCTGCGCGAGAGCGGGGCGGTGCGGCGCCGGGAGCTCGCGCTGCGCGGTCTGCTGGACGGGGACGGGGACGCCCGCACCCATGCCTGGTCGCTGGGGCTGTCACCCGACGCGGCCTGTGCGGTGGTGGTCGTCGACCGCGACGCCGCGGCGCCGGCGGGCGACCGCACGCTCGATGTCCTCGCGCTGCACGCCGTGTCGTACCGGCCCTCGGTGCAGGTGCTGCGCGACGGTGACCGGCTGTTCGCGCTGCTGCCCGTCGGCGTGGGCCGGGAGCGGGACGCGCTGGGCCTGGCCAGGGAGCTCGCGACACTCGCCCCGTCGCTGCCCGGCGGCGTACCGGTGCTGGCGGGTGCCGGTCCGGTGGCGGCCACCGCGCTGCGGGTGCGGGCCTCGTGCGAGGAGGCCGCGCTGATCGTACGGGTACTGCGGGAACGGGCGGCCCGTGCGGACGGGGCCGGTCCCGACCGGTACGCGGACGCTGCGGCTGTCGGCCCTTCGCTGGATGTCGTGCGGGTGCTGGACGCGGTCCGGCCGGTGTGGGAGGCGGGCGGCGGGCCGGTGCACGAGCTGGTGCGGGCCGATCTGGCGGCGGGCGGTGAGCTGGTCCGTACCCTGTCCGCCTACCTCGACGCGTCGGGCGACGTGGCCCGGGCGGCGGCCCGGCTCATGGTGCATCCCAACACGCTGCGGTACCGGCTGCGGCGCGTCCGGGAGCGGTTCGGGGTGGACCTGGACGACCCCGACACCCGGCTGCTGATCACGCTCGCCGTCCGCCTCACCGGATAGGTTGACCCTGCTCCGTGCGGTCCGTTGGCCGCCCGGACAAGGGCCTGCACCGATGTTGTCCTGCCGGACAGAGACCTGTGGGGCGACCATGTCCGACGCTGACTCCATGAGCCTTTCCCCGTTCCCCTGCGCCCCTTCCTCCTCCGTGCGTGTCGCGGCCGCGGTCCGCCACGCCGTCGCGACCGGTCTGCTCGGTGAGTCCGGCCCGGTCGCCGGGTTCGTGGACACGGACGGGGTACGCGACTCCGTCGCCGCACTCCACGAGGCGTTCGCGGGGGTGCCCGGGGTGCTCCACACGTTCGCCGCGAAGGCGGCGTCGCTCGTGCCCGTGCTGCGGCTCCTGGCGGAGTGCGGCATGGGCTGCGAGGTGGCGAGCCCGGGCGAGCTGCGGATCGCGCTCGACGCCGGGTTCGCGCCGTCCCGGATCGTCCTCGACTCCCCCGCCAAGACGCGTGAGGAGATCCGCCGGGCGCTGGCGCTCGGGGTGGCGCTCAACGCCGACAACCTCGACGAGGTGGACCGGATCGCCTCGCTGCGGCCCTCGAACGCGGCGTCCGTCGTCGGGCTCCGGGTCAACCCCCAGGTGGGCGGCGGGTCCATCGGTGCGATGAGCACGGCGACGGCCACCTCCAAGTTCGGCGTGGCGCTGCGCGATCCCGGCGCGCGCGAGCGGGTCGTCGAGGCGTTCGCGGCGCACCCGTGGCTGACCCGGCTGCACGCCCACGTCGGTTCGCAGGGCTGCTCCCTGGAGCTGATCGCGGCGGGCATCGGCGAGACGTACCGGCTGGCCGAGGAGATCAACACCCTGCTCGGCCGCCGGCAGATCACCGGACTCGACATCGGCGGCGGCCTCCCGGTCAACTTCGCCGACGACGAGGTCCGGCCCACCTTCGCCGCCTATGCGGCGGCCCTGCGCGCGGCGGTGCCGGGGCTGTTCGACGGGCGGTACGAACTCGTCACCGAGTTCGGCAGGTCGCTGCTGGCCAAGAACGGTTTCATCGGCGCGCTGGTGGAGTACACGAAGGACGCCGGGGGCCGCCGGATCGCGCTCACGCACGCGGGTGCCCAGACCGCCACCCGTACCGTCTTCATGCCGGACGCCTGGCCGCTGCGGGTCGGCGCGTTCGGCTCCGACGGGCGACCGAAGGCCGGACCGTCGCTCGTGCAGGACATCGCGGGCCCGTGCTGCTTCGCCGGGGACGTCGTCGCGCACGCCAGGGAGCTGCCCGAACTGCGGGAGGGCGACTACGTGGTGCTGTACGACACCGGCGCGTACTACTTCTCCACGCCATGGGCCTACAACAGTCTGCCGCGGCCCGCGGTGTACGGATTCCGCACGGAGGCGGGTCCGGACGGGCCCTCGGTCCGTTTCGCCGCGGTGCGCGACGCCCAGTCGCTGGACTCGATCTCGGCGGAGAGCGGTCTGGCCCACGCGGACGCGCTGCTCCACTTTCCTTCCTGAGCCGTACGGGAGACGACCGCCACCGGCCCGCCGCGCGGTCGGGAAACGGTCACGTTCACGCCCTCCCAATTTAGTAGCCATGTACATAGTAGCCATGTACTGTATCGGTCATGAGCAACGCACCTGAGGGTCCGACCCCCGGCTTCCTGGTCTGGCGCCTGTCGATGAAGTGGCGGGTGGCCATGGACCGGGCACTGGGGCCGCTCGGGCTGACGCACGCGCAGTACTCCGTACTGGGGTCGCTGCTGGGAATGCAGCGGTCGGGGCTGCGGCCCAGCCAGCGCGCCCTGGCCGACCACACCGGGCTCGAAGCGCTCTACGTCTCGAAGCTGGCGCGCAGCCTGGAGGCGGCCGGCCTCGTCGAGCGGGCCACCGACCCCGCGGACACCCGCGCCGTCCGGCTCTCCCTGACCGACGAGGGCCTCGCGGTCGCCGGCCGCGCGGTCGACGTGGTGCGCGAACTCGTCGACGGGCTGCTCACACCCCTGGGCGGCCTGGACGGCCCGGGCACCGAGGCCTTCACCCAGACACTCACGGCACTGCTCGATGTGCCGGTTCCCGCAGTCTCCGCTTCGTCCACCGAGGAGTCATCATGAGCACCGCACCGACCGTCAACGGACAGATCATCGGCCAGGCCCACTACGCCACGCGCGCCGTCCTGGAACGGCTGCTGGCGGAGACCGGCGCCACCTTCCACCAGTCCGTCGCGCTCAACGCGGCGGCGGACAGCGACGGGGGCATCGAGCGCGACCGGCTGGTCGAGCGGATGACCTCCACCCTGAAGACCGACCCCACGACCGTCGGAGCGGCCCTGTCCGAACTGGTCGCGCAGGGACTGCTGGAGCAGCGGCCGGCCGATGGGGCGCGGCTGGTCCTGACGGCCGCGGGCAAGGAGGCGCACGGCGCGCAGCGGTCCGGGATCGCCGGGATCACCGCCCGGCTGTACGCGGACCTGCCGGCCGAGGACCTGGTGACGGCCGGCCGGGTGCTGACCGAGGTCACGGCGCGCGCCAACGCCGTGCTGGCCGAGGGCTGAGCCCTTCGGCGGCCGGCAGCGGTGCGGTCAGCCGACCGGTGAGGGTTCCGGCTCGGGCGGCGGCACCGGCTCGGGGTTCGGCGCGGGCGGCTGCGGGATCGGGTCGGGCGCCGGACCGGGCGGCGTGGGCCCCGGCGGCGTCGGTCCCGGGCCGGGCGGAACCGGTGTCGGCTCCGGCAGCGGCTGGGGCGGCCCCGGGATCGGACCGGGGGTGGGCGCCGGCGGTACGGGGTCGGGGAACGGATGGGTCATCTGGGGCCTCCGATCGGTCGGGGGTGGATCTCTTCCACCGTCTCCCGGAGCGGCTGCCCGCGCCCGGCGAGTCCATACGTTCGGGCTGCGGATGCTCCGACCGGCTCAGCGTGCGGCCGCGGCCCTCGCGGCGTCCAGACCCGGCCGCGGGCTGGACAGGACGGGGATCCGGGTGGTCGTACGGGCTGCCGCGCCCGCCATGGAGACCTGGGCCAGCACGATGACGTCGGCGTCCGTCACGGCGTCGGCGGCGGCCGCGATCCGCTCCAGGTAGCCGTCGTGGTCCCCGGCCTCGAAGCGCTCCCACGCCCCGTCGACCAGGACGGTGCGCACGTCCACGTCCCGCTCCCCCGCCCGCTCGGCCTCCTGGACGAGCAGGGCGCGGGTCGGCTGAAGGGTGGCGTGGTGGGCCGCCAGGACCGTGACCCGTCCGGCACGGACCGCCGCGGCCGCCATCGGCCGGTCGACGCGCAGGACCGGGACGCCGAGCCGGACACCGACGGACTCGGCGACCCCGCCGAGCGTCGAACAGGTGCAGAGCACGGCCGCGGCCCCCTCGGCGACGGCGTCGGCGACCAGCGCCTCGACGTCGGCCGCCACCGTTTCCGGCCCGGACTCCCCCGCCCGGTCGAGGAGGTCCTTGTGCACGAGGTGGCGCAGGACGAGCCCCGGGTGGTGGGCGTCGCGCAGGGCGTCGAACACGGGGACGTGGGCCGGGGAGGTGTGCAGGAGTGCGAGGCTCATCCGCCTCACGCTACCGGCGCCTCCGCTCCCGTCCGCCGGGGGCGGTGCCTCAGTAGAGCTCGGGGTGGGAGGCGAGCTGCTCCTTCGCCCGCTCGACCAGTTCCGCCGGGGCCTCGGGTGCCTTGTCGGGGTGGCGCGACGCCCACTTCGCGGCGTACGGGCAGAGCGGGACGACGGGCACGCCGTCCCGGGCCGCGAGGGCGTAGAACTCCCTGACCAGGGCGCCGCCGATGCCCTTGCCCTCGTGTCCCGGCTCGACGACGGTGTGCACGGCGACGAGCGCGGCGGGCGTCCCGTCCATCACGAAGTAGTCGATGACGCCGGCCGCTTCGCCGTCCACGGACGCGAGCAGCCTGCCCGCCGCCCGGTCGTCACGGATATCGGGCCCGGTCTGTCCGCTCTGCTCTGCCATGGCGGTCGCTCCCTCGCTGAGTGGGGCGCGTCAGCGCGCCGCGGGTACGGCGTGCGGACTGCGCTCGGTGTCGGTCCCCGGCACGGGCGCGGAGGCGTCGGCACCGAGCTCGACGATCCGGTTGCCCGCGTCGACATGGACGATACGCGGAACCAGCCCGCGCGCCTCGGCGTCGTCGACCTGCGCGTAGCTGATCAGGATGACCAGGTCCCCGGGGTGCACGAGGTGGGCGGCGGCGCCGTTGATCCCGATGACGCCGGAGCCGCGCTCGCCCTCGATGACGTACGTCTCCAGGCGGGCGCCGTTGTCGATGTCGACGATGTGGACGAGCTCGCCGGGCAGCAGGTCGGCGGCCTCCATCAGCGCGGCGTCGACCGTGACGGACCCGACGTAGTGCAGGTCGGCCTGGGTCACGGTGGCACGGTGGATCTTGGACTTGAACATGGTGCGCAACATCGAGGCACTCCCGTAAGCAGGCTCCCTGCCTGCATTCTTGCAGGTCAAGTGCATTTTCCTTACCTTACAACGAGTCGCATGTCCGGTCAGCTTTCGCTGGGGTTCCGAGGACTGATGCTGACCAATCGCTGACTCTTCCGACGCGCAGTCAGGCTTTGCTGGAGAGCTTCGCCATCCCTCCTGGACTTCACCGCGACGACTGCACAAGCCTACGCAGCAGCCTCCGAAGGGTGTCCGTGATCACCGTCACTCCGGCGGTCCGGGCCGAGGCAGGAGCGAGGGCGGTCACAGGGGATCCGGACTGCGACCATCTTGGGTCAGCCGACCCAAGCCCCTCGCCCCCTCCAGGAGGAGCCACCAATGGTTCAACAGGAATGCGAGGGGCCGAAGCCGCACGGCAACATAGCCGCGGATCGTCGTGTTGACCGAACTACCGCTGAAGTATTCGCAGTTCCGGGCGAGTGGTGCCAGATTCCCGGCCATGCGTGATGCGGGCGGTACTGCCAGGGATCTGGTGGACTTCGTGCTGCCAGAGGCTGGGGAGGCCGAGTCACCACCACGGCCGCTGATGCTTCGCATGTGTGCAGGTGCCGAATCGTCCCCCGGTCGCCATGATCGGTCCTGAGGGCGCACATGCGTGACCGTTCAGGAGAGGCAGGAGGCCGTGCCGTGTGCCCTGACCATCCCCGGTAACCGCCGGATCCCGCAGGCGGCCACGGAGCCGTCCGAATCGGCCAGGAGGGCCGCCATGTCCGAGAAGCCGGGCCCCGTCCCGCGGCCGACGGTGCACGCCGTTCCCGAGGAGGGGCGGGCGGTGGGCGGGAAGGCGGCCCGTCACCGCCTTCCGCTGGCACGTCACATGACCCACGAGGGGGCGAAGGACCTGCCGAGCCCCTCGGCCGGTCCAGCGGTCCGGTACGCGCGCCGGATCCCGGAGCGCGTACCGGTCGGCCGAGGCCGAACGGGTGAGTCCTTGCTGCGGGCGCGGACCGTGAAGGCGGCGGCGTGACCGCCCCCAGGCGTCCGGCCGAGGCCGAAAGCAAGGACCCGGCAGCCGCCGCGGACCCGCTCACGGTCGTCCGCAGCCGCGGGTACGTGGTGCTGCTCCTGATCGCCGCGGTGCTGGGCGTCCCGATCTCGGCGGCGGCCTTCGGCTTTCTCGCACTGGTCAACAAGCTCCAGACACTGACCTACACGGACCTGCCCAAGGCTCTGGGCTTCCACGACACGCCGAGCTGGTGGCCGGTGCCGCTGCTCGCCGTGGCCGGGCTCCTCGTCGGCCCGATCATCCGGTATCTCCCCGGCGGCGGCGGACACGAACCGGCCCACGGATTCGTTGCGTCCGGTCCCACCCCGACGGTCAATGTGCCCGGCGTGGCGCTTGCCGCGGTGGCCTCCCTGGGCCTCGGAGCGGTCATCGGGCCGGAGGCCCCGCTCATCGCCCTGGGCAGCGGGCTGGCCGTGGCCGCCCTTCGGCTGGTGCGGAAACCGTTCCCGAAGCAGGCGACCGCTCTCGTGGGAGCGTCCGGGAGCTTCGCCGCGATCAGCACCCTGCTCGGCTCGCCGCTGCTCGGAGCGTTCCTGCTCATGGAGATGACCGGCGTGGCGGGGCTGATGCTCGGTGTGGTCCTGGTACCGGGACTGCTCGCCTCCGGCATCGGCGCGCTCATCTTCACGGGCCTGGGCTCCTGGACGGGGTTGGGCACCTACTCCCTGACCCTGCCGGACGTCCCGCACGCCTCCGCACCGGATGCTGCCGGGTTCGGCTGGGCTCTGCTGATCGGGGTGGCAGCCGCTCTGCTCGGCGTCGGAATCCGGTGGCTCGCCCTCCTCCTGCTGGGACTCGTCACCCCGCGCCGGCTGCCGGCCACCGTGCTCGCCGGCGTCGTGGTCGGTCTGATCGCCTTCGGCTACGCCGAGTGGACCGGCCACGCGGCATCGGGAGTCCTGTACTCGGGGCAGAGCGCACTCGGCCCCCTCCTCGCCACGAGCGCGCAGTATTCGGCAGGCACCCTCGTGGTGCTCACCGTGTGCAAGGCGGTGGCGTATTGCGTCTCCATGTCTGCCTTCCGAGGCGGCCCGGTGTTCCCCGCCATGTTCGTCGGCGCCGCCGGTGGCATCGCGCTCTCCCATCTGCCCGGGCTCGGTGTGACCGCCGGGATCGCGATGGGGGTGGGTGCGATGACCGCCGCGATGCTCAAGTTCCCCATGGTCTCCGTGTTGCTGGCCACCCTGCTCCTGGGCAAGGACGGGCTCACTGTCATGCCGCTGGTGATCGTGGCGGTCGTGGTCTCCTACGTCCTCACACTCAGGCTGACCCCACAACCGGCAGCCGCGCCCGCCACCGGGCAGGAGGCATCCCCATCGCCGGGCGGGTGAGCTGCCAGGGGCGATGAGTGGGGCTTACGGCCCGATGACAGCCTCTCCCCCAACGGACTTCCTGTGTCCAGCCCGTTCACGCCCGGTCGAGTTTCGCGTCCAGGGTGATCGCCGCGTCGATCAGGGCCAAGTGCGTGAAGGCCTGCGGGAAGTTGCCCAGCTGCCGCCCCGTCAGGCCGATCTCCTCGGAGTACAGGCCCAGGTGGTTGGCGTAGGTGAGCATCTTCTCCAGTACCAGCCGGGCCTGATCGACGCGTCCGGCCCGCGCCAGGGCGTCGACGTACATGAACGTACACAGCGAGAAGGTGCCCTCGGAACCCCGCAACCCGTCGGGTGACGCCTCGGGGTTGTAGCGGTAGACCAGGCTGTCGCTGACCAGCTCGTGCTCCATCGCGTCCAGGGTGGACTTCCACATCGGGTCATCGGGCGTGATGAAGCCGACCGTCGGCATCCGCAGCAGCGACGAGTCGAGCACGTCGTCGCCGTAATGCTGCACGAAGGCCTGCCTCTTCGGGTCCCAGCCCCGGCTGAGCACCTGCGCGTAGATCTTGTCCCGCGCGTCCACCCAGCGGCCGCGGGCGGCGGGGCGGCCGTCGTCGTAGGCGATCCGAATGGCGCGGTCGAAGGCGACCCAGGACATCACGCGGCCGTAGGTGAAGTCCTTGCGGCCGCCACGGGTCTCCCAGAGCCCTTCTCCTGGCTGGTCCCAGTGGTCGACCAGCCAGTCGAGAAGCGTGTGCAGCGCGGTCCAGCCCCGGTGGTCGAGGTGCATGCCGTGCTGGTGCGCGAAGTAGATGCTGTCGAGCGCCTCACCGTAGATGTCCAGTTGCCGCTGGGTCGCCGCTCCGTTGCCGATGCGGACCGGGGCGGAGCCGCAGTACCCCTCCCAGTGCTCCAGGGTCTCCTCGACCATGTCGGACGAGCCGTCGACGCGGTACATGATGTTCAGCGGCCCGGCCCCGTCCCCTTGGCCGGCCTCTTCCTTCACGCGATCGTGCAACCAGCTGTTGAACGCCGCCGCCTCTTCCTTGAAACCCATGCCCAGCAGGGCGTACACCGAGAAGGACGCGTCACGGATCCAGGTGAACCGGTAGTCCCAGTTACGCTCTCCCCCCAGCTGCTCCGGCAGAGCCGTGGTCGGGGCGGCGACCAGGGCGCCGGTCGGCGCGTAGGTCATGAGCTTCAGGGTCACGGCTGAACGCTCGACTGCTTCCCGCCAACGGCCTGTGTAGGTCGACTGGCTGAGCCACGAGCGCCAGAACTGGACCGTCCCGTCGAAAAGCTGCTCGAACTCCGCGCCGCCGACTTCGTGCGGCGGCCCGCCGGGGGCCGACTCCATGACCAGGCCACGCTGTTGTCCCGCTTGCAGGTCCAGACTGAAGCGCAGGTCGTTGTCGCCCGAGAGGATGTTCAGCAGCCGCTCGTCCTGCGGCTCACGGACGACATGCACGGCGAGGTTCAGGTCCTGCGAGGTGAACAGGGCCCCGTGCTCCGTGATGTGCAACTCGTGCGGCTGGCGGCCGTAGTCGAAGCGGGGGGCGATCTCCCCCTCGAAGGTCATGCTGCCCCGGACACAGCGCAGCATCCGCACCAGCCGGTGCCGGTCGGTCGCCGTCGTGCCGGTCACCGGCATGAAGTCGACCACCTCACCTGCTCCGGCCTCGGTCATGAACCGCGTCACCAGCACGGCGGTGTCCGGGTGGTAGAGCTGTTTGGTGGTGTAGGTGTCCGCGGCCGGCCTGACGGTGAAGTGTCCGCCCCGCTGTCGGTCGAGGAGAGCACCGAAGACGCTGGGGGAATCGAAGCGCGGACAGCAGAACCAGTCGATCGTCGCATCGGTGGAGACGAGAGCCGCGGTCTGCAGATCACCGATCAGACCATGGTTCTCGATCAGGGGGTATTCATCCATCTTGACTCCCCTTTCGACCCCGATTAAAAAGCCTAGGCCAATGAAGACGTCGCGTCCTGCCGTAGAAGTAACTCCCGGTAGCACCACGGACCCCATGCGCTACCACCCTGCTCTCGACCCCTGCCGCCCTTGCGCTCCTATTCCTGGTGAATTTCTCCAAATGGCTTTGATGCGCGGCCACGTGCGCGATCATGACCCCGCCGCGCACGTCGGCGTGTCCCTGCCGGAGGCAAGCACCCGAACTGTTTGAATCGCCGCATGACTATGCGCGACGACGCGGCCCTCTTCGGCAATCGGTTTCTGACCGCACCCGCCCCCTCGGACACCTTCCCCGAGAACGGCATGGCCGCGACGGATGCGATGAGGCTCGTCGATGTGGATCTCGCCATGGAGGGCGACCCACAACGCAACCTCGCCACTTTTGTCACCACCTGGATGGAACCGGAGGCTCAGCGGCTCATCGCCGAGAACCTCCACCGCAATTTTATCGACCACGCCGAATACCCCATTTCCGCCGAGATCGAGCAGCGTTGCGTACGCATGCTCGCCGACCTCTTCCACGCACCCGGCAAGACGACCGGATGCCGGACCCAGGGCTCCTCGGAAGCGATCATGCTCGGGGCGCTGTCGCTGAAGTGGAAGTGGCGCGAGCGCCGCGAGGCGGCCAGTCTCCCGGCCGACCGCCCCAACCTGGTCTTCGGCGGGGACGTCCACGTCGTGTGGGAGAAGTTCTGCCGCTACTTCGATGTCGAGCCGCGGATCATGCCGCTCGCCGAGGGCAAGTACACGATCGGCCCGGAGGATGTGGAGCCCCTCGTCGACGAGAACACGATCGGCGTCGTCGCCGTCCTCGGCACCACTTTCACCGGTCACAAGGACGATGTCGTCGGGATCGACAAACTCCTGCGCGAGATCCGCAAGGAGCGGGACCTCGATATCCCGATCCACGTGGACGGCGCCAGCGGCGCGTTCGTGTGGCCCTTCCTGTACCCGGAATCGAAATGGGACTTCCAGCTCGAGCAGGTCCGTTCGATCAATGTCTCGGGACACAAGTACGGCCTGGTGTATCCCGGAATCGGTTGGTTGATCTTCCGCGAGGAGGCCGACCTGGCCGAGAAGCTGGTGTTCTACGAGAACTACCTGGGCAAGACGGACTCGACGTTCACCCTGAACTTCTCCACCGGCTCGGCGATGGTGCTCGCGCAGTATTACAACTTCGTGCGGCTCGGCCGCCAGGGCTACACCTATGTCATGAAGTTGATGCAGGAGAACGCCCACGCATTGGCGGACAACCTGCGCGACAGCGGCCGCTTCGAGGTGATCGGCAGTGACCTTGAGCAGTTGCCTCTGGTTGCTTTCCGCCTCTCCGGCAAGCATTCCTACGACGAGTCGGACGTCGCCTGGCAACTCGCGGCCGAGCGCGGCTGGATGGTGCCGGCATACACACTCCCGCCAAACGCGGAGCGGGTGAAGATCATGCGCGCTCTGGTCAAGGAGACCCTGAGCCGCGAGCAGATCGATCGCCTGGGCCAGGACATCGCCGACGCGTGCCGCACTCTGGACGACAAGGGCGCGACCCACCGGATCGAGCGTGACCAGGTCAAGCGCGGTACCGGCTACTGACCCCTGCGGCAGAGCGGTTCGGGCCGTCGCGGTTGGCGAGTCCTTGCCATGGCGTGGACTTGTCGTCGCCAGGCCTTCACCTCAGGTGTTCGCGGCCGATAGACCCATGGCATGTTCTCCCTCTCTCAGTCTTCCGCCTCCCGGCGCAGACGCTGGCAGTTGATCTCGACCGCCACCGTGGTGCCGCTGCTGGCGTCCGGGCTCGCAGTCCTGCAAGGGCCCGCACAGGCCGCTCCGAGCAAGCCCACCGTTCCCGCCAGACCCTCGGCGACCCACAAGGTCACCCTGGTCACCGGCGACGTCGTCACCGTCACGAGCCGAAGTCCCGTTCGGCCGTCGAGCCGTCGGCCCCCCGCGGCAGCAAACTGACCCGCAGGCTGAAGGGCATCCGCGGTGCCGCGCTCGTCCCGGTCGCCACCGTGCACCGCGACGCGGGCAGGACCCTCATCTCGATGACCGAGGCCGGCGTCCTGAAGCTGACCGCGAAGCAGACCGAGTACACGCCGTTCGTCTACGACCCGACCCGACCCGGGACTATCCCGGCCAGGTGCCGAACCGGGCCCTTGTGTACAAGCCGTCCAAGCAGGACCTCGCCCGGATCGGCTACTACTTGGCCACGGACGGCAAGTTGGCAGAGGGTTACCCGTCCGACATGTCCCTCAGCCCCTCGTTCAACCTCCCGAGGCCGAGTGGCACCAGGGCACCCGCACCGAATGGGTGACCCCCGGCCAGGTCTGGAGGGAGTTCCACACCCAGGGCGTCGACGGCGCCCTTCCGTGGTCGATGGTGTCGGGCGACAACAGGTACGCCAAGGGCAGCACCACCCGTCTGGACTGGTTCGCTCCGGCGGCCCGGCCCGGCCAGCGCGAGTCCTTCGGTGTGTACAACTCCCGGTGGCAGAGCTGTATGACCTGGAACGTGTAGGCGTGGGCCTCCGCCAGCGCCAACATGCGGCTGGACGGCTACCTGCCGCGAGGCCTGCTGGACGCGCTGTTCGAGACCGTGTGGCGCACCGCGCACCCGCTCGAACTGTCGGGCACCGGCGCGGAATCCGAACCCACCGTCGAGCTCGGCGCGGAAGGCCCGACCGACCTCGACCGGAAGATTCTCGCCCTGCTGCTGGCTGGTCTCACCGACCCCACGGCCGCGACGCAGCTCGGACTCTCACCGCGCACGCTGCACCGGCGCCTGCGCCGCCTGATGGACATCGCCGGAGTCCGGACGCGGATGCAGCTCGGCGGTCACGCCGTCCGGCACGGCTGGGTGAAGCCCCACTGAGTGGGTGCTCGGTCCCGGACGGTGGCCGGGACCGAGCGGTCCGGCGCTCCGGTCACCCCGGCTGCCGGTCGGACCGGAACCTGCCGCCCACGCCCTGACTGTCGGCCGTCCGTGCGACGGCACGGCGAGCCGCGTCGGGGAAGGCCCGTTCCAGCGACTCACGCAGGAGGTCCGCCTCCGCCAGGACTGCCGGATGGTGAGTGGGCGGCAGACTGTCGAGCAGGGCGTCGAACAGCGCGCGCAGCCGTCGGCAGACCTGTACGGACGTAGCCCCGTAGTCGCGGATCTCGCAGACTGCGAGCTGGAGGTAGTCCTCCCACGCTCTCCCCCGCAGCACGAGCCGCGGCCTGCCGTCGTCGCCGGTCAGCACGTACCGGCCGGGGAGCGGGGACTGGCCGATCACGGTGAGGAACGACTCGATGTGGTTGAGGACCTGAACGGCGGTGGTGGGATCGTTGACGGCGGGCGAAAGTGCCCGGATGGCGATGTCGACGAGCACTCGCAGGGCGAAGGCCGGGTCCTGTTCGATCGTCCGCTCCGGGCCGAGCGCGATGAGGTCGGTCACGCGCTCGTCGTCGGGCGTGGACCTGCCGCCGTGGATTTCGACGAGGACGGCGCCCCGGGGGACGTAGTCACCGATCAGGTGGGGCACGGTGAACACGCAGTCGTGGCGCGTGGCGAGTGCCGAGAGGCCGCCTGCATGGAGCGCCTGGATGGCCCCGCCCGCAGTCGCGCGGACGAGGGTCGTGCGACCGTCCCGCACTGCGGCTTCCCCGCCGTGCGGGGCCGAGGCTCTGACCGCCGCTGCCCCGTGCTCGAAGACGTCCTCCCCCATACGGCCGACGAGATCGGCGATGGCGACAGGCCTGAGGTTGTGCGTGAAGCGGTTGAGATAGATGAGCAGGAGCAACAGGCTGACGGCCACAGCCATGCCGGCGAGGGTGACCCCGAAGTCGGGCACCGAATTCGCCTCGATGCTGCGCAGCAGGGAGAAGGCGAAGGCGAATGTGCCGGTGAAGGTGGCCAGCACGGTCTTCTGCAACCGGTCCCGGTACCAGAGCCGCATATATCGTGGGGACAACGTTCCGGTGGCCTGCTGAATGACGAGAACGCCGATGGTCACGACGAATCCCAGAAGGGCGATCATCGCCCCGACGATGGAGCTCAGAACTCCGCTCGCCGTCGTCGCGGAATAGCGCCAGCCGCTCGGTGGCCAGTCCGCACTGTCCGCGGTGATGGCCAGTTCGGCCAGGACGACTCCCAGCAGGAGACCGAACAAGGGTGCGATCCACAGGTTCGCTTTCACGTACTGCCGCAGCCGGAATGCGGAGGCCCAGGACATCATGATGCGCACAGTGGCTTCGTCACCTGTCTCACCGCTCGGTGCACTGCTCGACGCGGGGGATCAGCAGGACAACTCTGTCGCCTTCCCCCGGAGTAACCCGCCGCTTCTCGGTGACGGGTTCCAGCCGCAGGTCCTCGTGCACCACGAAGAGGGTCTCGCTCCCGGGCGGAAGGGGGGCGGGGGCCGGCTGGACCAGGAACCGCGCGCCCGCCTCGTACCGCGCGGCCAGTGTGTGGCGCACGAGCGATCTGCCGAAGAGGATGTCCCCACCGGTGTAAGGAGCCACGACTCCGTGACTGTCCTGGGGAGGCCCGACCCGATAGACAGGCCCTTCGACGCTGTCCTGCATCACGACAGAGGCGAGCGCGTTGAAGTCGTCGTCGTCCGTGGCCAGGAACACCGCCGTCACCCCCTCCAGGCGGGCACCCGGGTTGGTGGCGGTGGCCAGCAGATCCCCCGTGGCGAGTTGGATACCGGCGTCCGCGATCCGTTGTCGCTCCTCTGCCAGGCCCGCCCACATCAGCAGGTCCAGCCCGGCGGATCGCAGGCTCCTTCCCAGATCCACCACCCACGGCTCGCCGCCCACGAGCAGGATCCGGGTCCCGGCGGGTTTGACGATGCCCAGGATTCTGGCGACCGGTGCCGCGCTCAGGGCGTACAACAGGACCGTGCCGACGATCACGAGAAACGTGACGGGAAGGATTTTCGCGGCCCCGTCGACTCCCCTGTCGACGAGGTTCGCCGAGAATGCCGTAGCCGTGGCTGCCGCGACGATGCCGCGAGGGGCCATCCACCCGACGAAGGCCCGTTCGCCTGGGCTCAGCCCGGCGCGAGCGGTCGACAAGTAGGCGACGAGTGGACGGACCACGAGGACGAGGATGGCGATGAGGGCGAGGGCGGGGAGGAGTACGGGGACGAGGGAGGCAGGTGTGATCGTGGCGGAGATGGAGACGAACAGCAGGCCGATGATCAGCTGCGCCAGGGTCTCGAAGAAGGGGCGCCGCGCGGGCATGTCGAAACCCTTGATGTTGGTGACGGCGAGGCCCGTGACGATGGCGGCGATGAGTCCCGTGTCATCCCTGACGACGTCGGCACCGGCGGACACGGCGATCACCGTGGTCAGCTGGGCCAGCGTCCCGAGCGTCTCACCGAGCCGAAGTGTACGAAGCGTCAGCCACAGGATCGCCGTGCCGACCGCGCCGGCGGCCAGGCCCACGGCCATGCTGAGGGCGAACTGGCCGAGTTGGTAACCGCGGCCGATGTCGATCTGGTGGGTGGTGGCGATGGCGTGGAAGGTCAGGGCACCCAGGATGCCCCCGATGGGGTCGGTGAGGGTCCCTTCCCAGATGAGGATCCGGCGCGTCTTGTCCGTGGGCCGTACGAAGTCGAGAATGGGACCTACGACCGTGGGTCCGGAGACGACGAGGATCACACCGAGCATCGATGCCACTCTGAGGGGCATGTCGAACATCGCCGGTGCCACGGCGGCGGTGATCAGAAACGTGACGAGCACACCGAGCAGCAGCAGCCGTCCGACGATCCCCCGTGTCCGGCCGGTGAGCTTCCGCAGGTTGAGCCCGAGGCCGGCGTCGTAGAGGATCACCGCCACGGCCATCGACACGAGGGCGTCGAAGTTCTGCCCCATCAGCTTGTCGGGATGGACGACGTCCGTCAGCGCTCCTGCCGTGAACCCGGCGGGAAGCAGGATGATGAGTGCGGGAAGGCGCAGCCTGCTCGCCAGGATCTGCGACCCGGTGGCGAGGACCAGGGTCAGTGCGATCCCGAGGTAGATCTCGTCATCTGTCACAACAACTCCTTTCGGCAGGGTGGGCAGGAAACTGTGCTGACGGGTCAGGTGGTGCCCGCTCTGCCTCCACCCCCGGGATCGTCGCCCTGGCGCAGGTCGGCCTCACTGAGTTCTTCGAGATCGCCTCGGGTGTCGAGCCAGTACAGGAAGACGACGGCCGGTACCACGATCACCAGCGCGACCAGGGTGACGAACGCCAGCCAGGTCAGCGTGGTGGATGCGCCGGCACCTTCGGCGACGGTCATCGACGTCGGGAGGAGGTAGGGGCGCTGAGCCAGGCCCCAGGCGAGGACCGCGCAGGCGACGGCGCCGACGGCCGATGCGCGGGCCCAGCCTCCCGGTCTCCGCGTGAGCAGCCACGCCGTGTTGAGTGAGGCCGCTCCGGCTGCGATCGCGAAGGCCAGCCCCGCCCCATGAGTGAGCCCGTGCCAGATGTGCGGGGCGTCCTCGCTGGTGACGAACAGGGTGATCAGCGCGAGCACCGCTAGGGCGATGAGGCTCAGTAGCCCGCGCCGCCGGAAGTAGGCGATCAGGTGGGGCGCGTCGAAGCGGCGGGCGTCCCCTGCCAGGAAGACGGCGCCCAGGAAGGCCGTCGCGGCGACGGCGAGCAGGCCGAACATGACGGAGGTGGGGTTGGACCAGGCGTCCGCCGACGCCTCCGTTCCGAGTTTCACCCGGCCTGAGGCCACTCCCCCCACTGCGGCGCCGAGGAAGAACGGCGTCACGAGTGAGGCCAGGGCGAACACGGCACCGTAAAGCCGGCGTTCGGCGAGCTTCCGGGCCACCTTTCGGAAGGCGAAGCCGGCTCCGCGCAGGACCAGGCCCACAGCGGCCAGCGCCAGTGGCAGCCACATGGCGGAGAACACGGCCTGGAAGAGGGTGGGGAAGCCGGTCCACATGATGACGAAGACGAAGATCAGCCAGACGTTGTTGACCTCCCATACGGGTGCCATGGCGTGATCGATGAGCCATCGCGGCTGCTTGCCGCGTTCGGCGCCTCCCGCGGTCAGGTCCCAGAAGCCGGCCCCGTAGTCGGTTCCGCCCGCGCAGGTGTACGCGGCGATGGCCAGCAGCAACACCGCTGCCATCAGGTCGGCCGTCACGGCCGTTCACCCTGGGACGGGCCGGTGCCACGGCCGCCACCTGCGGGGACAGCTGTCCGGGGGCCATAGGGGCTGTCTGCCTCCGGCTCATCCGCCGGACGGCCGGCGGCCTGCTCTGCGTCGGCGAGGCGCCATCGGGTGCGCAGCTTCAGCAGGACGGCGAGGAACGAGCCGAAGATGAGCAGGTAGACGACGATCACCAGGCCGAGCATGATCCACAGGGTGGACGAGTGCGTCGCCGTGACCGCCTGAGCAACGCGCATGTTCTGGTACACGATCCAGGGCTGGCGTCCCACCTCGGTCGCGATCCAGCCGCATTCGACAGCCACCACCGAGGCCGGACCGGCGCAGGCCGCGCCGCGGTAGAACCACTTGGAGGCGGGAAGTCTGCGATGCCGCATCCAGACCAGGCCGTACCAGAGCGCGAGGAGCACCAGGGCGGAGCCGATGAGGACCATGATGTCGAAAGCCCAGTGTGCGATCGTCGCCTGGAGGGCCGTGGGCCGTTGGTCCGGCGGTACTGAGGTGAGTCCGACGACCTTGGTGTCCGGGCTGAAGCCGGCGAGGACGGAGTCGAGCAGCGGCACCTTGATGCCGCCCGAGATGGAACCGTCGGAGTGCATGCGGCCGAACAGGTACTCCGGTACGCGGGTGTCGGTCTTCCAGACGATCTCCATGGCCGCGAACTTCACCGGCTGCTTGTGGAACACCGAACGGGCGATGGAGTCGCCGAGAATGAACTGTACCGGGGTCGCCACCGCGGCGATGGTGAAGGGAACGGTGAAGCCGAGACGGTGGTAACGGTCACGACGCCCCCTCAGCCAGCCCACTGCGTAGACCCCAGCCACCACGTAGCCCGCTGTCAGCAGCATGGCCACGACGAAGTGCCAGTACTGCGGCCCGAACATCGGCGTGAAGATCGCCTTCCAGATGTTCACGTCCGTCGGCCGGCCGGCGCTGTCGAGGGAGAAGCCCTGCGGTGTGTTCATCCACGAGTTGGCCGCCAGGATGCCGAAGGCCCCCAGCAGCGCCGCGGCCGGGAGGGGCAGCCCGAGCAGGAAGTGCGTCCGGGGCTTCAGCCGCCGCCACCCGTAGAGGTAGATGGCGATGAGGACCGCTTCGAGGAAGAACGCCCAGGCCTCGACCCCGAAGCCGATTCCGAAGACGTCACCCCATCTGCCCATCATCCCCGGCCAGAGCAGTCCGAATTCGAAGGAGAGCACGGTACCGGTGACGACTCCGACGGCGAACTGGACCGCCATGACCGCCGACCAGCGCCGCGCCAGCAGGAGGGCAGTCGCGTCCTTGTGGCGCAGCCCGCGGTAGTGCATGACCAGGGTGATCAAAGGCAGGGCCACGCCCAGCGGGACCAGGATGATGTGGGAGGCCAGGGTGAAGGCCATGAGTTCCCGGGCCGGCAGGAGTTGATCCGGAGCACTCGCCAGCAGGTGGACCGAGGTGTGCATAACCGCCTTCGCAATGTTCAGGAGCCTGCGGAAGCGGTCAGCCGCCTGTTGCGAATCCGGGGAAGAGCGTCATCCCGCCGTCGACGTAGAGAGTCGTCCCCACGACGTAGTCCATGAGGTCGGACGCGAGAAGGACGACGGCGTGGGCGATGTCCTCGGGGTCCCCGATCCGGTCGTAGGGGATCAGACGCAGGAGGTCGTCCCGGGCCTGCGGCGTCTCCCAGGCACTGCGGTTGATGGGTGTCTTGATCGCCCCGGGCGCGACGGCGTTCACCCGGATCTTGTCCGGTGCGAGCTCTTGGGCCAGGGTCTGCATCATCATCTGCACGCCTCCCTTGGAGGAGGCGTAGTTCACGTGCCCCGCCCAGGGGATGAGCTGGTGCACCGAGCTCATGCAGATGATCTTCCCGGCCGCCCGGGACACCTCGGGGACCACTCCGCGCCGACGGAACTCCTTGGCCGCCTCCCGTGCGCACAGGAACTGGCCTGTGAGGTTGACGTCGAGGACCTTCTGCCACTGGGCGAGAGTCATTTCGGTGAACTTGGCGTCCCGCTGCATGCCTGCATTGGCAACCAGGATGTCGAGGGTCCCGAAATCCTGGACCGTCCGGCCCACCATCGCGGTCACCTGGGGCTCCTGCGACACGTCGGCCTCGTAGGCCACAGCGCGAACCCCGAACGAGGCGATCTCCTCCACTACCTGCTCGGCAGCGTCCCGATTGCTCACGTAGTTCACCGCAACCTGGGCGCCCGCCCGGCCCAGCGCGATGGCGGTGGCCTTGCCGATGCCCGAATTTGCGCCGGTCACCAGAGCTGTCTGGCCCTTCAGCAAGTCGGTCGGCAAAGCCCCCCACGATGCCTCGACGTGAGAATCCACGATGCCCTGTCCCCTCGCTACACCGCTCCGACCCACCCGGCCATTGCCCGGCAGGCGGGGATCAGGCAATCACCAACTCGCCGCTGAGACAGCCTGGCGGGCCGCTCTTGGGCCATCGGGCGGAGCGGTTTCCCCCGGTCGGCTCAGCCGCGGCTCCAGGCGGCGTTCAGGAGGACTGCCATGCCGTGATGCCCCATCGGAGCACATGGGTGCCGCCCGGCTCCAGGATGTCGGGGCCGCGGGCGCTGCGAAAGGCGTCCGGCGGGCAGGACATGGGCTCTACCGCGACGGCTCGGCGGCGTTCGGTCTCCGGAAGCGTGTCACCCGTGTAGATCTGCACGTATCGAGCGCCTTCGCCGAGCCGGACATCCACCCCGTGAACCCCGGAAGGGTGGGCCAGCCGTACGACGGCCACGTCGCCGTCGGAGCGGTCGAGACTGAAGGCGGTGTCCAGTCGCCGGGAGCCGATGGGGCGAGCCGTACGGAAGTCGAGGTCCGAACCTTCGACGGGCTCCCGGCCGACCGGCAGGCCCCGGTCGTCGGTGAGGAAGCGCTCCCGGGCGGGAACGGTCAGCACAACCGTGTCGACAGGGCCGGTGCCGAGTGTCAGATACGGATGCTGCCCCACGCCATAGGGAGCGGGCCCGTCCCCCACGTTGGTGGCGCAGACGACGACGTCGAGGCCGGCGGGCCCAAGCCGGTACTCGGCGGTCACGTCCAGCAGGAAGGGGTAGCCCGGCTGCGGCCGGAGTACGGTACCCAGTCGCAGCGATTCCTCGCTTCGGGCCTGCAACTGCCACGGGACCCAGCGGACGAGGCCGTGGATCGCGTTGCTCTTTTCCGGTTCGGAGAGGGGGAGTTGCAGGTCCACGCCGTCGAAGTGGTAACCGCCGCCGCCTATGCGGTTGGGCCAGGGAACGAGCAGTTGCCCCCTGCCGCCGGTGATGGGTGCATTGGCGGCGAAGCCGTCCAGCAGGGTCCGGCCGTCCACTTCGTAGTGGCGCAGGGCCGCGCCCAGTTGGACCACGACGGCTTTCTGCCCCTTCCACGTCAGGGTCCACTGGTCACCTGTCGGGCTGGCGGGAGTCCCTGCGGGCGGGACCATGGGTTCCGCGGCGCGCCCGTGGGGTGCCCCGCCGGGTGCGGGGAGGCGGAGCAGCAGCGAGGTCAGCGCGGCGACGATCGTCTCCGGCGGCTGATCGATGTCCACCACCAGGGGACGCTCGTCCGGTTGCGGTTCTTCGAAGTCGGCGATCTGGCTCTCCAGCAGGCTCGCCGGGAAGAAGTGGCCTCGTCTGTCGGACAATCGGGAGCGAATCAGCTCCGGTGCGCCATGCAGGTACACCAGGCGCATTTCAGGCCTCCCGGCGAGGAGCCGGTCGCGGTAGGCGCGCTTGAGGGCGGAACAGGTGACGACCGCCGGGTGGTGCGCGGCGATTTCGTGGTCCAGCCATGCCGAGATGGCATCCAGCCAGGGCTCGCGATCACTGTCCGTGAGTGCCTGACCGGCTGCCATCCTGGCGCGGGCGGTCGCGGAGTGGAACTCGTCCGCGTCCCGGTACGACCAGCCGAGCCGCTCGGCGAGAAGCCGGCCCACGGTGGTCTTGCCTGAGCCGGACATGCCGACGACCAGGACCAGCGAGGTCGACGGTCCGCGGACCTCGTCATGGGCGGCGGCCGTCGGTGTCCCGGACGTCAGACCCTCCGGGGGCGCGGAGCCGTGCACACGACACGCACGATCGGAACAGCGGCGAACACCCGGCCGCTGCCGTGACTCGTACGGGGTGCCGTCTGTTCTCTCGTCTCTCGCGTCATGGAGGTTCCTCCGTGTCACGGACGTCCCCGGCAGGGGACCTGTGCCTCCAATCTCGGCCACCCGGCCAGGAGGCGCATCTCGGGTGGAAGGGGGCAGGATGCCCGGGGGGAAGGCGTTCCGCTACACCTGGGCGCACGGAGTGGACGGGGGTGTCGCCTGCTCCGTCCAGATCGTCTTGCCCTCGCCTGTGAAGCGGGCGCCCGCCGGTGGGCGAGCTCGGCACAGACAGGCCGTTTGGTTTGGATCGGCGTGCGCAACCGCCGGTCGACCCAATGTCGGTCGATGTTCTCCGCCCTGCCCCCCGCGACCACAGCCTCGTGCGAGACGGCTCCCTTCGCCCCTCCGGCGCGCTGGACAGCGGCAGCAGCGCGAAGGCGGGTGACGCCGGCTCCAAGTCGAACTCGCCCACGTCACCGGCAGCTCACCGAACGTCGGCAGGGCGGCGCATATAGGTGGCGGAGAGGTAGTGGGCAAGGAGGATCACCCCAGGGCTACGAGCGCTCGCTGCACCCGCCGCAGGGGGTCCCGGAGTCCATGGAGGCGGAGGCGCCGGCGATGACCGAGTCGAGCTTGTCTCGGGTGCGCGTGAGATCGGCGATGTGCTGGTCGATGTGACCGCGCTCCGCAGCCAGGCGGTCGAGGAGTTCGGGTGTGGCCCTGCCGTCGATGACGCAGGGGGTGAGTTCTGCGATGGTCCTGCTCGACAGGCCGGCGGTGAACAGCTCCCGAACCAGGAGGATCCGTGTGACCGCGGATTCCGGGTAGTGGCGCTGGCCGCTGTTGCTGCGTTCGGCGGTGAGCAGGTTCTGCTCCTCGTAGTACCGCAGGGCCCGGGTGCTGACGCCTGTGCGGCGGGCGAGTTCCCCAATGCGCATCCCGAGCTCCATGTGATCCACGCCACAACGACTTGCCTTTGACGTCAACGTCAAGTTTTAGCGTAGCCGACATCACCCGGGGGCTTTCGCCCGATACGTCTCGGGTCGACGCCGGACGCATCCTCGACCTCAAGACCACCTGACCCGCCACCCGCACCACGCCGGAGAGAAGCACGCACATGACCACCCACCGGACGACCGGGCTCACCGGCCCCGCTCCCACACCGATCATGACGGTCAAGCCGATCGCACTGCCCGCCCCCGAGCGCGGCCAGGACCTGCACGTACGCGTTTCCGCCCCGCTCACTGGTACACGCCTGCCGATCGTGCTCCTTGCACACGGGTTCGGCTCCGACCTGGACGGCTACGCACCTCTGGTCGACCACTGGTCCTCTCACGGCTTCGTGGTGATCCAAGCCACGCATCTCGACTCCAAGCGGGTCTCCATGGCTGCGGACGACCCCCGCAGGCCCCACCTGTGGCGCTACCGCCTGCGGGACATGAAACAGATCCTGGACGAGCTCAGGACACTGGAGACATCCGTGCCCGGCCTCTCCGGCCGGGTCGATCACAGCCGCGTCGTCGCAGCGGGCCACTCCTTCGGGGGCCAGACCGCGGGCATCCTCGTAGGCCTGCGCGTCACCGACCCCCGGACCGGCACCGCCGACGACCTGTCCGACTCCCGGGTCATGGCCAGCATCCAACTGGCCACGGCCGGCAAGGGCGGCGACGAACTGACCCCCTTCGCCCACGAGAACCTTCCCTGGCTCCGCGACCAGGACTTCTCCCACATCACCGCCCCCGGACTGGTGGTCGCCGGCGACAAGGACGACCTCCCGCTCACCACCCGGGGACCCGCCTGGACAAGCGACCCCTACACCCTCAGCCGCGGCAACAAGAGCCTGCTCACCGTCCACGGCGGCGAGCACTTCCTCGGCGGCATCTCCGGCTACCGGGCCGCAGAGACCACCGACGAGGACCCCAGCCGCGTCGCCCTCGTCCAGCAGGTCACCCTCGCCTACCTACGCCACATCACCGGCATCGACGACACCGACTGGCAGATCGCCCGCTCCGTCCTCGCCGAAGGTCACCCGCTGGGGCGATTGGAGAGCAAGTGACTCTCGGCGGTTGAATGCACGCCTTCGCCCACCCAGTGCCCCACCCGCCCCGCGTGGGTCGACCACACCGGCGCCCCTCTTGGATCAAAGAAGCAAGAATCAAAGAAGCAAGATCAGGGCCCGCATCTCAACCCCCACCTACGCTCTTCGGGTACGCGCCGGGCCGCGGTCTCACTCGCCGGTGAGGTCCTTCACGTACCGGTGGGCCGGCACCAGCACCGGCTCGTCCCGGCCGGGTGCGTGATGATCGAAGAGGCCCTCGTCCCGCCAGCCCTGACGTGCGTAGAAGCGGCGGGCACGGGAGTTGCCGGCCACCACTGCGAGCCAGGCCCGCCGGTAGCCGGCCGTCGCAACCCGTTCCTCGGCGGCGGACAACAGGGCGGAAGCGACGGCTGTGCCACGGTGAGGGGCATCGACGTAGACCTGCTCGACCTCGTCACCGGCCACCATGATGAAGCCCGCCACCTGGCCGCCCACTACGGCGACGACCGTATCCATGACGCGCTGTGCGGCACGTACGTCGAACGAGTTGCGGGGGCGGGCTTCGACCAATGCGTCGGGCACGTTGCCCAGGTGGCCGTCACCCCATCCCTGGTACCAGATGCCGGCGACGGCCTCGGCGTCGCCGGGACGTGCGGGCCTCAGTTCCAGGGGGCGGATATCGGGGCTCATGGGGTCATCCAACCGCATGAGCCTCCCGGATACCGCCCCCTTTCCGCGGCAGTCGGGCCCGCCCGAGCCGACCGCGAAGCCCACGGCGTGAGCAGCAGCGCGTCGCAGCTCAGAAGGATTTCTGCGCCCGTTCGACGAGTTCTCGGGGTGCCTGGTCGGCCGGGACTGCCTGCGTCCGACGGTCGTGCACGGAGAAGGAGGACAATTGGGAGCAGTCCGGCACGACGCACGATGTGACATCACCGGGAGCAGTAGTGATCAAAGTCGAACGGATCATGCACTCAAGCCGATCGCGCGACGCGATCGTGGCCTACATGGCCGACTTCGCCCACGCGGAACAGTGGGACCCGGGCACCCTCACCTGTCGGCCGACCGACGCCGATGCGCCGCTGGGGGTGGGTACGGAGTGGCTCAATGTGTCCTCGTTCCGGGGGCGCTGCACAGAGCTTCGCTACGAACTGACGCGGATGAGCGACGACCGGCTCACCTTCGTCGGGCGCAACAAGACTGCGACGTCAACGGACGACCTGCATTTCGAGCCGCACTCCGGCGGCACCCGTATCACCTACCGCGCCCAGGTCGAATTCCACGGGATCGCCCGACTGGCGACGCCGCTCCTGAAGAGGGAGTTCGAGCGCTTGGGGGATGAAGTGTCCGAACAGCTACCGGCAACACTCCAACAGGCACTGGGCCCCTCCGCCCCCGGGCCGCAACAGCCCTGACCTGGCTACCCGCAGAGCTGCGTACAGCGGAGCGGCGGGGCGTCGGCGCGGCGGCGGGCGTCTTGTCATCGCAGGTGGGATGCGTGCCGACACCATCACAGAGCGAATATGCGGGTGACGAAGAAGGCCGCGATGAGGATCGCGCCAATGACGATGAGCCCCAGCCATATTTTGGGGTGCTCCCACATGCCTCCGTCTGCGCGCTCTTCATGGGCTTCGGCGATGCAGCCCTCTACTGGAGGGGTCTCGCCCGGAGGTACGAGGTACTGAGCCATGATTCAAGGGTGGCGCCATTCACCCGTTTGCGCACTTCCGTCCGGTCTACGGTAGTGAGGGAGCCGCCACCCAGCGTGGCCGGCGATGCCTGAAGGAGACAGCACCGAGTGCGCAGGGCTGCCCACCGATTCGGAAGGAGCCCTCCTGCCCGGCCTCGCCGTCAGCCGCGCCGCGGGGCGCTCGCAGGCGGCACCCTTCCGGGCCCGCGCGGCCGACGGCTCCTCCGGCGCGGGGGTTACGGCTTGCGTCCCACTGCCACGTACCCCGCGCTGATGATGTCCTCCTGGCCGGGCACCGGTTCACCGAGTTCGGGGTGCCAGGCCTCGGCGGCCACGATGCCGGGCTCGACCACGTCGAGTCCGGTGAAGAACGCGGCGAACTCATCGCGCTTGCGCGGCACCAGCGTGAGCGCCTTGGCCTTGTACATCTCGTCGACCTTGCGTGCCTGCTCCGGATGGAAGTCGGCGGTGAGGTGCGAGATCACCAGGTGACTGCCCGGCGCCAGTACGTCGGTCAGCCTGCTCACCAGCTCGTAGGCGCCGTCCTCGTCACTCACGAAGTGCAGCAGCGAGATCAACGAGAGCGCGACAGGACGGCTGAAGTCGAGTGTCTTTCCCGCGTGTTCGAGGATGGAGTCCACGTCCCGCGCGTCGGCCTGCACGTAGTCGATGACACCCTCCGGGGTGCCGTTCAGCAGGGCTTCGGCGTGGGCCAGCACGATCGGATCGTTGTCGCAGTAGACGACCCGGGTGGTGGGCGCCGCCTGCTGGGCCACCTGGTGGAGGTTGGGCTCGGTGGGTATCCCGGTCCCGATGTCGAGGAACTGCCGGATGCCCTGGCTTGTCAGCCAGCGGGTGGCACGGTGCATGAAGGCGCGGTTCACCTTCGCCATCACCGGGACGCCCGGTTCGACCGCGAGCATCTGCCGGCCCATCGCCTCGTCCACCGGGTAGTTGTCCTTGCCGCCGAGGAACCAGTCGTACATCCGCGCGGGATGCGGCTTGCTGGTGTCGATGTGCAGCGAGGTGGCGTCGTTCTCCGGTCGGGACATGGCGAACTCCAGAGTGCGGAAGGCAGTTGATAATCAGCTCGACGACAGAATAAGCAACTTGCGTGCGCGGCGGCGGCCCGGAACGTGTCGGCGGGCGTCCCGGACGCACTGGCGTCCGGGACGGGTTACCGGCACGCGATCGGATCGGAAGCCCCGCGAAGGGCTTTCGCCGTCCGGTCAGACCTGGTCGAGGATCCGGTCGATCAGGTACCGGGCGGCCTCGGTGACCGCCGCTGCGCCGAACCGGAGGACCAGGGCGGTGGTCAGGCGGCGCAACGACGTGGCCGCGCGGCGGGCGCGGTTGTTCCGGTGGGCGGGCTCGGACCTACGGTTCATGTCGGGCTCCCGGGGCTGATGCCGACTGCCGGGGCGGCGGTCGACTGGGCACCCATGACCGCGCTTCCGGGGGGTTTCCTGCGAAGCCGCACACCCGCTCCGAGCGCCAACTAGCCTGGTCAGCAACGGAATGTGCACCTTCCGGAGGGGGCTCATCTCCGGAAGCAACGGGGACCGGGGAGTAATGGACACTGCTGCGGGGC
Source organism: Streptomyces sp. NBC_01463 (assembly GCA_036227345.1). NCBI lineage: Bacteria > Bacillati > Actinomycetota > Actinomycetes > Kitasatosporales > Streptomycetaceae > Streptomyces > Streptomyces sp. NBC_01463. Next base: position 1,013,813 of record CP109468.1, read on the forward strand.
GGTTCTGGAAGCACGTGCGCCATGTGTACGAAGCGGCTGGGTCTCCTGCGCTGTCCCGGCTCGAGGTGCTGGCGCGGGATCTCGGTCTGCCGCGGAAGGCCGACGGACCGACCCGGCGGCCCGCAGCGGCGGGACCCGGAAGATCGACGCAGTACGCGGCCGGAAAGTCCGCGATCAGCGCCTGGCTCAACGGCGAGAGCGTGCCCGCACCCGACCGCGACGCCCACTTCCTCGCCGTGATCCGCTTCCTCGAAGGCCGCGCACAGGACAAGGGCGGCTACCGGGCCCTGCGCCCGGGCGCCTGGCAGCAGTTGCTCGCCCAGGCACGGGCCGAGCGCGAGGAGTCCCGCGGCGGCCGGACGGCGGCGAGGCGCGAGGCCGATGTCCAGGGGCCGGTCAGCCTCCCGCCGCCCCCTCTCGGATTCACCGGCCGCGAGGGGGAGGCCGAGAGGATCCTCTCGTGGCTCGGCCCGGTACCCGAGGCCGCCCCGGAGGAGGGCGGACCGTCCTCAGCCGTCTGTGTCGTGTCGGGCATGGGCGGGGTCGGCAAGACCGCGCTCGCCCTGCATGCCGCTCACCGCGCGCGGAACGTGTTCACGGGAGGCGTGCTCTTCGCTGACCTGCACGGCTATATGACGGACCATGAGGTGGAGGCCACAGCGGTCGTCGACCGCCTCCTGCGCATGGTCGGCGTCGGGGACAAGGACCTGCCGGCCACCTCGGACGGCAAGCGGGACGCCTGGCACCTGGCCCTGAACGGCCTGGCCGGGGAGGGCCGTCCGCTGCTGGTGGTCCTGGACAATGTCCGCAAGGTCACTCAGATAGCCGACCTGCTGCCCGCCCAGCCGCACCGCATGCTCGTCACCAGCCGTCACACGCTCGCCGCGCTGCCCGCCCGGCGCATCGAGCTGGACCCGCTGTCCGCGGACGAGGGCGTCAGGCTGCTGGACCGGGCGTTGCGCGAGGGTGACACCGACGACGTCCGCGTCACCGCCCGGCCCTCCGACGCACGCCATCTGGTCGAGCTGTGCGGGAAGCTTCCGTTGTCCCTGCGGATCATCGCGGCCCTGCTGCGTGACGAACCCGCCCGTCCCCTGTCCGGCCAGGCGGAGGAACTGGCCGACGCCCGCACGCGCCTGGACGCCCTGCAGTACGAGGACACCGACGAACACGGCAGTCCCCTGGCCGTCCGGGCATGCTTCGATCTGTCCTACCGGCATCTGAACGGGCCGCAGAAGAGGACGTTTCGGCTGCTCGCCGCCGCCCCCGGGCCCGACATCTCCACCGAGGCGGCCACCGCCCTTCTGGAGGAGGGCTCTGCCCGGCGGCTGCTGGCCGATCTCGCGCGGGCCCATCTCCTGCAGAGCACGTCCGCCGACCGCTGGTCGCTGCACGATCTCATCCGGCTGTACGGCGAGGAGCTCGGCCGGGCCCACCTCGGCGACGACCGGCGCGATGCCGCCATGGACCGGCTCCTGGACCACTACCTCTCCCTTGCCCGCGCGGCGGACGCCCTGATCGCCGGCGGCGAGGACACCGCCGTCCCGGCCCTGTTCGCCGGACGGGAGCAGGCGCTCGCATGGCTGGATACCGAACGGGCCGCTGTCGTCGCCGCGGCCGTGTGCCCTGCCGCGCGCGGCCACGCCGCGGCCACCGAGCTGGCCACCGCCCTGACCCGCTACTGCATCGGGTGCCGGCACTTCGACGAACTGAACGTTCTCACCGAGGCCGCCGCGGAGGTCCTCGGCGAACGGGGGGACCGGGCCGGCCAGGCCGTGGCCCTGAACAATCTCGGCAACGGCCTGACGCGTGTGCGGCGGTTCGAGGACGCCGTGACAGCCCACGAGTCGGCCGTCGCTCTGTGGCACGGCCTCGGAGATCCGTACGGCGAAGCGACCGGGACGGCCAACCTGGGCCGTGATCTGCTGGACCTGCGCAGGTACCAGCAGTCCATCGAAGCCCAGAGCCGCGCGGCCGAGGCCTTCCGCGAGCTGGGCGACCCACGCGGCGAAGCCGCCGCGCTGGACAACCTGGGGAGCGCTCTGGTGGCATGCGGGCGTTCCAAGGAGGCGATCGACGCCCACAGTGCCGCGTTCGAACTCTGCCGCGAGATCGACGACCGGCACGGTATGGCCGGTGGGATGAGCCTTCTCGGCCATGCCCTCGACAGGGCGCATCGGTACGAGGAGGCTGCGCGCTTCCACGGCACGGCAGCGGATCTCCACCGTTCGCTCGGCGACCGGCGGAGCGAGGCGGGAGCGCTGGGAGGGCTCGGCGACGCCCTCAGGAAATCGGGCCGCCACGGCGAGGCGTTCGCCGCCTACAACGCGGGCCTCGGTATCTGCCGTGAGATCGGCGACCGGCAGGGCGAGGCCCAGGCGCTCAACCGGCTCGGGCATGCCTCCATGGCGGTGCGGCGGACCGATGAAGCCGTGGGCACCCACATGGCCGCCATCGGCATCGACCGTGAACGCGGCGACCTGCATGCGGAGAACACCTCGCTCAGCGGCGCGGGCCATGTGCTCACGGACGCGCACCGGTACGAGGAGGCCGTTGACGTGTACGAGCGGCAGGTGGCCGTCTGTCAGGAACTCGGTGACCGGCGGAGCGAGGCCGACGCGTGGGGAAGCCTCGGTCTCGCGTTGCAGGCGGCGGGCAGGCCGCAGGAGTCCATTGACGCTCAGGCCAACTGCGTTGCCGTGCACCGGGAACTCGGCGACGCGCACGGGGAGGTGATGGGACTCAATGGGCTGGGTATCACCCTGGAGGAGGCCGGCCGCCTCGACGAGGCGATCGAGGCGCGTACCCGGGCGCTCCACCTGTCCCGCACCCTCGGCGTACGCCGTGACGAGGGCATCGCTCTGGACGGGTTGGGCAGCGCCTTCACGCGGAGCGGGCGCTGCGAGGAGGCGATCGACGCCCATACCGCCGCCGTCGAGATATTCCGCGCACTCAACGACTCGGAGTGCGAAGCCATGGCCCTGCACGGGCTCGGCGGCGCCCTCCAGGCTGCCGGCCGGTTCGAGGAGGCCGTGGATGCCCATGCCCGGGACGTGGAGATCTGCCGGGAGCGGGGCGAACAGCGGCTGGAGGCGATGGCGTTGGGCAGCTTCGGCGAAGCACTCGTGAGAGCGCGCAGGTTCCGGGAGGCGGTTGACGCCTACACGGCAGCCGCGGGCCTCTTCCGTGCACGCGGTGACCGGGGCGGTGAGGACAGGGCGATGAGCGGGCTCAGGCAGGCGCAGGAGGCCGTTGCGGCATCGGCGGACAACGGTGACACACCGACGCCGCCCCGGTAGACGGGGGTTCGCAGACGCTCAGGCCGCGCAGCAGCCGCCACTGCTGGTTGGCGCCGCCCGTCCAGGTTCACCTGATGACAGGGGCTCCGTTGCCGGTCGGGCTCGTTCGCCACGTCCAGGGCCCTGCCGCCGACGCCGTTGACGACGCGGAAGGCCCTGGTGAGCATGGCGACGGTGACCTGGGGCGCGTGGCCACGTAGCATCATGATTGCGTAAACACTCGCGAACCCGAGTGGCGATTGAACTCCTGCCGCGCCACGCGGCGCTGTCGCACCCCCATCAAGATGCCGCAGGGTCGGATCAGGTCCCGGCGAACACTTGCCACAGCAATCATGTTTACGCAAACATAGCGCTGGCAGGCTTCTCGACAGCGCATCCCACCCCCAGCACAGGAGCACCCGTACATGCCTCTTCTCCAGTCCGACGGCGGCGGCTTCACTCTCGACGGCGAACCGTTCCGGCTCCTGTCCGGCGGGATGCACTACTTCCGCACGCACCCCGGCCAGTGGTCGGACCGGCTGCGCAAGGCCAGGCTCATGGGCCTCAACACCGTCGAGACCTACGTGCCCTGGAACCTGCACCAGCCGCGGCCCGACAGCTTCAGCCTCGACGGCGGCCTCGACCTGCCCCGGTTCCTCGGCCTCGCGGCCGCGGAGGGACTGCACGTGCTGCTCCGGCCCGGCCCCTACATCTGCGCCGAGTGGGAGGGCGGCGGCCTCCCGTCCTGGCTGCTCGCCGAACCGGACATACGGCTCCGCTCCCGCGACCCCCGTTTCCTCGCCGCGGTCGACGACTACTTCGACCGCCTGCTCACGCCGCTCCGGCCGTACCTGGCCTCCCGGGGCGGCCCCGTCCTGGCGGTACAGGTGGAGAACGAGTACGGGGCGTACGGCGACGACACCGGGTATCTGGAGTACCTCGCCGCCTCGCTGCGCCGCTGCGGTGTCGACGTGCCGCTCTTCACCTGCGACCAGCCCGCGGACCTGGAGCGCGGCGCGCTGCCCGGCGTCCTCGCCACGGCCAACTTCGGCAGCCGCTCCGACGAGGGCCTGGCCACTCTGAGGGCCCACCAGCCCAAGGGGCCGCTGATGTGCACCGAGTTCTGGATCGGCTGGTTCGACCGCTGGGGAGCCCACCACGTCGTGCGCGACGCCGGCCATGCGGCGCGGGAGCTGGACGAACTCCTTTCCACCGGGGCGTCGGTGAACTTCTACATGTTCCACGGCGGCACCAACTTCGGCTTCACCAACGGCGCCAACGACAAGCACACCTACCGCCCCACCGTGACGTCGTACGACTACGACGCCCCGCTCGACGAAGCCGGCGATCCCACGGAGAAGTTCACCGCCTTTCGCGACGTGATCGCCAAGTACGCTCCCGTGCCGGACAGTCCCGCGCCCGCGCCCGGCCCCAGGCTCGCCCGGCAGACCGTGCCGCTCACCGAGACCGCCGCACTGCTGCCGCATGCAGCGGCGCTCGGTGCGGCCGTCGACGCGCACCGCCCCCTCACCATGGAGGAGCTGGAACAGGACTTCGGCTTCGTCCTGTACGAGACGACGCTGTCGCTCAAGGGCCCGGCGCTTCTGGAGGTCGAACAGGTCCGCGACCGCGCCCAGATCTTCGTCGACGGGCAACCCGTGGGCGTCCTGGAGCGCGAGAACCACGACCACGCCCTGGCCTTCACGGTTCCCCGGGCCGGCAGCACCCTCACCGTCCTCGTCGAGAACCAGGGACGGGTGAACTACGGGCCGGGCATCCACGACCGCAAGGGTCTGCCCGGCAGGGTCCTCCTGGACGGCGCCGAGCTCGCGGGCTGGACCAGCCGGCCCCTCCCCCTCGCGGACCTGGAGGGCCTCCCCTTCGCTCCCGCGGCCGCCGCTCCCGTCGGACCGGCCTTCCACCGGGGCGTCTTCGAGGTGACCGACCCGGCCGACACCTTCCTCCACCTCGACGGCTGGACCAAGGGCAACGCCTGGGTCAACGGCTTCGCACTCGGCCGTCACTGGTCCCGCGGCCCGCAGCGGTCCCTGTACGTGCCGGCCCCGGTTCTGCGCGCCGGAACCAACGAGGTCGTCGTGCTGGAGCTCCACGCGGCGCACCGGGCCCGGACGGTCGAGTTCCGTCCGACGCCCGATCTCGGTCCCACCGAGGAGTAGCCGGCGGCCGTACGACGGGCCATCGGCGCGGGCCCGGTCCTTCGACCGGGCCCGCGCTCCGCTGTGGCGTCAGTCCTGCCGGAGCTGCTGTGCCCCGGATCCGTCGCAGGTGCGCTGCACGGCCTTCGCGCCGTCCGCGGTGGAGGCGCCGTCCACGTCCAGGCACTTGGCGCTGTGCCGGGCCCTGAGCGTGAGGTACCCGTCGCCCGTGCCGCGCACCGCCCACTCCTGGTTGCGGCCGTTGTTGCACGCGTACTGGAGGACGACCGCGCCGTCGGCCGTGGAGACGTCGCTCACGTCGAGGCACTTGCCGCTGTGGCGGGCCACGACGTTCACGTATCCGCCACCGGTGGGACGGAGCGACCACTGCTGGTTCGTACCGGCGGTGCAGCCGTACTGCACGACGGCCGCCCCGTCGCCGGAGCCCGCGCCGCTGACGTCGAGACACCGGGAGCTGTGCCGGAAGGCCAGGGTCCTCCAGCTGTCCGGTGCCGCGCTCGGGAGGGTCCAGGACTGGTTGGCGCCGGTCGTCGGCCGGTAGACCCCGACCGGCGCGCCGTCGCCGGTGGAGGCGCCGGTGACGTCCAGGAGTTCGCCGCTCGCCCTGTTGATCAGGGTGTGGTGGCCGTCGCCGGTGGTCGAGCGGATCCACTGCTGCGCGGTGGACGTTCCCGGTGGGGCGAGAGTGAGCGTTCCGTCGGATGCCGAGAGTGCCTGGCCCGTCTTCGTGCTGGTGACGCGGTAGGCGGCGCCGGCGCTCCAGTCCGTGGCCGACAGCGGGGTGAAGGTCCACTGCTGTGCGGGGTCGGCGGGTGCGGAGGTGCGCTGCACCGGGGTGTTCCCGCCGTTGACGGTGGCCACGGCGAGCGCCTTGCCGCTGTTGTCGTTGACCAGTTGGCGCGGGGCGCCCGTGGGCGCGGTGGCCGTCGCCGGGTCCACACCGGTGACCGTGGGCAGGACGAACGTGGTGACGGAACCGGGGCCGACGGTGGCCTTGAGCGTCCGGCCGGTCACGGCCGCGTCGGTGTCGCGTTTGAGATTGCGGGTGGCGTCGGTGGTCCACCGCTCGACGGGTCCGTCGGCCGCCGTGCGGAAGCCGTCGAGGTCGAGGGTGAGTTCGCGTGCTTCGCCGGTCGGGTTGGAGTGGACGACCACCACGCCGTCCCCGCCCGGCCGTACCGCGGCCAGGGTCTGCGGGTCGTCGGTGTCGACGATGTGCGCGCCGGGGCGCACGAAACGGCTGTAGTTCGCCATCGCCCAGTACTTCTTGTTCTTGCGCAGCGGTTCGGTGGCCGCGTCGTCGGGGGTGAGGTCCGTCTGTATGAGGCCCCAGTTCGAGTTCTCGTGACCGGGCGTCATGTTCTCGTAGTCCTCGACGGCCTGCCACAGGACCCAGGCGCTCGGCTCCAGCTCCCGGATGTCGTCGTTGATGTGCCGGGCGAGGTCGAGTGCGGGGCTCATGTCCGTGAAGCTCTGCGGGACGCTGCCACCGGTGTCGACCTCGGACATCCACAGGGGCGTGCCCTCGCCCTTGGCGATGTCCCGGGCCCCGGTGCGGCCGCCGGTCCCGTACGTGTGCGTGTTGAGCCGGCCCACGGCCTCGCGTGCGCCGGGCGCGTACGCCTCCCAGTCGGAGCGGAAGGTGTCCGGGTTCGTCTCGTCCATGGCGGCGATCGGGGTCTTCACACCCTTCGCGTCGAGCGCGGCACGCAGGGTCGTGATCATGCGGGCCTGGGAGGCCGGGTCCCAGTGCGAGCCCTCCTGGCGGCCGCCCGCGTGCCAGTAGTCCGTGTCGGGCTCGTTGACCGGTGAGACGGAGTCGAAGGTGACTCCGGTGGCGGACTGGGCCCGTTGGAGGGCGCCGGTGAGATAGGCGGCGAACCGGTCGTACTGGTCGGCCCGCAGGTTGTCCTGCCCGCCGTCGCCCGCTCCGGAGACCAGCCCGCTGTTGGTCATGAAGTACGGGGCGGAGTTGGAGAACGCCTCGAAGGTGCGGGCCCCGCGCGCCTTGGCGGCCGTGAGCCACCAGCGCTGGTTGGCGTCGGCGCCGGGGTTCCAGTGGTCGGCACGGTCCGGGTCCCACCAGTCGGGGGTCTCCGGGCCTGGCCGGTTCCAGTAGCCGGGGACGGCCGCGCCGGGCCGCATGTACGGGGCGGTCTCGGGGCTGTCCCCGCCGCCGATGTTGTAGCGGGCGATCGTGAAGCCGAGGCCGTCGGCACCGTAGAGGGCGTCCGCGAGCGCGTTGCGCTGTGCGTCCGGCCAGCCTCCGGTGACGTTGGCGAACCAGGCCAGGGCGGTTCCCCATCCTTCGAAGGCCGGATGCTGGTAGCTGGGGTCGAGGCGTACGGTCAGCGCCGCGGCGGGGGTCTCCGCGGCACTCGCCGTCTGCGTACCGGTGCCCACGGCTGTGACGGCCGTGGCGACGAGGGCCGTGGTGGCGCCGAGGACGGCCAGGTTCCTGAGCCGCCGGGTTCGACGTGCCGGCGGTCGGTTGCGGGTGCAGAACACGCGTGCTCCTTCACGTGGGGGTGAGGTCGGCCGGGGTCCGTCACCGCGCCTCCCGGCCCGGGGCCGGGAGGCGCGGTGACGTGGGGGCCGTCGTGGGGGGTGGTGGTCTCGGGGGCGGTCAGACCGCCGAGCGCCGCCACTTCTGGTTGTCGCCCGCGTTGCAGGTCCACTGCTCCAGGGCGGTTCCGTCGGCCGTCGACTGATTGACGACGTCGAGGCACTTGCCGCTGTGCCGGGCCACGAACTCGACGTAGCCCGCGGTGTCGGTCGTCCGGACCTTCCACTGCTGGGATGCGGAGCCGTCACAGGTGTTCTGTACGGCGAACGCCCCGTCGGCGGTCGAGGCGCCGGCCACACCGAGGCACTTCCCGCTGTGCCGGGCCATGATCTGGACGTTGCCGGTGCTCAGCTCCTTGATCCAGAAGTTCTGGTTCACACCGCTGCCGCAGCCCCACTGGATCAGCTGCGTGCCGTCCGCCGAGTCGAAGTTCGCCACGTCGGCGCACTTGCCGCTGTTACGGGCGGCCAGCGTCTCCCAGGGCACGTTCATTCCGCTGACGGTTCCCGCGGCCGCGTCCACGGTGATCTGCGGGGAGTAGTCCATCGTCATGCTCGTACGGGTGGGGAAGGCGATCGGGAGCCAGACGTACTGGGAGTCGTTGACCGTGCCGCCCATGGCGTTGCCCCAGCGGTCCCCCATGTAGAGGAACGAGGTGCCCCCGGTGCCCTGGACGGGGAGGACGAAGGCGGTCTGGCTGCGGTAGGCCGTCGGGTCGCCGACGTCCTTCAGGCCGGTCCAGGAACCGGTGACGCTGGAGGCGGTGGCGTACTTCTGCTGGTTCGGGGCCCAGCCCGTGGCGCCGGAGGTCAGGAGGAAGTACACGCCGTCCCGCTTGAACATGGCGGGCGCCTCGCGCCACTGGCCCGGCCACAGCTTCTGGACCTGCGACTCGACCGCGGTGTAGTCAGGGGTCAGACGGTAGACGTGCAGGTCGGCGTTCTCGTTGGCCGCGGAGATCATGTAGCCGGTGCCGTCGGTGTCGACGAACGTCGAGATGTCCCGGGACATGTGGCCGAGCGGCCGGAAGCTGCCGCGCCATGCGTAGTCGCCGTCCACCGTCGAGGACACCGCGACGGCGGCGCGCGCCTCGCCGTAGTCGGAGGTGTTCTCCTTGTGCATCCACATCACGAACTGCCGGGTGGCCGCGTTGTAGATGACCTTGGGCCGCTCGATGTTGGCCTGGTCGAGCTCCGGATCGGTGGCCTCGGTCAGGACGTGGTTGCGGAACTCCCAGGACTTCAGGTCCGTGGAACGGTATGCGGAGACGTACCGGAAGGTGTTGTCGGTGTTGCGGTCCTCTCCGAACCAGTAGTAGTACTGCCCGACCTTGATCACGCCGCCCCCGTGCGCGTGGACGGGGTTGCCGGCGGGATCGGTGAACTGTGTGCCGTTGACGACGGTCACCGGGGCGGCGTGGGCGGTGCCCCCGGTGGTGAGCAGGGAGAAGAGGAGGGCGCAGATCATTGCCGCCGTCCTGGGGATGTTCAGTCGCATGGCGCGACACCTCGTGGTCTCTCGTCGGACTGGTTGCCGCGCGGACAGCACGGCAGACGGCCGCCGCGGAAACACGGAGCGGCGGGGTGGGGGGAGACGGCCCTTCGGGCTGTGCCGAGCACCGCTGCTTACGTGATGTTTTCGTAAACACGATGTAGCCGGAAGTGTGGGAGGGCGCGCGGAAGCCTGTCAAGGAGTCGGACGAAAGCGGCCGCCTTTTGACCCGGAGGGCCTGTTTGCGTCAACATGACTGCATGGGGGTGCAGCCTGCGCGCACCCCCAGAACCTCTGGGAAGGAGCGGTCGAAGGTGGCGGAAAAGGCAACGAGAACGCCGCGCTCGCGACCGCCCCGGAAGTGGCCCTCCATGGCGGAGGTCGCGGCGAAGGCGGGTGTTTCCTCACAGACCGTCTCCCGCGTGGCCAACAACCACGACAACGTCGACGAGACGACGCGCGCGAGGGTTCTGGCCGCGATGCAGGAGCTCGGCTACCGCCCGAACGCGGCAGCTCGTGCGCTGGTCACCGGCAAGTTCGGAGCGATCGGCGTGGTCAGCTTCGACGTGGGCGCGCACGGCAACGCCCGTACGCTCGGCGCCATCGCGGACGCGGCGCGCGAGGCGGGGTTCTCGGTCAACTTCATGGGAATCCGGGCGCAGACCGAAGCCGCCGTGCGGCAGGCCTTCCGCCATCTCATGCTGCAGTCCGTCGACGGCATCGTGCTGGTGGAGTCGCAGATGCTCGACACCCCGTCGCTGCATCTGCCGCCCACCATGCCGGTGGTCGTCGCCGACGGCGACACCGGTCACCAGTACCCGAACGTCGACTTCGACCAGGCCAGCGGCACGCAGAGCGTGGTCCGGCACCTGCTGGAGCTCGGCCACCGGACCGTCCACCACGTCAGCGGCCCGCGCGATTCCTTCGCCGCGCGGCGGCGAGCCGAGACATGGGAGCGCACGCTCGTCGCGGCCGGCGCCCCGGTACGTCCGACCCTGTACGGGGACTGGACCGCCGAATCGGGCTACCTGGCCGGGCGGACCCTGGCCCAGATGCCCGAGGCCACAGCCGTCTTCGCGGCGAACGACCAGATGGCGCTTGGGGTCCTGCGCGCCATGCACGAGGCGGGCCGGTCCGTGCCGGGCGAGATCAGCGTGGCCGGCTTCGACGACGTGCCCGAAGCCCCCTTCTTCGAACCCCCGCTGACCACGGTGCACCAGGACTTCGACGTGGTGGGCCGGCACTGTGTGACCCTGCTGCTGGAGCAGATCGAGCGCCGCGGCAACGGGCCGCGGCGCCTCGCCGTCGAACCCACTCTCGTCGTGCGCGCCAGCACGGCACCGCCCGCCGTCTGACGGATTCCGGGCTGCTGATCCGACGGCCGTCCGCTCGCGGGCCGGGCCGCCGGCCGCCCTCCGGATGCGCCGCCGCGCCACACGTACGTTGAAGCCGCGCCCCGTCGCAAGGTGCTCGGCCACCCGGCGGAGCACCCGTCCACCCCGCCCCCACCAGCGGTTTTGCCTGCGTCACCCCGGCGGCGGATCCGTGCGCTCGGCGCGCGTGCCCCGTACGCCGCCCCTCGGGCCGCCGAGCTCACACCGTTCCGCCGGCTGACCGAGCCCGCCTCCGGCCATCGTTCCCTGCGTCAACTCACGGCCTCTCGCCGCACATCACGGTTGATCGCTACCTCCTTGTGCTTGACGCCCATCTGACGGTGATGCAACCATCGAGCCACTCGATGATTACGTAAACATCAGCCATCGGCTCCCACTGCTTCCGGCCCTCCTCATGCGGCCTTCCCATTCAAGGCCCCAGCCTCCTCCCCCGTTCCCGACCAGTCGGTCACCGACGCAAGGAACCACCATGACGCTCCTGACGACCTCTGCGCAGGCGGTCCAGCCGCCGCGCGGGCGAACCCTTCTCCGGCGCCGGAAGGAGGCCTTCGTCGGCTGGGGATTCGTCGGTCCGTTCGTCGCGGTCTTCGGCCTCGTGTTCCTTGCCCCCATCGGATACGCGCTCTACCTCAGCGTCTTCCGGGACCGGCTGATCGGGGGCACCTCCTTCGTCGGCCTCGACAACTACAGCGAGGCGCTCACGGACCCCCGGTTCTGGGACGGACTGGTCCGCGTGGGCCTGTTCCTCCTGGTCCAGGTGCCGATCATGCTCGGCATCGCGCTGCTCATCGCCCTGGCGATCGACAGCGGCCGGCTGTACGGCACGGCGTTCTTCCGCGTCTCGGTCTTCCTGCCGTACGCGGTACCCGCCGTCGTGGCCAGCCTGATCTGGGGCTTCATCTACGGCACCCGCTTCGGTCTCGTCGGCAACATCAACGACACCCTCGGGGTGACACTGCCCGACCCGCTCTCCCCGTCCCTGGTCCTGGCCGCCATCGGCAACATCGTGACCTGGGAGTTCGTGGGCTACAACATGCTGATCTTCTACTCCGCGCTCAAGGTCGTCCCGCGCTCGCTGTACGAGGCCGCGGCGATCGACGGCGCGGGCGAATGGCGCATCGTGGCGTCGGTCAAACTGCCGGCGATCCGCAGCGCGCTGGTCATCGCCACGATCTTCTCGATCATCGGCAGCTTCCAGCTGTTCAACGAGCCGAGCATCCTCCAGAAGCTCGCCCCCAACGCCATCACCAGCGATTTCACCCCCAACCTCTACACGTACTCGCTGTCCTTCGCGGGCCAGCAGCACAACTACGCGGCGACCGTGGCCATCGTGATGGGCGTGATCACCGCGATCATCGCCTACGCGGTCCAGCTGCGCGGCATGCGGAAGGGCTGAGCCGATGACCACCCCTCTCACCACAGCGGCGGCGACCGAGGCCGCCGAGCCCGCCGGCGGCGCTCCGGTGACCACGCCCGCGGCCACCACGCCGAGACGCCGGAAGCGGCTCCCGCACACCCCGCTCAACCCCCGGCCCAGCATCCCCCTGACCCTCGTCACCGGCCTGGCCCTGCTCTACACCCTGCTCCCGCTCGCCTGGCTCGTCATCAACTCCACCAAGGACCAGAAGGGACTGCTCGACTCCTTCGGGCTCTGGTTCGCCGACGACGTCAACCTCTGGGACAACATCACCCGCACCCTCACGTACGACGACGGCGTCTTCGTACGCTGGCTGCTCAACACGCTCCTCTACGTGGCCGCGGGCGCCGGAGGCGCCACCGTCCTCGCCGTTCTCGGTGGCTACGCCCTCGCCAAGTTCAACTTCCCCGGCCGCAAGGCGGTCTTCGCCGTCGTCCTCGGAGCCGTGGCGGTCCCGGGCACCGCCCTGGCCGTCCCCACCTTCTTGATGTTCAGCAAGATGGGCCTCACCAACACCCCGTGGGCCGTCATCATCCCGTCCCTGATCTCCCCGTTCGGGCTCTACCTGATGTGGGTGTTCGCCGCCGAGGCCATTCCCGCCGAACTCCTGGAAGCCGCCCGCGTCGACGGCTCCGGGGAGCTGCGCACCTTCTTCACGATCGCCCTGCCACTGCTGATGCCGGGCACGGTCACCGTCCTGCTGTTCTCGATGGTCGCGACGTGGAACAACTACTTCCTGCCGCTGATCATGATCAAGGATCCCGACTGGTACCCGCTGACCCTCGGCCTCAGCGCCTGGAACGCCCAGGCCCAGACAGCCGGCGGCGAGGCCGTCTTCGACCTCATCATCACCGGCTCCCTGCTGACGATCGTGCCCATCGTGGTGATCTTCCTGCTGCTCCAGCGGTTCTGGCAGTCCGGTCTCGCCGCGGGCAGCGTCAAGGAATAGGCCGCCGCCCCTCCACCCTCCCCTCTCCCACTCCACCCGCATCACCGACCAGGAGCACAGCCCATGAGAACGCACACCACCCGCAGACTGCTCGGCGCGCTCGCCGTGGCCTCCGCACTCGCGCTGACCGCCACGGCCTGCGGTTCCGACGCCGGGGACGGCGACGGGGGCAACGCCCCGAAGGACGTCAAGTCCGCCCTGGAGAAGGGCGGAAAGGTCACGGTGTGGGCCTGGGAACCCACGCTCAAGAAGGTGGCGGAGGACTTCGAGAAGAAGTACCCGAACGTCGACGTCGAGCTGGTCAACGCGGGTACCGGCGACAAGCAGTACACCGCCCTGCAGAACGCGATAGCGGCCGGCTCCGGCGCCCCCGATGTCGCACAGGTGGAGTACTACGCCCTCGGGCAGTTCGCCATCGCCAAGTCCGTCGAGGACCTGTCCCCCTACGGTGCCGAGAAGTTCGGCAAGACGTTCACGCCCGGACCGTGGAACGCGGTCACCCAGGACAAGGCGGTCTACGCCCTGCCCATGGACTCCGGCCCGATGGCCTTCTTCTACAACAAGAAGGTGTTCGACAAGCACCGCATCGAGGTGCCGACGACATGGGACGACTACGTGGCGGCGGCCCGCGCCCTCCACAAGGCCGACCCCAAGATCTTCATCACCAACGACACCGGTGACGCCGGGGCCACGACCAGTCTCATCTGGCAGGCCGGCGGCCGGCCCTACAAGGCCGACGGTACGGACGTGACCGTCGACTTCGGCGACGCGGGCACCAAGAAGTACACCGCCACCTGGCAGAAGCTCCTCGACGAGAAGCTGGTCGCGCCGGTCAGCTCCTGGAGCGACGCCTGGTACAAGGGCCTGGCCGACGGGTCCCTGGCCACCCTCTCCATCGGCGCCTGGATGCCGGCGAACCTCACCTCCGGAGTCGCGGCCGCCTCGGGCGACTGGCGCGTCGCCCCGCTGCCCCAGTGGACGAAGGGCGACAAGGCGAGCGCGGAGAACGGCGGCAGCTCGCTGGCCGTGCCGAAGGCCGCCAAGAACAAGGAACTCGCCTACGCCTTCACGGAGTTCGCCACCACCGGAGCAGGCGCCACCACCCGCGTCTCGGCGGGCGCCTTCCCGGCCACCAGGGCCGACCTGGAGTCGAAGGCGTTCCTCGACGCCCCGTTCCCCTACTTCGGCGGCCAGAAGGCCAACCAGGTCTTCGCCGAGTCGGCCCGCAACGTCGGCACCGACTGGTCCTACCTGCCCTACCAGGTGTATGCGAACTCGGTCTTCAACGACACCGTGGGCAAGGCCTATGTGTCCTCCACCGAGCTCACCGACGGCCTGAAGGCCTGGCAGGACGCGAGCGTCAAGTACGGCAAGGACCAGGGGTTCAGCGTCAGCGACTGACCCTCACCGCACACAGGCTGTTTGAAATTGTCGCACCCCCAGTTCAGTCGGCAGGCCTTCGAACCCGTTGGCGTGTCGGCTGAACTGGGGGCTTTTTATTACCCATTCACGGATATAGATGATTGCCTGTAACGGACTCATCTCACTCAGCCGCACCTCTTGACGTTCCAAGCATCGCGTTGTGTTATGTAGCTAAACGTTTGAACCTGTTTGATTCCCAGGATCCAGGTTCCTGCGACGAGGCGTTCTCTCAGCCCCGCAGCCCCTTCTTTCCTCCTCTCGTACCGACCTCCGCGCGACTGCCGGGCGGAGGTCGCTGTCAGCACCTAGGAGATCCCGATGTTCCGTTCCACCCCCAGCCGCGCGGCCGCTGCCACCGGTCTGCTGCTGACCCTCGGTCTGAGCACCGCGTGCTCCTCGGGCAAGGAGTCCACGGCGGACGGCCCGGCCGCCAAGGCCGACGGCCCCCTCTCGATCACGTATCTGCAGAAGCAGGGCGACCAGGAGTACTTCATCGGCGAGGCCGCCGGCGCGAAGGAGAAGGCGAAGGAGCTGGGCGTCGGCCTCAAGGTGGTCAACCTGGGCAACGACGCCAACAAGACCGTCAGTGAGGTGCAGTCGGCGATCGCGCAGAAGACGAGCGGAGTCGTCATCGTCGTTCCCGACCCGGCCGTCGGCCCGCAGGTCGTGCAGACCGCGAAGGACGGCAAGGTCGCGCTCCTGACCTCCGACGACCAGATCTGCGCCACGGGCCCCGACCCCGCCTCCTGCGGCAAGGGCGACCTCGTCCCGCGGATCGGGTTCAGCGGCTCCCAGATGGGCGAGGAGGTCGGGAAGCGTGCAGCCGCCGAGTACCGGAAAGCCGGCTGGAAGGCCTCCGAGACGCGGACCATCTCGGCCTGGAAGCAGGACGTCACCGTCTGCGGTGACCGGGTGGCTGGTGCCAAGAAGGCGTTCCGGGCGGCCGTTCCCGGTGTGAAGAACATCGACGTTCCCACCGACAACACCCCCACCGGCGCCCAGGACAGGATCGCCGCGACGATCACCGCCAACTCCGGCGTCAGGAACTGGGTGGTCTGGGGCTGCAACGACGAGAACGTCATGGGCGGCGTGACCGCGCTCGCCAACGCGGGCGTCGGCCCCGACCGCGTCATCGGCGTCGGGCTCGGCGCCTACCTCGCCTGCAAGGAATGGCAGTCCGACAAGCCGACCGGCATGAAGGCCGCGCTCTTCATCAACGGCAAGGACGTCGGAGCCCTGGCCGTCCAGACCATGTACGACAAGCTCAAGAACGGCAAGGACTTCCCCAGAGAGGCCTTCGCCCCCACCACCATGGTCGACCACACCTCGTGGAAGGGCGCCGGAGTCACGTGCGGCTGAGCGGTCCCCCGCGGGCGGGCGTCACACACCCCGTCGGCGACCCGCACCATGCCCCTGCCCGCACCGTTTCCCCGAGGTGAACCGACCCATGGATCCCACGCAACACCCGGCCGCCGCACCGGAGTCCGAGGGCGGACCCCCGCCGAGAGCGGCCCATCCGTTTCCCCTGGGGGTGTCGGGCGTCACCAAGCGCTTCGGCCCGGTACAGGCGCTCGGCGGCGTCACGCTGGAATTCCCCGCCGGACAGATCACCGCACTGATGGGTGAGAACGGTGCCGGCAAATCCACGCTCCTGAAGATCCTGACCGGTGACCATCAGCCCACCGAGGGGAGCGTCGTCGTGAACGGGGAGCCGATCGCGCTCGACTCCCCCGCACGCGCACGGGCCGCCGGGATACGGATCATCCCGCAGGAGCCCGAGATCATCCCCCACATCTCCGTGGCGGAGAACGTCTACGCCGGCGCGCTCCCCCGCACCCGCGGACGGATGCTGGACCGGGCAGGACTGAACCGGCGCATCAAGGCCGACCTGGACCGGCTGGGCTTCGCCCACGTCCTGGACCCGGCTCTGCTCGGCTCGCAACTCACTCCCGCCCAGCGGCAGTTGGTGGAGATCATGCGCGCGCTGACCGGGGGCACGACCGCACGGCTGATCGCGTTCGACGAACCGACGTCGTCGCTGTCGGAGCACGAGGTCGACGCACTCTTCACGCTCATCCGGCGGCTCCGCGACGAGGGCATCGCGCTCGTCTACGTGTCGCACCGCATGCAGGAGATCTTCCGGCTCGCCGACCGCGTCGCGGTGCTGCGGGACGGCAGTCTGATCGGCGTCCAGGATGCCGGGGCCACCGACGAGGGCGAACTCGTGCGCCGGATGGTGGGCCGCGACCTGTCCGCCGCGTTCGTACGTCAGCGCGTGGCCGTCGACCGGCTGGTCCTCGACGTCCAGAACCTCACGACCGACGATGTCACCGGTATCTCGCTCCAGGTACGGGCGGGTGAGGTCGTCGGGCTGGCCGGTCTGATCGGGGCCGGCCGCTCCGAACTCGCCCTCGCTCTCGCGGGCGACGTCCCCATCCGGAGCGGCAGCGTCACCCTCGACGGCACGCCGCTGCGCAGCGGCCGGCCGGGCGAGGTGATCGGTGCGGGCCTGGGCCTGGCGCCCGAGGAGCGCAAGGCCCAGGCGTTGTTCCTGCGGCAGTCCGTCAAGGACAACACGTCGCTCGTGGTGCTGGACCGGCTGCGGCGCTTCCGCTTCGTCCGACGCGCGGCCGAGCGCCGGCTCGCGCAGGAGTACACCGACCGGCTGCGGGTCCGCGCCCCGTCCATCGACCACGAGGTGGGCAAACTGTCGGGCGGTAACCAGCAGAAAGTGGTCCTGGCCCGCTGGCTCGCCCGCAGACCGAAGGTCCTGGTCCTCGACGAGCCGACGCGCGGCATCGACGTCGGCGCGAAGGCGGAGATCTACAAGATCATCGCCGATCTCGCCGCCGAGGGAGTCGCGCTGCTGGTCATCTCCTCCGAACTCCCCGAACTCCTCGGCCTGGCCGACCGCGTGGTCGTCATGCAGGGCGGCCGGATCACCGGCGAGCTCGACCGCGGCGAAGCCACCGAAGAATCCATCCTCCAACTCGCCATGGCCGACGACTTCGCCGGCACCGCCCCCGGAGCCTCCTCATGACTCTCACCCGTACCCCTTCCCCCGCTGTGAAGGAGTCCCCCGGCGACCGCCCCGCCGCACGCCGGCGGAACCCCGTCGCCGGCCTGGGCGGACAGAACATCAGCCTGATCGGCGCGCTCGCCGTCGTACTGGCCCTCTTCGGGGTCCTGAACGAGAACTATCTGAGCCTGTCGAACATGCAGGTCATCGCGGAGGCGGCGACCATCACCGGGCTGCTCGCGATCGTCCAGACCGTGGTGATCATCTGTGGCGGCCTCGACATCTCCGTCGGATCGCAGGTCGGCGTCGCGTCCGTGGTCAGCGCCATGACCTTCACCGCCACCGGATCGGGAGCGTTCCTCGGTATGGCCGCCGCCGTGGGCGTCGGCATGCTGATCGGCGCGCTGAACGGCCTCGTGATCGTCTACGGCCGGGTCAATCCGACGATCGCCACCCTCGCCGGCCTTGCCGCGTACAAGGGGCTCGCCCAGTTGCTGTCCGACGGACGCGCCCAGGGCTACGTCCTCAACAACGACGTCTTCATCTTCCTCGGGCGCGGGAAGATGGCCGGTCTGCCGGTCATGGTCTGGATCCTGATCGTGGTGGCCGTCACCGTCCACCTGCTGCTCAAGTACACCGACATCGGCCGCAATCTGTACGCCGTCGGCGGCAACGACACCGCTGCCCGCCTCGCCGGCATCAGCATCAACAAGTACCTGATCTGTGTCTACGCGCTCATCGGGGTGGTCGCCGCGGTCGCCGGAATCCTGCTGACCGCCCGTACCGGCTCGGGCCAGCCGGTCTCCGGCAGTGAAGGCCTCGAACTCAAGGCGATCACGGCCGCCGCGCTCGGCGGCGCGGCGCTCAAGGGCGGCAAGGGCGGCATCGGCGGCACGCTCCTCGCCGTCGCCCTCCTCGGCTGCCTGGAGAACGGCCTCACCGTCCAGGGCATCAACTCCTTCTGGCAGAACGTCGCCCAGGGCGCCCTCCTCGTCATCGCCGTCGTCATCCAGCAGCGCCGCAACGGCGAGAGGGCGGTCGGGCTCCCCCACTGAGCGCTCACGCGTTGCGCTGTCCGCCGCGCCTCCCGGCCGGCGGGTGGACAACTCCCCAACCGTCACCCGGACTCTCCTCCTCCCCCGGCGCCGCCAGGGCACGAACCGACCGGATACCGGACATCACCACCGGTGCGCCGGGTCACCGAACCGGTTGACAGTGGGAAATAGGGCACTCCTTCCCCAGTCTGCGTACCAAATGCGCGCATCCCCTGCACATGCCGGTCCGGGTGGTCTAGATTGACCATGCTTCAGCGATGAGGCCGCAAGGCGACTATTAACGATCTTCAGGTTCGGCGCCACGAGTCAGCGATTAATACCCGGCTTCACATGCGGGAATGATCGATTCCTGAGACCTGCAAGGGATACCCGGGTGCGGGGAGCACCTGGACTTTCCGCGGTTCGACGCGCACTTCGGCGGTCCGACGGCCCGGGTGCGTCACTCAAGAGACGCTGAAGCAAGAGACGCTGGAGAAACATCGGTACGTCATGCGCGGAAAGGCCGTGTGCCTTCCGCGAGCACGAACAGCGCAGTGTCTGGGGCGGAGCCTCCCGTTGGGAGGATCTGTGCGGGAGGTGGGGACCTCTCGTGGGGGGAGAACAGTGCTCGGCGGACACGTCGAACCACTGATGACCTGGGGGGGTTCTGTGTGGCAGGGGGAATTAGTCGGCCCTTTTCCGTCGGCGCACGAGCGTCTGGCGAAGGGGGCGAACAGTCCGCTCGCGATCGGGTGGGAACTGCGGTACCGCCGTACCGTGATCATCAGCGACACGGTGTCCACCGCCTTTGTGGTGGCGGTGATCGGCAATTTCTTCGGAGTGCGGGACGCGGCCAACTGGCATGAGAAATGGGGGATTCTCGCATTCGGCACCGAAGTGCTGGTGCTGGGAGCGCTGGCCGTGAGCCGGGCGTGGGCTCCGGCCGTTCTCGGCCAGGGTGCGGAGGAATTCCGCAGGCTCGGGCGCTCACTGTTCGCGGCCACGGTCGTACTGGCCCTCGGCGGAATCGCCCTGACCTCGCGCAACATCAAACTCTGGATCTTCGTCGCGATCCCCGCCATCGCGGTCGTGACCATGACCACGCGGTATCTGCTGCGTCTGTGGCTGCACAGACAGCGCAAGGAAGGACGCTGTCTGAGACCGGTGCTCGCCGCCGGAAGCCTGGCCACCGTCAGCGATCTGATCGCCCGGACCCGCAAGTTCCCGCACCTGGGCTGGCGGGTGGACGCGGTGTGCACGACGGACGGCGCCGGTCTCGACGGTGACCAGCTGGACGGGGTGCCGGTCGTCGGGCGGCTCGCCGAGGTCGCGGGACACGTGCAGCGGGACGGCTACCGCGTCGTCGCGGTCACACCGGACCCGCACTGGTCACCGGACCGGCTGCAGCGGCTCGCCTGGAACCTCGAAGGCAGCGATGCCGAGATGGTCGTGGCCCCCGTGCTGATGGAGGTGGCCGGTCCGCGGCTGCACGTCGACGCGGTGCTCGGCATCCCCATGCTGCGGGTGAGCATGCCGGCCTTCACCGGAGGCCGCCGGGCGATCAAGGGGGTCGTCGACCGGATGGGCGCGGCGCTCCTGCTGCTGCTGTTCGCGCCGCTGATGGTGGGCGTCGGGCTGATCGTGCTCGTGGACAGCCGGGGCGGTGCGTTCTACCGCCAGCGCCGGGTCGGCAAGGACGGCCGCGAGTTCACCATTCTCAAGTTCCGCACCATGGTCACCGGGGCCTGCGGAGCCCGTGCCGCACTGGCGGACCTCAACGAGGGCGCCGGTCCGCTGTTCAAGATGCGCCGGGATCCGCGGGTGACGCGGGTGGGACGGGCGCTGCGCCGGTACTCGCTCGACGAACTGCCGCAGCTCTTCAACGTACTCACCGGATCGATGTCACTCGTCGGCCCGCGCCCGCCGCTGCCGGAGGAGTCAGCCGCGTACGGCCCGGACATCCGGCGGCGGCTGCTGGTCAAGCCCGGGCTCACCGGCCTGTGGCAGATCAGCGGACGCAGTGACCTGCCGTGGGACGAGGCGGTCCGGCTCGACCTGCGGTACGTGGAGGACTGGTCGCTCGCCCTGGACACGGTGATCCTCTGGAAGACGCTGCGGGCGGTGCTCTACGGGCAGGGGGCCTACTGATGCACGGGAGACATCGGGCGGGCACGCGGACTGCAGGCCGGCAGGGCCTGCCTGGGGGGAGGGACGCATCATGAGAGTCAGTGTCTTCGGGCTCGGATACGTGGGCTGTGTGTCGGCCGCGTGCCTGGCCGACATGGGTCACGAGGTCATCGGGGTGGACGTCAACCAGGTGAAGATCGACCTGGTCAACGACGGCAAGGCCCCGGTGGTCGAGGAGCGGATCGGTGAACTCATCGCCGAGGTGGTGCGGAGCGGGGCGTTACGCGCCACCGCGGACGTCGCCGAGGCGATCAGGGAAAGCGAGGTGTCGCTGGTCTGTGTGGGCACCCCTTCGGAGCCCAACGGCAGCCTCTGCACGACGTACTTGGAGCGGGTGGCCGAGCAGATCGGCGCCGCGCTGGCCGAGCGGGGCGGGCGGCACACCGTGGTGTTCCGCAGCACCATGCTCCCGGGCACCTGTCTGAACCTGCTGGTCCCGCTCCTGGAGAAACACGTCGGCGGTACCGCGGCCGGCGGGATCGGCGTCGCGGTCAACCCGGAGTTCCTCCGCGAGGGCTCCAGCGTGCGGGACTTCTTCGACCCGCCCAAGACCGTCATCGGCGAGCTCGACCCGGCCAGCGGCGACACGGTGCAGAAGCTGTACGAGGGACTGCCCGGCGAGGTGTTCCGGGTGCCGATCCCGACGGCCGAGGCGATCAAGTACGCGGACAACGCGTTCCACGGGCTCAAGATCGGCTTCGCGAACGAGCTGGGCGCGGTCTGCCAGGCGCTCGGGGTGGACTCGCACCAGGTGATGGACGTGTTCCTGGCCGACCGCAAACTCAACATCAGCCCCGCCTATCTGAGGCCCGGTTTCGCCTTCGGCGGCTCCTGCCTGCCCAAGGACCTGCGCAGTCTCGTCCACGCGGCGCAGCGGGCCGATGTCTCGGTGCCCATCCTGTCCCATGTGCTGCCCTCCAACTCCGACCATCTGCAGCGCGCGGTGGATCTGGTCGAGCGCACCGGCAAGCGCCGGGTGGGGCTGTTCGGTCTGTCCTTCAAGCCCGGCACCGACGATCTCCGCGAGAGTCCGCTCGTCGAGCTGGCGGAGAGGCTCTTCGGCAAGGGGTACGACCTGCGGATCCACGACGCCAACGTGAGCCTCTCCCGGCTGCTCGGGGCGAACCGCGAGTACATCGAGAACCGGCTGCCGCACCTCGCGCATCTGCTCGCGGACTCCGTCGACGAGGTGCTCGAACATGCCGAGGTGTGCCTGGTCGGGACCCGTGATCCGGCCGTCCTGGCGGCGCTGCCGCACGGTGACGCCCCGGTGATCGTCGACCTCATCCACCTCCCCGACGCCGACGCGCGTCGGGCCGAACCGGGGTACGTGGGCCTTGCCTGGTGACACTTCGTTCGATGACATAGCCGGCGGCCGTCGCGGCCGGCGCGCGCTGATCCTGGTGGAGAACCTTTCGGTGCCGTTCGACCGGCGCGTGTGGCAGGAGTGCACGACGCTGCGCGACGCGGGCTGGCGGGTCGACGTCATCTGCCCCCGGGGCAGCAAACGGGACACGGAGGCCGAGGCCGAGATCGACGGTGTGCGGATCCACCGCTACCCGTTGCGCGCGGCGACCGGTGGGCCGGCCGGATACCTGCGGGAGTACGGATCGGCGCTGTGGCACACGGCCCGGCTGGCCCGCAGGGTCGGCCCCGTCGACGTGGTCCACGCCTGCAATCCGCCCGATCTGCTGTTCCTGCCCGCCTGGTGGCTGAAGCGGCGCGGCGCACGGTTCGTCTTCGACCAGCACGACCTGGTGCCCGAGCTGTATCTCTCCCGGTTCGGCCGGGGCGAGGACCTGCTCTACCGCGCGGTGTGCGCGCTGGAGCGGCTGACCTACCGGGCCGCGGACATCGTGCTCGCCACGAACGAGAGCTACCGGGACGTCGCGGTGCGCCGTGGCGGCCGGCGGCCCGAGGATGTGTTCGTGGTGCGCAGCGCGCCCGCGACCGACCGGTTCCGGCCCGTGCCGCCCGAGCCCGGACTGAAGCGAGGCAAGCCTCATCTGCTGTGCTATCTCGGCGTGATGGGCCCTCAGGACGGGGTCGACTACGCCTTGCGGGCCCTGGCGAAGCTGCGCGACGAACTCGGGCGGACCGACTGGCACGCGGTGTTCGTCGGCTCCGGTGACGCCTTCGACGCGATGGTGGAGCTGTCCGGGCGGCTCGGGCTCGACGGACAGGTGCAGTTCACCGGGCGCATATCCGACGAGGACCTGGTGCGGTACCTGTCCACCGCGGACGTCTGCCTCTCCCCCGACCCGCACAATCCGCTCAACGACGTGTCGACGATGAACAAGGTCCTGGAGTACATGGCGATGGGCCGGCCGGTCGTCTCGTTCGACCTCCGGGAAGCGCGGGTCTCCGCAGGTGACGCCGCCGTGTACGCGCCCGCCAACGACGAGGCCGAATTCGCCCGGCTGATCGCGCTGTTGATGGACGATCCGGAGTTGCGGGCACGGATGGGCAAGACCGGGCAGGAGCGCATCGGCGGCGAGCTCTCCTGGCGCAACTCGCAGCGGTCGCTGCTCGCCGCCTACGCCGCCGCCTGCCGTGACCGCACCGCGGCGCCGGCGGACGGCGGGAGCACCGGACAGGGAGAAGGCCGCGCCGTTGAGCGATGACACGATACGCCTGGTCACCATCGGGCGGATGCTCCGTCGGCGCAGCCGGTTCCTCGTCGTGGTCGCCGTTCTGGGCGCGCTGGCGGGCTACGGCACCTCGATGCTCTTCCCGCCCCGCTACACGGCGACGGCCTCGGTCCTGATGCAGGGCCAGTGGGAGGACCGTGAGCTGCTTACCCAGGCGGAGATCGCATCCAGTTCGGCCGTGGTCGACCGGGTGGGCGCCTCGCTCCGCCTGCCCGGTGTCAGCCCCGGCGAGCTGCGGGACCAGGTGCGGGCCAAGGCCGCCGAAGGGAACATCATCAAGATCTCGGGTACGGCCGACACCCCGCAGCGCGCCCAGCGGCTCTCCGACCAGGTGGCCCAGGAGTTCGTCGCGTTCGCCGCGCGGATCGCGGGCGGCAGCACCGACCCCGACACGGCGGCGGGGCCCGAGGCGCTGCGGCAGGAGGTGACGCGGACCAACCGCCGCATCACCGAGCTGGCCAATGCGGCCGATCCCGGGCAGACCGTGGAGAGCGTGCAGGCCCGCACCGAGCTGGAGAAGCTGCGGACCACGCTGCAGGACGCCATGAAGAAGCTGGACGAGGCCGACCCGACGGCAGGCGAGGCGGGCATGGTCGTGATGGGTCCGGCGGCCCGGCCGACCGGTGAGGCACCGCCCACCAGGGCTCAGCTCATCGGTGCCGGGGCCCTGCTGTTCCTTCTGCTCGCGGTGGTCGGGCATCTCACCGCCGCGCGGATGAACCGCAGGCTGCGCACCGAACCGGAGATCTCGAAGGCGCTGGGCGCCACGCTGCTGGGCACCGTCGACATACCCGGTGGGCGGCGCGCGTACCGGCCACCGGCCCGTGGCGCGCGGGCCCGGCTCCGCCGGCTGCTGGGCGTCGACACGCCCTGGGAACTGCCGGCCCCTCAGACGTCCGACGACGAGGCGGGCCGACGGCTCCGTTACCGGCGGGTGTGCGCGCGCCTCCGGGACCGGCTGCCGGTCTCCCGGCGGCTGCTGGTCGTCGTACCGGACGGCGATCCGGTCGCTCTGCGGGCGGCGGCGCAACTGGCCGCCGATGCCCGGAACGATCTTTCCCTGAACTCTTCGGGCAAGGGATACCCTGCGCTGCGCGTGGTGGAGGTGTCGGTGTCCCGGCCGATGGTGCCGGACCGCGACACGGAGTCAGGTGCCCTGGTCGTGCTGAGTGCGGGCAGCCGGACCGCGGAGGAGCTGGCCGGTATCGCCGAGGCGTGCGAGGACGGCGGGCACGAGATCTTCGGCTTCGTCGTCGCCGGCACGGTACGGACCCGCGCCGCGCGGTCCGCCGGTCATCCTCCGGGCGACACCGCCGCGGCGCCCGCGGTTCACCGCCACGCGGCGGGGGGTGTCGCGTGACGACGGACAGGACCACGGAGGCGCTGCCGGACTCGCCGGCGTCCGCCCCACTGCTGGACCTCCAGGCGCTGGTGGTCGCGGTGCGCAGGCGACGCCGTCTCTGGTGCTCCATGGCGCTGCTGGGGCTGCTGGCCGGTGCGGCGGCGGCCGTCCTGCTGCGGCCGGAGCCGACCGCTGTGACGAAGGTGCTGGTCACGCATCAGGCGGACCAGCCGAACGACACCGGGACGCTGATCCGTACGGACGTCGAACTGCTCGGCACCACCCGCATCGCCGGCCGGGCCCTGAAGTCCCTGAAGTCCACGGAGAAGCCGGAGGACTTCATGCGGGACTACCGCGGCACGGGCCTGACCAACAACGTGCTGGAGATCGAGGTGACGGGCGAAAGCGACGCGGACGCGGTGGCCCGGGCCGAGGCGCTGGCCGACGCGTTCGTCGCGGACCACGTGACGCGGATGCGGGAGGCCGCGGAGGGCGAGTCCCAGGCGTTGCTGGACCAACGTGACCGTGTACAGGGAGAGTTGGACGAGGTCAACAAGTCGATCGGGGACCGGACCCCGGAGAGCGACCCGGCGGCGTCGGCGAGTCTGGAGTCGCTCTTCGCCCGCCGGGCCGAGCTCAACTCACGGATCGCCGATTTCGACGAGCGCGCGGCCCAGGCGCGCACCGGCGCGCCCCAGGTCCTGGCCGGCACGCAGATCGTGGACACGCCGCGCGCGGTCCGGCACTCCCTGCCCAGGGCCGTCGGCACGGACGCCGCGATCGGGCTGGCCCTGGGGCTCGTCCTCGGGCTCGGGCTGGCCGCGGTCGGCACGGTGGTGGCCGACCGTCCCGTCCTGCGCCGCGAGATCGCCGCGGGTCTGGGCGCCTCGGTCATCGCGGAGCTGCGCCACCCGCCCCGCAGACCGGCCGGGCGGTGGCAGCGCCGGCGGACCCGGGCGGCCCGCGAACGGCTCACCCGCTCGCTGGCCCGCGCCGTCCGTGACGGCACGGGACCCGTGTCGCTGCTGGAGCTGGGATGTGCGCGCGGCACCGGCGCGATCGCCCTGGACCTCGCCGGTGCGCTGACGGCCCAGGGGCCGGTGGTCGTCGTCGACGGACTCCCGGACCGGCGGCTGGCGGGGCTCCGCCCGAAGCCGGGAGCCCCGGCCGTGGTCACCGCGGAGCGGGCCGCGGCCGTGCCGTACGAGACGCGCCGGCTCGGTGTCGGCTCGGCGGTGCCCGGCACGGTGTGGGCCGACCTCCAGCACCTCGGCACGCGGACCGTGCTCGTCGTACGGGCCGGGCACGTCAGCACGGCCTGGCTGCACACCGTGGCGCGGCAGCTCGCGGATCAGCTCATCGAGGTGATCGGTGTGGTGCTGCTCGACTCCGACCGCCGGGACCGGTCCGACGGGACGTTGTGGGACGGGCCGCGCACCGTGCGGCCCGACCGGAGAGAGCGCCCGGCCCGGCCGAGCGGAACAGGTCTGCCGCGCACGGAGCGGCCGCCGATGCCGGCCGCACGGATACCCGACACCGAACAGGAGGCGCGCTAGCACATGTGCGGCATCGCAGGCACGTTCCGCTGGCCGGACGGAAAGGCCGTGACCGACCGGCTCACCGAGGTACTCGCCCATCGCGGCCCGGACGGGGCCGGCCGCTACAGCCACCCCGCCGGTGACGGCGAGGTGCACCTCGGGCACCGCCGGCTGGCCGTCGTCGACCTGTCCCCCACCGGCGCCCAGCCGATGGTCTCGGGCGGCCTCTCCCTGACGTACAACGGCGAGCTGTACAACGCCCCCGAACTGCGGGCCGAACTGTCCGGCGCCGGGGTGCGGTTCCGCGGGACCTCCGACACCGAGGTGCTGCTGGAGGCGTGGCGTCGCTGGGGCACGGACTGCCTGCCCCGGCTGCGCGGCATGTTCGCGTTCGCGGTCTTCGACGAGCGCACCGGTGAACTGGTGCTCGCCCGCGACCAGCTCGGCGTCAAACCGCTGTTCCTGCTCCGGCGCGGCGAGGGGCTGGTGTTCGCCTCCGAGCTGAAGGCCCTCGCCGCGGTGACCGGCGGGTCGCTGGAGGTGGACCATGCGGCGCTGGTGTCCTCACTGCTCTACTACTGGGTGCCGGACTCCCGCTGCGCCTTCCGCGAGGCGGAGAAGCTGCCGCCGGGGAGCTGGCTGCGGTGCCGGCCCGACGGCCGGGTGGAGCGCGGCCGGTTCTGGAATCTGAAGGACGTCGCCGCCGAGGGCAGGGAGCGGGCCCTGAGCGGCGAAGTGCCGGACCTGGCCGCCGTCGTCGA
This sequence comes from Streptomyces sp. NBC_01463, assembly GCA_036227345.1. Lineage (NCBI taxonomy): Bacteria > Bacillati > Actinomycetota > Actinomycetes > Kitasatosporales > Streptomycetaceae > Streptomyces > Streptomyces sp. NBC_01463. Next base: position 1,041,039 of record CP109468.1, read on the forward strand.
GGACTCGACCCGGCGCCACCTGCTCTCCGACGTACCCGTGGCGACGTTCCTGTCCGGCGGGCTCGACTCCAGCTATCTGACCGCGCTGGCGGCCCGCCACCAGCCCGGCATGTCCGCCTACACGATCGGGTTCCGCGCCGAGGACGCCAGGTTCGAGGCGATGCCGGACGATCTGCGCTACGCCCGGCAGGTGGCCGCCCGCTTCGGCGTCGACCTGCACGAGATCGAGATCGCTCCGGACGTCCTGGATCTGCTGCCGCGGATGACGTATCACCTGGACGAGCCGATCGGCGACCCCGCCGCGATCAACACCTTCCTGATCTGCTCGGCCGCCCGGGAGGCCGGGGTCAAGGTGATGCTCTCGGGGATGGGCGCCGACGAGCTGTTCGCCGGGTACCGCAAGCACCTGGCCAACCTGCTGGCGCTGCGCTACCAGCGCGTCCCGCGCGTTCTGCGGCGGGGTCTGTCGGGAGCCGTGGACCGGCTGCCGGTCGCCACGTCCCGCCGTGGCTTCCGGTCGGTGCGCTTCGCCAAGCGGTTCCTCTCCTTCGCCGATCTGCCGGAGGAGGCCGCGTTCCGGCGCAGCTACACCATGTACGACCAGGACGAGCTGCTCGCGCTGCTCAATCCGGACCTGGCCGGGACGGTCGACGACGTGCTGACCGAGCACGCGGACATCTACCAGGACAACGACCTGGACGACTTCGTCAACCGCATGTGTCTGGCCGACTCCCGGATGTTCCTGCCGGGCCTGAACCTCGCGTACACGGACCGGTCGAGCATGGCCGCCTCGACCGAGGTGCGGGTGCCGTACGTGGACGTCGAGGTGGTCAGGGCCGCGTTCGCCGTGCCGGGTGATCGCAAGATCGTCGGACGGCAGGGCAAGGCGGTCCTCAAGGAGGCGGCTTCCTCGGTCCTGCCGCGGGAGATCGTGTACCGCCCCAAGGGCCTTTTCAGCGCCCCGCTGCGCGCCTGGATGAGCCGGGATCTGGCGCCGCTGGTGCGTGAGGTGGTGAACGACGGCCTGCTCGTGCGGTCCGGGTTCCTGCGCCGCGACGCGCTGGCGCGGCTCGTCGCCGAGGACGCCGCCGGGCACCGGGACCACTCCAAGCATCTGTGGCATGTGCTGACCCTCGAGTACTGGTACCGCGGCGCGACCTCCGGAGCCGGCCAGAGCTCCTCCCCGACGGCGTAGAGAGCAAGAGGACATCGATGAAGCAGGTTGTACAGAACTACAGGAGCGGCGAGTTGGCACTGCTCGACGTGCCGGTTCCGGGCTGCAAGCCGGGCGGTGTTCTGGTCCGGACCGGCTACTCGCTCATATCCACCGGCACCGAGCTCATGAAGGTGTCCGAGGCGGGCATGTCGATGCTCGGCAAGGCCCGCTCCCGGCCGGACCAGGTGGCCAAGGTCGTGCAGAGCGTGGCCTCGAACGGGGTGCCCGCCACCTACCGCAAGGTGATGGGCAAGCTGGACTCGTACACCCCGCTGGGCTACTCGCTGTGCGGGGTGGTCGAGCAGGTCGGCGCCGGGATCGAGGACGTGGCGGTCGGCGATCTCGTGGCCTGTGCCGGCAATGAGCACGCACTGCACGCCGAGCTGAACTGGGTGCCGAAGAACCTGTACGCCCCGGTGCCGGACGGGCTCGCGCCCCGGCACGCGGCCTTCGGCACCGTCGGGTCGATCGCTTTGCAGGGAGTGCGCCGCGGGGAGCCGCAGCTCGGCGAGGTCGCGCTGGTCATCGGCCTCGGGCTGATCGGGCAGCTGGTGGTGCAGCTCCTCACCGCGTCGGGGGTCCGCGTCGTCGGGGCCGACCCCGACCCGGAGCGCTGCGAACTGGCCGCCGGGCTGGGCGCCGTGGCCTGCGGGGATCCGGCGTCCGCGGCCGTGGAGACCGCCGTCGCGGAGCTGACCGACGGTCACGGCGTGGACCAGGTGTACCTGGCCGCGGGCGGCGGCAGCAATCAGCCGGTCGAGCTTGCCGCCCGGCTGAGCCGGGACCGCGGGCGGGTCGTCGACATCGGCAAGTGCCGGCTGGACCTGCCGTGGAACGCGTACTACGAGAAGGAGCTCGACGTCCGGTTCTCCCGCAGTTACGGCCCCGGTCGCTACGACCCGGAGTACGAGCTGGAGGGGCGCGACTACCCGATCGGCTATGTGCGCTGGACCGAGCGCCGCAATCTGGCGTGCTTCCTCGATCTCCTCGCCCGCGGCCGGGTCGACGTGGAGCCCCTGGTCTCCCACGTCGCCGCGTTCGACGAGGCCGTCGAGACGTACCAGCGGCTGAAGGACGGCGGTCTGAAGGCCGTGGCGGTGCTGTTCCGTTATCCCGAACGGGCCGTCGAGCCGGAGGCCGTGGCCGTGCCGGCGGTGCGGCGCGACGCCGCGGCGCCCACCCGGGCCCGGGCCGTGGACACCCCGGTGCGCCTCGCGTTCGTCGGCGCCGGCAACTACGCGACGTCGATGCTGCTGCCGCACCTGGCGACGCGCGACGGCGTCCGGCTGTCGACGGTCGTCACCACGACGGCGCTGTCCGCGGCCAACGCGCAACGGAAGTTCGGCTTCGCCGATGCGACCACCGATCTCGACGCGGTACTCGGCGACCCGGCGATCGACGCGGTGTTCGTGGTCACCCGGCACAGCTCGCACGCCGACCTGACCGCGAAGGCGCTGCTGGCCGGCAAATCCGTGTTCGTGGAGAAGCCCCTGGCCCTCACCGAGGAGGAGCTGGCCGTCGTACTGGACGCCGTGGAGAAGTCCGGCAACGACCGGCTCCAGGTGGGCTTCAACCGCAGGTTCGCACCACTGCTGCAGGAGGCCAGGAAGCGGTTCGGCACCAGGACCGGGCCGGCCAGCGTCCGCTATCTCGTCAACGCGGGCCGGCTCGACCACGGCAGCTGGTACCTCCAGCAGGGCACCGAGGGCTCCCGGTTCGCCGGCGAGGGCGGCCACTTCGTCGACACCGTGAGCTGGCTGCTCGACGCCGACCCGGTCTCGGTGTACGCGGCCGCCCCGTCCGGCAACGAGGACCTCCAGATCGTCCTGCGCTACCCGGACGGGTCCACCGCCACCCTCAGCTACGTCACGAGCGGCGCGGCCGGCTTCCCCAAGGAGACCCTGGACCTGGTGGCCGACGGCAAGGTGCTGCAACTCGACGACTTCGTCCGGGCCTCGGTCTACGACGGCCGCGGCAAGCGGTGGGTCAGCTCGCGGCTGCCCAGGGCCCGGGACAAGGGCCAGTCCGCCGAACTGGCGGCGTTCGTCAGGGCCGTGCGGTCCGGCGGGCCGATGCCCACGCCGCTGGAGTCCCTGGTCACCACCACGGCGGCCACCCTCGCCGTGCAGGCCGGTCTGGCCGGCGGCGCGCCCGTGACGCTGGCGCGGCCCCGATGACCATGAGCGCGGGCTGGTACCTGCGGCGGCTGTCCCGGATGGGACCGCGGGAGGTCGCGGGACGGACGGGTGACGCGGTGCGCAGGCGGCGGTGGCGCTCGGGAGTGCCGGACGGTCCGGGAGCGACCGGCGCCCGGTTCACCGCGGGACTGCCCGCGGGGACGGTCGCCGCGGTGCCGCCGGACGCCGCGAAGCGCCTCGTCGCCGAGGCGGACCGGCTGATGGCGGGGCACGCCGGGTTCTTCGGGGTGGAGCGCGGCGATCTGGCGGACCCGGACTGGTGCCACGACCCGAGGACCGGGCGCCGGGCGCCGGGCGGTTACGCCTTCGACGTGCCGTACCGCGACGAGGACGCGGTGGGGGACATCAAGCAGATCTGGGAGCTGTCCCGGCACCAGTACCTCACCGTGCTCGCCGCCGCCTACGCCCTCACCGGGGACGAGCGGTACGCCGAGCGTGTGGCCGGGCACCTGCGTTCGTGGTGGGCGGCCAACGCGCCGCTGCTCGGCGTGCACTGGACCAGCGGCATCGAGCTGGGGATCCGGCTGCTGTCCTGGGTGTGGGTGCGCCGGCTGCTCGACGGCTGGCCGGGCGCGGCCGGGCTGTTCGAGGACAACCCGGTGGCGGTCCGCCAGATCTGGCACCACCAGCGCTGGCTCGCGGCCTTCCCCAGCCGGGGATCCTCGGCGAACAACCACGTCATCGCCGAGACCGCCGGACAGTTCGCGGCGGCCTGCGCGTTCGACTGGTTCCCCGCGTCCACGCGGTGGCGGGCCGACGCGCTGCGGTCACTGGAGAGGCAGTTGCGGAGCAACACCTTCCCGTCGGGCCTCAACCGCGAGCTGGCCACGGAGTACCACGGGCTGGTGCTCGAACTCGGCCTGGCCGCGGTCGCCGAGGCGGACACGGCCGGTGTGCCGGTCCCCGCGTCGGTCCGGCTGGTGCTGCTGCGGATGACCGACGCGCTCGCGGCCGTCGTGGACGACCGGCTGCGGCCGCCGCGGCAGGGCGACGCGGACGACGGGCACGGTCTCGTCGTGGACGGGCCGGGCACCGACCGCTGGGCCTCACTGCTGGCCACCGGGGAAGCGGTGTTCGGCCGGCTCGACTGGTGGCCGGCGGTGACCGGCACCGATGTGCGCACTCCCCTGCTGGCCGCGCTCATCCGGCCGTACGCGCGGAACGCGGCCGGAGCCGCCGTGTCCCGCCCGGTGCGCCGGCCGTCCCATTTCGCCGACGCGGGCATGACCGTCCTGCGCGGTCCGGAGAAGATCTGGTGCCGCTGCGACGGCGGGCCGCACGGATTCCTCTCCATCGCCGCGCACGCCCACGCGGACGCGCTGTCCGTGGAGGTCCGGCACGACGGGGTCGACGTTCTCGCCGACCCGGGGACGTTCTGCTATCACGGGCAGCCCGAGTGGCGGCGGTACTTCCGGTCGACGCTCGGCCACAACACCCTGGAGATGGACGGCGACGACCAGTCCGTCTCCGGCGGCCCGTTCCTGTGGACCCGTCAGGCCCGCAGCCGGGTCCTGGAAGCGGACACGTCCGACGAGGCGGTGGCCCGGTGGTGCGCCGAGCACGACGGGTACGGGCGTTCCGTGCACCGGCGCCGGGTTGAGCTGACGGCGGCGAGCCGGGAGCTGAAGGTGACCGACGAGGTGCGCGGCGAGGGCCGGGCCGTGCGGCTGGCGTTCCACCTCGGCCCGGCCGTCACCGCGGACCTGACGGGGAACCTGGCGGCGCTCAGCTGGACCCTGGACGGCGAGGAGCGCTCCGCGGCGCTCGAACTGCCCGGGCGGCTGAACTGGCGGGCGCACCGCGGTGAGAGCGACCCGCCGCTGGGCTGGTACTCCCCCGGCTTCGGGCGCAAGGAACCCTCCACCACGCTGGTCGGCACGGGTTTCGCCGACGGCGCGGAGGGGTTCGTCACCGTGCTCAGGTTCCACGGCTAGGGGGGACCTTTGCGGATCAAGTGGCGGCAACGGGCATGGCCGGCCGCGCCATTGGTGCTGGCCCTGCTGGCGACGGCCGGCTGCGACGGCCCGACGGACGCGAAGCCGGGGCCGAGCGCATCGCCCTCCGTGCCCACGGCCGCGGCCCGGGTGTGCGCCCGGCCCGCGGCCGGACCGGCGAAGGCGCCGGCGGGGTCGGTGACGGTCGACCCCGCGGTCACCGGTGACCTGGCCGCGAAGACGAGGAGGAGCCCCGCCGGCACGACGTTCTGGCTGCGGCCCGGCACGCACAGGCTCGGTCCTGACCGCTACGCGCAGGTCGTGCCCAAGCGGGGAGACGTGTACCTCGGCGCACCGGGCGCCGTGCTCGACGGGCGGAAGACCAACCAGTACGCGTTCAGCGGCACCGCCCGCGACGTCACCATCCGTTACCTGACCGTGCGGGGGTTCGTCGCGCCGCACGACGAGGGCGTGGTCAACCATGACTCGGGCGACGGCTGGGTGATCGAGCACGCCACGATCCGGAACAACTCCGGCGCCGGGCTGATGGCCGGTGCCCGCCAGCAGGTCCGCTCCAGTTGCCTGCGCGACAACGGGCAGTACGGGATGAACGCGTACAAGGGCAGTGGTCCTCTCACCGGCCTGGTGGTCGAGGGCAACGAGATCGTGGGCAACAACACCGGCGACTGGGAGCGGCGGCGGCCCGGCTGCGGCTGCACCGGTGGCGTCAAGTTCTGGGCGGTGAACGGGGCCGACATCCGCGGCAACTGGGTGCACGACAACCGCGGAACCGGGCTGTGGGCGGACACCAACAACAACGACTTCCGCATCGAGGACAACGTGCTGGAGGACAACGACGGTGCCGCGCTGATCTACGAGACCAGTTACAACGCGGTCATCCGGAAGAACACGATCCGGCGGAACAACTGGGTGCAGGGCCGCACGTACGCCGAGCGCGGTGACACCTTCCCGTTCGCGACCGTCTACGTGTCCGAGTCCGGCGGCGAGCCACGGGTCCCGGCCCGCACCGACAAGATCGAGATCTACCGGAACGTGCTGGAGAACAACTGGTCCGGAATCACCCTGTGGGAGAACGCCGACCGGTTCTGCAACAGCCCCGCCAACACCTCGTCCGGCGACTGCACGCTGCTGGTGAAGCGGAAGAGCAGCTGCGCCGAGCCGGCGATCGACTCCGCACCGCTCTACGCCGACTGCCGGTGGAAGACCCAGCGGGTGGACATCCATGACAACCGCTTCGTGCTGGACAAGTCCGTCGTCGACTGCACCGCGAAGTGCGACCGCATGGCGGTGCTGGCCAACTACGGCACCTACCCGGACTGGTCGCCGTACCAGGGCGACCGGGTGGCCGAGGCGATCACCCGCAAGCAGGACAACCGCTGGCACGACAACGTCTACACCGGGCCGTGGAAGTTCGTCGCCCACGATCCGAGCCGGGTGCTCGACTCCTGGCAGTGGCAGGGCACGCCGTACGCGCAGGACAGGAACAGCACCTTCCGCACCGGGGAGGACGGCTGATGGAACGGGAACACGCGCCGAGGGCCGTACAGACCGCCTGGGGGCTGCTGGTCCTCAACACGCTCGGCTCCGCCGGGGCGGAGACCATCGTCCCGCTGCCCCGCTCCCTCATCCAGATGGTCACCATGGGCTCGCTGGTCGCCGCGTTCGCGCTGGCGCTCCTGGCCAACCCCCGGCTGCGGATCCGGGCGAGCGCCTTCCTCTTCCTGCTGACCCTGCTGCTGGTGCCGAGCCTGATCGCCAGCGCGGGCCTGGGGTCGGGGTTCGGCGCGCTGTTCCGCTGCGCCCGGCTGGCTCTCTTCATCGGCACGCTGTGGCTGCTCAGCCGCTGGTGGGACGGCGGCCCGAGGTTCGTCAGGTACCACATCCGGATGTACTTCGTGGTCCTCGGGTCGGTGGCCGCCGGCCTCGTCATCTCGCCGGGCGCCGCCCTGCCGGAGCTGTACGGGGGGCGGCTGGTCGGGGCGTTGTGGCCGCTCACCCCGCCCCAGATCGGGCAGTACGCAGCCGTGATCATCGGGCTCGCCGTGCTGCTCGCGCTGGGGGGCCGGACCGACCGTCGCAGTGCGGCGGTGGTGATCGTGCCGGCGCTCGCGCTGCTCGCCCTGACGCACACCAGGACGGCGACGCTGGGTCTGCTCGTCGGGCTGGTGCTGGCGATCGGTTCGCTCTTCCTGACCAGCGCCGCCGCCCGGCGGTTCTTCACCTGGGCGGTGGTGGGCGCGGCGGTGGTGGCGGTCGGATTCGGTTCGGCGCTGCAGACCTGGTTCCTGCGCGGGCAGAGCCAGGAGAACTTCTCCAGTCTCACCGGCCGGGCCAAGGTGTGGGACGCCCTGCTGGCGGCTCCGCGGACGCCGGCCGAGTACGTGTTCGGCGCGGGGCTCGGCGACAAGTCGTTCGGCGGGCTGCCCATCGACAACAGCTGGCTGGCCGTCTTCCAGGAGCAGGGGATGACCGGCGTCGTCCTGGTGGCGGCGGTCATCGTCGTGCTGGGCGTCGTCGCGCTGCTGCGTCCGCCGTCGCTGTCGAGGGCCTGTGCGATCTTCCTCATCAGCTACTGCGCGCTCGCGTCGTACACCGAGGCCGGGCTGGGCGACGCCTCGCCGTATCTGCTGCATCTGGCCGTGGCCGCCTCGCTGTTGGCGACGCCCGCCCCGGCCGCTCCCCTCGCCCTGCCGGCGCCCGCGGTTCCCCGTCGGCGCGTCCCGCGCTGGGCCCGGAAGACGGAGGTGATCTGAGCATGCACGTCCTCGTGGTGCACAACCGCTACGCCTCGGCACAGCCGAGCGGGGAGAACAAGGTCGTCGACCAGGAGGTGGCGCTGCTGCGCGGGGCCGGCCACCGGGTCGAGCTGTTCGAGCGGCGCAGCGACGACATCTCCGCCATGTCCCTGCTGGGCAAGGCCGCGCTGCCGCTGCTGGTGCCGTGGAACCCGGCGGTCCGCACGGAACTCGCCGGCCGGCTCCGCTCGGAGCGGCCGGACGTGGTGCACATCCACAACGTCTTTCCGCTGCTGTCACCCGCGGTGCTTGCGGCCTGCGCCGACGCGGGCGTGCCCGCCGTGGCCACGCTGCACAACTACACGCAGGTCTGCCCGCCCGGCACCCTGCAGCGGGCCGGGCTGCCGTGCACCGAGTGCGTCGGTTCCGGGCCGCTGCCCGCCGTGCGGCACGGCTGCTACCGCTCCTCCCGGCTGGCGACGGTGCCGCTTGCGGTCAGCCTGTCGGTCAACCGGCGGCGGTGGTGGTCCGGTGTGGAGCGGTTCTTCTGCATCTCGGCGGCGCAGCGCGCCGTCCTGGTGGAGGCCGGCATGCCGGCCGGGCGGCTGGCCGTGAAGCACAACTTCGTGCCCGAGCCGGGAGCCCGCCGCACGGGCCCCGGTGAGCACCTGCTCTATCTCGGCAGGCTCGCGGAGGCCAAGGGGGTGCGGCTGCTCATGGCCGCATGGGACAGGGCGGCCGCGGACGGCGGGGTGGGGGTGCCCCTCGTGATCGCCGGCACGGGACCGCTGGAGGGGGAGGTGACCGCCTGGGCGGCGGGACGCGAGGACGTGCGGTACGCCGGCCTGCTCGACACGGCTCAGTGCCGGGAGGCCGTCGCGCGGTCGGTCGCCGTGGTGGCTCCCTCCACGTGGCTGGAGGCTTTCGGCCTGGTGGTGGTGGAGGCGATGGCGGCCGGGGTCCCGGCCGTCGCCGCCGGTCACGGCGCGTTCGTCGAACTCGTCGACGACGGGGTGAGCGGGCTGCTCCACCGGCCGGGCGACGCCGACGCACTGGCGTCCGCACTGCGCCGGATCACGGCTGATCCGGTGCTGGGCCGGGAGATGGGACAGGCGGCCAGGCGCCGTTACGAGCAGGACTTCAGCCCGGCCGTCGGGCTGGAACACCTGGTGGAGGGATACCGGGCCGCGATCGCGGGCCGGGCCGGTGACGGGGACAGCCCGCCGCCGGCAGGGGACGGGAACACTGGCTCGCGACGGGGTCGCCCGCGCGAGCGGGATGGGGGCAGTTAGATGACACGATGCCGACTCTGCGGTTCGGCGGCGCTGGCGAGCGTCGTCGATCTCGGGGCGACTCCGCCGTGCGAGAGCTTTCTCGCCGCGGACCAGCTGGACCGGCCGGAGCCCGCGTACCCGCTGCACCTGCGGGTCTGCGCCGAGTGCTGGCTGGCGCAGATCCCTCCGCTGATCACGCCGGAGGAGACGTTCACGCAGTACGCGTACTTCTCCTCCTACTCGACGTCCTGGGTGGAGCACGCGCGCACGTTCGTCGCCGATGCCGTGCGGCGGCTGGGGCTCGGGTCCGACGCCTTCGTGGTCGAGGTCGCGAGCAACGACGGGTACCTGCTGAAGCACCTGGTGGACCGCGGGATCCGGTGCCTCGGCATCGAGCCGTCGGTGAACGTGGGCGCTGCGGCCCGGGACGCGGGTGTGCCCACGCTCACGGAGTTCCTGGACCCGGCCACCGGTGCGGGCGTCCGCGCCGAGCACGGTCCGGCGGACCTGGTCGTGGCCAACAACGTGTACGCGCACATCCCCGACGTGGTCGGGTTCACCCGGGGGCTGCGTGCCCTGGTCGCCGACGACGGCTGGGTCTCCATCGAGGTGCAGCATCTGCTGACGCTGATCGAGGAGAACCAGTACGACACGATCTACCACGAGCACTTCCAGTACTACACGGTCGCGTCGGCGGCGCGGGCGCTGGCGAGCGGGGGGCTCGCGCTCGTGGACGTCGAGCTGCTGCCGACGCACGGCGGCTCCATCCGGCTGTGGGCCCGGCCGGCCGAGGTGGCCGGCGAGCCCAGCCGCAGGGTGGCCGCCGTGCTGGACCGGGAGAAGGCGGCGGGGCTGGGCGAGCTGTCCGGGTACACCGAGTTCTCCGACCGGGTGGCCAAGGTGCGGCGGGACCTGCTGCGGTTCCTCATCGACGTGGCCGAGCGCGGTGAGACGGTCGTGGGCTACGGCGCCCCCGGCAAGGGCAACACCCTGCTCAACCACTGCGGCATCCGGCCGGACCTGCTCCCGTACACGGTCGACCGCAATCCGTACAAGCACGGCAGGTTCACCCCGGGCACCCGCATCCCGATCCTGCCGCCCGAACAGATCGCCGCGGACCGACCGGACTACGTCCTCGTCCTGCCGTGGAACCTGCGGGCCGAACTGGTCGAGCAGCTGTCGTTCGTGCACGACTGGGGCGGCCGGCTGGTCTTCCCCATACCGGAACTGAGCATTGTCGAGGCCAAGTCATGAAGGTCGTACTGTTCTGCGGTGGTTACGGGCTGCGCATGCGCGCCGGAGCCTTCGACGACGTGCCCAAGCCGATGGCGATGGTCGGGCCGCGGCCGCTGATCTGGCATGTGATGCGCTACTACGCGCACTTCGGGCACACGGAGTTCATCCTGTGCCTCGGGTACGGGGCGGACCACATCAAGGACTTCTTCCTCAACTACGAGGAGACGACGTCCAACGACTTCGTCCTGCGGGGCGGGCGGACCGAGCTGCTGTCCACCGACATCGCCTCCTGGACGATCACGTTCGCGCAGACCGGCATCGAGTCGCCGATCGGGGAACGGCTGCGCCGGGTGCGGCACCACCTGGGTGACGACGAGATGTTCCTCGCCAACTACGCGGACGTGCTCACCGACGCGCCACTGACGGAGATGATCGACCGGTTCTCCCGGCGGGACGCCGGTGCGTCGATGATGGTGGTGCCGCCCCAGTCCTCGTTCCACTGCGTGGATCTGGGCGAGGACGGCCTGGTGGGGGGCATCACGCCGGTGAGCGAGCTGCCGCTGTGGGAGAACGGCGGCTACTTCGTGCTGCGCCAGGAGGTCTTCGACCACATTCCGGAGAACGGCGACCTGGTCGGGGACGGCTGCGCGGCGCTGGCCAAGCAGGGGCGCCTGGTGGCGCACCAGCACCGCGGCTTCTGGAAGCCGACCGACACGGTGAAGGAGCGGGCCGCGCTCGACGACTCCTATGCCCGGGGCGACCGCCCGTGGGCCCTGTGGGAGCGGGGCGGCGCGGGTGCGGAGGCCCGGGTGAGGGCCTCGTGATCCGGCTCTCGGGCGGCGGTCTGGACCGGGTCGTGGCGGTGGGTGCGCACTGCGACGACATCGCCATCGGCGCCGGCGGCACCCTGCTGGCGCTGTGTCTCGCACGGCCGGGTGTACGCGTGGACGCGCTGGTGCTCACCGGCGGCGGCAGCGACCGGGAGCAGGAGGAGCATGCCGCGCTCGCGGAGTTCTGCCCGGGCGCCGACCTCCGGCTGACCGTGCACAAGCTGCCCGACGGCCGGCTGCCGGCGCACTGGGACGAGGCCAAGGCCGCGGTCGAGGAGCTGCGGGAGCGGACCGATCCGTCGCTCGTGCTGGCGCCGCGCACCGAGGACGCGCACCAGGACCACCGCGGTCTGGCGAAGCTGGTGTCCACCGCCTTCCGCGACCACCTCGTGCTCGGCTACGAGATCGTCAAGTGGGACGCCGATCTCGGCCGTCCGACGGCCTACCAGCCGCTGTCGCCGGAGATCGCCGAGCGGAAGGTGCGGCTGCTGCAGGAGCACTACCCCTCGCAACGGCACCGGCCCTGGTACGACCGGGAGGCGTTCCTCGGGCTGGCCCGGATCCGCGGCATCGAATGCCATGCGCGCTACGCCGAGGCGTTCGCCGTCACCAAACTCACTCTCGACCTGGGGGAATGAACCTTGCGCGTACTACTGACCGGGCACCAGGGCTATCTCGGCACCGTGATGGCTCCCGTACTCGAGGCCGCCGGGCACGAGGTCGTCGGTCTCGACGCCGGCCTGTTCGCCGACTGCGTGCTGGGGCCGCCGCCCGCGGACCCGCCGGGGCAGCGGGTGGATCTGCGGGACGTCACGGCCGAGCACGTGGCCGGGGTGGATGCGGTGATCCACCTGGCCGCGCTCTCCAACGACCCGCTGGGTTCGCTGGCGCCGGAACTCACGTACGACATCAACCACCACGCGTCCGTGCGGCTGGCCCGGCTGGCCCGCGATGCCGGGGTGCGGCGCTTCCTGTACGCGTCGACGTGTTCGGTCTACGGCGCCGCCGGCGGTGAGGACCTGGTGGCGGAGGAAGCCCCGCTGCGCCCGGTCACGCCCTACGCGGAGTCCAAGGTGCGGGTCGAGGACGACCTGCACGCGCTGTCCGACGGCGACTTCAGCCCGGTGTACATGCGCAACGCCACCGCGTTCGGGTACTCGCCCCGGCTGCGCGCCGACATCGTGCTGAACAACCTGGTGGGCCACGCGCTGCTCTCCGGCGAGGTGCTGGTGCTCTCCGACGGCACCCCGTGGCGCCCGCTGGTGCACGCCGCCGACATCGCCCGGGCCTTCACGGCCGCGCTGGACGCGCCGCGCGAATCCGTGCACGACCGGGCGTTCAACATCGGCAGCGAGTTCAACAACGTCACGGTGGCCGAGATCGCCGGCCAGGTCGCCGAGGCGGTGCCCGGATCGAAGGTGGTGATCACCGGGGAGAACGGTGCCGATCCGCGGTCGTACCGGGTGGACTTCTCCCGGTTCCGGGCCGCGGTACCGGGCTTCGAATGCGAGTGGACGGTGAAACGGGGCGCGCTGGAACTCGCGGACGCCTACCGGAAACACGGGCTGACCCGGGAGGACTTCGAGCGGCGCTTCACGCGGCTGGCCGTGCTGCGCGCCGCGACCGACGCCGGTGCAGTCGACGCCACCCTGCGGTGGCACGGGTGACCGCGGCCGGCGAGCAGATGCACGCGCTGGTGGAGCGGCTGTACCCGCTGTGCCGGAGCATCACCGGCGACGGTGTGCGCGCCACTCTGGAGATCATCGACGAGTACGTTCCGCTGCGGGTGCACGAGGTGCCGACGGGGACGCAGGTGCTCGACTGGACGGTGCCGCAGGAGTGGAACATCCGGGACGCGTACATCGCCGACGCCGCGGGCGAGCGGGTCGTCGACTTCGCCGCGTCCAGCCTGCACGTGCTCGGCTACAGCGTGCCGGTGTCGAGGACCATGCCGCTGGCCGAGCTCCGCCCGCACCTGCACACTCTGCCGGACCACCCGTCCTGGGTGCCGTACCGCACCAGTTACTACGAGCCGGACTGGGGCTTCTGCCTGGCGCAGGAGACCCTGGACGCGATGCCGGACGGCGAGTACGAGGTGCACGTCGACTCCACCCTGGCCGACGGACACCTCACCTACGCCGAGCACGTGGTCCCGGGGCAGGTCGCCGACGAGGTGATCATCTCCTGCCATGTCTGCCACCCGTCGCTGGCCAACGACAACCTGGCCGGCATCGCGGTGGCGGTGTTCCTGGCCCGGGCGCTGGCGCAGGAGACGCCCTACTTCACCTACCGATTCCTCTTCGCGCCCGGCACCATCGGGGCGATCACCTGGCTGGCCCGCAACACGGAACGGGTGACGGAGGCGTCCGCCGCCCGGTCGGAGCCCGGAACCGCCGGAAAGGTCAGACACGGACTGGTGCTGGCCTGCGCCGGCGACCGGGGCCAACTGACGTACAAGCGGAGCAGGCGCGGTGACGCGGAGATCGACCGGGTGCTCCAGTACGTGCTGGGCACCTCCGAACGCCCGCACCGGATCACCGAGTTCACTCCGTACGGCTACGACGAGCGGCAGTTCTGCTCGCCCGGGTTCAATCTGGGGGTGGGCTCGCTCACCCGGACCCCGTACGCCGGATACCCCGAGTACCACACCTCGGCGGACAATCCGGACTTCGTCTCCCCGGCGGCGATGGCGGACACGCTCGACGTCTGCCGCGAGGCGTTCGCCGTACTGGACCGCAACCGGAGCTACGTCAATCTCAGTCCCTACGGCGAACCACAGCTGGGCAGGCGCGGGTTGTACGGAGCTCTCGGCGGGCGCAGCGACGCGAAGCAGGCCCAGATGGCCATGCTCTGGGTGCTCAACCTGTCCGACGGCGAGCACAGTCTGCTGGATGTCGCCGAGCGGTCGGGGCTGCCGTTCGACACCGTCGCCGCGGCGGCCGGAGCCCTGCGGGGCGCCGGGCTGATCAAGGCGTGAGGCCGGTGTCCACCGAGGGGGAGAGCGCGACGGCACCGGCGGCCCCGGCCGGACCCGCCCGGCGGGCCGTCGTCGGCAGGCTCTCCTGGGGGCTGGCCGACCAGGCGGCCTCCAGCCTGTCCAACTTCGCGGTGGGCATCTACGTGGCACGCTCGCTGGGTCCGGCCGCGTTCGGCGTGTTCAGCCTGGCGTGGGTGACGTACGGCGTGGTGCTCAGCGTCTCCCGCGGTCTGGCGACCGATCCGCTCGTGGTGCGCTTCAGCGGCGTGCCGGAAGCGGCCTGGCGGGTGGCGGTGGCCCGGTCGTCGGGGACCGCGCTGGGCGTCGGCGCCGTCCTGGGCACGGTGTGCCTGGTGGTCGGCCCGGTGGTGGGCGGCTCGGTGGGGCGCGCGTTCGCGGGCCTCGGCCTGATGCTGCCGGGACTGCTGCTGCAGGACGCCTGGCGGTACTCGTTCTTCGCCGCCGGTGACGGCCGCAAGGCGTTCGTGAACGACGTCGTGTGGGGTGTGGCGCTCGTCCCGGCCCTGGTGGTGGCGGCCCGGGTGGGCAGCGTGACCGCGTTCGTGCTGGCCTGGGGCGCGTCCGCCGCGGTGGCCGCGGGATACGGCTGCTTCCAGTCGGGCATCCTGCCCCGGCTGACCGGAGCGCGCGCGTGGCTTCGCGACCACCGCGACCTCGGCTACCGGTATCTCGTCGAGAACGTCGGGGTCAGCGGCGCGAGCCAGTTGCGGGCGTACGGTCTCGGCGTGATCGTCGGGGTCAGCGCGGTGGGCGTGATCCGGGGCGCCGAGCTCCTGCTCGGACCGTTCCTCGCCCTGCTGATGGGGCTGTCGCTGGTCACCGTCGCGGAGTCGGCGCGGGTGCTGCGGCAGGCCCCGCACCGCCTGGGCCCGTTCTGTCTCTCGCTGGGCGCCGGGCAGGCCGTCGCCGCACTGCTCTGGGGCGCGGCGCTGCTACTGGTGCCGGACCGGCTCGGCGAGCTCGTTCTCGGTGACGTCTGGAGCGCTTCGTCGGCGCTCATCGTGCCGGTCACGCTCGGTGTCGCGGCCGCCGGCCTCGGCACCGGGGCCGCCGCCGGGCTGCGCGCGCTGGCCGCGGCCCGGCGCAGCCTGCGCTGCCAGCTGTTCGCCTCCGCCTGCTATGTCACGGGCGGGCTCGGCGGGGCGTTGGCGGACGGCACGGTCGGCTCGGCCTGGGGTGTCGCCGCGGCGACCGTCTGCGGCTCGGCCGTGTGGTGGCTGCAACTGCGGTCCGCTCTCCGCGAGCGCCACCGAGGGGGTGGCTGACCGCCCGCGCGCCGAACCGCTTTCCGATCCGCATCCGATCCGCATTCGATCCGCGAAGTGAGGACGTCATGACTGCTCTTCCCCGGCTGAGCATCGGTCTGCCGGTGTACAACGGCGAGGAGTATCTCGCCGAATCGTTCGACGCCCTGCTCGGCCAGACCTACGAGGACTTCGAGCTGATCGTCTCCGACAACGCGTCGACCGACGGGACCGAGGCCATCTGCCGCCGGTACGCCGCACAGGACTCGCGCATCCGGTACCTCCGGCTGCCCCGGAACGTCGGCGCGACCCCGAACCACAACCATGTGTTCGCCGAGTCCCGCGGCGAGTTGTTCAAGTGGGCCTCGCACGACGACCTCTACGCCCGGGACCTGCTGCGGCGCTGCGTCGAGGCGCTGGACGAGCGCCCGGACGTGATCCTCGCGCACTCCGGGCAGGCGGTCATCGACGGTGACGCCCGGGTGAAGGTCCCGTACGACTACGGGCTCGCCACCGATTCGCCGCACGCCCCGGAGCGCTTCCGGAGCCTGCTGTTCGAGCCCGGTGGCGACGACTTCTACGGGGTGCTGCGGGCCGACGTGCTCCGCCGGGTGAAGCCGCTCGACAGCTACCACCACGCGGACCGCACGTTCGTCGCCGAGATCACCCTGCACGGGGCCTTCCACCAGGTGCCGGAGCTGCTGTACTTCCGCCGCGACCACGCCACTCGCGCCGAGCGGGCGAACCCGGGCAAGCGCGCCCGGTGCGTCAACCTGGACCCGCGCCGGTCCGGGCCGCTGCACCCGACGCCCCGGCTGCTCGCCGAGTACGTCTGGGGCTTCGTCGCGGCGATCCGGCGGGCGCCGCTGTCCCCCGCCGACCGGCGCGCGTGCTACCGCCACCTGGCCGCGTGGATGACCAGCCGGGCCCGGCCCGGCGCCGGCGAGCGCGTCGAGGACCGCGCCCCGGTCGCACCGGACCGGCTCACGGTCTCCGTCGACGCCCTGGTCGCCGGCCGCGAGGGAAGGCAGGCATGACGCACTCGTCGGAAGTTCCCTTACGCGTCGGGGTGTTCGGCCTCCTCGGCTCCGGCAACCTCGGCAACGACGCCTCGCTGGAGGCTGTGCTCGGATTTCTCCGCGCCCAGCACCCGGAGGCGGTCGTGGACGCGCTGTGCGGAGGCGCCGAGGCCGTCACCGGCCGGTACGGCATCCCCGCGACGCGGCTGCACTGGTACCGCGGGGAGTACCGGACCGCCTCGCGTGCGGGCAGGATCGCGGCGAAGGGTCTGGGCAAGTTCGTCGACGTCTTCCGCACCGCCGCCTGGGTGCGCCGGCACGACGTGGTGATCGTGCCGGGCATGGGCGTCCTGGAGACCACGCTGCCGCTGCGGCCGTGGGGGTTCCCGTACGCGCTGTTCCTTCTCTGCGCGAGCGGGCGGCTGTTCGGCACCCCGGTCGGGCTCGTCGGTGTCGGTGCCTCGGCGATCGGCGACCGGCCGACCCGGACGCTGATGCGCTGGTCGGCGCGGCTGGCCGCCTACCGGTCCTTCCGGGACGCGCCCTCACGCGACGCGATGCGGGCGATGGGTGTGGACACGGCTCGCGACGAGGTCCACCCGGACCTCGTGTTCGCCCTGCCCGCGCCACCGGCCGGCGCCGCGCCCGCCGGTCCTCCCGGCACGGTCTGTGTCGGTGTCATGGCCTTCCACGGCAGCAACGAGGACCGCGCCAGGGCCGGGGAGATCCACCGGCGCTACCTCGACGGCACGACCCGCTTCGTCCGCGCACTGGCCGAGGACGGCAGGCCCGTCCGGCTGCTCATCGGTGACGCGTGCGACGAACCGGTGGTCGCGGCCATCCTGGCCGCGGTGGACTCGCCGCTGGTCACCGTCGCCGCGGCGGCCTCGCCCGCCGACGTGATGCGGGAGACGGCGGCCGCCGACGCCGTGGTGGCGACCCGGTTCCACAACCTGGTCTGCGCCCTGAAGGCCGGCACGCCGACGCTCGCGCTCAGCTATGCGGCGAAGAGCGACACGCTCATGTCCCGCATGGGGCTCGCCCCGTACTGCCACCCGGCCCGGGAGGTCGACGCCGAACGGCTGCTCACGCAGTTCCGGGAGCTGGAGCGGCGCTCCCCCGAGCTGCGGCGGATCCTCGCCGAGCGGAACCTCGCCATGACCCGGCTCCTCGACCAGCAGTTCACCACCCTGACGACGGCCCTGTTCCCGGCCGACGGCCGCGCCCACTCCCTCCAGGAGACCTCATGACCGCACCCGGAATGAAGGCGACTCCGGTACCGGAGATCGCCGGCGCCTATCTGTTCGAGCCGACGCCGCACACCGACGAGCGCGGCTTCTTCTGCCGCACCTTCGACGCCGACGTGGTCCGCTCGGTGGGACTGGACCCGCACGCCTTCGTCCAGGACAGCCTGTCCCGCTCGGTGCGGGGCGTGGTGCGCGGACTGCACCTGCGTTCCGGTGCGGGCGAGGCGAAGCTGGTGCGGTGTTCGTACGGGCGGATCTTCGACGTGGTCGTGGACCTGCGGGCGGACTCGCCGACGTACCTGGGCCGGGGCTACTTCGAGCTGTCCGACGCGGCGCAGACGACCCTGTACGTTCCGGCGGGGTGCGCGCACGGCTTCCAGGCGCTGACCGGGACCGCCGACGTCTCGTACCGGATCGACCGCCCGCACGATCCGGCCCAGGACGTGACGATCGCCTTCGACGATCCGGAGCTCGCCGTCGACTGGCCGCTGCCGGCCGGCTCGACATCCCGGCGCGACCGGGAGGCACCGGGCCTCACCGAAGTACTGAAGCACCTAGGGGAGGTGAACTCCGCGTGACCACCGAGGAGTTCCGGTTCCGCCGGTCGCGGATCGCGAACGAGCGGCTGCACGCCATGATCCCCGGGGGCGCGCACACGTATGCCAAGGGGGACGACCAGTACCCCGAGAACCTGGCGCCGGTCATCAGCCACGGCCGCGGCGCCCATGTGTGGGACGTCGACGGCAACCGCTATGTGGAGTACGGCTCGGGCCTGCGCTCCGTCAGCCTGGGCCACGCCCACCCCCGCGTCATCGAGGCGGTACGGCGGGAAATCGACCGCGGCAGCAACTTCGTCCGGCCGTCCATCGTGGAGGCCGAGGCCGCGGAACGCTTCCTGGCCACGGTCCCGACCGCGGAGATGGTGAAGTTCGCGAAGAACGGCTCCGACGCCACCACCGCCGCCGTACGCCTCGCCCGCGCCGCCACCGGGCGGCCGCGGGTGGCCGTCTGCGCCGACCATCCGTTCTTCTCCGTCGACGACTGGTTCATCGGCACGACGCCGATGTCCGCCGGTGTTCCGGCGGCGACCAACGAGCTCACCGTGGCGTTCCCCTACGGGGACCTGGCCGCCACCGAGGAGCTGCTCACCCGGTACGGGAACGAGGTCGCCTGCCTGATCCTGGAACCCGCCACCCACGCCGATCCCCCGCCCGGCTATCTCGCGGGCCTGCGCGAACTGGCCGACCGGCACGGCTGCGTACTGGTCTTCGACGAGATGATCACCGGCCTGCGCTGGTCCGAGGCGGGCGCCCAGGGCCTGTACGGCGTCGTCCCCGACCTCTCCACCTTCGGCAAGGCGCTGGGCAACGGATTCGCCGTCTCCGCCCTGGCCGGGCGGCGTGCGCTGATGGAGCTGGGCGGGCTGCGCCACTCCGGCGAGCGGGTCTTCCTGCTGTCCACGACACACGGTGCCGAGACGCACTCCCTGGCGGCCGCGACGGCCGTGCTCACCACCTACACCGAGGAGGGCATCACCGCGCGGCTGCACAGCCTCGGTGAGCGGTTGGCCGCGGGTGTCCGTGACGCCGCGGCCACCATGGGCGTGGGGGACCACGTCGTCGTCCGGGGCCGGGCCAGCAACCTGGTCTTCGCCACGCTCGACGCGAACGGTCAGCCGTCGCAGGAGTACCGCACCCTGTTTCTGCGCCAGCTCATCGAAGGCGGGGTGCTGGCGCCGTCGTTCGTGGTGAGCAGCGCGCTCACCGACGCCGACATCGAGCGAACCGTCGATGTGGTGGCCCAGGCCTGCGCGGTGTACCGCAAGGCGCTCGACGCCGACGACCCCGTTCCGTGGCTGGACGGGCGACCGGTGAAACCCGTGTTCCGTCGCTTGGCCTGAGGTGACGCCCTGACGTGACGTGACGTCAGCGGGACTTCTTCCGGAGGGAGTCGGCCGTGCGGTCGGTCAGCCACGCGGCCGCCGGCACGACGGCCAGTGCGGTGCCGCAGCCGCCGAGGGCGTCGGTCGGGTAGTGCGAGCCCAGGGCGACCTCCGCCCAGCCCATGGCGGCGCCGGCCGCGAGCCCCGCGCCGAGCACGATCAGGGTGCCGGCCGTCCTGCCCGCACCGGGCCGGCCGACCACGATCAGTGCCGACACGAGGGCAAGCGCGGTGAGGAAGGAGGTGTGGCCGCTCGGGTAGGCCAGGTTGCCGCCGTGGATGGTGCGTCCCACCAGGGGCTTGAGTAGCCTCGTCGTCACCACGGCGAGGCCGGGACCGGCCGCGACGAGCACCGCCGCACGAGGGCGGTGCGACAGCAGGAGGCCGGTCATGACGGCGGCGAGCAGGAGCACCGCTCCCACCGGCTCGCCCAGGAGGTCGATGGCGTCGGCGACATGGCGCCACGGCGGTCGCACACCGTCGACGACGGCCAGGATCCGCGCGTCCGCCGGTCCTGGTCCGCTGTCGCCCGCGTACAGGCAGCCGAGCACGACGACCGTCACCGCGGCGAGGACGGAGACGGCACCGAGCCCCGCACGCAGTCCCGGGGGCAGCAGCACGCGCCCCGGACCGCCGCCGGTCATCCGCCCACCGCGTGCGCCCGGCGTGGACGAACCCGCGCGCTCCCGTCGGCCGTACGCCAGATGTGATGCACTGTCCCCCGCCCCCCGTCAGGGCCAAGTCGCCCCCGGTGCAACGATATCCGGACCCCGCCCGGGGCGGCCGCCGCCCCGGGGACCCAGGGCGCCCGCCTCAGCTCACCGCCACCGGAACCGCCGCGGTGACCCGAACGAACACGCTTCCCGCCGCCGGGACGAACACCCTGGCGTGGCGCGGCATGAAGGAGGGCGTACGCGCGGTCGCGGACTCCGGATCACGGGCGCTGCACTACCCATGTCTCCCGGCGGGAACACCCGGACAAGGGCTCTTCGTGCGGACGAGGCCGGGCTCGCGGTGGAGAGATCGTGCGTATTTCCTACGCGGGGGTAGGCCTGCGCACCCCTCTTGCTATACCTTCCGTCTAACAGCTTGCTAGACGTGGCGTCTAACAAGCGAGGGCGGCGCCCGGCGGCCGTCGATCTCACCGGGCAGGCCCGGTGCGAGCGAAGTGACCGGGCGGCCGTCGGGGCGAACTGTCTCGATTCAAGGAGCAGCAGCATGGCAAGCAGCACCGTTCCGCCGAAGAATCAGGACCGGCCGGCCGAGCAGGAAGTCGCCCGGCGCCTGCTCGACTCGGCCGCGAAGCTGTCGTACGACCCGGCCACCGAGGTGGACTGGGACACTCCGCTGGACACCGGCCACCACGGCGCCAGCCCGGAGTGGAGCACGCTCTACAACACCGCGTACTGGCAGGAGTTGACGGAGGATCAGCGGATGGCGCTGACGCGCCAGGAAGCCGCGTCCGTCGCCAGCACCGGCATCTGGTTCGAGATGATCCTCCAGCAGATGATCCTGCGCGACATGTACGCCAAGGACCCGACCGACCCGCGGTTCCAGTGGGCGCTCACCGAGGTCGCCGACGAGTGCCGGCACTCCATCATGTTCGCCCGCGGCGCCGCGAAACTGGGTGCCCCGGCCTACCGGCCGCACCGGATGGTGATCGAGCTGGGCCGCGCCTTCAAGACACTCGCCTTCGGCGAGGCCGCCTACGCGGCGATCCTCGTCGCGGAGGAGGTGCTCGACGTGATGCAGCGGGACTGGATGCGGGACGAGCGGGTCGCGCCCTTCGTCCGGACGATCAACAACATCCATGTGGTGGAGGAGTCGCGGCACATGAAGTTCGCCCGCGACGAGACCCGCAAGCACCTGCGCACCGCCGGCCCGCTGCGCCGGCAGATCAACTCGCTGGTGGTCGCCATCGCCTCGTACTACATCGTCACCAGCATGGTGAACCGGGACGTCTACGCGAACGCGGGGCTCGACAGCGACCGCGCACGCGCCGAGGCCCGGACCAACGAGCACCACAAGTCCCTGATGCGGGCCAGCTGTTCGGGCCTGATGGAGTTCCTGGCCTCGGCCCGGCTCCTGACCCGTCCGGCCCTGTTCTTCTACAAGCGCGCCAACCTGATCTGATCCGAGCCGAGAGCCCGAGCTGACGCGATGACCTACGCCATCACCCAGACCTGCTGCAGCGACGCCACCTGTGTCGCCGTGTGCCCCGTCAACTGCATCCACCCGACGCCGGAGGAACAGGCCTTCGGCAGTACGGAGATGCTCTACGTCGACCCGGCGACCTGCATCGACTGCGGGGCCTGCGCGGACGCCTGCCCGGTCGACGCGGTCGTCCCGGTGGACAGCCTGTCCGCGGCGCAGAAGGAGTACGCCGGCATCAACGCGGCGTACTACGCGGACCGCGCACCGGAGCCGGTGGCCGGACCGGTCTTCCACGCCTGGGGCGCACCCTCGTACCCGCGCAGCCTGCCGCACGACTTCGCACCGATCCGGGTCGCGGTGGTCGGCACCGGCCCCGCCGGGATGTACGCGGCCGAGGACCTGCTGCTGCACACCAACGCGGAGGTGACGCTGGTCGACCGGCTGCCGGTGGCGGGCGGCCTCGTCCGGTACGGCGTGGCGCCCGACCATCCCGCGACGAAGGGGGCGGGCGAGGTCTTCGCGCGGTTCCACGCCCACCCCCGGGTGCGGATGCACCTCGGCGTCGAGGTGGGCAAGGACGTCACCGCCGAGGAACTCGCCGCCCATCACGACGCGGTGATCTACGCGGTCGGCGCGTCCGCCGACCGCCGGCTCGGCATCCCGGGCGAGGATCTGCCCGGCAGCATCCCGGCCACCTCGTTCGTGTCCTGGTACAACGCCCATCCGGAAGTCCCGCCGGAGGCCGTCGGCCTGTCCGCGGAGCGGGTGGTCGTCACCGGCAACGGCAACGTCGCGCTGGACGTGGCCCGCATCCTCGTCACGGACCCCGCCGCGCTCGCGGGTACCGACATCGCCGGCCACGCGCTCGCGGCCCTGCGGGAGTCCGGGGTGCGCGAGGTCGTCCTGCTCGGGCGGCGCGGCCCCGAGGACACGGCCTGCACCGCATCCGAACTGCTCGCCCTCACCCATCTGCCGGGCGTGGAGCTGATGGTCGACGACCAGGACCCGCGGACCGGTGCGGCGATCGACGGCGCGGCACCGGGCAGCGCGGCCGCGCTGCTGCGCGGGCTGCCGCGGGTGACGGCCGACTGGTCGCAGCCGCCTCCGGCGGGGCGGCGCATCGTGTTCCGTTTCCACTCCTCGCCGGTGGAGGTGCTCGGCCGGGACGGCGTCGAGGCGGTGCGGGTGACGGGCGCGGCGGGAGAGGAGGAGATCCCCGCGGGGCTGTTCCTGCGGGCGATCGGCTACCGGGGCCGGCCCGTTCCCGGGCTGCCGTTCGACGAGACGGCCGGCACCGTGCCGCACGAGGGCGGCCGGGTGACGGGCATGCCCGGCACCTATGTCGTCGGCTGGATCAAGCGCGGCCCGTCGGGCGGCATCGGGGCCAACCGCACCTGCGCCGCCGAGACGGTCGGCACCCTGCTGGCGGACGCCGTCGCGGGTGCGCTGCCCTCCCCCGCGTACCCGGCGAAGGCGTTCGGGCGGCTCGCGCGCCGCCGGGTCCGTCAGGTCGTCGACGCCCGTGGCCTCGCCGCCATCGACCGCGCCGAGCGGTCCCGGGGCGCCGAACACGGGCGCCCGCGGGTCAAGTTCGACACGCTCCCCGCACTGGTCGCGGCGGCACGGACCCACCGGCTGCGCTCGCCGCGCTGAACCGGACGCCGGAGGATGACTGAGCCGGGGCCCGGCTCAGTCATCCTCCGGCTCAGTCCTTCTCCGGGTCACTCCTCTTCCGGCTGCGCGCTCTGCCCCTTGGCGCGCTTGCCGACGACGGCGGCCGCCGCCGCGGCACTGCCCACGAAGGCCAGGGCGACCATCCAGGGCTGGTCGAACGCGTGCCGGGTGGCGTGGTCGACGGAGTAGCGGCCGGGTCCGGTCAGCCCGATCGCGGCAGCGGTGAATCCGAGGAAGGCCGGGTACTCGTAGCCACCGCCCTGTGCGAAGAATCCCGCGGGGGCGTGGACGGCGACGGCTCCCGCCATGGCGCCCGCCGCGGCCGCTCCGGCCGCCGGGGTGGCCAGGCCCAGCGCCAGCAGGACGCCGCCGCCCGCCTCACCCAGACCGGCCGCGACGGCGCTGTGCCTGGGCGGATGGAAGCCCATGGCCTCCATCCCGGCCGTGGTGCCCTCGATGCCTCCCCCGCCGAACCAGCCGAGGAGTTTCTGGCTGCCGTGCGCGGCGAGCACCGCGCCGGTGCCGGCGCGCAGGAGAAGCAGACCGAGGTCGCGACGGTTGACGCTGCCCATGGGGGTCTCCGGGAGGGTTCGGGGGCCCGGCCGGACGGAAAGGGGCCCCGGGTGCGGTACGGCTCCACTCTCCGCGCCTCCGGGCCCGGGCGGGTCGCGTTGTTACGCCGTTCGGGGGATGTCCGGACGGCGCGTGACCCGTGACACAGTGCGACGAACGCCATTGTGCAACTTGTTGCACAATGGCGTTTCGGTGGTCTAGAACTGGCGTAACGACACTGCGCGAGGAGCCGCCGCATGAGCCCGTACCCGCATCTGCTGAGCCCGCTCGACCTCGGGTTCACCACCCTCCCGAACCGGGTCCTGATGGGGTCGATGCACATCGGCCTGGAAGAGGTCGAGAACGGCTTCGAGCGGATGGCCGCGTTCTACGCCGCCCGGGCCCGCGGCGGCGTCGGCCTCATGGTCACCGGCGGCATCGCGCCGAACGACGCCGGCTGCACCTTCCCCGGCGGCGCCAAGATGACCACCGAGGCGGAGGCCGCGCAGCACGCCCGGGTGACCTCGGCGGTGCACGAGGCGGGCGGCCGGATCGCGATGCAGATCCTGCACTTCGGCCGGTACGCGCACCACCCCGGCCTGGTGGCGCCGAGCGCGATCCAGGCGCCGATCAGCGGATTCGTCCCGCACGCCCTGACCGACGACGAGATCGAGGCGACGATCGAGGACTTCGTCACGGCGGCCGCGCTCGCGCGGAGCGCGGGCTACGACGGCGTCGAGATCATGGGCTCCGAGGGCTACCTGATCAACGAGTTCATCGCCTCCGCGACCAACCGTCGCGAGGACCGCTGGGGCGGCTCGTACGAGAACCGCATCCGCTTCCCCGTCGAGATCGTGCGCCGGGTCCGTGAGCGGGTCGGCACCGACTTCATCCTGATCTACCGCCTCTCGATGCTGGACCTGGTGCCCGGCGGGTCCACGCTGGACGAGGTCGTGCGGCTCGCCCGGGAGATCGAGGCGGCCGGGGCGACGATCATCAACACGGGCATCGGCTGGCACGAGGCCCGTATCCCCACCATCGCGACGTCGGTGCCGCGCGGCGCCTTCACCTGGGTCACCGAGAAGGTGCGCGGCGCCGTCTCCGTACCGCTGGTGACGAGCAACCGCATCAACACCCCCGAGGTCGCCGAGGACATCCTGGCGGCGGGCCGCGCGGACATGGTCTCGATGGCCCGGCCGTTCCTCGCCGACCCGGACTTCGTCGCGAAGGCGCGCGAGGGCCGCGCGGACGCGATCAACACCTGCATCGGCTGCAACCAGGCCTGCCTGGACCACATCTTCAGCGGCAAGGTCACCTCCTGCCTGGTCAACCCCCGGGCCTGCCACGAGACGGAACTCGTCCTGTCGCCGACGCGCACCCGTAAGAGGGTCGCGGTCGTCGGGGCCGGTCCGGCCGGGCTCGCCTGCGCCGTGACGGCCGCCGAGCGCGGGCACGCGGTCACGCTCTTCGACGCGGCGGACGAGATCGGCGGCCAGCTCAACGTGGCGCGCCGGGTGCCGGGCAAGGAGGAGTTCAACGAGACGCTGCGCTACTTCCGCACCCGGCTGGCGGAGGAGAAGGTCGAGCTGCGGCTCGGCACGGCGGTCGGCGCCGACGGGCTCGACGGCTTCGACGAGGTCGTCCTGGCGACCGGGGTCACCCCGCGCACGCCGGCGATCCCGGGCGTCGACCACCCCAGCGTCGTCAGCTACCTGGACGTGCTGCGGCACGGGGCGCCGGTGGGAGACCGGGTGGCCCTCGTCGGGGCGGGCGGGATCGGCTTCGACGTGGCCGAGTTCCTGACCGACGGCGGGGACGCGGCGAGTCTGGACCCCGAGGCGTTCTTCCGGCAGTGGGGCGTCGACACCGAGTACCGCGAGCGGGGCGGACTGGGCACCGCCGAGCGCCCGAAGGCGTCGCGCACCGTCCACCTGCTCCAGCGCAAGGCGAGCAAGGTCGGCGCGGGCCTCGGCAAGACGACGGGCTGGATCCACCGCACCGAACTCCGCCACCGCGGCGTCACGATGGTCTCCGGAGTCGGCTACGACCGGATCGACGACGAGGGACTGCACGTCACGGTCGACGGCGAGCAGCAGCTGCTGCCGGTCGACACGATCGTGCTCTGCGCCGGCCAGGAGCCCCGCCGGGACCTGTACGAGGAACTGCTCGCCGCGGGCCGTCCGGCGCACCTGATCGGCGGCGCCGACGTCGCGGCCGAACTGGACGCCAAGCGGGCGATCCGCCAGGGCACGGAACTCGCCGCCTCGCTCTGACCACGGCCCGGCGGGCGGACCGTCCGGTCCGCCCGCCGTTTCCTAGGATGCTCCCCATGTCACTCCCGCACGCGATCCTCACCGCCCTGCTCGAGAAGCCTTCGTCGGGGCTGGAGCTGACCCGCAGGTTCGACCGCTCGATCGGCTACTTCTGGTCGGCCACGCATCAGCAGATCTACCGCGAGCTGGGCAAGCTGGAGCAGGCCGGACAGATCAGGGCCCTGGAGCCCGCGCAGCCGGCCCGGGGACAGAAGAAGGAGTACGAGGTGCTCCCCGCCGGCCGCGAGGCGCTGTCCGCGTGGGTGGCCCGCCCGGAGGACCCCAGGCAGGTCCGCGATCCGCTGCTGTTGCGGATGCGGGCGGCGGCGGTCGTCGGGGCGCCCGGGCTGGACGCGGAGCTGCGGCGCCATCTGGGGCTGCACCGGAGTCAGCTCGCGGAGTACCTGGAGATCGAGGAGCGGGACTTCCCGCCCGGGCGCGAGACGGCGGAGGACCGGCTGCGGCATCTGGTGCTGCGCGGTGGCATCGATCTGGAGAACTTCTGGATCGGCTGGCTGACCCGCGCGCTGGACGAGGACCCGGAGACCGTGGCGTCGCACGCCGGGTGAGGACGATCCGCCGTCGGCACGGTCCGGGCGGCGGCCCTCCGCACCCGCCGCCGCGGAACCGCCGTGCCGGGGGCAGTCGTTACGGGCGCCCGGCCCTGATCCGGCGCAGGTGTCCGTGGTCCGGGCGGAACGCGGCGCGCGGGCTCTTGATGACCACCCTCGACGGGGTGACCGGGGCGGGTCCGGCAGCGGCCGCGGCGGCGGGCGTGGTCTGCGCCTGGGCGCGGCTGAGCAGGATCACTCCGCGTACGGCCGCCGCCGAGCCCAGCAGGGCCGGGAGCAGGCTGATCGTGCCGCCCTGGAGCCGCTCCCCCAGCAGGGCCAGGCCGATGGCCGCCGCGGCGACCGGGTTGGCCAGGGTGACGACGGCGAGCGGTGCGCCGAGGCCGCCCCGGTAGGCGGTCTGGGAGAGCAGCAGCCCGCCCATCGCGAAGGCCGACACGAGCACCGCGACGGTGACCAGACGCCAGCTGAACAGCGGACCCGTGGTGTGGTCGGTGACGGCGACGGTCAGTGTCTGGGTGAGTGCGGAGGCGACGCCCGATGTGATGCCGGAGGCCGCCGCGTGCCGCAGTCCGGGGCGTGCGCCCGGGCGGCTGAGACCTGCGACCACGGCCATGGTCCCGGCGCCGACGGCCAGTGCCTCGGCCAGGCTCAGCGTCTCGTGCGGGGCGGAGCCGCCCGCGGTCATCAGCAGGGCGCCCAGACCCAGCAGGGTCAGGAGCGTGCCGCGCCACTCGGTCGTGGAGACCTTCCGGCCTGCGGCCCGTGCGCCCAGCGGCACGGCGGCGACCAGCGTGAGCGCGCCGAGCGGCTGGACGAGGGTCAGCGGGCCGTACTTCAGCGCGGCGACGTGCAGCAGCGCGCCGCCCGCGTTGAGCCCGACGGACGACCACCACGCGCCGCTGGCGAGCAGCCGGAGTGCCCCGGTGCCCGGTGCGGTGCGTCCGGCGAGGCGTGCCTGCGCCACCGCGGCCGACGCGTAGGCGGCGGCGGAGACGAGGGACAGCGCGACTGCGACCAGAGTGGCGTTCATCGCCCGGTCCCGGACGATGCGTAGGAACGGGACGCAGCGCGTGGGGCGGCTACGGCGTGGGCCGGCACACCGGCCGTGGACGGCCACGGCAGATGCGCCCTGACCGGCTCCGCGCGCGGCAGCCGCAGCGCGGCGAACGCGACGGAGAGCAGGGCGGCCACCACGATCGAGTCGAGCCAGTAGTGGTTGGCGGTGCCGACTATGACGAGCAGGGTGACCGCCGGGTGCAGCAGCCACAGCCAGCGCCACCGCGAGCGGGTGGCGACGACCAGGCCGACGCCGACCATGACCGCCCAGCCGAAGTGCAGCGAGGGCATGGCCGCGAACTGGTTCGCCATCGAATCGGTGGCGGGCGTCGACCCGTACACCGTCGGTCCGTAGACCTGGCCGGTGTCGACCAGTCCGGTGGCGGCGAGCAGCCGCGGCGGGGCGAGCGGGAAGAGCAGGTGCAGGGCCAGTGCGGCGCCGGTGAGCACGGCGAGGATGCGGCGCGACCAGACGTAGTGGCGCGGGCGGCGCCAGTACAGCCAGCCGAGGAAGAGCAGGGTGGCCGGGAAGTGCACGGTGGCGTAGTACGTGTTCGCCACGTGGATCAGGGTCTCGTCGTGGAGCAGCAGGCCCTGCACGGCGCCTTCGCCCGGCAGGTGCACGGCGCGTTCGAGATCCCACACGCGCCCGGCGTTGTGGTACGCCTCGTCGACGTGACCGTTGGCCGCCTGGCGGCCGAACTTGTAGATCACGAAGAGTCCTACGACGAGAAGAAGCTCGCGGACGAGGGGCGGTCGGGCAGAAGTGTCCGGCTCCCGATCGGCGGGCTTGCTACCGGCGAACATCACCCGGTGCCCCTTTGCTGACGATGCGGTGTTTCGGCGGCAGGGAACGGGTCCGTGCCGTATCGATACGCCAGTGTACCGATACGGAGGCGTATCGGAACACTCGCGTATCGGTACACTGGCGTATCGATGGACCTCGTCGCAGAGTCGCAGAGAGGGAAAGCGCATGCCGTCGCTCGAACCGGAGCCGGAGCAGGCCACCGCGTCGCGCCGCTCGAAGATCACGCCGGAGCGGGCCCAGGAGCTCTACACGGCCGTGCTCGACATGCTGCGGGAGGGCGGCTACGAGTCGCTCACCATGGAGGGCGTCGCCCACCGGTCCCGCTGCGGCAAGTCCACGCTCTACCGCCAGTGGGGCTCGAAGCCCGAACTGGTCGTCGCGGCACTGCACGGCACCAGGCGCGGCCTGCTGGCCCGGATCGACACGGGCACCCTGGCCGGGGACCTGCGCGAGGCGGCCCGGGCCATAGGCCTGGGCTCGGGGCGTGACACGCCCCTGATGCTGGCCCTGAGCCATGCCGCCCTTCAGAGCCCGGAGCTGCTGTGCGCGCTGCGCGAGTCGCTGATCCTGCCGGAACTGGCGGCCATCGACGCCATGGTGGCGCGCGGCGTGGAGCGCGGCGAGGTGGCCGCGGACAACCCGGCCACGGAGTTCGTCTCCACGCAGTTGCTGGGCGTGATGCGCGCCCGCCCGCTGCTGGAGTGCGCCTACGCGAATGAGACCTTTCTCATTCGCTTCGTGGAGGGCGCGGTCTTTCCCGCACTCGGCCTGGACGCCCACGCGCCCGGGTCCTGACAGACGTGGGCCGTCGTCCCAGCGGATGACGACGGTCCGCCCGCGCCGCACCGTGGGGACGGGGGCGGCGCACCACCGGCCGGCCGGTGACTTCTGCGGAAGTCGCCGGCCGGCCGTGTTTCCCGCCGGACCGCCGAACCGCCGAACCGCCGAACCGCCGGACCGCCTCGCCGCCGGCGGGGCGGCGAGGCCGCACCGCCGCAGACACCTCTTCTCGTCCCCTTGACGATATGCGGCCGTCCCGCTTATCGTCTCCATGACGAGAACGAGGGGGTCCCATCATGGCCGACATCACCCGCCGCTTCGGCTGGCGTCATCTGCGCTCCGCGCCCACGGCCCACATCCGCCACCACAAGCGCGGCCTGCTCGCCCACGACGGCGCGGGGCTCAGCTTCTGGTACCGGTCGCTCAGCGCCGCGCTCTCCGAGGTACCGGTCAACGACCGCGAACTGGCCATGGCGTTCCACGCGCGCACGGCCGACTTCCAGGACGTCACCGTGCAGGCCACCGTGACGTACCGGATCAGCGATCCGGCCGAGGCCGCGGCGCGCCTCGACTTCTCCGTCGACCCCGACACCGGCGCCTGGCGCGGCGCGCCGCTGGAGCAGATCGCGACGCTGCTCACCGAGACGGCGCAGCAGCACACCCTCGACGTGCTGGCCCGCACCCCGCTGGCCGGTGCGCTGGTGGACGGTGTCGCCGCGGTGCGCGAGCGGGTGGCCGCCGGACTGGCCGGTGAGCCCCGGCTGCCCGCGACCGGCATCGACGTGGTGGCGGTGCGCGTCGTCGCCATCCGCCCGGAGGCCGAGGTGGAACGGGCCCTGCGCACCCCGGCCCGCGAGCAGATCCAGCAGGAGGCCGACCGGGCCACCTACGAACGCCGGGCGGTGGCCGTCGAGCGGGAGCGGACGATCGCCGAGAACGAGCTGGCCAGCCAGATCGAACTGGCCCGGCGCGAGGAGCAGCTGGTCGAGCAGCGCGGCACCAACACCCGCCGCGAGGCCGAGGAGAACGCGGCGGCCGACGGTGTACGCGCGGAGGCGGAGGCGGCGCGCAAGGTGCGCCTGGCCCGCGCCGAGGCCGAAGCGGCGCGTGAGGTCGGCGCGGCCCGTGCCGAGTCCCAGGCGGCCTGGCTGCGGGTGCACGGCGAGGTCGAGGCCGCGACGCTGCACGCGCTGGCCGCCACCCGGCTCGCCGAGAACCTGCCGCGCATCGACAGCCTGACCCTCTCCCCCGACGTCCTGACCGGCCTGCTGACCAAGCTGGGCAGGCCCGCCCCGGAGACCCGGGCGTGAGCCTGGCGCCGCGGGCGGTGCTGGTCCACCGCACGACCGAGTACGAGGAGCTGCTGGCCCGGCACGGGACGCACGGCCAGGCGGCGTTCATCCTCTCCAGCCGGGGCCGGTCCATCGACGAGGTGGCCCGGCGGCACGAAAGGACCCGGCAGGCGCTGGCCGACGTGGCGGCGGCGGTGCCGCTCCAGTGGCGCCGGTCCCGGGTGGAGCGGGCTGATCTGGACCGCTTCCTGTTCGCGCCGGAGGACGTGGTGGTCGTCGTCGGCCAGGACGGGCTGGTCGCCAACGCCGCCAAGTACCTCTCCGGCCAGCCGGTGGTGGGCATCGACACCGATCCCGGCCGCAATCCGGGCGTCCTGGTCCGCCACCGCCCGGCCGACGCACCCGCGCTGCTGCGGGCGGCGGTCACCCCGGGCGGCCGGGCGGACGAACTCACCATGGTGGAGGCGGTGGCCGACGACACCCAGCGGCTGCTGGCCCTCAACGAGATCTACCTGGGCCCGTCCGGGCACCAGACGGCTCGCTACCGGCTCGGCCCGGACGGGGTGGACTCCCCCGCCGAACCGCAGGCCTCCTCCGGTGTGCTGGTCGGCACGGGCACCGGTGCCACCGGGTGGCTGCGCTCCCTGTGGCAGGAGCGCCGCAGCCCGCTCACCCTGCCGGGACCGACCGATCCGCGGCTGCTCTGGTTCGTCCGGGAGGCCTGGCCGTCCCCGGCCACGGGCACCTCGCTCGTCTCGGGCGAGCTCGGCCGCGAACAGGGTCTGCGGCTGACCGTCGAGTCCGACCGGGTGGTGGTCTTCGGCGACGGCATGGAGGCGGACGCGCTGGAGCTGACCTGGGGGCAGACCGTGCGGCTCGGCATCTCGGCCACCTCGCTGCGGCTGGCCGTCTGACCACCGCCGGGGCCGGCCCGCCCGCCCGTAGGCTCGGTGGCACGTACCCGTCACCGGCCTCGTGAGGAACACCATGGACAGCGACGCGACTTCGCGGATCCCCGCCCGCAACTCCCGCCCGCCCCTGGCCCAGGCGGCGCTGGGTGTCGGCGTGCTCGTGCTCGACGGGCAGGGCCGCGTCCTGCTCGGCCGGCATCACAGCGGCACCTGGGAGCTGCCCGGCGGCAAGGTCGATCCGACGCACGAGTCGATCGCGGCGGCGGCGGTGCGGGAACTCCGCGAGGAGACGGGCCTGGAGGCCGAGGAGCACGAGGTGCGCGTCTTCGCGATGCTCCACGACGCGGTCCACGGGATCAACCGGGTCACGATGGCCGCGCTGGTGACAGCCGGGGACGGCGCCGCACAGGTGACCGAGCCCCACCTCATCAGCACCTGGCGGTGGACCCGGCCCGAGGACCTGCCGAAGGCGCTCTTCGACCCCTCCGCACAGATCCTCGCGGCCTGGCGCCCGGACCTCGGCATCGCGCATCCGCCCGTGCACCGGCTGGACATCGTGACCGAGGGCACGCAGGCGTAGACCTACACCCATTAATCATTTGCCTAGGGGTCATAGGCGGCGTTAGCTTCGTAGACATGAAGGCCGTGACCGAGCAGGACATCCGCACATCGTTCGTGAATTGCTCCAAGGGAGAAGCCAAGCGCCTGCCGCTGCCCCGCGACTTCGACGAGCTGCCGTGGGACGATCTCGACTTCCTGGGCTGGCGTGACCTCTCCGCCCCGGGACGGAGCTACATCGTCACCGAGCACGAGGGCAGGCTGACCGGCATCACGCTGCGCTTCCCCTCCCAGCAGCGCGGCTTCCTGCACCGGAGCATGTGCTCGCTCTGTCTGACCACGCACCCGGGCAGCGGGGTGTCGCTGATGACCGCCCGCAAGACGGGCCCGGCGGGGCGGGACGGCAATTCGGTCGGCCTGTACATGTGCACCGACCTGGCCTGCTCGCTCTATGTGCGGGGGAAGAAGGCCGTGGCCTCGGGCGCCCGCTTCAAGGAGTCGCTGACCGTGGAGGAGCAGATCGCCCGCACGACGGCCAACCTCACCGCGTACGTCGCCAAGCTCTTCGCCTGAGCGGGCCGCGGCGGACGCGGCGGCGCGGGTTCCGCCGCGCGCTGCCGTTCCGGCCCTCGCCGGCGACCCCGCCGCACGGGCAGGTGCGCGGGTCCGGCTATCCTGACCGCCGAACCGGACACGGGGTGCCCCACAAGGGGCTGAGAACACACCCGTCGAACCTGAACCAGTTAGCACTGGCGGAGGGATGTCTCATGTCATTGCCGTATGCCCAGGACGAGCGCGCAGCGGTGGAAGCCCGGCCCGCTTTCGGCGGGCGCATGCCCACCGCCCCCGGCGATCTGCGCGTCGAGGCGCACGGCATAGCCCCCGTGCCCGAGGACCGCCGCTACGGCGGGCCCGGCCGGCTGTTCACCGTCTGGTTCGCCCCCAACCTGACCATGACCGGGGTCTTCACCGGCACGGTCGGCATCGCGCTGGGCCTGGACTTCGCGACGGCGCTCGCCGCCGTCGTGCTCGGCACGCTGGTGGGCGCCGTGCCCACCGCGTACCTGGGCACCTGGGGCAGCCGGACCGGTGCCGGGCAACTCCCGCTCGCACGGCTGGCGTTCGGGCGGGGCGTCGTCGTCCCCGGCGCCCTGCAGTGGCTGTCGTCCATCGCCTGGGACGCGCTGATCGGTCTGTTCGGCGGGGACGCGCTGGCCCAGTTGTGCGGCTGGCCGTTCTGGCTCGGCGTGCTGGTCATGATGGCAGCGCAGGGGGCGCTCGGCGTCCTGGGGTACGAGGTGATCCACCGGCTCCAGACCGTCATGACGTTCGCGCTGGCCGCCGCCTTCCTGGTGCTCGCCACGAAGCTCCTGGACGGTGTGCACCCCGCCTCGACCGGCTCGGTGCACGGCGCCGACCGGGCCGGTGCCTTCGTCCTGACCTGCACCATCGCACTGAGCCTCGCCGTGTCCTGGGCGCCGTACGCCAGTGACTTCAGCCGCTATCTGCCGGCCACCGCGTCCCGGCCGCGGATGTTCTGGGGCACGCTGCTCGGCATCAGCGCCTCGTTCGTCGCGGTCCAGACCCTCGGGCTGTGGGGTGCGTCCGTCTTCACCGACCAGACCGCGCACGGCATCGACACCCTGCTGGGCGGCGGCGCCCTCGGCGGGTTCGGGCTGCTCGCGGTGGCGCTCGCCGCGCTGTGCAGCAACGCCATGAACGACTACAGCGGATCGCTGGCGCTGCAGACCATGGGGGTCCGCCTGCCGCGCCCCGTCGCGGCGGCACTCGCCGCCGCGCTCGGATTCCCGCTGGTGCTGTGGATGCACGCGGCCGACACCACGGCCCGGTTCCAGAACGTGCTGCTGCTCGTCGGCTACTGGATCCCCGGCTTCGTCGCGATCGTCGCCGTCGACTGGATCGTCCGGTCGAGGGCCCGCGGTGGCGCGCCGGTCGATCTGGCCGCCGAGAGCTCCCGCCCGCAACCGTGGTGGCCGGCGCTCACCGCGTTCGCCGTCGCCTTCGCGGCCGCGGTGCCGTTCATGAACACCAGCCTGTACGTGGGCCCGGTGGCCACGGCGCTGCACGGGGCCGACCTCGCCTACGGTGTGGCGTTCCTGGTGGCCCTGGCGGTCTACGCACCACTGCGGTTGAGCCGACGCTCCTGAGAGGGACCTGCGCCCGGTCCTGCCGGGCGCAGGCGCAGGGTGCGGATCTGGAAGGGGCGCATCCGCAGCTCCGCCGACGACGGGCCGGGCGGGCCCGAACCCGGCTCGGCCGGTGGCATCAGCTCCTGGTCCGGTTCTTCGAGCAGGTCGCAGTCGGCGATCCCGGCGACGGGGAAGCCCGCCGTCAGCCGTGCCGTGACCGCTCCCCCACAGGCCTCGTACAGCCGCACGATCACGTCTCCGCTGCGGTCGTCGGCGAGCTTGACCGACTCCACGACGACATCCGTCGTGTCGAGGGTGACCAGCGCGCGGGCCTCGGCCGGAGCGGGACGCAGGGGCAGGTTGAGCGCGTACCCGCCCGCGATGGCCTCCTCGACACCGGCGCCGGTGAGCAGGGCGTAGCTGAACGCGTGGCGCCCCCGGTCCGCCTGCGGGTCGGGGCTGTGCGGGGCCCGCAGCAGCGAGAGCCGGACGGTCGTGGTGGTGCCGCCGTCCTCCTCGCGGGTGTCGCGGCCGATGTCGTGGCCGTAGGTGGAGTCGTTGAGCAGGGCGGCGCCCCAGTGCCGTTCGCCGACGTGCACCCAGCGGTGGGCCCACAGTTCGAAGCGGGCGGCGTCCCAGCTGGTGTTCTCGTGGGTGGGCCGCTGCACATGGCCGAACTGGATCTCGGCGCTCTCCCGTTCCGCGTGCACGTCGAGCGGCCAGGCCGCCTTGAGCACGGCGTCGCGCTCCTGCCAGTCGATGTCGGTGCGGACGGTCAGCTGACGGCTCTCCGCGGTCAGTTCGAGGTGCTGGACGATCGTGGTGGCGCGGTGGGTGCGCTCGACGCGTACGGAGGCGAGCAGCGGGCCCGCGTCCGTCAGGGTCACCGAGTCGGCCTCGTCGAGGTCGTGCACGGTGTCGCGGTAGTACCGGTCGATGTTCCAGGCGGACCACAGGTTGGGGTCGTCGGGATGGATCTGGAGCAGGTTGCCCGCGGCGCCGGGCGCGATCGCCTCGCGCCGGGCGGTGCGGTCGTACACCGAGGTGACCAGCCCCCGGCTGTCCACGACCACGGTCAGCAGGCCGTTGTCCAGGACGTATCCGCCGTCGTCGGCGCGTGCGGTGACGGCCTGGCGGGGACGGCCGAGCGTGCCGCCGGTGGCGAGCGCGGGCACGTCGGCGAGGACCGCCTCCCTGCCGTCGGAGAGCTGCTGGGCGTGCGGCAGCCCGGTGCCGCCTGCGACGACGGCGACCTCGCGGCGGGCGTAGGGACCGGCGTTGAGCAGGGCGGGGCCGCCCGGCAGATGCCCGGCGGCGGCCCCGGTCATCGCTTCCAGCTCGGCGCGGATCTCCCGGTACTCCCGCTCGGCCTGCTGGTGCACCCAGGCGATGGAGGACCCGGGCAGGATGTCGTGGAACTGGTTGAGCAGCACCCGCCGCCACACCGCTTCCAGCCGCTCGTACGGGTAGGGCGCGCCGGCCAGGACCGATGCCGTCGCGGCCCAGAGCTCGGCCTCCCGCAGCAGGGCCTCGCTGCGCCGGTTGCCGCGCTTGGTGCGGGCCTGGCTGGTGTACGTACCCCGGTGGTTCTCCAGGTAGAGCTCGCCGCGCCACACGGGCGGCCGGTCCTGCTCGGCGCGGGCCTCGGCGAAGAACCGGCCGGGGGCGACGATCTCGACCTTGGGTGACCCTTCGAGGTCGCGGAGCCGGCGCGCCTTCTCCAGCATGGTGCGGGTGGGCCCGCCGCCGCCGTCGCCGTAGCCGAACGGGACGAGGGAGCGCCTCGCCACACCCTTGTCCGCGAAGTTGGCCTCGGCGTGGGCGTTCTCGCTCGCGCTGAGCGAGGCGTTGTACGTGTCGACGGGCGGGAAGTGGGTGAAGATCCGGGTTCCGTCGATGCCCTCCCAGTCGAAGGTGTGGTGCGGGAGCTTGTTGGTCTCGTTCCAGGAGAGCTTCTGGGTGAGGAACCACTTGGCGCCTGCCAGCCTGGCGAGCTGCGGATAGGCGGCGGTGTAGCCGAAGGAGTCGGGCAGCCAGACGCCGTCCTGCTCGGTCCCGAACTCCTCGGCGAAGAACCGCCGCCCCATGACGAGCTGACGGGCCAGCGCCTCACCGCCGGGCAGATTGCCGTCCGCCTCCACCCACATGCCGCCGACCGGAACCCAGGTGCCGTCGGCGGCCGCCTTCCGCATCCGGGCGAAGATCTCCGGCCGCTGCTCCTTCATCCACGCGTACTGCTGGGCGGAGGAACAGGCGAAGACCAGCTCGGGGTACTCCCGGGCCATCGTGGTCATGTTGGTGAAGGTGCGGGCGCACTTGCGTACGGTCTCGCGGACCGGCCAGAGCCAGGCGGAGTCGATGTGGGCGTGGCCGACGGCGCTCAGGGTGTGCGCGGAGGCGTGCGCGGGCCGGGACAGCACACCGGCGAGCCGGCTGCGGGCCGCTGCCGCGGAGCGCGGCACGTCGTCGGGGTCGACGGCGGCGGCCGCGCGGCGCAGGGCGTGCAGGATCTCGTGGCGGCGCGAGGACCCCTCGGGGAGCTCGTGCATGAGCTCGTCCAGCACCTCGATGTCATGGATGAGGTGCCAGACGTCGTCCTCGCGGACCGCGATCTCCGCCTGTTCGAGGCGGTAGAGGGGGTCGTCGCCCGCGGTCTCCAAGGAGCCGTGATGGGTGTGGAGGCCGGCGCTGCCGACGATCGGCGGGTTGGCGGCCAGTTCGATCAGCAGGTCGACGGGCGAGTCCGCCGTGGCCGCATCGGTCAGCAGCACACTGCGGTGGTACGGGTGCAGCCCCTGCAGGGGCGAGCCGTGGGCGTCGTGAACCAGCCCCTCGGCCTGGCCGCCCGGCCCCCGGTCGAGGTCGAAGCCGAGGTCGAAGACGGCCTCGACACGGCGGCCCGCCCAGGCGGCGGGAATCCGCGCGGTGGCCCGCAGCCAGGTCGTCGACCAGGGGCCGCCCCAGGTCCCGCCGGCCGTGAACGGTTCGTACACGGCGGTCAGGGCGTCGGCGACGGGCACGGGCTCGCCGTCGACGTGCCAGGCGGACAGGGTGAGCGGGAGGGCGGAGGTGTACAGGGCGGGGCGGACGACGCGATCGAGCAGCGTGCGGATCCGCTGCTCGATGATCCGGCGTTCGTCGTGCACGGTGAGGGTCCTTCCTGAGGGGAGGTGCGCCGTCCGGGCGGGGACACGGAGGGTGGGCCGGAAGCGGCGGCCGGCCGCGGGGGTCAGGCGCGCGGCAGGCGCAACGTCACCATCTGGAAGGGCCGGAGGGACAGGACCACCCCGTCCCCCGCGGTGTCCGGTGGCCCGGCGTCGGCGATCGGGCGCTCCAGCAGATCCGTCACGGCGGCCCGTCCGGCGGCGAAGGCGTCCGCCGTGACCGTGGCGCGGGCGCGTCCTCCGTTCGCCTCGTAGACCCGGACGACGAGGTCGCCGCTGCGGTCGTCCGCCAGCTTCACGGCGCTCACCACCACGGCATCGTTGTCAACGGTCACCAGCGGGGCCACCTCGGCGGAACCGGTCACCCGCCGTTCGGGCACGTTCACCCGGAATCCCTCGCGCACCGCGTCACCGATCGTCGCGCCCGGCACCAGCGCGTGCCGGAAGCGGTGGACGCCCTGGTCGGTCTCCGGGTCGGGGTAGCGCGGGGCGCGCAGCAGGGAGGCCCGCACGGTCGTCGTGGTGCCCTCGTCCGCGGTGCGCACCGAACGGCTGACGTCGTGCCCGTAGGTGGAGTCGTTGACGAGGGCCACGCCCCAGCCCGGCTCGTCGAAGTGGACGAAGCGGTGGTTGCAGGCCTCGAACTTGGCCCACTCCCAGCTGGTGTTCTGGTGGGTGGGCCGGTAGGCGTGGCCGAACTGCGTCTCGGAGGCGTACCGGTCGGCCTTCACGTCCAGCGGGAAGGCCAGCTTCAGGAACTTCTCCGTCTCGTGCCAGTCCACCTCGGTGTCGATGTCGAGCCGTCTGACGTCGGCCGGAAGCGACAGGAGCTGGGTGACCCGGGAGTCGCCGAAGACGCGGACCACCCGCACCCCGTCCGCGTCGGCGGTCAGTTCGGCGACGTCGGTGAGGTCGCTGCCGACATTCCGGTAGAAGGCGTCGACGTCCCACGCGTCCCACTGGTTGGGGAAGTCCGGGTGGAGCTGGAGCAGGTTGGCCGCCTGATCCGGCGCGATCGTCTCCCGGCCCGCGGCGATGTCGTAGGCGGAGACCACCAGTCCCCTCGCGTCGATCTCGACCCGCAGGAGCCCGTTGTCGAGGACGTGGCCGCCGCCCTCGCGTGCGGTGGGGATGACCGGCCGGTCGTGGGCGGACGCGCCGGACGCGCCACCGGCCGGGACTCCGCCGCGGGTGTGCGGGGCCGCGTTGAACACGAGTTCCGTGGTGGCCGGTCCGACTCCGGCGAGCGCGCGCTGCGCGGCGGCGATGACCGCGCCGAGCTCCTCGGCGACGCGTGCGTAGGTGGCCCGTGCCTCCCGGTGGACCCACGAGGTCGAGGAGCCGGGCAGGATGTCGTGGAACTGGTGCAGCAGCACCGTCTTCCAGATCCGGTCCAGTTGCTCGTACGGGTACGGGGCGCCGGTCCGTACGGCCGCCGTGGCCGCCCACAGTTCGGCCTCCACGAGGAGGTGCTCGCTGCGCCGGTTGCCCTGCTTCGTCTGCGCCTGGCTGGTGAACGTGGCGCGGTGCAGTTCGAGGTACAACTCGCCGACCCAGACGGGCGGGTCG
This sequence comes from Streptomyces sp. NBC_01463, assembly GCA_036227345.1. Classification (NCBI taxonomy): domain Bacteria; kingdom Bacillati; phylum Actinomycetota; class Actinomycetes; order Kitasatosporales; family Streptomycetaceae; genus Streptomyces; species Streptomyces sp. NBC_01463. Next base: position 1,080,487 of record CP109468.1, read on the forward strand.
GGGTATTCGGCCTCGGCCTTCGCGAAGAAGGCGGCCGGCTCCTCCCACTCGACGATCGCCGATCCGTCCAGGCTGCGCATCCGGGCCGCCTTGGCGACCATCTCCCGCGTCGTGCCGCCGCCGCCGTCGCCGAAGCCTGTCGGCGCGAGGGAGCGGGTGGCGACCCCCTTCTCCTTGAAGTTCCGTGCGGCGTGGGCTATCTGACGGCCCGACATTTCGCAGTTGTAGCTGTCGACGGGCGGGAAGTGGGTGAAGATCCGGGTTCCGTCGATGCCCTCCCAGTCGAAGGTGTGGTGCGGGAACTTGTTGGTGCGGTTCCACGAGATCTTCTGGGTGAGCAGCCACTTGGAGCCGGCCGCCTTGATGATCTGCGGCAGACCCGCCGCGAAGCCGAACGTGTCGGGGAGCCACGCCTCGTCGTTCTCGACGCCGAACTCGTCGAGGAAGAAGCGCTTGCCGTGCACGAACTGCCGGGACATGGCCTCGGAGCCCGGCATGTTGGTGTCGGACTCCACCCACATGCCTCCGGCGGGTACGAACCTGCCCTCCGCGACGGCCTTCTTCACCCGGGCGTACACCTCGGGGCGGTGCTCCTTGATCCAGGCGAACTGCTGGGCCTGGGACATCGTGAAGACGAAGTCGGGCTCCTCCTCCAGCAGGGCCGTCATGTTGGAGGCGGTGCGGGCCACCTTCCGCACGGTCTCGCGCAGGGGCCACAGCCAGGCCGAGTCGATGTGGGCGTGGCCGACGGCGCTGATGCGGTGGGCCGTCGGCAGGGCGGGGGCGGCGAGCACCGCGGCCAGTTCCTGCCGGGCGGCCGCCGCCGTGGCGTTGACGTCCTGGAGGTCGACGGCGTCCAGGGCGTTGCTGACGGCGCGCAGGATCTCCCAGCGGCGTGCGCCGTCGAGCGGGAGTTCCGCCATGAGTTCGCCCAGGACCTCCAGGTCCATGACGAGGTTCCACACCGCCTCGTCGCGTACGGCCAGTTCCATCCGGCCGAGCACGTACTGCGGGGCGTCGCCCGCGGTCAGCCGGTCGCCCATGAGTGTGGGCTGGAACGGCACCCCGCCGGCTTCGAGATCGGGGTTGGAGGCCGCTTCGACGTGCCAGTGGATCTGCTCGCCGCCGACGGCCGGGGAGGCGACGGGGACGTAGGAGTTGCGGGGGTGGAGTCCCTTGACCGGGGTGCCGTCGGGCCGGTGGACGAGCCCTTCGCACTGGAATCCCGGGGTGCGTGGGGAGAATCCGAGGTCGAGCACGGCCTCGACGGTGAGTCCGGCCCACTCCTCGGGCACCGTGCCGCCGACCCTGAACCAGCTCGTCCCCCAGGGCGCGCCCCACGGCGTGCCCGCGGCGATGGGACGGGTGGGGGCCGCGATCCCCTCCGCCACGGAGACCGGCTCCCCCGTGGTGGACCAGATCTCCACGTCGAGCGGGATGGTCCTGGGGTGGATCGCGGGGCGGATGCGCTCCCTGAGGACGCGCTCCAGACGATGTTCGACCAGTGTGCGGTCATCGTGCATGAGGACAGTCTCCTGTTAGCTGCAGACATGCGTGGTGAGGCCGTGGTGGGGGGCGCGGGGCAGCGGGCTGCCGGCCGGATCAGTCGCCGGCGGACTCCACGGGGGCCGGGCGCTCGCAGGTGCTCGTCACGGGGAGCGCCGTCCCCCGGTCCGCCGCGTCCATGAGCGTGAGCATGATGTCCAGGACGTGGGCGGCGAGTTCCGCGGAGGCCCGGTGCGGCCGCCCGGCCGCCAGGGCGTCGGCGAGGTCGGCGAGGCCGGTGCCGCGTCCGCCGTCCGGGTATCCGGCCGATACGGGCAGCGTCTCCCATCCGCCGCCCCGGTGGATCTCGACAGGGCCGTCGAAGCCGTTCGGGTCGGGCACCGAGAGGGAGGCCGCGGTGCCGTGCACCTCGATCCGCGGCAGCCGTGCGGCACGGACGTCGAAGCTCATCACGAGCGTGGACAGGGCGCCGCCGGCGTGTTCCAGGATGCCGGTGACATGGGTGTCCACCTCGACCGGGAAGCGCTGTCCGGCACGCGGGCCGCTGCCGATCTCGCGTTCCGCGCGCGGCCGCGAGGAGGCTCCGGTCACCCGGACGACCGGGCCGAGCAGATGGACCAGCGCGGACAGGTAGTAGGGACCCATGTCGAGCAGGGGACCGCCGCCGGGCCGGTAGTAGAACTCGGGGTCCGGGTGCCAGGCCTCGTGGCCCGCGGTCGTCATGAACGCGGTGGCGGCGACCGGGGTGCCGATGAGTCCGTCGTCGACGGCCCTGCGCGCGGTCTGGGTGCCGGTGCCGAGGACGGTGTCGGGTGCGCAGCCCACCCGCAGTCCGTGTTCGCGCGCCGCCGCCAGCACGGTGCCGGCCTCCTTGCGGTCAGCGGCGAGCGGCTTCTCGCCGTAGACGTGCTTGCCTGCCCGCAGCGCGGCCAGGGCGACCTCGGCGTGGACGGCGGGCACGGTGAGGTTGAGGACCGCGTCCACGTCGTCCCGCGCCACCAGGCCGGCCACGTCCTCCACCACGGCCACCTCTCCGCCGGCTTCGGCGGCGGCCGCCTCGGCGCGGCCGCGGTCGAGGTCGGTGACGGCCGTCAGGCGTACGCCGGGCAGTCGTGCCAGTGTCGAGAGGTAGGCGCCGCTGATCTTGCCCGCGCCGACCATGCCGATCCTCAACGGCTCGCCCACAGCAGTCCCCTCTCGGTGAGTGTGCGTACTTCCGGCACGTCGAAGTCGTCCGGCTTGTGGCCGATCGTCGAGACGAAGACACGGCCCCGGCCGCAGGTCCGGGTCCAGACGGCGGGCATCACGGCCGGGCGGTCGTGGGTCTCGCCGGCCGGGAAGGTCGTGGTGGCCAGGACGTCGACGAGCGGGTCGGTGGACATCCAGTACTGCTCGGTGTGGACGGTGAAGTCCTGGAGGCCGCTGATGACCGGGTGGCTCGCCTGCTCCGGGAGCAGGCGCACGGTGTGGTCGTGGTAGCCGGGCGGGTGCATGACGAACTGGCCGCCGGTCAGCATCTGGTAGTCGAGGTCGCCGCGGAAGGCGTCGACGATGCCGCCGTGCCATCCGGCGAGTCCGGTGCCGGCCCGGACCGCGGCGGACAGTCCCGCGGTCTGCTCGCGGGTGATGGTTCCCATGGTCCAGCACTGCACCACCAGGTCGGTGGCGGCGAGGAGTTCGGCGTCCTCGTAGACCGCGAGGTCCTCGGCGGTCTCGACGGCGAAGCCCTCCTCCTTGAGGAACGGGAGGAACAGGTCGGTGATCGTGACGGGCTGGTGCCCGTCCCAGCCACCACGGACGACGAGCGCCCTTCGGGTGTCGGTGCTCAAGGGTCTTGCACACTCCTATCGACGCCACGCGGCAGGGCGCGGCGATCGGACGTCGGATGATGATCGAGGTGGGGGCGGAGGCCGCGCCGAGCCGTGGGCCGGAGAGCCGGCCGGGCGGGTGACCGTCGCAGGTGGATTCCTCTGCACGGGTGGTGTCGCGGCGAACAGCCACTCGAACCTACGAAGCGCCGAACCAATTCGTCAAGGGGCCATACGAATAGGGCCGGCCGTCACTCGCGTCCCGCCGTCACGGCGGAACGGACCGTAGCCATCGGCAGCTTCCGGAAAGTAAATAGCCTGACATATCACCTCTTGCGCGGCGACGGAGAGCCCGACTACGTTGCGGCACGGGCCCGTTGGAGCTGAGCGGGCCCCTGCCGCACACCCCCACACGCGCCCCGGCGCACTCAGGCAGACCCCACTCAGAAGGAGTCCCCCCATGGCCCTCTCCAGACGTGCCCTCATCCGGTCCGCACTCGCCACCACCGCCGGCGCGGGCATCATCGCCGGAGGCCGTGCCGCCTACGGCACCTCCCCCTCGGCCCCGCGGGTCTCGGCGAGCGGACCCGGCGACGTCGTCGGGAAGATCACCGTCGGCTACCAGGGCTGGTTCGCGTGCAAGGGCGACGGAGCGCCGATCGACGCCTGGTGGCACTGGGCCCCCAACTCGCAGAACGCGCCCTCGCCCACGAACAAGGGCATCAAGTCCTGGCCGGACGTGCGGGAGTACTCCCGCACCTACCCGACGGACTTCCCCGGCCTCGGCGGCGGAGCGCCCGCGGCCCTGTTCTCGTCGTACGACCAGCAGTCCGTGGACACCCACTTCGCCTGGATGCGCGACCACGGCATCGACACGGCCGCGCTCCAGCGCTTCAACCCGTACGGCTCCGAGGGCCCCACCCGCGACGTCATGGCGCAGAAGGTGCGCCAGGCGGCGGAGGCCACCGGCCGGAAGTTCTACATCATGTACGACGTCAGCGACTGGACGTCGATGCAGTCGCAGATCAAGGAGGACTGGACGTCGAAGATGCGGGCGCACACCGCCTCCGGCGCGTACGCGGTCCAGAACGGCAAGCCGGTCGTGTGCATCTGGGGCTTCGGCTTCAACGACAACCAGCGGCCCTTCGAACCCGCCCCCTGCCTGGATGTCGTCAACTGGTTCAAGAACCAGGGCTGTTACGTGATCGGTGGCGTCCCGACCCACTGGCGCAAGGGCGAGGGGGACTCCAGGCCCGGGTTCTCCGACGTCTACCACGCGTTCGACATGCTCTCCCCGTGGATGGTGGGGCGCATCGGCAGCGCAGCGCAGTCCGACGAGTTCTTCGCCAACGTGAACACACCCGACCAGGCGGACTGCGACGCCCACGGCATCGACTACCAGCCGTGTGTCATGCCGGGTGACCTCCAGGAACGGCACCGGGCGCACGGCGACTTCATGTGGCGGCAGTTCTACAACATGGTGCGGGTCGGCGCGCAGGGCATCTACATCTCGATGTTCGACGAGTACAACGAGGGCAACCAGATCGCCAAGACCGCCGAGAGTGCCGCCCAGGTGCCCGCCGGCTCCGGCATCTGGGCCCTCGACGAGGACGGCACCAGCTGCTCGTCCGACTACTACCTGAGGCTGACCGGCGACGGCGGCCGGATGCTGAAGAAGGAGATCGCCCTGACGGCCACCCGGCCCACGCCGCCGCGGGTCTGATCCGTCCTCCGCCACGGTCCCCCGTGGCTGCGCGCGGGTGTCCACTACTGGCCCTCCCGTCCGCGCAGCCGCGGGGTGAAGGTGGCGTGGAAGATGGTCGAGGCGGCGCCCACGGCCGCCGCCTCGGCGCTCAGCACGGACGGTTCGACCTCGACCCTGCGCAGCCGCCGGGCGGTGGGGAAGTCGTTGACCATGCGGCTGATCTCCTCCAGGTAGAAGCCCGCGACGTCGTCCGTGAAGAACGGGCCGCCGAGCACCAGCAGGTCGATGTCCAGCAGGTCGACGAGGCCGAGCGCGCCCTGCCCCACGGCCCTGGCCACCGCCCGGACGGCCGCGGTCGCGGCCGGGTCACCGGCCGCCGCCGCGGCCGCGACCGTGCGGTAGCCGGGGTTCTCCCGGTCCAGGCCGCCGCGCACCGCGAGATCCGGCACCGAGAACGGCGGGTTGCACTCGGGCAGGATCTCCGGCCGGCCCTCCGCGTCGACCCGGCCGAGCGCGATCGCGCAGAGCTGCCCGAACTCACCCGCGTTCGCGCTGACTCCCCGGTAGAGGTCACCGTTGAGATAGAGACCGGTGCCGACTCCCGTACCGAGGTAGATGTACGCGAAGTCCCTGGCCCTGCGGTCCCGGCCGGTCCAGCGCTCCCCCGCGGCTGCCGCGGTGGAGTCCTTCTCGATGATGACCGGACAGGGGAACCGTTCCTGGAGGAGGTACTGCAGGGGCAGGTCGTGCCAGGCGGACATCAGGGGCGGCGCGAGGACCGTGCCCGAGGCGATGTCCACGGGGCCCGGAACCGCGACCCCCACGCCCAGGAAGCCGTCGTCGCGCACCGCCCCCTGTGCCTGTTCCAGCGTCCTGCGGCCCAGCTCCGCCACCTGCTCGACGAACTCGCCGGGCTCGGTGTCCGGGGCGACGGGCCGGCTGCGGGTGCAGACGATCGCTCCGTCGAGGTCGATGACGACCGCGGTGATCACCTCGGGGTCGATGTGCATGCCCAGCGCGTGCGCCGCGCTTCCGCGCAGCCGGACGGGGGTGCGCGGTTTGCCGGACGTGCCGCGGCGCTGGGCGTCCTCGATGAGGATGCCGCGGTCGAGCAGGGAGCGGGCGATGCGGGAGACGGACTGCTGGGTCAGGCCGGTGCGGTGGGCGATCTCCCCGCGGGTGATGGTCCCCGCGAGCCGTACGGCCTCGATGACCACGCACTCGTTGAACGAACCGAGATCGATCTGGTTGACGCCGCTCGCCGACTGCGCGGGCTGTGCGGGGCCGTGAGCGGCGGGCTCGCCCCGCAGGCGTCCCGCGACCGTCTCGCGCAGCCAGCTGACCGGCGCGGGCCGGCCGTACCGCTCCAGGGCCGCGACCAGGTCGAGGTAGACGCGCCGGGACGACTCCGGGTGCCGGGTCGAGTCGAGTGCGGCCATCGCGCCCACGAAGCTGCGCCAGCTGGAGCGGGCCGGCGGCCGGTGCCAGGTCACGGACCCGCCGTGCGGACCGGCCGCGGGCGGCGCCTCCTCCCGGTCCCAGAGCATCACCGCGTGCAGGGCGATGTCCGGATGGCTCTCTGCGGCCGCGGCGAGGTAGCCGGCCAGGTCCCGTCCGGAGGCGTCGGCGTCCGGTGACGTGGTGAGCGACGGTGCCGGGGCGTCGTGTGCGGCGACCAGCGCCCGGTCCAGTCCGTCCAGCACGTCCTGGCCGATCGGGGTGTCCGCGACCGCCGCGGCGGCGGGCGGCCTGGTCCCGATGAGCAGGACCGCCCGCAGCGGGTCGACGTACAGCCCCATCACCCACACCTCGGCGCAGGGCAGGGGCGGGCGCGTCGGCACCTGGGGTGCCGGGGACTCGTCCGGGTTCAGCCGCCAGCGGCGGCGGACGGCGGCCACGGTGGCGTGCGACAGGCCGAGTTCGCGGGCCACGGCACGGGTGGCGCCACTGGATCCGGGCGCGAGGAGTGCGCGGCTGACGACCTCCCCCTCGTCCACCGTGACCGGTCTTCCGGTCCGCGGCCGTTGCTCCAGACCGTCCAGCCCCGAGGTCTGCCAGCGGTGGCGCCAGGTGCCCACGGTCTGCCTCGACACCCCGAGCCGCCGCGATATCTCGGCGTCCCGCAGCCCGCCGGCCACGAGCAGGACGACCCGCGCGCGGATGGCGAGGGGGCCGCTGCTGCTCTCCCAGCGGCGCAGCACGGCCCGGGTTTCGGGTTCGAGGTCAGGCACCGGTACCTCCGACGGCCAGGCGCAGGGTGAGGATCTGGAAGGGGCGCAGGCACACGGTGACGTCGCCGTCGTGATGGGGGTGTCCGGCGAGCGGCCGCTCCAGGAGGTCCGTCTCGCACACGGATGCCAGGGCGAATCCCGCGGTGAGCGTGGTGCGGGCGCGTCCGCCGCGCGCCTCGTAGAGCCGCACGACGACATCGCCGGAGTGGTCGTCCGCCAGTTTGACCGCTTCGACGACGACATCGGGGTGATCGACGGCGAGCAGCGGGCGGGCGGACCGGCCGGGCCTGAGCGGCAGATCGAGGCGGTATCCCTCGGTGATCGCGTCGCCGGGGTCCGCGCCCGGCCTGAGCGTGTGGCGGAAGAGCTGCGGCCCCCGGTCGGCGTGCGGGTCCCGGCCCTGCCCGGCGCCGAGCAGGGTGAGCCGGAGGGTGGTGGTGGAGCCGCCGTCGTCGCGCGTCCGCCGTACGACGTCGTATCCGTGGCCGGTGTCCGAGGCGAGGGCTACGCCCCAGCGGTGCTCGCCGATGTGCAGCCAGCGATGGGTCCGGTGCGCGGCGGCTACGTCGGTGGCATGCCCGGCGAGTCCGAACGCGATGTCTCCCAGGACGTGTTCCGCGTGGACGTCGAGGGGCCACAGCGACTGAAGCGCACTGTCCCGCTCCCGCCAGTCGATGGCGGTGTCGATCGCGAGGGCGTGACCGCCGGCCGCCAGGGACAGTTCCTGTACGACGGTGGAGCGCCCCGTGGTCCGTTCCACCCGGAGCCGCACCATCAGCGGGCCCTCGTCGGTGAGCCGTACGCTCAGCGCCTCGGTGAGGTCCCGGCCGGCGCGGCCGGGCCCGGGAGGCCGGCCGGCCGGGCCGTCCGGCCGGAGCCGGAGGAGGTTGCCGAGGCGGCCGGGGGCGATGGCGTCGCGGCCGGTGGCCAGATCGCACACGGAGCCGACCAGGCCACGGGCGTCGACGCGGACCGATGTCAGCCCGTTGGCCAGGAGGTATCCGCCGTCCGGCGTGCGCCGGACGGTGACCGGTGGGGTGCCGTCGAGCGGCAGCCCCGCCCGGCCGGTCCCGAGTGCGGGTGCCTCGGCGAGATGCGCCCGGCGCCCGTCGGCCAGGTCCTGGCCGTGCGGGATCAGGGGGTCGGCGTCGACGACGACCACTTCGCGGCGGTCGTACGGGGCCGCGTTGAGCACCGCCGGTCCGTCGGCGGGTCCGTTGACGCGACGGATCAGGGCCTCCAGCCGGCGGTGGATGTCGCGGTGCTCCAGCTCGGTCTCCTGGTGGACCCAGGAGATGCCCGTCCCGGCGGCGACGTCCTGCGCCTGGTGGAGCAGGACCCGCTTCCAGAGGGTGTCGATCTCCTGGTACGGATAGGGCACACCGCCGTGGACGGCCGCTGTCACCGACCACAGTTCGGCCTCGCGCAGCAGCGCCTCCGCCCGGCGGTTGCCGCGCTTGGTGCGGGCCTGCGCGGAGTAGGTGCCGTGGTGGGCCGCGAGGCGGAGCTCTCCTCGGTGCGCCGGGAGGGATCCGTCGTCCATTGCGGTGCCGTCGCTGCTGTCGCCGCCGACGAGGTACTTGAAGGCATCCGCGGGACGGCCCATGGTGACGCGCGGTGATCCTTCGAGGTCGTGGAGCCTGCGGACCGCCTCAAGCAGCTCCCGGGTGGGGACCGCCCCGCCCGCCCCGGACGCGCCGAGGGGCAGCAGCGCGGGAGCCTCGGGTCCGGCCTCGACGGCCGACGCGGCGGCCGATCCGATGGCGGGTCCGAGAGCGGCCGGCCCGGTGCCGTCCGGGTCCGCGGGGGCGAGGCGGCACGGGATGCGGGTCCCGTCGATGCCCTCCCAATGGAACGCGGCGCCGGGCGGGACGGCGATCCCTTCGGCCGGTGTCTTCCCCGCCGCTGCCGGGGCGAGGAGCCAGCGGGCCCCGGCGAGGGCCGCGAGTTGCGGAAGCGCCCCGTTCAGCTCCGGCGCGGCGGGCAGCCAGACGCCGTCGGTGTCCACGGCGAACTCGTCGCGGAAGAAGCGGTGTCCGTGGACGAACTGCCGGACCAGTGACTCGCCGCCCGGGACGCCCGGGTCGGCCTCGACCCACATGCCGCCGACCGGCGCCCAGTTGCCGTCGGCGACCGCCTTGCGTATCCGTTCGAAGATGTGCGGCTGATGGTCGCGCATCCAGGCGTAGTGCTGGGCCGACGAGGCGGCGAAGACCAGCTCCGGATACTCCTCGGCGAGGCTGACCGCGGTGGCGAAGGCCCGTGAGGCCCGGCGTATCGACTCATGCACCGGGAGCCGGCCGGTGTCGACGCGGGCGTGCCCGAAGGCGATCACCGGCTGCGCCGACTCATGGGCCCTGCGGGCCAGTTCGGGGGCGAGGAGCGTACGGGCCCGGTGCACGGTGCCCGCGATGTCCTGGGGGTCGACGGCGTCGGCGGCCCGGACGAGGGCGGTACGGATGCGGTGCCGGCGCGGCTCGGCCGCGGGGAGTTCGCGCATGAGCCGGCCGAGGGTCTCGATGTCGTGGATGAGCTGCCAGACGCCCTCGTCGCGTACGGCGAGGTCGGCGGCCCGGAAGCGGTACAGCGGTTCGCCGCCGGCGGTGGCCGGGTTCCCGAACCGGGCCGCGGGGCCGTGGCGGGTGTCCACGAACGGGGTGGCGGCGGCCTCGACGAGCAGGCGTATGCGCTCTCCGCCGTCCGCCGCCGCGCTGATGGTGACGGGCTCTCCCCCGCCGTGCAGTCCCTGGAGCGGGATGCCGGACGCGTCGTGGACCAGCGCCTCGGCCGGACGGGCGGGCCCTGCGGCGGGGTCGCCGGAGCCGAGGTCGACGAGCGCCTCGACACGTCGCCCGGCCCAGCGTTCGGGCACCCGGGCCTCGAGCCGGAACCAGGTGGTGGACCAGGGCCGGCCCCAGTCGTCGCCGGCCAGAAAGGGTGCGTAGCCGGCCCGCAGCGCGATCCGTACGGGAACGGGCTCCCCCGGCGCCTGCCATGCGCCGATATCGAGGGGAATCCGCTGCGGGTGCAGTGCGGGGCGCAGGATTCCGTCGAGGAAGCGGGAAATGCGGTCCTCTTCGGCGGTCCACCGGTCATGCATGACTGCCCTCCCTGTCCAGGCGTAACAGCCATGTAAAACCATGTGTGTTATCAAGTCAACGCTTACTCCCCTGACATTCCTATGCCTGGTCCTGACCTGCGGAAGAGGCTTTGTCAGGCAATTAAATAAACACCATGGGCTCATTTCGGAAAGTAATTCACTTGACCATTCCGCACGGAAAAGGGGCGGCCGGGTGGCCGCCCCTCGCGGTGCCGGGTCCCCTCGGTCAGGGCCGGCCCACACTCCCGTCGGTGTGGCGCAGCAGGGCCCACCGGTCGTGCACACCCGGCTCCGGAACCGGGTACCGGCGCGCCGCCGCCTCGTCGAAGTCGACGCCGTGCCCGGGTGCTTCGTTCGGTACGAGCCCGCCGTCGTGCGCCACGACGGTGCCCGGGAAGACCTCGTGGACGGCCGGCTTGAAGACCGCCGCCTCCTGGACGCCGAAGGCGTGGCTGCTGATGTCCAGGGCGAGGGTCGCGGCCTGGGCGACCGGGCTGACGTCGGCGGGCCCGTGCGGAGCGAGGCGCACGCCGCGCAGTTCACAGACGGCGGCCAGCTTGCGGGCGGGGGTGAGGCCGCCGAGGGTGGGGACCCGGATGCGGGCGAAGTCGATGGAAGGACCCTCCAGCACCTCCATGAACTGGCGCGTGTCGTGGAAGAGTTCGCCGACGGCGAGCGGCACCGGGCTGCTCGCGTGCAGCCGGCGGAAGTGCCCGGCGTCCTCGGGTGCGAGCAGGTCCTCGACGAAGTAGAGCGCGGCGCCCTCGATCCGCCGCAGGAAATCCCTGGCCTGTCGCGGATCGAGCCGCTCATGGACGTCGTGGAGCAGCTCCACCTCGTCACCGACGCGTTCACGCACCCGGGTGAGCACGTCCGGCACGGTCTTCAGGTAGGCGGCGGAGTTCCACGGGACGGTGCGGTCGGACGAGGCGGCGCCGGCGGCTCCGTAGGTGTCCGATCCGGGGACGGCCGCCTGGATGCGGACGTGCCGGTAGCCGCGCTCGCGGGCCGCCGTCACCTTGTCGGCGATCTCGTGCGCGTCGGCGCCGTCGACGTGCGTGTAGGCCTCGGCGAAGGTGCGGACCCGGCCGCCGAGCAGGGAGTGCAGTGGCGCCCCGAGCCGTTTCGCCTTGAGGTCCCAGAGTGCGACGTCGATCCCGCCCAGGGCGTTTCCCGTGACCGAACCACCCCTCCAGTAGGCGCTGTTGAGCAGCAGCCGGTGGATGTCCTCGATGTCGTCCGGGTCGCGGCCGATGAGCAGGGGGGCGAGGTAGTCGTCGAGGACCGAGCGGACCGCGAGGGTACGCTGCGGATCGCTGGCGCAGCCGAGGCCGTAGAGTCCGGGATCGCTGGTCTCGACACGGACGATGAGGTGGGGGCAGCCGTGAGGGGCCGTCAGAAAGGTGCGGACGGCCGTGATGCGGATCCGGTCCCCCCGCCCGTCGGCCCAGGGGGCCGGGGCGAGGAGGGTGCCGGTACGGGCATCGGACGGGGCCATGCGAACTCCCGCATGCAGATAGCCGAATGATGTACAGCCATCCGAACGTACGGAGGGCCGAACACGTTTGTCAACGGAGCTGATGAATCCGGTGCGAGCGCCCCTCAGTGCTGCCCGAGTCTCTTGATCAGGGTCCGCAGCGAATGGGCCGCGTCGGTGACGGTCCGGGCGATCTCCGCCATCCGCACATCGTCCATCCTGCTGCGGGGCGCGGAGCAGGAGATCGCGTCGCCGCCGCCGTGCGCCGCGTCCAGTGCGACGGCCACGCAGCGGATGTCCACCGAGTTCTCGCCGTCGTCGCTGGCCCACCCGCGCAGCCGCGCCTCGGCGAGCTGGGCGACGAGCGCGTCCGGGTCGGTCACGGTGTCCGGAGTGAGCTGCTCCAGCGGCCAGTTGAGCCTGCGCTGGACCTCCAGGGCGTCGTACTGCGAGAGCACGGCCTTGCCCAGCGCCGTGGCGTGGGCCGGCAGCCGGCGGCCGACCGCCGAGTGCATGCGAAGGGCGTGCCGGGACTCGCGTTTGGCCAGGTAGACGATGTCCGTGCCGTCGAGCCTGCCGAGGTGGACGGTCTCACCCGTCTCCTCCGCGAGGCTGTCGAGCACCGGTCCCGCGAGGCTCGCGACGTCGTCCCCCTCCAGATAGGCGGTGCCGGTCAACAGCGCCTTGAGGCCCAGGCTGTAGCGCGTCCCCGAGGGGTCGACGTCCACCCAGCGGTGCGCCTCCATCGTCCGCAGAATCGCGTGCAGACTGCTCTTCGGCACCGCCATGGCCTGGGCCATCTCCGCGAGGGAGAGCAACGCGCCTTCCGCCCCGAGGAGTTCCAGGACCTCCAGCACCCGAGCTGCGGACTTGACCTCTTCCGGCTTGCGCGCCCGCGCCGTTCCCGCCACCGATTCCACAGAACCTCCGCTCACGCACCGGCGCCCTACGGCCCTCCGGACGACCACCAATTCTCAACTGTCTCTTGACGCTATATCACGTCGAGCCTAAGTTCGGTCACTCCAACGCCATTCGGCTATCTGAACGGTCGAACCCCTAGGTAGGGCTCATGCGTACTCCATTCTCCAGAAATATCCGTTTCGTGGCCCTTGCCACAGCGACCGTGCTCTCGGCCGGCTCCCTTGCCGCCTGTGGCGGCTCCTCCGGCTCCGGCGACTCCAAGTCCCTCACCATGTGGACGTTCAAACAGTCGCACGTCACCGGACTCCGGCACGCTGCGGCGGAGTTCAAGAAGAAGACCGGCATCGACGTGAAGATCCAGGCATACACGCCGGACGACGCGTACGCCACGAAGATCCAGAGTTCGGCGAAGACCGGCAACCTGCCCGACGTACTGGAGATCCACTCCGACGGTGAGGAGCGGGTCTTCGGCGCGGCCGGGATCGTCTCCGACTTCGCCGGCGACTTCAAGGGCGCCTGGGCCGACCGCATCCAGCCGGCCGTCAAGGAGTCGGGGCTCATCACCGAGGCCCGGTTCAAGGACGCCGAGCCCAAGACCGCCAAGGACCACGGCATCGTGAAGGGCGCCCGCTACAGCGTGCCCCTCACCGTCGGCACCTTCGGCACGGTCTACGCCAACAAGAAGAAGCTCGCCGCCGCCGGAATCACGAAGGCCCCGGCCACCTGGGAGGAGTTCCTCGCCGCACTCAAGGCGACCAAGGCCAAGGACAGCGCGTCCGGAGGGCTCTCGCTCGGCCTCAAGGTGCAGTCCACCGGACTCACTTGGGTGCTTCAGCCGCTCGCCTTCGCCCAGCTCGGCCAGCAGGGGTACGAGAAGCTGTTCGGCAAGGACAAGAGCGCCGACTTCAGCTCCCCGAACGGCCTCAAGGTCCTGTCGATGTACAACGAGCTCACGCCGTACTGGATGGCCGGCAGCCAGAGCCTGACCATCGACCAGGCCGACCAGGCGTTCGCCCAGGGGAAGTCCACCTTCAACATCGGCGGTACCTTCACGCTCGCCTTCCTCAAGGAGAACGGCATGAAGCCCGAGGACGTCCTCGCGTTCGGGCTGCCCGCTCCCGAGAACGGAGCCGTGCCCGACCGGGCCCTGGGCGCCCTCGCCCTCACCGGGCTCAGCGTCACCGCGACCAGCAAGCAGCCGGACAACGCCAAGAAGTGGATGCAGTTCCTCTCCGAGCCGAAGGTCGCGGCGGACTTCGCCAAGGACGCGTCCGACATTCCCGCCACCGAGCTGGGCGCCGACTCCGCCAAGGTGCTGGGCCCCACGCTCACCGCGCTGGTCGAAAGCACCAAGGGCACCCCGCAGAACACCTACGACCCCGCCCGGGGCAACGAGTTCCGCGCGCCCGGCTACGAGCAGGACGACGCGGGCACCATCCTCGCCGACCTGACCCCGCTGAAACAGTTCACCGTTCCGGAGACCGCGAAGAAGCTCAGTGAACTGAACGCGGCGTACTGGAAAGCGGCCGGCCAGTGACGCTCGCTTCCCGGCCGGCGGAATCGGGAACGGCCGGGGGCGGGAGCAGGAGCCCGCTCCCGGCCGGGGCACCGGCACCGCTCCGCACGAGGCGTCGCCGGATCGGCGCCGAGGCGGTCAGCGGCTACCTGTTCGTCGCACCCGCCGTGATCCTGTTCTGCGTCCTGGGCCTGTACACCGTCGGCTACGGCTTCCTGCTCTCCTTCGCCACCTGGAACGGCTTCACCCCGAACTGGACCTGGGTCGGCCTGGACAACTACGCCGACCTGCTGTGGCGCGACCCGGTCTACGCCCCGCGGCTGCGCCACGCGGCCCTCAACACCCTGTACGTGATGCTCGCCGCCCCTGCCCTGACGGTCCTGGTGTCGTTCCCGCTGGCCGTCCTGCTCAACCAGGTCAAACGGCTGCAGACCGTGCTGCGTTCGGTGTACTTCCTGCCGTACGTCACCAGCGGCATCGCGGTCTTCTTCGCCTGGCAGTACATCCTCCAGCCGGACGGCGCCATCAACTCCCTGCTGGACTCCCTGGGGCTCGGCTCGCTCCAGCAGCCGCAGGGCTGGCTGGGCAATCCCACCACCGCGATGCCCACCATGATCATGGTGACGGTGTGGGGGCACGTCCCGGTGGCGATGCTGCTGTACCTGACGGGACTGCAGGGCATCGACCGCAGCGTGCTGGAGGCCGCGCAGCTGGACGGCGCGGGCTGGTGGCGCACCAACGCGTCGGTGATCTGGCCGCTCGTACGCCCGATCACCGCCATCGTGGTGCTGCTCAACCTCCGTGAGTCGTTGCAGGGGTTCCAGACCTTCCTGGTGATGACCAACGGCGGTCCCGGTGACCACACCAACGTGATGGGTCTCGAGGCCTACCGGCTGGCCTTCCTCAAGAACCTGTCGCCCACCCTGGGCCTGGCCAGCGCACTGGGCTGGATCCTCTTCGCCCTGGCCCTCGTCCTGGCCCTGATCAACCTGCGAGCGCTGCGGAGCAAGACATGACAACGATTTCCCTCGGCGGCGGCACGGCCGGAACACCCCGCAGGAAGGCGGCGGGCAGGACCGCCGCGCGTCTGGTCGTCGGCGCGCTGCTGCTGATCTACGGGCTGGTCAGCGTCTACCCGTTCCTGTGGATGGTGTCGGCGGCCTTCAAGGACCAGGTCGAGGTCGTGCGCGGCGGTCATCTGATCCCGGAGAACCCCACGTTCCAGACGCTCGTCGACACCTGGAACACGCTGCACTTCTTCGACTTCTTCGTGAACAGCCTGCTGGTGACGCTGTACACGGTGGTGCTGACCCTGGTCGTGTACGCGGCGGCCGGCTACGCCTTCGCCGTGCTCCGCTTCCCGGGCCGGGGGCTGCTCCAGAAGCTCTTCGTCTCCCTGCTGTTCGTGCCGGGGGTGACCGTGATGCTGCCGATCGTGCTGCTGGAGAACAAGCTCGGCATCCTGGGCAGTCACTGGGGTCTGGTCCTGCCGTTCGTCAACGGCGGCGCGCCGCTGTCCATCCTGCTGATGACCGGCGCGTTCATGGCGGTCCCTGCCGAGCTGCGGGACTCGGCCCGGGTCGACGGTGCGAGCGAACTGCGCATCTTCACCGGCATCTACGTGCCGCTCGCCCGGCCCGCGCTGATCACCGTTGCGCTGCTGACGGCCATCCCGACCTGGAACGAGTACCTCCTCACCCGGGTCTCGCTGAACGACCCCTCGACGTACACCCTCCCGCTCGGCCTGCAGACGCTGTCCGCGGAGAACGTCCCGCACTACAACAACCTGATGGCGGGATCGCTGATCGTGGTCATCCCGGTGATCGTGCTCTTCCTCAGCCTCCAGCGCTACTTCGTCAACGGCCTGGTCGGGGCGGTGAAGGGCTGATGCGCGTCCTCGTCACCGGGGCCGCCGGACACATCGGCGGCCATGTCCTCGACGACCTGCTGGCACACGGGCACCAGGTCGTCGCAACGGATCTGACGCCGGTGGACGATCCGCGCCTGGACGGGGTGCACACCGGCGACCTCCGCGACCCGGAGCTGGTCCGCAAGGCCATGGACGGCGTGGCGGCCGTCGTCCACCTCGGGGCGATCCCCCACCCCAACGGTCCCGACCCCAGCGCCCTCTACGCCACCAACTGCCTCACCGCGCACCGGGTGCTGGACGAGGCGGGCCGCACCGGGGTCGGCCGGGTCGTCGCCGCGTCCAGCGCGGCGGCGGTCGGCCTCGCCTGGTCGCCCGTCCCCCAGTCCCCCCGGTACGTGCCGCTCGACGAGGAGCATCCGACCCTCGTCCAGGACCCGTACGGGCTGTCCAAGCTGGCCCTCGAGGAGGCCGCACGCGCGGCCCACCGCCGCTGGGGCACCGGCATCGTCTGCATGCGGTTCCCGTTCACCGGCACCGGCGACCGGCTGGCCAAGCAGCTGGCCGCGGTGCGCGAGGACCCCGGCGGCCACCGGATGGACCTCTGGGGCTGGCTGGACACCCGGGACGCGGCGACCGCCGTGCGCCTGGCCCTGGAGCGGGAGCTGACCGGCTGCCACATCGTCAACGTCGCCGCCCCCGACACCTCCTCCCCGCTGCCCACCGCCGAGCTCATGGAGCGCTTCCACCCGGGAGTGCCGGCCTTCGCCGAACTCTCCGGCCGTACCTCCCTGTTCGACACCCGGGCCTGCTTCGAGCTGCTCGGATTCCACCCGCCCCACCGACCCCAGTAGAGGCCCTCATGCCCCGCAGAGACCCCGCCGGCCGCAGACGCGGGCGGCTCGCCGCTCTCGTCCTGCTCCTGTTAACCGCACTCCTCGCCCCCGCCCCCGCCGCGTTCGCCGCGACGCCCGGGATGTACCCGCACGGAGTCGGGGCCGATCTCGGCCCCACCCCGAAGACCCTCGGTATCCGGCCGAGCGCCGGCGACGACCCCGCCGGGCTCCGCACCGGCGAACTCGACGGCCGTACGTACTGGCGGACGGACGTGGCGAAGGGCACCGGCCATCTGGACCTCGCCCTCGACGCGGACTATCTGAAGGGCGTCGACGCCGACGGAGTGACCGTCAGCGTCACCTACCGGGACACGGGCGCCGGCACCCTCGTGCTCGGCGGCGCCACCCCGCTGCGGCTCACCGGCAGCGACACCTGGAGGACCGGCAGCTTCGACGTGGCCACGGCCGATGCCGCCGTGCTGCGCCTGTCCGGAACGGACGGAGCGGAGGGCGGCGACGGCACCGCGCCGGCCGACATCACGGTCGCCGCCGTGCGCGTCGGCACCTCGGGCGCCTCCGTGACCCTCGGGGAGGCACCGCAGCCCTCGGGGATCACCCCGCGTGCGGGTGACGCCGGCAGCGGTCTCGTCACCGGGGTGGAGGCCGGCCGGGGCTACTGGGGCACCGACCGGAGCGCCCCGGCGCCGGGGCTGAACTTCTTCTACATGAACGTCTCCGACACCTTCCTCTACGACACCCGGGACAAGGTGCTCGTCAGCGTCGACTACTTCGACGCGGGCAACGGCACGTTCGGCCTGCACTACGACTCGCCGGGCAGCGCCACGAGCGACATGTTCAAGCCGTCGGAACTCTTCGCCTACGGGGACACGAAGACGTGGAAGACCCACACCTTCGCCCTCGACGACGCGATCATGACCAACCGCTCCAACGGCTCGGACTTCCGCATCACGACGGACGGCGGGGCCGCCGAACTGAAGGTCGCCGCGGTACGGATCACCGTCGTGCCGGCCGAACTGAAGCCGGCCGAGGGCCTGCAACTCCTCGTCGCCGACGCGCGGCGGGCCTGGACGGCGGCGCGCGAGGGCGGGCGAGACGGGCAGTACCCGCCGGGCGCGAAGGCCGCGCTGCTGGACTCGATCGCCGCCGCGCAGAAGGCCGTCGACACCGGCGGCACGACGGAGGCGGAGCTGAAGGCCGCCCTGGACGCGCTCGACACCTCGCTCCGGGACTTCCGGAAGTCCGCGGTGAACACCAACCTGGCCCGCGGCACGAAGGCCACCGCGAGCAGCGGCACGCCCGCGGCCGCGGTCGACGGGGACGCCTCGACGGCGTGGACCAGCGGCGACGGCGGCACCGGCGAGTGGATCACGACGGACCTGGGCTCGGTGAAGTCCGTCAACGACGTCCGGATCCAGTGGGGTTCGACCTTCGCCCAGGACTACACGGTGCAGGTGTCCCGCGACGGCCGGGACTTCACCACGGTGGGCCGCAACGGCGCCATCGCCACGAAGACGATCCGCACCCGCTTCGCGACCACGGCCGCACGCTATGTGCGGATCGCGGTCAAGGGGTACGCCCCGGGCGCCAGGAACATCACGATCGGCGAACTGGAGGTGCGCAAGGAGCGCACCGTACGGCCGAGGCCGCATGCGGTGAGGACGGACTTCCCGGTGGAGTCCCCGGTCGTCGCGGACTTCGACGCCCGCGACTACGGCGCCGACCCGAGCGGCCGCAAGGACTCCACCCACGCGATCCAGCAGGCCGTCTACGACTGCTACGACGCGGGCGGCGGCACGGTCTGGCTCCCCTCGGGGACGTACCGGGTGACCGACACCGTCGAGGTGCACTCCTTCTGCACCGTGCGCGGTGACCGGCGCGATCCCGACCGCGGCAGCGGCGGGTACGGCACGGTGATCTCAGCCGACCTGCCCGCGGGTGCGGACGGACCGGTCCTGTTCCGGATCGGCGGCAGCGCGGGCGTCATGGGCGTCACCACCTACTACCCGCGCCAGAGTGCGGCCTCGCCGGTCGCGTACAACTCGACGTTCCAGATCCCCGGCGGTGCGTGGATCGGCAACGAGAACTACATGATGGCCACCGTCTCCGACGTCACGATGCTCAACTCGTACAAGGGCGTGGGGATCAGCACCATGCCCAACGACCAGGGCGTGGCGCCCTCCTCGGGCCAGGTCCACGAGTCGGCGACGCTCCGCAACATCAAGGGGACCGTACTGTCCGAGGGCTTCCGTGCCTTCAACGGCGCGGACGTGGGCACCTGGGAGAACATCACCCTGGACAACGGTTACTGGGCGGACGCCCCGGCGGCCTACCACCCGCCGAAGCGGGCCGCGCTGGACACCTGGACCCGCGCGCACGGCACCGGATTCGTCCTCGGTGACCTGGAGTGGGACCAGTTCTACCGGATCAAGGCCGCCGACTACCGCACCGGGATCCACATCGTGGCCGGTCAGCGGGCCTCGTTCACCGGCAGCTTCGTGCAGAGCGAGATCCGCCGCACGGATGTCGCGCTGCTGGCGGACAGCTTCGACTCGCGCTGGGGCATGTCCTTCGCCTCCAGCGTCCTGGAGGGCAGCGAGGCGGCCGTCCGGAACGGCTCCGAGGCGTATGTGAAGCTCACCGACACCAAGGTGTCCGGAGCCGTCTCGGGCATCGTCCACCGCATGTCCGGCACGGTCCCGCGCTACGACCAGAAGCCGCTGCCCCGGCCCGCGCGGGCCGCGCTGTACGTCGCGGACCGGGCTCCGCGCGAGACCGGCATCATGCCGCGGCGGGACGCCACGGCCGCCGTCCAGCAGACCCTGGACCGGGCGGGCCGCGAGGGCGGCGGGACCGTCTACCTCCCGGCCGGCTGGTACCGCGTCGACGGCCACCTCCGGGTGCCCGCCGGGGTGGAGCTGCGCGGCGCGTCGCCCGTACCGAACCGCGATCTGGTCGGTGCGAGCGGCGGCACCGTCCTGATGGCGTACGAGGGCCGGGACACCGGCAGTCCCGACACGGCGACGGCGCTGATCACGCTGAACGGCAAGCGGGCGGGCGTCCGCGGCCTGCGGGTCCTGTACCCCGAGAACAACCCGGCGGCGGCGGACGGCCCGGTCCCCTATCCGTTCGCCGTGCGCGGCAACGGTCCGGGCACCTACGCCCTCGACCTCGGCCTGCCCAACGCCTGGAACGGCATCGACATGGCCGCGCACCGCAACGACGGATTCACCGTCCGCAAGCTGGCCGGCGCCGTCTTCAACCGGGCCATCACGGTCGGCCGCAGCGACGGCGGCCGGATCGAGGGGGTACTCAACAACGGGAACGCGGTCGCGCGGGTCGCCTACGCCCTGCCGGACTGGGTCCTGGAGTCGAACATCTTCCCCGATGTGATCGACGACCCGATGCGCAAGCAGTCGCAGATCGTGACGGTCGACGGCGCCACCCGGCTGACGGTGCTCAACGCCTTCGCCTACGGCTTCCACCACGGTCTGGTCGTCCGCTCCGGTGAGGTGACCGCGTACAACCTGGGCACCGACAACCTCGGCACCGACGGCTTCACGGTCGAGGCGGACGGCGGAGACGTCACGGTGGTCAACCTCCTGCGCTACAACGGCGCCTCGGTCACCGGCCCGGCGCGTGCGTACAACATCATGGCGATCAACATGCTCCAGAACGGCCTGACCGCCGAGGCCGCACCGGCGGGACACGGCACCGTGACCCTCGTCGGCAACGAGACGGAGCCGGGCCGCTACGAACGGGGCTCCACGGTCACCGCCGAGGCGAAGCCGCTCCCCGGCCACCGATTCCTGAGCTGGACGGTGGACGGCGAGGTGATCTCCACCGGTCCCTCGCTGGAGATCACGGTCGACGCGGACAGGACGGTGACGGCCACCTTCGACTGACCTGCCGGCTCCCTCCCCCGGCCACGCCGGCTCCCGCGCCAGGGAGCCGGCGTGGCCGCGCGCACGCTGCGAGGCGCACCGGGACTCCTCACCCGATGTGGCGCCCGGCCCGCGTGTGCGGCGGCGAGGAGCGGGCACCTGGCCGATATTGAAGGCACTGCGTCCACGCAGTGCCCGCTCCGCACGGACGAGGAGACAACCGCTGTGACAATCCCCGCAGCGCCGGGCGACTCCGGAACCGGTGTCGTCACGACGGCCCTACCGGCGCGACTGGACCGTCTGCCGTGGTCACGCTGGCACTGGATGATCGTCATCGGCCTCGGGACGGTGTGGATCCTCGACGGGCTGGAAGTGACGACGGTCGGCAACATCGCGGGCCGGCTTTCGGAGGAGGGATCGGGGCTGGACATCACGTCCGCCCAGGTCACCGGACTGGCCGCGGCCCTCTACGTGGCGGGGGCCTGCGCGGGTGCGCTCTTCTTCGGATGGCTCACCGACCGGTTCGGCCGCAAGAAGCTGTTCATGGTGACCCTCGCGGTCTACCTGGCGGCGACGGCGATGACCGCACTGTCCTTCAGCGCGTGGTGGTTCTTCCTCTTCCGCTTCCTCACCGGTTTCGGCATCGGCGGGGAGTACGCGGCCATCAACTCGGCGATCGACGAACTGATCCCCTCGAAGTACCGGGGCCGGGTCGACCTCATCATCAACGGCAGCTACTGGCTGGGCGCCATCGGCGGGGCGCTGCTGTCGATCGTCATGCTGAACACGGACTACTTCCCCAAGGACCTGGGCTGGCGGCTCACCTTCGCCCTGGGTGTCGTCCTGGGCCTCGTGATCCTGCTCGTCCGGCGGCACGTACCGGAGAGTCCGCGGTGGCAGCTCATCCACGGCCACCGCGAGGACGCCGACGAACTCGTCTCCTCCGTCGAGCGGGAGATCGAGGACGAGAGTCACGAGAAGCTGCCGCCGCCGGCCGGTGAGATCACGGTCCACGAGCGCAAGAGCATCGGCTTCGGGCTCATCGCGAAGACCGTGTTCCGCAGCTATCCCAAACGTGCGGTGCTCGGGCTGTCCCTCTTCATCGGGCAGGCGTTCCTCTACAACGCGATCACGTTCGGCTTCGGCGCGATCCTCACCAAGTTCTTCGACGTCGAGAGCGGTCGGACCGGCTACTACTTCGCGGTGATCGCGGCCGGCAACTTCGTCGGACCACTCGTACTCGGCAAACTGTTCGACACGATCGGGCGGCGCATCATGATCGCGGCCACGTACATCGTTCCGGGCATCCTGCTGTTCGTCACGGCCTGGCTCTTCGACCGGGGC
This sequence comes from Streptomyces sp. NBC_01463, assembly GCA_036227345.1. Lineage (NCBI taxonomy): Bacteria > Bacillati > Actinomycetota > Actinomycetes > Kitasatosporales > Streptomycetaceae > Streptomyces > Streptomyces sp. NBC_01463. The sequence continues at coordinate 1,102,700 of CP109468.1, forward strand.
TCCCTCGACGCCAACAGCCTGACCGCCTGCTGGTGCGTGGTGCTGTTCTTCGCATCCGCCGGGGCGAGCAGTGCCTATCTGACCGTCTCCGAGATCTTTCCCATGGAGACCAGGGCCATGGCCATCGCCTTCTTCTACGCGGTCGGCACGGCGGTCGGCGGCATCAGCGGCCCGCTCATCTTCGCCGACCTCACCGAGTCCGGCGTCGCCCGCGACACGGCACTCGCCTTCTGCATCGGTGCCGCGCTGATGTGCGCGGCCGGCATCGTCGCCGCCTTCCTCGCGGTCGACGCCGAGCAGCGCTCCCTGGAGGACATCGCGCGACCGCTCTCCCAGACGGAGAAGGCCGGCGGCCGGGGCGACGACGCGGGCCGGTAGCGGGAGTCACCCGAGCGCGCGGCCCGGTGTGCGCGCCCGGGGCGGCGGTGCCATGTTTCGGACGGGGCACTGCGGCAACCCGGGTGGTGGGCATCGGCCGCGTCGCTGTCCCCGGTGCGGGCCGGGTGCCCCGGAGAAGAGACCCGAGAACGAGAAGGAGAACGCCATGCCGGCCGGATCCAGTCGCAAGCGTGAGCGTCAGTACGAACACGTGAAGGAGAGCGCCGAGAAGCGCGGCGAGCCGGAGAAGCGCGCGAAGGAGATCGCCGCCCGTACCGTCAACAAGGAACGGGCCCGCTCGGGTGAGTCGAAGACGGCGAGCAGGACATCCACACAGGACCCGAAGTCGGCGTCCCAGCGAGGCGGGGAGCGCTCGCACAAGGGCGCGCAGGGGCGTACCCGGGACCAGCTGTACGAAGAGGCCAGGAAGAAGAACATCGAGGGCCGCTCCACGATGAACAAGGAGCAGCTCCGCAAGGCGGTCAGCCGCTGATTCACCGAAACCGCCGGCCGCGTCGCGTCGCGGCCGTACCCCTGGCCGACAGGAAGGACGTCAGCGGATGAGCGACCACGATGCGGCCGAGCGCAAGGTGCTGGCCATCGTCACCAACTACGGCGTCGAGCAGGACGAGCTCGTCGTCCCGCTCGACCACCTGCGCGGGTGGGGCGCCCAGGTCGATGTCGCGGCCGTGACGAGGGACTCGGTCGAGACCCTCGTCGGTGACAAGGAGCCCGGCAGAACCCTGGAGCCCGACCTGACGCTGGACGAGGCCGATCCGGACGGTTACGACCTTCTGCTCGTACCGGGCGGGACGCTGAACGCCGACACACTCCGCACGCAGAGCTCCGCGTGCCGGATCGTGCGCGCGTTCTCCGCAGCGGGCCGCCCCGTCGCCGCGATCTGCCACGGGCCCTGGGTGCTGGTGGAGGCCGGCGTGATCCCGGGAAAGCGGCTCACGTCCTACGCCTCGCTGCAGACCGACATCCGCAACGCGGGCGGCGACTGGACGGATCAGCCGGTCGTCACGGACGAGTCCGGCGGCTGGAAGCTCATCACCTCACGGAACCCGGACGATCTGGAACCGTTCGTGCGGGAGATCGACGCGGCGCTCGCCGTCCCGGGCCTGTCCGGCCTCTGATCCGCGTCCGGGGGCCCTCGCGCGCGTGCACGCAACGGCCGAGGGCCGGTATCGGATTTCTCCGATACCGGCCCTCGGTCCACGACTGTCTCCAGTCGGGACGACAGGATTTGAACCTGCGACCCCTTGACCCCCAGTCAAGTGCGCTACCAAGCTGCGCCACGTCCCGCTGCCAGTCCCCCGGTCGTGCCGGGCGGCTGCGCAGGACAAACATTACCTCACTCCGTGGACCGGATCGACGCCCGCGCCTGCTGGGCGCGGGTCGCCAGGGACTCGGCGCCGCAGGCCGTGGCCAGCTTCTGTGCCCGGGCGAGCTCACGGGGCGACCGGGTGGCGATGCCGTAGTCGAGGAGGGCGAGGGCCAGCTCGTAGCCGGACGGTGACGCCTCCAGGTGGCGGACGGCCTCACCGAGCAGGTGGGCCGCCTCCTCCGGGCGGGCGAAGAGGGCGACACAGCGCAGGGCCTCGCCGATCGCCGTATCCGTGCCGAAGCGCTCCGCGTGCACCCGGGCGGAGTTGGCGAGCTGGGCGGCGCGGCCCGGGTCGTCGTCGGCGAGGGCGCGGGCCAGGTCGCCCGCCCAGGGGCCCCAGATGCCGTTGAACCTGCCGCGTGGTTCGAGGGCGTGCCCGGCCGCCTCCAGCTCGGTGACGGCTTCCTTCGTACGGCCTTCGGCCAGCAGCAGGCGGCCGCGGACGCACGGTGCGTCGGGCAGGACCATGGCACTGGGATAGGGCAGACCGAAGTCGTACTGGTCGGCGACCTTGCGGGCCTCGGTGACCCGGCCGCGGGCCAGCAGGGTGTCGATGAGGAGGCAGGCGGCGTCCCAGTGGACGGGCAGTCCGCTGCCGACACGGTCGGCGAGGCGCAGTCCCTCGCGCAGGAAGCCCTCCGCCTCGGCCAGCCGGCCGCGACGGCGGTGGACCAGGCCGAGCAGGGTGTGGGCGAAGGCCAGGTGGGCGCCGCTCCAGCCGGAGATCTCGAAGGCGCGCACGGCCTCGCCGAAGAGTTCCTCGGCCCGGTCGAGCTGGTCGGTGAAGGCGTAGGTGATGCCGAGCAGGGTGGGGAGCTCGAAGCCCCATTCGGTGTCGGTCCAGCCCAGGCCGCGGGCGGGGTGGCCGTTGACCAGGGCGCGTTCGCACAGGTCCACGATCAGCTGGGAGTTCTCGCCGCGCAGCATGGCGTCGAAGGCGCGGAGCGTGAGGAGCGCCCGTTCGGCGTTGTCCCGGCCGGTGAGGTGGTCGGCGTTGGCGGCGAGCCGGCGGGAGCGGCCGGGCCCGTCCTCCTCGGTGGCCTGCATGCCCTCCCAGAGGAAGTGGGCGGCCTGCAGGCGCATCAGGCCCGGTCCCGGCGCCGTGCGCTCGGCCTCGGCCGCCAGTGCCAGGGCCGCTTCCTTCAGCTGGTTGTTGTGTGACAGAGCTGCGGCCAGCCGGAACGTGGCGTCGACCCGCAGTTCGTCGGCGAGGCCGGGCATGTCGAGTGCGGCCCGCAGGTGCTGCACGGTGGTGGGCGGGGAGCTGAGCAGGGTGGCGCAGCCCAGCTCGTACAGGAGGGTGGCGCGTACGTCGTGGCGCGGCGGTTCCTGGAGCGCCCGCTCCAGGCAGCGGCGGGCGGCTTCGGGGGCGCCGACCGCGAGGTGCTGGTTGGCGGCGGCCCGCAGCTGCTCGACGAGTTCCTGGTCGTCGTCCGGGTGGACTTCGAGCAGGTGCCGGGAGGCCGCCGCGGGTCCGAGGCCGGCCCGGGTGATCGCCCAGGCGGCTCTGCCGTGCATGGCGGTGCGGGTGGCGGGCGGAATGGAGCGGTACACGGCGGTGGCGATCAGCGGGTGCACGAACTCCAGCGGGTCGAAGCCGCTGACGATACGGGCCTCGCGCAGCCGGGCGGTGCAGTCCGCCGCCTCGGCGGGGCTCATTCCGGCCAGGGTAGCGGCGAGTTCCTGGGAGATGTCGGTACCGAGGACGGCGGCGGCCCAGGCGAACCGGTTGGCGTTGGTGCCGAGCCGTTCGAGCCGGGCGACGAGACCGCTGCCCCGGGCCGACGCGCCGAGTTCGCGGAGCAGTCCGGCGGACTCCTCCAGCGGGGCCAGTTCACGGTCCTGGACCTTCGCGACGAGCTCGACCGCCTCGTAGGGGTTGCCGCCGGTGACGGCCCACACCTCGCGGCAGAACGGGTCGTCGGCGTGGTCGCCGAGGGTGGCCCGGACCAGTTCGGACGTGGCGTCGGGGGTGAGTGCGCGCAGGGCGACACGGACCTGCGCCGGATGGCCGCCCGCGGCGGTGCGCTGGGCCTCGCGGGCCGCGAGCTCCTCCGGGCGGTGCGCCTGGACGACCAGGACCTTCAGTTCACCGAGCCGGGCGGTGAACGAGGCGAGCCAGGCGAGGGATTCGCCGTCCGCCCAGTGCGCGTCGTCGATGACGAGGAGCAGCGGACGGTGGCTCAGCCGGGAGGCGAGCCGGGAGACGACCCAGTCGAGGCCGTCGCGCACACCCTGCGGGTCGGGCTGCGGGCCGGTGGGCTCGGAGAGTCCCAGGGCCGGTGCCGCGATCTCGTACCAGGCGCCGAACAGGGCCTTCACGTCGTCGGCGGGGAACTGGTCCAGCGCGGGCTGGAGCAGCTGGCGCACGACGTGGAACGGCACCGAGGTGACCGTCTCGCCGCCGCGGGCGGACCAGACGGTGCAGCGGTCGGCGGCCATGGCCTGGATCTCGGCCAGCAGCGCGGTCTTGCCGATGCCCGCCTCGCCGCTGAAGACCAGCAGCCCGCCGGCGGCCTGCGCGCCGCAGAGGGCGTCAACGGCCTGTGCGGCGGCGGCGAGTTCCGGTTCGCGTTCGTACAGCGGCCGGGACGGCTTCATGCCTGCTCTCCCCAAAGTCGGATCGATGACAGTCGAGCCTAGTCGTGCGCGGGGGGCCACCGACAGGGGTTCAGGCAGTTCTCCGCAGGTACGAGGCACAATCGGGGGGTGGACGAGACTCGCAGGGACCGGGACGCCGAGGGCCGGGCGCACAACGCGCGCCCCCGGGACGGGCTGGGACGCCCCCTGCCGTACGGGACGCAGGGGGTGGAGCGGCAGCCCGAGGGCGTGGTCCGTTCGCCCGGGGAGACGGTGCGGGAGGCGCAGCGGCTGCTGGACGCCGGAATGCCGTTCCACGCCCATGAGGTGTTCGAGGACGCGTGGAAGTCGGGGCCCGACGCGGAACGGGAGTTGTGGCGGGGGCTGGCGCAGCTGGCCGTCGGTCTGACCCATGCCGCCCGGGGCAACGCGACGGGCGGTGCGCGGCTGCTGCGGCGGGGCGCGGGGGCGCTGGCGGGATTCGCCGGGGCCGGTGGGGCCGCCGGGGCTCCCGGCGGGCCGGACACTCCGGCCGCTCGGGTTCCGGCGGCGCACGGGATCGACGTCGACGCGCTGAGCGGCTGGGCGCTGGAGCTGGCCGGGCGGGTGGAGGGCGAGGGGGCCCCGGTCGTCGACGCGGCCGCCGAGGCGCCGCGGCTGCGGGCCGACGGCGGCTGACCGCGGTGCAGCGGGACCGGGTCGCGGCGCACCGGGACGGAGGGCACGGAGCCCGAACTCCCCTTCCTTTCCCTCTCCTTGACCGAGAGCGGTGAACAGGGGCGTGCGGAGCCATTACGATCCGGCCTCATGAGCACTTCTGACCAGGACCAGGACCAGGCCCTAGACGCCCCGATAGCCGAACCCGAGGACACCGCGGCGGCCGAGGACCGGCGGCTGACGCCACGCCAGGCGAGACGACTGCGCATCGTCCTCTCCTCGGTCGGGATGGTGGCGATGGCGGTCGTCCTGGGGCTGCGGATCGCGAGCCGGTCCTCCGTCCTGGTGGTCGGGGTGTACGGGCTGGCGCTGATCCTGTGCGGGATCGTGATCGAGCTGAGCAGGAACGGCCGGACCCGGCTCGGCAGCTGGCTGCTGGGGGTCGGTCTGGTGGCGGCGATCGGGTCGGACTGGCTGCTGATCCCCTGAACGCCGGGCCTGCCTGGCGCGGCCCGTTCCGCGCGTCCCGGTCAGTCCAGTGAGACGTGCACCGTCCCGCCGTGCGGATCGGCCCGGTCCAGCCAGCCGGCGGGCAGGTGGAAGGGGCGGCCCGGCCGGGCGGGCCGCAGCAGGCGCCGGCGGTGCAGCTCCACACCGTCCTGGCGGACGACGAGCAGCGGGGCCGTGAGGCTCCGGCCGGTCCGCAGGATGAACCGGTCGCCCAGCGGCCGGTCGTCCCCGGGCCCGATGAGGTTGGGCGTGATCCACTCCAGCGGTGCCGCGACGGCGACCGCGGGGCGGTCCGCGGGCCAGTCGCCGGTGGCGAGATGACGGAGTACGGGTACGGCGAGGGCGCGGCCCTCCGCCGCCGCGGTGCCGGCGCTCTCCACGCCGTGCAGCACATTGCCCACGGCGAAGACACCGGGCTCGCCCGTGCGGTACGCGGCGTCGTGCGCGGGGCCCCGGGTACCGGCGTCCAGCGGCAGGCCCGCGCGCCGCGCCAGTTCGTGTTCGGGGATCCAGTCGCCCGTGAACACCACGGTGTCGCACGGCAGGGTCGTCGTGCGGCCGTCCTCGTGGCGCACCGCGACGCCGGTGAGCCGGGGACGGCCGGTCAGGGCGGTGACGGCGGTGCGGGTGAGCAGCGGGGCGCTATGGAGCGGTTCCAGGGCGGCGGGCCGGACCGGGGGCCGGTCGGTGACCCGGGCGACGACTTCGACGCCGGCCGCGCGCAGGGTGCCGGCGGCCGCGTCGGCGACCGGTTCGTCGCCGACGATCACCGCCCGGCTGCCGATGTGCTGGTGGTGGAGGTGGACGGCCTGCTGGAGTTCTCCGGTGGTGTAGACGCCCGCCGGGCGGGTGCCGGGGACCAGCCGGGCGCTGCGCGGGCGTTCCCGGGCTCCGGTGGCGAGGACGACGGTCCTGGCGGTGATCCGTTCCAGTCCGCCCGGTCCTGTGGTGTCGAGGATGCGTGGACCCGCCCAGCCGGTGACGGTGATGCCGGTGCGCAGGACGGCGCCGGCGCCGGTCGCGGCAGCCGCGCTGCGCCGGGCGTACTCGGGGCCGCTTATCCCTCCGCTCGTGCGCCGGCTGCCGAACCCCTTGTGGTGGCAGTGGCGCGGGATGCCGCCCGCGGTCTGTTCGCGTTCCAGGACCTCGACCCGGCGCACCCCGGAAGCGGCGAGTGCGGCCGCGGCGCCCAGACCGGCCGGGCCCGCCCCGACGACCAGCACGTCGACGCTCCGCTCGCGGCGGGTCATGTCCGGCTCCCCTCCTCGATGCGTGCGCGGAGACCGGCGCCGCAGGAGAAGCCCTGGCAGCGTCCGTTGCCGGCCCTGGTCCTGCGGGCCAGGCCCGCGACGGAGCGCGGCGGGAGGGTGGAGCGGAGGGCGTCTCGGATCTCGCCCTCGGTGACGCGCTCGCAGTGGCAGACCAGGGTGCCGTACGCGGGGTCCCGGGCGATGAGTCCGGCGTCCAGGCAGGGGCGTTCGCCCGTCTCACCGAGTCCGGGCATGGTGAGGGGCTCCAGCGCGACGGGGGTGCCCAGGGCGAGGCCGGTGTCGGCGAGGAGCGCGGTGACGTGGTCGGCGATGGCCATGGAGGCGGTCAGTCCGGTGGAGCGGATTCCGCCGACCGCGATGTAGTTCAGGCCGGGGTGGGCCTGGATCCGGTAGTCCTCGTGGCCGGTGGCCGCCCGCAGTCCCGCGTACACGGCGGTCACCTCCTCGTCGAGGAGCCGGGGCAGGATCCTTCGGCCCTTCTCCCGCAGCAGGGCGATTCCCTCCTGTGTCGACTCGGTGGCGGTCTTGTCGTCGAGTTCCTCCGCTGTGGGGCCGAGCAGCACGTTGCCGAAGACGGTCGGGGCCACCAGGACGCCCTTGCCCGCGGCGGTGGGGACGGGGAGCAGGATGTGCCGGACCAGGTCGCGGGCGAGCTTGTCGAACACGATGAGCTGGCCGCGGCGCGGGGTGACGGTGAAGTGGTCGTGGCCGAACTGCCGGTCGATCTCGTCGGCGTGCAGCCCGGCGGCGTTGATCAGGTACCGGGTGCGCAGCGGGCCGCGCCCGGTCGTGAGGGTGTGGTGGTCCGGTGCGGGCTCGATGCGGCCGACCCGGCAGTCCAGGTGCAGATGGACGCCCGCGCGGACGGCCTGGGTGGCGAAGGCGAGCGGTGTGGTCCAGGGACAGATGACGGATTCGTCGGGGACCTCCAGCGCGCCGAGTGCCCCCGGGCCGAGGTGGGGTTCCCGCTCGGCGACCTCGTCGGCGTCCAGCAGCCGGGCGGCGTGGTAGCCGTTGGCCTCCGCCTTGGCCAGCAGGGCGGGCAGCGCGGCGAGTTGTCCGGCGTCCCAGGCGACGAGGAGGGCGCCGACGCGCTCGACCGGGATCCCCGTCCCGGCGGCGTACGCGGCGAGTTTCCGCTGCCCCTCGCGGACGAGGCGGGCTTCCAGGGAGCCGGGGACGGCGTCGAAGCCGGTGTGCAGGATCGCGGTGTTGGCCTTGGACGTGCCGTCGCCGATGTCGTCCGACGCCTCGACCAGGGCGGTGCGGACCGGGTGGTGGGCGAGGGCGCGGGCGATGGCGGTGCCGACCACGCCCGCTCCGATGACGGTGACGTCGTACGGGGCGCCGCCGGGCAGTTCCGGCAGGGGGTCCCCGGCGGTGGTGACGGTGACGGGCTGCGTCATCGGGCCGCTCCGGCCGGGGTCATGACCGTTCCAGCAGGGTGTCGACGGCGGCGCGGAATCCGGCGAGGCGCTCGGCCGCCTCCGAGGGGCCGATCCGCGGTTCGTAGACGGCGGACGGCCGCCAGGCGGGGACGGCGTCGGCGAGGGCGAGTCCGGGGTCGCTGCCGAGCCGGGCCACGGCCCCGACCCCGAGAGCGGTGACGTCGGGCAGGGCGGACACCTCGACGGGCCGTTGCAGCAGATCGGCCTGGGTCTGCATGAGGAGTGCGGAGCGGGTCAGTCCGCCGTCGACGCGGAGGGCCGTCAGCGGGGCGCCGAGGTCGGAGGCCACCGCGTCGGCGAGTTCGACGACCTGCGCGGCGATGCCCTCGCACAGCGCCCGCACGAGGTGGCCGGCCGTGGTGTCCAGGCTCAGGCCGGTGACCGAGCCGCGCAGGTCGCCGCGCCACCAGGGGGCGGCGAGACCGGCGAGCGCGGGCACGAAGGTGACGCCGCCGGAGTCGGGGACGCCGCCACCGACGGGGTCGAGATCCTCCGCCCCGGAGATCACCTTGAGGTCGGTGAGCCAGCGGACGGCGGAGGCGGCCGTGTAGACCTGTCCGTCCAGGCAGTAGCTGGTACGTCCGCCGAGCCGCCAGGCCACGCAGCTGACCAGCCCGGTGGAACCCCGGCGCGGCACGCCGCCGGTCTGGGCCAGGAGGAACGCGCCGGTGCCGTAGGTGCACTTGGCGCTGCCGGGTTCCAGCGCGCCCTGCGCCAGGAGGGCCGCCTGCTGGTCGACGAGCAGCCCGGTCAGCGGGAGTTCGCCGCCGAACGCGGTCGTGGTGCCGAAGGTTCCGGCCGCGTCCACCACGGCCGGCAGGCGTTCGCCGCCCAGACCGAAGACGTCGAGGGCGGCGGGCGACCAGACGGTCTCGTCGAGGTCGAGCAGCTGGGTCCGGCCGGCCGTCGCCGCGTCCGTGACGAATGCTCCGGTGAGCCGGTGGACGAGCCAGGAGTCGCTGGTGGTGACGACCCCGGCACGGGTCCGTTCGCGGCGGATCCAGGCCATCTTGGGTGCGGCGAAGTACGGATCGAGCGGCAGTCCGGTGAGCCGCTTCAACTCCTCCTCGTGTGCCGCGAGTTCCCCGCAGAGCGGCTCGGAGCGCCGGTCCTGCCAGACGATCGCCTCGGTGAGCGGCTTCCCGGTGTCCGGGTCCCAGGCGAGCACCGTCTCGCCCTGGTTGGCGAGCCCCACGGCGACGACCGGTTCGCCCGCGGCGGCCAGGGCCTGCGTCCCGGCGTCGACGACCGAGCCGAGCAGTTCGGCCGGGTCCGCCTCGACGGCTCCCCCGGGTCCGTAACGCGGCCGCACCGGAGCGGAACCGGAACCGATCACGCCCCGCTCGGGACAGATCACCAGCGCTTTCGTCCCTGAGGTGCCCTGGTCCACGGCGAGTACCGGGCCTGTCATCGGGTCTCCAGCGGTACGCAAGCCCCCGGGCTTGAACGGAATCGTGATCATCGGTCGCGGCAACCCAGGGTGGTGCAGCCCAGCGGTTACGTCAAGCGCCCGCAGGAGATGTCGCCGGAACCCGGCGCGTCCGCTCAACCTCCTGTTTGCACAAGTGACTTGAAGAAGATCCACGATTCGTTCGGGAGTTCGGCACGGAGGGCTCTACACTCACCGCCGAGCAACAACCGGACGCTTTACAGCAGTTCACATTTCAACTGCTGCTTCACCCCCCACGTCCCGAGGATCGATGAGACCGACACCATGCTCCGAGCACGTCCATGGCCAACAGTGAATTCCGGCCGGTCTACCATCCGGCCGGCCACGACAACGCACTCCGCTCCGCGTTACAGGACTTACGCACCGGCCGCTGGCTGTCGATGCGTGATCTCCTGGAGAGCACCCCGGACTGGACCCTGTGGACCCAGCGCACCCAGGTGTTCGGGGCGGTCGCGGCGGGATCGGACGCGGTTCGGGCCTGGCTGACGGAGGAGCCGCGCAGCGTCGCGGCCGCCGTGATGCACGCGCGGGTCGCCGTGGAGCGGGCGGTACGGGCCCACCGCGCCGACCACCCGCGCGGACAGGAGCTGTGGCAGGAGGCCTGGGAGGCGTGCCGCTCGGCCGCCCACGCCTCACCGGCGGACCCGGTGCCCTGGGTGTGCCTGCTGGCGCTGGCCCAGCTCGACGAGCGCCAGCGCCTGGAGGAGCACCGGCTGCATCCCCCGGGCCCCATGCTCTTCCCCGGGCCGTGGGGGCTGCTGGCGGAGGCCGACAAGCGCGATCCGTACAACCGCGAGGCCTATCACCGGATGCTCCAGTTCGTCTATGCGCGCAAGGCCGGGGGCGTCCTCTCCGAGGCGGTCAACTTCGTTCAGTGGGCGGCCTCCTCGGCACCCGACGGCTCGGCGCTGCACGTTCTCCCGCTGTATGTGCGGGTCGAGCGCTACCGCCGCGAGAACGGTCACGAGAAGGCGCTGGACCTGCACTGGGTCACCGAGGACGCCGAGCGCGAGGCCCTGCGCGCCCTGGAGATCTGGTTCCTGCGCACTCCCCCGGCCACCCACACCCTGCTCGATCTGAACCATCTCGCGCACGCGCTGTGGGGGGCGCTCCAGTTCGCCGACGCCGCTCCGGTCTTCCGTGAACTCGGCCCGTACTTCACCTCGTTGCCGTGGGCGTACCGCACCCGCGACCCCAAGGATCCCGGCGGCGCCGAGGAGGTTTTCCTGCGCGCCCGCAGCCGCGCCATCGCCGCCGCCCGCGATCCGGACCGGGGCCCGCACGGCTGACCCGGTCCGCTCCCCCCTGTCCTGTGTCCCGTTCCCCCTTACCGCTCACGGAGGTCCTTCCATGTCCCTATCCACCTCGACCCAGCAGGGTGCCGAGGCCCCCGCACCCAAGGACGAGGAGCAGCGGCTGCGCGAACTCGGCTACCAGCCGGTGCTGGCGCGCCGCATGGGCGGCTTCGGCAACTTCGCCATCAGCTTCTCCGTCATCTCGATCCTGTCCGGCTGCATGACCCTGTACGGCTTCGGCATGTCCACCGGCGGGCCGTCGGTGATGCTGTGGGGCTGGGCCGGGGTCGGTCTGTTCGTGCTCTGCGTCGGCATGGCGCTCGCCGAGGTCACCAGCGCCTATCCGACGTCCGGGGCGCTGTACTACATGGCGGACCGGCTCGGCGGCCGCAAGTGGGGCTGGTACACCGGCTGGCTGAATCTGCTCGGGCTGCTCGGCGCGATCGCCGGCATCGACTACGGTGCCGCGCTGTTCACCGGTGCGCTGATGAACCTCCAGTGGGGGTTCTCGCCCACCCCCGGCAAGACGATGATCATCTTCCTCTGCATCCTGCTGCTGCACGCCGTGCTGAACCTGTTCGGTGTCCGGCTCGTCAGCGTGCTCAACTCGATCAGCGTGTGGTGGCACCTGGCCGGTGTCGCGGTGATCGTGTCCGTACTGGCGATCGTGCCCTCGCACCACCAGTCGCCGTCGTTCGTCTTCACCGAGTTCGTCAATGACACCGGCTGGGAGAACCCGCTCTACGTGGCGGCGATCGGCCTGCTGCTGGCGCAGTACACGTTCTGCGGCTACGACGCCTCCGCCCACCTGTCGGAGGAGACGTCGGACGCCTCCGTCTCGGCGCCCCGCGGCATCGTCCGGTCGATCTGGGTGTCGTGGCTGGCCGGTTTCGTGCTCCTCGCTGGGCTGACGTTCGCGATCCAGGACTACGCGGGCACCCAGAACAGCGCCACCGGAGTGCCGCCGGCCCAGATCCTCATCGACGCGCTGGGGACCTCGGGCGCGACCGCGATGCTGCTGATCGTGATCGCCGCGCAACTGTTCTGCGGCAACGCCGAGGTCGCCGCCACCAGCCGGATGGTGTTCGCCTTCAGCCGCGACAACGCGCTGCCGGGCTCCTCGCTGTGGCGCAAGGTGAGCGCCCGTACGCAGACGCCGGTCAACGCGGTGTGGCTGTCGGTGATCGTCGCCGGGGTGCTCGCCCTGCCGTCGCTGTACTCGGCGACCGCGTACGGCGCGGTGACCGCGATCAACGTCATCGGCATCACGCCGGCGTACGCGATCCCGATCTTCCTGAAGCTGCGCGCGGGTGACCGCTTCGATCGCGGGCCGTGGCACCTGGGCCGCTGGTCCAAGCCGGTCGGCTGGATCGCCGTCACATGGGTCGTGATCGTCACCGTGCTGTTCCTGCTGCCGCAGAAGTCGCCCGTGACGATCGACTCGATGAACTACGCCTCGATAGCCCTGGTCGCCGTGCTGGTCCTGGCGACCGTGTGGTGGTTCGTCGCGCGTCGCTCGTACGGCACCCCGTCGGCGTACGGAAACGCCCGTGAGCAGGCCGAGATCGAGGAGGGCATCGTCTGACCGACGCCCGGTCCGCTCGGCGGCCCTCCCGGATCCCCGCGGTCCGGGAGGGCCGCTACGGGTTCAGGAGCAGTTGCAGACCGCCCAGCACGGTGGCGCCGATGACCAGTCGCTCGAACAGGGTCTGGTTGATCCGGTCCACGCACTTCCGGCCGATCCAGGCGCCGGGCACGACGAACAGCAGCATGCAGGCGTCCAGCAGCAGGGACCGGCCGTCGATCAGCCCGAGGCCCACACTGAACGGCACCTTGGACGTGTTGACGATCAGGAAGAACCACGCCGACGTGCCGAGGAAGCCGAGTTTGCGGAACCCGGCGGAGAGCAGATAGAGCGACATGACGGGGCCGCCCGCGTTCGCGACCATGGTCGTGAAACCGCCGAGCACTCCGTAGGAACGGGCCTTGACCCGCTCGGCCGCGGTCGGCGGTCCGGTCCCGGCCTCCGGCTCCTCACCGGCCGTCGCGGTCCGGCGCCGCCACATGGTGACGCCTGCCATGAACAGCAGGATCGCGCCGATCGAGGTCCGGACGGCAGCGTCGCCGGCCCACATCATGAACAGCGTGCCGGCCACCACGCCCACCGCTACGGCGGGGAAGAGCCGCAGCAGGGTCGGCCAGTGCGCATGGCGCCGGTAGGTGAGCACGGCGAGCAGGTCACCGGCGATGAGGATGGGGAGCAGCACTCCGGTGGACTCGCGGGCGGGCAGTACCGCCGCGAAGACCGCGAGACTGATCGTGTTGGCACCGCTGACGGCCGTCTTGGAGAAGCCGACGAGCGCGGATGCCGCGGCCAGTGCCGCCAGTTGCCAGAGCGTAAGGGTGTCCATGCCAAGGGTAGATCGTAATATCTCTGATTTCCGGCTCTGCGGCTGCCCGGGCGGCGGCATGGTTATGCTGCGCTCCAAGCGCTCACACGAAGCGTTCAAACGAACAACGCGCAGCGTACGGCGAGGGGGCCAGCACCATGCGGGAGCCGGTGGAACTCAGGCGTCAGCGAATCCTGGCGGTGGTGGAGTCGCGCGGCGCGGTCAAGGTGAGCGCGCTCGCGGAGGAGCTGGCCGTCTCCGTCGTCACGGTCCGCCGGGACGTGGAGGAGTTGGCCCGGGCGGGGCGGCTGCGGCGGGGGCACGGTACGGCGCGGCCGGTGCGCGATCCGGCGGGGCCGCCGGCCGTTCCGTCGCCCCGGGCGGGTGAGACCCCGGGCGACGGGGGCGCGGTCGCCCTGATCGTTCCGGAGCGGCATTCGTACCTGTACGAGACGCTGCACGGCGCCCGGACCGTCCTGGAGGACGCCGGCATCCGCATCGCCCTGCACATCGCACCGCAACTGGCGGGCGCCGAACGGCCGCTGGCGGAGCGGGCGCTGGCCGACGGGGCGCGCGGGCTCCTGATCGCCCCGCGCTGGCGCAGCGCCGAGTCCGAGGAACAGGACTACGGCTGGCTGGCGGACGTGGGCGTGCCGACCGTGCTGATGGAGCGGCGGCCCCGGCCGGGCAGCGCCCTGCACGCCCTGGACTCGGTCTGCTCCGACCACTGGTACGGGATGCACCTCGCGGTGGAGCACCTGCTCTCGCTCGGGCACCGCCGGATCGTGCTGGCCGCCCGCGACGACAGCCCGACGGCGCGCACACTGCGGGCGGCCTTCGCCGACATCGCGGCGGCGCGGCCGGAGGTGGCGGACTGGCCGGTGGTGCTGAGTTCGCCGGACGCGGTGCCCGGACCCGGGCCTTCGGGGGCCGGACAGCAGCCCGCGGGGGCCGTGCCGGAGGGCGCCCCGCTCGATCTCGCCGCGCTGCTGCGCGAGCGCGGCGCGACGGCCGCGGTGCTGCACGGTGACGTGGACGCGCTGATGCTGGTGCAACGGCTGGCCGAGAGCGGGGTCCAAGTGCCGCGGGACTGCTCGGTCGTGGCGTACGACGATGTGGTGGCCGCACTGGGCAGCACCCCGCTGACCGCGGTGTCCCCGCCCAAGGCGGACATCGGCAGGGCCGCCGCCGAGCTGCTGCTGCACCGGCTGTCCGGGGCGCCCGGGGCGGCGGGGCCGGTGCGCAGGACCCAGTTGCTGCCTGCGCTCAAGGTCCGCGGATCGACGCAAGCGATCACCCTTGCCACGGACTGAGCGTTTGACCGCTTCAATTTTCTTCTGAGCGATCTATTGACCGCTATCGATCAGCCGATCAGGATTCCCCGTGTCTTGAATCAGGAGCCGCGGGAGGCGCCCATGCCCGGTCGACAGAGCCGTCGATCCGTGCTCGCCACGATGACCGCACTACCGCTGGCGGGTGCCATGAGCGCCTGCAGCACCGGTTCATCGGGGTCGGACAGCACGAGCAGAACCAGCACCGCCGGCAGCAGGGCCGGCCGCAACGCCACGCACATCACGTTCTGGTCCGCCCTGCGCGGGAGTCAGGAGGTGGTGGACGCGTTCAACCGGACGCACGACACGATCCAGGTCGACTTCCAGCAGATCCCCTCGGGACCGCAGGGCGGTTACGCGAAGCTCAGCAACGCATCCCGGGCCGGGAACGCCCCGGACGTCGCGACGATCGAGTACCCCCAGCTCCCGGGCTTCGCCATCGACGGGGTCGCCCGGGACCTCACGGACCTGCTCACCGACCGCCTGCGGGCCGAACTGCTGCCGCAGGCCCTGGCGCTGACCACGTTCGAGAAGCGCGTCTTCAGCGTGCCGCTCGACGTCGAACCGATGGTGATGCACTACCGCACCGACCTCTTCGCCGAGTACGGCATCGAGGTCCCGCGCACGTGGGACGCCTTCGAGGAGGCGTCCCGCACGGTGCGCACCAAGGCGCCCGGACGGCGGCTGACGGCCTTCGCGACGGACGGGGCGTTCCAGTTCGCCTCGTTCGCCTGGCAGGCGGGCGCCCGGTGGTTCGACACCGGGGGCGGCGCCTGGAACGTCTCGCTCGCCGACGAACCGACCCGCCGCGTCGCGGCGTACTGGCAGCGGATGATCGACCAGGACCTGGTCGTCATGACCCCGGTGGACAGCAGGTCCTACGACGCCCTGCTCAGCACCGGCAAGGTGCTGACCCGGCTCAGCGGTGCCTGGGACGCCGGGGCGCAGATGAACGCCCGGCCCGGCCAGAAGGGCAGGTGGGCCGTCGCACCGCTCCCCCAGTGGAACGCGGGCGACGCCTCCCTCGGCACGCACGGCGGATCGACCTTCGCGGTCACGAAGGACAGCCGGCACCCGGAGCAGGCGCTGGAGTTCATCGAGTGGCAGGTCTCGCACCCGGACGCGCTGCGGGCCCGGCTCTCCAGCGGGGCCAGCAGCCAGTACCCGGCCGCCCCCGGCCTCGTCGCCGTCGGCCGCAAGGCCTTCGACCGCGGCTACTACAACGGCCAGGACATCTACACACTGTTCGAGCAGGAGGCGCGGAAGATCGGGAACTGGACGTGGGGGCCGCGGATGACCGCCACGCAGAAGGTCATGCAGGACGGCTTCGCCCGGATGAAGGGCGGCCAGGGCTCGCTGCTCGACTCCGTGCGCGCCGCCCAGCGGGGCACCATGCCCGACCTCAAGGCGCTCGGTCTGTCCACCACCGAGCACAGTGACTGAGCCGTGAACCCTCCCCCTTCCCCGCAGCAGAGAGGCAGGTGACTCCCATGACCAGCCCCCTCACCACCGCGGCCTCCGCCCCCGCGCCAGCCGCCGCGGCGCCCCGGCCGGCCACGTCCCCGCGCGCCGCCCGCAAGTCGGCCCGGCGTCGCGAACTCGGCGCGGCCGGCGCCCTGATGACCCCCTTCTTCATCCTTCTGGTGACGGTCTTCCTGATCCCCGTCGGGACCGCCGTCTGGCTCAGCTTCTTCAGCGACGACCAGCCGGGACTCGGCTTCGGGCCGGAGCGCACGGTCTTCGTCGGACTGCGCAGCTACACCGCCGTCCTGACCGATCCGACGTTCCTGAGCGGTCTGGGCACCGTCGTCCTGTACTGCGTGATCTACATCCCGGTCATGGTGATCGGCGCCCTCGCGCTGGCACTGCTGCTGGACTCCGGAGTGGTGCGGCTGCGAACCTGGGCGCAGCTCGGGCTGTTCCTGCCGCACGCCGTACCCGGGATCATCGCCGCCGTCATCTGGCTCTACCTCTACACACCGGGGCTGAGCCCGGTGGTCGACCTGCTCGGCAAGGCCGACATCACGATCGACTTCCTCGGTGTGCACACGGTGCTGCCGTCGATCGTGAACATCGCCCTGTGGAGCAACCTCGGCTACAACATGGTGGTCTTCTACGCCGCCCTGCAGGCCGTGCCGCGCGAGGTCATCGAGGCGTCCGTCGTCGACGGCGCCGGTCCCGTCCGCACGGCCCTCCAGGTCAAGACTCCCCTGGTGCGCTCGTCGGTCGTGATGGTCGCCATGTTCACCCTGATCTTCGCGCTCCAGCTGTTCACCGAGCCGATGCTGCTGAGCCAGTCGACGCCGATGATCAGCTCGCGCTTCTCGCCCAGCATGTACATCTACGACGCCGCGTTCACCCGTAACAACTACGGTCTGGCCGCCGCCGCCTCGGTCGTCCTGCTGGTCTGCACGGTCGCGCTCTCCTACGGCGTGACCCGCTGGACCAACCGCTCCAACGCCTCCGAGGAGGACGCCCGATGAGCGCGACGAGCCCCACCCGTGCCGCCGCCACCCTGCGGCCCCGGCTCCTGGGCCGTTCCGTCGTCAACGTGGTCGTCGGCATCTCCGTGCTGTACACGCTGCTGCCGGTGCTGTGGCTGGTGCTGGCTGCGTCCAAGGACCGCGACGCGCTGTTCGGCAGCGACGTCCTGTCGCTCGACCACTTCTCCTTCGCGCAGAACATCAAGGACCTGTTCGCGATGGACGGCGGTCTGTACACGCGGTGGTACGGCAACAGCCTGCTGTACGCGGTCCTGGGCGCCGCTCTCGGTGCGCTGGTGAGCATCGCCTGCGGGTACGCCTTCGACAAGTACCGCTTCGCGCACAAGGAGAAGCTGTTCGGTCTGGTGCTCGCCGCGGTGATGGTGCCGCAGACCGTGCTCGCGCTGCCGCTCTATCTGATGGCGTCGGGCACCGGATTGGTGAACACCTTCTGGTCGGTCTTCATCCCGGTGCTCTTCAACCCGTTCGGCGTGTACCTGGGCCGGATCTTCAGCCAGGGCTACGTGCCGAACGAGGTGCTCGAAGCCGCCCGGGTGGACGGGGCGGGCGAACTGGCCACGTACTTCCGGGTCGCGCTGCGGATGCTCGGTCCGGGTCTGGTCACCGTGTTCCTCTTCCAGCTCACCGCGATCTGGAACAACTTCTTCCTGCCCATGGTGATGCTCTCCGACCAGGACCTGTATCCCGTCAGCCTCGGCCTGTACACGTGGAACAGCGCCGCCACCGTCTCGCCCGAGTACTACCCCGTGGTGATCATGGGTTCGCTGCTCGCGGTCCTGCCGCTGATCCTCGCCTTCGCGCTGCTGCAGCGCTTCTGGAAGTCGGGGCTCACCGCGGGCGCCGTGAAGTAGCCGGAACCGTGTCCCCGCCCTACCCGGACCAGGAGAGAGATGACCGGCACCACCCCCGCCCAGGCCGATGGGAGGCGACGGCCGCGCGCCGCCGTCGCCATGCGGCCCGACACAGCGACCGCCCTGCTGAACGCCCCCTCGCTCGCCGCGCTCTCACAGGTGTGCGACCTCGCGCCGCTGCCCGTACTCGACGACTTCACCACCGACCGGGCCCGTGCCGTGCTCGCGGACACCGAACTCCTGGTCACCGGCTGGGGCTGTCCGCCCCTGGACGCGGCGGTGCTCGCCTCCGCACCCCGGCTGCGCGCGGTCGTGCACACCGCGGGCACCGTCCGCGGGCACATCACCGACGCCTGCTGGGAGCGCGGCATCGAGGTGTCCTCGGCCGCGGCCGCCAACGCGCTCCCGGTCGCGGAGTACACCGTCGCGATGATCCTGCTCTCCGGCAAGCGGGCGCTGGAGCGGGCGCACGCCTACCGGTCGGAGCGCCGCCGCGACGACTCGCTCACCACCTCACCCACCCTGGGCAACTACGGCCGGACCGTGGGCATCCTGTCCGCGTCGCTCATCGGACGCCGGGTGATCGAGCTGCTGCGCCCCTACGACCTGCGGGTGCTCCTCCACGACCCGTACGTCTCCGACGCGCAGGCCGCGGAGCTCGGTGTCGAGGCGGTCGGGCTCGGGGAACTCTTCGGGCGGAGCGATCTGGTGAGCGTCCACACGCCGCTGCTGCCCGCCACCCACGGCCTCGTCAGCCGTGAACTGCTCATGTCCATGCGCCCGGACGGCGTGCTCCTCAACACCTCGCGGGGCGCCGTCGTCGACCAGGACGCGCTCGTCGACGTCCTGCGCACGAACCGCATCCGGGCGGTCCTCGACGTCACCGCCCCCGACACGCTGCCCGCCGGCCACCCCCTGTGGGAGTGCGAGAACGCCCTGATCACCCCGCACCTGGCGGGCTCCCAGGGCAACGAGTGGCAGCGGCTCGTCGACCTGGCGGTGGGCGAGGCCGAACGCTGGGCCGCGGGCGACGGATTCGCCCATCCCGTACGACGCGAAAGGCTGGCCTTCCTCGCATGACCGATCCGCACCCGAACTCCCCGCTGGAACTCCCCGCCGACGACCGGAGCGCGAGCCCGGTCACCGGCTACACCCGCGCCCACTGGGAGGCCGCGGCCGACGGTCTGCTGAAGGCCGCCTGGCAGTGGGCCACCCCCGGCAGCGCCCTGCTCGACCTGCCCGGACGCCCGTCCGCCTCCGGGGTCCGCTCGGACGGCCTGGAGGGGTACGCGCGCACGTTCCTCGCCGCCGCCTTCCGGGTCGCGGGCGCGGGCGGCAAGGACCCGCACGGCTGGCTCGACCGGTACGCGGACGGGCTCGCGGCCGGTACCCGTACGCCGGGCCGGGACGACGCCGAGTCCTGGCCGCTGATCCTCGACCACACCGTCTTCGGCCAGCCCATGGTGGAGTCCGCCTCGGTCGCCATCGGGCTGCGGCTCACCCGGCCGTGGCTCTGGGACCGGCTGGACCCGGCGGTGCAGGACCGCGCCGAGGAGTGGCTGCGCGGCGCCCTGCGGCACGTCCCCGCACCGAACAACTGGTACCTGTTCCCCTACTCGGTGGCCGGGTTCCTGGAGTCGGTGGGCCGTGGTGACGCGGAGACCGCGCGGGCCAGGGAGCGGGCCCGCGACCTGATGGAGGTCTGGTACCGGGGCCAGGGCTGGTACGCGGACGGCGACGGCCGGGCCTTCGACCACTACAACGGCTGGGCGCTGCACCTGTACCCGGTGCTCGACGCCCATCTGTCCGGCGACGCGGAGCTGTCCGCGCACTACGGGGCGCGGCTGAACGAGCACCTGGAGAGCTTCTCGCTGCTGTTCGGCGGGGACGGGGCGCCGATCCACTTCGGCCGTTCGCTGACATACCGGTTCGCGGCCGGTGCGGCGGTCGGGCTCGGCGCGCTCACCGGCCACACCCCGCTCACGCCGGGCGCGTCCCGCCGGGTGATCAGCGGCTCGCTGCGCTACTTCCTGGACCGCGGTGCGACCGGCACCGACGGGCTGCTCAGCCTGGGCTGGCACGGCCCCCACGAGGCGACGCTCCAGCCCTACTCGGGCCCGTCGTCCCCCTACTGGGCCTCGAAGGCCTTCGTCTCGCTGCTCGCCCCCGCCGACCACCCGCTGTGGACGGCCACCGAGGAGCCGGCGCCCAGCGAGGGACCCGACCGGGTGCTCGCGCTGCCGGCCCCGGGTCTGCTGGTGCAGTCGACGCGGGCGGACGGGATCGTGCGGCTGCACAACCACGGCAGCGACCATGTCCGGCCGCACGAGGGCGAGTCGGCCGCCGAGGACGATCCGCTGTACAGCCGTCAGGCGTACTCGACGGTCACCGGTCCCACCGCCCGGGCCAACGTGGCGGACAACCACCTGTCCGTGATCGTCGCGGGGGCCCGCAGCCGCCGCCGCGCGATCCGCCCGCTGGGCGCGGGCGGCGGCGAGGGCTGGGGCTGGGCCGCCTCCTGGCACCGCCCGGTCTTCCCGAGCGGCGCGCCGACGGAGCCGGGCCTGCGCGTGGAGAGCGTGACGGTGGTCCGCGGCCGGTACGAACTCCGGGTGCACCGCGTGCTCGGAGCGCCGCCCGGCGCCCGGGTCGAGGAGACGGGCTGGGCGACCGGCCCCGAGTCCGCGGTCACGTCCGCGCTGCACGGTCTGCACGGCTGGGACTCGCGCGACGAGGTGCGCGCCCCGCAGGGCACGGCGTACACACCGTGGGCGGTGCTGCCCCGGCTGAACGCGGCCGCCGAGGGCACGGTGGTCCTGGCGGCCCTGGCCTCGCTGAGCGCGGAGCCGGGTGCGGACGGGCTCGACGCACTGGACGCGGTGGTGAGCGGGGTGAACGTCGACGGGGACACGGTCGAGGTCTGCTGGGCCGAGGACTCGGCGACGACCCGGATCGCCTTCGGCCCGGTGACGGTCACGCACGGCTGACGACGCGGACGGGGGTGCGCACCGGCGCACCCCCGTCCGTCACCTCACACCTCCGTCGCGTCACACGTCCGTCGCCTCAGGCGTCCGTGCGGATCACGACCGCCAGGGTCCGCGGGCCGTGGACGCCCTCGACCCGTTCGAGCTCGATGTCGGAGGTGGCCGAGGGGCCGCTGATCAGCGTCGTCGGCCGCTCCGGCACCAGCCGCGCGACCGCCTCCGGTACGCCCACCTCGACCGTCGACAGATCGACCACGCAGACGTGCAGGTCGGGCACGAGTGACAGGGCGCGCCGGCCCTGGTCGGGCGAGCCGTCCAGGAAGATCGTGCCGGTCTCGGCGCAGCCGGCGGCCGATGCGGTGACGACGCCGTCGAGGGCGTCGAGCCGGGGCGCCGGGATGTCGGCGGAGTCCTGCCGGACCTCCCCCTCATAGGCGGTCAGCCATGCGGGATCGAGCCCGGCGGGCACCCCGATCCGGCCGGCTCCCCGCTCCCTCAGCACCTCGGCGACGACCTCGGCCGTACGGTCGGCGGTGCAGGGGTGGACCTGGGCCTTGTAGTCGACGAGCCGGTCGGTGAACAGGGCGAGGCGCTCCGCGTCGGGCAGGGTGCGCCCGGTTCGGTAGTCACGCGGGACGGGCGTGTCGGCGGCGGGTGCGAGGGCCAGGGCGTCCCGGACGCGGCCGAGCACCGTTTCGCGAGCGGTCGTCACTTCTCCTCCTCCTGCTGCTGGTTCTGCGCGTACTCGTCGGCGGCGGCCCGCATCGTCGCCGTGCCCTCGGCCGAGGCGAGCCACGAGCGGAAGGTCTCCTTGGGCGGGGCGGGGGTGTCGCGGCTGTCGCTCCAGCCGTTGAACGGCGGCGGCAGGTGGGAGATCTTCCCGTCCTTCCCGGCGAGGGCACGGCCGAGGCCGGACGCCTTCTGCGCGGCCGTGAACAGCTTCGGCTTCCTCATCACTCCGGCCGCCGCCTTCATGGCGAGCTTCTCGGCCGTTGTACCGGACTGTTCGGTGTGCTGGTGGCGCAGCTCGACCAGGAGCGACGGAATGTCGATCTTGACGGGGCAGGCGTCGAAGCAGGCGCCGCAGAGGCTGGAGGCGTACGGCAACGAGCTGTTGGGGTCGTCCTTGGCCTCGTGCATGCCGGCGAGCTGCGGGGTGAGGACCGCGCCGATGGGGCCGGGGTACGTCGAACCGTAGGCGTGGCCGCCGGCCCGTTCGTACACCGGGCAGACGTTGAGACAGGCCGAGCAGCGGATGCAGTTGAGCGCCTCGCGGCCGATCCGGTCCGCGAGGGCCGCGGTGCGTCCGTTGTCAAGCAGCACGAGGTGGAAGGTCTGCGGCCCGTCGCCGGGGGTGACTCCGGTCCACATCGAGGTGTACGGGTTCATCCGCTCGCCGGTGGAGGAGCGCGGCAGCAGCTGGAGGAAGACCTCCAGGTCCTGGTAGCGCGGCAGCACCTTCTCGATGCCCATGACGGTGATCAGGGTGTCGGGCAGGGTCAGGCACATCCGCCCGTTGCCCTCCGACTCGACGACGGACAGGGTGCCGGTCTCGGCGATGCCGAAGTTGGCTCCGGAGACGGCGACCTTCGTCGTCATGAACTTCTCGCGCAGATAGGCGCGGGCGGCGGCCGCCAGGTGGGCGGGGACGTTGTCCAGGGACGGGTCGACGCCGGGGATCTCCTTGAGGAAGATCTCCCGGATCTCGTCCCGGTTGCGGTGGATCGCGGGCACCAGGATGTGCGAGGGCTTGTCGTGGGCGAGCTGGACGATGAGCTCGGCGAGGTCCGTCTCGTACGGGGTGATCCCGATCGATTCGAGGTGCTCGTTGAGGCCGATCTCCTGGGTGGCCATCGACTTGACCTTGATGACCTCCTTGCTGCCGGTCTCCTTGATCAGCCGGGCGACGATCTCGTTGGCCTCGCCGCCGTCCCGCGCCCAGTGGACGGTGCCGCCGCGCTCGGTGACCTTGCGCTCCAGCTCCTCCAGGAGTTCGGGGAGCCGGTTCATCGTGTCGGTCTTGATGGCCGATCCCGCGTCGCGCAGTTCCTCCCAGTCGGGCAGCTCGCCGGTGACGTTGAGGCGTTTGGCGCGGATGGTGTGGGTGGCCCTGCCGAGGTTGCGGCGCAGCTGCTCGTTGCCCAGGTCGTCGTGCGCCGCCGCGGGGAACTTCCGGTCCCCGCGCAGATTGCCGGTTCCGTACGGGGAGCGGGGCGGGGTCACGGGCATGCCGAGAAAGGTGTTGCTCATCGGACGGCCTCCGTCGGGACGTGCGGCGAGGTGCGGGTGGAGGAGAGGATCTGCGCCAGGTGCAGGGTGCGGGTGCCGGACCTGATCCGGGAGAGCCCGCCGCCGATGTGCATCAGACAGGACGAGTCGCCGGCGGTGCACACGGCGGCGCCGGTGGTCGCGATGTTGCGCATCTTGTCCTGGAGCATCGCGGTCGAGGTGTCGGCGTTCTTCACGGCGAAGGTGCCGCCGAAACCGCAGCAGGCATCGGCCTCGGGCAGCTCGACGAGGTCGATCGAGTCGACGGCCCGCAGCAGCCGCAGCGGCTTGTCGCCGACCCGGAGCATGCGCAGGGAGTGGCAGGTGGGGTGGTAAGTGACCCGGTGCGGGAAGTACGCGCCGACATCCGTGGCGTCCAGCACGTCGACGAGGAACTCGGAGAGCTCGTACGTCTTCGCCTTCACCGTGGCGACGCCCGCGCGCAGCGCCGCGTCGCCGTAGCGTTCGGCGACGATCTCGTGCTGGTGGCGGACCGAGCCCGCGCAGGAGCCCGACGGCATGACGACGGCGTCGATGGAGGCGTCGCCGAACTGCTCGGCGAAGTTGCGCACCAGGGGGACGGGCTCGCGCTGGTAGCCGGTGTTGACGTGCATCTGGCCGCAGCAGGTCTGGCCCGGCGGGAACACCACGTCATGGCCCAGGCGGGCCAGCAGCACCGCGGTGGATTTCACCGCCTCGGGGAAGAGCGTGTCTCCCAGACAGGTGGCGAAGAGTCCGATGCGCATGGTTCTCCCCGATCAGTTCTCGGCGTGATGTCCGTACGGGTGGTGCCCGTGCAGGTGATGTTCGCGCGTTTTATGGTCCGACCATACTATCCTCAAGCCGGAACCCGGAAGGGAAGGCACGCGAAAGCCGCCGTGGCACCCGGGCAGGGCGGCCACGACGGCTCAGGTCAGGAACGAGGCAGCGGGGAAGGTCAGGTGGCGGTCTTCTCGTCGACCAGTTTTCCGTGCAGTCCCCGGATGTGCGCCTCGACGAGGTCGGCGGCCCGCTCCCCCTCGCCCGCCCGGACCAGGCCGAGCAGTTCGGTGTGGTCGGCGTTGAGGGCGGCGGCGGTGGCCGGCCAGTCGTCGGCGGCCTCCAGGGCGCGCAGGATCAGCGGCCGGACCGATTCGCGCACGGCGGAGGTGAGCGTGGAGGTCAGCTCGTTGCCGGAGCTGCGGGCGATGTGGACGTGGAAGCGGGTGTCCAGGTCGTTGAACTCGGCCACATCGACGTCCGGCTCCCCCATCCGTACGAGCAGCGCCTCGGCCTCGTCCAGGCCCGCCTCCGACGCGTGCCGTGCGGCGGCCTCGAAGCTGGACCGCTCCAGCACGACGCGCGCCTCCAGGACGTCCTCCAGGCTGTAGCTGCCCAGGGCGAAGTGGAGCCGGAGCAGCCGGCCGAGCGCGTCGTCGGGATTGCGGACGATACGGGCCCCGGCGTCCGGGCCCCGGCCCGGCTGGGCGACCAGGACACCGATCGTCTCCAGCACGCGCAGCGCCTCGCGCAGGGCGGAGCGGCTCACTCCGAGGACGGGGGCGAGCTCCCGTTCGGGCGGCAGCCGGTCACCGGCCTTGAGATCACCGTCGAACACCCGCTGCTCAATGCTCTGGAGCACCAGCTCATGCGTGCGCGACTGCCGTACGGGCTGCCATTCGACGGGCATCCGCCACCCCCTGCCCCGGCCGGAGCCGTTCCGTTGCCGACCAGTCCTGTCCGAATCTCCCACTATGTCACACACGGCATGTGGTCGGACCAGAAAGCCGCCGCAGGAAACGGACCCGTCCTGCTGTCTCCCCCGTCTGCCTAGTACGTCACCACGACCCGGCGGGCCACACCGTCCACCCGCACCTGGCCGCCGTACGGGATGATCAGCTGCGGGTCCGTGTGGCCGAGGTCGACGTCCAGGACGGCCATCGTGCCGGGGGCGTACTCGTTCAGCGCACGCAGCACCGCCTCGCGCTGCCGCTCGCGGTACCGCTCCCCGGCCCCGGGGTCCAGGGGCTGCTCGAAGGACCAGTTCTTGGCCCGGCCCATCAGCAGCGCGGGGAACCGGCGC
Organism: Streptomyces sp. NBC_01463; assembly: GCA_036227345.1. Taxonomy (NCBI): domain Bacteria; kingdom Bacillati; phylum Actinomycetota; class Actinomycetes; order Kitasatosporales; family Streptomycetaceae; genus Streptomyces; species Streptomyces sp. NBC_01463. Next base: position 1,128,069 of record CP109468.1, read on the forward strand.
AGGAGTCCGCGCTCCCCCATGTTCCGCAGGATCCGGTAGACCTCGTCGGCGCTGATCATCTCCTCGCTGGTTTCGAGGAACAGCACGCGGCCCTCGTACTCGGCCGCCGGACGGATCTCCCGGTCGGCCATCAGCATCCAGGACAGGATCTCCAGGTTGCCGCCCCAGCTCGCCCCCTGGACCACACGGCCGGCGTTGTGCCAGGTCCAGCCGTCGGCGGGGCGCATGCGGGGTTCGTCGTCGAAGGTGCGCGGGTCCTCCCAGCGGCCGTTGACGCTGCCGCTCTCCTTCGCCGGCGTCAGTTCGTGGTCGTCGCGGGTGAACAGTGCCGCCCGCAGCGACTCGGCGGTCAGCGGGTGCAGGGCGCCGGGGCGGCCGAGCTCGACCATCACCGATCCGCCGTGGTAGCCGACGATGCCGAGGCTGTCGAGGAACACCAGGAGGTTGATGTTGTCGCTGTACCCGAAGAAGGGCTTGGGGTGGGCCCGCAGCAGTTCCCGGTCGAGATACGGGAGCACGGTGATCTGGTCGTCCCCGCCGATGGTGGCGATGACCGCCTTGATCGACGGGTCGGCGAAGGCCGCGTGGATGTCCGCGGCGCGCTCCTGCGGGGTCGAGCCCATCTTCCGGGTGCACGGATACTCCACCGGCTCCAGCCCGAACTCGTCCCGGAGCCTGCGCAGGCCGAGTTCGTACGGCAGCGGGAGGATGCCGGGGAGACCGGACGAGGGGGACAGCACGGCGACGCGGTCGCCGGGCACGGGCTTGGCGGGATAGCGGGGTTCCGTCATCCGTTGAGCCTAATCAGCACCCCGCGCACTGTCCCCCGGATTGTCGCCGGGCCCGGGGTCACCCCGTCCAGGGTTCACCGGTCGGCGTGCCCTGGTGGAAGTACATCCGCCAGCGCGCGTCCGACCGCCGCCAGAGCGAACTGCGCCTGACCCGGAAGCCGTTGCGTTCGGTGACGAACGTGAGGTGGACGAGGTCCGGGGCCAGCAGCACCCCGGTCATCTCGACGGCCACGCTCGGTCCGGCGTTCTCGTCCACGGCCGAGGTGACGTCGAGGATCGACGTCCGGTCGTAGCGCCGCCCGGACGCCCCGAACTCCACGAACTCCGGGTCGAGAAGTTCCGTCACCACCTCGGGCGACGCGCGCACGACCGGATCGAGCAGACGCAACTCGCCGTCGACGGCTGCCTGCACGGACCGCTGCTCCTCATCGCTTCCGCTCATGCGTGAACCCTAGGCGCAGAGGGCCGGGCGTGCACGGACCGGCGGCCCCCGTCGGAGGCGGGCCGGGCGCCTGTCAGGACACGCCCTGAGACCGGGCGCGGCACAGTTCCTCGTCCACGAGCCTGCCGATGGCCGCCTGGGTGTTCTCGCCGCCGTCACTGGTCGTGTACACCACGGCGGTCCGGGTCCCGTCCCGGGTGCTGCCGCTCCAGGTGTGATAGCCGAGGAGTTCACCCGGGTGCCCGAAGTAGCTGCCACCGCAGGACAGGGTGATCTCGCCCAGCCCGAGTCCGTACCGCACGCCCAGCTCGGGGGCGTCCACGGTGGTCGTCATCTCCCGCAGTTGCGCCGGAGCCAGCAGCCGGCCGCCGAGCAGGGCGGCGTAGAAGCGGTTCAGGTCGTGCGCGGTGCTGATGATCGAGCCGGAGCCGACCGCCATGCTCGTGTTGAGCTCCGTGACGTCGATGCCGATACCGGCGCCGGCGCCCGCTCCGAAGGTGGCGTAGCTGTGGGCGTGCGGCCCGGGGACGGACGGGGAGGTGCCTGGCGTACTGGTGCCGCTCAGACCCAGCGGGCTGATGATCCGCGCCTTCACCTCGTCCTCCCAACTCCGGCCGGTGACCCGGTGGATGATCATCGCGGCGAGCGTGTAGTTGGTGTTGGAGTACGACCAGCCCTGTCCGGGTCGGAACGTGCGGCGCTTCCGCATCGCCAGGGCCACCAGTTCCTCGGGGGTGTAGGTGCGGAACCGCTCGGCGCGGTAGCCGGCCGCACTGTTGAGCGAGGCGATCTCCGGGAGGATGTCGGGGATGCCGCTGGTGTGCTGCAACAGCTGCCGTACGGTGATCCGGCGGCCGTCGTTCCCGTTGCCCCGGACCACGCCCGGCAGCCATCGTTCGACCTTGTCGTCCAGGGACATGCTTCCCTCGGCGACCAGTTGCAGGACGACCGCCGCGGTGAACGTCTTGGCGGCGCTGCCGATCCGCATCCTGCCGTTGTGCGGCATCTGCCGTCCGGTGCCCGGCTCGGCCGTCCCGGCGCGTGCGCTGTCCCGGCCGTCCGGCGACGTCACCTCGGCTTGGACTCCGACGGCCCCGCTGTCGTGGATGGCGTCCACCTGCCGCTCCAGCGGACCGGCCTGCCGCCCCGTCGCCCCGGCCGCCGACGCGGTCGACGGGGCGAGCAGCGCAGCGGTGACGCCGGTCAGGGCGAGCAGCCCTCTCCAACGCCTGGATGACACACGCATGGTGATTCCCTTCCGGGTCCGGATTGCCTGCGTCCCTCATCCCACCAGCGCTGGGCGAAGGGACCCATCCGGCTGTCCCCCGGCATGCCGGTGCGCTGCCCCCACGACGAGGCGTGGGGATACCCCCCGTTCGCGGCTCCGGCCCCCGTGGCGCGAGCGCCCGCTCAGTCGGTGAACGAGCCGTGGCGGCCGGCCCCGCGGCTGAACCGGGCGGCCCCCGCACCGGTCTCACCTGCCGTCAGGGGCACCAGACCGTGCCGGAGCTCCGCGGCGAGGGCGTCCGGTTCACTCAGTCCGTGCTGTTCGCGGACGGAGAGCCGGTCGTGGCGCAGGCACAGCTGGGGGAACCCGGCCATCTCACGGGCGAGTTGCTCCGCCGCCTCCCGGGACTCGCCCGTGGGGACGAGCCGGTTGACGAGCCCCATGCCGTACGCCTCAGGGGCCGGTACGGCCCGCCCGGTGAGGATCATGTCCAGGGCCCGGCTCTCACCGATGAGGCGCGGCAGCCGTACCGTGCCGCCGTCCACCAGCGGCACACCCCAGCGGCGGCAGAACACCCCGAAGACGGCGTCCTCCTCGGCGACCCGGAGATCGCACCAGGCGGCCAGTTCGAGGCCGCCGGCGACCGCGTGCCCGGCGACGGCGGCGATGACGGGTTTGCCGAGCCGCATCCGGGTGGGGCCCATCGGCCCGTCCCCCTCGGCGGCGACCGTGTTGCCGCGCGCGGTGCCGATCGCCTTGAGGTCGGCGCCGGCGCAGAACGTGCCGCCCTCGCCCCACAGCACGGCGACCGCCGCATCCGGATCGGCATCGAACGCACGGAAGGCATCGGCCAGTTGGCGGGCGGTCGGGCCGTCCACCGCATTGCGCACCTCGGGGCGGGACAGCACCACCGTGAGCACGGGGCCTTCTCGCTCGATCCGTACGGCGTCGCTCTCGCTCATCGTTCGCCCTCCCACGGGTGCCGGTCGGGCCCGGCGGTGGACCGTGCGCCCGCCGTGCCCCGCTCCCGCGAACCGTACGGGAGGCGGGAGCGGGGCACGGCCCGCGCCGGTCTCCGCTCAGACCGCCGCTGCGACCTCCGCCGGCCGCAGGATCACCGGCAGCCGCTGGAAGCCGTTGGCGATGAAGGAGGCCTGCGGGACGAGTTCGCTCACCGGGACGGCGAGGGCGAGGTCCGGGAAGGCGTCGAACAGCGCGCGCAGCGCGATGCCGGCCTCCATCCTGCCCAGCGGCGCACCCAGGCAGAAGTGGACGCCGTGCCCGAACGCCAGGTGGTCCGAGGACTCCCGGGTGACGTCGAACTCGCAGGCGGTGTCGCCGTGCACGGACGGGTCGCGGCCCGCCGCGCCGAACGCGAGGAGGATCGCGTCGCCCTTCCTGATGCGGACGTCGCCGAGGTCGATGTCCTCGACCGCGTAGCGCAGCGGGGGTCATCCGTTCCTCGAACGGGAGCAAGGGGACGGGGGTAACAGACCATCGGCGAGGGCGACTTCGGCCACGGGCCGGCGGTGGTCCGCACAGCGCGCCCGACGGCTCGTCAGCAGGGCGTCACCACAGGGCAGTTCGCGGATGCGAAGCGTGGCACCTCGCGGGCGGGAGAGGAGTCCCGTCGGGCTGTTCACCGAGCCCCCGGCAGGGACTGGCGGAACACCCCGGGGCGGGACATGGCGACATCTTCCTTGGCAGCACGCGGGCGGGGCGGATCGACGGATCGACACTTCGGAGTCACCAGCCACGCGGAGCGACGTGTCCGAACACTTGGTGACTACGGACAAACATGCTCATGGCAAGGCATTGATAGCAATATGGCAGAGCAAAATGCCGAAGATACTGATCACAGGAAGCGGCTCAAGCCCACCCATGCCCCACATGTCGGACGGTCGTCGTTCTTTCGGTTCATAGGATTCTCACGCAGCCGGGCTACGGTGGCGGGCGTGACGCAGACGAGCCCGCCCGGCTGGCATCCAGACCCCGGGTACACAGGATTTGGTCCCATCCAGGAACGCTGGTGGGACGGCACTCAGTGGACCGATCAGCTCCGGGTCCCGCCGGCCACGCTCCGCAGCCGCCGGATACGCATCGGCGCGGGCATCACCGCGGCCGTGGTGGTCCTCGCCGCCATCGGCGGCGGTGTGTACCTGCTGAACGACGATTCCGGCACGACGGAGAACACGGCCACGTCCCCGTCCGCCTCGCCCTCCCCCGCGCCCAGCCGGCAGCCCGGCGCCCCGGGCGGCAGCGGCGGCAACGGCGGCGGCGGTGAGCAGTCCCCCGAGCAGCAGCAGCCGCCGGCCGAGGACGGCTACGCGACGGACATGGCGAGCGGCATCAGCATCCCGGTCCCCGACGGCTGGAAGGGCGAGTCGGGGATGGGCGCGGGCGTGACCACCGGCACCTACAAATGCCCCGGCGACAGCGGGGAGAGCTGTGTACGCGGCGGAGTGTTCTCCGTTCCGGCCGCGGCGCTGAAGCTGACCACCAAGACCGCGAAGGCCACGGCCGAGAAGGACATCGCGGCCAATGCCGAGGAGTCGTACGGCGAGAAGATCTACGGCGGCATCACCTCGCACCAGGAGCTGAAGTCCGAGGCGGTCACGGTGGCCGGCCAGCAGGGCTACCGGGTGCGCTGGAAGGTGGTGACGAAGACCGGCGACGACGGCTACGTCGAATCGCTGGCGTTCCCCTCGCCGCACTCCCCGGACCTGCTGATCGTGCTCCGCTCGGGCTTCGACATCAATCCCAAGGCACCCGCCCTGTCCGTCCTGGACACCATCACCAAGGGCATCAAGGCCGCCTCGGGCGCGGGCTCGGGCCCGGGAACGAACGCATAGGGCGCGCTTCGCCGGCCGCCCCCGCACGGCCCGGGTGAGTACCCGGGCCGTGCGTTCTGAGTACGTCACCCGATCCCGCACCGCTCCGCCGTTGCTGGAATGGAGCCATGGCTCCCGACGCACCCCGCCCCCGCATCCAGCAGGTGACCAGCACCGGCACCACCCTGGCCGTCACCTTCGCCCCGCTGGTGATCGGCGTGCTGCTGGCCCGCACCATGGCCCTGGACCCGATGAGCCACGTGAACGCGCTGATCACCCGCACCGGTCACGGCCCCGGCGTCTCGCCCGCCCAGTGGCGCGGCTGCGGCAGGAGCGCGCTGCGCCGGTGCAGGACGCTGACACCCCGGGCCCGGCGCGGTGTGCACCGGGCAGCGGGCGCGGTCCTCGGTCTCGCTCAGCCGAGCCGGTAGACGAAGGACGGCCACGGCTCCCCCGTCATCCGCCGCCAGGCCGCGCCCGTCCCTTCGGCGTCCCGGTCACGCGACCGCGTGAAGGCGCTGACACATCCCGCGTGGACATCGGTCAGCGCGGTGCGCCCGGTGAGTTCCCTGAGCCGGCGCAGGGCAGCCACCGCCTCGTCGGTTCGGCCGGCGCCGAGGTGGCCGTCGGCCGCCGCGCCCAGCGCCTTGCAGAGCGCGGACTGTGCGGCGGCGAGCCCGGCCCCGTGCGCCGTCGGGTCCCCCGTCTCCATGAGTTCCCGCAAGACCGTCTCGGCCTCCTCGAAGCAGGCCGCGGCCCCTTCGTCGTGCGCCGCCCGGTAGCGGGCCCGGCCGAGGATCCGCAGCCGGTCGGCGACCAGCGGGCGGACCTCTTCCCCGCCGGACCCGGCAAGGCGACGTGTGATCGCCAGCCCCTCCTCCCCAGCCGCCATCGCGCCGGTGGCATCGTCCGTCATACGCCGCCGGACACTGAAGTTGGACAGCATCCGGGCCAGCTCTCCCTCGTACCGGAGGGGATCGCGCCGGACGGCACGACGGCAGAGTTCCACACCGCGTTCGGTGACGGCGACGGACTCGGGGCCCTCCCCGTCGCGGGTGTGGCACCGCGCGAGCGAGTCGAGGGCGGCGGCGAGTCCGGGCCCGTGCTCGTCCGGGTCCGTGACCGCCAGGCGCTCATAGGTTCGGACCAGTTCCTCGCTCACCACCCTCTCCTCGGCGTGGGCGTCCAGTCGGTCGAGGTGGTGGGCCAGGCAGTCCAGGGCGAGCGCGAGCACCGGCTCGCCCACTGCCGGGTCACTGACGCACAGTGCCCGGCTGCATGCCACGGACTCCTCTGCCGTGGCGCGCCCGCCGGACAGGTCTCCGCCCGCACCGACGCACCATGCCAGGTCGATGAGCAACGCGGCACGCAGCAGCCCGACTTCCGGGTGGAGCCACGGAACGAAGGGAGGGACGCACTCCCTGAAGTCGTCGCCCACTGCCACCGCGTCCCCGAAACGGCCGAGCACGCGCAGCCCGCCGATCAGTTCGGCCAGCACCCTGCTCCGGAGCACGACCAGCCTGGCCTGTCGCCACACGGACAACGTCCGCAGCAGTTCCGCACACTCGACGTAGACCGTCACGGACTCCGCTGTGCGCCCGGCCCTGCCGAGGACCCATGCCTGCGCACGCAGAGCGGCGGCTGTGCTGCCCAGGGAAAGGTCGGCCCGCCGGGGCACCGCGGACCTGTAGGCGGCCACGCTGTCGCGGGCGGCGACGAGCGCCTCGTCGGCCCGGTCCAGCCGGGCCAGCGCGTAGGTCCTCATGAGGTGGCCGAACGCGGTCCGCTGCGAGGGAACGTGGGCGTCCGGGGCCGTCAGGGAATCCTCGGCCGCGGCGAGCGCCTCCTCGTATCTGCCTGCCTGAAGCAGCAGTTGGGCGTGCAGAGCGAGCGAACGGGCGAGCAGGCCAGGGGCACCGGACCACGCACGGAACACGGCGGCCCGGGACAGGGCAACGGCCTCCTCGCACCAGGCGAGCCGTCGCTCCAGCGGCGGCGGCCGGCGCAGCGTCCCGTGGGACGAGGAGCACCGGAGCAGCGCGGCCGCGAGCAGCGTCCCGCCTCGCCGGCGCCCGTCCCGTCCGGCCACCGGCCGAAGTACCGGCAGAAGCATCCGGACAGCTCTCATGGCGCTCCCCCTCGCACGTGGCGTGTCAGGGGTGACGGCCGACGGAGCCGGATGGTTGCACGCGGCGTGCCACGGCTCCGTCCCCGGTCCGCCACGGCGTCGCCACAGCCCGAAAACCGGTTCCCCCGCCCGCGCCCCGTTCCCTAGACTCGCCACACGATCGCGCCCCGGCACTCCGCCGCGGCGCGCGCACCGTGACCATCGAGGGGAGACCTGCCATGCGCTACCGCACCGCTGTCGTCGTCCCCCTGTCGCGGTTCGAGGTGATCCTGGTGTCTACCTCCGCCCGGCGCCGGCTGCGCGGCCGGCCCCGGACCCCCTGACGAACACCTGAGCCCTGTCCGCTTCCTGACGGACCGTCCACGTGCGCACGCGCCGTGGACGAAGAGGTTCCGCCGCGTCCTGAACAGGCCGCTTCGTCCGGGCATCGCGCCGTCTTCTTCCGGATCATCCCGAAAGGCACGGACCGTGCGTACCGAACTGCACCGTCAGCACACCAGCACCCTCACCGACGTTCGCAACCTGGGCATCCTCGCCCACGTCGACGCCGGCAAGACCACCGTCACCGAGCGGATCCTCTACGCCACCGGCACCACCCACAAGCGCGGCGAGGTCCACGACGGCACGACCATCACCGACTTCGACTCCCAGGAACGCGACCGCGGGATCACCATCTTCGCCGCCGCCGTGAGCTGCACCTGGGCGGGCCACCGGATCAACCTGATCGACACTCCGGGCCACGTCGACTTCGCGGACGAGGTCGAGCGGGCGCTGCGGGTGCTCGACGGTGCGATCGCCGTGTTCGACGCGGTGGCCGGCGTGGAACCGCAGAGCGAGTCCGTGTGGCGTCAGGCCGACCGCCACTCCGTGCCGCGTATCGCCTTCGTCAACAAGCTCGACCGGGCCGGCGCCGACCTCGACACGGCGGTCGCGTCGATCCGGGACCGGCTGCACACCGTCCCGCTCGTCGTCCAGCTGCCGATCGGCCGGGAGGACGCGTTCGGCGGTGTGGTGGACCTGCTGCGCATGCGGGCCCTGGTGTGGGCCGACGGGCAGGACACGTACGAGGAGGGAGAGGTTCCCGAGGAGCTGCGGGAGGAAGCGCGGCGGCGCAGGCGGCTGCTCGAGGAGACGGTGGCTGAGCTCCATCCGGCGGCGCTGGAGGAGTTCTGTGACCGCTCGGAGCTCTCCGAGCGGACGCTCGCCGGCGCGCTGCGCGATCTGACCAGGACCGGTGACGGCGTCGTGGTGCTGTGCGGTTCCGCCTACCGCAACCGCGGGATCGAACCGCTGCTGGAGGCAGTCGTGGCGTATCTGCCCTCGCCGCTGGACGTGCCGCCCGTGCGCGGCGTGCTCGGCGACGCGGTGCAGGAGCGGGCCGCCGATCCGGCGGCGCCGTTCGCCGCGCTCGCGTTCAAGGTGAACGCGACCGCGACGGGCCGGCTGACCTATCTGCGGGTGTACTCCGGAACGGTCCGGAAGGGGGAGACGGTGCTGGACGTCGGCGCGCGGCGCAGCGAGCGCATCGGGCGGATCCTGCGGGTCCAGGCGGACCGGCATGTCGATGTCGACACGGCGGTGGCCGGTGACATCGTCGCGGTCATCGGCCCCAAGGCCGCCCGCGCCGGTGCCACCCTGTGCGCACCGGACGCCCCGCTGGTCCTCGAACCGCCCACCGTGGCCGATCCGGTCGTGTCGGTGGCGGTCGAGGCCCTGCGGAGCACCGACACGGAGCGGCTGATGGCGGCCCTGGTCCGGCTGGCCGAGGAGGATCCGTCGCTCGCGGTGCGGACGGACTCCGAGACGGGTCAGACGGTGCTCTCCGGCATGGGCGAACTGCATCTGGAGGTGGCAGCGGAGAAGATCCGCCGCGCCCACGGGCTGGAGCTGCGGGTCGGCAGGCCACAGGTCGCCTACCGGGAGACGGTCGTCCGCGGCGTGTCCGGTCTGGTCTACCGGCACGTCAAACAGGACGGCGGGGCCGGGCAGTTCGCCCATGTCGTGATCGACGTCGAACCGTGGGAGGACCCGGAGGGCGACAGCGGTCCCGGGGCGGTGGAGTTCGCGTTCCGTTCGGCCGTCGTCGGTGGCCGGGTTCCGCAGGAGTACGTGCGGGCCGTCGAGGCCGGCTGCCGGGACGCGCTGCTGGAGGGTCCGGTGGGCGGCCATCCGGTGACCGGGGTGCGGGTGACGCTGACCGATGGCGCCACCCATGCGAAGGACTCGTCGGAGATGGCGTTCCGTACGGCCGGGCGGTTCGCGCTCCGGGAGGCGCTGCGCTCCAGCGCGATGGTGCTGCTGGAGCCGGTCGTCGAGGTCACGGTCACGGTTCCGGACGACGCGGTCGGCGGGGTGCTCGGTGACCTGGCCGCACGGCGCGGCCGGGCGTCCGGCTCCACCGCGCGGGCGGGTGCGGCCGTGATCACCGCGACCGTGCCGCTGGCCGAGCTGTTCGGTTACGCGACGCGGCTGCGGAGCCGGACGCAGGGCCGGGGCACGTTCACGACCCGGGCCACCGGCTACGCCCCGGCGCCGGCGTCCGTGTCCGGTTAGCGCACGGGGCCGGTCCCACCCACAGCGGGTGGGACCGGCCCTCGTGGCGCGGGTGACGTGACCCGCTCCGGCCGGGGACGAACCGGCCTTCCGGAAGCGATGGTTGGCGCCGGCCGGCGCCAACCCGCCCCCTACCCGTAGTACTTCAGAGCTACGAGGAGGGTTCACTCCCCGGCGGGACGCAGGCCACAAGGCGCGCTGCGTAGCTTCGGTGCCGCAAGCCCTACAGACATCCGGCACGGAAGGAACACCGTCCGCCATGGCGCTCCGTACCCGCAGTGGCCGAACCCGCAGGGGCCGTCTGCGCCGGGCCCTGCTCGCCGCCCTGGTCGCCGCCTCGGTGGCCGTGCCGTTATCGGGTGCGGCGAGCCCCGCGCACGTACCGGCGCCCGCACCGACCGTCTCCGGACCGCCGGCGGCCGCCACCCCCGCCGCGCTCGCCGAGCGGTACGCCGCCTCGCGCCGCGACATCGGGGCTGCCGGGCACATGGCCGCCGCCCACGGCGATCACAGGCGCGCCGACGCGCTCCGCGTCATGGCGCGTCCGGCGCGCCGGTTCCTGTCCTTCGACGGCCGCGAGGGAGGCCGGACCGTCGAGGTCGTCGGCGACCTCGCCCGTGCAGAACGGATCGCCGTGCTGGTGCCGGGCGCCGGCGTGCTCGTCGACAACTACTGGCGTTTGCTGGGCGGCGCGAGGGCGCTGCACAAGGAGCTGGGCGACCGGTCCGCGGTCGTCGCCTGGCTCGGCTACGAGACGCCGGCCACGGTCAGCGCGGCGGCGGTGACCTCCGGGCGCGCCGAGGACGCCGCTCATGAACTCCGCCGATTCCTGGGCGAGTTGAAGACGCTCAAGCCCGCCGCCCGGACCTCCCTCGTGTGCCACTCCTACGGCAGCGTCGTCTGCGCCCGCGCCGCCTCCGCGCCGGGGCTCGCCGATGTCGTCCTGTACGGCAGCCCCGGCACCGGCTACGACAACGCCGCCGCGCTGAAGACCCGGGCCACTGTCTGGACGGGCCGCAGCTCCGGCGACTGGATCGCCGATGTACCGCACCTGAAGGTCCCGTTGCTCGTCACCGAGATCGGGTTCGGGACCGATCCGGTGTCGGAGGAGTTCGGTGCCAGGCGGTTCCCGGCGGGCGACGTCGGACACAGCGACTATCTGAAGCCGGGCTCCGTGCCGCTGCGGAACATCGCCCGGATCGTCAGCGGACAGGACCTCGGGTTCCCGTCCGAAAGCACTTCGGGAGGCCGTCATGCGTGACTTCGTCCGACGCGTCGAATCCTCGACTCCTCCCGACCGCGACCGCGCTGTCGACGCCCTGCGCGCCCTCGCCATCGCGGGCGTGGTGCTCGGCCACTGGCTCGTGACCGCCCTGGTCGAGGACAGCGGCACCCTGCGGGGCGCGAGTCCGCTCACGTTCATGCCCCACCTCGCCCCCGTCTCCTGGGTGTTCCAGACGCTCGCGGTGTTCTTCCTGGTGGGCGGGATGGTGGGGGCGAGGGGATACGCCTCGGCCCGCGCGCGCGGCACGACGTACCGGGAGTGGGTCGGCGCCCGCATGATCAGGCTCTTCCGGCCGGTCGCCGTCGTGCTGGCGGTGTGGGCCGTGGCGGCGGTCGCGATGCTGGCCGCCGGAGTGGACGAGAGGACGGTGCGCGCGCTGTTCAAGCTCGTCTGGGCGCCGCTCTGGTTCCTGCTGGTGTTCGCCGCGCTCACCGCGATGACCCCGCTGGTGGCGAAGCTCCATCCGCTCTGGCCGCTCGCCGTCGTGCTGCACATCGACGTGATCCGGTTCGGGCTGGGCGGCCCCGACCGGCTCTCCTCGGTCAACGTGGTGGCCGGCTGGCTGGTCCCGTACTGCCTCGGCGCGGCCTGGTCCCGCGGCGGGCTGCGCAGCCGTGCGACGCTCTGGGCGATGCTGCTCGGCGGGGCCGTCGCCGCCGCCGGGCTGATCCTGTGGGCCGGCTATCCCGCTTTCATGGTCGGCGTGCCCGGGGAGAAGATCTCCAACCTCGACCCGCCCAACCTGGCGGCGGTCACGTTCGGCATCGCCCAGTGCGGTGCGGCCCTGCTGCTGCTCGGCCCGCTGCGGCGGGTGCTGGAGCGGCCCGCCGCCTGGGCGGCGGTCGCGGCGGTGAACCTCTGCGCCATGACCGTCTTCCTCTGGCACCAGACCGCGATGATGCTGGTCACCGCGATCGGCGCCCCGGCGGGCGAGCCGCTGCCCGGACTGCACACGGTGCCGGACGGCGGCGGCTGGGTGCTCGCGAGGCTCGCCTGGCTGCCCGCGTTCGCGCTGGCGCTGGCGGTCTGCGTCGGCGCGTTCCACACGTACGAACGAGGCCGGCCGGCAAGGACACGGCGGAGCGGCCGGATCGTTCGCGAGGGACGTCCGGACCCGGCGAAGCTCGTACGGCATGCCCAGGGAGCCTCGCGAGCCCAGCACCCTCCGACGGACACCCCCTGAGGCGGCGCGACTTGAGGAGACACGCCCTACTGTGTCCCGCATGACGACCTCGAACAGGGCGGAGCGGCTAGCGGCGGGCCTGCGCACGCCGGCGCGCGTTCTGCGGGAGGACCTCTGGACGGGGACCGCCGAGCCGAGGCCCACGGCCAGGGGTCCGCGGTGGCAGCGGGGACTCGCGGTGACGGTGGCGGTGCTGCTGGGCGTGGTCGTCACCGCGTCCAACGGCAACAAGTTCGCCTGGGCCTACCAGCTGGGCGAACTCGGCTACGTGCTCGCCGTGGCCCAGGCGGCGATGCTCGTCGTCGCGCTGTACCGCCCGATCCCCGCCTGGTGGGGGTCGACGCTGATTCAACTGCTGCTTCTGGTCGCGTGGTTCGAGATGGGCGACACCGTCGGCGGCAGAAGGTTCCCCTGGACCGGCTCCGAACTCATCTTCCAGGCATGGGTGCTGTTCCTCGTCGCATTGCGGGCCCGCCCCAGAACGGCGGTGGAGACGCTGGTGATCGGCGCGATGCCGGGGCTGGCCTTCGCGTTCGCCACCGGCCACGGCGACCGCGCACCCCTCGCCGCCGCGGTCCTCGTGATCGCCACGGTCGTCGGCGCCTCGCTGCGCGGCCGCCGGGTGGCCCGTACCCAGCTGGTCGAGCTGGAGGAACTCACCGCGGAGGAGCGGGCCCGGCGCACGCTCCTGGAGGAGCGCAACCGGATCGCCCGCGAGCTGCACGACGTGGTCGCGCACCACATGTCGGTCATCTCCATCCAGGCGCAGGTCGCCCCGCACCTGGTCGAGAACCCGTCCGAAGAGCTGAAGGAGAACCTGGCGAGCATCCGGGAGAACGCCAAGGAGGCGCTGACCGAACTGCGTCAGGTGCTCGGCGTCCTGCGCTCCGAGCACCCCGTGCCGCAGGACGAGCGGCACTCCCCGCAGCCCACACTCGACCGGCTGGACGAGCTCGTCGGCAATGTGCGCGGCGCCGGGCTCACGGTGACCACCCACACCACGGGCGAGCGGGCCCGCCTGACCCCGGGCATCGAGCTGTCGGCATTCCGTATCATCCAGGAGGCACTGAGCAACGCGATGCGGCACGCGCCGGGAGCGGAGGTGCGCGTGGAGATCGACCACCGGCCGTCCGCCGTCACGATCAGGGTGGCCAACACCGCACCGGACCGGCCCACCCCGCCCTCGCCGGGCGCCGGCCACGGCCTGCTGGGCATGCGCGAGCGCACCGCGATGCTCGGCGGCACGCTCGCTTTCGGCGTCACCCCCGACGGGGGGTACGAAGTGATCGCGGAGCTGCCCGCGAAGCCCCCCGCCCGACAGGCCGACCTTGTGGAGGACACCGCATGACGACCATCCGCGTGCTGATCGCCGACGACCAGGTGATGGTCCGCCAGGGGTTCACGGTGTTACTGAACGCCGAACCGGGGATCGAAGTCGTCGGCCAGGCCGTGGACGGCAACGACGCGGTGACCAAGGTCGGCGAACTGGACCCCGACGTCGTCCTGATGGACATCCGGATGCCCGGGCTCGGCGGCATCGAGGCGACGCGCCGCATCACGGCCGCACCGGAGGCCACCACCAAGGTCCTCGTCCTGACCACCTTCGACCTCGACGAGTACGTGTACGAGGCGCTGCGCGCCGGCGCGTCCGGGTTCCTGCTGAAGGACGCGTCCGCCACGGAACTCGCCCACGCCGTAAGGGTGGTGGGGACGGGCGAGGCCCTGCTCGCGCCGAACATAACCAAGCGCCTCATCGCCGAGTTCTCCCGGGTGACCGACACTCCGCACGCCCCGCTCAAGGGCCGGATCGGCAATCTGACCGAGCGCGAGACGGAGGTCCTGTCACTGATCGCGCAGGGCCTGGCGAACGGGGAGATAGCGCAGCGGCTTGTGGTGGCGGAGCAGACCGTCAAGACGCATGTCGGCCGGATCCTGGTCAAGCTGAACCTGCGCGACCGGACGCAGGCCGCGATCCACGCGTACGAGACGGGCCTGGTCCGTCCGGCCGGCTACTGAGACCGCCACGGCACCGGCCGGGCAGGTGGAGCGCGCCGGTCGCGGGTCCCTGAAGGGGGCCTTGCGTACCGTCGTGCCGTTCTGCCGGATCGATGCCGTGGCCGGAGTCCGCGGCCGGGTCAGTGGGCGGGTGCGGGGTACGTCGGGTACTCCACCCCGGAGACGTGCTGCACGACCCGGATGACCTGGCAGGAGTAGCCGAACTCGTTGTCGTACCAGAGGTAGAGGATCGCGTTGTCGCCGTCGACCTGGGTGGGGCCCGCGTCGACGATGGACGCGTGGCGGGAGCCGATGAAGTCGCTCGACACGGCGTCGGGTGCGGTCGTGAAGTCGATCTGGCGCTTGAGCGGCGAGGTCAGCGACACGTCGCGGAGGTAGTCCAGGACCTCTTCGCGGTTCGTCTCGCGGCCGAGCTTGAGGCTGAGGATGGCGATCGAGACGTCCGGCACCGGCACCCGGATGGAGCTGCCCGTGATCGTCGCCTCGAGGTCGGGAAGCGCCTTGGCGACGGCGGAGGCGGCACCGGTCTCGGTGATCACCATGTTGAGCGGCGCGGAACGGCCGCGGCGGTCGGAGTTGTGGTAATTGTCCAGCAGATTCTGGTCGTTGGTGAACGAGTGGATCGTCTCCACGTGCCCGCGCAGGACGCCGTACTCGTCCGCCATCGCCTTCAGCGGCGGGACGATCGCGTTGGTGGTGCAGGAGGCGCACGAGATGATCTGCTCGTCCGGCTTGATCATGTCGTGGTTGACGCCGTGCACGACGTTGAGCACGTCGCCCTTGCCCGGCGCGGTGAGGACGACCTTGGCGACACCCGGGCGCAGGTGGTTCGAGAGACCCTCGCGGTCCCGCCACTTGCCGGTGTTGTCGATCAGGATGGCGTCGTTGATGCCGTACGCCGTGTAGTCCACCGACGTCGGGTCGTCGGAGTAGATCACCTGGATCTCGTTGCCATTGGCGATGATCCTGTTGTTCGCCTCGTCCACGGTGATCGTGCCCTGGAACTGGCCGTGGATGGAGTCGCGGCGCAGCAGCGAGGCGCGCTTCACGATGTCCTGGCCCGCACCCTTGCGGACGACGATGGCGCGCAGCCGCAGACCGTTCCCGGATCCGGCCTTCTCGATGAGCAGCCGGGCCAGCAGCCGGCCGATGCGGCCGAAGCCGTACAGCACGACGTCGCGCGATTCACGGCGCTCGATCTTGTTGGCACCCGTGGCACCCGCGACGGCACCGGCGGTGAACTCCGCCTCGGAGAGTCCGCGGTCGTCGGCCTTGTAGGTCGCGGCCAGCATCCCGATGTCGATCTGCGAGGGGCCGAGGTCCAGCGTGGTGAGGGCCTGGAGGAAGGGCAGGGTCTCGGTGACCGAGAGCTCCGCGCCGTCGATCTGCCGGGCGAATCGGTGGGTCTTGAGGATGCTCACCACCGACTTGTTCACCAGGGAGCGGCTGTGCAGAAGGACGGTGACGTCCCTCTCGCGGTGCAGCTTCCCGATGATCGGGATCATCGACTCCGCGATCTCCTCGCGGTGCATCCAGTTGGTGAACGAGTCGTCATTGACAGTCACAGGTTTATCTTTCGAGCTAGGCGGCGCTCATATGGTAACCCGTCGCTCTTTTGATCATTCAAACGGTGCCGTCCGATGGCCCCCGGGTGGGCACGACGGACCGCGACCGGTCCGTCGGCCGGGACTCGAACAGCTTCACGCGGCGGACACGAAGGTGTCATACGGGAACCGGAATGTGCGGCCGACTCCCCTTCGTTTCCCCTGACATGACTGTGGGAGTAGCGCTCAGCGCGACCGGATCCGAGAACCAGATCGACGCCACCGTGGACCTCGCCCGGGAGGCCGCCGCCGCGGGGCTGCGGTCGGCCTGGTTCGGCCAGACCTTCGGGGCCGATTCCCCGCAGCTCGCCGCGATCGTCGGGCGCGAGGTGCCGGACCTCCAGGTGGGCACCTCCGCGATCCCCGTCTTCGGACGCCACCCGCTGATCGTGTCGAGCCAGGCCCAGACCGCGCAGGCGGCCACCCACGGCCGCTACCACCTCGGGCTCGCCCTCGGCACGAAGCCGCTGACCGAGACGGGGTTCGGCATCCCCTACGAGCGGCCCATCGCCCGCCTGCGCGAGTTCCTCACGGCGCTGCGGCAGCTCACCGAGACCGGCAGCGCCGACTTCCACGGCGAGCTGATCACCGCGGCCACCCCGCTCCCGGCCCGCGTGCCCGGCGCCGAGGGCGGCGTCCCCCTGCTCGTCGCCGCGATGGGTCCGCAGGCCCTCCGGGTCAGCGGCGAGCTGGCGGACGGGATCCTGCCCTATCTCGCGGGGCCCCGGGCCCTGGCGGAGCACATCGTCCCGGCGGTCACCGCCGCCGCCGAGGCCGCGGGGCGCCCGGCGCCCCGGATCGTGGCGCTGGTGCACGGCGTGGTCACCGGCGACGCCGATGCCGCTCGCAGGACCGCCACCGAGCAGCTGGCCTTCTACGAACAGTTCCCCTCGTACGCGCGGGTCGTGGAGCTCTCCGGTGCCGCCCGGGCCGGCGACGTGGCCGTGATCGGTGACGAGAAGGCGGTGGCCGATGAGGTGCGGCGCTACCGGGACGCGGGGGCGACGGAGGTGGTGTTCTCGGGGACGGATCTGGCCGGGGAGGCGGACCGGCGTCGCACGTGGGAACTGCTCGGGGAGCTGGCGGGCTGAGCGACGGGCAGGGGGTGCGGGGTGCCGTTGTCCGGAGCCCGCCGCGCGAGTGCTGACGCCTGAGTATTGACGCCCGATGAAACAGTTCAATACTTTCAGTATCTTCGACTCATGGGGTGCTCCTCCTGAGATGACTCGTGGGGTGCTCCCCCTGAGATACGGAACCGTCGGCACCCCGACAGGAGATCCGATGACCGACACCGCCCCGGCCTCCCCCTCACGCCCCACGACGTTCACCACGTGTTCCCCCGCGACGGGTGAGCCCCTCTCCGAGCACCCGCTGGACGGGCCGGAAGAGGTCGCCCGCGCCGTGGACCGGGCCCGGACCGCCCAGGCCGGCTGGGCGGCGCTGCCCGCCTCCCGCCGCCGTGACCACCTGCTGCGCTGGAAGAAGGCCCTCGCCACCGACCTGGACACGGTGGCCCGCACCATCTCCGACGAGACGGGCAAGCCGGCCGGTGACGCCGCACTGGAGGTCGTCCTCACCCTGGAGCACCTGGCCTGGGCCGCCCGCAACGCCGCACGTGTACTGCGCCGGCGGAAGGTGCGCACCGGACTGTTCACCGTCCACCAGCGGGCCTCGCTCGTGCACCGGCCGCTGGGGGTGGTCGGGGTGATCGGGCCGTGGAACTACCCGCTGTTCACCCCGATGGGTTCGATCGGTTACGCCCTGGCGGCAGGGAACGCCGTGGTGTTCAAGCCCTCCGAGCTGACCCCGGCCACCGGCGCCCTGCTGGCCGGGCTCTTCGACTCCGCCGTGCCCGAGCACGCCGGGCTCCTCACCACCGTCACCGGCGCCGCCTCCACCGGGGACGCCCTGGCCCGGTCCGGCGTCGAGAAGGTGGCGTTCACCGGTTCGCCCGGGACGGCCCGCAAGGTGATGGCGGTGTGCGCCGAGACGCTGACACCGTTCCTCGCCGAATGCGGCGGGAAGGACGCGGTGATCGTCACCGGGGACGCGGACCTCGACGCGGCCGCCGACGCGATCGTGTGGGGCGCGCTGAGCAACGCGGGGCAGACCTGCGCGGGTGTGGAGCGTGTCTACGCGGTGCGTGAGATCCACGCGGCACTGTGCGCCCGCGTGGTCGAGCGGGCCGGTGCGCTGAGCCCGGGGGCCGGGGCCGGTGCCGCGTACGGTCCGATGACACTGCCGGGCCAGGCCGGGATCGTCGAGCGGCATGTGACCGGTGCGGTCGAGGCGGGTGGGCAGGCCCTGCTGGGCGGGCCCGATTCGGTGCGCGCTCCGTACGTGGCGCCGGTCGTGCTGACCGGAGTTCCGGAGGACGCGGCGGCGATGACCGACGAGACGTTCGGTCCGGTCGTGTCCATCAACGCGGTGGCCGACGTGGACGAGGCCGTGGAGCGGGCCAACGCCTCGCGCTACGCCCTGGGGGCCGCGGTGTTCTGCCGGAACGGGCGCGCGGGTGCGGCCGTCGCGGCACGCCTGCGGGCGGGAGTGGTGTCGGTGAACTCGGTGCTGGGCTTCGCGGCGGTGCCGGCGCTCCCGTTCGGCGGTTCGCAGGACTCCGGCTTCGGGCGGATCCACGGCGAGGAGGGGCTGCGCGCCTTCACCGCCGTGCAGTCGACGACGGTACAGCGGTTCACCCCGCCGATCGCGCTGACCTCCTTCGACGTTCCGGCCGCCACGAGGGAACGCGCTGTGCGGCTGGCCCGGGCGCTGCACCGGCAGCGCTGAACGACGGCGCCCCGCCGGGCGGTCCGGCCGGTCAGACATTCAGCAGCGGGGCCAGGTACCGGCGGGCGAAGGCCCGGGCCTGGTCCTCGTCGTCCATCTCGATGCAGCCGGCGGGGTTGAGCAGGAAGGACACGGCGACGCGCACCATCAGCTCGGCGACCGGCTGCGGGTCCTCGTCCGGGCGGCCCTCGGCCTGCTGGGCGCGGCGCAGATGGCCCGTCAGATAGGTGACGGTCGCGGAGAGCGAGAAACCGCTCTGCACGGTCAGATAGGGCAGGACGACCTCGGGTTCGAGACGCAGCAGACCGCCGAAGAGCGGATGGGCCCGGGTGTGGCGCAGGGCGACCACGAAGCCCTCGACGACCCGCTCCTCCATCGTCGGCAGCGCCGCCACCGCCGAGTCCAGCCGCTGGAAGAACCGGCTCAGCTCGCGCAGCAGGGTGGCCTCGACCAGCTTGTCCTTGGTCTGGAAGCGCCGGAAGACGGTGACGCGGGAGACGCCGGCGCGCTTGGCGACATCGTCCACGGAGGAGCGGCGCAGGCCGAGGAGGGTGAACTGCTCCAGTGCGGCGTCGAGGATCCGCCGCGCCGTACGGTCCTCGGTCTCCGGCCCGGCGACGGCCGCGGTGCGCCCCGCGTCGTTCATGTCAGTTCTCATGGCGCTCACGATACCGGCGGACATCCCCCGCAGAGTCATTGATACGCCTATCATAACTTCGTCACATGACCTCGAATCCCGGAGGATCTGATGGGCAGTCGTCTCACCGAGGAACAGGCCGATTTCGTGGCGGCCGTACGTGATTTCGCCAAGCGGGAGTGCGGTACGCGGGAGCAGCGCGACGCGCTGACCGCGGGCGGGCGCGAGGCCCACAGCCCCGAGCTGTACGGCCGGCTCGCGGGCCTTGGCTGGCTCGGGGTGTGTCTGCCCGAGGAGTACGGGGGTGCGGGCGGCGGGCTGGCCGACGCCTGCCTGTTCCTGGAGGAGACCTCGTACGGCATGGTCCCGGCAGGGGGGTTCGTCACGACGGTCATCGCCGCGAAGGCGTACGAGAGGTTCGGCACCGAGGAGCAGCGGCGGGAGGTGCTGTCCGGGGCCGTGGCCGGTGAGGTGCTGTCCATCGCCATGTCGGAGCCCGGGGCCGGGTCGGACGTAGGCGCGCTGTCCTGCCGGGCCCGGCAGGAACCGGACGGCACGTGGGTGATCGACGGTCAGAAGACCTGGATATCCAACGCGCACTGCGCGAAGCACATCCTGCTGGTGGCCCGTACCGGCGAGGACAAGCACGGCGGGCTGACCATGTTCCACCTGCCCGCCGGCACCCCCGGCGTGGAGGTGCGGCGGATCGACACCATGGGCGGCCGGGAGGTCAACGACGTCTTCCTCACCGGTGTACGACTGCCTGCGGAGGCGGTCGTCGGCCGCGTGGACCACGGCTGGCGGCAGCTGATGGCCGGGCTGAACCACGAGCGGCTCTTCCTGGCCGCGAACATGCTGGGCCTGGCGCGCCGCGCCTTCGACGACACGGTCGCCTACGTCCGCGGGCGCGAGCAGTTCGGCCGGCCCGTCGGCTCCTTCCAGGCACTGCGGCACCGGATCGCCGACCTGGCCACGGAGATCGAGTGCACCCGGCTGCTGGTGCACGACACGGCCCTGGACTGCGACGCGCAGCCGGACAAGGTGTTCCCGCGCGAGGCCTCGATGGCCAAGCTCAAGGCGACCGAGACCGCCAAGCGGGCGGCGCTGGAGGGCATGCAGATGATGGGCGGCTACGGCTACACCACGGAGTTCGACATGGAGCGCCATCTGCGGGCGGCCGTGGTGTCCACCGTCTACGGGGGCACCAGCGAGATCCAGCGGGATGTCATCGGCAAGACGTACGGCCTCTGAGAGGGGCGGAGCCGGGTCCGGGCCGCACGGGGAACGGAGCGCGCCCGGACCAGCCCTCTCAGTCCTCGTAGAGCCCGGAGAGCTCGTCGGCGTACTTGTCCCGGATGACCCGCCGCCGCATCTTCAGCGACGGCGTCAGCTCGCCGCTCGCCGGGCCCCACTCCTCGGCCAGCAGCGCGTACCGCTTGACCTGTTCGGTGCGGTTGAGCCGGGAGTTGGCGGCGGCGACGGCCCGGTCCACCTCCGCCAGCACCGCTGGGTGCTCCGCGAGCCCGGCCGGTCCCCGGGGCGTCTCGACGCCGTTGGCCGAGGCCCAGCCTGGCGCCGCCTCCGCGTCGAGCACCAGCAGGGCGACCAGATAGGAGCGGTGGTCGCCGTGCACCATCGCCTGGCCGATCAGCGGGTGCTCCTTGAGCGCGTTCTCCACCAGGGCCGGCGAGACGTTCTTGCCGGTGGAGGTGATGATCATCTCCTTCTTGCGGTCGGTGAGCCAGAGGTAGCCGTCCACATCCAGCCGCCCGATGTCACCGGTGGCCAGCCAGCCGTCGGCGTCCAGGTCGGACCGCACGGAGCCGTCCTGCTGGAGGTAGCCGGAGAAGACGGACGTGCCCCGCACGAGGATCTCGCCGTCCTCGGCGATGCGGACCTCCACCGAGTCGACCGGCCGGCCCACCGAGCCGAGCCGGAATCCGGCCCGCGGGCTGTTGCTGGTGGCCACACCGGTGGTCTCGGTCAGCCCCCAGGCGTCCATGATGACGACGCCGAAGCCGGCCCAGAACCTCACCACGTCGGCCGGCATCGGCGCCGACGCACTGGCCGCCCAGGTCACCCGGTCGAGTCCGCCGGCGGCCAGCATGGGCAGCAGCACGTCCGCGCGGACCCGGGCGTAACTCTTCTCCAGCCCTTCGGGCGGCGCCTCGCCCCGCTCGCGGTACCCGACGTGTTCGCGAGCGATGGCGAACGCCTCGTCGATGAGGGCCCGTTGCCCGTCCGGCATCAGGGCGAGGAGGCCCCGCACGGTGGCGGACAGCTTCTCCCAGATCCTCGGCACACCGAAGAACTGCGCGGGACGCACCTTGCGCACGACGGCGGCGACGCCCGTCGGGTCGGGGCAGAGGTAGACGTGCGAGGCCCGGTGACAGGGCAGGTAGATGCCGAGCATCCGTTCGGCGATGTGGGCGAAGGGCAGGTAGCAGATGTGCTCGACGTGCGGGGGCAGCTCCACCACGGCGTCGAGCGCCAGGGCGTTGGACATCACCTGGCGGTGGGTGAGCACGACACCCTTGGGTTCGCCGCTGGTGCCGGAGGTGTAGACGACGGTCAGCGGGTCATCGGGCCGGGCGGTGTCCAGTTCTCCGCCGGCCCTCTCCGGCACCGGTTCGCCGAGCAGGTCGGTGTACGGGACGTGGTCCCCCTCCGCGCCCGCCTCGGCCACCACCAGACGCTCCAGCGGGGTGCCGGCGTCCGCGATCAGCGGCTCCCACAGCGCCACCTGGGCCGCGCCCTCCACCACGGCGAGGCGGGCCCGGCAGTTGCGGGCGATGTGGGTGATCTGTTCGGGGGCGGCGGTGCCGTAGACGCTGACCGGGACCGCACCGAGGCGGACCAGCGCGAGGTCGGACAGCCAGTGTTCGGACCGGTTGGACATCATCAGCAGGACCCGGTCGCCGCGGCCCACCCCGAGGGCCCGGAAGCCGGCGGCCAGGCTCCGGGTGTGCGCATGGACCTCCGCCCAGTTCAGCGTGGTCCAGTCGTCCTCGCCGCCGTCCGCCGGCTTCCAGGAGAGAGCGGGGAGTCCGGGGTGCTCGCGGGCATTGCGGGCCAGCAGCTGCGGCAGGGTCCGGTCGGCCGGGGCGTCGGGCAGGTCGCCGGTGGTGCGGGGTGCCGGTGTCATCGGGGCCTCCTTGCGGATCGGAAGGGCGGCGGCCCGGTCCGCTCGACCAGGGCATCTACTGAGCGTTCGCTAAGAACGTAGAAGTGAGCGGACCGGCGGTCAACTACCCGGACGTTCCCAGTTATTGCGGCTTCAATCGAAGAATGGAATCAGACCGGGCAGCACTCGCCCCTGGCTCTCCTGAGCGAACGCTAAGTTCTGAAACGGAGGCGCTCACGGGGCCGCGGCCGTACGATGTGGCCGGTCGCCGCCCGTTCCGAGGAGAGCCGTTGAGCACCGACCCGAGCCCGACCACCACACCTCCGGCGGAGCACTGGCGCTCCTACGGCCCGCTCGGCCTGCACCCGATCCTGGTGCACGCCATGGAGGCCTTCAACGAGCACGGGTACCACGGCACTTCGGTCCGGGACATAGCCGGCCGGGTCGGCGTCACCGTGCCCGCGCTGTACTACCACTACGCGAACAAGCAGGCGCTGCTGGCCACGCTGCTCGAAACCTCCATCAAGGACGTCCTGGACCGCTGCCGGGCCGCGGCGGCGGAGGCCGGGACCGATCCGCTGGCGCGGTTCCGCGGCATGGTCGAGTCGATCGTGCTCTACATGGCCCATCGTCAGCAACTGGCCTTTCTGGACACCGAGATCCGCAGCCTGGAGCCGCAGAACCGGGCCCGCTATGTCGCCCTGCGCGACTACCTCGAACACATGCTGCTGGACACGGTCGAAGCGGGCCGCGCCCAGGGCGTGTTCACCACACCGATCCCGGCCGACGCGGTGCGTTCGGTGCTCGTCATGTGCCAGGGCGTCGCCAACTGGTTCCGTGCGGACGGCCCGCTCACCGCGGAGGAGGTCGCCGAACGCCACGTACTGCTGAGCCTTGGCACCGTGGGCCACCCCGGCGCGGTCACCGGCGGCCTCGCGTTCCCGTTCGCCCGGGACTGAACCGGCCGGGCCGACCGTCCACGGCGCGTCCCCACCGGGCCGGTCAGCCGCTCCGGCCCGCTGACCGCGTGTGATTGACTCATCCGCATGGCTCCCGCCTCCCGATCCGGCCGTTCGGCCGCACCCGCCGGCCGGACCGCGGCCACGCGGCCCCGCAACCGCAGGCAGCTCATCGTCGAGGCGGCCGGGCGGGTGTTCAGCGAGCGCGGCTACCACCCGGCGTCGATGGAGGAGGTCGCCGCCGGTGTGGGGATCACCGCGGCGGCGCTGTACCGGCACTTCCCGAACAAGTACGCCCTGTTCGCCGAGTGCGCGGACGTCATGGTGGACGGACTGGCCACGGCGCTCGACGAGCTGCCGGCCGGGGCGTCCCTGAGCGATGTGCTCACCGCCATCACCCGCATCACCATCGCGCACCGCGCGTCGGGCGGCGTGTACCGGTGGGAGGCCCGCTACCTCAGCCACGAGGACCGGCGGCGCCTCGCGGCCAAGTTCGGCCGCCTCGTCGAACGGGTCGACGCGGCGGTGCAGCGCGAACACCCGCTGCCCGACAAGCGCCTGCGGGCGGTGGCGGCACTCGGTGCGATCGCCTCCATCACGATGCATCACACCTCCATCGCCCAACGCCGCGCCGAGGAGCTGCTGCTGGTGTCCGCGCTGCGCGTGACCGCGCGTGACCCCGCGGCGGGACGGCCGGGCTCACGCCCCCTCGAACTTCCGGCCCCGCCCGTGCCGCGGACACGACGCTCCGAGATCCTCGCGGCGGCCATCCCGCTGTTCGCCCGGGACGGCTTCGCCGGCGTCACCAACGGACAGATCGCGCAGGCGGTCGGCCTGACCACGTCCGCGCTCTACCGCCACTACCCCGGCAAGATCGACATCCTGTCGGCGGCGTGCCTCCAGGCGGCGGGGCTGCTGGCCCAGGGGGTGGAGAGGAGCCTGCACGAGGTGGCCGGTCCGCACGACGCCGTCGTCGCGCTGGCGGCGACGTACGTGGCGTACAGCTTCGGGCACACCGAGCTGAACAGCGTGGCCGAAGCCGAGCTCACCGGCCTGCCGGCCCAGCTGCGGCAGCCCCTGCTCCTCGCGCAGCGGGAGCACATCGCCGTCTGGGAGCACCAGCTGCGGCTGGTCCGCCCGGAGCTGGACCCGCGCCAGGCCCGGGTGCTGGTGCACGCCGGCTTCGGCGTGACGGTCGAGGCGGGACGGAGACTGCGGTGGCAGGACAGCCCGGAGCACCGTGCGGCCGTGACCGCGCTGGTCGTGGCCGCTCTGGGGCTCTGAGCAGCGGTCCGTCGCGGGCAGGCAGCAGGCGGGGCCGCACACCGGCGGCGGCTCAGCCCGCCCTGTTCCCGGTGGGGATGGTGATGGGCGTGGTGGTCCCGGAGGAACCCCCGTTGAGGAACAGCATGCCCAGGGCGCGCACCATCTGGTCGATCGCGTAGAAGGCGCCGGGCATGACGGGCGACAGCCCCTCACGGAACAGGATGTACGCGGGCCACGCGGTGCGGACCAGCGCGGCGGACACGTAGTCGCGCTTGAGGCCCAGCCAGTCGCCGACCTCGTCGCTGAGGACGTAGCGGACGAATTCGTTCAGGAAGCCGCGGGTGACGCCGAGGTCGATCTGCGCGGTCAGACCGAGCAGTTCCCCGGCGAGTGCGATGCCCTCGGTCGAGGGGGTGAGGATCGGGGTGAGTACCTGCGCGGACTGTTTCTCGGCGGCGGCCCAGGTCTGCGGAATGTGCTCGTCCGGCACACCGAGCAGATGGAGGGCGACCTGCCACGAGTGCAGGAACGCCTCCTGGTCCGCGGCCGGGAACGGGACCTTCCAGTCGAGCAGCCGCCTGCGGACATAGGTGCCCAGGCTGTGGAAGGTGACCAGGATGTCGGCGGCACTGATCGGGACGGTCTCGTCGGCGACCGCCCGCCAGTGCGGCGACTGCGGCAGCAGATGGCGCACGGCGGCGTGCACCACGCGCGTCTTGTTCGCGGTGACGACGAACTGCCCGGCCGGCTCGAAGGCCCCCAGCTGGGACAGGTCGTAGCCGAACGTGAACGTCTTGGCCGCGCGGTCCTGCATGTGGGCACCGCCCGCGGACCAGTAGACGCTCTTGGCCTCGCGGGGGATCACGGTGCTCATGATTCCGCTGCCGAGGCCGTACAGCATGAAGAGGTACAGGTCCCTGCGGCGGTTGAAGTCGGCGGCGCGGGCCAGCTTGACGGGGTCCGCCCAGGCGGGCAGCCGGTTGACCTGCGTCAGATACGCGGCGAACTCGGCCGGCAGCCCGCCGGGCAGCGGGTCGTCATTGTTCACCCAGGACGCCCATGCGGTGTTGATCGCGGGCACGTGTCCGCCGTCGAGCATCGACACCATCAGCGGGTCCGCCACGTCGTCCCAGATCCACGCCGGACCGGTCCCCGCGTCGGCCCCGGCCACCGAGCCGGGCGACGCCCACGCCTGGGCGGGCTGCGCCACGCCCACGAGACCGAGCGCGACACCGAGCGACAACATCCTGCGCCTGCTGAGATTCTCCATTGACTTACCTTCTTCCCTGAAGGGCCAAATGGTCTTATGTGCCTTCGCAGAAAAGCCAGTTACGCGGCCAACACGAGATGATCAAGATCACACAGATGTGATTTCTCATTAACATAGCGAGACGCGTCGCCGTCGGCAATGGTGAGGACACGGGGTGGGAG
Organism: Streptomyces sp. NBC_01463; assembly: GCA_036227345.1. Lineage (NCBI taxonomy): Bacteria > Bacillati > Actinomycetota > Actinomycetes > Kitasatosporales > Streptomycetaceae > Streptomyces > Streptomyces sp. NBC_01463. The sequence goes on from CP109468.1 coordinate 1,154,334, forward strand.
AATGCGGGGCCCGGCCGAAGCACGCGACAGTTCGGAGCCGGACTCCGGCACCGACGAAGTGGGGGTGGTCATGGTGTTGGCCATGTGTCCGCTGTGCAGCGACGACGAGGACATCGAGGCGGTCCGCCAACTCGACGGCGGAGGCCGGCTCGTGAGGCACCGGTGCGGCTACGAATGGGAGCACAAGGAGCCCGTGATCCCTGCGAGGAACACACTCCGCCCCTTCGGTGAGCTCAACTCCCTTTTCCCGAAAGCCGGGGAGGCCGGTCCCGAGCAGGTGAAGCGCGTGGCCCGGCTGAAGGAGCGCTACCTCGCCGTCCGGCCGGACCTCGACCCCCAAGTGGCGGACTACTGGGCGAAGTACCAGCGGATCTTCTCCCCGGGCGGACTGTGGACGTGCGACCCCCGAGCCCTCAAGGACTTCGCCAACTCCGAGATCGGAGCCCGCCCCGGCAATCAGGCCACCTTCAACTCCGCGTGGAACGACATGGGCGACGCGGCAGCCGCGGAGGCGACCCGCAAGACGATCGAGTACCTCCTGCACGGGCCCGACGACGTGCCGCTCGAAGACCGGCTCGAGCATCTCCTGTCCGGCACCGAGCCGTTCGCCATGACCGGATTCAAGGAGGCCCTCCTCACCAAGGTGCTCTGCGTGACGTATCCCGACCGCTTCCTGACGATCCTGAAGTACACGACCGAGGCCGGCGGCAAGCGGGAGATCGCGCGGATGGTCTACGGGCTGGAGCTGCCGAAGCCCGAGTCGGCGAACTGGACGCTCGGCCGGCTCATCCTGTGGAGCAACGACCTCCTGCTCACCCTCGCCGGCGAGGGCTTCGCCAACCGGCAGCACACCGCCGCGTTCCTGTGGTGGGCCAAGGACCAGGCCGGAGGGCGAGGGACGCCGTAGACCGGCCGGCCGTCGGGGGCCGGGGGCCCGGCGGGCAGGGGTCCGCCCCCGACCGGCCCCGGAAACGATCAAGAGCCGGTTTCGGATTTCTCCGAAACCGGCCCTGATCTGCGACTGTCTCCAGTCGGGACGACAGGATTTGAACCTGCGACCCCTTGACCCCCAGTCAAGTGCGCTACCAAGCTGCGCCACGTCCCGATACCCGCCTGACCTGGGGTTTCCCCCTGGCCGAACGCGCATGAGAACAATACCGCACTTCAAAGGGTGGTCACGAACACCTTTCCGTCCTTGACCTCAAGCGCACTTGATGTTGAACGCTGGGCGACATGACGAACACGACCGCCGCACCGGCGCACACGTACCGCGATCTCCCCCGGCTGATGAGCCTGATGACCGGCGACGAGAAGCACGGCCCCGCCGCCACCTCGACGCTGGACGCCCTGTGGGTGCTGTACGACCGGGTCCTGCGGGTGACACCGGAGACCGTCGACGCGCCGGACCGCGACCGCTTCCTGCTGTCGAAGGGGCACGGGCCGATGGCGTACTACGCGGTCCTCGCCGCGCACGGCTTCCTCGACGAGGGGCTGCTGGCGGGCTTCGGCTCGTACGGTTCGCCGCTCGGGCACCATCCCGACCGGCTGCTGGTGCCCGGGGCCGAGATCGGAAGCGGGTCCCTGGGGCACGGGCTGCCGCTGGCCGTGGGCAGCGTGCTGGGGCTGCGGGCCCAGGGGCTGACCGGGCCGCGGGTGTGGGTGCTGACCGGCGACGCCGAACTGGACGAGGGCAGCAACCACGAGGCGATCGCCTACGCCGGTCCGGCCGGGCTGGAGCAGCTGCACACCGTGGTGATCGACAACGCCTCGGCGACGTACGGCCGCCCCGGCGGGATCGCCGACCGGTTCGCCACCGCGGGCTGGTCGGTCGAGGACGTGGACGGGCGGGATCACGAGGCCCTGTACGCCGCCTTCACCGCACCCCACCCCGGGCGGCCCCGGGCCGTCGTCGCCCGGGTCGCTCCCAAGCGCTGAACCGGGCGCCATGAAGAACCCACCGCCGAAGCCGGCACCCCGAAAGCAGAAGAGGAAGAGCTCCATGGACACGATGCGTGACCGTTTCATCGCCACCACCACACGGCTGCTCGACGAGGACCCGCGCCTGGCGCTCGTCCTGGCGGAGATCAGCCGCGACGGATTCGGCCGGGCCGAGCGGGACCACCTCGACCGGGTCGTCAACGTCGGCATCCGCGAACAGCTGCTCGTCGGGGCCGGGGCCGGGATGGCACTGACCGGGATGCGGCCGATCGTGCACACCTTCGCGAGTTTCCTGGTGGAGCGGCCCTTCGAGCAGGTGAAGCTGGACTTCGGCCACCAGGGGGTCGGCGGGGTGCTGGTGAGCGCCGGGGCCTCGTACGACTGGCCGGCCGGCGGATTCACCCATATGGCGCCCGGGGACGTCGCCCTCATGGACACCCTCGACGGCTGGACCGTGCACGTTCCGGGCCACCCGGACGAGGCGGAGGCGCTGCTGCGGGAGGCCGCCGCAGGGGACGGGCGGGTGTACGTACGCCTGTCGCTGCAGTCCAACGACCGGGCGCGCCCGGTCGGCGGGACGGGCGGGTTCGGCACCGTGCGCGAGGGCACGGACGCGGGCGGGGTGGTGATCGCCGTCGGGCCGATGCTCGACAACGTCCTCGCCGCGACGGAGGGACTCGACGTGACCGTGTTGTACGCGACCACCGTGCGGCCGTTCGACGGCGACGGGCTGCGCCGGGCGGTCGGCGACCGGGCCACCGCCGATGTCGTGCTCGTCGAGCCGTATCTGGCGGGCACCTCGACGGGCGCCGCCAATGACGCGCTGGCCGCCCTCCCCCACCGGGTCCTGGGACTCGGCGTGGCCCGCGAGGAGCTGCGGCGGTACGGGCAGATGGACGAGCACCTCGCGGCGCACGGCCTGGACCCGCACGGCCTGCGGCAGCGTATCGGCGGATTCCTCGGCGCCTGAGCCGGGTGCTCGCGGGCCGTGCCCCGGTGCGCGGTCAGTGCGCGGACAGGAAGTCCCCGTACCACGCGAGCGTCTCGTCGATCGTGGCCGACAGGGGGTGGGGCGTCAGGCCGTACGCCTTCTCGATGGCGGAGGAGTCGACGATCTGCGCCTCCGTGTGCTGGTAGAACATCTCGGCGTACTCCGCCATGAACACCTCGTCGAACGGACCGAACGCCCGCGGTTCCGGCACGACGGTCAGGTCCAGGAGGCGCCCGACGCGCTCCTCCACCATGGCCAGGATCTGCCGGGTGGTGAGTGCGGGAGCCGTGGGCAGGTGCCAGACGCGGCCGTCACCGTCCGGGTTCTCCCCCAGGGTGGCCAGGCCGGCGGCGACGTCGCCGATGTACGTGTAGCTGTGCGGCAGGTCTATGTCGCCGAACGCCGGGACCTCTCCCCCGGTCAGCGCGGCCGGGAACACCGCGCCGCCCAGGGTGGAGTTGAGGACGTGCGGCCCGACGAAGTCGGCCGACCTGCCCAGCACGACGCGCAGCCGTCCGTCGGCGTGGGCGGCGAGGTAGCGGGCGTCCAGTTCCGCGCGCATCCGGCCCTTGCGGGTGGTCGCGTTCCACGGGGTGTCCTCCGTCATGACCGCACCGTGCGTCTCGCCGTACGGGTACAGCGTGTCGAGGACGACGAGGCGCGCGCCCGCCGCCTCGGCCGCGGCGAGGACGGACCGCTGGATGCGCGGCATGACCTCGACCTGGAGGTGGTAGCCGACGTTCACGCAGTGGTAGACGACGGCCGCCCCTTCGACGGCCGCGCGGGCGCCCTCGGGCGTCGACACGTCGGCGGCGAACCGGTCGACGCCCGTCGGCGCGGTCCCGGCGGCCGCCCGGTCGACGAGGCGGACCGGGTGGCCGCGACGGGCCAGTTCGACGGCGAGTGCGGTGCCGGCGGGGCCGGCGCCGAGAACCACCTGAAGGTCGTGTGCTGCGGTCATGAGCGTCTCCCTGTAATCCGGAGGAGTGTTACTGCCCCTCACTTCTGTTAGAGACTATAACTCTCGCGATAGAGCCTCGCAACCCCGACTGTTAGACTCCGTAACTGAAGTGAGCTTGTCTAGCGAGAGGGGCCGGGAATGGCCGAGGCACAGCAGGGGCCGCGGGCCCGGTACCGGGAGCAGACCCGTGCGGAGATCAAGGAGGCCGCGCTGCGGCAGCTCGCCGACGGCGGGGCGGGCGCGCTGGCGCTCACCCGGATCGCGAAGGACATGGGGCTCTCCGGCCCGGCCCTCTACCGCTACTTCGCCAGCCGCGACGATCTGCTGAACGCGCTGATCAGGGACGCGTACGACGATGCCGCCACGGCCATGGGCGCGGTGGCGGCCCGGCCGGAAGCGGCCTCGGACGGTCCTCGCGAGCGGCTGCACGCACTGGCGACGGCGTACCGGAACTGGGCGGTGGCCGAACCGCACCGCTATCTGCTGATCCAGGGCTCCCCGGTGCCCGGATATGTGGCTCCCGCCGACACGCGGGACAGCGCCCGTGCCGTGCTCGGTCCGTTCCTGCCGGTGTTCGCGGGCGGGACGCCGGGCGCGGGGGTGGCCCCGGTGGTGGCGCAGATGGCCGCCTGGCTGGGGTCGGACCCCGGAGTGGGCGACTGGCTGGCCGCGTATGCCGCGGACGCCGCCGATGATCCGGAGTCCTCGGCGCGCGCGCTGGCCGGCGCGGTCCTCGCGTGGGCGCAGCTGCACGGCTCGGTGGGCCTGGAGGTGGCGGGTCAGTTCACCGGTATGGGGCACGACGGGGGCACCCTGCTGACCGCCCAGACGGAGATGCTGGCGGACGCCTTCGCGCTGGAGTGAGCGGGGCGCACGACGCGGAACGCCGGACCGGCCTGAAGGGCCGGTCCGGCGTTCGCGTGTGCGGAGGAGGAGTCAGGAGTGGATCAGCACCTGGGACAGGGCCACCCGGCCCGTACCGGAGGTCACGATCCGCACCGTGCGGGTGCGGCTGTCGAGGTCGATGACGGTGGGGCGGAGCGCCTTTCCGCTGACGTGGACGGTCTTGTCGTCCGTCACGATGTCGAAGTCGGCGGTGGTGGACGAGGCGTTGTTCCAGACCTCCACCTGCCGGACGTGGCGGACGGCCCCGAGGTCCGCCTGCCACCAGGCGCCCGCTTCGGAGAGCGTCCTGGTGTCCGTGTTGGTGTCCGCGTCCAGGGCGAGGGCCGCGGTGGCCGTGCCGTCGGTGGAGGACTGGGTGGCCGTGCCGGTGCGCGCGAGGTCCGGGCGCAGCTGCTCGACCGGTCCGCCGCCGGCACCCGCGCGGGCGGCGACGGCGAGCGCTTCGGCGGGCAGCCGGTCCAGGCCGGTGAGGTTGTCCGTCATGACGGAGCCGGTGCCGCCGAGCGCGGGGGCCGCGGTGTCGGTCCAGTTGCCGCGCGCGGTGTTCTCGATCCCGTAGTCGGCCCAGTTGGAGACCCACTTGTAGCCGATGCGGGTGATGACGTTCTTCTCGACGGTGATGTGGGAGGACTGTTCGTCGAGGTAGATGCCGTTGCCGTCGCGCTCGGTGTTGCCGTAGGCGGAACGGTTGATGTAGTTGCCGCTCAGCACGGTCCCCGGCTGGGCCCCCTGGGTGTAGATCGCGCCGCCGTCGTGCTGCTCCTGCGCGACCTCCATGACGTCGGTGATGCGGTTGTCCGTCACCTTGTTGTCGCGGAGGACGGACTTCTGCGACTCGGGCTGGTTCCAGCCCCAGCCGACGGAGATCCCGGAGTACGGGAGGTGGTCCAGGCTGTTGTGGTCGACGCTCAGCCCGGCCTCGTAACCGGCCCAGATGCCCACCGAGTCGGTGTACTCGACGCCGGAGCGGCTGATGGTGTTGTACGCGACGGTGTTGCGCTCACCTGCGAGTTCCGCGCCGGGCATCGGCTCGGTGTCGCCGACGTACACCGCGCCCGACGACAGGTCGGTGAAGGCCGAGCGGGTCAGCGAGCTGTCCTTCGTGCCCGCCTCCAGGATCGCGCCCGCCCCGCCGAGATGGGTGAACCGCCCACGGTCGATGCTCACCCGCCGGCCGCCGCGGACGGTGACCGCGGCGGCGGGCTTGGTGTAGTAGCGGCCCGCGTGGTCGACGGGGCCGGTGGCTCCGGTCAGGGTGAGACCGGCCTGCATGCCCGCATAGCCCTCGTCGGTGCCGGGCTGTCGGTACGCCGCATACGCGAAGCCGATGCCGTCGACGGTGACGTCGTGGGCGCCGTCGACGACGAGCAGCTGTTCGGTGTGCGGAGTGACGGCCTGCGCGCGGCGCATGTTCTCGCCCTTGCGCGGCAGGTAGGTGACCGTGCGGTCCGTCGAGTTCCAGACGAACTCGCCCGGCTGGTCCAGGAGTTCGGGAGCGTTCTCGAAGAAGGCGACACCGCTGTAGCGGGTGGAGTCGACCGTGGTGGTGTCCCAGGCGGGTCCGGTGCGGTCCGTGCCGCTCGCCGAGTTGGTCCAGCAGGGCTGGGCGAAGGTCAGGGTGTCGCCGCTGACGCCCGCGATCCGGCAGTGGTAGTTGCGCCAGCGGACCCGGATGACGGCCTCGGCGTCGGTGGGCCGCTGCCACCGGTCGATTCCGGTGGCGGTGGCGCCCGTCATTCCGGTCTTGGTCGCGTCGCAGACGGCGGCCGCGCAGGCCTCGCCGCGGGCGCGGGTCGCACGCTTGCCGTCGACGAAGAGCTGGCGCGGGGTCACACCGGCGGGGACGCCGGCGCTCCAGGTGCCGTCGGTGTTCTGCCGCCAGCCGGTGATGTCCTGCCCGCCGGAGAGCACGGGACGGGCGCCGGGGGCCGCGGCCCACGAGACGCCGGAGTCGGCGGCGCCGAGCTTCAGGGGCCCGTCGAGCCGGTACGTACCGTCCTTGAGGAGTACGCGGACCTCGCGTTCCGTCACCGTGCGGGCCCGGTCGCGGGCCCCTTCCGGGGTGCAGGGGCGGGCGACGGTGCAGGAGGTGCCGCGGCCGTCCGGGGCGGCGTACAGGGTGCGGGCGCCGGGTGCCGCCTGGGCGGCCGGGGCGGCGAGGAGTGCGGCCAGGAAGACCGCGGCGGCGGTGGCGGCGGTCCCTCGTACGGCGTTCAACGGGCGGTTCACGCGGTGGCCTTCCAGTCGGGGTGGCCGGGCATGGGCGGGTTGACGGCCCCGAAGAGCCAGTCGCGCAGGAACGGGTCGACGGTCCGGTCGCCGGTGACGTCGACGGTGTGCCGGATGAAGGCCTCGCTGGTGTAGGTGGAGTCCTTGAACCGCTTCACCCACTCGCGCATGACCCGGTCGAAGGCCCGGTCGCCGATCCGCTGGCCGAGGGCGTACAGGACGAGCGCGCCGCCGTCGTAGATGTTCGTGCCGCCGAGCGCCTTGGGCAGTCCGGGCGGACCGTCGGCGGCGCGGACCGCGTCGAGCTTCTCGTACGTCGCCTTCATCTTGTCGGCGAAGACGGACCAGCCGCGCTCCTCGCCGTACCGGCCGGCGTAGTACACGGCGGGGCCCTCGTTGAGCCAGGCCTGCTGCCAGTCGTTCGGGGTGACGGAGTCGCCGAACCACTGGTGGACCAGCTCGTGCACCATGGTGGTCTCGTAGCCCGGCTGGCCGGCGGCGTTGAGTTTGAACCAGTTGGTGGAGAAGAGCGAGAGGGTCTGGTTCTCCAGGGCGTCGGTGTAGCCGTCGTAGACGTGGAGCCCGTAGACGGAGAAGGGGTAGCGGCCGAACTTCGCCTCCAGCCAGGCGAGATGGTCGGCGGTGCGCGCCACGATCGGGGCGTACTTCTCCTCCTGGCCCTGCGGGACGATGTGCCGCAGGGGCAGGCCGCGGTGACTGTTGCCGTAGAGGTAGGTGCCCTTGACGACGGCGATGCCGATGAGTTCGGTCGCCATGCGCTCGCGGAGGGCGAAGTGCCAGACGGTGGAGCCGTCGGCGCGCGGGGACCTGTGGGTCAGTTCGCCGTTGGCGGTGGCGACGAAGCCCTCGGGGGCGCTGATGTGGAAGGTCCACGTCGCCTTGTCGGACGGGGTGTCGTTGCACGGCAGGAAGGTGTCGGCCCGCGAGGACTGGGCGGCCGAGGCGAAGCCGCCGTCGGAGCCGAACTTCCAGCCGGTGAGGCCCAGCCGGGTCGCCTTGCCGTTGCCCCGGTAGCGGATCTCGGTGGTGAAGGGCTGGCCGTCGTGGAGCGGTCGGGCCGGCGTGACGGTGAACTCCTGGCCGCTCTGACCGGGCGTCAGTTCCCACCCGGCGGGGCGGCCGGCGACGGTGACGGAGTCGATGGTGTGGCCGTCGGTGTCCAGGTTGAAGGCCGAGAGGTCCTGGGTGGCCCTGGCGTTGATCTTCACGGTCGCGGTGAAGTCGTACGTCACCGGGGTGAAGTCGAAGGTCAGGTCGTAGTGGACGACCTGGTAGCCGCCGTTGCCGAGCGTCGGGAACAGCGGGTCGCCGACGCCGTTGGCGCCGGGCTTCGGGTCGAAGCCGTGCGGCCGCGCCGAGGCGGGCGAGCCGAGGGCGGGGACGGCGACGGCCGCGGCGACCGCGGCCCCGCCGAGTGCGAGGACCGAGCGTCGTGTGGTCACTTCTTCCCCTTCTGGAAGGCTTCCTCGAACTCGCCGCGGGCCTGCTCGCCGCCCTTGGCCAGGTAGTCCTTGACCAGCTGGTCGTAGGCCGACAGGGGCTTGCGGCCGGAGATGATGTCCTTGAGCGCGTCGCCCTTCAGCGTGTTGAGGCTGCCGGAGCCCTTCGAGTCCCAGGTGGGCGAGGAGTACTGGAGCGTCGGGTCCGGCACCATCATCGGGATCATCCTGGTGAACGTGTCGTGCACGTGACGCACGCCCTGCTCGGAGTCGGCGCTGAAGATCGCGGGGACCGCCGACGCCGCGAACTTCCAGGGCACGGTGACGTCCTGGGTGCCCTGCTTGGTGAGCGCCGGGTTGCCCTTGGCGTCGCGGGTGAAGTCCTTGCCCTCGACCCCGTAGTTGATGAGGGTGTACTCCTGGCTGCCGAACGGCGAGGCGGCGAAGTCGGCGAACGCCAGGATCTGCTTGACGCGGTCCCCGGACGCCTTGGTGATGTGGGTGTTCTGGAGCGCGACGTTGTCCATCCAGGCGACGGCGTCCTTGCCGACCGGCACGAACGGGCGCGGGTCGAACTTCTTGTCGATCGCCTTCATCGCGGCGATGTACCCGACTCCGGGTGCCAGATAGGTGGGCATCCCGTCGTAGACGTACGCTCCCTTGCCGTTCTTGAACATGTCCGTGTACTGGGCCTTCTGCGCCCCGGACATCTGGAGGGTGCCCGGGTAGGAGCAGCCGGCCTTGTACAGCAGCCGGGCCGTCTCCACCGCCTTGCGGTACTCCGGGGTCTCCAGGTCGGCCGTGAACTTCCCGGTCTTCTCGTCGAGCCGCCAGAAGCTGGGCGCGCCCGCGGACATGGCGAGCATGCTGGTGGCGCCCGCGATGATCGCGTACTGGTCCTTCTTGGGCCGGGTCAGCTCCTTGCAGACCTCCACGAACCGGTCCAGGTCCGTGATCTGGTCGAGGCTCGTGACACCGACCTCCTCGAACAGGTCGTGCCGGTAGACGCCGGCGCCGCCGGTACCGGTCCTGGCGATCGGGATGCCGTACAGCTTCCCGCCGAAGATCGCGCTCTGCCACGCGCCCTTCGGGATCGCGGCGAGGTTCGGGTAGTCCTTGACCTTGTCCCCCGCGAGGTACGGGGTCAGATCGGCGCACTTCGCCCGGAGGAACGCCGCCTTGTTGTCGACGCCGCCGCTCTCCGGGTACATGAACAGGTCCGGAAGGCTGTCGCTGGCGACCATCGTGGAGAACTTGGTGCCGTAGTCGTCCGCGGGCACGGCGGTGATGTTCACCTGGCCGCCGAGGAGCTTCTCGATCTCCTGCCAGGCGGCGTTCCTGCCGCGCGAGGGCGGCGGCGGGGAGAACGTCTCCATCGTCGCGCTGATCGGCTTCGCGCCCTTGAGCGGGGTGTTCGCGGTGGCGCGCAGGGGCTTCGCCGGATAGCTGAAGAAGCCCTGCGGGACACCGGCGGCGGTGCCGGCCAGGTCGGGCTTGACGCCGATGTTGCGCACCGCGGTGTCCGGGAGCAGCGAGGCGCTCTTGGCCTCGGCCTTGGCGGTGGTGCCGCCGTCGCCGCAGGCGGCGAGCAGTGGGGCGGCGGCCAGTCCCAGACCGACGCCCGCACCCATGCGGAACAGTGCTCTGCGATTGATGGGGGTGGAGCTCGACACCTGAATCTCCTTGCATGTGGGAGAGGGAAGGAAGGAGTGGGGGGGGCGGGGCCGCGCTCAGCCCTTGACGGCGCCCGTGAGCACGCCCTTGGTGAAGTAGCGCTGGAGGAAGGGGTAGACACAGAGGATCGGGACGACGGCGATCACGAGGACGGCCATCTGCACGGCCTGCTGCGGGGCGAGGACCTCGCCCGCGGAGGCGGAGTTCAGGCTCTGGCCCTGGAGGACGTAGGTCCGCAGCACCATCGGCAGCGGCCACTTCTCGGAGTCGTTGAGATACAGGAGCGAGTTGAAGAAGGCGTTCCAGTACGTCACCGCATAGAAGAGGCTGATCACGGCGAGGACGGCCTTGGACAGCGGCAGGACGATCCGCACCAGGATGCGGAAGTCACCGGCGCCGTCGACCTTCGCCGCGTCGTACAGCTCCTCCGGCAGGTTCATGAAGAACGACCGCAGGACGACCAGGTTGAAGGCGCTGACCAGGGTGGGCATGACGAGCGCCGCGTAGGTGTCGTACAGGCCGAGTCCCTTGACCAGCAGGAAGTTCGGGATGATGCCCGCGTTGAACAGCATGGTGAACAGGGCGGTCATCAGGATGAAGCGGGAGCCGGTGACCTCGCGGCGGGAGAGACCGTACGCCATGCCGACGGTCACGAGCAGGCTGGCGAGGGTGCCGAGGACGGTGATGCCGACGGAGACGAGCAGCGCCCGGGTGACGACGCCACCGGTGAAGATCGTGCGGTAGGCGTCCAGGGTGGGGTGCCCGGGCCACAGGACGAGGCCGGAGCTCTTGATGATGTCGGTCTGCGAGGCGAAGCTCGTGCCGATCACGCCGATCAGCGGGTAGGCCACGGCCAGGACGACCACCACGACGGCGACCGCCTTGGCGGTCTGGCCCATGCGGGTCGGCCGCTCCATCCACGGCGGGCGGCCGTCGGACTTGCGTACGGGGGCGGGGCGGGGCGCCGGTGCGGTGCTCCGGGTCTTGGCGCGCGTCTTCTCAGCGGTCAGCACCGCGGTACACCCCTTCGTGGCCGAGTCGGTGGGCGAGCTTGTTCGCGCCCAGCACGAGTGCGGTGCCGATGACCGCCTTGACGAGTCCGACGGCGGCGGCGACACCCCAGTCGTTGTCCTTGATGCCGTGGTAGTAGACGTAGGTGTCGAGCACCTCGCCGGCGTCCGGGCCGACCGCGTCGCGCTGGAGCAGGATCTGCTCAAAGCCGACGGAGAGGATCTGCCCGAGGTTGAGGATCAGCAGCAGGATGAGCACGGGGGCGATGCCGGGCAGCGTCACGTGCCACAGGCGGCGCCTGGGTCCCGCGCCGTCGATCGCGGCGGCCTCGTACTGCTGCCGGTCGATGTTGAGGAGCGCGGCGAGGATGATGATCGTGCCCCAGCCGGCGTCCTTCCAGGCGACCTGGAGGGTCAGCAGCCAGGGGAAGGCATCGGGGTCGCTCATCATGTCGTAGCGCGGCAGGCCCAGCCCGCCCAGGACGTTGGGCAGCACCCCGGCGCCGCCCAGGATCTGCTGGAAGATCGAGACGATGATGACCCAGCCGATGAAGTGCGGCAGGTAGACGACGCTCTGCACGAAGCGCCTGATGCGGTCGCTGGCGATGCTGTTGAGCAGCAGGGCCAGGGCGACTGGGACCGGGAAGAAGAACACCAGCTGGACGAGGGCGATCTCCAGGGTGTTGAACGTCGCGCTCCAGAAGGCCGGTTCGGCGAACGCCGCGGAGAAGTTGGCGAACCCCACCCAGACGCTGTGCATGTATCCGAGGTACGGCTGGTAGTCCTGGAACGCCACCACGTACCCGAGCAGCGGGACGTAGTGGAAGACGACGAAGTAGAGCAGCCCGGGCAGGGTGAGCAGGAGCATCACCCGGTCGCGCTTGATCCGCTGCCCGAGCGTCAGCCGGCGCGCGGCGACCGGAGCCCGGTCGGCCGGCGGGGCGGGTTCTTCGACCCGCTTTCGCCGCTTTTCCCGCGGCAGCGGGGGTGCTGTGTCAGCCATGGTGCGTCCTGTTCGGCTGGGTGGCGCGTGGTGAGCCTTCTGCGGCCGCAAGTTAGTAAGCGGTTAACCCAAGCGTCAAGAGATCCGGTCGAACGTCTTTGTTACATGACGCTCCGGGAAGGAAATCCACACCCGCGAAGTCCCATAAATGCTCCAGAAACGGTCAGTTGTGGAGTGGTGGAGCTTGACGGTCGCCTGTCGCGCTCCCTAGCGTGCCGGTCATTCCATAGAACGCGATTACTGTCCGGAGGCAGGGTGCGAACCACCGAAGAGGCGCCGGCTCGGTCCGGTACCGATGCTGCGGCCCCGCCCGAAAGGCGTCCGCGCACGGTCCTGGTCATGAGCCCCGGACTGCTGGACGACGTCTTCCCACCCCCGGTCCGGGCCCGCCTGGAGGAGACGGCCGAGCTCCTCGATCCGTCCGTGATCAGCGAGTTCGACTCCCCCGCCGCCGCGAGGGCGCTGGCCGGCGCGGAGGTACTGCTGACCGGCTGGGGGTGCCCGAGGGTGGACCCGGCCCTGCTGGCACGGGCGCCGGAGCTGCGGGCCGTGATCCATGCCGCCGGCACGGTGAAGACGTTTCTGTCACCGGCCGCCTTCGACCGCGGGATCGCCGTCTCCTCGGCGGCCGCGGCCAACGCCGTACCGGTGGCGGAGTTCACCCTGGCCGCGATCATCATGGGCGCGAAACGGGTGTTCCCGCTGGCGGGCCTCTTCCGCACCCGGCGCACCCACCGCACCGGGGCCGATCTCGACCGGCAGCACTGGCTCGGTACGCACGGGCTGACCGTCGGGGTGGTGGGCGCGTCCCGGATCGGCCGCCGGGTGATCGAACTGCTGCGGGTCCTGGACGCGGAGGTGCTGCTGTACGACCCGTACGTGAGCGATGCCGAGGCCGGGCTCCTCGGGGTGACGCGCACGGACCTGGACACCCTCGTGGCCACCAGCGACGTGGTGACCGTCCATGCCCCGGACACCCCCGAGACCCGGGGCATCATCGACGCGCGGCGGATCGGGCTGATGCGCCCCGGCACACTGCTCGTCAACACCGCACGCGGCCCCCTCGTGGACACCGAGGCACTGACCGGACACCTGGTCAGCGGGCGGCTCGACGCGGTCCTGGACGTCACGTCGCCCGAGCCGCTGCCCGCCGGTCATCCGCTGTGGGACCTGCCCAACGTCTTCCTCACCCCGCACCTCGCGGGCGCCCAGGGCAACGAGGTGGGCCGGCTCGGGGCGCTCGCGGTCGACGAGCTGGCGCGGTACGCGCGGGGCGAGCCCTTCGCCCATCCGGTGCACCGGGCCGACCTGGGGAGGATCGCATGAACGCCGTCCCGCGGCAGGCTCTAGGCTCGGCGTCACACAACAGCCACCAGGGGGTGAGCCGGATGCGCCGGCAGAGCACGGCCGCGGACGGACAGCGGCGGGCGACGGTCACCGACGTGGCACGGCGCGCAGGCGTCTCGACGGCCACCGTCTCCCGCGTCCTGAACCGCAACTACCCCGTGGCGGAGGCGACCCGGGACCGCGTCGAGTCGGCCATGCGCGAGCTCGGCTACGTGGTCAACGCCCACGCCCGCGCCCTGGCCGGTGTCTCCAACCGCACCGTCGGCATCATCGTCAACGAGGTCATCGACCCGTTCTACGCCTACATCGCCCGCGGTGTGGAGCGCGAGGCGGCGCTCGGCGGACGGCTCTGCCTGGTCTGCTGCACCCAGGGCGACCCGCAGCGCGAACTGGCCTTCATCGACCTGATGCACGAGCGCAGGGCGGACGCGGTGGTGGTGGTCGGCGGGTCCATCGCCGACCGCGGCTACACGACGGAGCTCGCCCGCCGGGCCCGGGAGCTGGACGCCGGCGGCTCCAAGCTGGTGCTGTGCGGCCGGCCTCCCCTGGGCGAGGGCGCACCGACGGCGGCGGTCGAGTACGACAACGAGGGCGGCGCCTTCGCCATCACCGACCACCTGCTGATGCAGGGCCACGAGCGGATCCTGTACCTCGGCGGGCCGCCCAAGCTCTCCACCACCCGGGAACGGCTCGCCGGCCATCGCCGGGCGCTGGAGCTGCGCGGGCTGCCCGCCGACCCCGAGCTGGTCAGGCCCGGCGCGTTCAGCCGCGGCTTCGGCTACCGGCAGATGGCGGAACTCCTGCGGGACGGGCCTGAGTTCACCGCCGTCTTCGCGGCCAACGACATGGTCGCCGCGGGCGCCGCGCAGGCCCTGGAGGAAGCCGGGGTCCAGGTGCCGAAGGACATCTCGCTGGTGGGCTACGACGACATCCCGGTCGCCCAGGAGCTGCGCCCCCGGCTGACCACGGTCCACATCCCGCTGGAGGAGATGGGTCGGCAGGCGGTGCGTCTTGCCGTCGCGGGCGGCGACGAGGACGACTGGCGGGAGCCGACCAGCGGCGCGCTGCGGCTCGGCACCCACATCGTGGTACGCGATTCCGTGGCTCCTCGGGCGGGCCGGTCCAGTCGTATGTGACCGGTTACTTCCCGCCTGTCCGCAGTTGGCCATAGAAAATCACAGTAACTTCTCGACTTCCCTTGCGGCTCGACAGCAACCGCTTACATGCTGACGGCACGCCTCACCCCGTTCCGCACGCTTCCGCCCCTCATTCGTTTCTGCAGGGAGAGTTCCGCATGCGTCAGCCCAGCCACTCCGCCCCGCTTTCCCCCTCGGTCGGCCGCCGCGCCGTACTCGCCGCAGGCGCCGGGGCGGTGGTCGCACTCGGTGCCACCACCACCTCCGCACGGGCCGCCACCGGCCGCCGCCCCGCCGTCCGCCCCGTCTCGCTGACCGTCACCGCCCGTCCGGCCGCCGAGGCCGAGCGGCTGCGGCTGGCGCAGGCCCTGCGCGGCTCGGAGTTCCAGCCGACCGGCCTGTACGCCCCCGCGGGCGCCCCGCTCTCGCTCACCGTCCAGCCGCACGACGGCCTGGTGCCCACGCTCTGGATCGGTGCCTGGGACTACTACGGCGAGATCACCGAGCCGCGCGGCTACCCGCTCACCGCGGGCGCCAACACCGTGACCGACCCGCACGGCGGCCCGGTCTATCTGACCCTCACCGGAAACGGTGAGCGGGCCGGTGTGCTGTTCCGTTCCGGCACCGTGCCCATGCCGGTCTTCACCCTGGGCAGCACCACGGAGGCCGCCTACCAGCACCAGCTCGACACCCTGACGGCCTCGCCCTGGGTGGAGCTCCACGGCCCGCACACGATCATGACGCTGACCCGTGAGGGCGCGCTGCTGTACCGCGGCGAGGACCACGCCGCCCTGATCGGGCTCGTCGAGACGATCATCGACTCGCACGCCCGGATCAGCGGGCTCGACGGCTCGAAGCCGGTGCACCGGCGCAAGGCGGGGCCGTACCACTTCACCGAGGTCAGCAAGGTGCCGACCGGTGTCGGCGCCTACGCCACGCACGGCTACAACGGCTTCCCCCGCGCCTACCTGGACCGGGCCACCACCGTCGAGGGGCTGCGGACGCGCGGCTGGGGGCTCTACCACGAACTCGGCCACCTGCATCAGCAGATGGCGTACAAGCCGGGCGGCCTCACCGAGGTCACGGTGAACATCTACTCGCTGGCCGCGCAGCGCACCCTGGACCAGCCGTCCAACCTCCTCACCGTCGACCCGGCGACCGGGCTCACCGCCTTCCAGACGTCCCGGGCGAAGTTCGGCACGGCCGGGCTGACGTACGAGAAGTCCTTCGGCGCGTACGAGAAGCTGGTGCCGCTGCGGCAGCTGGAGCTCGCCTTCGGGGACGACTTCTGGCCCCGGCTGCACAAGCTGGTGCGCGAGGAGAACCCGCAGTCGGACTACACGGAGAACGAGAAGCGGTACCGGGCGCTGGCCACCTACTCCAGCCGCGTCGCCGGCTACGACCTCACGGAGTTCTTCGTGAACACCTGGGCGTTCCCGGTGAACGCCGTCGGCCGGGCGGAGCTCGCGGCGCTGAACCTGCCTCAGCCGCCCGTCGACCCCAGCACGCTCACCGGCTGAGGGCCGCGGACGAGGAGTCATCATGCAACTGAGCAGAAGGACCCTTCTCGCCGCGGGCGGTGCCAGCGTCTCCGGGGCGCTGACGGCGGGCGCGGCGCACGCCGCCGGGCCATCGGCCGCGGCACGGACCGTCGACGACGACTTCGATGGCCTGCTGGCCCGGGCCGAAACCCTCCTCACCGGGGGCGGGTTCGACCGGTCGGACCCGGACTTCGCGGCCGCCGTCACCGCTCTGGACGATGTGGCGAAGGAGCTGTGGAACACCCTGGACCGCAGCCCCGGACGCACCGCGCTGTGGGCCGATCTCGCCCCTGTCACCGATCCGGGGAACTTCGGGCAGAGCTACACGCGGCTGCGCTCGCTCGCCACCGCGTGGGCCACCCCCGGCACATCCCTCTCCGGCAGCGCGGAGACAGCCGACGCGCTGCTCTCCGCCCTGCGGTTCACGTACGACACCGCCTACCGTCCGGACGCCCGCGAGAGCGGCAACTGGTGGTTCTGGGAGATCGGTGCGCCCCGTGCGCTGATGGACTGCTGCGTGCTGCTGCGCGAGCGGCTGCCCGCCGCCGATCTCGCGGACTATCTCGCTGTCGTCGACCGCTTCTGCCCGGACGCGGACCGCCGCACCAACTCCCCCACCCTGTCCGAGACCGGCGCCAACCGCACCGACAAGGCCGTGATCGTCGCGCTGCGGGGACTGCTCGGCAGGGACCCGGACAAGGTGGCGTCCGCCCGTGACGCGCTCTCCGACGTACGCGACGCAGGGCGCAACAGCCTTTTCCGCTATACGAGTTCGGGTGACGGGTTCTACGAGGACGGCTCGTTCGTACAGCACGACGTGGTCGCGTACACCGGCTCGTACGGCACAGTGCTGCTCGGCGGCGCCGCGTATCTGCTCTCGCTCCTCGCCGGATCACCGTGGGCGGTCGACGACCCGGACGTGTCGGTGATGTACGAGGCCGTGGAGCGGAGCTTCGCCCCGGTGGTCTTCGACGGGCTGATGATGGACGCGGTGCGCGGGCGTGCCGTGTCCCGGGAGCGGGCGGGCGACCACCGGGACGGTGCCGCGGCCGTCGCGGCGATCCTGCTCCTGGCGTCCGGCGCGCCGGCGGACCGGGCGGAGCGCTGGCGGGCACTGGCCAAGGGCTGGCTGACCCGTAACCGCACCACCCCCTTCGCCTCCCTGGCCACGCTCCCCCAACTCGCCCTGGCGAAGGCAGCCATGAACGACGCGGCCGTCCCTGCCGCACCCCGCACGACCGGCAGCTTCGTCTTCGCCGACATGGACCGCGTGGTGCACCGCCGCCCCGGCTGGGCCTGCACCCTTTCGCTGTCCTCCGAGCGGATCTCGGCCTACGAGGCGGGCAACGGCGAGAACCTGCACGGCTGGTACACCGGCGACGGCATGACGTACCTCTACGAGGGCGACGGCCTCGGCCAGTTCAACGACGGCTTCTGGCCGACCGTGGACCCGTACCGCCTGCCCGGCACCACGGTCGACCCCCGTCCGCGCACCGATCTCGGCACGGGCGCCGGCACCTCCACCTACCGCCCGGCGAACGCGGTGGCGGGCGGTGCGGTGCTGGACGGCCGGTACGGGGCCGCCGCGATGGAGCTCATCGGCGCCCCGGGCAGCAGCCTGCGGGCCAGGAAATCCTGGTTCCTCCTCGACAACGCCGTGGTCGCGCTCGGGGCGGGCATCTCCGCGAGCGACGGCAGGGCGGTCGAGACGGTGATCGAGAACCGCAGCCTCGGCGCGGCCGGCCGCAACCGTCTGCTGGTGGACGGGGTACCGCAGTCCGTGGACCTGGGCCGGGGTGTCCGCGCGTCCCGGGCCGGCTGGGCCCATCTGGACGGCGTCGGCGGCTACGTCTTCCCCGGGGGAACCGCGCTGCGCACTCTGCGCGAGGAGCGCACCGGCACCTGGCGGGCGATCAATACCGGTGCGGACACCGGCGGTTCCGCCGAACCGGTGACCCGCCGCTATGTCACGCTCTGGACGGACCACGGGGTCTCCCCCACCGGCGCGGGGTACGCCTATGTGCTGCTGCCCGGCGCGTCGGCGGCGGCCACCGCGGTCTGGTCGCACTCCCGTCCGGTCCGGATCGTCGCCAATGACGCCACCGCGCAGGCCGTGGAGGACCGCAGGTCCGGTGTGACGGCGGTGCACTTCTGGGGCGCGGGTTCGGCGGCCGGGATCACCGCCTCCGGTCCGGCGTCGGTCCTCGTGCGGCGGCAGGGCGGGCGGGTGTCGGTCGCGGTCGCCGATCCGGGCCGGACCGGGAGCGTCGTCTCGGTCGGACTCCCCTTCCGGGTCCGGTCGGTGCACCGGGCCGATGACACCGTGACCCTCACCCCGGGTCGCCGGCCCGTCCTCACCGTCGCCGTCGGCGGCTCCCGCGGCCACACGCACCACGCCGAACTCGTCCCGTAACCACCCCGCATACCGATCTCCAGGAGCAGCACCACCATGTCCGTCGCCCCGCATCTGCACCTGCCGCCGACCGACCGGGTCCTGTCGTCACGCACCGGCTGGACCCGGGCGCACTGGGAGGCGACCGCCGACCGGATGCTGGACGCGCTGACGCCGTACGCGACCCCCGGGTTCGCGCAGTACCGGCTGCCGGGGCGCGGCAGCTGGTCGGGTGTCGTCTCCGACGGTCTGGAGGGGTTCGCCCGGTCGTTCCTGCTCGCCGCCTGCCGCATCGCGGGCGCGGGCGGGGCGGTCGACCCCGCCCTGACCGAGCGGTACGCCGCCGGGCTCGCGGCCGGGACCGACCCGTCGAGCGGGGAGGCGTGGCCGCGGCTGACGGACTGTTCCCAGCAGATGGTGGAGGCGGCGTCGGTCGCGGTCGCGCTGCACGAGACCCGGCCGTGGATCTGGGACCGGCTGGACGCCGGGGTGCAGGAGCGGGTCGTCGACTGGTTCTCCGGTTTCGTCGGCGGCCGCACCTGGGACAACAACTGGCGGCTCTTCCAGGTGGTGTCCGAGCAGTTCCTCGCCTCGGTCGGCGCTCCGTACCGTGCGTCCGACATCGAGGAGGGGCTGGACAGGATCGAGGACTGGTACGTCGGTGACGGCTGGTACACCGACGGGGACGGCCGCAACTTCGACTACTACATCGGCTGGGCCATGCACCTGTACCCGCTGCTGTGGGCGCGGATCGCCGGTCCCGGCGGCGACGGCGGCCGGGCCGCGGCCTACCGGCAGCGCCTCGGCCGGTTCCTGGAGGACTATCCGTACTTCTTCGGGGCCGACGGCTCCCCGGTCCACCAGGGCCGTTCCCTCTCCTACCGGTTCGCCGCGCTGGCCCCGGTCTGGATGGGCGCCCTGGCCGGCTGCACCCCGCTCGCCCCCGGCCTGACCCGCCGGCTCGCCTCGGGCACGCTGCGGCACTTCGTGGAGCGCGGGGTGCCGGACGAGCGGGGGCTGCTGCCCCTCGGCTGGTACGACACCTTCCTGCCGTCCACCCAGCCCTACTCAGGTCCGGCGTCACCGTACTGGGCGAGCAAGGGCTTCCTCGGGCTGCTGCTCCCCGCCGACCACGAGGTGTGGACCGCGCGGGAACTCCCGCTGCCCGTCGAGGAGTCGGACACCTACACCGCCCTCCCCGCGCCCGGCTGGCTGCTGCACGGCACCCGGCACGACGGCATCGTCCGGCTGGTCAACCACGGCAGCGACCACAACCCGCCTGCGCCCGGCGCGGCGGACATCGAGGCCGGCACCGATCCGGACCTGGGCGCGGGCGAGGACGATCCGCACTACGCGAAGCTCGCGTACACGACGGCCACGGCACCGGAGTCCGCCCCGCACGCCCTGGCCAGGACCATCGACGGGCACCTGGCGCTGCTCGCCCCGGACGGCACCCCGTCCCGGCGCCGCCGGATCCATCCGCTGCGCTGCGAGGACCGCGTCGCCGCCTCCTGGTCGGCCGCGCGGCTGCCCGGTGACGACCGTGCGTACCGGATCGCGACGACGAGTGTGCTGCACGGCCCTTGGGAGGTGCGGGTGCACCGGGTCGAGGCGCCCGAGGGTGCGGTGGTCCGGGAGGGCGGCCACGCGGTCGCGCACACGGAGAGCCCGTTCGCCTCGTCCGGACCCGACTGGGCGCTCGCGCGCACGGCCGAGGGGCTGACGAGCGCGGTGGTCGCGCTGTACGGATGGGACGGGGGCCCGGACGGGGCCGCCGTGGCGCGTGACGTCGAGTCCAACGCGTACGGTCCGCACTCGGCGATCCCGTATCTGCGCAGCGCTCCCCGGCCGGGCGGCCGCAGCGTGCATGTCTCGCTCGTCGTGCTCTCCCGCGACCGGGTCCGTCCCGAGGCGTTGCGCACGGCCGTGCGGGTGCGGGTGGACGGCGACGCGGTGGTGCTCACCTTCCTGGACGGGCGGACGGTCGAGGCCTGAAGGCGGGCTCGGGGGGCGGGTTCAGAGTCCGAGGATGTTGTCCTCCCGCCGGTGGATGTGCCCGACGAGCTCCTGCGCCAGGGACTTGATGGTGTCGAGCCCCGCCCGCCCCCACGGGCGGGGCACGATGTCCACGGCGCAGACGGCGCCCAGGGCGATGCCCGTGCGGTCGATGAGTGGCGCCCCGAGGTAGGAGCGGATGCCTATGTCGTCGACGACCGGGTTCCCGGCGAAGCGGGGATAGTCGCAGACGTCCTCCAGGACCAGCGCCTTGCGCCGGACGACGACGTGCGGGCAGTAGCCGTGGTCGAGCGCCACATACCGCCCGCCCCGGCCGCTGCCCGCCGCCGCGGCCCCCAGGTCGGAACCCTTGCGGGTGCCCGCCGGGGTGTGCAGCCCGGCGTAGAACTGGCGGTTCCCGTCGATGAAGTTGACCATCGAGAAGGGCACCTCGGTCACTTCGGCCACCCGGTCGGCGAAGGCGTCGAAGTTGTCGAACGAGGCGTCGGGCCGCTCCCCCAGGCCGAGGCTGCGCAGCCGCTGGGTGCGGACCCGGGCGTCGCTGTCGACGGGGGTCAGCAGCAGCCGCCCGAGGGTGTGCGAGGTCGTCACGGACGGGCTCCGTAGCTTCCGTGGCCGGAGAGCGGGGCCGGTTCGGTGGTGGCGTTGATGAGGTGCTGGACCAGGGTGACCAGCGCGCCGGTGCCCGAGCTGGCGATACGGGCGTCGCAGAGGACGACCGGCACCTCCGGCGCCAGGTCCAGGGCCGCCCGCACCTCGTCGGGGCCGTAGCGGAAGGCGCCGTCGAACTCGTTGACCGCGACGATGAACCCGATGCCGCGCCGCTCGAAGAAGTCGACGGCCGCGAAGCACTCCTCCAGCCGTCGGGTGTCCGCGATCACCACCGCGCCGAGCGCGCCCTGCGAGAGCTCGTCCCACATGAACCAGAAGCGCTCCTGTCCGGGGGTGCCGAACAGATAGAGCACGTGCTGCTCGTCCAGTGTGATGCGGCCGAAGTCCATCGCCACCGTGGTGGAGGTCTTGGACTCGATGCCCTCCAGGCTGTCGGTCGCCGCGCTGACCTGGGTCAGCAGTTCCTCCGTGCTCAGCGGGGCGATCTCGCTGACCGCACCGACGAACGTCGTCTTGCCGACCCCGAAGCCGCCCGCCACCAGCACCTTGAGTGCGACGGGAAAGCCCTCGGGGCTGCCCGGGGCCTGCGCGTACCCGAACGTGCCGGTGCTGTCCGCGTATCCCCCGCCGGCCGGCGGGGCCGCGTACCCACCGCTGTCCGAATGGTGCGCATGGTCGGCATACCGTCCGTCTCCCGGGCCGTCCGCGTAGCCGACGGGTCCGGGGCTCGCGGTCCCCGCGTACGGGGCGGAGCCGTCGAAACCGTCAGAGCTGTCGTCGTAAGCCATCGAGCACTGCCTCCAGCAGGGATCGGTCGGTGGGCATGTCATGGAAGGCGGGCGGGTGCGCGGTCACGGCGCCGCAGTCGACCAGATCCGAGAGCAGGACCTTGGTGACGACCGCGGGCAGCCGCAGATGCGCGGCGATCTCGGCCACCGATGTGGGGCCGCCGCACAGCCCGAGCGCCACCGAGTGCTCGGGCCCGAGATGGGTCTGCGGGATGGCCCCGGTGGCCATCACGAGGGAGAGCAGATCGAGCACGGTCGTGGGACGGGTCCGCCCGTTGCTCACGGTGTACGGGCGGATGAGGCGGCCTGCCGCATCGTCGAGCAACGGCCCGTCCTGCGTGGCCGGCACGGTCACAGCCCCGTGGCGCCCGGCACCCCGGCCGCTTGTCTCGTCGGTGTCATGAGATACGGCCGGACGCTCTTGACCAGCATGGTCATCTCGTAGCCGAGCACGGCGGCGTCGGCGTTCCGCCCGGCGAGTACCGCCAGACAGGTGCCGGAGCCGGCCGTGGTGACGAAGAGGAGCGTCGAGTCGAGTTCCACCACCACCTGGCGGACCTCTCCGTTGTCGCCGAAGCGGGCGCCGGCGCTGCGGCCCAGCGAGTACAGGCCGGCGGCCAGCGCCGCCATGTGGTCGGCGCTGTCGGCGTCCATGCCGTGGAGGGATTTCACCAGCCCGTCGGCGGAGAGCAGGACCGCGCTGCGCGTGTAGGGCACGCGCTGTACCAGGCCGCTCAGCAGCCAGTCGAGGTCCGAGACCTGACCGGACGGCATATCGGTCGCCATGGTGCATCTACTCCTTGGTGGTGTTCACGTTGGCTTCGAGTGGTTCCTGGTCGCTGTGGAACGCGCCGGCGCCGAGGAGTTCCACGGGTGCGGCGCCGCGTACCGGCAGCGGGTCCAGGGGGTGCCGGGTGTCCGGCGCGGGGTCCTGGACCGCGAATCCGGGGACGTCGTCCGCACCGGGCTCGTCCTCCGTCTCGGCCCGCGCCTCGGCGAGGTCGATGCCCCGCCGGAAGGCCGCCACCAGACCCGGGTCGTGCAGGGTCGGCTCCTCCTCGCTGCGTGGCGCGGGAGCCTCCCTGAGCTGCGGGACCAGGTGCTCCTGGTTGGCCCGCCGGGGAAGCTGGGGGCGGCCCATCGTGCCGCGCACGACCCCGGTCTCCTGGGGCAGGGCCGGTACCGCGTCGTCCACGGCGCGGATGCCGGGGCGGGTATCGGCCGGTCCGGGCCGGTCGAGGCGCTCGGCACGCAGCGGAAGCGGGGGGCCCTCGCCCTGACGCGGTGTCTGCTGCCCCGGCCGGTGCATCCGGAGCTGCTGGTTCGGTACGTAGGCGCGGCGCTCCGGTTCGGGAGCGGGGCCGGGTTCCGGGGCCGGGACGCGCCGGTCGGCGGTGTCGTCCTGGGGCGCCGGGCGGTGCGCGGGGCCGAGTGGCGGGACCGGGGCGCCGCCGGCCTCGCCGGATGCGTCCTCGTCGGCCCCGAGCAGGGACTGCGGGAGGACGAGGACCGCCTGGGTGCCGCCGTAGATGTTGCTCTGCAGCCGTACGGCGATGCCGTGCCTGCGGGCCAGCGAGGCCACGACGAACAGACCGATCCGGCCGTCCTGGAGGAGCCGGGCGACATTGACCTGGTCGGGATCGGCGAGCAGGGCGTTCATCCGCTTCTGCTCGTCGCCCGGCAGGCCGAGGCCGCGGTCCTCCACCTCCAGGGCGAGGCCCGCGGTGACGCGCTGGGCCCGGAGCAGGACCTGGGTGTGCGGGGCGGAGAACACGGTGGCGTTCTCGACCAGTTCGGCGAGGAGGTGGATCACGTCGGCCACGGCGTGCCCGCGGAGCGTGCCGTCGATCGGGGGCACGAGCTTGACCCGCGGGTACTGCTCGACCTCGGCGATGGCCGAGCGCAGCACCTCGGTCATCGTGACCGGGTTGCTCCACTGCCGCCGGGAGACGGCGCCGCCGAGGACGGCGAGATTCTCCGCGTGCCGGCGGATGCGCGTGGCCAGGTGGTCGACGTGGAAGAGGCCCTTGAGCAGATCGGGGTCCTCGACCTGGTGCTCCAGCTCGTCGAGCAGCTGGATCTCCCGGTGCACCAGGGACTGGAGGCGGCGGGCGAGATTGACGAAGACCTCGACCTTCTGGTCCTCGCCGGTGTGCTCGGTGAGCCGGGCAGCCTGGACGACGGCGGCGACAGCGCTCTCCTGCTGGCGTCCGAGTTCCTGGGCCAGCAGTTCGAAGCCGTCGCTGCCGGGTGCCACGGGCTGCGGGGGACGCCGCGCGGGCACGGGTTCGCCGTTGCGGAGCTGTTCCACCACCCGTTGCAGATCGGCCTGGCCCTGCGCACTGACCCGGCGCAGGGCCAGACAGCGGCCGAGGACGGTGGTGGCGACCCGGTTGGCCGCCAGGAAGGCGGCGGCCATCGCGGCGATCGCGAGCGCGCCGGCGGAGCCGAGCGCCACCCAGAGCTCCGTGGACGGCCGGACGGTGCCGGCCCGGGCGGTGAAGATGACGGCAGCGGCGCCGGCCAGGGCGACGGCGACGGCCGGCAGCACTGCGGTGCGCAGGAGTTGGGGGCGTATACGCGCCTCGGGGGACGGCCGGGCAGCGCGCGGTCTGGCCGCGGCCGAGTGGGAACGGGGACCCGGTCGGCCGTGCCGCCCGCCCTCTCGTCGTTCCGGTCGCGCGTCGGGTGCGCGAAGTTGAGACATCAGCGTCCTCGGTACGTGGGGCACCAGGAATCGGCATTCATGTGGTGACACCTACGGTGGTCGGTCATTCTCGGGTCATCGGCCGGGCAGGCTCGGAAAATATGAGCCCACCGTTGATCACCGGGCACACACGGTAGTCGCCCACTGCGAGGGTGCGACGTGGAGTTGTGGAACTTGCCCACCATCCGTCCCGCTCTGGTATGACCTCTCGCACAAGAGCCCGATTACGCCGGGCGGTTGGACGGTGTCCCGCACACGACACGGCAAGCCCCCTCGACCGCCGTCGAGGGGGCTTGCCGTGGGTGCCGGGTGCGCTACGCCTTGCGGAGCCGGGCGATGATGCCGTCGAGGTCGCGGAGGAACAGGGGGACGCGGAAGAGGTGTCCGCCGGGCTCCTCGTACCACTCGTGGGCGATGCCCGCGTCACCGAGGCGGGCGCGGAACTCCCGCTGGCCGGCGAGCACCTGGTTCTCGTTGACCTGGTCGAACCAGTTGACGGGATCGGGGCTGGTGCCCGCGACCAGGAAGACCCGCTTGTTCCGGTAGCTCTCGATCCGCTCCACCGGGTTGTCCGCGCCGACCCTGGCCTCGTCCCACAGCGGAACGCCGTAGACCGTGCCGCCGGCCAGTTCGACGGCCGCCGACGAGGCGTTGGCCCAGTGCGTGACCAGTCCCGCGTCCCGGCGCAGGCTGGCCGGTCCTGAGTGGGCGCTCACCGAGGCGAAGTGGCCGTAGTACTTGGCCGCGTACTTCAGCGCCCCGAAGCCGCCCATCGAGAATCCGGCGACGGCCCGCCCGTCGTACTCGGCGTAGGTACGGAAGTTGGCGTCGATCCAGGGCAGCAGCTGGGCGATGTGGAAGGTCTCCCAGTTCCTGGGGCCGGCGTTCGAGCTGACCGGGTTGGAGTACCAGCCCGCGTGTCCGCCGTCCGGCATCACGACGATGACCGGCCTGCCGGCCGTCCACTCCCGGACGCCCGCCCGGTCGAACGTGATGAAGTCCTGGTCCGTGCCGCCGCCGTGCAGCAGGTAGAGCACCGGGTAGCGGCGTCCGCCGGTGTGGTAGCCGTCGGGAAGCAGGACGTTCACCGCGGGGTTCCAGCCGATCGCGTCGGTCGCGAACCGGTACCACCACATCCGGGGGTCGCTCTCGCCGCGTTCCACGATGCGCAGCCCGAAGCCGTCTCCGGCTGCACGGGCCGCCGGGGCGGTGGCGAGGACGTTCCCGGCGCCGAGCGCCAGCGCCGCGGAGATACCGCCCACCGCCCTGATGACGCTTCTGCGGCCGGGCGGCCGCTCCTCACCGCTCATGCCGAATAGCCCTTCGGCGGGATCAGCGTGGCAAGCTGGTCGAACGAGATCCAGTAGATCTGGTTGCCGCTGAAGGACGCGGGGTCGGCGATGAGGACGGTGCGGTCCACCTCGTCGTAGCCGAAGACGGTGAAGTAGTGGTAGATCGTCTGGTCCGACGGATAGCCGGGGGGCTGGTTGCCGGGCGGGGCCACGATGTTGGTCACCAGCGGGTAGTTGCGGTCGATGTCGAAGACGATGTCGTACCAGAGCAGGTCCCGCTGGGCCTGGGTGGGCGGGTCGTTCGGCATTTCCTTGGTCTCGTACCAGCCCCCGCCGAGGTTGGCGTTGAGCACGCCGGTGACCTGGCCGATGTGGTCGGTGCCCGCCTCGGTGGTGCCGAGCTGCCAGGCCAGATCGCCCTGGCTGGGCGGGGCCATCCGGGCGGAGAGCGCGATGCGGGTGGCGGCCGGACCGCACCAGTAGCCGGTCTCCTGGACCTGGTAGTCGATCTGCAACCAGTGGGCGCTCTGCGTGCGTCCGGCGTCGACCTGCAGCCGTGTGCCGGGCCTGTTGTGCCCGCTGACGACGGCCGTGCCGGCTTTCGAACCGCCGGCGAGCACGGAGACGGACGGGACACGGGGTGCGGCCGATGCCTGGGCCAGGGTCGGCTGGAGGAGGGCCCCGACGGCGGCGACGGCGATCGCGGTGGAGACAAGTCTCTTGCGCATGAAGGCTCCTGACGAGGGTGGGGGGTGCCTTGCGGGCAGAAACGGCTTCCGGCTTCGGGGAAGCGCTCGGCCGTGCGGTACGTCAGGGATCAGCGTCGTCGTCGCCGTGCACACGAGGCAAGCGCCGAAAGTTCAGGCTTACGACCGGAGTTGGGGAAGCCGCCCTCAGCGGCCTCGCTGCTCGGCGGCCAGCAGGGCGCGCCCTTCGGCGGTGGCGACGTGGAAGGACCGCCCGGCCCTGCGCACGGTGGCGACCAGGCCCGCCGCCCGCAGCACGTTCAGGTGCTGGCTGACGGCGGGGTGCGTCACGTCCAGGAGCCTGGCCGCCTCGACGGTGGAGCAGCCGGTGCGGGTGGCGCGCAGGATGCCCGCGCGGGTGTGTCCGAGCAGGGGTCCCAGCGGACCGGAGCCCTCGGTGTCACGGGACCCGGGGGCGGCGGGGGCCGGCACGGCCCAGTCCGGGGCGTGGTGGATGGGGTAGACGAGGACGGGCGGCAGGTCCCCGTCGGCCAGGGTGATCGGCGTCGGCCAGCAGAAGAACGAGGGCTGCAGCACGAGACCCCGGCCGCGCAGCCGCAGCTGCTGGTCGACGGGGTACGTCACTTCCAGTACGGGCGGCCGCCAGCGGAACTGCGGCCCGAGGCCCGCCAGCAGTCCCTCGGTCCCGCCGTCGAGGAGGCTGTGCAGCCGGACGGCCCGGTCGGCGTCGACGTGGGCGTGGACGCGCTGCCAGTACGGTGCGAGGGCCTCGCGCTGGTACGTACGCAGGGCTCCGCCGAGCCGCTGCAGGGCGTCGGCGTCACCACCGGCCAACGAGCGGACCCAGCCGGGTGGCTGGAGCGAGGAGGCCAGGTGCGCGAGATCGGTGCGCAGCCGTGGGCGCGGGGTGCTCAGGAGGGTGTCCACGGCCGCGTGCAGCGTGGCGCGGTCGCCGGACGTGGGGGTGAGGAAGTCCGGCGAGTAGCCGCGCGGGGGCAGTAACGAGGACAGCAGCCGGGGGCCGTCGGAGAGCCTCGGCCGCACCCAGCGGCGCCAGGCGCCGAACACGCGCTCGCCGTCGCGCCGTTGCAGGGTCTGCACGCTGTTGCTGATCTCCCAGAGGAAGTCCGGTCCGGGAGCCACCCGGACCCGTGCCAGGTCCTCGGACGTGAAGTGCACCCGCAGCATGGTCGCTCCCCGGGGAAGTGAGCATCTGCGCGCAGCGTACCGCCGTTCGAGTGCCGATCCACCCCGTGGGCCGGCCGGGCGTCCGCACCCGCGGGGCGGGGACGGTATCCGGCCGCGGGCCCCGGGCGGTCAGGCCCGGGCGGCCCGGTCGTGGTCGAGGCCGGGCGCCGCGACGGTCTCCGTACCGCCGGGAAGCTGGACGTGCACCGGCGGCCAGTTCCCCCATCCGGGGGCCGGCTCGGCCGCCACGCCGCGCCACCAGGGGTCGACGGCCGGCGGGTCGGCGGGCTCGAAGGGCTGGCCCGGCCGCGGGGACGCCATCGTCACTCCGGCGACCTGGGTGGCGCGCATCGACCATTCGGCGGGTTCGGCCCACGGGTGCAGGGCGAGGTTGAACGTCCCCCAGTGGATCGGCAGCATGACGCCCGCCGACGGGTCGCCGCCCTGGAGGTCGAGATGGGCCTGGACCCCCTCGTCGGGGCTCATGTGAATGTCCGGCCACGCTCCCGGCTCCGGCTTGCTGTCCGTCCGGTCCTTGGGCCAGTACTGGCTGTACGCGCCGATCTGGATCATGGTCGCGTCGAAGGGGCCGTGCTCGGCGCCGATCTCCGTGAAGCCGGGGAAATAGCCGGTGTCACCGCTGTGGTAGATCCGGTGCTCGGGCCCGGCGACCGCCCAGGACGCCCAGAGGGTGTGCTGCTGGTTGCGCAGACCGCGGCCGCAGAAGTGCCGGGCGGGGGTGGCGGTGAGGCTGATCCCGGCGACGGTCGTGGACTCGTTCCAGTCGAGCTCGTGGATCCGGTCGGCCGGCACGCCCCAGCGCTCCAGGTGCGCGCCGACGCCGAGCGGCACCGCGAAGACCGTGGCCGTGTCCGCGAGGGTGCGGATGGTCGGCAGGTCGAGGTGGTCGTAGTGGTCGTGCGAGATCACGACCACGTCGACCGGGCCGAGCGTGCCGAGGGGCAGCGGCGCCGGGTGCACCCGCTTGGGCCCTGCGAAGGCGAAGGGGGAACAGCGCTCGCCCCAGACCGGGTCGAAGAGCACCCGCCGGCCGTCGATCTCGGCGAGCACGCTGGAGTGCCCCATCCAGGTGATCCGCAGACCGGAGGCGGGGGGCTGGGCCAGGTCGGCGAGGGTCGTGGCGTGCACGGGCACGGTCCCGGTCGGGGCCCTGAGGACCCGCTCCTCCTTGCGGAAGTAGACCTTGGCGAACTCCAGCGCGGATCCGGACGGTCTGGTCCGGGCGCCCACCGGGTTCTGGAAGACGCCGTCGGCGAAGTTGGGGGAACGGCGGATGCGCTCCATACGGGCTCCGCCCGGGTCGGCCCCGAAGGCCGCGGGACGCAGCGCACGCAGCCGGGTGCGGAGCGGAAGCTTGGAGTCAGCGCCGGTCACAAGATCTCCTGAGGGAGTCGGTGTCGTCTCATTATGGACAGCGGGTACGACAGTGCGAGAGCGGAGCGGCCAACGGGATGGCGCCCACGACGCCGCCCCGGGAGTGCCGTGTCAGCCACGCGGCTGCCCGTACACGTGCTCGACGTGGAGCCGCAGGACGATTCGCCGGTCCCTGACCATGGCTGCGCGGAAGTCGTCCCAGTCGGGGTGCTCGCCCTGGGCGTCGCGGTAGAGCGTGATCAGCTCCTCGACGGTCGCGTCGTCGGGGTCGGCGGCCACCGGGCTGAGGTCGGCCCTGCCGTCCACGACCGTCCAGGCCCAGCGGTCCTCGCTGGTCACGTGGTAGCTCGCCCTCGGGTCCCGGAGGAGGTTCCGGGTCTTCGCCCTGCCTTCGGTGACCGAGACGCGGACGATGTGCTCCTGCGGGTAGTACCAGTGGGTGACGTTGGACAACTGAGGTCTGCCGTCCCGCCTGAGCGTGACCAGTACGCCGCCGTTCCCCTCGGTGAGCAGCCGTAGCAGCGACTCCTGCTGTGCGTCGAATGCCGTCATGCCGGATGCAACGTCCGACGCGGCCCCAGGATTCCGCATCCGGCGTCCCTCTCGTCCCTGATCCGGCTGCTGCGGGCGGCGGAGCGGTGCGGCGGGAAAGGCCTCGTTGACAGGGTGCCGCCATCACCGGATACTGAATGGCCATTCAGTAAGAGATCGTCGAGCCGGTACCGGGGGCGGCGGGTCCGCTCCCCCGGACACCACGGCACCGCCCCGGGCCCGCCCCGATCGCAGTGACCGAGGAGTACCCCCGATGACGACGACGCCGGTGTCCCCGCCCGCCCCGCTGATCTCGCTGACCTGGACGGACCACGTCACGGGCCGCGAGGGACACCTCGTCGTCGACCGGCTGGTGCGCGGGGTGGCCAGCGGCGGGCTGCGCATGCGGGCGGGCTGCACGCTGGACGAGGTCGCCGGCCTGGCCCGCGGCATGACCATGAAGGAAGCCCTCCACTTCGACGCGGACGGGGCCGGTGCCCGCTACATACCGCTCGGCGGTGCCAAGGGCGGCATCGACTGCGACCCCCGCGACCCGGCGGCGTACGGCATCCTGGTGCGCTACCTGCGGGCGGTGCGGCCGTACGTGGAGAACATCTGGACCACCGGCGAGGACCTCGGGCTCACCCAGGACCTGGTCGACCGGGCCGCCGCCGAGGCCGGGCTCGTCTCGACGGTCCAGGCGGTCTATCCGCTGCTCGACGACGAGGCCGGGGCCCGGCGCCGGCTGGCCGACGCCTTCGCCGTCGAGGTGGACGGCATCGGCCTGGACGAGCTGGCCGGCGGCTGCGGGGTCGCCGAGTCCGCGCTCGCCGCGCTGGACAGGGCCGGCGTCGCCCACCGCGACGCACGGGTCTCCGTCCAGGGGGTGGGCACGATGGGCGGGGCCACCGCCAGGTTCCTGTCCCGGGCCGGGCTGCGCGTGGTCGCCGTCGCCGACGTCAAGGGCACGATCGCCAATCCGGCCGGCCTCGACGTCGAGGCGCTCCTGGCCGCCCGTGACTCCTACGGCACGGTGGACCGCGCCGCGCTGCGCGACACCGACCGGGAGCTGCCCGCCGACGCCTGGCTGGCCCAGGACGCGGACGTGCTCGTCCCCGCGGCCGTCTCCTACGCCGTCGACCTCACCAACCAGGCCAGGATCACGGCCCGCTGGGTGGTCGAGGCCGCGAACATGCCGGTCCTGCCGGAGGCCGAGGAACGGCTCACCGCGCGCGGGATCACCGTGCTGCCCGATGTCGTCGTCAACTCCGGTACCAACGCCTGGTGGTGGTGGACCCTGTTCGGCGATATCGGCGCGGACGCGGACGAGGCCTTCGCGCACATCCGCCGCTCGATGCGCGCTCTCATCGACCTCGTGCTGGCCCGCGCCGCCGCGGACGGCTGCACGCCGCGCGCGGCGGCGCACGCCGTCGTCGCCGACCGGCTGCCGGTGATGGCCGAGCGGTTCGGCTGGTACCGCTGACCGTCTGTGCCGCCGCGTCGCTTCGCCCCGCCCGACTGCCTGGTCCTCCGGCCCCGGGTGACCGGCGAGTTGCGTTTCCGTTCCGGTCACCCGCGACACCGCACCGCCCCGGCCCGGTCGCGGGAAGGGTGCGGAGTCGGTAGCGTGCCCGCCCCCGGCCTGCCCGGGAACGGGCATTGGTTAGGGTGAAGCCGTGGCAAGGGTGCGGTTGGGAGTGGCCGAGCGGCGCGAGGAGTTGCTGCGCGCTGCCGTCGAGCAGATCGAGGTGCGGGGTGTCGCCGCGGTACGGATCGCCGACGTCGCGTCCGTGCTCGGGGTCAGCAACGCCCTGGTGCTCTACCACTTCTCCACCAAGGAGAAGCTCGTGGCCGCCGCCTTCGCGCACGCCGCCGAGGCCGATCTCGCCCATCTGCGCAAGCTGTTGAGCCGCCGCACCACGGCGGTCCGCCGACTGCGCGCCGCCGTGCGCTGGTACGCGCCGACGGGCCAGGCCAAGGGCTGGCGGCTGTGGATCGAGGGCTGGGCGGCCTCTCTCCGCGACCCCGCCCTGCGCAACGTGGCGGGCGATCTCGACCAGCAGTGGAAGGCGGAGCTGGCCGAGGTCATCGAGGAGGGCGCGGCCGCGGGCGAGTTCCAGTGCGACGACCCGATGTCCGTGGCCTGGCGGCTGACCGCACTGCTGGACGGTCTGGCGGTGCAGATGACGTCGTACGCGGGTCCGCTGTCCCGGGCCACGATGCTGGAGTGGACCGAGGAGGCGCTCGCCCGTGAACTGGGCATCGACCACGAGGCCCTGACCGCCTGAAGCCCTGGCCCGTCCCAAGCCCCCCTTCCTTGGCGCTCTCCTTCCCGGACACTCTCCTTCCCTGAAGCCCTCGTTCCCGAAGCCTGGCCGCCGGTCAGGTCTGGCGCAGGGGTGCGTAGGAATCGCCGTCGAGCCCGAACGTCCACGCGACGCCTTCCTTGGCGGTCCGGGTCCTCGGCGGCACGCGCAGCCAGTACGTGCGGCTGGTCCCGTCCGGCTCCGGAGTGGAGTTGACCACCTCGACCATGGCCACGTCCTCGTCACCGTCGAGCGATATCCGCCAGAGGATGCCCGTCTCGTCCCGGTGGACCGGTTCGGCGCCGGACTCGGTGAGGTAGCGGTCGTATCCGTAGAACTCCAGCATCACGCGCCGCAGTTCCGCGTTCTCCTCGGCCCGGATGCGCTCGGGGGTCAGTGCGCCCAGCTCCGCGAGGAACGCTGCGGGGACGGGCATGCCGCGCCAGGCGTACAGCACGAAGCCGTCGCGGTAGGCGAGCGCGGGCCCCTCGCCGCAGTCGAGCCGGCCCGCCTCGTCGCGGTGGAGCGCCTCGGGGCGTTCACTGATGACCACGGTGCGCTCGTAGGGCCACCACCAGCCCGCGTTCCTCGCCACTGCCGCGAGGCCGTCGAGCCGGTCGCCCCGGCCGTCGAACGCGGCGAGCCAGGCCGCGTCGTGCTGGCCCAGGACCGCGTCGAGCAGCACCAGCCGGACAGCCGACTCGTCCTCGGGCTGCACGGCGAGACCGGCCACGACACCGGCCCGTATCCGGTCGGCGAGCGCGGACGTGGTCTCCCAGAGCTGGGCCCCGGTGGCGGACCACAGCGCGGACCAGCCGGCCGGACCCAACTCGTCGTACATCCGGCGCCGTTCCTCCGCCCAGGGCCGGGTCCGTACGTCCTCACGCACCGAGCGCCCCGGGTCGGTCAGCTTCCCCACCGCCTCGACGGCGGCCCTGGGCGAATCGGCCCAGACGAACTCCTCCGGCTCGGCCAGACCGGCGCTGCGGTAGGCGAGCCGCACCCCGTCCTCGGCCGCGGCCCGGTCCGCCGCACCGGTCGCCGCCGCCACGGCCCGCCATGAGTCCACGTACTGCATCGGTTTCCCCGTCCCCTGTTCCTGAGTTGCTGTGCTTCCACGCGTATGCGCGTCGCTTCTGTATGCCGCGTTCGGGACGCCCGGTGCGCCCGCGGGTGTTCCCGCTTCGGCTCAGTCCGCGACGATGCGGACCGCGCCCGGTGCGTACTCGCGCTGGCGCACCACCCGGAACCAGCCCTTCGGCAGCGAGATCACCGCGTGCTCCTCGTGGACGACGCGGCCCCCGTCGGGGAGATGGAGCAGCATGGGACCGAACACCCCGCCCTCCCGGATCAGCCGGCCCGGGCCCGGCACCGCGTGCGCGTGTCCGGTGACCTCGCCGAGCGCGAGGACCAGCCGGCCGCGCCCGTCGCGCAGTTCGCCCGGTGCCTCCAGGAGGTTCGCGGGCACCGCGGACTCCTCCAGCGCCATGATCAGTACGTCGCCCTGCCGGTACACAGACGTCTCCCCTCCGCACCGGCACCCGCTGTGCCGGCCACACGGAAAACGCTACGGCGGGGGTCTGACAACCGGCCGGTGCGCGCCGTCGGCGGAGCCCGGTCGCCGCGTTGTCAGTGGGACTTGATAGACCTTGCGGACATCAACCCGTCGCCGTCATCAGGAGCTCAGGGCCATGTCCGGTGTGCACCACCTGCACGAGTTGCTCGGCCTTCCGGCCGTCGATTTCCAGACCGGGACGGAGGACGGCCCCCGGCCCGCCGCCGACGCGGTGGCCTGGCGCGTCTTCGTCGAGCCGTACGAGGACGAGGACCGCACCTGGGAGCAGGAGTTCACCGCCTTTCTGGAGGAGGTGGACCCGGCCGGCGTCCGTGCGCTGATCATCGGGCAGTGGGGCGAGTCGTACGAGGAGGACTCGTCGTACCCGATCGGTCTCGTGATCGCCGCCGCCGAGCGGCTGACGTCGCTGGAGGCGGTGTTCGTCGGCGACCTGACGATGGAGGAGGCGGAGATCTCGTGGATCCAGCAGAGCGATGTCACCGCACTCCTCACCGCTTTCCCGGCGCTGCTGGAGCTGGGGGTGCGCGGCGGGAGCGGGCTCGTCTTCCCGGCCACCGAGCACGAGCGGCTGCGTGCGCTCACCGTCGAGACGGGCGGACTGCCGGTGGAGGTGGTGCGCGGGGTTCTCGACAGTGAACTGCCCGCGCTGGAGCGCCTCGACCTGTGGCTCGGCGTCTCCGCCTACGGGGGCGACACCGATGTCACGCATCTCGCACCGCTGCTGTCGGGGACGCGTTTTCCGGCTCTGCACCATCTCGGTCTGCGCAACAGCGAGGTGGAGAACGAGATCGCGACCGCCGTCGCATCGGCGCCGCTCGTGGCCCGGCTGCGCACCCTCGACCTGTCCTGCGGCACGCTCGGCGACGAGGGTGCGGCGGCACTGCTGGAGGGCCAGCCGCTGACGCATCTCGATGTCCTCGATCTGCACCACCACTTCCTGACCGAGCCGATGGAGCGCCGGGTCGCGGAGTCGCTGGAGCCGCACGGGGTGCGGGTGGACCTGTCGGACCGCTGCAAGCCGTGGGGCGACCGCGGGGCCGCGGGCCGCTACGTCACGGTGTCGGAGTGAGAGCGCGATGACGGACATCGAGCACCCCGGCACCTTCCACGGCCTGCCGGTCTTCACCCTGCCGCCGGCGGCGGACGATGTGTCCGCGGCGTCCCTGCCCGCGGCGGACTCCGTGGCCTGGCGGCTGGACTGTGCCTGGGAGGAGCCGGCCTTCCCCGGGGTCTGGCGGCGTTTCCTGGACTCCGTCGACCCGGCCGGGGTCCGTGCGCTGCTGATCGGCCCCTGGTGGGTCGAGGACTACGGCTCCTTCGCTCCGGTGGCGGAGCTGATCAGCGCGGACGCGAGCCGCTTCCCGGCGTTGCGCGGGCTGTTCCTGGCCGATGTCGTCGGCGAGGAGTGCGAGGTGTCCTGGCTGGAGATGTCGGACGTCACCGCGCTGATCGATGCGTTCCCCCACCTGGAGGAGCTGGTGGTGCGCGGCGGCGGGGAGGCGGACCACACGCTGGGGAGACTGCGGCTGCGCCCGGTGCGCCATCAGGCGCTGAAGTCGCTGCGGTTCGAGTCCGGAGGTCTGCCCGGGCCCGTCGTCCGCGCGGTCGGCGCGAGCGAACTGCCCGCGCTGGAGCGGCTGGAGCTCTGGTTCGGTGCCTCGTGGTACGGCGGTGACGCCACCGTGGAGGACATGAGGCCGCTCCTCGCGGGCGGCGGCTTTCCCCGGCTGCGCCATCTCGGCCTCCAGAACAGCGAGATCCAGGACGAGATCGCCGCGGCAGTGGCGTCCGCGCCGGTCGTCGCGCAGTTGGAGTCGCTCTCGCTCGCCATGGGAACGCTCAGCGACACGGGCGCCCTGGCCCTGCTCGACGGTCAGCCGCTCACCCATCTGACCTCGCTCGACCTGCACCACCACTACCTCACCGATCCGGTGATGGCGCGCGCCCGTGAGCTGTGTGCCCGCGAGGGCGTCCACGTGGACCTCGACGAGGCGGACTACTGGGATCCCGAGGACGACGAGCCCCGTTATGTCGCGGTCAGCGAGTAGCGCGCCGCGCCTGGTGGTCGTCGGCAATCCCGGCAACCGCCGGGTCGGCCTCTTCCAGGACGCGGTGCGGGCCGCCGGGCTGCCGCCGGCCCGTACGGTGTCGTGGCTCGACGTCCTGAAGGGCGACGCGGTCTTCCGGGCCGGGGAGACCGTGCGTGTCGAGTCGCCTGGCGAGGACGCCGAGGTCGAGCGGCTGCTGCGCGATGTCGACGACCCGACCCGGGTGGAGGGCTCGGCCCTCTGGTACGCACGCTTCACCTCCGCCGTACGAGAGGTGGCCCGGGCGGCGACGGCCGCGGGCGCCGTCCTGCTGGACGGCCCCGGCGACATCGCGGTGCTGTTCGACAAGCGGCTGTGCCACGGTGTCCTGGCCGCGGCGGGCGTCCCCGTTCCCGCATCGCCCACATCGGGACCGGCCGCGCCCGCCGTGCGGGACTGGGCCGATGTGCGTGAGCTGATGGCGGACCACCGCATGCCGCGCGTGTTCGTGAAGCCCGCGCACGGGTCCTCCGCGTCCGGGGTGATGGCCCTGGAGACGGCCGGCCCCGGCCGGGTCCGGGCGACCACCTCGGTCGAGCGCGACCCGGCCGGCCGCCTCTACAACTCCCTCCGGGTACGCCGCTGCACGACGGAGCGCGAGGTCGCGGCGATCGTCGACGCGCTCGCGCCGGACGGTCTGCACGTCGAACGGTGGCTGCCGAAGGCCTCGCAGCGGGGCCGGGTCGCGGATCTGCGCGTCGTGGTGGTCGACGGCCGCGCCACCCATGCCGTCGTCCGCACCAGCCGCTCCCCCATGACCAATCTGCATCTCGGCGGCGCCCGCGGCGATCTGGACGAGGTGCGGGCCGCCGTCGCGGCGGCGGGCGGCAGCTGGGCCGGGGCGCTGGCCGTGTGCGAGCAGGCCGCCGCCGCCTTCCCGGACACGCTGTGCGTGGGCGTCGATCTGCTGCCCGCGACCGGCTGGCGGCGTTTCGCCGTCGGCGAGGTCAACGCCTTCGGTGATCTGCTGCCGCGGCTGACCGGTCTGCCGGGCAGCGGCGCCGAGGGCCTGGACACCTACGCGGCGCAGGTCGCCGCCGTACTGAACCGATCAAGGAACCACCGTGTCAGCGCACCGTCCTGAACCCCCCTCCGGCGTCATGGCCGCCACCGGTCCCGACATGAGCGAGGTCGTGGGCAGCCACGATCTGCTGCTCGTCACCCTGGACACCCTGCGGTACGACGTGGCGGCGGAGCTCGCCGCCGCCGGGCGCATCCCGCATCTGGCCCGGCATCTTCCGGGCGGCGTGTGGGAGAAGCGCCACGCCCCGGGCAGCTTCACCTTCGCCTCGCACCAGGCGATCTTCGCCGGGTTCCTGCCCACCCCCGCCTCCCCCGGCCCGCACCCCCGGCTGTTCGCCGCACGGTTCGCCGGCAGTGAGACGACGGCGGAGCGCACCTACGTCTTCGACACGCCCGATCTGGTCTCGGGCCTCGCGCGGACCGGCTATCGAACGGTGTGCATCGGCGGAGTGGGGTTCTTCAACCAACGGGCGCCACTGGGCTCGGTGCTGCCCGGAATGTTCCAGGAGGCGCACTGGGAGCCGGAGTTCGGTGTCGCCTCGCCGACCTCGTTCGA
This sequence comes from Streptomyces sp. NBC_01463, assembly GCA_036227345.1. Lineage (NCBI taxonomy): Bacteria > Bacillati > Actinomycetota > Actinomycetes > Kitasatosporales > Streptomycetaceae > Streptomyces > Streptomyces sp. NBC_01463. The sequence continues at coordinate 1,191,706 of CP109468.1, forward strand.
GGCCCAGGTGGCCCGCGCCGAGCAGGTGGTCGGAGAGCTCCCGGCCGGCCAGAGGCTCTTCCTCTTCGTGAACGTGTCGGCCCTGCACCAGCCGAACTGGTTCCACCGCCCGGGTGCCACCCGCGACGCGGGCGACACCCGCGCCACCCACGCCGCCGCACTGGAGTACGTGGACGCCCACATCGGGCGCCTCTTCGCCGCCGTGAGCAGTCGCCGCCGCGCCTTCGCCATCGTCTGCTCCGACCACGGCACGGCGTACGGCGACGACGGCTACACCGGTCACCGGCTCGGTCACGAGTCCGTGTGGACCGTTCCGTACGCGCACTTCTTCCTGGAACCGGGGGCCTCCGCACGATGACCGGCCTGCACACCGTCCGCCCGTACCAGAGCTACGTCTACGCCTATCCGCACAAGACGGCGTACAGCAGACTCTCCGAGCACCCCGAGGGGCGGCCCGCGCTGAGCGAGCTGTGGGCGGGTGAGCGCAAGGACGCGCTCTCGCTCTATCTCCACATACCCTTCTGCGAGGTCCGCTGCGGCTTCTGCAACCTCTTCACCCGGATCGGCGCGCCGGACGAGCTCACCACCCGCTACCTCGACGCGCTGGACCGGCAGGCGTCGGCCGTGCGGGACGCCCTGGGCGACGAGGAACCGGTGCGCTTCGCCGCCGCCGCGTTCGGCGGCGGGACACCCACGTACCTGACGGCGGGCGAGCTGGAGCGGCTGTGCGACATCGCGGAGAAGCGCATGGGCGCCGATCTGCGCTCCGTGCCGCTGTCCGTGGAGACCTCGCCGTCGACCGCCACCGCCGACCGGCTGGCCGTCCTGGCCGACCGGGGGACGACCAGGATCAGCATCGGGGTGCAGAGCTTCGTCGAGGCCGAGGCCCGGGCGGCGGTCCGTCCGCAGCGCCGCGCCGATGTGGAGAAGGCCCTCGGACTGATCAGGGAGACCCGCATCCCGCTCCTCAACATCGACCTGATCTACGGCATCGACGGCCAGACCGGGCGCAGCTGGCGCACCTCACTGGACGCGGCCCTGGAGTGGCGGCCCGAGGAGCTGTATCTGTACCCGCTGTACGTGCGTCCGCTGACCGGTCTGGGCCGGCTCGGGGCCGCCGGGGAGGCGGTGGCGGACGCGGCCTGGGACGAGCAGCGGCTGCGGCTGTACCGGGCCGGCCGCGATCATCTCCTCTCCCACGGCTACGAGCAGGTGTCGATGCGCATGTTCCGCCGCGCGGACGCCCCGCGGACGGACGGCCCCGACGACTACGCCTGCCAGACGGACGGCATGATCGGCCTGGGCTGCGGCGCCCGTTCGTACACCTCGCGGCTGCACTACTCCTTCGACTACGCGGTGGAGATGCGCGAGGTGCGGGCGATCATCGACGGCTACACCGCCACCGAGGACTTCTCGCACGCGGAGGTGGGACGGTTCACCGACGGGGACGAGGCGCGCCGCCGTCACCTCCTGCAGTCCGTGCTGCAGGCCGAGGGGCTGCACGTGTCCGAGTACCGCGAGCGTTTCGGTACGTCGCCCCACGAGGACTTCCCCGAGGAGCTGGCGCGGTTCGGGGACCGGGGCTGGCTCGACGCGGGCGCGGCGGCCGGCGGCCTGCTGCGGCTGTCCCCCGAGGGCCTCGCCCACTCCGACGCGCTGGGCCCCGACCTCTTCTCCCCCGCCGTACGGGCCGCGATGGCCGCGTACGAGCTGAAGTGAGCCCCGTATGGACCTGACGATCCTCTACCGCGGCCCCCTCGCGTCGTGCGACTACGACTGCCCCTACTGCCCGTTCGCCAAGCGGCGTGACAGCCGGGAGCAGCTGCGGGCCGACCGGGCCGCGCTGGAGCGGTTCACGGCGTGGGCGGCGGCGCAGACCGGGGACCGGATCTCGGTGCTGTTCACACCGTGGGGCGAGGGCCTGGTGCGCTCCTGGTACCGCCGGGCACTGGTCGAGCTGTCCCGGCTGCCGCACATCCGCCGGGTGGCGATCCAGACGAACCTCAGCGGCCGTACGCAGTGGCTGGCCGCCGCGGGCGCGGCGGGCCGCGACAAGATCGCGCTCTGGTGCACGTACCACCCGGGCCAGACACCGTACGAGCGTTTCCTCGCCCGGTGCGGGGAGCTGGCGTCCCTGGGGATCCGGCACAGCGTGGGGGTGGTCGGTCTCGACGGCCATCTCGACGAGGCGCGGCGGCTGCGGGCGGCCCTGCCCGACGAGGTCTACCTCTGGGTCAACGCCGCCGAGGGGCACACCTACACGGACGAGGAGGCGGACCGGTGGACGGCGGTCGACCCGCTGTTCCCGTACAGCCGCCATCCGCACCGCTCGGCCGGTCTGCCGTGCCGGACCGGTGAGTCGGTGATCTCGGTGGACGGTGACGGCACGGTGCGCCGCTGCCATTTCGTCCGGGCCGAGCTCGGCAATCTCTACGACGGCAGCTACCGCCGGGCGCTGGGGCCGCGGGCCTGCCCGCTGGCCGTCTGCGACTGCCACATCGGCTATGTGCACCTGGAGACGCTGCCGCTGTACGACGTCTTCGCGGGCGGTGTACTGGAGCGCATACCGGCGACGCCCCCGCCGGCGTCAGTCCCCCCGGGCACCCCGGCCGGTGGTCCGGGTGCCCGGGGGGACTGAGGACAGCGGGGTCCCTCAGAGAGGCAGCAGGTCGGGCCGCTTGGCCCCGACGTGGTCCCCCGAGGACTCGCCGCGCAACCGCCTGCCGATCCACGGGACCAGGTACTCGCGCGCCCAGTGGATGTCGTCGCGCCGTACTTCGAATGTTCCGCGCTGCACCTGCGGCGGCCACGCCTGGTCCGGGTCGGCCGGCACGTCGAGGCCGAGGACCTGGGCGGCGCGCAGCGCGACCCGGGTGTGTCCCTCGGGCGACAGGTGCAGCCGGTCGTCGTCCCAGGCCCGCCGGTCCTGCACCGAGCGCAGGGACCAGAGGTCGAGGACCGGGCAGTCGTAGCGGTCGGCGATGGACCGCACATGGGCCGTGTAGGTGGCGATCTTGCCGCGCAGATGGCGCAGCACGGGAACGTTGCGGGTGTCGAAGCCGGTGGTGACCATGACGGTGCCGACCGACCTGGTCAGTTCGGCGACCGCGCGCTCGAAGCGTTCGGCCACGTCGTCGGGGTCGGTGCCCGGCCGGATGATGTCGTTGCCGCCCGCGCAGAAGCTCACCAGATCGGGGGCGAGTTCCCTGGCGCGCGGCACCTGCTCCTCGACTATCTGGTCGAGGAGGCGTCCTCGTACGGCGAGATTGGCGTATCGGAAATTCCCGTGCGCGGGGCCCGTGGCGCCCGTCGCGCCGGTGCCCGGGAGCTGGTCCGCGAGGAGTACCGCGAACCGGTCGGCCCAGCCGACGAACGTTCCGTCCGGGCCGGGGTCGCCGACTCCCTCGGTGAAGCTGTCGCCAATCGCCGCGTACGACCCGATGGCGCCCTGTCTGTTGTTGACGCCCTGCTGGATGTTGTTCGAATCGTCTGCCACAAGGGCTTATCCTGCACCGCCGAATGTGACCTACGCGACCGTAATAAGGGGTTGACGGGTGGTGAGATAGACCACCCGGTCAGTTTTTGGTAAAGGGGGAATAAGCAGAGGGACGGTGCGCCGCCGCACACCGTCCCTCTATGCATTGCTCAGGCCCGGATCACCGGACCGGTGGTTGCTGGATCAGACGTTGATCCCGTGCGACGCCAGGTAGGCGATCGGGTCGATGTCCGAGCCGTACGCCGGGCCCGTGCGGACCTCGAAGTGGAGGTGCGGGCCGGTGGCGTTGCCGGTGGCGCCGGAGAGGCCGACCTGCTGGCCCGCGGTCACGGTCTGGCCCGCCGAGACGGAGAGCGAGGACATGTGGCCGTACTGCGAGTAGTGGCCGTCGGCGTGCTTGATGACGACCTCGTTGCCGTACGCGCCGCCCCAGCCGGCGGTGACGACGGTGCCGGAGGTGATGGCCTTCACGCTCGTGCCGGTGGCGACGGGGAAGTCGATGCCGGTGTGGCTGCCGCTGGACCAGCTGGCGCCGGAGGCACGGTAGGCGGTGGTGTGGTTGCCCGGGACCGGGTGGACGTAGCCGGAGCTGTCGCTCTGGGTCGCCGGGGCCGAGGTCTCCTTGGAGGAGGAGGCGTCGGAGGAGGACGAGTTGGAGACCGTGGAGGCCTTCGTCTCGGTCTTCGCCGGGGCCTTGGAGGGGGCCTTCGACGGGGTGGTGGCGCCGGTGGAGGTCTGCGCCGCGGACTTGCCGCCGAGCGTCAGCTTCATGCCCGGGAAGATCAGGCTCGGGTCGTCGCCGACGACCTTGCGGTTGTCCTGGTACAGCTTCTCCCAGCCGCCCTTGAGCTTGTGCTGGGCGGCGATCTTCGAGAGGTAGTCGCCGGAGACCACGGAGTACGTCCTGGAGCCGGCCTGCTCCTTCGCCACCGGCTTGGCCGGGGTGGCGTGCGTGGCGGCGGCCGACTTCGAGGTCGCGGGAGCGGCCTGCTCCGCGGCGTTGGCACCGGTGGCGCCGAGCAGCGGAAGCGCGATGACGGCTCCGCCGGCACTCGCGACGACGACGCCACGGGCGATGGTGCTGGACTTGGGACGGCGGTGCTTACCCGATATGGGCATGAAGGTTTTCCTCTCCGGCGCCTGCGAGGTGAGCTGTCGGGTTCGGACTGGAGATGTCCGGTCGCGACTGGCGCGACTTCACCCCGAGCCGGCCGGATTACCCGGTCGGCGGCTTACCTGGTTCCCCCGCTCCTGCCACGCGGTGAGTGGGTGCGAATTCCGGACGGCGGCAGGATTAGGCGGTCCGTCCGGATTGACAGCGAACGTAAGCGAGCCGGGACGGCGGAAACAAGCCACGGGTTCCTCATCGGATTCCGGGCCGGAAATTCGGTGCGGAATTCCGGTCACACTCCGTGGATTACGGATCTTGGCTTTCCGCGCGGTGCACGGACTACCCCACCGCGGCATCACCACACACCGTCACGGATATGATCCCGCTCACGAGAGGGTCATCATCTCCCGCATAAGCGGGGCATGTTCGACTAAATGCCTCAATACGGACATGTCATGCCCACCGCCCTCCCCCGATCGGGACATCCACCCGGGACCGACCCCCGCGCGAGGGGGTCGGAGCAGGCGCGAAACGGGGGCGTGACCGAGATGATTGTCCGAGGAATCAATGTCGTATCGTCACGAGAGTGGACCCGTCGGCGACACGCGCCGGTGGCAGAGCCTCCAGGAGTGACCGTGACGCAGCAGCTGCCGCAGACCCCGTCGACGGAGCCCGAGCTGGCGGGTGTCCGCAATTTCCGTGACGTGGGCGGGCTGCCCACCTCGGACGGCCGCCGGGTGCGGTTCGGGCGGCTCTACCGCAGTGGCCACCTGGCGCACGCCACGGCCGAGGACGCCGCGTTCCTCGGGACCCTGGGGCTGCACACCGTCTTCGACTTCCGCAACGTCGCCGACCACAAGCTGGACGGCCTGGACGTCGAGCTGCCGGGCGTCCGCAACGTGAGCATTCCGCTCAGCGACCCGGCGGACGGCGCGGAGTTCTGGCGGATGGTGCGCGACGGCAACATGGACGAGCTGCGGTCGATCCTCGCCGACGGCAAGGGGACGCACCGCATGGTCGCCTCCTACCGCCGGATCATCCTGGACCGCACGGCCGAGCACAGCCGGGTGCTGCACGCCCTGGCCGAGGACAGCATGCCCGCCCTGATGCACTGCGCCGCGGGCAAGGACCGCGCGGGGATCTCGATCGCGGTGTCCCTGCTGGCCGTCGGCGTCGAGCGCGAGGCCATCGAGGGCGACTACCTCAAGTCCAACGACGCACACCGCCGCTACAAGGTCACCCGCAGCGACACCTCCCCCGCCGGCATGTCGCCCGAGGTGATGGAGCTGCTCAATCCGCTCTTCGGCGCCCACCCCGACTACCTGGCCGCGTCCTTCGCCACCATCGACGAGACCTGGGGCAGCACCGAGCGCTACCTCTCCGACGGCCTGAAGATCACTCCCGAGACCCGGGAGCGGCTGCGCGAGCGCCTGCTCGACGAGGCCTAGGCGGTCCGCCGGGCCCCCGCCTACTGGTTGTGCATCCCCACCGCGAACAGCAGGTAGAGGAAGCCCGCGATGACGTGCCCGGCCACCAGATAGGCGAAGAGCCTGATGACGAGCCCGCGGGGCATCTTCTTCTCCTGCGGGTCGTAGTTCTTGGGCCGGCCCGGGCCGAGCGGGTCGTAGTTCTCGGAATCGGACATGAGAAGTCCTCTCTGGCGGCCGGTGGGCCGGTGGCGGGGACGGCGCCTCAGCGTCGGTGGATCCCGCTGCCGAGGCACAGCTCGGCGGCGGGGCTCTGCAGCAGGGTGTGGACGAAGAGCAGCTCGGCACCGTCGTGGTCCAGGGCCGCGATCCGGTGCGGGGTGAGCGAGTCGAAGTGCGCGCTGTCCCCGGGTGCGAGGTCGTGCACGGTCTCCCCGAGGGTCACCCGGAGGTGCCCGGCCAGGACGTACAGCCACTCCTCGCCGGGATGGACGCGCACCAGGTCGCCCTGGGCGCCGTGCGGGACCCGGACCCGCAGCGCCTGCATCGCACGGCCGGAACCGCCGGCCTGCTGGTACATCCAGCCGTCGGCCTCGGCGCCCTCGAATCTGCGGCCGCGGACGATCGCGTCACGTTCCGGGGGGACCTCGCCGAGCAGCTCGGAGACCGTCGTACCGTAGATCCTGGCGAGACCGAGCAGCATCGGCAGCGAGGGCTGCCGCCGGCCCGTTTCGAGCCGGGAGAGGTGAGCCGGCGAGAGCCCGGCCCGCTGGGCGGCGGTCTCCAGGGTGAGACCACGGCTGCGGCGCAGATCGCGCAGGCGCGGTGCGACCCCGGGCAGCTCATCGGCCGCCCCTCCTTCTGGAGGATTCATGCCTCCATTGGGCCAGGATCTTTCCTCGGAGGCAAATTTCTTGCCTCCGAGGCAAAACCACCACCCGGCCGGTCAGCGGTTGGCGACGGCCTGCTTCACCAGGGTCCGGCCGAAGTCCCACATCAGCCCGCCGCCACTGTGCGCGTCGTCCATGACGGCCGTGAACGCGGCCACGAAACGGTCCACGTCCGCCTCGTCGATCACCAGCGGCGGAATCAGCTTGATCACTTCCAGGTGGTCGCCGGAGACCTGCGTCAGGATCCGGTGCTTCTGGAGGAGCGGCACGACCACCATCTGCGCGAAGAGTCCCTTGCGGGCCGCCTGCAGCATGGTCCAGCGGCTGCGCAGCTTCAGTGACGTGGGCCGGCCGAACTCGATGCCGATCATCAGCCCGCGCCCGCGCACCTCGTACAGCAGCTCGTACCGGTCGACCAGCGCCGCCAGCCGTTCGCGCAGCAGGTCGCCGATGCGCCGGGCGTGCGCCACCGTCTCCTCGTCCTCCATCACCGAGAGGACCGCGAGTCCGGCCGCCATCGCCTGGGCGTTGGAGCCGAAGCTCGCCGAGTGGACCAGGACCCGGTCCATCGAGGAGTAGACGCGTTTGAAGATCCAGTCCTTGCCGAGCGTCGCCCCGACCGGCACATATCCGCCGGAGAGCGCCTTGGCGACACAGACCAGGTCCGGTTCCACCCCGTCCTCGTGCTGGTACGCGTAGAAGTCCCCGGTCCTGCCCAGACCGGTCTGCACCTCGTCCGCGATGAGCAGTGCCTTGTGCTTGTGCAGCAGTTCCTGGGCCTCCCGCAGGAAGCCGGGCGGCGAGGCGTGCACCCCCTTGCCCTGGATCGGCTCGACGACCAGCCCGGCCACGTCGCCGCGCCTGAGCTCACGGCGCAGGCCGTCGAGATCACCGAGCTCGATGGCGGTGTCGGGCAGCAGCGGGGCGAAGCCGTCACGGAAACCGTCCTCGCCGTTGACCGAGAGGGATCCGGTGGTCAGCCCGTGGAAGGCGTGCGTGCAGTACAGGATCCTCGGCTTCCCGGTGGCGTACCGGGCGAACTTGAGGGCCGTCTCCACCGCTTCCGTACCGCTGTTCCCGAAGAACACCCGGTCCAGGTGCGGGCTGTGCGTGAGCAGCTTCTCGGCCAGCAGGCCCGGCAGGGGCTGGCAGTCGAAGCGGGTGAGGTCGGCGAGCGAGGCATCCAGGACGTCGTGCAGCGCCTTGCGTACGACGGGGTGGTGCCGGCCGAGCCCCATCACCCCGAAGCCGGCGAGCATGTCCAGGTAGTCGTTGCCCTCCGCGTCCCAGAAGTGCGCACCCTCGGCCCGTTCGTAGACCTTGTCGAAGCCGATGGTGTGCAGCATGCGCGGGAGCTGGTGGTTGAGGTGCTTGGTGTGCAGCTCGTAGCGTTCGGCGCCGCGCTCCGCGAGGAGCTGTGCCAGATCGAAGCCCTTGGGCCCGTCGTCGTTCATGCCCCGCTCTCCTTGTGACCGTTGCCCTGGGTGTGCCGCCCCTTGCCCGTGGCCGCTTCCCTGGCGGCCAGTGCGGCGCTGATCCGGCCCGCGATCTCGACCGGGGTGAGTCCGATGTCGGCCAGGACCTCGGCCCGTTTGCCGTGGGCCAGGAACTGCTCGGGAATGCCGAACGTGCGCAGCGGTACGTCGGCCCCGGCGTCCCGCAGCGCCTGCCCGACGGCCGAGCCGACGCCTCCGGCCCGGCTGTTGTCCTCGACGACGGCGACGAGCCGGTGCCGCGCGGCGAGCGGGGCCAGTTCCGCGTCGACCGGCTTGACCCAGCGCGGATCCACCACGGTGCAGCGGATTCCGCCGCCGGCCAACAGGTCGGCGGCCCGGAGACAGACGGCGGCCATCACCCCGACCGCGACGAGCAGCACATCGGCCTCCTCCGCGCGGTGCAGGACGTCCATGCCGCCGACCCTGCCGAGGGCGGGTACCGGCTCCCCCACCGACTCCTTCGGGAACCGGATCAGGGTGGGCGCGTCGTCGACGTCGACGGCCTCGCGCAGCTCGGCCCGCAGCTGGTCGGCGTCACGGGGGGCCGCGATCCGGAGCCCGGGCACGACCTGGAGCAGGGACAGGTCCCACATGCCGTTGTGGGAGGCCCCGTCCGTTCCGGTGATCCCGGCGCGGTCGAGGACGAACGTCACGCCGCACCTGTGCAGGGCGACGTCCATCAGCAGCTGGTCGAAGGCCCGGTTGAGGAAGGTGGCGTAGACGGCGACGACCGGGTGCAGTCCCCCGGTGGCGAGTCCGGCGGCCGATACGGTCGCGTGCTGCTCGGCGATCCCCACGTCCCAGACCCGGTCGGGGAACGTCTCGGCGAACTTCGTCAGTCCGACGGGGTGCAGCATCGCCGCCGTGATCGCGACGACGTCCGGCCGCTCCGCGCCGATCGCGGCGATCTCGTCACCGAACACGGAGGTCCAGGAGGGACCGGCCGCCGGGGCGAGCGGGGCACAGGTCAGCGGGTCCATCGCGCCGACGGTGTGGAAACGGTCGGCGTCGTCCTCCAGGGCGGGGGCGTAGCCGCGGCCCTTCTCCGTGATGCAGTGCACGAGCACGGGCCCGTGGAAGCGTTTCGCGCGCTGGAGCGCGGACTCGACGGCGGCGGTGTCGTGCCCGTCGACCGGTCCGACGTACTTCAGCCCGAGGTCCTCGAACATGCCCTGCGGGGCGAAGGTGTCCTTGAACCCCTTCTTGGCCCCGTGCAGCGACTCGTACAGCGGCTGCCCGATGACGGGGGTCTGCTGCAGGACGCCCTTGCCCCAGGAGAGGAAGCGCTCGTAGCCGTCCGTGGTGCGCAGGGTCGCCAGGTGGTCGGCGAGGCCGCCGATGGTCGGGGCGTAGGAGCGTTCGTTGTCGTTGACGACGATGATCAGCGGCCGGTCTCCGGCGGCGGCGATGTTGTTCAGCGCCTCCCAGGCCATGCCACCGGTCAGGGCCCCGTCGCCGATGACCGCGACGACGTGGTCGGGGCGGCCCAGCACCTCGTTCGCCTTGGCGAGCCCGTCGGCCCAGCCGAGCACGGTGGAGGCGTGCGAGTTCTCGATGACGTCGTGCTCGGACTCCTCGCGGGAGGGATAGCCGGAGAGGCCGCCCTTGCTGCGCAGCTTGGAGAAGTCCTGCCTCCCGGTGAGGAGCTTGTGCACGTAGCTCTGGTGTCCGGTGTCCCACAGGATGCGGTCCACCGGTGAGTCGAAGACCCGGTGCAGGGCGATGGAGAGCTCCACCACCCCGAGGTTGGGGCCCAGATGGCCACCGGTCCTGGCCACGGCCTGGACCAGGAACTTCCTGATGTCCTCGGCGAGTTCGCCGAGCTGTGGTTCGTTGAGCCTCTTGAGATCGTGCGGCCCCCGGATGGTCTGCAGCAGCGTCATGCCCGGGCCCCCTCTCTGGTCCTGTTTCAGCTCACGGTGACGGCGGGGACCCCCGAGGGTGTCCCCGCGCCGTCCATGCCCTCCGGACCCGCACTCACCTGATCGGCCAGCTCGTACGCATCCACCTGCGCACGGCCGCGCGACGGGCAGGACACGGTCTCCAGCCGCCGCTGCTTCAGGTTCAGCGACTCCAGGATCTGCACCACCGACCCGACCTGGATGCGCCGCGAGGGGCGGCGCATCGCCTGCGGCCGGGCCGGCAGCCCGGGGAGACCCGGTGGGACCGGCTCTCCGGCGGTCGTCAGATCACCGGTTCCCGCCGATGGTCTCCCGCGCCGCACGCAGGGACTCCTTCAGCGACCCCATGGTGGCGAGTACGGCGGTGGGCTCGTAGCCGCAGTGCGCCATGCAGTTGGCGCAGCGCGGGTCCTTGCCCCGGCCGTACTTGTCCCAGTCGGTCTCCTCGATGAGTTCCCGGTACGTAGGGACGTAGCCGTCGCTCATCAGGTAGCAGGGCCGCTGCCAGCCGAACAGCGAGTAGTTGGGAATGGCCCACGCCGTGCAGGGGAAGTCCGCCTTGCCCTCCAGGAAGTCCAGGAAGAGCGGCGAGTGGTTGAGGCGCCACCTGGCCCGGTTGCCGCCCGCGAAGGACTTCTTGAACAGCTCGCGGGTCTGCTCGACACCCAGGAAGTGCTCCTGGTCGGGCGCCTTCTCGTACGCGTAGGCGGGCGAGATCATCATCTCGTCGACCTTCAGGTCGTCATTGAGGTAGTTGAGGACCTCGATGATGGTCTGGGGCGTGTCGGTGTTGAAGAAGGTCGAGTTGGTGGTGACCCGGAAGCCGCGGCGCTTGGCCTCCTTGATCGCCGCCACCGCCTCGTCGAACACCCCTTCCTTGGCGACGGATTCGTCGTGGCGCTCGCGCAGTCCGTCGATGTGGACGGCGAAGGCGAAGTAGGGCGACGGGGTGAATTTCTCGATCTTCTTGCGCAGCAGCATCGCGTTGGTGCAGAGGAAGACGTATTTCCTCTTCGCCACCAGCTGCCGCACGATCTCGTCGATCTGCGGGTGCATCAGCGGCTCGCCACCCGCGATGGAGACCATCGGGGCGCCGGATTCGAGCACGGCGCCGACGGCCTGGGCCACCGGCATGCGCTGCTTGAGGACTCCGGCCGGATGCTGGATCTTCCCGCAGCCCTCGCAGGCGAGATTGCAGGCGAACAAGGGCTCCAGTTCGACGATCAGCGGGAACTTCTCCCGCTTTCGGAGCTTCTGTTCAATGAGGTACGTCGCAACCTTGATGGACTGACGGAGCGGCATGGCCATCTAGCTCACCTCCTGGGGAGCAGCAAAGATCGGTGCCATTCATAGAAAGCCGGTAGGACGGCACGAAGAACGCGGAATGCCGATATTCCACCGCGGACCGTGCCGATGCGGACGAGCTCATGCTCCGGAGCGTCCACGACCACCCGTACGGCCGCAACCGGGCGTGGCCCGGACCGCAGGGAAGTGCGCAGGGTCGCGGCGGACTCCATGTCCACCGCGATGGCTCCGGTGGCCCGCAGCTCGGCCCGTTCATGTCCGCGTACGACATGGTCGGAACCGGTCAGCGGACCGGTGTGGACGGTGCGTCCGGGCAGCGCCCTGGTCAGCGCCTCGGCGAGCAGGTCCGTGCCGGTGCAGGCGACCGCCTGCCCGGCTTGCCGGGCCTCGTCGGCCACCACCAGGTCACCGGGGTGCATACCGGGCGCGAGCCCGGCGCAGAACCCCGAGGCGATGACTGCGGCGCCCAGTGCCCGGCTCTCGCCGAGCGCCTTCGCCACAGCCGTTTCGGCCGCCTTGGGCCCCATGCCCGTACGCAGTACGGTCACCGGGCCCGGAGCGGTGCCCGCCCTGGCCCTGCCGGTGCGCAGGGCCAGCTGCTCGATGCCCAGCGCGCAGGCGATGAGCAGCGGGGCGGCGGGGCCGGCCGGCCCCGGGGCATCGCCCATCAGGTCTCCTCCCGGACCGCCGTGCGGCCCGCGAACGGGTCGCCGTGCACGTACCGTCCGAGTGCGGTCAGCGGGAAGACCTGCCGGTAGAGGTGGTAGTTGATGGAGAAGTCCCACGGGAAGCCGGTGCCGGTGAAGTACGGCTCGTCCCAGGAGCCGTCGGCCTGCTGGGTCTCGGTGAGCCAGGCGATGCCGCGGGCCACGGCCACGGTGTCCCGCCGGTCCGCGGACAGGAGTGCGAGCAGCGCCCAGGCGGTCTGGGACGCGGTCGAGGCCCCGTGGCCGATCCACTTGTCCTCGCTGTACGAGCGCAGGTCCTCGCCCCAGCCGCCGTCGTCGTTCTGGACGGATTCCAGCCAGCCCACCGCGCGGCGGATCGAGGGGTGGGTGGGGGCGATTCCGGCGGCGACCAGGGCGGGCACCACCGACCCCGTGCCGTAGACGTAGTTGACGCCCCAGCGGCCGAACCAGCCGCCGGCCGCGTCCTGTTCGGCGAGCAGCCACTCGATGCCCCGGCGGGTGGCGGGGTGCCGGGAGTGGCCCTCGATGGCGAGCATCTCCACCACGTGCCCGGTGACGTCGGCGGAGGGCGGGTCGATGACCTCGCCGAAGTCGCAGAACGGCAGCCGGTTGGGGAAGGCGCTGGTGTTGTCAGCGTCGAAGGCGCCCCAGGCCCCGTTGCGCGACTGCATGCCCACGTTCCAGCGCACACCGCGTTCGATGGCGGCCTCGACCCGCGCCTGTTCCGGGTGCCGGATCCGGCGCAGCGCGAGGACCACCTCGGCGGTGTCGTCGATATCGGGGTAGTTGTCGTTGTGGAACTCGAACGCCCAGCCGCCGGGGGCCAGTTGGGGCCTGCGTACGGACCAGTCGCCGGGCCGGTCGATCTCCTCGTCGAGCATCCAGTCGGCCGCCTTCACAAGCGCCGGGTGATCGGGGGCGACCCCGGCGTCGGCGAGCGCGATGGTGGCGAGGCAGGTGTCCCAGACCGGGGACTGGCAAGCCTCGATCATGCGGGCGCCGTCCTCGCGCCAGACCGCGAACCGGTCGAGCGACTCGAGTCCGGCCCGCATCACCGGGTGGTCGAGGTCGTAGCCGAGCAGATGGAGGGCGATGACGGAGTAGACGGCGGGTGGCTGGATGCCGCCCCAGCAGCCGTCGTTCTCCTGGCGTTCGATGATCCAGCGGGCGGCGGCGTTCATGGCGAGCCGGCGCAGTCTGCGCGGGGCGAACCGGTGATAGAGGTGCAGCGCCTTGTCGAGGCGCTGGAAGACGCCGTCCCAGCTGGCGGCGGGTGCGGGGCGCCGGGCGGGGTTCGGTTCGGCCGGGTCGGTGTGCAGCTCGTCCAGGGCGAAGGGGGCGGGTCTGACCGGCCGCTTCGCGGAGACGACGGTGAGCGGCACGATGGTCTGGCGCGCCCAGCAGCCGAAGTCGTAGATGTTGAGCGGGACCCATTTGGGGAAGAACATCAGTTCGGGCGGGAGCTCCGGCAGGTCGTCCCATTTCCACCAGCCGAAGAGGGCCAGCCAGATCCGGGTGAACACGCGGCTCGCCGCGATCCCGCCCTGTTCCCTGACCCAGCCCGCGGCGCGGGCCATGTGCGCGTCGTCGGGCCGGTCCCCCGCCAGGCGCAGTGCCACGTACGCCTCGATGGTGGCGGAGAGGTCCCCGGGGCCGCCGTGGAAGGTGGCCCAGGTTCCGTCGCCGAGCTGCTCGCCGCGGATGAAGCGGCCGGCCGCCTGGACCGTGGCGGGATCCTGGATACCGAGGAACTGCCGGAGCAGGAGGTCCTCGGCGTCCATGGTGACGTTGGTGGCGAGGTCGCCCTTCCACCAGCCCTGCTCGTCCTGCCTGCCGAGGAGATGCTCCACCGAGCGTTCCGCGGCCCGCCGCGCGGCGGCGAGTACGTCGTCCGCGGCGATCGTCGATTCGGTTGTCGGTCTGCTGGCCGAGGCTGCGCGGGGGTCCACGGCCCCGGTGCTTCCGTCGGTCGTCGCTGTCATGGCTTCCCCTTCGTGCAGTTGGTCCTCTGCTGTGCTGGGGTCTCCGTCGGCCGGCGCCCGTGACGGGCACCGGCCGGCGACTGCGAGCTATATGGAGGGGATGGTCATCATCTCTTTCGTACGACGACGAAGTCCGCGAGCGCCGTGAGCTGCGCCCGCACGGTTTCGGGCATGTCGACACCGTGCAGCGCCTCGATGGCGACCGCATGCTGACGACGGGCCTCCTGGGCGGTCCACTCGCGGCCGCCCGCCTCCTCGATGAGCGCCGCACGGGCGGCGAACTCCTCTTCGGAGAAGCTGTCGAAGTCATTGCTCTTCGCGTCGGCGGCGAGCAGCTCGCCCAGGCGCTCCGAGGCCGGTCCGCCCGCGGCGAGCGCGGCGACGACCGGCAGGGACTTCTTGCGCTGGCGCAGATCGCTCCAGGTCTGCTTGCCGGTGGACTCCGGGTCGCCCCAGATCCCGAGCAGGTCGTCGACCGCCTGGAAGGCGAGGCCGAGGTGGTAGCCGTACGCCTCCAGGACGTCGGCGGTGCGGTCGTCGGCGCCGCCGAGCACCGCGCCGATGGAGCAGGCGCAGGCGAGCAGGGCGCCCGTCTTGTTGCCCTCCATCTCCAGGCACTCCTCGACGGTGACCCGCTCGCGGTGCTCGTAGGAGATGTCCTGGGCCTGCCCGTCGATGAGCTTGCGGGTGGCCGTGGTCAGCCGCCGGGCCGCGCGCCCCGCCTCGACGGTGCCGAGCTCCAGCAGGATCTCGTTGGCCAGCGCGAACAGCGCGTCGCCGACCAGGATCGCCTGGGCGGGACCGTGCACCTTCCACACCGTGTCGCGGTGGCGCCGCTGCTCGTCGCCGTCCATCAGGTCGTCGTGCAGCAGCGAGAAGTTGTGCACGAGTTCGACGGCCACGGCGCCGGGGATGCCGGCCTCGGCCGCGGCACCCGCCGCCTCGGCGGACAGCAGGGCCAGGGCCGGGCGGACGGCCTTGCCGCCGTCGCCGTCGGACGGCCTGCCCTGGGCGTCGATCCAGCCGAAGTGGTAGGCGGACACGGTGTCCATCGGCGGTGCGAGCCGGTCGACGGCGGCCCGGAGCACCGGCGTGGAAAGGGCCCGTCCGCGCTCCAGAAGCGCGGTGACGTCCGTGGTCTCGGCCACGGTGTCGGAAGCCGGATTCGCCGGGGTCACTGACTCTCCTCTTGTTCCGGTGGTACTGCTCATGCCGCCTCCTGCAGCGGATGTTCGTGGGGGCGGCCGAGTGCCAGGAGTGCGGCGTCCGCGGCGCCGGCACCGCTGCGGACGGCACCCTCCATCGTGGCGGGCCAGCCGGTGGCGGTCCATGCGCCGGCCAGGAAGAGGCCGGGTGCGCGGGTGCGCGTCCCTGGTCGCAGCCTGCCGACGCCGGGCGCGGGCGCGAAGGTCGCCGTGCGTTCCCGGGTGACGAAGAAGTCCCTGATCCCGGCTCCCCGGGCGGCCGGCAGCAGCCGCTCCAGCTCGGGGAGGTAGCGGGCGCGGAGCTCGGCGACGGGCAGCTCGATCTCCTCGCCGGCGGCGGACTGGGAGACCGCGAGGTACTGGCCGGGGCCGGCGAGACCGGAGGCCTCGGTACGGTCGAAGACCCATTGGACCGGGGAGCCGAGCGCCGCGAAGAACGGCTGCCTGAGCACCTTGCGGTCGTAGACGACGTGCACGTTGAGGATCGGCGAGGTGCCAATCTCCAGCAGCCGTTCCGGGGCGTCGAGCGCGCCCTCGGGCAGCAGGTCGTGGGTCTCGCGCTGCGGCACGGCCAGCACGACGGTGTCCGCCTCGATCCGCTCGGCGCCGGTGTCGACCACCCAGCGCCCGTCGTCGGTGCGGGTGAGCGCGCCGGCCTTCGTCCGCAGTTCGGTGCGGACACCGGCGGAGTCCAGGGCCTTGCGGCTCAGTGTGTCGTGGACGTCCCCGAGCGGCACGGACGCCCAGCCGATGTCGGCGGCGCCGGGCTCGGAGAGGAGTCCGGTCTTGAAGACCTTCGCGGCGAGCGCGAGGGAGGAGTTCGGCGCGGTGGCGTTGAGCGTGGCCACGCCGACCAGGTCCCAGAGGGCCTCGACGGTGCGGGGCGACTGGCCGTGCCGGGCCAGCCAGCTGCCGAAGTCGATGTCGTCGAGTGCGGGGTCGTCCGGATCCAGTCGGCCGAGGGCCAGCGCGGCGCGTCCGACGCTCGCCCGCTCGACGAGCGAGAGGTGCGGATATCCGGCGAGTCCGGCGGCGAGGTGGAACGGCACCGGGAGCGCGTTGCGGCGCAGCCGTCCCAGGCGCGGGCCCGAGGGCCGTCCGACATCGAGAACCGGCACGTCGAGACGGTTCTGCAGCGGTGCGAGGCGGGTGCCGTCGACCCGGTCGAGGAACCAGCGGTAGGCGGTGCAGCAGCGCAGATAGACGTGCTGGCCGTTGTCGACGGTCAGTTCGCCGCGCCGGAAGGAGAAGGCGAGACCGCCGAGCCGGGGCCGGCCTTCGAGCAGGGTCACGTCAAGCCCGGCGTCGGCGAGGCGGAGCGCCGCCGTGATGCCGGCGAGGCCGCCGCCGATCACGACCGCGCGGGAGGAACGCGGCGCGTCGTCGGTCATGCGTCCCCCTCTCGCCAGGTCTTTTCAGTCAGGGACGCAACCGTGCGGCGCGAGGTTGCCCGCCGTACGGAGTGATCATCCATGATGCACATGGTGCGTGAGATGTCCGTGTGGCGCATTCAGACACGCCCCCTGGTGGTGCGCCGCGAAATGTGGCGTGCGTCGAGACCCGACAGGCCGCGCACCGCCACGTACGCCTTCTCATGGCCCGGGAGCGAGACCCGGCCGCGCAGTACTGCCTCGGGGTCGCGCTCGATCCGGTCCAGGAGCCTGCGGTAGATGCCGGCCATGGCCGCCACGCAGGCGCCGCTGCGCCGGTCGAGCATGGGCAGCAGCCGGTAGCCCTCGGCGAACAGGGCACGGGCGCGCCGCACCTCGAAGTGGACCAGGCCCGCGAAGTCCGAGCCGGGCGGCGGGGTGGCGCGGTGGAAGCCCGCGGAACAGCCGAACTTGGCGAGGTCGTCGGCGGGCAGATAGGTGCGCCCGTTGCCCGCGTCCTCGCGCACGTCGCGCAGGATGTTCGTCAGCTGGAGCGCGAGGCCGAGCGTGTCGGCGTACTCCGAGGCGCGCTCGGCGCCCGGCGCGCCGGGTTCCGTACCGAAGACGCCCAGGCTGAGGCGGCCGATGGCGCCCGCGACGCAGCGGCAGTAGATCTTGAGGTCGTCCCAGGTCTCGTACGTCGCGCCGCGCACGTCCATCAGCACACCGTCGATGAGCTCGTCGAGCCCTTCGAGCGGCAGCGGGAAGCGGCGGGCGGCGTCGGCGAGCGCGACGGCCACCGGGTCGGTGTCGTCCTCGTCGACCGCGCCGTCGCGGATCCGGTCCAGGAGTGTGCGGGTGCCCTCCAGGCGGACCCGCTTGGTCTCCGGCTCCAGCTCTCCGTCACCGATGTCGTCGACCCGGCGGGAGAAGGCGTACAGCGCCGACATGGCCTGTCGCTTCTCCAGGGGCAGCAGCCGGATGCCGTACGCGAAGTTACGCGCCTGCTGTCCGGTGACCGCCTCGCAGTAACTGTATGCGGCCTGTACCGGTGCCGACATATACGTCGTCTGTCCCTCCACGGTCCGGCTCACCCCTCTCTACGCGCTCTTCGCAAGACAACTCCCACCTCGCGCAGCAGGCTGGGCTTGGTGGGTTTGGGCGGTCCGGGCAGTACGTCGAACCCGGCGGCCGCGATCGCGGTGAGGGCGGCACGCCCCCCTCCCACGAATCCGGCGAGAAGCAGCTTGAGCCTGCCGTGGACGCTACCCACCAGAGGGGTGCCTTCATTCAGCAGATCTCGGGCGCGTTCCGCTTCGTACGCGACCAGCGACCGCACCGACCCGCTCCCGGAGGATGCCGCCAGGTCGGATTCGGTGACGTGGAACCTGGCCATGTCGTCGGCCGGCAGATAGATCCGGTCACGGCCGAGGTCCTCGGCGACGTCCTGCAGGTGCTCGACGATCTGCAGCGCGGTGCAGACGGCGTCGGAACGGCGGACGCGTTCGGGACTGGCGGTTCCGGTCAGCTGGAGGACCAGCCGGCCGACGGGGTTCGCGGAGAGCTCGCAGTAGGCGAGGAGCTCCTCGTACGTCCCGTAGCGGCGGATCTTCTGGTCCTGCCGGTTGGCCTCGATGAGACCGAGGAAGGGTTCGGGGGTGAGGGCGCGGCGCCGCACGGTGGGGCGCAGTGCCTGCAGGAGGGGGTGGTGCGGGGCCCCGCCGGCGGTGGCGAAGATCCTTCGCAGGTCCGTCTCCAGCGCGTCGAGCATCGCGAGACGGTCCTCGCCCTCGGCCGGGTCGAGACCGAGGTGCCGTGCATCGGCGCCGCCGGGGGCGAGGTCGCCGTCACCGATGTCGTCGACGAGGCGGGCGAAGCCGTAGACCGCCATCAGGTCGTCGCGCCAGGCGCGGGGCAGGAAGAAGGGTGCCACCGGAAAGTTCTCGTCGGCGGCCTTGTCAAGAGTTCCGGGTACGGCGGAATCAAGCCGCGCCTGCCGGGTACGGGTCACTGCGGACCGCCCTGCGCGGGGACGGCGTGAGCACCTCGGAGCTGGAGATCTTCCGTCATAGCCGTCACATCTCCCGTTCTACACTGCTGACCCAAAACATCCCATTCCGGACACGCCGCCCGCTCTCCCGAGTGCGGAGGACGGCTACGGGCCGTCCACCCAGGCGGTATCGCCCCACTTGCAACGAATCAGCACCGGTACAGCTTACGTTGTACAACGCTCATCCATACGCCGGGGTGTGGGGCGCGCAGCAAGTGCGCGCCTCGCTCGGTCAACTTTCCCCTTGCGCAAGGAAATTGACGTCATCCGGCGGGAGGAGATCTTGCCGGGCGCCGTACGACGAGCCGTGCATGTCCGAAACCCGTCGGCCGTCGTCCGTCGCAGGTGACGGACATACGGACGGCCCCCGCCGGAAGAGTCCGGCAGGGGCCGCCGCTGTGCGTGCCCGGAAGGGGCGCGCTACTTGCCGGTCTCCCGCTCGTACGCCTTGAGGACCTCGTCGGTCGGGCCGTCCATCAGCAGCTCGCCCTTCTCCAGCCACAGCACCCGGTCGCAGGTGTCCCTGATCGACTTGTTGCTGTGGCTGACCAGGAAGACGGTGCCGGCCTCCTTGCGGAGCTCCCGGATGCGCGCCTCGGAGCGGATCTGGAACTTGCGGTCACCGGTGGCCAGCGCCTCGTCGATCATGAGGACGTCGTGGTTCTTGGCGGCGGCGATGGAGAACCGCAGCCGGGCGGCCATTCCGGAGGAGTACGTCCGCATCGGCAGGGTGATGAAGTCGCCCTTCTCGTTGATGCCGGAGAAGTCGACGATGCCCTGGTACCGCTGGCGGATCTCCTCGCGGCTCATGCCCATCGCGAGGCCGCCGAGCACGACGTTGCGCTCGCCGGTCAGATCGCTCATCAGGGCCGCGTTCACCCCGAGCAGCGACGGCTGGCCGTCCGTGTACACCTTCCCCTGCTCGGTCGGCAGCAGTCCGGCGATGGCCCGCAGCAGGGTGGACTTGCCGGAGCCGTTGGTCCCGATGAGACCGATGGCCTCGCCCCGGTAGGAGGTGAAGGAGACGCCGCGCACGGCGTGCACCTTGCGGACCCCGCGCTCCTCGCCCTTGCCGCGGCGCAGTATCCGGCTCAGTGCCGCGGTGGCGCCGCCCTTGCCACCGCCGCCGCCGTTGACTCGGTACACGATGTGCACATCGTCGGCGATCACGGTGGGGACGCGCCCCGCGGTGTTGTCGTCAGCCACGGCCGTACCGCTCCTCTGCCTTCCAGAAGTACACGAAGCCGGCCGCGCCCACCACGAGCGCCCAGCCGAGAGCCGCCACCCAGACGTGCGCCGGCAGGTTCTCGGAGCCGTATCCGTCGATCATCGCGAACCGGATCAGGTCCATGTAGATGGCCGCGGGGTTGAACTGCAGCACGTCGGTGATCCAGGCCGGCTTGTCGGCGAGCATCTCCTTGATGGAGAACATGACTCCGGAGGCGTACATCCAGGTCCGCATGATGAACGGCATCAGCTGAGCCAGGTCGGGGGTCTTGGACCCGAGCCTCGCCATGATCAGCGCCAGTCCGGTGTTGAAGAGGAACTGAAGCGCCAGCGCGGGGATCACCAGCAGCCAGGACAGCTTCGGATAGCTGCCGAATCCCACGGTCACGGCGACCAGCACGATCATCGAGTACAGCAGCTGCTGGAGCTGCTGGAGCGAGAACGAGATGGGCAGCGAGGCACGCGGGAAGTGCAGCGCCCGCACCAGCCCCAGGTTGCCGGAGATCGAGCGGACCCCGGCCATCACCGAGCTCTGGGTGAAGGTGAAGACGAAGACCCCGGTCACCAGGAACGGGATGAAGACCTCGGACCCCATCCCCCTCTTCGTCCCGAGGATCAGGCCGAAGATGACGAAGTACACCGCCGCGTTCAGGAGCGGGGTCGCCACCTGCCACAGCTGGCCGAGCTTGGCCTGGCTGTACTGAGCGGTCAGCTTCGCCCGGGAGAACGCCATGATGAAGTGGCGTCGCCCGCGGAGCTGGCGCACGTACTCGAAGAGTCCGGGCCGCGCACCGCTGACCGTCAGGCCGTACTTGGCGGCCAGATCGGCAGGGCTCAGGCCGGCGTCGGCCGAGGGCGGGGTGCTCAACGCAACAGCACCTTCATGGGTTGTGTCACTCACCAGATGAAACTCTCGTATTCAAAACGCGCAGCCAGTCGCGGGCGCGGCTCAGGGCGGACAGGTCCCGTCAAGAAAATTTACGCCTCATGCTCCCAGAGGCGGACCCTCTCAGATCACCGGAGGGCGGCCTAGTCTGGTCAGCCGCCACACCGTACGCCACTTCATGGGACGGCGCGGTCCGCAGGGTGTCGACCAGCCTTCCCGGAAGCCGCCGAACCACGCCTTCAGGGCCGGGCCCGACGGCCTGCGCAGCAGCGTCAGCAGCAGCCACACCCCGAGGTACACCGGGACCAGCGGCGCGGGCAGGTTGCGGCGGGCCAGCCAGACCCGGTTCCGCGCCACCATGCGGTGGTAGACGGCGTGCCGGGACGGGGCCGTGGTGGGGTGGTTGAGGACCATGTCCGCGCGGTAGTCGATCAGCCAGCCGGCGTCCAGCGCCCGCCACGCGAGGTCGGTCTCCTCGTGCGCGTAGAAGAAGTCGCCCGGCAGCGGGCCGACCTCGGCGATGACGCGGGTGCGTACGGCGTTGGCACCGCCGAGGAACGTCGTCACGCGCGACGAGCGCAGCGGGTCGGCGGCCCGCAGCCTCGGCACGTGGCGGCGCTGGGTCTCGCCGGTGTCCGGGTCGGCGATCCGGAAGCTGATGATGCCGAGCTTGGGATCGGCCTCGAACGCCTGCCGGCACAGCTCCGCGGTGTCGGTGAGCGGCAGATGGCCGTCGTCGTCGAGGAAGAGCAGCGCGTCGACGTCGGCGCCGGAGGGCCCGAAGGCCTCGATGCCCACGTTGCGGCCGCCCGGGATGCCCAGGTTCTCGGGCAGCTCGACGGTCCGGACGCCCGGGGGGACGTCCGGGACGGGCGAGCCGTTGCCGACGACGACCACCTCGATCCGGTCGCCGTCCTGTCCGGCGACCGAATCGAGCAGGGCGCGCAGCTCGGCCGGGCGGTTGCCCATCGTGATGATGACCGCGCCGAGTTTCATGGGGGTGCTCACTTCAGCCTGCTCGATGCCAGGACCGACACGAGGTGGAGGAGGGTCTGCAGCAGGGCGATGCCGGCCAGTACCGCGACCGCGAGGCGGCTGAAGTACAGGTCGTCCCGGACGGCGTCCAGGACGGCCGCGACCAGGATCACCAGCGAGGCCTCGACACACAGGATCAGCCGGTGGAACTTGAGCGCACCGGCGGCCCGGCGGGCGAACGCCATGCCGGAGGAGCGCGGCTCGGACGCCGCCTCCTTGACCGGCGGCAGCCCGCCCTGGTGGCGGGCGACCCCGACCAGGTCGGTCTCGGCCTTGATCAGGATGGCGCCCAGCGCGGCGAGCGTGCCCAGGAAGGCCCACAGCCAGTCGATCCGTCCGGTGCCCCACAGGTCGGCGGCGCGCAGGCCGAAGCCGACCAGCACG
Organism: Streptomyces sp. NBC_01463; assembly: GCA_036227345.1. Lineage (NCBI taxonomy): Bacteria > Bacillati > Actinomycetota > Actinomycetes > Kitasatosporales > Streptomycetaceae > Streptomyces > Streptomyces sp. NBC_01463. The sequence continues at coordinate 1,214,160 of CP109468.1, forward strand.
GCCGCGTCGCAGAGGTAGGCGCCGACCCGGTCCAGGTAGACCCCGCCGAGCGAGAACTGCTTCTTCCAGCGGGCGAGCTCGCCGTCGACGCAGTCGAGCAGCAGATAGAGCTGGACCATGAGGACGCCGAGCAGCGCGCCGGGGATGCCGGGCACGAGCAGGGCCGGGGCGGCGAGCACACCGGCGACGGTCATCAGGTAGGTGAGCTGGTTGGGCGTCACCTTGGTGTTCACCAGATACCGGTCCACACGCAGCGAGACCTCGCGCATGTAGATCCGGCCCGCCCAGTGTTCGCCGCTGCGCCGGTCCTTGACGCCCGGGGGGTGAACGACAGGGCGGAGTTCAGCTACTGATGGTCTTGGCATAGTCGGCGTACGCGTCCCTGATCTGGTCGGTGGACAGGTTGAGGTGCTCCAGGACCGTGAAGCGTCCCGGACGGGTCTGCGGGGCGTACGCGACGGCCTGCACGAACTCGTCGACGGTGAAGCCGATCTCCTCGGGCAGGACCGGCAGTCCGTGCCGGCGGAGCACGTCGGCGAAGAGCCCGGAGTCGTCGTGGGCGCCGCGCAGGTGCATGGCGAAGGCGGCGCCGAGGCCGACCTGCTCGCCGTGGCTGGCGGCCCGCTTGGGGAAGAGCAGGTCGAAGGCGTGGCTGATCTCGTGGCACGCGCCGGACGACGGGCGGGTGTCGCCGCTGATCGAGATGGCGATGCCGGAGAGGACCAGCGACTCGGCGAGGACGGTGAGGAACTCGTCGTCGGCGACGGTGCCGGGGTGGCGCAGGACGGCTTCGCCCGCGGTACGGGCCATGGCGGCGGCCAGTCCGTCGATCTGCTCGTTGTTGACCTGGTGCGAGAGCTCCCAGTCGGCGATCGCCGAGATGTTGGAGATCGCGTCACCGATGCCGGAGCGCACGAAGCGGTCCGGGGCCTCGCGGATCACCGCGAGGTCGATGACCATGGCGATCGGCATCGGGACACCGTAGGAGCCCCGGCCGTTGTCGTTGTCCAGGGTGGCGACCGGCGAGCAGAGGCCGTCGTGGGCGAGGTTCGTGGCGACCGACACGAGCGGGAGGCCCACCCGGGCCGCGGCGTACTTCGCCACGTCGATGATCTTGCCGCCGCCGAGGCCGACCACGGCGTCGTACCGCTTGCCCTTGATGTCGTCGGCCAGCTTCACGGCGGCGTCGATGTTGCCGCCGGCGACGCAGTACCAGTCGGCGCCCGGCAGGGCCGGTGCGAGCTTCTCGCGCAGGGCCTGGCCCGAGCCGCCGCTGATCGCGATCGCGAGCTTGCCGGAGGCGGAGATCCGCTGGTCGGCGAGGAGGCCGGCCAGGTCGTCCATGGCGCCCCGGCTGATGTCGACGAAGACCGGGGAGGGGATGAGCCGGGTCAGTACTGGCACGCGATCTCCCTGCCCTTCGCGAGGTCGTCGTGGTTGTCGATCTCGACCCAGGTCACCTCGCCGATGGGGGCCACGTCGACGGTGAAGCCGCGGTTGACGAGCTCCTGGTAGCCGTCCTCGTAGTAGAGGTCCGGGTCGCGCTCGAAGGTCGCCCTGAGTGCGTCGGCGAGCTCCTCGGCGGCCTCGGCCTCGATGAGGGTGACGCCGATGTACTCGCCGGTTGCGGTGGCCGGGTCCATCAGCTTCGTGATCCGCCGCACACCCTTGTCGCCGTCGGTGATGACCTTCATCTCCTCGTCGGCGAGGCTCTTCACCGTGTCGAGGGCGAGGATGATCTTCTGGCCCTTGCCGCGGGCGTCCAGCAGGGTCCGCTCGACGGAGACGGGGTGCACGGTGTCGCCGTTGGCGAGGATCACACCGCGCTTGAGGACCTCACGGGCGCACCACAGGGAGTAGGCGTTGTTCCACTCCTCGGCCTTGTCGTTGTCGACGAGGGTGAGCTTGAGGCCGTACTTCGCCTCCAGCTCCTCCTTGCGGTCGTAGACGGCTTCCTTGCGGTAGCCGACGACGATCGCGACCTCGGTGAGCCCGATCTCGGCGAAGTTGGCGAGCGTGAGGTCGAGGACGGTCTTCTCGCCGTCCACCGGCACGAGGGCCTTGGGGAGCGTGTCGGTGTAGGGGCGCAGTCGCCGTCCTGCGCCGGCTGCCAGTACGAGGCCGATCATGCGGGTTCTCCTTCGTCGTGAACGGCGGGTGCCCCGGAGGACACCCAGAAGCGGATGGACTCCACCAGGACGACCAGGGCCACGGCCACCGCGAGGGCGGTGAGAGCCACGGTGAAGTCGGAGGGCCCCGTCAGGACGGCGGCGAACACGGCCACCACCAGGGTCCGGCCCTCGTGCCCGCCGATCGTGCGGACCAGCCACCGGGGCGGGGCGCCGGTGCCGCCCCGAATGCGGTACACCGTGTCGTAGTGATGGTAGGCGACCGCCGAAACCAGGCCGAAGGCCGCGGGAAGCGCTCCGTCGATATCGCTCCGCGCGGCCAGGATGAGGATCGTGCAGTACTCCGCCGCCCGGAAGACCGGGGGCACGAGCCAGTCGAGTGCGCCCTTGAGGGGGCGGGCCACGGCTATGCCGGAGCAGATCGCGTAGAACACCGCGGCGGCGATCATCTGGCGGCTGCCGAACGGCTGCTGCAGGGCGGCGGCGATCAGCGCACCGGTGCCGACGACGGCCACCACCGGGGCGCTCCAGGCGCCGGGGATGCGGGGGCCGCGGGCCGCGACGAGCTGGGCGAGCGGGCCGGAGTCGGCGAGGTCCGCGAGGGCCTGGGCGGCCCGGTCGGTGCGGCGGGCCTTGCGGGTCAGCGAGCGCAGGAGCCGGCCCGCGGTGGTGTAGCAGGCGGCGAAGGCGCAGCCGACGAGCAGGGCGTAGAAGACGATCCGCGGGGTGGTCACCGCGGTCAGCACCGCGATCATCGCCCAGCGCTCACCGATCGGGAGGACGATCATGCGGCGCAGCCAGACCGTCCAGCCGACGCTGTCGAGCTTGTCGGAGAGGGCGGCGGTGGGGCTGGAGTTCGCGACCGCGTCGTGGTTCGCCTCGTTGAACGAGAAGTCGATGACGTGGCGGCAGGACTGGAGCACCATCGCGCCGAGCGCCAGCGCCCAGACGTCGTCGCCGCCGCGGGCGGCGCCCAGGGCGAGGCCCGCGTAGTAGGCGTACTCCTTGGCCCGGTCGAAGGTGGCGTCCAGCCAGGCGCCCATCGTGGAGTACTGCAGCGAGTAGCGGGCGAGCTGCCCGTCGGTGCAGTCCAGCACGAAGGAGAAGAGGAGGAGCAGCCCGGCGGCGACGTATCCGCCGCGGGTGCCGGTCGCCGCGCAGCCCGCCGCGACCAGCGCGGTGAGCAGGGACGCGGTGGTGACCTGGTTCGGGGTGAAGCCGCGGCGTGCGCACCAGCGGGCGAGGTAGCGGGAGTACGGGCTGATGCAGTACGTGGTGAAGAAGCCGTCGCGGGCCTTCACCGCGCTGCGCAGCCGCACCGCTTCCTCGTCGACCGCCTCGGTACCGGACCGCGCGGCGGCCCGTGCGGCCTCGTCCGCGGGGACTGCGGCGACGAGCGAGCCGAGCTCCGGACGCTGGACCGCGGTGCCCTCGGCGTCCATGGTGGCGGCGAGCCGCCCCGGCACGGTGCGGTCGGTCACTTCGGGGGTGCTGCCGGGCGGGCCGGCGGGGACGCCCGCGCCGACCGCCTCGGTGGTGGTGCGCAGGGCACGGACCAGGGCCGAGCGGGCCTCGGGCTGCGCGGTGAGCGCTCCGGGCACGGTGGCCGCGGGGAAGCGGGGGTCGGTCAGTCCGAGCCGCAGGGCGTGGACGTGGCCGACGAAACGGGGGTCGACGAGGGCGACGCGGCTGTCGGCCGGCACCGCGGACAGCAGCTTCGCGGCCTCGGTGACATCGGCGGCGGCCCGGACGTCGAAGCCCAGTGACCTCAGATCGTCCTCGAGGGGAGATCCGGGTACCGGAGCACCTGTGAGAATGGCGGTCGACAGACGAACTCACTCCTTGGTGCTGACACGGGTCGGCGCGCGACAGTGCGGCCATGAATGCGGCCGGCGGCATGTCGGCAGAGGCTATCGGATGAACGGAAGCGGGAGTTCACTGCCCGTTTGTGCTCCGTTCCGGGCGGACCGGCATCATGCGGCGCCGTCCGCGATCATCATCGTCGATGGCCGCCTCGCCTGACAAAACGCCGCCGGAAAGCCCCTAGTCTGACCCGCATGACATGGCTGATCACAGGCGGAGCGGGATATATCGGGGCACACGTGGTGCGGGCGATGACGGCGGCCGGGGAGCGGGTGGTCGTGCTCGACGACCTGTCGACCGGCAATCCGGACCGGCTCGCGGACGACGTCCCGCTGATCCGGGGCCCGGTGGCCGACCGTGCGCTGCTGGACCGGGTGCTGGCGGAGCACGAGGTGACCGGTGTGGTGCATCTCGCAGCGAAGAAGCAGGTCGGTGAGTCCGTCGAGGAGCCGCTGCTGTACTACCGGGAGAACCTCGGCGGGCTGAACGTCCTGCTGGAGGCCGTCGCGGCCGCCGGGGTGCGGAGCTTCCTGTTCTCGTCGTCGGCCGCGGTCTACGGCGTGCCGGAGGCGGAGCTGATCACCGAGGAGGCTCCCTGCGCCCCCATCAATCCGTACGGCGAGACGAAGCTCGCCGGCGAGTGGCTGGTGCGGGCGGCCGGGCGGGCGCACGGGCTGTCCACCGGCTGTCTGCGCTACTTCAACGTGGCGGGCGCCGCCGAGCCCCGGCTGTCGGACACGGGTGTCTTCAACGTGATCCCGATGTTCTTCGACCGGCTGACCCGCGGCGAGGCACCGCGGATCTTCGGTGACGACTACCCCACGCCAGACGGCACGGGCATCCGCGACTACATCCACGTGGCCGATCTGGCCGACGCGCACCTGGCGGTCGCCCGCCGCCTGGCCGGGCAGGACGTGCCCGGGGACCTGACGGTGAACATCGGCCGCGGCGAGGGCGTCTCGGTGCGGGAGCTGGCCGACCTGGTGGCGGAGGTCACCGGCCGCGGCCTGAAGCCGGAGACCGAGCCGCGCCGCCCCGGGGACGCCGCGAAGGCGGTCGCCTCGTGCGACCGGATCTCCGGCGAGCTGGGCTGGACCGCCCGGCACGGGGTCCGCGAGATGGTCGAGTCGGCCTGGCGGGGCTGGCTGCTGCACCACCCGGAGCCGGTGGCGCCCTAGTCGGCCACGGGGGTCGGCCCGCCGCTCTGACCTGCGAGCATTTCCGCAGGTCAGAGCAGTTGACAACGGTGTTCAGTGCCGTGTTGCCCGATACCCCCCACCCGTAGTTCACTGGCAGTGTCCGGGCCGTTCGCGTCCGGATCCGCAGACGACCGGGAGGCGTCCCCATGGGGGCAGGGCACGATCACGGACATGCGCACGGCGGGCCGCCGCCCACCGGCACCGCGGCCGCCGCGTACCGGGGACGGCTGCGGATCGCCCTGGGGATCACGCTCGCGGTCACCGTCATGGAGGTCGTCGGCGGTGTGCTGTCGGGCTCTCTCGCGCTGATCGCCGACGCGGCGCACATGGCGACCGACTCCCTCGGGCTGGGCATGGCGCTGCTGGCGATCCACTTCGCCAACAAGCCGGCCGGCCCCAACCGCACCTTCGGCTACGCCCGCGCCGAGATCCTCGCCGCGCTGGCCAACTGTGTGCTGCTGCTGGGGGTGGGCGGCTATCTGCTCTTCGAGGCGGTGGACCGCTTCATCACCCCGGCCGAGACCCGGGGCGAGCTGACGATCGCTTTCGCCCTGGTCGGCCTGGTCGCGAACATGGTGTCGCTGTCGCTGCTGGTACGCGGACAGAAGGACAGCCTCAATGTGCGCGGCGCCTATCTGGAGGTGCTCGCCGACACCCTGGGTTCGGTGACCGTCCTGGTCTCGGCGGGCATCATCATGGCGACCGGCTGGCAGGCCGCGGACCCGGCGGCCTCGCTGGTCATCGGCCTCATGATCGTGCCGCGCACGGTGAAGCTGCTCCGGGAGACGCTGAACGTGCTCCTGGAGTCGGCGCCCCCGGGCGTCGACATGGGCGAGGTGCGCGACCACATCACGGCCCTGCCCGGAGTGCTGGACGTCCATGACCTGCACGCCTGGACGATCACCTCGGGCATGCCGGTCCTCTCCGCCCATGTGGTGGTGCACCAGGAACTGCTCGACTCGATCGGGCACGAGAAGCTCCTCCATGAACTCCAGGGCTGTCTCGGGGACCACTTCGACGTCGAGCACTGCACCTTCCAGCTGGAGCCGAGCGGCCATGCCGAGCACGAGGCGAAGCTCTGCCACTGACCCGGGGCCCCGGGGTGTAGGTTTTCGCAGAGGTGTACGACCTCCATCCCCCAAGGGTTTCCCACGTTGACCGATCGCACTCTCTTCCCCCACGACACCGGCGCCGCCGGCTGGCCGGCCCGTCCCGAGACGGCCGCGGACCTCGCCGCCGTGCACGCGGTCAACGCCGCGGCGTTCCCGACGGAGGCGGAGGCCGGTCTGGTCGACGCCCTGCGCGCGGACCCGTCGGCCTGGCTGCCCGGTCTCTCGTACGTCGCCGAGGCCCCTGACGGCTCACTCGCCGCGTACGCCCTGCTCACCCGCTGCCGGGTCGGGGAAGCCCCCGCCCTGGCACTGGCCCCGGTGGCCACCGCCCCGGAGCATCAGCGCAAGGGCGCGGGGCAAGCCGTGGTGCGGGCCCTGCTCGATGCCGCACGGATGCGCGGGGAGTCACTCGTCCTGGTGCTCGGTCATCCCGAGTACTACCCGAAGTTCTGCTTCGTGCCCGCGTCGCGGTACGGAATCCGGCCGGGTTTCGAGGTTCCGGACGAGGCGATGATGGCTCTGGTCCTCGATGATTCCGCGCCCGTTCCGCAGGGCACGATTGAGTATCCGGCCGCTTTCGGGGTCTGACGCGCCGTCCGGTCCCGCCGCGCCCGGGCTGTGCTGCGGGGCCGGACATGCCAGGACCCGAAGTGCGGACAAGCCTCTTTTGTACGGCAGACTTGAGCAGACTCGACGGGACCGGCGCACGGGGCCGGGACCATAGCGAAGGATGGGTATGCCGACCACACCAGCCACCGCGGCGAACAGCTCGTCGAACGGCGCAGCAGAAGCGATCATGCTCGAACTGGTCGACGAGAACGGCACCACCATCGGCACGGCGGAGAAGCTCGCCGCTCACCAGGCGCCCGGTCAACTGCACCGGGCGTTCTCCGTGTTCCTCTTCGACGAGCAGGGGCGGCTGCTGCTGCAGCGTCGCGCGCTCGGCAAGTACCACTCCCCCGGTGTCTGGTCCAACACCTGCTGCGGTCACCCGTACCCGGGCGAGGCGCCCTTCGCCGCCGCCGCCCGGCGGACGTACGAGGAGCTGGGCGTCTCGCCCTCGCTGCTCGCCGAGGCGGGCACGGTCCGCTACAACCACCCGGACCCCGCGTCGGGCCTGGTGGAGCAGGAGTTCAACCACCTCTTCGTGGGGATGGCGCAGGAGCGGCTGCGGCCCGATCCGGAGGAGGTCGGCGAGACGGCTTTCGTGACGGCGGGTGAGCTCGCCGAGCGTCACGCCGAGGCGCCGTTCTCCGCCTGGTTCATGACCGTGCTGGACGCCGCGCGTCCCGCGATCCGGGAGCTGACCGGACCGGCCGCCGGCTGGTAGCGGCGGACGCCGGTGCGGAAGGGTCAGAGGGCGGTGGTGAGCGGCAGCGCCGCCCAGATGACCTTTCCGCCGCCCGCGGTGTGCTCCACGTCGCAGCTGCCGCCGGCTTCCCGGGTGATCTCGCGCACCAGCAGCAGTCCCCGCCCGCCGGTCTGCGCGTAGTCCGTCTCCAGTGCCGTCGGACGGTAGGGGTGGTTGTCCTCGACGGAGACCCTGATCCATTCGGCGCCCACCGCGACCTCGACGGCGAGCTCGGGCGAGAGCAGCGCGGCGTGCTTCACGGCGTTGGTCACCAGCTCGGAGACGATGAGCAGCAGACCCTGGGCGATGTCCTCGTCCAGGGGCACGCCCTGGCGGTGCAGCAGATCGCGTACGGCGTGCCTGGCCTGGGGTACGGAGACGTCCGTGGCCGGGGCGGTGAACCGCCAGACCCCCTCGTACGACACGGGCCGGGCGGGGACACTCCCGCGGCTCTCCATAGTCCGGTACCCGCTCTCCACTCGAATGGTGACTGCACGTCGAGTACAGGGTGCGGGGCGTAATCGGTCCGGTCCGTACCACTGAACAGAAGTCGACTCCTATCGACGGAACTTGACCGAGTTGGTGTGACTGCGTCAGCTTTCGGACCGCTTCTGGTCTTCTTCCGGGAGTGGGTCCGTCTCCTCCTCGGGCACCATCCTGTCCGAGACCATGGAGACGATCCGGCGGCCGCCGACGCCGATCGCGATGAGCCCCAGCCCGTCGAAGAGCAGGGCGAGCGAGAAGAAGCAGCCGAGCACGTAGAGACTGCTGTGCGGCCAGTCGAAGAGGACGAGCAGCCCCAGGAGCAGCCCGAAGGCGCCCTGCAGCAGCGTCCAGCCGAACTGCGGACCCCGCACCACGACACTCCCGACGAGGCGGAACACCCCGCCCGTCAGGAAGAGCAGCGCGGCGAACATGGTCAGCGCCTCGGCGGTGCCGTGGGGGTGGCGGATCACGACGACTCCGGCGGCGATGTTCAGCGCGGCGACCACCACGCCCAGCCAGAAGTAGCTGGTGCCGCGCGACTGGACCGCGTGGAGCAGCCCGACGAGGCCGCCGATCAGCAGCAGCCAGCCGAAGAGGATCATCGAGGTGAGCGTGGCGACGCCCGTGTACACGAGACCGACCAGGCCGGCGACGACGAGCACGATGCCGAGCAGTGCCAGACCGCTGAAACTGCGGTTGAGCTTCCTGCCCTCTTTCACGGGATCGGCCACCACGTACTCCTCAGGGTGCGTTCCTGCTTCGCGACCCCTCCTTGATCATAGGTTCGAACAGCATGGATAGCATCCGGCGTATGGACCGTACGGAGCCCGCCCTCGTGCACACCGTCGCGGACGGCGTCGCCACCGTCGTCATCAGCAATCCCGCCAAGCGCAACGCGATGACGGCCGCCATGTGGCAGTCGCTGCCCGTGCTGCTCGAAGGACTGGCCGCCGACCCGTCGGTGCGCGCCCTCGTGCTGACCGGCGCCGGCGACACCTTCTGCGCGGGTGCGGACATCTCCTCGCTCCGGGACGCCTCGGGCTCCCCGCAGGGGCTCGCCGTGGCGGCCGAGGAGGCGCTGGCCGCCTTCCCCCGGCCGACGCTCGCCGCGGTGCGCGGCTACTGCGTGGGCGGGGGCAGCCAGTTGGCGGCCGCCTGCGATCTGCGGTTCGCGGAGGAGGGCGCGTCGTTCGGCGTCACCCCGGCGAAGCTCGGGATCGTCTACGCCGCGTCGTCGACCCGCCGGCTCGTCGCACTGACGGGCCCGGCGACGGCCAAGCACCTGCTGTTCTCCGGCGAGCTGATCGGGACGGAGCGGGCACTGCGGACCGGTCTGGTGGACGAGGTGCTGCCCGCCGGTGAGCTGGCGGAGCGGGTCGGCGCGTACGTACGCACCCTGGTGTCCCGGTCCCGGCTGACCCAGGCCGCGGCCAAGGAGTTCGCGGCGGGGCGCGAGGACCGGGACGCCCACTGGGCGGACCAGGCGCGCCGCAGCGGCGACACCGCGGAAGGGGTCGCGGCCTTCCTGGAGCGCCGCACACCGCGCTTCAGCTGGCCGGACGACGTGGGCACCCCCACCGAACGGCCCGCCGCCGCTACCGAAGGATGAAGCGGCTCCTGGCGCGCCACTCCTCCACGACCTCGGCCGGGGCCTTCTCCGGGGATCCCGCGTCGTAGGGCGGCTGCGGGTCGTACTCCGTCAGCAGCTGAACGGCCTGGGCGTGCCGGTCGCCGGCGATGCGGCCGAGCAGGGTGAGGCCCATGTCGATGCCCGAGGAGACGCCCGCGGCGGTGACGTACTTGCCGTCGGTGACCACGCGTTCGCCGGTCGGCTCGGCGCCGTACTCCTTCAGGGTCTCCAGGGCGAGCCAGTGCGAGGTGGCGCGCCGTCCGTCCAGGAGCCCGGCGGCCGCGAGCAGCAGGGAGCCGGTGCAGACGGAGGTCGTCCAGGTGCTGGTGGCATCGGCCCGGCGCAGCCAGCCGAGGAGCCTCTCGTTGTCCATCTGGGCGCTCTGGCCGGGGCCGCCGGGGACGATGACCAGGTCGGGCGCCGGGACGTCGTCGAACGTCCGGTCGGCGATCAGGGTCAGGCTGCCGCTGTCGTTGCGCACCCCGCCGGCCGACTCGGCGACGAACACGGTCTCGGCGCCGGGTGCGCGCGACAGGATCTCGTACGTTCCGACGGCGTCCAGCGCGGTGAAGCGGTCGAAGAGGACGATGGCGATCTGCATGGTGACGGTCTGCCTTTCTTTCGGTCAGTGACCGAGGGAGTCGGTGGTGCCGGGCCGGACGGACGGCTCGCCCGCCGGGCGTGAGGTGAAGCGCCGCCGGTACTCGGCCGGCGCGGTGTCCAGGGCCTTGACGAACGCCCGCCGCATCGCCTCCGGTGTGCCGTAGCCGCAGGCCCGCGCGATCCCGGCGACACCGTCGGTGGTGTCCTCCAGGAGCCGGCGGGCCTGTTCCAGGCGGACGCGGTCGACGTACCGGCCGGGCGTCATGCCGGTCTCGGTCTGGAAGGCGCGGGCGAAGTGGCGCGGGGAGAGCCGGGCGCGGGCGGCGAGCGCGTCCACGGACAGGTCCTCGCCCAGGTGCTCGGTGATCCAGTGCTGGACGGCGCGCAGCGGTTCGCGGCGGGCCGTCTGGGCGGTGAGCTGGGCGCTGAACTGGGCCTGGTTGCCGGGTCTGCGCAGGAAGACCACGAGATGACGGGCGACCGTGAGGGCCACGTCCCGGCCGTGGTCCTCCTCGACGAGCGCGAGGGCGAGATCGATGCCCGCGGTGACTCCGGCCGAGGTGGCGATCCTGCCGTCGCGCACGAAGATCGGCTCGGGGTCGACCTCGACGGCCGGGTAGCTGCGGGCCAGGTGGTCGCAGACGTTCCAGTGGGTGGTCGCCCGGTGCCCGTCCAGCTGTCCGGCCGCGGCGAGCAGCAGCGCACCGCTGCACACGGAGACGAGCCGTTCGGGGTCCGGCCCATGCGTCCGGAGCCAGTCGACGAGGGCGGGGTCCGGGGCGCGGGTGCCCTGTCCGCCGGGGACGAGGAGGGTGTGCGGTCGACCGGCGTCGGCCAGGGTGCCGTCGGGGACCAGGGTGAGGCCGCTGGACGTGCGGACCGGGGCGCCGTCCAGCGAGGCGGTGCGCAGCTCGTACGAGACCTCCGGGAACCGGGAGGCGCCGGCGAAGACCTCCATGGGGCCGGTCACATCGAGGCTCTGGATGCCGTCGAAGAGGACGACGAGTACGGATCGCTGCTTCATGCCCGCCATCCTCGGCGGCCCCGCGGATGGCCGCAATGACGAGAACCCCACCTTTCCTGCCCTCTGCCCTGCGGCGGACATCACGGGCTCCCCGGGGTTCCGGACCGTACCGACCAGTCGGTAACGTGCGGGTATGAGTACTCTCCCGCCCCGCGCCGGACGCCGCTGCCACAACGCCCTCAACCCCCTGCACTCCGCGCTCTACTTCTCCCCCGACCTGGGCAAGGAGCTCGGTGGCATCGGGATCGACGATCCCGCCGCCGCCTACTTCGCCGCCCGCGCGGCCGCCCTGGGCGCGGTCGGCCCCGGCACGGTCACCGCGACCTTCTACAACTTCAACCACGAGCTCGTCGCCCGGCACGTGCCCGCCGTCTGGGACATCGCCTCACCCGGCGAGGTCCTCGCGGCCCGGCTGCGCGCCGCCGACTCGACGCTGCGCAGGCTGCTCGGCGAGGAGATCATCGCCTCGCCCGAGATGGCGGAGGCCGCGCAGCTCGCCCTGCGCGCCACCGAGGGCTGCACGCGACACGCCCGGCCGCTCTACGCCGCCCACGCCGATCTCCCGGTGCCGGAGCAGCCGCACCTGGCGTACTGGCACGCCGCGACGCTGCTGCGGGAGCACCGCGGCGACGCCCACCTCGCCGCCCTGCTCGCCGCGGGCCTCGACCCGCTGGAGGCCCTGGTCAGCCACACCGCCACCGGCAAGGGCATGGCACCGCGCTGGATCCTGGCCACCCGCGGCTGGCGGCGCACCGACTGGGAGGACGCGTCCGCGCGGCTGCGCGAGCGCGGACTGCTCACCGCCGAGGGCGAGTTGACGGAGGAGGGCACCGCGCTGCGGGCCGGCGTCGAGGAGTCGACGGACCGGATGGACCTCGCCCCGTACGAGCACCTGGGCGGCGCCGGAGCGGCCCGGCTGACCGAGCTGGGCCGCGGTTTCCTCGCAACGGCGTTCGCCGCAGGCGCGTTCCCGGCGGACGCGACCGGCTGACCGTCGGCGGAACCGACGGCCGGATTGTGGGGTGGCCGGGCGACACGGTGCCCGGCCACCCGGCACAATGCAGGCGAGTGGCTCCGGGCCGGTCCGAACGGCCGGCCCCGGGCCCGACCAGCACAGCCAGCAGGAGAAGGCGAGTCGGTAGAACCGTGACGACGTCCATCGAAGGCAGGATCGCCGAGGAGCTCGGCGTACGGGAGCGACAGGTGAAGGCGGCCGTCGAGCTGCTCGACGGCGGATCGACCGTGCCGTTCATCGCGCGCTACCGCAAGGAAGCGACCGAGATGCTCGACGACGCGCAGCTGCGCACGCTCGAGGAGCGGCTGCGCTATCTGCGGGAGCTGGAGGAGCGCCGCACGGCGATCCTCGAATCCGTACGGGAGCAGGGCAAGCTCGACGAGACGCTGGAGGCCCGGATCCGGGCCGCCGACACCAAGGCGCGCCTCGAGGACATCTATCTGCCGTTCAAGCCGAAGCGGCGGACGAAGGCCCAGATCGCCCGGGAGGCAGGTCTCGAACCGCTCGCCTCGGCGCTGCTGGACGACCCGTCGGCCGATCCGCTCGCCGCGGCCGCGGCCTACGTGGACGCCGGCAAGGGGGTGGCGGACGCCGCGGCGGCCCTGGAGGGCGCGCGTGCCGTCCTCACCGAACGCTTCTCGGAGGACGCCGACCTGATCGGTGAGCTGCGTGAGCGCATGTGGTCGCGCGGGCGGCTGGTGGCCAGGGTGCGGGACGGCAAGGAGGAGGAGGGCGCCAAGTTCGCGGACTACTTCGACTTCGCGGAGCCGTTCACCGCGCTGCCCTCGCACCGGGTGCTGGCGATGCTCCGGGGCGAGAAGGAGGACGTCCTCGACCTGGTCCTGGAGCCGGAGGAGCCGGAGGATCCGTCCAGGGCTCCCGGCCCGTCCGGTTACGAGAACATGGTGGCGCGCCGCTTCGGGGTGAACGACCGCGGGCGCCCCGGCGACAAGTGGCTGGGCGACACGGTGCGCTGGGCCTGGCGGACCCGGATCCTGGTGCACCTCGGCATCGACCTGCGGCTGCGGCTGCGTACGGCGGCGGAGGACGAGGCGGTACGCGTCTTCGCGTCCAACCTGCGCGATCTGCTGCTCGCCGCACCGGCCGGGACCCGGGCCACGCTGGGTCTTGACCCCGGCTTCCGTACCGGGGTCAAGGTCGCCGTCGTCGACGCGACCGGCAAGGTCGTCGCGACCGATGTCATCTACCCGCACGTGCCGGCCAACAAGTGGGACCAGTCGCTGGCGAAGCTGGAGCAGCTGGCGAAGGCGCACGATGTCGACCTGATCGCGATCGGCAACGGCACGGCGTCCCGCGAGACGGACAAGCTCGCCGGTGAACTGTGCGACAAGCACCCGGAGTTGAAGCTCACCAAGGTGATGGTGTCGGAGGCCGGCGCGTCCGTGTACTCGGCGTCCGCCTTCGCCTCGCAGGAACTCCCGGACATGGACGTGTCGTTGCGCGGTGCCGTGTCGATCGCCCGCCGCCTCCAGGACCCCCTCGCCGAGCTGGTGAAGATCGACCCGAAGTCGATCGGCGTCGGGCAGTACCAGCACGACCTGTCCGAGGTGAAGCTGTCGCGGTCACTGGACACGGTGGTCGAGGACTGTGTGAACGGCGTCGGGGTCGACGTCAACACCGCGTCCGCACCGCTGCTTTCACGGGTCTCCGGCATCGGGTCGGGGCTCGCGGAGAACATCGTGGCACACCGTGACGCCAACGGCCCGTTCCGCTCCCGCAAGGGACTCAAGGACGTGGCCCGGCTGGGACCGAAGGCGTACGAGCAGTGCGCGGGCTTCCTGCGGATCCGGGGCGACGACCCGCTGGACGCGTCCAGCGTGCACCCGGAGGCGTACCCGGTGGTCCGCGCGATGGTCAAGCGGACGGGCGGTGACGTCGCCTCGCTGATCGGCAACTCGGGCGTGCTGCGGTCGCTGCGGGCCGACGACTTCGTGGACGAGAAGTTCGGGCTGCCGACGGTCACCGACATCATCAAGGAGCTGGAGAAGCCGGGGCGCGACCCGCGTCCGGCCTTCAAGACGGCCACCTTCAAGGAGGGCGTCGAGAAGATCGGCGACCTGGCGTCCGGCATGGTGCTGGAGGGCGTCGTGACGAACGTCGCGGCGTTCGGCGCGTTCGTCGACGTCGGGGTGCACCAGGACGGCCTGGTGCATGTGTCGGCGATGTCGAGGACGTTCGTGAAGGACCCCCGCGATGTCGTGAAGCCGGGTGACATCGTCCGGGTGAAGGTGATGGAGGTCGACATCCCGCGGAAGCGGATCTCGCTGACGCTGCGGCTGGACGACGAGGCGGGTGCGGGCGGCGGGAATGCTGCCGGATCGGCTTCGGGTGCGAGCGCCGGGGGTGCCGGCGGTGAGCGGGGCGGGCGTCCGCCTCGGCAGCGGCAGGGGCAGGGGCAGGGCCAGGGCGGCCAGGGGCGTGACCGGCGCGGTGGCGGTAACGGTGGTGGCGGGGGGCGTCAGGCTCCTGCCGCCGCTCCGGCCAACGGGGCGATGGCCGATGCGCTGCGCCGGGCGGGGCTGCTGGATCCCAAGCAGGGCGGCAGGAAGCGGTAATCAGCAGTCGGTAGTCACCAGCCCGGTCCGGAAGGGGCGGGGTGGGGAGAGGTTCGCCTGCGGCGGGCCTGTTCCCCACCCCGCCCCTTCGCGTATCCGGGGCTCCGCCCCGGCCTCCCGCTCCCCGAGCGCAGGAGGGGCTGAAAGTGTTCGGTATACCAAGTCGGTCTCAAGTCGTGAATCTGCCGCCGAACCGTCGCCGCATCCGTCCTTTTTGCTCCGCCACATACGCTGCAAAAACGGCAAACAAGGCCGTTTGGCCCCAGCTTGGCACCGAAGCGCTTGGTATACCGTTACGCCTCAACGTGTACCCGAGTCGGTACTCGTCCCGCCGTCCTGCCGCCCTGCCGTCCTCAAGGAGGCTTGATCCCATGCGTCGAATTCCGGCCGCTCTGTCGGTGGCCGCACTGCTGGCGATCACCACCGCATGCAGTTCGCTCTCCCCGCCAGGCAAGGAGACCACCGCCCAGGCGCGGCTCACCGACCTGCGTCCCGTCCGCGACGGCGGCACGGTCACCATCGGGCTGAAGTCCGATCCGGACAGGCTGGACCCGAGCCTCACGACGACGCTCGTCGCGCGCACCGTGTTCACGTCCATGTGCGAACAGCTCTACGACGTGGACCAGCAGAACAAGTTCGTGCCGCAGCTGGCCGCCTCCCTGCCGAAGATCACCGACGGCGGCCGGACCTTCACCTTCGACGTCCGCAAGGACGCGAGGTTCAGCGACGGCGCCCGCCTCGACGCCCGGGCGGTGAAGACCTCGCTCGACCGGCATCTGCACCTGCGCGGCTCCGGCCGCGCCTCCGAGATCGACTCGGTGCAGAAGGTGACGGCCGTCGGCCCGTACACCGTGCGGCTCTCGCTGAGCCACCCCGACGTACCGCTGCTCGGCCGGCTCGCCAACACCGCCGGGCTGATCATGTCGCCGAAGGCGCTGAAGACGTACGGGGCCGATTTCGCGACGCATCCCTCGTGCGTCGGCCCGTTCAAGTACGAGAAGCGGGTCGTCGGTGACCGGATCGAGCTGGCGAAGGACCCGCTGTACTACGACGCGGACAAGGTCCACCTCGACCACGTCATCTACAAGACGATCACCGACGGCAACATCCGGATGGCCAACATACGCTCCGGCGACGTCCAGATCGGCGACCAGATGGGTCCGGTCGAGGTGCGCAACTCCATGGGCGAGAAGGACCTCCAGCTCCTCAACACCCCGTCCCTCGGCTACATGGCGCTCACCCTCAACGTCGGCAACTCGCACGGCATCGACAAGGCGCCCAGCCCCGTCGACAGCCCCTTCGGGCGCGATGTGCGGGTCCGTGAGGCCTTCGACCTGTCGCTGGACCGCGCGCTGATCAACAAGCTGGTCTTCCAGGGCATGTACGAGCCGGCCTGCGGCCCCGTTCCCCCGGGGACCCCGCTCAGCACCCCGGTCACGTGCCCGAAGCGGGACGTGGCCAAGGCCGAGCGGCTGCTGAAGGCCGCCGGCGTGAAGACGCCCGTGCCGCTGGAGCTGATGATCAACACGACTCCGGAGGACAGCCGCCTCGGACAGGTCGTGCAGGCCATGGCCGCCGACGCCGGCTTCGACGTACGGCTGCGGCCCACCGAGTTCGCCACCGGCCTGACCCGGACCCTCGCCGGCGACTTCCAGGCGCGGACCGGCGGCTGGGGCGGCCAGCCCGACCCCGCCGGCAACATCGACAGCCTCGTCGGCACGACCGGCAGCAACAACCAGGGCAAGCTCTCGGACCCCGAGATCGACCGGCTGATCGTCGAGGGCCGCAGTACATCGGACGTCGCCGAGCGCCGCGAGATCTACCGCAGGCTCACCGTCGCGATCAACAAGCAGCACGGGGTCATCTACCTCTACCGCAACATCAACTACGTCTCCGCCTCGCAGGACGTCAGCGGCATCAAGCTCTCCGGTGACGGCCTGATCAGGGTCAAGGAAGCCGGATACACGAAGGGGAGCCGGTGAAGACCCTCCGCCAACTTCTCAGCTCCTATGTGAGCCGCCGGATCGGCATGTCGCTGGTGACCATGGTGCTGGTCAGCATCACCGTGTTCCTCGGGGTCCGTGCGATGCCCGGCGACACCGCCCAGGCACTGGCCGGTGAACAGACCTCCCCCGAGGTGCTGGCCGCGATCCGCTCCGAGTACGGGCTCGACGACAACATCGCCGTCCAGTACTGGCGTTACGTCAGCAATGCCGTCACGGGCGACTTCGGCACCTCGGCCCGTACCGGGCTCCCGGTACTCGACTCCATCACCCAGGCCCTGCCCATCACCCTCGAACTCGCCGCGCTGTCCCTGCTGATGGCCGTGGTCGTCGGCATCGGGGCCGGGGTCATGGCCGCCGTGCGGCGCGGCAAGCCCGAGGAGTGGCTGGCCAACGGCATCGCGCTGCTGGGCATGTCCGTCCCCTCGTTCTGGCTCGGCATCGTGCTGGTGCTGGTCTTCGCCATCGCCATGCCGGTGTTCGCCGCCTCCGGATTCGTGCCCTTCAGCACCGATCCGCTGGAGAACCTGCGACGTCTGGTGCTGCCCGCCGTCGTGCTCGGCTCCGGTCTCGCCGCGGTCGTGATGCGCCAGACGAGAGCGGCGATGATCGACGCGATGTCCTCGGACTACGTGCGGACCGCGCGGGCCAAGGGACTGGCCCCAGCGGCCGTCATCGGCCGGCACGGGCTGCGCAACTCGCTCGTCACCGTGATCACCGTGCTGGGCCTCCAGCTCGGCCACCTGATCTCCGGCGCCGTCGTCACCGAGCAGGTCTTCGTCCTGCCGGGCTTCGGCAAGCTCACCATCGACGCGGTCTTCACCCGTGACTACGCGATGGTCCAGGGCGTCGTCCTGTTCACCTCGGCCGCCTACATCCTGATCAACCTGCTGGTCGACTTCCTGTACTCGGTGGTCGACCCGCGCATCCGGCTCGGAGGTTCCCGATGACCCTCGCCCCGACCACGGCGCCGCCCGCCGCCCCGGTCACCGCGGCCCGGCCGTCCGCCCGCGTCGCACGGCTGGCCACCTCGCTGCGCCGGCTGCGGCGCAACCGGCTGGCGCTGGTGGGTGCGGTGCTCTCGGCGGTGTTCGTGCTCGTCGCGCTGCTGGCACCGCTGCTCGCCCCGTACGACCCGGCCCGGCCGGACTTCGACGCGGCGCTCATGGAGCCGAGCTGGTCGCACTGGCTCGGCACGGACGACCTGGGCCGCGACCAGCTCTCCCGGGTGCTGGTGGGCGTCACCGCGTCCATGCAGGTGGGCGTGCTCGCCGTGCTGCTGGCCTTCGTCGTCGCCGTACCGCTCGGACTGGTGGCCGGCTACTACGGCCGGTTCGCCGACACGGTCGTCTCCCGGCTGACCGACACCATGCTGGCGTTCCCCTTCCTGGTGCTCGCGGTGGGTCTCGCCGCCGTCATGGGCCCCTCGCTGGAGAACGCGACCATCGCGATCGGCATCTCCCAGATCCCCGGGATCGTCCGCGTCACCCGGGCCGAGACGCTGCGGCTCAAGCACCTGGACTACGTGGGCGCCGCCGTGGCCAACGGCGGCGGTGACGGGGTGATCCTGTTCCGGCACATCCTGCCGAACGCCACCTCGACACTGATCGTGCAGGCCACCGTCGGCATCCCGTCCGCCATCATCGGCGAGGCCGTGCTCAGCTTCCTCGGCCTCGGGGTGCAGCCGCCCTCCCCCTCGCTCGGCGTGATGCTCTCCAGCGCCCAGCCCTTCATCGCGGACGCGCCCTGGATGGCGGTCTTCCCCGGACTGGTCATCGTGCTCGCCACCCTGGCGTTCAACCTGCTCGGTGACGGCGTACGCGACATCCTCGACCCCCGCGGAGGTTCCCGGTGACCGAAGTCGAAACGACCACCGTGCCCCGGCCCGCCCCGGCCGGTGCCGTCGAACCGGTGCTCCGGGTCCGCGACCTCACCGTCTCCTTCCACGGGGCGGAGCGGACCGTGCACGCCGTGGACGGCGTCTCCTACGATCTGGCGCCCGGCGAGGTGCTGGCCGTGGTCGGCGAGTCCGGCTGCGGGAAGTCCGTCACCTCCATGGCCGTGATGGGGCTGCTTCCGCCGACCGCCCGGATCGGCGGGTCCATCCGGCTGGACGGTCATGAACTGGTCGGCGCCCCGGAGAAGCAGCTCCGGTCGCTCCGCGGCCGCCGCCTCTCGATGATCTTCCAGGAGCCGATGACCTCGCTCAACCCGGTCCTCACCGTGGGGCGGCAGATCACCGAGGTCCTCATCCGCCACCAGGGCCTGAGCCGCCGCGCGGCCAGGGAGCGGGCCGTCGAGCTGCTCGACATCGTCGGTATCCCGGCTCCGCGAAAGCGGGTCGACGAGTACCCGCACCAGCTGTCCGGCGGGATGCGGCAGCGGGTGATGATCGCCATCGCGGTGGCGTGCGACCCCGCGGTGCTGATCGCGGACGAGCCGACGACCGCGCTCGACGTGACGGTCCAGGCCGGCATCCTCGATGTGCTCCGCTCGCTGCGGGACCGGCTCGGCACCGCCATCGTCCTGATCACCCACGACCTCGGGGTGGTCGCGGACACCGCGGACCGGGTCCTCGTGATGTACGCGGGCCGTCCGGTCGAACAGGCCTCGGTGGACGAGCTGTTCGACTCGCCCCGGCATCCGTACACCCGTGGTCTGCTCGGTGCCGTCCTGCGCCCCGGCAGCCGGGGCGCGGGCGGACGGGCGCGGCTGAACGAGATCCCCGGCCTCGTGCCCGACCTGCGCGAGCAGCCCAAGGGGTGCAGTTTCGCACCGCGTTGCGCCTCGGCCGACGACGGCTGCCTGACGGGCAGGCCGCCGCTGGAGAAGGCCGCTGGCACCCATCTGATCGCCTGTTTCCACCCGGCCGACGCGGCCGGGTCCGACCAGTCCCCACCCGACGCGAGCAAGGGAGCCGTCCGATGAGCGCCGCCATCGACCCACCGACCGTCACCCCCGTGCTGGCCGTACGCGACCTGAAGCGGCACTTCGACGGGTCCGGCGGCACGGTGAAGGCGGTCGACGGGGTGTCGTTGACCATCCTTCCCGGCGAAGTCGTGGGCCTCGTCGGTGAGTCGGGCAGCGGCAAGTCCACCGTGGGGCGCTGCGTGGTCCGCCTCGACCGGCCGACCGACGGCAGCGTGGAGATCAACGGCACGGATGTCACCGCCCTTTCGGCGCGTGCGCTCAGGCCGTTGCGCAAGGACTTCCACCTGGTGTTCCAGGACCCGTCGTCCTCGCTCAACCCGAGGATGACCATCCGTCAGATCATCGCCGAGCCGCTGCGGCTGCACGGCATGGCGACACGCGCCGAGGCCTCGCGGCGGGTGGACGAACTCCTCGCCCAGGTGGGCCTGCGGCCCGAACTGGCCGACCGCAACCCGCACGAGCTCTCCGGCGGTCAGCGCCAGCGCGTCTCCATCGCGCGGGCGCTGGCGGTCGATCCGGCGCTCCTGGTGGCCGACGAGCCGACCTCGGCCCTGGACGTGTCCGTCCAGGCCTCCGTCCTCAACCTGCTCGCGGACCTCCAGCGCGACCGGGGATTCGGCTGCCTCTTCATCACGCACGACCTGGCGGCCGTGGAGTACCTGGCGGACCGCATCGCGGTGATGTACCTGGGGCGGATCGTCGAACAGGCCCCGGCCGCCAAGCTGTTCTCCGCGCCCAAGCACCCGTACACCCAGGCGCTGCTGTCCGCGGCGCCCGTGCCCGACCCGGCCGAGCAGCGCGGCCGCCGCCGGATCGTGCTCGGCGGCGACCTGCCCAGCCCACTGGACCCGCCGCCGGGCTGTCACTTCCACACCCGCTGCCCGCTGGCCACCGAACGGTGCAGGACCGAGGCGCCCGTGCTGCGCACCCTGTCCGCCGGGGGCGCGCCCAGGGAGGTGGCCTGCCATCTCGTCGCGGACGACGGCAGTGTGCCGGATGCCGCGAAGGCGGTGGCGGCGGTCTGACCTCAGCGGCCGTCCGCCGGAAACGCCGGAGCCCGTCCACCAGTCGGTGGACGGGCTCCGGCGTGTGTGCGGCGGGTCAGCCGACGAGCTGCAGGCCGTCGGCGACGACCCGGCCGGCGTGCAGGACGGTGCGGTCGTCGCTGCGGTCCATGACCGCGGACGCCACCGTCTCGCCCTCGACCAGCAGCAGATCGGCGGCGTCGCCGACGGCGAGGCCCGGGCGGTCGGCGACGGACGACAGGCGGGGCAGGTCCGGGTGCAGGATCGAGGCACCGCCGCGGCTCGCGACGGCGACGCAGTGCTCGATCAGCTCGTCGGCCCGGTAGCGGTTGGTGAAGGCGAGCTGCCAGGTGCGGTCCAGCATGTCGCCGTTGCCGTAGGGCGACCAGAAGTCGCGCTGGCCGTCCTCGCCCAGACCGATCCGCACACCGGCGGCGGTCAGCTGCGCCATCGGCAGGGCGTTCTGCTGCTGGGCGGGTGCGATCGTCGCCATCGCGATGTCCAGCTCGGCGAACTCCTCGATGAGGCGCCGGGTGGTCGCCTCGTCGACGGTGCCCAGCTCGTAGGCGTGCGAGAGCGTCACCTGACTGGCCATGTCCAGGGCGCGCACCCGCTCCAGGATCAGGTCGACGCTGAACACGCCGAGGGCGCCGGGCTCGTGGAGGTGGATGTCGACAGGTGCCTGGTGGCGCTCGGCGAGGTCGAAGACGATGTCGAGGTGGCGCACCGGGTCGCGGTCCAGGGTGCACGGGTCGATGCCACCGACGACGGCGGCGCCCGCGGACATCGCCTGGTCCATCAGCTCCGGCACGCCCTTCTCCTTGAGCAGACCGGCCTGCGGGAAGGCCATGATCTCGACCTCGCACCGGCCGGCGTGCGCCTCCTTGGCCGCGAGGACACCCTCCAGCCGCTCCAGACCGCAGTCCGCGTCGATCTGGGCGTAGCTGCGCACCCGGGTGGTGCCGCGCTCGATCATGCGGCCGAGGGTGTACGTGGCGCGCTCGGCGACGCTCCACTCATCCTCGCGCCAGTGCGCGCGGTCGTTCATCGTCATGCCCCAGACGCCCGGGGCGCCGGTGTGCGGGCGGAAGGGCAGTCCCATGCGGGTGGAGTCGAGGTGGCAGTGGACATCGGAGAACGACGGCAGCGCGAGCCGTCCCCGTCCGGCCACGGTGTCGGTGGCGGCGAGGCTCGGGTCGTGCGGGGTGATCGCGGCTATCACGCCGTCCTTGATATCGATGTCGCAGGGCTCGCCGCCCCAGGGACGGACGTTCGTGACGAGCATGTGGTGCCTTTCCTTGTTCGGTCGCGCGGGAGGTAGGTGTCGCGCGGCATGCAGGTGTGGGTCATTCCGCCGGAAGCACCTCGGCCAGGGCCGCCAGCGAGGGGCCACGGCCCCGCTCGATGTGCGCGTAGGCGAGGGCGTCGGCCAGATCGGGCTTGCCCGCGTAGATCGCCGCGCAGATGTCCTGGTGCTCGGTGCACTGGACGCGCGGGTCGAGGCCGCCGGTGAGCGTGAACAGCCACTGGACCAGGCCGAGCGAGGGCTGCAGCGCGTCCTGGAGCAGCCGGTTCCCGGTCATCGCGACGATCTCGGCGTGCAGCGCGGTGTTGGCGGCGGGGATCCCGTGGGCGTCGCCGCGCCGGGTGGCGTCCTCGGCCGCCTCCATGAGTTCGCGCAGCCGCTCGCCGCCGCGGCCGCCGGCGCAGGCCTCCGCGGCCCTGCGGGCGGCGAACACCTCGAGGCTCAGCCGGAGGTCGAAGAGCTCGGCCACATCGCGCAGCGAGAGGTTGCGCACGGACGCGCCGCGGCGCGGGGAGATCACCACGAGCCCCTCCCCCGTGAGCCGGGTCAGCGCCTCCCGGACGGGGATGCGCGAGAAGCCAAGCGCCTCGGAGAGCTCGCGTTCGCGCAGGCGGCCGCCGGGCGGGTACTCGCCGGACAGGATGCGGGCGCGGATGGTCCGTTCGGCGTGATCGACATGGGAGGCACCGGACTCGGGCGCATCGGTCATCGTGAGGTCTCCTCGTACGGCGGGAACGTCGGCGGGAACAGTTCGCCGGCACCTCGGCGGTGCAGGTCGCGCTCGCCGTAGGCCGCGCGCATTGTCTCGAACAGGGACTGGGCCCGGCGCCGCAGGTTCGCCAGGTCGATGCCCGGTATCCGGCCGTCGGTCATGACGGGGCGTCCCGCGACGACGGAGTGGGTGGCCTGCCGGGCGGTGCCGTTGAGCAGGAGCGTACGGACGGGGTCGTCCTGGACTCCGTCGCGGATGTCGTCCAGCCGGAACGCCACCAGGTCCGCCTGCGCGCCCGGCTCCAGCCGTCCGAGGTCGGTGCGTCCCAGGGCGCGGGCGCCGCCGAGCGTGGCCGCCTCGACGTAGTGCTCGGCGGGTGCGGCGTCCGCGCGTCCGTCGACGACCTTCGCGAGGTGGACGCCCACGTCCATGCCCCGGATCAGGTCCGGCGGGAAGGAGTCGGTGCCCAGGCACAGGTTGATCCCGGCCCGCCGGTAGGCGTCGAAGGAGTGCAGCACCTGGCCGTAGCGCAGGGAGGTCTGCGGGCAGTGGACGACGGAGACGTCCGCCGCCGCGAGGGCGGCCAGGTCGCCGCGGTCCTCGCCGTGGACGTCGGGGTGGCGGTCGGTCACGATGCCGTGCGGCACGAGGAGCCGGGTGTCCAGCAGCCCGGTGCGGGCGAGCAGTTCCAGGGGTGTGGTGCCGTGCAGTTCCCGTACGAGATCGCGTTCGGTCAGGCCCTGGAGGCAGTGCAGCCGTACGAGGACGTCGCGCTGCCGGGCGGTCGCGGCGGTCTCGCGCAGGAGGTCCTCGGTGAGCGTCTCGATGCGGCACGGCAGGAGGACCCCGTTGACCAGCGGGTCGCCGAGGGCCTCGGTGTGGTCGAGGAAGCGGACGGCGTCGCGCAGCCCCGCGCGGCCGCGTTCCTCGTCGAAGGCGACGCCGCGGCCGCCGTCGGGCCGTGCGACGTTGACGCCGGAGCGGTAGGCGGGGCCCAGGTAGCCGCGCAGGCCGATGCGGCGGGAGGTCCGCGCCATCGCGACGAGTTCGTCGTACGGCTCCGCCCAGTCGCTGTGGATCTCCGAGGCGATCGGCATGTAGGTGGTGATGCCGTGCAGGGCCAGCTGGACGAGCGCGTACTCGCGGACGGTGGCCCGTTCCGCGGGGGTGAGGACGGGGCGGCGGCGGTGGTCGAAGTAGTCCTGGGACCACTGGAGTCCGGCGGCGCGTTCACGGGGTGCCCAGGAGTCCAGGACGAGGTGGTCGATGTCGGTGAGCGCGTCCAGGTCGATGAGCCCGGGCATCACCAGGGCCTCGCCGAGGTCCAGTTCCTCGTCCACCGGGCCGTCGTACCCCGTGCCGACGTACGCGATCGTGTCGTCCTCCCACACGATCTCGCCGTCGCGCAGCAGCGCGTGCCCGCCGTTCCGGTGGGCGAGGACGTGGGTGGCGCGCCAGCGGGTTCGCACGGGGCCTCCTGCGGGTGCGGGGTACCGGACCGCTCCGACCGGACGCCAGTCCTCGCGCCGGAGCAAGGCGACAGTAACACTTGGCATACCAAGTGATCGCGCCTTCAGGAGTTATGCGGAGTAAGTCGGAATTCTTCCCTGAATGGATGCGTGAGGAGGGAGTGCGTGAGACCTCTTGGCATACCAGCGTGTGACCGGTCCGGGAGACCGGTCACACGCGTCAGCTCTCCGTGAGCCGGCCGGCCGTCACCTCGACGCGGCGCGTCGTACGGACCGCCTCCAGCATCCGGCGGTCGTGCGTGACGAGCAGCAGCGTCCCCGTGTAGGAGTCGAGCGCCGATTCCAGCTGTTCGATAGCGGGCAGGTCCAGGTGGTTGGTCGGCTCGTCCAGCACGAGGAGATTCACGCCGCGGCCCTGGAGGAGCGCGAGCCCCGCCCGGGTGCGCTCGCCCGGGGAGAGCGTGGTCGCCGGGCGCATCACATGGTCGGCGCGCAGTCCGAACTTGGCGAGCAGCGTGCGGACCTCGGCGGGTTCGGTCTCGGGGACGGCCGCGCAGAAGGCCTCCAGGAGCGACTCCGAGCCGTGGAACAGCTTCCGGGCCTGGTCGACCTCGCCGACGACCACGCCGGAGCCGAGGCTCGCGTGCCCCGAGTCCAGCGGGAGGCGGCCGAGCAGGGCCGCGAGGAGGGTTGACTTGCCGGCTCCGTTGGCGCCCGTGATGGCGACCCGGTCCGCCCAGTCGATCTGGAGCGAGGCCGGTCCGAACGCGAAGTCGCCGAGCACCACCTCGGCCTCGCGCAGCGTGGCGACGACGGAGCCGGAGCGGGGCGCGGAGGCGATCTCCATCCGCAGCTCCCACTCCTTGCGCGGCTCGTCCACGACGTCGAGGCGCTCGATCATGCGCTGGGTCTGCCGGGCCTTCGCGGCCTGCTTCTCGCTGGACTCGCTGCGGAACTTGCGGGCCATCTTGTCGGAGTCGGAGGCCTTGCGGCGCGCGTTCCTGACGCCCTTGTCCATCCAGGAGCGCTGCATGAGCGCGCGGCCTTCGAGCGCCGAGCGCTTGTCGGAGTACTCCTCGAACTCCTCACGGGCGTGCCTGCGGGCCCGCTCGCGCTCCTCCAGGTAGGCCGCGTAGCCGCCGCCGTAGAGGTTGATCTGCTGCTGGGCGAGGTCCAGTTCGAGCACCTTGGTGACCGTGCGCATCAGGAACTCACGGTCGTGGCTGATGACGACGGTGCCGGCGCGCAGCCCGGAGACGTACCGCTCCAGCCGTTCCAGACCGTCCAGGTCGAGGTCGTTGGTGGGCTCGTCGAGCAGGAAGACGTCGTAGCGCGACAGCAGCAGCGAGGCGAGTCCGGCACGGGCCGCCTGGCCGCCGGAGAGTGCGGTCATCGGCAGGTCGAGCCCGACGGTGAGACCGAGGTCGGCCGCGATCTCCTCGGCCCGCTCGTCCAGGTCGGCCCCGCCGAGGGCGAGCCAGCGCTCCAGGGACTCGGAGTACGCGTCGTCGGCGCCGGGGGCGCCGTCGACGAGGGCCTGGGTGGCGGTGTCCATCGTCGCCTGGGCCTCGGCGACGCCGGTGCGCCGGGCCAGGAACTCCCGCACGGTCTCGCCGGGGCGGCGGTCCGGTTCCTGCGGCAGGTGGCCGACCGTGGCGGTGGGCGGGGAGAGCCGCAGCTCGCCCTCCTCCGGCTGGTCGAGACCGGCGAGAAGCCGGAGGAGCGACGATTTTCCGGCCCCGTTGACTCCGACGAGACCGATCACGTCACCGGGCGCGACCACGAGGTCGAGCTCGGCGAAGAGAGTGCGGTCGCCGTGTCCGGCGGCGAGGTCCTTGGCGACGAGAGTGGCAGTCATCAGGGTGCCGATCCTAATCGGCCGCCGGGCCGCTCCGGACGCTCAGGGCGGCCCGGGCGGCCCTGCCGTCGGCGGGTGGTCCGCGGCCTGCGCCGACGGGCTGTTCAGCGGTGCACCACAGGGGCGGCCAGCACGCTTCCCGTCGTGCGGGCCACCAGGAAGGAGCGGCCCTTCACGGCCCCCGCGTCCAGCGGGATGCGGTGTTCGCCCGGTTCCAGGAAGCCGTTGAACAGCTCGTGGGCGCGGGTGCGGGACAGCAGGTCGAGGCGGTAGGCGACCAGGGTCACCCGGCAGGGCGAGGTGACCTCCACCGCGGCCGTGCCGCCCGCCGCGTCCAGCCGGACCAGCCGGTGCTGGGCGGGGGCGCCGCGGTCCAGGGCGTGCTCGATCTGGGCGACGAGGACGGGGACGACCGGGGCGAGCCCGTCGACGTACGCGACGTCCGTGCCGGCCCGGCCGAACGCCTCGCGCACGGCGGTGCGCTCCGGGTCGCCGACCGCGCGCCCGAAGAGGACGGCGCGGTAGGCGCGCAGTTCCTCGCCGGGCACCTGTGCGGCGTCCGCGGTGATGTCGGCGCCGATGCCGATGGTGCGCAGGGCGGCGGCGAGCCGGGCCAGGCCGGCGACCCGGGCGCCGATGAGCAGGACGCGGCGGGCGGCGGGAGCCTGTGCCTGCGGGGCGGCCTCGTCGGCGGCCGGCAGGAGCCGTTCCAGCTCGCGGCGGTACTGCTCGCCGTCGAAGCGGTACGGCCCTATGTCCCGGTAGCCGCCCTCCTCCAGGTCGACGGACTCGTACGTCTGCCAGGCGAAGTCCCGCCACACGATGTCCGTGCCGTCGCGTTCGATGACGGCGGTGACCGCCCCGCATTCGAGACTCTCGCACTCGGGGCAGCCGTAGATCACATAGCGTCCGCCCGCGAGCGGCGCCTCGGCCTCCAGCAGCAGCCGGCGCACATGGGTGGTGAAGATCGCGGGCGGTACGTCGGAGGCGAGCGGGGAGACGGCGTCGAGGTCGGACAGGCGGAAGAGCAGCGGGCGGCCGTCGACGAGGAAGTCCATGAAGTCCCGGTGCACCTGGTGGTCACCGTTGGCCAGGACACCGCCGGCCCGCATGGCGGGTGCCAGACCGAAGGTCGCGTACGGGGCAGACATGACCCGAGTATTCCCGTCCGGAGCCCGTTGTGAGCACGCCGTGGCGGATTTCCGTTAGCGTCGCCACCTGAACGAGGAACAGTCGAACGGATACGGCGGGGCGGCAGTGTCGGAAGTGATTGTGGTGGGCGGTGGGGTCAGTGGTCTCACCACGGCGACGGTCCTGGCGGAGCGCGGCCATCGCGTGCGGGTCTGGTCCAGGGAACCGGCCGCGACCACGACGTCGGCGGTCGCGGGCGCCCTGTGGTGGCCCTACCGGATCGAGCCGCGGGACCGGGTCGGCGACTGGTCGCTGACCTCGCTGCGGTGGTACGAGGAACTGGCCGGCCGTCCGCACGAGACCGGTGTACGGCTGGTCGCCGGGGTGCACCGGGGCGAGCGGCTCGCCGCGCTCGGGCCGTGGGCCGCACAGCTCGCGGATGTCGTGGAGACCGCCGAGGGGCTGCGGTGCCGGCTGCCGCTGCTCGACATGCCGGCCCATCTGGAATGGCTGGAGAACCGGGTCAGGGCCGCCGGGGGTTCGGTGGAGCGGCGCAAGGTCAACTCGTTCGACGAGGCGGCCGCGGAGGCGGCGACGGTGGTCAACTGCACGGGGCTCGGTGCCCGGGCCCTGGTCCCGGACGCCGGGATGCGTTCGGTGCGCGGGCAGTTGGTGCTGGTCGAGAATCCGGGGATCGACGAGTGGTTCACCGAGGCGGACCCGGCGTCGAGCGAGACGACGTACTTCTTCCCCCAGCCCGGCAGGCTGGTGCTCGGCGGCACGGCCGGCGCCGACGACTGGAGCACGGTGCCCAATCCCCGTACCGCACAGGAGATCGTGGCCCGCTGCGCCCGGATCCGGCCGGAGATCGCCCGGGCGCGGGTCATCGGACACCGCGTGGGGCTGCGGCCGGCCCGGGAGGCCGGGGTGCGGATCGAGGCGGAGGCGCTGCCGGGCGGCGGGCGGCTGGTGCACAACTACGGGCACGGGGGCGCGGGCGTGACGGTGGCCCTGGGCTGCGCCGAGGCGGCGGCCCAGCTGGTGGGCTGAGCCGCCGTGTCCGCCGGCGGAACCCAGGGCCTCTCGTTTGGATCATGCCGGGCTCGCGGGGTCCGGCCTGATCCGGACGAAGACCCTAGGTGTCAGCCGCGGTCGAGCCGCCGGGCCCGTCGTGGCGTTCCGTGGTGACCTGGCTGCCGCCGGGGCCGATCCGGATCTCGAAGTCGCCGTCGTACTTGGCGTGGCCCTCGATGACCGCGGACTCGACGGCTTCCACGCCGAACTCGCGCCGCACGATCAGCGGGTCCTCCCGCAGGTCGCGCATCAGGGAAACGCACATGCCGATCATCACGAGGGTGAACGGCGCCGCCACCAGAATGGTCAGGTTCTGCAGGCCCTCCAGCGCATTGCCCTTGCCGTTCCCGATCAGCAGCATGATCGCGGCCACGGCGCCGGTGACGACGCCCCAGAAGATGACGACCCACTTGGCGGGTTCGAGGATGCCCTTCTGCGAGAGGGTGCCCATCACGATGGAGGCGGCGTCCGCGCCCGAGACGAAGAAGATGCCGACCAGAACCATCACCAGCACGCTCATCACGGTGGCGATCGGGAACTCCGCGAGGACGCCGAAGAGCTGGGCCTCCGGGGTGTCCGCCCCGCTCAGCCGGCCGGCCTCCTGGAGCTTGATCGCGGTTCCGCCGAAGATCGCGAACCAGACGAGGCTGACGGTGCTCGGGACGAGGATGACCCCGCCGATGAACTGGCGGATGGTCCGGCCCCGGCTGATCCGTGCGATGAACATGCCCACGAAGGGCGTCCAGGAGATCCACCAGGCCCAGTAGAAGACGGTCCAGCTGCCCAGCCAGGTGGCCACCTTGCCCTCGCCGGTCGCCTCGGTGCGTCCGATGAGCTGCGGCAGGTCACCGAGGTAGGCGCCGAGCGAGGTGGGCAGCAGGTCCAGCACGATGATCGTGGGGCCCGCGATGAACACGAAGACGGCCAGGATCAGGGCGAGCACCATGTTGATGTTGGAGAGCCACTGAATGCCCTTCTCCACGCCGGAGACCGCCGAGGCGACGAAGGCGACGGTGAGCACGGCGATGATCAGGACCAGGAGGCCGGTGCCCGTCTTCTCCTGCCAGTTCAGCTCCTGGAATCCGCTGCCGATCTGGAGGGCACCCAGGCCCAGTGAGGCCGCCGAGCCGAAGAGCGTGGCGAAGATGGCGAGGATGTCGATCAGGCGGCCGAAGCCGCCGTGGGCGTGGCGGGCGCCGATGAGCGGTTCGAACACCGCGCTGATCGTCTGCCGCCTGCGGCGCCGGAAGGTGCTGTAGGCGATGGCCAGCCCGACCACCGCGTAGATCGCCCAGGGGTGGAGCGTCCAGTGGAAGAGGGTGGTGGCCATCGCCGTCTGCAGCGCCTCGGCGGCGTCCGCGGGGTGGGTTCCGGGCGGCGGGTCGGTGAAGTGCGCCAGGGGCTCACTGACCCCGTAGAACATCAGACCGATTCCCATGCCGGCGCTGAACATCATCGCGACCCAGGACACGGTCCTGAATTCCGGCTCCTCGCCCTCCTGGCCGAGGGTGATCTTTCCGTACCGGCTGATGGCGAGCCACAGGGCGAAGACCACGAACCCGGTGGCTGCCAGCATGAAGGCCCAACCACCGTTGTGGAGGAGCCCGTTGAGCAGGGTGTCGGACACGTCCTCCAGCGAGTCGGTGGCCGTGGCCCCCCAGACCACGAAGGCGAGGGTGAGGACCGCGGCGACCCCGAACACCACCCGGTCGGTCGTGGGGCGCCGGCCCTGCGTCGGATCGACGGGCAGATCCGCCGTCACCGACAGATCCCCCCTGCCGCCCGTTCTCTCATCGTCCTGCGACACGAATGGCACCTTTCGCGGAAGCTGGAAAATCGCTCTCCGTAGGCAGTACCACACACCGTGTGCATCTCACGGGATCAACAAGCGGTATCGGCTTGACCGTTTGTGAGGTGATATGTCGCCCTCCGGTCCAGGAGGAGCGGAATCAGCTTCCGGGCCGGCTGCCGCAGGGGCACGTACACACCGTCACCGTCGGGCCGGGACGTGACGCCGTGCAGAGCCAGTTCGTCCCCCACGTCGCCGAACTGTTCCGCCGTGAGCCGGTAGCCGCAGGGCGGGTGGCGCAGGACCTCGTCGGGCCGCGCCGCCTCGTTGTCCGCTCCCCCGAGGTACACGGGCCCCCGGTCGGTCCGCCCCGCCGCCCGGGACCGGGCCGTGACCTCCATGACCGCGTCATGCCGCTCTTCGAGATAGGAGAACAGCCCCTTGAGAGCGGCGAGTTGGGAGGTGACGCGGCGACGGTTGCCGAGTGCGGGGTCGGCCCGCTCGGCGGCCGAGAGCGCGTCCATGCGGGACTCGACGAGCAGGCCGACCGCGTGTTTGAGGGCCGCGGTGTTGCGCAGGATGCGTTCCTGTCCGTCGCCCGCGGTCTGCCTGACCGGGTCGCCCGTCACCGGGTCGGTCCACACGCCGTACCGGCCGCTGCTGAATCCGGCGTCCACCGCGGCCGTACGCACATGGCGCTCGGCCAGCAGCGCCGACTCGTCGTGCACCCGCTCGTCGGCGTTGAGGTTGCGGGGCCACAGGACGTAGAGGTCCTTGTCGTAGTACGGCGGGGTCGCGCCGTACTCGTGCAGGTCGTCGATCACCTCGGGCGTCCGGTCCCGGATGACGGCGGCCAGCGCGCGGGCCTCGGCGGTGCGCAGCGCGAGGTGGTCGCGGTTGATGTCCAGGCCGTCGGCGTTGCCCCGGGTCCCGGCGGCCAGGCCGTCGGGGTTGGCCGTGGGCAGGACCAGGACGCTGGTACGGGAGAGCAGGGCGCGGGTCGCCGGGTCGGTGGCGTAGCCGAGGTCACGGATCAGCGTCAGGCACGCCTCGCGGCCGGCGGGTTCGTCGCCGTGCTGGCTGCAGACCAGCAGGACGGCCGGCGCGGCCGGACGTTCACTGCCGATCCGGACGAGGCGCAGCGGCCGCCCCTCCTTCGTCGTGCCGATCCGTTCGACGGAGACCAGGCCGCTGTGGCGGTCGACGGCGGCGAGCAGGGACCGCTCCTCGTCCTGGCCGGTCCACCGCGCACCCTCGGCGGACTCGAAGCCGGTACGCGGCCGCAGGTGCGCGGCCTCCGAGGGGACGGTGACGAGCGGGACGGCGAGCGCGGCGGCGACGGCCGTGAGCGCGAGGTTGCGCACGCGGTGCGGGCCGGAGCCCCGGCCGGGGCCGTTCGCGGAACCCCGCACACGTGTCGGCATGGCGGGAAGGTACCCCGGCCGCAGCCCGCGCAACAGGTGCGCCCGCCAGGAATCGCGGGACAGCCCTTAGGGTGATGAGGTTCGCGCTGATCGGCCGGGCCCGGCCGTTTCCTGCATCGTCCGTGCCCCCGAGGAGCGTCCCTTGCCCGGTCCGACCCCCGATGCCCAGCGTGACGCGCGCCCCACCCTGGAGGCGGTGGCGGCCCGCGCCGGTGTCTCCCGGGCAACGGCCTCCCGGGTGGTGAACGGCGGTGCGGGGGTGCGGCAGCCGCTCGTGGACCAGGTCCGCAAGGCGGTCGAGGAGCTCGGCTACATACCGAACCACGCCGCCCGGACCCTGGTCACCCGGCGCAACGGGGCGGTCGCCGTGCTCATCGACGAGCCCGAGGCCCGGATCTTCTCCGACCCCTTCTTCTCCCAGCACATCCGCGGCATCAGCCGTGAACTCAGCGTTCACGACGCCCAGCTGGTCCTGCTCCTGGTCGAGGGCAGCGGCGACTTCGAACGGGTCACCCGGTATCTGGCCGGCGGCCATGTGGACGGGGTGCTGGCCTTCTCGCTGCACACCGACGACGAACTCCCCGAGGTCATCAGGCGGTTCCGGGTGCCGACCGTCTACGGCGGCCGTCCCGGGCGGCCGGGTGCCGCGTCCGAGCTCGCGTTCCCCTATGTGGACTGCGACAACCGCGGCGGCGCCCGCGAGGCCGTGCGGCATCTGGTCTCGCTCGGCCGCCGCAACATCGCCCACATCGCGGGTCCGCGCGACCAGACGTCGGCGCTCGACCGGATCGACGGCTACACCGACGTACTGCCCGACGGCGATCCCGCCCTCATCACGGACGGCGACTTCACCGCCGATGGCGGCGCCCGGGCAATGACGCGCCTGCTGGAGCGACGGCCTGACCTCGACGCCGTCTTCGCCGCCAACGACCTCATGGCGTCCGGCGCCCTGCGGGTGCTGCGCGACCGTGGCCTGCGCGTACCGCAGGACGTCGCCCTGGTCGGCTTCGACGACCTGGAGTCGGTCGCCGAGACGACCGATCCACCGCTGACGACGGTCCGTCAGGACGTGGTGGGCATGGGCAGGTTGATGGTCAGGCTGCTGATGGAACGGCTCAACGAGGGTGAAGGCGCCGGCAAGGGCAGAGGCGCGGGTGCCGAGGCCCTCTCCGGACCCGCCCGTTCCGGCTCCGGCTCCGGGGACACCGATTCCGTCATCATGCCGACGCAGCTGATCCGCCGCGCATCGGCGTGACCGTCGCCGTGCGAGGCCGGTCGCCGCGGAGAAGCCCGGTCAGCACCGCGCCTTCCGGTGGGCCGCCCTCGCCCGACGCGCCCGCGGCAGATACCGCAGACGCTCCGGCAGCACCGGCACCACCACCCGCAGCACGGCGCAGAACCTCCGCAGTGCGCGCTCCTGCCCCTGTGTCCACTCCAGACCGATCGCCTCGCGCGCGTCCGGCGGCATCAGTCCGACCGTGAGGAACCCGCGGAACCGGGTCAGGGGCGGCAGGAGAACCGGCCACAGCGCCCTCAGCAGCAGCCGCAGGGCCAGGGGGCCGCGGTCGGGCGGCGGTACGGGGGTGGCGGTGGCGACGAGTTCGTCGACGACGACCGTCCGCTCCACCTCGGTGGCGAGCATGCCGCGGTAGTAGGGCCAGAACTCCTCGATCGTCTGCGGCATGTCCCGGTCGTGGATCCCGAGCACCCGGCCCACCTGGAGCCACTCCCGGTACAGCGCCCGCTCCTGCGCCGCGCCGAGCGGGCGGATCAGGTACCGGGCCGCGTGCTGGTACACGGGGAATCCGGTGGCGTGCACCCATGCGTAGTTCGCCGGTGACAGTGCGTGGTACGGGCGGCCCCGGGTGTCCGTGCCCCGGATGGTGCGGTGCAGCCGGCGGAGCCTGCGCCCCTCCTCGGCGGCTTCCGCACCCCCGTACACCCAGAGCTGGAGCGAGCTCAGGGAGCGTTCCCCGCGCCCCCACGGGTCCGTACGGAACACGGAGTGCTCGTCGACGCCCGCACCGACCGCGGGGTGGGCGACCTGGAGGGTGAGGGCGGCGGGCAGCATCAGCAGGGCCCGGACGTCCCCGGACAGACTCCACAGCACACCCCCGGGAGGGGGCGGTACGGGGTCGTCACCCCTGGCCGGCTCGCTGCTGCTCATACGGTGCTCCCGACATTCGGCGGGCGTACGGATCGGCGCCCGGCCCCTGCGTGATCCAGTATGCGAGCGCTTCGCGCGCCGCGCGCAGCCGCCCCCGCGGCACGGGCTCGCACGCCGCTCCCTCGATGGCGCCGGCAGTGTTGACGGACCCCGTGAAACAAGTCGATAGTATTTGTAACTTTGACTCTCGCACCGGACGGTCAGTCATATCCCTTGCATCTCATGTGAGTTGACCCGTCGGTGGCCTCGCAGGGAGTCGGTACACGGACAGGAGGGCGCACCATGGGCCGATACAGCCGCCTGCACGAGATACGCCGGATGGATCCGGCACGCGACTACGCCGAGATCCTTCGGCTGATCTCGCAGTACGAGTTCCCCTGGGACTACCGGCAGGGGGTGAGCGTCGCCTTCCTCCGGGACTACGGCGTCCCGCGGATCTCCGTGCTCCTGGACCGGACCCAGGAGTTCGAACGGGCCGGGCAGAAGCGGTACGACGACACGGTGCTGCTCGGGTACGAGATGGCCGCCGACGGCTTCGACTCGGAGCGCGGACGGGCCGCCGCACGCCATCTCAACCGGATCCACGGCAAGTACCGCATCCCGAACGAGGACTTCCGCTACGTCCTGGCGACCACGGTCGTGGGGCCGAAGCGCTGGATCGACCGGTTCGGCTGGCGCCCCCTGTGCGACCAGGAGGTGCAGGCGCTGGTCGAGGTCGGCCGCAAGATGGCCTCGGTCATGGGCATCGCGGATGTGCCCGACACATACGAGGGGTTCGAGCGGCTCCTCGACTCCTACGAGGAGCAGATGTTCGCGTACGACCCGGCCAACCGGCGGGTCGCGAACGCCTCCTTCCGCGTCATGGCCGGCTGGTATCCGCGTCCGTTACGGCCCCTGGTGGCCAGATTCTCGCTCGCCCTGCTCGACGAGCCGCTGCTCAGGGCGCTGGGCTTCCGGCCGCAACCGCAGTGGGCGCAGGCCTCGGCCTCGGCAGCCCTGCGCCTGCGCGCCCGGTGCGTACGCCGGCTGCCGGCCCGGCCGCGCCGCTTCCCCTCGCGCCCGCAGCCCCGTTCGTACCCCTTCGGCTGGCGGCTCGACGACCTCGGACCGCACTGGGCCCGCAACCGCCCCCTGGAGCCGCTGCCCGACGAGGCCGGCGGGACCCCCGACGGCTCTAACCGGCAGCGAGCAGCGGCACCAGACAGCGGCGGGCGAACTCCCGCACCTGGGTGTCGTCGTCCAGCTCGAAACAGCTGACGGGATTGAGGAGGAAGGAGACGGTGATCCGCACCATCAGCTCGGCGACGGGGGTGGGATCACCCGCCGGCCTGCCCTCCGCCCACCGGGCCTCCCGCAGCCGGTCGGCCAGGTAGGCGCGGATGGCGAGGAAGGCCGGGCCGCTCTCCAGGGTCAGGAAGGGCAGCATGGTCTCGGGTTCCAGCCTCAGCAGACCGCCGATGAGCGGGTGCTCGCGGATGTGCCGGAGCACGGCGGTGAAGCCCTCGACGAGCCGGTCCTCCGTCGTGGGCAGCGCGGCCACGGCCTCGTCCACCTCCACGACGAAGCGGTGGTACTCGCGCAGCAGACAGGCGGAGACGAGGCTGTCCTTGTTGCCGATCCGCCGGTAGACGGTCACCCGGGAGACCTTGGCGCGCTTGGCGACGTCGTCGACAGTGGAGCGTCGCAGCCCGAAGGTCATGAACTGCTCGCGTGCGGCGTCCAGGATCTGCTCGCTCAGCGCGTCGGAGGGAGGTGCCGCGTCGAGCGCCAGGACCGGCGCCGTCCCGTCGGTGCTCCGTGCCGTCATGGACCCTCCCCCGTTTTGTGGCTTCCTCTCCCACCATAGGAGCCGATACGGAGTGACGTGCCCCGTATTCCTGTAACGCGCCCCGGCCGGCCGTTGACGGCAGTGGGGGCGCCTTCCGTCAGTCGAAGTCGTACACCGTCACGGGCAGACCCCGTCCGGTCAGCCGTTTGGCTATCAGCGGCTCGATCCGCGACCACTTCCCGCCCGCCAGCCCGCAGCCGATCCGGGGCATGTGCACCGAGGCCCCCAGCCCGGCCGCCCGGTCCGCCACCGCTCCCAGCGCCGTGTCGATCGCCTCGTACCGCACCGGGACCCCGTTGCTCCCCCTGCGCATCCCGTGCTGGCCCACCGCGTTCGCCACCCAGACGTAGGGGCTCACCTGCACGAACTGCACGGCGCCGAGGCCGAAGTCATTGGCCGCGCGCTCGCGGTGCCATCGGCGGTAGGCCGCCTCGGGCTCGGGCCAGCGGCGCGAGAGGGCCAGGACGAAGCCCTTGCCCCAGCCTCCGAGGTCGTTGCAGACATGGACGATCAGCTTGACGCCCTTGCCCTGCGGGGCCGTGGCGTCCCCCCGTACATAAGTGATCTCCGGCATGAACCCACCGTATGGGCGCCCACTGACAACGGGGGCCGGGGTGGACGGCGCAGCCGCGGTGGCGGACACTTTCACAGCAGTGGTGAGACACCGATGCTGTCCGACACGAGGAGCAGAGATGGCGACCGGGACCGACGAGCCGACGCTCACGGTGGACGAGCTGGCGGCGCGCGCCGGAGTCACCGTGCGCACCGTGCGGTTCTACAGCACCCGGGGTCTGTTGCCGCCGCCGGTCATCGGGCCGCGCCGGGTGGGGCACTACGGGCACGAGCACCTGTCCCGGCTGGCGCTCATCGAGGAGCTCCAGCACCAGGGCATGACGCTCGCCGCGATCGAACGCTATCTGGAGCAGCTGCCGCCCGATCTGAGCGCCCACGATCTGGCCATCCACCGTGCGCTCGTGGCCTCTTGGGCCCCCGATTCGGCGGAGGACGCGACGCGGGCGGAGCTGGAGCGGCGGGCGGGGCGGCCGCTGGCGCAGCAGGACATCGACCGGCTGGCCGCGATGGGGGTGCTGGAGCGGGCCGATCCGGGGGACGGTGTGTACCGGGTGGATCCGGGGCTGCTGCGGCTCGGGGTGGAGCTGCTCGACGTGCCGATCGCGCACGAGACGATCCTCGCCGCGCGCACCGTCCTGCTGGAGCACACCCGCTCGGCCGCGCACGAGCTGACCCGGCTGTTCCGGGACGAGGTGTGGAATCCGTACCGGGAGCGGGAGTCGGACCCCGAGCACCTCAAGGCGATGAAGTCGCTCTCGGCTCACATGCAGCCGATCGTGCTGCAGGCGCTGGTGACCGCGTTCCAGCGCTCCCTCAAGGAGGAGTTGCGGGCCGCCTTCGCGGCCGAGTAGCGGCCTGACGGGCCGCACCGGTGGTGCGGCCCGTCGTGGCGTCGACAGCCGTGGCGGCGTCAGTCGTGGAAGGTCTCGCCCTTCTCCGCCTTCTCGACGAGCAGTGCGGGCGGCAGGAAGCGGTCGCCGTACCGCTCGGCGAGTTCCCGGGCGCGGGCGACGAAGCCGGGCAGGCCGCCCTCGTACCCGTTGATGTACTGGAGCACGCCGCCGGTCCACGGCGGGAAGCCGATGCCCATGATGGAGCCGATGTTGGCGTCGGCGACGGTGATCAGGACGTTCTCCTCCAGGCAGCGGACACTGTCCAGCGCCTCGGAGAAGAGCATCCGCTCCTGCATGTCGGTGAACGAGACGTCCGTGTCCGGCTCCGTGCTGTGCCCGCCCGGGGAGCGGTCCCCGGAACGCCCGAAGTGCTCGCGCAGGCCGGGCCAGAGGCGGGTGCGCTTGCCGTTCTCGTCGTACTCGTAGAAGCCCGCGCCGCCGCTGCGGCCGGGGCGGCCGAACTCGTCGACCATGCGGTCGATGACCGCGTCCGACGGGTGGCCGGCCCAGCTGCCGCCCGCCTCCTCGACGGCCCGCCTGGTCTCGTTGCGGATCTTGCGCGGCAGGGTGAGGGTCAGCTCGTCCATCAGGGAGAGCACCTTGGCCGGGTAGCCGGCCTGGGCCGCGGCCTGCTCGACGGAGGCGGGCTCGATGCCCTCGCCGACCATCGCGACGCCCTCGTTGATGAACTGGCCGATGACGCGCGAGGTGAAGAAGCCGCGCGAGTCGTTGACGACGATCGGCGTCTTCTTGATCCGGCGGACCAGGTCGAAGGCGCGGGCCAGCGCCTCGTCCCCGGTCTTCTCGCCCTTGATGATCTCGACGAGCGGCATCTTGTCGACGGGCGAGAAGAAGTGCAGCCCGATGAAGTCGGCGGGGCGCTCGACCCCTTCGGCCAGGGCCGTGATGGGCAGCGTGGAGGTGTTGGAGCAGAGCAGGGCGTCGGGCTCGATGATGTCCTGGATCTCCTGGAACACCTTGTGCTTGAGCGCGGTGTCCTCGAAGACGGCCTCGATGACGGCGTCGCAGCCCGCGAGGTCGGCCGGGTCCCCGGTCGGCGTGATGCGGGCCAGCAGCTCGTCGCGCTTCGCCTCGGTCGTACGGCCCCGGGAGAGCGCCTTGGCGAGCAGCTTCTCGCTGTACGCCTTGCCCTTGGCGGCGGCCTCCGTGGAGACGTCCTTGAGGACGACGTCGATACCGGCCCGGGCGCAGGAGTACGCGATGCCCGCGCCCATCATCCCGGCGCCGAGGACGGCGACCTTGCGGACCTGGCGCTCCTCGACGCCCTTGGGGCGGCTGGCACCGGAGTTGACGGCCTGGAGGTCGAAGAAGAACGCCTGGATCATGTTCTTCGAGACCTGGCCGGTGACGAGCTCGGTGAAGTACCGGGCCTCGATGGTCAGCGCGGTCTCGAAGTCGACCTGCGAGCCCTCGACGGCCGCGGCCAGGATGTTGCGCGGCGCGGGCATGGGGGCGCCGTTCAGCTGCTTCTTCAGGTTGGACGGGAACGCCGGCAGGTTGGCGGCGAACTTGGGGTTCGACGGGGTGCCGCCGGGGATCCGGTAGCCCTTGACGTCCCAGGGCTGCTGGGATTCCGGGTTCGCGTCGATGAAGGCGCGGGCCTTCGCCAGCATCTCCTCGCGGGTCGCGGCGACCTCGTGGACCAGACCGTTCTCCAGGGCCCGCTGCGGAGTGTACTGGGTGCCCTGGAGGAGGACCTTGAGCAGCGCGTCGGCGATGCCCATGAGGCGTACGGTGCGGGTGACGCCGCCGCCGGCGGGCAGCAGGCCGAGGGTGACCTCGGGCAGTCCGATGCGGGAGCCGGGGGCGTCGAGGGCGACGCGGTGGTGGGAGGCGAGCGCGATCTCGTAACCGCCGCCGAGAGCGGCGCCGTTGATGGCGGCGACGACCGGCTTGCCGAGGGTCTCGATCCGGCGCAGTGACCTCTTGATGGCGGTGCCGGTGTCGAACGCCTGCTGGGCGTTCTCGGGGCCGACCTTGATCATGTCCTTGAGGTCGCCGCCGGCGAAGAACGTCTTCTTCGCGGAGGTGTAGATGATCCCGCGGATGGAGTCCTTCTCGGCCTCGGCGCGGTCGGCGGTCGCCGCGATGGAGTCCTTGAACGCCTGGTTCATCGTGTTGGCGGACTGGGCGGGGTCGTCGAGTACGAGGGTGACGACGCCGGTCTCGTCCTGTTCCCAGCGGATGGTCGTGCTCTCGGTCATGTGTCTGTCTTCTCCGTAGGAAGGGGGACGGTCAGAGACGCTCGATAACGGTGGCGATGCCCATGCCGCCGCCCACGCAGAGGGTGGCGAGGCCGTAGCGCTTGTCCTGGCGCTCCAGTTCGTCGATGAGCGTGCCGAGGATCATCGCGCCGGTGGCGCCGAGCGGGTGGCCGAGCGCGATGGCGCCGCCGTTGACGTTGATCTTGTCGAGGGAGAGCCCCATGTCGCGGGCGAAGCGCAGGACGACGCCGGCGAAGGCCTCGTTGATCTCGACCAGGTCGATGTCGTCGATGGTCAGTCCGGCCTTGGCGAGCGCCTTGCGGGTGGCGGGGGCGGGGCCGGTGAGCATGATGGTGGGCTCGGAGCCGGAGACGGCGGCGGAGACGATCCGGGCGCGCGGGGTGAGGCCGTAGCGCTCGCCGATCTCCTTCGAGCCGATCGCGACGAGGGCGGCGCCGTCGACGATGCCGGAGGAGTTGCCCGCGTGGTGGACGTGGTCGATCTTCTCCACCCAGTGGTACTTCTGCAGGGCGACGGCGTCGAAGCCGCCCATCTCGCCGATCGTCGCGAACGACGGCTTGAGCGAGGCGAGGGAGTCGGCGGTGGTGCCGGGGCGCATGTGCTCGTCGTGGTCGAGGACGACGAGACCGTTGCGGTCCTTGACGGGGACGACGGAGCGCGCGAAGCGGTTGTCCTTCCACGCCTCCGCGGCCCGCTCCTGCGAGAGGGCGGCGAACTCGTCGACGTCGCGGCGCGAGAAGCCCTCGATGGTCGCGATGAGGTCGGCGCCGACCCCCTGGGGCGCGAAGCCGGTCTCGTAGTTCGTCATCGGGTCCATCGCCCAGGCACCGCCGTCGGAGCCCATCGGGACGCGGGACATCGACTCGACGCCGCCCGCGAGGATGAGGTCCTCCCAGCCCGAACGGATCTTCGCGGCGGCCATGTTGACGGCTTCCAGGCCCGAGGCACAGAAGCGGTTCTCCTGGACGCCGGCGACGGTGTCGGGGAGGCCGGCCGCGATGGCGGCGATGCGCGCGATGTCGGAGCCCTGGTCGCCGAGCGGGCTGACGACCCCGAGCACGATGTCGTCGACGGCTGCCGGGTCCAGGCCCGGGAAGCGGTCGCGGAGCTCGTGGATCAGTCCGACGACGAGGTCGATCGGCTTGGTG
Source organism: Streptomyces sp. NBC_01463 (assembly GCA_036227345.1). Classification (NCBI taxonomy): domain Bacteria; kingdom Bacillati; phylum Actinomycetota; class Actinomycetes; order Kitasatosporales; family Streptomycetaceae; genus Streptomyces; species Streptomyces sp. NBC_01463. Next base: position 1,254,725 of record CP109468.1, read on the forward strand.
CCGTGCAGGGCCCCGTTGGCCTTGCCGCGTCCGCGCGGGGTGCGGATCGCGTCGTAGACGAATGCTTCGGTACTCAAGACAGCTGCCTTTCGAGGGTGGTGGCGCGGGCGTGGTCCGGCGATCGGGGGTCAGGCGAGCAGCGAGCGGCCGATGATCTCCTTCATGATCTCGGTCGTGCCGCCGTAGATGGTCTGGATGCGGCCGTCGGTGAACGCCCTGGCCACCGGGTACTCCGCCATGTAGCCGTAGCCGCCGTGCAGTTGGAGGCAGCGGTCGGCGACGCGCTTCTGCAGCTCGGTCGCCCACCACTTCGCCATCGAGGCGTGCACGGCGTCGAGGGTGCCCTCCGAGTGGTCGACGATGCAGCGGTCGAGGAAGGAGCGGGTGACGGCGCACTCGGTGGCCATCTCCGCGATCTCGAAGCGGATGTGCTGGAGCTTGGAGAGCGGCCGGCCGAAGGCCTCGCGCTCCTTGACGTACGCGGTGGTGATCTCCAGGAGGTGCTCGGCCGCGGCGATCCCGGCGACGGCTATGCCCATGCGTTCCTGGGCGAGGTTCGTCATCAGGTGGATGAAGGCCCCGTCGGGCTCCCCGAGGAGGTTCTCCTTGGGGACGCGCACGTCGTGGAAGAACAGCTCGGCGGTGTCCTGGGACTTCTGGCCGATCTTGTCGAGGTTGCGGCCGCGTTCGAAGCCCTCGGCGCCGCGCTCGACGACGATCAGCGAGAGCCCCTTCGCTCCGCCCTCGGGCGTGGTCTTCGCGACGACGACCACCAGGTCGGCGAGGATGCCGTTGGAGATGAACGTCTTGGAGCCGTTGAGCAGCCAGTGGTCGCCCCGGTCCTCGGCGGTGGTGCGGATGCCCTGGAGGTCGGAGCCCGCGCCGGGTTCGGTCATGGCGATGGCGGTGATGATCTCGCCGCTGCAGAAGCCCGGCAGCCAGCGCCGCTTCTGCTCCTCGGTGCCGAGACCGGTGAGGTAGGGGCCGATGATGTCGTTGTGCAGCCCGAGCGCGAGGCCGGGGGCGCCCGCCCGGGTGAACTCCTCGGCCAGGACGGCGCTGTAGCGGAAGTCGGCGTTGCCGCCGCCGCCGTACTCCTCGGGGACGGCGAGGCCGAGGAGCCCCTGCCGTCCGGCCGCTCGCCAGGCCTCGCGCGAGACGATGCCGTCCTTCTCCCACTGCTCGTAGTGCGGGAGCACCTCCTTGGTCAGGAAGGTGCGGACCGTCTCGCGGAACGCGTCGTGCTCCTCGGTGAAGATCTGCCGCTGCATCAGTCGGTCGTGTCCTTCCGGTTGGTCCGCAGGGCCGGTACGCCCCAGTCGGCGGCGACGGCCTCGGTGTCCGCGCCCGGCAGCGCCGGTCCGCCGTACACCGAGGAGGGTGTGGCCGAGAACCGGGGCGCGGGCGCCGGCTGGGTGAGTCCGCTGTGTTCGACGAAGGTGGAGCGGGCCGCGAGGTGTGGGTGGTGCGGGGCCTCGCGCAGCGAGAGGACGGGTGCCACACAGGCGTCCGAGCCGTCGAAGACCTCGGTCCACTCGGCGCGGGTGCGGGTGCGGAACCGGGCGGCGACGGCCGCGCGCAGCTCGTCCCAGCGTGCCGGGTCGCCCCGGTCCGGCGCGGTGTCGCCGAGGCCGAGGAGCTCGGTGAACTCCGCGTAGAACCGCTGCTCCAGCGGGCCGACCGCCATGTACTCGCCGTCGGCGGTCTCGTATGAGCCGTAGAACGGGCAGCCGCCGTCCAGCAGGTTGGAGCCGCGCCGGTCCTGCCAGCCGCCGGCCGCGAGCATGCCGTGGATCATCATGGCGAGGTGGGAGGCGCCGTCGACGATCGCCGCGTCGACGACCTGGCCCGCCCCGCCGGGGGTCCGGGCGTGCTGGAGGGCCGCGAGGACGCCGACGACGAGGTAGAGCGAGCCGCCGGCGTAGTCGCCGAGCAGGTTGGCCGGGACGGTGGGCGGCTCCCCCGGCTTGCCGATCATGGAGAGGGTGCCGGTGAGGGCGATGTAGGCGATGTCGTGTCCGGCCCGGTCGGCGAGCGGCCCGTCCTGGCCCCAGCCGGTCATCCGGCCGTAGACGAGCTGCGGATTGCGTTCCAGGCAGGCTTCGGGGCCGACGCCCAGGCGCTCGGCGACGCCGGGCCGGTAGCCCTCGATCAGGATGTCGGCGCGTTCCACCAGGTCCAGGACCGTGGCCGGGCCGTCGGGGGCCTTGAGGTCGACGAGGACGGAGCGTTTGTTGCGGTTGGTGAGGTCGTGGGCGGGGTCGATGCCGAGCCCCGCACCGCCGGGCCGGTCGACGCGCACCACGTCGGCGCCGAGATCGGCCAGCAGCATCGCGGCGAACGGGCCGGGGCCGATGCCGGCCAGCTCGACCACGCGCACTCCGGCCAGCGGGCCCCGCGGACCGTGTGAGCCGTTCCCTGTCGTTGCCATCGAGCCCCCAGCGGTATGACACAACCGATGTAACATCGATGATGCTAAGAACGCACCGCGCTCCGCACAACCCTTTGGGGCGAGCAAGCGCTTAGTTCTTTCCCCGGGATCCTCCCCCACGAAGCCTCCCCGGCCGCACAGCGCCACGGCCGGCTCCGCTACCCTCTGCCTGCTACATCGGCGCCGGCCCCTGCGGAGGCACTCGTGAACAGGCAGAACGGGGCACAACGCCCCTATGACGTGGTCCTCTTCGGCGCCACCGGCTTCGTGGGCGTGCTGACGGCCGAGTATCTGGCGGCCCATGCCCCGGACGGCTGCCGCTGGGCCCTGGCCGGCCGCAACCGCGCCAAGCTGGAGCAGTTGCGCAACCGTCTCACCGCCCTCGATCCGCGCTGCGCGGACGTCCCGCTGCTGCACGCGGACGCCGACGACCCGGACGCGCTGCGCGAACTGGCCGAGTCCACCCATGTGGTGGCCACGACCGTCGGCCCGTACGTCTGGTACGGGGAGCGGCTGGTCGCGGCCTGCGCCGAGGCGGGGACGGACTACGCGGACCTCTCGGGCGAGCCGGAGTTCGCCGACCGGATGTATCTGGAGCACGACGCGAGGGCCCGGGAGACCGGGGCCCGGATCGTGCACGCCTGCGGATTCGACTCCGTGCCGCACGACCTCGGGGTGTACTTCACCGTCGGGCAGCTGCCCGAGGACGTACCGCTGCGCATCGACGGGTTCGTCCGCTCCAACGCCGTCTTCTCGGGCGGCACGTTCGCCTCCGCGCTCACCGCCATGGGCCGCGGCCCGCAGATGCTGCGCGCCGCGAAGGAGCGCCGGCTCCACGAGCCGCGGCTGGTCGGCCGCCGCGCCCGCGCCCCGCTCGGCGCGCCGCGCTTCAGCGCGGAGACCGGCACCTGGGCGCTTCCGCTGCCCACGCTCGACGCGCAGATCGTGGAGCGCTCGGCCCGGGCACTGCCGCGCTACGGCCCCGACTTCCGCTACCGCCACTACGCCTCGGTGAAGCATCTGCCGGTGGCCCTGGGGGGTACGGCGGCGCTGGGCGCCCTGCTGGGTGCCGCGCAGCTGCCGGCCGCCCGGTCGTGGCTGATGGACCGCTACGAGCCGGGCGACGGCCCGGACAAGGAGCGCCGCCGGCGGAGCTGGTTCACGGTCCGGTTCGTCGGCGAGGGCGGGGGCCGCCGGGTCTTCACGGAGGTGTCGGGCGGCGACCCGGGCTACGACGAGACGGCGAAGATGCTGGCGGAGTCGGCGCTGTGCCTGGCGCTGGACGAGCTCCCGCGGACCTCGGGGCAGGTCACCACGGCCGTCGCGATGGGGGACGCGCTGCTGGCGCGTCTGCGCGGGGCCGGTCTGCGCTTCCGGGTGGCGGCCGCGCGCTGACGTACCGCTAGAGGATCCAGGACGCCAGGGTGTAGAGCATCGCCCCGGCCCAGACGAACCCGACCGCGCCCCCGATCAGCAGGCCCGCCGCCACACGGCGCTGAGCGGGGTGAAGGGGTGCGGTCCGGACGTCCGAGCGAGTTGCGTTCATGTGTCCAGACTGCCGACCATGATCGCCGGGCGCTATCCGTACGGATACTCAGGCACCCCGGCCACCGGCACGGCGCCGCCGCTCAGGCGGTCGCCTCGCGCAGCGCACTCCTGCACAGCGCGTCGGCCCTGCGGGTGGTCTCCGGCTGCCGGAAGTCCGGGGCCAACAGCAGAGTGTGCGCGCACGCGTTGTCCAGGCCGGTGCGGTGCCCGACGGAGACGTACACCGGTTTGGTGCCGTCCTGGGTGCGCAGCGCCCGCCCCACCTCCTCGTCCCCGTCGAGCAGCGGTGAGCTGTCCCCGCGGCGGGGGCCGGGCTGTTCGTACGAGAAGGTGAACGGGTTCTTCGCGACGCCGATGACCGGGAGCCCGGTGAGGACGCCCAGGTGGCTGGCGAGGCCGAAACGGCGCGGGTGAGCCCGCCCGTAGCCGTCGCAGACGACGAGCCCGGGGTCGACGGTCAGCGACTCCAGTGCGGCCAGCACGGTGGGGATCTCCCGGAACGCCAGGAGGCCGGGGACGTACGGGAAGGTGATCGTGCCGACGGCGGTGGACTCCGCCACCACCTCCAGCGTGGCCGCGTCGAGCACGACGGCCGCCGCCGCCACGACATCGCGCTCGTCGTCGTAGGCGACGTCGACGCCCGTCACCCGGCCGGTGCCCGGCGGCGGCCCCGGCTCGTCGAGCACCACCCGGGTGCGCAGGGTGTCCTGGAGGGCGCGGGCCTCGGCCTCGTCGGCGGGCGTCCGGAGTGTTGTCATGGTGCCGTCCAGTTTAGGGGGACGGGGACCGTCGCCGGCCGGTCCGGGGTCCCGCTCCCGTAGCCTGAGGATCATGTTCGTACTGGATCTTTCCTACACCGCCCCGCTGGACCGCGTCGACGCCGTGATGAAGGATCATGTCGCCTGGCTCGACAGGCAGTACGCGGCAGGAGTGATCATCGCCTCCGGGCGCAAGAACCCCCGCGAGGGCGGGGTGATTCTCGCCGTCGGGGACGACCGGGCCGCGATCACCCGGCTCACGGAGTCCGACCCCTTCGTCGTGGCGGGCGTCTGCGCCTACCGCGTCACGGAGTTCATCGCGACGAAGACGTCGGACGCGCTCGCCCCGTACCGCCAGCAGCCGTAGCCGCTTCTCAGCGGACCACCGCGCGCGCCGCCCGTCCCTGTTCGCCGGCCGCCCAGCAGGCGCCGTCCGCGGTGCAGTCCACCGTGTCGTAGGAGCCGGTGCCGACCGTGCGCCAGGTGCGTCCGCCGTCCGTGGTGAGGTCGGTGCCGGTCGGGCCGACGGCCAGCGCAGCCGACCGGCTGTGCGGCAGCCAGGCGACTCCCGAGCGGTAGGCGGCGGGCGCGGCGGGTGACGGCCGCCAGCTGCGGCCGCCGTCGGATGTGGTGGCGGAGGCCCGGGGCGAGGGCTGGTCGGCGCGGTAGTCGCCGCCGACCGCGATGCCGTGGGTACGGTCCCGGAAGGCGAGGCCGAAGACGCCCCTGGCCGGGTCCCCGGCCGGGACCGGCGACTCCGTCGCCGTCCAGGTCAGTCCGCGGTCGCGCGAGTGCAGGACGCGGGCGGTGGCCGCCCCGCCGGTCGCCAGCCAGACGTCCCTGGGACCGGAGCTGACCAGGCACTGGCCACTGGCGGCGAACCCCGCCTCGCCGGCCTGGGCCTGCGGCATGCCCGCACCGGGCAGCACCTTCCAGCTGCGCCCGCCGTCGGCGGTGGACAGGATGCGGAACCGCCCGTCCACCGGGTCGCTCATGGCCAGTCCGTGCCGGCTGTCGAAGAAGGTGAGGCAGTCGTAGAAGGCGTGTGCGTCGGTGTTGCGGAAGGACTCGGTCCAGGTGGCCCCGCCGTCGTCGGTGCGGAACACCCGGGACGCCTCGCCCTCGCCGATGGCCAGGGCCACCGCCCGCCGGGCGTCGAAGGCCTCGATGTCGCGGAACTCCAGCTCCTCCTGGGCCGTGCCGGGCGGCGACACGTCGCGCCAGTGTCTGCCGCCGTCGGTGGTGCGCAGCACCGTGCCCAGGGATCCGGCGAGCCAGGCCGTGCGGCTGCTGACGGCCGCGAGGCCGCGGAAGCGGGCGCCGGTTCCGGTGTCGGTGGACGTCCACGCCGGCAGGCGGGCGGGCCCGTGCCCCTCGACGGGTGCCGCGTGGGCCGCCGGTGCGGCCAGTGCGGCGGCCAGCGCCGCCCCGCACAGCGCCGGAGACATCAGTCGTCGCATCTTCCCCTTGGCCCTCATGGCGCTGGAAGCTAACCCACGGACCGCGCCCCGTCCAGGGTGCGTCATCCGTAAGGGGGCAGGTGATCACGCAGCGGTGTGCGGTGACGCAGCTCACGCCGTGCCCCGGTGCACGGATCGGCGCGTTCCGTCGTCTCCATGAGTGCCGGGAACCGTCCGTCCCGTCGCGAGAGGGAGCAGGTCTTGTCCATCGTTATCGAACAGTCCGTGCAGGCCCGCATGGTCGCATCCGCACCGCAGATGGAGACCCTTCCCGCCGTCCTGAGCTACGACCGCACGGATCCCTTCGCCGTCCGCATGGCGTTCCCCGCGCCGGCGACACTGGAGGGCACCGAGGTGTCCTGGGCGTTCTCCCGGGAGCTGCTGGCGGCGGGGATGGACGGACCTGCGGGGGTCGGGGACGTACGCATCAGGCCCTTCGGGTACGACCGCACAGTGTTGGAGTTCCACGCCGCCGAGGGCATCGCGATGGTGCATGTGCGGACGGCCGAGCTGCGCCGTTTCCTGCGGCGCGCGCAGGAGCTGGTGCCTTCCGGCGACGAGCGGCGCTTCCTGGGGCTCGACCGGAGTCTGACGGACCTGCTCGACGGTTCCTGCTGACCCGGGGCCCCGCCGACGGGGCCGTGGCGCGTCAAAAACGGCTTGCCCCGCTGCGGGGCCGGCCGTACCTTCGTTGTTGTCCTTGTCGTCGCCGATAGGAGTAGGACGTTGCTCGTCTGAGGTCTTGAGACACCGTGTCGCACGCCGTGCCATGTCCGCGTGCCCGAGTGTGACCTCAGCTCTCCGAGCCGTCCTCCGCGACCAGGGCCTTCCTTCTCCGCTTCCGGATTCCTTCCGGATTTCTTGCGTGGAACGCCAGTGGCCGGTGTCTCGCCCCGTTGCCCCTGTCCTTCCTCGCAACCGGGAGATTTCCTTATGTCAACCCCGCTCACACACATCACCTGCTCGTCGCTGTCCTTCTCCTGGCCCGACGGCAGCCCGGTGCTCGACGACTTCCATCTGACGGTGGGACCCGGCCGTACCGGGCTCATCGGGCTGAACGGCTCGGGCAAGTCGACCCTGCTGCGGCTGATCGCCGGTGAACTCACCCCCTCAGAAGGCCACATCAGGACGGCGGGCGAGATCGGCTATCTGCCGCAGAACCTGGTCCTGGACACCGCGTTGCGCGTCGATGAGGCACTGGGCATCGACGGGACCCGTGCGGCACTGCACGCCATCGAGGCGGGCGATGTCGGCGAGGAGCGGTTCGCCGCCGTCGGTGACGACTGGGACGTGGAGGAGCGGGCGCTCGCCACGCTCGACCAGCTCGGTCTCGGTCACATCGGGCTCGACCGCACGATCGGCGAGATGTCGGGCGGCGAGTGCGTGCTGCTGCGGCTGGCCGCCCTGCTGCTGGCCCGGCCCGACGTCCTGCTGCTGGACGAGCCGACGAACAACCTGGACCTGTACGCACGCGGCCGCCTCTACGCGGCGGTCGACGCGTGGCACGGCGTCCTCGTCGTCGTCAGCCACGACCGCGAACTCCTGGAGCGGGTCGACCAGATCGCCGACCTGCGGGACTCCTCGGTCGCCTGGTACGGCGGAAACCTCTCGGCGTACGAGGAGGCGCTCGCGGTGGAGCAGGAGGCCGCCGAGCGCATGGTGCGGGTCGCCGAGGCCGATGTGCACCGGCAGAAGCGCGAACTCGCCGAGGCCCAGGTCAAGCTGGCCCGGCGCAAGCGCTACGGGCAGAAGATGCAGGAGAGCAAACGCGAACCGAAGATCGTCATGGGCGCCCGCAAGCGCTCCGCCCAGGAGTCGGCGGGCAAGCACCGCATCATGCACGCGGGGAAGCTGGCCGAGGCGAAGGAGCGCCTCGACGACGCTGTCGAGGCGGTGCGGGACGACGACGAGATCAGGGTCGAACTGCCGCACACCAAGGTCCATCCGGGCCGCGGCGTGCTGCTGCTGAGCGGTCTGGAACTGGCCTACGGGGCTCGGGTACAGGGCTCGTTCGAGGTGCGCGGTCCGGAGCGCATCGCGCTGGTGGGACGTAACGGAGCGGGCAAGACCACTCTGCTGCGGACCCTGGCCGGCGAGCTGGCACCGGTGTCCGGTGAGGCGTCGGTGGAGGTGCCGATGCGTTTTCTGCCGCAGCGGCTGGATGTGCTCGACGACGAGCTGAGCGTGGTGGAGAACGTGGCGCGGTTCGCACCGGACGCCACGGACAACCGCGTCAGGGCGCGGCTGGCTCATTTCCTGTTCAGGGGGGCACGGGCCGACCGGCCCGCCGGGACCCTGTCGGGCGGCGAACGGTTCCGTGCGGCTCTGGCCGCGCTGCTGCTGGCCGAGCCGGCGCCTCAGCTGCTGATGCTGGACGAGCCGACGAACAACCTCGACATGGCGAGCGTGCGCCGGCTGACGGCGGCACTCGATTCGTACGAGGGGGCGCTGATCGTGGCGAGCCACGACGTGCCGTTCCTCGAATCGATCGGGATCACACGCTGGCTGTTGCTCGACGGCGGACTCCGGGACACGACGGCCGAGGAGGTGCGCACCGGGCTGTGACGTCCGGGGACGGGGGAACTGTCCTGCGAGGGGTCAACGGTGGAGTAAGGCCCAGGCCTTGGAGCCGCCGGAGGCCGTCAGCGCGGGAGCCAGTCCCCAGTCCCCGCCGTGTGCGTCCACCGCGGCGGCCAGCAGCCACATGCTGGCGCTGCGGTGTTCGCGGCACGCCTCGGACTTCTCGGGCGACTCATGGGCCGGATGCTGGTCGTAGAGGATGATCCGCAGCGCGTCGAACTGCCAGTGGACCCGCAGGAGCATCTCCCGGTCCGGGGTGAAGCGGTAGGCGGCGGCGACGAGTTCCGATGCGGCGAGGACCGCCGTGTCGCGGAGTTCCGCGAGTCCGTGCCGGGTGAGCAGTTCGCCCACGGCGCGGCGGGCCAGGCCCGCACAGAACGCGCCGCCCGGCAGGGCGAACGAATAGCTGAGGTTGTCCGCCGCGGGCGGGCACGGTCCGGCGGGTGCGAGGGCCGGAAGACAACGCAGTGCGCCCTTCGTCAAGTGCTGCTCACATTTCTCATATGTGTGGTGACGATCACACACAGAGGCATGGTCGCCCCGTGTGAGACTTGCACTACCGACCGTAGCGCACGACCGGAGCACAGTGCTACTACTTGTGTGGTTCCGGTCATTTCGCCAATCCCCCACCCCGGAAGGACGTGCACCGTGCCGCCCAGGAGCACCCCGACCGCACGGCAACAGCGTCTCGGGTACGAACTGCGCAAACTGCGCGAACAGTCGGGGATGACGGCACAGCAGGCCGCAGCGCTGCTCGGCGTCGACCGCACCCGCATCCCCAACATCGAGTCCGGCCGGTTCGGCATCAGCGCCGAGCGGGTCCGGACCCTGGCCTTCAACTACGGGTGCCCCGACACGGGCCTGGTGGACCTGCTGGCCGACATGGCGCAGGAGCGGGCCAGGGGGTGGTGGGAGGAGCACCGCGGCCTGCTGCTGCCGAGCCTGCTGGACATCGCCGAACTCGAGTTCCATGCAGTCGAGTTGGTCACCGCCACCACCACGCACATCCCCGGCCTGCTGCAGACCGAGGAACACGCGCGGGCGGTCTTCGACACCGCCGACCCTCAGCTCCCGGGCCCCGACCTGCTGGCCAGGCTCTCGCTGCGGCTGCGCCGCCAGGAGGTGCTGGTGCGCGACCGGCCGCCGCTGTACGAGGCGGTGGTCCACGAGGCCGCGCTGCGGATGCAGTTCGGCGGCCCCAAGGTGAGCCGGGCGCAGCTGGACCACATCCTCGACCAGTCGGAGCGCTCCCGGATCACGGTCCGGGTCATCCCGTTCTCGGCCGGTGGTTTCCCCGGCGCCGGGCAGTCGTTCACCTATGTCGGCGCGGCGGTCCCCCAGCTCGATACGGTGCAGCTCGATTCCTCGCACGGTTCGATGCTGCTCGACGCGGACATGCAACTTCGCCGCTACCGGGGCCTGTTGGAGCGCCTGCGCACGCTCGCGCTGCCCGTCGAGGAATCGCGCGACTTCATCCGATGCATAGCCCAGGACCTCTGAGGAGAGAGACCATGAAAGAAATCTGCTGGGACGAGGCCTTCTGCAGTGAGGGTGCGAACTGCTTCCGTTTCGGACTCGACGAACAGGGCCGCGCCTACATCGGCTCGACGACCGACACCGCCACCTACGTCAGCGACTCCATGGAGGCACTGCGGGCACTCATCTTCGCGGTGAAGTCCGGCGCGGCGGACCACCTGCTCTGATCCGGCCCCTGCGACCGCGCCCCTCGTGCGCCCTGAGCTCCGAGTACGCCGACTGTTCAGAGCCCATCGCCACCAGGGGCCCGGCCCGGCCGACAGCTCGATTTTCGAGCCTCTGCGACCCCCTCGATCCCACCGGGCTGACCCTCCGTATACACGCCTGACCTGGACTTATGACACTGCGTGAGCGATAGTCGCCCGGACGGGCTTGGCGGCGGCCTTACCTCCGCCTTAACCTACGGTCTCGTAACCTACGAAGCCGTAGGTAATTCTCCCGTCCCCAGGAGCCCCCGTGACGATCACCTCTCCCCACCTCGGCAGTTCACAGGCGTGGACCGACGCCCAACTGCTGTACGCGCTGGAAGAGGTGGTGGAGAAGGAACTCAACCGCCATCTCAAGGTCGCCAAGGACTGGATGCCCCACGAGTACGTGCCGTTCTCCGACGGCCGGAACTTCCCCGGCATCTTCGAGGACGGCCAGGCCTGGGAGGCCGAGCAGTCCAAGGTCACGGACATCGGCAAGATCGCCCTCGTGGTGAACCTGCTGACCGAGGACAACCTCCCCAGCTACCACCACGAGATCGCCTCGCTCTTCGGCCGCGACGGCGCCTGGGGCACCTGGGTGCACCGCTGGACGGCGGAGGAGGGCCGCCACGGCATCGTGATGCGCGACTACCTCCTCACCTCGCGCGCCGTGGACCCGGACAAGCTGGAGCAGTTCCGGATGGCGCACATGGCGGAGGGCTTCGAGTCCGACAACCGTCACTCGATGCTGCACTCCGTCGCCTACGTGGCGTTCCAGGAGCTGGCCACCCGGGTCTCGCACCGCAACACGGGGCACCAGTCGGGCGACCCGGTCTGCGACCGCATGCTGGCGCGGATCGCGACCGACGAGAACCTGCACATGGTGTTCTACCGCAACCTCCTGGGCGCGGCCTTCGAGCTCGCCCCTGACCTGACGATGCAGTCCGTGCGCGATGTCGTCGTGAACTTCCGGATGCCCGGCCACGGCATGCCCGGGTTCGAGCGGGCCGCCGCCCAGATGGCGATCGGCGAGATCTACAACATGCGGATCCACCACGACGACGTCATCCAGCCGGTGCTGCGCTACCTGAAGGTGCTGGACATCGACGGTCTGGGCCCGGAGGGCCTCCAGGCGCAGGAGGAGCTCGGTCTGTACATGAACGGGCTGGACAGCGAGGCGTCGAAGTTCGACGAGAAGCTCGCCGCGCGCAAGTCGCGCATGGCTGCCCGCGCCGCCCAGGCCTGACGGCAGGCGCGGCCCACACGACCCCGGACGGGGGCGGACCCCATCGGGCCGCCCCCGTTCCGCGTACGTCCCCGTTCCGCGTACGTCCCCCTTCCGCACCCCGCCGCGGCCCTGCGTCCGGCCCGCGCGGCGGTCATTCGCGCACCGTCACCTCCGCGTAGGCGGCATCGCGCACATCCGCGTCCGGGTGGCGGCGCAGCAGTCTGAGCTGGGTCCGCCACTCCCCGCTCCAGCCCGCCTGCCCGCCGGCCACCGCGGTGAGCTGCACGGCCAGGTGGCCGTGACCGGGGCCCCCGTGCTCGGCGAGCCGGACCACGACCGCCAGCAGGGTCCCCGCGCCGTCCTCGTGCTGCGAGGGCCGGATCCGCGTACCGAGCACGCCCGCCGTGCGGGCGGCGAGCACCGGCCGGCCGTCATGCAGCCGGGCGAGCCGGTCCAGCGCGGCGTACAGCGCCTCGGCCCCCTCCTCCGGATCGACGGCCCTGACCAGCAGCTCCGCTGCCTGCGGTACGTGGTCCCGGTGCCGGGCCAGCAGTTCGCCCGCGGTGACCAGGACGGGCCGCAGCGCGTCACCGGTCCGTGCCCCGGCCGCCGCGGCGAGCCGGTGCGCGAGGTGGACGACCCGCTGCCGGCCCGGCCGGTCGCGTTCGCTGCCCGCGTCGTCCATCGCCACGGCGTCGGCGAGAGTGCGCAGCGCCCGCATGAGGGCCTGCGCGGCCTCCGCGGTGGCGGGCGCGGCGGTGACCAGTGCGTCGGCGGCCGACCGCCAGGAGCGGCGGCGGGCGAGGTCCGTCGTCGCGGCCACCAGCGCATCGCAGGCGCCCGGCGCCCACGGCACCCAGTGGGCCACCACGGCGTGGGCCGCCGCGGCGAGCTCCTCGTCGTGCGTCCCGCACACCTCACGCACCAGCCGTCCGTAGCGGGGCCGGTGCGGCGCGGGCAGGTCGATGGGCCGCACCCGCAGGACGGCGGTGCGCAGCACCGTGGCTCCCGTGGCCGCGTCGCTCAGCATCTCCCACATCCGCTCGTCGCCGAGCAGCCCGATACCGCAGGCCACGCACACGGCCCGCACGTCGGGGTGCTGGTCGGGCATCGCGTACGCCTCGGCCACCAGCTCGGCGGCCTGCGGCCGGGGCAGCCGGGTCGCGGCGAGCCGCACCGCTTCCTTGCGGCCGGTCACCTTGCCGGTGCCGGGGGCGAGACGTTCCCTCAGCAGGGGGCCGAGCGCCGAGGGGCGGGCGTCCTGCGAGGCGCGGCCGGCGGCGAAGACCGCGACCCGGGCCCGGTCGCCCCCGCTGTACGCGAGCAGCTCCGCCAGGACGTCCGGTGCCCGGTCCGTCCCGCCGAGGGCCGTGAGGGCGGCCTCCGCGAGCACGACGTCCTCCGAGCCGGTCCAGCCGAGCACCGCCCGGGCACCGGCCGAGGGGATGCGGGCCATGTCCGCGATCGCCGCGGCGCGGGTGTACAGCGGGAGCTTCCCGTCCCGGGCCGTCCGCTCCAGCGCCCGCAGTGCCGCACGCCGCTGACGCGGCACCCAGCGGCGGACCTCGCGTCCGGGTGCGACATGCCACGCCGTGCCGTGCGGGAGGAACCGGCCGTACGGCGGCGGATCGCCGAGGTACGGGTCCAGCAGGTCGGTGCGGCAGCCGGTGAGCACCCGCAGCACCTCGGGCAGCGCCCCGGCGGAGGGGTCGACGGCCAGAATCCGTTCCACCCGCCCGCTCCGCCCGCCGACCGGCTCCAGCCACAGGGCGACCGCGGTCCGTGCGGCGTGGTTCTCGCCGTAGCAGACCGCCTGCCACAGGAGGTCCTGCAGCTCGGGCAGGCCGGCCGCACGGCGGCCGAGCGCCCTGGTCAGTGCGAACACGAGCCCGTAGTCGGCCTTGTCGGCCCCCGCCTCCAGCCAGGGCCGCAGCGCCTCGAACACCTCGGTCTCCTGGCCCCGCCGCAGGGAGCGGTCGAGCCGTCCGAAGTCCGCTCCGCCGGTGTTCCCCGAGATCCGGACCAGGGTGCGCAGGGCCCGGTTGACCAGGGCGCGCTGTCCCGTGGCGGCGTGCTCGCGGAGCAGGCGCAGCGCGAGGGTGGTCAGGGCCTGCCGGGTGGCGTGCGAGGAGTCCCGGGCCTCGACGGCGTCGGCGGTGATCCGCTCCAGGGCGGGTTCCGCGGCGTCGGTGAAGAGTGCCGCCGGGAGGGCCGCCAGGGCGTGGAGGGCGGCCGAGCGGACCGGGTCCTGTTCGTTGCGCAGGCGCTCCATGTCGGTGAGCACCTCCGCGACCGCGTCCGCGGTGCCGGCCCGCCCGGCGTTGCGGATCAGCAGCGGCCACGCCCGCGCCCGGTCCTCGGCCGCGGGCCTGCGGGTGGCGGCCAGCAGCCGTTCGCGTACCTCGGGGACCGGCAGATACGACTCCGCGAGCAGCACGGTGCTCCAGTCGGCGCCGTGCCCGGCCGCGCGTTCCGCCATGCGCCGCGCCTCGTCGGCGACGCAACTGCGCGGCAGCGCGTCGAGGATCACGGCGTCCACGGTGACGCGCCGCCCCGGTCCGCGTCCGGCCGTGACGGATGTGTGGAAGGAGCCGCGTCGGCCCGGCGGGAGTGCGGCGAGCAGCCGGGAGAGCCCCGCGGAGTCCCCCGCCATGGCCCGCCCGAGCTCCACGACGAGTCCCTCGGGGGCGGTGCGGGCCAGCCGGTACAGGAGGCTTCTGCTCAGCGCCGCGCCCCGCAGCACCGGCCGGGCCTCCGGGCGCAGCAGGAGCCGGACGACCCGGGCGGGGCCGGCGGCGGCGAGCGTTCCGAGCCGGTCGGCCAGCGGTGCCGGCAGGTCGGCCGGAGCGAAGCGGTCGAGCAGGTCGAGCACCCGGTCGGGGAGGGCGTCGGCGGTGGCGGCGACACCGGGGGCGTAGCGCCGCCACCACTCGGCCCGGTGCGGTGCGGACAGCTCCGCCAGCTGCCCCTCGAAGGCGTCGAGGAGGAGCCCGGGGTGCCGGCTGCCGAGTCCGCCCCAGCCGTGCACCGCGTACAGGAGCTCGGGCAGCAGCCGGGCCGCGGTCGCCGCCGAGCACCCCGGCAGCAGCACGGTGACGTCCGCGTCGCCCCAGCTCGCCCGGACCTCGTCGGCGAGCCGGTCCGCGAGCGCGGTCCGCCCGTCGGAGACGACGGCCCGGAGCAGCCGGCGGCGTGCCCCGCGCGGCACATCGTCCAGGGAGGCGGCGTACGCCTCGTCCGGGACGCCGAGGCTGCGCGCGACCCGCAGCGCGTGCCCCTGCACGAAGGGGTCCGGGTCGGCGAGGTGGGCGCCGATCCACTCCCGGTCGCCCCCGACGGCCGCCGCCACGACGGCGGTCCCCCGCTCGTAGGCATCGCCCTCGTCCAGATCGTCCAGAACGTCACGCAGTCGCCCCGATGCGGACAAAGCGCGCGCCTGTGACGCGAGTTCACGCATGCGCTGCGGATACGGAAGGGGGTCGAGGGCGTTCAGCAGGGCATCGGTCATGGGGCGATTGTGCCGTGCGGGGGCGATCCCTCCCCAGAGATGTGCGGACCGTACTCTGTGCCGGTGAAACCTGTGACCCGTGTTGTTCTGATCGGCGCGCCGATAGCGATCGCCGCTGCCCTGCTCTTCAACGGCGGCGGCAACTCCGCGCTGCCCAAGAGCTCACCCACGGCAGCGGCCACGGCGTCCGACGACTCCGCCTCCGGCGACGAGGCGGAAGGGGCGGACGACGCGGAACGCGCGGAGGAGGACGCCCGGGTCGCGGCGATGCCGCCGGGGCTGGCCGCGCCGAAGATGCGCGAGGTCGCCTGGAAGCTGCTGGCCAGCGCCGAGGGTTCGACCCTTGACTGGCGCAGCCAGTACGCCTCCATCGAGGACAACGGCGACGGCACCGGGTACAACGCCGGGATCATCGGCTTCTGCTCCGGGACGCACGACATGCTCGCGTTCGTCGAGTCGTTCACCGGCGCTCATCCGGACAGTCCGCTGGCACCGTTCGTCCCGGCGCTGCGCAAGGTCGACGGATCGGCGTCGCACGAGGGGCTGGACCCCGGTTTCACGGCCGCCTGGAAGAAGTCGGCCGAGGATCCGGCGTTCCGCGCGGCCCAGGACCGGGTCCGGGACCAGCAGTACTTCGAACCCGCGGTCCGGCAGGCGAAGCTGGACGGCCTGGGCACGCTCGGCCAGTTCGTCTACTTCGACGCCATGGTGCTCCAGGGGCCGGGGGCCGAGGAGGACGGCTTCTACGGCATCCGGAAGGTGGCCATGGCCCGGGCGGACACGGTCACGGGGGGCGGCAACGAGTCGGCGTATCTGAACGTCTTCCTGGACGCCGCCCGCGAAGTGATGAAGTCGAAGAAGAACCAGCAGGACACCTCGCGCATCGACACCGCCCAGCGGTACTTCCTGGAGCACGCGAACCTGGGCCTGGAACCGCCGCTGACCTGGAAGATGTACGGCGACACGTTCACCATCCCGTCCTGACTCCCGCTCGCGCGGGAGCCGGCGGGAACCAGTGAGAGTTGCCGGGATTCAGCGGGAGTGGGCAGGAGGCTCAGGCCCGGTCGCGGTCGACTCTGCGGAGCCGGTCGCGCTCCTTCTCGGAGAGGCCTCCCCACACACCGAAGCGCTCGTCGTTGTCGAGCGCGTACTCCAGGCAGGCCAGCCGGCCCTCGCAGGCGTTGCACAGTTGCTTGGCCTCACGTGTGGAGCTGCCCGGGGCGGGGAAGAAGAACTCGGGCCCCGTCTGTGCGCACAGCGCTGTCTCCTGCCAGGCGAGAGCGGGGTCGGTCGCGGTGTTGATCAGCATGCGGCACACAGTGCCCTGCCGCGATAAACGACTGATCAACGATTCATCAATCCGCTGGGCGAGGCCGGACGGGCGGCTTCGGGATCGGCCTGACGCGCGGCCCGAGATCAGCCGGCCGGCGCCTGCGCGCTCTTGATCACGGCGAAGGCGGCACCGTAGGGATCCGCGACGTTGGCGAAGGTGCCCACGCCCTCCATCTCCAGCGGTTCCAGCGTCAGCTTGCCGCCCAGCCGCTCGACCGCCGCCACCGTGGCATCGCAGTCGTCCACCTCGATGTACGGCAGCCAGTGGGTCCCGGCGGCGGCCCGGACGGGCACGGCGTCGAGCGGGACGAGGCCGCCGAAGGAGGCGTCCTCACCGCCGCCCGCGGTCCTGATGATCGTGTACGCGCCGTCGCCGCCCGGATAGGGCATCTGGGCGGTCTCCCAGCCGAAGACCATGTCGTAGAACGCGGCCGCGGCCGGCACGTCCGGGGTGTAGAGCTCGGCCCAGCAGAGACTGCCCGGGGCGGTCACGACGCCGAGCCCCGGATTCTGCCTGGGCTGCCAGACGCCGAAATACGCCCCGGCCCGGTCGGTGAATCCGCCCATCCGGCCGTAGTCCAGGACGTCCATCGGTGCGAACGGTGCCGCACCGCCCGCCTTCTCCACGGCCTGCGCGGTGGCGTCGACGTCCGCCGACCGGAAGTACACCGACCAGGACGGCTTCGCCTGCTCCTCGGTGACCGTCATCGCGCCGCCGACCGTCTTCCCGTTCAGCATGAACATCCCGTAGCCGCCGGTCTCGGGGCCG
Organism: Streptomyces sp. NBC_01463; assembly: GCA_036227345.1. Lineage (NCBI taxonomy): Bacteria > Bacillati > Actinomycetota > Actinomycetes > Kitasatosporales > Streptomycetaceae > Streptomyces > Streptomyces sp. NBC_01463. The sequence continues at coordinate 1,272,063 of CP109468.1, forward strand.
CCGGCCTCGTAGTCCCAGCCGAGAAGCGCGGTGTAGAAGGCCGTGGCCCCTTCGAGATCCGGGGTGCCGAGATCCATCCAGTTGGGGGCTCCGTCAACAAAACGGGTGGTGAGCATCGGGCGCTCCTTCGGTGGTCCCGTTCCCGGCCGGCAGGCCTTCCTGACCCTTCGAGTCTCGCACCGGGCACTGACAACCGCAGTGCCTGCTGACCCGCGCCGCCGAGTGTGCGCGGGTCAGCCCAGGGCCGCGATCCAGTCGTCGACGGTGGTGACATCGGCCTGGCGCGGAAAGACCTTCTCCGTCAGGACCCGGTGGACCTCGGGATCGGCGTCGGCGCAGCCGTCGGCCAGGACGGTGAGCCGGTAGTCGAGGTCGGCGGCCTGGCGCAGGGTGGACAGGACGACACCACTGGTGGCGATGCCGGTGAGGACCAGGTGGTCGACGGCCGCGCCGCGCAGCACGAGTTCCAGGTCGCTGCCCGTGAAGGCGCTCACGCGCTTCTTGGTGACGACGCACTCGCCGGGAAGGGGCTCGACGGCGGGGTCGATGGCGGCCCCGGGGTCGCCAGCGGTGAAGGCCCCGTCGGGCAGGGCGCTGAAGCGCGGGCTGGACTTCGTCTCCGGGTGGCCGGGGCGCAGGCCGACGACGACGAACACCACGGGGACGCCGGCCGACCGGGCCGCGGCGACGGCGCGGGCGAGGCGCGGCGTGAACCCGGCGACGTCGCCGGGGAGGCGCCCGGTGATCGACTTCTGGACGTCCATCACGAGCAGGGCGGAGTTGGTCATCGTTCGTCCTTGGTTGCGGAGTGAGGGTCGGTTCGGGTTGCCGCCGGGGTCTCGTCCGGGGCGGCGTCGCCGATGCGGCGCAGCGAGCGGTCAGCGAGGGTCACCACGAGGAACAGCACGCTGACGGCGATCATGAAGGCGGCGAGGTGGTGCAGACCACCGGTGTCGGCGCGCTCGCCGAAGAAGCTGCCACTGGCGGCGGAGGCGATGATGGCGCCCAGATAGCCGAAGGTGCGCAGCAGCCCGGCGGAGGATCCCATGCGTTCGCCGTCGGCCTGGTGGAAGACGGAGTTCTGCAGAGCGAGGTTGTTGAGCCCCTGCGGGACACCCAGGACGATCACGACCATCAGGAGCATCCACAGGGGGCTGTGGTCGTTCAGGAGGAACAGCAGGGCGCAGGCGATGATCTGGCCGGTGGCGCCGACCAGGAGCTTGCCGCGGACCGCCTGGCGCCGCCCGGTGAGGGTGGACACGACGATCGCGGTGGCGAACAGCGGGAGCTGCACCAGCCCGGCCTGGGACGGGGAGAGGCCGCGCCCCTCCTCCGTCCACTGCGTGTAGCCGTACAGGAAGGCGTAGGTGACGACGTAGCAGAGCAGCGTCCTGGTGTACGTGGCGAGGAGCGGCAGATTGCCGCCCAGCACGCGTACGTCGATGAAGGGCTGCCGCGCACGCAGCTCGCGCCAGGTGAAGCCCGCCCCCGCGGCGGCGGTCAGGACCAGCAGGTACCAGTCGCCGCCGCCGGGGTTCATGAGGAACAGCAGCAGGCAGACCAGCGCCGAGGCGAACAGCCCCATGCCCGGCAGGTCCAGGTCGCTCACGGGGTGGTGGCCGTCGTCCCGGCGGGTGGCGGGGGTCGCGGGGATGCGGCGGGCCCCGAGGTACAGACCGGCCAGGGCGAGCGGGATGTTGACGGCCAGGGTCGCGCGCCAGCCGCCGGCTCCGATCAGGAGCCCGCCGAGGCCGGGGCCGATGACGGCGATGGTCTGGGTGGTGACGGCGAGGGCGGTGAGTACCCCGGCGGGGCTCTTCTCCCCGGTGCGCTTCGACTCGCTGCGGATGAGGTACATCGCCGCCGGATAGCCGGAGCAGGTGCCGAAGCCGAGGAGGACGCGCGCGGCGACGAGCACGCCCAGGTTCGGGGCGAGCATGCCGACGACTCCGGCTATGCCGGTCAGCGCGGTGCCGGCCAGGAACAGCCGGCGGGGCCCGAAGAGGTCGATCAGCCGTCCCACGACCGGCTGCCCTATGGAGGTGGCCAGGTAGAGGGAGGAGATGAGCCACGCCGTTTCGGAGGGCGGGGCGCCGAAGGCCGCGCCGATCGGCACCAGCGAGACCGAGATGATGGAGGAGTTGACCGGGTTGAGCACCGCCCCCAGCATCATCGGGGCCAGCAGCCGCCGGTCGAAGCCGCCCGCCGCCCCCTTGGCCCCGCCGGGGCGCAGCCGGCGCAGAACGCGGACCGGGCTTCCGCTCACGAGCGGACGACCCGTTCCAGCAGGGCCGCCGCCTCGATCAGGAGGCGGCGCTCCTCCTCCGTGCACCCGTCCTGGAGGGCGCGGGTGAGCCAGCCCTCCCCGGCCCGCCGCCGGTCCTCCAGGAACACGTGGCCGCTGTCGGTCACGAAGACCAGTTGACGGCGGCCGTCCTCGGGGTCGGGGCGGCGGGCCACCAGGCCGCGTTCCACCAGGATGCCGACGGTGGCGGCCACCGACTGGTGCCGGACGCGTTCGGCGGCCGCCAGGTCCGTGACCGACGCCTCGCCGTCCTTGTCCAGCCGGCTGAGGACCGACGTCTGGGTCGGGGTGAGGTCGCCGGGGTCGTACGTCTCGCGCATGCGGCGCCTGAGCCGGCTGTAGACCACGCGGACATCGTGCGCCGCGCGGACAGCCGACTCGGACACGCCGTCGGGGGTGCTGGTCTCCTCATCCATGTACGCAGATTAACTTGCGCAGTCCGGACTGCGCAATTCATGGTGCGCAACACAGCCTGTGCACTGCCACCTGTGACCGCGCGACCCGTCAGCGCGTGACCCCCAGGGCCGGCAGCACGGTCTCCGCCACCCGGTACGCCTCCTCCAGCAGCGGGTTCCCGGAGAGGATGAAGGTGTCGACGCCCAGGTCCTCGAACTCCTTGAGCCGCTCGACGACCTGAGCCGTCGATCCCACCACCGCGGTGCCGGGGCCCGGCCGGAAGAGGCTCATGCCCGGCCACATGTTGGGGTGGACCTCCAGCTCACGGGCGTGCGCGGGGACCTTTCCGCCGTGCTGGCGGAACTGCCGCTGCCAGCCGACCCCGTCCTCGCCCGCCCGGTCGCCGAGCCGGCGGGCGTACGTCGCGTCGCTGGTGACGTCGAGCAGCCGGTCCGCCGCCGCCCAGGCCTCGTCCTCGGTGTCCCGGACGATCAGGTGCAGCCGCAGTCCGATCCGGAGCGTGCGGCCGTACGCGGCGGCCCTCGCCCGGACCTTCTCCAGCTTCTCCTTCAGCAGGTGCGGCGGCTCGCCCCAGGTCAGGAAGACGTCGACGTGCTCGGCCGCCATCTCGATGCCGGGGTCGGACGAGCCGCCGAACCAGAGCGGGATGTGCCCGTCCTGGACCGGCTTCAGCTCGCGGAAGGAGGCCCCGGCGTTCTTCAGGTCGTAGAAGCGGCCCTTGTGGTCGAAGACCTCGCCGGCCGTCAGCCGCTTCACGATCGACCAGTACTCCGCGCTCAGCTCGTACCGTTCGTCGTGCTCCACGTGGAGTCCGTACTCCTGGAGCGACTTCGTGGAGCCGTTGACCACGTTGAAGCGCAGCCGGCCGCCGAAGAGGGTGTCGAAACTGAGCGCCATCTTGGCGAGCAGCGTCGGTGCGATGAGCCCCGGGTGGACGGCGAGCAGGGGCTTGAAACGGGTACTCGTCGAGGCGGCCAGCGCGCTGCCCAGCGGCCAGACGTCGTACAGGTCGGTGGCGAGGAGCGCGCCGCTGTAGCCGAGCCGTTCGACCGTTCCGGCCAGCTGCGCGAGATAGCCGAGGTCGACGGGGCGCCGGCCCGCGGGCTCCCAGGGGTAGGCGCCCTCGCGCGGAATGATGTACCAGAGGACTTCGGTCGCCATGTCGTCATGCCGCCTTGTCGGCAGCGGTACGCGCACGGGCGTGGGCCACGGTGACCGGCCGGTCGATGAACCCGGTGCGGTGGAAGATGTCGGCGGCCTCCTGCTGCTCGGCGATGAACGCGTCGGTGACGGGCTCGATCGTCCACGGCAGCGAGGCGAGCGCGGTCTCCCAGTCGTCGGCCGAGCCGCCGAGGTCGGCGGCGGCGATCTCGGCCGCCTGCCGGGGGTGGGCCGCGGCCCACTCGTCGGCCCGGCGCAGCGCCCGGGTCAGCGCCTCGATCACCTCGGGCCGGGATTCGGCGAGGTCGCGGCGGGCGAAGAAGACCGAGCGGTCGCTGATGACGTCGCCGGTACGGACCAGGGTCCGCAGTCCGCCGGTGCGCCGGGCGGCCGCCAGTTCGGCACCCTGGGCGACCCAGGCGGCGATCTCGCCGGTGCGCAGCAGTTGTTCGCTGTCCGCGGTGGAGCGGACGGCGGTGATGTCCTCGGCGTAGGACAGCCCGGCGTCGTCGAGCGCCTTGGCGATCAGGTGGGTCTGCCAGGAACCGATCGCCAGGTGCACGGTCGAGCCCTTGAGTCCGGCGACCGTACGCACGGGACTGTCCTCGGCGACGAGGAGGGCGCCGTGCTCGGGGCGCGGGGCGGAGACCGCGGTGTAGACGATGTCGTGCCCGGCCGCCTGGGCGGTGACGGGCGGGGTGGACCCGGTGCCGCCGAAGTCGATGACGCCCCGGGTCAGGAGCTCTCCGGTGCGCACCCCGTTGGTGTACGGGTGGAAGACGACGGTCTCGCCGAGCGGGGCCAGTTCCTCCTGGGCGAAGCCCAGCCGGGAGAGGTGGTACAGGTGGTAGAGGGACGGGTTGCTGCTGTGGACACCGATGGTGAGGGTCATTCAGATCACTCCGGCTTCGGCTCGGTCGGGGGACGGACGGGAGGGTGCGGGAGGGGTTTCGACGCCGAGATCGGCGAGGAGGCGCCGGCGCAGTGCGGCGAAGGCGGGGTCACCGGGATCGCGCGGCCGTGCGACCTCGACGGTCTCGTCGGTGACGAGCCGGCCGTCACGCAGGACGGCGACCCGGTCGGCCAGCCGTACGGCCTCGTCGACGTCATGGGTGACCAGCAGGACGGCGGGCCGGTGGCGGCGGCACAGCTCGCCGACCAGGTCCTGCATCTTCAGCCGGGTCAGGGCGTCGAGTGCGGCGAACGGCTCGTCGAGCAGGAGGAGTTCGGGTTCCCGGACCAGCGCCCTGGCGAGTGCGACGCGCTGGGCCTCGCCTCCCGAGAGGGTGGCGGGCCAGGCCTCGGCGTGCCGCTCCAGGCCGACTTCGGCCAGGGCCCGCAGCCCGTGTGCCGAGCGGCTGCGGGGCAGCGCGACCGTGACGTTGGCGAGGACCTTCTTCGAGGGGACGAGCCGGGGCTCCTGGAAGACGATGGTGCGGGCCTCGGGGACCAGCACCTCTCCCCCGTCGGCGCCGTCGAGCGCTCCGAGGATGCGCAGCAGCGTGGTCTTCCCGCTGCCGCTGGCGCCGAGCAGGGCGACGAACTCGCCCCGGGCGATGTCGAGCCGCAGACCGTCGAGGACGGCACGCTCGCCGAACACCCTTCGCAGTCCGCGTACTTGTACAGCGGGCGTGGAGGAAGTAGCGGTCATCGGGCGGCTCCGCGGTGGTTGCGCCACGGCATCAGCAGACGCTCCAGGAGCCGCACGAGGATGTCGGCGGTCAGTCCGAGGAGCCCGTAGACGAGGATGCAGACGGCGAGGATGTCGGTGCGGGCGTAGCTCTGGGCCTGGGACATCAGATAGCCGATGCCGGCGGTGGCGTTGATCTCCTCGGCGGCGATCAGGGCGATGACGCTGAGTGTCATCGACAGGCGCAGTCCGGCGAGCAGGGACGGCAGCGCGCCGGGCAGGACCACTTCGCGTACGAGGGCGAGTCGCCCCATGCCGAAGCTCCGCATGGCCTCGACGAGTTTCGGGTCGGTGTTGCGTACGCCGCTCGATGTGGACACGTACATCGGGAAGGTGGTGGCGACGGCGATGAGGAGGATCTTCGCCGTCTCGTTGATCCCGAACCAGACCATGAACAGCGGCACCAGGGAGAGGAAGGGGATGGTGCGCAGGGTCTGGAGCGAGGAGTCGAGGAGTTCGTCCCCGAGGCGGGTGAATCCGGTGGTGATGCCGAGGGTGAGTCCGGCGGCGAGTCCGATCAGGAGGCCCAGACCGGAGCGCGTGAGGGAGGTGGTCAGGGCGTCGGGCAGCTGCCCGTTCCCCCACAGCTCCCCTACCGCGCGGCCCACTTCGGCGGGCGATGCCAGGACGTCGGGGGTGAGGAGTCCGGTGGCCGAGGCCGCCCACCACAGGGCGAGCAGGGCGACCGGGCCGATCGTGCGGACGGTCAGCGCGTAGCCCCGGCCGCGGGCCCTGCGGAGCTGGGGTCGGGGGCGGACGAGCCCGGCGGGCGGGGCGGTGGGGTCACCGGTCCCGGGGCCGCCCCGGCGGACCCTGCCGGGGGCCGCGGCGGTGTCGCTCATGTCAGTTTCCCGACGTCGAGCAGGTGGGCGGTGACGTCGACCCGGTCCTTGGTGACCTTCTGCTCGGCGTAGAACGCGGCGACCGCCTTGAAGCGTTCGATGTCCTCGGGACCCACGGGGTCCACGGTGCCGCCCTTGGCGGTGAACTCCGTCTGGACCTCCTTGGCCTTTCCGGTCACAGCGGTCGGGCCGACGTCCGTGAACACGTTGAGGTACGCGGCCGGGTTCTGCTTCTCCTTGGCGCTGGCCTCGTGGAGGTACTGGTAGAGGGCCTTCACGACCTTCGGGTGCTGCTCGGCGAACTTCGTCCGGACAGCGTTGAGACTGTAGTTGTCGGAGCCGATCGCGGCGCCGTCGGCGACGAAGTGCGCCTTGCCGCTGCCGATCTCGGCGACGGCGTACGTCGCCCAGACGGCCCAGGCGTCGACCTTGCCGGCGTTGAAGACCGCCGCTGTCTGGTCGGGTCGCAGATAGACCCGGGTGACCTTGTCGGCCGGGATGCCGGCCTTGGCGAGGGCCTTGAGCAGCAGGTACTCACCGGTGCCGCCCTGGTTGACGGCGACCTTCTTCCCGACCAGATCGGCCACCGAGCCGATCCCCGAGCCGTTCCTGACGAGGATGCCCTCGCCCGCGGCGTCCGGATCGACCGCGGTGAAGAACTTGAAGCCGGGGCGCTGGGCGAGCGAGGTGATGCCGGAGGTGATGGAGCCCGTGGCGATGTCCAGCTGGTCCGCGTTCATCGCCTGGGCGGCCGGGGCGAACGGTCCGGCGCTGCCGGTCCACGCCACCTTGGCCCCGGCCTTGGACAGGGCCTTGTCGAGGCTGCCGTCCTTCTTGCCGAGGGCGAGCACCCCGGAGTTGCCGGGGTCGGGGATGCGGACGGTCACGGTGCCCTTGCCGCCGGAGCCCGCTGCGCCGCTGTCGGCCTCGGACGTGCCGCAGGCGGTGAGGGCGACGAGCGCGGTGACCGTGAGGAGCGCCGGAACGGCTGTCGTACGCAGTGGTCGGGGGAGGTTCATGATGCGGGTTCCTCTGGACTCGGAGGGGCGGAGGTTCGGCGGGCCAGTGCGGCTGCGCGGCGCAGCGGCTCGGGGTCGGCCCAGGCCGCGACGTCGACGGGCTCGGGCAGGAAGCCGTGGGCGCGCAGCCCGGCCTCCTGTGCCGCGAGCAGGGCGAGACGGTCGGCGGACAGGTCGGGGTGGAGGGTCAGATGGGTGCCGGGCCGGTAGGCGCCGGCGACTCCGTCGGCGCCCGCCCCGGTCTCGGCGCCGAGGATGCGGGCGACCTCGCCGGGCTGTCCTGCGGCCCAGTCGGCCGCCCGCAGCAGCACGCCGAGGAAGCGGTCGACGAGGTCGGGGCGGTCGTCGAGGAGCTGCTGGTGGACGGTGATGGGGCGCGGGGTGCCGTTGTTGACGCGGAACCGCCGGTCGGGCAGGTCGTCGAGTTCGACGGCCACCTCGGCTCCGGCCCGGCGCGCCGCCTCGACGGCCAGCGCGCCCTTGACGTACACGGCGTCGACGTCGCCGCGGCGCAGCGCGGCCAGTTCGGCCGCCCACTGGCCCTCGTGCCCGTCGGCGGGCACGTCGACGAGCGAGGCGTCGTCCAGGGCGAGTCCGGCGGAGGCGAGCGCCCCCTCGAAGCCGCGCAGCGCCATGGCGCGCCAGAAGTCGATGGCGATGTCGTGCTTCGGCACGGCGAGCCGCAGCCCGCGCAGCGCTTCGGCGCCCCGGATGCCGGATCCGGGTGCCACCAGGACGGTCTGCCGCTCCTCGATCCAGGTGAGTCCGATCAGCCGGGTGTGCTCGCCCCGTGAACGGGCCCACAGGGCGGGGACGTTGCCGCCCTCGCGGAAGAGGCCGGGCAGGGCGTGGGTGTAGTGCGCGGCGCGGTCGGCGTCCGGGGCGGCCTCCTGGAGGGAGCGCACGGAGATGCCGTCGGCGGCGAACTCGTCGGTGAGCCACTGCCGGTCGGCGGCGATGCCGGTGGCGGTGGGGACGGGACAGCGGGTGAACCAGAGGGTCCGGGGCAGGACGGCAGGTGTCATGGAGTCTTCCCGAGGATCGGCGAAGCGGCGGAAGCCGGCGGGGCGCGCGGCGGGGTGTCCCCGTGCGGAGGGCGCGCACGGCACGGGGCTGCGGCGCGGCGGGGCGCGGGGCGCGGGGCGCGGGGCGCGGAGAGAGGGGAAAGAGAAAAGGGGTGGTGCGGGGGTCAGCGACAGGCGGCGCTGGACACGCGGGCCAGGTCGATGTGACGGCGCAGCGTGAGGGCGAGCAGGACCGGAGCGGTGCGGGCGGGGGTCGCGGTGCGGCGGCCGGCCATGGCGGTGCTCCCTTCAGCTCGTCGGTGGTGACGGCTGCAGCCTGCCACGGCCTCGCACCCGCCCACAACTCGCTTCCCATGATGTGGGATTGAGTGTGAACGCAGTGTTTCACCAGCGGCTCTCCGCCGGGTACGGCTCCCGTAATGTGGCAACGTCGCAAGCCGCATCCCCACGAGCGGAGAGTGAAACCCCATGACCGAGGCCGCCGCAGTACGCGCTCCCGGCGGAGCGCAGGCGGTACAGCGTGCGCTGGACGTCCTGCACTGTTTCCACGACAACGGCCCCGACCTCAGCGCATCCGATCTCGCCCGGCGCCTGACACTCTCGGTCTCCACGGCCCACCGGCTGGCCCGCACCCTGCTGGGCGCCGGATTCCTGGAGCAGGACGCGCGGACGTCCCGCTACCGGCTCGGGCCCGCCGTGACCGAGCTCGGCCGCCTCTCCTACCATCAGCGCGGTCTGCATCTGGCCGCCCCCGAGCTGGCCGATCTCGCCGAACGCACGGGCGCCACCGCCGACCTGGCGCTGCGCAGCGGGCCGCACGCGGTGATCGTCGCGGGCGGTTCGGTGACGCCCAAGGTGGGGCTGCGCCGGCCGCTGCACTCGACCGCGCTGGGCAAGGTGCTGCTGGCCTGGGCGAGGCCCGGTGAGGGCGGGCCCTTCTCGCTGCCGCCGCTGCCCGCCTTCACGGACCGCACGATCATCGAACCGGCCGCCCTGGAGGCGGAGCTGGCCCGGGTGCGGTCGGAGGCGTACGCCGTCAACGACGGCGAGTCGGCCCACGGGGTTCGGACCCTGGCGGTGCCGGTGCTGGACGGTGCCGGACACGCCCGTTTCGCCCTGGCGGTACGGGCCACCCCGGCCGTGATCACCCAGGCGCGCACCGAGTGGTTCCTGACGCAGGCCCGTTCCTGCGCGCGCGCCCTGGAGGTGCTGCTGCTGTCCCCGGCCGAGCGGCGTCCGCCCGCGCCCTGAGCCCCGCCCGCCGGGCCCGGCTGTCAGTCGCGCATGGGACGATATGAGTCGCTCCGGGCGGATGCCGGGCGGAGCGGCGCCAGGGGCGCGGGGACTGCGGGACAGAAGGACGTACATGACTGAGGCCGGGTCCACGGAGGGCGGGGCGCCGACCGGGCGGGCGGCCCGGGAACTGCTCGCGCGGGCCGACACGCTGCTCGACGCGGCGCGCGGGGTCCTCGCGGACCACACCCGCGCCGTCACCGCCGTGCGCACCGCCCTGGACCCGCTCCTCGACTCCCTCGTACGGGCGGATCTGTCGTCCATCCCGGTGTCCCGGCTCAAGGACGTCACCGAGGGCCGGCTGCGCCTGGGCGCGGTCGAGCAGGCCGGCTTCACGACGGTGGGGCAGGTGTACGGGGCCAATCGCTACGAGCTCCGCCAGATCCCCGGTGTCGGTGCGCAGACGGCCGACCAGACGCTGGCCGCCGCGGGCCGGATCGCGGACGCGGTGCGGGACACGGTCGCGCTGCGGATAGACGTCGACGCCCCTGACGACGCCACGACCGCCCTGGTCACCGCGTTGTACCGGCTGGTCGAGGCCGGGCCGGACGTGCGGCGGGCGGTGGACGGGGCCCGCCGGCTCGCCGAGGTTCTCGAGCCGCTGCTGGCCGCGGCCGGTCCGGCGCGGGGCCGGCTGCGGATGGTCTTCGCCCGGCGGCAGGTCAGGGCCCGGGCGCTGGAGGCCCTCGCCGCCGTGCGGGCCGCTGTGGCGGACGCCGTGGAGCGCGAACTCCCCCTGCTGTTCGGGCAGGTGTCGGTGGACCTGCTGCGGGATCCGGGGTCCGACGTCGCGGCCTGGGTCGACTTCGAGCTGCGGTCGGCGGAGTACTACAGCCTGCTGGCGGAGATGTCAGGCAGCGGTCCCGACCGGGACGCGGCCGAGGGGTTCCTGCCGTCGGGGATCGCCGACCGGGTCCGTGGACTGCGGCTGGACGACGCCCGGCTGCGGGTCTCGCTGCGCGGGTACCAGTCGTTCGGCGCGCGCTTCGCGCTCGCCCAGAAGCGCGTGATCCTCGGCGACGAGATGGGGCTCGGCAAGACCGTGCAGGCCATCGCCGCCCTCGCCCATCTCGCGGCGCGCGGGGAGACGCACTTCCTGGTGGTGTGCCCGGCCAGTGTGCTGATCAACTGGACGCGGGAGATCCGCGCCCGCTCCACCCTGCGCGCCCTGCCGGTGCACGGACCGGAGCGGCAGGAGGCGTTCGCCGAGTGGCGCGAGAGCGGCGGGGTCGCACTCACCACCTTCGACGCCCTGCACAGCCTGCCGCCCGCGGCCGACAGCGGCGTACGGCCCGGCATGCTCGTGGTCGACGAGGCGCACTACGTCAAGAATCCGGTCACCCGCCGCTCCCGCGCGGTCTCGGGGTGGTCGGAGCGGACCGAGCGGGTGCTCTTCCTGACCGGCACCCCGATGGAGAACCGGGTGGAGGAGTTCCGCAGCCTCGTCCGGCACCTCCAGCCCGCACTGGCGCCGGCCATCAGCACCACGCACGGCGTGGCCGGTTCGCAGGCGTTCCGCCGGGCCGTCGCCCCCGCCTATCTGCGCCGCAACCAGCAGGACGTGCTCAGCGAACTCCCCGCACTGGTACAGGTCGACGAGTGGGAGGAGTTCAGCGAGGCCGATCTCCGGGCCTACCGCGAGGCGGTGGGCGCCGGGCACTTCATGCGGATGCGCCGGGCTGCGTACGCCCACCCGGCGACGTCCGCCAAGCTGAACCGGCTGCGGGAACTGGTCGCGGAGGCGGCCGGGAACGGGCTGAAGGTCGTCGTCTTCTCCTACTTCCGCGACGTGCTGGAGACGGTCCGGGCGGCCCTGGGGGACGAGGTGTTCGGCCCGCTCTCCGGGAGCGTCCCGGCGGCCCGGCGACAGGAGTTGATCGACGGCTTCTCCGCGGCGGACGGCCATGCGGTCCTGCTGAGCCAGATCCAGGCCGGCGGGGTCGGGCTGAACATGCAGGCCGCGTCCGTCGTCATCCTGTGCGAGCCGCAGATCAAGCCGACGATGGAGCACCAGGCCGTGGCCCGCGCGCACCGGATGGGACAGATACGCACGGTCCAGGTGCACCGGCTCCTCGCGGCGGACAGCGTCGACCAGCGAATGCTGGACATCCTGGCCCGCAAGGAGCGGCTGTTCGACGCGTACGCACGGCGCAGCGACGTCGCCGAGACGACGCCGGACGCCGTGGACGTGTCGGACGGATCGCTGGCCCGCCGCATCGTCGAGGAGGAACAGCAGCGCCTGGCCGCTCGCTCCTCCGTCGCGGCCGGGGCAGAGGAGCCGGCGGCGGACGCGGCGGGTCAGTGACCCTCGTGCGCCGAAGCCGCCCCGGAGGCCTTCGCCTTCGGGGGTGATGCCATGGTGTGCCCCTCGTGCCCCGGGACCGTCCCGTCCGCCTTGGCGACGAGCAGCATTCCGGCCATGCCCATGTCGGAGTGGCTCTGCACATGGCAGTGGTACATCCAGGCACCGGCGCCCACGTGTTCGCCCGCGATGACCTGGAAGCCGAAGGAGTCGGCGGGGCCGACGATCTTCGTGTCGATGACGCGGCTGGGGTCGTCGGGCCCGGTCAGCAGGCCCGTGCGGTTGTCCGCCCAGCGGTGACCGTGGACGTGGAACGTGTGGTAGTACTCGCCGTGCGTGATCATGACGACCTCGAGCCGGTCCCCCACGGTGGCCTCGAAGTCCGGGCTCTGGTCGGCCGGCTTGTTGTTGATGGTCATGTCGTTGAAGACGATGGTGATCGTCTTGTCGGGCAGGATGTCGCCCTTGCGCCGGACGATCACCGGCCCGTACAGCCCCTTGCGGATGCCGCCGGTGCCGTGGTCCGTGCCGACGACGTGGTCGTGGTAGTGCCAGTAGCCCGCACTGCCCGGCTGCCAGGTGCCGTCCTTGCGCCGGCCCGGGGCGTGGGTGCGCCAGGTGTACGTGCGTGTCTCGCCCGGCTCGACGATGCTCTTGTTCATCCGGGTGCCGTCGCTCGCGATGTCGTAGTCGACGCCGTGCGCGTGGAGGCTGGCCGCCACGTCCATCGTGTTCTCGAACTCGATGTGCAGGGTGTCGCCCTCGTTGATCTCGATGAGCGGGCCGGGGACCGACGCCTTGCCCTTCTCGAACCCGTACCCCATCGAGCCGTCCGCCAGCTTCTCCGCGTACAGCTTGAGATGGCGGACCTCGCCGCCCGCGGGCGCCGTGCGGGGCGGGTTCTCCGCGGAGGTCGCCTCGATCGCTCCGAGCGACAACGATGTCACGCCGGTCGCCGCGGCCACCCCGCCGCCCATCAGAATCCGCCGGTTGAAGCTCCTACGGTCCATGTCGAACTCCCCACTGCGAGACGGATGTTGCGGAGGACGGGCCATACCGTAGCCCGGAGCACTTCGTTTATCCACACTAAGGACAAAGTTCGTTTCATTGCTGCCATAGCTATTGGCGAGTCGCGAAAAGAGGTCTAGCTTCATGCGCTGTTGCAGTGCCCAAAGCTGTTGCAGTGACCAGAGAGGGGTGGGTGACCACATGCAGCGCACACCACATCACAGGTCCAGATCGCGACGCGGTGTTGCGGCGGCCCTGGCGGCCGGCGCACTGACCGCTTCCCTGCTCGGCGGCAACGCCGCCAGTGCCAGGCCGGATCCCGGAGCGCCGGGGTCCATGGCGACAACGTTGTCCCTGCCGTCGCCACCGGGCGGCGCCAACGTGAAGGTGCTCGTCTTCCATGGCTCGGCCACCGAGGAGTCGCCGACGGTCGACGCCGGGATCGCGGCGATCGAGAAGATCGGGCTCACCGGCCCGGAGGCGGGCCGGTTCAGGACCGTGGCGTCCGACGACCCGGCCGTCTTCACCAACGGCAAGCAGCTCGGCAAGTACAACGCGGTCGTCTTCCTGACGGGCGGCGGCGATGTCCTGGACCCGGAGCAGGAGGCGGGCCTGGAGGCCTACATGGAGGCCGGCGGCGGCTTCCTCGGCATCCATGACGCGGCGCGCACCGAACCGTACTCGGACTGGTTCACCGGCCTGGTCGGCGCACGTCCGGCGGCCGGCAGTCCCACCGCCGTCCAGCGTGCGACGGTGGAGATCGGCGACCGGCAGCACCCGGCGACCAAGAACCTGCCGCTGGAGTGGAAGCGTCCGGACAAGTGGCTGAACTGGAAGGACAACCCGTCCGGCGACGTGCACACCGTGGCACGGGTCCGGGAGATCACGTACAAGCCCGGCACGAGTGCCAACGGCTGGGACCACCCGGTCTCCTGGTGCCGTGACTACGACGGCGGCCGGTCCTTCTACACCGCTATGGGCGGTACGGTCGACAGCTTCGCCGAGGCCGACTTCCGTGACCACCTGCGCGGCGCGCTGGACTGGACGACCCGGATCTCGCAGGCCGACTGCAAGGCGACGATCACCTCCAACTACAAGGCGGAGCGGGTCACCCAGCCCAACCAGCCCGGCAAGAACGACCAGATCGGCGAGCCGCACGGCCTGGTGACCGCCCCCGACGGGCGCGTCCTGTACATCGGCCGCGGCGGCGCGGACAGCAGCGTGCCGGTCGTCACCGACTGGGCCGACCCGAACGTCGGCAAGGGTCTGGGCCAGATCCACGTCTACGACCCGAAGACCAGGAAGGTCACCCTCGCCGGTGAGCTGACGATCTTCGGCAACAAGGGCGGCGGCGACGAACTGGTCAAGGTCGAGGAGGGTCTGCTGGGCATCGAGCTGGACCCGGACTTCGAGAAGAACGGGTGGGTGTACCTGCACTACACACCCCACGACAAGATCGACCGCGACAAGCAGATGGCGGTCCGTCAGGTCTCCCGCTTCACCCTCGACCTGGCGACGAACAAGCTGGATCTGTCCTCCGAGAAGGTGCTGCTGCACTGGCCGGTCCAGATCCACAGCTGCTGCCACGCGGGCGGCGGCATGGCCTGGGACTCCAAGGGCAACCTGTACATCGCGGCCGGTGACAACAACTCCTCCGGCTTCAGCGACGGTTACTCCGGCAACAACCCGGAGCCGAACTACAAGGGCGTCTCGTTCGCCGATGCCCGGCGCACCGCGGGCAACACGAACAACCTCAACGGGAAGATCCTGCGGATCCACCCCGAGGACGACGGCACCTACACCCTGCCGGAGGGCAACCTCTTCACCGGCAAGGAGACCGACGAGGGCGGCGGCAAGACCCGCGGCGAGATCTATGTGATGGGCGTGCGCAACCCGGCCCGGATCGCCATCGACAAGTCGACCGACACGCTGTACGCGGGCTGGGTCGGCCCCGACGCGGGCGCCCCGAGCACCACCTGGGGCCCGGCCAAGTACGACACGTTCGCCGCGATCACCAAGGCGGGCAACCACGGCTGGCCGTACTGCATGGGCAACAAGCAGCCCTACCGGGACCGCAATCTGCCGGACCCGAGCAAGCCGCTCGGCTGGTACGACTGCGACCACCCCAAGAACGAGTCGCCGAACAACGACGGTCTCGTGAACCTGCCGCCGATCACCTCCAACACCATCTGGTACTCGCCGCAGGGCGGTGGCGTGGACTACCCGCGCGACGAGAACGGCATCCCGAGCTACAAGGTGGAGGACCAGAAGGAACTCCTGCCCTGGCTCAAGGGCGGTGGCCAGGCCACGATGAACGGCCCGGTCTACCGGTACGACGCGGCGAGCACGAGCGCCGACAAGTGGCCCTCGTACTGGGACGGCAAGTGGTTCGTCGGTGACTTCTACGACGACACCCAGCCGCGGCACGCCGTTCTCACCGATCCGAAGACGGTCGGCAAGGGCGGTCTGCCCACGCACGCCGAGTCGTTGAAGGAGATCATCCCGGTGGGCGCGGACGGCATCCGCAACCTGATGGACTGGAAGTTCGCCCCGGACGGTTCGCTGTACGTCCTCGACTACGGGCGCGGCTTCTTCACCTCCGACTCCAAGTCCGCGCTGTGGCGCGTGACCTACAAGGGCGGCGCACCCACCCCGGCCGTCAAGGACCTGGCCAGGAAGGCGGCAGTGCAGTGAGACACCGTTCGATCCTCTTCCGAAGGCGGTCCCGGCCCGCGCGGCTGTGGCTCGCGCTGCTGGGCTCGTTCCTGATGGTGCTGGGGCTGACCTCCACGGCGGCCTACGGCCGTACGGCGGCCCCGGCGGACGCGGCGGCCGACCAGGTGCTGACCTGGACGGCGGGCAACGCCATCGACCACTACCTCTCCGCGCCGAAGACGGCGGTGGCCGGCAAGGCGACCATCGTCTTCGAGAACAGTGAGGCGACCGGGAACACCTCGGGGATGCCGCACACGCTGACGTTCAGCGTGTCGGACCCCGAGTTCAACAACGACGTCCCGCTGAACCTGCTCGCCAACCCGGGCGACGACCAGGGCGGCAAGCAGACGGCGGAGGTCACGCTCACCCCCGGCCGGTACTTCTACCACTGCACGATGCCGGGGCACGAGGCGATGCAGGGCATCCTGACCGTCACCGACGGTGGCGGTGGTGAGGACACCACCGCGCCCGAGACCTCCGCGAAGGTCGACGGCGACAAGAACGCCGACGGCGCGTACATCGGTCAGGCGACGGTCACCCTCGCCGCCACCGACGAGGGTTCGGGCGTCGACACCGTCGAGTACGCGGTCGGGGCGGACGGCGCCTGGCAGCCGTACACCGTGCCGGTCGTCGTGAACGAGGTCGGCGCGCACGCCATCCGGTACCGCGCCACCGACAAGGCGGGCAACGCGGCCGCGGAGAAGACGGCCGAGTTCACGGTCGCCGCTCCGCCGACGGACGACACGACGGCTCCCGAGACGTCGGCGACCGTGTCCGGCGAGAAGGACGACCAGGGGCAGTACCTGGGCATGGCGACGGTCACCGTCACCGCGTCCGACACCGGGTCGGGCGTCAACACCATCGAGTACGCGGTCGGGGCGGACGGCGCCTGGCAGGCGTACGACGGTCCCGTGATGGTGCACGAGGTGGGGGCGCAGAAGGTCCGCTACCGCGCCACCGACAAGGCGGGCAACGCGGCGGCGGAGAAGACGGTGGAGTTCACCGTCGTCGAGCCGCCGACCGAGGACACGACGCCGCCGGAGACGTCCGCGAAGGTCGAGGGCGACAAGAACTCGGACGGCGCCTACCTCACCAGTGCCAAGGTGACGGTCACCGCGACCGACGCCGACAGCGGGGTGGACAAGGTCGAGTACTCCCTGGACGGCGGCCCGTACCTGGCCTACACGGCCACGGTTCTCGTCGACCGGATCGGCTACCACACGGTCGCCCACCGGGCCACGGACAAGGCGGGCAACACCTCCGAGGCGAAGCAGACGTCGTTCACCGTCGCGCAGAGCGGCGGCGTTCCGGCGCCGAACTGCCCGGAGTTCGACGAACGCCTCACCGTCATCGTGGGCACCGTCGACACCGGTGTCCCCAACCGGATCACCGGCAACCGCTGCACGATCAACGAGCTGATCGAGGACGAGAAGGACTGGTCGTCGCACGCGCTGTTCCTCAAGCACGTCGACAAGGTCCTCGACAAGCTGCTCACCGCCGGGGTGATCGACGCCCGCGAGCACAAGAAGATCTACAAGGCGGCGAAGCAGTCGGGCATCGGCAAGCCGGGCCAGGACGAGGGCTACCGCAAGCTCTTCGACGGCACGGCCGCCTCGCTCGCCAAGTGGCAGCAGGTGGGTGGCGGGCAGTTCGCGCTCAACGAGGCGGACAGCGCGATCACCAGCTCCACCACGGTGGACGGCATGGGCATGCTGTGGTTCCCGGGCCGCCAGTACGGGGACTTCTCGCTGAAGCTCCAGTGGCGGGACGACGCCCCGGGCACGGGCAACGCCAACGGCGGTGTCTTCGTCCGCTTCCCGAACGTCCACGACAACCCGGAGGAGCCGAATCCGGAGTGGGTCGCCATCAAGTACGGCCATGAGATCCAGGTCAACGACCGGCCGGACGGCGACATGTACAAGACCGGTTCGGTCTACGGATTCGACCGGGTGGGGCTCGCCGGCGCCGGCGTCACCCCCAAGGGCACCTGGAACGACTACGAGATCCGGGTGGTGGACCAGCACTACTCGATCTACCGCAACGGTGTCCTGCTCAACGAGTTCGACAACAACGGCGGTCAGGTCTTCGAGCCGCCGCGGGGTGACGACCCGGGTACCGACGGCCGGCGGTACGCCTCCGGCTACATCGGACTCCAGGTCCACAGCACCTCGGACGTGATCTCCTACCGGGACATCCGGATCAAGGAGCTGTAACCGCGTCGTTCCGCATCAGGTGGCCGCGGCCGCATGCTGAGGCATGTGGTCGCGGCCTCCCGGGTGCCGGTGGCGCCACACCCAGAAGACCGTGCAGGAGACCAGGGACCAGCCCGCGAGCACCAGGAACGGGAAGAGCCGCTGATGCCCCTGGTAGTAGACGGCGGTGTGCTGGGCGTTGACGGAGGCGCCCGGCGGCAGCCAGCGCCCGATGTGCCCGAGCAGCGACGGCAGCAGCGGCCAGGACACGGCTCCGCCGGAGGACGGGTTCCCCAGGAGCACCATCACGCCCCAGGTCGGGAGCATGGCCCAGCGCCCCATCAGGGTGTTGAACATGGTGAAGACCATGCCCGAGGTGAACATGGTGAACGCCAGGATCGCCCAGGACTCGGCGAAGGGCAGATCGACCGCGCCCAGCAGCCAGTCCACCACCGCGGCGATGGAGAACGCGCCGAGCATCGAGTAGGCGACCGTGAACGCGATCCGTTCCAGCGGGATCAGGCCCCTGGCGTGCACGCTCAGCTGGATGGAGCCGACGAAGCCGACGATCACGGCGGCGAGCGAGATGTAGAACAGCGCGAGTCCGCGCGGGTCGCCCTTCTGGAGGGGTTTGACGTCCATGACGGCGACCGGGATACCGAGCGTGTCCCCCACTTTTACGGCCGACTCCCCCAGCAGCTGGGCGACGGCCGCCCCGGAGGCACTGGCCACGTCGAGCGCCACCCCGCGGCTGCCGGACCGCACGATCGCGAAGACCTCCTGCTCCTCCAGCGCCTCGCGGGCCTCGGCGGGCGTCCGGAAGACATGGATGACGAGCGAGGCGTCCAGCGCCTTGTCCATCGCGGCGACGAACTCCTTGCCGCGGGCCGTGTCCGGCTGGCTGACCACCGCGGCCGGGATCCGGTGCGGGGTCGGATTGGCCATGGCGTACGTGTAGGAGCCGGCGAAGAGTCCGGCGGCGGCCGCCAGGATGAACAGCAGGACCGTGGCCGGGAAGTAGGGCGACTCCTTGTACGCCGCCCATTTCTCGCCCCGGGTCGGCGGCCGGCTGTGCGCACCGTGGTGCGGCCCGGACTCGGGACCGGTCTCCGGACCGGGCTCGCTCATGCGTCGCCGCCGGCGTCGTCGTCATGGCGGGCGCGGCTCGGCTGAACGCGTTTCGGTTCGCCCGGCATCTTGGGGTACTCCGGCGGGTAGGGCATGTCGCCGAGGCCGCGCTCCTTCTCGTCGCGGTCGGCCAGCTCCAGCAGCGCGTCGATCCGGAAGGCCTCCTGGTCCATGTCCGCGTGCACGTCGCCCAGTTCGGCGTAGCGCACCGGCATGGTCCGGATGTCGAAGTCGTGCGGCCGCGCGTCGTCGATCTCGTCCCAGCGCAGGGGCGCCGAGACCGGGGCGTGCGGGAAGGGGCGCACGGAGTAGGCGGAGGCGATCGTCCGGTCCCGGGCGGTCTGGTTGAAGTCGACGAAGATCCGCTCGCCGCGCTCCTCCTTCCACCAGGCGGTGGTGACCCGGTCGGGCATCCGGCGCTCCAGCTCACGCCCCGCCGCGATGGTCGCCCGGCGGACCTCGGTGAACGTCCACCGGGCCTCGATGGGGACGAAGACGTGGATGCCGCGTCCGCCGGAGGTCTTGGGCCAGCCGCGCAGCCCGTGGTCGTCCAGGACGGAGCGCAGCTCGTGGGCGGCCCGGACCGCGTCGGCGTAGTCGGTGCCGGGCTGCGGGTCGAGGTCGATGCGCAGCTCGTCGGGGTGGTCGGTGTCGCCGCCCCGGACGGGCCAGGGGTGGAAGGTGAGGGTGCCCAGGTTGGCCGCCCAGATGACGGCGGCCACCTCGGTGGGGCAGACCTCGCGGGCGGGGCGTCCGCTGGGGAAGGCGATCTCGGCGGTCGGAATCCATTCGGGGAGGTTCTTCGGGGCCCGCTTCTGGTAGAAGAACTCGCCCTCGACGCCGTCGACGAACCGCTGGAGGGTGGTGGGCCGGTTGCGCAGGGCGCGCAGGATGCCGGGGCCGACCGCGAGGAAGTACTCGGCGACGTCCCGCTTCGTGCAGCCCTTCTCCGGGAAGTAGATCTTGTCCGGATTGGACAGCCGTACGGCCCGTCCCGCCGCTTCCAGCTCCACCGCTTTGCCCGCTGCTGCCATGTCGGCCACGGTAGGCCGGGCACACATATGCCGCATATCGGAGGACTCCGGTCGCCGTACGGTCCACAATCGGGGCATGGATCTGCCGGTGATGCCGCCCGTGAAGCCGATGCTCGCCAAGCCCGTGAAGCGCATCCCGCCGGGCATGCAGTACGAGGCGAAGTGGGACGGCTTCCGGGCGATCGTGCACCGGGACGGCGACGAGGTGGTGATCGGCAGCCGCACCGGCAAGCCCCTCACCCGCTACTTCCCGGAGCTGGTCACCGCGGTCCGGGCCAGTCTCCCGCCGCGCTGCGTCGTCGACGGCGAGATCGTGGTCGCGCACGAGGGGCGGCTGGACTTCGACCGGCTCAGCGAGCGCATCCACCCCGCCGACTCCCGGGTACGGCTGCTGGCCGAGCAGACCCCGGCGAGCCTGGTCGCCTTCGACCTGCTCGCACTGGGCGACGACTCGCTCCTGGAGACCCGGCAGTCGGACCGGCGCGCGGTGCTGGAGGCCGCGCTCGCCGACGCCTCGGCGCCCGTCCACCTCGCCCCGTCGACCACCGACCCGGCCGTGGCCCAGGAGTGGTTCGAACGGTACGAGGGCGCGGGGCTCGACGGGGTCGTGGCCAAGCCGCTCGATCTGCCGTACCGGCCGGACACCCGGGTGATGTACAAGATCAAGCACGAGCGGACCGCCGACTGCGTGGTGGCGGGCTACCGCTTCCACAAGAGCGGCCCGGTCGTCGGCTCGCTGCTGCTCGGACTGTACGACGAAGGGGGCGTCCTGCAGCACGTGGGCGTCTGTGCCGCCTTCCCGATGAAGCGCCGCGCCGAGCTGATCACCGAACTCGAACCCCTGGTGACCGATGTGGCCGGGCACCCGTGGGGTTCCTGGGCGGACGCCGAGGCGCACGCGGCGTCCCGGATGCCCGGCGCGCCGAGCCGCTGGTCGGGGAAGAAGGACATGTCCTGGGTGGCGCTGCGTCCCGAGCGGGTCTGCGAGGTGGCGTACGACCACATGGAGGGCGACCGGTTCCGGCACACCACCCAGTTCCGCAGGTGGCGGCCGGACCGCACCCCCGCCGGCTGCACGTACGCGCAGCTGGAAGAGGTGGTGCGGTACGACCTGGCCGCCGTGCTGTCGGCGGGCGGCTGAGCTCTGGGCCGGGGCCGGGATCAGTCGGCGGCCGGCGGCACCGAGGGCGTGGAGCAGGGTTCCTCGGTCTCCGTGGGGTCGGGTGACGGTGCCCCGGTGGCTGTCTCGGTGTCCGTCGGGTCCGGCGTCGCGCTGTCCGTCGGGCAGCCGGGGTCCTTGGGACCGGACGGCGAGGTGCCCGGGTCGGGGGTCGTGGTCGGGTCGGGAGTGGTGGTCGGGTCCGGGCTGCCGGACCCGGTGCCGGTGGGATCGGGCGTGCCCGGGTCCGTGGAGCCGCCGGGGTCCGGGGAGTCCGTTTCGCCCGGTGAGGGGGTCGTGGAGCCCGGCGCCGTCGGATGTGCGGAGTGGCTCGGCTGCGGTCCGACCTCGATACCGCCTCCGTCTCCGTCTTTGCCGCCGCCGGTGCCGGGACCGGCCACGGGCTTCTTCGGCTCGTTCGGACCGCCGGCGCCGGGGCTCTTCGGGATCGGACCCTTGCCGTCGGGCACCACGTGGCTGCCGTTTCGGTAGAACTCCAGCCAGGACAGCACGGTGCGCAGATAGGTGTCCGAGTGGTTGTAGCTCAGGATCGACCGGTCGAGGTCGGCGCGCACCGTCAGATCGCGGGTGCCGGCGCAGAGATAGGCTCCGGCGGCCAGGGCGGCGTCGTAGATGTTGCCCGGGTCCCTGCGCCCGTCGCCGTTGCCGTCCCTGCCCCAGTGCGCCCAGGTCGAGGGGATGAACTGCATGGGGCCGACCGCGCGGTCATAGGTCTTGTCCCCGTCGTACCCGCCGCCGTCGGTGTCCGGGATGTTCGCGAACCCGGCGCCGTTGAGCACCGGTCCCAGGATCGGTGAGAGCGTCGTGCCGTGGGCGTCGACCCGGCCGCCGGCGGCGTGCCCGGACTCGACCTTGCCGATCGCGGCCAGTAACTGCCACGGCAGCCGGCAGCCCGGGTCGCTGCGTCCGAGCGCGCTCTCCGCCTTGCGGTAGGCGGCGAGGACCGTGGCCGGGATGCCCGCCTCGGCCCATGACTGAACGGCCTCCGGGCTCTGCTTCACCCCCGGCTTCGGCGGCTCGGGGCTCTTCAGCGGCGGGAGTTCGGTGTGGTACGAGTCGTCGTTGGGCACCGACGACCACGTGACCTCGTCGGTCTCCGTGTTCTGCTTCTGCGGCTTGTCCTGCGCGACGAGTCCCGGTGCCTGGGACGCGGTGAGCGCTGCCATCGCGGCGACGGCGGCCGCCGTGCCGCCGAGTCCGCGGCGCATGGTGCCGTTGAACCTCATGCGTGCTCTCCTCTCCCCCGGGTCACCGGGTGAACGTGTCGATGCCGGATATCCGCCAGGTGCCGCCGCGGCGCACGGCGTCCACGGCGAACATGGCCGCGGCGTACGTCGTCTCCTCCGACTTGCCCGTACGGGTGTTGCTCTGGTCGGCGAAGATGATCAGCCGGGCGCGGTCGCCGTCGAGCAGCTCCACCCCGCTCTCGGTGACGGTCGTGGTGAGCACGAGCTTCTGCTTGGGCGCCTGCGCCCGTACCTCGGCGAGCATGTCCGTGTGCTGCTGGACCGCCGCACCCGTCAGGTACTTCTTCACCGCGGCGTCGGCCTTGGCGGGCGAGGCGTAGTCGTAGGAGAACACCGCGCCGACGGCCTCGGTGATCTGACCCTTCACCTCGCTGGTGCGGCCGATGTCGGTGAGCGCGGTGTTCCGCCGGCTCGGGTCGTCGCGCAGACTCCCGGCCGAGGTGAACGCCCAGGCGGCGAAGGCGCCGAGGAGCACGGTCAGGACACAGAGCACGGCGGGCAGCCGGACCCGGAGACGGGGTGACCGCCCGGACTTCGACGCCTTCCCCTCCTCCTGCGCCGATTCCTTCTCCGGTTCCTTCTCCGGTTCCTTCTTCGCTTCCTTCTGCTCCTCCGCGTCGTCCTGTGGTTCCTCCGCGACGGTCTCGGCGTCCACGGGCTTGCTCACGGGCGCGGGAGCGGCGGTGCGTTCGGCGGCGACGGTGGCCAGCCGACGCTGCCGGTTGACGAGGTGACGGGTCGTCGACATGTCCGGGGTCCTCTCGGTGCGGGTGGGGAGTCGGTGGCGTCAGCCGGCGGTGTTGCCGACGGGTGCCTGGCCGAGGGCGCTGAGCTTCCACCCGTCGGAGGTGCGGGTGAGCTGCCCCAGCATCCGGCTCTCCTTCACCGCGGGCTTGCCCTTGGGCGCGGTCACGGTCACCCGCAGCGCCACCATCACGCCCGCCTTCCCGGCCCGGTCGTCGAGCTCGGTGACCGCGCCGGACAGCACCTTGGCGGTGCTGACGGTCTTCGCCTCCTGGATCTGCTTCACGAACCCGTCGCGTCCGTCGACGAGTTGCTGGTGCAGGTCCCCGGTGGTGGAGTCCTCCCAGCTGTCGAGTCCCTTGGCGAGCTGCTCGTGGTCGAGCGTGTTCATGTTCTGCACGGCCTGCTCGCCGGCGGCCAGCGCGTCGTCGCGGGCCTGGGCGTACGCCGCCGAGTCGTCGTGCGCCGCCTGGTACCGGGACACGCCGCCCCAGCCCGCGGCACCGGCCGCCGCGAGTGTCAGCACGATCGCTGCCGCCACCAGCGGGTTCCTCGTCATCCGTACCCGTGCCATCGCTGCCTCTCCCTGCCGTGTGGTGCGGTATCGCCCGGTGCGTCGTGCGGTGGGGTGCGCTATCTGGCCTTGATCTCCACGATCGTCCAGTGCCCTTCCCGGAGTTGGGCCGTGACGGACAGCTGCGCCGCCGCGGTGCTCGCGGCCTTGCCCTTGCGCTCGTAGACCTGGTCGAGGAAGACCAGGAGGTGGGCGCTGTCGCCGGTCAGCCGGGTCACCCCGGCACGCACGACGTGGGTGGTGAGGGTGAGCTTCTGGTCGGCGGCCTGCTTCTCGACCTGGCCGAAGAGCGCCGCGTACTGCTGGAGCGCCTTGCCCGCCAGGAGCCGCTGCGCGGACGCCTTGGTGGCGGCCGTGTCGCCGGGGCCGTAGGAGAAGACCTTGCCGAGTGCGTTGGTGACGTCGCCGGCGACCTGGGTGGTCACCGCGCTGTCCGTCAGCGCCCGGTTGGCGGTGGCGGGCGTGTCGCGCAGCTGCCGGCCCGCGACGAAGAAGGCGCCGCCGGCCGCGATCAGGGCGACGACGAGCACCCCGGCCAGCACGCGGGGCCACCGCCTGGCGGGACCGGCCTCGATGTCGGTGTCCGTGTCGGCTCCGGTGTCGTCGGGCGGGACGCTGCCGGACGCCTCCTGGACCGCGTCGTCGGGGTCGATCACACTGCGCAGCCTCATGTGCCGCTCCCTATGCCGAGCGCGGTGAGCGCCTTGATCTTCCAGCCGTCCCCGGTCCGGACGAGCGTCGCCTCGAAGCGTTTGCGCTCGGTGCCGGCCTTGCCCGTGCGCGGGGTGACCTCGATGTCGACGGTCGCGATCATCAGTGCCGTGCCCGTACGCTCGTCCACTTCGGTGAGGGCCGCGTCGGTGACCTTGCCGCGCGCCGTCGTGCCGGACTTCTTGAGCTCGGCGGCGTCCTTGGCGCGGGTGCGCTTCAGCTGGTCGTGCAGCGGGCCGGTGGAGGCGTCGAGCCAGCCGGCGAGACCGGTGTCGACGCTCGTGGCGTCCTTGCCGTCCAGGCTGTTGAGCCGGGCCAGGTCCACCTTGCCGTCCGCCAGCGCGGCGTCCCGGCTCTTCGCGTACGCCAGGTCGTCGTCGCCGCGCGCCTGCGCGTACGACCAGCCCCCAAGCGCGCAGATCAGTGCGGCGACGAGCAGGACGGCCCAGCCGCCGATGCTGCGGGTACGGGGGGTCATGCGCCGCCTCCCTGTCCCAGGCCCAGCAGTCCGGCCATGCCGTCGGCCGCGGGCGCGGGGTCCGTCGCGGCGCCGAGCACTCCGGGCAGCCGGTCCTGACCGCGGTCGTCGAGGAGCAGCGTGCCGGGCTTGGCGGGTGCGGGCAGCGGACCGCCCTTCGGGGCGTTCGCACTGCCGCGGACGTTGATGCCGGTGCCGGGCGACGAGGTGCAGCGGGCCTTGGTGTTGACGGCCGGAGCGGGTGCGAGGTCGAGCCCGTTGCGGTACGTCGTGCCGCCGTATCCGGAGGTGCAGGGCAGCGGCTCGAAGAAGGTGACCGACATGCCGAACCGGGCACCGTCCTCGTCGACCGCGCTGGCCCCCGCCGCCGCGACGGCCGGGAGTTTCACGAGGAGTTCCTCCAGTCCGCGCTGCCGGGTCACGGCGACGTCCGACGTGGTGAGGAGGTTGGCGACGACGACGCCGAAGCTCGGGTCGAGGTCGCGCAGCAGTCCGCTGATCTGCCCGGTCGCGTCGGGTGCGGCGGCGATCAGCTTGCGCAGGTCGGTGTCCGAGCCCTTGAGCTGGGCCGCCAGTTCCTTCGCGCCCGAGGCGAAGCCCTTGAGCGCCTCGCCCTGTTCGGCCTGGGTCCGCAGCACGGTCTCGCCGTCCCGCATGAGCCTGGTGTTGACGGGCAGCGCGTCGTCGGCGGCCTGGACGAACTCGCCGCCGGTGTCCAGCAGGACCTGGAGGTCGTCGCCGCGGCCGGAGAACGCGGTGCCGAACTCGTCGACCACCGTGCGCAGGGACTCCAGGTCGACGGACGAGGCGAGGCCGTTGACGCTGGTGAGGACGTTGGTCACCGGTGCCGGGACGGTGGTCTCGGCCTGGTCGATGACCGAACCGTTCGCGAGGACGGGGCCGTCGGTGCGGGCCGGCCGCAGGTCGACGTACTGCTCGCCGACCGCGGAGAGGTTGGCGACGACCGCCTTGAGGTCCTCGGGGATGGGCGGCGCCGACTTGTCGATGCGCAGCTCGGCCTCCACACCGTCCTCGGTGAGCTCGATGGGCCCGACCCGGCCGACGGAGACCCCGCGGTAGGTGACGTTGGAGTGGGTGAACAGGCCACCGGTGCGCGGGAGCTGCATCTTGACGGTGTAGTAGTCGCGCATGCCGACGTAGTGGCCGAGGTCGGCGTACCGCACGCCCAGGTAGCCGAGCACCAGCACCGCGATGATCAGGAACGCGATGTTCTTCAGCCGGATGGCGAAGGTGATCATCGGTTGCTCCCCTCCGTGGCCTGGCCCGTCCGGGGAGTGGCCGTCCCTGGCGTGGTGGTCGCGGGGAGCGGCAGCGGGAGTGCGGCGCCGGCTGCCGTTTTCGCCCCGGCGGCCGGGGGGTCCGGATCCGGTTCGAGGGCGGGGATGATCTGGGTGCCAGGTGCGGCCGTCATGTCCAGGTACACGTTGAGGTAGTCGCCCTTCACACCGCGCAGCACCTCGTCCGTGAACGGGTAGGTGAGCAGCACCTGGAGGGAGTCGGGCAGGTCGTCGCCGGAGTCGGCCAGGGCCCGGAGGGTGGGGGCGATGGCCTTCAGGTCGGCGATCGTGTCCGCCTTGCTCTTGTTGATGGTGGTGACGGCGACGTCGGAGAGGGTGTCCAGGGAGCGCAGCATGGTCAGGAGCGAGCCGCGCTGCTTCTCCAGGACCTTCATGCCGGGGCTGAGCCCGGTGAGGACCTTGCCGACGTCCTGTTTGCGGGTGGCGAGGGTGGCGGCGAGCCGGTTGACGCCGTCGAGCGCCGATGTGATGTCGCCGCGGTGGTCGTCGAGGTTGGTGACGAGGGTGTCGACGCGCTTGAGCATGGACCGGACCTGGGGTTCCTGTCCGGCCAGTGCCTTGTTGAGCTCGGTGGTGATGGTCTTCAGCTGCTGGACGCCGCCGCCGTTGAGGAGCATCGACAGCGCCCCGAACACCTCTTCGACCTCGGGGTTCCGGTTGGTCCGGGTGAGCGGGATGCGGTCGCCGGAGGCGAGGGTGCCGCGGGCGGTGCCGCTCGCAGGGGGCGAGAGCTGGATGTACTTCTCGCCCAGGAGGCTCGACTGTTCGAGGTGCGCGTAGGCGTTGGCGGGCAGTTTGATCTTCCCGTTGACCTTCATGGTGACCCGGGCCTGCCAGGTGTCGGGGGCGAGGGAGATCTTGGTGACGCGGCCGACGGCGACGTCGTTGACCTTCACCGAGGACTGCGGGGCGAGGCTGAGCACGTCCCCGAAGTCCGCCGTGATCTCGTACGGATGGTCGCCGAGGTCCGCACCGCCGGGCAGCGGCACGTCCTCGATGCCGGAGAAGTGCGGGGCCTGGCAGCCGGTGACGAAGAGGGTGCAGCAGAGGCCGAACGCGATCAGGGTGGCGGCGCCCGTCGTCGCGCGGGCTCCGGGTCCGCGCGGGGTCCGGCTCATCGGTTCGCCCCCTTCTCGTCGTTGCCGCTCTTCGCCGCGGCGTTCTTCGGTGTGCCGTAGACGGTGCCCACGGCCGGCAGCGGCAGGGCGGGGAGCGCCGCCTGCCGTTCGGCGTCCACCGGGGTGAGCCCGGTGAGGGAAGGATCGATGAGCGGGCCGCCCATGCTGAGCTCGTTGAGGTCGGTCCGGCCGTTGAGGGTGCGGTGGGCGGGGTCGTACGCGTTCAGGACGTTGCCCGCGGCCAGCGGCAGGGTGTCGAGCGACTCGGCCAGTGAGGCGCGCTGGTCGACGAGGGTCTGGGTGATCGGCACCAGCGCGTCCACGTTCTCCTTGAGCGCGCCCCGGTTGTCCTTGATGAACGTCTTGACCTGGGCGAGGGCGGTGCCGAGTTCCTTGAGCGCGGCCCCGAGGTTCTTCTTGTCGTCCGCCAGGAAGCCGGTGACCGAGTTCAGCTGGTTCTCGGCCGTGCGCACGTTGCCGTCGTTGTCCTTCAGCATGGTGGTGAAGGTCTGGAGGTAGGCCAGGGTGTCGAAGAGGTTCCCGCTGCTCTTGTCGAGGGTCTTCGTCGCCTTGCCGAACTGCTCGATGGAGTCGCCGATGTCCTTGCCGTTGCCCTTGAGGTTCTTCGCGCCGGTGTCCAGGAGTCCGGCGAAGGCTCCCTGCGCGTTCGCCCCGTCCGGGCCGAGCGCGGTGGAGAGTTCGGTGATGGACGCGTACAGCTGGTCCACCTCGACCGGTGTCGCGTTCTTCGACGCGGGCAGTTCGGCGTCGTCCTCCAGGACCGCTCCCCCGGTGTAGACGGGGGCGAGCTGGACGTACCGGTCGGCGACGAGGCTGGGGGCGACGACGACGGCGTGCACGTCCTTGGGGACCTGGACGCCCTTGTCGACCCGCAGGACGACCTTGACGTCCTTGCCGCGGGGTTCGACCGATTCGACGGTGCCGACCCGGACTCCGAGGATCCGCAGGTCGGATCCGGCGTAGACGCCGGTCGCCTGCTCGAAGTACGCGGTGACGGTCGTCGTGCCCTCTTCCTCCATGGCCATCACCCCGGAGGTGGCCGCGACGGCCACGACCACGAGGCCGGCCCCGATGCCGATGACGCGGGTGAGTCTCATCTCAGCTCCCGCCTTCCTGCTTGGGAGGCATGCAGCCGGTCGCCGGGGGCGTGTTGGCGGGCAGGTAGTCCTTCGGGACGACACCGCAGACGTAGTTGTCGAACCAGCGGCCGTTGCCCAGGGTGTTGCCGACGAGCCTGTTGTAGGAGCCGGCGATCGAGAGGACCTTGTCGAGGCTCTTGCGGTTCTTGTTCAGGACGGCGGTGACCCGGCCCAGCGCCTTCAGCGTGGGCTTGAGCTGCTTGTTGTTGTCGGCGACGAGTCCGGTGAGCTGGGTGCCCAGGTCACGGGTGCCGGTGAGCAGCAGGTGGATGGAGTCGCGGCGTGCCTGGATCTCGCCGAGGAGCAGGTTGCCGTCTTCGAGGAGGGTCTCGAAGCTGCTCTTCTTGGTGGCGAGGGTCTTGGTGAGCTGTTTGCTGCCCTTGAGGAGGGTCGCGAGCTGCGCGTCGCGCTCGGAGACGGTCTTGGAGAGGGCGGACAGCCCCTTGGCGGCACTCTTCACGTCGGGCGGGGAGTCCTTGAAGGTGGCGGAGATCGTCTCGAAGCTCTTGGCGAGCTGCTCGGTGTCGATCTCGCCGATGGTCTCGCCGAGACCGTTGAAGGCCTGGGTGACGTCGTACGGCGAGGTGGTGCGGCTCGCCGTGATGCGCTCGTCGGGGTTCTGCCGGGCTTCGCCGAGGGGGTCCACGGCCAGGTACTTGTCGCCGAGGAGTGTCTTGATGGCGATGCCGACGGTGCTCGCGTTGCCGATCCAGGCGTCCTTGACCTTGAAGGTCACCTTCACCTTGGCGCCGTCGAGGGAGACCCCGGTGACCTTGCCGACCTTCACTCCGGCGATCCGCACCTCGTCGCCCTCGTCGAGCCCGGCGGACTCGGTGAAGTCGGCGCTGTAGGTGGTGCCACCGCCGATGAAGGGCAGCGAGTCGGCGCGGTAGGCGCCGTATCCGATGAGGGCGAGTACGAGGAGTCCGACGACGCTGACGGCGACGGGGTTGCGGTCGCGTATGGGCTTCATTCTCATGACAGGCACCTCGGCTGGGTGATCTCGATGCCGGTCGGCGGGGTGCTGCCGTCGCTGTTCGTCACGCCGCTGACCTTGGCCTCGCAGAGGTAGAGGTTGAGCCATGAGCCGTACGAGGCGAGGCGACTGATCGCCTCCATCTTGGCCGGGGTCTTCTGGAGGAAGTTCTCGATCTTCGGCGAGTTGTCGGCGAGCCGGTCGGAGAGCCGGCCGAGCTGCTTGATGTCCTCCTTCAGGGGTTTGCGGCCGTCCTGGAAGAGGTCCGCGGTGACCGTGGTGAGCGCGCCCATCGCCGTGACGGCCTCGCCGAGCGGTTTGCGGTCGCCCGCGAACCCGGTGACGAGTTCCTGGAGCGTGTCGACGAGGTCGTTGAAGCCGGCCTCCCGGTCGTTGACCGTCTTCAGGACCGTGTTCAGGTTCTTGATCACCTCGCCGATCACCTTGTCCTTCGCGGCGACCGTGCCGGTCAGCGAGCCAACGTGCTGGAGGATGCTGTCGACGGTGCCGCCCTCGCCCTGGAGCACCTGGACGATGGAGCCGGCCAGCTGGTTGACGTCCGGCGGGGAGAGGCCC
Organism: Streptomyces sp. NBC_01463; assembly: GCA_036227345.1. Taxonomy (NCBI): domain Bacteria; kingdom Bacillati; phylum Actinomycetota; class Actinomycetes; order Kitasatosporales; family Streptomycetaceae; genus Streptomyces; species Streptomyces sp. NBC_01463. Next base: position 1,302,277 of record CP109468.1, read on the forward strand.
TCGAAGAGCGGCTGGAAGCCGTTGAAGAGCTGGGTGAGGTCGAGGGCCGGGGTGGTCCGGGACAGCGGGATGGTGGCGCCCGCGGCGAAGCTCTCGCCGACGGGTCCGGCGCCCTGGTCGAGGTCGATGTAGCGCTGGCCGACCATGTTGAGGTACTTGATCGACGCGGTCACCGACGCCGGCAGCTTGCGGCCCTTCTGGACACTGAAGCCGACCTCGGCGAGCCGCCGGTCGGCGACCTTGACGGAGTCGACCTGCCCGACCTTCACACCGGCGATCCGGACGCTGTCGCCGACGACGAGGCCGGTCGCGTCCGTGAACCTGGCCCGGTACGAACGGGTGTCGCCGACACCGGTGTTGGCGATGGACAGACCCAGCACCGTGGTGGCGAGCACCGTCACCACGATGAAGACGATCGATTTCGCGAGCGGTCCCGCGAGGGAGCGGCGCTTCACTTGAGCTTCACCTCCACACCGCGGAAGGCCGGACCGATGAGCACGCTGCTCCACTCGGGCAGGGCCTGCGGCCGGACCTTCAGTGAGGGAGCGACCAGTTCGTTCACGAGCCGGCTCTCCTGCGGGGAGTTGGGCAGACCGAGCGACGCGTCGGCGGCCGGGACCTCTTCGGGGGCGTCCGTCTCCGGCTCGGCCGCGGTCCCGTTGTCCTTGGCGGTCCTGACGTCCGCGGTCGGGACCGTCCGGCCGACATAGGGGACGGAGTAGCAGTGCGGTCCGCCGGTCGCGTTGTAGACGGGCGTGTCCTTGCCCGCCACGTACTTCCCCTTGGAGGGAACGGCCTTGAGGGTGACGTGGAGCCCGGGCTCGTCGGTGCCCTTGCCGAGCGCCTTGTCCATGGCCGGGACGAACCCGGCCATGGTGCGGAGCGTGCAGGGGAATTCCGAGGAGTACGTGGCGAGGGTCTCCAGCGTCGGCCTGCCGGAGGCCGCGAGCCGGATGAGGTTGTCCTTGTTCTTCTCCAGGAACGCGGTGAGGTCCCGGGCGGACGCGGTGGTGGAGCCGTACAGGTCGGCGAGTTCGGCCTGCTGTTCGGCGACGGTGCCGCTGGTGGTGGTGAAGTCGGTGAGCGCGTCCAGGACGTCGGGGGCGGCGTCCCCGTACACCCGGCTCACCTTGACGAGTTCCTTGATGTCCGCGTTGAGCGTGGGGAGTTGCGGGTTGAACTTCTGGAGGTGCGCGTCGAGCGTGACGAGGGTGTCACCGAGCTTCTCGCCGCGGCCCTGGAGTGCCTGGGAGACCGCGTTGAGGGTGGCGGAGAGCTTCTCCGGCTTCACGGCGGTCAGCAGCGGCAGGACGTTGTCGAGGACCTCTTCGAGTTCGAGGGCGTTGCTGGAGCGGTCCTGCGGGATGACGGCGCCCGCCCGCAACGCCCGCGGTGACGGTACGGGGGGCGGCACGAGGGCCACGAACCGTTCGCCGAACAACGTGGTGGGCAGCATCTGGGCGGTGACGTCGGCGGGGACGCGGTCGAGCTTGTCCGGGTCGATCGCCAGGGTGAGGCGGGCGCCCTCGCCGTCGGCCGCGATGCCGCGCACCTGGCCGATGACGACGCCGCGCAGCTTCACGTCGGCGTTGTCGTGCATCTCGTTGCCGACGCTCGACGTGCGTACGGTGACGGTCGCGTCATCCGTGAAGTCCTTCTCGTACACGGAGACCGACACCCAGATGAGTACGGCGGGTACGAGGAAGAAGGCGACCCCGGCGGTTCTGCGGCCGGCGGTCCGCGCGGCCCTGTTGCCCCTTGTGGTCCGCGATGACATCAGCCGGCCACCTTCACGGTCGTCGTGGCTCCCCAGATGGCGAGCGAGAGGAAGAAGTCGGTGACGCTGATCAGCACGATCGCGTTGCGCACCGAGCGGCCGACGGCCACGCCCACTCCGGCGGGTCCACCGGTGGCGTGGTAGCCGTAGTAGCAGTGCGCGAGGATCACCATCACGCTGAAGATCAGCACCTTGAGCACCGACAGCAGCACGTCCTGCGGGGAGAGGAAGAGGTTGAAGTAGTGGTCGTACGTGCCCGCGGACTGCCCGTTGAACAGGACGGTGACGTAGCGGGAGGCGACGTACGAGGAGAGCAGCCCGATCGCGTACAGCGGGATGATGGCGACGACCCCGGCGATGATGCGCGTGGTGACGAGGTAGGGCATGGAGCGCACACCCATCGACTCCAGGCCGTCGATCTCCTCGTTGATCCGCATGGCACCGAGCTGCGCGGTGAAGCCGGCGCCGACGGTCGCGGAGAGAGCGAGGCCGGCGACCAGCGGGGCGATCTCACGGGTGTTGAAGTACGCGGAGATGAAGCCGGTGAAGGCGGCGGTGCCGATCTGGTTGAGGGCGGCATACCCCTGGAGTCCGACGACGGTGCCGGTGGCCAGGGTCATCGCGATCATCACGCCGATGGTGCCGCCGACGACCCCGAGACCGCCGCTGCCGAAGGCCACCTCGGCGAGCAGCCGCTGCACCTCCTTGAGGTAGCGGCGCAGCGTCCGGGGGATCCAGACCAGGGCCCGTACGTAGAAGGTGAGCTGGTCACCCGACCGGTCGAGCCAGCTGAGTATCGGCATCGGTCAGCTCCCCTTCGCGGGGACGATCTGGAGGTAGATCGCCGTGAGGACCATGTTCACGAAGAACAGCAGCATGAAGGTGATGACGACGGACTGGTTGACCGCGTCGCCCACGCCCTTCGGTCCGCCGCGCGGGTTGAGTCCGCGGTAGGCGGCGACGATGCCGGCGATGAAGCCGAAGATCAGGGCCTTGATCTCGCTGACGTACAGGTCGGGCAGCTGGGCGAGGGCGGAGAAGCTGGAGAGATAGGCGCCCGGGGTGCCGTCCTGCATGATCACGTTGAAGAAGTAGCCGCCGAGGGTGCCGACGACGGAGACGAGGCCGTTGAGCAGGACGGCGACCAGCATGGTGGCGAGCACGCGCGGGACGACGAGGCGCTGCACGGGCGAGACGCCCATGACCTCCATCGCGTCGAGCTCCTCGCGGATCTTGCGCGATCCGAGGTCCGCGCAGATGGCCGAGCCCGCCGCGCCGGAGACCAGCAGAGCCACGATGATCGGGCTGGCCTGCTGGATGACGGCGAGGACGCTGGCGCCGCCGGTGAAGGACTGGGCGCCGAGCTGCTGGGTGAGCGAGCCGACCTGGAGGGCGATGACCGCGCCGAACGGGATGGAGACGAGGGCGGCGGGCAGGATCGTGACGCTGGCGACGAACCAGAACTGCTCGATGAACTCCCGCACCTGGAAAGGCCTTCGGAAGGTCTCCCGGCACACGGTCCCGGCGAGCGCGAACAGCCGGCCGGTCTCGCGCAGCGGGGCGAGGGCCTTGCTGGGGCGCGGGGCCTCGGGCGCCTTATTCGGAGCCGGGGCCGGGGGCCGGTCCTCCGGCGGCCCGGGGGGTATCACCGGCATGGGGGCCGTCATGGGCGCCCACCGCCCGCGGCGGCCGGGCTGTAGCTGTTGAGGATGGCGGTACGGGCCGCCTCGGGAAGCTGGCCCATCATCGACATGACCCGCTCCCGGCGGCGCAGGGCGCCCTGGCGCACCGGCAGGCCCGGCGAGGGCTCCAGCTGCGGGACGACGGTGCGCGGGGCGTTGGCCGAACTGATGCCCTGGCCGTAGCCATTGAGCTCCTCGGCGGCGAGCGTGGCGGCGTCCTTCTCCTCGGACATGCCGATGGGGCCTTCGCAGCGCCCGGCGAGGAACTGGTTGACCACGGGCAGATCGCTGGTCAGCAGCACCTCTCGCGGACCGAAGGTGACGAGGTTGCGGCAGAACAGCATCCCCATGTTGTCCGGGACCGTGGAGGCGATGTCGAGGTTGTGGGTGACGATGAGCATCGTCGCGTCGATCTGGGCGTTCAGGTCGACGAGCAGCTGCGAGATGAACGCGGTGCGGACCGGGTCGAGGCCGGAGTCGGGCTCGTCGCAGAGGATGATCTGCGGGTCCAGGACGAGCGCCCGGGCCAGGCCGGCCCGCTTGCGCATACCGCCGGAGATCTCGCCGGGCAGCTTGTCCTCGGCACCGAGCAGACCCACCACGTCGATCCGCTCCATCACGATGCGGCGGATCTCGGATTCCTTCTTGCGGGTGTGCTCCCGGAGCGGGAACGCGATGTTGTCGAAGAGCGACATCGACCCGAAGAGCGCACCGTCCTGGAACATGAGGCCGAAAAGCTTTCGGGCCTCCATGATGTCCCGCTCGGAACCGTTCACCATGTCGACGCCATCGACGAGGACGCGACCCCGTTCAGGCTTGAGCAGGCCGATGATGGACTTGAGGAAGACGGTCTTTCCGGTGCCGGAAGGACCGAGCATCACGCTCACTTCACCGGCGGGCAGGGTGAGGCTGACGTCCTGCCAGATGTTCTGCTTGCCGAAGGACTTCGTCAGGCCTTCCACGACTACTTCGATTCCCATCGGCCCTCCCTCGACGTCTCGGTGAACGATGTCATCTGTCAGCGCTCCGGCTCTGAGAAATCCAATGGCGGCTCGTCACACATGCACCAGGAGGCGCACGTTATGTCCGCCGAAACCGCCAGGACAAGCCGTTGAGCAGCAGAGATCGGCGAACCATGTGCTCGATGTGGATCACTTGTCACCGAGTGACAAAACCGCTCGCAGGCTTTGTCGGAATCTGCGCAAGTTCTCCGGCGTGCGGATCGGGTTCCGAGTCCAGAGGGGCTGGAGCCGTGGGTCCCGACCGTGGGAGCGCCGGCCCAGGACAGAGGCTTCGGAGGCCGGCGCATTCCCGGTGCGGAATTCGGGCCGAGGGGGCTCGACCTGGACTCCGCAGGCGTCGAACGAACAGCTGGGGACACGTTTCCGTGCCGCTCACCCGGGACGCTACGGGTCAGTAACCTTTCTTCGCAATAGCGGTTCCGGAACTTTCTGCACAGCACTTCCGGGAAAGGGAATTCTTGTCACCACGTGACTGATCGGCGCGCGGAAACTATACGAATATGAGCCTCCCCGTCCGCACGCGGAACGGGCCCCGGTCTGCGGCGCGGCATGCCGAAGCCCGCCCCGACCAGGAGATTTCCCGGGTCGGGGCGGGCGGAGGCCGTTGCACCGAGGACGCGCACGGAATGACAAGGAGTGACGCGTCAGCCCTCAGTACGGCCGGTGCTACTTCGCCGCGGAGTGCCAGTACTGGGAGAGCACCTTCCCCGCGTTGGGCAGGACGAGGCCGGGTGCGGTGAGCGCGGCGCTGTACGTCGAGGCGTTGTTGAGCGTGAGGTGGTTGTCACCCGAGAGGGACGGCAGCCCCTCCTTGAGGTTCACCGCCCAGCTGAGGATTCCGCCCAGACCGCAGCCGGTGGCCTTCGGCGCGGCGAAGGTGGTGTCCGCCTGGGTGTTCCCCGTCAGGGCGAACCTCAGCATGGCGCCGCCGGTGGCGTTGCGTGTGCCGTCACCGTCGAAGCGCTGAATGGCGACGGCCGGCGCCGTGACGTTCTGCGGGCGCAGAACCACCGGGGAGCCGGTGCTGCCTATGTAGCAGTTGGAGCCGAGGAGCGAGTTCTCCAGGTGGATGCGGACCGGCAGCTTCACGATCGGCTGACCGACGCTCAGGCCGGCCGGAAGGTTGAACTCCGTGGGCGCACCGGCCGACTCCACCGTCGCCGTCACCCTGTTCAGGCTGACGCTGGTGATCTGTCCGCAGACCGCGCTGACGACGGGTATGTCACTGGGGCACATGAGCCCCAGCAGCCCGCCGGGAATCTCCGTCGGTGCGCTCACGAGCGCACCGCCCGCGGGCGGAATCACCTTGAAGGTCCCGGCCGCGGTGTCCTGGATGACACCGAACTGCATGTCGTTGGCGCCCGTGGTGGCCTCCGTGGTGCCCAGCTTGAACTCACCGCCGGGCGAGTACGAGGAGACACAGGACGCGACGAGGTCCTGGCCGTCCGCCGCGAGCATGGCGGGATCGTCGACGGGACAGCGGGAGAAGGGCGCCCAGTCCCCGTTGAGGCTCGCGGCGGCGGCGGAGGCGGACAGCGGAGTCAGCGGGATCGCGACCACCGCAGCGGCGGCGGCGGCGATCAGTCCGTTACGCCATCTCTTCGGGACAGCTCTCATTACTCCCTCAATTCATGGTGGGCGGATCAATGGGGTTGAACTCATGTCAGTTCGGGAAGCGGCGGGTTCAGCGCTGTGGCTTGGGGACCTGCACCGGCTGGCCCTCCGGCGTGCACACGTTCGGGTCGTGCTGCGCCGCCGCGCAGGGTGCTGCCTGGACCTGTTTCACGGCACCGGGGACTCCGGAGATGGACGCGGTGAAGAGGTCGTCCAGATCCTCGCCGACACCACACCCGGAGAAGGGCGGCAGGGTCACCTTGCCGACGAGGACACCGCCCGTGACCAGCGTGTATCCGGTCTGGACTCCGTCCTTCAGAACCATCTTCCCCTGCAGGGGAAGGGCGAACGGCTTGGACGTACGGCAGTTGGGCCCGACGTCCAGCGGGACACCGTTCACCTCGACGTCGTACAGGCGGAGCTGGAGCATCAGGTCGATCGTCGTCGTGCCGACGCTGTTGCCGGGGCTGAGGATCGTCAGGTCGGAGTGGATGTTGGGCAACGGCTTTCCGTCGGGGCCGGCCTCCGGCGGGATCTGGGTCATCTCCATGGTCGCGGTCGTCGGCGTGAAGCCGAAAGTCAGGAACGTACCGCTGGCGGGGGGCAGCTGCGTCTTCCCCTGATAGTCCAGCAGCGCCGTCGAATCCTGGAGCACATGCAGATGCCCGTCCTGGAACTTGAGCACCGTCGCACCCTGATGGATCTGCGTGCAGGCGACCGGGAACAGGGTGGCGCTCTTGAGTTTGGCGACGTTCGCGTAACCGGTGGCATACGCGTTCAGGCTGAACTGGTCCTCCTCGTCACCCACGCAGCGGGGCGCGTCACCGTCCTGGCGTGACGCCTTCGGCGTGTTGCCCACCTCGGGCGTCGCACCGGCGCTCCGGGTACCGTCCGCGGTGGACGCCTTCCCTTCCTGGGACTCGGACGGCTCGGGCGAGGGCCCTTGCGGTTCCCCGCCGACCGGCACCGAGGCAAGGGTCAGGTCCTGGTCAGGCGCGGGAACACAGGTCAGTTGCACGGCCAGCGGCTCGACCGAGGCACTGTCCGGCTTCGGCGGAGTGAGCCGTGCGGTCAGCTTCGCCGCGGTGAAGGTGAGGTCACCCGAGGCTCCGGCGGTCACCGTGGGAACGTCACCCGTGGAGGAGAACGTGAGATCCCCCGACTCCGGGACCGCCACCGGGTCCTCGACCGTCCCGGCCCAGGTGGCCACCGCGGACCGGTCGCCCTGGGCCACATTCACGCTCAGCTCTGTCTCCACCGTGTAGCCGGCCGCTCCGCCGTCCGACAGATCGGCCAGCGCCTCCCCGGACACGGTCAGTTCAGTGCTCACGTCGGTGAGCTGGAGTGGCCGGTCGACCTTGCCCTTCTCCGGAACCGTCGCGGACACACGCACCGCGACCTGTTGGGACCCGGAAGGGAAGTCACAGCCGTACGTCAGCTCGGCCTGGACCTCGCGGTCACCGGCCGACGCCTGAGCGCCCGGAATCATTCCGGCCATGAGGACCGCGGCCAGGACTGCTCCGCCCCGTGCTGCCAGGTGCCCGCGGCTCCGCCCCGTTGCCCCGCGCGTCGTCATCCCTTGTGATTCCCTTCTGTCGGGGCCGCAGACCGCACGGCAGGAGTCCCGCCGTGCGGTCTGCAGAGCTTTCGGTCACCCGGCGGTCCGTCAGGTTCCGATGATGCTCGTGATTCCGGTGACGGAGTAGTCACCGGTGAACGTCGGGTGGTCACCGACGGCCACGATCCCGGCGCATCCCGCGGTAGCGGTCGAGACGGTCAGCTGGCGCGTGGAGTTGGAGACGGCCAGCTTCTTCGTGCTGTTGGTGAACTTGGCGTTGACCTCACCGGTCACATTGAAGGTGCAGGTGAGGACGGTGAGCTTGGCCTTGATGTTCTTGATGTAGCCGGTCGTCACGCCGGAGGTGTAGTCCTGCGCGACGAGCTCCCAGGCCGGCGAGGTGGTGGCGACGGGCGTCACCGGTCCGAGTGCGCTGGTGCACGGGCTCGCGGTGGTCCCGAAGGTGGCCGAGGTGATGGTTCCGACCGTGGCGGGGTTGCCCGTGGCGCTGGCCGCGGAACCACCCGCGCCCGCTGTCGGACACGTCAGCGGGAGGCCGTTCACCGACAGGACGGTGTTCGTCGACACGGCGGTGAATGCCCCGCCCGTGACGGTCCACGTGGTGGCGGGAAATGCCATCGCCTGGGTCGCGCTGAGTACGACGGCCGCAGAAGCAACGCCGGTTGCGACGGCGATCTTCTTGAGGGTATTACGCACAGTTAGTTCCTCCGATTCGACAATGCGGGTGGCACTGCTTGCGGGGACGTGCTTCACGGCTGCCCAAGGGGCACGAAGCACGGCTATGAACCACTTCTCCGAGGGGAAGGCGTACGCTCGGCCACACACAATCTGTGACAGGCCGTGACGTTACTTGCGGGAAACTTGGAGCACAATCCCGCCAGCCGAAATTGCTCTCAGCGAGTTCTTTTCTCGTACCCGGCTTACTAACCAGCGCAGTTGACTTGTCATTTGCTGCGCAAAATCACAGTCGGACTCCGGGGCACGGGCGGGGGCACGCCCGCGCCCCGGACATCGGTGCCGGCGCCGTCACCCCGTGGCAACACCGTTACGGGCCACTCGGCTGCCCGTAACGGCGAGGCGGAGAGCGCCCCCGCCAGGAAGGATCACCCGGAGCCCGCGCGAGCCCGGCCCCCTCCGCGGCCCGGGACATCCTCAACCGGAATGCCCATGCGCGGCGCGCCCGCCGGAGCACGAGGACAACCGCCGATGCCCGTCTCCCCGCACTCCGGGTGAACGGCCGAAAATATTGTCCGGAAGTGAGTACTCCCGCCCTACCTGCACCGGAGCACCACAACACGGCCGAGATGTGTGGCCCCTGCACTTCGATCCCGCGCAAGTGGTGGGCATGGCCACTGACTTGGTCTATCTTCATCGCGAACTTGGTACGCACCTGTCGGTTCGTGGGAGCGCTTTCCCCCACTGCCTCACCCCCACCGGGCGCCGGAGAGCAAGGGGAAACGCCATGCCGAGAGTCATTTCGCCATTGGACACAGGGGACCCGCTGGGACCGCTTCCCCAGGAGTTCGCGGCCATCATGCGACCCGAACTGCCCAGCCTGATCAAGGAGATAGGCGTCGAGGTCACCCGGGCCTATCCGGAGTACGCCCGCCTGCTCAGCGGCCCGAACGGCCAGGCCATTCGGGTCGGCGTCGAGCAGAGCCTCGCCTCGTTCGTGGATCTGGTCGCCGAACCGTCCACGTCGACCTCGCTGCGCGACGACATGTGCCGCCGTTTCGGCCGGTTCGAGGCGTACGAGGGCCGCACCATGGAGACGCTCCAGGGCGCGTACCGGCTCGGCGCCCGGGTGGCGCTGAGGCGGGCGAAGAAGGTCGGCCGGAGTTACCACTTCTCCCCGACCCTGATGCTCAGTTTCGCCGACGCGCTCTTCGCCTACGTCGACGAGCTCGAAGCACTCTCGCGTGAGGGGTTCCTCGAAGTCCAGTCCCAGAGCGGCGAACAGACCGAGGCCATGCGCCGGCGTCTGCTGCATCTGATCCTGGCCGGACGCCCCGTGCCCCGTTCCGCCATCGCCGAACTGTGCGAGCAGACCGGGTGGACGCTCCCGGAGGAGGTCACCCTCGTCGCGGCGCGCGCCCCCGCGGGGCTCGACCGGGTCAGCGCCGACCGCGACATCCTGGTCGATCTCAGCGACCCCCAGCCCCATTTACTCATCCCGGGCCCGCTCGACGCCGCACGAAGAACCATGCTCGACCAGGCGCTGCTCGGCACCCGCACGGCGATCGGGCTGACCGTTCCCACCGCGCTGGCCGCGGACTCGATCCGCTGGGCCAGGAGGATCCTCGAACTCGTCGACGCCGGCGTCATCGACGACGCACCGGTCATCCTGTGCGCGGACCACCTCATCACCCTGTGGCTGCTCTCCGATCCGATCCTCCTGGACCAGCTCGCCCAACGGGAGCTCGCCCCCATCGCGGGCATCAGCGCGACCCGTCGGGAGCGGCTCGTCGAAACGCTGCGCATCTGGCTGGACACCCGGGGAACAGCCGCCCACATGGGCGAACTGCTGGACGTCCATCCCCAGACCGTCCGGTACCGCATGCGCAACCTGGAGTCCATCTTCGGTGAGCAACTGGTCGATCCCGAGAGCCGGTTCTCCACCGAGGCGGTGCTGCGGGCGCTTCAGCTGCGGGCCCGCACCCGGAGTTCCACCACCCAGTAGTCCACTCAGAACGCCTTCGGGCCGACTCACGGCCTTCACTGCGCGTCAACTTACTTACGAGTAAAGGGAAATACCCGGTCACTCCCAAACGGTTGCCACACGGAGACGTTCTCAACGAGAAACCCGGAACTGCGTCCCGTACATATGGAGGAGTCGTCCGCCCACCCGGCGGACGCGGCGCCCGACCTCCTGGCCACCATTCGAGAGGGAACCCCCCCATGACCGCCTCACATCTGCTCGTCCCCGTCCCCATCCCGGACAGCGTCGCCGCGCTGATCGGCTCCTGCATCCCGCCGCACATCCTGGAGGCGGAGTTCGACGCCGAGTGCGCCGCACGCGAGGTCCGCAGGTTCCGCGGCCCACGGCTCGGCATCGAGGACCAGGCCGACCGCGAACAGGCCCTCTCCGAGCTGGCCCGCGCCAACAAGGTGCTCTCCGCCCACCACCCCCGGCTGGCGGTGCGCCCCGGCAGCTCCTGGTGACCTCCGCACCCCGCCGCCACCTTGCGGAGGGACTCGACGGCGCTTACCTTACTCAAAAGTAAGTTTACTCCAGAGTAAGGAACTGGCGTGGCCGACAACAGCAGCGGCAACCTCACCGACGAACTGACCTCCCTCGACTTCGCGGCCGTCTCCCCGACGGAGTTCGCGCGGATCGTGAAGGGCCTGTCCGCCAGGCAGCTCGGCGAGGTCATGCACGGCGAGCTGCGCACCCGGGTGCTCGGCGAGGTCTTCGGCCGGATGAGGCAGCAGTTCCGCCCGGAGGCGGCCGGACAGCTCAAGGCCCTGATCCGCTGGAAGATCACCGGTGACACCGACGAGGTGTACGAGACGGCCATCGCGGACGGCGCCTGCACCGTCAGCGCGGGCCGCTCCGACGCCGAACCGCGCACCACGCTGGTGATGGGCGACGCGGAGTTCCTGAAGCTGGTCTCCGGCAACGGCAATCCCGTGACGATGTTCATGATGCGCAAGCTGAAGGTGGCCGGCGACGTCGGTCTCGCCTCGGGCCTCACGCGCTACTTCGACATCCCGAAGGCCTGAGCCGATGAGCTACTTCTCCCTCGCCCTCACCGAGGAACAGCAGGACCTGCGCAACTGGGTGCACGGCTTCGCCGCCCAGGTGGTGCGCCCGGCGGCCGCCGAATGGGACGCCCGCGAGGAGACGCCCTGGCCCGTCATCCAGGAGGCGGCCCGGATCGGTCTGTACGGATTCGAGTCGCTGGCCGACATGTACGGCGACCCGTCGGGGCTCTCCCTCCAGATAGCCAACGAGGAGCTGTTCTGGGGCGACGCCGGAATCGGCATGGCGCTCTTCGGCACCTCCCTCGCCGTCGCCGGGATCTTCGCCTCCGGGACACCGGACCAGCTCGCCGAGTGGGTTCCGCAGTGCTACGGCGACGAGGACGACCCGAAGGTGGCGGCGTTCTGCGTCTCCGAACCGCAGGCCGGCTCCGACGTCTCCGCGATGGCCACGAAGGCCCGCTACGACGAGGCCAGGGACGAGTGGGTGCTCTCCGGCCAGAAGGCGTGGATCACCAACGGCGGCATCGCCGAGATCCACGTGGTCGTCGCCTCGGTCGACCCGTCGCTCGGCGCGCGCGGGCAGGCCGCGTTCATCGTGCCGCCCGCGACGAAGGGCCTGGAGGCGAGCCGCACCATCAAGAAGCTGGGCCTGCGGGCCTCGCACACGGCGGACGTCTTCCTCGACGACGTACGCGTGCCCGGGCACTGTCTGCTCGGCGGCAAGGAGAAGCTGGACGCCCGGCTCGCCCGCGCCCGCGAGGGGTCCAACGCCAAGGGGCAGGCGGCGATGGCGACCTTCGAGGTCAGCCGCCCCACCGTTGGCGCCCAGGCGCTCGGCATCGCACGCGCGGCGTACGAATACGCGTTGGAGTACGCCGGACAGCGCGAGGCGTTCGGCCGGCCCATCATCGAGAACCAGTCGATCGCGTTCGCGCTGGCCGACATCCGTACCGAGATCGAGTCCGTACGGCTGCTCATCTGGCAGGCCGCGTGGATGGCCCGCAACGACCGGACCTTCGACGCGGGCCAGGGCTCGATGTCCAAGCTGCGCGCGGGCGAACTCGCGGTGTCCGCGACGGAGAAGGCCGTCCAGATCCTCGGCGGCGCCGGGTACAGCCGGGAACATCCGGTGGAGCGGATGTACCGCGACGCCAAGATCTACACGATCTTCGAGGGGACCAGCGAGATCCAGCGGCTGGTCATCGCCCGCGCGATCTCCGGACGCCACATCCGCTGACGTGGGTCATGCCCCGGCGACCGGGGTGAACCGCACCGGCAGCGACTGCGGTCCCCGGGTGAAGACGCCCTGCTCGGACGGCGTGAACCCGTCCGCGAGACGTACGTCGGGCATCGCGTCGAGCAGCATGTTCACCCCGGTCCGCACCTCCGCCCTGGCCAGCAGCGCGCCGACGCAGAAGTGCCGGCCCAGCGCGAACGCCAGATGGTCGGCGGCCGCGGAGAACGCCGTGGTGCTGGTCAGATCGGTGCGGAAGAGATCGAACCGGTCCGGGTCGCGGTACCGGGACGCGTCCCGGTTGGCGGAGCCGATCAGACAGGTGACGGTCGAGCCCGCGGGCACCCGGCCGCCGCCGAGCTCCACGTCGGTGGCCGCCTGACGCATGATCATGTGGACCGGCGGGGTGAGCCGCAGTGTCTCGGCGAACGCGAGGTCGATGAGATCGCGGTCCGCCCGCACGGCGGCGAGCTGCTCGGGGTGGGTGAGCAGGTTGGCGAAGATCGAGGCGATGGCCTTGTCGGTCGTCTCGCCGCCGGCGGCGAGCAGCAGGCTGCAGAACGCCTTGATGTCCTCGTCGCTCATCCGGACGCCGTCGACCTCGGCGGTGCAGAGCGCGGAGAGTAGGTCGTCGCCCGGTGCCTTCCGCCGCTGCTGGATGATCGGGATCATGTACGCGGCGAATTCCTGCCGGGTCCGTTCACCGGCCGCCGCCACCTCCGGGTCGCCCGCGAGGTTGCCGAGGAAGGCGATGACGCTGGTGTACCAGCCGTGGAAGCGGTCGTGGTCCGCCTTGTCCAGGCCGAGCATGTCGGCGATGACGAGGACGGGGAAGCGGGTCGCGAACGCCTCGACGAGATCGGCCTCGCCGGTGTGCCGGAAGGTGTCGATGAGCTCGCGCGCGTTGCGTTCGATGACCGGGAGGAACTTCTCCTGGAGGTCCGCACCCCGGAAGGCCGGCGCGACCAGGGCCCGGCGCACGGCGTGCTCGCGCCCGCTGAGCTGGAGGATGGTCTTGCCGTGGACCGGCTCGATCTGCCAGTCGTAGTTGTCGGTGGTGAACTCCCCGGCCTTGTCCTTGAAGACCCGCTCGACGTCCTCGTACCGGGAGACGACGTAACTGTTCGTGGCCTCGTGCCGGATCAGCGGGTGGCTCTCGCGCATGATCCGGTAGGCCCCGTAGGGATCGGCCGCGAAGGCGGGCGAGAGAATGTCCGGAACGGGCGGCGCTTGCGAGGCGAGTGACTCTTGTGGGGCAGATGTCATGACGCTCCTGGGTCGTTGACGGGCAACGCCGCCAAGGTTATTGAGTGACCGTCCGACCTGAAACCCCCTGGGGGAACCATGCCCGCCGCCACGCGCCCGTCCGTTCTCTTCGTCACCGATCTCGCCTACGACGCCCGCGGACGCCGCTACTGCGACGAGGACATCCACCTGACGTCACGGCTGCGGGAGGACTTCGACATCGCTCTCTGTCACCCCCGCGACGCCGCCGCGCTGCTGGACCGTTTCGACGCGGTCGTCGTGCGCAACAGCGGTCCGGTGCTGCACTACCAGGAGGCGTACGACACCTTCCGCGCCCGGGCCCGGGAGCTGGGCACCCGGGTCTACAACCCGCTGACCGGTCGCGGTGACATGGCGGGCAAGCAGTACCTGGTCGATCTGAGCCGGGCCGGTTATCCGGTGATCCCGACCGTGGACCGGGCGGCGGACCTGGGGCTGCTGCCCGAGGCCGGGAGCTACGTCGTCAAGCCGAAGCTGGGTGCGGACTCGGCCGGTCTGCGGTTCGTGCCCACCCCGTCCCTGCCGCCCGGTGCGGACGGCACGCAACTGGTCCAGCCGCGGATCGACTTCCGCTACGAGGTGTCCTTCTACTTCGTCGACCACGACTTCCAGTACGCGCTGAACGCTCCGCACCCGGAGCGGCGGTGGGTGCTGGAGCCGTACGCGACGAGTGCGGCGGATCTGGCGTTCGCGCGCTCGTTCATCGACTGGAACACCCTCGACCACGGCATCCAGCGCGTCGACGCGTGCCGGACCGCCGAGGGCGAGCTGCTGCTCGTCGAGCTGGAGGACCTCAATCCGTACCTCTCGCTGGACCGGGTGGGTGAGCCGGTGCGGGAGGCGTTCGTGGCCCGGATGAAGGCGTCGCTCAGGGAACTACTGGGCTGACACGTCCGGCGGCCCCCCGCATGCGGGTGACACGGGCCGGTGTGAGGGTGCAAAGGTGACCACTGCCAGCGAGACCGCCCCCGCCGCGCAGAGTGCCGCCGCGCCGCCCCTGCTCGATCCGCGCCGCCGCAACATCGTCTTCGCCACCATCGTGCTGGGCATTCTGCTGGCCGCCCTGGACCAGACGATCGTGGGGACCGCACTGCCGACGATCGTCTCCGACCTCGGGGGCGCGGCCCATATGTCGTGGGTGGTGACCGCGTATCTCCTGGCGGAGACCGTGGCGACGGTGCTGGTCGGCAAGTTCGGCGACCTGTTCGGCCGGAAGATCGTCTTCCAGCTCTCGGCGATCATCTTCATCACGGGTTCGTTCCTCTGCGGTCTCGCGACCAACATGACGCTGCTGATCGTGTGGCGCGGTCTGCAGGGCATCGGCGCGGGCGGTCTGATGGTCACGTCGATGGCGCTGATCGCCGATGTGATCCCGCTGCGCGACCGCGGCAAGTACCAGGGCGCGATCGGCGCGGTCTTCGGCGTCTCGACCGTCATCGGGCCGCTGCTCGGCGGCCTGTTCACCGACCATCTGACCTGGCGCTGGGCGTTCTACGTCAATGTGCCGATCGCGATCGTGGTGGTCATCGCGGCGGCCCGGACCATTCCGTCCGTGAAGGCGGCGGGACGTCCGGTGATCGACTACCTGGGCATCGCGATGGTCACGGTAGGGGCGAGCGCCCTGATCCTGGCGACGAGCTGGGGCGGCAACCAGTACGCCTGGGGCTCCTCGGTCATCATCGGCCTGTTCGTCCTCGGTCTGGCCGCACTGGCCGCCTTCTGCCTCGTCGAGTTCCGGGCGAAGGAGCCGATGCTGCCGATGCGGCTGTTCGGCAATCCGGTCTTCACGGTCTGCTCGATCCTCAGCTTCATCGTGGGCTTCGCGATGCTCGGCGCGATGATCTTCCTTCCGACGTATCTGCAGTACGTGGACGGGGACTCGGCCACGCTCTCGGGTGTCCGGACGCTGCCGATGGTCGTCGGCCTGCTCGCCGCCTCGATCTTCAGCGGCAACGTGGTCAGCAAGACCGGCCGCTACCGCGTCTTCCCCATCGTGGGCTCGCTGGTCATGGCCGTCGGCCTGTTCCTGCTCTCCCGGATGGGTCCGGACAGCGGGGTGTGGCTGGAGTCGCTGTACATGCTGGTGCTCGGCCTCGGCATCGGGCTGTCCATGCAGGTGCTGACGATCGCCGTGCAGAACACCGTCGACTACGCGGACCTGGGCACGGCGACCTCGGGCGTGACCTTCTTCCGCACGCTCGGCAGTTCCTTCGGCACCGCGGTCTTCGGCACGATCTACGCCAACGCGCTCGGCCCCAATCTCGAGGAAGGGGTGGCGCAGGCAGCGCGGGCGGGCGGTGATCCCGCGGTGCTGGTGAAGGCCTCGCAGAGCCCGGAGGGGCTGCACGCGCTGCCCGACGCGCAGTCGGCGCCGCTGGCCCAGGCGTATGCGGACACCCTGCACACGGTGTTCCTGTGGACGGTGCCGGTCGCGGTGCTCGGGTTCGTCGTGGCGCTGTTCCTGAAGCAGGTGAAGCTGCGGGACACGGTGCGGGCAGGCTCGACCGACATGGGCGAGGGCTTCGCCTCGCCGAGCGCCGGGGACTCGGCGAGGCTGCTGGAGTTCTCGGTGGCCAAGGTCCTGCGGCGGGTGGACCCGGACACGGCCCGGCGGATCGTGGCCTCGTCCGACACCCGGCTCGACATGGCGGGGGCCTGGGCGGTGATGCAGGTCGAGCTGTTCACCAGGATGGTCGGCCACGCGGGGCTCCGGCTCATCGCGACCCGGCACCGGATTCCGCCGGAGGTCCTGGTGCCCGTCTTCGACCGGATGATCGAGGAGGGCTATCTGACCGGCGACGGCCACCTCTTCACGCACACCGAGGCGGGCAGCCGGGAAGCGGCGACGATCACGGACGCGTGGGCGGCCTGGCTCAACGACCAGCTGGGCGAGGACGGGGGCCGCCCGGACGACGCCCGGCTGCGGTCCGCGGTCGATGTGATCGCCAAGCGGCTGCTGGCGGAGGACCTCGCGCACGAACTGGCCCCGGTGACCCCGGCCGGCGCACCGGTCTGAGGCCGCCCCGGCCCGGACCGGCCCCGTCACCCGCGGGGCGTCAGTCCGCGAAGACGGCCGACTCGTAGACCCAGGCGCCCTCGTGCCGGACGAAGCGGCTCTTCTCGTGGAGCGAGTCGCGGTGTCCGCCGGCCGTGTAGTGCGCCCGGAAGGTGACCGTGCCGGTGGTGTGGAAGGCGCTGCCCTCCGTGGTCTCCAGGATCTCCAGCCCCTGCCATTGCTGCCCCGGGTCGAGGTCGAGGACGGCCGGCCGGTGGTCCGGGTGCCAGGTCCGCAGCAGATAGGCGGCGTCCCCGACGACGAAGGCCGCGTACCGCGAACGCATCAGCGCCTCGCACGTCGGCGCCGGGGTCCCGGCATGGAACCGGCCGCAGCACGCGCCGTAGGCGGCGGACAGGCCGCACGGGCACGGCGAGGCGTCCGTGATCTGCGGGAGCGGAGCGGCGGCGGGCCGCCGGGGGCGGGAGGTGCGTCGGGACATGGGTCCATTGTGTCCTGCGGCGGCACCCGCCCCTCCGACGGGCCGCCGGGCCGGGGTGCCGGGCCGGGGTGCCGGGCCGGGGTGCCGGGCCGGGGTGCCGGGCCGGGGTGCCGGGCCGGGGTGCCGGTCAGGCCTTGAGGGCCACGCCCGCGTACCCCGGGATCGGCTCGTCACCCGGGACGTCGATGACCTCGCCGAGCTCCGGGTGCCAGTCGGCGGAGAGCGAGACGCCCGGGCCGACGAGCTCCAGGCCGTGGAAGAAGGCGGAGAACTCGGCGTGGGTGCGGGGGCGCAGCGTCATCCCGCGGGCCTTGTACATGGCGGCGGCCTGGGCCGCGCCCTCCGGGTTGAAGTCGCCGGTGGTCTGCGAGAGGACGAGGTAGCTGCCGGGCGCGAGCTGGTCGACCAGGCGGTCCACGAGTTCGCCGGCGCCGTCCTCGTCACCGAGGAAGTGCAGCAGGGCCAGCAGCGACAGGGCGATCGGCCTGGAGAAGTCGAGGACCTTGCCGGCCGCTTCCAGGATGGCTTCGGGCCTGCGGGCGTCGGCCTGGATGTACTCGGTGGCGCCCTCCGGAGTCGAGCGCAGCAGGGCCGCCGCGTGGGCGAGGACGATCGGGTCGTTGTCGCAGTAGACGATGCGCGCGTCCGGTGCCGTCTGCTGGGCGATCTGGTGGAGGTTGGGCTCGGTCGGTATGCCGGTGCCGATGTCGAGGAACTGCCGGATGCCGTTCTCCGCGAGCCAGCGGGTGGCACGGTGCATGAACGCGCGGTTGACCCGCGCCATGTCGCGGCCCCGCGAGTCCAGCGCCATGAGCTGCTTGGCCATCTGCTCGTCGACCGGATAGTTGTCCTTGCCGCCGAGGAACCAGTCGTACATCCGCGCCGGATGCGGCTTGCTGGTGTCGATCTCGACGGGGGGCTCGTGCCCGGTCATAGCGCGCTCCTTGGATCCGTTGGCGGACGAACAGGGGACGAAGGGGTGCGCGGCGACCGGGAACCGTCCACGCGGTGGGGTACAGGGTAGGTCAGGCAGGGTCAGGTCAGGAGGAAATCCGCCTGACCGGCCTTGGCACCCTGGATGAAAGCGGCGATCTCGCGGTGGGTGTAGATGAGGGCCGGACCGTCGGGGTCCGCGGACTGACGCATCGCGATTCTTCCGTCGGACAGCTTCATGGCCTCGACACAGTTGCCCCCGTTGCCACCGCTCCACGGCTTGTACCAGCCCTCGGAGCCGAGTTCGGCGGCCGGCATGCCGTTGTATATGGGTGTCATCACAGCTCCTTGCGGAAGTCCCTGAGGAGTTCCTTCGTGCGTTGTGCAGTCGCGGCCTGGGCCGCCATGCGGTCCATGACCTCGAGGTAGGAGGCCACCTCGGGGCGCGCGTCGAAGTAGACGGCCCCGGTGAGGTACTCGCTGTAGACCATGTCGGGGAGTTCGGGGACGGCGAACCGGAAGAGCACGAACGGTCCGTAGGTGCCCGGGTGATGGCCGGTCGAGAACTCGGCGATCTGCAGGGTCACGTTCGGCAGCGCGGTGGCTTCCAGCAGCCGGTCGACCTGGGCGCGCATGGCGTCCGGGCTGCCCACCGGGCGGCGCAGCACCGTCTCGTCCATCACGACCCACAGCCGCGGGGCGTCCGGCCGGGTGAGCAGGGACTGCCGCTCCATCCGCAGCGCCACATGGCGCTCGATGTCCTCGGGCCTGGTCTGGCCGACCGCTCCGGTGCGCATCACCGAGCGCGCGTAGTCCTCGGTCTGCAGCAGCCCGGGGACGAAGTGCGGCTCGTACATGCGCAGGAGGCTCGCCGCACCCTCCAGGCTGACGTACATGCTGAACCAGTCGGGCAGCACGTCGTGGAACCGCTGCCACCAGCCCGGCTTGTTGGCCTCCTCGGCGAGGTCGACGAAGGCGTCGGCCTCCTCCTCGCTGATTCCGTAGGCCTTCAGCAGCAGTTGCACATAGGGGATCTTGAGAGAGACCTCTGCCGTCTCCATCCTGCGTATCGTCGCGGGTGCGACGCGCAGCACCTTGGCAGCCTGGTCCCGGCTCAGGCCGACGCGCTCCCGCAGATCCTGCAGGCGCTTGCCGAGAACGACCTGACCCACGGTCGGGGCGGACCGCGGTTCGCTCACTTCAGACCTCCCCATGCGCTGTTTGCGAGCAGTGTGCCATGCGCGTGCCGTCAAAGACACAGCCACTCTGAATTTTTCAGAGTGCCCCTTGCCAAGTGTTCGCGACAGGGGGAGAGTTGGTGAGTGAACCAGTTCACTCGTCGTGCCCGCGCACTTCCAGGAAGATCGCGAAGCGTGACACAGCCCCCACTGTGAGGATTCGGTCGTGGCACCTGGCAGTGCGCTCATCCCCCGGCTCATGGACCTCAGCCCCGGGACCGAAGCGCTCCGGTACTGCTTCGCGCTGCCCGCGCACCCCGAGTCGGTCGCCGGCGCCCGGCGGCTGACGCGGGCCCGGCTGGACGAGTGGCGGCTGGACGACGACGCCCACGAGGCCGCGGTCCTCATCGTGTCCGAACTGTTCACCAACGCGGTGGTGCACACCGCGAGCGACCGCGTCGTGTGCGAGCTCCGCTGCCTCGATCACCGGCTGCGGATAGCCGTACAGGACCAAGGACACCAGCCCGGCGGGCCGCAGTTGTGCGCCGGTGCCGACGACGAGCACGGACGCGGTCTGCTGCTCGTCGACGCGATGTGCAGCGCCTGGGGGTCCCGCGACGCCGGGAACGGTTCGGGCCGCATCGTCTGGGCAGAACTGCCGCACGGCTCGGAGCACACATGCTGAAGAACGCCATGTCCCATCTGCTCGGAGCCCGGCGCTCCCGCGAGCCCGGCTGTCCCCCGGGCGGCGGCGGACGGGTGCAACTCGCGCTGCCGGCCGCCCTCTCGGCGAGCCTGGGCTGCGACGCGGTGGGGGTGCCCGCGCGGTACGGCTTCCGGCTGATGTCCCATCTGCCGCGGACGGGCTGCGTCTTCGCGGACGCCGACCTCTGGTGGTGGATCGTGCCCTCGGGCTCCGACCTCGATCTGGACTGGCCCGCGCAGGCCGCGTACGTGCGAGGGGCGTACGTCCCCGCGGTGCGGCCCCGGCTGATCCACCAGCCCGACAGCGGCCGCACGCCGTACACCCCGCCCATCCCGCTGTTCCTGATGGTCTGCCAGGTGACCGGGGTGACGCCGTCGTGGGCGGCCGCGGGCGGTCCGCGCGTCGTCTCCGCGCCCTGACCCGCCCCTCGCGCTAGTGGAGGTACGCCAGCTCCGGGTGGGCCTTCGTGTAGCCGTCCACCAGGCGGCGGGCCACCGACACGGAGTCGACCAGCGGGTGCAGGGCGAACGCCCGGACGGCGTCGGCGCGGGAGCCGCTCGCCGCCGCGTCGAGCACCGCGCGCTCGACGGCCTTCACCGCGGTGACCAGGCCGACCGCGTGGTACGGAAGCGGCTCCACGGCGACCGGGCGGGCACCGTTCGCGTCGACCAGGCACGGGACCTCGATCACGGCCTCCGCGTCGAGCACCGAAAGGGTCGTGCGGTTGCGGACGTTGAGGATCAGGGACGTCTGCTCGTTGCGGGCGACCGCCCGCATGAGGGCGAGCGCGACCTGCTCGTAGCCGCCGGATTCCAGATCGCTCTCCTCGCGCTCCCCCGCCCCTGCGACCTCCCGGTTCTCCGACATGTACGTGGCCTCGCGCTCGGCGCGGGTGCGGTCCCAGGTGGCGAGCGCGGGCGTGGCGGGGTCCTTCATCCGGCCGTAGAAGCCCTCCTGCTGCTCCCGGAGGAAGGCGCCCCGGGTCTGGTCCGCCTCCTGGTAGGCGCGGACGGCCTCCCGGTTGAAGTAGTAGTAGTGCAGGTACTCGTTGGGGACCGAGCCCAGGGAGCGCAGCCAGTCGGTGCCGAAGAGCCGGCCCTCCTCGAACGAGCCGAGCAGCTCGGGGTCGGCCAGCAGGCGCGGGAGTTCGTCGCGGCCCTCCACGTACAGCCCGCGCACCCAGCCCAGGTGGTTGAGTCCGACGTAGTCGATCCGGGCCCGGCCGGGGTCCGCTCCGAGCACCCGGGCGATGCGCCGGCCGAGGCCGACCGGTGAGTCGCAGATGCCGATGACGCGGTCGCCGAGGTACCGGGACATGGCCTCGGTGACCAGGCCGGCCGGGTTGGTGAAGTTGATGACCCAGGCGTGCGGGGCGAGCCGGGCGATGCGGCGGGCGAGGTCGACGGCCACCGGGACGGTGCGCAGCCCGTAGGCGATGCCGCCCGCGCCGACGGTCTCCTGGCCGAGCACCCCTTCGTCCAGCGCGACCCGTTCGTCGGCCGCCCGGCCGGCGAGGCCGCCGACCCGGATCGCGGAGAAGACGAAGTCGGCGCCGCGCAGTGCCTCGTCGAGTTCGGTGGTCGCGACGACGGTGGGTGCGTCGGGCACCGAATCGGCCTGCTCGGTGAGGACCCGGGCGACGGCGGTGAGCCGGTCGGCGTCCGTGTCGTAGAGGGTGACGGCCGAGACCCGGCCCTCGGCGTGGTCGGCGAGCAGCGCCCCGTAGACGAGTGGAACCCGGAATCCGCCGCCGCCCAGAATTGTCAGCTTCACGCTTCCGCATGGTACGTGGGCAGGCCGGGCGGCGGGGCGAGCGACCGGCCGGTGGAACGGCCCGGTGGCGGGGACCCGCAGGTCCGCCTCCACCGGGCCGTCCGCCGTCGGTCGCGGCAGGTCAGTACCCGTTCCACCAGCGGGTGACGACCCGCCACAGCCGGGCCGGGGCCGCTGGCCTGCGCTGCTGCGGGATCATCCCGGCAGCGGAGCCCTCGCCCTGCGGGCCGGCCAGCGCGTCGACGGATCCGTCGGCGGTGGCGGTGGCGCCGGCCGGGGCCGTGCCCGCACGGGCCGGTTCGGTGGGCGCCGGGGCGGTGGCGCGTACCGGGGTCGGCGCCGTGTGCCGGACCGCGGACTGCACCTCCCAGTCCTGGCGGGCCGGGTTCGGCTTGCCCATGGACGGAGGTTCCCGGTCGTCCTGCGGGGAGCGCGGGGCGAACTCGGCGGGGAGCTGCACCAGATGGCGGCCCATGATGTTGCCGACCCACTGGAGTTCGCTCTCGGCCACGGCGAGTTCGAGGTCGGGCAGGCGCATCAGCAGGGCGTCGACGCCGACGTCGGCGATGGCGCGCCCGATGTCCTGGCCGGGGCACTCGTGGGGTCCGCCGCTGAACGCGAGGTGGGCGCGGTTGCCCTCCATGTTGGCGTTGAGGTCGGGCCGGACCACCGGGTCGGTGTTGGCCGGGGCGATCCCGACGATCATCGCGTCGCCCGCCTTGATGCGCTGCCCGCCCAGCTCGGTGTCCCCGACCGCCCAGCGGCCGAAGACCGCGGTGAACGGCGGCTCGTCCCACAGGGTCTGCTCGACCGCCTCGGGGACGGTCATGTGCCCGCCGCTGAGCCGGGCCCGGAAGCGCGGGTCGGTGAGCACCATGCGGAGCACGTTGGCGATCAGGTTGGCGGTCGACTCGTAGGAGGCGATCAGGATCAGCCGCAGGTGTTCGGCGACCTCCTGGTCGTTCATGTCGGCGGGGTGCTCGACGAGCCAGGTGGCGAAGTCGTCCGCGGGCTCGCGGCGGCGCCGTTCGACGAGACGGCTCAGCGCGGCCAGCACGTAGGCGTTGCTCTCGACGGCGGTCGCGGTGCCCCGGGTCATGTCGCGGGCGGCCTGCACCATCCGGTCGTTGTACTCCTCGGGCATGCCGAGGATCGCGCACATCACCATCATGGGCAGTCGCTCGGCGAAGTCGGCGACCAGGTCGGTGCGGCCCTCCCGGCAGAAGTCGTTGACGAGCCGGTTGCTGTAGCGGTTGACGTGGCGCCGCACGCCGCGGGTGTCGATCCGGCCCATGGAGTCGGTGACGGCGCCGCGCTGGCGCTCATGGGTGGCGCCGTCGGCGAAGACGCAGATCGGCTGCCAGGTGAAGATCGGGGCCAGCGGGTGGTCGGGGGCGACGCTGCCGTCCTGCAGGGCCCGCCAGCGGCGGGAGTCGCGGGAGAACTGCGAGGGCGTACGGGTCATGTGCAGGTTCTCGCTGTGCCCGAGGACCAGCCAGGCGGGCACGTCCCCGTGCAGCAGCACGGGCGCCACCGCGCCGTGTTCGGCGCGCAGTTTCTCGTACAGGCCGTGCGGGTCCTGTTCGGCCTCGGGGCCGTAGAACCGTCGCAGGCCGCCGGGGCCGATGCCGAGGCCGTGGGCCGGGCACTCGGGGGGCGGAACCGGCCCCGGGGCCTCGCCGGGCTCGTAGTGGAATGGGGTTGTCACGATCGCTCCAGGGATCAGGCTGCCAAGGGCCGGACGAATGGGGGTACGCGTGGGGGCGCGCGGAACGGGTGCGGGCGACGCGGGCGGGCGACGTCAGCCGAGCGGGACGGCCAGACTGTGCAGATAGCGCATGAGGGTCATCAGCACATCGCGGCTGGAGGCGCGCAGCCGGGCGTCGCAGTCGATCATCGGGACCTCGTCCGGGAGGTCCAGGGCGCTGCGCAGCGCCTCGACGGGGTGTTTCGGCGCATCCGGGAAGGTGTTGACGGCGACGACGAACGGCACGCCGCGCTCCTCCAGCCGTCCGATGACGTCGAAGCTGACTTCGAGCCGGCGGGTGTCGATGAGGACGACCGCGCCGAGTGCGCCTTCGAACAGGCCGTTCCACAGGAACCAGAAGCGTTCCTGGCCCGGGGTGCCGAACAGGTAGAGGATCAGCTCCTCGCTGATGCTGATCCGGCCGAAGTCCATGGCGACGGTGGTGGCGGTCTTGCTCTCCACCCCGAAGTTGTCGTCCACGCCGACGCCGGCCTGCGTCATGGTCTCTTCGGTGGTCAGCGGCCGGATCTCGCTGACCGAGCCGACCATGGTCGTCTTTCCGACCCCGAACCCGCCGACGATCACGACCTTCACCGCGGCGGTGGCCGTGGTGGGAAGGACGTCCTCGCTCCGGGGGCCCGTGATCGTGTCAGAGTTTCTGAAGTCCATGCATCACCGCTTCGAGGAGGGACCTGTCCGGGAGGGTTGCGCGGACGATCGGTGCGCGCGATTCGATCAGTTCGGTCGCGAGGAGTTCGGTGAGGAGCGAGGTCACCACGCTGAAGGGCAGGCTGAGGTAGGCGGAGATCTCGGCGACGGACAACGGTGCCTGGCAGAGCCGCAGGATCACGGCCTGCTCGGGCTGGACCGTCGGTGACGGATCCGACTTCGAGACCACCATCGTGACCAGGTCGAGCGCTGCCCGCTCGCTGCCGTCGGGATCGCCGGTGATGACGTACAGCCGCTCCGGATCGCTCAGTGCCGGGTCGGCCTTGCGGCGTTCTCGCCGGGAAGAACTCATCCGGCCTGCCCGTCATGTCGGGGCGGGCTCGTGAGATGGGCGCCGATGCGCACGACCATGTCGCGCATCCGTGAACCGACGAGTCCCGCGTCCACCGTCTCGCCGGCGAGCACCGCGAGATAGGCGCCGGCACCCGCGGCCATCAGGTAGAAGAAGCCGCCGGTGACCTCGATGACGACGAGCCGCATCCTGCCGTCGCTGTACGGGATCTCGGAGGCGACGGCGGCGGCCAGGCTCTGCAGTCCGGCACAGGCCGCCGCGAGCCGGTCGGCGACGTCGGGGTCGCCGCCGTGCCGGGCGATGCGCAGGCCGTCCGCGGAGAGGACCACGATCTGGTGGATGTCGGGGACGTCGTCGGCGAGCTCTTTGAGCATCCAGTCCATGTTGCCCCGTTGCTGGATCACTTCAGGTCTCCCTTGTCCCACGCATCGTCAGAGTCTTCGTCCGCCCTGGGGTCCTGGGGCACGCCGTTGGCGGCCTTGGTGAACGCCTCCAGCCAGATCCCGGGAGGCGGTTCCTTGCCGTTGTCGTGTCCGTTGCCGTGGCCGTTGGTCCGGCCCGCGCCGGTGTCGGTGGACTGCGCGGGGAGGTTGTGCGAACCGAGGGGTGCACGGCCGCGGCTGCGGCGCTGCGGGAGTCCGCCCGCGGTCCACTCGGTGACCACGGGGACGTCGTCCTCCATGGCGACGGCCGGGGTGACGGGGCGGGGTTCGGGCGATACGGGTCCGCTGACCGGACGGGAGGTGACGGTGCGCGGCTTGCGGTGGGTGCTGCGGGCCGGGACGACGTGCTTCATGTCCGCGAGGTCGATGTCGCTGGTGGGCCGCGACGTGGCGCCGATGCCGTGGGCGATACCGGGAGCGGGCCCGGTGGTGATCATGGCGCGGGGCACGATGAGCACGGCGCGGACGCCGCCGTACGCGGACTGCCGCAGCGAGACCTGGAGGTCGTACATCCGCGACAGCCGGCCGACGACCGCCATGCCGAGGCGCGGGGACTCGCCGAGGTCGTTCATGCTGGACCCGGCCTGGGCCCTGGCCAGCATGTTCTCGGCCCGTGCGCGGGCCTCCTCGCTGAGGCTGACGCCGCCGTCCTCGATCTCGATGGCGATGCCGGTCTGCACCTCGACCGCGGTGACGTGCACCCGGGTCTGCGGCGGTGAGTACCGGGTGGCGTTGTCGAGGAGTTCGGCGCAGGCGTGGATGAGGGGTTCGACCGCGGTGCCGATGATGGCGACCTTGGCGATCGAGTGCAGATCGACGCGCGGGTACTCCAGGATGCGCGACATGGCACCGCGCAGCACGCTGAACAGCGGTACGGGCTTGGGCCACTGACGGCTGGGGCGGGCGCCGCCGAGGACCGCGATGGAGTCGGCGAGGCGGCCGATCAGCGCGGTGCCGTGGTCGATGCGGAGGAGGTCGTCGAAGACGTCGGGGTTGCGCCCGTGGTGCTCCTCCATCTCGCGCAGTTCACTGGCCTGGCGGTGGACGATCGCCTGGACGCGGCGGGCGACGTTGACGAAGGCGCGCTGCGCGGAGTCACGCGTCGCCTCCTCGTTGTCGATGATGTCCAGCACCGTGTAGACGAGGGCGCGCTGGGCGTCGGGGAGATGGCGGTAGACCTCGTCGGCGTCCACGACGTCCCGGAGCACCTCGTCGGGCGAATTGCCCACGCGCAGCCGGTGGATGGCGGCCGGCAGCAGCTCCTTGCTGATGCGCACGGTCTCTTCGTCGTGACTGGCGATGCGCCGTTCCAGCGCGGTGATGCGCTGCTCGTAATTGGCGCGCTGCCGGCGGGCCGCGCGGCCGCGGCGGGCGAGTTGGGCGGAGAGTGCGGCGATCACGACGGTGGCGACGACGCCGCACCAGACGACTGGTATCCGCGCGGCCTCGGCGACCAGTGCCACGGCGGCCGCGGTCGCTCCGGCCGTCACGACGACGGGCAGCAACACGGCGCGGGCAACAGGTGTTTCCCGGTCGGTCGGCGGTGATTCAACACGAACCATCTAAAACCTCTGGCGGTTGATTCGGGGGGAGTATTCAGGAGATACGGCACTTGCAGGGCAGTGAGGAACAAGTGCTCGAATTCATCTCAACTCGACTTCACTGCGCGTGAGCTTAGTCAGATCGAAACAGTGCTTCGGCACATTCACCCAACCCCCTGCGCGAGCACTCGGGCGGTAATACACTCACGAGTTTTTGCACGCACCGCCAACGCGCGTAAGCGGGGAGTGACGACGGGGCCGGATGCGGATGAATCACCCGGCGGCATCCCGCACAGCGGGACGCGGGGTACGGTCGGCACTCAAGTCTCCGCGGAATCAGACCCTTTGCCGCTGCCGCTCGTCCCGCACGGAAGGACAAGCGCACATGCGATCGAAGCGGATCGAAAGGAGCAGATTCATGACCACCGCAAGGGTGCAGGGCAATCCGGGGCACGAAGGGGAACAGACTTCTCATGGGGCCGGCGCGGGACTACACCATCGAATCGCTCGACACCGGCCTCCGGCTGATGCGGCTGTTCCTCACCCATGACGCGCTGACCGTCTCCGAGGCGGCCGCGCTGCTCGACATCGGCCGCTCCACCGCCCACCGGGTCCTCAGCACCCTGGAGGGGCGCGGTTTCGCGGTCCGGGACGCGTCGGGGCGGGGCTACTGCGCCGGTCCCGAACTGGTGCGGCTGGGCCGCCCCGCCGGCTTCGGCACCGCTGTGCGGGAGCGGGTCGGCGCGGTGCTGGACGACGCCGTACGGCGGACCGGCGAGACCGTGCAGAGCGTGGCGCTGATCGGCGACCGGGTCCTCGTCACGGACGGCCGGGAGTCCGCGCACGCGGTACGGGTGGTGCTGGAGCGGGGCCGCAGCCGGCCCGCGCACGCCACGGCGGGCGGCAAGCTGCTGCTGTCCTGGATGACCACCGAGCAGATCCGTGCGCTGTATCCGCGGGAGCGGCTGGAGGAGGTCACTCCCCGTACGCACGACTCCCGTTCGGCGCTTCTCGCGGAACTGGCGGAGATCCGTGACCGGGGCTGCGCGTTCGGCCGCGGCGAGTCGGTGCCGGGCGTGTACACGGTCGCCGTGCCGCTGACCGGTTCCACCTGGCGCGACCGGCTGGCGCTGACGGCGTGCGCGCCGGCCGACCGCGGCGACGACACCGCGCTGTCGCGCCGCGCGGGGGAACTCCGGCAGTCGGCCGCGCGGCCGGACCCGGCCGGGCAGCGGCCCGCGGACCGGTCCTGACGGACGGGCGACGGGCCGGCGGCGCGGCGGTCAGTGGCGGGCGCCGCCGATCCGGCCCTCCAGCTGGACCAGCAGTTCGCTGAGCTGGGCGCTGAGCCGCTCGCGGGACTCCGCGTCGAGGCCGGAGAGCACCGCGCGTTCGTACGCCAGCTGGCGGGGCAGCAGTCCGTCGACCAGGGCCCGGCCCTCGTCGGTGAGACGGACGAGTGCGACCCTGCGGTCCCGGGCGTCACCGCGCCGGCCGATGAGACCGCGCTCCTGGAGGACCCGCAGCCGCTTGGTGACGGCGGCTCCGGAGGAGAACGTCTCCCTGGCCAGTTCGCCCGGGGTGAGTTCACGGTCGGTCCGGCGCACGGCACCCAGCAGGTCGAACTCGGGGCGGGTCAGCCCGGCGGCCCGCAGCGGTGCGTCCTCGGCCTGCTGGAGCAGGGCGGAGCAGCGGTTGATCCGGCCGATGAGTTCCATCGGCCCGGTGTCGAGTTCCGGATTGACGGCCTGCCACTGCCGTACCACCGAGGCGACGATGTCGTCGGTCACACCGCTCCGTTCTCCTGGGCCGGGGCGATCGTCCCCCGCCGTGTCGCTGTCGCCGCGAGCGTACGGTGTCCGGCCTGCTCGGCGGCGAGTACCGCCTCCTGGGGCAGGTCGCGCTGCCACCACTCACCGGCGGCGGTGTCGTCCGCCTCGCGCAGTTCGACCAGGGCCCCGGTGAGCCCGCGGCGGGCCGCGTCCAGGGCTGCGGGGGTGACGGCGGGGGCCGCGAGGGTCCGTACGGCGTGGGCGCGGGCCTGTTCGGCGGCGGCGAGGGCCTGTTCGACGCGGCCGCCCGCGCGGCGGTTGGTGACGAGCACCGCGGCGAGGAAGCCGACGGCGGCGCCGATGACGGTGTCCAGGGCCCTGTCCCCGATGAGTTCGCCGGCCGGGTGGCTGCCCGCGTACTCCAGGACGAGCAGGGCCATCGGCGTGACGGCCACGGAGCCGAGCCAGTAGTTGCGGGTGATCAGCGCCTCGGCCGCGAAGCCGAAGAAGAGGCAGAAGCCGATCAGGACCAGCGGGTCCGTCCGGGTGAGCGGGAGCACCGCGGCGAAGACCAGGACACCGATGAGGTTGCCGACGGTGCGCTGGAGCGTGCGGTTCCAGGACAGGGTGACGTTGGCCTGGTAGAGCGAGGCGGCGGTCACGATCGCCCAGTAGGGGCGGCCGACGCCGGCGGCCGAGCAGATGTATCCGGCCAGGGCGCAGCCGATGAGGGTGCGGGCCGCGATCGGCAGCAGCGGGGAGCCGGGGGCGAGCCGGTGGAGCAGGGCGCGCACGGCTCCGCCGCGGGCGGTGCGTTCGGCCTCGACGCCGAAGAGTTCGGCGGCGGTTCCGGGGGCGGGCGGCGGGGTGGGCACGGGGCCGCGGGCGCGGGTCCGCCGGGCCCAGTCGGAGAGCCGCGCCGCGTCGGCGGCGCCCTCGGCCGCGGTGCGCGGAGCGTCGGCGAGCGCGGCTTCGGCGTGGACGACGAGGCGTTCCAGCGCCGTGCGGACCGGGGTGGGGCGGCCGGCGGCGATGAGGGTCTGCCAGGCCCCGTGGACGGCGGTGACCGCGGCGTGACGGGTGCGGTGGCCGGGGTCGGCGGCGTAGCCGGCCGCGGCGTTCAACGCGCGGGCGGTCGCGCGGCGCTCGGGCCCCTCCCGGCGGACCAGGGCCGGGGCGACGGTCACGAGCCAGGACACCGCGCCCGCGCCGAGGGTCAGGGCGAGGTGGCCCGGCACCTGGTGGAGCTCCTGCGGGGAGAACAGGGCGGCGGAGCTGACGAAGGTGAAGATCACCGGTCCCGGCGGCCCGATGCGGGTGGCGTCGCAGAGCAGCTTCTGTCCGGCGGCCAGGAGCGCGCCGGCCGCGATCAGCACGGCGGTGGAGCCGGTCAGCGAGGCCGTGAGCAGGGAGACGGCGAGGCCGGCGAGCATGCCGAGCACGACGCCGGCGACGGCCCTGGCGCGGCGGGCGTACGGCAGGTTGTGGCCGTACAGGGCACAGAGCGATCCGGCCATCGTGTACATCACGAGGTCGAGGCGGTCCAGGGAGTAGAGCACCAGGTTGGGGATCGCCGTGGACACGACCACGCTGGTCGCCGGCTTGAACCACATGTCCGAGGGCCGGGCCAGGCGCAGCGGGGCGGCCAGCGGGATTCTGCGGACGGAGGGCTGCCGGGTCCGAACAGTTGTATCGCTCACCCACATACTTTAACAGGTATTACACCTGTAAAAGACTTCGTGTCGTGCCGCTCCCCGATGGCTCTCCCGGGTCCGCGGTCATAGCGTTCAGCTGTGCCAGGAGGCCGCGACAGAACGTGCCCCTCACCCGTCCACCCCCGCATCGAGGAGTCCCGAATGAAGCTCACCGCACCGGTGCCCGGCGGTCCCTGCTGGATCGAGCTGAGCACGTCCGACGTACCGGCGGCCAAGTCCTTCTACACGGCCCTCTTCGGCTGGCGGTGCGAGACCGATCCGCGCGAGGAGGCGGGCGGTTACACCATGGCGCGGCTGGGGGACGCCCGGGTCGCGGCGCTCAGCCCCGTCTACCAGCCCGGACAGCCGCCCGCCTGGACGGTCTCGTTCGCCGCCGAGGACACGGACGCCGTGGCCGAGAAGGCGAAGGCGGCGGGCGGGACCCTGCTGGTCGGTCCGATGGACGTCTTCGAGGAGGGCAGGTTCGCCGTCCTGGCGGACCCGTCCGGTGCGGTGTTCTCGCTGTGGCAGGGGCGCGCCTTCGCCGGCGCCGACCTGTTCAACGAGCCCGGCGCCCTGGGCTGGACCGAGCTCGCCACCCGAGACCGCGATACGGCGCTCACCTTCTACGACGACGTCTTCGGGTGGTCGGTCACGCCGTCGGACACGTACCCGCAGTGGGGTGTCGACGGGGCGGACTTCGGCGGCCTGCTGGCGATGGAGGGGAACATCCCGCCCGAGGTGCCGCCGCACTGGCTGCCGTACATCGCCGTCTCCGACGTCGACGCGACGGCGGCTACCGCCCAGAGCGGCGGCGGTGATCTGCTGATGCCTCCGACGGACATCGCGCACGGCCGCAGGATCGCCGTGGTCCGCGATCCGCAGGGCGCCGCGTTCGGTATCCACCGGGCAGGTGACGAGGGGTAGGACCCGCCTCGATAGCCTTCCGGCACGAGGCGGGGAGGCAGCGGTGGGCGAGCAGGACAGGGACGACCGGGGCACCGAATGGGGCCGCACCCGCACCTGGGTGGAGAACGGGCTGCCCGAGGGCGCCACGATCGTCGGCGCGGAGCGGCTGCGCGGGGGCTGGACCTCGCAGATGCGGCGGCTGAGCGTGACCGGCGGCGGGGCGCCCGGGCAGCTGGTGCTGCGCTCCTTCGTCAAGCCGTTCTTCGTCCGGCACGCCCCGGGCCTGCTCACGCGCGAGGCCGACGTGCTGGCACTGCTCGGCGGTACGGACGTGCCCGCGGCGGCCCTGCACGCGGTGGACGCGACGGCGGAGCACTGCGACCATCCGTCGCTGCTGATGTCCCTGCTGCCGGGAGGCGTCCGGCTGTCCGACGCGGGCGCGGAACGCCGGGCCGGGCTGCTGGCCGCTCAGCTGGTGCGTATCCACGGCGTCGACGTCACCGCGGAGAACCGTCCCCGCACGTACGAGGCGTGGACCGCCGCCGACCGGGTGCGCGTCCCGGAGACCACCACGAGGCCCGGGCTGTGGCGGCGGGCCGTCGACGTCATCCGCCGCGACGCACCGGCCTACCGGCCCCGCTTCCTCCACCGGGACTTCCATCCGGGCAACGTGCTGTTCGACGGCGAGGGCGAATCCGTGCGCGTCACGGGCGTCGTCGACTGGGTGGAGACCTCCTGGGGGCCGGCGGACCTGGACGTGGCCCACTGCTCCACGGCCCTGGCCCTGCTGCACGGACCCCGGTCCGGCATGGCCTTCGCCGACGCCTATCTCGCGGCGGGCGGCGCGCTCGCCCGGGACCCGGGCGACCACCTCTACTGGCGCCTGCTGGACGCGCTCGCCTTCGCCCCCGACGCGGAGAAGGTGGCCGGCCCCTGGCGCGAACTGGGACGGGAGGACCTGACGCCCGGACTGCTGACCGGGCGGCTGGAGGAGTACCTGCGGGAGCTGTTCGTCCGGTACGGCTGAGCCGTCACGGCTGGGCACAGGCGCGCGGGCCGCCCGTCAGCCGGTCTGCTCGTCCGTCACCTGGACGTGGTCCCCGATGCCGACGACGAGGACCCGGGTGCCCGCTTCGATCGGGCGCCAGCGGTGCACCAGGCCGCCCGCGCAGTAGAGCGTGTCGCCCCGCTCCAGACGGTAGAAGCTGCCGTCCGCCTCGACCTCCGCCGAGCCGTCGGCGACGTACAGGATCTCGTCGTTGCGGTGCCGGAACTCGCGGCCCCAGTCGTGGTCCCCGGTGAACTCCAGCGCGTGCAGCCGCTGATGGCCGCGGACCAGCGGACGCATCCGGCCGTCACCGTCGCCCTCCGCACCCGTCTCCCGGACGGAGGCGGAGCTGCCGCGCACCACGTCGACGGGGCGGGGCGCCTCGGCCGTGGACAGCAGCTGGACCGCGGTCGTGTCGAGCGCGTCGGCGATGCGCTGGAGCGATCCCATGCTCGGCCGGGAGCGGCCGTTCTCGATCTGGCTGAGGAAGGGGACGGAGAGCCCGGCCCGTCGCGCGACCTCCGCGAGGGTCAGTTCAAGTGCGCGGCGCCGTCGGCGGATTCCCGGCCCGACCAGCGGTGTGTCCGCCTCGCTCATCTCATCCACTCCGTGTCCCGCGTGCCGCACACCACAGCCGGCGGGGCAGGGAGCAGCCTACCGGGCCGGTTAACCTTTTAAGTCCCACCTAATAAAGTTAACCGGGAGGACCGATCCATGCCCCTCGTGGACCAGAACCAGCGACGGCGCCGCGGCACCGGGCTCATAGCCCTGGACGAGGACGCCAGCTACGGCGGGTACACCCTGTTCGCCCCGCTGACCGGCGGCGGCGAGGTGTATCTCATCGACATGCGCGGTGAGGTGGTCCACCGGTGGGACCTCCCGTACCGCCCCGGCCGGCACGCCCGGATCCTGCCCAACGGCAACCTCGCCTACAGCGGAGTCCTGCCGGACGAGCCGGCGCTCTTCCCGATGTGGCACAAGTACCGCGGCGGGATCATGCAGGAGATCACCCCCGACGGCACGGTGGTGCGCGAGCACCGCGACCGTTTCCAGCACCACGACGCGTACCACTACGGCGACGGCCGGCTGCTCTACGCCGCGCTGGAGCCGCTGACCGGCGAGGCCGCGGCCGCCGTCCGGGGCGGGGTGCCCGGCTCGGAGCCCGGCGGGACGGTCTGGGCGGACACCATCGTCGAGGTGGACGCCGAGGGGAACACGGTCTGGGAGTGGAAGGTCTCCGAGCACCTCGACCGCGAGGCCTTCCCGCTGCACCCCGACTACTCGCGCGAGCACTACCCGCTGATCAACAGCGTGCTGCCGACCAGCGACGGCAACATCCTGGCGAGCTTCCGTTCCGTCTCCGCCGTCGTCGTCATCAGCCGGGAGACCGGCGAGATCATCTGGCGCAGCGAGCCCGGTGCCGTATCGCAGCAGCACTGCCCGACCGAGCTGGAGAACGGCAACTTCCTGGTCTTCGACAACGGCGTCTTCCGGCCGCACTGGGACGTGCCGTTCAGCCGGGTCATCGAGATCGAACGGTCGAGTGGCACCATTGTCTGGGAGTACCACGACCCGGCACGCGAGTCGTTCTTCGCCCCGTTCATGGGCAGCGCCCAGCGCCTGCCGAACGGGAACACGCTCGTGACGGACTCCCCGGCGGGGCGCCTCTTCGAGGTGACCGCCGAGGGCTATCTCTGCTGGGAGTACGTCGTGCCGTTCTTCGGCGGCTACCAGGAAGAAGAAGTGCGCAAGCTGTTCCCGTCCGAGCCCAACGCCGTGTTCCGCTCCTACCGCTACTCGGACCGGGAGCTCCCCTGGCTCGACGTCCCGAAGGGCTGAGCCGGACCATGGCCTCCCCCGTCCCCGACACGACCGTCCCCGGCACGGCCGCCCCCGCCGCTCCGGCCCCGTCCGTCGCACCGGTCGACGAGCGGCTTCCGCTCCCCCGGCTGGTCCCGCTCGCGTTCCAGCACCTGCTGGCCGGGGTGGCGGCCCCCGTCTCCTCGGTCATCCTGATCGGCACCACGCTGTCGCTGTCGGCGTCGCAGACGGCGTCGCTGCTGAGCGCCACCCTCGTGCTCTGCGGCATCGGCGCGCTGCTCCAGTCGCTGGGAGTGAAGGCGCTGCGCATCGGCGCCCGGCTGCCGTTCCTGATGCTGCCGGGCGGCGCCGCGGTGGCGATCTTCCTCCAGGTCGCCAAGGAGCACGGGCCGGCCACCGCCTCCGGTTCGGTGCTCATCGCGGCGGTCTTCCTGATCGCCGTACTGCCCCTGTACGGGCGGCTGGTGCGGTTCTTCCCGCCGCTGGTCATGGGCACCACGGTGGTCCTGATCGGGATCAACATGATCAAGATCACCGCGCCGATGATCGCCTCGGGACCGGGGCTCGGCTTCGCCACACTCGGCATCACCGCCCTGTTCTTCCTGTTCATGCGCGGTGTCTGGCGGCAGATGTCGGTGCTCTTCGGCCTCGCGGGCGGCACGCTCGTGGCGGCGGTGAGCGGTACGGCGTTCCACATGGCGCACGGCAGCACCTTCGCGCTGCCCGACCCGTTCCCGTACGGCACACCGCACTTCGATCTGCTGGCCGCCGTGCCGCTGCTGGTCTTCGCGCTCGCCTCGCTGGCGGAGGCGACCGGCCAGACCGTGCTCAACAGCGAGGCGGTGGGACGTACTCCGGACGCGGCCCGTGACGTGCCGCGGATCTCCCGCGCGGACGCCGTGACCTCGCTGGGCGCGGGCGTCTTCGGTACGTCGCTGATGGTGACCAGCGCCGAGAACATCGGCATCGTCCAGCTCACCCGGGTGCGGAGCCGGTTCGTCACGGCGGGCGCGGGCGTGCTGCTGATCCTGTGCGGCCTGATCACGCCGCTCACCCGGCTGCTCGCCGCCATCCCGGAGCCGGTGGTCGGGGCCGCGGGGCTGATCATCTACGCGGTGATCGCCACGATGGGGTTCGGCATGCTCAGCCGCGAGAACCTCAGCCACGGCACGAACGGCATCGTGGTCGCCCTGGCCCTGTGCGTCGGCCTGCTGCCGGTCTTCGCGCCCGAGATGTACGCGGGGCTTCCGGTGTGGGCGCGGACCGTCTTCGGCAGCGGTGTGGCCGCCGGGGCACTGGCCGCGGTGATCCTCGCGGCGGTGTTCTCCCGGCTGGGTCCGCCCGACACCGGGCCGCCCGGCCGCACACCGGAGTGAACACATGAGGACGCCCGCACCCTTCGGGGGGTGCGGGCGTCCTCGCGTACGCGGGTGCCGGCTCAGCCGAGGCCGCGGGCGTCCTGCTTGAGGGCCGTGTCCACGGTCAGCGCCGTCGCCACCACGAGGCTCAGCAGCGGCTCGGGCAGCTGGTAGTGGATCTGCAGCACGTAGTTGTCCGCCGTGGTGAAGAGCGTCTTCGCGAGGCCTTCCCAGGTCTTGGTGATCCGGGCTATCTCGGCGTCGTTGTGGTCGACGATCGCGAAGTTCCAGGCGCGCCAGTTCTCGGCCTTGATCGCGCCGATCTGCTGACCGTCGACCATGATCGCGAAGTTGATCTTGCCGATGGCGTTCTGCTGGACGATCTCGCCGACCGGCTGTCCGTCCGCGCGCTGCACGATGACCTTGGACTTGATGAACTTCGCCGGCCGGGTCAGCAGCAGCTGCGGCTGGCCGTAGGCGTCGCGGATCTCGAGCCGGTGGGTCAGGTACTGGTCGATGCTGGTCAGGAAGCGCAGCACCTTGCGGAGCGCGCTCTGGCCCACCTGCACGACCGAACCGATGGTGTTGCCGTTCTGATCGAAGACGCTGTACTCGTTCGTCACCTCGATCAGCTTGGCCTTCTGGTTCACGACCAGGACCTGCTGGTTGAAGAGCGAGGCGCCGCCCGGGACGCCGCCCTGCTGCTGCGGCATGCCCTGCTGCGGCACCGCGGCGGGCTGCTGCTGGGCAGGCGCCTGCTGCTGGTACTGCTGCTGGGCCGCCTGCGGCTGGTGCTGCTGCTGCGGAACCTGGGCCGGCTGGGCCGGGGCCTGCGCGGGAGCCTGCGCCTGCTGCTGTCCGCCCGCCGGGTTGGTGTGCTCGGTCCACTGGGAACCGTCCCAGTAGCGCAGCAGCTGGGGGGCGCCGTGCGGATCCGGATACCAGCCCGCAGATACGTTCGAGTGCGTTGTCACCGGGGCACACTATCCCGGCGCGCCCGCGGCGGAACCCTTTCCCCCGGGATCCACAGCTTCACCGCCGGCGTTCCTGCCGGTCCGGCACTCATTGAAAGTTCACAGACCAGTACGATGCCGGGGTGAACTGGCTGAGCGAGCACCCCGACCGGCGGCGGAGCATCCGCGTGCCGGTGGTGCTCGGCTGGGTGTTCGTCCTCGTCGCCATGGTGGTGTGCTGCCCGCTGACGTCCGGCCGGCCGGCCTCCGCGCACCACGCGGCGGCCGCCGCCGCGACGGCTCCCCGGATCACCCCCGCCGCCCCGGCGTCCGCGGTACGGGCCGTGGTGGCCGTCGCCCCCGACGACCGCGGGTCGGGGAGTTCCTGCCACGGCGCCTCGGAGCACTCGGCCCCGGTCCTGCTGCCCGGACAGCCCGCCCCCGCCTCGCCGCCCTCGGCCGCCGCGACGCTGCCCGCGGCCCCGCTCACCGGCGGAGCCGTCATCCGCGGCCCGTCCAACGACACCGTGGCCGACGTCGACCATCTCCTCCTCCAGGTTCAACGGATCTAGCAGCCGCGCACGTCCCGGACCACCCGGGACGCTCCCGCATGCCCGCAACCCGTCCGTTCCACCGAAACCGAGGACCCGTCATGGCTTCCGCCAAGAAGCAGAACACCCCTGCCAACGCCCGCCGCGCCAAGCTGGAGGAGGCCCGCCGCCAGGAGCGGGCCCGCGAGCGCCGCAGCCGCGTCATCACGATCGGCGCGGCCGTGCTCGTCGTCGCGGGTCTCGTCGCCGGCGGCGGCTATCTGATGAACGCGGCCGACGAGCAGGACAAGGCCGAGACGGCCGCCAAGGCCTCGCCCGTCGAGGGCGAGAAGAGCTGGGACAAGCTCACGCAGAACCACGTCGAGAAGAAGGTCGACTACCCGATGAACCCGCCGGTCGGCGGCGACCACAACCCGGTGTGGATGAACTGCGACGCCGACGTCTACAGCAAGGAGATACCGAAGGAGAACGCCGTCCACTCGCTGGAGCACGGCGCCGTCTGGGTCACGTACACGAGCAAGGCGAGCGCGGCCGACGTGAAGAAGCTCCAGGACAAGGTCTCGGCCACCCCGTACTCCCTGATGAGCCCGCTGGAGGACCAGGGCTCCCCGCTGATGCTCAGCGCCTGGGGCAAGCAGCTGGCCGTCAAGAGCGCGTCCGACGCCCGCGTCGCGCAGTTCTTCACGAAGTACGTCCAGGGTCCGCAGACGCCGGAGCCGGGTGCCGCCTGCTCGGGCGGGATCGCCAAGTGAGCCAGGCAAGCCAGGCGGCTCAGGGCGGTCGGGCGACGCCCTCGGCCCGTACGTCGCGGCCGATGGTGCTGGCCGGCGGCGCGGTCCTGCTGGTGGCGGCCGGCCTGGTCGTGCTGATGCTGGCGCGGCCCTCGTCCTCCTCCCCCTCGGACACCGGCGCCGCGTCGTCCACGTCCGCCCCCGCCGAGACCTCGGCCGATGTCGGGTTCGCGCGCGACATGGCCGTCCACCATCAGCAGGCGGTCGAGATGGCGTTCGTCGTCCGGGACCGCACCGCGGACGTGGCGGTGCGCCGGCTGGCGTACGACATCATCAACACCCAGGCCAACCAGCGCGGCATGATGCTGGGCTGGCTGGAGACCTGGGGCCGGTCGAAGAGCTCCCCCGGTCCGCCCATGGCCTGGATGGGGCACGCCTTCACCTCGCGCGGTGACGGGGCGCTGATGCCCGGCATGGCGACCGACGCGGAGCTCGACGCGCTGCGTGCGGCGAAGGGCCGGGACGCCGAGGTGCGGTTCCTGAGACTGATGACCGCGCACCACCGGGCCGGGGCGGAGATGGCGCAGGCGGCCGCCGACGCGGCGGGCACCGAGGAGATCCGGAATCTGGCCTCGGGCATGGTGCTGGGCCAGCGGTCGGAGATCGCGCTCATGGCGGACATGCTCAAGGAGCGCGGCGCCACCGACTGAGCGGTGGCCGGGGCCGGGCCGCATCCGAGGACCCGGCCCCGGTCCTGCCGCATCGGGACCGTACGCGCGTACGGAATCGCATAGGCTCGGGACCGATATGAAGAGCAACCTCACGCCGCTGGGGCCCAAGGCCGACAAGGACACCGTCCGGCGCAGCAACCTCAGCCTCGTGCTGCGGGCCGTCCGTGACGAGGGCGAGGGCGAGGCGACCCGGGCCGGGGTCGCCGCGCGGGTGGGACTGACCCGGGCCGCCGTGTCCTCGCTCGTCGAGCAGCTGATCGACAGCGGGTTCCTCACCGAGTCCGGCAAGACGTTCAGCGGGCAGGCGGGCCGGCCGGGGACCGCGCTGAAGACGGCCCGCACCGGTCCGGCGGGCCTCGGTGTCGAGGTCAACATCGACTACGTCTCGGTGTGCGTCGTCGACCTGGCCGGAACCGGCCGCGTCCGGCTCACCGAGCACCTCGACAACCGGGGCGCGCCGCCCGCCGAGGTACTGGCCAGGGCGGCCAGGATCGCCGCGCGCACCCTGGAGTCGGCGCGCGAGCAGGAGCTGTTCCCGGTCGGGGTGGCCCTGGCCCTGCCCGGTCTGGTCTCCGGCGGCTCGGTGCGGCAGGCGCCGAACCTGGGCTGGAACCAGGTGCCGGCCGAGGAGCTGTTCGCCGCCGCACTGGCCGCCGAGCGCCCGGGCCACGGGGCGCTGACGGTGAGTTCGGAGAACGAGGCGAATCTGGCGGCGCTGGCCGAGCTCTGGTTCGGCGGTCTTGGCCGGATCCGGACCTTCCTCTATCTGACCGGTGAGATCGGTGTCGGCGGTGCCCTGGTGATCAACGGGGAACTGCTGCGCGGCGCGCACGGTTTCGCCGGGGAGATCGGGCACGTGGTGGTGGACTCCGAGGGGCCGCAGTGCCGGTGCGGGTCGCGCGGCTGCCTGGAGCAGTACGCGGGACAGGCGGCGCTGCTGCGGTCGGCGGGGATCGAGGAGAGCGGCAGCGGGACCGGGGTCGAGGAACTGGAGCGGCGCACCCGGGCCGGGGACGAGCGGGCGGTGGCCGCGGTCGCCGACGCGGGGCGGATGCTGGGGCGGGTGCTGTCGGGGGCGGTGAACCTGCTGGACCCGGACGCGGTGGTGCTCGGCGGGATCTACCGGAATCTGATGCCGTGGCTGGCGCCGCCCGCCGACGAGGAGCTGACGGACCGGGTGGTGTCGGGGCTGTGGACCCCGGGCGGCGGCCGGCTGCGGGCCTCGTCCGTCGCCGGCGACGCGGCACGGGGTGCGGCGGCGCTGGTGATGACGGATGTGCTGGCCGACCCGGTGGCGTACGCGGGGCGGACACCGGCCTGAGCGGACGGCCCCGGCGGACCCGGGGCGTGAACGACGGAGGGGGACGGACGCACGGTGCGTCCGTCCCCCTCGTGTCACCGCCGCGGTGCGGCCGGCGGCGTCAGCGGACGCCGAGCAGGTGGTCCATCGCCAGCTGGTCCAGGGCCTCGAACGCCATGCCGCGCTCGGCCGCCGCGGTCACGTCGAAGTCCTCGTAGGCCGAGCGGTCGGCGAGCAGGCCCGCCACGCCGTCCTCGGCGGTGCGCTGCGCCAGCTCGTCGAGCCGGGACGCGCGCAGCGCCTCCTGCACCGCCGGGTCGGCGCGGAATGCGGCGGCGCGCTCCTTGAGGATCAGGTAGTTGCGCATGCAGCCCGCGGCCGAGGCCCAGACGCCGTCGTAGTCCTCGGTCCGCGGCGGCTTGAAGTCGAAGTGGCGCGGGCCCTCGTAGCCGGCCGTCTCCAGCAGGTCGACGAGCCAGAAGGCCTGGCGCAGGTCGCCGGCGCCGAAGCGGAGGTCCTGGTCGTACTTGATGCCGGACTGGCCGTTGAGGTCGATGTGGAAGAGCTTGCCCGCCCAGATGGCCTGTGCGATGCCGTGCGGGAAGTTCAGCCCGGCCATCTGCTCGTGGCCCGTCTCCGGGTTGACGCCCACCATCTCCGGGCGCTCCAGGCGCTCGATGAAGGCGAGGGCGTGGCCGATGGTGGGGAGCAGGATGTCGCCGCGCGGCTCGTTCGGCTTGGGCTCGATGGCGAACCGGAGATCGTAGCCCTGTTCGGTGACGTAGTCGCCCAGCAGGTCGAAGGCCTCCTTCATGCGGTCGAGCGCGACGCGGATGTCCTTGGCCGCGCCCGACTCGGAGCCCTCGCGGCCGCCCCAGGCCACGTAGGTGGTGGCGCCGAGCTCGACGGCGAGGTCGATGTTGCGGATGACCTTGCGCAGCGCGTAACGGCGGACGTCGCGGTCGTTGGAGGTGAAGGCGCCGTCCTTGAAGACGGGGTGGGTGAAGAGGTTCGTCGTGGCCATCGGGACCACGAGCCCGGCCGCGTCCAGCGACTGGCGGAACCGCTTCACGATGCCCTCGCGCTCGGCGTCCGTGGAGCCGAACGGGATCAGGTCGTCGTCGTGGAAGGTCACGCCGTACGCCCCCAGCTCCGCGAGGCGCTGGACGGAGTCGACCGGGTCGATCGCCGCCCGGGTCGCGTCACCGAACGGGTCCCGGCCCTGCCAGCCCACGGTCCACAGGCCGAAGGTGAACTTGTCCTGCGGGGTGGGCGTGAAGCGTTCCGTCATGGTCCAGCCGCCTTCGGTGCCATGGGTCCGCAGCCGGTCGAGCGGCCGAACCACGATTTGTTCACTGTCATGACTAATCATGCACGGACCACCCTCGCGACGTAACCCCCCGTCCCGGGAAATCCGGAGCGGGCCCGGTCCAGCCCTGTTCGGGGCGTGCGCGATCGCGTAATTTGTTTTTCGTACGATCAAATCCCCGTCAACCAGAGAATGAGGTCAGCCATGCCGACGCACTCGGTCGTCATCGGTGTGGACAGCTCCACCCAGTCCACCAAGGCGGCGTTCGTCGACACCGCAACCGGCCGGCTGCTCGCCGTCGGCCGGGCCCCGCACGTCGTCACCGGCGAGGGCGGGGCCCGTGAGAGCGATCCGGAGGTGTGGTGGCAGGCGCTGCGCGACGCGGTGGCCGCAGGGCTGAAGGAATCCGGCGCCGCCGCTTCCGACGTCATCGGGATCGCCGTGGCCGGGCAGCAGCACGGACTGGTCGTCCTCGACGGCGCGGGCCGCCCACTGCGCCCGGCCCTCCTGTGGAACGACACCCGTTCCGCGCCGCAGGCCGCCGCGCTGACCGAGGCACTGGGCGGGGCCGACGCCTGGACCGCGCGCACCGGTTCGGTGCCCGTGGCCTCGATGACCGCGTCGAAGTGGCAGTGGCTGCGGGAGAACGAGCCGGAGACCGCCGCCGCGGCCGCCGCGATCCGGCTCCCCCACGACTTCCTCACCGAGCGCCTCTCCGGCAGGGCCGTCACCGACCCCGGCGACGCGTCCGGCACCTGCTGGTACTCCACCGCGACCGGCGCCTACGACCCCGAGCTGCTGGCCCTGCTCGCCATCGACCCGGCGATGCTTCCGGAAGTGGCGTCGAGCGGTGCCGCCCGCGTCGGTTCACTCACCGCGCAGGCGGCAGGGGAACTCGGGCTGGCCGCGGGCATCGCGGTCGCGGCCGGCACCGGCGACAACATGAGCGCCGCCGTCGGCCTCGGGCTCGGCGGCGCCGGCCTCCTCGACCACCCCGTCCTCAGCCTGGGCACATCGGGCACGGTCTTCACCGCCTCCCGGGCCCGCCCCGCCTCGCCCGCACTCGCCGGGTTCGCGGCGGCGGACGGTACATACCTGCCGCTGGGCTGCACCCTCAACTGCACGCTCGCCGTGGACAAGGTGGCCGCCCTGCTCGGCCTGGACCGCGATGACGCGGCCCCCGGCGGCGAAGCCGTACTCCTCCCCTACCTGGACGGCGAACGCACCCCCGACCTGCCCACCGCCGCCGGACTCCTCACCGGCCTGCGCCACGACACCACCCCGCAGCAGCTCCTCGGCGCCGCCTACGAGGGGGCCGTCGTCACCGTGCTCCGCGCGCTCGACGAACTGCTGCGGGCCTGTGGGCTGGACCCCGACGACCCCGAGGTGGCGGCCCGCCCGCTGCGGCTGATCGGCGGCGGCGCCCAGGGGAGGGTGTGGGTGGAGACCGTGCGCCGCCTCTCCGGACGGCCGGTGACGGTGCCCGCGAGCGGCGAACTGGTCGCACTCGGCGCGGCCGCGCTCGCCGCCGCGGCGGCCACGGGCGCGGATCCGGTCGCGATCGCCACCGGCTGGGACACCGGCGATGACGTCCGCCTGGCGGCGGTGGAACGGGATCTGACGACCTGGGACCGGGTCGGTTCCGTACTGGAGCGGGCGGCCGGCCCCCTGCTGGGAGCGGCCCGGTCGAGCTGACCGGCAGTCATGTCCCGTCGCACGCCGCGCACAAGCGCGTGCGGCGGTCACCAGCCGTTTTGGATAGCGAACTGATGTTCACTACTATCCGGCGATGATCATAAGAAGAAGGCTGACGGTCGGGGTGGGCATCCTGCTCGCCACCCTGACCGCCGGGCTCGGCGCGGCGCTCCCCGCCGCGGCCGATGAACCCCCCGCCAAAGCCTCCCCCAAGGTCGAGCTGGTGCTCGACGTCAGTGGCTCCATGCGGACCCGCGACATCGACGGCCAGTCCCGGATGACCGCGGCCAAGCAGGCGTTCAACGAGGTCCTGGACGCGGTGCCCGAGCAGGTGCAGCTCGGCATCCGCACCCTCGGCGCCGACTACCCGGGCGACGACCGGAAGGTCGGCTGCAAGGACACCAGGCAGCTGTACCCGGTCGGCCCGCTGGACCGCACCGAGGCCAAGACCGCGGTCGCCACCCTCGCCCCCACCGGCTGGACCCCGATCGGCCCGGCCCTGCTGGGCGCCGCCGACGATCTGGAGGGCGGCGACTCCACCCGCCGGATCGTGCTGATCAGCGACGGCGAGGACACCTGCGGTCCGCTCGACCCGTGCGAGGTCGCCCGGGACATCGCGGCCCGCGGCATCCACCTGGTCATCGACACCCTCGGCCTGGTGCCGAACGCGAAGATCCGTCAGCAGCTCACCTGCATCGCGGAGGCCACCGGCGGCACCTACACCGCCGTCCAGCACACCGACGAACTCTCGGGCCGTGTCAAGCAGTTGGTGGACCGCGCGGCCGAGCCCGTCGTCACCCCGGTCGCGACGAAGGGTGCGGACAGCTGCACCGGCGCCCCGCAGCTGCAGCCCGGTCTCTACACCGACCGGTCGAAGTTCGGCGAGCACCGCTGGTACCGGGTCG
The DNA here is from genome assembly GCA_036227345.1 of Streptomyces sp. NBC_01463. Lineage (NCBI taxonomy): Bacteria > Bacillati > Actinomycetota > Actinomycetes > Kitasatosporales > Streptomycetaceae > Streptomyces > Streptomyces sp. NBC_01463. The sequence continues at coordinate 1,345,790 of CP109468.1, forward strand.
ACGTGCTGCCCGGCCAGGAACTGCGCGCCTCCGTCAGCGTGTTCGCCGACCGGGCCGTCAACAACGACTACGGCACACTGCTGCGCGCGGTGACCGTGCACGGCCGGGAGATCGTCCGGGGTTCGGAGTCCGGCACCGGACGCACCGACGCGATCTCGTCCGGGCTGCGCTATCCGAAGCCCGAACAGGACACGGACGGCGACGAGAAGCCGGCCGCCGAGACCGTCTGCCTCCAGGTCTCCCACTCCTTCTCCGCGCCCGCCTCGGTGAAGACCGCTCCCGGCATGCCGGTCGAGCTGACCGTCGACCTGGTGGACGGCCCCGACGAGGCGGCCGACGCCGCCGCGTTCGGCCTCGGCCACGGCTGGTGGCTGCTGGGCGTGCTCGTCCTGACCGGACTGATCGCGGGTCTGCTGACCGGCTGGATCTCGCGCTGGCGCGTCGCCGTCTGGAGGACCAGCTGATGTTCCGTACGAGACGCGTGCTCGCGGGCACGCTGCTGACCGGTTTCGCACTGCTGACCGGGGCGGGTGCCGCCGTCGCCGACGACCCGTCGCCGAGCCCGGACCCGAGCGCCTCCGCCGAGGGCTCCGGCCCCACGGAGGCGGGCACCACCTTCCGTACCGCCACGGCGCTCCAACAGGGCCAGACCGCCACCGCGGGCGCCTCCACCGGCGACTACCTGTACTGGGTCTTCCCGGCCGACGCCGGTCAGCGGGCCACGGTCAGGGCGAAGGTCACCCTGCCCGAGTCCGCCACCCGGCACGGCGCCTCGACCTGGCAGGTCGACGTGTACGACGGACTGCGCCGCCGTCAGGCCTGCATGTACGGGAAGCAGACCGGCAAGGTCGCGGCCGACGCCGGCGCGGTCGAGCTGACCTGCGTCCTGCGGACAGTCCGGGCCTGGTCCGAACCGTGGGCCGACGACCCGCTGCCCGGCAGCTACTACGTCCGCCTCACGGTCGTGGACCTGCCGTCGGCGGATCTCGGACTGCCGGTGAGCACCGAGGTCGCGGTCACGTCGGCCGACAAGGGAGGTGCCTCGGACGTCGACGGCACCCTCTCCCAGCCGCTGGTTCCCGGAGTGTCCTCGGCCGAGCCGGCCTCGGCCGACGCGTCGGCCGCTCCGGTCGCGCTCGGCACCGAGCCCGAGGACGGCTGGTCCTCCGGCTGGTGGACCGACCGCTGGCTGTGGACCGTCGGCGGCGGCGTGCTGGGCGCGCTCGCGGCCGTCTTCGGCTACTCCCTGACGCGTGGCCGCGGCCGCCCGTCCCGGGTCCCGTCCGGCGTCTGACGGCACGAAACCGTCGGGCGGGCCGGGCGACCGGCCCGCCCGGCGGTGCGGGCGCTCGGCCGGACGGTCCTGAGTGGCAGCCTCCCGGCACCTCGAAGATCATGGCCCCGTCAGGATCGCCTCGCTCCTCGCTACGGGAGGCCCACCCCGTGTGGCAGTTCTTCGCGGACAATCCCTGGGTGGCCGTGTTCGCCGTCATCACCGTCGGCGCCCTGCTCGGAATGGTCCGGTTCGGCCCGGTGAAACTCGGTGCGGCCGGTGTCCTGTTCGTCGGCCTGCTGGTCGGCGCGCTCGACAAGGACATCGCGCCCGCCGTGCCCACCGGTGTTTCGGCCCTGGGCCTGGCGCTGTACGTGTACACCGTGGGCCTGGAGTCGGGGCCCGCGTTCTTCCGCGAACTGCGCAGCCAGCTGCCGGTGATGGCCGGTGCGGTGGTGGCGCTCGCGCTCACCGCGGTCGTGGTCGGGTACGTGGGCCACAGCGCGTTCGGCATCAGCGGACCGTTCCTGGCCGGCGGGTACGCCGGGATCGGGACGACGACACCCGGTCTGGCCGCCGCGCAGGAGGCCTCCGCCGATCCGACGCAGCCCGCCGTGGGGTACGCGATCGGCTATCCGCTCGCCGTCGTCATCACCATCCTGTTCATCTCCGCGATCGCGGCCCGCCGCCACTGGGCGGCACGCCGGGACCCCGGCTCCGGACTGCCGCCCGTGCTCGTCACCCGTACGGTCCAGGTGGACCACGACACGGAGTGGAACGCGGTACCGGGCGTCGCGGACCACCGGGTGCTGGCCAGCGAGTACCGCCCCGAGGGCGGCGACGTCCAGGTGGCGCACGGCCTGGACCGGCTGCGCCCCGGTGACCTCATCGTTCTGGTGGGCGGCGAGGACGACGTACGCGTCGCGACCGAGCGGCTGGGCTCGACCGCGCCGGTCCACCTCCTCGACAACCGCCGCACGGTCGACTACCGCCGGGTCCTGCTCACCAACCCCGAGCTCGCCGGCCACACCGTCGCCGAACTCGGTCTCGGCCCCCGGTACGGGGCCGCCGTCAGCCGGGTCCGCCGCGGCGACGTCGACATGCTCGCCCACGACGACCTGGTGCTCCAACTGGACGACCGGGTGCGTGTGGTGATGCCGCGCGAACGGATCACCGAGGTCTCCACGTATCTCGGCGACACGGAGACGAAGGTCAGCGAGGTGAGCGCGGTGAGCCTGGGGCTCGGACTCACGCTCGGCTTCCTGATCGCCATCCCCTCGGTCACCTTCGGCTCCACCACCCTGGCGCTCGGCACGGGCGCCGGACCGCTGGTGATGGGCATGGTCCTGGGCTGGCGACGGCGCACCGGCCCGCTGGTGTGGACCCTGCCGACCCGGGCCAACCTCACTCTGCGCCAGATCGGTCTGCTGCTCTTCCTCGCGGTCGTCGGCCTCACCTCCGGCTACTCCTTCCGCCAGAACGCGTTCTCGCTGTTCGGTCTGAAGCTGGTGGCCGTGCTGGTGATCGGCGCGGTGGTCAGCTACACGCTGATGGTGCTGGTCGCGAAGGCGCTCGGGCAGAGCAGGGAGCGGACGATGGGCCTGCTGTCGGGGTACGTCGGCAACCCCGCGATCACCGCGTACGCCAACAGCCGGGTCACGGACAGCCGCGTCAACAACGGCTACTCGACGCTGTTCGCGCTCGCCATCCTCGTGAAGATCGTCTGCATTCAGCTGATCGTCGGACTCTGAACCCCGCGCACGCTCAGCTGGCTGCCCAGCTCCCGGAAGCCCAGGGCCCCGGCCACCCGGCGCGACGCGGCCGGCCTCGCGCGCCACTGCGGCAGCCGCCCGGCGGCGAGGGCGTGCGCGGTCGCTGCGGAGGCCACCCGGCGGGCCAGACCGCGGCCCCGCGCATGAGGGGCGGTCAGGACGCACAGGTGCGCCGTGCCGTGCGGCCAGTCCCGGTATCCCGCGGCCGCGACGACCGTGTCCCCGTCCCGTACGGCGAACGCCGGGGAGGTGATCTCGTCCAGCCCGCACTCCCCCGCGTCCTCCTCGCTCACCGAGGCGAGCAGCCGCACGAGGTCTCCGTGGCCCGGGGGCAGGCGGTCGGTCGCGCCGGCTCCCGGTGGCGACGGGCGGAAGGCGTCGCCGGACAGGTAGGCGAGGGTGGCGGGGCCGAGCACCTCGGCGACCGGCAGGACCCCGGCCACCGCACCGGGGTCGGTGAGCGAGGGCGTCGCGACACCCGTCAGGGCCCGGCGGACCGTGTGCGCCACGCCGTCGGAGGGCGCGGTGACGACGGCCGCGTCCCCCAGCAGCACGGTGCCCACCCAGCCCGGCGGGGCCAGGGCCGACGCGGGCGCCGTGACCACCGTCGGACCGCCGCGGGACGCGAACGAGACCGGCACTCCGGCCAGTGACTCCCACAGGAGACGGGCCCGTGCCATGAGGGGGTCGGTGCCTGTGCCGCGGTCGGTGTCCATGGCCGGATCCTGCCATCGGGCGACGGTGAACTCCTCCTGGTTTTCCGGGTCTCTGCTCTCAGACGCCGTCAGCGGCGAAAGGCCCGTCGCCGCTGAAGACCTGGCCGGCGAAGCGCTCGCCCATGCGGCGGTGGGTCGCCGCGTCCGGGTGGAGCGCGTCCGGCAGGGGCAGTTCCGCGACGTCCTGCTCGCCGTAGAGACCGCGGCCGTCGAGGTAGTACAGGTGCGGGTCGTCGGCGGCGCGCTGCCGCACCACCCGGTCCAGTTCCTCCCGGATGACCTGGAGCGTCAGCTTCCCGGCCGCGCGCTCCGCCGGGTCGCCCATGGCACGGAAGCTGAGCTTTCCCTCGGCGAGGCCGGAGAAGTCGGGCGCGCTGGGGCCCGGGGTGTCCTCGTGGATGGGGCACAGGATCGGCGAGACGACCAGGAGCGGGGTGTCGGGGTGGCCCTCGCGCAGGGTGTCGAGGAATCCGTGCACGGCCGGGGTGAAGGCGCGCAGCCGCATCAGGTCGCTGTTGACGACGTTGATGCCGATCTTGACGCTGATCAGGTCCGCGGGGGTGTCACGCATCGCGCGGGCGGTGAACGGGTCGAGCAGCGCGCCGCCGCCCAGGCCCAGGTTGATCAGCTCCACTCCGCCGAGGGAGGCGGCGAGGGCGGGCCAGGTGGTGGTGGCGCTCGCCGCGTTCGAACCGTGGCTGATCGAGCTGCCGTGGTGCAGCCAGGTCCGGCGCCCCCGGTCCGGGGCGGGCTCGACCGGGGCGTCGGTGCGCAGCGCGACGAGTTCGGTGCCCTCGTTGTACGGCAGCCAGAGCTCGACGTCCTTGTCCTCATCGCCCAGACCGTCGAACCGGACGGTGCCCACCGGGCCGGGCCGGAAGTCGACGGAGCCGGTGGTCATGTCGACCGTGAGGACGTGGCCTCCGCTCGCGTCGGCCTGGGCGGCGAGACGTCCGTCGACGACGAGGTCGTAGACACCGTCGGGGCGGGACGGTGCGCCGGTGTACTCCGTCTTGGTCCGCAGCGCGTCCAGCTCGATGACACCGGCCCGGGTGCGGAACACCAGCCGTACGCCGGAGGGCTGGGCCTCCGTCATGGCCACCTGGCCGTCGGGGTACTGGGCGCGGGCACGGGCGGGCAGCCGGTGCGGGCGCAGGCCGTGCTCGGTCCGCTCCAGGTCGAGGGCGCCGCGCAGGAGGCCGGCGGTGAGGGGTGTGGTGATCAGTTCGGTTCCGGTGTCCATGTGTCTCTGCCTGTTGCTCGGTGGGGGTGAGGTCGCGGCGGTGGCGCCGGGGCGGTACGGGAGGTCAGGGGGCCGGCCAGTTGCGCAGCAGGGCGTCGAGGGCGTCCACGACGCGCGTCCAGGACTCCTGCGAGTCGGGGGCGCTGTGGCTGAACCCGCCCTGCAGTTCCAGGCTGACGTAGCCGTGGAAGACGCTGCCCAGCAGCCGGACCGCGTGCGTCTGGTCCGGTTCGGTCAGGTCGTAGCCGCGCAGGATCGCGCGCGTCATCTGCGCGTGTCGGACCCCGGCGCTGGCGACGGCCGTCTCCGGGTCGAGCCTGAACTGTGCCGCGGCATAGCGGCCGGGGTATTCCCGGGCGTAGTCGCGGTAGACGTTCGCGAAGGCGCTCAGGGCGTCCTTGCCGGCCCGGCCGGCCAGTGCGGCGGCACCCCGGTCGGCGAGCTCCTCCAGCGCGAGCAGCGCGATCCTCGTCCTCAGGTCGTGGGAGTTCCTCAGGTGCGAGTAGAGGCTGGCGACCTTGACGTCGAACCTGCGGGCGAGCGCCGACACGGTCACCTGCTCGAAGCCGACCTCGTCGGCCAGCTCCGCACCGGCCTGCGCCAGGCGGTCCGGGGTCAGTCCTGCACGCACCATCGGCTTCTCCTCGTTCTCGGCATCACCCATCATGCATTTGCCTAATACCTTTAGGCAAATGGGATCGACATTTAGGGGCGCCGACGGGCCGGATCCGCCTTGCCGATCACGCCTCGGGGCGGCGGCGCCATCCGCGACATGTCCGGGCTACTCTCGACAACTCACGTACTCCACAAGGCCGGTGACGCGCGACCCAGCCCGGCCGGACATTCAGAGCGGAGACCTTTCATGTCCACGGAGACCGGCCCGGCCGTCGATGCCGGACCGCGCGGCCACAGGATCGTCCCGGGCCCCAAGGGGCTGCCCTTCCTCGGGAACATGCCGCAGTTCGGCAAGAACCCCCTCGCGTTCTTCGAGCGGCTGCGCGGCCACGGAGACCTGGTCCAGTGGCGTTTCGGCCCCAACTCATGCGTGTTCATAGCCGATCCGGAGTGCATAGGCGAACTGCTCACCGAGACGGAACGCACCTTCGACCAGCCCGCGCTCGGCATCGCCTTCCGTACCGTGATGGGCAACGGAGTAGTGGTCGCGCGCGGGGCCGACTGGCGGCGCAAGCGCTCGCTCGTGCAGCCGTCGGTGCGCCCCAAGCAGGTCCGGTCGTACGCGGCGACCATGGCGGGCAGCACGGTGGAGCTCGCGGACACCTGGTCGGGCGGCCGGCGCATCGACATCAAGCGGGAGATGGCGGCGCTGACACAGAAGATCGCCGTCCGCACCATCTTCGGCGTCGACACCCCCGCCGACGCCGAGGCGATGGGCCGGGCGATGGATGTGGCGCAGGCGGAGATCGGCAAGGAGTTCGCGGGGATCGGCGCACTGCTGCCGGACTGGGTCCCGACCCCGGGCCGGGCCAGGATCAAGAAGGCCGCCGCGGTCATCGACGCCGAGGTGGGCCGGGTGGTCGCCCGGCACCGCGAGGGCACGGACGACCGCCCCGACCTGCTGAGCCGGCTCCTCACCGCCGTCGACGAGACCGGGGCGAAGCTCGACGACCGGGAGATCCGCGACGAGACCGTCACCCTCTACATCGGCGGCCACGAGACGACGAGTTCGACGCTGGTGTGGGCCTGGTACCTCCTGTCCCGCAACCCCGGGGCGCGGGCGGCGCTCTCCGAGGAGCTGGACCGGGTGCTCGGCGACCGCGAGCCGGGCTTCGACGACTACGCACAGCTCCCGTACACCCAGGCGGTGGTCAAGGAGACGCTGCGGCTCTACCCGACGATCTGGCTGGTCACCGGGGTCGCGAAGGAGGGCGCCCGGATCGGCGGGCTGCCGATCCCGGAGGGCACCAGGGTGTGGAGCAGCCAGTGGGCCACCCACCGGGACGAGCGGTGGTTCCCGGAGCCGGAGGAGTTCCGCCCCGAGCGCTGGGACCCGGAGACGGGCGACGAGATCGCGGAGTACGCCTGGTTCCCGTTCGGCGGCGGCCCGCGGGTCTGCCTGGGCACCCGGTTCGCGATGGTCGAGGCGGTGCTGATCCTGGCGGTGCTCGCGCGGCGCTTCGACCTGGACGTCGATCCGGGCACGGTCAACCCGGTGCCGACCCTGACGCTCCAGCCCGACCGCGAGGTGATGGCCACGGTCCGGGCGCGCTAGGGCCGGGCGGCGGCCGAGCAGGCGGGCACCGGGCGACACAGATGCTGAACCGATATGTCCGATCTATCGCCATGAACCGGGCATACCGTTCAGAATGTGCGTGTCGGCCGTAGCGGCCACCGTGGCCCCCGGGCCACGACCACACGCTGTCGATCCATGCCGATCCAGGGGAGACACATCATGCGTCCGAGTTCCGCTCTCACCGCCGCCCTCACCGCGGCGGCCGCCCTGGCCCTGACCGCCACCGGGGCGTCGGCCACGGCCGGCGCGGCCACCCACGGGCCGTCGGGCCGCCCGGCCCACTGCCAGGAGAAGGCCCTCAGGATCTCCGCATCGCCCGGCGGGCAGCACAACGTGGCGCGCATCGCCGTCACCAACCGGGGCGGCCGCACCTGCGTCGTGGACCGCATCCCGACGATCACGTTCCGGGGTCTCGACGGCTCGGCCCAGCCGGTCCCGCCCGCCACCAGCGGCTCGTACGTGCTCTCGCCGGGCGAGCGCGGGTACGCCGCCGTCCGCACGGCGGAGCGGGGCACCCGTCACGGACACGTCGTCCGCAGCCTGTCGGTGGCGGCGGACCCCGCGCACTACGGGGTCACGTTCGGCGCGGCCGCCGTGGGCATGGACCGGGGCATCCGGGTGTGGGAGCCGGTGACCACGCTGTGGCACACCTCGCGGGGCGCGGCGGACCGGGCCCTGGCCCGCGCGACGCACTGACCCCGCGGAGGCGGGGACCCGGAGCCGCCAGCGGCCGTGGGTCCCCGCCAGGGCGACGCGCTAAAGCGTCACCGTGCCCGTTCCCTCCCCCGTGGCTCCCGTCGTCTCCGCGACCACGCGGTACGGGCGGTCCGTGCCCTCGGCGGTGACGGTCAGGCTCTCCCCGTCCCGGACGATCCGGAACACGGCGGCGGTCTCGCCCGTCAGGTCCGGCACCACGACCGGCCGGCTGTCGTCGCCGGCGCCGAAGACGCGCAGCGTGAGCCCGTCCAGCCAGTCGCTGTCGGGGCGCTGGTCGTCCGCGCCCCAGGGGAGCACCGCGCCGGGGCGCACCAGGACCGGCAGGCTGTCGAAGCCGTGGGTCTCGTGGCGCCACACCGGCCCGGTGACCGTCTCGCCGGTCAGCAGGACCGTCCAGGTGCCCTCGGGGACGTAGTACTCGACCTGTCCGTCCTCCGTGAAGACGGGCGCGACCAGAAGGTCGGGGCCGAGCATGTACTGGCGGTCCAGCATCCGGGTCGTCGGGTCCCCGGGGAACTCCAGCAGCATGGGGCGCATCATCGGGATGCCGGTGCGGTGGGCGGTGGCCGCCGCCCCGTACAGGTACGGCATCAGCCGGTGCTTGAGCAGGGTGAACTTCCGGGCGACGTCCACCGCCTCCTCGCCGAACGCCCACGGCACCCGGTAGGACACGTTGCCGTGCAGCCGGCTGTGCGAGGACATCAGGCCGAAGGCGAGCCAGCGCTTGAAGACGGCCGGGTCGGGGGTGCCCTCGAAGCCGCCGATGTCATGGCTCCAGAAGCCGAAGCCGGACAGCGAGAGGGAGAGCCCGCCGCGCAGTGACTCGGCCATCGCGGTGAAGGAGGCGAAGCAGTCGCCGCCCCAGTGCACCGGGTACTGCTGGCCGCCCGCCGTCGCCGAGCGGGCGAAGAGGACCGCCTCGCCGTGGCCGCGCTCCTTCTCCAGGAGTTCGAAGACCGTGCGGTTGTAGATCTGTGCGTAGTAGTTGTGCATCCGCTCCGGGTCGGAGCCGTCGTGCCAGACGACGTCCGTGGGGATGCGCTCGCCGAAGTCCGTCTTGAAGCAGTCGACGCCCTGGTCGAGCAGGACCCGCAGTTTGCTGTTGTACCACTCGCACGCGGCGGGGTTGGTGAAGTCGACCAGGGCCATGCCCGGCTGCCAGAGGTCCCACTGCCAGATGTCGCCATTGGGCCGGCGCACCAGGTGGCCCAGTTCGGCGCCCTCGGCGAAGAGCGCGGACTTCTGGGCGATGTACGGGTTGATCCACATGCTGATCCGCAGGCCGCGTTCCTTGAGCCGGGCCAGCATGCCCTCCGGATCGGGGAAGACCTCGGGGTCCCACAGGAAGTCCGACCACTGGTACTCCCGCATCCAGAAGCAGTCGAAGTGGAAGACGGACAGCGGGATGTCGCGTTCGGCCATCCCGTCGACGAAGGAGGTGACGGTCTCCTCGTCGTACGAGGTGCAGAAGGACGTGGTGAGCCACAGTCCGAACGACCAGGCCGGCGGCAGGGCGGGGCGGCCGGTCAGTGCGGTGTAGCGGGCCAGCACCTCCTTGGGCGTCGGCCCGGCGACGATGTAGTACTCCAGCGACTGGTCCTCGACGCTGAACTGCACCTGGCCGACCGACTCCGAGCCGATCTCGAAGGAGACCTTGCCGGGATGGTTGACGAAGACGCCGTAGCCGCGCGAGGAGAGGTAGAACGGGATGTTCTTGTAGGCCAGTTCACTGCTGGTGCCGCCGTCGGCCTGCCAGATGTCGACGGTCTGGCCGTTCTTGACGTACGGCGTGAAGCGCTCGCCGAGTCCGTAGACGTTCTCGCCCACGTCCAGGGCGAGTTGGGCGACCATGTGGTGGCTGCCGTCCGGTGTGGTGGCGAAGGCGGTGCCCTTGGCGTCGACGCCGGTCAGCCGGTGGCCCTCGGCGTCGAGGAAGCTCAGGCCCCAGGGTCCGTCGCCGTCCATGCGCAGGGTCAGCGGGCCGCTGGTGAGTTCGGTGACCGCCCCGTCCCGCCGGGTGCGGGCCCCGGCGGCCGCCGGGTCGAGGCCGGGCAGCGCGAAGTCCGGTCCGCGGTGGACCCGTCCGGCGTGATGGGTGGCCCGCACGCCGATGACGCCCTCGGCCGGGGAGAAGCAGTCGACCGTGATGAGCGGGGTGTTGAGGGTGTCGCCGCGCTCGGCGACACGCTTGACCGCCGCGTGGGCGGTGAACCGGTCGTCGCCGACGCGCAGATCGCGGATCTCGGTCGCGTAGGAGGCGCGTACGCCCTCACGCATGAGCCAGAAGCCGTCGGTGAACTTCATGCGGACTCCTTGCCGGGGGCAGCCGGCGGGACGGGAACAGGGGTGCGTGGAGCGGCCGGGTTCACTCGTCGTCCCCGGTGAAGCCGATCCGGGCGAGGCGGACCGTGCCGCGCAGCGTGACGCGCAGATCGCCGGTGCCACGGGCGCTCAGCGCGGCCGGCACGGTGCGGTGGTCGTACGGTCCGGACGTGGCGGCGACGGGGACGGTGACCGTGGTCCCGCCGACGGTGACCAGGACCTCCCCCTCCCCCGCGGCGGACACCTCGATCCCCCGCACTCCGGCAGCGAAGTCGCAGCGGCGGTAGAGGAGTTCGTTGCTCTCCGCGACGGCGGTGACGGCGTCGCCGTCCGTCCTCGTCCGGTCGGTGATCTCGGTGCCCAGCTGCTCGTCGTAGTCGGCCGCGTCCAGACCGCGGGCCAGGACCGGCCGCGGTCCGGAGGGTTCGCCGTCGACGGTGACGACGGCGACGGTCCTGATGTCGGTGCTGGAGGCGCCCGCCTGGATCTCGTACGCGCCGGGCTCGACCGTCCAGCGGCCGTGCGCGACGTCCCAGTGACCGAGCTCGGTGACCGGGACGGTGAAGTCCACGCGCTCGGCGGCGCCGGGTGCCAGGTGCAGCCGGCGGTGGCCGGCCAGCTGGCGCAGCGGCCGGACGACGGACGGGGCCACCGCCCGTACGTACAGCTGGGCGACCTCGTCGGCGGCGACGGTGCCGGTGTTGGTGACGGTGAGCGAGACGCTCAGCCGGTCGCCCTCGCGGTCGGCGGTCAGGGAGCTGTAGGTGAACTCGCTGTAGGAGAGGCCGTGGCCGAACGGGTAGAGCGGGGTGCCCTCGTAGTAGAGGTACGTCTGCCGGGAGCCGATGATGTCGTAGTCCAGCAGGCCGGGCAGCTCCGCGTCGGAGGTGTACCAGGTCTGCGGCAGCCGGCCGGCCGGGGAGACGTCGCCCGCCAGGACGCGGGCGAGCGCGGTTCCGGCGGACTGGCCGCCGTGCGCGGTCCACAGCAGGGCGGGGAGCGTGGCCGCCGCGTCGGTGAGGGCGTACGGGTAGGCGGAGGTGACCGCGAGCACGGTGCGCGGGTTGGCGGCGTGGGCGGCGCGCCAGAGGCGTTCCTGCTGGGCCGGGAGGTCGAGGGTGGTGCGGTCCTCGGTCTCGCGGCCGTTGATGTGCGGGTCGTTGCCGGCGACCACGATCACCGTGTCGGCGGCGGCCGCGGCGCGGGAGACGGCGTCCTCGCCCCGCTGGGTCACCTCCAGCTCGAAGACCGTCCCGGCAGCCGGAACCGAGCCGGAGGCTCCTTCGCCGGGGCCGGAAACTTCTTCGCCCGGCGCGGCAACCTTTACGCCGTCGGCGGCGACAGAGACATACCTACCCGTTCCCACGTGCAGAAGGCGGTGCCCGCCCGCATGCCCCTCCGCCGCCTCCAGACGGAACGTCTCCTGGACGATCCAGCCGCCCGGCTCGTCCGCGGAGGCGCGTACGTACCCGTCCTCGGCGACCGAGAGATAGCGGCCGGCCGGTTCCCGCAGGGTGATCACGCCGTCGCCCCAGTCGACGAGCGCCAGCTCGGACGGGGTGTCGCCGCAGGTCAGCGGGGGCAGGTCGGTACGGCCCGCGAGCAGCGCCGGGTCGAGGGCGCCTTCCGCGCCGCGCACCGGTTCCGCGCCCGCCGCCGCCTCGGGAATCCGCAGCCAGCCGTCCGCGCACCTCAGCCGGACCAGGTCGGTGCCCTCCTCGAAGACGACGTGCTCCGCGCCGAAGCGTTCCCGGAGGCCGTCCAGCGGGGTGGAGCGGTGGATCAGCGTGCCGCTGTACCAGTCGAGTTTGCAGGCGTCCGCGAGGAGTCCGACGACGGCGACGGTCTCGCCTGCTGCGGGGTCGAGCGGCAGCAGGCCCTCGTTCCTGAGCAGTACGACGGCCTGCTCGGCGGCCTCCAGGGCGAGCGCCCGGTGCTCCTCGGTGTCGAAGTCGGCGGTGTCCGCGTACGGGTCGAGCTCCGGGTCGAACTCGCCGAGCGAGAAGCGCAGTTCGAGCAGCCGGCGGACGGCGGTGTCGATGTCGTGCTCGTCGAGGAGTCCGCGTTCCAGGGCGCCCTTGACGCGGCCGGTCATGACGGACGAGTCCTGGCCGTGGTCGGTGAAGCTGTCGACACCCGCGCGCAGCGAGGCGGCCGTGGCCTCCTCGTGGGTGTCGAAGTAGTGCTCGGAGTCGACGAGGTTGGACGGCGCCCCGGCGTCCGAGCAGACCACGAGGGACCGGTCGGTCCAGGCGCGCAGCTGCTGGGACAGGAGCGGCGAGAGGTGGTTGGGCCGCCCGTTGACCAGGTTGTACGCCGGCATGACCCCGGCCACCGCGCCCGCCCGCACGGCGTCGCGGAAGGCCTTGAGGTCGTACTCGTGCAGGACCCGCGGGCGGACGGAGGACGAGGCGGTGTCGCGGTCGGTCTCGTTGTTGTGGGCGAGCCAGTGCTTGAGGACGGGGGCGGTCCGCCAGTAGAGCGGATGGTCGCCGCGCAGTCCCCGGGTGTACGCGACCGCGATGGCGGAGGTCAGTCCGGCGTCCTCCGAGTACCCCTCCTCGCCGCGCCCCCACAGCGGGTGGCGCAGCAGATTCACGGTAGGGGCCCAGACGTTGAGGCCGACGCGGTCGTCCTGGGCGCGCTTGGCGCGGACCTCGTTGCCGACCGCCTCGCCGACGCGGCGCACCAGTTCGCCGTTCCAGGTGGCGCCCAGCCCGACGGCCTGCGGGAACATCGTCGCCGGCCCCATCCAGGCGACGCCGTGCAGGGCCTCCTGCCCGGTCCGGAAGGCGCCGAGCCCGAGCCGGCCGACCGCGGGTGCGAACTGGTGCAGCATCGCGATGCGCTCGTCGAGCGTGAGCCGCTGAAGCAGATCGTCGACGCGCTTGGCGAAGGGCAGCTGCGGGTCGCGGAAGGGCTGCGGTTGTTCCGTCACGTGCGGGTCCCCTTGGAGAGGTGGGAGGTTTTCCGGTGCCAGTGCCTCGTGCGAGCGGCCGAGGAGCCTCGGAAGATCTTTCGAAGCGCTTCGATGCTCTGTGGCCAACCCCGCACGTGTCAAGGCCTCGCACCTGACCTCCGTACGCCGCACGCCCCCATTGCGCCGGGAAACGGTTCGGAAACAGGTCGGAGGAATCTCGAAACGGACTCTTGTGCGGCAAGGGACCTTCACTTAACCTCGCTGCAACATCGAAGCGCTTCGACAGAGTTTCGATGGGGCGCCCGGCGCCCGTGATTTCCCGGGACGGCGACAGGTTCTGCCGCCCGGCTGTTGAACCGCTTCACCTGGGGCCGGTCACACCGGCCCAGCCAGCAACGCCCCACCTCAGACACAGGAACCGAACGGCGGTCGCCCGCCACGTGTCGTCCTGGTGCGCCTCGAAGGGTTGACGCAATGACGCCGAATTCCTCCCCCTCCTCCACGGCTCCGAGCCGGAGAAGCTTCCTCGCCACGGGCGCGGTCGCCGCCGTCGCCGTGGCCGGCGGGGTACCGCTGCTCGCCGCGTGCGGCGGCTCCGGCTCCGGTTCCGGGAGCAAGGAGGGCGCGACAACGGGCAAGGCCCTCAAGAAGGTTGTGCCGTCCTACGCCCCGCTGAACCTGGTCCAGCCCGATGTCGCGAGCGTCAACGGTTCGAGCCCCGGCTTCACCAAGCTGCCCGACCCGCTGGTCGTCTCGGTGAAGTCGGTCCCCGGCAAGGGCTCGAAGTTCCGGGTCATGACGCCGCTGTGGGGAACGGTCCCGAAGAAGAACAACCCGTACTACACGGCCGTGAACAAGGCCGTCGGCGCCACGCTCGACTTCGACCCGCAGGACGGCAACACCTACCAGGACAAGATCGGCGCGGTCCTCGCCGGTTCCGACATCCCGGACGTCATGACCATCCCGGGCTGGAACATGGTGGGCCAGATCCGCAACGCGATCAGCGCCAAGTTCGCGGACCTGTCCCCCTTCCTGGCGGGCGACGCCGTCAAGAAGTACCCGAACCTGGCGAACATCCCGACGGGCGCCTGGCAGTACTCCGTCTTCGGCGGCAAGCTGCGCGGCCTGCCCATGCCGACGCCGGTCATCGGCAACGCGATCTTCTACCGCAAGGACCTGATCGGCTCCGGCCCCGTGCCGGCCAGCGCGGACGACCTGCTGGCCTTCGGCAAGGAGTACACCGCTCCCAAGAAGAAGGTGTGGGCCTTCGACGACCTCTGGACCTGCATCCAGAAGATCTACGGCCTGCTGCCCGACGCGCCGCACTACTGGCAGCTGGAGAACGGCAAGCTGGTCCACAAGATCGAGACGAAGGAGTACCGCGAGGCACTCGCCTTCGCCCGCAAGCTCCACGACGGCGGGTACGTCCACCCGGACGCCGAGGCCAACAAGGACGCCGACGCCAAGATCCGCTTCACCAGCGGCCACGTGGTCATGTACAACGACGGCACCGGCGGCTGGAAGGGCATGGTCACCGAACAGGCCACCGCCAACCCGAAGTTCGACATGCAGGCACTGGACTTCTTCAACCAGGACGGCGGCAAGCCGGTCCTGTGGCAGGACGACCCTGCCGGCATCTTCACCTTCCTCAGCAAGAAGCTCTCCAAGGCGCAGATCGAGGAGTTCCTCGCGATCGCCGACTACGCGGCGGCGCCGTACGGCACCGAGGAGTTCATGCTCACCAACTACGGCGTGAAGGGCACCCACTACACGCTGAAGGACGGTGCGCCGACCTTCACCCCGCAGGGTGTCCAGGAGGCGCAGCCCTCCACCTTCCTCTTCCTCGCCTCGCCCCCGACCTCCATCGCCTACCCGGACCAGCCGCAGCTGGCCAAGGACTACGCGGGCTGGATGGCGCGCCAGGCCCCGAACATCAAGAAGCCGCTCTTCTTCGGCATGCAGGTCGTCGAACCTCAGCGGTACGCCTCCCTGTACACCCCCTTCGACGACCTCCAGAAGGACATCCGCCGGGGGCGCAAGAAGGTCAGCGACATCGACGAGGCCGTCAATACCTGGAAGAAGAGCGGCGGCGACAAGCTGCGCGACTGGTACCAGGACATCCTCGACAAGAACGGCTCCGGCAACTGACGCGTACCAGGCACAGCAGCCGTACGCAGGACAGCACGAGGGCCGCCGGGCGCACGACCCCCGGCGGCCAGGGCGGAGAGCACGACATGGGGAGCACACGGTGAAGCCACGGGCCACGGTCGCGACCGACCCGGACCGCACCGCCGACGGGGCCGACGCCCCGGCCGGCGGCGGCGGTGACGGAGACGGAAAAAGCGGCAGGGAAGACAGCGTCGGAAGGGCGGGCGGGGCGCGGACGACCCGCAGCCGCCGTACCCGTTCGCCGAGGAGCGGACCGGCGAGGGCCGGGACCGGATCCGGACCGCAGGCGGGCGGCATCACCTGGCGGCAACGGCTGCGGCGCGACCGCACCCTGGTGCTGATGACCCTGCCGGCCATCGCCCTGCTGCTGATCTTCAACTACATCCCGCTGCTCGGGAACATCGTGGCCTTCCAGGACTACGACGTGTACGACCTGGGCATCACCGGCAGTCCCTTCGTCGGCTTCGACAACTTCACCCGGATCTTCGAGGACTACCGCTTCTGGGAAGTCCTCATCAACACCCTGGTCATCTTCGTCACCCAGCTCGTCCTGTTCTTCCCCATCCCGATCGCCATCGCACTGCTGGTCAACACGATCATGAGCGCACGGGTGCGGGCCTGGGTCCAGGCGGTCGTCTATCTGCCGCACTTCTTCTCCTGGGTGCTCGTCGTCACCGTCTTCCAGCAGATGTTCGGCGGCGCCGGGCTGGTCGCCCAGTGGCTGCGCGAGCACGGCCACGAAGGCTTCGACCTGATGACCAACCCAGGGTTCTTCAAGTTCCTGGTCTCCGCCCAGGCGGTCTGGAAGGACGCGGGCTGGGGTGTGATCGTCTTCCTCGCCGCGCTCGCCGCCGTCAACACCGATCTGTACGAGGCCGCGGCCGTGGACGGCGCCGGCCGGTGGCGCCGCATGTGGCACGTCACGCTGCCCGCGCTGCGTCCGGTCATCGCGCTCCTGCTCGTCCTGCGGGTCGGCAGCGCGCTCAACCTCGACTTCGAGCAGATCCTGCTCCAGCGCGACCAGGTCGGCGCCGGAGCGTCCGAGATCCTCGACACCTACATCTGGTGGACGGGCATCAAGACCGGCGACTTCGGCTACGCGGCCGCCGCCGGCATCTTCAAGGGGCTGTTCAGCGTCGCCATGGTGCTGGGTGCCAACAAGGTCGCCCACATGCTGGGCGAGCAGGGGGTGTACTCCAAGAAATGACAACTCTCCTGGAACTCGAGAAGGACCCGGCCGGACCCGCGCCGCGCGCGGAGACCCCGCTCCAGCGTGCCCTCCGGACGGAGCCGCGTCCGGTGTGGGAGGAGGAGCCCACCAAGGCGGGCCTCGCCTTCAAGGGCTTCGGCCTCGTCGCGATCTGCGCGGTCGTGATCGTCCCGATCTGGGTGGTGCTCGTCACCAGCCTCTCCGACACCAAGGCCATCAACGACGCGGGCGGACTGGTCGTCTGGCCCAGGAGCATCACCTTCGTCGCGTACAAGGAGCTCCTCAGCGGGGGTGCGGTGACGCGTGCGGCGGCCGTGAGCGTGGGCCTCACCGTCGTCGGCACCGCGGTCAGCATGGTGGTCTCGATCCTGTGCGCGTACGGGCTGAGCCGCCGCGACTCTTACGCCCACCGGCCGCTGCTGATGACGCTGATGGCGACGATGTTCTTCGGCGCCGGCCTCATCCCGACCTATCTGCTGGTCACCGGCATCGGGCTGAGCGACAGCTACTGGTCGATGATC
The DNA here is from genome assembly GCA_036227345.1 of Streptomyces sp. NBC_01463. Taxonomy (NCBI): domain Bacteria; kingdom Bacillati; phylum Actinomycetota; class Actinomycetes; order Kitasatosporales; family Streptomycetaceae; genus Streptomyces; species Streptomyces sp. NBC_01463. Next base: position 1,362,904 of record CP109468.1, read on the forward strand.
CTGCCCAGCGCGATCAGCGTCTTCAACGTGCTGGTCCTGCGCGGCTTCTTCATGGACACCGCGCCCGAACTCATCGACGCGGCCCGCATCGACGGGGCCGGCGAGTGGCGGATCCTGCTCCAGATCATCATGCCGCTGTCGCGTGCGGTGATCGCCGTGATCTCGCTTTTCTACGCGGTGGGTTACTGGAGCCAGTGGTTCAACGCGATGCTCTACATCCAGGACAGCGAGAAGTACCCGCTGCAGATGATCCTGCGTCAGCTGGTCCTCCAGCACCAGGTGCCGCCGGGTGCCATGGGCGCGGCGGTCAGCAACGGGTCGATCAACAGCCTGGCCGTGCAGATGGCCGTCATGATCCTCGCCCTGATCCCGGTCGCGATCCTGTCGCCGTTCGTCCAGAAGCACTTCCAGAAGGGCATGCTCACCGGCGCCGTGAAGGGCTGATCCGCCCCGCGGCCCCGGCCCCCCCCCTGTCTCCCCTCCCCCCGTCCGGAAGGTGTTCTCGCCATGCGCGATTCCAGCGCGCCCACGCCCCGTCGCAGAACCGTGCTCGCGGGGGCGGCCGTCGCCGCGGCCGCGGCCGCCCTGCCGGCCGCCGGCCCCGCCTCGGCCTCGGCGGGGCACCACCACGCGGACGGCGGCGCCGAACCGCACCGCTGGCGGACCGCGGCGATCGGCGGGACGGGTTTCGTCACCGGGCTGCTGTTCCACCCCTCCGTGAAGGGACTGGCGTACGCCCGCACCGACATCGGCGGCGCCTACCGCTGGGACGGGGCGAAGGCCCGGTGGACCGCGCTCACCGACCACCTCGGCTGGGACGACTGGAACCTCCTCGGCATCGAGGCGCTCGCCGTCGACCCGGCGCACCCGGACCGTCTCTACCTGGCCTGCGGTACGTACGCCCAGGACTGGGCCGGCCCCGGCGCGGTGCTCCGCTCCGAGGACCGGGGCGCGACCTGGCGGCGGAGCGACCTGACGGTGCGGCTGGGCGCCAACGAGGACGGGCGCGGGGCCGGCGAGCGGCTGCTCGTCGATCCGCGGGACAGCGACACGCTGTGGCTCGGCACCCGGCACGACGGGCTGCTGCGCTCCGCCGACCGGGGTGCGACCTGGGCGCCCGTCGACTTCCCGGCCACCGCGTCCGCGAACGGGCAGGGCGTGATGTTCCTCGCCGCCGCGGGCCGGGTGGTCTACGCGGGCTGGGGCGACGGGGGCGCCGCGCTGCACCGTACGGACGGTTCAGGCGGCTGGGAGGCCGTGCCCGGGCAGCCGTCCGGGAGCGCGGCGGTGAAGGTGCCGGTCCGGGCGGCGTACGACGCCCGCGACCGGGCGCTGTACGTCACTTACGCGGACGCCCCGGGCCCCAACGGCCAGTCCGACGGTTCGGTGCACCGGCTCGACACCGTGACGGACACCTGGCGCGAGGTCACCCCGGTGGCTCCGGACGCGGCGGCCGGTGACGGCTTCGGCTACGGCGGTGTCGCCGTCGACGCGCGCCGGGCCGGGACGCTCGTCGTCACGACGAACAACCGCTGGTCGCGGATCGACACGGTGTTCCGCTCCACCGACGCCGGCGCCACCTGGGCGTCGCTCAAGGACACCGCGGTCCTCGATGTCGCGGAGACCCCCTATCTGCGCTGGGGCGGGGATTCGGCGAAGTTCGGCTGGTGGATCCAGACCGTGGCCGTCGACCCGTTCGACTCGCGCCACATCGTCTTCGGGACGGGCGCGACGGTCTTCGGGACGCGGGACCTGGTCCACTGGGCCCCGGAGATCCGGGGTCTCGAGGAGTCGTCCGTACGGTTCCTGATCGCCCCGCCGGGCAAGGGCGCCCGGCTGCTGAGCGGCCTGGGCGACATCGGGGTGATGTACCACGACTCGCTGACCGCGTCCCCGTCGCGGGGCATGGCGTCGAACCCGGTCTTCGGCACGGCCACGGGTCTCGCGCTCGCCGCGCTGAAACCCTCGTACGTCGTACGGACGGGCTGGCCGTCGGGCTCCACGGCGGCCGGGGCGTCCTCGGACGACGGCGGCAGGACCTGGCGGCCGTTCGCGGCCCAGCCGGAGATCGCCGCGTCGGCCCCCGGGCCGGTCGCGGTCTCGGCGGACGGTTCGGTGCTGCTCTGGTCGTTCGTCCACTGGGACGGCACCAAGTACCCGGCCCACCGGTCCACGGACGGCGGAGCGACCTGGACCGAGGTCGCCACCTTCCCGAAGGGCGCCGCCCCGGTCGCCGATCCGCTCGACCCGCGGCGCTTCTACGTCTACGACACCGACACCGGCGCGGTCTTCCACTCCGCCGACGCCGGTGCGACCTTCGCCCGCGGCGCGTCCGGACTCCCCTCCGGGGACGTGCAGTTCAAGGTGGCGGCGGCGCCCGGCCGCAGCGGTGACCTGTGGCTCTCCGCGAAGGACAACGGACTGTTCCGCTCGACGGACGGCGGGCTCACGTTCACGGCGGTGGCCGGCTGCCAGGCCTCGCACGCGCTGGGATTCGGCAGGGCGGCGCCGGTGAAGGGGCGAAAGCGGGCCGGTGCCGGCTATCCGGCGGTCTTCCAGACGGGACGGGTCTCCGCGACGCACGACGGCGTGGCCGTGCTGCGTTCGGACGATGCGGGCGCCACCTGGGTCCGGATCAACGACGACTCCCACCAGTGGGGGTGGACCGGTGAGGTGATCACCGGCGACCCCCGCGTCCACGGCCGTGTCCACCTGGGCACCAACGGCCGCGGCATCCAGTACGCAGAACCCGAATAGGCACGAAGGAACGAGAGACGCCATGCCGTCCCTGCGCGACGCGGCCCGTGGCCGCATCCTCTTCGGAGGCGACTACAACCCCGAGCAGTGGCCCGAGGAGGTGTGGGAGGACGATGCCCGGCTGATGAAGGAGGCCGGGGTCAACTCCGTCACCCTCGGCGTCTTCTCCTGGGCCAAGATCGAACCGCGCCCGGGAGCGAGGGAGTTCGGCTGGCTGGACCGGCTGATGGACCTGATGCACGCGAACGGCATCGGCGTGGTGCTCGCCACCCCCACCGCGTCCCCGCCGCCCTGGATGGGGGCGCGGCACCCGGAGACGCTGCCGCGCGCGGAGGACGGCTCGGTCGTCTGGTACGGCTCGCGCCAGCAGTTCTGCGCCAGCTCACCCGTCTACCGGCGCTACGCCGCCGCGCTCACCGAGGACCTCGCCGCACGGTACGCGGACCATCCGGCGCTCACCGTGTGGCACATCAACAACGAGTACTGCACGCACTGCTGGTGCGACGAGACGGGCGCCCACTTCCGCCGCTGGCTGCGCAGCAGGTACGGCACGGTGGACGCGCTCAACGAGGCCTGGGGCACCGCCTTCTGGAGCCAGCGCTACGACTCCTGGACGGAGATCCTGCCGCCGCGCAAGGCGCAGTACATGAAGAACCCGGCGCAGGTGCTGGACTTCAAGCGGTTCACCTCCGACGCGCTGATGGAGTGCTACGTCGCCGAGCGGGACATCGTCGCCCGGCACACCCCGCACATCCCGGTCACGACGAACTTCATGCCGCTGTGGTCGGGTCAGGACGCCTGGGCCTGGTCGGCGCAGGAGGACATCGTCTCCGTCGACATCTATCCGGACCCCCGGGACCCGCAGGCCGGTCAGTACAACGCGATGCTCGCCGACATGACGCGCTCGCAGGCCGGCGGTCCGTGGATGCTGATGGAGCAGGCGGCGGGGCCCGTCAACTGGCGGGGCGTCAACCACCCCAAGCCCGAGGGCCTGAACCGGCTCTGGTCGCTGCAGTCCGTGGCGCGCGGCGCCGACGCCGTCTGCTACTTCCAGTGGCGGCAGTCCCGGCAGGGCTCCGAGAAGTTCCACTCCGGGATGCTCACCCACGCCGGTGAACACGGCCGCACGTTCCGCGAGATCAGGCGGCTGGGGGCGGAACTCGCCCTGCTCGGACCGGCCGTCGGCGGCGGCGACGTGCCCGCCGATGTGGCCGTCCTGCACGACTGGGACTCCTGGTGGGCGGGCGCCCAGGAGGGCAGGCCGTCCTCGCTGCTGGACTACACCGAGGTGGTGCAGCGCTGGCACCGGGCGCTGTGGGAGAACGGCGTGGTCACGGAGTTCGCCCGCCCCGACGCGGACCTGAGCCGGTTCAAGGCGGTCGCCGTCCCGCACCTGTACCTGCTCGACGACGCCGCGGTCGACAACCTGGTCGCGTACGCGCAGGGCGGCGGGCGGCTGGTCTGCGGCTTCTTCAGCGGGATCGCGGACGTGGACGACCGCATCAGGCCGGGCGGCATGGACGTCCGGCTGCGTGAGCTGTTCGGCATCCGCACCCTGCACGAGTGGTGGCCGCTGGACGCCGGTGCGACCGTGGCCTGCGACGGCTTCGAGGGCAGCCTGTGGTCGGAGGAACTGGAGGCGTCGGAGGGCACCGAGGTGGTCGCCTCCTACCGTGACGGCGAGCTGGCCGGGCTGCCCGCGGTGCTGCGCAGGGGCCGGGCCCACTACCTGTCGACGCTGCCGGAACCGGCGGCGCTGCGGGCGCTGCTCGGTGACGTGGTGCGGGAGGCCGGCGCGGAGCCGGTGCTCGCCGGTCTGCCCGCGGGCGTGGAGGCGGTGCGCCGCGGCGGTCTCCTCTTCCTGCTGCACCACGGCCGCGAGACCGTCACCGTGGAGGTGCCGGGCACGCACGAGGACCTGCTGACGGGACGGACCGTCGAGGACCGGGTCGAGCTGGGCCGCTACGGCGTGGCCGTGCTGCGGAGCGCCGCGCCATGACCCTGCGCGCGGACATCGACGGCACGTGGGAGCCGAGCCCCGCGACCCGCTGGGAGGACGCCTTCCTCGGCGGCAACGGCCGGCACGGCGCGATGGTGTACGGGGATCCGGCCGACGACCGGGTCATCGTCAACCACCACTCGCTGGTCCGGCCCAACGGCAGCGAACACGCCCGCCCGCCGGAGCTCGCGGACCGGCTGCACCAGATGCAGAGCGCCCTGCTCACCGGGGACACCACGGCCGCCGAACGGTTCGGGGCGGGGCGGCCGCTGGTGTGGGTCCAGCCCTTCCACCCGGCGTTCCAGACCCGGATCCGCCCCACACCCGGCGCGTCGGCCGGGTCCGAGGACGGGGGTCCGCCGGCGGGCTACCGGCGCACGGTCGACTTCACTACGGGCGAGATCACGGCCGTGTGCGAGGGCCGGCGCAGCCAGGTCTTCGTCTCCCGCGCCGACGACGTCATCGTCCAGCGGGTCACCGGCCCCGGCCTCGCGGTGGATCTGACCCTGGACCACACGCTGCCCGGCGCCCCGCCCCGGCTGGCCATCGGGCGCGGCACCGCGCTGACGCCGGGCGGCGGCCGGCTGGCGCTGCGGGTGGGCTACCCGGACAGCGACCTCGCCTACACCGGGGAGACGGTGGTGCGGGCGGACGGCGGCCGGGTGACGGTCGCGGGCGAGGGCATCCGGATCGAGGGGGCCCGCAGTCTGCTGCTCCTCACCCGGGTGCACCGTCACGCGAGCGGGCCTGACCCGGCCGCGAAGTCCGCCGCGCTGCCGCAGGACGACTACCCGGCGCTGCTCGCCCGGCACCGCGCCCTGCACCGCCCGGCCTTCGAGCGGTCCACCCTGACCCTGGACGCCGATCCGGCCGAACGCGCCTTGCCCGGGAGCGAGTTGCTGCGCCGGCCCGGCAGCCCCGCCCTTCTGGAGCGGCTGTTCGCGGCGGGGCGCTACCACCTGCTCTCTTCTTCGGGTGTGCTGCCGCCCCGGCTGACCGGTCTGTGGACGGGTGACTGGAACACCGCCTGGTCGGGGGCGTTCACCACCAACGCCAACCTCAACCTCCAGATCGCCTCGGCGGCCGCTGCCGCGCTGCCCGAGGTGTCCCGGGCCCATGCCGCCCTGGTGTACGGGCAGCTGGCCGACTGGCGGGACAACGCCCGGGCGATCTTCGGGGCGCGGGGCATCGTCGCCCCCTCCCACACCGACGGCGAGTCCGGGCACACCCGTCACTACCAGCGCGCCTACCCGCTGCATCTGTGGACGGCGGGCGCGGACTGGCTCCTGGAACCGCTGATCGAGGACGCCGAGACGAGCGGGGTGACGGACCCGCGGCTGGTCGACGCGCTGCACGAAGCCGCCCTGTTCTACGAGGACTTCCTGACCCGTACCGCCCCGGACGGCACGGTGGCCGTCGTGCCGTCGTACTCGCCGGAGAACCGTCCGGCCAACGCGAGCTGGGGGACGGTGAACGCGACGATGGACATCGCGGCGGCCCGGCACGCGCTCACCGCGTCGGCCGGCCGCTCCCCCACCCATCCGGCCTCCGCACGGCGGCGGGCGCTCGCCGCCCGGCTCCCGGCGTACCGGGTCAACGAGGACGGGGCGCTCGCCGAGTGGGCGTGGCCGGGCCTGGCGGAGACCTACGACCACCGTCATCTCAGCCACCTCTACCCGGTGTGGCCGCTGGACGCGATCAATCCGTACGACACCCCGGAACTCTCGGCCGCCGCGCACCGCGCACTGGAGCTGCGCGGGTCGGAGAACGACTCCGCCCACGGCCATCTGCACCATGCGCTGATCGCCGCACGGCTGCGGGACGGCGCCCGGGCCTCGGCGGCCCTGGACGCCGTGCTCGCGGGCGACTTCTTCCACGACTCGCTGATGAGCGCGCACTATCCGTCCCGCAACGTCTACAACGCGGACGCGGCTCACGCCCTGCCCGCCGCGGTGATCGAGTCGCTGGTCCAGTCGACACCGCACCGGCTGGTCCTGCTCCCGGCCCCTCCGGCCGGCTGCCCGAGCGGCGAACTGCGCGGTGTGCGGACACGGTTCGGCGCCGGACTGGACCTGCGCTGGTCCGCCGACGGCACCGCGACCGCGGTGCTCCACCCCACCCGTGACGCCCGCGTGGACGTCCGTACGGGCCATGGCAGCACCCTCACCGGTTCCTCCGCCGGAACCCCCTCGGCCCCGCTGGAGCTGACGGCCGGCGTGGACCGCGTCCTCGAACTGGGGCCGCGGTAGCACTCCCCCCACCCCATCCCCCCACCATGGAAAGGGACAACCATGGCACGACGTACCCGCACACTCAGCAGGTTCGTACTGGCCCCGGCCACTGCGGTGGCCGCCCTCATCGGTTTCGCCGCCGCCCCCGCCCAGGCCGCGATCTGGTCCTCGTCGGACCAGTGGGGCAACTACACCACCTCCGACGGCTACACCCTCTACAACAACATCTGGGGATCCGGCGCGGGTTCGCAGTCCATCTGGGCCAACTCAGCGGCGAACTGGGGGGTGTCGGCGAACCACCCGGACACCGGCGGCATCAAGTCGTACCCCAACGCCAAGAAGGTCGTCGGCAAGTCCCTCACCTCGCTGTCGTCGCTCACCAGCACGTACAACGTCACCGTCCCGTCGACGGGTGCCTACAACACCTCGTACGACATCTGGGACAGCGACTACGACTACGAGGTCATGCTCTGGGTCAACTACAACGGCGCCGTGGGCCCGCTCGGCACCCCGCAGGGGAACCTCACGCTCGGCGGTCACACCTGGACCGTCTACAAGGGCGACAACGGGGCCAACCAGGTCTTCTCGTTCCTGCGCACCTCGGACTCCACCGCGGGCACAGTGGACATCCTGCCGATCCTGAAGTGGATCAAGGACACCAAGGGCTGGTGGGGCGACGAGACCATCGGTGACGTCCAGTTCGGCTACGAGATCACCTCGTCACCGGGCGGCCTCGACTTCACGACCAACGGATTCGGTGTCTCCTCCAGCTGATCCGTACGCGCGCGTGAGCCGGTCCCCGCGCGGGGACCGGCTCACGCGCACACGTGTACCGGGGCTACTTCGGTGCGGGTCCCGTGCTCTCGCGCACCGTCAGTTCCGGTGCCAGCAGCTCGACTTCGTCCGTTCCGCGGCCGGAGAGCTTGGCGACGACCTGCTCGACCGAGCGGCGCCCCATCTCCTGCGCGGGAATGGCGACGGAGGTGAGCCGCACGGAGGCCTGCGAGGCCACCTGTTCGGGGCAGATCGCGACCACCGACACATCCTCGGGCACCGCCCGGCCCTGCTGGCGCAACAGGTTGAGCAGGGGTTCCACCGCCGACTCGTTCTGCACGATGAACCCGGTGGTGCCGGGGCGCTCGTCGAAGATCCGCGCCAGGGTCTGCGCCATCGCGGGATAGCCGCCCTCGCAGGGGCGGTGCAGCACGCGCACTCCGGTCTCCCGCGCCTTGGCGCGTATGCCGTCGACCGTCCGCTCGGCGAACCCGGTGTGCCGCTCGTACACCGCGGCGGCCTCGCCGATCACGGCGACCTCCCGGTGGCCGAGGTCCGCGAGGTGTTCCACGCACAGGGCGCCGGTCGCCTCGAAGTCGAGGTCCACACAGGTCAGCCCGTCGGTGTCGGCGGGCAGCCCGATGAGCACGGCGGCCCGGTCCGTCTCGCGCAGCAACGGCAGCCGCTCGTCGTGCAGTTCGACGTCCATGAGGATCATCGCGTCGGCCAGCGAGCTGCCGGCGATGCGCCGCACCGCCGCGGGGCCCTCCTCGCCGGTGAGGAGCAGGACGTCGTAGCCGTGGGTGCGGGCCGTGGTGGCGACCGCGATGGCGATCTCCATCATCACGGGGACGTACATGTCGGTCCGCAGCGGCACCATGAGCGCGATGATGTTCGACCGGCTGCTCGCGAGCGCCCGCGCGCCCGCGTTCGGGTGGTAGCCGAGCTGCTGGATGCTCAGCTCCACCCGCTCCCGGGTGGACACCGAGATGGACCGCTTCCCGCTGAGGACGTAGCTCACCGTGCTCGCGGAGACTCCGGCGTGCTGGGCGACCTCGGCAAGGGTGACCATTCAGCTCTCCATCAAGGGACGTCGTCGGACACCGGCGGGGACACCGGCGCGGAAATCGGCCTGCACCGGCAATCTCGGTCAGATGTGGCGAAGCGCTTCGACTTCGCTCGATCCGCCTGTGACATGCACGGATGATGCGAGCCTAGACCTGCTCGCACAGCGTGTCCAGAGCACTGTCGAAGCGCTTCGACTCACTGGGAGTCCCGACCGTCGGCCGCCCGGGGACGGCAGTGGCGGCAACCGTCCCGGCTACCGCCACGATATGCCCGCCGCCCCGCCCGCAACATCGGCGGGACCGGAGGTTTCCCCGGCTCAGGAGGCCGAAGGGGTCCAGCCGCCCAGCCAGTCGGCGATCTCCTGCCCGGCCGCTTCGCCGTCGCCGAGCTGCGGCCGGTCGCTGCCTGCCGTCCCGGCGCCCGGTCCGTCGTTGCGGTACTCCGCGAACCGGTCGTCCTTCCAGGAGAAGCCGCTCATGTCCGTCCAGGGCGCCGGCCGGATCGCGGCGCTCAGGGTGGTGTCGCGGACGGTGGTCATCGGGTCGAGCGTGGCGTCGCCCCCGGCGTGCCAGGGACGCCCGAGGTAGAAGGTGGCCGCGGAGACGTCGCCGTTGACCGTGGAGTCGTTGATGAGGAAGCCCTTGCGGCCTGCGGCGGTGCTCGGGGCGGTGATGTATCCCGCGGAACTGCCGTCCCAGCGCTTCTTCAGGGTGATGACCGAGGCGTCGATGACGGCGCTCGCCCTGCCGAAGACGAAGTCGACGTTGCCGACGACATAGGAGTCGGTCATGTAGACCCGGCCCAGCCTGTCCTTGGCCGCGGTGTCGAGCAGCAGCGTGTCCTGGTCGCCCTCGGTGATGATCGAGTCGAGGAACACCTGGTCGGCCGCGGTGCGCAGCGCGACCGCCTGCAGTCCGTTCAGGTCCTGGTGGGCGGCCTCGTCGAAGTCGTTGGCGATGGTGAGGTTGCGGGCCTGGAAGCCGTCCGCCTCGGCGGCCACGGTCGCGCTGCCGCTCGTTCCGTACGTCCCCGATCCGTCGGGCTTCTGGGTACCGGAGGCGTTGTCGTACACGATGACGGTGCTCCTGCGGCTGGGGCCGGTGCCCTGGAGGGTGACGTTCTTCTTGGTCGAGGGGATCTTGACAAGTTCGCGGTAGGTGCCGGGCGCGATGGCGATGACGACCCGGGAGGTGTTGCCGGCGGGCACCGCGTTCACTGCGGCCTGCACGGTGCGGTACTGACCACTGCCGTCCTGGGCGACGGTGAGCGTGGCCGCGGCGGCCGCCGCGGCGGCCGCGGTCGTGGCGCGCGGCCCCGCCCCCGCCTTCACCAGCGCGGGCACGTCGGCGGCACTGTCGAGGGCGTACGGGTAGAAGGTGTGCGGGTCGAAGGAGGTGCCGCCGCCGCTCTCGTTGCGTCCGCTCGTGCCGCTGAAGACGCTGCCGCGCTGGACGAGGGTCGCGGTGCCGTCCCGGGTGACGGGGTTGTTCAGCCCCTCGAACCAGCTGTTCTCCAGGACCATGTTCGTGCGGCCCCGGGCGTAGTTGCCGTAGCTGCTGGTGATGTCGGTGCCCGGGTCGTCCTGGAGGAGGTTGTTGTAGAGGTGGGCGTGGGCCACGTTGTCGGTGGACGGGTTGCGCTGCTCGGTCTCGTGGAACCAGTTGTGGTGGATCGTGATGTCGGCGGTGGTGTTCTCGGTCCAGCCGATGCCGAAGGCCTTGTTGTCGTGCTGGAGGCGGTTCCAGGACACGGTGAGGTACGTGGTGTCCTTGCGGCTGTCGATCAGGCCGTCGGCCATGTTCCGCAGGTCGTTGTGGTCGATCCACACGTGGTGGGCGCCGTCCATCTGGATGGCGTCCCAGTCGTGGTCCTTGTCGTTCCAGGTGCCGGCGTAGGAGTCCCGGATCGTCAGATTGCGGATGATGACGTTGTGCACCCCCTGGCCGAGGAAGAACCCGCCGCCGACGATGTGTCCGGAGGTGCCGGAGCCGATGATCGTCTTGTCCGATGCGACCTTGATCTCCTTGCCCTTGGGGTCCATGGTGATGGCCGCCGCGACGACGATGACGTACGGCTGCGCCGCCGTCGCGTACTTCTCCAGGTCAGCGAGGGTGCGCACGGTGACGGTCGCACCGCCGCGCCCGCCGTACGTGCCGTCCTGTCCCAGGGCGTCGACCGAGGCGAATCCGTCGGCCGCCTCGTCTGCCCGGACCGTGGAGGCGGCCGCGGCGGGACCCGGAGCGCTCTGCGCCACGGGCCGGCCGGCCGCCGAGGTGGCGGTGAATCCGGCCACGAGGGCGGTGGCTACCGCTGCCGCAAGCGCCAGTCGGGTTCTGCGGTGGCCGCTGCCTGCCGGCCTGTGGGGGGCGTGCTGTGCCGTTCGGCGATCCGCTGTCATGACCTGAACCGTTCCCGTTGAGGAGTTGTGGCGTTCAGGTACTGGTTGCCGCCGGAGACCGCGGGGTTGCCGGGGCCGGGCACCCGGTGCGCGCGGGTGGTCAGTACGCGACGGGCCAGCCGCTGCTCCAGTTCAGGAGGTTGACGCCGAGCTTCGGGGTCCCGCCGTCCTGACCGTCGTAGTAGTGGTAGACGAGCAGGTCGCCGTCGGAGTCGGCCAGCACCGACTGTCCGCCCGGTCCGATGTAGCGGCCGTGCGACTCCAGCACCGCGGTCCCGCCGTTGTTGAGCATGTTCACGCCGTCGCGGTCGTAGTACGGCCCCGTCACGCTCGTGGCGCGGCCGACCCTGACCTTGTACGTGGAGCTCGTGCCCGCGCAGCAGGTGTCGTACGAGGCGAACAGGTAGTAGGAGCCGTTCCGCTTCACCACGGTCGGTGCCTCGACGGCCTTGGTCCCCGTGGGGCGGGAGGCCAGCGAGCGGCGGGCGGTGTCACCGGCGTCCTGTTTGCCGGTGGACGGGTCGATCCGGATCATCTTGATCCCGGTCCACCAAGAACCGAAGGACAGCCACCACTTCCCGTCGTCGTCCACGAAGAGGCTGGGGTCGATGGCGTTGTAGTCGCTCGACGCGGTGGAGGTGTACACCGTGCCGTAGTCGGTCCAGCTGCCCGGCTGCCCGGTGGCGGAGCCGGCCAGCCCGATGGCCGAGGTGTTCGAGCCGAAGGACGAGACCGCGTAGTACATCAGGTACTTGCCGCCGTGGAACGAGATGTCCGGCGCCCAGGGATCGGAGTCCGCGGAGTAGTTCCTCCACCAGGCCGGCGGGGTGGCGAAGGCCGATCCGGAGCGGCCGAAGGCGGTGCGGTCCGTGGAGGTGCGCAGCTGGAGGCCGTCGCCCGTCGAGTAGAGCAGGTACTGCCCGGAGGCCGTCCGGACCATCGAGGGGTCGTGGACGACGACGTCGCCGGTGACGGTCCCGGGGTTGGGGTAGGCGGACGCGCTGCCCGGCACCAGGGCCAGGAGGAGCGCGGCGGGGAGGGCGGCGAGGGTCCTGCGGCGGAAGGTGCGGCTCATGGGGGGGCCTCCTGCGTTCGGCTCGGAGCGGACCGTGCACCGGGGGAAGTGGAGTGCGTGCACGCGTAAGGCAGTTGCCGCCGCGGGGCGGGAGGTTGCCGCACGCCTCGCGTCCGCGTCCGGGGCGCCCCCGCCCGGACAGCGCCGTGATCAGGTGCCGGGCGCCGGGTCGCCGCACCGGCCCGGCCGTTCCGCCCGGCGGGACGCGCGCGTGTACAGCCGCCGAGCATCGCACTTAGCATCCCGGACGTCGGAAGGTTCCGCGAAGGGGGAGTTCGGATCATGCTGGCGCATTCCTTGACAGCTCAGAGCCCGTGCCGGACGGCCGTCCGCGGCCGTCGCCGGTGTTGCACCGCCCGCTGATCCCGCCGCTCCACGACGCCCCTCGCACGGGCCGGACGATCCGCGCCTCCGTGCCTTCCGTACCGCCGTGCCGTCCGCGTCCCTGCCGGTCCTCCTGTCCTTCTTCGCTCCCCCGGCCGCTGCGGGCCACCGGGGAGGCTCCCGCCATCCCTCCTCCCACGCCGCCGCCTGCTCGTCGCCCGCGAACGCCTGCGCCGGTTCCACCGGCGCGCTGACGTCCAGTGCGCCCGAAGAAAGGATTCACTGTGCCGGAGTCATCGGATCCGGAGATCACCGAGTTCTTCCTGCCGGAACTCCCCCGCCTCCTCCCCTACGTCTACCACCCCCAGGCGGCCAAGCTGGAGATCGCCTCGAACGGCTGGGTACGCCGCCAGCTGGGCGACACCTTCGCCGGCGAGGAGGACCTGCTGTACTTCCTGCGCCAGCGCAACGGCATCTACGGGCCCCTCACCGTGCCGGAGGCCACGGACCAGCGGGCGCTCGACATCGCCGACTGGTACCAGTACGTCACGGTGATCGACAGCTTCGTCTCGGACCGCTCCGCCCTGGGTGCGAGCGCGGACGCCGCACGGGCCGTGTTCGCCCGCATCCTCGGTGACTTCGACACCGACGTCGAGGCGGACGAGGCGTTCCCCTACGGCCGGGCGGGCCAGGACCTGTGGCGGCGCATCAGCCCCGGGCTGAGCCCCGCGCAGATCGGCCGCTTCGGAGCGAGCCTGGAGGCCTTCCTCCGCGGCTGCGCCACCGAGATCCACGCCAAGCTGACCGACCGGGTGCCGGACTACGAGGACTGCCTGACGGTACGTCTGGAGAGCTTCGGGTGCGACTTCATCGAGCTGATGACGGAGTACGGCGCCGAGGTCGACATGACGGAGCTGATCCCGGAGTTCACCGAGGTCCATCTGCACTGCCGCCGCCAGATGATCATCATCAACGACCTGCTGTCCTGGCGCAAGGAGCACGCCCAGGACGACAAGATGACGGTGGTCAGGGTCCTCACCGAGGGCGAGGGCCTCAGTCTGCAGCAGGCGGTGGACCGCCTCTGCGATCTGGTGGAGGAGCACGAGAAGGCGTACATCGCCGCCCGCGACGAGATCCTCGGCGGAGCGCTCGGGGAGCGCGAGGACGTACGGCGCTATCTGCGCGGCCTCGACCATCTGATGGGCGGCAGCCAGGAGTTCGAGTACCTGACGCCCCGCTACTTCGGCGACGGATCGGTCTGGGACGGTACGACGTCCGGCTGGGTGGACCTGAACGCGGAGGTCACCCGCTTCCGGGACCGCCCGCACACCCCGGCGGAGGACGCCGACGGCGCCGGGACAGCCGGCCCGGGCGACACCGGCCACGCGACGGCCCCGGAACCGGAGGGCGTCAACGCCGTCGCCGAGGACGCAGCTCCGGACTCCGGAGCCGCCGCCGCGCAGCCCACGGCCGACGACCGGGCGGCCATCGCGCGACTGCGGTCGATCGTCTCGCCGGGGACCGAGCGCAGGTCCGGGGGCGACGGCCAGGAGCCGGACGCCTCCGAGGCCGGCGGACCGGCCCGGCGCCCCGCCCGGGGCGCCACCCGCACCGAGCCCTGGAAGGTGGTCACCGCGCCCGGCGCCCTGCCGGTGCTCGGCCACGCGCTCCCGCTCTGGAGGCGGCCGCTGGAGTTCCTCGGCGGGCTGCCCACCGACGCCGACCTCGTCGAGATCAGGCTCGGCCCGAAGAAGGCCTACCTCGCGCACAGCCCCGAACTCGCCCAGCAGGTGCTCACCGACTCGCGCACGTTCGACAAGGGCGGTCCGCTCTTCGAGAAGGCCAGGCTGCTCGTCGGCAACGGCCTCGTGAGCTCCGAGTGGGCGCCGCACAAGCGTCAGCGCCGGCTGCTCCAGCCCGCGTTCCACCCGAGCCGGGTGCCGGGCTACATCGGCCTGATGGGCGAGGAGCTGGAGGAGGAGCTCGCCGCGTGGGAGCCCGGAAAGGCGCTGGACGTCAGCGACACGATGCACGGGCTCACCCTCAAGATCACCGCGCGGACCATGTTCGCGACCACCGCGGACCGGCGGGCGATCGACGAGGTCGCGTACTGCATGCCGGTCATCATGCGCGGCGTCTACAAGCGGATGATCGCCCCGACCGGACTCCAGGAGAAGCTGCCCACCGCCCACAACCGGGACTTCGAGCAGGTGCGGGTACGGATGCGCCGGCTGATCCGGGAGACCGTCGAGGCGTACCGCACCGGGGACTCCGAGGACACCGGCGACCTGATGTCCATCCTCGTCAACACCCGCGACGAGGAGACCGGGGAGGGGCTGAGCGACGAGGAGATCCACGACCAGGTCATGACCCTGCTCATCGGGGGCACCGAGACCACCGGCAACACCATGGCCTGGGTCTTCCACACGCTCGCGACCCACCCGCACATCGAGGAGCGGCTCCACGAGGAGCTCGACACCGTGCTGGCGGGCCGGGTGCCCGGATTCGGGGACCTGCACCGGCTGCCGTACACGGGCCGGGTCATCACCGAGACCCTGCGCATGTACCCGCCGGCGTGGCTGCTGACCCGGGCCACGACGCGGGCGACCGAGCTGGCGGGGCGGTCCATCGACGCGGGGACCATCGTCCTGTACAGCCCGTACGCGCTGGGGCACAACCCGGCGATATACGCCGACCCGGACACCTTCGACCCGGACCGCTGGCTGCCCGAGCGCGCCGAGGGTCTGCCGCGCGGCTTCAACCTGCCCTTCGGCGGCGGCAGCCGCAAGTGCATCGGCGACACGCTGGGCGCCGCGGAGACCACCATCACGCTCGCGGGCATCGCCGCCCGCTGGCGGCTGCGGACCGTCCCCGGCACCAAGGCGGGCACCGCGGTCCCCCGGGCCTCGCTCGGGACCGGCCCGCTGCCCATGGTGCCCGAGCGCCGCGACCGGGTCTCCGGTCCGGCCGGCCTCACGCTGTCGAGCGCCCGGTGAGCACCGGACGCAGGACCTCACGCCAGGAGAGCATCCGATGACACAGCAGTCCACCGGGGCCCCCGTGCGGCCCGCCGCCGAGGCGGCCGGGACGACGGACGTCCTGGCGACCCTCGCCCACTTCCGTGAACTGGTCACCCCGGCCCTGCGGGAGACCGTGCGCAGGCTTCCGCCGGAGATCGGCACCACGGTCGAGTTCACCCTCGGCTGGCGCGACGCCGACGGCAGTCCCCGCAGCGGCGGCAGCGGCAAGGGGCTGCGCCCCGCGCTCGCCATGCTGACCGCGCAGGCCGTGGGCGCCGCCCCGGAGTCGGCGGTCGCCGGCGCCCTCGCCGTCGAACTGGTGCACACCTTCTCGCTGGTGCACGACGACATCATCGACGGCGACGAACAGCGCAGACACCGTGACACGGTGTGGAAGGCGTACGGAGTCGGCACGGCCGTCCTCGCGGGCGACGCGCTGCTGGCGCTCGCGCTGGACGCCCTGTCCCGGGCGGCCTCGGGAGACACCGGCGCGGCGGCCATGAAGGCCCTCTCGACCGCTCTGGTGGAGCTGGTCAACGGCCAGGCCGAGGACGTCTCCTTCGAACTGCGGCCGTGGACGGGCCCGCAGGCCGTCACCGTCGCGCAGTACACGGCCATGGCGGGCCGCAAGACGGGCTCGCTGCTCGGCTGCGCGACCGGCCTCGGCGCGCTGCTCGGCGGGGCGGGCCCGGCCGCGGTGGCGGACCTGACCGCGATGGGGCGCCATCTGGGCCTGGCGTTCCAGGCGGTGGACGACCTGCTCGGGATCTGGGGCGACCCGTCGGTCACCGGCAAGCCGGTCTACAGCGACCTCCGGCAGCGCAAGAAGACCCTGCCGATCGTCTCGGTGCTCGCCGAGGACACCCCGGCCGCCCGCCGGCTGGTCGAGCTGCTGGCGGCCGCCCCCGGCACCCCGGACGGTCCGGAGGCCGACGGTGTGCGCTCCGAGGAGGACCTGCGCAAGGCCGCCGACCTGATCGAGGAGGCGGGCGGGCGCGCCCTCGCCGCCGACTCCGCGCAGCGCCATCTGTGCCGGGCACAGAGCCTCATCCACCGGACAGCGGTCGACGGTCCGGCCGCCGCCGCCCTGGCGGCACTGGGCGAGTTCGCCGTCCACCGCACCCACTGACCACCGGTCCGGGGGCCCGCCGTCCGGGGCCTCCGGTCCGGGGGCCGGCCGGGCGTACCCCGGACCTCACCGCCACGGACCGCACCGCAACGCAGGCCCCGGCAGGTCAGTTCTGCCGGGGCA
The DNA here is from genome assembly GCA_036227345.1 of Streptomyces sp. NBC_01463. NCBI lineage: Bacteria > Bacillati > Actinomycetota > Actinomycetes > Kitasatosporales > Streptomycetaceae > Streptomyces > Streptomyces sp. NBC_01463. Next base: position 1,379,802 of record CP109468.1, read on the forward strand.
GCAGCTCCGCCTCGAACCGGTCGAGGAAGGTGTCGAAGGGCTGGGACCCGGCGGAGTAGATCACGAATTTGGTGAGCCCGGCCTCGATGTGGGCGTCGAGCAGCCGGTGGAGGCCGGGCCAGTCCGTGGCGACGAGATCGCGCGGGTCGCTCTCCGGGTCGCGCCGGCGCATCGTCAGGGCGAGGTCATCCGGAATGCCGTCCTGGGCGAGGACGAGGCTGATCCCGAAGTGGTCGGGTTCGATCTCCCGCCCCGCCTGCGCCGCCGCGGCCTGAATCGTCTCCCGGGCGCGCCCGGCGGCCTCGGGCGTGAGGAAGGAGCCGAGCCACCCGTCCCCGTACCGCCCGGCCCTGCGCAGCCCCGCGGGCGCGCTGCCCCCGAGCCAGATGTCCAGGGGCCTGGCGGGCAGCGGCCCGATGCGCGCGGATCCGACCGTGTGGAACTCACCGTCGAATCCGGCGGCCTCCCCCCTGAGCGAGGCCCGCAGCAGCTCCAGCGACTCGTCGAACAGCGCCCCGCGCCGGCCCTCCGGTGCCGGGAACAGCTCACGCTCGCCGGGCCGGGCGGGCTGGAGCCCGAACACGGGAAGCACGCGCCGGGGCGACAGCGCGGCCAGGGAAGCCAGTTGCTTGGCGACCAGGACCGGGTGCCGCCCCGGGAGGACCGCGACGGACGTCCCGACCTTCAGCCGGCTGGTCCGCGACAGCGCGTGGGCCATGCCGATGAAGGGGTCGACCGCGTCGGAGTACACCTGCTCGGACAGCCACAGCGAATCGATCCCGGCGCCTTCGAGACGGTCGACGGTGCGGCTGAAGTCCGACAAGGACGGACCGGCTCCGAGCCCTACTCCGAAACGGATCTTCATGGCTCCCACGATACGCGCGGAGCACCCGCGCGCGGTGAACTGGCGGTCCGTCAGCCTGCCTCAGGCACCGAGCAGTACGGGAAAGGCCTCCATGTCGTTCTGCGTCATCACGGGCAGCTTGCGGATGTCCGCGTCCGGCACCGCGAGCCGCAGACCGGGGAAGCGCGCGAAGAGGGCGGGCAGGGCGATCCCCGCCTCGACCCGGGAGAGCGCCGCGCCGGGGCAGATGTGCGGTCCGTGGCCGAACGTCATGTGCCGGATCGGGGTGGCGCGGGTGATGTCGAACGCGTCCGCGTCCGGGCCGTGCTGCTCGGTGTCCCGGCCGATCACCCGGTAGGAGATGACGACACCTTCGCCCTTGGCGATGACCCCGTCACCGACCTGGATGTCCTCGGTGGCGAACCGCATCAGCAGATGGGTGGTCGGGGTGTCCCACCGCAGGGTCTCCTCGATCACGGTCTCCCAGGAGACCTCCCCGTCGAGGACCATCCGCAGCTGCTCGGGGTGGGACAGGAGGGCGCGCACGGCGTTGAGGATGAGCCCGATCGTGGTCTCGTGCCCGGCCGCGACCATCGCCTTCAGGTTGCCGACCACCTCTTCCTCGGTCAGCGGCTCGCCGCCCTCGTCGGCGAGGATCAGCGCGGACGTCAGGTCGTCGGTGGGCCGCGCGGTCTTCTCGCGTACGAGCCCGGCGTAGAAGACGTCCAGGTCGGCGAGGAGGGCCAGCCGCTCGTCCTGCGGCGTGAGCATGGAGAAGAAGGCCTTGTACTGACGGGTCAGCATGGCGTTCTCGGCGGGGTCCACGCCCATCAGCATGCCGACGACCCGCATGGGCAGCGGCTGCGCGAACACGGACTTCAGGTCGACGACGGCCCCGTCCCGCCCGCCCTCGGCGAGCGCGTCCAGCAGTTCCGAGGTGAACTTCTCGATGTCGGGGCGTATCGCCTCCAGGCGGCGGGGCGTGAGCGCCTGGGAGGTCTTGGTGCGGAGCCGGCGGTGCTCGGCACCGTCGACGGTGAACATCGACCGGCCGGCGTCGATCATCCCGATGAGCGGCCACGCGTGCGTCACCTCGCCGCTCTGCCACAGGCTCCAGGCGTCGAGGTCCTTCACCAGCCGCGGGTCGACGAGGAGCTGCCGGGCGTCGGCGTGCCGGGTGAGGGTCCAGGCGGGAACCCCGAGCAGCTCGATACGGGCCAGCGGCCCGGCGTCGCGCAGCCGTGCCGTCTCACCGTCGAGGTCCTGGACCATCGGGTCGATGACGACGACGGTCCCGCCGTCCTGAGCGGCGGCCTGGGCGGCTTCCTGGGCGGCGGCGTGAGGGCAGTTCACTAGAAGTCTCCTGTCGTGCGAACGGGGGTGAACCGGACGGGGAGCGAGGTGGTGCCCCGCAGAAAGGCGGAGGGCCGCCGTACGAGGTCCTGGACGGCGACGCCGAGCTGGAGGTCGGGCAGCCGGTCGAGCAGCACCTCGATGCCGGTACGGGCGATGATCTCGGCGATCTCCTGGGCGGCGAACGGGCACCGGTACTCGCCGTGGCTGAAGGCCAGGTGCGCGCCGTTGCCGCCCTGGGCCGGGGCGCCGCTGCCGGACATGCTCTGCCGGATCAGCGGATCGGTGTTGGCGGCGCCGAGCCCGAGCAGCAGCATGTCGCCTGCCTTGATCCGCTGTCCGCCGAGCTGGGTGTCCCGTACGGCCCAGCGGCCGGAGAGGATCTGGGTGGGCGTGTCCTCCCAGAGCACCTCGTTCATGGCCTCGCCGATGCTGCGCCGGCCGCGGGCCATGGAGTCGGCGAACTCGTCCTCGGTGAGCATCAGCCGCAGGGAGTTGCTGATCCAGTCGGCGGTGGTGAGGTGCCCGGCGGCCGTGATGGCCATCAGGTCGAGCATGTACTCCTCGTCGGTGAACACCTCGGGGAACGCGAGCATGCGGGAGGTCACGTCGTCCCCCGGCACGGCCCGCTTCGCGGCCACCAGCCGCGCCATGTGCTCCCCGAACCGCAGATGGGCGCTCTGCGCACCCGGTCCGCCGTCGGCGAGGTCCCTCAACACCTGGGCGATGTCGGCGCCTTCGTCGTCGGGGAAGCCGACGAGGCGGGCGAGGACGAGGACGGGCAGGGGTTCACAGAAGTCGGAGACGAGGTCGGCGGTCCCCCTGCTGCACACGTCGTCGATCAGACGGTCCGCCAACTCCTCGCAGTGGCGCCGGATCTCGAACGGATCGGCGGCTTCGAGGGCCGGCCCCACCATGCGCGCGTGCCGCCGGTGCTCCTCCCCCGCACTGAAGTAGATGGACGGCAGGGGCCGCCCCACCATCGGCAGCAGCGGCCAGTCGTCGGGGATGTGCGGCCACTGGTTCCACAGACCGACGTCGCGGGGGAACAGCTCGCCGTCGCTGGTGACTTGGTGGAGCTCGCGGTACCCGATGACCAGCCAGGCGGGGAACCCGCCGGGCAGTTCCACCGGGACGACGGGCCCGTGATCCCGCCGCATGCCGCGGTAGACGGCCTGCGGCTCGGTCTGGAAGCCGGGCCCGCTGAGCGGCACGGCTCCGGAGGCGGCGTGCGCCGGACAGCCGGGAGGAGGAGACGGAGAGGGCGGCGCGGGCTCTGTGGAAGAAGGGCGCGTCATGAGTCCTGACTCCTGTGGCGACAGCTGCACGCGTCATGATCATGCGATCAACGCATGTTCACTATAAGGATTTTGTGTGACGCCGGACCGGTCAACAGCGATCAATTTCGCGCCTTGAACGCAACAACCGGGCGACAACTCCCCACATTTGCAGAGCATCACGAAGTACCGCCCGGCACGATGCGCGCGGGCGGTACGGGACGGGCGAGTCGGACAGCCAAGGCCCTAGGCCAGGGAGGAGCGCTCCCCGGCACGGACGCCCTCGCAGAGGTCCCCGCCCTCCAGGCCGACGTTCACCAGCCCGGCAGCACCCCGGGTTCCCCCACCGGCACCGCCGCTGTCGCCGTCGCCGTGCACGAGCTTCAGCGCATGCCAGCGCGGCAGCCAGTACACGCGCCCGCGGTGAGCCGCGAGAGTCTCCCGCAGTGCGCCGGGGGCATGCGTCCAGACGGCGGGAAGGTCGTTCGCGTAGTCGAAGGCGGGACGGAGTTCGACCCATCCGTCGTCGCGGACATCACCGGCGGTGAGCAGGATCTCGACGGCCTGCCCCGGCTCCTGGCGGCACTTCTTCGCATGGATCCAGTGCACGCGGTGACCCGCGGCGTAGCGGGAGCAGTCGTCGCTCCGCACGGAGTCGTTCTGGGTGAGATGACGCAGCATGGTGGGATTCGCCTTCCGGGACGAGGACCCCGGGTGTCCTGCACCGCGGTCCGCTGTTCCCCGCACCCTGCGCACGGGGCAGGTCGTCACCCGGAGCACCCGCAGCGGAGCGGGGTGCCGTCCAGCAAGCCGGGGCTGCGCGCTGGAACTCATGACCCGACGAAAACTCTAACCCACGCAAACCGCACGACCCGACGGGTGGTCAGGAGCGTTGCGGCACCCCCCTCGGGTGTCGCGACGCTCCCGCCCCACCGCCGGACCGTCGGCCACTCACCCGGTGACGAGACCCGGGTCGCTCGTACCGGCTTCGCCGGTCTCGACGTGTCCGGCGAAGCGCCGCAGGAAGGCGGTGTCCGCGTCGGAGGTGACGGCGATGTCGTACCAGCGCTTGCTTTCCCGCAGGTCGAGGACGTGCTTCACGGTCGCGCCCGCCCGCACGGTGAAGGTCTCCGCGCCGCTTCCGTACCCGGCGGCACGGCGAACGGTCAGGTGCACGCTCGCGGACCCGCCGTTGAAGAGGGTGAGTTCGAGCCCACCGGTCGCGGCGACATGACGAGCCGTCACCTCAGGTCCGGCCACCTTCCCGGCGGACCTGAAGGCACGCAGGAACCCGTTGGGACCGTGGACGGTGAGATCGGTCACGCCGTTGGAGTAGAGCGTGTTCCAGCTGTCCGAGAGCGACGCGCCGGCCCCGGCGGTGTAGGTCCAGGGCCCGTCGGTGCGGTTCGCGGAGGTCACCAGGAACTGCGCCCCGGCCGCGGCCCCGCCGCTGAAGGTGAGGCGGTACTTGCCGGTGGCCGGGTCGGCGGCCCCGTCCACGAAGGGCGCGTAGCGCAGCGGCCGGGTGGGACGGGCGCCCTTCTCCTGTTTGGGCACGCTGCCGGTGGCGGGCGGTGCGGGCACGTAGTCGGGGTGGCGGCCGCGGTCCGGGGGCTCATAGGCGTCGGTCGACGGCAGCGGGGCGTCCGAGGTGTCCGTACGGCCGAAGTCGAAGGCGGAGGTGAGATCGCCGCAGACGGCGCGGCGCCAGGGTGAGATGTTCGGCTCGTGCACGCCGAAGCGCTCTTCCATGAACCGGATGACGGAGGTGTGGTCGAAGACCTCGGAACAGGCGAAGCCGCCGGTGCTCCACGGCGAGACGACGAGCATGGGCACGCGCTGCCCGAGTCCGTACGGCCCGGCCGCGTACCGGATGTCGCCCGGGAAGTAGTCGGCGGCGGTGTCCACGGTGGACAGCCCCTGGCCGGGCCCCGAGGGCACGAAGGGCGGCACGACGTGGTCGAAGAAGCCGTCGTTCTCGTCGTAGGTGATGAAGAGGGCGGTCCTGCCCCACACCTCGGGATCGGAGGTCAGCGCGTCGAGGACCTGCGAGATGTACCAGGCGCCGTAGTTGGCGGGCCAGTTGGGATGCTCGCTGTAGGCCTCCGGCGCGACGATCCAGGACACCTTGGGCAGCGTCCCGGCCCGGACGTCGGCCTTCAGGTCGTCGAGGAGCCCGCCGGCGCTCTTGATGTCGGTACCGGTGCGCGCCTTGTCGAAGAGCGGATCACCGGGCTCGGCACCGCGGTAACTGTTGAAGTAGAGAAGCGAGTTGTCCCCGTACGTCCCCCGGTAGGCGTCGTCGATCCACCCCCAGGACCCGGCGGCGTCGAGCCCGTCGCCGATGTCCTGGTAGACCTTCCACGACACCCCGGCCTGCTCCAGCCGCTCGGGATAGGTGGTCCAGCCGTACCCGGCCTCGTCATTGCCGAGCACGGGACCGCCACCGGTGCGGTCGTTCCCCGTGTACCCGCTCCAGAGGTAGTAGCGGTTCGGGTCGGTCGACCCGATGAACGAGCAGTGGTACGCGTCGCAGACGGTGAAGGCGTCGGCGAGCGCGTAGTGGAACGGAATGTCCTCACGCGTGAGGTGGGCCATCGTCGTCGCGGTCTTGGCGGGCACCCACTGGTCGTACGCACCCTTGTTGAACGCGCGGTGACCGCCGGCCCAGTCGTGGTTCAGGTCCTGGAGGAACTGCATCCCGAGCTTGTCGGCGGGCGGCCTGAACGGCAGCACCTCCTTGCCGAGCAGGTCCTTCTGATGCCAGACCGGCTTTCCGCTCGGAAGCGTGACCGGCCGGGGGTCGCCGTAGCCGCGGACACCCTTCATGGTGCCGAAGTAGTGATCGAAGGATCGATTCTCCTGCATCAGGACGACGATGTGCTCGACGTCCTGGAGCGTGCCGGTACGGCCCCGGGCGGGGAGGGACGAGGCACGGGCGATGCTGCCGGAGAGCGCGGTGAAGGCGGCTGCGCCTCCGGCGAGTTGCAGGAGGCGACGACGGTTGAGTTCTGCCATGGGTGGGGGCCTCTGTGGGGTGAGGGGACGTGCGGGCGAAAGCGACTGGAGTGTTCCAGAATCGGCAGGCCCGGGGGAAGACCCGTGCGGTGTGCACATGGTGGTATTCGGGGGAACAGTCGGCAACGGAATGGATTGCCGCACTCATGCGAACACTTCCGACCGCACGGACGGGTAAACGCTGCGGCACCCTCTCCGCACCCCGCGTCCTGCCGGAACCGGGAAGGCCCGGGAGCGCGGAACTGCCGACTCCCGTTCTTGCAGGTGACGGTCCACGGGGCACACGCTGAGCCGGCACGCGCACTGCCGACAGGACGCGGGGACCCCGAGTGAGACACGTACCCTTCATCCGCTGGGTGTTGACACTCGGCGTGCTGCCGATCAGCTGCCGTCTATACGACCGCACCGGAGATGCCCGAGCTCAGGCAGGTCGATCTGACCGTGCTCGAAGAGGCACCGGACGGGGCCTGCACGGTCCGCTGGAAGGACCCGTTCGACCAGCGCCGGCACGAGGCCCCGTATCGGTGCGACACCACACGCGACCCGGTCCTGAAGGCGCCGAACCACGACCTGAGGACAGGTCACGGCTGGGACACCGGCTTCGTGGTCGCCGAGGGCGGGGCCAGGGGCGAGCTGTACTCGCTGAGCGAGGACGACGAGGCCGCCGGTCGGATCGGCCTCTCCGACACGCTGATGGTCATCGGGCTGCTGCTGACGATCACCGGCCTGGTCGGCGGAAACATCCGTGCGGTGCCGCGACTGCGCGGCGTCGATCCGGACGTCGTCCGCCGGGCGTGGGATCTGGCCCACGCGGCCGACCTGGTGGCCGAGGACTACGAGAAGGCGCTGGCCGCGGGCCGCGGGCCGAACGGCCTGGGACCCGCTGCATCAGGAGGGGGTGCGAGCTGGCAGCCCGGCTGGAACTCCTGCTCACCGAGGCGCCCGCCGCCACCGGCTGCGCGCGAATGCCGCAAGCCGGCCCGGAACAACGCCGCCGGACGCGGGCCGCACTGGCCGAGCTCCGCCACCTGCTGGACGCGGCGGACCGGAACTCCGTCGCCGAAGAGTTCCGCCAGACCTCGGCCGACCTGCTCCGCGGACCGGACACCGAGCGGGACGCGATGTCCGCCTGGCTGGACTTCGCGTCCCGTTCCGATGCGTACTACCGCCTGCTGACGGAGGTCACGAGCGGCGCGGTGAATCGGCGCGGCCGCTCTCCCGCACCGGAACTCCGGAAGCAAGCGCGGTGAGCGGCACCCCAACAGGACAGCCGGAACAGGTCACATCACCTGAGGCCGTGGCCCGCCGCCGTCTCAGGTGGCGCTGCGCTCGCTCGCTTCGCGGAGGTCGCGTTCGACCGTGCGGTCGTGGGCGGCTCCCGGCTCGCCCGGGGGCCTGACGGGGCGGCCCGTGCGCAGGAGTTCGCGCCAGCGCTCCGGGCTCCAGTTCGCCGGGGTCGTGGTGTCCATGAAGTGCTCGACCAGGGCGCAGAAGCGGGCCGGGTCCGCGTGGAAGGGGAAGTGCCCGGCGCCGTCGAAGATCTCCAGGCGGCTGCCCGGCATCGCCGCGTGGGCTCCATGGGCGTGGCGTACCGGCACGACGCTGTCGCGGGAGCCCCAGAGGAGCAGCGTGGGCATGCCTTCGGTGAGGTAGCAGCGGTCGAGCATGGTGACGACCTGGCCCCGCCAGTCGACCACCGAGCGCAGGGTGCTGATGAACGCGGAGCGGGACGTGGCGTCGGGCAGGGCGTCCACGACGTTCAGCAACTCCGCCGCGTCCTGGCCCAGATCGGTGTCCAGCAGCTTCATCAGAGCGGTGAAGAGGCCGACTTGGGTGCGCATACCGGGCAGCCGGAGGGTGGAGAGCATGAGGTCCGCGCCGGGCAGGGACACCGCGCGCAGGACCGGAGTGACCTCGCGGCCCACACCGCCCGCGCTGACCAGGATGAGGCGGTCCGTGCGCTCCGGGAACTGGTAGGCGAACTGCATGGCCACCCCACCGCCCAGCGAGTGGCCGACCAGCGTGGCGCGCTCGATGCCGAGGACGCCCAGGAGGTCCCGCATCCCGTTCGCGTACCCGGCCACCGAGTAGTCGGCCCGCGGTTTGTCGGAGTCACCGTGGCCGAGCAGGTCGGGTGCGATGACGGTGTGGTTGCGGGCCAGCTCGGGAATGAGGTCCGACCATGTGGCGGAGGAGTCGCCGATGCCGTGGATCAGGAGGATCGCGGGACCCTCGCCGGCGATGCGGTAGGCCCTGCGGTAGCCGTGCACCGTGTGGTGGCTGAGCCGGACCGTCACCTCAGGCACCGATTGCAGCGGGTTCGTGTGCGGCGGCAGGTGCGGTACGGACTGGGTGGAGCGGGTCACGAGATCGCCTCCCGTCTTCACTGGCTCATCGTCCGAGCGTAGGACCTCCGAGGTCACCGGGCATTTCCGCGAGGTTTCCGGCAGCACGCACGACGGCCCGGGGTGGGGGTCGCACCCCAGTCCCCCCTAGTGCTTCCTGGGGGACAACCCCCAGGAAGGTCGGGGGAAAACCGGGTCGTCGGGAGGACGCCGGGTCCGTAGGTTCTGGAGTGGAATATGCACACCGCTCCACACAGCCTTCGGAGGCCCTCTCGTGACCGCCCCTTCACTCCAGCAGACGCGCACGCTTCACCCGGCCCTGGCGGCCTTCGTGCGCTTTGTGATCTGTGGTGGCGGGGTCGGGGTTGCGTCCAGTGGCGTTCTGGTCCTCCTCCACGACCGGATACCGCTGGCCGTCGCCAATGCGCTCGTCACCGTCGTGTCCACCGTGATCGCGACCGAGCTGCACAGCCGGGTCTCGTTCCGCAGCGGACGCCGGGGGTGGGGCGTCCACCTCCAGTCCGGCCTGACCGTCGCCGTCAGCTACGCCTTCACGACCGGGGCGCTGCTCTGCCTGTACGCGGTCCGGTCCGAGCCTTCGACGCTCGTCCAGCAGAGCGTCTATCTGTCGGCGTCGGCCCTCGCCGGGGTCGGGCGGTTCGCGCTGCTGCGGGTGGTCGTCTTCGGGGAGCGCGGGGCGGGCGGCGCACGTGAGGCGTCGCTCGGCAAGGCGTCCGTGGCCATGGCGGCCTGAGTACGGCGCGGGCGCCGGCCGGTCCGTGATCCGTGTGCCCGGGTCGTCCCGCTAGGCCGTCCTCCCGCACGGCGACGGCTTCGGCGTGGGCGCGGACCGACGGGCGGTAGTGGTACCGGACGGCGTTGCCGGCCGTGGTGCGCCGCTCCAGGAGCAGAGCCGCGACGGGTGCGCGGCGGTCACACGTCAGGCACGCGCTGCACCGAGGTTGGTTATCCTGACCCACGTTCCAGGTGATCACGGTGGGCCCCGTCGGCCGCCGACGCGGGCCGCGCGCCCGTCGAGGGGAGAGTCACGTGCAGGGTCCAGCCGCGAGCCGGGGGTCGGTCAGGAAGGCCGAACAGGCGTGGAACCAGGCGATGACACTCCTGCAGCGCGGGGACAACGCGGGGGCCGGGGCGCAGTTCGCACTCGCCACCACGCATGATCCGGCCGCCGCCGACGCCTGGCTGGGGCTGCATGCGACCGGGCAGCGGCAGCAGGAGGCGCTGGATGCCATGCTCCGGAACTCCGGGGCCTTCGGCGCGCTGCGCTCGAAGTTCGGGCTGCGCCTCCAGTCCAGGTTCCAGATCGGCCACTACGTCACCTTCCGGCTGGAGAACGCGCGCGACCTGTGGCTGGCCGCCATGTCGTCGCTGCTGGACAACAAGCGGACCGACGAGGCCTGGGCCGGACTGTCGACCGCGCAACTCGACTGCGACGAGACGCGGTTCGTCTGCACGAGGTACGCGTTCGTGAAGGAGGACTGGGCCCTCGTCCTGCGGTTCGCGACCGGGATCGGTGACGCGTTCCTGTACGACGAGGCTCAGTTGTACGTCGGCGCTTCACTCTTCGCCCAGGGCGTCTACCACGAGGCACTGAGCGTCCTGACCCCGCTGCCGAAGAAGCTGGAGACCGGCTCCCGCTTCGACGCCGAGATCAAGTACTTCATGGGGCGGTCGCTGGAGGAACTCGGGCAGAGGGAGGAGGCGCTGAAGCGGTATCAGTACGCCTTCCGGTGTGCGCCGGGACTCTTCGACGTCGACCTGCGCGCCCAGGCACGGCCGTCCTCCAACCCGGCAGCCCCGGCTCCCACCGCTGCCGATCTGGCGTCGCCGAGGCCGACGGCACAGCCCGACGCGCCCTCACCCACCGTCCCGCGCCCGGCCTCGCCCCCGGCGCCCACCACCGCCCCGGTGCCCGCCCCTGCCGGGACCCGCTCCCCTCAGGGCGGCGGCACGGGCAGCGTGGCCGAGGCCGAAACCGACGGGCCGTCCGCCGAGGAACGGGCCAGGTTGCTCGCCGAGGCGCAGAAGTCGCTCGACGGCATGATCGGTCTCGAACCCGTGAAGCGTCAGGTGCTCACGCTCATCGCCCAGTTGCGGATGGCTGCGCTGCGTGAGGAGCAGGGGCTCCCCGGCGGGGCCCGGCCCCGCCACTTCGTCTTCGCCGGTCCGCCCGGCACCGGGAAGACGACCGTCGCCCGCATCATCGGCAAGGTCTTCGCCGGGCTCGGGCTGCTGAGCTCGGGGCATGTGATCGAGGCCCAGCGCGTCGACCTGGTCGGGCAGCACCTCGGTTCGACGGCCATCAAGACCAGCAAGGTCATCGACTCGGCGCTCAACGGGGTGCTGTTCATCGACGAGGCGTACGCCCTGTCCAACAGCGGGTACAGCGGCGGCGACGCGTTCGGCGACGAGGCGTTGCAGGTGCTCCTGAAGCGGGCCGAGGACGACCGGGACCGGCTCGTGGTCGTCCTCGCCGGCTACCGCGACGAGATGGCAGGCCTCCTCGCCGCCAACCCGGGGCTGGTGTCCCGCTTCACCACCCGGGTCGACTTCCCCTCCTACTCCGCGCAGGAACTGGTCCTCATCGCCCGCTCCGTGCTGGCCTCCCAGGGCGACGAGCCGGACGACGGAGCTGTCGGGGTCCTCGGGTCCTTCTGCGCCGCGATCGTGGACGGCGGCATGGCCGACACCGTGGGCAATGCCCGCTTCGCGCGCGAGCTCTGCCAGAAGGCCGCCGCGCAGCGGGACCTGCGGCTGTACGCCAAGCACATCGCCAGTACCCCGACGCGCGAGGAGATCGTGACCGTCCTCGCCGAGGACGTGGTGGCAGCGCACGAGGAGCTCATGGAGTCCCACGGGAACGGAAGCGGCGAGTAGCCGGGCGCGCCTCGTGCGCGGCCACCACGTCTCAGGGTGCCTTGAAGTACGCGGGGAACCTCGGCCCCAGCCACGGCTTGCGGCCCCACGCGAAGACCCGTCCCCGGGCCATCGCGCCCACCGGTGAGCAGCGCCCCAGCGCCATCAGCAGGAACGTGACCGGCTCGATGGAGATCGTGCAGTCCGGGCGGTCCGGCAGGGCGTGGCCCACGGCCGCCGTGCCGTCGGTGAACGTCACCCCGAACTGTCCGCCGCCCCACAGCCGTACCGCGTAACGGGCGTTGAGCCCCGCCGTCGTCGCGGCGTCGGTCACCCGGGGCATCGCCTCGACCATGAACGGGAGAGCCAGCGCGACCCGGGCCCGGTCGACCATGTGCGGGCGCTTCAGCGCGCGGGCCAGGTCGTAGCCGTGGCCCAGCATGTGCGTCAGGAGGTACGAGCCGAGGACCACCCGGTTCATCGGTCCCATCGGCGTCATCAGCGTCTCGTCCGCGGGGTGCCCGGTCGCCGCGTCCAGGTATGCGGCGGCCTGCGCGACGATGACGGCGGCCAGGGGTCCGGCCGCACGCTCGCCGTATGCGGCGAGGGCCCGTTCGTTGGCCTCGGCGATGCCCTGCGGGGTGCCGTCGCCGTGCCGGTGCGTGCGCCCTGCCGCCACCTCGGCCATCAGCGCGTTGGCCTGCGCCAGGTGCGCGGCAACCTCACCCACCGTCCAGGTCAGTCCCGGCACCGGGGCGCCGGTGTCGGGGGCGCCGCGCAGCAGCTCAGCGATGTCCTCGGCCGTCGTACGTATCGCATCGGCCAGCCCCTCGGGCAGCACACCACGCACCTCCTGCCCTGCTGCTGACTCCACCCCGCCACCGTCCCCGTCCTCGTACACGTCGTCGTGGAGCGTCGCCCGCGCGTCCGCCACCACCCCTGTTACCTGCGGGTACAGCAGAGCAGTTCCCCGTGCTCCCGGCAAGAGGTCGACGCCCGCCGTTCGAACCCCTCTACGATCGAGCGCGTGTGCGCAAACGTGATCATCGCCGAGGACGACGAGAAACAGGCGGAACTCCTCCGCCGCTACCTCGAACGGGAGGGGCATGCCGTCACCGTCGTCGGCGACGGCCTCGCGGCTCTCGACGCGGTCCGGCAGGGAGAGCCCGACCTGCTGGTCCTCGACGTGATGATGCCGCGGGCCGACGGTCTGGACGTCGTACGGGTCCTGCGCGCCGAGTGCCGGGAGCTGCCGGTGCTGATGCTGACGGCCCGTACCACCGAGGACGATCTGCTGCTCGGGCTGGACCTCGGCGCGGACGACTACGTGACCAAGCCGTACAGCCCGCGCGAGCTGATGGCCCGGGTGCGCACGCTGCTGCGCCGCAACCGGCGCGGCTCCGGCGGCGACGGCAGCGGTCCGGCCGACGCCGCCGTCCTGGCGGTGGGGACTCTGGTGGTCGATCCCGCCCGGCACGTGGTGTCGGTCGACGGCCGGGCCGTGGACTGCACACCGGGCGAGTTCAGGATTCTGGCCGCACTCGCCGGCGAGCCCGACCGGGTCTTCTCCCGGCAGCAACTGCTGGCGGAGCTGCACGGTTTCGACCGCTACATCAGTGACCGCACGGTCGACGTGCACGTGATGAATCTGCGCAAGAAGATCGAGCCCGCGCCGCGCCGGCCCGCCCGGCTGCTCACCGTGTTCGGTGTCGGCTACAAGCTGACCGACCCGGCGAAGGCGGCGGCCCGTGCGTCGTCGTAGCGCAGGGCGTCCGGACGGACGAGCGGACACCGCCGTCCCGGACCCGGCATCGGTGTCGGCAACGGCACCGGTGAGGCGCTCGCGGCTGCCGTTGCGCAGGAGTCTGTTCGCCCGGCTGCTGGCCGTGTCCGCGCTGGTGGCGGCCTGTTCGGTCGCGGCCACGGCCTGGATAGCCGTCCAGACGACGTCCGGCGCGATCCTCCAGGAGCAGGGGCAGAACCTGACCGCCGATGCCCGGATCTACCACAGCCTGCTCGGTTACGCGGCGGCTCATCCCGCCTGGGACGGCGTCGGGAAGACGGTGCGGGACCTGGCCGAGCAGTCCGGGCGGCGGATCGTGCTGACCACCGAACAGCGCGCCCCGCTCGCCGATTCGGCCGCGCCCGAGCCCGCGACGGCGCTGCCTGCCCAGGCGTCGGCGGTCGTGGACCCGCTGGCCGTGGACACCGCGCTCGCCGCCGAGAACGCGGGCCCGTCCGGCTCCGGCACCCCGGCGGACCGGGTCGATCCACGTGCGGTCGGCCCCTTCCGGCTGCCCGCCGCGGAACGTACGGCGCTCCGGCAGATCGCGGACCGGGGCGTCGCCTGCCTCGGCGAGTCCGGAATCGCATCGGACGTGGTGCGGACCGCGAGCGGGCGGCCGGTGATCCAGGTGGTGGGCAACGACCCCGAACGACTGGAGGGGACCCGCTGCGCCACCGACGCCCTCGACACCCCGACGGCCACGGAGAAGAAAGCCCTGAAGTCGCTCAACCAACTGGCCGACGCGTGTCTGAAGCGCCAGGACCGCCCGTCCGTACGGCTGAAGCTCGATCTGTCCTGGGGACAGGCATCGGAGCCCAGGCCCACGGCGCTGGTGCCCACCACCCAGCCGAGTGCGATGCCCAGCCCCGTACCCACGGACGCCCCCGCCTCCGAACCGGCACCGGCGCGCAGGGCCACCCCGACCGACGCCCCGAGCGTCATGCCGGGCACGGACGCCTCACCGGCCGTCGGCAGCAGCGAGGACGACCGGGCCATCGCCTCCTGCGTGGGTACGGCCCGCCGCGAGCAGCTCAGTTCCTACGTCGCCTCGCCCGCGCTCCTGTTCATCAGCGACACCGGCGGCACCACCGTCCCCGGGTTCGACCTGTCCCCGGGCAACACCGCCAGGATCGCGGGCGCCGCCGCGCTCGTCCTGGCGCTCACCGTCGGCGCCTCGGTGCTCGTCGGCGCCCGGCTCGTCCGCCCGCTGCGCGCCCTGACGGGCGCCGCCCAGCGCATGCGCGACGGCGAGGACACCGCGCCGGTGCTGGTCACCGCGGACAACGAGATCGGGCGCCTCGCCGCCACGTTCAACGACATGTCCGCCCACCGCGCCCGTCTGGAGGCCCAGCGCAAGGCCATGGTCAGCGATGTCGCCCATGAGCTGCGCACCCCGCTCAGCAACATCCGCGGCTGGCTGGAGGCCGCACAGGACGGGGTGGCCGAACCCGACCCGGCGTTCATCGCCTCCCTGCACGAGGAGGCCGTGCAGTTGCAGCACATCATCGACGACCTCCAGGACCTCGCCCAGGCGGACGCCGGCGCCCTGCGGCTGCATACCGAACCGGTACGGACCGAGGAGTTGCTGGCCCAGGTCGCCGCCGCGCACCAGGCCCGCGCCGAAACGGCCGGGGTGACGCTGACGGTGCTGCCGTCGCCGCCGGACCGCCCGGTGCCGGAGCTGACGGCCGACCCGGTCCGGCTGCGGCAGGCCATCGGCAATCTGGTGTCGAACGCGGTCCGCCACACCCCGTCCGGAGGCACGGTCGCCCTGCGCGCGTACGGCTCCGGGGCGGGGGACGCGGTCCTCGTGGACGTGTCGGACACGGGCACCGGCATCCCGGCCGAGGACCTCGCGCACGTCTTCGACCGCTTCTGGCGCGGCGAGAAGTCCCGCAGCCGCCGCACCGGAGGCAGCGGGCTCGGGCTGGCGATCGTCCGGAAACTCACGGAGGCACACGGCGGCAGCGCGACGGCGGTGAGCGTGCCGGGAGAGGGCTCGGTGTTCACCCTGCGCCTGCCTGCAGACCGTCCGGGGGACAACCCCGCGAACGGTTCCACCGACGGTCCCCCGGACCGTTCCGAGCAGCCCTGATGCGATGACCACAGCGTCCTGACAGCTTCTTCATAACTTCGCGTCAGCCTGTCGGCACGCCTCGCGCCGCAGTGCACCCCCGCACTGCGGCGCCGTCGAGGCCGACCTGGAACGGAGCCGTCTTCATGTCCCTGCGTACGTCCTTGCGTACCGCCGTCCTCACCGCTGTCGCGGTCGGCGCTGTCTGCGTACCCGCCACCGCGGCCTTCGCCGACTCCTCGCCCAAGCCCACGACCGCCCCCTCGGCGGCGCCCGCCGCGCCGAGCGACGAGCCCTCCCCCGCCGTCACCCGGGCACCCTCCGCCGCCACTCCGTCCGCGGTGCCGCGCGGGGGCGTGGCCGCGGGTGAGGAGCCGACCGGTTCGTCGGACGACAACACCGCCGCCCTCACGGGTTCCGCCGTGGCCGCACTGCTGGTCGCGGGCGCCGGAACGGTCGTGCTGCGCCGCCGCCACACCGGCCGCCGCAACGGCTGACCCCGTCCGGTAGCCGAACTGCCCGCAGTGGCGCCGCCCTTCACCTCGGGCGGCGCCACTGCCGTCGTACGATCCCTTCTGGAGCCCGCACCCATGCCCCGTACCTCCCAGCCCCTGCGGCGCCGTCGCACCGCACTTCCGCTGTACGCCTGCCTCACGCTCACCGCGCTCGCCGCACTCACCGGCTGCGCGGACACCTCGACATCCAAGGCCCCGGCGGATGCTGCCCACCGGCCCAGCACCATCAGCACCCCGGACACCGGCACCACCGTCACTCCGCCGAAGACCCCGAAGTCCTCCGCCCGGCCACCGGTCCACGTCTCCATCCCCTCGCTCGGAGTGGACAGCGCCGTCATGCGGCTCGGTCTCAACGCCGACGGCACGGTCGAAGTGCCGCCCGCCGAGAAGGGCATGACGGCCGGCTGGTACACCGGCGGCGCCGTCCCCGGCGAACCGGGCCCCGCCGTACTCATCGGCCACAACGACACCCGCTTCGGCCGGGCCGTCTTCCACGACCTCAAGAACATCACCAAGGGCGCGGACATCGCCGTCCGCGACGACGCGGGCACCGAGATCCACTTCACGGTCACCGGCCGCGAGACGGCCGACAAGAAGGCCTTCCCCACCGGGCGGGTCTACGGCCCCACCGACGACCGGGCCCTGCGGCTGATCACCTGCGACGGCGCGTTCGACGCCCAGGGGCACCCCGTCGACAACCTCATCGTCTACGCGAAGAGGAAGTGACGGCGGCGGGACGGCAGCCACGGTCGGCACGGGCGACGGCCGCACCCGATGGACGGCGGCGCGCCGGGCTCCCGGCACCCGCCGTCTACCCATGGGTAACTCCCCCTGCTTTCATGGGGCCAGGACGCGACCACCCCCCAACTGCAGCAGCAGAACCAGGAGCCCCAGTGCCGCACTCCGCCCTTCGCCGCATCTCCGGTGTCACCCTGTCCGCCGCGCTCGCCGCCGTCACCCTGGCCGTCGGCACACCGCCCGCCTCGGCCGCCGGTGCCACCCCGTCCCTGCGGGTGCTCACGTACAACACGTTCCTGATGAGCACGGCCCTGTACCCGAACTGGGGGCAGGCCCACCGGGCCGCGGAGATCCCGCGGGCGGGCTTCTTCCGCGGCAATGACGTCGTCGTGCTCCAGGAGGCCTTCGACAACGCCTCGTCGGACGCGCTGACGGCCGCCGCCTCGGACCAGTACCCGTTCCACACACCGGTCGTCGGCCGGAGCAGGAGCGGATGGGACGCCACCGGCGGGGCCTACTCCGCCACGACACCGGAGGACGGTGGCGTGACCGTCCTCAGCAAGTGGCCGATCGTCCGGCAGGAGCAGCACATCTACAAGGACGCCTGCGGCAGCGACTGGTGGTCCAACAAGGGCTTCGCCTATGCCGAACTGAACGTCGGCGGGGCCCGGGTGCACATCGTCGGCACCCACACCCAGTCGACCGACCCGGGGTGCGGGGCGGGCGAGGCCGCGGACATACGTGCCCGGCAGTTCCGGCAGATCGACGCGTTCCTCGACGCCAGGAACATCCCGGCGTCCGAGCAGGTCATCGTGGCCGGCGACCTCAACGTCGACTCACACTCCGCCGAGTACGCCGCGCTGCTCACGAACGCCGGCCTGACCGGGGCGGACACCCGCACCGGCCACACCTACTCCTTCGACACCCGGGACAACTCGATCGCTGCCGACCGCTACCCCGACGACCCCCGCGAGGACCTCGACTTCGTCCTGCACCGCACGGGCCACGCGAAGCCCACGGGCTGGACGAACGAGGTGGTCAAGGAGGACAGCGCGCCCTGGACCGTGTCGAGTTGGGGCACGGACTACACGTACACGAACCTCTCCGACCACTATCCGGTCGTCGCCTCGGCGAAGTAGCAGAACAGCCGGCCCCGCCCGCCGCGCACCCCGGCCACCGCTCCTCCGGCTCGCCGCCCGTACCGCATCGGGCGACCATGGAGGAGGGACCGGCCGGGGGCAAGGCGCGGGAGGCATCCGTGGCACGCGAGCACACCACTGACGTATTGATCGCGGGCGCCGGGCCCGTCGGGCTGAGCGCGGCCGCCGAACTCCGCCGGCGCGGAGTCCCGTGCCGGCTCGTCGACCGGCTGCCGGAGCGGCTCCCGTACGCCAAGGCCGTCGGCATCCAGCCGCGCACCCTGGAGATCTGGGACCGGATGGGCCTGGCCCGTACCGTGCTGGAGGCGGCCGCCCCGATGCGGGGCCAGCTGATCCACGTCAACGGCAGCGAGGTGGCGCGGATCGAGCTCGTCCTCCCGCCCGAGGTGCCCTACGGCTTCGCCGCGCTTCCGCAGTACGAGACCGAGCGCATCCTGGAGGAGTACGTGGCGGGCCTCGGCACCGTCATCGAGCGCGGGACCGAGCTGGTGTCCTTCGTCCAGGACGAGGGCGGCGTGACCGCCCGGCTGCGCACGGCCACCGGCGGCACCGAGGAGGTCAGGGCCCGCTTCCTGGTGGGCTGCGACGGCGCGCACAGCACCGTGCGCAAGGGGCTGGGGCTCACCTTCGAGGGCGGGGCGTTCGGCGAGGAGTACATGCTGGCCGATGTCGTCGCGGACTGGGACCTGGCGTACGGATACGGGGTGCGCGCCACCCACACCGCCGACGACGGCTCCACCGACGATCTGCTGGTCTGCATCCCGCTTCCGGGCGCGGGCCGCTACCGGATGTCCATGCTGGTCCCGCCCGCCCTGTCCACCCGCCCGTCGGACGGTGCCGAGGTGGTGCACGGGCTGGAGGGCGGACGCGTCCCGGAGCTCTCCGACATCCAGACCGTCGTCGACCGGCTGGCCCCGCGGCCCGCGAACCTGTCCCGGATGCGCTGGTCCTCCGTGTTCCGGATCAGCCACCGGATCGTCGGCCGTTACGGCGACGGACGGGTCTTCGTCGCGGGCGACGCCGCGCACATCCACCCGCCGACCGGCGCCCAGGGCATGAACACCGGCATCCAGGACGCCTGCAACCTGGCCTGGAAACTCGCCCTCGTCGTCCGCGGGGAAGCCGGACCCGCCCTCCTCACCAGCTACGACGCCGAGCGCCGCCCGGTCGGCGAGGAGGTCGTCGGCCGGACCGTCCGGCATGCCACGAAGGGGATCGAGAGCGACGCCGACGACATGGAGACACTGATGCTCCGCGAGGCCCAGCTGCTCGTCGGGTACCGGGACGGACCGCTCGCCGGCGCCCCGTACGGCCCGGCCGACGCACCCCAGCCCGGCGACCGAGCCCCTGACTGCCCCGGGCTGACCACTCCGGTGGCCGCCTACCCGCTGCGACTGCTCGACGTCCTGCGCGGACTCACGGGGCATGTGCTGGTGCGGTACGCGGAGAAGGGCGTCGACGACGCCGGGGCGTTCGACGCGGCCGTGCCGGGCTGGCTGCACACGGTCACCGTGGTGGGCCGCGACGCTCCTGCGGACACCCCCGGCTACCGCGACGCCGCCGGCGAGTTCGCCCGGCTCTACCGGCCGGACGGGCCGACCGGCTTCGTCGTGCGCCCGGACGGGCAGCTCGGCGCCCGCTTCCCGTTGTCAGCAACCCGGGAGGCCCTGACGGGATACCTGGCGTCCCTGTCCGCGGCCGAATGAACCGGCCGGGCAAGGGGCGGGGTACGACAGAAGAGCCAGGGTATTCAGTGAATACCCTGGCTCTTCGTGGTGTCCGAGGGGGGACTTGAACCCCCACGCCCGATAAAGGGCACTAGCACCTCAAGCTAGCGCGTCTGCCATTCCGCCACCCGGACCAGGTGGTCGGCCCCGGTCTCCCGCGGCGACAAAGAAAACAATACCAGGGGTTTGGGGTCGCCCTCACCTGTATATCCGGTGGTCAGTGCGGTGCCGGCGGCTTCGGCGGCGCCTCGCGCGTTCTGCGCCCCGCAGGTCATGCACGGTGCGTCGCCGGCTGCGTACGTGCAGTGCGTCCGGAGGGTCGGTGGCGGGTTCCGCCGGTGCGCGGGCGGGCCGGGTTACGTTCGCGGGCATGAGTGATCGCGGCTACCGGCCACCCCGCGCGCTGTCGCCCCTGCGCGAGCACCTGCGCGAAACCTTCTGGTTCGCCCCGACCCTGACGCTGATCTGCGCCGTCGCGCTCTGGTTCATCGCCTCGGCACTCGACGAGCAGATCGTGACCTACCTCCAGGAGGAGCAGGCGTACGACGAGATCAAGGACCTGGTCTCGATCGCCGAGGACACGCAGACGATCGTCGTCACGATCAGCACGGCGATGATGACCTTCATCGGTGTGGTCTTCAGCATTTCGCTGGTGGCCGTCCAGATGGCGAGCGGGCAACTCACGCCGCGGGTGGTGCGGATTTTCGTGCGGAGCCGGATCAGCAAGCTCACGCTCTCCGTCTTCCTGGCGACGTTCGTGTTCTCGCTGCTGGTCCTCAGCTCGTACGAGAGCACGGTCGATCCGCGCCGCGTCGTGTCCGTCCCGTTTCTCCAGAGCATCCTGACCGCCGTGCTCGTCGGGCTCAGCCTGCTGCTCTTCATCGCGTACGTGAGCGCCACGCTGCGGTTGATGCAGGTCGGTCCCGTCGTCGACCGGATCACGCGGGACTCCTTCCATGTGCTGCGGCGGATGCCCGTCGGCGGGTCGCACGAGGAGGCGCTTCCCCCGGAAACCGGGCAGATCCTGCACGAGGGGCGGGCCGGGGTGCTGCGGGACGTGAACGTGGCGCGGCT
Source organism: Streptomyces sp. NBC_01463 (assembly GCA_036227345.1). Taxonomy (NCBI): domain Bacteria; kingdom Bacillati; phylum Actinomycetota; class Actinomycetes; order Kitasatosporales; family Streptomycetaceae; genus Streptomyces; species Streptomyces sp. NBC_01463. The sequence goes on from CP109468.1 coordinate 1,400,590, forward strand.
GGTCCGGGCTGCCCGGCAGCAGGGCGTGGTGCTGCGGCTGATCCCCCGGCTCGGGGACTTCGTCGTGCCGGGCACGCCCGTGCTGGCAGTGCACGGCGGTACCGCAGCGCCGCCCCGGCGCGCGCTGCGGTACACGGTGTCCGTAGGGGTCGAGCGCACGCTCCACCAGGACCTGGCGTTCGGGCTGCGGCAGCTGTCGGACATCGCGCTGCGGGCGCTGTCGCCGGCGGTGAGCGATCCGACCACCGCCGTGCAGTGCCTCGACCGGATCGTGCAGTTCCTCGCGGCCGTGTCGGGGCTCCCCCTCGGCGCCGTCCACCACCGGGACCGCAAGGGGATGGTGCGGCTCGTTCAGGACGTGCCGGGATGGGTGGACCTCGTGGATCTCGGGTTCGAGGAGATCCGGCGGTGCGCGACCGACAGCCCGCAGGTGACGCGGCGGCTGCTGGCCGGCATCGATGACCTGGCGCTGCTGGCCGGGCCGGAGCGGCAGGGTCCGCTGCTCCGGCACCGTGCGCTGCTGGTACAGGCGGTGGAGCGCACGATGCCGGAGGCCGCCGAGCGGGAGTTCGCGCTGCTGCCCGACCGGCAGGGGATCGGGTAGGCGGCCCCGCCTAGGGTCTTTCGTTTGGATCAGGCCGGATCAGGGAGCGGGGTCCGGTGCGTGCGGCTGCAAGGCGGAGGAGGGAGTCGGATGGGGTCTCCCCTGCTCGAGCGAAGCCGAGAGCTTGGGGAAGGAGCATGGGCGACCGACGACAACGCGGGAGGGGGCCCCTCCCTGCTCGAGCGAAGTCGAGAGCTTGGGGGAGCGCGTGCCGGGGCCCGCGAGCCCGGCATGATCCAAACGAGAGGCCCTAGATCAGGTGGTGGTCCGGGAAGTTGCCCGGCAGGCGGTCGTCCGCCGGGCCGTCGGTCACGGCCCGGACCAGGAGTTCCCCGCCGACGAACGCCCCGCGCCAGGAGGCCCCGAAGCCGCCGAAGAGCTCGTCGCGGTCGCCCCGGGAGCGGGGTGTGCCGTGGCCGACCTTGAAGGCGCGGATCTGCGGGGCCAGCCTGTCGTACGTCGCGGGGTCGTCGGTCGAGAGGGTGGCGACCAGGGCCCCGTTGGACGCATTCATCGCGGCCAGCAGCTCCGCCTCCGTGTCGACCAGGACGATCGTGTCGACCGGGCCGAAGGGTTCCGCGTGGTGCAGCGGGGAGGACGGGGGCGGGTTGAGGAGCGTGACCGGGTGGAGGTACGCGGAGGTGTCCTGCCCGGGGAGGAAGCGGCCGTCGGACGTGGACGCGTCGGCGCGGTGAAGCGGGATCGCGCCGCGGTCGATCGCCTCCGCCACCTGGTCGGCCAGTTCCTTGGCCTTGGCCGCGTTGATCAGCGGGCCGAAGTCCAGCGCCGGGAGGGGGTCGGCCGGGTCCGCCACGGCGAGCGGATGGCCCACGCGCAACGAGCGGACCGCGGGGAGGTAGGCCGCCAGGAACGCGTCGAACGCGCTGCGCTGCACGACGAAGCGGGGGTAGGCGGTGCAGCGCTGCTTCCCGTAGTCGAAGAGCTTCGGGATCACGGCGGTCAGCGCGTCCCAGTCCGTGTGGTTCCAGATGCCCCAGGTGTTGAGCCCCTCCTGTTCGAGGATGTGCCGCTTGCCGAGGTCGGCCACCGCTGTGGCGATACGGGCTCCGGTGTCGCGGCCCCCGACGAAGGAGACGCAGCCGATCTCCGGTGACCGCACCAGCGCCTCGGAGAGTTCGCCCCCGCTGCCGCTGACGAGGGTGAGGGGGACGCCCTCGCGGGCGGCGAGCGCGCAGGCCAGGGTCAGGCAGGCCACGCCGCCGTCGGTGGGGGTCTTCGCGATCACCGCGTTGCCGGCCAGGGCCTGGACGAGCATCGCGTGGACCAGCACGGACATGGGGTAGTTCCAGCTGGCGATGTTGGAGACCGGGCCGGGGAGCGGGGTGCGGTCGACGAGCATCCGGTCGATGTGGTCGACGTACCACCGCACGCCGTCGATGGCCCGGTCCACGTCCGCCTGCGCGAGGCGCCAGGGTTTGCCGATCTCCCAGACGAGGAGGAGGGCCAGCAGTTCGCGGTGCTCGGTCAGGGCGTCGAGGGTCGCTGCCACGCGGGCGCTGCGCTCGGGGAGCGGGAGGTGGCGCCAGGCGCGGTGCTGGTCGAGGGCGGCACGGACGGCACGGGTCGCGGTGGGGGCGTCGAGCCGGGGCGGGGCCGCGATGGGGGTGCCGTCCACGGGGGTGGTGGCGGGGAGCACGCGGCCGTCGCGCTGCCAGGTGGAGGCCCAGAGGTTCAGGACGCGGTCGTCCTGGAAGGCCTCGGGGGCGGTGGCCAGGCAGCGGGTCCAGGCGTCTTGCCAGGCCGTGCCGGGTTTGAGGGTGGGGGTGGGGGTGGGGTCGGTGGAGTTGCTGGGTGCCATTCGGTCTCCGCTCTCGGTGCACAGTCGGGGCGGGGTGGTGCCGGGTGGTGCGGGGTGGTGCGGGTGGGGAGCGCCTGCGGCGGGCCTTTTCCCCTGCCCGCCCCTTCCCGTAGCCGGGGCTCCGCCCCGGACCCCGCGCCTCAAACGCCGGCGGGGCTGGATTCGGCCGGGGGCAGCGCCCCCGGGAGCAGGCGGGTCCTTGCCAGGTCGGCCGTCTCCGTGGGGGTCGAGCCGACCGCCACACCCGCCGCCTCCAGCGCGCTCCTCTTCGCCGCCGCCGTGCCCGACGCGCCCGAGACGATCGCGCCCGCGTGCCCCATCGTCCTGCCCTCGGGGGCCGTGAAGCCCGCGATGTAGGCGATCACCGGCTTGGTGACGTGGCGGGCGATGTGGGCCGCGGCCCGTTCCTCCGCGTCGCCGCCTATCTCGCCGATGAGGACGATCAGTTCGGTGTCGGGGTCCTCCTCGAAGGCCGTGAGGCAGTCGATGTGCGTGGTGCCGATCACCGGGTCGCCGCCGATGCCGACCGCCGAGGTGAAGCCGATGTCGCGGAGTTCGTGCATCAGTTGGTAGGTGAGCGTGCCCGATTTGGAGACCAGGCCGATGCGGCCGGGGGCCGGGGCGATGTCGGGCGGGATGATGCCCGCGTTGGACTGGCCCGGGCTGATCACGCCGGGGCAGTTGGGGCCGATGACGCGGGTGGAGCCGGCTCTGGCGTGGGCGTGGAAGGCGACCGCGTCGTGGACCGGGATGCCCTCGGTGATGACGACCGCGAGGGCGATGCCCGCGTCCACCGCCTCGATGACCGCCGACTTGGCGAAGGGGGGCGGGACGAAGACGATCGTGACGTCCGCGCCGGTGGCCGTCATGCCCTCCTGGACCGTGCCGAAGACCGGGACGGTTGTGCCGTCGACGTCCACGGTCCGGCCCGCCTTGCGCGGGTTGACGCCGCCGACGATCCGGGTGCCGGCGGCGAGCATGCGGCGGGTGTGTTTCATGCCCTCGGCGCCCGTCATGCCCTGGACGAGGACCCTGCTCTCCTTGGTGAGGTAGATGGCCATGTCCGCTCTCCCTATGCCGCGTCGGCGAGTCGGGCGGCGCTCAGCGCGGCGCCGTCCATCGTGGTGGACTGCTGGACCAGCGGGTGCGCCCGTGCGTCGAGGATCGCCCGGCCGCGGGCTGCGTTGTTGCCGTCGAGGCGGACGACGAGCGGTTTCGTCAGGCGTACGGTCTCCAGTGCCTGGACGATGCCCTCGGCCACCGCGTCGCAGGCGGTGATCCCGCCGAAGACGTTGACCAGGACCGAGGCCACGTCCGGGTCGGAGAGGACGACGGAGAGTCCGTCGGCCATGACGCGGGACGAGGCGCCGCCGCCGATGTCCAGGAAGTTGGCGGGCCGTGCGCCGCAGCCGGCGACGACGTCCAAGGTGGACATGACGAGTCCGGCGCCGTTGCCGATGATCCCGACCTCGCCGTCGAGCTTGACGTAGTTGAGCCCCTTCGCGGCCGCCTCGGCCTCCAGCGGGTCGGCGTGCGGGTCATCGGCCCCGGCACTCCAACGGGGCTGACGGAAGCGGGCGTTGTCGTCGAGTGTCACCTTGCCGTCCAGCGCGACGATCCGGCCGTCGGTGGTCAGGACGAGCGGGTTGACCTCGACCAGGAGGGCGTCCTCCCGGCTGAGGACCTGCCAGAGCCGTGCCAGGACACCGGCCGTCTCCGGTGGCAGTCCGGCCGCCGCGGCGATCTCACGCGCCTTGTCGTCCGTCACGCCTTCCACCGGGTCGACCGGGATGCGGGCCACCGCGTCCGGGTGGTTCGCGGCCACCTCCTCGATCTCCATCCCGCCCTCGGCGGACGCGATGGCGAGGAAGGTGCCGGCCGCCCGGTCCAGTACGTAGCCGACGTAGAACTCGGCCTCGATGTCCATCTGTTCGGCGAGCATCACCGTGCGGACCGGGTGGCCCTTGATGTCCATGCCGAGAATGCGGCGTGCGGTGAGAGCCGCCGCCGCGGGGTCGGCGGCCGTCTTCACCCCGCCCGCCTTGCCCCGGCCACCGGTCTTGACCTGGGCCTTGACGACGACGCGGCCGCCGAGCCGAGTGGCCGCCCCCTGCGCCGCGCCCGCGCTGTCGACGACCTCGGCGCGCGGTACCGCTATGCCGTGTTCCGCGAAGAGTTGCCGTGCCTGGTGCTCGTACAGATCCATAGCCACTCCCGATCGTGCCGATTGTGAAAGTGCCGCACGCCCCCTGGACACCACCCACCGGATGCGGGATAACAAGGTTCATACAGTATTCGTCGACTGTATGCAATGTACCGCGGGAGCACCGGACCGGCTCCCCGCACTCCCCTACGAAGGGACAGGGATCTTCATGCCCGAGGACAGCCAGGACCTCATTTCCGGTGGGCACTTGGTCGCGAAGGCGTTGAAGGCCGAGGGGGTGGAGCGCATCTACACCCTCTGCGGCGGCCACATCATCGACATCTACGACGGCTGCGTCGACGAGGGCATCGAGGTCGTCGACGTACGCCACGAACAGGTCGCCGCCCACGCCGCCGACGGCTACGCCCGGATCACCGGCAAGCCCGGGTGCGCCGTCGTCACCGCGGGGCCGGGGACGACGGACGCGGTGACGGGCGTCGCGAACGCCTTCCGCGCCGAGTCACCGATGCTGCTGATCGGGGGTCAGGGGGCGCACAGCCAGCACAAGATGGGCTCGCTCCAGGACCTCCCGCACGTCGAGATGATGGCGCCGATCTCGAAGTTCTCCGCCTCCGTGCCGGACACCGCGCGCGCCGCCGACATGGTGTCGATGGCGTTCCGCGAGTGCTACCACGGGGCGCCGGGTCCGTCCTTCCTGGAGATTCCGCGCGACGTGCTGGACGCCAAGGTGCCGGTGTCCAGGGCCCGGGTGCCGCAGGCCGGGCAGTACCGGGCCTCGACCCGCTCGCCCGGTGACCCCGCCGCCGTCGAGAGGCTGGCCGATCTGCTGGTCCACGCGGAGAAGCCGGCGATCCTGCTGGGCAGTCAGGTGTGGACCACCCGGGCGACGGACTCCGCGACCGAACTCGTACGGACGCTGAACGTCCCGGCGTACATGAACGGGGCGGGCCGCGGCACCCTGCCGCCCGGCGATCCGCACCACTTCCAGCTCTCGCGCCGCTACGCCTTCTCCAACGCCGACCTCATCATCATCGTGGGGACGCCCTTCGACTTCCGGATGGGCTACGGCAAGCGGCTCTCCCCCGACGCCACCGTCGTACAGATCGACCTCGACTACCGCACGGTCGGCAAGAACCGGGACGTCGACCTCGGGATCGTCGGTGACGCGGGCCTGGTCCTCAAGGCCGTCACCGAGGCCGCGAGCGGGCGGCTCAACGGCGGCGCGGTCAAGCGCAAGGCCTGGCTGGAGGAGCTGCGCGCCGCCGAACAGACCGCGATCGAGAAGAGGTTGCCGAGCCTGAGGTCGGACGCGTCGCCGATCCACCCCTACCGGCTGGTCAGCGAGATCAACGAGTTCCTCACCGAGGACTCGATCTACATCGGGGACGGCGGCGACATCGTGACCTTCTCCGGTCAGGTCGTGCAGCCGAAGTCGCCCGGGCACTGGATGGACCCGGGGCCGCTCGGCACGCTCGGGGTGGGGGTGCCGTTCGTGCTGGCCGCCAAGCAGGCCCGGCCGGACAAGGAGGTCGTGGCGCTCTTCGGTGACGGCGCGTTCTCCCTCACCGGGTGGGACTTCGAGACGCTGGTCCGCTACGACCTGCCCTTCGTCGGCATCGTCGGCAACAACTCCTCGATGAACCAGATCCGTTACGGCCAGAAGGCCAAGTACGGCGACGAGCGGCAGCGGGTCGGCAACACCCTCGGGGACGTCCACTACGACAAGTTCGCCCAGATGCTGGGCGGTTACGGCGAAGAGGTCCGCGACCCCGCCGACATCGGACCGGCGCTGCGGCGGGCCCGCGAGTCCGGGCTGCCGTCCCTGATCAACGTCTGGGTCGACCCGGACGCGTACGCCCCCGGAACCATGAACCAGACCATGTACAAGTAGCAGAGGAGCGGTTGGCATGACCAAGGCTCTTGAGGGCGTGCGCGTCCTCGACATGACGCACGTACAGTCCGGCCCCTCCGCCACCCAGCTGCTCGGCTGGCTCGGTGCGGACGTGGTGAAGCTGGAGGCTCCGAGCGGCGACATCACCCGCAGGCAGCTGCGCGACCTGCCCGATGTCGACTCCCTCTACTTCACGATGCTCAACTGCAACAAGCGGAGCATCACGCTGAACACCAAGAGCGCACGCGGCAAGGAGATCCTCACCGAACTCATCCGCCGCAGCGATGTGATGGTGGAGAACTTCGGGCCGGGGGCAGTCGACCGCATGGGGTTCACCTGGGAGCGGATCCAGGAGATCAACCCCCGCATCGTGTACGCCTCCATCAAGGGATTCGGTGAGGGCCCGTACACCGCCTTCAAGGCGTACGAGGTGGTCGCCCAGGCGATGGGCGGCTCGATGTCCACCACCGGGTTCGAGGACGGGCCGCCGCTGGCCACCGGTGCGCAGATCGGCGACTCCGGGACCGGGATCCACGCCGTCGCCGGCATCCTGGCCGCCCTGTACCAGCGCGAGAGCACCGGCCGGGGGCAGCGCGTCAACGTCGCCATGCAGCATGCCGTCCTCAATCTGTGCCGGGTGAAGCTGCGCGATCAACAGCGTCTCGAACACGGCCCGTTGGCCGAGTATCCGAACGAGGACTTCGGCGACGAGGTGCCGCGCAGCGGCAACGCCAGCGGTGGCGGGCAGCCCGGCTGGGCGGTGAAGTGCGCCCCCGGCGGGCCCAACGACTACGTGTACGTGATCGTGCAGCCCGTCGGCTGGCAGCCGCTCGCCTCGCTGATCGGGCGGCCCGAACTGGTGGAGGACCCAGAGTGGGCGACGCCGGAGGCCCGGCTGCCCAAGCTCGGCAAGATGTTCCAGCTCATCGAGGAGTGGTCGTCCACGCTCCCCAAGTGGCAGGTCCTGGAACAGCTCAACGGCCACAACATCCCGTGCGGCCCGATCCTGTCCACCAAGGAGATCATGGAGGACGAGTCGCTGGCCGCCAACGAGATGGTCGTCCGGGTCGAGCACCCCGAGCGCGGCACGTTCACCACCGTCGGCAGTCCGCTGAAGCTGTCCGACTCCCCCGTCGACGTGGTGACGTCACCACTGCTCGGCCAGCACAACGAAGCGGTGTACATCGGCGAACTGGGCCTCGGTGACGAGGAACTGCGGCTGCTGAAGACGAGCGGAGTCATCTGATCATGGTCGAGTCACAGGATCGCGAACAGGTCAGGCAGCTGCTCGAATCCGTCCGGGCGGCCGGGCGCACGGCGCTCACCGCGCCCGAGGGCAAGATCGTGGCGGACGCGTACGGGATCGTGGTGCCCGGCGAGGAGCTGGCCCGGGACATCGACGAGGCGGTCGCCCACGCGGACCGGATCGGCGGGCCCGTCGTACTGAAGATCGTCTCGCCCGATGTGCTGCACAAGACGGACGCCGGCGGGGTCATCGTCGGGGTGGAGGGCGCCGCGCAGGTTCGGGAGGCGTTCCGCCGCATCGTCGGAAACGTGCGGGCGTACGCGCCGGACGCGCGGATCGACGGCGTGCAGGTGCAGCAACTGGTGCCGCCCGGGCAGGAGGTCATCATCGGCGCGGTGACGGACCCGACGTTCGGCAAGGTCGTCGCGTTCGGTCTGGGCGGCGTGCTGGTGGAGGTGCTGAAGGACATCACCTTCCGGCTGGCTCCGGTCACCGCGGACGAGGCGCTGTCGATGCTCGACTCGATCGGCGCGGCGGAGGTCCTGCGCGGGGTGCGCGGCGCCCCGCCCGTGGACCGGTGGGCGCTGGCCGAGCAGATCCGGCGGGTGTCCCGACTGGTGGCGGACTTCCCGGAGATCGCCGAGGTCGACCTGAACCCGGTGATCGCCTCCCCGGAGGGGGCCGTCGCCGCCGACATCCGGATCCTGCTGTCCACGGAGGTGGTGAAGGAGCGCCGGAAGTACGGCCGGGAGGAGATCCTCGCCTCGATGCGCCGGCTGATGGAGCCGCGCTCGGTCGCCGTGATCGGGGCGTCCAACGAGGCCGGGAAGATCGGCAATTCGGTGATGCGCAATCTCATCGACGGCGGCTTCGCCGGGGAGATCCATCCGGTGAACCCGCGGGCCGATGACATTCTGGGCCGCAAGGCGTACAAGAGTGTCACGGACGTTCCCGGTGAGGTGGATGTGGCGGTCTTCGCGATCCCGGCCAAGTTCGTGGCGTCGGCGCTGGAGGAGGTGGGCCGCAAGGGCATCGCGAACGCGGTCCTCATCCCGTCCGGCTTCGCCGAGACCGGTGAACAGGCCCTGCAGGACGAGATCGTGGCGATCGGCGAGCGGTACGGGGTGCGGCTGCTGGGGCCGAACATCTACGGCTACTACTCCACGTGGCAGGACCTGTGCGCCACGTTCTGCACCCCGTACGACGTGAAGGGCGGGGTGGCGCTGACCTCCCAGTCCGGTGGCATCGGCATGGCGATCCTCGGCTTCGCCCGTTCGACGAAGACCGGTGTCTCGGCGATCGTCGGGCTCGGCAACAAGTCGGACCTGGACGAGGACGATCTGCTGACCTGGTTCGGCGAGGACCCGCACACCCAGTGCATCGCCATGCACCTGGAGGACCTCAAGGACGGGCGCGCGTTCGTGGAGGCGGCGCGGGCGACCGTACCGAAGAAGCCGATCGTGGTGCTCAAGGCGGGGCGGACGAGCGCGGGGGCGAAGGCCGCGGGTTCGCACACCGGTGCGCTGGCCGGCGACGACGCCGTGTACGACGACATCCTGCGTCAGGCGGGGGTGATCCGGGCGCCGGGGCTCAACGAGATGCTGGAGTACGCGCGGGCGCTGCCGGTGCTGCCGGCGCCGAAGGGCGACAACGTCGTCATCATCACCGGCGCGGGCGGTTCGGGTGTGCTGCTGTCGGACGCGATCGTGGACAACGGCCTGTCGCTGATGGAGATCCCGCCGGATCTCGACTCCGCGTTCAAGGCGTTCATCCCGCCGTTCGGCGCGGCCGGCAACCCGATCGACATCACGGGCGGTGAGCCGCCTTCGACGTACGAGGCGACGATCCGGCTCGGTATGGAGGACCCGCGCATCCACGCGCTGGTCCTGGGCTACTGGCACACGATCGTCACTCCGCCGATGGTCTTCGCCGAGCTGACGGCCCGGGTGGTCCAGGAGTTCCGGGACCGCGGGATCGAGAAGCCGGTCGTGGCGTCGCTGGCCGGTGACACCGAGGTCGAGGAGGCCTGCGCGTATCTCTTCGAGCGGGGCGTCGTCGCCTACCCCTATACCACCGAGAAGCCGGTCGCGGCGCTCGGTGCGAAGTACCGCTGGGCAAGGGCCGCGGGGCTGCTGACCTGACCCTTCCCAGGCACGAGGAGTTTGGACAGGGGGCGCTGGCCAGGTTCTTTCGAAGCCAAGGGGAGATTCATGAGCACAGACGGACAACCGGGCGCGTCAGCCGTCGCGTACCGGGAAGTGACGGACAGCAAGGGCCGGATCTACCGGGTCGGCGAGTCGGACCGCAGCATCCTCGGTCACAGCCGGAAGACCATGGTGTACCTGCCGTGGATCGCGATGATGGCCATCAGCGTGTCGGAGTACGCCTACGGATCCGCGGAGGACACCCTCTCCGAGGCGCATGGCTGGACACAGAGCAACACCTTCTGGATTCTCAGCGTCTGGGTCTTCTTCCAGGCGGGCATCGCGTTCCCCGCCGGGTGGCTGCGCGAGAAGAACATCCTCACCGCGCGCCGCGCCATGTTCATCGGCGCCGCGCTCTGTCTGGTCGGCTTCCTCGCGCTCTCGCACGTCGACAACGTCCTCGGCGCGATCTGCGGCTTCGGCGTCGTCGGCGGGCTGGGGTCCGGACTCATCTACGCCACCTGCATCAACATGGTGGGCAAGTGGTTCCCGGAACGGCGCGGCGCGAAGACCGGATTCGTCAACGGCGGTTTCGCATATGGTGCGTTGCCCTTCATCTTCATCTTCAACTACGCCTTCGACACCAGCAACTACAACGAGGTGCTGGACCTCATCGGCCTCTACGTCCTGATCGTCGTGGCGGTCTGTGCCTGGTTCTTCAAGGACCCGCCGAAGAACTGGTGGCCCTCCGACATCGACCCGCTGAACTACACGGGCAACGCCAAGAGTGCGGCGAGCCTGGCGAAGAACCCTCCGGCGTCCAAGCAGTACACGCCGCAGGAGGCCATCAGGACGGGCATGCTGCCCCTGATGTGGATCACCATCGTCCTGACGGCCGGGGTGTCCATCTTCGGGATCTCCTTCCAGGTGGACTACGCGAAGGAGGTCGGCTTCGGTCCGCTGGTCGCGGCGTCGTCCATGGGGGTCATGGCCGTCATCAACGGGGTCGGCCGCGCGGTCGTCGGCTGGCTCTCGGACATCTGGGGCCGCAAGCTGACCCTGGTGTTCGTCATCGTCGTGCTGGGTCTCGCCCAGTTCGGCGTGATCTGGGCCGGGAACATGCACAGCGAGTGGCTGTTCCTGTTCTTCGCCTTCCTCTCCGGCTTCGGCGGCGGTGCGTTCTACCCGATGTTCGCCGCCCTGACCCCGGACTACTTCGGGGAGAACTACAACGCCACCAACTACGGCCTCGTCTACAGCGGCAAGCTGATCAGCGGACTGTTCGGCGGTGGTCTCGGCTCGATGGTGGTGGACTCCTGGGGCTACGACGGCGCCTATGCGCTGGCCGGGGCCATCTCCATGGTGGCGGCCTGCATCGCGCTGATGCTGAGGCAGCCGGGGCGGCCGCGGGTGCGGGACATCGTCCCCAATCCGCAGCCGGTCAGCCGGGAGGTCGTCTAGGGGCGACGAACTCTGCCCCGCGTACGCCGGGCCTCCCCGCACAGACAGGTGCGGGGAGGCCCGGCGTACGCGGCTGCCGTCCTACTTGCGGAGCGCCGCCATGCCCTGGTAGCTGATCTTCGCCTGCTTCAGGGACTGCGCGAGGTCCGTCGAGCTCGGTGCGGTGTCCTGCTCGACCATCGGGTTGCGGTAGTTCGTCTCCCCGACGCGGCTGAAGAAGGTCCGGTAGTCGATGACCCCGGTGCCGAAGGGGACCATGTCGTAGCCGTCGCCGCTGGCCGTGTTGATGATGCCGTCCTTGGCGTGGAACAGCGGGTAGCGCTTGTTGTAGCGGCGGACCACGGCCGCGGGGTCGAAGACGTTCTCCCGGACCGATCCGTCGAGCGCGGTGTAGGTGTGGAACTTGTACTGGGCGACGTGTGCCCAGTAGACGTCCATCTCCAGCCACACGGTCTTCGGGTCGGTGACCTTCAGGAAGTACTCCAGCTTGCGGACGCCCGAGCTGCGGGTGGGCCGGCCCTGGTCGTCCAGCGGGCCGCCGTCGAGCAGGAAGCCGTAGGCCGCGTCGTGGTTGTGGGTGTACAGCTTGATGCCCTCGCGGTGGGCGATCTTGCCCAGCGCGTTCCACTTGTCGGCGGCCACGTCCCAGTCGGCACGGTAGGCGCTGCCAGTGGGGTCGCCACCGGTGCCCATGTGGTCCATGCCGAGGATGTTGGCTATTTCGAGGTGCCGCTTGAACGTGTCCAGGTCGCTCTGGCTGAGCGGCCAGGACCCCGGGATGAAGCCGTGGTTGCCCTGGGCCCGCAGCCCGTAGTCGTCCAGCCACGAGCGCAGCAGCTTCGCGCCCTCCACCGTCTCCAGGTTGCTGCCGCCGGGCGCGTTGGCGTGCTGTCCGTAGCCGGCGAACTCGACCTGCTTGTAGCCGTAGCGGGCCAGCTCCTTGAAGACGTCACGGAAGCCCGAGGGAAGGGTGGTGCTGAGCGGGTCCCGGCCCGTGGCGTCGCGCACGGTGTACAGGATGATGCCCCGCTTCGACGGCGGGACCAGTGCCTGGCCGTGCCCGTGACCGTGCCCGTGGTCGTGCTCGTGGCCGTGGCCGTGCCCCTGGTGGGAGGCGGGCTGCGCGAAGGCCGGTGATGCGCCGAACACGGGGGCGGCGATCGCCGCTCCCGTGACGGCGGTGCAGGTGCTGAGGAAGCGGCGGCGGTTGATGCCGAGGCTGCGGCGCAGGGCGCCGTCCGTTCCGGATGCGTCGTTGAACTCGGTCACGGTCTCTCTCTTTCTCGAGGATGCGCACTACGGGGGTGTGCGCAGCGCTGTGCTCGGACCGGTCTCACGCGAGGCCGGCCAGCGTGAGGAGCAGGGACTTCACTTCGGTGGCCCGGACGGGGCCGGTGAACGCGTGGGGGGTGGAGCAGAGGATGAGCGGACCTTCGTCTTCGCTCAGCGGGAGGCGGCCGTGGCTGCCCCGGATGGGTGACGGATCGAGCGGCACGACCGCCATGCGGTAGCGCATGCCGAGCTTCTTGCGGGCGACCGCCGTGACCGCCTTGACCCGTACGTACGGGTCCTGCGGGTCCATGAAGAGCTCGACGGGGTCGTAGCCGGGTTTGCGGTGGATCTCGACGAGCTGGGCGAAGTCGGGCGCCCGGGCGTCGTCGAGCCAGTAGTAGTACGTGAACCAGGCGTCCGGTTCCGCGACGGCGACCAGCTCCCCGGAGCGGGGGTGGTCCAGGCCCTGGGCCTTCTTGCCCTCGTCGTCCAGGAGCTGCTCGATGCCCGGGAGGTCCGCCAGGGCGGCGCGGGCCGCTTCGAGGTCCTCGGGGCGGCGTACGTAGATGTGGGCGATCTGGTGGTCGGCCACGGCGAAGGCCCGGGACGTCATCGGGTCCAGGTACTCCATGCCGTCCTGGGTGTGGACCTCCAGGAGTCCGGCCCGGCGCAGCGCCCGGTTGATGTCGACGGGCCGGTCGACGCGGGTGATGCCGTACTCGGAGAGGGCGACGACGGTGCGGCCCTCGCGGCGGGCGTCGTCCAGGAGCGGGGCGACGGCCCGGTCGAGGTCGGCGGCCGCCTTGAAGGACCTGGGGTCGTCGGGGCCGAAGCGCTGGAGGTCGTAGTCCAGGTGCGGGAGGTAGCAGAGGGCGAGGTCGGGGTGGCGGGTGTCGAGGATGTGGCGGGTCGCGTCGATGATCCACTGCGAGGAGACCAGGTCGGCGCCGGGTCCCCAGAAGTGGAAGAGGGGGAAGGTGCCGAGCTTGTCGGTGAGCTCGTCGTGGAGGGCGGGCGGGCGGGTGTAGCAGTCGGGTTCCTTGCGGCCGTCGGCGTAGTAGACGGGGCGCGGGGTGACGGTGTAGTCGGTGTCGGCCCCCATGGCGTACCACCAGCAGATGTTGGCGACGGTGTAGCCGGGGTGGGAGCGGCGGGCGGCGTCCCAGAGCTTGTCGCCCTCGACGAGTCCGTTGTGCTGGCGCCACAGGAGGACGTCGCCGAGCTCCCGGAAGTACCAGCCGTTGGCGACGATGCCGTGCTCGGCCGGGGTGGTGCCGGTGAGGAAGGTGGACTGGGCGGCGCAGGTGACGGCGGGCAGCACGGTGCCGAGCGGTGCGTGGGTGCCGGTCCGGCCCAGGGCCTTGAGGTGGGGCATGTGGTCGAGGAGCCGTGGGGTGAGTCCCACGACGTCCAGGACCAGGAGCGGGGTGGGCGAGCCGGTCGTCCCTGCGGTGGTCATGGCAGCTCCTTGAGGCCGAGGTCGACCAGGAGGTCGCGGGCGAGGGTGAGTTCGGCGGCGATGCCGTCGGCGAGCTGGGCGCGGGTGCGTGGCCGCAGCTCGGCGGGGAGTGCCTGCCAGGTGTACGTCTCGACCTCCAGGTGCCGGGTGAGCGGCCGGGCCCCGCCGACCAGGCGGGTCAGCGTGGACCGGAGCACCGGGAGAGTGGAGGTGAGCGGGGGGGCCGGCGGGGCGTGCAGGGGGACGTGGAAGTGGGCGCGCCACGGGGCGCTGTCGGGCAGGGCCTCACCGCCGACGGCCTCGTCGAGGTCGTCGGTGCCGCGCAGTCCGGCGGCGGTGGCGACGCGGGTCTGGTGCAGGAAGCGGGGTTCGGCGAAGGCGGCGAGGGCGGTGCGCACCTCGGGGAGGTGGGGGTGCTCGGCGTGCAGGGCGGCGGAGAGCTGCGCCTTGACGGCGGGGATGCCGGCCGCGGTGAGTGCGTCGAGTGCGGTGTCCGGGTCCTCGAAGGAGGTGGCGAGGTGGCAGGTGTCGATGCAGACGCCGATGCGGGCGTGGCCGACCGCGGTGAGCGGGGCGATGGCGTCGGCGGTGGTCTCGACGGTGCATCCGGGTTCGGGTTCGAGGCCGATCCGGATGGACTTGCCCGTGAGTTCGGCGAGTGCGTCGAGGCGTTCGCCGAGGGTGGTGAGCGCGGCGAGTGCGGTGCGGGCCGCCTCGGGGTCGCCCGTGTAGGGGGTGCGCCAGGCGAGCGGGAGGGTGGAGATGGTGCCTTCGGTGACGTCGTCGGGCAGCAGCGTGGCGAGGAGCCGGGCGAGGTCGCTCGTGTGGGCGAGCCGCTCGGGGTCGGTCCAGTCCGGCTTGTAGACCCGGTACTTGACCTCCTCGGCGCCGAATCCCTCGTACGGGAAGCCGTTGAGGGTGACGACTTCGAGGCCGCGGCGCTCCAGCTCGGAGCGCAGGGAGCGCAGCTGCGAAGGGTCGTTGATCAGGGTGCGGGCGGCGTCCCTGGCGAGCCAGAGGCCGATGCCGAGGCGGTCGCGGCCGAGGCGTCTGCGTACGGGCTCGCAGTGGTCGCGGAGCTGGGACCGGACACCGTCCAGGGTCTCCGCGGGGTGGACGTTGGTGCAGTACGCGAGGTGGACGACGGTGCCGTCGGGGTGGCGGAAGCGCATGGCCTCACTCCCCGCCGCGCAGGATGGAGTTGCCCTCGTGGAGCGGTTCGGGGGCGGCGGTGTCGAGGTGGAGACGGCCGCTCTGGCCGTAGAAGGCGACCGGGTTGCGCCACAGCACCTGGTCGACGTCGTCCTCGCTGAATCCGGCGGCGAGCATGGCGTCGCCCACCCGGCGGGTCTTCAGCGGATCGCTCTTTCCCCAGTCCGCGGCGGAGTTGACGAGGACCTTCTCCGTGCCGTGCAGCTTGAGGACGGCGACCATGCGGTCCTCGTCCATCTTGGTGTCGGGGTAGATGGAGAACCCGGCCCAGCAGCCGCTGTCCAGGGCGTCCTTGACCGTCGTCTCGTTGAGGTGGTCGAGCAGCACGAGTTCCGGGGCGAGGCGGGACTCGCGTACGACGTCGATGGTGCGGCGCAGGCCGGCGAGCTTGTCGCGGTGCGGGGTGTGGACGAGCGCGGGCAGTCCGTGGTCGGCGGCCAGCTGGAGCTGGGCGGCCAGCGCGTGGTCCTCGGCCGGGGTCATCGAGTCGTAGCCGATCTCGCCGACGGCGACGACGGAGTCCTTGACGAGGTAGCGGGGCAGGGCGTCGAGGACCGGGGTGCAGCGGGGGTCGTTCGCCTCTTTGGGGTTGAGGGCGAGCGTGCAGTGGTGGGCGATGCCGTACTGGGCGGCGCGGAAGGGCTCCCAGCCGAGCAGGGCGTCGAAGTAGTCGAAGAAGCTGGCGGGCGAGGTGCGGGGCTGGCCCAGCCAGAAGGAGGGTTCGACCAGGGCGCGGACCCCGGAGTCGTACATCGCCCGGTAGTCGTCCGTGGTGCGGGAGGTCATGTGGATGTGGGGGTCGAAGATGCGCATCAGGACTCCTCGGGTGAGACCGTGGGGGCGTCGGGAGCGGTGGCGGGGGCGTCCGGGCCGGGGGCCGTGAGCGCGAGGACGTGGTGCAGGCCGGCGGGGACGGGGCGGCCGGCCGCGATGCGTTCCGCCGCGAAGTCGCCGAGCATCCGGGCGAGTTCCGCGTCGCCGCGTGATCTTCGGGCCAGCTGGTCGACGGCTTCCACGGGGACGCCGGTGAACAGGCACTTGAGGACGGCGTGGCGCCAGTGGTGCGGGGCGAGGTGAACGGCGGCGTACGGCCCGACGGCCGCGGCGACCAGCGTGGTGTCGTTGGTGCGCAGGGCGTCCTCGACGAGCGGCAGGGCGGTGGCGCCGAGGTCCAGTGCGGGCAGCGTGAGCAGGACGGCGCGGCGTTCGGCGGCCGTGCCCTGCTCGTAGATGCGGGTCAGTGCGGGCAGGGTGGTGCGGGCCTCGACGAGCAGCAAGGAGCGTACGGAGTCGGCGTGTTCGAGTCCGCAGTGCCGGCCGGCGGCGGCGTACCGCAGTTCCCACGGAGGTACGGCGTAGCTGTCCGCGGGTGCGGTGTCCGGGTGGGCTGCGGCGTGGGCGGCCTCGGCGAGGGCTTCGTCGAGCCAGGCGCGCGCGGCTCCGCCGAGCAGGGTGTCGAGTTCCTTGCGGGTCAGGAGTGGGGTCGTGGGGGTGGGCGTCATGACGTGCTCCCTTCGGCGGCTGGGCCCGGGTGGCTCGGCGGGCGGTGCTTGTTGAGGAAGTCGATTGAGGTGCGGGCGAGTTCGGGGCCTGCGTGGGAGTGGCGTGGCAGCTCGACGACGGTGAGGCCGGCGTATCCGGTGTCGCCGAGCGCGTCGAGTGCGGCGAGCACGGGCGGGAAGTCGATCTCGCCGTCGCCGAAGGGCAGGTGCTCGTGGACACCGCGGCGCATGTCCTCGATCTGGACGTGCCGCAGCCAGGGGGCGGCGTCGCGCACGCAGTCGACGGGCAGGGCGGGCTCCAGGCACTGGCAGTGGCCGATGTCGAGGGTGAGCCCGAGGGGCTCCGGGTCGCCGCACAGCACCCGCAGGTGGTGGAAGTCCGCGAGGTTGGCGAGGAGGTGTCCGGGCTCCGGTTCGATCGCGAGGGGCACCCCGGCCCGGTCCGCCGCGTCCAGGACCGGGCCGAGGGCGTCGGTGAGGCGCTGCCACGCGGTGTCGGGCGCGGTGTCCGGCGGGGTGACGCCGCTGAAGCAGTGGACGGCGTGGGCGCCGAGTCCGGCGGCGACGTCGACGGCCCGGACGAGCAGCGCGGTGCGGGCCGCGCGGGCCTCCGGGTCCGGGTCCAGCAGCGAGGGGCCGTGCTTGCGGCGCGGGTCCAGGACGTAGCGGGCGCCGGTCTCCACGGTGACTCCGAGCCCGAGTTCCCGGAGCCGGTCGGATACCCGCCGGGTGCGGGCTGCGAGGTCCGGGGCCATCGGGTCGAGGTGCATGTGGTCGAGGGTCAGGCCGACGCCGTCGTAGCCGAGGTCGGCGAGGAGCCCGAGGGCGTCGTCGAGGCGGAGGTCGGTGAGCCCGTTGGTGCCGTAGCCGAGGCGGAGTGTCATGTGGGGCTCACCTTCCGGGAGAGGGCGCGGGCGAGCGGGACGAGGCCCATGACGGCGAGCCCCGTACCGGCGGCTCCGGCGCGTGCGGCCAGGGCCGCCTGGAGCGGGATCATCGCCCGGATGCCGCTGCCGACGGCGCGCTGGGTGAGCGGCGGCGACGGGTTGAGCGCGGCGTGCGCGAGGGGCCGGGCCGTGGTGCGGACGTAGGCGCCGGTGAGCGCGGTGACCAGCAGCCGGGCGGGGGCGCCCCGCGCCGTACCCCGGGAGGTGTGTCCCTCGCGCACCACGGCGCCGCCGATTCCGGCGACGGCCGCGAGGGCGGCGAGGGGTGCGGTGGTGGATCCGCCCTGTGTCTCGTGGCGGGAGACGGTGGTGACCGCGTAGGTGTGGGCGCCGAGCAGGGCGGCGGGCACGGCGGCGCGGGCCGCTGCGCGGGGTGCGGCCTGTCCCGCCGCGGTGGCCGTCGCTCCCAGCAGCAGGTCGAGGCCGCGCGCCGCCGCCATCGCGGCCGGACCCGCCGGGGTGTGCTTGAGACGGAGGTCGTACGCCCAGACGGTGGCCGCGAGGCCGGTGGCCACGCCCAGCGCCGGGCGGCCGGCCCGGGCGGCGAGGGCGAGGCCCGCCGCGGTCAGGGCGCCGGCCGCCGTGAGCGCGGCCCGGGGCGTGATCCGGCCCGAGGGGATCGGGCGGTGCGGGCGGTCGACGGCGTCCTCCTCGCGGTCCGCCCAGTCGTTGAGGGCCATGCCCGCCTCGTACAGGCAGAGCGAGGCGCCCACCGCCAGCGCGGTGGAGCGGTCGGGGCGCCGTCCGGCGGCGGCCGCACCCGCGAGTGCGTCGCCCGGGACGGTGAAGAGTGCGGAGACCCTGAGCAGTTCCGCCCAGGCGCCTGCCGTCACTTCTCCCCCCGCAGGCGCTCGGCGAAGGCCAGCAGCGCGAGGTACTGCTCGGACAGGGCGGCCGGTCCGCCGTCCGGGTCCTTGAAGTAGAAGCCGAGCTCGGGCCGCGGGCCGGTCAGGCCCGCTTCGTGGGCGCGGGCCAGCAGCCGGGCCAGGTCGAGGACCAGGGGCGCGGCGAGCGCGGAGTCGCAGCCCTGCCAGGTGGTCTGGAGGACCATGCGGGCGCCGAGGAACCCGTCGAAGGCGATGTGGTCCCAGGCGGTCTTCCAGTCGCCGAGCGCCGGGACGTCGTCGATGTGGACCTCGCCCTCGGGGGCGGCGCCGAGGGTGTCGGCGAGGACGCGCTCCTTGCCGGCGTTCTTCGCCGCGGCGGCGGCCGGGTCGGCAAGCGCTGCCCCGTCGCCGCCGCCCAGCAGGTTGGTGCCGGACCAGGCCCGTACGGGCAGGGCGCGCTGCACGAACATCGGGGCCAGGACCGAGCGCAGCAGGGTCTGGCCGGTCTTGCCGTCGCGGCCGGCGTGAGGAAGTCCGGCGGCCGCGACGGCGTCCTGGAGGGCGGGCGCGCGCAGCCCGGTGGAGGGGGTGAAGTTGACGTACGGACAGCCGGCCCGGAGCGCGGCGGCGGCGTAGAGCGAGCTGGCGGGCAGCCGCTCGGCGTCGGGGGCGGGTGCCGGTTCGGTGGAGGACACGTTGACGACGACGGTCCTGGCCAGATCGTTGCGGCGGCCGAAGTCGGTGAGGTCGGCGGCGAACGCGGTGATGAGCTCCTCGTCCGTGCGGGTGTCGCCTGGGACGGGTCCGCCGGGCCGTATCTCCGCGTCGGCGGCGGCGAGTTCGGCCCGGACCGCCGACGGGAGTCCGTGCGGCAGCACTCCCCCGGCGGCGAGCGCCTCGGCCCGTTTGGGGAGGGGGCAGTCCAGGGTGTCGTGGCCGCCGAAGACGAGGGAGGTCACGGGTGGCAGGCCGCTGTCGGCGAACGGGGCGGTCTCGGTGACCATGCCGGCGGCCGGGTGGAGTCCCGCCGCGACCGCTGCGCACCCCGCCGTGGCGGTGGTGGCGACGGAGCCGCGTGCTCCGATGAACCAGACTCCGGTACGAACGGCGTGTGCTGACACGGGCTGCCTCCCTGGCTGGGGGTCCTGGCTGGGCAGAGCTGATGGCGCTGTACTGGAGGGGCCGGGGACGGCGGGCGGGGTGTGAGGCCCCGCCCGCCGCCGGCCGGGTGGACTGCCCTACGCCGAGGGCAGTTCCCTGAGCTGGATGTCGCGGAAGGAGACCTGGTCGTCCGCCCCGTGGTTCTGGAGGCCGATGTAGCCGTCCTTGAGGCTGCGGACCGGGTCGGTGTTGGTGAAGTCGTTGATCTTCACTCCGTTGAGGAAGATCTGGAGCCGTTCACCCTGCACCTTGATCTCGTAGCTGTTCCACTGCCCCGGCGGGCGCAGCACCTGGTCGCGGGCCTTGGTGTTGGCCGCCTTGAAGGTGTAGACGGAGCCGGTGGTGCGGTCGACGGCGTCGGAGGCGTCGATCTGGACCTCGTAGCCGTTGTTCACCGCGGACCAGGGGTCGTCCGACTCCGGGAAGCCGACGAAGACTCCGGAGTTGTCGTCCCCGGCCATCTTCCAGTCGAGCTTCAGGGAGTACGACTTCAGCTCCTTGGCCTGGTAGGTCAGCAGACCCATGCCGCCTTCGGAGCGCAGCTCGCCGTCGACCACGTCGAACTTCCCGGGCCCGGCCTGCTTCCAGCCTTCGAGCGTCTTGCCGTTGAAGATCGACCGGTAGCCGGTGTCGGGCTTGCAGTCGCCCTTGACCTGGCCGGCGGCGTAGCGCACCCCGCCGAGCAGCAGCTTGCGGAAGTCCGCGTCGGCGTACGACTCCTTGGTGTGGCCGAGGCCGGTGTAGAAGGAGCGGCCGCCCTCGTAGGCCTGGCACCAGGTGATCGGGTGGTCACCCTTCATGGTGCCGCCGGTGTAGGTGGTCTCGTCGAGGGTGGCGAGGACCTTCACCTTGTCGCGCGGGTTGGTGCGGTAGTTGTACAGCTCGTCGGTGCGCTCCCAGGCGTCGCCCAGGTGGGCGGTGGCCGGGTGCTTGTGGTCCTCGACGCGGACCGTGACGGGCTGGATGGCGGGGTGGCCGGAGAAGTACGCGCCGACGAGTCCGCCGTAGAAGGACCAGTCGTACTCGGTGTCGGCTGCGGCGTGGACGCCCATGTAGCCGCCGCCGGTGGCGATGTAGTTCTCGAAGGCCTTCTGCTGGTCGGCGTTGAGGACGTCACCGGTCGTCGACATGAAGACGACGGCGTCGTAGCGGGCCAGGTTCGGGGTGGTGAACTGGCCGGCCTCCTCGGTGGCGTCGACCGTGATGTTGCTGTCCTTGCCGAGTTCCTTGAGTGCGGCGATGCCCTCGGGGATCGCGTCGTGGCGGAAGCCGGCGGTCTTGGAGAAGACCAGGACCCGCTTGGCGGTCTTGTCGGGCGGGGTGTTGGAGAGCTCGAAGTCGTCGATGTCGTAGAGGGCGCCCGCGCCGGTGCCGCCCTTGAACACCAGGAAGAGCTCGGTGGCCTTCTTCGGCACGCCCCGCAGGGGTACGTCGATGTCCTGGAAGGTCTCCCAGCCACCGGTCACCGGTACGGGTGCGGAGCCGAGGATCTTCCCGGTCGCCGAGCCGGACCGCACCTCGAGGAAGCCGCCCGCGCCGCCGGAGGCGATCCGCGCGGTGAGCTTGGTGGAGTCGCCGAGGATGTACGGCTTGAAGGAGATCCAGTCGTCGTTGTCGATGTCGCCGACGGTCTTGCCGCCCTCGGCGTTCGCCTTGTCGTACGTCTTGATGCCGGACGAGTCGTTGAAGTGCTCGGCCTGGCGGTGGCGCGGCTGGAGCTGCGACTGGTCGTGGCCGGTCAGTGCGGCCTGGCCGCCGCCCCCGCCGTCGGTGTACGAGGCGTCGATGACACCGAAGATGTTGGCGTTGGGGTCGTGGCCGCCGTCCATCTCGGTCTTGATGGTGCCGGTGCAGCCGTGGGCCGAGGTGATCGGGTGGCCGTGGCTGTCGTGGCCGAGGACGAAGCGGACCTCGATCTTGGAGCAGTCGACGGTGCCGTCCTCGGGATCGGTGACGGTGACCTTGAACGGGATCTCGTCGCCGAAGGTGAAGAGCTGCCCGTCACCGGGGAGTTCCAGGTTCACCTTGGGCGCCGTGTTGCCGACGGTCACGTGGACGCTGGCCGATCCGGTGCGCCCGGAGGGGTCCGTGGCGGTGACGGTCGCGGTGTAGGTGCCGTTCTTCTTGTACGTGTACGCGGGGTTCGCGGCGGTGGAGGTTCCTCCGTCGCCGAAGTCCCAGGCGTACGTGAGGGCGTCGCCGTCCCCGTCGGCGGTGCCGGCCGAGGAGAACTGCACCTTCAGCGGCGCGGTGCCCGATGTCTTGTTGGCGGTCGCCTCGGCGATCGGGGAGCGTCCGCCGGTGGCGTTCTCGATGCGGTAGAGCGCCGAGTTCTCGTCGCCGCCGAACCAGGAGAGGCCGTAGTCGAGGACGTAGAGCGCCCCGTCGGGACCGAAGGCCATGTCCATGATCTGGGTGCCGGACCACGGGATGTCGTTGATGGACTCGACCTTGCCGTCGGCGTCCTGCTCGATCCGCTTGATCCACTGCCGGCCGAACTCACCGGCGAAGAAGTCGCCGTCGTAGGCCTCGGGGAACTTCACGGGCGAGTCGAGGTCGGCGTCGTAGTGGTAGACCGGTCCGCCCATCGGGGACT
The DNA here is from genome assembly GCA_036227345.1 of Streptomyces sp. NBC_01463. NCBI lineage: Bacteria > Bacillati > Actinomycetota > Actinomycetes > Kitasatosporales > Streptomycetaceae > Streptomyces > Streptomyces sp. NBC_01463. The sequence continues at coordinate 1,422,895 of CP109468.1, forward strand.
CCGAGCCGGTGCCGAACTCCGGGACCGACGCGCCGTCGTACGGGATCCAGGCGGCCTGGGCCGGCGGCAGGTCGACGAGGCCGGTGTTGTGCGGCGAGGTGTTCTTCGGCGCCGCGCAGTCGAAGGCCGCGCCGGAGGTCTTGGTGGCGAAGTCGTAGTCGATGAACGGGTCGTTGTTGCCCGTGCAGTACGGCCAGCCGAAGTTGCCGGCCTTCGTCACCCGGGCGAACTCGACCTGTCCGGCCGGTCCGCGCTTGGGGTCGGCCGCACCGGCGTCCGGCCCGTAGTCACCGACGTAGACGATGCCGGTGGCCTTGTCGACGGAGAAGCGGAACGGGTTGCGGAAGCCCATCGCGTAGATCTCGGGGCGGGTCTTGTCCGTCCCCGGCGCGAAGAGGTTGCCGTCCGGGACGGTGTACGAGCCGTCGTCGGCGACCTTGATGCGCAGGATCTTGCCGCGCAGGTCGTTGGTGCTGCCCGCGGAGCGGCGGGCGTCGAACGCCGGGTTGCGGTCCGGGCGCTCGTCGATGGGGCTGAAGCCGTCGGAGGCGAAGGGGTTGGAGTCGTCGCCGGTCGACAGGTACAGGTTGCCGTCCGCGTCGAAGTCGATGTCGCCGCCGACGTGGCAGCACATGCCGCGGGACGTCTGGACGTCGAGGACCTTCTTCTCGCTGCCGAGGTCGAGCGTGCCGTCCTCGTCGAGGACGAAGCGGGACAGCCGGTTGACCCCGTCGAAGGGGGCGAAGTCGGCGGCGGTGCCGGTCTCGGGGGCGTCGCCGGCGGGCGTGTCCAGCGGGGGCGCGTAGTAGAGGTAGATCGCCCGGTTCTCGCTGAAGTGCGGGTCGACCCCGATGCCCTGGAGGCCTTCCTCGTCGTGCGAGTAGACGGGGAGGACGCCGGAGATCCGGGTGTTGCCCGAGCTGTCGGTGATGCGGAGCTCGCCGCTGCGCGAGGTGTGCAGCACGCTGCGGTCGGGGAGCACGGCCAGCGACATGGGCTCGCCGGTCTCGGCGGCCCCCTTGGCGAGGGTGACCTGCTGGAAGTCCTCGGCGGCCGGGGCGGGGTCGGGGTGCTCGTCGTGGGCGACGGCCGTGCCCGAGGTGGCGCCCAGGCTGAGGGTGGCGGCGGCGAGGAGGCCACCGGTGAACAGTGCGAGTGATTTACGGAGGCGGAGCCTGGTTCCGGACCCCGTGCGGGTCCCTGATCCGGTCCTGCTTCTGGTTCTGTGCACGAATGTCCTCCGGGGTGTGCCGGTGGTACGGGCGGGTGCTGCCGATCCGTGGTGCGCGGGGACTGCCGCGCTGGTCAGCCGGGGCCTGTGTGGCTCCGGTGACGGGAGTTATGTCATATACACGCATTGGACGGTAGACCTGTTCGTCCGGGACGGAAAGCCCTTGTGCAGCAGTGTTGTTGAACTTCTTCCTTGCCCAGGACAAAGAGGGACGTGGGCAGGAGGGAGCGGCCCGGCGGCGTCCACGGTGCCGCCGGGCACCTTCGAGCCCCTCCGGCGATTGAGGAGCGGGGGTGCGGGGGCGGAGCCCCCGGGAGGGGCCGCGCCCCCGGCGCCTCAGTCCTTGCCGCCGCCGAACGCCGCGTCGAACGACGCGCTCGGCGGGTCGAAATCGAACCGCTTCAGGGACGTCAGCGCCTCCGGCGCCCCCGCCAGCCGGTCCATGCCCGCGTCCTCCCACTCCACGGACACCGGCCCCTCGTACCCGATGGACCGCAGCATCCGGAACACGTCCTCCCAGGGCACGTCCCCGTGCCCCGCCGAGACGAAGTCCCAGCCGCGGCGCGGATCGCCCCACGGCAGGTGGGAGCCGAGCCGGCCGTTGCGCCCGTCCAGGCGCTTGCGCGCCTCCTTGCAGTCCACGTGGTAGATCCGGTCCCGGAAGTCGTACAGGAAGCCGACCGGGTCCAGGTCCTGCCACACGAAGTGGCTCGGGTCGAAGTTCAGCCCGAACGCCGGCCGGTGGTCCACCGCCTCCAGCGCGCGGTGCGTGGTCCAGTAGTCGTACGCGATCTCGCTGGGGTGGACCTCGTGGGCGAACCGCACCCCCTCGGCGTCGAAGACGTCCAGGATCGGGTTCCAGCGCTCCGCGAAGTCCTCGTACCCCCGCTCGATCATGTGCGGCGGGACCGGCGGGAACATCGCGACGAGATGCCAGATCGACGAGCCGGTGAAGCCGATGACCGTGTCGACGCCGAAGGCGGCGGCGGCCCGTGCGGTGTTCTTGATCTCCTCCGCGGCCCGCCGGCGCACCCCCTCGGGCTCCCCGTCCCCCCAGATCCGGGCGGGCAGGATGCCCTGGTGGCGCTCGTCGATCGGGCTGTCGCAGACGGCCTGGCCGACCAGGTGGTTGGAGACCGCCCAGCACTTCAGCCCGTACTTGTCGAGCAGCTGGTGCCGGCTCTCCAGGTAGCCGGGGTCGGCCAGGGCCTTGTCCACCTCGAAGTGGTCGCCCCAGCAGGCCAGTTCGAGGCCGTCGTAGCCGAAGTCACGGGCGTACCGGCAGACCTCCTCCAGGGGCAGATCGGCCCACTGGCCGGTGAAGAGGGTGAAGGGACGGGGCATGCGCAGGACCTCCTAGAGCTGTACGGGCGTGAGTACGGAGTTCTTCGCGGCGCTCTCCTCCACCGCCGCGAGCACCCGCTGCACCTGCAGCCCGTCGGCGAACGACGGTATGGGCGGCGCTCCTTCGGCGATCGTCCGTACCACGTCGCGGGCCTGGTGGATGAACGTGTGCTCGTAGCCGAGCGCGTGGCCCGGCGGCCACCAGGCCTCCAGGTACGGATGCTCGGGCTCGGTGACCAGGATGCGCCGGAAGCCGGCCGTGGTGGCGGGCTCGGTGTGGTCGTGGAAGGACAGCTCGTTGAGCCGTTCCAGGTCGAAGGCGAGCGAGCCGCGCTCCCCGTTGATCTCCAGCCGGAGCGCGTTCTTGCGTCCGGCCGCCATCCGGGTCGCCTCGAAGGACGCCAGGGCGCCCGAGGCGAGCCGTCCGGTGAACACGGCCGCGTCGTCGACCGTCACCGTGCCGAGCTCCCCCGCGGCGGCGACCCCGCCGAGGCCTCCCGAGGGGCCGGCGAGCAGCGGGCGCTCCCGGACGAAGGTCTCGCTCATCGCGGAGACCCCCACCAGCAGCTCCCCCGCCAGGTACTGCGCGAGGTCCACGATGTGCGCCCCGAGGTCACCGAGCGCGCCGGAGCCCGCGCGGTCCTTCTTCAGCCGCCAGGTGAGCGGTGACTCGGGGTCCACCAGCCAGTCCTGGAGGTAGGTGGCCCGCACGTGCCGCAGCGTGCCGATCCGGCCCTCGGCGATCAGCTTCCGCGCGTACGTGATGGCGGGCACCTTGCGGTAGTTGAAGCCGACCATCGCGATCTGGCCCCGGGCGGAGGCCCGCTCCGCCGCCTCGGCCATGGCCTCCGCCTCCGCGACCGTGTTGGCGAGCGGCTTCTCGCACAGCACGTGCTTGCCCGCCTCCAGAGCCGCGATGGCGATCTCCGCATGGCTGTCGCCGGGGGTGCAGATGTCGACGAGCTGGACGTCGTCCCGGGCGATCAGGGCCTGCCAGTCGGTCTCGGCCGCCGCCCAGCCGAGCCGGTCCGCGGCGGCCTCGACCGCCGGCCGGTCGCGTCCGCAGATCGCGGCGAGAGCCGGCCTCATCGGCAGCTCGAAGACATGGCCCGCGGTGCGCCATCCCTGCGAGTGGGCGGCGCCCATGAACGCGTATCCGACCATGCCGACCCCGAGCGTCGGTGCGCTCGCCATCGGCCGGTACGTCGGCGGCGCGGCCGCCTCCTGCTCCGTCTCTTCCCTACGGGCCATCCGGGCTTCCTCCTCATCGGTGGTTCGGTGGGTGCGGCAGGAGGGTCAGCACCCTCCTGCGGGGCGGCTCAGTTGAAGCCCGTCGGCAGGTACTGGTCGATGTTGTCCTTGGTGACCACGGCCGAGTACAGGGTGAGGTTGGTCGGGATCTCCAGCTCGGCGAGTCCGGACACCCCCTTGGCCTGGCCGAGCGCACGGGCCAGGTCGATGGCCGATGCCGCCATGGTCGGCGGGTAGAGGACCGTGGCCTTCAGCACGCTGTTGCCGGCCTTGATGGCGTCCATCGCGGACTTGGCCCCGGCACCGCCGACCATCAGGAACTCGTCGCGGCCGGCCTGCTGGATGGCGCGGAGCGCGCCCACGCCCTGGTCGTCGTCGTGGTTCCACAGGGCGTCGAACTTCTTCTGCGCCTGGAGGAGCTGGGCCATCTTCGCCTGGCCGGACTCGACGGTGAAGTCGGCCGCCTGACGGGCCACCAGCTCGATGTTGGAGTAGTTCTTCAGCGCGTCGGCGAAGCCCTTGCTGCGCTGCTTGGTCAGCTCCAGGTTGTCGATGCCTGCGAGCTCGACGACCTTGGCGTTCGGCTTGTCCTTGAGCTGCTCGCCGATGTACGTACCGGCGTTGAGGCCCATGCCGTAGTTGTCGCCGCCGACCCAGCAGCGGTAGGCCTGCGGGGAGGCGAAGATGCGGTCCAGGTTGATGACGGGGATGCCCGCCCGCATGGCCTCCAGGCCGACCTGGGTGAGCGCCTTGCCGTCGGCCGGGAGGATGACGAGGACGTCGACCTTCTTGTTGATGAGGGTCTTGACCTGGCCGATCTGGGCGGCGGTGTCGTTGGAGCCCTCGGTGGTCTCCAGGGTCACCTCGGAGTACTTCTTCGCCCGCGACTTGGCGTTCTCGTTGATCGCGTTGAGCCAGCCGTGGTCGGCCTGCGGTCCCGCGAAGCCGATGGTGACGGGCTTGCCCGGCTTGTCGTCGGCGGCCGGGGCGTTGCTCTGGGAGGCGGTGTCCTTCTCCTTGGGCTCGTTGCTGGTGCAGGCGGTCAGCAGAGCGCCCGCGGAGACGGCGGCGGTCCCGAAGAGGAGTCCTCTGCGGCTGGTTTCTGGCATGGCTGTCAAACCCTTCATCCGATGTGCGGCGTGGGATGCGTAACAAGCGGGGGTCGAACGGGTGGAGACGGAGGGTCAGGTCTCTCCGTGGGCCGACGTCCGGCGCTGGACGAGGACGGCGGCGACGATGATCGCGCCCTTGGCGATCTGCTGGACGTCGGTCTGCAGGTTGTTGAGCGCGAAGATGTTGGTGATCGTGGTGAAGACGAGGACACCCAGCACGGAGCCGACGATGGTGCCGCGGCCGCCGGTGAGCAGGGTGCCGCCGATGATCGCGGCGGCGATGGCGTCGAGCTCGTACAGGTTGCCGTTGGTGTTCTGGCCGGAACCGGACAGGATGATCAGCATGAAGGCGGCGATGCCGCAGCAGAGTCCGGACAGCAGGTAGAGGTAGAGCCGCTGCCTGCGCACGTCGATGCCGGCCAGCCGGGCCGCTTCCGCGTTGCCGCCGACGGCGACCGTGCGGCGGCCGAAGGTCGTCCGGTTGAGCACCAGCCAGCCGACGACGGTGACCACGGCGAACATCATGACCAGCGGCGGGATGCCGAGGACGTACGCGTCGGGCAGGCCCAGGTCGAGGACCGACTTGACGGTGACGATCTGCGTCTTGCCGTCGGTGATGTGGAGGGCCAGACCGCGGGCGGACGCGAGCATGGCCAGCGTCGCGATGAACGGCACCAGCCTGCCGTACGCGATCAGCACCCCGTTGACGAGTCCGGCGCCGAGGCCGACCAGGACGGCGGTGAAGAGGATGCCCGCGAAGCCGAAGTCCTGGGTGGCGAGCGTCGTCGCCCAGACGGAGGCGAGGGCGACCATGGCGCCGACGGAGAGGTCGATGCCCCCGCTGATGATGACGAAGGTCATGCCGACGGTGACGACACCGATGACGGACGACTGGGTCAGGATCAGCTGGAGGTTCCCGGTGTCCAGGAACGCGTCGGGCTCGGTGATGCCGCCGACGACTATGAGCGCGGCGAGGACGCCGAGCAGCGAGAGGTTGCGGACGTCCGCGCGCAGCCCGAAGGCTCGCGGGGATCCGTCCTTCTTCGGGGACGCGGGGACGGACACGGGCGCGGCGCCCTTGTCCGGCCCGCTCTGCTGCGCCGATGAGACGGGCTGCGTCATGACGTCGGGCTCCCTTCCATCACGAGGTCGAGTACGCGGTGCTCGTCGAGCTCCCTGGCGTCCGCCGTGTGCACGACGCGACCCTCACGGAGGACGAGCACCCGGTCGGCGAGGCCCAGGACTTCGGGCACTTCGCTGGAGACGAGCAGAACGGCGAGGCCTTCGTCGGCCAGCCGGCGGATCACGGCGTAGAGCTCGGCGCGGGCGCCGACGTCCACTCCGCGGGTCGGTTCGTCGAGCAGCAGCACCCGGCAGCCGCGCAGCAGCCAGCGGGCGAGGACCGCCTTCTGCTGGTTGCCGCCGGACAGGGTGCGGACGGGGGTGTCCGGGTTGTCGGGGCGCAGGGAGAGTTCGCGGGTGGCGGCGCGGGCCGCCTTCCGCTCTGCTCCCCGGTCGACCCAACCACCCCTGGAGAAGCGGGACATGGTGGAGACGGAGACGTTACGGGTGACGGATTCGAGCATCAGCAGGGCCTGCGCCTTGCGTTCCTCGGGGGCGAGGCCGATGCCGGCGGCGACGGCGGCGCGCACACTGCCGGGCCGCAGCGGCTTGCCCGCGACCGTGACCCGGCCGGCGGTGGCCTTGCGGGCGCCGTAGATGGTCTCCAGGATCTCGGAGCGCCCGGAGCCGACGAGTCCGGCGAGGCCGACGATCTCGCCGGGCCTGAGCTCCAGGTCGACCGGGTCGAACTCGCCCTGCCTGGTGAGCCCTTGGACCGTGAGGACCGGGGGCTGCCCGGGCCGGGCGTCCTCGGGGGTGCCCTCGGGGCGGGGCGGGAAGACGTACTCGACGTTGCGGCCGGTCATCATGGCAACGATGTCGCGCGTCGGTGTGGACTCGGCGGGGAGTCCGACGGCGACGGCCCGGCCGTCCTTGAGGACGGTCACCCGGTCGCCGATCCGGCGGATCTCCTCCAGGCGGTGCGAGATGTAGACGACTGCGACGCCGTCCGCGGTGAGCGAGGCGACGATCCGGAAGAGGTTGTCGACCTCGTCGGGGTCGAGGGCGGCGGACGGTTCGTCCATCACGATGAGGCGCACGTCGTGGGAGAGCGCCCGGGCCATCGAGACGATCTGCTGCTGGGCCGCGGAGAGTTCGCCGACCGCGCGGCCGGGGTCGATCTCCGGGTGGCCGAGCCGCTTCAGCAGCGCGGCGGCGGCCGTGCGGCCCCGGTGGGTGCGGACGACGAAGCCGGCGCTGGTGGGCTCGTGGCCCAGGAAGACGTTCTCGGCGACCGACAGGCTCTCGACCAGGTCGAGTTCCTGGTAGATGGTGGCGATCCCCAGGCGCATCGCGGTGATCGGCGACTTGAGCACGGCCGGTTCGCCGCGCCAGGTGATCTGGCCGTCGTCGGGCTGGTGGGCCCCGGCGAGCACCTTGATGAGGGTGGACTTGCCGGCGCCGTTCTGACCGAGGAGGCAGTGGACTTCGCCGGCCTGGACCTCCAGGTCCACGCCGTCGAGGGCGCGCACGCCGGGGAAGGACTTGGTGATTCCGGACATGGTGAGCAGCGGTGGTTCTGGAGCCATGACAAATCCCCTCGGCGGGTGGGGTTTTTCCCCTGCGCGGGCGAGTCCGCGAGCAGGGGGGAAGGGCCGGTGAGCGGGCAGGGCGCAGTGCGGTCCCGGGGATGTTCCCCGGACCCCGGCCTGGGGCGCGGGGGCGGTGCCTTCGGTGCTGGCCGGGTGGCTTCGAGAAGGGTCAGGCGGGTGAGAAGAGGTGGTCGCTGATGAGCCTGGCCGCGCCGATCACTCCGGCGGCGGGTCCGAGTTCGCCCAGCACGATGGGGAGGTTGCCGGTGGCCAGCGGCAGTGACTGCCGGTAGACCTGGGTCCGGACGCTGGCCAGCAGCGTGTGGCCCAGTCCGGTCACCCCGCCGCCGATCACCACCAGACCGGGGTTGAAGAAGCTGACGAGTCCGGCGATGACCTGTCCGACCCGGTTGCCGCCTTCGCGGATCAGGTCGAGCGAGGTGGGGTCGCCCGCGGCCGCGGCGGCGGCCACGTCGACGGCGGTGAGTTTCCCGGACGCCTCCAGCCGGGCCGCGAGCTCCGTGGACTGACCGGCGCGTGCCGCGTCCTCGGCGTCGCGGGCCAGGGCGGCGCCGCTGAAGTGTGCTTCCAGGCAGCCCCGGTTGCCGCAGGCGCAGGGGCGGCCGTCGGGTTCGACCTGGATGTGGCCGATGTCGCCGGCGCTGCCCGTCGTACCGCGGTGGACCTCGCCGCCGACGACGATGCCGCAGCCGATGCCGGTACCGATCTTGACGCAGAGGAAGTCGCCCACGGAGCGGGCGACGCCCGCGTGCTGCTCCCCCATCGCCATGAGGTTCACGTCGTTGTCGACCATGACGGGGCAGCCCAGTTCCTGGCTGAGCGCCTCGCGGACCGGGAAGCCGTCCCAGCCGGGCATGATCGGCGGTGCGACCGGGATGCCTTCGGGGAAGCGGACCGGTCCCGGTACGCCGATGCCGGCGCCGTCGAATCCTTCGGCGAGCCCGGAGGCCCGGAGCTTGGCCGCCATGGACAGCACCTGCTCGAAGATGGCGACGGGGCCTTCGCGTACGTCCATGGGGTGGTTGAGGTGGCCCAGGACCTCCAGCTCCGCGTTGGTGACCGCCACGTCGACCGAGGTGGCGCCGATGTCGACGCCGAGGAAGCGCAGTGCCGGGGCGAGCCGGATGTTGTGCGAGCGACGCCCGCCGCGGGATGCGGCGAGTCCGTCGGCCACGACAAGGCCGGTCTCCAGCAGTCTGTCCACCTCGACGGCGAGCTTGGAGCGGGAGAGATCGACCTGATCCCCCAGCTGTGCCCGTGAGTTGGGCCCGCCGTCGCGCAACAGCCGAAGCAGTCGCGCCTGATGCGCATTCGCGGGTCGTGCCGTCATTCGTCTCACGCGCCCCTCCCCGCCACATCGGCCTGTCCGTCGGGCTTTGGAGGGGAACGTAGCAGCGGTTGCCGGGAGTGGGAAGAAGTTGCGCAGGAATCCACCGCAACTTTCTCCACCCCGAGGACAAAGAGGGGGTGGAAGGGGTGCGGAGCGGACGTCCGGGCGCGCGGAAAAGCCCCCGATCGCCGGTGGTCCGATGCCTCAGCCGGCGTTCGAGGGCGGGGGGAGCGGGCCCGGATCAGCTTTCGTCGCGCTGGTGGTACGTCTGCCGGGTGTGCTCCGTGTGCGCCCGCATGATCGCGGTCGCCCGCTGTTCGTCGCGCGAGGAGATGGCGGCGATCAGGGAGCGGTGCTCGATCCAGGACTGCGTGCCGCGCTGCCGGGCGACGGGGGTGTAGTACCAGCGGACCCGGCGGTCCACCTGCCCGGCCAGTTCGGAGAGGACGACGTTGCCCGCCAGCTCCATGACCTTGGCGTGGAAGGCGGCGTTGGTCGCCACCGCCAGGTCCACGTCGTCGTCGGCGACGGCCTGCTCCCCCTTGGCGCAGAGCTCCTCCAGGGCGGCGATGCCCGAGGTGCCGGAGTTGGCGGCGGCGAGACGGGCAGCCTCGGCCTCCAGGAGCGTACGGACCGAGAGGAGCTGGTCCGCCTCCTCCTCCGTGGGTTCGTGGACGAACGCACCCTGGGCGGGCCGCAGATCGACCCATCCCTCGGTGTTGAGCCGCTGCAACGCCTCGCGGACCGGCTGCCGGGACACACCGAGGTGTCCGGCCAGCTCGCTCTCGACCAGATGCTGGCCGGGGCGGAGCGCCCGGGTAGTGATGAGTTCGAGCAGCGCCTCGTAGACGCGCTCGCGCAGTGGCCCGGGCCGTTCCAGCTTCGGCACGGCCCCCTGCGGCAGTCCTGTGGACAACATCGCGGTCCCCCTCCGGGCGACGAGCAATTGCTTATCGTCTACAGTCTACCGAGCGCAAGGCCCCTCAGGGACAGCGGATCACCTGTCCCGCGTAACTGAGGTTCCCGCCGAAGCCGAAGAGCAGGGCCGGGGCGCCCGTGGCGACCTCGCCGCGCTCCACCAGCTTGGACAGGGCCATCGGGATCGAGGCCGCGGACGTATTGCCCGAATCCACCACATCCCGCGCGATGACCGCGTTGACGGCGCCGATCTTCCTGGCGACGGGTTCGATGATCCTCAGATTGGCCTGGTGCAGCACCACCGCCGCGAGGTCCTCGGGGGTGACCCCGGCCTTCTCGCACACCTTGCGCGCGATGGGCGGCAGCTGGGTGGTGGCCCAGCGGTAGACGGACTGCCCCTCCTGGGCGAAGCGCGGCGGCGTCCCCTCGATCCGCACCGCGTCCCCCATCCCCGGCACGGACCCCCACAGCACCGGCCCGATGCCGGGCCTGCCCCCGGTACCGGAGTCGGCGACCACGACGGCCGCACCGGCACCGTCGCCCATCAGCACACAGCTGGTGCGGTCGGTCCAGTCGACGATGTCGCCCATCTTGTCGGCGCCGATCACCAGCGCACGGGTGGCCGCGCCAGCCCGGAGGGCGTGGTCGGCGGTGGCGAGGGCGTGCGTGAACCCGGAACACACCACGTTGATGTCCATCACCGCGGGCGAGGTCATGCCGAGCCGGGCGGCGACGCGGGCCGACATGCTCGGGGACCGGTCGATCGCGGTGGAGGTGGCGACCAGGACCAGGTCGATGTCGGCGGGCTGCAGGCCGGCTGCGGCGAGCGCCTTGGCCGCCGCGTGCGCGGCCAGCTCGTCCACCGGCTCGTCGGGGCCGCCGAGGTGGCGGGTCTTGATGCCGACCCTGCTGGTGATCCACTCGTCGCTGGTGTCGACCATGGCCGCCAGATCGTCGTTCGTGAGCACCTTGGCGGGCTGATAGTGGCCGAGCGCCACGACACGTGAGCCGGTCATATTCAGGTTCCCCTCGCTACTTATGGCAGGAACCATCCAGTCTTGGTCGCTACCGCCCGGTACAGGGGCACGTGATCCCACAGGATTCCCGGCCGGGGGTTGGAGGCTTGACAACAGCCTTGACCCTCCGGACCGCATACTGTAGACAATATTCTGTCGACGTTACAGGGTTTCCTGTCTCCTCCGTCTTCTGCTCCTTCTCCTCCTCCCGCACATCCGCACTGCTTCCCGCTCCCGCCTCGCTCGGTCACCTACCGAACGGAGAGCCCGTGAAAGTCGCAGTTGTCGGTGCCGGCGCGATCGGCGCCTATGTCGGGGCCGCGCTCCACCGCGCCGGCGCCGAGGTCCATCTCATCGCCCGCGGGCCGCACCTGGCCGCCATGCGCCGCGACGGCGTACGGGTCCTCAGTCCGCGCGGCGACTTCACCGCACGCCCCTCGGCCACCGACGACCCGTCGGAGGTCGGGCCCGTCGACTTCGTGTTCCTCGGCCTCAAGGCCAACTCGTACGCGGCGTCGGGTCCCCTGGTCCACCCGCTGCTGCACGACCGCACCGCGGTCGTCGCCGCACAGAACGGCATCCCGTGGTGGTACTTCCACGGGCTCGCGGGCCCGCACGCCGGACGCCGCATCAACAGTGTGGACCCGGCCGGCGCGGTCAGCTCCACGCTGCCGCCCGAGCGGGCCATCGGCTGCGTCGTCTACGCGGCGACGGAGATCGAGGCACCGGGCGTCGTCCGCCATCTCGAAGGTACCCGGTTCTCCATCGGGGAGCCCGGCCGGACCGTGTCGCGGCGCTGCCACGACTTCAGCGAGGCCATGGTCGCGGGCGGGCTCAAGTGTCCCGTCGAGACGGATCTGCGCAAGGACATCTGGATCAAGCTGATCGGCAACATCTCGTTCAACCCGATCAGCGCCCTGTCCCGGGCCACGATGGGCCAGATCTGCCGCCACCCGGACACCCGCGCGCTCGTCGAGTCGATGATGCGCGAGACCCTCGGCGTCGCGGCCGCGGTCGGCTGCCGCCCGGAGATCTCCGTGGAGCGGCGCATCGCGGGCGCCGAGCGCGTCGGCGACCACAAGACCTCCACCCTCCAGGACCTGGAGAAGGGCAAACCCCTCGAACTCGACGTACTCCTCGCGGCCGTCGTCGAACTGGCCGATCTGACCGGGCTGCCCGTCCCGACGCTGCGCGCCGTGCACGCGCTCGCCGATCTCCTCGCCACCACCTCCTCGGCCGCCACGGCCCCAGCAGGGAGCGCACCATGAACAACGACCGCAAGAGGCGCGAGCGCAAGCAGTACGAGCGGCTGACGCACCCGCTGGTCCGGGACGCGAACGGCGTGCTGCGGCGGGCGAGCTGGGACGAGGCGCTGGACCGCGCGGCTGCCGGGTTCCGGCAGGCCCGGCGGGCGCAGGGCCCCGATGCCTTCGCGATGCTGTCCTGCGCCCGGGCGACGAACGAGATGAACTACGTGGCGCAGAAGTTCACCCGCGTGGTGATGGGCACCAACAACGTGGACTCCTGCAACCGGACCTGTCACGCCCCCAGCGTCGCCGGTCTCTCCGCCGCCTTCGGCTCGGGCGGCGGCACCTCCTCGTACGAGGAGGTCGAGCACACCGATCTGATCGTGATGTGGGGCTCCAACGCCCGCTTCGCGCACCCGATCTTCTTCCAGCACGTGCTGAAGGGCATCCGCAACGGCGCGCGCATGCACGTCGTCGATCCGCGCCGCACCTCGACGGCCCAGTGGGCGGAGAGCTGGCTCGGCCTGAACGTGGGGACGGACATCCCGCTCGCCCATGCCATCGGCCGCGAGATCATCCACGCCGGGCTGGTCAACCGGGCGTTCGTGGACCGCGCGACGACGGGCTTCGACGCGTACGCGGCGCTCGTCGAGCCGTGGACGCTGTCGGCCGCCGAGCAGGTGACCGGAGTGCCTGCCGAGGCAGTCCGCGATCTCGCGCACGCCTACGCCACCGCCGAACGGGCCCAGCTGTGCTGGACCCTGGGCATCACCGAGCACCACAACGGCACCGACAACGTCCGGGCGCTGATCAACCTCTCGATGCTCACCGGCCACGTCGGCCGGTACGGCTCCGGCGTCCAGCCGCTGCGCGGGCAGAACAACGTGCAGGGCGGCGGCGACATGGGCGCCATCCCCAACAAGCTGCCCGGCTTCCAGGACATCCTGGACCCGGCGTCCCGGCGGAAGTTCGAACGCTCCTGGGACACCGTCATCCAGCCCCGCCCCGGCAAGACGCTCACCGAGATGTTCGAGTCGATGGAGAGCGGCGAACTGCGCGCGATCTACTGCATCGGCGAGAACCCGGCCCAGTCCGAGGCCGACAGCGAGCAGGCCGTGCGACGGCTGAAGGCCCTGGACCATCTGGTGGTCCAGGACATCTTCCTCACGAAGACAGCCGAACTCGCCGACGTCGTCCTGCCCGCGACGGCCGCCTGGGCCGAGACGGACGGCACGACGACCAACAGCGAACGGCGGGTCCAGCGCGTACGGGCGGCCCTCACCCCGCCGGGCGAGGCCCGCGAGGACATCGACATCATCTGCGCACTGGCCCGGCTCCTCGGCCACGACTGGAAGTTCACCGACTCCGAGGCGGTGTGGAACGAACTGCGCTCGCTCTCCCCGGACCACTTCGGGATGACGTATGACCGCCTGGAGGAGCACCAGGGGCTGCAATGGCCCTGCCCCGACCCGGAGAAGCTGCCGTCGAGCTTCCTGCACGCCCGGCTGTGGGAGACCGACCCGGTACGCCGCGGCCCGGCCGCGCCCTTCGGTCTCGTCCAGCACGATCCGCCGGTCGACCTCACCGACGACGTGTACCCGCTGCGCCTGACGACGGGCCGCCGCCTCGACTCGTACAACACCGGTGTGCAGAGCGGTGGTTACGCGTCCCCCCTGCGGCGCGGCGAGTACATCGAACTGTGCCCCGAGGACGCGGTCGCCCACGGGGTCACGACCGGCGAGGAGGTGCGGGTGTCGTCGCGCCGGGGCAGCGTGACCGCTCCGGTGTGGATCGATCCGGGGCTGCGGCCGGGGCTCGCCTTCATGACGATGCACTTCCCGGACGAGGTCGACACCAACGCGCTGACGATCGAGGCGAACTGCCCGATCGCCGGTACCGCCGAGTTCAAGGCCTCCGCCGTCCGGATCGAGAAGCTGGTGCCCTCATGGACCTGAAACACACCGACGCCGCCCCCACGGACGCCGAACGGGAGGCCGTGGACAGCCTGCTGGGTCCGCCGCCGTCCGGCTGGGAGGGCGGCACCACCCGGAGCGACGAGGACCTGCGGTGGGCGCGGGGCGGCGCATCGGCCGCGAAGGACCGACGCGACCAGCTGCTGCCCGCCCTGCACGCGGTGAACGACCGGATCGGCTGGATCAGCGAGGGCGCGCTCGGCTACCTCTGCCGCCGGCTGACGGTGGCCCCGGCGGAGGCGTACGGCGTCGCGACGTTCTACGCCATGTTCTCGCTGCGTCCCCGCCCGCCGAAGGTCCTCCACGTCTGTACGGACCTGGCGTGCGCGGCCCGCGGCTCGGCGGCCCTCTGCGCGGACCTGACGAGGGACTTCGCCCCGGCGGGAACGGCGACGGAGGGCGCGACCTGGCAGGAGAGCCCCTGCCTGGGCCTGTGCGAGAGGGCCCCGGCGGCACTGCTGATCCAGGCGGGCGAACAACCGCGGTCAGCCCGCCCGGCCGATCCGGCCCGTCCGGCGTTCGAGGACCGGGGGCCCGGGGGCGGAGCCCACGGGTACGGGAGGGGGCGGGAAGGGGAACAGCGCGCGGCAGGCGCCCCCCACCGCACCGCGGTCATCGCCCCCGCCACCCCGGCCGCCCTCACCCACGCGATCCGCTCCCCCGAGCACACCCCGCCCCAGCCCCCACCCGAGACCGCCGTCCCCCAGACGGGCAGCCCCGGCCTCGTCCTCCTCAAGCGCATCGGCACCACGGACCCCGCCTCCCTCGACGCGTACCGCGCGAGCGGCGGCTACACCGCGCTGCGCCGCGCCTTCGCCCTCGGCCCCGCGGGCGTCATCCGCGAGGTCCTGGACGCCGGGCTCGTCGGCCGGGGCGGTGCCGCGTTCCCGACCGGCCGCAAGTGGGAGGCCACCGCCGGGCAGCCCGACACCCCGCACTACCTCGTCTGCAACGCGGACGAGAGCGAGCCGGGCACCTTCAAGGACCGGGTGCTGATGGAGGGCGACCCGTACGCCCTCGTCGAGGCGATGACGGTGGCCGGCTACGCCACCGGCGCCCGGCAGGGTTTCGTCTATCTGCGCGGCGAGTACCCCCGGGCGTACGAGCGCCTGAGCCACGCCCTGGAGACCGCCCGCACCCGGGGCCTGCTCGGCCCGGACATCCTCGGCCAGGGGTACGCCTTCGACATCGAGATCCGGCGGGGCGCGGGCGCGTACATCTGCGGTGAGGAGACCGCGATCTTCAACTCGATCGAGGGGCAGCGCGGCGAACCGCGGTCCAAGCCCCCGTTCCCGGTGGAGAAGGGCCTCTTCGGCAAGCCGACCGCCGTCAACAACGTCGAGACGCTGGTCAACGTCCTGCCCGTCCTGGAGCACGGCGCCGCCGCCTACGCGGCCACCGGCACCGGCACGTCCACCGGCACGAAGCTGTTCTGCGTATCGGGGCAGGTGGCCGCGCCGGGGGTCTACGAGCTGCCGTTCGGCGCGAGCCTGCGGGAGCTGCTGGAACTCGCGGGCCCGCCGCAGGACCTGCGGGCGGTGCTGCTCGGCGGCGCGGCGGGCGGCTTCGTGCGCCCCGACGAGCTGGACATCCCGCTCACCTTCGAGGGGACGCGGGCCGCCGGTACGACACTCGGTTCGGGCGTCGTCCTGGTCCTGGACGGTTCGGTCGAGCTGCCCCGCATCCTGCTCCGGATCGCCGAGTTCTTCCGCGACGAGTCGTGCGGGCAGTGCGTGCCCTGCCGGATCGGGACGGTGCGCCAGGAGGAGGCGCTGCACCGGATCAAGGACCGTACGGGCGCCGCGGCCGCCGACGACATCGCGCTGATGCGCGAGGTCGGGCAGGCGATGCGCGATGCCTCGATCTGCGGTCTGGGACAGACCGCGTGGAATGCCGTCGAGTCCGCCATCGACCGTCTGGGGGTCTACAAGTGACCGCTGTTCCGCTGCGACTGCCGCGCCGGCTGATCGAGTTCACGCTCGACGGCCAGGAGACCCGGGTGCCCGAGGGTTCGACGATCCTGGAGGCGTGCCGGGCCGCGGGCAAGGACATCCCGACGCTGTGCCAGGGCGACACGCTCACCCCGAAGAACGCCTGCCGGGTCTGTGTCGTCGAGGTGGCGGGCGCCCGCACCCTCGCCCCGGCGTGCTCGCGCCGGGCCGAGGCGGGCATGACGGTGCTGACCGGCAGCGAGCGGGCCCGGCACAGCCGCAAGGTGGTCCTGGAGCTGCTCGCCTCGGCCACGGATCTGTCGACGACGCCGCGGGCCGACGAATGGATCAAGGAGTACGAGGCGAAGCCCGCCCGCTTCGGCGCCGGCGCGGCGCGCGTCAACGAGGAGCCGAAGGTCGACAACGACCTGTACGTCCGGGACTACGACAAGTGCATCCAGTGCTACAAGTGCGTCGACGCGTGCGGCGAGCAGTGGCAGAACACGTTCGCCATCGCGGTCGCGGGCCGGGGCTTCGACGCACGTATCTCCACCGAGCACGACGTGCCGCTCACCGATTCCGCGTGTGTCTACTGCGGCAACTGCATCGAGGTGTGCCCGACCGGCGCACTGTCCTTCAAGAGCGAGTTCGACATGCGGGCGGCCGGGACCTGGGACGAGCGGGCCCAGACGGAGACCACCACGGTCTGCGCCTACTGCGGCGTCGGCTGCAACATCACCCTCCATGTGCAGGAGAATGAGATCGTCAAGGTCACCTCGCCGCACGACAGCCCGGTGACCCACGGCAACCTCTGCATCAAGGGCCGTTTCGGCTTCCAACACGTACAGAATCGGGTCTGACTGTCATGGGACGGGTCACCGAGCGCCGCCACACCATCCGTATCCGGGACGGGTCCGTCTCCACCCGCCCGGACACCCTCGTCGCCGAGGAACCGCTGGAGATCCGGCTGAACGGCAAGCCGCTCGCCATCACGATGCGCACCCCGGGCGACGACTTCGCGCTGGCGGCCGGCTTCCTGGTGAGCGAGGGCGTGATCGGTGCGGGCCCCGAGGTGCAGTCGATCGTGTACTGCGCCGGGGCGACGGCCGACGGGGTGAACACGTACAACGTGGTGGACGTGCGGCTCGCACCCGGTGTCGAGGTCCCCGACATCACGCTGGAGCGCAACGTCTACACGACGTCCTCCTGCGGACTGTGCGGCAAGGCGAGCCTGGACGCGGTGCGCACCACGACCCGGCACCCGGTCGCCGACACTCCCCCGGTCCGGGTCGGGCCCGAGTTGCTGGCCGCGCTCCCCGACCGGTTGCGCGCCGCGCAGCGGGTCTTCGACCGGACCGGGGGGCTGCACGCGGCCGCGCTGTTCTCCGAGACGGGCGAGCTGATCGACATCCGGGAGGACGTGGGCCGGCACAACGCGGTCGACAAGCTGGTCGGCCGGGCGCTGACGGACGGCCGGCTGCCGCTGTCCCGGGCGATCCTGCTGGTCTCGGGCCGGGCGTCGTTCGAGCTCGCGCAGAAGGCCGTGATGGCCGGCATCCCGATGCTGGCGGCCGTGTCGGCGCCGTCGTCCCTCGCGGTCGACCTGGCGGCCGAGACCGGCCTGACCCTGGTCGGCTTCCTGCGGGGGCCTTCCATGAACGTGTACGCGGGAGAGCACCGCATCGCTCTGGAGGCGACGGCCGTACAGGGCTGAGGCGCCCCTCCCGCTGCACGGGTGAGGGGTCCGGCCGGCGGGGAGCGCCCCCTGCGCCGGCCGGCCTCAGCCCACCTGCGCGGCCTCCCGCGCGACCCCGGCGCCGTCCGTGAACGCCTCCTGCGGGTCGCGGGCGCGCCGCTTCGCGATCACCGCGCACACCATGAGCTGCATCTGGTGGAAGAGCATCAGCGGCAGCACGGCGAGGCTCGCCTGCGCGCCGAACAGGACGCTGGCCATCGGGAGCCCCGAGGCGAGGCTCTTCTTGGAGCCGGCGAACTGGATGGCGATGCGGTCCGCGCGGCCGAAGCCGAGCCGCTTCGCCCCGTACCAGCTCACCGCGAGCATCAGCGCGAGCAGCACCGCCTCGGCGGCGAGCAGCGCGCCGAGCCGGGCCGGGGTGACCTGGTGCCAGATGCCGGCGACCATGCCCTCGCTGAACGCGGTGTAGACGACGAGCAGGATCGAGCCGCGGTCGACGTAGCCGAGGACCTTCTTGTGCCGGGCGATGAAGCCGCCGATCCAGCGGCGCAGCAGTTGTCCGGCGACGAACGGCAGCAGCAACTGGACGCCGATCCTCAGCAGTGCGTCGGCGGAGAAGCCGCCGCCGCTGTTGCCGAGGAGCGCGGCCGCCAGCAGCGGGGTGATGAAGATGCCCGCGATCGAGGAGAAGGATCCGGCACAGATCGCGGCGGGAACGTTGCCGCGGGCGATCGAGGTGAAGGCGATGGACGACTGGATCGTCGAGGGGACGAGGCAGAGGAAGAGGAAGCCGCTCTGCAGCTGCGGCGTCAGCACGTACGGCACGAGTCCCCCACTCGCCAGTCCCAGCAGCGGGAACACGACGAACGTGCAGGCCAGGACGGTGAGGTGGAGCCGCCAGTGCTTGAGTCCTTCGAGCGCCTCGGCGGTGGAGAGCCGCGCGCCGTAGAGGAAGAAGAGGAACGCGACCGCCCCGGTGGACGCCCCGCCCGCCACGTCCGCGGCCGCGCCGGAGGCCGGCAGCAGCGCCGCGAGCACGACGGTGCCGATCAACGCCAGGATGTACGGGTCGATCGGCAGCCAGGACGGCAACTGCAGGGTGCGGCGGCTCATGTGCTCCACGTGTTCTCTCGTTCATGGTCGTGCCCTCCCCATCCTGCTCCCGATCCGCCCCATCGGGAATCCGGTATACCGCTCTGACTGTCATCACGGATCGCGATAGCCTTTCCGCATGTACGACCCCGCGCAGCTGCGCACCTTCCTCGCCGTCGCCCAGACGCTGAGCTTCACCGCGGCCGCCCGCCGGCTCGGGGTGCGGCAGTCCACGGTCAGCCAGCACGTGCGGCGGCTGGAGGACGCCACCGGGCGTCAGCTGTTCACCCGGGACACGCACCGGGTCGATCTCACGGTGGACGGCGAGGCGATGCTCGGCTTCGCCCGGACGATCCTGGAGGCCCACGAGCGGGCGTCGGCCTTCTTCACCGGGACCCGGCTGCGCGGGCGGCTGCGCTTCGGGGCGTCGGAGGACTTCGTGCTGACCCGGCTGCCGGAGATCCTCCAGTCGTTCCGCCGGGACCATCCGGAGGTCGAGCTGGAGCTGACCGTGGAGCTGTCGGGGACGCTGCACCAGCGGCTGGCGGCCGGCCGGCTCGACCTGGTGCTAGCCAAGCGGCGGACCGGGGACACCCACGGGGAGCTGGTCTGGCAGGACGCGCTGGTCTGGATCGGTGCGCCGAGGCTGCGGATCGATCCGGACCGTCCGGTGCCGCTGATCCTGTTCCCGCCGCCGGGCATCACCCGGGCCCGGGCGCTGGAGGTGCTGGAGGAACAGGGCCGTTCCTGGCGGGTGGCGTGCACGAGCGGCAGCCTCAGCGGGCTGGTCGCGGCCGCTCACGCGGGGCTCGGCGTGATGGCGCACAGCCGCGGCCTGGTGCCCCCGGGGCTGGCCCCGGTGACGGCGCGGGCGGGGCTGCCGGACCTCGGCGACGTGGACTTCGTGCTGCTGCACGGCCGCCGGCGGGACGGTGCGCAGCAGGCCGCGGACGCGCTGGCGGCGGCGATCCTGGCGGGCGGCGACCGGCTGATCCGTCCGCCGCGCGGAATCGGTCCGATCAGTGCGCGGGACCGCGCATGACGGGCTGCGGGGCGGGGGAGAATAGGCGGTACGCGGCGGCCCCCGGCGGTCCGGCCCGGCCCGGCAGGTCCAGACAGATGCGGACCGATCCCCCGTACCCGTACAGAACCCGGTGATCGCGGCGTACAGATTCGGTGGAGATTCCCGCGCGAGCTACTTACTCCTTGGTCAGAAGCACGCCCGGGCCTTGCCCATCTGGCCGGATTTCAGCACCTGACCAGTGCAGATGCCACCTGGTCCGGACACCTCCGGGCTCTCCC
This sequence comes from Streptomyces sp. NBC_01463, assembly GCA_036227345.1. Taxonomy (NCBI): domain Bacteria; kingdom Bacillati; phylum Actinomycetota; class Actinomycetes; order Kitasatosporales; family Streptomycetaceae; genus Streptomyces; species Streptomyces sp. NBC_01463. Next base: position 1,443,013 of record CP109468.1, read on the forward strand.
GCGGCGGCGTCCGGTGGGGTAGCGTCACGGCGCTGTGCGGAGCGCCACAAGGAGCAGGTCATTGCGTGAGTTCACTGTCCCACCCATGGCGGCCGCGCCCCACGTAGGCGGGCTCGCGGATGTCGTGTTCGACTACGCCGAGGAGGATCCGCACCGGGTCGCGCTCGGCCGGAAAGACACGGACGGCCGTTGGCGGGACGTCACATCGGCGACGTTCCGCGACGAGGTGCTGGCACTGGCCAAGGGGCTGATCGCACACGGGGTGCGGTTCGGCGACCGGGTCGCCCTGATGTCCCGCACCCGGTACGAGTGGACCCTCTTCGACTTCGCCCTGTGGGCGGTCGGCGCGCAGTCCGTACCGGTCTATCCGACGTCCTCGGCCGAGCAGGTCCTGTGGATGCTGCACGACGCCGAGGTGTCGGCCGTGATGGTCGAGCACGAGGACCACGCGATGACGATCGCCTCGGTGATCGACCGGCTGCCGCAGCTGAAGCGGCTGTGGCAGCTGGACGCCGACGCGGTGACGGAACTGGTCGAGGCCGGCGCCCATGTCGAGGACGAGGTCGTGCACCGGCACCGGCGCGCGGTGACGCCCGACTCGGTGGCGACCGTCATCTACACCTCGGGCACGACGGGACGCCCGAAGGGCTGTGTGATCACGCACGCCAACTTCATGTTCGAGACGGAGACGATGGCCTCCCGCTGGGAGTCGGTCTTCCACTCGAAGCCGGGTGACGAGGCCTCGACGCTGCTCTTCCTCCCGCTGGCGCACGTCTTCGGGCGGATGGTGGAGGTCACGGCGATCCGCGGCCGGGTGAAGCTGGGCCATCAGCCGGAGCTGTCGGCGAAGGCGCTGATGCCGGACCTGGTGACGTTCCGGCCCACGTTCATCCTGGCGGTGCCGTACATCTTCGAGAAGGTCTTCAACGGTGCCCGGCGCAAGGCCGAGGCGGAGGGCCGGGTCGGCCCGTTCGACAAGGCCGTGGACATCGCGGTGAAGTACGCGGAGGCGATGGAGGCCCGGGCGTTCGGCACGGGCCCCGGTCCGTCGGCCGGGCTGCGGATGCAGCACCAGTTCTTCGAGAAGGTCGTGTACAAGAAGGTCCGCGAGGCGATGGGCGGCCGGATCCGGCACGCCATGTCCGGCGGCTCCGGCATGGAGCGGCAGCTCGGGCTGTTCTTCGCGGGTGCGGGCGTGACCGTGTACGAGGGGTACGGGCTGACCGAGTCGACGGCCGCGGCCACCGCGAATCCGCCGGAGCGCACCCGGTACGGCACGGTGGGGCAGCCGATCCCCGGCACGACCGTGCACATCGCCGAGGACGGCGAGATCTGGGTGTACGGGCGCAACGTGTTCTCCGGGTACCTGGGCGACCCGAAGTCCACCGACGCGGTGCTGAACGACGGCTGGCTGTCCACCGGGGACATCGGGGCGCTGGACGAGGACGGCTATCTGACGATCACCGGCCGGAAGAAGGAGATCCTGGTGACGTCCGGCGGCAAGAGCGTCTCGCCGGCCGGTCTGGAGGAGCGGGTGCGGGCGCATCCGCTGGTGGCGCAGTGCATCGTGGTCGGTAACGACCGGCCGTACATCGCGGCCCTGGTCACCGTGGACCAGGAGTCCGTGGAGCACTGGCTCGCCATGCAGGGCCGCCAGCCGATGTCCCCGGGCGACCTGGTGCGGGACCCGGATCTGGAGATGGAGGTCCGGCGGGCGGTGGTGGCCGCGAACACGGCGGTCTCGCAGGCCGAGTCGATCCGTACGTTCCGGATCCTGGCCCACCAGTTCACCGAGGAGCACGGTCTGCTGACTCCGTCGCTGAAGCTGAAGCGCAAGGCGATCGAGACGGCGTACGCGGCCGAGGTGGACGCGCTCTACCGCTGATCCGCCCCGCTTCCGCGCCCGGCGCGCCGGACGTGCCGCTCCGGCGGGGCCCGCGGTAGTACCGTTCCGATGAATCCGGCCCCGGACGGGAATGTGCGGGCCGTCTTGATCGTTCAAACGGGAAGTCCCACCCCCACAACGTAAGGATCGACCGCTCGTGAGCCAGGCCCCCTCCCTCACCCTCAACAATGGCGTCGAGATGCCGCAGCTCGGTTTCGGAGTCTGGCAGGTGCCGGACGACGAGGCCACGGCGGCGGTCGCCACGGCCATCGAGTCCGGGTACCGGAGCATCGACACCGCCGCGATCTACGGCAACGAGGCGGGCACCGGCAAGGCCATCGCCGCCTCCGGTGTCTCCCGTGACGAGCTCTTCGTGACGACGAAGCTCTGGAATTCCGAGCAGGGGTACGACTCGACGCTCCGCGCCTTCGACGCCTCGCTCGACAAGCTGGGCCTCGACTACGTGGACCTCTACCTCATCCACTGGCCCGTCCCGGCCAAGGACGCCTACGTCGACACGTACCGGGCGTTCGAGAAGATCTACGCCGACGGCCGCGCGAAGGCCATCGGTGTGTCGAACTTCCTCCCCGAGCACCTGGAGCGCCTCCTCGGCGAGACCTCCGTCGTGCCGGTGCTCAACCAGATCGAGCTGCACCCGCAGCTCCAGCAGGCCGAGTCCCGCGCGCTGCACGCCGAGCACGGCATCGCGACCGAGGCCTGGTCGCCGCTGGGTTCCGGCAAGGGCCTCCTGGAGGTCCCGACGGTCGTCGCGGTCGCGCAGAAGCACGGCCGCACCCCGGCCCAGGCGGTGCTGCGCTGGCACCTGCAGACGGGCAACGTGGTGATCCCCAAGTCCGTGACGCCGTCGCGGATCGCGGAGAACATCGATGTGTTCGGCTTCGAGCTGGACGCCGACGACCTGGCCGCGTTCGCGGCGCTCGACGAGGGCAAGCGCCTGGGTGCGCACCCGGGCGAGTTCAACCTCGGCGCCTGAGCCGTGCCGTCGCACCGCTGATCCACCCGTAACCGCCGTCCGGCCCGTGGCCGGGCGGCGGTTCGCCGTACGAAGGGACCGGACATGACCGGGGACACCGCGCCCGTCGTCGGGGCGGGGCCGCACCGGCTGCGCAACGTGGGCAGCGGGCTGGTGCTGGAGGTGCGGGACGCGGCCAAGGGCGGCGGCGCGCCGGTGCAGCAGAACGACGCCGACGGCTCGGCGGCCCAGCTCTGGGAGTTCGCCCCGGTCCACGAGGGCGCCGCCCTGCACCATGTGGTCAACGTCCACAGCGGCAAGCGGCTGGACGTGCGCGGCGCGTCCACGGAGAACGGCGCCGTGGTCCAGCAGTGGCGGGCGAACAACTTCGGCGCCCAGGAGTGGCTGGTCGAACGCCATCTGGAGGCGCCGGGCACGGTGACACTGGTCAGCTTCGTCAGCGGACTGGTCCTGGAGGTCGCCGACGGCAGCACGGTGCGGGGTGCGCCCGTGCGGCAGTGGGAGGACACCGACTCCCCCGGCCAGTGGTGGCGGCTGGAGCCGGTGTCCGGCACGTCCTGAGGGACCCGGTGCTCAGGCGCGGCGGCCCAGGTGGACCGTGCGGGCCAGCAGCAGGAAGGTGTCCGGGCGCTGACGCAGCCCGGCCGGGTCCTCCGGGTCGAGCAGCCGGTCCAGGACGGCGTGGTCGTCGGCTTCGAGCCGGTCGGCCAGCCCGTCGCGGCGGCGGGTGAACTCGGCGATGACGTGGTCGCGCGCCACGTCGCCGAGCGGTGCGGGAAGGTCGAGCAGGAAGCTGCGGGTGCCCTGCGGCGTCAGACCGACCGCGGCGAACAGGGCCGCCCAGTCCTCGTTCTCCCGCCGGGCGTCCGGCAGGTCCGCGCGCATCTCCTCGAAGAGCTCGGCCTGCACCGCCTCCATCCTGGCCTCCAGCCCGGGCCGGCCGAAGCCTAGGTCGCGCGGGAGCTGGCGCGGCTGCAGTCCGCCCTCGACGAGGGCGACCGTGCCACCGGGGCGCAGCAGCGCGGCGAACCCGGCCAGCACGGCGCGCTGGTCGCCCATGTGGTGCAGCGCGTTGCCCGCCCAGATCAGGTCCGCCTGCCCCAGCTCCGCGAGCGCGTCCGGGATGTCGGCGTGCAGCGTGGTGACCCGGCCGCCGAGCCCGAGCCGCTCGGCGCGGTCGCGGGTGCGCTCCAGCAGGGCCGGGGTGCTGTCGACGGCGACGACCTCCGCCTCGGGGAACGCCTCGGCGAGCAGGCAGGAGATCACGCCGGGACCGCTGCCGATGTCCAGGACCCTGCGGACCTTCGGCGCATCCGGCAGTCCGGCGATCCAGCGGGCCGCCTCCGTGTACTGCTCGCTGCTGAGTTCGGCGTTCTGCTCCAGCAGCGGAGCCATGACGTCCCAGTCGGGGGCGGCCGGATCGTGGTGGTGCGCGTGCGCGTGCGCGGTGCCGTGGTGGCCGTGCTCGCTGCTCTGGTGGCCGTGGTGGTGACCGTGCCCGGTGTGGTTGCTCATGCCCTCAGGTTCACCACACCTCAGCCAGGGGGCAAACTTTGTTGCCGGTCCGGCAAGCCGACGCCCCTGCGGTACTCCTGCGGGCTGACGCCCCTGACCCGTTTGAAAGCGGTGCTGAAGGCGAACGCCTGGCTGTAGCCGACCTGGTGCGCCACCGCCTCGACCGTCGCGTCCGTCTCCCGGAGCAGGTCCGCCGCGACGGCGAGCCGCCAGCCGGTCAGGTAGGCCATCGGGGGCTCCCCCACCAGCTCGGTGAAGCGGCGCGCGAGCCCGGCCCGGGAGACGCCGGTCCGGCCGGCCAGCGCGGACACCGTCCACGGGTGGGCCGGCTCGTTCTGGAGCAGCCGCAGCGCCTGCCCGACGACGGGATCACCCATGGCCCGGTACCAGGCGGGGGCCTCGGCTCCGGGCCGGGAGAACCAGGTGCGCAGGGCGTCGATCAGCAACAGGTCGAGCAGCCGGTCGAGCACCACGCTCTGCCCCGGCTCGTCCCGCGCGATCTCGGCGTCGAGCAGGTGCAGCAGCGGTCCGCTCCGGCCGCTGCCCGCGGGCAGGACGAGCAGCGGCGGCAGGGCGTCGAGGAGCCGTCCGCTGATCTCGCCCTCCATCAGGTAGGTGCCGACGAGCATCACCGCCGAACCGTCCGGGGCGTTGCCCCAGGTGCGTACTCCCAGATCCATGGACTGGGACAGCGGCTCGCCGCGCAGGGTGGTGCAGACACCGCCGGGCCCGATCCGCGCGTGCGGCTCGGTGGCGGGCCGGCCGGCGACGGTGTACGGCTCCGGGCCGCGGGCGACCGCCAGGTCACCGGGCCCCAGCAGCACGGGCTCCGCCCCGCCCCCGGGCACGATCCACGCCTCGCCCGAGGTCACGGACATCAGACAGAGCGGGGCCCGGTCCTCGATCCGTACGGACCAGGGCGGTTCCATCACCATCCGCAGCAGGAAGGCGCCCCGGGCCCGCGGCCCGTCCAGCAGTCCGGCGAGTGCGTCCATGCGCAGCAGCCTAGACGCGTGCGTAGGGAGCTGAGCGGCTGAGGGATGGAGCGGGCGGTGCGGTCCGGGGAGTCTTGGGTCATGACACGGAACACGGAGAACCAGAAGCAGGAAACGTACGGTGCGCGGCCGGTGCTGGTGACGAGCGGAACGGGCAAGACGGGCCGCCGGGTGGTGGAACGGCTGGCGGCACGCGGGGTGCCGGTGCGCTCCGGATCGCGCCGCGGCGATGTGCCCTTCGACTGGGCGGATCCGTCGGGGTGGGAGGCCGCGCTGAGCGGTGCGGAATCGGCGTACGTGGCGTACTACCCCGATCTGGCGGCGCCCGGTGCGCCGGAGGCGGTGACGGCCTTCGGGCGGATCGCCGGCCGGTGCGGGGTGCGGCGGCTGGTGCTGCTGTCGGGGCGGGGCGAGCCGCAGGCCGTGATCGCGGAGGAGGCGTTGCGCGCCGCGGCGGCCGAGGCCGAACTCACGGTGGTGCGCTCGGCGTTCTTCGCCCAGAACTTCAGCGAGGGTGCCCTGCTCGACGGTGTGCTCGGTGGTGAGGTGGTGTTCCCGGCGGGCGGGAGCGCCGAGCCGTTCGTGGACGTCGACGACCTGGCCGACGTGGTGGTCGCGGCCCTGTGCGGGGACGCCGGCGCGGGCGCGGTGCACGAGCTGACCGGCCCACGGGCGCTGACCTTCGCCGAGGTGGCCGCCGAGCTCACCGGCGTGACGGGACGACCGGTGCGCTATGCGGCGGTGACGGGACCTCAGTACGCGGACCTGCTGGCGCGGTACGGCGTCCCGGAGGACGAAGCGGGCTTCCTGGCGGCGCTGTTCACGTTCCTGCTGGACGGGCACAACGCGCCGGTGACGGACGGGGTGAAGCGGGTGCTGGGCCGGGACCCGAAGCCGTTCGCCGCCTTCGCCGCCGAGGCCGCGCGGGACGGGGCGTGGAAGGCGTAGGACGCGTGAACGGGGCGTGGGCCGCGGTCAGCTCGCCTTCCTGGCGAGGTCGGCGAGGAACTGCGGCACCCGGCCGGTACCGAAGTCGTAGAACCGTGCCCACGTCGGCTCGACCGCGATACGCGCCATCCGGTCGTACATGGCCCGGCAGTTCCGCTCGAACTCGGCCGCGTACTCGGCGTCGAAGTTCTTGCGCGCGGCCGCGAGGTACTCCGGAACCACCCCGTCCACGAGGGTGAGGTGGACGAGGCCACGCACCGACAGGGTCCTGGCCGAGCCGGGGCTGTCGCCGGCGTCGATGGTCAGGGCGACCTCTGGCCGGGCGGACAGCGCCGCCACCTTGGGCGCCGTGGCCGCGGTGGACATGACGATCTCGTCGCCGGTCCAGAAGATCCCGATCGGGACGACGCGCGGCAGCCCGTCGGGTCCGTTGTACGCCAGCCGCGCCATTGACGCCTGGCTCAGCAGTTCGTGGGCGTCGGCCATCTCCTGCGCGATCTGTTCGGGGTTCATGACGTGTCGTCCTCCGCTGTCGGGCGGCCGCTCGTGGCCGCTGTGTCCCTGGGACGGAGCAGCCGCCACGTTCTCGACATCCGCGGCCGGGCCGCCGCCCAGTCACTCACGGTAGCCGGACCGGCGCTTTCGGCTCGGCAGCCCCTCGCGCGTCGCCGTCGACCGGTCGCCGCACCGGGCATCTCGCATCCGCCGGCTCAGTCGCCGAGGATGCGCTCCCACAGCAGCCCGTCCCGCCAGCTCCCGTCGAGAAGGATCGAGGAGTGCGAGACGCCGTACGGGCTGAACCCGTTGCGGCGCAGCACCCGCTGCGACGGCAGGTTCTCCAGGTTGGTGGACGCCTCGGCGCGGTGCAGGCCGAGTTCGTCGGTCATGACCCGGAGCACGAGCTCGACGGCACGACCGGCGTGACCCTGGTTCTGGGCGACGCTCGCCGTCCAGTATCCGACGGAGCCGCGGCGCAGGTGCGGCTGGGGCAGGATGGTCCCGACGGTGACCTGCCCGATCACCTGGTCGTCGCAGAGCACCACACCGGGCCAGACCGTTCCGGCGCGGTATCCGGCCAGCAGGCCCTCGATCCGCTCCGCCTGGCCCTCCGGCGTGAAGAAGCCCGCCGGCTGGGCCGGCTCCCACCGCCGGAACGCCTCGGCGTCCCGCGTCCGGTGGGCGGCGATCGGAGCGGCGTCGGCGGGCTCGATCAGGCGGATCCGGGTGCTGCTGCTCATGGGTCGGTCCTCGTCATGATGCGTCGAACGAAACGGCCGGGTCAGGGCCTGCCGTGCGGGCCGGCGCAGCGCCCCCGGCCATGATCGGCCGGACAGGGCCTGGACGAGCCCTCGGTGGCGCCCCTCGCCTCACCCGCCCGTCCGCCGCCGGAACGCCAGCAGCCGGTAGTCCGGTTCGGCTCGCCGCCGGTCGGGTTCCGGAAGCCCGGCCAGGACCCGCGCGAGCCGTTCGGCCTCCGTACCGGGCAGCACCAGGCGCGAGACGTAGTAACCGCGCCGCACACCGCGGGCGGCGCTCAGCGGGGTGCGGCCCTGTCCGTGCCCGACGAAACGAGCGCTTCCCACGACGTCGAGGCCGACGGCCGCGGCGTACTCGACGATCCGCTCGGTCCCGTCGGACGGAGTCGGCACCAGGTACGGGGCGAACGCCTCGTCGATGTCGCTGCCGACGTCGTGCGACGCGTCCTTGTCGACGGTGGTGACGAACACGCCGCCGGGCCGCAGCACCCGAGCCGCCTGGGCCACCACGGCCCGGACATCGCCCTCCCCGCGCAGCAGGTGCAGCAGCCAGACCGCCGTCACCGCGTCGACCGCGCCTTCACGCAGGGGCAGTTGGCGTGCGTCGGCGAGGACCACGTCGCCGACGCGCTGCCGGGCGACCAGGGCCATCCCGAGCGCGGCGTCGGAGCCGGTGACCCGAAGTCCGGGGCGGCCGGCGGCGATCCGCTCGGTGACCAGGCCGGTCCCGCAGCCGATGTCCAGCAGGGAGCGGGTGCTCGCCGGGATCAGGCCGAGCAGCGCGGCCGCGGCCGCCTCGGCCCGCGGCACGCCGCCGCGGCTGGCGTCGTAGGTGGCCGCCTCGTCGTTGTAGTCGAGCATGCTCATGACCTTAGAACACCGATCGTTCACGACGCGCGGCAGCGACGACGCCGACACCCGGACACCTGGTGCGCGTCATGTCTCACAGTCTTGTGCGCGTCACGCCTGATACCTATGATCCTGAACATGTTCACTGAACCTGTTCAGTCAAGGGCGACGCAACGGGAGGCGACACGGCGCAAGGTACTGGCATCGGCCGAACGCCTCTTCCGTGAGCAGGGGTTCGGCGCCAGCACGATCCGGCAGATCGCCACTGACGCCGAGGTGAGCACGGGCACCGTCATGTCGGTCGGCGACAAGGACGCACTGCTCGTCGCCATCTTCGACACCTGGATCGCCGCCGTGCACCACGGCCGCGAGGACGCGGCCGGGCCCGGCGACGTGACACCGCTGTCCCCGGCCGCGGCGGCCCAGGCGGTGCTGGATCTCGTCGAACCCTTCCTCACCTACTTCGCCCTCGACCTCGACCTGTCCCGTGAGTACGCCGCCGTCATCGTCCGCGGCAGCCACGACTCCGAGGTCTTCCGGGCTCTCGCCCTGGCCCTGCTCACCGAACTGGAGACCCTGCTGGCCCGCACTCCGCTCTCCGCCACCGAGGCGGGGGCCGGCGCGCGCACCATCTACTTCAGCTACCTGGGCATCCTCATGACCATCGGCAACGGGGCCCTCGACCGGCAGACCGCGCTCGCAGGGTTCCGGGAAGTCATCCATTTCGTCGTCCGCCCCACAGGCGTCAACCACCAAGGAGTTCAACCATGATCAGCACTCCCGACCCGTGGTGGCCCACCGCACTGCTCGCCGTCGCGCTCTTCTCCGACGCGCTCATGTCGGTGCGTCCCCCGGTGTTCATCCAGAAGTGCCTGGACGGGGTGAACTTCCCCCGCGACTGGTGGTGGACGCTCGTCGTCATCAAGTTCCTGGCGGCAGCCGGACTCGTCGCCGGACTCCGCTACGACGGGGTCGCCATGACGACCAACCTCGCGGTGATCGCCTACTTCCTGTGCGCCGCCTACGCCCACTACCGGGCGCGGTTCCTCAAGCAGGAGTTCTGGCTGAACTGCCTCGGCATGCTCGTCCTGTCGACGGCCGTCCTGTTCCTGTCCCACACCTCGGCGCTCTGACGGGAAGCGAAACACCCGGTCACGATTGCCAGCGGGCCAACGGGGCCATAACTTGCGGTTATGGAGCTGGAGTTGCGCCATCTGCGAACCGTACGTGCCATCGCCGACACCGGGAGCCTCACCAAGGCGGCCGCCGCTCTCGGGCTCGCCCAGCCCGCCCTGAGCGCACAACTGCGCCGGATCGAGAAGGCGTTGGGCGGCTCGCTGTTCGACCGGGACCACACGGGTGCCCGGCCGACACTCCTGGGCGAGCTGGTGCTGGAGCGGGCGCGGGTGGTGCTGCCCGCCGTCAGCGAACTCCAGCAGGAGGCGGTGCGCTTCGCCAACGCGTTCGGGACGATGGAGCGGTTCCGGCTGGGAGGTACGCACGGACCGCTGCTCGGAGGGCTCGTCGACCGGCTGGCCGCTGCGCACCCGGCCGCACCCGTTTCCACGTACACCTCCTGGTCGGTGGCCGAGCTGGCGTCCCAACTCGTCGACGGACGACTCGACTTCGCCCTGATCGGTGCGTGCGGCGAGAGTCCGCCGCCGGTGGCCGACCGACTGGAATGGCAGGTCATCGGGATCGATCCGGTGTTCGTGATGCTGCCGGAGACCCATCCGCTGGCCGGGGAGGACGAACTGGAGCTCTCCGCGCTGGCGGACGAGTGCTGGGCGGACGTGCCCGGCGACGGCTGCTTCGCGGACTGCTTCGTGGCCGCCTGTGCGCGGGCCGGGTTCAGCCCTGTGTCGGTGTACGAGACGGACACGGTGTCCGTCGTCCATCTGGTGCAGGTGGGGCGCGCGGTCGGCCTGTGCCGGGCGACGTTCCCGCCGACGCCGGGCGTGGTGACGCGGCCGGTCACCGGTTCGCCGCTCAGCTGGCGCCATCTGCTGGGCTGGCACCCTCGTTCGGCGGCCGCCTCGGCGGCGGCCGGAGCGGTGAGCGGACACACCCGGGCGGCGTACGCCCAGGCGGTGGCGCGCAGCGACAGCTACACGCGCTGGCTCGCCGCGCACCCCCGGTTCGGCGCCGCACCCTGAAGTGAGAGACCGTCATGAGCCGTGCCCCGAAGGTGGGATCCGGGCTACTCGGCCCCGTGGCCCGGTGCGACGGCCGCGATCCTGGCGGCCAGGGCCAGGTCCTTCGCGGTGACCTTCCCGCCCGCGTCGTGGGAGTTCACGGACAGCGCGACGGTGTTGTAGCCGAGCGTCAGATCGGAGTGGTGGTCGAGCTCGTCCTGGATCCGGGCGACGTGCACGGTGAGGCCGGCGGCGGCGAAGTGCGACGGGAGTCGGTAGGTGCAGGTGATCCGGTCCCCTTCCAGGGTCCAGCCGGGCAGCTCGCGCAGCCCGTCCTCGATCTCGTTCTGCGACAGCGGTGCGGCGGGCATACGACGGCTCCTTCGGTAGGTCCTCGCTGGTCGACGATGCCGGTGACGTTACGGTCTCCGTATGACAACTGTCGCGCTTGACACGGGGGTAGGGCCGCTGCTGCGCAGCTGGCGGGAGCGTCGCCGGATCAGTCAGCTGGAGCTGGCGCTGCGGGCCGACTCCTCGGCCCGGCACGTCTCGTTCATCGAGACGGGCCGCTCCCGTCCCAGCGAGGAGATGGTCCTGCGGCTGGCCGAGCACCTGGATGTGCCCGTACGGGAGCGCAACGCCCTGCTGGTCGTCGCCGGGTACGCCCCGCGCTACACGGAGACCTCACTCGACGACCCGGCGATGGGGGCGCTGCGCGAGGGCCTGGACCGGCTGCTCCAGGGGTACGACCCGTACCCGGCGTTCGTCGTCGACGGCCTCTACACCGTGGTGGCGGCCAATCGGGGGATGACCCGGATGCTGGACGGGGTGGCGGACCATCTGCTGACGCCGCCGCTGAACGCCATGCGGCTCACCCTGCACCCGGAGGGGCTCGCGCCGCGGATCCGCAATCTGCGGGAGTGGCGGGCCGATCTGCTGGCCCAGATGGAGCGTCAGATCGCGCTGGTCCGTTCGGCGGAGCTGCGTGAGCTGTACGAGGAGGTGGCGGGCTATCCGGTGGCGGCGGAGCCGGGCGATGACGGGGCCTGGGCCGCGCCCTCGTCCTCCGTACCGTTCGCACTGCCCCTGGTGATCGAGCACGGCGGGGAGGTGCTCTCCTTCGTCGCGTCCATCGCGACGTTCAACACCCCGATGGACGTGACGGTGGCGGAGCTGGCGATCGAGACACTGCTGCCGGCCGACGCGCCCACTGCCGCGTATCTGCGGTCGCTCGCTTCCTGACGACAGGCCGCGTCGCGCGCGCCGCCCGCCCGCCCGCCCGCCCGCATGAGGGGACGGGCGGCCCGCGCGACGCCCCCACACCACCCTCGTACGGCGTGGGGGCGACGGCTGCGCGGCTACACGCGCGCCCCGTTGTCGTGCGGGTCGCGGCGCCCGGCCCCGGACCTGCCGCGCGGGGCCCTGATCCGGGCGGGCGGCGGGGCCTTGCTGCCGCGCTCCAGCACGAGCGCGGCCGGGACGGCGGTCATGACGGAGGAGTACGTCCCGACGACGATGCCGATCAGCAGGGCGAGGGCGAAGTCCGCGAGGGAGTCGCCGCCCAGCACCGCCAGCGCGGTGAGGATGAACAGGGCCCCCATTCCGGTGTTGACGGTTCGGGGCACGGTCTGGAGTACGGCCCGGTTCGCCACATCGGCGAGTGGTTCGCTGCGGGCCCTGGCCCACAGCTCCCTGACGCGGTCGAAGACGACGACCGAGTCGTTGACGGAGTACCCGATCACGGTGAGGAGCGCGGCCAGGAAGATGCCGTCGACGGTGCGTCCCAGCCAGGCGAAGGCGCCGACCAGGATGATCACGTCGTGGACGAGCGCCCCGACCGAGGCCACGGCGAACGTCCAACGGAACCGGATCGCCAGATAGCCCAGCTGGACGAGTACGGCGATGGCCAGGGCGATCAGGGCGTTGCGCCGCAACTCGTCGCCGAGGCTGGGGCCGATGAGTTCGTCCCGGACCTTGCTGGTCTCGCCGCCCACCTCGGCGAGGGCTGCGCGCAGCGTGTGTTCGCCGTCGTTGTCGAGGTCCCCGGTCCGGACCGAGATGTCACCGGCGCCCGCCGTGGTGACCTCGGCGTCGGCGAAGCCCGCACCGGCCAGCGCGGTGCGCGCGGTCTCCACGTCGACGGGGCGGCTGGTCGCGTACTCGACGAGCCGGCCGCCGGTGAACTCGACGCCCGGGCTGACGCCCCGCACCACGATGCCCGCGACCGCCACCGCAATGAGGGCCGCGGAGATCAGCAGCCAGCGGCGGGGCGAGCGCATCAACCGGGGATCGCGGCGGGCGATCCAGGTCCGCACCCGGCCGGGGCTCGCGATGCCGTTGACCCCCCGGTAGTCGCTGACGAACCGGGAACGGGCGGCCGTCTCGGTGAGCGCGCGGGCGATGACGAGTGCGGAGAACATCGACGCGAGTACGCCGATGCCGAGCGTCACACCGAAGCCCTTGACGGGTCCCGAGCCGAGGAAGAAGAGCAGTCCGGCCGCGATGAGCGTCGTCACGTTGGAGTCCGCGACGGCGCTCCAGGCGTGCCGGAACCCGGCGGTGAGCGAGGTGCGCAGGGACCGGCCCGGACGCAGCGCGTACTCCTCCCGGGCCCGTTCGAAGACGAGTACGTTCGCGTCGACCGCCATCCCGATGGCGAGGACGAACCCGGCGAGTCCCGGCAGGGTGAGGGTGACGCCGAGGGCGACGAGTGCCGCGTACGAGATGACTCCGTAGGCGGCGAGGGCCACCGCGGCGAGGGCACCGAAGAGCCGGTAGACGACGGTGATGAACAGGGCCGTGGCCGCGGCGCCGATGAGGGCGGCCCGGGCGCTGGCGTCGATGGCCGCGGCCCCGAGCGTCGGTCCGACCGTCCGCTGCTCGACGATCTCGACGGGCACGGGCAGCGCACCGCCCTGGATCAGCAGGGCGAGTTCGCGGGCCTCGTCCGCGGCGAAGGAGCCGGTGATCTGCGTGGAACCGGAGGGCAGGCCGGTGCCGCAGGCGACGGTCGGGGAGACCTGTGGCGAGGAGATCACCTGCTGGTCGAGGACGATGGCGACCCGGCGCCGCTCGTCCTGGACGGGATGGCAGGCCGCCTCCCCGGTCAGCCGGGTCCAGTCCCGTCCGGCGTCCTTGTGGAAGTCGAGGGAGACGGTCCAGCCGGCGCCCTGCTGGGCGTCGAACGCGGCGGTCGCCTCCTTGACGCCCGCGCCGGAGAGGGCGGCGGGGCCGAGGGCGAGGGCGCGGCCCTGCTCGTCGGGGAGCGTCGGCCCGCCGCCGCTCGTGCCGGGTGCCCGGACCGCGTGGAAGGTGAGCTGGGCGGTGCGGCCGATGACCTCGGCGGCCTCGCGGGGGTCCTGGACGTCCGGGAGTTCGACGATGATCCGGTCCTCGCCGGACCGGGTCAGGGTCGGCTCCGTGACCCCGAGCGAGTCGATGCGCTTGCGCAGCACCTCCAGGGTGCGGTCGGTGCTCTCCCGGTCCGCCTTCGCGGTGCCGGAGTCCTCGGCCTGCAGCACCATGCGGGTGCCGCCCTGGAGATCGAGGCCGAGTCTGGGGGACATGGTCAGCGTGATGAGCACGGAGACGAGCAGTACGGCCGCGGCCAGAACCGCCCGCACCGTGGTGGCGCGGGTCATGCGTGTTTCCTCCGAGGGGTGCCGGGCGGCCGCCGCCCCGGACGGCCCGACGGGCTCTAGGGAGGCGGGACCGGCCCGGCGGGATTGAGGGGCGGGACCTGTTGTGGCAGGTCCCCCGGCCGGTGGACGGCCGCCCTCGGAGGCCCTCGCACCCCGGGGAGCGCGGCACGGAAGCGGTCGGCGGCCGCGGCGGGTGCGGCGACGGCGGGCCCGGGGACGGGAGGCGGAAGCGGGATGCCGGGCGGGGAGGGCGGCAGGGTGCCGGTGCCCGGCGGCGGAAGGTGCTGCGGGGGACGGGGGTGTTCCGGCGCGGCCCACGGCTGGGGCGCCGCCGCCGGTCCGGCGCGGTGGACTCCGGCGGCGGTGGCCGCACCGGTGCGGCGGACGGTCCGGCTGTCACGGTCGCTCCGCGAGCGGCCGGCGGAGGGACGCACGGACCGGTCGGCGTGCTGGGCGGTCGCCGGGGTGCCGGTCCGGTCGCCGGCGAGGTGCGCGGGGCCGGCCGGTGAACGGGCGGGGATTCCGGCTCCCGCGGCGGCGGGTGCGCCGCCCGCGACGGTGAGGACGGCGAGGAGCAGGGCGGCGAGGAACTGCCGTGCGGCCGCCACGCGTCCGCGGTGTGCCGGGGTGTCCGGCAGGCCCCGGGGAGACGCGTTCCCCCGGGGCGGCCCCGGGAGGGCGGTCACCCGGATCGGCCGGGCGGGACCGGTGCGACCGTGGCGTGGCGGAGCACGGAGCCGAGGATCAGCCCGGCACCGCGCACCACCGTGGTCGCGGGGTCGTCCGTGAGCCGGACCGGCACGCCGAGGCGGACCGCGATCCGGTTGGTGACGTCCGGGCGCAGCGCACCGCCTCCGGCGAGCAACGGGCCTCTGCGCAGGGCTCCGAGGAGTGCGCCGTGCCGGTCCTGGTGCCACATGTCCATGACCATGTCCAGGACGGTCCGGACGACGGCGGTGGGGGCCTCGCCGGGTTCCAGGTCGCTGATCCCGGTCTCGGCCAGGCGGGCGTCCCGGACCATGCCGTCGACGAGGAGGGTGGCCTCGGTCAGCTCGGCCCCGATGTCGACGACGAGGAGCGGGCCGCCGTCCTGCGGTCCGCCACAGGCGGCGGCCGCCCTGGCGCTGTCCAGGACGATGACGCTCGACGGACCGAGCGCGCGGAGCATGTCCCGTGCGGCGGTGCGGTGTTCGGACCCGGCGAGGACCGGGTGGCTGAGGACGATGACCGTGTCGCCGCGGTCGGCGCCGAGGGCCGTGTCGGCGATCCTGCCGAGCATCCGGCCGCAGGACTCCGCGTCGACGATGCGTCCGCGCCGGACCGGGCGGGTCGCGTGCCCGTCCGCACCGGCCGGACCGGCTCCGGTGTCGGCGACGAGACCCTGTCCGGGGACCCAGGCGCGGGTGCGTGAGCTGCCGAGGTCGAGGGCGAGCCCGCGGGTGACACCCTCGTGCCGCGCGTGCTGCCGGTGACCGGAGCGAACGTGCCGCTGTCCGTCGCGCAAAGAACGCATCGCCCCTCACCCCCGGCCCGCTGACGCGGCCGTTCACACACCCAGTGACCCGCTGATAGCGAGGCCTGGCCGAACCCTCACTATGCAATAGGGAGGCAAAGAAAGCCACTCCCAGGCGAAATCGAAGGGAGCGGATACCTCCACGAGGAACCGGCCGCTCACCGACGGCCCGCGCTCGCGCGAAGAACCGCGAACGGCACCCCGCGTTGGGGGCTTCCGGCGCCGGGAGAACCCACGCCGGACGGACGCCGTGCCGTGCGCGCCCGTACCGCCGGACGCCCGGGGGCCGGTGCACCCCTCCCGCGTCCGGCGGTCCGCGGTCACGCCTCGGCCGTCAGGAACTCCGCGATCAGCTCCGCGAACTCCTCGGGTCCGGCGATCCGCACGCCGAGCCCCTCCGCCTTGTCACGCTTGGAGCCGGCCTTCTCACCGGCCACCAGGAGCGTGGTGCGCTTGGAGACGCTGGAGGAGGACTTGCCGCCGGCGCGCTCGATCAGCTCGTTCATCTGATTGCGCGACAGCTTCTCCAGGGCGCCCGTCATGGCTCCGGTGACCACCACGGTCATCCCGGCCAGTGGCCGCCCGTCCGCACCCGCACCGTCCGCGCCGTCCGCCGCGCCGTCCTCCTCGCCGGGCTCCGGCGGCGGGGTCGCGCCCGGCTCGGTCATGGTGACCCCGGCGGCGACCAGCTTCTCGATCAGCGGGGCGAGCTCCACCAGTTCCGCGACGACGCCGGCGGCCTTCTCCTTGCCGATGCCGTCCACCCGCTGGAGCGACTCCACGTCGGCGGCTCTGATCCGGTCCATGTCCGCGAAGTAGCGTGCGATCCGGCGGGACATGGAGCGCCCGGTGCCGCGCACCCCCAGGGCGCAGAAGACCCGGGAGAGCGGCTGTGCCCGTGCCGCGTCGATCGCGGCGAGCAGATTGTCCGTGCTGGTCTCCCCCATCCGCTCCAGGGCGAGCAACTGTTCGCGCTCCAGGGTGAACAGGTCGGCGAAGTCGGCGACAAGACCGGCGTCGACGAGCTGGACGACCCGCGTCGCACCGAGCCCCTCGATGTCGAGCTGGTCGCGCCCCGCCGCGTACGAGATGGAGGCCACCAGGCGGCAGTCGCGGCCACGGACGCAGCGCCAGCGCTGCTCACTCGCGTCGATCTCCGAACCGCACTGCGGACAGGCCTCGGGGAAGACGACGGGCTGCTCGTCACCGGTCCGCAGATGTGCGACGGGGGCCTCGATGCGGGGGATGATGTCGCCCGCCTTGTAGACCATCACATGGTCGCCGATGCGCAGGTCGCGGCGGGTGATGTCGGCGGGGTTGTGCAGCGTGGCGAAGCTGACGGTCGATCCGTCGATCTCGACCGGCTCCAGCACGGCGCGCGGCGCGATGATGCCGGTACGGCCCACGTTCCACTCGACGCCGAGCAGGCGGGTGATCTTCTCGACGGCCGGCAGCTTGTAGGCGATGGCCCAGCGCGGCGCCCGGGTGCCGGAGCCCGCCTCGCGCTGGTCGGCGGCGAGGTCCGCCTTGATGACGATGCCGTCGATGCCGAAGGACAACGAGGCGCGCAGCGAGGCGACTTCCTCGACCCGCGCCTGGGCGTCCTCGACGGTGGTGACGGTGAGCGGTGCCACCGCCGTGTCCGCCGCGGTGTGCACGCCGAGGCTCGCCACGTAGGCCAGGGTCTCGCTGTGGGGCAGCTCGGCCAGCGTGGCGGTCAGCTCGCCCGAATCGGGCAGCGCGAGCGCTCCGTACGCAAAGAACGTCATCTCCACCGTGTACGCGCGGTCCTTGGCGCGCAGGGTGCCCGCCGCGCCGTTGCGCGCGTTGGCGAAGGGGGCGCCGCCGTGTTCCGTACGCAGCGCGTTGGCCTGTTCGAACTGCTCGGCCGTCATGAGGATCTCGCCGCGCATCTCGATCGTGACGGGCTCGGTGAGCTGCCCGGGCAGGCCGACGACGGTGCCGATCGCATGCGACACGTCCTCGCCGGCGGTGCCGTCGCCCCGGGTGACCAGCTGTTCCAGCCGGCCCGCGCGGTAACGGGCCGCGACCGCGAGGCCGTCGAGCTTCGGCTCGACGCTCCAGGCGGCGACCGGGCGGCCGATCCGGCGCTCCAGCGAGGCGGTCCAGGTGGCGAACTGCTCCGCGGAGAAGACGTTGTCCAGGGAGAGCATCGGGGCGGTGTGCGGCACGTCCCCGACCGCGGTGCCTCCGGCCACCTTGCCGGTCGGCGACTCCGACAGCACCTCCTGCGGGTGGTCCTCCTCGTACGCGGCGATCCCGCGCGCCAGCCGGTCGTACGCGTCGTCGTCGAGCACGCTCTCGCCCGTGGCGTAGTACGCGGCGGCGGCCTGCGACGCCTCTTCGACCGCGGCGGCGTAGGCGGCGGTATCGGCGAGCACAACAGCTGAGTTCGTCGTCATGCCCCCATCCTGCCGTCCACCACTGACAACGCCCTGGTGGCAGGTGTCGGACGACGACTGCGGGCCGCTTCGGACCCCTCCCGTTCCCCCGCCCGTCCCCTATGCGCCGTCATCCGTGGAAACCTCACTCAAGAGAGCGCTCTCCCAGCTCAGAGGGCTTCCAACTACGTTCAAGGGGAAGGAAATTGCAGGTCTGCGCACTCTATTGACATGCCTGAGACACGCTTTTACGTTCCTCCGAGAGAGCGCTCTCTCGTATGGTCAGGAAACCCCCACTTCCCCTCGAACAGGAGTGCCGTGCTCTTCTTCCGTCAACGACGCACCGGCGAAGACAGCCACCGCAGACCCCTTCCGCCCCGCCGGTACCGCACCGCGGCGCTCGTCGCCGCCGCACTCGCCGTCTCCTTCCTCCAGGCCACCACGGGCAACGCATCGGCGGGGCCCGGCACGACGGCCGGGGCCGCCCCCAAGGCGGCCGCCGACGTCGTGCGGGTGGCCGAGTTCCTCGCCGAGTGCCCGTACACCCACCGGGCCCCCGACGACCCGATCGTCTTCCCGGGACTGCCCGGGGCCTCGCACATGCACAGCTTCTTCGGCAACGACTCGACGAACGGCAACTCCGACCTCGCCTCGCTGGAGAAGGCCAGGACCAGTTGCGCACCCGACACGGACCTGTCGTCGTACTGGGTGCCGACCCTGTACGACGGCGACAAGGAGGTCGAACCCACCGGGACGACCTTCTACTACCTCGGTGAGGGGGTCCGGGACGATGTCATCCAGCGGATCCAGCCCTTCCCCCGGGGCCTGCGCATCGTCGCGGGGAACGCCAAGGCGACCGGTCCGGACGACAACACGATCTCGCGCTGGTCGTGTCTGCACCACGGCGAGGTCAACCCGTCGCACGACTTCGTGAACTGCCCGGCGGGCGCGATGCTGGAGTCGTATCTGGACTTCCCGCAGTGCTGGAACGGCAGGGACCTCGACTCGGCCGACCACAAGAGCCACATGGCGTACCCGGTCGGCGGTGAATGCCCGTCGACCCACCCGGTGCCGGTTCCCAAGCTCCGCCAGGTGCTGCGGTATCCCGTCAACGGTGACCCCGCGCGGTTCCGGCTGGCGTCCGGTCCCGGCTACACGATGCACGGCGACTTCTTCAACGTGTGGCCCGAGGCCGAGATGGCGCAGCGGGTCCGCGACTGCATCAACGCCATCGTGAAGTGCGGGGCCGACGGCACCCCCTGACCGTCCGGCACCCGTCCGACGCCCGTCCGGGGCCCCACGCCCCGGGCGGGCCCTTCCCCGAGGACCTCGTGATGAAGGCGGCCCGCACACTCGCAGCGCTGTCCCTGCTCCTCCTCCTGGCCGGCTGCGGGGACCCGGCGGACGCGAAGAGCCCGGCCCCACCGGGCCGCTCGTCCGCCGCTCCCTCCTCCGCCGTTCCCCCTTCCACCGCTCCTCCGCTCGCCACCCCGGCCGATCCGACGGACGCCGCCTGGGTCCAGCTGATGACGCCGATGAACGAGCAGGCCGTGGCGCTGCTGACGCTCGCCGGGCAGCGGGCCGCCGATCCCCGGGTGCGGACCTGGGCGGCGGGCCTGCGGACGGCGCAGAACGGCGAACTCGCCCGGCTGCGCCCGCTGCTGTCCCGGATGGGGCTCCCGGACACCAATGTGCACGCGGGGCACGACATGCCGGGGATGGTGACGGAGCGCGATCTCGAACGGGCCCGCGCCGTCGAGGGCGCCGCCTTCGACCGCTTCCTCGTGGCACAGATCCGGGACCATCTGAGCCAGTCCGCACAGGTGTCGCGCTCCGAGACGAAGGCGGGCACCCGCGCCGACGCCAGACGTCTCGCCACCGCCCTGGTGTCGGCCCGCCGGGCCGAACTCGACCGGCTCCCGGGCCCGTCGGCGAACTCCGGCTGATGCCCAGGTCACCGTACGCCCAAGGCCTCCACAACTGTTTCCGCGCCGCTCGTACCACCCGGTATAAAGACTGCATGACTGCCGACACGCCCCTGCCCGCCCGTCCCGCCACCCTGGAGGACGTCGCCCTGGTGGCCGGGGTGTCACGGGCCACGGTGTCCCGGGTGATCAACGGGGCGACCACCGTGGACCCGGCGATGCGACGGATGGTCGAGGAGGCCGTGGACGCCACCGGGTACGTGCCCAACCGCGCGGCCCGTTCCCTGGTCACCCGGCGCACCGACTCCATCGCGCTCGTCGTCTCCGAACGGGAGCGCCGGTCCGTGTCCGAGCCGTTCGTCGGCCGGATGTTCTCCGACCCGTACTTCGGGCGGGTGGTCAGCGGGCTGCTGGAGGTGCTGCGGCCCGCGGGCATCCAGCTGGTGCTGATGCTGGCCGACGACCAGGAGTCCCGCGACCAGTTGCTGTCCTATCTGCGCCACGGCCATGTCGACGGGGTGGTGCTGATCTCGTCGCACGCGGAGGATCCGCTCCCCGGGCTGCTGCACGACACACGGCTGCCCGCCGTGCTCGCCGGACAGCCCCGCAGGCCGACGCCGATCACCTATGTGGAGGCGGACCAGCGGGCCGGGGCCCAGCTGGCTGCCGATCACCTGGCCTCGCTGGGCCGGCACCGGATCGGCACCGTGTCGGGACCGCAGGACATGCCGGCCGGTCAGGCGCGGCTCTCGGGCTTCCTGGACGCGCTCGCCGCGCACGGCATCGAGGACGTCGCGGCCGCCGAGGGCGACTTCACGCATGCGGGCGGGGCGGGGGCGATGCGGCGGCTGCTCGCGGACCGGCCGGACCTGGACGCGGTGTTCATCGCCTCGGACCTGATGGCCCTGGGCGCCATCCCGGTGCTGCTGCGGGCCGGCAAGGACGTTCCCGGGGACGTCGCTCTCGTCGGGTTCGACGACAGCAGCGCGGCGCTGGCCTGCGATCCGCCGTTGACGACGGTGCGGCAGCCGGTGGAGGAGATGTCCGCGGAGATGGCCCGGCTGCTGCTGAAGCAGATCGGCAGCCCGGGGGTGCCGGCGCCGTCGGTGATCTTCCATCCGACGCTGGTGAGGCGGCAGTCGGCCTGAGCCCGGTGCAAGAAGCTCAGGCCCCGGACTCAGGGGGCCGAGGGCTTGGCGCCGGTACCCGCGTCCCTCTCCGGTGAGCCGTCGCCCAGGAGGCCGCCGTCCGTACCGCGCACGGCCCGCCGCAGCGGCACCTGCGGTCCGGAGACCTCGCGCAGCCAGCGCCGCAGGACCCGGTGCACCGACTCCGCGCCGACCAGTTCGGCCACCCGCTCACCGTCCTCGGCGGCGGCCGCGTCCAGGGGGTCCGTCATGCCGCGCGGCCACAGCAGGAAGGGCCGGGACTGTTCGCCGCCCAGGCCGCCGTGCGAGCCGATCTGTTCCTCGAAGGCGTGCACGGTGCCGGTGTCCGGGTCGTACATCGAGTTGACCATCACATCGGCGACGTGCGGGAAGGTGTCGGTGCGCCGGACCGCGTCGGCGGCACCCGGGCCGAAGGGGGCGAGCGGGCCCTGTCCGTCCTTCAGCTCCGCCACCGGGACGCGTGCGCCGCCGCGCCCCAGCACCACCGATCCGTCGCGCTCGCTGCGGACGAGCAGGAAACCGATGCCGGGATGGCTGGCGAGGGTGCCGAGCAGGGCGGGGTGGCGGCGCTCCACCTCCTCCAGGCAGGCGCGGCCCTCGATGTCGGGGAAGGAGATCAGCCCGAGGTTGCCGGAGGCGAGGACGACCGGGTCGGAGGGTGTGGCCACGTGTTCCTCCTGCCCCGGGGCGACCGGCCGGTGCAGTGCGATCCGGACGGCGTCGCGTGCCTCGGATCCGCTCCGGGTGCGCTGGGCCCTGCGTGGCACCGGCAGTCCGCTGCCCGCCCGGACCAGGTCCTTGAGCGTCAGTCCGTACGCCCCGGCGAAGGTCTCCCCCGGGCTCTGGCCGTGGTCGGACAGGAGCACGACACGGTAGGTGCGCGGGGTGTGCTCGGCGACCTTGGCGATCAGGGCGAGGGAGCGGTCCAGCCGGGTGAGGACCTTCTCCGCGTCCCGGCTGCGCGGTCCCGAGTGGTGGGCCACCTCGTCGTACGCCACCAGGTCGGCGTAGACGGCGGTCCGTCCGGCGAACATGTCCCCCATGACGGCGGCGACCACCACATCGCGTTCGACGACGGTCGCGAAGGCCCGGATGAAGGGGTAGAGCCCGCCGCGCTTGATCCGGGGGGTGTCCTTGCGGATCCGGGCCCGGGTCGACTGGCCGATCTCGCGCCCGGCCTCGGCGACGAAGGACAGTGCGGTACGGACGGCGTTGGCGGGGTCGGAGAAGTAGGCGAAGTACCCGGCCCGGGAGCGCCGGCCCTTGCCGCGCCTGGCGGCCATCGACAGGACGAGCGCGAGCTGGTCGGCGCCACCGCTGAAGAGGTTCCCGCGGCTGGCTCCGTCGAGGGTGAGCAGTCCGCCGTCGTGGGTGCGCACGATGGCGCGGCGCTGGAGTTCGAGGGCGCTCGCCGGTCTGCTGGAGACCATGACGTCGCCGGTCTCCTTCTCGTACCAGCGGAAGGCGGGGACGTCGTGGTTGCTGCCGTGCAGGATGCCGAGCTGGCTGGCTCCGGTCTGGCTGGACCAGTCGGTTCGCCATGGGGTGAGGCGGTGGCCCCCGGTGCCGGCAAGCCAGCCGGCGACGGTCGGCATCAGGCCGTCGGCCGCGGCCTTCGCGAGGACGTCGTGGCCGACTCCGTCGAACTGGATGAAGACCGTGCCGGGCGGCCCCTCGTCGTCGGCGCCGCCCGTGCCGCTGCGGCGTCTGCGCCGCTCCGCCAGGCGCGAGAGCCTGCGGCGGTAGGCGTTGTCGTCGCGGACGGCGAGGGCCGTGGAGGTGGCCGAGGCGACGGCGGACATCACGGCGGCGACCACGACGGCCGTCTCGGGGGCGGCGGTGCCGCGGCCGTCCGGGATGAGCCGGATCGCGATGAGCAGCAGCGATCCGTTGAGGAAGAAGACCAGCATGCCGAGGACGAGGGCCGGCACGATGAGCAGGGCCCGTACGAGCAGCGGCCAGACGAGTGCCGAGAGCAGACCGAAGGCGCCCGCGCCCCAGGCCGCGGTGAACGCGGTCTTGGTCACGCTGTCGCCGTCGTCCGACTGGAGCTGGAAGTCCGGCAGAATCCCGGCGAGCACAAGCATCGTGAACGTCGAGACCGCCCACACCACAATCACTCGCATCAGGGCGCTGCCGGCTGTTCGCCATCGCCCGTCACCCACGCCGCCGCCACCTCACGTCCGGGTCCCGCCGTTCCGGACCCGTCCCCAGCTTTTCACAGCGTGGGCGGCGTGCCCGTCAGCAGCCGTCGTACCCCGCGGTCGGCATGGAGAGTCTGCGGTGCACGCTGGCTTTCGTACGGGGGCTGTAGCGCGGTTCGTCGAGGCCGGCGATCTCCAGGCGTACGCCGCGCCGCTCGCACTCGGCGGCGAACTGCGGCACCGAGGCGACGGCCCGGGCCAGCACCTGGTCGGTGGGGGCGACGAAGAGTTCGATCTCGCCGCCCTCGACGTCGGCCCAGAGGGCGTGGTGGTCGGGGCGCAGTCCGTAGAGGCGCAGCTGCCGGGTGACGACGTACCCCTGGTCGGCGGCCCACCGGGCGCACATGGCGTGCTGGCTGCGGGTGTCCACGAGGAACGGATCGCTGTCGAGCTCTTCGAGCGGAGTGAGACTGGCGATGGCCGCCACCCGTACGTCCCCCATGGCCGTACCCCCCGTGCTAGGCGTTCCCCGACCCTACCCGCCGGATCCCGCGCAAGAAGGCGCACGTCAGGCGTCAGGAGGCGCGCGGGCGGCGGGCGCGCGCCGTTGAGAGTGTCGCGCGCCCGCCGCCCGTGGCCCGGAGGAGGAGGTGCCGGTCCGGCCGTCCCTCAGCCGTCGAGCGAGGTCATGACGTGCTTGATGCGGGTGTAGTCCTCGAAGCCGTAGGCGGAGAGGTCCTTGCCGTAGCCGGACTTCTTGAATCCGCCGTGCGGCATCTCGGCGACCAGCGCCATGTGGGTGTTGATCCACACGCAGCCGAAGTCGAGGTTCCTGGACATCCGCATGGCGCGGCCGTGGTCCTTGGTCCACACCGAGGAGGCGAGGGCGTAGTCGACGCCGTTGGCGTACGCGACGGCCTGGGCCTCGTCGGTGAAGGACTGGACGGTGATGACCGGCCCGAACACCTCGTTCTGGATGATCTCGTCGTCCTGCTTGAGCCCGGAGACGACGGTCGGGGCGTAGAAGTAGCCCTTGTCACCGACGCGGTGGCCGCCCGCCTCGACCGTGGCGTGCTCGGGGAGGCGGTCGATGAAGCCGCTGACCTGGGCGAGCTGTCCGGCGTTGTTGAGCGGGCCGTAGAGCACGTCCTCGTCGTCCGGCTGCCCGGTCTTCGTGCCGGCCGCCGCCTTGGCGAGCGCGGTGACGAACTCGTCGTGGATCGACTCGTGGACCAGGACGCGGGTCGCGGCCGTGCAGTCCTGTCCGGCGTTGAAGAAGCCGCCGACGACGAGGTCGTCGACCGCCTTCGTCAGGTCCGCGTCCTCGAAGATCACGGCGGGCGCCTTGCCGCCGAGCTCCAGGTGGACCCGCTTGACGTCGATGGCCGCGCTCTGCGCCACCTGGATGCCGGCCCGGACCGAACCGGTGATGGAGGCCATCGCCGGGGTCCGGTGCTCCACCATCAGCCGGCCGGTCTCCCGGTCGCCGCACACGACGTTGAAGATGCCCTTGGGCAGGTCCAGCGAGTCCAGGACGCCGCCGATGATCTCGCCGATCAGGACGGTCGACGCGGGGGTGGTGTCCGAGGGCTTGAGCACCACGGCGTTGCCCGCGGCGAGCGCCGGGGCGAACTTCCAGACGGCCATCAGGAGCGGGTAGTTCCACGGCGCGACCTGCGCGCAGACGCCGACCGGCTCACGGCGGACGATCGAGGTCATGCCCTCCATGTACTCGCCGGCCGAGCGGCCCTCCAGCAGCCGGGCGGCGCCCGCGAAGAAGCGGACCTGGTCGATGGCGGGGGCCAGTTCCTCGCTGCGGGTGAGGTGCAGCGGCTTGCCGGTGTCGCGGCTCTCGGCGGCGACCAGTTCGTCGGCCCGCGCCTCCATCGCGTCGGCGATCCGCAGCAGGGCCAGCTGGCGCACCGAGGGGGTGGTGTCGCGCCAGACGGGGAACGCGGCCGCCGCGGCCGCCATGGCCGCGTCGACCTCGTCGGCGCAGGAGAGCGGGGAGGTCGCGTAGACCTCGCCGGTGGCCGGGTCCACGACGTCGAGCGTGCGGCCGTCCGAGGCGTCCGCGGGGACACCGTCGATGAAGTTGCGGAACGTGAGGGTCATACGGGAGGAACCGGTTTCTCTCGTGGTCGGGCGGACGTACCGGGCCGTGGCCGGGGGTACGGTCAGCCGGCCGTGCGGGCGGACAGGTGCTCGTGGACGGCGGGCCAGCTGCCGTCGGCGGCGCGGGCGAAGACGATCGTCTCGCGCTCGTGGACCGTCTCCTGCCCGGCCGATGTGGACACGGTCGTCTCCACGTCGTGGGTGAAGACGGCGGTGGAGCCGAAGTGCTGGATCAGCTGCCCGGTGGAGGTGCAGCCGAGGACGCGGAAGTCGTCCTGGTCGATCCACTCCTGCCACAGCGCGCGGTACTCGGCGGTGGAGGAGAGCCGCTGCGGCGTCGAGTGGAAGACGAAGGTCGCGTCGGGGGCGAAAGCGCCGAAGTAGTCGTCGAGGCGGCCCTCGGCGAAGGCGGCGACGAGCGCGTCGGCTGCGGCCCCGACCTGCTCGGTGTCCCGGACGGGCGTGCTCATGGACGGCTCCTGGAGGGGGTGCGGGGGTGGTGTTACGGGGATCAGAGCGCCGCGGCCGGTGCGGGGGCCGGTGCGTCGTCGGCGCCGCTGATCGGCGGGACGGGGGTGTCCGAGGCCCGGACGAAGCGGGGGCCGTCAGGGCCGTACACCCCGCGCGGCTCGGGGAAGACGGTCAGCAGGACGAGGTAGAGCACCGCGGCGAGGCCGAGACCGACCGGCAGTGAGATGTCCGTGCCGTTGGCGAGGTCGCCGAGCGGGCCGACGAACTGGCCGGGCAGGTTGGTGAACAGGAGCGCCACCCCGGCGGAGAGCAGCCAGGTGGCCAGGCCGCGCCAGTTCCAGCCGTGGTTGAACCAGTAGCGGCCGCCGGTCTGCCTGCGGTTGAAGACCTGGAGCGCGTCGGCGTCGTACCAGCCGCGCCGGGTCAGGTAGCCCAGCGCCATGACGATCATCCACGGGGCGGTGCAGGTGATGATCAGGGTGGCGAAGGTGGAGATGGACTGCGCGAGGTTGAGCGCGAAGCGGCCGACGAAGATGAAGGCGATCGACAGGGCGCCGATGAAGAACGTCGACTGCACCCGGCTGAAGCGGGTGAAGACGCTGGAGACGTCGAGCCCGGTGCCGTACAGCGCGGTGGTGCCGGTGGAGAGGCCGCCGATCAGGGCGATCAGGCAGAGCGGCAGGAAGTACCAGCCGGGCGAGATGGCGAGCAGTCCGCCGACGTAGTTGGGGGCGGCCGGGTCGACGTACTTCGCGGCCTTCGTGGCGATGATCGACGCGGTGGCGAGGCCGAAGACGAACGGCAGCAGGGTGGCGGTCTGGGCGAGGAAGGCGGCGCCCATGACGCGGCGGCGCGGGGTGTCGGCCGGGATGTAGCGGGACCAGTCGCCGAGGAACGCGCCGAAGGAGACCGGGTTGGACAGCACGATCAGGGCGGCGCCGACGAAGGACGGCCAGAACAGCGGGTCACCGGTCGAGGCGAACGAGCCCGCGTACCCGGCGTCGAAGTCCCCGGCGAACGCGAAGGCGCCCAGCACGAACAGTGCGGAGGCGGCCACCACGGCGATCTTGTTGACCAGCAGCATGAAGCGGAAGCCGTAGACGCAGACCACCAGGACGAGCCCGGCGAAGATCGCGTAGGCGACGCCGTACGAGAGGTCGGACTCGGGGACGTCCGCGAGCCGGTGCGCGCCGCCGACGAGGGCGTCGCCGGATGACCACACCGAGATCGAGAAGAACGCGACCGCGGTGAGCAGCGACAGGAACGAGCCGACGACCCGGCCGTGCACGCCGAGGTGGGCGGAGGAGGAGACCGCGTTGTTGGTGCCGTTGCGCGGGCCGAACAGCGACATCGGCGCGAGCAGCAGCGCTCCGGCGACGAGGCCGAGGACGGTCGCGGCGAGGCCCTGCCAGAAGGAGAGGCCGAACAGGATCGGGAAGGCGCCGAGCACACAGGTGGCGAAGGTGTTGGCACCGCCGAAGGCGAGCCGGAAGAGGTCGACGGGACGGGCGGTGCGGTCCGCGTCGGGGATCCGCTCCACACCGTTGGTCTCGACTTCGGTGATCGAGGTCGTCACGGGTGCTCCACCTACTGTTCGTGCTGTTCATGCGGGGGCCGGCCCCTCAGTGTGTGGGGCCCGGCCCACCTGGGCAATTGTGGAAGTCACAGACAGATAGGCTGTTGTCTGTGGCCACCAACAAACTGACGGTCGAGGATCTCCTCTCGTTCCCCGCGCTCCAGCTCACGGTGAAGGCGGGCAGCGGGGGCCTGGGGCGGTCCGTCTCCTGGGCGCATGCGAGCGAGCTCGCCGATCCGACGCCGTGGCTGCTCGGCGCCGAGGTGATCATGACGGCGGGCCTTGCGGTGCCCCGGACGGCCGCCGGGCAGCGGGCGTATCTGGAGCGGCTGGACGACGCCGGGGTGGCCGCCCTGGCGCTCTCGGCGCAATTGCACATGCCGCCGCTGCACGACGCGTTCTTCCGGGCAGCCGAGGAGCGGGGCTTCCCGGTGCTGGAGGTGCCGCTCGCCGTGCCCTTCATCGCGGTGTCCCAGGAGGTGGCCGCCTCGGTGCAGGAGGACGCCCGGCACCGGCTGGGCGCCCAGCTCCAGGTCTTCGGTTCGCTGCGCTGGCTGGTGGCGGAGGACCTGGACACGCCGGCGCTGCTGCGCCGGCTGGAGCGGCTGTCGGGATACGACGTGTACCTCTGCACGCCGCAGGGGCGGCCGCTGCTGCCCGGGGTGCCGGTACCCGGGCCCGGGGTGCTGCCCGCATCGGCGGACGCGCCGCCGACCGTCCCGGGTGGCTTCGTGCTGCCGGTGCCCGCGCCCGGCGGTCCGGCGGGCTTCCTGGTGGCGTACGAGCGCGAGGGCGCGCAGCCCGCGGGGCTCGCGGTCGTCCAGCACATCGCCACGGTGGCGGCGCTGCGTGTCGCGATGGTGCGCACCGAGCGCGAGACGCTGCGGCGCGAGGGGGCGGAGACCCTGGCGGAACTCCTGCAGGAGGTGCTCGACCCGGAGACGGCCCGGCGCCGGCTGGCGCGGCACGCGATCGAGGGCGACACGGTGCTGTTCGTGATCCGGCAGGCGACGGAGGAGGCGCTGCTGCGCTGTCTCCAGGATCATCCGCATCTGCTGCTGACGTGGGGCGAGGACCGTTATGTGCTGGGTTCTCCGGAGCTGGCCGGGGAGATCGGCGGGCTGCCCGATGCGGCGGCCGGGATGAGCCGCCCGTTCCTGCCCGGCGACGCCCTGCGGGTGGCGCGGCGGGAGGCGCTGTGGGCGGTGTCGAAGTCCGTCGAGTCGGGCCGGCCGGTGGTCCGCTACGGCGACGACTCGACGGGCCGCTGGCTGCCCGGCGACCCGGCGGTGCTGACGGCGCTGGTCGAGCACGTGCTCGGGGAGGTGCTGCGCTACGACGCGGCCCACGACTCGCAGCTGCTGGTCTCGGTCCGCACCTGGATGGAGCGCGACCGCCGTACGGAGACGGCCGCCGCCGCTCTCCACATCCATCCGAACACCCTTGCCTACCGGCTGCGCCGCTTCGGTGCGCTGGCCGGCCGGGACATGGCGTCGACGGGGGCGCTGGCGGAGGTCTGGCTGGCCGTCCAGGCGGCGGGCACGCTGGGGCTCACCGACTGAAAGTCACGGCCTGCCCGTAGGCTCGTCGGCAGGTCCGGTGAACAGGAGGCGGCACGTGCCGGTGGAGATCACCTGGTGGGGTCATGCCACCTGCACGATCGAGGACTCCGGTGTGCGGGTCCTGACCGACCCCCTTTTCGTACGGCGCTTCGCGCATCTGCGGCGACGCCGCGGCGCGCTGCCCGGTCCGGCGGCCGCGGTCGCCGATGTCGTCCTGATCTCGCATCTGCACTCCGACCATCTCCATCTGCCGTCCCTGGCACGCGTCCGCCCGGGCGCCCGGCTGATCGTTCCGCTGGGTGCGGTCCGGGCGGTTCCGGGGCTCAGGCTGCTGCGCAGGGTGCGCGGGGTCCGGATTACCGAGGTGGCGGCGGGCGACGAGGTGCGGGTGGGCGAGGTGCTGGTCCGGGCCGTGCCCGCGATGCACGACGGGCGGCGGCTTCCGGTCGGCCCGCACCGCTCCCCCGCCCTCGGGTACGTGGTGGAGGGCGAGGCGCGCACCTACTTCGCCGGGGACACCGGGCTCTTCGACGACATGGCGCGGGCCGTCGGCCCGGTCGACGTGGCGCTGCTGCCGGTCGGCGGCTGGGGGCCGTACCTGGGTCACAGCCATCTCGACGCGGGGCGCGCCGCCGAGGCGCTGGCCCTGCTGGCGCCGCGCGCGGCCGTGCCGGTGCACTACGGCACGTACTGGCCGATCGGGATGGACGGGGTCCGGCCCCACGAGTTCCACTCGCCGGGTGACGAGTTCGTGCGGCAGGCGGCGCTGCGGGCGCCCGGGGTGGCGGTGCACCGGCTGGAGCACGGTGAGCACGTGCGGCCGGGGGCTGCCGGGTGATCCTGGATTTCCTGCGGCAGACGGCGCAGCTGCCCCCGGAGTCGACGCAGCAGGCGGTCGGCTACCCCTCCCTGTTCCTGCTGGTGGCGCTGGGCGCCCTGGTGCCGGTGGTGCCGACGGGTGCGCTGGTGAGCTCGGCGGCCGTGGTGGCGTTCCATCAGTCGGCGCCGTTCGCGCTGCTGGTGGTCTTCGCGGTGGCGTCGTCCGCGGCGTTCCTCGGCGACGTCTGCCTGTACTGGCTGGGGCAGCGCGGGGTGCGGTCGAAGAACGGTTCCAAGTGGCTGCGGGCGATCAGTGACCGGGCCGCGCCGGAGCGGCTCGCGCAGGCGCAGCAGAAGCTCGACGAGCACGGTGCGATGGTGCTGGTGCTGTCCCGGCTGGTGCCGGCGGGGCGGATCCCGGTGATGCTGGCGTGTCTGCTGGGCCGGATGCCGCTGCGGCGGTTCGCCCGGGGCGATGTGCCGGCCTGTCTGGCCTGGGCCGCCACGTACCAGCTGATCGGGATCCTCGGCGGCTCGCTGTTCCCGGAGCCGTGGCAGGGCGTCGTGGCGGCGGTGGGGCTGACGCTGCTGATCAGCGGGGCGCCGGCGGTGTGGCGCAGGCTGCGGGCGCGGTCCGGCCGGTGACCGGCCGGTTCAGCCGCTGACCGTGCGGGGCTCGTGCGCCGGGTGCAGGATGCGCGAGCCGCCGATCGGCAGGTCCCAGAGGTGTTCGCGCGGATGGCCGGCCCGCTGCCAGGCGGTGCGCAGCCGGGTGAGGGGTTCGAGGACGGGTTCGGCGGAGAGCAGGAACGTCGCCCAGTGCATGGGCGCCATGGCGCGGGCGCCGAGATCCTCGTACGCCCGGACCGCCTCCTCCGGGTCGGTGTGCACGTCGGCGAGCCACCAGCGCGGCTCGTACGCCCCGATCGGGAGCAGGGCGAGGTCGATGCCGGGGTGGCGGCGGCCGATCTCGGTGAACCAGTGGCCGTAGCCGGTGTCCCCGGCGAAGTAGATCCGCTGTCCCCGGCCGGGTGCCGCGGTGTCCTCGATCACCCAGCCGCCCCACAGGGAGCGGCAGGTGTCGGTGAGGGTGCGCTTGGACCAGTGATGCGAGGGCACGAAGCCGAAGCGGACTCCGTCCAGTTCCGCCGACTCCCACCAGTCGAGTTCGGTGACCGTGACGAAGCCGCGGCGGCGGCACCAGCGGCCCAGCCCGGCCGGGACGAAGAGCGGGGTGTGGCGGGGCAGCCGGCGCAGGGTGGGGGCGTCGAGGTGGTCGTAGTGGTTGTGGCTGATGACGACGGCGTCGACCGGCGGCAGTTCCTCCCAGGGCACGCCGACGGGGGTGATCCGGGCCGGGGTGCCGAGGATGCGGCGGGACCAGACCGGGTCGGCCAGGACGGTGAGTCCGCCGGTGCGGATGATCCAGCTGGCGTGTCCGGCCCAGGTGACGCAGGTGGTGCCGGCCGGGACGGCGGGGAGCGGCTCGGGGGCGTACGGCAGCCGGTGGATGCCGCGCAGCCCTTCGGCGTTGGGCCGGATGGCGTGCTCGCGGGCCAGCCGGGACATGCCGGTGACGCCGGGCAGGGGTGCGGTGAGCCGGTCGGCGAAGCTCCGGGGCCAGGAGCGCACCTCGCCGAGCGGTCGCGGGGTGACCACCTCGCCGCGGCACGCCCGGTGCGGTTCCGGGCCGAGGGGGCGCTCTGGCTGTTCCGTCATCGGAGGACTCCCGTCCCGGGGCGCGTCGGCGCCGTGCGTCAGCGGAGTTCGTCGAGGGCTGCTCGGAAAATGCTCAGGGCTGCCGCGACGTGCGGCAATTCGAGGGGCTCCACCGCGGTGAGCGACTCCAGCTGCTGCCGCGGGGTCGATCCGAGCAGTGATCCGGTGCCCAGCCGCACCCGCAGCGCGCCCAGTTCGTCACCGAAGCGGTGGCCGCCGGGGACCGGTGCGCCGAGCCGGTCCGTGAGGTATTCCTCCAGCTCCAGCGAGTCCGTGACGCCGCGGGCGGCGAGCCGGGAGCGGAGCGGGCCGAGGTCCGCGTAGAGGTGGCGGCCGGCCTGCGGGGGCCGGGCGAGCGCGCCGGAGGCGAGCACCGCCTGATGGGCCGCGGCGGCGACCCGGGCCTGCAGCGCGGCGGCCCTGCGGACCCGTTCGGTGACGGCGTCCGGTTCGCGCAGCGCGTGGGCGGCCGCCGCGGCGACCGGGCCCGCGACGAGGGCGCCGAGCGCGGTGAGGATGTCGAGCGTACGGGCGTGGCGCACCGCGGCCCGCGGGGTGTCTGGGAACCGGGCGACGGCGACCGGCCAGGCCGACGGGGTCAGCGCGCCCGCCAGGTCGGAGACGACCGTGACATCGTCGGGGCACATCTCGGCCGGGCTGAGCAGCACGGTGTCGTGCGGCCGGTGCAGGGTGTCGCGCCAGGTCTCGTCGCTGACGATGTGCAGCCCCTCGGCGACGGCGGCCTCGCAGGCCTCGCGCACCAGTTCCGGCGGGGCGACGGTGGCGGTGGGGTCGTCCACCACCGAGATCAGCAGCAGCCTCGGCCGGCCGCCCTCGGCCCGCACCCGGCGCACGGTCTCCAGCAGGGCGTACGGGTCGGGCACGCCGCCGCACTCGGCGGGCGTCGGCACGTGATAGGCGGGCCGGCCGAGCAGCCGCGCCTGCGGGATCCAGGAGGCGGGGCAGGGGCGTGGCATCAGGACGTCGCCGCCGTGCGCGGCGATCAGGGCGAGGATCAGCGGGGAGGTGCCGGGCGCGGCGGCGACGTGTTCGGCGCCGCCGTGCAGTCCGCGCCGGTCCCAGTAGGCGCGGGCGGCCTCGCGCAGGGCCGCCGAGCCGCCGGCCGGTTCGGGGGCGCCGTCCCCCGCCGCGGCCGCCAGCACCTCGGCCAGCTCCGGCAGCACCGGCAGTCCGGGGCCCGGCGCGGGCGGTCCGTACCGCACGGGTCCGCGGTCCTCCCGGACGCCGGGCGTGCCGGGTCCCTGCCGTCCGGTCCGCTCCCGGCCCATCCGGGCCTCCTTCGCCGCCGCTCGCTCCCTGGTCCCGCCGCCTCGCTCTCCGGCCCTTTATACGAGGGAATGGCGCGGGGCGCCTGCGCTACCGCGAAGCGTCCGGGGGCCCGGGAGGCGCACCGGGACGCGACGGCCCCATTGACACTCGCCCCGCCGCGTCATTACGGTCACGCCAGGATTTCGAACGAGTGCCGAAATATCGAACAAGTCGAGGGGCAACTCCCGTGCGTATCACCGGAATCAGCACACATGTGGTCGGAACACCCTGGCGCAACCTCACCTATGTGCAGGTCCACACCGACGAGGGACTCACCGGCGTGGGCGAGACCCGGATGCTCGGCCGCACCGATGCGCTGATCGGCTATCTGCGCGAGGCGGAGGCCAACCACATCGCCGGTACGGATCCGTTCGCCGTCGAGGACCTCGTACGCCGGATGAAGTACGGGGACTACGGGCGGGCCGGCGAGATCGTGATGTCCGGCATCGCGGTCGTCGAGATGGCCTGCTGGGACATCAAGGGCAAGGCGCTCGGCGTGCCGGTGTGGCAGCTGCTCGGCGGCAGGGTCACCGACCGGGTCAAGGCGTACGCCAACGGCTGGTACACCACCGAGCGGACCCCGGAGGCGTACCACGAGGCGGCGTCGGGGGTCGTGGCGCGCGGTTACCGGGCGCTGAAGATCGACCCGTTCGGGACGGGCCACTTCGAGCTCGGCCAGGAGGAGACCCGGTACGCGGTCTCGCTGATCGAGGCGGTGCGCGACGCGATCGGTCCCGGCACCGAGCTGATGCTGGAGATGCACGGCCGGTTCAGCCCGTCGACGGCGGTGCGGATCGCGCACGAGATGGCGCCCTTCGAACCCGCCTGGCTGGAGGAGCCGGTGCCGCCGGAGAACCTCAAGGCGCTCGCGAAGGTGGCGGGCAAGGTCGATCTGCCGATCGCGACGGGCGAGCGCATCCACGACCGCGTCGAGTTCCGCGAGCTCTTCGAGTCGCAGGCCGCCGACATCATCCAGCCCGACGTCGGCCACATCGGCGGCATCCTGGAGACCCGGAAGCTCGCCGCGACGGCCGAGACGCACTACATGCTGATCGCCCCGCACAACGTGGGCGGTTCGGTGCTGACGGCCGCCAGCCTCCAGGTCGCGGGCTGCACACCCAACTTCAAGATCCTCGAACACTTCAACGACTTCGCGGACGCGGACATCAAGAAGGTCGTGAAGGGCGCCCCGCAGGTCGACCCGGAGACCGGCTGCTTCGAGCTGTCGGACGCCCCCGGTCTCGGGGTCGAGCTCGATGTGGACGCCGCGGCCGAGTTCCCGCAGCAGCAGGCCCGGTTCGATCTGTGGGCCGACGGCTGGGAGAAGAGGCAGCCCAAGTGAGCACCGCACCCGTCCCGTCGCGGGCGGTCGTCGTCGACCGGCCGGGCCGGCACCGGCTGACCTCGGGGCCGATTCCGGAGCCCGGTCCGGGCGAGGTCCGGGTCCAGGTGGCCGCCGCGGGCATCTGCATGAGCGACCGGGAGGTGTACGACGGCCATCGCGATCCGCGCTATGTGCGCTATCCGGTGGTGCCCGGTCATGAGTGGTCGGGCACGGTCGAGGCGGTGGGCCCCGGCGTCGATCCGGCCCTGACCGGCCGGCGTACCGTCGCCGAGGGATTCCGTTCCTGCGGGAGCTGCGAGCGGTGCCGCGGCGGCGAGACCTCGCTGTGCACCTCGGGGTACGACGAGACGGGCTTCACCCGGCCCGGGGCGTTCGCCGACCATGTCGTGGTGCCCGCCCGGCTGCTGCACCCGCTGGCCGACGACGCGGACCTGCGCGCCGCCGCGCTGCTGGAGCCCGCGGCCGTGGTCGCCGCGGCGGTGCGGGCCGGGGCGCCGGAGCCGGGCGAGCGGATCGCCGTGGTGGGCGCGGGCACCCTCGGGCTGCTCACCGTCCAGCTGCTGGCCGCGGTGTCTCCCGGCGAAC
Source organism: Streptomyces sp. NBC_01463 (assembly GCA_036227345.1). NCBI lineage: Bacteria > Bacillati > Actinomycetota > Actinomycetes > Kitasatosporales > Streptomycetaceae > Streptomyces > Streptomyces sp. NBC_01463. Next base: position 1,477,905 of record CP109468.1, read on the forward strand.
TGACGGTGATCGACCCACGGGACGAACGGGCGCGCCAGGCACTGCACTTCGGGGCGAGCGAGGTACTGGCACCCAAGGAGGCCGGCGAGGTGCACGGGCGCTACGACCTGGTCGTGGAGACGGCCGGGGCCGCGACCACCGCGGCCGACGCCTGCCTGCTCGCGCGGCGCGGCGGCCGGGTCGTGCTGACCGGAATGTTCGCGCCGGGGGCCACCGGCATCGACCCGGTGCATCTGTCGCTGAGCCAGCTCACGGTGCGCAGCGTGTTCGGGGCGTCCTCCGCGTCCTGGTCGTACGCGGTGCGGGCGTTCACCGCGGGGCTGCTGGATCCGGCGGCGCTGATCACGCACGAGTTCCCGCTGGAGCGGTTCGCGGACGCCGTGGCGCTGGTCGGGGGCGGCGGCGCGGGGACGGGCAAGGTGCTGATGCGTCCGTAGGGGGTGTCCGCGTCAGCCGCGCGCCGCCGCCCCCGGCAGCCCTGCGGTCCACGGCACCCCGCCCGTCGCCCATTCACCCGAACCTCGTCCGGCCCGCCGAACGATTCACCGAACGACCCACCGAACACGAAAGGTCGCTCATGACCTCCGCATCCCCCGTCGGCGTCCGGCGCCCGGGTGAGCCCTCGCTCACCGCGCTCGGGCTCGGCGCCCCCGCCCCCGACCCGGCCGACACCTCCGCGCACACCTTTCCCGACGGCGGCACCTGGCGGACCGAGATCCCGTCCGTGGAGGGTCCCGAGGCGCTGTCCGTCGTACTGAAGGAGAGCGCACGCCTCGACGTCCCCGTCCACCGGATCAGCCAGGGCAGCGGCATCTGGATGCTCAGTGACGCCGAGATCACCGACATGGTGGAGGGCTGCGCCGAACGCGGCATCGAGCTCTGCCTGTTCACCGGTCCGCGCGGCAGCTGGGACACCGGGGCCTCGTTCCGCACCGACTCGGGCGGGGCCGGGCTGCGCGCCCGGGGCCACGACGCCCTGGCCGGTTGTGTCGAGGACGCCCTGCGGGCCTCCGCGCTCGGCGTGAGGTGTCTGCTCGTGGCGGACGAGGGGGTGCTCTGGACCCTGCACCGGCTACGGGCGCAGGGCGTGCTGCCCGCCGACACGACGTTCAAGGTGTCCGCCCTGATCGGGCCGGTGAACCCCGCGTCGTTCGCCGTGTTCGAGCAGCTCGGGGCGGACTCGGTCAACATCCCGTCCGACCTGACGCTCGCTCACTTCACGGAGATCCGGCGGGTGTCGGCCGCTCCGATGGACCTGTACATCGAGGCACCGGACGATCTCGGCGGCTATGTGCGGATGTACGAGGCGGCCGAGCTGATCCGGCGCGGCGCCCCGCTCTACCTCAAGTTCGGCCTGTCCAGGGCGCCCGGCATCTACCCGTACGGCGCCCATCTGCGCGATGTCGCCCTGGACACGGCGCGCGAGCGGGTCCGGCGGGGGCGGCTCGTCCTGGATCTGCTGGCCCGGCACGGCGCTGCCGGGAACATGTCGCCGCTCGGCTCCCGGCTGCCGGGCACCCTGCGCCGGTTCCCGGCGGAGTGAGCCGCGGCCGGGCGGGTCCGGACCCCGGACCCGCCCGGCCGCTCCCGCCGGCTCAGCCCGCGAAGGCGGTGGCGGCCGTCCCCTGCCCGGCGTCCGGCAGGACGAGCAGTGACCCCGAGAGCGGGTGCGGACGGGTGAGGCCGGTGCGCGCGGTGGAGACGTAGAGGTCGCGCAGGTCCCGGCCGCCGAAGGCGCAGGCGGTGGGCCGGCGCACCGGCAGACGGACGACGCGGTCCAGCCTGCCGTCGGGGGTGTAGCGGCGCAGCGCGGCGCCGTCCCACAGGGCGACCCAGACGGCCCCCTCGGCGTCGACGGTGAGGCCGTCGGGATATCCCACGCCCTCCTCCACGGTCGCGAACGGGCGGCGCCCCGTGACCTGTTCACCGTCCACGTCGAAGACGTCGATCCGGCGGGTCGGGGTGTCGATGTAGTACATCAGCCGGCCGTCCGGGCTCCATCCGGTGCCGTTGCTGCACGCCACCAGTGGCAGCACCCGGGTGGCCGCGCCGTCGGGCGCGATCCGGGTGAGGCTGCCGCCGGTCTCCGTCTCGTCGTAGCGCATGGTGCCCGCCCAGAGGGCCCCGTCCGGTGCGACCGCGGCGTCGTTGCCGCGGCGCCCGGGCTCGGCGTCGTGGACCAGCCAGCGGAAGGCACCGTCCGTGTCGTACAGCCCGATGCCGTCGCGCAGATTGACGACGAGCCCGCCGCCGGCCCGGGGCTTGGCGGCGCCGACGTGCTGTTCGGTGGCCATGACGGTCCGCCGGCCGCTCTCCGGGTCGTAGGTGTGGACGCGGGCGGACAGGATGTCGACCCAGATCAGCCGCCGGCCGGCCGGGTCCCAGGTCGGCCCTTCGCCGAGCGCGGCGTGCTCCCGTACGGCGACCTCGATGCGCGGGTGGTTCACGGCCTGCTCCGGTGGTGTCCGAGCCGGCCGGAGAGCGCCTCGGCGCCCTCGGCCGCGAGGCCGGCCAGCTCGCCCTCGCGCTCCTCGCTCCAGCGGATCATGGGCACGGAGACGGAGAGCGCGGCGACGACCCGGCCCGACCGGTCCCGTACGGGCGCGGCGACGCAGCTCACGTCGGGGTTGGACTCCCGGTGCTCCACGGCGATGCCCCGCTCCCGCACGGTGGCGAGCGCGGCGCGCAGCTCCCCTTCGTCGGTGATGCTGTTGGGGGTCATCCCGGTCAGTTCGAGACCGTCGAGCCGGGCGTCGAGCTCCCGGTCGGGCAGGGCGGCGAGGAGCATCTTGCCGACGGACGTGCAGTGGGCGGGCAGCTTGCGGCCTGCCGCGGACACCATCCGGACCGCGTGGGTGGAGTCCACCTTGGCGATGTAGATGACGTCGGCCCCCTCCAGGATCGCCACATGGACGGTCTCCCCGCACGTCTCGGCGACCTGCCGCGCCACCTGCTGTCCTTCGGCGGCGAGGTCGAGCTGCTCGGCGTACCGGCTGCCGAGCTGGTAGGTGCGGACGCCGAGGCGGTAGCGGCCGGGCTGGTCGGGGACGGTGACCAGGTACGAGCGGGCGGCGAGCGTGGTCAGCAGCTCGTGGACGGTGGTGCGCGGAAGCTGGAGCTTGCGGGTGACCTCGGGCGCGGAGAGCGTACCGTCGCCCTGGAGGAAGAGTTCGAGTACGTCGAGCGCCCTGGTCACCGCGGGGACGAGTCGCCCCATGGTCGTGCACCACCCTCTCGTGTTCGACATTCCGGCCAGTGACCGGCATCACGAACACAGGCTAAGCGTGGCGGACTTGCCGGGGCAATGACGAGGTGACGTGCGGCACTCGGCACACACGGAATCCGGGAGGATTTGTTCACTTTCGTGCAGAAATGCCAGGTCAATGGGACCCTGTGGTGCCCCGTGCGCGAAGGCCGGTGCGCACGGTTCGGGCGCGCCTGCCGGTTCGGCGGGGCCCGGCAGGGTATTCGCTGTTCCATGTCGTCACCGAGCACCCCTTCACACCCCGCCGGCCTGCGGAGCGTCATGCACCGATGCGATCTGGCCGTGTTCCAGAACCTGGCCCAGCGGCACTGGCCGGCCGCCGGGCCCGTGCTGCCCCGGCTCAGCCGCAGCGCCAACCACGGGCTGCTGTGGTTCGGCGCCGCCGCGGGCATGGCCGCGTTCGGTGGCAGCGCCCGGGCGCGGCGGGCCGCCCTGCGCGGGCTCGCCTCACTGGCGGTGGCCTCGGCCACGATCAACACGGTCGGCAAGGGGGCGGTCCGCCGGGAGCGTCCGATACTGGACGCCGTGCCGGTGATACGGCAGCTGAAGCGCCAGCCGGTCACCACGTCCTTCCCCTCGGGACACGCCGCGTCCGCCGCCGCGTTCGCCACCGGGGTGGCGCTCGAGTCGAAGGGCTGGGGTGCGGTCATCGCCCCTGTCGCCCTGTCGGTGGCCGCCTCCCGCGTCTACACCGGGGTGCACTATCCGAGCGATGTGCTGGCCGGTGCCGCACTGGGCATAGGGGCGGCGTTCGCACTGCGCGGCGTCGTGCCGACCCGGGGGCAGCTGCCCGCGCCGGGCAGGCCGCCCGCACACGCGCCCGCCCTGCCGGACGGCCAGGACCTGGTCGTCGTCGTCAACCAGGAGTCGGGTACGGCGACGGCGACGGCATCCCTGGTCCGCGAGGCCCTGCCGCGGGCCGAGGTGGTGGAGTGCCCTCCCGCCGAGCTCTCCTCCGAACTGGAGAAGGCCGCCGGGCGCGGCCGGGCGCTGGGGGTGTGCGGCGGTGACGGCACGGTCAACCAGGCCGCCTCGGTGGCCGCCGTGCACGGTCTGCCGCTCGCCGTGTTCCCCGGCGGGACGCTGAACCACTTCGCGTACGACCTGGGCATCGAGACCGTGGCCGACGCCTGCGCCGCGCTCGGCACGGGCAGCGCGGTCCGGGTCGACCTGGGCCGCTTCCGGCCCGGTCCGGACGGCCCCGGGGGCGCCCACGGCTACTTCCTCAACGCCTTCAGCCTGGGCGTCTACCCGGAACTGGTCCGCACCCGCGAGCACTGGGCGCCACGGATCGGCGGCTGGCCGGCCGGAGTCCTCGCCGCCGCCAAGGTGCTGCGGGGCCAGCGCCCCCTGGAGGCGGAACTGCAGGGCCGCAGAAGGCCCCTGTGGCTGCTGTTCATCGGCAACGGCATGTTCCAGCGGGTCGGCCCGGCGCCGGGCCGGCGGCACAACCTCGCGGACGGGCTGCTGGACGTACGGGTCGTGCACGGCGGCCGCACGCCCGGCCTGAGGCTGCTGGCGGCCGCCGTCGCCGGTCCCCTGACCCGCTCCCCCATACACGCCGCCGTCCGCCGCCACCGCGTGCGCATCTCCGGGCTGCGACCGGGGACCCCGTACGCGTACGACGGTGAAGTGGCGCACAGCCACAGCGACTTGATGATCGACAAGCTTCCGGAGGCGCTCACGGTGTACTGCCCGATGACGGTGTGAGACCGGCCCGGTCCGGGCGAACGGAAGGAACGGCCGACGCGGAGTCGGCCGAAAAGGGGGCGGCCGACGCGGAGTCGGCCGAACAGGGGGCGGCCGACGCGGAGTCGGCCGCCCCCGTCGCGTACTCCCGCACCACCACCGTGTCCACATAGCAAGATACGGATCTCACCATTCGGCATTCAGGCGTACGGTGGCCCTACCGATCAGCGCTTTCCCGGTGCGCGTTCCAAGAGTTCCGAGAGCCCTGAGAGCCGACTGTTCCGAGAGTTCCGAGAGTTCCGAGAGAGGATGCACGGTCATGCCGAAGGAGACCGCCGTCTACACCCACGGCCACCACGAGTCGGTGCTGCGCTCGCACCGCTGGCGTACCGCCGCCAATTCCGCGGCCTACCTCATCGGTGAACTCCGCCCGGACATGGCCGTGCTGGATGTGGGCTGCGGACCCGGCACCATCACCGCGGACCTGGCCGCGCTGGTCGCCCCCGGCCGGGTGACGGCCGTCGACACCACCCGGGAGATCCTGGACAAGGCGGCCGCGGAGGCCGCCGAACGGGGTCTGGACAACGTCGAGTTCGCCGTCGCTGACGTCCACGCCCTGGACTTCCCGGACGACTCGTTCGACGTCGTCCACGCCCACCAGGTGCTCCAGCACGTAGGAGACCCGGTGCAGGCGCTGCGCGAGATGCGGCGGGTCTGCCGGCCCGGTGGCCTCGTCGCGGCCCGCGACAGCGACTACGCGGCGATGAGCTGGTTCCCGGAGTCCCCCGAGATGACCGCCTGGCTGGAGCTGTACCGACGGGTGGCACGGGCCAACGGCGGGGAGCCGGACGCGGGACGCCGACTGCTCTCCTGGGCGCGCGAGGCGGGCTTCACCGACATCACGCCGACGGCCGCCTCCTGGTGTTTCGCCACCCCGGAGAGCCGGGACTGGTGGAGCGGCCTGTGGGCGGACCGTACGGTCGGCTCGGCCTATGCCGCACGCGCGGTCGACGGCGGCCATGCGACGCAGGAGCAGCTGACCGCGCTCGCGGAGGCCTGGCGCACCTGGGGTGCGCAGGACGACGGCTGGTTCATGGTCCCGCACGGCGAGGTCCTCTGCCGGGCCTGAGGGCCGTCCGGGGACCACCGCCCCGGGTGCCGGCCGCGCGCCGCGTCCGGGGCGTCCCGCTCCCCTCCGCCGAATCGATCACACACCGCTGACCGGCCAACTACCCTGTTCGGCATGGAAATCCTGGGAACCACGCTGCGTATCTGCGTCGACGACCTGGAGGCCGCGGTGGCCTTCTACGAGGACCTGACGGCGAGTTCGGCGCAGCGCTTCGAGCGCGGCGGGGTCTCCGTCGCCGCCGTCAGCTGTTTTCTGCTGATGAGCGGTCCCGAGTCCGAGCTGGAGATCCTGCGCAAGGTGACCGCGACGATCGCCGTGAAGGACGTCGACGAGGCCCACGCCTCACTGACCCGGGTCGGCGCCCACGTCATCGCGGGCCCCGTCCCGACCCCGGTCGGCCGCAATCTGATCGCGGTGCACCCGGACGGCTCGGTCTTCGAGTACGTCGACCGCAACCGCGCCGCCGGCTGAGGGCTGTCCCGCAACTCCTGGCGGGACAGCCCTCAGAACCGGGAGAGGCCCAGGCTCCTCACTCCCGCGGCCGCATCCGGTAGTTGTACGCGTCCGGCAGCGGCTCGTCGGTGAGTTCGGCCCACACCTCGTCCAGGATCTCGGCGCCCTCCCGGAGGTCGGCGACCTCGAGTCCCGCGTCGAACAGGGCGCGGGCCGCCGCCCGGTCCCCCTCCGCGATCAGGAGGCGCGCCTCCAGGAGGCGGAAGCGGCCCCGGAGGCGCAGCTCCGGCAGCAGGCCGTCCCAGACCGTGCGCGCCTCGGCGGTGCGGCCCGCCGTCAGCTGTGCCTCGATCGCCTCCCGGCCGAGGGCGGCCGTGGCGGCGGACCAGCTCTCGCCGTCGTCGCGGCGCTCCGCGCACAGGTCGTCGAACGCCTCCGCGTAGTGATCGGCCGCGCGGTCCTGCTGGCCGCTCTCCTGGGCCGCGACGGCGAGACAGCGCAGCAGCGGCCAGCGCGACGGGGCGAGCGCGAGACCGCGCTCCCAGCTGCGGACCGCCTGCGCCCGGTCGTCGGAGTGCCACTGGGCGACGCCGAGGTGGTATTCGGTGAGCGGTTCGGCGGATGCCGTCTCCAGCATGTCGCGCCAGTGCGGGGAGACGAGGGTGGGCCCGGGCGGAGCGACGCGGCGGGGTTCGGGGAACGAGCCCTGTTCCAGCAGTTCCAGCCAGGGGGCCTGCTGTTCGCCGAGCGTGGACTCCGCGAACGGGGTGCCGGGCAGCTTGTACCCGGCGCGCCGCACCTCGAGGGCGCCCCAGCCCGAACCGGTGGCGAGGACCTCGCCCGGTTCCGTGTCGGCGCAGCGCCGCCAGGCCCGGTACGCGGCGTCCACGTCGGCACGCGGGAGCACCGCCGCGAGCCGCTGCTCCGTCTCGGCGCGGGCTGCCGCCCAGTCGTCGCCGTGCACGGTCGCGGGGTCCGCGGCCAGCGGCCCGTACGACTCCAGCCAGCTGAACTCGCCGCCCGGCTCCAGCGGTACGTGTTCCAGCTGGGTGCGGGCGAGTCCTGCCTGGATCTCCGCGTAGCCGGCCGTGCCGGGCTCGGTGAGCCACTCCTGCCAGCGGCGGCCGCCGGGCCCGCTGCCCCAGAGGAACAGCTTGCGGCCCCGGAGCAGATCGGTGGAGGTCTGGACGAGCCCGTGGCCGTCCTCGTCGAGCGAGGCGATCCAGCGGCGGGCGCCGTCGGGCACCTCGTAGAAGTAGTCGGCGGGGAAGTCGCCGCGCAGCGGGTACGTACGGTCGACTCCGCCGGACTCGGGGACCGGGACCCGGGTCAGCGTCCGTTCGTAGCCGAAGTGCCAGGCCTCGTCGGCCGGTGCCAGCACCCGGGTGCGCTCGCCCTCCGGGACGGCGATGTTGGACCACCAGTAGACGGGGGCGGGGTGCTCGTGCGGGTTGCGTATCCGCACGCCGACGTGGAGGAAGTCGGAGTCCTCGGGCAGCCACAGGTCGACCTGGAACGGCAGGTCGCGCAGCCGCTCCCACTCCCAGAGCCGGACCATCTCGCCACCGTCGGGCGCCGGGACGCGGGCGGCGTGCACCGGGGCGCAGGACAGGGTGGTGTGGCCGGTCGCGCCGATGTTCCACTCGATGCCGCCGGAGAACCAGGCGCCGTTGAGTGCGAAGTCGGCGGGCTGGAGCACGGGGTTGGCGTAGACGAGGTCGCGGCCGGTCGGCTTGTGGAAGAGGGAGTGGACGCGTCCGCCGAGTCCGGGCAGGACGGTGGCGCGCAGCCGGTCGTTCTCGATGACGATCGCGTCGAGGTCGGTCGGGGTGCGCTCGCGTCCGTAGCCGTCGAGGATGCGCACGGGAAGGACGGTGGCGAGCGGTTCGTGCCCGATCTGCCGGGCCATGTCACGGGGCAGGGCCGCCCGGTCGCGGTCGTCGACGACATGCATCTCGTCCAGCGGCCGCAGCGCGGGCAGCGGATTCTCCGGCCCCGGCGCCGCCGCAGGCAGGGTCAGGACGGTACGTCGTACGGTGGTGGCCAAGGCAACCTCGCTCCCTCACGCGGGCCGCCGCAGGTCCGGGCGCCCCCCGATGACCATGGAACACGCTCGACGCCGCGCGGACCAGGGGATCAGCCATCAGACTTCGGCAAAGCCGCCCGTCGCCGCGCCGCCCGATATTCCGTTTCCGCCCCGCCCCCGGCGCCGTAGGCTCCCCGGGCAGGCGTTGTGCGGTACACGAAACGGAACGGGCGGGACACGATGAGCACGCAGCACACCTACCGAGTGATCGTGCGCGGCACGTGGGAGGGGCTGACGGACGAGGCGCGCGAGCGGCTGCTGGCCGAGGTCGAGCAGCACGGGCTGGCCGCGATGCAGTTCAGCGAGGAGGGTTCGCTGACCTACGACCGGGTGCTCAAACACTTCAGCTTCCGCTACGTGGTCGTGTCGGACGCGCAGGACGGTGACGAGATGGCGGCCGCGATCGCCGAGGACCGCGCGCAGACGGCGCTGCGGAAGGCCGGTTACGGCCACGGCGAGCTGCGGTCGACGGCGACGGACATGGACACGATGAAGATCAATTACAAGGGGCGGCGGGGGCCGGGGACGGTGTGACCGTGGGCCGGTCCCGGCGTCGGCACCTCTGACCAGGAGGTTCTCTCCCGGTCAGCTCCCGCACCTCACGACGGTGGCGAGACGGGCCCGGACCCCTGCCGGCCCGGTGCGCCTTCCCGGTCGAAGCGCGGGAGACGGGTCGCGGTGCGGACGAGGTCGGCTACGGCTCTGGACCGGCTGTGAGGTGGCCAGGCGATGACGGTGGTGACCGCCGGCGCGTCCAGCACGGGCACCGCGGCGAGGTCCGCGTGCAGTTGGGCCCGGCACGACTCCGGTGAGACCGCGCAGGCACGGCCGAGCGCGACGAGCTGCAACAGCTGCGCGTGGTCGCGGACCCGCGGGCCGGGGCCGGCCGGGTAGCTGCCGTCGGAGGCCGGCCAACGGGGCAGGGGCAGGCCCGGCAGCCCGGTGATGTCGGCCATGCGCACATGGGCCCGAGCGGTGAGCGGATGCCCGGCCGGCAGGACCGCGACCTGGCCCTCCGTGCCGAGCTCCTCGGTGTGGAACCCGGTCGTCGAGTCGAACGGCCGGTGCAGCAGCGCCACGTCGGCCCGCCCCTCGCGCAGCTGCCGTTCCTGCTCGGCCGGGCCGCACAGGATGACGTCGACGGGGACCGCGTCGGGTTCGGCGGCGTAGGCGGCCAGCAGTTCCGCCAGCAGTTCGCTGGACGCACTGGCCTTGGTGACCAGGACCAGGCCGGGACGGCCGGTCACGGACAGGGCGGCGCGACGGGTCCGGCGCTCCGCGGCGTCGACCGCGTCGAGCGCAGCGCGGCCCTCGGTCAACAGCACCGATCCGGCCTCGGTCAGCGTGACGGTGCGGCTGGTCCGGTCCAGCAGGGATGCCCCGAGCCGGCGTTCGAGCCGCTGGATCGCCCTGGACAGCGGCGGCTGCGCGATCCCGAGCCGCTGTGCGGCGCGCCCGAAGTGCAGCTCTTCGGCGACGGCGACGAAATACCGCAGTTCCCGGGTCTCCATGCGGCCACGCTACTCCGGATCCATACCCGGAAGGTATCGCCGCCCACCCCATCGGTGTTGGACCGCCGCCGGTCTCCGGGGGCAGCATCGTCCCCATGAGCGAACGAAGGACTGCGCTGGTCACCGGCGCGAACAAGGGAATCGGCTACGAGATCGCCGCGGGTCTGGGTGCCCTCGGCTGGAGCGTCGGTGTGGGCGCCCGCGACGACCGGCGCCGCATGGCCGCGGTGGAGAAGCTGCGCGCTGCGGGCGTCGAGGCGTTCGGCGTACCACTGGACGTCACCGACGACACGAGCGTGACCGCCGCCGCGCGGCTGATCGAGGAGCGGGCGGGGCGCCTCGACGTACTCGTCAACAACGCCGCCATCACCGGCGGCATGCCGCAGGAACCCACCGGGGTCGATCCCGCCACCATCCGGACGGTCGTGGAGACCAACGTGATCGGCGTCATCCGCGTCACCAACGCGATGCTGCCGCTGCTGCGGCGGTCCGCCTCACCGCGGATCGTGAACATGTCCAGCAGTGTCGGCTCCCTGACCCGGCAGTCGGGAACCGCTGCCGAGCAGACGACGGGTCCGGTGGCCGTGGCGTACGCACCGTCCAAGACGTTCCTGAACGCCGTCACCCTCCAGTACGCCCGGGAGCTGAGCGGCACGAACATCCTGATCAACACCGGCTGCCCCGGCTACGTCGCGACCGACCTCAACGGCTTCCGCGGCGTGCGCACCCCGGAACAGGGCGCGGCGATCGCCGTCAAGCTGGCGACCCTGCCCGACGACGGTCCGACCGGCGGGTTCTTCAACGACGCCGGCGTAGTGCCCTGGTGATACCCCGCCCTGACGCTGTCTCGGCTCGCGCTCCGACACGTCGGCCGGATCGGCCGAAAGACCGCCCCGCCGGTGTCGTCGCGGCTTGACCGGGTGGCGGTACCCGCCTTCTTCCGGGCGCCGCATTCCGCATGCGCGACGACCGTCCGTACCCGGCCTCAGGCTGTCGGGTCCCAGAGCCCGTCGGCTTCACCGCGGGCGAGGTGCTCGGCATAGACGCCGACCTTCCAGGCGATGACGGACCGGGCCTCCTCCAGCGCCTCCATCTGCGCGTCGACGCGCTGCCGATGGGCGTCGAGCAACCGCAGACGCTCCGCCTCGTTGCCCGGTCCGCGGCGTACCAGTTCGGCGAAGTGCTTGAGATCGGCGAGTGGCATGCCGGATTCGCGGAGCCTGACACAGATCAGCAGCCATTCGATGTCGAAGTCGGTGTAGCGCCGCCGGCCGCCCGACGTGCGCCGGACCGGTCCGACGAGCAGTCCCTCGCGCTCGTAGAAGCGCAGGGCATGCACGCTCAGTCCGGTCCGCTCGGCTGCCTCGCCGATGCTCAGCGACGGCACCGCGGTCTCGGGGGTTGTCATGCCGCTCATTCCCTGGGCTTGATCTAGACCTCACTCCAGATCGTAGCGTCAGCGGCATGACGACTACTGATCAGCGGCCGCTCGGCTCGCCCTTCTCCGCCTCCAGCACCGCCCAGGACATCGTGGCCGGCCTCGATCTCTCCGGGAGGACGGCCGTGGTGACCGGCGGTTACTCCGGACTCGGCCTGGAGACCACGCGGGCCCTTACGGCCGCCGGTGCCCGGGTCATCGTTCCCGCCCGCCGCCCCGACGTCGCCCGTACCGCTCTGAAGGAGGTGAAGGACTGCGAGGTCGTCCCCATGGACCTGACCGACCTCGCAAGCGTCCGATCGGCCTCCGCACACATCCGCGACCGGACCGGCCGGATCGACCTCCTGATGGCTGTCGCCGGAGTCATGGCCACCCCGGAGCGACGCTTCGGGCCCGGCTGGGAAGGCCAGCTCACCGCCAACCACTTCGGTCACTTCACCCTCACCGCAGAGCTCTACCCCCTCCTGGCCGCCGCGGACGGCGCACGCGTCGTCGTCAACAGCTCGGCCGGTCACACCCTGACCGGCATCCGCTGGCACGATCCGCACTTCCGCACCGGCTACGACAAGTGGCTGGCCTACGGCCAGGCCAAGACCGCCAACGCCCTGTTCGCCGTGCACCTCGACGCCGTCGGAAGACGCGACGGCGTCCGGGCCTTCGCCCTCCACCCCGGCAAGATCATCACGGGGCTGCAGCGGGAGATGACGCTCCGGGACCAGATCGACCGCGGCTGGGTGGACGAGCACGGCCATGTCGTCGGCGAGGGATTCAAGTCCCCCTCCCAGGGCGCCGCCACCGGCCTGTGGGCCGCGACGTCCCCGCTCCTCGACGGCCGGGGCGGCCTCTATCTGGAGGACTGCGACGTCGCACACGCATCCGCCACCGGCACCCCCATGGACGACGGCGGCGTCCGCGCACACGCCACGGCTCCCGACGAGGCGGCCCGGCTCTGGTCCATGACTCTGGCCGCGACCGGCGCCACGCCGATCACCCGATGAACCCCGGCCCCGTGTTCTGCCCATGCCGCGCTGCCCGCCGCCGTCGCGGGCAGCGGGGTGCGGGCCACCGGCCCGCGCTGTATCCGCCCACAACGGGGAGCGCGTGAACTGCCTTTCTCTGCAAGGTTGTTCAACCGAAGGAACGGTCCGGCACGCTGACGAATCGGCGTCGGCGCTCCGCCCGGCCGTCGACGCGTTCGTCCGAACAAATCCGATACCCGGCGGCCGGGGCGCCGTGATAGACAGCCGACGTGCAAAACATCTTGGAGTTCCCCCAGGTCCTGCGGCTGATAGAAGACCGCTCGGCCGCGTTCCGCGCCGCGATCGCCTCCTCCCCCGATCTTGACGTCCAGGTCCCGACCTGCCCGGACTGGACGCTGCGCGAGCTGGCGCAGCACCTCGGGGACGGCCGCCGCCGCCAGGCCGCCATCGTCGCGGCGGGCCCGGGCGCCGAGCCGCCGGCGAAGACGGACCCGAAGGGCGCCCCGACCGCGCCCCGCGACCGCGAAGCCCTGGACGCCTGGCTCGCCGAGTCGACCGAGCTGATGCTCGGCGCGTTGCGCGAGGCCGGCCCGGACCGCGGCTGCTGGACCTGGTGGGGCCGGTCCCAGGCCCCGGAGACCAGCGGAGCCGTGGCCCGGCACCAGATCCAGGAGATAGCCGTCCACACCTACGACGTCCAGCTCGTCCGGGGCGCCGCACAGCCGCTGCCGACGGACGTCGCGGTCGAGGGCGTCGACGAGTTCCTGACGACCGTCGCGGCCACGTCCGTACCCTGGCCGTTCAAGCCGGCGACCATCGACCTGCACGCGACCGAGGGCCGCTCCTGGCGTCTGACCCTCGACGCCGACGGCGTCCGCTGCGACGGCCTCGCCGCCGGCGCGGAGCCGGGCGACATGACGATTCGGGGCGCGGCGAGCGAACTGGTCCTCTACTTCTACGAGCGCGCCCCGTTCGAGGGCCTGGAGACCACCGGCGACACCGAGCCGATGGATCAGCTCGCGGGCTGGGACCCGAACGAGTAGGACCCGGCACGTGTGACGCACCTGTCGGTGGCGCGCCCGCTCCCGCGGTGGCCACCGGCGGAGGCCGGCAGCGCACATGGCCCCCCGGTGGACGAGAGTTGGTGCGCCGCCGGCCCGGGAGCCGGTCTCAGAAGTCCCATCCGTCCGCGCCCGCGTCCGCCGGCACCGTCGCGGACGCGAAGGCGTCGCCCGCCATGCCAGCGGCGAGCGTGGTGCCGTCCGCCGGGTCGATCAGGAGGAACGATCCCGTGCGCCGGGAGTCCGCGTAGGAGTCGAGCGCGAGTGGCTCGGCCGTACGGACCCTGACGCGGCCGATGTCGTTGGCGACGAGCCGGCCCGGGTGCGGGTGCTGGGAGAGGTCGTCGAGCGTGAGCCGCGACGGAATGTCCTCGACGATCGCTCTCACGGTGCGGGTGGTGTGTTTGAGCAGCACCCGCTGGCCGACGGTGAGCGGTGTGTCGGCGACATGGCACACGGTCGCGTCGATCTCCCGGGCGATCCGGGGCGGTTGAGTCCCGGCGGTGAGCATGTCGCCGCGTCCGACGTCGAGTTCGTCGGCCAGCCGGACGCTGAGGGACGAGCCCGCCGACACGGCGTCCGCCGGCCGGCCGAGGACGTCGAGCGAGGTGATGGTGGTGACGCGGCCGGAGGGCTGCACGGTCACCGTCTCCCCGACCCGGAGGCGGCCCGTGAGCAGCTGGCCCGCGTAGTACCGCTCCCCCTCGTGCCGGATGACCGTCTGGACGGGGAACCTGGAGGAGATGTCCGCCGCCCGGTCCGCCGGTTCGACCGATTCCAGGTGTTCGAGGACGGTGGGACCGCCGTACCAGTCCATGCGGGCGGAGGGTTCGACGACGTTGTCCCCGGCCAGTGCCGAGATGGGGATGGCGGTGACCTCGGGGACGCCCAGCTCGGTGGCGTACGCCGTGAACTCCTCGGCGATGGCGGCGAAGACGGCCTCCCGGTAGCCGACGAGGTCCATCTTGTTGACGGCGAGGACGACGTGGGGGACGCGCAGCAGGGCGGCGATGGCGGCGTGGCGGCGGGTCTGTTCGACGACGCCGTTGCGGGCGTCCACCAGGACGACCGTCAGTTCGGCCGTGGAGGCGCCGGTGACCATGTTGCGGGTGTACTGCACATGGCCCGGGGTGTCGGCGAGGATGAACCTGCGCCGGGCGGTGGCGAAGAAGCGGTAGGCCACGTCGATGGTGATGCCCTGCTCGCGCTCGGCGCGCAGTCCGTCGGTGAGCAGCGCCAGGTCGGGTGCGCCGGAGCCGCGCGAGCGGGAGGCGTGCTCGACGGCCTCCATCTGGTCGGCGAGCACCGACTTGGAGTCGTGCAGCAGACGTCCGACGAGGGTGGACTTGCCGTCGTCGACGGAGCCCGCGGTGGCGAAGCGCAGCAGGGTGGCGGCCGACGGGGCGGCCGGCTCCCGGGCGGTGGTGCTGTTTCCGCTCATGTCTAGAAGTACCCTTCGCGTTTGCGGTCTTCCATCGCCGCTTCGGAGAGCTTGTCGTCGGCGCGGGTGGCGCCCCGTTCGGTGAGGCGGGACGCGGCGATCTCGGTGATGACGCCCTCGATGGTCGTCGCCTCGGAGTCGACCGCGCCGGTGCACGACATGTCACCCACGGTCCGGTAGCGGACCAGCCGGGTCTCGACCGTCTCGTCGCCGGCCGGGCCGCCCCAGTCGCCCGCGGTCAGCCACATGGAGCCGCGCCGGAAGACGGGCCGCTTGTGGGC
Source organism: Streptomyces sp. NBC_01463 (assembly GCA_036227345.1). Taxonomy (NCBI): domain Bacteria; kingdom Bacillati; phylum Actinomycetota; class Actinomycetes; order Kitasatosporales; family Streptomycetaceae; genus Streptomyces; species Streptomyces sp. NBC_01463. The sequence continues at coordinate 1,493,239 of CP109468.1, forward strand.
GTAGTAGATCTCGGGGAGGCCGATGTTCTCGCGGGCGATGTACTGCCACACGTCCAGTTCGGTCCAGTTGGACAGCGGGAAGACGCGTACGTGTTCGCCGGGCGCGTGCCGGCCGTTGTACAGCTGCCACAGTTCGGGGCGCTGGCGGCGCGGGTCCCACTGGGAGAACTCGTCGCGCAGCGAGAACACCCTTTCCTTGGCCCGCGCCTTCTCCTCGTCGCGCCGCCCGCCGCCGAACACCGCGTCGAACCGCTCGCTGCGGATCCGCTCCGTCAGCGGCACCGTCTGGAGCGGGTTGCGGGTGCCGTCGGGGCGCTCGCGGAGCTTCCCGGCGTCGATGTACTCCTGCACGGAGGCGACGTGCAGGCGCAGCCCGTGTTCCGCCACGACGCGGTCGCGGTGGGCGATGACCTCGGGGAAGTTGTGCCCGGTGTCCACGTGCAGCAGCGGGAACGGCACCGCCGCCGGTGCGAACGCCTTCAGCGCCAGGTGGAGCATGACGATGGAGTCCTTGCCGCCGGAGAACAGGATCACCGGCCGTTCGAACTCGCCCTCCACCTCGCGGAGGATGTGCACCGCCTCGGACTCCAGGGCGTCCAGGTGGCTGAGGGCGGAGCAGTGGTCCGCGAACAGGTCGCCGGGGCGGGAGCTCATATCAGCCGCCTCTCCGCCAGCAGGCCCAGCAGCGCCGACGCGGATTCGGTGACGGACTGTTCGTGCGCGTCGATGCGCAGGTCGGGCTTGTCCGGTGCTTCGTAGGGGTCGTCGACGCCGGTCAGTCCGGTGAGCTCGCCGGCGGCCTGCCTGGCGTACAGTCCCTTCACGTCGCGCTGGGCGCAGGTGTCCGAGGGCGTGGCGACGTGGATCTCCAAGTAGGGCGTGTGCGAGGCGTCATGACGTTCCCTCACGGCCTGCCGGCTGTCCGCGTAGGGGGCGATGGCCGGGACGAGCACCAGTACGCCGTTGCGGGCGAGCACCTCCGCGACCAGTCCGATGCGCTGGACGTTCGTGTGCCGGTCGGCGCGGCCGAAGCCGAGGCCCGCGGAGAGGGTCCGGCGGAATTCGTCGCCGTCGAGCACCTCCACCCTGCGCCCCTCGTCGCGCAGCCGGTCGGCCACGGCGTGGGCGATCGTCGTCTTTCCCGAGCTCGGCAGGCCCGTCAGCCATACCGTCCCACCGCACGCGCAGTCGCGCGTGGTCAGGCTGGTTCGCAGCTCCGTTTTCACCGGTGTCGCTCTCTTTCTGGAGGTCCAGCGTTGTCCGCCTGCGGCAGATCGACCTGTGCGAAGAGCAGTCGTGGGGGTGCGACCCGGGCCGGGGACAGGGGAGTTCCCGGACCGCGGGGTGTGTGTCATGCCAGCGCGGCCAGCCGGTCGAACAGCTCGCGCACCGGCACGCCGGGGTCGTCGGCGGCCGTCGTCAGCGCGGTCAGCCACTGCCGCAGCATGAGCGCCGCCTCGTCCTCGGTGAAGTAGTCCGTGGCGTAGTCGGCCCGTACGTCCCAGCCGCTGCCGTCCGCGACGACGTACTGGAGCCAGTCGAACTTCGCCGACGCTCCCCCCACGTGCACCCGCTCGCACCGCAGCCCCGGCAGGTCCAGCCGGCTCGGTGACTGGTCGAGGACGAGGCAGATGCGGCCCAGGTGCTCGCCGGAGAGCACGCCCCGCTTGCGGGTGACGCCGCCGCCGATCCGGGCGTAGGGCACGTTGCGGTGCCGCAGCACGTCCAACGACCGGCGTTTCGCCGCGGTGCACACCTCGCCGAACGTGGCGGTGGCGGGGACCAGGTACCGCACCGGCAGGAGATCGGTCAGACAGCCGAAGACGGTGTCGAGATCAGGTTCGCCGCGGCGGGACACGGGGCTCCCGATCACCACGTCCGCACCGTTCACCGCGGCCGCGGTCACCGCCATGCAGGTGCTCATCAGCACGTGCGGTGTGGTGCGCAGCGCGCGTGCCGCCGTGCGTACGGCGTCACCCAGCGCGGCGGGGACGGTGGCGCGCACGCACTCACAGGCGGAGCCACGCCGGGCGGCGAGCGGGCGGGGCCGGGGCGGCAGGTGGGTGAGCACGGGCGCCCCGTCCAGGAACGCGGCCCAGAACGCGAGGTCGTCCGGCGCGATCCCGGCCGCCCGGGCCCGGACCGCGTGTTCGCCGAGCGACAGCCCCGGCGGTGCAAGTCCGGCCGGACCGCCCCCGGCCTCCTCGGCGTACAGGGCCGACAGTTCCTGGTCGAGCAGCACCAGGGAGGCGTCGTCGACGGCGACATGGTGGATCTGGAGCAGCAGCACGTACTCGTCCGGCGCCAGGTCGTACAGGGTCAGCCGGGCCGGTGACACGGTCAGGTCCAGCGGTCGCTGCCCGGCCCGCCGCAAGGTCTCGTGCAGTTCGCCGCCGGGCCACGGGAGGCGTTCCAGGGGGACCGCACCGGCCGGGTCGACGCACTGCACCGCGCCCTGCTCGCCGAGCGTGAACCCGGTGCGGAACACCGCGTGCCGTTCGACCAGCGAGGCCAGGGCCCGTTCCAGCGCGGGGACGTCGAGCGGCCCCACGATGTACTGGGCCCAGGTCTCCAGGAACGGGGAGGGGTCCCCCATGAACTGGTCGGCGATCCAGAGCGCCTCTTGCTCGAAGGTCTGCGGGTACTCACGCATCAGGCGGTGCGCCTCTCCAGAGCCTGCAGGTCGACCTTGCCGTTGTCGCGCAGCGGCAGCTCGTCCACCTGCTCGAACCTGCCGGGGACGGCGTACGCGGGAAGTCTCGTGGTGAGTTCCTTGCGTATGTCCCGGGGAGCCGGTCCGGCGCCGTCGACCAGGGTGTAGACGAGCAGGATGTGCGCGACGGTCCCGCCGGGGTCGGTGCGGGCGACGGCGGCGCAGGTCCGGATCTCCGGGATCGCCGACGCGGCCGCCTCGACGTCACCGAGTTCGATCCGGTTCCCGCTGAGCTTGATCTGCCGGTCGCGACGGCCGTAGTAGTGCAGAATCCCGTCGTCGTCGACCATGCCGATGTCGCCGGTCCGCAGGACGCGGCGCTTCTCGCCCGCTATCTCCAGGACCGGGAACCGCTCGCGCGTCTGTGTCTCGTTGTTCAGGTATCCCAGGGCCACGCCGGGGCCGGCCGCGACGATCTCGCCGCGTTCGCCGCGGGGTGCGGGTGATCCGTCCTCCCGCAGCAGCAGCACCGTGGTGTGGGGTACGGGCACGCCCACCGGGATGCCGGCGGGCGCCGCGCTGTCGGCCGGGCCCATCCGGTGCACGGTCGTCAGCATGCAGTTCTCGGCCGGGCCGAACCCGTTCCAGAGCGGCAGCCCGGGAAAGCGCTCCAGGAACAGCGCCACATGCCGCGGGGACTGCTTCTCGCCCCCGACGTACAGCGTCCCCAGTCCCTCGAACGCGCCCAGGTCCTCGTCGACGATCAGGTTGAACAGCGAGGTCGTCAGCCACACCGTGTCGACGCCCTGGCCGGCGACGAGGGTGCGTAACCGGCTGGGCATCAGGTGGTTCTCGTCGACCACGACGCAGGCGCCGCCGGTGGTGAGCTGGCCCCACAGCTCGAAGGCGTACATGTCCCAGGCCCCGGGCGCGACCTGAGCCGTGATGTGCCCCGGCCCGAATCCGTCCAGTCCGCCCGGGCCGAACATCCGGGTGACCGCGCGGTGAGGGATGAGCACCCCCTTGGGGACACCGGTGCTGCCGGAGGTGAAGAACACCATGGCCGGATCGTCCAGCGCGGTCCGCACCGGTTCGAAGAGCGCGGGTCCCGCGCTGTCCGCGATCCCGGACAGCGGCACGGCGTCGAGCGTGCGGGTGACACCGGGCGGCTCGCCGCCGGACAGGCCCACGACGACCGGGTCGTCGAGCTGGGCGAGGATGGACGCGATACGGCCGGCCGGCCAGCGCGGGTCGAGGGTGGCGTACGCCGCGCCGCTCATCAGGACGCCGAGCTGGAGGGCTATCAGGTGGACGCCGCGCGGGACCAGCAGCGGGACGATGTCTCCCGGCCGCACACCCCAGGCGGCGAGACGGCCGGCCACCACCCTCGCCGCCGTGGTGAGTGTCCGGTAGTCGACGCGTTCCTCGCCCTGGACCAGGGCGAGGTCGTGGGGTGCCTGCTCGGCGTACGCGGCCACCGCGGCGTGCACGGTGCGCAGCGGCGGCAGCTGCTGCGGCCCGGTCACGCCGCACCGAGCCGGATCTGCTCGGCGAAGTCGGCCAGCTCGTCGTGTTCGAGCAGCCAGGCCGGGTCGACACGCAGTCCGAGACGGCGCTCGATGCGGGCGCAGATGCGGATGGCCGCCAGGGACGTGCCGCCGAAGTCGTAGAAGCTGTCGCGCCGGCCCACCAGGTCGACGTCCAGCACCTCGGCGATGACGGCGGCGACCTGCTCCTCCAGTTCGTCGGCCGGCTGCTCGTACGCGGCCTTGCACACGACATCGCGGTTCTCGGTCACGGGATCTCCTGTTCTCGTCTGCTCGGGTTGTCGTGGCTGTTCGGCCGGTCGTGGCTGTTCGGCCTGTCGTCGCGCGGGGTCCGCCGGTCTTCTACCGGCCGGCCAGGATGCAGAACTCGTTGCCCTCCGGATCGGCCATGACCACCCAGCCGTCCGACGAGCGGAAGTCGGTGACGACACTCGCGCCCAGCGCGAGCGCGCGTGCCACCTCCGCGTCCTGGGCATCGCCCTCGGGGCGCATGCAGAAGTGCATGCGGTTCTTCACCTGCTTGCCGTCGGGCACGAGGATGAAGAGGACCGTGTACCCGTGCTCGGTGACGACGTAGCACTCGTCGGACCCCGGCCGCACCCCCTCCTTCGGGGTGAACTCCGCCATCTCGCACCACCATTGGGCCTGGGCGTACGGGTCACGTGAGTCAACGGTCGTGTGGGACAGGGTCAGGCTCATCGGGGTGCGCTCTTTTCCGGACGTGCGGGCGGTGTTCAGGAGATCTGTTCGGCGGTCGTGGTCGTGGGCTCGGCATCGCGCTCGGCCTCCCGCAGGGCCCGGGTCGACACCCGTGAGGCGAACACGAACGCGGCGAGGGTCAGTCCGATGCCGCACACGACGAAGGTGGACTCCGGGCCCAGCCAGCGGCCCAGCCCGCCGCCGAGCACCGCGCCGACCGGCACGGCGCCGAGCACGATCAGGCGGTATCCGGCGGTGGCCCGGCCGAGCAGTTCGTCGGGGACCGCGGCCTGGCGGAGCGTGCTGACCACGATCTGGTTCAGGGCCGTGGCGATGGCCGCGAAGAACATGATGACCTCGGACAGGATGATGCTGCCGCTGAGGCCGAGGACGACGAAGCTGGCGGCGGGCACGAGCGCGGCGAGCCAGGTGACCGGGCCGCCGCCGATGACCGGGACGACCCTCGCCGCGATCAGCGAACCGATGACGGCGCCCACGGCCGGCACCGCGATGAAGATGCCGTACCAGGATTCGGAGACGCCCAGGGGACCCGTCGCCAGCAGGACGAGCAGACCACCGGTCGCCGAGGAGAACAGGTTGATCGAGCCGGAGATGAACGCCACCCGTCGCAGCAGCCGGTGGTTCCAGAAGTAGGACCAGCCCTCCCGGATGCTGCGGACGACCTCTCCTGGCGTGTGCTTGGAACCGCTGGTGTCACTCGCGGTGGGCAGCATCCGCGGCAGGGTGAGCGCGGCCAGGGCGCCGAGGGCGAAGAGCCCCGCGGTGGAGGAGAAGACCATGATCGCCGACATGGCGAACAGGGCGGCGCCCGCCGTCGGCCCGATGAAGTTGTTGATGGCCGACTGGGTCGCGAACAGGCGGCCGTTGGCCCGCTCCAGGTCGCTGCGTTTGACCAGCCGCGGCGGCACCGTCAGCGCCGCGTTGTCCACCAGTGTCTCGGCCGTTCCCGCGAGGAACACGGCCAGGTACAGGATGAGGATGCTGCGCAGATCGGCCACGAGCGTCAGGACGAGCAGACCGAAACCGACGGCGCGGATCGCGTTTCCCCACACCATGATGAGACGCCGGTCGATGCGGTCGGCGAGCGCCCCGGCCGGCAGGGTGAAGATCAGCCACGGCAGGAACTGCGCCACCGTCATGCCCGAGACCAGCAGCGGGTCCCGGGTCATCGTCACGGCGAGAAGAGGCACAGCCGCCAGCACCAGGCCGTCGGCCAGGTTGGACAGCCCCTGAGACCACCACAGTTTGGTGAAACTACGGCCCAACGTCATGTCCGCTCCTCTGTCGTCCTTGCGCTTACGCATTGCTCTGTGGGGTCGAGCACCATTCGGCGGTCCGCCGTGACCGGCGGACGCGTGCGGCCGTCGGCCCGGTCCGGACCGGGCCGTCGGGCTTCAGCGCTCATGACAACCTAATGTCCTGGCCCGTACACCGTTCGGCGCTTGCCGGGATCGGCCCGACCGGCCGGAAGGCGGCGCGTGGCACTAGGCGCCGCCTCCGCCCAGGGTCGCCGTGATCCGTTCGTAGTAAGGCAGTTGATCCTGCTCGAAGGCGAGAGCGGTCTGCTCCAGGTTCTCCGGGAACTGCTTCCTCCCGGCCGGGGCGACGCCGAGGGCGTTCGACTCGCTGGCACCGGCGTGCCAGCGTTCCGTCGTCTTCCAGCTCGCCGGCGGCTCCTTCTTGAAGTCGAGCGCCTCGGCGAGGAAGTCGATCCCCATGGCAGTGCAGTAGCGCCGCATCTCCGCCTCGGCGTCACCGGCCACCCGGTCGCCGTCGACGAGGTGCATCGGATGCCCGGCGGACGTCACCGTGGAGACGATGTCCCACAGGTGCCCGAACCCCATGGCCGGTGACGTGGCGTCGGACTGCATGACGAGGTGCGAGCGCACGGTGTCGCGGGGGTTGCGGACCATCGCGGCGTGGCGGCACCGCCGCAGGAAGTCCGGGCTCGCGCCGAGCCGGTCGAGGCGGAAGTCGGTCGTGTCCTTGAAGAAGACCGGCCGGTCCGCCGCCGTTTCGGCCAGCGCTGCCATCACCTGCTCCTGGCTCGTGCACGTACGGCCCGCGACTTCCGCCTCACCGAAGTCGCACACCCGTGAGAACGGTTCGTGGACGACGAGGAAGTCACCGCGCTCGTACATCGCACGCTCGAAGGCGGTCGACCGCGAGCGCGGAACACACCACAGCGCCAGAAGACTCGGCTGATCCGTCATGAGGCTGCCTCCGGGAGAGTTCGGTCCAGTTCGCTCAGGGCGGTCCGCAGGATGTGCATTCCGTCGAGGTACTCCTGGATCAGGATGTGTTCGTTGTCGGTGTGGTCCTGATGGCAGTCCCCCGGCCCGTACGTGGCCATCGGCACGTTCCAGGTCCTGCTCAACGTGTTCATGTCGCTCGTGCCGGTCTTGAGTTTGTGGTTGGGCCGCAGCCCTTCGAGGACGATGGCGCGGGACAGTGCCCGTACGCACACCGAACTCCGCGCCACCATGACGGCGGGCACCTCGTACACGGCCGACACGTCGACCGCCTCGCCGAGCACCGCGGAGACGTCGCGCCGCAGCCCCTCGGCCGTTGTTCCGGGCGGGGTGCGGAACACCAGCGAACACACACTGGAGAACGGTTCGAAACGGCCGTCCCTGACGACCATTCCCACGTCCTTGAAATGGTCGTTCCCCCGCGTCCCGTACGTGTCGAAGAGCCGGGCCAGAGCGCGTACCAGGATCTCGCTGGCCTTCGGTCCGGGGGTCGCGGTGTGTGTACGCGGGACATCGCAGCGCGCCTCGAGTTCGACCATTCCCTTGTAGCCGATGGTCACCGACGAGGCCCCGCTCGGCTCCCCCACGATCACGGCGTCGGGGACCGGCACGGTCGTACGGACGTGCTCCGCGCCCCGCGACCACAGCGTCTCCTCCTCGACCACGCCCACCCAGTGGATCCGGATGCCGAGGTGACGGCTGGTGAGCGCCGCGACGAGCATGGCCGTCAGCGGGCCCTTGGCGTCGACGGCCCCGCGGCCGCGGATGAGGTTCTCGCCGTGCTCGAAGGGAACCTCGCCCGGCACGGTGTCCAGGTGGCTGAGCAGCATCACCGTGCGCGTTCCGTGCCCGACCAGCGCGTGCACGTTCCCCGCGTCGTCCAGGTAGCTCTCCGCGCCGTACCCGGCGGCGAAGTCCCGCAGCCGCTCCGCCAGCTTCTGCTCGCTGCCGGAGACGGACGGTATCGCCACCACCTCGGCCAGCAGCGCGACCGCGTCGTGGTCGGTCAGCTGTCCTTCCTCGGGTCTCGCATGATGAGTCGTCATAATGTGTCCCGGCCCTTCCCGATCAGGGTTCCGCTCCCTCGTAGAGCCGCCGCGACGGGGGCGTGGACCCGGCCGTCGCAGACCTGAACCGCCTGTGCGCCCCCGCCCAGTGCCTCCACCGCGGCGGCGACCTTCATCCGCATGCCGCCGCTCAGTTCCGGCACCAGCTTCCGGGCGTCGTCCCGGCTCAGTGAGGCGATGGTGGAGGCGGGATCGTCGCGGTCGGCGAGCACCCCCGGTGTGTCCGTGAAGAGCAGCAGCCGGTCCGCGCGCCACGCCGCCGCGATCGCGCAGGCCATCCGGTCCGCGTCCACGTTGGTCGCCTGCCCGTCGGCCGTCATGCCCGGCGGGCACACGACGGGAACCATGCCGCAGGTGTGCAGGGCCTCCAGGACACGTGTGTCCACACCGACGACGCGGCCGGCGAAGTTGTCGCGCACCACGCGCACGCTGTCACCGAACACCGCACGGACCGCCGTCTTGCGTTCGGTGCGGATCAGTCCCCCGTCCATGCCCGACAGCCCCACGGCCTCGACGCCGCGCGCCGCCAGCTCCGCGATGATCCGCGGCTGGGTCCGCCCCCGCATCGCCATCATGAGAGCGGTGAGGGTCGGCGCGTCGGTGTACCGCGTGACCATGCCGTCCGGTGACCTCAAGGTGCGCCGCGGCAGCCCGAGTTCCCTGACGGTGTCGTCGATGTCCCGGGAGCCGCCGTGCACCACGATGATGTCGTGCTCGCGCCACAGGGAGGCGATGTCGTCGGCGATCGCCCCGCTGTTCTCCTGGAGGCTGCCGCCCCACTTCACCACGATTCTCGTCATGGTCACACCGGGTGCAGACCGGGAAAGGTCAGCCCGGACGTCTCCGGCAGACCGAGCATGAGGTTCATGCACTGCACCGCGCCGCCCGCGGCCCCCTTCATCAGGTTGTCGAGGCTCCCCATCACGAGGGCCTTGCCGCGGTGGTCGGCGACGATGCCGACATCGCAGTAGTTCGAGCCGAGCAGGACCTTCGGGTCCGGGTAGCGGTACGTCCCCCGCGGGCTGTTGACCAGGCGGACGAACGGCTCCGCGCCGTAGTCCTCGCGGTACATGGTGAGCAGCTCGCGCTCGCTCACCTCGCCGACCGCGACCTTCGTCAGCGTCTGCACGCCGCGCACCTGCGGGGTCGCGGTGACCGTCATCGACGCGTCCACCCGGAGCGCCTCGGACACCTCGGCCTCGTGACGGTGGTCGAAGGGTGCGAACACCCGCATCACTCCGCTGCGCAGGGCGTGGGAGTTGCCGTCGCCTCCCGAGGCGCCGCCGCCGCTGCTGCCGGTCCGCGCGTCGACCTGCACGTCCGTCAGGAGGCCCCGGGCCGCGAGCGGTGCGAGGCTCAGGATCGCGCTGGTGGCCATGCAGCCCGGGACGGCGACCCGGTCCGCGTCGACGATCTGTTTGCGGTGCAGTTCGGGCAGACCGCGGACGAACGCCTTCGCCTGCTCGCCCTGACGGCTCCAGCCGTAGTAGCGCTCCATGAGCGCGGCGTCCTCGATCCGGAAGTCGGCCGTCAGGTCGACGATCTTCGGGGCGAGCGCCGCCATGCCGTCGAGGATCTTCGCCGTGGAGCCGTGGACACCGGCGAGGAACACGAGGTCGACCGGCTCCAGGTCCTCGCGCCTGCTGTACCGGAGACCGCTCCCGCGCAGCGGTGGGTGCGCGTTCTCCACGGCACGGCCGGCGTGGGTGTCGGAGGTCACCGCGGCGACCTCGACCCCGGGGTGGTGGACGAGCAGGCGCAGCAGCTCACCTCCCACGAACCCCCTGCCGCCCACAACTGCGATGCGCTTCATACCGGTTCCTTCACCTCGATCATCTCGGCTGTGCAGGCCTCGACCATGCGTGCGGCGACGTCGACACCCGTCGCCCGCTCGAATCCCTGGAATTCCACCCGGGAGTTCACCTCGATCACCGTGTGTGCCCCGTCCGCGCGCTCGACCAGGTCCACACCGGCGATCCTCGCGCCCACGGCTGCGGCGGCCCGCACGCACAGCCGCCCGAGCTCCTCGTCCGGTGCGTGCTGCTCGACCGTCGCTCCCCTGGCCACGTTGTTCCGCCAGTCGCCGCCCGACCGGGTGATCAGGCCCAGGCAGACGCCGTCGACCACGATCCCCCGGATGTCCGGCGAACCGGGCCGGACCGCCTCCTGGACGATCACCGTTCTCGCGACCGCCGACGGCAGCGCGGCGCAGGTCTCCAGGACGGCGTCGGCCGCGTACTGGTCGGTGATCAGACCGACCCGGTTCCCCCAGGACGAGCTCAGGGGTTTGATCACGGCGGGGTAGCCGATCGAGGCGATGGCCTCCCTGCCGGTCTCCGGTGTCGGCGCCAGCAGGGTCACCGGGGTCGGCACACCGCACTGCGTCAACCGCAGGTAGGTGGACCATTTGTTGCCGCAGACCCGGGTCGCCGACGCGTCGTTCAGCGGCCGGGCTCCGAAGGCCTCCAGCGACTCCGCCGCGAGCGCCGCACGCTGGCTGGAGATCTCACGGTTGAGGACCGTCATCCCCCGCAGCCCCTCGGTGTCCTTCGGTCCGAACGACATGGCGCGGGCGTCCAGCCGGAGCACCGTGACATCGCGGCGCTCCAGCTCGGACAGGAGCCGCCGCTCCTCGTAGCGGACGGTCGACAGCAGGACCCCGACCGGCATCGGCGCTCTCCCCGGCTCATTCACCCCAGTCCTCTTCGGGCTCGGGCGCAATCGCCAGCTGCAGCGGCTGCGTCGAATGGATCTCCAGCTCGGCCGAACACCCGGGGCAGCTCACTATCTCCCCCTGATAGCTGTCCGCCGGTATCTGCAGTGTGCCGGTGCAGCTGACGCACTCCGTATCCATCTCTTCGGTCCTTTCTCGATCACTTCGGGTGGGTGACGAAACTCAGCACCTGGCGGAGAACGGATTCGGTGGTGAGTCCGCTCGCCTCCAGCAAGGACGTGTGGCTGCCGGGCGGGAGGAAGCCGGTCACGCCGACCGGGAGCCACGGGATGCCGCGGGCTCCGGCCGCCGCGGCGACCTGCGCTCCCATGCCGCCGGATGTCCACGCCTCCTCCAGCGTGACCAGCCACCGGCACTGCTCGGACACGGCCCGGCCGGCGGCTCCGGCGGATTCCGGGTCGACGGTGTGGACGTTGATGACCTGGGCGCTGTAGCCCGCCCCGGCGAGCCCCTGTGCGACCTCCAGGGCCGTGGCCAGGATCTCCGGTCCCGTGGCCACCAGGGCGATGTCGCTGCCGGGGCGGACCTCCTGGGGGATGCCGAGCTCCGGTGCGGGCAGGTCGGCGAAGACCGGCGAGGCCTTGCGTCCGAGTCTCAGGTAGGCCGGGCCGTCGTACTCCAGGCACTGTTCCAGCAGCGCGACGGCCTGGCGGGCGTCGGCCGGGACGACCACCCGCATGTGCGGCAGGGCGTTCATCAGCGCCAGGTCCTCGGTGGCGTGGTGCGTCGGCCCCAGCCAGCCGCCGCTGGCGCCTCCGTGGGTGCCGACGATGCACACCCGGCGCCGCGGATAGGCGATGTCGAGCTTGATGAACTCGAACGCCCGGCTCACCGAGAAGGCGGCGAACGTGCAGACCAGGGCGCGCCGTCCGCAGTGCTCGGCACCGGCGGCGAGCCCGATGGCGGCGTTCTCCGCGATGCCGACGTTGAGGTAGTCCATCTCGGGTGTCGGCTTGATGCTGCCCGTGTCGGTGTCGACGACCAGCACGTTGTGGCGTACGGCGAGTTCCGGCAGGGCGTCCGCGAAGACCGCCCGGGTGCTCACCCGTTCCGGCGTGATCTCAGGCATGGCCGGGCTCCCCCTTCGCGGTCGCGGTCGCCGCTGGAGCGGCGGGGCTCATGCTGGCCCTGACGCGCGCCCGCTTCCTCTCGGTGTCGAGCCGGACGAAGTGGGAGGAGGCCCGGCCCGCGAGGGCTCCCACGCCCCTGGCCTTGACCGTGCGGCAGACCACCGCCGTCGGCCCCTGCGTACGGACCGCATCGTCGAGGACCGAGCAGAGTGCCGCCAGGTCGTGGCCGTCCACCTCGACGGTGTGCCAGCCGAAGCCGGCCCAGCGGTCGGCCACCGGTGCGCCGTCGCTCACCTCGTGCACGGCCCCGGTCTGCTGGAAGCGGTTGACGTCGATCACCGCGACGAGGTTGGTCGCGTCCAGGGCACGGCTCACCTGGGCCGCCTCCCAGACCGTCCCTTCCTGGAGTTCTCCGTCACCGAGGAGCACGAACGTGTGCGCGGGTGCCGGGCCGGCCTGGCGCTGCGCCCAGGACGTGCCGTTGGCCAGCGCGAGCCCGTGTCCGAGGGAGCCGGTGGCGAACTCGACCCCGGGGACGGTGACGTTGCCGTGCGTGGCGAGCCTGCTGCCAGGCCGGCAGAAGGTGGAGACCTCCTCGCGGGTGATGAACTCCCGCTCGGCGAGGGTGGCGTAGAGGGCCATCGCCGCATGGCCCTTGCTCAGCACGAAGACGTCCCGTTGCTTCCACTCGGGGTCGTCGGAGTCGATGTTCATCGTGTGGAAGAAGAGCGCGACCAGGATCTCGACGGCGGACATCGAACCGCCCAGGTGTCCGCCTTCGGGGCCCGTGCACATGTCGACGATGTGCTCACGGACGGCGCGTGCGCGGACTTCCATCTGCGCGATGCTCGGAAGGTGCTCGGTCCCGGTCAGCGGTCCGCACCTTCCGCGAGCTTCGCCAGGATCTCCCGGTGCGACCAGACCTTCTCGACGGCATCGGCGAAGCTCTGGAGCAACGGGCCCGCGTCGGGCGGAAGATGCCGCTGCTGAAGGGTGAAACTGCGGTCGATGACGTCCTGGGTGACGGGCCATGAGGCGGGCGTCTGGCGGCACAGGGTGCGCAGCGCCGGCTGCTCGGGGACCGGCATCATCTGGTACCTGGTGACCGGCATCCCCTCCGCGCGCAGGGCCCGCATCAGCAGGTTCCGTGCCGTCGCGGTGTCCACGCCGGGCAGCAGCCGCCCGAAGTCGACGACGAAGCGCAGGATGTGCCACGCGTGCTCGTATCCGTCCGGCTCCGACGGGCAGGTCAGTCCGTCGAGGGGGCGCAGCCGGGACAGGAAGGCCGTGACGTTGGACCGGCGGGCCGCGCGGTAGGCGTCGAACCGCTCCAGCTGGCTCGATGTGTACGCCGCCTGGACGTTGTTGAGTTTCGCGTTGAAGCCCAGCCGGTGACTCACGTAGCGGCGCGGACGGTCCGGGCGGATCGTCTCCCCGAACTGGCGCAGCTGGCGCATCCGTTCGGCGACGCGCTCGTCGTCGGTCACGACGAGTCCCCCTTCCCCGCAGGTGGGGAGGTTCTTCGTCATCTGCAGGCTGAACGTGGCCGTGTTGCCGGACGCGCCGGACGGGACGCCCAGGTAGCGGGCTCCCTGGGACTGCGCGGCGTCCTCGATCACCACGCAGCCGTGGCGGCGCGCGATGTCGCCGATCGCGACCAGGTCGGCGCTGAGACCGTGCAGGTGGACCGGGACGACGGCCCTGGTCCGTTCCGTGATCTCGGCGGCCAGGCTGTCCGGGGTCATGGTGAAGGTGACCGGGTCGACGTCGGCGTACACCGGGGTCGCCCCCACGTGCACCACGGCCATCGCCGTCGCGACGAAGGTGAGGGCGGGCACCACGACCTCGTCGCCGGGGCCCACCCCGTGTGCGAGGAGGGCCAGTTCGATGGCCGTGGTTCCGTTGCTGACGCCGACGCAGTGCCGCACGCCCAGGTAGTGCGCCCAGGACCGCTCCAGCCGTTCGACGGCGGTCTCCTGGGCCGTCCGGTCGGAGACCAGGACGTTCGAGTCCAGCACGGAGAGCACCGCCGCGCGGTCCGCGTCCGTCGTTCTCGGCCAGTGCACCGGCGCGAGCTCGCCCAGGACCGGTTCGCCTCCGGTGAGGGCCAGTTCGCCCGTCGGTCCGCTGTTCATCGGGGGTCCGCCCCTTCACCCGCGAGGACGAGCCGCCAGTCGGCGGCCAGTTGTTCGTAGGCGAGCACCAGCTCGGCGCCGCGACGCGGGATCAGCTCGGTGATGCCGTCCGTCCGTGCCGCGTGGGCGCTGAGCAGCCGCACGTTGGACCACGCCGACACGACCCGGTCCGCGGACGCGGCCACTTCGAGGAGGGGGGACTGCCGTGTCCGGTGCGCGCGTTCCTGAGCGAACCGGCCGTGCAGGAAGGCCTGCGCCTGCATCGTCCAGCCGAACGTGTAGGCGCTGCGGAGTGCCTCCGGATCGCCGCAGCTGTCCTGCAGGCGCTCCACGAAGCGGCGCAGTCCGGCCCGGCCGGTCCACACCCGGTCCGAGGGGCCGGCCGTACCGTTGGTCCAGCGGTCGAGGTTGCCCCGGACCGCCTGCGCGGTCGGGACGGTGCCGGATCCGTCCGGTTGCGGGCGCACCTTCGTCGTCAGGACGCGGCCGCCGATCTCCCGGCTGGAGAAGAACACGTCCTGGGTGTCCGACGGATTGCCGGACGTCCAGCTGTTCACTAAGTGCTCCGCGGACAACCATCCCTGGAATCCGGGTGGTTGCGCGTCGGAGACGTAGAACTCCACGTCGCCCGCGGGCGTCCGGCGCCAGCCCGGCACCACGACGAGGTGCGCGGCGTGCACGTCGTGGAAGGCGGGACGGAAGGGCAGGTGGTAGTTGTCCACCGCCACGATGACGCCGGAGTGCGTCTCGATCAGGCGGATCAGGTCGTCCGCGTCCGATCCCGTCGTCCAGGCGGACTCCACGTCGTGGTACGGGCAGAGGTCGGCCGCCACTCCGCGGCTGCTCTGCGCGGGACGGTAGAACTCCTCGCACATGACATCGCCGGGCGCGAACGCGAACTCGCAGGCCGCGCCGAGCACGTCGACCGGCTCCAGCCCGTGTTCCATCAGGACGCTGCCCAGCGTGGTGTGCAGGCAGCTCAACGGGTCCTCGTACCACTGCGGGTAGGTACCGGTGACGCCGTCCCACCGGGCCGGGCGCGCTGTCGCTTCGGTCGTAGTGCCTGCGTTCACGGCCGGCTCCCCCGTATCTGCGGATCACTTGCGGAGTCGACGCCCGCCTGCCGGCCGACGAGCGTCATGGCGAAGAGGTGCACGGCCGGATTCCTGGGCAGCGACATGGCGCCGAGCGGTTTTCGCGACGTGACCGGGACGCGCTGGCACCAGAGGGTGATCCCGATGCGTTCCTGCACGTGGTGCGGGTAGTGGATGACGTCGGTGCGCAGCGCGAGATCCTCACCGAAGTCCGAGCGGCCCTCCCACAGGTCGGAGAGCGCCAACTGGTCCCGGTCCACCGTGCCGTTGGAGAAGTGCCAGGTGACGACGTCCCTGACCCGGCGTTCGCCGCATCCGATGACGTAGAGCCAGTCCCACCGCCGCTCCGGGACCTCGATCCGCTGGCCGGAGCACACGACGTTGTCCGGTCCGCGGCCGTCGAGCGGGGCGCTGCGCAGCGGGACGTCGTCCACGACGATGTCCAGGGGCGCGGGCTGGGCCGGGAGCGAGTTGCGCCAGACGTTCAGCCGGCCTTCGGTGAGGTTCTCCGGTGTGGTCGCCGCCTGGTTGTTCAGAAAGGGGTCGAGCGCGAGTATCTGGTGAACGGTCAACGCAGTTCCTTCCGTACGAGCGCTCTGCGCTGCAGGCGGGGCTCGACGACGGTGAATCCGCAGGACTCGAAGGTGCTGACCCTGCCGTGGAAGCTGCCGCGTTCGAACTCGGGCTTCCGGTCGTCCTCGGGGTACGCCTCGATGAGTTCGGCCTTCTCGTCCCGGGCCCACTCCACCGCCCGGTCGATGAGCACCCTGGCCAGTCCCTGGTGCCGGTGCTCGCGGGCCAGGTAGAGACAGACGATGGACCAGATCCGCTCCGGGTCCTCGCCCTTGAAGAGCTTCGCCGCACGGGACGTGCGCAGCCTCGGGAAGGCCGGCCGGGGGCCGGCTCCGATCCAGCCGACGGGCACGCCGTCGACCGAGCCGATGACGCCCACCCGTTCACCGGACTCGACCAGGTCGCGCAGCTTCTCCTCGCGTGCCGCGGATCCGCAGGAGGAGCGTTCCTTGGCGGTCATGCGGAAGTAGGTGCACCAGCAGTTCTCCACGAGACCTTTCGGCCGGAAGAACGTGCCGACCTCGGGCCAGTCATTCGGTCCGACCACTTTGGTTTCGAAATCGCTCATCGGTTCTGCCTTCCGCGTATGCAATCGTCGACCTTTTTCACCGGGGCCGGTTACTTCCAGGTCACTGCCAGCGGCAGACAGGTTACGCCGTTCAGGAAGTTCGAAATGAGATGCCGGGGATCACCGTCGAGAGACACGGATCGCACGTTCTTTCGCCAGAGATCGAAGAATATCCTCATGCCGAGTGCGGCGACGTGCTGTCCGATGCACCGGTGGACGCCGAGTCCGAATGCCAGATGGCGGTTCGGGGAGCGGTCCGGAATGAACCGGAACGGATCGGCGAACACCTCCTCGTCCCGGTTGGCCGAGCCGATCCAGGCGGAGACCAGGGCCCCCTCCGGCACCTCGGTCCCGGCGATCACGGTGTCCGCGGTGGCGCGCCGCAGCACATGGTTGACCGGACTCGCCCAGCGGAGCGCCTCGTCGATGAACCTCTGGTCCGTCTCCTCCTGGCGTGCGAACCAGGACCACAGCTCGTCGTCGCCGGCCAGCAGGATCAGCGTCTGGTTGATCGTCTGGGGCACGGTCGGATTGGCGCCCATGAGGAACGCGTACGCGTTCAGCAGCGGCACGTCCCGGTCCGTGTCCCCCACCACCTGGGCCGTGGCCGGGCAGCGGCCGCTCACCGAGTCGGCGGGCGGGGAGTCCTCCAGGACGCCTCCGAGTACGGACATGATGGTCGTGTGCGCCTCGAAGAGGTCGAACCGGCGCTGGTACTCCGACCGGTCCGTGTCCACTCCGCCCATCGCACGCACCGTCGCCCGGCCCGTGACGGCCCACTCCTGCTGCGGAATGCCCATCAGCAGCCCGGTGATCGTCATGGGCAGGGTGATCATGGCCTCGCAGAAGTCGAACGTCTCACGGCCGCGGACCGTCTCGAACAGCTCGGCCATGCGGTCCGTGATGCCCTGCTGGAGGCGCTGCGTCGCCTGCACCGTCATCAGCGGGGTGAAGTGCTGTTTGATGCCGGCGTGCAGCGGCGGGTCCGTGAGGTGGATCGCCGCCCCCGCCGCCACGTCGCCGTCCCCGCGCACCGTGAGCATGGTGCTGTACGCGGAGGAGAAGGCCTTGTGGTCGCCCAGGATCTCGCGGACGTCGGAGTAGCGCAGGGCCGCGAGGAATTCCTGGCCGTCGGGGGTCCGCTGCGGCTGGAGTCCGTCGCTCTTGCGCAGATCCCGCCACACGGAATGCATGTTCCGTGTCGCGTACTGCGACTCCTCGTAGAGGTCAGCCGTCATCATGTCCGAGGGTTCAGGACCCGTGAGAGAAACTCGCATCGAAAGACCGCCTTCGCAGGGAATGCACGACACTCGAACAACACTCGTACGATCCGGTGGGGGCCGGGATCGTCGGCGGCGCTGCCGCCGGAACCGCAGTCCGGGTTATCCGTCCGTCACCGTGCCTTCGCGGTCGAGCAGGCCGATGTTCTCCGCGCATTTCATGTAGAAACGCGAGGCGACCGACCATTCGGTGATGCCCTGGGCACCCAGCACCTGCATCGCGCCGCGGACGACGCGCACCATGGCGTCCTGTTCCACGAGCTCGAACCGCCGCACGGCAGCCTCGTCCACGTCCGCCACGTTGTCCGCGAGTTCCCGGAGCCGCACACTCAGGGCGTTCAGCTCGGCGTAGCCGCGGATCAGCGGGAACATCAGCGCGTCGAGCTCCACCAGCTGCCGGCCGAACTGCTCGCGGGCACATGCGTGTTCCCACGCACAACGGAACAGCCCGATGCCGAGTCCCAGCACGTAGGCCGCGTGACGCAGCCGGCACGCGGGTTCCCCGCAGCCGTGGGAGGTGTCGCCGGATTCCGGCGGGCGGCACGGCCGGTAGGCGTTCTCGTAGCCGAGGTAGCCCGTGCTCAGGCTGATCGCGCAGCCGAGCGTGAGGCCGAGACCGAGACCGCCCTCGTCCTCGGGGCGCTCGATCCCGTCGAAGCCGAGGTCGGACAGGGTCTTCGCCAGGGCCGCGCGCCGGGCCGGTGAATCGGCGAACAGGGGCTCCACCCTGACGCCGGCGCCGACGGGCTCCAGGACCTCCAGGACGGTGTCGGCCACCTCGCCGCCGAAGCGGTTCAGGATCCCCAGACAGCGCCCGGAGAACTCCTCCTTGAGATCCGCCGAGATGGTGGACAGCATCATCTCCGAGGTACCGGCGGACAGGGTGAGGCCGGGCGACTCCGTCAGCGCCGAGAACAGCTCCTCGTGGACCAGCTCATCGGTGCCGGATGCCCTGCCGAGCGAGCTCCAGCGGCGCAGCACCTCGTGCCCGACCTGCTGGCACGTCTCGCTCGTGTACAGCTTGGCGACGGCGGTGTCGATCGCCCTGACGTCGTCCCGCAGGAAGACCTCGGTCGCCGAGCGGGCCAGGGTGGTGGCGCATTCGACCTGCCCTTCGAGCCGTTCGAGGTCCCGGGGCAGTCCGGTCGCCCCGCGCAGGGCGTTCAGCCACCGGGCCGCCCTGACGACGTGGTCGATGCCGGTGCGTTCGATGGCCAGGGCCCCGTCCAGCAGGGCCCATCCGCGGCCCTCTTCGCCCACCCGGCGCCAGCTCTCGGCCTCGACGTCCTGGAGGCGTACCCGGCACATCCGTTCGCGCTGCACCGTCTCGACGAGCTCGACGCTCACGCCGTCGGCCGCCAGGTCGATGACGAAGAGCGTGATGCCGTCGTACTTGTTCCCGCCCTGTCCGGTGCGCGCGGCCACCAGGGCGGAGCCCGCGAGGTCACTGTAGATGCTGAACACCTTGACGCCGTTGAGGACGTAGCGGTCGCCGCGCCGCTCGGCCCTGGTGCGGAGCGCGGCGAGGTCGCTGCCGGCGCGCGGCTCGCTGTAGAGGACGGTGGAGAACTCCTCGCCCCTGCTGATGCGCGGGAGCAGTTCGCGCTTCAGCCGGTCCGAACCGGACTTGAGGACGAAGTTGCCGACGATCTGCACGGTGAGCGCGTGGACGAGGTCCGGCAGTCCGGTCGCGCAGAAGCCCTCGAACAGCTCGATGGCAACGCGCGTCGGCATGCCCCCGCCGCCGGACTCCCGGGGCCAGTCGGGCGTGAGCAGTCCGCGCCGGCCGAGCTCACGGTAGGCCTCGGAGATGGCTTCCGGGTCCATCCGCCTGGCGCGGATCACGAGATCACGCCAGCGCGGGGTGTCCACGAGTTTCGCCAATGACGCGTGTAGATCTGACGCGTCGAACTCCCGTTCCTCGGCGCGCCGTTCCGGCTCGCCCGGGGCGGTGACGGGTCGCTCGTCCCTGATGATCTGCTCGATCACGGCGACGTTGTCGGCGTCGCCGAGCAGGCTGTAGTGGTCACCGGGCAGATCGTGGAGGCGGACGTCGCCCGTGGTCGCCGTGTGCCAGTCGGAGATGAGGGACTCCACGGCCCGTACGGAGACGACGTCGAGGTCCCCCGGTGTGGGCCGCCACCGGCCGACCAGCCGCCGGTTGTGCGCGAAGATCTCCAGCCGTTCGGCGAACGTCTCCGGGTCCATGTCGAGCACCGCGGCGGCTTCGTCGCTCGTGTCCGCCGTGACCTCGTCGTCGCGCCCGCTGAGCCTCAACGCGTCGTGCAGGAAGCCCTGCACCGCTTCGGCGGGCGTCCACTCCGGGACCTTCCCGGTCGCCCAGGTGGAGTCGAGGAGCACCACCTTCGGGCGGTTCCCGCGTGCCGCGAGCAGGCAGGCGATCTCCCAGGTGAGTGCGCCGCCGAAGGACCAGCCGCAGACCACGTCGACCTCGGGGCAGTCCTCGCCCAGGCTCTCGACATAGCGCCGGGCAAGCTCCTGCACCGACTCGGCGGGCCCGCCGTCGGCGAGCGTCCGCGACGACGCCTCGATGCCGAAGCACCGGTGGTCGCCGAGTCTGCGGACCAGGGGCTGGTAGGCCAGCAGGCTGCCGCCCACCGGGTGGGCGAACAGGAGCACCCGGCCGGAGGCCGCCGAGCGGCTCAGTTCGATGAGAGAGGATGATTCCGCCGTCGCCGACCTCGTACGGAGATAGGCGTTCAGGCGCTCGCCTTCACGTTGCATCACACGTTCCCTGCTGCCGTCGCGATCCATGTCCTGGGGTACTCACTCGGACAGCAGCCGGGTGACGTCCTCTTCTGTCATCTGATCGATGGCCTGCTGGAGTTCATCGGGGGACAGACTGGCCAGCCTGGAGCGTTCGACCTCCAGGGCCAGGCTCTGCACGCTGGAGTCCGCGAAGAACGCCGCCAGCGAGATGTCGGTCGCGAAGATCTTCTTGATCTTGGACACCAGCTGGGCGGCCTGGAGGCTCGTACCGCCCAGGTCGAAGAAGCTGACGTTCTTCGCGAAGTCGGTCCTGCCGAGGATCGCGCCGAAGGCCTGGGTCATCATCTTGCGTTCGACATCGGTGAGCCGGTCCGTCGGCTCCGGCTCCGCGGCGGCTCCGACCCCCGGCAGCGCGCGTTCGTCGATCTTGCCGCTCCCGTTGATGGGGAGTTCGTCCAGCAGGACGAACCTGCTGGGCACCATCGTGGACACCAGGTGCCTGCGGCAGTGGTCACGCAGCGCCGATTCGGAGACGTCGGGCGCTCCGCCGGTCGCGCAGTAGGCGACCACACGTTTGTGGTCCTCGTCCTGCTGGACCTGCACGAACACGTTGCGCACTCCGCGGGCGGCGCGGATGGCACTCTCGATCTCACCGATCTCGATGCGCACACCGTTGATCTTGACCTGTTTGTCGGCCCGTCCGACGTACACCAGCCGGCCGTCACCGTTGTGCCGTGCCAGGTCGCCGGTCAGGTAGAGCCGCGCCGACGGGTCGTCGCCCACCGGGTCGGGGATGAAACGCTGCCGGTTGTCCTCGTCACGGTTCCAGTACCCCGCGGCGAGCCCGACCCCGCCGATGGCCAGCTGCCCGATGACGCCCTGGGGCACGGGCCGGTTCTGTGCGTCCAGCACGTACGCCACGTGGTTGTCCATCGGTCCGCCCATGGGCAGGGCGGCGGGCGACAGCGGTTCCTTCAGCTCTTCGACGATGCTGGTGACGGTGCACTCGGTGACGCCGTATCCGTTGAAGATGCGGCGGCCCTTGCCCCAGGCCCGTACGAGTTCGTGCGAGAAGGCCTCGCCGCCGACGAACACGATGCGCAGGTCACTGAGCGGGGCGGGATCGAGCAGCTTCATGACCGACGGCGGCAGGTCGGTCACCGTGACGCGGTGCTCCTCCAGGAACCGCTGGACGCCCGCCATGTCGAGGCGTGTCGCGGACGGTACGAAGTGGAGCGACGCACCCGTCAGCAGGGCGCCGAACATCTCGAAGACCGACACGTCGAACCCGCACGAGGCATAGCCGAGGAAACGATCCTCCGGAGTGAGCTCGAAGAGTGTGCGTACGTTGCGGATGAACCCCAGGATGTTGTCGTGGGTGATGAGCACACCCTTGGGTGTGCCGGTGCTTCCCGAGGTGTGCATCAGATAGGCGACGGCGTCCTTGCCGGGGCTCTCCGCGGGCGCGGGCGCCGCGTCCGGGAGGTCCGGGGGCAGCCGGAACTCCAGCGCGGGGGCGACACCGGCCGTCGTCGCGTCGCAGACCACGCTCCGCAGCCCGGCGTTGCCGACGATCGACTCGATGCGGCCCGGCGGGTTCATCGCGTCGATCGGGACGTACGCGGCGCCCAGGGCCATCAGTGCCAGCACGGTCGCGGGGAAGTCGGGGGACGGTTCGAGCGCGACGCCCACCCGGTCGCCGGCACCGATGCCGAGCGAGGCGAAGTGGGCACGGAGCGCCTCCGCCCGGCGCCGCAGGGCACCGTAGGTCAACGTCGCGTCGGGGGTGCTCACGGCCGGGCGCTCGGCGTGCTCGTCCGCGACGGCACAGAAATGCGTGAAGACGTTTCCGGTGGGCGACGGCGCCACGCGGCCCTTTCCGACAACCGCCTGCACCGCACGGGATTCCTCGTCATGGGCCCACGACTGTTTGATACTGATATCCGGCAGGGAAACGGCCCTGCGCAGTATTCCGACGAATACGCGCTGCATGGTGGCGATCGTCGCCGCGTCGAAGATATCGGTGTTGTACGCGGTATGGATCTCCAGATCCGCACCGTGCTGCGTGACCGTCCAGGACTGGAAGAACTTCGCGTGCGTGGTGTCGGGCTCGTTCTCGGTCGCGGTAAGTCCGTCGAGCCTGAGCGGTTCGGCCCACTCGTTCATCGTCAGCGTGTACTGGAACAAGGTGGAGCGCGATGACTCACGTTTGACGCCGGCTCCCGCTATGACCTCTTCGAGCGGGAGCTGCCCGTGGGACTGTGCCTCACGGAAGCGCCGCTGTACGTCCGACAGGCATTCCCGGAACGTCGCGTTGGGGTCGATCCGGCAGCGTAATGGCAGCATGTTGATGAAGAAGCCGATGGTTCTCTCACATTCGGCTTCGGTACGGTTGGCCGTCGGCATTCCGAAGATGACGTCCTCGGATCCGGAGTATCTGTTGTAGAGGCATTCCATCGCCGTCGCATAGACGGTGATCGGCGTGGTCGACAGGGACGAGGCGAGATCGTTCACCTGCGCCGCCAGACCCTGCCAGGTGTCCACCTCCGCGGAGCCGGCGTACGTTGTCTCGGGCGGGAGAGGCCGGTCACCTGGTATGTCCATGACATCTACGCCTCGGAGTGCGCCCGCCCAGTAGTCCACGCTCTCCTGCCAGGCCCCCGCGCTCATGCGCTTGCGCTGCCACACGCTGAAGTCGGCGAACTGAACGGTCGGGGGCTCGATCTTGGGCTGGGCGCCGATCCGCCGCGCGTTGTACTCCCGCTCGAGTTCCTCGAAGAAGATCGACGTCGACACACCGTCGAAGATGATGTGGTGCACAAGGAAGCCGAAGTAGTGGAGGCCGGGACCGACGGTGACCAGAGTGGCCCGCCACAGCGGAAACTCCGTCAGGTCGAGCGCGGTCGCGGCGAGTTCGTCCATGAGCCGGCCGGCTTCGCTCTCGGATTCCGCGGTCGTCCTCTCGATGACGATCTCGGGGGAATCCACGATGCCCTGGAAGTACTCGTCGTTCTCCACGAGCACATAGGTCCGCAGCGCCTCGTGGCGCATGACGATACTGGTGAGTGCCCCGGTGAGGGCCTCGACATCGAGATCACCCTCCAGCCGGAACAGGAATGCGACGTTATAGGTCGACATCCCGGTCCGTAACCGGTCGACGAACCACAGGGTATTCTGCGAATGCGAGAGCGGAATATTGTTCCGGTCCTGGCGCGGCCGGGGTCCTTCAGTGATCTTGGCACGTGCACGTGCCAGCATGCCCGCAAGCGACTGCTTCTTATCCATCGCGGTTTCGTCGTGCACTGAACTCACCAAAGCTCCCTTGACGTCACATGGCGATCAAAAGCAGCAGTTCTGCGGGCATTTCAGCAGTGCGGGTACGGGAACACACAACTCCAATGTGCGTTCCGACCCCGGGATACCCTGCCGCACGGAATCCAGGAGGTCAAGGTCGCCCAGGACCCGCATCACGCGGGCGGACCCCTAAACGTTCCCCGGAGTTGTGAAGGTTAAGACCCGATTAGTTGGTATCTTCAACTAAAAATGTGCGCATTCATGATCATTCAATGTTCGAGAAACATTCCGCTTTCACCGCACGACCGCCGGGTTCCCGCTGATGGGACGAGAATCGCCCCGCACGGACGCCGGAGTCCGGTCGTCCGCTTGCATGGCGTCGGCAGTACGGCACAACACGTTCGTACGCTCATCCGGGGCGCCGTCACCCGCAGGTTCCTCGCTCGCGACCGGATCCCCCGCCCTTGAATGGTTGCGTCCGGTCGGCCGGTCGAGGCCGTACCTTCCGCGGGCGGACTTGTAGCATCAGGCGGACGCGGCCGGAAGGACGACCATGCACGACGGCGCCGATGCCAACTCCCTCGAGCGGGCGACGAAGGACTTCCTCTCGGTACGCCCGCGGCTCTTCGGTATCGCGTACCGCATGCTCGGCAGCGTCACCGAGGCCGAGGACATCGTCCAGGAAGCCTGGCTGCGGTGGCAGAAGGCGGACCGCGCCGACGTCCATGAACCGGCGGCCTTCCTGACCACGGTCACGACACGTCTGGCCATCAACGTCGCCCAGTCCGCCCGGGTGCGGCGGGAGTCGTACGCAGGTCCGTGGCTCCCCGAACCGGTCAGCACCCTGGCCGACCCGTATCTGGGCGCCGAGCGGGCAGAGGCGCTCGAACTGGCCCTGCTCCTGCTGATGGAGAAGCTGAACCCGCCGGAGCGGGCCGCCTACGTCCTGCGGCTGGCCTTCGACTACCCGTACAAGCAGGTCGCGGACATCCTGGAGACGAGTGAGGCCAACACCCGCCAACTGGTCAGCCGTGCGCGCAAGCACCTGGCCGCCGAGCGCCGGGACCGCGTCAGCCCGGCCAAGCACCGACGGCTCCTGACCGTGTTCCTCAACGCCGCGCAGACGGGCGATCTGGCGGCGCTGGAAGACGTGCTCACGGCTGATGTCGTCAGCATCTCCGACGGCGGCGGAATACGAGGCGCCTCCAGGATCCCGGTCGTCGGACTCCCCCACGTCTCCAGGTACCTGGTCGCCTTCGCGCCGCGCTTCTGGCCCCCGGCGCAGGTGCGGTGGGTCGAGGCCAACGGGCAGCAGGCCGCTCTCGTCTCGGTCGGCGGGGAGCCCGTGGCCCTGCTCTCCCTCGATGTGTCGGCAGAGGGGATCGACCGGATCATGTGGGTGATGAACCCCGCCAAGCTGGCGCCCTACGCCGCCTCCTTGACCGCTTGACGTGTCCGGACACGTGCCGCACGGACACGTGTCATGAGGGCCGTCACCCTGGCTCGCTCCCGACCGGGACACAGCCGCCTCCGGTCACGGCGGGAACCACAGGCCGGCGTCGGCCGGCTCCCTCTCCGACGGCGACGACGACGGCATGCGCGGCACCGGCCGCGGGCCCCTGTCACATTTCCGCGGCCCGCGCTGTCAGTAGTGCGTATCTGCAACTCGGCCAGGAGAAGACCATGGAATCGCGTCTCGACTACTTCGGGAATCCCCTCGCGGGCAAGGTGCTGAAGCACATCAACTCGGCGGGCAAGATCGTTTCGGATTCGGGCCTGCCGTCCGTGACCCAGGAACTGGTGAAGATCCGCGCCAGCCAGATCAACGGCTGCGGCTTCTGCACCGACATGCACACCAAGGACGCCACCGCCGCCGGGGAGACACCGGCGCGCCTCAACATGGTCGCCGCCTGGCGGGAGGCCACCGTCTTCACCGAGGCCGAGCGTGCGGCCCTGGAGCTGGCGGAGCAGGGCACCAGGATCGCCGATGCCTCTGGTGGCGTCACGGCTGAGGCCTGGGCGAACGCCGCCAAGCACTATGACGAGGACCAGCTCGTCGCGCTGATTTCGCTGATCGCCGTCATCAACGCCTACAACCGCATCAACGTGATCAACCAGCAGCCCGCCGGGAGCTACCAGCCCGGCCAGTTCGGCTGACGGAGCCACCCGGACCGGCCGGGCACCCGTGGTTCCGTCTCCACGCCTCCCCGGCCCCGGCGCCCGTGTCGGCGGCGCCCGGTTCGCGGACTGGCCGGCTCAGCAGCAGTAGCAGTAGCAGTAGCAGTAGCCCACGGTGGATGAGGCGGCCCCCGGCGCAGGGGGCCGCCTCATCCGCAGGAGAGGAATCCGTCCGTCACCCTCCGATCGTGTGGAACTCCCGCCGCAGCGCCACGAATCCGCGCTCCTCGCGGCTGGGGTGGACCCGGTTGGTGAGCAGGATCGCGTAGCGGCCGGCCTCGGGGTCGATCCACAGGCTGGTGCCGGTGAAGCCCGTGTGGCCGTACGAGGCCGGGCCGAAGGTGTCGCCCACCGGTGAGCCGACCGGGTCCTGTCCCTGCCAGGCCAGTGTCCGGCGCAGGTTGAGGTGGTCCGTGCGGGGTGTCGTCATCAGGGTGAGGGTGTCCGGCTCCAGGAGCGGTGCGCCCCCGTCGAGCAGGCAGCGGGCCAGGAGCTCCAGGTCGGTGAGGGTGGAGAAGAGGCCGGCGTGCCCGGCGACTCCGCCGAGGACCACGGCGTTCTCGTCGTGCACCTCGCCGACGACGGTCCGGCCGCGCCACGGGCAATCCTCGGTGGCCACCGCGCGGCTCCGGTCGGCCGGTCCGGGGCGGAAACCGGTGCCGGTCAGGCCGAGGGGCGCGCCGACGAGGTCGGCCATCAGCTGCTCCAGGCCCTGGCCCGCGGCCTGTTCGGCGATGAGGCCGAGCAGCATGAACCCCTGGGAGGAGTACGTCACTCGTGTGCCGGGCTCGGCGTTGCGCGGCAGCGGGCCGAGCGCCCGGAGCAGTGACGCGCGCGTGGGGTGGTCCCGGTAGAGCGGGACGCCGCCGGGCAGGCCCGCGGTGTGGTCGAGGAGCTGGGCGACCGTGCGGGCGGCGTGCGGACTGTCCGAGTAGCGGGGCAGGTGGTGGGCCACCGTGTCGTCGAGACCGAGGACGCCCCGGTCGACGAGTGCCATGACGACCAGACCGACGATCGGCTTCGTCACGGACGCGAGGTCCCACAGGTCGTGGCCGTCCAGCGCCGGCCCTTCGAGTGCGCGGGTGCCGGTCCAGCCTCGGTCGTACGGTCCTGCCGCGTCGCCCAGCGACCAGGCGGCGCCCGAGTAGAGGCCGGACGCCCGGCCGTCCTCCAGCAGGCGGCGACGGGCGGCGGCGGAGGTTGTCCGCGGGCTTTCGGCGCTCATCGCGCCTCCCCCGCCCCGGCCGCCTCGGCTCCGCCTGTGCCCCATGGGGCGCCGTCGCCGGCGACCAGTCCGAGCCGGGCGCCGGGCTGCGCGGCCAGGCTCGCCGACACCGCGGCCGCGGCGGAGCGCACCATCGGTCCGTACAGCTGTGCCGCGGCCTCGTCGAGCGTGAAGGCGAGGCCGGTCAGCACGACGGCGCCGACCGCGCGGCCCGTCGCGTCGCGCACCGGGGCGGCGAGCGCGCGCCGGTCGAGCCAGGCGTCCGTGCCGTCGAAGGCGTAGCCGTCACGGGCCGCGGCGGTCAGGGCCGCGCGCGTCGCGTCATCGGCGGGTGTGCCGTCGGGTCCTGCCGACAGCGGCTCGCTCTCCTCGGGCGGCAGGGCGGCCAGCAGGGCGAGGCCCGCCGCGCCCGCGGTCACCGGTTCATGGAAGCCGGGGGCCAGGTCGAGCCCGAGGCCCTGGGCGGGCGCGCGGACGTCCAGGTGGATGACGGTGCGGTCGTCGCGCACCGCGTACGAGGCGAACAGGCCGGTGCGTACGCGGAGTTCGTCCAGGACCGGGCCGACCCTGCGCATCGCGGCATCGTCGGCGAGCGCGCCCGCGGCGAGCCCGAGGAGCCGGGGACCCGGCCGGTAGCTGCCGCCCGACGCCGCTTCCGCGTACCCCGTCGCGGCGAGCGAGCGCAGCAGCCGGTGCACGGTGGGCTTGGCGAGGCCCGTCCGGCGGGCGAGGTCGGCGAGGCGGTGCGGCGCACCCGCCCCGGCGAGAGCCGCC
This sequence comes from Streptomyces sp. NBC_01463, assembly GCA_036227345.1. Lineage (NCBI taxonomy): Bacteria > Bacillati > Actinomycetota > Actinomycetes > Kitasatosporales > Streptomycetaceae > Streptomyces > Streptomyces sp. NBC_01463. The sequence goes on from CP109468.1 coordinate 1,521,133, forward strand.
AGGACCTCCATCGCCTTGTCGACCGGTCCGGGAACGGGCGGCGCGGCGTCCCCTCCCGGGCCTCCGGAGGCGCCGATGGGCGCTGCGGCGGAGGCCTGCTTCTGCGAACGACTGTTGACCGGTTTCCCCATGTGGCCTACCTTACCCGAACTGCATTCCATTCACCGGAACGAGCGTGTTGTCCAATGGAACGAATATGTGAAGGGGGAGGCGGCCCGCGCGTCGGGTACTCCCGCCGTTCGGCCCTGCGCCTGGGTGGCCTCGCGGTGCCCGCCCTCGCCGCCCCGGCCCTGCTGACCGGGTGCGGAGCCCCGTCGGCGGCCTCCGCCGGCAACGTACTGCGGGTCTCCCAGACCGGGGATCCCAAGACGATGGACCCGCACAAACAGGGCGACATGACGTCGATGAACGCCCTGATCAACATGTTCGACACGCTCACCACGCGGGGCCGCGACAACTCCCTCCAGCCGCGGATCGCCCTGTCCTGGAAGGCCGTCGAGCCGAAGGTGTGGCGGTTCGAACTGCGCCGCGGCGTCACCTTCCACAACGGCGAGCCGTGCGATGCCGAGGCGGTCCGGTTCAGCATCGAGCGGCTGCTCGACCCCGCCACCAAGTCGCCCATCGTGGAGCTGCGTTACGTCGAGTCGGTCAGCGTCGTCGACCGGTACACGGTGGACGTCCGCACCTCGGTGCACGACCCGATCCTGCCCGCGAAACTGTCCCTGTTCGGCGGCGTGGTGGTGCCTCCGCGCTATCTGGCGAAGGTCGGGGACGAGGGCTTCGCCGCGCACCCGGTGGGCACCGGCCCGTTCACGTTCCGGCGCTGGCAGCGCGACCACGAACTGCGCCTCGCCGCCTACGACCACCACTGGCAGGGCCGCCCGCACGTCGACGAGCTCGTCTTCGTGCCCGCCCCCAACTCCTCGTCCGCGCTGGCCGCTTTGCAGAGCGGCGGTGTCGACATCGTGGCGGGCATGACCCCGGACGCCGCCGAGCAGCTGGCCGGATACCCGGGCGTGCGGATCGACCACCACACCGGTATCCGCACCTCGTACCTGTCCCTCGACACCCTGACCGAAGGGCCGTTGCGCGACCGGCGGGTACGGCAGGCGCTCAACCACGCCGTCGACGTGCCACTGCTCATCAAGGCGGTGCTCGGCGGCAACGCCACCGAGGTCCCGGCGATGATCCCGCGCGGCGCCTTCGGATTCGACGCCTCCGTGAAGCCGTATCAGCGTTCGCTCGCCAAGGCCCGCGCGCTCCTTGCCGACGCCGGACATCCCGACGGCATCACCACGTCGATCACCGCGTCCAACCTGGACGCGAACGTCGCCGAGGCGATCTCGGGCCTGCTGGCCCGGGCCGGTATCCGCGCCAAGGTGAACCTGCTCGACCCGGGCACGTACTCCCAGCGCCTGACCTCTTCCAACCACGGTGCGCTCGGCCCGATGTACCTGGCCGCGTCCACCGTCTGGACCATGGACGGCGAGAGCATGCTCCAGTCGAACGTGCGCAGCGACCGGCGGCAGAGCCGCTGGCACCACAAGCGCGCCGACCAGCTCGTGGACCGCGAGGAGCTGTCGGTGGACCCGGCCGTGCGCCGCCGCGCCTTCTCCGAGCTCCAGCAACTGATCAAGGACGAGGCGCCGTTCGTGCCCCTCTACCAGATCGACAACATCTACGTGCACAACACCCGGCCGAGCTGGACACCCGGCGCGGCAGGAGTGCTGGACATGGCGAGCGCGAAGGTGGCCCTGTGATGAGCCGGACCCTGACCGCCCCCGCCGCGCCCGCCACCTCCGTCACCGGTCCCGGCCGTGCCTGGACCGTGCTGCGGCCCGCCGCCGCGCGGCTGGGCACCGCGCTGCTGGTCCTGCTGTGCACGGCGACCGTCGCATTCTTCCTGGTCCGCCTGTCCGGCGACCCGGTGAAGGTGATGCTGCCGCCGGACGCCACCGCCCAGCAGGAGACGGTGCTCCGGCACAGCCTCGGCCTGGACCGGCCGCTCGTCACGCAGTACCTGGACTACCTGTGGGGCCTGCCGCGCTTCGACTTCGGCAACTCCCTCTTCTACAACCAGCCGGTCCGCTCGGTCCTCGCCGACCGCATCCCGGCCACCCTGCTGCTCGCGGCCGGCGCCCTCGTGGTGACGCTGGTGATCGCGCTGCCCGCGGGCACGATCGCGGCGATGCGCCGCGGCAAGGCCGCGGACCGCGGTGTCATCACCGCCGTGCTGATCGGCCAGTCGACGCCCGCCTTCTGGGTGGGCATCCTGCTCATCCTGGTGTTCGCCGTGGGTCTGCACGCGCTCCCGGCCTCCGGTTACGGCACGTTCGCCCACCTCGTCCTGCCGTCGATCACACTGGCCGTCTACTCGGTCGCCGTCGTCGCGCGGCTGCTGCGGTCCTCATTGATCGATGTGCTCGGCTCCGACCACATCCGCACGGCCCGCGCCCGCGGTCTCGGCCCGGTGCGCACGGTGCTGCGGCACGGCCTGCGCAACGCGTCGCTGCCCGTGGTGACGGTCGTCGGTCTGGAGGTCGGCAGCCTGCTCGGCGGCGCGATCCTCACCGAGCAGGTCTTCTCCTGGCCGGGCGTCGGCCAGCTGACCGTGCAGGCCATCGCCAACCGCGACTTCCCCCTGGTACAGGGCACCGTGCTGCTGTTCGCCGCCACGTTCGTCGCGGTGAACCTGCTCGTGGACCTGTCCTACGGCCTCCTCGACCCGAGGGTGAGGAACTCCCGATGACCATCACCACCGCCCCCGCGGCCACCGCCGCAACCGCCCCCGCACCGTCCCAGCCGTCCGTGCTGCGCTCGCTGCTGCGCAACCGGCTGGCCGCGATCGCACTCCTCTTCCTCCTGCTGATCATCGTGTGCGCCCTGTTCGCGCCCCTGATCGCTCCCGCCGACCCGGCCGCCCAGAACCTCCTCGGCCGGCTCCAGCCCCCCGCCTGGCAGTCCGGCGGCAGTGCGGACCACCTCCTGGGCACCGACCAGCTCGGCCGCGACCTGCTCTCCCGGGTGGTCTACGGCACCCGGGTCTCGCTGCTCGTCGGCGCCGGGGCGGCCCTGCTCGCCGGGGTCATCGGGACGATCGCGGGCCTGGCCTCCGGGTACCTCGGCGGCTGGACCGACCGCGTCGTCATGCGGGTCGCGGACGTCCAGCTCGCCTTTCCCGCGATCCTGCTGGCGCTCGCCGTCGTCGGCTTCGTCGGCTCGGGACTCGGCTACGTCATCCTCGTGATCGGCATCACCGGCTGGGTGTCGTACGCCCGAGTGGTGCGCTCCGAGGTGCTGTCGCTGCGCACCCGCGACTTCATCACCGAGGCCCGAGCGATCGGCGTCGGCGACATGGCGATCATGCGCAGGCACCTGCTGCCCAACGTGATGGCCCCGCTGGCCACGATCGGCACCCTGCACATCGCGTCGGCCATCGTCGCCGAGGCGTCCCTGAGCTATCTGGGCCTCGGCGTCCCGAAGGAGACGGTGACCTGGGGCGGCATGCTCTCCGACGGGCAGCTCTACCTCGGCACGTCCTGGTGGATCGCCGTCTTCCCCGGCATCGCGCTCATGCTCACCTCGCTGTCCATCAACATCCTGGGCGACGCGCTGCGCGACGTCGCGGACCCGAAGGCGTACCGCCGATGACCGACTCCGCACAGACCCCTCCGTCCGTACCCGTCCTCGAATTCCGGGACCTGCGCGTCGACTTCGCCCTCGCCGCCTCGACCGTGCACGCGGTGCGCGGGGTGAGCTTCGCGGTGCACGCCGGCGAGACCCTCGCCGTCGTCGGCGAGTCCGGCAGCGGCAAGTCGGCCACCGCGCTGTCCGCGCTGCGCCTCAACCCCGAGCCTCCGTGCGTGTACGCCGGCGGGCAGGTACTGCTCGACGGCGGCGACGTACTCGCCCTGCGCGAGAAGGAGTTGCGCAAGGTCCGCGGGGGGCAGATCTCCATGGTCTTCCAGGACCCGATGACCAGCCTCGACCCCTTGCAGCGGGTGGGCGACCAGGTGTCCGAGGTGCTTCGGCTGCACGGCGGCCACTCCCGCGCCGAGGCCCGCCGGGCGGCGCTGACCGCACTGGACGAGGTCGGCATCCCCGACCCGGAACGGCGCTACGGCCAGTACCCGCACGAGCTGTCCGGCGGCCTGCGCCAGCGCGTCATGATCGCCTCCGCGCTCGTGGCCCGGCCCCGCGTCCTGATCGCCGACGAACCCACCACGGCCCTGGACGTGACCGTGCAGCGGCAGATCCTGGAGCTCCTGGTGGGCCTCCAGCGACGCCACGGCATGGCCGTCCTGCTGATCACCCACGACCTGGGCGTCGTCGCCGAGACCGCCGACCGGGTCGTCGTCATGCGGCACGGCGAGGTCGTCGAGACCGGCGGTGTCGAGCAGGTCTTCACCCGCCCCGCAGCCCCGTACACCCGCGATCTGCTGGCCGCCACTCCCCGACTGGAGCCCGTCGCATGACCACGAAACCGCTGCTGGAGATCGACGGCCTGCGCAAGGAGTTCCCCGGCCGCCCGCCGAGCGTCGCCGTCGACGACGTCTCCCTGTCCGTGATGGAGGGCGAGACCTTCGCCCTGGTCGGCGAGTCCGGCTGCGGCAAGACCACACTGACCCGGCTGCTGCTGCGGCTGCTCGAACCCACCGCGGGCAGCGTCCGGTTCGACGGCACCGACCTGCTGGCCCTGAAGGGCGCCGAACTGCGGCCGCTGCGCCGGCAGATGCAGGTCGTGCTCCAGGACCCTTACTCCAGCATGAACCCACGGCTGCGGATCGCCGACATCGTCGGGGAGCCGCTCGTCACCCACGAGGAGTGGGCGCGCGGGCGGCGCGGCCGGGCGAAGGTGCGGGAGCGGGCCGGCGAACTGCTGGACTCCGTCGGTCTGGACGAGAGCATCCTGGACCGGTATCCGCACGAGTTCTCCGGCGGGCAGCGCCAGCGCATCTCCATCGCACGGGCCCTGGCCCTGGAGCCGCGGCTGGTCGTGCTCGACGAGCCGACGAGCGCGCTCGACGTGTCCGTGCAGGCCCGCGTCCTCGACCTGCTCGCAGAGCTCCAGGACCGGCTCGGCCTGACCTACTTCTTCATCTCGCACAACCTGGCCGTCGTCCGCCGGATCGCCGACCGGGTGGCCGTGATGCGCCAGGGCCGCATCGTCGAGTCGGGCACCGCCGACCAGGTGTTCACCGCGCCCGAGGACCCGTACACCCGGCGGCTGCTGGACGCCGTGCCGGTGCCGGACCCCGGCCGCCGGATCCTGGGGAGCGTCCCGGCATGAGCGCGGTGCGAGCGTGCCTGCCAGGCGTCGCCGAGCAGACGGGACTCCCGAAACACGCCCTAGGGCCGGGGCCCCGACAGGACCAGGCCCGCCGCTCCCAGCAGCGCGCCGGTGTCCGCCGGCTCGCCGAGGACCACGGTGGGGACCTCGCCGCCGCCGAGCACATCGGCGCGCAGCCGGGACTCGACCAGGGCCCGGAACGGCTCACCGCCGTCCAGTGCCTCACCGTGCAGCACGAACAGTCCGCACGCGAAGAGCTGCTGGACGGTGGCCAGGCCGAGCACCAGGTTCTCCGCGTACCGCGCGACGAGACCGGCGGCGGCCGGGGTGCCTGCAGCCGTCAGGGCCGCGAGCGTCGCCGCCTCGGGGGCGAAGCCCTGTTCGGCGGCGCGCTCGCGCAGCCAGCGGGTCGTCGCCACGGTCTTCCAGCAGCCGCGCCGGCCGCAGGTGCAGAGCTCGCCGCTCGCGGTGACCGTCATATGGGCGCCGCTGCGGCCACCAGCCGGGGCCAGCACCTCACCCTCGTACAGGATGCCGACGCCGAGCACCTCACCGGTCGCGACGGAGGCGAACGAGCGACGGCCGCGTCCCGCGCCGAACCAGCGGTCGCCGAGCACCTGCACCCGGGCCCGGTGCTCGATCCGCACGGGCGCACCGGCCAGCTCCGCGAGCCGGTCGGCGACCGGGTAGCCGCGCAGCGCCGGGGCGTCGTTCACCTCGATGATCCGGCCCGCCACCGGGTCCACCACACCGGCCGCGGCCACACCGACGCCGAGCAGGTCCTGGCCGGCGAACACCGCGGCCGCCTCCCGCAGCGCCGCGTCGACGGCGGCCGGGTCGGCGCTGCCCGCGTCGAAGCGGGCCTGCGTCCGCTCACGGACGGCTCCGGCGCGGGTGAGCAGCGCGGCACGCACCAGTCCGGGCAGCACCTCGACGGCGCCCAGCACACCGACGCCCCGCCCGGCCGGCTCGTCCGGCTGCGGATCGGGTACCAACCGCAAAGGAATACGTTCATGCGCCATGCGCCGACTCTGTCATGCCCCCGGACCGGGGAGACAGCGGCATGACCCACCGCAATCTGACCGAGGCCACCTGGCGCGAGACGCGGGCCGCGGCCGCCGGCTCGATCGCCGTGCTGCCGATCGGTTCGCAGGAGCAGCACGCCGAGCACCTGCCGATGGGCACGGACACGATGCTCGCCGACGCCGTCGTCTCCCGGGCCCTGGCCCTGCTGGAGGAGCGGGCCGCCGCCGGTGAGGACGTGCCCGGCCTCGTCCGGCTGCCGACGCTGCCGTACGGGCACAGCCCGCACCATCTGTTCGCCGCGGCGCTGACCCTGTCCGCGCCGGTCCTCGGCATGGTCCTGGACGAGCTCCTGGACTCGCTGGCCGCCTGTGGCTACCGCCGGGTGCTCGTCGTCAACGGGCACGGCGGCAACGACGAGATCATGCGGCTCGCGGTCAAGCGGTTCGCTCTGCGCGCCGAGGTGACGGCGGCCGCTTGCTCGTACTGGACGCTCACGGACACCGGTGAGCCCGGGGCCGACGCCGAGGCGGACGCGGCGGACGAGCGGCATGCCGAGCTGGTGCCCGGGCACGCCGGCTGGTTCGAGACCTCGCTGATGCTGGCCGCGCAGCCGGCCCTGGTACGCACCGAGCGGGCCCGGCACGCACCGGTCGAGCCGCCGCCCCTGTTCGACAAGCCGCCGTATCCCGGGCTGACCGTGGAGCGGCACGGCGAGTGGGAGCGGGTGGGCGGCGCCACCGACGACGCTGCCGGCGCCGACGCAGCGCACGGTGAGCGCCTGCTCGACCGGCGCGCCCGGGGCCTCGCCCGCGCCGTCCTGGCCTTCGACGCCGCGTCGCGCCCCCTCGCGTGACCGTCCCCCCAGATTTCACACGTAAGGAACCGTTCATGAAGATCACCGAGGTCGACGTCCACGTCGTCAATCTGCCGCTGGTCAACCCCTTCACCAGCTCCTTCGAGACGAAGACCGGGGAGACGCGCACCGTGGTGCGTATCAGGACGGACTCCGGGGTGGAGGGCTGGGGCGAGACGATGTGGGGTCGGCCGGTCGCCGCGATCGTGCGTGACCTCGCCGAGGACCTGATCGGCACCAGCCCGTTCGCCCTGGAGTCCTTCCACCGCCGCCACCACATGGTGCCGTTCTTCTACGGGTACCTCGGTTACGCCGCCCTGGCCGCGATCGATGTCGCCTGCTGGGACGCCATGGGCAAGGCCACCGGGCAGTCGGTGACCGATCTGCTGGGTGGCCCGGTCCGCGACGAGGTGCCGCTGACCGCGCTGATCACCCGCGCCGACGCACCGGGTGCCGCCGCGGGCGACCTGCCGGGGGCGCTCGCCGAGCACACCGTGCGGGTGGTGGCCGAGGGCGGGTTCACCGCCGTGAAGCTCAAGGGCACCAAGGACGTCCAGGGCGACGTCGCGATCCTGCGGGCGGTACGGACCGCGCTGCCCGAGGTGAATCTGCGCGTCGACCCGAACGCCGCCTGGTCGGTGCCGGACTCGATACGTGCCGGCATCGCCCTGGAGGAGCTGGACCTGGAGTACCTGGAGGACCCGTGCGTGGGGATCGAGGGGATGAGCCAGGTCCGCCAGAAGGTACGTATCCCGCTGTGCACCAATATGTGTGTGGTCCGCTTCGAGGATTTCGCGCCCGCGATGCGCCTCAACGCGGTCGACGTGATCCACGGTGACGTCTACAAGTGGGGCGGCATCGCGGCGACGAAGGCGCTGGCCGCGCACTGCGAGACGTTCGGCCTCGGCATGAACCTGCACAGCGGCGGCGAGCTGGGCATCGCGACCGCCGCACACCTCGCGGTCGTCGCCAGCACCCCGGTGCTGTCGCGTGCCATCGACTCCATGTACTACCTGCACGCGGACGACATCATCGAGCCGCTCACCCTGGCGGGCGGCAGCCTGCGGGTGCCGGACGGACCGGGTCTCGGCGTCACCGTCGACGAGGACAAGCTCCGCCACTACGCGGAGGTCAACGCACGCGAAGGAGACCTGACCAAGTGACGACGGACCACCTCCGCCCCGGACGCCGCGCCGTCACGACGGCCGGCGCGCCCGCGCCGATCGGCGGGTACAGCCAGGGCATCGCGGCGGGTCCGTACCTCTTCACCTCCGGGTTCGGCCCGCAGGACCCGGTCACGGGCGCGCTGGGCGACACCATCGAGGAGCAGACCCGCCAGGTCCTCGCGAACGTGAGCGCCCTGCTCGCCACGGACGGGCTGACGCTCGACGACGTGGTGAAGGCGACCGTCCATCTCCAGGACGTGCACCGTGACTTCGCGGGCTTCGATCAGGTCTACCGGGAACACTTCGGTGACCCGCGCCCGGTGCGCACCACGGTGGGCTCCGAGCTGATGGGCATCCTGGTGGAGATCGACGTGGTGGCGCTGCGCCGGAATCCCTGATCCGGGTACCCGTACGTGGGCCGGACCGTCGTCGGACGGTCCGGCCCACGTATGCGTCCCTCAGCCACGCCAGTCGCCCGCGAACCAGGCCCGCAGGCGCGGCCGGTCCGCGCAGGCCGTGAACCGGTCGGCCGCCAGGTGATCGCTGTACCGCACCCGCGCCGCCTCCCGCTCGCACTGTGCGGGAGTGACGGGCTGCCCCAGGTACCAGCCGGCGGCGAACACGGCGGCCAGGACGGCGGCGGCCGCCAGACGGCGCCGGGTGCGGGGTGCGGGTCTCGTCATACGCATGACCAACGAGCCTACGGGCAGGGCCCGGTGACCGCGGGACCGCCTCGGTCACCGGTGCGCGCTCAGCCCGTCAGGTGTCCCAGCACCGAGCGCATCGCGCGGCGCACGGCCTCGCGTGACTCCTCCGTCCGGTCGAGGGCGTCGAAGGTGTGACGGCCGTTCGGTACATCGATCACCTCGGCGTCCGCCCCGTACTTCGTGGCCGCGGTCAGGAACTCCTCGACCGTGGCCGCGATCCCGGGCATCTCGCGCCCCACCCGGGTGATGACCAGCGGCAGCGTGCCCGCTCCCGCCACCGCCTCCTCCGGGCGGAACCTGGCGTCCACCGGTCCCCAGGCGGGGAGCGGGACCAGGACCGGGTAGGAGGCCGCCAGGCAGCGCAGCCAGGCCGGGGGCTCCCGCAGCCAGTGCGCCGCCAGCAGGCCGCCGCCCGAGAAGAACCAGAGCGCGATCCGGTCCGGGTCCACCCGTGGATCGGCCCGGACCAGCTCCACCGCCGCGGCCACGTCGGCGGCGGCCCGCGGATAGCCGGCCATGTCGTGCAGCCGGTGATCGAGTGTCACACCGACCGCCCCCTCCGAGGCCGCGTACCGGGCGTACCCCTGGAGGAGCGGCCAGTCCCGCGGGGTCGGCTCGACCCCGGCGGGCACCGGTCCGCCGTGCACGAACACCACGGCCGGCCGGGGGCCGTCGGCGCCCGGCAGACAGAGGTCGACGTTCCCGTGCCGCTCGGACGGGAGTTGCGGCACGTCCAGCACGAACGGCCGCAGGTGGGTGGGCGGTTCGGCGGAGCCGGGCGGCACGAGGTGGTGTCCCTCGCCCGCGGCGGCCCGCAGCAGTACGTCGGCGAGCTCGGCCGGAAGGGACAGCATCGGCCAGTGTCCGGTGGGGAGATCGAAGAACGACACCAGGGGGCCTGCCAGCGGAACCAGAGCCGGGTCACCGAAGTCGACCCGCTGCTGGACCATCGCGATGCTCGAACCGTTCGCGTCGCACAGCACCCCGGTGACGGGCAGTGCGCCGACCGCCCCGGTCAGCCGCAGCGGCTGGAGGAGGGTGCCCAGGGGTTGCGGGGAGGCCAGGCCGGTGAGCCGGTCCAGCGCCGCTTCGGGGATGCCCGCGGTGCTGCCCCAGCGCTGCCACGCGTCGCGGGCCGGAGGATCCAGGTCCCCGCCAGCGCCTTCCGCACCGGCCCGGGCGACCAGTTCCTCGCGCAGGGCCGGGTCCGGCACGGTGGCCAGGGCCGGCACCCCGTCCTGGCCCGGGCCCGTGTCCACGCAGACGATCCGGCCGATGCGCTCCGCGCGCCGGTCGGCGGCGCCCAGCACCGGGTAGGTGCCGTAGCCGTGGGCGACCAGGACGATTCCCCCGTCCCGGCCGGGCCCGGCGCCCACCGAGTCGATCACCGCGAGCACGTCCTCGATGTGCGTCTCCAGGCCGACGGCGTCGCCCGGGCGCCCGTCGAGACCGGCCAGGTTCACCGTGTGCACCCCGGCGCCCGCCGAGACCAGGTGTGCGGCGGTCTCCTCCCACACGTGTGCACCGGTGAACATCCCTGCCACCAGGACGAATTCGGTCATGGTCCGCTCCTCCGCGATCCGTGGTCGGCGGACCGGTCACACGCTCCGGCCGCCCTCGCCGGTACGGTAGAAGCTCCCCCGGAGGGAGGTTCAAGTGTTCCTGTCGCACGACGGACTGTGCAGCATCGGCGAGCTCGCGGAGCGCGCCGGCCTCACCGTCAAGACCGTCCGTTTCTACTCCGACCGGGGCCTGCTGCCGGAGGCCGCCCGCAGCGCGGGCGGACACCGCCGCTACGGCCCCGACGCGCTCGGCCGGCTGCGCCTTCTCCGCTCCCTGCGCGCTCTCGGCCTGCCGGTGCGCGAGGTGCGGCGCGTCCTGGACGAGGAGGACGCGGCGGACCGCGTGCTGGAGGACGCCGTCGCGGGGCAGCTGCGCGAAGTGGGCTCGGAGCTCGCGGCCCTGCGCTGGCGGGAGGCCGGGCTGCGGCTGGTGCTGGAGTGCCCGCCCGGGGACCGGGCCGACCGGTTGCGCCTGATCGGGGCGGTGGGCGCCCCGCCGGACACCGCTGCGCTGGCCCGGTTCTGGCGGGCCTGGCTGCCGCCGCGGATGCCGGCCCGGGCGACGGCCGCGTTCCTGGAGGCGGCGGTGCCCCAGCCGCCCGGCGACCCGGCACCGGCCCAGGTGCTGGCCTTCGCCCGGCTGTACGCGCTCGTGACCCAGCCGTGCACGGGCTCCGGACCGTGCCAGCCCGAGGCGCACAAGGCCCCGGGGTCCCGCGGTCCCGCCGTGCTGTACGCGGGCCTCGCCCAGGCCTACGAACTGGCGGGCGCCCCGTTGCGCCAGGGCTTGGAGCCGGTTCCCGGCGAGGAGCTGGACAGCTTCGTGGACGCGTACGCGAGCGCGTACGGCGGCCGTGACACCCCCGGCTTCCGCCGGCTGCTGGCCGGCCAGCTCGCCGACGATCCGCGGATCGACCGGTACTGGGAACTGGTCACCGAGGTGATCACCCCGCCCGGCGGCCGGCCCGAGCCGACGCCGGGCTCCGCACACGACTGGCTGTTCGCGGCGCTGGAGGCGCAGACCGCCGAAGCGGCCTGAGCCTCGAAGAGGCCCAGGCCGAACGGACGAAACGACAGGGCGGCCGATCCCGCTCTCACACGGTTCCGGGAGGCGCCGGGCAGGTCACTTGGTCCGCCTGCGGAAGACGTACGCTCCGCACGCCATCCCGGCCAGGAACATCACGATCAGCCACACGTAGAGCGGCGCGGTCACGAGCGGGACGATGAGGCGGACCTCGACCTCGTCGGTGTTCTCGGCGATGAACACGATCGACAGGACCGCGATGACGAGGACCAGGATGCGGGCCGGTGTGAACGCGCCCGAACTGCCCCTGCCACCGCTCGACACATCCTTCGGGCTCATGAAGCGGCCCCTTCCCTCGACCGGGTGCACCACTGCCCCCGGAGCCCCAGGATGGCTCCATCCGGGGGCCGGGGGGCGGTGCTGTACCGCCATTCGGGTGACGGCCCGGGGGGGTGTGCCGCGTCAGTCGGCCGTACCGCCGACCACCGGCAGCTCCAGCACTCCGGTGTCCTCGGGTGCGCTCACGACCGTGACCGGCTTGATGCCGCGGTTGCCGAAGTAGGCGGTGTCGCTGGCGGCGATCACGAATTCGAGCCGGTGCCCCGTCTCGTACCGGTGGACGATGCCGGGCAGCTGCACGGTGAAGGGCCGGGTCACGTCGGGCACCCTGACCGGTGAGACGAGCCGGTTCACCAGCGTCCTGGAGCCGTCCGGCGCCACGTCGTACACCTTGGCGAACAGCACGAGCTTGTCGGCGGCGTCGCCGCTGTTCTGCACGCGCTCGGTCTTCGGCGAGACGACCTTCAGGGTGGCCTTCGGGGCGCCGACGACGTCGACGGCCGAGGTCAGGGGGTCGCTGCTCCAGCCGAGGTAGGTGCCCTTCGTGTCGTACGGCTTGGGGTCGGGCAGTCCGATGAGACCCGCGAGGGAGCTCTCCGAATGACTGGTGGGCACCAGCCAGTTGGTGTACTGGCGGCTGCCGCGGGCCACCTTGGCGCGGTTGTCGACGAGCTTGCCGTCGCCGGAGAGGTACATCTTCCTGGTCGGGCCGGGCACGGCGGCCGCGGTGCCGTAGCCGCTCTGCCAGTCGCGGTAGTAGGCGAACTCGGGGCCGGTGTCGGTCCTCGTCTCGTGGCGGAGGTAGCGGTCGAACCAGGCGAGGATGCGCCCGCCGACGTAGCTGCTCTCCAGATTGCCCTGGGCCAGGTCGAGTTCGCCCTCCGCCTGGCCGCCGCTGTGGCCCCAGGCCTGCCAGATCATCTTGGCGGTGGTGCCCTGCTCCTTGAGCGTCCGGTACGTGGCCGTCGCCTCGTTGAGGTTGAACAGGCTGTCGGCCTGCCCCTGGATCAGGAGGGTCGGCGCCTTGACGCGCTTCAGATAGGAGACGGGCGAGACGCTGCGCGCGTAGTCGAGCATCGCGGCCGACTTGTCGTCGGGGTAGCGGCCGGAGTTGAGCAGCCGGATGGTGTCGCAGGCCTGCGGGGCGAAGTGGAGGCAGGTGAGGCTGCCGAAGCGGGACGGGTCGAGGCTGGGGCTGAGGATCGTCTGCCCCTCCCCCATCAGGTAGAAGCCGTTGGTCCACTGCCACTTGAAGACGCCCGGGGTGTCCGACGAGACACCCGTGGCCGGGCCGGCGTTGTTGGGGGCCAGCGCGTAGGCGAGGTCGTTCCAGGTGATGAGCGGGACGAGGGCGTCGACGCGGGGGTCGACGGCCGCGGTGGCCATCTGGATGGCTCCGCCGTACGAGCCGCCGATCATGCCGACCGTGGGGTCACCGGGGGCGTCCTGGGTGACGAAGTCGGCCTTCGTGCCGTCGTCGGCTGCGCGGGTCCCGCCGAGGAAGTCGACGAGGGCGGCGGCCGCCCTGCCGTCGGTCTGCGGGTCGTCGAGGCTGATGAGACAGCCGGACTTGCCGAAACCCAGGCCGGAGTAGACGAGTCCGGCGTAGCCGCGCGAGGCGAACGCCTTGCCGATGCCGTCGGTCGAGCCGTCGGACTTGCTGCCGCCGAAGCCGTTGGTGGCGAGGACGGCGGGGACCGGATGCGCGGCGTCGGCCCCGGCCGGGCGGTAGAGGTCGGCGTCCACGGTGCAGGACCGCCCGCCCGCCGACACGGTGAACTTCAGTGCGGTGACGGTGTATTCGGACGCCGCGGCCGCTGTTCCCGCCTGGGCGGTGCCGGCGAGTGCGAGGGGCGCGGCGAGCGCGGCTCCGGCGACGAGGGCGAGCGGTTTGCGGGACAGTGACTTCGACCGGGAACGGAAGCGGGAACCGGAGACAGCACGCGACACGAGGACCTCCACACCGAGGACACCTTACCGACCGGTAAGTATTGGGCCGCGCTCATGCTGTGACACAGGTCATGGCGATGTCAACGCTCGGGACAGCGTTTCCTGAGAGTTGTTCAGCTTCTTCGCATCACGGCCCGGCCCCGGCCGCGCCGCCGGCCGCGCGCTCAGACCAGCGCGGGCCCCTCGACCGTGAGCGTGGCCGGTCCGCCGTCCGCCGGAGCGTCCAGCAAGGCGGGCACGCCGAGCGGAATCGTCAGCCCGGTGGGCCCGTGCCCGAAGCCGAGCTCCTCGACGACCGGAACGCCCAACGGCCCCAGCCGGTCGGCGAGTACGGCCCGCACCTCCGCGTACGGCTCGCACCCCGCCCAGGAGCCGCAGGCCACACCGGTCACGCCGGCCAGGGCCCCGGCCCGCAGCAACTGGGTGAAGATGCGGTCGAGCCGGTACGGGTCCTCGGTGGTGTCCTCGATGACCAGCAGCCCGCCGCGGGCCGGTGTCCGGGCGTGCGGGGTGCCCAGGTCGGCGGCGAGCAGACTCACGCAGCCGCCGTAGGTGACACCGCGCGCCCGGCCCGGCACCAGGGCCCGCGCGTCCTCGAGACCCAGCGTCAGCACCGTCTCCGGCTCGAACAGCGTGGCCCGCAGCGACTCCTGGGTCCGCGGGTCCTTCTGGAAGGTCTCCGTCGCCACCATGGGACCGTGCAGGGTGGCGAGCCCCGTCCGCAGGGCGAACGCCTCGTGGAGCACGGTGATGTCGCTGTAGCCGACGAACACCTTGGGACCGGCGGCGCGCATCGCCGCCCAGTCCACCAGGTCGACCATGCGGTGCGCCCCGTATCCGCCGCGCGCGCAGATCACCGCGTCGACGGAGGGATCGCACCAGGCGTCCTGGAGGTCGCGGGCCCGCACGGCGTCCGCGCCCGCGAGGTAGTCCAGCTCCGGGTGCACGTCCAGCACGTGCGGCATGACGACCGGTTCGAGACCCCACTCGCGCAGGAGGCCGAGACCGGGCTCCAGCCGTTCGGCGGGCACGGGCCCGCTCGGCGAGACGACGGCGACCCTGGCGCCCGCGCGCAGCCGGGCGGGACGGGTCAGGGGGGCGAGGGTCACTTCTCCAGCTCCAGCCGCGGCACGTCGGTCCGGTCGATGCCGAAGGTCTGCGCGTACAGGGAGAGTTCGGCCTCCAGCGCACTGATCATGGTCTCGGCGCGCCGGAAACCGTGCCCCTCGCCCGGGTAGGTGAGGTAGGCGTGCGGGATGCCGCGTCCCTCGACGGCGGCCAGGAACCGTTCGCACTGCACGGGCGGGCAGATCGGGTCGTCCTCGCCCTGGAGGAGCAGGAAGGGTGTGGTGAGCCGGTCGGTGCGGCTGATCGGCGACCGCTCGCGGTAGCGGTCGGGGACCTCGGCGAGCGGGCCGACGAGCGACTCCAGGTACTGGGATTCGAAGTCGTGGGTCTCGTCGGTGCCCCAGCCGGTCAGGTCGAGGATGGGGTAGATGATCGTGCCGCAGGCGTAGACGTCCGTGCCGGTCAGGGAGGCGGCGGTGGTCCATCCGCCGGCGCTGCCGCCCCGGACGGCGAGCCGGTCCGGGTCGGCGGTGCCCTCGGCGGCGAGCGCCCCGGCGACGGCGGCGCAGTCCTCGACGTCGACGATGCCCCACTGTTCGCGCAGCCGGTTGCGGTAGGAACGGCCGTAGCCGGTGGAGCCGCCGTAGTTGACCTCGGCGACGCCGATGCCGCGCGAGGTGAAGTAGGCGATCTCCAGGTCGAGTACGAGCGCGGCGTGACCGGTCGGCCCGCCGTGGGCCCACACCACGTAGGGCGGCAGCTCACCTTCCGGGCCGGTGCGGTCGGGGCTGTGCGGCGGGTAGACCTGGGCGTGGATCTCGCGGCCGCCGGGTCCGGTGAAGGTACGGACGACGGGCTCGGGGTAGTACGCCGGGTCGACCGCGTCCTCGTGGGGTGCGCCGATGATGCGGCTGTGCCCGGTCGCCGTGTCCAGCTCCACGATCTCGTACGCGCTGCGCGGGCCGGCCGCGATCCCGATGACCCGGCTGCCCTGCACGGCGAGGGTCTCGGCCCATTCGGTCCAGGGGCCTGCGATGTCGACGAGGTCGCCCGTCTCCGGGTCGAGGACGCCGAGTGTGGTGGACCCCTTGCCGTGGAGCGCGGCGATCAGGCCGTTCTCCAGCGGGCGGAACCAGTTGAGGCCGATCTTCCACAGCGGCCCCGCGAACTCCTCGTCGCGCGGGCAGAGTTCGACGGTGGAGCCGTTCGGATCGGCGCGGTAGAGGTTCCACCACCCGCTGCGGTCACTGGCGAACAGCAGCTGGCCGTCCGCGGTCCAGTGGATCTGCGGTACGGATTCCTCCGGGCCGCCCACGAAGGTGCGGGCGTCGTGGAAGGTGCCGTCGTCGCCGATACCGGCGAGCATCACCTCGGTGCCGTCCCACGGCATGCGGGGGTGGTCCCAGGCGATCCAGGCCGCGTGCCGCCCGTCCGGCGAGACCTCGGGGCCGGTGACGAACCGGTGCCGGTCGTCGGAGAGTTCGCGTACCGCCGACCGGTCGCCGGCCGCCGATCCGTCCAGCGGCACGGCGGCGATCACCCGGCGCAGCTCGGTGGGCGCCTCGCCGGTGAACTCCTCAAGGACGCACCAGACCTCGCCCGCCGCGCCCCGGTCCGGGTGCAGCCGCGGGTCGGCCCAGCGCAGTCCCCCACCGACGGCGGAGACGGGGGTGAGCGGCCACGGTGCGCGCGGGCCGTCGGGCTCGTACGCGTACAGCCGCTGGTCGTCGAAGTGGACGAAGACGATCAGCGGCCCGCCCTCGGCGCGTTCGGTGCCGGCCCAGGGCCGGCCGCCGTACTCGATGACGCGGCTGCGGGCGTTCCACGGGGCGGGCAGCGCCGTGGTGGTCCCGTCGGCCAGCCGGCGGACGAGGGCGCGGCGGCCGGCCTCGGCCGGGCGCGGCTCCGTCCACCACAGCTCGTCGCCGACCGCTCCGACGTACTCGGGGCGGCCGTCGCGGGAGGCGGCGAGCGCGGCGTCGATCGGCGACGGCCAGCTTCCGTAGGCCGCTGTGGATTCCATGATGAGTTTCCCCCGAGTGGTTCAGGCGGTGCGCAGGTAGTGGTCCAGGACCCGGACACCGAAGTGCAGGGCCTCGACGGGGACGCGTTCGTCCACGCCGTGGAAGAGGGCCTGGTAGTCGAAGCCGACGGGCAGCTTCAGCGGCGAGAAGCCGTATCCGGTGATGCCGAGCCGGGAGAACTGCTTGGCGTCGGTACCGCCCGACATGCTGTAGGGCACGACATGCCCGTCCGGGTCGAACCGCTCGACGGCGGCGCGCAGTTTGGCGTACGTCGGCGAGTCGACCGGTGCCTGGAGCGGCACCTCGCGGTGGTGGAACTCCCAGTCGACGGAGGGGCCGGTGAGCCGGTCCAGGGTGGCGCGGAACTCGTCCTCGCCACCGGGCACCATCCGGCCGTCGATGTAGGCGGTGGCGTGGCCCGGGATCACGTTGACCTTGTAACCGGCGTCCAGCATCGTCGGGTTGGAGCTGTTGCGGACGGTCGGCGCGACGAGCTCGGCGGCCGGTCCGATCTTGCCGAGGAGTTCGTCCACGTCGAAGCCGGGGGCGTCGAGGTCGGGGTGGATGCCGTGCAGTGCGGCGATCTCGGTGAGTGCGGCGCGGACCGTCGGAGTGAGGCGCACCGGCCACTCGTGCTCACCGATCCGGGCGACGGCGGCGGCCAGTGCGCTGACCGCGTTCGCGTGGTTGACCTTGGAGCCGTGGCCCGCCTTGCCGTGGGCGGTGAGCTTGAGCCAGCCGGTGCCGCGCTCGCCGGCCGCGATGGGGTAGAGCGGCATGGCCGGCCCGGCGTGGAAGGTGAAGGCGCCCGACTCGCTGATGCCCTCCGTACACCCCTCGAAGAGGGCCGCGTGCTGATCGGCGAGGAAGCCGGAGCCGTCGTCGGCGCTGGCCTCCTCGTCGGCGGTGTAGGCGATCACGATGTCGCGGCGGGGGCGGATACCGGCCCTGGCCCAGAACCGGACGACGGACAGGACCATCGCGTCCATGTTCTTCATGTCGATGGCACCGCGGCCCCAGACGACTCCGTCGCGCACCTCGCCCGAGAAGGGGTGCACGGTCCAGTCGTCCGCCTCGGCGGGCACCACGTCCAGGTGACCGTGGACCAGGAGCGCGTCGGCGGCCGGGTCGGTGCCCGGGATGCGGGCGACCACGTTGGTGCGGCCGGGGGTGCGTTCCAGCAGCGTCGGTTCGAGCCCGGCGGCGGCGAGCCGCTCGGCGACGTACTCGGCGGCCGGGCGTTCGCGGCAGTCGCCGCCGCCCCGGTTGGTGGTGTCGATGCGGATCAGTTCGGAGGTGAACGTCACCGATTCGTCGAGCGCGAGGTCATCGACGCCGTCGCCGTCCTGGGGGGTGCTCGCCTCAGCCATACTGCTCCTCCACGGCGGACGACACGATGGTCGTCACCGCCTTGAACGTGCGGATACCTTCGTACATCGTCGCGCTCGTGTACGCGACACGCCTCTCGCCGGAGGGCGCCACGCCGGGCACGACCGTTGCCGCCGCGGCCAGGTGCTCGGCGTCGAACTCCAGCTCCACGGTGAACGGGCCGCCGTCGACGGGCGTGTACCGCCCGGCGAGCGCGACCGCCTCCTTGGCCGCCGCACGGATGTCGGCGGC
Organism: Streptomyces sp. NBC_01463; assembly: GCA_036227345.1. NCBI lineage: Bacteria > Bacillati > Actinomycetota > Actinomycetes > Kitasatosporales > Streptomycetaceae > Streptomyces > Streptomyces sp. NBC_01463. Next base: position 1,539,762 of record CP109468.1, read on the forward strand.
GGTACGGGCCGGGGTGCGGCAGACCGCCGCGTAGCGCGACACATAGTCCTTCACGGCGACCGTGCGGGCGTCGGGGGCGTACCCCTTGGCGTCCACGCAGGTCAGATCGTCGCCGGTGACGAGGACGACGGGGACGCCGTACTCGGCGGCCACATGGGCGTTGAGGAGTCCCTCGCTGGCCCTGGTCCCGTTCAGCCAGACCCCGGTGATGGAGTTGGCCAGATAGGTGTGGGCCAGGACGCCCTCCGTGCCGGCGCCGGTGTGGTAGCCGACGAAGGCCACGGCGTCGACGTCACCGTGCTGGATGCCCTCCACCATGCTCAGCGACTTGTGCTTGCCGGTGAGCATCTGGACCCGGTCGTCGAGCCGCTCCAGCAGCAGGTTGCGCATGGTCCAGTGGGCCTCGTTGATCAGCACCTCGTCGGCGCCGCCGTCGTAGAAGCCGAGGGCGGCCGCGTTGACGTCCGAGGTGAACAGGGAGCGGCACCGCTCCCACTGTGGCGTGCCGGGAAGCACGTCCGCCGGCCAGGTCACACCGGTGGCGCCTTCCATGTCGGCGCTGACGAGGATCTTCATGCGGCCACACGGTACGCGCCGATGAACGCGCAGGCCAGGGCCGCCGAGACCTCCAGAGGTCCAATCCACTGAAGGCCGCGGCTCCTGGCGTACGGCCCCGCAAGTCTCAGGCGGCGGAGGCGGTGCGGTGGCCGTGGACGCGCAGGTTCAGCGTGACGAGATCGAGCAGCGGCGTGTCGACGGACAGGAGCCGCGCCCGGTCCACCAGGTCACCGAAGACGTGCTCGACCTCGGTCGGGGCGCCCTGGCTCACATCGCGGAACAGCGAGGCGGTGAGCGCCGAGCCCTCCGTGGTGAGCATCGCGGACACACCGGCGAGTTCCTTCTCCCGCACGGGGTGGCCGGCGGCCGCCGCGACGGCGGCGCACTCGGCCAGCAGGGCGGTGACGAAGCCGCGCCCGCCGGGTACGGCCACGACGTCGCCGGTGGTGCCGCGCATCAGGCACGTCAGCCCGGCCAGGGTGCTGATGAGCACCCACTTGCTCCACATGGCCGAGATGATGTCCTTGGGCAGCTGGGTGTCGATGCCCGCGTCGGTGAGGACGGCGGCGATCTCCTCGACCCGTGCGGAGCTCCCGCCCTGCTGCTCGCCGATCGCCAGCGCGGCGAGCGGGGCGAGGCGGACGATGTCGCCCTCGGCGTTCAGCGTGCTCATGATCTTGGCGACGCCGCCCAGGACCGCCTCGTCGCCGAACCGCTCGTTGAGCCGTGCCAGGTGCGCCATGCCGTTGAGGAGGGGCACGATCGCGGTCCCCGGTCCGACGGCCGGCGCGATGTCGTCGAGAGCCGGCTCCAGGGCCGTGGACTTCACCGAGAGGAGCACCAGGTCGTAGGGGCCGGAGAGTTGGTCAGCGGTGACGAGCCGCGGGGTGACGGTCTCGGTCTCCCCGACCCCGGTGAGGCGCAGGCCGCGCTCCCGGAGGGCGGCGGCGCGGCCCGGCCGGACCAGGAAGGTGACGTCCCTGCCCGCCTGCGCGAGACGGGCTCCGAAGTAGCCACCGGTGGCTCCTGCCCCTACGACCAGAATCTTCATGTACGTGCGCCTTCCCTCGCCTCAGCGGCGCTTCGCGCCCTTCAGCAGCTTCTCGATCCTCGCGAGCTCCTTGTCGCTGAAGTCGAGGTTACGGATCGCCTCCACGCTGTTCTCCAGCTGGGTCACGCTGCTCGCCCCGACCACGGCGGAGGTGACCCGGCCGCCGCGCAGCACCCAGGCCAGTGCCAGCTGGGCCAGCGACTGACCGCGCTCGGATGCCAGCTGGTCCAGCTCGCGCAGCCGGCCCACCAGCTCGGGGGTGACCGCGGCGGCCGACAGGAAGGGGCTGCTGCCCGCCGCCCGCGAGCCCTCCGGGATGCCGCGGAGGTAGCGGTCCGAGAGGATGCCCTGCTCCAGCGGCGAGTAGGCGATGGAGCCGACACCCAGCTCGTCCAGGGCCGTCAGCAGACCGTCCTCGACCCAGCGGTCCAGCATCGAGTAGCGCGGCTGGTGGATGAGCAGCGGGGTGCCGAGGTCCTTCAGGATCCGGGCGGCCTCCCGGGTCTGCTCGGCCGAGTAGTTGGAGACGCCCACGTAGAGCGCCTTGCCCTGCTGCACCGCCGAGTGGAGGGCGCCCATCGTCTCCTCGAGCGGGGTCTCCGGGTCGGGCCGGTGGGAGTAGAAGATGTCGACGTAGTCGAGGCCGAGGCGGGTGAGGCTCTGGTCCAGCGAGGACAGGAGGTTCTTGCGCGAGCCCCACTCCCCGTACGGACCGTCCCACATCAGGTAGCCGGCCTTGGTGGAGACGATGATCTCGTCCCGGTGCCGGGCGAAGTCCGTGCCCAGCGCGCGGCCCATCGCCGTCTCGGCGGAGCCGGGCGGCGGGCCGTAGTTGTTCGCCAGGTCGAAGTGCGTGATGCCGAGGTCGAACGCGCGGCGGAGGATCTGCCCCTGCGACTCCGGTGTCCGGTCACCGCCGAAGTTGTGCCACAGGCCGAGCGAGAGGGCGGGCAGCTTCAGACCGCTGCGCCCGGTGCGCCGGTAGGGCATGTCCTGGTAGCGGTCGGCGGACGGGATGTACATGCGGGACTCCACGGGAGGGATCGTTCGTTCCGGTTCACGACGAGGTGCGGGTACGCCGTGCGGGGTCCAGGCTCGCGCAGAACGATCCAGTAGTCCAACAGGAGATTCCGCTTGGATTCAGCGTCTATATTTCTCAATCATGGAGTTGCGCCAGCTGGAACATTTCGTCGCCGTCGCTCAGGAGCAGCATTTCACCCGGGCCGCCGAGCGCGTCGCGGTGTCCCAGTCGGGTCTCTCCGCCTCCGTCCGTGCCCTGGAGCAGGAGCTGCGGACGCCGCTGTTCAGCCGGACCACGCGAAGCGTGCGGCTGACCGAGGCCGGGCGCGCCCTGCTGGTGGAGGCCGAGCGCACGCTGGCGGGCGCGCGGGCGGCCAAGGACGCCGTCGACGCCGTACGGGGGCTGCTGCGCGGCACCCTGTCGGTGGGCGTGGAGCAGTGCGTGGCCGGGGTGAGCCTGCCGCGGCTGCTCGCCGCCTTCCACCGCGCGCACCCGCACATGGAGATCCGGCTCCGCCAGGAGGGCACGACGAATCTGGTGGACGGGGTGGCCGGCGGGCGTCTGGACATCGCCTTCGCGGCGACGGTGTCCTCCGTGGAGTGGCGCGGCGAACTGGTCCCGCTGGCCCGTGAACCGATGGTCCTGCTGTGCGCCCCCGGCCACCGGCTGGCGGCGGCGGACCGGGCGGGCTGGGACGAGCTGCCCGGCGAGGCGTTCATCGACTTCCATCCGGACTTCGGCCCGCGCCGCGCGGCCGACGAGGCGTTCGCGGCGGCGCGGGTGCGCCGCACGGTGGCGCTGGAGGTCAACGACGTGCACAGCCTGCTGGAGCTGGTGCACGAGGGGCTGGGGATCGCGGTGGTGCCGCACCACTTCTCCCGCAAGCCCGAGGCCCGGGGGCTGGTCGCGGTCACGCTCGACGGGGCGGACCAGCCGTACTACGAGAGCGTCATGGTGCTTCCGGCCGCGCAGGCGATGAGTCCGGGAGCGCGGGCGCTGATGGCCCTGGTACGGGACGACTCCGCGCGCTGACGTGCGCCGGGGCGGCACGGCCCCGACGGGGTTCCCCGTCGGGGCCGGCCGGTGTCCTCGGATCAGCCGGCGGCCAGGACGAACCAACGCGCCGGCAGGTCGATCCGGGTTCCGTCGGGCAGGTACTCGGTCTGCGGGAGCACCGTGTCGCCGCTGTCCAGGGTGGCCAGTCCGGCCGCCCGCAGCAGGTCCGGCACCTCCTCATCGGTGGCGCCCGCCGGCTTCAGCCCGTGCTCGAAGACCCGGCGCAGCTTCGCCGGCGGCCCGTCCGGACCCTGCGCGGCCTGCTGGAGCACCGTCTTGGACGACGGGGTCAGCTCCGCGACGAACGCCCGGCCCCGCTGCCCGATCAGCGTCGCCACGGCAGCGGCCACGGCCGGCCGGGCCTCGGGTTCGCTCTGGTGGATCACCGCACGCATGTAGACGTTCACATCGCCGGTCCGCTCGTGCAGGGCGCGCACCGCTGCGCCGTCCACGAGGTCCAGCTGGGCGAACTCGGCGACGCCGTCGGGGTCCGCCCGGCGGGCGTGGCCGATGGCGGCGTGCGAGAGGTCGACGCCGATGGCGCGGGGGAAGCGGGTGGCGAGGTAGCGGGTCTGGGTGCCGTTTCCGCAGCCGAGGTCCACGACGGGCAGTGAGGCGTCGGCGTACGGCAGGAGCCGCTCACTGTGCGGCACGGCGCTCAGCGAGGGGTCGGCGTCCCAGATGGCCTCGCCGGGGGTGTCCGAGGTCGTCGACCAGAACCCCTCCCACGCCTCGCGGTATCCCTGTGACACATCCATGCGCACTCCCGAGTCAGGCCGTCCCGAGGCTTTTCGCCCCGCACCGGACTACCGGTCGCGGCGGCGCGGGGCAAGGGGCCGCACCGGATCCGCGGCCTGGTGAAGGGGCATTTCACCGGGCGTTCGACTGGGGGTGCGCGAGACGGGGGAGCGCAAGTTCGAACCAGACGGTCTTGCCGTGCGCCGTGGCGCTCGTGCCCCATTCCCTGGCGAGGCCGCTCACCACGACCAGTCCGCGGCCGGACTCGTCCTGTGCGGTGGTGCCCAGGAGTGTGGCGGGGGCCGGCTCGTCGTCGCTGACCTCGCACAGCAGGGCGCCGGTGCGGACCAGCCGGAGGCCGATGTGATGGGTGCGGCCGTGCTTCACGGCGTTGGTGACGAGCTCGCTGACCATCAGCTCGGCTGCCTCGGCCGCGTCCGGCAGCTCCCAGTCCAGGAGCCTGCCACGGACGAGCCGGCGGGCCCGGGACACCTCGCGCGGGTCCAGGGCCAGTTGCCACTCGGCGACGTCACCGTCGGGGATGCCGTTGAGCCGGGCCATCAGCAGGGCGACGTCGTCCTTCCGGCCGCCGCTGGGGTTCAGGGCCCGGATGATCGTGTCGCAGGCGTCGTCCATCGACGCGGCCGGGTGGGCCGCGGAGGCGCAGAGGGCGGCGAGACCTGCCCCGATGTCCTGGCCGCGCACCTCCACCAGGCCGTCGGTGCAGAGCACCAGCCGGTCACCGGGCCGCACCTTCACGGTCGCGGTCTCGAAGGCGACCCCGCCGACACCGACCGGCGCACCGGTCGGCAGGTCGAGCAGCTCCGCCCGGCCGTCCTCGGCGCGGACCAGCACCGGTGGGATGTGTCCGGCGTTGGCGATCTGGAGCTCGGAGCGGATCGGGTCGTAGACCGCGTAGAGGCAGGTGGCGAGGTACTGCTCGCCGAGCCGCTGGGCCAGGTCGTCGAGGTTGCGCAGGAGTCGGGCGGGCGGCATCTCCATGGTCGCCATCGTCAGCACGGCGGTGCGCAACTGGCCCATCATCGCAGCCGAGTTGAGCCCGTGCCCCATCACGTCGCCGACGACGAGGGCGGTCCGGGAGCCGGGGAGCTTCACCGAGTCGAACCAGTCGCCGCCGACCCTGCCGAGCCGTGCTCCGGGCAGATAGCGGGTGGCGATGTCGCAGCCCGCCATGCGCGGTTCGATCTGCGGCAGCATGCTGTCCTGGAGGGTCTCGGCGACGTTCTCCTGGTACGTGTACATGCGGGCGTTGTCGAGGACGAGCCCGGCCCGGGCGGCGAGTTCGGCGCCGGTGGTGCGGTCCATGTCGTCGAAGGGTTCGCGGCCGGGGCGGCGCATCAGGACCATGAAGCCCAGCACCACGTCACGGGCCTTGAGGGGCACGATGAGCAGCGAGCGGTGCGTGATCAGCGGGCGCAGGTCGCGCTTCTCGAACTCGCCCGAGATGCGGTTGCTCAACTCCTCGCTGACATGGGGGACGATGACGGGTTCGCCGGTGACCATGCACTGGAAGAACGGCGTGTGCTCGGGGAAGGCGATGGACTCGCCGACGGGCACGGTGTCGTCCCAGCGGCCCGGTTCGTCGTTGTGCTCGACCCAGACGCGGTGCCAGACCGTGGTGACGTCGGGCGGCCCGTCCGGGAAGCCCTCGCCGGCCAGGACCGCGGCGCGCAGATGCGTGCCCGCGAAGTCGGTGAACCGGGGCACGGCGGCGCTGGTGACCTCACGGATGGTGCGTTCCAGGTCGAGGGAGGTGCCGATGCGGCCGCTGACCTCGTTGAGGAACTCCAGCCGTTCGCGGACCGCCGCGTATTCGAGGTCCAGCTCGGGGCGGGGCGCGGTGTGCGGGGCGGGCGTCTCCGGGCCGGTGTGCCGCGGGCCGTCGGCCGCGCGGTGTCCGGTGCGCCGCGGCACTCCCCAGTCGGGGGTCACGGGGATCCGGTCGCGATGGCTGAACTCCAGTACCGGATAGCCGAGTTCGAGGACCTGGGAGACGATCCTGGTGGCTTCCCGGACGCTCATGCTGGGCAGGATCTCGGGCAGCCGCCCGGAGAGTTCCCGGTAGCCGGGGAAGTCGGTGTGCAGGGCGAATCCGGGGGCGATCGTCTCGGTGTCCCCGTCGGTTCCGCCACGCCGCAGGGGCCCGGAGTCGGCGGCGAGCACGAGCAGCCGCTCGGGGCCGGGACCGACCAGCGGGTAGGCCCACCACAGCACGTCGAGGCGGCCCCGGCCGGCGTCGTCCACGCGGGCCCGGCCGGCCGTCGGATAGCCGATGGTGCCGATCGGCGGCGAGCTGTCGGGGCCGGGACCGAACTCCTCGTACGCCCCGTCCGGCAGCGGGTCGCCCCGCTGCCGTAACGCCCCGGACACCGGCAGGAGTTCACCCGCTTGGCACCCTACGGCGTCCTCCCTGGCGACCCCGAAGAGTCTCCTCGCACCGGCCGACCAGTGCGAGACCCGTCCGTCCGCGTCGACGACGACCACGGCGAGCGGCACGCGGCCCGCCGCGGCGTCACGCGGCTGTGGTGTCCTCTGCGGCGGCACACCGAGGTCCATGGGCGGAAGGCTCCTTCCTCACCGCGAGGTTCCGCGGTCCGTGCGTCCACGGTACGGCGCCCCGTCCGGCGTCCGCCGGTCATCGACGGAATCACCCCCAGGGGTGGTGCGCCCCACGCACTCCGGCGCACCACCCACACCCGGGGACCGTCCGGGACAGCCCCCCCCCTGGCGTCAGTCCTCGTGCCCCAGCTGGAGATCCCGTTCGGTGCGCCCGCCGCCCGCGACCTGGAGGACGGTCGCCACCGGCGGGTATCCGGCGGCGATCACGGTGTACTCACCCGTGGACAGGTCGACGAACCGGAACGCCCCGTCGGGTCCGGTGGTCAGCGTGTCGACCACGTTGCCCGCCGCGTCCAGGAGCGTCACCCGGGCGTCCTCGACGGGCCGCCCGCCACTGGCCCGGACGATCCCGCGCAGCACCGCGCCACCGGCCAGCTCGACGTCCTGCCGGGTCTCCCTGGCCGCCTGCACGCTGACGGGCAGTGCGGCGGGCCGGAACGCGGGCGCGGAGGCGGCGAGGGTGTACTCCCCCGCGACCAGCTCCGAGATGACGTACCCGCCCTCCCGCCCGCTCCGGGTGGAGGCGACCACTTCGCCGCGTACGTCGGTCAGGGTGACGGCCGCGTCCCGTACGGGAACACCGTCCGCCGTCACGACGGTCCCGGCCAGCCGGCCCGCCCCGCCGAGCACCACGTCGAGTTCCACGGGCCGTTCGCCCACGGTGACGCTGACCGCCTGCGGCTGGTGGCCCCCGGCGGCGGCGATGAGGACGTACGAACCCGCCCCGGGCACGCTCAGCGCGTACCGTCCCTCGTCCCCGCTGGCGCCCCGGCCGACCTGCTGGCCCTGGACGTCGATGAGGGTGAGGGCGGCGCGCGGGACCTTCGTACCGTCGGGATGCTGGACGCTGCCGCAGACCGGCACGCCCGAGAGGTATCCGGCCGGCGGGGGGCCCTGGTCCGTGCGGGCGGAGGGGATCGACGCGGGCTCGGCTGCGGTTTCGGGGCTGTGGTGGGACACCAGCGGTTTCTCCTTGAGGAAGAAGGCGAAGAACAGGCCGAGCACGAGGACCGGCACGAGATAGAGGAAGATCCGGGGCATCGCGTCGGCGTACGCCTGGATGTAGGCGTCACGCAGCGCGGGCTCCATGGCGTGGACCAGCTGCGGAGTGATCGACTCGGGGTCGGGCAGACCGGCCCCGGAGGGCAGCCGGACGGCGAGCGCGTCGGCCAGCCGGCCGGCGAACAGGGTGCCGAACACGGCGGCGCCGACGCTGCCGCCGATCTGCCGGAAGTAGTTGTTGGCGCTGGTCGCGGTGCCGAGGTCGGCGGGGCGCACGGAGTTCTGCACGGCGAGGACCAGCACCGGCATGATCAGCCCGATCCCGAGGCCGAGGACGGCCTGCGCGATGCTGTACTCCCAGCGCGGGGTGTCCGTCTCCAGCCGGGACAGCAGCCACATGCCCACCGCCGAGACCGCGCTGCCCGCGATCGGGTAGACGCGGTAGCGCCCGGTACGGGAGATCAGCTGGCCCGAGACGACGGACGCGCCGACGATGCCGCCCATCATCGGGAGCATCAGCAGGCCGGACTCGGTGGCGGTGGCCCCGTCGACCATCTGCAGGAAGGTCGGCAGATAGCTGGCCGCGCCGAACAGCGCCACCCCGACGACCGCGCCGACCAGGGCCGTGACGTTGAAGATCGAGTCGCGGAACAGCCGCAGCGGGATGATGGGTTCGGGCGCGCGGTGCTCGACGGCGATGAACAGCAGGGTCGTTCCGGCAGCTCCGGCGGCCAGCCCCAGGATGGTGCGCGAGCCCCAGGCGTACTCCGTACCGCCCCAGCTGGTCAGCAGCACCAGACAGGTGGAGGCGGCGGCCAGCAGCACGGCGCCGAGGATGTCGAGCCGGGGCCGGACCGTGGGCTTCGGCAGTTTCAGCACGACGGTGATGACGACGAACGTCACCAGGCCGAAAGGCACGTTGATGTAGAAGCACCAGCGCCAGGAGGCATGGTCGGTGAAGAAGCCGCCGAGCAACGGGCCCGCCACGGAGGCGAGTCCGAAGGCCGCGCCGATGAGCCCCATGAACCGGCCGCGCTCCCGGGGCGGCACGACGTCCGCGATGATGGCCTGGACGCCGATCATCAGCCCGCCGCCGCCGACGCCCTGGATGGCCCGGAAGGCGATGAGTTCGTCCATGGTGCGCGACCAGCCGGCCAGCGCGGAGCCGACGACGAAGACGACGATGGCGAACTGGAAGACGCTCTTGCGGCCGAAGAGGTCGCCGAGCTTGCCGTAGATCGGCAGACCGATCGTCGAGGCGAGCAGATAGGCGGTGACCGCCCAGGACATCTTCTCCAGGCCGTGCAGCTCGCCGACGATCTTCGGGAGCGCGGTCGCCACGATCATCTGGTCGAGCGCCGCGAGCAGCAGCGTGAGCATCAGACCGATGAAGACGAGGCGGATCCGGCGGCGGTCCGCGGCACCGTCGCCGGGCGGGGCCGGGGCGACGGACCCCGTCGCGGCGGGCGGCGGGGGCGGGGCGGCCGCGGGCCGCGCCTCGACGCTCCCCGTACCGCCGGGCTCGTCCTCCACCAGAGTGATGCCACCCACCACGTGCCGCTCCCCTCGTCGCGCTGCCGCCGCCCATTTTGCGCATTGGGCAACAAGCAAGGGCAAACGTGACGAGGGGGCGCTGAGGGCGCATTCAGGGGCTTATCCCCCGGTGAGAGCCACTACGGCGCACAACCGACCGGCCGGAAAGACCACCCGAACCGGTGAGGCCGGAAGCCGGGACCGGACGCTACTTCTCCACCTCGGTGGCGAGGTTCTGGAGGAGTTCGTCGTAGATGCGCCCAAGTCCCTTGGGCGCGAAGGTCTTCTCGAAGAATCCGCCGATGCCGCCGGCGCCGTTCCACACGGTGGAGACGACGGCCCGCGACTTCCCCTCGCCGGCCGGGGTGACGGTCCAGGTGGTGACCATCGAGGAGTTGCGGTCCTTCTCGACGAGCTGGCCGTCGGTCGGCTCGCTGACCTCCAGCAGACAGTCGCGCACCCGCTTGCTGGTGGCCTGCAGCTTCCAGTGGACGAGGGTGCCCTCGCCGTCGCCGCCCTCACGGACCTCGTACTCGCTGAAGTGGCCGGGCAGCACCTTGCCGCGGACCTCCTTGTAGTCGGCCAGCGCGTCGAACACCGCTTCCGCGTCCGCCGCGATGATCCGCTCTGTCGTGGCCTCGACCTGCGCCATGGCTGTTCCTCCAGCACTCGGTTGTTCGGGGTGTGCTGAGCCAACCACCTCGGCAGCCCGGCTCAAAATCCGGTCCGGGACGAAGGGGAGAAAACGATCAAGGGAACAAGTGTTCTATTCTCGGACCAGTGCTACCGAGGAGGCGTCCATGCGCTGGGACAATCTGGCCGATAACCCCGCCAAGACCACCACACCTGGTACCGGCGCGCTCTTCGCCGCCGACGCGGTGACGACCCGTACCTTCGACACCCCCGAGTTCCGGGGCATCACCTTCCACGAGATACGGGCCCGCTCGATCGTCAACCGGGTGCCCGGTGCGTCCCGGATGCCGTTCGAATGGACCGTCAATCCCTACCGGGGCTGCACGCACGCCTGCGTCTACTGCTTCGCGCGCAAGACCCACAGCTATCTGGACCTCGACACCGGGCTCGGCTTCGACTCGCAGATCGTCGTCAAGATCAACGCCCCGGAGCTGGTGCGCCGCGAGCTTTCCGCCGCCCGCTGGCACGGCGCGCACATCGCGATGGGCACCAACGTCGACTGCTACCAGCGGGCGGAGGGGCGCTACCGGCTGATGCCCGGCATCCTCACCGCCCTCCGCGACCACGCGAACCCCTTCTCCATCCTCACCAAGGGCACGCTGATCCTGCGCGACCTGGAGCTGCTGCGACAGGCGGCCGAGGTCACGGAGGTCGGCGTCTCGGTCTCGGTGGGCTTCACCGACCCGGAGCTGTGGCGCACCGTGGAGCCCGGCACGCCCTCCCCCGAGCGGCGCCTCGACGTCGTCCGCACCCTCAGCGAGCACGGCATCGGATGCGGGGTGCTCATGGCACCCGTCATCCCCTACCTCGGCGACCGGCCGGACCAGCTGCGGGCCACGGTCAGCGCGGTCGCCGCCGCGGGCGCCACGTCCGTCACCCCGCTCGTCCTCCATCTGCGGCCCGGTGCCCGCGAGTGGTTCATGGAGTGGCTCGGCCTGCACCATCCGCATCTGGTCCGGCGGTACGAGCGGCTCTACGCGGACGGCGCCTACGCCCCCACCTGGTACCAGCGCCGTATCACCCGGTACGTGCACGAGCTGGCGGCCGAGTACGGCATCGGCCCCTCGCACCACGGCACGCCGCGCGGCTTCCCGGAACGCGGCGAGGAGCGGACCCCGCCGGCCGGTCCGGAGCCCACTCAGCTGACGCTGCTCTGACCTGGGCGTGACGCCCCGGGGCAAACGGGTCATCTCTCACCGGAACAGGTCCTTCCGCCTCCGAATGCGGGGAGCATCCGGCGGGGGCTGCGCCACGCGCAGCCGTGTTCCCCCACCACGGGAGGCCATATGACGAACCGTTCAGGAATTCTGTTCGCCGTCGGGGCGACGGTCGCCGGTCTGGTGACCGCCGCGCCGTCCCCGGCGAGCGCCGGCACCGCCGCGCAGCGCGCCGCATCGGTCAAGTGGACCGACTGCGGCACCGAGTCGTACCCCACGCTCCAGTGCGGATCGGTCCGCGCCCCGCTCGACCATGACGACCCGTCGGGCCGCCAGGTCACCCTCGCCCTGTCGCGGGTCCCGCACACGGCGAAGACCTTCCAGGGGCCGCTGCTGGTCAATCCGGGCGGCCCCGGCGGCAGCGGTCTGTCGATGGCGGGTTTCGTCGCCGCCTCGCTGCCGAAGGCGGTGGCAGCCCAGTACGACGTGATCGGTTTTGACCCGCGGGGCGTCGGGAAGAGCCGGCCGGCGCTGGACTGCGTGCCGAAGTACTTCGACCCGGTGCGGCCGGACCCGGTGCCGCACTCCGTGCGGGACGAGCAGGTGAACCGGAACCGCGCCCGCGACTTCGCGGCCGCCTGCGGCGAGAAGTACCCGGACCTGCTCCCGTTCATGGACACGGTCAGCGCGGCCAAGGACCTCGACGTGATCCGGCGCGCGACCGGCTCGCGGCAGCTGAACTACTTCGGCTACTCCTACGGCACCTACCTGGGCGCGGTGTACGCCAAGCTGTTCCCGGACCGCGTCCGGCGCCTGGTCCTCGACTCGAACGTCGACCCGGACGGTGTCTGGTACGACGACAACCTGGCCCAGAACTACGCGTTCGACAGCCGCCACAAGGCGTTCGCGGCCTGGGTGGCGAAGTACGACAGCACCTACGAGCTGGGCAGCGACCCGGCGAAGGTCGAGGCGGCCTGGTACCGGATGCGGGACGCGGTCAGGAAGCATCCCGCGGGCAAGAAGGTCGGCCCCGGCGAACTGGACGACACCTTCCTGCCGGGCGGCTACTACAACGGCTACTGGCCCGCCCTGGCCGGGGCGTTCGCCGCCTACGTCAACGACAAGGACGAGAAGGCCCTGGTCAAGGCGTACGAGCGCTTCGGCGCGGTCGACGCCGAGGGCGACAACGGTTACTCGGTCTACTCGGCCGTCCAGTGCCGCGACGCCCAGTGGCCGCGCGACTGGAACGTCTGGCGCAACGACAGCCTGCGCATCCACGCCAAGGCGCCCTTCATGACCTGGGGCAACACCTGGTACAACGCCCCCTGCGCCGACTGGCCGGTGGAGCCGCTGAACCCGGTCCGGGTCTCCAACCACAAGCTGCCGCCGGTGCTGCTCTTCCAGGCGACGGAGGACGCGGCCACACCGTACGAGGGCGGAGTCACCCTGCACCGCAAGCTCGCCGGTTCGAGCCTGGTCGTCGAGGAGGGCGGCGGCAACCACGGCGTCACCCTGAGCGGCAACGCCTGCCTGGACCGCCACCTGGCGGCCTATCTCGCCAAGGGGACGGTGCCGCGCGGCGGTAGCGGGGACGTGGACGCGGTATGCGCGAAGACGCCGGACCCGAAGCCGGTGACGGCCAAGTCCGCACGACCGGCATCCCGCACGGACGCGAGCGGCGGCACGCTGCACGGCCTGCTCGGGTTCCGGGGCTGACGGAGGCGGTGACCTCATGAGGGGCGTGCGCGAGGCCGGCCGTCACGGCCGCTCCGGCGCACGCCCCTCCGCTCTGCGTACGCACGCGCGGGCTTGCGCGCCGAAGGGTGCCGAGGCCCCTTCGACGGGGACGCGCCTTGACGCCCCCTCAGCCCGACGGCAGCCGGCTGAGCGCGTCCTCGGCCGCGCCGCCGAGGCGGGGGTGCGGCAGTGCCGCCTCCAGGACCGGACGGGCCCGGGTGTCGCCGAGTTGCCCCAGGCCCTCCACACACGCCAGGGCCACCCGCCAGTGCGGTTCGTCCGGTCCCAGCAGCCGGGAGAGCGTGCACATCAGGGCGGGTACGGATTCGGGGGCCCGCAGTTCGGTGAGCAGGCGGACCGGGTGCAGGGCGTAGGCGGTGCGCAGGGAGTTGGTGGCGAGGGCGGCCGCGGCGCGGGGCGTGCGCGGGTCGCCGAGGCGGGCCAGGGCGTGGGCGGCGCCGACGCAGCGCTCCGGGTCGCGGTGGTTCAGCAGGAGCACCAGGGGCTCGAAGGCGCGGCGGTCGCCGCCGCAGCCCAGCCGGAACGCGGCGATCTCGCGCGCCCACAGCGGGCGTTCGCGCTCGGTGAGCACCCGGGCCAGTTCCTCGTCGTCATCGGTGGCCAGCAGTCTTCGGTAGGCATCCGACTCCCCCGACTCGTCCGCGAGCCGGTGGGCCAGTGACCGGAACTCCTCATCCATGACCGTCAGCGTATCGGTGGACACACAGCGTGCCGACGGGGGCGTTCGGTGTGAGGGGGGCCACAACAATCGGGGGCTGGCGCGCTCATTACCCGTCGGTTAACCTCATGTGAGCGGGACACTCCCCCGCCGGCTCCGGTGGCCTGGTGACGCAGCCACCCGGAGTGTTTGTCGGTTCGGCAGCTTTGCGAGACGAGACTCCGGGACAGAGTCCGTCGCCCCTTCCCGTCCCCGGCGTGCGGTTCGCGCCCGGGACCCGAGCACCACGACAGGCAATTCCCGTACGCCATGCGCCGGTCGGGCCCTTCGGCCCCTCTCATCGGCCGCGCCCCGCGTGCGTCCCTCAGCCGTCACTCATCCCTGGAGTCCCGTGATGGACACCCCGTTCAGCACCATTGCCGTCGTCGGCCTCGGCACGATGGGCACCGGCATCGCCGAGGTCCTGACCCGCGCCGGCCGCGAGGTCATCGGTATCGACGTCAGCGAAGCGGCCGCCCGCCAGGCCGTCGCCTCCCTGGAGGCCTCCACCGCCCGCGCCGTGCAGCGCGAGCGGATCACCGAGGAGGAGCGGCGCGACGTGCTCGCCCGGTTCCGTACCTTCTCCGACCTCCAGGCCGCCGCGGACGCGGAGCTGGTCATCGAGGTGGTTCCGGAGACGTACGAGATCAAGCAGCAGGTCTTCCGGGAGCTCGACGCGGTCGTCTCGCCCACCGCGATCCTCGCCACGGGCACCAACGCCCTGTCGGTGACCCGTCTGGCCGCGGAGTCGCAGCACCCGGAGCGCGTCCTCGGCCTGCACTTCTTCAACCCGGCGCCGGCGATGAAGCTGGTCGAGGTGGTCTCGTCCGTGCTGACCGCGCCGCCGGCCGTCGAGGCCGTCACCGCGCTCGCCCGGCAGCTGGGCAAGGAGCCGGTCGCGGTCGGTGACCGGCCGGGGTTCGTCGCCGACGGTCTGCTGTTCGGCTACCTCAACCAGGCCGCCGCGATGTACGAGGCGAACTACGCCTCCCGCGAGGACATCGACGCGGCGATGCAGCTCGGCTGCGGTCTGCCGATGGGGCCGCTCGCGCTGCTCGACCTGATCGGCATCGACACCGCCCGCACCGTCCTGGAGGCGATGTACTCCGCCTCGCACGACCGGCTGCACGCCCCCGCGCCGGTCCTCGGCCAGCTCAGCGAGGCCGGGCTGACCGGCCGCAAGTCGGGCCGCGGCTTCTACACGTACGCGGAGCCGGGCAGCCAGAGTGTGGTGCCGGACGCGCTGACCCCGGCCGCGGACGCCGGGACGGGTGGCGGACGCACCGTGCGCTCGGTGGGCGTCGCGGGCTCCGGGACGATGGCTTCGGGGATCGCGGAGGTCTTCGCGAAGGCCGGATACGACGTGGTGCTGGCCGGTCGCGGCCAGGAGAAGGCCGACCTCGCCAAGAACCGGATCGCGAAGTCCCTCGACCGGTCGGTCACCAAGGGACGGCTGACGGCCGAGGCCCGGGACGAGACCCTCGCCCGGATCACCGCGGCCGGCTCGCTGGACTCCTTCGACGGCGTGGACCTCGCGGTCGAGGCCGTCGCCGAGGACCTGGTGGTCAAGCAGCAGCTCTTCGCCACGCTGGACAAGGTGTGCCGGCCGGGCGCGGTGCTCGCCACCACCACCTCCTCGCTGCCCGTCGTGTCGATCGCCCGGGCCACCACGCGGCCCGAGGACGTCATCGGGATGCACTTCTTCAACCCGGCGCCGGCGATGAAGCTGGTCGAGGTGGTCCGTACGGTGCTCACCGCGGACGACGTGCACGCCACGGTCCGCGAGGTCTGCGGCAAGGTGCGCAAGCACCCGGTGGACTGCGGGGACCGGGCCGGGTTCATCGTGAACGCCCTGCTGTTCCCGTACCTCAACAACGCGATCAAGATGGTCGAGTCGCACTACGCGACCCTCGACGACATCGACGCGGCGATGAAGCTGGGCGGCGGCTACCCGATGGGGCCCTTCGAGCTCCTGGACGTCGTCGGCCTCGACGTCTCGCTCGCCATCGAGAAGGTGCTGCACAGCGAGTTCCGCGATCCGGGCCTCGCTCCGTCCCCGCTCCTGGAGCATCTGGTGGCCGCCGGCTGCCTCGGGCGCAAGACGGGGCGCGGCTTCCGCGAATATGCCCGCCGCTGACCGGGAGGCGGGCTGGGGCGGGCTGCTCGGCCGACCGGGCGGCCCGCCCCCACAGGCGCGCTCTCCTGCACCGATGCAGTACGTTCACACCATGTCCCAGCCCGCCAGGTCCCCCCGTGTGTCCGCCGCGCCCGACGTCCCGGAGAGTGCCGCAGGCACCCGCGCCGCCGCCCAGAGGCTCAAAATGCGCCGCGAACTGGCCGCGGCGGCGATGGAGCTCTTCGCCACGAAGGGGTACGAGGCGACCACGGTCGACGAGATCGCGGGCGCCGCGGGCGTCGCCCGGCGGACCTTCTTC
Organism: Streptomyces sp. NBC_01463; assembly: GCA_036227345.1. Classification (NCBI taxonomy): domain Bacteria; kingdom Bacillati; phylum Actinomycetota; class Actinomycetes; order Kitasatosporales; family Streptomycetaceae; genus Streptomyces; species Streptomyces sp. NBC_01463. Next base: position 1,556,101 of record CP109468.1, read on the forward strand.
CGGCACTTCCGGTCCAAGGAGGAGGCGATCTTCCCGGACCACGACGACACCCTCGTCCGGGCCGAGGCCGTGCTCAACGCCGCCCCCGCGCACGAGCACCCGCTCGACACGGTGTGCCGCGGCATCAAGGAAGTCATGCGGATGTACGCGGCGAAGCCCGCGGTCTCCGTGGCCCGTTACAAGCTGACCCGCGAGGTGCCCACCCTGCGGCAGGCCGAGATCGCCTCGGTGGCCCGCTACGAGCGGCTGTTCACCCGCTATCTGCTGGGCCACTTCGACGAGCGCGACCACCAGGCGGGCAACGACGACCCGCTGCTGGCGGAGGTCGCGGCGTCCGCCGTCGTCACGGCGCACAACCACGTGCTGCGGCGCTGGCTGCGGGCGGACGGCCAGGGCGATGTGGAGGCCCAGCTCGACCAGGCGTTCGCCATCGTCCGCGACACCTTCGGGACCGGGATCGGCGCGGGCCGGACCGCCGGGACCGAGCCGGCGGGACCGCCGGCCGCCTCGGTGAGCACGGAGGGTGAGGTGCTGGTCGCCGTGGCGCGTACCGACGCCCCGCTGGACGAAGTGATGCGCACGATCCAGCAGGCGCTCAAGGAGCGCTGAGCGGGGCCGTGCGGCTCCCGGCTGCCCGCCCCGCCCGGCGCGCCCGGCGCGCCCGGCGCGCCCGGCGCGCCCGGCGCGCCCGGCCGGAGCGTCAGAGTCCCTCGTCGGTCTGCCACGGCGGCGGCGCGGAACCCTCACTCCAGGCCGCGAGGGCCTCGCCGTCCAGGCACTGGATCCCGCACTGGTCCGCGTAGTCCAGAGCGGGGCTCGTGTAGGCGCTGGTGGTGACGCAGACGGCGATCTCCGCCTCGTGAACGGCGTAGCAGGTTCCGCCGAATCTCTGAAGGTCCTGGGAACCGACCTTGGTGGCGGGGCCGTAGCACTTGCACTGGACGACCAGGCGCCGCCCGTCCGGGGCGGTCGCGATCACGTCCGCCCCCAGATCACCCGCACCGCCCACGACTTCCACGTCGGAGCAGCCGTCCCGCTCGCAGAGCGCGGCGACGGCATCCTCGAAGGCGTCGGCGTCCAGGGCCGCGTAGCCCGCGAGTTCCTCCTCGGAATCCACCGGTTCCGACTCCGGTCCGGTCAGGACAGCCGTACGGGCGACGTCGTCCTCGTAAGGGTGACCGTACGGCTCGCTGACCGGTTCGGACGGCTCCTGAGGGGGGTCGAACAGCTCCTGGGGCGGGTCGAAGAGCTCTTGCACGGCCTCGGAGAGCGGGCCGCGACCTCCGCGCGGCGCGGGGCCCGGCCTGCGGAGGTGGAGGAACAGGACGCCCGCCGCGACGAGGGCCACGACCGGCACCACGGCTGCCGGATGCCTGCACGCCCCCTCCCACGCGGTGCGCACCGCCAGCCATCCACCGCAGATCAGCAGGGCTACGGCACCGAAGCCGAAAGCAGTCCTGCGCACGCTGAAGGCCTTCGTGTACCCCTCGGGGCACCGCTCTCGTATCGGTGCCGTCATGCACGCCGCCCCGCCCGTGCCGATATGAGTCTTCCAAGATCATTCATCTCTGCCGTCTGCCCAGACCCGCGTGATCCAACGGCCGTGAAATCGGTTGCCGGTGCCTCGGCTTGATGCTGTGGTGTGCGGATGAGCGAACGGACGACCCCACACCGCGAAAGCCTGCTGGCCGTCTTCGACCGGGAGATGCGCGAACACGCCCGGCCCGACGGCCCCGGTGTCCGCGTCGAGCGTGCCGGCGACGTCGTACGGCAGGTCGGGGCGCCCCACGACTGGAACGGCGTCGTCTGGTCGTCACCCGGCCTGGACGCCGCCCGGGCGGACGCGGCCATCGCCGCGCAGGTGGCCCACTGGACGGAGCTCGGGTACGACGAGTTCGAGTGGAAGCTGTACGCGCACGACCGGCCGGCCGATCTGGGGGCGCGGCTGCTGGCGGCCGGTTTCGAGCCGGAGGAGCCGGAGACCCTGCTCGTGGCGCCGGTCGCGGACCTGTCCACCGAGGTCCGGCTCCCGGACGGCGTCCGGCTGCGCACGGTGCGTGACGAGGCCGATGTGGAGCTGATGGCCCGGGCCCATGGGCAGGCGTTCGGTTCGGACTGGTCGCGGCTGCGGCACCAGGTGCTGGCCCGGCTGAAGGAGGATCCGGACCACTTCGTCGGGGTGCTGGCCCTGGCGGGCGACGAGCCGGTGAGTTCGGCCCGGATGGAGCTGTACCCCGGCACCGGCTTCGCCGGGCTGTGGGGCGGCGGCACGGTCGAGGCGTGGCGCGGGCGGGGCGTCTACCGGGCCCTGATCGCCTTCCGGGCGGGGATCGCGGCCGAGCGCGGCTACCGGTACCTCCAGGTCGACGCCACCGAGGACAGCCGCCCGATCCTCCAGCGCCTCGGGTTCACGGCCCTGAGCACGACGACGCCGTACGTCTACCGCCCCGTCTCCTGACCCGGCCGGCAGCCCTGCCAACCACCTATCACGGGGCACATGGCGGCAAAACGCCCCTCGTGTTGCTCATGCGTGGCACCCGGATGACAATTGAGGGAAATTGCTGGCACCCAGTGCCTTGCCAGCTGTCACGGAGTGCCATACGTTGAAGTCGTCCGGGCGGCCGGCGTGCTGAGAGACCTTTCGTACGCCGGCTGTCCCCGCAAGCCACGTGCCTGCGCGCCCGGACGCCTGCGTCACAGGCAAACCCTTCTGCTCCACAGAGCAAGCAGCCGAAGCACCGCCCGCCGAACCGACGGCACACCTCCACACCCGTCACCCCTGTTCTCAGGGACCCCTGAAGCGTTCCCTCAACGCCGCACCGCCGGAGGCACACCGTGAAGGAAATCCTGGACGCGATCCAGTCGCAGGACAGCACCGCCGCAGACTTCGCGGCACTGTCCATCCCCGAGTCGTACCGCGCGGTGACCGTGCACAAGGACGAGGCCGAGATGTTCTCCGGCGTCGCCAGCCGCGACAAGGACCCCCGCAAGTCCCTCCACATCGAGGACGTGCCGGTGCCCGAGCTCGGCCCGGGCGAGGCGCTGGTGGCGGTCATGGCCAGCTCGGTCAACTACAACTCCGTGTGGACGTCGATCTTCGAGCCCGTCTCGACCTTCGGCTTCCTGGAGCGGTACGGAAAGCTCAGCGACCTCAGCAAGCGCCACGACCTGCCGTACCACGTCATCGGCTCCGACCTGGCGGGCGTCGTCCTGCGCACCGGCCCGGGCGTCAACGCCTGGAAGCCCGGTGACGAGGTCGTCGCGCACTGCCTCTCGGTCGAGCTGGAGTCCTCGGACGGCCACAACGACACGATGCTCGACCCCGAGCAGCGCATCTGGGGCTTCGAGACCAACTTCGGCGGGCTGGCGGAGATCGCCCTCGTCAAGTCCAACCAGCTGATGCCGAAGCCGGACCACCTCAGCTGGGAGGAGGCGGCCGCGCCCGGACTGGTCAACTCCACCGCGTACCGCCAGCTCGTCTCCCGCAACGGCGCCGGCATGAAGCAGGGCGACAACGTCCTGATCTGGGGCGCGAGCGGCGGACTCGGCTCCTACGCCACGCAGTTCGCGCTGGCCGGCGGTGCCAACCCGATCTGTGTCGTCTCCAGCGACCAGAAGGCGGAGATCTGCCGGAAGATGGGCGCCGAGGCGATCATCGACCGCAACGCCGAGGGCTACAAGTTCTGGCAGGACGAGCACAACCAGGACCCGCGCGAGTGGAAGCGCTTCGGCAAGCGCATCCGCGAACTGACCGGCGGCGAGGACGTGGACATCGTCTTCGAGCACCCGGGCCGCGAGACCTTCGGCGCCAGTGTCTACGTGACCCGCAAGGGCGGCACGATCGTCACCTGCGCCTCGACCTCGGGCTACACCCACGAGTACGACAACCGCTACCTGTGGATGTCGCTCAAGCGCATCATCGGCTCGCACTTCGCCAACTACCGCGAGGCGTGGGAGGCCAACCGCCTGGTCGCCAAGGGGAAGATCCACCCGACGCTGTCGAAGGTCTACTCCCTGGAGGACACCGGCCAGGCCGCGTACGACGTGCACCGCAACCGCCACCAGGGCAAGGTCGGCGTCCTGGCGCTGGCGCCCGCCGAGGGCCTGGGCGTGCGCGACGCGGAGCTGCGCGAGCAGCACATCGACGCCATCAACCGCTTCCGGGACATCTGACATGACCGGCCGTCAGAAGGACCGCCCCTGGCTCATGCGGACGTACGCCGGTCACTCGACCGCCGAGGCGTCCAACGAGCTCTACCGGCGCAACCTCGCCAAGGGCCAGACCGGTCTCTCGGTCGCCTTCGACCTTCCGACCCAGACCGGTTACGACCCCGACCACATCCTCGCCCGCGGCGAGGTCGGCCGGGTCGGCGTGCCCGTCTCGCACCTCGGCGACATGCGCCGGCTGTTCCAGGACATCCCCCTGGAGCAGATGAACACCTCGATGACGATCAACGCCACCGCGATGTGGCTGCTGGCGCTGTACCAGGTGGTCGCGGAGGAGCAGGGCGCCGACGCGGACAAGCTGCAGGGCACCACGCAGAACGACATCGTCAAGGAGTACCTCTCGCGCGGGACGCACGTCTTCCCGCCGGGGCCCTCGCTGCGGCTGACCACCGACATGATCACGTACACGGTCAACCGCATCCCGAAGTGGAACCCGATCAACATCTGCAGCTATCACCTGCAGGAGGCCGGGGCCACTCCGGTCCAGGAGATCGCGTACGCCATGTCGACGGCCATCGCCGTGCTCGACGCGGTCCGCGACTCCGGACAGGTGCCCGAGGAGAAGTTCGGCGACGTGGTCGCACGGATCTCCTTCTTCGTGAACGCGGGTGTCCGCTTCATCGAGGAGATGTGCAAGATGCGCGCCTTCGGCCGCATCTGGGACCGCGTCACCCGCGAGCGCTACGGCATCACGAACGCCAAGCAGCGGCGCTTCCGCTACGGCGTGCAGGTCAACTCGCTCGGGCTGACCGAGGCGCAGCCGGAGAACAACGTCCAGCGCATCGTGCTGGAGATGCTGGCCGTCACCCTCTCCAAGGACGCCCGCGCCCGCGCCGTGCAGCTGCCCGCCTGGAACGAGGCGCTGGGGCTCCCCCGGCCCTGGGACCAGCAGTGGTCGCTGCGCATCCAGCAGGTCCTCGCCCACGAGAGCGACCTGCTGGAGTACGAGGACATCTTCGCCGGGTCCCACGTCATCGAGGCCAAGGTCGACGAGCTGATCACCGACTCGCTCGCCGAGATGGACCGGATCGAGCAGATGGGCGGCGCGATGGCGGCCGTCGAGTCCGGCTACCTGAAGTCCGAGCTGGTCTCCTCGCACGCCGCCCGGCGCGCCCGGATCGAGGGCGGCGAGGAGAAGATCGTCGGCGTCAACATCTACGGGACGACCGAGCCCAACCCGCTCACGGCCGACCTCGACGGCGCGATCATGACGGTCGACCCGGCGAACGAGGCCAAGGTCGTCGCCGCGCTCCACGAGTGGCGCGACAACCGCGACGAGCCCCGCGCCACCGAGGCTCTGGCCGCGCTGAAGAAGGCCGCCGCGGGCACCGAGAACATGATGGAGGCCACCGTCGAGTGCGCCCGCGCGGGTGTCACCACCGGCGAGTGGTCCTGGGCGCTGCGCGACGTCTTCGGCGAGTTCCGGGCACCGACCGGGGTCTCATCGGCCCCGGTCGCGGTGACGGCCGAGGCGGGCACCCCGCTGGCGCTCGTCCGCGAGAAGGTCGCCAGGACCGCCGAGGACCTGGGCGCGGGCCGGCTGCGGCTGCTGGTCGGCAAGCCCGGCCTGGACGGGCACTCCAACGGCGCCGAGCAGATCGCCGTGCGCGCGCGCGACGCCGGCTTCGAGGTCGTCTACCAGGGCATCCGCCTGACGCCCGAGCAGATCGTCTCGGCCGCCGTCGCCGAGGACGTGCACTGCGTCGGCCTGTCGATCCTGTCCGGTTCGCACGCCGAGCTGGTCCCGGACGTACTGACCCGCCTGCGCCGCACCGGCGCCGGCGACATCCCGGTGATCGCGGGCGGGATCATTCCGCCCGCCGACGCCGAGGCCCTGATCAAGGCCGGTGTCGCCGCCGTATTCACCCCGAAGGACTTCGGTATCACGGAGATCATCGGCCGTATCGTCGACGAGATCCGGAAAGCGAACAAGCTCGACCCTCTGGAGGTCCCCGCATGACCACGCCCGTGAACCGCCTGCGTCCCCGTCGCTCCTGTCTGGCTGTGCCCGGGTCCAACCCGCGGTTCCTGGAGAAGGCCCAGGGCCTCCCGGCCGACCAGGTCTTCCTCGACCTGGAGGACGCCTGCGCGCCGCTCGCCAAGGAGGGCGCCCGGCACCACATCGTCGACGCGCTGAACAACGGCGACTGGACGGGCAAGACCCGGGTCGTGCGGGTCAACGACTGGACGACGCACTGGACGTACCGCGACGTCATCACGGTCGTCGAGGGCGCGGGGCCCAACCTCGACTGCATCATGCTGCCGAAGGTCCAGGACGCCCAGCAGGTCGTCGCGCTGGACCTGCTGCTCACCCAGATCGAGAAGACGATGGGCTTCGAGGTCGGGAAGATCGGCATCGAGGCGCAGATCGAGAACGCCAAGGGCCTCGTCAACATCGACGACATCGCGGCCGCCTCGCCGCGCCTGGAGACCCTGATCTTCGGCCCGGCCGACTTCATGGCCTCGATCAACATGAAGACCCTGGTCGTCGGCCAGCAGCCGCCCGGCTACGGCGCGGACGCGTACCACTACATCCTGATGCGCATCCTGATGGCGGCCCGTACGCACGACCTCCAGGCGATCGACGGACCGTTCCTCCAGATCCGCGACGTGGACGCGTACCGCGAGGTCGCCGGCCGTGCCGCGGCGCTCGGCTTCGACGGCAAGTGGGTGCTGCACCCCGGTCAGGTCGACGCGGCCAACGAGGTGTTCTCGCCCTCGCAGGAGGACTACGACCACGCCGAACTCATCCTCGACGCGTACGACTGGTGCACCTCCGAGGAGGGCGGCAAGAAGGGCTCCGCGATGCTCGGCGACGAGATGATCGACGAGGCCAGCCGCAAGATGGCCCTGGTCATCGCGGGCAAGGGGCGCGCGGCCGGCATGCAGCGCACCTCCAAGTTCGAAGCCCCGGAGGCCTGATCATGCAGTTCGGACGCACGTACGAGGAATTCGAGATCGGTGCCGTCTACAAGCACTGGCCCGGGAAGACCGTCACCGAATACGACGACCACCTCTTCTGCCTGCTGACCATGAATCATCACCCGCTGCACATGGACAGCAACTACGCGGAGAAGACGACCGACTTCGGCAAGAACGTCGTCGTCGGCAACTACATCTACTCGCTGCTGCTCGGGATGTCGGTGCCGGACGTCTCCGGAAAGGCGATCGCCAACCTGGAGGTCGAGTCGCTGAAGCACGTGGCGCCGACCTTCCACGGCGACACCGTCTACGGCGAGACGACCGTTCTGGACAAGACCCCGTCAAAGTCCAAGAGCGACCGCGGAATCGTTTATGTGGAGACCAAGGGTTACAAGCAGGACGGCACGCTGATCTGCGTGTTCCGCCGCAAGGTCATGGTCCCCACGGAGACGTACATCAAGCAGCGCGGCGGCGAGCAGCCCGGCCGCCCGGAGCTGAAGCAGCCTTCGCAGAAGAACGTGGAGAAGTAGCCATGACGCGACTCGCCCAGACGGCCGGACTCAACGACGTCCAGCAGGAAATCCTCTCCACGGTCCGGGATTTCGTCGACAAGGAGATCATTCCGGTCGCGACGCAGCTGGAGCACCGCGACGAGTACCCGGCGGAGATCGTCGAGGGACTCAAGGAACTCGGCCTGTTCGGGCTGATGATTCCCGAGGAGTACGGGGGCCTGGGTGAGTCGCTTCTCACATACGCGCTGTGCGTGGAGGAAATCGCCCGCGGCTGGATGAGCGTGTCGGGAATCATCAACACGCACTTCATCGTGGCGTACATGCTCAAGCAGCACGGCACGCAGGAGCAGAAGGACACCTTCCTGCCGCGGATGGCGCTGGGTGAGGTGCGCGGCGCGTTCTCGATGTCCGAGCCGGCACTGGGCTCCGACGTCGCGGCGATCACCTCCAAGGGCGTGAAGGACGGCGACGAGTACGTCCTGAACGGCCAGAAGATGTGGCTGACCAACGGTGGCACGTCCACCCTCGTCGCCGTTCTGTGCCGGAGTGACGAAGGCCACCCCGAGGGCACACCCCCGCACAAGTCGATGACGACCTTCCTGGTGGAGAAGGAGCCCGGATTCGGCGAGGTGCGGCCGGGCCTCACCATCCCCGGGAAGATCGACAAGATGGGCTACAAGGGGGTCGACACCACCGAGCTCATCATGGACGGACTGCGCATTCCGGCCAATCGTGTCCTGGGCGGCACCACGGGCCGAGGGTTTTACCAAATGATGGACGGAGTGGAGGTCGGCCGGGTAAATGTGGCTGCGCGTGGCTGCGGCGTCGCACAGCGTGCATTCGAACTGGGCGTTTCCTACGCACAGCAGCGCCACACCTTCGGAAAGCCGATCGCCCAGCACCAGGCCATCCAGTTCAAGCTGGCCGAAATGGCCACCAAGGTCGAGGCCGCCCATGCGATGATGGTAAATGCAGCGCGCAAAAAGGACTCCGGGGAACGAAACGACCTGGAGGCAGGGATGGCGAAGTACCTCGCCTCCGAGTACTGCAAGGAAGTCGTCGAGGACGCCTTCCGTATCCACGGCGGTTACGGCTTCTCCAAGGAGTACGAGATCGAGCGCCTCTACCGCGAGGCCCCGATGCTGCTGATCGGTGAAGGTACCGCCGAGATCCAGAAAATGATCATCGGGCGCCGACTGCTTGAGGAGTACCGTTTCCAGGGTTGATTGTCCCTTTCGAGGTGATTTTACCGCGAAGAAGATCACACCCTGTCATCCTCATCCGGTGCCTTCCAGACGTCCGACTCGGCTGCTGGCTTGCCCAGTTGCGGTCCGCAACCGATAACATCGCCGGAAAGCCGCCGTCCCCCGTTGCCAGCGCGGCCTCATCCGCTACGAAGGTCATCCATGCCCGACAGCCATACCTCTGCCACACGCGGCGGGGTCCGCATCGCACGCGGAGCTTCGCCGTGGCTCCTGCCGACCGTCGCCACCGCCGCACTCAGCCTGACCCGGGCCCGCAGGTCCGGGCGCTGGGCGGCGGTAGCCGTGCCCACCACCGCGCTCGCGGCGGGCATGCTGTGGTTTTTCCGCGACCCCGAGCGCGAGATCACCCAGGGTCGCGTCATCTCACCGGCCGACGGCGTGGTGCAGAGCATCATGCCGTGGAAGGACGGGCGTACCCGCGTCGCGATCTTCATGAGCCCGCTGAACGTCCACGTGAACCGCGCCCCCCTGGCCGGCACCGTGACGTCGGTCGAGCACATCCCCGGTGGGTTCGTCCCGGCGTTCAACAAGGAGAGCGAGAACAACGAGCGCGTTGTCTGGCACTTCGACACCGAGCTCGGGGACATCGAGATGGTGCAGATCGCCGGAGCCGTCGCCCGCCGCATCGTTCCCTACCTTCCGCAGGGGACGAAGGTCGCGCAGGGCGAACGCATCGGTCTGATCCGCTTCGGCTCGCGTGTCGACATCTACCTTCCGGAAGGTGTGGACGTCGCGGTCGAGGTCGGCCAGGCCACCACCGCGGGGGTGACTCGCATTGACCGTGATTGATCCCGATACACAGGCCGGCTGGGTGCCGGAGGCCGAGGCGGAGGACGACGCCGAGGACATGCCGCTCTCCATGCGGCTGTCGATAGCGGACACCCTCACCCTCGGTAACGCCACGTGCGGATTCATGGCGGTGTACTTCACCACCACCGGAATCCTCATCCCGCACCTGACGGGCAGCGACGAGAGCGGCATGGCCCGGCACTCCGCGGCCACCGCCGTGATCCTCATGCTCATGGCCGCCATCTTCGACCTGTTCGACGGACTCGTGGCCCGCAAACTGCGCTCGTCGCCGATGGGTGCCGAGCTGGACAACCTCTCGGACCTGGTCAGCTTCGGGCTCGCCCCGGCCTACTTCGTGCTCGTCTACGGCATGGTCGCGGACGACGCACACCAGCGGGTCTCGGCGCTCGCCGCGATCGTGGTCCTGCTGGCGGTGGTCCTCAGGCTGGCGAGATTCTCCTGCGTGACCTTGAAGGACGGCATGTTCCAGGGCATGCCGAGCCCCTTCGGAGCGCTCACGGTCATCTCGATCGTGCTCCTGGAGCTGCCCTTCGTGCCGACGCTGCTCGCGATCATCGGAGTGGCGTGGCTGATGGTCAGCCGGGTCGAGTACCCCAAGCCGCGAGGTGTCCTCGCGGTGGCGATGCTCGGCTGGATCGTGGCCGCGATGGGGCTGCTGGCCGGATGGGCCTTCGACGCCCCCGGCGGTCAGCTGCTCCTCCAGACCGGCTGCGCGCTCCAGGTGGTCCTGGGAGCGGTCATCCCGCTCTTCGCGACCGCCCGCCGGGTGAACAGCTTCCGCGACAACCGGCGCGAGGCACGGGCAGCACAGCTGCCGTAGCCGCACAGCACAGCAGGACGAGGGCCCGGATGCTCCCCGGCATCCGGGCCCTCGTGCGTCCGGAACCGGCTCCCCGCATCCACCCGTACGGGAACTTCTCCCCTGCCGTGCCGGACCCGGCGGTACGGTGCCGAGGGGGCCGGCCGGGACGTGGCGGGCCCGGGGAGGGGTACCGCCGCGGATGTCGGACTGGCCACTGGCGATCGGTGTGCTCTCCACACTGACGATGCTGTTCTACTTCTGCGCCGGTGACCGGTTCGTCGCCGTCGCGGGCGGCCGGATGCCCTGGGGCATGCTGGGGTTCGTCGTCTCGCAGCTGGTGGAGCAGGGCGTGTGGGTCTTCCCCGGCGCCACCCCCTCCTGGTACGGACCGTCGACCTATGTGGCGGCGACGGTGTCCGGCGCGGCCTCCCTGCTGCGCATGGCCCCCAGCAGTCCCCAGCAGCGGGCCAACCCGGACCACGACCCGCTGGGGGCGTCCGAACAGGCGGCCCGGGGCCGGGAGCGGCTGCGGGAGTACGCCGCGTCCGACGACCTGACCGTCCTGGACCACGCAGTCGACGGTCTGCGCACCGCCGTCCGCAAGAGCCTGGGACACGGCTCCCACCCCGGTTACGTCACCGAGCTCGTCAAGGCCCTGCGGATGCGCTACGAACGGCTCGGCCGGATCCAGGACCTCGACGAGGCCGTCGGCGCCGGCGAGGGGGCCGATCCGGCCAGGGCGCGACGGGCGGTCCGGGCCCGGCTGCTCTCCCAGCTCGGTACCGCTCTGCGGCTGCGCTACGACCACCTCGGCGCGGCGGACGATCTGGCCCGGGCCGTCGCCGCCGGCCGGGAGGCCGTCGGGCTGGTCCCGCCGCGCAGCCCGTACTACCCCGGCACCTGCGGCCACCTCGGCGCCTCGCTGCACAGCGACTTCCTGCGCACCGATGACCTCGACGTCCTGGAGGAGGCCGTGACCCAGGTGTCGGCGGCGGTGAAGTGGGCCGACGGGCGCGGCTACCGGCGCGCGGCGGACCGGGCCACGCTGTGCCATCTCCTGGTGCAGCGGGGGCAGCGGACCGGCGGCATCGGCGACCTCGACCGGGCCGTGAAGCTGGGACGGGAGGCGCTGGAGAGCACCGAGCCGGGCGAGGCGCTGTACGCGACGTCCCTGAGTAATCTCGGCCTGGCACTCCGCACCCGCAACGCCATGGGGCCGGGCGCGTCCGGCACCGGTCCTTCGCCGTCCACGGCCGATCTGGACGAGGCGGTCGACCTGAGCGGCCGCGCTCTGCGCACGGCCCCGGCGGACGCCCCCGAGCAGGCGGTGTTCCAGGTCGTCGCGGCCCTGGCCCTGCGGGACCGTGCCCGGTACGACACGGACCGGGACCGCGGGCCCGACGGGGACGGAAGGCTGGGCGCGGCCCTCGCCGCGGCGCGGGCGGCGGCACTGCACACGCGGGCGGACGTGCCGACGCGGCTGCGGGCCGGGCTGCTGTGGAGCGACATCGCGGCCTCGGCGGGCCGGTACCGGGACGCGGTGACGGCGTTCGAGACCGTGATCGCGCTGCTGCCGCGGCTGGCCGGCCGGGAGCTGCGCCGCGCCGACCAGGAGGACCGGCTCGGCCGCCACACCGGCATCGCGGCGGACGCCGCGGCGTGTGCCCTCGCCGAGGGCGCACCGGAGCAGGCGGTCGCGCTGCTCGAACAGGGGCGCGGCGTGCTGCTGTCGCGGGAACTGGATCTGCGGGCCGACATCCGGGAGCTGCGGGCCCGCGATCCCCGGCTGGCGGACGAGTTCGAGGAGCTGCGGGCGGCACTGGCCGAGGGGCACGGCGGGCGGCCGCCGGCCGGCGCACCCGCCGCGTCCCCGGCCGCGTCCTCCGCCGGTCTCCGCTCCCGGCGCCGTGCGCAGGGCGAGCGCTGGGACGAGCTGCTGCGGGAGATCCGTGCGCTCGACGGGCTCGCGGAGTTCGCGGGGCCGCCCTCCCCGCAGCGGCTGGTCGCCGGGGCCGCGGAGGGGGCCGTCGTCTATCTGAACGTGAGCCGGTACCGCTCCGACGCCGTGATCATCGCGCCCGACGGCATCCGGTCCGTCCCCCTGCGGGTCACCCCGGACGACGCGGGGCACCGGCAGCGGGCCCTGGACGCCGCGCTGGACCGCCGGCGCTCCACCGCCGAGGGGGAGAGGGCCGCGGCCGTGCACGAGGTGCTGGGCTGGCTGTGGGACGCCGTGGCCGAGCCGGTGCTCGGTGCGCTGAAAGACCTGCACGCCGCGCACGGCGGGCCGGGGCTGCCCCGGGTGTGGTGGGTGCCGACCGGCACCCTCGCGCTGCTGCCGGTGCACGCGGCGGGGCATCGCGACGGCTCGCGCTCCCTGCTGGACCGGGTGATCTCGTCCTACACCCCGACGGTACGGTCGCTGGCCACGGCCCGCGCCGCGCGCGCCGCCCCCGTCGGCCTCCCGGGGCCCCTCGCCGTCACGATGTCCCGCACTCCGGACGCCGCGCCGCTGGCCGGCGCCGAGGCGGAGGCGCGCATGGTGTGCGGCCTCTTCCCGGACACCGTGCGGCTCACCGACGAGGACGCGACGCGGGAGCGGGTACTGCGGGAACTCCCGCACCACGCCTGGGCCCATTTCGCCTGTCACGCGGTGGCCGACCGCGACGTCCCCTCGCGCGGCGGGCTGCTCCTCCACGACCACCTGCGGAGTCCGCTGACCGTCGAGGACGTGTCGGGGCTCGACCTGGGACATCCCGAGCTCGCGTATCTGTCCTCGTGCGAGACGGCACGCACAGCACCCCGGCATGCGGACGAGGCGATCCACCTGGCCACGGCGTTCCAGCTGGCGGGCTACCGCCAGGTCGTCGCCACGCTCTGGCCGGTCCGGGACGAGGTCGGCTCGGTCTTCGCCGAACGGGTCTACACGGAACTCGCGGGCGCGGTACGCTCCGGCGCCCCGGTCGACGCGGCGGCCGCCGTGCACCGCGCGACCCTGGCGGTCCGCGAACTGTGCCCGAACCGTCCGCAGTTCTGGGCCAGCTATCTGCACGTGGGGTGCTGAGGCCGGCTCGGGCCGAGGCGGGCCCGCGGGCTACCCGGAGGCGTCGGCGCCGCTCGTCCCGGGCTGCGGTGCCGGCTCCGGGGGCTCGGGGGCCGGGCCGGTGTCCTGCCGGGGGACGGAGACTCCGGCCGGGTCCGAGGGGCCCCGGGTGGGTTCGGCCACGGTGGCGCTGGGGGTGTAGCCCCGGTGGTCCCCCTCGCCCCGCGCGGCCAGTGCCTTCTCGAAGGCGGTGAGTTCGGGTTCGTCGGGACGGGACGCGGTCATGTCGGCTCCTCGCCGGATCGGACGGCCGGGACGGCCGTCGTCGTGGTGCCGGGCGGCGGTGCGGCGGCGGGCCGGTGGAGAAGTTCCAGTACGTCGGTGTCCGCCGCGCGTATGTGCAGACCGGCGCTGTCCCGGACGGGCCGGACGAAGCTGCCGTCCGCCCTCATCAGCCAGGCCGATTCGAGGTGGATCTCGGGGGGCTGCGGATACGAGGTGGCGTAGGAGCTGTTCCCGTACCAGCCGCCCACCCAGGCCCCGTCCCGCATCCGCATGCGGACGAAGCAGGGTCCCGCGTCGCGGAACAGGTGGTCCCACGCGGTGGGCGTCGAGCCGTAGCGCGCGGGCCGCAGACGGCGCTGCCACCAGGTGACGCCCCCGGCCGCGGCGGCCGGTACGACGACGAACAGGGCGAGTCCGAGCAGTCCGGCCGGCCGGGGCTGCCGGGCGACGGCCTCCCAGCCGCCCGCGCCGGAGTGCCGGGCGAACCGGACCAGCTGCGGCCCCGCCGCGACCAGATACAGGGTGTCGAGGACGACGGAGGCCGCCACGGCCCGCAGCACCCGCTCCCCCAGGTCCCGTTCGCCCGGGACCGGGCCGCGAAGGCGCTCGCGGAGAAACTGGTAGGTGACGCCCGGCAGGACGACGAGCACCAGCAGCATGACCTGGAGCACGGTGGAGGGGGACTGTCCCATCACATGCCCCGCAGCCCCTCGGAGGGATCGTGCGCGATCAGCCGGGCCCGGCGCGCCCGGACGGCCAGGACCGCGGCCGCCACCCCGGTCGAGATCGCCACCCAGGGTCTCGCCGCCACGATCCAGTCGGCGGTGACCTCCTTGTTGGCGAAGGCCAGGGCCACCAGCACCCCGCAGACCATCCAGAGGACGCCGGACATCACATGGGAGGCCGTCATCTCCAGGAGCAGCAGCAGGGCGCCGAGCAGGGCCGTCACGGCGACCGCCATCGTGAACGGGTCCTCGCCGAGGAGCACTCGGTACTCACCGATGTTCAGCAGCGTGAACACGGCAAGCCACTTGGTCCGGCCGAATCCGATGAGGGGCGACAGGACGACGAGCGCGAGCACCAGCCCGTACACCACCTGCTCCGGAACATGCATGATCCGTGCCTCCCCCCGCTGTCCGTAGTCGATCGGCGGTCAATTGCCTTACGGACAAGGCTAGTCGTGCCACCGCTCCATCGCGGTCGCTCATTCGGGTGAATACCGAGCACGGGTACGGGAGCCGGTGTGCGCGGTCGTGACCAGGGGGCGCGTGCTCCGTACCGACCGGGTGGCCGGGAGCACGGAGTGAGTACGTGTACCCACTCCCCCGGTACGTCCCGGCTCCTAGAATCACGGCACTTGCCGGTTCGGGGGGACGGGGGTCCATGAGATGGCGCATGCGACGGGAAGACGGCGCACGGGGGCATTGGCGGTGATCTCGGTGGCGGCCGCGCTGCTGACGGGATGCGCGGAGAAGCAGGCCGGGACGGAGGGCGCCCCGGCGCCGAGGACGTCCGCGCCGGTGAGCGGGAAGGAGTCGCCGGGGCCGTCCGGCACACCCGGTTCCGGTCCGACGACCAAGCCCGGCGAGCTGCCGGACGCGTACGACTTCACGCCCGACCCGGCCAGGGTGCCCAAGTCGGCTCCGCAGGCCCGGACACTGACGCGCCGGGCGGTGCTGGGACCGGACGACTGGACCGCCGGCATGGCCGTGCACCGGCCGTACGAGAGCAGCGGCACCTGGACGGTGCTGGAGGACTCGTGCGTCTGGAGCCGCGCCGGTCTGCCGGACCACGTCCTGGACAGCTTCACCCGGCGGCTCGACGTGCCCGCGGCGGACGGCAGGGGTCGGGTGCAGGGGGCGATGACGGTCACCGTGCACCGGACGGTCGCGGACGCCGACCGGGAGATCGAGGACACCGTGCAGGAGAGCTTCCGCTGCCCGGACCAGGAGCTGGGCGGCGGCCAGCGGCTCAGCGGGCTGATGTCGCTCCAGATGGACCGGAAGGACGTGCGCAACGCGGACGCCTCGCTGTTCGAGGCGGGGAAGTACGAGGGGCCGGGCTCGAACGGCAGGCAGCACTACGTCTGAAGCAAGTCCCGTATCGGCACGGTCACCGCGGCCGTCTCGGTCAAGGGCGCGAAGGGCTACGAGAACACCGACCTGCTGCGGATCGCGGCGGAGGGCGCGGCGAAGATCCTCTACCGGATCGAACTGGCGCTGAAGTGACCGCAGTCAAGTGACCGCACTCGAGACTCTGGGGCTTTCCCGCTGATGGAACCGTTGCGCTCCACGGACCCGGCGCGTATCGCCGGGTACCGCATCCTCGGCCGGCTCGGCGCCGGCGGCATGGGTGTCGTCGTGCTCGGCCGCTCGCCGGGCGGTTCGCTGGCCGCGATCAAGGTGATCCGTGCCGAGTACGCGGACGACACCGGGTTCCGTACCCGGTTCCGCCGCGAGGTGTCCATCGCCCGGCAGGTCAGCAACCGCTGGGCGGTGCCCGTGGTCGACGCGGACACCGAGGCCGCGTCGCCCTGGCTGGCGACCGAGTTCGTGCCGGGGCCCTCGCTCAGTGAGGCGGTGGGGGCCGGGGCGCCGCTTCCGGAGCGCAGTGTGCGGGCGCTCGGCGCCATGCTGGCGGAGGCGCTGGAGGCGGTCCACGCGGCGGGGCTCGTGCACCGGGACGTCAAGCCCGGCAACGTACTGCTCGGGCTGGACGGTCCCCGGCTGATCGACTTCGGGATCGCCCGCGCCCTGGACGACACCGTGCTGACGGCGACCGACGCGATCGTCGGCTCGCCGGGCTTCCTCTCGCCCGAGCAGGCCCAGGGACGCCGGATCGGGCCGCCGAGCGACATCTTCTCGCTGGGCTGTGTGCTGGTGTACGCGGCGACCGGGCGGCGGCCGTTCGGCAGCGGTCCCGCCGAGGCGATGCTGTTCCGTTCGGTCCACGACCCGGCGGATCTGACGGGGCTGCCCGCCGGTCTGCTGCCGCTGGCCGAGGCGTGCCTGGCCAAGGACCCGGCGCACCGCCCGGACGCGTCGGCGATCCGGCAGGCGCTGGCGCAGGACGCGCGGGGCGGCAGCTGGCTGCCCGCGCCGGTCACCCATCTGATCGCCGAGCGCTCGGCGCGGATGCTGGGCCTGCCCGACATCGAGGCGACCCGGCTGGACGCCCGTACCGAGGACGCCCCGCACACCACCGCCCGGGTGCCGCAGCCGCAGCCGCGCCGGCGGTTCCTGGCGTACGCGGCCGGGGGCGTCGTCGTCGCGGCCGGCGGATCGGTCGCGGCGTGGCTCTCGTCCTCCGGCGGCGACGGCTCGAAGGGGGACGGCGAGGGAGACGGCGGGAGCCCGGCGGCGGCCCGGCCCGAGCTGCACATCGGCCTGCAGGCGGACCTCACCGGGCCGTCGGCGGCGCGCGGCAAGGGCCAGGAGCAGGGGGCGCGGCTGGCGGTCGAGGAGTACAACGCCCGCGAGGACGCGCCGTTCGTCCTGGAGCTGACGCCGGTCGACGACCGGGGGCAGGAGGCCCGGGCGACGGCGGCCGTGCGGCAACTGGCCGCCGATTCCCGGACGATCGCGGTGCTGGGGGCCACCGGGACGTCCGCGGCGCAGGAGGCGCTGACCGCGTACGACGAGGCCGGGCTGCCGGTCATCAGTGTGGTCGACGGCGACACCCGCCATCTCAGCCGGATCTTCCTCTGCGCCCGTCCCAACGACGCGATGCAGATGCTGCCGGTGTCCCAGTACCTCGGCGCGCACGGCCTGGACGACATCGCGCTGGTGGACAACGGGACGGAGTACGGCAGACAGACCACCCGGTTCCTGAGTGAGGCGTTGCGGGGCAACGGCCGTACGGTGCGCGCGGAGACGGTGCGCACGGACGCGCGGGACGTCGGCGCGGTCGCGGCGCGGATCGCGGCGGGCCGGCCCGGGGCGGTGGTGCACGGCGGTGACTGGCAGGACGCGGCACGGTTCGCGCGGGCGCTGTCGGCCGCGGGGTACCGGGGGCCCCGGATCGCCACCCAGGCGGTGCACGATCCGCGGTTCGTGCGGGAGGCCAAGGCGGCGGCAGAGGGCTGGCTGGTGGTGTCCACCTCGGCCGATCCGGCGACGGTGCCCTCGGTGCGCCGGTTCGCGACGGCGTTCCGCAAACGGTTCGGTGCGGCTCCGCCGCTGTTCGCCGCGGAGGCGTACGACGCGGTGGGGCTGATCTCCGCGTGCGCCGGAGGGCTGGGGCGGGACCGGGTGACGCGGCAGGACCTGCTGCCGGTGCTGCGGACCAACACGTTCAAGGGTGTGTCCAGGAGCTATGCCTTCGAACCGGCGAACGGGATGTACGCCGGGACGGGCGTGTTCATCTACCGGGTGGAGCGGGGCCGGTTCGGCTTTCTGGGCATGGACGGCCGGAAGGTCTGACCGGCCGTCACTCTCCGCGACCCGCAAACCACTTGCACCGAGCCTGTGGTCCGTCGCGCGGATTTCCCGCCCAATCCCCGCACTTCACGCATTCCTGACAGGTTTACGTCACAAATTTTAGCTGCGAGAGCGGAATCTTGCGCAGCGCCGTGGACTTCCTTGCGGAGGTACTCCTAGCCTGTGGGGCGTCCGAAGAGCCCCCCGCGAGCCGCAAGGACGACATCCTCGTGACGCCACCACCCAGACGCCCCCTGCTCAGACGATCCGTGTCCGCCTCTCTCGCGCTGGCGGTCGCCGCGTTCGGCACCGCCGCCGCCGTGGTCCTGTCCAGTGCTCCGGCCGCCCAGGCGGCGGGAGTTCCCGCCCCCTCCCCCGTGGCGGTCCCCGGTCGCGGTGCGACCGTTCCGTTCAAGGAGCAGGAAGCCGAGTACGCCGCCACCAACGGCACCCTGATCGGCCCGAACCGGCTGTACGGCACGCTGCCCTCCGAGGCTTCGGGCCGGCAGGCCGTGACCCTCGACGCGGTCGGTGAGTACGTGGAGTTCACGCTCACCGCACCCGCGAACGCCATGTCCTTCCGGTACTCGCTGCCGGACAACGCCGCCGGATCGGGCCGGGACGCCTCGATCGACGTGACGGTGAACGGAGCATCGCCCAAGGCGGTGCCCGTCACATCGAAGTACGGCTGGTACTACGGCGGTTACCCCTTCAACAACAACCCGGGCGACACCAACCCGCACCACTTCTACGACGAGGCCCGGACCATGTTCGGGTCGACCCTCGCCGCCGGCACGAAGGTCCGGCTGCAGGTCTCGTCCACCGCCGCCTCACCGTCGTTCACCATCGACCTGGCGGACTTCGAGCAGGTGGCCGCGCCCACCGCCAAGCCCTCGGGCGCGCTCGACGTCGTCGCCGACTTCGGTGCCGACCCGACCGGGACCGCCGACTCGACCGCCAAGATCCAGGCGGCCGTGGACGCGGGCAAGGCACAGGGCAAGGAGGTGTACATCCCGCAGGGCACCTTCCAGGTCCGCGACCACATCGTGGTGGACAAGGTGACGCTGCGCGGCGCCGGGCCCTGGTACTCCGTGCTGACGGGACGCGACCCGGTGAACCGGAGCAAGGCGGTCGGCGTCTACGGCAAGTACGCCCGGGACGGCGGCAGCAGCAATGTGACGCTGAAGGACTTCGCCATCATCGGCGACATCCGGGAGCGCGTGGACGACGACCAGGTCAACGCCATCGGCGGCGCCCTGTCGAACTCGACGGTCGACAACGTCTGGATGCAGCACACCAAGTGCGGCGCCTGGATGGACGGCCCGATGGACAACTTCACCATCAAGAACAGCCGCATCCTGGACCAGACCGCGGACGGGGTGAACTTCCACTACGGAGTCACCAACTCCACGGTCACCAACACCTTCGTCCGCAACACCGGTGACGACGGTCTGGCGATGTGGGCGGAGAACATCCCGAACGTGAAGAACAAGTTCACGTTCAACACCGTGATCCTGCCGATCCTCGCCAACAACATCGTCACGTACGGCGGCAAGGACATCACCATCTCCGACAACGTCATGTCGGACACCATCTCCAACGGCGGCGGGCTGCACATCGCCAACCGCTACCCGGGCGTCAACTCCGGTCAGGGCACGGCCGTCTCCGGTGTCACCACGGCGGCGCGCAACACCCTGATCCGTACCGGGAACAACGACTACAACTGGCAGTTCGGCGTCGGAGCGATCTGGTTCAGCGGACTCAACGAGCCGATCAACGCCACCATCAACATCTCCGACAGCGAGATCCTGGACAGCTCCTACGCCGCGATCCACCTCATCGAGGGTGCGACGAACGGGCTGCACTTCGACAACATCAAGATCGACGGCGCCGGCACCTACGCCCTCCAGATCCAGTCGCCGGGCAAGGCCACCTTCAACAACGTGGTGGCCACGCACATCGCGCAGTCCAACCCGATCCACAACTGCGTGGGCAGCGGCTTCGAGATCACCCGCGGATCCGGCAACTCCGGCTGGTACGCGGACCCGCCGGCCTGCACCGGCACCTGGCCGACCCCGGTGTGGACCAACGGCGGTGTGCCGGGCGGCGGCAGCGGCCCGACGGACCCGCCCACGGACCCGCCGACGGACCCGACCGACCCGCCGACCGACCCGCCCGCCGAGACGGGCAACCTCGCCCAGGGCCGTAACGTCACCGAATCCGGTCACGCGGACGTGTACAGCGCGTCCCGTGCCGTGGACGGCGACGCGAACAGCTACTGGGAGAGCACCAACCACGCCTTCCCGCAGACCATCACCGTGGATCTGGGCGCCGCGAAGGCCGTCAAGCGGCTGGTCCTGAAGCTGCCGCCGGCGGCCGCCTGGTCCACCCGCACGCAGACGCTGAGCGTGTCGGGCAGCACCGACAACAACACGTTCAACTCGCTCAAGGCGTCGGCGGGTTACACCTTTGATCCGTCGAGCGGAAACCGGGCGACGGTCACCCTGCCCGGTACCTCGGCCCGCTATCTGCGGCTGACGTTCACCGGCAACACCGGATGGCCCGCCGCCCAGCTCTCCGAAGTGGAGGCCTACACCAGCTGACGGCACGGATGACAGACCGCCGGGCGGCACGCGTGACGCGTGCCGCCCGGCGGCTTCGGCCTTCGTGCCGTGGCTACTTCAGCGTGTAGGACTTCGCCGCCGGTGCCGCCTGGGCCGGCCGGACGACCTTGAGGCCGCCGGGGGTCTTGGCGTCCGGCTTCATGATCACGCTCTCCCGGGTGGAGGGCGCGGCCGGGTCGGAGAAGTTGTGCGACATCCCGAAGTCGCTGCCGAAGTCCGTGATCGTCAGCAGCGCCTTGTCGATGCCCTCACGGGTGAGGTCCTTGGAGGTGCAGGCCTTCTTCAGCGCCTCACCGAACAGGCTCGCCGCGTTGTAGCCCGCGATGACGCCGTTGTCGAGGCCGTCCTTCGGGTACGCGGCCCCGTACTCCTTGGCGAGCTTCGCCGGGCCGGCGCCCGGGTCACCGATCGGGAGGGTGGACGCGGCGACGTAGTAGTCCTTCGTCAGGGCCGGTCCCGCCTGCGTCTTCAGCAGCTGCGGTGCGTACGCCGAGTTGTTGCCGACGACCGGGACCTTGAAGCCGGTGGCCGCGGCGACACCGACGAGCGAGGCCGCCTGGCGCGGGCCGGCGCTGATGACGACGGCCTTGACGCCCGCCTGCTTCAGCGCGGCGACCTGCGCGGTCATGTCGTTGTCGGTGGGCTTGATCTTCTGCTCGACGACGGTGAGACCCGCCTGCTGCGCCGCGTACTTCGAGCCCGCGAGCGCGTTCTCGCCGTAGTCGCCCTCGAAGTAGACGTGCCCGATCTTGTCGCCCTTGGCGATGCGCTTCTCGGCGAGCAGGTAGTCGATCGCGTTGATCGTCTCGACGTCGTACGTGGCACCGATGACGCGGACGTACTTGCTGCCGAGCAGATTCGCCGACCAGGCCTGCGGCAGGACGAGCCCCTTGTCCTGGCCGTCGATGCGCTGCTCGACCGCCGCCACGAACGGCGAGCCGATGAACTGGACGAAGCCCAGCACCTTCGGCGCCAGCTCGGTGTACCCGGCGATGGCCTTCTGCGGATCGTATCCGTGGTCGCGCACGGTCAGTTCGACCTTGCGCTTGCAGATGCCGCCCGCGGCGTTGGTCTGCTTGACCCAGAGCTGCTGGGCCTGGGTGACGCTCTTGCCGAGCGAGGCGTAGACCCCGGTCATGTCGGTGAGCGCGCCCAGCGAGATCACCGAGTCGGTGACGCCCACGCCGGTCTTCACACCGCCCTTGTCCTGGGCTCCCTCGTCGGAGGACTTGGCCTTCTCGCTGCAGCCCACGAGGGTGAGGGTGAGGGCCGCGCACACGGCCCCGAACACACGCAGTTTCATTTCTTCTCCCCTGAATTCTTCATCAGACGTGTCAGGCCGCCGGGCAGGAACAGAACAGCCGCGACCACCGCGGCGCCGTACAGGTAGCGCGACGCCTCGCCCGGTGCCAGACCGCCCGTACCGGGGGCGGAGACCAGGGGCAGGGAGTCGCTGTAGTGGGTGAGCAGCTGCGGCAGAAGCGAGACGAACGCGGCCCCGACGACCGCTCCCGCCACGGTGCCGAGCCCGCCGATGACGATCATGGCGAGGTATTCGAGGGACAGGACCATGCCGAAGTACTCGGGCACGGTCCGCTGGAAGACCAGCGCGAGCAGGACGCCGGCGAGGCCCGCGTACATGGAGGACAGGACGAAGACGCCGGCCCGGTAGCGGGCGACGGGTACGCCCATCACCCCGGCCGCGATGCGGTGGTCGCGGATGGCGTTGAGCGCCCGGCCCGGCCGCCCGCGCAGCACTCCGCGGGCGAACAGGCCGCTCAGGAGCAGGGCGAGCAGCGCCGCGTACCAGAGCTTCTCGGAGGACTGGAACGGCACCGCGGCCACCATCACCTCGGTGTCGTCGAAGTCGAAGCCGAAGAGCGAAAGGGGCGGCACGGCACGGCCGTTGAAGCCGCCGGTGAGCGAGCCCGCGTTGAACAGCACGTGCTGGCCGATGAAGATCAGCGCCAGCGTGGCGATGCCGAGGTAGGCGCCGCGCAGCCGGCTCGCGATGGGGCTGAACAGTCCGCCGGCGGCTCCCGCGAGGAGCACGGCGAGGACGGCGGCGAGCCAGCTGGGCAGGCCGAGCCCGGAGAGCTCGTGCCCGTTCTCCGTACTGCTCTCGCCGGCCAGTACGCAGTACCCGTACGCGCCGACGGCGAGGAAGAAGGCGTGCCCCATGGAGAGCTGGCCGGTCGCGCCGGTGAGGAGGTTGAGGCCGATGGCGCCGATGGCGGCCGCCATGGCGAAGAGTCCGGCCTGGAGCCAGAAGCGGTCCAGGTAGAACGGGAACGCGAGCAGCAGCACCGAGCCGACGGCCCAGAGGTAGGTACGGGGGTGGCGCAGCCGGGCGGCGAGTGCGGCGGCCGTCGCGGGCGGTGCGGTCGTGGTCTCAGACACGGGCGAGCTCCTTCGTACCGAAGAGTCCCGCGGGCCGCAGGAGCAGCACGATCACCATCACCAGGTACGGGGCGAGGTCGCCGATGCCGCGGCCCAGGAAGGAGAGGTCGCTCTGGTAGCCGGTGGCGAGCGATTCGGTGACGCCGACGATGAGTCCGCCGGCCAGGGCCCCGGTCGTCGAGTCGAGTCCGCCGAGGATGGCGGCGGGGAAGGCCTTGAGGGCGGCGAGTGAGGTGGCCCGTTCCAGGCCGGGTGTGGGGAAGACGGTGAGGAAGAGCGCGGCGACCGCGGCGAGCGCCCCGGCCACCGCCCACGCGGCGAGGGAGACCCGGCCGAGTTTGATCCCCATCAGGGCGGCGGTCTGCGGGTTCTCCGCGGCGGCCCGCATCGACACCCCCCAGGAGGTGAACCGGAAGGCGAGCAGGAACACCGTGATGAGGAGGGCGGCGGCGACGAAGGCCGCGACCCGGGTCTGGGCGAGGGTGACGTCGCCGATGGTGATGACGCGGTCGCCCCAGGGGTCGCCGAGCGAGAGCACCTCCGTGCCCATGCGGCGGGTGAGTTCGGTGGTGAGGAGGATGTCGACGCCGATGGTGACGATGGCCAGGACGCTGTGGTCGCTGCCCCGGTAGCGGCGCATCACCAGGAACTCGATGGCCGCTCCGACGACGGCGGCGCCCGCGATGCCGACGGCGAGCGCCGGCCAGAAGCCGATGTCGTCGTGGAGCACGGCGGTCACGTAGCCGCCCGCGAGCAGCAGGGAGGCGTGGGCGAAGTTGACGACCTCGGTGGCCTTGAAGATGACGACGAAGCCGAGCGCGATCAGCGCGTAGACCGAGCCGATGGAGAGGCCGCCGAGGAGGAGTTCGATGAAGGTGGTCATTCCTGTGCCCCCAAGTAGGCCTGGACGACGGCCGGATCGTTCTGGACCTCGGCGGGGGTGCCGTCCGCGATCCTGCGTCCGAAGTCGAGTACGGTCACGGCGTCCGCGAGCCTCATGACCACGCCCATGTCGTGTTCGACGAGCACGATCGAGATGCCGAGGCTGTCGCGCACCCCGGCCACGACCGCTGCGGTGCGCCGCCGTTCGTCGGCGGTCATGCCGGCGACGGGTTCGTCCAGGAGGAGGACCTGCGGCTCCATGCAGAGCGCCCGGCCGAGCTCGACGAGCTTCTGCTGCCCGTAGGGAAGCGCCCCGGCGGGCCGGTCCAGTTCCTTCTCCAGTCCGATGAATTCGGCGATCTCGCGGACCCGGTCCAGATGACGCCTGGCCTCGCGGGCGGCTGACGGCAGCCGCAGCCCGCTGGCGAGGAACCCGGCGCGGGTGAGCCGGTGCCGGCCGAGCAGCAGGCTGTCGGCGACGGTGGCGTGCGGGGGCAGCGCGAGGTTCTGGAAGGTACGGGCGACGCCGAGTTGGGCGATCTTGTGCGGGGCCAGTCCGGTGAGCTGGGTGGTACCGAGATGGACGGTGCCGGATGCCGCCCGGTAGACCCCGGACAGCACGTTGAAGCAGGTCGACTTGCCCGCCCCGTTGGGGCCGATGACGGCGTGCACGCTGCCCGGCTCCACGGTGAAGGAGATGCCGTCGAGCGCGGTGAGCCCGGCGAAACGGACGGTGACGTCACGGACCGCGAGCGCGGCCGGGGCGGTTGCGGTGCGGGGTGCTTCCTGCGCCGTCGTCATGCGGACCACCTGCTCAGGGTGCGTACGGACCCTGCGGCCCGGTCCGCGTCGGCGGCGGCCGTCTCGTCGACGACGCCGAGATAGCGGCGGCGCACCTCGTCGGAGGCGGCGAGCTCGTCGGCCGGCCCCTCCAGGGTGACCTCGCCGACCTCCAGGACGTACGCCGTGGAGGCGAGCCTGAGCGCGATCGCGGCGTTCTGCTCGACGAGCAGGACCGAGGTGCCCGACGCGTTGATCTCCTGCACCGTCTCCGCGATGCGCTGCGCCATCAACGGGGCCAGCCCGAGGGACGGTTCGTCGAGGAGCAGCAGCCGCGGCCCGGCCATCAGGGCCCGTCCCATCGCCAGCATCTGCTGTTCGCCGCCCGACAGCAGCCCGGCACGCTGGTGCGCGCGCTGCGCCAGTACGGGGAACAGTTCGTGCACGCGGGCCAGCGCGGCGGCCGCCGTCTTGCGGCCGCCGCGGGCTCCGAGGGCGCCCGCCCGCAGGTTGTCGGCCACCGTCATCCGGGCGAACACCTGTCGGCCTTCCGGCACTTGGACCACTCCGGCGGCCACCACCTGGGCGGGGCGCAGCCCGTCCAGGCGGCGGCCGTCGAAGCTGACGGTGCCCGTGCCCGTCCCGCGGTGGAAGCCGAGGGTCCGCGAGATGGCCCGCAGCAGCGTGGTCTTCCCGGCCCCGTTGCCGCCGAGTACGGCGGTGATCGCGCCGGCCGGCACATCGAGGGAGACGTCGCGCAGGGACCGTACGGGGCCGTAGCCCACGGACAGCGCGCGGATCTCTAGCGTTGCCATGCGTCCTCCTCCTTCCGCCTTGTCATGGAATCGACGCGTCGATTCGTGGTGCGCAGGGGTCCCCGGCCCGGCCGTGGCCGACGGTCTCCGCCTGTGCCTGCCTGTGCCCGCCCTGTGCGCTGTGGGGCCACAGACCAGCAGGGGCCGGGCCGTGCGTCCACGGTCACCGGCCGAAACGCTGCGGGTGCCCCGCGCGGAGGGCCGCTGGTTGTGCACGCGCACAGAGGCGGGCCGGGTGTGCTCGCCCCGGGGCCGGACGGGTGCCATCCTCACGACGGGTCCGGTGGGCCGGGCCCGGGCCCTGAGCACGGATGCGGCCCCGGGGCGCGCGGAGAACGGAGCGGGGATGCGGCAGTGCGGGGACGAGCGGGAGTGGGCGCTGCTCGACGCGCTGCTGGAGGACGAGCGGGGGCCGGATCTCGTCGCGCTGGCCGGCGCGGTCCTGGGGCTGCCGGAGCGGGGCCGGTACGCGGTGGCCGTCGTCCCGGTGCACGAGGGCGCCGGCCCCAGGACCGCCGGCGCGCAGGGGATGCGGTTCCTGTGGCGGTCGCGGCCGGACCGGGAGATCGCGGTGGTGGTCCTGGGTGACGCGGATCCGGCCGCGGTCGCCGCGCTCCTGCGGGACGGGGGTCCGGGTCCCGGTGGCGTCAGCCCGGTGGTGGAGGGGCTGTCCGGGCTGGGCGCGGCCCGGCGGCTGGCCGATGCGGCGCTGCTGACGTGCGGTCCGGGCGGGGACGAGGCCGTCTGCCTGGCCGGCCGTGTCCCGGCGGCCCTGGTGGCGGGTCAGCCGGAGCTCGCGGCCTATCTGGCCACGGACGTCTTCGGCCCGCTGCTGGCCCGCGACCCGGCGTACCGGGCGCTGCTGGTGTCGACGCTGGACGCGTGGCTGGAGTGCGGGGGGTCGGCGGGGCGGACGGCGGTACGGCTGTGCTGCCACCGGAACACGGTGCTGAACCGGTTGCGGCGGCTGGAGGAGCTGACGTCACGGTCCCTGTCGCGGCCGCGCGAACTGGTGGAACTGATGCTGGCCCTGGACGCGGTACGGCTGCTGCCGGGGGCGGCACCGCTGTGAGGAGCCCCGCTCCTCAAGCCCCTCCGGCGACTGAGGAGCGGGGGTCCGGGGGCGGAGCCCCCGAAGGGCCCCGCCCCGTCACCTCACCTCACCTCAGCGCAGGAAGTCCCTGGCGATGGACTCCGCCACCCGCTCCAGCAGCGGCCCCGCCTCGGCCATGCACACCGCGGGATCCGGCTCCAGCTCCGTGAGCGCGTACGCGCGGCGGATCCCCGCGCGCCCCAGCGCCTCCGGTGCCAGCGCCAGGCGGCCGCAGACCGCGACGACCTCGATGCCCGCCGCACGGGCCGCCGCGGCGACCCCGGCCGGGGCCTTGCCGTGCAGCGTCTGTTCGTCGAGGGACCCCTCGCCGGTGATGACGAGCGTGGCCCTGGCCAGCGCGGGTGCGAAGCCGAGGACGTCGAGCATCACCTCGATCCCTGGCCGGAACCGCGCACCGAGTGCGACCAGTGCCCCGTACCCGATGCCGCCCGCCGCCCCGGCGCCCGGCTGCTGTGCCTGCTCCGGCCCCAGCACGGAGGCGTAGTGGGCGAGCGCCGCGTCGAGCACCGCGATGTCGTCCTCGGTCGCGCCCTTCTGACGCCCGTAGACCTCGGGGGCGCCCTTGGGACCGGTCAGCGGGTTGTCCACGTCGCTGGCGAGGATCAGGTCGATGTCGCCGAGCCGCGGGTCGAGCCCGGAGAGATCGGCCGTGGCCAGGTCGGCGAGGCCGCCGCCGCCGGGGCCGACGGGCTTGCCGTCCGCGTCCAGGAACCGTGCGCCGAGCGCGGCCAGCATGCCCGCCCCGCCGTCCGTGGTCGCGCTGCCGCCGACGCCGAACACGATGGTCCGGGCGCCCGCCTCCAGCGCGGCGAGCAGCAGCTCGCCGGAGCCGTACGTGGTGGCCGTGAGCGGGGCGAACACGCCCGCCGGCAGATGCTGGAGGCCGGAGGCCTCGGCCATCTCGACCACGGCGGTGGTGTCCCGCACCGCGTACGCCGCGGTCACGGGGTCGCCGAGCGGCCCGGTCACCCGCGCCTCGCGGCGCTCGAATCCGGCGGCCACCGCGGCCGCCACCGTGCCGTCGCCGCCGTCCGCCACCGGCAGGGTCTCGACCCGCACCTCGGGGGCGACGCGCCGCAGCCCGGCCGTCACCCGCTCGGCGACCTGTACGGCCGTGAGCGAGCCCTTGAACTTGTCCGCCGCGACGAGCACGCGTGCGGTCTCCATCACTGCTCCGTCCGTCACCTTGATTCCCTTTGCTTTCGAACAGGCAGTCGCGCCGACCCGACCCTATCCGCAGCACCCCCTCCCTGCCCATGGGTGTCCGTGCCCTGGACCTGCGGCGCCTCGCAACTACGCTGCCCGGTGTGACCACCAACGACTACGCCACATACATCGCGGGCCTCCCCAAGGTCCTGGCCGGCGCGGCCTGCGTCTTCCGTGACGGACGGGGCCGGGTACTGCTCGTCGAGCCGAACTACCGGGAGGGCTGGACGCTGCCCGGCGGCACGATCGAGTCGGCGGACGGCGAGACCCCCCGGCAGGCCGCCCGGCGCGAGTGCCTGGAGGAGATCGGTCTCGACCTGGAGCCGGGCCGGCTGCTCGCGGTCGACTGGACGCGCGGCAGCGCACGGCCGCCGATCGTGGCGTACATCTTCGACGGCGGGGTCCTGGGCGAGGAGCAGCTGAAGGCGATCCGGATCCAGGAGGAGGAACTCCTGTCGTGGAAGCTCGTCGAGCCCGCGGACCTGGAGAGCCATCTGCCCGGCGCGGTCGGAGGCCGGGTGCGGGCGGCGCTGGGCGCCCTGGAGTCCGGAGCGGGCCCGGTGGAGCTGGTGGACGGCGGCCCCGTCGGCTGAGTCGCCGGCGCGGCTGATGCCGGTGGCCGCCGGACCGGCTACCCCTCGGCGTCCGGACCGTCCGCCTTGTGGCGTTGGTAATAGCGGGCCACCCGTGCCCGGTTGCCGCAGCGTGCGGCCGAGCACCAGCGGCGGCGCGGGTGGGCGGGGACGAACAGCATCGTGCAGTCCGCCGCCTCGCACTCGCGGACCCTGCCGATCGCCGGGTCCGCCAGCAGCCCGGCCGCGTCCTCGGCGAGCGCCGCGGCCACCCGCACGCCGAGCGGACCGGTGCGGCGGGGCGTCACCACGACCGCGGTGCCGTCCCACTCCGCGTACCGCACGGCGGGGGCGGCGAGCTGCGCCTCGTTGAGTCCGCGCAGCGCAGATGCCGGGGGGCGCTCGCCCCGGCGGGCCGGCGCGACGGCGAGTGCCGCGTGCGCCCGGACCGCCCGCACGGCCGCCACATCCTCCTGGGTCACCGCCTGCTCCCCGGCCGCCCCGGGCAGCCGCTCCCCCTCCAGGGCCAGCCAGGCCCGCAGGCCGGCCGGGTCGGCCAGGTGATCGACCGGCGGACCCTGCGCCGCGTACGGAAGCGTGTTGAGCAGGTCCAGGGCGAGGGGTTCACCGGTCAGGGGCTCAAGACCATTCATGCCACTAATGCTAACTCACACCCTTGACGCATTAGATCTCCCTGGCATAGAACTAATGCATCAGCACACCAAGGAGGCATGTGAACATGGCGATTCAGGTGGTTGTTCCGCACATCCGTCACCGGCACACCGAGGTCGACGGCGTCCGTGTCTTCTACCGCGAGTCGCTCCCGGCCGTCGGGGGCGACGACGCCCCGGTGCTGCTGCTCCTGCACGGCTTCCCCTCGGCCTCGCACCAGTTCCGCCGCCTGATGGACGCCCTCGGCGCCCACTTCCGCATCGTCGCCCCGGACTACCCGGGCTTCGGCCACAGCGACGTCCCCGGGTCCTCGACCACCGGCGGCCCGTTCACGTACACCTTCGACCGCCTCGCCGACATCACCGAGGGCTTCGTGCGGCAGCTGGGCCTGTCCCGCTTCGTGATGTACGTGTTCGACTTCGGCGCCCCCGTCGGATTCCGGCTCGCCACCCGCCACCCGGAGTGGATCGCCGGCCTGGTGGTGCAGAACGGCAACGCGTACGAGGAGGGGCTGTCGCCGCAGGCCCGCGACTTCATCGCCCTCCGCCCGGAGCAGCCAGGCGCCGCCGACACGGTGCGCTCGCTGCTGACCCTCCCGGCGACCCGCGGCCAGTACGAGGGCGGGACCGCCGATCCGGAGCTGATGGCGCCGGACGGCTGGACCCTGGACCAGCACTTCCTGGACCTCCCGGGGCGTACGCAGCCGCAGCTGGACCTGGCCTTCGACTACCACTCCAACGTGGCGCTCTATCCGCGGTGGCAGGAGTGGCTGCGCACCCACACCCCGCCCGCGCTCATCGTCTGGGGCACGGGCGACATGTTCTTCCCCGAGCCCGGCGCCCGCGCGTATCTGCGCGATCTGCCGGACGCCGAACTGCACCTCTTCGGCACCGGGCACTTCGCCCTGGAGGACCACCTGCCGCAGATCGCACCGCTCGTCGCCGGTTTCGTGGACCGCGCCTGGACGGCGGCGGACCGGCCCGGAGAAGCACGTGGCATCCGGGTGCGGTAACGTTGACGGCTGCGAAGGGGAGTAGCCCTGCAAACCGGTCGTCGACACACTGGAACCTCCGGGTTCCCGGTGGCCGGGCTCGTGGATCATGACGGGCGGGCGAGACCTTCGGTCAGGTATGACACGCCCACGCCCCGTGGGCGGTGCCGTCATGCCGGGCCGAGTGGTCCTCCGAAAAGCCCGAGCGGCACTTCGCGGAAGATCCGGGGCCCGGCTCCAACAGAAAGCCACCCGGAATGCATCTCGACCCCCTGGCGATCATCACCGCTTTCGGGCTGATCTTCCTCGCGGAACTCCCCGACAAGACGATGTTCGCGTCGCTGGCCATGGGCACGCGCATGCGCCCGCTCTACGTCTGGTTCGGCACGTCGTCGGCGTTCATCGTCCATGTCGCCATCGCGGTCGGGGCGGGCGGCCTGCTCGGTCTGCTGCCCGGCTGGATCGTCAAGCTCGTCTCCGCCGCCCTGTTCGCCTTCGGCGCGTTCATGCTCCTGCGGGCCGACGCGGGCGACGACGAGGACGAGGACGGCCCCAAGACGGTGACCGGCTTCTGGCCGGTGTACTCGACCGCCTTCATGGCCGTCTTCATCAGCGAATGGGGCGACCTCACCCAGATCACGACGGCCAACCTGGCCGCGAGCAACGGCGCCTGGTCCACCGCGATCGGGTCCGCCGCCGCCCTGATGTCCGTATCGGCGCTGGCGCTGCTCGCGGGACGCTTCATCGCCAAGCGCGTGCCGCTCAAGACGGTGCAGCGCATCGGCGGGCTGTGCATGCTGGGGCTGGCGGTCTGGACGGTCGTGGAGATCTTCGTCGGCTGATCCGGCCGCGATCGGAACGCGTACGGGGAGGGGCTCCGCGCAGCTGCGCGGAGCCCCTCCCCGTACGCCGTACCCGCCTAGAAGAGTGCCGGAGCACTGTCCTGCGTACCGTTCTCGAAGGCCAGCAGGCGCTGCTTGCGGTCGAGGCCGCCGCCGTAGCCCGTGAGGCTCCCCGAGGCCCCGATCACCCGGTGGCAGGGCACGATGATGCCGACCGGGTTCTTGCCGTTGGCCAGGCCCACCGCGCGGGAGGCGCCGGGCTTGCCGAGGTTCTCGGCCAGCTCCCCGTACGAACGGGTCTCGCCGTACGGAATCCGCCGGAGCTCGGCCCAGACGCTGCGCTGGAACGGGGTGCCGTCCAGATGCAACGGGAGGTCGAACTCCCGTAGCTCACCGGCGAAGTAGGCGTCCAGCTGCTCGACGGTCTCGTCGAAGGGGCCCGGGTCGGCCTCGCCGAAGGTCTCCTCGGGCGGCCGGTGCCGCTGATCGGTCATGTACAGGCCGGCGAGAACCCGGTCGGTGGCGACGAGGGTCAACGGGCCGTAGGGGCTGTCGATCACGGTGTGCTGCCGGGACCGCTGGACCGCTGTGGTGGTGCGCATCGTGGTCACGAGGAACTTCCTTGTGCGGGAAGGTGGTTGATGGGGTGGTCGTCGACGGTCCACAGATACTGGACGGCGTACGCCCGCCAGGGCCGCCAGCTCGCGGCGCGTGCGGTGAGCGCGGCGGGGGTCGAGGGCAGGCCGAGCTGCTCGGCGGACCGCCGGATGCCCAGGTCGGTCGGCAGGAAGGCGTCCGGGTCGCCGAGCGCCCGCATGGCGATGACCTCGACGGTCCAGGGACCGAATCCCGGC
This sequence comes from Streptomyces sp. NBC_01463, assembly GCA_036227345.1. Taxonomy (NCBI): domain Bacteria; kingdom Bacillati; phylum Actinomycetota; class Actinomycetes; order Kitasatosporales; family Streptomycetaceae; genus Streptomyces; species Streptomyces sp. NBC_01463. The sequence goes on from CP109468.1 coordinate 1,588,137, forward strand.
AGCGCGTCCAGTTCGGCCCGCGCCGTCTCCCAGTCGGTGTCGGTGCCCAGCCGCAGCGAGCCGTCCGCCAGCGCCCCGACGAGCGTGGTCAGCGTCCGGCGGCGGCCGCGGGGCAGGGCCAGCTGTTCCGGGTCGAGTCCGGCCAGCGCCTCCGGGGCCGGGAAGAGATGGGTCAGCCCGCCCTCGGGGTCCTCGACGGGTGTGCCGTGGGCGGTGACCAGCCGGGCCGCGTGGGTCCGGGCCGCGGCCGTCGACACCTGCTGGCCGAGCACGGCCCGGACGGCGAACTCCGCACCGTCGACCGTCCTCGGCACCCGGCGCCCCGGCGCCTTGTCGACCAGCGGGGCGAGCAGCGGATCGGAGCGCAGCTGCTCGTCGACGGCGACCGGGTCGGCGTCCAGGTCCAGCAGCCAGCGGCAGCGGCTGATGGCGAGGGTCAGATCACGCGGGTCGGTGAGCGAGAGCCGGCAGGCGATGTGGTCGGGGCGCGGGGTGAGGGCGACGATGCCGTGCCCGTGCGGCAGGTCGAGCGTGCGCCGGTAGGCCCCGTCGCGCCACTCCTCGACGCCCGGGACGGCCGTCGCGGCGAGGTGCCCGAAGAGGTTGCTGGGGTTGAGCGGGGCGCGGTACGGCAGCCGCAGCGCTATCACGCCGGGGGTGGCGGGCGGCCGGGCCGACCGGGCGGCGCGGCTGCGCAGCTCCCCCGGCGCCAGGGCGAAGACCTCGCGCACGGTGTCGTTGAAGGTGCGGATCGAGGAGAACCCGGCGGCGAACGCCACTTCGGCCATGGGCAGCCCGGTCGTCTCGATGAGCACCCGCGCGGTCTGCGCCCGCTGCGCCCGGGCCAGCGCGAGGGGCCCGGCGCCCAGCTCGGCGAGCAGCTGCCGCTCGATCTGCCGGGCCGAGTACCCGAGCCGGGTGGCGAGGCCCGGGACGCCCTCCCGGTCGACGACGCCGTCCCGGATGAGGCGCATCGCGCGGGCCACGGAGTCGGCGCGCGCGTTCCACTCGGGCGATCCGGGGCTGGTGTCGGGCCGGCACCGCTTGCAGGCCCGGAAGCCGGCCTGCTGACAGGCCGCGGCGCTCGGGTAGAAGGTCATGTTCTCGACCTTGGGCGGCACGACGGGACAGCTCGGACGGCAGTAGATCCGGGTGGTCAGGACCGCCGTGAAGAACCAGCCGTCGAACCGGGAGTCCTTGGACTTGACGGCCCGCACGCAGCGCTCGGTGTCGGTGTGCATGGTTCAAGCATGGGGCACGGCAGGAGGGCCGGGCTGGCGGAAATCCGACATCAGCGTTCCGCTGCCTGGGCCCGGGCGGGCTCAGGGTCATGAGTTGACATGCGGAGCCGCGGTGAGAGGCTTGGATGGCCGGACAGCTCGCCACGCAGGGCAGGCAGGGAAGAGCAAGGGAGAGCCGCCATGACGGATGCGTCGTCCACGCCGATCTGTTCGCATCTGGACCAGGTCAGGCGTGTCACCCCGGCCAGCCCCGACTCCTGCCCGGAGTGTGTCGCACAGGGTGACAGCTGGGTTCATCTGCGCGAGTGCCCGAGCTGCGGCCACATCGGATGCTGCGACTCCTCCCGCAACCGGCACGCCACCGCGCACCGTGACGCCACGGGTCACCCCCTCATCCGCTCCTACGAGCCGGGCGAGACGTGGTGGTGGTGCTACGAGGACCAGGTGACGTTCGACGTCGACGGTGCCGGCCCCGCCCGGGAGGCCTGAGCGCGCCTCCGGAGCATCAGGCCTGCGCCGCCAGCGCCTCCTCGAACTCCACGTACGCGTGCGCGTCGAACAGCACGAACCGCACCTCCTCGACGGGCGCGGCGGCCTCGGCGAGGACCGTGCGGACGGCGATGCGGGCGCCGTCGTCCATCGGCCATCCGTAGATGCCGGTGGAGATCGCGGGGAACGCGATGGTGCGCGCCCCCAACTCCTTCGCCACCCGCAGGGCTTCGCGGTAACACGACTCCAGCAGGGCCGAGCGGTCCTCGGCGCTGCTCCACACCGGGCCGACCGTGTGCACGACCCAGCGGGCGTCGAGCTTCCCCGCGGTGGTGGCGACGGCCTGGCCCGTGCGCAGTCCCTTGCCGTACTTCGAGGCGCGCAACTCCCGGCACGCGGCGAGGATTTCGGGTCCGCCCCGGCGGTGGATCGCGCCGTCGACCCCGCCGCCGCCGAGCAGCGAGGAGTTCGCGGCGTTGACGACGGCGTCGACGGACTGCTGGGTGATGTCGCCCCGTACGAGGGTGACGGTGACGGCGGAAGATGTGCGCATGCGGACATCATGCCGTCACACGCGGCCCACGGGTGGCCCAACGCCCGCGCCGCGCGCGTCAACGGCGCCCGGACGGCCCCGATTCCCGCAGCCGCCGCCATACGGCCTTCGCCGCATGGTGACCGGACATGCCGTGCACACCGGGTCCCGGCGGGGTCGCCGACGAGCAGATGTAGACCGACGGATGAGCGGTGGCGTACGGCACCCGGGCCAGCTTGGGCCGGATCACGGTCTGCAGCCCGGAGAACGCGCCGCAGGCGATGTCGCCGTCGACGTAGTTCTCGTTGCGCACGGCGAGTTGGGGCGGGCCCGACACCGCACGGGCCAGCACCACGTCACGGAACCCGGGGGCGAAGCGCTCCAGTTGGCGTTCGATGACCTCGGTGGCGTCGCCCTCCCAGCCCGCCGGGACGTGTCCGTACACCCAGAAGACGTGCTTGCCCTCGGGGGCGCGGGAGGGGTCGGTGAGGCTGGGCTGGGCGGTGATCAGGAACGGCACGTCCGGGTCACGGCCCGTGACGGCGGCGCGCAGGGCGGAGTCGATCTCACCGGCCGTGGGGCCGATGTGGACCGTGCCGGCCCGGCGGGCCTCCTCCGCGGTCCAGGGGACGGGCTCCGACAGCGCGTAGTCGATCTTGAAGCAGGAGGCGCCGTACCGGTAGCCCCGGTAGGCGTGGCCCAGCCCGGCGATCCTGGCCAGGGCGGTGGGTGAGGTGTCGAAGACGTAGGCGCGGGCGGGCGGCAGCTCGTCCAGCCGCTTGACCTCCGTACCCGTCCGGATGACACCGCCCTGTTCCCGGAGGAACGAGGCGAGGGCGTCGGAGATGGCCTGGGAGCCGCCGCGCGGCACCGGCCAGCCCTTCTCATGGGCGGCGAGGGCGAAGAGCAGGGCGATTCCGCCCGTGGCGAGACCGCTGGTGGGGGCTATGGCGTGGGCGGCCAGTCCGGCGAAGAGGCCGCGCGCCTTCTCGCTCCGGAAGCGGCGGGACAGGAGCGTGGCGGGCTGGATCGCGTCGAGCCCGAAGCGCACCCAGCGGTACGCGTCGCGGGGCAGTCCGTCCCACGGGGTGCGCAGGAAGTCCTGGGCGAGGCTGTCCCAGTGGCCGACGAAGGGGGCGACGAGTCTGCGGTAGGCCCCCGCGTCCTGCGGTCCGAGCGCCATCGCCGTCTCCCCCACCGAGGTGGCCAGCACGGCGGCGGAGCCGTCCGGGAAGGGGTGGGCCAGGGCGAGCCGCGGCTGCAGCCACTCCAGGCCGTGCCGGGCGAGCGGCATCGCGTCGAAGGCGGGCGATCCGATGCCCAGCGGGTGGACCGCCGAGCAGGGGTCGTGCCGGAAGCCCGGCAGGGTCAGTTCCTCCGTACGGGCTCCGCCGCCGACGGCCGGTCCGGCTTCGAAGACCTCCACGGCGAAGCCACGGCGGGCCAGTTCGGCTGCGGCGGTCAGTCCGTTGGGGCCTGCCCCCACGACGACGGCATCGAGCATCGACGGCACCTTCGGACTCCTTTGTCAGCCGACGGTCTGAACACCAGGATATTCGCAGGCGCCGACAGTCCGGGCCCGGGTAGGGTCCCCGTCCGATGACTCCTCCCGACGGCACCCCGCAGCCGCACCCCGGCCCGCCGCCCGCCACTCCCGCGCTCCCGGACGATTCCGGGCCGGGTCGACGGATCGACGAGATGGCTCGGCGGTTGACCGCCGTGCCCGGCATCCGCGCCGTCGCCCTCGGCGGCAGCCGGGCCCGGGGCACCCACCGTCCGGACTCCGACTGGGATCTGGGCCTCTACTACCGCGGCACGCCCGACGTCGCCGCACTGTCCGCGCTGGCGTCCGCGTTCCAGGGCTCTCCGGTCGAGGTGACCGGTCCGGGCGGCTGGGGGCCATGGGTGAACGCCGGGGGCTGGCTGAAGGTGGACGGCGTCCCCGTCGACTGGATCCTGCGCGATCTGGACCGGGTCGAGGCGGTCTGGTCCGACTGCCGGCTGGGCCGCTACGAGGTGGGGACCCAGCCCGGGCATCCCCTCGGCTTCTGGTCCCCGGCCTATCCGGGCGAGGTCGCCCTCGCCCGTGTCATCGCCGATCCGCACGGTGAGTTGACGGACCTTCAGCAACAGGTCTCCGACTATCCGGAGCCGCTGCGCAAGGCGCTGGCCGACGCGGCCTGGGAGGCGGAGTTCTCGGTCGATTCGGCCCGCAAGTCGGCACCGTCCGGCGACCGGCTCCATGTCTCGCTCTGCCTGTCCCGGGCGTTCGGCATCCTCGCCCAGTCGCTGCACGCCCACCACCGCACCTGGTGCCTCAACGAGAAGGGCGCGCTGGCCGCGGCCGCCGCCCTGCCGGAGACTCCCGCGGACTTCGCCGAGCGGGCCGGTGAGGCGCTGGCGGGGCTGGACGCCGCGGCGGTGGAGACGGCCTCGGTCGTCGTACGGGACGTGCGGGAGGTCCTGCGGAAGGGCCCGGCCTGATCGCAGGTGCCACTGCTGGACATGCTCCGCTTCCGGGCGCGAAATCCTGGAGTCCGTCCTGGAATCCCGCTCCGGAGTCCCGCTCTAGAATCCCGCCATGATCGCCGAACTGCAGTGTGTGGTGCTGGACTGTCCCGACCCGTCGCGTCTCGCGGAGTTCTACCGCTCGCTCCTCGGCGGGGACGTGAACCGGGCGGACCGCCGGTGGGCCTTGGGGGACGACTGGGCGACGCTGCACACCGCGGCCGGGCCCGTGCTCGCGTTCCAGCGGGTGGCCGGCCACCGGCCGCCACGATGGCCCGATCCGGAGCACCCCCAGCAGTTCCATCTGGACTTCGGCGTGCCCGACCTGGCCGCGGCCGGGCGGGAGGTATTGGCGGCCGGCGCGACCGCACTGGACGACGGGGCCGGGACCGACCGCCCGTGGCGTATCTACGCGGATCCGGCCGGACATCCGTTCTGCCTGGTCAAGCACGGTGCCGGCCCTTCCTGAAGGGGCCCGGTCCGGCCGAAGGGGAAACTCAGTCCCGCTGAATGGCCGTGACGCAGCGGGCGAGCAGCTCGCGCAGGGCGTCGCGCTCCTGCGGGGTGAACTCGTCCGCGATGCGGCGTTCGATCCGCACCGCCTGCTCGTCGGCCTCACGCAGCACCTGGGTACCGGCCTCCGTCAGACGGGTCTCCAGCATCTTCTGGTGCCACGGATGCACGGACCTGGCGATCAGCCCGCGTTCCTCCAGGTGCTTGAGCACCGCCGCCATCGCCTGCGGTGTCACCAGACAGGCCCTCGCCAGAGCCGCCCCCGACATCCCGGGGTTGTCGGCGAGCGCGAACAGCGCCGCGTACTGCGCGACGCTCAGGCCGGCCCCCTTCAGGGCGGCGCTCTTGGCTGCCATGAGGGCTTGCTCTGCACGTTTGATGTCCGCGCCGAGGCGGTCGCCGGCGGTCATTCCCATGCTCGCGAGCGTACAGCCCCGGGCATACGGCAGGGATCGGACAGGTATCAGGAATCGGGCAGTCAACAAGCATGGAACTTGAATCAAGGTCTTGATATAACTCAATGAATGAACACTCAAGACGTGCACAGCACCGCGCCCGCCACCTTCGACAGGACCGTCCTCATCACGGGCGCCACTCAGGGCCTCGGCCTCCACCTCGCCCGCGATCTGGCCGGCCGCGGCGCGACCGTGCTTCTGCACGGCCGGAACCGGGAACGGCTCGACCGGGCCGCCGCCGAAGTCCGGGCGGTCTCGGCCTGCCGGGCGGAGGTTCGCACCTATCTCGCCGATCTCTCCGACCTGGACCAGGTCCGGTCCCTGGCCGCGGCCGTCCGGGCGGCCGAGCCCCGGCTCGACGTGCTGGTCAACAACGCGGTGGCCGGTGGGGGCGCCGAGCCCCTGCGCCGCGAGTTGAGCGCACAGGGTCATGAACTCCGTTTCGCCGTCAACCATCTGGCACCCTGCCTGCTGATCAGAGAGCTGCTTCCGCTGCTGACCGCGTCGGCTCCGGCGCGCGTCGTCCAGGTGGCCTCGGTGGGGCAGTCGCCCGTCGACTTCGACGACGTCATGATGGAGCGCGGGTACGAGGGGCTGGAGGCCTACTGCCGGAGCAAACTCGCGATGATCATGTCGACGTTCGACCTGGCCGCCGCGCAGACGCCCGGCAGCGGGGTCACCTTCAACGCCCTGCACCCGGCCCATCTGATGGACACCGAAGGAGTGCGGGCGTACGGACTGACTCCGGCGGTTCCGGTGGAGGAGGGAGTCCGTCCGACGGTACGGCTGATCACCGACCCCGCACTGGCGGACGTCAGCGGCCGCTACTTCGACCGCTTCACGGAGACGGCCGCCCATGAGCAGGCGTACGACCCCCGTGCCCGCGAGCGGCTCGCCGCGCTGACCCGCACCCTGCTTGCCTGAGGACCCGTCCCGTCAGACCGCGCCGCGCAGCGCGGCCAGGATGCGTTCGGCCGTCGCACGGTCTCTGGCCGCCGTGAAGGGCAGGTCGTTGCCGCCGGTGATGCGGAACCGCGCACCGGACAGCGTGGCCTGGGTGCCGCCGGCCTCGGTGACCAGGAGAAGCCCCGCCGCGTGGTCCCACGCGTACTCCCAGTTGAAGGCGAGGGCGTCCAGGTCGCCGCGGGCGACGGCGAGGTACTCCAGGCCGGCCGAACCGCAGGGGCGGGCGTCGATGCCTTCGGTGCGCAGCCCGACGAGGGCCTTCTTCTGCGCCTCGGTGGTGTAGTCGGGGTGCGACATCGCCACCCGCAGCACGGCGTCGGGCGCGGGCGAGCCCGCCCGTATCGGGGCGCCGTCGAGCGTGGCACCCCGGCCGCGGACGGCGACGGCCATCTCGTCCAGGGCGGCGGCGTACGTCCAGGAGGCCAGCAGTTCGCCGCGGTGCGCCAGCGCGACCAGGGTGCAGAAACCCGCCTCGCCGCGCACGAACTGGCGGGTGCCGTCGACCGGGTCGACGATCCACACCGGCGCCTCGCCGCCCAGCGCGTCGTACACCTTCGGATCGGCGTGGACCGCCTCCTCGCCGACGACCACGGAACCGGGCAGCAGCCGGCTCAGGGAGGCGGTGAGGTGTTCCTCGGCGAGCCGGTCCGCGGTGGTGACGAGGTCGTGCGGGCCGTTCTTCTCGACGATCTCGTGAGCGGCGAGCTGCCGGTAGCGCGGCATGATCTCGGCGGCGGCCGCTGCGCGGACCGCCGCCTCGACCTCGGTCAGGTCCCCGGCAAGGAAGTCATCGATCATGTCCCCCAGCTAAGCACGGGCGGCCGGGACGCCGACGACCCGGTCATGACGGGGAGGTGGCGGCCCGGTGGCCCTCAGCGCCCGACCGCGTACCCCTGCATGCCACGCGGGTTCGCCGCCGCGGACAGCACTCCGGTCTGCGGGTCGCGGGCGACCGCGCACATCCGGCCCTCGGACCAGGCGTCGCCGACCGTGACGTCGTGACCGCGCCGGCGCAGTTCCCCGACGACCTCCGGGTCCATCCGCCCTTCGACGGTGACGCTGCCCGGGCGCATCCCGCGCGGGAAGAACGAGCCGGGGAAGCTGTCGTTGTGCCAGTTCGGTGCGTCGATGGCGCCCTGGAGGTCGAGGCCGCCGCGGACCTCGGCGCGCAGGGCGACGGCGAGGAAGAAGTGCAGCTGCCACTGGTCCTGCTGGTCGCCGCCGGGGGTGCCGAACGCCATCACCGGGACGCCGTCGCGCAGGGCGAGGGACGGGGTGAGGGTGGTGCGGGGCCGCCGGCCGGGGGTGAGGGAGTTCGGCAGGCCCTCGTCGAGCCAGGCCATCTGGAGGCGGGTGCCGAGCGGGAAGCCGAGCTCGGGCACGACCGGGTTGGACTGGAGCCAGCCGCCGCTGGGGGTCGCGGAGACCATGTTGCCCCAGCGGTCCACGACGTCGACGTGGCAGGTGTCACCGCGGGTGGCACCGTCCTTCGCCACGGTCGGCTCGCCCGCACCGTCCTTCGCCACCGTCGGCTCGCCGACACCGGCGGCGGGTATGCCCATGGCGTCGAAGCCGGACTCACCGACGGAGACGGCGTGGGCGTGCTCGCTGAGGACAGGGGTGCGGCCGTCGGGGCTGCCGGGGCGGAGCTCGTGCGAGGCCTCGCCGGTGATCAGGGCGCGCCGGGCGGCGTTGTACGGCTCGGAGAGCAGCGTGCCGAGCGGCACGTCGGCGGCGTCGCCGTACCAGGCCTCGCGGTCGGCCATGGCGAGCTTGCAGCCCTCGATGAGCAGGTGGACGTATTCGGCGGAGCCGTACCGCGGCAGTTCGGCGGGGAGCAGGGCGAGCTGCTGGAGGAAGGCGGGGCCCTGGCTCCAGCCGCCGGCCTTGGCGAGCGTCCAGCCGTTCCAGTCGTACGTCGCGGGCGCCTCGTACCCCGCGGACCAGCCGGCCAGGTCGGCGGCGGTGAGGGTGCCGGTGTGCCGGGTGCCGCTGGTGTCCATGGTGGGGACGGCGGACTGGCGGACGATCGCCTCGGCGATGAAGCCCTCGCGCCAGATCGCGCGGGCGGCCTCGATCTGCGCGGTGCGGTCGTCGCCGCCGGTCTCCTCGGCCTCGGCGATCAGCCGCCGCCAGGTCGCGGCCAGTGCCGGGTTGCGGAAGAGCTCGCCGGGCCTGGGGGACTTTCCGCCGGGGAGGTACACCTCGGCGGAGGACTGCCACTCGGTCTCGAAGAGCTCGCGGACGGTCTCGACAGTCTGGCCGACGCGCTCGACGGGTGCGTGCCCGTCCTCGGCGTAGCCGATGGCGTACCGCAGCACCTGGGCGACGGTCCTGGTGCCGTGGTCGCGCAGGAGCAGCATCCAGGCGTCGAAGGCGCCCGGCACGGCGGCGGCGAGCGGTCCGGTGCCGGGGACCAGGTCGAGGCCGAGTCCGCGGTAGTGGGCGACCGTGGCTCCGGCGGGGGCGGGGCCCTGGCCGCAGAGGACCTGCACCTCGCCGTCGCGGGGCGCCAGGATCATCGGCACCTCGCCGGCCGGACCGTTGAGGTGCGGTTCGACGACGTGCAGGACAAATCCGGCGGCGACGGCAGCGTCATAGGCGTTGCCGCCGTCCTCCAGGACCGCCATCGCGGACTGCGAGGCGAGCCAGTGGGTGGACGACACCATGCCGAAGGTGCCCTGGAGGGTGGGCCGGGTGGTGAACACGGGTGCGGCTCCTTGCTGCGGCGTTCTGTTGTTCGTCGTCGGTGGATCGTACGTACGGGAGCCGGGCGCCCGGGGCGGGGTCCGGACTCCGGGACGGGAGGGGTCAGGCGGCCGCGTCCGGGGCCGTTCCGTCGTCGCCGACGAGGTGGCAGGAGACCTGCCGGCCGCCGGGCAGTTCGCGCAGGACGGGGACCTCGGTGCGGCACCGCTCGGTGGCGAGCGGGCAGCGGGTGTGGAAGCGGCAGCCGGGCGGCGGGTCCAGTGGGCTGGGCAGTTCGCCGTGGAGCACGATGCGTTCGCGGGAGCGCTGCTGCTCCGGGTCGGGGACGGGCGCGGCGGAGAGCAGCGCCTGGGTGTAGGGGTGCTTGGGGGCGGCGAACAGTTCGGCGGTGGGGGCCTGTTCGACGATCTGGCCGAGGTACATCACGGCGATCCGGTCGGCGAGGAACTCGACGGCGGCCAGGTCGTGGGTGATGAACAGGCAGCCGAAGCCGCGGTCGCGCTGGAGGTCGGCGAGCAGGTTGAGGACGGAGGCCTGCACGGAGACGTCGAGTGCCGAGGTCGGCTCGTCCGCGACGACGAGATCGGGGTCGCAGGAGAGTGCGCGGGCGATGGAGATGCGCTGGCGCTGGCCTCCGGAGAGCTCGTGCGGGTGCCGCTCGGCGTGCTCGGGGCGCAGTCCGACCTGGGCGAGCAGTTCCTCGACGCGTTCGCGGACGGCTGCGCCGCGGGCCCGGCCGTGCAGTTTGAGGGGCTCGCCGATGATCTGGCCGATCGTCATGCGCGGGTCGAGCGAGGACGAGGGGTCCTGGAAGACCAGGTGGAAGTCCTTGCGCAGCGGGCGCAGGGCGCGGCGGGACAGGTGGGTGATGTCGGTGCCGTTGATGTGGACGGCACCGCCGGTGGGCTCGTCGAGGCGGACGGCGCAGCGTCCGACGGTCGACTTGCCGCTGCCGGACTCGCCGACGAGGCCGACGACCTCGCCGCGTCCGATGGTGATCGACACCCCGTCGACCGCGCGGACGGTGCCGCCGCCGGAGGCGGCGAAGTGCCGTTCCATGGAGTCGATCCGCAGCACGGGCGGCTGCGGGTCCCCGGCGCCCCGGGCGCTGTCGCGCGGGGCGGGGACGGTCTGTGCTGCGGTCACTTTCCGGCCTCCTGGTCGGCTCGCGCGGGCTGGGCCGCGGGGGTGTCGGACGCCTCGTCGGCGGCGTACGGGTGCCAGCACGCCGCCCGGTGGGCCGCGTCCGTTCCCGTCCCGGGGTCGACGGAGACGAATCCGGGACGGCCACCGGTGCAGGTGTCGTCGGCGCGCCCGCACCGGGGGGCGAAGGTGCAGGCGTCGGGCTGGCTGTCGAGGCTCGGCACCAGGCCGGGGATCTCGGGGAGCCGCCGCTTGCCCTCGCCGCCGGGGCGCAGGACGGCGCCGAGCAGGCCGCGGGTGTAGGGGTGCCGGGCGGTGGCGAACAGGTCGTGGACGGGGGCCTGTTCGACGGAGCGTCCGGCGTACATCACCAGCACCCGGTCGGCCGCGTCGGCGACGACGCCGAGGTCGTGGGTGACCAGGACGATCGCGGTGCCGAGCCGTTCGCGCAGGGACTGGAGGACCTCCAGGATGCCGGCCTGCACGGTCACGTCGAGCGCGGTGGTCGGTTCGTCGGCTATGAGGACGGAGGGGTCGCAGGCCACGGCGATCGCGATCATCACGCGCTGGCGCATGCCGCCGGAGAGCTGGTGCGGGTACTCGTCGATGCGGCTGCGCGGGGCGGGGATTCCGACGAGGTCGAGGAGGTCGACGGACCGCTCCCTGGCCTCCTTCCGGCTCAGCCCCTGGTGCCTGCGCAGCACCTCACCGATCTGCCGGCCGATGGTCAGGACCGGGTTCAGCGAGGTCATCGGCTCCTGGAAGATCATCGCGATGTCCTTGCCGCGGATCTTCTGGAGCTCCTTCTCGGGTGCGCCGACCAGTTCGCGTCCGCCGAGGCCGATGGAGCCGCCGATGTGCGCCGTGGGCGGGAGCAGTCCCATGACGGCCATCGAGGTGACGGACTTGCCGCAGCCCGACTCGCCCACGACGGCGAGGACTTCACCCGGGTACAGGTCCCAGGAGACGCCGTCGACGGCGTGCACGGTGCGGGTGTCGGAGCGGAAGGACACCGACAGGTCGCGGACGCTGAGGACGGGTTCGCGCACCGGTCCCCGCACGGATTCGAGCACGGTCTCGGTCATCGGGTCCCTCCACGGGGGTCGAGGACGTCCCGCAGTCCGTCGCCGAGCAGGTTGAAGGCCAGGGTCGCCGCGACGATCGCCAGGCCGGGGAAGACGGCGAGCCAGGGCGCGGGGGCCAGGAAGGACTGGGCGCCGGAGAGCATCACGCCGAGCGACGGGTCCGGGGGCTGGACGCCGAGGCCGAGGAAGCTGAGGAGCGCCTCGCCGATGATGGCGGCGGGGATGCCGACGGTCGCCTGGACGATCAGCGCGGAGGTGGCGTTGGGCAGGATGTGCCGGAAGAGCACGGTGCCGTCGCCGCCGCCGTTGACGATCGCCGCGCCGACGTAGTCGACGTGCTTGAGCCGCAGCGTCTCGGCCCGGGTGATGCGGATGACGGCGGGGATCTGCGAGATCCCGATGGCGATGGTCGCGTTGGTCAGCGACGGGCCGAGGATCGCGGCCAGTCCGACGGCGAGCACCAGGAACGGGAAGGCGAGCATGGTGTCGGTGAGCCGGGAGATGGCGCCGTCGGCGAACTTCCCGTAGTAGCCGCCGACCAGTCCCAGCGGGACGCCGATCACGAACGCCAGCACGACGGCGACGAGGCCGACCTGCATGGAGGCGCGCGCCCCGAACACGATGCGGGAGAGCTGGTCGCGTCCCAGGTCGTCGGTGCCGAGCCAGTGGGCCGCGCCCGGTTCCGCCAGGACGTTCCCGAAGTCCGGCCGGGAGGGGTCGTACGGGGCGATCAGCGGGGCGAGGAGCGCGACCAGGATGAAGACGGCGGCGATGATGCCGCCGGTCATGGCCAGCCGGTTCCTGCGCAGGGCGCGGAGCCGTCCGTTGCCGGTCCGCCTCTTCGCGGTCTGCGGGACGGTGGGGATCGCTGGGGTCGCTGTGGTCACCGGGCACCTCCGAGCCGGATGCGCGGGTCGATGACCGAATAGACCACGTCGACCAGCAGGTTGATGAGGATGTACGCGGCGGAGGTGCAGAGCACCACGGCCTGGAGCGTCGCGTAGTCACGGGTGAAGACGGCGTCGATGGTGAGCTTGCCGAAGCCGGGCAGGACGAAGATCTGCTCGGTGACGACGGCGCCGGAGATCAGGTGGCCGAGCTGGAGCCCGAGTACGGTGACGACGGTGACCAGCGAGTTCCGCAGGGCGTGCCCGCCGACGACGGACCGCTTGGACAGCCCTTTGGCGCGGGCGGTGCGCACGTAGTCGGCGGAGAGCGAGTCGAGCATCGCGGCCCGGGTCTGGCGCATCACGACGGCGGCGAGACCGGAGCCGAGGACGATCGCGGGGAGCACCATGCGGCGCAGGTTGTCGACCGGGTCGGTGCCGAAGGGTACGTAGCCGGAGGCGGCGAACACCGGGACGGCGATGGCGAATCCGAGGACCAGCACGATGCCGAGCCAGAAGGTGGGGATGGAGAGCCCGATCAGCGCGATGACGTTGGCGATCCACTCCTCGGGCTTCCCGCGCCGCACGGCGGCGACGACTCCGGCGCCGATGCCGAGGACCACGGCCAGCAGCAGGGAGAGCGCGGCCAGTTCCAGGGTGACGGGGAGGGCCTGCCCGATGGCGTCGGCGACCGGCAGTCCGGTCCGCGACGAGGTGCCGAGGTCCCCGGTGAGGGCGTGTCCGATGAAGCGGGCGTACTGCACGACGATGTTGTCGTCGAGGCCGTACGCCTCACGGATCGCGGCGAGCGCCTCGGGGCTGCGCTCCTCGCCGGCCAGGGCGAGCGCCGGGTCGCCGGGCAGTGCCCGGATGCCGGCGAACACCACGACGGAGACCAGGAGGAGCGTGATGAGGGACTGGCGCAGCCGCGTCAGGAGGTACTTCGTCATCGGGTGTACCCCGCAGTCGTGACCCGGACCAGTCCGTCGCCGTAGACGCGGATGCCCGCGACGTCCTTGGTGGCGACGACGTAGTTCTTCTGCCGGTAGAGGTAGATCATCGTGTGGGCGTCCTGCACGCGTTCGGTGAGTTCGTCGTAGATCTCGGTGCGCCGGGCCGGGTCGGCGACGGTGCGGCCCTCGGCGATGAGCCTGTCGATCCCGGGGTCGCCGAGGCCGTAGGCGTTCATGGCGCCGGCGGTCTTGAGGAAGTTGGAGACGTTGCCGTCCGGGTCGAGCCGGCCGGACCAGCCGCTGGTGAAGACGTCGTAGTTCCCGGCGTCGGTCTCGGAGAGCATGGTGGCGTACTCGGTGGGCCGCAGTGAGAGGTCGAAGCCGGCCTCCTTGACCATGGCCTGGAGGACCTGGCCGACCCGTCCCTGTTCGGGGGTGGTGGAGGTCTTCAGCTCGATCTTCAGCGGGGTCTTCACCCCGGCCTCCTTCAGCAGCTTCCTCGCCTTGGCGACGTCGCGCTTCGGACAGTCCTCGGGCTTGGTTCCGGGGGCGATGGCGGACTGCGGGGAGATGGGGCCGCAGGCCGGTTCGTACATGCCCTGGAAGACGACCTTGTTGAGGGTGTCGCGGTCGATGGCGAGCTCGAAGGCCTCGCGGACCCGGACGTCCCGGGCGATCGGGGTGTCGAGCTTGCCGGGCGGCTGACCGAGGCCCTTCACGTTGCCGACGTTGAGGCCGATGCCCTGGTAGCCGAGCGACGGCGAGTTGAAGAGCTGGAGTTTCGGCTCGGTGAGGGCGCTCTGTACGTCGACGGGGCCCATCTGGTCACCGACCTGGAGGTCGCCGGAGCGCAGGTTGGCGAGCCGGACGTTGCCGTCGGGGATGGGCTTGTAGACGACCCCGTCGAGGTGGACCTTGTCCGCGTCGTAGTAGTTCGGGTCCTTCTTCAGCACGATCCGGTCGCCGCCGACCCGCTCGACGAAGCGGAAGGGTCCGACACAGGAGGGGTGGTTGGTGAAGTTCTTCCCGTACTTCTTGAGCGCGGCCGGTGACATCACCATCCCGGCCCGGTCGGCGAGGACACCGGTCAGCGGTACGTAGGGCTGCTTCAGCCGCATCCGTACCGTGTCGGGGCCGGTGGCCTCGATGGAGGTGACCGGGGCGAGCTCGGTGCCGCGGGCGGATCCGGGCAGGTCGCGGTGGCGCAGCAGTGAGGTGACGACGGCCGCGGCGCCGAGCCGGGTGCCGTCGCTGAACTTCAGGCCGTGGCGCACCTTCAGCGTGACCGTGCGGCCGTCGGCCGAGGTGACGGGCAGTGCGGCAGCGAGCTGCGGCACGACGACGCCGTCCTCGTCGATGTCGTAGAGCTTCTCGCACATGCCCGCGAAGACCGTGCGGCCGACGAGGGTCTGGGCGAGCGTCGGGTCCAGTTTGTCCGGGTCCGAGTTGAGGGCGACGGTGAGTGTCCCGCCGTCACGGACGGACCGGTCGTCGGTTTTGCGTACACCGCCGACTTCGGTCGCCGAGGACTGCAGCGACGCGCAGCCCGAGGTGAGGGACACCAATGCAACCGCCACCAGGGCAACCGCTTTTCGGCGCACGAGGGCCTACCTCCCGCCAGGGGGTGATCAAGGGATATCGCAGACCGTATTTCGCATACAGTCCGCAGGCAAGAGGGGTGCCCACATAGCGGACGGTTTTTACTGACGATCGGATAACGGGGGTGCAGAAGGCGTGAAGACGCCTGTCCGCACCCCCGGTGGTCAGCTCTGCGCGACGAGTCCGAAACTCTGCGCCGCCGAGCCGTCGCAGGACCGCTGCACCAGCTGGACGCCCGGGGCGGCGGACGCGGGCGTGCTCAGGCACTTGCCGCTGTGCCGGGCGACGAGGTGGTACCGGCCGGAGGCCTCCCGTACCGGCTTCCACTGCTGGTTCGCGCCGCCCCCGTAGGCCCACAGCTGCACCGGGGCCCCGTCGGCGGTGGACACGTCCACCACGTCGAGCGCCTGGCGGGTGTCGGCCGCCGGGGAGATCCGGGCGTAGCCGCCGTCCGCGGCCGTGAACCGGTAGCGCTGGGCGGCGGTGCCGTTACAGGTGTACTGCTGGATCGCCGTGCCGTTGGCGGTGGCGGCGGCGCGCGCGTCGGCGCAGTTCCCGTTCGCCCCGGAGACGAGCGTGTACGCGGAGGTGCCGGAGACCGGGTCCTCGGGGTCGGGCGCTCCCCCGCCGCCGCCCAGCCACTTCAGCCCGTCCACCACGAACCGGTTCTGCGTCTCACTGGCGAAGGTCGAGGACAGGGTCGTGCCCGAGCCGTAGTCCATGGCGTTGTGGCCGAAGTTGGCGTAGAGCATCCGGTAGTGGGTGTTGGTCCACAGGATCGGATAGTCGCCGCTGTACCAGGACTGGTTCGGATCCGTCCCCAGCGGGAAGCTCACCGGGTCCACGGAGGCCAGGACCTTGATGTCCGGGTCGGCGCGGAGGTTGTTCTGCCAGGCGTACCACTCGCTGACCGACGAGGTGAAGGTGGCGGGCAGTGAGGTGGTCGAGGGGTGCGTGCGGTCCTCGGTCCGCAGGGTCGCGGTGGTGGGCCCCCAGGTGTTGGACCTGAAGTTGCCGCTGCCGAGGAACTCGTCGTAGTACCAGGGCCATTGCTGGGCCTCGGTGGTGAACGCCGAGACGTGGAAGCCCATCCAGGCACCGCCCGCGCGCATGTAGCGCTCGAATCCGGTGCGCTGGGAGGCGGTCTGCGGGGCGTCGTCGAGGAACAGCACCACCTGGTACTGGTCCGGCGTGATGCTGCTGAGCCGTCCCCAGTCGTTGGTGGAGGTGTAGGAGAAGTTGTTGGCCGCCGCCGTGGCGGGGAACCAGCGGTTGGCCTCCTGGACGAAGCTGATGTGGGCCGCGTCCCAGGTGCCGTTGTAGAAGGCGATGACGTGGAAGGCGGGGGCCTGCGGGGCGGCGTGCGCGGGGGCCGGGGTGAGCCCCAGCAGTAAGGCGGGCAGCAGGAGCAGCCACCGGCAGAGCCGGCCGATGCCTCCCGCGACGGGGGCTCCCGTCCTGGTCGTGGTCATGCGGGACCGTCCTTTCCGGACCGGGTGGGGGCCGGGCCGGATCCGGCGGAAGCCTGATCCGGCCCGGTGTGTTCCGGTGAGGTCGCGCCGGTCAGGGGTGGCTGACGAGGTTGGCGACGTTCGACGAGGAGTTGGAGGGGCCGCCGCGTCCGTTGATGACGTGGCGGATGGTTCCGGTGCCGCCGAGCGAGACGGTCACCATGCTCTGGAACCGCACGTTCGGGTTGTCCGGGACCTCGAAGGCGTGCTCGGCGGTCACGCCCGGGTTGGAGCTGAAGAAGCAGTAGCTGCCGAGTCCGTACGCCTGGTGGCTGGTGACCGAGTCGGCGACCTTGTAGGCGGCGTAGCCCTGGGTGGAGCCGTTCATCCAGGACGCCTGGTCGGGTACGTCGTACGGCATCTCGTTCTGGTAGAAGTACGTGCGCCCGCCGTTGCCGTTCCAGATCGTCTGGTGCTTCTGGTAGTGCTCGACGAACAGTCCGTACATCGTCACGTCGTCGCCGTTGACCACGAGTCCGGTGTCGGCCCGGTTGCTGTTCCAGCCGATGCCGCTGCCGTGGTCGCCGCGCCAGATCCACATGTGGTCGCCGATGACGTGGTCGCTGTTGACCACCAGGCTCGTGGTGGCCCGTCCCACGGCGGCGCCGCCGACCCGGAAGAAGACGTCGTGCAGCGAGGTCGGGTTCGCCGCGTGCGAGGCGGCGGAGCCGGCCGGGCCGACCTCCATCAGGGTCGACGAGTTCGTCGTGCCGGCGTCGAAGAGGATGCCCGCGACCTTGACCCCGTCGACGTCGGCGACCGTCATGGCGGTGACGCCGTTGTCCGGGATGAACGTGGCGAGGCCGAGGCCCAGGACGACGGTGTCGGGCCTGGTCACCTTCAGGGTCTGGTCGAGGTGGTAGACCCCCGGGGTGACCAGGAGGTTCTTGCCCTCGGCGAGGGCGGCGTTGATCTGCGCGGCCGTGGCTCCCGCCTTCACGACGAAGAACTTGTCCATGCCGATCGAGGTGCCCGCCGCGTTGCCGCCGGCCCAGGTGGTGCCCGAGGCGTTGCTGCGGACGGACGGCACGAACACCTGGTAGGCGCCGGCGCCGTCCACGTACAGGAAGGGCTTCTCGCGGACCACGGGCGCCTGGTTCACCGTGGTGTAGGGAGGGTTGGGGAAGCTGGTGGCCGGGACGCCCTGGCTGCCGACGAAAACCATGTTCCAGTTGGAGCCGGTCCAGCTGCCGAGGGTGGAGTTACGGGTGATCCACTGCTGCTGCGTACCGGAGCGGACCTGGCCGTCGATCTTGGTGTCGGCCATGAATCCGCCGCTGGCCCAGCCGCCGTCGTCCAGGGCCAGATTGCCGCGCACGTGCATGCGCCGGTACGGGGCCGCCTGCGAGACGGCCCAGCGGTCGGTACCGCCCGTCGGGTTCACCGAGAGGTTCTCGGCGCCGCGCCAGAAGTTCTGGGTGGCGTTCTGCGGCGGGAACCAGTCCGCCTCGGCGTGCACGGCGCCGTTGATCGTCACCGAGTCGGGCGACTGGCCGAGCCCGAGGACCTGGGTGTAGAAGCCCACGTTGACGTCGTTGCTGTACGTGCCCGGCTTGAACATCACCGCGTACCGCTGGCTGCCGAACTGGTTGGTCTCCTGCTGCCGGAAGATCGAGTCCAGCCGGCCCTGGATGGTGGCCGACGGCATCGACGGGTCGAAGACCACCACGTTGGGACCGAGGTCGGCATCGCCCGGCGCGGTGCTCACCGGGGTCACCTGGAACCGCTGGGCCGCGGAGTTGTTGCACGTGTACTGGACCAGCTGGGTGCTGTCCGCCGTGGAGGCGGCGGGCACGTCCAGGCACTTGCCGCTGTTGCGGTTGACGAAGTGATAGGCGCCGCCTCCCTCGTCGACGGGCTGCCACTGCTGGTTGGTGCCGCCCCCGTACGCCCACAGGTGCACGGCGGCGCTGTCGGCGGTGGACACGTTGCTGACGTCCGCGACCTGGGCCGGATCGTTGCGGTTGTTGATGCGGACGTAGCCGCCGCTGGTGGCGGTCAGGCTCCACTGCTGTGCGGTGGAGCTGTTGCACGTGTACTGCTGGACGGCGGTGCCGTTGACGGTCGCGGCGGCCCGGGCGTCCAGGCATTTGCCGCTGCCGCTGTTGACGACGGTCGCCCAGCCGGACGGCAGGGCCGCGGCGGCGCGCGGAGCCGCCGCGGCCGCCGGGGTGGCGGCCGGGGCGGGCGTGGCGGCCAGGACCGACCCGGCGAGGGCGCCGGCCGCGAACACCGCGGTCAGCGCCCGCCGTCGGCGGCTCGGGGAGGAGCCGGACGGGCCCCCGCTGGGTCTTCTTCGGACAGTTCTGAGCACGGGTTCTCCTGTGCGGGTGAGACGGCTCGGTGGGTGGCGGGACGGTCAGCCGGCGTACTGGGCGAACACCTTCGTGAAGTCCCAGGGCTGCTGGGCGACGCCCGAGCAGGTGTCGGCGCCGCCGCCGGTGCACGGTCGGTCGCGGTTGACCGACCAGAAGGTCAGCCGGGCGAGGTGCCGCTGCTGCGCGTACCCGAGGATGGTGCGGAAGTCCGCGACCGTGATGGTCTCGTTGTTGTCCGTGATGCCGTTCATCGAGGAGATGCCGGTGTGCCGGTACGCCTGGTCGTCCGTGTAGCCGTAGGCGCTCTTGACCGTGTTCTTCAGCCCCTCGGCCGCGCTGACGGTGAGGTTGCCCATGTTCTGGCCCGCACCGCCGAAGTTGAACGGCATGATCGTCCAGCTGTCCACGGTCAGCCCGGACGCGGACGCCTTGCGGATCAGGCTGTCGTCGGGGCCGTTCTGCCCGGTGCCGAAGGTGACGTACACCTTGATCCCCGGGTTGTTGGCCTTGACCGTCTTCAGCGCGTCGACCGTGCGCTGCTGGACGGCCGGGCTGTCGTAGGCCGCGGCCTCGATGTCGATGTCGATCGCCTTGAGCCCGTAGGCGTTGATGACCTTCTGGTACGCGGCGGCCAGCTCACCCGCGCTGGAGCAGGAGCTCTCCAGCTTGTTGCCGCTCCAGCCGCCGAAGGACGGGATGACGTCGCCGCCCGCGCCCCGGACGGTGTTGATGGTCTGCTGGTCGACGCCGCCGGCCAGCGGCCTGCCGCCGTCCCACTGCGGGTTGCAGTACCCGTTGCTGAGGACGAAGGCGAGGGTGAACCACTTGACGCCGGTGGCGTTCATGACGGTGGTCGGACTGGGCGGGCTGCCCCAGCCGTTGTAGAGGTACGGGGCGACGGCCATCGCCCCGGCGGGCGGCGTCGTCGGGTCTCCCCCGCCGGTGGGCGCGGTCCACTTCTGGTTGGCGGTTCCCGTGCAGGTCCAGATCTGGAGCCGGGTGCCGTTGGCGGAGCTGTTGCCGGTGGCGTCCAGGCACTTGTCGGCCTGCGGATTGACGATGTCGCGCGCGGCGGTGACGGTCCAGCGCTGGGCCGCCGATCCGTTGCAGTCCCACAGCTGGACCGTGCTGCCGTTCGCCGTACCGGCCGAGGTCACGTCCAGGCACTTGCCGAGCGCCTTGATGCTCCCGTCCGAACCCACGTCCCACTTCTGGGCGTTGCTGCCGTTGCAGTCGTAGAGCTGCACCGGGGTGCCGTTGGCGCTGCTCGCGGCGGCGACGTCCATACACTTGCCGGCCAGACCGGTGATCTGTCCGGTCGCCGCGGCGGCGCCCAGGGCGGGTGATCCGGTCAGGCCCGCCAGCAGGGCGGCGGCCGCCCCGGCACCGAGCACGCCCCGGAGGGCGGGTGCGTGTCTGCGTACGAAGTGACTGCCCATCAGTTGCTCACCGTCCACTTCTGGTTGGCGGCGCCGGTGCAGGTCCAGATCTGCAGCCGCGCTCCGTTGGCCGAACTGTTCCCGACGACGTCCAGGCACTTGTCCGCCTGCGGATTGACGATGTCGCGCGCGCCGCTGACCGCCCAGCGCTGGGCCGCCGATCCGTTGCAGTCCCACAGCTGGACGGTGGTGCCGTTCGCCGTGCCGCCCGAGGCGACGTCGAGGCACTTGCCGAGCGCCCGGATGGTGCCGTCCGCGTTCACGCTCCACTTCTGGGCGTTGCTGCCGTTGCAGTCGTAGAGCTGGACCGGGGTGCCGTTGGCGCTGTTCGCCGCGGCGACGTCCACGCACTTGCCGGCCAGACCGGTGATCCGGCCACCCGTCTCGGGCTGCTGCGTGTCACTGGTGGTGACGCGCACGTGGTCGACGACGAGCTGCTGGGGGAAGGTGGTGTTGCCGTCGGGGTCGCCCGGCCAGTAGCCGCCGACCGCGAGGTTGAGGATGAGGAAGAAGGGCTTGTTGAAGGCCCAGGTGTTGCCGCCGGTGTCGGCGGGCGTGCGGTGCTGGTAGACGTTGCCGTCGACGGACCAGGTCACCGAGTTCGGGGCCCAGTCGATGGCGAAGGTGTGGAAGGCGTCGGCGAAGGCCTGGCCGCTGGGGAGGGTGTATCCGGCGCCGATGCCGGCCGATCCGGAGTAACCGGGACCGTGCAGGGTGCCGTGGACGGTGGAGGGCTCGAAGCCGACGTTCTCCATGATGTCGATCTCGCCGGAGTTGGGCCAGCCGACCTGCCCGATGTCGTCACCGAGCATCCAGAACGCCGGCCACATGCCCTGGCCACGCGGGATCTTCATCCGCGCCTCGACATGGCCGTAGGTCTGGGTGAACTTCCCCGAGGTGTTCAGGCGGGCCGAGGTGTACTGGCAACTTCCGTACCAGCACTGGTAGTTGTTCGGGTTCTCCTTGCGCGCGGTGATGACCAGGTGACCCTGGCCGTCCAGCGCGGCGTTGCTGTTGCCCGCCGTGTAGTACTGCCGCTCGTGGTTGTTGACGTTGTCGCCGGTCTCTGTCTGCCACTTGCTGCCGTTCACCGCCGAACCGGCGGCGCCGTCGAACTCGTCCGAGAACGTCGTGACCGCGGCCGCGGCCGCCGTCCCGGACATCGGGGCGGCGGAGGCGGGAGCCGGACCGCCGCCGCCCGTGAGAGCCGTCGTGACCAGGGCGAGGGTGAGAACCGAGAGTACGGAGTGCAGCAGGCGCCGCGTACGGCGTGGGGAGTCCATGACTCTCCCTTCCGGTGCGTGAGGGGGAGGAAGGGGAATCTGTCATGCATATGACATCCACATACATGACAGACACAGGGCGCGGGGGACGTGCGAGAGCTGCGCCGACCGAGGTGGGGGTGCCGTGTGAAGTAACGCGTGCGGGGTGGTGCGACGGCGAGGCCGCTTAGTTCACTACGTGATTTAAGAAGTGAACTATGCGGGTGTCAAGACCTTGGTACATACCACTGGCCGACCACCCGAGATGCGCCCCCGGAGTGCGAAAACGCCCGCACTCCTCCGGTTTCACCCGGCCGGAGGGCGGACCCACCGACCAAGAGTCGAAGTGACGGAACCGGCTGGAGCCGCCCCGGCCTGCAGACTTTCGCGGAATGTCCACGGGACGGCGCCACCGCCGGAACGCCCCGTTCCGCACGCCGCCGGCGGACTAAATGTCGCGGCGGTGACGTTATGACTGGCCGGAGCCGATTCGTAGGCATGGGCACCGGGCTGAACTGGAGGCATGGCTGTGCACGGTGAGTACAAGGTCCCCGGCGGCAAACTGGTCGTGGTGGACCTGGATGTCCGGGGCGGGGCACTGCGGGACGTACGGGTGGCGGGCGACTTCTTCCTGGAGCCGGACGAGGCGATCCTCGCGATCGACGCGGCGCTGGAGGGGGCTCCGGCCACCACGGACACGGTGGGGCTGGCGGCCCGGGTCGACGCGGCCCTCCCCGCCTCGACGGTGATGCTGGGTCTCACCTCGGAGGGCGTGGCCGTCGCCGTACGCCGGGCGCTGGCGCACGCCACGGGGTGGAGCGACTACGACTGGCAGCTCATCCATGACGCGCCGCAGTCCCCCGCCCTCCACATGGCTCTCGACGAGGTCATCACGGCCGAGGTCGCCGCGGGCCGTCGGCCGCCGACGCTGCGGGTGTGGGAGTGGGACTCCCCCGCGGTGATCATCGGCAGCTTCCAGTCGCTGCGCAACGAGGTCGACCCGGCCGGAGTCGAGCGGCACGGGGTCACGGTGGTGCGGCGCGTCTCCGGGGGCGGCGCGATGTTCGCGGAGCCGAGCAGCACCATCACGTACTCGCTGGCGGTGCCCCAGTCCCTCGTCTCCGGGCTGTCCTTCGCCGACAGTTACGCCTACCTCGACGACTGGGTGCTGGAAGCGCTGGGCGACATGGGCATCAAGGCCTGGTACCAGCCCCTGAACGACATCGCGACCGAGGTCGGGAAGATCGCCGGTGCGGCGCAGAAGCGTGTGGTGGGGCCGGACGGGGGGCCCGGGGCGGTGCTGCACCACGTGACGATGTCGTACGACATCGACGCCGACAAGATGCTCGACGTCCTGCGCATCGGCAAGGAGAAGATGTCCGACAAGGGCACGAAGAGCGCCAAGAAGCGCGTCGACCCCCTGCGCCGGCAGACGGGGCTTCCCCGGCGGACCGTCATCGAGCGGATGATCGAGTCGTTCCGCAACCGGCACGGTCTCAGCCGCGGCGCGGTGACCCCTGAGGAGCTGGCCCTGGCCGAGGAGCTCGTCCGCACCAAGTTCGGCACGGCCGAGTGGACCGCCCGGGTGCCGTAGGACCGGTGGTCCGCCCCGGGCCACTACGGCGTCAGGACCACCCGCCGGCCCGGGTCGACCGGGGTGTTCCAGGCCTGTTCGACCTGGTCCAGCGGCACCGGAAGGACGTCCACGGCCAGCGTTCCGGCGGCGATCTCCTGGGCCAGGGAGGGCAGTTCGGCGAGAATGCCGGCGGTGGTCAGCGAACCCTGGCCGCTGCCCATGATGTTCAGGTTCCCCGCGCGCAGCAGGAACGACGGCAGGGTGATCTCCTGGCCGGCCATGGAGCCGATCTGGATCCAGGCCAGGGCCTTGGCGCGGTCGCTCCGGGCGGTGAGCAGCGCGGTCATGGCCAGGACCGCGGGCGGACCCCACAGGTAGTCCAGCACCACATCGGCATCGGCGGCGGCGCGGCCGAGCCGGTCGGCCACGTCCCGGTCGTCGCCGTCGAGCGCGACCACCTCGTCCGCCCCGAGCCCCTTCAGCAGGGCGAGCCGCCCCGGGTCGCGGCCCGCACCGATGACGCGGGCGGCGCCGAGGTGCCGGGCGATCCGGACGGCGAGCTGTCCGGCGTTGCCGGTGGCGCCCATGACCAGGACGGTGCCGCCGGGGCGGAAGGAGACCCGGCGGCGCAGCGCGACCCAGGAGGACATGCCGGGGTTCATGGCCGCCGCGACGGCGGCCGGGTCGGTTCCGGCCGGCAGGGCGACGGCCCGGCGCCGGTCGACGACGGCCCGCTCGGCCATGGTGCCCGGCGCGGAGTCCGCGGCGACGAAGTAGAGCAGTTCACCGTCCGGCGTGCGGCCGACGGCGTCGATGCCGGGGACGAGCGGCAGGGTGCCGTCGGAGGTGTAGTGGCTGCCGTCGGCGGCCGAGCGCACCCGGGGGTGCAGTCCCGCCGCCAGCACGTCGACGAGGACCTGGTGCTCCCCGGAGGCGACGGGGTCGGGGACGGTGTCGTAGCGGGGCGGTGCGTCGAAGGAGTGGACGACTGCGGCATGCATGAGGGTTCTCCCGTCCGGCCCTCGGCACTGGGGGCCGGGGCACGAGGGTGCGACTGCCGCCACCATCTGGTTTGCGGCACGTACTACTTTCAAAAGTAGTTTGCGCCACGTACCAAGTCAACTAGACTCGCCTCCATGACCACCGAACCCACCCCCGCGGGCCTCGCCGACGACCAGCCCCTCGACACGGTGGATGCCCTGGTGCAGCTGTCCTTCCTGGTCCAGCGCGTCCTGACCGCCGTGGGCGGCGAGCACGACCTGTCGGTCATCCAGATCCGGCTGCTGGGCATCCTGCGCGACCGGCAGGCCGGAATGCTCGAACTCGGCGGTCACCTCGGCCTGGACAAGTCCTCCATGACCGGGCTCGTCGCCCGCGCCGAGAAGCGCGGCCTGGTCAGGCGCTCCCCCTCCCCGCACGACGGCCGCGCCGTGCTGGTCTCGCTCACCCCTCTCGGTGCCGAGCTGACCGCCGGGGCCGCCGACGAGATCGGCCGCCGCGTCACCGCGCTCACCGCGCACCTGCCCCCCGGCGAGCGCGAGGTGCTCACCCGGCTCGCCGGCACGCTCGTCTCCGGATCGGCTCACCGCTCGCGCGGCGTGACGAGCCCCGACTCATAGGCGAAGACGACCAGTTGGGCCCGGTCCCGGGCACCGAGCTTGGTCATGGCGCGGCTGATGTGCGTCTTGGCGGTGAACGGGCTGATGACCATGTGCGCGGCGATCTCCTCGTTCGTCAGCCCGCGGGCCGCCAGCGCGCTGACCTCCCGCTCCCGGCGGGTCAGGGTCTCGAAGCCCGGCGCGGTCGCCCGGTCGGGCGGCCGGGCGACGAACTCGCCGATCAGACGGCGGGTGACGGCGGGCGAGAGCAGGGCGTCGCCGCGGGCCGCGACGTGGACGGCCCGCAGCAGTTCGGCGGGCTCGGTGTCCTTGAGCAGAAAGCCCGCGGCCCCGGCGCGCAGCGCGTCGAACACGTACTCGTCCAGACCGTAGTTGGTCAGGATCACCACATGGACCCCGCACAGCAGCGGGTCGGCGGCGATCGCCCGGGTGGCCTCGATGCCCGTCATCACCGGCATCTGTACGTCGACGAGGGCGACGTCCGGGGTGTGCAGCCGGGCCAGCTCCACGCCCTCGCGGCCGTCCGCGGCCTCGCCGACCACCTCGATGCCGTCCTCCGCGTCGAGCAGCGCCCGGAAGCCGGCCCGCATGAGGGCCTGGTCGTCGACGATGAGCACCCGGACCGGGGCGCCGTCCTCCTCGTTCACGCGGCGGATCCGGCGCTGTGCAGCGGCAGTTCGGCGTGGACGGAGAAGCCGCCGGCCGGACGCGGGGCGGCGGCCAGGGTGCCGCCGAGCGCGGTGACGCGCTCCCGCATACCGGTGAGGCCGGTGCCCGCGGTGACGGAGTCGCCCGGGGCGCAGGGGCCGTGGTCGTCGACGTGCACGGTCAGGGCGTCCGGCCCGTAGGCGAGCCGGACGGTGGTCGGGGCCCGGTCGGCGTGCCTGGCCACATTGGTGAGTGCCTCCTGCACGATGCGGTAAGCGGCATGGTCCACGGACACAGGGAGGGGCCTTTCCTCGCCGCTGACGGTGAGCGCGAGCGCGATGCCGGCGCTGCGGGCCCGTTCGGCGAGTTCACCGATCCGGTCGAGCCCGGTGCCGGGTTCGACGACGTCGGTGCGCAACACCTCCAGTGTGGCCCGCAGTTCACGCATCGCCTCGCCGCTCGCCTCCTGGATGGCAAGCAGGGCCGGCTCCACCTCGGTGCCGCGTTTGCGGGCGAGGTGGACGGCGACTCCCGCCTGGAGTTTGACGATCGAGATGGAGTGGGTGAGCGAGTCGTGCAGTTCGCGGGCGATCCGCAGCCGCTCCTCCCCCGCCCGGCGCAACGCGGCCTCGTCCCGGGTGCGTTCGGCGTCGACGGCCCGCTGCTCGGTCTGGCGCAGATAGGCCTGCCAGTTCTTGTCGATGAGCCCGGTGACCCCCGCGCACAGGAACCAGCCGAGCAGCAGCAGGGTCCGCTCCACGACGCCCTCGACGGCCGGCGAGGCGGTGACGAGGACGGCGAAGTAGCCGGTGAGGAAGAGGGCGCCCGCCGCGACGCCCCAGCCTCGGTGCCCGTTGCGGGCGGCCGCGTGCACGGCGGCCAGCACGGGGAACGCCGCCCAGCTGCCCGGGTGCGCGTGCAGCACGTAGCCGGACATGGCGAGCGTCGTGACGACGAGCACCGTACGGGGTGCCCGGCGATGCCCGGCAAGGGCCAGCGACCCGGTCGCGACGAGCACCAGGTCCAGTGCCCCGGGAGCCGAGGCCGCGCAGGCCGCGACGGTGACCGCCGCACCGATCGCGACCGCGAGTACCGCGTCCAGCGACCAGGTGCGGCGGCCGGTGTCCCCCGCGTCCCCCGTCATGTGCCGCACCCTAACTCCCGTACGACACCCGGGGCATCAGCCCTGGGGACCGGCCGGGCACTACTCCCCGGGCAGTAGTTCCGGGCCGCCGCGGGTCGGCCGGGACCGGCGGCGAATGCCTTCGCCGGTACGACGACCCGGGCCCGGTCCGCGGCCCAGCATCGTCACCATGACCGGACCTTTCCGCTACACCTCACCCGTACCTCCCAAGTCGGCGACCGGGGTGGTCGCCGACGTGTACGCCCAGATGGCCACCGACTTCGGGATCGAACGCGCCCCGACCTTCGTCGTCCTGTCCGCATCACCGCCGCTCCTCACCGCGGCCTGGTCCCTGCTGCGCGAGGCACTGCTGGCCGGGCAGGTGTCCCGTACGGACAAGGAGGTGGTGGCGGCCGGGGTGTCGCTCGCCAACCGCTGCCCGTTCTGCGTGGACGCGCACACCGTGCTGCTGCACGCCACCGGCGACCACCGGCTGGCGGAGACGATCGCCCGCGGCGAACAGCCGGCGGACCCCGGCCATCGCGCCCTGCTGGCCTGGGGAAAGGACATGAGCACGCCGCAGCCGTTCCCGCCGGCCGCCGCGCCCGAGCACATCGGAACCGCGCTGGCCTTCCACTTCATCAACCGCGTCGTGTCCTCGCTGCTGACCGAGAGCATGCTGCCCGGTGGTCTCCAGCGCCTTCGCTGCGTACGGAGTGCGGCGGGCCGCTCCCTGGCCCGGACCGTGCGCCGCGAGCTGGTGACGGGGCCGAGCCTGCCGCTGCTCGAAACGGAGGGCGAGCCGCCCGCCTGGGCGAGGGCCACCGCCGTCGGCACGGCCTACGGCGCGCTGCGCACCGCGGCGGAACTCGGAGCCGGGCTGCTGAGCGACGAGGACGCGGCGCTCGTACGGGAATCGGTGGCGGCCTGGGACGGCGTCACCCCGCTCCCCCTGCACGGAGCCGGTCTGCCGGACCGGACCGAGCGGCCGGGCGCCCGGCTCGCCCTGCTCGCGGCGCGCGCCCCGTACCGGATCACGGACGAGGACGTGGCCGCCTGGCTCGCACCGCCGTTCACCGACCACTGCCTGGTCCATCTGGTCGCGTTCGGCGCGATCTGCGCCATGGGGCGCGTCGAGGCCACGCTCACCCTGGAGACGAAGGAGCACGCATGACGGTCGCCGAAGCCTGGAACGGACCGCTCGGGCAGCACTGGGCCGCTCATCCGGACCGCTACAACGCCATGCTGGACGGGTTCGACGAGGCGCTGTTCGACGCGGCGTCGGTCAGCGCCGGGGAGCAGGTGGCCGACATCGGCTGCGGGAGCGGGCTCACGACCCGGGGTGCCGCGCTGCGTGCGGCGGCCGGCCGGGTCACCGGGGTCGACATCTCGGAGCCGCTCCTCGCCAGGGCCCGCGAACTCACCCCGGGCGAACGCTTCCCGCACGTCACCTACCGGCTGGCCGACGCGCAGACCTGCGCGTTCGAGCCCGGCGGGTACGACCTGGTGATCAGCCGGGGCGGGGTGATGTTCTTCGCCGACCCCGTCGCCGCGTTCACGAACCTCGCGGGAGCGCTGCGGCCGGGCGGCCGGCTGGCGTTCATCTGTCCGCAGCCCGCGCGGCCGGACGGGGAGGAGCGCAAGGCGCTGGGACTGCTGGCCTCGCTGCTGGGCCGGGATCACACCACCGAGCACGCGGTGGCCACGGCGATGGCCTCGCTCTCGGAGCCCGAGCGCATCCACGAGGTCCTGGGCGCGGCGGGTTTCACGGGCATCGGGGTGACGGGCGTGAGCGCCGCCACCTGCTGGGGGAAGGACGCGGCGGACGCGGTCGGGTTCTTCGTCTCCCGCACGCCCGGCCTCGCCGTCTCCGACGCCACGCGGGCCGCGATGACCGACGCCCTGCTGCCCCACGAGTCGCCGCGCGGGGTGCTGCTGCGGGCGGGGGTGTGGGTGGTGACCGCGCACACCCCGTAGCCACCCCTAAGGTGCGGCCGGCGGGCGGTGCTCGTACCACCGCCGGTCGGCCTCCAGCTGGGCGGCCAGTGAGATGAGCCGCTCCTCGCTGCGGGAGGGGCCGAGCAGCTGGGCCCCGACGGGGAGGCCGTCGCGGGTGAAGCCCGCGGGGACGTTGATGCCGGGCCAGCCCAGGACGTTCCACGGCCAGGCGTACGGGCAGGCCTCGGTGATCGCCACATCGGTGCGCCAGGCGCTCAGCCCGTCGAACCGGCCGATCCGGGGCGGCGGCAGGGCGGTCGTCGGGGTGAGCAGCACGTCGAATCCCTGGCCTGACCGGCCTCGGGAGGGGTGGAACAGGGCGCCGATCCGCCGGTGCTGGCGCACCTCCCGCTCGCGGGCCGCCCGCACCACCCGGCCGCCGAGCCGGGTGCCGGTGCGCAGGGCGCTGCGGGTGCGGGGGTCCAGCAGCGCCGGTTCGGGGTGCCGGGCGGCGAGTTCGGCGATGCCGGCGGTGGCACGGGGCACGAAGCCGAGGCCGATCAGCCCGTAGCGGGGCCGGGCCTCCTCGACGTGGTGGCCGAGCCGGGCCAGCGCCTCGGCGATCTCGGTGACGGCGCGGCGGACCTCGGGGTGGGGTGCCGTGCCGGTGAGGGTGAGCGGGGGACGCCAGGCCAGCGCGATGCGCAGCCTGCCGGGGTCGCGGCGGGCGGCCGCCGAGGCCTCGACGGGCGGCGGGCGGTGCGGGTCGTCGGGGTGCGCTCCGGCCACGGCGTCCAGCAGCAGGGCCGCGTCCGCGACGGTCCTGGCCAGCGGGCCGTTGACGGTGAGCCCCTGGAAGGCGTCGCGGTGCGGGTGGACGGAGATGCGGCCGCGCTGCGGCTTGATGCCGACGAGGTGGGTCCAGGCTGCGGGGATGCGGACGGACCCGGCGCCGTCGGAGCCGAGCGCGGCGGGGACCAGCCCGGCCGCGACGGCGGCGGCCGAACCGCCGGACGAGCCGCCCGGGGTGTGGCCGGTGTGCCAGGGGTTGCGGGTGGCGCCGAAGGCGGTGCCCTCGGTGAACGGCCACTGTCCCAGTTCGCAGGAGTTGGTCTTCCCGACGATGACCGCTCCGGCAGCGCGCAGCCGTCGGACGGCCTCGCTGTCGGCGGTCGCCGGGGGCAGCTCCCCCGCGCAGCCGAAGTAGGTGGGCATCCCGGCGACGTCGGTGTCGTCCTTGACCGCGACGGGCACGCCGAGCAAGGGCAGCCGCTCCCCCGCTTCGAGCCGCCGGTCGGCCTCGGCGGCTTCGGCCAGCGCGGCGTCGGCGCGCAGGTGCCGGAAGGCGTTGAGGGTGCCCTGGCTCGCCTCGATCCGGGCGAGGGCCTCGGTGACGAGCCGGGTGGCGGTGGTGCGGCAGTCCGCGAGGGCCCGCGCGCTGTCGGCCAGCCCGGCCGGGGCATCGATGCCGCTGCCCACGGAATCCGCCGAATCCGCCGAATCCGTTGAGTCCGTCGAGTCCGTTGAGAACACAGGCTGCCGCCTCCCTCGTACCGTCAGGTGCGTGCACCTGTCCGCCCGACGAACTTACTGGAGGGTAACGAGTCGGGGGTCCCCACTCAACCGTTTCCGGGGCGGTGTCAGTGCCGCTTGCTACGTTCGCGGGCGGATGTGGACCGGAGCGGACGGCGGCGGAATGACGAAAACACTGGTGGGACGTGCGCGAGCGGAGTTCGAGGGCGAGTTCGAGACACATCTGACGGTACGGACCGCCCCCGGGACGACCGCGGGCGCCGGGCGCGCCGCGGGTGAGGCGAGTGACTCGGGCGACTCGGGCGACTCGGAGGAGTTCGCCCGGCTGGAAAGCTGGGCCCTGGAGCACGGTCTGAAGCTCACCCGCATCCTGCTGGACCGCGGCGCCACCCCGGACCAGCCGATGCTGACCGAGCGGGGCCGGGGTTCGCTCACCGACCTGCGTGCCGCGGCGGGTCTGCGGTCGGCTGCGCTGCGGGCGGCGGGCTTCTCCGTCGTCCGGGTGAAGATCGAGGCCGCCCCGTGGAACGCCGGAGTGCCGCGGACACCCGCCGAGGCCGCGGTGCTTCCCTCCGTCTGCCACTTCGAGCACCACGTCAAGCTCCTGCTCCACGGTGAGCCTGAGGTCGCCCTCGCCCGGGACATCGCCGTACGCCACGACGCGCACCTGTCCCGCAACGCCCGCCGCACCACGGGCCGCGGCCGCCACGAACGGTTCGTCACCCAGCGCTGCCGCGGGGTCGGGCGCCCCGGTGCGCGCGCCAGACTGGACGCACTGCTGGCCGCGTTGGGGGCTGCCGGGCTCGATGTGCTGGAGTGCGAGGAGGAGTTCGTGGTGTACGACGACCGTCCGGCGGTGGACGCGGGCTGGATCGAGGAACGCTCCCGGCCGGTCGCCTGACCGGCACCGGCGTGCCTGGAGCCCGTCCCCCGCCTGTGCGGTGCCGCTCACGCGCGGGCGGCACCGCTACAGGCGTACCGCCGGCTACGGCTGGACCGTGATCTCACCGATTCCGGTACCGAGCCCGGCGCAGTGCGCGGTCGACTGGCCGGACTGGCCCGGGTTCAGCGTGACGTGCTCGCCGTCCACGTCCGGGGACCAGCCGCAGACCAGGTGCACCCAGAAGGTCTGCGTCGCGGAGCCGTTGTTCCGGCAGAGCGCGTAGCCCGTGTAGTCGTCGATGGCGTGCTTGCCCGTCTCGCAGGACAGGCCCGGCGGGGTCGCCGCCGGTGCGGCCGCCGAGGCGGCCGTGGCCAGTCCGGTGGACACCGCGAGTGCCGCGGTCAGCCCCGCGACGGCGGTGCCGCGCAGAACGGCCCGGGACAGACTCCGCATGGACTTCTTCATGTTTCCCTCTCGGTCGTGACGAACTCGGTGCCTGGCAACCGCCCCCCGGCCCTCTTAACCGAAAACGCCTCAAGACGTCACGCTGTGCACACACCGGGAGGGCGGCGGAGGGCGCCGCCGGGCGGCCGTCCCTCGCCCGGCGTACGCTCGAACGACCGGATCGCGGACCCGAACAGTCCCGCCACGACCCTTCGAGGAGGCGACGTGACCGGTCCACACCTAGGCACACGCCCGGCCGCATGGGCCGCGGCGCTCGTGCTCTCCGTCACCGGCAGCGGCATCATCGGCAGCGGCGTGGCCCACGCGGAGGACATCGACACCCTCACCGCCCAGCAGATCGCCGACCGCTCCCGCGACGCCCTGCTCAGCGCCCACTCGATGCACCTGAGCACGAGCGGGGACCTGGGCCGGGGCAGCACCCCCATGTCCCTGGAACTCACCCTCGACCGGGACGGCAACTGCAACGGGTCGGTGGACCTGGGCGACAGCCAGGGGTCGGCGCTGATCGTGAAGCGCGGGGACGACATCTGGATCAAGCCGGACGCGGCCTTCTGGAAGAACCAGGTGCCCAACGGCGGGTCGGCCTTCGCCGCGATCGTGGGCGACCGCTACCTGAAGGGCTCGGCCGACGATCCCCGGCTGAGCGCCCTGACGAAGACCTGCGACCTCAACACCTTCCAGAAACTCGTCAGCGACAACGCGAACAACGACACCGGGACACTCAACAAGGGCGAGACGACCACGCTCGGCAAGACGTCCGTCGTCCCGCTGACCAGGATGCGGGACAACACGACGCTGGTGCTGGACGTGGCGGCCACCGGCAAGCCCTATCCGCTGCGGCTCACCATCGAGGGCAACGGCGCGGACGCGGTCGTGGGCTTCTCCGCCTTCGACCGGCCGGTGCCCAGGACCACGCCGTCGCCGGCCGACTCGTTCGACGTCAGCGCGCTGCTGGGCCGCTCGACGAGCCCGGTGTGACGTTCTCCCTCCCGGTGAGCAGTACGTACAGCACCAGCGAGGAGGCCAGCCCGACCGCCCAGCCGTAGTCGGCGAGTGGCTTCAGGAACGGGATCAGGCCGTCCGCCGGGAACGGCCCCTTTCCGGGCTCCGAGTGCGAGCCGCCGACCGCCAGGACGCCGCCGACGGCGAAGGCGGTGACGGCCCGCCAGTTCCAGCCGTTGGTGTACCAGTAGCGGCCGCCGGGCCGGTACAGGTCGGCGAGGTCCAGGACGGTGCGCCGAACGATCCAGTAGTCGGCGATCAGGATGCCCGCGACCGTGCCGAGCAGACCGCCGACGAGGCCGAGCCAGGTGAAGATGTACAGCTCGGGCGTCTCGGTGAGCTTCCACGGCATGATGACGACTCCGACGACGCCCGTGACCAGCGCGCCCGTACGGAAGTTGACGAGCTTCGGCGCGAGGTTCGCCAGGTCGTACGCGGGAGAGACGACGTTGGCCGCGATGTTCACGGAGATGGTCGCGACCAGCACGGTCACCAGGGCGTACAGCAGCCCGAACACGTTGTCGGTCCTGGCGACGAGCTGGACCGGGTCCCAGATCGCCTCGCCGTACACGGCCTGCGAGCCGGAGGTGACCAGGACCGAGAGCAGCGCGAAGAGCGTCATCGTGGTGGGGAGTCCGAGCGACTGGCCGCGGATCTGGGCACGTTGGCCGGCTCCGAAGCGGGTGAAGTCGGGGATGTTCAGGGAGAGCGTGGCCCAGAAGGCGATCATGCCCATCAGGGAGGGGAAGAAGACCGGCCAGAACTCCTTGCCCCAGCCGAGCTTCGATGGCTGGTCCAGCAGCGGGCCGAAGCCGCCCGCCTTGACGGCGACCCAGACCAGCAGCACCAGCGCGCCGACGATGACGAACGGGGCCGCCCAGTTCTCGAACCGGCGCAGGGTGTCCATCCCCCGGTAGATGATGGCGAGTTCGAGGGCCCAGAACAGGATGAAGCAGACCCAGAGCGTCCACGGCTGCCCGCCGATCTCGTCGGCGTTCGCCCAGCCGCCGAAGATCTTCCCGAGCAGGGTGAAGATGCCGACGCCGCCGATCCAGGTCTGGATGCCGAACCAGGCGCACGCCACCGCGGCACGGATCAGGGCCGGCAGGTTGGCGCCGCGCAGCCCGAACGAGGCGCGGGCAAGCACCGGGAAGGGGATGCCGTACTTGGGCCCGGCGTGCCCCGTCAGCAGCATGGGGCCGAGCACGATCAGGTTGGCGAGCGCGATGGTGAAGACCGCCTGCTTCCAGTCCATGCCGAGGGCGACGAGGCCGGAGGCGAGGAGCCAGGACGGGATGTTGTGGGCCATGCCGACCCAGAGGGCGGCGAAGTTGTACGTGGTCCAGTCGCGCCGTTCCAGGGGGACGGGCAGCAGGTCCTCGTTGACGAACCGGTTGTCGTCGGGCGCTGCACCGGCGGCGAGTTCGACGCGGTCGGGGGCCGCGGGTATCCGGTCCCTGGGTGGTGGTGGCGGTGCGGTCGATGTCATGGCGGCTGGACCCTTCGCTCGGGGACGGTGCCGTGCGGGGCGGGGCGCGGGGTATTGCGTACGACCGGAGTGACGCGGCGGTCAGTCGGACAGGGCCGGGATGATCTCGGTCCCGTAGGCGTCGATGGTCGCCTCGCGGGCGTCGTGCATGTTGTACACGGCGAACTGGTCGACGCCCAGGTCCCGCAGGGCCTTGAGCTTCTCGATGTGTGCCGAGGGCGGGCCCAGCAGGCAGAACCGGTCGACGATCTCGTCGGGCACGAAGGTGGTGTCGGGGTTCCCGGCGCGGCCGTGGTGGCTGTAGTCGTACCCCGAGCGTCCGGCGATGTACGCGGTGAGGGCCTCGGGGACGAGACCCGAGTGCTCGCCGTACCGGGCGACCAGGTCGGCGACGTGGTTGCCGACCATGCCGCCGAACCAGCGGCACTGCTCGCGGGCGTGGTCGAGGTCGTCGCCGACGTAGGCGGGTGCGGCGACGCAGATGGTCACGGAGTCCGGGTCCCGTCCGGCCTCGGCCGCCGCGTCCCGTACCGCCTTGATCATCCATTCGGTGAGGAACGGGTCGGCGAGCTGGAGGATGAATCCGTCGGCCTTCTGCCCGGCGAGCGCCAGTGCCTTGGGGCCGTACGCGGCCATCCAGACGGGCAGCCGGCCGTCCTTGACCCAGGGGATCTGCACCGGCTGCCCACCGACGTCGGCCTCGCGCCCCTCGGCGAGGTCGCGGATGACGTCGATGGCCTCGCCCAGCCTCGCCAGGGTGTTGGGGCTGCGTCCGGCGACGCGCATCGCGGAGTCGCCGCGGCCGATGCCGCATACCGTCCGGTTGCCGTACATGTCGTTGAGGGTGGCGAAGGTGGAGGCGGTCACCTCCCAGGTGCGGGTCCCCGGATTCGTCACCATCGGCCCCACGACGAGGCGATCGGTGTGTTCGAGGATGCGGCTGTAGATGACGAACGGCTCCTGCCAGAGCACAGCCGAGTCGAAGGTCCAGCCGTAGCGGAAGCCGTTGCGCTCGGCACGGCGCATCAGGCCGACGACGGCCGAGGCCGGCGGGTCCGTCTGGAGGACGAGTCCGAAGTCCATGCCGGGTGCTCCTAGTCCACGTGCTGACAGGTGGCGGTCTTAAGAGCCTCGGGCGCGCTCGGGTGAGACACGCGGGCAGAGGCTCTGGGCGTTGCCTCGAACGATGGGCTCCGGCAGATCCTTCCACAGGAGGCGGCACCGGACCGTGCACCGACGCCGCCGGGAACGCGCGTCGCGGAGGGATGATTCTGGACCTGTTCACGGGCTTTGGGAAGAGGTCCTCTACGCGCGTCCACTGATCGCGTGTCAGCAGGCCGGCACGGCACGGCCGCGTGGCCGCGGACCCGGCCGGCCCGTCCGCCCCGGTCCCCCACGGCGCGCCGCGATGACCTGACGGAGGAGGCCGCGCTCTCCGACATCGAGGTGGTGATCAGCCTGGTCCCGGACGACCCGCCGGGCGCCGGCCGGGCGGGCAGCGAGGCCGGTCCCCCATCCTTGACACCTCGTCAACCCGTCTTATGCCATCGGTCATCCACACCCGCACAGCGAGTGGTGGAACCTCGGATTAATGGTGACCATATCGACACCCCGTCACGCTCCGGTGAAGGCGTGCCCAGGAATTCTCCTTGACAACCTCTCGAGCCGAGTGATCGACTCCGTCCCGGACATGACTGGGGACGTGACCAACTCCGTTCCACAGCAGTGGCATTGGGGGGAATGATGTCCAGTACCGGGGAACGGACCGGGCTGTCCCGGCGCAAACGTGCCGTGGCCGCGGTGGCGGCGGGCGCTGTGGTGCTCTCGGGTGCCGCCGTGTGGACTTCGGCCTTCGTCAAGTCGCCCGCCCAGGCGGCCGCCGACGCCGGACCGCCGGCCCCCGATGTGCTCACGGCGCCGGTCGAGCGGCGTGTCCTGGCCGACACCGTCGTCACCCGCGGTACCGTCTCCGCCTCGCAGACGGTCGAACTCGCCCCGGCCGGCGCCACCGTGGACGGGTCGGCCGCACCCGTCGTCACCAAGGTGATGGTCCGCTCCGGTCAGACGTTCGCGGCGGGCCGGGTCCTCCTGGAGGTCTCCGGCCGGCCGGTCTTCGCGCTGCCCGGCGCCCTCCCCGTCTACCGCGACCTCAAGCCCGGCAGCCACGGCGACGACGTACGCCAGCTCCAGCAGGCCCTCAAGTCCGTGGGCCACTCCACCGGATCCGACCCGTCCGGCACCTACGGCACCGGCACCAAGCAGGCCGTCGCCGCGCTCTACGCCGCCATCGGCTACGAGCCCGTTCCGGCCTCGGGCATGGCCGAGGGCTCGGAAGGCGACCCGGTCGCCGCTGCCCGGGACGGTGTGAAGCAGGCCCAGCGTCAGCTCGACGGGCTGCTGCGGACCGAGCCCGGGAAGAAGCAGGACGCCACGGCGGTCCGCTACGCCCGCGAGGATCTGGCCGAGGCGCGGACGCACCTCGCCCAGGCCGAGGCGAAGTCGGGCCCGATGGTCCCCGCGTCCGAGGTGGTCTTCCTCTCCGGCTTCCCGGCCCGTGTCGACTCCTTGACCGCCAAGGTCGGCGGCGAGGCCGGCGAGAAGCTCGCGACCGTCTCCGCCGGGCGGCTGGTGGTCAAGGGGTCGCTGGGCGCCCAGGAGAAGGACCTGATCCGTCCCGGCCAGAAGGTCGAGTTGCTGTCCGAGGTCTACAGCGAAAAGGTGACCGCCACGGTCACCTCGGTGGCCGACGCCCCCACCGCCGCCGAGGGCGGCGACCAGGGCGAGGCCGCGGACAGCCAGGGTTACGCCGTCGTCGTCAAGCCCGACACCCCGCTCCCCGCCCGGCTCGCCGGGCAGGACGTCCGTCTGACGATCGAGGCCGCCACCTCGGGCAAGAAGGTGCTCGTCGTCCCGGTGTCCGCCCTCTCCGCCGGGGCCGACTCCCGCACCAGCGTCACCGTCCTGGGCGCTTCCGGAGAACGGCACCGCGTCGAAGTCCGGGCCGGCACCTCCGGGGACGGCTACACCGAGGTCGTTCCCGCCGGGGGCGCTCGGCTCTCTGCGGGCGACAAGGTCGTCGTGGGCGTCGCACGGTGAGCGACACCCAGGTCGCACCCCCCGTCGTCGAGTTCCGGGGCGTCGGCCTCACCTACCCCGGGCCACCGCAGGTGCGGGCGCTGCGGGAGTGCGAACTCGCCGTCCACCGGGGCGAGTACGTCACGGTCGTCGGCCCTTCCGGCTCCGGCAAGTCGACCTTCCTCAACATCGCGGGGCTGCTCGACGCGCCCACCGAGGGCCGCTACCTCCTGGACGGGACCGACACCGCAGCCCTCGGCGACGCCGACCGCACCTGGCTGCGCGGGCGACGGATCGGGTTCGTCTTCCAGAGCTTCCACCTGCTGCCGCACCGCTCCGCGGTGGAGAACGTGATGCTGGCCATGGTCTACAACTCCGCCGAGCGCCGCGGCCGCGCCGGCCGGGCCCGCGAGGCGCTGGAGCGTGTCGGCCTCGGCCACCGCGCCGACGCACTGCCCAGCAGGCTGTCCGGAGGTGAACAGCAGCGTGTCGCCGTCGCCCGCGCGCTGGTCGCCCGGCCCTCGCTGCTGCTGTGCGACGAACCGACCGGCAACCTCGACACCGCGACCGCGGAGTCGATTCTGCGTCTCCTGGACGAGCTGCACCGCGACGGCATGACCCTCCTCGTGATCACGCACGACCCGGATGTCGCGGCGCGCGGCCAGCGCACCGTCACGATCCGGGACGGCGTGCTCAGAGAACAGGTGGTGGCCGCGTGAGGCTGCGTCCACCCAGGGCGCCACGAGGCGAGCGGTCCCACCTGAGCCGGCGCGACCTGCTGTCCGAGTGCGCCGCCGGCATCCTGCAACGCCCCGCGCGCTCCGCGCTCACCGCGCTCGGCACCGTCCTCGGCGTCGGCACCTTCGTCGTGGTCCTCGGCCTCACGGCCACCACGTCCTCGCAGATCGACTCCCGTTTCAATGAGCTGACCGCCACCCAGGTGACCGTCGAGGACACCGGCGGCGAGCAGCCCGAGTACCTGGCGAACGCCTTCCCGGCCGACGCGGACCGTCGCATCGAGGCGCTCAACGGCGTGCGGAACGCGGGCGTGTACTGGCCGGTGCGGCTGACAGCGGAGGAACTCGTGTCGGCCGCGCCGCCCGGGACCGGTGACGAGGGAGAGCGGACCGAGGTGGTCGCAGCCTCCCCCGGGGTCCTCGAAGCGGCCGGGCCCGACCTGGAGCAGGGGCGGGTCTTCGACGCCTACCACGACCGGCGGGGCGAGAACGTGGCGGTGATCGGCTCGGGGCTGGCCGCGCGGCTGGGCATCACCACCCTGGAGACCGCGCCGGCGGTCTTCGTGGGCGACCATGCCTTCACCGTCATCGGCATCGTCGCCGACGTCGAACGGAAGGCCGACCTGCTGCTGTCGGTCGTGGTGCCGCGGACCACCGCCGAGCGGATCTGGGGCGGCCCGGACAGCGGTGCGCGGGCGCAGATGCTCATCGCGACCGACCTGGGGGCGGCCCGGCAGATCGCCTCCGAGGCGCCCCTGGCTCTCGACCCGGCACACCTCGAGTACTTCAAGGCGGTACCACCGCCGGATCCGCGGGGCCTGCGCGGCAGCGTCACCTCCGACCTGGACGAACTGTTCATGCTGCTGGCCGGCATCTGCCTGGTGATCGGCGCGGTCGGTATCGCCAACACCACTCTGGTCGCGGTCCTGGAGCGCACCGGCGAGATCGGACTGCGCCGCGCCCTGGGCGCCCGGGGCCGCCACATCACCCTCCAGTTCCTGGCCGAGTCGGGCGCTCTGGGCGCGCTCGGCGGTCTCGTCGGCACCAGCATCGGCACGGTCACCGTCGTCGCCATGGCGGTCGTCCGCGACTGGACCCCCGTCATCCACCCGGCGACCGTCGTGGCCGCCCCCGCGATCGGCCTGGTCACCGGGGTACTCGCGGGGCTCTACCCCGCCTGGCGGGCCAGCCGCATCCAGCCCGCAGAGGCCCTGCGCCGCTGATCCGCCCCACCCCTCCATGCCTGCAAGGAAGAGCTGTGCGAAAAAAGACGACGACGGCGGCAGTGGCCGCCCTGCTCACCGGTGCCCTGCTCCTCACGGGGTGCGGCGGCGACTCCGACGACAAGGCCGGGCCCCCGCGGCCGGACAACTCGATCGCGCCCGCGTCGTCCAGCCTCACCACGGATCTGGCCCTGCCCGTGGAGGCGTACATCTTCTCGGAGTCCGAGATCGCCCAGCTGACCCGGGCCATGAGCAGCCTCGCCGTGACCTGCATGAAGGAGGCCGGCTTCGTCTACCGGCCCGACGACAGCCAGTCCCCGGACATCGGTGTCATGGACCGCCGCTACGGCATCGCCAACAGCCACACCGCGCAGGCCTACGGCTACCACTTCCCGGCCCCGCCCGTGGGGCGGAACAGCGCCGTCAAGGCGCTGAGCGAGGCGGCCCGCGTCACCTTGTCCGGCGAGTCCCTCGCGGACGGCACGCTCGATCCCGAGGGCGGCTGCATCGGCAAGGCCAAGAAGCGGCTGGCGGGCGGGGCCGACGCGTTCGGTCCCGACGAGGTGGCCCGCACGCTCAACATGAGCAGCTACGCCCGCAGCGAGAAGGACCCCCGGGTCCTCGCCGCCTTCCGTACCTGGTCGTCGTGCATGACGGCCAAGGGCTACCGCTACGACTCGCCGATGGACGCCATCGACGACCAGGCCTTCGCCGGCAAGAAGGCGGACCAGAAGGAGATTTCGACGGCCCGAGCGGACGTCGAATGCAAGAAGAAGACCGGGCTGGTCCGCGCGTGGTTCGACGTGGAGTCCGAGTTGCAGCGCACGGAGATCGAGAAGGATCCCGAGACCTTCGCCCGGATCGAGCGGCAGAAGACCGAGCAGCTCAAGCGCGCCGCGGTCGAACTCGGCCAGTCCGGCTGACAACACCCATCGGCATCACCGTTCAAGGAGAACATCATGCGTACCCGTAACTCCGCCGTGGCCGCCGCCCTGGCCGCCGCCGGCACCCTCGCCATGCTCGTCACCGCCGCGCCCGCACAGGCCGACAGCATCCCCGACAGCCTCTGCGGCGGCGTCATCGATGTCGACTACTGCCTCTGGTACAACTCCAACCAGAAGGGCGGCTGGACCGCCACCTACGAGAACATCGCCAACTGGGGTAACGACGGCGGTTATCCGTGGAACTTCTCGAACGGCGGCCAGGGCACGAACGGCGTGAACACCCCCGTGAAGAACAACGCCGCGTCCTACGCGAACAGCCACGACAGCAAGACCGGCGTCTCGTACTTCAACTCCAACTACGCCGGCGCCTCCGACGTGGCCCCGCCCCGCGACAAGGGCAACCTCGTCAACACCTACAACAACAACGCGTCCTTCCGCTGGCGCTGACCACTCAGGGTCCCTTGTTCGCCCGACCACCCAAGGAGAAGAACCTCATGCGTACCCGTAACTCCGCCGTGGCCGCCGCCCTGGCCGCCGCCGGCACCCTCGCCATGCTCGTCACCGCCGCGCCCGCACAGGCCGACAGCATCCCCGACAGCCTCTGCGGCGGCGTCATCGACAGCCACTACTGCCTCTGGTACAACTCCAACCAGAAGGGCGGCTGGACCGCCACGGTCTCGAACGTCGCCAACTGGGACAACTACGGTGGCACCGGCTACCCGATGAACTTCTCGGACGGCGGCCAGGGCACCAACGGCGTCGGCACACACGTGAAGAA
Organism: Streptomyces sp. NBC_01463; assembly: GCA_036227345.1. NCBI lineage: Bacteria > Bacillati > Actinomycetota > Actinomycetes > Kitasatosporales > Streptomycetaceae > Streptomyces > Streptomyces sp. NBC_01463. Next base: position 1,628,780 of record CP109468.1, read on the forward strand.
CAACGCCGCGTCCTACGCCAACAGCGACACCAGCAGGACCGGCGTCTCGTACTTCAACTCCAACTACGCCGGCGCCTCCGACGTGGCCCCGCCCCGCGACAAGGGCAACCTCGTCAACACCTACAACAACAACGCGTCCTTCCGCTGGCGCTGACCGGGTGACCCGCCGGGTCCCTCTCCTCTCCGGTCATTTCCGGAGAGGAGAGGGACCCGGCCTCGTCCCCTCAGGAACCAAGGCGAACTGCCGGCCGGCGACTGCGGTTCAGTTCGCGTACTGGCACATGCCCCGTGCCAGATACGCCCCGTGCCCCGCCTTCCCCACGTACGCCCGGTTGTCGATCACCGGCACCCCGCGCGACAGCACGGTCTCGACCCGCCCGGTGACGCGCTTGCCCTCGTACGCCGAGTAGTCGACGTTCATGTGGTGGGTCTCGGCGGAGATGGTCTGTTCGGCCGCAGGATCGTAGATGACGATGTCGGCGTCGGCCCCGGGGGCGATGGTGCCCTTCTTCGGGTAGAGGCCGAACATCCGGGCCGGGGAGGCACACGCGATCTCGATCCAGCGGCGGCGCGAGATGTGGCCGTCGACGACCGCCTGGTGCAGCAGGTCCATCCGGTTCTCGACGCCCGGCATGCCGTTGGGGATCTTCGAGAAGTCGCCGCGGCCCATCTCCTTCTGGCCGGAGAAGCAGAACGGGCAGTGGTCGGTGGAGACGACCTGGAGCTCGTTGTTCCGCAGGCCCCGCCAGAGCGCTTCCTGATGCTCCTTGGGCCTCAGGGGTGTGGAGCACACGTACTTGGCGCCCTCGAAGTCCGGCTCGGCGAGGTTGTCGGTGGAGAGGAAGAGGTACTGCGGGCAGGTCTCGCCGAAGACGGGCAGCCCCTTGTGCCGGGCCGCGGCGATCTCGGCGACGGCCTCGTCGGCGGAGACGTGCACGATGTACAGCGGGGCACCGGCGACGCGGGCGAGCTGGATCGCGCGGTGCGTGGCCTCGGCCTCCAGCGCCACCTTGCGCACGTCCCCGTGGTAGCGCGGATCGGTGCGGCCCTGGGCGAGCGCCTGCTCGACGAGGACGTCGATGGCGATGCCGTTCTCCGCGTGCATCATCATCAGGCCACCGTTGGACTCGGCCCGCTGCATGGCGCGCAGGATCTGCCCGTCGTCGCTGTAGAAGACGCCCGGGTAGGCCATGAACAGCTTGAAGGACGTGACGCCCTCCGCGACCAGCAGGTCCATCTCCTTGAGCGACGACTCGTTCACGTCCGCGAGGATCATGTGGAACGCGTAGTCGATGGCGCAGTTGCCGTCCGCCTTGGCGTACCAGGCGTCCAGTCCCTCGCGCAGCGAGCGGCCGACGGACTGGACGGCGAAGTCCACGATGGTGGTGGTGCCGCCCCAGGCCGCGGCCCGGGTGCCCGTCTCGAAGGTGTCCGCTGCGAACGTGCCGCCGAACGGCATCTCCATGTGGGTGTGCGCGTCGACACCGCCCGGGATGACGTACTTCCCGGTGGCGTCGATGGTCCGCTCGGCGGTCCAGCCCGCCGCGGCGTCGGTACCGTGTGCGGCGAGTGCGGCGATGCGCCCGCCCTCGACGAGCACGTCTGCGTGGATCTCGTCGGACGCGGTGATGACGAGGCCGCCGTGGATGACGGTGCGGTTCATGTACCCCTCCTCACTGTGGCGGAATGGGTCTACGCACGTAGACAAGGTGCGTGATGAAGAACGTAGAAGTGGGATACCCACTGTGGCAATACCGCTGCCGCTAACCGCTGAAGACGTTTGTGTTTCACCCGTCCGGCACTCAACCGGCCCAGCGCGGCGAGCCCTTGCGGGGGAACCCGCCGGACGGGAGGCGGCGGCCGGCCCCGGCGGCCGGGGGCGGCCGCCTAGCTTCGTTCCATGATCAGAAACGGAATCATCGTCACGGCCGTCCTCTGCGCCGCCCTCGCCGCCGCCCCGCTGAACGCCGGCGCGGCCGCCGTGCCCGACGGCTGGCAGCGGGTCGGCTCGGGCATCCTGGGCGGGGTGAGCGGCCTGGCGCTCGTCGAGGGGGCGCCCGCGGGCCGCGGTCTCGCCGACGCCGTCGTCGTGCGGGACAACAAGGGGGACGGCGAGAGCCGGGTGGCGACCGTACGCCTGCGGCCCGGCCAGGCCCCCGCCGTCAGCGAGCTCCCGTGGCTGGGCGTGGTCCCCGTCGACCTGGAGGCGCTCGACGCGGTGCCCGGCCGCCCCGGCCACTACATCGCTCTGGCCAGCGGGGGCGGCGCGTACGACGTGGTCGTCGCGGACGGCAGGGCGACAGCCGGGCACGACCCCGTGACCCTGCCGGGGCGGCACGAGGGCGACAACTACGAGAGCTTCGCGCTGCACCGCGACCGGTCGGGCAGGCTCTACGCGGTGTGGGCGACGCGGGGCAGGGGCGCCGAGAAGGCCGTCGTGCGGGCGGCCTCGGTCCGCATCGGCGCGCACGGACCGGAGTTCGGGACGGTCACGGCGCGGCAGGAGTTCTCCGTGCCCTACCCCGACCGGGACGAGGTGCGCCACATCAGCGATCTGAAGGTGCTCGGCGACGGCACGGTGCTGGTGTCGTCCGCCTCGGACCCGAATGTGGACGACGGCCCGTTCGCCTCCGCGGTTTACGACGCCGGCCGGCTCACCGTGAACCGGGCGCACGACGCGGTCCTGCGGCTCAGGCCCGAGCACGCTCTGCGCCCGCTCAGCCGCTTCACCCGGCAGGACAACCGGAAGATCGAGGCCATCGCGGTCCTGCCCGGGGGGCTGGGCCTCTGGGGGACGGACGACGAGAACTCCGGCGGGTCCGTGGCGTTCGAGCGCATCGGGCGGTAGCGGCCGCCGAGTCGGGGGCGTCCGGACGATGCCCCTCACGCCCCCGACAACCCGTCATGTGTCACGAACAGATCACGGGTCTGGTCCACATGTCGAGTGCGGTTCATGCGCCCGTCCCGTGTGCGGTGTGGTCCGCTCACCACCGGCCGGGAGTCTCGGACACGCCACCGGGCGCCCCCGTTCGCCCGGTGCCCCCGACCGATCCCGGAGGATCACGTGTCCCTTCCGCGCTCAGCGCGCACCGTGCTGGCCACCGCCACCGTCGTCGCCCTCCCGTTCCTGGCGTCCACCGCCCACGCCGACGGCGGGGGCAGCCGGGCCGCCGCCCCGTACGAGGGCCTGCCGTCCGGCACCAAGCAAGCCAAGACCCTGGTCATCGGCATCGACGGCGCCACCTTCGACGCCTTCTCGCGCGCCGAAGTACCGCACCTGGAACAGCTGATGGCACAGGGGCTCACCGCCCGGAGCAACCTGTACGCCGAGCCCATGGCGCCGACCGTCTCCGGCGCCGGCTGGTCGTCCATCGCGACGGGTGTCTGGCCCGACAAGCACAACGTGAGGGACAACGACTTCACCGCGCCGAACTACGGCCAGTACCCCGACTACGCGACCCGGCTGGAGACGGCCGACCCGGCCACGTCCACGCTCGTCGTCGGCACCTGGAGCCCCGTCCCCGAGATCATCTTCGGTGCGACGACGGATCTGCGCACAGCCGGCGGCAACGACGCGGGCACCACCGCCAAGGCCGAGGACTACCTCGCGCACGGCAACCCCGACTCGACGTTCGTCCACCTCGACGAGGTCGACGGCGCCGGCCACAGCTCCGGCTCGTCGAGCGACGCCTACCTCAAGGCCCTCAACACCGCCGACGCCCAGGTCGGCCGGCTCCTGGACGCCGTCGCCGCACGGCCGACGTACGCCGCCGAGGACTGGCTCGTCGTCGTCACCGCCGACCACGGCCACACGCCGACCGGCGGCCACGGCGGCAACACCCCGCTGGAGCGCGGCACGTTCGTGATCGCCCGCGGCGGCGGCATCGCGCCCGGCTCGGTACGCGACGACGTCAAGATCACCGATATCGCGCCCACGGTCCTGGGCCACGAGGGCGTCGCCACCGACCCGGCCTGGAACCTCGACGGCACCGCGCTCGCCGAGCTGAAGCCGGACGCCTTCGACGCGCTGCGCCCCGCGCTCCGCGCCCCCGTCGACGAGACCGGTCTCCCGGCCGGCACCAAGGGATGGACGGACACCGCGCCCGCCGGCTGGTCCGTCGACAACTCGCGGATGCCGGCCGGCGGTGTCACGGAGTGGCGCGGCTGGGCCTTCGCCACCGACGAGTTCTGGACCAACGCCGAGCGCGGCCAGGGCCGCGAGACGAACGTCCGGGCGCGCGACGTCTTCGCGGTCGCCGACTCCGACGAGTGGGACGACAAGGCGCACGACGCGGGCCAGTTCGACTCCACCCTGGTCAGCCCGGCGTACCAGCTGAACGGAGCGGCGCGGGCGAGGCTCTCCTACGCGACCGACTACCGGATCGACGGTCCGCAGACCGGCGACGTGTACGTCTCGTACGACGGCGGCGCCTCGCAGCTCGTGAAGTCCTACCGCGCGAACGCCAACACCGTCGAGCACCTTGAGCTGGCCGTCCCGGCAGGGGCGGAGTCGGCCCGGCTGAGCTTCCGTTACACGGGCACGAACAGCGCGTTCTGGACCGTCGACCAGGTGGCGTTCGGCCAGCCCGCGCCGCCGTCGCAGCTGACCGTCGCCTCTCTGACGGCCGACACGAAGCTGCTCGGCCGGCCCGGCTCCGACGCCGCGTGGAAGGTCACGGCGAACGGCGTGGTCCGGACCGCTCAGGGCAAGCCGGTGAAGGGCGCGAAGGTCACCGCCGAGCTGACCGCGGGCGGCACGGTGCACAGGCTCACCGGCACCACGAAGAAGGACGGCTCGGTCCGCTTCAGGGCCACCGTCGGCCGGGGCGCCGACCGGGCGACGCTGAAGGTCACCTCCGTCGGCTTCCGGGGACTCGCGTACTACGGCGAGCTCGACCCGGTCCGCGCCCTGGACCTCACCCGTCCGTCCGGCCACCGCGGCTGACCGGGCGGCGGGGGTGCGACGGCCGGCCGCCGCACCCCCGCCCTCAGCCCTCAGCCCTCAGTCCTCAGTCCTCAGCCCACCGTGCGCAGCGCGTCCGCGAGGATCGCCGCACCCTCCTCCGCCTCCGGAATGGACAGCGAGAGGGGTGGGGCGATGCGCAGCACGCTGGTGTCGTGGCCACCGCCCTTGCCCAGGAGCAGCCCGCCCTCGCGGGCCGCTTCGAGTACGGCGGCCGCCGCCTCCGGATTCGCCTCGTCCGTACCGGGCTTGACCAGTTCGATCCCGATCATCAGTCCGCGCCCGCGCACCTCCCGTACGCACTCCGACGCCGCACCGACCGCCCGCAGCCGCTCGATGAGCAGGCCGCCGACGCGCCGGGCATTGCCCTGGAGGTCGTGTTCGAGGAGGTACGAGAGGTTGGCGAGGCCCGCGGCCATCGTGACCGGGGAGCCGCCGAACGTGGAAATGGAGTTGGCGTCCAGGCAGTTCATGACCTCGGCCTTGGCGACGACGCCGCCGATGGACATGCCGTTGCCGATGCCCTTGGCGAAGGTGACGATGTCCGGCGGCCCGTTCTGTCCGTGCGCCTGCCAGCCCCAGAAGTGTTCGCCGGAGCGCCCCCAGCCGGTCTGCACCTCGTCGGAGATCCACAGGATTCCGTGCCGGTCCAGCACTTCGCGGAACGCCGCGTACAGGCCGTCGGGCGGTGAGGTGAAGCCGCCCACGCCCTGGATGGGTTCGGCGATCAGCGCGGCGGTCGACCGGGTGTGGCCGAGCAGGTCCTCCAGGTCCGCGACGCAGGCGGCGATGAACTCCCCGTCGCCCAGGTGCGCGTAGGGCCCCCGGGTACGGACGCCGCCGTGCACGTACAGCGTCTGGAGCGGCGAGAGCCCGGTGGGAGACCAGGCGTTGTTGCCGGTGATGGAGACCGTGGAGAAGGACCTGCCGTGGTAGCTGTTGCGCATCGCGAGGATCTGGTTCGACCCGCGGTACGTGGTGGCGAGCAGCAGGGCCGTGTCGTTGGCCTCCGTGCCGGACGTCGTGAAGAAGACCCGGGCATCCGGGATGCCGGAGAGGGTGGCGACGCGCTCGGCGAGTTCGACCATCGGCCGGTTCAGATAGAGCGTGGACGAGTGGATGATCCGCCCGGCCTGCTCGCTGACCGCCTTGGTGACCTCGGGCAGCGCGTGGGCGGTCATCGTGGTGAGGATGCCGCCGAAGAAGTCGAGGTAGCGGTTTCCGTCCGCGTCCCAGACGTGACGGCCCTCGCCGTGGGTGATCTCCAGTGGGTGCCGGTAGTAGAGCGCCAGCCATTCGGGGCTGACGGCGAGGTGGCGGTGGTGCAGGCTGCTCACGGCTCCACCAGTCCCTCGTACGCGTCGGGGCGGCGGTCCCGGTAGAAGGCCCACTGCTGCCTGACCTCCTCGATCAGGCCGAAGTCCAGGTCCCGGACGAGGAGTTCCTCCTCCTTGTCGCTGGCCACGTCACCGACGAACTGGCCGCGCGGGTCGACGAAGTAGCTGGTGCCGTAGAAGTCGTTGTCGCCGTACTCCTCCTGGCCGACGCGGTTGATCGCGGCGATGAAGTACTCGTTGGCGACCGCGGACGCCGGCTGCTCCAGCTGCCAGAGGTGGCCGGACAGGCCGCGCGAGGTCGCGGACGGGTTGTACACCAACTGGGCTCCGTTGAGTCCCAGTTGCCGCCACCCCTCGGGGAAGTGCCGGTCGTAGCAGATGTAGACGCCGACCTTGCCGACAGCGGTGTCGAAGACGGGCCAGCCGGCGTTGCCGGGCTTGAAGTAGTACTTCTCCCAGAAGCCCTTGACCTGCGGGATGTGGTGCTTGCGGTACTTGCCGAGGTACGAGCCGTCGGCGTCGATGACCGCTGCGGTGTTGTAGTAGAAGCCGGACTGTTCGACCTCGAAGACCGGCACGACGATCACCATGCCGGTCTCGCGGGCCAGTTCCCGCATCCGCTGCACGGTCGGGCCCTCGGGCACGGCCTCGGCCCAGCGGTAGTGCTCGGGCTCCTGCACCTGGCAGAAGTAGGGGGCGTTGAACACCTCCTGGAAGCCGATGATCTTCGCCCCCTGGCGGGCGGCCTCACGAGCGTGTTCCTCGTGCTTGGCGATCATGGATTCGGTGTCGCCGGTCCAGGTCGCCTGGACGAGTGCGGCGCGTACGACGTGGGACATGAGCTGCTCCTTCGACGCGGCGTCAGAGAGCCTCTTCGCGTTTCTACGCCCGTAGACACGTGCGTAGGGGAGAACGTAAGCCCCGTCACACGGCGGGGCAAGACCATCGCCGTGAACCAGCGGAGTCGATCATGTTTCACACCCGTGCGGTCCAGTGCCGGGGCTCGGCCGGATGGCGCTATCCGATCCCGGACACCCGCAGCGCGTGCTCCACGTCCCGCTCCCGGGCCTCGGAGACCGTACGGGCCGCCGCCAGCAGCTGTGGGACCAGGTGGCGGGGGTCGCGCTCCGCGATGCTGGCCGCGTCCTGCGGGGTCCGTACCCGGACGAAGGCGCCCAGCAGCGCCTGCGCCTGGGGGCTCCGGCCGGCCCGGTCCAGGGCGACCACCGCGTCGGCGATCTCGGCGGCCGGCCGCGCCACGCCCTGGCGCAGCAGCTGCCCGCAGTCCTCCGGGCGTCCGGCGGCGGCGAGCGCGTCCGCCGCGGCGGCGAGGTCGGCAGGCGGCAGCGAGGACACCTCCCACAGCAGGGTCGACCAGTCGGCGTCCAGACCGGCCCGGTGGAGCTCGTCGGCGAGCACCGGCAAGAGTTCGGGCGGGCGGCCCGCCGCCTCGCAGAGCACGCCGTGCGCCTCGCCGCTCCGGCCCTCGGTACGGAGCCTGACCAGCGTCGCGACGGTGCCCCGCGCGGACTGCAGGGCGGCAGGGTCCGGGGGCGCCGCGACACGTCCGGCGGGGCCGTCGTCCCGGCCCGGGCCGCCGCCGAAGCGGGCTCCGCGCGGCACGGCGGCCGCCGCGGGCGGGACGGGCAGCACGGGCGCGACAGCCACCGGGCTCTCGTCCTCGATCTCCAGCCCGGCGAACCGCGCACCCCTGGGCTTCTTGCGCGCCGGGGCGGGCGACGGCTCCGGCGACCGGGGCGCGGGCACGGACTCCGACACGGCCGCGGGCTCCGCCACGGGCCCGGCAGCGGGCTCCGGCTCCGTGCGGAACCAGCCCGCCGGCACCGCCACCGCCGCCAGCCTCCTGCGCAGCTCCGTGCAGCGCGCCGACGCCCGCTCGTGGTCGTCGCGGGCCCAGGCGACCGCCTCCGGGTCCGCGTCACCGCCCGCCCGGGCCGCGCGCAGCCGCTGGGCCGCGTTCGCCTGTTCCCGCAGCATCAGCTCCAGCCGCTCCGCGAGCTGCTGCCGCCCGCCGGGGCGCCGGTCGTGGGCGACGGCGGAGGCCGCGTACAGCTCCGCCGCGCGCACCGACTCGTACTCCGCGAACGCGGCACCCCGCACCGACGCCAGGTCCGTGAAGAGCGACTCCACGACGTCCCAGGGCGGTATCTCGGCGCCCGCCAGACAGGCCCGCATCCCTTCCGGATCGCGTCGGCAGAAGACCCCGTACCACCCCCGCACGGGATCGAGCAGCGCCGTCATCTCCCGCAGATAGCGCGCGAACTCCCCTATGGACACCGCATGCTGATGCACCGTCATCGTCGCCCTCGGCCGCCGTCGGCTGGAACCTTCCAGTCCGCAGGCATTCGACCGCAGCCGTGTTACGGGACGGCTACGCGCACTTTTCGGCACGGGTCAAAGAGGCGCACGGCCGGGAGCGCGAGCGCCCCCGGCAGCCGGCCGGGGCTCAGAAGGTGATGGCGATCCCGGTGTGCGGCCGCTTGCCGAGCCGGGCGATCATCGCCGGGTAGTCGAGCAGCCAGTACTTCCAGGTGTACTTGCGGCCGATGACCCGGCGCACCCGGGCCGTGCCCCGCTCGTCGAGCAGCCTGCCGGTCCCGTCGGCGGACGGGGCGCCCTCGGCGATCCGTCCGCGCACGTCACAGACCGTGACGCGGACGCGGCTGTCGTTGCGCAGCCGCTTGACCTTCCACGAGTCGGTCTTGGTCCAGACGAACAGCTCGCCGCCGTCGACGGCCGCCCACACCGGGGTGGCGACGGGGGTGCCGTCCTTCCGGTACGTGGTGAGGCTGACGTACTCGCTGCGGGCGAAGTCCTGGAGGCTCATGGCACAACCCTACGCAGGGGCGCGCACCACCCGGGCGGCGCCCGGCCGCACCCCTCCCGTCAGCCTGCGAGCGGGACGGTGTCGGGCTCCGGGGCGCACCTCAGGAGCAGTTCGTCCATGGAGATGCCGAGCGCCCCGGCGAGTGCCGCGACGGTGAAGAACGCGGGCGTGGGCGCGCGGCCGGTCTCGATCTTGCGCAGCGTCTCGGCCGAGATGCCGGCGCACCCCGCGATGTCGGTCATGCTGCGGGGGCCGCGCGCCTCGCGGAGCAGCCGGCCGAGCCGTTCGCCGCGCAGGCGCTCTTCGGGGGTGAGAGGGGTTCGTACCATGCCGTCATTCTAATACCGCTCGGACCGGTATAGTAATTGGCATGGTGCAACTCAAGACAGACACACATATCGAAGCCATGCGCGCGTCCGGCCGGGTCGTGGCGCAGCTGCTGGCGGCCGTGCGGGACGCGGCCGCGGTCGGCGTCTCACTGCTCGAACTCGACGAGGTGGCCCGCGGGGTCCTGCGCGAGGCCGGCGCCGGATCGCCGTTCCTGAACTACCGGCCGCACTTCGCGCCGACCCCGTTCCCCGGCGTCATCTGCGCGTCCGTGAACGACGCCATCGTGCACGGCATCCCGAACGGCCTGCGGCTGCGCGACGGCGACCTGGTGAGCATCGACGCGGGCGCGACGCTCGACGGCTGGGCCGGGGACTCGGCGATCAGCTTCACCGTCGGAACCGCGAGGCCCGCGGACACCCGGCTCGTCGAGACCGCGTTCGCGGCCCTGGACGCGGGCATCGCGGCGGCCGTCGTCGGCAACCGGATCGGCGACATCGCGCATGCGATCGGCACGGTCTGCCGCACGGCCGGCTACGGGATCCCGGAGGGATTCGGCGGCCACGGCATCGGCCGGTCCATGCACGAGGACCCGGGCGTCCCCAACGAGGGACGGCCGGGCCGCGGGATGCCGTTGCGGCACGGCATGGTGCTGGCCATCGAACCGATGCTGATCGGCGGCGGCGGGGACGGGTACCACCCGGACCGGGACGGCTGGACGCTGCGGACGGACGACGGCAGCCGGGCCGCGCACGCCGAGCACACGGTGGCCATCACGGACGCCGGTCCCCGCATCCTGACCGCCCTCTGAACGGGCGGGCCACGCGGGTCAGTTGTTCCGCAGGAACTCCCTGGCGAGGGTCTCCCCCGCGGCCACGGCCGCCCGGTGGTCCTCGATCGGCGACACGACGGAGTCCTTGAACAGGATGTAGGTGACGCCGGAGGCGGCTCCCCCGCCCTTCGGGTCCGGGTCGATCCCGAGCGCCTTCGCCGTGGCGTACGAGGCCTCGCCGATGATCCCGGCGGGCCCGGTGTCACCGACGACGGCGTACTCCACCCGGCCGGCGTGGATGACGGCGACGACACTCCCGCCCGCGATCCCGGACTTGCCGAAATCCCACAGGGAGCTGCGGCTCGGCACCACGACGTACGGGAGGTCCCGCGCGTTCAGCGGCCGGTCGCCGGAGGTGTGGAACGCGGTGTCGCCCTGGAACCCCGGGTCGGTCTCCGTATTGCAGGCCGTGGTCACCTGGCCGTCACAGTCGATGTCCAGGTCGGCCGTCCAGAACACGGCGTCCTTCTTGCCGCACACCGGCACGGAGGGCGGAGCGCTCGCGTCCGTGCGGTAGGTGCCGTTCGAGATCCGGTCGCAGGAGGAGACGGCGGCCAGCAGATCGGCGGCGGAGGGCGAATCGTCGCCGGCACCCCGGCCGGGGCCGCCGTCTGACGCCGTCCCGGTGCCGGTGTCGGTGCCGCTGTCGCTGTCGCTGTCGGCCGGGGCGTCGTCGGGCGCCGGGCGGGCGTAGGCGGCGGGTGTGAGATGCACGGCGCCCAGTTCCGCCTTCCGCACCGGCGCGTACGCGTCGGGCCGGAAGGCGGAGCCGTCACGTGCGGCGGGCGTCAGGGATCCGGCCGCGAGGAGAGCGGCTCCGGAGACCGTGGCGAGGGCAAGCGTTCGCATGCGCACCGTGGGGGTGCCCTTCTGTGAGGAGTCTTCCCTTGCTGACATCAGCCAAGACGCCCCCCGGCGTGCCCCCGTCGAGGCCGCGGGGCCGGTCCGCCGCGCTGCACGCGACCGACCGACCCCGCCCTGCGGACTACTGACGCACCATCACCTCTGCCCGGCCGGCCTCACCACCATGGCCGAGCCGCCGCCCCGGCGCTCCGTCTCGGCGGCCGCGAGCCAACGCCCGTCCGGCAGCCGTTGCACGCCCGTCGCCGCCCCGATCTCCGGGTTGAGCTTGAAGGCGTGTCCCAGCGCCTCGAGTCGTGCCCGGACCGGGCTGTTCCACAGTCCCGGTTCGAGCTCCGTCGTCGCGGCGTTGCGCTGGCTGGCGCGGGGCGCCGCGATGGCATCCACCAGTGGCAGACCACGGTCGAGCTTGCCGGTCAGGGTCTGGAGCACGGTCGTGATGATCGTGGCGCCGCCCGGTGATCCCAGGGCCAGCACCGGCTGTCCGTGCTTCAGCACGATGGTCGGCGAGATCGACGACCGCGGGCGCTTGCCCGGACCCGGCAGGTTCGGGTCGTGCACGGCGGGGCTGGCCGGCGCGAACGAGAAGTCCGTCAGCTCGTTGTTGAGCAGGAAGCCGCGCCCCGGCACCGTGATGCCGCTGCCGCCGGTCTGCTCGATCGTGAGGGTGTACGCGACGACGTTGCCCCACTTGTCGGCGGCCGTCAGATGGGTGGTGTTCTCACCCTCGTACGTCGTCGGGGCGGCCGTCCCGCCCGTGGTGCAGTCACCGGGGTGGCGGGGATCCCCCGGGGCGAGCGGGCTGGTCAGCACCGCGTCGTCCTTGATCAGGCACTCCCGCGAGTCGGCGAACCGCTGCCCGAGCAGCTCCTTGGTCGGCACGTCCTCGAACGCCGGATCGCCGACCCAGCGCCCGCGGTCCGCGAAGGCGATGCGGCTCGCCTCGATGTAGCGGTGCAGGTACTGCGCCTCGCTCGCCTTCGAAAGGTCGGTGGACTCAAGGATGTTGAGGGCCTCGGCGACCGTCGTACCGCCCGAGGAGGACGGCGCCATGCCGTACACGTCGAGACCGCGGTAGCCGGTCTTCGTGGGTGCCTGCCGCAACGCCCGGTAGGAACGCAGGTCCTTGGCCGTGAGGTCGCCCGGGCGCACCTCGCGGGTGGCCGCGGGATCGACGGGCGGATTGCGTACGGTCCGCACGATGTCCTGGGCCAGCTTGCCGCGGTAGAGCTCGTCGACCCCCTTGCGGCCGACCTCGTCGTACGTACGCGCCAGGTCGGGGTTCTTGAAGACCGAGCCGACCACGGGGAGTTGGCCTCCCGGGAGGAAGAGCTTCCGGGTCGCGGGGAAGTCGGCGAACCTGGCCCGGTTGCCCTCCGTCTGCGAGCGGAACGTGTCGTCGACGACGAATCCGTCCCGGGCCAGGCGCTCGGCCGGCTTCAGGACCTGCCGCAGGGACTTGCTGCCCCAGGCGTCGAGCGCGGCGTCCCAGGTGGCGGGGGTGCCGGGGGTGCCGACTCCCAGACCGCTGGTGACGGCGGCGTCGAAGGCGATCGGCGCCCCGTTCTCCAGGAAGAGCGAGGAGTCCGCGCTGCGCGGCGCGGTCTCGCGCCCGTCGATCGTCTGCACGGTCCGGGTGCGGGCGTCGTAGTGGACGAAGTAGCCGCCACCGCCCAGACCCGCCGAGTACGGCTCGGTGACCCCGAGGGCCGCCGCGGTCGCGACGGCGGCGTCCACCGCGTTGCCGCCCTTGCGCAGCACCTCGATGCCCGCGGCGGTCGCGTCGGCGTCGACGCTGGAGACCGCTCCCCCGTAGCCCACCGCCACCGGCGACTTGGGAGTCGGCGGGGCCGGTGGTGCGGAGGAGGACGGGGCGGCTGCCCCGACGGTCACCACGGCGGCGAGAACTCCTAACAACGACACATTCCGCGCAACGGAACGCCTCATGCGCACCTCCAGTGAAGGACTGTCCGCGCAGGGTAACGCCGCCCCGGCCGCCCCGTCAGGACCGCCTCGAACTTGAGGCCGAATGCCCGCTAACATGCCCGCCCATGACTGACGACGTACGCAACATCGTGCTGGGCGTGATAGCCGCCGGCATCACCGCCGCCCTCGGCTGGCTCGCGCGCACCTATTTCTGGCGCCGGAAGCTCCGCCGCAAGCAGGCGTTCTTCGGCCTGCCGGGGAACTCGGAGTGCCTGCTCGTCGTCAACCGCGACGCGGGCGGGGACGGCGCCGTCCACCGGCACGACGTCTTCGCACTGCTGGAACTCTCGGCGCTGATCAAGGACTGCTCGGCGCATGCGCAGATCCTGTCGCACGACGTCGCCCAGCAGGGTTTCGGCGAACGGACCGAGTTCTGCGTCGGAGGTCCGGTCTCGAACCGCCGGATGGCCGCTCACCTGCATTCCCTGCTGCCCGGGGTGAGAGTCAACACTGATGCCGAACCGGGCCCGGACCGCAACGCCTTCCAGATCGGCTCCGAGCGCTACCGGGTGGAGAAGGGTGTCGCCGAGTACGTACTGCTGGCGCGCCTGACGGCCGGTCAGGAGGCGCGCCCGGTCTTCCTGTTCTGCGGGCAGCAGGCCATCACCAACCAGGCGGCCTCCCGTTATCTGGCCCGCAACCACGAACGGCTGGCCCGCAAGCACGGCAACAACACCTTCTGCCTGCTGCTGAAGGTGGTCAACTCCCAGGCCTACGGCCCCGATGTGGTCGAACTGGTCTCGGACGTGACCCGCGCCGCGCAGGCCCCCGCGCCCACCCCCGCGCCCCGGACCTCCCACCGCGCCTCCGGCTGACCCGCGGGGCGCGGCGCGCTGCGGGGCACAGTCGGACGGAGCGGCAGCGGTGCCGCTTCGTGGCCCCGGGCTCCGCGCCCCTCAGGACCGTGCGGCCGCCCGAAGTGCCGTACGTCCGGCGCGCCAGGCCGACAGCAGGTACGAGGACAGGCGTTCCTCCAGGTGCCCGGTCGCTTCCACGCCCAGCACCACATCGGCCGCGAGGTGCGGCTCGTCCTCCAGCAGCCCGCCTATCACGTCGCGGCGGACCACCTGTTCGTGGACCGCGTCGGCCTCGACGTGCTCGTCGTAGAACCGCTGCGCCGCGGCACCCGCTCCCGCGCGGCCCAAGGCCTGGGACATCCGCCGCGAGCCCGGGGACGAGGTGACCTCCACGGCGGCGAAGTGACCGACCAGCGCGCCGCGCAGGGAACGGTGGAGCCCGAACAGGGACATCAGGTTCACCGTGGCCAGCACCTGGGCCGGAGCCATCTCCAGATAGCCGCCGTACGCGGGGTCGAGACCGAGATCGGCCATCAGGTCGGCGAACAGCCGGGCGTGGATGTTCTCCGCCCTGCCGGCTCCGAACTCGTCGTACTCGATGGCCACCATGGCGGCCTTCGCCCGGCCCCGGAGCCTCGGCACCACCCAGATGTGGGGGTCCGCCTCCTTCAGGTGGTAGAGGGAGCGCAGCGCCGCGTACTCGGCGAGTTGCCGCAGATCGCCCTCGGCACGAAGGAAGTGGCTCACGCTGTGCCCGTCGTCGCCGGCCGGCTCCACGAGCAGCGCGCCGATGGCTTCGGGCACGTCCTGCCCACCGGACGTGGCGTCGCGCAGTACGCGCAGGAAGGCCGCCTCCGCGTCGGCCCGCACCCGGAGCAGCGCGGGATCCCATTCCAAGCTCTCGTCCACGCCTTCGAAGCCGCGGTAGTGGAGCTCGTACAGCACGTACAGAAGAAGCTGGAGGTCCTCGCCGTACGGATCGGCCCGGCCGATCTCCTCTCCGCCCGGCAGTTCGGGGCGGTGTCCCTCCAGGGTGGCGATGACGCTCGCCGACAGGGGCCCGCGTGCCTTCGGGAGCCTCGGCCCCGGGGCGGGACGGGAGGGGCGGGCGTCGGCCGAGTGGGTGGTCACGATGGGGTGTCCTCGCCTTCCGCTGTGTCCGGGGAGCTGTTGTCCGGAGCGCTGTTGTCCTGGACGCTGTTGTCCGCGTCGTCGTTCGCCCGGTGCGGCGGGGCCGCCGTTTCGTGGCCGGTGCGCGCCCTTCTGCGGGCAGCGGCCGCGGCGGGAGTGCCTTCCCGGACGCGGTGGCTCGTGTCGCACCAGGGATAGGTGCCACTGCGGCGGCAGACGCAGAGAGCGACGACGAACCGCTCGGAGACGTGTACCTCCCCGTCGGCGGTGGTCACCTCCACCGGCCCCTCGACGAGCAGCGGCCCGTCACGGTCCAGCGTGATCCGGCGCGGCCGTTCACATCCTGCGGGCACGGATGATCACCAGTTCCTCCCTGTCCCTGCCCGACGGCAGGAGGCCGCGGTCGCGCAGCCAGGGCAGGCGTTCACGCGTCACCGGCCCGAACGGAATGGTCATGCGGTCGCTGACCGACGCCTGGAGGCCGGCCCGGCCGAGGCGGCGCACGGTCTCTTCGGGGCGGCTGAGCTCCGAGTGGACCAGCAGGAGCAGGCCGCCGGGGCGCAACGCCGCGGGAGCGGCCTCGCAGATCACGTCCAGCAGACTGCGGCCGTCGGACCCGGCGTCCCAGGCGAGGCCCGAGCGCCTCCGTGGCCACGGCACGGCGGGGGCGGGCACGTACGGAGGGTTGCTCACGATGACGTCGAACGACCGGCCGGCCATCCCCGACATCAGATCCCCCCGGTGCACCGCCAGGGGCAGCCGGGCCATGGCGGCGTTGAGCCGTGCCGACGCCACCGCGCGCCGGCTGATGTCCACCGCGGTCACCCGCGCACCGAGCCGGGCCGCGTGAAGGGCGAGGGCTCCGCTGCCGGTGCAGAGGTCGAGGAGCTCGGTGCCGGGGCCGATGTCCTCCCGGCTCATCGCTGCGGCCAGCATGAAGCTGTCCTCCTGCGGTCCGTACACGCCTGGCAGGCGCACGATCCTGCCCGGCCACAAGGCTTGGTCCAGGGTCCCGGGCACGCTCGTCGCCGAGGTGGTCATCACGCCCCCGCCCGCGGCGGCGCCGCAACGGTTCGGACGGCGTGGAGGTCGTTGAGCGCATCGCGGTGGAAGTAGCGGCGGAAGTGTTCTCGGACAAGCAAGGACATGGGTCCTCCTCCTCGGGTACGACCGATGGGTGTCTGCCGGATGTCGGCAATCCACGGTGCGAAAACAGGACCCGGGGTCAGGGGGCTCGTGCTCGTCCGCACAATTCGTTCCGGCGACGCTCCGGAGTGAGTGGACCGTGAAGCGGCCTTCGGTCCCGAAACGGCGCCGGACTGGAGCGCTTACCCCTCTTATTGTCCCGCATGCCGTCCGGCCCCGCAGTCCGTGCCGGTCCCGGCCGCCGGTTGCGCCCCTCAGGAGCGGCCCCGGCCGTCCGGGCGGGAACCGGAACATGGTCCCGGCCCCGGCGGGCAGGTGTCGGACGAAGCCGGGCGGCTCCCCGCCGGCCCGGATCGCAAAGGGTAGGAGGCATCGTGTCTGCCGGTTCGAGCGAGAAGCGTGAGCGTCAGTACGAGCAGATCAAGGAGAACGCCGAGGAACACGGTGTCTCCGAGCAGCGCGCCCGGGAGGTCGCGGCGCGGGCCGTCAACAGGCAGAGCGCCCGCTCCGGCGACGCCGCGCGAGCCGGAGGGACAGCGGCGCAGGACCGGAAGTCCGCACCGGGCGACGAAGCATCCCGCAGCCGCTCGCAGGGCCCCACCAAGGCAGAGCTCTACGAAGAGGCCAAGAAGCAGGACATCGACGGCCGCTCCACCATGACCAAGGCCGAGCTGAGCAAGGCCCTCGGCCGCTGACCCCCGTGCGGAGGCCGCCTGGTCAGATGCCGCACCGGGCCGGGCCGATGACGCCGTCGGTGCCGGTCACGGTCACCGGCTCGCCCCGGTCGGCGGTCCGGGCCTGGGCGGCGGTGCACAGGAGCTGCTGGCGGGCGGACGCGGAGAGTCCGGTGACCCGGGTGTTCAGGGTGACCTGGACACCCTCCGCGCTCAGCTCGACGACCGTCTTCACGTGTTCACCGGGCAGTTCGGACCGGAGGCCCGCCTCGCTCTCCGCTCCGGTCGGGCCGTCGAAGAGCAGGTCGAGGGCTCTGGCGGCCGCGAGGGAGGGGCTCCCCGAGCCGGTTCCCGAGCCGCTGCTCCCGCCGGACGAGTCGGCGTACCGCACGACGGGCATCAGCCGGGACGCCGACGACGAGGACACGAAGTACAGGACCGCGCCCAGCTGTCCGGCCGGGACCACCTCCACGAGCGCCGGTTCACCGGCCTCGACGACATCCGTGCCCCGGATGCCGCAGCCGGCGGCCAGCAGCACGAGCAGCGTCACGGACGGCAGCGCGCCGCGTGTGCGTGCGGCCCTCATCGTCCCTCCAGGGGCAGTTCGACGGTGAACACCACACCGCCGGAAGGCCGGTTGGCGGCCAGGACCGTGCCGCCGTGCAGCCGGACGTTCTCCAGGGTGATCGCGAGGCCGAGACCGCTCCCCGCCGACCGAGTGCGCGCCGCTTCGGCCTTGTAGAAGCGGTCGAAGATGTGCGGGAGCACGGCGGCGTCGATCCCGGACCCGCCGTCCTCGACCTCCGTCACCAGTCGCGCCGCCCCGTCCCGCCGCCCGGTCCGTATCCGTACGGTGACGGGCTCCGCCCCGTGCCGCAGGGCGTTGCCGACCAGGTTGGCGACGATCACGTCGAAGCGGCGCGGATCGAGCACCGCCCGTATGCCGTCCGGGAGTTCGGTGCGGACGCGGTCCTCCCAGTGCCGGGCCTGGAGCGTCTTGCGGATGGTCTCGGCCACGTCGACCTCGTCGCCGTTGAGGTCGGCGGCCCGGGCGTCGAAGCGGGAGATCTCCATCAGGTCCTCGACGAGCGTGGCGAGTTTCCCGGTCTCCGCACTGATCAGCCGGACGGCGGCAGCCGTGTCGGGGCGAAGGCCGTCGGCGTCCTCGTCGAGCACCTCGGTGACGGCGAGCATTCCGGCGAGCGGGGTGCGCAGTTCGTGCGAGACGTCCGAGGCGAAGCGCCGGGCCCGCTCCTCGGCCCGGCGGAGTTCCGCGACGGACTCCTGGAGCTTGGTCGAGGACTCGTTGAACGTCCAGGCCAGTTCGGCGAGTTCGTCGGACCCGCGGACCGAGATCCTGGTGTGCAGCTCGCCCCGGCCGATGCCGGCCGCGGCCCGGCGCAGGTCACGTACCGGGCGCAGCACGCTGCGGGCGGCGAGCAGGGCGGGCACCAAGGCGATGAGCAGGGCGGGCAGGGCCCCGTCGCGGGCCGCGGTGACCATGGCGTCGACGTTCGCCTCCTCGGTGGCGAGCGGCATCACGGCGTAGAGGACGAGCCCGGTGGGCTGCCGGCCGTCGCCGCGGTCGAAGAGGGTCGGCATGCCGACGGTCAGCCAGGGCTTGCCGTCCTTGACGACCCGCTGGAACGAGCCGTGGGTGTTGCTCCGCGCCGCGGCCCGGAGGCCGGGGGTGATCACGGTGGAGGACGGCCGGTCCGATGAGGAGACCCGCAGGTCCCCGTACTCGGCGAAGACGGTCCAGGTGTGCGATTTGCCGGCGCGGGCCAGCGAGAGGCACATGTCCCGCAGCCAGACCCGGTCCAGCGGGAGGTTGACGCCCTGCGCGCTCACTCGGTCACGGAACTGGGAGACGGCGGTGTCCTGCGCCTGCTGGAGGATCGCTGAGCGGGCCTCGCGGTAGGTGAGCGTCGCGGTGGTGGCGGCGCTGACGGCGGCGACGAAGAGGAACGCGGCGACGAGGCGGGTGCGCAGGCCGAACCGGGCGGCGAACAGTTTCATCCGAGCGGTCCGAAGCGGTAGCCGAAGCCGCGGACGGTCTGGATGTAGCGGGGGCTTCCCGCCACGTCCTCGACCTTCTGCCGCAGCCTGCGCACACAGGCGTCGACCAGCCGGGCGTCGCCGTGGTAGCTGTGCTCCCACACGTATTCGAGCAGCTGCTGCCGGCTGAAGACCTGTTCGGGCGAGGCCGACAGGTGCAGGAGCAGCTTCAGTTCGGACGGGGCGAGCAGCAGCCGCTCCCCCGCCTTGGCGACGGCGAGGCCGACGCGGTCGACGGTCAGCGCGCCGTGGTTCTCGATCCCGCCGCGTCCGGCGGGTTCGGCGAGCCGCCGCAGCACCGCACGGATCCTCGCCTCGATGACCTCGGTACGGGCGGGCTTGATGATGTAGTCGTCCGCACCGGCCTCCAGCCCCACGACCACGTCGAAGTCGTCGCCGCGTGCGGTGAGCATGATGATCGGCAGCTGGCTGGTCTCGCGGATGCGGCGGCAGACCTGGACGCCGTTCATTCCGGGCAGCATCAGATCGAGCAGGACCAGATCGGGCCGGAATTCCGCCAGTGCGGCCAGTCCCGCCTCGCCCGTCCCGACGGTCCGCATCTCGTGCCCGCGCCGGCGCAGCCCCAGCTCGACCCCTTCGCGTACGGAGGGGTCGTCTTCGATCAGCAGCACGCGAGGCATGGCGTCAGTATCCCAGCGGTGAGGGAGTGGATTCGAAAGGGTGAGCGGGCCGGGCGCCGGGGCTCAGGTGCGGCGCAGCCGGCTCCGGACGGCGGTCAGCGCGGAGCTGACCTCGGTCAGCCGCAGCGGGCGGGCCAGCACGGCCACCACCAGGGCGAGGACGACGACTCCGGCCCCGGCGGCGGCGAAGTCCCCGAGTCCGGAACCGTCCGTGTCGACGGTGCGGGCCGCCGCGTACGCCAGCAGCCCGGCGGGCACGCACGCGGCCACCAGCCGCGCATGCGCCCACACCCCCGGCGAGCGCAGCAGCGAGGGCCGTTCCGTCCCGGCCGCGGAGACCCTGCGGTGCAGTACGTACGCGGTGACGGCGAATCCGGCGAACAGGGCCACGGAGTACGCCCCGGCCATCCCCGTCACCGCCCAGCGCGCGGGCAGCAGCAGATAGGCGGCGACCGAGAGGCCGGCGTTGAGCGCGGCGATGACCAGGTTGAGGAGGAACGGCGTGCGGGTGTCACTCATCGCGTAGAAGGCGCGGGAGAGCACGTACTGCCCGGAGAAGGCGATGAGTCCCGGCGCGAAGGCGGCCATCATGCCCGCCATCACGGTGACGTCCGCCGGGCCGGTCTGTCCGTAGCCGAAGACGGAGCCCATGATCCAGGGGGCGAGGGCGAGCAGGGCGGCGGCGGCCGGGATCACGACGGCGGCGGAGGTCCGCAGCGCGTACGAGACGTCCCGTCGCACGCCCGCCAGGTCGCCGTCGGCGGCGGACCGGCTCATCCGCGGCATCAGCGCGGTGACGAGGCTGACGGTCACGATGCCCTGCGGCACCACCCACAGCTGATAGGCGTAGCTGTACGCGGTGTAGCCCGCGCCGCCCGCCAGGTGCTGCTCCGCCGCGTGCTGGCCGGTCGCGGTGGAGAGCCGGGTCACCACCCAGTAGGCGGCCTGGTTGGTGAGCACCAGCATGACGAGCCAGCCGGCCGCCCGCAGCGGCCGGGTGAGCCCGCTGCCGCGCCAGTCGAACCGCGGCCGCCAGCGGAACCTCGCGGCACGCAGCGCGGGCACCAGGGCGAGGGTCTGTACGGCGATCCCGGCGGTGGTCCCCCAGCCGAGCCACTGGGCCTGGGCTGCGGTCAGGTCGCCGTCCGAGCCGGCCGCGGTCCACAGGAAGAGCCCGAACACCGCGATGATCACGAGGTTGTTGAGGACGGGGGTCCACATCATCGCCCCGAACCGGTTGCGGGCGTTGAGCACCTGCCCGAGCAGGGTGAACAGGCCGTAGAGCAGGATCTGCGGCAGGCAGTAGCGGGCCAGGGCGATGGTGAGTTCGGCCTGTTCGCCGTGGTACGTCGGGGCGTACACCGAGATGATCAGCGGGGCGCCGGCGACGGCGAGTGCGGTGAGGGCGAGCAGTCCCGCGGTGCAGAGGGTCAGCAGCCGGTCGGTGTAGGCGGCGCCGCCGTCGGCATGCTCGCGCGCGGCCCGGACCAGTTCCGGGACGAAGACGGCGTTGAGCGCGCCGCCGATCAGCAGCATGTACAGGATGTTGGGGACGGTGTTGGCGACCGTGTAGCCGTCGGCCCGCAGTCCGGTGCCGAGCGCGGCGACGACGACCGCCGAGCGTATGAACCCCGTCGCCCGCGAGACGACGGAACCGGCGGCCATGACGGCGCCGCTGCGCAGCACCGAGGCGGAGGCCTTCCGCTCGCTCTCTTCGGGGGCGACCGTGCCGGTGGTCGCGTCCGCGGCCGTCACCGGTGCGCCAGGTACGCCTGGAACGCCCGGTACAGCGCGGTGTTGGCGGCTCCGCCCATGGACGTCTCCCACTCTCCGAGGGTTTCCACGACCTGCCCGCCGGTGCCGAACTTCCAGCGCAGCAGCCCGAAGGGGCGGTCGTCGGGATCGAGGGTGGAGGATACCCCGCGCATGTCGTACACCTCGGCCCCCTGTGCCTGGGCCTCGCACATCATGTGCCACTGCAGGGCGTTGCTGGGGCGGACCTCGCGGCGGTGGTCGGCGGAGGCACCGGTCTGGTACCAGACCCGGCGGCCGGTGCTGATCATCGTGTGCGCGGCCAGGATCTCGCCCTCGTGCACGGCGAGGAGGAGCTTCATCCGGCCGGGCTGTTCGGCGTTGAGCGCGGCGTACTGGCGCTCGTAGTAGGCGAGGGAGCGGCCGAGGCGGAAGCCGTCGCGCTCCTCGGTTATCCGCAGCAGGCGGTGGAACTCGGGCAGTTCGGCGGCGCTGCCCGTGACCACGCGTACGCCCGCCTTCCCGGCCCGGCGGATGTTGCGGCGCCACTCCTGGTTGAGCCCCGCCCACAGGTCGTCGGGGGTGCGTCCGGCGAGGGGGACCCGGAAGACGTACCGGGGCTGGGCGTCTGTGTCACCGTCCTCGCCGTCACCGCCGCAGCGCCGCCAGCCGCGGGCCCGCAGCCGGTCGGCCACGGCGGCACCGAGCGGGTCGACCTCGCTCGCCAGGACGTCGCCGACGGTGCGGCCGGGGCCGGTGGCGGCCTTGAGGCGGGCGGTGTCCCAGCGGCGGTAGGCGGGGGAAGGGCCGATGCGTACGGCGAACGCCCCGGCGGCCCGCAGATGGGTCACGAGCGGCCGGAGCCACCGGTCGATTCCGGGGTCGGCCCAGTCGGCCACCGGCCCTTCCGGAATATAGGCGAAGTATTTCCGGGTGCCCGGGAATTGCCGGTAGAGGATCAGCGCACTGCCGGCCAATTCACCGCCGTCGCCGTGCCAGCCGACCGTCTCCGAGGCCCAGCCGTCCTTCACACCGGCCCAGGACGGGTACTGCAGAAAGCTCGCGTCCGCGTGCGTGGCCAGCTGCGTCCGGTGCTCGGCCGCGGTCAGACCGCGTATCCGTAGTCCCTGGTCACGGCTGCGGTCTCCGGTCGCGAGCAGCGCTGACATCTCCGTGGCCCTCCCTCGTGGGCCCCGCCGTCGGTTCCGCGGGGCTGCACAGGATGCTCACAGCGGACCGTGACCGCGCCGCGCGCCGGATGTGACCGGTCGATGACCGTTGCGCTGCGTTTCTTGTCACACGCCCCTTTCCCTCTTTCCCGGGGAATTACGGAACTTAGGCTCCGGTGAATGCCTCTTCACCGACGACAGAGCAAGGCCCTGGAGGTTTTTCCGTTGGTTCCCGCCCGTGTGGTCCCCGCCCCTTTGATATCCGCGATATCCGCCCTGCGGCGCACGGCCCGTTCCGCGCCGCCCGTCCGGCTCGCCCTGATCGCCTCCACCGCGGTGCTCGGAACCGCGCTCACGGCCTGCTCCGGCGGCGCGGCGGCCTCGGGCAAGGACGCCGGCGCGGGGCACGGCGCCGGTTCGTCCCCGGCTCCGGAGACCAGGATCTCGGTCAGCCTGCGCGGCACCGCGGCCGCCGCGGGCAAGCCGGTCACGGTGACGCTGGCCGCCGGGAAGCTGCGCGAGGTCACGGTCTCGGCTCGGGGCGGCGACGCCCTGGCCGGCCAGCTGTCCCCCGACGCCAGGACGTGGACGTCCGACCGGCCCGCCGCGCCCGGCACCACGTACCGCGTCGAGGCCGAGGACACCGGCGGCGGCAGCGACTCGGCCGGGTTCACCACCGCCGCGGCGGACAAGGTGAACAAGCTGACCCTCGCCCCCGGCAAGAACACCACGGTCGGCATCGCCCAGCCGCTGTCCATCGTGTTCGACCACCCGGTGAGGAACAGGGCGGCGGTCGAGAGGGCGCTCAAGGTCTCCACCTCCAACCACACCGAGGGCTCCTGGGGCTGGCTGCGCGACTACTCGGGCCGCGACCGCGTCGACTGGCGGCCCAGGGAGTACTGGAAGTCCGGCACGCGCATCACGCTCGACGCGGATCTCAACGGCATCGATTCGGGGCCGTCGGGCGGCTGGTTCGTACGCGACTACGCGACGACGTTCACCGTCGGCAGCAGTCAGGTGGTCAAGGTCGACCTGGACCGTCACCGGCTGGCGCTGAAGCGGGACGGCCGGACCGTGCTGGACGTGCCCATGTCGGCGGGCACTCCGGGCGGCGACAAGGCGTCCTGGCGGGGCACGGCCGTGCTGATGGCGAAGGAGGGCACGATCAACATGCGCTCCGAGACGGTGGGCCTCGGCGACGCCTACGACAAGATGGTCGACTTCTCGATGCGGCTGACCTGGTCGGGGATGTACGCCCACGCGGCGCCGTGGAACGCCGCGTACTTCGGGGTGGCCAACCACAGTTCGGGCTGTGTGGGGATGAGCGACGCCGACGCCGCTTCCCTCTACCGGCAGGCCCGCGTCGGTGACCCGTTCGAGATCACCGGCGCGGACGCGAAGGGCACGGTCGCGGAGGGCAACGGCTACGGGGCCTGGAACGTCTCCTGGGCCGGCTGGCGGACCAGGAGCGCTCTGGGCTGACGGCCCGGCCGGCACGCAGCTGACCTTCTCCCCGCCCGGCACGGACCGTGGTACCCGTCCGTGCCGTGCTGCGAGAAGTGATCACCGGCTGCTGCCGGACGGACACCGCTCCCCGGGGCCGCGTCGCGGCGGCCCCGGCTACTGCGCTCCCGGCATCAACGTCCCCGGCCCGGCCGGAGCGACGCCCGCCGCCTCCGTCTTCGGATTGCGCCGCTGCCGCTTCGCCACCCAGGTGGCGAACCAGGAGAGCAGCATGCACATCCCGATGTAGATCGGCGAGATCACCATCACCACGGGGATGAAGGGCAGATCGTAGTCGAGGTTGGAGGCGATGAGCTTCCCCGCGTGGAGGAATTCCTCGTAGGTGATCAGATAGCCCAGCGAGGTGTCCTTCAGTGCCACGACCAGCTGGCTGATGATGGTGGGCAGCATCGCGCGCACCGCCTGCGGGGCCAGGACGAAGGTCGTGACCTGCGTCTTGCGCATGCCCAGGGCGAACGCCGCCTCGCCCTGGCCGCGTTCCACCGAGAGGATGCCGGTACGGAACACCTCGGCGAGCACGGAGCCGTTGTACAGGGTGAGTCCGGCGACCAGGGCGGGCAGCGGCTGGACCTTCAGGGCGACGAAGATGAAGAAGATCATCACCAGGACGGGCATGGCGCGGAAGAACTCGACCAGGACGGTCGCCACCCAGCGCACCGGCCGGTGGTCGGAGAGCCGCCCCACCGCGAGGACGGCCCCGAGCGCCAGCGAGAGCACCGCGGCGTACGCGAACGCCTTGAGGGTGTTGCCGAGTCCGCGCAGCAGCAGTTCCTGGATGCCCTTGTACTCGAAGGGCGACCATTTGGCGCTGGTGAACTGGTCGGTGTCGAAGAGCAGGTAGATGACCCAGCCGACCAGGGCGACGATCAGGATCGTCGAGACGATCCCGTAGACGAGGTGCCGCTTGCGGGTCAGCGGGCCGGGGATGTCGTACAGCGCGGTGGCGCTGGGGGCGGAGTGGGCGGTCATCGGGCGACTCCCCAGCGCTTTTCCATCAGGTTGAAGATCGCGCTGATGGTCAGGGTGATGATCAGGTACCCGACGGCGATCCAGACGAAGGTCCAGATGATGCTGTATCCCAGCTCGTTGAGCGTCTTGTAGGTGCCGAGGAGTTCGGTGACGCTGAACGCCCCGGCGATCGCGGAGTTCTTGGCGAGCGCGATGAGCGTCGAGCCGATCGGCGGGATCACCGAGCGGAACGCCTGGGGCAGCACCACGTTGCCGAGCGTCTGGCCGAAGGTCATGCCCAGACTGCGGGCCGCCTCGCCCTGCCCGGTGGGCACGGTGTTGATGCCGGAGCGCAGCACCTCGCAGATGAACGCCGAGGTGTAGCAGCCGAGCGCGAGGATCGCGAAGACGTTGAACGGCAGCACCAGGCCGAAGCGCGGCAGGCCGAGCAGCACGGCGAAGAAGAGCAGGGTCAGCGGGGTGTTGCGCAGCACGGCCACCCAGACCGTGCCGATCACCCGGAACGAGCCGACGGGCGCCACCCGGCAGGAGGCCATGACGAAACCGAGGACCAGCGCCAGGATCGAGGCGTAGAAGGTCAGTTCGACGGTCCCGAGGAAGCCCTTGCCGTAGAGCGAGAAGTTGTCGGTGAGTACGTCCATGTGTCGTGGCCGTCCTCTCAGTTCGCCGGGTAGCGGTCGATGGGCGGCGGCTTCGGCGCGGGCACCCCGGAGAGACCGAGCGTCGCCTCGAAGGCCTTCTTCCAGTTGCCGTTCTTCTCGTTGGCCTCCAGCGCGTCGTCGAGCGCGAACCGCAGCGCGTTGTCGCTGCGCGGCACCCCGATGCCGTACGGCTCCTCGGAGAAGGGCTTGCCGACGACCTTCATCTCGTCGGGCGCCTTGGCGGCGAAGCCCAGCAGGATCGCGTCGTCGGTGGTGACGACGTCGACCTGGTACGTCAGCAGGTTGTCGACGCAGATGGAGTACGTGTCGTAGGCGACCAGGTCGGCCTTCGGGTAGTCGGCGGCGATCCGCTGGTACGGGGTCGAGCCGGCCGCCGAACAGACCGTCTTGCCGGCCAGGTCCTGCGGGCCGTGGATGTCGTTCTCGTCGGTGCGGACCAGCAGCCCCTGGCCGGCCATGTAGTAGGGGCCGGCGAACCCGACGAGCTTCTTGCGCATGTCGTTGATGGTGTAGGTGCCGACGTAGTAGTCGATCTGCCCGTTCTGCAGGGCGGTCTCGCGGTTGGCGGAGGCGATCGTCTTGAACCGGATCGTCTTGGGGTCGAAGCCCAGTGAGGCCGCCATCATCCGGGCGATCTCGATGTCGAAACCGGAGTAGACCCCGGTGGCCGGGTCCTTCTCGCCCAGATAGGGCTGGTCCTCCTTGGCGCCCACCCGCAGATAGCCGCGCTTCTTCGCCTTCGTCCACGTCCTGGAGTCCGGGAGCCGGAAGCCGGTATCGACCTTGTAGACCGGCAGCGCACCGGGCTGCGGCCCCTTCACCGGCGGGCTGCCCTCCTTGCCGCAGCCCGCGGCGAGGACGGCCAGCAGGAGGCCGGCACAGGCCGCCAGTACTTTTCTCGTACGCAACACAGGGCCCCCCGTCAGTGCTTGAGGATCTTGGACAGGAAGTCCTTGGCGCGGTCGCTCTCCGGCGCGGTGAAGAAGTCCTCCGGGGTGCGGTCCTCGACGATGCGGCCGTCGGCCATGAAGACGACCCGGTTGGCGGCGGAGCGGGCGAAGCCCATCTCGTGCGTGACGACGACCATGGTCATGCCCTCGCGGGCGAGCTGCTGCATCACTTCCAGCACCTCGTTGATCATCTCCGGGTCGAGGGCCGAGGTGGGCTCGTCGAAGAGGAGCGCCTTGGGGTCCATGGCGAGGGCGCGGGCGATGGCCACGCGCTGCTGCTGCCCGCCGGAGAGCTGGGCGGGGAACTTGTCGGCCTGCGAGGCGAGCCCCACCCGCTCCAGGAGCTCCCGGGACCGCCGGTCGGCCTCGTCCTTCTTCCGCCTGCGGACCTTGAGCTGGGCCAGCGAGACGTTGGCCAGCACGGTCTTGTGCGCGAACAGGTTGAACGACTGGAAGACCATGCCGACTTCGGCCCTCAGCTGCGCCAGTCCCTTGCCCTCCTCGGGGAGGGGTCTGCCGTCGAGGGTGATGTGGCCGGACTCGATCGTCTCCAGCCGGTTGATGGTGCGGCAGAGCGTTGACTTGCCGGAGCCGGAGGGGCCGATGACCACCACCACCTCCCCGCGGCCGACGGTGAGATTGATGTCCTGCAGTACGTGCAACTTTCCGTAGAACTTATTGACGTCACGCAGCTCGATCAACGGATCGACGGCCATACGCTGCCCTACCCACTTATCGCTATGTCGAGGTCAGCGCAAACTATCCACCCCGGAAAGGGACTTCACACCCGACACGCGTCAATGGGGCATAAGGCGTTTTATCGCGCCGCGCGGTGGGGGGCGGCGCTCCCTCACCCCTCGGCCGACTCCGAGTACACCTGCGACAGCTCCGGACTGCCCGTCATCGCCCAGTCCAGACCGGCCTCGACGACATCGATCTCGCGCCCCGAGGCGAGCCGCACCACGGGCTGGCCGCTCGGCCAGATGTGCCAGTGCGCACCGGCGACGTTGCGCACCAGGACGGTCCCCAGATAGAGGCCCGCGTCGTTGCCCAGCCAGGGCAGTTCCTCCGGGTCGTCGCGCCAGCGCGGCGGCAGCTGGTCGAGCGCGGCCAACGAGGCCGGGCTGTCGTCGAGTTCGAGTCCCCGCTCCCCCACCCGGACGCGCAGCAGCTCACATTCGGCGAGCAGTTCTGCCACGCCTCCCGGATCGGCTTCGACGGCGGCCGCGAGCCCCGCCTCCCGCGTTCCGTCGTGACGCTTACGCCAGTTGTCCAAGAAAGGGATGTTCATACCGCTCAGGGTCCCATCCCGGCCCGGATCCGCACCACAGGGCGCGCGGCCTGTCGTTCGAGTGCTGAACACCACGTGTACGCCCCGCGTTCACCCGTACACGCTCCCGGCCCGGAATACAGGTGGAGGAGCCGGGCGGCCGGCTGGTAGGTTCCCCCTTCATGAGCAGCCCCGAGTCCGACAGACGCTAGCCACCGGTCCTCCGGTGGCTTCCCGCGTCCACGCCTGACCGGCTCCTGTCCGTCGTCACGGCTGTCGCTCCGCCGCCCTCCGGACCCATGTGATGCGGGTCCCGCCCCGGCGTGTACGTACGGGCACTGCTTCCTCACCCTCCACGCCCCCGCGCCTTGCCGCGCCGCGCCGTGCCGTGTCACGGCCGCGAGCGCGGCGGCCGATCCGCCGTGTCGCCGCTCGTCACCGACGGGCGGGTGCGGCCCGCATCCCCGACCGGTTCCGTCCATCAGCCGTCCATGGGGTTCTTCATGCCGTTTTCCGTCTACGCCCTCGGGCTCGCCGTCTTCGCCCAGGGCACGTCCGAGTTCATGCTGTCCGGCCTGCTGTCGGGCATCTCGGGAGATCTGCACGTCTCCCTTCCCGCCGCGGGTCTGCTGACCTCGGCGTTCGCCGTCGGGATGGTGGTCGGGGCGCCGCTGATGGCGCTCCTGGGCCGCAACTGGCCGCGCCGCCGCGCCCTGCTGTTCTTCCTGGGTGTATTCGCCGCCGTCCACGTCGTCGGCGCGGTCACCTCCAGTTACGGGGTGCTGCTCGCGACGCGGGTCGTCGCCGCGGTGGCCAACGCCGGATTCTGGGCCGTCGCCCTGGTGACCGCGGTCGCCCTGGCCGGTCCGGCGGCACGTGCGCGGGCCACGTCCGTGGTGGTCGGGGGTGTCACCGTGGCCTGTGTGGCGGGGGTGCCCGCCGGGGCGTGGCTGGGCGGGGAGTGGGGGTGGCGCGCGGCGTTCTGGGCGGTGGCCCTCGTCTCACTGCCGGCGCTCGCCGTGATCGCGGCGACGATCCCGGCGGGGCGGCCCGCGGCCGCGCTGCCGAGCGCGTACACCGAACTGCGGACCCTGGCCTCGCCCCGTCTGCTGCTGGCCCTGCTGACGAGCGCGCTCGTGCAGGGTGCGACCTTCTGCGCGTTCTCCTACCTGGAGCCGGTCGCCCGGCACGTCACCGGGCTCGGTGCCGCATGGGTGCCCGTCCTGCTCGCGCTGTTCGGTGTCGGTTCGTTCGTCGGCGTCGCGGTCTGCGGCCGGATCATCGATTCCCGGCCGCTCGCGCTGACGGCGGCGGGCCTGGTGGCGCTCACCCTGGGCTGGGCGCTGTTCGCCTCGGCGGCGGGCAGCGCGGTGGCGGTGGTCGCTCTCGTGCTCGTCCAGGGCATGCTCGCGTTCGGCACCGGGACCGCGCTGATCTCGCAGGTGTTCCGGCTGGCGGGCGGTGCGCCGACCCTGGCCGGTTCGTTCTCCACCGCCGCGTTCAACGTGGGCGGGGCGCTCGGACCGTGGCTCGGCGGACTGGCGATCGGCGCCGGGTTCGGCTTCCGCTCACCGCTGTGGGTGAGCGCGCTGCTCATGGTCCTGGCGCTCGGCACGGCGGGAGCGGCCGCTGCCACGCGTGAGTCCGCCGTGGAGGCTCAGGCGCCGCGGCGGGCGGACGCCTGAGCACGGCAACCGCTCAGAGCTCCAGGTCGACGACGACGGGGGCGTGGTCGGACGCGCCCTTCCCCTTGCGCTCCTCGCGGTCCACGTAACTGTCCTTGACGGCGGCGGTGAAGGGGGCGTTGCCGTAGACGAGGTCGATGCGCATGCCCTTGTTCTTCGGGAAGCGCAGCTCGCGGTAGTCCCAGAAGGTGTACGGCCGGTCGTACTTCAGGGGGCGGGGCATGACGTCGGCGAGGCCCTCCTCGCGCAGGGTGGCGAGGGCGGCCCGCTCGGCCGGCGTGACATGGGTGGCGCCCTCGAACAGCGCCGGGTCCCAGACGTCCTCGTCGGTCGGGGCCACGTTGAAGTCACCGAGCACGGCGAACGGCTGCGCCCCCGCGGCGTCCCCGGCCACCGCCTTCTGCAGCGCCTCGAACCAGCGCAGCTTGTACGCGTAGTGCTCGTGCTCGACCTCGCGGCCGTTGGGCACGTACACCGACCAGAGGCGGACCGGCCCGCAGGTCGCGCTGATCGCCCGGGGCTCCTGCACTCCGTCGTACTCCGGACCGCCGGGCAGCCCCGTCACGACGTCGGCCAGCCCCACGCGGGAGACCAGCGCCACCCCGTTCCACCGGCCCGTGGCGTTGACCGCGGACTCGTAGCCCAGCTCACGGAGCGCCTCGGCCGGGAACTGCTCGGCCGTGCACTTGGTCTCCTGGATGCACAGCACGTCCGTGCCGGTGCTCTCCAGCCAGGCCAGCAGCCTCGGCAGTCGGGCGGTGATCGAATTGACGTTCCAGGTCGCGATGCGCATGTACGTAAACCTAGCGGCTCCCACTGACAGTGGCCGGGGCGGCGCCCGTCAGAGGCTCCTCGATTCCCCCGGGGCCAGCCGCTCGTGGTCCGCGCGGCCCAGGTTGCCGATGTGGGCGTCGTAGACGGGGCGGGCGAGATCGGTGAGCAGCGCGTCGTGGACGTCGATGGCCCGGCGCGGTCCGACCTCGCGCACGTAGTCGATGACCTCGGAGATCTTGCTCCAGGGGGCCATCACCGGAAGCATCAGCGTGTCGACCGGGTGGTCGGGCACGGTGAGGGCGTCCCCCGGGTGGAAGAGGGAGCCGTCGACCAGGAAGCCCACGTTCGTGACGCGCGGAAGGTCCGGGTGGATCACGGCGTGGAGTTCGCCGTGCACCTGGACGTCGAACCCGGCGGCCGAGAAGGTGTCGCCGTGTCCGACGGTGTGGACGCGCCCCGGGAACGCCGCCGCGAGCTTGTCGGCCACGCTGCGCAGCGTCCAGATCTCGGCGGCCGGGTCGGCCTCAAGACCGGCCCGCAGCCGCTCCTCGTCGAAGTGGTCGGGATGCTCGTGCGTCACCAGGATCGCCTCGGCGCCGATCGCGGCGTCCCGCTCCGAGAACCCTCCCGGGTCGATGACGAGCGTGCGCCCGCCCTTCTCCAGACGGACACATGAGTGGGACTGTTTGGTCAGTGTGAGCGGGAGCGGCTCGGGAGTCTGGGCGTTCATGCGGACCATCCTGCTACGCGGGAGGTGTCGTTTCCGCCTGAATCACCGACTGCGCGATCGTGAAGGCGGCGCTCGCGGCCGGAATCCCGCAGTACACGGCGGTCTGCAGCAATACCTCCCTGATCTCGGCCGGGGTGAGCCCGTTGCGCAGGGCGGCCGTGACGTGCGCGGCCAGTCCCTCCATACGTCCCGAGGCGACCAGCGCGGTGAGCGTGACGCTGCTGCGCATCCGCCGGTCCAGCCCTTCCCGCCCCCACACCTCACCCCAGGCGTAGCGGGTGACGAACTCCTCGAAGCCACTGGTGAAGTCGTCGGCGGCGGCCATGACGCCGTCGACGTGGGCGTCACCGAGGACCTCGCGGCGGATCTTCATGCCCGGCCCGTACGGATCGGGCCGCCCGCCGGCGGCCGCCTCGGGCTGTGCGGTGGCGGCGGTGAGCTCCGCGACGGGCAGCACCGGGGCGGAGAGCCGGGGAGCGGACGGGAGCACGGGGATGGCGGCCATGGTGTCCTGCCAGGCCGTGGAGAAATGGGTGAGCAGCAGGTCCGTGACCGCACCCGGCTGCTCGACCGGGGCGAGGTGGGAGGCGCCGGGCACGAGGGCGAGCCGGGCGTCGGGTATGCCCGCCACCAGGGTCCGGGCGTCACCGGGGCCGGTGACCTGGTCCTCGGCACCGACGAGGACGAGCGTGGGAACGCCGATCCGCCCGAGTTCGGCGCGGATGTCGAAGGCGGCGAGGGCCTCGCAGGCCGCGATGTAGCAGCCGGGGTCGGTGGTGCGGACCATCTGGACGGCCCACTCGACGATGGCCGGCTGCGCGGCGGCGAAACCCGGGGTGAACCAGCGCTCCGGCGCGGTGCGGGCCATCGGCTCCAGCCCGTTCGTCCGGACGATCACCCCGCGCTGCCGGAACTCGTCGGCACTCCCGAACCGGGGCGAGGAGGCCACCAGGGCCAGCGTGGCGACCCGGTGCGGGTGCCGCAGCGCGAGATCCGCGCCGATCGCACCACCGATGGAACAGCCCGCGTACCCGAAGCGCTGGACGCCGAGGCTGTCGAGGGTGGCCACGACCCGGTCGGCGAGCTCGGCGACCGCGGTGGCGGGGTGGGCGGGCGCACCGCCGTGCCCCGGGAGGTCGTAGCGGAACACTCTCCAGTGCTGGGTGAGCTCGGGTATCTGCCGGTCCCACATGTGCCATGTGGTACCGAGGCTTGGTCCGAGCACCAGCACGGGTGCATCCTCTGGCCCATCTACCTGGTATTTCAACGTTTTGTTGTCTGTCTGGCTCACAGTCCTACGCTCCCACGTCTCACAGCCGTCTCACACACCCCCCTCCTGAGCACTGTGAAGACCGCCCCATGTCGTAGCGGCTCCACGAAGATCCTCTACGTCCGGCTTCACGTACCAACGCTTGGTGGTCTTGACGTTGGTGTGCCCCGCCCATCGTGCCAGCAAGTGATCCGGCACCCCATCGTTGGCCAGGTAGGTGACGCACGACGCACGAGCGTCGTAAAGGCGCGCACGACGCAATTCCGCCTCTTCCATGAGCTTGTACGCACGGGTGCGGAGTTGCTTGGTTGTGCGGACCTCTCCGGCCTCATTCACGCAGATGTAGCCGGAGTCCAAGCAGTCCTCCCCCAGAGTCAATTTCTCAGCCGCCTGGAGAGCCTTGAACCTCTTCAAGGCTTCTTTTACCGGGAGAGGCAGCGGGAGTGCGCGTTCCCCTGCCATGGACTTGGTGTCCTTCTCCACCACTTTCTTGTTCCCCATCATGGTCCGGGTGTTGGCCACGGTGAGCGCGTCAGTGGTCAGGTCGATATCCGACCAACGGAGTCCAACGACTTCCGCCGGACGGAGACCCATGAGTGACAGGAGGAGCGGAGCGTAAAGCCTGTCGCTCTTCACGTGACCTACGAACGTGTGGACTTCCGTGACGTTCCACGGGACCGGTTGAGCCTTGGTCTTCCGCTCAACCTTTCGGGCCTTACGCGGGATGCTCAGTTCCGATGCCACGTTCGTTGTCACGAGCCGCTTAGTCACGGCGCGATTCAGAACGTCCTTGAGCCGAGCAAGACTCATGTCCACACTGGTTACTCCGAGACCCGATCCGGCTTTTGACCCACGAGCGCGACCGGCCTTCAGAGACCAGAGCATCCACGCTTCCACGTCTTCCTCGGTCAGCTCTTGGAGCTTGATGTTTCCGAGCTTTCCTCGACATCTATGCAGAGTGATCCGGTAGTTGTAGATGGTGGTCTCTTCGCCGTGAGCAGGTCGCCACCTGCCACCGCTACCTAACCGGCCACCTCGATCAGCTCCGCTACGACATCGCCTTGAAGAACGGCTGGCCGATCGCCACCGGTGCAGTCGAAGGAACCTGCCGCCATCTGATCGCCGACCGTCTCGACATCACCGGCGCACGCTGGGGACTCGACGGGGCCGAAGCAGTCCTTCAACTCCGCGCGCTGATCACGAACGGCGACTTCACGAACTACTGGAACTTCCACGCGGCCCGCGAACACCAGCGCCTCTACCCCAGCCCTGACCAGCAGAACTACTGCCTCACTGCTTGATCCCGACCGTCACTCCAGAGGATCCGCACCCACCACCATTGCTCCCACCAACACGCGACGCATCTCGACTCCATCCATCTGAACCAGGGCAACGCACAGCGGCACACACCGCCGCTCAAACAGAGATCAACTCCGTGGATGGTCACGGGCTGACCTCTCCCTTCAACTGTTCGACGCAATCCGGCACACGCCCGGACAGCACCGTGGAACGGGTCAAGGATGATGGCCTCTCAGGCACACACCACGGTCGCCGTCGGCGCCCCGCGTACGACTACCTGGCCAGCCCCGACCTGCGCCGCGAGATCCACGGCGGGCTCCGGGTCGTGGAGAACTGGAACAGCGCGAACACCGTCCTGCACTACGGCAAAGACGGCGCCCTGACCGGCCCGGACAAGGAGCGCGCCGAGACGTCGATGCTCGCCCTGCACCTGCTCCAATCGAGCCTCGTCCACATCAGCACCCTGCCGCTCCAGCAGGTCCTCGCCGAACCGACCTGGGCCAAGTAGCTCTCGGATGAGGACCGTCGCGGCCTGACCGCGCTGTTCTGGTCGAACATCAACCCGTACGGGACTGTGCAACTTTCGGGTTGCGCAACGTCGAACCGCTGTGCAACTCTGAAGTTGCACATTGTTGGAGCTGTAGAACTGAAGGAGTACGCCATGACTGGTGACCGCATCGAGCGTGAGATCGTGATCGCGGCAGCCCCGGAGAAGGTCTGGCCGCTGGTGGCCGAGCCCGGGTTCTGGGCAACCGACGACGAGAGCATTCGTGGCACGCAGGCCGCGGAAGGCCAGTCCCTGGTGGCCCGGCACTCGGAACACGGCGACTTCCCGATGCGCGTGGAGAAGGCCGATCCGCCGAAGTATCTGGCGTATCGGTGGGTGAGTGCGTTCCCCGGCGAAGAGCTGCGCGAGGACAACTCCACGCTCGTGGAGTTCACCCTGACGCCCGAGGGCGACGGCACCCGGCTGCACGTCATGGAGAGCGGGTTCGCCGCTCTTCCGACGTCCGAGGACAACCGTCTCAACGTGATCAACGACCACACCGCCGGCTGGGAACAGTGCCTCGCCGCTCTCACCGCCCGGGCTGAGTGACCCCACCGTGGTGGATCAACCTCCCGCGGACGGCGAGGTCGTCGACAGCGTCCTGGCCGCCCTGGCCGACCCGACCCGCCGTCAGATGTTGGACCTGCTCTCCGCACACGGCCAGGCCACCGCCACCACGCTCGCCGGCAGGCTTCCGATCTCGCGTCAGGCGGTGGTAAAGCACCTCGCCGTACTCGATGCGGCCGGACTGGTGGGCAGCGTGAAGGCCGGACGCGAGGTGCGGTACGCGGTGCGCTCCGAGGCGCTGGATGCCACGGCCCGCTGGATGGCGGCGCTCTCATCCGACTGGGATCGCCGACTGGCGAAGATCAAGCGCATCGCGGAGGCGGCCGAGAGGGATGCGCAGTAACCCTTCCGGCCTCGTCCGCAGGACACTCTGGCCGTCCGCAATGCGACCGGGCACAGCAGGTGACACGAGCCTCCCGCAGGCGCCAAGGAAGATCTACCGTGCGCCCGCCTGAACCGCCATCCGCCATACCCGTTCCGTATCCACTCCGCACACCCCCGCAGAAAGAAGAAGACCATGATGGACACCACCCCGCTCCGGGACGCCTACCGAGCACTGCTGAACACTGCCGCCACCGTGGCCGAATCCGGTGATACGAGCCCCGCCCCGCCGGCCGGCGAGTGGAACGCCGACCAGATCCTGGCGCACGTCGCCCTCGTCAACGCCGCCACCATCACCGCCGTCTCCTCCGCCGCCACGGGAGCAACCACGACGTACGACAACCGCACAGCGCAGGACACCTGGACACTCGGCCGCGTCATCGCGCTCTCCGGCGGCAACGCAGGGCTCCGCGACCGCATCCGTCTCCAGGCAGACGCCCTGTGCGCACTCGGCGGACCGATGCTCAGCGAGACCGAACTCGACACCCTGGTGCCCGCCCTGCTCCTGTCCAACGGCAAAGTCCTGGTCGACCAGCCCGTGCCCCTGAGGGACCTCATCACCGGCCTGGCAGAAGTCGAGCTGCCCGGCCACACGCAGCAGCTCCTGGCCCTACTGCCGGAAGACCGCGGGACCCGGGCCACAACCTGACCTTCACGCGTGCGGCGGCGAACCGCCTGCAAGGCCCAACCGTCTACCGACACTCGGTCCCGTGATCGCGAACCCGCAGGTGGGCACAGTCGGCAACTCGCGTCGTTTCCGACAATGCTTCTTGGCTACTGCCGCACCTCGACGGCCGACCAGAACCCTGATCATCAGATCGACGCGCTCCTCCGCCACGGCGTCGACCGCGACAGCTCCCTGGCGTCCGAGCTAGCACTACATCTACGGGCTGCGCCACGGACATCTGAGGCGCCTGGTCGACGAAGCACTCGCTGTCGCCGATCACGAGCTCGGCGACCTTGCACCGGCCGCTCACAGCGTGAGCGCCATCAGGATCTCGTCACGGTCATCACCCGGTGCCAGTCGCAGAGCGCCTGTCCACCGGCCGATCTCCTTCCAGCCAAGGTGACCGTAGAAGTCCTCCAGGCCCATGCCCGCCCGCACGGCCAGCCGTAGTTGTTCCAGGCCCATGTCCTCGCGCGCCATGTCCCGGGCCTGGCGCATCAGCGCGGCCCCGGTGCCCGTGCCCCGGAAGGCGAGGCCGGTCTGGACGTGGTGGAGGGTGCCCCAGTGGGCGACCAGTGGATGCGGGTCACGCCGTATGTTCAGCCAGCCCGCAAGCTCCCCGCCGGCGCTCGCCAGGAGCAGCCGACTGCGCTGCGGACCGAGACCGGCGATCAGGGCATCGGCTGCCGCGGCGCGGCGACCTCGTCGTGAGCCAGAACATTCCCTGCTGGGACAGGTTGCGTACACCCAGCACCAGGCCGACCGCCCAGGCGGCCAAGCCCGGGCCGTGGTCGAGATTCTGACCAGCAGTCAGCACCTCCTGCAGGAGACGGCGGGAGCGCACCGGAGCAGGGCCACCGGGGAGTCACCCGGAGGATTCTGTTTCCGGCACGGTGCTTCCCCGTACGAGCAGCCGGTGCGGAATCGTCAGAGTGGCCGCTGGGACGTCGTTGTGCGGGCTGTAGACGCGGTCCGCGAGGCATTGCAGGGCGCGCTGGGCGATCTGCTGCTTGTCGGGTGAGACGGTAGTCAGGGCCGGGTGGCTGAAACGACCGTCCTCGACGTCATCGAATCCGACGACGGCCAACTGTTCCGGCATGCGTATGCCCTTGAGGTGCGCCACGTGCATGGCGCCCAGCGCCAGTTCGTCGCTGAACGCGAACACGGCGTCGGGGACGGTGCCGCCGTCGAGCAGTTCTGTCATGGCCCGGGCGCCGTCCTCCCGGTGCAGTGAGGTCACGCTCCGCTCCCATTCCGGCCTGGGCGGGATGCCGGCCCGCTCCAGCGCCCTGCGATAGCCCTCAGCGCGCTGTTGTGCAGTCCCGTTTCGCAGGTGCGGCTGCAGCCCGATCGCCGCAACTCGTCGACGCCCCAAGCTCAGCAGATGAGTGGTCGCCTCGTCAGCAGCAGCCACATTGTCCACCGCCACATGGTCCGCCTTGCCCTGGGCATTGCGTTCGCCGAGCATCACGATGGGCAGGGTGTTTGCGGTGGCAGTCAATTCATCTGCGCTCAGAGCCCACGGACTGATGATCAGTCCGTCCATCACCCGGCCGCTGTCGCCGGTCAGCAGTCGTCGTTCGAACTCGGCGTTGCCCCGCGTCTGCTCGATGATCACCGTCCACGAACGGAGACGTGCTTCGTCGACCAGCAGCCCGGCAAGCTCTCCGAAGTAGGGCGAGTGGAACTCCGGGATGGCCAGCCCGATGATTCCGGTGCGGCCGGCCCGCAGGCTGCGAGCCGCCAGGTTGGGGCGATACCCCAGCTCGTCGATCGCCTCCTGCACCCGCTGGCGCGTCTGCGCCGCGACCCGGGCAGATCCGTTGACCACGTTCGACACGGTCCGCGCCGAGACACCGGCACGCGCCGCCACGTCCTTCAAGCTGCTGCTCATCCGCCCATCGTGACACGCCTCGCCAGGCTCGGATGAATCTCGCGAGAAACTATTGCAACGTTGAAATCAACGATGCAACATAGCGGGTGACCCCACTGCAAGGAGGACGCATGAGCCCGCACCCGTACCCCGGCGTCACGCTGACCGACCTCGACGTCGATGTGTCGTCCGACGTCACGGCTCTCTACTCGGACGGCATCACAGCCCATAAGGGCGCCTTCCTCCCGGAGTGGGCAGACCGGCTCCGCGAGGACATAGAGGCGGCCTTCCAGGAGGCCTTCGCCCGACCTGGAGGTGCAGTCGGCCGGGGCCCGCACCGCTACTACGTGGAAATCCACCCCGAGCAGCTCCGCGGCTTCGTCGACCTTGTCGACCACCCGTGGGTGCGGTCGGTCTGTACCGCCGCCCTCGGCCCCGATTACCGCATCGTCGAGCTGGGCTTCGACGTGCCGCTCGAAGGCGCCGTCAACCAGCCCTGGCACCGGGACTTCCCCATGCCGGAGGAGACCCGCGCCGAGGGACGGCTGACCTCGCTCGCCTTCAACGTGACCGCAGTGGACACGGAGGAGGACATGGGGCCCTTCGAGATCGCGCCGGGCACCCAGTGGGACGACAGCCCGGAGTTCGGGCACGGCATGTTCCCGCCCCGCTCCCACTACGCGCGCTACGAGAAGCGGGCCGTGCGCAAGTTTCCTCGCCGGGGGGACATTTCCGCCCGCACCGCGCTCACCATCCACCGCGGCACCAAGAACAACTCCTCGAAGTCCCGCCCCGTGCTCGTCCTGGGAGTCGACGGCCCCGAAGCCGCCAACGGCGACCGACACGACACCGCCGTGACCCGCGCCTACTGGGAAGCACTTCCGGAGCGCGTCCGGCGCCACCTCGACTGCGCGGTCGTCGACGTGTTGGAGCCGGTGACGCAAAAGCACACCATCGAGGGCCTGGTCATGGGCGACGCCTAAAGTGACCACCCGAGTACGGCAGACAGAGTAGGCACGACTGGTCCGCCGAGGATTCCGGCCGCGGTCTACGCCGTTTCGGCCTTGGCCGCCTTGGGCGGTCTGCTCTTCGGGTACGACACGGGCGTCATCTCCGGCGCCTTGCCGCATCTGCGTGACGACTTGGGTCTCAGTGCTCACGAGCAGGAGATCGTCGTCAGCGTCATCCTGCTCGGTGCGATGGCAGGAGCCCTGGTGTCAGGGCGCCTCGCCGTGGTCCACGGCCGCCGCAAGGTGGTCATCGCGGTTGCGGCGGTCTTCGCGGTGGGTGCGGCAGCCGCGGCCGCGGCACCGGGGGTGGGCATCCTCATCACGGCCAGATTCGTGCTCGGGCTGGCGGTGGGCGGTGCGTCCAACATGGTGCCGGTCCACATTGCCGAGGTCGCACCAGCCCGGATCCGGGGCCGGCTCATGGTTCTGTTACGGCTCATGGCCGCCGCCAGACAGCTCATCGCCTATCTCTGCGGGTGGGCGCTGTCGGACCACGGCGGCTGGCGTCTCATGTTTGCGCCACTCTTGTACGGTCGGGGGACTGTCGCCGATGTTGCAGAGGGTTGCAACCAATCCGTGGAGTTGCGGCGCCGCGACTCCGGCGACGGCACGATGAATCCGGTGACCCTTGGCACGGAAGCTCGCCCGGACAGGACCAGCCAGGTGACCGTTCGTCAGGCTCGACGGTAGCTGAGAGTGAACAGACCGCCGTCCGGATCCTGGAGGGTCCGCGAGAACCCCTTCGGCGACCAGGAAGCTGCTGAAGCCTGAGGCCTGGTTCCTCCGGCTCCGATCGCCGCGGCAACGGCACGCTCGACGTCGTCAACGGGGAAGTTCACAAGCCACCGTGGCCGGAGCGGGGGCTGCTCAGCACTCGGCGCCCCGCCCCCGCACAGGGACAAGACGACTTGACCGCCTTGTTCGACCATGACATGTCCATCCCGGTAGGAAACTTCCATGTCGGCTTTCGTGGGCCAGTCGAAGACCGGGCCGTAAAACTTTGCTGCGTCGAAGACGTCTCGGGTCTGCAGATCGAGCCGAGCAGGGGCACCTCCCCCCTCGCCGGACACCCAGGCCGGGCCCGGACCTTCCCAGAAGCCGAAGGTGGCACCGTCGGGGTCGGCGGCCAGCCCAGCACGCCCTTGGCCCAACGGAATGGGGCCCACCGCGAGGGTGGCGCCTCGCTCCCGGATCCGCGCTGCAGCCGCATCGGCATCGCGCACGGAGAAATACGGCGTCCACACCGGGGACGGGGCCAGCCCGGGCCGGCGCTCGCCGATGCCTGCCACCGGCACGCCACCGGCCGACGCGACAGCCAACTGAGCCTCTTCCAACCTCATGCTGACGCGTGTTGAAGGACGAGGACGGCCTTCACGATGTTGGTGATGCGGTTGGTGCTGCAGCGGAGTTTCCGCAGGAGGTGCCAGCCCTTGAGGGTGGCCATGGCCTGCTCGCCAAGACAACGGATCTTGGCGTGGGTGGTGTTGTGGCGGCCCTTCCACTGCTTGAGGTGGCGGCCTCGAAACGGGGCCGGACGGGCCTGCCGGCTGCTTGGTATGCCTTGTCCGCCCAGCACTTGAGGCCCGCTGCGGCGAGTGCGTCGATGATCCCGTGCTGCCGGGCGGCGGTCAGGTCGTGGGTCGAGCCGGGCAGAGCCGGTGAGGCCCACAGCAGACGGCCGAACGGATCGGTGAGGACCTGGACGTTCATGCCGTGGCGTTTGTGTTTCCCGGAGTAGTACGGAGTGTCGGCGGCGATGCGGTCGATGGGCAGCAGAGTGCCGTCGAGGATGACGAACGCCTTCGTCCGGATGGTCTTCATCGCCTCGGTCAGGGTCGGGGCGAGGGCGGCCAAGACCTCGATGGCTTCATGTAGCGGAGACGGTGGCGATCCCGATGCCGAACCCGGTCGCGAGCTGGGCGTAGGTGTCGCCGCACCGCAGATGGGCCAGGGCGAGCAGGGCCTGACGTGCCACGGGAAGCCGTCGCCACCGCGTCCCGATGTCCCGACGCCTGGCCGTCAGCTGTCCGGCCAGGAACCGCAGGGTGTGGGTGGACAAGTCGATCGAGGACGGGTACACAAGCACGCGAAGCTCCCTGGCGGACACGGGTGATCTTGGTCGAGAACCCGTTTACCAGGAGCTTCGTCGCTGTGCAGGACTGTCCAACTCGCGCTCAGCGCCGCCAGCTTGGAAGAGACTCACTGGCGCGCCTGCGCACAGCGGACCGAATCCCGATCGCGAGCTCACACCTCACTGTCCCAGGGAGGCCAGGTCGATGGCGTCGGCCATCGCCCGGTATCCGGTGGGGTTGGGGTGGAGGTGATCGCCCATGTGCAGGTCTTCCATGATGCTGCCGGTGCCGTCGGGGTCCAGGGCGCACGCGAAGTCGACGACGGCGTCGTACTCGCCGCCGGTTTGGATCCATTGGTTGACCCGGCTGCGGATCTCTTCGCCTGCAGGGGTCCAGCCGGCCGCGCCCCGGTAGGGGGTGAGCGTGGCGCCGACGGCCCTGACTCCGCGGGCGTGGGCGGCGCGGATCAGTGTGCGGTGCCCCTCGATCAGCTGCCGCGCGGTGACCGGCGTGGCCTCAGGGCTGGTGCTGCGCGCCGGTTCAAAGGTTTGCTGGATGTCGTTGATGCCCATCAGCACGATCACGGTGCCGACGCGGGGCTGGTCGAGGACGTCCCGAGCGAATCGCGCGATACCGGCGTCACCGCCGAGGGCCGCGTCCGTGAGGAGCTTGTTGGAGCCGATGCCGGCGTTCAGTACCGGGCGGGGCAGGGCGGCGGTGAACAGGCGTTGGGCGAGGAGGTCGGGGTAGCGGTCGTGGCGGTCGATGGTCGCACCGAACCCGTCGGTGAGGGAGTCGCCGAAGGTGACAACCGCGGAGGGCAGGCGGTGCTTGCCCGAGGTCTCGACGCCTTCGAGGAAGTACCAGGATCCGTAGGCGGGCTGGACCTTGTCGGTGTAGGCGGCAGCGGCCGGGTCGCGGTGGTGGTCACCGGCTGCCCGGTAGGTGGTGGCCATGGACAGCTGATGGTACGTAGCCGGTCCGGTGGCCTCCTTGAAGTACAGGCTGATGGTGAGCTGGTCGAGCGGTTCGGTGGGCAGGGCGACCGGGTCGCTGACGGCGCGTCCCTTCGCGGGGATGGTGGTGGAGGGGAGGCCGGCGAAGCGCAGCGTGCGCAAGGTGCCCGGGCGCACGGCCGCGGCGCCGCCGGTACCGCCGATACTCGCGCCGGTCAGGCGCAGTGGTGTGTGGCTGTAGGCGTTGGAGAGGCGGATTCTGACCTGGGTGCCGCCGGTGTGGACTCGGATGACTTGACGGAGCGACTGGTTCATGAAGCCCTGCTCGGCCCAGGTTTCGAACCATGGCGCGGCGGAGGGCCGCATGACCGAAGTGGTCCACGCGCCGTGCCAGGCGACTGGGCCGGAAGCCGGGAACATGGCCTCGAAGGAGGAGGCGGTCGTGGCGTGCGTGAGGGCGGGCGGGCTGGGTTCGGGTGAACTCATAGCGGAATGCTCTTCCTTCCGGGCTGGCTGGGTGAAGCGGGCTGGCCCTGGCGGGCCCGGCGGCGATCGGTCTTGGCGGTGCGCCGGGCCCGCAGGGCTGTGCCCCGGGCTAATCGGTCGTGGACGTGCGCCACTGATCGGCCATGGAGACACCGGGCAGGGGCTTGCCGATCACGGCGAGAGGGATGAAGAAGTTGACCTGCCCGATCGCCATGGCGAGGGTGGCCAGCGCCCTGTCGTCGTAGTGCTCGGCTGCCCGCGCGTACAGGCCGTCCGGGACTCGCTCGCTGCACCCGCCGGGCGTAAGGACGGCTTCCACCAACTCCAGGGCCACCCGCTCGGCCTGATTGAAGTAGGGGGCGTCCTTCCAGGAGACGACGGCGGCGATCTTCTCCTCCAGTACTCCCGCGCGGCGGGCGTTCGCGGTGTGCATCACCGTCAGGTACGTGTTCCCGGCTAGCTGCCCGGCGCGCAGGTGGACCAGGGTGACGGTGCTCCGGGGCACCGCCCCATTGGCGATGATCTTGAAGAGAGCGGTGCTGACGTCGCCGAGTTCGGGGACCAGCTGCTGCGGGTCGGAGAACCGGGAGGTGAGGCTGTCGAGGCTGGTCGCCATCGTGTCCACAGGAGTATCCCTTTGTCAGTGCGGGCTGTTCGTCGCCCGGCTTTCTCGGCTGGTTCACTGCACTGACGACGCTCGCGGGGGGAAGGTGACCGGCAGACGCGGATCTCTTCAGCAGGTTGCGAGGCCGGTGCCGCACGCGCGTGGACCACAGACCCCGCCCAAGGACGACGGTCAGCGGGGCGGGGGCGGGTAGCCGAACAGGTCAGTCCTCGACGGACGCGAGGTCGAGCCGGGCAAGCCGCTGGGGGTCAGACAGGATGTCGATGGCGGCGATCCTGCCTTCGGTGATGGTGAAGCTCATGACGGACAGCGGCTGTCCGTCGAGGGAGTTGACCAGGCCCGCGAGGCCGTTGACCAGCGCCGGGCGAGTGGTGGCGGTGGTTGCCATCCGCTGGAAGGTATCAAGCCGGCCGGCGACCGCGGCGGCGCCGCGGTTGGTCCGCAGGCCCCCGGTGAGAGCACCGCCGTCCGCGCGCAGCACCACGTCCGGGTCGAGGAGTGCGAGCAGCGCGTCGAAATCGCCGCCGCGGGCAGCGGTCAGAAAGGCGTCCACCACCCGGCGCTGATCGGCCCGATCCGGGTCGGGGGGCGGCGTCGTGCCGCGGACCCGCAGCCGGGCGCGGCTGGCCAGCTTCTTGGCCGTTGCGGGCGTGCGGTCGACGATCGGCGCGATTTCCTCGAACGACAGCCCGAACAGGTCATGCAGCACGAACGCCAGCCGTTCCGCCGGGCTGAGCGAGTCCAGCACCACCAGCAGAGCCAGACCCACCGAGTCCGCCAGCAGCGCCTGCTGCTCGGGGCCAGCCCCGTCCGCACCGTCGCGGCTGAGCACAAGATCGGGCAGTCGCTGCTCCAACGGCTCCTCGCCGCGCCGTTTGCGCGCACGGAGCATGTCCAGACACACACGGCCGACCACCGTGGTCAGCCAGCCCCCAAGGTTGTCGATCCGGCTGTCGTCGGAGCCCGCCAGACGCAGCCAGGTCTCCTGGATCGCGTCGTCAGACTCGGCCAGGGAACCGAGCATGCGGTACGCCACCGCACGAAGATGCGGCCGGTGCTCCTCGAACCGCACGGCCAAGAACTCAGGTGGATTCACGATCACGAGCCCCTCCTCGACGGCATCGACTCCCT
Source organism: Streptomyces sp. NBC_01463 (assembly GCA_036227345.1). Taxonomy (NCBI): domain Bacteria; kingdom Bacillati; phylum Actinomycetota; class Actinomycetes; order Kitasatosporales; family Streptomycetaceae; genus Streptomyces; species Streptomyces sp. NBC_01463. Next base: position 1,672,750 of record CP109468.1, read on the forward strand.
GACGTACCGCACCCCCGAAAGGTGACGCCGCACCCGCCGGTCTCGTTGCCCGGCAACACCGAAGGAGGTCGCCTTCAGCGTCGGCCTGGGCGAAGAGGGCGGTGAAGACCTTCTCCCAGGTGCCGTCAGCGGCCCATTTCCGCTGCCGGTTGTGGGCACCCTTCCACGTCTTACGAGCCGGGCCATGAGGCCCTCGACTGGGTCATCGATCAAGCAAGGCTTGCTGACGCCCCCAGCCGGACGACGTGGCAGCCTGAGCCCGGGAGCGCCCGCGGGCTCACGCCACGTGGCGGTCGGCGCCGGACGCAGCCGCTGGATCCTCTCCCCCGGCTCAACCTTGCCCGGCCTGCGCGACCCTGAGGTTGTTTCGACTGATCAGGTGCGTTCCCGTAGCACGTCAGCGAGGTTCCACTCATTCGGTGCTGTCGACAGTAAGGGTTTGTCTTACAGGAGGACCTGCTCAGCCTCCGCCGTCCCCAGCCAACACATCGGTTCTAGGCAGGCTTGCCGTGCTCGGCGAAGTAGGCGTCGAGCCATCTGCGCGCGGCTGTCACGTGCACGTACGCGGCACATTCGGCGCCATGGGGATCACCGGCCTCGATCGCCGTGAGGATGTTGTGGTGGTGCTGGACGGTCAGGTCGACTGCGTTGTCGCTGACGATGCCGCCCCACAGTCGCAGGCGCACGGTCTTGCTTGAAAGACCCTCGAGCAGGCTGATCAGCGTCTGGTTGCCTGTGGCGCGGACGATTTCCGCGTGGAACTCCAGATCCCCGTAGACCAGATCCTCGATCGATCTCTGTTCGCTGTGCCGTTCGTAGGCGGCGCGGATGCGGGCCAGACTTTCGGGAGTCATGCGGGTGACTGCCAGGCGCGTGGCCGCCGGTTCAAGGAGTTCCCGGGCTTCGACCACTTCCAGGAGCGTCTCGTCACGCATCACTTCCACGGCGAAGGCGATGCCCTCGAGGAGTTGAGCAGGCTGCAGTGAGCTGACATACGTCCCTGAACCATGACGGACATCAAGCACGCGCATCTGCTCAAGAACCCTGACCGCCTCCCGTAGCGAGCTACGGGACACACCGAGCTGCTCAGCGAAGTCGGACTCCTGCGGGAGCCGGTCCCCGGGAAGCAGACGCCCCTCGATGATCAGCTTCCGGACCTCGGCAACCACGCCGTCGATGACAGCCACAGCCTACCCCTCCTACACATAACGTTATGTCGCGATTACGCCGTGCCACACGCGCCCCAACCCGGCGAAGTTCTCCGATGTCTTTAGGGCTCATCGTTGACATGAGCGTTCATTCGGGTGTCACATAGGCGCTCAGCGTACATGAGAGGTCGGAGAAGTCGCTCTGATGGCGCTCTCAGCTCATCCCGCCCTCCGAGGAAGAGAAGCACATGAAAGCCAGACTCGCGGTCGTACCTCTCCTTGCGGTGACCAGCCTGATGCTCGCCGGGTGCGGCGGGCAGAATGAGTCGAAGTCCGACGTGAAGCAGGACGCCGGTGCTCCGATCACCATCTGGGTCGACGACACGCGCACGAAGCCGGCCCAGGAGTTCGCCGCAGCCCATCCGGACCTGAAGGCCACGATCAAGTCCGTGGACAACACGCACGGGAACATCTCGGCCCAGATCGCTCTCGCGGTCAAGGCGAAGAAGGACGTGCCGGACGCGATCTTCCTGAGCTACCCGGACGAGATCGCCGGCATGATGGTCAACCCCGTGAACTACGCACTCCCGCTGAACGACGTCGTCGGTCCCGATGTCCTGGGCGGATTCGCCAAGGGATCCACGGCGGCCTGCACGTTCGATGGCAAGACCTACTGCCTGCCCAACGACCTCGCCCAGACCGTCCTGTATTACAACAAGAGCCTCTTCAAGGAATTCGGCTACACCGTCCCGAAGACGTTCGACGAGTGGCTCGCGCTCGGTTTGAAGGTCGGCAAGGAGCACCCCGGGTACTCCCTGGGCTCGGTGAACAGCCGATACGGGCTGAACGCCTACTACGGTTCGAGTGGTTGCGCCTTCAGCGCGTCGAGTTCTCCGACGACTGTCAAGATCGACTTGAAGTCTCCGGAATGCACACGGGTCAACGACGTGATCGGTCCGCTACTCGCCAACAAGACCCTCTCGCCGCTGGACCCCTTCGACGCGGCCTACACGCCTGTCGTCAAGAGCGGCAAGCTACTGGCATCGATCTCTCCGTCCTGGATGGGCGACTACGGAATCAAGCCGACCGCCCCGAAGAAGGGCGACTGGGCCGCTGCGCCCATGCCGACCTGGAAGGGGGCCACGACCAACGCGTCGGGCACCGCGGGCGGAGGTATCTGGGTGGTCTCTGCACTCTCCAAGAACAGGGACGCCGCCGCGAAGTTCGCCTCGGGGATGGCCACGGACCCAGTTGTCCAGAGCACTTCGCCCGGCTACCCGGCCTCCACCGCGGCGGCCGATGCCTGGCTCAAGAAGGTGGCCAAGGACGACTGGTACGCGGAAGACCCCTCGGCCGTCTACAGGGATGCCGCGGGCAAGATCTCCCCCACCCTCGGGTTCGTGCGCTTCCAGGTCCAGGCGGAGGATGCGTTCAACGCCACCGTCGTCAAGAGCAGGGGCCGCGACATCGGCGCCGCGCTGACGGCCTTCGGCGACCGGGTTTCCAAGGCCGCGAAGTCGGCGAGCTACACGGTCAAGGGCGAATAACTGATGGCGCCGCCAACTTCCGCGGTGCGACGCAGTTTCCGTCGCCGCACCGCTGGTATCTCCTTCGTTCTGCCGTACCTGGTCTTCCTTGTCCTCTTCGGAGTCGTGCCCACGGTCTACGGCATCGCCACCTCTTTCGAGGTGACCCCAGTCATCGGCGATGCCCACTTCAGCCTGACGGAGAACTACGCGGCTGTCCTCAGTGACGACCGGACCGTCCGGGCAGCGAAGAACGTCGGCCAGTACCTGCTGATCTGGCTGCCGTCGATGCTGGTGATCGTTTTTGCGATCGCCCTGGCGATGGACGCCCGGCGTACCCGCTTCGCGGCACTCACCCGGTTCGTCTCCTACGTTCCCGGCGCAGTCACGGGAGCGGCCGCGGCCCTGCTGTGGCTGTTCATGTTCTCGCCTGCGGTCAGCCCGGTCGGGACGCTTCTGCAGCCGCTCACGGACGATTCCGGAACCATTGTCCGTGACAGCACGATGCCCCTGATCCTCTCGGTGATGGGCATCGCGGCCGGAGCCGGCGGCTGGATCGTGCTGCTCTACGGTGCGCTCACCGATATTTCGAAGGACGTGCTGGAGGCCGCCGAACTCGACGGGGCGCGCGCGTGGCACGTCGTTTGGCACATCAAGCTGCCGATGCTGCGCAACTACATCGGCTTCATCTTCATCGTCTCTCTCGCCAACGGCTTCCAGGTCTTCGTCGAGCCGCAGGTGCTCGGCGCGGGCGCCCGCGGTCAGATCGACAGTGCCTGGTCGCTGAACCAACTCGTCTTCTCCTACGCCACCGGCGAGTCCAACTATGGTCGCGCTTCCGCCCTTTCGGTGCTCCTGCTCCTGGTCACGGTGACGGCGGCAATTGTCGTGATCAAGAAGACCCGTTTCCACTCGAAAGAAGCGGCATGAACAAGGCACCGTCCTCACCATCGTCCCCGTCCCGCCGGAGGGGGACGGGGGCACCGCTCGGCTCTCTGGGCCGCAACGCGCTCCTGTCGATGACCGTCCTGTTTTTCGGGGTCCCGATCCTGTGGCTGCTACTGGCCCCGACGAAGACCCGGAAAGAACTGACGAACGACGCGCCGCTCTCATTCGGCAGCGCGTCCCACGTCGGCGACGCCTGGTCACATGTATTCGGCTACAGCGACGGGATCTTCAGCACGTGGCTGGGCAACTCCGCCATCATCAGCGTTGCCGCCGTACTTCTGACCGTGTGCACCTGTGTCCCCGCCGGTTACGGCCTCGCCAAGTTCGCCTTCGTCGGCCGGACCACGATGCTGTTCCTGACCATGGTCACGATGATCGTCCCGCAGGCCGCCCTCATCCTGCCGCTCTACCTCGAGATGTCGGCGGTCGACCTTACGAACACACTGTGGGCGGTCATCCTGCCCCTCTCCTTCTACCCATTCGGCGTCTACATCGTGTATCTGCACGCTGTGGCCTCGATGCCGAACTCCCTGATCGAAGCCGGCCGGCTCGACGGGGCTTCGGAGTGGACGATCTTCTTCCGTATCTACGCGCCCATAGCGCGGCCCGCGATCGCGATGGTCTCGTTCTTCTCGTTCGTCACGGCCTGGAACACGTTCTTCCTGCCGTACATCATGAATACCGATCCAGAGCTGGCCAACGTGCAGACGGGGCTTCAACTGCTCGTCCGCAACACCAACGCTCTCGGCGGCGCGAATTTCACCGGCATCCCTGTGCGCGAGCCCGAGGTGGCACTCGCCGCCCTGCTGTCCATCTCCCCGATCCTGCTCATCTTCCTCTTCGCCCAGCGCTTCCTGGTCGCCGGCCAGAAGGCTGGAGCAGAGAAGGAATGACTCTTCGAAAGGATCACACTCTGTGATCACCGACATGCGCACGCTGTGTGCTACCCGGCTGCACGGCCGGGAGGACCAATGGCTGACCGATCGATACCGCAGCGTCAAAGCGGATGTGGCCATCGTCGTCGTGGAGACCGATGACGGCGTGACAGGGATCGGAGAAGCCTGCTCGTACGGCAATCCGCTCCAGATCGCCGACTGGGTCCGGTGGTACCGCCCGAGCCTCATTGGCAGAGATCTCGACGACTTCTCCATCGTGCCCCGTCCTACCGGGACCGCTCTGGAGCACGCGGTGGGCTCGGCACACGACTTCGCGGTTGCCGGCATCGACTGCGCCCTGTGGGACGCGCGCGGCCGCCTGGCCGGCAAGCCGGTGGCCCAGCTCCTGGAACCTTCGGCCTCTGTGAGCGACGTCGATGTCTATGCCTCGGGCGGCGTGCGCTACGACTGGCACGACGAGCCTCGCACGCTGGTCGAGGACGTGCTCGGCTACGTGGATGCGGGATACCGGACCGTGAAGTTCCGGCTCGGCACCGCGTGGCACTGGGACAATGTCACTCCGGCTCGCTTCCTCGCCTTGTTCGACGGGGTTCGAGAGGCCGTGGGCGACCGCGCAGGGCTGGCGGTCGACGCCAACAGCCGACTCTCGCGTGCCGAAGCACGTGAGCTCGCGGAGGGCCTGGCGGAGCGCGGAGCGCTGTGGCTGGAAGAGCCGCTCGCCAAGGACGACATCGAGGGATACGCCTCGCTGACGCAGTCGGTGGACCTGAAGATCAGCGGTGGCGAGTCGTTCACCACCATCGAGCAGTTCCGGCCGTGGATCGACCGTGGATGCTTTGACATCGTCCAGCCCGACGCCGGTGTGTGCGGCATCAGCGAGGTCATGCGGATCGGACGCATCGCCGACAGCGCAGGCCTCTCGCTCATTCCTCACTCGTGGCACAACGGGGTCATGCTGATGGCCAACGCCCACGCGGTCGCGGCGCTGCCGAACGCCTCGATGGTCGAGGAATGCATGGTCCAGGGACCGTTGCGATGGGACATCGTCCAGGATGGCTCGCGCGTCAAGGACGGGACGGTCTCGGTACTCGAGTCGCCGGGCCTGGGGGTGGAGATCATCGGCGACCTCGTCGATCGGTATCCCTATGTCGAGGGCCACTACAGCGTCGAGGTGTACCGATGACAGGGTCCACTCCCAAGGGTGGGATCGATCCTGTCGGCATAGGGCCGGACGGGATACCCGAGTACCGCATCGAGGGAGCGTGGACGCTGCCCGTCAAGGGGCCTGCGGTTCCCCGGCTGGGCCCCGGTCTGGTCGAGTCCCTGCGGACGGTGACCGCCGCCACCGCGTCGGCCACGCTGCACCAGATGGGCATCACCAAGACCTTCATCCAGGGTCCTCGGTCCAATAAGCCGGGCCGAAGGATCATCGGTCGGGCTGTCACCCTGCAGCTCATGCCGATGAGAGAGGACATCTACAGCGACGCCGGCGTCACCCAGGAGTACGTCGAGCGGGCCACCGCGCTGTGGGCGGTCCTCGACTTCATCGAACCCGGCGACGTCCTGGTCGTCCAGGCGCACGGCTCCCTGCGCAGTGGTGTGGTCGGGGAAATGCTCGCGACCCACCTCCAGAACCGCGGTGGTCTGGGACTCGTCGCGGACGGAGGCATCAGGGACTCGGCCAAACTCGACCAGCTCGACGTGCCGATCTGGTCGCTCGGACCGACACCCCACTACGCCTCCCAGGGGGAACTGCTGCCCTGGGGCTACCACGTTCCGGTGGCCGTGGGAGGCACCCTGGTCCTTCCCGGGGACCTCATCGTCGCCGACGACGACGGAGCAGTTGTGGTGCCGGTAGCAAAGGCCGCTGCGGTCGCCGAGGCCGGCGCCTCCCACGAGGCGTGGGAGGACTTCTCGCGGGCAAAACTCGCGCTCGGCGGTGCGCTGCGCCGCTACTACCCCCTCGATGACGTCGGACGCGCCGAGTACGAGGAGTGGGAGGCCGCCGGGCGGCCTCCGCTCAGCGCCTGACCCTCATCAGTTCGCCGGAGCAGGGAGCACGTCGCCCTCTGCTCCGGCGAATTGCGCTGTCCCGGTCATGGTCCAGACGAGCGGGAGAATTTCATCGGCGTCTGTTCCGTCTTCCAGCAGCTCGCTGATGATGGCGTCCCAGTCGGGGTCGACCGGGCCGATTCTCAGCATCCGCTCGACCATGACCTCATAGCGGTCCGTGGTCTCGATCAGGTGGAAGAGGTCTCTTCCGTCACGCCAGATCTGCCACCGGGCCACGCCGCAGGAGGCCAGTGCGTCGCATACCGCGGAGGGGATCTCGGCGTGCACTGTGGCGTACCGGATCTCCATTCCTGGCCGGACGCGGGTCCGCCTGCCCGTCACGTGGATTCGTGCTTCACTCGGAGCCGTATCCGTCTGTCGCATGGGTCACCCTTCCTGGGCCGGTCGTTGCTCTTCGGGACTGCTGCTCATTGCGTGCTGTTCAGTGAACTCATGAGCCGGGGCGCCGCAGGGGTCTTCCCTCTGCGGCGCCCCGGCTTCGTCGTGCGGTAGCGGGTCAGCTTCTCTTCGAACTGGCTAGGAGGGGCTTCACTTGACCGGTCGGACAGTGAACTGCATATTGCCGACGTCGCTGCATGTGTACTGCAGGAGACCGACGCCGTCCTCAGTGCCGAGCCCGGCTACGTTGAGGCACTTGCCGGAGTGGGAGGCCACGATCTCTTGGTAGCCTGCGGCGGTTTCACGCACGTTCCACGAGAAGTGCGGCTGGGTGGAGCACGACCACTGGTAGACCGGCGCGAGGTTGTCCGTACGCCCGCCGGCGACTGCCAGGCACAGGCCGCTGACGAGGTTCTTGATCTGCACGGTGCCCCCCGCCTGGGGCAGGATCTCCCACTGCTGTGAAGGACTGTTCGTATCGGTCTGCTGCGTTATTTGCGCGGCGGTCCCGTCCGCAGCGATGTCCTTGCCGCTGTGACGGGCGACGATGGTCACCTTCGCTGTCGAAGCCTTGCCGCATTCCGGTGCGATGGTGCAGCCGGTCAGCCATGTGGCTTGGCCCGACTCGTAGGCGCCCTGGTCGGGGGCACTGCCGGTGTAGCCGTCGGTCACTCCGGCCACCGGTGTGCCCTTGTCGATCGCGGGTGATCCCGCCGCGGGTGTGAAGTCATTCGCGGAGAATGCTGTGTAGCCGGGATTCGGCGTGTTGGCGGCGGGGTTCTGGCTGTACTTCGTGGCGAGGTTGTGTGACTCGTTCGGGGTGCCACCGGGGATGTATTCATAGGTCCGGTCAGCAGGCTTGTCGCCGTCGAGGACGTTGTTGCGGACCGTGGTATTCGCGACCTGGGCAGCTGTCGCGTAGTAGTTCAGGATCGTCGACTTGTTGGGCGTGACGACAGTGTTGTTCGTGTAAGTGCCCTTGAGGTACGGCAGGGGGTGACCCGCGTTCCAGCCGCCCTGCGCGATGCCGTGGCCGCTGTTCGCGCTGGATCCGAGACCCCAGATGACGTTGTGGTCGACGTTGACGTCGATGGTTCCGTTGTCGAAATGCAGGCCGTTTCCGACATGGGAGGGGTTATGGATCGTGTTGTGGTCGATCCTGCCGCGCAGCGAGGTGTCGCAGCAGACATAGACGGCGCCCAGGTCGTATCCGATCTTTGCGTAGTCGGACATGTCGTTGTAGGCGATCCGCAGGTCGTAGCCGGCGTTGGGGTAGGCGTTGGTGTTCATGTTGATGACGTCGCGGCCGGTGGAACGCATCGTGTTCTGGACGATGGAGGAGTTCTGGGTCCCGTCCTCGACGGTGACAGCAGCGGCGTACGAGCCGTTGTAGGCGATGTCGGTGATGAGATTGTTCCGCACGACGTGGCCGGATCCCTTGAGGGAGATCCCTGCGCCGCCGGAGTACTGGATCCGGCTGTCGAGGAGCTTGTTGTTGCTGCCGTGCAGACGGATTCCGCTGTCGGCGCGATGGTTGCCGGCGTAGATGCCGGCGTAGGGCAAGTCACTTCGGTACTGCGTGGTCTGCCACTCGGACAGGTACCTTGCGTCGATCCTGGCCAGGGTGATGTCCGAGCTGGAGTCGTCCGTGCGGATCGTTGTGCCGAAGAACTTGATCCCGTCGATGATGATGGAGCTGCGCCCGGCGAGGTCGAAGCCGTAGTTGCGCTTCTTGGCCGTGATATTGCGCGGCGCCTGGCCGTCGGATGCCCGCATGAACAGTTGGTGGCTTGCAGCGTCGTAGTACCACTGGTTCGGCTCACGCAGGAATGACTTCTTGCCGACCAGCCGGAACTTGGGCGAAGGGCCACCGATCATGACGGGCGAGTCGCTGTTGGGGAATGTCAGGTGCAGTGTCTTGTTGGTGCCGTCGAGGTTGCCGGAGGACACCGTGCTTGTCGTGGTCACCCAGTGGCCGGCCAGCTGGACGGTGGCGCCGGTGAGGTCACCCAGAGCTGGGAACCCGTCATATGTCAGGGTGCCGGTGCCCTGCGAGTTACAGGGCGGCGTCGCGCAGGTGCCGCCCGTGGTGAGGGACCCCGACCAGCCCGCGGAGACGTATCCCGCGTCCCAGACCCCGGCCCCGGAAGCCGGATAGGACGCCTCCGGCACTGGTGTCGAGCCGGTGAATATCTGATTGGCCCACAGGTCGGAGTTCGCGGGATCGGCGCTGCTGCCGTAGGGCGCGCTCGCGGTGCCGGCCAGGACCAGGGACGTCTTGTAGACGTTGCCCGCGTCGGGGGTCCACCCGGAAACGGCGTCGGTGCCGTCCACTGTTACTTGGGCCCCCGACGCCGCCTCGAAGCGGATCGGGGCCGTACCGGTACCGGACGTGGGCGGGGTGACCGTCTCCCGGTAGGTCCCGGCCAGGATGCGGCAGGTGTCACCGGGCTGCGCGGTATCCGCGCAGTGCTGGATGGTGCGCAGGGGTGAGGGCTCCTCCCCACTTGCCGAGTCGTCGCCGTCCGGCGAGACGAAGTACACGGAACCGGCGGCCTGCGCCGGCTGCGCGGAGACCCCCACGAGGACTGTCGAAAACAACATCGCGGCGACCGCCGCGATGGCCGTACTTGTCCGTCGGACCATGTCTACTCCCGTGTCGCCAGTAAGTGACGGCAACGTAACGAGAAAGTTCTCCTATGTCTACGCCTCAAACTGCATGATGCTGATCCAGCAATGGGGCGAAACTGGGGCCTATCCACTACAAGAGGTACGAGAACTTGCTCGATGAGTGTCGCGTGGTCGCAGTCGCCGGATTCGGGGTCACCGCCCGGTTCTCGGTACCAGACCCTGCTGGTCAAGGTCGTCCCACAGGGCATCGGGGATCGCGGCACCGAACCGGGTGAGGTTCTGACGGATCTGGTCAGGACTGTCTGCACCTACGACCACGCCAGCCACAGCCGGGTCGAGCAGGGGGTATTGCACGGCGGCCGCGGGAAGCTCGACACCGTGCGCGACACAGACGGATTCGATGCTGCGCGCCCGGGCAAGGACGTCCTCGGAGGCAACCTGATAGTCGAACGTTGCCCCCTTGGCGGGCGACCGGGCCAGGAGGCCGCTGTTGAAGACCGCCGCCGCCACCATCAGGGTGCCGTGACGACGGCACGCGGCAGCAAGTCCGGGCACCGCGCCCTGATCGAGAAGGGTGTAACGGTTCGCGACCATGACGATGTCCGCCAACCCGGTCTCCACCGCGGAGATCAGCGTGCCCGGGTCCATCGAGCCGGCGCCGACGAAGGTGACCACTCCCTCGTCACGCATCCGGCTCAGGGCCGTCATCCCCTCATGAACCGCTCGGGAATCGCCGGAATGCTCCGGGTCGTGCAGGTAGAGGATGTCCACTCGGTCCATCCCCAGACGTTCGAGCGAGTCCTCCAATCCCCTCCGAACGCCGTGCTGGCTGAAGTCCCAGGACCGACGGAGTTGTGCGGGGACGGCAAACCCTTCCGGGTCGGTCGATCTGCCGTCCCAGGCAGGGTCCTCCCGCAGGAGTCGGCCCACCTTGGTGGAGATCACGAACTCCGAGCGCGGTTTCGTCGCCAGAAAGCGGCCGAGCCTCCGCTCCGACAGGCCCAGCCCGTAGTGGGGCGCCGTGTCGAAGTGCCGAACACCGGCCTCCCAGGCAGCTTCGAGTACAGCCTCGACTTGTTCGTCGGAACGCGCGCGGAACATGTTGCCGAGCGGAGCGCATCCAAGGCCGAACTTCGGCACTGCTGTGCCGCTCGCGGTGGTCAGGATCCGGGGGTGGTGTGCCATGGGCCCTCCTGTGGACGGGGTCTCAACGTGAGCTGGGACATGACTGATCTGGGGGCATGGCTTCTCTGCATAAGAGTCGCGCCCTGCATCTCATCGATTGCCGGCAGACCGGAAAGCAGCCGCCGCAGGGGAACACCTTCCTGCGGCGGCTCTACCTGAAGCGCGCCTGCGCCGAAGCACGCCACCCGCTGAACCATGGCGGCTGCCCCTCACGAGTGTAACCACGAGAGGTCTGATGACTTCTTGCGATGATCCCATGAAAACGCTAAGTTCGCTGCGATTCGCCGCCGAGTTCTCCGATGTGTGGTGGTGAACCTGGATCAAGGAAGAAGTGTGAAGTGAAACTGTTGCGCATCGGTCCCCCTGGGGCCGAACGGCCCGCTCTGCTGGCCCATGACGGGCGGCTGCTGGACCTGTCCGGCCTCGTCGAGGACATCGACGGCAACTTCTTCTCCAGCAACGGCCTGGAGCGGATACGGGCGGCGCTCGGCACCGGTGTCCTCCCCGCCCTGGAGGCTGGACAAGCCCGGGTCGGAGCACCCGTGGCTCGCCCGGGAAAGGTGGTCTGCGTCGGCTTGAACTACCGGGACCACGCGCGAGAGACCGGGGCCACGATCCCGGTGCGTCCTGTGGTGTTCTTGAAAGACTCCTCGACAGTGGTGGGGCCCTACGACCATGTGAGGGTGCCGCGAGGGTCAGTGAAAACGGACTGGGAAGTGGAGCTGGCCGTCGTCATCGGCACCCGCGCCCGCTACCTGGATTCGCCCGAGGACGCCGCAGCGGTCATCGCCGGTTTTGCTGTCAGCCACGATGTTTCCGAGCGGGAGTTCCAGCTGGAGTACTCCGCGCAGTGGGACCTCGGCAAGTCCTGTGAGACGTTCAACCCGCTCGGCCCGTGGCTCGTCACCGCGGACGAGGCAGGCGACCCCCAGAGCCTCGCGATGCATTTGTCGGTCAACGGTGTCCGGCGCCAGGACGGTCACACCAAGGACATGATCTTCGACGTGAACCATCTCGTCTGGTACCTGAGCCAGTACATGGTTCTCGAACCCGGCGACCTGATCAATACCGGCACCCCTGCCGGCGTCGCACTGGGACTTCCGGACACGCCCTACCTCAAGGCAGGCGACGTGGTCGAGTTGGGCATCGACGGGCTGGGGGTGCAGCGTCAGGTATTCGTTGCCGCACCCCTCGGTGAGCGGAATGGGAAGAAGTCATGAGCGACCTCACAGGACTGCGCGCGGTCATCACTGGAGGCGGCTCCGGCATCGGCCTCGCCACAGGGCTCCTGATGGCCTCGCGGGGCGCCCGCGTGGCAGTCCTCGACCTCGCGCCGACTGGCGTGCCCGCGCCGCTCATGGGTTTCCAGGCCGACGTCGCGGACGAAACATCGATCCATGACGCGGTGCTCAGTGCGGCCGGCGCGCTCGGCGGCATCGACATCCTGGTCAACAACGCGGGCGTCGGGGCGGCGGGGACCATTGCGGACCACTTGGACGAAGAGTGGCTGCGCGTGCTCAACGTGAACGTTCTCGGAGTCGTGCGCACGACCCGGGCGGCTCTGCCATACCTGCGGGAGTCAGAGGCCGCCTCGATCGTCAATCTCTGCTCGATCGCCGCTACCGCCGGGCTCCCCCGACGCGCGTTGTACTCAGCGAGCAAGGGCGCCGTGCTGTCGCTGACTTTGGCGATGTCGGCCGACCACGTCGGCGAAGGAATTCGTGTCAACTGCGTGAACCCGGGAACCGTCGACACGCCGTGGGTCGGACGCCTCCTGGACGCCGCCGACGACCCGGAAAGCGAACGGGCTGCACTGGAGGCCCGGCAGCCCACCGGCAGATTGGTCACCGCGGACGAGGTGGCCGCTGCCATCGCCTATCTGGCCGGCCCGTCGGCCGGCTCGGTCACAGGCACCGCGCTGGCCGTGGACGGCGGCATGTCGGGTCTGCGGGTACGCCCGGCACCGTCGCGAAGCGAACGCCCCTTGCGACCATGAGCGCTGCGACGGGCTTCGTGGATGCTCACGTACACGTGTGGGACCTTGCCGTGCGCAGCCAGCCGTGGATCGTAGGCCCCGGGCTCGCCCCGATCCGCCGCAACTTCTGTGTCGAGGATCTGAAGCCGGCCGCACAGGCTGCCGAAGTCACCTCGGCGATACTGGTGCAGACCGCTGCCACTCGGAAGGAGACCTCCGAGTTCCTGGCCCTTGCAGGACAGCACACGCTCATTGGCGGAGTGGTCGGCTGGGTCGATCTGACCGCTCCCGACGTAGCAGACCAGGTGGCCGAACTGCGCGAGGGACCCCATGGCCGGTACCTCAGATCGATCCGTCACCCCGTGCAGGGGGAGCCCGATCGACGATGGCTCTGTCGTACCGACGTACACCGCGGCCTGAAGGCCGTGGCCGCGGCAGGACTCGCATACGACCTGCTGGTCACCCCGGAACAACTGTCAGCCGCTGCGGAAACGGCAAGGGCGATCCCCCACCTGCGACTCGTCCTGAATCACCTCGGCAAGCCGTCGCCTGCACCGGGTGCCGCGGCACTGTGGTCTCAGGGCCTGCGGGCCCTTGCGAGGAACGGGAACGTCAGCGCCAAGATGTCCGGCCTGCTGACCGAAATACCGCAGGGCTCAAGCTGGACCGACGAGGTGCGCCCATACGTCGACATGGCGCTCAATGCCTTCGGGCCGGACCGGCTGATGGCAGGGTCTGACTGGCCTGTATGCCTCTTGGCCGCCGACTACGGAAAGACTCTGGAAACCGGCCGCGCCCTGATCGCGGATCTCTCCGCCGCGGAGCGGGCCAAGATCCTCGCCGGAACGGCCCGCAGCGTCTACCGCCTCACCCCGTAACGCCCCGGCGGCCCCGTCGTCATACGCAGGGCCGCCGGCCGTCCTCGCCATGTGCAGGGTGGAAGGCGTCTTCCCATCCGCCTGCGTGCCGCCGGGCTTCGCGCCTCAGGCGAATCGGGCGGAGACTCCCCCGTCTACAGCCCAGTCCGCGCCGGTGACGAATCCAGCAGCGTCGGACAGGAGGAAAGCGACTACAGAGGCGACCTGGTCGGGGGTGCCGAGTCGGCCGAGGATGTGTTTGGCCAGCGCTTCCTGGCGGACCTGCGGCGCCTCCTGGTCAAAATACTCGGCCAGCAGGTCGGTCTCGATATATCCGGGGCTGACCGCGTTGACCCGGACACCCTGCGGTCCCACCTCGAGGGCCATGCTGCGTGTCAGACCTACGAGTCCGGCTTTGGCCGAGGCGTAGGGGAACATGCCGGGGCAGGTCATCGTGGCATGCATCGAGGCGATGTTCACGATCGCGCCCCGCCCCTGAGCGGTCATCCCCGGCAGGACGGCCCTGGCCATGAGCCACGCCCCCTTGAGGTCGACGCCGAACACCTCGTCCCACTGCTGGGTGGTCATGGCGACCACGTCAGCATACGAGTTGCGTCCCGCGTTGTTCACCAGGCCTGTTGCCGGTCCCAGCTCGTCGCGCAGGGCACTCACAGCGTCGCGGACCTGATCCTCGCAGGTGATGTCGCACGCTGCCCAGCCGGCGGACGGGCCGATTCGGCGAGCGGTTTCCCGCGCGCCGTCACCGTCGATGTCCAGGAGGCCCACCCTCGCACCGGCGGCTGCCGCCATCGTGGCCACGGAGGCGCCGATGCCGCGGGCGGCGCCGGTGACCAGCACTACCTCATTGCTCAGGTCAAACATGTCGGTCTCCGTTCCGCGCGGGGCGCGGGAGTAGTCAAGGTGAGTAACGGAGCACAACCGGGCAGAGCCATCACTTGCGCGGGCCCCTGGGCCGGCGTGCTGATTTGGATACGAGGCGAACTTAGCAGCTAAGCTGCCAGGTGTGTCGGCGGGTTGGAGGCGGGGACTCCCCTGCCCGGAGGTGAGGGAGTGAACGCATGACGATCGGGCGGACGACGCTGAGTCAGCACGTGGCTCAGGAGATCATCGGCGACATCAAGCTGCGCGGTCTGCGGGCGGGCGATGAGATCCCGGCCGAGGGCGAACTCGCTGAGCGGCACGGCGTCAACCGCCTCGCCGTGCGTGAGGCGATCCGCACGCTGGTCGCACGTGGTGTCCTCGTCTCGAGCCAGGGCAAGCGTGCGCGTGTAGCGGTCCCCGCTCCCGCAGTGCTGGAGCAGATTCTCGATTTCCGCCTCAGTCAGAACTCGATGGAACTGGCGGACCTGCTCGACACCCGGCGTGTGATCGAGGCGGAGCTCGCGCGCCGGGCCGCAGTGCGTCGCGCCGCCGGCGAGGGCTCCATGACGGAGGTGGATCGCGCGCTGGCCACGATGGGCCACGCGGTCGGTGAGCCGGAGGCGTTCATCGCCGCGGACCTCGCCTTCCATCAGGCTGTCGCAGAACTGGCCGCATCGGGCCTGTTCTCCTTCGTTCTGACGGCAATGAACGGAATCCTGCTCGACTCCCGCAGAGCGAGCTACCACGGTCGTGAACGCCGGGGGGCGGGGCATGAAGCCACGGTCGTTGCGCACAGGCACATCGCCGACGCGATCGCCGGTGGCGACGGGAATCGCGCGGCCGAGGCCATGACCGCCCACCTTGCGGAGACCGGTCACGACCTCGGACTGTGATGCCCTCCGACGGCTGTCAGGGCAGCAGTCGCACCCGTGCCGTGCCGCTCCAGTCGGCCGGCAGCGTGATCGCGGGGTCGATGTAGTTGCCCCAGGCGAGATCGGGATAGTTGATGCGGGCGCTGACGATCAGGCCCACGCCGGGAGCCCTGAGCGGGAAGGCGTCGCTCGTCAGCGCCTCGAACGCGTCCAGGGCCACATGGGCGTCCGTGGCAGCTGCGTTCTTGCGGCCGCTCACCTTGATACTGACAGTGTGCTGGCCCTCTGCCAGGCCGGTGCGTTCGAGCACCCGTTGCTGGAACTGCTTGCTCGACGCATAGAGGTCAACCTCGGTGGCGGGCCCACCGTCGATGGAGATCTCAGCGATGCCCTGGTTGGGGCCCTTGGGGCAGATGACGCGGATTCCCGTTCCCGAGAGCCTGACGGTCGCCGTGTCGCCCGCGGTTCTGCTGAAGGATTCGGTGCGCCCGAGATCGCCGCTCGTCCACGTCTTGCTCGAGTCCGCATGTGTCCACGAGCCCTTGTAGACAACCGCGTCCGAAGCGTCGTCGATCACCGGGTCCACCACTTGGAAGGCGTCGACGAGCGCAAAGGCCCCCTTCGACGAGGCATTCTTGGTGCCGGTGCACTCCACCTTGACCGTGTGCCGTCCGTACGCCAGTGATGCGCTACGGAAGACGAGCTGGGCCGGAGCCTTCCCCGGTCCGTAGAGGTCGACCGTTTCCGCAGGCTTGCCGTCCACCGAGATCTTCACGATGCCGAGGTTGTCCGCCCGGGCGGAGTACAGGCCGACCCCCGTGCCAGTGAAGGTCAGTTCTGCTGCCGCCCCCGCTGCGTTGGTGAAGGATTCCGTGCCGAACAGGTCTCCGGCGGTGTAGCCCGAGCTCGCGTCCGCATGGGTCCAGGAACCCGTGTAGACGATGTCCGGGGAGGCGTCGTCGATGAGCGCCGGCTCCAGCGGTGCCAGCCGGACCGAGTCGGAACCGTCCGACTCGACCTGCACACCCGGTCCCGCCGCGCCCGCGGTGGCCTTGGCCACCCTGACGTTCGCCTTGGCGCTGCGGAAGTCGTTGGTCCAGTGTGCGGCGCTGTCCTTGCCCAACAGGAAGTAGCTGTGGGTGTCCTGGGACCACGACCAGTCCGGCTTCGTACGGTATCCGTCTGCGCCGGTGGCCCGGCTGCGGGTCGCGGTACCGGAGGCCCTGCCGATGTGGTCGTCGGGGTACGCCGTCCACTGGGCGTCCCGCTGCCAGCTCAAGGTGTCCGTGCCGTCGGCGAGGACGTACCGTATGCCCACGTCACTGACCTGGCCAGAGGGCGGGTTGGTGATCGTGTACGTCGTGGTCAGCAGACCGCGAGGGCTCACCGCCACCTTGATCGTGGTGTCGATGGTGCCGAAGCGTCCCTTCAGGCTGACGGTCACCTTGCCGTCGGTCGTGGTCACGCTCGCCGATGTCCCCGCCCACTGTCCGGGAACGGCACGGGAGATCACCAGGTCCGGGCCACTCGTCAGGATCACGGTGCCGTTGGCTGTCGCTTCGACGAGCCGTGCGGTGCGCTTGTCGAACACCACCGTGAACGGCGCGTCGACGCCCGTGACGGTGATCGTGTCCGGGCTCTCGTCGACGGTGGGCGCCTTGCCGCTGTCGGAGGGGGAGGCCGGCGTCGCACGGGTGTTGAGCCAGAGCCGGTATTCGTCGATCAGCGCCGTGCCACGCCGGAAGGTGAGTCTCAGGGTGTCGCCCGCCGACCAGGCGCCGGCCGGGACGGTCAGGGTGCCGCTCTGCCGGGGTGCGATATCGACGCCGTCGATGGTGCCCGACCTGCTGCCGATCTGCCAGCCGACCGCGAGTTCCCCGAGGTTGCTGTGGTCGTACCAGTTCTTGACCGGCACCGGTATCGCTCCTCCCGGGGTCAGGCCGGTGAGCACCCCGTCCGCGATCTGTACCGGAGAGAAGGCCTTCTGCGTGAGCCAGAACTCGGGCTTGCGGCGGCGCCACAGGTCGATGATGCCCCACTCGCCGTACCCCACAGGCCCGTTGGCCAGGTGGAACACCTCGTCGATGGCCGCCCAGATGGCGCCGCCCACGACTCCGTCCGTGGTACGGAACTTCTCCGCCAGCTTCGCGATGCTGTGGCCCCAGAAGTCGCGCACCCCGGGGTCTTCCTTCAGGGTCCCCACGTTGTAGCACGGCACATGGGCGAACTCGCCGTACTGGATGGGCTGTTTGGCATTGCCGTTGGCGTTCTGGAGGTTGGGGTAGTGACCGCTGTAGATGTCGGTCTGAGTGCCGCCGTTGCTCTGGCCCATGTCCTCGAAGACCGTGGGACGAGAGGTGTCCGTCTCGTGGGCGTAGGTGTTCTCCGAGGCGAAGTTGCGGCCCATGCCGCTCTCGTTGCCGACGGACCACTCGATCACGCAGGGGTGGCTGCGGTCGCGTTCGATCATCTCGGCGAACTGTGTCATGTACTGCTCGGTGTAGGCGGGGTCGTCGACGGTGCTCTGCTGGAAGCAGACGGGCGACTCGACCTCGACGTACAGGCCGAGACGGTCGGCCCAGTCCAGTAGCGCCGGTGTCGGCGGGTAGTGCGAGGTGCGGATGTAGTTGCAGTTCGCCTCCTTGTAGAGGCGGGCGGCCTGCTCCTCCATGGCCGGGTTGGTCGAACGGCCCTGCTTCTCCGTGATGCTGTGATGGCAGACGCCCAGCAGGTGTACGGGGCTGCCGTTGACCACCAGTTTGTTGCCCTCGACCTTGACCTGACGGAATCCGACCTTCCGGGTCACCGTCTGGGTCACGCCTCCGGCGGTGAATTCGGCGGTCAGGGTGTAGAGGTGGGGGTGTTCCGCGTCCCACTTGAGGGGGGCCTTGACCGGGATCACGGCCTGTTGCTGCGGATTCGTGCCGGTCAGGTCGATCTTCGACGGAGTGATCGCGACTGGCCGGCCCTCGGGGTCGGTGAGGGTGAGCGTGGCCGTTCCGCTCTGGCCCGTCTGGAACGACGCGGCCGCGGTCACGGTGAGCGTGGCGTCCCGGTACGCGCTGTCGAAGGTCGTGTCGGCGTGCAGCCTCGTGAGGTGGGAAGGCGGGAGGGCGACCAGGGTGACGTCGCGCAGGATGCCGCCGATGATGTGGTGCGCGTAGTTGGACTGGCCGGCGATGCTGGTGGGCCGGTCGGTGACGCCGAGGGTGACGACGGCCGCGCGGCCCGGCGTGACCAGGGAGGTGATGTCGGCGTACCAGGTGGTGAAGCCGCCGTCGTGGGTGCGTACGGCAGTGCCGTTGACCCACAGTCGGGCGTAGCTGTAGACGCCGTCGAAGCGGAGCATCACGCATTTGCCGGCGAAGTCCGCCGGAACGGTGACCTCGACGGTGTACGCGCATTCGGTGTCCGAGGGGACGGACTGGCTCTGCAGGGCCGGTTCGCCGGGTACGTCGAGCGGGTGCCACGAGGAGGTGTCGGTGCCGGATGTCCAGAAGGATGCCGGAGGGCTGGACGTCCAGCGCCATCCGGAGGCGACGGGGACGAGCGGGTTGCCCACGCCGGAGACCGTCTCGGGAAGGGGCGGGATCACGGGCGGCGCGGTGGCGGCATGGGCGGGTGCGGCAAGGAAGACATCGCCTGCTACGGCGAGGAATCCCGCTGCCGCCAGGCTCTTCAGCACACCGCGGCGGCTGAACCCTCCTGCCTTTGCGGCGGGGCCGCTGTGTTCCGAAGGCGTGCTGCTGTGCGAGAACGTCACGTCAAACCCTTCTTGACAACTAAGCTGCTATGCGTGCGGGTCAGTGTGGGCATGTGGTTCGGTGAAAGGCGCTCCTTCCTGCCCGGGCCGCGTGAGACCTGGCCCGGGTGCCTCAGTTGGGTAGTCCGACAGCGCGTTCGCCGCTGCGTCGCTGCTGGATCACGACGGCTATGACGAGGAGGGCGCCCTGGGCGACGTTCTGCCAGAAGGAGTTGATGCCCTGGACGGTGAGACCGTTCTCCAGGGCGCCGAGGAGGGCGACGGCGAGGAGGGTGCCGCCGATGCCGCCCTTGCCGCCCTTGAGTGCGGCGCCGCCGAGTGCGGCGGCGGTGATGGCCTTGAGTTCGAGGCCTTCGCTGCCGGAGGTGGGCTGGCCGGATCCGGTGCGGGCGGTGAGGAGGATGCCGGCGACGGCGGCGACGATGCCGATGAGGGCGTAGACGCAGATCAGGTATTTGTTGATGTTGATGCCGGCGAGGCGGGCGGCGGTGTCGTTGCCGCCGATGGCGTAGATGTTGCGGCCGATGTCGGTGTAGCGGAGCAGGATGTGGACGGCCACGGCGACGACGATGAGGATCCAGACCATGACGGGGAGTCCGGCGATCTTTCCGCGCCCGAGGAAGATGAAGACGTCGTTGTTGAGGACGTATCCCTGGGCGCGTCCGTCGGACAGGAGTTGGGCGAGGCCTTTGTAGGCGGCGAGGCCGGCGAGGGTGGCGATGGTGGGGTTGACCCGGCCGTAGACGATGATCAGGCCGTTGAGGGCGCCGATGAGCAGGCCGACTCCGATGGCGGCCGCCATGCCGAGGAAGGCGTTGGTGCCGGTGCTGGTGAAGACCATGGCGCTGACCACGGATGCCACACCGGCCTGCGAGCCGACGGAGATGTCGAGGCCGCCGCAGATGATGACGACGGTCTGGACGATCGCGAGCAGCCCGGTGATGGTCGCCGCCTCCGCGATGACCTGCATGTTCGACAGGCTCAGATAGTTGTCGTTGAGGACCCCGAACAGCCCGAGCACGAGGATCAGCGCGCCGACGAGGCTGATGTTTTGCCCGCTGATGCGGGAGAGCAGCTTCGGCGTGGAGGAGGCCGGTCCTTCCGACGGCTCCTTGACTGCCGGGGACGGGGCGCTGGTGGTGGTCATGAAGAGGCTCCGGGGGTACGGGTGCTGATGATGTCGTCGGCCATG
Source organism: Streptomyces sp. NBC_01463 (assembly GCA_036227345.1). NCBI lineage: Bacteria > Bacillati > Actinomycetota > Actinomycetes > Kitasatosporales > Streptomycetaceae > Streptomyces > Streptomyces sp. NBC_01463. The sequence continues at coordinate 1,693,076 of CP109468.1, forward strand.
GCGAGTTGGAGGATGGACTCTTCGGTGGCTTCGCCGTGGCTGAGCTCGCCGGTGATGTGGCCGCCCTGCATGACGACGACGCGGTCAGCGAGGCCGAGGAGTTCGGGCAGTTCGGAGGAGATGACGAGGACGGCCACACCGTCGGCGGCGAGGTCGGCGATGATCTGGTAGATCTCGGCCTTGGCGCCGACGTCGATGCCGCGGGTCGGCTCGTCGAGGATGAGGACCTTGGGTTTGCGGGCGAGCCAGCGGGCGAGGACGACCTTCTGCTGGTTTCCGCCGGAGAGTTTGCGCACTTCGTGGTCGATCGAGGGGGTGCGGACCCGGAGCCGGTCGGTGTAGTGCTGGGCGAGCTCTCGTTCGGCGGTGCGGCGTACGAAGCGGGAGCGTCGCAGCCGGTCGAGGACTACCTGGGAGATGTTGGCCCGGACGGACTGCTGCAGGAAGAGCGCCTGTGCCTTGCGCTCCTCGGGGGCGAGGCCGAGGCCGGCCCGGATCACCGCACCGGGGCGGCCGCTGGGCAGTGGGACCCCGTCGAGGGTGGCGGTGCCGCTGTGGACGGGCTGGTCGCCGGCCAGCGCGAGGGCCAGTTCGGAGCGTCCTGCTCCGATGAGGCCGGCCAGGCCGACGACTTCGCCGGCGTGGACCTGGAGCGAGATGTCGTGCACGTCGTCGGTGGTGAGGTTCCTGACGTCGAGAACGAGGCGGTCGGTGGCGACCCGCTGCCGGACGAACATGGTGGACAGGTCGCGGCCCACCATGAGGCGTACCAGCTCTGCTTCGTTCGTCGTGTCGGCCTGCTGGACACCGACCAGGTTGCCGTCGCGCAGCACGGCGATACGGTCGGCGAGCTGGAAGATCTCCTGCATCCGGTGCGAGACGTAGACGATCGCGATGCCCTGGTCCCGCAGTCGCCGGATCAGGGCGAACAGAGCGTCCACCTCGTGCTCGGCGAGGGAGGAGGTGGGTTCGTCGAACGCGATCAGTGTGGCAGCCGTGCTGCCGGTGAGGGCGCGCATGATCTCGACCAGCTGGCGTTGGGCCGGGGTCAGCTGTGAACCCAGGAGGTCCGGGTCCAGCACATCGGCGAAGCCCAGCCGGGCCAGGTCCGCGTCGATGCGGCGGCGGAGCTCGGCCCGGTCGAATCGCCGGCCGGACTTGCGCGGCAGGGCGCCGGCGTAGACGTTCTCGGCGACCGAGATGTGCGGGATGATCTCCGGTTCCTGCGGAATGATCCGGATACCTGCCGTGCGTGCCTTGGCCGGGGAGTCGAGCAGAACGCGCTCGCCGCCCAGGACGATGTGCCCCTCGGTGGGCTGGTGGTCACCGGTGAGGATCTTGAGCAGGGTCGACTTGCCCGCGCCGTTCTCACCCATCAGTGCGGTGACCTGCCCGCGGGGGAAGTCGAGCGTGACCCCGCCGAGGGCCCGCACCGCCCCGAAACGTTTGGTGACGTCCACGATGCCCGGCGACGGGGACTGCGGCGACGCTTCCTCAATCTGTCCTTCGGAAGGGTCCCGGCCGGCGGGCGAATGGGAGGCTCTGGTCATATGTCGTTCACCTCGAAGGCATGGCGCGCAGAGTGTTCATGGAAAGGGAACCGGTACGACGGAGCTGTCGTCGGCCCGCGGCCGGAACGGGTGGTCAGACCGCGGGCCCGGACGGGTCAGGCGCAGGTGAGACCGGCGGTCTTCCAGGAGGAGTGGTCGACCATCGTGGTGGGAGCGAAGGCCTCCTGCGGGAAGTCCTTGCCGTTCTTGAGCTTGTCGTACATGGTCTGAACGGCCAGGGCGCCGACGTCCTTGCCGTTGATGAAGAGGGCGGCCTTCATGCCGCTCTTCTTGTCGGTCTGCCATTCCTTGCAGGCGAGGTAGGCGCCGAGACCGACGCCGATGACGTGGTCGGGGCCGATGCCGGCGTTCTGCAGGGCGGTGACCCCGCCCATGGCGTTCTCGTCGTTGCAGCCCCAGACGACCCAGTTCTTGACCTTGGAGTTCGCGGTGATCGTCGCGGCGATCTTGTCCTGGGCGCCGGTCGGGGTGTTGTCGGTGGGCACGTTGAGGGTCTTCACGCCGGGCACCGCGGCGTCGAACGTCTTCTTGGCCGCGTTGACCCGGTCGCCGCAGACGGTGACGTCCTGCTTCCAGGCCGAGATGACACGGGTGTCCGTGGCCTTCCAGCCGGCCTTCTTGTACTCGGCGGCCGCTCGCTTGCCGACCTCCTCACCCATCTGCGCACCGCTGAACCCGATGCGGGGGACCAGGTCGTCCTTGCCGCAGGCGGCGGGGTCGGGCCCGGTGGTGCAGATCTGGTCGTCGGAGGTGAGCAGGGCGACCTTCCCGTCCTTCGCCGTCTGGACGACCTGCGGGCCGACGGCCGGGTCGGGGACGACGATGATGATGCCGCTCGTCTTCTGTGCGACGGCTGACTGGACCTCACTGACGGTCTTGTTGGCGTCGTTGCCCAGGTTCACCACCTTGAGGTCGATGCCCAGCTCCTTGGCCTTCGCCTTGGCGCCGGCCGCCTCGCCGATGAAGTACTCCTGGTCGCCCTGCTTCTGCAGGTAGGTGAGGGAGATCTTGCCGTCGACCTTCTTGTCGACCGCGTCGCCGCCGGAGGACTCCTTGCCCGACGAACACGCCGTGGCGAGACCGAGAGTGAGCAGCAGGCCGGTGGCCACGGCAATGTTCCGGTGGAACGAAGAGTTCATGTGGAGCTCCTTCGAGCTGGCAGTGACCGCCGCGCATCGTGCTGTCGGGGCCGTGTGGTGAGGACTGATCCGGTGGTTCCGGGTCACCTCGGTGTGCTCGCCCGTGCGGGGAGGGCACCGGGCTTCGTGCATCGGTGTGCGGGGGGCCGGTCCGCCGGTGCCCGGTGGACAGGTTCCGACGGTCGCGACAGGCGGTACGCCAAAGGTCAAGAGACGGACGAGCCGCACCGGCGCATTACGTACCACGGGTTGAACCTCCGCTTCCGTGACAGCCTCGTGCGACCCCCCGAGGCGTTATCGTCATTTGATAGCATCATTAAATCCGTCGGCAGGGCAAGCCCCTGCACGGTCACAGCGCGGTCTCAAGCGGTCGGAACCGCGTGGCCGTACCCCATCGGAGGCTCATACATGGCAGAGCGAGAGACACCGTCAGCCGCAGTTCCCGTCTCGCGTCGAGAGCCGCTCAGGAGCCGTGCCTGGTTCGGCGACGGCGGCAAGAACGGTTTCATCGCCCGTCACCACCTGCGGGCCATGGGGCGCGGCGGTCACAACTTCGACGGCCGCCCGGTCATCGGCATCTGCAACACGTTCTCCGAACTGACCCCGTGCAACGGCCATTTGCAGATCCTTGCCGACGCGGTGAAGCGTGGAGTGCTGCAGGCGGGCGGCTTCCCTCTGGAATTTCCTGCCATGTCTCTTGGTGAACCCTTCCTGCGGCCGACGTCGATGCTCTTCCGCAACCTGGCGGCCATGGAGATCGAAGAGCAGATCCGCGCCAATCCGATCGACGCCGTCGTACTGCTCACCGGGTGCGACAAGACCACGCCCGCCGCCCTGATGGGTGCCGCCAGCGCCGGTGTGCCCGCCATCGTCCTCACCGGGGGACCCATGCTCAACGGCAGGTTCAAGGGCCGCAACGTGGGTTCCGGCACGGACATCTGGCGGATGACGGAAGAGCTGCGCGCGGGGACGATCACGCAGGAGGAGTTCACCGAGTTCGAGTCGTCCCTGAACCGCTCCGCGGGTCACTGCATGACCATGGGTACGGCGTCCACCATGGCCTGCCTGGCGGAAGCCCTGGGCATGATGCTGCCAGGCGGCTCCGGGCTGCCGGCCGTGGACGCCCGGCGCGGCACACTGGCCGAAGAGACCGGCGCACGTGCCGTGGCGCTCGCGGGAAGCGACCTCACCCCCCGGCGCATCATGACGCGAGCCGCCTTCGAGAACGCCGTCCGGATCAACGCGGCGATCGGCGGGTCCACCAACGCGGTGGTGCACCTGCTCGCCCTGGCCGGCCGACTGGGCGTACCCCTGGAACTCGACGACTTCGACCGCCTGGGCGCCGAACTCCCGCTTCTCATCGACCTGATGCCCTCCGGACGGTTCCTGATGGAGGAGTTCGCCTACGCCGGAGGGCTGCCGGCCCTCGTCAACGACCTGCGGGACGCCCTGCACCAGGACACGGTGACGGTCACCGGGCTTTCCCTGACAGCCAATTGCATGGGTGCGCAGGTGTACGACCGTGAGGTCATCCGGGCCTTCGACAACCCGGTGCTGCCCGCGGGACGAGGAACCGCCGTGGTGCGCGGCAGCCTCGCCCCGGACGGTGCCGTCATCAAGCTGTCGGCAGCCGCACCGCACCTGCTGGACCACACCGGCCCCGCCCTCGTCTTCGACTCCATAGAGGAATACCTCGCCGTCGCCGAGGACCCCACGCTCGACGTCTCCGCCGAGACGGTGCTCATCGTGCGCAACACAGGCCCCCGCGGATATCCGGGCATGCCCGAGGTGGGCAACCTGCCCTTGCCGAAGAAGCTGCTCGACGCCGGGATCAGGGACATGGTCCGGGTATCCGATGCCCGCATGTCCGGAACGGCCTTCGGAACGTGCGTGCTCCACGTGGCACCGGAGGCGGCCGTCGGCGGCCCGCTGGCGTTCGTCCGCACCGGCGACCAGGTCAGACTCGACGTGCCCGGCCGACGGCTCGACGTACTGATCGACGATACCGAGATGGACCTGCGGCGCTCAGCGTGGCAGCCGCCGAAGCCGCCCGTCACCCGCGGCTGGACCTACCTCTACACCGAACACGTCACGCAGGCGGACACCGGCGCCGACCTCGATTTTCTCGTCGGCGCGACCGACTCGCCCCCGCCCCGCCAAGCCTTCTGAGGAACCGACATGTCCACACCCGAACACAAGGACCTCGAGACACTGGTCCGAGGAGTCTCACCCGTACTGGAGGTTCCGTTCCACGACGACGGAGAGCTCGACCCCGACGGATTCACCGCAGTGGTGGACCGGGTACTTGCGGCAGGGGTGAGCTCGCTGATGTTCCCCGGTTTCGCGAGCGAGTTCCACAAACTCGACCCCGACGAGCGGGAACTGCTCACCGGTCTGCTGCTCCAGCAGACCCGGCACCGCCAGGATGTCGCCGCCATCGTCTCCGTACCGGACCACGCCACCCGAACCGCGGTCCGCCAGGCGCTCCGCGCCGCGGAACTCGGGGCCGACGCCGTAAACCTGCTCCCGCCGCACTTCCTCGCGCCGTCCAAGACCGCCGTCTCGGCCCACCTGCGCGAGGTCCTGCTCGCTGTCGACCCGCTGCCCGTCGTGGTGCAGTACGCCCCGGCACAGACCGGAACGGCACTGGACGCACCCACCCTGCACACCCTGGCCGCCGAGCACTCCAATCTCCGCTGGGTCAAGGTCGAGTCCGCACCGCCAGGACGGCTGATCGCCGCGCTGGCCGCCGGGCCTCGTCCGCTGCCCTCCCTGGTCGGATACGCAGGACTGCAACTGCCGGACGCCCTGCGGCGCGGGGCAGTCGGCGTACAGCCGGGCTGCTCCTTCACCGAGCTGTACGTCGAGATCTGGGAACACTGGCAGCGCGGTGACGAGGCCGAGGCCGTCGCGCTGCACACCCGGATGCTGCCGTTCCTCTCCTACTGGATGCAGAACGTGGAGCTCATCATCGCCGTCGAGAAGGAGGTCTCGGTGCGCCGTGGCTGGTTCGCGTCCGCACACTGCCGGGCACCCGGATACTCGCTGGACGAGGAGGAGCTGAACATGATCGACCGCTTCTGCGCGGAGTTCGCCCCGCTGATACCGGAGCTCGCTCGATGAGCCCCGACGTCGTCGTATGCGGCGAGACCATGCTCCTCCTGCTGGCCGAACCCGGAGTGCCGCTGGAGCACGCGGTCTCCTTCCGCCGCTCCATCGCAGGCGCCGAGAGCAATGTGGCGGCCGGCCTCGCCCGGCTCGGACACTCCGTTCGCTGGCTCGGCCGCGTCGGCGACGATCCGGCAGGGCGTGCCGTACTGGCCCAGCTCCGCGCCCATGGTGTCGACAGCTCGTACGCGGTCACGGACCCGGGGGCTCCGACCGGTGTCCTCATGCGTGACAGCCACCCGGCGCGCGCGATCGACGTGCAGTATCTGCGTGCAGGTTCAGCATCCTCCCGCCTCTCGCCGGACGAACTGCATCCCCACATGTTCCAGGGGGCACCGCTCGTGCACATCACCGGGATCACCCCGATGCTGTCGGACTCGGCGAACCGGGCGACATGGCGACTGGTCGAACTGGCTCGAGCCGCCGGCGCGGTGCTCTCCTTCGATCCGAACATCCGCCACAAGCTCGGCTCCCCCGATCGTTGGCGCGAGGTCGTCGGCCCTCTCCTGGCCCACGCGGACGTGGTGCTGGCAGGCGAGGACGAATGGGAGCTGCTGGGTGTACCGGACCCGGCCGCGCTGCTCGGGACAGGGCCGCGAACCATCGTCGTGAAGCACCGCGACAAATCGGCCACCTGTCTCACCCTCGAGGCGGAAACGGTCAGCCAGCCCGCCTTTGACGTACCGGTCGCCGACCCCGTGGGAGCGGGGGACGCCTTCGCCGCAGGATTCCTCTCGGGCCTGCTCCACGGTCACGGTCCAGATCAGTGCCTGCGCCAGGCCGCCGCCGTAGCGGCTTTGGTGGTCCAATGCCCCACCGACACGGACGGCCTGCCCAACCAGGCCGGCCTCGATCGCGCCCTGGCCGGCTTCACAGACGCCGGATCCGAAACCGTCATCCGGTGACACCGGCAACCGGCCACCGCCGGACCACCACACCCCTCCACAAGCAGAAGAGCATGAACGTCATGTACCGATGGGAAACCACCCAGGCCGTCACCGCACAGCGCGTGTTCGGCATCATCCGCACGGCAGGTCCGGACGAGGCCGTCGCCGCGGCGGAAGCCGTCCTGGACGCTGGGCTGCACGCCGTGGAGATCGCCCTCACCACGCCACGCGCCCTCACCGCCCTGGCCCGCCTCGCCGAGACCCGCCCCCATGCGCTGCTCGGCGCGGGCACCGTCATCGACGCGGCCGCGGCCCGCGCGGCCATAGAAGCCGGCGCACGCTTCCTCGTGTCGCCGAGCCTCCACCCGGAAGTCATCCGCACAGGTCACCGCTACGGAGTTCCGGTCTTCCCCGGCGTGGCCACCCCGACTGAAATGGTGCACGCCTTGGAGGAGGGTGCCGACGCACTGAAGCTCTTCCCGGCCTCGGCCGTATCACCTGCCTGGCTGCGCGACGTGCGCGCGGCGCTCCCCCAGGCACCCCTGCTGCCCACTGGAGGTGTGACAATCGACAACGCTCCGGAATGGATAGCTGCGGGTGCGGTGGCCTGCGGGATCGGTTCGGCCCTGACGTCGGGCGGTGCCCCGAGCACAGGTGAACGCGTGGGCACGCTCTTGCGTAGACTCGCGGATTCTCGTTGACGGGCACCGGACGCCAGAATCGGCAAGCGTAGGCGCTTGTGAAACGGACGACAGGGAGTGGCGTGGAACTGCACGGACTGCACGGTCAGGTGGTCGAGCGCATCGGGGAATCCCTCGCCGCGGAGGAGATCCGTGCGGGCGAGGTGCTCCGCCTCGAAGACGTACAGGACCGGTACGGAGTCTCCCGTACCGTGGCACGCGAGGCGGTCCGGGTCCTGGAGTCGAAGAGGGTCGTCACCAGCCGACCCCGCGTGGGAATCACCGTGCGACCGATGACCGAGTGGAACCTCTACGACCCCCAAGTCATCCGATGGCGACTGGCCTCCCCCTCCCGCGGCGCCCAGTTGCGCGAACTCACCGAATTGAGGGCTGCGGTGGAACCGTCCGCCGCGGCCCTCGCGGCGGCGGGCGCGTCACCCAGCGCACGGAAGGCGCTCGTCGAGCTCGCCCGGGCGATGGAGAGCGTCGCTCGAACCGATGACATCCAAGGCTTCATAGCCGCGGACCTGGCCTTTCACAAGGCGCTGCTGAATGCCTCGAACAACGGGATGTTCGCCCAGCTTTCCGAGGTCACCGAGGAGCTTCTCGTCGCCCGCCGCGACCTGCCCCTGATGCCGGACCACGTGGACGTGGACGCGGTACGCCGCCATATGGAAGTGGCCGAGGCCATCGCGGACGGACGTCCGGAGGACGCTTCGCGGTGCGTCCGCGCCATCGTCGACTCTGCTCACCGGGAGGTGGAACAGCTCTTGGAAGGTGGCGCGCACTGCGCGCTCGGCAGCCGCCCCCATACGGCTTGAGCGGGGCACTACACACGCGGGCATCCCCGGACGACGCGTCGACGTGACAGCGGGCTGCCAGACACCCTGCTAGGCGATGTCTTCAAAATGGTCACGGTTCGTGGATCATGGTGCTGTGCTGGGTCGCCATGAACTGTCCGATGCTGAGTGGGAGTTCGTCCGGCCGTTGCTGCCCGAGTCGTTGCGGGGGCGGAAGCGGCTGGACGACCGCAAGGTGCTGAACGGAATCGTGTGGGAAATTTCGTACTGGCGTCACCTGGCGGGATGTGCCCGACCGATACGGACCGTGGGCCTCTCTTCCTACTCGTTTCTGCAGGTGGACGCTAGACGGAACGTTCAATCGGATGCTTCGGGCGGCCCAGGCGAAAGCCGATGCGGTCGGCGACGTTAAATGGCTCGTCGCGGTCGACTCGACCGTCGTGCGCGCTCACCAGCATGCAGCCGGGGCCCGAAAAGGGGGCTCCGCGACCCAGCTCTCGGACGGTCCAGAGGCGGGCTGACCAGCAAGATTCACCTGGCCTGCGACGGACGGGGCCGTCCCCTGGCTTTCGTCATCACCGGCGGCAACACCAACGACTGCACCCGGTTCACCGCCGTGATGGAAGCCATCCGGGTGCCTCGGATCGGGCCGGGCCGGCCCCGCGTCCGGCCCGATCACATCTTGGGCGACAAGGGCTACAGCTCGAAGGCGATCCGCTCCTGGCTGCGGCATCGGGGCATCCCGCACACCATCCCTGAGCGAGCTGACCAGAAAGCGAACCGAGCCCGGCGGGGCAGTCGGGGAGGCCGCCCGCCGGTCTTCGACCGCGAGGTCTACAAGCACCGCAACGTCGTGGAACGGTGCTTCAGCCGACTTAAGCAATGGCGAGGGATTGCCACCCGCTATGACAAGGCTGCCGAGTCCTACGAAGCAGCCGTTGCCCTTGCCTCACTTGTGATGTGGGCCTGACATTTGGCGGCTCGGCCTCGTGCGGTCATGCGCTCTGCCGATCGGTCTCTCCGTCAGCCTCGCAGAGCCATGGCCGCCCCCAGACCGACCAGTCCCACGCCCGACGCTCCGGCCAGTCCGCGCCGGACACTACGGCGGCGCAACAGGACCTCGACTCGGGCGAGGAGCAGGAGAACCAGCGCGAACCACATCAGGCACATGAGCCAGAAGACTCCGGCCAGAACACTGTGCGAGGCCGTGGTTCCCAGGCCGGGCAGGATGAACTGTGGGAAGAGGGCCAGGTAGAAGACTGCCACCTTGGGGTTGAGCAGATTACTGATCAGGCCCTTCCGGAAGGCGATGCGTACGATACGTCCCGCAGCCGCTGGGGCGGTCTCGGCGGCGCGGGAAGCTGGAGTATCTGCGGCGGCACTGCGGCGCAGGCGCACGAAATCTGCCAGGGACTGGGCGCCGAGATAGACGAGGTAAAGGGCGCCGGCGACACGGAGAATGGTGTAGCCGACCTGTGAGGCGGCCAGCAGAGCCGTCAGTCCAGCCACCGCTGCCGATGCCAGTACGGCGTGTCCCAGCATGATTCCGGCAGCGGTCGCACGGCCCGCGCGCCGCCCGGACCGGGCTGTGTTTGCCAGCAGCAAGGTCAGATCAGGTCCGGGCACGACGATGATGACCAGGGATGCGGCGATGAAGCCGAGCAGTTCTGCCACAGAGATCGGTCCGTTCGGCGTGTACATGGCCCGGGACAGTAGCGCCGGGAGCCGTCGCACGGGGTCAGGGCCCGGCAACAGCGGCAGAGCAATTCCAGCACACGATGCCACCGTAAGGGCAGGGCCAATCCGAACGGTCTGGACTGATTGTGCAAAGGCGCGTCGGGCGGACGCGACATTTGACGACAGGGCCTAAGCCTCCCCGCCTCCCGCAGGGCGCCCCCAAGGTCGTTCAGCGCCTGCCCTTCGCCGTGCTGGTCGCCGGTCTCACGAAGAATGTCGGCGGCCGGCGTGCTGGCAGCGATGGCCTTCTCGAACGTCCGCACCTCCAGCAAGGCGGCGCCGAGATTCAACAGCGTCTCCGCTTCGCTGTGACGGTCGCTACGCCTACGTGACCGGCACCCTGGGCGGTGAGGCGCTTCTCAACAGCCACTTCCCCATGCTCGATCTGATCGAGCAACTCGGAAAGGTGGCTTGGGGGGCATGTCGCACGTCCGCTCGGCGGCAGCATGATGTGGTTGTCTCGGACGAATCGCGCGAATACATTGCGGTTCGCCAGAGACGCAGTGAGAGCGACGTCGATGTGGAGTGTCAGTCGCTGGATCGCATCTCCCTTTCCAGGACCGTGCGGAAGGTGCGTGCGGGCCGGCCGGTGAGGCGCTGGACGGTGTCGGTGACCCGGTCCTCGGCTCCGTCGGCGATGGCACGGTCCATGCCGGCCAGCATCGAGGCGAACTCCAAGGGCATCTGCGCGGAGAGGCGGTCGCGCATCTGCTCGTAGGACAGCCTGCGGTGTTCCACGGGGCGGCCGGTGAACTGAGCGAGGATGGCGGAGACGTCGTCGTAGCTGAGCGCTTCCGGTCCGGTGAGGACGAGATCGGCGTTGGGGGCCTGCGGGCCGGTCAGGGCGTGGACGGCGACGGCCGCGATGTCCTCGGCGTCGACGAAGCCCACCCGGCCGCTCCCTGCCGCGGTCCAGATCGCGCCCTCTTTCCGGATGCTCACGGCGTGCGGGTGTGCGCCGGTGAAGTTCTGCATGAACCAGGAGGGTCGCAGCACCGCCCAGTGGTCGAACAGACCGGGCAGTTCCTGGTGCACCTTCCCCACTGCCGGGCCGCCCTGGGGGACGGCCGAGGCGCTGAGGAGCACCGCGCGTCGCACGCCGGAGGTGCGGGCCTGCCGGAGGAAGGGCAGCATGACCGCAGCCGGGTCGGGGTCGCCCACGGGCGGCAGAAGGTAGACGCGGTCGGCTCCGTCGAGGGCGGCGGCGTGGGTCTGGGGGGCGTACCAGTCAAAGGGGACCGACTCCGCGCCGGGGACCGGGGCGGAGTGCCGGCTCGCGGCTCTGACGCTGTAGCCGGCCGCGGTGAGCTGCGCGGCGATACGGCTGCCGGTGTTGCCGGTCGCGCCGGTGACCAGCGTGGTTTCCGTGGCGGTGATCATCGGCTGCTCCGGTTGAAGTCGGTGCCGGGTGCGGTGACGGCGAGGGGGTTCCAGTAGTCGCGGTAGGAGGTGATGTAGCCGTCCCGGACCGTCACGACGGCGATGTAGGTCATGTCGAAGGGGCTGTCGGTCTCCACCAGGCGGCCGACGCCTCGCATCTCCACCACGATGACCTCCGGATCGGTGGTCTGGTGGATCCGCAGCTCGGGGAAGTCGTGCAGATCGATGTGGTCGGGGTAGTGCCGCATGTACGCGGCGATGGCTTCCCTGTTCTCCAGGCGCCTGGGCCAGCCCTCAGGGGCGAAGGGGAACTCCATGGAGCCGTCCTCGGCCCACAGGGAGATCCATCCGGGAATGTTCTTGTCCAGCAGCAGCCGCAGGCTGTGGTGGTAGACCTCCGCCGGTGAGGTCGGAGCCGTCGGTGCGGTCATGGGGTTGCTCCATCTCATAGAATGCGGACCCTGGGTCCGCTTTAGACAATACGGACCACCGGTCCGTTTTGCAACTGGAGGAGCACCATGACCGAGCGCAAGCCCCGCAAGGACGCCGCGCGCAACAGGGAGGCCGTCCTCGCCGCCGCCGACGCCCTCTTCGCCCGCGGCGAGAGTCCCGAGGACATCACGATGGCCGACATCGCCACAGCGGCCGGCGTCGGCAAAGGCACGCTCTTCCGGGCCTTCGGCGACCGACCCGGTCTGCTGCGCGCGCTGTACGAGGCCCGGCTCGAACCGGTCAGACAGGCCGTCGAGGCCGGCCCGCCACCTCTGGGCTCCACCGCCCCACCGCAGCAGCGCCTACCCGCCCTGCTCGACGCCATCCTGTGCTTCAAACTCGACAACCGCCGCCTCGCGCTGGCCCTGGAGGAGAGCGGGACCGGCAGCCCGTACCTGGCCGAGCACTACGGGTGGTGGCACGGCCTGCTCCGGTCCATACTCGAGCAGGCCCCCGCCCCGGCCGACAGCAGCTTCACTGCCCACGCCCTGCTCGCCGCCACCCGAGCCGACCTCGTCGAGCACCTGGCCGGACAGGAGCGGGTGCCGCGCGAAACGATGCGCGCGCAGCTGGCGGCCTTCACCGCCACCGTCCTCGACTCCGGCGGAGCATCCCGGGAGGACTGAGAGGAGTGTTCCAAGTGCAACCGCACCCGGACCACTCCTGCCAGTCCCCCTCCCGCGTCGGTTGCCACCCGCTCCAGGATCTGACCGGTCTTGGTGCGCTTGCCGCCCTTCGTTTCGAAGTAGCGGGCCTGGGCGGACGCTCCGATCCATGGACACCTTGGCCAGGCTCAGCGTCACGGTGCCCGAGTAGTCCGCGGGCCTGGTGACGAGCGGACCGGCCAGCGGTACCGGCAGTCACTCCTTGGCCGGCCGGCCTTCGATCGAGCGGAGATCCAAGAGCAGATCATCCCGCTTCTGCACACCCCTGAACCGGGATTTCGCGGCGGCTTGGGCGCCGACGGGGATGCCTGCACCTATGTCTTGTCCGCGTACACGTGAACGTACCCAACTGTGTACGGGTGAACGTGCTCAGCTGGTGATGTGCTGAGGCCAGTGCCTCGCCCGGCGGCACCCGACCCACGAGACTGCGCCGATCGGTGCAGTCTCGTGGCCGACTACACCTCGTTGAAGCCACGCGACGCGTCGTAGATGTCGAGTTCGATGAAGACCACGTAGAAGCTCGTTACGACGTAATGGACCATGACGTGGTCCTCCCAGACCGAGCGGGTGACTGTATCGGTCGTATAGGCGAGATGGCTGCCAGCGCCCTCTGGCTCGGCTGCGATCCTGCCGACCAGACGCAGGAACGTTTCTCGATCTTCTGTCGGCATGTAGTCACGGAACCGCGCAACCTGCTCGGTGAACTGCACTCGTCTCTTCATCAAGGCAGGACTCTATGGGCGCGGTCAACGCCCGCGCCCGGAATTTCGACCGGGCCTGCTGGCCTGAAGGCCAGCTCAGGCGGCAGCTTCCTCCAGGAAGTCAGAGACAAGGTCAGTCGAGCCCCAGGATGGTTGGCAGCCGACGTACGTGTACTGAACGCCGACATGGGCGAGCTCCAACTGAGCACGTTTATCTGTACTTCGTTGAGCACATTCGCAAGTACGCCGACAACGTCTCCTCGGTCGCCCGACCGCCCCGCCGCACACGAAGGGCCCGGAGTCACTGGTACGGGCCCTTCGCCGTCACCGTACCCGGCCACGCAACCATCCAGCCGTGCCCACCGTCCTCCGGGTATGCCGCACCCGAGCCCCGTCACTTCCCCAACTCCGCCTGCCTGGACGCACTGCGCCCACAACCCCACCCCCGACGACTCTGTCGGCTGCCGCGGCATCCACGTCCCCGGCCACACCGCCTGTCTCGCCCACCTGGCCGACCCCGACCGCGACACCTATCTCTCCGGCCTGGTCCCCGGCAGCGACATCGATCACCGCGGCACCACCTTCACCGAGCCCCTCCTGTGATCTCCTCGCAACTGTCCGCGACTCCGAATCCGGACGCCCCACCTTCGGCAACGCCAGGTTCGAGTCGGCTACTTTCACGGGCGACACCAACTTCGAGTCGGCGATCTTCGCGGGCTACGCCGGGTTCAGAGAAGCGACCTTCACGGGCGACACCTAGTTCCAGGAAGCGACCTTCACGGGCGACACCAGCTTCGATTGGACGACCTTCACAGGCGAAGCCTGGTTCGACAAGGCGACCGTCACGGGCGTCGCGAGGTTCAGGGAGGCGACCTTCGCTGGCTACGCCGGGTTCAGCGAAACCACCTTCACAGGCAGAGCCTGGTTCGGGAAGGCGACCTTCACAGGCAATGCCTGGTTCGCGGAGACGAGATTCACGGGCAGCGCCGAGTTCAGGGAAGCGACCTTCACGGGCGACGCCTGGTTCGGGAAAGCGACCTTCGAACGCGACACCGAGTTCGGGATGGCGACCATTGCGGGCAACGCCAGGTTCCACTCGACGGCATTCAAGCAGACGGCCAGCTTCGGGCCGTTGGAGTGCGCCGGACGACTACAACTGTCCGGGGCTGTCTTCGGCGGTCCGGTGACCCTTCTGATCTCCGCGCGCCGATTGGAGTGCCGACGGACCCGCTGGTCCGCGACGGCCGAGCTGCGGCTGCGCTACGCCACCGTGGACTTCGCCCAGGCGGTTTTCGAGTACCCCCTCACGATCACCGCGGAAGCAAGCCCTCTCGCTCTCAACAACGGACAGCCGATGGCAGAGCAGGCTCTTGCAGGCTCGCCCGATGCCACGGTGCGGATGGCCTCGATGCGCGGGGTAGACGCGGCCCACCTGGTCCTCGCCGACGTCGACCTGTCGCAATGCCTCTTCACAGGGACCGTGCACCTGGACCAACTACGGCTGGAGGGCACCTGCACCTTCGACAAGGTCCCCGCCCACACAAGCTGGCGGCACTGGCACCCGGTGCGGTTCACCCAGCGCCACACCCTCGCAGAAGAACACCACTGGCGCGCCAGACAGCCAGCAGCAGTCCCCGGGTGGAACAGGGCAGTCTTCAACGCCAGCCACGCAGGACCGGCCCAGCTCGCACCCGTCTACCGGGCGCTGCGCAAATCGTACGAGGACAGCAAAAACGAGCCCGGAGCAGCCGACTTCTACTACGGCGAAATGGAGATGCGCCGCCACGACCAGACCAGCAGCGCCCGCACCGAACGGGGTCTCCTGCACGGCTACTGGCTCCTGTCCGGCTACGGCCTGCGCGCCTCCCGCGCCCTGGGCTGGCTCGCCGCGGCCATGCTCACCACCATCGTGCTGCTCATGGGCTTCGGGCTTCCCCAGAACGAGCCGAAGCAGGCAGCGACCGGCAAGCTCCCGCCGGGCGGAGGCACGGTCACCTTCGAGATCGACAAGGACCACCCTCAAAACCCCACCAAGGACAGGTTCACCGGCGAGCGATTCGAGAAGGCCCTGAACATCACCCTCAACTCAGTGGTGTTCCGCTCCTCCGGCCAGGACCTCACCACCGCCGGCACCTACATCGAGATGGCCTCACGCGTCACTGAGCCCATCCTCCTCGGCCTGGCGGTCCTCGCCGTCCGCAACCGCGTCAAACGCTGATCACCAGCAACGACGACCGTCAGAGTCTGACGACCACGCCCTCGGACGCCCCCGCGGCGTCGAGGTGACCGGCTGCCCGGCAGGCTGGTCGGTGGCCGCTGCCCGAGCCGCGATCACGACCGAAGGCCCTGCGCCTCTGCCCCTCCTTGACGACTCCGACCCCGCCATCCGCATTGCCGCCGCGTACGCCACCGCCGCCGACCCCGACCACACGGTCCGAACCGCCTTCGCCACCCGGCTCACCACGGAGCACGATCCCATGGTCCGCGCCGCCCTGATCCTCGCTACCGCGGAGACGACCCATGCTCACCCGCACGCACCGATCACTGTGTGGATCCGCGAGCGGTGGCAGGACGGGATGCAGGCCCCCGAAGTCCGCTTGGCCGCCGCGATCGGTTGGCTCTGTCTCACCGATGAACCCGCCCCGGACGACCCGCACGCCATCGTCGGCATCCTCGCCACCGACGAATGCGCCCGTGCCATGGACGCCCTGCCCTGGATGACCGTCGCCGGATGCGGCGAACCGGGACTTCTGCGCTGCGTCCGCCGAATGCTCCGCCCCGGGGAGCCCGAACCGCATGACGACCCATGGGCTCCACCTCCCTGAACGACGAGCGGCCGGCAGCCCTCGACCATGCCTCGCGGGCACCTGCCCGCGTTTGTGTATCGCAGTTGTCCGTCAAGGCCAACTACCGGGCTCATTCACAGGATCTGTGACTGATTCCCCATGATTCTTGTCAACCCAGTGAGCCGTAAGGTGCGGCCCATGGAATCGCTGATCGCTGCCGTCCGTGAGCAGGACGAAGCTGCCCGTTTTCTCGCTTGGCCGGGTGACTTTGACCTGGACCGAGGCGACCATGTCGAAGAAGTCCACCTCGCTTCGGGGGCCGCACTCGAAGGTTTCGCCGGCGACGGCGCCGGGGGCACGTACTTCTTCTGCGGTGAAGGTGGCGAGGAACGTCCCATCCTCTATGCCGACTCCGAAGGAGGTGCGGCTCTGGTTGCGATCGGCAGTCCCGAGCTCCTGCGGCTGCTGCTCGTCGCGCCTTGGTGGCGCGACTGCCAAGCGTTCACGGACGAGGAGAGTCGCGAGCTCGCGGCCGAGTACCTGGAGGACATGCCGGATCTCGCGGCCAGGAGAGACCGTGCCGCGGCAGCCCTGGGCCTCGACCTGCCGGCCCAGGCAGAAGTCTTGGCCCGCTTGCGGGAGGTGGCTGTTCGGATGGGTGAGAACTTCGTCCTCGTCTTCACCCCGGAGGGCCACCCCTACGAGCGTCTCATCAGGAATTGAGAGACATCGCGGCAGCAAGCACGCGCCGTTCCAGCCAACAGGGATCAGCCCACGGCGAGACCGTGCTGAGGTGGTAGGACGTCGAAGGTTCGCTGGTCGCGGATGAGGGCCCACAGGACGCCGAGACGGCGGCGGGCGAGGGCGAGGATCGCCTGCTTGTGGCTCTTGCCCTCGGCTCGCTTGCGATCGTAGAAGCTCTTGGACGTGGGGCAGAAGCGGACGGCGATCTGGGCGGAGAGGTAGAAGATGCGCAGGAGTCGGCGGTGGTAGCGGTGTGGCCGGCGCATGTTGCCGCTGATGCGACCGGAGTCCCGAGGGACCGGTGCGAGACCGGCGACGCCGGCGAGCCGGCCCGCGCTGCCGAAGGCGTCCATGTCTCCGCCGGTGCAGGCGATGAACTCCGCCCCCAGCAACGGGCCCATGCCGGGCATGCTGAGGACGACTTCCGCGTGGCGGTGCTCACGGAAACGGACCGCGATCTGCGCGTCGACGTCAGCGATCTCGTCGTCCAGAGCCAGCACCGCCCTGGCCAGGGCGGTGACCACCGCCGCGGCAGTGCTCTCCCCGGTCACGGCGGTGTGCTGGGCCTGGGCCGCGGCGACGGCCGCATCCGCCATGGCTTGGGCGCCACGCACTTTGCGGTTCTTCAGCCAGGTCACGAGTCGGCTCGTGCCGACCCGCCGCAGGCCGGCTGGAGTTTGGTAGCCGGTCAGGAGGACGAGTGCGGCTTTCGAGGCGGCGTAGTCGAAGGCCCGTTCAAGGGCAGGGAAGTACTCCAGGAGCTGGGCTCGCATCCGGTTGACGGCGCGGGTGCGGTCTGCGGCGAGGTCGTAGCGGTGGGCGGTGAGGATCTTCAGGTCCACCGCGATCTCGTCCCACTCCTGCAGCGGCTGCAGGTCCCGGCGCATCCGTGCCTGGTCGGCGATGACATAGGCGTCCTTCGCATCCGTCTTTCCGTCCCCGCGATAGCCGCGGGAGGCGTGATGGACGGTTCGGCCAGGAATGTAGAGGAGCCGCCGGCCATGGCTGGTCAGGAGAGCGATCAGCAGAGCGCCCCCGCCGGCGTTCAGGTCGACAGCCCAGGTCACCGGGCCGTCCTCCGCCAGGGCGAGGACGTCGCCCAACAGCTCCAAGAGCTCAGGTTCGTTGTTGGGCACCCGGCGCGAGAGCACCTTCGTCCCGTCCGTGTTGATCACCGTGCAGTGATGCGCGGCCTTGCCGGCATCCGTCCCCGCCCGTGTCTTCGGGATCTCCATCACCACCGCCATGAAGTACATCCACGCTGCCCACCCTCACCGCGCCGGCCCTGTTCCTCACTGAGGCAGACGACCGCCCCCGGGAAACAGGTGCACCCCCGAATAGCGTCACTCCAGGACCCTGACCTGCTTTCACAATGACGGCAGCTCCGTGTTGAGTCTGTCGGCAGGCACTCGCTCGATGCGGGTCCAGCCCCTCCAGCCCCGCTCCTCCAGGATCTCCAACAGCCGCTCGGCGACCGGTGAGGAGTTGGCCGCGGTTGAGTCCAGCAGGTCGACGAACTGGTCGTCGATGCCGTCGTCGGCACCCACATGGCCGGCCTCCACAGCGCGAACCATCAAGCGCTCCATGATGTCGGCGACCTCGACGATCCGCGGATCGTTGGCCGGCCAGTCGAGTGCCCCGCTGAGAAGGCTGTAGAGCTTGACCGTGTCGGGGTCGTCCAGCTCCTCGTGCTTCCTGGTGATCACGGAGTCGATCGAGTCTGGCACCTGGGCGGCGATCATGATCCAGGCGTCCCGCTCCATCTCGATGTACCGCTCCTCAACGCCGAGACCGCGCAGCCGGTCGAGGTAGTCCACGACGCTCTGCGGGAGCGCCAGGTGCTCTCCGGCGGCGAGCCTGGCGAGTCGGCTGCGGGTGTTCTGCAGACGCCGGATCTCGACGCGCAGGGTCTTGTCGATCTCCTGGACGCCGCCGGCGAAGTCCTCCGGGCCGGCGGCGAGGAGTTCCTGTACCCGGGCCAGCGGCACGCCGGCGTCTGCGAGGGTGCGGATCCGGATCAGTCGCACGACCGCGGCAGCGTCGTAGGTCCGGTATCCGGACCGGTCGCGATCGGGTTCCGGCAGCAACCCGATCCGGTGGTAGTGGCGTACGGCCCGCACCGTCACCCCGGCGTACGCCGCAAGCTGGCTGATGGTGAGCATGGGTCTCAGCCTGCCTCAGGCGATCTTCCGGCGATAGGCGGCCATCGCGAAGATGTACGCCACGACGAGGATGCCGATGCACCAGGCGAGGGCGGTCCAGATGTCGTCGCCGACCGGCTGCTGGGCGAACAGGTTTCGGATCGTGTTGACGATCGACGTCACCGGCTGATGTTCGGCGAACCAGCGCACCGGTCCGGGCATCGTCTTTGTGGGCACGAACGCCGAACTGACAAACGGCAGGAAGATGAGGGGGTAGGCGAACGCGCCCGCTCCCTCGACCGACGACGCAGAGAGCCCGGGGATCACGGCGAGCCAGGTCAGCGCCAGGGTGAACAGGAGCAGGATGCCGGCGACCGCGAGCCATGCCGACACTCCTGCCCCCGAGCGGAAGCCCATGAGGACAGCGACGCCCACGACGAGCACGAGCGCGATCAGGTTGGCGACCAGAGAGGTGACGACGTGGGCCCACAGCACACCTGACCGCGCGATCGGCATGGACTGGAACCGTTCGAAGATCCCGCTCTTCACGTCGGTGAACAGCCGGTACGCGGTGTAGGAGATGCCTGAGGCGATGGTCATGAGCAGGATGCCGGGCAGCATGTAGTTCACGTATGGAACCGTCCCGGTATCGATGGCGCCGCCGAACACGTAGACGAACATCAACATCATGGCGACCGGTGTGATGGCGGTCGTGATGATGGTGTCCATGCTGCGTGTCACATGGCGCAGGGTCCGCCCCGTGAGTGCGGCAGTGTCGTTGAAGAAGTACGCGGTCATCCTCGTCCCCCAGTTGTCGTGCCAGTGACGTCGCTCTTGTCGCCGCCGCCGATGACCGCGAGGAAGATCTCTTCGAGAGACGGCTGCTTCTCGACGTACTCGACCTTGGCGGGCGGGAAGAGCTGCTTGAGCTCGGCGAGGGTGCCGTTCACGATGATCCGACCCTGGTGGAGGATCGCGATCCGGTCGGCCAGCTGCTCGGCCTCGTCCAGATACTGCGTGGTCAGCAGCACCGTCGTTCCATGGCCGGCGAGCTCCTTGACCGCCTCCCACACCTCAATGCGCGCCTCGGGATCAAGACCGGCCGTCGGCTCGTCCAGGAAAATCACCGGCGAATTCCCGATGAGGCTCATCGCGATGTCCAGCCGGCGGCGCATCCCACCCGAATACGTGGACACTCTCCGCGCGCCCGCCTCGCTCAGCGAAAAGCGCCTCAGCAGGTCATCCGCGATCGCGCCCGGGTCCTTGAGGTGGCGCAGCCTGGCGACGAGAGCGAGGTTCTCCCGCCCGCTGAGGATCTCGTCGACGGCCGCGAACTGCCCGGTGAGACTGATGGACTCCCGCACGTTCGCCGGTTGCGTGGCAACGTCGAAGCCATTGACGCTCACCGCCCCCGCGTCGGCCTTCAGGAGCGTGGCGAGGATCCTCACGGTCGTGGTCTTGCCCGCCCCGTTGGAACCGAGCAGGGCAAAGATGCTGCCCGGCACCACCTCGAAGTCAACACCGCGCAGCACTTCGAGCTTCCCGTACGACTTCTTGAGACCTTGCACGCGAATCGCCGGACCGGCGATCGATTGGGCTGTCATGGTCATCTGCCTCCTTCGCGGAGCTGTTCCCGGCTACTGCCCGGAAGCTCCTCCCGGAAGGATGGAGGGTTGACCCAGCGTCAAGGTCAAGCTCGTTCCGACCACGGCACTCAGATCGCCGACCGGCCAGACGCACCGCAGCGATGACGGGCCGTTCGCCCCGAGCTCGTTCGGCCGCGAACCCGCCATACTCATAGCTGTCGGTGAACCACTCACACGTCGGTTCCTGCGACTCACCAGCCAGAAATCAACGAACCCGCCTGCTTCTCCCGGCGGCACCGTCGAGCCCGGGGAGTCCTTCGAAACCGCGGTGGTCCGCGAACTCGGTGAGGAAAACGGTCTGACCGCGCGTCCCGAAGACGTGCAGCTCCTGAGCACGCTCGTCGACCACGTCGAAGGAGTTCTGCGGTCACTGTCGGAGCGGTCGTACACGTCTGGCGAGGGCAGCCGGCCACTCAGCCGAACGAGCGCGTCGGCGAATGGGGGTGGCACCCACTCGATCAACTTCCTGACGGTCTGTTCGTATGCAGCGCCCAGATCCTCACCGCCTGGCGTGCCGACCTGACCATCGACCACGCACCCGCACACTTCACCCCCTTCGCTCACGGCTCACAGCCCTCGAAGCCGGTGGACGGCCTGCTGGACGCCGGGGGGGGCGAACTGTGGCTGGGCGAGGCGCTCGGTCGTGGTGGGAGTGCGGTTCAGGTGCTCTGAAGGCGCTCACATCAACAGCCGCCCACGCAAAACGCTCGACTGGGAAACCCCAGCCGAGCGCCTCGCTAAGCCACTGGACCTGGCCAGTTGACCAGCAGTGTTGCAACGACCCCTCGAATTCGCCCACCAGGGTGGGGCCTTCCCGTGGCCGCCGCACTGTCGCTGGACCGGTACAGCCGAAAGATCTGCACTGTTTCAGGATTCTGATGGCTCGGCTCGCGTCGTAACGAACGGAGAGTGCTGATCAGTCGCCGGACGGACTCACGGGCTCCAGTTTGATGCTGAAGTGTCGGAGGATCGGGGACTGGCCCGTAACCCGGTAGCCACGGACCGATTCAGGATTCTTCGCGATATCCGCCAGGGTGGCGGCAACGTGGTCGTAGTGGCTGCGGGTGTAGACCCGTCGGGGAAGAGCCAGCCGTACAAGTTCGTAGGGCGCCGTCTTGACAGGGTTGCCGTGCTCGTCCTCTTCACCGAGGTACAGCGACCCCAGCTCCGCCGAGCGGATGCCTCCGCGCAGGTAGAGCTCGCAGACGAGTGCGGTGCCGGGGTACTGGTGCGGGGGGATGTGGGGCAGGAGGCGCCCGGCGTTGACGTAGAGGGCGTGCAGACCGGCGGGTTCCACGATGTCGACGCCGGCCTCGCGGATGCGTGCGGCGAGATGGGCGGCTATGTCGGCACGCTCGGCGAGGTAGGCCGGCTCGGTCACTTCGAGGAGGCCGCGGGCCATCATGTCGAGGTCGCGTCCGGACAGACCGCCGTAGGTGGTGAATCCTTCGGTGGCGATGAGCAGACCCCCGCACCGCTCGGCGAGTTCGGCGTCCTTCAGGCCGATGAAGCCGCCAATGTGGACGATCCCGTCCTTCTTCGCGCTCATGACGCAGCCGTCGGCGAGGCGGAAGGCTTCCTCGGCGACCTGGCGCGGGGTGCGGTCGGCGTAGCCGGGTTCGCGCTGGGTCACCAGCCACGCGTTCTCCGCGAACCGGGCCGCGTCGAGGATCATCGGCACGTTGTGCCGGCGGCACAGTTCGGCGGTGCGGTGCAGGTTGTCCATGCTGACCGGCTGGCCCCCGCCACCGTTGTTGGTGATGGTCATCAGCACGGCCCCAACGGGCGTCTGGTCCGCGTTCTCCAGGGCCTGTTCGAGGGCGATCAGGTCGATGTTGCCCTTGAACGGAAAGTCGCTGTCGAGGTCCTTCGCCTCGGCGCAGGGCAGGTCGTACGCCGTGCAGCCAGTCAGTTCGACGTTGGCGCGGGTGGTGTCGAAGTGCGTGTTGGACAGCACACTCGTGCCAGGCCGCAGCAGCGAGGAGAAGAGGATGCGCTCGGCCGCGCGGCCTTGGTGGGCCGGCAGGATGTGGGGGTAGCCGGTGAGTTCGGAGACGACCTCGTGCCATCGGTAGAACGAGCGGCTGCCGGCGTAGGACTCGTCGCCCTGCATTCCTGCGGCGAGCTGGTCTGCGGAGATGGCACCGGTCCCGGAGTCGCTCAGCAGGTCGATGGTGACTTCGTCGGCCCGCAGATCGAAGGGGTTGTAGGAAACCCGCTTCAGCGCGGCCTCGCGCTCCTCCCGGGTGGTGAAGGCAAGAGGTTCTACGACCTTGATGCGGTAGGGCTCCACGTGACTTCCTTCTGTGCGGTGGGCGGGCTGATGTGGCCGACGGCCTGGTGCCCGAGGTCCAGGACGCTCTGGGTGAGTTGCGCAGGCATCCAGGTGCCCCGCGGGTACTGCTCCTGCGGCGGCCGGACGCGGTGGGCCTCGGAACTCAGGTAGGCGGTGAGCCGGGGCGGCCGGTTGCGCTCGTACACCAGGGCCAGGTAGGCGATCAGCCCCACGCCGTCGGCGAGGGTTCGCTGTGTCAGCGCTCCCAGACTTCGGTTCAGGACGGTGGGGTCCATGCCGGCCCTGGTCAGCAGGGCTGTGGCGCGGGCGAGGGCCTCTTCGTCATCGCGCACGTAGTCGCGAACGGGAATGTGGAGCGTGAAGCCGCTCGGGTCGCTGTCGCCTCCGGTGAAGGAGTGGCAGGTGAGCGCCGGCCGCCGCACCAGGCGCAGGGGGCCGTTTCCGCCGCGCTCGGACGGCGTGAGGGATCCCGCGGCCGCGTGGAAGAAGTAGCGGATGTCGGCCGCTGTGGCTCCGGAGGTACGGCTGAGCGCGCAGGCGTCATCGGCTGACATGCGCGGGTGGCTCACGTAGACCTTGACGCGGGGGGACGGCCAGGCGCCCAGGTCCAGAGCGAGGAACGGATAGCCGGCCGCCGGGGGCAGTTGCTCGAAGGCCTGGCCGTAGCCGAGCCGCCGCAGCGCCTCGTGCACGGTGCGGGCCGCGCTTTCCGGGCCGGAGGCGGAGGGGTTCAGGTAGACCTTGACCCCTGGGACCCCTCCGGCGCGCAGATCGAGCGCGTACCACAGGGCCAGGGGGCCCTGGGCTGCAGCGGGGAAGAACAGGTCGGCGAGGGCGTCGAGCTGGTCGGTGGCGAAGCCCCAGCGGGCGCCCATTGCGCGGATGGCCGCAAGCCCGGCGCGGCCGCTGTCGGCCATGTCGCTGTGGACCCACCCGGGCTCCACGAGCACGCGCAGGGCCGGGGCGGCGTCCGGAGTGCTGGCGAGGGAGAACTCGACGGGGGTGTGGTCATCGGAGAGGAAGGTGGGCGAGGCCGGCGGCAGGGACAGCGGCCGGTGGGCGGCGCCTGCGAGGGAGGCGATCAGGACCTGTCCGTACAGCTCGGTGTCCGCCTCGCTCAGGCCCACCGTGGCGCCCAGGCGCCGCAGTTGACCGAGTACGTGGTCGCCGAGCTTCGTCTCACCGGGGCTGGCTGCCGGTATGCCGGGCCCCGGGCGGGAGGTCATCGTGCCCCTCGCACGTCGTGGCGCGTAACGCGTCTGGACGGTGCGGGAGTACGGGGATGCGCTCCGTCGACAAGGGAGGAGACGAGGGCCGATCCGCTGCCGGAAGCAGCGGGTATTCGGTCCTGCGGCTGGTCGGGGTCGTCGCCCCCGCACGGGTTCCGTCTGCTGGGGGTGGTGCGCCGTTGGCCCGGTCGGGCGCTCGCGGATGGGGGCGCGGAGATGCTTGCGAGGTCCACTGCCTCTCCTTCATCTTGTGTCACTCCAGACACTCCGCGCCGTCCTACCCAGGAAGTTGATCTTTCATGCAGGCTACGTCAACTGCCTGTGTCACATGCATCACAGGGGGTGTGGGCTACTGGCCCGTCAGCCACTTCGTGAAGCTGCTCCAGCGCCCCGCTTTGCCGGTGGGCTTCGGCGCAGCCGGCGCGGGTGCGGCCGCGACGGGGGGTGCCTGGTAGCGGGGCACGGCCGTCGGCTCCGGTGCGGCCGCGGCGCGCGGGGTGACTGCGCTGAACCGGACGGGCAGGGAGGCCAGGGCCCGGTTGAAGGGACCGGGCCGCCAGGCGAGGCTGTCCGCGGGGACGGCGAGTTCCACGTCGGGCAGGGCGTTGAACAGCGTCTCCAGGCCCGTCAGGGCGATCAGCCTGGCCGGTTCCTTCGACGGGCAGGCGTGCGGGCCGGCGCTCCAGGCGAGGTGACCGCGGGTGTCGGCACCGCGGTCCGCGAGCGCCGTGTTGGCGGCGCCGAAGGACACCAGCACCAGGTCACCGGCGCGCACCTTGTCGCCGGCCACGTCCGTGTCGACCACCGGGTAATGGGGCGCATAGTTGGACATCGGCGCATTGCGCCACAGAGTGTCGTCCACCGCCTTGTCGAACTGCCCCAGGCGCGCGAACTCCTCGTTGGTCAGCATCGTGTAGAAGGCGTTGCCGATCAGGTTGCCCTCCGGCTCGCCGCCCGCACCGAGGAGCAACACCAGCGTGTGCGCCAGTTCCTCGTCGTTCAGCTGCGCCGGATGCTGCATCAGGTAGGACGTGATGTCCTCCC
This sequence comes from Streptomyces sp. NBC_01463, assembly GCA_036227345.1. Taxonomy (NCBI): domain Bacteria; kingdom Bacillati; phylum Actinomycetota; class Actinomycetes; order Kitasatosporales; family Streptomycetaceae; genus Streptomyces; species Streptomyces sp. NBC_01463. Next base: position 1,718,182 of record CP109468.1, read on the forward strand.
CGGGCTGGGCGCGCTTGAGCGCCACCAGCTCGCTGACCGCTCCGAGCAGAACCTGGCTGGCCGCTTCGGCGTTGACTCCGTCGAACATGCCGGAGATGCCGAACAGCACCCGGTCACCGATCTCTGCCGGGCAGCCGAACAGCTCGTTGAACACGTACAGCGGGAGCTGCTGGGCGTAGTCGCGGAGCAGGTCGGCGCTGCCGCGGGCGCTGAACTGGTTGATGAGGAACTGGGCCGCCTGGCCGACGATCCGGCTCAGCCGCTTGTTGCTGACGCGGGCGAAGGAGCCGGTGATGGCCTGGCGCAGCCGCACATGCTCGGCGCCGTCGGTGAACATCGCGTTCGGCCGGTAGGCCAGCAGCGGCAGGACCGGGCTGTCGGGGCGGATGCAGCCCTCAGCCAGGGCACGCCAGCGGCGTGAGTCCTTGCGAAAGGTCGTCGAATCCTGCAGCAGTTCCAGAGCCGCGTTGTAATCGGTCACCAGCGTCGCCTCCACGCCGGGGGCGATGGTGACCGGAGCGGTGGGGCCGAGCTCGCGCATGTAGCGGTAGTACGCGTGCGGATTGGCAGCGAACTCAGCGCTGTCCAGGGGTATGCGCTGCCCGCTGCCGTGTGCGGGGCAGCCGGGCGGAGGTACAGAGGGGGTTGTCATGCGTGCTCCAGGTCGGCGCGCTCGTGCAGATAGCGGACCAAGGTGATCAGGGCGTCGACGGACGACTTCTCGTCGCGTGCGTCGATGGTGACGACGGGGGTGTCGGGCAGCAGGTCGAGTGCCTCCCGGACTTCCTCCGGGGTGTGGACCGTACTGCCGTCGAAGTGATTGATGGCCACGGCGAAATCGAGGCCGTAACTCTCGACCAGATCCATGATGTCGAAGGAGTCGGCCAGGCGCTCGGGGTCCACCAGGACCAGGGCGCCCAGAGCCCCGCGGGCCGTGTCGTCCCAGAGACTCACGAAGCGCTGCTGTCCGGGGGAGCCGAACAGGTACAGAACGATGCGCTCGCTCAGCGTCAGCCGGCCAAAGTCCAGGGCAACGGTGGTGGTGGTCTTTCCCTGAACCCCTTTGAGGTCGTCGACGCGCTCCGAGAGCGTTGTCATCCGCTCCTCGGTGGACAGCGGCGCGATCTCGGAAAGTGAGCTGATCAGGGTGGTCTTGCCGACGGCGAAATGCCCGACGACCAGGATTTTCACTGCAGTCTGCTGTGCGCCGCTGGGCACGTAGGCATCCTCAGACAGAGAGAGCCTTGAGGCCATCGAGCACCTCCTTGAGCAGGGCCTTGTTGGTGGGACGGGCCGAGGGCACCGGCGCCCGGGTCACGAGATAGCCCCCCTCGGCGAGGGAACTGAGCAGCGCCTTGACCACCCCGAGCGGCAGCTGGGAGTGCGCGGCGATCTCAGCGACCGAGAGGTAGCCCCTGGAGCACATCTCCAGGATCTGTTCCTCCTCGGGCGAGAGCCGTTGGGGGCGCTGCTGCTCGTCGATGGCCGTCGTAACGAGAGAGATGAGGGCGAACTCGCTCTCATCGGGCAGGTCACGGCCACGGGTGATGACGTAGGGACGGACTAATTCTCCGGCCTCGGACACGAACTCGGGCTCGGGCTCGGGACGGGCGGGTTCCGTCATGAGGTGACCGTGTCGCCGCGAAGGCCGGTCGACATCGCCTTGCCCAGTCGGCTGACCAGCTGCTGCATCCGGTACGTGATGTCCTGCATGTCGACCTCGGCCGACGCCGCCACGGCGAGGTAGCTGCCGCCGCCCGCAGCGTTCAGGAACACCCAGCCCCCGTCGAACTCGATGAGGGTCTGGCGCCAGTTCGCTCCGTGCTCACCGCAGAAGAAGCTGACGGCCCGGCTGAGCGACTGCAGGCCGGAGACGGCTGCGGCCACCTTGTCGGCATCGCCCCTGTCGAACTCCGCGGTACGGGACATCTGGAGGCCGTCGGCGGAAATCAGGACCGCGTGGAGAGCATGCGGAATCTGCAGCGCGTCCTCAAGCATCCAGGACAGGTCGTCGCTCACGGGGCATCGAATCCTTCGTGTGAATCGGCAGTGGTATCACCTTCGGCGGCCGGTACCCCCGCACCTCGGCCGCTGAGAGTGCCGCGCTGAAACGCGCCCATGGCCGCCACCCTTGCCTCTGCTGACCTGGCCGGCGGCGCTTCATCAGATCTGCGGCCGCTGTCCGGCACGAGCGCCATGCCGCGCTTGTTCCGTCGCCTGGGCAGCCCGCCCTCTGCCGCCGCAGGAGCCGAATCGCGGCTCTCGGCAGCGGCATTGACTTCTTGCGTGGTCGTGGGCGTCTTGGGCTCGGGCATCTCGGTCAACAACTCCTTCGGCACCATCACCACCGCGCGGACGCCGCCGTAGGGAGAGGTGCTGTCGATGGCGACCGTGAACCCGAACCGCGCGCACAGGGCACCGATCACCGCGAAACCGAACGCGGGAGGGTTACCGAGCTCCGCAACGCTCACCGCGGACCCGCTGGACAGCAGAGCGGTGGCGTTCGTCCGTTCTTCCTCGCTCATGCCGACACCGGCGTCGTCGATCACGATGCAGATGCCCCGGGGCACCGTCCGCACCTCGACCTCGACCATGGTGGACGGCTCGGAATAGCTGGCCGCGTTGTCGAGCAGCTCGGCCACCGTCAGCGCGATCGGTTCGACGGCACGGCTGGTCACCGCGAAATCGACCCGTGAGGCGATCTCGATACGCTGGTAGTGCCGGATACGGCCCTGCGCTCCGCGGATCACGTCATAGACCGATGCGGCCTCCCGCTGCCGGCCGAGCCACCCGCCGCACAGCACAGCAATGGACTGCGCACGCCGGTTGAATTGCGAGTTCATGTGGTCGATGTCCAGCATGTCCCGCAACACGGCCGAGTCGCCGTACTTCTTCTGCAGCCCGGAGATGGCCCGCTGCTGCTCCGCGGCGAGGCCTTGAAGGGTCCGCATAGCCGACTTCAGTACGGTGTTTGTGGCCTCCTCCGCCTCTTCCTTCGCCTGGCGGACCACCTCGTCGTAGCCGCTGCGCAGCTCGGTGACGGTGGACCCGAGGTCGACGGCCCTGCCCTGCGATGCGGTCAGCTCACCCTGAAGGCCCTGCTTCTGACGACGTAGCGCCTTGATCTTTTTTCGCTGGCGAGTGATTACCGTGGCGGCGACAGCGACGCCGACGGCAAGCGCCCAGACTGTCGGATCCTGCCAAAAATTCGTCATGTGACTCTCTATTGAGCGGCTGGATTCCAGCTCTCGAAATCTGTCCAAGCGGACCCTCGGCTGTGGGCAGACGTCACCGCCCGGAGAGCCCCCTGGCTGTAGCCATGCCAAGGTGAATGCTCACGTGGCATGTGCACGCGAGCTTATCACCGGACGATCATGAGACTCTGTCAAGTCCGCCACGCAGTTGCCCCGTTGGCGAGAAACGCATGTTCATGTCAGTGAGGAAGGTGTGCCCGCAGGGTGGAGGCTCAGTGGCGGAGCGCGCACTATGCCGCTCTGTGGTGTGGTACCTGGGTTCTTGCAGCTCTGTGCCGCATCTCGCCTCATAGCGGGCTGACGCTGCGACACAGAGCAGGGCAAGTGCCATCCGACCAACAAGCTTTCCCAGGGCACACGATGGCCGATTCGAGAGCGGGCTACGGACAGCGACGCGAGCTGCGACTCAGCGCATGTGCCCGCAGCCTCACGGTCTGGGCTTCCTTGTCGCCGGCAGCCTGTCCAGAACACGACGACGCGAACGACGGGAAGGGGAAGACGGCGCTCCCCGGCAAGCCGACAGCTTCGGCAGCTCGGCCGGCCGGAGCACCTCGCACGTCGCCGTCAGGTCCGCTGTGGTCCACCCGCTGGAGCCGAACGCTTCGGACGGGACAGTACGGCCCGCGGCGGTGATCGCGCCCGTTGGGGCAAGCCTCCCCTGGTCGGTTTCCAACGTCACAGTGCCGCTGGGTGCGTTCTTCGCCTTCGCCGTCGCGGCCACCGTGCAGGCCCGGGGCATCGCTGCTGTGAACGCGAGCACGTGGGCATGTCTCCTGATCACCTGCATCCTGTTGGTGGCCGTCCGCCGACTGACCGCTCTGGGCCTGCTGGGCTACGCCCGGCACCTGGGCGAACACCGCGTGACCGTCGACGCATCCGGCATCAGGATCGAGACCGAGCGGCATACGCAAGAGACCGGCTGGCAGTTCTACGGACGCTGCGTCGAAGGCCGGCGAGTATTCGTTCTCCTCACTCCTGACGCGTCGCGGTCCGGCGTGATGATCCTGCCCAAACGCGGTCTGGCCTCACCGCAGGACTCGGACCGGCTGCGGGAGCTGATCACCGCCCACCTCGGCCACCTCCCCACCAGGTGACAACGAGTGTCCGTCCGGCGGAAGCCGGTCCTCGCAGTGACGTTTACGGCCACGGCTTCGCTTGGTCGGGAGGGGCACCGAAAGGGGTCCCCCGCCGGGCGTGCAGTGCAAGGCCGGGCGGAAGCCGCTGGAGGAACGAGGCGTCTCAGCCCGTCGTCTGGCCGGCGATGGCGAACCCTGCGGTGACTTGGCACAGTTCGTCGGCGGCTTCGCGCCGGCGGGGGTTGTTCAGCCCGACGAGGGTGCGGTGGGCCGTGGTCAACGTCGCGCGGGCCTCGTGGTGGCGGTTGAGGTGGCGCAGGGTAATGCCGAGGTCGAGGCGGACGGGTTCGCTCCAGGCAGGCATCCGGCCTGCCTCGAAGTGGGCCAAGGCGGCACGCAAAGGGGATTCGGCCTGGACCCATCGCCCCAGGGCCATGAGGTCACTGCCGAGGTTATGGCGGGTCTGCGCCAGATATGTGGCGATGAGGTCGTGCGGCTTCCCCGGCACGCCGGCGAGGCAGAGGGCTTCGCTGCGCCGGTGGATGACCAGGGCCTCGTCCGTACGGTTGGCGTAGCGCAGGTGCTGGCCCAGGGTATTGAGAATGGTGAGTTCGGCGAGGCGGACTTGCGGATCTGTGTGGTTCCTGAGGTGGGCGGCTGCTTCGTGCAGCCGGACAATGGATTCGTCGATCCGTCCGAGCCGACGGAGTGCTCCTGCCGCGTAGCCCAGGGCCCATCCCGTTTGGAGCTGGTCTGCGGCCTCGTATGCCGCGGCCAGGGCGGCTTGTGCGGCGGCCAGGGCGGCGGGGTAGTCGTTGAGGCAGAAGTTGTAGGTCCAGGCGAGGTAGTTGAGGTGGACGGCCTCGTCGCGCCTGCTGCCGAGCGCGCGGGCTGAGTCAACGGCGCGCTGGAACACCTCCGCCCACAGCTCCCAGTGCGCGGTGATGTCGGAAAACCAGTGCATCGCTTCGGCGGCGTCGATGACCTGCTGGTGCCGGCCTGCCGCCTGGGCCTGGCCCAGGGCCGCGAGCCACTGGGGCCGCTCGGCTTCCAGCCAGATCCGGGCTTGCTCGTGGCCGCTGGGCGCGGTGGCCAGGTCGGGGTCGCCTTCGGGCGCGTCCTGGTGGCGGTCGGCATCGAAGCGCAGTGCGGCGGCGGTGGCCCGGCGCAGGATCCAGCGGGCGGCCCGGTCCTGGGCAGCGGCGGTCTCGGTGGGATCGTCATCCTCGACCAGTTGCTCGGCGGCGAACAGGCGCAGGAGGTCGTGGAAGCTGTAGCGGTCGGCGGTGGAGTGGGGCTGGAGCAGTCCGGCGTCGGTCAGCCGTTCGATGCAGCGCGCGGCCTGGCGTGGGGGTATGCCTGCCAGGAGGGCTGCGGTGGTGGGGCTGAAGTCGGGGCCGCAGGCGAGTGAGGCGCGGCGGAAGACGGTGCGGGCGGCCGGGCTGAGCTGAGCGTAGGACAAGGTGAAGGCGGACCGTATCTGCAGGGAGCCTGCCCGCAGGGTGTCCAGGCGGTCCCCGTGAGCGGTGAGCTGGGTAACGAGTTTGGCCAGGGTCTCGCCGGGCCGGGAGGCCAGGCGCTGGGCGGCGATGCGCATGGCCAAGGGCAGGTACCCGCAGAGTTCCGCGAGGTCGCGGGCGGCCTGTGCCTCCCGCTCGACCCGCTCCGGCCCGATGACGCGGGTAAGGAGTTCGACCGCTTCCTCCCGGCGCAGCAGCGACAGCTCCGTGCGGTGGACGGCTTCCAGGCCGGCCAGCGAGCGGCGGCTGGTGACCAGGGTCAGACAGGCGCCGTGGCCGGGCAGCAGGGGGCGGACCTGGTCCTCGTCGGCGGCGTTGTCCAGAAGGAGCAGCACCCGGCGCTCGCGCAGCACCGAGCGCAGCAGACCGCTGCGCTCGTCGGTGGCGGCCGGGACAGCGGTCTCGGCCACACCGAGCGCGTAAAGAAGCCGGGCGAGCACCTCGCGCGGCGGTGTGGGCTCCGGGTCCATGCCGCGCAGATCGACGGCGTACTGCCCGTCCGGGAAACTCGGCGCCAGAGTATGGGCGGCGTGCACGGCGAAGGCGGTCTTGCCCAGCCCGGGTTGGCCGCAGATCACGGCGACCGGCGGTCGGGCGGGAGCGAGGTCCTCGGCCAGGCCCCGCAGCCCGGCCAGGGCAGGGCCGCGGGCGGTGAAGTCACAAAGATCACGCGGCAACGCCAGCCCGTGCACAGCCGCCGACCCCGCCCCTGGCCCTCTCCCGGCGGCCGACCTGGGCCCCGCCCCGCCCACGGTCCGCGGACGACCCGAACGGGCGGCTTCCTCGAGCTCATGGCCCACAACGCCATCCACTCCCAAGGCCGCCACCAAAGCCTCCACCGTGCGCTGCCGCGGCCCTCGCGTCCGCCCGCGCTCCATGTCCGACAGCGCCCGCACACTGACGCCCGCCCGCTGCGCCAGCCGCTCCTGGCTGGTGCCCGCTCCCGTGCGCAGTGCGTGCAGCAGCTCGCCGAACTTGTTGTCGCTCACAGCTGTGGTCCTCCTGGTCCGCGAGGCCCGGCCGGAACGGCGTACCTACTGGTAGTACTCACCGGCAGAAGTATGCGGGCCGCTCCAACCACCGGTCGAACTTCCTGGTCCCCCCGACCTGCACTGGATTGGATGAGGTGTGTCGGGCGCGGTCCTGTGCGCTTCTCGTACAGGGGAAAGACGCCAGGGCGCGGATCAGCATGCGCTGAAACGCGCGTCACGTTGCACAGGGCGCCAGCCCGGCCACCCGACAGCGGGCGCCCGGTTCGCCGGCGCATCCACCCGGTCGCCGCGCGTCTGTTCGCTTGTGCAGACGACTTCCTAGCCAAGGCCCCTTTACATGCACATATCACGATTCTCAGATGCTTCCGGTGAACGTCCGGGTCGCCGCTCCAGCACGGCTGTCCGCCGGTGGGACGTGTGGGCATTGGCAGCGAGCTCCTTGACGGCCCTGGGTGTGGGACTTGCCTCCGCATCGAACACATCGCAGCACCGGTGGGGACTTGCCGCTGCTGGCGCCTATGCCTGTGCCGCACTGGTGTCACTGGGTTCCCGTGTCCAGTGGTCTCGCGTGGTGGCCCTGATCGGCGTCGTCGGCGCGCTGGCCGTTCCGCTGGTATGGCTGACCGCCGTGGGCCTGCAGCAGATGGAGGTCGGCGTCGTCGAGCGGTCCGCCCAGCACTTCCTGGAGACCGGCACCCCCTACCTCTCGCATCCGGTCGCGGTACGTGACTTCAACCCCTACCTGCCCGGCATGGCCCTCTTCGGGCTCCCCCACGCGCTGTTCGGCGCAGGAATGTTCTCCAGCGCCCGCCTGTGGAGCCTGGCCGGGTTCGTTGCCGCGCTGGCCGCTGCCGTGGCCGTACTGGTCAAGGGCCGGCCGCAGGCCCGACGCACGGCGGTGACGGGGGCGGCGTGGATAGCGGCCTGCCCCGTGGTGGCACTGCCGCTGGCCATAGGCGGAGTTGATCCCGTGGTCGTGGCCTTCGTTCTTCTGGCCTTGGCATACGCACACCGGGGCCGTTCCATGGGTGCGGGTCTGGCACTGGGAGCGGCAGCCATTCTCAAGTGGACCGCGTGGCCGGCCATACCGGTCATCGTCGTCCTCCTGGCCGCGACCAAGGGATCACGCGCGGCCAGGACCGCGGCTGCGGTGGCGGTCGCAGTGGCGGCGTTGGCGGTCGTGCCGCCGCTCCTGACCGATCCACATGCCTTCGTCGACAACGCGGTGCTCTACCCCTTCGGACTGAGCGATACCGCCTCGACCGCCGCCAGCCCGCTCCTGGGCGCCCTCCTGTCTGCCGTGCTGCCCCACGGAAAGACCATCGCCGTGGCTCTGATAGGCATCGGTGCCATTGCCGTAGCCATGTCGCTCATCGTTCAGCCGCCGAAGACCACGGCGGCCGCCGCCCATCGGCTCGCGCTCGGCCTCACCATCGCCATCCTGCTGTCTCCGGCGACCCGCATCGGCTACGCCGTCTACCCCCTCACCCTTCTGATCTGGGCCCGCTGCACCACCCTGGCCAGGCCACAGCCCGCCCCGGAACCGACACCGGACCTGGGCGCCAGCAGTCCAGTGCTGCCCCGGCCGTAGAGCGGCTCCGAGTGGGCGGTTCGTGCGGCTTTGAGTGGTCTTGCTGTCGCCTGATGGTGTGGTGGCGGGGCGGAAGCTGATGATCACCGTGCGGAAGGACCGACACCGCTCGGTCAGCGGCCACGGGGGGCGCCCACGAGATGCGGGAGATCGCTAACGCACGCGCCCGCCGATCAGGCGCAGTCTTCGGATCTCCTGTTGTGGGTTGGGTGTTGGGTCCAGGTGGAGTGAAGCTGTTCAGCCGTGGGCGGGCCGTCTGGAATCTCACTGATCAGATGGTCGATGCCCGGGTTCGGTCCGTGGCCCGGCCGGGCGAACAGTCTGATGACCAGATCGAATTCAGCGCCGACCACCACAGCCTGCCCCTCACCGTCAGGGCGGGCCCAGAAGTGCCCGCCCAGCCATAGCCGCGGCCTGACTTCGTTCCACGGTGCCCGCGGGTCGGGTACACCCCGGCCGCTCTGACGTACCCTCACGGACGCTCCTCTCCGAGGGCCCAGCGGCACAGTCAGGCGACCGCCGCTCCTGCTCGATGCACTGTCGCCGTGTCCAGCGCGGGTTCAGCAACCCCGGAACAGGTCGCGTCCGTGGTCGCCTTCCTGCTGTCCGACGCGGCGGGCTTCGTGACCGGCGCGGACTGGGCCGTCGACGGAGGCGTGTCGGCCCGGTTCGCCTGACGTCGCCTCTCGCGTCAGGGCATGCGTGGTGGCCCGGCAGCGGATCTGCCGGGCCACCACCGCTTCAGTGCGTGTAGGTGCGCTTTTCGAGGCGGGTGCCGTGGCGCAGGGTGACCGACATCAGGTCGCTGGGGGCGTCCAGCTCCAGGCGGTGCCAGCGGCCGCGGGGGACGATCACCGCGCTGCCCGGCAGTAACCGCACCATGTCCTCGGCACCGCCGGGCGTGGTGGCACGGAAGTGGATGCGCGCTGCGCCGGTCAGGCAGCACACCGCTTCCTCGGCCTCCGGGTGCATCTCCCAGTGGTCGCCGTGGACGTCGGCGTCGGTCTCCACGTGGAAGGTCGCGATCTGCCAGGTGCCGGGGTCGCTGCTCGTCATCTGCCGGCCGGCGGCCCGGACACCGCCGTCGGGGCGGAACTGTAGCGCGGAGGCGAACAGGTCGATGGGGATCGTCGTCATGAAGGGGTTCCTTCCAGTCGGTTCTGTGCGGGGGCGGCCGGCTGCGGGCCGGGCGGGGCGGGCCGGTGCCGGGGCAGGACCACGATCGCCACGGCTGCGGCGAGCACGAAGAGGCCGGCCGTGACGGCGAGGCCCAGGGCGTAGCCGTCGTTGAGGGCGGCGGGGCCGGTGGCCGTGCCGGTACGGAGTGCGGCGACGGTGGCCAGGGCGGCCAGGCCGACGCAGCCGCCGAGTTGGCGGGAGCTGTTGAAGAGGCCGGAGGCCATGCCGGCCTCGCGGGAGGCGACACCGGTGGTCGCGGCGGCCGCGACCGGGGCCAGGACCAGTCCGACGCCGACGCCGGAGACGACGCAGGGGCCGAGCACGTCGGTGAGGAAGCTGCCGCCGGGGCTGATGAGGGCCAGCCAGCCCAGGCCGGCGGCGGCCAGCAGGGCGCCGGGCACCAGGGCGGCCCGGGGGCTGCGTGCCGTGGTGACGCGGGTCGCGATGACGGTGCCCGTGACCAGGCTCACCGAGAACGGCAGGAACGCGGCGCCGGTGGCGGCGGCACTCATGCCCAGGACCTGCTGCATGTACAGGGACACGAAGTAGAACGCCGTGAACTGGCCTGCCGCGGCCAGGAAGACCAGCACGTTGGCCCCGGCCACCCAGCGGCTGCGCAACAGGCCCAGGCGCAGCAGCGGCGAGGAGGCCCTGGATTCGGTGAACGTGAAGGCGGCCAGGAGCGCGGCCGCGGCGGCGAGGGTCGCCAGGGTGGCCGGGGATCCCCAGCCCCGGGCGTCGGTGCGGACGACGCCGAACACCAGCAGCCCGACTCCGCCGGTCGCCAGGACGGCGCCGAGCACGTCCGGCCTCGCGCGCCCGCCGGGCTGTGCCGCGGCGGTCACGCCTGCCGGCACCAGCGCGAGGGCAGCGGCCACGATGGGCAGGTTGACCAGCATGACCCAGCGCCACCCCGCGTACTCGGTCAGGAGGCCACCTGCCAGTACGCCCAGCGCTCCCCCGGCGGCGTTCACCGCACTCCACACGCCGAGCGCCCGGACACGCCGCGGCCCCTCGGAGAACGTCGTCGTGAGCATGCCCAGCGCGGCCGGGGCGGCCGCGGCGGCACCCAGCCCCTGGCCGGCGCGGGCGGCGATCAGCTGCCAGGGCTCCTGGGCCAGCCCGCCCGCCAGCGAGCAGAGCCCGAAGACGGCCAGGCCCCCCACGAAGAGCCGGCGGTGACCGTACAGGTCACAGGCGCGGCCTCCCAGGAGCAGGAGTCCGCCGAAGGTGAGCGCGTAGACGTGCACCACCCACGACAGGTCGAGCGGCGCGAATCCCAGGGCGGTGCGGATCGCGGGCAGCGCGACGTTGACGACCGACATGTCCAGGGCGAAGACGAACTGGGCGACGGCAGCGGCCGCCAGCACCACTCCCGGTCTGCCCCGTGAGTTTTTATACATGTATAGAAATTAGCGCCGGAGGGTCGCCGTTGTCGAGAGCTGGGGAATGATGGGGACATGCCGCAGCCATCCGCACCGCGCAAGACCCCTGGCCGACCTCCCCGTATCTCCCGCGAGGAGGTCATCGGGACGGCCCGCCGGATCGTGACCGAGGAAGGTGTGGACCGGCTGACCATGCGGCGGCTGGCCAAGGAGATCGGCAGTACGCCGATGGCGCTGTACCACCACGTCGGCAACAAGGAAGAACTGCTCGTCCTGCTGCTGAACGACTACGCCGCGCAGGCGCTGCGCCGGCCCGAACCGCCCGCTAACCCTCGTGAGCGGGTCGTCGGCGCCGCCGCCGCGATCCACGAAGCGCTCGCCGCCTGCCCCTGGATCGTGGAGGTGCTGACGGCCGATGACCTGATGTCGGCGTCCGCGCTGTGGTTCGTCGAGGAGATCGTCGACGGCCTCGTCGAGTGCGGGCTGTCCCCCGAGCGGGCCGTGCACGGCTACCGCGCGATCTGGTACTACACCGCCGGCGAGATCGTGGTCCGGGCGACGGCGGCCCGGCGGCGCGCGGACGACGACCGGGGGACCTACCGGGAACAGGTCTTCGGCAGTCTCGATCCGGGCGCGCTGCCCCGGCTGGCACAGGTCGCGGACCGCTGGGCCGCCCTGACCGGTGAGGACACCTACCTGGACGGGCTCCGAGCGCTGGTGGACGGCCTGCTCGCCGCCCGCTGACGGCTCTCCGCCGCCGACGGCGAACCGCCCCCTCGGTCAGCCGCCCATTGCCCCCAGTCAAGGTGAACCGGACTGCGGCCGGAGGAGGCGAACCTTTCCGGCCGCGGCTCGATCATGTCAGCGCCTGCCGGCGGATGTCGCACTTGACGGTGGCCCGGTCGCGTCGCGCTTCTCGAAACCCGTCACTTCACCCGGTACTTGTCCGTGTCGAGGAGCAGGAACGGGCCGGAGCGCCTCTCCCGGCCACATTGACCGGATCGGGGCTCGACAGACGGCGCGGGGTTCCCGATCATGGCGCAGGACGTGGAGACGCACGGGTGGGCACTCGCGTGTGCGCTCATGCCGGGTGCGGTCCGCCGGGGCTTGTGCGGCGCGAGACGAAGCAGGGGTTGGGCGGCCGTGGAGCAGATCGGCGAGTACACGGTCCTGCGCCTGCTGGGCAGCGGCGGCATGGGCTCCGTCTACCTGGCCCGCTCGCTGTCCGGAAGGCTCGTGGCCATCAAGGTCGTCCGGCCCGAGTACGCCGCCGACCCCCGCTTCAGAGAACGCTTCCGCCAAGAGGTCGAGGCCGCCCGTACGGTCGGCGGCTTCCATACGGCGGCGGTGGTGGACGCCGATCCCGACGCCCCGCAGCCGTGGATGGCCAGCGCGTATGTCGAGGGACCGACGCTGCAGGCGGAGATCGCCCGGCGCGGGCAACTCGCCGAAGCGGAGCTGTGGCAGCTCGCCGCCGTGCTGGCCGAGGCGCTCCGGGCGATCCACGGCCACGGCCTCGTACACCGCGATCTGAAGCCCGCCAACATCGTCCTGGCGTCCGACGGCCCCCGCGTCCTGGACTTCGGGGTCGCCCGGGCCGTGGCGGAGTCCAGGCTGACGACCGACGGCGCGGTGGTCGGCACGGCGGGGTACCACTCGCCGGAGCAGGCTCTCGGACACGCGGTCACGGGAGCGAGCGACGTGTTCGCTCTCGGTTCGGTGCTCGTCGCGGCGTCCGGCGGCAGCGCGTTCGGCCACGGCTCGCCCGCGGGGCTGATGTATCGGGTGGTGCACGAGGACCCCGACGTCTCCGCGGTGCCGCCCCCACTTCGGCCCCTGGTCCTCGCCTGCCTCCGCAAGGATCCTCTCCGGCGCCCTGCCCCACGCGAACTGCTCGACCTGTGCAGGGCGCAGGAGGGGGCCGGAACGGCGCACGACGCCACGGTGACGGACGACGGGCCGCCCCCTCCCGCGGCTCCACCGCGGCCACGTACACCGGCAGCGGCGGCGGAGAGCCCCTCGCCTCCCCTTGCCGTGTACCTCGTCGGCAGGCGCGTCTGGCTCCTGCAGATCCTGCGCAACGCGCTCGTCGCGGCCGGCCTCGTCGCCGGAACCGTACTGACCGGCATGTACGCCCCCGAGCTCGGCGTGGTGGCGGTGACCCTCGCGATCGCCGCCCTCGCGGTCGCCCTCAGGGTCCTGGGACTGCTCGGCACGGCGAAGGACAGCCTCACCCTCAACAGCCGCGGAATCGGACTGGGTACGCCGAAGAACCTCGTGGTCATGCCCTGGCACGAGATCCGGGCTCTGGAACTGACACACCACACCGAATGGACGGACCTGACCGTCCACCTCGATGCCGTGCCACAGACACCCATCGGTTTCACGTACCCTGCCTGGGTCGACAGCACCTACCGAGACACGGTCGTCGTTCGCGCGCGCAGGCTTGCCCCGCTCGGCACCGCTCCCCAACTGGCGCCCGCTGTGCACGCGTTCGCGAAGTGGCAGCGCATCCGGGTGAGCGAGGGATGAACTCAGAGGGCCTCTTGCGCCAGGTCGAACCGCTCCCTGGCCCCTTCGACCTCGTCGACGTGACTCGACGCCCAGTTCTTCACGGCGGCGAGCAGACAGCACAGGCTGTGGCCCAGCCCGGTGAGCTCGTAGTCGACGCGCACCGGGACCGACGGCGTGACCGTGCGCGTCACGATGCCGTCGCGCTCCAGTGAGCGCAGGGTCTGGGTGAGCATCTTCTGGCTCACGCCGGGGATCTTGCGGCCCAGATCGCTGTAGCGCATCGGTGACTGCTCACCGAGCGCGTTGACCACCAGATTGACCCATTTGTCACTGACCCGCGCGAGCAGCTGACCGGTCGGACAGTCCTTCACGAAGGCGTCGTCCGCCGCGCCCTCCTTGGCGCTCTGTCGCGCCGTGGCCATGGCCGCCATGCCTCTCACCTCCGGGTGTCCCGCACGCTGCCGAGTCTGCACGTACTCGAAGAGAGTAACTCTTCCGCGGGTTCCGGCGGCGGAGCGCTCCCCCCGCCGCGACGAGTCCGGGCCACTCCGCACCGCACCCCCCACAGCTCCCCGTTCAAGTGTTACTCTCTTTTGGTTCGTAGCCAACCAGTAGAGATCTACGGTGCACGAGGGTGGCGGTGGATCCTGACCCCGTCCGCACCGTCACTCGGAGCGCAACAGACCGAATAGGAAACAGAGTTGACTTCCTCCACGACTCCCTCCACTGCGGTGGCGGGTGCCGCCGGGCAGGTGGCGCGGCACCCCGGCATCATCCTCGCCATCATCGTGTCCTGTCAGATGATGGTGGTCGTCGACACCACCGCCATGACCGTCGCACTCCCGCAGATCCAGGCCGACCTGGGCTTCTCGGCCACCGGTCTCTCCTGGGTCCTCAACGCCTACGTGCTCGCCTACGGAGGCCTGCTGCTCTTCGGCGGCCGGCTCGGTGACATCTTCGGGCGCCGCAACACCTTCGTGGCGGGCATCCTCCTGTTCACCGTCTGCTCGCTGCTCGGCGGGTTCGCCGTGAACGACTGGCAGCTGCTCGCCGCCCGTGCGGTGCAGGGCGTCGGTGCGGCATTCGCGGCGCCAGGTGCGATGTCCCTGCTCATCACGAACTTCGAAGAGGGAAACGCGCGGAACAAGGCTCTTGCCGTCTATTCGACCCTGGCGGGCCTCGGTATGGCGCTGGGAATGATCCTCAGCGGCATCCTGACCGAATGGGCTTCCTGGCGCTGGGTCCTCTTCATCAATGTGCCGATCGGTATCGCAGCGGTCGTCCTCACACCGAAATTCATCACTTCGCCCGCCAAGCACCCCGGGCGTGTCGACGTGGTGGGGGCATTCACCGCGACCGTGGGTCTCACCGCACTCGTGTACGGACTGATCCGGGGCGAGTCCGAGGGTTGGTCCGACGCGGTGGCCATCGGGTCGCTCGTGGCCGCTTTCGTCCTCCTGGCCGGCTTCCTCGTCACACAGTTCCGCATCAAGAATCCCATCATGCCGATGCGGCTGCTTGCCAGCCGTCTCCGTGGTGCCGGATATGCGGTCATGCTGTTGGTGCTCGCCTGCAATTTCAGCGTGTTCTATTTCGTTCCGCAATTCCTTCAGGAAGTTCTCGGATTCAGTGCGCTGAAGGCGGGACTCGGGTTCCTCCCGATGGGTCTGGCCATGTTCGCCATGTCCCGGGCCACCCCGAAGCTGCTCCCCAAGTTCGGCCCCCGCCGGCTCATCCTCGCCGGGCTCGTACTGATCCTCGCCGGGGTGCTCTGGCTCTCCTCGCTCGACGCCGGCACCTCGTACGCGGCCGGGCTGCTGCTGCCGTTGGTCCTGGTCGGCGTCGGTATCGGCACCTTCCTCATGCCGCTGACCGCGCTGATCCTCGGCGGAGTCGCACCGCGCGACTCCGGCGTGGCGGCCGGCATCCTGCAGACGATGCAGCAGATCGGCGGCGCCCTCGGGCTCGCCGTGCTCGTCACCGTGTACGGCGCCAGGGCCGATGACGCCACGACCGGTCCGGCGGCCACGACCGCGATGGCCGACGGAATCGGGAACGCGCTCCTCGTCGGCAGTGGATTCGTCGTGGTGGCTTTGATCCTGGTGGCCACACTGATCAAGACGAAGCCGCGCGCATAGCTTCACAGTAGGAACACAAAAAGGCCCGACAGCTGAGCTGTCGGGCCTTTTTGTGTTTCCAGGCGGAAAAGTAAATGGCCGAAACGTGCTGCAACTTTTTCGGCCCACATGAATCAAATGTTTCGCGCTTGCAACATAAATTTCTGCCACATAGACACTGCCTCGTTCCCGACGCGGGTCGCGTCGGCCGAATCATCAATCGTCCGAGGTGAGGAAGGTGAGACCATTAACGGGTGAAATCAGCGCTGTTTTGCGAACTCTTTAATGTCTCTCTCGTCACGTTGCCGGTATAGGCCAACCCGTCCGGAAGTCATTGACCCTGACCTGTTCAGTGACGGAACATTCGAAGGGTTGTGCGATCGAGGAAGGCTGGTCATGTCACCATATTCCCGTTTCCTGTTCTACCCCGAGTTCCCGCGACTGCTCCCCTCCGCCTACCCCTCGAAGTCCCCACGGAACGGAATCACTTCGAATGGCTGGATTCGAATGGATCTCGCCGGGCGACAGATCTCCGTCCGGGCCGGCCTCGCGCCGTCCCGCACAGCATGAAGGGGGCCCCGTACGCCATGGCGGATCAGATGCGCCTGACGGGGCCAGCCCTGCCTGACGCGCTGGAGTCCCTGGAGAGATGCCGCGACCTCGTGCAGCCCGCACTGCACGACGCGGTCGGCCGGTTGCACCCGAGCGTGGGGCGGATGGCGTCGTTCGCGTTCGGCTGGTGCGACGTCGACGGTGTGCGCCGGGGCGGGGGCGGTGGCAAGGGGCTGCGGCCCGCCCTCGCGGTGCTCTGTGCCGAGGCCGTCGGAGGATCCGCCGCGGACGCGGTGGCCGGGGCGGTCGCGGTCGAACTCGTGCACGCCTTCTCGCTGGTGCACGACGACATCATCGACGGCGACGAGCGCAGACGGCACCAGGACACCTTGTGGAAGGCGTTCGGTGTGGGGCCCGCGGTCCTGGCGGGCGACGCACTGCTGGCACTCGCCCTCGGCACCATCGGGTCCACGGCCGAGGGCGCGACGGCCATGCTGTCCGCCGCGCTGGTCGAACTGGTCGAGGGGCAGGCGGCCGACATCTCCTTCGAGGGCCGCCCGTGGGCGGGCCCGCACGCGGTGACCGTGGACGAGTACACCACGATGGCCGCCGACAAGACCGGGTCCCTGCTCGCCTGCGCCGCCGGACTCGGCGCCCTGCTCGGCGGCGGCGGATCCGATGCCGCCGCCGCGATGTCCACGGCGGGCAGGCACCTGGGCCTGGCCTTCCAGGCGATCGACGATCTGCTCGGCATCTGGGGCGACCCTTCGGTCACCGGGAAGCCGGTCTTCAGCGATCTGCGGCGGCGCAAGAAGTCGCTGCCGGTGGTCTTCGCGGCCACCGTCGAGAACGGGACACACGCGGAACTCCTCGGGCGCCTCCTGGACACCGCGCCCGACGCACCGGAGCGGGACCTCGACCTGCGGCGTGCCGCCGACCTGATCGCCCGCGCCGGCGGCCGGACCTTCGGCGCGGAGCAGTCCGACGGGCATCTGCGACAGGCCCTGGAGGTCATCGGGGCCACGGCAGTGGACCTCACCGCCGCGGCCGAACTGACGGGCCTGGCACGGTTCGTCGCCGACCGCTCGCACTGAGACGCCGTACACACAGCACATAACAGGGGGATTCACATGTTCGACCGTGGTACTGCGACGACCATACGAAAAGCCGGGGCCGGACCCCGCTGCCCCGAAGCGGGGCGGAAAGCGGCACAGCAGGAGCCGGCGGCGGCGAGGAACGTGGTGGAGAAGTCCTACCTCGTCCTCGGCGCGCTCCCCGTGGACGGCGACTGGATCGGCGCGTCGGAGGTGGCGCGGAACACCGGGCTGCCGAAGTCGACGGTGCACCGGCTCCTCGGCGTCCTGGCCGACCTACGGCTCGCGGACCGGCAGGCCGCCGGATACCGGCTCGGCCCGCGCATGCTGAACCTCGCCCGTCAGGCGTCCGGCGGCCGGGCCCTGGCACTCAGAGACCTCCTGCTGCCGCATCTCCTCGACCTCTTCCAGGCCACCGGGCTCGCCGTCCACCTCGGAGTGGAGCACGAACACGGGGTGCTCTGCCTCGAACACCTGCACGGGCACCGGGGGTTGCCGCTCCCGATCAGGACCGGCTCGGTGCTCCCGCGCCACACGACGGCGATGGGCAAGGTCCTGGCCGCCCACTCGGACGAGACCGGTGACGAGCTGCCCGCGCGGCTGCGCGCCGAACTGGCACGCATACGACGCGACGGGATCGCCGTCAATCTCGGCGGCCCCACCCGGAACGTGACCAGTCTCGCCATCCCGGTCTGGGACTCCGCGCGCACCGTGGCCGCGGTCATCGCCGTCGCCGGTCCCTCGCACACCGTCGACGTGCAGGCGGCTTCGCGCCAGCTCCGCCGGGCCGCGCACGCCGCGGCCCGGGAGCTGGCGGCCGGTGGGGTCATCGGTCCCGTCTGCCGGTAAGGGCGGCGGGACAGCCCTCAGGCCCCGGCGAAGACCGTCGGTTCGCCGGGCTCCGCGCCGTCCTCCTCCAGCTGTTCGGCGAGTTTCATGGCCTCCTCGATCAGGGTCTCCACGATCTTCGACTCGGGGACGGTCCTGATGATCTCGCCCCTGACGAAGATCTGTCCCTTGCCGTTGCCCGACGCCACTCCCAGATCGGCCTCCCGCGCCTCACCGGGGCCGTTGACCACACAGCCCATCACCGCGACCCGCAGGGGTACCTTCATGCCGTCCAGGCCGGCGGTGACCTGGTCGGCCAGCTTGTAGACGTCCACCTGGGCCCGGCCGCAGGACGGGCACGAGACGATCTCCAGAGCGCGCTGCCGCAGACCGAGGGACTGCAGGATCTGGGTCCCGACCTTGACCTCCTCGGCGGGCGGCGCGCTCAGGGAGACCCGGATGGTGTCCCCGATGCCCTCGCTCAGCAGGGCCCCGAAGGCGACGGCGGACTTGATGGTGCCCTGGAACGCGGGACCGGCCTCGGTCACCCCCAGGTGCAGCGGATAGTCACAGACGGCGGCGAGCTGCCGGTAGGCGTTGACCATCACCACCGGGTCGTTGTGCTTCACCGAGATCTTGATGTCGCCGAAGCCGTGCTCCTCGAAGAGCGAGCACTCCCACAGCGCGGACTCCACCAGCGCCTCGGGGGTGGCCTTGCCGTACTTGGCGAGCAGCCGCCGGTCCAGCGAACCGGCGTTGACACCGATCCGGATCGGGACACCCGCACCCGACGCGGCCCGTGCGATCTCGCGCACCTTGTCGTCGAACTGCCGGATGTTGCCGGGGTTCACCCGCACCGCGGCGCAGCCGGCGTCGATCGCCGCGAAGACGTACTTCGGCTGGAAGTGGATGTCGGCGATCACCGGGATCTGCGACTTGCGCGCGATGGCGGGCAGGGCGTCCGCGTCGTCCTGGGACGGGCAGGCGACCCGGACGATCTGGCAGCCCGCCGCGGTCAGTTCGGCGATCTGCTGGAGGGTGGCGTTGATGTCGGAGGTCAGGGTGGTGGTCATCGACTGCACCGATACGGGTGCGTCGCCGCCCACCGGGACCTTCCCGACCATGATCTGCCGGGAGCGGCGGCGGGTGGCGAGGGGCTGGGGCGGCAGTGAGGGCAGGCCGAGGGCGACCGTCATGAGTGCGAACTCCGTTCCGTGAGGTGCGGTGCGTCGGCCGGAAGCCGTCGGCAGGCCTTCTCCACCGCGGCGGCGAGCTGTTCGGCCGTGAGTCCCGACTCCTCCAGGACCTCCTGGCGTGTTCCGTGGTTCAGGAAGCGGGCCGGCGTTCCGAAGTCCCGCAGCGGTACGTCCACGTCGGCGTCGCGCAGCGCCTGGGCGATGGCGGAACCGACTCCCCCGGCCCTGCTGCCGTCCTCGACCGTGGCCACCAGCCGGTGCTCGGCGGCGAGGGACACCAGGGAGCTGTCGACCGGTTTGACCCAGCGCGGGTCGGCCACGGTCACGGTGAGGCCCACCTCGGTGAGCAGCCCGGCCGCCGCGAGGCAGAGAGGCGCCATGGCACCGACCGCGACGAGCAGGACGTCGTGGAGGCGCGCTGCGGACTCACCGGAGTCGGTGGAGTCGGTGCGTGCGGCGGCCGGTTCGGCCAGGATGTCCGTCCCGCCGCGCCGCCCGACCGCCGGAATGTCCGCCGGTACCGCGCCCTTGGGGAAGCGGACCACGGTCGGCGCGTCCGCGACGTCGAGCGCCTCCCGCAGTTCGGCACGGAGTGTCGCGGCGTCGCGCGGCGCCGCGATCCGCAGCCCCGGCACCACCTGGAGCACGGCAAGATCCCATACGCCGTTGTGGGACGGTCCGTCGTCGCCGGTGACGCCGGCCCGGTCCAGGGCGATCGTGACGCCCGCGCCGTGCAGCGCCGCGTCCAGGAGCAGTTGGTCGAAGGCCCGGTTCAGGAACGTGGCGTACACGGCGACCACCGGGTGCTTCCCGCCCATGGCGAGGCCCACGGCCGAGGTGACGGCGTGCTGTTCGGCGATACCGACGTCGAAGACCCGGTCCGGGTGTGCCGCGGCGAACCGGTCGAGGCCGGTCGGCCTGAGCATCGCGGCGGTGATCGCCACGATCTCCTCGCGCTCCTCGCCCGCCCGGGCCAGTTCCTCGCCGAACACCGAGGTCCACGACACCTTGGCCGGGGCGGGCAGCGGCCGGCCGGTCTTCGGGTCGTGCACGCCGATGCCGTGGAAGCGGTCCGCCTCGTCGCTCTCGGCCGGGGCGTATCCGGCGCCCTTGCGCGTCACGACGTGCACCAGGACGGGGCCCTGGTACCTGCGGGCGTTGCGCAGCGCACGCCGTACCGCCGCCAGGTCGTGCCCGTCGACGGGGCCGAGGTACTTCAGGCCGAGTCCGGTGAACAGCGACTGCGGTGTGGTGAAGTCCTTCAGCCCGGCCTTCGCGCCGTGCAGCCCGCGGTAGGCGAGGTCGCCGATGGCGGGGATGCCGCGCAGGATCCGGCCGCCCTGTTCGAGGATGTTGTCGTACGTCGAGGCCGTGCGCAGCACGTCGAGGTGCTCGGCGAGACCGCCGACGGTCGGGGCGTAGGAGCGGCCGTTGTCGTTGACGACGACGACCACGTTCGGCCGGTTGCCCGCGGCGACGCTGTTGAGCGCCTCCCAGGCCATGCCGCCGGTCAGGGCCCCGTCGCCGATCACCGCCACGGCCTGGCGGTCGGATTCGCCGTTCAGCATGTGGGCCTTGCTCAGGCCGTCCGCGTAGCTGACCGCCGTGGAGGCGTGGGAGTTCTCCACCAGGTCGTGCGGCGACTCCTCGCGGGCCGGGTAGCCGGACAGCCCGCCGCGGCGACGCAGCCGGTCGAAGCCGCCCGCGCGTCCGGTCAGGATCTTGTGGACGTAGGTCTGATGGCCGGTGTCGAAGACGATGCGGTCATGGGGCGAGTCGAACTCGCAGTGCAGGGCGATGGTCAGCTCGACGACGCCGAGGTTGGGGCCGAGGTGGCCGCCGGTGCTGCTCACCGACTCGATGAGAAGTTCGCGTATCTCCGCGCCGAGACGGCGCAGGGCGTTCGGGGACAGCGCTCGAAGGTCGTGCGGACCGTGGATGTTCTCCAGGACAGTCATGGGGTTCCTTCCGCTCCTTCCGCCGGGCGGAACTGCGCCGGCCGCGGCGCGTAGAGGCATTGCAGGTCCTCGGCCGGGTCGTTGGCGAATGGCCGTCCCGCCGGGCGGGACGGTCCGATGACGGGTCCGCGCGGCGCTGCCTAATGTGTGCCGCGTCCCGATCCGATGCGAGCACGAGACAGGAGGCGGTTTCCGTGACGAAGGACGTGGCGAACGACGAGACGAAGGACGTGACGGCGCGGACGGCGGCCGGTTCCGCCGCCGCGCCGCTGGTGGTGACCGGTACGGTCGCGTCGTCGCACCCCGATGTGCGGCCGGGTGACGTGCTGGTGGCCACCGAGTTCTCCGCGGCGACCTGTGCGTCCGCCCCGCTGCTCACCGGTGAGCTGCGCAGGGCCGGCCGCAGGGTGCGGGCCGGAACACTCGCGGACCTCGGTGTCCCGCTGGACGAGCCGGTGGTGGCGGCGGCGCTCCGTGCCGCGCGGCCCGACCGGCCGACCGCGGTGGTCCTGACGGCGGGGTCCGCCGACGGGAACGCCGATGACGACGCGGATCCCGACGGAGCGGTCGGCCGCGCGATCGGGGCCTGGCGCGCGGCGCTCGGCCCGCGTGCCGTCCTGCTGGCCGAGCCGCGGTCGTTCTGCGCCGGGGTCGACCGGGCCATCGAGATCGTGGAGCGACTGCTCGACCGCGGTCCGCACCCCGTGTACGTACGCAAGGAGATCGTGCACAACACCCATGTGGTGCGGGATCTCGCGGCCCGGGGCGCGGTGTTCGTGGAGGAGCTCGACGAGGTGCCGCAGGGCGCCACGGTCGTCTTCTCCGCGCACGGTGTCTCGCCCGCGGTGCGCCGGGACGCGGAGCTGCGCGGCCTCGATGTCTACGACGCCACCTGCCCGTTGGTCTCCAAGGTGCACGCGGAGGTCCGCCGGTACGCCGCCCGCGGCGACCGGATCTACCTCATCGGGCACGCGGGGCACGAGGAGAGCGAAGGCACCATCGGCGAGGCGCCCGAGCAGACCGTGCTGGTGCAGACCGCCGACGATGTGGCGGCGCTCCCCGACGACGAGGGGAACGCCTCCTACGTCATGCAGACCACCCTGGGAGCCGATGAGGCGGACTCGGTCGCCGCCGCGCTCCACGACCGCTTCCCCGGCATCCGGGGTCCGGGTTCCGACGACATCTGCTACGCCACGACCAACCGTCAGAACGCCGTGCGCGAAGTGGCCGCCCAGGCCGACCTCGTCCTGGTGGTCGGCTCCGCGAACTCCTCCAACTCGGTTCGTCTGGTGGAACGTTCGGAGGCGGAGGGCACGAAGGCGCGGCTGGTCGAGGACCTCGGCGATGTACCGCTCGGCCTCCTCGCGGGCGCCGGCACCGTCGGCGTCACGGCGGGCGCGTCCGCCGCGCCCGCCCTGGTCGAGGAGATCGTCGAGGGCCTGCGGGCCCTGGGTCCGGTCCGTACCCAGGAGGTTCGGGTCGCGACGGAGACGGTCACCTTCGGTCTGCCCAGCGGTCTCGGCGAGTCCACGGCCTGACGCACCCGCCCTGCCTCGCCCCACCACTCCCCCGTACGGAATACAAGCACTTGGGAAAGAGAGTCACCGCATGACGGAGCCAGCGCTGCACCCCCCGGTCCACGAGATATTCGACCCGGGCTCGGCCGAGTACCGCAAGTGCCCCTATGCCGCCTACGAGGTGGGGCGCCGTGACATGCCCGTCGCACACCACGAGGGCTTCGACGAGTGGATCGTCACCGGGCGCGAAGAGCTGGACGCCGTGCTGCGCGATCCCGGCCGCTTCACCAGCAGGCACAACCTGGAGGGGTCGTACCCCTTCAGCCCCGAGAGCCAGAAGGTCCTGGACGGTTCGCTGTTCTTCCAGAACGCCATCTACAACGTCGAGCCGCCCGCCCACACCCGTTTCCGCAATCTGATCAGCGAGTACTTCACGCCGCGCAGCCTGCGGCGGCTGGAGCCGAGCATCCGGGAGATCTCCCGGCGGCTGGCCGGCGAGCTCGCCGGCGCCGGCCACGGTGACCTGCTCCAGCAGCTGGCGTATCCGCTGCCGTACACGGTGATCTGCGATCTGATCGGCATCCCCGCCGAGGACCGGGACACCGTCAAGCTGTGGAACGACACCTGGCTGGGCCTCCAGGTCGTGCCGATGGAGCCGGAGCAGCAGTTGCAGGCGGCGCAGACCGTGCCCGTCTACGAGGCGTATCTGCGTGATCTGCTGGCGCAGCGCGTCGAGCGGCCCACGGACGACCTGGCCACCGGGCTCGCCCGGGCGAGCCGGTCCGAGGATCCGGTCTGCACCGAGGACCAGGCCGTGGTGGCGCTCCGCTTCATGATCGCCGCAGGTCATGAGACGACCACCAACCTCATCGCCAACACCGTCCACCAGCTCCTGAAGAACCGGGAGTTGTGGGAGTCGGTCGTCGCCGATCCGGCGCTGATCGGCGCCGCCGTGGAGGAGACGCTGCGGATCGACTCGTCGGTCCAGGGCGCGCTGAGGGTCACCACCGAGGACGTCACGGTCGGCGCCACGAAGCTCCCGGCCGGGGCCCGGCTTCGGGTGATGTTCGCCGCCGCCGGGATGGATCCGGACTGGGTCGACGACCCCGATGTCTTCCGCCTGGACCGCCCGGGGCTGCCCCAGCACCTGAGTTTCGGCCAGGGCA
This sequence comes from Streptomyces sp. NBC_01463, assembly GCA_036227345.1. NCBI lineage: Bacteria > Bacillati > Actinomycetota > Actinomycetes > Kitasatosporales > Streptomycetaceae > Streptomyces > Streptomyces sp. NBC_01463. Next base: position 1,742,121 of record CP109468.1, read on the forward strand.
TGCACTTCTGCGCGGGCGCGGCGCTGGCCCGGCTGGAGGCCAGGATCGCCGTGGAGACGCTGGTCGAGCTGGCGCCCGATCTGCGGCTCCGGGACGGCTTCGAGCCGGAGTACCTGCCGGGCGGATTCATCTTCCACGCACTGTCGGAGCTTCCGCTCACCCGGCCCTGACCACCGCAGGAACCTGTCGTCGGACTCCTGCCGGGGTTCGGCGACGGGCGCTCATCCACAGCTTTTCCAGACAAGGAGCACTGCCGTCAGCACTCGTAGGTACGCCCGCCCCGCAATCGTATCGGCAGCACTGCTGATGGCCGCGCTGACCGCCTGTACAGCCGACCCGGCAGCCAACGGCCGGACGTCGGACACCCAGCCCCGGTCCGGCGGCAGCCTGGTGCTGGCCCTCGGCTCCGACCCCAAATGCCTCGACCCGCACCAGGTCGGCAACAGCGACGGGCTGTCCGCGGCCCGTCAGATCGTCGACTCGCTCACCGGGCAGGACCCCAAGACCGGCAAGACCCTGCCGTGGCTGGCCACATCCTGGGAAGCACGGCCCGACGCCCGGCAGTTCACCTTCCACCTGCGCTCCGACGCCACCTTCTCGGACGGCAAGCCCGTCGACGCGCAGGCCGTCAAGGCCAACTTCGACGATGTGGTGAAGCTGGGCGCGAAGGCCATCCTCGGCAACAACTACCTGTCCGGCTACCGGCGTACGACCGTGGTCGACCAGCACACCGCGCGTGTGGAGTTCGACCGGCCCAACGCCCAGTTCCTGCACGCCACTTCGACCACCACCCTCGGCATCCTCGCGCCCTCCGGTCTCACCGCCGGCCAGGGGCAGCGGTGCGCGGCCGTGACCGGCTCGGGACCGTTCACCCTCGACCGGTACACGCCCAACCAGGAGGTGGTCCTGAAGAAGCGGGCCGGATACGCCTGGGGTTCGGCGGCCTGGTCGGCCAAGGGTGCGGCCCGCCTCGACAAGGTCACCCTGAAGATCGTTCCGGAGCAGGGCGTACGGTCCGGGAGCCTCACCTCAGGACAGATCGACGGCACGTTCGGGGTCTCGGCCCAGGAGGAACCGGTCCTGAAGCAGAGCGGCTTCACCGTGCTCTCCCGCAGCAACCCCGGCATCGTCTACAGCTTCGGCGTCAACGTGTCCCGGCCGTTCACCAAGGACGTCGCCGTACGGCGAGCGCTGCAGAAGATCATCGACCGCCGCGAGGTGGTGGACACCGTCCTCAGCCCCTCCTTCAAGCCGGCCAAGAGCATTCTGGCGGGCTCCACCGCCGACTTCACGGATCTGAGCGCGGATCTGACCACCGACCTGCCGGGCGCCCGCAAGCTCCTGGACGGCGCGGGCTGGCGGGCCGAAGGCGACGGAATCCGCACCAAGGACGGCAAGCGGCTCACCCTCACGGTCAACTTCTTCACCGGGTTCACGCCCGGACGGACGGCACTGGAGCTGATCCAGCAGCAGTTCAAGAAGGCGGGCGTCGAGCTGAAGCTGAAGGAGTTCGGCATCGGCCAGGGCCAGCAGGCCTACCGGTCCGGTGACTACGACCTGTCCTGGTCCAACGCGACCAGCCCCGACCCGGACATCCTGCGCGCCTACTACTCGCCGAAGGCCCTCAACGCCGTACGCGTCACCGACGGCCCGCTGCCCGGTCTGCTCGACGCACAGGCCGTGCAGGGCGATGCCAAGCTCCGCACCGGGCAGATCGAGCGGACACAGCAGATCATCGTGCGGGACGCCTACTCGCTGCCCGTGTTCGAGTACGCCACGGTCGTCGGCCTCGCCCCGCACGTGCACGACCTCCGGCTGGACGCCGGCGCCCAGCTCCTGCTGCACGATGCCTGGGTGGCGAAGTGAGGCACTACCTCGCGCGCCGCTTGCTGCAGGCCGTCATGGTGCTGTGGGCGGCGTTCACCCTGTCGTTCGCGCTGCTCTATCTGCTGCCGGGCGACCCCGTCGAGATCATGGCGGGCGGCGGGGCCGGGCAGAGCACGGTGGACCCGGCGCGCATCGCCGAACTGCGGGCGAGTTACGGCCTGGACAAGCCGCTCGCCGAGCAGTACGTGAATCAGCTGCTCGCCGTGGTGCACGGTGACTTCGGTCAGTCGGTGGCCTCCGGCACACCGGTGTCCGGGATCATCGGCGCCGCCGTGCCGCCGACCGCGCAGCTCATGCTGGTCGCGCTGCCCCTGGCGGTGCTGGCCGGCGCCGGCCTCGCCCTGGCGGCGACGTACACGCGCAACCGCCGGCTGAGCGCGCTGCTGCTCTCGGCTCCGCCGTTCGGGGTGTCGGTGCCGGCGTTCTGGGTCGGTCTGCTCCTCATCCAGCTGTTCTCCTTCAGGCTGCGGCTGTTTCCCGCCACCGGCGACGAGGGCGCGGCGAGCCTGGTCCTGCCGGCCGTCACCATCGCGCTGCCCGCGGCCGCCGCCATCGCCCAGGTGCTCGCCCGCAGCCTGCGGGGGACGCTCTCCGAGCCGTACATCACCACCGCCCTGGCCAAGGGTGCGAGCCGGGCCCGGGTGCATCTGCGCCACGCCACGCGCAACGCGTCGCTGCCCGCGCTGACCGTGGTCGGTCTGCTGACGGGAGAACTGCTCACCAACGCGGTCGTCGTGGAGACGGTGTTCTCGCGGGCCGGGCTCGGCCGGGTCACGGTGACCGCGGTGGGGGCCAAGGACATTCCCGTGGTGCAGGCCGTGGTGGTCCTGACGGCGCTGGTCGTGGTGACGGTGAACCTGCTCGTCGACCTGATCCACCCGGTGCTCGACCCGCGGGCCGCGGGCCGGGTGAACTCCGGCCCGGGCGCGGGCTCCGCCCCAGGTGCGGGCCCCGGCTCCCGCCCGGGTGCGGACTCCGATCCGAGCCCCGGCCTGGCGAAGGTGGCCGCGTCATGACGCTTCTCTCCCTGCGCGGCACGAATCTCGCCACGACCTCTCGCCGACGCCTGCGCCCCGGCCTCCTCTGGTCGGCCGCCGTCCTTCTGATCGCGGCCCTCGCCGCCGTGCTTCCCGGCCTGTTCACCGGGCGCGACCCGCTCGAAGTGGCCCCCGCCGACCGGCTGCTCCCGCCCGGTGGCGGGCATCTGCTCGGCACCGACCAGCTGGGCCGCGACATGCTCTCCCGGATGGTGCACGGAGCCGCGCCGTCCCTCCAGGCCGCGCTGATCGCGGTGGTGGTGGGGGTCGTCGTCGGCGGTCTGCTCGGCGCCGTGTCCGGCTTCGGCGGCGGCGCCGTGGACGGGCTGATCATGCGCGGTGTGGACGTGCTCCTCGCCATTCCGGGCCTGCTCCTGTCGCTCACCCTGGTCACCGTCCTCGGCTACGGCACGGTGAACACCGCGCTCGCGGTGGGGTTCGGGAACGTCCCCGTCTTCGCCCGCGTGATGCGCTCCGAAGTGCTCCGGGTGCGCGGCTCGCTGTTCGTCGAGGCGGCCCGCTCGTACGGCGCCAAGCGCCACCGGGTGCTGGCCCTGCACGTGCTGCCGAACGCCCGGGGCCCGGTGCTCGCCCTCGCCGCACTGAGCCTGGGGACGTCCGTGCTGGCGGTGTCGGCCCTGAGCTTCCTCGGTTACGGAGCACCGCCGCCGGCCCCCGAATGGGGGTCCCTGGTGGCCCAGGGCCGTGACCACCTGGCGGACGCCTGGTGGCTGACCACCCTGCCGGGACTCTGTGTCGCACTCGTGGCGCTGGCCGCCAACCGGGTGGCGCGGGCCCTGGACGGGGAGATCGGGGAGGCGAAGTGACCGCGCAGAACGAGGACGGCGGGTGCGTCCCGCTGCTGGACGTGCGGGGCCTGTGCGTCACCTACCGTTCCAGGGGCCGCACGACCCGGGCGGTGTCGGGCGTCGACCTGACCATCGCGGCCGGCGAGACCGTGGCCGTCGTCGGGGAGTCCGGGTCGGGCAAGTCGACCACCGCACACGCGCTGCTCGGGCTGCTGCCGGCCGGGGGCCGCATCACGGCGGGCACCGTCCGCTTCGACGGCGAGGACCTGACGGCCCTGGGCGACCGGCGGCTGCGCGAGGTGCGCGGCCGCGGCATCGCCCTGGTCCCACAGGATCCGGCGGTCTCCCTCAACCCGGTGCAGCGGGTCGGCGACCAGGTCGCCGAGGTGCTGCTCATCCACGGTCTGGCCGGGCGGAAGGAAGCCGCCGCGGCCGCGACCGGCATCCTCGAACTCGCCGGGATGCCCGATCCGGCCGTACGCGCGCGGAACTTCCCGCACCAGCTCTCCGGCGGCATGCGGCAGCGCGCCCTCATCGCCATCGCCCTGGCCGGCCGGCCGCGGCTGATCGTCGCGGACGAGCCGACGAGCGCCCTGGACACGACCGTCCAGCAGCGGATCCTCGACCACCTGCAGAAACTCAGCCGGGAATCGGGCACGGCCGTGCTGCTGATCAGCCACGACCTGGCCGTCGCCGCCGCACGCGCCGACCGCATCATCGTGATGCGCGGCGGCGAGGTCGTGGAGGCGGGTCCGGCCGAGCAGGTGATGACGGAGCCCCGGCACGAGTACACCCGGGTGCTGCTCGACGCCGTACCGGGCGCGCCGAGCCGGCGGCGCGCGAAGGTCCGTGAGCGTGAAGCGGCCGCCGACGGGCCGCGCCCGCTCCTGGTCGCCGAGGACCTCGTCATGGACTATCCGCTGCCACGCACCGGCGGCAGCGGCGGACGTACGCTGCGGGCCCTGGACGGGGTCGGCTTCACCGTCCCCGCCGGACGCACGGTCGCCCTCGTCGGGGAGTCCGGATCCGGCAAGTCCACCGCGGCCCGGCTCGCACTGCGCCTGCTCAAGCCCTCCGCCGGGCGCATCGAGTTCGACGGCCGGGACATCACCGCGGCGCCCGAGCGCGAGCTGCGCGCACTGCGCCGCGGCGCCCAGCTGGTCCACCAGAACCCGTACGCCGCACTCGATCCGCGGCTCACCGTCGAGCGGATCGTCGAGGAGCCCCTCAGGGTCTTCGGCACCGAGGGCCGCACCGCGCGCCGGGCCCGGGTCCGCGCCCTGCTCGACCGGGTGGCGCTCCCCGCCCACCTGCACGAACGGCGCCCGGCCGCGCTCTCGGGGGGACAGCGGCAGCGCGTCGCCATCGCCCGCGCTCTGGCGCTCGAACCGCGCCTCGTGGTCTGCGACGAGCCCCTCTCGGCGCTCGACGTGTCGGTGCAGGCCCGCATCCTGGCCCTCCTCGAAGAGCTCCAGGCGGAGCTCGGCATCGCGTACCTCTTCATTACCCATGACCTGGCTGTCGTACGGCAGATCGCGGACGAGGTCCTGGTCCTGAAGGACGGCCGGATCGTGGAGTCCGGCCGGACCGAACGCATCTTCACCAGCCCGCAGCACGAACACACCAGGGCCCTGCTGCACGCCGCACCGCAGCAGACCGTGCCCCGTCCGAAGGAGAGACTGTGAACGCCCACCCCCGTGAACTCCACCTCAATGTCAACCTGTTGGGCACGGGTACCCACCACGGTTCCTGGCGCTGGCCCGGCTCCGACCCGCTCACCTTCATCAACGTGGAGCGGTACGTCGCCTCCGCGCGCATCGCCGAACGCGGGCTTCTCGACGCCGTCTTCCTCGGCGACATCCCGGGCCTGGTCGAGAACATCACGACCCACCCCCAGTTCAACGCCCTGGAACCCACCCTGATCCTCACCGCGATCGCCCAGGCCACCGAGCACATCGGGCTCATCGCCACGGCGTCCACCAGCTACAACGAGCCCTACAACCTGGCCCGCCGGCTCCAGGCCCTGGATCTGATCAGCCACGGCCGCACCGCGTGGAACGCCGTCACCACGTACGCGCCCAACGTGGCCAGGAACTTCGTGCCGACCCCGCCCGACCGGGAGGCGCGCTACACCAGGGCGACCGAATTCGTCGACGTGGTACGCCAGTTGTGGACCAGCTGGGAGCCGGGGGCGATACCGGCAGATGTGAAGACCGGGCACTACGCGGAGACCTCTCGCATCCGGCCGATCAACCACGAGGGGACGTACTTCAACGTCGAGGGGCCGCTCTGCCTGCCGCCGTCGGAGCAGGGCCACCCGGTGATCCTCCAGGCCGGCGGCTCGCACGAGGGCCGGAACCTGGCGGCCGCCACCGCCGACGCGGTGTTCTCCGGCGCCCTCGACATCGAGGCGGCGCGGGCCGACCGGGCGGACATCCGCGGCCGGGTCACCGCGGCGGGCCGGAACGCCGACTCGATCGTGATCCTGCCCGGGCTCACCACCTCGGTCGGCGGCACCGAACGCGAGGCCCTCGAACGGCGCGAGCAGCTGGACGAGCTGGAGGACCGCAGCGATCAACTGCGGCGGCTCGCCGCCCAGCTGACGGTCGACCCGCGCGAACTGGAGCTGGACAAGCCGGTTCCGGAGACACTGCTCACCGGCGCCTACAACCCCGTGCACGGACACCACAGGAAGATCTCGCAGCTCGCGCACGACGGCCTGACGGTACGCGACATCCTGCGCCGGGGCGGCGGCAGCGGGCACCTGGTGGCCGCCGGATCGCCGGAGCAGATCGCCGACATCATCGAGCAGTGGTTCACCAGCGGCGCGGCCGACGGCTTCAACGTGATGCCCGACGTGATGGACGACGGGCTGCCGGCCTTCGTCGACCACGTCGTGCCGGTCCTGCAGCGCCGCGGCCTCTTCCGCACCGAGTACCGCGGATCGACCATGCGCGACCACTACGGCCTGGAGTTCCCGGCCAGCCGCGACGCGGCGATCCGCTGACCGGACCGCATCGCACGGTGCGCACCACGCGGCGCGCACCACCCAGCTCACAGCACCGAATGTCGATCGGAGAGAAATCACATGGCTCGTGTCCTTGCCGTCGCCGGCAGCCCGACCGCGCACTCCCGTACGTCGGCAGTGGTCGAGGCCGCGGCCGCCGCACTGGCCCGGGCCGGGCACCGGACCGAACTGCTCCGCGTACGCGACCTGCCCGCCGCCGCGCTGACGGGAGCGGACCCGGGCGCCCCCGGGCTGCGCGAGGCGGCCGAACGGGTCCAGTGGGCGGAGGTGCTGATCATCGGCACTCCGGTGTACAAGGCCGGCTACTCGGGACTGCTCAAGTGCTGGCTCGACCTGCTGCCCCAGGAGGCCTTCGCGGGCCGCTCGGTCCTGCCGCTCGCCACCGGCGGCACCCTGGCCCACTCACTGGTGGTGGACTACGCGCTGCGTCCGGTCCTGATGTCGCTGGGTGCTTCGCACATCGCCAGGGGCGCCTTCTTCGCCGACTCGGACGTGGCCGCCGGGGCCGAGCAGCCGCTGGCCCCTTCCGCAGCGGCCCGCCTCCAGAGGTGCCTGGGTTCACTGGAGTTGCGGCTGGAACAGGTGGAGTCCGAGCCGCTCCCGACGGGGTGAGACGTCGCTTCGCCCCTACGAGGCCCTCGTCGACCGCGGCGGGGGCCTCGGGAGAGGCGGGAGGCCGAGCCGGTCACCGGAACCGGCCGGGCGCGAACGCCGACAGGTCCACGGTGGTCGGCTGCCCCAGGGCGAGCTGAGCGAGTGCCTCCCCTATGCCCGGGGCGAACTTGAAGCCGTGCCCGGAGCAGGCGCTCGCGTAGACGACACCCTCCCGTTCACCGGACCGTCCGATGAGGAAGCTCTCGTCGCGCGACATCGTGTAGACGCAGGACGTCGCGCGTCCCGTGCTGCGCACGCCGGGCAGCAGCCCGCGGATGGCCGACCACAGCTCGTGCCGTTCCGCCTCGGAGGGCGGGCGCCTGGCCTTGTCGACGTCCAGGGGCGTCAACTGCCGGTTGTGGAAGCCGAGTTTCAGTCCGCCGTCGGCTCGCCACCGCGGCAGTCCGTAGACGAGCGCGCCGTCCGTTTCCTCGTGGAGGAAGACCGGGAACCGCCCGGGCTCGTGCGCGCGCCCGTCGGTCTCCGCCACGTCGAGTTCGTAGACGGGGATCCGCATCGGTGTGACCAGGTGGCCCGTCTCGCCGGGCAGGAAGCGGTCGATCCAGCCGCCCGTCGTCAGGACGACCGCGCCGCAGCTCACCTGCCACCCGTCGCCGGACACGGTCGTGGAGCCGCCCGACGTGCGGTGCAGTGCGCGTACCGTCCGGCCGTAGGCGAGGTGCGCTCCGTGCTGGACCGCCTGTGTCACATACCCGAGCCGGGCCCGCTCGGCGAAGAGCATCAGCGCGTCCGGTTCGTGGACGGCCACCGCGTCCTCGGGGACGCGGAACGCGGGGAACCGTTCGGTGATCTCCCGCGCGTCGAGGAACTCGTGCTCGATGCCGCAGCGTTGGGCGGTCTCGCGCGAGCCCTGGACCAGGGTCGAGTCGCGGGAACCGATGAAGAGTCCCCCGGTCTTCAGGGCGATGGTGTCGGACGTCGCCTCGCCGAGCTCCGCCCAGCCGTCGTAGGACCGCTGCAGGAGCGGGGCGTACTGCTCGCCCTCCCAGTACGCCCGGCGGAAGATCCGGGTCTCGCCGTGCGAGGAGCCCATCCCGTGCACCGGCCCGTGCGCCTCGATCCCGAGGGCCTTCACGCCCAGCCGGCTGAGCCGGGCGAGGGCCGACGCCCCCATGATGCCCAGCCCGACGACCACGACGTCGTAGGTGCCCCATGTGGTGTCGTCCGCCGTGGCGGTGCTCATGCGAGCTGCGAGGGTTCGAGGGGCTGCGGCTCCATGGGCGGCGTCTCCAGGTCCTGCGGTTCGAGCGGCAGGGGGGCCAGTGCCTTCACGGTGACCTCGGTGATCTCGTAGAACCAGTGAATGGTCTCGCCCTTGGCGCGGTACGTCGCGGCGTAGTCCCTGCGCCCCTGTTCGAACTGGTCCAGCAGGGAGTGGCGCATTTCGAGCCACTCGTCCGTATAGAACAACAAGGGGAACTCGACGCGTTCGAGAAGCTGGGAGTGCAGGGCCAGGCCGCCCGGCGGCCGGTGCGTGGAGCGTGAGGAGTCGAAGATGTCGGCGATGCCGAGCAGGGAGTTGAGGCCGAGGACGGCGCGGCCGTTCTCGGCCAGGTGCTGTGGGAGCTGCTGGAGGAACCGCAGCAGCACGCTGTCCCCGTAGAACATCGCCTCCAGGTTGAGCGAGCTGCGCCGCTCCCCCAGCTGCGCCTTGAGGACGTCGGACGGGGCACGCCATCCCGGCGGGTTGAAGACGATGAGGTCGAAGAGCTGTTCCCGGCCGGTCTCGGGTCCGGCGAAGAGGTCGCCGTGCCAGAAGTCGATAACGGAGTCGCCGAAGTTCCGGAGCTCGTTCTGCCGGGCGGTCGTCACGGCCGAGGCGCAGATGTCGGTGGCGGTGACCGACGTGGCGCCCAGGCTGCGCAACAGCAGGGCGATCGCGCCGCTTCCGGTGCCGAGTTCGAGGATCCGGCCGGAGAGTTCGCCCGGGCTCAGGTTGCGGACGAGGTGGTTGCCGAGTTCCAGACCCGCCCGGCTGACGTGGAACGTCTCGTCGCGGTGGAAGAGGCGGAAGCGGTGGCCCTGCTCGAAGCACACGTCGTACGTGTCGTCGGGCCGTTCGGGCCGGGCCCCGGAGTCGTCGGTTTCGTGCGGTCCCTCCTCCGTCACCATCGCCGTCACCGGCTCATGACGGAGGCGAGCTCTCGCGAGCGCCGGGCGGACGCCGCGAGCGCGGCCACGACGGAGCCGCCCAGGTCGGCCGCGTCGAAGGCGGCGATGCCCCGTTCGGTCGTCCCGTTCGGTGTCATCACCTCGTGGCACAGCTGCATGGGCGGCTTGCCGCTCTCCTCGATCAGGGCCGCGGTGCCGGCGAACACCTGGACGGTCATCTCGCGGCTCGCCTCCTCGCTGAAGCCGCGTGAGACGGCGAAGCGGCAGAAGGCGTCGACGATGTAGCTGACGAAGGCCGGGCCGCCGCCGCAGAGCGCCGTGGCGTCGTCGACGAGTTCCTCGGCGTCGACGCGCAGCACCTTGCCGATGACGCCGAGCAGCGCCTCGGCCCGGGCGACCGTGTCCGCGGACACCTCGGCGTCCGCGAAGTAGACGGACATCCCCTCGAACACCTCGGACGGGGTGTTGGGGATCGACCGGACGACCTGGGAGGTGTTCAGCGCCGTGGCGATGGAGCGGGAGGTGAGTCCCGCCATCACGGACAGCACCGGTGTCCGTGGGGTGAACCGGTGGCGTTCGGCGTCCGCGAAGTCGGCGAAGACCTGCGGTGGTACGGCGAGGGTGACGAAGTCGCCCTCGGCGATGTCCAGTTCGCCGGTCACCGTCAGGCCGTCGTACTCCGCGAGGGCCTTGCGCCGCTCGGCGTCGGTGTCGACGACGACGATCTCGGGACCGGGCGGTCCGCCGAGGAGGCCGCGGGCGATCGCGAGTCCCATGTGTCCGCATCCCACGATGATCAGGCGCGTGACGGTGGCCGGACGCGTGGCGTCGGACGGACGCGTGGCGGTGGTCATGACTGAGCCCCTTGGTGACGTAGTTCCGGGGTGCCGCGAACTGGTCGAGCAGACGTCCCGAATGACGGCATGTCTGTTGGTTGCACGTGAGCAGGTCCTCGGATCGGCCGGGCGGCCGTTAGACGCTCTGCCCGGCCGGGACCGGGGCCGGCTCCTTGTGGAACGGCGTCTCGACATCGGAGACCGTCGTACGGTGCAGGACGCGACGCTGCGTCAGGTCGTAGGGGCGGCCGCGGTGCATGGTGCAGCGGTTGTCCCACACCACCAGGTCGCCGACGCTCCAGCGATGGGTGTAGACGAACCGTTCCTGCGTGGCGAACTCGACCAGTTCCTCAAGGAGTGCCCGGCCCTCGTCGACGGGCCGGCCGATCACGTGCGAGGCGTGCGAGGCGAGGAAGAGGCTCGTGCGGCCCGAGGCGGGGTAGAAGTCGACGATCCGCTGCGGCACGGGCGGCAGCATGGTGGCGATCTCGCTGTTGAATCCGTCGAAGCCGGACTTGCTCCGCGAATGCGCGATGCTGTGCTCGGCGAGAAGACCTGAGAGTTCCTTCTTCCGCACGTCCGGCAATGCGTCGTAAGCGGCCCTCAGATCCGCGTACTGCGTTTCTCCGCCGACCTGCGTCACTTCGCGCGCGGAGAGGAGCGAGCATTTCGACCGGATCGCCTTGAAAGAGCTGTCCGTATGCCACATCTGGTTTCCCAGATTGTATTTCGTGAGCCGGTCCTCGGGGTCCAGCAGCCTACCCTCGGAATCGAGGTTGGATATATCGGTGAACTCATTGCGGAGCCGCAGCGCCTTGCCCGCGTAGTTCGGCGCCTCCTCAAGGGGGCCGAAGTTCTGGCTGAAAATGATCTGCTGCTCGTCGGTGAGCTCCTGACCAGGGAATACGAGCACCGCGTGGCGCTTGAAGGCCGCATCGATCTTGGCGAACACGCCGTCCGCGAGGGGGCGGGCGAGATCGACTCCCGTCACCTTGCAGGCGAAAGAGGAATGGAGGGACTCGAGCGAGATCGCCATGTACATCTCCTGGGAATCAGAATGTCATACCGACGCTGTAAAGCCGGGTTTACGCTACCACGCACTTCCCTTTCGGGGTAGCGCTCCCTGAAAGATGCAAGAGAAAGCGTACGGTGCGGTAGGCATTGCACTGCGCGACCGAATACGGAGCCGCCGGATCCACGCTCCGACTACAGAACACGACGGTTCGATAAATGCGTCAGCTTTACCTGGAAGCGGTTTTCCTTTACTCGTTCAATGGAATTCTTCAGGGGCCGGTGTGCACGGCGGCATCGGCGCACGTCCGCTCGACGGCATCGCCGAACCGCGCGCGCTCCTCCGGTGTCAGGGCCGAGAAGCAGGGCACGATGATCTCCCCGGTGAGGGCCTCGGCCTCGACGCGCCGCTCCCGCACCTCGGCGGGATCGCGGAAGGGGCCCCTGTACCCCATCCGTTCGGCATAGCCGGGTCCGGTGCGCGGGGGTGCGTGGGTCGCGGCGAGGATCGCGTCGAGCGGGGTCAGGCCGTGCGCCAGGATCGCGGCGATGTGCGCCGCGCCCCGCAGCTCCCTCAGCAGATGCAGGGTCAGCGCCGCTCGCGCGGGCGGGGAATCGGGGGCGGGGAGCTGCCGCCACCCGGCGAAGAGGGTGCCGAGTGCGGCCGGGGCCGCATCGATGATCCGGCGGCCCAGTACATCGACGGCCCCGAGCGTCGCGGGGTCGGAGCCCGCGAGGACCCGGGTCCCCCAGCCGGTGATCACGTCCCGGTAGCGGAGCGACACCTCGTAGTGCGTCAGGCCCTCGGGAACGCCGGACCAGGCCGCGCGCACTTCGTCGAGCGGCTCGAACGCGATGGCCGCGGCCGCGACTTCGGCCGGGCAGCCGCCGAGTACGCCGGCGCGGCCGACGACCCAGAACTGGCTGCCGGACTTGAAGCCCAGATCCACGCCGTAGGCATTGGTGGAGTCCGCGAGCATCCAGGCGCGGCTGAACCCCTGGATCGGCTCCTTCACCCGTTCGATCGTCTCCGTGGCTGAGGCGCTCGCCATCTCTTCCTCTCCTGTTGCTGTTCGTCGTCGCCCGCCTCCGGCGGGGCAGCGGGCGGCACGGTTCTCCGGTGCGGTGTGCGCGGCGGTCCGTTCGGTTCAGCCCGGGGCGAGCCAGCCGGTGAGGATGCCGGCGAGGCGGACCAGGTCCGCGACGGCGACCCGCTCGGTGTCCTGGTGGGCGTCCTCGATCGAGCCGGGGCCGAAGACGACGAGCTCGTCGGCCAGGCCGGAGTAGCGCAGCGCGTTCGCTCCGAACGGTGCGACGGCGGGGGCGGTTCCGGCGGCCCGTGCCAGGTACTGGACGAAATCGCTGTCCGGCGGCTGGTAGAACGCGGGCGATCCGGCCCGGCCGTCGGGGGTCCGCGGCAGGAGCGAGGTCACCTTGCAGGGGACGGGGCAGGCGGCTCGGGCGATGTCCGCCAGTCGGGCCAGGACGTCGTCGGGGTCCTCACCGGGGACGATGCGCCGGCCCACGGTGACCGAGCAGCGCTCGGGGATCACGTTGCTGCCGGTGCCGCCGGAGATCTGGGTGACGGACACGGTGCCGTTGCCCAGTTCGGTGGCGGCGGGCAGGGCCCCGAGCCGCTCCTGTTCCGCGACGAAGGCGGCGATCACCGGTGCCATGGCCTCGACGGCGTTCGCCCCCAGGTCGGGGCGGGCCGAGTGGCTCGCGGTGCCGTGCGCGGTCACCTCGACGAGGACGAGGCCCTTGAGGCCGTGGACCGGGCGGAATTCGGTCGGTTCGGCCACCAGCATCCGGTCGATGCGCAGGCCGCGCTGTTCGGCCCACGGTCTGAACCGGGTCGCGCCGACCAGCCCGCCGGCTTCCTCGCCGACCGAGCCGACGAGCAGGAGGCCGTGCTCGGGTCGCAGACCGGCACGGTGCCAGGAGTCCAGCAGGGCGAGCAGGACCCCGAGGGTGGCCTTGGTGTCCAGCGCGCCCCGGCCCCAGACGCTGCCCTGCTCGATGCGCCCGTCGAAGGGCGGGTCGGTCATGCTCTCCACGGTCACGGTGTCGGTGTGGACGTCCACCACGACGAGCCGGTCGGACCGGCCCCGGAAGAGCCCGTACACATTCGGCCGGCCGGGCAGCACCTCGTCCAGCACGACTTCCCGCGCCCCCGCCGCCTCGCACCGGGCGGCGAGCCGGGCCGCGATCGCGCCCTCGCCGACCGGGCCGTACTCCTCGGCGCGCGGTCCCGCGTGGAGCGGGTTGACGCTGGGGATCCTGACCAGTCCGGCCACTTCCTCCGCCAGCGTCCGCGCGCCTACGTACATGACGTGATCACCACGTGTCCCCCAGATTGTGACAGGAGGGCCCGGATCTCCGGGCCCTTCCCGCGGACGGTGGACCGCCGGACTGCGCCGGCCGGACGGTCCTGCTGCGGCCCGGTCGGGCCGGTGCTGTCAGGAAGCGTCACCGAGTTCGTACAGCCGGGCCGCCAGGTCGAACTGGGCCTGGGTGTCGATGTCGATGGTGAGGTTGGTGGCGGTGTGCCACATCGGCCGGCCGCTGACGAGGCCGAGCGTCGTGGCGACGTGCCGCGTCATGATCGAGCAGGTGAAGCCGAGCTGATAGAACGTCGGCAGTTCCTGCGAGGGCCGGTGCCAGGAACCGAACCCGAAGCCCATGGGGTTGAAGTTCCCGTCCAGGAGGTAGTCCCGCATCGGGTAGACGACGGTGATCGAGTCGGCCGCCGAGGTGTCTCTGGAGTTCCAGCTCTTGACGACCGCCTCGTGCTCGTCGAAGAACGGGTCGGTCGCGTGGCACCACATGACGTCGTCGTCGTCCGGGAGCTGCTTGCAGACCTCGTTGACCACCGACTGGAACGGATAGGAGTTGTCGGTGAGGTGTGCGGCCCGCGGCAGGAACGTGGCCCCGTACTCCTCGGCCAGGGCGCGGGTCGACTCGTCCTCGGACGAGATGTACACCTCGCCCGGCTCGGCGATGCGGGTCAGCTTCTCGGTGAGGATGCCCAGCAGCGACTTGCCGCGCGCGAAGTCGCGGTAGTTCTTGTCGGGCACCCGGGTCGAGGAGCGCTTGGCGGGGATGACGAACTTCATGATCCGCTCCTGTCTCCCCGGAGGGAGTCCTTTTCCTGGGGAAGCCGGTGCCGGAGTTCCGTCACCAGTTGTTCGGAGACCGCGCTGAGGGGAAGCCGGCACTCGGGCGACTGCACGAGCCCCTGGTCCGCCAGCCAGACCTTGAGGGGGGCGGGGTTGGGCTCGCCGAACAGCAGCGGGATCCAGGAGCTGAGCGCGTTCCAGTGCTCCAGGGCCGCGGCCGCGTTCCCGCCGCGCAGCTCGTCGAAGACCCGGACGAACGACTCGGGTTCGATGTGCGCGGCGGCGAGGATTCCGCCGGCTCCGCCCAGCGCGACCGAGGCGAAGAACAGGTGGTCCTCGCCGGTGAGGACGGCCAGCCGGTCGCTGCCCTCGCGCAGCAGCTCCAGGGACTGCTTGATGTCGCCGGAGGAGTCCTTCACGCCGACGATGTGCGGGTGCCGGTCGGCGAGCGTGAACAGCGAGTCGTTGTGGAGGTTCACCCCGGTGCGGTACGGGATGTTGTAGACGATGACGTCGCGGTCGGTCTCCGACACGACGGCGTCGAAGTGGGCGATCAGTCCGCTCTGCGAGGGACGGTTGTAGTACGGGGCGGTGACCAGGTACCCGTCGACGGGCAGCCGGCCGCTGCGCCGCACCGAGGCCGCCACGTGCCGGGTGTCGTTGCCGCTCACCCCGAGGTAGAGCGGGAGCGATCCCTGTACGCAGGAGGCCACCAGCTCGACGATGCGCTCGGCCTCGTCGGCGTCGAGCACCGGGGACTCACCGGTCGTGCCGAGCAGCACGATCCCCGCGATGCCCGAATCCCGGTAGCGGGCCAGGAGTTGTTTGACCGACGCGTGGTCGACCTCGCCGTCGAGGAAGGGGGTCACCAGCGGGAGGTACACGCCGCCCGGGCGCGGATGATCCAACGTCACGTCACAACCTCTGGCTCTGGATGGGGAGTCGGACATCGGCCCTTCATGGCGCACCGTCGCCGGGGGTGTCGGTCCGCTGCCGGGCGGGCGGCGGGCCGGCGGCTCCCGCGGCGTCCGTGACGATCCGCTTGAACGCGTCGGCGTGGGCACAGCCGGCCGACGCGCCGTTCCCGCGCATCCGGTCGGTCACCCACTGGACGTCCGCCCGCGGGTCCTCGGACGTACGGAACTGGCTGCGGTGAGTGAGGACGGCGGCGACCTTGCGCTCGGCGGACCGGCTGACGTCGACGAACAGGTCGGCGTGCTCGTGGCCCGGGACCCACACCTCCGCGACGCGGTGGGCGGGCAGCCCCTCCGCCAGGAGTTCGGGGAAGGCGCGCGGGTTGCGGGCGAAGGGGTAGACGGCGTTCAGCGCCGCCTCCCCCACGGCCAGGTGGTCGGGGTGCGAGGCGCCGACCGGGAACTCGAGGGAGCGCAGCGGCTGGTGGGTGAGCACGAGTTCGGGGCGGTGCCTGCGGATCTCCCGGGTCAGGGCCAGCCGGAGCGCGGGGGTGTCGGCGAGCGTGCCGTCGGGGAGGCCGAGGAACACGACCTCGCTCACCCCCAGCGTGCCGGCCGCCTCGCGCTGTTCCGCGTACCGCGTCGCGACCAGTTCCGCCGTGGGCTCGTCGGGGTCCTCCCCACCCTGGGCGCCGTCGCTCACCACCACGTAGACGACCTGGGCGCCCTCGTCCGTGAGACGGGCGACGGTCGCCCCGAAGGCGAACTCGGCGTCGTCCGGATGGGCGGCGATCACCAGCACCCGGTGGAAGGCGCGCGGCAGCGGCAGGAGTGCGGCGGTGCCGGGGTCGGTGGGTCTCACGGGGCGCTCGTCTCCAGGAAGTAGGCCTCGCGGATGTTCTCCAGGCGGGAGAGGACCTCGCCCTCGTCACCGGCTTCGTAGAAGACGAGTCCGGGGCTGGTGGAGGACGTGAGGTCGGCGGGGATCACGTCACCGACGGCCATGGTCATCCGGGTGCCGATCACTCCGGGGAGGGCCGCCAGGTCCGCCTCGGGGACGAGCCGGGTGATACGTCCGGGCCTGGTCGGGAAGTCGGCGTTGACCACGACGTTGTCCCGGTGCCGCGGCTCCCAGTGCGGGTCGCGGCCGATCGAGGTGTCGAGGAACGCCTGCCAGATGTCGATGCCGTACTGCAGCCGGAGCGCTTCGGGGATGCCGCCGCCGGCCGGGCGGCAGGCCACCTCGCCGACGAGGAGTCCGCCGGGCGTCTTGAAGAGCTCCAGGTGGGTGACGCCGGACCGCATGCCGAGGGCGCGGACGACACGGGCGTGCAGGTCGAGTGCCGGGGCGAGGTCGGGGTGATCCCCGGGGAGGAAGTAGGAGCCGCTGAAGTTGTCGATCTGGCCGAGCAGGGGGGTGAAGTACCGTGCGGCCGCAGCGAATCGCACCTCTCCGTCGTGCACCACGCCGTCGCAGTGGAGTTCGGCGTCCATGGGGACGAAGCGCTCCACGATCAGGGGGATGCGGGTGCCGCGCAGCGAGTCGGCGCGCGGGGACGCCGCGAAGTCGTCGAACTCCTTGCGGGAGGTGAACGTGACGACGTCGAGGCAGCCGCCGCCGAACACGGGCTTGACCACGCAGGGCCAGCCGACGCGGTCGGCGGCGTCAGGCACGTCGTCGAGGGCGAGGACCTGGGCGAAGTCGGTGACGGGCAGTCCGGCGTCCCGCAGGCGCTGCTTCATCAGGTACTTGTGGGAGAAGCCGAGGGCGGACTCGTATCCCAGTCCGGGCAGTCCCAGGGTGGAGCGGATGTAGCCCGCGGCGGCCTGGCTGAACTCGACGGGGGCCACGACGTGACCGAACGGGGCGCGGCGGGCGATGGACAGGGCCGCGGCGTACACCTCTCCCGGGTCCTGGATGTCACCGACCTCGACGGTCTCGACGGAGTCGGGGAAGCGGTGCGGATGGCCGGTCTCGGCGATCACCGTGACGCGCTCCATTCCGGGGGCGTCGAACAGGCGCGCCGGCATGGCGCGGCGGCGGGAACACAGGACCAGGACGTGCGGCGTCACGGAGGGACTCCTTCGGTTCGTGCGTGAGTTCAGGGACGCGATGCCGGAACCGGCTGTCCGGTCCTGTGCGTCGCGTCGTCCGGCAGGGTGAGCCGCCGGGCGACCTCGGCCCGGAACGCCGCGGCCTCGCGGGCGGGCATCCGGGGCAGCAGGTCGTTCAGGCACTCGGTGGAGGTGGTGTCCCTGCCGGGGTCCTTGCCCACGACCGCCCACAGCGGGCGGACGCGGGCGCCGCGGCGGCACTTGGCGTCGTAGGAGTCCATGCCCAGGTGCAGCCGGCGCAGCCCGTTGGCGTAGCAGTGGCGCAGCGGTTCGTGCACGGTGAGGTGGGCGTACTCACCGCAGCCCGTGAGGCGGGCGTAGTCGAAGCCGTTGAGACGCACCACGAGTTCGTCGCCGGCGACGAAGCAGAGGGTGAATCCGATCAGGTCGTCACCGCGGTAGGCGGCGAACACGACGGAGCGGTCGTCCAGTTGGTCCACCTGGCGGCGGAGGAAGTCCTTGAGGTAGTCGACGGGCGCGTCGTGGCCGTACTTGCTCTGCACCTGGGCGAGGAGTCCGGCCCCCTCCTCCCAGACGTCCGACAGTTTCAGCTGCGCCGTGCGCAGGCCGCTCTCGGCGTAACGGCGCTGCTCTCCGCGGAAGTTGGTGCGTCGCTGCTTCGTGGGCAGGGCGGCGGTGAAGGCGTCGACGCTGTCGCCGGTGAGGTCCATGACGCAGTCGGCGCCGAGCAGCCGGAGCTGCACGCCGGCGTCCCCGGGGCCGGGTGCGGCCAGGCGGGCCGCCTCGGTCACGATGTCCGCGTCGTCCGACGTCAGGTAGGGCCACCACCATCTGCCTGCGGAGTGGGGGGTGTTGGCGAGTGTGTCGGTGAGGAGTGCCGCCAGGTCGGCTGCCGCCCTTCGGGGACCGGCCGACGGCTCCTTGAGCAGCCCCGAGGAGAATCCGCGCCGGCCGCCGAGGGTGAGCCGGGGCGGCGCGGGGTGCGGGGAGCCGCCGAGGACGGACTGCGCCCGGTAGTCGGCATGGCCCTCGTCGGGGTTCCAGTGCGCGGCGAGCGCGGCCACGGCCCGCCCGCCGCGGGTCAGCGTCGTGTAGCGGGGATCGGCTCCGCCCCCGGAGTCGACGAACCGCATCCAGCCCGACCCGAGATAGAGCGGTGACGTACCCGTCAGGTCGTCCCAGTCCGGGGGCGGCAGCGCGGCCGTACGAATGTTTTCCGCACTCATCACATTCCCCCCAGGACTTCGGACGTGGCTTTACGACGCACAGGTCGCAGGCAGGCTGAGCAGGAACACATTCGCAGAGCGCCGGATTACCCGTGCGGGATTCGGATGATTTTTTGCGGACGCGCCACGGCGGTGTGGAAAACGTCGCTGAAGCCTCATGCGGGCGGAGAATCTACGGCGGCCGAAAGGGAGAAACATCATTAACAGGATGTTGCGCCAGCCGATTTTGCACGCTCCGATCACCGGAGAGCAAGGGGCGAAAATGTGACGAGGATCACATGGGAAGATCTTTTGCTGCCGCTACGATACGCATGCCGACGCAGGATTCCCGTGGCTACGCACCGGAGGGGGCACGGTCCACCCGGGACAATCTGCGTCCAATCCGGACGGGGTGCCTATTACGCCACCTGTCGGACACACGCGGGATGCCCGATTTCGGGAATTCCGCTTCCCTGTCGTGGCCCGTTATTTCCCCTGACCTAAAGAGTGGCCGAAAGAAGAGGCACCGGGTCTGCCATTCTTTGCGGTCACCTCGCTCGCTATCGATTTTCCGCAAAGGCGGTCGGAGGAACCATGCCGGAGACTCCCTTGGACGTCAGCCAGGTCACGCACGTCGCCGTGGGTCTGAGCGTGGCACTTTTGGCGGATCTTGAGCCATTGCTGCCCGCCCGCAGCGTTCTCGTGCTCGACGAGCCCGACACCATAAAGGCGCGCGACGGCCGCGCACGCGCCGCCGCGTTCAGCTGCGTGGCGGGGCTCGTCGAGGCACCCACCCAGGACGAGGCCGGGGCCGGACTCCTCGGCGGACTGGTGGCCCGCCCGCCCCGTCTGAAGGCGGTGATCCCTGCGCTGGAGTACGGCGTCGTCGCCGCGGCCGCGCTCGCGGACGCCTGGGGCGCCCTGGGCGCCGGCACGGAGGCCGCCCGGCTGCTGAGGGACAAGGCGCTGCTCCGGGAGGCGTCGCAGCGGCTCGGGATCGATCAGCCCGCCTGGGAGGTCGTCGAGGGGCCCGACGGCGTGGACCTCTTCCGCGGTCGCTTCGGCGGCCGCTGTGTGGTGAAACCGGCCAACCGGCAGGCGAGCCTCGGTGTCCGGCTGCTCGATGACGGCTCGGACAGTGCGGCCCTGTGGGCCGAGACCGCGGCCGCCGACGAGACCCGCATGCGTGCGCGGTACGCGCTGCCGCCGAAGTACTTGGTCGAACAGCGGCTGGAAGGACCTGAGTTCAGCGTGGAGGCCTTGGTGCAGGAGGGCGAGGTGCGGTTCGCCAACGTCACGGCCAAGTCCGTCCAGCACACCGCCGTTCCGGTCGAGATGGGCCATGTGGTCCCTGCCGAACTCCCGTCCCGGACAGCGGAGTCGCTGCTGTCGGCCACCCGCCGGCTGATGAAGGCCACGGGATTCCGCACCGGCGTCGTGCACGCGGAGTGGATCCTGCACGAGGACCGGCCGCACCTCGTCGAATGTGCCGGAAGACTGCCGGGCGACAGCATCGACCAGCTGATCAACCTCAGCTACGCCTGCAATCTGACCGAGGACTACCTGCACCTCCTCGAAGGGCAGGCCCCGGTCGACCGCGCGCCGGCCCGACGGGCCTCGGCCATCCGCTTCCTGGCCTCCGGGCCCGGACTCGTCACCGCCGTCGAGGGCACCGCGGAAGCGGCCCGGGCCCCCGGCGTCGTGGAGTGCGAGGTCGACGTCGAGGCGGGCACCGCGGTGGGAGCGGTGACCAGTTCCTGGGACCGGCTCGGGCACGTGATCGCCGTGGGGGACGACCCCGCGGAAGCCGCCGCGCGCGCCGTGGACGCCGCCGGTCTCGTCCGGATCACCGTGGAGGCCGCCTCATGACCGTCCGATGGCTGCGCGACTACGTCCCCCCGGGACCCACCGGCCGCCGGCTGGCCCTGATCTCCTTCATCGACTCGGTCGGCACCGGCCTCTTCCTGGCCAGCTCCGCCGTCTTCGCCGTACGCCATATCGGCCTCGACACCTCGCAGTTCGGCTGGGCCATGTCGGCGGCCGGGCTGGTCGGACTGATCGTGGGCGTCCCCCTGGGCCGACTCGGCGACCGGATCGGACCGCGCCGGCTGCTGGTGACCCTGCAACTGTGGCGCGCGGTCTGGTTCTCGGCGCTGGCCTTCGCCTGGAACCTGTCCACCTTCGTCGTCATCGTCTGCTGTCTGGCCCTGGCCGAAGCGGCGGTCTCCCCGCTGACCCAGGTCGTCGTCGCCTCGGCCGTCGGGGACGACCAGCGGGTCCGCACCATGGCCATCCTCAGGACCCTGCGCAACGCCGGGTTCTCCGTCGGGGCGCTGGCGGCGACGCCGCTGCTCACGGTGGGCACGGCCTGGGCCTTCCGCTCGACGGTGCTGGCCAACGGCGTCTCGTTCGTGATCGCCGCGCTCGTCCTGGCCCGCCTCCGGCTCGTCGCCCACGCGCCGGCGCCCACGGCCGGGAGCGGGGCGCTCATGCGCCTCAAGGGTCTGCGGGACCTCCCGTACCTCCAGCTCACCGCGCTCAACAGCGTGCTCGTCCTCCATATGACCCTGCTGTCGGTCGGCATCCCCCTGTGGGTGGTGGCCCGGACCGAGGCCCCCGTGGGCGTCGTCGCCGTGCTCCTCGCCGTGAACACGGTCCTGGCCGTACTCCTCCAGGTGCCGCTGTCGCGGCGGGCCGAGCACGAGGCCGGCGCGGTGCGCTGCCTGATCGGCTCCGGACTCGCCCTGGCCGTCTGCGCGCTCGCCCTGGCCGGGACGGGATCGGTGACCCGCTGGCCCGCGGTGGCGCTGCTCGTCGCGGCGACGGTGGCCCTGACGCTGGGCGAGATCCTCCAGTCCGCCGGGGCCTGGGAGCTGTCGTACCGTCATGCCCCCGCAGACCGGCGCACCGAGTACCTCTCGACCTTCAATCTCGGCTTCAGCGTCCAGGAGATCGTCGGGCCGGTGCTGCTCGCTGGGGGCGTGATCGCCCTTGGCGGCTGGGGCTGGCTCGCGCTGGGCGGGCTCTTCTGCGTCGCCACGGTCCTGGTACGCCCGGTGGCGGGCCACCTCGCGGCCTCGCGGGCCGGCTCCGGACCGGAGGGGGCGGACACCACCACGGACACCGCCGTGGCAACGGACAGCGGCACCGACGCCGGCGGCGGGCCGGGAGACTCCCCGCCCGCCGCCGAGCCTTCGGCGTCCACCAACCACGCCTGAATACAGACGGGTTGACCGATCCCGCCTACGTCTTCGATACCCCGCCGACGCGACGGACCGCGTGCCATCATGTACGTATGACGGCCTATGTGATTGCTGAATCCCGGCACGCGGACTCGCCGGAGGTACGCGCGTACCGCGAGGTCGCGCAGGCCTCCATCGCCCGGCACGGCGGCCGTTATCTGGCTCGCGGCGCTCTGCCCGAGGCGATGGAGGGCACATGGGGCGAGGACCACCGCATGGTCGTCATCGAGTTCCCCAGCCTCGAACAGGCCAAGGCCTGGTACACCTCGCCCGAGTACACCGAGGCCAGGGCGACCCGCTCCGACCTCGAAGGACGCCGCATCCTGTTCGTCGACGGGGTCACCGGCCCGGTCGTCTGAACCCGCGTACGGGGCGACTCCACCCGTACGCGCCCTCGCCGTACGCCGGGGCGGCCCGTCCGCCGCCCCGGCCCCGGGATCAGGCGTCGTACAGACCGTCTCGTTCCAGCGCGCGCAGCGTGCGGTAGTCGTCCTCCAGGGCGGCCGGGTCGCCGCTGGTCAGGTAGACGGTGCCCGGGCAGGTGGCCATGTCCACGGTGCGGGTCAGGGGGCTGTGCGGGGGGAGGTTCACCGTCATGCTCGCGAAGGACGGCAGCGCCCTGACCGCCGCCCAGCCATCCTCGGCGGGGACGGTGCCCGCCCGCGGCGAGATCAGGTTCACGCACCGCAGCCGGCTCTTGAGCCGGTAGGGGGCCTCGGCCTCCGCCAGGAAGCTGCCCGCGTCCGCGAGGGAGAAGGCGAGACTGCTGACCTGGTCGTCCCCGACGCAGCGCGTCAGCAGGTCCGGCATCTGGCCGCCGCCGAGCCGCGCCCCGCTCTCGATCAGCACCGGGCCGTTCGCGGTGAGCATGATCTCCGTGTGGGCGGCGCCGTTGCGGATGCCCAGGGCGTCGAGCACCGACCGCACGTAGCGGATCGTCTCCGGCACGCCGGGCTCGTCGAGGGCCAGCAGGTCCTCGTAGTCGTACACGGAACGGCCGTCCACCAGCCGCTTGTGGTACCGCCACACCTCGATGACGCGGTGCACACCGTCCCGGCTGACGCTGTTGACGTAGTGCTCGGAGCCCGCGAGGTACTCCTGGGCCAGCACCACGGTGTTGTGCTGCCCGTAGCGGTCGGCCGACGCCATGATCGCGGTGTGGGCGGCGGTCACCTCCTCGACGGTCCGGCAGATGAAGACGTTGTCGGTGCCCGCGCTCAGGACCGGCTTCAGCACCACGGGCCACTGGTCCCGGCCCGTGACCCAGTCCGTGATCTCCGTCAGCGAGGCGGAGCACAGATCCTGTGCCGCGGCCAGGCCGGCGGCACGGACGGCGAGCTGCATGGCGGCCTTGTCCCGCCGTGCGGCGGAGCGGTGCGGGTCGTTGCCGGCGACACCGAGGGCGAAGGAGAGCTCGTCGGCCAGGAACACTCCGGACTCCGCGGCGGCGACGACCGCGCGCACGTTCAGGTCGGTGAGGGCGCGGACGGTGCGGACGAGATCGCCGGTGTGCTGGATGTCCACCGCGAAGTCCTCGGGGCGGTAGGCGAGTCGGGTGTCCGGGAACGGGGAGCGCACGTGGACGACGTCCACGCCCCGCTGCCTGAGCGCCCCGGGCAGGAGGCGTCCCGCGCCGTACGCGTCGACGATCGCTGTGGTCATGGTCGTGGGCCTCCGTGCTCGTCGCTTACCAGGGGTTCGGGTGCTGCCGGGCGCCCGGCGGCCGCCGGCTCCCCGGGAGCGGGTTCTCGGTCCCGTACGAGCACGCCCACGGCGACGAGGACGACCACACCGATCACCCCGCCGAGCGTGAACAGGGAGAACCGCAGTCTGCCGTCCGCGAGTTGCAGGGCGAAGGCGAACAGCGGCGAGAGGCAGACCAGCAGGGACGTGGTGATCGGCTCCGTGTGGCGGATCCCGATCTGCAGGACGAAGATCGGCAGGCCCACGCCGATGACGGCGACGACGGCGCCGGGCACGAGCGCCGCCGTCAGGTCGGGCCCGTCCTCGAAGGCCACCAGGATCCACGCGACCAGACTCATCAGGAAGAACCGGGTGGCCAGGACCAGCCCGGGTTCGCAGCCCGCGTCGCTGAGCCGCTTCATGTAGATGATGTTGACCGCCGAACCGGCCGCGCAGGTCAGCGAGAAGAGCAGGCCCAGCACGGCGTCCGACGTGGACAGGTCCCCCAGGCCGCTCCGGCCGCTGAACGAGGCCCACATGAGCGCGGCCAGCAGCATGCCGATGGCGACGGAGACGACGATCTCGGCGCCCATCACCCGGCTGTGCCGGCGCAGCAGCGGCCCCGCCAGCGTCATGATCATCGGTCCGAGTGCGAGACCGATGACGTTGACGATGGCCGGTTCGAGGTATTCCAGGGCGTAGAACGTCGACAGCCAGGTCACCGCGGTGGTGATGTTGATGGCCACGATGTCGCGGCGGTGGGTGATGACCGCGGCGCGGGGGCGGACGCCGCCGCGCCGCGCCTCCACGGCGAGGAAGAACAGCATGGTGAGCGTGAACGACACGGCGGCCAGGCTCGCCGGGCTGACCACCTCGAAGCGGTTGCCCGCGTACACGTCCATGGCGGCGGTGAGCACGGCGTACGCCAGCAGCGGCATCACCCCGCGGCGCAGGGCGGACGCCGGCGCGGCCGCCTCACTCATGGCGTTCTCCGCCGCCGGTGGCCCGCTCCGGGTGCGCCGCCCGGCGCGCGGCGCTCACGCCTCCCGGCCTTCGCGGTACGTCGTGGTGATGCCGTGCGAGCCGAGCAGGTCCAGCAGGCGCGCGGAGTCGTCCGGTTCGCCGGTCGCCTGGTGGAGGCCGGGTGCCACCCGGCCCGCGACCACGTCGAGGATGCCGCACGCCAGCGGGACGGAGACCAGCCGGGGCGTCGCGCTCTCCCGCTCGTCGCCGGCCACGTCGAGCACGTACTCACCCCACCAGCTCTCGCCGGTGTCCGCGCGCACCTGGAGCCTGACCGCCATCACCACCCGGTCGTGGTCGGCGGCGGTGGTCGGGTAGCGGGCGGCGAGTTCCGCCGCGAGTTCGGTGATCCTCGACTCCGACGCGTCGGGGAGTTCGGCGAAGACCGGCTTCCAGGCCTCGCTCCAGCCGGCCAGCCGCAGTGTTCCGCGGACGAAGGTGCGCAGGTCCCAGGCGGCGGGGATGGCGTAGGTGTCGACGAAGGGGATGCTGTCGCGGTTGGGATAGACCTCGAAGGCCTCGTCACCGGCCTCCTCGGTGCGCACCGCCTCCCAGGGGCGCGCGACGTCCGTGCGCTGCCCTTCGGTGATCAGCCGGGCGGGGCTGAGCAGCGCGGTGAGCACCCCGCGCGGTGCCCAGCTGAACCGGTAGCGGAAGTCGTTCGGTACGGCCGGGTTGCTGCCGCAGTACGAGGTGAAGTGGGCCGTCGCCGGCCGGTCGCCGGTGAACTCCACCGCCTTGCGCACCAGTTCGTGGGCGAGCAGGTGGTCGATGCCGGGGTCGAGCCCGATCTCCGTGAGCAGGACGACCCCGCGCGCGCGGGCGGCGTCGGCCTGTTCCTGGATCTGCGGGCTGACGTAGCTGGAGCAGACGAAGTGCGCGTCGTGTTCGAGCGCGATCCGCACCAGTTCGGGGTGGTGGGGTGCGGGGAGCATCGACACGACGACGTCACCGGCGCCGAGTTCGCCGGCCAGCGCGTCCGGGTCGTAGGCGCGGGACACCGCCCGGCCCTCCAGCCCGAGCCGGGCCAGGCACGCATCGGCCTTGGCCGCGGTACGTCCCCACAGGGTCGTCGACGCGCCGTCGCACACCAGGGCCAGTCCGCTGCCGGTGGACATCCCGGTACCGACCCAGTGCACCCGTCCGCTCGGGGCGATCAACTCAGCAGTGGTCATGGGTGCTCACTTGTCCTTCGTGGCGCGGCGGGCATGGTGGTAGTGCTCCTCGCAACGGCCCCAGATCCCGTCGCCCCGGTGCACGGTGGCCAGGTGGGGCAGCAGGCCCTCGGAGAACGCCGTGCTGGACTCCCTCGGGAGCAGCGAGGGCAGGTTGTCGATGGCGATCAAGTCGAGGGGCGGTGCGTCGTGGAGCCGGCGCACCGGCTCGGACCATTCGGTGACCCGGTCGTAGACGGGCAGCCGGTTGCACTCGGACGTCACGTCGCAGGTGACGTCCGAGACGACGGACAGCCGCCGGCCGGGGTCCGCCAGGTCGTCCGGGCCGAGGAAGGGCGTGCCCGGCTCGGTGGCGAAGACGGTGTTGACGAGGATGTCGTGGCCGAGCAGCGCGTCCCGGTCGAGGTTGCCCGTCTCCTCGATGTCCCAGGCGGTGACCGTCGCCCCGGCGACTCCCAGCGCGGCGACGGCGCCGCGTCCGGACCTGCCCCGCGCCCCGATGACCAGGGCGCGCGCTCCGGCGCGGGACTCCTTCAGCAGCGCGTCGAACCCTTCGAGGGTCCATGACCGCAGCGGGGCCTCCAGGAGACCGCCGTGCCGCAGCGCGGCGAGTCCGGCGCCCACGTAGCCGGCCCAGTGGCCGAAGGCCACCACCCGCCGGCCGGCTCCGTCGGTGAGGTACTCCAGATCGAGCAGTGTCCCGCCGCCGGCACCGAAGCGCCGCAGCAGGGGCGGCCCGCCCACCTGGCCCTTGTACGCGTGCCCGAACAGCACATGACGATGGGTCAGCTCCACTGCCGCGGTGGAGGGTTCCTTCAGACCGAGAACGACGTCGGTGGGCGGGGCGTCGGGCCAGGTGTCCCCCGGCACCACGGTGCAGCCCACCGCCGCGTACGCGTCGGCGGGGAACGCCCGGTGCGGGGACTCCTCGACGGTGACGGGGATGCCCTCGGCGATCAGTTTCGCCGCGTCGGCGGGGACGAGCGGGGTGCGCTGTTCGTTGGGCGCGACCTCGCGTCGCAGCCAGATGCCTTCACTGGTCGGCATGTTCGCGAATCTCTCCTGTGCCTGGGCTGTTCCGGTTCGGTTGCCTGCGGTCGCTCGTCAGTGGATGGGCCGGGTGGCGGAGCCGTCGGCGATCGCCGCCTGCCACACGGGAACGGGCGGCAGGACCTCCGTGTGTTCGGGGACCATCGCGTGGATGAGGGAGGGCCCCGCGGAGTCGGCGGCCAGTTTGGCCAGGGCCGCGAACTCCTCCTGCGTGTGGGCGCGGCTGCCCTCGATCCCCATGCCGAGTCCGAGGGTGACGGGGTCGAGCGGGCCGGGGTCGACCGCGAAGTACCGTCCGCCGGCGTAGAGGTGCTGGATCATCTTGATCCAGGCCATCGATGTGTTGTCGAGCACCACATAGGTGACGGGCAGGGCGAGGCGAACGGCGGTCTCCCACTCCCCGACGGCCATCGCGATGCTGTTCTCCGTGGTCAGACAGAGAACGCGCTCGCCGGGGTGGCCGATCGCCGTCCCGATGGAGGCCGGGACGGCGAACCCCATGGGCCCGTGTCCCCGCGGGATCACCACCCGCCAGCCGTCACCGGGGGCCTCCCAGTGACAGGAGAGGTACGGCGTCGGCGTGCCGGCGTCGGCGACGACCCAGGTGTCCCGGCCGAACGCGTCCCGCAGCGCCCGCACGATCTCCCGCGGGTCGAGGACACCGGGCCGCAGCCCGGGCCGGCGCTCCTCCTCCTGCCGGGCCCACACCTCGCGCGCCGCCGCCAGCTGCGCGTCACGGTCGGCGCGTACGGCCCCGGCGGCGCGGGGCAGCCGTGTCCGCAGCTGCTCGATCACGGTCCTGGCGTCGCCCACCAGGGCCGTGCTGCCCGGGTAGTTGCGCCCGGCCCGCTCGGTGTCGCTCTCGATGTGCACGATCCGGGCCGGTCCGTCGCGGTCGGGCACGGTGAACCCGAGGGTGTCCGTGGCGTTGGCCCGGGTGCCGACGAAGACGACGGCGTCGCTCTGCGCGACCCACGCGTTGGCGTAGGGGCGGGCCCCGTTGCCGCCCACCACGCCCAGGGCGAGCGGATGGGACTCGTCGATGACGCCCTTGCCGTGGATGGAGGTGGCGACCGGCACGGCCGCGTGCTCGGCGAGTCGCACCAGTTCCCCGCCCGCCCCGGACAGGTGGGCACCGCCCCCGGCCACGATGACCGGCCGCTCGGCGGCGGCGAGCAGGGCCGCGGCTTCCTCCGCCGCGTCGGCGGGCGCCGCCGGCCGGACGCCGGGCACGGTGCTTCCGTGCGGCGCCGGGCCGTCCAGGGCGTCCGCCGTGTGCGCCGCGGGCCCTTCCAGGACGTCCTCGGGCAGGATCAGCGCGACGGGGCCGGGCCTGCCCGAGGTGGCGGCGGCGACCGCTTCCTCCACCAGGGCCGGGATCTCGTCGGTGGAGCCGGCGCTGCGGCGCCACTTCGTGCACGCGGCGAACAGCTGCTCCTGATCGACTTCGCTGATCGGGGCGGTGCCCATGCTGCGCCGGTTGTTGTCCGTGGTGATCACGAGCACCGGGATGCTGGAGGCGAAGGCCTCCGCGAGTCCGCTCGCCAGGTACACCGCTCCCGCCCCGCTGGACGCCTCGCAGACGCCGAGCCGCCGCGTCGTGCGGGTGTAGGAGTCGGCCATGAATCCGGCATGCCGCTCGTCGCGCGCCAGGACGTGGCGGATTTCGTCGGTCCGCCGGCCGAGCACGTCGTAGAAGGCGATGCTGGTGTCCCCGGGGTACCCGAATATCGTGTCGACGCCATTCCGGATCAGCGCGTTCACCAGAAGTTCAGCACCGTTTGTCATGCCGCTGTCCTCTTCCGTTCCACTGCGCTGATCAACGCGTCACATATCCCGTCATGATGGCCCTGACGCGCTCGCCGGAGATCGGCCGGACGTAGCGGAACTCCGCGGTCTCGGCTGTTTCGAATCCGGCCGCGATGGCCTGATCCTTCATGTAGTCGGCGGAGAGCCAGTGGAATCCGTTGACCTTCGGGGCCTTCTCGAACGCACGGTCCTCTCCGGGCGCGTCGTTCGACGCGACGAGCGCGGCACGGCCGGAAAGGGAATCCGGCTGCGGGGCCAGCCAGCCGCGAATGCGCTTGAGGATCGGGTTCAGGCCGTCCTGTTCGTCCATGAGGTGCCCCAGCACGCCGTCGATGTAGATCACCGAGAACGGCTCGTCCGGTTCCCATCGGTAGATGTCGGCGCAGATCGCGTCCAGCCCCTTCGCGCGGGCCAGCGTCACCGCGTCCTCCATCGCGTCGACGGCCAGGACCCGGAAGCCGCGCTCCGCCACGCATGCCTCGACGGCGGCGTTTCCGCAGCCCAGGCTGAGCAGACCGCCCCCGTTGCGCTCCAGCTCGGCGATCAGCCGGTCGCTCATGAAGTCCCGGTACTCCGGGCTGTACGTGGACGGGGTGACCGAGTCGTTGCGGCTGCCGCCGTTCTCCCACACCTCGAAGATGCTCGGGCTGTCCGGGCCGTCGGCCGTATAGAAGTTGATCAGGTTACTGCGGTTCTTTGCCTCGATGCTTTCCATTGCTCCCCCACGGAAATCACATGCCCATAACCCGTGCCTGCGCGTTTTCGGGCAGGCCGGGGCACGACGACGGCAATACAACAGTGTGTGAACTGCGAATCGGGAAATGCGGGCCCGAAAGACCGCACCGCGGATGACGCCGCACTTCGACGGGCGGATCGATCCGGACATGACCTTGCGGCTGGACACAGGAAGGGTCCAGCCCCATGTGAAGTGGACCGGTCATCGACGGGCTTGATCGTGGAAGCCGCGTCGGTGCCGATGGGCGCGAATTACCGAGGTCGTTTCGGCTGCGCTACGGTCAGACTGCCCTTCACGCGATTGGAACGTCAAGGATACAAAAGGCGGGATCAAGCCATCGGGGCCATAATTCAGCCGCCACCGGAAATCGGCGTTCACCAAGAGTCGTCGACGCCACCGGGAAAGAAGTCGGTTGGGCCCGAATTGCACCGTACGGGGCCGCAGCACACCGTAATAGTGACCTGGATCACACGTCCGCCATATGGACGATTCGTGCGGCACGGTGAAGGACCGTGCCGGGCCGGGGCCCTTCACTCGATGAGCGGTTCCTCGCGAAGCCGGCGCCGATCGCGCAGCTGCATGCACGGAAATCCCGCGTCCGCACACCCCGGCACGACTCAACTCCACGCACGGAAGCGGCCGTTGAGCCGCCCGTCAGCGGCGGGAAGCCGGCTGGAAAGCGCTCAGGGGGTCGCCGCGGAGACGACGTAGACGACCGGTGACATCGGGTCGGTCATGTCGACGGTGATGTCCTGGGTGGGACGCGGGTCCTTGTTGCGGTGCGTGGTGCCGGCCCATGCGACGCCGTCGCCGAAGTACCAGCCGGCGATCTTCGTGTCGCGCTCGCCGACGGTGACGTCACCGGCCTCCAGGGCCGCGCGGCCGGTGCCCACCTGGGTCAGGAACCGGTCGAGGCCGTTGGACGTCGTGCGGAACTGCACGTACATCCGGCTGGCCTTCCAGTTGTTGGTCTCGTAGTACTGGACCTCGACGGCGTCCCGCGGGATCGGCACCTCGAAGATCCGGCGGAGCATCCGCGACGGCCAGCCCTCGCGGAGTCCCTGCGCCGCCGCCTCGGCGGCCTTGTCCTGGCCGGAGCGGCGGCTCTGGCCCGCGGAGATCAGCAGATACCCGGCCGGGACCCCGATGAGCAGCACGATGATGGTCGCCGTGATCAGGCGCCGGCGGATCGTCCGGCGGCGGTCCTCGGGCGGCGGTCCCTCGCCGGGCGGCGGGGACTGACGCGGCACGACGGGGTGCTCGGCTGCGGTCATGGGTGTGGTGTTCCCTAGGAAGTGCGGGTGTTGCGCGTGTTACGGATGGTGCTCGCGGCCTGGTCGTAGATCTGGGCGTACCGCTCGTACCGCTCGACCCTGCGGCGGTTGGTGCGCCGGAAGCGGCGGGCCACCAGCCGTGCGAGGTCGGCCGCGCCGACCATACCCGCCTCGGGGCCGAGCTGCGCCTTCGCGATCCGGGCCTCGGGGCGGTAGCCCCGGCCCGTGAGGTGGCGTTTGAAGGCGTCCCTGGCCGGTCCGATCAGCAGGTCGTCGGCGGCGCTGACACCGCCTCCGATGACGAAGCAGGAGGGGTCGAGCGCGGCGGCGAGATTGGCGATGCCGACGCCGAGCCACTGGCCGATGTCCTGGAGGAGCTCGATGCACATCGCATCGCCCTCGCGGGCCAGTTCGGTGATGAGCGGTCCGGTGATGTCGGGGATGTTGCCCTTGACGCGCTCGATGATCCCGTGGGCCACCGGGGAGTCGGCGGCGGCCAGTTCCCTGGCCTCCCGGACCAGGGCGTTCCCTGAGCTGTACTGCTCCCAGCAGCCGCGGTTGCCGCAGGGGCAGCGGTGGCCGCCGGGCACCACCTGCATGTGGCCGAACTCACCGGCGACGCCGTACTTGCCGCGCTTGACCTGACCGTCCTCCAGGATCGCGCCGCCGATGCCGGTGCCCAGCGTGATCATGACGAGGTGGTCCTCGCCGCGGCCGGCACCGAAGCGCCATTCGGCCCAGGCGGCGGTGTTGGCGTCGTTGTCCACCATGACGGGGACGACGAGCCGGGAGGCGAGGGCGTCGCGCAGGGGTTCGTCGCGCCAGGCCAGGTGCGGGGCGAACAGCACCTTGGAGCGGTCCGCGTCGACCCATCCGGCCGCCCCGATGCCCACCGCGTGCACGTCGTGGCGGTCCGAGAGGTCCAGCACCAGCTCGACGATGGTGTCCTCGACGACCTTGGGGCTCTTGGACTTGTCGGGCGTCTCGGTGCGCAGGGTCTCCAGGATGTTGCCGTCGGCGTCCACGACGCCGGCCATCACCTTCGTCCCCCCGATGTCGATGCCGACGGTGGGGACCCGCGGCGCGGTGAGGTGCGAGCGCCGCTCCCTGGTGCCGACGGTCCGCAGGACGGTGGCGCGGGCGGAGCCGCGGTGTGCGAAGTCGCGGTACGTGCTCATCGTCCCTGCGGGGTCTGGGGGGCCGGCCGGTGGTGCTGCCGGCGGCGGACGGTGCCCGCCGCAGTCGATTCTGCCACTGCCGGGCGGGGTCCGTGCGGCATCCGGTCCCCGGCAGGGCGCCCGCCGGGTGCGGAGAGCGGGCCCGGCGGGCGTGCGGGGAGTGCTGCGGACACCGTCACCCGGAGGTGTCGCCCTTGTCCGGGCGGCCGTCGGCGGGACCCGGGCCGGGGGTGGCCCGCTCCAGCTCGTGGCTGAGCTCCTCCAGCTCGCTGCCGCCCGCCATCTGGCGGGTCAGCTCGTCCAGCGTGACGCCGTCCTTGGTGTGGCTGCCCGCCATCGCACCCCGCTTGAGCAGGACGAAGCGGTCGCCGACGAGGTAGGCGTGGTGCGGGTTGTGCGTGATGAGGACCACGCCGAGGCCGGCGTCGCGGGCGGCGGCGACGTACTTGAGGACGACCCCGGACTGCTTGACGCCGAGCGCGGCCGTCGGCTCGTCCAGGACGAGCACCTTGGCACCGAAGTGGACGGCCCGGGCGATGGCGACGCACTGGCGCTCGCCGCCGGAGAGGGTGCCGATGGGCTGGTCGACGTCACGCAGGTCGATGCCCATCCGCAGCAGCGCGGAGCGGGTCGTCTCCCGCATCAGCCGGACGTCGAGGCGCTTGAAGGGGCCCTTGCCGGTCGTCGGCTCGGAGCCGAGGAAGAAGTTCCGCCAGACCGGCATCAGGGGGACCACGGCGAGGTCCTGGTAGACCGTGGCGATGCCGCGGTCCAGGGCGTCGCGCGGATTGGCGAGCGTGGTCTCCTCGCCGTCGATGAGGAAGTGCCCGGCGTCGTGCCGGTGCAGCCCCGCGATGATCTTGATCAGGGTGGACTTGCCGGCGCCGTTGTCCCCGAGGACGCAGGAGATCTCGCCCGCGTGGACCTCCAGCGAGACGTCCTGGAGCGCCTTGATGTTGCCGTAGAACTTGCTGACGTGGTCCAGCTCGACCAGCGCCTGCCGGTCGGTGTCCGCCGGCCCGCTCGATGCCTGGGGGGCCGTCATTTCGTCGCCTCCGCGCGCTTGCGTACCCATGCGTTGAGCAGGGTGGCCAGGAGCAGCATGGCTCCGAGGAAGAACTTGAACCAGTCCGGGTTCCACTCCGCGTACACGATGCCCTTGCTGGTCATGCCGAAGATGAAGGCACCGACCGCCGAGCCGATCGCGGAACCGTATCCGCCGGTGATCAGACAGCCGCCGATGACGGCCGCGATGATGTAGATCAGCTCGTTGCCGACGCCCTCGCCGGACTGCACCACGTCATAGCTGAACAGCAGGTGCTGGCCGGAGACCCAGGCGGCGAAGGCCACGCCGAGGTAGAGTCCGATCTTGGTCCGGATCACCGGGACGCCGACCGCGCGGGCCGCGTCGGCGCCGCCGCCGACGGCGTAGATCCAGTTGCCGAAGCGGGTGCGGAGCAGGATCCAGGTGGCGATCGCGACGAGGACGGCCCACCACAGGATGGTGACCTTCAGCTCGACGCCGCCGACGGTCCAGTACGAGGCGAAGAGCTTGCGGGCGGAGGGGAAGCCCTCCATGTTGCCGATGGTCTTCGTCGACACGGTCCCGCTGATCAGCTTGGTGAAGCCGAGGTTGAGTCCGGTCAGCATGAGGAACGTGCCGAGCGTGATGATGAAGCTCGGCAGTTTCGTGCGGGTCAGCATGAAGCCGTTGAACGCGCCGATGGCGAGCGTGACCAGCAGGGACACGAAGACGCCGACCCAGACGTTGGCCGTCATCTGGTAGCTGAACATCGACGAGATCAGCGCGGAGCTGGTGACCATCACACCCGCGGAGAGGTCGAACTCGCCGCCGATCATCAGCAGCGCCACCGGCGCCGCCATGATCCCGATGGTGGAGGCGGCGTACAGCACCGTGCCGAAGCTGGTGGCGCGCAGGAAGCTGTCGGCGACGATCGCGAAGAAGAGGAAGACGGCGAGCGCGCCGACGACCGAGCCGAGCTCGGGGCGGCCGAGCAGCTTGCGCAGCGGCGAGGTGCGCAGCAGCCGCTCGTCGGCCACGGCGGAGGACGTACCGGGCCCCGCGGTCATCGGGTTCCCCGGTCCGCGTACTCGGCCAGCTGGGCGGCGTCGTCGGACGTGATGACCTGCGGGCCGGTCAGGACCGGGCGTCCGCCGCCGAGCACGTTGCGGTTGTAGCGGTAGAGCCAGAGCAGGTCGACGGCCTCGTACCCCTGGAGGTAGGGCTGCTGGTCGACGGCGAAGCCGAGGGTCTTGGCCTGGAGCTCGGCTGCGACCTTGGCGTTCAGGTCGAAGGTGTCGATCTCGGCCTTGCTGCCGGCGGTCTTCTTCGCCTGGACGGCGGCGTCCGCGAACGGCGCGCCGAGGGTGACGACCGCGTCGATGTCCTTGTCCGCCTGGAGCTTCGCCTCGATGGAGGCCTGCACGTCGGGCATGTTGGTGCCCTCGACGTACAGGTTCTGCATCTCGCCGTCGAAGGTCTTCTTCGCGCCGGCGCACCGCTGCTCGTGACCGACGTTGCCCTGCTCGTGCAGGATGCACAGCGCCTTCTTGCGGCCGCGCGCGTTGAGCTCGTCGCCGACGGCCTCGCCCGCGATCGACTCGTCCTGGCCGATGTGCGTGAGCGCGCCGTACCGCTTGGACTCGGCCGAGCCGGAGTTCACCGTGATGACCGGGATGCCGGCCTTGACGGCCTTGGCGACGACGGCCTTCATGGCGTCGGGCTTGGCGAGCGTGACGATCAGCCCGTCGACCTTCTTGTCGATGGCGGCCTGGACGAGCTGGGCCTGCTGCTGCGCCTCGTCGTTGTGCGAGTACAGGAAGTTGATGTTGTCCTTCTTGGCCGCCATGTCGGCACCCTTCTGGACGATGTCCCAGAAGGTGTCGCCGTCGCCCGAGTGGGTGACCATGGCGAAGGTCCAGCGGGGTGTGTTCACCGCGGACCGGCCCTCGGATGCGGCCTGCGCCGCACGCTCCTCCGCCCGCTTGCCGCCGGTGCTGCTGCATCCCATGAGGGAAGCGCCGAGCACCGCCGCAAGCACGGCGCCCATCGCACGTACCCCTGTCCGAACCCTTGCCACGACGCCGTGCCCTTCTTGTGCTGCTCGCTGTGCTGCTGGTGGAGCCGGGGCCATACGGTCCCGGCCCGGCTGGGCAAGTATCCCCGAGCCCGTGCCGCCGTCGCCCGGAGGGGCGCGGCGCGTGTGTCGGGCCGGGGCGTGTACGGCGCCGGGGGCGGCCGGGGTGCGGCCGTCGTCACCGTACGGGTAGCCGGGAAGCCTGTGTCACCGTACGAGAGCCGGGCGCCGGTGTCACCGGGCGAGGAGCTGGAAATCGAAGGCGTGGCGCGAGGCCCGGTAGAGGTGGGTGCCGTGCTCGACGGCCCGGCCGGTGTCGTCGAAGGTGGTGCGCTCCATCGTGAGCAGGGCGGCGCCCTCGCTCTCGGCGAGCCGTCCGGCCTCCTCGGCGGTGGCTGGGCGGGCGCCCACGGTCTGGCGGGCGCTGTGCAGGGTGATGCCCGCGCCGCGCATCATCCGGTAGAGGCCGGTGGCCGCGGGCCGATCCCCGGAGAGGTCGAGGAGTCCGGCGGGCAGGTGGTTGCGCAGCAGGGCGAGGGGCTCGCCGTCCGCGTACCTGAGCCGCTCGACGTAACTCACCTCCGCGCCCTCCGGGACGCCGAGCGCCGCGGCGACCGCGATGGTCGCGGGCCGGGTGGTGCGGACGAGGACGGTGGTCGTGGGGTGCCGGCCGGCGGCCTCCAGGTCGTCGTACAGGCTGCTGATCTCGACCGGGCGCCTGACCCGGTTGTGCACCACCTGGGTGCCGACGCCGCGGCGGCGGACCAGCAGGCCCTTGTCGACGAGGCACTGGATGGCCTGGCGGACGGTGGGCCGGGAGAGTCCGAGCCGGGCGGCGAGCCCGATCTCGTTGCCGAGGAGTCCGCCGGGGGCGAGCCGGCCCTGCTCGATGGCCGCCTCCAGCTGCTGGGCGAGCTGGTGGTAGAGCGGGACCGGGCTGGCACGGTCCACGTCCAGGTCGAGCGCGGCGGTGTCGGCGGTGGGGTTCGGCACGCCGGGGAGCGTATCCCGCACGTCCGAATCTCCGGTAGTCCGGTCGTCCTGTTGTCCGGACAGCATGACCCGGGACCGACTCGCGGGAACGGAACCGCATTTGTCATGACATTTAGTTGACACCGTTCCCGGCGGACGGCACGTTGGGTCCATGCGCATCGGACTCCTCGGCACCGGCCGGATCGGCTCCTTCCACGCGGGCGTCCTCGCCCGCCATCCCGCGGTGGATGCCCTGGTGGTGACGGACACCGACCCGGTCCGCGCGGCCGCCGTCGCCGGCCGGACCGGGGCGCGCGCCGTGGCCACGGCGGCGGAGGTGTTCGACGCGGGCGTGGACGCGGTGGTGATCGCCTCGGCCACCTCCGCGCACGCCGAACTGATCGGCCGGGCCGCGCGCGCCGGACTGCCGGCCTTCTGCGAGAAGCCCGTCGCCCTGGATCTGGCGGGCACGCTCGGCGCGCTGCGCGAGGCGGAGCGGGCTCACAGCGTCCTCCAACTCGGTTTCATGCGCCGGTTCGACGCCGGATACGCGGCGGCCCGTGCGGCGGTGCGCGGCGGGGCACTCGGCCGGCTGCACACCGTGCGGACGGTGACCTCCGATCCGGCGCCGCCGCCCGCCGCGTACCTCCCGCTCTCCGGCGGCCTGTTCCGGGACTGTCTGATCCACGACTTCGACATGGTGCGCTGGGTGACGGGCCGTGAGGTGACACGGGTGTACGCCACCGGGTCGGACGCCGGTCCTGCGATGTTCCGCGCCGCCGGTGACGTCGACACGGCCGCGGCGCTGCTGACCCTCGACGACGGCACCCTGGTCACCGCGACGGCGACCCGCTGCAACGGCGCCGGGTACGACGTGCGGATGGAGCTCGCGGGCGAGGACGACCAGCTCGCGGTCGGCCTGGACGACCGCACACCGCTCACCTCCGCCGAGCCGCAGGGCCCCGGCGCTCCCGCCAAGCCCTGGCCCGGGTTCCTGGAGCGGTTCGCCCCGGCGTACGAGGCCGAACTCGACGCCTTCGTCCGCCTGGTGCGGGGCGAGGCGGCCAATCCTTGCGACGGCCGGGAGGCGCTGCACGCCCTGCGGATCGCGGAGGCGTGCGAGGTGTCGCGGCGGGAGGGGCGCCCGGTGGAGCTGACGGAGATCCCGGCCGTCTGAGGACAGCCCTCAGGACGGGTTGGCGTTCAGCACGGTGCCCTGGGCGACGGCGCAGAGGGTCTCGGCACCGTCCTCCCCCACCGCGAACAGATCGCAGCGCGCCACGGCCTGCCGGCGTCCGGAGTGCACGACCTCGGCGCGCGCCACGAGTGCGGTGCCGGTGGCGGGACGCAGGTACTGGATGGAGAAGCCGCCGGTCAGCACGGCCGGGCCGAGGGTCGTGCCGGCCGCGAACGTCAGTGCGTTGTCGGCGGCGTACGCGAGCACGCCGCCGTGCAGGAATCCGTTCTGCTGGTGCAGCTCCGCGCGGCTGTCGATCTCCAGCGTGGCCGCGCCGTCGCCGAAGGCGGTGATCCGGGCACCGACGAGGCTGCTGAACGGCTGGCTGTCGAGCACCTTCTGTGCCATCCCCAGGTCGAGTCCTGACACGACGGCTCCTCCCTGTATCCGGTTCTCCCGCCGCACCCTGTCGGCGAGTTCTGCCGCCGAGTCTGTCTCACCAGCGCACCGGGAGCCGGCGCGTCCCCCGGATCAGCATGCCCGGCAGCCAGTCGGGCTCCCCCGCGCCGGGGTCGAGCACGAGCCCGGGGCAGCGCTCCAGCAGCGTACGGATCGCGATGCGGCCCTCCATCCAGGCCAGCGGTGCCCCCATGCAGAAGTGGGCTCCGTGCCCGAAGGCCAGGTGCCCCTGGGCTTCGCGGTGGATGTCGAAGCGGTCGGGCCCGGGATAGCGTGCCGGGTCCCGGTCGGCGCCGGCCAGGGAGACCAGGACCGGGTCGCCGGCCCCGATCGTCCGGGACCCGATCTCGACGGCCTCCCGGGCGAAGCGGAAGGTGGCGGTCTCCACCGGGCCCTCGTGCCGGAGCATCTCCTCGACCGCCCCGTCGAGAAGACCGAAGTCCGCCCGCAGATCAGCGAGTTGACCCGGGTGGGTGAGCAGGGCGCGCACCCCGTTGGAGATCAGGTTGACCGTCGTCTCGTGGCCGGCGACCAGGAGCAGGAAGGCCATGCCGACCAGTTCGTCGGGCGACAGCGTGTCATCGTCGTCGTACCGTGCGGCGATCAGCGCGCTCAGCAGGTCGTCGCCCGGCGCGCGGCGCTTGTCCTCGATCAGCTCGGCGAGATAGGCGCCCATCGTGCGGACCGCGTCCCCCTCCTCCTGCGCACCGGCCGGGGAGACCACGGCGTTGGACATCGTGCGGAACCCGGCCCGGTCGAGGTCGGGCACTCCGATGAGTTCACAGATGACGGTCATCGGCAGCGGGAAGGCCAGCGCGTCGATGAGGTCCGCGTGCCCGGCGGGCAGCATCGCGTCGAGCAGTTGGTCGGTGATCTCCTGCACGCGGGGGCGCAGCGCCTCGATGCGGCGCGGGGTGAACTCCCGGGCGACCAGCTTGCGCAGCCGGGTGTGGTCCGGGGCGTCCATCTCCAGCATGTTGGCGTTGATCGGGTCGCCGGTGGCCGTCTGCCCGGGCAGTTTCCGCCAGTCCTTGCCGAAGCGCTGGTCGGCCAGGACGGCGCGGCCCTCGTCGTATCCGACGACGAGCCAGACCCGGTCGAAGTCGTCGGTGCGCACGGTGTGCACCGGACCCTTGGCGCGCATCGTGGCGTAGTAGGGGTACGGATTCGCGACGAAGTCGGCTGCTCCGCGCAGATCGGCGTCGACATCGGACATGGGCCCGCCCTCCCGGTCTGGTCGCGCCGGCCGCCAGGACCGGCAACGGTCAGCCTAGGCGGCCCGCTCCCGCGCGGCCGAGTGGTTCAGGCCGGATCCGCGTCACCGTCGTCGCCGAGGAGCCCCGCGTCGTGGACCAGCAGCGCGATCTGGACCCGGTTGTTGAAGCCGAACTTGGCGAGAATGCGTGACACCTGGGTCTTCACCGTGGCCACGCTCAGATACAGCGCCGAGGCGATCTCCGCGTTGGAGCGGCCCTGTCCGACGGCGACCGCGACCTCGCGCTCCCGGTCCGCCAGCGATGCGATCCGCTGCCGCGCCCGTTCGGCCCGGTCCGCCCGTTCCTCCTGTCCGGAGCCCGCGGCACGGGCCATCAGCTGACGGGTGACCGCGGGCGACAGGACGGGGTCACCGGCCGCGACGCGTCGCACGGAGTCGACGATCTGCGCGGGCGGGGTGTCCTTGAGGACGAAGCCCGCGGCTCCGGCCCGGATGGCACGGAGCACCTGCTCGTCGGCGTGGAACGTCGTGAGGACGACGACCTCGGGCGCGTCCGGGCGGGCGCGCAGCAGTTCGGTGGCCGTCAGCCCGTCCATGACGGGCATCCGGATGTCCATCAGCACCACGTCCGGCCGGAGCCGGTCGACGAGTCCGGCCGCCTCGCTGCCGTCGGCCCCCTCCCCCACGATGTCGATGCCGTCGGCACCGCCGAGCATGAGGGTGAGCCCCGCCCGGACGAGCGGGTCGTCGTCGACGATGAGCAGCCGGACGGGCCGGGACTCGGGGGGCGTGGAGGGGGTGGGCGCCGGGGTGGTCATGAGGACCACGGTAGCCAGGCCCGCACCCCGAACCCGCCGTCAGGCTCCGGTCCGTGGTCGAGGCGGCCCCCGGCGAGGGTGGCCCGTTCGGTCAGGCCGATCAGTCCCTGGCCGGAGCCCGGCACCTGCTCGAAGGGTTCGGTGGGGGCCGGATTGCGCACCTCCACGGTGATCCCCTGCCCCGGCCCGCCGCTGACCGTGACGGTGACCTCGGACCCGGGCGCGTGCTTGCGGGCGTTGGTCAGGCCCTCCTGGGCGATGCGGTAGACCGTGCGGCCGGTGGCGGCGGGCGCGGCGGACGGCTCGGCGATGTGGTTGTCGAGGGCGACCTTCATGCCGGCCTGCCGGGACTCGGCGACGAGGCCGTCCAGCGAGGCGAGGGTCGGCTGCGGCCGGTTGCCGTCGGCGTCGCCGTCCCGGGGGCTGCGCAGCACGCCGATGATCTCGCGGAGGTCCTGGAGTGCTTCGTGGGCGCTGTCCCGGATGACGCCGGCGGCCCGGGCGACCTCGGCCGGGGGCGCGTCCGGCCGGAACTCCAGTGCCCCCGCGTGGACGCTGAGCAGGGTCAGCCGGTGGGCGAGGACGTCGTGCATCTCGCGGGCGATGTCCTCCCGGGCCAGCCGCTGGGCCTGTTCGGCCCGGAGCCCTGCCTCGGTCTCCGCCCGCCGGGCGCGTTCGCGCAGGGTGACGACGAGCTGGCGCCGGGAGCGTACGACCATGCCCCAGCTGATGACGAGGAGGACCAGCAGCACCCCGATGACGGTGGACGCCATGAACGAGGTGGACGGGTCGGGGCGCAGGTACGGCTGTACGGGGGCGACGAGCAGGGCTCCCGCGCCGACGAGGGCCACGGGCCGGAACGGCCGGTGCACGGCCACGCTGAACAGGGCCACCATCAGGGCTCCCGCCGCTGCGGGCTCCACGGTGGACAGCAGTGTCAGGCCGACCGCGACCCCGACGGGCCAGCGCCGCCGCACCCACAGCGAGCAGCAGGCCGCGGCGCCGACGAGCGAGTCCACCAGGACGAAGACCTCGGGGGTGGTGTCGTCCGCCTCGATCGCGGAGACGGCCGCCATCCCGATGGCCGCCGCGCAGAGGAAGGCCGTGATGTCGACGGCCCAGTCCCGCACGGTGCGGCGCGATCTGCCGCCCCGGTCCCCGGGCAGCTCGGGGTCGGCCATCGCCGAGGGCAGCAGCCAGGGGTATTCCGTACGCGTCATATCGACAAAGCTATGCGGCCCGGAGGCCGCTTTTGGGCGTTGCGGTCCGCGGAGCGACCAAAGTCGTGGAAGCGGAGACTTTCGGACCGGCCGCGCAGACCACCGGCCGACGCGGCACCCGTGCGCGGCCCGCCAGGCTCGTCCCCATGAAGAAACTCTGTGAGACGGTCGGCTTCCTGGTCTTCGTGCAGGGCGCCGCGGGGCTGCTGCACGAATGGCTCGACTGGTTCAGCTTCTTCGGTCTGGTGCGGCGGCTGCCGTTCCTCGGCGATCACGCGTTGTTCGCCTGCATCGTGCTGGTGGTGACCGGGGTCGCGATCATGATCGCCTCGGACGCGGTCAAGGAGTGAGGCGGTCAGGGGGCGTCCGCGCTGCGGCGCCCCCACGCCGTGCCGGCGAGCACCAGCACCGCGCCCGCCGCCCCGAGCACGCCCAGCCGTTCGCCGCCGATCGCGATGCCGACGGCCGCGGCCCAGAGCGGTTCCGTACCGAGCAGCAGGCTGACCCGGGACGGTGAGGTGCGGCGTACGGACCACATCTGCACGAAGAACGCGAAGAGCGTGCAGAAGACCGACAGGAACAGCAGCCCGCCCCATTCCCGCACCCCGAACCCGGCGGCGACCGACCACGGGGAATCCCCGGTGCCGGGGGCGGCGGCGAGCAGGGCGAACACGGCGACCGCGCTGCCGAGCTGGACGGTCGTCAGCGACAGCGAGTCCGCCGACTGCACGGACCTGATGCGTGCCATCAGGAGCACGTGGAGGGTACGGGCGAGCGCGGCGACCAGCATCAGCAGATCGCCCGCCGAGGGGCTGGTGAATCCGCCGCCCTGGGTCAGGAGCACCACTCCGGCGACGGAGAGTCCGGCGGCCGAGAGGAAGGTCCCGGTGGGCCGGGTCCGCGTCACGACGGCCTCGGCGAGCGGGGTGAAGATCATGGTGAGGCTGATGATGAGCCCGGCGTTGGTCGCCGAGGTGTGCACGATGCCGTACGTCTCCACCAGGAAGATCCCGCTGAGCACCAGGCCCAGCAGCCCCGCGCCCCGCCACTGGGCCGCGCTCAGCGCCCGCAGCCGGGACCGTCCGGCGATCACCAGGACGGGCAGCACGACGGCGAACCGCAGCACGAGGACGGCGATGACGGTCTGCGGAGTGGTGATGCCCTTGGCGGCGAGATAGCTGGACCCCCACACCACCGCGACGAGCAGCACGGGCAGATCGGTCAGCCACGCCCGGCGCGGCGGGGCGAGGGAGGGCACGGCGACAGAGGACACCCGGATCTCCTGGTTCTCCACAGGACTGGTGTGGAGACCTCACTGGCTCGCACGCGGAGCGATCACGCTACCGGGCGTCCTCCTACAATGGCGAGCCCCGGGACCGGCCCCGACGGCAGCCGCCCGCACCTATGGAGCACGGAGTCGCCAGATGGCCGGAGAACGCCGGGACGGAAGGGTCGAACGGGGCAATCGCACCCGTCAGCTGGTCCTCGCCCGGGCCGCCGCGGTCGCGTCGGTCGAGGGCCTCGACGGCCTGTCCCTCGGCCGGCTGGCCACGGACCTGCGGCTGAGCAAGAGCGGCGTGTTCGCGCTGTTCGGCTCCAAGGAGGAGCTCCAGCTGGCGACCGTGCGGACCGCCGTCGCCGTCTACGACGAACACGTTGTGCGGCCGACCCGCGCGGCGCCTGCCGGGCTGGGGCGCGTTCTGCGGATGTACGAGTCCTGGATCGCGTACTCGCGGGAGCGGGTCTTCCCGGGTGGCTGCTTCTTCTACGCGGCCCTCGCCGAGTTCGACGCCCGCGAGGGTGCCGTGCACGACGCGCTGGTGGCCGCGCAGGCCGGCTGGGTCACCTTCGTGGAGCGGCGGATCGAGGAGGCGCGGACGCTGGGTGAGATCCGCGAGGACTGCGACGCCGCCCAGCTCGCCTTCGAGATCATCGCCTTCCTGGAACTGGCCAACGGCGATTCCGTGCTCCGCGACAGCCCCGAGAGCTACCCGAGGGCGGCGCGCGCGATCCTGGGACGGCTGCGGGCGGTGGCGGTGGACGCCTCGTCGCTGCCGGCCGCACCCTGACGCGGGCCGCCTTCGGGAATACGGCTGACACATCGCGCGAAACAAACAGCACGATCGTTCGTCCAGTTGTAGTGTGGTGGGTATCCGGCGCGGACGGCCGTGCCGCGCCACGGAAGGGGTCACTCGTGCCGCACAACACCCTCTGGAGCACGGCCTGGCAGGCCGGCCCGGCCGCCGGGCCGCCCGGCCGCGGCACCGAAGTAGTCGTCTCCGTCACCGAGTTCGTCACGCACCGCCCCTGGACCACCCTCTCCGTCGGAGCGGCCGGTGTGCGGCTGCGCCGC
Source organism: Streptomyces sp. NBC_01463 (assembly GCA_036227345.1). NCBI lineage: Bacteria > Bacillati > Actinomycetota > Actinomycetes > Kitasatosporales > Streptomycetaceae > Streptomyces > Streptomyces sp. NBC_01463. Next base: position 1,785,313 of record CP109468.1, read on the forward strand.
ACCTGGCCGCGCACGCCCGGCGCGGTCGGCATGTGGCTGTGGGCGGAGATCGGCCCCCGGATGAACCGCACGGGATCCATCACGGTCTGGACCGCCCGCGAACACCTGCTGGGGTTCGTCGCGCGCCCCGACCACCGGCGGATCGTCGACGCCTACCGGGACCGGGGCACCCTGCGCTCGGCCACCTGGGACACCCCGTTCACCGGCCGCGGCGCCCTGCACGCGTCCGCCCGGCGCCTGCTCACGGGCGCGGACCCCTGGCCCGGGGCAACCTCCTGAACCGGCCCGGCCACACCCGCTCGGCACGACCCACGAAAGGAATCCGGACGATGGACATCGTGCAACTCGACCGCACCGCAGTACGGGAGTCGGTCCGCGTCGTGGAACTGGCGGGCCCCAGCGACTGGGACCGGCCCACCCCCTGCGACCGCTGGACGCTGCGTCTCCTCGTGGAGCACATGGGCGTCCAGCACCTCGGCTTCGCCGCCGCGGCGCGGGGCGAAGGGGCCGATCCGGACGTCTGGGAACCCCGTCCGTCCGGTGACGACCCGGCCGGGTGGTACCGCGGAACGGCCCACGCCGTCCTGGACGCGTTCGCCCAACCGGGCGTTCTGGAGCGGAGGTTCGCGCTCCCGGAGATCGACACGGAGGCGACGTTCGCCGCGAGCACCGCGATCGGGTTCCACTTCATCGACTACGTGGTGCACTCCTGGGACGTGGCGGCCTCGCTCGGGGTGCGTACGGCATTCCCGGCGGCCGTGCTCGACGCCGCGCTGCCCGTCGCCTTGCGCGTGCCGTGCGGGGCGCGGCGCGAGCTGCCGGGGGCGGCGTTCCGGCCCGCACTGGATCCCGCCCCGGGGGACGACACCCTGCGCCTCGTCCTGTCGGCGCTCGGCCGGTCGGCGGACTGGAGCCCTCCGCAAGACAGTTGACCCGCGGAGCCGCGGTCCGGCCCGCTCAGGTGCCGTCCGGGACCGAGCCGAAGGCGGCGCGTCCGGTCGGCCGGTAGGTCTGGATCGCGATGCCGCTGGTCGTCGTCCGGGAGCCGGTCAGCTCGAACGCGGTCGGCAGCCCGCCGTCGGGGAAGAGCCGGCGTCCGCGGCCGAGCACGACCGGGTACACCAGCAGGTTGTACGTGTCGATCAGGTCGTGCGCCATCAGGGACTGCGCGAGCACGCCGCTGCCGTGGATCTGCAGTTCGCCGCCCTGCGTGGCCTCCTTGAGCCGGGCCACCTCAGCGGCGGCTTCGGCGGAGATCACTGTGGTGTTCTCCCAGCCGGCCTTCTCCAGCGTGGTCGAGACGACGTACTTGGGAAGGGCGTTGAGGCGGGAGGCGATCGGGTCGTCGGGGTCGGTGACTCCCGGCCAGTACGCGGCGAAGATGTCGTACGTGCACCGGCCCAGCAGGAACGCCGCCGCACGGTCGAACACCTCGGTCATGAACTGCCCCATGCCCTCGTCCAGGAACGGCGCGACCCAGCCGCCGTACGCGAACCCGCCGCTCGGGTCCTCCTCGGGCCCGCCGGGGGCCTGCATGACGCCGTCGAGGGTCAGAAAGGTGGTGAGCGTCAGCTGTGCCATGGTCCTGCTCCTTCGGAACACCCGCCGGTCGGGCGTGCACATGTTCCGACCCCGCCGCCGCCCGGAACTCATCGGTCCCGGCCCGCCGCCGAACCGGAGTGGGCGTCCGTTTCCCGCCGGTATCCGGTGCGGCCGAGGGCTTTGCTTGGTCCTGTCAGCACGACCGGCAACGGACAGGAACCCCTGATGAACAGCACCGTCAGCACGAACCGCACCGCACTCGTCACCGGCGGCAGCCGCGGCATCGGCGCCGCGACCGCGCTGCGGCTCGCCCGGGACGGCGCCGATGTGGCGCTGACCTACGTCCGGGACGAGGACGCCGCCCACGAGGTCGTGCGCAAGATCGAGGCGGGCGGCCGCCGCGCCGTCGCCCTGCGCGCGGACTCCGCCGACCCGGAGGCGGTCCCCGCGGCCGTGCACCGGGCGGCGGAGACCTTCGGCCGGCTCGACATCCTGGTCAACAACGCGGGCATCGGCGTCCTCGGCCCGATCGAGGGACTCACCGACGCCGATGTCGACCGGGTGCTCGCCGTCAACGTACGGGCGGTCTTCCTGGCCTGCCGGGCGGCGGCCGGGGTCCTGGAGCGCGGGGGCCGCATCATCTCCGTCGGCACGGCACTCAGCCGGTACGCCGGCGGCCCGGGCGGCACGCTCTACGCGATGAGCAAGTCGGCGCTGTCCGGACTGACCAAGCCGCTCGCCCGCGAGCTCGGCCCGCGCGGCATCACGGTCAATCTGGTCCAGCCCGGTGCGGTGGACACCGATCTGAACCCCGCCGACGGCCCGTTCGCCGCCGGACAGCGCGCCGCGACCGCACTGGACCGGTTCGGTACGGCCGCCGAAGTGGCCGCGCTCATCGCCTACTTGGCCAGTGACGAGGCGGCGTACATCACGGGTACGGAACTGGCCGTGGACGGTGGCCACGCGGCCTGAGCGTGGCAGGGTGAGGGGAACGACCCCGTTGGGTTCCGTTCCGAGGAGGCCTCATGTCCGCACCGGGTGACGAGGACGACCGCCCGCTGTACGAACGGTTCGGACTCCGGATCGCCCGGCGCGGATACGACCGCGACCAGGTCGAGGCCTACCTCACCCGGCTCCTCGGGGGCGCCCCGCCCGACCGGACGGTCGCCTTCGAGCTGGTCCGCCGCGGCTACGAGCGGGGCGGGGTCGACGAGGTGATCACCCGGTTGCACCGGGAGGCGTCGGGGCGGCGCGGGCAGCCCTGAGGGCTGCCGTCCCGATCACGCCCTAGGCTGGCCGGGCAGTGATCCAACGGAAGGGACGATCATGCCCGCGACCCCGGTGCACACCCTCAACGACGGCCGTTCGCTCCCCGCGGTGGGGCTCGGCACCTGGCCCCTGGACGACGACGCGGCCGAGGAGGCCGTCGCCGGAGCACTGGGGCGCGGCTACCGGCTCGTCGACACCGCGCTGAACTACGGCAACGAGACCGGCACCGGGCGCGGCATCGCCCGCAGCGGCGTGCCGCGGGAGGACGTCTTCGTCACCACCAAGGTGCCGGGCCGGCACCAGGGTTACGAGAAGACCCTCGCCTCGTTCGAGGAGTCCCGGCGCAACCTCGGCCTCGACCAGGTGGACCTGTACCTCATCCACTGGCCGCTGCCCCGCGTCGATCTCTACGTGGACACCTGGCGGGCTCTGATCACGTTGCGCGACGACGGGCTCGTGCGGTCGATCGGGGTCTCCAACTTCACCGCGGAGCACCTGGCGCGGCTGGAGGAGGAGACGGGCGTGCTGCCCGCCGTCAACCAGATCGAGATGCATCCGCGGCTGCCTCAGGAGGAACTGCGGGCCGTGCACGCGGCCAAGGGCATCGTCACGGAGAGCTGGAGCCCGCTGGGGCGCGGCCGCGATCTGCTGGCCGATCCGGAGCTCGTGGCGATCGCCGCGGCGCACGGGGCGACGCCCGGTCAGGCGGTGCTGCGCTGGCACACCCAGCTGGGTGCCGTGCCGATCCCGAAGTCCGCCGATCCGGGGCGGCAGCGGGAGAACCTCGATCTGTTCGGCTTCGTCCTGACGCCGGACGAGCTGGCCCGCATCTCGGCCGGTCCGCAGCAGCGGTTCGGCGGGGACCCCGAGGTGCACGAGGAGTTCTGAGGGGCGGGCGGCCGCACGCCGCCCGCCGGTCTCAGCCGGTGCGGGGCTGCACCTCGGCCATGCGGGACCAGCCCTCGCCGGGCACCTCGACGTTGATGATCTCGGGCACCTCCGCGACCAGGTCCGCCATCGTCTCCATCGCCGCCGCGAAGTGCGCCGACTGCACGTGGGCGGCACCGGCCTCGGCGGACGCGAACGCCTCCAGCAGCACGAACTGGTCCGGGTTCTCCACGCTGTAGGACCAGTCGAAGAACACGTTGCCGGGCTCCTGGCGGGTGGCGAGGGTGAAGTCCTCGACGGCCGGGAGCCAGTTGTCGCGCTCGGCGCTGCGGACGGTGAACCTGACGGCGATGAAGATCATGGCAACTCCTGGTCGGGGCGTACGGCAACCCCGGAAGGCTCCCACATCCCTGCCGTATCCATCGAATACGGACAGTCCGGTGGCTGGGCCGGTTCAGCCGCCCAGCTCGATGTGGCGGGCGGTCAGCCGCGCGGCGCCCTGTTCGGTCAGCGAGCCGAAGAGGCGCAGGCGGGAGATGCCGCCGTCCGGGAAGATGTCGATCCGGACCTGGCCGGCCCGCACGGCCTCCGGCAGGACGAAGCGGTGGCTGGTGTCGGGCTGCAGCCGGGTGCGGGGCAGTACCTCGGACCAGTCGCCGCCGTCCGTCCCGCGTGCCGAAAGGCTCGCCCAGCCGGCCGAGTTGCCCTTGAGGTAGGCGGTGTCGATCTCGACTGCGCGGATCTCCGCCTCCTCGACGAGGTGGTAGTGGATCCAGTCGTTGCCCCGGTCGCGCCGGCGCCGGGTCTCCCAGCCGTCGTCCATCTTGCGGGACCTGCCGGGCTGGATGGTGTTCGTCGCCGGGGAGTAGAAGCGGTCGGACGCGTCCTCGACCCGGCCGCCGTTCTCCAGCGCGACGAGGTCGAAGGTGCCGAGCGCCGTCAGCCAGGCGGGGTCCGGGGCGACTTCGCCGTGGACCCGGAGCCTGGCTATGCCGCCGTCGGGGTGCTGGTTGACCCGCAGGTGGGTGAAGCGCTGCGGGGCGTCGACGGTGAATCCGTTGGCCGCGTGGCCGCCGACGGCCGTACGCGGCACGAGCGTCGTCCACTTCACGTCGGGCGCGAGGAGGTCCTCGGGCGACGGCGAGCCGGGCAGGGCGACGGCCTCGACGGAGACCGCCTGCGGGTAGTTGCCGCGGAAGTGGGCGGTGTCGACGACGATGCCGCGCACGACGCCGGGCGCACCGAGGCGGACCAGGGCCCAGTCGTGGTCATCGGCCGTGGGGTGGGGCTGAGCGGCGCTCACGCCGCGCCGGCGGCGGGTCTCCCAGCCGTCCATGATCTTGCCCTTGTGCCCGAAGTGCTCGGGGTCGAAGTGGGCGGGTTCCGGCTTCAGCAGGTTCTCGCGCTCCGCGAAGAACTCGTCGTTGGCGGCGGTCACGCCCGCGCCGAGCCGCCGGTCGGCGAGGTCGACGAGGTGGGTGAAGGGGAAGTCGGCGGTGCGGTAGTCGGCGTACGGGTCGCCGCCGCCGTAGGGGTTCGCGTCGCCGGTGAAGTGCGTGGTCGCCGTCATCGTGAGGTGTTCCTTTCGAGGAGCCGGCCGGTGGGCTCGGCGAGGGTGCCTTCGGCGGCGATCCGCACACCGCGCAGCCAGGTCGACCGCACGACGCCGTGCAGGGTCCGGCCGGCGTAGGCGGTGACCTGGTTGCGGTGGAAGAGCTCGGCCGGGTCGACGGTGAAGGTCGCGTCGGGTGCCAGGACGGCGAAGTCGGCGTCGCGGCCGGCCTCGATCGCGCCCTTCGCGGTCAGTCCCGCCAGTGCGGCGGGGGCGGCCGACATCCAGCGGGCGACGTCGTCGAGGGAGTGGCCGCGCCTGCGGGCCTCGGTCCAGATGGCGGGCAGGCCGAGCTGGAGGGAGGAGATGCCGCCCCAGGCGGACGCGAAGTCCGGCGTCTTGAGGTCGGTGGTGCAGGGCGAGTGGTCGGAGACGATGCAGTCGATCGTGCCGTCGGCGAGCCCCTGCCACAGCGCGTCCTGGTTGGCGGCCTCACGGATGGGCGGGCAGCACTTGAACTCGGTGGCGCCGTCCGGTACTTCCTCGGCGGTCAGGGTGAGGAAGTGCGGGCAGGACTCGACGGTGACCCGGACGCCCTCGGCCTTGGCGGCGGCGATCAGCGGCAGCGCGTCGCTGGAGGACAGGTGCAGTACGTGGACGCGGGCGTTCAGCCGCTTCGCGTGGGCGATCAGCCCCTCGATCGCGGTGTTCTCGGCGTCGCGCGGCCGGGAGGCGAGGAAGTCGGCGTACTTCGCGCCGCTGCGCTGCGGGGCGGCCGCCAGGTGGTGCGGGTCCTCCGCGTGGACGATGAGCAGTCCGCCGAAGCCGGCGATCTCCGCCATCGACCGGGCCAGCTGCTCCTGGTCCAGCTCGGGGAACTCCTCGACGCCGGAGGGCGAGAGGAAGCACTTGAACCCGAAGACCCCGGCCTCGTACAGCGGGCGCAGGTCCTTCACGTTCGAGGGGATCGCACCGCCCCAGAAGCCGGTGTCGATGTGCGCCTTGGGGGCGGCCACCTGCTGCTTGACGCGCAGGTTCTCGACGGTGGTGGTCGGCGGGAGGGAGTTGAGCGGCATGTCGAGCAGGGTGGTGATCCCGCCGGCCGCGGCGGCGCGGGTGGCCGTGTAGAAGCCTTCCCACTCGGTGCGGCCGGGGTCGTTCACATGGACGTGCGTGTCCACGAGTCCGGGCAGCAGGACGTCGTCGCCGAAGTCCTCCACCCGGGCGCCCTGCGGCACCTCGGCGTCGTACGGCAGGACGGCGTCGATCGTCCCGCCCGCGATGTGCACCGCGGCGGGGCGTGTTCCCCCCGGTGTGACGACGCGCGTCGAGCGCAGTACCAGCTTCACGTCCGTACCGGACACCCGTGCTCCCCACTTCATGAATTCAACGAACTGTTGAAGGAGTCTTCACTCGGGAATGCGACCCGTCAAGACCCCATCCTCCGCTCCGGCCGTCCAGCCGACCACGCGGGAGGCCGACTGGAGATTTCCACAAAGTAAAAGTCTAATTTCGCAGGGTGGAACGTAGAATGGGCCATACGCGGCGCCCCACCGACCGGCGGCCCAGCACCGGACACCCGGACAAACGAGCCCTGACCGGCCAGGACGGTGCCCCTGCGACAGTGGGCCGATCGGGAAGTGCCCGGTAGGCTGCTGCCTTGCTCTTCCGCTTCGAAAGGACCGTTGACGTGCCGCCGTCCCACGCCAGCACTTCCGACTCCAAGCCCGCCGGTTCCAGCGGCGGTGTGCAGTCCCTTGAGCGCGCCTTCGATCTGCTGGAGCGGATGGCCGATGCCGGGGGCGAGGTCGGTCTGAGCGAGCTCTCCGCGAGCAGCGGACTCCCGCTGCCCACCATTCACCGGCTGATGCGCACGCTGGTGGTCTGCGGATACGTGCGCCAGCAGCCCAACCGCCGGTACGCGCTCGGCCCGCGCCTGATCCGCCTCGGCGAGTCCGCCGCCCGGCTGCTCGGCACCTGGGCCCGCCCGTATCTGGCCCGGCTGGTCGAGGAGACCGGCGAGACGGCCAACATGGCGCTGCTCGACGGCGACGAGATCGTGTACGTGGCGCAGGTGCCCTCCAAGCACTCGATGCGCATGTTCACCGAGGTCGGCCGCCGGGTGCTGCCGCACTCCACCGGCGTCGGCAAGGCGCTGCTGGCGCACACCCCGCCGGACGAGGTGCGGGCCCTGCTCGCGCGGACCGGGATGCCGGCCGCCACCGAGAAGACGATCACCACGCCGGACGGTTTCCTGGACGCCCTGGAGCAGGTCCGCCGGGTCGGCTACGCGGTGGACGACAACGAGCAGGAGATAGGGGTCCGCTGCCTGGCGGTCTCCGTCCCCAACTCCCCGACCTCCGCCGCGATCTCGATCTCCGGCCCGGCCGGCCGGGTGACCGAGGCCGCCACCGAGCGGATCGTGCCGATCCTCCAGCAGGCCGCGAAGGAACTCTCCGAGGTGCTGGCCAGCAGCGGTTCGGCCGGCTGACGCGACGGATACGGGGAGGGGGCGGCCCGGAGCGCAGGTGCTCCGGGCCGCCCCCTCCCCGTATCCGCCCCTCCGCACTCAGGCCAGGGCCGGGGCGGTCAGCCTGCCGTCCTGCATGGTGACGGTCCGGTCCATCCGGTCCAGATGGGTCCGGTCGTGGGTGACCAGGACCGTGGCCGTGGAACGCTGCCGGGTCAGCGAGACCAGCAGATCGAGGACCGCCGCGCCCCGCTCGTGGTCCAGTGCGCTGGTCGGTTCGTCGACGAGCAGGACCGCCGGGTCGTTCATCAGGGAACGCGCGATGTTGATCCGCTGGCGCTGCCCGCCCGAGAGCTGGTGCGGGCGGCGGTCGGCCTTGTCGGCGAGACCGACGGCGTCGAGCAGCTCCAGCGCCCGGGCCCGCGCGGCCCGGGCCGCGCCTCCCGACAGGTGCCGCATGACCTGGAGCTGTTCGGCTGCGGTCAGCGACGGCAGCAGGTTCGGCTGCTGGAAGACGATGCCGATCCGCTCGCGGCGCAGCGCCGCCTTGTCCGCGCCGCCGAGCCCCGCCGTGTCCGTGCCGGCGACGACGACGGCCCCTTCGTCCGGGGTGACCAGGGTGGCGGCCACGGCGAGCAGGCTCGACTTGCCGGAGCCGGACGGGCCGACGACCGCGGTGAGCGTGCCCGCGGGCACGTCGAGCGCGACCCGGTCCAGGGCGGTGAGGCGTCCGTCGCCGTCGGGGTAGGTGAGGGTGACATCGGTGAGGGTGAGGGTCATCGGGCACTTCCCAGCGCGGTGAGCGGATCGACGGCGGTGATCCGCCGGATGGACAGGGCCGCCCCGACCGCACCGAGGGCGATCATCACGGCCGCCGGGACGAGGACGGTCGCCGTGTCGAGGACGAAGGGCACCGCCCCGCCGCTGACGAGCGCACCGATGCCGGAGGCGAGTGCCGTCCCCAGTGCGGTGCCGATGGCGAGCATCACCACGGCCTGGCCCAGTGCGTCCCGCAGCAGATACGGCGTGGAGGCACCGAGTGCCTTGAGGACGGCCACATCGCCGCTGCGCTGGATCGTCCAGACGGTGAAGAAGGCGCCGATGACCAGGGCGGAGATGGCGAAGAGGAAACCGCGCATCAGCTGGAGGGAGCCGTTCTCGGCCTGGTAGGAGCCGATGGCGGTGAGGGAGTCGTCGAGCGTGAGCGTGCTGGTGCCCGCCGCCCGGTCACCGGCGGCGAGATCGGCGCCGCCGGTGGTGGTCAGCGCGATCACGGTGGCGTGCGCGGCACCGTCCGCGCCGTCGCCCCCGAAGCGCTGCCAGTCGGCGAGCGCGGTCCACACGACGGGCGTGTGGCTGTACGAGGCGTCGCCCGCGACCGCCGCGACGGTCACCTCGGCGCCGCCGATCCGCAGCCGGTCACCGGTACCGGCCGCCAGGTCCTCGGCGGCCTGCCCGGAGAGCACGACCTCGCCGGGTCCGACCGGGGCGCCCCGGGGCGCGAGGCCGCTGCCGGGCTCGACGCCGAAGGCCGAGACGGCCGCCGTCCGCTCCCCCGCCACCGCGGCGGCGTTCAGCGTGCGGATGCCGAGCGGCTGCGCCGACTCGACTCCGGGCTGCTTCGCCCAGCTCCGCCAGGCGGGCTCCCGGACGGCCGAATCGGTGAAGGACACCGACCGGCCGTCGGGCGGGGCGGCGAACGCCAGGTGGTCGGCGTCCAGCCCGGTGACGGCCGAGGTGTTCTCCCGGGCCAGCCCGGCGGTGAGGCCGGACAGCAGACCCACGAGCAGCGTGATCAGCACCACGACCGTGCCCATGAGCGCGAACCGGCCCTTGGCGAACCGAAGATCTCTCCATGCGACGAACATGACTCCAGGCTCGTGTTTCCCGGCCGCCGGGACATCGCCCGCGGGCCGGTCCCGACATCAACCTTTCGATTGACCGGCCCCGCGCGCCCCGCGTCTACGCTGGACGAATCATGGAAACGCGTGTCCATCCCCCGGTCGCCGCCGCACTGCGGCTGTGTCTGCACGCCCTGCTGCTGGGCCTGCTGGCGCTCGCCGCCGTCAAGGCAGTCAGCGGCGGGGAGCCGCGCGCCGGCGCCGTCGTCGCGGCCTCCTGCGTGCTGGCCGCGGTGTACGCGGCCGGGGCGCTGGCCCCCGCCGTGCAGCCGCGGACCCGGGCCGGGGCGCTCTGGCTGGCGGTGCTGGGGGCGCTCTGGCTGGTGCTGCTGGTGCTGTCGCCGGACGCGCTGTGGGTGGCCTTCCCGCTCTACTTCCTCCAGCTGCACCTGCTGCCGATGCGCTGGAGCCTGCCGGCCGTGGCGGCGACGGCGGCGGCCGCCATCGCCAGTTTCCTGCTGCACGGCGCCGAGGTCACCCCCGGCACGTTCATCGGCCCGCTGCTGGGCGCGGCGGTCGCCGTCGCGACGGTCGTCGGCTACGACGCGCTGTTCCGCGAGAGCGAGCGGCGCCGGGAGCTCATCGAGGAGCTCGTCTCTACGCGTGCGGAGCTGGCCGACGCGGAGCGCGCCGCCGGGACGCTCGCCGAGCGCGAGCGGCTGGCCCGGGAGATCCACGACACGCTCGCACAGGGGCTCTCCAGCATCCAGCTGCTGCTGCGCGCCGCCGAGCGCACCCTGCCGGCGGACGCACCGGCCACGGCCCACGTCCGGCGGGCCCGCGAGGCCGCCCAGGACAATCTCGCGGAGGCCCGCCGCTTCGTGCGCGCCCTGACCCCGCCCGATCTGGAGAACGGCTCACTGGCGGCCGCCCTGGAACGGCTCACGGCCCGGACCACCACGCCCGCGCTCACGGTGCAGTTCGCCGTCAGCGGCACCCCGGTGGAGCTGCCCACACCGTACGAGGTGGCGCTGCTGCGTACCGCTCAGTCGGCACTGGCCAACACGGTGCAGCACGCCGGGGCGCGGCGGGCCGAGATCACCCTGAGCTTCATGGACACCTCGGTGTCGCTTGACGTGGTCGACGACGGCCGCGGTTTCGCGGAAGGCACCCGGGCCGGTACCGGCCCGGCCACCGGGACGAGCGGGTTCGGTCTGCCGGCCATGCGGTCCCGGGCCCGTTCGCTGGGCGGCACGCTGAGCGTGGAGTCGGCGCCCGAGCAGGGCACGGCCGTCGCCCTCACCCTGCCGCTGCCGCTCACCGCCGCCCGTACCGGACAGGACGCCGCATGAGCGCGCCGCCGCCCGATCCGATCCGGCTCCTGCTCGCCGACGACCATCCGGTGGTACGGGCGGGCCTGCGGGCCGTCCTCGACACCGAGCCGGACTTCCGCGTCGTCGCCGAGGCACCGACCGCCGAACGGGCGGTCGCCCTGGCCGCGACCGGTGCGTTCGACGTCGTCCTGATGGACCTGCAGTTCGGTGCGGGGCTGCACGGCTCGGAGGCCACCGCGGCGATCACCGCGGCGCCGGACGCGCCCCGGGTGCTGATCCTGACGACGTACGACACCGACGCGGACATCCTGGCGGCGGTCGAGGCGGGTGCGGCCGGCTATCTGCTCAAGGACGCACCGCCGGAGGAGCTGGCCGCAGCGGTCCGTACGGCCGCGGCGGGCCGCTCCGCCCTCGCACCGGCCGTCGCGCACCGGCTGATGGACCGGATGCGGACCCCGGCGCAGGCGCTCACCAAGCGCGAGCTGGAGGTCCTGCAACTGGTCGGCGAGGGACTGTCGAACCTCCGGATCAGCAAGAAGCTGTTCCTCAGTCAGGCGACGGTCAAGTCCCACCTGGTGCACATCTACGCCAAGCTGGGCGTGGACTCGCGCACCGCGGCCGTGGCAGCGGCGACGGCCCGCAGACTCATCCGCCGCTGACGCACGCCCCCCGGTGGCTTAGCGGCGCGGCGGCTCGCCGAAGAGATCGACCGCGATCCGTACGTCCCTGAGTGCCGACGCCAGGGCGCTCACCGAACCGACCGCCCCCGCGATCAGCAGCAGCGACCTGCGGAGCCGGGGAATCTCGGGACCGCCGCCGGCCGCCATCGCGTCCAGCGCCGCCAGCTCGTCCTCGGCGATCGCGCGGTCCGGGAACTCCGCGGGATGTCCGGCCAGCTCCCTGCGGAGCCGGGAGACGGCCGCACGCAGCTCCGTCACTCTCGGGTCCTCACCGCTGCTGGTCACCCGCGCCTGCCCCACGCTCTTCAACAAAGCACTCCCCCTCGCACATCTTTGTGCCGGTGTTTCGACCAGGCCCCGGACCGTGGTCAAGTGTCCGGGGATGCGGGCAAGTTAACGCCATGACAGGTGTCGTGCGCCACTCCGCGGACGGAACTCGGAGTGTCCCGGGCGTTGACGCGTACGGGCGGCGCGGCCCGGTCCGTGCGCGAACCGCCCGTCTGGGGTATCCAGGCGGAATGACAAGCACACCGCACGCTCCCTCCTCACCTGTCCCTTCCACCTCCCCCGTGATCGCCGGACTGCTCCTCGCGGCGGGCGGCGGACGCAGGCTGGGCGGCCGTCCGAAGGCCCTGCTGGAGCACCGGGGCGGCCTGCTGGCCGACCACGCGGTGAACACCCTCCGGGAGGGCGGCTGCGGACCGGTCCACGCGGTGCTGGGTGCGGCGGCCGACGAGGTGCGGGCGCGTGCGGACCTCTCGGACGTCACGGTGACCGTCAACCCGGAGTGGACCGAGGGCATGGGGTCCTCGCTGCGGGCGGGTCTCGCCTCCCTCGCCGGGGCGGGCGCGGACGCGGTGCTCGTCCTCCTGGTGGACCAGCCCGGGATCACCGCCGCGGCGGTGGCGCGGGTGCGGTCGGCGTACCGCTCGCGGACGAGTCTGGCAGCGGCCTCGTACGAGGGGGAACGCGGCCATCCGGTGCTGTTCGGGGCCGACCTGTGGGCAGAGATCGCGGCGGGGGCGGTGGGAGACCAGGGCGCCCGGGCATACCTGCGGGCGCACCGCGATGCGATCACGCTCGTCGAGTGTTCCGATGTGGCTCAGGCGTACGACATCGACACGGCGGAGGACCTGGCGCACCTTGAGTGAACGCACTGGCACGCTGCGCCAGCAACCGCCCTTTTCTGTCGACCCGGAGAATCTCGACATCAACAAACCATTGAACTTCCACCATGAGGAAACTACTATCCACTGGTCAGAAGCCCTCTGCACCTCAGACGGCGACCACGGCCGTATCCCGGAGCCATGGCACGCCGTGCCGTTCCAGGCGACCCGGCGGCCGTGAGACGCCGCCCGCACCGCCCGCTGAAGGAGTGACAGCTCATGTCCGCACCAGCGCCGTCCTCGCTGGCCATCGTCGATGCCGAGCCCCTGCCCCGGCAGGACGAGGTCCTCACCCCCGCGGCCCTCGCGTTCGTGGCCGAGCTGCACCGCCGGTTCACGCCCCGGCGCGACGAGCTGCTCGCCCGGCGCGGTGAGCGCCGCGCCGAGATCGCCCGCACCTCCACGCTGGACTTCCTGCCGGAGACCGCCGCGATCCGCGCGGACGACTCCTGGAAGGTCGCACCGGCGCCGGCGGCGCTGAACGACCGCCGGGTGGAGATCACCGGTCCGACCGACCGCAAGATGACCATCAACGCCCTGAACTCGGGCGCGAAGGTCTGGCTCGCCGACTTCGAGGACGCGTCCGCCCCCACGTGGGAGAACGTCGTCCTCGGCCAGCTCAACCTCATCGACGCGTACAACCGCGCCATCGACTTCACCGACCCGAAGTCCGGCAAGTCGTACGCCCTGAAGCCCGCCGACGAGCTCGCCACCGTCGTCACCCGCCCCCGCGGCTGGCACCTGGACGAGCGTCACCTCACGCTCGACGGCACCCCGGTGCCCGGCGCGCTGGTCGACTTCGGCCTCTACTTCTTCCACAACGCCCAGCGCCTGATCGACCTCGGCAAGGGCCCGTACTTCTACCTGCCGAAGACGGAGTCGCACCTGGAGGCACGCCTCTGGAACGACATCTTCGTCTTCGCCCAGGACTACAACGACATCCCGCAGGGCACCGTCCGCGCCACGGTCCTGATCGAGACGATCACCGCCGCGTACGAGATGGAGGAGATCCTCTACGAGCTCCGCGACCACGCCTCCGGGCTGAACGCGGGCCGCTGGGACTACCTCTTCTCCATCGTCAAGAACTTCCGTGACGGCGGCTCCAAGTTCGTCCTGCCGGACCGCAACGCGGTGACGATGACCGCGCCGTTCATGCGGGCGTACACCGAACTCCTCGTCCGCACCTGCCACAAGCGCGGCGCCCACGCGATCGGCGGCATGGCGGCCTTCATCCCCTCGCGCCGCGACGCCGAGGTCAACAAGGTCGCCTTCGAGAAGGTCAAGGCCGACAAGGACCGCGAGGCCGGCGACGGCTTCGACGGCTCCTGGGTCGCCCACCCCGACCTGGTCCCGATCGCCATGGCCTCCTTCGACGCGGTCCTCGGCGAGAAGCCGAACCAGAAGGAGCGCCTGCGCGAGGACGTCTCGGTGGCGGCCGGCGACCTGATCGCCATCGACACCCTGCACGCCAAGCCCACGTACGACGGTCTGCGCAACGCCGTCGCGGTCGGCATCCGCTACATCGAGGCGTGGCTGCGCGGCATGGGCGCGGTCGCCATCTTCAACCTGATGGAGGACGCGGCCACCGCCGAGATCTCGCGCTCGCAGATCTGGCAGTGGATCAACGCGGACGTCGTCTTCGAGAACGGCGAGCACGCCACGGCGGATCTCGCCCGCAAGGTCGCGGCCGAGGAACTGGCCGCGATCCGCACCGAGATCGGCGACGAGGCCTTCGCGGCCGGCAAGTGGCAGCAGGCCCACGACCTCCTGCTCCAGGTCTCCCTGGACCAGGACTACGCGGACTTCCTGACGCTGCCCGCGTACGAGCAGCTGCGCTGACGCGACTCGCGTGCGCCTCCGCCCCCGGTACCGCACAGCACCGGGGGCGGAGGCGTGTCCGCGGCTACTTCAGCCCGGAGTCGAGCGCGCCCATCAGCGTCCCCTGCGGGGTGTCACCCGACATCTCCCAGACCATGACGCCCAGCAGGCCCTTGTCCTTCACGTACGCGGTCTTCTTCCCGATGGACCAGGTGTCGTCGAAGGACCACCACTGGTTGCCGGTGTATCCGTAAGTCGATACGGACTGTTCGTCGTGACGGACCGCCATCGTGGGGTACGCGCCGATGAGGTTGGAGTACCCCCGGGTGCCGGCCTCCTCGGCGAACTGGCCGGGGGCCGCGCCGCCCGCCGGCTGCCATTCGCCCGCCGCGCCGCCTTCGGTGACGTTCTGCCAGCCGCGGCCGTAGAACGGGATGCCGAGGGTCAGTTTCCGGGGCTCGACGCCCGCGTCCGTGTACGCCTTGATGGCGGCGTCCGCGCTGAAGTGGAAGCCGTACGGGTCCTGGGCGTCCGAGTAGAGGTTGGCCTGGTGGCCGGTGCGGTTCGGTTCCCAGGAGTTGTCGCTGCCGGAGCCGTGGAAGTCGTAGCCCTGGACGTTGGCGACGTCCAGCGAGTCGAAGACCTTGGACAGGTCCCAGCCCTCACCGATCTTCTGCGGGTCGGCGGGAGTGAAGGCGGTCAGCAGGCGGTGGCCGCCGCCGAGGGCGTCCAGCTGCTTGCGGAACTCGGCGAGCAGCAGGGTGAGGTTGCCCTTGTCGTCGGGTGAGTAGTGGTTGCCGGGGTGTCCGGTGCCGGTGCCGGGCCACTCCCAGTCGATGTCGAAGCCGTCGAAGATGCCGGCCGCGGTGCCGGGGCCGCCCGCGCCGCCGTACGCGGGCAGATTGCCCTTGATGTACATGTCGATGCAGGAGGAGACGAACTTCTTGCGCGCGGCGTCGGTGGCGGCGACGTCGGAGAAGTACTTCGAGTACGTCCAGCCGCCGAGCGAGACCACGATCTTGAGGTCCGGGTGGAGCTGCTTCAGCTTCTTCAACTGGTTGAAGTTTCCGCGCAGTTTGCCCCAGCCGTCGTCCGCGACGCCGTCCACGGACTGGGCGGCGCTGAACGGGCGGGCGTAGTCGGCGTCCGCGTCGCCCGCACCGGTGCCCTGCTCGGGGTCCTGCGGGTCGGCGGTGGTGCCCTTGGTGACGCCGTTCAGGCAGGTGAGGTTGGCGGGATCGACGTTGGCGAAGGCGTAGTTGACGATGTCGAGCTTGCCGGCGGCGCCGGAGTCGTGGAGGTTCTTGACGAAGTACTGGCGGCCGTAGATCCCCCACTGGACGAAGTAGCCGACCTTCGCGTAGTTGCCCGCGCCGACGATGTCGTCGGTCTTCACGGTGAGGGTGCTGCTCGCCGGCGAGGCGTTGTCGGCCGCGTCACGCGCCCTGACGGTGAAGGTGTACGAGGTCGAGGGGGACAGGCCGCCGATGGTGGCGGTGGTCGTGGTGCCGGAGACCGTCGTGGCGAGGGCGGAGCCGCGGTGGATGTCGTACGCGGCGACCCGCTGGTTGTCCGTCGCGGCGGTCCAGGACAGCGTGACGGACGAGGAGTCGGTCGCGGTGGCGTGCAGGGCGCCGGGGGCCGTCGGCGGGGAGGTGTCGGTGGCCGGGTCGACCGTGGTGACGGTCAGGGGGGCGCTCTCGGCGGAGGTGTTGCCGCGGGTGTCCTTGGCCCGGACGGTGAAGGCGTAGGCGGTGGCGGGGGTGAGACCGGTGACGGTGGCGGAGGTCGCCGCGGTCGCCGAGCCGACCACCTTGCCGCCCGCCAGGATGTCGTACGAGGCCACCGGGAAGTCCCCCGCGGCGGCGGCCGTCCACGACAGCGAGGCGGTGCGGGCGGTCACATCGGTCCGCTTGAGCCCGCCGGGTGCGCCGGGCGGGGCGTCGGCGGAGCCGTCGCACTTGTCGCCGTTGATCCGGCAGCCGGTCGGTGCGGTGATCGGGCCGGTGGCGACGAACCAGTAGCTGTACGGCTCGGTGGTGCTGTGCGCGGCGACCGTACCGTTGTAGTGGGCGTTGACCGCGGTGATGTGGCTGCCCCGGGCGGTGACGGTGCCGTTGTACGAGGAGCTGAGCGCGACCCCGGCCGGCAGGTCGAACTCGAGGCTCCAGCCGGTGACGGCCGTGTCGGTGTCGTTGCGCAGGACGTAGGTGCCCTTCCACCACGGGCCGTTGTCGGCCGAGGTGAAGGTCGCCGTCAGCTTGCCCGCGGCGTGCGCGGGGGCCGTCTGCAGGGACAGCAGGGCGAGAAGGAGCGCGAGAACGGCGAGGAGGGCGGTCGCCGTTCTCCGTCTGAGGGGCGTGTGCTCGAACATGGTTCTCCCTTGCGGCTGGGACCGGTGAGGCGGTCCTCGGGGGGAGCGGGTTCATGTCGTTCCATGGAGCACAGGGGAAGCTAATTGGTCTGGACCAAGTCGTCAATAGGTACAGACCACTTGAGGCCGTCGGGGCTCCCCGCCCGCATCACGAGGAGCCCCGGAGCTCACCGCTCAGCCGCCGAGCACGACGGTGCGCGCCGCCGAGAAGTCGCCCCACTTCCCGTCCGGGAGCTTGGCGCGGATCTTCATCGAGTAGCGGGTGCCGCGCGGGTCGGTGACCGTCAGCCGGTAGCTCGCCCGGCCCGCGGGCGGCTCGCCGCCCCAGACGATCGTGGTGGTCAGCCGGCCGTCGAGGTAGAGCTGGTACGCGGGGATCTCGCCGCCGGTCTCCGGCTGCTTCCAGTCCAGGTCCACGGCGTACTCCCGGCCCTGGGCGGTGCTCGTGACCCGCAGGTCGGTGGGGGCGGTACTCGCGGGCGCGCCGGGGGCGGTCGCGGTGGTGAGGTCGAAGGTGTTGCTGTCGGCCGACGAGGTGTCGGCCGCGTCGCGGGCGCGGACGGTGAAGGTGTAGACGGTGCCGGGCCGCAGCCCCGTCAGCCGGGCCGTGGTCCGCGTACCGGGCACGCTGTGGATGCGGGAGCCCTCCTGGTAGATGTCGTACGAGGTGACACCGATGTCGTCCGTGGAGCCGCCCCAGGACAGCGTCGCGGCCCGGCCGCCGTCGGCCTTGCCGCGCAGTTTCACCGGCCGGGTCGGGGCCTCGTGATCGGCCGGGGTCGGCGCCGGGGTGGTCACGGCCGCGGCGGCGCTCGGCGTGGAGAGATTCCCGGCGGCGTCCCGGGCGCGGACGGTGAAGGTGTACGCGGTCGAGGCGGCCAGCCCGTCGACGTCGATCATCACCTTGGCCGCGGGCACGGACTTCACCTTCCTGCCCTGGCGGTAGACCTCGTACCCGGTGACGGCCTTGTCGTCGGTGGCCGGTTCCCACATGACGTGCGCGGAGGTGGCACTGCTCGCCTGGGCGGTCACTCCGTGCGGCGCGGTCGGTTTCCTGGTGTCCGCCTCGGCTTCGGAGCCGCAGGCGGTGAGCGTGGCGAGGAGCAGGGCGGCGGAGCAGGCCAACGCGGCGGTTGCGTGGGGGCGTTGCACGGTGTTGCCTTCCATCCGACAGCAATTGGTCCAGACCTGTATCGCATGGTGTGGGGGCCGCCGACAAGGGGCCGGAGCCGAACCTTCCGCAATGTGCCGGTGTGCACCGGGGGTGCGCTGCGCCGCCTGACGTACCGTCGGCGGATGCTGTGCATACGAGGCGTGGTGCTGCCGGAGCGCGAGGAGCGCTCGTTCTGGACCGACGGAGAGGTGCTCCGGGCCGGGGCGCCGCCGGGCGGACGCCCGGGCCGGGGCGCCCGGACGGTCGTGGACGGTGGCTGGCTGCTGCCCGGCCTCGTCGACGTGCACACGCATCCGGGGTCAACGGACCCCGGCACACCCTTCGACGAGAAGCTGCTGCGCGAACAGCTGGCCGAGCACCGGGACGCCGGGGTGCTCGCGGTACGCACCCCGGGGACCGCCGCGCGGATGCCCGCGTGGGTGGACGCTGATCCGGAGCTGCCGCGGGTCACGTCGGCGGGGCGCTGGCTCGCGACGCCCGGCAGGTTCTTCCCCGGCTTCGGCCGGGACGTCGGCGAGGACGAGCTCGTCCGGGCGGCGCTGGAGGAGGCGGCCGCCTCTTCGGGGTGGTGCAAGGTCATCGGCGACTGGCGCGCGGACGAGCCGGCGGTACCGCTCGCCCTGCTGACCGCGGTGGTGGCCGCCGTGCACGGGGCGGGCGGCAAGGTGGCGGTGCACTGCCAGACGGCCGAGGGCACGCGCAACGCGGTGCTGGCGGGCGCCGACAGCCTGGAACACGGCATGCATCTGGATCCCGCGCTGCTGGACCGGATGGCCTCGCAGGGCACGGCGTTCGTGCCGACCCTGGGCATCTTCGGTGCGAAGGCCGACGCGATGCGTGCGCGGGAGCCCGGGCTGCGGCGCGATCTGTGGCTGGCCGGGTGGGACACCATGTTCGGCAACGTGCGGGCCGCCCACGAGGCGGGGGTCACGGTGCTGGCCGGCACCGACTCGTTCCCCTGCGGAACGGTCGCGGGCGAGGCCGCCTGGCTGGTGCGGGCGGGGCTGTCCGCCGAGGCCGCCCTGGGCGCGGCGTCCTGGACGGCGCGGGCCTGGCTGGGGCTGCCGGGTCTGGTCGACGGCGCCCCCGCCGACCTCGTCGCCTACGCCACCGATCCGACGGCCGATCCCGCGGCCCTCGGTCACCCGAGCCGGATCATTCTCCGGGGACGCGTGGTGCGCTGAGCGATGATTCCGGGGCGCTCGGGCAGTCTGCACAGGTATGGACACCCAGACGAACCCTGCGCCCCTCCTCGACCTCGGACCCGCGGCCCGGCGGATCACCGGAATGCTCGACACCATCGACGACGGCCGGCTGGCCGGCCCGACCCCCTGTCCGGATGTGACCGTGGGCGCCCTGCTCGCCCACGTCGAAGGGCTGGCGGTGGCCTTCCGGGACGCCGCGGGCAAGAAGCTGGGGGCGACGACCGACACGGCGCCCTCCGTGGAGTCGGGGGTGCTCGCCGACGGCTGGCGCTCCACGCTGCCCGTGGCGCTCGACGAGATGGTGGCCGCCTGGCGCTCCCCGGACGCCTGGGCCGGGATGACCAGGGCCGGCAGCGTGGACCTGCCGGGCGAGGTGGCGGGGATGGTCGCGCTCAACGAGCTGGTGCTGCACGGATGGGACCTGGCGCGGTCCACGGGGCAGCCGTACGGGGCCGAGGAGGCGCATCTGAGGAACACGCTGGCGCTGCTGGCCGACGCGGGCGACGAGCCGTCGCCCGACTCCCCGTTCGGCCCGCCGGTCCCCGTCCCGGACGACGCGCCGCTGCTGGACCGGGCGGTCGCACGCAGCGGCCGGCGCCCGGACTGGCGGCCGTCGAGCTGAGCCGCCGCACCACCGCCCGTCAGCTGGTGAAGAACTCCGTGATCTGCTGGGCGACCTGGTCGGCGTGCACCTCGTGGAGCCGGTGGCCGCCGCCGATCGTGAGGAGGTGGCAGTCCGGGATCAGGGAGGCCATGTCCTGGAGCCGGGCCTGCGGCATGGTGCTCGCCGGGCCGCCGGCCAGGATCAGCGTCGGGGCGACGATCTCGCCGAGGCCCTCCTCCCACGCCGGGTCGGGGTCGGCGAGCTGGGTGCGTACGGCCGCGATCACGGCCTCGTCGTAGTCGACCGGCCCTTCGGGGCCGGCCACCGGGCCAGCGGCGCCGGGGAACGGCGGCGGGGTCTCCACCAGCACCAGCCGCTCCACCCGGTCCGCGTGCTCCTGGGCGAGGAGGTGGGCGACGACGCCGCCCAGGTCGTGGCCCACCAGGCCGACCCGGTCGAGCTCGCACTCGTCGAGGAAGCCGAGGACGTCGTCCCGCATCGCCTCGAAGTCGTACGCGTCGGGCCAGTCGCTCTCGCCGTGCCCCCGCAGGTCCAGGGCGTACACCCGCCATTCCTGACCGAGCAGACTCCCGGCCGCCTCCCAGCTCGCGGCGGACCCGCCGAGGCCGTGCAGCAGCACGACGGGCGAGCCGAACGGGTCGCCCCAGGTCCGGTACGCCAGTCGTACGTCGCCGACATCCACAACAGACTGATCATCCATACCCCTGACGCTACAGCCGAATGAGCGAAGATCACTCCCACGGCCTGGCAGGGTGGAGAGGTGAAGCTCACCCCGCGTTCCCTGGTCACCTCCCTCACCGCTCTCGTCCTGGCCGTCGCCGTGCTGTCCGGGTGCGCGGGGGCCGACGGCTCCTCCTCCGGCAAGGGTTCCTCCGGGCCCGGGCTGGACGCCCCGGCGAAGAAGGACATCGCCATGCAGCTGGTCTCCAGCGCCGAGAACTCCTCGCTGGACTGGAAGGCGCAGTACGCGTACATCCAGGACATCGGCGACGGCCGCGGCTACACCGCGGGCATCATCGGCTTCTGCTCCGGCACCGGCGACATGCTGAGCGTGGTCGAGCGGTACACGAAGGCCCGGCCCGGAAATCCCCTGGAACGGTTCCTGCCGGCGCTGCGCGCGGTGAAGGGGACCGACGCGCACACGGGACTCGGCCGCCCGTTCACCGGGGCCTGGGTGAAGGCGGCGGGCGACAGCGCGTTCCGCTCGGCGCAGGACGCCGAGCGGGACCGGTCCTACTTCGACCCTGCGGTCGGGCAGGGGAAGGAGGACGGGCTGGGCGCGCTGGGCCAGTTCATCTACTACGACGCGTACGTGATGCACGGGGCCGGCGACACGGACGGCAACGTCGGCTTCCGTACGATGCGCCGCCGGGCCCTGGCCGAGGCCCGGCCCCCGGCGGAGGGCGGCGACGAGGCGGAGTACCTCGACGCGTTCCTCGACGCCCGGGTCGCGGCGATCCGCGAGGAGCCCTCGCACCGGGACACCAGCCGGGTCGAGACCGCCCAGCGGGTGTTCGTGCGCGAGGGGAACTTCGGCCTGGACACTCCACTGCGGTGGAAGGTGTACGGCGACAGTTATCTGATCAAGGGTTCCGGGGGTTCGTAAACCCGTGATCGACAGGCGCGCGCGGCGTTCACCGCAACGCCCGGGTGCGCCGGTGCGCACCGCATGTGACCTGCGCTTTCACTCCCGCGTGACAGCGGGTTCCCGGCCGTGTCCCGAGGCTCTGCCGGTCCGTTGAGGCGGACGGACGGCCCGCACGTCGCGGGCCGGATTACCGAGGAGCACGCGACATGATCAAGAAGATTCTGCTGGCCGCGGCGATGCTGACCGCAGGTCTCGGCCTGGCCGTCTCGCCCGCCGCCCAGGCCGCCCCGGGCACGGTCGCCGCGCACCGTGTCGAGGCGGCCCCGGCCCTGGTCTGCACGGTCAACGACAACGGGGTCAACTTCCGCGGCGGGCCGGGCACGGACTACCCGGTGCTGGGCCAGGTGAACCGGGGCCAGAACCTCGACGCACGCGGCCAGGAGGGCAGTTGGGTGATGGGTGACCTGTGGGGCGGCCCCACCGGCGTCTGGATCCACGTGGCCTACCTGGACTGCTGAGCCGGCCGCACCACGGCCCCGCACCGAGCGCCCCGGCGCCCGGTGCGGGGCCTTCGCGATTCCCGGCCGCGGCCAACTCGCATGCGTCACAGGGGTGTACGACATTCGTTCGACTCTGATAGGAAAGCTTCCTAACAGAACCATCGGAACGACGAACTCCCTTGGAGGACTGGTGCACGCTCCCCACAAGCGCACCGCACGTCGCAACACCCGATCCGTGCGCGTCGCCCTCGTCGCGCTCGGTCTGACCCTCACGGCGATACCGGCCACGGCCTTCGCAGGTACCGCGCCCGCCCCCACGGCGGTCCATCAGCAGGAGGCAGCCGCGAGCGGGCTCGACGATCCGGCGAAGAAGGACATCGCCATGCAACTGGTCTCCAGCGCGGAGAACTCCTCGCTGGACTGGAAGGCGCAGTACGGCTACATCGAGGACATAGGTGACGGCCGCGGCTACACGGCGGGCATCATCGGCTTCTGCTCCGGCACCGGCGACATGCTCGACCTGGTGGAGCTGTACACCCAGCGGGAGCCGGGCAATCCGCTCGCGGAGTACCTGCCCGCCCTGCGCGAGGTGGACGGCACCGACTCGCACGACGGCCTCGACCCGGGCTTCAGCGAGGCCTGGGAGACGGCGGCCGGCGATCCGGCGTTCCAGCAGGCGCAGAACGACGAGCGCGACCGGGTGTACTTCGACCCGGCGGTCGGCCGGGGCAAGAGCGACGGGCTGGGCACGCTCGGGCAGTTCGCGTACTACGACGCCATCGTGATGCACGGCGACGGCGGCGACAGCACGAGCTTCGGATCCATCCGGCAGCGGGCCCTCGCGCAGGCGAAGCCGCCGGCCCAGGGCGGCGACGAGGTCACCTACCTCAACGCCTTCCTGGACGCGCGGGTCTGGGCGATGAAGCAGGAGGAGGCCCACTCCGACACCAGCCGGGTGGACACCGCCCAGCGGGTCTTCCTGAACGAGGGCAATCTGAACCTGGATCCGCCGCTCGACTGGAAGGTCTACGGCGACAGCTTCCACATCGGCTGACGCCCTCCGGGCCGGACACGGCTGTGGCGCGTACGGCCGCCCTCGCGGGCGGAGCCGTACGCGCCACAGTGCTGTGACGGAGTGTCAGTGTGCGCCCACAGCAGCGGCCTTGACCGGTTCACCGGTCTCCGGCTCCGCATCCACACCGGTGTCGGGGTCCGGCTTGCGGCCCAGGTGGTTGAAGGCCAGGTTGAGGACGATCGCCACGACGCATCCGGTGGAGATCCCGGAGTCCAGGACCACGAGCAGGTCCTTGGGGAACGCGTGGTAGAACTCCGGCGCGGCGATCGGGATGAGGCCGATGCCGACCGCGGCGGCCACGATCAGCGCGTTCTCGCCCTTCTCCAGGGCCGCGCTCGCCAGCGTCTGGATGCCGCTCGCGGCGACCGAGCCGAAGAGCACGATGCCCGCGCCGCCGAGCACCGGCAGCGGAACCAGCGCGATGACCGAGGCGGCCACCGGGCACAGGCCGAGCAGGATGAGGATGCCGCCGCCCGCGGCGACGACGAAGCGGCTGCGCACCTTGGTCATCGCGACCAGCCCGATGTTCTGGGCGAAGGCGCTGCACATGAAGCCGTTGAACAGCGGGCTGATCGCGCTGCCCAGGGTGTCGGCGCGCAGCCCGCCCTCGATGGTCCGCTCGTCGGCCGGCCGGTCGACGATCTTGCCGAGGGCCAGCATGTCCGCGGTCGACTCGGTCATGCAGACCAGCATCACGATGCACATCGAGACGATGGCGGCGATCTCGAACTGCGGCGCCCCGAAGTGGAACGGGGTGGGGAAGCCGACCACGTCGGCGTCCTTGATGGCGCCGAAGTCGGTGATGCCGACCGGGATCGCGATGAGTGTGCCGACGACGAGTCCGAGCAGGATCGCGATCTGCTGGAGGAAGCCGCGCAGGAGTTTGCGCAGCGCGAGGACGATCACCAGGGTGACCGCCGCCATCGTGATGTTGGTGGTCGAACCGTAGTCGTCCGCCGTGGCGTTGCCGCCCTGGGACCAGTTGAAGGCCACCGGCAGCAGGGAGACACCGATCAGCGTGATGACCGTGCCGGTGACGACGGGCGGGAAGAAGCGGACCAGTTTGCAGAAGTAGGGGGCGAGGACGAAGCCGAGGAGGCTCGCGACGATGATCGCGCCGAAGATGACGGCGATGCCGTCGTGTCCGCGGTCCTTGCCGATGGCCACCATGGGCGTCACACCGGCGAACGAGACGCCGTTGACGAAGGGCAGCCTGGCGCCTATTCGCCAGAACCCGAGGGTCTGGAGCAGGGTGGCTATCCCCGCGGTGAACAGACTCGCCCCCATGAGGAAGGCGGTCTCCTTGGGGGTGAGTCCCACAGCGGGACCCACGATCATGGGCGGGGCCACCACGCCCGCGTACATCGCGGCCACGTGCTGGAGGCCGCTGGTGAACATCTTCAGTGGGGGGAGGGTCTCGTCGACCGGATGGCTCCGGTCGGACGGGGCCGGCTCGGTGCCGGGGTCGGGTGCTGCGACTGCGTCATTGCGAAACCTGGGCGTAGCTGCCACGGCGGTTCCTCCGGTCGGGTACACATCTGCGGTGACGTGGGTGTCATGGAGGTGGTGCGTTGGTTCAGGTCGTGCAGCTGGTGCGGGCAGCTCGGTTCGCCGGTGCGGGAGGCACGTACGCAGAGGTACGCGCTTCCCGCACCGGTTGCCGTGGACCCCGCTCGGGTCCACGGCGGCCGGTCGAGGGCCGTCCCCCTCGGCCGGCCGGTATCGGGGGGTGCCGGGCGTCAGGCCCCGGCGGCGATCTGCGCGAGGCGGCGGGCCTCGTCGCGGGTGGCGCGGGCGATGGCGTCCTCGTCCACGGTGATCAGGCGGCTGGACTCGACGACGGGCTTGCCGTTGACGAGCGAGAGGGTGACGGGGGCGGCGGCGCCGAAGACCAGGGCGGTCACCGGGTCGGCGATGGAGGCGTGGGCGAGGGTGTCCAGCTTCCAGAGCACGAGGTCGGCGAGCTTGCCCGGCTCCAGGGAGCCGATCTGGTCCGCGCGGCCGAGTACCTGGGCGCCGCCGTACGTACCCAGGCGCAGGGCCTGACGGGCGTTCAGGGCGCGTTCGCGGTGCGGGCCGAGGCGGTTGATGAGGAGGGCGTTGCGCAGTTCGGTGTGGAGTTCGCCGGACTCGTTGGACGCGGTGCCGTCGACGCCGAGACCGACCGGGACGCCGGCGGCGAGCATGTCCGGGACCCGGGCGATGCCGGCGGCGAGGCGGGCGTTGGAGGACGGGCAGTGCGCGACACCGGTTCCGGTGCGGGCGAAGGCGGCGATGTCGGAGTCGTTCATGTGGACGCAGTGCGCCATCCACACGTCGTCACCGAGCCAGCCGGTCGACTCGAAGTAGTCGGTCGGGCCCATGCCGAACAGCTCGTGGCAGAACTTCTCCTCCTCCACGGTCTCCGAGCCGTGGGTGTGCAGCCGCACTCCGCGCCGGCGCGCCAGCTCGGCGCCCTGCCGCATCAGTTCGGTGGACACGGAGAAGGGGGAGCAGGGCGCGACGGCGATCTGGGTCATCGCGTCGAAGGAGGCGTCGTGGTGCGCGTCGATGGTCGCCTCGGTGGCGGCGAGGGCGCCTTCGAGGGTCTCCACGGCGAAGTCCGGGGGCAGCCCGCCGTCCTTCTCGCTGCGGTCCATGGAGCCGCGGGCGAGGGTGAACCGTACGCCCATGTCGGCGGCGGCGCCGATGATGGCGCCGGACAGGTCGCCGGAGCCCTGCGGGAAGACGTAGTGGTGGTCCATGGCGGTGGTGACTCCGCCGCGGGCCAGCATGGCGAGCGAGCCCTGTGCGGCGGCACGGGCCATCGGCTCGTCGATGCGCGCCCAGGTCGGGTACAGCGCGACCAGCCACTCGAAGAGGTTGTGGTCCGTGGCCAGGCCGCGGGTGATCCACTGGTAGAAGTGGTGGTGCGTGTTGATCAGACCGGGCGTGACGAGGTGCCCGGTGCCGTCGATCCGGCGTACGACGTTGTCCAGACCCTCCGGTGCCCGGCCGGCGCCGACGGACTCGATGCGGTTGCCCGCGACGACGACGTGACCCGAGGCGTACTCGGTGTCGTCGGCGTCGACGGTCGCGATCGAACAGTTCTCGATGACGATGCGTTCCACTCGGTCGTGCGCTGCCGGTGCTGCCATGGTGCTTCCTTCTCTCATCTGCGATGTGGGCACGGCAGGACCCTAGGAGGATTTGAGTGCCACGGCCGTGCGGCCGTGGGTGCCGAGATGGTGGAAGAACAGGTTGAGCAGGACCGCGACGAGCGCTCCGGCACTGATGCCGGAGCCCAGGACGGTCTGGGCCCAGGACGGGAATCCCGCGTAGAAGCCGGGCGCGGCGAGCGGGATGATGCCCGCGCCGAGCGCCACGGCGACCAGGATGATGTTGGAGCTGTCGTCGAGCCCGGCCTCGGAGAGCGTACGGATGCCGCTGACCGCGATCGAGCCGAACAGGACGATGCCGGCGCCGCCGAGCACGGGCATCGGGACGAGCGAGACGACCGCGCCGAGGACCGGGAAGACGCCGAGGATGATCAGGGCGCCGCCCGCGGCGGCGACGACGTACCGGCTGCGGACCTTCGTCAGCGAGACCACGCCGACGTTCTGTGCGAAGGCGCTGGTGGGGAATCCGCCGAAGACCGGTCCGATGAGGGTCGCGATGCCGTCGGTGCGCAGTCCGCGGGTGATGGTCCGGCCGTCCGTGCGCCGGTCGCAGATCTCGCCGAGCGCGAGCATGCCGGCCGACGACTCGGTCATCAGGACGAGCATCACGATGCAGAGCGTGAGGATCGCGGCGGGCTGGAACTCCGGGGCACCGAAGGCGAAGGGGGCGGGGAGCGCGGCGACGGGCGCGGAGCGCAGGGCGGAGAAGTCGGCGAGCCCGAACGGGACAGCGGCCAGCGTGCCGACCAACAGGCCGATGAGCAGTGCCACTTGCCTGAGGAAGCCGCGTCCGAAGCGCTGGACGGTCAGAATGACGGCCAGGGTGAAGGCGGCCAGCGCCAGGTACTTCATCGCACCGAAGTCGGCTGCCGTCCGGTCACCGCCCTGCGCCCAGGAGACCGGGACCGGCATCAGGGTGACGCCGATGAGGGTGATGACGACGCCGGTGACGAGCGGCGGGAAGAAGCGCAGCAGCCGGCCGAAGAACGGTCCGACGGCCAGGCAGAACACTCCGGCGACGAGCACCGCCCCGTAGATCGCGGGCAGTTGGTGGCCGGGGGCGCTGGTCTCGGCGATGGCGAGCATGGGGGCGATGCCCGCGGACGAGGCGGCGTTGACGAACGGCAGCCGGTTGCCGGCGAAGCCGCCGATCCCGAGGGTCTGGAGGATGGTGGCACAGCCGGCGATCAGCAGGCTTGCCGCGATCAGGCGGGTCATGCCGGCCTGGTCGAGGCCTACGGCCTGCCCGATGATGAGCGGAGGGGTGACGACCCCCGCGTACATGGCGGCGATGTGCTGGAGCGCGGCGGGCAGGAGCCGCGAAGGGGCGAGCTTCTCGTCCACCGGATGGACCGAACCGGCCGGCGGGGTGGAACAGGGGCCTTCTGCTTCTGCCGGCCCGAGTGCAGGCTGTGCCATGGAAGTTCCCTCCGGTCCGGCCGGCCCCCGTCCGCTGTGGACGGACGGGAACCGGCGCGGCGCCGCGTCAGAGGTTGGTCATGTCGACCGGGATCTGCGGCTCGATGCCGTCGCGCAGTACGGTGGCCTCGATGAGCCCGTACGGACGGTCGGCCGCGAAGTAGACCTCGTTGTCGTTCTTGAGGCCGAACGGCTCCAGGTCCACCAGGAAGTGGTGGTTGTTCGGGAGCGAGAAGCGGATCTCGTCGATCTCGCTGCGGCTGTTGATGACCCGCGAACCCATCTGGTAGAGGGTCTGCTGGAGCGAGAGCGAGTACGTCTCGGCGAAGGCCTGGAGGATGTGCTTCTTGGCCTGCTCGTACGACTTCTCCCAGTTGGGCATCCGGTCGTCGTCGCTGGTCCAGTTGTAGCGC
The DNA here is from genome assembly GCA_036227345.1 of Streptomyces sp. NBC_01463. NCBI lineage: Bacteria > Bacillati > Actinomycetota > Actinomycetes > Kitasatosporales > Streptomycetaceae > Streptomyces > Streptomyces sp. NBC_01463. The sequence continues at coordinate 1,813,404 of CP109468.1, forward strand.
CAGGCGGCGGCGACGTCGGTGCACAGGATGCGGTCGTACGCCTCCTTGAGCGTCGTGTACTTGTCCTTGACGTAGCCCCAGAACTCCGAGTTGGTGGAGTTCATGACCGTGAGGTCCTTCAGGCCGGAGATGATCTCCCACTTCTCACCGTCGTAGGTGATCTGCGTGGTGCGCAGTTCCTGGCCCTTGCGGGCGAAGGAGTGGTTGACCTCGTCCGATCCGATGAACCTGGAGCTGTTGTCCGAGGTCGCGATGCGCTCCCAGGAGTACTCCTGGATGCGGATGCGGGCGACCTTGATCGGCTCCTGCGTCGTCACGAAGTGACGGGCGAGGTGGATGCCGAACTGCTCGGCGGACTCGATGCCGTACTCCTTGGCGAACGCGAACACCGTGTTCTTGGTGGTGTCCGTGGGCAGGACGTTCGCGTTGGAGCCGGAGTAGTGGACGTCGTCCATGTCGCCGGAGAGCGCGACCGAGACGTTCAGGTCCTTGATGTGGTGGGTGTCGCCGTCCCGCGTGATCTTGACGACGCGGTTCTCTGCTTTGCCGTACTGGTTCTGGCCGAGAATCGTGGGCATGTGTCTGCTAGCTCCCTCGGTATACGGAGTAGCCGAACGGGTTGAGCAGCAGCGGTACGTGATAGTGCTCGCCCGGGGTGACGGCGAACGTGATCGTCACCTCGGGGAAAAACGCACCGCTGTCCCTTACGCGGGGGGCGTCCTGCTGCGCCTCGGCTTGCTTCTTGGCTGTGAAGTACTGCTCGGTCTCGAAGTCGAGCCGTACGTGGGTGGTGCCTTCCGGCAGGGCCGGCAGGTCCTTGCAGCGCCCGTCCGCATCGGTCGCGGATCCGCCGAGCGTCACCCACGGCGCGTCGCCGCCGGAGCGGGCGGCGAGCGAGATGGCGACGGCTGCGGCGGGGCGGCCGATGCTGGTGTCCAGGATGTGGGTGGACACCGATGCGGTGGCGAAGGTGCTCAAGACCTTCACTCTCCTTCTGTGACGAGTTCTTACGAGTCGTCCGTGACGAGACGGGTGAGACGGATGCGGTTGATCTTGCCCAGTTCGGTGCGCACGATGGCGCGCTCCTGCTCGGGCGTGTTCCCGGTCCGGGACTTCACCGCGTCGCGCATCTGTTCACCGGTGGCACCGGTGGCGCAGATCAGGAAGACGTGTCCGAACCGCTCCTGGTAGGCCAGGTTGAGTTCGAGCATCTCGGCCTTGAGCTCCTCGGTGGCGCCGGCCATCCCCCGCTGTTCGCGGGAGGAGGTCGGGTCCCCGGGCTTCGGGCGGCCGATCGGCGGGTGACCGGCCATCGCTTCGGCCAGGTCCTGCGCGTCGAGCGCCGCCGTGGCGGTGTCGCTCGCGGAGAACAGGGCGTCCGCGGTGGCGTACGGGCGACGGGAGAGGATCGCTCTTCCCCAGGCCGCACTGGCACAGACCTCGTGCAGCGCGGTGGCCGCCTCGTCGTCCGCCAGGGTGTTGAACCGGGCGAGGCCCGGCGTGGAGCTCGAAGTCACGGGAGCCTCCGTGGCTGTTTTTCGCTGTGCGTTGGTCGGGCTGCGGATAGCTAACGCCCTCCACAACACCACGTCAACACTTTGTTGAAATTCCGTTCATGTAAAAAGCCGTCGCCCGGTGATCCGGACGACGGCTCGCACGTTCATGTGCCGTTTACATCTACCCATGGGTCCAACTACTCGCCCTTGGCGCCGTTTTCCCTGTTCAGGTAGTTGTAGACGGTGAACCGGCTGACCCCCAGGGCCCCCGCCACCGTCTCGACGCCGTGCCGCACCGAGAAGGCACCGCGTGCCTCCAGCAGCCGCACCGCCTCCTGTTTGGCCTTGCGGTCCAGCTCGGCGAGCGGTTTGCCGTGCCGGCGCTCCATCGCGGCCAGGATGTGGTCCAGCGAGTCCGAGAGCTGCGGCAGACGGACCGCTATGACGTCCTCGCCCTCCCAGGCCAGGACGACGTCGTCGGCCTGCGCCTGGTCGGGTCCGAGCAGCTCGGCGCCCATGGCGTCGACGAGCGGCTTGACGGCGGTGACCAGCGGGTGGTCCGCGGGAGCGGTCACTTCGGGTCCTCCCCGATGACGTTGACCTGGAGCGAGACCCGGGTGGCACCGGATGCCAGGGCCTTGCGCAGCAGGGAGTCCACCGCGGTGAGCACCTCGTCGGCGCCGCCCTCCGCCGTGTTGCCGAAGGGGCCGACGTCGACCGCGTCCAGTTCCGCGGACTGGATGACCTCGCGGGCCACGACCGCGTGGGCCGGTGCCTCGTCGAGATCGAAGGGCTCGGTGGTGAACTCCACTCTCAGGCGCACTGTCTCTCCCTCATGCTCGCACCGCGTCCGGGGCGACCCGCGGCTCGGGCACGACCCTAACCCGCGCGCGCTCTACAGCGGCAGCACGCAGACCGCAGCCGGGGCGGCGAAGGGGGTCCCGGCCGCGCTCAGGGCGCCGGTGTCCGCGTCGGCCCGGAAGACCGTGACGGTCCCGGACCGCTGGTTGGCGGCGAAGAGCAGCGAGCCGTCCGGGGAGAAGGCGGTGTGCCGGGGGAAGTCACCGCCGACCGGCACGGTGTCCAGCAGCCGCAGCGCGGCCCCGCCGTCCTCGACGGCGTACCGGGTGAGGCTGTTGTGCCCGCGGTTGGCCAGGTAGGCGAAGCGGCCGTCCCCGGTGACCAGGAGCTGGGCGGGGTAGCTGGTGCCCTCGCCGGTCCCGGTGGACTGCGGGGTGCCGGGGGTCAGGACGCCGGTGGCGGGGTCGTAACCGCAGACGACGACGGTGTTGTCGAGCTCGCAGGCGAGGTAGGCGTGGCGGCCGTCCGGATGGAAGGTGAGGTGGCGCGGGCCCGCACCGGGGCGCAGTGCGGCGTACGAGAGCTGCTCCAGGGTGCCGCGGTCCTCGTCGAGCCGGTACGTGTACACCGTGTCGTTGCCCAGGTCGACGGCGAGGACGTGTCCGCCGCCGGGGGCGGTGATGATCTGGTGGGCGTGCGGGCCGTCCTGGCCCGGTCCGGGAGCGGGCGCGGTGTGGGCGACCAGGTCCGTGCGCTCCCCCACCGAACCGTCGGCGGCCAGGGGGTGCACGGCGACGCTGCCGGAGGTGTAGTTGGCGCTGAGCAGCCACTGTCCGCCCGGGTGGACCGAGAGGTGGCAGGGACCGGCGCCCCCGGTGGACCGTGTCCCCAGCACCCGGAAGGTGCCGTCGTCGGCGAGCGCGACGGCCGTGACCCCGCCGTCGCTCTGCTCGTCGACCGCGTACAGCGTGCTGCCGGTGGGGTGCAGCGCGAGGTACGAGGGGTTCTCGACGCCGGTGACGACCGTGCGGGCGGTGATGCTCCCCGCCACCGGGTCGTACGCGGCGACGCCGATGCCGGTGCCGCCCGGACTGGTCGAGGTGTACGTGCCCAGGAAGAGCGTCCCGGTCCGGAGCGCCCCGTGGGTCCCGGGGTGCGGCGCCGGGGCGGCGCGGCGTCCGGCCCGGGGCAGGCCGGGGGCGGCGGCGAGCGCGCCGCCCGCCAGGAGGGCGCCGAGGACGGTGCGGCGGCTGGTGGGGGTGGTCATGCGAGGCACCTCGTGGGGTCGGTGACGTCGGATGTGTCAGCCACAGTGGCCTTCCCCGATGACCCGCGCAAGAGACGCACCGGCCATTGCGCAGGGCGCAACGGCGGCGAAGCGCTGCGCGGGGCGGGTTCCGTGCGGGGCCGCGGCACCGGCGGTCAGCCGCCGGACTGGATGTCGCCGCGGGTGGAGGAGGTGATCGGGTCCCGGTGGGCGAAGTCCCCGGGCGGGATGCCGGGGTGGTGGCCGCCCTCGACGGGCTCCACGGCGGCAGCCGGACCGAGGGCCAGCCGGGAGACGATCCGGTAGCGGTCGCCGCGGTAGAGCGAGTGCACGTACTCCACGGGACAGCCGGTGGTGTCCGAGGTCAGCCGCTCGAAGAGCAGGGCCGGGGAGAGCTCCGGGACGTCGAGCAGGCGGGCCTCGGCGCGGGTCACGACGGTGGGCTCGATCGCCTGGACCGCCTCGTGGACGTGGACGTCGTGGCGCTCGCGCAGATGCTCGTACAGGTCACCGCTCTCCAGCTCCTGGGCCGACAGGCCGGGCACCATCTCGGCCCTGATGTGCAGGTGCTCGATGGCCATCGGGGCGCCGTCGACGAGCCGCAGCCGGGCGACGTACACGATCTCCGCCGCCGGTGACATGCGCAGCTTGCGGCCGACCCGGGCGCCGGCCTGGAGGGTGGTGAACTCCAGCAGCCGGCTCGACCAGGCCCCCGCCGCCTGCGGGACCGACAGGGCGAGGTCGGCCGAGACCAGCTCCTGGGTGATCTTCGCGGGTGCGACGAACATGCCGCGGCCGTGCTCGCGCACCAGGAGGCCCGCGGCCACCAGCTCGTCGATCGCGGCGCGCAGCGTGGGCCGGGAGACGCCGAGGGTGGCGCACAGGGCGCGCTCCGACGGGATGGCGTCACCCGGGCGGCGCGACTCGATCAGCTCCAGTACGGCGTCGCGGGCCCGTTCCCGTTTGAGCACCGTCCCCGATGCGTCGGCGTCCATGCGCTGCCCCTCCCGACCTTTCCCTGACTTACCAGTTGAGCAACCAGTGGAACCAACTCGGCTACTGGTCAAGGGAAGTGTAACCGCACTCCAGGCAAACATCCCGGTCCACATTTCCGTGAGATCACTAAAACCCGTAACCACCAAGGGGGTTGACGGCCTCATTGGTCTATGCCACCTTCATCCACCATCAAGAGGTGAGCTGTCCAGTGGGCTTCACTGGTCAGGTGGTCAGGTCCTGTCTCCCAGAGGTGAACCGTGAAGTACCGCTTGCTTGCCGGTGGGTCCGCGCTCGTGATGGCCGCCGTTCTCAGTGCTTGCAGCTCCTCCCCCGACTCGGCCGGCACGTCCGGCGACGGGCGGACGGACATCGACGTGTGGCTGATGCGCGACAGCGTCTCCGCCGAGTTCCAGAAGGAGTTCGTGAAGGGCTTCGAGGCCGCCCACCCCAAGATCGGGGTCCGGGTGCAGATCCAGGAGTGGGACGGCATCGGCGAGAAGATCACCGCCGCGCTGGCCAGCAACGACGCCCCGGACGTGATCGAGAGCGGCAACACCCAGGTCGCCCAGTTCGCACAGAGCGGCGGCCTGCTCGACCTCAGCGACAAGGTCGACGAGCTGAACGGCAAGGACTGGCTGAAGGGCCTCGCCGAGCCGGGGGCGTACGAGGGGAAGCAGTACGGCATCCCGTACTACGCGGCCAACCGTGTCGTCATCTACCGCACCGACCTGTTCAAGAAGGCGGGGGTCGACGCGTCCGCGATCAAGACGCGCGACCAGTGGATCGAGGCCACCGGCAAGCTCAACAAGGGGGGCACGCAGGGCATCTACCTGCCCGGGCAGATGTGGTACGCGCTGGCCGGCTTCGTCTGGGACGAGGGCGGCGACCTCGCCACCGAGTCGGGCGGGAAGTGGAAGGGCGCGCTGGACACCCCGGAGGCACTGCGCGGGCTGGAGTTCTACGGAAAGCTCCAGGCGCTCGGCAAGGGGCCGAAGGACTCCGACGAGGACTCCCCTCCCCAGGCCGACGTGATGGCCCAGGGGAAGGTGGCCCAGGTGATCTCCACCCCGGGCGGCGCCAACGTCGTCATGGAGAAGAACCCGGAGCTGAAGGGGAAGCTCGGCTTCTTCGCGATCCCGGGCAAGAGCGCGGACACCCCGGGCGCCGTCTTCACCGGCGGCTCCGACCTGGTCATCCCCACCGCGTCCGGCAAGCAGGAGGCGGCACTGACCTTCATCAAGGAGCTCACCGGTGACGCCTGGCAGAAGAAGCTGGCCGTGGCCATGAGCTACGTACCGAACCGGACGTCGCTCGCCTCGGCGGTGGCGGGCGATCCGGGGGCGGCCGCGATGGCGGTCGGCGCGGCGAACGGGCACGCGACGCCCAACACGCCCGGCTGGGCGGCCGTCGAGGCGGAGAACCCGATCAAGGACTACATGGCGGCCGTCCTGACCGGCGGCGACCCGGCGAAGGAGGCCGCCAAGGCCTCCGCCGACATCACCCGGGCCATGAACACCACGTCCTGATCCCTCCGTCCATCCGCCCGAACACCGAGAGGAGGCGTGCCGTGTCGGTCATCCGGGAACGGACCGCACCCCCCAGCCGCCTGCGCCGCCCGGCGGCCGGCACGCCGGCACCGCCGCGCCGGCGGCGGTCCGGGGAGCCGCGCGGCCTGTGGCCGTACATCCTGATCGCACCCGCAGTCGGCGGGATGATCTACCTGCTGCTCTACCCGCTCCTGCGGGCCGTGCTCATCTCGCTCCAGGACTTCAGGCTGCGCCAGCTGATCGTGGGCGACGCGGAGTTCGTCGGACTGCGCAACTACCGGACGCTACTGTCCGACCCGCGGTTCTGGGAGGTGGTGCGGCGCACCTTCCTGTTCATGGCGGTCAACGTGGTCCTGATCATGGTGATCGCCACCCTGGTCGCGCTGATGACCGAGCGGCTGGGCCGGTTCGGCCGCGCGGCGGTGCTCAGTTCGCTGGTGCTGGCGTGGGCGATGCCGGTGGTCGCGGCCACCACGGTCTTCCAGTGGCTGTTCCACTCCGAGTTCGGCATCGTCAACCGGCTGCTGACCGAGGCGGGCTTCTCCTCCTTCGACCGCTACCCGTGGTTCGCGCACGGCACCGCGGCCTTCTCGATCCTGGTCCTGCTGATCGTCTGGCAGTCGGTGCCGTTCGCGGCGATCACGCTCTACTCGGCGCTCACCACGGTCCCGGCGGAGCTCTACGAGTCGGCCCGGCTGGACGGGGCGTCCGGCTCCCGGATCTTCCGCTCCGTCACCTTCCCGATGCTCCGGCCGATCTTCCTGCTGGTGTTCTCGCTCGAAGTGATCTGGACGTTCAAGGCGTTCGTCCAGATCTGGGTGATGACCCGCGGGGGCCCGGGCGACGCCACGACGATCCTGCCGGTGTACGCGGTGCAGAAGGCGCTCGCCGGGCAGCGCTACGACCTGGGTTCGGCCGCCTCGATGCTCACCGTGGTCCTGATGTCCGGGGTCCTCGTCCTCTACTTCCGCCAGATGTTCCGACAGGAGGACGAGTCCTGATGACCCTGCTGCGCCCGAGAGCCCGGCGGCTCCCGCTGAACGCCGCCGCCGTACTGACCGTCCTGGTCTGTCTGTTCCCCGTCTACTGGATGATCTCGACCGCGTTCAAACCGTCGCGGGACATCCAGTCCGCCGACCCGAAGCTCTTCCCGCACACCTGGACGCTCGACCACTTCCGCACGGCCGTGCAGGCCGACGGCTTCGAACTGTTCTGGCGCAACAGCATCCTGGTGACGCTCAGCTCGATCCTGCTGGCCCTGCTCGTCGCCATCGGCTCCGCCTACGCGGTGGCCCGGATGCGCTGGAAGGGGCGCCGGCAGTTCATGCTCATGGTCTTCGTCGCGCAGATGGCGCCCTGGGAGTCGCTGATCATCCCGATCTACATCATCTCCCGCGACACGGACATGCTCGACCGGCTGCCGACGCTCACGCTCGTCTACTTCATGGTCACGCTGCCGTTCTCGATCGTGGTGCTGCGCGGCTTCATCGCCACCATCCCGCCGGAGCTGGAGGAGGCCGCGCAGGTCGACGGCTGCACCAGGACCGGTGCCTTCCGGCGGGTGGCGCTGCCGCTGCTCGCACCGGGGCTGATGGCGACCTCGCTGTTCGGCTTCATCACCGCCTGGAACGAGTTCGCGTACGCCAACTTCCTGATCATCAAGCACCAGGACAGCCGCACGCTGCCGGTCTGGCTGTCGTCGTTCCAGAACACCTTCGGCACCGACTGGGGCGCCACCATGGCCGCCTCGACCCTCTTCGCCCTGCCCGCGCTGGTCGTCTTCCTGCTGCTCCAGCGCCATGTCACCTCCGGCTTCGCGGCCGGCGCCGTCAAGGGCTGACCGCCCGAGATCCGAACCCGGAGGCTCCTCGTGCCCGCATCACGCCCCGAACAGTCCCTCGTCCCCCGCCCCCGCAAGGTCTCGGCCCGCCCCGGCCGGTTCACCCTCGACCAGGACACCTCGGTGCGGGCCTATCCCGGAGCGGAGGGCGCCGCCGACCTGCTGCGCACCCTGCTCGCACCCGCCACGGGCCTGCCCCTGGCCCTCTCCGCCGAAGGCCGCATCGTGCTGGCCCTCGACCCGCAGCTGGGCGGCCTCGGCGAGGAGGGGTACGGGCTGACCATCGGCCCGGACGCCCTGCTGCTGCGGGCCGCGCGGCTGCCGGGCCTGCTCAGGGGCGTCCAGACGATCCGTCAGCTGCTGCCCGCGGAGGCCCTTTCGGGCACGGCGCAGCGGGCAGCGCCCTGGATGCTGCCCTGTGTCGAGATCAGCGACGTGCCCGCGTACCCGTGGCGCGGCTCGATGCTGGATGTCGCCCGGCACTTCCAGCCGGTGTCGTACCTGCGCCGGTACGTGGACCTGATGGCGCTGCACAAACTCAACACGCTCCACCTCCACCTCACGGACGACCAGGGATGGCGGATGCCCGTCGCCGCCTATCCCCGGCTGACCGGGATCGGCGGTCATCGCCGGCAGTCGATGTCCGGCCCGCCCGGGCGCGGCGACGAGACCTATGACGGGATCGCGCACTCGGGGGCGTACACCCGGCAGGAACTGCGGGACCTGGTCCGGTACGCGGCGGCGCGCGGGGTGCGGGTGGTGCCGGAGATCGAGATGCCGGGCCATGTGCGGGCGGCCCTGGCCGCCCACCCCGAGCTGGGCAACGATCCGTCGCGGCGGCTGGACGTGTGGACCCGCTGGGGTGTCTGCGACACCGTGTTCGGCGTCCACGAGGAGGTCTTCGACTTCTGCCGGACGGTGCTGGAGGAGGTCATGGACGTCTTCCCGTCCCCGTACATCCACATCGGCGGCGAGGAGTGCCCGACCACCGAGTGGGAGACGAGCCCGGCGGCGCTGGCGCGGGCCGCGGCCGAGGGGCTGCCCGACGCCCGGGCACTGCACGGCTGGTTCATGGGCCGGATCGGGTCGTTCCTCGCCGAGCAGGGCAGGCGTCCGGTCGGCTGGGCCGAGACGGGCACCGAACTGCCTCCCGAATTCACGGTGATGACCTGGCGCGACCCGGCCCACGCGCTCGCCGCCGCCCGCCGCGGCCACCAGGTGGTCACCGCGCACCACCGGGCCACGTACCTCGACTACGCCCAGTCCGCCGATCCCGGCGAACCGGCCGCGCAGCCGGGACCGCCCGTCGGTCTGCGGGCCGTCCACGGCAACCGGCCGGTACCGGACGGCTGGGAGGCGGCGGACGCGGGCCGGGTGCTGGGCACCCAGGCCCAGCTGTGGACCGAGTACGCGAGCACGCCGGAGCAGATCGAGTACCTGACGTATCCGCGGCTGTGCGCCCTCGCTGACCGTGCCTGGTCGGGCGGGCGCAGCGACTGGCCCGGCTTCCTGAGCCGCCTCGGCCGGCACACGGCACGGCTCGACGCCCTCGGCGTCGGCTACCGCCCCCTGAACCCGCGGTCGCTCCAGACCGCTGCCCCAGGAACAGCGCCACCTCGGTAGGAACCACTCCCCCACGACCGTTCCGGAGAGGAACAGGTTCATGAAGTCGATCACGAAGACCCGGATCCGTGCGGCGGCCTCGGCCGCTGCCACCCTGGCACTGGGCTGTACGGCACTGGCCGCCGTCCCGTCATCGGCGAGCGCCGCCGACGGACCGCTCGCCGTGCAGTACCGCACCAGTGCGTCCGGGGCCACGGCCGACCAGAGCGAGCCCTGGCTGAAGGTGCGCAACACGGGCAGCGCGGCCGTGCAGCTCAGTGCCGTCAAGGTCCGCTACTACTTCAAGGGCGAGGCGGCGGGCGATGCCTACCGGTTCGCCTGCTCCTGGGCGGTGAAGGGCTGCGGGAACATCACCGGGACGTTCGGCACGCTCGCCTCCCCGACCGCCACCGCCGACCGCTATCTGGAGATCGGCTTCACGGCCGGCGCGGGATCGCTCGCACCGGGGGCCGACACCGGAGACATGCAGCTGCGCTTCTACCGGTCGAGCTGGCAGACGCTGCTGCAGAGCGACGACTACTCCTTCGACGCGGGCCGGACGGCGTACGGAGACTGGTCGAAGGTGACCGCGCAGCTCGGCGGCGCCACGGTCTGGGGCCGGGCCCCGGAGGGCAATGACCCGACCGACCCCACGGATCCGACCGACCCGACGGATCCGACCGATCCGCCGGAGGGCGCGCCCACGCTCTTCGACGACTTCAACTACAGCGGGCACACCGACCCGCAGATCGCCGCGCACGGCTGGAGCGTCCGCTCGAACTCCGGCGGACCGGGGGTGCCCGGCGCCACCTGGGCACCGGAGAACGTGACGTTCGCCGCCCAGAGCGGGAACTCGGTGATGAACCTGGAGACGTCGACCGCGGGCAGCGGTGAGTCGACGAAGCAGACCGAGATCCTGACCCAGTCGATGAAGTTCCGCAACGGCACCTATGCGGCCCGGGTGAAGTTCAACGACGCGCCGGTCTCCGGCCCCGACGGCGACCACCTCGTCCAGACGTTCTTCACCATCAACGACCTCAAGGCGCCGATGGCGGACGACTACGCGGAGTACGACTTCGAGTACCTGCCGAACGGCGGCTGGGGCGAGAGCGGCAACATCCTCTACACGACCTCGTGGGAGACCTACCGGCCCGACCCCTGGGAGGCGGTCAACGCGCACACCGAGTCCCGGCAGAGCTACGCGGGCTGGCACGACCTGGTCGTGACGATCGACGGCAGCGCGATCACCTACTACATCGACGGTCAGCTGTTCGGCACCCACGGGGCGGCGTATCTGCCGGAGCGGGGCATGTCGATCAACTTCAACCAGTGGCTGATCGACCTGGCCGGCCAGACGAGCACGACGCCGCGCTCGTACGACCAGCAGGTGGACTACGTCCTGCACGTGAAGGACCAGGTTCTCACCCCGGCGCAGGTCAGCGCCAAGGTGAGCGCGTTCCGCACGGCGGGGACGACGTTCCAGGACACGGTTCCTGCCGGGTGAGCCGGTAGCGGTACGGCGGGCGGGGCGGAGGGCGATGGCCCTCCGCCCCGCCTTCGTCATGTCCGGGGTCCGATTTCCGGGCACCCCCTTGACATCGCCCCCACCCTCCGGGCAATCTTCCGTTAAGCAGAAACTAACTTCCGCAATACGGAAGGAGCGCCGAAACCCTCATGGGCTACCCGGACCAGCGCTTCGATGTGAACCTTTCGATCCTCTTCACGGAACTCCCGCTCCTGGAGCGACCCGCGGCAGCCGCCGCGGCGGGCTTCACGGCGGTCGAGCTGTGGTGGCCATGGATCGAGACCCCCACCCCTCCGCAGGCCGAACTCGACGCGCTGAAGAAGGCGCTCGACGACGCGGGCACCCAGTTGGTGGGGCTGAACTTCTACGCCGGACAGCTGCCCGGCCCCGACCGCGGCGCGCTCTCCGTGCCCGGCACGGAGTCGGACCGCTTCCGGGCCAACATCGAGGTGGCGGCCGGCTTCGCCGCCTCGGTCGGCTGCAGGGCGCTCAACGCGCTCTACGGCAACCGGGTCGACGGTGCCGACCCCGCCGAGCAGGACGCACTCGCCCTGGAGAACCTGGTCACCGCCGCCCACGCGGCCGACCGGATCGGGGCGGTCCTGCTGATCGAGACCCTGAACGCGCCGGAGTCCCCGCGCTACCCGCTGGTGAGCGCACCGGCCGGGATCGAGGTCGTCGACCGGATCAACGCGGCGACGGGCCTCGGCAACGCGAAGTTCCTGCTGGACCTGTACCACCTGTCGATGAACGGCGAGGACCTCAGCCAGGTCATCGGCGCCTACGCCGACAGGACCGGTCACGTCCAGATCGCGGACAACCCGGGCCGCGGCGCACCCGGCACCGGCTCGCTCCCGCTGGAGCAGCTCCTCGACGAGCTGACGAAGGCCGGTTACGACGGCTGGGTCGGCCTGGAGTACAAGCCGGGCGACCGGCCGAGCGCCGAGTCCTTCGAGTGGCTCCCGGCCACCGCACGGGCCGCCCGCCGGTAGCGGCGGACCGTCACTCGCACACACGTTTATCGGAAGGCACCCTCATGAGCAACAACCTCCCCAAGGTTGCGTGGATCGGGCTCGGCATCATGGGTTCGCCCATGTCCGAGAACCTGATCAAGGCCGGTTACGACGTCACCGGTTACACCCTGGAGCAGGACAAGGTCGACCGGCTGGCCGCGGCCGGCGGCACCGGCGCCTCCTCGATCGCCGAAGCGGTCAAGGACGCGGACGTGGTCATCACGATGGTGCCCGCCTCCCCGCAGGTCGAGGCGATCGCGTACGGCTCCGAGGGCATCCTGGAGAACGCGAAGCGCGGCGCGCTGCTGATCGACATGTCCTCGATCACCCCGCAGACCTCCGTGGACCTCGCGAAGAACGCCGCCGAGAAGGGCATCCGCGTCCTGGACGCCCCCGTGTCCGGCGGTGAGGCGGGCGCCATCGAGGCCGTGCTGTCGATCATGGTCGGTGGCGAGCGGGCCGACTTCGACGCCGCCAAGCCGGTGCTCGACGCGCTGGGCAAGACCATCGTGCTCTGCGGTCCGCACGGCTCGGGCCAGACGGTGAAGGCGGCCAACCAGCTGATCGTCGCCGTCAACATCCAGGCCTGCGCCGAGGCCGTCGTCTTCCTGGAGAAGTCCGGGGTGGACCTCGCCGCCGCGCTCGACGTCCTCAACGGCGGACTGGCCGGCTCGACCGTGCTGACCCGCAAGAAGGACAACTTCCTGAACCGGAACTTCGCTCCCGGCTTCCGGATCGATCTGCACCACAAGGACATGGGCATCGTCACGGACGCCGCCCGCAACGTCGGTGCCGCACTGCCCGTCGGCGGTGTCGTCGCCCAGCTCGTCGCCTCGCTGCGCGCCCAGGGCGACGGCGGCCTGGACCACTCGGCGCTGCTGCGCTCGGTCGAGCGTCTCTCCGGTCAGCCCGTCCAGGACTGACCGACGCGGCCGGGCCCCGTCGCGGGCCCGGCCGGCACCACCCCGCCGGGTGCGTATCCCCCGGCCCCACAGACTTCCGGGCGGCGTCGGCGCTGACACCTGTCCTGTCGCGCCCAGGCGCCGGCGCCGTCCGGAACACCCCTTCACGCACCACCTTCGCCAAGAATTTCAACAAACTGTTGACGTCAGGTTCGGAGCGTACTTACGCTCCTGGAGCCCCCAGGCCGTCGCAGTTCAGCAGCTCCCGTACGGAAGGTCGCCCCGACACCATGACGCAGCGCGTGCTTACGACCGAGTCCGGCGCCCCGGTCGCCGACAACCAGAACTCCGCCACCGCCGGCGCCGGCGGCCCGATCCTCCTCCAGGACGGTCACCTCCTGGAGAAGCTCGCCCGCTTCAACCGGGAGCGCATCCCGGAGCGCGTGGTGCACGCACGGGGCTCCGGCGCGTACGGCTACTTCGAGGTGACCGACGACGTCACCGGCTTCACCCGCGCCGACTTCCTCTCCGAGGTCGGCCGCCGCACCGAGACGTTCATCCGGTTCTCCACGGTCGCCGACTCGCTCGGCGGTGCGGACGCGGTGCGCGACCCGCGCGGCTTCGCGCTCAAGTTCTACACGAACGACGGCAATTACGACCTCGTCGGCAACAACACCCCGGTGTTCTTCATCAAGGACCCGATCAAGTTCCCCGACTTCATCCACTCCCAGAAGCGCGACCCGTTCACGGGCCGTCAGGAAGCGGACAACGTCTGGGACTTCTGGGCGCACGCGCCCGAGGCGACGCACCAGGTGACCTGGCTGATGGGCGACCGCGGCATCCCCGCCTCGTACCGTCACATGAACGGCTACGGCTCGCACACCTACCAGTGGACGAACGCCGCCGGCGAGGCCTTCTTCGTCAAGTACCACTTCAAGACGAACCAGGGCGTGCGCTCCCTCTCCGCCGAGCAGGCCGCCGAGCTCGTCGGCAAGGACGCCAGCTCCCACCAGACGGACCTGCTCCAGGCGATCGAGCGCGGGGTGAACCCGTCCTGGACGCTGTACGTGCAGGTCATGCCGGCCGCCGAGGCCGCGGACTACCGCTTCAACCCGTTCGACCTCACCAAGGTGTGGCCGCACAGCGACTACCCGCTCCAGCGGGTCGGCCGGCTCGTCCTGGACCGCAACCCGGACAACGTCTTCGCCGAGGTGGAGCAGGCCGCGTTCTCCCCGAACAACTTCGTGCCCGGCATCGGTCCGTCCCCGGACAAGATGCTCCAGGGCCGGCTGTTCGCCTACGCGGACGCGCACCGCTACCGGCTGGGCGTCAACCACACCCACCTGCCGGTGAACGCGCCGCGCACCGCCGTCGTCGACAACTACAGCCGCGACGGGCTGCACGCCACGCGCAACGGCGCCCGCCACGACAAGAACTACGAGCCCAACTCGTACGCGGGACCGGCCCAGACGGACGCCGCGTTCTCCGCGCCGATCGCCGTCCAGGGCTGGACCGGCACGCACGAGGCGCCCGCCCACACCAAGGACGACGACTTCTTCCAGGCCGGTGAGCTGTACCGGCTGATGTCGGACGACGAGCAGGGCCGGCTGATCGCCAACATCGCGGGCGGCCTGTCGCAGGTCACCCGGGACGACGTGATCGAGAAGAACCTCGCCCACTTCCACGCCGCGGACGCCGAGTACGGCAAGCGCGTGGAGGAGGCCGTCCGCGCCCTGCGCGAGGACTGACCCCTCCCGTTGGGCCCCCAAGCCCTGCCCGCGCCGTCGCGCCCACCCGGATGAGGGGTTGCGCGGGGCGCGGGCAGGACGAGGCCGTGGCGGTGGCGTGATGCCAGTGCGGTGGTGTGGGTGGCGGTGCCGGTTCCTGACCTGAAGGAGCCCGCACCTGCCGCCCCCTTCGCGCCCCGCCGCGGCCCCTGTCTTTCTTCCCTTGTCTTTCCCCGAACCGGGCGTGGAGTACGGATTACGGTCCCGTACTCCACGCCCTTTCACGTTCGCGGATGTCCGGGGCGCCCGCTTCCGTCCTCAAACGCCGGACGGGCTGGGGTTGCCCGAAGCCGGCCCTTCCCGGTTCCGGACCCCCACCCTGAGGGTTCCGTCCTCAAACGCCGGACGGGCTGGGGTTGCCAGGGCGGGCGCACATCCGAGCCCGTCCGGCGATTGAGGACGCCCTCACCTCGGCACACCCTGACGCACAACGACCCGGCCCCCGCCCCCCGTTGAACGGGAGACGGGGGCCGGGGCCGTGGGCCCGGGGGGTCAGGCCGACGTGAACGGGCGGATCGCCGTCGGGGCGTGGGACGGGTCCGAGGCGATGTCCTCGAACTCGTTGACCGACGCGATGTCCGAACCGCTCATCGAGATGTTCGTGACCCGCTCCAGGATCGCCTCGACCACCACCGGCACCCGGAACTCCGCCGCCAGCTTCTTGGCCTCCTCGAAGGCCGGCAGCAGCTGGTCCGGCTCGGTGACCCGGATCGCCTTGCAGCCCAGGCCCTCGACGACCTTGACGTGGTCCACGCCGTAGACGCCCAGCTCCGGGGAGTTGATGTTCTCGAACTCCAGGTTGACCTGGAAGTCGATGTCGAAGTTGCGCTGCGCCTGGCGGATCAGCCCCAGGTAGGAGTTGTTCACCAGGACGTGCACGTACGGGATGCGGTGCTGCGCACCGACCGCGAGCTCCTCCAGCATGAACTGGAAGTCGTAGTCACCGGACAGGGCGACGACCGAGCCCTCGGGGTCGGCCGTGGCGACACCCAGCGCGGCCGGGATGGTCCAGCCGAGCGGGCCCGCCTGACCGGCGTTGATCCAGTGGCGCGGCCGGTAGACGTGCAGCATCTGCGCGCCCGCGATCTGGGAGAGGCCGATCGTGGTGACGTAGCGGGTCTCCGGGCCGAACGCCCGGTTCATCTCCTCGTACACCCGCTGCGGCTTCAGCGGCACGTTGTCGAAGTGCGTACGGCGCTGGAGCTTCGCCTTGCGCTCCTGCGCGGACGCGGCCCACTGCGAGCGGTCCTTCAGCTTGCCGGCGTCCTTCAGCTCGCGCGCCACCTCGACGAACAGCTCCAGCGCGGCCTTGGCGTCGGAGGCGATGCCGAGGTCGGGGGCGAAGATCTTGCCCAGCTGTGTGGGCTCGATGTCGACGTGGACGAACTTACGGCCCTGGGTGTAGACGTCGAGCTTGCCGGTGTGACGGTTGGCCCAGCGGTTGCCGATGCCGAGGACGAAGTCGGACTCCAGGAACGTCGCGTTGCCGTAGCGGTGCGAGGTCTGCAGGCCCACCATGCCGGCGTTCAGCTCGTGGTCGTCGGCGATGATGCCCCAGCCCATCAGGGTCGGGACGACCGGGACGCCGGTCAGCTCGGCGAACTCCACCAGGAGGTCCGAGGCGTCGGCGTTGAGGATGCCGCCGCCCGCGACCAGCAGCGGCCGCTCGGAGGCGTTCAGCATCTCCACGGCGCGTTCGATCTGCTTGCGGCTCGCGGCGGGCTTGTGCACCGGCAGCGGCTCGTACAGCTCCGGGTCGAACTCGATCTCGGTGAGCTGCACGTCGATCGGCAGGTCGATGAGGACCGGGCCGGGACGGCCGGTGCGCATCAGGTGGAAGGCCTGCTGGAAGACGCCGGGGACCTGCGCGGCCTCCAGCACGGTGGTGGCCGCCTTGGTGACCGGCTTGGCGATCGACGAGATGTCGACGGCCTGGAAGTCCTCCTTGTGGAGGGCCGCGGTGGGCGCCTGGCCGGTGATGCACAGGATCGGGATCGAGTCCGCGATGGCCGAGTACAGGCCGGTGATCATGTCGGTGCCGGCCGGGCCGGACGTACCGATGCAGACGCCGATGTTCCCGGGGGTGGCCCGGGTGTAGCCCTCCGCCATGTGGGAGGCGCCCTCGACGTGGCGGGCGAGCGTGTGATGAACCCCGCCGGCGGCCTTGAGGGCCGCGTAGAAGGGGTTGATCGCCGCGCCCGGCACACCGAACGCGTTGCTGACGCCTTCGCGCTTGAGGATCTCAACTGCCGCTCGGGCAGCGGTCATACGAGGCATTGAGTGCTCCTGCTCGAACCTGGAGGAGTCGGGCTCTGTCGCGCCACCTGAGAGCACCAATTCCGTATTGCGGAAAATTGATTCTGCTATACGGAAGCAAATCTAAAGTGCGGCCGGACAGCCGTCAAGAGAGGCGGTCCCGGGGGCGGAACAAGCGGAGGGGAAACCCCGAAGTACCCCAAGTCGCTCCCCCTGGCCTCGCTCTTGGTGGAGCATGGGGGTACGGAGCGGAGTCGGCCCGGTGAACAGGGGCGGCCGCATCCCGGTGGGCCGGAAGGAGTCCGAGGTGGAGTCAGTGCCGGTACGGTGCCCGGCCTGCCGCCGCGACCACGCGTACGTCACGCCCGTCTACCCGTGCCCCTGCGGCGCCCCGACGGCCCCGCCGCTGCTGCGCGGCGCCCCGGTCGTGCCGATCACCCACCGCACCTGGAACGACGACTGGGTGACCGTGCGCTGCCGCGGCTGCGGCCGGCACGACCAGTGGCCGCAGCCCGAGCTGTGCTGCCCGTGCGGGGCCGTGCTGCGCATCCCGGTCCGCCCCGTGACGGCGTCCGGCCGCGCGGCCGGACCGGCGTCCCGGCCGGTGCGCCCGGCACACATACCGCTGCCGCGGACCGCGGCGGTGCCGCGGCCGGCGTTCCGGCCGCTGACGATCCGCACCGCGCGCGACGCGGTCGCCGCCGCCGCCCTCTACCTGAAGTGGCTGGGCTACCGCGAGGTCGTGCAGCCCGCCGAACGCCCCGCGTCCCGGATCGACCTGCGGGCGGCCGGGCTGATCGCCCAGGTCGACTCCACCACCCGCCCGACCAGCCTGCGCGACGTCGAATGCCTGTGGCTCAACGCGCTCAGCGCCTCGGTGGCGAGCGTGTTCTTCTCGCTCGCGGGCTACGCGCGGGACGCCAGGGAGCGGGCCGACGGACTCGGCATCCCGCTGTTCGTCATGGACCTCACCGGCACCCCGCAGCCGGTGAACAGCCCGGCGAACGAGCTGATCAGCACCGGCGCCTGACCCCACCGGCCCGCCCCGGGACGGGCGGAGCGCGGCATACTGAGCTATGCGTATCCGTCCCGCCCGCCGCTCGGATCTTCCGCTGCTCCAGGACATCGAGCGCGCCGCAGGCGAACCCTTCCGCACCCTCGGCATGAACTGCGTGGCCGACGACGACCCACCGCCCCTGGAGCTCCTGGACGGCTACCGCGGGGCCGGCCGGGCCTGGGTGGCCGCCGGCCCCGACGACCGGCCGCTCGGCTATCTGATCGCCGATCCGGTCGACGGCGCCGCCCACATCGAGCAGGTCTCCGTCCATCCGTCGGCTGCCCGGCGCGGACTGGGCAGCGCGCTCATCGACCACGTAGACCGCTGGGCCGCGCGCGAAGGGCTGACCTCGCTGACCCTGACGACGTTCTCGCAGGTCCCGTGGAACGCCCCGTACTACACCCGGCTCGGCTTCCAGGTGCTGACGGATTCAGGGCTCACCGACGGGCTGCGCAGGATTCGCGCCGAGGAGGCGCAGCACGGCCTGGACCGGTGGCCGCGGGTCTGTATGCGCCGCGACGTGCCGCACCTCACAGAAACCGTCCGGCCACAGTGAGTGGTATCGGTCACGTTCGAGCCAGGGGCCACAGATGTTCGGTCCCTTGTCAGTGGCGGGGCCTAGAGTGGGGCGCATGGTCTTAACTCCACGGCTTTCTCCACCCCCGACACCTGTGGCACCCGCAGCATCCGCGACCGTCTCCGCGTCGCACAGCATTCCCGCCCAGCCGGCCCACCCCGCGGCCGTCTCGGCGAACGAGGCCATCCGCGCACTCGTGGACGCGCGCGCCGGCCAGGACTGGTCCCCGACCGAGTCCGCCGCGTACGAGGTCCTGCTGATCGAGTGGGCGGCCGCGACCCAGGGCACCGCCGGCGACATCATCGAAGCCGCCTGACAGCGCCCCGGCGCCCGTCTCCTTCGTCCTCGCCGGACCTCTCGCTCGTTCCCCGCGGGGGATCTTCGCCTACCGGGCGTAGGTCTCCCGCAGTTCGATCTTCCGGACCTTGCCGCTGACCGTCATCGGGAACGTCTCCATGATCCGCAGCAGGCGCGGGACCTTGTAGTGCGCGAGCTGCTCATGGCAGAACGCCCGGACCTCCTCCAGGCTCGGCGGGTCCGCGGGGTCGGCCGGGATCACGCAGGCCAGGATCTCCTCGCCGTACCGCTCGTCCGCCACCCCCACCACCTGCACGTCCGCGATCTTGGGGTGCCGGTAGAGGAACTCCTCGACCTCCCGCGGGTACACGTTCTCGCCACCGCGGATGATCACGTCCTTGATCCGGCCGACGATCTGCACGTAGCCGTCCTCGCGCATCACCGCGAGGTCCCCGGTGTGCATCCAGCGCCCCGCGTCGATGACCTCCGCGGTCCGCTCCGGCTGGTCCCAGTAACCGAGCATCACGCTGTAGCCACGGGTGCACAGTTCGCCCGAGGTGCCGCGCTCCAGCGTCACCCCCGTCGCCGGGTCGACGACCTTGACCTCCAGGTGCGGAAGCACCCGGCCGGCGGTGCCGGTACGGCGCTCCAGGTCGTCGTCGCGGCGGGTCTGGGTGGAGACGGGTGAGGTCTCCGTCATGCCGTAGCAGATGGACACCTCGTCCATGTGCATCTCGGCGACGACCCGCTTCATCACCTCGACCGGGCAGGGCGATCCGGCCATGATGCCGGTGCGCAGCGAGGAGAGGTCGTACGAGGCGAAGGCGGGGAGGTTCAGCTCCGCGATGAACATGGTGGGGACGCCGTACAGCGAGGTGCAGCGTTCCCGCTGGACGGCGGCGAGCACCGCGGCGGGTTCGAAGGCGGGGGCCGGGATCACGATGCAGGCGCCGTGCGAGGTGATGCCGAGGTTGCCCATGACCATGCCGAAGCAGTGGTAGAAGGGCACCGGCAGGCAGACCCGGTCCTGTTCCGTGTACGCGACCAGCTCGCCCACGAAGTAGCCGTTGTTGAGGATGTTGTGGTGGGAGAGGGTGGCTCCCTTGGGGAAGCCGGTGGTGCCGGAGGTGTACTGGATGTTGATCGGGTCGTCGCAGGACAACCCGGCCTCGCGGGCGTCGAGTTCGGCGGCGGTCACCGGTCCGGCGGCGGCGAGCAGCTCGTCCCAGGAGCGGTCGCCGATGTAGTGGACGGCCCGCAGGGCGGGGCAGTCGGCCCGGACCTGGTCGACCAGGGCGCGGTAGTCGCTGGTGCGGTGCGCGAGCGAGGCGACCAGCAGCGAGATCCCGGCCTGCTTGAGCACGTACTCCAGCTCGTGCGCCCGGTAGGCGGGGTTGATGTTGACCATCACGGCGCCGATGCGCGCCGTGGCGTACTGGACGAGCACCCACTCGGGGCAGTTGACCGCCCAGATGCCGACCCGGTCGCCCTTGGCCACGCCCGATGCCATCAGCGCGCGGGCCAGTTCCCCGACGTCCGCGCCGAACTCCGCGTACGTCCAGCGCCGCCCGGACGGCACGTCGACGAGCGCCTCGCGGTCCGGGTACGCCTGGACCGCCCGGTCGAGGTTGCGGCCGATGGTGTCGCCGAGGAGCGGGGTGGTGCCGGTGCCGTGGGCGTAGGACGGCTCGGTCATGTCAGGTCCCCCTCGCTGTACTCGGTGCCGGTGCCCCGGGCGGTGCGCTCGCGGAGCTCGATGCGGCGGATCTTCCCCGAGACGGTCTTGGGCAGCTCGGCGAACTCCAGCCTGCGGACCCGTTTGTACGGGGCGAGCACGGCCCGGGAGTGGGCGAAGAGCACCTTGGCGGTGTCCGGTCCCGGCTCCCAGCCTTCGGCGAGCACGACGTACGCCTTCGGGACGGCGAGCCGCACCGGGTCGGGGGCCGGTACGACAGCCGCCTCGGCGACGGCCTCGTGCTCCAGCAGGGCGCTCTCCAGCTCGAAGGGCGAGATCTTGTAGTCGGAGGCCTTGAAGACGTCGTCGGCGCGGCCGACGTAGGTGATGTAGCCGTCCTCGTCGAGGGATCCGATGTCGCCGGTGCGGTAGTAGCCGCCCGCCATGGCCTCGGCGGTGCGTTCCGGATCGCCGTGGTAGCCGGTCATCAGACCGACCGGGTGGCCGGACAGGTCGAGCGAGATCTCGCCCTCGACCGCGCCGGGCTCGCCGCTGACGGGGTCCAGCAGGACCACCTGGAAGCCGGGGCTGGGGCGGCCCATCGAACCGGTCTTCAGCACCTGGCCGGGGGTGTTCGCGACCTGCACGGCGGTCTCCGTCTGGCCGAAGCCGTCGCGGATGGTGACGCCCCAGGCGCGCCTGACGGTCTCGATGACCTCGGGGTTGAGCGGTTCGCCGGCCGCGACGACCTCGCGCGGCGGGGTCTTCAGCTGGGACAGGTCTGCCTGGATGAGCATGCGCCACACGGTGGGCGGGGCGCAGAAGCTGGTGATGCCCGAGCGCTCCATCTCGGTCATGAGCCGGCCGGCGTCGAAGCGGGTGTAGTTGAAGATGAAGACCGTCGCCTCGGCGCTCCACGGGGCGAAGAGGTTGGACCAGGCGTGCTTGGCCCAGCCGGGCGACGAGATGTTGAGGTGGACGTCGCCGGGCTTGAGCCCGATCCAGTACATCGTCGACAAGTGGCCCACGGGGTAGGAGACATGGGTGTGCTCGACGAGCTTCGGGCTGGCGGTGGTGCCCGAGGTGAAGTAGAGCATCAGGGGTTCGTCGGCGTCGGTCTCGCGGTCCGCGGTGAAGGTCTCCGGCTGCTCGTCGGCCCCGGAGTAGGAGAGCCAGCCGTCGGTCTCGGCGCCGACCGAGATCCGGGTGTAGCGGCCGGGCACCTCGTCGAACTTGGCGGTGTCGGTGTCCCGGACCAGGACGTGCCGGACCCGGCCGCGCTCGACCCGGTCCCGCAGGTCGGCGGGGCCCAGCAGCGGGGTCGCGGGGATGACGACGGCCCGCAGTTTCATCGCGGCCAGGGCGGTCTCCCAGAGCTCGGTCTGGTTGCCGAGCATCACGAGGATGCGGTCGCCCTCCCGTACGCCCTGGGCGCGGAGCCAGTTCGCGGCCTGGTTCGAGCGGGCGGACATCCGGGCGAAGGACACCTCGGTGCGCCCGCCGTCCTCCTCCACGATGTGCAGGGCGGTGCGGTCGTTGTTCTCCGCGATGACGTCGAACCAGTCGAGCGCCCAGTTGAAGTGGGCGCTCCGGGGCCAGCGGAAGCCCTCGTAGGCCGCGGTGTAGTCCTCGCGGTGCTGCAGCAGGAAGTCCCGGGCGGCCCGGAACGTCTCCGTCGCACTGGATGCCGACATGTGCCCTCCTCATTGCGGACCGGACCGGTCTCTTAACATGATGTAAACAGTGACCCAGCTCTCACCACCCCCGAACGGGGGTGATGCGGGGAATGCCGTGTTCCGCGGAGCCGGGCGGAGAGGCGTCAGCGTGCCGGAATCGGTCGATGCGGTCGAGATGCAAGCGGCGCTGCTGCGGCTGCGCCGGACGAGCGGGCTGCCCGTGGCGTTCGGGGGACTGCTCTCCGACACCCGGCACGCCAGGATCGCCGAGCTGAACGGGGCGCACACCACGGCCCTGCGCGGCCTCGTGATCTCGGCCGGCAGCGGTCTCGGCGGCAAGTCGATCGCCCTGTCCCGGCCGTGCGCGGTGACCGACTACCACTCCTCGCGCCACATCAGCCACGAGTACGACACGGCCGTGGCGGCGGAGGGCCTGCGCTCGGTGGTCGCCGTGCCCGTCGTCGTCCGCCGCAAGGTCCGGGGCGTGCTGTACGGGGCGCTGCGTGAGCCGCTCACGCTCGGGGACCGCACGTTCGACGCGGCGGTCGCCGCGGCCCGGGACGTGGAGCAGGCCCTGGCCGTCCGGGACGAGGTGCAGCAACTGCTCGCCGTGACCCGGGAGGAGGTCACCGACCCCAGGGCCGTGCCCGGGGCGTGGGAGGACGTCCGGGAGGCGCACCGCGAGCTGCGCGCCCTGGCGCCGAAGGTCGTCGATCCGGCGTTGCGCGACGAGCTGCTCGCGGTGTGCGGGCGGCTCGCCGCGGCGGCCGGTGCGCGGGTGCCCCGGGACCGCGGGGTCCAGATCGCCCCGCGTGAGCTGGACGTCCTCGCGTGTGTGGCGGCGGGCGCCACGAACGCGGTGGCGGCGGACCGGCTGGGGCTGCGGCCGGAGACCGTGAAGGGCTATCTGCGCTCCGCGATGCGCAAGCTCGGTGCGCACACCCGGCTGGAGGCCGTCGTCGCGGCCCGGCGGGCGGGGCTGCTGCCGTAGTCGCGGGTCACGGGTGGGGCGTACCCGTACCCGGCCCTTCCGGGGCGTGCGAGCCCTTCAGCTGTCGAAGTCGATGAACGCGGCGAACCTGACGTCGTGGCCGTGGCCGTCGGCGGCCTCGTCCGTCATCACGGCGAGCAGGGCCGACGCCTCGTCCGTCACCGCGTCCCGCTCCGCCCGGGTGAGCGGGCGCAGCCCCTGCACGGTGACCGTCGTCGGGCCGCCGCCGCGCGCGGTCTCCAGCCGCCAGACCGCGGCGAGGAATCCGTCGACCAGGACGGATCCGTACGCCTGGTTGCCCACCCCGTTGCGCCCCTTGAACCGTGGCGGGATGACCCGGGTGCGGTCCGCGTGGCCGAGCAGGACGTTGTCGAACTCGGGCAGGAAGCGCGGCGGTGCGGGGGTGTCCTCGTCGGGGCGCGGGGCGTCGGGCAGGTCGAAGAGCTCGACGCCGTTCTCGTCGCGGAAGGTGAGCAGCCGCGGGCGCAGCCGGTCGAAGACCTCCCGCATCCGGGTCAGCCCGGCCCACGCCTGAAGGTCCTTGACCGACGCGGGGCCGAAGGCGGCGAGGTAGCGCAGCACCGTCGCGTCGGGTGCGGGGACCTGCGCCGAGGGTCTGCCGAGCCAGTGCTCCGCGGTGGTCAGCGCGACCTGGCCGCTCCGTCCCCACACGCCGCGCGGGGTGACCTGGACCAGCGGCAGCAGACAGCGGGCGGCCGTGCCCAGCGCCTGCGGGTCGGCGTCGGGCCATTCGGTGAGCAGCCGTTCGCGGATCTCCTTCGGGGTGCGGGGCTCCTCCTCGACGTACGCCCTGCTGACGTCCCTGAGCCGGTCCAGGTCCACGCCCACGAGGCCCTTGCGGAAGATCCTGAGTTCCCGGTCGCGGGCCTCCTGGACGAGGGGGCGCAGGGTGAGGGCGTCGTCCGCCGTGTGGGTGTGGATCGTGGAGCGCAGGGTGACGATGCGGACGACCTCGCGCGACTCCATCAGCCCGGCGAGCTCGGCCGGTTCGAAGCCCTCCAGCCGCGCGAGGAGCTGGTAGTACGGCGGCTTGGTGTTCTGCGCCTGGAGGCCGACGAGGTGCCTGACGGCGTCCCCGGCGCTCATCTCCGCGCGGCGGAGCAGGAGTTGGCGCTCCAGGGTCGCGCGGCCCAGCGCGCGCGGCGAGAGCACGGCCGGCGGTGCGGCGGCGGAGGTCTTCTTCTTCACGGCCATGGACGGCACGCTACGCGGCCGTGCGGCCGGCATCGATCCTGACGGGACGATTGCCGCGGCCCGTCCGCCGACGCCATGCCGTCGGGCGGCGGGACCCGGGACTACGCACCGGCCGCCCGCATCATGGACCGGTGATCAGCGTCCTGTTCGCCGTCCTGACCGCTCTCAGCAACGGCGCCGCCTCCGTCCTCCAGCGCCGCGCGGCCCTCACCGTGCCCGACAGCAAGGCGATGCGGCCGTCGCTGATCGCTCATCTGCTGCGCCAGAAGGTGTGGCTGGCCGGGATCGGCCTGGTGATCGTCGCGGCCGTCTGCCAGGCCGTGGCGCTGGCCACCGGGCCGATCGCGGTGGTGCAGCCGATCTTCGTCATCGAGCTTCCGGCGACGCTGCTGATGGCCGGGTTCGTGATGCGGGTGCGGCTGCCGCGGCCGGTCTGGTTCGGGGTGGCCGCGGTGACGGCCGGCCTGGCCCTCGGGATGGCTTCGGCCGCGCCGGGCGGCGGCAGCGACAT
Organism: Streptomyces sp. NBC_01463; assembly: GCA_036227345.1. Lineage (NCBI taxonomy): Bacteria > Bacillati > Actinomycetota > Actinomycetes > Kitasatosporales > Streptomycetaceae > Streptomyces > Streptomyces sp. NBC_01463. The sequence goes on from CP109468.1 coordinate 1,838,435, forward strand.
GGTGCGGGGGGCGGCGTGGATTCCGGCCCTGATCCTGACGGCCCTGTTCGAGGCGGCCCTGATCGCGGGCGCGCTGGCCACCCGCGGCAATCCGCGTGCGGCGCTGCTGGGGCTCGCGGCGGCCTGCGCGTACGCGCTCACGGCCGCCCTGATGAAGGACGCGATGGCCCGGCTGAGCGACGGCCACGGTGTGGTGGCGCTCTTCACGTCCTGGCAGCTGTACGCCACCGCGGCGGCGGGCGTCGGCGCCCTGTTCCTCCTTCAGAACGCCCTCCAGGCAGGCACGCTGGTCGCGGTCCAGCCCTGTCTGACCCTGGGCGACGCGCTGATCAGCGTCCTGTACGGGGTGACCCTGTTCGGCGAGGGTCTGCGCACCGGCTGGTGGCTGCTCCCCGAACTGCTGGCGCTCGGGCTGATCGCCGTGGGGTGCGTGGAGCTGGCGCGTTCGCCGCTGGCGTCCGGGAACGCGACGGCCCCGGGCCGTACGCGGCGGGTCGACTGAAACGCCGCGCGTACGGGCCGGGGCGGATGCACTCGCACCGTGCCGCTGCTGCCTGCCGCCTGTTCGTGGCCGGTGGCCGCCGTCTGCGTACTACTTGCTGACCGCGAAGCGCATGAGGGCCTGCTCGTCGCCCTGCTTGATCTTCCCCGTCTCGTTGATCACCTCGAGCTTCCAGCTCGCACCGGCCCGCATGGCCTTGGCCACGGCGCAGCCGTTGTCGTTGCTGAGCAGGCTCGGCCAGATGTCGGCGACCTGCTGGCTGCTGCCGCCCGTCGCGTCGTACACCTTGAAGCTGATGTTGCGCGCGCTCTGGAAGGAGCTGTGCTTCTTGTACGCGGCGGCGATGAAGACGATCGAGGTGATGTTGGCCGGTACCCGGGCGAAGTCGACGGTCACGGTCTCGTCGTCACCGTCGCCGTGCCCGGTCTGGTTGTCGCCGCTGTGCTGCAGCGAGCCGTTGCCCAGCGGGTCCAGGGAGTCCAGGCCGGCCAGCCGCACCGGCTCCGCACCCTGCATCGCGATGGCGATGAGGTCGAGGTCGGTGCCCTTCTTCTGACGGAGCTTCCCCATCAGCCCGCCACTGGCGCCGACCGTGGGGTCCCAGGACACCCCGATGGACAGGTGGGTGACCCCGTCCAGATCCGCCGGGCCGTCTTCCTTCTTCAACGTGATCATGCGTGATCCTCTTCGTGGCGAGATTCCTACAGGTTGAGTGTGCCTGGTGTCCTCCCCGTGCAGCCCGTCAGGGGCAAAATTTCGACCAAGTGTTTGACGGCTCGGACCGAATTGTCCTGCGCCGGCAGGATGGCGAAGGTGCCGGCCCCGTGATACGGAAAAGCTCCCGCGGTGGTGACCACGGGAGCGGGGCGGGCGGCCGGCGTGCCGGCCCACGGTTCCTCAGCCGGCCGGCTCCGGTACGACCAGCGGCGTCCCGAGGAGCTGGTGCCCGCCGCTGGCGAGCATGCGCACCTCTCCGCGTTCGCTGATCTCCGCGCGGACGATCCCGGTCTCGTCCTCGTAGACCGGGTATCCGCCCGCCCCGGACCGTGCGGTCCGCCGGACGGTCACCGTGTCGTCCTCCACGGCGGACGACTGAAACACCAGCTGGTAGCTCTCCGGATAATCCATGACGGCCTCTCCACGACGGCCTTCCCTACGGCCTGCGCGGGCCGGTCTCCGCGAGCGCTCGGGTGCGGGGCGCACCCGTTCCGGCCTGCACCCTCCATCGTCTCGCAGCCGGGCCGTCCCCGCCCGTCGCAGGCCCGCACGGTGCGGCCCCCGGCCCCTGCCGCCTATCCTGAAGGGGTACGGGAAGTCCGAAGGCGACCGGGCCGCCGAGCCCCTCGCTCCCGCGTCGTACGGCAGGCATGACCGGGATCCCCGACACCGGAAGGGAATCGTCATGGAAGGTGCCGACCGGGGCGACGATGTCTACCAGCCCCAGCAGCCGGAGGCGTCCGATCCTGTCGAACAGCTCGACACGGCGGACACCCTCGACGACCGGGATCTCACCGACGTACTCGACGAGGGGTACTCCCCTCCCGAGCGGCCGTGGGCCGTGGAGGACCGGGGCACCACCGCGTCCGAGCAGCTGAGCGGGGAGACGCTGGACGGCAGGCTGGCCCGGGAGCTGCCCGAGCACGCCGGTCCGCCCGGCGACGGCGTGGGTGACGTGTCGGACGGGGACGGCGAGCCCCTGGACGGGGAGGTCGGGGACGTCCGGGCCGGCCGGCTGACCCGGGAGCTGGATCTGAACGAGCCGGACAGCATGGCGGGCGAGGACGTCGGCATCGACGGCGCGGCGGCGTCCGCCGAGGAAGCGGCCATGCACGTCATTCCCGACGCCCAGGGGTGAGGCCCCGGGTGATCGCGTCCTTACCCCGGAGGTAATCGACGCCTTCCGCCGCGTCGGACATCGTGTTCCTCACGAGCACAGCGCTCCCGGCCCACCGGCCGGAGCCTACGAGAGGACCGCACGATGACCGCATACGACGAGGCCGTCCAGCGCTACTTCGCCGCCTGGAACGCCGCCACTCCCGAGGAGCTGGCCGAGGCCGTCGCCGCGGCGTTCACCGAGGACGCCACGTACACCGACCCGCTGGCCGACGTACGGGGGCACGAGGCGCTGGCCGCCGCGATCAGTGGTGCGCAGCAGCAGTTCCCCGGATTCGCCTTCCGGCCGGCCGGGGCGGTGGACGGGCACCACTCCCTCGCCCGGTTCGGCTGGGAACTGGTCGCCGCGGCCGACGGATCGGCGCCCGTCGCCGGTTCGGACGTGATCGCCCTCGCCGGCGACGGCCGGATCAGCTCGGTCAGCGGTTTCCTGGACCGCGTACCGGCGTCGTCCTGATCTACGCGGGCTGCGAACGGCGGCGCAGCGCGGGGTCGGTGAGCGACGGCGGCTGGTAACCGGCGTCCCGGGACGAGAGGTTGGTGCCCGGCGGGACGATCTTGTCGATCCGGTCCAGCACGTCCTGGCTCAGCCGCACCCGGTCCGCGCCGAGCTGGCTCGTCAGCTGTTCGAGGGTCCGCGGCCCGATGATCGCGGACGTGACCGCCGGGTGCTCCAGCACGAAGGCCAGGGCCAGTTGGACGAGGGTCAGCCCGGCCTCGTCGGCGAGCTGGGCGAGCGCCTCGGCGGCGTCGAGCTTGGCGGCGTTCTCGGCGGCTCCGATGTCGAACCGCTCGGCCTGCCGCTCGGCACGGCTGGAGGCGGGCTGATCGGCTCCCTTGCGGTAGCGGCCGGACAGCCAGCCGCCGGCCAGCGGGCTCCAGGAAAGGACCCCGAGTCCGTACCGCCGGGCCGTGGGCAGGACCTCGCGCTCGATGCCGCGGGCGAGGATCGAGTACGGGGGCTGCTCGGCGACGACGCGTTCGCGGCCGCGGCGCTCCGCGGTCCACTGGCCCTCGACGATGGCCGACGGTTCGAACGTCGACGTGCCGATGTAGCGGATCTTGCCCTGGTGCACCAGGTCGGAGAGCGCGCCGAGGGTCTCGTCGAAGTCGGTGCCGGGTTCGGGGCGGTGCACCTGGTAGAGGTCGATCCAGTCGGTGCCGAGGCGGCGCAGGCTGTTCTCCACCTCCCGGATGATCCAACGGCGGGAGTTGCCCTGCTCGTTGGGGTCGCTGCCGAGGCTTCCGTGGAACTTGGTGGCGAGCACGACGTCGTCGCGGCGCCCGCCGGCCAGCGCCTTGCCGACGATGGTCTCGGACTCGCCGGCGGAGTAGACGTCGGCGGTGTCGACGAAGTTGATGCCCGCGTCCAGGGCGTGGTGGATGATCCGGATGCTGTCGTCGTGGTCCGGGTTGCCCCGGGCGCCGAACATCATGGTGCCGAGGCACAAGGGGCTGACCTTGACGCCCGTGCGGCCGAAATCGCGGTACTCCGTCATCCTGCGGTCTCCTTGACGAGTTCACTTGCGTGCAGATGGTCGACCGGCGCGGCATGGCCGGTCTCCCGGAAGGCGTCCCACAGCCGGCGGTAGGGGCCGTGGGCGGCGAGCAGTTCGGTGTGGGTGCCGGTCTCGACGACGGTTCCCGCGTCGAGCACCACCACCCGGTCGGCGCGGACGGCCGTGGTGAGCCGGTGGGCGACGACGACGGTCGTACGCCTTCGGGCGAGCACCTCGGTCGCCGCGGCCACCCGGCGTTCGGTCGCGAGGTCCAGGGACGCGGTGGCCTCGTCGAGCAGCAGCACGTCCGGGTCGACGAGTTCGGCGCGGGCCAGGGCGAGCAGCTGGCGCTGTCCGGCGGAGAGGTTGCGGCCCCGCTCCCCCACCGGCTGGAGGTAGCCGAGCCGCAGCCCGGCGACCATCTCGTGCGCCCCGACGGCGCGGGCGGCCTGCTCCACCTCGGCGTCGGTGGCGTCGGGGCGGCCGTAGGCGATGGCGTCGCGGACCGTACCGCTGAACAGATGGGCCTCCTGCGGGACCACGCCCAGTCTGCGGCGGAATCCGGGCAGGTCGAGCTCGCGCAGATCGTGCCCGTCCACCCGGACCGCGCCCGCGGACGGGTCGTAGAAGCGGGCGAGGAGTTTCACGACGGTCGACTTGCCCGCCCCGGTCGCGCCGACCAGGGCGACGGTCTCGCCCGGCGCGATGCGCAGGGAGACCCCGTGCAGGACCTCCTGGCCGCCGCCTCCCGCGTAGCCGAAGGAGACCGAGTCGAACTCGACCTCGCCGCGCAGGGCGGGGACCGGGCGGGCGTCCTTCGCGGGCGGGGTGCCCGTGGGGGTGCGCATCAGGCCGCGGAGCCGGCCGAGGCCGACGACGGCCTGCTGATAGCCGTCGAAGACCTGGGAGAGCTGCTGGATCGGCGAGAAGAACAGCTCGACGTAGAGGAGGAACGCGATGAGCGTTCCCGCACTCAGCTCGCCCGAGCGGACCTGTCCGGCGCCGACGGTGAGCACGGCCGCCGAGGAGAGCGTGCCGAGGAACTCGACGAACGGGAAGAACGTGCCCATGTAGCGCTGGGCGCGCAGCCGGGAGTCCCGGAAGGACCAGGCCAGTTCCGCGAAGTCGGCGGCGTTGCGGGACTCCCGGCGGAAGGCCTGGGTGACCCGGATCGCGGTGACGTTCTCCTGGAGGCAGGCGTTGACGGCGCTGATCCGTTCCCGGGCCTCGCGGTACGCGGGCACGGAGTAGTGACGGAACACGGCGGTGGCCACGACCAGCAGCGGAAGGGCGGCGAGGAGCACCAGGGCCAGTTCCGCGTCGATCACCAGCAGGCTGACCAGGACGCCGAGGACCGTCAGCAGGCTCACCACGGCGGTGATCAGGCCGGTCTGCAGGAAGTTCGACAGGGCGTCGACGTCGGTGGTCATCCGGGTCATGATCCGGCCGCCGAGCTCGCGTTCGTAGTAGTCGAGGCCGAGGCGCTGGAGCTGGGCGAACGTTTTCACGCGCAGGGTGTAGAGGAGGCGTTCGCCGGTGCGTCCGGTGGTGCGGACCTGGGCGACGCCGATCAGCCAGTTCGCGGCGACCACCAGCGCGGCGGCGGCCGCCGCGGCGAGCAGGACGTGCCCGGCGTGGTGGGCCACCCCTTGGTCCACGCCCTGCCGGACCAGCACCGGGACGGTGATCTGGGCGGCGGCGTCGAGGGCGACGAGCAGCAGACCGAGGAGGAGCGGCAGCCGGAAGGGCCGCAGCAGGGCGGCGAGTCCGAAGTCCGCCTCGGCGGCGACGGCCTGGCCGGTGGGCACCTCGGGGTCGGCGGCGGGCAGCGGGATCCGGGCCAGTGCGGCGATGAGTTCGGGACTGGGCGGGGCGGAGCCGAGCACCCCGCCGCCGGGGCCCGCGCGGCCGGGTCCCGAGGTGGCGGCCGCCTCGGCGAGCGCCTGGGCGGCCCGCACGGCGGTGCCCTCCAGTTGTTCGTCGTCGCTTCCTTCGGGGCGCAGCCACAGGTGCGGGGTGGGGCAGCCGGCGGCCGTGGCGGGGTCCGGGCCGGTCGTGACGCCCGGGGCGGCGTCCTGTTCCGCCGACAGGAGGCTGCGGAACAGGGCTGACCTGGCGCCGAGTTCGGCGGGGGTCCCGGTGTCCGTGATCCGGCCGCCGTCGAGGATCGCGACGCGGTCGGCGAGTTCCAGCGTCGATCTGCGGTGGGCGACGATCAGTGTGGTGCGGCGGCGGTCGTCCTCCCGGAGCCGGTGGTGGATCTCCGCCTCCACCCGGGCGTCGATGGCCGAGGTGGCGTCGTCCAGGACGAGCACGGCCGGGTCGCCGATCAGGGCGCGGGCCAGGGCCATGCGCTGGCGCTGGCCGCCGGAGAGGGTGAGTCCCTGTTCGCCGACGACGGTGTCGTACCCCTGCGGGAGCCGTTCGATGAACTCGTCGGCACGGGCGATGCGGGCGGCCGCCCGGACCTGTTCGTCGGTGGCGTCCGGTACCCCGTAGGCGATGTTGGCGCGCACGGTGTCGGAGAGCAGCAGGCTCTCCTCGAAGACGTAGCCGATGCGGGAGCGCAGGGAGGCGAGGGTGAGGTCGCGGACGTCGCTGCCGCCCACCCGGACCGAGCCGGACGGTACGTCGTAGAACCGGGGCAGCAGGGCCGCGGCGGTGGACTTGCCGGAGCCGGCCGGGCCGATCAGGGCGAGGGTCTCGCCGGGGCGGATGTCGAGGGTGAAGCCGTTCAGGAGGGGTGCGCCGTCGCCGTACCCGAAGCTGACGTCGTGCCAGCCGATCGCCGGGGGCTCGTCCGGCAGTGCGCGGGCCCCGGGCGCGTCCGTGATCACCGGGGCCTCGTCCACGACCTCCAGGACGCGTTCGGCGCCGGCCCGGGCCTGCTGCCAGACGGTGAGCAGGGTCGCCACCTGGCGGACCGGGGTGACGAACGAGCCGAGGTAGGTGGTGAAGGCGAGGAAGGTGCCGAGCGAGATCCGGCCGTGCAGGGCCATCCAGCCGCCGAGGGCGAGGACGGCGACCTGGCCGAGTGCGGGGACGGCCTGGAGCGCCGGGTTGTAGCGGCTGGTGAAGCGGACGACGCGCAGCCGGGAGGCGAAGAGGTGGCGGGCGCGCTGTTCGAGTCCGGCCAGCTCCCGCTGCTCCTGGCCGAAGCCCTTGACCACGCGGACCCCGGTGACGGTCGCCTCGACGGTGGAGGCGACCTCGGCGGCCTCCTGCTGGGCGTGCCAGTTGGCGGGGAAGAGGTCGCGGCGGCTGCGCAGCGCGATCAGCCAGAGCAGCGGGCCGACGACCAGGGCCACGACGGTCAGCAGGGGTGACAGCACCGCCATGAAGACCAGCGAGAACAGGAACATCAGCGCGTTGCCGGTGAGGTTGGGCAGGAACTGCAGCAGGGTCTGGATGAGGGTGATGTCGGAGATGGACCGGCTCACCACCTGTCCGGTGCGCAGGTCGTCCTGCTGGGCGCCGCCGAGCCGGAGCAGGGCGGCGAAGGCGTCGTTGCGCAGGTCGTACTGGACCCCGAGGGAGAGCCGGCCCGAGCGGTAGCGCCGGGTGAAGCTCGCGCCGAAGCGGACGGCGCCGAGCGCGGCGAGCAGGACGGTCCAGGGGGCGAGCGACGCGGTGGTACCGGCCGCCACCCCGTCCACCACGTGCCGCAGCACGAGCGGCAGGGTGGCGGTGGCGACGGCGGCGACCACGGCGGCACCGAAGGCCATGAGCAGGTCGGTGCGGTGCCGCAGGCAGTAGCCCAGCAGCCGCCGCGCCCATCCGGGCGGCGGCTGCCGGGGCGTACCGGTTTCCGGGTTCGGACAGTCCGTCACCGGGCCTCCGCCAGACCGATGCCGAAGTGGCCCTCGCTGCGGTCGACTTCCTCGAAGAGCCGGTTGGCGGGGCGCGGCAGACCGTAGTGCCCGCGCAGGGTGCGCGCGGTGTACTCGGTGCGGAACAGGCCGCGTTCCTGGAGGATCGGCACCACCCGGTCCACGAAGACCTCCAGTCCGGAGGGCAGGACGGCGGGCATGATGTTGAAGCCGTCGGCGGCCCCGCTGTCGTACCAGTGCTCGATGGTGTCGGCGACCTGCTCGGCGGTGCCGGCGAAGGTGCGGTGGCCGCGTCCGCCGCCGAGCCGCCCGATGAGCTGGCGCACGGTCAGCTTCTCCCGCCTGGCGAGCTCCACGATGAGGGTGTAGCGGCTCTTGGCGCCCTCGATCTCGTCCTCGGTCGGGATGTCCTCGGGGAGCTGGGCGTCGAGGTCCAGGTCGTCGGGGGCGATCCTCAGCCGCTGGGCGAGCTGCCGCTTGGCGTACTCGGGGACGATGAGGCTCTCCAGTTCGGCGTCCAGGGCCAGCGCCTCGGCCTCGGTGTCGCCGATGACGGGCACGATGCCGGGCAGGATCTTGATGCCGTCGGGGTTGCGTCCGAGGGCCTCCGCGCGCTGCTTGACGTCCTTGTAGAAGGCGATGCCCTCCTCCAGGGTCTGCTGGGCGGTGAACACCGCCTCCGCGTACCGGGCGGCGAAGTCCTTGCCGTCCTCGCTCGACCCGGCCTGTACGAGCAAGGGATACCCCTGCGGCGGGCGTTGTACGTTCAGCGGCCCGTCGACGCGGAAGAACTCGCCGTCGTGCCCGATCCTGCGTACGCGTTCGGCCAGGGCGTGGACGCCGCGCTCCTTGTCGGCGATCACCGCGTCGTCCGCCCAGCTGTCCCAGAGCTTGGTGGACACCTCGACGAACTCACCGGCGCGCCGGTAGCGCTCGTGGTGCAGCGGGGTGTCGTCGAGGCCGAAGTTGCGGGCCGCGTCGGCGCCCGCGGTGGTGACGATGTTCCAGCCCGCCCGGCCGCCCGAGACATGGTCGAGCGAGGCGAACCTGCGGGCCAGGTTGTACGGCTCGTTGTAGCTGGTCGACGCGGTGGCGATCAGGCCGATGTGGTGGGTGGCCCCGGCGAGCGCGGTGAGCAGGACGGTGGGCTCCAGCTTGGCGGCGGGCCGCCGGCCGGGGTCGCCCATCAGGACGGGGCTGTCCGCGAGGAACAGCGAGTCCAGCCGGCCGCGCTCCGCTATCCGGGCCAGGTTCTTGTAGTGCTCGATGTCGGAGTTGGCCTCGGCCGGGCTGCCGGGCAGCCGCCAGGACGCCTCGTGGTGACCGGTGGACATGAGGAAGGCGTTGAGGTGGAGCTGCTTGCGGTCAGGCGTGCGGGACATGGGTTTCCTTCTGCTGGGAGGGGGGCGGGGTCTGCGCCACGCCGAGCGCGGTGAGCAGCGTGTCGCGGTACTCCTGGAAGCGGGGGTCGCGGCGGGAGCGCGGGGTGGGCAGGTCGACGGTGAGGTCGACGGAGATCCGGCCGTCCTCCAGGACGAGCACCCGGTCGGCGAGTTCGACGGCCTCGTCGACGTCGTGGGTGACGAGCAGGACCGCGGGGCGGTGGCGCTCGTAGAGCTCGCGCAGCAGGCCGTGCATCTTGATCCGGGTGAGGGCGTCCAGGGCGCCGAACGGTTCGTCGGCGAGGAGCAGTTCGGGGTCGCGGACCAGTGCGCGGGCCAGGGCGGCGCGCTGCTGCTCACCGCCGGACAGCTCGTGCGGCCAGGACCGGTCGCGGCCCTCCAGGCCGACCTCGGCCAGTGCGGTGAGGCCGCGTTCGCGGGCACCCGGGCCGCGCAGGCCGAGGATCACGTTGTCGATGATCCGGAGCCAGGGCAGCAGCCGGGAGTCCTGGAAGGAGAGCGACACCCGGTCGGGGACGGTGAGTTCACCGGAACCGTCGACGGTGTGGTCGAGGCGGGCGACGGCCCGCAGCAGGGTGGACTTGCCGGAGCCGCTGCGGCCGAGCAGTGCGGTGAACTCGCCGGGTGCGACGGTGAGATCGAGTTCCTTGAGCACGTCCCGGTCGCCGAAGCGCCGGACCAGTTTCCGGGTGCGGATGGCGGGGCGTTCCGCCACGGCCGTCGTGCCGGGCCGGTGGGCGGGGTTCAGCCCGCCAGAGTGCGTCGCCATGACAGGACCTTCCTCTCGACGGCGCGGACCGCCGCGTCCGATGCGAAGCCGAAGATCCCGTAGGCCACCAGGCCCACGATGATCACGTCGGACTGGGCGTACTGCTGGGCCTGGAACATCATGTAGCCGATGCCGCTGGTGGCGTTGATCTGCTCGACGACGATCAGGCCGAGCCAGGAGGCGGTGACGCCCAGGCGCAGTCCGACGAAGAAACCGGGCAGCGAACCGGGGACGACGACCTTGCGGACGAACTGCGCCCGGCTCAGGTCGAGTCCCTCGGCCAGCTCGACGTAGCGGCTGTCGATGCCGGTGAGCGAGGCGTACGTGTTGATGTACATGTTCACCGCGACGCCGAGCGCGATGACGGTGACCTTCATCTGTTCGCCGATGCCGAGCCAGAGGATCAGCAGCGGGAGCATGGCCAGGGAGGGGATGGCGCGCTTGATCTGGAGCGGCCCGTCCAGGAGGTATTCGCCGGTGCGGCTGAGCCCGGCGGCGATGGCGAGGAGGACCCCGGAGGTCACGCCGAAGAACAGGCCGAGTCCGGCGCGCTGGAGCGAGATGAGGACGTTGTCCTGGAGCCGGCCGCTGGCGACGAGGTCGGACGCGGTGGACAGGACCGTGCCGGGTCCGGACAGGATCCGCGGGTCGAGGTAGCCGATGGCGGAGGCGAACCACCACAGGGCGATGACCAGCACCGGGCCGATCAGCCGTCCGAAGGGCAGGGCGCGGCCGGGGCCGAGCCGCCTGCGGGTGGTACGGGGTGCGGCGGGCTCGGTGGCCGGCGACGCCCCGTCCGCCGGTTCGCCGCTCCCGCCGGGCGCGACGGCCGTCTTCGGCCGGCCCGGGGTGCGGGTGTTCGTCAGCAGCTCGGTCATGACGTCTCCCGGTACTGAGCGGCCACGGCCTTGGCGGCGAGCCCCTCGAATCGGCGGTCGAACAGGCCGGAGACGTCCTGCTTCGGTACGAAGCCGCCCTCGGCCATCAGGTCCGCGGTCTCCTGCTCCCATGCGATCGCCTTGTCCCAGTTGGCCGGGAACTGCGGCTTGTGGAGCGAGGCGACGATGCGCTTGCCGTCCTCGGCGGAGACGCCCTGGTCCTTGACGTAGTACGTGTCGATCCACTCGTCGGTGTTCTCCCAGGCCCAGGTCAGACCGCGGGCCCAGAGCGGGATGAAGCTGCGGACGGCGGCGGCCTTGGCCGGGTCGTTGAGCACCTCGTTGGGCGCCCAGAGGACGGAGAGCAGGTCCACGACGTCCGTCTTCAGCCCGCGCGCCCCGTCCTTGCCGTACTGGGTGAGGTACTTGGTGACGGTCGGTTCGCCCAGCGGTGCTACGTCGACCTGCTTGGACTGCAGGGCGGTGAGGAACTGGGTGCTGGGCAGGGCGACCAGTTCGACGTCGTCGTTGGCGAGGCCGGCCTGCTTCAGGGCGCGCAGGACGACGACGCCCTGGGCCTGCCCCTGGGAGAAGCCGATCTTCTTGCCGCGGAAGTCGGCCACGGACCTGATGTCGGAGCCGGGCGCGGTGGCGAAGACGTACGAGGGATGGTTCCGCACCTGCACGGCGACGATCTTCGCTCCGACGCCGATGGCGTGGGCCTGGATCGGCGGAATTCCGGCATTGACCGCGAGATCGATGGAATGGGCCCGGAATCCCTGGATTATATCGGGACCCGCGTTCAGGTTGGGCCATTGCGAAACGTCGAAGGAAAGGCCCTTCTCCAGTCCCGCGGGTTTCAGCTGGAGCCGGGTGGTGCGGACGGCTATGGAGAGTTTCGTCCCCGGCGGCGGCGCTCCCGAGGGGAGTTTACCGGCGGGCTCGGCGCTCGCCGCGGTCTTCGCCTGGGGCGAGCAGGCGGCGAGCGTGCCGATGAGCGTTCCGCCCGCGAGGGCGAGGAAGGACCTGCGGCCGACGGTCCGGTACGTGTCGTGGCGTGCCATGGTGGGTTCCTGATCCGTAGTCATGGGGAGGGGCGGCGCTCAGAGGGTGTGGTAGGCGCCGTTGTGGAAGAGCAGCGGGCGGTGTCCCTCGTCGAGCCGGGCGTCCACCACTCGGGCGATGACAATGCGGTGGTCGCCGGCCGGGACGATCTGCTCGGTCTCCAGCCGCAGCCAGCCGGCCACGCCGTCGAGCACCGGCTCGCCCTCCGGCAGGCGGCGCCAGCGGGTGGGGGCGGCGAACCGGTCGATGCCGCTGGTGGCGAAGGTGGTGGCCACGTCCCGCTGTCCGGCGCCGAGGAAGTTCACGACGGCCGAACCGGCCCGTTCGATGTGCGGCCAGGACGAGGTGCCGGTCCCGATGCCGAACGAGACCAGCGGCGGGTCGAGGGAGAGGGAGCTGAGCGAGGTCGCGGTGAAGCCGATCGGGCCGTGGCCCGCGTCGGCGGTGACGACGACGACTCCGGCGGGGTGGCGGCGGAACGCCTGCCTGAAGCGGTCCGGGGCTATGCCTCCGGCGGCGGGCGCGGCCTGCGCCGGGTATGAGGGCACGGTGACGGTCAACGTCTCTCCCATGATGGAAAGTCGGAAAAAGGGCAGGGGAAAAGGGAAATGCGGCGGGTGCGCACGCGGGCAGGGCGGGGCGCACGGCGGAGCGGAGCTCTCGCCGGAATTCAGCGGGTGTTTACCGGCAGCCCGGACAGGGGCGACAACACAGGCGCCGGGCGAAATCGCGGACCGGCGCGGCCGCGCGGAAGGTGCGCGTCGCCGAGGACGCGCTCCCTGAATTCCGCTGTCGGCTGGTCATGAATCCATCATCCCGTTCCGCTTCGCGCCCGGTCAACAATGCAACTGCCTGAATTAAGTCCGGTACGGGGATGGGGACGGGTGCCGAAAGGGCGTCAGGAGACCGCGGGCAGCGCCGGCCAGGGGCCCAAGGGCCGTCGGGTCCACGTACAGCGCACCGAGCGCCACCGCACCCCCCGCGGTGGCCAGCACCGAGCCGGTGAAGCTGCTCGGCACCACGGCCCGCTCCGGGTCGTCGCAGACCCAGGAGCGCTCCGCCACCTCCGCACGCAGATCGGCCAGACACTCCGGAATCCGGCCCGCCCCCGGCTCGACGACCACGAGCACCTCGGGGTCGAACATGTCCAGCAGCAGGGCGGCGGCCCGGCCGACCAGCCGGGCCCGCCGGCGGAACAGCGCCACCGCCCGCACCTCCCCGGCCAGCGCCTGTTCCAGGAGTTCCGGGAACGAGCCGACGACCAGCCCCTGCGCGGCGGCACGCCGCACCATGGCGCGCTCGGACACCTCCGACTGGAGGCAGCCGGTCCGTCCGCAGGAACAGGGTTCCGCCCCACCCGTGCCGCCGGCGCCGAGCGGGAGGTGCGCCACGCTGCCGGCGCCGGAGCGCGGGCCCCGGTGCATGGCCCCCTCGGTGGCGAACGCCGCGTCCACGACGGCGCCGACGAACAGCAGGACGGTGCTGCTGCGGGTCGACTCCTCGCCGAACAGTTGCTCCGCCCGGGCCAGCGCCCGGGAGTGGCTGTCCACGTGGACCGGCAGTCCGGTCGCGGCGGAGAGGATGTCGCGGGCCGGCACGTCCCGCCAGCCGAGGTGCGGGTGGGCCACGACCACACCGGTGTCGGGGTCGACCCGGTGTCCGGTGGCCAGGCCCAGGGCGAGCACGGTCCGCCCGCCCGCGTGCGCGGCCACCAGCCGGGGCAGCCGGCCGGCGAGTTCGGTGAGCATCCGGCGGGGTTCGGTGGTGCGGTGCGGCTGCCGGTCCTCGGCGATGATCCGGCCGCGCAGATCCATCAGGGAGACGGTGGAGTGGGCGACGGCGATGTGCGCCCCGGCCACGAGGAAGCGGCCGGTGTCGATCTCGACGGGGATGTGCGGCCGGCCGAGCCCCTTGGGCCCCGCCGTCTCCGCGCTCTCCCGGACGAGACCGCGGGCGAGCAGCTGGCCGACGTGTCCGCTCACGGAGGCGGGCGAGAGGCCGGTGAGGCGGGCGACGGTGGAGCGGGCCACCGGACCGTGGTCGAGGATCGCCCCGAAGACGGCGCCGGTGCCCGCGGGCCGGCGGCCCGGCCTGGCGGCGGGGATGTCGGAGCGGCGCAGCGGGGTGGGGTGGGGCCCGGACGGGCGGCGGACGGGTGCGGACAGACTCTTCACAGTGTCTTCCAGGTCCTCGGTGGCAGCGGTTGACGCGGTGCGTGCTCCGGGTGCGGAGCGCGGGGCAGACCGCCGCCGGCGTACGGCCGAAGCGGCGCTGCCTCTCCCGTGGAGAGACACCCTGCGAGGAACCGGGACGGTGGTGCGGGGCGGGTGCGGCCCCTGCGGCCGGGTCGGCGCGGGCGTGGTGCTCTCAGGCCCGGTGACACACGGCGGAGCACACGCGCTTCAGGTCGATATGACCTCGCGTCGTCAGGTGTGCGGATCGCTGCATGCCGCGCAACGTAGCCGGACCGGCGCAAGCCGGTCAAACCATTGCCGCATCATGGACACCCTTGTGCGGTACGGGTGTTGCCCCCGTATTGCGGCGGCATGGCGGGCGTACGGCGGGCATGTGAACAGGGGCCGGGGGCCGGGCGGCGCGGCGGGCACGGGCGGGGCCGGCGGCGGGACCCTCCCCGGACGGCCGGGCGTTTTCTGGAATTAACCTCTGATGCCTTGTCATCGCCGGTTCTACGCGCATAGCTTGTGCTCCCTCACCACACTCTGAGGGGCAGTCTCCGTGCGCATATCCAGACCCCGTTCCGTCCTGCTGGCCGGCGCGGTCGCCGTGACCCTCTCGGCGACCGCGCTGCCCGCCGCCTTCGCCGTCCCGTCGTCGACCGCAGTGATCTCCGAGGTGTACGGGGGCGGCGGGAACTCGGGAGCGACGCTCACCCGCGACTTCATCGAGCTGGCGAACGCCGGCTCCGCCGCGTACGACCTGTCCGGATTCAGCGTCCAGTACCTTCCCGGGGCCCCGTCCGCGGGGTCGCTGTGGCAGGTCTCGGCGCTGACCGGCTCCGTCGCGCCCGGCGGCCGCTATCTGGTCGCCCAGGCCGCGGGCACCGGCGGCACCGTGGCGCTGCCCGCCCCGGACGCCACCGGCACCGTCGCCATGTCCGCCGCGAGCGGCACCGTCGCCCTCGTCTCCGGCACCACGCCGCTGACCTGCAGGACGGCGGCGGACTGCGCCGCCGACACCCGCATCGTGGACCTGGTGGGTTACGGCTCCGCGGTCGTCCGGGAAGGCACCGGACCGGCCACGGGCGCCTCCGCCACCGCCTCCGTGGCGCGCGCGGCCTCCCTCGCCGACACCGACGACAACGCCGCGGACCTCACCGCCGCGGCCGCCACCCCGGTCAACGCGGCCGGCGAGACGTCCGGCGGCGGCGAGGACCCCGGCGACCCGGGCAACCCGACCGAGCCCGGCACCGTGCGCGTGCACGACATCCAGGGCACCACCCGGGTCTCCCCGCTGGACGGCAAGGCGGTGACCGGGGTACCCGGCATCGTCACCGCGGTCCGCACCACGGGTTCGCGCGGCTTCTGGATCCAGGACCCCTCGCCGGACGCGGACCCCCGGACGTCCGAAGGCGTCCTCGTGTACACCGGCTCCACCGCCCCGACGGTCGCGGTCGGCGACTCGGTGCTGGTGAGCGGCACGGTGGACGAGTACTACCCGTCGGCCACCACGCAGTCGGTCACCGAGATCACCGCCCCCAGGATCACGGTCCTCTCGTCGGGCAACGCGCTGCCCGCGCCGGTGACGGTCGACGCGGCCTCGGTGCCCCGCGGCTACCTCCCCTCGGCGGACGGCGGATCGATCGACCCGCTGCCCCTGGAGCCGGCGAGGTACGCGCTCGACCTCTACGAGTCGCTCGAAGGCACCCGGGTCCAGACGTCCGACACCCGGGTCACCGGTGCCACGACCTCGTACGGCGAGGTCTGGGTGACCGTCGAGCCGAAGCAGAACCCGACGCGCCGCGGCGGCACCCTGTACTCCTCCTACCGGGACCAGAACACCGGCCGGATCAAGGTGATGTCGCTCGACACCACCCGTCCCGTCCCGGTGGCAGACGTCGGCGACGTGCTGTCCGGCACCACCACCGGCGTGCTGGACTACGACTCCTTCGGCGGCTACAGCCTCCAGGCCACCCGGCTCGGCACGCTCACCGACCGGCACCTGAAGCGTGAGGTCACCAGGAGGCAGAAGGGCGGCGAACTCGCCGTCGCCACGTACAACGTGGAGAACCTCGACGCGCTGGACGAGCAGGCCAAGTTCGACACGCTCGCCAAGGGTGTCGCGGTCAGCCTCTCCTCCCCCGACATCGTCTCGCTGGAGGAGATCCAGGACGACAACGGCGCGGTCAGCGACGGCACGGTCGGTTCCGAGGCGACGCTGAAGCGGTTCACCGACGCGATCGTCGCGGCGGGCGGCCCCCGGTACGCGTGGCGCTATGTCGCCCCGCAGGACGGCAAGGACGGCGGCGAGCCCGGCGGCAACATCCGCAACGTCTTCCTGTTCAACCCGCACCGGGTCTCCTTCGTGGACCGGGCGGGCGGCGACGCGACGACCGCGGTGACGGCGGTGCCGACGCGCAAGGGTGTCACCCTGTCGGTGTCTCCCGGCCGGATCGACCCGGCCAGTGAGGCCTGGTCGGACAGCCGCAAGCCGCTGGTCGGCGAGTTCCGCTTCCACGGGAAGCCGGTGTTCGTCATCGGCAACCACTTCGCGTCCAAGGGCGGCGACCAGCCGCTGCACGGCCGCTACCAGGAGCCGACGCGCAGTTCGGAGACGAAGCGGATCCAGCAGGCGGCGGAGGTCAACACCTTCGTCAAGTCGCTGCTGGCGGCGGACAAGTCGGCGCGGGTGGTCACGCTCGGCGACCTCAACGACTTCGCGTTCTCGCCGACGATGTCCGCGCTGACCGCGGGGAAGGCGCTCAAGCCGCTCATCACCACCCTGCCGGCGAACGAGCAGTACAGCTATGTGTACGAGGGCAACTCGCAGACGCTGGACCACATCCTGACGAGCCCCGGCATCCGCCGGTTCGACTACGACGTGGTGCACATCAACGCCGAGTTCGCCGACCAGGCGAGCGACCACGACCCGCAGATCGTGCGGGTCCGGGTCGACGGCCGGCACTGATCCGGCCGGCCGGGCAGCGCTCCTTCGAGGGGTCTCAGCTGCCCGGCCGTGGCAGGACCGGACCTGCCGCGCCCGCCCGCGGGCGCGGCAGCGAGGCGAGCGGCCGCAGGGCGGGCGCGGCCTCCAGGGGGCGGTCGGTGAAGAAGCGGGCGACCAGGTCCGCCACGTCGTCGGGCCGCTCCAGCACCACCCAGTGGTCGGAGTCCCCGATCGTCAGGAACCGGCTGCCCTCGATCGTCGCCGCGAAGGCGCGCTGCCGTTCCGGCGAGGTCACGGTGTCGTGCTCGCCCGCGAAGACGAGCGCGGGCACCCCGCTCAGCCCGCCGGAGAAGTCCGGCCGGTGGCCCAGTGCCCGGCGCAGCGACTGCGCCGCGTGCGGGGAATGGGTGAGCGCGTGGACGAACGACCGCCGGACGTAGCGGCGGGCGAGCTCCCTGCGGTGGACCCGGCGCCGCGGGTCCAGGCACAGCAGCGCCTCGGCGGTGATGGTGGCGAGTCCCTCCATGTCGCCGGTCCCCAGCCGGTCGACCGCGCCGCCCCACTGGGTGCGCTGGGCCTCACTGATGTGCGCCGGCACGCCCCCGAGGACCAGCCGGGCGATCCGGCCGGGGTTCCGGCGGGCGCAGCCGAACGCGATCGCCGTGCCGTAGGAGAACCCGAAGAGGTTGACCCGGTCCGCGCCGAGGTCGTCGATGATCCGGGTGACGGCGGTGTGCAGGACCTCGTCGCCGGTGCCGGGCGGCAGCGGGTCGGCGCCGCCCATGCCGGGCAGGTCGGCGGTGACGACCTGGGCGTG
Organism: Streptomyces sp. NBC_01463; assembly: GCA_036227345.1. Taxonomy (NCBI): domain Bacteria; kingdom Bacillati; phylum Actinomycetota; class Actinomycetes; order Kitasatosporales; family Streptomycetaceae; genus Streptomyces; species Streptomyces sp. NBC_01463. The sequence goes on from CP109468.1 coordinate 1,856,215, forward strand.
CGGGCCCAGGTGCTCGTCCATCTGCGGCCAGCCGTACATCCCCTGGAGCGCGCCGCCGATGACGACGACCGGTTCGGTGCGGGGCGCCGGCTGCGGCAGGAGGCGGTAGCTGTAGCGCAGTCCCTGCACCGTCAGGTTCCGGACGATCTCGTCGGGCATGGTCATCGGTCCTTGTGTCCGCTGCGGTCAGGCCCGGGTGAGGACGAGGGCGGCGTTGTGCCCGCCGAAGCCGAGCGAGGTCTTGACGGCCGCGTCGAACACGCCCGGCCGGGCCTCCTTGCTCACCACGTCGACCGGGATCTCCGGGTCGGGGGCGTCGAGGTTGACGGTGGGCGGGACGAGCTGGTGTTGGAGGGCGAGCACGGTCAGCGCGGTCTCGATGCCGCCCGCGGCGCCGAGCGTGTGCCCGGTCATGGCCTTCGTCGAGGTGACGAGGGGGTGGTCGCCCAGGACGCGGCGGAGCATCGTCGCCTCGATCAGGTCGTTGGACACGGTCGAGGTGCCGTGGGCGTTGACGTGGCCGATGTCGGCCGCGGACACCCCGGCGTCGGCGAGGGCGGTGCGCAGGGCCCGTTCGATGCCGCGCCCGTCGGGGTCCGGGGCGACGGCGGAGTACGCGTCGCTGGAGGCGCCGTAGCCGGCGACGTGGGCGCGGACGGTGGCGCCGCGGGCCGCCGCGTGTTCGGGGCGTTCCATGACGAGGAGTCCGGCTCCCTCGCCGACGACGAAGCCGTCGCGGTGGGTGTCGAACGGGCGGCAGGCCGCCTCGGGGTCGTCGCACCGGGTGGAGACGGCCTTCAGCTGGCAGGCGCTGGCGATCAGCAGCCGGGAGCAGACGGACTCGGCGCCGCCCGCGACGACGATGTCACAGGCGCCGGTGCGCAGCATCTGGTGAGCGGTGCCGATGGCGACGGTGCCGGAGGAGCAGGCGGTGGAGACGGCCTGGCTGGGGCCGTGCGCGCCGAGGTCCGTGGCGACGCTGCTGGCGGCGCCGTTGACGACGGTGAGCGGGGCGAGCTTCGGGGAGACCCGGCGGGCGCCGCGCTCGGTGAGGGCGGTGTGCTGCTCGTCGTAGAAGGGCAGTCCGCCGTGGGCGGAGCCGATGACGACGGCGACGCGGCCGCTGTCCCAGACGGCGGGGTCGAGCCCGGCGTCGGCGACGGCCTCGCGGGCGGCGATGACGGCGAGCTGCGAGAAGCGGTCCATGAGCCGCTGGGTGGCGACCCCGAGCACGGTCCGCGTGTCGAGGCCGGTGACGGTGTACATGAAGTCGCAGGGCAGGCCCTGGAGTTCGGGCCGGTGCGGGACGGAGGGCGCGTCGGCGGCCTCGGACACCCCGCGCCAGGTGGCGGCGGTGCCCACGCCCGCCGCGGTGACGAGCCCGATCCCGGTGACGGCGGCGGCGAACGGCTCGGGGCGGTACCGGGCCGTCATGCCGCGGCCTTGCGGTGCACGGCGTCGACCAGCTGCCCGACGGTGTCGCGCGAGGTCAGCTGGACGTCTTCGAGGTCGACGCCCATGCGGTCCTCGATGAGGAGCCGCAGTTCCTCCAGGGCCAGGGAATCGAGCCGGAGCTGACGGAGCGACGCCTCGGGGCGGATCGCCACCGGATCGGTCCCGAAGTTCACCACCAGCAAGGTGCTGATCTCGTCTGCCGTGCTCATGGGGCACTCCTCCGCTGTCGTACGCGGTGACGCCTTGCCGCGTGAAGGTGTGAGTGCCGTCGGGGGACGCCGGCTGGTCCGGAGGAACCTTTTATACGCCCTGCCGGCCGCGGGTCCGGTCCGCGTTCCCCCGTGCGGTGGGGGGTTGTCCAGGTGTGCGAATCCGCTGGTGCGCACGCCGGGGTGCGACGATGGGGCGCACGGTACGAGAGAGGGAGAATCCGGGATGGCAGTGGAAAACGGCAACGAGGGACCCGCGCAGGTCAGCCCGAGCGCCTGGGTGGCGAAGCAGGCCGAGCTGTACGAGTCGTCGGGCGGCACCAAGGGCACCACGCAGCTCGGGGTCCCCTGCCTGCTGCTGGACTACGTCGGCCGGCGCAGCGGCGCGCTGCGGCGCACGGTGCTGATGTACGGCCGCGACGGCGACGACTACCTGATCGTGGGCTCGAACGGGGGCTCGGACAGTCACCCGCTCTGGTATCTGAACCTGCTCGCGAACCCTTCGGTCGAACTGCGGGTCGGCACCGAACGGTTCCCGGCGGTCGCACAGACGCTGACCTCCGACGAGAAGGAGCGGGTGTGGCCGCATCTGGTCGAGGTCTTCCCCCGGTACGCGCAGTACCGGGCCGGCACCGACCGCGACATCCCGGTGGTCCGGCTGCGCCGGACCCCGTCGGCCGAGAGCTGATCAACGGGCCTCCCCACGGCGCCGGTCCGCCCGTAAACTCCAAGATCATGACGATCGAAACGACTCAGGCCGGCATGACCGCCGAGGCCGAGGCCCTGTTCTCCACCATGTCCACGATGCGCGCGATGCGCCGCCTCAAGCCGGAGCCCGTGCCGGACGAGACGATCGAGCAGCTGATACAGGCCGCCGTCTGGGGTCCCAGCGGCGGCAACATGCAGTGTTACGAGTACGTGGTGGTGACCGACCGCGAGGTGATGGCGCGTCTGGCGCCGCTGTGGAAGCGGTGCGTGGACGCCTATCTGGCGACGACCGGAAAGTACGCGCCGAAGGGCATGGACGATGCGGCGTACGGCCGGATGGTCGCCGCCATCGAGTACCAGCGCGACCACTTCGCCGACACGCCGGCGCTGATCGTGCCCTGCTACCGGTTCCCTGAGCCCCGGATGGAGGAGGAGGGCCTGGCCGCGTACGCGCAGGCGCTCGGTCCTGCGGGTGTCGAGCACATGATGACCACGCAGACCCGCTTCCAGGCGCTCGCCGAGGGCTCCTGCGTGTATCCCGGTGTCCAGAACATCCTGCTCGCCGCCCGCGCGCTGGGCCTCGCGGCGAACGTCACCATCTGGCACCTGATGCTGGAGCAGGAGTGGAAGGAGGCGCTGGGCATCCCCGAGGACATGGAGACCTTCGCCGCGATTCCCGTCGGATGGCCGCAGGGCAACTTCGGACCGATCCGCCGCCGCCCGGTGGCCGAGGTCATCCACCGCGACCGCTGGTAGCACCCGCCGTCCGGACCCCGCCCGGCGCGGCGGGGTCCGGACGGTCCGACACCTCTCCCGTTCCGAGCTCAACTCCATTGGAGTGAAAGGGAGTTCGACACGCGGGGCGTTCGTTGTCATGCCCCGAACAGATGGTTACCCTGAGCGGGCTTCGCGACCCCTGCGCCCACCCCACCCGGGCCCGGGGGCCGTTCTTCTCCCCCACAGAGCAGGAGCAGGTATGCCCACACGCGCCGCCGCCCACACCAAGGCCCGCGCCTCCGTGCTGGCGGCCCTCACCGCCACCGTCCTGGCCGCGACCGGCACCCCGGCCCTCGCCTCGACGGACCCCGGGCACCCGATGAACCGGGCGTTCGAACGGGCCGCCGCGCAGTACGACGTGCCGCGCGATCTGCTCGCCGCCGTCGGCTACGGCGAGACCCGGCTCGACGGCCACTCCGGGCGCCCCAGCCAGGCCAACGGCTTCGGCGTGATGCACCTGGTCAGCAACCCCGAGAACCGCACGCTGGAGCGGGCCGCCGGCCTCACCGGCGAACCCCTTGCCGCGCTCCGCACCGACACCGCGGCCAACATCCTGGGCGGGGCCGCGGTGCTGCGCGGTTACGCGGACAAGCTCGGGCTCGACGCCCGGGACCGCGACGACCTCGGCGCCTGGTACCCGGCCGTCGCCCGGTACGGCGGCAGCGAGGGACCGGCCGCCGCCCTCTACGCCGACACCGTCTACACCTTCCTGGCGGACGGGCTCGACGCCGTCACCCCGGACGGCGAGCACGTCTCGGTGACGGGACGTCCGGTGTCCCCGCACAAGGGCGCGCTCACCGCGGCGGACACGAGCACCCGGAGCGCCGACTACCCCTCGGCCCTGTGGGTCCCGGCCGATCCGAACAACTTCGCCACGGGGCGCACGGCGGCCATCGACAAGGTGGTCATCCATGTCACGCAGGGCTCGTACGCGGGCTCGATCAGCTGGTTCCAGGACCCGGCGTCCGAGGTCAGCTCCCACTACGTGGTGCGCTCGTCGGACGGCCAGATCACCCAGATGGTGCGCGACAGCGACACCGCGTACCACGCGCGGAGCGCCAACGCCTCGGCGCTCGGCATCGAGCACGAGGGGTTCATCGACGACCCGTCCTGGTTCACCGACTCGATGTACCGGTCCTCGGCCGCCCTGACCGCGTACCTGTGCGGGCGGTACGGCATCCCGAAGGACCGGGCGCACATCATCGGGCACAGCGAGGCGCCGGGCAACGACCACACCGACCCCGGCCCGTACTGGGACTGGACCCGCTACATGGAGCTGGTCGCCGGGAGCACCGGCGGCTCCCCCGGCGCGGACGGGCTGAGCTTCGCCGCGTACGCCACCCAGCGCAGCGGTTCGACGAACACCCAGGTCACGGCCGTCCAGACGCTTCTGAACGCGCAGGGCTACCCGGCGGGCGAGGCGGACGGCAGCTTCGGCCCCGCCACCCAGGCGGCGGTGACGGCGTTCCAGGCGGCGCACGGGCTGGAGTCCGACGGCGTCGTGGGCGCCAGGACCTGGACCGCGCTGCTGTCGGCCGGAGACACCTCCACCCTCGCCGAGGGCGCGTCGGGCGACGGTGTGAAGCGGCTCCAGCGGGCGCTGACCGCGGCGCTCGGCTCGACGGTCGGCGTGGACGGGAGCTTCGGACCCGCGACGGCGACCGCGCTGCGCGGCTACCAGACGGGGCGGGGGCTGACGGCCGACGGGATCGCGGGGCCGGACACCTGGGCGGCGCTTCAGGCGGGCCGCTGACGGCCTGAACGCGCCTCGTGAGGCGCCCCGCCGTCCGGCGGGCGCCTCACGAGGCGCTGAGCGGCGTGCGCCGGGCGATGACCTTGCGGTAGCTGATGCGCCAGCCGCGCTCGCCCCGCACGACCAGGTCCTCGTAGGTGACGCTGCCGCTGGTGCCGTCGGCGTTGACGCCGATGCCCTTGGAGCGGGCGGCCACCCGGCCGTCGCCGAGGTCGGTGAGCACGATGTTCGTGACGTGGTGCCCGACCGGGTTGAGCGCGCCCATGGCGAGCGCCGCGTCCCGGAAGGCGTCCACGCCGATCAGTGAACCGTGCCCGAGGTCCGTGATGTCGTAGACGACGTCGTCGGTGAACAGCTCCTCCAGCCGGTGGAGTTCACCGTCGTCGACCAGGTGCCCGTGCAGGGCGATCAGTTCCATGACCGCCAGGCGGTCATCGGTCTCCAGTGCCATGCGCTTCCCTTCGCCGGTACGGACGGCCCCGACGGTACGCCCGCGGCGCTCAGTCCCGCGACGGCGTTCCGGCGCGTTCGTACCGCAGCTCCACGACCCCGTTGCCGAAGGTCCGGGTCCCCGTGAGCCGCAGCGCGGTCAGGGTGTCCGCCGAGGGGAACATGGGCTTGCCGCGGCCGATGAGGACCGGGTGGACGTAGACCCAGTACTCGTCGATCAGGTCGAGCTCCGCGAAGGACGCGGCGAGGCCGGCGCCGCCGACCGACAGGTCTCCGCCGGGCTGTTCCTTCAGCGCCATGACCTCTTCGCGCACGACCTCGTGGACGACCGTGGTGTTCCAGTCCGCCCGCTCCAGTGTCCGGGAGTAGACGTACTTCGGCATGTTCCGCCAGATGACGGCGAAATCGGCCATCGGCCCGGCGTTGGCGGGGTCCTGGTCGGCGGTGGGCCAGAAGTCCGCCATCAGTTCGTGGACGACCCGGCCGTCCAGGAACCCGCCCATCGCGGCGATCCGTTCGTTGAAGTAGCGGTGCAGTTCCTCGTCGACCAGGTGCCAGCTGATGTCCCGGTCCGGACCCTCGATGAAGCCGTCGAGGGACATGGACATGGAGTAGATGATCTTCCTCATCGCGAACCTCACCATGGAGCGTCAGGGACGGGTCTGCGGAACGAAACCGACCATACCCGGCAGCGGCGCACGGACACGGGAACTCGGGGAAGGCCTTGACGAACGGCGGGCGCACCCCGTAGGAGTCGGGGAAGGCGCGGTGCCCGGAGCCGCCCGCCACCGTCCCCGAGGAGTTGCGCACGTGAGAGTCGGAGCGGCACGCGCCGCCGCGGTGCGCTGGGTGGCCGGCCACGCCCGCTCGGCCCCCGGATACCGCGGGGCGTACTTCAGCGGGTCGACGGTCGGCCGGGCGGACGACGCCCGGCTGGCGCCGTCGTCGGACGTCGACGTCGTGGTCGTCACGGAGGAGGACGACCCGCCCGCGAAGCCCGGCAAACTCCGTTACGAGGGCGCCCTGCTGGAGATCACCTACGTGCCGTGGGCGGAGCTGCGCGACGCCGGGACGGTGCTCTCCTCGTACCATCTGGCGGGCAGTTTCCGGGTCGACACCGTCATCGACGACCCCACCGGCGGGCTGCGTGCCCTGTACGCGGCCGTCGCGCCCCGGTTCGCCGAGCCGGACTGGGTCCGGCGGCGCTGCCTGGACGCCCGCCGGCGCGTCGAGGGCCGCCTCGCCGCGTTCGACGGGACCGTCCCCTTTCACGAGCAGGTGCCGGCCTGGATGTTCCCCACCGGGGTCACCACCCACGTCCTGCTGGTCGCGGCGTTGCGCAACCCCACCGTCCGGCTGCGGTACCGGGCCGCGCGCGACGTCCTCACCGCGTACGGGCAGCCTCACCTGTACCGGGAACTGCTGGAGCTGCTCGGCTGCGCCGACGTGTCCGCGGAGCTGGTGCGGCACCATGCGGGCGAGCTGACCCGGACGTTCGACGCCACGGTCCCGGTGGCGCGCACGCCGTTCTTCTTCAGCAGCGACCTCACCGAGCAGGCCCGGCCCATCGCGGTCGACGGCAGTCTGGAGCTGATCGGCCGGGGCGAGCACCGCGAGGCCGTCTTCTGGATCGTCGCGACCCTCGCCCGCTGCCACACGGTGCTGGCCGTGGACGACCCCGCGCTGCACGCCGAACGGCTCCCGGCGTTCCGGGCGGCGGTGGCCGACCTGACCGGGATCACCGGTACCGCCGGTCTGCTGGAGCGGCGCGACGAGGTCCTCCGGTTCCTGCCTCGGCTGGACGAGGCCGTGGAGAACGTTCTGGCGGCCAACCCGGACATCGCCGGACAGCGCCCACTGCCGCCGCGGCTCCCGCTCTGATAATTTGCCCGCATGTCATCTCCTCGTGCGTAGGACCCCGCGCTGACCGCACCCGTTGCCACGGGTGCGGCACTCCGGTGTCCCCGCATGCCCGCAGCGCAGGTTCTCCGCGCTGCCCTCACGAGGAATGTCATCGTGCTCACGTCTTCTCCCGCGCCTTCGCGCGCGCCCTCGTACGCCGCCGTGCTCCGAACCCCCCACGCCGCGCGCCCCTTCGCCGCCGCCCTGCTGGGGCGGCTGTCGTACGGCATCGCCCCTCTCTCCCTTCTGCTCGCGCTCAAGGCCGCCACGGGTTCGTACTCCGTGGCCGGCGGCGCCATGGCCCTGTTCGGCGTCGCGAGCGTCTCCCTCTCGCCCGCCCGTGCGGCCCTGATCGACCGGTACGGGCCGCGCCGGGTCCTGCCGCCCATGGCGGGGCTGTACGCGGCGCTGCTCGCCGTGATCGCCCTGGCCACCTGGAATCCCGGCGCCCCGGCGCTCCTCCTGGGCGGGCTCAGCACGGCGGCGGGCGCCTGCACCCCGCCGCTCGGTCCGGTCATGCGGGCGCTGTGGAGCAGCCTCGTCCCCGACCGGGAGCTGTTGCAGCGCGCGTACAGCCTGGACGGGGTCGCCGAGGAACTGATGTACGTCACCGCCCCGTTGCTGGTGGGGATCGTGGTGACGTTCACCGTGCCGGCGGCCGGGGTGCTGGCCGGCGCGGTGCTCGTGTTCGTGGGCGCGGCGGGGCTGGCGACGTCCCCGGCGGTGCCCCGTGCGCGCACCGGACAGCCCCGGGCCGGCGCACCCGGCGCGCCCCGGCTGCGCCTGCACGGCATCGCCGACCTTCGGAACGCGGTGCTGGTGACGGCCGGCGTGGGGCTCTGCCTCGGCGCGCTCGATCTGCTGGTGGTGGCGTTCACCGAGCGGCTCCACCAGGCGGCGGCCGTGTCCTGGGTGCTGGCCGCGCTCTCGGCCGGAAGCGCCGTCGGCGGGCTGGCCTACGGGGCGGTCCGGTGGCGGTCGTCGAGCCGGGCACGGCTGCCGGTGGTGGCCGCCGCGCTGGGCGCGGCGCTGCTGGCGGCCGGGATGTCACCGCATCTGTACGTGCTGGCCGCGCTGGTCGCGGTTGCCGGGCTCTTCGTCGCGCCCGCGCTCACGACCGCGTATCTGATCGCCGACGAGTCGGTGGACGCGGCCCGGCGCACCCAGGCGGGCGCCTGGGTGAACACCGCGTTCAACGCCGGGTCGGCGGGCGGCACCGCCGCGGTCGGTCTGCTGGTCGACCGGCTGCCGCTCGCCCTGTGCTTCGCCCTGGCGGCGGCTCCGGCACTGCTGTGCGCGGCGGCGGTGGCCCGGGGCGGTGCCCGCCGCCGCCGGACCGCGAAGCCCTCGGGATCAAAGGCCCCGGACGCGGTGGGCGGAGTCTGACCGGGCCGCGCCGGGGCTCCGCGTCTCAGCCGCCGGCCCAGGACTCCCAGACCGCGGTCAGTTCCGCGTCCACGGCCGGGGCGACCGTGTCCAGCAGCCGGACCTGTGCGCCGGGGCCCGCCAGGCCGGTGCGGTAGGGGTGCGGCGGCCCCGGCGGGGTCCTGCCGAGTGCGGTGACGGCGCCGATGACGCGGTGGGGGCCGAGAACGCCGGGCAGTTCGCGCAGTTCCGGGTCGGTCAGGTCGAGGTCCTCGACGAGGAGTTCCCGGCCGTCGTACGTCACCCGGGTCGTCGCCCGCACGCTTCCGCCGCGTTCGCCGGAGCGGCCGAGCACCAGGGTGTCGCGCCACAGCATCCGGGCGCCGGCGGCGAGCCGGACGTCCATGTCGCGCTCGACGTCCGCCCCGGCGGAGACCACGAACGGCAGTCCGCACCACAGGAGTTCGCCACCCTCGGCGACATCCACCCGGGCCTGCCAGCGGGAGCTGCCGCCCCGGTGGTCGTAGGCGACGAGCCCGGCCGGTTCGACGAGCTCCAGGCGGGCGCCGGGGCCGACCGAGATCCGCAGCCCGAGCTCGTCGCCCGCGAGCAGTCCGGCCCGGGTGCCGACGAGGGCGATCCGGATCCGGTCGGCCGCCGGCAGCAGCGGGCGCGGGGCGAGGAAGGCACCGGGCCGCAGTTCGCGCGCCAGATGACGGCCCGTGGCGTCGCGCTCGACGCCGACGGCCACCGGTTCGTTCACGAGTGGCTGTGGCTGTGGGGCGCCATCGGGCCGGGATCGGTGGGGACATGGCTGCCCGAACGGTGGCGGGCGAGCAGGGCCCGCACCCAGTCGGCGAGTTCGGCGACGGAGGCCGGGTCCTTCCTGGACAGGGCGAGGACGGGGAGCCCGCCGCGGGCCGCCCCGGCGTCGGCGACCATGGCGGCCACGTCCACCTCCACATAGGGCGCGAGGTCCGTCTTGTTGATGATCAGGAGGTCGGCGCGGGCGATGCCGGGTCCGCCCTTGCGGGCGACGTCGCCGCCGCCCGCGACGTCGATGCAGAACAGCTGCGCGTCGGCGAGGGCGGGGCTGAAGGTGGCGGTGAGGTTGTCGCCGCCGCTCTCGACGAGGACCAGGTCCAGCGGCCCGTACGCCTCCTCCAGGTCCTCGACGGCGTCCAGGTTGGCGCTGACGTCGTCGCGGATCGCGGTGTGCGGGCAGGCGCCGGTCTCGACCGCGCGGATGCGTTCGGTGGGCAGGACGCCCGCCGAGCGCAGGAAGCGGGCGTCCTCGTCGGTGTAGATGTCGTTGGTGACGACGGCCATGGACAGTTCGCCGGCGAGTTCGCGGCACAGGGTGGCCAGGATGGAGCTCTTGCCGGTGCCGACCGGTCCCGCGACACCGAGGCGCAGGGCGCGGGGCTGGTTGAGCGGCTCGTGGAAGTGGGGGTTGGGCTGCGGGGCGGGGGTGGTGCCGTTGTCGGGCGAGGAGTTGTGGGGCAGGGAGTTGTCAGGCAAGGAAGAGTCTCCGTTCGCGTCGTGCGTGTTCGAGCGCCCACTGTTCGGTGAGCGGGGCCGTACGGGCGGGCAGCCGGTCCGGGCTCCGTACGGCGAGGGCGGTGGTCACCGCCCGGGCCGCGTCGGGTGCGGCGGCGAGGATCCAGGCGGCCGAGTCGAGCGGGTCGCCGGGCAGGAGTTTCAGTGCGGCCGACGCGATGGTCTGGAGCTCGTCGTAGACGACGGCGTGCGCCAGTTCCTCATCGGTGACCCGGAGTACGGCTCCGAGGGCGCCGAGTGCGACCGGCCGCAGGGGACGGGAGTCCAGGGCCGCGAGTGCGGCGACCGCCGGATGGTCCGGGGCCAGCCGCCGGGCGAGCCGCCGCACGCCCCGGCCGAGCGTCGCCGACGCCTCCCGCTGCGGGGCGGCGGGCGTCCGGGCGGCGAGCGCGTCCTGCACGGGCCGGTAGTCGGCCGGGTCCCGCCCGGCGGCCCGCAGGGCGAGGACGGCGGCGGCCGCCTCGGTGACGGCGGTGGTGTGCAGCCGGGACCTGAGGAGCGCGGGGATCCGGTCGCGGGTGAGGCCCGCGGCGACGGCCGGCTCCAGGCCCGCGCTGTAGGTGTACGCGCCGACCGGGAGCCGTCCGTCGCCGAGCAGGAGCGAGGCCAGGGACGCCATCAGAACATGGAGTACCGCTGGGTCAGCGGCAGTTCGGTGGCGGGCGACGGCTCGACGAGCTCCCCGTCGATGCGGATGGCGAAGGTCTCCGGGTCGACGTCGATGGCCGGGAGCGCGGTGTTGTTCGGCAGATCGGCCTTGGTCAGGTGGCGGGTGGGGCGCACGGCGACCAGTTCGCGTACGAGTCCGAGGCGTTCGGCGAGACCGTCGGCGAGGGCGGCCGGGGCGACGAAGCTGACGGAGAGGTGCGGGGCGGCTCCGGCGGCGGCGGTGGGGCGCAGCAGCACGGGCTGGGTGGTGGGGATCGCGGCGTTGGCGTCGCCGAGGGGTGCGTACACGACCATGCCGCCCTTGATGACGGCTGCGGGGCGGATGCCGAAGAACGCGGGGTCCCAGAGCACCAGGTCGGCGAGCTTGCCCGGCTCGACGGAGCCGACGACGTGGTCGATGCCGTGGGCGACGGCGGGGCAGATCGTGTACTTGGCGACGTAGCGGCGGGCCCGTTCGTTGTCGGCGGGCAGGGCGCTGCCGCGGTCCCCGAAGCGCTGCTTCATGACGTGGGCGACCTGCCAGGTGCGGCAGACGACCTCACCGATCCGGCCCATCGCCTGGGCGTCGGACGAGGTGATGGAGAGGGCGCCGATGTCGTGGAGGACGTCCTCGGCCGCGATGGTGGTGGCGCGGATGCGGGACTCGGCGAAGGCCAGGTCCTCGGGGACGCGCGGGTTGAGGTGGTGACAGACCATCAGCATGTCGAGGTGTTCGTCGACGGTGTTGACGGTGTGCGGGAGCGTCGGGTTGGTGGACGCCGGAAGGATGTGGGGGTGGGAGGCGACGGTGATGATGTCGGGTGCGTGGCCGCCGCCGGCGCCTTCGGCGTGGAAGACGTGGATGCCGCGTCCGGCGATGGCGTCGAGGGTCCCCTCGACGTAGCCGGCCTCGTTGAGGCTGTCGCCGTGCAGGGCGACCTGGAGTCCGTAGGCGTCGGCCGCCTTCAGGGCTGCGTCGATGGCGGCGGGCGTGGCGCCCCAGTCCTCGTGGACCTTGTAGCCGCCGGCGCCGCCGAGCGCGGCCTCGCGCAGCCCCTCCTCGCCGACGGTGGAGCCCTTGCCGAACAGCATGATGTTGAGGGGGACGTGGTCCAGGGACCGGTGCATCATCGCGAGGTTCCAGGCGCCGGGGGTGACCGTGGTGGCCTTGGATCCCTCGGTGGCTCCGGTGCCGCCGCCGATGACGGTCGTGGTGCCGGTGGCCAGCGCCTCGTGGAGGGTCTCCGGCATGAGGAAGTGGACGTGGGTGTCGACGGCCCCGGCGGTGAGGACGCGGCCCTCGCCGGAGACGACGTCGGTGCCGGGCCCGATGACGAGGTCCGGGTGGACGCCGTCGGCGATGTCGGGGTTGCCTGAGCGGCCGAGGGCGACGATCCGGCCGGCCCGGATGCCGATGTCCGTCTTGACGACGCCCCAGTGGTCGAGGACCACCACGTTGGTGATGACGAGGTCGAGGGCGCCCTCGGCCCGCGAGGCGGTGGCCTGGCCCATGGATTCGCGGATCGACTTGCCGCCGCCGAAGACGGCCTCCTCGCCGCCGAAGCAGCGGTCCTCCTCGACCTCGATCCAGAGGTCGGTGTCGGCGAGCCTGATGCGGTCGCCGGTGGTGGGTCCGTAGAGCGCCGCATACGCGGCGCGGGTCAGTTGTGCCATGTCAGTCGGCCTCCTCTGCGCCGGTGCCGGTCCCCGGCGCGGCGGGGACGACGATGCCGGGCACCGTTCCGCGTCCGCCGAGTGCGACGAGGGTGATCTCCGCGCCGACGCCGGGCTCGAAGCGCAGCGACGTACCGGAGGGAATATCGAGCCGGAATCCCTTTGCCGACGGGCGGTCGAAGGAAAGCGAGGGATTCACGTCGGAGAAATGGAAATGGGAGCCGATCTGAATGGGCCGGTCCCCGTCGTTCACCACCGTGAGCTGAATCTTCGGGCGGCCGGAATTGATGTCCACGATGCCGGATCCGGTCCGCACCTCGCCGGGGATCACGGGATCGGCGCGGTGATCGTGACGAGCTTGCGCCCGTCGGGGAAGGTGGCCTCGACCTGGACGTCGTGCAGCATCTCGGGGACGCCTTCCAGCACGTCAGCACGGGTGAGGACGGATCGGCCCGCGGTCATGAGATCGGCGACGCGGGCGCCTTCGCGGGCCCGTTCCATCGCCCAGCAGGCGAGCAGCGCGACGGCCTCCGGGTAGTTGAGGCGGACGCCCCGCGCCCGGCGGTCACGGGCAACCATTCCGGCAACACTCAGCAGCAATTTCTCCGTGTCGGACGGAGTCAGAAACATGGGAAACCTCCATGGCGGCAGTCCCCGGAATTCCCGGAATCGCCTCGGCCACGTTCCTCTTATAAACCTCCGGGCGGCGCCGTGGCAACTTCCGTCGCACCGCAAAAAGTCCCTTTCTGCCGTTATCACCTGCCATATACGGGCAAAGCAGACAAATTTTGATGATCGAAGAAGGACGCGGCGGACACGCGAAAGCGGCCGCGCACCCCGGGAACGGGGTGCGCGGCCGCCTGGGTCGCGACGCTCAGCAGGTCACTTCAGACCGAAGGCCCTGATGATCTCCTGGTCCACGGCGAGACCGCCACCGGCCTCCGTGTGCGCCTTGAGCGACACGGCCGTGGCGCCCCTCTCCGGGGTCTTGAACCGGGCGGTCCACGAACCGGCCGAGTCCTTCTTCAGCTGGACCGCGCTCCAGGACTTCCCGTCGTCGTAGCTGACCGACAGCGAGGCCTTCGACGCCTTCACGGCGCCCGCCAGCCACTCCTGCGTGGCGGACGAGAGACCGATCTCGGTCCACTTCCCGGCCTTCACGTCACCGGCCAGGTCGGTGTCGACCGCGTAGTCCAGCTGGAGGAGCGGGATATCGGCCTGCGCCGGCCCTTCCGGGTCGAGGGCGCCCGAGACGAAGTTCCACTCGGTGTGCGTCCGGACCGAGGACTTCCAGGTCTCCGCGTCGCGCGAGGCGTCGAGGACCAGTCGGTACGGAAGCTTCTCGGGTGCGAGGTCCCCCACGTAACCCGCCCGGCCCGGTCCCTCGTCGATCAGCGTGTCGCCCTGGTAGACGGCGACCGTGCCGGTGTCGTACTCCTTGTCCGGCATGGAGCCGGAGTGACCGGCGCCCGCGTCCGTCCACGGCGTGAGGTTGTACTGGATGTCGCCGTACGCCGACCGGAACGGGCCCCAGTAGCCGGTGCCCAGACGCGGCCGGCTGACCGGCGCGAACCAGTCCGCCCTGGTGGTGCTGCCGGCCCGGTAGTCCATGTCGGTGCCGCGCTGCTCCAGCGAGGTGTCCGTACCGGCCTCGTTGTACACCGAGTGGTCCTCGTACCAGAACGAGTCGCCCGGCAGCGGGTTGACCCACTCGGTGCGGACGGCGGGGTACTTCTCGTACTCGGCGAAGCCGATGCCGAAGCCGTAGTCGGGGATGTCGTAGCGGTAGCCGCCGCCGAGCCGGGCCCGGTCGCCGTAGAAGGTGTTCTCCACCTTCGCCAGCTGACGGGTGGACGGGGCGAAGGCCAGCGAACGGTCCGGGATGGTGCCGTCGTGACGGTCGACCAGGTCGTACACGTACCGCGTGAACTTCCGCTCCTCGACGGTCACCTTGCTGCCGCGCCGGGCGGCCCTGACGAGATCCTCGCCGGCGAGGCGCCGGACGGAGGCGACCGGGATGGGGAGCGTGGTGCCGTAGTCGGCGTAGGACTCCATCAGCACGCCGTCGCCGCTGTTGACGACGAACAGCGCCTTGGCGCCGGCGGCGATCGCGGCAGCGGCCCGGTCGGCGGGTGCCACCGTGTCACTGCTGCGGATCACGACCGCCTTGCCCCTGGCGTTCAGGCCCCGGTAGTCGGCGGTGGCACCGTTGCCCGCGAAGACCGTGTCGAGCCGCTTCCGGCTGTCCTCTGCGACGGGCGAACCGCCCTGCACGGTGACCGGCACGTCGCGGCCGTCGGCCGTCAGGTCGACCAGCTTCTCGCCCTGCCGCCAGCGGGTCAGGAAGGAGAAGCTGCCCTGGGTGACCTTCTTCGTGGGACTGGCCCACAACTGGTCGTACGTCAGCGGGATCTGGTAGGCGTCGCGCTGGACGGTGCCGTCCGGCGCTGTGCGTGCCATGTCGTAGCGCAGCTGACGGGTCTCCGTCTCCTGCGGCGTCTTCACGGCGACCTTGTGGGCCTCGGAGGCGTCGAGCGACACGGTCTTCGGCCTGTCGAGGATGATCTCCGGTGCGGCCAGGAAGGCGAGGGCCCTGGAGTCGGCCGTGTCGCCCTTGATGTCGGCGGCGGCCCAGGCGGTGTAGTTGCCCGGGGGCAGCCGCAGGGTGGTGTCGCCGGCCACGCCGACGACGCCCAGGTTCTCGTCGCCGAGGGCGGCGATGACGACCTGGCCGTCCATCGGCTTCCCGTCACGGCCGCGCAGCTGGAGCTTCAGGTCGTAGAGCTCCTGCTCCTTGTTCAGCGCGAACCCGGTGTGCGCGACGGTGGCGCCCGAGGCGTCCTTGGCGATCACCTGCCCGGAGAACGTGGTGTTGACCGGGACCTTCGACGGGTCGAGCGAGAGGACGGCTTCGGCGGTCGAACCGGCCGGCACGGTCAGCTGCTTCGCCGACAGCGTGTACGCGTCCGCGTCGCTGTCCGTCGCCAGATCCAGCGTCACGTCCTCGGTACCGGTGTTGCGGTACGTGATCGTCCGCTCGGCCACCGGATCGGACGCGCTGTGCGGCCAGTCGTACGAAGCGACCGCGACGGAGCCCGTGGCCTCGATCTTCGTGTCGATGGCGGCCTTCACGTCGACCCGGCCGGTGCCCTGCTCGTACGGGGTGTAGGCGGGGAGCACCTTCGACGAGGTCATCAGCGCGTCCTTGATGCGCTGACCGGACCAGTCGGGGTGACGCTCCTTCAGGATGGCAGCGGCACCCGCGACGTGCGGGGTCGCCATCGACGTACCCGACATCGACTGGTACATGCCCTCGATGCCGGGGACCGACTGCGATGCGGCGGCGTTGATGTCGACGCCCGGGGCGGAGAGGTCCGGCTTCAGGCCGTACGAGCGGGTCAGCGGGCCCATGGAGGAGAAGTCGGCCCGGCCGTCCTGCTTGTCGACGGCGGCGATCGTGAGCGCCTTGTCGGCGGAGCCGGGCGAGCCGATCGTGCCGGCGCCGTACGCGTTGCCCGCGGCGATCACGAAGAGCGGACCGCCGTCCGCCGAAAGGGCGTCGACGGCCTGGGCCATCGGATCGGAACCGTCGTCCGGGATGCTGGAGCCGAGGCTCATGGAGACGACGTCGGCGCCCTCCGCCTTCGCCCACTCCATCGCCTCGATGATGCCCGAGTCCGCGCCGGAGCCCTCGTCGCTGAGGACCTTGCCGATGATCAGGTCCGCGGCCGGGGCGACGCCCTTGTTGACGCCGTCCGACGCGGCACCGGAGCCCGCGATGGTGGACGCGACGTGCGTGCCGTGGCCGTTCTTGTCGTCGACCTCCTGGCCCGGCACGAAGCTCCTGGACTCCAGGACGCGGTCCTTGACGTCCGGGTGGTCGGCGTCGATGCCGGTGTCCAGGACGGCGACCTTGGTGCCCTTGCCGTCGAAGCCGTCGGCCCAGGCCTGCGGGGCGTTGATCTGCGGGACGGAGTCCTTGAGCGCCGCCTCGACCCGGCCGTCGAGCCACAGCTTCGCGATGCCGTCGTCCAGCGAACGGGCGGCGGGCGTCTTCGCGATGTCGTCCCAGAACGCCCGCGCGGTGTCCTTGTCCGCCTTCAGCGCCACGCCGTGGATGGACTCCAGCGCGCGGACGGTCCGGCTGCCGCGCGGGGCCGCGGGCAGCGAACGGGCCTTGCCCGCCGGATAGGTGGCGATCAGCGGGATGCCGGCGGACTTCGCGTCGTCGTACCCCATCTTCGCGAGCGCGGAGATGTTGAACAGGCGGCGGTCCAGCCTGCCGGCGGCGATCAGGCTGCCGGCCTCGTCGGGCAGGACGTAGATGTCGTCCCCGGCCTGCTGGACGTGGACCCCGCCCGTCGCACCGTCGGGGCGGTCCACCGTGACGGTGTCCTGGTTGCCGGCGCCGTCGGCGTAGTGGACCACGTCCCCGGTGACCAGGGTGATGTCGTACTGGTGGACCGGATTGCTCCGGCCCCCGGCCGGGGCGGGCCCCTCGGCGGCGGTGGCGGAACCCGTGACGGGCAGCAGCGCGCCGCTCACCAGGGCGACGGAGGTCGCTATGAGGAGGGCTCGGCGCCGCGCGCGGGCGGGTCTCGCCCGGCGTGCGGCGGTGGAGGGTGTGGATGTCATGCAGCTGATCTACCGGTTAACGCACCGGTTCGTCATGGACTATCGGTGGCGGAAAGCCGCCGCGGCGGAGAACCGCCGTCTGATCAGGGCGGATGACGTCCTGCGCCACAGCGCCCGGGGGCGGGGAAAGGGCGGTCCCGCACCCTCTTGTCGGAGGGTGCGGGACCGCCCTTTCCCCGCCGGAGCCCGCGGCCCCGGTTCAGGCCACGGAGCCGATCCGCCCGGCCGGTTCCAGGGCGCGGCTGGGGTGGATCGGGGTGTGTGCGCCGGTCAGCGGGACCCCGCTGCCGCCGCGTCGGTCGGCGACTATCTCGGCGGCGATCGACAGGGCCGTCTCCTCGGGGGTACGGGCTCCGAGGTCGAGGCCGATCGGCGAGTGCAGCCTGGCCAGTTCGAGTTCGGTGACGCCGGCTTCGCGCAGCCGGTCGTTGCGCTCCAGGTGCGTGCGGCGCGAGCCCATCGCGCCGACGTAGGCGACGGGCAGCTTCAGCGCCGCCTCCAGCAGGGGGACGTCGAACTTGGCGTCGTGCGTGAGGACGCACAGGACGCTGCGGGCGTCGACCTCGGCCCCGGCCAGGTAGCGGTGCGGCCAGTCGACGACGAGTTCGTCGGCTTCCGGGAACCGCGTCCTCGTGGCGAAGACGGGCCGGGCGTCGCACACCGTGACGTGGTAGCCGAGGAACTTCCCGGCCCGTACCAGCGCGGCGGCGAAGTCGATGGCCCCGAACACGATCATCCGGGGCGGCGGGACGCTGGACTCGACGAGCAGGGTGAGCGGCTGTCCGCACTGCGAGCCGTCCGCGCCGATGGTGAGGGTGCCGGTGCGGCCCGCGTCGAGCATCGCGCGGGTCTCGGCCGCCGCGGTGCGGTCCAGCTCCGGGTGCCCGCCGAGCCCGCCCTCGTGACTGCCGTCGGGACGGACCAGCAGGGGCCGGCCGAGGAGGTCGGCGGGACCCTCCGTGATCCGGGCGACCGCCGCCGCCTCCCCCCGCGCCGCGGCGGCGAGCGCGGCGGCGAACACCGGGCGGGCGGGGTCGTCCGCCCGGACCGGCGTCACCAGGATGTCGATGACGCCGCCGCAGGTGAGACCGACCGCGAAGGCCGTCTCGTCGCTGTAGCCGAACCGCTCCCGTACGGTCGTGCCGTCTTCGAGGGCCTGTTGGCACAGCTCGTACACCGCGCCCTCCACACACCCGCCGGAGACCGAGCCGATCGCCGTTCCGTCACGGTCGACGGCCAGCGCGGCACCCGGCTGCCGGGGCGCGCTGCCGCCGACGGCGACGACGGTGGCCACGGCGAAGTCGCGTCCCTGCCCGGCCCATCGGTCGAGCTCCTCGGCGATGTCCAGCATCTCGGTCTCCTTGACGGATGTGTGTGGAGGGGTGTGCGTCAGCTGACGCCCAGCCAGCTCTCGATCGGGTGGAGGGCGAAGTAGACGACGAAGATCACCGTCAGCCCCCACATGAAGGCCCCGACCTCGCGGGCCCGGCCCTGGGCGACCTTGATCGCGACCCAGGAGATGACACCTGCCGCCACACCGGTGGTGATGGTGTAGGTGAACGGCATCAGGACCACGGTCAGGAAGACCGGGATGGCGACCGCGCGGTCGCTCCAGTCCACGTGCCGGGCGTTCTGCATCATCATGGCGCCGATGACGACCAGGGCGGCGGAGGCCACCTCGGCCGGCACGATCGCCGTGAGCGGGGTGAAGAAGAGACAGGCGGCGAAGAAGAGCCCGGTGACGACGGAGGCGAGCCCGGTACGGGCCCCCTCCCCGACGCCGGTCGCGGACTCGACGAAGACCGTCTGGCCGGAGCCGCCGGCGACACCGCCGATCGCACCGCCCGCGCCGTCGATGAACAGCGCCTTGGACAGGCCGGGCATGCGGCCCTTGTCGTCGGCCAGCTTGGCCTCCGTACCGACACCGATGATGGTGGCCATCGCGTCGAAGAAGCCGGCCAGCACCAGGGTGAAGACGATGAAGCCGACGGTCATCGCGCCGACGTCGCCCCAGCCGCCGAACTCGACGTCCCCGAAGAGCGAGAAGTCGGGTGACGAGACCGCCGAGCCGCTGAGCTCGGGCGGGCCGCTGCTCCAGATCTTCGGGTCGACGTCGGCGACCTTGTTGATCACCACGGCGACGACGGTGCCGACCACGATGCCGATGAGGATCGCGCCGGGGATGTTGCGGGCCTGCAGCATGAAGATCAGCAGCAGGGTCACCGCGAAGACGAGAACGGGCCAGCCGGCCAGCTCACCGGTGGGGCCGAGGGACACCGGAGTGGCGGTACCCTTCCCCACGAACCCGGCCTTGTAGAGGCCGATCAGGGCGATGAAGAGCCCGATGCCCATGGTGATGCCGTGCTTCAGCGGGAGCGGGATCGCGTTCATGATCAGCTCACGCAGACCGGTGACCACCAGGAGGCAGATCACCAGGCCGTACATCACGCACATGCCCATGGCCTGCGGCCAGGACATCTCCGGGGCGACCTGTGAGGACAGGACGCCGGAGACGCTGAGTCCCGCGGCGAGCGCGAGGGGGACCTTGCCGACGAATCCCATCAGCAGGGTGGTCGCCGCGGCCGCGAGCGCGGTGGCGGTGATCAGCCCGGGCTGGCTGAGGAGGTTGCCGTCGACGTCCTTGCCGCCGAGGATCAGCGGGTTGAGCAGGAGGATGTACGCCATGGCCATGAAGGTCGTGACGCCGCCGCGCACTTCGGTCGCGACGGTGGATCCGCGCTCGGATATGTGAAAGTACCGGTCGAGCCAAGATCTTCCGGCGGGGACGCGTGAGCCGGGGCCCGCGTCCTCCGCGCCGGTCTTCGGTTCCACTGACTGCTGGGTCATGATGCCTGACTCCCAAGGTTCACAGGGGCACCCGCGATGGAGAATCGAAATGCGGGATTTGGGATGACTGCGCTGGCGGCACGACCCGGGGGACGGCCCGAGACGAACTGTTCATGCGGAGTGGAGAGAACGGGTACTGCGGTGGGACTGTTCAAGGGCCGCGAGCGGTGCGGAACTTGGGTTCTCCGGGCGGTGCGGGCGGAGGAAGTGTGACGTTCCCTGGAGGCGCGCACCGCCCGGAGAGCTGTGGAGGAGCTCCGGTCAGGTGCCGGTGAGGTGCTCGGGTCGTACCGGCGTCCTGTTGAGCTCCAGTCCCGTCGCGTTCCGGATCGCCGCGAGGACGGCCGGGGTGGACGACAGGGTGGGGGCCTCGCCGATGCCACGGAGCCCGTACGGGGCGTGTTCGTCGGCGAGTTCGAGCACGTCGACCGGGATGGTCGGGGTGTCGAGGATGGTGGGCAGCAGGTAGTCCGTGAAGGACGGGTTGCGCACCTTCGCGGTCTTCGGGTCGACGATGATCTCCTCCATCACGGCGACGCCCATGCCCTGGAGGGTGCCGCCCTGGATCTGGCCGAGGACGGAGAGCGGGTTGAGCGCCTTCCCGACGTCCTGGGCGCAGGCCAGTTCGATGACCTTGACCAGGCCGAGTTCGGTGTCGACCTCGACGACCGCGCGGTGCGCGGCGAAGGAGTACTGGACGTGGCCGTTGCCCTGTCCGGTGCGCAGGTCGAAGGCCTCGGTGGGCCGGTGGCGCCACTCCAGCTCGACGTCGACCGCCTCCTCCTCCAGTACGTCGACCAGATCGGCCAGCACCTCGCCGCCGTCGGTGACGACCTTGCCGCCCTCCAGGAGGAGTTCGGCGGTGGCCCAGGCGGGGTGGTACGTACCGAACTTGCGGCGGCCGATCTCCAGGACCTGTTCCCGGACGGCCTCGCAGGAGTTCTTCACGGCGCCGCCGGTGACGTACGTCTGCCGGGAGGCCGAGGTGGAGCCCGCCGAGCCGACGCGGGTGTCGGCCGGGTGGATGGTGACCTGGGAGACGCCGAGTTCGGTCCGGGCGATCTGGGCGTGCACGGTGACGCCGCCCTGGCCGACCTCCGCCATCGCGGTGTGCACGGTCGCGACGGGTTCGCCGCCGATGACCTCCATGCGCACCCGGGCGGTGGAGTAGTCGTCGAAGCCCTCGGAGAAGCCGACGTTCTTCAGCCCGACCGCGTAGCCGACACCGCGCACGACGCCCTCGCCGTGGGTGGTGTTGGAGAGTCCGCCGGGCAGCGCGCGGACGTCGGCGTGCTCGCCGGCGGTCTCCCACTGGCGCTCGGGCGGCAGCGGCCTGGCCTTGACCCGGCGCAGCAGCTCGGCGACCGGGGCGGGCGAGTCGACCACCTGGCCGGTCGGCAGCAGGGTGCCCTGCTCCATGGCGTTGAGCTGCCTGAACTCGACGGGGTCCATGCCGAGTTCGGCGGCGACCTTGTCCATCTGCGCCTCGTAGGCGAAGCAGGCCTGGACGGCGCCGAAGCCACGCATCGCCCCGCACGGCGGGTTGTTGGTGTAGAGCGCGAGCGCCTCGATGTCGACGTCCTCGATGACGTACGGGCCGACCGCCAGCGAGGAGGCGTTGCCGACGACGGCCGGGGAGGCGGAGGCGTAGGCCCCGCCGTCCAGCACGATGCGGCACTTCATGTGGGTGAGCTTGCCGTCACGGGTGGCGCCGTGCTCGTACCAGAGCTTGGCGGGGTGGCGGTGGACGTGCCCGAAGAAGGACTCGAAACGGTTGTAGACGATCTTGACCGGCTTGCCGGTGCGCAGCGCCAGCAGGCAGGCGTGGATCTGCATCGACAGGTCCTCGCGGCCGCCGAAGGCACCGCCGACGCCGGAGAGCGTCATGCGGACCTTGTCCTCGGGCAGGCCGAGGACGGGGGCGATCTGGCGGAGGTCGGAGTGCAGCCACTGGGTGGCGACGTACAGGTCGACGCCGCCGTCCTCGGAGGGCACGGCGAGACCGGACTCGGGGCCGAGGAAGGCCTGGTCCTGCATGCCGAAGACGTACTCGCCGCTGACCACGACGTCGGCGCGGGCCTTCGCGGCCTCCGCGTCGCCGCGGACGATCGGCTGCCGGTGCACGATGTTGGGGTGCGGCACCTCGCCGGCGTGGTGGTCGTCGCGGCCCTCGTGGAGGACGATCGCGTCGGGGGCGGTCGCGGAGGCCTCGTCGGTGATGACCGGGAGCTCGCGGTAGTCGATCCTGATCTTCGCCGCGGCCCGGCGGGCCGTCTCCGGGTGGTCGGCGGCGACGATCGCCACCGGCTCGCCGTGGTGGCGGACCCTGCCGTTGGCGAGGACGGGGGTGTCCTGGTACTCCAGGCCGTAGTTCTTCACCGCGGTCGGCAGGTCGTCGTAGGTGAGCACGGCGTAGACGCCCGAGGTGGCGAGCGCCTCGGAGGTGTCGATCGAGGCGATCTCGGCGTGCGCGACGGTGGAGCGCAGGGTGTGGCCCCAGAGCATGTCCTCGTGCCACATGTCCGAGGAGTACGCGAACTCGCCGGTGACCTTCAGGATTCCGTCCGGGCGCAGCGTGGACTCGCCGATGCCGCCCTTGGTGCGGGTGCCCTGGTTGATATTGGTGGGGGAACCGGTAACGCCCATCGTCTAGACCGTTTCTTCCGCGCGGGCGGCCGCGAGGCGGACCGCGTCGAGGATCTTCTCGTAGCCGGTGCAGCGGCAGAGGTTGCCGGAGAGCGCCTCGCGGATGTCCGCGTCGGACGGCTCCGGGGTGCGCTCGAGCAGCTCGTCGGCGGCGACCAGCAGTCCGGGGGTGCAGAAGCCGCACTGGACGGCTCCGGCGTCGATGAACGCCTGCTGGATCGGGGAGAGTTCACCGGTGTCGCGGGTCTCCTCGGCGGACGGCTTGGCCTTCCACCGCTGTGCCTTGTCGACCGTGGTGCCGCAGGCGCCCGACGCGCAGCCGGTGCCGGGGTGGGCCTCGGTGCGGTGGGCGGCGAAGTCGGCGAGGCCTTCGACCGTGACGACGTCGCGGCCCTCGACCTGGCCGGCCGCGACCAGACAGGAACAGACCGGGACCCCGTCGAGGCGGACCGTGCAGGAGCCGCACTCGCCCTGCTCGCAGGCGTTCTTGGAGCCGGGCAGGCCCATCCGCTCACGCAGGACGTACAGGAGGGACTCGCCCTCCCAGACGTCGTCGGCCTCGTGACGTCGGCCGTTGACCGTGAAATTGACGCGCATGATCAGGCAGCTCCTTCGGTGCTGCGGCCGTTGCCGCGGTACGACTCCCAGGTCCAGCCGAGGGTCCGGCGGGCCATGATCCCGACCGCGTGCCGGCGGTAGCTCGCGGTGCCGCGCACGTCGTCGATCGGGTTGCAGGCGGCCGCGGCGAGCGTGGCGAACTGCTTGGCGACGGACGGCGTGATGATCGTGCGGCTGTCCCAGAACCCGCCCTCTTCCAGCGCGGCGTTCAGGAACTCCTCCGCCTCCTTCGCCCGTACGGGTGTCGGGGCGGCGGATCCGATGCCGGTGCGGACGGTGCGGGTCTCCGGGTGCAGTGCCAGGCCGAAGGCGCAGACGGCGATGACCATCGCGTTGCGGGTGCCGACCTTGGAGTACTGCTGCGGCCCGTCGGCCTTCTTGATGTGCACGGCCCGGATCAGCTCGTCCGGCTCCAGGGCGTTGCGCTTGACGCCGGTGTAGAAGGCGTCGATGGGGATCATCCGGATGCCGCGGACGGACTCGGCCTCGACCTCGGCGCCCGCGGCGAGCAGGGCCGGGTGGGCGTCACCGGCGGGTGACGCGGTGCCGAGGTTGCCGCCGACGCCGCCGCGGTTGCGGATCTGCGGCGAGGCGACGGTGTGCGAGGCGAGCGCCAGTCCGGGCAGCTCGGTGCGCAGGTGCTCCATGATGGCGCTGTACGGGACAGAGGCGCCGAGCCGTACGCTCTCCTGGCCCACCTCCCACTCGGACAGGTCACCGATGCGGTTCAGGTCCAGGAGGTACTCGGGCCGCCGGTGGTCGAAATTGATCTCGACCATCACATCGGTGCCGCCCGCGATGGGCACAGCCGTAGGGTGCTCGGCCTTGGCGGCGAGCGCCTCCTCCCAGCTGGCGGGGCGAAGGAAGTCCATGAGTGGCTCTCTTCTTCTCAATCGGGTCGTTCACTGGGGGCTGGAGACGGCCGGCCCTCGACTGGTCGTTCATGTGTTGTTAACGCGGTGTGTGGCCCAGTACACAAGCCCTGCTCCACCTGGTGCAGTCACCGAAACCATGAAGGAGTTGGCTGGTCTTCGCCCTCGTCTTGTAGATTCGAACGAATGGCGGGGAACGGTTACCTCGCCGCAATACCCAGTTTTCCCCCGCACCAACGAAAGAGAACGGCGGCGACGAGATGCGGCTGCGCGCACTGCTGGAGACCGACGCGCTGGGCCTGCGGCTGCTCGGCGACGACGAGGAGCTGGACCGGACGGTCCGTGGCGTGATGACCACCGACCTGCGGGACCCCAGCCGCTACCTCACGGGCGGTGAGCTGGTCCTGACCGGCCTGGCCTGGCACCGGGACGCGACGGACTCGGAGCCGTTCGTACGGATCCTCTCCGGCGCCGGGGTGGCCGGGCTCGCGGCGGGCGAGGCGGAGCTCGGTGCCATTCCGGACGATCTGGTGGAGGCGTGCCGCCACCACCGGCTGCCGCTCTTCGCCGTCCATGAGACCGTCGCGTTCGCAACGATCACCGAGCATGTGGTGCGGCAGGTGTCCGGCGAGCGGGCCGGTGACCTGGCGGCGGTCGTCGACCGGCACCGCAGGCTGATGACCTCGGGCCCGGCGGGCGGCGGGCCGGAAGTAGTCCTCGATCTGCTCGGCTCCGACCTGGACCTGCACGCCTGGGTGCTCTCGCCCACCGGCCGGCAGATCGCGGGCGCCGGCGCGCCGCTGCCCGGCCCGCTGGGTGCGGAACTGGCCGGGCTGCACCTGGCCGCGGTCCGCTCCGGCCGCCGCGCCCCGCACCGGGCGACGATCGGCGGGGTGACGTATTCGCTCTTCCCGATCCGGAACAACGGCCGGGGAGCCGTGCCGGCCTCCCGTGATGTCCGGGAGTCGGTGCTCTCCGACTGGCTGCTGGCCGTCGAGGCCGACGCGGGCGACTGGCCGGCGGCCCGGCTCGACCTCCTCCAGGGGGTCACCCAGCTGATCGCGGTCGAGCGGGACCGGCGCGACGCGGCCCGTACGGTGCGCCGCAGGCTCGCCCAGGAGGTCCTGGAGCTGGTCCAGGCCGGTGCCCCGCCCGCCGAGATCGCCGCCCGGCTGCGGGTCGCCGCCCCGGTGCTGCTGCCGGGTCTCGGCACCGCTCCGCACTGGCAGGTCGTGGTGGCCCGGGTCGAGTGGGACGAGGACGGCGCGCCCGGCGGCAGCGGTTCCGGGATCGCGGGCGGCCCGGTCGCCCAGGCGCTGCTGGAGGAGATCCTGGTCGACCCGGCCGTGACCGGGCCGGATTCGGCCGACCGGATCGCGGTCGCCCATACGGGTGACGAGGCCATCGCGCTCGTGCCGCTGCCCGCCGCGCCGGCGCCGCCGGCGGACGCGGACGACGGCGCCGCCGACGACGCCGGGGCCGACGATCCCGCGCTGCACGCCGACGCCCTGCTGGCCGCAGTCCGCACCCCGCTCTCCGCGGGTCTCGCCGACGACGGCCGCCTGACACTGGGTGTCAGTGCTTCGGTGCATTCGCCCGAGGGGCTGCGCGGCGCCCTGGAGGAGGCCCGGCACGCCCGGCGGGTGGCTGCGGCCCGGCCGGGGAGGGTCTGCGCGGCCGGTCACCACGAACTGGCCTCGCACGTCCTGCTGCTGCCGTTCGTCCCCGACGACGTGCGCCGCGCGTTCACCGCACGCCTGCTCGACCCGCTGCGGGACTACGACCGGCGGCACCGCGCGGAGCTGATCCCGACCCTGGAGTCGTTCCTGGACTGCGACGGTTCCTGGACCCGCTGCGCGGCCCGGCTGCATCTCCACGTCAACACGCTGCGCTACCGGGTCGGGCGAATCGAGCAGTTGACGGGGCGTGACCTTTCGCGGCTCGAGGACAAGCTCGACTTCTTCCTCGCCCTGCGGATGAGCTGACTCCCGGGGGTCCCGGCCGTCCCCGCGGGTCCCGGTCGATTGTGAAAAGTTTCACCTGACATTGTCTCGACCTCTTGGCCCGGCGTGCCATTCCGTGCTGTGATGCGGCCAGACTCAGAGCGTCCGCCCTCTCGACGGCCGGACACTCTCCACAGCTCGATGGCGCGCTCGGGGAGGGCAATGTGGCGTATACCGCCATGTCTGGTTCCGGAACGACAGCAGATGACGATCCGCCGCTCCAGACAGCCGTATGGCGGTTGCGCTCACGCGCCTGCTGGACGGACGCCGCGGCTCTGCTCGAACACGACGCCGCCACCGATCCGGCCGCCGCGCTCCAGCGGACGGCCCTGCTGACGGAGCGCTGTCTCTACACCGGACAGGGCTGGACGGAGGCGGAGGACGCGCTGCGCACCGCCGAGGCCATGGCCCACGACGACGCCGAGCGCGGGGCCGCCGCCTGCGAGCGCGGCTATCTGGCCTACGCGTCGACGCTGCTCGGGGTACGGGACCGGGCCGACGAGGCCCGGGTGGCGCTGAGCCGGGCCGCGGCCCTCCTCTCCCCGGCCGCGGCGGGCCGTCCGCTGCTGGACTTCCGGCGGGGCCTGATCGCGCAGAACATCGCCGACTCGCCGCAGGCCGCCCGGGCCGCGTACCGCAGGGCCCACGCGGGCGCGACCGCCCAGGGCGACGCGCTCCTGCTCTCCTCCACCTGGCGCCACCTGGCCCTGATCGCGCTGCGCGAGGGCGAGCTCGCCGAGGCCCGGCACGGCTTCGCGGAGTCCCTGCGGATAAGGGAGGAGCTCGGCTACCTGGTGGGTACGGCCCCGGCGCTCATCGCCCTGGCCGACGCGGAGCCCGAGCCGGAGGCGGCGACCCGGCTGCGGGCCGAGGCGGGCCGGCTGTTCCGGCTGCTCGGCGGTGTGCCGACCTGGCTGGCACCGCACCTGGACCCGCCGGGTCCGGAGACGGCCGAGGCGAACTGAGACGGCGACGGCCTGGGGGCGCCTGGGGGCGGCCCCGGGCCGGGTGTCAGCCCCCGGAACCGGCGAAGTGCTCCCGGACGAGTGACTGGACGACGGTGACGTCCTGGGCGATCAGCGCGTCCAGCAGTGCCGTGTGCTCGGAGGCGTCCGCCAGCAGGTCGGCGCGCCGGGTGACGGGGTTGCCCTCCAGCGGCCACTGGGAGCGGCGGTGCAGCTCGTCGGCGACCAGCACCAGCTGGGCGTTGCCGGCGAGGGCCAGCACCGCACCGTGGAAGGCCCGGTCGGCCTCGGCGTAGCTCGCCCGGTCCCCCACGGCGGCCGCGGCGACGGTGGCGTCGGCCAGCGGGCGCAGGGCGCACCAGCCGGCCGGCGGGACGGTGCGGGCGAGCCGCAGCATGACGGGGACCTCGATCAGTGCCCGCACCTCGGCCAGCTCCGCCAGTTCACCGGCGCCGCGCTCGGCGACCCGGAAACCGCGGTTCGGCACGACCTCCACGGCCCCCTCGACGGCCAGCTGCTGCATCGCCTCGCGCACCGGGGTGGCCGAGACGCCGAAGCGGGCGCCGAGCGCCGGTGCGGAGTAGACCTGTCCGGGAACCAGCTCGCCGTCGACGAGGGCGGCGCGCAGGGCGTCCAGGATCTGGCCGCGCACGGAGTGCCGCTGCACCGGGGCCCGGGGGGCGGGCGGCTCGCTGTGGGTGTGCTCCCCACGGGCCTGTTCGGGCACCCGGACGGACGAGGAGGGGGTCACGGATGCGGCGGGCCCGTACGGTGCCCACGCGCTCTCACGCGCTCTGCCCTGCTCCACGGATACCTCCTCGACCGGTCGCGGGCGCGGCTCGCGAGTACCGCGCCCCGTGTGCACGATAGGCGGACAGGGCTGCAGTTCAAACATCGATCCGTTCGGGTAAGGTAAGGCTTACCTGCAAACGATCGCGATTCGGTGGTCCCTGCATGACCCTGCCCACACTGCTTCCCGGCGCCACGACCTCGGCGGTCACGGACGCGTACGCGCGCCTCGCCGAGGTCTTTCCCGGCCTGCGCGCCGAGGTGCTCGACGACGGCGAGCCCTCCCCCGACGGCTCCGGCTGGGTGGGCGCGCACGAGCTCGCGGCCGGCGGCAGCGCGCTGGACACCTTCCTCTCCTGGGACGAGGCGCAGGTGCTCCGGGACTACGGGCAGCAGGCCAGGCCCGATGTGATCGCCGGCTTCGGACTGCACCGCTACGCCTGGCCGGCCTGCCTGCTGGTGACCGTGCCGTGGTTCCTGCACCGGCGGGTGCCCCGGATCCCGGTCGAGGACGTCGCGTTCCAGCGGGCACTGGGCCATCTGACCGTGCGGGTGCGGGAATTCGCCTGCCTGCCGGACGATCCGGCGGCCGGGCTGCCGGGCGCGCGGGTGGTGGCCGACGAGGCCGCGCTGCGCGCCGAGGTGCTCGCGTCCGTGGCCGAACACCTCGGCCCGGTGCTCGACGGCTTCCGCCCGCGCATGCGGCGCGGCAAGCGGGCCCTGTGGGGCATGGCGACGGACGAGATCGTCGAGGGCCTCTGGTACGTCGCCCATCTCCTCGGTGAGGAGAGGCGCGCGATGGCGGAGCTGGAGGCGCTCCTGCCGGGCACCACGAAGCCGTACGTCGGCACGGCGGGCTTCCGGGAGCTGACCGGCCCGGACGGCGAGTCACTGCCCACCCGCGACCGTGCGAGCTGCTGCATGTTCTACACGCTGCGGCCCGAGGACACCTGTGTCACCTGCCCGCGCACCTGCGACGCGGACCGGGTCCGGAAGCTGACGCCCGCGCCGTAGCCCGCACCCTGCGGGCTGTCCCGCGATTCCTGGCGGGACAGCCCTGGCTCCGGCGCAGAACCGAGGCCGCTCGCACGAGTGGCGCGAATCGAACACAACTCCCCTGCGGCATACGGGCATTCGACCAGATCGCGGTTATCCGGCGGCTCTGCCACCCCATTGGCGTTCTCTTGCCCCGAAACGGCCTGGACGTGTTCCGATTCCCGGCACGATGGCGGCCGAAACGCCCTATCGCGACGCAAGGGACCGCGCATGAGACTGACCGACATATCGCTTGACTGGCTGCTTCCGGCCGCCGTGCTGCTCGCGGGGGTCATGGCGGCGGTGGCGGTGGTCGCACGCGGCAAGCGCGCTGCTGACACATCCGCGGCAGCCGACGACTCCTGGGAACGCAGCGAGGAACGGCGTAGACGCAAGGAAGGGCTCTACGCCACCGCTTCGTACATTCTGCTGTTCTGCTGTGCCGCGGTCGCCGCCGCCCTCTCCTTCCACGGGCTCGTCGGCTTCGGGCAGCAGAATCTCGGCCTCTCCAACGGCTGGGAGTATCTGGTGCCGTTCGGCCTCGACGGGGCCGCGATGTTCTGCTCCGTCCTGGCGGTGCGGGAGGCCAGCCACGGGGACGCGGCGCTCGGCTCACGCCTGCTGGTGTGGACCTTCGCCGGGGCCGCCGCCTGGTTCAACTGGGTGCACGCACCGCGCGGCCTCAACCACGCGGGCGCTCCGCACTTCTTCGCGGGGATGTCGCTCTCGGCGGCCGTGCTCTTCGACCGGGCCCTGAAGCAGACCCGGGTGGCCGCGCTGCGCGAACAGGGCCTGGTGCCCCGTCCGTTGCCGCAGATCCGGATCGTGCGGTGGCTGCGCGCACCCCGGGAGACCTTCGGCGCCTGGTCGCTGATGCTCCTGGAAGGCGTACGCACGCTGGACGAGGCGGTCGACGAGGTTCGCGAGGACCGCCGGGAGAAGGAGCAGAACCGTCTCCGCAGGAAGGACCAGGAGAAGCTGGACCGGGCGCACATCAAGGCCCTGAACCGGCAGAACCGGGCCTGGGGACGCGTCGGCCGGGGCGGCGCCCAGGTGGACGTCCAGGCCATCTCCCCCGCGACGGGCTCCGCACAGTCCGTCGCGGAGCCCGCCATATCCGAGCCGGGTCAGCTGCCCCTGCGACCCCGGCCATCCCTGCAAGCCGTGAACGGCCCGAAATCCAGGGACGTTCCGGAGCTGGGCTCGACTGATCCGAGAGCGGTCGACCTCACTCCCGACGACGACACCCAGGCACTGCCCCGGCTCGACTCGCTGGAGCAGAAGCTGAAGGACCTGGAGCAGCAGTTCGGCTGATGGATCGTCACACGATCCTGTGGGAAACGGCCCTGACGGTCAGACCGACCGTCAGGGCCGTTCGCCGTCCAGCTCGAACCAGACCACCTTGCCCAGACCGTGCGCGCTGACCCCCCAGGAGTCCGCGAGGCTCTCCACCAGGATCAGCCCCCGGCCGTGCGTACCGTCGTCGGCGTTCGGTACGTGCGACACGGGCATACCCGGGACGAAGTCCCGCACCTCCACCCGCAGCCTGCGCGGGGCCACGCTCACGGCGACGACCGCGCCGTCGTCCGTGTGCACCAGCGCGTTGGTCACCAGCTCACTGAGCAGCAGCTCGGCCACCTGTGCGGGCTCCTCCTTCCATCGGTACCGGAGTAACTCCCGCATCGCACATCGCACTTCGGCGACCGCCGCCAGATCGGCACGGCCGAGTCTGCGATGCAGTCTGGCCAGTTCCTGACGCTCCATCGTCTCCCCCGCCCACACAGTGAATCGCCCCCTTCTGCTCGGACTTCCTCACGCAATGCATGCCCCACCCCACAGCCCGTCACGCTTGCGGACACATCAATAAGCGCGAAACCTCCCCTATGGGGGCCGTTCCGCCACACGGGACCCGGGCACTGCGCCGATCCGGTGAACTTCACGAAAATTCCTCCGACTTGGCGTTGACGGGGCCGCATCTACGCGCGTCATCATGGTGGGCATGCGAATCCCCCCACGGATCACCACGCTCGGCGGCATCGCCGCCCTCCTGTCCGTCCTCTTCGTCGGCGGCCCCGTCGCGGCGACCGCGACCGCCGCCACCACCTCGGTCGGCAGCATCTGTTACTCCGCGCTGCCGTCCCAGGCGCACGACACCCTCGATCTCATCGAGGCCGGCGGGCCGTTCCCGTACGACCAGGACGGCACCGTCTTCCAGAACCGTGAAGGTGTGCTGCCGGGGCAGAGCACCGGCTACTACCACGAGTACACCGTGATCACCCCCGGCTCCCCGACCCGTGGTGCGCGGCGCATCGTCACGGGTGAGGAGAGCCAGGAGGACTACTACACCGCCGACCACTACGAGACGTTCGACCTCGTCGACCACGGCTGCTGAACCGCCCCCCGGTCCGGTCCGCGCCGCAGCCCCCCACCTGCGGCGCGGATCACCGGACCGGCGGCTTGTACGCTCGCCCCATGACCGTGACCTATGTGATCGACGGCTCCGGGGTCACCGGCCTGGACAGTTTCTGGGTCGTGATCGGCGAGGCGGTGAACGGGCCCGGCGGCTACTTCGGCCGGGGGCTCGACGCCTTCGCGGACTGTCTGCGGGGCGGAATGGGCACGCCGGACGACGACGACTTCGTCATCGAGTGGCGCGACCACGAGATGTCGGCGCGGGCACTCGGACACGAGGAGACCGCGCGCTACCTCCGCGGCCTGTTCCCCCGTGCCCATGTCAGCAGTCTGCCGCGGCTCCGCGAGGAGCTGGCCCGGGCGGAGGAGGGCCGGGGGCCGACGCTCTTCGACCGGCTGCTGGAGATCGTCCGGGAGGAGACCGACCCGGGCACGCTGCGCCTGCTGTGAGGGCCACGGACGCGGTCGGCCGCATCCGTGGCCCGCTTCCGGTCAGTACCGGACGGAGACCTTCGCGCCGCCGAAGTCCTGCACGGCGTACAGACTGATGTAGTGGAACCCTGCCGCCGGGTTGTCGATCGTGAGCGTGTGGGCGGTTCCGCCACCCGTGGCCCTGGCGGTGTAGGAGCCGGTGGTGGCCCAGCTGTCGGCGTTGTAGTAGAGGTCGGCGTCGCCCGTGCCGCCGCTGGTGGTGATGGTGAGCCGGGCGGTTCCGGCGGGGACGTCGATGTACAGGTAGGAGTAGTTGCCCCGGGTGGCCGTCCGTCCGCTGCGGGCGCAGTCCTGGCCGAGTTCACGGATGTCGGCGGCGGTGCACTCCGCGGACGGCTCGGTCGGCTCGGTGGTGGTGGTGCCGCAGCTGCCGGCCGCGCACGCGGTCAGCCAGGTGTTCCAGTCGGCGTCGTAGCGGCTGCCGATCGTCGAGGTGAGCAGGGTGCGGGCACCGTTCCAGTCGCCCGAGCGGTAGAGACCCAGCAGGGTGTCCACATCGGCGCGGTGCGACTGGAGCATGTAACGGACGGCCAGATAGCCCCAGTTGTAGATGCGGGTCTGGTCGGCGTTCTCGTAGGTGGTGTCGAACAGGGAGCTCAGGGTGTAGGTGTGCGCGGCGGCCTGGGTGACGGCGTCGTCGTAGGTGACGTCCCGGTAGGAGTAGGAGACGAACTCCGCGAAGCCCTCGACCCACCAGATGGTCGGTGTGGTGAGGCCGTCCTCGAAATCGCCCGCCATGTCGAACCGGCCGTCGAGGTAGTGCGTGTACTCGTGGTTGAGGTTCCAGATCTGGAACTCGGGGCGCACCCACTCGGCCTCGTAGGCGATGAACCGCGGCTGGTTGCCGGCCGCCGAGGGGTCCCCCTCCAGGTACATGCCGCCGTTGTTGGTGTCGATGCCGTAGATGGCTCCGGCGTACGTCTGGTAGTCGGTGCTGGAGTCGAAGACGACCACCTCGATGGTGGTGTTGTGGTCGTCGGCGACGGGTCCGCCGTCCCGGGCCACCTCGTGGAAGTAGGCGTCCTGGCCCTTCAGGCTGGTGCAGGCCGCCGCGAGGTCGGACGACGACATCTGCTGGGCGAGGATGCGGATGCTGTCACTGCAGGTGTACGTGACGGGCAGCACGGCGCTCTTGATCCGCGCGGCGAGGTCGCAGGTGCCGTACGTGGCACAGTCGGCCCGGTCGTAGTAGTCGGCCATCTCCGCGAGCCCGACCCAGAGCGGTGCGGTCGGTCCGGTCAGTGAGCTCCGGCCGAGGAGGTCGACGACGAGCGGGCGGGCGTGGGGCCGCAGCGACTCCTCCTGGAGGAAGCGTCCGAGTTCGCGTCCGGCGTTGGAGGCGAGGTAGGAACGGTCCGTGCCCAGCAGGCCGAGGTGGTCGCGGGCGAAGCCGGCGAGCGCGTCGAGCAGGCTCGGGTCGGCCTCGACTGCGCTGATGAACTCGGGCACCTGATGGCCCCGGAAGGTCACCGTGTAGACGCTGTTGACGGCGTTGAGCATGTACCAGGAGCTGTCGTACGAGGAGTCGTAGTCGGCGAGCAGGCGCTTGACGACGTTCAGGTAGCGGGCGTTCTGCACGGCGCTGTCGATGAGGATGACGGCTTCGGAGAGGGTTTCCCCGTTGGCGTCCGTGACGTCGTAGGCGTGAGCGGAGGCGAAGAAGGCGTCGAGCCCGCCCTGGATGGCGGTGCGGAGTGCGTCGCCGTAGTCGCCGACGGTGGCGGGGTCGTAGTACTGCACGTAGTAGCCGGCCCGGAGGAACAGCACCAGTTGCGGCATTCCGGTGCTGCTGTCACCCGGGTACGCGGCCGATCCCGCACGCAGGGCGTCGGCGACGGAGACCATCTGGGCCTCGCGGAAGGCGAGGTAGCCGTCGTTGCCCTTGACCGTGAAGAGGGTGTTGACGCAGTCCGTCGTCGAGGACTTGATCTGCTGGACCAGGGCGCTGCCGGTGCGGCTGGTGAAGTCGGCGACGGAGCAGGCGGCGGCCGGGGCGATTCCGGCGGCCTTCGCTGCCGAGCGGGCCTTGGCCTTCATCGAGGGGGCCGGGTGGCTCGGTGCGGCGGAGGCCGGGTCGTCGTAGTCGCGCTTCAGCGCGTCCTTCGACGCGGTGCGCGGCGCCCGGTCGGCGGGGTCCCGGGACGCGCCGCCTATGTGCTGGGCGTCCTGGACGGGTGCGGTGAGGGCCTGTGCGGCGGGCCCTCCTGTGTCAACGGACTTACTGGCTTCGGCATTTGCGGATGCGCTCGCCGGTGCGGTGGGCCGGGGTTCGGCGGCCCCGGCCGGTGCGGCGAGTAGGCCGAAGCCCAGGCAGGCCGCCAGGACCACGGTGGATAGCCCGGTGAATCTCTGTCGAACCGATCGGTTCTTCACGTGCCGCCTCCCAGCGGTGTGGTGCCGCGCGACGTTGCGCGGCGTGGGGGATGGCGCGGCCGAGGCAGGCGGGCGGGGTGATCCGCGTACCGCTCATGACATGAGCACGACCTCAATCGCGACCGTCAGTACAATGGCACATGTCACATGTCCTTAGGAAGGCGCTGTGCGCACATTCAGGTTTCGGTGCGGATGGGGTGACGCCACAACGGCTGGATGACATGACGTCACAACGGCGCAGGCCGCCACCCCGAGCGGGGCGGCGGCCTGCGCCGTTGTGCGGCTGCCGGTCTCAGGCGCGGTCGGCCCACAGGGACCGGACGTGGGACATGTGGCCCAGCATGCAGGCCTCTGCCCCGGGGGCGTCACCGGCCACCACCAGATCCAGCAGCTGTACGTGCTCCTGCGCCGAGGCGACCAACTGCCCCGACTCGGCCAGCCTGTTCAGGCCGAACAACCGGGAGCGCTTGCGCAGTTCGCCGACCTCCTCGACCAGCCTGCGGTTGCCGGCCAGCGCCAGCAGGGCGAGGTGGAAGCGGCGGTCCGCCTCCAGATAGCCCAGGATGTCCTGCCGGCGCGCCGCCTCGACGATCTCGAGCGCCACGGGCCGCAGCGCCTCCAGCTCGTGGGTGAGGCCCATCCGCGCGATCCTGCCGACAGTGGGGACCTCGATCATGGCGCGGAGTTCGGTGAAGTCGTCGAGGTCCTGTTCGGTCAGCTCGGTGATCCGGAAGCCCTTGTTGCGGACCGCCTCGACCAGGCCCTCCCGGGCCAGGTCGAGCATGGCCTCGCGGACGGGTGTCGCGGAGACACCGAACTCGGAGGCCAGCGCCGGTGCGGAGTAGACGGTCCCGGGCTTCAGCTCGCCGGAGATCAGTGCGGCCCGCAGCGCGTGCGCCACCTGGTCACGCAGATGCTCCTGCGCCGAGATCACGTTGAGGGACGTCAGGCGGGCCATGTCTGTTCCTCCAGGACCGTGCGGAGCCCAAGAATACAATGTGACGTTGCCCGTGACGCAGGCCCCGGGTCACAGCAGGAATCCCTCGGGGAACGGGTCCGCCGGGTCGAGGAAGTACTGTGCGGTCCCGGTGATCCAGGCGCGGCCGGTGACGGTGGGGACGACGGCGGGCAGCGGCCCCACGGTGGTCTCGGCGACCAGCCGGCCGGTGAACTCCGTGCCGATGAAGGACTCGTTGACGAAGTCGGTGTCCAGGGCGAGTTCGCCCCGGGCGTGGAGCTGTGCCATGCGCGCGGAGGTGCCGGTGCCGCACGGGGAGCGGTCGAACCAGCCGGGGTGGATGGCCATGGCGTGCCGGGAGCGGACCGCGTCGGAGCCGGGGGCGATCAGCTGGACGTGCTTGAGCCCGTGGATCGCGGGGTCGAGCGGGTGGACCGGGCGGTCGGTGGCGTTGACGGCGTCCATCAGCGCGAGCCCGGCGGCCAGCAGCTCGTCCTTGCGGGACCGGTCGAACGGCAGCCCCAGATCGTCCAGTTGGACCATCGCGTAGAAGTTGCCGCCGTACGCGAGGTCGTACGGCACGAGGCCGTGGCCGGGAACCTTCGCCGTGAGGCCGAGTCCGGCGCTGAATGCGGGGACGTTGGTGAGGGTGACGGAGGTGGCGGCGCCGTCCTCGACCCGGACGTCGACGCTCACCAGTCCGGCCGGGGTGTCCAGCCGCACCGTGGTGACGGGTTCGGTGACCTCCACCATGCCGGTCTCCACCAGGACGGTGGCCACCCCGATGGTGCCGTGCCCGCACATCGGCAGGCAGCCGGAGACCTCCATGAACAGGACCCCGAAGTCGGCGTCGGGGCGGGTGGGCGGCTGCAGGACGGCCCCGCTCATCGCGGAGTGGCCGCGCGGCTCGTACATCAGCAGGGTGCGCACCGCGTCCCGGTGCGCCATGAAGTACGTGCGGCGCTCGGCCATGGTGGCCCCGGGGAGCGTGCCGATGCCGCCGGTGATCACCCGGGTGGGCATGCCCTCGGTGTGCGAGTCGACGGCGTGGAAGATGTGACGCGTGCGCAAGTGTCCCCCTCGGTCGTCCTGCCGGTACGGGACGACATCCCGTCCGGCGGGTCTCTGGTGCGGTCAGGGCCCAAGGGCAGGGCCGGTACGGCAGGCGGTTCAGTCCAGTCCTTCGGCGAGCGCCTTCTCGGTGGCGGCGCGCACGGCGGCCAGGGCGTCCGCGCCGAGCGGCAGACGGGGCGGCCGGGTGGGCCCGCCGTGCCGGCCGACGATGTCCATCGACGCCTTGATGGCCTGGACGAACTCGGGCCTGGAGTCCCAGCGCAGCAGCGGGTGCAGCCGCCGGTACAGCGGCAGGGCCGTGTCCATGTCGCCGGACACGGCGGCCCGGTAGAGCGCGACGCAGCCGGCGGGCAGCATGTTGGGGCAGCCGGCGATCCAGCCGACGGCCCCGGCCAGGGCAAGCTCCAGCAGGACGTCGTCGGCCCCGACGAGCAGGTCGAGGCCCGGCGCCTCCTCGGCGATCTCGTAGGCCCTGCGGACGTCACCGCTGAACTCCTTGACGGCGACCACGGAACCGTCGGCGTGGAGCCGGGCCAGCAGCCGCGGCGTCAGGTCGACCTTGGTGTCGAAGGGGTTGTTGTACGCGACGACCGGCAGCCCCACCGAGGCGACCTCGGCGTAGTGCGCGCGAACCGCCTCGTCCTCGCAGGGGTATCCGTTGGGCGGCAGCAGCAGGACGGACCCGGCGCCGGCCTCGGCGGCCTGCTCGGCGCGGCGCCGCGACTGCGCGCTGTCGTACGAGGAGACGCCGGGCATCACCCTGGCACCGCCCCCGGCCGCCTCGACGGCCACCCGTACGATCTGGTCGCGCTCCTGGTCCGTGAGGGTCTGGTACTCCCCCAGCGAGCCGTTGGGCACCACCCCGTCGCAGCCCGCCGCGATCAGGTCGCGCACATGGGCGGCGTACGCGTCGAAGTCGATCGTCCGGTCCTCGCGCAGGGTCAGCGGGGTGGCGACCATGACGCCCCGCCAGGGGCTGATGCGTACCGCGTCGTTCGTCGTCGTCATGAGGGCTCCTTCGGATATGGCAGGGGAAGGGGAAGCAGAAAAGGGCTGGTGGAAAGGGACGTGGCGGGTGTGTTCAGGTGTTCTCGGGGTCCGCGGCCCGGGCGAGTACGGACAGGGGGACCGGGCAGGCGAGCGCGCGGCGGTCCGGGGTGTCGGACCCGCTCCCGCCGCCTGCGAGTTCCCGTACGGCGAAGCCGCACGTCCGGCCCTGGCACCAGCCCATCCCGGCGCGGGTGAGGAGCTTGACGGTGCGGTGGTCCCCGGCGCCCAGCTCACCGACCGCCGTGCGGATCGCACCGGCGGTGACCTCCTCGCAGCGGCAGACCTCGGTGTCCGCGTCCGCCCAGGCGGTCCAGCCGGGTCCCGGCCGGTGCACCGCCCCCATCAGCTCGGCGAACGCACGCATCCGGCGCCGGGACCGGCGCAACGCGCCCGTACGGTCCGCACCCCGGCCGCCACGGATACCCCGGACCTCCTCGATCACCGAGAGGGCGGCCAACTCACCCTCGATCAGCGCGAGATGAACCCCTCCGATGCCGCCGGTCTCACCTGCCGCCCAGACGCCGGGCACGGTGGTGCGCAGTTCCGCGTCGAGCTCCAGCGCGGGCGAGCCGTCAGCACCGCCGCGGGTCGCGCAGCCGAGACCGACGGCGAGGTCGAGCTGGGGCACCAGGCCGTGGCCCACGGCCAGGGTGTCGCAGTCGATGCGGCGACCGGTCCCCGGCAGCGGACGCCAGTCGCGGTCGAGCCGGCTGACCGTGACACCTTCCACCCGGTCGGTGCCGTGGACGGCGGTGACCGCCCGGTGGGTCAGCGGCCGCACCCGGTGCCTGGCCAGCGCCGCACCGTGCCGCAGCCCTTCCCGGAGCCGCCCGGGGTTGGCGGCGAGCACCAGGGGTGCGCGTGCGTAGGCCGGATAGCCGGAAGCCTCCACCAGGGCGGGCACCCGGGCGCCCGCCCTGGCCAGGGAGACCGCGACCGCCTGCAGCAGCGGTCCGCTGCCCGCGACGACGACGCGCCGGCCCGGCAGCACCAGCCCCGACTTCAGCATGGCCTGCGCCCCGGCCGCCCCGACGACTCCCGGCAGGGTCCAGCCGGGGAAGGGGAGCTGGCGTTCGGTGGCACCGGTCGCGATCAGCAGCCGGCGCGCACGGAGTGCGGCCCCTGTCCGCCCTTCGGTACCGGTGACGGCGTGCAGGGTCCAGTCCGTTCCGGTCCGTACGACGGTCCAGACCTGGTGTCCGGCGAGGTGGCGGATCCGGCCTGTCGCGCGGTGCCGGCCGAGCCGGGCGGTGAGTCCGGCGAACGCGGCCCAGCCGTGGTGCAGCGCCTCGGGCCGGGTGGCGCCGAGGCCGGCGGCGGGAGCGCGGTAGTACTGACCGCCGGGTGCGTCCGCCGCATCGAGGAGGAGCACGTCGAGTCCGGCGTCGGCTGCGGTGACGGCCGCTGCCAGCCCGGCGGGGCCGGCTCCCACCACGGCGAGCCCGGCGACGGGGTGTGGGGCGGCCGCGCCAACAGCCTCTGCGGCCTCGGCGATCTCACCTGCTCCGGATACCCCGGCTGTCCTGGCTGTCTCGGGTGTCTCAGCGGTGGAGTCCGGCATGCCCGTCCCCCTCCTGCGTCGTGACGGCGTCCCCGGGACGGGCCGGCAGCAGGCAGGCGCGCTGACCGGGGCGTCCGTTGACCGTGGCCAGGCAGTCGAAGCAGGACCCGATCCCGCAGAAGGCGCCGCGCGGCCGCCCGTTCACGCGGGTGGTGCGCCAGGTCAGGATGGAGGCGGCCCAGAGTGCGGCCGCGATGCTCTGGCCCGGGAGGGCGCGGACGGGACGGCCGTCGAAGGTGATCTCGAAACCGGGGCCGGGCTCGGCGCCGGCCAGGCCGGCCGGGGTGCGTGCGGTGGTACGGGTGCGGAGACGTCTCACCGGAACTCCTGCTCAGTCGGCGGTCGGAGGGTTCGGAGGCTGCGGGCGGGGGGACGAGCGGAAATCCGCGTCGAAGCGGTCCGGCCGGAAGGGTTCGGGGTCGACCTCGGGCTTCTCCCCGCGGATCGCCGCGGTGATCAGCGCCGCCGTCGCCGGTGCGAGCCCGATCCCCGCGCCCTCGTGGCCGCACGCGTGGAAGAGGCCCGGCACCCGGCGGTCGGGGCCGATCGCGGGGAGGTGGTCGGGCAGATAGGGGCGGAAGCCGTGGTACGCCCGCAGGACGCTGGTGTCCGCGAGGACCGGGAAGAGCGCGGCCGCCGCCGCGGCGAGCCGGCTGATCACCGGGACGGACACCGTGCGGTCGAATCCGACCCGTTCGCGGCTGGCGCCGATGAGGACCGGGCCGGACGGCGTGCCCTCCACCACGGGCGAGGTCTGCAGGGCGGCGGACGCGCTCGACACATCGGCCACGTACTCCGCGGCGTACACCTTGTGCCTGATCAGGGGCGGCAGCGGCTCGGTGACCAGGACGAAGCCGCGCCGGGGCAGGACCGGCAGCTCCACGCCCGCCAGTGCGGCCAGTTCCCCGCCCCTG
This sequence comes from Streptomyces sp. NBC_01463, assembly GCA_036227345.1. Classification (NCBI taxonomy): domain Bacteria; kingdom Bacillati; phylum Actinomycetota; class Actinomycetes; order Kitasatosporales; family Streptomycetaceae; genus Streptomyces; species Streptomyces sp. NBC_01463. The sequence continues at coordinate 1,895,960 of CP109468.1, forward strand.
ACGCCCGTCGCGTTGACCACGGCCGGGGCGAGCAGGTCGCCCGCGCCGGTCCGCACCCCGCGCACCGCCCCGTTCGGCCCCGTCAGCACGGCGGTGACCGCATTGCCCAGGTGCAGGCTCGCGCCGGCGTCGCGGGCCGCGCGGAGCAGGTGCGCCGCAGCCAGGGCCGGCTGGACCTGGGCGTCCTGCGGGTAGAGGAAGCCGCCGGCCAGTCCGGGAGCCAGATGCGGTTCGAGTGCGGGCAGCTCGTGCGGAGCGACCGCCGAGGCCTGCACCCCTGCCGCCGCCTGACGGGCCGCGGTCGCGGTCAGTCCGGCCAGCGACTCGGGTCCGGCCGCGACGACCAGGCCACCCTTCTGCTCGAACTCCACTGCTGTCGGGAGCAGTTCGGCCAGCTCGCGCCAGAGCGCGGCGGAGAGGAGAGCCAGGTCGAGCTCCGGTCCCGGCAGCTTGTCGGAGACCAGGAGGTTCCCCTCCCCCGCCCCCGTGGTGCCGCCGGCGACCGGTCCCCGGTCCACCACCGCGACCGAGAGTCCGGACCGGGCGGCGTCATGGGCACAGGCCGCGCCGACCACCCCGGCCCCGACGACGACCACGTCCCAAGGCTGTTTCGTGAACACGTCAGTAATATGTCACATGGCTCTGATGGCGCCAAGAGGTCGTCCGGACCATTGATATGACGATGCGTCACGTCCACCGCCAACGCTTCGAACAGGGCCGACGGGGTTGTCGTCGGCGGTCGGTGAGGGGTGGACGCGGACCGCTGGGGAAGGCAAGCCCTTGACCATGCGCAAGTGCCGACCCGAGGAGCAGCGATGCACGACGACAGCGCACTGGTGGAGGGCCGGCTGGAGCGGGCCCTGCGCCAGTTCATCCGCCCCGCCGAGTACGCGGCGCGGACCCCGCTCGCCCTGACCGTCTGGCACGCGCCGGGCGAGCCTGTTCCGGTGACGGTGGCGCTGGCCGCGCGGTACGAGCCGTTCACCGCGGGCACGGAGTGGGGAGGTCCGTGGTCCACCAGCTGGTTCCGGCTGGAGGGGACGGTGCCCGGCGAGTGGGCGGGCCGCCGGGTCGAGGTGGTCGTCGACCCCGGCTTCTCCGGTCAGGCGCCCGGCTTCCAGGCGGAGGGGATGCTGTACGACGCCGAGGGCGTGCCGCTCAAGGGGATCCACCCGCGCAACCGGCACCTGACGGTCGGCGCTCCTGCCGCGGGCGGCGAGCCCGTCGCCCTGCTGCTGGAGGCGGCGGCCAACCCCGCCGTCCTGGAACACGGCTTCGTGCCGACGCCGCTCGGGGACGTCCTCACGGCGGGCGACGCACCGCTGTACCGGTTCGCGTCCGCGGACCTCGCGGTGCTGGACGAGGAGGTGTGGCACCTGGTCCTGGACATCGAGGTGCTGTCCGAGCTGATGCGGGAGCTGCCCGCCGACCGGTCGCGGCGCCACGAGATCCTGCGGGCGCTGGAGCGCATGCTCGACGCCCTGGACCTGCACGACGTGTCCGGCACCGCGGCCGCCGGCCGGGCCGAGCTGGCCGAAGCCCTGTCGCGCCCGGCGTCGGCGAGCGCGCACCGGATCTCGGCCGCCGGGCACGCCCACATCGATTCGGCGTGGCTGTGGCCGCTGCGCGAGACGGTGCGCAAGGCCTCGCGCACCTTCGCCAACGTGACCGCGCTGGCCCGCGACTACCCGGAGCTGGTCTTCGCCTGTTCGCAGGCCCAGCAGTACGCCTGGGTGAAGGAGCACCAGCCGCATATCTGGGAGCGGATCGTGCGGGCGGTGGCGGACGGCCAGTGGGAGCCCGTGGGCTCGATGTGGGTGGAGTCCGATGCCAACATGCCGGGCGGCGAGGCGCTGGCCCGGCAGATCGTGCACGGGAAGCGGTTCTTCGAGCAGGAGCTGGGGGTGGAGACCGAGGAGATCTGGCTGCCGGACTCCTTCGGCTACACCGCCGCGTTCCCCCAGCTGGCACGGCTGGCGGGCATCCGGTGGTTCCTGACGCAGAAGCTGTCGTGGAACCAGACGAACGAGATGCCGCACCACACCTTCTGGTGGGAGGGGATCGACGGCACCCGCGTCTTCACCCACTTCCCGCCCGTCGACACCTACAACGCACACTTCCACGCCCGTGAACTCGCCCATGCGGAACGGAACTTCCGCGACAAGGGGCGGGCCACCCGCTCCCTGGTGCCGTTCGGCTGGGGCGACGGCGGCGGGGGGCCGACCCGGGAGATGCTGGAGAAGGCCCGCAGGCTGGCCGACCTGGAGGGGTCGCCGCGGGTCGAGATCGAGAGGCCGTCCGCGTTCTTCGCCGCGGCCGAGGAGGAGTACGGATCCCAGGCACCGGTCTGGTCGGGTGAGCTCTACCTGGAGCTGCACCGGGCCACGTACACCACCCAGGCCAAGACGAAGCAGGGCAACCGGCGCAGTGAACACCTGCTCCGCGAGGCGGAGTTGTGGGCGACGACGGCCGCCCTCAGGGCGCCCGGCTACCGCTATCCGTACGAGGCGCTGGACCGGATCTGGAAGACGGTGCTGCTCCACCAGTTCCACGACATCCTGCCGGGTTCGTCGATCGCCTGGGTCCACCGCGAGGCCCGCGACACCTACGAGCAGGTCCGTGCGGAGCTCGCCGATCTGGTGGCGGACGCGGTCACGGCACTGGGCGCCGCACAGGGTCTGGTCGCCCTCAACTCGGCGCCGTACGACCGCAGTCAGGTGATCGAACTGGACGCGGAGGCGAGCGGCGTGCTGCCGTCCGGGGCGCGGGTGCAGCAGCTGGGCGAGGGACGCACGGCGGTGCTGGCGGTGTCGCCGGGGCTCGGCGCGGGACTGCTGGACGGTGCGGCGGCTCCGGAGCGGGAGGTGACCGTCGACGGGGCGGGGGACGGCGGGGCCGTGCTCGACAACGGCCTGCTGCGCGTCACCGTCGACCGGGACGGGCTGATCGGCTCGGTCCGCGATCTGACGGCCGGCCGCGAGGTGCTGGCCCCCGGGCACCGGGCCAACCTCCTCCAGCTGCACCCGGACCACCCCAACAACTGGGACGCCTGGGACATCGACCGCCACTACCGCCGCTCCCGGACCGACCTGACGGCGGCGGAGTCGGTCGAGACGGTGGAGGACGGGCCGCTGCGCGCGGCCGTGCGGGTGGTGCGGGTGTTCGGCTCGTCCCGGATCGTGCAGGAGATCCGGCTGGCGGCGGGCAGCCGGCAGGTCGACATCGAGACCGAGGTGGACTGGCAGGAGTCGGAGAAGGTCCTGAAGGCGGCATTCCCGCTCGATGTCCACGCCGAACGGTCCACGGCCGAGATCCAGTTCGGCCACGTCCACCGGGCCACCCATGACAACACCGGCTGGGACGCGGCCCGTTTCGAGATCTGCGCACACCGCTGGCTGCGGGTCGCGGAGCCGGGGTACGGCGTCGCACTGCTGAACGACTCGACGTACGGGCACGAGGTGACCCGTACCCCGCACGAGGCCGGACTCGGCACCACCGTACGGCTGACGCTGCTGCGCGCCCCGCACAGCCCGGACCCGGAGACGGACCTCGGCACGCACCGCTTCAGCTACGCGCTCGCGCCCGGCGCGGAGATCACCGATGCGGTGCGCGAGGGCCTGGCGCTCAATCTGCCGCTGCGGGCGGCGGTCGCCCCCGTGGTTCCGTCACTGGTGGCGACGGGGCATCCGGCGGTCACCGTGGAGTCGGTGAAGCTGGCCGAGGACGGCGGCGGCGATGTGATCGTCCGGCTCTACGAGTCGGCGGGCGGCCGCGCGGACACGACGCTCCGGGTCTCGTTCCCCGTCGTGGCGGCGCAGATCACCGACCTGCTGGAACGGCCGCTGCACGCGGCGACGACCGATGCGCACGGACTCGTCCTGACGCTGCGGCCGTTCCAGATCCTGACGCTGCGGCTCACCCCGGCCTAGGCGGGCACCGCGCCCCGCCCCGCCCCGCCCGGAGCAGGCAAAGGCCCTACGGGCGGGGCACGTTGCGCAGGTTGGACCGGGCCATCTGCACCATCCGGCCCACGCCGCCGTCCAGCACGATCTTGCTGGCGGAGAGCGCGAAGCCGGTCACCATGTCCGCGCTGATCCGCGGCGGGATGGAGAGCGCGTTCGGGTCGGTGACGATGTCGACGAGGGCCGGACCCTTGTGCTTGAAGGCATCCTTCAGTGCGCTCTCCAGCTGCTTGGGCTTCTCGACCCGCACGCCGTACGCCCCCGAGGCCCGCGCGACGGCGGCGAAGTCCGGGTTCTTGTTGGTCGTCCCGAACGAGGGCAGCCCCGCCACCAGCATCTCCAGCTCGACCATGCCCAGCGAGGAGTTGTTGAACAGGACGACCTTCACCGGCAGGTCGTACTGGACGAGGGTCAGGAAGTCCCCCATCAGCATGGTGAATCCGCCGTCCCCGGACATCGACACGACCTGCCGGTTCCGGTCGGTGAACTGGGCGCCGATGGCCTGCGGCAGCGCGTTCGCCATCGAGCCGTGGCTGAACGAACCGATCACCCGGCGTTTGCCGTTCGGTGTCAGATAGCGGGCCGCCCACACGTTGCACATGCCGGTGTCGACGGTGAACACCGCGTCGTCGTCCGCGATGTCGTCCAGGACCGACGCCACGTACTCCGGGTGGATCGGGACGTGCTTGTCGACCTTGCGGGTGTACGCGCTGATCACACCCTCCAGCGCGTCCGCGTGCTTCTTCAGCATCCGGTCGAGGAACTTGCGGTCGCTCTTGGCCTTCACCCGCGGGGTGAGACAGCGCAGGGTCTCGCGGACATCGCCCCAGACCGCCAGATCGAGCTTGGAGCGGCGGCCCAGGTGTTCGGGGCGCACATCGACCTGGACGATCTTCACATCGGTGGGCAGGAAGGCGTTGTACGGGAAGTCCGTGCCGAGCAGGATCAGCAGATCGCACTCGTTGGTGGCCTCGTACGCGGCGCCGTAGCCGAGCAGCCCGCTCATGCCGACGTCGTACGGGTTGTCGTACTGGATCCACTCCTTGCCGCGCAGCGCGTGGCCGACGGGGGCCTTCACCCGCTCGGCGAACTCCATGACCTCGGCGTGCGCGCCGGCCGTGCCGCTGCCGCAGAACAGCGTCACCCGTTTGGCCTCGTCGACCATCCGGCAGAGCTTCTCGATCTCCGCGTCACCGGGCCGCACCGAGGGCCGCGAGGTGACCAGGGCGTGCTCGACGGACTTCTCCGGTGCGGGCTGCGAGGCCACGTCGCCGGGCATCGAGACGACCGCGACCCCGCCCCGGCCGATCGCGTGCTGAATGGCCGTCTGGAGCAGCCGCGGCATCTGCTGCGGGTTGGAGATCATCTCGTTGTAGTGGCTGCACTCCTGGAAGAGCAGCTCCGGATGGGTCTCCTGGAAGTAGCCGAGGCCGATCTCGCTCGACGGGATGTGCGAGGCGAGGGCCAGCACGGGGGCCATGGACCGGTGCGCGTCGTAGAGGCCGTTGATGAGGTGCAGATTGCCGGGGCCGCACGAGCCGGCGCAGGCCGCCAGCTCGCCGGTGACCTGTGCCTCGGCTCCGGCGGCGAACGCGGCCGTCTCCTCGTGTCTGACCTGGATCCAGTCGACGTCCGGGTTGCGCCGGATGGCGTCGACCACCGGGTTGAGGCTGTCGCCGACTACCCCGTACAGGCGTTTGACGCCCGCCCGGGCGAGGATGTCGACGAACTGCTCCGACACGTTCTGCTTGGCCATGGGTGCGCGCTCCCTCTGCCTGTGCTCCGTGCACGTCCGGCTGTCCCGATGCCGGGGCGCGAAACCCCGGCCGGACGGGTTCTCCGGAGTCCATCAACCCATGGCGCGCGGGGTTACGCCTCCCAGACGCCGACCGCCGTCCGGTCGTCGGCGTATCCGGCCACCCTGAGCTGGGTGTCGGCGAGGAACGCGCCGAGGCCGGGTGCCTCGGCGGGTGCCCAGCGCTCGGCCAGCTCCCCGGCGAGCGCCGGCTCGCCGCGCAGCGGCTCGGCCAGACCCGTGCTGCACAGCAGCAGGGTGTCGCCCGGCCGGGCGACCGAGGCCCGGAAGCGGAACGGCTCGGCGGGCGGCGGGACGGGAGCCTCGATGTACGGGGCCGGGGCGGTGGTGATCCCCAGGTCCATGGTCAGCCGCTCGTCGTCCGGCCCGCTCTCGGGTACGGAGGAACCGAAGCCGACCACGGGTTCACCGGTGAGCGCGTCGGTCTGCGGCAGCAGCGGTTCGAGGTCCTGCCAGTGGCCGTCGCGCAGCCGGAAGAGCCCGCCGCCGCCCACTCCGAAGAAGACCCGGGTGCGGCAGGCGGGGTCGGCGGACAGCAGGAGGCAGCGCAGCCCCGCCGTGTACGCGTGGGGTTCCAGACCGAGTTCGGCGGCGCGGGCGCGCAGCTTGCCGTAGCTGCGGTCGGCGAGCCGGTGCAGCCCCGATTTGAGGTCGCCGCGGCGGCCCGCCCTTATGTCGTCGGAGAGGCGCGCGTGGCTGCGTCCGACGGCTTCGCCGATCCAGCGGCAGGCGTCGGCCGCGGCCAGGTGCGCGCTCTCGGACGACCGGGCGCCACCGGCGACGGCGACCAGGACGAGGGCGCTCTCCCCGGTCCCGAACCGGACGGTGAGCAGCGCGTCGCGCCGCGGCTCGCCCCGGAACCGGGCGGAGTCGCCGCGCACGGACGCGGCCCGCAGGGTGTACGTGCCGTACCGGGCGCCGTCGAGCACGGTGTCGGCGGCGAGGCCGTCCAGTGCGTACGGGTCGCACGCGGGCAGCGCGGTGGGTTCGGCGTCGTACGTGGGCGGCCGGGCGCCCACATGGCCGACGGGGGGACGCGGCGCGGCCTCCCCGGCGGCGGGCGGTGGGTCGGCGGCGGGCACCTGACCGTCGGGAACGCCGTCATCGGAGGGCTCGGCCTGCGGCCGCTCGACGACCGGCCGCCGGGGCAGCGGCGGCACCACGCCGTCCGGTGCGGGCGGGAGGCTCTGGGCGATGCGGGGATCGGTGCCGGGGCGCGGGGGCGCCGGCGGCTCGGGCGGCAGGACGGGTTCGGGCGGCACGACCGGTGCGGGCGGCGCAGGCGGCAGAGGCGCAGGTGCCGGCGTAGGGGTGGATGCCGGCGTCGGGGTCGTGAAGGTGCGGGGGCGTGGTGGGCCGGACGGTGGCTCCCACGGGGCGCGCGTGCTCACCTCGGGCAGCACGTCCGGCGGGGTGTCCGCCGTCCGGGTGACGGCGGACGTCGCCACCCTTGGTTCGGGCACCGCTGCGGCGGCCTCGTACGCCTCACCGCCACCGGCCCCCACGGCTCCCGACGCCGAGTCGAAGCGGTCGTCGAGACTGTCGGCCGCCTGGCTCGCCCCGGCGTCCGGGGCGGATTCGTCGTACAGCCTGCGCCACCAGTCGTCCTCGTGGGCGGCGGGCCTCTCCCCCTGCTGACTCATGCCCTTATTGTCCACCGCGAAGGGCGTGCGAAAACGGGGCATCCGGAAATAGTGGCCGAGGCCCGTCACGGAATGGGTCCGCCGGGCGGCCCCACCCCCCACGGGAAGGACGCCCGGCGGACCGGTCGGGTGATCCGGCGTCAGCGCACGGCGTAGGCGTCGGTCACGGTCTGGACGACGGAGTTGCCGTTGGAGTCCGTCAGTTCGGTGCGCAGGGTGACCGGCTTGCCGGCCGCGTCCGCGTGGTTCACGGTCGCGGTCCAACGGCCGCCCCGCTGTGCGGTGGTGGCGTCGGTCCAGCTCTTGCCGCCGTCGTACGAGTAGGAGACCTTCGCGGCGGTCACCTTGCCGGGCGTGTAGCCGGCGTGGCCCGTGACGCTCAGTCCGATCCGCTGACCGTCCTTGGCCGCGAGGGTCTTCATGCCGTCCGACGGCAGGTCGTAGCCCGGGAAGAGCAGCGGGATGCCCTGCGAGTAGACGTTCTCGTCCCGGTGCGAACGGAACTTCCAGGTGGTCTCGGTCATGGTGGACCGCTTCCACACGGCCGCCGGCTGCCCCGACTTCATCGTCATCATGGTGAGTTCGTAGGCGGCGTCCCCGGCCGGGACCGTGAACACCCCGGACGGCCAGCCGGACTCACCGAGCACCGTGCCACCGCTGGTGAGCCGCATGTTGCCCATGTCGCCGAAGGAACCCTGGATGCCCCCGTGTTCGCTGTCGCTCCAGAAGCCCGGGGCGACGCCGATCAGGTTGTCCTGCCGTTCGGCGGCGAGCTGCTCCACACCGTCGTCGTCGCGGGGTGCGGACGGGACGACGACGCCCCGGTACCACTCCGAGGTGCGCTTCGAACCCGGCTTGTAGGAACGGTACTTGTCGATCATGAACTCGCCCCAGGGGAAGCTGGAGGAGAGCGCCTGCTGCCAGGCGGTGTCGCCCGCCGAGTAGTACTCGGTGCGCTTGCCCGGTGCGGCGACGGTGTCGAACCCGCCGATGCCGAAGGTGGCGCCGTAGGGGCGGGTCACGAGCAGCGTGTCGACGAAGTCGGTCCTGACGCCCATCGACTCGTAGGTGGACTCGACCGCGCCGAGCGCCTTGTCCCTGACCTGGTAGGTGCGGTCCGAGGTGACGTCGCCCGTCTCGGAGAAGGCCAGGTTGTAGACGAACGGGCTGACGGCGGTGGCCTTCCAGCTCAGCTTCACCGGTCCGGCGGCCAGTGCCGCGGTCAGGGCCTTCGCCTCGTCGGCCTGGATGCCGAGCGCGGGCAGGGGCGCCGAGCCGTATCCGACGGACGGCTTCCACGGGCCGGCGGACGGGCGGTGCGTGATGATCGCCACGGCTCCGGCGGCCTTGGCGTCACGCGCCTGGGTGACGACGGTGCCGGTGTCCGGAACCGCGACCAAGGCGATCCTGCCGGAGACTCCGGCGGCCTTCAGCTCCTCGGGGCTGCCGCTGCCGGCGTCGACGAGTGCGGCCCTGCCGGTGCCGTCGAGGTTGACGGAGCCGTTGGACGCGGGCGTGGGGTGGAGGGTGGCGCCACCGACGACCGAGAGCTTCTCGATCTGCGGGGCGTACGCACGCCAGAAGCTGTCGAACTCGAAGTCGCCGTCACCGGCCTTGCCCCGGATGTCGACCAGGTAGTCCTTGATGACGGTGCCACCGGCGATGGACCCCGAGTGCAGCCAGTTGCCGTCCCAGGTGCGTCCGAAGGCGAGGGTGGCGCTGCGGGTCTCGCTGACCCGGTCCTCGGTCTTGAGCTTGATCCGGTGTGCCTTGCGTGCGTCGAGCACCAGGACGGTGTCCTTGGTGACGTTCAGCTGTGGCCTGGCCAGGTAGCCGACCGACTCGGCGAGGGTGCCGGTGGCGTCCTCGGGGTCGGCCGAGACGACGAAGCTGGAGACGAAGTAGGCGCCGGGGCGCACCTCGTAGACCTGGTCGGCCGAGCCGTCGTTGAAGCGGCGCTCGCCGGTGGCGGTGTCGGTGCCGATGACGTCGAGCGAGGACGAGCCCGCGGCGGGCCTGCCGTTGCCGTCGATCAGCTTGACCCGCAGGGTGACGGTCTCGGCCCCGACGTACAGCGAGAACGGGGTGGAGACCTTGACACCGCCGGGCGCGGTCGCGAGGACCCGGCCGGTGACGTCGCCGTACTGGGCCGCCTCGAGGTGCGCGGTCGGGTCGATCCTCAGCGGGACCTGGACGGTCGCGCCGGCCGGCACGGTGACGCTCTTCGACCCGAGGGCGGCGACGGAGGAGCCGACGGCCGAGCCGTTGTTGCCGGTGACGCCCTGGACCTTGAGCGACAGCTTCACGGCCTTGTCGCCGGTGTTGGTGTACGGGATCTGCACGGTGGTGCGGTCCGACTTGTCCTGCGGCCAGTTGAAGGTGCCGCCCTGGACGGCGGGCGCGCCGGTCACCTTGGTGTCGATGGCGGCCTTGACGTCGAGCCGGCCGCCGCCGGTCTCGCGTACGTCCCCGGGGATGTCGCTCTTCGCGGACGACACGAGGGCCGCCTTGACCTGCTGGGCCGTCCAGTCGGGGTGGCGTTCCTTGACGATGGCGGCGGCGCCCGCGACGTGCGGGGTGGCCATCGACGTACCGGACATCGACTGGTAGGCGTAAACGCCTCGGCCGCCTGCCGCGGCGGCGGAGATGTTGACGCCGGGGGCCGCGATCTCGGGCTTGAGGGTGTGCGCCCCGATCGCCGGACCGCGGCTGGAGAACTGGGCGGTGGAGTCGTCGCGGTCGACGGCGCCGACGGTCAGCACGCTGGGCGCGCAGCCGGGCGAGGAGACGGTGTTGAGCGTCGGGCCCGAGTTGCCGGCCGCGATGACGAACAGGGTGTCCTTGCTCTTGCCGAGCTCCTCGGCTGCAAGGCTCATGGGGTCGGTGCAGTCGGTGGGGGTCTGGCTGCCGAGGCTCATGGAGACGACGTCGGCCTTCCGGTCGACGGCCCACTGCATGCCCGCGATGATCCAGGAGGAGTCGCCGGAGCCGCTGTCGTTGAGCACCTTGCCGACGAGCAGGTCGGCGCCGGGGGCGACGCCCTTCTTCTTCCCGTCGCTCGCCGCGCCCGAGCCGCCCACGGTGGAGAGCGTGTGGGTGCCGTGACCCTGGCGGTCGTCGGTGGTGTCGGAGTCGGTGAAGTTCTCCGACTCGGTGATCCGGCCCTTGAGGTCGGGGTGTTCGGCGTCGGCGCCGGTGTCCAGGACGGCGACCTTGGTGCCCTTGCCGTCGTAGCCGGCGGCCCAGGCGAGGTCGGCGCCGATCTGCTTGGTGGACCGGTCGAGGCTGGCCTCGACCTTGCGGTCCAGCCAGAGCTTCTTCAGTCCGGCGGCGGAGCGGGACCGGGGGCCGGTGACGTCGGACCAGAAACCGGCGGTCCGCTTCTTGTCGGCCTTGAGCGCCACACCGTCGATGGCCGGGAGCGCGAGTCCGCGCTCGGCGCCGCGCGGGGTGACGGGCGCGCTGCGTGCGGTGTCCTCGGCGTAGGTCGCGATCAGCGGGACGGAGTCCGTGTGCGCGTCGTCGTAGCCCTGGCGGATCAGTCCCGTGACGTTGAAGAGCTCCTCGTCGACGGTGCCCGCGGCGAGCGCCTCCACGGCGGTGTCCGGGTAGACGTACAGGTCCTTGCCCGAGCGGCGGGTCTGCACGAGGGGCACTTGGCCGTCCTCGCGCGCCGCCGCGGTGGCCGAGGCGTTCCCCGAACCGTCGGTGCTCACCAGGACCTTGTCGCCGGTGACCAGGGTGACGGTGACCGGCTTGTTCGCCCCGGCGGCGGCTGCCGCGCTGCCGGTCAGCGGTCTCTTCGCGGTCGTGTCGCCCTGTGGCGCTGCCACGGACGGTGCGATCACCGTGACGGCGAGGACGGCGGCGGTGGCCGCCCCCAGTGCCGTACGCGATATCGGACGCATCGCTCTCCCCAAGTAAAACCGGATGGACAGGCGCAAAGGCCCGTATTCCGGAGGTTGTTGGTGCTGCGGTGGCGCCACATTGGCAGAGTGACGGGCGGTACAGGGATGATGGGCCACGGCGGGTTTACGCCGTGGCCGCTTTCCGCCACGGCCGGTCGCCACGCCATGGGGCAGGACAGCGAAGCACTGCGTCCGGGAGGGGTCCGGGGATGCTGGGAGCCATAGGTCTCGACGAGAGACAGGAGGCGGCCTACCGCGCGCTCGTGGCGCTGGGAGCCGCGGAGGTCTCCGACCTCGCGCACCGGCTGGCGCTTCCCGAACGCGACACCGAGCGGGCGCTGCGACGGCTGGAGCAGCACGGGCTCGCCGCCCAGTCGTCGGCGCGTACGGGGCGGTGGGTGGCGGCCCCGCCGGGTGTCGCGCTGGGGGCGCTGCTGACGCAGCAGCGCCACGAGCTGGAGCAGGCGGAGCTGGCGGCGGTACTGCTGGCCGAGGAGTACCGCGTCGACGCCGACGAGCCCGCCGTGCACGATCTGGTCGAGGTGGTCACCGGGGCGAGCGCCGTGGCGCACCGTTTCCATCAGCTGCAGCTGGGCGCGACGAGCGAGGTGTGCGCCCTGGTCACCGGGAAGCCGATCGCGGTGAGCGGGCTGGACAACGAGTCGGAGGAGCAGGCCGCGACCCGCGGGGTGCTGTTCCGGGTGGTGGTCGAGCGCGAGGTGCTGGGCCTGCCGTCGGGGATTCTGGAGCTGTCGGCCGCACTGAGCCGCAACGAGCAGTGCCGGGTCGTGGACCGCGTCCCGACGAAGCTGGTCGTCGCCGACGGAGCGCTGGCGATGGTGCCGCTGACCGGCCGCGGCGCCGAGCCGGCGGCGCTGGTGGTGCACGCGTCGGGGCTGCTGGAGTCGCTGATGGGCCTCTTCGAGGCGGTGTGGCGGGAGGCGATGCCGCTGCGGCTCGGCGAGAGCGGCTGGGTGCAGGAGGAGACGACCGGGCCCGACCCGACGGATCTGGAGATCCTCTCCCTGCTGCTGGCCGGGCTGACCGACGCCAGTGTGGCGAAGCAGCTGGAGCTCGGGCTGCGGACGGTGCAGCGCCGCGTGAAGGGCCTGATGGAGCTCACCGGGGTGTCGACCCGGCTCCAGCTGGGCTGGCATGCGTACGAACGGGGCTGGGTGTCCCGCCAGGCGCGCCCCTGAGCGGTCCCGCATCGCCTCCGTCACGCCCCTGAGCTGCGCCGACGGCTCCGGTGGTGAGGGGTGACGACGGGCGGGACCGGCCGGACTCCGGCAGGCTGGTCAGATGAGTGTGTGGCAGCTCGTCGCCGTCGGACTGGTCATGCTGCTCGGCCTGATCGGTGTGCTGGTGCCCGGTGTGCCCGGACAGGCGATCGTCTGGGCGGCCGTCCTGTGGTGGGCGCTGACGGACATGACACCGGCCGCCTGGGGCGTCCTCATCGGCTCGACGGCGCTGCTGCTCCTGAACCAGGCACTGAAACCGCTCCTGCCGCCGCGCCGGCCGCGTGAGTCCGGGGCGCCACGGCGGACGCTGATGCTCGGCGGGGCCGGCGCGATCGCGGGGTTCTTCGTGGTTCCGGTGGTCGGCGCGATCGCCGGGTACGTGGGCGTGATCTACGGGGCGGAGCGGCTGCGGCTGGGGAGCCGCGGGGCGGGCTGGGCGTCCGTCCGCTCGGTGATGCGGGCGACCGGTTACTCCGTGCTCGTCGAACTGTTCGCCTGTCTGCTGGTGACGGGGGCGTGGCTGGGCGCCGTGATCTGGGGCTGACACCGCCCCGCAGCTGTCACATGGGCGGAGCCCGATCACATAGCGGGAAACACATCGGATCTCTCACGGTCTATTGACGCACAGAAGGCTCAAGTCTACGTTCCGTGAGGAGATAGCTCGGATGAATCAATGCGCCCGCTTGCGTACGAGTCGCCAGGAGTTTCCTTGCCCACAGCACCGGATCCCCTCTCCTCACCCCGGACCGATCCCTCGTCGCCCGCCCCTTCCCGCAGAACCGTTCTCGCCACCGGGACCGCCATCGGCGGCGCCCTCGTGGCGGGCGGCGCGGCGGTCCCCGCCCAGGCGGCCGCCGCGCCCGCCACCGCCCCCGTGGCCGTGCACACCCCCGCGGACAGCTGGAACACCGTCCTCGACGACGCCGACCTGCACTGGCAGAAGCTGCCGAGGACCTGGTACGAGGGCCCCTATCTGGGCAACGGCCGGCTCGGCTCCGGGATCTACGCGGAGCCCGGCGCCGAGACCAGCGCGATCCGCTTCAACGTCCAGCACTCCGAGGTCCAGGACCACCGCCCCGAGTACGGCTCCCTCTTCGGCCTCGCCCGGCTCCCGATCGGCCACTTCACCCTCGAACCGGCCGGGACGATCACCGGCGTCGACTGGCGGATGCGGCTGCACACCGCCGAGCTGACGGGCACCGTCACCACCACCGCGGGCACCCTCGCGCTCCGCGCGTTCGTGCAGTCCACCGGCGACGTGCTCGCCGTCGAGGTGACCCCGAGCGCCGGCGAGAAGGACGCCCGCTGGGTCTTCCATCCGGCGGAGGCGATCAGCCCCCGGGCCGCCTTCAAGCCGCTGCCGGACGGCTACACGGGCAATCCCCCGGCCGCCGTCGAGGAGCACGGCGGCACGTCCGCGGCCGTGCAGTCGCTGCTGGGCGGCGGGCAGCACGTCACCGCCTGGCGCGAACGGTCACGGGGCGCCGCCCGCACCCTGTACGTGACGGTCGCGCACTCCCACCCGAAGAACACCGCCCGCGACCGCGCCCTGCGTACGGTCACCGCCGCCTCGGCCCTCCCGTACACGCTGCTGGCCGCCCCGCACCGCGCCTGGTGGGACCGCTTCTACCGCAAGAGCTTCCTGTCGCTGCCCGACGCCCGGCTGCAGCGCTTCTACTGGATCCAGCTCTACAAGACCGCTTCGGCGGCGCGCAAGGACGCCCCCGTGATGGCCACGTCGGGCCCCTGGCTGGAGCCCACCCCGTGGCCCAACACCTGGTGGAACCTCAACGTGCAGCTGGAGTACTGGCTGATCCACGGCTCCAACCACCTGGAGCTCGACGCCGTCACCCGGGCCCTGAGCGAGTTCCGCGACCAGCTCTCCCGCGAGGTCGCCGCCCCCTACCGGGCCGACTCCGCGGGCATCCCCCGCACCACCGACCCGCAGCTGGTCAACGGCGCCGCGGTCGCCGACGGCGGCTACGGCGTCGGCATCCCCGGCCAGGACCCGCCCACCCCCGAGGTCGGCAACCTGACCTGGGCCCTGCACAACGTCTGGCTCTCCTACCGCCACACGATGGACCGGTCCGTCCTGCGCGACACGCTGTTCCCGCTGCTGCGCAAGGCCGTCAACTACTACCTGCACTTCCTCGCCCCGGGCGCCGACGGAAAGCTGCACCTCCCGGCGACCTTCTCGCCCGAGTACGGCGTCAACGCCCGCGACTGCAACTACGACCTGATGCTGCTGCGCTGGGGCTGCCGCACGCTGCTCGAATCGGCCGCGGAACTGGGCGTCCACGACCCGCTGACCGCCCGCTGGCAGGAGGTGCTGGCCCGGCTGGCCCCCTACCCGGTCGACGAGAACGGCTACATGATCGGTGCCGGGGTGCCGTTCGCGCAGTCCCACCGCCACTACTCGCACATGCTCGCCGTCTACCCGCTGTACGAGGTCACCGGCGCGACGGACACCGAACGCGCCCTGATCGAGAAGTCCCTCGCCCACTGGGTCGGCTTCGAGGGCGCACTGCAGGGCTACACCTTCACGGGCGCCGCCTCGATGTCCGCGCTCCTCGGCAAGGGCGAGGACGCGCTCGGGTACCTGGGACAGCTGATGAGCCGGTTCATCCAGGCCAACACCATGTACAAGGAGTCCGGCCCGGTCATCGAGACCCCGCTGTCGGCCGCCCAGTCGCTCCACGACATGGTCTGCCAGTCCTGGGGCGACACCATCAGGGTCTTCCCGGCACTGCCCGCCGCCTGGCAGGACCTGACCGTCCACGACTTCAGGACCCAGGGAGCCTTCCTGCTGAGCGCGGTGCGGGAAGGCGGCCGGACCCGCTGGGTGCGGCTGCGCAGCGAGGCGGGCGCGCCCTGCGTCGTACGGCACGGCATCGAGGGCCGCGTCGAGGTGCGGGACGGCCGCGGCCGTCCCCTCGCGCACGAGGAGCTGACCGGCGGTGCGGTACGCATCCGGCTGCGCAAGGGCGAATCGGCGCTGATCACCGCGGCGGGCGACCGCCCCGACCTCACCGTCCGCCCGGTCGCCGCGAACGCGCCCGCGCCGAGCTGGGGCCTGCCCGCCTGAGGCTCAGACCGACGCCTTGCCCAGGAGCTCCGCACGGCGCACACCGTAGGAGCGCCAGGGCCGCCACCGGTCCGACCCGGGCGTGCCGTACGGGTCCACATCGGGGTCGCCCAGGGCCCGCATCCGGATCAGCGCCGCCGTGGCGGGGGCGAGGCCGGGCAGCCGCAGCAGCGCCTGTCCGGCCTCGTCCCGGTCGGCGCCCGCGTCCAGCCGTACGGCACCGTCGGCGAGCGCGGCGGCGAGGGCCCGCAGCGGGGGGTCCGACACCGCACCGGCCAGGACGCCCGGCTCGGGGAACACATGGGTGAGCCCGCCGCAGGGCACGTCGAGCACCTTCCCGTACTCCTCGACCAGCTCGCCGGCCGCCACCGGGCCCAGCAGCGCCCGGACGGCGAACTCCTCGGGGTCGGCCGTGCCGGGCGAGCGCAGCCCGGGGCGGGCGGCGACGCCGGGTGCGAGCAGCGGATCGGCCGCCAGCAGCTCGTCCACGGCGTACGGATCGGCGTCCAGGTCGAACAGCCGGCGCAGCCGTTGCACCGCGGTCGTCAGATCGCGCAGGTCGGTGAGGTGGATACGGGCCTCCAGCCAGGCGCCGGCGGAGCGCTCGTCCACCGCGGCGATGCCGGTGCCGTGCGGCAGGCGCAGGGTGCGGCGGTAGGTCCGGCCGCCGGGCTCCCCGCTGACCTCCTCGATCCGGTCGACCGTCTCGGCCGCCAGCAGGTCGAAGACCTCGCGGGCGGCGTACGGCCCCCGGTGCGCGAGCCGGAGCGGGATGCCCGTGGTGCGCGCCTCCCGGACCGCCGCGCCGAGCCCGGTACCCGCCTCGGTCCGCAGCGCGCTCGGGGTGCGGGCGTAGATCTGGCGCACCGTGTCGTTGAACTGCCTGAGGCTGGCGAATCCGGCCGCGAAGGCAATTTCGGTGACGGGCAGCGCGGTGGTCTGGAGCAGGACCCGTGCCGTGTGCGCGCGCTGGGCGCGGGCCAGGGCGACGGGTCCGGCGCCCAGCTCGGCGTTGAGCTGCCGCTGGACCTGCCGTGTGCTGTAGCCGAGCCGGTGGGCGAGGCCGGGGACGCCTTCCCGGTCCACCACCCCGTCGCCGATCATGCGCATGGCGCGGCCGACGACGTCGGCCCGGATGTTCCAGTCCGCGGAGCCGGGCACGGCGTCCGGGCGGCAGCGTCGGCACGCCCGGAAGCCGTTGCCCTGGGCGGCGGCCGCGGTCGGGTAGAAGCGGACGTTCTTCCGCTTGGGGGTGACGGCGGGGCAGCTCGGCCGGCAGTAGATGCCGGTCGTCTCGACGGCGAAGAAGAACTCCCCGTCGAAACGCGCGTCGCGGCTGCTCACCGCCTCGTACCTGGTCTCTTCGTCCATCACATCGTCCAGTGTGCGCCTTCGCGCACCGCGGGACTCGCGGTTTTCGGACGCCGACCACGGGGTCCGCGGCTACCGGGCCCGGCCGCGCTTCGCGTCCATGGCGGCCCGGCCCTCGGCGCCCTTGCGCTTCCAGTCGCGGAGAATCTCCGAGCGGACCCGGGCATCGGTCTTGGCGACGATGCGCTGGTTCTCGCGCAGCAGCTTGCGGTAGCTGTCGAAGCGCCGCTCGGGCAGCGATCCGTCCTCGATCGCGGCGAGGACCGCGCAGCCCGGTTCGGCCTCGTGGGCACAGTCGTGGAACCGGCACCGGCCGGCCAGTTCCTCGATCTCCGAGAAGACCTGGCCCACGCCCGTCTCCGCGTCCCACAGGCCGACCCCGCGCAGTCCCGGGGTGTCGATGAGGACCCCGCCGGACGGCAGGACGAGGAGGTTGCGGGTCGTGGTGGTGTGCCGGCCCTTCCCGTCGACGTCACGGGCGGCCTGCACCTCCATCGCGTCGTGGCCGAGAAGGGTGTTGGCGAGGGTGGACTTGCCCGCGCCGGACGCGCCGAGGAGCACGCTCGTACCGCCGGAGACGATGGCGGCGAACACGTCGACTCCCTCGCCGGTGGCGGAGCTGACGGGCAGCACCTGCACACCGGGCGCGAGCCGTTCGATGTCCTCGACGAGGTGGGCGAGGGTGGCGGGGTCAGGGACCAGGTCGGCCTTGGTCAGGACGACGAGGGTCTCTGCGGCCCCGTCACCGTCCGCCGCCCCGTCGCGGAGCAGCGCGTCACCGCCGGTGCTGGACATGGCCAGCGCCAGGAAGCGCTCCACCCGCCCCAGGTCGAGTTCGACCGCCAGGGAGACACAAATAGCGATGTGGTCGACGTTGGTGGCGAGTACCTGGCCCTCGGAGCGCTTGGACGAGGTGGAGCGGACGAAGGCCGTGCGCCGCGGCAGCAGCGTACGGACGAACTGCGGGTCGCCGTCGGGGTCGACGGCCGCCCAGTCGCCGGTGCAGACGATCCGCATCGGGTCACGGGGCACGACGAACGCGGTGTCCGCGCGGACCGTGCCGTGCGGGGTGACGATGTCGCACTGTCCGCGGTCGACGCGCACCACACGTCCCGGCAGCAGCCCCTGCTCGGCGTACGGGGCGAACTCGGCGGCCCAGGCGTCGTCCCAGCCGTAGGCGGACAGGGGGTGCGACGTCGAGGAGCCCTGAAGAGTGGTGGAGAGAGAAGTGGAGGAAGAGGAGGACGGGACAGACAAGGGAAACCCTTCACAGGGTGGCCCCGGCAGTGCGCACTGCGGCGCGGAGGTACTGAGGTCGGTCAGCCGGCGGCCACGGGGGTGGAATCGATGCTCTTCGGCTTGTGGGCAGCGCCCATCGCGGCGACAGTCATCAATGTCCTCACCTCCGGGTTCACGCACGGTCCGGCACCGGCGGTCTGTTCCGCCGTCCGTCTCGCCGCACACGATAGCTCGCGGTGGCCCGGTGGCGTCAACCGATTAATTCCGGCCGTCCGTTCCGGTGCGGCGCAGGGATGTGGGCCGGGCATCGGCCCGCTCATGGGCCCGGGATATCACGAGTCTCCCCCGATCGGGTGATACGCATGGAGATCGACCGGTCGCGGACGGTTAGGGTGCCGGACATGACCTCCCCCCAGACAGCCTCCGGCACGTACACCCGGGCCCAGTTGGGCACGCTCACCCTCATCGGCTGGAGCGGCGAACACCCCCACAACGGGGAGGACGTCGCCTTCCTGCTCGTCTACTCACTGGGCGACGGCTCGGAAGGACCGGCGACCGGCGAGAGCGCCATGCACATCGCCCTGGAGCGCTGCGGACTCCCCGTCAGCGGCGGCCCGGTGCGCGCCGACGAGACGCCGGGTCTGCCGGTGAAGCTCCTCGTCCAGGCAGGCCAGGCCGTGCTGACCGTCCCTCACTTCTCGGCGCAGTACCCCGTGCCCCCCGAGTGGCTGGCCGCCGCCACCGCGCAGGGCGAGGTGCACGTCATGTTCGCCACCCGCCCGTGGCCGCAGGGCGCCCCGGGGCTCCCGGTCGACGAGGACACCCTGCGGGCGTTCGCGGGCGACCCGGACGTCATCGCGACCTCCGCCCACTGCGTCCTTCCGGTACGCAGCCTGGGCTGAGGAGCCACGGCGCACGGATGCCCACCGCTCCCCCGCGGAGCGGTGGGCATCCGTGCGTCCGGCCGCCCCGGCCACGCGCCGCGGGCGGCCCGGGACTTCCCGGACCGCCCGCGGTGTGTGCTGACTCGGCGTGTGCGCCGGTTCAGTTGTTGCCGATGCCGTTCCCGGAGAGGACCGGGATGTCCTCGACCAGGTGCGAGAGGGCCTCGTCGCCCTTGGCCTGGGTGGAGTTGTCGGCGCACTGCTGGTTCTGCGGCGAGTGCAGGACGTTGATGTCCTGGACCGCGACGGGCACCAGGATGCCCACGAGCGAACCGGCGTTGGCCTTGACCGGGGCGCCGACGCAGAGCTTGTTCAGCGAGCCCTGGACGAGCTGCACCTGCGGGCTGCCGTCGCCCCGGGTCACGCTGTTGCCGAACGAGTCCACGGCACCGTTGCCGTTGACCGACGTGGTTCCCTCGTCGTTGCCGATCGCCATGGCCGAGGGGGCCGCGGCGGCGGACAGGCCGACCAGGGACACGGCAAATGCCGCGCCGGCCATCATCTTCTTCATCACGCTTCACCTTTCGGAGCGTTCCGTTCTGGAACGTACTGATCAACCTCATACCGAGGCTTCGGTTCCGCGGTTCCACTCAAATGGGTTCGATCCGGCGTAAGTTCGACGTCTCGCCGTCAACCCCGGCCGCTCTCGCCCGAGGTGCGCGCTCCGGGGACGAGTCCGCCGGCGGCGGGCGGCGCGGGCTCGTCCGGTACGGCGTCGTCGCGGGCCGCCCGCCACTCCGCGAGGAGCCGGTCGTAGATCGGTGTGCCGTCCTGCGGGTGCCGGTGCGGGTCCCGCCGTCGCTGACTGTCGTACTGGTCCATGAGAAGCCCTTACCCGGTGCGGGTGGAAGCCCCTGCCGCCACTACGGCAACCGGCGCAACGGGGCCGCCCGTCCGGGGGAGCCACCGGTCGCGTCCCCGGACACGACGCGGGGCCGACGCGTCCGGGCGGCCGGAAATCCGGCTGCCACGAGGACGGGTCGGCCCCACGGGCGATCCAGGAACTGCGGGCTACGGGTACGACTAGTCGTTGGCGACACCGTTGCCGGACAGGACCGGGATGTCGTCCAGGATGTGCGAGAGGGCCTCGTCGCCCTTGGCCTGGGTGGAGTTCTCGGTGCACTGCTGGTTCTGCGGCGACGACAGGACGTTGATGTCCTGGACCGCGATCGGGACGGCACCGATCAGCGAACCGATGTTGGCCTTGGCCGGCAGGGCGATGCAGGGCTTGTTGAGCGAGCCCTGGATGAGCGCGAACTGCGGGCTCCAGTCGCCGTGGGTGGCGGAGTTGCCGTAGGACTGCACGGCGCCGTTGCCGTTGACCGAGGTGGTGCCCTGGTCGTTCCCGATCGCCATGGCCGCGGGGGCGACAGCGGCGGAGACGCCGACGAGGGAAGCGGCGACGGCCGCCGAGGCCATAATCTTCTTGATCATGAAAAAAGCCCTTCTGGGGATTTCTGTATGCCCGCCTGTCCGGAGCGACCTGATCAACTCTCGGTGACGGAAATGGTTGTGGCGCTTCACTCGAACGGTGCTTTCGCAATCCGTGCGCTTACGGAATGACGCGGCACCGGAGAAATGCGCATGTCCCGGGGAGGGACGGGAACCGCCGTGGCGGCCGGATCAGCCGCCGAGCGGAAGGCCGCCCACGAGCGGGGCCGCACCCTTGGCCGCACCGGTCGCCTGACCGGCGACCTTGGTGACGGTGCCGTCCTTCTGCAGCGATTCGGCGGCACCGCCCACGGTGTCGACGACCGGGTCGACGGCCTGCGGGGCCGCGGCAACCACCTGGTTGACACCGCCGTCGAGGCTGAAGCTGGGGGCCGTGGCGTTGGTAACGGCGAAGGCGGGAGCAGCCGTTCCGAGAGCAACCACGGAACCGGCGACAAACGCAGCTGTCTTCGCGTACTTCACTTTCGGGTTCCCTTCTGCAGCGGCATCCGTTTCGGTCGCGTCCCCGCGCCGCACCAGCCTTCTTTAGCTGTGACTTCTGCCGCTTTCACCTTGGACAACGAGCCGATTGCGGCCGGGCAACTGCGCCGGTCCGCTTTTCTCGGGACCGCCTGCCCCGGCCACTTCCCGTGACTACGGAAGATTGCATGACTAATCACTGGTTCGGGTAAGAGGGGGGACAGCGGGCGTCATTCGGTGGTGCACTGTCGTTACTCCGTTCCGCGCGCCCGCCCGGATGTCTGCCCCCAGCCGCCGGCGCACCGCGCCCCGGGCCGGTGGAATGCGTCTCCACGCTCCGCCGCATCGAGGAGGGCTGCGAACTCCCGGAACGGAACACAGGAAAGAGGAAAGCCCCGGATCGCATGAAGCGATCCGGGGCAGACCAGTGCCGAACGGATTCGGCGCGCGCGAATCAGGCGTTGACGCAGGTGTTGCCGAAGGCCGGGTTCAGCAGGCCGATGACGTTCACGGTGTTGCCGCAGACGTTGACCGGAACGTGGACCGGGACCTGGACGAGGTTGCCGGACAGCACGCCCGGGGAGTTCAGGGCAGCGCCCTCGGCGCCGGAGTCGGCGAAGGCCGGGACAGCGGCACCCATCGCCATGAGGGTTCCGGCGGCGACGGCGGCGATCTTGGTGTACTTCACTTTCAACCCTTTCTTCGACGGAGTCCGGAGCGGCCACGACTTTCGTGCCGCACGAGCGCGGTCCTGATCACTCGTAACTCCGCCGCTGTAATTCGTAACGATTTCGGGCGGTAAGCGAAACTCTTCAATGAAGAGATTTCCGGGAATCCGCCCGAATGATGCAGTTCGGGTCACCCGGCGTCACTGCCGAGGACAGCAGCAGGCCCGGGCCGCACGGAGGAGGAACGCCGGCGGCCCGGGCCTGGTGACAGCTGGATCAGCTGTTGCCGGCACCGTTACCGGAGAGAACCGGAATGCCGTCCAGGATGTGCGACAGCGGCTCGTCACCCTTGGCCTGGGTGGAGTTCTCGGTGCACTGCTGGTTCTGCGGGGAGGACAGGACGTTGACGTCCTGGACCGCGATCGGGATGAGACCGATCAGCGAACCGACGTTGGCCTTGGCCGGCAGGCCGATGCAGGGCTTGTTCAGCGAACCCTGGACCAGACCGAACTGCGGGCTGCCGTCGCCGTGCGTCTCGGCGTTGCCGAACGACTGCGAAGCACCGTTGCCGTTGACGGAGGTCGTGCCGCCGTCGTTGCCGATGGCCATCGCCTGCGTGGCGCCGAGACCGAGGATGGAGGCGGCAACGGCACCCGTAGCCAGGACCTTCTTGATCACGATGAACCCTTCTCGTACTGGATGCCCCGTACCGGAGCGCACTGACCAACTCGCTTCCGGACGTTTGGTTATCTCCATTCACCCGAATGCCGCGGATGCGCGGACAGCCGTGCGAAAGAGGCCGCGGAATACCGTACGGAGGCACCGGGCGAACGCATTTGCGTAGTCCGTCCGGGTGGTCACAGGAAATTCACTGGTTTCACGTTTCCCTCCCACGCGGGCGTCGTTATGGGTTCGTCAAGCTCGCCCCGACGGGACGCCGCCACATGCGCCGGCAGACCCGCCGGTTACTGCACCGCCTGATGAATGAACTGCGGGTCAACACCGCCCGCGCGAAATGTCCTAGGAAAGGGCAACCCATGCGAAAAGCCTTGAGTAAAAGCGTGCTCGTCATGGCGGCGGCGTCAGGCATCCTGACCGCCTCCGGCGGTTACGCGTTCGCCGACGCCTCGGCCGACGGTGCAGCTGTCGGTTCGCCCGGGGTGGGTTCGGGCAACGCCGTCCAGGTCCCGGTGCACATTCCCGTCAACCTGTGCGGCAACACGGTCAACGTGATCGGTGCGCTGAACCCGGCGTTCGGCAACGAGTGCGAGAACGAGGGCGGTGACGCCGCGGCCGGCGACGCCCAGGGCGCGGACGCCGACGGTGTCGCCGCCAACTCCCCCGGCGTGCTGTCGGGCAACCTGATCCAGGCGCCGGTCGACGTCCCGGTCAACGTCTGTGGCAACACGGTCAACGTGGTCGGTGCGCTGAACCCGGCGTTCGGCAACGAGTGCGAGAACGAGTCGGGTGGTGGCGACACCCCGAAGCCCCCGCACCACCACAAGCCGCCGAAGACGCACAAGCCGCCGAAGCACCACCACGAGCACGAGCACGAGTGCGCGTGCCCGCCCGGGCACCACCACAACCCGCCGAAGCCGCCGAAGCCCCCGAAGCACCACCACGACCACAACTGCCCGCCCAGCCACCACCACAACCCGCCCACCCACAACCCCCCGACCCACAACCCGCCCACGCACAACCCGCCGACGCACACCTGGCACCCGCACAACCCGCCGACGCACACCTGGCACCACACGCCGTCGAAGCACCACAAGCCGCCGCAGATGGCGCACACCGGCGCCAATGACAACCTCGGCATCGCCGGTGGCGCCAGCGCCGCCCTGGTCCTCGGTGGCGGTCTGCTCATGCGCCGCAGCCGCGCCTCCCAGAGCTGACGCTCCCCCACGCGCAGGAAGGTCCGGCCGGACAGCCCCAGGCTGTCGGCCGGACCTTCTCGTTGCGCGGTGTCCGCGCCGCTCAGACGGTGGAGAGACCGGCGCGCTCCAGGCAGCCGGCGACGGCCGCGGTCTCCGCCGCGTCCAGCCGGCGCATCGGCGGGCTCATCACGTTGGTGGTGATGATCCCGCGCAGCATCAGCGCGGTCTTGAACGCGCCGAGTCCGGCCGCAGTGGCGGACGCGGTGCCGGGGCGGGCGGCGCGGATGATGTCGAAGAGCGCGACGAGACGGTCCTGTTCGGCCCTGGCCGCCGCCCAGTCACCGCGCACCGCCGCCTCGTGCAGGCGTACGTACCCGTGCGGGTCGACGTTCCCGAGACCCGGGACCGATCCGTCGGCGCCGCCCAGCATCATCGCGTCGACGACCAGCTCATGGCCGGTGAGGACGGAGAAGTCCGGCAGCTCCCGGGCGCCGATGACCAGCCGGCGGAACGATCCGTCGTCGCCGCTGGAGTCCTTCACACCGGCCAGCACACCGTCGGCGGCGAGCGGCAGCAGCAGTTCCGGGTCGAGCTTGCTGTGCACGCAGACCGGCACGTCGTACGCCAGCAGCGGCAGGTCCACGGCGGCGGCGATGTCCCTGAAGTGCCGGTCGATCTCCAGGTCGTGGGTGCGGGTGTAGAAGGGCGCCGTGACGACGACGGCGTCCGCGCCGAGTTCGGCGGCCCGGTTCGCGCGCTCGACGGCCCGGTTGGTGGTGGTCTCGATCGCGCCGACGAGGACCGGCACCTGGCCGGCGGCCGCGGCCGTGATGACCTCGATGACGTCGTCCTGCTGTCCCGGCGTCAGATAGGCGGTCTCGCCGGAGCTGCCTAGGGCGAAGAGCCCGCTGACACCGCCGTCGAGGAGATGCCCCACGACCCGCTCCAGGGACGGGCGGTCGAGCTCGCCGTCCGCGGTGAGCGGAGTGACGACGGGCGGGATCACTCCCGAGTAGCGGGGGGTTCGGGCGGTCATGCGGTGCTCCTTGCGGACGGTACGGGGGTCGGGTCCCCGGAGGGGGACGCGGTGGTCTGGGGGTGGACGCAGTGCCAGCGGTGCTCGCCGGACCCGATGGTCTCCGCGGGGAAGACCGTGGAGCACTCGGCGTCGGCCTTCCAGCAGCGGGTGCTGAACGGGCAGCCGGGCGGCGGCTCGGTGGCGGAGGGCACCGGGCCGGTGAGCACGATGCGCCGGGTCGTCTCCATCAGGCTGGGCGTCGCGGAGAGCAGTGCCTCGGTGTACGGGTGCGAGGGGGCGCCCGCGACGTCGGCCGCGCGCCCTTCCTCGACGATGCGGCCGAGGTAGAGGACGGCGATGCGGTCGGCGAGATAGCGCACGGTCTGGATGTCGTGCGAGATGAACACCATCCCGAGGCCGAGGCGTTCGCGCAGGTCGACGAGGAGGTTCAGCACCTGGGCGCGGACCGAGACGTCGAGCGCGGAGGTGGGTTCGTCGGCGACGATCAGCTCCGGTTCGAGGGCCAGGGCACGGGCGATGGCGACGCGCTGGCGCTGGCCGCCGGAGAGCTGTCCGGGCAGTGCGGCCAGGGTGTGGCCGGGGAGGCCGACCAGGTCGAGGAGTTCCTCGACCCGGGCCTCGCGCTCCTCCCGGGTGCCGCGGCGGTGCACGTCGAGCGGGTCGCGCAGGATCTGGCGGACCGTGAGCCTCGGGTTGAGCGCGGTGGACGGGTCCTGGAAGACGACGCCGACGGCGGAGCCGAAGCCGCCGCGCCGCTCGGCACCCGTCATCCCCCACAGGTCGCGCCCGTGGAAGAGGACCTCGCCCTCGGTGGGCTTCTGCAGTCCGGTCAGCACCCGGGCCAGGGTCGACTTGCCGCAGCCCGACTCGCCGACCAGACCGACGATCTCGCCGCGCCCGACCTCCAGCGTGGCGTCGGTGAGCGCGTGGACGGCGTCGCGCCTGAACAGGCCTCCGCTGCGTGCCTTGTGGCGTACGTGCACGCCGTTGAGCCTGATCACAGGGCGCTCCCTTCCAGCTTCTTCGCGGCGGCACCGGCCGGGTGGTGGCAGGCGAAGCCGTGATCCAACGCGCTGCCGCGCCCGGTGAGTGCGGGGGTGGTGGTGCGGCAGAGCTCGGTCGCCGCGCCGCAGCGGCCCGCGAACCGGCATCCGGCGCCGAAGCCCTGGGGAGCGGGGACGACGCCGCGGATCTGGTGGAGCCGCTGGGCGCCGGCCTCCAGGGAGACGACGGAGCCGAGGAGTCCGCGGCTGTAGTGGTGGGCGGGGTCGGTGAGGACCTCCCGGGTGTCGCCGGCCTCGGCGAGCCGTCCCGCGTACATGACGGCGACCCGGTGCGAGAGGTCGCCGACCAGGGCGAGGTCGTGCGAGACCAGCACCATGGCGAAGCCGAGTTCGTCGCGGAGCCCGATGAGGAGTTCGACGACCTGGGCCTGGACGGTGACGTCGAGTGCGGTGGTCGGCTCGTCCGCGATGAGCAGGCGGGGGCTGCGGGACAGGGCCATCGCGATGAGCACGCGCTGGCGCTGGCCGCCGGAGAGCTCGTGCGGGTAGCTGCGCAGGGTGCGTTCGGGTGCGAGGCCGACCAGTTCCAGGAGTTCGGCCGGCGTCTTCGTACCGCCGCGCGAGGTGAGCTGCCTGAGCTGGGTGCCGACGAGCACGGAGGGGTTGAGGGAGGAGAGCGCGTCCTGGTAGACCATCGCGATCTCGGGGCCCATCAGGGCGCGGCGTTCCTTGGGCGGCAGCTTCAGCAGGTCCCGGCCGCGGTAGAGGATCTCGCCGCTGACCTCGGCGTTGCGGGCGAGGAGGCCCATGACGGCAAGGCTGGTGATGGACTTGCCGCAGCCGGACTCGCCGACCAGGCCGAGGGTCTCGCCCTCGCGGACGGTGAGGTTCAGCCGGTCCACGACGGGGATGTCGCCGTAGCGGTCGGGGAAGCGGATGGCCAGGTCGCGGACGACGAGGAGTTCGCCGGCGTCGGCGCGGACCGGGGTGATGGCGGGCTCGGTGGCGTTGATGTGCGCGGCGAGCCGGGAGAGGGCCGCGTCGATGTCGACGGTGGCGGCGGCCTCGACCGGGTCCGGTGCGGTGGCGGTCGCGGGACCGGCCGCGGCTCGGGGGTTCCTGGGCGCAGCGGAGGCGTCGGTGAGGCCTTCGGAGAGGATGTTGAGCGCGAGGACCGTGATCAGCAGGGCGAGACCGGGGAAGAAGGTCGCCCACCAGCCGCCCGCCAGGAGGATCTGCCGGCCGTAGGCGAGCACGCTGCCCCAGCTGGGGTCGGGGTCCTGCACGCCGGCGCCGATGAAGGAGAGGCTGGCCTCGAAGATGATGGCCTCGGCGACCATGACGGTCGCGAAGACCATGACCGGGGCCATGCAGTTGACGGCGACGTGCCGGAGCACGATGTAGCCGCGCCGCGCGCCGATGACCTTCTCGGCGGCGACGTAGTCCTCTCCGTACTGCGAGAGCACGTTGGCGCGCACGACGCGGGCCAGCGAGGGGGTGTACACGAAGGCGATGGTGAAGATGATCACCGGGAGGCTGGTGCCGAACACGGCGACGAGGACGGCCGCGAGCGCGATCGGCGGGAACGACATGACGACGTCGAGGGTGCGCATGACGGACTCGTCGCCGAGTTTGCGCGAGGTGGCGGCGAGCGAGCCGAGCAGGGACCCGGCGACCAGGGCGCAGGCGGTGGCGCCGAGGCCGATGACCAGAGAGTAGCGCGAGCCGTGCACGACGCGGGCGAACACGTCGCGGCCCGCGCGGTCGGTGCCGAACCAGTGCGCGCCGCTCGGGGCCTGTACGGGGTTGCCGGTGGCGAGCGGGTCCTGGGTGAGCAGCGGGGCGAGTACGGCGCCGAGGACGACGACGATCAGGACGCCGAGGGCGACGCGGGAGGTTGCCGGGAGGGCGCGGAAGGCGACGCCCGGTCGGGAGAGTTTGGTGGCCAGACGGCCCGTGGCGAACATGTCACACCGTCCTGATGCGCGGGTTGACCAGCAGGTAGAGCAGGTCGACGATGACGTTGACCACCAGGAACGCGATGGCGATGGTCAGTACGGTGCCCTGGACCAGGGCGACGTCGCCTCCGGTGACACCTTCGAGGATGAGCTTGCCCATGCCGGGCAGGTCGAAGATCGCTTCGATGACGACGGCGCCGCTGAGCAGGTAGCCGACCTTGACCCCGAGCACGGTGAGCGGGGTGACGAGTGCGTTGCGCAGTACCGAGCGGATGACCAGGAGGACGGGCAGGCCGTTGCCCTGGGCGGTGCGGACGTAGTCCCGGTCGAGTTCGGTGACCATCGCGGTGCGGATGAGGCGGGCGAGTGACGCGGCGACGGGCACCGCGAGGGACACCGCGGGCAGGATCATCGTGCGGAGCCAGCCGCTGAACGAGTCGGCGATGTTGGTGTAGCCGCCGGTCGGGAAGAGCTGGGTGTTCAGTGCGAACTGCTGGATGAGCAGGACGCCGAGCCAGAACGATGGGACGGCGACCCCGGCCATGGAGAGCACCCGGAAGAGCTGGTCGGGCCAGCGGTCGCGGTACATCGCGCCGAGGACGCCGCCGATGACGGCGAGGACGATGGCGATGACGAGCCCGAGGACGGTGAGCTGAAGGGTGAGCGGGAAGGCGGCGGTGATCCGGTCGGTCACGGGCTGGCTCGGCGGCACGGTCGACCCGAGATCGAAGTGGAGCAGCCGGCCGAGGAAGTGGAAGTAGCGGACGGGCAGCGGGTCGTTGAGCCCGTTGGCCTCCGCGAAGGCCTCCCGTGCTTCAGGTGTCGCGCTGTCCCCGAGCGCGTTGAAGGCCGGGTCGACCGGCGAGAACTGCAGCACCACGAAGACGAGCAGCGCGATACCGAGGATCATCACCGGCATCATCGCGACGCGGCGCAGCGCGAGCCGGAGAAAAGCAACCATCGTCGGGTTCCTTGCGGTTGGGCGGTCGTCCGGTCCGGGGCACCCGGGGTGTGCGGTGTCCCGGACCGGGTTGTCGGGCGCGCGGCGGGGGCTCCGGTGCGGGGACCGGGGCGGCCGGGTCGCGGCCTGGCCGTGGGCGGCCGGTGCGGGCGGCTGCCCACGGTCCGGTCAGGCGCGGCTGACGTCGAGGAAGGACAGGCCGGTGGTGGGCAGCGGCTTGAAGCCGGTCAGGCCCTTCTCGTTCCAGGCGGTGGGCAGCTTGCGGTGGAGGATCGGGTAGAGCGGGACCTCGTCGGCGACGAGGTCGGTGATCCGTCCCCACAGTTCCTTGCGGGCCGCCTCGTCGCCGGCCCGGGCTGCCTTGTCGAGCAGCTGCTTGACCTGCTTGTACTCGGCGGACCCGGACCAGCCGTAGCGCTTCTCCGGCCAGAAGCCGTAGTAGAACCAGCGCATCAGCAGGTCCACGTCGTTGCCGAAGACGGAGGGGTCGCCGGGGGCGACGAGGACCTCGAAGTCCCCGCTGTCGACCTTGGCGTACTGGGCGGCGGACTGGGCGATGCCGAGGGTGGCCTCGATGCCGGCGGCGGCCCAGCTCTCCTTGATGAGCGGGGCGATGTCCTTGACCCAGCCGGTGTCGGTGGTCAGTACGGTGAACCTGAGGTTCCGCACGCCCGCTTCGGCGAGCAGCTGCTTCGCCTTGGCCACGTCGTGGGTGTAGACGGTGGCGGCCTTGTGGTAGTCGGGGTGCGTCGGGGGGACGTAACCGGTGGCGGCCGTCGCGTTCCCGACCATGGCGGTCTTGATGATCTTCTCGGTGTCCAGCGCGTAGTGCAGCGCCTGGCGGACCCGCTTGTCGGCGAACCGCTTGTCGGCGGTGTTGAACATCAGGAAGAGCAGGCCGAAGGACTGCACGGACTCGGTCTTCGCCGTGCCGGAGAGCCCCTTCACATCGATGTACGGGACGTCCTCGATGGCCTGGACGCGGCCGGACTGCATGGCGCTGACGCGGGCCGACTGGTCGGATATCAGGCGCCAGATCATCTGCTTGGCCTTGGCGGGGTGCGCGCCGTTGTACTTGTCCCACTTCTCGAAGACGATCTTGTCCTCGCGGGTCGCGGAGACGAACTTGTACGGTCCGGAGCCGACGGGCCTGGCGTCGAATCCCTTGACGTCCGCCTCGACGATCTTCTTCGGCACGATCCGGGCCACGGCGATGCGGGACGGGAAGAGCGCGAAGGGGTACTTGAGCTTGAACTCCACCGTGCCGGCGTCGACGGCCTTCACGGTGTCGATGAAGGGCACGAACTGTGCCATCAGGGAGGCGTTCTCAGGGTCCAGGATGCGTTCGAAGCTGAACACGACGTCGTCGGCGGTGACGGCGGATCCGTCGTGGAAGGTCGCGCCCTTGCGCAGCGTGGCACGGTACGTCGTGGCGTTGATCTTCTCCGGCATCCCGGTGGCGAGCGCGGGCCGCGCCACGAGTGTTGCCGGATCGAGATCCACCAGCCCCTCGAAGATGTGCATATTGGCGGCGTACGGGGTCGCGCCCGAGGTGATCATCGGGTCGAAGCCGGTCGACAGCGGGTAGGACAGGCCGGCCTCGATGAGACCGCTGTCGCCGCCCTTGTCCGTCGAGCCGTTGGTGGTCGAGGACGGTCCGCCGCACGCGGAGAGGCCCGCGGTGATGGCGGCCGCTGCACCGACGGCACTGGTGTAACGCAGGAAGGTGCGGCGCTCGACACCGGCTGATCTCAGCTCGGGCACGGGTCCTCCAGGGACTTGAGGTGGGGCGTCGTGGGTAAAGCCGGGGGGTTTGGCTCAGATTCACGGGGACCGCGGAACCTGAAGCATCAGACGTCAGATGTCTGATGCCTTGATAGCGTGGGAACGTAGCTTGACAATCGAGAGGGGTCAAGAGGTGGGGAGTTCACATATGTCCGGAACGAGGCCCGGCCGGCAGCTGCTCCGGCAGGAAGTCGTCGACGGCATCAAGCGGTACATCCTCGAAGAACGGCTTCGTCCCGGTGACCCGCTGCCCACCGAGCCCGCCCTGTGCGAGGCACTGGGCGCCAGCCGTTCCAGCGTCCGCGAGGCCGTCAAGATCCTCAACGCGCTGGACATCGTCGAGGTCCGTCACGGACACGGCACCTACGTGGGCCGGCTGAGCCTGTCCGCACTGGTGGAGAGCCTCACCTTCCGCGGACTGCTCTCCCCCGACGACGACTTCCAGGTGATGGCCGACCTGGTCGACGTGCGCGAGCTCTTCGAGCGCGGGATGGCCGACCGGATCGTCTCGACGCTCACCCCGGACCAGCTGGACGCCCTGGACGGCCTGGTGGCCACCATGCGCGAGACCGGGGCCCAGGAGGGCCACGGTTTCGTCGACGCGGACCGCGCCTTCCACGCCCTGCTCGTCGCCCCGCTCGGCAACGACCTCATCGGCCAGCTGTCGATGGCGTTCTGGGACGTGTACGCGATCGTCGCGCCGCACCTGGACGGATTCACGCACGCCGACGAGACGGCGACGATCGCGGCCCACCAGAACATCGTGGACGCCGCCCGGGCCGACGACATCGCCGGGTTCATCAAGGCGCTCGGCGAGCACTACGCCCCGGTCAGGCGGCGGATCTCCGAGGCCCGCGCCCGGGGCTGAACCTCCCGCCCCGGCCGCCCGGGAGCGGCGGAACCGGCCCGGCGGACCCTTGACGGCCCCCGCCAGGGGTGCCTAGGGTCCGTGTGCCGACAGGACATCTGACGTCATCCGTCTGATGACCGGTGCATCACCTCGATGCCCGGTGCATCCCGCTGACCGGTGCGTCACCTCGCACCCGGCACTTCCCGCCGCGCCCCCAGGAGGGCACCTCCATGCCGTTGACGGACCTCTCGCTCGCGGACTGCCGCGACTACCGGCCGACGCTGCCCGTTCCCGCGGACTTCGACGTGTTCTGGTCGCGGACCCTGGACGAGGCCCGGTCCTGCGCGTCGGACAAGCCCGTGTTCACCGCGGTGGAGAACGGGCTCGCCCGGATCCGTACGTACGACGTGACGGTTCCCGGCTTCGGCGGGCAGCCGGTGCGCGGCTGGCTGCGGATGCCGGCCGGGGCGGACCGGCCGCTCGGCTGTGTCGTGGAGTTCCTGGGGTACGGCCGCGGCCGGGGTCTGGCGCACGAGAACCTGCTCTGGGCGTCGGCCGGGTACGCGCACCTGCTGATGGACACCCGCGGGCAGGGCTGGTCGGCGGCCGGCGGCGACACCGCCGATCCGGACGGCGGCGCGCCCGGAGTCGTACCGGGCTTCCTCACCCGGGGCATCGAGAGCCCCGAAACGTACTACTACCGGCGGCTGTTCACCGACGCGGTGCGGTGCGTCGACGCCGCGCGCAGCCACCCGGAGATCGATCCGGACCGGATCGTGGTGACCGGTGTCAGCCAGGGCGGCGGGATCGCGCTGGCGGTCTCGGGGCTGGTCCCCGGGCTGGCCGGCGTGATGCCGGATGTGCCGTTCCTCTGCAACTTCCGCCGCGGGGCCGAGATCTCGGGCCGTCCGCCGTTCACCGAGATCGCCGCGTACCTCAACCTCCACCGCGACCGCACGGAGTCCGTTTTCGCCACGCTGGCGTACTTCGACGCGGCGCTGCACGCCACCCGGGCCACGGCTCCCGCACTGTTCTCCATCGCGATGATGGACGACATCTGCCCGCCCTCCACCTGCTTCACCGCCTACAACGGCTACGCCGGGCCCAAGGACGTCACGGTCTACGCGTTCAACGGGCACGAGGGCGGCGCCGAGTACCAGCAGCGGGAGCAACTGGCCTGGGTGCACTCCCTGTTCGCAGGCCTGCCGTCGGGGCAGGCCGGCCACTCCTGACCGGAGGCACCTTCCGTGCGCAGACGATCCATGCTTCTTGCCGCAGGCGCGGCAGCGCTGAGCACCCGGCTCGGCGGCCCCGCCTTCGCAGCCGCACCGGGAAGCGGCCCCGTCCTGGACCACGACACCCCCGTGGACCTGGACGGCACCGAGTACGTCGACCTGTCGGACCGGGCCGGCCTACTCGCCCCGCTCACCGCGGGAACCATCGTCGTCACCTTCCGCACCACCAGTCACAACGAGGCGATGACGCTGATCAGCGCCTCGGACCCCGCCGTCCCCTCCTCCAACATCACCCTGAACCTGAGCGGCGGCGCCCTTCAGTTCTCCGTACGGGAGAACGGCGCGGTCCTCATCAATGTCATGACCCGGACACGCTACGACGACGGGCTGCGGCACACCGTCGCCGTCACCGTCGACGCCTCGGGGACCAGGCTGCACGCCGGCGGGCGCACGGTCTTCGAGACGGCGCAGCACGCCTTCTTCGGCAGTGTCTCCAGGCCGGCCGCCCTCGCCCTGGGGCGCAACACCGACAGCGACCATCCGGGGGGTGAGTGGTTCTGCACCGGCACCATCGAGCGGGCCGCGGTCTGGGACCGGGTGCTGAGCGAGGCCGAACTGGTCGCGCAGAGCCCCCGCCCCGACCTCGCCGACCTGGGCCGGATCTCCACGGTCCTGAACAGCGGCACTCCGGCGACCTGGGTCGTCACCGGCGACAGCATCACGCACGGCGCCCTGCACACCAACGGCTGGCGCAGCTACCCGGAGCACTGGACGGAGCGGGTCCGCTGGGAGCTGGGCAAGCCGAAGAACCGCGATTTCGTGGTCGATTCCGGGGTGAGCGGTGCGACCAGCGCCGAACTCGTCGCGCGGTTCGGCGAGCGCGTCACCGCGTTCTCGCCGGACGTCGTCTCGCTCATGATCGGTACGAACGACATCGCGACGTCCGGCCTCGGCCCCGACGTCTACCGCGCCAACCTGGTCTCCCTCGTGCGCTCGGTACGGGCCCTGCCCGGCTCCCCCGTGCCGGTGCTCCAGTCACCCAATCCGGTCGACCCGGCGAAGTGGCCGGGCCGGGTCAACCTCTCGCAGTACGCGCGGGTCATGGGCGAGGTCGCGGCGCAGGAGAACGCCGTCTTCGTCGACCACTACAACGACTGGCTGGCCGGAAACGGCGGCCAGGTCCCGCTGACCCTGCTCAGCGACGGGCTCCACCCCGACCAGCACGGGCATCACCGCATCGTCCTCAGAATG
Source organism: Streptomyces sp. NBC_01463 (assembly GCA_036227345.1). Taxonomy (NCBI): domain Bacteria; kingdom Bacillati; phylum Actinomycetota; class Actinomycetes; order Kitasatosporales; family Streptomycetaceae; genus Streptomyces; species Streptomyces sp. NBC_01463. Next base: position 1,929,708 of record CP109468.1, read on the forward strand.
ATCAAGGATCTGCGGATCTTCGACGCGAGCAGCCGGGTCTGCTCCCTGCGCATCCCGTAGCCCCGGCCCCTCCCCCCTGTCTCCCACCCTTCGCGAAGCACCCACCCCCTTCCGAGAAGAGAGATCGTCCATGCAGCGAACAGTCCCTGTCGCCCTGCTCGGCGCCGCCCTGCTGGTGGTCGCCACCACCGGCACCGCACAGGCGGCGGCACCCACCCCCGGCACGCTCACCTCCCAGGACCTGACGGTCGACGGGGCCGGCTCCCCGCACTACCGCATCCCGGCCCTGACCACCTCGGTCAGGGGCACCGTGCTGGCCGCCTACGACGCCCGCCCCACCCTGGCCGACCTGCCCTCCAACATCGGCATCGTGCTGCGCCGCAGCACCGACGGCGGTACGACCTGGCAGGCGCAGCAGGTGGTCCGCAAGGACTCCGCGCCGCAGGGGTACGGCGACCCGAGCCTGCTCGTCGACCGGACGACCGGCCGGATCTTCCTGTTCTACGCGGCCGGGGTGAACCAGGGCTTCTTCGGCTCGGCCACCGGCAACGACGAGTCCGACCCGAACGTCCTTCAGGCCGACTACAGCTACTCCGACGACGACGGGCTGACCTGGACCCACCGCCGGATCACGAAGCAGATCAAGAACCCCGCCTGGGGCGGCATGTTCGCGGCGTCCGGTGAGGGCATCCAGCTGCGCAACGGGGCGCACAAGGGCCGGCTGATCCAGCAGTACGCCATCCGCGACAACGGGGCGAACTACGCGGTCAGCGCCTACAGCGACGACCACGGCGCGACCTGGAAGACGGGCACACCGGTCGGACCCGGCGGCGACGAGAACAAGACCGTGGAGCTGAACGACGGCACGGTCATGCTCAACAACCGCTCGGCGCCGTACCGGACGATCGCGTACTCCACGGACGGCGGGGTCACCTACACCCCGTTCGTCCAGGACACCGAGCTGCCCGACCCGGCGAACAACGCCTCGGTCATGCGCTACGCCCCGGACGCCCCGGCCTCGAACCCGCAGTCCTCCTGGCTGCTGTTCAGCAACACCGAGGACACCGCGTCACGCCGCAACCTCACCGTCAAGATGTCCTGCGACAACGGGAGGACCTGGCCGATCAGGAAGGTCGTGGACGCGGGCGCCGCGGCCTACTCGACGCTCACCCGGCTGCCGGACGGCCGGCTCGGCCTGCTGTACGAGCGCGCCGACTACACGCACATCACGTACTCCTCGTTCGACTTGAAGTGGCTCGGCGGCACCTGCGCCGACGTCACCCTCACCCCGCCCGCGACGCTCAGGGCGGGGACGAGCGCCGAGGTCACCGTCCGGGTCGTCAACCGGATGGACGTGCGCCGCAGCGCGGGCACCGTCGATCTCACCGTGCCGAGCGGCTGGACGGCCACGCGGACCGCGATCCCCGCGATGAAGCCCGGTGAGGGCGCCAACGTCAGGGTCCCGGTCACCGTGCCCGCGGGCGCGTCGGGGAGCGCCGCGCTCACCGCCGTCTACCGGGCGGACGGCAAACAGGCATCGGGCAGCACGACGGTGACCGTCACCCCGTAACCGGTTCGAGGGGTGTTGCGTCCAACCGCCGCCCGGCGGTTGGACGTACGCCGTCGCGCGACCGTTCAATGGGGCGACGCACACTGGGCTTGGCGAGGGCGGGGGCGGACGTGGCGGGAGCGGGCTTACGCATCGGGGTGGTCGGCGGGAGTGTCGCCGGCTGCGCCATGGCGATCGCCGGAATCAGGGCCGGGGCCGAGGTCACGGTCCACGAGCGGAGCGAAGCGGCGCTGGAGGACCGGGGGTTCGGCATCGTCATCCCGCCGCCCCTGCACCGGGAACTGGTCGCGGCCGGCTATCTGGACGCCGGCATGGAGACGGCCCCGGTGTCCTCGCGGGTCTGGCTCACCCGCCGGCCCGGGCAGCACCGGGCGCGGGAACTGGCGCGGCAGGAGAGCGCGGTGACGCCCTGTCACTGGGGTCTGCTGTGGCGCACGCTGCGGGCCAACGCCGGCGCCGCGCGCTATCACCGGGGGCGGCCCGTCACCGAGGTGCTGCGCCATCCGGAGGGCGGCGCGGTGATCCGTACGGCGGACTCGCAGGAGCGGTACGACATCGTCGTCGGGGCGGACGGCCCGCGCTCGGTCACCAGGGCGGCCGTCGCGCCGGGGGCGCTGCCGGTTCCGGCGGGATACGCGGTGTGGCGCGGCACCCTCCCGCTCGACGCGTTCGCGGGCAGCCCGCACCAGCTGGAACTGGTGCGCTCCTCCTGGATCACGCTGGGGTTCCGGGGCGGGCACGGGGTGTTCTACCTGATTCCGGGGGCGGCGCCGGGGTCCCGGCTGCTGGCCTACGCCGTCTACGCTCCGCCGCCCCCGGCGTCGTGGACCGGCCCGCGCGAGGAGTACGTGCGGCGCATCGCCGATGAGCACTTCCCGGCGGACTGGGCCGGCATCGTCGGCCGGGGCGAGCACACCTCCCTGGCCTGCCACGACGTCGCCGACGTCCAGGTGCCCCGGGTCGCGGAGCCGCCGTTCCTGCTGGCGGGCGACGCGGCGAGCATCACCCGTCCGCACACCGCGAGCGGCGCGACGAAGGCCTTGCAGGACGCGCTCTGTCTGGAGCGGGTGCTGCGCGCGTCGTCGTCCGCGGACGAGGCGCTCGGCCGGTACGCCGACGAACGGTCGGCCGAGGGCACCCGGCTGGTCGCCCTGGGCCGCCGGCTGGGGCACGCCATGGTGGAGCGGACCCCGGACTGGGCGGCGATGGACGCCCCGGAGGTGGAGTCCTGGTGCCGGGCCACCCTGGACGGCGCCGCCAGTTATCTGTACGGGGGCACGCGGCGCTGACGGGCCCGGCCGCGGGTCAGTGGGCGTACGCGGCGGAGCCCTCCTGGGCCAGCCGGGTGCGGATGCCGTCGAAGTGGGTGCGCATCGCCCGTACCGCGCGCTCGCCGTCCCCCGCCGCGACCGCCTCGACGATCTCGCGGTGCTGGGCGCAGGTGACGGCCGGGTCCTGGTGGCCGTCGTCGAAGTCCTCGCGCACCCGGTCCATGGCGGCCCAGAACGCGTCGAGCACCTCGCTGAGCAGGTGGTTGTCGAGCGAGGCGTAGAGCGCGAGGTGGAAGGCCCGGTCGGTGGCGCGGGCCACCCGGCCGGTCCCGGCCTCCTCCTCCATCGTGGCGACCAGGGCGTGCAGCACGTCGAGGTCCTCGTCCGGGACGCCGGCCACGACGGCACCGACGAGCCCCGCCTCCAGCGCCTCCCGCACCTTCATCAGCTCCGCGAGCCCGGGCAGGCCCTGGCGGTGGCGGACGGCCGCGCGGAAGGCGAGGCCCTCGGCGAACGGTGACAGCGAAAGCGAGCCGACGAAGGTGCCGTACCCCCGGCGGATCTCGACGACGTTGACCGCCTGGAGCGATTTGAGGGCCTCGCGGACCGACACCCGGCCGGACTCGAAGAGGTCCATCAGCTCGGTCTCGGTGGGCAGGGCGTCGCCCGGTGCCAGCCGTCGTTCCAGGATCAGTTCCTTGATCCGGCGCTCGATGTCCTGAGCCATGGTGGGCCGCGCCACAACGTCCTCCTGAGGTGCCGTTGCCCCTTGACCGTTCGCAGGAGCATCTGTTTAAGGTGAAGCCAGACATAGGACATCTTACGTCTCACGTCTCGATCCGGGTAGCCGCTCAGGCCACGGATCGGTGTCCCGATCAGCTGGAGCCCTTCACCATGTCTCTGACCGCACCCCTGCACGGCGTCGTCCCGCCGGTCTGCACTCCGCTCGACCCGCGCGGCGAGGTCGACACCGCGTCCCTCGTCCGGCTCGTCGAGCACCTCATCGGCGGGGGCGTGCACGGGCTCTTCGCGCTCGGGTCCACCAGTGAGGTCGCCTACCTCACCGACGAGCAGCGCGCCACGGTCCTGGAGACCGTCGTCAACGCGACCGACGGCCGCGTCCCCGTCCTGGCCGGTGTCATCGACACCACCACGGCCCGGGTCGTCGAGCACGCCAGGTCGGCCGCCGAGCTGGGCGCCGACGCGCTGGTCGCGACCGCGCCGTTCTACACCCGCACCCACGCCAGGGAGATCGCCGGGCACTTCCGCCGGCTGCGCGCCGAGGTGGAGCTGCCGCTGTTCGCGTACGACATCCCGGTCGCCGTGCACAGCAAGCTCTCCGGCGCCCTGGTCCGCGAGCTCGCCGAGGACGGCACCCTGGCCGGGCTCAAGGACAGCAGCGGCGACGAGGGCGGGCTGCGCCGGCTCGTCGTCGAGCTCGGCGGCCGCGAGGGCCGCGCGCACGGTCCGGTCCCGGACTTCAGCATCCTCACCGGCTCCGAACTGACCGTGGACGCGGCCCTGCTGGCCGGCGCCGACGGTGTCGTCCCCGGCATCGGCAACGTGGACCCGGCCGCCTACGTCCGGCTCTACGAGGCCGCGCGCGCCGGCGACTGGACCCTCGCCGCGAAGGAGCAGGAGCGGCTCATCGAGCTGTTCGCCATGGTCGACGCCGGCCCGGAGGCGGACATGGGCCGCAGCTCATCGGCGCTCGGCTCGTTCAAGGCGGCGCTCCGGCTGCTCGGCGTCATCGAATGCGGCGACACCGCGTTCCCGCAGATCCAGCTCTCCGCCGAATCCGTCGCGCTCGTCTCCGGACGGCTGCGCGACGCCGGTCTGCCGCCGGTCCGATGACCACCGCGGCAACGCCGGCGCCGGCCGGGCGGCCCGTCGTCGGCCTCGACCTCGGCGGCACGAAGATCGCCGCCGCCCTGCTCGCGGCGGACGGTACGGTCCTGGCGCGGCACAGCCGTCCCACACCGGCCCGGGAGGGCGCGGCGGCGGTCCTCGACGCGCTCGCCGCGGCCGCCGCCGCGGTCGACCCGGACCGCGCCGCCGCCCTGCTCGGCATCGCGGCGGCCGGGGTGATCGACCCCCGCAGCGGCATGGTCACCAGCGCCACCGACTCCCTCAGCGGCTGGGCGGGCACCCGGCTGGGCGCCGGCCTCGCCGACCGGACCGGATACGCGGTGGCCTGCGACAACGACGTCCGCGCCACCGCCGGACCGGAACTGGCCGCACTGAACGCGTCGACCGGCGGCCACGGCTCGCTGCTCTTCGCGGCCATCGGCACCGGAGTCGGCGGCGCGCTCGCCGCCGACGGACGGATGCTGCACGGCTCGGCAGGGATCGCCGGGCACCTGGGCCATGTGCCCAGCCCCGAGGCGGCCGGGCTGCCCTGCACCTGCGGGTCCACCGGCCATCTGGAGGTCATCGCGTCCGGGCCCGGGATCGCCGCCCACTACGAACGGCTGACCGGAGCCCCCGTGGACCGGCTGGAGACCGTCGCCGCGCGCGCCGCGCAGGGCGACTCCCACGCCGTCACCGCCATCACCACGGGCGCGGCCGCCGCCGGGCACGTACTCGGCGGGCTCGCCAACGCGCTCGGCCCGGACCGGGTCGTCGTCGGCGGCGGGGTCCCGCGCATCGGCACGCTGTACGAGGACGCCCTGCGGGCCGCCTTCGCCGCCGAACTGATGGGTCCGCTGCGCGGGCTCGTCCCCCGGCCGCCGCTGCTCGGCCACGACGCGGCCGTGCTCGGCGCGGCCGCCCTCACCACCACCCTTCCCCTCCACCACCCGGGAGCTCTCCGATGAGCGCGCAGGAACTGGCCACCGCACTCCAGGGCAAGCTGATCGTGTCCTGTCAGGCACCTCCGGGTGATCCGATGCGCGAGACGTCCACGCTGGTCCGGCTCGCGCTCTCGGCGGTCGCCGGGGGCGGCGCCGCGATCCGGGCCAACGAGCCCGAGGTCGTCGCCGCGATCACCGCCGCCGTCGGCCTGCCGGTCATCGGGCTGTGGAAGGACGGCGACACCGGGGTCTACATCACGCCGACCGTCCGGCACGCCCTGGCCGTGGCCGCGGCGGGCGCCGCGGTCGTCGCCGCGGACGCCACCGACCGGCCGCGCCCCGACGGCTCGACGTTCGCCGAGCTCGTCGAGGCGGTCCACGCGGCCGGCGCCCTCGTCATGGCCGACGTCTCCACCCTCGCCGAGGGCGTCACGGCGGCCGGGCTCGGGGCGGACTTCGTCTCCACGACGCTGTCCGGCTACGTTCCCGGCACACCGGAGCAGACCGGCCCCGATCTCGGTCTGGTCTCGGAACTCGCCGCCGCGATCGACGTGCCGGTGGTCGCCGAAGGCCGTATCAACACCCCCGAGGAAGCGGCCGAGGCCCTGGCCCGCGGCGCCCACAGCGTCGTCGTCGGCACCGCCATCACCGCCCCCACGGCCCTGACCGCCCGGTTCGTCGCGCGCATCACCCGGACCTGACCTGCCCCCACCACGCGGGACGGCTGTTCAAGGACGAGCGCCGTCCCGCATCCTGGAGTCACCGTGCAGACCACAACACCCCCCACGCTCCCCTGGTACCGCCAGGTGAGCCGCACCCAGTGGAAGTCGTTCTTCGCCGCCTGGATCGGCTATGTCCTCGACGGCTTCGACTTCGTGCTGATCACCCTCGTGCTGACCGAGATCAGTGACGACTTCGGGCTCAGCACGGTGCAGGCGGCCAGCCTGATCTCCGGCGCGTTCATCACCCGCTGGCTGGGCGGGGCCGTGCTCGGCGCCATCGGCGACCGGTACGGCCGCAAGCTCTCCATGGTGCTGAGCATCCTGCTGTACTCCGCGGGTACGTTCGCCTGCGGTTTCGCATGGGACTACCACAGCCTGTTCGCCGCCCGGCTGGCCATCGGAATGGGCATGGCCGGCGAGTACAGCGCCAGTTCCACGTACGTGATGGAGAGCTGGCCCGCCGGTCTGCGCAACCGGGCCAGCGGCTTCCTGATCTCCGGCTTCTCGGTCGGCTCGGTGCTCGCCGCGCAGGTCTACGACTGGGTGGTGCCCTCGCTCGGCTGGCGCTGGATGTTCTACCTGGGCCTCATCCCCATCGCCATCGCGCTGTGGATGCGGCGCGCGCTGCCGGAGGCCGAGGAGTGGACGGAGTCCGTGGCGGACAAGGGCGCCAGGCCCAATCCGTTCCGGCCGCTGTTCCTCACCCCCGCCCGGGCCACCGTCAACACGGTCCTCGTCGTGGTCGCCACCGTCTCGCTGTTCCTGGTCTTCACCCCGGGCGGCGCCGGCATGGTGCCGGTGCTCTCGGTGATCGCCGGTCTCACGCTGGCCGCGTTCGCCGTGCAGCTGGGCGGGAAGCGCGGCTGGGTGCTGTACCTGTCGATGATCGTGACGCTGTTCTTCGCGTTCCTGTACTCGTGGCCGATCCAGGCCCTGCTGCCCACGTATCTGAAGACGGAGCTGGGCTACAGCACCGGCCAGGTCACCGACGTCCTGTACTTCGCGGGCTTCGGCACCATGGTGGGCTGCTGGACCGCCGGGTTCCTCGGCGACCGGATCGGCACGAAGAAGGCGTACGCGCTGACGCTGCTGGCCTCGCTCGCCTTCGTCTATCCGGTCTTCGCCGTGCGGAACAACCTGATGCTGCTGGGCATCCTGCTCTTCCTCCTCCAGGCGACGAGCTTCGGCATCTCCGGACTGCTCCCCCGCTACATCGGCGGGCACTTCCCGACCGCGAGCCGGGGTGCGGCGCTCGGCTTCACGTACAACGTGGGCGCGCTCGGCGGGGCGGTCGCCCCGGTGCTCGGGGCGCATCTCGCCTCCGGGATGGACCTGGGCCGGGCGCTCGCCGTGCTGACGTTCGCGGGCACGGTGATCGTGGTGCTGCTGGTCGGCTTCGACGTACCGGCGCGGCTGAACCGGCTGACGGACCCGGACGGCGAGCTCGACCACCTGGCGGCGCCGCCGCCCGGCGAGCGCGTCGCCGTGGAGCGTTAATCCGGTGGACGGGCGGGTCCGGGCGGCCTAGCTTCCCGGCGTGGACCTTCCCCGAAACTTCACCGTCCGCGAGAGCGGCCACCGTGTGCACAACCCGTTCACCGAGGAGGATCTGGCCACCCTGGGCCGGGCGCTGCGCCTGGCTCCGGGGTCCCGGATCCTCGATCTGGCCTGCGGCAGCGGTGAGCTGCTCTGCACCTGGGCGCGCGATCACGGCACGACCGGGACCGGCGTCGACATCAGCACCGTCTTCCTCGCGGCCGCCCGGGAGCGGGCGGCGGAGCTGGGGGTGGCGGACCGGGTCGGCTTCGTGCACGGCGACGCGTCCGGTCATGTCGCCGGCGCACCCGTCGACGTCGCCGCGTGCGTCGGCGCCACCTGGATCGGCGGCGGTGTGGCGGGCACGGTCGAGCTGCTGGAGCGCTCCGTGCGGCCCGGCGGCCTGCTGCTGGTCGGTGAGCCGTACTGGCGCCGCGAGCCGCCGGACCTCACGACCGTCGAGGCCTGTCACGCGACCGCGCGGGACGACTACTTCGCCCTGCCCGAACTGCTCGAACACTTCGGGGGGCTGGGCTGGGACGTGGTCGAGATGGTGCTCGCCGACCAGCGGGGCTGGGACCGGTACGTCGCCGCGCAGTGGCTGAACATCCGGCGCTGGCTGGACGCGAACCCCGGCGACGAACTGGCCGGCGAGCTGCGGGCGGAGCTGACCGAAGGGCCGGCACGGCACGTGCGCTACCAGCGCGAGTACCTGGGCTGGGGTGTGTTCGCCCTGATGCGGCGCCGACCCCCGGGTCACGGGTAGAAGTGGGTCAGCGACTCGGCCACGCAGGCGGGCTTCGGCGACCCCTCCAGCTCGAAGGTGAAGGACCGGTCCATCCGTACCCCGCCGTGGGCGACCCCGGTGACTCCGGTGACGGAGGCGTGCAGCCGGACCCGGCTGCCGACGGGGACGGGCGCCGGGTAGCGGACCCGGTTGACGCCGTAGTTGAGGGCCCGGCCCACGCCGCGCACCTGGAGCAGCTCACCGAACATCGGGATGCCCCAGCTCAGCACCATGTAGCCGTGCGCGATGGTGCGTCCGTACGGGCCGGCGGCGGCGCGCTCCACGTCGGTGTGGATCCACTGGTGGTCCCCGGAGACGGCGGCGTACGCGTCGATGAGTTCCTGGGTGATCTCCTTCCAGTCGGAGTGCCCCAGGTCGCGCCCGTTCAGCGCGAGGATCTCCGGGATGCCGTGCACGGTCAGCGGCATGGGGGCCGGCCCTTCTGTCGTGGTGTGCGGGAACGTGTCAGGCGGTGACGGGGGCGGTACGGGGTGCGGCGACCGGTCCGGCCGCCTGCTCGTCGTGGTCGGGCCGGCGGAGCAGGAGCAGCATGCAGCCCAGGGTCAGGACGACCTGGAAGATCGCGTAGGCGATGACAGCGGTGATGGAGCCGGTCCGGTTCAGCAGGAACTGGCCGATGATCGGGGTCGTACCGCCCAGGAGCGTGCCGCAGAGCTGGTAGCACAGCGAGATGCCGGTGTAGCGCAGGTGGGCCGGGAAGCGGCTGGCGAGCATGCCGGCGAGGGCCGCGTAGTAGAGGCAGTGCGGGATGGTCGCGACGGCGACGCCGACCATCGCGAGGCCGTAGTTCTCGGTGCGGATCAGCAGGAACATCGCCGGCATCAGGATCAGTTCCGGCAGCAGCATCACGGTGACCGCGCGGGACCAGCTCTTCATCCTGGTGGCGATGAGGGCGCCGAAGGGCTGGACGACGATCTGGGTGATGTTGGCGACCAGAATGATCGTCAGGAACGAACTGCGGTCGAAACTCAGCGCGGACGTGGCCCAGGACAGGGCGAACGTCGACTTGAAGTAGGTGGCCGACAGGCCGATGGTGCAGGCGCCGATGCCGAGGACGATGAGCATCGGCTGGGTGCGCAGGACCTCGGTCAGCGGGAGCTTGACGACCTTCTTCTTGCTGATCAGGGCGGCCATGGCCGGGGACTCGGCGACCTTGAGCCGGACGATGAGGCCGACGATGACGAGGGCGGCCGAGAAGAGGAACGGCAGCCGCCAGCCCCAGGAGACGAACGCGGCGTCGGGCAGCTGGCTGATGGCGAGGAAGCTCAGGGTGGACAGGGTGTTGCCGACGGGCGAGCCCTGCTGGGCGAACGCCCCGTACAGCACCGACTTGCCCTTGGGGGCGTGCTCGGAGGCGATCAGGACCGATCCGCCCCACTCGCCGCCGAGGCCGATGCCCTGCACCATGCGGATCGCGACCAGCAGGATCGGGGCGGCGATCCCGATGGAGGCGTAGCTCGGCAGCAGACCGATCGCCGTGGTGGAGATGCCCATCATCAGCAGCGTGATGACGAGGGTCTTCTTGCGGCCGAGGCGGTCGCCGTAGTGACCGAAGATGATGCCGCCGATGGGGCGGGCGAGGAAGCCGACCCAGAACGTCGCGAACGCGACCAGGGTGCCCACGGGGCCTTCGAGTTCCGGGAAGAACACCTTGTCGAAGACGAGCGCGGCCGCGGTGCCGTAGATGTAGAAGTCGAACCACTCGATCGTCGAGCCGATGAAGGCTCCGAATCCGGCCCGGTTGGCGGCTTTGGTGCGCTCTCGTGCGGTGGCGGTGGACGCACTCATGGTGGCTCCCGTGAACGTCGTTGATCAGGCGGATGGCAGGAACTGCGAGGGGCGTCGCCCGGGACGCCCGGCACGCCGCGTGGGGAAGGGGGACGGCGGCGGTGCTGATGGCGTTACGGTGCCAGCCGGAACCTTGAACGGTCCAATACTGAATTACTGGTGCAGTGAGAGGCTCTGCGTCTCAATGGGCGAGGATGCGGCCGGATACGCCCATGGCGGCGCCGCCCTGTGGCGGCGCCGCTGGAGTTCCGGGCGAATGGGAGGGACGTGCTCAGGGAGCGATGCGCTCGAAGACGGCGGCGAGGCCCTGACCGCCGCCGATGCACATGGTCTCCAGGCCGTAGCGGGCCTCGCGGCGGTGCAGTTCCCTGGTGAGGGAGGCGAGGATACGGGCGCCGGTGGCGCCGACCGGGTGGCCGAGGGAGACGCCGGAGCCGTTCACGTTGATCCGCTCCTCGTGGTCCTTCTCGCCGAGACCCAGTTCGCGGGTGCAGGCCAGCACCTGGGCGGCGAAGGCCTCGTTGAGCTCGATCAGGTCGAGGTCGGCGAGCGTCAGCCCGGCGCGGGCGAGCGCGGCACGGGTGGCGGGGACGGGGCCGATGCCCATGGTGGCGGCGGGCACGCCGGCGCGGGCGAAGGAGACGAGGCGGACCAGCGGGGTGAGACCGAGGCGCTCGGCGGTGGCGGCGCTGGTCACCAGGCAGGCGGCGGCCGCGTCGTTCTGGCCGCTGGCGTTGCCCGCGGTGACCGTGGCGTCCGGATCGGACTTGCCCATGACCGGGCGGAGCGCGGCGAGTTGTTCGGCGGTGGTGTCGGGACGGGGGTGCTCGTCCGCGGTGACCACCGTCTCGCCCTTGCGGGTGCGCACGGTGACGGGGACGGTCTCGGCCTCGTACCGCCCCTCGGCGATCGCCCGGCCGGCGCGCTGCTGCGAGCGCAGGGCCAGGGCGTCCTGGTCGGCGCGGCTGATGCCGTACTCGCGGCGGAGGTTCTCGGCGGTCTCGATCATGCCGCCGGGGACCGGGTGGTTGACGCCGCCGGCGGTGACGCGGCCCCGGGCGAGCGAGTCGTGGAGCTGGAGGCCCGGGCCCTTGATGCCCCAGCGGCCCTCGTGCGTGTAGTAGGGGGCGGCGCTCATCACGTCGACACCGCCGGCGATCACGACCTCGCTGAACCCGGCCCTGATCTGCATCGCCGCGTCGAGGACGGCCTGGAGTCCGGAGCCGCAGCGGCGGTCGATCTGGGCACCGGTGACGGACTGCGGGAGCCCGGCGTCCAGCGCGGCGACCCGGCCGATGGCGGGGGCGTCGGAGGAGGGGTAGGCCTGCCCGAGGATCACCTCGTCCACCCGGTCCGGCTCGATTCCCGTGCGGGCGACGATCTCGGCGATGACGCGGGCGGCGAGGGAGGCCGGCGTCTGCCCGGCGAGCGCTCCGCCGAAGCGGCCGATGGGGGTGCGCAGCGGTTCGCAGATCACGACATCGTTCTGGTCGGGCACGGCGGGGCCTTTCCGGGAGAGGGCAGAAGGGGACAAGGGTGTGGGTCGACCCTCGCACCCGCCGACTGAGTCGGTCCAATATCCAGTTCTCCCTGATTCAAGACGTGGTGCGTCTCAATCCCTCGGACGGGGCGTCGGCAGCGCGTCCTCCGCCACGGCGAGGACCGCGCGCAGGGCGGCCGAGGGGTTGTCGGCGCGCCAGGCGAGCGCCGCCTGCCGTCTGATCGGCGGTCCGACGAGGGGCCGGTAGACGAGGCCGTTCTGCTGGATGTGCTGGACGGAGGTGACGGTCAGCGTCACCCCGACACCCGCGGCGACCAGCGCCAGGATGGTGTACGAGTCGGGCGCCTCCTGCACCACCCGCGGATTGAACCCGGCCGCCTCGCAGGCGCCGACCATCGCGTCCCGCACGGTGGAGCCGGTGTTCGCGGGAAAGGAGACGAACGGCTCCCCCGCCAGCACCTCGATCGGGACGCTCTCCCGGGTGGCGAGCGGATGGTCGGAGGGCAGCGCGCACACCAGCTCCTCCTCGTCGATCACCCGGTGGCTCACGCCCGGCTGCGTCACGGGCAGCCGGACGAACCCGAGGTCCATCGAACCGTCCGCGACCCGGGCGAGCGCGACGTTCGCGTAGGTCTGGCCCGTCATGACGAGCTCGATCGCGGGGTGGGCGGCGCGCACCGCCCGGGTGAGCAGGGGCAGTGTCTCGTGGCTGGAGGCACCCGCGAAGCCGATGCTGACCCGCCCGTACTCACCGCGGCCGGCCGCCTTCGCGGCGCGCACGGCGGTGTCCAGGTCGTCGAGCACGGTCCTGACCGGCTGGAGGAACGACTCCCCCGCACTGGTCATCCGCACCGAGCGGGTGTTGCGTTCGAAGAGCTGGACCCCCAGCTCCTTCTCCAGCTGGCGGATCTGCTGGCTCAGCGGCGGCTGGGCCATCTGCAGCCGCTTGGCGGCCCGGCCGAAGTGCAGCTCCTCGGCCACGGCGACGAACGCGGACAGATGACGCAGCTCCACGCCCGTCCCCTCTCTCTCAACGGCACTTCAACGGCACCGTCACAGCATTGATTAATCAGACGTCTCGATCCGACCTTAATTTGGTATTGGACAGCAATCAATGGCCGCTGGCACGGTGGGGCGACGCGCACGCACACGCAGAGGAGCACCGTGGCCACGACGGACCGGAACGACAACCGGAAAGACAAGACGATGTCGATGAAGGCGGCGATCGCCGCCTTCGTCCACGACGGCGCCACCGTCTGCCTCGAGGGCTTCACCCATCTCATCCCGACCGCCGCCGGCCACGAGATCATCCGCCAGGGCCGCCGCGACCTCACGGTCGTCCGCATGACCGCGGACATCGTCGTGGACCAGATGATCGCCGCGGGCTGTGTGACGCGGCTGGTGTCCTCCTTCGTCGGCAACTCATCGGCCGGTTCGCTCGGGGAGCTCCGCCGCCGGGTGGAGAACGCCGACCCCGCGCCCCTGGCCTTCGAGGAGTACAGCCACTACGGGATGATCTGCCGCTATCTCGCCGGTTCGCAGCGGCTGCCCTTCTACCCGCTGCGCTCCTACGGCGGAAGCGATCTGCCGTCCGTCAACAGCGACCTGCGCAAGGTCACTTCGCCGTATCCGGGCCCGGACGGCGAACCGGAGCAGATCTACGTCGTACCGCCCGTCAATCCGGACGTGACGATCATCCACGCGCAGCGTGCCGACCGCAGCGGCAACACCCAGATGTGGGGGCTGACCGGCGTCCAGGCCGAGGCGGTGTACGCGGCCGAGAAAGCGGTCGTCGTCGTGGAGGAGATCGTCGACGACGAGGTGGTCCGCTCCGACCCCAACCGCACGCTCGTCCCCGCCCACGCGGTCGACGCGGTCGTCTGCTGCCCGCGCGGGGCGCATCCGTCCTTCGCCCAGGGGTACTACGACCGGGACAACGCCTTCTACCGGGCCTGGTCGCACATCAGCAAGGATCCTCAGCGGCTCCAGGACTGGCTGGACGAGTGGGTGCGGGGGACGGCGGACCACGCGGAGTACGTCGACAGGCTCGGCGAGGAGTTCTGGGCGGGGCTCGCCGTCGGCGAGGCGCTCAGCGAGCCGGTGAACTACGGGCGGCGGCTGTGAGCTCCGCCCCGCTCCGCACGGCCGATCCGCACACGGGACACGAGAAGGAACGGTTCATGACCCTCACCGCACCGGGCACGATCACCTCGTCCGAACTGCTCTCCGTCGTCGCCTCGCGCGAACTCGCCGCACGCCGGACCGTGTTCGCCGGGATCGGGCTGCCGACGCTCGCCACCGAACTGGCCCATCTGACGGTCGCCCCCGACATCGAGGTGGTCTACGAGTCCGGGGTCTGCGGTGCCCATCCCTCGCAGCTGCCCGAGACCATCGCCGACGCGGTCCTGATCACGGGTGCGGAGGCGGTGATCCCGATGCCGATGCTCTTCGGCTGTGTGCTCCAGGGCGGTCACATCGACGTCGGCTTCCTCGGCGCCGCGCAGATCGACCGCTGGGGCAACCTCAACACCTCGGTCATCGGTGACTGGGACAGTCCGGCGGTGCGGCTGCCCGGTTCGGGCGGCGGCGTCGAGGTGATGGCCAACTCCCGCGAGGTCTTCGTGGTGATGCGCCGGCACAACCCGCGCTCCTTCACCGCCGAGCTCGACTTCTGCACCACCCCGGGCCCCGACCGTGCGCTCGCCGAGGGAATCCGCCCGCTGGGCGCCGGAGTCACCCGGGTCATCACCGAACTCGGCATCATGGCCCGCGCGGGCGTCGGCGAGGAGCTGCGCCTGGTCGCCGTCCAGCCCGGCGTCACCGTCGATCAGGTGCGGGCCGCCACCGGCTGGGACCTGCGGGTCGCCGGCACGGTCGACGAGGTGCCGCCGCCGACGGAGGACGAACTGCGGCTGCTGCGCGAGGATGTCGACCCGGACCGCGTGTACCTCCGCTGACCCGCACGATCCGTACGGACCACAGGGTCCGCCGGGTCCGCGGGGTCCGCCGGACCCGTCCGTCCACCACCTCGAAAGGGCCGTAACTGCCATGCGTATCAGGATCGTCGGAGCCGGAGCCATGGGCCGCGGCATCGCCCAGTGGGCGGCCGCCGCCGGACACACCGTCGAGCTCGGCGACGTACGGACGGAAGCGGTGACGGAGGCGGCCGGCTTCGTACGCTCCATGCTGGAGCGGGCCGTGCAGAAGGGCCGGATGTCCGCCGGCGACGCGGCCGCCGCCGGGGACCGGCTGATCGCGCTGGACGACCCGTGGGCCGAGGGCCCGGACGTGGAGCTGGTCGTCGAGGCCGTGCGCGAGGACCTCGGCACCAAGACGGAGGTCTTCGGCCGGCTGGAGGCCGCGCTGCCCGCCACCGCCGTCTTCGCGACCAACACCTCCTCGCTGTCGGTGACCCGGATCGCCGCCGGGCTGAAGGACCCGACGCGCCTGGCCGGGCTGCACTTCTTCAACCCGGTCCCGCTGATGCGGATCGTCGAGGTGGTGCCCGGCGCGGCCACCCGCCCGGAGATCCCGCCGCTGCTGACCGCGCTCGTGGAGAGCTGCGGGCACCGCGCGGTCACGGTCGCCGACACCCCCGGCTTCCTCGTCAACCACGCCGGGCGCGGACTGGTGACGGAGGCGCTCGCCCTGCTGGAGGAGACGGTCGGCGACCCGGCGGACATCGACCGGATCGCCCGGGACGTACTGGGCCTGCGCATGGGCCCGTTCGAGCTGATGGACCTCACCGGGCTCGATGTGACCGCCGCGGTCATCGACTCGATCTGGACGGGCTTCCGCCACGAGGAGCGGCTCCGCCCCTCCTACCTGACACCGAACCGGGTGGCCGCCGGGCTGCACGGGCGCAAGACGGGACGCGGCTGGTTCGGGTACGGCCCCGAGGCGGCAGGCCCCGCGCCGGAGGCCCCGGTCACCGGCGACCCGGACCGGCCGGTGCACGTCCTCGCCGCGACCCCGGCCGGGAACGACGACGCCGCCGCGCTGCGGGAGGCGCTGACGGCGGCGGGCGCCACGGTCGAGGCCGGGGCGCGGCCGTCGGCCGGGGCTCTGGTGCTGGTTCCGGTCTGGGGCACCACGGTCGCCTCTGCGGTCGCCGCTCACGGGCTGCCCGCCGGGCGCACCTTCGGGGTGGACCCGTTGCCGGCGGCCGGGCGCCGCGGGGTGCTGGCCGTGACCCCGGCCGCGGAGCCGGCGGCGGCGCGGGACGCCCGCGCCGTGCTGGCCAGGGCGGCGGACGGCGGTGAGCCGTTCGCGGTGTCGGTGGTGCGCGACACCGCGGGCTCGGTCGCCCAGCGGCTGCTCGCGTCGATCGTGTCGGTCTCGGCGTCGATCGCGGAACACGGACTGGCGGCCACGGCCGACATCGACCTGGCGGTCACGACCGGGCTCGGCTATCCGGTCGGCCCACTGGCCTGGGGCGACCGGATCGGTGCGGCCCGGATGCTGGAGCTGCAGCGGGCGCTGCACGCCACGACGGGCGACCCGCGCCACCGCCCGACCCGCTGGGTCACCGAGCGTGCCGCCCTCGGCCTGGCCCTGACGGACCCGGGCACGTCGCCGGGGGACTGCCTGGACGGTGACGGGGACGGCGCGGTGTGAGCGGCGCCGGGTGACACGACCGATTCGTTCAAGACCGGCGGCCCGCCCCCGGCCTACGGTCGTGACATGACTCCACGCATGGACGCAATCTCGATCACGACGGCGGATCTGCCCGCCTCGCTCGCCTTCTACCGGCGGCTCGGCCTCGACATCCCCGAGGGTGCGGAGTCCGCCCCCCATGTGGAGGTGGCGCTCCCCGGCGGGCAGCGCCTGCTCTGGGACACCGAGGCCGTCGTCCGCTCCTTCGACCCGGAGTGGACCCCGGCGAACGGCGGGGAGCGGCTCGGGCTGGCCTTCCTCTGCGACGGCCCGGCGGAGGTCGACGCCGTCTACGACGAGCTGACCGGCGCCGGGTACCGGGGCCACCTGAAGCCGTGGGACGCGGTGTGGGGGCAGCGGTACGCCGTGGTCGTCGACCCGGACGGCTGCGCGGTCTCGCTGTTCGCACCGGCCGGCTGAGGCCGCTCTCAGGGGGCGGCGAAGTACGCGGTCAGGGTGGTGCCCGCCAGGTCCCGCATCTCGCGCGCGAGATGTGCCTGGTCGGCGCAGCCCGCCGCGAGCGCCGCCTCGGCGTACGGCATCCCTGACCGGACGAGCGCCAGCGCCCGCTGGAGCCGCAGCACCCGGGCGAGCGTCTTGGGGCCGTAGCCGAAGGCGGCCAGCGAGCGGCGGTGCAGCTGGCGTGCGCCGAGGCCGACCGTGTGCGCGGTCCGCTCGACGGAGCGGCCGCTGTCCAGCTGGGCGGCGACGGCCCGCATCGCCTGGTCGGGCGGTTCCGCGTCCGCGGCCCGGCGCGCGGCGATGTCCTCCAGCGCCGCGCCAGGGTCGGCGGACCCGGCGACGCGTTCGGTGAGCTCCCGGACCAGCGGAGCCGGCCACAGATCGGCCAGGGCGACCCGGCGGTCCCGCAGCTCGTGCGCCGGTACGCCCAGCAGGGCGGGCGCCGTGCCGGGGGCGAAGCGGATGCCCGTGTACGTACCGCCGCCGCCCGGTCCGGACGGGGGTTCCGCGTGGGTGTCCGGGCCCGCGACGAGCAGCCTGCCGCCGATCCAGAGCAGATCCATGCAGCCGTCGGGCAGCACCGGGTGGACCGACCCCGGGTCCACGGTCAGGGACCAGACCTTCGCACCGTCGATCCGTGAGGTGCGCTCCTCGTACCTGTCGCCCATGACACCAGTCTCGCCGACGGCCGAAGGCGCTGCCGTCCTCACCCGGCGGCCGTCCTCACTCGGGGGGCGGCTGCGTCCTGTCCGTCTCCTTCTCGCGGCTCGGCTGGAGCCGGGACTTCACGTCGTCGGGCGGCAGGAAGCGCGACCAACGCTCCGGGAACTCGGACGGCATGTAGGGGCTGTCCCCCTCGTCCATGTCGTCGTCCGGACCGTCGTACCGGCCCTCCGCCTGGGTGCGGGCCACGAACTCGGCCGCCTGGACCGCGCGCACCCGGTCGGTGGCCGCACGCGCCGCGGCCGTCGCCACCGAGGGCCACACCCGGTCGATGGCGGCGTTGACCGCGGCGCCCACCAGCACCGCGAACGCGGAGATGCCGATCCACAGCAGCACCGCGATGGGGGCGGCCAGTGATCCGTAGATCGTGGGCCCCTCGACCGTACTGGTGAGGTAGATCCGCAGCAGGAAACTGCCGAGCACCCATATCGCGATCGCCATCAGCGCGCCCGGCATGTCCTCGATCCAGGGCGAGCGGACGGGGACGGACACGTGGTAGAGCGTCGTCAGGAAGGCGATCGACAGCACGATCACCAGCGGCCAGTACAGAACGCTTATGACCTCGGTGCCCCACGGGATGAACTCCACCACCCGGTCGGGGCCGACGACCAGCAGCGGCAGCACGACCGCACCCAGCAGCAGCGCCACCACGTACAGGAGGAACGCGAGCATCCTGGTCTTCACGATGCCGCGGTGGCCGTCGAGCCCGTACATCACGGTGATCGTGTCGATGAAGACGTTCACCGCGCGCGAGCCGGACCAGAGGGCGATCGCGAAACCGATGGAGATGACGTCGGGCCGGGCCCCGGTGGTCACGTCCGCCAGGAGCGGTTTGGCGAAGTCGTTGACGCCCCGCTCGGAGAGCACCGTCTGCGCGGCGCTGAGGATGTTGCGCTCGATGGAGGCGACCGTGGTGGTGCTGGTCCACTCGTCGACGTACCCGAGCAGGCCGATCAGTCCGAGCAGGAGCGGCGGCAGGGACAGCAGGGTGAAGAACGCCGCCTCGGCGGCGAGTCCCAGAATGCGGTACTCCATGCACGAGTTGACGGTGTCCTTCAGCAACTGCCAGGCCAGCTGCCGCTTGGACACGTTGCGGTAGAGCACTCGGGCCCGGTGGAGCCGGCCCGGTGGCCGCTCGGGTGTTTCATTTGCTGCCTGCACGTCCTTACCGTATCGGCATGGCAGCCAGCACCCACACCGTGTCCAACCAGGCCCCTCCGCTCCTCGGCTACGACGTGTTCGCAGCGGACGCGGTGCTCACCGAAGCCGTGGCGAGACACCTCCCGGCGGACCTCCTCGACGAGGCGCGGGACGGGCTCGGCGAGCTCGGCCGGTCCGCCGGTTCCGCCCAGGCCGCCCAGTGGGCGGCGCAGGCCGACGGGAATCCGCCGAAGCTGCGCAGCCACGACCGCTACGGGAACCGCGTCGACGAGGTGGAGTTCCATCCGGCCTGGCACCGGCTGCTCGGCCACGGGGTCACCGCGGGGCTGACCGACGCCTGGGACCGGCCGGGCGGCCATGTGCGCCGGGCCGCCGGTTTCCTGGTGTGGACGCAGGCCGAGGCGGGCCACGGCTGCCCGCTCTCGATGACCCACGCGGCGGTGCCCGCGCTGCGCACCGATCCGGCCGTGGCCGCCGAGTGGGAGCCGCTGCTGACCTCGCACGCGTACGAGGAGGGGCTGCGGCCGGTCGCGGAGAAGGCCGGGGCCCTTCTCGGGATGGGCATGACGGAGAAGCAGGGCGGATCGGACCTGCGGGCCGGCACGACACGGGCCGAACCGCTGGCCGCCGAGGGCGAGTACCTGCTCACCGGGCACAAGTGGTTCTGCTCGGCGCCGATGTCCGACGGGTTCCTGGTGCTGGCGCAGGCCCCCGGCGGGCTGACGTGCTTCCTGCTGCCCCGGGTGCTGCCGGACGGCACGCGCAACGTGTTCGCGATCCAGCGGCTCAAGGACAAGCTGGGCAACCGGTCCAACGCCTCGGCCGAGGTCGAGTTCGACGGTACGTGGGTGCGGCGCATCGGTGAGGAGGGGCGCGGGGTGCGCACCGTCATCGGCATGGTGGCGGCGACCCGGCTGGACTGTGTGACGGGCTCGGCGGCGCTGATGCGGCAGGCGGTGGCCCAGGCGGTCCACCACGCCACGTACCGCAGCGCGTTCGGCGGGGTGCTGGCCGACAAGCCGCTGATGCGCAACGTGCTGGCCGATCTGGCGCTGGAGTCGGAGGCGGCGACGGTGCTGGCGATGCGGCTCGCGGCGGCGTACGACGCCGGGACCGAGAACGAGGCGGCGTTCCTGCGCATCGCGGTGCCCACGGCGAAGTACTGGGTGACGAAGCGGTGCACGCCGCTGGTGGGCGAGGCGCTCGAATGCCTGGGCGGCAACGGCTACGTGGAGGAGTCGGGCATGCCGCGGCTGCTGCGCGAGGCGCCGCTCAACTCGATCTGGGAGGGCTCGGGGAACGTCCAGGCGCTCGACGTACTGCGGGCGCTGCAGCGCGAGCCGCTCGCGCTCAACGCGTTCCTCCAGGAGGTGGGCCGGGCGCGCGGCGCCGACCACCGGCTCGACCGGGCGATCAGGGACCTGCTCACCGAGCTCGCCGATCTGGAGGGGATCGAGGCACGGGCCCGCCGGCTCGTGGAGCGGATGGCGCTGGTGCTCCAGGGTTCGCTGCTGGTGCGCTGGGCGCCGCCGGAGGTGGCCGACGCGTTCTGCGCGTCACGGCTGGGCGGGGACTGGGGTTCGGCCTTCGGGACGCTGCCGCACACCCTGGACCTGGCATCGGTCGTGGCACGGGCCCGGCCCGTGGAGCGCTGACCGGCAGCGGCGGGGGAAACAGCAACAGGGGGTGGTGCTGCGCCGACACGGCACCACCCCCCATGCTGTACACACCGGACTTCGGGGCCGAAACCCCGCCGTGCGGTGTAGCGCCACTCTTGTACGGTCGGGGGGCTGTCGCCAGAGTTGCAGAGGGTTGCAACCATTGTGTGGAGTTGCGGTGCCGCGGCTTCGGCGGCGGCAGGATGGGTCCGGTGACCCTTGGCACGGGCCCGGCACTGGCATCTAGGGGGAATCCGGCGTGGAGACAAGTCCTGTCGATGTGATGCGGCTGTCGGACCAGGGGTCCGAGCGGGCCGCGCGCCGCCTCCACCGGGCCCGGGAGGCGAGGATGGCCGGCGACCGGATGCCGGTCAGGCCGCGGGCCGAGATCGGGGCCTCGTGGGACCGGGTGCTGCGCCGCGGCATCGATCCCGAGCAGTCCACCGAGAGCGTGCTGCTGGAGCTGGAGGAGATCGAGCACCGGCGCCGGAGTTCCACGCTGGGCGAGATCATGCCGCTGCTCAGCGACGGTCTGGTGAGCATCGCGGACGCCTCGCAGCAGATCATGGTCGTCACCGATGTGGACGGCCGGGTGCTGTGGCGCCAGGGCAACACGGGCGTGCTGCGCAGGGCCGACGACATCTGTCTCTCCGAGGGCGCCGCCTGGTCGGAGGAGATCACCGGCACCAACGCGATCGGTACGGCGCTCGCCTCCCGGGCCGCGGTGCAGGTCCACTCCGCGGAGCACTTCGTGCGCAGCCTCCACGGCTGGACGTGCGCGGCGGCCCCGGTGCGCGATCCGCGGGACGGCCGGCTGATGGGGATCGTCGACATCAGCGGTCCGGCGAACACGTTCCATCCGACGACGCTCGCCCTGGTCGGGTCGGTGGCCCGGCTGGCGGAGAGCGAGATCCGCAACCGGCATCTGCAGTCCATCGACCGGCTGCGCTCGGTGGCGGCGCCGATGCTGTGCAGGCTGGGCGGCCGCGCGCTGGCCGTGGACGGCAACGGCTGGCTGGCCGCCGTCACCGGGATGCCGCCGGTGGACCGGCTGCCGCTGCCGAAGTCCGTGCAGCCGGGCCGGATCTGGCTGCCCTCGCTCGGGATGTGCCGGGTGGAGCCGCTGCCGGGCGGCTGGCTGGTGCAGGTGGCCGACGGTGCGCTGGACAGCCCGCCGCGCCGGGTGGTGCTCGATCTGAGCCTGCCGCGCGGCCTCGCGGTGAACGTGGTCAGCCCGGTGGGCACGTGGACGCAGCGCCTCTCGCCCCGCCACGCCGAGCTGTTGTACGCGCTGGCCCTGCACCGCGAGGGGCGCACGGCGTCCGAGCTGGCGGAGGACCTGTTCGGCGACCCGACCAGGACGGTGACGGTCCGGGCCGAGATCTCGCGGCTGCGGCGCCATCTCGCCGAGGTGCTGGCGCACCGCCCGTACCGCTTCGGCGACGGCGTCGAGGTGGAGGTCATCCGGCCCGAGCACCCGGGCGATCTGCTGCCGCGGTCGAAGGCCCCGGTGGTGGTGGCGGCGCGCAACGCCTCCTGAGCGGTGTGGAGCGCCTCCCCCGCGGTGTTCCCGCAGGTCCTGGGCGTCGGCTCGGCGGTCCCGGGTTGGGCCGGGGCAGCGGGGCATGGTTTTCTGGCAGCCATGAGCAACCCCGAGCGCCCCGCCGACCCGACCGCCGCCGAGGTGACCGTCTGGTCCCTGGAGCAGACCTCCCCCGACGAGCTGCGCCCCTCGGCCGTACCGGACCGGGACGTACGGATCGTCCGGTCGGAGGTGCCGCTGCCCGAGTTCAGCCGGTTCCTCTACACGGCCGTCGGCGGCGACATCCAGTGGACGGACCGGCTGCCGATGACGTACGCGCAGTGGCAGGAGGCGCTGGACCGGCCGGGTGCGGAGACCTGGGTGGCGTACGCGAACGGGACGCCGGCCGGCTACATCGAGCTGGACCCGCAGGACGACGGCGTCGTCGAGATCATGTACTTCGGCCTCATCCCGGCCTTCCGGGGACAGCGGATCGGCGGACATCTCCTCTCCCACGGGACGGCCCGCGCCTGGGACCTGGCGGAGCGGTGGCCGGAACGGCCCGAGACGAAGCGGGTGTGGGTGCACACCTGCTCCAAGGACGGGCCGCACGCCATGGACAACTATCTGCGCCGCGGCTTCCGGCTCTTCGACACCCGCACGGAGCTGGAGTCCGAGGTCGCCACCCCGGGTCCGTGGCCCGGATCAGGACGCACGCTCCTTCCGTAGGCATCCGGGACATCCCGCGCTGGAAATGCACGTGGTTGTCCGGTTTTCCGGGGAACCCGGCACCCGTCGACGACGTGACGGGTGCCACATCGTCTCACCTGTCGGGACAGTCTCGTCCACATCATGGATAGTGGTGGACTGCCCCGAGATCCGCGTGACACGCTTCCGTCATGTCTGGAACTGGAATTGCCTTGGTGAGTCGACGCCACGTCGACCTCGGCCGCATGTCCAGCGCCATCTGTCCGGCGAGCTGAGAGTTCCAGCACCGCCGCGATCCCCCTTTCTCTGCAAATCCTGCGCACCGCCGCGCCTCGACGCGAGTGTGCAGTTCAGAGCCGCCCTCCTGCAGTCCCGAAGGACGTACTGTCATGGCCGCTACCCCGGAACAGCCTGCGCCCGCCACGCCCCGCCGCAAGGCAGGACGCCACCGTGGCGAAGGTCAGTGGGCCCTGGGGCACTACACCCCACTCAACGGCAATGAGCAGTTCAAGAAGGACGACGACAGTCTCAACGTGCGGACGCGCATTGAGACGATCTACTCGAAGCGCGGCTTCGACTCGATCGACCCCAACGACCTTCGCGGACGCATGCGCTGGTGGGGGCTGTACACCCAGCGCAAGCCCGGCATCGACGGCGGCAAGACCGCCGTGCTGGAGCCGGAGGAGCTGGACGACCGCTACTTCATGCTGCGGGTCCGGATCGACGGCGGCCGGCTGACCGCCGCGCAGCTGCGGGCGATCGGTGAGGTCTCCCGGGACTACGCGCGGGGCACCGCCGACGTCACCGACCGCCAGAACATCCAGCTGCACTGGATCCGCATCGAGGACGTCCCGGCCATCTGGCAGAAGCTGGAGGCCGTCGGCCTGTCCACGACGGAGGCCTGCGGCGACTGCCCCCGAGTGATCATCGGCTCCCCGGTGGCGGGGATCGCCGCCGACGAGATCATCGACGGGACCCCGGCGGTCGACGAGATCCACGACCGTTACATCGGCAGCAAGGAGTTCTCCAACCTGCCGCGCAAGTTCAAGACCGCGATCTCCGGCTCGCCCGTGCAGGACGTGGTCCACGAGATCAACGACATCGCCTTCGTCGGCGTCGTCCACCCCGAGCACGGCCCCGGCTTCGACCTCTGGGTCGGCGGCGGCCTCTCGACCAACCCGCGGCTCGCCGAACGCCTCGGCGCCTGGGTCCCGTTGCACGAGGTCTCCGATGTCTGGGCCGGCGTGGTCGGGATCTTCCGGGACTACGGCTACCGGCGGCTGCGCACCCGTGCCCGGCTGAAGTTCCTGATGGCCGACTGGGGCCCCGCCAAGTTCCGCCAGGTGCTGGAGGACGAGTACCTCAAGCGCCCGCTGCTCGACGGCCCCGCACCCGAGCAGCCCAGCAGCCGCTGGCGCGACCACGTGGGCGTCCACGAGCAGCAGGACGGCCGCCTCTACGTCGGCTTCGCGCCCCGCGTCGGCCGGGTCGACGGCCCTACCCTGACCAAGATCGCCGATCTGGCAGCCGCGCACGGATCGGACCGGCTGCGCACCACCGTCGAGCAGAAGATGCTGATCCTCGACGTGGAGCCGGACCAGGTCGACTCCCTGGTGGCCGGCCTCGAGGAGCTCGGCTTCCAGGTGAAGCCGTCCCCGTTCCGCCGCGGCACGATGGCCTGCACCGGCATCGAGTACTGCAAGCTGGCGATCGTCGAGACCAAGGCGCGCGGCGCCTCGCTCATCGACGAACTGGAGCGCCGCATGCCGGAGTTCGACGAGCCGCTCACCATCAACATCAACGGCTGCCCCAACGCCTGTGCCCGTATCCAGACCGCCGACATCGGCCTCAAGGGCCAGCTCATGCTGGACGGCGAGGGCAACCAGGTGGAGGGCTACCAGGTGCACCTGGGCGGCGCGCTCGGCCTGGAGGCCGGCTTCGGCCGCAAGGTCCGTGGCCTGAAGGTCACTTCGGCCGAACTGCCCGACTACGTCGAGCGGGTCCTCGGGAACTTCCAGAAGGAGCGCGAGGGCGACGAGCGCTTCGCGACCTGGGCGGCCCGGGCCAGTGCGGAGTCGCTGTCATGAGCGAGCGCGCGGCACCGTTCCACTGCCCCTACTGCGGCGACGAGGACCTGCGCCCGCACGAGACGGGGCACGGGGCCTGGGAATGCGCCTCCTGCAACCGGGCGTTCCAGCTGAAGTTCCTGGGTCTGCTGACCCGGGGACTGCAGCGCAACGACGTTGAAGGGGACGGGATATGACGGACACCCTGCAGACCGGAGAACTCACCGCCGCGGAACTCCGGGAGCTGGCCGAGCGCGCGGGCCGTGAGCTGGAGGACGCCTCCGCGCTGGAGATCCTCCAGTGGGCCACCCACACCTTCGGCCCGCGGTTCTGCGTGACGTCGTCGATGGAGGACGCCGTCGTCGCCCACCTCGCCTCCCGGGCGCTGCCCGGCGTGGACGTGGTCTTCCTCGACACCGGCTACCACTTCCCCGAGACGATCGGGACCCGTGACGCGGTGGAGGCGGTGATGGACGTCAACGTCATCACGCTGACCCCGCGCCGGACCGTGGCCGAACAGGACGCCGAGCACGGCCCGAAGCTGCACGACCGCGACCCGGACCTGTGCTGCAAGCTGCGCAAGGTCACGCCCCTCCAGGAGGGACTGACCTCGTACACGGCCTGGGCCACCGGGCTGCGCCGCGACGAGTCCCCCACCCGGGCGAACACCCCGGTGGTCGGCTGGGACGAGAAGCGGCAGAAGGTCAAGATCTCGCCGATCGCCCGCTGGACCCAGGACGACGTCGACGCGTACGTCGCGGAGCACGGGGTGCTCACCAACCCGCTGCTGATGGACGGTTACGCCTCCGTGGGCTGCGCCCCCTGCACCCGGCGGGTGCTGGAGGGCGAGGACGCGCGGGCCGGACGCTGGGCCGGGCGCGGCAAGACCGAATGCGGGCTGCACGACTGATGACGACTGATCAGGAGACTTCGATGAGCGTGACGGAGACGGGAGCCACCGTCTGGCTGACCGGTCTGCCGAGCGCGGGCAAGACCACCATCGCGTACGAACTCGCCGGGCGGCTGCGCGGCGAGGGCCACCGGGTGGAGGTGCTGGACGGCGACGAGATCCGGGAGTTCCTCTCCGCGGGCCTCGGCTTCTCGCGCGAGGACCGGCACACCAACGTCCAGCGGATCGGCTTCGTCGCCGAACTGCTGGCGGCCAACGGCGTGAAGGTGCTGGTCCCGGTCATCGCCCCGTACGCGGACAGCCGCGACGCGGTCCGCAAGCGCCACCAGGCCGAGGGCACCGCCTATCTGGAGGTGCATGTCGCCACTCCGGTCGAGGTGTGCTCGGTACGCGATGTGAAGGGGCTCTACGCCAAGCAGGCGGCGGGCGAGATCAGCGGGCTGACCGGGGTGGACGACCCCTACGAGGCCCCCGAGTCGCCCGATCTGCGGATCGAGTCGCACCGGCAGACCGTGCAGGAGTCCGCGGCGGAGCTGTACGCGCTGCTGAGCGAGAGGGGTGCAGCGTGACGACCGTCGCGACTGTGTCGGAAGGCACCGCCAATCCGTACGCACTCAGCCACCTGGACTCCCTGGAGTCCGAGGCGGTGCACATCTTCCGTGAGGTGGCGGGGGAGTTCGAGCGGCCGGTGATCCTGTTCTCCGGCGGCAAGGACTCGATCCTGATGCTGCACCTGGCGCTCAAGGCGTTCGCGCCCGCGCCGGTGCCGTTCACGCTGCTGCACGTGGACACCGGGCACAACTTCCCCGAGGTCCTGGAGTACCGCGACCGCACGGTCGCCGAGCACGGGCTGCGCCTCCACGTCGCCTCCGTGCAGGAGTACATCGACGCCGGGAAGCTCCGCGAGCGCCCCGACGGCACCCGCAACCCGCTGCAGACCGTGCCGCTGACCGAGGCGATCCAGCAGCACCGTTTCGACGCGGTGTTCGGCGGCGGGCGGCGCGACGAGGAGAAGGCGCGGGCCAAGGAAAGGGTGTTCTCGCTGCGCGACGAGTTCTCCCAGTGGGACCCGCGCCGCCAGCGCCCCGAGCTGTGGCAGCTGTACAACGGCCGGCACGCCGCAGGTGAGCACGTCCGGGTCTTCCCGATCTCCAACTGGACCGAGCTCGACGTGTGGCAGTACATCGAGCGCGAGGGCATCGAACTCCCGGAGATCTACTTCGCCCATGAGCGCGAGGTCTTCAACCGCTCGGGCATGTGGCTGACCGCGGGTGACTGGGGCGGCCCCAAGGAGCACGAGCGGGTCGAGACCCGCCAGGTGCGCTACCGCACGGTCGGCGACATGTCCTGCACCGGCGCCGTCGACTCCGACGCCACCACGCTGGACGCCGTGATCACCGAGATCGCCGCCTCCCGGCTCACCGAGCGGGGCGCGACCCGCGCCGACGACAAGATGTCCGAGGCCGCGATGGAAGACCGCAAGCGCGAGGGGTACTTCTAACATGACCACACCGACCCAGCTGGCCGACCAGCTGTCGACCACCACCCTGCTGCGCTTCGCCACCGCGGGCTCCGTCGACGACGGCAAGTCCACCCTCGTGGGCCGGCTGCTCCACGACTCCAAGTCGGTCCTCACCGACCAGCTGGAGGCCGTCGAGCACGCGTCGCGCAACCGCGGCCAGGAGGCGCCGGACCTGGCGCTGCTGACCGACGGGCTGCGCGCCGAGCGCGAGCAGGGCATCACCATCGATGTCGCCTACCGCTACTTCGCCACCACCCGGCGCCGGTTCATCCTGGCCGACACCCCGGGCCATGTGCAGTACACCCGCAACATGGTGACGGGCGCCTCCACGGCCGAGCTGGCCGTGGTCCTGGTCGACGCGCGCAACGGTGTCGTCGAGCAGACCCGCCGGCACGCCGCCGTCGCCGCCCTGCTGCGCGTGCCGCACGTGGTGCTGGCCGTGAACAAGATGGACCTGGTCGAGTACGCGGAGCCGGTGTTCGCCGCCATAGCCGAGGAGTTCACCGCGTACGCGGCCTCCCTGGGCGTCCCGGAGATCACCGCGATCCCGATCTCCGCGCTGGCCGGCGACAACGTCGTGGAACCCTCCGCGAACATGGACTGGTACGGCGGCCCGACCGTCCTGGAGCACCTGGAGACGGTCCCGGTCAGCCACGACCTCACCGCCTGCCACGCCCGCTTCCCCGTGCAGTACGTGATCCGGCCGCAGACCGCCGAGCACCCCGACTACCGCGGCTACGCGGGCCAGATCGCCGCCGGTGTGTTCCGGGTCGGCGAGCCCGTCACCGTCCTTCCCTCGGGCCGCACGACGACGATCGCCGGGATCGACCTGCTCGGCGACAGCGTGGACATCGCCTGGGCCCCGCAGTCGGTGACCGTCCGGCTCGCCGACGACGTCGACGTCTCGCGCGGCGACCTGATCGCGCCCTCCGACGACGCGCCCGCGGTCACCCAGGACGTCGAGGCGACCGTCTGCCACGTCGCCGACCGGCCGCTCACCGTGGGCCAGCGGGTGCTGATCAAGCACACCACCCGTACCGTCAAGGCGATCGTCAAGGACATCCCGTCCCGGCTGACGCTGGACGACCTGTCGCAGCACCCGGCCCCCGGGCAGCTCGTCGCCAACGACATCGGCCGGGTCGTGGTCCGGACCGCCGAGCCGCTCGCGCTCGACGCGTACGCCGACTCGCGCCGCACCGGTTCCTTCCTGCTGATCGACCCGGCGGACGGCACCACCCTCTCGGCCGGCATGGCGGGCGCCTCGTTCGCCGCCGTGACGCAGGCCGAGGTTCCGGCGGACGACGACGCCGAGTGGGACTTCTGATGAGCATCGACATCTTCTCGACCTTCGCGAAGGAGGGCGGCCGCGTCGGCAGCGGCGCCCTCGGCAGCGGCCAGGGCGGGGTCGGGCGATGTGCGTGATGACGTACGCGCACTGCCTGCGCGCCCGGCAGCACCAACCGCACCGCCTGCACCGCCAGTTCAGACGAAGACCTGCCGACCTCCCGGCCGCGCCCCCGGATCACCGAGGGACGTGACAACCGGGCCTCCGAGAGGAAGACCTCCCGTGTCTGCCCCCCGTACCACGCTTCGCCGCAGCCTCGCCGCTGCCGCCGCCCTGCCGCTGCTCGCCGTGGCTCTCACCGCCTGCGGCTACGGCTCCGACGCGAAGGACGACGACGCCAAGAAGGCGAACGCCGCCGCCGACGGAAAGAAGCTCTCCGCCGACACCGTGCGGATCGGGTACTTCCCGAACCTCACGCACGCCACCGCGCTCGTGGGCGACCAGGAGGGTCTGTTCCAGAAGGAGCTCGGCGGCACCCAGCTCAAGACCTCGACGTTCAACGCGGGCCCGTCCGAGATCGAGGCGCTCAACGCCGACTCGATCGACATCGGCTTCATCGGCCCCTCGCCGTCGATCAACGGCTACACCAAGTCCAAGGGCAAGAACCTCCGGATCATCGGCGGTTCGGCCTCCGGCGGCGTGAAGCTCGTCGTCAACCCGAAGAAGATCAAGACCCTGGACGACCTCAAGGGCAAGAAGATCGCCACCCCGCAGCTCGGCAACACCCAGGACGTGGCCTTCCTCAACTGGATCTCCGAGAAGGGCTGGAAGGTCGACGCCCAGAGCGGCAAGGGTGACGTCTCCGTCGTCCGCACCGACAACAAGGTGACCCCGGACGCCTACAAGTCCGGCTCCATCGACGGCGCCTGGGTCCCCGAGCCGACCGCCTCCAAGCTGGTCGCCGAGGGCGCCAAGGAGCTCCTGAACGAGTCGACGCTGTGGCCCGACGACAAGTTCGTGATCACGAACATCATCGTGTCGCAGAAGTTCCTCAAGGACCACCCGGACGTCGTCGAGGCGGTGCTGCGCGGCTCGGTGAACACCAACGCGTGGATCAACGCCAACCCGGACAAGGCGAAGGCCTCCGCCAACGCCGCCCTGAAGAAGCTCACCGGCAAGGACCTGCCCGCCGAGATCATCGACCCGGCCTGGAAGTCGATCCAGATCACCGACGACCCGCTGGCCGCCACGCTCGACGCGCAGGCCGAGCACGCGGTGAAGGCCGGTCTGCTGGAGCAGCCCGACCTCGCGGGCATCTACGACCTGAAGCCGCTGAACAAGATCCTCAAGGCCGCGGGCAAGCCCGAGGTCGCCGACGCCGGTCTCGGCGTCAAGTAACCAGCCGCTCGAAGACCCCAGGAGGTGACGACCATGGCGAACACCCTCACCAAGGCCGAGGACCGTGTCGAGGTCGGGCACGCCGCCCGTCTCGCACATGTCTCGAAGTCCTTCGCCGGACCCACGGGAGCGCAGCTGGTCCTGGACGACATCACCCTCGACGTCGCCCCGGGCGAGTTCGTCACCCTCCTGGGAGCCTCCGGGTGCGGTAAGTCGACGCTGCTCAACCTGGTGGCCGGACTCGACCGCCCGACCGGGGGGACCATCGAGACCCCCGGCGGGCGGCCGGCCCTGATGTTCCAGGAGCACGCCCTGTTCCCGTGGCTGACCGCGGGCAAGAACATCGAACTGGCGCTGCGGCTGCGCGGCGTGCCGAAGGCGGAACGCCGTACGGAGGCGGAGCGCCTGCTGGAGCTGGTGCGCCTGAACGGGGCGTACGGCAAGCGGGTGCACGAGCTCTCGGGCGGCATGCGGCAGCGGGTGGCGATGGCCCGCGCGCTCGCCCAGGACAGTCAACTGCTGCTGATGGACGAGCCGTTCGCCGCCCTCGACGCCATCACCCGGGACGTGCTGCACGACGAGCTGACCCGGATCTGGCGCGAGACGAACGTCTCGGTCCTGTTCGTCACACACAACGTGCGCGAGGCGGTACGGCTCGCCGAGCGCGTGGTGCTGCTCTCGTCCCGGCCCGGCCGGATCGCCCGCGAGTGGACGGTCGACATCGAGCAGCCGCGCCGTATCGAGGACACCGCCGTGGCGGAGCTGTCCGTCGAGATCACCGAACAACTGCGTGGGGAGATCCGCCGACATGGCCAGCACTGATATCAAGTCGGACGCACCGGGGTCCGGCGGGATCGGGCCCGACGCGGTGAAGCCGGACGACCTCGCCGGGCTGGAGGCCGGTCTGGACGCGCTGGACGCCGTACAGGTGCACCGCACCCCGGTGCGCGAGGTCCTGGTGCGCAAGGTGCTGCCGCCGGTGCTGGCGGTGGCCCTGGTCGTCGTCGTGTGGCAGGTGCTCGTCTGGGCCAAGGTGACCGACGACTACAAGCTGCCCTCGCCGTCCGCGGTCTGGGACAGCGTCGGCGACATGTGGCGCCAGGGGACCCTGCTGGAGGTGGTGTGGACCAGCGTCTCGCGCGGCCTGCTGGGCTTCGTGTTCTCGGTCGCCATCGGCACACCGCTGGGTCTGCTGGTCGCCCGGGTGAAGTTCGTCCGG
The DNA here is from genome assembly GCA_036227345.1 of Streptomyces sp. NBC_01463. Taxonomy (NCBI): domain Bacteria; kingdom Bacillati; phylum Actinomycetota; class Actinomycetes; order Kitasatosporales; family Streptomycetaceae; genus Streptomyces; species Streptomyces sp. NBC_01463. The sequence goes on from CP109468.1 coordinate 1,960,986, forward strand.
GCCGCGATCGGGCCGATCCTCTCCGGGCTGCAGTCCCTGCCGTCCGTCGCCTGGGTGGCGCCGGCCGTGATCTGGCTCGGCCTGAACGACTCGATGATGTTCGCGGTGATCCTGCTGGGCGCGGTGCCCTCGATCGCCAACGGTCTGGTCTCCGGCGTCGACCAGGTCCCGCCGCTCTTCCTCCGGGCGGGCCGGACCCTCGGCGCGACCGGGCTGCGCGGTACCTGGTTCATCGTCATGCCGGCCGCCCTGCCGGGCTATCTGGCGGGTCTGAAGCAGGGCTGGGCCTTCTCCTGGCGCTCGCTGATGGCGGCCGAGATCATCGCCTCGTCGCCGGAACTCGGACTGGGTCTGGGGCAGTTGCTGGAGAACGGCCGCAACAACGCGGACATGCCGGGGATCTTCCTCGCCATCATCCTGATCCTGTTCGTCGGCATCGCGATCGATCTGCTGATCTTCAGTCCCCTGGAGCGGTGGGTGCTGCGCAGCCGCGGTCTCCTCGTCAAGAACTGAGCCACTGCCATGACATCTCCGGTCCTTCTCGTCATCGCCCACGGCAGCCGCGATCCGCGGCACGCCGCGACCGTGCACGCGCTCACCGCGCGGGTCCGGGCGCTGCGGCCCGGGCTGCGGGTGGAGACCGGGTTCCTGGACTTCAACGCACCGTCGGTGCCGCGGGTCCTGGAACGGCTGGACGCCGAGGGCGCGGGTGAGGTGGTGGCGCTTCCGCTGCTCCTCACCCACGCCTTCCACGCCAAGTCCGACATCCCGGCGGTACTGCGGGAGGCCCGGACCCGGCTGCCGCGGCTGCGGGTGCGGCAGGCCGAGGTACTGGGCCCCTCGCCGCTGCTGAACTCCGCTCTCGAGCGGCGGCTGCACGAGGCCGGGGTCCGCCCCGGCGACCGAAGCTCGACCGGGCTCGTCCTGGCCTCGGCGGGCTCCACAGACCCGGAGGCGATCGCAGTGATCGCTGAAATCGCGCGGGAGCTGCGGCACACCGGTTGGTGTTCCGTGCGGCCTGCGTTCGCCTCCGCTGTTACTCCCGGGGGCATCCCCCGTACCGAGGACGCGGTACGGGCCCTGCGGGCCGACGGTGTGCGCCGGGTGGCGGTCGCCCCGTACGTGATCGCTCCCGGCCGCCTGCCGGACCGCATCGCGGCGGGGGCGGCCGAGGCCGGGGCGGACGTGCTGGCCGGTGTGCTGGGGCCGTCACCGGAACTGGCCCGGCTGCTGCTGGACCGGTACGACGAGTCCCGCGTCCCGGCGGTCCGGCCCGCCCGGGTCAGCGCGTAGAGCCCCTCCGGCCGGATCCTGCGGGCTCTCGCTCAGCCGACGTCCAGACCGCCCGTGCGGGTGCGCTTGAGCTCGAAGAAGTCGTCGTACCCGGCGAGCACCCGGAAGCTGTCGAACAGCCGCGCCGCCTCCTCGCCGCGCGGCACCGCCCGCAGGACGGGGCCGAACCAGGCCGTTCCGTCGACGTGCAGGGTGGGCGTGCCCACGTAACCCCCGGCCGCCGGGTCCCGGCCTGCGTCATGGCTGCGCCGTACCGCCTCGTCGTACTCCGGGTCGTGGGCGGCCGCGGCCAGTTCGGCGGGCAGGCCGAGTTCGTCGAGGGCCTGGGCGATCACCTCGTCGAAGTCCTCGTTCTTCTGCTGGTGGATGCGGGTCCCGAAGGCCGTGTACAGCTCGCGCAGGACGCCCTCGCCGCGCAGGGCCGCCGCGGCGACCGCGACGCGCACCGGTCCGATCGACTTGTCGACCAGGGTGCGGTACCAGTCGGGAAGCTCGTTGCCCGTGTTGTGCAGGTAGAGGCTCATCGCGTGGAAGCGGAGCTCGATGTCGCGCTGCTGCTCCACCTCCAGCATCCAGCGTGAGGTGATCCAGGCGAACGGGCAGGCCGGGTCGAAGTAGAAGTCGACGACGGCCCGGCCCGTGCCCGGGCTGCGGTGAGTGGTCATGAAATGAGCCTAGCCAGCCGGTGGCTCACCCCCACGGGCCATTCGGCACCCGCGGGACTGGGCCACTTCTACCCGGCGGTCCACTGCGGGTCGCGGCCGCTCAGGGCCAGGGCACGGGTGAAGTCGGACGCCCCCGCGTCGACGGTGATCTCGTCGGCGAAGCCCTCGTACTGCCGGTAGAGCGCGGCGGTCTTCTCGACGATGGCCAGGACGTGGGCGGCCGCCGCGTCGGAGAGCCGGAACTCCTGGCCGGTGGCCCGGGCCACGTCCCAGCCGTGCAGCGCCGTCTCCTCGATGAGCATCGCGGCGGTGTCCGCGGCCGGGGAGGCGGAGGCCCCGGTGCCGATGGTGCCCTCCCAGGCGGCCGGGTCGGACCAGGCGGCGACGGCGCGGTCCAGCTGGGCGGCGTACTGCTCGGCCCAGTCGGCGTCGGCGGTGAAGTCACGGGCGACGAGCTCCTCGGGCAGCTCCGTGCGCAGCGCGCGGTGCTCCATGCCGTGGGAGGTGTAGAGCACCCAGTGGTTGATGAGGGTGCGGGCGTCCCAGCCCGCGCAGGGAGTGGTGGGTGCGTCGAGCCGGTCGGCCGGGACGGCGCGGGCCACCCGGGCCGCCTCCGCGGCGCATTCGGTCATGTGAGCGTGCTCGGTCTTCATGCACGGCACTCTAGGAGCGGACGCCGCTACCGGTCTTGAAGAAACGCGACAGCGCCCGGCCGGGCGATGCGCGAGGCGAGTCTGGGCCGGCTGCGGACCGACCGGATCGATCTGCACCAGCTGCACCGGCTGGATCCGCGGATGCCGGTGGCCGACCAGCCGGGCGCTCTGGATGCGTTGCGGCGGGAAGGTAAGATCCGGTACATCGGCCTGGACACCCTCACCGCCGAGCAGCTGGAGCAGGCGCTCTCCCTGACCGGGATCGCCTCGGTGCAGAACCGCTTCAACCTCATCGACCGCGCGTCGGACGCGGTGCTGAAGGTGTGCGAAGCCCATGGACCGGCCTTCCTCCCCTGGTTCCCGCCGGCCGGCGGCGCCCTGACCGGCGCCACGGCCACCGCCCTCGATGCCGTGGCGGAGAGCCGCGGTGCCACCCGCGGGCAGATCGCCCTCGCCTGGCTGCTGCACCGCTCCCCCCGTGCTGTGCCCGACCCCGGGCACCGGTTCGCCCGCCCATCCGGCGGAGAACCTGGGGGCGCGGGAGATCGAGCTGACGACCGAGGACATGAGCCGCCTGGAGGCGCTCGCATCCGCATGAAGGAGAGCACCCGCCCGTGAGTACCACCGCCATCCCCGCCCAGCCCGCCCCCACGGCCCCGGTGCCGGTGATCCGGGCCGACCGTGTCGCGCTCGTCCGGGACGGGAACCTGCTGCTCGACTCGGTCTCGCTGACCGTGCGCGGCGGGGAGCACTGGGCGCTGCTCGGCGCCAACGGGGCGGGCAAGAGCACCCTGCTCGGGCTCCTGGGCGCGGTCACCCATCCCACCCGGGGGTCGGTGGAGGTGCTGGGGCGCACCCTGGGCCGGGTGGATCTGCGGGAGCTGCGGACGCTGCTGGGGCATGTCAATCCGCGCCATCCGCTGCGCTCCCCGCTGACGGTGAGCGAGGTGGTGCTGACGGGTCTGACGAACTCCGTCGAGCCGGTGCCGCGCTGGTCGCCCGGGGCGGAGCAGCGCGACCGGGCGGAGCGGCTGCTGAAGATGCTGGGCATGGGCGGCAAGACGGGGTCGCGCTGGCCGGCGCTCTCGCAGGGTGAGCGCGGCCGTACGCTCATCGCCCGCGCACTGATGCCGGAGCCCCGGCTGCTGCTGCTCGACGAGCCGGCCACCGGTCTCGACCTGGCCGCCCGGGAGCAGTTGCTGGACAGCCTGGACGCGTTGCGCGAGGAGCATCCGGAGCTGGCGACGGTGCTGGTCACGCACCATCTGGAGGAGCTGCCCGCGTCCACCACGCACGCGATGCTGCTGCGGGGCGGGCGGTGCGTCGCCTCGGGTCCCGCCGACGAGGTGCTGACCACGGATCAGGTCAGTGACTGCTTCGGGCATCCGGTGCGGATCTCCCGTACGGACGGCCGGTGGACGGCGCGGGCCCGGCGGGTGACCCGTACCTGACGGCGTCTCATCCGCCGGCGGGCTCCACGGGGACGAACGGGGTGGCCTGGTGGTAGTAGAGCAGCCATCCGGACTCGGTGAGCCGCCACAGCGAACTGCGGTGGGCCCGCTTCCCCTTGGCCTCGGTGTCGAAGGTGATGTGGACGAGCTCGTCGGCGAGCTGGACCCCGTGCATCCGTGAGGCGGTGAGCTGGCCGGGCCGCGGGGCCGTGTCGGAGATCAGCGAGGTGATGACCATCGCGCGGTCCCAGCGCCGGCCGGTCGTGTCGACCTCGTGGAAGTCGGGGTGCAGGACCTGGACGAGGAGTTCGGTGGAGGCACGCACCACCGGGTCGAGGAGGCGGAGTTCGCCCTCGACGGCCGCGGCCACTCCGGGGGGCGGTTCACTCATGCGCCGCCTCCGTCCGTCCGCGCGGGTCCGCCGGGCAGCGGGCGGGACCGGGCTGCGGGCCGCCGGTGACCGCTCCGGCCGGTCGCGGGCACCCGCGCCGCACACATCATCATGGGCACACCATAGGACGATCTTCCCGAGCCGTGCGGCCGCCGCGCCCCGTGGGGGAGAGCGCGGTGGCCGCCGGTCAGGTGGTGCGGGTGTTACTCAACGACCTTCAGCAGCTTGTTCGCCGTGCCCTCGGTGGCATTGCCGATGGCGTCCGGGGTGGCTCCCTCGGTCAGCGCCGTGGAGACCTCCGCCGGGGTGGCGTCCGGGTGTCCCGCCAGGTAGACGGCGGCGGCACCGACGACGTGCGGGGTCGCCATGGACGTACCGGAGATGGTGTTGGACGCGTCGTCGCTGTCGTTCCACGACGAGGTGATGTCCGAACCCGGGGCGTAGATGTCCACGACCGGGCCGAAGTTGGAGAACGACGACTGCTCGTCGTCCACCGTGGACGAGGCGACCGTGATGGCCTCGGGGACGCGCGAGGGCGACCCCTCGCCCGCGTCGCTCGACTCGTTGCCCGCGGCGACCGCGAAGGTGACCCCGGAGGCGATGGCCTTCTGGACCGCCGCGTCGAGCGCCTCGTCCGCGCCGCCGCCCAGGCTCATGTTGGCGACGGACGGGCCCTCGTGGTTCTCGGTGACCCAGTCGATTCCGGCGACGACCTGCTCGGTGGTGCCCGAGCCGGAGTCGTCGAGGACCCGGACGGCGACGATCTTGGCCTTCTTGGCGACGCCGTACGTCGCCCCGGCTATGGTGCCGGCCACGTGCGTGCCGTGGCCGTTGCCGTCGTCGGCGCTGTCGTCGTTGTCGACGGCGTCGAAGCCCGAGCTGGCCCGGCCCTCGAACTCCTGGTGCGTGGTGCGGACACCGGTGTCGATGACGTACGCGGTGACACCCTCGCCCGCGCTGTCCGGGTAGGTGTACGCGTTGTCCCCGGCGGTCTCCGCCTGGTCGATGCGGTCAAGGCCCCACGACGGCGGGTTGTCCTGGGTGGCGCTGATGTGGAACTTCTTGTTCTGGACGACCTTGGAGACGGACGGGTCGGCGGCGAGGCGCTTGGCCTCGGTCTGCGAAAGGCCGCTGGCGGAGAAGCCGTTGATGGCGGAGCTGTAGTTGCGCTTCAGCTTGCCGCCGTACTCCTTGGCGAGCTTCGCCTTGTCGGCCTTCTGGTCCAGCATCACGATGTAGCTGCCGGACACGGCGGTCGCCGCGTCGGCGCCGTAGATCTTGCCCGTCGCGGGGGCGGGTGCCGCTCCGGCGAAGGGGCTGCCCAGCAGGGTGACTCCGGCTGCGGCGGCCACTGCGGTGATGGCGGCGGTCAGCTTGAACCGGCGTGCGCGCTTGTGAATTGCCATGAAGAGGGGTCTCCTCGTCATTCTTTGTGGGGGGATTGGCCCTCGGCCGGAAGATCTCCGGGGGCTGGCTCGAACCCTTACCGATTGACGCGCTCAGATCAAGACCTTCATGTACCTGTGACTTACTCAACAAGGTTTCGTAATAAGAAACCGGCCAGCAGTACCCAAGTCGGGCGTCTGACCTCAACATCCTTTACGTGTAAGGGGCTTCGATCGTCCTTCTCGGGGACGCACCTGCGTCGCAAGGCGGAGAAGGTGCCCCGTCCGCTCGGCAGGAAGCACGACGAGAAGGCTTGATTCCGCCCCTACCTTCGGAAATGAGGCGGCGGCGGTGGGCCGGCGTGGGTCACGAGGGGGCAAGCCCGTCATGGGGAAAGTGGATTCGGCGCGCACGGGGACGCCACGGGTGCGCGGCATCGCCGCCCGGGCGGGCGGCTGGAGTGCCCGGCACCGCTGGGCGGCGGTGACCGTCTGGGTGCTGTTCGTCGTCCTGGCCATGGGGCTCGGCTCCGCGGCCGGCCGGGTCGACGTGCAGGAGAGCGACCAGATGTCCGGCGAGGTGGGACGGGCCGTCCGGATCATCGAGGACGCGGGGCTCAAGGACCCGGCGGGCGAGACCGTGCTCATCCAGTCCGAGGGTCCGGACGCGGCCTCGCTGACGGCCACCTCGCCCGCTTTCCGGTCCGCGGTCGGCTCCGTGATGAAGGCGGTCCAGGCCACCGGCGAGGTCACGGCGGTCAGTTCGCCGTACACGACGAAGACGATCTCCGCGGACGGGCACAGCGCGCTGGTGCAGTTCGAGATGAGGGGTGACCCCGAGACGGCGGGCGAGCGCGTCGAGCCGGTGCTGAAGGCCGTGGCGAAGGTGGACGGCGAGCACGAGGGGCTGCTGATCGAGGAGATCGGCGGCGCCAGCATGGGCAAGACCTTCGACGACGCCTTCGGCAAGGACTTCCAGCGGGCCGAACTCTCCGCGGTACCCGTCGCGCTCGGCATCCTGCTGATCGCTTTCGGGGCGCTCGTCGCCGCGCTGCTGCCGGTCGCCCTCGCCCTCACCGCGATCATCGCGACCATGGGACTGATGGGGCTCGTCAGCCACTTCCAGCCGATGAGCGAGACGGCCGACTCCGTGATGCTGCTGGTCGGTCTGGCCGTCGGCGTCGACTACTGCCTGTTCTATCTGCGCCGCGAGCGCGAGGAGCGGGCCAAGGGGCGCGACGCGCGCACCGCGCTGATGATCGCGGCGGCGACCAGCGGACGGGCGATCGTGGTCTCCGGTGTGACGGTCTGTGTGGCGATGGCGGGCATGCTCTTCACCGGCCTCGCCGAGTTCCAGGCGATGGGGCTGGCCTCGCTCATGGTGGTCGCGGTCGCCATGGCCGGCTCGGTCACCGTGCTGCCCGCCCTGCTCTCGCTGCTCGGTGAGCGGGTCGAGAAGGGCCGGGTGCCCTTCCTCAACCGGCTGAAGCGCTCGGAGCGCGGCGGCGCGGACGGCGAGAGCAGGGTGTGGCGGGCCGTGCTCGGCTCGGTGCTGCGCCGCCCCTGGACCGCCCTGCTCGTCGCCGCCGGCGCACTGGCCGCGATCGCGCTGCCCGCGCTGGGCATGCACACCCAGAACCTCACCCTGGACCAGGAGTTCGGCGACTCGCTGCCGATCGTGCGGACCTACGACCGGCTCAACGAGGCCTTCCCCGGCGGGGCCGACCCGGCACAGGTGGTGGTCAGGGCCGACGACATCGGCTCCGGGCCGGTCCGGCAGGCGCTCGCCGATTTCCGCCGCCAGGCCGTCGCATCGGGCGCATCGAAGGGCCCGGTCGACATGGTGACGCACGACGCGGAGAACATCGCGGTCATCGACGTGCCCCTGGTCGGCGGCTCGGACCAGGACCGGGCGGTCAAGAGCCTGGAGCTGCTGCGCGACACGGTCCGTCCGGCGACGCTCGGCAAGGTCGAGGGCGTCGAGGCGCCGGTCACCGGTCAGGTCGCGGGGTCGAAGGACTTCAACGACCAGATCGTCGGCGCGGTCGTGCCGGTCTTCGCCTTCGTGGTCGTCTTCGCCTTCCTGCTGATGCTGCTCTGCTTCCGGTCGCTGACGATCGCGATCACCTCCATCGTGCTCAACCTGCTGTCGGTGGCCGCCGCCTACGGCATCCTCACCGCGATCTTCCAGCACGGCTGGGGGGCCTCGCTGGTCGGCGCGGAGGGAGTCGGCGCGATCATCTCCTGGCTGCCGCTGTTCCTCTTCGTGATCCTGTTCGGACTCTCGATGGACTACCACGTGTTCGTGGTCTCCCGGATCCGTGAGGCCCGCCTCCAGGGCCGCACCACCCGGGACGCCATCGCGCACGGGGTGGTGACGACGGCGGGCGTGGTGACCAGCGCGGCCGTGATCATGGTCGCCGTGTTCGCGATCTTCGGCACGCTGTCGATGCAGTCCATGAAGCAGATGGGGGTGGGCCTCGCGGCCGCCGTGCTGATCGACGCGACGATCATCCGCGGCATCCTGCTCCCGGCCGTCATGGCCCTGCTGGACGAGCGCAACTGGTACTTCCCCCGGTGGCTGCGGTGGCTGCCCGATCTGACCCACGACGAGACGTACGACGACGTGCCGGTCCCGGTGGCCGCCGGGAGTCCGGTGGACGCGCGGCGCGGGGGCGACGAGCCGGAGCGGGTCGGCGTCTGATCCGGCCCGCCGCGCCCGCCCTCCCCCGGCCTTCCCGCCACGGGGAGGGCGGGCGCGTCAGCGCTGGTAGCGGGCCAGGACCCGGTTGCCGTCCACCACCAGACGCTTCCTCAGCTCGTCCGCGTCGATCGCACCGCTGTAGTACTCCTGGAGCGCGGGGGTGGCGACCTTGTCCTTCCACTCGGGGTAGCCGCGCACGGACTGGGCGGGCGCCGGGCGCAACGCGGTCGCGAGGGCGGCGCCGGTCGCCCAGCCCTTGTCCGCGGTGTGCAGCGAGGGGTCCGCCAGGGCGGCCGTGCCGGTCGGCAGCATCCAGTCGCCCTTGGCCAGGCGCACCATGTTGGCGGGCCGCAGCAGGAAGTCGATGAACTCCACGGCCTCCTTCTTGTGCGGGCTGTCCTCGGCGACGGACAGGGTCTGCGGACTCACTCCCTGGGCCAGGCCCCCGCTGCCGGCCGGGGCGGGCAGCACGGTCCACTCGAAGCCCTTCGGAGCCTGTTCGACCACCTGCTGGCGGTAGGAGAACCCGAGCGGCACCATGGCGTACTTGCCGCCGAAGAGGCCGGGCAGGGTGTCGCCGCCGCCCATGCCGAGCGCGGTGCGGGCGGCGCTGTGGTCGGTGTTGACCTGGTCGTGGATGGTGCCCGGCACGACCTGGTCGCCCTTGTCCATGGCGACGGTCACCTTTCCGTCGGCGCCCCGGTGGAACAGCTCGCCGCCCGCCGACAGGCCCAGGTTCAGGGTGACGGAGACCGGTTCCTTGAGCGGCCACGCGATCCCGTAACGGCCCTTGCCGGTGAGCTTCTTGGTGACCTGGCGGAACTCCGGCCAGGTCCACGGCTTCCGCGGGGTCGGGATGCGGACCCCGGACTCCTTGAGGAGCCTGGTGTTGGCGATCAGGACCCGCGGCTCCTGGAGGAAGGGCACGCCGTAGATCCCGCCGTCGAAGGTGGCGGACTGCCAGCTCTGCGCGGGGATGTCGACGGTCAGCCGGTCCGGGAGGAGCGTGCGCAGATCGGCGAGGTAGCCGCCGTACGCGAAGTCCGCGAGGTCGTCGGACGCGTCGTGGATGACGTCCGGCGCCTCGTCCCCCTCGAAGGAGGTGAGCAGCTGGTCGTGGACACTGTCCCAGGAGCCCTGCACGTACTGCACCTCGACGTCGGGATGGCTCGCGTTCCACTCCTTCACCAGCCGCTTGTTGATGTCGACGGACTCCTTCTGCCAGGCGAGCGACTGGAAGCGGAGCTTGATCTTCCCGTCCGTCCCGCCGTCGCCGTCCCCGCCGCAGCCGGTGAGCAGCAGGGCGAGCGCGGTCGCCGTGGCGGCCGCCGTGCGTACGAGTGCGCGCATCAGCTCTTCACCGCCCCGGCGAGCATGCCGCCCGTGATCCGCCGCTGGATGACGGCGAAGAGCAGGAGGGAGGGGAGGGTGGCGAGGAACGCGGCGGCGGCGAGCGGTCCGAGGTCGCTGGCACCCTCCGCGCCGATGAAGTGCGTGAGGACGACGGGCAACGTCTGCTTCTCCGGTGTCTTGAGCAGGACGAGCGCGAAGAAGAACTCGTTCCAGGCGGTGATGAACGCGAAGAGCGCGGTGGCGACGATCCCGGGGGCCAGCAGCGGGGCGGTGACCGAGACCAGTGTCCGCAGCCGGCCGGCACCGTCGACCGCCGCGGCCTCCTCCAGCTCGGGCGGCACGGCCCGGACGTACCCGACGAGCATCCACAGCGCGAAGGGCAGCGCCCAGACCACGTACACCATGATCAGCCCCCACAGGGTGTTGATCAGATGCAGGTGCTTGAGGACCAGGAAGAGCGGAATGATCAGCAGGACGAAGGGGAACGCCTGGCTGACCACGACCCAGCCGGTGGCGGCCGCGGAGAGCCGGGAGCGGTGGCGGGCCATCACATAGGCCATCGGGGTCGCGATGACGACGGCGATGACACCGGCCGAGAGCGCGGCGATCAGTGAGTTGCCCGCGGCCCGGAGCAGCGGCTGTTCGTCGAAGGCCTGCCGGAAGTTGTCCAGCGTGGGGTGCTCGGGGATCCAGGTGGGGTGCAGCGAGCCCAGTTCGGGCGCGGGTTTGAAGGCGGTGGAGATCAGCCACAGGAACGGGAAGGCCAGGAAGACCAGGTAGCAGAACAGCGCGGCGTACTGTCCGGCGCGTGCGGGCCTGCTGATGCGCGGACTCATCGGTCCTCGCCTCCCCTCAGCCGTCCGGCGAGGTACACGGCGAGGATCACGGAGATCACCGCGACCATCACACAGCCCATCGCGGCGGCGTAGCCGAACTGCCCGTACCGGAAGGCCTCTTCGTAGGCGAAGAGCATCGGCAGCCGGGTACGGCCGCCGGGTCCGCCGTTGGTCAGCACGTAGACCAGGGCGAAGGCGTTGAAGTTCCAGATGAAGTTGAGCGCGGTGATCGAGAGGGCGACCGGGCGCAGCGCGGGCCAGGTGACCGTACGGAAGCGGCGCCAGGCGCCCGCGCCGTCCAGGGCGGCGGCCTCGTGGAGTTCGTGCGGGGTGTTCTGCAGCCCGGCGAGCAGCGCGACCGTGGTCTGCGGCATGCCGGCCCAGACCCCGACCAGGATCACCGCGGGCAGTGCGGTGGCGAGGCCGGTCAGCCAGTCCCGGCCGTCGCCGAGGCCGAGGTCGCGGATGGTCTCGTTGAGGATGCCGGCGTCCGGATTGTAGACAAGGCGCCACATGATGCCGACGACGACCTCGGGCATCGCCCACGGGATGATCGCCAGGGCGCGGGCCAGCCAGCGCATCCGCAGGTTCTCGTTGAGCAGCAGGGCCAGGCCGAGGGCCAGCACGAACTGCGGGACGGTGACGCCGACCGCCCACACCAGACCGATCCGGAAGGACTCCCAGAACAGTCCGTCGTGGAGGAGGTCCTGGAAGTTGAGCACCCCGACCCACTGGGTGGAGCGGGTGCGGCCGGACTGGGCGTCTGTGAAGGCCAGCGCGATGCCGTAGAGCAGCGGTCCGACGCTGAGGATCAGGATCGGGATCAGGGCGGGCAGCACCAGGAACCAGGTCCCGGCGTTCCGGTTGATGTCTCCGGACCCCTTGCCGCGGGGGCCGCCCGGGGGGCCGTGCCGCCCGGACTGCACGGTTGCACTCGCCAATGTCATGGATGCGACCCCCTTGCGTCATTCGACCGGCTTTATACCGTTCTGGCCGCTCAGGTGGCCTACGCCATCGTGCTGACGGCCCGTCCGTTCGTCAAGGCAACCTGCACGGATGCGAAAATCGGATCCATGAACGAGATGCGAGCGCGCGAGGTACTGACCGCTGCCGGGCTGTCCGGGGACGCGGAGCTGATCGCGCTGGGCGAGAACGCGGTGTTCGCCGTGGGCGACCTGGTCGTCAAGATCGGCCGGGACGCCGTGCGCAGCCCGGAGCTGCGGGAGCGGGCGGAACGCGAAGTGGCCGTCGCCCAGTGGCTCGCCGCGTCCGGCGTCCCCGCCGTGCGGGCCGCCGAGCCCGGGGCGCGGCTGGTCGAGGGCCATCCGGTGACACTGTGGCACCGGCTGCCGGACGCGGTGCGGCCCGCCGAGCCCAGGGACCTGGCGCCGCTGCTCACCGCGGTCCACGCACTGCCCGCCCCGGAGGGCCTCACCCTGCCCCGGCGGGAGCTGCTGGGCGGCGTCGAGCGGTGGCTCGGCCTGGCCGGCGAGGCGGTCGATCCGGCCGACGCCGCATATCTGCGCGAGCGCCGCGACGGCTTCGCGGCGGCCGCCGCCGCACTGGTCCCCCATCTTCCGCCGGGCCCGATCCACGGCGACGCGCTCGCGCGCAACGTCCATGTCGGCCCGGACGGACCGGTCCTGGTGGACCTGGAGACCTTCTCCACGGATCTGCGCGAGCACGACCTCGTGGTGCTCGCCCTGTCCCGTGACCGGTACGGGCTGCCGGCCGAGGCCTATGACGCGTTCACCTCGGCGTACGGCTGGGACGTACGCGCATGGGACGGCTGCGCGGTGCTGCGCGGGGCGCGGGAGACGGCGAGCTGCGCCTGGGTCGCCCAGCACGCGCCGGCCAACCCGAAGGCACTCGCCGAGTTCCGCCGCCGTGTGGCGTCGCTGCGCGACGGGGACACGTCGGTGCGCTGGTACCCCTTCTGACCGCTTCGTCCTCAATCGCCCGATGGGCTCGATTCCACCTGGAGCGCCAGTTCACGCACCGGCCAGTGGCCGTCGATGACCGCGTCCGCCTCGCCCTTGCGGCGCAGGAACTGCTGGAAGTCGGCGGCCCACTGGGCGTACCAGCCGATCTGGCGCTCGTGGAGCTCCGGCGCCGGCAGTGCGGCCACCGAGGGGTGCCGCGCGGCTATCGCGTACGCCACCCGCACCGCGGCCAGCGCGTCCGCCGCCGCGTCGTGCGCTCCCCCGTGGACCACGCCGTACTCCACGCAGACCGCTTCCAGGTTGCGCTTGCCCTTGCGGTAGCGGTCGACGGCCCGGTCGATCGTGTACGGGTCGACCACCGGGCCGATGCCCGCCCCGTCCAGCCGGTCGGTGAGCGACGGCAGTCCGTGGCGGTGCAGCTCGGCCGTCAGCAGGGTCAGGTCGAAGGCCGCGTTGTACGCCACCACCGGGATGCCCCGGCGCCAGTACCCGGCCAGGGCGTCGGCGATCTCGTCGGCCACCTCGCGCACCGGCCGGCCCTCCGCCGCCGCCCGCTCGCTGCTGATGCCGTGGATCGCGGAGGCCTGTGCGGGGATCCTGATCCCCGGATCGGCCAGCCAGGTGCGCCGGCTCGCCGGTTCCCCCTCGCTGCCGTCGACGCGGACGACCGCGGCCGTCACGATCCTGGCCTCCAGCGGTTCCGTACCCGTCGTCTCCAGGTCGAAGCCGACCAGCGCCTGCCGGTGCCAGCTCATCCCGTACCTCCTTCGTGGTGCTCCCCCAGATGACGACCACCCTCGCACGGGCCACTGACAACGCCGGGGGACGGTCCCTCAGGAGACCGGCCGGGAGTCCGTCCACACGGACTCGAACTCCTCGCGGTACGTCTCGAACAGGCCGTGCTCGGTGTCCTGGCCGGCCCGGACCACGGCCCGCCCGCCGCCCCGCAGCACCAGCACCGGGGCCTCCATGCCGCGTGCCCGGCGCAGATACGTCTGGACGACGCCCACCGCGTTCGCCCCGTCGCCGTCCACCAGATAGGCCGTGAAACGCGGCGTCTCGTCGAAGACGTGGATCTCGAAGGCGCCCGGATCGCGGAGCTTGGAGCGGACCCGGCGCATGTGGAGGATGTTCATCTCCACCGATCGGCTCAGCTCGCCCTTCTTCAGGCCGAGCTCCCGCTCCCGGCGCTTGACCGCGCTGCTCGCCGGGTTGATGAAGAGCAGCCGGACCCGGCAGCCCGACTCGGCGAGCCGGATCAGCCGGCGGCCGGAGAAGTTCTGCACGAGCAGATTGAGGCCTATCCCGATCGCGTCCAGCCGGCGCGAACCGCCGAACAGGTCCTCGGCGGGCAGCTGGCGCTGGAGCCGCACCCGGTCGGGGTGGACGGAGACCACGTCCGCGTACCGGTCGCCGACGAGTTCCTCCACGGCGTCGACCGGGAGCCGGTCGGCGGACGGGACGGCGGCCCCGCTGCCCAGGATCTCCAGCAGCCGTGCCGAGGCCCGCTCGGCCTGGGCGAGCACCGCCTCGTTGAGCGCGCGGTTGCGGGAGACCACGTTGCGCGCGACCTCCAGCTCGTCCAGCGCCAGCTCGACGTCGCGGCGGTCGTCGAAGTAGGGCTCGAAGCAGGGCCAGTGCTGGACCATCAGCTCACGCAGCTGCGGCAGCGTGAGGAAGCTCAGCACGTTGTCGTCGGCCGGGTCGAGGAGATAGCCCTTGCGGCGGGAGACCTCGCGCACCGCGACGGCCCGCTGCACCCACTCCTGGCCGGCGGGGCCGGCCGCGGCCACCACCCAGTCCTCGCCGTGCACCGGTTCGTAGATCGGCCGGAGCACCGCCGCCACGACGGCGCGCAGCCGCTGCTCGACGAGATTCAGCCAGATATAGGCGCGCCCGGCCCGCTGGGCGCGGGTGCGCACCTCGCTCCAGGCGTCCGCGCCCCAGTCCAGTTCCGCACCGATCTCCAGGGGCTGCGCCAGCGAGACCGCCCCGGGCGGGACATCGGCCACGTCCCCCTCGTGACCCGTGTCACCTGGGGGCAGCTCGAATCCTCCCGAGCTCACCCGCGCACCGCCTTCCACTCCCCCACCAACGATCAAGGAAGGGTACTCCGGGAGCGGGAGCCGGTGCAGCCGGATGCACAGGCTGCTTTCCCAACTCCCCTATGGGACAGGCTCGTTCCCTGCGGCGAGATCTGCCGGAGTGAGCGGATTCATAGTGATTAAACACCCCACCCGAAGCCGCATACCGGACAGCCCACCGGGTGGCCCCGCCGGATTCCGGTTGCGGGCGACACGGAGGGGCCCGATGTTGACCGGACCGGGGCCCGATGTCGAGCGGACCGAGCCACGTCCTGCCCGGTCCTAGGTAAGGGCCGCTCTTTCGGGGAAGATCTGTCCCCAGGGAGCCCGCAATCCCCAGGCAACCGCATCAGAAGTGGAAGAGTCGAATCTATGCAGGTCTGGCCGGGACAGGCGTACCCCCTCGGTGCCACGTACGACGGCGCCGGGACCAACTTCGCGGTCTTCTCGGAGGCCGCCCACAGAATCGAGTTGTGCCTGCTGCACGACGACGGTTCCGAGACGGCGGTGGAGCTGAGGGAGACCGACGCCTTCGTCCGGCACGCGTATCTGCCCGGGGTGATGCCCGGTCAGCGGTACGGGTTCCGGGTGCACGGCCCGTACGAGCCGCAGCGCGGCGCCCGCTGCAACTCCGCCAAGCTGCTGCTCGACCCGTACGCGCGGGCGGTCGCCGGGCAGATCCAGTGGGGCGAGGCGGTGTACGGCTATCCGTTCGGCCGGCCCGACACGCGCAACGACCTGGACTCGGCGCCGCACACCATGAGCTCGGTGGTGGTCAACCCGTACTTCGACTGGGGCGACGACCGGCGCCCCCGTACGGACTACCACCGCACGGTGATCTACGAGGCCCATGTGAAGGGCCTGACGATGCTCCATCCGGGGCTGCCGAAGGAGCTGCGCGGCACGTATGCCGGGCTGGCGCATCCGGAGGTCATCGCGCACCTGACGGAGCTCGGTGTCACGGCGATCGAATTAATGCCGGTGCACCAGTTCGTCCAGGACCACCGGCTGGCGGACGCGGGGCTCGCCAACTACTGGGGCTACAACACCATCGGTTTCTTCGCCCCGCACAACGCCTACGCCTCCTGGGGCGACCGGGGCGAGCAGGTGCTGGAGTTCAAGCAGGCCGTGCGCGCCCTGCACCAGGCCGGCATCGAGGTGATCCTCGACGTGGTCTACAACCACACGGCGGAGGGCAACCACCTGGGCCCCACGCTCTCCTTCCGGGGGCTGGACAACGCCTCGTACTACCGGCTCGCCGACGACCAGCGCTACTACATGGACACCACGGGGACCGGGAACTCCCTGCTGATGCGCTCCCCGCACGTGCTCCAGCTGATCATGGACTCGCTGCGCTACTGGGTGACCGAGATGCACGTGGACGGCTTCCGCTTCGACCTGGCGGCCACGCTGGCCCGCCAGTTCCACGAGGTGGACCGGCTGTCGTCGTTCTTCGACCTGGTGCAGCAGGACCCGGTGGTCAGCCAGGTGAAGCTGATCGCCGAGCCGTGGGACGTGGGCGAGGGCGGCTACCAGGTGGGGAACTTCCCGCCGCTGTGGACCGAGTGGAACGGGAAGTACCGGGACACGGTGCGCGACCTGTGGCGCGGCGAGCCGCGCACGCTGGCCGAGTTCGCGGGCCGGCTGACGGGGTCGTCGGACCTGTACCAGGACGACGGCCGGCGGCCGCTCGCCTCGATCAACTTCACCACCTGCCACGACGGTTTCACCCTGCACGACCTGGTCTCGTACAACGACAAGCACAACGAGGCCAACGGCGAGGGCAACCGGGACGGCGAGAGCCACAACCGGTCCTGGAACTGCGGTGTCGAGGGCGAGACGGACCGGCCCGAGGTGCTGGAGCTGCGCGAGCGGCAGATGCGGAACTTCATCGCCACGCTGATGCTCTCGCAGGGTGTGCCGATGCTGAGTCACGGCGACGAGTTCGGCCGTACCCAGCGGGGCAACAACAACGGCTACTGCCAGGACAGCGAACTGTCCTGGGTGCACTGGCCCGACCCGGCCGGGGCGGCGGGGGACGAGGAGGGCGAGCCGGACCCCCAGGACGGCGGCGGCCTCGGCAGCAGTCTGCTGGAGTTCACCCGGGCGATGGTGTGGCTGCGCCGGGACCATCCGGTCTTCCGGCGCCGCCGGTTCTTCCACGGACGCCCGGTGGAGGGCACCCACGACGAGCTCTCGGACATCGCCTGGTTCACACCCGAGGGCGAGGAGATGACGCAGCGGGACTGGCAGGCGGCCCACGCCAAGGCCCTGACGGTCTTTCTGAACGGACACGCGATCTCGGAGCCGGGTCCGCGCGGGGAGCGGATCTCCGACGACTCGTTCCTGCTGATGTTCAACGCGAGCGCCGAGACGCTGGAATTCGCCGTACCGGTCAATCACGGGCGCCAGTGGCTGGCCGTGGTCGACACGGCCCGGCCGGACGGCGTCCTGACGGGTGCGGGGCCGAAGGTGGCGGCGGGCGATCGGGTGACGCTGGTGGGGCGGAGCATGGTGGTGCTGCAGCGGCCCGCGTAGGTGAAGACGGCCGGGGGGGGCTGGCACTCGTCCGTGGCCGGGTGACACAGGCGGCCCGGATGTGGGTACGAACGTATCCATGACGCCTTCCGCCACGTACCGGCTCCAGCTCCAGCCGGAGTTCCCGTTCTCGGCCGCCGAGGACGCCGTCCCGTACCTCGCCTCGCTCGGCGTCTCCCATCTGCACCTCTCCCCCGTGCTGGAAGCCGTGCCCGGCTCCCGGCACGGCTACGACGTCGTCGACCACAGCCGGGTCCGCGCCGAGCTGGGCGGCGAGGAGGGGCTGCGCCGGCTGGCGCGCACCGCGCGGGAGCACGGGCTCGGGCTGGTGCTGGACATCGTGCCGAACCACATGGCGGCCGATCCCCGGCACAACCACGCCCTGCGGGAGGTCCTGCGCGAGGGCCCCGGCTCCCCGTACGCCCGTTGGTTCGACATCGACTGGGCGGCGGGCGACGGCCGGGTCCTGCTGCCCGTGCTCGCCGGGCGGCTGGGCGAGGAGATCGGCCGGCTGCGGGTCGACGGGGACGTGCTGCGCTACGGGGAGCAGGAGTTCCCGCTCCGGGCCGGCACCGGCCACCTGGACCTCCCGGAGCTGCTGGACGCCCAGCACTACCGGCTGGGCTGGTGGCGGCTGGCCCGCACCGAGCTGAACTACCGGCGGTTCTTCACCATCTCGGAGCTGATCGGGGTGCGGGTGGAGGACCCCGAGGTGTTCGCGGCCTCCCACGCGAAGATCCTGGAGCTGGTGCGGGACGGGGTCGTGGACGGGCTTCGGATCGACCATCCGGACGGGCTCGCCGACCCGGCCGGCTATCTGGAGCGGCTGTCCGCGGCGAGCGGCGGGGTGTGGACGGTGGTGGAGAAGATCCTCACCGGCCCCGAGCCGCTGCCGGCCGGCTGGGCCGTGGCCGGGACGACGGGGTACGACGCGCTGCACCGGATCGACGGGCTCTTCGTCGACCCGGCGGGCGCGGCCGAACTGCTGGGCCACTACCGGGACTCCGCCTCCCCGAGCGGCGACCGCGGCGGCTACTGGGCGGCGACCGTGCGCCGGGCCGCGTACCGCGTGGTCACCCATGAGCTGGCCGCCGAGACCGAGCTGCTGACCAGGCTGGCGTCCCGGGTCTGCGCCGAGGACCCCGCGCTGCGCGACCACGCCCCCTGGGCCCTGCGCACGGCCGTGCGCGAACTGCTGGTCCGGGTGCCGGTCTACCGCCCGTACGTGACGGCGGGCAGCCCCTGCTCCGCGACGGCCGAGGCGACGCTGGACGCGGTCGCGGTCAGCGACGCCAAGGCGGCTTTCACGGTGTGGGAGGAGGCGTCGGCGGTCGACGTGGTGCGGGAGCTGGCGCTGGGGCGGCTCGGCGCGGGCGGTGACCGGGCGGCGTTCAGCGCCCGGTTCGCCCAGACCGCGTCCGCGCTGCGGGCCAAGGCGGTCGAGGACACGGCGTACTACCGGTACGTTCCGCTGATCTCGGCGAACGAGGTGGGCGGCGATCCGGGGCGGCCTGCGGTGGCCCCGGAGGAGTTCCACCTCTTCTGCGCACGGCTCGCCCGCGACTGGCCCGCCACCGGGACGGCGCTGACGACGCATGACACCAAGCGCAGCGCCGACGTCCGGGCGGGCATCGCGGTGCTGTCCGAGTGCCCCGGCCCGTGGTCGGAGCTGGTCGGGGAGCTGACGCGGGCGGCTCCGGCCGCCCCCGATCCGCAGCTCGCCTGGGAGGCGTGGCAGACCGCGCTCGGCTGTGTGGGCTTCCCGTCCGGGGAGCAGGCCGCCCGGCTGGAGCCGGCGCTGCTGAAGGCGGTGCGCGAGTCGGGCCTGTTCACGAGCTGGACCGAACCCGATCCGGTGTACGAGCGGGTGGCGACGGGCTTCGTGACCGCGGGCCCGGCCGCCGGCGCCGGTCCGGTGCGGGAGCTGCTGGACGCCTTCGCCGCGGGGCTGGCCCCGCATGTGCGGGCCAATGTGCTGGGGGCGGCGCTGGTGCAGCTGACGATGCCGGGGGTGCCGGATCTCTACCAGGGCACGGAGCGGGAGTATCTGGCGCTGGTCGACCCGGACAACCGGCGGCCGTTCGCCCCGCCCGCCGACGACGCGCCCGCCGACGCGAAGGGCGACCTCACGGTGGCGGCGCTGCGGCTGCGGCGGGAGCGGCCCGAGGTGTTCGGCGAGTCGGGTACGTACGCCCCGCTGGCCGTCTCCGGTCCGGCGGCGGCGCACTGTCTGGCCTTCTCCCGGTCCGGTGAGGCCGTCACCGCGGTGACCCGGCTGTCGTTGCGGCTGGCGGAGTCGGGCGGCTGGCGCGGTACGGAGCTGACGCTGCCGGACGACGGGGTGTGGCGCGATCTGCTGACGCCGGGCCGGAAGTTCTCCGGCGGCGCGGTGCCGGTGGCGGAGCTGTTCGCCGAGCGGCCGGTGGCCCTGCTCATCCGGGCCGGACGAGAAGGGAGCGCGGGCCCCGTGTGAGCAGGCCGGTGGCGGCCGGGCGGAAGCCGTCCGCCCAGCGGAGGGCGGGCATCGCGTCGAGCAGGGCGCGCAGGCCCTGTTCGGCCTCCAGCCGGCCGAGCGCCACGGCGGGGCAGCCCGCAGGGCCGGGCGTGTCGCGGTCCTGGTCGCGGCGGAAGGGGTCGAAGACGTCCGGTGCGGCGAAGCGTTCCGGATCGCGGCCTGCCGAGCCGATCAGGCAGGCGACGGGCGCCCGCGCCGGGAGGGTGCCGCCGCTGAGGGTGACCTCGGTGCGGGTGCGGCGCAGCACGATCTGGACGGGCGGGTCGCGGCGCAGCGACTCCGTCCAGGCGCGGCCGGCGAGCGCGGGCTCGATGCGCAGGGCGGCCATCAGGTCGGCGTCGTCCAGCAGGTTGGCGAGGAACGAGGCGAGCGCGGTCTCGCGCAGCCCGGTGTGCCGGGTGCAGGGACCGTCGGCCGCGGTGCGGGTGCCCGCGCCGGTGCCCGAACCGGCGGGCAGCCAGCGGCAGAACTCCTCGACGAGGTCGGCCTGCGGACGTCCGGCGAGGCGCCGCGCCAGCACAAAGGCGGTGCGCTCGACGCGCTCGGCCAGATGCGGGGGCACCCGGCCGGTCTCCACCGCGTACCGGTCGCGGGGCAGGCAGCGGGCGTTGCCGTGGCAGAGTCCGAGCGGGGCGGGCCCGCCGCGGGGCGCGCCGTCGTGAGGGAAGCCGGCGAACCTCGGGTCGGTGAGCGCGGTGGCCACGTCGTCGTACCGGCTGACCAGCCAGGCGCCCAGCGGCGCGTCGTAGCTGAGCGGGTACTCCTCGCGGAGCACCCGGTAGAGCCGGTACGGGTCGTGGGCGGCGCCCGGCGCGAGGAGGCTGGGGCCGCCGCCGGCCCGGGCCCGGGCGCGGCGGCGCGCGGCCGGGGAGCGGACGGTGCGGCGTTCGGGCGAGGACATCGGGGCCGGTATCTCACCGGGCGCGTCTGCCTGCATGACGTACCCCCGGGGCATCAGGTGCGCCGGTGTGCGGCGCTCTCCCCCTCAGGGGATCACCTGAACGGGCCCCTCGCAGTCGGCGTGCGGCCGTCCGGGTGACAACGCGGTCACCGTGCGCCGCGGTCCCGGTCGCCGGGGGGCCTGGAGGCGCCGAGCAGCGCCGTGAAGGCGGCGGCCGCGCCGGTCAGCTCGACGCGGGAGAACACGGCGAGCTCCCGGACCCACGGCGGGTCGGCGGTCAGCACCGCGCAGTCCTCGCCGACCGCTCCGCGGACGACGTGCGCGGGGGCCGTGGCGACGCCGACCCCGGCGGCCGCCATCCGTACCGCGGTCGAGGTGTGCTCGGTGCGCACGGCGGTGCGGGGTTCGAATCCGGCCCGGGCGCAGGCCCAGTCCAGGAACGGGCGGCCCTCCACGACCGCCTCCATCGCACACCGCACCCAGGGCCGGTCGGCGAGCTCGTGGAGACGTACGGAGGACCGTCCGGCCAGCGGGTCGTCGAACGGGACGACCAGGACGATGTCCTCCGCACCGATCGGGACGACCGGTCCCGGCCAGTGCCGGGGCGGCGGCCCGACGGCGAGGTCGGCGGTGCCGCGCTCGATCTGTTCCTCCAGGGCGTCGGTGGTGGCGTACTCGTGCAGGACGAGACCGACCCCGGGGTGCGTGCCGCGCCAGCGGGCGAAGACGTCGGGGAGGATGCCGACGGCGATCGCGTGCACGGTGGCGATGTGCAGTTCGCCTCCCTCCGCACCCGCCGCCGCGCGCGCCGCCCGTCGGGCCTGGGCGGCGCTGCGCACGGACCGTTCGGCGTGCGGCAGGAACGCCCGGCCCATCGGGGTCAGCCGGGCACCGCGCGGCAGCCGTTCGAGCAGGGCGCCGCCGGTTTCCCGCTCCAGGGCCTTGATCTGGTGGGACAGCGCGGGCTGGGTGACGTGGAGGCGTTCGGCGGCCCGGGTGAAGGAGGCCTCCTCGACGACCGTGAGGAAGTACTCCATCTGACGCAGGCTCATCGCTCCGCCTTCCGCTCGCTGCCATGAACATCGTGCATCGAACCCACACAAACATTGCCTTGGACTCATGACAAGGGCTGGGCGGAGGCTGAGGACATGACACAGACACAGGTCAAGGGCCGGGCGGAACACATCGACGAGACCGATGTCGTGATCATCGGCGGCGGTACGGGCGGCTATTCGACCGCGCTGCGGGCGGCGGCGCTCGGGCTGGAGGTGGTCCTCGCCGAGCGCGACAAGGTGGGCGGCACCTGTCTGCACCGGGGCTGCATCCCCAGCAAGGCGATGCTGCACGCCGCCGAGCTGGTCGACGGCATCGCGGAGGCACGGGAGCGGTGGGGCGTGAAGGCGAGCCTGGAGTCGGTGGACTGGCAGGCCCTCGTCGCCACCCGCGACGACATCGTGGCCCGCAACCACCGGGGCGTGGAGGGTCATCTGGCCCACGCGGCGGTCGAAGTGGTGCACGGCAGTGCGGAGTTGACCGGCCCGCGCAGTGTCCGGATCGACGGGTACGGAGACGTCACCGCCCGGCGCGGCATCGTGCTCGCGACCGGGTCACGACCGCGGATGCTGCCCGGTCTCGCGGCCGACGGCACGCGCGTGGTCACCAGTGACGACGCCCCGTTCGCCCCCGGGCTGCCGGACTCGGTCCTGGTGCTGGGCGGCGGGGCGATCGGGGTGGAGTACGCCTCGCTGCACCGGTCGATGGGGGCGCGGGTCACGCTGGTGGAGGCCGCCGACCGGCTCGTCCCGCTGGAGGACGCGGATGTGTCCCGTCATCTGACCAGGGGTCTGAAGAAGCGCGGGATCGACGTGCGGACAGGGGCCCGGCTGGTGGAGGCCACGGTGCTCGGGGGCGGGGTCCGTGCCACGGTCCGCACCCCGCGCGGCGAGGTCCGCACGGTGGAGGCGGAGCGGCTGCTCGTCGCGGTGGGCCGGGTCCCGGTGACGGACGGGCTGGGGCTGGCGGCCGCGGGCCTCGCCCCCGACCGGCGCGGATACGTGGCGCCGGCGGACTGGTCACGGCTGGAGACGGCGGTGCCGGGCATCCATGTGGTCGGGGACCTGCTCCCGCCGCCGTCCCTCGGGCTGGCCCACGCGTCCTTCGCCGAGGGGCTGCTGGTGGCCGAGACGCTGGCCGGCCTCCGTCCGGCGCCGGTGGACTACGCCGCGGTGCCCCGGGTCACGTACTCCGCCCCGCAGACAGCGTCGGTGGGTCTGACCGAGGCGCAGGCCCGCGACGCCGGGCACGAGGTCGCGGTCGGCACGATGCCGCTGACGGCCGTCGCCAAGGGGATGGTGCACGGGCAGGGCGGCATGGTGAAGGTCGTCACGGAGCGGGGCGGCCGGGTCCTCGGTGTGCACCTGGTCGGGCCGCACGTCTCGGAGATGATCGCCGAGAGCCAGCTGATCGTCGGCTGGGACGCCGAACCGTCCGACGTGGCCCGGCACATCCACGCGCACCCGACGCTCTCGGAGGCGGTCGGCGAGGCCTTCCTCACCCTGGCGGGCCGCGGCCTGCACCAGCGGGCGTGAACGCCTTCCCGATCCGGACGGGACAGCCCCTAGGCGGGCGGCCGGAGCGTGGGTGCGGAGAGCCGGAAGGTCATCCGGCCGAAGCTCACCTGGTCGCCCTCGCGCACCGAGACCGTGCCGGTGACGCGCTGGCCGTTGACGCAGGTGCCGTTGGTGGAGCCGAGATCGCGCAGCACCCATCGGCCCGCGTGCGCGGTGAGTTCGGCGTGCATCCGGGAGACCGTCTCGTGGCTGAGGCGGAGTCCGTTGCCCGGGTCGCGGCCGATGCGCAGGGGGTGCGGGCTCGGTGCCGGCAGCAGCAGCTTGGGCAGCCGCTCGGACCGCCACGCCCTGCGTACCCGCTCGGGGAAACCGGAGACCCCGCTGACCACCCGGAACAGCTGCCGCGACCAGCGGCCCTCGCTCTCCAGGTCGGCGGTGAGCGCCTCCAGTTGCTCGGAGCGGTTCGCGGTCAGGGCCAGTTCCATGCGCCGCATGAAGGTGTCGTGCGAGAGCCTGCCTTGTGCCGCGCCCTCCCTGAGCACACCGAGAACACGGTCGCGCTGGGCGTCGGAGAGCCGCGCGGGATACGTGTGGAACTCGGAGGAGGACGTCACACGGCCAATTGTCGGGCCGACGGCCCCGGGGTGTCCAGAACAACCCCGTTTTCCGCCCTCGCTGACCTGCACGGCCCCGGAATACCCGCAGGCGGCGTGCCCGGGTCGTTGCTACTGTCGGCGGCCGTGCCGTCCAGGCGACCGCCGGGACGAGCCCGTATACCTGTGGGGGATCCGTGCCCGGCGCACCACTCGAAACGACCGTCCGCCCGATCACCGGCCCGGAGGAGCTCGATCTCTTCTGCCGGCTGTCCTACGTCCTCGACCACGAGCTCGCCGACGACCTCGCGACGGGCCGCCGCCGTCCGGAGTGGATGTGGGTGGCGCTGCGGGGCGACCGGGTGCTGGCGCGGATCGCCTGGTGGAGCAAGGACGGCAGGGAGCCGCTCTTCCTCGACTTCTTCGACCTGGACGACACCCTGCCCGAGCCCGAACGCGGCGAGGCCGGGCTGCGGCTGCTGGAGGCGGCGACCGCGGCGGTCGTCCCGGCCGGCGCCCCGCGTCCCGAGTACGGGCGTTACGTCCCGCCGGACTGGCGTGAGGACCCGGTGGCCCGTGACGTCGTCGAGGCCCGCATCCGGGTCATGGAACGCACCGGCGCCCGGCTGCTCGTGGAGCGGCTGCGCCTGGAGTGGCGTGCGGGCACTCCCGTGCCCGCCGGCAGCGGACGGCTGCGGTTCCGGCCGGTCGCCGGGCGGGAGGATCTCCTCGCCCTGATGACGCCGGTGATGGAGGGCACCCTCGACGCCCACGGTCGGCAGGACCTGGCGTCCGGGCTCTCGGCGCGCGAGGCGGCGGAGAAGCACTACGACGAGGAGCTCGCCCACTACTCGACGCCGCAGGAGTGGTGGCGCGTCGCCGAACTCCCGGACGGCGAGCCGGCCGGCTTCGTGATCCCGGCCCGCAACAGCTACAACCCGATCATCGCGTACATCGGCGTGGTGCCCGCGCACCGCGGTCACGGCTACATCGACGAACTCCTCGCCGAGGGCACCCGGGTGCTCGCCGGGCAGGAGGGCGTGGAGCGCATCCGGGCCGCGACGGACCTCGGCAACGTGCCGATGGCGAAGTCCTTCGCGCGTCTGGGGTACGTCAACTTCGAGCGCGCCTTCGACATGGTGTGGGACGCCTGACGGAGCCGCCCCGCGTCAGCGCCCGCCGGCGCGCTGCGCCCGGATGACGTCGCGGTACCAGGCGTAGGAGTCCTTGGGCGTGCGGCGCAGCGTCTCGTAGTCGATGTGGACCAGGCCGAAGCGCTTGCTGACCCCCTCGGTCCACTCGACGTTGTCGGTGAGCGACCAGGTGAAGTAGCCGCGTACGTCGACGCCCGCGTCCATGGCCTGCCGCAGCGCCCGGAGGTGGCCGTCGAGGTAGGCGATCCTGCGGGTGTCCGCGGTGGGTTCGTCGACGGCGCAGCCGTTCTCGGTGATGTAGAGCGGGGGCAGCCGGTCGCCGTAGCGGTCGCGCAGCTGGACGAGGGTCTCGCGCAGCCCGTCGGGGACGACCGGCCAGCCGAAGTCGGTCGTCTCGTAGCCCTGGATCTCCCTTATCCCGAAGGGGAGTTCGGCGGGCATCCCGAACCCGGCGAAGCTGTCGGCGGCGTCGGCCCCGGGGGCGCCGACGAGTGTGGGGTTGTAGTAGTTGACCCCGTACCAGTCGAGCGGGGCCGAGATGGTCCGCAGGTCGTCCTCGACCGGGCCGGGCATCAGTGCGGCGAAGTTCTCGTCGGGGTAGCGGCCGGTGAGGAGCGGGTCGGCGAACAGCCAGTTGGTGAGGGTGTCGTACACCTCGGCGGCGAAGCGGTCCTCGTCGGACTCACCGGCGGTCCAGACCGGGGTGTGCGACAGCGCGATGCCGATGTTGCCGGCGCCGGCGGCCCGCAGCGCGCGCACGGCGAGACCGTGGGCCAGGAGCTGGTGGTGGGCGGCGGGCAGCGCGTCGAAGAGGAGGGCGCGGCCCGGCGCGTGCTCGCCGAGCGCGTAGCCGAGCATGGTCACTTCGGCGGGTTCGTTGAGGGTGATCCACATGGGTACGCGGTCGGCGAGCCGTTCCGCGACGATGCCCGCGTACTCGGCGAAGCGGTAGGCCGTGTCCCGGTTGAGCCAGCCGCCCGCCTCGTCCAGCGGGAGCGGGGTGTCCCAGTGGTAGAGGGTGGGGGCCGGGGTGATGCCGTGGGCGCAGAGTTCGTCGACGAGCCGGTCGTAGAAGTCGAGCCCCTGCGGGTTGACCGGTCCGCTGCCGCCGGGGACGACGCGGGGCCAGCTCACCGAGAACCGGAAGGCGTCGGCGCCGAGCCCGGCCAGCAGGGCGACGTCCTCGCGGTAGTGCCGGTGGAAGCCGGTGCCGCGGGTGGTGTCCGTGCCGTCCTTGATGCGCCCGGGCTGCGCGGCGAACGCGTCCCAGCCGGAGGGCCCCTTCCCGTCGGTGTCGGCGGCGCCCTCGGTCTGGAAGGCGGAGGCGGAGGCTCCCCAGAGGAAACCGGGCGGGAAGGGCGGCACGGTCATCTCGGCCTCCACAGCCGTAAGAGGGAGTGCGTAGGACAGAACCTGACAGGGGAATGATCAGGACCAGACCTTAATGGCCAGTAACGGGCTCGATCCAGTGTCGCGGGTCGAAGATCGCGCCTTCTGCCGACCATGGGCCGGTACACGGAGACGAGGGAGCGCCACATGTTGTTCGAGGTATGGGCACCGGATGCGGAATCGGCCGTGCTGCGGCTGTCGGGTGAGCCGCGGACCATGGAGCGTGATCCGGGCCGGGCGGGCTGGTGGACCGCGGAGGCCGACGCCGCGGACGGCGACCGTTACGGCTTCGCCCTCGACGGCGGACCGGTGCGCCCCGATCCGCGCTCCCGCCGCCAGCCGGACGGTCCGGACGGCGAGAGCGCGGTGGTCGACCACGGCGGGTACGCGTGGCGGAGCGACTGGACGGGGCGCGGTCTGCCGGGCGCCATCCTGTACGAGCTCCACATCGGTACGTACACCGCCGACGGCACCTTCGACGCGGCGGCGGCGCGGCTGGGGCACCTCGCCGAGCTGGGCGTCACCCATGTGTCGCTGATGCCCGTCTGCCCCTTCCCCGGCGTCCACGGCTGGGGGTACGAGGGGGTGTCGCTGTGGGCGGTGCACGAACCGTACGGCGGGCCGGAGGGGCTGAAGCGCTTCGTCGACGCGGCGCACGGGCTCGGGCTCGCCGTGGTCCTGGACGTGGTCCACAACCACCTGGGCCCGTCCGGCAATTACCTCCCCGCCTTCGGCCCGTACTTCACCGAGACCCACCACACGCCGTGGGGTGCGGCCGTCAATCTGGACGCGCCCGGCTCGGACGAGGTGCGGGCCTTCCTGCTGGGCAGCGCGCTCGCCTGGCTGCGCGACTACCGGCTGGACGGACTGCGGCTCGACGCGGTCCACGCCCTGGCCGACACCCGGGCGCTCACCTTCCTGGAGGAGCTGTCGACCGCGGCCGACGCGCTCTCGGCGGAGCTGGGCCGCCCGCTCTCCCTCATCGCCGAGTCCGATCTCTGCGACCCGCGCACGACCACTCCGCGCGAGTCCGGCGGCATCGGTCTGCACGCCCAGTGGAACGACGACTTCCACCACTGTCTGCACACCGCGCTGACCGGCGAGTCCCAGGGTTACTACGCGGACTTCGCGGCCGCCCCGCTGGCCGGTCTCGCCAAGACCATGACCAGCGCCTTCTTCCACGACGGCACGTACTCCAGCTTCCGGGGCCGTACGCACGGCCGGCCGGTCGACGTCACCCGCAGCGCCGCCCACCGCTTCGTCGGCTACGCCCAGACCCATGACCAGATCGGCAACCGGGCGCTCGGCGACCGGCTGGCCGGCTCCCTCTCCCCCGGTCTGCTGGCCTGTGCGGCGGCGCTCGTGCTGACCGGCCCGTTCACCCCGATGCTGTTCATGGGCGAGGAGTGGGGCGCACGGACCCCCTGGCAGTTCTTCACCGACCACACCGATCCGGAGCTCGCCGAGGCCGTCCGCACGGGCAGACGGCGGGAGTTCGGGGCGCACGGCTGGGCCGAGGAGGACATCCCGGACCCGCAGGACCCGGCCACCCGGGACCGTTCCTGTCTGGACTGGAGCGAGCCCGAGCGCGAACCGCACGCCCGTCTGCACGCCTGGTACCGCGAACTGATCGCCCTGCGCCACGCGCTGCCCGACCTCTGCGACCCGGATCTGGCGACGGTGCGGACGGCGTTCGACGACGGGGCACGCTGGCTGGCGTTCCGCCGGGGCGATCTGCGGGTCGCGGTCAACCTCGACGAGAAGCCGGCCACGATCCCGCTCGGCGGCGGCCGGCACCGCGGCGGCGGGGGCCGGGTGCTGGCCGCCTGGCTGCCCGTCGACCCGCCCGGTGCGGACGGGGCGCTGCATCTGCCGCCGGAGTCGTGCGTGGTGCTGGCCGACGACTGACCGCCCGCGCCCTCGCCCGCAAACCAGGTGCGGCCGGGAGCCGCCGTGGTGTGTCATCGGGGGATGGTGACGACGATGCCGGACGCGCCGGGAGCCGGCCGGCTGGCCGAGGCCGTGGGCGTGCTGCGGGAGTGGCAGGACGACGGGGCGCCGATGCAACTGCATCCGGGGGACCTGGGCTGGTTCTGGCGGGCCGGGCCGGAGGCGACCGCCGCGGCGGTCCGGACGTGGAGCGGGGACGGCCGGATCCTCGCCGTCGGGCTGCTGGACGGCCCCGGTCTCCTGCGGCTCACGATCGCGCCGGACGCCCGCCAGGACGAGGCACTGGCCCGGCAGTTGGTCGCGGACGCGACCGATCCGGCGCGCGGTGTGCTGCCCGCGGGGAGGGCGAACATCGAGGCGCCGGCGGATGCGCTGGTCCAGGAGCTGCTGGCCGGGGAGGGCTGGGGCACCGACGAGCCGTGGACGCCGCTGAGCCGCGACCTCACCGAGCCGGTGCGCGACCCGGGTGTGCGGATCGAGGTGACCGGGCCGGAGCGGGCCCACGTGTACACCGCGGTGCACCGGGCGGCCTTCGCCGGTTCGCGGTGCACGGACGAGAGCTGGCACGCGATGGCGGCCGGACTGCCGTACGCGGAGGCCAGGTCCCTGGTCGCGTACGACGGCCGGGGCGACGCGGTGGCGGCGGTGACGGTGTGGTCGGCGGGGCCGGGCAGGCCCGGGCTGCTCGAACCGATGGGCGTGCACCGGGACCACCGCCGCCGCGGCCACGGTGAGGCGATCACCGTCGCCGCGGCCGCCGCGCTCAGGGAACTGGGCTCGTCCAGCGCGCTCGTGTGCACCCCCACCGCCAACCCGGGCGCCGTCGCCACCTACGAGGCGGCGGGCTTCCGGCGGCGCCCCGAGGTCCGGGACCGCTGCCGGGAGGCGTAGGGGCGGGGGCGGTGCTACTCGACGATCGCCAGTTCGCGCGCGGTGGCGTTGAGGCGCCGGCCGCCGTCCTCGGTGACGGTCACGATGTCCTCGATCCGGACGCCGAAGCGGCCCGGCAGATAGATGCCGGGCTCCACGGAGAAGCACATGCCGGGCACGAGCGGCAGCTCCTCGCCCTCGATCATGTACGGGGGTTCGTGGGTGGTGACACCGATGCCGTGGCCGGTGCGGTGGATGAAGCGTTCCCCGTAGCCGAACTCGGTGATGACGGCGCGGGCCGCCCGGTCGATCTCCTGGCAGGCGACGCCGGGCCGCACGGCCTTGCAGCCCGCCTCCTGAGCCTCCCGCACGATGTCGTGGACCCGCTGTTCCTCGGGCGTGGGCTCGCCGACGTGGACCGTACGGGAGGTGTCGGAGCCGTAACCGTGCTTGAGGCCGCCGAAGTCGAGCACGACCATGTCGCCCCGCTCGATGGTGCGGTCACCCGCCTCGTGGTGCGGGTTGGCGCCGTTCGGTCCGGAGCCGACCACGGTGAAGTCGACCTGGGAGTGGCCGGACTCGGTGAGCAGCCGGGCCAGGTCGGCGGCCACGTCGGTCTCCCTGCGGCCGGCGAACCGGACCTTCAGGATCTCCTCGTACGTGGCGTCGGCGGCGGCCCCGGCGGCGGCGAGCCGGTCCAGCTCATGGCTGTCCTTGACGGCGCGCAGCATCGGCAGGACCTCGGTGAGCGAGGCGTACGAGGTGCCGGGCAACAGCTGCTGGAGGCCGAGCAGATGCATCGCCCAGGCGTTGTCGCTGATCCCGAACCGGCCCTTCGCGTCGAGCAGCGGCGCGGTGACGGCGTACGGGTCCTTGCCGTCGGTCCAGTCGCGCAGGGTCAGGGCGGGTGCCCCGACGGCCTTCTCCGCGTCGGCGGCCTCCAGCGTCGGCACGACCAGGACCGGGTCCTGACCGGCGGTCAGGACGAGGACCGTGAGGCGTTCGGTGATGGCGGTGGGCTGGTAGCCGGTCAGGTGGACGAGGTCGGGTCCCGGTGCGACCAGGACGCCCGCGAGTCCGGCGGCCGCGGCGCTCTCGGCGGCGCGCGTCATCCGGGCCCGGTAGTCGTCGGCGGTGAACGGCACGGGCTGGTTCGGGCTGGACATGCGGGACCTCCTGGCGGCGCGGAACGGCTCTCTGCATCCTGCCCGTCCGGGCTCCGGACCGCGAGTGGTCAGGACGGCGTGCCGTCCGCCGTCCGTACGACGAGGTCGGCGCGGTCGCGGCCCGGGGCGACGAGCCGCGCGTTGGCCTCGTCGGACCCCGCGACCCAGCGCTCCGCGAAGGCCCGCGGCTTTCCGTACCGCACATGGCGATCGACGAGCCGGCGGACGCGCACCTCGTCGTCGAGCTCCAGGAACCACGCCTCGTCCAGCAGTCCGCGCACCGGCGCCCACGGCCCCTCCCCGTACAGGAGGTAGTTTCCCTCGGTGACGACGAGCGGGACGTGTGGCGGTACGGGCACGGAGCCGGCGACCGGTTCCTCCAGGGACCTGTCGAAGGCGGGGGCGTAGACGACGGTCCCGGGTTCGGGGGTCCGCAGTCGCCGGAGCAGGGCCGCGTATCCGGCGGCGTCGAACGTGTCGGGCGCGCCCTTGCGGTCCGCCCGGCCGAGCCGCTCCAGTTCGGTCTGGGCCAGGTGGAAGCCGTCCATCGGGACGAGGACGGCGAGCGGTCCGAGCGCGTCGACGAGCTGCTGCGCCAGGGTCGACTTCCCGGCGCCGGGCGGCCCGGCGATACCGAGGATGCGGCGGTCCCCGGCAGCGGCGAGGCGGCGGGCGCGGGCCGTCAGGCCGGTGAGGTCCTTGGTGTCCATGCCGGATAGTGTCCCGCTACGGGCCCGGCGGCCTCCGGGCCGTACCCCTCCCCCGCCCGCCCCGAGCACCGAGGATCCCCCATGTCCCACATCGCCCTGGTCACCCTGGTCGTCCGCGAGTACGACGAGGCCCGTGACTTCTACACCGAGGCCCTCGGCTTCGAACTGGTCGAGGACACCGACCGGGGCGACGGCTCCCGCTGGGTCGTGGTGCGGCCGCGCGGCGGGCAGGGCACGGGTCTGCTGCTGGCCCGCGCCAAGGACGGCGCGCAGTCGGCGAGCGTCGGGGCGCAGACCGGCGGACGGGTCGGCTTCTTCCTGCACACCGAGGACTTCGCGGGCGACCACGCGCGCATGCTGGCGGCCGGGGTTCGGTTCCTGGAGGAGCCGCGGCACGAGGTCTACGGCTCGGTCGCGGTCTTCGAGGATCTCTACGGCAACCGCTGGGACCTGCTCCAGCCCGCGCCGACGGCGTAGCCCCGCACGACTCCGGCCCTTCCCGGGGGCCGTCGGACCTTGCCATGATCCGGCCATGCCGGCGAGCGGAACGTCCCCGGTGTACGTGGACGGCCGTCACCCTGTTCGGCGGCGGCGGGACGGGGGGTTCGCCCCGGAGACCCCGGTGGTGGACGCGGGGTCGTGAGCGCGGTGCGTCCAGGGGCTCAGCCCGCCCTGAGGACGTCGTCCCCCGCCGCCCCCGCCAGTGCCTCCAGCACCGGGGCGATCAGCGGATGCGCCTCCGCGCCGCGGCGCACGGCGGCGAAGACGCGGCGTGTCGGGGCGCTTCCCCGTACCGGCCGGACCACCACACCGGTCAGTGCCATCCCGCGCAGCGCGGACCGCGGGACGAGCGCCACCCCGGCGCCGGCGCCGGCCAGGGCGACCACCGCATGGAAGTCGTCCGACGAGTGTTCGAGGTTCGGGGCGAAGCCGGCGTACTCGCAGGCCAGCACGACCACGTCGTGGCACGGGTTGCCCGGGTAGGGGCCGATCCAGGCGTCCTTGGCGAGGTCGGCGACCGCGACCTGTTCCTGGTCCGCCAGCCGGTGTCCGACCGGGAGCACCGCGTCGAAGGGTTCCGAGTACAGCGCGACCCGGGTCAGCCGCCGGTCGTCCTCGCCCGGTGCGCCCCGGTACTCGACGGCGACCGCCACATCGGCCTGCCGGTCCAGGACCATCGGGACGCTGGCGTCGCCCTCGGCGTCCTGCACCCGGACCTTGATGCCGGGGGCGGTCCGGCCGAGGGCGGCGATCGCGGGGGCGAGGACCAGGCCGATGCCGGTGGCGAACGCGGCGACGGTGACCGTACCGGCGTCGCCCGCGCCGTAGGCGGCGAGCTCGGCCTCCGCCCGCTCCAGCTGGGCCAGGACCGCGTTGGTGTGGGTCAGCAGGATCTCTCCTGCGGGGGTGAGCCGGGCGCCGCGGGCGCCCCGCTCGACCAGCCGGTGTCCCGTCTCCTGCTCCAGCGCGGCGAGCTGCTGGGAGACGGCGGACGGGGTCAGATACAGCGCGGCGGCCGCGGCGGTCACCGTGCGGTGGTCCGCCACCGCCCGCAGGATGCGCAGCCGCCGTGCATCGATCATGTGCCCTATTGTCCCAGGTCGCGGAGGGCTCCCCCGTCGCGGCTACGCCTCCAGGGCCGCCCGCGCGTCGACGAACGCGTCGACCGCGCGGTTCACGTCCGCCGTGGAGTGGGCCGCGGAGAGCTGGACGCGGATGCGGGCCGCGCCCTGCGGGACGACCGGGTACGAGAACCCGATCACGTACACACCGCGCTCCAGGAGCAGCTCCGCCATCCGGCCTGCCTTCGCCGCGTCCCCGATCATCACGGGGGCGATGGCGTGGTCGCCGGGCAGGACATCGAAGCCTTCCTCGGTCATCCGGGTGCGGAAGAGCGCGGTGTTGGCGTTGAGCTGCTCGCGCAGGTCGCCCGCGGACTCCAGCAGGTCGATGACCTTCAGCGAGGCCGCCGCGATGACCGGGGCGAGCGAGTTGGAGAAGAGGTACGGGCGCGAGCGCTGGCGCAGCAGGGAGACGATCTCGGCGCGGGCGGCCACGTAACCGCCGGAGGCGCCGCCGAGCGCCTTGCCGAGCGTGCCGGTGATGATGTCGACGCGGTCCATCACGTCGTGCAGTTCGGGAGTGCCGCGGCCGCCGGGGCCGACGAAGCCGACCGCGTGCGAGTCGTCGACCATGACCATGGCGTCGTAGCGCTCGGCCAGGTCGCAGATCTCGCGCAGCGGGGCGACGTACCCGTCCATGGAGAACACGCCGTCGGTGACGACGAGCCGGCGCCGGGCCCCGGACGCCTCCTTGAGCTGCTTCTCCAGGTCGGCCATGTCGCGGTTGGCGTAGCGGAAGCGCTTGGCCTTGCACAGCCGGATGCCGTCGATGATCGAGGCGTGGTTGAGGGCGTCGGAGATGACCGCGTCCTCCGGGCCGAGGACGGTCTCGAAGACTCCGCCGTTGGCGTCGAAGCAGGACGAGTAGAGGATCGTGTCCTCCTGGCCCAGGAAGGAGGAGAGCCGCTGCTCCAGCTCCTTGTGGACCTCCTGGGTGCCGCAGATGAAACGGACCGAGGCCATGCCGTAGCCCCAGCGGTCCAGCGCCTCGTGCGCGGCGGCGATCACGTCGGGGTGGTCGGCCAGGCCCAGGTAGTTGTTGGCGCAGAAGTTCAGCACCTCGCCGGGGCGGCCACCGGCGGTGACGGCCACGGTCGCGGACTGCGGGGTGCCGATGACGCGCTCGGGCTTGTGCAGCCCGGCTGCCTCGATCTCTTCGAGGGTGGTGCGCATGTCGTCGCGTACGGAGTCGAACATGAGGGAATCTCCCGGCTGGGTGCGGAGGCGGTAGGAGGTCAGACGGTCCAGTCGAGGATGACCTTGCCGCCGCGTCCGCTCGCCGCGTCGTCGAAGGCCGCCTCGAAGTCGCGGTAGCCGTACCTGCCGGTGATCACGGGGGCGAGGTCGAGACCGCCCTCCAGCAGGACGGACATGGCGTACCAGGTCTCGTACATCTCGCGGCCGTAGATGCCCTTGATCGTGATCATGGAGGTGACGATCCGGGACCAGTCGACGGCGAACTCGTCGGACGGCAGTCCGAGCATCGCGATCCGGCCGCCGTGCGTCATGTTCGCGATCATGTCGCGCATCGCCTCGGGGCGGCCGGACATCTCCAGGCCGATGTCGAAGCCCTCGCGCAGGCCCAGCTTCTGCTGGCCGTCGGCGATGGTCTGCTCACCGACGTTGAGCGCGAGGCTGACGCCGACCTTGCGGGCCAGGTCGAGACGGGCCTCGCTGACGTCGGTGATCATGACGTTGCGGGCTCCGGCGTGCTTGGCGACGGCGGCGGCCATGATGCCGATCGGGCCTGCGCCGGTGATCAGGACGTCCTCGCCGACCAGCGGGAACGACAGTGCGGTGTGCACGGCGTTGCCGAACGGGTCGAAGATCGCGGCGACGTCCAGGTCCACGGGGACGCGGTGCACCCAGACGTTGGACGCGGGCAGCGCGACGTACTCGGCGAAGGCCCCGTCGCGGCCGACGCCGAGCCCCACGGTGGAGCGGCAGAGGTGACGGCGGCCGGCCAGACAGTTGCGGCACTTGCCGCACACCAGGTGGCCCTCGCCGCTGACCAGGTCGCCGACGGCGATGTCGACGACGTCCGCGCCGATCGCGGCGACCTCTCCGACGAACTCGTGGCCGAGGACGAGCGGCGTCTTCACGGCCTGCTGCGCCCAGCCGTCGTAGTTGCGGATGTGCAGGTCGGTGCCGCAGATGCCGGTGCGGAGCACCTTGATCAGCACGTCCGAGGGGCCGGTCTCCGGCTCGGGCACGTCCATCAGCCAGAGTCCCGGCTCGGCCTTCTGCTTCACGAGTGCCTTCACGGCTGCGGCTCCCTGTACCTGGTGCGGCGTTGATGTCCCCGGGCCGGGGGCATGCCAGAGGAAGCCTGCGGCCCGGGGAAGTATGAGAGGGACTGCGTGGCAGCGCGCTCGGCCGGCTGCCGCGCACCATCCTCCGCCGTCACGGAGAAATCTGCCGTACCCCGCGCCCCAGGTCCATCGAGGTTTTCTTAAGCGCGCCCGCAGCTTGGCTTCACGCCGTGCCGTACGGGCCCCGCGGGCGCCTGCTCCATCCGGGGGACGCGCCGGCCCGTCACCCCTTCCGCAGGAACTGCCTGAGGTGGCGGGTCAGCACGTCCGGCCGGTCCTCCGGGATCAGGGTGTAGCTGTCCGCGATCTCCACCAGTTCGCCCCGGGGCAGCAGTCCGGCCAGTCGGCGTCCGTGTTCCGGCGGCATGACCCGGTCCTCCGACGCCCAGGCGACGAGCGCCGGACGGTCGAAGGTGCGCAGGGCCTCCGCCCAGCGCAGCAGCTCGGCCTTCGGCGGCACGCCCAGGACGTACTTCCGCAGGTCCCGGCGGATCTCCCGGGAGGTCCACAGCGGCCGGAACCAGCCGTCCATCACCGCGTCGGGCACCGGCCGCTTGGTCATCCGGCCCCAGGTCATCGGCAGCCGCCGCACCGGCTTGAGCTTCAGCAGGGTGAAGGCCAGCTTCAGGCCGCCGGGCATCCGGGCGGAGGCGTAGAGATTGCTGCCGGGCAGTCCGGGCGG
Organism: Streptomyces sp. NBC_01463; assembly: GCA_036227345.1. Lineage (NCBI taxonomy): Bacteria > Bacillati > Actinomycetota > Actinomycetes > Kitasatosporales > Streptomycetaceae > Streptomyces > Streptomyces sp. NBC_01463. Next base: position 1,996,716 of record CP109468.1, read on the forward strand.
AAAGTTGTCGAAGGCCTCGCAGGAGGTGATGACCAGCTTGCCGATCCGCTGGTCGCGGCCGTCCGCGACCAGGGCCTGGGCGCCGCCCCAGTCGTTCATGACCAGGGTGACGTCGGTGAGACCGAGCGCTTCGAGGAACTCCGCGACCAGCCGTGCGACACCGAGGACCGACAGGTCCGCGTCCGGCCGCATCGGCCGGCGGTGGCCGCCGAGCGGCAGCGTCGGCACGATGCACCGGTGGCCGTCCCGCAGATCCGCGACGACGTGCCGCCACAGCGAGCCGTCCATCGCCACGCCGTGCAGCAGGACCACGACCGGCCCGTCACCGCCGGTGTCCTCGTACTCCACGACGCCCGCGGAAAGCTCCAACTCGGCCATTCGGTACTCCTCTTCGACGATCACACCGATGTGTACGGTCCCAGGAAACGGGCCCGTCCGCCGTCCACCCGGTAGAGAAAGATGCCGTCCTCGTACCGCACCTGGTGGAACGCGTAGAAGGACAGCCGCCGGGTGATGCCCCGGTAGTCGGTACGGAGGATGCGCGCGGCCATCCCGTCGCGCGCGGCGGCGTCGGGGTCAGCGGAGCGGCCGGCCCTCGCGATCAGGCCCACCGCGTCGTACGTCTCGGCGGCCCAGGTGGCGGGCGGCGAGCCGAACCGTTCGCGGTGTGCCGCGGTGAAGGCCTTCGCCGGCGCCAGGGCCGACGGGTCGGTGTACGCCTCGGCGAAGACCCAGCCCTCTGCGGCCCTGCCGGCGTCCCGGAGGAAGGCCGGGGTGAGGACGGGGCCGGTGGACAGGCCGGTTCCGGTGAAGCCGGCGGCGGCGAGGTCCTTGGCGCAGCGGGCGGCCCGGGCGGCGGACGTGCCGGCGTAGACGACCGCGCCGGCTCCGTCGGCGACCGCGGCCCGGGCTGCCGGGGCGAAGGTGCGGGCGGTGGCCGCGACGGTGTGCACGGTGATCGTGGTGCCCTTCAGGGTCTTCGGCAGCCGGTCCCGGATGGCCCAGCTGCCCTCCGGGTCCGCGAGGTCCTCGATGACGGCGAAGTGCTCGACGGGCTCGATGTACGCCAGGTGGCGGGTCACTCCCAGGGCCAGTGATACGTCGAACGGCCGCAGCACGAAGAGGGACTTGGCCGTCGACGTCTCCGCCGTGGTGGAGCCGGCCGCGACGACGACCTGGGCCAGACCGGCCTTCGCGTAGCGGCTGACGACGGCCTCGGTGGCGACGGGGCCGGTGGGGCCGATGACGGCGAGCATCCGGGGGTCGGCGGTGATCCGGTCGGCGACCCGGCTGGCGCGGGCGGCGTCACCCGCGTCGTCCTCGGTGTGCAGGACGAGCGTGAACGCCTTGTCCTTGCGGGCGTTGTGGTCGTCGACCGCGAGCAGGGCCCCTCGCTGGTGGGCGAGACCGACGGCCTTTCCCGGTCCTGTCAGGTCCGCGTGCAGGGCGATCCGGTACGCGGGAAGCGCCCGGGGGGCGGCTCCGGTGCCGCCGCCGCGGGCGGCCGTCACCCAGGCGGCGGCTCCCCCGCCGGCGAGGAGGACGGCGCCGGCGGCTCCCGCGGTGAGCAGGCGCCTGCGGGTCGGGCGCGGCGGTCCGGGTTGCTGGACGACGGTGGGCGGTTCGGGGTCGGGGAGGGCGAGGGCGGCGGCGGAGCGTTCGGCGACGGCGGTGGCCAGCCCCGGCACCTCCCAGTGCGCGCCGCCTCCCGTGAGCCGGTCCGCGACCTCCCAGGGAGTCGGCCGGTCCGCGGGGTCCTTGGCCAGACAGTCCGCGAGGAGGGGCAGCAGCCCGGCCGGCACCGCCGACAGGTCCGGCTCCTCGTGGACGGTGCGGAAGAGCAGTCCGGCGGGGGTGCCGGCTCCGAACGGCCGCCGCCCGGTGGCCGCGTACACGAGGACGCAGCCCAGCGAGAACACGTCGCAGGCAGGTCCGAGCGGTCCCGCCGACGCCTGTTCCGGGGCCAGGAAGCCGGGGGTGCCGATCACCGCACCGGTGGCGGTGAGGGCGGTGGCGCCCTCGTGGCGGGCGATGCCGAAGTCGATGAGGCGGGGGCCGTCGAGCGCGAGGAGGACGTTGCCGGGTTTGACGTCGCGGTGCACGAGGCCAGCGTCGTGGACGGCGGCGAGCGCCTCGGCGAGGCGGGCGCCGAGCGCCCCGACCGTGGCGACGGGCAGGGGTCCGCGCGCCTCGACGGCCTCGCCGAGCGAGGGGCCGGGGACGAAGGCGGTGGCCAGCCAGGGTTCACGGGCCTCGGGGTCGGTTCCGGTCACCGGGACCACCCACGGTCCGGTGACCCGGCCCGCGGCCTCGGCCTCGCGCCGGAACCGGGCCCGGAATCCGGGGTCGGCGGCGTGCTCGGCGCGGATCACCTTCACGGCGGCGAGCGCCCCGCCGGCCGAGCGCGCCAGGTAGACCACGCCCATGCCGCCGGCGCCGAGCCGGACGAGGGTGCGGAACTCACCGACGGTGCGCGGGTCCTGCGAGGTGAGCGGCTTCATGCCGGATCAGGCCGTGGCCTTCGGCGCGGCGCCGAGGTACACGTAGCGCCCGTCCCGCACGCCGTAGAGGTAGGCGTCGTCGCCCTTGAGCCGGTGGTCCTCGTCGAAGGCGTACGTGCGCGAGACGCCCCGGTACGAGGATGCGGCGATCCTCGTGACGATCGCGCTGCGGGCCGGGCGCTTCGGACCTGCCGGTCCTTTGGCGAGGGCGGTCACGGCGGCGATCACGATCCCGGCCGCGTCGTACGCCTCGGCGGCCCAGTGCGCGGGCGCGGTGTCGTGGGCGGCGCGGTGGGCCGCGGCGAACTTCCCGGCCGCGGGTGTCGTCGCGTCGAGGTAGGGCGCGGTGAACTCCCAGTTCTCGGCGGCCTGTCCGGCGTCCGCGAGGAAGCGTGCGTCCATCGCCGTGTGCATGGCCATCCGGGGGCCCTTGAAGCCGGTGGCCGCCAGAGCGCGTGCGGTGCGGGCGGCGCCGGCGGTGTCCCCGGCGTAGAAGAGGGCGTCGCTGGCGTGCGCGAGCATGTCCTCGACCACGGGTGCCAGGTCCCGCGTGCCGGCCGGGATGACCCGCGGATAGGTGGTCCCGGTGGTGATCTGGCCGGTCATCAGATTGGTCAGGTAGCCGACCTGGTAGGCGGACTGGCCGCCGGCCCGGTCGAGCAGCACGCCGAGCCGTTCGACATCGGGCCGCAGCACGAGCCGTCTGATGACCGGCTGGGCCAGGACCGCTTCGGATGGCGCCGCCTGGAAGAACGACTTCCTGGACCGGGCGGCGTAGGTGAGCTGGAGCGAGGACACGGTGATGAGGGGCAGCATCGCCTCGTCGTACGTGCCGAGGACGGCCTCCGTCGCGGCGTCACCGGTCGGGCCGACGACGGCGAGCACATCGCGGTCGCGGGCGAACTGCCCGGCGGCCTTCACCGCGCGGGCGGTGTCGCCCCCGTCGTCGAGCGCCTTGACGGAGAGTGTGAAGGGTTTGTCCTTGCGGGCGTTGAACTGCTCGACGGCCAGCCGGACCCCGCGCTCCTGGGCCTGTCCCGCGGCTTTCCGCGGCCCCGTCAGATCGGCCTGCACACCGATGGTCCAGGCCCGCTCGCCGGGTTTGGCGATGGCGTGGATGTCCGTGTCCTCGACCAGCCACTCCCGGACGGCGAACGCGGCGCCCGTCACAGCCACCGCCGCGGCGCCGGCGAACAGCAGGACCCCGCGCCGGCTGGGACCGGTGGCGGACGCGGCCGCCCCTTCCGCCGCGAGCGTGGGGTCGATGCCGGGCAGCTCCAGCATGGCGGCGGACCGGTCGGCGATGAGCGCCACGACGTCCTCGGGCAGCCAGTCGACGGTGCCGTGGGGCGCGTCCTCGGTGATCCGGGTGTCGAGCTCCGCCGCGGTGGGCCGTGCGCCGGGGTCCTTGGCCAGCAGGGCGGTGAGCAGCGCGTGGAGTCCGGGGTCGTCGACCCCCGCGAGATCGGGCTCGTCGTGGACGGTCCGGTAGAGCAGTGCCTCGACGGCCCCGCTGCCGTAGGGGGGCCTTCCGGTCGCGGCGTACGCCAGGAGGCAGCCGAGGGAGAAGACGTCGCTCGCGGGTCCGGCGGCCGTGCCGTCCCCGGTGGCCTGTTCCGGCGAGAGGAAGCCCGGGGTCCCGACCACGAGGCCGGTGGCGGTGAGCGCGGTGGCGTCGGCGGCCCGGGCGATGCCGAAGTCGATCAGGCGCGGCCCGTCGACGGTCAGCAGGACGTTGCCGGGCTTGACGTCGCGGTGGACGAGGCCCGCCGCGTGCACGGCGGTCAGGGCGCGGGCGAGCAGCCGCCCGAGCACCCGGACGCTGCGCGCGGGCAGCGGGCCGCAGCGGGCGACGGCCTCCGCCAGCGCGGGGCCGGGCACGAACGCGGTGGCCAGCCAGGGGTGTTCGCCCTCCGTCTCGGCGCCGGTGACCGGCACGGCCCAGGGGCTCTCCACCCGGCGGGCGGCCTCGACCTCGCGCCTGAACCGGGTCCGGAAGTCGTCGTCGGCGGCGTACTCGGGCAGGATCACCTTGATCGCGGCCAGGGCGCCGGTGTCCGTGCGGCCGAGGTAGACGACTCCCATGCCGCCGGCACCGAGCCGCCCGAGCAGCCGGTGTCCGCCGATCCGCGGGGGGTCGGAGGGGCGCAGCTTCTCCATCACGCTCTCCGCTCTCTCAGCTCTTCTTCTCGACCGCGGCCTTGATCCGCAGCAGCATGGCGGAATGCGCCCGGTCCGTCAGCACGTCGATCTCCTGCTGGCTCCAGCCCCTGGCCCCCTTGCCGGTCACCGCCACGGTGAACTGGAGGCTCTGCGACTGGTACCAGGAGTACGGGTAGGGACCGCCGCCGAGCTCGGCGTTCCGGTACTGGCCCGACTCGAGCAGGGTGTCCTCGGCGCTGACCTGTCCGGCTTCCCCCTGTCCCAGGGAGGACGCGATCATCGACCCGATCAGTTCGCCCTGCCGCAGTTGCTGGGTGGGGCAGCGCATCGTCTCCTCCACCGATTCGGCCATCTCCCACCGGGCGTCGTCGCGGGTGCGGTGCACGGTGACGACGGCGGAGAGCCGCATCGGCCCCTTGCCGTCCGCCGCGGGCACCTCGAAGGAACGGCTGCGGGTGGCGAGCACGCCGGCCGCCGGTTTCTTCTGCTGCCAGACGCAGTCGGTGCCGAGGACCGGCCAGGTGGCCGGATCGCTCTCGTACGGGCTCCGCTTGACCACGCCGGGGCCGAAGGCGGCGGGCTCGGCGATGACCCGGCCGATGAGGTCGAGCGCCTCCTTGCGGGACGCGGGAAGTTTGGCCGGGTCCGCGTCGATGTCGCCGGTGTCCTCGGGGCCGGGTCCGGGGCCGGGTTCCGCACGGGCGCTGCCGCTCGCCGAGGCGCTCTCCCCCGCGCCGTCCGGACTCCCGCCACCGCCGGAACAGGCCACCAGCACCAGGGGTGCCAGCATCACCATTCCGTATCTGCGTATCGCCCCGCCGCACGCCACGATCGGCCACCCCGTCTCCCGGAAGATCGCCCCGATCCTATGATCGCGGGCCGTCCGGGAGGCGGGAGGAGGCGAAACTGTTGCGTCATCAGGACGTCGCGGCGACCTTCCGTGACGCCAACTCCCCTGCGGTGGAAGGGCCTTGGCCGGTGACGCCGCGGGCGGCCTCCAGTCCGGTCAGTCCCGCGGCCAGGGCCGCCCGTCGAGGCGTTCGATGTCCCGGTTCAGGCGGGCGAGGCCGTCCGCGAACAGGGCCGCCTCCTCCGGGGTCCACTCGGCCAGGACCCGCTGCAGGCCTTCCCGGTTCTCGGCCCGGTCTTTGTCGAGCCGGTGCTCACCCTCGGCCGTGATGGCGAACTTCCGGGCGATCCCGCCGTCCGGGTCGGGGATGCGCTCGACGACTCCGACGCGGAGCATCGCTGCGGTCTGCCGGTTCAGCGTGGAGGTGTCGAGGCCGAAGGCGTCACGCAGCTGGCCGATGGACATCGGACCCTGGGCCCGGATGCGGCTGAGGAGGATGTAGGCGCTCCGGTCGAGCCGCCCGCCGCCCCGCGAGGTCAGCAGACTCATGTGCCGCCCGAGAAGCATCGTCTCGAACTCGATCCGGTCCACAGGCATGTCCACGCGGGGCTCCTTCGACTGCCGGGCTCGCCTCCCCGCGGGGCGGGCGACCTCTTTTGTACATATATACCACAGATATGCACCATGCACGCGATGTGCATCATGAACTTCTCATGTATGATGCATATTCGGCGCGACGTCCCCTGAGCCCGAGATCGCCGGGAGCAAGGCCTGACATGGCCGAAAAGGTTTGAGCCGCGCCCGCCACCCGAAAAGGTTGTCCTGTCCCTCCGCGGGGCAGGACAACCCGCTTTTCCCTCGAACCGCTTGCCGCCACGGCCGTAGACTCGCCGGATGGCGAAGTATTTCGACGTACATCCCGAAAATCCCCAGCGGCGCACCATCACCAACGTGGCCGAAAGCATCCGCTCAGGGTCGCTCGTCGCGTATCCGACGGACTCCTGCTACGCGCTCGGGTGTCAGCTCGGCAGCCGTGACGGCATCTCCCGCATCCGCGCGATCCGCAATCTCGACGACCGCCATCACTTCACGCTCATGTGCCAGAACTTCGCCCAGCTCGGGCAGTTCGTGCAGATCGACAACGACGTGTTCCGCGCGATCAAGGCCGCCACCCCCGGCCAGTACACCTTCATCCTTCCGGCAACGAAGGAGGTGCCGCGCCAGCTGCTGCACCCGAAGAAGAAGACCGTCGGGGTCCGCATCCCCGACCACGCGGTGGTCCAGGCCCTGCTGTCCGAGCTCGGCGAACCGCTGCTCTCCAGCACGCTGCTCCTGCCCGACGAGGACGAACCCATGACCCAGGGCTGGGAGATCAAGGAGCGCCTCGACCACGAGGTGGACGTCGTCGTCGACTCCGGCGACTGCGGCACGGAGCCGACCACCGTCATCGACTTCTCCAGCGGCGAGCTGGAGATCGTACGCCGGGGAGCCGGCGACCCTTCCCGCTTCGAGTAGCCGGGCGCGGGCGGCGCGGAACCCGCGGGAACCGTTCAGCGCCCCGCGGTCGGCTGCCACTTGTCGAACGTCCAGGCCGGATGCCTGGTGCTCAGGTACGGCACGTGCCCGTCCCAGTCCGCGGCGGTCAGGGCCGCCGCGGGCCGGACGGCGATGCCGCCCGTACCGTCCACGTCGAACCCCCAGGAGAAACCGGCGAGCGGCAGCACGCACCGCTGCGCCCCGTCCAGCGGCGTGTGCGCCAGGAAGCTGTGCGCGAGCCAGGCCATGGGCTGGCGCATGGCCCGCGACGGCGCGTCGAACAGGGTCGGCGCGAGGCCGAAGAAGGCGTACGGGGACGGCGCGTCCTCGAACAGTACGAACGGGTCCATGTCGAAGTCGGCGCCGCCGCTCTCGTTGTCCGTGGACCGGACGAACTGGACCCAGCCGAACATGGCCCGATATCCCTTGCCGGGATGGTCCACCGTGGCCGTGCAGCACGGAAACCCTTGTGTGGCCGGGTGCTTGCCGATCGTGGACGGATCGTCGACCTGCTCGATCTCCACGGAAAGCCGGCCTGTCTCACCGTCGTGGGTGAAGGGGAGGATCATCCCTCCACCCTGGCCAGGGTGGCCCCCGGTCACAAGGGCCGGAATCAGTCGCCCCGCGGTCGCCGGCCTCACGGCCTCACGGCCTCACCGCCACCCGGCACCCGGCACCCGGCACCGGAGCAACCCGGTGCCGGGTGGACGGGAATCAAGCGGGCAGGGCCCGCCGGGGGTCAGTACGCGAAGCTGGACCGGCCCGTCTTCGCCGTCGCGACATGGGCGATGCCACTGCCGGGCGGAAGGACCTGCACGGGCCTGGCCGACGGCGTCACCGTGCCGTCGCCGAGCTGGAAGGTGGCGTTGTTGCCCCAGCTGACGACCGAGCCGTCGTCCAGGGACGCCACCGTGTAGTCGTATCCGCCCACGATGTCCGTGACGCCCTGGAGGACGTCCACCGGGACGGGTGTGGTGCGGTTGACGGTGGTGGTGTCACCGAGCTGACCGAACGCGTTCCAGCCCCAGGCGCTCACGCTCCCGTCGTCCAGGAGGGCGAAGTTGGTGTACTGGTTGGCGGAGATGCGGGCCACGCCGTCCAGATGGGCGACGTCGACCGCGACATTGCTGTCGGTGACCGAGTCGTTGCCCAGCTCGCCCTCCGTGTTCTTGCCCCAGGACTTGACCATGCCGTCCGCGGTGAGGGCGAGCACGTGGTTGCAGCCGACGGAGATGGACACGATGTCGGCGACGTCCCTGACCTTCTGGGGTGTGTTGCGGACGGTGTTGTCGCCGGTGCCCAGGCGGCCGTTGGCGCCCTCGCCCCAAGTCCAGACGGTGCCGTCCTGGCGCAGGGCCGCGCTGAAGTCGCAGCCGGCGCCGACGTCCTTGACCTTGTTGAGGCTCTGCACCTCGACGGGGGTCTTCTGCACCCCGCCCGGGTCCGCCGCCGTCAGGCCGTTGCCGAGCTGGCCCTTGGCGTTGCTGCCCCAGGCGAGGACGCGGCCGCCGCGCACCGCGAGGGCGTGGGTGCCGCCCGCCGAGACCGCGCTGACGCCGGAGAGTCCGGCCACGGTCGCGGGGAACGGCTGGGCGGTGAGGGTGCCGTTGCCGAGCTGGCCGGTGACGTTGGCGCCCCAGGACTTGACCGTGCCGTCCTTGAGGAGCGCGACGGCGAAGGTGTTCTTGTCGATGTCGCCGCCGCCGGACAGCTCCTTCACGTCGTCGCGGGCGAGGCCCTGGACGTCGCCCGGGGTCGGCTGGAGGACGAGGCTGCCGTTGCCGAGCTGACCGAGGTTGTTGTTGCCCCAGCCGCGCACCCAGGGGTCGCTGGAGGCGGCGTGGGCCGGGAGGCAGGGGGTGGTCAGGGCGGCGAGGGTGAGTGCCGCGGTGAGAGTGGTACGCAGGGTGGGCATGGGGTCTCCTTGAGCGGGGGCGGTCAGTACGCGTACGTCGTGTTGCCGCCCAGGGAGGCGGCGACGTCCTTGACCGCGGAACCCTCGTCGAGGATCTTCACGGACTCGTAGCGGGCGACGGTGGTGCCGTTGCCGAGCTGCCCCTCGCCGTTGTGGCCCCAGGTGTAGACGTCGTCGGCGGTGACGGCGACGCCGTGGCGCGCCCCGGCCGCGATGTGCTGGACGCCTTCCAGGCGCGGGATCTCGACGGGCGCGGTGCGGTTGGTGCGCGAGACGTTGTAGTCGTACGCCTCGTCGGACTCCAGCAGCTGGCCGTACTGGTTGTTGCCCCAGCCCCAGACGTGGCTGTCGCTGGTGATCACGTAGTTGTGGTGCGCTCCCGCGTCGATCTCCGCGACGTCCTCCAGCCAGTCCACGTCGACCGGAGTGACGGCGGACTTCGTCGAGGAGTTGCCGAGCTGGCCGTAGAGGTTGTAGCCCCACGACTTGACCGTGCTGTCGGCGGTCAGGGCGAGCGCGTGGTGGCAGCCCGCGTCGACCTGGGTGATGTTCTCCAGGCCGGTGACCTGCCGGGGCACGGAGGAGACGGCACGGCTGCCGTTGCCGAGCTGGCCGTAGACCCCGCGGCCCCAGGCGTACACCTTGCCGTTCTCCAGCAGCGCGAGGCTGAAGTCGCAGCCGGCCGAGATCTGCTTGACCTTGGGCATGCCCTGGACCCGGTCGGGGACCGTGCGGTAGTCGCCCGTGCGGTTGTTGCCGAGCTGGCCGTAGGAGTTGTCGCCCCAGGAGTAGACCTGGCCGCTGGTGTCGAGGGCGAGGGCGTGGCCGCCGCCCGCCGCGACGTCCTTGATGTTGGTCAGACGCGGCACGGTGGTGGGCACCGGCTGGTTGGTGGAGCCGCCGTTGCCGAGCTGGCCCATGGAGTTGTTGCCCCAGGACTTGACCGTCTTGGCGGTACGGGCGAGCACGAACGAGTCGGACGAGGAGGTGCCGCCCGCCGAGATCTGGTCCACGTCACCGCGGAAGAGGCTGGTGACGGAGGCCGGGCTGAGGCTGTCGGTGGTGGTGCCGTTGCCGAGCTGACCGGTGCGGCCGGCGCCCCAGGCGAGCACGGTCGGGTTGCCCTCGTCCGCGTGGGCGGCGGGTGCGAGGGCCGGTGCGGCGGCCAGGGCTGCAGTCGTCGCCGCGACGGCCGCGAGGGTGCGCAGGCGTGCGGAACTGCGGGATGTACGGGACATCGGCGTCCTTAGACGTGGGGGAAGGGGACTGAGGCGGGCGGCGGGTCCGGGGCATGACGGGCCGGCGGGTGTGGGTGCCCGCGGCACTGCCCGGCGGACCGGGTCACGGCCGCCGCGCTCTCCCGAAGACTTACCGTCCAAGATCGTTAACGCGAGCCGAGAGCCGTCTTTCCACCCGTGCGACCGGCCGCCGTCCGGGGTACGGGGCCACGCGGACGGCCGCCGCCGACCGGGCGCGAGGCCAGTTGCGGCACGGCCCCGGGCCGTCTGGAGCCTTGCCGGACGGGGGAGTTGAGCGGCGCTACGCCGATGCGGTGAGCTTGCCGTCCAGGGCGCGGGCCCCGTGTGTCCCGGACCGCCACGGGTCCGGTTTATGTACGTTCTCACTGCGCTTGATGATCTTGGTGGCGGCACCTCGTCTCCCGGTCCGCCCCGTCCCGCGCGCCGCCCTCCCCTGCCCCCACAGCTGCCTGGAGCCCCCGTGCGTCCCCTGCCGACCGCCCGCCGCGCCGCCCTGCGCGCCGCCACCGTCCTGTCCGCCTTCGCCCTCGCCGCCGCCCTGCCGGCGAGCGGCTGCCTCTCCGCCGCGTACGCCCAGTCCCCCGCCGCGCACGCCGCCGGCGTCCGTCTCCTGCCCACCGCCGAATGCGAGCCGGACGATCAGGCCTGCAAGGACCGCGAGGCCAACGACAAGGAGGCCGCCGAGATCGCGAAGGAGCAGGAGAAGACCCAGGCCGCGGCCGGTCAGGCCGACAAGGACATCAAGGCGGCGGGCGAGAAGCTGAAGGAGTGCCCGCCCGGCTCCGCCTCCTGCATGGAGAAGCTGACCGGCAAGGGCGAGCGGGAGGAGAGCGGCATCTCGGACATGGACGGGACCATCGACTCGTTCGCACCGGACCCGTCCGACAACGCCGCCTCCGCCGTCGAGTCCACCTGCACCGACTTCCCGGCCTCCGTGCCGGGCGGCGCGAACGACGGGCAGTCCGCCTTCCCCGTGTCCCGGCTGTGCTCCCTGCTGGGTTCCTGAATCCCGCACCCGCCCGTCACCCCGCACCCCCGAAGGGATTCACGATGCCCAAGCGCACACTCCGCCGCAGCACGCTCGTCCTCCCCCTGCTCGCTCTCGGTCTGGCCGCGCCCCTGGCACCCGCGCTCGCCGACTCCGGGGAGGGCCCCGGGGAGACGCCCACCGCCCGCGCGTTCACCGCCGACAGGCGTCCGGCGAAGGTCGAGGACGTCCTGAAGCAGTGCGGTGCCCGGCGGACCGCCTGCACGTTCTCCATCGACCCGGCGAAGACCCGTGAGTACGCGACGGCCGTCAAGTCGCTCGGGAACGCGGTCGTCAACTGCACGGTGGACCCGATGTCGGTGGACCGCACGGTGACGCTGCGCACCTCCAGCACCGACAACATCGGCGGCGAGATCTCCGGCAAGGTCACCGCCGAGGGCACCGTCTCGGCCAGTGGTGAGGTCACCACCAACCTCAGCAACGAGACGAGCATGAGCAACAAGACGCCGAATCTGAAGGACGGTCCGACCTCGGAGAACGGCAACAAGACCAATGTCTCCGGCGGGGCGAAGGCGTCCGGCTCGATGAGCGCCAAGCTGGCCTTCGAGGCCGCGTTCAAGGCCACGTACTCCAAGTCGTGGACGGTCGACAACACCGAGGCCACGACCTACAAGACGGTCGTGAAGCCGTACGACATGCTGGTGTTCGGCGCGAGTTCGGCGATGCGCCGGGTCGTCGGCACGCTCTCCACCGGCCAGGGCGGCACGGTCAGCGGCATCGCCGTCGACAGCCCGTCCATGATCAACAGCAGCACCTTCGTGGCGCAGACGTACGCCGTCCCGGACAACCTCTGCGGCCGTACCCGGCCCGCCCCCGGCACCGCGGACGACGGCGACAACAAGCCCGCGTCGACCGGCCGGACGCAGGAGGTCCCGTCCCAGGGCCTCGTACCGCCCGGCGCACTCCCCAAGCGCGAGGAATCCCTCCTGCCCTCCCGGGGCTGACCTCCGCCACCCGCCACAAGTCTGCTGTCCCCTGCCCGGTCCCGTCCCGAACCCCGTCCTGGAGCCCGCCCATGCCCCGTCCCGTCCGACTCCGCACCCTGGCCGCGCTCGGCGTCGCCGGGCTCGCGCTGCCCGCCGCCCTGGGAGCCACCCCGGCCGGCGCGGCGGCGGCGGCCGCCCAGACCGTTCCCGTGCTCAACGGCGACTTCGCCGATCCCGCCATGCGGGGCGACGGCCCCACGACCGTCCTCATCGACCACTGGACCGGCGCCAACCAGCGCTACTCCCCGTCCGCGGCGGGCCGCACGGACGGTGCCCACGCCGTCGCGCTCCAGAAGGACGGCAACACCCTCCAGCAGCGGCTGCGCGGTGTCCGTACCGGCGCGAAGGTGACGGTCAGTTACGAGGACAGCCCGGCGGTCTCCAAGGAGTGCACCCCCGAGCAGGTGGCGGGCGGCCAGCCGTACACCGTGGAGGCCACCGGGGGCGCGGTCCGCGACATCACCACGGCCGGTGATCCGGACCGGGTCAAGGGCAAGGCGGGGTCCGGCCGTTGGACGGGGCGGAGTTACGAGTTCACCGCGTCCGAGAACGAGCCGCTGCTCACCTTCACCTCGAAGGTCACCGACTCCCGTACGCACGTGACCTGTTCACCGATGGTCGCGAGGGTCCGGGCGGTGGAGGTGCCGACCGCGCCGGACAAGACGGTCGACAAGTCCGCCCTGGAGCGCTCGGAGGCGTACAAGGGCAACGAACGGGAGAAGACCCTGCACAACGCGGCCGCCGCCTGCAACGGCGAGAACGCCTGCACCTTCCGGCCCGACGCCCGGATGTCCTTCCGCTACTACGACCGGGCGCGGGTCGTCGGCGAGGCGTTCATCAACTGCACCCGCAACCCGCTGGAGCACACCCGGGTGATCGACTACGCGGAGCGCAGTCACGACAGCATCGCGCAGACCTACGCCGACGCCGGACTCGCGCTCGCCGAGGTGGCACGGCTGCCCACCACCGGGGACCGCGAGGAGGACAGGAAGCGCGCCAAGGAGCGTCCGATGGCCGCTCAGTTCGCCCTCGCCCACGAGAAGGGCCAGCAGCGGCCCTGGCAGTGGTTCAGCAGCGACCGGCGGGAGATCGTGGAGCGGATCCAGCCCGGCGAGGTCAGCTGGGTGGAGCTGCAGCCGAGCCGCGAGCGGGTCGAGGGCTGGTTCCTGAGCAACAAGGACGACTACCGGCTGCACGCGGTGATCGACGGCCCCTCGCGCGCGGTCCCGGACCGCATTCTCCAGCGCACCGGCCCCATGTCCGAGTCGGAGAAGCAGCGTTGCGGCGCCGCCCGGCCGATGACCACCACTCCGGTGGGCGCCGACGCCCCGGCAGGCTCGGCGGACAAGGGGATGGAGGACATCCCCCAGCCGACCGCACCGGGGGTGCGCACGCTGGACTGACCCCTGCCGCACCGAGGGCCGGGGCGCGCTGCCGCCCCGGCCCTCCTCGTCCGCCCTCGGGCTTCTCGCCGCAGCGGTGGGCCGGTCCTTGATAGCGTCGCCCCAGCGACTGCGGAACTCTCCCCGCCGGGGTCGTCGCTCTGCCGGGACGGCGCTGCCACCACGGGACGGCAAGCGCGGGTGGCAGGGGGACATTCACGGCAGGGACGAAGAGAGCCGACGCATGAGCCTCGCGCAGTTGCACTACACCTCCGCAACCGACGGGGACGTTCCCGACACCGGCGAGGCGGAACCGATACGGGGCCGTTTCAGCGCAGTTGACGCCGCGATACCCGCGTCCGTCCTCACCGAGGCCGGACCGCTCCTGGCGTACGAACCCCCGGCCGGCACCGCGTCCCGGCTCTCGGACGCCGCGCTGCGCGCCCTGCCCGAGGCCTTCAGCTTCAGTGTGCTCTCCGACGGCAGTCATCTGCTGGCCCGGACCGTCGCGGTCCGCCCCGCCCCGGACTCCTCCATCGGCTTCCACGCGCACGCGGTCCATCTCCCGGCCGGAACCCGGCTGCCCGGCGGTGCGCTCCCCGTCACCGCCTGCCGCTCCGCCCGCTGGGCCGCCGCCACCCCGGACCGTACGACGCCCGGCCCGCTGGCCGCGCTTCCCGCCACCGGCCATGCCCGCGACCGCGAGGGGCTCAACGACTTCGCCGTCTCCCGCGGCCCCTGGCTCGCGGGGGTCCTGGCCGATCTGCGCCGGCTGAGCGGGGCGGACGCCTCCGGCCGGGTCGTGCTCGTCGAGCGGCAGAGCGACGACGTGGCCCGGTGGATCGCGCTGGCGTGCGTCGCCCTCCCCGCCGAGTCGGCCGAGCGGCTGACGTTCACCACCTACACCCGCCACCCGGAGCGGGCCCCACAGCAGATCATCGGAGTGCTGTCGCAGGACGCGCCCGAGCTGACGGACCCCGCTTTCCGTGTGCACACCTGCACCGGTCCGCGCCCCGAAGGGACCGTGGACGACGCCTGGGCCGAGACGGCCGCCCGGATATGGCGGAGTCGGGCCCCCGAGCTGTTCCGGGAGGCCGCCGACCTGCCGGGGGAGCCTCTCGCCGCGGGCCCGCTGGCGGTCACGGCGCTGTGCGCGGGCGTCGCCCTGGGGCCGAACGAGCGTGCCGCCGCGGCCGGCTGGGCCGCCGAGCGGCCCTACGCGCTGGACGCCAAGCGGACCCGGCAGCTGGTCGAGGCGCTGACCGCGCCCGGGGTCGACGACCGCACCGGGCCCGAGTTCGACGCCGCGGGGCGGCTGTTCGCCGCACTCGACGGCCGCTCCCCCGCGGCGACCACGGCGCCGCTGGCCGCGATGCTGGTCACCGAGGCGGTGCGCGGCGGCAACGGCTCCGTGGAACTGCCGGGCCGCACCGCGTTCAGCGGTCCGGAGGGCGCTGCCGTCGCCGCGGTCCTCGGTCCGGAGACCGTCACCGAGCTGAGCGGCGCGGGCGCCGGCCAGGACGTGGCCCGGACGGTGCAGCTGCTGCGGGTGGCCCGGCTGCTCGACGTGGACTGTGCGGAACTGCTGCCCTCGGTCGTGCGCCGGCTCGCGCCCGCTCTGCTGGCGGACGCCGACGGCGAGCCCCGCTGGGCGCCCGCGCTGCTGGAGCTGATGGACGAGCAGTTCGACGTCCGTACGGCTCTGCTCGGTGCGCTGGACGCCATCGCTCCGCAGGACCCGGCGGGGGTGGAGCGGCTGCTGGGGCGGGTGCCGCTGCCGTTCACCGGCACTCAGCTGCTGCCGCACCTGCGGATGTGCGCCGAGGCGCCGGAGGCCAAGGCCGGGTGCGGCCAGGACCGGGTGGGCGCGGTGCACCGGGTGCTGCGGGCCGCCGGGATGTCGCCGTTCGCGGAGCCGCTGGTGCTGCGGACGGCCGTGGGGCTGGTGTGGGAGGAGGGCGGGATGACGGCGGCCGAGGCCCGGATGCTGCTGGAGGCCGCCACCTCGGACGCCCACCGGACGGCCGGCACCTGGTCGTACCTGGTCGCCGCGGCGCTCGGCGCCCCCGCCGGCGACGAGGACGCACCCGCGCTGGCGCACGACCTGCTGCGGGGATTCCCGCAGCAGATCGGCGGGCGGGAGCGCGCGGCGCTGCTGCTGCTGGACTTCGCGCGCGAGATACGCACCGACGCGGCGGCCCCGGAGTGGGCGGAACGGGCCCGGGCGCTGCGCAAGGACGCCGAGCCGGTGGAACCGGACGTGCTCGGGCACGCCTTCGGGGCCCTCGCCGAGCGGCTGCTCGCACCGGACCGGCCGGAGGCCGAGCTGTACGCCCTCGTGCACAGCGGTGACCCGGATCTCGTGGCTGCGTACGACCGGGCGGCGCGCGGCCCCGGTGTCCGGTCCAGGCTGGCGGCCGAGCCGGCCTACGCCGCGGACTGCTTCGCCGTCTGGACCGCCCATCCGCACGCGGGTGCGGAGTGGAGCAGGACGTCCGCCGCCCTGCTGACGGAGGTGCTGCGCCCCGCGGTGCGGACGTTCTCCGCCGACGAGGTCGCGGCGGTGGAGGAGGCCGTGGGGCGCTCGGGCAGCAGTGGCCGGGCGGAGGCATTCCGCGACTGGAACCGCCGGGGCCAGGGCACCCTGGGGCGGCTGGGCCGGCGGATCGCGGGCCGGGTGCGCCGGATCTGAACGGCCGCGGGCCCTCCCGTGCGTGTCGTCGGTGGTGCGGTGTGCCGGGTACCTTTGGTGTCTACCGATCTCGTGGGCCTCCTGGCGGGCTGCGTGACACCCAGGAGGAACGACAGATGACGACGAACCGCGGCCGCAAGGACGTGATCCGCGACCGGATGGCGGCGACCGGTGAGTCGTACAACGTGGCCGCCCGCAATCTCAAGGCGATGAAGGACATGGGTGCCACGCGTGAGGCCGTCCTCACGCAGCGCTGGCGCCCGGCGGAATCCTTCGACGTGCCCTGCCCCTGTGGCGGCACCTGCGAGCCCGGCGAGACGTGCGGGCGGTGCCACGCCCGGCACCGGCACGTGGCGCGGTACCCGGGGAGCGCCACCGAGGTGGAGACGTGGGTGGACCGCTACGAGTGCACCGGCTGCTCCGCCGCGTACACGCTGACCGTGGAGCTCGCGGGGCGGCCCTGGGGTGTCGCGGAGACCGTGATCCAGGGCGGTTCGGCCGAGTCGGTCGTGCGGGCCCGGGTCTTCCCCGGTGTGGTGCACCCGCTGCTGAAGCCCGAGACGCCGGAAGAGGACTGACGCGGCGCGTCAGTCCTCTTCGGGGGCCGGTTCTCAGGCCTCGGGGGTCAGCCGCAGCGAGATCGAGTTGATGCAGTACCGCTGGTCCGTCGGGGTCGGGTAGCCCTCGCCCTCGAAGACGTGGCCCAGGTGCGAGCCGCAGCGTGCGCAGCGGACCTCGGTGCGGACCATGCCGTGGCTGCGGTCCTGGATCAGTTCGACCGCGTCGGTGTCCTTCGGGTCGTAGAAGGACGGCCAGCCGCAGTGCGACTCGAACTTGGTGTCGGAGCGGAACAGCTCCGCGTCACAGGCGCGGCAGGAGTAGACGCCCGTGGTCTTGGTGTCGGTGTACTCGCCGACGAAGGCGGGCTCGGTGCCGGCCTTGCGCAGGACCGCGTACTCGGCGGGGGACAGTTCCTCCCGCCACTGCTCGTCCGGCTTCTCGATGTCGTACGGCACGGTGGCTCCCTCAGCTCGACAGGTGGTCCAGGATCTGCGGGCCGAGGTCCGTGACGTCGCCCGCCCCCATGGTGAGAACGAGATCGCCGGGCTTAGCCATTCCCGCGATGACCTCGGGCACCGTCGCCTTGTCGTGCACGGCGGTGACGTCGGCGCCCGCGGTCCGCGCGGCGTCGATGATCAGGGTGCTGGTGATGCCGGGGATCGGGTCCTCGCGGGCCGGGTAGATGTCCAGGACCACGGAGGCGTCGGCCAGCGCGAGGGCCTGGCCCATCTCGGTGCCGAGCTCCTGGGTGCGGGAGAAGAGGTGGGGCTGGAAGACGACCAGGATCCGGGCGTCGCTCGCGGCCCCGCGCATCGCTTCGAGGTCGGCGGTCATCTCGGTGGGGTGGTGGGCGTAGCTGTCGATGACCTGGACGCCCGCGGCCTCGCCCTTGAGCTGGAGGCGGCGCTTGACCCCGGTGTACTTGCCGAGGGCGGAGGCGAGGTTGTGGGCGGGGATGCCGAGGGCGACGCCCGCGGCGAGGGCGGCCACCGCGTTCAGCGCGTAGTGGCGGCCCGGGACCGAGACGGTGAAGGTGAGGTACTTCCCGTTCAGTACGACGGTGACCTCGCTGGTCAGACCGCGCGGGGTGATCTTGTGGACGCGGACGTCCGCGTCCTCGGACTCGCCGTAGGTGACGATCTTGAGCGTGGACAGGTCGCGCACCCGGCGGGTCAGCTCGACGGCGCCGGACTGGTCGGCGGAGATCACCAGGGTGCCGTCGGGGACGATCTTGCCGGTGAAGGTCTCGAAGGAGTCGTAGATCTCGTCCATCGAGGCGTAGTTCGCGTGGTGGTCCAGCTCGACGTTGAGGACGATCGCGACCTCGGGGTCGTACTTCTGGAAGCTCCGGTCGCTCTCGTCGGCCTCGGCGACGAAGATCGCGCCCTCGCCGTGCGTGGCGTTGGTGCCGGGGCCCGCCAGGTCGCCGCCGATCGCGTACGAGGGGTCGAGGCCCAGCTCGGTCAGGGCGACGGCCAGCATCGACGTGGTGGTCGTCTTGCCGTGGGTGCCCGCGACGGCGATGGAGCGCAGTCCCCGCATCAGGGAGGCGAGGGCGTCGGAGCGGTGCACGACGGGGACCGAGAGCTCCCCGGCGCGCACCAGCTCCGGATTGTCGCCGCGGATGGCGCTGGAGACGACCACGCAGGTGGCGTCGTCGGCGAGGTGTCCGGCGGCGTGTCCGATGTGGACGGTCGCGCCCAGCGCACGCAGCGCCCCGGCCGTGGCGGACTCCTTGGAGTCACTGCCCGCGACCTTCGCACCGCGCTGGGTGAGGATCTTCGCGATGCCCGACATTCCGGCGCCGCCGATGCCGATGAAGTGCGGCCGTTCCATGGCGGCAGGAATACCGGGTGCC
Organism: Streptomyces sp. NBC_01463; assembly: GCA_036227345.1. Classification (NCBI taxonomy): domain Bacteria; kingdom Bacillati; phylum Actinomycetota; class Actinomycetes; order Kitasatosporales; family Streptomycetaceae; genus Streptomyces; species Streptomyces sp. NBC_01463. The sequence goes on from CP109468.1 coordinate 2,015,467, forward strand.
ATGCGTGTGTCTCCCAGGGTGGTACGGGTAGGGGCTCCCAGCCTATTCGCTGTGCGCGAAGAGCTTGAGCACCGGTACGCCGACCTTGTGCCGGGCGCGGGATGCCCAGTCGCGGTGGAAGAACTCCTCGACGTAGTGCGGGGCGGTCAGGACGATGACCTCGTCGGCCTCCGCCTCCTCGACGACGGACGTGAGCTTGTCCAGGGGGTGGTCCTCGATCACCTGTCCGACGGCTTCGGAGCCCGCCTGGCGCAGCGCCTCCAGGGACACCTCCAGCGCGAGTTCGGCGGACTGTCTGGCGTTCTTGCCCTCGGGCTCCTCGCTCTCGCGGGCCGCTTCCTTCAGTTCGCCCATCGCCAGGTCGTCGATGGCCCGCAACAGCACATCCGCCTGGTCACCACGCGGCTGCATCAGCACGACGAAGGAGATCTGCTCCTCCCCGTGCAGGGTGGTGACGAACTCGACGTCCTCGGAAGTGAGGGGCTTCTCGATCATCAAAACGCTGGTGAACACCACAGGCGCCCTTCTGCTTCAGTGACCGTCACCGGTCGCTGCTGAAACCATCCTTCCCCGTGCTCGCACGGGGTCTGCGAGATCCATTCTGCCCACCGAACGCTAACCGGAACGGAATATTCCGCCGATTGTCAGATCCGACGGTACCGAGAGAAGAGGAACCCGGCCTCCTCCAGCAGCGAGGCCAGGGCGAATCGTTCCGGCACGGCGACCGAAGGACCCCCCGCGATCCGCTGCGCGTCGCCCGCCGTCAGCACGGGCGCCAGGGTCAGGCACATCTCGTCCAGCACCCCCGCCGCCACGAACTGGCCGAGCAGCCGGGGCCCGCCCTCCGTCAGCAGCCGCCGGTGCCCGCGTCCGGCCAGCTCCCGCACCGCCCGGGTGGGATCCACCCGGGAGCCCTCCCCCGCGATCACCACTTCGGCACCCGCCTTCCGGGCCGTCGCGATCCGGTCGGGCGGCGCGCCCGCGCCGGTCAGGACCAGGGTCGGGACCAGCGGGGAGGTGAACAGCGGGAGCGAGAAGTCCAGGTCCAGGCTGCCGCTGACCACGGCGATCGCCGGCGCGGGCCCCTGTCCGGCGGCCTCCCGCCGGGCGGCGAAGGCCTCCCGGGCGCGCGCGGGCCGGTAGCCCTCCAGACGTACCGTCTCCGCGCCCGCGATCACCACGTCGGCCAGCCCGCGCAGCGTCCCGAAGATCCGCATGTCGCTCTCGCAGGAGATCGGCTGCGAGCGGCCGTCGTGCTGGGCCGCGCCGTCCAGGGTCGACACCATGTTGGCGCGCAGCCACGGGCCGCCCGTCTCGGGATAGGCGTAGGCCTCGGCGAGGGCGTCCAGACTCCACTCGCCACGGTCGTCGGCCGCTGTCAGGTCGGTCACAGGGAACAGGCGTCGCATGTCAGGCAGTCTGGCACGGCCGTAAGCTAGACAGTTGTGTCCTCCTCCACCGCCGTGCCGGGGTCCCGCCCCATAGCCGAAACGGCCCCGCTGTCCCTGTGCGCCCTCGAGCCGCGCGTCCCCGCCGACCGGCTGGTCGCCGAGATGGTGCCGCCGCCGCGCTTCGACTCGGTGCGTTTCGACACCTACGTCCCCGACCCCGCCCAGCCGAGCCAGATCGAGGCCGTCAAGGTGCTCGACGCCTTCGCGGCCGGGCTCGGCGGGGCGCACGCGACGGGGACGGGCAAGCGCAAGTGGTTCGGCGGCAAGAAGCCCGCGGCACCCAGCGGCCCGCGCGGCGTCTATCTCGACGGCGGCTACGGCGTCGGCAAGACCCATCTCCTGGCCTCGCTCTGGCACGCCACGCCCGCCGCGCCCTCGCTGAAGGCGTTCGGCACCTTCGTGGAGCTGACGAACCTGGTGGGCGCGCTGGGCTTCCAGCAGACCGTGCAGACGCTGAGCGGGCACCGGCTGCTGTGCATCGACGAGTTCGAGCTCGACGACCCGGGCGACACCGTGCTGGTCTCCTCGCTGCTGAGCCGGCTGGTCGAGGCGGGCGTGGCGCTCGCCGCGACCTCCAACACGCTGCCCGGCAAGCTCGGTGAGGGCCGGTTCGCCGCGGCCGACTTCCTCCGGGAGATCCAGGGGCTGTCCTCGCACTTCCGCCCGCTGCGCATCGACGGCGAGGACTACCGCCACCGCGGGCTGCCCGATGCTCCGCCGCCGTACTCCGACGAGCAGGTCACCCGGGCCGCGTACGCGACCGAGGGCGCGAGCCTGGACGACTTCCCCGCGCTCCTGGAGCATCTGGCCCGCGTCCACCCGAGCCGGTACGGCGCGCTGACGGACGGCGTCCGGGCGGTGTGCCTGACCGAGGTGCAGCCGGTGCCCGACCAGTCGACCGCGCTGCGGCTCGTGGTGCTCGCGGACCGGCTGTACGACCGGGAGGTGCCGGTGCTCGCCTCCGGGATGCCGTTCGACCGGCTGTTCAGCGAGGAGATGCTGAACGGCGGGTACCGGAAGAAGTACTTCCGGGCAATCTCCCGGCTGACGGCGCTGGCGCGCGACGCAAAGGGACTGGTGGCGCAGTAGGTTCGGGGACGTACGACCGGCGGGACACGACGAAGTGGCCCGCCTCCCCCGTAGAACCGCGCATTCCGTTTGAAGGGAACCAGCATGGCTACCACGCGTCAGGCGCACACGGTCTGGGAAGGCAACCTGCTCGAGGGCAAGGGTGTCGTCACCCTCGACTCCTCCGGGATCGGGGAGTACCCGGTCTCCTGGCCGTCCCGCGCGGAGAAGGCGAACGGCAAGACCAGCCCGGAGGAGCTCATCGCCGCGGCACACTCCAGCTGCTTCTCGATGGCGCTCTCCAACGGTCTCGCCACGGCCGGCACCCCGCCCACCCGGCTGAACACCCAGGCCGAGGTCACCTTCCAGCCGGGCACCGGCATCACCGGGATCCACCTCACCGTCGAGGGCGAGGTGCCCGGTCTCGACGAGGCGGGCTTCGTCAAGGCGGCCGAGGACGCGAAGGCGAACTGCCCGGTCAGCCAGGCGCTGACGGGCACGACGATCACGCTCAGCGCCTCGCTCGCCTGATCGTTCCGCGCTCACCCACTGTCCCCGGGCCGGCACCTGCCGCCCGGGGACAGTGCTGTCCGCTGCGGCCGCTCCGGCCGTCCGGTCCCGGTCCGGCGCCCGGGGATGCACTCCCCGTCCCGGGGTCCGCGCAGCGTCCGCCTCCGCCCCGGAGCGTCGGGCCGGGACCGGACACTCCGGCGTGACAACGTTCACCGGAGGCCTCGAACGGGCAGGCCTGCTTTTGACGAAGCCATGTCACCTGTCCGCCAACAGGGAGTTGCTCATGTCAACCGCACCTCGACGTTCCGCGACACGCCGACAAGTCCTGGCCACGGGCGGCGCCGCCGTCTCGATCGCCTTCACCGGGGCCTTCTCCGAACTCTTCGCGGGCACCGCCGCCGCCCGGGGCCACGCGGGCTACGGCCCGCTGGTGCCCGACCCGGACGGGCTCCTCGACCTCCCCAAGGGCTTCCGCTACCGGGTGCTGTCCCGGGAGGGCGACCCCCTCCGCTCCGGCGAGGGCCCGGTGCCCAGCCACTGCGACGGCATGGCCGCCTTCGCGGGCCGGCGCGGCCACGTCCGGCTGGTACGCAACCACGAGAACCGGGTCGACGCCGCGATCCCCGTACCGACCGTCGAGGGGCTCACCTACGACCCGATGGGCAAGGGCGGCTGTACGGCCCTGGAGCTCGACGGCCGGAACAAGGTCCTCGGCGAACGCGTCGCCATCGCCGGGACCGCGGTCAACTGCGCCGGTGGGCGCACCCCTTGGGACACCTGGCTGACCTGCGAGGAGACCGAGGACAAGGCCGGCACCAACGGCTACACCAAGGACCACGGCTTCATCTTCGAGGTGGACGGCGCCGATCCGCACCGCACCGGTGCGGTGCCGCTGACCGCGATGGGCCGCTTCCAGCACGAGGCGATCGCGATCGACCCGCGCAGCGGCGTCGTGTACGAGACGGAGGACGCGTTCGAGAAGCCGTTCGGGCTCTTCTACCGCTTCATGCCCGAGAAGCCGCTCGGCGGCACGGGCTCGCTGCGGGCCGGCGGCCGGCTGGAGGCCATGCGGGTGCCGGGTGTGCCCGACCTCTCCGCGGTCCAGGAGACCGGAACGGTCTTCGAGGGAATCGAGTGGGTCCCCGTACCGGATCCGCTGGCCGCCGGAACGGCCATCCGCTTCCAGGACTTCGGGCCGAAGGGCGTCACCCACGGCCAGAAGCTGGAGGGCTGCTACTGGGGCGGCTCCTCGGTGTACTTCGTCTCCAGCTTCGCGCACAGCGCGGAGGGGTCGGCGGCCGACCACTTCGGACAGGTGTGGCGCTACGAGCCGAAGCGGCGCCGGCTGACGCTGGTCATCGCCTTCGGTCCGGACACGGACATCCAGCTTCCCGGCGAGTCCCCGGACAACATCTGTCTGGCCTCCGACGGCGGGCTCATGGTGTGCGAGGACGGCGGCGGGGCACAGCACGTGTTCGGTCTGACGCGGCGCGGCGAGGTGTACGCGATGGCGCGCGGCCGGCAGAACACCGGGACGGACGAGGAGCCGGAGTGGGGTGAGTTCGCCGGGGTCACGTTCGCGCCGGACCAGGGGACGATGTTCGTCAACTGCTACACGCCGGGGACGACGTTCGCGGTGACGGGCCCCTGGCGCTGACCGGCTGAGCGACCGGGGCGGCGGACGGTCCGGCCGTCACCGCCCCGGCGTCCCCTACCAGTTGGTGAACGCCCCGTCCGACGTGCGCAGATGGGGGCGCTCGGCCGCGGTCGCCCGGTACGCGCGAGCCTCGTCGCGGTCGATGTCGACCCCGATGCCCGGCAGTTCGCTGAGCTCGATCCGTCCGGGCACGACCACCGGGCGGTGGGTGAAGAGCGCGGCGATGTCCGGTTCGGGGTCGGTCTGGTGCTCCTGGACCGCCACGTTCGGGCAGGCCAGGTTGAGCTGGAGCGAGGAGGCCGCGGTGACCGGGCCGAGCGGGTTGTGGGTGGCGAGCTTGATGTGGTGGGCCTCCGCCATGGCCGCGATCTTCCTCGCCTCGGTCAGACCGGCGGCGACGCCCACGTCGACCCGGGCGTAGTCGATGAGCTCGCCCTCGATCAGGGGCCTGAACTCCCATTTGGATCCGTACTGTTCACCCGCGGCCAGCGGGACGCCGGTGCGCGCCCGCAGCATCCGGTAGCTGTCGGGGTTCTCGCAGCGCAGCGGGTCCTCCACGAAGTACGGGCGGGCCGCCTCGATCTCCCGGCACAGGGTCAGCGCCTCGGGCGGGTCGAGCCGGGTGTGGACGTCCAGGATGAGCTCCACCTCGTGGCCCACCGCGTCCCGGACCTGGTGGAAGAGTTCGACGGTGTCGCGCAGGCAGCGGCGGGCGTCCAGCACGTCGTCGGCGTCGTGCGGTGCGGCGAAGCGCAGATGGCGCCAGCCGGACCGGACGAGGTCGCGGCAGCGGTCGAGGAACCACTCCCGGTCGTGGTACCCGTCGCCGACGTGCACATAGGCGGGTACGTGGTCGCGGACCCGGCCGCCGAGGAGTTCGTGCACCGGTACGCCGAGCGCCTTGCCCCGGATGTCCCACAGGGCCACGTCCACGGCGGCGATGGCGGCGCCGAGTATCCGGTCGGCGGGGAAGAAGCCGCGGCGGAACATCACCTGCCACAAGTGCTCGATGCGCCGCGGATCCTCACCGGTGATCAGCTCGGCCAGGTGGGCGAGCCCGCCCGCGACCGCCTGCTGCCGGGATCTGATGCCGACCTCGCCCAGGCCGTGGATGCCTTCGTCGGTGTCGACCACCACGAGCATCATGCTGTCGCCGTGGTCGGGCAGCGTCAGCACTTCCAGGCCGGTGATCTTCATGCCACTCCTCGATGAAAACGTTCCCGCAATTTCATGGCTGTTGATGAAAACGCATCATCGGCATCGATGCCGCCCGGGCACAAGCCCCTTGTGCACAGCAGATTTTCCTGGTGGAAACACTCTTGACACGTCCGGGAACGTTCGCAAGGATCCACCGCATCCAGCAGGGATCAGGCGAGGAGGCCGGCTGTGGCAGTCACAATCCGGGAGGTGGCGAGCGCCGCGGGCGTCTCGGTGTCGACGGTGTCCCGTGCGTTCACCGCACCCGACCAGGTCCAGCCGAAGACGCGGCAGCGCATCCTGGACGCCGCGGCCAGGCTGGGCTACTCCCCCAACCCGGCGGCGCGCAGCCTGCGGGGCGGCGGCACGGGGACGCTCGGGCTGATCGTCCCGGACATCGCCAACCCGTTCTTCCCGCCGATCGTCAAGGCGATGCAGGCCCGCGCCCGGCGGCTGGGGTACACGGTGCTGGTCGCCGACAGCGACGAGCGCGAGGCCGATGAGCTGGAGGCGATCGCGGCGGTGTCCAAGCGGGTCGACGGCCTGGTGCTGTGGGCCTCCACGCTCACCGAGGACCGGCTGCGGGAGCTGTCGGACCGGATGCCGGTGGTGGTCGTGAACCGCCATGTGCCCGGCATTCCCGAGGTACGGATCTCCCTGTCGGCCGGAATCGCGCAGACCGTCGAGCATCTGCGCGCCTACGGCCACCGCCGCTGCGTGTTCATCAACGCCTCGCGCGCCGAGCTCAGCCGCGGCAAGTCCATCCAGGAGTCCTTCGAGGCCCTGGACCTCTCACTGGTCGAACTCGGCCCGTACGAACCGCGGTTCGAGACCGGGGTGCACGCGGCCACGCTCGTCGGCGCGCACGGCGCCACGGCGGTGATCGCCCACAACGACCTGGTCGCCCTCGGCGTGCTGCACCAGTTGTCGAACCTGGGCATCAGCGTGCCGGGGGACGTCAGCGTCGTCGGGATCGACGACACCCTGCTGGCCTCCGTCTCCACCCCGGGCCTGACCACCATCAGGATCGACCCCGAGGAGATCGCCACCCGGGCCGGCGACCTGCTCATCGAGACGATCGCCGGCCGCCCGGGCGGCGGCGAAGCGCCCTGCGTGGAGATCGGCTCCCGCCTGGTCCCGCGCGCCTCCACGGGCCCCGCACCCACGCACTGAGCCGCCGCCCCCGCGCGTACGGACCTCTCCGCGTTCCCCGAGCTCCTCCCGAGCCCTCTCCCTACCCTCTCCTGCCTTCCTTGGAGCAGAAATGTCCAGAACCTCCCGACGTGCGGCCGTGCTCGGCTGCATAGCAGTGGCCGTGACCCTCACCGGCTGTTCCTCCGTCACCCCGGGCAGGGCCGGCTCGGGCGGAGACCTCGTCCTGCGCGTCCAGGGCATGCCCCCGGCCACCGACAAGCCGGGCCTGGCCCTGTTCAAGCAGCAGGTCGCCGACTTCGAGAAGGCCAACCCGGGGATCAAGGTCAAGGGGTCCACCACCGTCTTCGACCCGCTGACCTTCTCCGCCAAGCTGTCCGGCGGCAGCGTGGAGGACGTCATCAAGGTGCCGCTGACCGAGCCCCAGCGGCTCATCCAGCAGAAGCAGGTGCAGCCGATCACCGGGCAGCTCCAGACCTGGGACCACTTCAAGGAGTTCAACCCGCAGGTCCTCCAGCCCGTCAGCGACAGCTCCGGCGACGTCTTCGGCGTACCGCAGAATCCGTACGCCCAGGGCCTCGTCTACAACCGGGACCTCTTCGAGAAGGCCGGTCTCGATCCCGACAAGCCGCCGACGACGTGGGAGGAGGTCCGGGCGGCCGCGAAGAGGATCAGCGAGAAGACCGGCAAGGCGGGCTTCGTCCACGAGTCGAAGGACAACCAGGGCGGCTGGCAGCTGACCATGCTGGCATACGCCTTCGGCGGCGAGCTGGAGAAGCAGCAGGGCGGCACGTACACCGCGACCCTCACCGGCCCGGAGACGAAGAAGGCGCTCAGCCTGCTGAAGGACATGCGCTGGAAGGACGACTCGCTCGGCCGGAACCTGCTCAACAACCAGAACGACGTCGTCAAGCAGTTCGCGGCCGGGCAGGTCGGGATGTTCATGGGGAGCCCGGGAACGTTCCGGCTCGCCAAGATGCAGTTCGGCATGGAGAATCCCGACGCCTTCGGGGTCGGCGCCATGCCGCAGTCCGGCGGCAACGCCACGCTGACCGGCGGCGACATCTACATGGTCCCGAAGTCGGCCGACAAGAAGCACGCGGCCGCCGCGGTCAAGTGGCTGACGTTCGCCTACGCCCAGCCGCAGTACAGCACCGAGATCGCCGCGCAGCAGGCCAAGGCGCTGGCCGCCGACCCCAAGTCCGCGGTCGGCGTGCCGACCCTGCCGGTCTTCGACGCAGGGCGGCAGAAGCAGATCGACGCGGCGGTCAAGCCGTACGCCAACGTGAAGCAGGAGAACTTCCGGCCGTACACCGAAGGGCTGGCGAAGCTCGACCTCAAGCCCGAGCCGCCGTACCAGGCGCAGCAGCTCTACACGGCGCTCGACTCGGTCGTCCAGTCGGTGCTCACCAAGCGCGGCGCCGATGTCGACGCCCTTCTGGCCGCGGCCGAGAAGGACGTCAACACCAAGCTCTCCGCCGGCCAGAAGTAGCCCGCCATGAGCCTGCTCACCCCTTCCCGGCGCACCGCCGCCGTACACAAGGAGCCGCGGCCACCGGACGCGGACCGGCGGACCGGCCCGCGCGGCGGGGCGCTGCGCAAGCAGTTCACCGCCTGGCTGTTCCTGGTCCCGACGCTGCTGGTCTTCGGGTTCTTCGCCTGGTGGCCGATCGTCCGCAGCCTGCTGATCAGCTTCCAGCGGACCAATCTCGTCGACCCCGCCGTCTGGGTGGGCCTCGACAACTTCCGGGCGGTCTTCGACGATCCGCTGCTGGGGACCGCCGTCGGCAACACCCTGCTCTTCGTCGGCCTCGGCCTGCTGATCGGCTTCCCCGCGCCCCTCTTCCTGGCCGCCGTCATGTCGACGGTGCGGCGCGGCGCCGGAGTCTTCCGCTTCCTCGTCTATCTGCCCGTGGTCATTCCGCCGGTGGTGGCGATCCTGCTGTGGAAGTGGTTCTACGACCCGGGCAGCGGGCTCTTCAACAGCGCCCTGGGGACCATCGGCCTCGGCCCGTACTCCTGGCTGGAGTCCTCCGACAGCGCGATGCTGTCCCTGGTCCTGGAGGCCACGTGGGCGGGCATGGGCGGCGCCGTGCTGATCTATCTCGCGGCCATGGTCGGCATCCCGGGTGAGCTGTACGAGGCCGCCGAGATGGACGGGGCCGGGATCCGGCGCCGACTCTGGCACATCATGCTTCCGCAACTGCGTCCGGTCATCGGCCTGCTGCTGCTCGTGCAGCTGATCAACACGGTGCAGGTCTTCACCGAGCCGTACGTCTTCACCGGCGGCGGCCCGGAGAACTCCACCCTGACCGTGCTGCTGCTGATCTTCCGGTACGCCTTCCAGGACGGCGCGTACGGCCAGGCGGCCGCGCTCTCCTTCCTGATGGTGCTCGCCCTCGCCCTGCTCTCCGCGGTCTATCTGCGGGCCACCCGCAGCTGGAGCAAGTCATGACCTCCCTCACCACCTTCGTCTCCGTCAACGACCGGCAGCGGCCCGGCGCCCGGGCGGCCGTGCGCTCCATCCAGGTCCTCACGCTCCTCCTGCTGCTGCTCATCGGCATCGGACCGCTCTACTGGATGGTCAAGGGCGCGGTGTCGCCGCCGACCGAGCTGACGACGCACCCCCTCGCCCTGTGGCCTGACCGGCCGCTGCCGGGCAACTTCACCACCGCGTACAAGGACCTCGGGGTCGGTCACTACCTGATGAACACCCTCCTGGTGGTGGGCGGTTCATGGCTGGTCCAGCTGTTCGTCTCGGCCACCGCCGGCTTCGCGCTGTCGGTGCTGCGGCCCCGGTTCGGGAAGGTGGTCTACGGGGCGATCCTCGCGACGATGTTCGTGCCGTACACCGTGAACATGGTCAGCCTCTTCATGACCGTGATCGACGTGCCGTTCCTCCACCTCAACCTCGGTGACACCTACTGGGCGATCTGGCTGCCCGCGGGGACGAACGCCTTCACGGTGCTGCTCGCCAAGCAGTTCTTCGACGCGCTGCCCCGGGAGCTCTTCGACGCGGCCCGGGTGGACGGCGTCAGCACCCGCCAGCTGCTGACGAAGATCGTGCTGCCGATGAGCCGGCCGGTGCTCGCCGTGATCAGCCTGCTGGCGGTCATGCACAGCTGGAAGGACTTCATCTGGCCGCTGGTCGCGATCACGGACCCCGAGAAGCAGCCGATCAGCGTCGCGCTCGCGCAGCTCGCCACCCAGGCGCCGCAGGACCAGCTCATCGCCGCGATGGTGCTCGCCGTCGCGCCGCCCGTCATCGTCTTCGCCGTCTGCCAGAAGTACATCGTCGCCGGACTGGGCTTCACCGGCGTCAAGGGCTGACTCCCAGCCCGCCCTCTCACTGCACTTCCTCTTCGGGACAAGAGAAAGGCACTGCCATGTCAGTCGCACGCCGCAGATTCCTCCAGGGCACAGCCGTCGCCGCGGGCACGGCCCTCATCCCGGCGGGGGCCGCGTACGCCGCGGACCCCGTCACCCTCACCGCCGAGGGCATCACGCTCGTCGGCCGGAGCGACGGGAGTGTGCTGCTCCAGGACGCCGCCGGCACCGACCGCCTGCTGCTCACCCATTTCATGATCAAGGACAGTGTGCTGGGCCAGCAGCGCACCTTCGGCGGCACCCCGGCGCGGATCACGCTGCCCGACGGGCGCCCCGCCCTGCGGATCACGTACGTCCTGGGCGGCGGCGCCCCCGGCATCACCGTGACCGGCACCTTCGACGTCACCGCGCACAAGGCGCACCTGAAGTGGGAGGTCGGCGGCTCCACCACGCTGACACCGACCGGCTTCCTGTTCGCCCGCGCCGCCCAGGGCACCGGCGCGACGGAGTCGTACGAAGCACTGACCACCTGGGAGAAGGACCCCCGGGGCGGCATCCCGTACGAGGTCAACGCGGGCGCCGTCTACACCGACACCTGGCCGGACGCCACCGCCTTCGTCTGCCTGTCCGCCACCACCCCCTCCTACACCAACGCCACCTGGGTGCACGCCCCCGGCACCCCGACCGGCACGACCACCGCCGTCACCGAGGCCGACATCGTGCTCGGCACCATGCGGCCGCGCGGTGCGGGGGCCCTCGCGAAGCGCCGGCCCCTGGGCATCGAGGTCTGGACCGACCAGCCGTTCAACCTGTACAAGGCCGCCGGGCAGACCATGACGCTCAAGGCGCAGGTGGTCAACGGGGCGGCCGCCGACCGGGCGGTGACCCTCAACTGGTGGGCGCGCGACTTCGCCGGCACCCGGATCGCCGGCGGCACGGTCTCCCGTACGGTGGCCGCCGGGACGGCGTGGGACGCCGCCTTCACGGTCACCTCCCCGTCGCAGGGCATCGTCTTCACGGAGGTGGAGGCCGTGGCGGGCAGCGACACGGCGTTCGCCCGCACCAACCTCACCGTCCTGCCGGACTTCGCCTACCAGGCGGGCGACGAGTCGATGTTCGGCATCGCCAACTACCCCTGGCTGCTGAAGCCGAGCCAGGACGCGGTCCTCGGGCTGATGAAGACGCTGGGCATCAAGCGCGTCCGCAACGCCTACGCCGGTGCGCCCGGCATCGACATCGCGACCCTCGACGCCCACGGCATCGGGCACAACGTCGAGCTCAGCTCCATCCCCCTCGGCGGCACCGCCGAGCAGATCGCGGCCTGGGCCGACACCAACGTCGCCAAGGCGATCGACTCGAAGGCCCCGTACTTCGAGGTCGCCAACGAGGTCAACACGCCCTGGATGTCGGGCCGGGGCGCCGATGTGTACGTCAGGGACGGTCTTCGCCAGGTCACCGACCGGCTGACCGCCGCCGGTTCGACGATGAAGGTCATGAACGCCGGCCTCGGCGGCATGGACCACGTCTGGACCACGAACTTCCACGCAGCCGGCGGCTGGGACCTCATCGACGCCTTCGCCATCCACCCGGGCCGCGGCAACTTCACCGCCGACTACGCCCCGCCGGTGGAGGAGTGGACGCTGGGGTCGACCGGTTCGTACTGGAACTTCCTCGGGGCGGTGCGCAAGGCCAGGGAGATCGTCGACACGTACGGCGGGAACAAGGAGCTGTGGCTCAGCGAGGCGTACGCGCCCACGAAGCCCAACTCCTGGTGGCACGACACCTACCGGCACGCCGCCGAGAACGTGCTGCTCTCGCTCGCACTGGCCAAGTCCGAAGGGGTGCGCGGCGTCAACTGGTACCAGCTGCACGACTCCGTCATCAGCCACCCGCAGTCGGCCGACCCCACCAACGTCGAGTACCACACCGGCCTGATGAACCGCGATACCAGTGCCAAGCCCTCGCTGCTCGCGTACGCGACCGCCGCCCGCGTCCTGGACCGGGCCACCTACGTCCGCCCGCTCGTCTTCGCGGACCCCGACGTCAAGGGCCTCCTCTTCACCACGCCGGACCGCGGCCCGGTGTCGTTCCTGTGGAGCCGCAAGGACGGCTACGTCCTCAACGCCGACCACGGCGACGACGCCTGGTACGCGTCACCCGAGCCCTGGACCGAGACCTGGACGACGAAGACCGAGGTCGTCGCCCACTCCGGCGCGGTCGCGGGCACCGTGACCGTACTGAACTGCATCGGGCAGGAGAGCACGCTCACCGCCGCCGGCGGCAAGGTCACCCTCACGCTCGACGGCGGCCCGCGCATCTTCTACGGACTCGCCGCCAACCCCGACTGGAAGTAGGAGCCCGCGGGCCATGAGGAACGAAACCGCACGTCACGACATCACCGTCGTCGGTGGCGGCCTGGCCGGGGTGAGTGCGGCCATCGCCGCCGCCCGGCTCGGCCGCACCGTCGCCCTGATCAACAACAGGCCCGTCCTCGGCGGGAATTCGAGCAGCGAGGTCCGCGTCTGGGTGTGCGGCGCGACCGGGCACGGGAGGAACCACTACGCCCGCGAGGGCGGCATCATGGGCGAACTGTTCGTCGAGAACCAGTTCCGCAACCCCGAAGGCAACCCGTACTACTGGGACGCCGTGGTGCTGGACGCGGTCCGCGCCGAACCGGGCATCACGCTCTACCTCAACACCGATGTGCGCGAGGTGGACGCCGGGGGCCCCGAGGACGCCCGGCGCATCACCGCCGTCACCGGCTGGATGATGGGGTCCGAGCGGCGGATCCGCTTCGAGAGCGACGTGTTCCTGGACTGCTCGGGAGACGGGCTCATCGGGCACCTCGCCGGCGCCCGGCACCGCATCGGGCGGGAGTCCCGGGCCGAGTACGACGAGCCGTGGGCCCCGGAGACGGCCGACGCCCTCACGCTCGGCTCGACGCTGCTCTTCTACACCAAGGACGCCGGGCACCCCGTCAAGTTCGTCGCGCCGGACTTCGCCCGGAACATCGCCGAGACCACCATCCCGCAGCGCCGCATCATCAAGTCCGGTGACAACGGCTGCGCCTACTGGTGGATCGAGTTCGGCGGCGAGCTCGACACGGTGCACGACAACGAGCGCATCCGCGACGAGCTGTGGGCGGTCATCCACGGCATCTGGGACCACATCAAGAACTCCGGCGAGTTCGACTCCGCGAACATGACGCTGGAGTGGGTGGGTTCGGTGCCCGGCAAGCGCGAGTACCGGCGCTTCCTCGGCGACTACGTCCTCCACCAGGGCGACATCCTCGGCCAGAGCGAGTTCGCCGACCGGGTGGCGTTCGGCGGCTGGTCCATCGACCTGCACCCGCCGAAGGGGGTGTACGCCACCGAGGACGGGGCCAGGCAGCGGTACGCGGACGGCATTTACCACATTCCGTACCGCAGTCTCTACTCGGTGAACACGACGAATCTGCTGTTCGCCGGGCGCAACATCTCCGCCAGTCATGTCGCCTTCGGCTCGACCCGGGTCATGGCGACCTGCGCCACCATCGGCCAGGCCGCGGGCACGGCAGCCGCGCTGTGCGCCGAGGGCGGTCTCGCGCCGCGTGAGCTCGCCGCCGCCGCGTTGCAGCGGACGCTGCTGCACGAGGACGCCTCGGTGATCGGCCTGGGCTCCACGGACCCGGACGACCTGGCGCTGACCGCCGTGGCCACGGCCTCGTCGGCCCTGGCCGGGCCGGACGCGCCGACGCCCGGGGAACGCTGGCCGCTGACCGCCGACGCGGGTCTCGTACTGCCCGTCGACCCGGAGCTGACCGCGCTGGAGCTGCTCGTCGACGCCGGCCGGGACACGGACCTCGTGGTCGAGCTGTACGACCCGGAGCTGGGACAGAACTACGTCCCGCGCCGCCTCGTCACCTCCGTCACCGTCCCGGTCGCCGCCGGGCCGAAGCAGTGGGTGCGCACCGGGCTGCGCTGGTCGCCGGAGACCTCCCGCAACGCGTTCGTCGTCGTACGGGCCAACGAGGATCTCGCCCTGTACAGCGCCGCCGAACCGGCCCCGGGAGTCCTGGCCCTCACCCGGGTGCCGCTGCGACCGCAGGACGAGTCTCCGCAGCCCCTTCGGGAGTGGACCGACGCGGGACTCCAGCGCCGCACGTTCTGCCTGCGCACGGGAGCGACCTCGGCGTACGCCCCGGCCAAGGCCGTGGACGGGTACGCCCGCCCGTACGCGGGACCGCACATGTGGGTCTCGGAGCCGCTGCGGGAGGACGGGGAGGAGTGGCTGGAGCTGTCCTGGCCCCGGCCGGTCACGCTGTCGCGGATCGACGTGCTCGCCGACGACGACGTCAACGAGGACCTGATCAATCTGCACCACCACCGGACCCCGTTCGACACGCTCCCCACCCTCCTGCGCGACTACCGGGTCGAGGCGCGCGAGCCGGACGGCAGCTGGAACGTCGTCGCGCGTACGTCGGACAACCGGCGCCGGCGACAGGTGCACACCCTGGACGGGCCGGTCACCACGGCAGCGTTGAGAATCGTCGTCGAGGCAACCAACGGGGCCGCGTCGGCGCACGTCGTCGCGGTGCGCGCCTACGCATAGGAGCAGCAGGTGGTCACACGAGTCCTGGTCACGGGGGCGGCGGGACGGATCGGCCGGGCGGTCCTCGCGCTGCTCGCCGAACGGTCCGTCGAGGCGAACGCCCTCGTCCTGGAGGATCCGGGCGATCTGCCGGCCCGGCTGGTCGTCGCCGGGGACGCCGCCGACGCGACGGCGGTCCGGGCGGCGCTGGCCGGCGCCGACGGGGTGATCCATCTGGCGGCGATCCCCACGCCGGAGCGCACCCCCGCGCAGGAGCTCTTCGCGGTGAACACCCTGGCCACGTTCACGGTCCTGGAGGAGGCGGGGCTGGCCGGGGTGCGACAGGCCGCGGTCGCCAGTTCCTGGGGGATCACGGGTCTGCCGTGGACGGCGGATCCGTCTCCGCACCCCGCCTACGTGCCGGTCGACGAGGCGATGCCTTCGCAGGTGGCCGACCCGTACGGGCTGTCCAAACAGGTCGACGAGCTGACGGCCGCGGCGATGGCGCGGCGGCACGGGATGAGCGTGGTCTGTCTGCGCTATCCGTTCGTCGGCGGATTCGACGAACGGCTGCGGGCGCACGCGGCGCGGCTCACCGCGGAGCCGGCGGCGGGGGCCCGGGACCTGTGGACGTATCTGGAGGTGCGGGACGCGGCGCGGGCCGCCCTGCTGGCTCTCGGCGTGCCGGGCCCGGGCGCGCACTCCGTCCATGTGTGCGCGCCCGAGACCCTCGTCCCGTTCCCGACGGAGGAACTGCTGCGCCGCTACCACCCGGCGACGCCGCTGCTGCTTCCGCTGCCCGGACGCGCCGCGCCGGTGGACACCACGGCGGCCGAGCGGCTGTTCGGTTTCACGGCGGAGCATCTGCTCGACGAGTGAGTGAATCCGGGGGCCGCTTCCCGGCACAGGAGTGCCGTGGGCACGACGCCGCCGAATGATCGGTTAGTTTCCGCGAGTGACCAACTCTGTACGGAAACTGACGGCGATGACCGTTCTGGGGGCGGTGCTCGGAGCTGCCCTCGTCGGCTGCGGGAGTTCGGGGGACTCTCCCGGCCACGCCCCGGCCGCCGCGCACGCCCCGGCCCACTCCCCGTCGGCCGCCTCCCCTTCGGCCACCGCCTCACCGGCCGCCGGGAAGCCGCCGGTCCTGGCGCCCGGGCCCGGCGGCCTGACCCCCGTCCTGGAGCGCGGGCCGAGCCGCACGGACAAGGTCGTGGCCCTCACCTTCGACGCCGACATGACGGCGGACGAGGGACCGCGCGCGGCCGCGGGCGAGCACTTCGACAATCCGGAACTGATCGCCCTGCTGCGCCGGCTGAAGGTGCCGGCGACGGTGTTCATGACCGGCCGGTGGGCCGAGGAGTACCCCGGGCAGGCCCGTTCCATCGGCACGGACCCGCTCTTCGAGATCGCCAGCCACTCCTACAGCCACTACGCCTTCACCTCGCCCTGCTACGGGCTGCCGGCCGTGGAGGAGGACGCGATGCGCGGCGAGGTGGAGCGGGCGTTCGACGCGATCCGGAAAGCCGGCGCCCGCCATGTGGTGCCGTACTTCCGCTTCCCCGGCGGCTGCTACGACAAGGCCGCCCTGCGCGCGATCGCGCCGGAGAAGGTGACGGCCGTGCAGTGGGACGTCGTCAGCGGGGACGCGTTCGCGACGGACGCGGACGCGGTGGCGCAGCAGGTGCTGGACGGGGTGAAGCCCGGGTCGCTGGTCGTCATGCACTGCACCCGCAGCGCCGCACCGGTCACCGGTGAGGCGGTGCGCCAGGTGGTCCCGGAGCTGCGCAAGCGCGGATACCGCTTCGTGCGGGTGTCGCAGCTGATGGCCGGCCGGCCCGGGCGGACCTGACCGCCGCTCAGCCCGAACAGGCCGTGCGCTGGGCCTCCTGCCACTCGCAGACCGGGCAGAGCGTGATGCCCTTGACCGACTCCGCGTACTCGGTCGGCTTCCGGCACAGGACGCACTCGGCGTACGGGGGCCCGGCGGCCCGGTCCGGGGACGCGGCCGGTGTCTCGCAACAGGTCTCGCTCCCGGGCGCGTCGCCGCCCTCGTCCGTGCGCTCATCCATGGGTACGAGCCTACTCAGGCCCGTACCGCGGTGAGTCCGCAGGCGACTGCGCCGGCCGCCGTCGCCACGGCCGCCGCACCGAGCAGCGGGAGGAGCGGCACATGGACCGTGCCGGTCAGGGAGCCGGTGACCAGGTCCGTCACCGCGTACTTCGCGGGCGAGCCGGTGGTCACCAGGGCCAGCAGGGCCCCGAGCACGGTCGCCGCGATGGACCAGCGGCGCCGGTGCAGCAGCGGCCGGGTGCACAGCGCCCCCACCGCCGCCCCGAGCAGGACGCAGCAGGCGGTGGCGAGCAGCCCGGCGAGCCCGGCGGACGGCAGAGGAACGCGGACGGTGTGACCGGTGCTGGCCGGCTCGCTGATCAGCAGGACGACGGCGGTGGCGGCAGCGCCCAGCAGCCCGGCGCACCCCAGCGCCGTGAGCAGGGCCGCCAGATGGGCCCGAGGCCGGCCGCCCGCCGCCGCGGCGACGACCGTCCGGGCGGCGGGCGGCTCCTGGGTGGCGCAGACCTGTACGAGCCAGGCGGTGACGGGCAGCAGCCCGGCCGCGGCGTAGCCGAGCGAGTCCAGGACGGGCTGTCCCGTAGCGCACGCCGACGCCGAGGAAGGCCACGTACAGCAGGACGGGCGCGAGCCAGCGCTGGGAGCGCAGCAGCAGGGCGGTCTGATAGCGGATCAGGGCGGTCATGGCGTCTCGTCGGGGGTGCGGGACAGCGCCGTCAGCCGGGTGATGTGCCAGGGCGGGCGGGCCGTGAGCAGGGCGCTCAGCAAAGCGTCGGAGTGGGCGGCCGCGACGGTGAGCCGCAGAGTTCCGTCCTCGGCGGCGCCGCACACGGGGGCGCCGGGCAGGGCGTCGGGGAGCGGGGCGCCGGGCGGGCCGGACACCTCGATCCGCACCCTGGGCCCGGTCGCGGTCCCGGACGGGGCGAGGGACGCCGCGACGACTCCGGTCGCCTCGACGCTCAGGACGGAGCCGGCGGCGCCCGCGAGCCGGCGCGGGTCGTGGTCGACGAAGACGACGGTGGATCCGGCGGCGACCCGGGCGGCGACGGCCCGGTCCAGTTCGTCCCGGGCCGCGGTGTCCAGGCCGGTCCAGGCCTCGTCCAGTACCAGCAACTCCGGTGCGGCCAGGAGCGCCTGGGCGACGGCGACCTTCTGGCTGGTGCCCTTGGAGAGTTCCGCCAGCGGAGTACGGGCGTGCCCGGCGGCCCCGAAGCGGGTCAGCCACTCGTCCGCCCGCGCGGCCGCCTCGGCCCGGCGCAGCCCGTGGATCCGGCCGAGGTGGACGAGATAGCCGGCGGCCGTGAAGGGCAGGGCCGCCGGGAACCGCTCGGGGACGTACGCCGTGCGCGGCCGGCTGCCGGTGATCCGGCCCTCGGTGGGGGCGTCGGTCCCGGCGAGGAGGCGCAACAGGGTGGACTTGCCGGTGCCGTTGGCGCCTTCGACGCGGACGAGGGTGCGCGCGGGCAGACCGAGGTCCACCCCGCGCAGCACCCAGGGCCCGGCGAGGCCGTACCGCCGTCCCACCCCGCGCAACCGCAGGATCTCGGTGCTCAGTTGGACGACGCCTTCTCGGTCTTGAGCTCGCTGGGACGGACGATCACGAACCCCTCGCCGTCCAGACGCAGCTGCACCGCCTCCCCCGAGCCGCCGCGCAGCATCGAGCCGACGCTCTGCGAGCGGTGCAGCGACGTGTTCAGGTGGGCGCTCCAGCCGACGACCGCGTCCGTGTCGACACAGACCGGCTGCTGCGGGGTGACGGGGATCACTATGGGGTGTCCCTCGCACATCAGGCCGAGCTTGCCGTAGCCGGTGAAAACGCTGTTGAAGAGGCCGCCGCCGGTCATGCCCGCGCCCTTCACGGTCTTGATCTCGTAGGCGAGCGTGGCGTCGAAACACAGGACGTTGCGGCCGTTGATGGTGAGGACGTCGCCCTGCTCCATCTCCACGATGAAACAGTTGGCCGCCTCGTGCGCGAACCAGGCCTCGCCCTGACCGCGCACCGCCATCAGCGGCAGCCCCTCACCGGTCACGGCGCGCTTGAGCATGCCGCCGAGGCCCTGCCCCTTGCGCTCGAACTGGAGATCACCGCGGAAGGCGACCATCGATCCCTGCCTGGCGTGCATCTCGCCGTTGACCGCGTACTTGATGGATTTGGCGTTCTGCAGGGTCATGCCGGGGGCCGTCGCCTGCTGTGCCATGTGCTCGCTGGAAAAGAGATCGCTCTTCATGCGGTGCATCCTCACCCGGAGGGTTTCATTCCGCCAAGAAGGTGAGCCGGGGCGGCTGGCAGACTGGACGGGTGAGCAGCAACGACATCCCCGAGTCCCCGTCCGTTCCCGCCGCCCTTCCGGCGGACAGCCCCTTCCGTTCCGAGCGGACGAAACGGGACGAAGCACCTCAGTACGTCCTCCCGTTGGTGGTGCACATCGAGAAGACGGCGCCCCCGACCCGTACCGACGCGCTGCGCACGGCAGCCCGGGCGGTGCTGGTGATGCTGTCCGACGAGCGGTCGGTGGGCGAGGGCGAGTGGGCGCAGGTGATGCGGGACTGGCAGGACGCCCGGATCCGCAAGGTGGTGCGGCGGGCTCGCGGCGCGGAGTGGCGCAAGGCCTGCGCGCTGCCCGGGATCACGGTCACGGGCGAGGAGGCCGAGGTGCGGGTCTACCCGCCGGTGCCGCTCGACGGCTGGCCCAAGGAGCTGGCGAAGCTCCAGGTCTCCGGGACGGACCTGGACGACCCCGAGCCCCCGGCCGCCCCCGACCTCACCGGCCCGGTCCTCTGGCTGAACCCGGAGCTCGGCATGTCCGCCGGCAAGGAGATGGCCCAGGCCGGGCACGGCGCCCAGCTCGCCTGGTGGGAGCTGTCGGAGACGGAGCGCAAGGCGTGGCGCGAGGCGGGCTTCCCGCTCTCGGTCGCCACCCCGGACGCGGCCCGCTGGCGGGAACTCACGGTGGGCGGGCTGCCCGTGGTGCGGGACGCCGGGTTCACCGAGATCGCGCCGGGCTCGTGCACGGTGGTCGCCGACCACCCGGCGCTGCGCCGCTGAGCCGTCCCACCCGTCCGGTGCCGAGCCGTCCCACCCGCACACAGGTGCTCAGCCGTCCCACCCGTACACAGGTTTCGGTCCGGTCCGCTGAACGGTCCGGTGCGCCGATACGTATCCCCTGACGCCGCCGCACTGGCAATACTGCCCGGTAGGTCGCACGGCCGGTCAGTCCCCGGCCGCTCCGACCGGCGGTTGCTTGGACGCCGTCACGCCTCGGCCCGGGAGAGACCTCTGTGCGACGCATCAACGGAACGGCCCTCATCATCGCTGCGCTCGTCGCCACGCTCGGCGCACTCGCCTACCCGGTCTGGTCGTACGCCGACCGCTCCGGCACCGGTCAGGCGAACCTCGACGCGTCGACCACCGCCACCCAGTGGGGTCCGCTCTCCGCGACCGACCGGGACTTCCTGGTGAAGGTGCGGCTGGCCGGACTCTGGGAGCTGCCCGCCGGCCAGCAGGCCATCGAGCGGGCACCGACCGAGGCGATCAAGGCCACCGGGGACCATCTGGTCGTCGGGCACACCGATCTCGACCGCCGGGCCCGGGCCGTCGCCGCCAAGCTGGGTGTGGAGCTGCCGAACCAGCCGAACGAGCAGCAGCAGGGCTGGCTGCGGGAGCTGACCGCGGCGAGCGGCGAGGAGTACGAGCGGAAGTTCGCCAATCTGCTGCGCAACGCGCACGGCAAGGTCTTCGCACTGATCGCCCAGGTCCGGCACACCACCCGCAACACACTGATCCGGCAGCTGGCCACGGACGCCAACCAGACCGTGCTCGACCACATCACCATGCTGGAGAGCACGAGTTTCGTGGACTTCGACGCCATCGCCCGGGAGGCGGCCGGGGCGGCCACCGCCAGTCCGACGGGTCCGCCGACGGCGCCGGACGGCTCCGTGCTGCCGCAGCCGGTTCCGGCCGCGCCGACCGGGGACCAGTCCTTCACCTCGCGGCCCTCCACGGCGCCGATGCCCTGACCGGCGGACATCCGGAACCTCAAATCGACCTCTGAACGTCCCCCTCTTCGGATTCACCGCCGCGCGGCGGGGCCATGACCCCTGCACGGAGCGGAGGAGGGGGACACCATGAAGCTGGGAATCGGGATCGGCTGGCGGCCGGAGATCGCGGACGCGGTGGAGGCGCTGCCGGGGATCGACTGGGTGGAGGCGGTCGCGGAGAACCTCTGCGACGACCATCTGCCCGCGTCGCTGGTACGGCTGAGGGAGCGCGGGGTCACCGTGGTGCCGCACGGGGTCTCGCTCGGCCTCGGCGGGGCCGAGCGCCCCGACCCGGACCGGCTCGCCGCTCTCGCGGCCCGGGCGGCCCTGCTGGACGCGCCCCTGGTGACCGAGCACATCGCCTTCGTCCGGGCCGGCGGTGCGCGCACCGGTTCCGCGGTCCTGGAGGCCGGGCACCTGCTGCCGGTGCCGCGGACCCGGGCGGCGCTGGACGTGCTGTGCGAGAACGTCCGGATCGCGCAGGACTCGCTGCCGGTGCCGCTGGCGCTGGAGAACATCGCGGCGCTGTTCTCCTGGCCCGACGAGGAGCTGACCGAGGGGCAGTTCCTGGCGGAGCTCGTCGAGCGCACGGGGGTGCGGCTGCTCATCGACGTGGCGAACCTGCACACGAACCACGTCAACCGGGGCGAGGACCCGGTCAGGGCCCTGGACGAACTGCCGGTGGAGGCCATCGCGTACGTGCACGTGGCGGGCGGCGTCGAGAAGGACGGGGTCTGGCACGACACCCACGCCCACCCGGTCACGGCACCGGTCCTCGACATCCTTGCCGAGCTCCGCTCCCGGGTCTCCCCGCCGGGCGTCCTGCTGGAGCGCGACGACGACTTCCCGCCGGCGGCCGAGCTGGCCGGTGAGCTGGACACGATCCGGGCGACGCTCGACGGGGACGGGGACGGGGACCGCGTGCGACGGCCGGCCTCCGGCGCCCCGGAGACATCGGCGGACGCGGACCCGGCCCCGGACCCTGCGTCGGAGGCCCTGCGTGACCGGGTCGCGGTCGCGCAGACCTCGCTGCTGTCCGCCCTCGTCGCGGGCACGCCCGCCCCGGAGGGCTTCGACCGCCGCCGGCTCCGGGTCCAGAGCCGGGCGCTGGCCGCCAAGCGCGCCGATGTCGTCGCCAAGGTGGCCCCCGAGCTCCCGGAGATCCTGGGGCGCGGCTACCGGGACGCGTTCCTCGCGTACGCCGGAGCCCGTCCGATGTCCGCCGGGTACCGGCGCGACGCCCTGGACTTCGCCGAGCACCTGCTCCTCACCGGCCACCCCGGGGACGCCGCGGCCCGCCGCCGGCTGACCCACTGGTGGCAGGACCGGGCGGCCCCGAGGCCGCCCCGCCGCGTCACCCGGCTGGCCCGGGCGGCCCGTTCCGTACTCGTAGGAAGGTGACCGGGATGAACACACTGGCCCTGGTCCTGAATCTCGCCGTGGTGGTCTCCTCGACCCTCCTGATCGTGGGGACGGCCCGGACCGCCCGCAGCGGCCCCGGCGGCCCCGCCCACGACCTGTCCGAGGTGGCTTTCCTGAACGGCGGGCCCGGCCGGGTGGTGGACACCGCGCTCGCCGCGATGCAGGAGGACGGCAGGCTGGTGGTCGGCGGGCCCGGGATCGTCGCGGTCCAGCGCCCCGTCGCCCACGACCCGGTGGAGCGGGCCGTGCTCCAGGAGCTGGCCGCGGCCCCCAGCGGCGCGCTGCCCGTCCTGCGGACCGCGGTGATGCGTCATCCCGCCGTGCAGGAACTCGGTGACGGCCTGGCCGGGCGCGGACTGCTGAATCCGCCAGGGGAGAACCTGAAGTGGCACGTGTGGGGCCGGGTGCAGGGACTCGTCTG
Source organism: Streptomyces sp. NBC_01463 (assembly GCA_036227345.1). Taxonomy (NCBI): domain Bacteria; kingdom Bacillati; phylum Actinomycetota; class Actinomycetes; order Kitasatosporales; family Streptomycetaceae; genus Streptomyces; species Streptomyces sp. NBC_01463. The sequence goes on from CP109468.1 coordinate 2,038,356, forward strand.
CCTGCTGGGCTTCCCGGTCGCCTTCGTGCTGACCCTCGCCCGGTTCTCCGGGGAGGGCGTCCCGTTCTTCCTCCTGGTGTTCCCCGCCCTGGTCGCCGGCACCCTCATCGGGCTGATCCGCGCGTCCGGCGCCCGCTCCCGGATCACCAAGGCCGGCCGCAGGGCCGCCGCGGAGTACCGCTTCGCCCACGCGTACCGGACGGACGCGGCCCATCTGGTGGCGACGGCCGGGCTCCGGGCACTCCCCGACCCCGCGTTGCGCACGCATCTGATCGCGGCGGCCCGGACGCGGCCCACGGGGGCGTACCCGCCCTCGCACCACACCTCGGACTCCTCGGGGATGCTGCTCGTGCCGACGGTGTGGTGTGCCGGATCGAGCCCGGGCGGCGGCTGCGGCGGCTCCGCCGGAACCGGCGGCGGGGGCGGCTGCGGCGGCTCGGGGTCGAGCTGCGGTTCCGGCTCGGGGTCCAGTTGCAGCTCGGGATCCAGTTGCAGCTCCGGGTCCAGTTGCAGCTCCGGATCGAGCTGCGGCGGCAGTTCCGGGTCCAGTTGCGGCAGCAGTTCCTGAGCCGTCGTCGTCCGCATGATGAAATCCCCTGGTGCTCCGGATCCGTCTCGCATAGAAATCCGGCATGCTCTGGGTTCTGTTTCTGCTGGTCGCATGGGGTGCGGCAGCCATCTCATGCACCAGGCTCTGCCTGGTGGCCGCGCGCCTGGCCCCGCCGCCCGACGGCTCGTCCCGGGAGGCCGGGGAGGGTCCGCGTCCGGCGGACGGCCCCGAACTCACCCTGTACGAGACGGCGTTCCTGGCCGGCGGCCCGCACCGGGTCGCCGATCTGGCCCTGGTCACCATGCATCTGCGCCGGCGGCTGCTGCTCGCGCACACCGGCTGGGCGACGGTCGTCGACCCCGACGGCCGGGACGAGGTGGAGCGCACGGTGATCCGTGCCATAGGTCCGCGGGGCCAGTCACCGATCGCGCCGGTCCGGTCGGCGGCGGCCGCGGCCGATGCCGTACGCGCCCTGGCCGACCGGCTCGTCGCGGCGGGCCTGGCGCTGCCCGGCGGGGCCGGGTCGGACATCGGGGCCGCGCTGCGGGCGGTGCGCGGGGCGGCGTTGCTCGTGGTCGCGCTGGGCGCCGCCGCAGTGCTGACCCCCGGCCGGGAGCAGACTCCGGGCGGCTCGGCGGTGCCGGTGCTGGTCTGGTTCGGGCTCCCGCTCGTGCTGACCCTGGGCTGTCTGGCCATCGCCCGGATGGAAGTGCGCCCGTACAGTTCCTGGGCCTCCCCCGCCGGACAGCGGCTGCTGGAGGCGCGTACGGCGTCGGCGGGCGGACAGGAGCGCGACGCGCTGGTGGCGTTCGCCGTGCGGGGCGTGGGCGCGGTGGCCGATCCGGCGCTGCGGGCCGCGCTCACCGGCCGCGGCGGGACCGCGCGGATCTTCCCGTGAATGACACCGGTGCGGCGCGCTGGAAGCGCGCCGCACCGGGGGCCGAACCCGGTGTCGCTGGAACGGCGGGCGGCACGGATGCCGCTGGGTCCGCCGTCTGATCTTCCGGGTTGGGGTGGTCGGAACCCGCTCGCTACGCGAGCCCGGCCACCAGGTCCGCGACCGACTTGCGCCGGCCGGTGAAGAAGGGGACCTCCTCGCGGACGTGCATCCGCGCCTCGGAGGCCCGCAGGTGACGCATCAGGTCGACGATGCGGTACAGCTCGTCGGCCTCGAAGGCCAGCACCCACTCGTAGTCGCCGAGCGAGAACGAGGCGACCGTGTTGGCGCGCACGTCGGGGTAGCCCCGGGCCATCTTGCCGTGGTCCGCGAGCATGCGGCGGCGGTCCTCGTCCGGCAGCAGGTACCAGTCGTACGAGCGCACGAAGGGGTACACGCTGATGAAGTCGCGCGGCGACTCGTCGGCGAGGAACGCCGGGACGTGCGACTTGTTGAACTCGGCCGGGCGGTGCAGCGCCATGTTCGACCAGACCGGGGTGAGGCTCCTGCCCAGCCGGGTGCGCCGGAAGAGGTTGTACGCCTCCTGCAGCGCCTCCGCCGTCTCGGCGTGCCACCAGACCATGACGTCGGCGTCGGCGCGCAGCCCGGACACGTCGTACGTGCCGCGCACGGTGACGTCCTTGGCGGCGAGCTGGTCGAACAGCTCCTGGACCTCACCGGAGTACGCGGCGCGGTCCGTGTCCGAGGGCAGCACGTCGCGCAGCTTGAAGACGGACCACAGCGTGTAGCGGACCACGTCGTTGAGGTCCTTCGCCTTCTTGCCGGCGTTGGGGACCTTGCTTGATGTCTCAGTCTCAGGAGCACTCATACGGCTATTGTCCCGCCTCGCTCCGTGTGCCCTGAACCAGGGTCCCCGTGGCGATGATCTCCCCGCCGTCACCGGCGGTGTCCGTGCCGCTCTCCCCCGCGAGGTCCGCGGCGATCTCGTCGGCGGCGCGCCGGGCGCTCGCGATGCAGGCGGGGATGCCGACACCGTCGTAGACCGCACCGCAGACGCGCAGCGCCGGCAGCTTGGCGACCTCGTCGCGGATCCGGGCGACGCGGCCGAGGTGGCCCACGGGGTACTGCGGCAGTCCGCCGATCCACCGGGTGACCTCGGTGGCGACGGGCCGTGCGGTCAGTCCGGTGGCCGCGGCGAGGTCGGCGAGCGAGACGCCGACGAGTTCGGCGTCCTCGCGGTGCAGGTGGTCCTCCTCGCCGTACCGGCCCACCGAGGTCCGCAGGACGAAGAGGCCGGGTGCCGCGTCGGAGACCCACTGCCACTTGTGGGTGGAGAAGGTGGCGGCCTTGATGGTGTGTCCGTCGACCGGCGGCACCAGGAAGCCGGAGCGCCCGTCGAAGGACGTGAGCCCGGCCACGTCGGAGCGGCGGAAGGCCATGGTGACCAGGGCCATGGAGGCGTACTCGACGCCCGCGAGTTCGGCTGAGGCGGCCGGGGACTCGGCGGCGAGCAGCGTGGAGGCGGACCAGGCGGGGGCGGCGAGGACGATGCCGTCGGCGGTGATCACCCGGGTGTCCGTGCGTACGTCCCAGCCGTCCGCGGTACGGGTCAGGCCCAGCACGGGGGTCTCGGTGAGGATCTCGCCGCCGCCGGCGCGCACGGCGTCGGCGACGGCGCCCGGCAGCGTGCCGATCCCGCCCTCGATGCCCTGGAAGACCGGTCCGGTCTGCTGCCGCGCGGCGGCCTGTTCCTGGATGCGGGTGACGCCGTCGAGGAGCGAGCCGGACTGCCGGGCGAGCTCGAAGAGCTGCGGTACGGCGGCGCGCATCGAGATCCGGTAGGCGTCGCCGGCGTAGACCCCGCCCAGGAGCGGCTCGACCAGCCGGTCGACGACCTCGCGGCCCAGCCGGTCGGCCACGTACGCACCGACGGCCACGTCGTCGCCGACGGCGGTCGGGGTGAGGTCGCGTTCCTGCGCGATCCGGGCGAGGCCCTCGGGCGAGAGCACGTCGCCCAGGACGGAAGGGTCGCCGGGCACGCCCATCACATGGCCCTTGGGCATGGGGCGCAGCGCGTCGCGGGTCCACAGCGAGGCGGTGGCCGTGGCCGGCGGCCGGAGGCGCCCGCCGAGGCCGACCTCGCGGGCCAGGCCGACCGCTTCCGGGCGCCGGGCGAGCATCGACTCGGCGCCGAGGTCGACCTGCACGCCAGCGACCTCACCGGTCATGAGCTTGCCGCCGAGCCGGGCGGTGGCCTCCAGGAGGGTGACCTTCAGGCCGGTACCGAGAAGCCGGTGGGCGGCCGCGAGTCCGGCGATGCCGCCGCCGATGACGACGACGTGCCCCGGGGCCCTGTCCGCACGCTGTGTTGAACGCTGCATGCCCCCACTCTCTCAAACCTCTTCCGAGTCCCGACCGTGACCGCTTCGAAACCGGTTTCACGCAACCCGGCCCACCCCCTCGTACGTCGAATCGGAGCCATCAATCACCCGTCCTGGGGGGACAGTTATGCAGGCAGCACTCCAGACCCGTACCGGCAGACGAACGGCCGGTCCCGCGGCCCGCCGCTCGCGCACCGCGCTCGCCGCCGGGCTGCTCACCGCCGTCCTCGCGCTGAGCGGCTGCGGCGCGGCCGGTGACGACGGCGCGAGCTCCGACCGGCCCGCGCTCTCCGCCAAGCGGCAGGACAAGGCGGACTCCGCGGCCGGGGAGGGGGAGGCCGACGGCAAGCAGGCACCCGCGAAGTCGGCGGAGCCGAAGAAGCCGGACCCGGCGTCCGCGCCGCACGTCATCCGCACCGCGGCACTGTCCGTGCAGGTCAAGAGCGCCTCCAGGGCCGCCGCGAGCGCCCGGACCGTCGCGCAGGACGCGGGCGGTCTGGTCGCCGACGAGAGCACCGAGCAGGTCGACGAGACGCACGACTCCTCGCATCTCGTCCTGCGGGTGCCCCAGGACGCGTACGACCGTGTGCTGCGGGAGCTCTCGGGGGCGGGGAAGCTCCTCTCCCGTACGTCGACCGCGAAGGACGTCACGGACCAGGTCGTCGACACCGACAGCCGGATCGCCACCCAGCGCGCCAGCGTGGCGCGGGTGCGCAAGCTGATGGACCGGGCCGACAGGCTCGCCGACGTGGTCACGCTGGAAGGCGAACTGAGCAGCCGTCAGGCGGCCCTGGAGTCGCTGCTCGCCCAGCAGGCCTCGCTGAAGGACCGTACGGGCATGGCCACGATCACGCTCGACCTGACGGAGCCGGAGACGGCCGCCGAGGACGACGACGAAGGTCCGGGGTTCCTGGACGCCCTGTCGGGCGGCTGGGACGCCTTCGTGACGACGCTGCGGTGGATCGCGATGGTGCTGGGCGCCTCGGCCCCGTTCCTGGCCGTGGCCGCCGTGCTGCTGGTCCTGTGGCGGGTGCTGCTGCGCCGCCGGGGCAGGAGGGCGGGGGCGCCGCCGGCCGGCGAGTGAGGTCTCCCGGGGGCGCCGCGGCGCCCCCGGGTTCCGCCGCGCCGTAGCGTGGGCCCCTCGGACGGGGTGTCGAAGGGACCTGGCATGGCGGCGGAACGACTGGTGGTCATCGGAGGCGACGCGGCGGGCATGTCGGCGGCGTCGCAGGCACGCCGGCTCAAGGGCCCGGACGAGCTGAGCATCACCGCCTTCGAGCGGGGCCACTTCACCTCGTACTCCGCCTGCGGCATCCCGTACTGGGTCGGCGGCGACGTGGAACAGCGGGACGACCTGATCGCCCGCACGCCCGAGGAGCACCGGGCCCGCGCCATCGACCTGCGCACGCGCACCGAGGTGACCGAGATCGACGTCGCCGGGCAGCGGGTGCGCTCGCTTGACCGGGACTCGGGCGAGAGCGCCTGGACCGGTTTCGACAAGCTGGTGATCGCGACGGGCGCCCGTCCGGTGCGGCCCGCGCTGCCCGGCATGGACGCGGCCGGGGTGCACGGTGTGCAGACGCTGGACGACGGGCAGGCCCTGCTGGACTCCCTGGACCGGGCGGGCGGTGAGCGCCGGCGCGCGGTCGTCGTCGGCGCGGGCTACATCGGGGTCGAGATGGCCGAGGCGATGCTGAAGCGCGGCTTCGAGGTGACCGTCCTCAACCGGGGCGAGCAGCCGATGGCGACGCTCGACCCCGACATGGGGCGTCTCGTCCACGACGCGATGGACGGGCTCGGGATCACGACGGTGAACAGGGCCGCGGTCACCGCGATCCGCACCGGGCCGGACGGCCGGGTGGCCGCCGTCGAGACGGCCGACGCGTCCTACCCGGCGGACGTGGTGGTGCTCGGCATCGGCGTCGAGCCGGAGACGGCACTGGCCCGGGCGGTCGGGCTGCCGCTCGGCCCGCACGGCGGGCTGCTCACCGATCTGTCGATGCGGGTCGTGGGCCACGACAACATCTGGGCGGGCGGCGACTGCGTCGAGGTCCTGGACCTGGTGGCGGGCCGCACCCGGCACATCGCGCTGGGCACGCACGCCAACAAGCACGGCCAGATCATCGGTTCGAACGTGGGCGGCGGCTACGGCACGTTCCCCGGCGTGGTCGGCACCGCGGTGAGCAAGGTCTGCGACCTGGAGATCGCCAGGACCGGTCTGCGCGAGAAGGACGCCCGCGCGGTGGGCCTGCGGTTCGTCTCGGCGACGATCGAGTCGACGGGCCGGGCGGGCTACTACCCGGGGGCGCGGCCCATGACGGTGAAGATGCTCGCGGAGTACCGCACGGGGCGGCTGCTGGGCGTGCAGATCGTGGGCCGGGACGGGGCGGCGAAGCGGGTGGACGTGGCGGCGGTGGCGCTCACCGCGGGAATGACGGTCGAGCGGATGACGTCGCTGGACCTGGGGTACGCGCCGCCGTTCTCGCCCGTCTGGGACCCGGTGCTGGTGGCGGCGCGCAAGACGGTGACGGCGCTGCGGCAGGCGGGCACCGCCTGAGCGGCGCCCGCCTGCCCGTCGTTCAGCGTGCGGTGCTGGTGTGGACGTACTCGACGAGCCGCGACAGCGCGTCGGGGTCCATGTTCGGCATCACGCCGTGGCCCAGGTTGAAGATGTGGCCCTCCAGGCCCGCGGCGGCGTCCAGCACCTCCTGCGTCTTGGCCTCCACCGCGGCGGTCGGGGCGAAGAGCACGGCGGGGTCGAGGTTGCCCTGGAGCGCCTTGCCGGGGCCGACGCGGCGCGCGGCCTCGTCGAGCGGGACCCGCCAGTCGACGCCGACGACGTCCGCGCCGGCCTCGCCCATGAGGCCGAGCAGTTCACCGGTGCCGACACCGAAGTGGATGCGCGGGACGTCGTACGACGCGACGGCGTCGAGGACCTTCGCGGAGGCGGGCAGCACCGAGCGGCGGTAGTCGGCGGGGGCCAGCGCGCCGACCCAGGAGTCGAAGAGCTGCACGGCGGAGGCGCCGGCCTCGATCTGGACCTTGAGGAAGGCGCCGGTGATGTCGGCGAGACGGTCGAGCAGGTCGGCCCAGAGCTCCGGGTCGCCGTACATCAGGGCCTTGGTGTGCTCGTGGTTGCGGGACGGGCCGCCCTCGACCAGGTAGCTGGCGAGGGTGAAGGGAGCGCCGGCGAAACCGATCAGCGGGGTGGAGCCCAGCTCCGCGGTGAGCAGGCCGATGGCCTCGGTGACGTACCAGACGTCCTCGGGGGTGAGATCGCGCAGCCGGGCCAGGTCGGCCCGCGAACGGATCGGTTCGGCGATCACCGGTCCGACGCCGGGCTTGATGTCGAGGTCGATGCCGATCGCCTTGAGCGGGACGACGATGTCGCTGAAGTAGACCGCGGCGTCGACCTTGTGGCGGCGCACGGGCTGCATCGTGATCTCGGCGACGAGCTCCGGCATCGTGCAGGACTCGAGCATCGGAATGCCTTCGCGCGCCTTCAGGTACTCGGGCAGCGAGCGTCCCGCCTGGCGCATGAACCAGACCGGCGTGTGCGGCACGGGCTCGCGCCTGCACGCCTTCAGGAACGCCGAGTCGTGGGTGGCGGGGGTCTTCGTCTGCTGGCCCGAGGGGCGGTCAATAGCACTCACACACAGAATCTTCGCACGCACACGGAATGAGCCCTGCCCCGCACGGGTGTCCTTCCGCGCGCGAGGCTCCGGTTCCGCCTACTCTTCCCGGCATGGCTCCGGCGCAGGGACACTTCTCCGATCAATCCGATGGTGACAGCGAGGACAGTGCGGAGGGTGGTTCCGTCCCGCCCGCGTTCCGTTCGGCGGTGGACGCGCTGCGCTCGGCGCGGCTGCGCCCCGAACTGGAGGTGGAGCCGACGCGGCCGCCCAAACGGCTCGCTCCGTACGCGTACGCGCTGGAGGCGGCGGTCGTCGACGGCGAGGACGACCTCGCGGACGGGCGGCTCGTCCTGCTCCACGACCCGGACGGCCACGAGGCCTGGCAGGGCAACTTCCGGCTGGTGACGCTGGTGCGTGCCGAGCTGGAGCCGGAGATGGCCTCCGACCCGCTGCTGCCGGAGGTGTGCTGGTCGTGGCTGACGGGAGCACTGGAGGCGCGCGGTCTGTCGTTCGGGGAGGCGGGCGGCACGGTCACCCGGGCGGGATCGCACTACTTCGGTGCGCTGGAGACGCGGCGGCCGGCCACACAGATCGAGATCCGGGCGTCCTGGACGCCGCGCGAGGGCCGCGGCGGGGTGCCGGACACGGCGGCGCACCTGATGGCGTGGGGCGACCTGCTGTGCCAGATCGCCGGCCTGCCGCCGTCGGGTCCCGTGGACGCGGCGGTGGTGACGCTGCCGCAGCGGCGCGGTCCGCAGGTCTCGTAGGCGTCCGCCCGCGCGAGCCCCCCGCTCCGGATTTCCGTTCCGGATCCGCGTCTCCGCGTCCAGGTTCCGTGACACAGCGTCACGGAACCTCGCACAGTCACCGGCTCTTTTTTCGTACAATCGATCGCGCGTCCTATTTGCCCGAATTGTTACTCACCAAATCGTGATCTTCCTCTAAAGGAGCAGGGGTCTGCTGCCGAAGGAGTCAATGACCCTTCAAGCACGGTTCGCCCCGGCTTCATCCCCGAGCCGGCCCGTCCCGCCACTCCCCAGGAGGCCTGGTGTCCGTTCTCCTCGAGCAGCCCGCAAGCCTGGTCGCCTACCGCCCGAACAAGCCGACGGCCATGGTCGTCGTGGCCGACCCGCGCGTCCGTTCCACCGTCACCCGCCATCTGTGGGCACTCGGAGTACGTGACGTCATCGAGGCGTCGTCCATCGCGGAGGCCCGCCCCCGCGTCGGCAACCCGCGCGACATCTGCGTAGCCGACGTCCACCTGCCCGACGGTTCCGGGCTGACCCTGCTGTCCGAAACCCGAGCCGCCGGCTGGCCGAACGGCCTCGCCCTCTCCGCCGCCGACGACATCGGCGCCGTGCGCAACGCCCTCGCGGGCGGCGTCAAGGGCTACGTCGTCACCGGCACCCGTACCAACATCGGCCACCCCACCCGTCCCGGCGTCGCACCCATCGGCGCCACCGCCGCCCGTATGCACCGCCGGCCCCCCGGCACCCCGAGCCACCCGGGCGGCTACCGCGAACTGTCCGGACGTGAGGTGGAGGTCCTGCGCCTCGTCGCCGAAGGACAGTCCAACAAGGCGATCGGCGTCTCCATGGGGCTGTCCGCCCTGACCGTCAAGAGCCACCTCGCCCGCATCGCCCGCAAACTCGGCACCGGGGACCGCGCAGGCATGGTCGCCGTCGCCCTGCGAACGGGCATCATCCACTGAATCCCGACGAAACCGCACCCCCGCCGGTGTGCAGAGATGCGGAACCGGCTGGATTACATGCATCGGCGCCCGTCGACGGATCATTCCGTCGACGGGCGCCGTACATACACAGATACCCTTGACACGTGACCGACGCCCAAGAGACCGCAGCAGACACTTCACTGCGAACCACCGGGGGCGCCCCCCCGGACGACGTCGCCCCGGCGCCGATCCCCTTGCTCGAACCGCGCGAGGGCATTCCACCGGTGGTGGCCTCCGACGATGCCCTGGCCGGGGTGATCGCGGCCTTCGCCGCGGGCACCGGCCCGGTGGCCGTCGACGCCGAGCGCGCCTCCGGCTACCGCTACGGGCAGCGCGCCTACCTCGTGCAGCTGCGCCGTGAGGGCGCGGGCAGCGCGCTCGTCGACCCGGTCGGCTGTCCCGACCTGTCCGGGCTCGGGGAGGCGCTGCGCGGAACCGAGTGGATCCTGCACGCGGCGACCCAGGACCTGCCCTGTCTGCGCGAGATAGGGATGACCCCGACCGGGCTCTTCGACACCGAGCTGGCCGGACGGCTGGCCGGGTTCCCGCGGGTCGGCCTCGGCGCCATGGTCGAGAGCGTGCTCGGCTACTCACTGGAGAAGGGCCACTCCGCCGTCGACTGGTCCACCCGCCCGCTGCCCGACCCCTGGCTGCGCTACGCGGCGCTCGACGTCGAGCTGCTGATCGACCTGCGCAACTCGCTGGAGGAGGAGCTCGACCGGCAGGGCAAGCTGGAGTGGGCGCAGGAGGAGTTCGCGGCCATCGCCTCGGCACCGCCCGCTCCCCCGCGCCAGGACCCGTGGCGCCGCACCTCCGGCATGCACAAGGTCCGCCGCCGCCGGCAGATGGCCGTGGTCAGGGAGCTGTGGACGCTGCGCGACCAGGTCGCACGGCGCCGCGACATCTCCCCCGGCAAGGTGCTCGGCGACGCCGCGATCGTGGAGGCCGCGCTCGCGCTCCCGCCGAACACCCAGGCGCTGACCGCCCTGCCCGGCTTCGGCCACCGCATGGGCCGGCGCCAGCTGGAGCAGTGGCAGGGGGCCGTGGACCGGGCGAAGGAGCTGCCCGACACGGAGCTGCCGCAGCCCGGCCAGCCCCTCACGGGCCCGCCCCCGCCCCGCGCCTGGGCGGACAAGGACCCGGCGGCCGCCGCCCGGCTGTCGGCCGCCCGCACCGCCGTGTCCGAGCTCGCGGAGCGGCTGAACATGCCGCAGGAGAACCTCATCACCCCCGACACCGTGCGCCGGGTCTGCTGGGAGCCGCCGAAGAACCTGACGCCGGACACGGTCGAGAACGCACTCGCCGGATACGGTGCGCGGCACTGGCAGATCGAGCAGGTGGGCCCGATCCTGCTCCGCGCGCTCGCCTCGGAAGCCTGAGGGAGTCCGGGAAATCCGAAGAATTCGGAGGAGGGCCGCCTGAGAAGGCATGGGACAGGGGCGTATTCACGCCAGGTTCCACGAGCTCCCCGGACCCGCACCACGCGCTCGTCCCAGGCCCGGACGGCCCCTTTTCGGGGCCGTCCGGGCCTTTTCGCGCATGTGACCTTCGCCGCTCCCGCCACAAGGACTGGGCAGTCTGGTTACCCGCAAGTAGCATGTGGGTGGCGGCGCGCTCCTGGGCGTGCCCCGCAGCAGTGCCATCCCGCACCCTGGAGGAGAGCCATCGTGCCTCGTACCATCCGGGACGTCGTCTTCGTCGACGGCGTCCGCACCCCGTTCGGCAAAGCGGGCCCGAAGGGCATCTACCACGAGACCCGCGCCGACGATCTCGTCGTGAAGGCCATCCGGGAGCTGCTGCGCCGCAACCCGGACCTGGACCCCGCCAAGATCGACGAGGTCGCCATCGCCGCGACCACACAGATCGGCGACCAGGGCCTCACGCTCGGCCGCACCGCCGGAATCCTGGCCGGTCTGCCGCAGTCCGTCCCCGGTTACTCGATCGACCGCATGTGCGCGGGCGCCCTGACCGCCGTCACCTCGACGGCCGGCTCGATCGCCTTCGGCGCGTACGACGTCGTCGTCGCCGGTGGCGTCGAGCACATGGGCCGCCACCCGATGGGCGAGGGCGTGGACCCGAACCCGCGCTTCGTGTCGGAGAAGCTGGTCGACGAGTCCGCCCTGTTCATGGGCATGACCGCGGAGAACCTGCACGACCGGTACCCCACGATCACCAAGCAGCGCGCCGACGAGTACGCGGTGCGTTCGCAGGAGAAGGCCGCCAAGGCGTACGCCAACGGCAAGATCCAGCAGGACCTGGTGCCGGTCTCCGTGCGCCGCACGAACGCGGAGGCCGGTGAGACGGGCTGGGGCCTGGTCACCGCCGACGAGCCGATGCGCCCGGGCACCACGCTGGAGTCCCTGGCCGGTCTGAAGACCCCGTTCCGCGCCCACGGCCGCGTGACGGCCGGCAACGCCGCGGGTCTCAACGACGGCGCCACCGCCTCGCTGCTCGCCGCCGAGGACGTCGCCCGCGAGCTGGGCCTCCCGGTCAAGATGCGCCTCGTCTCCTACGCCTTCGCCGGCGTCGAGCCGGAGGTCATGGGCTACGGCCCGATCCCGGCGACGGAGAAGGCGCTGTCGAAGGCCGGGCTGTCCATCTCGGACATCGGTCTCTTCGAGATCAACGAGGCGTTCGCCGTGCAGGTGCTCGCCTTCCTGGAGCACTACGGCATCGCCGACGACGACGCCCGCGTCAACCAGTACGGCGGCGCGATCGCCTACGGCCACCCGCTGGCCTCCTCCGGCGTCCGGCTGATGACCCAGCTGGCCCGCCAGTTCGAGGAGCAGCCGGAGGTCCGCTACGGCCTGACGACCATGTGCGTCGGCTTCGGCATGGGCGCCACGGTCGTCTGGGAGAACCCGCACTTCGACGGAGGCAACAAGTGAGCACGACCACCACTGAGCTTCTGAAGGGCGCGGCCGAGCTGTTCCCCGGCGAGGTCGTCACCCAGGCGCACGTACGCCACCTGGACCTCCCGGGCGGTGCGGGCAACTTCGCCCTCATCACCCTGGACAACGGCCTGGACCACACCAAGCCGACCACCTTCGGACCGCAGTCGCTGGCGAACCTGAACGCCGCCATCGACCAGGTCGAGAAGGAGGCCGCCGAGGGCACGGTCACCGGTATCGGCATCACCGGCAAGCCGTTCATCTTCGCGGTCGGCGCCGACCTCAAGGGCGTCGAGCTGCTGAAGGAGCACAGCGACGCGCTGGCCATCGGCAAGGGCGGCCACGACGTCTTCCGCCGCCTTTCCGGCCTCGCGGTCCCGACGTTCGCGTACTACAACGGCGCGGCGATGGGCGGCGGTGTCGAGGTCGGTCTGCACTGCTCGTACCGCACCGTCTCCAAGGCGCTGCCCGCGTTCTCGCTGCCCGAGGTCTTCCTCGGTCTGGTCCCCGGCTGGGGCGGCTGCGCGCTGCTCCCCAACCTGATCGGCGCGGACCGCGCGGTCTCGGTGATCATCGAGAACTCGCTGAACCAGAACCGCCAGCTCAAGGGCAAGCAGGTCTTCGAGCTCGGGATCGCCGACGCGCTCTTCGAGGGCGCGGACTTCCTGGAGCAGTCGCTGATCTGGACGGCGAACGTCCTGAACGGCACGCTCACGGTGGAGCGCCCCGAGATCGACCGCGGTGACGCCTGGGACCAGGCCGTCGCCCGGGGCAGGGCCATCGCCGACTCCAAGGTGCACGGCGCCGCCCCGGCCGCGTACCGCGCGCTGGAGATCATCGCCGCGGCCAAGGACGGCGACCTGAGCGCCGGTTTCGACGCCGAGGACCAGGCCCTCGCGGACCTGATCATGGGCGGCGAGCTGCGCTCCGGGATCTACTCGTTCAACCTGGTCCAGAAGCGCGCCAAGCGCCCGGCCGGTGCCCCGGACAAGGCCCTGGCCCGTCCGGTCACCAAGGTCGGCGTGGTGGGCGCGGGCCTGATGGCCTCACAGCTCGCGCTGCTCTTCCTGCGCCGCCTCGAAGTACCGGTCGTGCTGACGGACATCGACCAGGCGCGCGTCGACAAGGGTGTGGGCTACGTCCACGCCGAGATCGAGAAGCTGCTCGGCAAGGGCCGCATCAACCAGGACAAGGCCAACCGTCTGAAGGCCCTGGTCTCCGGTGTGCTGGACAAGGCGGAGGGCTTCGCCGACGCCGACTTCATCATCGAGGCGGTCTTCGAGGAGATCGGCGTCAAGCAGCAGGTGTTCGCGGAGGTCGAGGCGGTCGCCCCGGCGCACGCGATCCTCGCCACCAACACCTCGTCCCTCTCGGTCACCGAGATGGCGTCGAAGCTGAAGAACCCCGAGCGGGTCGTCGGTTTCCACTTCTTCAACCCGGTCGCGATCCTCCCGCTCCTGGAGATCGTCCGCGGCGAGCAGACCGACGACGCCTCGCTGGCCACGGCCTTCGGTGTCGCCCGCAAGCTGAAGAAGACCGCGGTGCTGGTGAAGGACGCCCCGGCGTTCGTCGTGAACCGCATCCTCACCCGCTTCATGGGCGAGATCCAGAACGTCATCGACGAGGGCACCCCGGTCGAGGTCGCGGAGAAGGCCATCGAGCCGCTCGGCCTGCCGATGTCCCCGCTGGTGCTCCTGGAGCTGGTCGGCCCGGCGATCGGCCTGCACGTCTCCGAGACCCTGAACCGCGCCTTCCCGGAGCGCTTCACCGTCTCCGAGAACCTGGCGGCCGTGGTCAAGGCCGGCAAGCGCGGTTTCTACGTCTACGACTCCGGCAAGCCGGAGCTGGACCCGGAGGTCGCCGCACTCCTGAAGCAGGGCGATGTCGTCCTGTCCGAGGAGCAGGTCCGCGACCGCGTCCTGGACGCGGTGGCGCAGGAGATCGGTCTGATGCTGGACGAGGGCGTCGTCGCCGAGGCCCAGGACATCGACCTCTGCCTGATTACCGGCGCGGGCTGGCCCTTCCACCTGGGCGGCATCACGCCGTACCTGGACCGCGAGGGCGTCTCCGAGCGGGTGAACGGGAAGAAGTTCCTGGCGCAGGGCGTGGCGAGCGTCCCGGCGTAACACCCTTCGTTTCCTCGGACCGCGGCCCGGCACACCTGTGCCGGGCCGCGGTTCATTCGGCGATCACCGCCAGGGCGGTGGCCACCGCCCGTTCGGTGCGGGCGCCGCCCGGCGAGTCGGTCGGCCGGTTCCACAGCCGGTCCTCGACCACCATGGTCGTCGAACCTCCGCCGTCCAGGTTCACGGCGTCGGCCGCCCCCATCGAGACCATGAGGTCCGCCGCCTCCTGGAGCGAGACGCCGGCACTGATTCCGGGCCTCCGGCCGTCGAACGTCACCAGCAGGAGGGTTCCGTCCGCGGTGACGCCCGCCACGGTTCGGGGCTCCCGCTGCGCGACCGCGGCGCGGGAGAGCCCGTTGGCCTCGGCGTTGATCCGGGTCCGGCCGTCCCGGACCAGTGCGGGACCCGCCCCGATGACCGAGGTCTGCGTACCGGACAGCCGTACCTCCCGGCTGTCGTACACGGCGGAGGTCACCGCGACGGACGCCCCGGGCCGGGCGTGGCGCGAGAGCCATTCCGCGCCCTTGCCGATCCCGGACAGGACGCGTCCCCCGGACGGCACCGGGCCCCCGGCGGGCACCCGGAGTGCCGTCACCTTTCCGGTGCTGTCGAGGAGTGCGTCCACGCTGCCCCTGCCGCCCTTGGGGGAGGCGGCGCCCCATGCGGCGCCGATGGCCACGATCTCGTCCGGGTCCAGGCACAGCTGGTTGTGGACCGGGTAGGAGACGGGTTCGCCGGTACGGGCGAGCCGGTCTCCGCCGACTCCTCCGCAGCCCACGATGCGCCCGGGCACCCGGTTGATCCCGTCCAGCTCCCGGTGCGCGCCGTCGGACGCGGCGAGGGACGAGGACGTGGAGACCTCGTCGATGCGGGGACGTGTGGCGGGGCCTCCGAGGATCAGGGCGGTCCGTCCGTTGGCCGCCTCGCTCAGCAGACTGCCTCCCGTCGCGTACACCCCGAGCGGGTCCCCCTCGTAGCCGCTGAACGCCGGCCCGCCGCGGATGTCGAAGTAGGAGGCGTTCACCGCGGCCCAGGCACCCGCCTCATGGGCCATGCTGCGCACGGTCGCGGACGCGGCCAGGCCCCTGCCGTGCACGCCCTTCACCGTCACCCGCGCACCGGGCGACAGCGAGATCACACTGATCCTGACGGGGCTGCCGTCGGCGAGCCGGCGGGTGGACCGCTCCAGTTCCACCCCGTCGGGGACGGTCGGGGCGGGCGCACCCGTCCCCGGGGACGCCGAGCGCTTCGCGGGCGGGGCGCCGGGGCTCCCGCCGGGCCCGGGACCGCATGCCGCTGCCAGCAGGCCGACGGTCAGGGCCCACACGCCGAACCGGACGCGTGCCGGTGTCACACTGCCCCCTGGTGGACTGGACGTTCTCGGCCCCTGGACACTGGCGGGCCTCAGCCCGCGATCACTCCGGGCGTGGTGCCCAGATCGCCCACGAAGACGGTGACCTGCGCACGTGTGAGCCGGTCCGCCGCGTCGGCGAGTACGTAGTCGAACGAGTCGTAGCCCGCGAACCCGGTGACCGGGCTGTAGGTCACCAGCCCGTCGGGGCCGACGCCCGTCTCCCCGAAACGGGCCGGGCCGACGCCGACCAGCCGCACGCCGTCCCCCAGTCCGTCCGTGAGGCCGTTGACCGCGCCCCGGTACCCGGGCGGCACCATGAGCTTCCTGCCCTGGGCCGGGAGCGGGGCGATCCGGTAGCCGAGCTGCTTGATCGACCGGGTGCTCGCCGTGAGGCTGCTCCCGCCGTCGGCGATGATGCCTGCCCGCAGCTGCGGTACGAGGAAGGCGTCCAGGGGCACGTTCTCATGAACCGTCAGCGCGAACCGGGCCGTCCGTTCCTCCCCCGGGACGGTGGAGGTCGCATACCGGTCGCCCACCGCGAGCAGGCTCATCCCGGCGGCCCCTTCCACCACGGCCACCCTGCTGAACGACTCGACCATCAGATAGCCGTAGTAGCGCGATCCCGGCCCCTCGGGTACGACCTTGAGCTCGAACGCGGCCGTCTCGCCCGGTCGCAGCGGACGGGCCGGGTCCTTGTCCCCGTGAAGCTCCACGGTGCAGACGATGGCCGGGTTTCCGGGCTGGACGCTCCTCAGCCGTGCGATCGGGTACATGCGCGTGTCCGTCACAGTTCCGCCCCCGCGCCGGAGGTCCTGGCCCGGGTCAAGGCGGCATGGGTCTCGTCGTCGAGCCAGGTCACCGCCGTGGGCGGGAAATCCTGCCGGTCGAGATCGACGGCCCAGTTCGGCGGGATGATCTGCTGCGCGACGAGCGAGTAGGCGACGAAACGGGCGCAGGCGATGGCTCCGGCGGGAATCAGGTGCCCCGGATCGTCGAAGCCGTCGGGATAGTTCGGATGCTCACCCGGCCGGAGGTGAACGAACAGCGAACGGGTGCCCTCGTCCCCCAGCTCCGTCCACCACGACAGGCTCTGGTGATACAGATCGATGTAGGGCGTGCTGGTCTCGACGGCGACGTCATGCATCGCCATGGCGTATTCCACGTGCTCACGCGAGAGGTTTCCGTGCACGTCGTGGGTGTTCCGCTCGTGCGTGCTCACCAGCACCGGGTGCGCGTTGCGCGAGCGGGCGCCGTGCACGAAACGGCGGAGACAGGAACGGAAGTCGCCGAAGGCCTCGGTCCGCAGCCATTTCTCGGGCTTGGCATCATTGATGCCGAACGAGATGAGCAGGTAGTCGCCCGGCGCGATGTTCTCCAGAATCCAGTCCAGCCGGCCGCGCTCACTGAAGGTGCGGGAACTGGCTCCCGCCCGGGCGCAGTTCACGATCTCGACCCGGGGATCGAAGAAGAGCGGAAGCACCTGCCCCCACCCGGTCATCGGCGCCCGGCTCATCTCCCTCGCGACCGAGGTCGAATCACCGGCGATGAAGATCCGGTATGCGGGCTCCATGCCCGCCCCGCTCTCAGGCAGCACTTTCCCACACCTTCTCGGTCTGCCGCACGTGACCGGGGACCACCGGTCCCGGCGGTGCGAGGGCGCTCGCCCCCGCGGTGCCCAGGCTGTCGATCGCCTCGAAGACCCGCTCGCAGTTCCCGTGGTCCCGGTGGGCGAAGAACTGCTCGGCCCGCTCGCGGTACGGGGACTGCACGACGAACCGGTTCCTGATCGAGGCGATGATCTCGTCCACGGCGGTGTCCACCGTCCGGCAGACGGGACCGAACCCGTCCGTCGAGAGGTCGAAGTAGCCGCGCTTGTAGTGCCGCCCGTAGAAGTCCTCCTCGTCGAAGGGCACATGGACGATCGGGGTGTCCATGTAGGCCACGTCGAAGAAGACGGAGGAATAGTCCGTCACCATCAGGGCGCATTCCTTCATGGCCTGCTGCACATTGCGTGCCTGCGGATCGGCCACGATGATCGACGGCGAATCGAGCTGGAAGTGATGGAGGTAGGGACGGATCTCGTAGTGCGGGAAGAACTCCAGGTCGACGCCGAAGTGGTCCAGCGCCCGCGCGAGCCGGGCGTCGGACAGGAGCGCGCGGTAGAACCGGAAGTACTCGGACTGTGTGAAGGACGTCTTCGCCGGGCCCGCGCCCTTCTTGTACGAAGCCGTGACGATCCACTGGCGCCAGGTCGGCATGAGAAGGATGCGCGGGCGCTCCCTCGGCTCCTTGCGCAGCGCGTCGAACCGGGTGAAGCCGGCGAGCACGGCCCTCGATCCGTATCCCGCCTCCTCGGCGAAGAACTCGCGCTCCTGACGCCCGCCGGTGATGATCATGTCGTAGCTGGTGATCCACTGCGACGCACCGCTCGTCACGTCGTTGTACGTGATGCCGTGCTGCAGGAATATGCGCTGGTACCGGATCAGCTCACCGAACCGGTGCAGGTAGAGAGCCTTCCGGTAGCCCTGCGGGACCAGATAGGACTCGGAGTCGTAGGCCCCGATGAGCTTGGTCGCGTGGAGCAGGTACATGCGGTGCTTCCACGAGCCCAGCTTCAGTACGTTTCCGTACGGACTCACCTTCGCGAAATCGGCGGAGTCACCGTCGATGACGTAGTAGGCGCGGCATCGCTTCCGGTTCTCCCTGATCCACTTGAAGAAGTGGTACGAGTTGTCCTGCGCCGTGTCCGAGCGTTCGCCGATGATCCATATCTCGCGCGAGTGCAGCAGGGGATAGACGAGCCAGTAGGCCAGCCTCATCCGCCAGCCCGGGTTCCGCCGCTTCATGATCCGGAGTTCACGCGCGGTCCGCCACAGGACTTGCTTCAGACGGGCCCTCACCGTGCGGTTGATCAGTCTGAAGTGCAGGGAGTCGCTGTCCCCGATCGTCATCATGTACCGGTACCCGCCGACTTCACCGACGCCCTTGAGGCGGTGCAGCGGCAGCCGGGCCTTCATCACCACGTTGCGGTGACGCGTGCCGTCGGGCGAATGAACGCGCAGCCGGAAGTCGCCCGCCCTGAACCCGCCCTCGACGAGCTTGCTCAGCGGGATCTCGGCGTACCAGCCGGCATAGACGTCCTTGCCGTTCCTGGCGTTGTTGAGGTCCCGCCGGTAGATCTGCCGGAGCGGAACGACGATCTTCTCCGCACGCGTCTGATGGACGAACTCCAGGAGGTTGACGAACTTCGAGTCGATGTTCATGCCCGGGAAGGACATGCAGCCTTCGACCACCAGAACCGAGCCCCGCGCGCGCACGGACTCCACGACGACGTTGGGGTCCTTCACGCGGGCGGCACTCGACTGCCGTGCGGGATTCCCGAACATCCGGAAGAAGCCCTGGTCGTCCACCTGAACGGCCAGCGGAACGTTCTCCAGGACGTCCTCCGGCGCGACGAACAGGGCGAAGTTCCCGGTCTTCGCCGCATAGTGGTCGAGCTGCTGCGCCGGGTTGGTGACGAACTCGTCGATCACGTCGTCCGGGATGTCCGCGTAGTGCGACCGGATCCCGGGGAATATCTCCTCCAGTTGCGACCTCCCCATCATGTTGCGGGCGTTGCAGAGGAATCCCTTGTACGTACGGGTCACGTACCTCTGGAAGATCCTGCGGATCTCCGGTGACTCGTCCGCCGACATGTTCAGCAGGAAGTGGTTGAGCTTCAGGTGGTCCCAGTAGTTCGCCGGCTTGCTCCACAGCGAGTCCATGATGGACGAACCGTCGGGGCGGCCCCGGTAGTAGTAGACGGGCCGGTCGACCACGCTGATGGCGCCGGAGCGCAGCATCGCGGGCAGCGTCAGCCACGCGTCCTCGAAGTGGACGCCCTCACCGAAGCGCAGACCCAGGTCGCGCAGCAGCCCGGTGCTGAAGAGCTTGTTGCACGCCGAGCCGCTGAAGACCAGGTCCGGCACCTCGGCGAAGTCCTTGACCAGGCGGTCGCCGCCCCCGAAGTACTGCTTCCAGGGGCCGTAGGGGCGGTCCGGGAAGTTGACCAGGTCGCCGACCACGACGTCCGACGCGTCGCGCCGGGCCGCCCGGAGCATGTGCGCCAAGGCGTCCTCGCCGAGGATGTCGTCGGAGTCGAGGAAGGTGACGTAGGGCGCCGTGACCCGGTCGAGGCCGTTGTTGCGGGCGTTCCCGAGACCGCCGTTCTCCTGGTGGACGACGACCACGTTGGCGTAGAAGCCGGCGAAGTGGTCCAGCATGCGCGAGGTGTCGTCGGTGGATCCGTCGTCGACGAGGATGACCTGGGTGTCGGCGAAGCCGCTCTGGGCGGCGACCGAGCCGAGACAGTCGTCGATGTACTTCTCGACGTTGTAGCAGGGCACGACGACCGCGAGACCGTACTCCCCCGTCACGTACGGCAGTGGCGGGGAGATCCTGTTCCGCCACCACATCCAGGGCGCGGCCGGGTCGCTCTGCTCGGCGTCGAAGGTCCTGCGCCCGTCGGCGGCGCATCGCAGGGCCAGGTTGCCGCTGACGGTGCGGTACCCCTCCAGCTCCTGGTCCTGCGCCCGGAAGGTGAAGGCGGAGAGGTCGCTGTCGCGCACGTTGAGCGGGGACCGGGAGCGGGTCCGCTTCCACTCCACGATGACGGAGACGTTCCAGACGGTGCTGTCGGAGAATTCCCTGCCGAGCACGGACTCCAGGTCCACCACACCGCCGAAGCCCACGAACCGCTCGTCGACCTCCGTGCCCGAGACGGCGGCGGTGAGGTCCCGCTTCGTGAACCGGTTGCGGACGGCCAGGGTGAGCTTGAGGTCGTCGCCCGCCGCTATCCGCCCGAAACGGTTGACGAGGCTGCCATCGAACCGGAGCTTTCCGCCGGTCAGCGACCAGCGGTCCAGCTGGGCGAAGAGCGGTACCTGGGAGAGGTTCGCGGCGGACAGACCGAGTTCCGTCACGTCGAGCATGCGCCGGGCCTCCGGCAGATGCAGGTGATCGCCCGACCAGTAGACGCGCCCCTCCTCCTCGACCAGGAAGGACGACAGGGTGCTCTTGCGCTGGGCGTAGTCCAGGGTCGTGAGCGCCGCTTCGATCTCCTGGTACATGAGCAGGAAGGCGCGGACCCGGTCGACGGGGTCGCAGAGCTCGAACGCCTCCTCACTGATCGAGAAGAGGTAGTTGCTCGCGATCTGCGCGAAGCCCTGCTGGAAGTCCGGGTCGCCTTCGGCGAGTGCGCGCATGTAGAGGCGGAGATCGTGGGCGAGGAACTTGGAGTCCTTGCGCACCTTGAGCTGCCACAGACCGCGGTCCAGGAGGAACGCGTCGGTGGCACGGTGCACCGCGACCCGGTCCGTGATGCTGCGCAGCTCCCCGGTGCGGCCGGTGATGGAACCGCCATCGGATTCCCACATCCACCGGTAGACGGGGTCGGTGATGATCGTGATCCCGTCGGCCAGGCAGCCGGCCACCGTGGAGAAGTAGGTGTCCTCGTAGAAGACCCCTTCCGGGAAGAAGACCCCTTGTGACCGGAGGAAGTCCACCCGGTACAGCTTCGCCGCCGCGATCGGGTCGGTGAGCATCAGGGGGAATTCCACGAGGTTGGGGACGGTGCGCCCCAGTGCGAAGACCTCGGGAGCCCAAGTCTGGCTGTCGCCGGTGGCCCGGTTGGTCCGGACGGCCTTGCCCGCCGTGATGTCGCTGCCCGTCTCCAGCGCACTGGCCAGCAGCAGCTCGCACGCGCGCGGCGGCAGTTCGTCGTCGGCGTCGAGGAACATCACGTACCGGCCGGCGGCCTGGGCGATGCCCATGTTGCGCGGCGCTCCGACGCCACCGCTGTTCTCCGCGCGGCGCAGTACGCGCACGCGCGGGTTGTTGCCGGCGAAGCCCTTGACGACGTCGAGCGTGTTGTCCGTGGAGGCGTCGTCGACGACGACGACCTCGACCAGCTCGTATGTCTGGTTGACGGCGGACTGGACCGCCTTGCCGATGGTCGTCGCGGCGTTGTAGGCGGGGATGACCACTGTCACCCAGACGTCAGGGGTGTCCCGTTCGTTGTTCATCCGACGCTCTCTCGCTCACCCGGGTATCCCTGCTCCTGCGGCAGGGGGTGGTACGGGCCGGCCGCGTGCGACCCGCCGTGCACCGGGAGGACGTAGCCCTCCACCGGCTGCTGCGTGTACGTCTGCGCATGGGGTTCCCATGCGTCGGGTTCGTACGACGTGTACGGCTCGGGGTACGGCTGGAAGTACGGGTCCTCGTCGGGCCGCGGATCGACGAGGCGCTGGTCCACCAGGAATTCGTCCTGCACTCCGCGGCGATGACGGCCGCGGTGCAGGTGGGGGGCGATGGTGCCCGCCTGGGTGGGGGCCGTGCTCAGCTCTTCCATGACGGTGGTGAAGTCGCGGGTGGAGAGCCAGAACTTGTACATGATGACGAGCTCGAAGATGCCGAGCAGGACCGCGGAGACCAGGGTGGTCATCAGGATCCGGCCGATCAGCGGACCGACGATGAAGATGAACATCTGGAACTCGATGCCGCTGATCAGGTGCGGCCTGATCCGGCTGCGGAGCAGGGCCTGACGGAACCGCTGGTACCAGGGGAAGCGGTGGCGGAACTGTGCGTGCAGGTCCACGACGTGCGCGGCTTCGGCCTGTTCCTTGAGCGTCTCGGCCTCGGCTTCGGGGTTCTCGCGCAGCAGGTCCTCCATGAACTGGATCTGCGGCGCCGCCGGCTCGCCCGACGCGCCCCTCGCCGCCTCGGCCGCCGCGAGTTCGGCCTCCTGCTTCTCCCGGGTGACCTTCTCGATCTTCGTACGCATCGACATGCGCATCTTGTAGATCTGCAGGGCGTCCACGTACCGCAGCATGTCGAGGAAGACGACGAGCAGCGCCGCCAGCAGGTACCGCTCGTCCCCGTTCCGCAGGTACTGCCCGCCCATGAGCGCGAGGGCGCAGAACAGCACGCGGATGCGGTCGAAAACGTAGTCCAGCCAGCCGCCGAACACCGTGCCGTTGCCCTTGAGGCGTGCGAGCTTGCCGTCGATGCAGTCGAAGATGAAGCTCAGGTGGTAGAGCGCGGCGCCGATGATGAGGGACTGCGTGTCGCCCTTGAGGAACAGTGCGGCGGAACCGAGCCCCACGAAGAGGGCGGCCCAGGTCACGCGGTTCGGCGTGATGAAGCGGAACCTCGCCATGACGATGAGCATGCGGGTCGCGACAGGATCGACCAGAACAACCGTCCACCACGCGTCACGCTTCTTGCATGTCAGCTTCTGGACAGCACGCAGGGACAGCTTGGCCATAACCCCTCAGTCACGAGAACGACAGCGGACAGCCCGGGCGATGCACGTTCAGGCGAGAGGTGCCTTCATCTTCGCGACATGTCCACGGGTCCCTCACATGAAGGCTTGCGGACTTTATCAAAAACTAAACCGATGTTCACCAGCATTGATCGTTCATATGGAGAAGAACGATCAGCCTCGGTCGGCCACCATCACGCTGTGTACCAGGGGCCGAACTCGAAGCCCCCCGTCCGTGACTCTCGGTTCATCACGGTGAGCTGTGCCTCTCCTGTGAGAGTCGCCACCGTGACCATGCCGGTACGGTCCAGGACCGCCGCGGGCACGCCGTACGGCTCCGCTCCGGCCAGGCTGTTCCACCACACCCCGGCATCGGGCCTGCCCTCGGCGAACGCGCCGACCGCGCACGCGCCGCCGGCGTCGGGCCGCACCAGCAACGAGTAGCTCCACCCGTCGGCCTCGACGCCGCGCACCCCCGTGACCGGGCCCTCGCCCGCGGCCCCGCCGAGCGGAACCGGGGCCGTCGAGCCCAGGTACCACAGCCACGGTTCACCCGTCCCGAGGTCCCGGTAGACCACCGTGCCCGGTTCGGGTCCCGCCGCCATGGAGCCGGCGCAGGGAGCGATGGGCACGGTGCGGTCCTCGGCCCACTCCCCGTCCGGCGCCGGACGGTGCCAGCGCACGACGGCCGCCGAGTCCCGCACCCGGGCGAGGAGCTCGACCTCTCCCTTGTGCGTCGTGACCGTCACCAGTTCGTCGGCCACGCGCACACCCGAGAGGTGCCGCCAGGGGGACCAGCCGCCCTCCGGCCGCTGCTCGCGAAAGCTGACGCTGTGGCCGAAGTTCCGTGCGAAGACCACGAGGCCGCCCGCGGCGTCGAACCCGGCCGCGGGGAATCCGGTCTCCCGGCTCTTGTACGCGTCCCCGGCGTTCGGGCTGCCCAGGGAGTGCCACGGAGTGAGCGGGTGTCCGGTGCGGTACTGGGCGGCGTGCACGATCTCGATGTCATCGCCCCCGCCCTTGCGGGCGGTCCTGCGCAGCGCGAAGAGGTGCGGGAGACCCGAGAAGTCCCGCACGACGCGGAGCCCGGGCATCAGTCGCGGCCCCGGCAGAAGCTCCGGTCCGTCCCAGGCGGTGCCGTGCCGCCGCTGCTGGGTCCACCTCAGCACACCCGCCGCGGAGGGGAGGAAGGCGGACGATCTGCCGTCGAAACCCTCGGTCAGCCAGCCGGTGACAGCCGGATAGCGCGGGCAGGAGACGGCGGCGCCGTGGGCGGTGGGGGGTTCCGTACGCCGGCAGTCCACGAGGACGGGAGCCGACGACTCCACCTGGTACTCGCGTGCGGCCCGGAGCGCGACCAGGGCCGCCGCAGCGCGCTCGTCGGGCTCGTCGTACACGGGGCGGCCCGCCTCCATGTCCCAGTCCCGATGGGTCGGATCGGGGTCAGGAACGCGAATCCGCCGCGGCCGCAGCGCAAGCAGTTCCTTCACGACTCCGGCGACGGCGGCCTCGCGCTCCCCGGTCACGAACCGGGGCGGTCCCGCCACCCGGCAGCCGCGCCCCGAGGCATCGGCAAGGGCCCGGTCCAGGGCAGCCCGCCCCTCCTTGCCGTCGTCACGGAGGCAGATCACACCGATTCCGGACCCGCCGGCGGCCTCGGCCGCGACGAGCACCGCGGCGTCTCGCGCGCACTCCGCGACGACGGCCACCCGGCCACTCCCGGCGGTGGTGCTCATATCCGTCTCCAGTCACTCAGGGTCAGACCCGGCCCGTCCGTCTGCCGGGCGAGAACGAGGCAGCCGTCGGTCCCGACCGCCGCCACGACCGCCCGGCCGTGTCCGTCGAGCGCGAGCGACGGGTCCCCGGCGCAGTCCGTACCGGTGTCCGTCCACCACATACCGCCCCGTTCCTCCTCGGCCGGACAGACACCCAGCCGGACCACGCCGTCCGTATCCCGCAGGGCCAGCACCGTGCAGTCGAAACCGTCCACCGTCGCACGCAGTGCCGCGGTCCGCCCGTCCCCGGGGGTGCCGCCGAGCGGCATCGGCCAGTTCCCGGCCCGGAAGGCGACGACACCGGCCCCCCGGACATCGGTCAGGTAGTGCGTCATCCGGCCCGGAGCGGTCTCCAGGGCCGTCGCCGACCCGGGGAGCGGGATCACTCCGGCGTCGTAGCCCCGGACCATGGCCCCGCCCTGGCTGCCCTGGTGCAGATGAAGGGCTGCCACCCGGGTGGGGACGAGCACCTCGACCAGCCCGGCGGCCGTCGCCGCGAGCGAGGGCCGGTCGGTGACGCCCGCGACGTCGAGTTCCTTCCAGGCCTCCCACTGCCCGTGCTTGTCCTCGCGCCGCAGCGCCGCGCCTCCCCAGGCGGTCGGAACGCAGACGTACAGGGCGCCCCCGTCGGCCACGGCTGCCGCGGGAGCTCCCACCTGCTCGGACCGGTCGATGTCCTTGAAGGGATTGCCCAGCGACCGCCACTCGGTGACGGGGCGGCCCGTCTGGAACTGAGTGGCACACACGATGTCCACGGCCGACCTGGCGTCGGCCTTCGGCCGCACCCGGCGTCCGATCAGGTGGGCATAGCGGTTGGGTCCCTGAACCACGGTGAGGTGCGTCAGGTCCTTCGCCGGAAACGTGTCCGGACCCGACCAGCGCGGACCCCCCACGGCCTCCTCCGTCCACCGGAGCAGCGCGTCCTCGGTGTGCACGTAGGCAGTGAGCCTGCCGTCCTGTCCGGCCAGCAGCCAGGGTCCGCCCAGGACCCGGCCGACCGGTCCGGCGCCGGTGGGCGCGCTCCGCCGCTCCGCCTCGTGTGACAGGGCACCCCGCATGGCTCTTCCTCAACCTTCCAGGGCAGCGGCCCTCACATCGGGGGCCAGAATCGAGACATCATAGGCAGGATCGGACACATGAACGGGTGGCTGCCGCCGTGCCCGGCGTCCCGCGCCCAGCCTTCACGGGCACCGGTCGTCCGGTGCCGAGGTCATCACCCCACCGCTCCCGCGGTGTTGTGGAGGTGACGGGGACGGCTCAGATCTCGCGCCACTGCCCGAAGCTCAGGCCCGGCCCGTCCGTCTGCCTCGCCACGCGCGGCACACCGTCCGGGCCGGCGACCGCCATCACCAGCAGGCCCTCGGCGTCGTGCGCCAGCGCCGGGGTGGTCAGGCAGGGGGCTCCGGTGTCGGACCACCACAGGCCGTCGGCCTCGTTCTCGGTGACCCCGACGCCGACGACCGCGGTGCCGTTCGTCCCGCGATGGGCCAGCACCGTGCAGTCGAGCCCGTCCAGGGACGTGCGGACCGCCGCGTGCGGACCGTCGCCCGGGGCGCCGCCCAGGGGCATGGTCCCGGTGCCGGCGCGGTAGGCGACGACCCCGTGCTCGGGATCCGTCCAGTAGTAGGTGGCCCGGCCGGGTGCCGTCTCCAGGACGCTGAGGGAGCCGGGGTCCGCCGTGATCTCCAGGCTCCGGAACGCGCCGAATCCCCCGGCGGGCTCCTGCTGCTCCCAGTACAGGCAGGCCTCGTGCGTCGCCGCGAGGAGCACGACGCAGCCGGAGGCGAGCGCGACCACCGCGGGCTCCTGCTTGATGTGCTTGCCGCGCAGGTCCTCCCAGCCACGCCATTTCCCGTCGGGCCGCTCGCGGCGCATCATCATGCCCCCGCGCCCGTTGCGTACGGCGATGTGCACCTCGCCGGACTCGCTGACGACGGCGACGGGCGCACCGAGCCTGCGGCCCACGTCGGCTTCCTTGTGCGGGGTGCCGAGCGAGTGCCAGGCCGAGGCCGGGCGGCCGGTCTGGTACTGGATCGCGTGCACGATGTCGACGGTGACCGCTCCGTCGGCCGCGCTTCGTTCACGACGGCCGGCGAAGTGGACGTAGGCATCGGCGTTCTGGGTCACGGACAGATGCGTCAGGTCAGGCGCCGGCACCGTGTCCTGAGCGTCCCAGCCGGGACCGCCCGGGCGGCTCTCCGTCCAGCGGCGCAGGCCGCCCTCCCCGGGGACGTAGGCGGTGAGCCTGCCGTCCTTCCCGCGGGTGAGCCAGATGCCGCGGAGCGCCTTGCTTTCAGGCGCGACCTTCGAGGTCGCACGGGCATCCTGTCCGAGCATGGTCTGCGATCACCTTTCAAGAACCGGTGTTCGAGCAACGCGTGCAGCGTCCCGAAGCTGTCACATCCTAAGCCCCGCCCCGAAGGTGCCTTCCGGCCCGCCCCGCGTACGGTTTCGCGGCCGCCCGGCGACTCCCCCGGCCGGTCGGCGGGCCGTCTTCACACCATGGGCACCGTACGTACACCAGATCGACTGTCTATAGTGCTCATTCACCAGGAAACGCGGACCGGCTTCACCCCCCACCCGAGTCCCACCCCCATCACCTGCGCCCTGACCAGGCCACAAGTTGTGAGGACTCACTCAGGATGAGCCAAGACGCCACCATGCCCGGACACCGGAGCTCCCCGGAGAACCCCCGCCGCGGGCGCAAGCGTGTGCGGACGCGGGGCCAGCGCATACGCCGGGCCGTCCT
The DNA here is from genome assembly GCA_036227345.1 of Streptomyces sp. NBC_01463. Lineage (NCBI taxonomy): Bacteria > Bacillati > Actinomycetota > Actinomycetes > Kitasatosporales > Streptomycetaceae > Streptomyces > Streptomyces sp. NBC_01463. The sequence continues at coordinate 2,065,747 of CP109468.1, forward strand.
GCTGTCCGTTCTGGTGCTCGTCATCGCCGCGGGCGGCACGGCCTACTGGCTCTACAGCCGGCTCGACGGGAACATCAAGGGCGTCGACATCAACAAGGCGCTCGGTGAGGACCGTCCCGAGAAGCTGCCGACCAGCGGGCAGAACCTGCTGGTCCTGGGCTCGGACTCGCGGGCCGGGGCCGAGAACAAGGAGCTGGGCGGCGGCGCGGGCGTCAGCGGGGCACGTTCCGACACGGCGATGGTCGTGCACATCCCGGAAGGGCGCAGCAAGGCGGTCGCCGTCTCGATACCCCGTGACACCCTGGTGACCCGGCCCGAGTGCACCAAGGCCGACGGCTCGACGGTGAAGTCCGCGAACCGTGTGATGTTCAACTCCGTGTACTCCCAGGTCGGCCCCGCCTGTGTGGTCAAGACCGTCGAGAAGCTGTCCGGTGTGCGCATCGACCACTACCTGGAGATCAACTTCTCCGGGTTCAAGGGTCTCGTCGACGCCATCGGAGGCGTGACCGTCGACGTCCCCGAGGACATCCACGACAAGTCCTCCGGTCTCGACCTCACCGCCGGGTCCCACAAGCTCGACGGCACCCAGTCCCTCGCCTACGTCCGCACCCGGCACGGCATCGGTGACGGCAGCGACCTCGGGCGCATCGGGCTCCAGCAGCAGTTCCTGTTCGCCCTGCTCAGCGAGGTCAAGAAGCAGGATCTGCTGGGGAGTCCGACCAGCGCCTACAAGATCGCTAACTCCGCGACCAAGTCGCTGACCACCGACGAGGGTCTCGCCTCGCTCAAGTCGCTGACCGACTTCGCCCGTTCGATGAACGGGGTCGACCCGGCATCGATGGAGACCATCATGCTCCCTGTCGCCTACGACAAAATCGACCCGAACCGGGTGATCTCCGCGGAGCCGCAGGCCGGCACGCTGTGGAAGGCGATCCGCGAGGACGCCACCATCCCGGAGTCCGCCAAGAAGTCGCCTGCCACCGGCGGCTGACGCCGCGGCAGACCGTACGGCCCCGCCGGCCCCGTGGCCCGGCGGGGCCGTCGTCGTCACACCCGGGTGCGGTTCACCCGGCTGTGCCCGCGTCCGTACGCGAAGTAGATGACCACGCCGATGACCATCCAGACGCCGAACCGCAGCCACGTCTCGGCCGGCAGGTTGAGCATCAGCCAGACCGACGCGGCGACCGACAGGATCGGGATCAGCGGGACCAGCGGCGTGCGGAAGGCGCGGTGCAGGTCGGGGCGGGTGCGGCGCAGGACGATGACGCCCAGCGCCACGACGACGAAGGCGAAGAGCGTGCCGATGTTCACCAGCGTCGCGAGTTCGTTGATGCTGGTGAAACCGGCGATGACCGCGATGAGCACGCCGAGCAGGATGGTCGGGCGGTACGGGGTGTGGAACCGCGGGTGCGTCTTGGAGAAGAAGCGCGGCAGCAGGCCGTCGCGGCTCATCGCGAAGAACACCCGGGTCTGGCCCAGCAGCAGGATCATGCAGACCACGGTGAGGCCGACCGCGGCGCCGAAGCTGATGACGCCCGCGTAGAAGGGGTGGCCGACGGCCTTGAAGGCGTCGGCGAGCGGGGCGCTCACGGAGAGCTCGGTGTAGTGCTGCATTCCGGTGACGACGATCGATACGGCGACGTACAGGGCCGTGCAGATGAAGAGCGAGGCCATGATGCCGCGCGGCATGTCGCGCTGCGGGACCCTCGTCTCCTCGGCGGCCGTGGCGACGACGTCGAAGCCGATGAAGGCGAAGAAGACGACGGAGGCGGCGGTGAAGATGCCCATGACGCCGAAGTTCGTGGGGGCGTAGCCGAAGATCAGCTGGACCAGCGGGGCGTCAAGGCCCGATCCGGAGGGCTGCGGCTGGGCCTCGGGGACGAAGGGCGAGTAGTTCGCCGTGTCGATGAAGAAGAGCCCCGCGATGATCACGATCAGGACGACGGTCACCTTGATGGCGACCACCACCGTCGTGACCCGCGCGGACAGCTTCATGCCGAGGACCAGGATGACGGTCAGCACCAGCACGAGGACGAAGGCGAGGATGTCGAAGCCGAATCCGTCCGCCACGTCCGGTCCGGAGAGCGCGTCGGGAAGGTGCCAGCCCGCGTTGTCCAGCAGCGAGCGGACGTAGCCGGACCAGCCGACCGCCACCACCGCCGTGCCCAGCGCGAACTCCAGGACCAGGTCCCAGCCGATGATCCAGGCGACCAGCTCACCGAGCGAGGCGTAGGAGAAGGTGTACGCCGAGCCGGCCACCGGGACGGTGGAGGCGAACTCCGCGTAGCAGAGCGCGGCCAGGCCGCAGACGACGCCCGCCACCACGAAGGCGATGGCGGTGGCCGGTCCGGCGGTCTCCTTGGCCACCTTGCCGGTGAGCACGAAGATGCCGGTGCCGATGATGACGCCCACTCCGAAGACCGTGAGGTCCAGGGCGGAGAGGGACTTCTTGAGGGCGTGCTCCGGCTCCTCGGTGTCGCGGATGGACTGTTCGACCGTCTTGGTCCGGAACAGCCCGTCTCCACTGGGGGGCAGGTCCTGCTGGGTGCTCACCGGCGTACCTCCACGCACTCGTCGTGCACGCCATGATTCGGACCCGGCCGCCTCCGCCACGCCTCACCGGGCGGGATTTCACACGAATGGGCCGGTCGGTCCACCCGTACAGGGTGGGCGACCGGCCCAGTCGGCCGTGCGGCGGTACGCGTCAGTCGCGGACCGGCTCCGCCACCGAGCTGTTCGCCGCGTCCGTGTCGTAGCGGCCGTCGAGCTTGGCGACCAGGCCGGTGACCTGACGGGCGATGTCCGGTGCGGTCAGCCCGATCTCGGCCATCACCTCCTTGCGGGAGGCGTGGTCCAGGAAGACCGGCGGGATGCCGAAGTCGCGCAGCGGTACGTCGACGTCGGCGTCGCGCAGGGCCTGGGCGACGGCGGAGCCGACACCGCCGGCCCGGCTGTTGTCCTCGACGGTGACGACGACCCGGTGCCTGGCCGCGAGCGGGGCCATGGCCTCGTCGACGGGCTTGACCCAGCGGGGGTCGACGACGGTGGTCGAGATGCCCTGGGCGTCGAGCAGGTCCGCGATCTCCAGGCACATCGGGGCGAGCGCCCCGATGGAGACGAGCAGGACGTCCGGCCGGGCGGCGGCCGGCTTGCGCAGCACGTCCATGCCGCCGGCCGTGCCGACGGCCTTGACCGACGGGCCGACCGCGCCCTTGGAGAAGCGGACGACCGTCGGCGCGTCGTCGACCTCGACGGCCTCGCGCAGTTGGGCGCGGACCTGGTCGGCGTCGCGCGGGGCGGCGATCCGCAGCGTCGGCACGCACTGCAGGATCGACATGTCCCACATGCCGTTGTGCGAGGCGCCGTCCGTACCGGTGACCCCGGCCCGGTCCAGGACGAACGTCACACCGCACTTGTGCAGGGCGACGTCCATCAGGACCTGGTCGAAGGCGCGGTTCAGGAAGGTGGCGTACACCGCGAAGACCGGGTGCAGACCGCCGGTGGCGAGGCCCGCCGCGGAGACCGCGCCGTGCTGCTCGGCGATGCCGACGTCGTAGATCCGGTCCGGGAAGGCCTTCTCGAACTTGGTCAGGCCGACCGGCTGGAGCATGGCCGCGGTGATCGCGACGATGTCCTCGCGCTCGTGGCCGAGCTTGACCATCTCCTCGCCGAAGACGGAGGTCCAGTCGAGGCCGGAGGTGGCGACGGGCAGGCCGGTGTCGGGGTGGATCTTGCCGACGGCGTGGAAGCGGTCCGCCTCGTCGAGCAGGGCCGGGGTGTAGCCGCGGCCCTTCTCCGTGAGGCAGTGCACGATGACGGGCCCGCCGAAGCGCTTGGCGCGCTGGAGCGCCGACTCCAGGGCCTCCAGGTCGTGGCCGTCGATCGGGCCGACGTACTTCAGGCCGAGGTCCTCGAACATGCCCTGCGGGGCGATGAAGTCCTTGAGGCCCTTCTTGGCGCCGTGCAGCGTCTCGTACAGCGGCTTGCCGACGACGGGGGTGCGCTCCAGGAGGTCCTTGCCGCGGGCCAGGAAGCGTTCGTAGCCGTCGGTGGTGCGCAGGGTCGCCAGGTGGTTGGCGAGGCCGCCGATGGTCGGGGCGTAGGAGCGCTCGTTGTCGTTGACGACGATGACGAGGGGGCGGTCCTTGGCGGCGGCGATGTTGTTCAGCGCCTCCCAGGCCATGCCGCCGGTGAGAGCTCCGTCACCGATGACCGCGACGACGTGGTCGGGGCGGCCCAGCACCTCGTTGGCCTTGGCCAGGCCGTCGGCCCAGCCGAGCACGGTGGAGGCGTGGGAGTTCTCGATGACGTCGTGCTCGGACTCGGCGCGCGAGGGGTAGCCGGAGAGGCCGCCCTTGCTCTTGAGCTTCGAGAAGTCCTGCCGGCCGGTGAGGAGCTTGTGCACATAGCTCTGGTGGCCGGTGTCGAAGAGGACCTTGTCCTTCGGCGAGTCGAAGACCCGGTGCAGGGCGATGGTCAGCTCGACCACGCCGAGGTTGGGTCCGAGGTGGCCGCCGGTCTTGGAGACGGCGTCGACGAGGAAGGCCCGGATCTCTTCGGCGAGCTGCTCCAGCTGCTCGGGGGTGAGCCGGTCCAGGTCACGCGGTCCGCCGATGCGGTTCAGCAGATCCCATCCGTCGCCCGCCACCGCCCGTGCATGACGCGCTTCGCGCGGCTGTGTCACCGTGCCTCCTTGCGATTGTGCTGGTCGAGCATGCCGATCCGATGAGTCTAATGTTCCGCCCGCCGCATCGGGCATCCACCCGGGGTGTGCTGTCCCACCCCGGGCCGGTACGTGACAGTGCCCGGCGCCCTGTGGAGGGGCGCCGGGCACTGTCCGGCGTTGCGTGTCACGGGGCCCCGCGGGGCCGGGTGAGCCTAGGCGCGGCCTGCGGTCTTCTGGGTCTTGCGCGAGACCGAGTCGATGATCACAGCGATGAGGAGTACTCCACCGGTGATCATGTACTGGATCGCGTTCGACGACAGGTTCATCTGGTTGAGGCCCTGGACGATCGACTGGATGACCAGGATGCCCAGCAGCGCGGACCAGACCTTGCCGCGTCCGCCGAACAGGGACGTACCGCCGATGACGGCCGCGGCGATGCACATCATCAGCTGGTTGCCGCCACCGAGCGAACGGTCGGCGCCGCCGGTCGCGGAGGCCAGGAAGAGACCGCCGACCGCACCGAGCGTGCCGGAGATCATGAACACCGAGATGCGGATCCAGGACACGTTGATGCCGGCCCGACGCGCTGCCTCGATGCCACCGCCGACTGCGAAGATCTGACGGCCGTAGGTGGTGCGACGCAGCACGAAGTCGGTGATGACCAGGATCGCGAGGAAGATCACCAGGGAGAGCGGGAGGCCCTGCTCCTGGTTGAACGCATACGCGGCCAGGAGGGACAGGACGGCGAGCAGCCCGGTGCGCAGGATGATCTCGCTCTGCGGGCGGTGCGGCAGCTCGGCGGCCTTGCGGCGGCGCGAGTCGCGCAGCTGCGCGAGGTAGAAGGCGACGATCACGAACACGGCGAGACCGTAGGCGGCGGCGACGTCTGCGAAGTAGTAGCTGGTCAGGTCGCGGACGAAGCTGCCGAGCGGGGTGGTGATGGTGGACTTCTCGCCCATCACCCAGGTCTGCATACCGGCCCAGCCCAGGAAGCCTGCCAGCGTCACGACGAACGCGGGCACGCCGATCTTGGCGAAGACGATGCCGTGGAAGGCGCCGATGACCGTGCCGGACAGGATGCCGACCACGATGGCGAGGGAGTCGGGTATGTCCGTGCCGACCACGGCCCACACCGCACCCGCGAGGCCCGCGACGGAACCGACCGCGAGGTCGATCTCGCCGAGCAGCAGGACGAAGACGATGCCCACGGCCATGATGCCGGGGCCCGCCGCGTACAACGTGATCTGGTCGAGGTTGTACGAGGTGAGGAAGTTTCCGGTCTCGGCCTGGAAGACGATCCCGATGATGATCAGGCCCACCACGACGGGCAGCGAGCCGATCTCGCCCGAACGCACCTTGCGCTTGAACTCGGTCCAGTAGCCCTTGAAGCCCTGCTCACGGATGAGCAGGCGGGGGTCAACGACCCTGACAGCGCCGGCCGCTGCCGCGGGAGCCTCGGTGGCCTCTGCCTGGGCCGGCACCTTGGCCGAAGTCTCGTTGGTCTTGCTCACTTGGATGCCTCCGCGCTGCGGGACTTGCGGCGGGTCACGGCGTTGTCGGTGGCGCCCGTGATCGCGGCGATGATTTCTTCGTGGCTGGTCGTCGCCACGGGGAAGATGCCGTTGTTGTGGCCGAGTCGCAGCACGGCGACCTTGTCTGCGACAGCCTTCACATCGGCCATGTTGTGGCTGATGAGGATGACGCCGAGGTTCTGCTCGCGCAGCCGCTCCACCAGGTCGAGGACCTGTGCGGTCTGCTCGACGCCGAGGGCCGCGGTGGGCTCGTCCAGGATCACGATCTTGGGGTTGCCGACCAGGGCACGGGCGATGGCCACGACCTGGCGCTGGCCGCCGGAGAGCGCGGCAACCGGGATACGGACGCTGGGGATACGGATGGAGAGCGTGGACAGGAGGTCCTGTGCCCGCTTCTCCATGGCGACCTCGTCGAGGACGCCGCCCTTCTTGATCTCGCGGCCGAGGAAGAGGTTGGCGACGACATCCAGGTTGTCGCAGAGCGCGAGGTCCTGGTAGACGGTGGCGACGCCGAGGTTCTGGGCGTCGTGCGGACGGTTGATGTCCACCTTCGTGCCCTCCCACTCGATGACGCCCTCATCGATGGGGTGCACGCCGGCGATCGTCTTGACCAGCGTGGACTTTCCTGCACCGTTGTCGCCGACCAGGGCGACCACTTCTCCGGCGTGGACTTCGAGATCGACACCGGAGAGGACCTGGACCGCTCCGAATCGCTTGAAGACTCCACGCAACGCCAGCACGGGCGTCTGTGACACGTGAACCATCTCCTTCGCCGCCTGACCGGCGGGGATGTGCCGCCTGACCGGCGGAGACGCCGCGCCACGAGGGGCAGCGTCGACGTACTGGAAGTACTGGGGGAAATGTCCGGCACCCGGCCGGCAGCGGGGTGTGGGCCGACCGGGGCCGGACAGTCGTGGGGCGGGCGGACTCGGCCATGCGGCGCGTTCACACCCGCGCGCGCCAGGGCCTGTCGGCCCTGGCGCGAGGAGGGACTACTTGATGCCCAGGGTGGTGCACTTGGCGGCGATGTCCTTGACGCAGATCGCGGAGGCCTGGTAGATGCCGTCCTTGACCACGGTGGACTCGATGTTGTCCTTGTTCACGACGGTCGGCTCGAGCAGCGTGGACGGAACGCCGTCCGTCTTGCCCTGGGCGCCGATGTCCTTGCCCTGGAGCAGGTTGACGGCGAACTGGGCGGCCGCCGGGGCGAGCTGCTTCGGCGACTTGTAGATCGTGAAGGTCTGCGTACCGGCGATGATCCGCTGGATACCGGGGAGCTCGGCGTCCTGGCCACCCACCGGGATGTCCTTGATACCGGCGTTGTCCAGGGACGTGATGATGCCGCCCGCCATGCCGTCGTTGGCGGAGTAGACGGCGTCGATCTTGCCCTTGCCGACCGAGGAGATCGCGGCGGTCATCTTCTCGCCGGCGATCTTCGGGTCCCACTCGCCGGACGCCTCGTAGGCAATCTTGATCTTGCCGTCGAGGGACGCGTGAGCGCCCTTCTTGAACAGGCCGGCGTTCGGGTCCTTCTCGTCACCGTTGATCATGACGAGGTTGGCGCCTGCCGCCTTCGAGCCGAGCGCGTCGAGGACGGCCTGGCCCTGGAGCTTGCCGATCTTCTCGTTGTCGTGGCTGACGTAGGCGTCGGCACCGACGATGGCGCGGTCGTACGCGACGACCTTGACGCCCTTCTTGTGTGCGTCGGCAACCCACGCGGCGGACTTCTCGGCGTCGACCGAGGAGATGGCGATGACCTTGATGCCGTCGGCTATCTGCTGCTCGAACTGCTGCTTCTGCTGGCCGACGTCACCGGCCGCGTTGTTGTAGACAACCTCGCAGTCCGCGCAGTCCTTCTTGACCGCTTCGATGAACAGCGGCTTGTCCAGCGTCTCGTAGCGAGCGGTCTTGTTCTCCGGGAGCAGCAGACCGATCTTGGTCTTGCTGCCCGAGTCCGCCGAGTCCTTCTTGTCGTCGCCGGCCTTGCCACAGGCTGCGAGGGAGACGGCCATGGAAACTGCGGCCGTGCCTATGACGATGCGTCGCGTCATTGCGTTCATTGCGGGTGTGCCTCCCTGACGAGGCCGCAGCGTTGCGGCCGAGGTGGCTGGAAGTCAACTCGGCCTCGACAGCGACGTCAAGGAGTAAATCCTTAACGAGATGACAACGGTGCCATTCGTTATCTAAGTGAAGGCAGGCGTAGCCGCGGGGAGCGTGCTCTCCAAAAGGGTCGAATCGCCCATCTCGCTCAGGACCAGCGCCAGCGCGCCCAGCACCTCGGCACGCCCCCCGAGGGCCCCGGGGAGCACCGAGAGCTGCCGTGCGGCGCTGGGGATGGCGTAGCGCGACACGGAGTCGCGGATGGGTCCGAGGACCAGTTCGCCGGCCTCCGCGAGCGAACCGCCGAGCACCACGCGGCTCGGGTTGAGCAGGTTGCACAGGTTGGCCACCCCGCTGCCGATGTGCCGCCCCACGTCACCGATCACCCGGCGGCAGCCCGGATCGCCCTCACGGGCCAGCTGGACCACCCGTTCCATGGTGAGATCGGGGCCGTGGCTGGGCTGGAGCAGGGGCAGGACGTACCGCGCGGCCGTGAAGGTCTCCAGGCACCCGCGGTTGCCGCAGCGGCAGACGGGGCCCGATTCGTCGAGGGTGATGTGGCCGATCTCGCCGGCCGTGCCGCCGGGTCCCCGGTAGATGTGCCCGTCGATCACCAGACCGGCGCCGACACCGCTCGCGACCTTGATGTACGCGAGGTCCCGGACCCCGCGGCCGCTCCCCCACACCAGCTCGCCCAGCGCCCCGAGGTTGGCGTCGTTGTCCACGTACACCGGCACGCCGAGGCGGGCGGTGAGCTCCTCGCTGGGGTTGATGCCCGTCCAGCCCGGCAGGATCGACGTGGAGCCCAGCGTGCCGGACTCGACGTCGATCGGGCCGGGAACACCGAGACCCACCCCGATGACCTTGCCCGGGCTGATCCCGGTGGTCTCGATCAGCCGGTTGACCAGCTGTTCCGCCCGTCCGAAGCCCTCGGCGGACGAGGCGTCCACGTCCAGCGGCTCGGACTCCTCGGCGAGCACCTGGTGGGCCAGGTTCCCGACCGCCACGCGCAGGTGCGTGTGTCCGAAGTCGACGCCGATGACGATGCCCGCGTCCCCGCTGAGCGAGACGCTGCGGGCGCGGCGGCCGCCGGCCGAGGTGGGGGTCACCTCTACGGTGCCGCCCTCTTTCAGTTCGCGAACGATATTGGAGACGGTGGCCGCGGAGAGGCCCGTGCTCCTGGCGATCTCCGCCTGGGTGAGCGAACCCGCCATACGTACGGCGCGCACGACCCGCTCAAGGTTGGCGCGATGCAGAGATGTCTGCGACCCCGGAGTCTCCATCGACTCTCTCACTCCTGCCATTTTCTCCAACATGTGAACTCTAAGCTGAGCGTTTTGGGGTACTCCCCGTCAAGACCTTGAGCATTCGAAGCCTCTGATGAGCACGGGACCCTCGCACGACGGGGTCCGCGAACTCCCCCGTACGCAGACGAACCGCCCGCCGGCTGGGAAGCCGGCGGGCGGTTCGGTGGATCTTGCGGTGTCCGGGGAGGGTTACTTCACCGCTCCCGCGGTCAGACCGGCCACGACCTGGCGCTGGAAGACGATGTAGGCCGCGAGGACCGGGAGCATCGCCATCACCAGACCGGCGAAGAGGCCGGACCAGTCGCCCTTGTAGCCCTGGCTGTTGGCCAGTTCGACCAGGCCCTGGGAGAGCACCCGGTGGTCGGGGTCGCTGTTCAGCACCGTGGGCAGCATGTACTGGTTCCACTGCCCGAGGAAGTTGAAGATGCCGACGCTGATCAGACCGGGCTTCGCCATGGGCAGCATCACCTGGAAGAACGTCCGGGTGTGCGAGGCCCCGTCGATCATCGCCGCTTCCGCCACGGACCCCGGCAGCGTCCGGAAGAACGCGGTGAGGAAGAAGACGGTGAACGGCAACGAGTAGGCGATATAGACCAGGATCAGCCCGTGCGTCGTGTTCAGCAGCCCCATGTTGTTCATGACGAAGAACAGCGGGACCAGCGCCAGGATGATCGGGAAGCTCATCCCGCCGATGAACAGGTAGTACACGAAGCGGTTGCCCGGGAAGTCGAAGCGGGCCAGTACGTAGGCCGCCATCGAGCCGAGCAACAGCGTGCCGATGAGCGAACCGCCCACCACCACGATCGTGTTCAAGAAGTATTCGCTCATGTGCGCCTGGCTCCAGGCGCGCGACCAGTTCTCGAAGTGAAGCTTGTCCGGCAGCGCCCACGGCGTCGACAGGATCGAGTCATCGGTCTTGAACGAGGTCATGACCGCCCAGAGGAGCGGCATGACCACCAGGATCGCCCAGATGATCAGCACACCGTGGGAGAAGACGTTGAGGATCTTGCCCTCGCTGCCCTTCTCCTTGCCGCCCTGGGCGGGCGCCTTGGACACGGGGGCCGGTTCCTTCACCGTGACCACGGGAGGGGTTTCAGTGGCCTTCACGTGTGCTCACCTCGTACTGTCGAGCCGGCCGCGCGGACCGGGCTGTCTTGCCTGCTGGGGATCCGGGCACCGCGTCCCGGGAAGCACAGCATCAGAACTCCAGCCGTTCGCGCCGGCCCAGACGCATCACGATGGCGGCGAACACCATGGTGACGACGAGCAGTCCCACACCGATCGTGGTCGCGTATCCGGCCTGACCGTCGCGGAACGCCGTCTGGTAGACGTACAGCGGCAGGACGGAGGTCGCGTAGTCGGGACCGCCGGGGCCCACGGTCATGACCTGTACGGCCGTGAACGCCTCGACCCCGAGCGCCAGGATGCCCATGTAGACCCACCCGGACTGCACGGTGTCCCAGAGCAGCGGCAGGGTGATCTTGAAGAACGTCGTGACGCGGCTGGCCCCGTCCAGGAGCGCCGCCTCGTAGAAGTCCTTCGGGATGGACGCCATTCCGGCGGAGAAGAGGACGACGAAGAAGCCGACCGTCGACCAGACCAGCACCACCATGACGCAGATGAGTGCCAGGTTCGGGTCGCCCAGCCAGTCCGGCTGGATGGAGTCGAGTCCGATCCCCTTGAGCGCCGAATTCAGCATTCCGCTGCGCGGGTTGTACGCGAACTGGAAGAGCAGGGCGACGATGACGATCGAGAGCACCTGCGGGAAGAAATACGCGATCTTGTAGAAGCCCGAACCCCGCACGCCGGAGACCGCGGCGTTCTTGCGCCGCCGGCCTCCGACATTGAGCATGAAGGCGAAGAAGAGCGCGAGGCCCAGCGTCACCAGCGGCAGCAGCAGCACGAGCAGCACGCTGTGCTGCAGCGACTTCCAGAAAATGTCGTCCTTGAACATCCTCGTGTAGTTGTCGAGGCCGACCATCTTGAAGTCCGGGCTCAGGCCGGTCCAGTCCGTGAACGAGTAATAGATGGACTGGATGAACGGCCAGATGACGAAGACCGCGTACAACGCCAGTGGGACTACCAGGAACCCCACAATGAACCGGTACTTGCCGTGCTGCATCGTTTACCGACCCCGATCTTTCCGCGGGAGCCGCCGCTGGTGACGGTTACTCACTGGTGCTTGTAGTGCTTGATGGACTGGTCCTTGGCCGCGGCGTCCGCGTAGCCCTGGATCTTCTTGATCGCCTCGGCCGGGGTCAGGCGTCCGGCCATCATCTCGCCGATGCCCGCCGTGCCGATCTGCTCCTTCTGGAGCTTCACGTACCAGTCCTGCAGACGGGGGTTCACCACGTTGTCGCCGGCCTTCTTCAGCGCGTCGACACCGGCCTGCATGGCCGTGGAGAGGGTCAGGCCGTCGGTGCCGCCGTTGAAGGCGCTGAGGGACTTGACCTGCTTGGTGAAGTTCTTGGAGGACTCCTCGGAGAGCATGATGCGCAGCTGCTCCATTCCGCCCTCCTTGTTCTTCGCCTTGGCCGGGACGACGAAGGGCTCGCCGCCGGACGCCCAGATGGTGCCGAACGGCATCTTGTCGGACGCGTCCAGACCGGAGGGGGCCGCGACCATCATCTTGAAGTCCTTGGGCGTGGTCGGCGCCGCCTCGTTCTCCACCCACGAACCGTTCGGGATGAAGAGCGCCTTGCCCTTGGTCCACTCGGTCTGCGACTGGATGTGGGTCAGGCCCGGGGTGCCCTTGAGGATGTACCCCTTCTGGAACAGCTCGTAGTACGCCTCGAACGCCGCCTTGACGGCGGGGTCCTTCCAGGCGTTCGGCTCCAGGTTGTCGATCTTGTCGAGAACCTCCCGGCCGCCGATCTTGGCGATGAACGGGTAGAGCGAGAACGGCAGGTAGTACGGGTACTTGCCCGGGTACGTCCAGCCGGCGATGCCCTTCTTCTTCGCCTTGGCGCAGAGGGCGAGCATGTCGTCCCAGTTCTCGGGGTACTGGGCGTCCAGGTTGTCCAGCGCGGTCTGCGAGTACCAGACGCCGTACACGGTGTACGCGTAGTACATGATCCAGACCGGGTCGCCGTCGAACTGGCCCATCTCCAGGACGCCCGGGCGCAGGGTGTCGCGCACCTTCTTGCTCGGGTCGTCGATGGACGGGGCGTCCATCAGCGGCGTCAGGTCGAGCAGCTGCTTCTTGCCGACGAGGACACCCATGTCCATCTGCTCGGCACCCGAGTTGTCGATCAGGTCCGGCGGGGTGCCGCCGTTGAAGCGCGGCTGCAGCTGCGACTGGATCTTCTGCGTCGCGGTGTGCTTGACCTTGGCCTTCGGGAACGCCGCGGTGTACTTCTTCTCCGCGTCGATCGCGTACTGCTGGCCGAAGCCGCCGTCGAAGATGACCACGTCGAGCGCGGCCGTCTCGTTGACGCCCAGCGGGTTCTTCGCGCTGGTCTTGCCCTTCTTGACCGAGTCGTCGCTGCCGCTGTCACTGCTCGCGCAGGCGGACAGGAAGCTCATCGTCGGGACGGTGATCAGACCGAGTGCGGCAGACCGCTTGATCACATCGCGACGGCCAAGGCCCTCATTCTTGTGGGCGGAGGTGGATCCCATGCTCAAGTCCTCGCCTTCTCCAGGACTCAGGCGGTGTGTACCGGTCGCCCGTCGATATTCGCCTCAGGCGAAGGGCCCCGCCACCGCGGTCAGTTGCGCTTGGGTGGTACAGATTTCAGGCTAGCCATTGCAGTGGGGGGCCCAGGGAGACCGGACCGTGGGCGCACCTGCGGCGTCCTCTTGTCCTGCCCCCGAGTCTCCCCTTGCCGCACAGTTGGAAAGAAGCTGTGCAGACGCCGACAGGTATAGTCCACTTGCCGCCAACTGAGCAAGATCGAATGCAGGTTTGGGCGGCAGTCTTTCCCGAGTTGAGACCTCGCGGATACCTCGGCACCGTGCGCCCTCCGTCGGATGTAACGATTTCCGCATTCCGGTCGATTCGAACGCCGGCCCTGATCCAACACCCTTGACACCAACCGCCACTTCGCTCCCTACTGGTTCTTGCGCCCCCCTCTGACAACGTTGTCCAAGCGCACTTCCTCGGGAGGAATGGCTCGGCATGCAGCCCCGACACGGATCTCGCAAGAGACAAAGCAGTACGGCCGCGCTGATCGCGGCCTCACTCGTCCTGCTCGTGACAGCCCCCACCGCGGCCGCCGCCCAGTCGGCCGGAGCCGGAGAGAAAAGCCAGAAGCCCGCCGGAGACCGGACGTTCAGCTCCTCGTTCGAAGCGGACGAGAAGCAGCCGGACTGGCGCAATACCGTCGAAGAAGGCCCTGACGGAAAGAAGCGGACATCGGGTATCGATGGCGGCTTCTCCGCAGGAATACCGGGCAATGTCACCGACAAGGTCACAGATGTCCGCGCCAGCGACGAGAACGCCGGCGGCGGTGAGGTGAAGGAAAACCTCGTCGACGGCGAATCCGGTACGAAGTGGCTTTCGTTCGAGCCCACCGCCTGGGCCGAGTTCGATCTCGTCGAGCCGGTCAAGGTCGTGACGTACGCGCTGACCTCGGCCGACGACCACGACGAGCGGGACCCCAAGGACTGGACCCTCCAGGGCTCCGAGGACGGCAAGAGCTGGACGGACCTGGACTCCCGGACCGGCCAGACGTTCAGCGAGCGCTTCCAGACCAAGTCGTACGACTTCACGTCGGACAAGGCCTACCAGCACTTCCGCCTGAACATCACGAAGAACAACGGCGCCGACGACGCGACCCAGCTCGCCGACGTCCAGTTCTCCGACGGGGACACCTCCGCCCCGGCCCCCGACGACATGCGCAGCCAGATCGACCGCGGCCCGTCCGGCTCCCCCACGGCCAAGGCCGGCGCGGGCTTCACCGGCAAGAAGGCGCTGCGGTACGCGGGCACGCACAAGGCCGACGGCCGGGCGTACTCGTACAACAAGATCTTCGACGTCAACACGGCCGTCACCAAGGACACCGAACTTTCCTACCTGGTCTACCCCCAGATGGGCGAGACGGACCTCTCCTACCCGGCCACGCACATCGCGGTGGACCTGGCGTTCACGGACGGCACGTACCTGAGCGACCTGCGCGCCACCGACTCCAACGGCGGGCTGCTGACCCCCGGGGGCCAGGCCGACGCCAAGCGGCTGTACGTCAACCAGTGGAACAAGGTCGACGCGTCGATCGGCTCCGTGGCGGCGGGCAGGACCGTGGACCGGATCCTGGTCGCCTACGACTCCCCCAAGGGCCCGTCGAAGTTCCAGGGCTGGATCGACGACGTCAAGATCGCCCCGAAGGCGCCCGAGAAGCGCAAGAAGCACCTCTCGGACTACGCCTCGACCGTCCGCGGCACCAACTCCAGCGGCGGCTTCTCCCGGGGCAACAACTTCCCCGCCACCGCCGTCCCCAACGGCTTCAACTTCTGGACCCCGGTCACCAACGCCGGATCGACCAGCTGGCTGTACGACTACGCGCGCGGCAACAACGACGACAACCTGCCCACTCTGCAGGCCTTCAGCGCCAGTCACGAGCCGAGCCCCTGGATGGGCGACCGGCAGACCTTCCAGCTGATGCCGTCGGCGGCCTCCGGCACCCCGGACGCCTCCCGCGAGGCCCGCGCGCTGCCGTTCAAGCACGAGAACGAGACGGCGAGGCCCCACTACTACGGGGTGACGTTCGAGAACGGCCTCAAGGCCGAGATGACGCCGGCCGACCACGCGGCGCGGATGCGGTTCACGTATCCGGGCAAGGACGCGAGCATGGTCTTCGACAACGTCTCCAACGACGGCGGGCTCACCCTCGACCCGGAGACCAGCTCCTTCACCGGGTTCTCCGACGTGAAGAGCGGCGGCTCGACGGGCGCCACCCGGCTCTTCGTCTACGGCGTCTTCGACGCTCCCGTCACCGGCAGCGGCAAGCTCTCCGGCGGCGGCGGTGACGACGTGACCGGCTACCTGCGCTTCGACGCGGGCAAGGACCGCACCGTCAACCTGCGCCTCGCCACCTCGCTGATCAGCATCGACCAGGCGAAGCAGAACCTGGCCGCCGAGATCCCCGCCTCGCGCTCCTTCGGCCGGGTCGAGGACAAGGCCCAGGACGCCTGGGACGACCTGCTGGGCAAGGTCGAGGTCGAGGGCGCGACCGCCGACCAGCTGACCACGCTGTACTCCAGCATGTACCGGCTGTACCTCTACCCGAACTCGGGCTTCGAGAAGGTCGGCGGCAAGGACAAGTACGCCTCCCCGTTCTCCCCGCAGGTCGGCTCGGACACCCCGACGCACACCGGCGCGAAGATCGTGGACGGCAAGGTGTACGTCAACAACGGCTTCTGGGACACCTACCGGACGACGTGGCCGGCGTACTCCTTCCTCACCCCGAAGAAGGCCGGCGAGATGGTCGACGGCTTCGTCCAGCAGTACAAGGACGGCGGCTGGATCTCCCGCTGGTCCTCGCCGGGTTACTCGGACCTGATGACCGGCACCTCCTCGGACGTCGCGTTCGCCGACGCGTACGTCAAGGGCGTGAAGTTCGACGCGGAGGCGGCGTACGACGCGGCCCTGAAGAACGCCACGGTCGTACCCCCGTCCTCGGGCGTCGGCCGCAAGGGCATGGAGACGTCTCCGTTCGTCGGGTACGCCGACACCTCGACCCACGAGGGCATGTCCTGGTCGATGGAGGGCTACGTCAACGACTACGGCATCGCGCAGATGGGCCAGGCGCTCTACAAGAAGACGCACAAGCAGCGCTACAAGGACGAGTCCGAGTACTTCATGAACCGGGCCCGGAGCTACGTCGAGCTGTTCGACGACAAGGCGGGCTTCTTCCAGGGCAAGGACCCCAAGGGCGACTGGCGCCTGCCCTCCGACCAGTACGACCCCCGCGTCTGGGGCTACGACTACACGGAGACCAACGGCTGGGGCTACGCCTTCACCGCCCCGCAGGACAGCAAGGGCCTGGCCAACCTGTACGGCGGCCGGGACGGTCTGGCGAAGAAGCTGGACACGTACTTCTCCACCCCCGAGACGGCGGGCCCGGAGTTCGTCGGCAGCTACGGCGGCGTCATCCACGAGATGACGGAGGCCCGGGACGTGCGGATGGGCCAGTACGGCCACAGCAATCAGGTCGCGCACCACGTCACGTACATGTACGACGCGGCGTCGCAGCCCTACAAGACGCAGGAGAAGGTCCGCGAGGTCCTGAGCCGCCTGTACACGGGCAGCGAGATCGGCCAGGGCTACCACGGCGACGAGGACAACGGCGAGCAGTCGGCCTGGTTCCTCTTCTCCTCGCTCGGGTTCTACCCGCTGGTCATGGGCAGTGGCGAGTACGCGATCGGCTCCCCGCTGTTCACGAAGACCACGGTGCACCTGGAGAACGGCCACGACCTGGTCGTCAGGGCGCCGAAGAACAGCGCCAAGAACATCTACGTCCAGGGCCTGAAGGTCAACGGCAAGAAGTGGACCTCCACCTCGCTGCCGCACGACCTGCTGGCCAAGGGCGGCGTGCTGGACTTCGACATGGGCTCCAAGCCGTCCGCCTGGGGAACCGGCAAGGACGCCGCCCCGGTCTCGATCACCAAGGACGACAAGGTTCCGTCGCCGAGGAAGGACGTACTGAAGGGCGAGGGCGCGCTGTTCGACAACACCTCCGCCACCACGGCCGAGGCCACCACGGTGGACCTGCCGGTCCCCTCGGCGACCGACGCGGTCCAGTACACGCTGACCTCGGGCGCGGCGGCCAAGGCCCCGACCGGCTGGGTGCTGCAGGGATCGTCGGACGGCACGTCCTGGAAGGACCTCGACAAGCGGTCCGGCCAGTCGTTCGCCTGGGACAAGCAGACGAGGGCCTTCACGGTGGACACGCGCGGCTCGTACGCGCACTACCGGCTGGTGCTCAGCGGTGCGTCGACGCTCGCGGAGGTGGAGCTGATCTCCTGACCGGCTGAGCCGTACGTCCGGTCCCGTCGGGGGCGGACCGCCCGCACACGCGGGCGGTTCCGCCCCCGACGGCGTGTTGCCCAGGCTGTTGATCCCGAAATTGGTCTACACCAAGTTTTCCCCAATTCGGGGCGCGCCCTTGACCCGGCACATTGGTCCAGTCCAATCTCGCGGGTGTAGCACCACATGGCATGAACACTTAAAGCGCTTCCGAGATCCGGCCCGCCGCTCGGAGACGTCGCGGCGCCGTCCCGGCGTCCGCGACGTCACGCGGGGAGATATCGGGCGCACCGGCTCCCCGCACCCACGGAGGTAGAACCATGCCCGCAAGCACGGTCGGCTCAGGGGCCCCGAAGGTCCGCGGTCCGGCAGCACGAGCAAGACGCAACGGCGCCTTGGCCGTTGCCGCCGTACTCGTCGCCTCGGGGGCGGCTCTCGCGGCCGTCCCTGGGCACGCCTCCGCCGCGGACTCGGAGCTGCTCACCAACGCCGGATTCGAGTCCGGATCCCTGAGCGGGTGGACCTGTACGACCGGCTCGACGGTCTCCGCCGCCGCACACAGCGGCACGGGCGCGCTGGCGGGCACCACCACCGCTTCCGACACCGGACAGTGCAGCCAGACCGTGGCCGTGCAGCCGAACACGTCCTACACCCTGGCCGGCTGGGTCCAGGGCTCGTACGTCTACCTCGGCGCCACCGGCACCGGCGTCAACGCGAGCGCCTGGGAGCCCTCCGCCCCGTCGTGGAAGCAGTTGTCCACGACGTTCAAGACCGGCGCGAACACGACGTCGGTGACCGTCTTCACCCACGGCTGGTACGGGCAGGGCACGTACCGTGCGGACGACCTGAGCCTGACCGGCCCCACCGGCGGCCCCACGACACCCCCCACCACGCCACCCACGACACCTCCGACCACACCGCCCACCACACCGCCGCCGACCACACCCCCGAACGGGCCCGTGGGTGACGGCAAGGTCAGCACCCCCACCGGGTTCGCCTCGACCGAGGTCACCGGCAACGCGGCCGTACTGAAGTGGAACCCGTCCACGGTCTCCTCGCAGAACGGCAGCGTGGCGTCGTACAAGGTGTGGGCGCAGAACCAGCTCGTGGCCACTTCCATGGGGACCACAGTCGCCGTGAGTTCGCTGCTGCCTCAGCACACCTACACGTTCACCGTGCAGGGATACAGCGGCGGTCACGCCTCGGCCCAGTCCGCGGCGGTCACCGTCACCACCGGGGCGGCGCCCGCGACAAAGCCGTACTCCTCCGCCTACTTCGACCAGTGGGGGATCTACGAGAACGCGTACTACCCGAAGCAGATAGGAACCAGCGGCGCCGCCGCCGGACTCGACGTGGTCACCTACGCGTTCGAGAACGTCCACCCCACGACCCACAAGTGCTTCGAGGCGATCAAGGCCTCCGACGCCGGCAACGAGGACAACCCGAACGCGGGTGACGGCGCCGGTGACGCCTATGCCGACTACCAGGCCGACGTCTCCGCCACGGACAGCGTGGACGGCACCGCGGATGTCTACGAGCAGCCGCTGAAGGGCAACTTCAACCAGTTGCGCGCGCTCAAGGCGAAGTACCCGAACCTGCGGCTGACCGTGTCGCTGGGCGGCTGGACCTACTCCAAGTACTTCTCCGACGCCGCGGCCACCCCCGCGTCCCGCGCGGCGTACGTCTCCTCCTGCATCGACATGTTCATGAAGGGCAACCTTCCGAAGAACATCTCGGGTGACCCGTCCGGCGGCGCCGCGTCGGCCGCGGGAATCTTCGACGGCATCGACATCGACTGGGAGTACCCGGGATCGGCCGGAGGCCACACCGGAAACCACTACTCCCCCGCGGACAAGGCCAACTTCACCCTGCTGCTCAAGGAGTTCCGCACCCAGCTCGACGCGTACGGCGCCACCCTCGGCAAGCGGTTCCTGCTCACCGCCGCCCTTCCCAGCGGCCAGGACAAGATCGCGTTCCTGGAGACCGACAGGATCGGCGACTACCTGGACTACGCCGACGTGATGACCTACGACATGCACGGCGCCTGGGACGCCACCGGGCCCACCAACCACCAGGACCCGCTGCACGACAGCCCCGGCGACCCGGCCACCCCGGTGGAGCCCGGCACCGCGAAGTACAACCTCGACACGGCCGTCACCGCATACACCGACGGGCTCCCGGAGTACGGCATCGTCGGCGGCTTCCCCGCGTCCAAGCTGGTGCTCGGCGTCCCCTTCTACTGGCGCGGCTGGACGGGCGTGCCGGCCGGCCCGAACTACGGCCTCTACCAGAGCGCCACCGGCCCCACCGCCGCGAAACCGCTGAGCCAGGAATCCGGACTCGCCGCCTGGAAGGAGCTCCACCCCACGGAGGCCCAGACGCACTGGGACCCGGTCACCGAGAGCTCCTGGATCTACGACGGAACCAACTTCTGGACCGGTGACACACCCCAGGCCATCAAGGCACGCGCCGCCTACGCCAAGAGCAAGGGGCTCGCCGGGATGTTCGCCTTCTCCCTGGAGAACGACGACGCTTCGGGCACGCTGCTCAACGCGATGACCGACAGCCTCGGCTGAGGTCCGCCCGTCCCGAGGCCGTGGGCCGCCCGGCGATCCCGGGCGGCCCACGGGCCGCTGCCGCTTTCTGTCCGTCACCCGTGGGGGTGGGTCCGGGCCGTTCGAGGGCAGGGCAGGCCGGGCCGTCGCTACATTCTGCTCATGCCTCAGCCGAAGGATCTGGACCCGTACACCAATCCCCGCGCCTTCTACGGCGCCGAGCTGCGGCGGCTGCGCGAGGCGGCCGGTATGTCGCAGAGCGAGTTGGGGTCGCGGGCGTTCTGTTCCGGTACGTACATCGGGCTGTTCGAAGCAGGGGAACGACGGCCCCAGCTGGAACTGTCGCGCACGCTGGACGAGTTGCTGGGGAGCGGTGAGCATCTTCAGCGGCTGTGTCTTCTGGCACGGACGTCGAAGGTGGCGGGGTACTTCGCGGACGCGGCTGAGCTCCAGTTCCAGGCCTCTTCCATCGGAAGCTATGCCTCGATGCTTGTACTCGGCCTGTTGCAGACCGAGTCGTATGCGCGGGCGCTCACCCGCGCGTCCCACCCGTTCGCCCCTCAGGACGTCATCGAGGGTCATGTGCGGACACGCATGGAACGCACAAGCCTTCTCGACTCACCCACCGCGCCCGTGCTTTGGTTGGTCATTCACGAAGCAGCTCTGCTTCTGCCGGTAGGGGGGAACACCGTGATGGCCGAGCAGCTCGCCCACCTCGCTGAGCAAACGGCCTCCCGCCCGCGCATCGTCACGCAGGTGCTCCCGTTCTCCGCCGGAGCGCACCCCTTCCTGCACGCGTCAATGACGCTGATGCAGTTCACCGAGGCGCCCGCAGTCGTGTATACGGAGGGCGCCTACAGCGGCCAACTCGTCGAAGAACCGCTGCTGGTGGAGCAGTACAGCACCGCATACGATCTGGCCAGGGCTGCCGCGCTGTCGCCGGAGGCGTCCCTTGACCGGATCGCCTCGGCGGCGAAGGAGTTCGCGACGTCATGAGCACCACACCCGACCTGAGCACCGCCGTCTGGCGCACGTCGTCGTACAGCAATGGCGACGGCGGCGAGTGCGTCGAGATCGCCGACAACCTCCCCGGCATCGTCCCCGTACGCGACAGCAAGACGGGCCCCGGGGGGCCGGCGATCACCTTCGCGACGAGCCACTGGGCGCCCTTTGTCGCGGCCCTCGGCAATGGCTCGCTCTGACGGGAACTCCCCCGAGCCCGTCGCGCGTCATGAAGTTCGTGACGGATATGGACGACATGATGCTCGACGAACTCAGCGAGATCTGGGACGACATACGCGAGAACTACGACGCATCCAACAACAGCGCCTACGACCGGACGGTGCTCGACTGCGCCGCCGATCTCGCCGCCGAGCCCGGTGGCGATTCGGCCTATGCGTGGGCGATCGGGCTGGTCATGATGGCCCCCTACCTCACCTGGCTGCCGAGTGCAGGCGTCGCACAGCAGGCTGTGACGGCGCTGGAGGCGGCTGACAGGGCTCTGCGGGACCGCAGTTGCCCGCACAGCTCGCATCCCTACGAAAGCCACGAAGACGCGGCGGACGAGGACCTCGCCGGGCTGCTGCCGGCACTCGCCGACGAGACGGCGGACTGGAACGAGGAGCGTCCTCGGGACGAGTGGCGTTGCCCGCGCAACGCGGCCGGATTCGCGCGGATCGCTCTGGACATCGTCCACCCCGGATCGGCCACGGGCATACCGCCCCGTCTGCCGTTGGAGGCGAAGGACAGCATCAGTACGCTGTCGGCGCTGCTGCACGGGTACCCGAAGCCGTGGACCGACATCAACGACGAGATCAGCGGCCAGGCGTCGGAGCTGTCCTCTGCGGCCCCGGCGGACCGTGCCGGGCGTCTGATGGTGGTCAGGGCCGTGACCTGGTACGCGGTCTCCGGCATGGTGCGTGCGAAGTCCGTACTCGACCACCTGGTACGGGCGGTGGAGGAGGCGCTGCCCCACTTCACCGACCCACACTGCGCCCACGACGGGCACCCGGCCCTGCCGGGCAGCGCGCCGAACGCCGCGGAGCTCGGCATCATGCTGAGCAGTGCCGGCGGACGGGAGATCTACGAACGCGGCCGCATCGCGTCGGGCCGGAACGCCCCGATCGACGCGGTGGTGTGTCCGGTCCGCATGGCGGAGGTCGCGGACGAAACACTGGCTGTGCTGCGCAAGCGGCGCGACGAGCTCTTCGGAGAGCGGGACACCTCGCACGCCGACGCCGAGTACCTGCGTGCGGACGGCCGGCTGGACATCGGGAAGCTCGTGGAGCGGACGGACCACAAGAGCTGGAACGAGGAGTACGCCGACGATCTGGGTCTGTGGGCGGCCCGTCGTCACGGGGAGTCCGCCGACGACCGGGATCGCACCGTACTGCTGCTCGTGGCCCACCAGGCGATGAAGATCTCCTACCCGAGTCCTCCGCTCTCCGTCGTCCGGGGCGTCCTGGCCACCATGCGCGCCGTCGCCGCGGCGCCGCTGCCTGCCGAGTGCCCGCACGGCGACGAACATCCGGTGGTGCGGCGCGCGGAGTTCCGCGCCGGCATGGCGCACTTCTGGGCCCCGGAGGAGTTCCCGCCGGGCGAGGACTCCCGCAGCGCGGAGTCCTGGACCTGCCCGCGGTTCGCGGCGGCGGTAGCCGAGGAGACCATCCGCGACCTGGCGGGCCTGTACGAGGAGGACGAGCTCGCCGACGCGAGCTGACGTCCGGCGAGCCCCCTCAGGGCTGCGGGGTGTCCGGGACGGCGGTCGGGAACAGGCTCTCCGGCAGGGTCACGTTCCACGCCGTGATGACCGGCTGGCCGTGCTCCCGGCCGAGCCGGGACACGGCCCCGGTCGCAAGCTGGAAGAGCGTTCCCTCCGCCGGGGTGAGACCGAGGTATCGGGCGGTCAGGACGCGCAGGAAGTGGGAGTGCGCGACGAGCACGATGTCCTCGTCACCGGCACGTCCGGCGGCTTCCCGGACCTCGGCCAGCACCCGGTCGGCCCGTTCGCCGACCTCCGCCGGGGTCTCGCCCGGGTGCGCGTCGGGGCCGGCCGTGACGCCGTCGGTCCAGAGGTTCCAGTCGGGGCGGGTGAGGTGGATGTCGTGGGTGGTGATGCCCTCGTAGCCGCCGTAGTCCCACTCGCGCAGCTCGGGGGTGATGCGGGGCGCGACGAGACCCGCGAGCTCGGCGGTGCGCCGGGCCCGTACCGACGGGCTGACCAGGGTGAGCGCGATGTGCCGGTCGGCGAGCAGCGGTGCGAGGGCCCGGGCCTGTCGTTCGCCGAGGGGCGTCAGGGGCAGGTCGGTGTGGCTCGTGTGCTGTCCGTTGCGGGACCATTCGGTCTCGCCGTGCCGGATCAGGATCAACTCGCCCATGTCAAGGCCATCCGCTCTCAGTGCTGTTACCACTCACGTGCTGTCGATGGTGCGAACCCGCTGGTCCACGATCGCATTCCTT
Source organism: Streptomyces sp. NBC_01463 (assembly GCA_036227345.1). Classification (NCBI taxonomy): domain Bacteria; kingdom Bacillati; phylum Actinomycetota; class Actinomycetes; order Kitasatosporales; family Streptomycetaceae; genus Streptomyces; species Streptomyces sp. NBC_01463. Next base: position 2,089,329 of record CP109468.1, read on the forward strand.
GCCGTGACGAGGCGGGCGGGCGCGCCCGGGAGTGCCCGGATGCGGCTACGCGCGCTGCCGCTGTTCGGCGAGGATCTCCGCGATGACGTGCCGCGCGGTGTCCGCCATGAACGCGTTGGTCTCCCGGTAGTACTGGAGCTCCATCAGGGCGATCGACAGCGCCCAGCCGATGCCCCGTGCCCAAGCGGCGTCGTCCGCCTCCGCCGCGGCCCGGAAGGTGTCGCGGGCCCCGGCGGGCAGCACGTACCGGGCTGCGATCAGGTCGACGGCGGCGCCGCCCAGGCCGACCAGGTCCGCGCCGAGCCGGTACATCGCGTTGGCGGTACCGGCGGCACCGACGCGCTCGACGGGGAGGCCGGACCAGTGCGGGAAATCAGACCGCCGTGCGCTCGCTGAGGTCCAGCAGGGCGACCAGCGAGGCACGGCTGCGCTCCAGGTCGGTGATCCGCTCGTTCACGCCGGCCAGCTGCCCGCGCAAGTAGTCCCAGGTGCAGGCGGCGAGCGCAGGTGCGTCGTCCGGCCCCGTGCCCTCCACGCAGGGCAGCACCTCGCGGATCACCGCCGTCGGCAGGCCGGCCGCCAGCAGGTGGCGGATCCGGCGTACGGTCTCCGGCGCGTCCGGACCGTATCTGCGGTGCCCCCCGGATGGACGCTCGGAGGCGAGCAGTCCCTGCTCCTCGTAGTAGCGCAGCAGCCGCGGGCTGACCCCGGTCTCCCGGGCGAGATCCCCGATCTTCATGTGACCCCCCTCACACCTACTTGAATCTCACATCGGTGTCAGATCGTAGCGTCGCAGCCATGACGAACGAGAGCCCCACCACCATCAGGACCACCTTCGACCTGGGCGGCGACCTGACCGTCCGCCGGATCGGCTACGGCGCCATGCGTCTGGCCGACGGACCCGCAACCCCCGGCTCCGACCCCGCAGCCGCCGCCATCTGGCGGGCCCCCACCGACCGGCCCGCAGCAATTGCGCAGCTTCGCCGGGCAGTTGAGCAGGGCGTCGACCTGATCGACACCGCCGACGCATACGCCCTGGGCGCGGGCGAGGAGCTGATCGCCGAGGCCCTGCACCCGTACGACGGGGTGGCCGTCGCCACCAAGGTCGGCGTGGTGCGGCCGGGACCCGCCGAGTGGGTGCCTCTGGGTCACCCCGCGTACCTGCGCCAGCAGGCCGAACTGAGCCTGCGCCGGCTGCGGGTGGAGCGCATCGATCTGCTCCAGCTGCACCGCATCGACCCGGCGTACCCGTTGGCCGACCAGCTGGGCGCGCTGAGGCAGTTGCAGGACGAGGGCAAGGTCCGGCACATCGGGCTCTCCGAGGTCTCCGCCGGGCAGTTGCGCGAGGCCGTGGCCATCACTCCGATCGCCGCGGTGAACAACCTCTACAACCTGACCGCCCGGCACTACGATGCGGTGGTCGACCTCACCGCCGAACTCGGCATCGCCTTCCTGCCGTTCTTCCCTGTCGCCATGGGCGGCCACGCAGGCCCGCAGAGCCCGGTGGCCGCTGTGGCGGGCGAACTGGGCGCAACGCCCGCCCAGACCGCCCTGGCCTGGCTGCTGCACCGCTCGCCGACCCTGGTACCGATCCCGGGCACCTCCTCGCCGCGACACCTCGAAGAGAACCTGGCCGCTCTGCGACTACGGCTCTCCGACGACCAGTTCGCCCGGCTCTCCGCGCTCGGCGCCGAGGACGGCACCGCGTGAACGGCGCCGCCCGGACGGAGCAGCGGGACTCCGCGGTACGCCTCCGCGCACCCCGCGGACGACCCCTCCGCCCCTGCGCACCCGGCGCAGCGAACGAAGGGGCCGGTCCCGTTCTCAGCCCTTGACGACCTCCAGCGTCGCGTCGCCGACGACCACGATCTCGTACGGCCGGACCGTGTCCGCCGTGACGCGGAGCGTGCCGCCCTCGCGGACCAGTTCGTACGTGGCGGCGGGGGCGCCCGTGAGGTCGGGGACCGTCACCGTGCGGGTGAAGTCGCCGAGGCCCTCGGGGGCGTACACGCGCAGCTGAAGGTCCTGCGTCCAGTCGCCGTCGGGGCGGGAGGCGTCCGCGCCGAGCGGCAGGACCGCGCCGGGACGGACCAGGAGCGGCAGGCTGTCGAAGCCGTGGGTGCCGTGGTGCCAGGCGGGGCCGGTGACCGTCTCGCCGGTCAGGAAGTGGGTCCAGGTGCCCTCGGGGACGTAGTACTCGACCTGGCCGTCCTCGCTGAAGACCGGGGCCACCAGCAGGTCGGGGCCGAGGAGGTACTGGCGGTCCACCGTGCGGGTCGCCGGGTCGTCGGGGAACTCCAGCAGCATCGGGCGCATGGTGGGGACGCCGGTGCGGTGGGCCTCGACGGCCGCGCCGTACAGGTACGGCATCAGGCGGTGCTTCAGCTCGGTGAACTGCCGGGCGACCGCGACCGCCTCGTCGCCGAACTCCCACGGCACCCGGTAGGACGAGGAGCCGTGCAGCCGGCTGTGCGAGGAGAGCAGGCCGAAGGCGAGCCAGCGCTTGAAGACCGCCGGGTCGGGGGTGCCCTCGAAGCCGCCGATGTCATGGCTCCAGAAGCCGAAGCCGGACAGCGAGAGGGAGAGGCCGCCCCGCAGGGACTCGGCCATCGCCTCGAAGGAGGACCAGCAGTCGCCGCCCCAGTGGACGGGGAACTGCTGGCCGCCGGCGGTGGCGGAGCGGGCGAAGAGGACCGCCTCGCCCTGGCCGCGCTCCTTCTCCAGGATGTCGAAGACGGCCTTGTTGTACAGGTGCGTGTAGTAGTTGTGCATCCGCTCCGGGTCGGAGCCGTCGTGCCAGACGACGTCGGTGGGGATGCGCTCGCCGAAGTCCGTCTTGAAGCCGTCGACGCCCTGGTCGAGGAGGGTCTTCAGTTTGCCCTGGAACCAGGCCGTGGCCTCGGGGTCGGTGAAGTCGACCAGCGCCATGCCGGCCTGCCACTTGTCCCACTGCCAGATGTCGCCCTCGGGGGTGCGGACGAAGTAGCCCTTCTCCGCGCCCTCCGCGTACAGGGCGCTCTTCTGCGCGATGTACGGGTTGATCCAGACGCAGATCTTCAGGCCCTTGTCCTTGAGCCGGGCGAGCATCCCGACCGGGTCGGGGAAGGTGTCCGGGTCCCACTCGAAGTCGCACCACTGGTACTCGCGCATCCAGAAGCAGTCGAAGTGGAAGACGGAGAGCGGGATGCCGCGCTCGGCCATGCCGTCGACGAACGAGGTGACGGTCGCCTCGTCGTAGTCGGTGGTGAACGAGGTGGTCAGCCAGAGGCCGAAGGACCAGGCCGGCGGCAGGGCCGGGCGGCCGGTGAGGGCGGTGTAGCGGGTGAGGACGTCCTTGGGCGTGGGGCCCGCGACGACGAAGTACTCCAGGACCTGGTCCTCGACGCTGAACTGCACCTGGCCGACGGCCTCGGAGCCGACCTCGAAGGAGACCTTGCCGGGGTGGTTGACGAAGACGCCGTAGCCGCGCGAGGAGAGGTAGAACGGAACGTTCTTGTAGGCCTGTTCGCTGCTGGTGCCGCCGTCGGCCTGCCACATGTCGACGACCTGGCCGTTCTTGACGTACGGCGTGAACCGCTCGCCGAGGCCGTGGATCGTCTCGCCGACGCCGATCGAGAGCTGCGCCAGCATGTGGTGGCCGCCGTCCGCGACCGTGGCGAAGGCGGTGCCCTTGCGGCCGGCGGCGGTCAGCAGGCGGCCGTCCGCGCCCAGGAACTCCAGGCCGAAGTCGCCCTCGGTGGGGAGCCGGAGGGTGAGGGGGCCGCTGGTGAGTTCGGCGGTGGGGCCGTCGTCGCGGGTGGCGGCCGGGGCGTCCGCGGTGGCGCCGGGAAGGGCGAAGTCCGGGCCGGGGCGGCGCCTGCCGGCGAGGTGGGTGACGCGGACACCGATGACGCCTTCGGCGGGGGCGTAGGCCTCCACCGTGATCAGGGGGGCGTTCAGGGTGTCCCCGCGCCGCGTGACGCGCTTGACGGCCGCGTGGGCGGTGAGGCGGTCGGCGTCGAGGCGGAGGTCGCGGATCTCGGTGGCGTACGAGGCGTGCACACCGTCTCGCATCTGCCAGAAGCCGTCGGTGAACTTCATGGGGGGTCTTCCTTAGCCGGTGGTACGGGAGGTGTTCGGGGTACGTCGCCGGGAGAGCGCCGTCACGGGTGCGGGGTCAGGCGGGCGGGGTCAGGAGGGCGGGCGTCGCGCGGTCGAGGACCGACGTCACCCGGTCCCAGGTGGCCGTGTCCCGGGGCACGGCGGGCAGTTCGCGGCCCCCGCCGGTGCCCCACTCCGTGGCCAGCGCCACCGGGTCGCGGCCGGTGGCGGCGCCCGCGGCGAGGGCGGCCGCGCCCAGCGCGACCAGTTCGGCGGAGTCCGGGAGGATCACCGGGCGGCCGGACAGCCGGCGCACGGTCTCCACCCACATCGTGCCGCGCGCTCCCCCGCCGATCAGCCGCAGCGGCGCGTCCGGCGCGTCGAGCGGCAGCTCGTCCAGGGCGCGCAGGACGGCGACGACCGCGCCCTCGTACGCGGCGCCGAGGAGCTGCTGCCGGGTCGTGTCGTGCCGCAGCCCGTGCAGGAGGCCCGAGGCGGCCGGGAGGTCCGGGGTGCGCTCGCCGTCCAGGAAGGGCAGCAGCACGGCCTCGCCGCCGGGTGCGGCGTCCTCGCGGTCCAGGCCGAGGAGTGCGGCGACCTTGTCCACGGCGAGGGTGCAGTTCAGGGTGCAGCCCAGCGGGAGGCGGGTGCCGTCGGCCGCGGCGAATCCGGCGAGGAGTGCGGAGTGCGGGCGGTTGCGGGTCGCGGCGAAGACGGTGCCCGAGGTGCCGAGGCTGACCACGGGGTGGTCCAGGAGGCCTTCCGCGCCGAGCCCCAGGCCGACCGCGGCGGCCATGTTGTCGCCGGTTCCGGCGGCGACCGGGATGCCTTCGGGCAGGCCGAGGGCGGCGGCGGCCAGGGCGGTGAGGTGTCCGGCGACGGTGGCGCCGGTGGCGGCGACCGTGGACAGCAGGTCCGTGCGCATGCCGGTGAGGGCCAGCAGCTCGGGGTCGTACGCGTGGGTGGCGGGGTCGTACCAGCAGGTGCCGGACGCGTCGCCGGGGTCGGTGACGGCGGCGCCGCTCAGCCGCTCGGTGAGGAAGTCGTGCGGGAGGCGGACGGCGGCGGTCGCGGCGGCGGCGGCCGGTTCGTTCTCGCGCAGCCACATCCACTTGGCGGCGGTCATGGAGGCGACCGGCACCGATCCGGTGCGCTCCAGCCAGGCGTCCCGGCCGAGCGCGGCGGTGAGGGCGGCGGCCTGCGGGGCGGAGCGGGTGTCGTTCCACAGGAGGGCGGGGCGCACGGGGTCGCCGTCGGCGTCCAGCGTGACCAGTCCGTGCTGCTGGCCGGCCACGGCGATGCCGGTGACGGCGGCCGGGTCCAGACCCGATTCGGCGAGGGCGGCGGCGACGGCGGTGCACAGCGCCTGCCACCACTGCCCGGGGTCGCTCTCGCGGGCGCCGCCCCGGCCGGTCACGGTGTGCGGGGCGCGGCCCACGGCGAGCAGCCGGCCGGTCGCGGCGTCGACGACGACGGCCTTGGTGGACTGGGTGGAGCTGTCCACGCCGATGACGGCCGATACCGGTGCGGTGGCCGGATTCCTGGCTGGTCGCGACGGCATGTCGTACCTCGTTCCTGTGAGTCCCGGTTTTGATCGTACACAAAACAAATCTTTTTCGAAGCGCTTCGACAGCTCCGAAAACAGGCCTGCACCCCGCCCCGACAGGGGCTCAAGCAGCCTCGGACGACTGCCATGTTGTCCCTATGTGACGCATGTGTCACCGAGATGGTCTAGAAACGAACGTCGAGATGCCGTATTAGTACTGCCAGCAAACAAATCGGTCGGACGGCAGAGCAGCCGCCCGGGCCATGTCGACAAGAGGCAGCAGAATGTCGAACCGCTTCACCCCCACCCCCGCCGACAGGTTCACCTTCGGGCTCTGGACCGTCGGCTGGCGAGGCAACGACCCCTTCGGTGACGCCACCCGCCCCGCCCTGGACCCGGTCGAGTCCGTCGAGCGCCTGGCCGAGCTCGGCGCGCACGGGGTCACGTTCCACGACGACGACCTGATTCCGTTCGGGTCCTCGGACAGCGAGCGCGCCGCGATCATCGCGCGCTTCAAGGGCGCCCTGGACCGCACCGGTCTCAAGGTCCCCATGGCCACCACGAACCTCTTCACGCACCCCGTCTTCAAGGACGGCGGCTTCACCTCCAACGACCGCGACGTCCGCCGCTTCGCGCTGCGCAAGGTCATCCGCAACATCGACCTCGCTGTCGAGCTGGGCGCCGAGACGTATGTCGCCTGGGGCGGCCGCGAGGGCGCCGAGTCCGGCGGGGCCAAGGACGTGCGGGTCGCGCTGGACCGGATGAAGGAAGCGTTCGACCTGCTCGGCGAGTACGTCGTGGACCAGGGCTACGACCTGAGGTTCGCGATCGAGCCCAAGCCGAACGAGCCGCGCGGCGACATCCTGCTCCCCACCGTCGGCCACGCCCTGGCGTTCATCGAGCGCCTGGAGCGCCCGGAGATGTACGGCGTGAACCCCGAGGTCGGCCACGAGCAGATGGCCGGGCTGAACTTCGCGCACGGCATCGCGCAGGCGCTGTGGGCGGGCAAGCTCTTCCACATCGACCTCAACGGCCAGTCCGGCATCAAGTACGACCAGGACCTCCGCTTCGGCGCCGGCGACCTGCGCCAGGCCTTCTGGCTCGTCGACCTGCTGGAGAGCTCGGACTACACGGGCCCGCTGCACTTCGACTTCAAGCCGGTGCGCACCGACGGCATCGACGGGGTCTGGGAGTCCGCGAAGAACTGCATGCGCAACTACCTGATCCTCAAGGAGCGCGCGCTGGCGTTCCGCGCCGACCCGGCCGTCAAGGAGGCGCTGGCCGCCTCCCGTCTGGACGAGCTGGCGCAGCCCACCGCGGCCGACGGCGTCAAGGCGCTGCTCGCGGACCGTTCCGCGTACGAGGAGTTCGACGTGGACGGCGCGGCCCAGCGCTCGATGGCGTTCGAGGCGCTCGACCAGCTCGCCATGGAGCACCTGCTCGGCGTCGGCTGACACTCACGGGGTGTCCCGCGGAGTTCCGCGGGACACCCCGCATCCCGGGCACGGGCCGGCCGGACCCGTGCCCGGGCGGATGGATTCATCCCGCCGGGACACAGTGGTCCCGCCGGGCCGGCACCCCTCTCACGCAAGGGCACCATCGTGACAGCACCTTCTCCGCACGGCCCGCGCCTCCCGCGCCGCCGTCGTCACCGGCGGGTCATCGTCCCGCTCACCGTCGTCTCCGCACTGGTCGGCGGCGTCGTCCTGGCCGGCTGCGGCCAGCAGCGGGACCCCGACGTGTACACCGTCATGAACTCGTCGACCGACGAGTCCTACCACCGCTGGGACGCCCAGACGCTGGCCCGGTGCAGCAAGCAGCTCGGGGTGAAGATCGAGCAGCAGAGCGTGCCGGCCGCGCAGGTGATGACGAAGGCCCTGCGGATGGCGTCCTCGAAGTCGCTGCCCGACGTGCTCCAGCTGGACGCATCGGAGATGCCGACGTTCGCCGAGGCGGGCGGGCTGATCCCGCTGAAGGACCTCGGTCTGACGACGGAGGACATCCCCGAGGGGATCGTCAACTTCGGCTCGTACGACGGGAAGTACTACGGGGCGGCGCGCACCGTGAACACCCTCGCGCTGTTCTACAACAAGGACACCCTCGACAAGGCCGGCCTGGAGGTACCCACCACCTGGGCGGAGATGCAGGCGACTGCGAAGAAGCTCACGCAGGGCAAGCGGTACGGTCTCGCGCTCAGCGCGGGCGGCGCGGAGGACGGCGTCTTCCAGTTCACCCCGTTCATGTGGTCCAACGGCGGCGACGAGACGAAGCTCGACAGCCCGCAGGTGGCCGGGGCGCTGGACTACTGGAAGGGCCTCCTCAAGGACGGCTCGCTGTCCAAGTCGACGGTCAACTGGACCCAGGCCGACGTGAACGACCAGTTCATGGCCGGCAACGCGGCCATGATGATCAACGGCCCGTGGCAGGTCGAGACCCTGAACTCGAAGAAGGGGCTGAACTGGGGCATCGCCCAGATCCCCGTCCCCGGGGCCGGGGACGACTCGGTGGGTCCGCTGGGCGGCGGGGTGCTGACCGTGCCCAACACCGGTGACAGCGAGCGCGAGAAGATGTCCGCGAAGATCATCGGCTGTATGTCGGGCGAGCAGGAGGAGATCACCTACGCGCTCAACAGCTGGATGGTCCCGGCCAACGCGAAGGCCGCCGCCGTCTGGCGCACCAAGGTGCCGGAACTGAGCGCCCTCGCCGACCAGGTCGCCACGGCCCGTTCGCGTACCGCCAAGCTCGGCGCGCAGTGGTCGTCCGTGTCGCTGGCCCTGCAGAGCGCCTTCCAGTCCGCGCTCACCGGCGAGTCCAGCGAGGCCGCTCTGAAGCGTGCCCAGCAGCAGGTCACGAGCGGGAACTGAGGTAACGAACCATGTCATCCACCACTGCCTCGGCCGCCGCGCTGCCGGCCGACCCGAAGGCCTCGACGGCCGGTGCGGCCAAGAAGCCGGTGAACCCGCGGAGCGCCAAGCGGCGCCGGTCGCTCGCCCAGTGGGGCTTCATCGCCCCCGCCGTGATCTTCATGGCGCTGTTCTTCGGCTACCCGCTCGTCCGCAACATCGTGATGAGCTTCCAGGACTACTCGCCGTCCACCTTCTTCACCGGCAAGGCCCCGTTCAACGGTCTGGACAACTGGACCAACGTCTTCGAGGACGGACTGTTCGGCAAGGCCCTGTGGCAGACGATCCTGTTCACGGTCGGATCGCTCGTCGGCCAGTTCTGCATCGGTCTGGCCCTCGCCGTCTTCTTCACCCGCCGCTTCCCGCTCAACGGGATCCTGCGCTCGCTGATCCTGCTGCCGTGGCTGGTCCCGATGGTCGTCTCCGGCATCGTGTGGCGGCGCATCTTCGACCAGGACACCGGCGTCCTCAACTCCTTCCTGGGCACGGTCGGCCTCCCCGGTGACACGCCGTGGCTGACGAGCACCAGCATGGCGCTGATCTCGGTGATCCTGGTGAACATCTGGATCGGTATCCCGTTCAACATGGTGATCCTCTACGGCGGCCTCCAGGAGGTCCCCAAGGAGCTGCACGAGGCCGCCTCGCTCGACGGCGCGTCCGCCTGGCGCACGTTCCGCTCGGTCACCCTGCCGATGCTCAAGCCCGTCATCACCGTGGTGCTGGTGCTCGGCTTCATGTCGACGGTCAAGATCCTCGACCTGGTCCTCGCCCTCACCGACGGCGGACCGGCCGACTCGACCCAGACGCTCGGCACGCTCACGTACCAGAACTCCTTCGTCCAGATGGACTTCGGGGCCGGTGCCGTGGTCGGCAACATCCTGATCCTGATCTCCGCCGTCTTCGCGGTGTTCTACCTGCGGGTCAACCGCAACGAGGGGAAGTGACCGGCATGGCGACCACCACCCAGATCCCCGCCGCCCCGGCTCCCGCCCGCCACCGGCCGAAGCGCCGCTGGGGTGCGACCGTCTTCGGCCTCGCCGTCCTCGCGGTGATGCTGTTCCCGCTGTACTGGATGATCAACACCGCGCTGCAGCCGGACGCGAGCCTGGTCGACGTCGGCCCGGTCCCCACGGGCCTGGACTTCTCCGGCTTCACCTCGGCCCTGACCGAGCAGGGCGGCAATCTGCTGACCTCGCTGGCCGTGGCACTCGGCGCCGTGGCCATCTGTCTGGCGGTCTCCGCCCCGGCGGCGTACGGCCTGGCGCAGTTCAAGCTGCGCGGCAGCAGGACGATCGTCTTCGGCACGCTCATCACGCAGATGGTGCCGGGCATCGTCATCGCGAACGCCCTGTACAGCGCGTACGTGGACCTCGGCCTGGTCAACTCCTACTTCGGCTTGATGCTCGCGGACGCCTCGCTGGGCATCCCGTTCGCCATCGTGCTGATGCGCTCGTTCATGGTGTCGATCCCGCACGAGGTCATCGAGGCCGCCGAGGTGGACGGCGCCGGACGCTTCCGTACGTTCGTGCAGGTCGTGCTCCCGATGAGCCGCAACTCCCTGATCACCGCCGGACTGTTCTCGTTCCTGTACGCGTGGAGCGACTTCATGTTCGCGCTGACGCTGAACACCACGGACGACGTCAAGCCGATCACCCTGGGCATCTACCAGTACATCGGTGCCCACGTCGGCGACTGGGGCTCGGTGATGGCCGCGTCCGTGCTGTCCGCGATCCCCGCGGCGGTCCTGCTCGTCCTCTCCCAGAAGTACATCGCCGCCGGGATCACCGGCGGCTCGGTCAAGTAAGGACTGCGTTCCCATGAGTGAGTTCCCCGTGTTCCCGCCCGGCTTCGTCTTCGGCGCGGCCACGGCCTCGTACCAGATCGAGGGCGCCGCGCGGGAGGACGACCGCGGCCCGTCGATCTGGGACGTCTACAGCCACACGCCCGGGAAGACCGACGGCGGTGACACGGGTGACGTGGCCTGCGACCACTACCACCGCTACCCCGAGGACGTGGCCCTGCTGCGTGAGCTGGGCGTGGACTCCTACCGCTTCTCGATCGCCTGGTCGCGGATCCAGCCGGACGGCAGCGGGGCGGTCAACCCCAAGGGCCTGGACTTCTACTCCCGGCTCGTCGACGAGCTCCTCGCGGCTGGCATCGAGCCCGCCGCCACGCTCTACCACTGGGACCTGCCGCAGGCCCTGGAGGACCAGGGCGGCTGGCGGGTGCGCGAGACCGCCGAGCGCTTCGGCGAGTACACGGCGATCATGGCCGAGCACCTGGGTGACCGGGTGCCGCGCTGGATCACGCTCAACGAGCCGTGGTGCAGCGCCTTCCTCGGCTACTCCGTGGGCCGGCACGCGCCGGGCGCGAAGGAGGGCCGCGGGGCCCTGGCCGCCGCGCACCACCTGCTCGTCGGCCACGGCCACGCGATGAGCGCGCTGCGCGCCGCGGGGGTGCGCGAGGCGGGCATCACGCTCAACCTCGACCGCAACGTCCCCGCCACCGAGTCGGACGCCGACCTGGCGGCGGTCGTCCGCGCGGACACCCAGCACAACCTGGTGTGGACCGAGCCGATCCTCGCGGGCCGCTACCCGGTCACCGAGGAGGAGACCTGGGGCGAGCTCATCACCGCGCAGGACTTCCGGCGCGAGGGCGACCTGGAGCTGATCTCCCAGCCGATGGACTTCCTGGGCATCAACTACTACCGCCCGATCGTGGTCGCCGCCGCCCCGCACCGCGAGGCCGATCCGGCGCTGCGGGTCGCCACCGACAACCGCTACAGCGAGGGCGAGTACCGGGGCGTCCGCAAGACGGCGATGGGCTGGCCCGTCGTGCCGGAGTCCTTCACCGACCTGCTGACCGCGCTGAAGCAGACCTACGGGGACGCGCTGCCGCCGGTGCACATCACGGAGAACGGCTCGGCGGAGTCCGACTCGGTGGACGCGGACGGCTCGGTCCACGACGCGGACCGCGTCGAGTACCTCCGTACGCACCTGACGGCGCTGCGGGCGGCGATGGACGCCGGCGTCGACGTGCGCGGCTACTACGTCTGGTCGCTGCTGGACAACTTCGAGTGGGCGCTCGGGTACGCGAAGCGGTTCGGGATCATCCGGGTCGACTACGACACCCAGGAGCGCACCCCGAAGGACAGCTACCGCTGGTACCGGGAACTGATCGCGGCACACCGGAAGTAGCAGCCCGGGTCCGCCGGCCGCCCCCGTTCGCTCCCGCTCGCCCGGGGCGGCCGGGGGCGGTGCCTTGTGCGCCCCCGGCCGTCAGCGCGCCGCGTACGCCGCCGGGTCCGCCAGGACCCCGCGCACCACCCGGGCCGCCGCTCCCCGTGCCGCGTCGCCGGAGAGCGAGGAGGCCCGCAGACCGCTGCCGTCGGTGCGCCACCTGCCCGACACCACCCGGTCGGCGAGCTGCGCCTCGGCCGCCCCGGCGAGCCACGGCATCAGGTCCCGGTAGATGCCGCCGAGCACGACGGTGTCGAGGTCGAAGAGGTTGACAGCCCCGGCCAGCACCAGCCCCATCCGGTCGCCGGCCGCCCGCAGCACCTCCAGCGTCCCCGGGTCGCCCGCCCGCGCCCGCTTCTCCAGCTCGCCGAGCCCGCGCACGCCCGCCGCCGGGTCGATGCCGGCGGCACGCAGCAGCGCCGCCTGGCCCGCGTACTGCTCCAGGCAGCCGCGCGCCCCGCATCCGCACAGCGGCCCCTGCGGGTCGACGACCACATGCCCGACCTCGCCGGCGAACCCGTGGGCGCCGCGCAGCAGTTCCCCCTGGAGGACCAGCGCGCCGCCGACGCCGATCTCACCGGTGAGATAGAGGAACCCCCGGGCACCGCCGCCGTCGGCGCCGTCGAGCCCGCCGAACCACAACTCGGCCAGCGCCGCCAGATTGGCCTCGTTGTCCGAGCTGACCGCCAGCGCCCGGCCCGCCGGCCGCAGAGTACTGAGCGCCTGGCCGAAGATGCCTTCGGCCGCGACCCGGTACCAGCCGAGGTTGGGCGCCTGGCGGACCATGCCGCCGGAGACGAGTCCGGGCAGGGCCAGCTCGACGCCGACGGCCCGCAGTCCCTGCTCGCCGGTCGAGGTGATGACCCGGTTGGTGAGCCGGGCCGCGTGGGCGAGGACCTCGGCCGGGGGTGTGTTCCGGTTGTCGATGTGCTCGGTGACACGGACCCGGTCGGTGCCGCCGAGACCGACCGCGCAGACCGAGACGTAGTCGATGTTGATCTCGACGCCGAGCCCGGCCGGGCCGGTCTCCGACACCTTGAGCACGGTGCCCGGGCGCCCGGCGCTGCCGCTGAACGTCTTGCCGGACTCGGTCAGCAGGTCGAGCGCCAGCAGTTCCTCGACGAGGGAGGAGACGGCGGCCCGGGTCAGCCCGACCCTGGCGGCCGCACGGGCCCGGGTCACCTCCCCCTCCTCCAGGACGGCACGCAGGACGAGGCCGAGGTTGTTACGGCGCACGGACTCGGTACCGGCCTTGGCGCCGGGCGAGGTCGATTCGATCGTCATCAGACCTTCGAGCGTAGGCCCTCGACGTCCCGTGATCGGCGCGCACCCACCGACGACCTGGGGTTTCGCGGCCCACGCCCGTGGGACGCGCCGAAACGATCACACACCTGAAACACCGGCGCAGCCACCCCGCCACATCGCCCGGCTACGTTGGCCGTACGCGGCCGCCGTTGCCCGCTCCACCCGCCCCCGGACCCCCTGGTCCGGCCGGTGAACGAGGAGGTCGGCGGTGTACGACAGGACCAGGGTCTTTCGACCGGACCCCGCGAGCCCGGCATGATCCGAACGAGAGGCCCTAGATCGCGGCGCCGTGCGCCGGCGTGGCTCACCCATGTGCTGCGCCTGCGCCGGGCCCCCGTGCCCCGGACGGCGATGGTGCGCGGCGCGCTCGGCGCGGGCCCGCTGCTCGCCGCCGGTCTCGCGTCCGGCCGGGCCGGGCCCGGTGTCCTCGCCGCACTCGGGGCGATGCTCGCCGGAGTCAACGACCGCCCCGGGACCCGCCGCAAGGGTCTCGTCCACATCGGGCTGCCGGCCGCGGCCGGATCGCTGGGGCTGCTCGTCGGCGCCCTGGTCGCGGACACGACGGGGCGGTGGACGGCGGTCCCGGTGCTCTTCCTGGTCGGCTGGGTGTCCGGGGCGCTGAGTGCCCGGGGCGCCGTCTGGTCGGCGGCCGCCCTCCAGCTGCTGGTCACCACCACGATCGGGATGGGGATGCCGCTGGCGGGACCGGCCTGGCTGAAGGCGCTGTGCTTCCTGTCCGGGGCGGCCTGGCTGGTCGTCCTGCGGCTGCTGCTGCGCGCCCCGCGGTCACCGGGCGCGACCCGGTGGAGCGGTGAACGCGAGGCCGTCGCGGCGGTGTTCGACGCGCTCGCGGACGCGCTGGGCGCACTCGGCGGACCGGGGGCACCCGCCGCCCGCCGGCGTCTCGTCGCCGCACAGCAGCAGGCGGACGAGGCACTGTGGCTGATGCGGCTCATGCCGTGGCCGCGCCGGTCGGGCGGAGCCGGCCGCGCCCTCGCCGAACGGTCCGGCGCGGGGGCCGCGCTCTGCGAGGCGAGCATCGCGCTGCAGTGGGAGGGCCGGCCCGTCCCGGACGAGGTGGCCGATGGACCCCGGCGGCTGGCCGCGGCGGTCCGTTCCGGCGGCCCGGCGGGCGCGCTGCCGAGCCCCCGGCCGGACACCGTCGAACGGCTTGCCTTCGACCGGGCGGTACTGGACGCCGCCGTGATCTTCGACCGGACGACTCCGTACGCCGCCCACGCACCCCGGGAACGGCGCCTCCCCCGCACCCCGGGCACGAACCCCGGTGTCCGCACGGGCCTGTTCACGCCCGCCGGACGTGAGTACGGGCTGCGCGTGGCGCTGTGCGTGTCGGTCACGGCGGCCGTCGCGCTGCTGCTGCACGAGAACCACTGGTACTGGCTGCCGGCCACCGCCGCCTTCCTGGTGAAGCCCGACATGGGTCCGCTGTTCTCGCGGGTGGTGAACCGCTTCGCCGGGACGGTGGCCGGAGTCCTCGCCTTCGTCGCGCTGACGGCCGCGCTCGGCGGCCTCGGCCGGCCGCTCGTGGTCGGGGCGGTCGTCGTGGCCGGGGCCCTGGTCCCGCTGTCCACCCGCCACTTCGCGTTCCAGACCGCGGTGATCACCGTGCTGGTGCTGTCGTTCGTCCACACCGCGGGGGACACCGAGGCGGCCGCGTCCCGGCTGCTGGAGACGTTCCTGGCCTGCGTCATCGTGCTGCTCGTCGGCCATCTGCCCCTGGTGACCGATCCCCGGGTCCGGGTCGGGCACCGGTTCGCGGTCACCCTGCGCTGCACGGAGCGGTATCTGCGCCATGTGCTGGACGCGCCCGGGCCGGGCGGGGACCGGCAGCGGGACGGCGTACTGGGGCTGGCGCTGCGCGGTGCCGCGTACCGGGCGCTCGCCGAGGCGCGGGCGGCGGCGGAGACGGCCGCGGCGGAGCTGCCGGGGCCGTTCGGCGGGCGGCGCCAGGACTGGTCGGCGGTGACGGTCGCGGCCGAACTGGTCGTGGACGCGGCTACCGCGTGCGCGCTGCGGGTCGAGCACGGGGTGCCGCGTCCCGCATCCGGTGACGTGGCGCGCGTGACGGCGGCGCTGTCCGGGCTGGCGGACGCCCTGGAGGACGGGCACCGCACGGCGCGGCCGGCGCCGGGTCCCGGTCCGCGCGACTGCCGTTCGCTGCGGGACGTGATGACGCAGCTGCACGGTATTCACCGGCTCACCACAGCGGGGCCGCCGCGACCGCCGGCACCCTGCCGGGCCCCTCTGTCCTGACCTCTCCGGCCCCCGCAACACCCGCATAACCGGGCGAAGATGTCATGGTGCCATCATTTCGCCAAACCCTTGGACACGTGAGGGACTCGTGAAAGGATCACCCTCAATTCCGTGGCGTGTCCCCGTATCCCGCGGCGCGTCACGCCTCGTCCCACCATCCATGGAGAACACACGTGGCCAAGATTTCTGGCCGGCTGCCCGGAAGGGCCGCCACCCGCCTCGCCGCCGCCGCGATAACCGCGGCCCTCGTCGGCACCGGCGCCTCCGCGTTCGCCGCCGAGCCGGGCGACGCCCCCATGTACGGCATCGCCGGGCTGGACAGCGCGGGCGCCTCGTACTACTACGCGCCGAACGGTGAGGGCGGCCTGCAGACCCGCGTCCCGCTCGACACCGGCTGGAAGGACGTCAAGTTCCTCGGCCGCGTGGACAACGACGCCGACAGCGTCGCCGACGGCCGCTGGCAGACGAACGCGGCCGGGGTGCTCAACTACGCCGCCAACGACAACTCCGACCTCAAGAACGTCGGACACGGCTGGAACATCTACAACACGCTCGTCTCGGCGGGCAACGTGGGCGGCGCCGAGTCCGGCGACCTCCTGGGCCGCGACGCGGCCGGCTACCTCTACCTGTACCTGGGCTACGGCGACGGAACCGTCACCAAGCGGTACAAGGTCGGCGGCGGCTGGAACGCGTACACGCAGATCGCCGGCAACGGCGACCTGACCGGCGACGGCAAGAACGACATCGTCGCCCGCGACAAGACCGGCGTCCTGTGGCTCTACAAGGGCACCGGCGACTACAAGGCCCCGTTCGCGGCCCGCACCAAGGTCGGTGGCGGCTGGAACACGTACAACACCGTCTTCGCCCCGGGTGACATCGACCTGGACGGCACGACCGACCTCGTCGGCCGGGACGCCAAGGGCGCGCTGTACCTCTACAAGGGCACCGGCAACGCCGCGGCCCCGTACGGGGCGCGGACCCTGGTCGGTACCGGTGGCTGGAACACCTACCGTCTGCTCTTCTGATCAAAAGTGAAGGTTTCCCACCCGAAGTCATGACACGATTCGGATGAAACCCGTGGCCTGCCCATCCTGTCGGGATGGGCGGGCCACAACTCATCTAGATCCATGGAGTACTTCGTGGCCAAAACCTCTGGCCGTAAGCACAGACGGATAGCCGCACGCGTGGCAGCCGCGGCACTCACCGCCGCACTCGTCGGTACCGGCACGTCCGCCGTCGCCGCCGACTCCCCGCAGCCCTCGCTGGGCTCGCCGGCCGCGGCACCTTCCGCCGCGACGGCTGCCGCCGCGGCCGTCACCCCCAACTTCGCGCTGTACGGTCTCACCTCCGGTGGCTCCGCGTACGCGTACCGCTCGAACGGCAAGGGCGGGATCACCTCCCGCGAGCTCAAGGGCTCGGGCTGGCAGGGAGTGTCCAACCTCCTCCAGGTCGCCAACACCCAGAAGAGCAGCGGCGACGCCGACGGCATCTGGTTCCGCGAGTCCAGCGGCTACCTGGGATACCTGAAGTTCGACGCCTCGACTCCGGTCAAGGTCGGCAGTGGCTGGAACATCTACAACAAGCTGGTCTCGCCCGGCAACCTCGGCGGCGCGGCCGCCGGCGACCTGCTCGGCCGGGACAGCGGCGGCAACCTCTACCTCTACCTGAACTACGGGAACGGCTCGCTGACGAGCCGCTACAAGGTCGGTGGCGGCTGGAACGCGTACTCGCAGATCGCCGGCAACGGCGACCTGAGCGGTGACGGCAAGAACGACATCGTCGCCCGCGACTCGGCCGGCGTCCTGTGGCTCTACAAGGGCACCGGGAACTACAAGGCCCCGTTCTCCGCCCGCACCAAGATCGGTTCCGGCTGGAACACGTACAACCAGCTCATCTCCACGGGTGACATCACCGAGGACGGCCGTACCGACCTCGTGGCCCGTGACAAGACCGGTGCGCTGTACCTGTACAAGGGCACCGGCAAGGCCTCGGCCCCGTTCGGCGGCCGCGTGAAGATCGGCGCGAGCGGCTGGAACAGCTACCGCTTCCTCTTCTGAGCCGGTAGCACCTCCCCCACATCATGAGAGGGCCGCACCCCCGTCGCCGGGGGTGCGGCCCTCTCGCCGTACTGCCGCTGATCCCTACTTGCGGATCAGGCTGCGGAGCACGTACTGCAGGATGCCGCCGTTGCGGTAGTAGTCCGCCTCACCGGGGGTGTCGATGCGGACGACGCCGTCGAACTCCACACCGGTGTCGGTGGTGACCTTGACCGTGCGCGGGGTGGTGCCGTCGTTCAGCTCGGTCACGCCGGTGAAGGAGAAGGTCTCCTCGCCGGTGAGGCCGAGGGTCTCCGCGGTCTGGCCCTCCGGGAACTGGAGCGGGAGGACGCCCATGCCGATGAGGTTCGAGCGGTGGATGCGCTCGTAGGACTCGGCGATGACGGCCTTGACGCCCAGGAGCGCGGTGCCCTTGGCCGCCCAGTCGCGGGACGAGCCGGAGCCGTACTCCTTGCCCGCCAGGATGACGAGCGGGGTGCCGGCGGCCTGGTAGTTCTGCGAGGCGTCGTAGATGAACGACACCGGAGCCGCGTCAGCAGTCGCAGCCTGGGTGAAGTCGCGGGTGTAGCCGCCCTCGGTGCCCGGCGCGATCTGGTTGCGCAGGCGGATGTTGGCGAACGTGCCGCGGATCATGACCTCGTGGTTACCACGGCGCGAGCCGTAGGAGTTGAAGTCACGGCGCTCGATGCCGTGCTCCGTGAGGTACTTGCCGGCCGGGGTGTCGGCCTTGATCGCACCGGCCGGGGAGATGTGGTCGGTGGTGACCGAGTCGCCCAGCTTGGCGAGGACGCGGGCGCCCGTGATGTCGGAGACCGGGGTGGTCTCCATCGTCATGCCCTCGAAGTAAGGGGGCTTACGGACGTACGTCGACTCGGCGTCCCACTCGAAGGTGTTGCCGGTCGGGATGGAGAGCGCCTGCCACTGGGCGTCGCCCGCGAAGACGTCCTGGTAGGACTTGTTGAACATGTCCTCGCCGATGGAGTTGGCGACGACGTCGTTCACCTCGGCCTCGGACGGCCAGATGTCGGCGAGGAAGACGGGCTTGCCGTCCTGGTCGACGCCGAGGGCGTCCTTGGTGATGTCGACCTTCATCGAACCGGCGATGGCGTACGCGACGACCAGCGGCGGGGACGCCAGGTAGTTCATCTTGACGTCGGGGTTGATCCGGCCCTCGAAGTTGCGGTTGCCGGAGAGCACCGAGGTGACGGCCAGGTCGTGGTCGTTGACCGCCTTGGAGACCTCTTCCGGCAGCGGGCCGGAGTTGCCGATGCAGGTGGTGCAGCCGTAGCCGACGAGGTTGAAGCCGACCTTGTCGAGGTACGGGGTCAGGCCCGCCTTGTCGAAGTAGTCGGTGACGACCTTCGAGCCCGGGGCGAGGGTGGTCTTGACCCACGGCTTGCGGGTCAGGCCCTTCTCCACGGCCTTCTTCGCCACGAGCGCCGCGGCGACCATGACGTACGGGTTCGAGGTGTTGGTGCAGGAGGTGATCGCGGCGACGGTGACGGCGCCGTGGTCCAGCTCGTACGTGGTGCCGTCGGGGGCGGTCACGGTGACCGGGTTCGACGGGACGCCGTTGGCGGCGGCCGGGGAGTCGGAGGCCGGGAAGGACTCCTTGCCCGCCTCCTCGTCGTCCGAGACGTAGTTGCGCACGTCCTGGGCGAACTGCGCCTTGGCGTTCGCGAGGACGATGCGGTCCTGCGGGCGCTTCGGGCCGGCGATGGAGGGGACGACCGTGGAGAGGTCGAGCTCCAGCTTCTCGGAGAAGTCGGGCTCGGCGGCCGGGTCGAGCCAGAGGCCCTGCTCCTTGGCGTACGCCTCGACGAGAGCGACCTGCTGGGCGTCGCGGCCGGTCAGACGCAGGTACTTCAGCGTCTCGTCGTCGATCGGGAAGATCGCGGCGGTGGAGCCGAACTCCGGCGACATGTTGCCGATGGTGGCGCGGTTCGCGAGGGAGGTGGCGGCGACGCCCTCACCGTAGAACTCGACGAACTTGCCGACGACGCCGTGCTTGCGGAGCATCTCGGTGATGGTCAGCACGAGGTCGGTGGCGGTGGTGCCGGCCGGGAGCTCGCCGGTCAGCTTGAAGCCGACGACGCGCGGGATGAGCATGGAGACCGGCTGGCCGAGCATCGCGGCCTCGGCCTCGATGCCGCCGACGCCCCAGCCCAGCACGCCCAGGCCGTTGACCATGGTGGTGTGCGAGTCGGTGCCGACGAGGGTGTCGGGGTACGCCTGGCCGCCCCGGACCATGACCGTACGGGCCAGGTGCTCGATGTTGACCTGGTGGACGATGCCGGTGCCCGGGGGGACGACCTTGAACTCGTCGAAGGCGGTCTGGCCCCAGCGCAGGAACTGGTAGCGCTCCTTGTTGCGGCCGTACTCCAGCTCGACGTTCTGGCCGAAGGCTTCCTTCGTACCGAACTTGTCGGCGATGACGGAGTGGTCGATGACCAGCTCGGCCGGCGCCAGGGGGTTGATCTTCGTGGCGTCGCCGCCGAGCTCCTTGACGGCCTCACGCATGGTGGCGAGGTCCACGACACAGGGCACACCGGTGAAGTCCTGCATGATCACGCGGGCCGGCGTGAACTGGATCTCCTGGCTGGGCTGAGCCTGGGAGTCCCAGCCACCGAGCGCCCGGATGTGGTCGGCGGTGATGTTCGCGCCGTCCTCCGTGCGGAGCAGGTTCTCCAGCAGCACCTTCAGGCTGTAAGGGAGGCGCGCGGAGCCCTCGACCTTGTCCAGCTTGAAGATCTCGTACGACTCGTCGCCCACGCGCAGCGTGCTGCGGGCGTCGAAGCTGTTCGCCGACACGACAGTCTCCTTCATCAATGTGCGCGTAACCCCGCGCCGCGCCTCACTTCGGGCGGGCGCCGCGTGGTGCCGCCTTCGGCGAACCGGCCATCCGCTAAGGTAAGGATTAGTTAGGTAACCCTTACCGCGCGGCGGCCCGCTGTGCGCCTTCGGCATATATCTCGATGTCGAGATAACTCTAGTACATCGCCGCGGAAGGGTCATGTCCGGCCGCCCCGCCCCGCCCGCCACCACCCCACCGGCCGGTGCGCGGGCGGGGCGCGGAGGCCCTCCGCCACACGGTCCGGCGGCGGACCGGGCAGTGGCGGCGCCTACTGGGCGGCCCGGCGGCGGACCGCTTCCTTGGTCCCCTCCTCCAGGGCGTCGGCGGGGAGCAGCAGCGGCAGCAGCTCGGGGTTCAGCGTCGTGGCCCGGAAGACGAGCCCGACGGTCACGTCATGACCGGGCCGGTGCACGATCTCGACCGGGTCGCCCGCCCGGATGTCGCCGGGTTCGACGACACGCAGATACGCGCCGGGCACGGCGGCCGCGGTGAACCGCTTGATCCACCCGTCGCGCTCCAGCCAGCCCTGGAACGTTCCGCAGGGGATCCGCGGACAGGAGACCTCCAGGACGACGTCCGGCCCGATCCGCCAGCGTTCGCCGATCAGGGCGCCGCTGACGTCCAGCCCCAGGGTCGTGAGGTTCTCCCCGAACACACCGTTGCCGAGCGGCGTCCCCAGCTCGCCCTGCCAGACGTCGAGGTCCTCGCGGGCATAGGCGTAGACGGCCTGGTCGGTGCCGCCGTGGTGCCTGACGTCGTAGACGCGGTCGCCCGCGAGCCCGACCGCGCCGGTGCCCTTGGGCCCGGGAGCGGTGACGGCGACCGGCCCGTCGACGGGCCGCTTGTCGATACCTGTCGCGCCGATCCCCTTCCAGGGGTTGGGACGGGGACGGCCGATGTTGACCGAGAGCACCTTCATGACGCGGACCCTACGAGCCCGCGGCCCACCCGGTCGAGGCGTTTCCCCCTCCACCCCGGACGCCGGACGCCGGACGCCGGCCGCCGTCAGCCGCCGATGGCCGCACACCACATGCCGACCGGGCACAGGAACGGCACCCTGGAGTCGGCCGCTCCCCACTCCGCACCGCTGCTCCACACCTCCGCACACAGCCGTCACCCGAACGCCCTACCCCACCACCGGTCCCATCTCATATCTGAGATAACCTTTCGGCATGTCAGATGACTACCTCGTACGTATCGGCAAGCTCATCCGTGACGCCCGTCAGCACCGGGGCTGGACACAGAGTCAGCTGGCCGAGGCGCTCGCCACGAGTCAGAGCGCCGTGAACCGCATCGAGCGCGGCAACCAGAACATCAGCCTTGAGATGATCGCGCGCATCGGTGAAGCACTCGACAGCGAGATCGTGTCGCTCGGATACGCCGGTCCCATGCATCTGCGGGTGGTCGGCGGACGCCGGCTCTCCGGCGCCATCGACGTCAAGACCAGCAAGAACGCGTGCGTGGCGCTGCTCTGCGCCTCGCTGCTCAACAAGGGCCGCACGGTCCTGCGCCGGGTGGCCAGGATCGAGGAGGTCTACCGCCTGCTGGAGGTGCTGAACTCCATCGGCGTGCGCGCCCGGTGGATCAACGACGGCACCGACCTGGAGATCGTCCCGCCGGCCCGCCTCGACATGGACGCCATCGACGCGGACGCCGCGCGCCGGACCCGGTCGATCATCATGTTCCTCGGGCCGCTGCTGCACCGGATGGACCGGTTCAAGCTGCCGTACGCGGGCGGCTGCGACCTCGGCACGCGGACCATCGAGCCGCACATGATCGCGCTGCGCCGCTTCGGACTGGAGATCGCCGCGACCGAGGGCATCTACCACGCCCAGGTCGACCACTCCGTCACGCCGGGCCGCCCCATCGTGCTGACCGAGCGCGGCGACACGGTGACCGAGAACGCCCTGCTGGCCGCCGCCCGGCACGACGGCACCACCGTCATCCGCAACGCGTCCTCCAACTACATGGTCCAGGACCTGTGCTTCTTCCTGGAGGCGCTGGGCGTACGGGTGGACGGCGTCGGCACGACGACGCTGACCGTGCACGGGGTCCCGACCATCGACGTGGACGTCGACTACTCCCCCTCCGAGGACCCGGTCGAGGCGATGAGCCTGCTCGCCGCCGCCGTGGTGACGGAGTCGGAGCTGACGATCCGCCGGGTGCCGATCGAGTTCCTGGAGATCGAGCTCGCGGTCCTGGAGGAGATGGGCGTCGACTGCGCCCGCACGGCGGAGTACGCCGCCGACAACGGCCGCACCCGGCTGGTCGACCTGACGGTCCGGCCCTCCAAACTGGAGGCGCCGATCGACAAGATCCACCCGATGCCGTTCCCGGGCCTCAACATCGACAACGTGCCGTTCTTCGCGGCCATCGCCGCCTCGGCCCACGGCCAGACCCTCATCCACGACTGGGTCTACGACAACCGCGCCATCTACCTCACCGACCTCAACCGCCTCGGCGGCCGCCTCCAGCTCCTGGACCCGCACCGGGTCCTGGTCGAGGGCCCCACCCGGTGGCGCGCCGCGGAGATGATGTGCCCGCCCGCGCTGCGGCCCGCGGTGGTGGTGCTGCTCGCGATGATGGCGGCCGAGGGGACCTCCGTACTGCGCAACGTGTATGTGATCAACCGCGGTTACGAGGAACTGGCGGAGCGGCTGAACTCGGTGGGCGCGCAGATCGAGATCTTCCGGGACATCTGACAGACGAACGCGCACCCCCTGTCGCAGGCGCCCCCGGCGTCGTCGGTTCACTCGGCGGAGTGGAGTGAACCGGCCGCCGGGGGTATTTCGGCCTCGCGCTGCCCGGCGCCCGTGCCGGCCTGTCCAACGATGAGCGCATGTCATCGATCACTCTGCGTTCGCTGGCCCGCCGCGTGGTTCCCACGCTGCTGGTCGCCCAAGTCGTCCTCCTCCCCCTCCAGTCCGCCTCGGCCGCCGGGCACCCGGCGCAGCCGTGCCGGTCCGCGGCCGCCTGCGGTTCGGTGGTCGTGGCTCCCGTCTCGCAGGCCGCTCCGGACGACGGTCCGTGCACCAGCCCGGAACCGGTGGTGTGCCTGATCCGGAGCGAGACGCCGCAGGAGCGCGAGGTCGCCCGTGATCAGCGGATGCGCTATCACGGCCTCCTGGAGGACATGGAGCGCACGGAATGCGCCATGCGCGCGGAAGGGCGCTCGGAGGAGGACATCGCCCGCACGCTGGTCCAGATGCGCAACGACGCCAAGGACATCGTCCGCGCCGGCATGACGCCGGAGCAGGTGGCGGAGCTGGAGGCGCGCAACGAGAAGAAGTACGGCAACCCGCTCGGCCCGACGGCGGACCAGCTGTACCTGAAGTACGGCTCGTGGGAGAAGGTCGCCGACGCCGCCACGCGTTCGAGCGAGGCCGTGGACCGCGAACTCGGTCTGGAATTCCGGCACTGCTCCTGTGAGGTGCTCCAGGCGGCGTGACATACGTCGGCTCCGAACGCGCCCGGGGCGCCCAGGTTCGCGCCTGGACACCCCGGGCGCCCGTGGTGGGGTCCACGTGGACACCCGGGCACCTGTCACACGGTGTCACCGCACCCGTCCCGCGGGCCGAAGGCCGCGAGGGCGTCGGCGTCGGTCGCCCGGGCCCGGAGGAAGTAGTCGGCCCACTCGGTGATTCCGGGGTACGACGAGTCCCGGGCCAGCCGCGTGATCGCGGCCTCGATGTCGTAGTCCGTGGTCCGGAGCGCGACGCCGGGGCCCAGGAGCGCCCAGTGGGCTCCGGTGCGGCCGTAGGGCATGCCGACGCTGCCGGGGTTGACGACCAGGCGGCCGTGGGCGAGGCGGACGAACGGCATGTGGGTGTGGCCGAGGACCACCGTGCGGACGTCGGCGTCGAGTCCGCCGAAGACCTCCCGCCAGCGGTCGGGACGGGAGTCGACCAGGACGACCTCCTCATCGTCCCTGGGGGTGGCGTGGCAGAACAGGACCCTCCCCATGCCGTGCACGCGCAGGGTGAGGGACAGCGGCAGGCGGGCGAGGAGTTCCAGGTGGTCCGGGCGGAGCTGTCCGGCGGCCCAGGGGGCGATCGGGTCGGGGACGGTGTCGCGCCGGCCGGTGCGGTATTCGAGGAGTTCGCGGTCGGCGTTCCCGCTGACCCAGGCGACACGGTCCCCCAGGGACGTCAGCAGATCCAGCACCTGGGCAGGTTGCGGGCCGGCGGTGATGTCGCCGCTGAGCACGATGCGGTCCGCGGCGCGGACCTCCGGCTCGGCCAGCACCGCCTCGAGGGCGGGCAGGACTCCATGGATGTCGGACAGGACGGCCACTCGCTTCGGCATGGTCACCACTGTGGCGTGACGGCCGGGCGGCGGGGCCCCGTTCCGCTCCCCGCGTAGACCGCTGCCGGCACGCCCACTCCTGTGTGCCGCCCCCGCTTCGCAATCCCCCATAAGCAGTACCCAGACCCACAGGAGTGATCGAACGCAGGATCACGGGCCGGTGCTCTCAGTCGTATCAAGGGGAGCCCCTCTATTCGATATTGCGTTCTAGATTTCGCCCTCGCGCACCCGTAACGGAGACGCGAGAACCCCGGTTAACCGAGCACCTGTCCGTATCGCATCCCAAGGAACACTCATGCATCGCTTGCCTCACCCTGCCCTCGTTCATCCTGTGTTCGAGAAGACGACGACTCCTCGCCCGGCCGCGTCCGCCCATCTCGCCCAGGGCTGCACCGGATTCCTCAGCGACGGCTCCCGACCGGATACGAGGTACCTGGCATGAAGGGGTCCCGCAGTCTGCCCGCGGCACTGGCCCGGTGGGTCGAATCGGTTCTGGGACCGGTTCAGGTCCTGCGCGACGCCTCGCACGCCCGCGCGGACTCCCGGGTCTGGGAGGTCGCCGGCCGCGCCGGGCGTCACTACGTGAAGCTGGCGCCGCAACCGGTCCTGTACACCCGTGAGACCCGCGCCTACCGCGAGGCCGTCCCGCGACTCGGATTCGCCAACGCTCCTGTATTGAAGGACAGTTCGGCGCAGTTGCTGGCTCTGGTCCTGACCGCCGTCGACGGCCGGCCCCTCAAGGGTGCGGCCGCTTCGCCCGCGCGGCGGCGCGCCGCGCACCAGCAGGCCGGCCGGCTGCTGCGTCTCTTCCACGAGGCGCTGCCGGGGCCTCGGGCCGCGGCCGAGGCCGCGCACGCCGTCGAGG
This sequence comes from Streptomyces sp. NBC_01463, assembly GCA_036227345.1. Lineage (NCBI taxonomy): Bacteria > Bacillati > Actinomycetota > Actinomycetes > Kitasatosporales > Streptomycetaceae > Streptomyces > Streptomyces sp. NBC_01463. The sequence goes on from CP109468.1 coordinate 2,114,757, forward strand.
CGACCCGCGCCGGCCTGGAGAAGCACATCACCGGCGCAGGTGACCATCTCTCCCCTGCAGAGGCCGACATGCTCCGTCGCCTCGTCAGCTCCCTCCCGGCCCTCGGCCCACTGCCCTTCGGCCTCCTCCACGGGGACCTCTGGGAACGCAACATGCTCTGGAACGGGCGGCGTTGCGCGCTGATCGACTACGAACGCAGCGCCCCGGGTCCGCTCGTCGCCGACTTCGTGAGACTCGCCACCGCCGTCTGGCCCGACCACCCCGATCTGCGCACCGCGATGTTCGCCGGATACGGGCGGGATCTCTCCGCCGCCGAGCGGCAGGCACTGGTGGCGTTCGCCGCGGCGGACGCGGCGAGCGCGCTGGCCCACGGCCCCCGCCTTGGCGATGCCGAGGTGACCGTACGCGGCCGCCGTACCGTCGAGCGTCTGGTTCGGGAGGGGTGGCGATGAGCTGCGCACACGACCGGGGAGGCAACCCGTGAAGAGGTTCTTCGGACCGCTGAAGATGGCGGAACCGCAGGTGTCCGAGGCCGAACGGGAGTTGTTCGGCGGGCCGTTGCGGTACGACATGGGCTGGTCCCAGCACGAACACGCCACGCTCGACCTGACCATGGTCTCGGCGCTGCGTTCCATGCCGGCGCTGGTCGGTGCGACGCTGCGCATGGCGTGGAGCGCCGACCGCCGCTCGCTCCTCGCGGTGGGGGTCAGCGAGATCGGACAGGGCATCGCCGCGGCGGTCGGCCTGCTCGCCGTCAACTCCGTCATGCACGCCCTGCTCGGCGGAACCGGCACCGCCGCCGACCGGCTGCACGCCCTGCTGCCCGGTCTGTCCGCCGCGGCCGGCATCGCCGTCGCCAACTCCGTTCTGGCGGCGTGGTCCACCTCACGCGCCGGGCGTCTCGAACCGCTCGTCGAGCGGATCGCCACCACGCAGTATCTGGACGCCGCAGCATCCGTGGAGCTCGAAGCCATCGACGACCCGGACTTCCGCAGACTCGTCGACATCGCCCAGTTCGGCCCGGCCTCCGCCCGCCGCATGATCGGTTCCTGCGTGTCCGCGCTGAACGGGATCATCTCGCTGATCGCCACCGCCGGGGTGCTCGGCGTCCTGGACTGGACCCTGCTGCCCATGCTGGTCCTCATCGCCGCACCCCGCGGCTGGGGCGCGATGCGGGTGGCGCAGGAGCGGTACGTGTCGGTGATGAGCTGGATCGAGCACGTGCGGGCCAGCCGGCTCATCGGCAACCTGCTCACCGAGCGCACCGCCGCCCAGGAAGTGCGCATCCACGGCGTCGGTGCCTTCCTCCTCAGCCGGTACCGGCGGATGGCCGAGAGCGCCGAGGCCGAGCAGGAGCGGCTGGCCTCCCGCAAGGCCCTCACCGAATGGGTCGCCGCCGCGCTGTCCGGTCTGGCGATGGCGGTGACGTACGGGACCATGTTCTGGCTGATCATGAGCGGGCGGATGAGTCTGGCCGTGGCCGGCACCGCGGTCATCGCCGTCCGCTCCGGATCGGCGAGCCTGGGCGCGCTGGTGATGAACGTGAACCAGCTGCACGAGGAGTCCCTGTACGTCCGGGACCACTCGCGCTTCCTCGGCCAGGCCGCCCGGCGCGCCATCCCCGAGGGCGGTGAGGCCGTACCCGACCGGGTCGAGCACATCGCCCTCGACAAGGTCACGTACTCCTATCCCGACCGTGGAAGACCGGCGCTGGACGAGGTGTCACTCACGCTGCCCATGGGGTCGGTCACGGCGGTGGTCGGTGAGAACGGTTCCGGAAAGAGCACGCTGATGAAGGTGCTCTCGGGTCTGCTCCTGCCGCAGGCCGGGACCCTGCGGTGGGGCGATGCGGACATCGCCGGTCTCGACCGCGCCCAGGTCTTCGAGCGGGTCGCGCTGCTCACGCAGGACTTCCAGCGCTGGCCGGTGACCGCCGCGATGAACATCCGGATCGGCCGCCCGGAACACCCGGCATCGGCGGCGGACCTGCAGCCGTCCGTCGACTACGCCGGGGCCGGACCGGTCATCGCCAGGCTCCCCGACGGCCTGCAGAGCCTGCTGGCCCGGATGTTCCGCGGAGCGATCGAACTGTCCGGCGGTGAGTGGCAGAAGGTGGGGCTGGCCCGTACCCACTGGCGCAGCTCCACCTCGCGGGCGGACAGCCTCCTCATCGTGGACGAACCGACGTCCGCGCTCGACCCGGAGGCCGAGATCGAGGCGTTCGACCGCATCCGCCGGCTCGCCGCCCCGCACCGGGCCGTCGTGCTCGTCACCCACCGGATGTCCGGCGTGCGCCACGCCGAACGCATCTACGTCCTGCACCGCGGGCGGCTGGCCGAGCAGGGCAGCCACGACGAGCTGATGGCGGCCCGCGGCCGCTACGCCGCGATGTTCGAAGCCCAGGCCGCGCAGTACGCCCCGGCCGTCCGCATCCCGCGCCCCGCCTCCCCCGTCGACTCCCCGATCTCCCCGGATTCCGCGGGCCCGGGGGCTGGGAACACGACGTAGGGCGACGGTCCGGCAAGCGCCGGCCTCCGCCCCCAAGGGGCAGGTCCCGGGTCTTTCCGGATGCCGGGGGAAGCACCCGCGCGACGATGCTCGACACCTCGGACAAGGTGAGGGGCAGGCGTCATGAGGGACAGTCAGGTGTCGGGGGCGCGGAGCGGCGGCAGCCGCTGGAGGGGGCGGGGCCACGGCACGTACGGCAGCAGCCCGTGCGGGAGGTGACCGACGCCTATCTGGTCTCCCTGAGGATTCCGCCGCGCGGCTCCCGCTGCCCCGCCGTCGAGCCGGCGGGGTGAGAGAAGGGCACCGGGGCACGCCCCGGTGCCCTTTCTTGGACGAAATATTACTTTTCTTTGGATTTGCGGCAATCCGCCCTCCCGGTCGGTCTCGAATGACTCATAGAGCGTCCCGCGCGTGACCCACGCCGGGCCCACCGAGGTCGAGTCCTGCCCAGGGAGTTCCCATGACGGGAAAGTTGGTCGCCACCGTGTTCCCGAGTAGCGGGGAGGCCGTGGCCTCTCCCCCGGGACCACCCGGCACCTCCGTCACGGGCACGGCCGGGGCACTCGCGCAGGTGCTCGCCGAGGTGATGCACCTGGACCACGTGGACACGGACAGTGACTTCTTCGATGATCTGGGTGCCGATTCCCTGGTGATGGCTCATTTCTGCGCGCGGATCAGGAAGCGCGCCGATCTGGCGCCGGTCTCGATGAAGGACGTGTACGCACATCCCTCCGTCGCCGCCCTGGCGGGCGCGCAGGCGGTCTCCGTACCGGCCACGCCGCCGGAGCCGGAGCCGTCTGCTTCCGCTCCGTCCGCGCGCTCGCCGGCACCCCCCGTGGGCAAGCCCCGGTACGTCCTGTGCGGGGCGCTGCAGCTTCTGGCCTTCCTCGCCTACTCGGGTCTCGTCGCACTGATCGGTGCCCGGGGCTACGAGTGGATCTCCGACGGGTCCGGTCCGGTCGACGTGTACGTCCGTTCCGTCCTCTTCGGCGCCCTGGTCCTCCTGGGGCTGTCCGCCCTGCCGGTCGCGGTGAAATGGGTGCTGGTCGGGCGCTGGACGTCCCGGCGGATACGGGTGTGGAGCCTGGCCTACGTCCGTCTCTGGATCGTCAGGACACTGGTCCGCGCGAACCCGCTGGTCCTGTTCGTCGGATCGCCGCTCTACACGCTCTACCTCAGGGCGCTGGGCGCGCACATCGGGCCGGGGGCCGTGATCTTCTCCCGCAACGTGCCTCTCTGTACCGACCTGCTCACGGTCGGGGCGTCCTCGGTCATCCGCAAGGACTCCTTCTTCTCCTGCTACCGCGCGCACGACGGTGTGATCCAGACCGGCAGCGTGACCCTGGGGCGGGACACCGTCGTCGCCGAGGCGGCGGTGCTGGACATCGGGACCTCGATGGGGGACGGGGCCAGGCTGGCCCATGCGTCCTCCCTGCACAGCGGCCAGGCGATACCCGCCGGCGAGCACTGGCACGGATCGCCGGCCCAGCGTGCCGGTTCGGCGTACGAGGTGGTGGGGCCGGTGCCCTGCGGCGCCCTGCGCAGGTCCGTGCACAGCGTCACCCAGCTGCTGAGCGCCCTGCTCGTCTATCTGCCGCTCGCGGTCGGCGGCCTCGCCATTCTGCTGGCCGAGGCACCGCAGCTGTCCGCAGTGCTGGAACCGGGGCCCTCGGTCCTCACGAGCTGGGTGTTCTACCGGGACGCGCTGGCGGCCTCGTTCGTCCTGCTCTTCGTGGTCGCGCCGCTCGGGTTCCTGCTGCTCGCCATCGTCCCCCGGCTGCTCAGCCGCACGATCCAGCCGGACAAGGTCTACCCGCTCTACGGCTTCCACTACGGCGCGCACCGCGCCATCACGCTGCTGACCAACAGGCGCTTCCTGACCCGGCTGTTCGGGGACAGCTCCGGGATCGTCCCGTACCTCCGGCTGCTCGGCTACGACCTCTCACGGGTGGAGCAGACCGGGTCGAACTTCGGGACCGAGGTGAAGCACGAGACGCCGTACCTGAGTGCGGTCGGGACCGGAACGATGGTGGCCGACGGGCTGTCCATCAACAACGCCGAGTTCTCCAGTACGTCGTTCCGGGTGTCCCGGACCGCGATCGGGGCGCGGAACTTCCTCGGCAACAGGATCGCCTACCCGTCGCGGGGCAGGACGGGCGACAACTGTCTGCTGGCGACCAAGGTCATGGTGCCGGTCGACGGGAACATCCGGGAGAACGTCGGCCTGCTGGGCTCGCCCAGCTTCGAGATCCCCCGCTCGGTCCGGCGTGACAGCAGCTTCGACCTGATGAAGAGCGGCGAGACTCTGCGCAGCGGCCTCGCCGCCAAGAACCGGCACAACGCCGCGTCGATGGGGCTGTACCTGCTGGCACGGTGGTTCTACGCGTTCGTGGTCACCCTGGTCGTGTCGGGGACCGCGGAGCTCTACACCTCGATCGGCGCCGAGGCGGTCGCGCTGGGCAATGTGCTCGTCATGGTCGTGAGCGCCGTGTACTTCGTCCTGGTGGAACGCGCGGTCGTCCGCCGCCACCCGCCGGGCCCGCTGTTCTGCTCGATCTACGACCGCCGCTTCTGGCAGCGGGAGCGGTTCTGGAAGGTGCCGTCGGAGACGTATCTCCAGATCTTCAACGGGACGCCCTTCAAGAGCGTCATCTGGCGTCTGCTGGGTGTCCGGACCGGCCGCAGGCTCTTCGACGACGGCTGCTACCTGACGGAGCGCACGATGGTCACCCTCGGCGACGACGTCACCCTCAACGCCGGCAGCGTCGTGCAGTGCCACTCGCAGGAGGACGGCACCTTCAAGTCCGACCGGTCCGCGGTCGGTTCCCGCTGCACGCTCGGGGTCGGGGCGTTCGTGCACTACGGCGTGACGATCGGGGACGGGGCGGTGCTCGCCCCGGACTCGTTCCTGATGAAGGGCGAGACCGTTCCGCCGGGCGCCTCCTGGGGCGGGAACCCGGCCCGTCCGATGCGGGCGGGCAGCGCCCGGGACATGGAGGCGACGCGATGAACACGCACGCACGGTCCGACGCGGAGTACTGGCGCGATGTGCTCACCGCCGGCGGGACCACCTCGGTGCCCCGCTGGACGCGCACCCCGGTGCCGGGCACCTCGGTGGTCGGGGCGACGCTCCCCGCACCCCTCGTCGAGCAGATGGACGCGCTGGCGGCATCCGCCGGCGTGGGTGTCACCGCCCTCGTCCTGGCCGCTCACGCCAAGGTGCTCGCGGCGTTGTCCGGTGAATCCGCCGTGACCACCGGCTATGTCACCGCCGCGCACCCGGAACCGCTGCCCTGCCGGCTGACGGCCGACGGCACCTCGTGGCGGGCGCTGCTGCTGCACGCGGCGGCCACCGAGCAGGAGCTGCTGGCGCACCGGGAGTTCGCCGTCGGCGCGCTCCGGGACGAGCTGGGCCTCCCCGCCGCCGCCCCCGAGGCGGTGTTCGACCCGACGGGTGACGCGGAGTCCGTACGGGACACCGCCGTGCTCCGCCTAACGGCCGCCCGGCCGGGCGGGCGGACCGTCATCGGGCTGCGGTACCGCACCGACGTCATCGACGAGGAGTGCGCCACCAGAATCCTCGGCTACCACCTCACCGCGCTCCGGCTGATGGCCGCCGGTCCGGACGCTGAGCACGCCGGGCAGAGCCTGTTGTCGCACGACGAGATCCGGTACCAGATCGACGGACTCGCCGGAGCTCGCCGCGAACTGCCCGGCCTGCCCTGCCACGCGGTGTTCGAGGAGCGCGTGCGCGCCCGCCCGGACGCCGTCGCGGCCGTTCAGGACGGCCGGCGGTGGACGTACCGGGAGCTGAACAGCCGGGCCAACCGGGTGGCACACGCGCTGCTCGACGCCGGTCTGGGCCGTGAGGACGTCGTCGCCGTGGTGAGCGAGCGGACCCTGGAGTGGGTGGCGGGCGTCCTCGGCATCCTCAAGGCGGGCGGCGCCTATCTGCCCGTCGATCCCCACTACCCGCCCGCCCGGGTCGCCGGCATGCTCGGCCGCGCCGGCTGCGCCCTGGCGCTGACCGGGCCCGGCACCACCGCCGCGCTCGGCGGCGCCGGGGACCGCGCGCCGGCCGTCCGGTCGCTGCCCCTGGACCGGGTGTGCGCGGAGGGCGGCGACGACAGCGACCCCGGTGTCCCGGTCGGCTCCGGCGCGCTCGCGTACGTCTTCTTCACCTCCGGGTCCACCGGCGAGCCCAAGGGCGCGATGTGCGAGCACGGCGGACTGCTCAACCACCTCTATGCGAAGATCGACGACCTCGGTCTGGGCCAGGAGGACGTCGTCGCGCAGACCGCGCCGCAGTGCTTCGACATCTCCCTGTGGCAGTTCCTCGCCCCGTTGCTGACCGGCGGCCGCACCCTGGTCATCGGCCAGGAGACGGTCCTGGACGTCCGGCGGTTCCTCGACACCCTGGCCGGGGGCGGGGCCACGGTGCTCCAGGTGGTGCCGTCCTACCTCGACGCCGTGCTGTCCTTCCTGGAGCGGCACCCCCGCGAACTGCCCGCTCTGCGCTGCGTATCGGTCACCGGCGAGGCGCTGCGGAAGGATCTCGTCCAGCGCTGGTTCGGGGTCCGGCCAGGGGTCCGGCTGGTCAACGCCTACGGGCTGACCGAGACGTCCGACGACACCAACCACGCCGTCCTGGAAGGCCCGCCGGACACCGACGTGGTGCCGCTGGGCCGTCCGGTCGGCAACGTGCGGATCTACCTCGTGGACGAGCACCTCGCCCCGGTGCCGCTGGGCGCCCCCGGTGCGATCGCCTTCTCGGGGATCTGTGTCGGCCGCGGGTACATCAACGACGAGGAGCGGACCCGGGCGGCCTTCCTGCCGGACCCCCACCGCCCCGGCGAACGCCTGCATCTCGGCGGGGACTTCGGGCGCTGGCTGCCCGACGGGCAGCTGGAGTTCCTCGGCCGCCGGGACGGCCAGGTGAAGGTCCGCGGGTTCCGGATCGAGATCGGCGAGATCGAGAACGCGCTGCTGCGTGTGCCGGGTGTGCGGGACGCCGCGGTGGTGGTCGTGGAGGACGCCGGGCCCGGCCGGCACCTGACCGCCTTCTGCACCCTGGCCTATCCGATGCGCCCGGACGCCGTCCGGGAGCGGCTTGCGGACATCCTGCCGGCGCACATGGTGCCGTCCGACGTCCGCCGGCGGGACTCCCTGCCGCTGACCCCCAACGGCAAGACCGACCGCGCGCGGCTGACCGCGCTCGCCGGACGGCCCGCCGCCACCGGCACCCGCGGCGATGACGCCCCCAGCACCCCCACCGAGGAGCGGCTGGCCGGGGTCTGGGCCGCGGTCCTCGGCGTGCCGCGCGACCGGGTGGGACGGCGGGACAACTTCTTCGACCGCGGCGGCACTTCGCTGTCGGCGGTCTCGGTGGCGGTCGCCCTGGACCGTGAGGTCTCGCTCAAGGACCTCGTCCGTCACCCCGTACTCACCGAACTGGCCGCACTGATCGACCGACGCACCACACCGTGAACCGACCACCACCACGAGGAGAGAGCCAGATGTCTGCCATCGAGACAGCCGACCCGACCACCTCACCGCACGGCCTGGAACCGCCGCCCGGCGCACCCGTGATGCTGCGGGTGCCGGACGGCGACGACACCGCCGGCTGGGTGTCCCGGAACCGGGACGGGCTGCGGTCCGCGCTGGAGGAACACGGTGCGGTCCTGGTCCGCGGACTGGGGCTGCGCGACGCGTCCGGCGTCGAGGCGGTCCTGCGTCAGCTGGCCGTCGAACCGGTGCGGGAGAGAGAGGCGTTCGCGGCGCGGGAGACCTACGCGCCGGGTGTGCACTCCCCCTCCGCCTGGCCGTCGAACCAGCCCATGTGCATGCACCACGAGCTGAGTTACACCCTCGATTTCCCCGGCCTGATGCTCTTCGCCTGCCTCGCCGAGCCCACCTCCGGCGGAGCCGTCTGCCTCGCCGACGCGTCGGCCGTCCTCGACTCGCTGCCCCGTGGCCCGGCCGAACGCTTCGAGCGGACGGGCTGGCTGCTGACCCGCAGTTACAACGGCGAGATCGGGGCCACCGTGGCCGACGCCTTCGGCACCGACGACCGGTACGCCGTGGAGGAGTACTGCCGCGACCACGCCATCGACTGGGCCTGGCAGCCCGACGGCGCTCTGCGCACCACCCAGCACCGCAGTGCCGTCGTCCGGCACCCGGCCGGCGGACGGCGTTGCTGGTTCAACCAGATCGCCTTCCTGAACGAGTGGACCCTCGACCCCGAGGTCCGCGCGTACCTGGTCGACGAGTACGGAGCCGACGGCCTGCCGTTCAACACCCGTTACGGCGACGGCGGAACCATCGACGAGGACACCGTCCGGCTCATCGGCGCGGCCTACCAGGCGCACACCGTACGTCTGCCGTGGCGCGCGGGTGACCTGCTGCTCGTCGACAACGTGCGGACCGCGCACAGCAGGGAGGCGTACGAGGGGCCGCGCGACGTGGTCGTCGCGATGGCCGCACCGACCCGGCTCGACACCTGTCCGCCGGTGGCGGGCGCTGCGACGGGGGCGGGGCTGCGATGAACACCGGCCATGCCCACGCGGCTGCCTCTCCCGACTCCACCGTCTCCTCCGTCCCCGCTGCCTCCTCCGCGTCCTCTTCCTCCGCCTCCTCCGACGGGATCACCGTTCCTCCGTTCGCCGTGATTCCCGGTGGTCAGGTCCAAGATGCCCTGGAGGGGCGCGAGAAGGAGATCGTGGAGGTCGTGGAGGCCACCTACCGGCTGCACGGAGCGGGCAGGACGGTGAACCCGCCCTCCTCGTTCCTCCGCTTCCCGGACCGCCCCGACGCTCGGATGATCGCCCTGCCCGCCTCCCTCGGCAGGGAGTCCGGCCGGGTGTCCGACGGGGACTCGCGGGTGGACGGGCTGAAGTGGATCTCCAGCTTCCCTGCGAACATCGGGTCCGGAGTGCCGCGGGCCTCCGCCGTGCTGATCCTCAACGACCCCGTCACGGGGTACCCGTTCGCGTGCCTGGAGAGCTCGATCATCAGCGCGAGCAGAACGGCCGCCTCGGCGGCCTCGGCGGCCGACCGGCTCAGCCGGGACCGCCCGCGCCCGACCCGCGTCGGGTTCTTCGGCACGGGCCTGATCGCCCGGTACATCCACACCTATCTCCAGGGCTCCGGCTGGTCGTTCGACGACATCGGGGTGTACGACGTCTCCCCGGGCAGTGCCGCCGGATTCCGGCTGTACGCGGAGCAGTCCGGCAGCGCGGCCCGCGTCACCGTGCACAGCGGCCCCGAGGCGCTGATCCGCACCAGCGACCTGGTGGTCTTCGCGACCGTTGCGGGACGGCCGCATGTCAGCGACCCGGCATGGTTCGACCACAACCCCGTGGTCCTGCACGTGTCGCTGCGCGACCTCGCCCCCCAGGTCCTGCTCGCCTCGACCAACATCGTGGACGACATCGAACACTGCCTCCGGGCCTCGACCTCACCCCATCTGACCGAACAGCTCACCGGGAACCGGGACTTCGTGCACGGCACGCTGGACGACGTGATGACGGGCCTGGTGGACGTGCCGGCGGACCGCCCCGCGGTCTTCTCCCCCTTCGGCCTCGGCGTGCTCGATCTCGCGGTCGGAAGCTACGTCTACGACGAGGTGGCCCGCGCGGGCCGACTGCAGATCATCGACGACTTCTTCCGCGAACGGAGCCGTTACGGATGACAGCACCGGCCGGTCCCCCGGCACAGGCACCAGTCCCCCGAAGAGGAGTACGTCATGTCGGTCATATCCGTTCCTCAGGCATTCAACGAGGAGGAGCTCTATGTCGACGTGCGGTCGGTCTTCGGGCAGCCGCTGCTCCTCAAGTGCGAGGGTTTCAACTTCGCGGGCTCGATCAAACTGAAGGCGGCCGCCGAGATGGTGGCCTCGGCCGAACGCGACGGGTCCCTCACCGCCGATTCGGTCCTGGTGGAGTCCTCGTCCGGCAATCTCGGTGTGGCGCTGAGCATGATCGCGGCGAGCAAGGGATACCGCTTCGTCTGCGTCACGGACTCCCGCTGCAACCTCGCGACGCGGCTGATGATGGAGGCACTGGGCAGTGAGGTGCACGTGGTGTCCGGGCAGGAGGCCAACGGAGGCTTCCTCGGCGCGCGGATGGAGTACGTACGGCGCATGTGCGCCGACGACGACCGCTGCGTGTGGCTGAGCCAGTACTCCAACCCGGCCAACTGGAGGGCGCACTACCTCACGACCGCCCCGCAGATCGCCCGCTCGTTCCCCGAGCTGGACGTCCTGTTCGTCGGCGCGGGGACCACCGGAACGCTGATGGGCTGTGCGCGCTTCTTCCGGACCTGGCACCGGCCGGTGCGGATCGTCGCCGTGGACAGCGTGGGCTCGGTGGCGTTCGGCGGTCCCCCGGGCCGCCGGATGATTCCGGGCCTGGGCATGAGCATGCGCCCGCCGCTGCTGGACGAGTCGTACGTGGACGAGGTCGTGCGGGTCGAGGAGGCGGACGCCATCCGGGCCTGCCGCCGCCTGGCCCGGCACGGCTTCCTCTTCGGCGGCTCCACCGGCACCGTGGCGAGCGGTGCGACCGGCTGGCTGGCGGAACACGAGGCGGGGCAGGACCTCACCGCCGTGGCGGTCGCGCCGGACCTCGGGGAGCGCTACCTCGACACCGTCTACCAGGACAACTGGGTCCAGGACCTGTACGGCGAGGACCCGCTGAGCGATCCCCGGCCCGGGGGCGAGGGTGATCGGATGCGGCGGGAGGCCTTCTCCCGGACCCCGGAAGCCAGGTAGGGAACGGATATCGCCTCGCAGTCCCCGCCGGGCAGCCGCGGGCCGGGCCGGGCCGGACGGGTGGCCGCGGTAAGGGTCAGCCGGCGCCCAGGGAGATCTCGGTGGACTTGACCAGGGCGACCACGGCCGTCCCGGCGGTGATACCGAGATCGGTGACCGCGTCCCTCGTGATCGCGGCGGTGAGCTCGCCGCCCTCGACCGACACCTTGACGCTCGCCATGGCGCCGCCGGCCGTGACGCCGGTGACGGTGCCGGGGATCCGGTTGCGGATGCTCAGCCCCTCGACGGCGCCGGTGGCCAGGGCGACCTCGGTGGACTTGATCAGCGTGCGGACCGGCGTCCCCTCCGCGAGGCCGAGGTCCGTCACGGCCTCGCGGGTGATCGCGGCCGTGATGTCCTGGCCGCCCGTGAGCCGGACCTTCACCGTGGCCATGGCCTCGCCCGCGGTGACGGCGGTGACCGTGCCGGGGATCTGGTTGCGGATGCTCAGGCTCATGAGAGGGTTCCTCTGATTCGTCCGTAAATGCCAGGTATCTCCTGGTACGCGCTCCCACTGTAGACAGGACCGCCCCGGATGTCCGGCTGCCTTGTGGACGGGGGTCGGGCCGGACCTGTGAGGATGGCGGACACCACGGACATCGCGCGGGTGGCCGGTGTGCGCAGCGAGGGAGCAGCGGGTGTCGCAGGAGCCGGCGGGTCCGGTGGAGTGGATGGAGCGGCACCAGATCGCGGTGTACCTGGGCGCCATGGCGGCCGGTGCCCTCGTGGGCCGGGCGGCGCCCGGAGCCGGGCCCGGTCTGGAGCACGCGATCAATCCGGTGCTCGGTGCGCTGCTGTTCGTGACGTTCCTCCAGGTCCCGGCCGCCGAGCTGCTCCGTTCCCTGCGCGACGGGCGGTTCCTGTCCGCCGCGCTGGTGGTGAACTTCGTCGTGGTGCCCCTGGTGGTCGCGGCGATGTTCGCGTTCCTGCCCGACGACAGGGCCGTCCGGCTCGGGGTCCTGCTGGTGCTGCTGTGCCCGTGCGTGGACTACGTGATCGTGTTCAGCGGGCTGGCGGGCGGCTCCGGCCGGCGGCTGCTGGCCGCGACCCCGCTGCTGCTGGTCGCGCAGATGCTGCTGCTGCCGGGGTTCCTGTACCTGTTCATGGGGGCGGACCTGGCCGGCGTCGTCGGGGCCGGTCCGTTCGCCGAGGCGTTCGCCGTGCTGATCGTCGTCCCGCTGGCGCTGGCCTGGGCGGTCCAGGCGTGGGCGGCCCGCCGTCCGGCCGGGCGGCGGGCCGCCGACGCCGCGAGCACCGCGATGGTCCCGCTGATGGCCGCCACGCTGTTCGTCGTGGTCGCCTCCCAGGTCCCCGGGCTCGGCGACGGGCTGGGCGGCATCGCGGCGGTCCTCCCGTTCTACGCCGCCTTCCTGGTCGTCATGGCCTTCGCCGGCAAGGCCGTCGCCCGGCTGTTCCGGCTGGACACCGCCGCCTCCCGGGCGGTCGTCTTCACCGGGGCGACCCGTAACTCCCTGGTCGTGCTGCCGCTGGCCCTCGCGCTGCCCGACCGGCTGTCGGCGGCCGCCGCCGTCGTGGTGACGCAGACCCTCGTCGAGGTCATCGGCATGATCGCGTACGTACGGCTCGTCCCCCGGCTGGTCCCCGGCACCGGCTCCGCCGGTGGCTCCTAAGCTCGTCGACGGAGGGCCGGGAAGGCACCGAGGAAGAAGCCGAAGAAAGAACTGAAGAAGAGCGGGCGACGATGTCGAGAACCGGTGACCGGCTCCGTCCCCGTACTGAACGCGGCCGCAAGGGCCGCACCGGCGAGGAGGACCACCATGGCGAAGTACCTGCTTCTCAAGCACTACCGCGGCGCCCCGGCAGCGGTCAACGACACCCCCATGGACCAGTGGACGCCGGAGGAGATCACGGCCCACCTGCAGTACATGAACGACTTCGCGGCCCGACTGGAGGAGTCCGGCGAGTTCGTCGGCGGCCAGGCACTGGCCCCGGAGGGCGAGTGGGTCCGCTACGACGGCGAGGGGCGGCCGCCGGTGACCGACGGGCCGTTCGCCGAGACCAAGGACGTCATCGCCGGCTGGATGATCATCGACGTGGACAGCCATGAGCGCGCCGTCGAACTGGCCGGGGAGCTGTCGGCCGCCCCGGGGGCGGGCGGCAAGCCGATCCACGAGTGGCTGGAGCTGCGCCCGTTCCTGGCCCCGTCGCCCACCGTCGAGGAGTGCCCCCACCGATGAACGAGGCTCTCCTGCGGAGCCTCACGCCGAGCGTGCTCGGGATCCTCGTCCGCCGCGGTGCGGATTTCGCGGCGGCCGAGGACGCCGTGCAGGACGCTCTCGTCGAGGCGTTCCGCGTCCGGCCCGCCGAACAGCCCCGCGACCCCAAGGCCTGGCTGGTCACCGTGGCGTGGCGCAAGTTCCTCGACGCGACCCGCGCCGACACCGCACGCCGGCGGCGTGAGGACCGGGTGGAGGAGGAACCGCTGCCCGGCCCCGCGCCCGCCGCGGACGACACCCTCCAGCTGTACTTCCTGTGCGCGCACCCGTCGCTGACGCCGTCGTCCGCGGTCGCACTCACCCTGCGCGCCGTCGGCGGGCTCACCACCCGCCAGATCGCGGCGGCCTATCTGGTGCCCGAGCCGACCATGGCGCAGCGCATCAGCCGGGCCAAGCGGACCGTCTCCGACGTGCGGTTCGACCGGCCGGGCGATGTCTCGACCGTGCTGCGCGTCCTCTATCTGGTCTTCAACGAGGGCTACTCCGGCGACGTCGACCTCGCCGCCGAGGCCATCCGGCTCACCCGGCAGCTCGCGGCCGCGATCGACCATCCCGAGGTGGCGGGGCTGCTCGCGCTGATGCTGCTCCACCACGCCCGGCGCGCGGCGCGGACCGCGCCCGACGGCAGTCTGGTGCCGCTCGCCGAGCAGGACCGCGGCCGGTGGGACACCGTGTCGATCGCCGAGGGGATCGGCATCCTCCAGGCGGCCCTGGCCCGTGACCGGCTGGGCGAGTTCCAGGCCCAGGCAGCCATCGCGGCACTCCACGCCGACGCGCGCAGCACCGGGGAGACCGACTGGGTGCAGATCGTCGAGTGGTACGACGAGCTCGCCCGCCTGACCGACAGCCCGGTCGTCCGGCTCAACCGCGCGGTCGCCGTCGGGGAGGCCGACGGGCCGCGCGCCGGCCTGGCGGCGCTCGCCGCGGTCGACCCCGCGCTGCCGCGCCACACCGCGGTGGCGGCGTACCTCCACGAGCGCGACGGCGACCTGCCGAGGGCGGCCCGGCTGTACGCCGAGGCGGCCCACCAGGCGTCCAACGTCGCCGAGCGCGACCACCTGACACGCGAGGCCGCCCGGCTCAACGCCCGGCTCCGCCGCTGACGGATCGCACCGGACCGCCGGCCGTCCTACGCCACCACGCCTCGTGCGGCGAGCAGTCCGGCGACCCGGTCCAGGGGCAGCGCCGGGACGTGGTGGCCGGCCCGGCCGGTCATCGAGTGCGCGCCGGTGAGCACATTGAGGACGGCCTCCTCCACCGACTCGACCACCGCGCCGTAGAAGGCGTCCATCCGCCCCCACGGCACGAAGCGCAGCGACTCGTACGGGGCGCTGCCGTCGTTCTCCGGGAAGGTGCTGGTCAGGGCGCCCGCGTTGGCGGTGGAAAAGGCCAGGAAGATGTCGCCGGAGAAATGGCTCCCGGTGGTGCCGGTGCGGGCGAGGCCGAGGGTGGCCCGCCGGGCCAGCGCCTTGCACTGGCCGGGCAGCAGGGGTGCGTCGGTGGCCACGACGACGATCACCGAGCCCGCCCCGGGCGGGACTTGGGGTTCACCTTCGGGCACCGGGGCGGGCGCGACGGGCAGTTCGCGGCCCACCGGCACGCCGGCCACCACCAGTTCGCGCCGTGCGCCGAAGTTGGCCTGCACGAAGGCGCCGACGGTATAGCGGTCCTCGCCGTACTCCACCACCCGCGAGGCCGTGCCCGAGCCGCCCTTGAAGCCGTAGCAGCGCATGCCCGTACCGCCGCCGACGCAGCCCTCCTCGACCGGACCGGTGGCGGCCGCCTCGATGGCGTCCGCCGCGTGGCGGGGCTCCACGGCCGTGCCGTGGATGTCGTTGAGGTGGCCGTCCCAGGTCTCGGTGACCACGGGCAGCAGCCATTCGGGCGCCATGCCGCGGCAGTTGGCCCGTACCCACTCGATGACACCGCGGTGCACCGGGCCGACCGCGTAGGTGTTGGTGATGAGCACCGGCACCGCGAGCGCGCCGCTCTCCTCGATCCAGGCGGTGCCGGTCATCTCGCCGTTGCCGTTGAACGAGTGCCAGCCGGCCGCGCACGGGGTGCCCACGCCGTCCCGGCCGCGCGGCAGGAGCGCGGTCACTCCGGTGCGTACGTCGTCGCCCTCGCACAGGGTCACGTACCCGACCTCGACACCGGGGACGTCCGTGATCGCGTTCCACGGACCGGGTTCGCCGGTCAGGGGGATGCCCGACTCCCGTGCCCTCATGCGGCTGTCGTCCACCGGTTCCTCCCGCGCGCCCTCGTCGGTCGTCCGGCAGAGCGTACGGGAGGCCCGTGGTCACGGACAGGGCACGGTGTGACCGCGCGACGGGGTGCCGGAGCCGCCGCGGTCCTTCAGTGCTTGCCGCTCCCGGCCGGTTCGGCGGTGACCTCGCCGTGGCTCAGCCAGGGCCGGGCGAGCAGGACCAGGGCGACGCCCGCCAGGGCCAGCGAGATGACGATGACGGCCGCCATGGGGGTCGCGCTGTCCTCGCCGAAGAGGCCGACGAGCGGTGAGGCCACGGCGCCGAAGAGGAACTGGAGGCCGCCGATGAGCGCCGACGCCGCACCCGGTGCGCCGCGGCCCAGGTTCTGGCCGATGCTCATCGTCGAGGGGAAGATCACCGCGATGCCGGAGATGGCGACGAAGAGGCAGATCCAGGTGACGGCCAGGTGCTCCCCCGTCAGCGCGGGCAGGACCAGCAGCGCGACGGCCCCGGTGCCCGAGACGGCGAGCCCCGCGATCAGGAGCGTGTTCAGCCGGACCCGTACGGAGAGCCGCGCGAAGGTGACTCCGGCGATCAGCATGCCCACGGCGTTCGACGCGAAGATCAGCGAGTAGCCGGTGGCCGATACGCCGTGCACGTTCTGGAAGACGAAGCTGGAGCCGCTGATGTAGGCGAACAGTGCCGCCGAGGTGAAGCCGAGCACGAGGACGTACCCCATGAAGGCGCGGTGGCCGAGCAGCGTGCCCATGGTGCGGAAGGTGCCCACGAGGCCTCCGCTGTGCCGGCGTTCGGGCGGCAGCGTCTCGGGGACCTTCTTCAGTACGGCGATCAGCAGCAGCGCGCCGAGGACTGCGAGGACGACGAAGACGGCACGCCAGGTCGACAGCGACAGGACCGCGCCACCGACGACGGGGGCGGCGATCGGCGCGATGCCGAGGATCTGGGAGAGCAGCGCGAAGTAGCGGGGTACGTCCGCTCCGCGGAAGCAGTCGGTGATCACCGCGCGGGCGAGCACCATGCCGGCCGCGCCCGCGAATCCCTGGAGGAAGCGGGCCGCGGTGAGCAGTTCGACGTTCGGCGCGACGGCACACAGCAGGGAGAAGAGGACGAAGCCCGCCGCTCCGGAGAGCAGGAGCCGGCGACGGCCCCAGCCGTCGCTCATCGGGCCGATCAGCAGCTGGCCCACCACCATGCCGACCAGGAACGCGGTCAGGGTGAGCTGCACGGCCGAACTGCTCGCGTGCAGCGTTTCCCCCATGGAGGGGAAACCGGGCACGTACATGTCGGTGGCGAGCGGGGCCACGGCGGTCAGCGCACCCAGCACGGCGATCAGGGCGGAGACCTGCCCCGGCGACACGGGCGGGGCGGACGGGGCCGGCCGGGCCCGGGCAGCCCGGGACGCCGCCTCGTCGGAGGCGGAGGAAGGAGATAGCATGAGGAAAAGGTAACCGATGGTTCACTGGTTAACAAAGGAGTGCTGGTGCAGTCCCATCCCGATGGTGTCCGCGACGACTGGGTCCGCCACAATGCCGGGCTCGACGCCTCCGCCATGGAGGTCGTGGCCCTCGTCAAGCAGGTGTCCGCGCTCTTCGAGCGCGCGGTGGAGCCGCTCTACGAGGGCGCTCCGCTCACCGCACCCGAGGCCGACCTGCTCATTCCGCTGCGGTACGCGACGGAGCCGGCCATCGCCCGCCGGCTGGCCGACAACATGGGAATGTCACGTGCCGGGGTCAGCAAGACGCTGGCCAAGCTGGAGAAGCGCGGTCACATCGAACGCACTCCGAACCCCGCCGACCGGCGCGCCGCGCTCGTGACGATCACCGATTCGGGGAAGCGGGCGATCGACCAGATCTTCCCGCGCCAGGTCACCACCGAGGCCGAACTGCTGTCCGGGCTCGGTGAGGACCGGACGAAGGTGGTGGAGGCCCTCGCCCTGCTCGCCCGGGTGATGGAGGACGGACTGGCGCACCGGCACGGCAGAGGCCTGGGCCTCGGCCTCTCCAACATCCGTGGTACCTAGGGCCTTTGACCTGCCGTCCGGACCGTGCGGCGCTTCGTTGTCAGAGCCGTGTGCTGAACTTTCCTCATGGTGATCACAGGGGCGACGGAACCAGCAGCGGCAGGGCCGGGAGGCGACGGCCCGGCGCCGGCGTCGGAGGCCGGGCTCACCGATCGGAGCCGCGGCGTGCACTGGGCCCCGTTCAGTGCGGTCGAGCGCTCCGCCGTGGCCGCCATCGATCTCTTGCGGCGCCTGGCGGCGGACGGGAGCGGGGTGCCGGCCCCGGCACCCCGGGATCCGGAGGTCGTCCGGTTCCTCGGCGGCACACACAGCACCCACTGGCCGCGGGCGACGGGGTGCCCGGACTGGCTGGTCGCGTCCTGGCTGGACTGCGGATTTCCCGAGAACGCGCCGCGCGGCCCCCGCCCGGTGCCGGTGTCCGGCCGGGCGGAGGTCCTGGAGCGGCTGCGCGGCGACACGGACGCCGCGAGCCGCGGCCTGCCGCGCCACCGCAGTGCCTCGAACATCGCCACCTGGCTGTCCCCGTTCTACCTGGGCGGCGTCGTCACGGCCGCCGACATCCTGGAGGTGCTGCCGGCCCGTCTGTCGATGCCGGTCCGGGTGCGGTGGCAGCCGAGCCGCGTCCGTCACGCCTTCGAGGACGCGCTGCGGACCCTGCTGGCCGACGCGCTGGGCACCGACCGGCGGGCCTGGCTCCGGCTTCTGACGGCGGCGGAGCGGACGTGCCGCCCCGCATCGGACCGGCCGGACATCACCTGGCCCCAACTGGTCGAACTGGCCGGGTCCGTCGAGCCCGATCCCGGCTCGCTGCTGCCGGCCCGTGAGCTGGAGAACGAGTGGATGTTCTCGCGCCGCAGCCGCAACCGGACGGCGGCGGACGAACTGTTCGACGCGACGTGGTGGTGGCCGGCCGGTGAGGTGCTGCGGCGGGCCGACAGTGCCGTCCTCGGGCTCGTCATGCCCGCGCTGCCCGCCGGCACGGGCGTGCTGCTCGCCCAGTACGTGGTCGCCGTGCGCCACGGCACCCCGCCGGGGGTGCTGCGTCATCTCGTGGCCGTCGGCGACCGCGACGCGCTGCTCGTCCTGGCCCGCAGCGTGGACATGGACGAGCGGACCGCCCTGCCCCTGCTGGCGCCGAAGGATCAGGAGATCCATCTGAGGGTGGTGAACACCTGGGCCGGCGTGGGTCCGGATCAGCGGCGGGAGGCCCTCACCGACCCCGCGGTGGATCTCGCCCCGCGGGCGGCGGAGATCTCCTCCCTCGTCCATCACGAATGCCTCCAGGCGCGTGAACCGGAACTGATCGAGGCGGCGTTCGGCGGGCCCGGCCAGAAGAGGTTCAAGGCCCAGGAACACCTGACGGGCTGCCTGGCGCTGCTGCGGGCGGGCGGTCCGGCCCGGCTGACCGCGCTCCTGGCCACCGGCCGGGTCTCCCCCGCCGTCACCCGTATCTGCACCAAGGCGCTGACGGCCTCCGACCCCGGGGCCGCGCTCCGTGCGCGTGCGCAGCGGGAGTTCACCACGCCGAAGCTGGCCGCCCGGCTGCGCCGGGTGGGCCGGAGCTCGGGTCCCACGGACACGGCGCAGCTGATGCGGCTCTTCGACGACTGGGAGACCGACTGGCCGGAGCTGGAGTCGGAACACGCCCGCGAGCCCTTCGAGCACTGGCCCCAGATCGTCAACCGCATGTCGACTCCCCGGGAGGTGCTGGCCCGGCATGCCGGGGCGGCAGCGCGTGACCGCCGCCACCGGACCGTGTGCCGGAGCGAGGACCCGGTGGTCGCGCGCGGGATCCTGCGGTCCGGGATCAGCTACGGGAGCACGCCTGACGGCGCCATCGACCAGCTGGACCGGATGCTGGAGGAGGGCTCGGTCACCGCCGACGACCTGATATCCGTCGCCGGACAGGGCCCGTGCGTCCTGCAGTACCTCGGCGACGCCCGCCATCGGACGGACGCCCCGCGGGCGGTGGCCAAGGCGGTGGCGAAGGTGGCGGAGCTGGTCCACGAGCACCTGCCGGTGGACGACGAAGCCGCCTGGCACCGGCTGTACGCACGGCTCGGCGCCCAGTCCCCGCATCCGCTCCAGGAAGGCACGATCGAGGCGCTGCTGACGGCCGGGGCCGACGACCGGCGGCCGTAGCGATCCGGCCGGGCCGGCAGCCGACGGGGCGTCACCCGTACGGCCCGCGCCCGGTCGCCGTCGCCCGGGGGCCGTCCGACGATCGGAATTCGGTCGATCGAGGGGAGAGGTCCGGTCATGGACCCACAGGACGGTTACGAGTGGCGGACGCAGCAGACCCGGCAGACCGGGTACGTCCCGTCGCAGCACACGCCCCCGCACCGGCGGCCCCGTGTCGATGCCGGGCGGCTGTGGGCGGGCGGCGCCATGACCGCGCTCGTCGCCGCGCTCACCGCCGTCGTCGGGCTGCTGCTGATCCGGGGTGTGCTGGGGATCCCGGTCTTCGCGCCCGAGGGTGACGGGGCGATGGGTGACGCGTCGACGGGGGTGCTGGCCATGGGGGCGGCGCTCGCCGCCCTGGTGGCCACGGCGCTGCTGCACCTGCTGATGCTGGCGACACCGCAGCCGGGCACGTTCTTCGTCTGGATCGTCACGCTCGCCACCGCCGTGATGGTGCTGCTGCCCTTCACCACGTCCGCCCCGCTGGACGCCAGGATCGGCTCGGCCGCGCTGTACCTCGTCATCGGGATCGCGATCGGTTCGCTCCTGTCCGCGGCCGGCCGCAGCGCCGCACGCCAGGAGTTCTGACCGGCCCGGGAGGGGCTCAACGGGCCGGCGCGGTCAGCCCTCCTCGGTGAGCTGTTCGTCCAGTTCGTCGAAGAGCAGCTCGCCGTGGTCGATCTGGCCGGTCCGGTACGCGGAGCGCGCGACCAGGTGCGCGGCCACCGGACCGGTCATCAGCTGGAAGAAGCCGATCAGCGCCAGCGTCGCGAGGTCCATGCCGCTGCGCAGCCGGAGTGCGACCCCGGCCAGCACGAGCAGCATGCCGAGGGACTGCGGCTTGGTCGCCGCGTGGCTGCGGGACAGGACGTCCGGCAGCCGCAGCATGCCGATCACGCCGAGCAGGCAGATCGCCGCCCCGGTCAACAGCAGGACCGCGCCCGCCGTGTCGACGATCTGGAGCCAGAGACTCATGGTGCCTCCTCGTCGGTCCGCTGCTCGCCGCCGGCCGGCGGGCGGCCCGGCGGCCGGTCGCGTACCGCGATGAAGCGTGCGATGCCGACCGAACCGGTGAAGCCGAGGAAGGCCAGCACCAGCATGATCGGGAAGTAGAACGGGTCCCGGGCGAAGGCCGACTTGGCGCCCAGCCCGGCGATGATGAGCGCCGCGCAGACGTCCAGGGAGATCGCCCGGTCCAGCATCGAGGGCCCGCGCCAGATCCGGGTCAGCAGCCCCGCCCCGGCGAGGACGATCAGGACGACGGCCGCGGTGAGCAGCACCCGGTCGACGGTCTCCGGCGCGCTCATGAGCCCTCCTCCCGTTCTCCGGGCCGCTCGCCGGTGTGCGGTGCGGGCGGCAGCGGTCCGGCGACCCGGTCGATCTCGTCGCGGGTGCCGAAGGCCCGTACGGTCAGCTCCTCCAGGCGCCACACGGAGCGCCGGGCGGCGTCCAGTTCGGCGGGCCGGTCCGCGTCGAGGACGTGCACGAAGACGGTGGCGGTGGCGCGGCGCACCTCGACGACCGACCCGCCCGGCACGTTCGACACGGCGACGGCGGTCGCCGTGAGCATCAGGTCCGAGCGGCAGCGCAGCGGCACGGCGATGACCGCGGCCCGGTGCGGGTGGTCCCCGAAGATCTGCCGGGTGACCTTCACGCCCGAGGTGTACATGTCGTAGAGGAGATAGGCGGCCAGCCGCAGGATGCCCCAGGGGTGCAGGCGCAGCCCCAGATCGACCTGGGGCAGGGGGAACGCCAGACAGACGGCGACCGCGACCAGGGCGCCGGTCAGTACGTTGGCCCAGTTCAGGCTGGACCAGAGCAGCACCCAGATGACGGTGAGCCAGGCGATCAGCGGGAGGTCGAGCACGCGCGGCCGGCGACTGCCGAACTCCACGCTGAAGGGGGGCAGGTTCTTGTTCCGGTAGGGGAACGTGATCAGGCGTTTCACCGGCCGAGCACCGCCTCGATGTAGGGGACGCGCGCGATGAGTTCGGCGGCCGAGCGGTCGGTGTACGAGGTCAGTGGTCCGGCGAACACGGTGAAGGCGAGGCCGAGCGCGACCGTGGCCGCGGTGGCCCAGGTCATCAGGTGCGGCAGCCTGGTCGTGGTGGTGACGGCGCGGCCGTGGAGGGTGGCCGCGACCGCGCGCCCGGCCGGCTCGTGGCGCAGCCGGACTCCCTCGTCGCCGGTGCCCGGCATCCGGTCGGGGCCCTCGTCGCTGTCGTCGTCGTCGCTGTCGTCGTCGGACTCCAGGACCGTGCCGTCCGCGGCCTGGCCGGGAGGCGCGGCCCGCCAGAACGCGAGGTTCCAGACCTTGGCCATCACGTACAGGGTGAGCAGGCTGGTCGCCGTCGATCCGATGACGAGGATCCAGGCCCAGACGCCGCCGTCGGCGACACCGGCCCGCATGAGTCCGAGCTTGCCGATGAATCCGGAGAGCGGCGGGATGCCGGCCAGGTTCATCGCGGGGACGAAGAAGAGGACGGCGAGCAGCGGGGCGGCCTTGGCGATGCCGCCGAGCCGGGTCAGCTCGGTGGTGCCGCCGCGCCGTTCGATCAGCCCGGCCACCAGGAACAGCGTCGTCTGGACGGTGATGTGGTGGACGACGTAGACGATCGCGCCGCCGTACGCCTCCCTGGTGGCGAGGCCGATGCCGAACACCATGTAGCCGATGTGGCTGATCAGGGTGAAGGAGAGCAGCCGCTTCAGGTCGGTCTGGGCGACGGCGCCCAGGATGCCGACGACCATCGAGGCGAGGGCGGCCGCCATCAGCAGGTCGCCGAGCCGGTTGCCGGGGAAGAGCAGGGTCTCGGTGCGCAGCATGCAGTAGACGCCGACCTTGGTGAGCAGTCCGGCGAAGACCGCGGTCACGGGGGCCGGCGCGGTCGGGTAGGAGTCGGGGAGCCAGGCGGCGAGCGGGAACACGGCGGCCTTGATGGCGAAGACGGTCAGCAGCATCGCCTGGATCAGGGTCTGGACGCCCAGCGGGAGTTCGGCGAGGCGGCCGGCCAGCTGGGCGAAGTTGGCGGTGCCGGTGGCCGCGTACGTCATGGCGATGGCGGTGAGGAAGAGCATCGAGGAGAACAGGGAGATGATCACGTACGTGGAGCCGGCCCGGACCCGGGGACCGGTGCCGCCGAGCGTGAGCAGGACGAAGCTGGCGACCAGCATGATCTCGAAGCCGACGTACAGGTTGACCAGGTCACCGGCGAGGAAGGTGCACGAGACGCCGGCGACCAGGATCAGGTAGGCGGGGTGGAAGACCGCCACCGGTGTCTCCTCGTCCCGGTCGGCCATGCCCTGGCCGAGCGAGTAGACGAGGACGCACAGGGTGACGGCCGATGAGACCGTCAGCATCAGTCCGGAGAGGCGGTCGGCGACCAGGGTGATGCCGAGCGGCGGCGCGAAGTCGCCGAGGTGGACGGTGAGCGGTCCTTCGATGTCCGCCTCGATCATCAGGGTGACCGAGAGGCCGAGTACGGCGGTGAGCACGGCGACGCTGATGAAGCGCTGGAACTGTTTGAGCCGGGTGCCGAAGGCGAGGCTCAGGCCGGTGGCGCAGAGGGGCAGCAGCACCGGCAGCGGGACGAGTGCGTTCACCCGGTGTCTCCTCGGTTCGGGTCGTCGGGTGCTTCGGGGTCAGTGGGTCCGGGTGCGTCGGGTGCGTCGGGTGTTCCCGGTTCGGTGGGCCGGGCCGCCGCGTAGTCCTCCGGGTCCGCGCCCAGGACGTCGTGCCACAGGTCGCCGGTCGCGTCCCGGCCGCGGGCCTGGAGGGCCCGGTCGGCGCGGAGTCTGGCCCGCAGACGGCGGCGCTCCTCGCGGTAACGGCGGCGTTCCTCGGCGGTGCGGTCGGATGCGGACCGGTAGCGCTCGCGCAGTTCGTCGCGCTCCCCCAGCACCTCGGCGCGCAGCACGATGCGCCGGTCCTCCTGGTCGTCGTGGACCTCGTCGGTGCCGGTCAGCTGGTGGCTGCGGTAGGCCATGGCGAGCAGGAACGCGGTGGTGGCGAGTGTGATGACGATCGCGGTGAGGGCGATGGCCTGGGGCAGCGGGTCGGTGACCCGGGCCAGGTCGACGCCGTAGAGGAGAGGCTCACGGCCGGCCGAGCCGGTGGCGGACAGGACGAGCAGGTTGATGCCGTTCCCCGCGATCACCGCGCCCAGCAGGATCCTGGTGAGGGGCCGGGTGAGCATGAGGATGCCGCCGACCGCGCACAGGACCGCGGCGGTGGCGAGGAGCGAGGCGCTGACGGTCACGGGGCGGTGCCTCCCGTCTCGGGCGCCGGTCCGGTGGCGGGTCCGGGCGGGGCTCCGCCTGTCTGTCCGGCCGCCGCCCGGTCGGCCGCCGCGGCCCGTTCGATCTGCCGGTCGATCTTGGCGCCGAGGGCCCGCACGATGTCCAGGACCACGCCCAGGACCAGGAGATAGACCCCGCAGTCGAAGATCACCGGCGTACCGAAGTGGAAGTCGCCGATCAGCGGGAGGTGTCCGTGGTAGGTCCAGGCGTGCAGGACCGTTCCGTCGGCGAGGCCGAGCAGTGCCACTCCGGTGGAGAGGAACAGGCCGAGGCCGGTGAAGAGTCCGGGCTGCAGGGGCGCGGCCTCGGCGAGTTCGAAGCGGCCGCCCGCCAGGTAGCGGGTGATCAGCGCGACCCCCGCGACCAGTCCGGCGACGAATCCGCCGCCCGGCATGTTCTCGGCGCAGAACAGCAGATACACCGAGAGCACCAGGATCGGGTGGAACAGCAGCCGTGCCACGACCTCGAAGACGATGGAGCGGTGCTCGGGCGCGAGCGTGTCGCCGGCCGCCAGCCAGCCGCGCTCGGGGGCCCCCTCGTCGCCGTGCGGCAGGCCCGTGAGCGGGGTCGTGGTCACCGACCAGGCGGTGTGTCCCCGGGTCTCCGCCGGTGCGCCGGCCCCCTCGGCCCGGCGGTGCAGGTAGATCAGGCTCGTCACGCCGATCGCGGCGGCGGCCAGGACGGCGGACTCCCCCATCGTGTCCCAGGCCCGCAGGTCGACGAGGATCGTGGCGACCACGTCCTTGAGGCCGTGGTGCGCGGTCTCCTCGACCATGGCGGCGCCGGCGGGCGCCGCGGTGCGCGCGGCGGCCGCGACCCACACCACCACGCTCAGCGTGGCCGCCGCGGCCAGTGCCACCGGGATGCGCACGGCACGCCGCCAGCTGCTGACCGACTCCTGGAAGTGCACCGGCATCCGGCGCAGGACCAGCACGAACACGATCATCGACACGGTCTCCACGCAGAACTGCGTGAGCGCCAGGTCCGGTCCGCCCTGGACGACGAAGAGCAGCGCGGTCCCGTAGCCGGTGAGTCCGGCCAGCACCACGGCCTTCATCCGGCGTCTGACGGTCAGACAGAGCAGCGCCGCCGCGCAGGTGAGCAGGGCGACGGCGCCCTGCAGCGGTACGTCCCACAGGCGCGGGGCCGCGGCCCCGCGCCAGGGCCGGTCCACGCCGAGCACCGCGAGCTGGCCGGTGAGCATCACGAGCAGGGTGGTGGCGAGGTAGACGGAGAGGGAGCCGCGCTGGACGAAGCCGGTGGTCTGGAGGGAGAGCCGTTCGAGGCCGAGCAGCAGATGGCCGAAGACGTTGTCCGCGGTCGGCCAGGCGATCCGCCGGGAGATCCGGGTGACTTCCCCGCGCGCGGCGAAGAGGACCGCACCGCCCGCCGTGGCGACGGCCGAGAGCAGCAGAGCGGTGCCCCAGCCGTGCCAGAGGGCGAGGTGGTAGGGGTGGGCGGAGGCGGGGAAGGTGTCGGCGTACGCGCTGAGCAGCCGGTCGGTCCACCCGACGCCGGGGCCCAGCACCAGTCCGCAGGCCGCGAGCACGGCGGGCGGGGCGAGGAAGGCCGGGCCGACCCGGTGGACGGGGGTGTCGGCGACACGGGGCTTGCGCCAGAACGCGCCCCAGACGAACCGTGCGGTGTACGCGACGGTCAGCATCGACCCGGCCGCCGTGAGGCCCAGCGCCCAGCGGTCCGCGGTGTCGCCGTGCAGCAGTGCGTCGAAGGCGGCCTCCTTCGCGGCGAAGCCGAGCAGCGGCGGCAGGGCGGCCATGGACGCGGCGGCGGTGACGGCGACCGCGCAGACGTACGGCAGCGCCCGGCCGACGCCGGAGAGTCTGCGCAGGTCGCGGGTGCCGGCCGCGTGGTCGACGATGCCGGTGACGAGGAACAGCGGTGCCTTGAACAGGGCGTGGCCGAGGATCATCACGGCGGCGGCCAGGGCGGCGTCGCGGTTGCCCACGCCGGCGAGCAGGGTGAGGAAGCCGAGCTGGCTGACGGTGCCGTAGGCGAGGACGAGTTTCAGGTCGTTGAGCCGCAGGGCCCGCCAGCCGCCGAGCAGCATGGTCGCGGCGCCGAGGACCAGCACGACGGGCCGCCAGACGGGTACGTCGGCGAAGCCGGGGGCGAGCCGGGCGACCAGGTAGACACCGGCCTTGACCATGGCGGCGGCGTGCAGATAGGCGCTGACGGGGGTGGGAGCGGCCATCGCGTTCGGGAGCCAGAGGCTGAACGGCCAGATCGCCGACTTCGACAGGGCGCCACACAGGATCAGGACCACGGCCACGGAGACCGCGAGGCTCGTGGGCGGCGGATCGGCGAGGATCGCGGAGATCCGGTAGGTGCCCGCCGCCTGACCGATGATCAGGAAGCCGACCAGCATCGCGAGTCCGCCGAACGTGGTGACGGTGAGCGCCTGGAGTGCCGAGCGGCGGCTGTGCCGCTGTTCGCTGTCGTAGCCGATCAGCAGGTAGGAGAAGACCGTGGTCAGCTCCCAGAACACATAGAGCGCGATCAGGTCGTCGGTGAGGACGAGGGCGAGCATGGCGCCGGTGAAGGCGAGCAGGTTCCCGGCGAATCCGGCGAGTTGCGGGGTGCCGTCGGTGAAGTACGAGGCGCAGTAGAGCAGGACGAGCGTGCCGACGCCGGCCGCGAGCAGCACCATGAGTTCGGCGAGCGCGTCCAGGCGCAGCCCGACGGTGACGTCGTACGCGGGGATCCAGGTCCACGACCAGGTGACCGAGGCGCCGGAGGCCACCGTGTCCCACTGGGCGAACGCCCAGCAGGTGGTGGCGGCGGGGGGCAGCGCGAGGACGACGAAGGCGCGGGTGCCCAGCCTGCGCACGAGCGGGCGCGCGCACGCGGCGAGGACGAAGTGGCAGAGGACGAGCGCGGTCATGGGGCCTCGCGCAGCGCCCCGCGCCCGTCCCGGGAGGGCGTCCGGGGCGCGCCCGCCCGGGCTGTCGCCGGACGACGGGGCGTGGCACCGGGTGGTGCGGTACGGGAGGTTTCAGAACGGGCAAGGGGCACTAAATACAGATATATCCCCAGCCGCGCTTCACTCGTCCGGCGCGCCGCGCCCGCTGCCGCGCAGTGCGATCCGTTGCGGGCCGCGAGCAGTGCCGGGCGGCCTCACCGACCGCGGCGGCCGGGGTGTCGCCGTACGGGACACCGGGGCGCCGGGGGCCGGATGCGGCGGGCGCACCGCGGACGCACTCGGCGGCGTGCAGTTCGCGGTGCACGTCGTATTCGACGGTGAGGCCGTCGCCGTCGCACGACGTGACCGCGGGACCCGGAGGCGGTTCGGGGACCACGGGGACCTCCCCGGTGCGGCACATGACTGCGTACGGACATCCTCAGCGTCTCGCCGAACCGGCCCGTGCGCGACTCGGGAGCGCCGCCGTAACGTCACTTTCCGGACAGCTCCGCGCGTTGATGGTGAAGGTGTGCGTGATCAGTGCTGAACACGTGAGCCCGATTCCTTTCTTTATTTGCAGTGTGACTAATATCTATCTGTCGAAGTTCTCAACTGATTTGACCAGTCGTGAGACTGGCACCACGTCAAGGAGCATGCCCTGCGCACGCGCGCGTCACGGCGGACCGACTCGACCACCATGTCGCTGAGGACGGCCCTGCTCGTACTGGCCATCGTCCCCGGTGTCGCACTGGCCGCCCTCTGGGCCGTCACCAGTGGTCAGACTCTGCTCGACTTCCAGAGACAGGCAGCCCAGGGGCAGTTGGCCCAGAAGGCCGGCCAGCCGTCCAACATCGTGTACTACAACCTGCAGGAGGAGCGGCGGCTGAGCGCCGAGGCTCTGGCCCGCGACGGAGGTGCCACCGACGCGCTCCGCAAGCAGCGCAAACTGACCGACGAAGCGATCACCAGCTTCCAGTCCCTCTCCGACATCGCCACCGACGACGCCCCAGGCGAGGTCCGGGACGCGGTCGTCAGGGCCCGTACGGCGATCACCCAACTCCCGGCCCAGCGCGCCCTCGTCGACGAGGGCGACAACGACCAGCAGAAGGCCGTGTACCGCTACTACACGGACCTGATCGCCGTCGACCTACAGCTCTTCACCGCACTCAGCCACGTCGACAACGGCGAGATCACCACGCTCTCGCAGCCGCTCGTCGACCTGTTCTGGGCCAAGGAGATGATCTCCCGGTCGGACGCCCTGCTGGCGCGCGGCTGGCCGAAGGGGAAGCTCAGCACGGAGGACCTCCAGCAGGTCAGACAGGCCGTTTCCGGCCAGTCCTTCCAGTACGCGACGAAGATCGCCCCCTACCTTCCCGCGGACGAGAAGGCCATGTGGGACGAGATCGCCGCCAGTTCGGCCTGGAAGACCAAGACCCAGGTGGAGAACCGGGTGCTGCGGCCCGCCGATCCGGACGGAGCCGGCTTCGTCACGCTCGGCGCCGAGGAGTCGACCTGGCGCGGAGCGATGGACGATCTCACTCCCCAGCTGGTGAAGCTGATGGAGCACCGCACCGATCTGGTGGTCGCCGAGGGCAAGGACAGCATCATCTCGCTGCTGATCAGGGTGGTCCTCACCACGGTCATCGGCCTCGCCGCCGTCATCGCGGTCATCTTGATCACCTGGCGTCTCACCCGCAACCTGCGCCGCCGCATCGGCCGGCTCCAGGAGCGGGCCGAGGAGCTGGAGAAGGCGCTGCCCGACGTCGTCGAGCGGCTCGGCAAGGGCGAGCGCATCGACGTCGAGGCCGAGGCCCGTGCCATCGGCGACGACGGCACGACCGGCCGGACCGACGAGCTGACCCAGCTCGGCAACGCACTCGACCTGGCGCGCACCAGCGCCCTCCAGGCAGCAGTCAAACAGGCCGACCAGCACCGCGGGTTCGAGCGGCTGCTGCAGCGCATCGCGCGCCGCACCCAGCAGCTGATCGGCCAGCAGCTCAAGAAGCTGGACGAGCTGGAGCGCAAGCACGAGGACCCCGAGGTGCTGGACGGCCTCTTCGACCTCGACCACCTCACCGCGCGGCTGCGGCGCTACGAGGAGAACCTGGTGATCCTCGCGGGCGGCTCGCCGCACCGGCGCTGGCGCAAGCCCGTACCGCTGCTGGACGTCATGCGCTCCGCCCAGGGCGAGGTGCAGGACTACCGCCGGGTGGTGCTGGACCTGGACGGCGCCCCGTGGCTCTCCGAGCGCGCCGTCGGCCCGGTCTCGCACGTGCTGGCGGAGCTGATCGAGAACGCCCTCAGCTTCTCCAGGCCGCCCAGCCCCGTCGAGGTCAGGGCGGCCCGGGTGAGCCGGGGCCTGGCCATCGAGGTCGAGGACCGCGGGCTCGGCATGGAGGAGGAACAGCTCGCCGAGGCCAACGAGCTGATGAGCCGGCCGCCCCGGATGGACGTGCTGGCGCACTCCGACGACATCCGGCTCGGTCTGTACGTGATCGCGCGCCTCGCCGACCAGCACGGTCTGCGGGTCGAGTTCCGGCACTCCGCCTTCGGCGGCACCCGGGTCGTCGTGCTCGTCCCCGACGCGCTCACCGTCCCCGGCCCGCACGCCGGTCCGGTGGCCGTACCGTCCCCCGAGGCCGAGGGCGCCGCACCGGCCCCGGAGCCCGCCCCGACCCGCGACGGTGACGCGCTGCCCAGCCGGGGCCGCGGTCAGGCACTCGCCGGGGTCACGGCACTGCACACGTCGGGCGCACCGTTCGAGACCACCGGTGAGCCCTACACGGTGGCGGAGGAGCCCTTCCCCGACCGGGAGGAGCCGCCGCTGCCGGCCCCCGCCGCCGACGACCCGTTCGGCGACCTGGAGCACCCGTACACCCCGTACGCCGACACCGCACCGGGCGCCGCGTACGGCCACCCCGTGCCCGCGCCCCTGTACGGCGGGGCCCGTCCGGACGTGTACGGCGAGACCGAACAGCCCTACATGAAGGCCGAGGGCCAGTACCCGGTGCCGCAGCAGTACCCGGTGCCCGAGGAGTCGTACCCGGCTCCGCCCCAGGCGTACCCGGGCACGTATCCGGCGGCCCTCCCCGACCGGGCCGGTTTCCCGGTTCCCGGACCCCGGCAGCCGGAACCGGCCGCCGGGCGCCCCGGCCGGCTGCCGGTGGCCGAACCCGACCATCCGGCTCCGCCGGCCGCGGGCACGACCGGCCAGGGGGGCGGGCCGGGACGGCCCGCGCTGCCGGCCGCGCCCGCGGCGGAACCCCCGTTGCCACGACGGGTGCGACAGGCCAGCCTCGCGGACGAACTGCGGCTCGACCCGGCCTCCGGGCCTGCCGCGCCTCAGCAGCCGAGCCGGTCCGAGAACCCGCTGCCCCGGCCGGCACCCCGCCGCGCCGGCGCCGCCATCGGAGCCTTCCAGCGTCGGTCCCGCGCCGCCCGCGCGACCGACGAGCCGCCGACGCAGCCCGGTCCTCCCGCCCCCCTCCCTACGAGAGAAGAACGGCCATGACACGCACAACCGCCACCCACCAGGACCTCGACTGGCTGCTCGACGGCCTGGTGGACTCGGTGGCCGAGACCCTGAACGCCGTACTGCTGTCCGACGACGGTCTGGTGGTGAGCCACTCGCGCACCGTGGAGCGGTCCGACGCCGAGCGGCTGGCCGCCATCTGCACCGGCCAGCAGTCCCTGGCCCGCGGTGTGGGCCAGCTGTTCAACGGCGGCGGCGTGCACCAGGTGATCGTCGAGCTGTCGGAGCTGTGGCTCTTCATCATCTCGGCGGGCCAGGGCACCCACCTGGCCGTCGTCGCCTCCCAGGAGGTGGACGCCGAGATCATGTCGCTGGCGATGCACAACCTGGTCCAGCAGGTCGGCCAGAAGCTCAGCACCCCGGTGCGGGGCGACTTCGACGCCTTCGGCGGCGGGGACGGGCCGCGCGCGTGACCCCGCCCTGGGAGGACGAGGAGACGGAGGAGGACGGGGCGGGCACCATGGTGCGCCCGTACACCATCACCCGTGGCCGGACCGCACCCGAGCGGGACGACTTCACCCTCATCACCGTGCTGACGACCGCACACGACCCGCGGGACGAACGCGGCGCACCGGTCCATCCGGGCAGGCTCCAGCCGGAGCACCGGATGATCCTGGACCGCTGCCGGCGTCCCGCCGCGGTCGCCGAGGTCTCCGCCGACCTCGACCTCCCGGTGTCGGTGACCAAGATCCTGCTGGCGGACCTGGTCGCCCACGGCCTGCTGCTCGCCCGTGCCCCACTGTCGGTGGCACGGGCGGCGGGCGGCGCCGACAGGGGAATGCTGGCCGCCCTTCGCGACGGACTCGGGAGACTCTGAGCCAAGATGACCATCAGTCAGGCGGCCCCCGCCGCCGTAAAGATATTGATCGCCGGCGGCTTCGGCGTCGGCAAGACCACCCTCGTGGGCGCCGTGAGCGAGGTCGCGCCCCTGCGCACCGAGGAGTTCCTGACCAGGGCCAGCATCGGTGTCGACGACCTGGCCGGCGTCGGGCAGAAGGACACGACCACCGTGGCCCTGGACTTCGGCCGGATCACGGTCAGTCCGGAGCTCGTCGTCTACCTGTTCGGCACCCCGGGCCAGGAGCGCTTCTGGTTCATGTGGAACGACCTGGTCAACGGGGCCCTCGGCGGCGTCGTGATCGCCGACACCCGGCGGCTGGAGACCAGCTTCGCCTCGATCGACTTCTTCGAGAGCCGGGACATCCCGTTCGTCGTGGCGATCAACTGCTTCCACGGCCACAACACCCGCACCGCGGACGAGATCAGGGCCGCTCTCGACCTCGACCCGCACGTCCCCCTGCTGGTCGGCGACGTACGGGAGCGGCCGTTCGGCCGTGACGTGCTGCTGGCCCTGGTGGACCACCTGATGAGCCTGCCCGTCGCGGCCGGCTGACCCTTCCCCCGACTTTTCCCGTTCTGGAGAGTTCCGACATGGCAACATCCCTGCGCGTCCTGATCCACGGCGGCGGTATCGGCGGGCTGACGCTCGCCACCGCCCTGGCCCGGCGCGGCCACACCGTCGAGGTCGCCGAACTCCGCGACGAGCTGGACGCCCTGGGCGTCGGCATCATCCAGCCGTCCAACGCCCTGCACGTCATGCGTGAGATCGGGGTGCTCGACGACTGCCTCGACGCGGGCTTCGAGTGGGAGGTCCTGACCATCGCGGACCCGGCCGGCAACACCCTGGCGGCCATACCGCAGCCCCGGATGGGCGACGCGCCCTCCAACAACGGCATCCCGCGCCCCGCGCTCGCGCAGGTGCTCGGCGCCGCGGCCACGGCGGCCGGTGCGACGATCCGCTTCGGCTCGACCATCACCGAGCTCAAGGACGACGGCGCGGGCGTGGACGTCACCCTGTCCGACGGCTCGGCCGGCCGCTGGGACCTCGTCGTCGGCTTCGACGGCATCGGCTCGCCGCTGCGCACCCGGCTGTACGGCGACCGCTACGCCCCCGAGTACACCGGCTTCGCCAACTGGCGGGTCACCGTGCCCCGTCAGGAGCAGGTCAAGGGGGTCGTGATGAGTACCGCGGGCCAGGCCGCCAAGGCGCTGCTGACCCCGATCACGGACGAACTGATGTACCTGGGGGCGGTGTTCGCCGAGTCCGAGGACTTCAGGCCCGACCCCGAGAAGGCCCACGAGCAGCTCAAGGAGCGGCTGCCGATGTTCTCGGGACCGGTCGCCGAGGCGCTCGCCACGGTCACCGGCCCGGACGCGGTGGTGTACTCGCGGATCTCGCAGGTGACCGTCGAGGAGCCGTGGCACGTCGGCCGGGTGGTGCTGGCCGGTGACGCCGCGCACGCGTGCACCCCGCACATCGCGCAGGGCGCGGCGATGGCGGTGGAGGACGCACTGGTGCTCGCCGAGTCCCTGGACGCCGGTGCGGACGTCCCGGCCGCCCTCGGCCTCTGGGAGGAGCGGCGCCGGCCCCGCGCCATGTGGGTGCAGGCGATGTCGCGTGCCGTGCTCAAGCAGGAGACGGGCGGCGAGACGACGCCCGAGGAGGACGAGCTGCTGAAGGTCGGCATCCCGGGTGCGGCGCACGTGCTGGTGAAGCCCTACTGATCCGCCGGGCGTGCCGCGCGGTCCGGGCCGCGCGGCACGCTCAGGGCAGGACCGCCACTCCGTCGATCTCGACGAGCGCCTGTTCGTCCCAGAGGCGCACCACCCCGATGACGGCCATCGCCGGGTAGTCGCGGCCCGCCAGCTGCCGCCAGATCCGGCCCAGTTCGGCGACGTTGGCCCGGTAGTCGGCGACGTCGGTGGCGTAGACCGTGACCCGGGCCAGGTCCTGCGGGGAACCACCCGCCGCGCGCAGGGCGGTGAGCAGATTGCCCAGGGCTGTCGCGAACTGCTCGGGAAGCGTGCTCCCGACGACGTCGCCGCGCCCGTCGAGCGCGGTCTGTCCGGCCAGGAAGACCAGATGGCCCCCGGTGACGGTCACCGCGTGCGAGAAGCCCGCGGGCGGTGAGAGTTCGGCGGGGTTGATCCGGTGGATCGGGCTCATGCGGACGGCTCCCGGTTCGCGTACAGCTCCTTGGCGATGATGGTGCGCTGGACCTCGCTGGCGCCCTCGTAGATCCGTGGGGCGCGGACCTCGCGGTAGAGGTGTTCGAGGAGGTGGCCGCGGCGCAGGGCGCGGGCGCCGTGCAGCTGGACGGCGGTGTCCACGACGTACTGCGCGGTCTCGGTGGCGTACAGCTTGGCCATGGCCGCCCGCCGCGGGACGCCGGGCTCCCCCGCGTCGTACGCGGCGGCGGCCGCGTACACCAGGAGCCGGGCGGCCTCCGTGCGCGTCGCCATCTCCGCGACCTGGTGGGAGACGGCCTGCAGCTCCGCGAGCGGCCCGCCGAACGCGGTGCGGGTGGCGGTGTGCGCCACGGTGGCATCGAGGGCCGCGCGGGCCATGCCGACGGCGAAGGCACCGACGCTGGGCCGGAACAGGTTGAGGGTGTTCATGGCGACCCGGAAGCCACGGTCCGGTTCGCCCAGCACGTCGTCGGGGGTGACCGGGACGCCGTCGAAGTCCAGGGCGCCGATCGGGTGCGGGGAGAGCATGTCCAGGGCGGTGCCGGTCAGCCCGGGGCGGTCGGCGGGGACCAGGAACGCTGTGACGCCGCGGGCTCCGGCGCCCTGTGTCGTCCGGGCGAAGACGGTGTAGAAGTCGGCCTCCGGGGCGTTGGAGATCCAGCACTTCCCGCCGCTCAGCCGCCAGCCGCCGGGCGCGTGGACGGCTTCCAGGGCGAGGGCCGCCGCGTCGGACCCCGCCCCCGGCTCGCTCAGCGCGAACGCGGCGACGGCGCGGCCCGCGCGGACCTCGGGGAGCCAGCGCTCGCGGTGGGCGGGGGTGCCCGCCTGCACCACGGGATACGTCCCGAGGCCCTGGAGCGCAAGCGCGGTCTCCGCCTCCGTGCAGCCGCGGGCGAGCGACTCGCGCAGCAGGCAGAGGTCGAGCGCGCCGGAGCCCAGCATCCGGTCCAGCAGGCCGAGCTCGCCGAGCGCGGCGACCAGCGGGCGGTTGACGTGCCCGGGCTCGCCCTTGCCGGCGAGCGGGCGCAGCCGCTCGGCGGCCAGCGTGCGCAGCTCCTCGCACCAGGCGGTCTGTGCCGGATCGAGTGAGAATGCCGTCATACCGGCGCCTCTCTGGTCGAAGTCCCGTCGGAAACCGTGCGTGTGCCGTCCCGCTCGGTGCTCGTTCCTTTTATCGCGGACCGTTGACTACCGTCACCCAAACGATACGCTCCAAGGGCGACAAGGGGGCGATCCTTCATGGACCCGAATACCTCAGCGCACATCGACAGCTTTGCCAGGGAACATCTGCCACCCGCGGACCAGTGGCCGGAACTGGTCTTCGACCTGCCCGAGCTGCACTATCCGGACCGGCTGAACTGCGCCGCCGAGCTCCTGGACCGTACGGCCGAGCGCTTCGGACCGGACCGGGCCGCCTTCCGTACGCCCGACGGCGGGGTGCTG
This sequence comes from Streptomyces sp. NBC_01463, assembly GCA_036227345.1. Classification (NCBI taxonomy): domain Bacteria; kingdom Bacillati; phylum Actinomycetota; class Actinomycetes; order Kitasatosporales; family Streptomycetaceae; genus Streptomyces; species Streptomyces sp. NBC_01463. The sequence continues at coordinate 2,149,961 of CP109468.1, forward strand.
AGTTACGGGGAGCTGCGGGAGCTGAGCGACCGCATCGCCCACGTCCTCACCACGGACCTGGGGGTCGTGCCGGGCAACCGGGTTCTGCTGCGCGGGCCCACGACGCCCACCCTCGCGGCCTGCTGGCTGGCGGTGCTGAAGGCCGGCGCGATCGCCGTCACCGTACTGGCCCAGCAGCGGGCCTCCGAACTCGCCACGATCTGCTCGATCGCCCGGATCAGTCACGCGCTGTGCGACGTCCGGTCGGTCGACGACCTGGTCAAGGCCGAGGTGCCGGGGCTGCGGACCACGGCGTACGGCGGTGACGCACCGGACGACCTGCTGCGGCTGGCGGCCGGCCGGCCCGGCCGCTACCGCGCGGTGGACACCGCGGCGGACGATGTCGCGCTGATCGCCTTCACCTCGGGGACCACCGGACGCCCCAAGGGCTGCATGCATCTGCACCGCGACGTACTGGCCATCGCCGACACCTTCTCGCGGCACGTGCTGCGGCCGGTGCCCGACGACGTGTTCGCGGGCAGCCCGCCGCTCGGCTTCACCTTCGGGCTGGGGGGCCTGGTGGTGTTCCCGCTGCGGGCCGGCGCCTCGGCCCTGCTGCTGGAACAGGCGGGCCCCAAGCAGCTGCTGCCCGCCCTGGCGGCCCACCGGGTCTCGGTGCTGTTCACCGCGCCGACCGCCTACCGGGTGATGCTCGACCAGCTCGAAGGGCACGATCTCTCCGCACTGCGCCGCTGTGTGTCGGCGGGTGAGAACCTGCCCGTCGCGACCTGGCGGTCCTGGTACGAGCGGACCGGCCTGCGGATCATCAACGGCATCGGAGCCACCGAGCTGCTGCACATCTTCGTCTCCGCCGCGGACGAGGCGATCCGCCCCGGCACCACCGGGCTCCCGGTCCCCGGCTGGCAGGCCCGGGTGGTGGACGGGGAGGGCGCCCCGGTGCCGGACGGCGAGCCGGGGCTGCTGGCCGTGCGCGGACCGGTCGGCTGCCGCTATCTCGCCGACGGGCGGCAGCGGGAGTACGTACGGCACGGCTGGAACCTCACCGGCGACACCTATGTGCGCGACGCGGACGGCTACTTCCGCTACGTGGCCCGCGCCGACGACATGATCATCTCGTCCGGGTACAACATCGCGGGCCCCGAGGTCGAGGACGCCCTGCTGCGCCACCCCGAGGTGGCGGAGGCCGCCGTGGTGGGCCGGGCGGACGAGCTGCGCGGCCGGATCGTGGCGGCGTACGTGGTGCGGCGCGAGGGCTCCACCCTGACGGCCGAAGCCCTGCGCGGCTTCATGCGCGCCGAACTGGCCCCGCACAAATGCCCCCGCCTCATCACGTTCCTGCCCACGCTCCCCCGTACCGCCACCGGAAAACTGCAACGGTTCCGGCTCCGCGAGGACGAACACGGTGCGGGAGCGGGCACACCGGACCGAGAATGATCACATGGTCGAACCGCACACTCCCCGCTCGCTGATAGTCACCCTCTACGGTGCGTACGGCCGCACCCGGGGCGACGCCCCGATGCCGGTGGCGGAGCTCATCCGGCTGCTGGGCGCCGTCGGCGTCGAGGCGCCGGCCGTGCGGTCGTCCGTGTCGCGGCTGAAGCGGCGCGGGCTGCTCGTCGCGGCGCGTACGGCGGGCGGGGCGGCCGGATACGCCCTGTCGGCCGATGCCCGGCAGCTGCTCGACGACGGGGACCGGCGGATCTACCGGCATCCGGACCCGCGCATCGAGGACGGCTGGGTGCTCGCCGTGTTCTCCGTGCCGGAGGCCGAACGCCACAAGCGGCACCTGCTGCGATCACGCCTGTCCCGGCTGGGATTCGGCACCGCGGCGCCCGGTGTCTGGATCGCACCGGCCGGGCTGTACGACGAGACCAGGCACACCCTGGAGCGGCTGGAACTCGCCCCGTACGTGGAGCTGTTCCGCGGCGACCACCTGGGCTTCGCGGCCACCGGGGAATCTGTGGCCCGCTGGTGGGACCTGGAGGCCGTGGCCCGGCTGCACGACGACTTCCTGGAGCGGCACGAACCGGTACTGCGGTCCTGGGAGTCCCGCCCCGACGAGGCGCCGGAACCGGAGGCGGCGTACCGCGACTACCTGTCGGCGCTGGACTCCTGGCGGCGGGTGCCGTACGCGGACCCGGGGCTGCCGCGGGAGCTGCTGCCGGAGAAGTGGCCGGGCGGCAGGTCGGCGGAGGTGTTCGGGCTGCTGCACGAGCGGTTGCGGGACGCGGGGGCGGAGTTCGTCGGGCAGTAAACCAGCTGCCCCGGCAGCACGGCTCCCGGCAGAATGCGGATGCATGACCTGGACCTTCACGGACGACGTCGAGCTCTTCCTCGAAGCGGCCGGCCCCTCGCTCGCCGCCAGCCCCGCCGAGAGCACGCTCGTGCTGACCGTCACCGCCTCCCTGCGCCGGCACGGGCCGCACGCCTACGGTGACCATCCCCCGGTGATGGGCTGGTGGCGCGGTGCCGACGGCGAGGTCGCGGGCACCCTGTTGCACACACCGCCCTATCCCGCGACGCTGAACGCGCTCGCCCCGGAGGCGGTGGGCCCGTTGATGGCCGCCCGCCGGCTCACGGACGTCAACGCGGACCGGGCCACGGCCCGGGCGGTGGCGGCCCACTGGCCGGGGCACCGGGTCGACGAGGAGCAGCGGCTGTACCGGCTGGGCGAGCTGATCCCGCCGTCCCCCGCCCCGGCGGGCCGGGCGAGGGCCGCGACGCCCGCGGACCGGGAGCTGCTGCTGGGCTGGTTCGCCGCGTTCGCGGTCGAGATCGGGGGGCCGGGTGCGCGCGGCGCACGTCAGGCACGGGCGGTCGACGAGCGCACGGCGGAGGGCCGGCTGACGCTCTGGGAGAACGACGGTGTCCCCGTGTCGATGGCGGGCATCTCGCCGCGGCTCGCGGGCACCGCGCGCGTCGCCCCCGTCTACACCCCGCCGGAGCACCGCGGCCGCGGCTACGCGGCGGCGGTGACCGCCGAGGTCAGCCGCGCGGCCAGGGAGGCGGGTGCGCAGGAGGTGCTGCTCTTCACCGACCTCGCCAACCCGACGAGCAACGGCGTGTACAAGCGCCTCGGTTATCGCCCGGTCGCGGACCGGCTGCTGGTCCGGGCCGAGGAGGCGAGCGATGGATGAACCGCCCGAACCGGCGTGGCTGGTCGCGGCGAACGTGGTGCGGTGGCGGCGGTACGGGGATCTGGGGCAGGAGTTCCGGCCGGGCACGAAGGCGTTCCGGGGCGGGGCGAAGGTCTACGTCATGGACACCTACCCCGGGATGGGGAACGAACAGCTGACCGCGGTGGGTCATGGCCGGCACACCGGGCGCTGGATCACCATCGACACCGGGACCCGGCATCTGCACACCTTCCGGGCGCAGTTGGTGTACGCACCGGCCGTGCTCCGGCGGTGTGCCGGGCTGCCGCCGCGGACGCGTGAGGAGGCGGCGGAGCTGGCGGAGCGGCTGGAGCGCACCGCGCGGCTCGCGCGCCACACCCACCACGCCGCCCCGCACCCCGATCCCTGCCTGTGTCACGAGTGCCTGCCGCTCAGCCCAGGGTGAGCCGGGGCTTCGGTGCGTCCGTGCGGCCCGTCGGCGGGGGGCGGCTGCCCGCGCGGTACGGGAGCGGCCAGGGCGCGCCCGGTCCCGTGTAGTCCTGTGCGGCCGCCGCGTGGAGCGTCCAGTGCGGGTCGTGGAGATGGGGGCGGGCCAGGGCGCAGAGGTCGGCGCGGCCCGCGAGCAGCAGTGAGTTGACGTCGTCCCAGGAGGAGATGGCGCCGACCGCGATGACGGGCACGCACAGGGTGTTGCGGATCCGGTCGGCGTACGGGGTCTGGTAGGAGCGCCCGTACTCGGGCCGCTCGAAGGGGACGACCTGGCCGGTGGAGACGTCGATGGCGTCGGCGCCGTGTGCGACGAAGGCGCGGGCGATCTCGACGGCGTCCTCACCGGTCGTGCCGCCCTCGGCCCAGTCGGTCGCGGAGATCCGGACGGTCATCGGCCGGTCGTCGGGCCACCGTTCGCGGACCGCGTCGAAGACCTCGAGCGGGAAGCGGAGCCGGTTCGCCAGGGTGCCGCCGTAGGCGTCGGTGCGGTGGTTGGTGAGCGGGGAGAGGAATCCGGAGAGCAGGTAGCCGTGGGCGCAGTGAAGTTCGAGGAGGTCGAACCCGCAGGTGTCGGCGCGGGCGGCGGCGGCCGCGAACTGCTCGCGGACGGCGTCCATCCCGGCACGGTCCAGCGCGTGCGGGGTCTGGTTGACGCCTTCGGCGTACGGGATCGGGGAGGCGGCGGTGAGCGGCCAGTTGCCGCGGTCGAGCGGCTGGTCGATGCCGTCCCACATGAGCCGGGTGGAGCCCTTGCGGCCGGAGTGGCCGAGCTGGATCCCGATCGCGGTGCCGGGTGAGCCGGTGTGCACGAAGCCGGTGATCCTGCTCCAGGCGGCCACCTGTTCCGCGGTGTAGAGGCCGGTGCAGCCGGGGGTGATGCGGCCCTCGGGGCTGACGCAGACCATTTCCGTCATGACCAGTCCGGCGCCGCCGAGCGCCCGGGCGCCGAGGTGCACGAGGTGGAAGTCGCCGGGGACGCCGTCGGTGGCGGAGTACATGTCCATGGGCGAGACGACGACGCGGTTGCGCAGTTCCAGTCCGCGCAGCCGCAGCGGGGTGAACATCGGCGGGGTGCCCGGCGGGCAGCCGAACTCGTCCTCGACGGCCGCGGTGAAGGAGGCGTCGCGCAGCCGCAGGTTGTCGTGGGTGACGCGGCGGCTGCGGGTGAGGAGGTTGAAGGCGAACTGGCGGGGCGGCTGGTCGACGTAGGTGCCCAGCTCCTCGAACCAGCGCAGGCTGGCCGCCGCGGCGCGCTGGGTCGACTCGACGACGGGCCGGCGCTCGTTCTCGTACGCGGCGAGGGCGGCGGGCAGGGTGGGCTGTTCCTCGATGCAGGCGGCGAGGGCGAGGGCGTCCTCCACGGCGAGTTTGGTGCCGGAGCCGATGGAGAAGTGGGCGGTGTGGGCGGCGTCGCCGATGAGGACGGTGTTGCCGTGCGACCAGCGTTCGTTGACGACGGTGCGGAAGGTGAGCCAGGAGGAGTTGTGGGAGCGCAGCGGCCGGTGGCCGAGGGCGTCGGCGAAGATCTTGGCGCAGTGCCGCGTCGACTCCGCCGGGTCGCAGGTGTCGAATCCGGCCGCGCGCCAGACCTCTTCGCGCATCTCGACGATGACGGTCGAGGCGCCGGGTCCGTCCGGCGCGGAGGGCGACGGGCGGGAGTACGGGTAGGCGTGCAGTTGCATCACGCCGTAGGCGGTCTCGGCGGTCTCGAAGCGGAAGGCGTCGAGGGCGAAGTCGGCGGCGAGCCAGATGTAGCGGCAGCGGTGGGTGGTGAGGCGGGGGCCGAAGTGCTCCGCCTGGGCGTCGCGGGTGAGGCTGTGCACCCCGTCGGCGGCGATCACCAGGTCGTGGGAGGCGGCGAGTTCGGCGGCGGACGGCGCCCGTTCGCGGAAGCGGAGGCTCACCCCCAGGCCGGCGCAGCGTTCGTGGAGGATCTCCAGGAGCCGGCGGCGGCCGAGCGCGGCGAAGCCGTGACCGCCGGAGGTCTGGGTGTGGCCGCGGTGGACGATGTCGATGTCGTCCCAGCGGACGAACTCGCGCTGGAGGGCGGCGTGGACGGCCGGGTCGGCGTGCTCGATGCCGCCGAGGGTCTCGTCGGAGAGGACGACGCCGAAGCCGAAGGTGTCGTCGGGGGCGTTGCGCTCCCAGAGGGTGATCTCGCGCTCCGGGCCGAGCCGTTTGAGGAGTGCCGCGGCGTAGAGCCCGCCGGGGCCGCCGCCGATGACGGCGATCCGGCGGAGCGCGGGCGTCTCGCTGTCGGGGGGTGCCACCCGGATCACCGGCCCTGCCACTTCGGCGGGCGCTTCTCGGTGAACGCCGCGTGGAACTCGGCGTAGTCCTCGCCGTGCATCAGCAGGGCCTGGGTGGCGGCGTCCATCTCCACGGCGGCGGCCAGCGGCATGTCGAGCTCGGCGGTGAGCAGCGCCTTGGTCTGGGCGAGGGCGAGCGCGGGTCCGTCCGCGAGGCGGCGGGCGAGCGCCGCGGCCTGTTCGTCGGCCCGGCCCTCCTCGGCCAGTTCGCTGATGAGTCCGATCCTCTCGGCCTCGGGGGCGCGGACGGGTTCGCCCAGCATCAGCAGCCGGGTGGCGTGGCCGAGGCCGACGACCCGGGGCAGCAGATAGGCCGCGCCCATGTCCCCGCCGGAGAGCCCGACGCGGGTGAAGAGGAAGGCGAACCGGGCGGAGGGGTCGGCGATGCGGAAGTCGGCGGCCAGGGCGAGGACGGCACCGGCTCCGGCGGCGACCCCGTGCACGGCGGCGACGACGGGGAACGGGCACTCCCGCAGGGCCCGTACGACCTGGCCCGTCATCCGGTTGAAGTCCAGCAGCTGGGCGGTGTCCATCGCGAGGGTGGCGCCGATGATCTCGTCGACATCGCCGCCGGAGCAGAAGCCGCGCCCCTCGCCGGCCAGCACCAGGGCCCGTACCGAGCGCTCCCGCGTGAGCTCGGCCAGCAGGTCACGCAGGTCGGCGTAGGCGCCGAAGGTCAGCGCGTTGAGCTTCTCGGGGCGGGCGAGGGTGACGGTGGCGACACCGTCGCGCGTCGTGACCCGCAGATGCTGCCAGTTCTCCGTACGGGGCGCGGAGCTGGGAAACGGACTCATGGAGGGTGGTCCCCTTCAGCCGTCGGGCTGCTGCCTGACCCCCGAATTTATCACTCGTACGTGACTTCCGTCACGAGTACACGATAAGGAGCGGGGAAGACAGTAGTGACGAACGTCCCCTTCGTACCGGTCGGCAGGCCCTTGCCCGTGTCGTGGGGCTTCGTATGGTTGAAACCATGAAGTCTTGAGCTCACGAAAGATTGAGCCCGGGACCGTCCACGCCCTCTCGAACGGAAACGCCGCCGTGCCGCCCGATGTCCCCGCACCCGCCTCCTGGCGTATCGCCCTGCCGCACTCCGCGGCCGCGGTGCCGATCGCCCGCGCGCTGATCCGTACGGTGCTGGCCGACATCGACACCGGCACGGAAGCCCCGGCCGACAGCTACACCGCCGAGCTGCTGACCGCGGAGCTGGTGGCCAACGCCGTGGAGCACACCCCCGGCGACGAGCCCGTCGAGCTGGTGGTGGAGCTCCTGCCGAACGGCTGCCAGGTGGAGGTCCACGACGGCGATCCGGCCCCGCCGGGCGATCTGTCCCGCCCGGAGCCGGGCTGCGAGCCCGATCCGTGGCAGGAGCACGGCCGGGGGCTGCTGCTGATCCGCACCCTCAGCTCGTCCTGCGGCCACCGCACGACCGAGCGCGGCAAGGCGGTGTGGTTCACCCTGCCGTCGCCCGCCGGGCCCACCCCCTGACCGGGCGGCCGCCTCAGGCTCCGGACCGGCCCGCCAGCCGCGACCGACGACGCCCGTAGCAGGAGTACACCCCCGCGCCGACGGCCAGGAACACCGCGAACTGCACCCAGGTCGACCAGCCCGTCCCGTACATCAGATAGACGCAGAAGCCGACACCGAGGACCGGGCTCAGCGGGTACAGCGGGACCCGGAAGGGGCCCTTCACCTCGGGGTTGCGGCGGCGCAGCACGATCACGGCGACGTTGACCGCGACCATCGTGGCGAGCGTCCCGATCGTGGTCAGGCTGACCACCACGTCGAGCGAGGAGAAGGCCGCCGGGACGGCGAAGACGACGGCGACGATCCAGGTGTTGGCAACGGGTGTCGCGGTGCGCGGCGAGACCCGCTCGAAGACCCGCGGGATCAGGCCGTCGCGGGACATCGACATCAGGATGCGGGTCTGTCCGTACATCACGGCGAGGACGACCGAGGCGATGGCGACGATCGCGCCGAACGCGATGATCCCGCCGCCGACGGTGGAACCGGTGACCTGGTCGACGATCAGCGAGAGGGCGGCGGGCTTGTCGGAGACGGCGTCCGGGCCGAGGGCGCCGATCGCGGCGAGCGCGACCGCGCAGTAGAGCAGGGTGACCAGGCCGATGCAGATCATGATCGCGATCGGGATGTTCCGCCGCGGGTTCCTGACCTCCTCGCCCGCTGTCGTGATGGCGTCGAAGCCGATGTACGAGAAGAACGCCAGCGACGCCCCCGCGGTGACGCCGCCCGCACCGTGGGCCACGAACGGCGTGAGGTTGCCGTGCTCGAAGGCCGTGAAGGCGATGACGCAGAACATGATCAGGATGGTGATCTTGAGGACGGCCATCGCGGCGGTGGCACCGGCGCTCTCCCGGATGCCGCGCACCAGCAGCGTCGCGGCCATCATCACCACGACGACGGCGGGCAGATTGATCACGCCGCCGTCGCCGGGGCCGGCCGAGAGCGCGTCCGGCAGCTGCCACCCGAACAGGCTGTCGAGCAGTTCGTTGACGTACTGGCTCCAGCCCACCGCCACCGCGGAGACCGAGACGCCGTACTCCAGGAGCAGGCACCAGCCGACGAGGAAGGCGGCGCGTTCGCCGAGGGTGGCGTAGGCGAAGGAGTACGAGCTGCCGGAGACCGGGATCGCGCTGCCCAGCTCGGCGAACGAGAACGCGGTGAAGATGCAGGTGACCGCCGCGAGGACGAAGGACAGCACGACGGCCGGCCCGGCCTCGGCGACGCTGTCGGACAGCCCGACGAAGATTCCGGTGCCGACGACGGCGCCGACCCCGAAGCACACCAGCTGGAAGAGCCCCATGGTGCGCCTGAGCCCATGACCCTCCAGGTCGGCTCCGGACTCGGCGATGAGCTGGTGGGGATCCTTGACGCGGTGCGGCGGGCCGGGCGGGCGCAGGGGGCTCACGGCGGTGTTCTCATCTCTGGCGGTGCAGGTGGGGGGAGGGCGCGGCGAGGGCGTGGGGGCCGGTCGCGCACACGAAAAATGGGGTTCGAGCGTGCGAGCTCGAACCCCACCAACGGCGACCATAATAGGCCCCCGTACGCATGTTCACCCAATTGGCCGCATGAACATGCGATATGTCCGCGTCAGCGCCCCATCGTCGCCACCAGCACGGCCTTGATCGTGTGCATCCGGTTCTCCGCCTCGTCGAAGACGACGGAGTGGCCGGACTCGAAGACCTCGTCGCTGACCTCCAGCTCGGTCAGACCGTGCCGGGCGTGGATGTCGCGCGCCACCTTGGTGCCGAGGTCGTGGAAGGCCGGGAGGCAGTGCAGGAACTTCACGTCGTCGTTCCCGCTGGCCCTGAGGACGTCCATGGTGACGGCGTACGGCGCGAGCGCGGCGATGCGCTCGTCCCAGATCTCCTTGGGCTCCCCCATCGAGACCCAGACGTCGGTGGCGACGAAGTCGGCTCCGCGGACTCCCTCGGCGATGTCCTCGGTGAGCGTGACCGTCGCCCCGCTGCCGGCGGCGAGCTTCTGGGCCTGTGCGACGACGGACTCGGCGGGCCAGTAGGCCTTCGGCGCGACGATCCGGACGTCCATGCCCAGCAGGGCGCCGGTGACGAGGTAGGAGTTGCCCGTGTTGAAGCGCGCGTCGCCGAGGTAGGCGAAGGCGATGCGGTCCAGCGGCTTCCCGCTGTGCTCGGCCATCGTCAGGACGTCGGCGAGCATCTGGGTGGGGTGCCAGTCGTCGGTCAGCCCGTTGAAGACGGGCACGCCGGCGTGGGCCGCGAGCTCCTCGACGGCCTCCTGGCTGTCACCGCGGTACTCGATCCCGTCGAACATCCGGCCGAGGACACGGGCGGTGTCCTTCACGGACTCCTTGTGCCCCAGCTGCGAGCCGGCGGGGTCGAGGTACGTGGTCGACGCGCCCTGGTCGGCGGCGGCCACCTCGAAGGCGCAGCGGGTGCGGGTCGAGGTCTTCTCGAAGATCAGCGCGATGTTCCTGCCGCGCAGCCGCTGGACCTCGGTCCCCGCCTTCTTGGCCGCCTTGAGCTCGGCGGCCAGGGCGATCAGGCCGCGGAACTCCTCGGCCGTGAGGTCCAGCTCCTTGACGAAGTGGCGGCCTGCGAGGTCTATGGCCATGGTTCTGCTCCTGGGTCGGGCGGGGGGACGCATACGATAACCCTGGAAGTCTATACGACGCATTGCATCGATATACAGAGCCTTCCGGGGTTCGCTTGCGCCCCCGCACCCCCGCTACACCGGTTCGCGGACCACCGGGCAGCTCATGCAGCGGGGGCCGCCCCGGCCGCGGCCCAGTTCGCTGCCGCGGATCTCGATGACCTCGATGCCCTCCTTGCGCAGGTGCGCGTTGGTGGTGGCGTTGCGCTCGTAGGCGACGACGACGCCCGGTTCGACGGCGAGGACGTTGCACCCGTCGTCCCACTGCTCGCGCTCGGCCGCGTGCACGTCCTGGGTGGCGGTCAGGACCCGGATCGAGTCCAGCCCCAGTGCCTCGGCGATGGCACGGTGCATGTGCTCGGGCGGATGGTCGGTGACCTTGAGGTCGCGCGGCCCGTCGCCGGGTTCGATGGTGTACGAGCGCAGCATGCCCAGGCCCGCGTACTTGGTGAAGGTGTCCCCGTCGACCATCGTCATCACGGTGTCCAGGTGCATGAACGCCCGGCTCTTGGGCATGTCGAGCGCCACGATCGACCGGGCCGACCCGGCGTCGAAGAGCCCTCGCGCCAGCATCTCCACCGCCTGCGGGGTGGTGCGCTCGCTCATCCCGATGAGAACGGCGCCCCGGCCGATGACGAGGACGTCGCCGCCCTCGATGGTGGAGGGGTAGTCGTCCTGGCCCTCCGACCAGTGGTGGAAGGCTCCCGCGTCGGGTCCCGTGAACAGCGGATGGTGCCGGTAGATCGCCTCGAAGTGCACGGTCTCGCGCTGCCGGGCGGGCCAGCGCATCGCGTTGATGGAGACGCCGTCGTAGATCCAGGCCGAGGTGTCACGGGTGAAGAGGTGGTTCGGCAGCGGACCGAGCAGGAAGTCGTCCAGGTCCATGACGTGGAAGCGCACCGAGGTCGGTTCACGGAACCGCTCCAGGAACTCCCGCTTGGTCATCCCGCCGACCAGGGCCTCGCACAGCTCGGGGGCGGACAGTTCCTCGAAGGCGGCCCGCAGATGCTCGGTGGCGAGCGGCCCGTACTCCTTCTCCGCGAAGACCCGGTCCAGGACGAGCCGGCGGGCCACGGGAATCTCCAGCGACTCCTGGAGCAGGTCACCGAAGAGATGCACCTCCACCCCGCGGTCGCGCAGCACGTCCGCGAAGCCGTCGTGCTCCTGGCGGGCGCGCCGCACCCACAGCACGTCGTCGAAGAGCAGTGCGTCCTTGTTGCTCGGAGTGAGCCGTTTCAGTTCCAGATCGGGGCGGTGCAGGATGACGCGGCGCAGCCGCCCGGCCTCGGAGTCGACATGGAATCCCATGCCCTCATCCTCACCGCGCGGGACGCGGTTCACCCGGCGAATCGCCAGCCGGTTCCGTCGGCGGGCGGGGACCTTCTCGGTCCCCGCCCGCCGGTGCGTCACTACAGCCGCGGGTCCACCGGCTCCGACTCCAGCGCCAGCACCGCGAACACCGCCTCGTGGACCCGCCACAGCGGCTCCCCCTCGGCCAGCCGGTCCAGGGCCTCCAGACCGAGGGCGTACTCGCGCAGGGCGAGCGAACGCTTGTGGCCGAGGAAGCGGCCGCGCAGCCGCTCCAGGTTCTCCGGGCGGGTGTACTCGGGGCCGTAGATGATCCGCAGGTACTCCCGGCCGCGCACCTTGACGCCCGGCTGGACGAGGCGGTCCTTGCCGTCCCTGACGAGCGCGCCGAGCGGCTTGACGACCATGCCCTCGCCGCCGCGGCCGGTCATCTCCAGCCACCAGTCGATGCCGGAGCGGACCGACGCCTCGTCGGCGGGGTCGACGACGAGCCGCCGGGTGACCTGGAGCAGACCGGTGGGGTCGTGCTCCACCAGCCGGTCCAGCCAGGCCAGCTGCTCGTCGTGGGGCACGGACGCGAGCGAACGGCCCTGCACCGCGAGGATCTGGAACGGCGCCATGCGCACCCCGTCCAGTCCCTCGGTGCTCCAGCAGTAGCGCCGGTAGGCCTCGGTGAACGCGGCCGCGTCCTCGGCCCGGCCGCGCTGCCGGTCCGCGAGCGCGCCGACGTCGATGCCCCGGGCCGCCGCCGCGGCGAGCGCCCCGGTGGCCGCGGGGAAGACGGCGCCGGACGCGGCACCCACCGCCGCGTACTGCGAGCGGAGCAGGCCGGCGGCCTTGAGCGACCAGGGCATCAGCTCGGCGTCGAGCAGCACCCAGTCGGTGTCCCACTCCTCCCACAGCCCGGCTGCGGTGACGGCCGCGCGCAGCCGGCCCAGCACGTCCTCGGTGAGCGCGGGGTCGTCCAGGAACGGCCGGCCGGTGCGCGTGTGCAGCGCCCCCGTCGGGCCGCCTTCCCCGGTGTCGCCGGTCCCGAAGCGTTCCCGCGCCACGTCCGCGTCGCGGCAGACGAGGGCCACGGCCCGGGAGCCCATGTGCTTCTCCTCGCACACGACCCTGGCCACACCGTCCGCCCGGTACTGCGCTAACGCCTCGGCCGGGTGCTCCAGGTAGCCCTCCTCCTGCGAGGTGGCGGTCGGTGCCATGGTCGGCGGGAGGTAGGCGAGCAGCCGGGGGTCGACGGCGAACCGGCTCATGACCTCCAGCGCCGCCGCCGCGTTCTCCTCGCGCACCGCGACCCGGCCCATGTGCCGGGTCTCCACGATCCGGCGGCCCTGCACATCGGCGAGGTCCAGCGGCCGGCCCTCCCGGCCGCCCGGGGCCTCGGTGGACAGCGGCTTCACCGGCTCGTACCAGACCTGCTCGGCCGGTACGTCGACGAGCTCGCGCTCGGGGTAGCGCAGCGCGGTCATCTTCCCGCCGAACACCGCTCCGGTGTCCAGGCAGATGGTGTTGTTGATCCAGGAGGTGGTGGGGACGGGCGTGTGGCCGTAGACGACGGTGGCGCGGCCGCGGTAGTCCTCCGCCCACGGGTAGCGCACGGGCAGGCCGAACTCGTCGGTCTCGCCCGTCGTGTCGCCGTAGAGCGCGTGCGAGCGGACCCGCCCGGAGGTGCGTCCGTGGTACTTCTCGGGCAGGCCGGCGTGGCAGACGACCAGCTTGCCCTCGTCCAGCACGTAGTGGCTGACCAGTCCGTCGATGAACTCCCTGACCCGCTCCCGGAACTCCGGGTCCTTGGCGTCCTCCCGCTCCAGCTGCTCGATCGTCTCGGCGAGGCCGTGGGTGTGCTGGACCTTGCGGCCCTTGAGGTAGCGGCCGAGCTTGTTCTCGTGGTTGCCGGGCACGCAGAGCGCCTGGCCGTCCGCCACCATGGACATGACGCGGCGCAGCACGCCGGGGCTGTCGGGTCCGCGGTCGACGAGGTCGCCCACGAAGACGGCGGTACGGCCTTCGGGGTGTGCGCCGTCCACGTAGCCGAGCTTGCCGAGCAGGGTCTCCAGCTCGGAGGCGCAGCCGTGGATGTCGCCGATGATGTCGAAGGGGCCGGTGAGGTGGCGGAGGTCGTTGTAGCGGCGCTCCAGGGCCACTTCGGCGTGCTCGGCCTCCTCCTCGGTGCGCAGGATGTGGACCTTGCGGAAGCCCTCGCGCTCCAGGCCGCGCAGCGAGCGGCGCAGCTCGCGGCGGTGGCGCTGGACGACGTGCCGCGGCATGTCGGCACGGTCCGGGCGGGCCGCGTTGCGCGCGAGGCAGACCTCTTCGGGCAGGTCGAGGACGATGGCGATGGGCAGCACATCGTGCTCCCGGGCCAGCTGCACCAGCTGGCGGCGGCTCTCGGGCTGGACGTTGGTGGCGTCGACGACGGTCAGCCGTCCCGCCGCCAGGCGCCTGCCCGCGATGTAGTGCAGGACGTCGAAGGCGTCCCGGCTGGCGCTCTGGTCGTTCTCGTCGTCGGCGACGAGACCCCGGCAGAAGTCCGAGGAGATGACCTCGGTCGGCTTGAAGTGGCTCCGGGCGAAGGTGGACTTGCCCGAGCCGCTCGCCCCGATGAGGACGACGAGGGAGAGGTCGGTCACCGGCAGGACGCGGCCGCTCCGGGCGCTGTCACGCGTGCTGTCACTGGTCGTGCTCATGCGGCTTTCGCCTCCTTCTCGGTCGTGCCGGCCGCGGCCTGCGCGTCGGACGTGCGGGATGCGCCGGATGCGCCCGGGGCACCGGACGTGTGGTGCGTGTCGTCGTCACCGGCCGCGTTCATCGTGAACACGGCCATCTGGGTGGGCGGTCCCACCTCGGGGTCGTCCGGTCCCACGGGCACGAACTCCACCCCGTACCCGTGCCGGCCGGCCACCTCCCCCGCCCAGTCCCGGAATTCGGCCCGGGTCCATTCGAAGCGGTGGTCGCCGTGCCGGGAGTGCCCGGCCGGGAGGGTCTCCCAGCGGACGTTGTACTCGACGTTCGGCGTGGTCACGAGCACCGTGCGCGGACGGGCCGCGCCGAACACCGCGTACTCCAGGGCCGGCAGCCGCGGCAGGTCGAGGTGCTCGACGACCTCACTCAGCACCGCGGCGTCGTACCCCTTGAGCTGCTTGTCCGTGTACGTGAGCGAGCCCTGCCGAAGCGTCACCCGTGAGGCCTGCCGCTCCCCCATCCGGTCCAGCTTCAGCCGGCGCGAGGCGATCGTCAGGGCGCGCATCGAGACGTCGACGCCGACGATCTCGGTGAAGCGCACGTCCTTCAGCAGAGCCTGCACCAACTGCCCCTGACCGCAGCCCAGGTCGAGCACCCGGCTCGCCCCGGAGGCGGTCAGCGCCGCGAGGATCGCGGCCCTGCGCTGCTCCGCGAGCGGCACCGGCCGCTCCTCGGTGTCAGCCGTCTCGTCGACCGCGTTGTCGATGCTCTCGACGTCGAGGTCGTCGGACTCGGCGAGCCGCACCAGCTCCAGCCGCTGCATCGCCTGCCGGGTCAGTCCCCAGCGCCGGGAAAGATACCGGCTGGTGATCAGCTTCTGCTCGGGGTGGGCGGCCAGCCAGCCCTCACCGGCCCGCAGCAGTTTGTCCACCTCGTCGGGCGCCACCCAGTAGTGCTTGGCGTCGTCGAGCACGGGCAGCAGGACGTACAGCTGACGCAGCGCGTCCGCGAGCCGCAACTCGCCCTCCAGCACCAGCCGTACGTACCGGGAGTCCCCCCACTCGGGGAACCGCTCGTCCAGCGGTACGGCCACCGCCTCCACCCGCGACCAGCCGAGCGGCCCGAACAGCGCCCGCACCAGCTCGGCACCACCACGGGCCGGCAGGGCGGGCACGTCGATCCGCAGCGGCATCGGCGCCGCCGCCCGCTCGGGCATCGCCTTGCAGGCGCCGCTCAGCGCGGACTTGAAGACGGTGGTCATCGCGACGGACAGCAGCGAGGACGCCGCGTAGGGGCGGTCGTTGACGTACTGCGCGAGCGCCGCGTCGGGGGCGCCGCCCCGGCCCTTGCCCTTGCCGCGCCGCACCAGCGCCACCGGATCCACCTCCAGCAGCAGCGCGGCCGTGCACCGCTCCGCGGACGCCTCGGGATAGAAGACATGCGCGGTGCCGTGCGAGGTGGAGAACGTCTGCGCCTTCTCGGGATGCTTGTGCAGCAGGAAGCCGAGATCGGTGGCGGGACGCTCCGGGGTGCCGGTGGTACTGATCGTCAGGAACACAGGCCCGAGTATGGTCGCGTTCACTCGCTCCCACCAGGCATTTTCATGCCCTCCCGGGCCGGTCGTCCCGCCCTTCTCCCAGCTGTGCGGCCAGGGCCGCGACCGTGGCCGGACCGACCCGGCAGCAGCCGCCGACCAGTCGCGCACCGGCGCCCCGCCAGGTCCGTGCCAGGCCGGGGTCGAAGGTGACGGCCCCGGTCCACGCCCGCGCCCCGGCGTCCCAGCGCTCCCCGCTGTTCGGGTACGCGACGACGGGCTTCCCCGTCACCGCGGCCGCGGTCCGGACCGCCTCGGCCACCTCGGCCGGATCGCAGCAGTTCACCCCGGTCGCGACCACGTGTGCGTCCCCCGCGGCGAGGGCGAACGCCTCCTCCAGCCGCTGCCCGGCCCCGGTCCGTCCGCCGGCCACGGTGTAGGAGAGCCAGACCGGCAGCCCGCACTCCCGCGCCACGCCCAGGAGCGCCTCAGCCTCGTCCGTGTCCGGCACCGTCTCCAGCGCCAGCACATCGGGCCCCGCGGCGGCCAGCGCCTCGATCCGGGGGCGGTGGAAGCGCGCCAGCTCACTGACCGAAAGCCCGTAGCGGCCCCGGTACTCCGCCCCGTCCGCCGTCACCGCCCCGTACGGGCCGACCGAGGCGGCGACCCACACGTCCCGGTCCACCGCCCCGGCCGCCCGGCGGGCCAGCTCCACGCTGCGGGCGAAGAGCCCGGCCGCCTCCGCCCGCCCGAATCCGCGCCGGCCGAACCCCTCGAAACTCGCCTGATAACTGGCGGTGATGAGCACCTGCGCACCCGCCCGCACGTACGCCGTGTGCGCGGCCTCGATCTGCGCCGGCCCGTCCGCGAGCAGCCGGGCGGACCACAGCGCGTCGGACAGGTCGCAGCCCTGCGCCTCCAACTGGTTGGAGAGTCCCCCGTCGAGCAGCACCGTGCCGGCCGCGAGCGCCTCGGCGAGGGGGCGGGACGGGGCCGCGCCGGGGGGACGGCCGGATTCGTGGTCATCGCGGGCGGACAGCACGAGTACTCCTCTCCGGGTGAGCCGGGACCGGACCGGTCTCGGGTATGCCGGGACCGGGCCGGCCTCGGGTGGGCCGGTCCCGGGCCGGCCTCGGGTGGGCCGGTCCCGGATCAGCGGTTCCGGGCCGGTCTCAGGTCAGCTGGGACTGGACCTGCGAGGAGATCAGCTCCAGGTGGTCCAGGTCGTCCAGGTCCAGGACCTGGAGGTAGATGCGCGACGCCCCGATCGCACCGAACCGCCCGATCTTGTCGACCACTTCGGCGGGCGAGCCGGCCAGTCCGTTCGCCTTCAGCTCCGCGACGTCCCGTCCGATGACGGCGGCGCGGCGCGCCACCTCCGCGTCGTCCTTGCCGACACAGACGACCAGGGCGTTGGAGTACACCAGATCGTCCGGCCGCCGGCCCGCCTCCGTGGCCGCCGCCCTGACCCGGGCGAACTGCTTCTCGCTGTCCTCCAGCCCCGCGAAGGGGATGTTGAACTCATCCGCGTACTGCGCTGCCAGCCTCGGCGTCCGCTTCGCGCCGTGTCCGCCGATCAGGACCGGCACCTTGGTCTGCGCGGGCTTGGGCAGCGCGGGCGAGTCCGTGAGCTGGTAGTACGTGCCGTCGTAACTGAACGTCTTGCCGGTCTCGGTCGCCCACAGTCCCGTGACAATGGCCAGCTGCTCCTCGAGGCGGCCGAACTTCTCCTTGGGGAACGGAATGCCGTAGGCCTTGTGCTCCTGCTCGAACCAGCCCGCTCCCAGGCCCAGTTCGACTCGGCCGCCGGACATCTGGTCGACCTGGGCCACCTGGATGGCCAGCACACCGGGGAGCCGGAAGGTGCCCGCCGTCATCAGTGTGCCGAGGCGGATCCGCTTGGTCTCGCGCGCCAGCCCGGCCAGCGTGATCCATGCGTCCGTCGGGCCGGGGAGCCCGTCACCCTGCCCCATGCGCAGATAGTGGTCGGACCGGTAGAAGGCGTCGAAACCGAGGTCCTCGGCGGCCTTGGCGACGGTGAGCAGAGTGTCGTAGCTCGCCCCTTGCTGGGGCTCGGTGAAGATTCGAAGATCCATGCGTCCATCCTGCACCTCCGAGCGCCGCTCGTTCGGCTCCCTCTCCCTTCCCCGTGCCGTCGCGGCCCGGACGCCCCGGGCGCCGGGCGCTCAGCCGGTGTCGGCGACCGGTCCGAGCGGCCCGTGGAGCACCCCGTGAGGGCCGTCCCGCTCCCGGCCGCGCTCCAGATCCTGCCGGCGCTCCCGGTCGCGCTCGTCGAGCAGCCGGAGCATGCCGCGCACCCGGTCCGTCGACTCGTCGGCGGCGTCGATCGCCTCCATGCACTGCCAGTACAGGCCCTGCTCGTCGGTCTCGCACGCCACTCCGACCAGGGCTATCCCCACCTCCCCGAGCAGCGCGCCGAGACCGGTGAGGGCCGCGCGCGGATCGGCCACCTCGGAGAGCTGTGCCGCCCGGGCCACCCCTGCCCGGGCCGCGGGGTGGTCCAGCGCCCCGTTGCTCCGTCCGCCGATCTCGCTGAGTCCGCTCGCCTCGCCGCGTAACTCCTTGGGGCCGCTCGCCGCAAGCCGGCTTCCGACCGCCTGGGCCAGCGCCTGGGCCTGCCAGGCCTCGGCGATGATGTCCGGCGTGCCCCGGCTCTGTGCCAGTGCCCTCCGGATGACTGCTACAAGCCGCTCCGCTTCCATCCGTTGCCCCCGTTCGACGCGAAAACCCGCTCACCTCTTCCATTACCCACAGTGAGGGTGGTGGTACCGAAAGGCCAGGGGATTTCGGAAATCTGTGGACACTCAATCGACTGTTAACAAATCGATCACTCCGAAGAGTGACGGAAGGGGGGATCCGTCGGCTCCGGCACCGGAAAGCGGCCCTCATTCCTCTCGATCTTGGCCGCCAGCGCGGCCAGCACGTCGATGCCGAGTACCTCGCAGAACTGCAGCAGATAGGCGAGGACGTCCGCGACCTCGTCCTCGACCGCGTGCGCCGTCGCGGGGTCCGCCATGACCCGCGCCGACTGCTCCGGCGTCAGCCACTGGAAGATCTCCACGAGTTCGGCGGCCTCGACGCTCAGCGCCGACGCGAGGTTCTTGGGGGTGTGGTACTGCCCCCAGTCGCGTGCGGCCGCGAACGCGGCGAGCCGTTGCTGGAGTGCGCGTACATCGAGTTCTGTCACGGCCCCAGGTCTACCACCGCCATTGAGACCCCCTCGCGGGTGAGGCCCCTCTGCGGGTGAGGCCCCCTCGCGGGGGCGTGCGGAGCCCGCCGCGCGGGCGCCGCGCGGGCGCCACGCGGGCAACACGCGGGTACTACGCCCCGGGCACCCCGGCCGCCGTCACACCCTCGACCTCCATGCCCATCGGAGAGAGCAGGAAGACGTTCCGGTCGACGCGGTGCATCCCGCTGCCCAGTCCGAAGACGACTCCGCTGGTGAAGTCCAGGATCCGCTTCGCCACGTCGCCCTCGGCCCCGGTCAGGTCGAGGAGCACCGGAATCTGCGCGACCAGGTACTCGGCGACCTCGCGCGCGTCCGCGAAGACCTGCACCCGCAGCACCACCATGCGCCGCTGCTCGGCGCTCTCCTGCTCGTCCGGGACCGTGCGGTGGTCGACCCGGGAAGGCCACTCGTTGCGGCTGCGCAACGGCACGACCTGGGCCAGTCCCTCCCACTGCTCGTCCGTGACGTCATACCTGTCGTACCTGCTCACCGGACCACCCCGTCTGTGCATCGGTTGGCGTTGCGCCGGCTGCGCTCACTGTTCATCGGGCAATTCTCTCGCCCCTCACCCGTTCGGCCTACCAGCGACACGGTTCAGGAGCCGACCGAAGCCGCCGGCTCACCCGTACGCCCGCGCTCCGGGGCCGCTGCCGCCGTGGTGTCCAGGGGGGTGAAACGTACCGGAAGGTGCACCAGGGCACGGTGGAACGGGCCGGGCCGCCACAGCAGTTCACTCACCGGAACGGCAAGCTCCGCATCGCACAGCTGACTGGTGAGCTGCTCGATGGCGGTCATCGCGATCAGCAGCGCGGGCTGCTTCGCCGGGCAGCGGTGGGGACCGGCCGACCAGGCCAGGTGAGCACTGCCCCCGGACCGGACCCCGGTGGACGAAGTAGCAGGTCCGGACTGGGTGTTGGCCGCTCCGAAGGAGACCAGGACGAGCTGTCCCGCGCGCAGCCGGACCCCGTGGAACTCGGTGTCGTGGCGCGGGTAGTGCGCGGCCAGATTGGCCATCGGCGGGTCCTGCCACAGGACCTCGTTGATCGCCTCGTGAGCGGTCATCGCGCCCCCGTGCAGCGAGCCCGCGTACCGCTCGTCGGTGAGCATGTGCAGGGTCGCGTTGCCGATCAGGTTCGTCGCCGGATCGTGGCCCGCACTCATCAGCAACGTGATCTGACGCACAGTCTCGTCGTTGTCGAGACGGGCCGGGTGCGCGAGGAAGTACGAGGTCAGATCGCGGCGCGGCCGGGCCCGCCGGTCGGCGACCAGACGCGTGACGACGTCGACGAGGCCGGCGTACGCGGCAGCGGCGCCCTGGGCCGAGTTCATCATGCCGCCGACGCCGTCGACGATCCGCTTGCCGTCCGCGGGGTCGACTCCGAACCAGGTGACGAAGACGTGCAGCGGGAGCAGCCGGGCGTACTGGGAGATGAGGTCGCCGCTGCCGGTGGCGGCGAAATCGCCGATCAGCCGCTGGGCGACCCGGGCCACCTCGGCGCGCAGGACGTGCGGCTCGATCAGGGCCAGGGTGTCGTTGATGGCCTCGCGGTAGCGGGCGTGCTCCGGGCCGTCGCTGAACAGCGCGGTGGGGCGGTGCCCGAGCACCGGCAGCACCGGCGAGTCCGCGGGGACCGTCGCCTGCCAGGTGCGCGGGTCCTTGCTGAAGGTGTGGGTGTCCCGCAGCAGGTCGACGGCCGCCTGGTAGTCGGTGACGAGCATCGCCTCGATGCCGGGGGCGATCCGGACCGGCGCGAGGGGGCCGTGGGCGCGCAGGCTGCGGTAGTGGCCGTGCGGGTCGGCGGCGAAGTCGGGTCCGTACAGCGCGAGATGCTGCGGCGGCTGCGGATGCGGTGTCATGACGGGTCCTCGGGCTGCGGCATGCGGGTCAGCACGTGCTCGGCCAGGGCGATCAGGGCGTCGATGCTGCCGCGCCGCTCCCGCGCGTCGCACTGGACCAGCGGGGTACCGGCGTCGAGGTCCAGGTGTTTGCGCAGCACCTCGTCGCTGTGGGCGGGGGCGTCGGGGAAGCGGTTGACGGCGACGGCGTACGGCAGTCCCTGCTCCTCGACCATGTCCATGACGGCGAAGGAGTCGGCGAGCCGGCGGGTGTCCACGAGGACGAGCGCGCCCAGCGCGCCGCGCGCGATGTCCTCCCACAGCGGCAGGAACCGCTCCTGGCCGGGTGTGCCGAACATGTAGAGCACGAGGTCGTCCAGGACGGTGAGCCGTCCGAAGTCGATGGCGACCGTGGTCGTGGTCTTGTCGGGGAGCCCGGCGGTGTCGTCGAGCAGGGTGCTGGACTGGGTCATCGCCTCTTCGGTGTGGAGGGTGGGGATCTCCGAGAGGGTGCGGATCAGGGTCGTCTTGCCCACGCCGAAGGGACCCGTGACGACGAGCTTCATCAGGGTCCGGGCACCGGACGGCAGATAGCCGACGCCCGTCCGGTCAGTGGAGGGAGCGGAGTCCAACGAGCAGCCTCTCGACGAGCGACCGGTCGATCTCCCCGGCACTGGGTATCGGTGGTCGCGTGAGCAGAAGTCCGGCGGCCGCGAGATCCGTGGCCAGGAATACGGTGGCGCTGACCGGCAGGTCCAGATGGGCCGCGCACTCGACGACGGTGAGCGCGCCCGGCTCCAGCAGTTCGCACAGCCTGCGCTGCTCCGAACCGGTGTCCTGCGGCAGGGCCTCCTCGGTGCGTACGAGCACGGCGAGCCGGTCGAGCGCGGGACCGGCGGGCCGGGAGCGGCCGCCGGTGACGAGGTAGGCGGGGATCAGACGGCGTCCTGGGCCGGGGGTCATGGCCGGGCGGCGGTGTCCGGTTGGCGGGTGGGCGCGTGCATCGCCCGCGTCAGCGCGGTGACCTGCACCTGCATCTGGTAGGCGATGTCGCCGAGTTTGGCACCGGGTTCGGCGAACAGGGCGAGTGTGGTGTTCCGCCCTGCCGGGACGACGATGGCGAAGCCCAGGTCCGACTCGACGACGGTCTGGGCCAGTTGCGGGGCCTCGGCGTCGGTGAAGGCGGTGGTGAAGGCGCGGGCCGCGGCATGCAGGGTGGCCGTCATCGCGGCGACGCGTTCGCCGGACGCCCGGTCGAGGCCGGGCGAGGCGCCCTCGACGAGACCGTCGCCCGTGGCGACCACGGCGTGCTGGACTCCGGGCAGTTCCAGCAGCGGGGTCAGCACCCATGCGAGGTCACCGGTGGTGGGGCTGGGGGCGCTCACTTCTCGTCGTCTCCTTGGTCGTCCTGGTCTCCCAGGTGGTCGTGGCCGTCCGAATCCGGTGCGGGTGCCCGCCCGGCGACGCTCCTGCCGATCAGGGTGCCCTGCTGGAGTGCCGCCCAGGAAGACTCGGCCTGCTCGGGTGTACGGGGCACCTGTCCCGCGGGCGGGGCTGCGGGGGCCGCGGCGGCCGGCACGGGACGCGGGGCGCGCCGGCGCCTGCTGGGCAGACCGGAGGGTTCCGCCGCGGGCGGCGCTTCCTGCTGCGCCTCCTCGGCGGGAGGGCCGGCCGGACGTTCGGGCGCGGGGTGCGCCGCCACGGGTGCCGGGGCGAGGGCGGAGAGGCCGCGGTCGTCCTCCAGCACGGTCAGCAGGTGGGCGGGGACGCGCAGGATGGTGCGCATGCCGCCGAACGGCGAGGCCTCGATGTGGCAGTGGAAGCCGTACTGCACCACCAGCCGGCCGACGACCGCGAATCCGGTCTGCGGTGGGTCGCCCAGCTCGGTCAGGAGCACTTCGGAGGGCCCGGCCAGCAGGGCGCGGGCGCGCTCCAGCGCGTCGTCGTCCATGCCGATGCCCGCGTCGTCGACTACCAGGAACGCGCCCCGGCCGCCGCTCTGCTGGACGGTCACCTGCACGTCGGTGTCGGGGTGCGAGTACGCGGTGGCGTTGGCGAGCAGTTCGGCGAGTGCGATGGCGAGGGGTTCGGCGGCCCGGGCGGCGAGCGCGAGGCGCTCGTCGCGCAGGTGGTTGGCCACCTTGATCCGCTCGTAGCCGGCGACCCGGGACTGGGCGCCCAGGACGATCTCGACGAGGGGCGAGTTCTGCCGGGCCAGGCCCGGCCAGGCGTCGCAGAGCACGGCGGTCGACTGGGTGCGGCGCAGCGCGAGTTCGTTGCGGAAGTCCAGTTGCAGGATGCGCGGGTCGTCGTACTCGTGCTGGAGCTCGTGCAGCAGCTGCTGGGACTGGTTGAGCAGGGACTGGATCTTGGCGGAGGTGCCGCGCATCGCCGCACGCGCGGCCGCGTCGACGCGCTGCCGCTCCTCGACGACCGCGGTACGGGCGGCCTGCACGGCCTCGGTGAGCAGCCGGGCCGCGCCGCCGTCGATCTCGGCCGCCTCGCGCAGTCCGGGGACCTGGGCGCTGGGGTGGGAGAGGGCGAGCGCGGCGGCCGGGATGCGCTTGCGGGCGAGTTGCCGGATCTCGTCGACCAGGGCCGCGGTACGGGCCTCGGCGGCCTTCGCCTGGCGTTCGGTCAGCTCGGCGTGGGCCACGGCCAGCTGTTCCGA
This sequence comes from Streptomyces sp. NBC_01463, assembly GCA_036227345.1. NCBI lineage: Bacteria > Bacillati > Actinomycetota > Actinomycetes > Kitasatosporales > Streptomycetaceae > Streptomyces > Streptomyces sp. NBC_01463. The sequence continues at coordinate 2,173,308 of CP109468.1, forward strand.
GCGGGCGGCCCGGTACGAGCGTGCCGTCGCTGCCACGGCGGCCATGACGGCGACCATCGCCACGATCCATGCCATGCCGTTACCGCGTTTCTGTCGTCGGGTCGGTCCCGCGGCCGGGGCGGCGCGGGACCGGGCGGTCAGTCCGCCAGGCCTGTCGTCGCACGGGCCTGCTCCACTTCGTGCGCGAGCGCGGCGACTTCGGTCATGACCTGGACCACGCTGGGGAGTTCGGAACCGTCGAGGCTGCGGTACTCGCTGCCGATCGTGACGACCAGCCGCTCGGGGAGGCCCAGTTCGGGGTGGCGGCCTTCGCCGATCACCCGGCGGGCCGCCTCCGGGGCGGGCACCCCGGCGGCGTGGAAGGCGTGGGCGCGTTCCCGTACGTATTCGAGGTAGACGATGTGGTCGCGGACGCCGGCCCGGTCCAGGACCGGTCCGTGGCCGGGCACGACGGTCTCGGCGCCGGTGGCCAGGACCTGTTCGCAGGCCGCGATCACGTTGCTCAGCGGGCCCGCCCAGTGGATCGGGTGGTCGCCCGGCTGCTGCGGGGTGGAGGAGAAGATGATGTCGCCGCTGAACACGACGCCCTGCGCGGGCAGGTGGACCATCAGGTCGCCGGTGGTGTGCGCGGCGGGAAGGGACGTGATCCGGACGGGGTAGTCCCCCAGGGTCAGTTCGAGCTCGCCGCTGAAGTAGGTGGTGGGCCGGACGGGTTCGGTCCGCGACCAGTCGAAGGGGCCGAAGTGGCGTCCGAGGTAGGAACCGAGCGCGGTGGCCGGGTCGCTGTTGTTGACCAGCGCGTGCTGCTGCTGGGGCGTGGGCTCGTAGTGGATATGCTTCTCCGCCTCGCGGGTCACGATGATCTCCGCGTCCGGGAGCACCCCCGCACCCCAGAAGTGGTCCCCGTTGGCGTGCGTGACGATCACCCGGTCGACGGAGACACCGTCGGGCAGCCGCTTCGAGCTCTCGGCCAGGAACTGGCCGGCCAGCACCACGTCGTACGGGGTGTCGATCCAGAGCGCGCCGCGGGGCGAGACCAGCAGGCCGCAGTTGGCCAGACCCCAGCCCCGTTTCGGCGGGAGCCATGCGTACAGGCCCCGGCCCAGGTCAACGACGTCCCCACCGGTGATCGACATGGACGCGATTATGCCGACCGCGATCCGGCCGCGCGTTCGAACCCAGTCATATCCGGCCTCCGTTGGCGTGAAATCGCCCTATGGTCGGCCGAATGTCGGCCGACCGGTGACGGTACGAGAGCGGCCGGGCCGGTCCCCGCGGGGAATCATCGGGACATCTGCCCAGAAATACCCCGCCCCAGCTCACCCCTGTCACCGGTGCGCGGCGGCCCGCCGTCAAACCGGCAGAGGCCGATTACCCACCGAGCATGGCCGGAAACAGACGTCATGATGACCGGACGGCTCGGGACTTCCACCGCGGGCCGACGACTCGTGACTCCCACCGTCGGCCCGCGGCCGGAACTCCCGGTCTGGGCCTCAGGCGCGGACCTGACCGCGCTCGAAGTACGCCACCATCTCGGGATCGAGGGCCGGCACGTCGTACGGCGCACCGCCCTCACGCAGCGAGCGGGTCGCGAGCACACCCGCGGCGACGCTCATCCGGGCGGCGACCGGTGAGGTGTCGGTGACGCCCCCGTCGCGCACGAACCGGCAGAACTCCGCCATGACCCGGGTGTCACCGCCGCCGTGCGAACCGCCCGCCTCCGGCACCCGGTAGGTGATGTCGGCGTCGGCGCGGTAGCCGCTGGGGCCGGTGTTCCAGACCTTCACCTCGTCACCGGGGCTGTCGCCGAAGTTCTCCAGCCGCCCCTCGGTGCCGATGACGGTGTAGTTGCGCCAGTAGTCCGGGGTGAAGTGGCACTGCTGGTAGGCGGCCACGACGCCGTTGTCGAGCTGCATGTTCATCACCGACACGTCCTCGACGTCGACGACGTGGTGCAGGTCCTTGCGGGCCGTCGGCGGCCAGTCGAACTCGCGCAGCCAGTTGTCGGGGCGCGGGGTGTCCGCCTCGCGGCGCGGCAGTCCGCCGTAGACGAGCAGGTCGCCCAGCGCGTTGACGCGCCGGGTGTAGCCGCCGGCCAGCCAGTGCAGGACGTCGATGTCGTGCGCGGCCTTCTGCAGGAGCAGGCCGGTGGTCCGGGTCCGGTCGGCGTGCCAGTCCTTGAAGTAGTAGTCACCGCCGTAGCCGACGAAGTGCCGCACCCAGACGGCCTTGGGCTCGCCGATGTCGCCGCGGGCGATGATGTCGCGCATCAGGCGCACCACGCCCATGTGCCGCATGTTGTGGCCGACGTAGAGCCGGGTGCCGGTCTCGTACGCGGTGCGCAGGATGGTGTCGCAGCTCTCGACGGTGATCCCGAGCGGCTTCTCCACGAAGACCGGCTTGCCGGCCCGGAGGGCGTCGACCGCGATGACCTCGTGGGTGTCGTCCGGGGTGGCGATGACGAGCGCGTCGAGGTCGTCCCGTTCGAGGAGGAGCTTGTAGTCCTCGACCGCGACATCGGCGCCGAAGTGCTCGGCCTCGCGCCGGCGCACCTCGGGATCGAGGTCGCAGACGGCGGTGATCGCCGATCCCTGCCCGGGGTGGTGGGCGGACGTGGCGATGGAACGGCGCAGGCCGAGCCCGATGACGCCGAGTCGCAGGTCTGACACGGGAGTCCCTTCAGTCTGTACGGGGTGCGGACGGAGCCGCCCGGCGGGGCTGTCCGCACCGGCATCCCGGCGCGGCGGTCCCCCGGCCGACTGCCGTCAGATCGCAGCGGCATACACATAGTTCACGACCGCGCACCGAAATGGCAAGAGTTGCTTGTTTTCCGGCCCTAACAAACATCTTCCGTCATTCTCTTGCCCCGGTACGGATCGTTCGGCACGGGTGGCCCCGATGGCTCGGGTCAGACCGCGACGACCGTGACGCCCGCCTCCGTGAACCGCGCGGTGGCGTCGGCCGTGATGCCCCGGTCGGTGACCAGGAAGTCGACAAGGCCGAGATCGCAGACCCTGGCGAACGCCCGCTTGCCGATCTTCGACGAGTCGGCCGCCACCACCACGCGCTGGGCCTGCTGGGCGAGCAGCCGGTTGATGCTGGCCTCGCCCTCGTGGTGGACGTACGCACCGCGTTCGGTGTCGATCGCGTTGACGCCCAGCACGGCGACGTCCAGCGTGATCTCGCCCAGCACCCCGCTGGCCAGCGGGCCCGTCAGCTCGTACGACTGGGGCCTGGCCACACCGCCGGTCACCACGATCTTGATCTGCGGCCGGATCACCAGCTCGTTGGCGATGTTGAGGGCGTTGGTGACCACCGTCAGGGTCGGCTGGCCGGACGCGCCGCCGGCGCCCTCACCCACCAGGTCGGACCGCACCGCGAGCGAGCGCGCCACCTCGGTGATGGTGGTGCCGCCGGTCAGCCCCACCACCTCGCCGACCGCGACCAGCTCGGCGACGGCACGGCCGATGGCCTGCTTCTCGGGGGCGTTGCGCCCCGTCTTGTAGCGGAGTGCCAGCTCGTAGCTGACCCCGTGCGCGACGGCGCCGCCCCGGGTACGGGTGAGCAGCTGCTGTTCGGCGAGCTGGTCCAGGTCCCGGCGGATGGTCGCGGCCGAGACGTCCAGCGTCCTGGCGGCGTCCTCGACGTCCACCCGGCCGTGTTTGCCGACGAGTTCCAGCAGTGCGCTCCACCGGGCGTCCCTGGACAAGTGAATTCTCCTCACAGGTCCGGTCTGCGAGCGCCCATCCCCTTGGGCGCGATCACCGGACACGCGCAAGCGTCGCACAAGGCAACGGCGAGTCAAGCCACCTGCACGGTGGATGCTTGATAATGCGTGTACATCACGAGTAACGTACTTAATCGAGCATCCCATCACCAGTACGGAGTGCAAAAGTGTCGTTTGTCGAGATCGAGACCGCCAGTCAGCCGGACTGCTGGCGCCGTGCCGCGGAGCTCGCTCCCCGCCACGCCGACGTCCTGCCCGCCCCCGGCGAGCGCATCGCCGTGGTCGGCTGCGGCACCTCGTTCTACATGGCTCAGGCATACGCCTCGCTCCGTGAGGAGTCCGGGCAGGGCGAGTCCGACGCCTTCGCGGCCTCGGAGTTCCCCTCCCGCCGCCGCTACGACCGCGTGGTCGCCCTGACCCGCTCCGGCACCACGACCGAGGTGCTCGAACTGCTCGGCCGGCTGCGCGGGACCACCCCCACGGTCGCCGTCACCGCAGATCCGGACACTCCGGTGATGACGGCCGCCGACGCGGTGGTGGTCATCGACTTCGCGGACGAGAAGTCCGTCGTGCAGACCCGGTTCGCCACCACGCTGCTGACACTGCTGCGCGCCCACCTCGGCCTGCACACCGACGCCGTGGTCCGCGACGCGGAGGCCGCGCTGGCCGAGCCGCTGCCCGAGGGCCTCGTGGACTGCACCCAGTTCACCTTCCTCGGCCGCGGCTGGACAGCCGGTCTGGCCAACGAGGCCGCGCTGAAGATGAAGGAGGCCTCGCTGTCCTGGACGGAGGCGTACGCCTCGATGGAGTACCGCCACGGCCCCATCAGCATCGCCACCACCGGCACCGCGACCTGGACGTTCGGCGCGGCCCCCGAGGGGCTGCGCGAGCAGGTCCTCGCCACCGGTGCCCGCTGGGTCGAGAGCAGCCTGGACCCGCTGGCCGAACTGGTCCGCGTCCAGCGCCTGGCCATCGCCCGCGCCGCCGCCCGCGGCCTGGACCCGGACAGCCCGCGCCACCTGACCCGTTCGGTGGTCCTCGCGGACGCCTGAGCCGGCTGTGGAGATCGCCGAACGCACGGTGCGCGGCGGACTCCGGCGCTGACGCCTTGATCGGCCCCAGTGCCCGTCCCGGCCGGCGTCGCTCATCGCAGCGTCGGCAGCCCCGGGCAGGCTGGCGCCAGGGCCCGCGGCCCCGGGGTTACCCGGGGCCGACTTGGGTTTCGGGGGAGGTGCCGACCGAGCTCTCGCCGCGGGTTCCGTCCAGGGTCAGGACTCCTCGAAGTACGCGTCCAGGACCGCGTCGAAGCCCTCGGTCCACTCCTTGAGGCTGCTCCTGGCGGCCGCCTCGACCTCGGCGTTGAACCAGCGCCGGGTCGACATGTGGACCGTGATCGTGAACCGCCGCCCGAACCGGGCCGGCTTCAGCTCGACGGCGCCGATCTCGTCCCAGTGGAAGTCGGCCTCCTGGTCGTCCAGCGTGAACCGGATCCCCGTGCGGTCCGCGGAGATCGAGCCGCGCCGGTCGCTCACCTCGAAGGAGGGTCCGTCCTCGGCCACCTCCTCGTCCTTGTGACTGCTCTCGTCCTCCTCGTCGTCCGCCGCCGTGCCTGCGACGGGCTCGCCGTCGGACTCCACGTCCTCGGACACGGCCTCCGTCACGGCGTCGTCGGGCGCGGCATCCTCGGGTGCGGGCCCCTCGGTCTCCTCCTGGCCCTCCTCCGCCTTGCCGGCGGTTCGGGGGGCCGTGAGACCAGGGATGTACGCCGGGTCTGTCCCTGCGGCGTACGCGGGCTGAGTGTTCGGATCTATGCGCTGCTCCACGGCGGGCAGTATGGCCGACGAACCTGTACGGGGCCAGTGAGCCGTTGTTCACCACCTCCGGGAGGGGAGGGGCGGGGCGGGCCCCCGGCACGCCCCGCCCCTCCCCTCGCCCGGGCTCAGCCGGTGGTGCACGCCTCCTCGCCCAGGGCGAACGACGATGGTGCGGCGTTGCCGCCCGTCAGGGTGCCGGTGAAGCCGAAGCCCACCGAGGCACCGGGCGCCACCGCGCCGTTCCACGCGATGCTGGAGGCCGTCACCTTCGCCCCGTCCTGCGCGGCGGCCGCGTTCCACATCTGACTCACCTTCTGGCCGTCCGGGAACGTCCAGCCGAGCCGCCAGCCGTCCAGGGCCGCCGTCCCGGTGTTGGTGAGCGTCACATCGGCCTGGAAGCCGCCGGACCACTGGTTGGTGACCTTGTACGTCACCGAACAGACCGCGTCCCCGGGCGGGTTCCCCGGATCGGTGCCGGGGTCCGTACCGGGATCGGTGCCCGGGTCCGTACCGCCGCCGTCACTGTCCGAGGAGTCGCCGTACATGATTCCGCGGCCGTTGGTCGAGACGTACACCCGCCCGTAGACCCGCGGGTCACCGGTGATGGCGGCGCCGATCCAGCCCCACTGGTGCGCGTCGTCGTTGATCCGGGTCCAGGAGACACCCGCGTCCGTCGACCGGAAGACGCCACGCACGCCGCCGATCTTCGCGGTGACGAACAGCGTCTGGTACGAGGCTCCCGCGGCCGCCTTGCCGAAGCCGACCGAGTCCGCCTGCTCGACCCCGGACAGCCTGGTGAACGTCGCGCCCGAATCGGTGGAATGCCAGAGCCCGTAGGCCCCGGTCGCGCTGCCGCCCGCGAGCCACACATCGCCCTCGGTGCCCGGCACCGCCTTGAAGCGGACGTTGCCCTCGGCGGGCAGACCGCTGGACGCCTTCGCGGTGAAGGTGGCGCCGCCGTCCGTGGAGACGTAGAAGGTGCCCGCCTTGTACCCGTAGAACTTCTTCGGGTTCTTCCGGTCGGACTCGACGGTCGCCCCGGCCGGTATCCCGGTGGAAGCCGACCATGAACTCCCGTACCCCGTGGTGTGATGCACGCCCGCGCCCTCCGGGCTCCACACGAAGCCACTGGCGTCGGCCGCCGCGGCGACGGTGCCGCCGCCGGTGACTCCGGCGGGTTCGGAACCCTGGAACCAGTTGGCGCCGTTGTCCGTGGAGAAGCCGATGTGCGGGGCGGCGTCGGCGCTGCCGACCCGGACGACCGTGCCGGGGCTCGCCTCGGCGAAGTCGAGGCTGGTCGTCGAGGTGAGATTGGGCGAGGTGAACATCATGCCCGGCACGGCGTCGAGAGCGGTGTGCCGGAAGCCCCCGATGTCGCCGAGCGCGCTGAGCAGCGGGGCGCCGGACGGCGGGCTCGCCAGGTCGTTGACGGCCGTCTCCTCAAGGCCCTTCACCATCGGCGTGATCCTGAACTGGCTGCCGGAGTCCCAGTCGGTGAGGTTCTCGGTGCCGTAGACGGTCGCCCCGGTCCCGTACATCATCCGGTCCGAGTCGAACGGGTCGATCTCCAGTGCCTCCGTCATCCAGCCCAGCTTGGGCGTGGTCTCCGGCGGCGAGGGGTTGGCACCCCAGGTCAGCCAGGGCACCGAGGAGACGTCCTGGGTGAAGCGGTTGGTGCGGCTGGGGTAACTGCTGTAGTCCCAGGCCTGTGTCCAGGTCGCCCCGCTGTCCGTGGAGCGGAAGATCTGGGTGTCCGGCCACCAGGAGCTGTACGCCGTCGCCATCAGGGTGCCGGGATGCTGCCGGTCCACGGACAGTCCGCTGAATCCGTAGTAGGTGTCCGCCTCGGCGACCGGACTGACGTCCTTCCACTCGCCGGTCGCGGTGGTGTAGCGCCAGATCCGGCCCTTGCCGCCGTCGTACGGACCGCCGGTGTCGCTCAGCGTCAGATAGAGGTAGCCGTTGTCCGCGTCCAGCACGCCCTTGTGGGCCAGGTACCCGGTCGGCTGGCCGGCGATCCGCGACCAGGTGACGCCGCCGTCGGTCGAGCGGTAGACGGTGTTCTCCTTGTCGGCGACGCCGACGTAGATGTCCTGGGTGGCGCTGCCCGCGCTGCCGGTGCGCTCGTCGAACGTCACCCAGACGATGCCCTGGTTGTCGCTGCCGTATCCGCTGGTGTCGGCCGGGTCCTGGGCGTAGTCGCCCGGGTTCGGGAAGGCCGTCACCTCCGACCAGGTCGCTCCCGAATCGGTGGACCGCCACAGGCCGTTGCCGCTGGGCGCACCGAGGTACAGGACGGAGTTCCTGTTCGGGTCGACCGCGAGCCGCTCCCCCATGCCGCGCCCCGGCATGTTGCCGCCGAGCTTGAACGGGAGCGTGCTCGCCTTCCAGCTGGCGCCCCGGTCCGATGAGCGCAGGACCGCGCCGTTGGTGGGGTCCCAGCTGTTGGTGTACGTGCCCACGGCGGCGTACACGTTGTCGGGGTCCACCGAGTCGGAGGCGAGGCTGACCACCCCTGACCAGCCCCAGTGGTCCCAGTCCACCCAGTCGAGCAGCGGGGTCCACTGCTTGCCCGTCTGGTCCCAGCGGTAGGCGCCGCCGATGTCGGTCCTGGCGTAGGCGAGGTTCTTCTCCGACCGGTTGAAGACGATGCCGGGGACGAAACCGCCGCCGTCGATGCGGACGTTCTTCCAGTCGTACGTGTCCGCGGCCAGGGACACATCGGATGCTTCGGCGGCGGGCGCGGCCTCATGGGCGCGCGCCGATGCCGGGGCGCCGGTGGCGAAAAGACCGGCGGTGAGCGTGAGTGCTGCCAGCAGGGCGGCAAGGGGTCTGGCGCTTGAGCGCACGGAAACGTCCTCTCCGAACGAGACCGCCGAGAGCGGCGGTACGGGGCGGGTACGGATGTGGGAGCGCTCCCATACGCGTCCCGATGGTAGCGGCGCCAACCCGCCGCGAGAAGGGTGGTGCACAGGGTTCATCGGATGACTCGGACGTGACTCGGCCGGGCTCCGGAGCCGCCGGTCGAGCGCGCGGGTACGCCCGAAGGCCCGCACCCTGCGGGAAACCGCAGTACGGACGTACGGGCCGCCGCACCCCGCCGGGCGGCAATCCGCATACCGCCCGCCGCTGCGGGATTCCTAGCGTGAGCGGGGAGTCGTGGTGCGGTGCCGCGGCCGCCGTCCGGTCTGGAGACCCCGTATGGATGCCGTGCTGCTCGCCCTTCCGCAGGAACCCGCCGGCGGGGTCGCCGGCTGGGCGGCCGGTCTCGTCGACACCCTGGGCGGTCCGGGCGCCGGTCTGGCCATCGCGCTGGAGAACCTGTTCCCGCCGCTGCCGAGCGAGGTGATCCTGCCGCTGACCGGGTTCGCCGCGGGGCAGGGCGTGATCTCCCTGGCGTCCGCGCTGTTCTGGACCACGCTGGGCTCGGTCGCCGGGGCGGCGGCGCTGTACTGGATCGGGATGCTGTTCGGCCGCGCGCGGATGCACGCGCTGTGGGCGCGGCTCCCCCTGGTCGGGGCCGCCGATCTGGAGCGCACCGAGGCGTGGTTCGCGCGGCACGGCACCAAGGCCGTGCTGCTCGGACGCATGGTGCCGGTCTTCCGGAGCCTGATCTCCGTGCCCGCGGGCCTGGAGCGCATGCCGGTGCCGCTGTTCCTCGGGCTGACGGCCGTGGGCAGCCTGGTCTGGAACACCGTGCTGGTGATGGCGGGTTACTGGCTCGGCGACCGGTGGGACACGGTCGGGACGTACGTCGGGTTCCTCTCCAAGGCCGTCCTGATCCTGGTCCTGGCGGCACTCGCGCTGTACGTCGTCGTCCGCGTCCGGTCCTCGAACGGGCGGGCCCAGCACCGCCGTACGCCCTGAGGTGCGCCGATGACGGCGGACCGGGTGCGGGGGCAGCGGCCAGGGCGTGTTCCGAAAGCAGCGCCGCCTGCCCGGAGGGCGGGCCCGGCGGCGTCCGGTGCGTGCGTGCCGGACGCCGCCGAGCAGGCGGGACCTCCGCAACACGCACTAGGGTCGGTGCACGTGAGGGACGACCCGGCAGACACCGACGGCGGATCCGCCGGGCGGCTGTCCGCGATCGCGGGCACCCTGCTCGGCTGCCTGACCGCGCTGGCCGGACTCCTCTGCTTCGCGGTGGCCGCGGCGCTGCTGGGCGCCTTCCTGCTGTGGCCGCGCACCCGGTCCGGGGCACGGGCCCTCCTGGTCACGGGCGCCAGGAAGCTGACGGAGGTGGAGCGTTGGCGGCGGTCGTTCTTCTTCGGTGACCGGTTCCCCGAGCACCGCGCATCCGACCAGCAGGTCCTGCGCTATCTGGCCTCCCGCACCTGTGCCGGACTGCTGTGCACGGTGGTGGCCGGGCTGCTCGTCTTCGGTCTGGTGCTGGCCGGGCTGCTCGCGGCCGGGGTCCTCCGGTCGACGCTGAGCTGGCAGGAACTGCTGACCCAGGTGGTGCTCGGCTCCGTGCTCCTCTTCCTCGACGTGCAGGGGCTGTTGTCGCTCGCCGCGCTGGACGCCCGGCTCGCCCGCGCGTGCTTCGGGCCCGGCGAGCGGGAGCTGCTGGAGCGGCGCATCGGTGAACTCGCCGCGAGCCGTGCCGCGGTGGTGCGGGCGGTGGACAGCGAACGGCGGCGCGTCGAGCGCGATCTGCACGACGGGGTGCAGCAGCGGCTCGTGGCGCTCGCGATGCTGCTCGGCCGGGCCCGCCGCGCCCGCGACCCCGCACAGTCGGACGGACTGCTGGCCCAGGCGCACAAGGAGTCCGGCGAGGTCCTCGCCGAACTGCGCGAGGTGGCCTGGCGGGTCTATCCGACGGCGCTCGACAGCCTGGGCCTGCGTGAGGCGCTGGGCGGGGTGGCGGAGCGGTGCTCCCTGCCCGTGCGGGTGTCGTACGACGCGTCCGGGCCACTGCCGCGGTCCGTCGAGACGGCCGCGTACTTCGTCGTGTCGGAGTCCGTGACCAATGCCGCCAAGCACTCGGGTGCCGGGGACGTCCTCGTGCGCGTCGTGCGGCGCGGCGGCGTCCTCACCGTGCTCGTCCGTGACGACGGCACGGGCGGCGCGGACCCGGAGGGCAGCGGGCTGACGGGGCTGCGCGGCCGGGTCGCCGCACTCGACGGCATGCTGGACGTCCACAGCCCCGCCGGGGGCCCCACCACCGTGACCGCGGAGCTGCCGTGCGTGTGATTCTCGCCGAGGACTCGACCCTGCTGAGGGAGGGTCTCGTCCGGCTCCTCACCGAGGAGGGCCATGAGGTCCTCGCTGCCGTGGGGGACGCCGACGCGCTGCTTTCGGAGGTGACGGCGCAGTCGCCGGACATCGTCGTCACCGACATCCGGATGCCGCCCACGCACAAGGACGAGGGCCTGCGCGCCGCGGTGGAGATCCGCCGGCGGCGGCCGGAGATCGGGGTGCTGGTCCTGTCGCAGTACGTGGAGCGCGCCTACGCGGCCCAGTTGCTGGCCTCGAACGCCGAACGGGTGGGCTATCTCCTCAAGGACCGGGTCGCGCAGGTGGAGGAGTTCCTCGACTCGCTGGAGCGGATCCACGCGGGCGGGGCGGTCTTCGATCCGGAGGTCGTACGGCAGTTGGTCATCCGCAGCGCGCACGGCGACCCGCTCGGGCGCCTGACCCCGCGCGAGCGCACCGTCCTGGAGGCGCTGGCGCAGGGCCACACCAACGCGGCCATCGCGCAGCAGCTGCACATCTCGCTGAGTGCGGTCGAGAAGAACCTGAACACGGTCTTCGACAAGCTGGGCCTGGCACACACCACGGGCTACAACCGGCGGATCCTGGCCGTGCTGCGCTACCTGGAGGCGTGAGCGCGCCGGCCGCCCGCCGCCCCCTCCGCATCACCCGTCCTCGTGCCAGGTCTCAGCGGGCGGGCGGCGACGGGTGGATGCGGTGCAGCTCCAGTGGGGCGGGCGGGGGCAGCGGTGCGGTGCGGTCGGCCCGGAACGACTGGAGGAGATAGCCGACCAGCCGGCGGGACGCGGCCGCCGAGACCTCCGGCGAGCCCTCGGTGACGCCGCAGTTCGCCAGGAGGAGCAGGGTGACGTCGCTGGGCGCGAAGTCGGCGCGGAGCCGGCCGGCGTCCTGCGCGCGCCGGACCAGCCGGGCGATGCCCGCCTCGGCCCGGGCCCGTTCGCCGTCGAAGTCGACGGCGTCGGGGAAGCGGGAGAGGAACGCGGCGGTGAAACCCCGGTCGGTGGCCTGCATCGCGCACACCTTCTCGACGAGGGTGCAGAAGCCGCGCCAGGGGTCGGGGTCGTCGAGTGCGTCGTCGAGGGCGGCGACACAGAGGGCGAGCTGCTCGGCGAAGGCCTCGGTGATGAGCGCGGCCCGGGTGGGGAAGCGACGGTAGAGGGTGGCGACTCCGACCCCGGCCCGGCGCGCGATCGTGGTGACGGGCACGTCGATGCCGTGGGCGGCATAGGCCTCGCGCGCCGCGTCGAGGATGCGGTCGCGGTTGTGCCGGGCGTCGGCCCGCAATGCGGCGGCAGGCGCCGCGGCGGAGGCCATTTGAGAGGGCTGAGCAGGCATGTCTCTCACTTTACGGTAAGCGGAAGGTGCCATCCACTTAGCTTGTTAGCTTGAGGGGACAGAGGCGGAACAGCTGTTCCGCCCGTGGTTCCCCCGGCAGATCAGGACACGGCATGAACGAGATGCGCGCAGCCCTCTACGACCGCTACGGCCCCCCGGACGTGCTGTACACGGGCACGGTGCCCGTGCCCGTGGCCGGGCCCGGTGAGGTGCTCGTGCGGGTCCGGGCGGTCGGGGTCAACGGCGGTGAGCTGTACGGCCGGGCCGGCAGGGTGCGGCTGGTGACCGGGCGCCGCTTCCCCCAGCGCACCGGGATCGACTTCGCCGGCGAGGTCGCGGCGGTGGGCCGGTCGGTGACCGGGGTGCGGCAGGGTGAGCGGGTGTGGGGGGGGCTGCCCCGGCGGCTCGGCAGCGCGGCGGAGTACGTCGCGGTCGCGTCGCGCCAGATCGCGCCGGCCCCGGCGAACCTGACCCCGGTGGAGGCGGTCTCCCTGCTGGCGGGCGGCACGACGAGCCTGACCGCCCTGACCGACAAGTCGCGCCTCAGGCCCGGCGAACGGCTTCTGGTACGGGGCGGCAGCGGCGGTGTCGGCAGCGTGGCGGTCCAGGTCGGCAAGGTCCTGGGCGCCCATGTCACCGCGCTCGCGGGTGCGGGCAACCTCGGCTTCGTCCGCTCCCTGGGCGCCGACGAGGCCTTCGACTACCGCACGACCGGCCCCGACGGGCTGGGCACCTTCGACGTCGTGCTGGACACGGTGGGCACCCGGCACGCCGCGTTCCGGAAGCTGCTGGCCCCGGGCGGACGCATGGTCGCCCTGGCCTTCGACGTGGACAACCTCGTCCCCTCCCTCGCGTACATCGCCGCCTCGGCCGTGCACGGCTCACGGCGGGTGCGGTTCTTCAGCGGGAACCCGCACACCCCCCTGCTCACGCAGTTGACCCGTCACGTGGAGAGCGGCGACATCCGCCCGGTCGTGGACACCGTCCGCCCTCTCGACGACATCGCGGCCGCGCACCGGGCACTGGAAGCGGGCGGCGTCCGCGGGAAGCACGTCATCGAGATCGGCTGACGGCCGCCCGCCGGCCGGGGAACGACGGCCCAGTGCGGCCGAACGCGGCCGGTCAGTCCCGGTACCAGTCGGCCATGCCGGGCGGGTCGCACAGCTCCAGCACCACCTCGCCCGCCTCGGAGGTCATGCCGTCCACGGGCCTGACCCGGTCACCGACGCTCACCAGATGCGGCGCCGCGCCCACGATGCGGCACCGGTAGACGAAGCCCTCGGGGAAGCGGACCAGGGACTCGTTGCGCATGATGCGCGAGTAGCGGTTCACGACGCTGGACCGCACGACGACACCATGGCCGTCGCTGTGCTCGGACTCCAGGTCGCTCGACGCGCAGACGGGGCACAGGAGTTTACGGAAGGACGTCGTGCCGCACCATCGGCACACCTGGTAGGTCAGGCCTTCCGTGCGGTGCTGCTCGGCCGCCTCGCGAGCCGTCGGCTCCACGTCGATTCCGGTGATGAACACGCCTCGGCCTCCCGCACTCGACTGGGTGCGCCGCACCTGTGGCGACGGCACAACGGCACCGTAGGGCACTTAGTTCCACGAAGTAAAGGTACTCAGTGCCGATAGAAGGTGAACTAGCTCTCAGTGGTGGTTCATTCGTCGCCCAGAGCCGATTCGATGCGCTGCACGACACGCCACAACGGGGCGCCCTTCGGCGCGACCATCACGATCACATCGTCCTCGGCGGCGGGCAGGGGCGGCCGTTCGGCCGCCGAGCCCCACACGGTCCGGACGAGTTCGAGCGCCCGGTCGACCTCGGCCCCGGCATCGCCCCTGCCGCCCGAACGCAGCCAGGACCGCAGCCCGTTGTTGTGCGCGGCGACCACGGACGCGGCGGCCACCTCGGCACGCAGGGCCGCGTCCGGAGCACCCTCCCACCGGCGCTCCAGATACCCGGCCATGGTCCGCTCGTAGCGGCGCACGACGGAGAGTTCATAGGTGCGCAGACCCGGCACCTCCCGGGTGAGCCGGTAGCGCTGCACGGAGAACTCCGGCTTCTCCGCGTACATCCGCAGCACCAGCCGGGCCGCGTCGCACACCGTCTCCACCGGGTCGCCGCCCGCGGCGGTCTCCAGGAACGCGGTCATGTCCGCGAGACACCGCTCGTGGTCGGGGAAGACCGCGTCCTCCTTCGAGGGGAAGTAGCGGAAGAACGAACGCCGCCCCACCCCCGCGCTGGCGACGATGTCGTCCACCGTGGTCCGCTCGAAACCGCGCTCCAGGAAGAGTGCGAAGGCCGCCTCGGCGAGCACCTCACGCATCGGGGGCTTCTTGGCCGGCCCGCGGTCATCGCTCATGCCGGAAACGTAGCATCAGAATGGAGCCTTCGATACTGGGTACCTTTACCCAGGGTACTGAGTGCCATAGGATCGTTGCAGAGACACCACGAAGTACAGGGAGAGCCGGCGTGAGCTTGAGGATCGTTGTCTGTGTGAAGTACGTGCCCGACGCGACCGGTGACCGGCATTTCGCCGATGACCTGACGTTGGATCGTGAGGATGTCGACGGGCTGCTGTCGGAGCTGGACGAGTACGCGGTCGAGCAGGCGTTGCAGATCGCGGACGCGGCGGACGATGCGGAGGTCACCGTGCTGACGGTGGGTCCGGAGGACGCCAAGGACGCGTTGCGCAAGGCGTTGTCGATGGGTGCGGACAAGGCCGTTCATGTCGAGGACGACGATCTGCACGGCACGGATGTGATCGGTACGTCGCTGGTGCTGGCGAAGGCGATCGAGAAGACGGGTTACGACCTGGTGATCTCGGGGATGGCGTCGACGGACGGCACGATGGGTGTGGTCCCGGCGCTGCTGGCCGAGCGGCTGGGTGTGCCGCAGGTGACGCTGCTGTCCGAGGTGTCGGTCGAGGGCGGTGTGGTGAAGGGCCGCCGGGACGGTGACACGGCGTCCGAGCAGCTGGAGGCGTCGCTGCCGGCGGTGGTGTCGGTGACCGACCAGTCCGGTGAGGCCCGTTACCCGTCGTTCAAGGGGATCATGGCCGCGAAGAAGAAGCCGGTCGAGTCGCTGGACCTGGACGACCTGGGGATCGACGCGGACGAGGTCGGCCTGGGTGGCGCGTGGACCGCGGTCGACTCCGCCGCGCAGCGTCCGGCCCGTACCGCGGGCACGATCGTCAAGGACGAGGGCGAGGGCGGCAAGCAGCTGGCCGAGTTCCTGGCCGGCCAGAAGTTCATCTGACCCTCCGGGTCCGATCCGTCGTCTTTGTTCCGTCTCGGTGTAGGAGATTGAAGTTCCATGGCTGAAGTTCTCGTTTTTGTCGATCATGTGGACGGTGCGGTCCGCAAGCCGACGCTGGAGCTGCTGACGCTGGCGCGTCGTATCGGTGAGCCGGTCGCGGTGGCGCTGGGTGCGGGTGCCGCGGGCACGGCCGGTGTGCTGGGTGAGCACGGCGCGGTGCGGGTGCTGACCTCGGAGGCGTCGCAGTACGCCGAGTACCTGGTGGTACCGAAGGTCGACGCGCTGCAGGCGGCGTGCGCGGCGGTGTCGCCGGTGGCGGTGCTGTTGCCGTCGTCGGCGGAGGCCAAGGAGATCGCGGCCCGCCTCGCGGTGCGGATCGGGTCGGGGATCATCACCGACGCGGTGGACCTGGAGGCCGGCGAGCAGGGTCCGGTGGCGACGCAGTCGGCGTTCGCGGCGTCGTTCAGCACGAAGTCGCGGGTCTCGCGCGGTGTTCCGGTGATCACGGTGAAGCCGAACTCGGCGCCGGTGGAACCGGTCGCGGGCGCGGGTGCGGTCGAGGAGCTGGCGGTGGAGTTCTCGGCGCAGGCCACCGGCACGAAGGTGCTCTCGCGCACCCCGCGTGAGTCGACCGGGCGTCCGGAGCTGACCGAGGCCGCGATCGTGGTCTCGGGCGGCCGTGGCGTCAACGGCGCGGAGAACTTCGCGGTCATCGAGGCCCTCGCCGACTCGCTCGGTGCCGCCGTCGGCGCCTCGCGCGCCGCGGTGGACGCCGGCTGGTACCCGCACTCCAACCAGGTCGGCCAGACCGGCAAGTCCGTCTCGCCGCAGCTCTACATCGCCTCGGGCATCTCCGGCGCGATCCAGCACCGGGCCGGCATGCAGACCTCGAAGACCATCGTCGCGGTCAACAAGGACGCCGAGGCCCCGATCTTCGACCTCGTCGACTACGGCGTCGTCGGCGACCTCTTCAACGTCGTCCCCCAGCTCACCGACGAGGTCAACACCCGCAAGGGCTGACCCCCACGGCACACAGCACAGCACGACGGCCCGGGGCCGCGCGGTGAACCCACCGCGCGGCCCCGGGCCGTTCCCGATCCGTCGTTCGTCCGGCTTTCGCCGGTCAGGCGATGTCGATGATCGTGCGCAGCGCCTCGCCGGTGTGCATCTGGCGGATCGCCTCGTTGATGCCGGTGAGCGGCACGTGAGGGGTGATCATCGACTCCAGGTCGATGCGGCCCGCGCGCCACAGGTCGATGATGGTGGCGTAGCTCCGGCGGATGTCGTCGCCGCCGTAGAACGAGGGCAGGATCTTCTTCTCCTTGAGGACCAGTTCGGCCATGGAGATGTCGGGCAGGTCCTTCAGTGAGCCCGCGCCGACCAGACAGACGGTGCCGCCGAGCCGGGTCGCGTCGTACGCGGCGCGCAGCGTCGCGGACCTGCCGACCGCCTCGAAGGCGTAGTCGACGCCGTATCCGCCGGTCAGCCGCTCGACCGTGGCGGCGAGGTCCTCGGGTACGACGGCCTCGGACGCACCGAACCGCAGCGCCGTCTCGCGGCGGTTCTCGGTGGGGTCGACCGCGATGATCCGTGCGGCCCCGGCGACCTTGGCCCCCTGGAGGATGCTGATGCCGATGCCGCCCAGGCCGATGACGGCCACCGAGGAACCCGGCTTCACCTTCGCCGTGTTGAGGGCGGCGCCGATGCCCGTGGTGACGCCGCAGCCGATGGGCTCACCGTCATCGACAACGCGGCCCGCACCGGCACCACACAGGACCGCGGCCACCTCACGGACCGGCTCACCCGGCTCGGCACCGCGCTCCTGCTCGCCGACCAGTAGCGGTCAGTCCAGCAACTCCTCGACGAGAGAGGCCGCCCGCGGGGTGCCGCCCTCGGACCGCGCCTCGGCGCGCAGCGCCGCCGAGCGGCGGGCGGTCTCCGGGTCGGCGACCAGTTCGGTCAGGGCCGTCCGCAGCGCATCGGCGGTGGCGTCCGCGGTGTCGATACGGCGGGCCACGCCCAGTTCCACCAGCCGGTCGGCGTTCATGAACTGGTCGACGGCCTGCGGAACCGCGATCATCGGGACCCCGGTGTACAGGCCCTCGGAGCTGCCGCCCATGCCCGCATGGGTGACGAAGGCGTCGGCCTGTTCCAGGATCGCCAGCTGCGGCACCCAGGAGTGCACTTCGACGTTGTCCGGGATGGTGCCGAGCGCCGCCCGGTCGGTGGTCTTGCCGACCTGGAGCACGACGTGCCAGCCCGGCAGGTCCCCGTACGCGGCCAGGCACTGGCGGTAGAACTCGGGGCGGTCGGTGAACGCCGAGCCCAGCGAGACCAGCAGGACGCGCTCCGCGTCAGCGGGGCGGGTCCAGCTCTGCTCGGCGGCGCGTCCCCCGAAGCACGGGCCGACGAACGTCACCGTGCCGGTGTCGACGTCGTCGCCGTGCGGCTGCATCGCGCGGGGGATGAGCGCCAGGGTGTGCGCGGGGCGGCCGGAGAACACCTCCATGGCGGTGGTGGAGGCGCCGCAGCCGGCGAGCCACCCGTCGAACCTCGCCCGGTACGCGTCAGCGCCCGGCAGCGCCCACAGCTGCGCCGACACCTCCTGTTCGTAGCCCTCCCACGCGACGAGGGTCGGGGACAGCTGCATCAGGGGACGCTTCTGCGACTCGGCGAGCGCCCGCGCGGCGTACGCCCCGATGTCGTACAGGTAGAGGTCGGCGGGGTCGTCGTCGTAGAAGGCGCGCAGTTGCGGAAGGGCCTGGACGGCGTCGTCGAGGAAGACGCTCATCGCGGCGATCGGGTCGTCGGGCCAGTTGTTGTCGGCGACCGGCAGCACCGAGCCGTACGGGATGAACTCGGCGCCGGTGGCCTCGATCCGGTCGGCCACGGCCGGGTCGTTGGCATAGGTCACCCGGTGGCCGCGGGCCACCAGCTCCCGGATGACTTCGAGGCTCGGCAGGACATGACTGACGGCGGGGATGCCGACCATGGCGATGTGGGCACGGCGACGTGACATGGAAGATCACTCGATTCAGGTCTGCGGCGAACGGGACACGGCGGGCCGGTGCGCCGGCCCGCCCGGCCGGAGCCGGGTCGTGGGCGCGCACACGGAGGTGCCGGGACGGAGGCCGGGGCGCTGCCCCGTCCGCGTCAGCCGTAGATCTGAAGGAATTGCATGCCGGAAACCCTAATCGGTGTCCGGGACCGCCGCACGTGGTTTTGCGGCGGTCCCGGACACCGGCGCCGTCACCGGGGCGGGGCGGCCGCTTCGAGTTCGTCGATGCTGCCGGACATGAGGGTGCGTACGTGCTCGGTGACGTGTTCCGCGGGCCAGTCCCACCAGGCCAGGGCGAGCAGCCGGGCGATGTCCCGGTCGTCGTACCGGGTGCGGATGAGGCGGGCCGGGTTGCCTCCGACGATCCCGTAGTCGGGCACGTCCTTGGTGACCACCGAGCCGGCACCGATGATCGCGCCGTTGCCGATCCGTACCCCGGGCATCACGGTGGCGCCGTGCCCGAACCAGACGTCGTGGCCGACGACGGTGTCGCCCCGGTTCGGCAGTCCGGTGAGCAGATCGAAGTGGTCCGACCAGGAGCCGCCGAGGGTGGGGAAGGGGAAGGTGGAGGGGCCGTCCATGCGGTGGTTGGCGCCGTTCATGATGAACCGCACCCCGGTGCCCAGCGCGCAGAACCTGCCGATGACCAGCTTCTCCGGACCGTAGTGGTACAGCACGTTGCGGGTCTCGAACGCGGTCGCGTCGTCCGGGTCGTCGTAGTAGGAGTACTCCCCCACCTCGATCAGCGGGGACTTCACCAGCGGTCTGAGCTGGACGACCCGTGGCTGGCCGGGCATCGGGTGGAGGACGGTCGGATCGGCCGGTACGGGCATGGCGGGCGGCTCCCTCACGGGTTGCGGACAGGACCGCTCCCATGATCGCGCCGCCGCCCCCGCCGCGACACCGGTTCTGGCCGGGCGGGGCGGGGGCGGACGGCATCCGGTCAGGGCTGGAGCGGCATCGTCCAGCAGTTCGACGTGGTGCCCTTGCCCGAGAGCCGGTCGGTCATCCAGGAGATCGCGTCGCCCTGGTCGGTGATCAGCGGGACCAGGTGGTTGGTCAGGAGCTTGTCGCCGAGGTTGGGCAGGACGACCGCGTCGTAGGTGACGGCTGCGCCCTTGCGGCACCAGTCCACGGCCAGTTGGCGGGCCTGGGCGTGGGGCACGATGTCGTCCTGGACCCCGGTGGCCAGGCGCACCGGCCCGGCGGGCTTCAGGGTGCCGATGCGCTGCCGGTCCAGGGCCGCCTGCGCCTTGGGCTCGGCGGCGATGACGTCACCGAGGGACTTTCCGCTGGTGGTCCACTTGGTGCTCTTGGTGAAGCCGTAGCCGAAGATCGCGTCGCCGACGCACATGGTCGAGGCGTCCTTCAGCGCGGCCCGGCCGGTGTCGTTGACGTTGGCCTCGACGACCTCCCGCAGGTCGGGGTCGGCCTGGGAGAACCCGTTGATCGACCAGGCCAGGGCGCCGGCGAGCGCGCTGCCGTCGATGCCCTTCATGGTCGCGGTCAGGTCGGCGGGCGGCGCACCGGCGTAGGTGCCGGCGAGTTTGACGTCGGGCGCGTAGGACGGCTGGAGTTCGGCGGCGGACGCGCTGGCTCCACCGCCCTGGCTGTAGCCGTAGAGGCCGGTGCGCGAGTCGGCCGTGATCGAGGTGCCGGGCAGCCGGTGCGCGGCACGGGCCGCGTCCAGCAGGGCGTGGCCCTGGTCGAGCCGGTTGACGTAGGTGTGGAGCCGGTCGGTCGTACCCAGGCCGACGTAGTCGGTGACCACGACGGCGACCCCGGCGGAGAGCAGCCGGTAGATCGCCAGGGTCTCGTAGCCGACCGACACCGTCTCGGGGGTCAGCGCCAGCGGGTGCTGGAGGCTCAGGGAGGGTGCGCACTGGTCGCCCTGGCCCACGGTGCCGGAGGCCAGCGCCACCAGGGGTCGCGGACCGGAGCCCTTCCATGCGGCCGAGGGCTCGATGTAGGCGCCGGTCACCGCGACGGGCTGCCCGCCCGAGTCGGTGGAGCGGTACATCAGCCGGGTGGCCGTGCCGGGCATCGGGCGGCCGTCCAGTCCCGGCAGGCTCAGCCCGAGGGGCAGGGGCTCATGGCGGATCAGCTCGCCGTTGGCGGCCGGGAGTCCGGCCGGCGGGTTGTAGAAGTCGGGGATGGTCACTCCCCGGGAGACCACGGGCTGCGACCCGTCGCCGACGGACGCGGACGCGGGCGCGGCGTACGCGGCGACGCAGGCCGCCGCGGTCACGGCGACGGCCGCCGCGCGCAGGCCGCCGGACGGCCGGCGGGCGGGGGAGGCCAGGGGGGACCTCGGGGGGAAGGTGGAAAGCGAACGGGTGCTCTTGCGGCTCACAGCTCACTCCTCGCTCTGCTCCGGATGCGGGTGAGCGCAAGCTAGCAGCGGTAGTTACCGCAAGTAACCCGCGAGTAAGTTACGCTAGGGTAACTATCGCGTGATGGCTGGTCAGCGCCGTGAACGCACCCCGCCCGGGACGGAAGTCGGATGTCCCGGACGGTACGTGGGCGTCCCGGGCGGTCAGTAGACGTCCCGGACGTACCGCTTGTCGGCGGCGAGCTGTTTGACGTACAGAGCCGCCGCGTCCGGACCGAGACCGCCGTGGGTGACGGCGATGTCGCGCAGCGCCCGGTCGACGTCCTTGGCCATCCGCGCGGCGTCCCCGCAGACGTAGAAGTGCGCGCCGTCCTGGAGCCAGGTCCAGAGCTGGGGGCCGTGTTCCCGGATCCGGTCCTGGACGTAGACCTTGGCGCGCTGGTCGCGGGAGAAGGCGGTGTCCAGGCGGGTGAGGGTGCCGTCGGCGAGGAAGGCGGTCAGCTCGTCCTCGTAGGTGAAGTCGGTGGCCCGGTGCTGTTCGCCGAAGAAGAGCCAGTTGGGGGCCCCGTGGCCGCGGGCCCGGCGCTCCTCCAGGAAACCGATGAAGGGCGCGACGCCGGTCCCCGGCCCGACCATCACCATGGGGGTGCCGGGCGAGGCGGGCGGCCGGAAGTGCGGCGAGCGCTGGACGAACACCGGAACCGGGGCGTCCGGGGCGGCGTCGGCGAGGAACGCCGAGCACACGCCCTTGCGGGGGCGGCCGTTCAGGTTCTCGTACCGGACGACGGAGACCGTCAGGGACACCTGGTGCGGGTCGGTGAGCGGGCTGGACGATATCGAGTACAGACGGGGCTGCAGCCGCCTGAGGACACCGGCCCACTCCTGCGGCGCGGCGTGCACGGGGTGTTCGGCGACGACGTCGACGGCCTGCCGGCCCCACGACCAGCGGGCGAGTTCACCCTTGTTGTCGGGGCGCAGCAGCTTCTTCATCTCCCGGTCGCCGGTGCGCTCGGTGAGGAAGCCCAGCAGGGCGGGGGTGAGCCGGGTGATGTCCAGGTGCCGGTGCAGTGCTTCGGCGAGCGGGAGTTCGCCGGCTCCGGTGATCTCGACCGGGGCCGCGGGGTCGAGTCCGGTGACGGCGAGCCATTCGGTCACCAGCTCCGGGCAGTTGACGGGGTGCACGCCGAGCGCGTCGCCGGCCTCGTAGACCAGCGGAACGGCGCTGTCACGGGTGTCGAGGGTGAAGCGGCGGACCTCCTTGGCCGCGCCGGGGAGGCTGAGGAGGCGGTTCCCGGTGAGCCGCGCGGTGGCGGGGGCCGGCCTGGCGCGGCGCGCGGGCGGGGCCGGGGCGGGAGCCGGCGCCGGCGCGGGTACGGCCGCCGGGGAGGGTGCCGGTGCGGTGAGGCTGCCGAGGACGTGGTCGAGCCAGGCGTGGGCGGAGGGTTCGTAGTCCGGTTCGCAGTCGGTGCGCGGCGCCAGGCGCACCGCCCCCAGTTCGTCCAGCCGCTGGTCGAGCCGGCGTCCGTGGCCGCAGAAATCGTCGTACGAGGAGTCCCCGAGGGCCAGGACCGCATAGCGGCGGCCGTCCATCCGCGGGGTGTCGGCCGTCGTCAGGGCGTCCCACAAGCCCGATCCGTTGTCGGGGGCGTCCCCGTCGCCGAAGGTGCTCGTGATCAGCAGCAGGTCGGCGGCGGGCGGGAGGGACCCGAGGTCCGTGTCGTCCATGCCGAGGAGCGCGGCGCGGTGCCCGGTGGCGGTGAGACGGTCGGCGGTGGCCGCGGCGAACTCCTCGGCGTTGCCCGTCTGCGAGGCCCACAGCACGAGGACCTCACGCTCCGCGGACGCGGTGTGCGCCGTGTCCGGTGCCCCGCCGGTGTGCGGGGTACGCGAGTGCATGCCGGCCAGCACACCGTTCACCCACCGGGCGTGGTCCTCGCTGAACGGTGCGCCCGCGGGCAGCACGGGGACGCCGGGCGCACCCGACTCCAGTCCGGCCAGGAAGCCCACCAGGTACTGGCGTTCGTGCGCGGCGAGCACGGGCGGCGGGGTGTCCGCCAGCCCGAACACCGAGGCTGCGCCGGGCCGGACGGCCGTCGGCACGATCACCGCCGGTTCCGCTGCGGGGCCGCCGGGGAGCGACGGGACGGGTGCCGCGGGAGCCGCGCTCCTCGCCAGCGTCACCGCGCACATCTTGAACCCGGGCTGGAAGGAGATCGGGTCGACGGCGTCGCTGGTCACGGCGTTGACGCTGAGGTACTCGCCGAACAGGTCGTTCCAGTGGAACGGCGCGAAGCAGCAGCCCGGCCGCACCCGGTCGGTCACGACGGCGGGCAGTACGGCCCGGCCGCGCCGGGAGGCGATCTCGACGGAGTCGCCCTCCGCGATGCCCAGCCGTGCGGCGTCCCCGGGGTGGATCTCGACGAACGGGGCCGGGTCGAGCCGGTTGAGCCGGTCGACCTTTCCGGTCTTGGTCAGGGTGTGCCACTGATGCTGCAGCCGGCCGGTGTTGAGGACGAACGGGTAGTCGTCGTCGGGCATCTCCGCGGCCGGGACGTGCGGGCGGGCGAAGAAGACGGCCCGGCCGCTCTCCGTCGGGAACACCGGGCCGCCGCCCCCGGCCGTGTAGCGGATCGGGTTGCGGTCCGGGCCGTCGGCGGACGCGGCGGGCCACTGGACGGGGGTGGCCCGCAGCCGCTCGTACGTCACCCCGCGCAGGTCGTAGCCGGTGCGCGGGTTCGCGGCGCGCTTGATCTCCTCGAAGATCTCCTCGGCGCCGGCGTAGGAGAAGGCGTCCGCGTATCCCATCGCGCAGGCGATCCGAGCGATGATGCGCCAGTCCGCGAGCGCCTGCCCCGGCGGCTCAACGGCCGGCCGGGCCAGGGTGAGCACGCGCTCGCTGTTGACCAGGACGCCCTCGGTCTCGGTCCACAGGGCGCCCGGCAGCACGACGTCGGCGTAGGCGTTGGTCTCGGTGTCGGCGAACACGTCCTGGGTGATGACGAGTTCCGCCGTCTCCAGCGCCTCGATGACCGTGCGGCGGTTGGCGACCGAGGCGACGGGGTTGGTGCAGATGATCCAGCACGCCTTGATCTCGCCCCCGGCCATCCGCCGGAACAGGTCGACGGTGCCCTCGCCGGATCCGTCCTTGCGTACGGTGCCGGGTGCGAGCCCCCACAGCTCCTCGGCGAAGGCGCGGTCCTCGTCCACCAGGACCGACCGCTGACCGGGCAGCCCGGGGCCCATGTAGCCCATCTCGCGGCCGCCCATGGCGTTCGGCTGCCCGGTGAGCGAGAACGGGCCGCTGCCGGGGCGGCAGATCGCGCCGGTCGCCAGGTGCAGGTTGATCAGGGCGTTGGTGTTCCAGGTGCCGTGGGTGGACTGGTTGAGCCCCATGGTCCAGCAGCTCATCCACTCCCCCGCGGCGCCGATCCACTCGGCCGCCCGGCGGATGTCGTCCTCCGGGATTCCGGTGGTCGCGGAGACGGCCGCGGGCGGATAGTCCGCGAGGAACTCCGGCATCGCCTCCCAGCCCTCGGTGTGCGCGGCGATGAAACCGGTGTCCGTGCGGCCGTTCTCGTGCAGGAGGTGCAGCAGGCCGTTGAGCAGCGCGAGGTCCGTGCCGGGCTTGATCTGGAGGAAGAGACCGGCCTTGTCCGCGGTGGCGGTCCGGCGCGGGTCGACGACGATCAGCCGGGCACCGGCCTTCACCCGCTCCATCATGCGCAGGAAGAGGACCGGGTGGCAGTCGGCCATGTTGGAGCCGATGACGAGGAAGACGTCCGCCTTCTCGAAGTCGTCGTAGGAGCCGGGCGGCCCGTCGGCGCCGAGGGAGAGCTTGTAGCCGCTGCCCGCGCTCGCCATGCACAGCCGGGAGTTGGACTCGATCCGGTTGGTCCCGATGAAGCCCTTGGCCAGCTTGTTCGCCAGGTACTGGGCCTCCAGGCTCATCTGCCCGGACACATAGAGCGCGAAGGCGTCGGGCCCGTGCTCGTCGATGATGCTCCGCAGCCGCTGCGCGGTGTCGGCGATCGCCGCGTCCACCTCGGCGGGGACCGGCTCGGCGCCGCGTTCGGTGCGCACGAGCGCGGTGGTCAGCCGCCCGGGGGCGGCGAGCATGGCGGCCGTGGTCGCGCCCTTGGTGCAGAGCCGTCCCGCGTTGGCCGGGTGCGCCTTGTCGCCGGACGCCTTGAGGACCGTACGGCGGCCGTCGGGTCCGGCCCCGATGTCGAGGACCAGCCCGCACCCCACACCGCAGTACGAGCAGACCGTCCGAACCTGGGCGCTCGCCGTCCGCGACTCCTGTGTGGACACCGGGTGGCCTCTCTGTGGATCGGATCGTGTCCCGACCGTACGAATTGCCCGTTACGCCGATGTGACCCCGGCCGATCATGGGCGGTAACGCCCTTCACACAGCCGCCGGAGCGGCACTGTGAGCCGGTGGCCCGGACCCCCCGGACACACCGTGAATCACCACGGATATCCGTATACGGACCGGCCGCGGGCACCCGGATTCCAAGAACACGCCCAGGGCCGACGCGATATGCTGATGCAGAATGTGCAAGCGGTTTGCAAAATGAGGAGGGTCATGGCTACGCGTGCGACCGACGCCGGGACGAACCAGAGCGTCGAACGAGCGGCCTCGGTGCTGCGCGCACTCGACTCAGGCCGCGCCGAACTACGCGTCTCCGACGTCGCCGAACTCACCGGTCTCGGCTCGTCCACCACCTCGCGCCTGCTGTCCACGCTGGAACGCCTCGACATGGTCGAGCGCGACCCGGTCAGCAATCTCTACCGGCTCAGCCTCGGCATCCTGCCCCTCGCGGCCACCGCGACCAACCGGCACCCCGTCCACCGGGCCGCGCGCATGGTCCTCCAGGACCTCGCCACCCGCACCGGGCTGGGCGCCAACGCAGCCGTCCGGCGCGGCGCCGAGCTGATGTTCCTGTGCAACTTCGAGGGGTCCCGCGCCCCCAAGTCGTACACACAGGCCGGACACACCGCCCCGCTGCACGCCACCAGCATCGGCAAGTGCCTGCTCACCGGCCTCACGCCCAAGGAGCGCCGCACCCTGCTTCCCGAACCGCTGGAAGCGCACACGGACTACACGACCACCAGCCACGATCTGCTGGACACCGAGATCGACACGGTCCGCCGCACCGGCTACGCCGTGGAGGCCGAGGAGCGCGCCCTGGGCCGCGCCTCCCTCGCGGCGCCCGTCCGCGACGCCTCGGGCGATGTGGTGGCCGCCATCTCGCTGTGGGGCCCCACCTCCCTCCTCGGCGACCGCACCGAGACCGAGGGACAGCGCCTCGCCCTCACCCGCGAGGTCATCGAGGCCGCCGACGCCATCAGCCAGGCACTCGGCGCCGTCTGAGCGGCGCGACAGCGGAAGGGGCCCGGAACAGGTTCGGCCGACCTGTTCCGGGCCCCTTCGTCCGCTCCCCCTACGCGCCGTACGCCTTGAACGCGATCACATGCGCGCGCGGCGCCCCGTGCGTCGCGTCCACCACGAGCCGCAGCGCTTCGGTGCGCACGGGCCCGCCGTCCTCGCCGGTGAGCGCGTGCACGCGGTGCCGGCGGCGGTTGTCCGTCACCGTCAGCAGCGTGCGCCAGGTGCCGTCGGGCTCGCGGCTCTGGAGGCGGTAGTCGCGGACCAGTTCCGGCATCACCTCGAACGGGGTGCGGTGCCGGTGCAGGTTGTTGAGGTACTCGTCGACGTCGTCGTCGAACACCACACGGGCCTCGGTGAGCCGCTGCTCCTGCCGCCAGTCCAGGCGCAGCCACTGCCCCGCCCCGTCCGGGTGACCCGCCGACGGCCCGGACGACCACATCTGCGGTCCGCCGTAGGCGCGCTGGAAGCCGCCGACGGCCCGCTCGGGCCGGAACGCCGAGGTCTCCGGGGCCGCACGGAAGGCGAAGGTCCGGCGGCGCAGACCGCGCGCCTGCCATTCCAGGACGAGCTGGCCCTCCTCCTCGGGGATGTCGTGGTCGACGGCCGCGTCGCCCTCGGCCCTGCTGCGCAGCGCGAGGACACCGTCGGTGCGCTCGGGCACCAGGACGAGGGACGCGCCGGGGCAGGCCCGGACGATCAGGACGACGTTCTCCGGGCTGTCGGGGCGGTGGCCGAGCCGGGCCGTGACCCAGTGGGGGCCGCCGGCCGGGACGGTGGCCGTGGTGGTGAGCAGGTGGCCGACGGGGACCGCGTTCTCGGGGCGGCCGGTGGTCCACAGCTCCACGGTGAGTTCGGCCGGCGGCCCGTCCGGGGCGCCGTGGACGAGCAGGTCGACCGTGTCGAGCGCGGGGTCCACCGGCAGCAGCAGCGCGAGGTCGCGGGTGAGCGGGTACGGCTCGCCGGGCGCGGCCGGTGTGGGTTCGGCGGCCAGCCTGCTCAGGTGCGAGGAAGCGCTGACGACGGCCGTGCGCGCCAGGTTGTCGGGGTCGTCGTCGGACAGGCCGATGACCGAGGCGTCCTGCCGCAGCAGGGCGCGGCGCACCAGTTCGGGGCGCTTGGCGGCGAGTTCGCGCGGGCCGACACCCTCGGCGACGCAGAGCGCGGCGGCCGTGCCCGCGGCCTCGCCGAGCGTGGCGCAGGTGGCCATCACGCGGGTGGCGCCGAAGGCGATGTGGGTGGCGGAGATGTTGCGTCCCGCGAACAGCAGGTTGGTGACGTTCGCCGAGTAGAGGGAGCGCAGCGGTATGTGGAAGATGCCGTCCGCGTAGCGCTGGCGGGCGCCGGGCTCGTCCGCGTACATCCCCTGCACCGGGTGGAGGTCGACCGACCAGCCGCCGAAGGCGACGCGGTCGTCGAACTGCCGCTGTCCGAGGATGTCCTGCTGGGTCAGCATGTGGTCGCCGAGGAAGCGGCGGTACTCGCGCTTGCCCGGGAGGCTGCCCGCCCACTCCATCGTCAGGTTCTCGGCGTCCGGGAACTCTCCGGAGTTCTTGATGTGGTCCCAGATGCCCGCGATCACGCCCTGGAGTTCGTCGCGGATGCGCTCGTTGTCGTGGACGGTGTCGAGTTCGCCGCCCCACTCGATCCACCAGTAGTCGCAGCCGTTGTCGCCGGTGTTCAGCACCCGGTTGCGCAGGATGGGCGTGGTGGTGAGGTCGCGGGCGTAGGCGGGCGGTACGAACTTCACCGGCCGGCCCAGGTCCTTGGTGTGGAACAGGATCGTCGAGCCGAGCAGCGCCTCGTCGCCCTCCTCGGGCGCCCAGGGCTCGTCGAACTCGGCGCGGGCCTCGCGGCCGATGCGGTAGCGGGCGCCGGCGAGGTGGCCCAGCAGTCCGTCGCCGGTGCAGTCGAGGAACTGCCGGGCGTGGAAGGTGATGCGGCGCTCGGAGCCCATCATCCAGCCGGTGCAGGAGTGCACCTCGCGGGCGTCCTCCGGGCCGCTCGCCACGACCTCCCGTACGTCGGTGTTGAGGTACAGGTCGATGCCGGGCTCGGCCCGGACGGCGTCGAGCACCACCTGGTCCCAGTAGTAGGGGTTCCCCTCGGGGTTGCGGTACTGGTTCTCGGTGTACAGCTCGCCCATGATGCCGGTCTCGCGGGCCCAGCGGTGCACGCCGTGGGCGGTGGCGCCGCAGACCCAGACCCGGATCTCGCTGCTGGCGTTGCCGCCCAGGACGGGCCGGTTGTTGACCAGGGCGACGCGCCGGCCGAGCCGGGCGGCGGCGATGGCAGCACAGGTCCCCGCCAGGCCGCCGCCGATGACGGCGATGTCGTAGTGGACCTCTTCTTCCCGCACGGGGCGGCCTCCTCGGTGTGACGCTCGGATACGCCCCGCCGCGACGGAGCGGCCTTGAACGTACATCACATCCATATTGTGCAACCACTGTTCAGCCAGTGGGATCTGTTGTAAGTTTCCGGCGCAGCCGATGACACCGTCGCCATGGGCCGGGAGCCGAGCTCACGGCAGGTACACCGACGTCACCGGCCCCGCACAGAACCGGTGATTCACCGACCAAAAGGGTTGACGGCTTCGCACGATATGGAGAACGATCCCGCATGCTGCAACTTGCGTTCCATGGAGCATGCATGGCATTCACCCAGGGCCCCGGTCGAAGCACGGCCCGTCGCGCCACGCCCCGTATCACCGCTCCCGCACCGTTCGAGAGGACAGACCCATGAGTACGGCCGCACCTCCCCGGAAGGGCGCTCCACACCGTGAGCGCTCCGGCGGACGGCTCTCCAACGGCGCGTTCGCACTGCTGCTGACCGCACCGGGGCTCGCCCTGTTCGCGACGATCATCATCTACCCGCTGGTGTCGGCCCTGTTCACCGGCTTCTTCAAGCAGGACCTGCGCCTGCCGGGCCGGGAGTTCGTCGGCCTGGAGAACTTCGCCTACTGGCTGGACGGCGAATTCCTCACGATCCTCAAGCAGACCCTGGTCTTCACCGTCGGCGCGACACTGCTCCCCTTCGTGATCGGCTTCGCGCTCGCGCTCGCCCTGAACTCGGGACTGAAGGGCAGCGGCTTCCTGCGCGGCCTGTTCCTGTTCCCGTGGGTGATCCCGGGCGTGGTGGTCTCCTTCCTGTGGATGTGGATCTTCAACGCGAACTACGGCGTGCTCAACGGCGTGCTGATGAAGACCGGGATCATCGAGGAGTCCGTGTCCTGGCTCGGGCAGCCGGGCACCGCCATGCTCGCCGTCATCGTCACCAAGACCTGGGCGAGCTTCCCCTGGATGATGGTGATGCTCCTCGCCGGGCTGCAGACGGTGCCGAAGGAGCTGCACGAGGCGGCCTCGATGGACGGAGCCGGCGCGGTCCGGCGCTTCTTCGCCGTCACCTGGCCGCAGGTGCGCGGGGTCGCCTCGATCGTGCTGCTCCTGGAGTTCATCTGGAACTTCCAGCACTTCGACACCATCTACGTGCTCACCGGCGGCGGCCCGGCGGGTGCCACCGAGACCTTCGCCACCGCCGTCTACCAGACCGCGTTCAAGGGCTTCGACATCGGCCGGGCGACCGCGCTCGGTGGCCTGTGGATGCTGCTCCTGCTCGTCCTCGTCGTCGTCTACCTCAGGATCACCGAGCGGAAGGGCGACGCCCGATGACCTCCACGACCTCCACCCCGCTGTCCGGCACCGACCGGCTGAGCCCGTCCGCCACCTCCGCGGGCCGCACCTCGCGGCGCCGGATCCGCAAGGACCTGCTGCGCTCGCGGATCGCCGCCTGGACCGCGGTCCTGGTGATCGGCGCCTTCGGCATGCTGCCGGTCTACTGGCTGCTGGCCACCGCCCTGAGCAGCCCCGACCAGGCCTTCCAGTTCCCGCCGAAGCTGATCCCCACCGAGATCACCTTCAGCAACTTCACCGCCCTCGCCGAGAACGACCAGCTCATCAAGTACCTGGTCAACTCGCTGATCGTGGCCTCCATCACCGCGGTGCTGAGCGTGGTCGTCGCCACGTACATGGGGTACTCGTTCTCCAAGTTCCGCTACCGCGGCCGGCGCTCGCTGATGCACCTGGTGCTGGCCTCCCAGATGTTCCCCCAGGCGCTCCTGCTGGTGACGCTGTACGCGGTGTTCTCCAGCTTCGGCCTGCTGAACACGTACACCGCACTGGTGCTGTCCTTCACCACGTTCACGATGCCGCTGTGCGTCTGGATGCTGAAGGGCATCTTCGACACCATCCCGGACGCCCTGCTGGAGGCCGCGTCCATCGACGGCGCGTCCCGCTGGCGGACGCTGCACTCCATCGTGGCGCCGCTGGCCGCGCCCGGGATGATCGCCGCCGGGCTCTTCGCCTTCGTCCGCGGCTGGAACGACTTCATCTTCGCGGTGACGCTGGCCGACAAGGAGAAGCAGACCCTGCCCCCCGGCCTGGTCTCCACGTACATCGGCGAGTTCCAGGCCGCCTGGCCGGAGCTGATGGCCGCATCGCTCGTCGTGTCCGTCCCCGTGATCATCGCCTTCATGTTCCTGCAGCGCTACCTGGTCGGCGGCATGACCGCCGGCTCGGTCAAGTAGCCGCTCCGCACGCACTCCTCCCCTTCCTTCCACTCCCCATGGAGAGACCATGACCACCTCTGGCATCAGCCGGCGCGGCGCGCTGCGCATGTTCGGCATCGGCGCGCTCGGTGTGGCAGGCGCCGGCGTCCTGGGCGCCTGCGCACCGTCCCCGTCCGGCAGCGGCAGCTCCTCCAACGGAGGTGACACGGCGTCCAAGAACTTCGACTTCACCTCGTGGTCGCTCA
The DNA here is from genome assembly GCA_036227345.1 of Streptomyces sp. NBC_01463. Classification (NCBI taxonomy): domain Bacteria; kingdom Bacillati; phylum Actinomycetota; class Actinomycetes; order Kitasatosporales; family Streptomycetaceae; genus Streptomyces; species Streptomyces sp. NBC_01463. The sequence goes on from CP109468.1 coordinate 2,204,245, forward strand.
ACGAGGAAGCCGCCAAGCCCTCGATCGAGAAGATCATCGCGGCGTGGGAGAAGGCCGAGAAGTCCAAGGTCCGCGCGGTCTCGTACCCGTACAACGAGTATCTGAGCCAGCTCACCCTCAAGCTCGGCGGCGGCGAGACGACCGGCGCGATACACCTGGACATCGCCTGGCTCGCCGCGGTGGCGCAGATGGGCAAGCTCGCCGACCTCGGCTCCGTGGCCCCCAAGGGCGGCTACACGGACGTGGCGGTGAAGAGCGGGGTGTACGACGGCAAGCAGTACGGCCTGCCGTGGAACACCGGCTCGATCGGGGTGATCGCCAACTCCAAGCTGCTGGCGAAGGCCGGCATCAAGAAGCACCCCACCACGGTCGAGGAGTTCGAGGACGCGCTGCGGGAGCTGAAGGGGCTCGGCGGCGGTGTGGTGCCGTACGCGGCGGCCACCAAGGTCGCGCAGCTCAAGGACATCTTCCCGTGGATGCAGACCTTCGGCTGCGCCCTGATGGAGGGCGGCAAGGTGACCATCGGCGACGACGCCTCCGTCGACGCGGTCACCTGGTACAAGAAGCTGCACGACGCGAAGCTGATCGCCGCCGACGTGGACCGCTTCGACGCGCGTGCCCTGTTCGGCCAGGGCAAGGCGGCCTTCTACGACGACGCCATCATCGGCAAGGGCGTCACCTCGGCCCAGTCCAAGGACAAGACGCTGGCCGACGCCATGCAGCCGATGCAGCGTCCGGTGCTGCGCTCCGGTGACACGCCCCAGGCGCTGCTGTGGGGCGGCGTGATCGCGATCGTCAACGGCAAGGGACAGGACGCGGCGACCGAGTTCGCGCTGCACACCACCTCGGACCTCGCCACCACCACCGAGTACTTCGCCTCCCGCGCCCTGCCGCCGTCCACCACCGCGGGCCTGGCCGACCCGAAGGTCGCCCAGGACACCTTCACCACGGAGTGGACCGAGAAGATCACGAAGACGGCGACCGGCAGCCCCTTCTGGCAGTTCGCGCAGAACGCGCAGATCGAGGAGGCCGTGGCCAAGCAGGTCCAGGCCGTCCTGGTCGGCAAGTCGAAGCCGAAGGACGCCATGAGGAAGGCCGGCGAGGAGGTAACCGCCCTCACCAAGCGCTGATCCGGCGCACGGCATGACGAAGGGCCCGGGGAAGGGCGGAACCGCCTCCCCCGGGCCCTTCGCCGTTCCGCATACGCCTTCCCGATGAAGTATCTCGAATCCTCATTGTGCAATCTCTATTCAGCATGTGGGATCTGTTGTAAATTGCCGGCGCAGCGAGGGAGAGCAGGACCCCCCGCAGAGCCGGTCCCGCCCGTTCCCCTCCCCCATCACCGCCCGCGAAGGAGCTCACCTTGCGACGTCCCACGGCACGCTCGTACGCCGCCTCGGCCGCGGCCCTGGCCGCCCTGCTCACGCCCGCCCAGGCCGCCCGGGCCGACGGCACGGACCGTGCGGCGGCCGCCGCGGCCACGGTGACCGAGAAGGTCCCGTACGCGATGGACTCGTCGAACCAGGCGGCCTGGTGGACACCGGTCGCCACGTACAAGGGCCGCGGCCAGTACACGTACTTCGCCTTCAACGAGCCGGGCGCGACGGCCGCCACGCACCGCCCGGCCATCGCGCGGCGGGACCCGGACGGGGTGTGGAGCCGGCTGCCGCTGCTCGGCACGAACGGACAGCAGGCGGAGTTCCCCGACGACAACGGCCACAACCAGTCGTCCGTCGCGCGTGACGGCAGCGGCCGCCTGCACGTGTTCTCGTCCATGCACGCCAACGCCTGGCGCTACTTCCGGACCGAGGCCCCGGGCGGGGACGTCACGGACCACGCGGCCGAACTGCCCGACCAGGGCCAGGCCATCACCTACCCGGTCGTGACGACCGCGCCCAACGGCGATCTCTACCTGGCCGCACGCGTCGGCGCCGGCTCCGACCAGCGGCCCGGAAAGCTGTACCGCTGGGACAACGCCGCCGCGCGCTGGAGCGTGGTCGCCACCTTCGCCGGTGCGCTGAACCGCTCCGTGTACCCCGACGACCTGGCGGTGGACGCCGCCGGGCGGGTGCACCTGCTGTACGAGTGGGCCAAGGCCCCGGCCACCGCCTTCCGGCACCAGCTGTCCTATCTGCGCTACGACCCGTCGACCGGCGCGTTCGCGGACAGCACGGGCGCGGCCGTCACCACGCCGGTGACGCCCGCCACCTCCGACGTGATCCAGGACCTCACGGCCGGCGAGGAGTGGAGCATCGACAACACCTACCCGGGTCCGGCGGTGCAGAGCGCCAAGCTCGCCCTCGACGGCTCGGCCCCGAAGGTCGCCTACCGCTACCGCTCGGCCGACAGCGGCGGCGACTTCCGGGTGTACTACGCCTCTTCGAGCGGCGGCGCCTGGTCCCGCCAGACCGTGTACTCCGCCGGCCAGACCACCGCGGCCCTCGGCATCACCTGGGACGGTGCGGACGCCGGGCGGGTGTACTACGTGACCGGGTCCGGCACCGACCGCGTCTTCGCCGCGACGGCGTCGGGCGGCACCTGGAGCGCACAGTCCGCCGCGCCCGGGATCGGCGCGGACCGGCTCGCGGTACGGCGCGACTCGGACGGCCACGACGTGCTGTACCTGCCGGACACGGCACACAACGCGCTCTACTACGGACTCCGCTGAGACCTGCCCCGGCCTCGCGGCCCCGGGGTTCACGCCCGGGGGCCGACCGGCGCAGTACCGGGCGGCAGCGACAGGGACACGTACGAGGGGCAGGGTTTCCGGCGGTCGCCGGAGGCCCTGCCCCTCGGCCGTGACCCTTGCCGGGAAACTATGAATGATGGTTCACTTCTTCCATGGCCTACCGGAAGACCCCCGCCGAAGTCGCGCGCCTCGCCTCCGCCCGTGAGCATCTCGTCGCCAGGGCGACCGACGTCGTCGCCGAGGTGGGCTGGTCGGGGGCGTCCGTGACCGTGGTCGCCGACGCCGCGGGCATGGCGGCCGGCTCGGTCTACCAGCACTTCTCGTCGAAGGCCGCGCTCGCCGTCGAGGTCTTCCGCCGTGCGGCGGGACACGAGGTGGACGTCCTCGGGTCGGTGCTGAGCGGTTCCGGGACCCCCGTCGAGCGGCTCGCCGACGGCGTCCGGGTGTTCGCCCGCCGGGCCCTGGAGAACCGCGGCCTCGCCTACGCACTGCTCGCCGCACCGGCCGACACGGCGGTCGGCGCGGAACGCCTCGTCTTCCGTCGCCGCTACCGCGCGCTGTTCGCCGAGGTGATCGGCGAGGGCATGGCCCAGGGACTGCTGCCGCCGCAGAACGGTGAGGTCACCGCCGCTGCGCTGACCGGTGCGATCGGCGAGGTCCTGGTGGCGCCGCTGGGCGCTCCGGAGGCGGACGACACGCACGACGTCCTCGACGAACTGACCGCCATGGCGCTGCGCTGCGCGGGCGCCGCCCCCGTGTCCCCCCGCACCTGATCCGTCATCCGTCCCCGCTCAGGAGGGCCCCTCATGTCCGCGACGCCGGCCGCACCGCACAGCCACCCCACCGCGACCACCCACGAGGTGACGAACCAGCCGCCGCCGCTGTCCGGGCACGACGTCGCCGATGACCCGGTGCTGGTCGAGGGCGTGCGCCGCGAGGGCGCCGAGTGGTATCTGGACGACCTGCACCGGCTGGGCCGCCGCGCCGGCAGCGAGGAGGTGCAGCGCTGGGCGGACGAGGCCAACCGGCAGGAACCGCGGCTGCGCACCCACGACCGCTACGGAAACCGGATCGACGAGGTCGAGTTCCACCCCGCCTACCACGCCCTCCTGGACGTGGCGATCAGCGAAGGTCTGGGCGGCGCCGCCTGGACGGACGAACGGCCGGGCGCCCATGTGGCGCGCGCGGCGGGCTTCATGGTCTGGAGCAGCGCGGAAGCGGGCCACGGCTGCCCGGTCTCGATGACGTACGCCGCCGTCCCCGCCCTGCGGCACGCCCCCGATCTCGCCAAGACGTACGAACCCCTGCTGACGAGCCGTGTGTACGAGTCCGGTCTGCGCGCCCCCGCCGAGAAGCCGGGTCTGCTCGCGGGGATGGGCATGACGGAGAAGCAGGGCGGCACCGATGTGCGGGCCAACACGACCGCGGCCGCGCAACAGGCCGACGGCACCTGGCGGCTGCGCGGCCACAAGTGGTTCACGAGCGCCCCGATGAACGACCTCTTCCTCGTGCTCGCGCAGGCCCCGGCCGGTCTGTCCTGCTTCCTGGTCCCCCGGATCCTCCCGGACGGCAGCCGGAACACGTTCCGCATCCAGCGCCTCAAGGACAAGCTCGGCAACCGCTCCAACGCCAGCAGCGAGCCCGAGTTCGACGACACCGTGGCCTGGCTCGTCGGGGACGAGGGCCGGGGCGTGCGCACCATCATCGACATGGTCACGATGACCCGACTCGACTGTGTGCTCGGTTCCGCCGCCGGCACCCGTGCGGCACTGGCGCAGGCCGCCCACCACGTACGCCACCGGTCCGTGTTCGGGGCGAAGCTCATCGACCAGCCGCTGATGCGCAACGTCATCGGCGATCTGGCGCTGGAGTCCGAGGCGGCGACCACGCTGGCCCTGCGCCTGGCCGGCGCGGCGGACCGCGCGCAGCAGGGCGACACGCAGGAGCGCGCCTTCCTGCGGCTCGCCACCGCGGTCGGCAAGTACTGGGTGTGCAAGCGCCAGCCCGCCGCCGTCGCCGAGGCCCTCGAATGCCTGGGCGGCAACGGCTACGACGAGGAGTCCGGCATGCCCCGCCTCTACCGCGAGGCCCCGCTCAACGGCATCTGGGAGGGCTCGGGCAACGTCAACGCGCTGGACATGCTGCGCGCCCTGTCCCGGGAGCCGGAGTCGCTCCAGGCCCTGCGGACGGAGATCGAGGCCGCGGCAGGGGCCGACCACCGGCTGGACGCCGCCTGGCGGGAGCTGCGGGGCGAACTCGCCCTCACCGAGGACGCTCCGCTGCGCGCACGGCGTGTCATCGAGCGCGCGGCCCTCGTCCTCCAGGGCTCGCTGCTCGTCCGCCATGCACCGGCCGCCGTCGCCGACGCCTTCTGCGCGTCCCGGCTGGCCGGGGACCGCGGTCTGGCCTTCGGCACGCTGCCGGCCGACACGGACTTCGGGGGGCTGCTCGAACGGCTCCCCGTCTGACCCACCGCGCCGGGCCCATCGCTTACGGTCCCGTGACGTGCCGCGTCGGAAACGGCCGTCCGGGCTCCCGGCGGCCTACCGTGGCCGGCATGCGTGTACTGGTCACCGGCGGCGCCGGGTTCATCGGTTCGGAGATCGTGCGGACCCTCCTTTCGGCCGGGCACGAGGCGGTGGTGCTCGACGCCCTGCTGCCCTCGGCCCACGGCCCCGCCCCCGCCCCGCCGGACGGCGGCGGGATCGTCGTGGCGGACGTGCGCGACCGTGAGGCGGTGGACCGTGCGCTGTGCGGCATCGACGCGGTCTGCCATCAGGCGGCGATGGTCGGCCTCGGCAAGGACTTCGCGGACGCGCCGGACTACGTGGGCTGCAACGACCTCGGGACGGCGGTGCTGCTCGCCGCGATGGCCGGGGAGGGGGTGCGGAGTCTGGTCCTCGCCGGATCGATGGTGGTGTACGGGGAGGGCCGGTACGACTGTCTGCGGCACGGCCCGGTCCGGCCGGGCCCGCGCGCGGAGACCGATCTGGCAGCGGGCCGGTTCGAGCCCCGCTGCCCCTCCTGCGGCACGGAACTGGTCCCCGGGCTCGTCGGCGAGGACGCGCCGGTGGACCCGCGCAACGTGTACGCGACGACCAAGCTCACCCAGGAACACCTGGCCTCCTCCTGGGCGCGGGCGACGGGCGGCAGCGCGGTGTCGCTGCGCTACCACAACGTGTACGGACCGGGGATGCCGCGCGACACCCCGTACGCCGGGGTCGCCTCCTTCTTCCGTTCGGCGCTGGCCCGGGGCGAGTCGCCCCGGGTCTTCGAGGACGGCGGCCAGCGCCGGGACTTCGTCCATGTGCGGGACGTGGCCGCCGCGAACGCCGTCGCGCTGGAGGCGGTCGCGGAACGCGGTCCCAGCGGTTTCGCCGCGTACAACACCGGGAGCGGGGAGCCGCACACCATCGGCGAGATGGCCACGGCCCTGGCCTCGGCCCACGGGGGCCCGGCCCCGGTGGTCACCGGTGAGTACCGGCTCGGGGACGTACGCCATGTCACCGCGGACTCGCGGCGGCTGCGCGACGAGCTGGGCTGGAGGCCGGAGGTGGGCTTCGCCGCGGGGATGGCGCAGTTCGCGGCGGAGCCGCTGCGGGAGCCGGCCGCCGGTCTGCCGGCCTGAGGCTCAGGCGACCGGCAGGGTCACTTCGAAGCAGCAGCCGCCGGTGACGTTGCGGACGTCCGCCCGGCCGGCGTGCGCCTCGACGATGCCGCGCACGATGGCGAGTCCGAGGCCCGCGCCGGCCGGGGGCGTCCGGGCGTGGGTGCCGCGCCAGCCGGTGTCGAAGACCCGGGGCAGGTCCTCCTCCGGGATGCCGCCGCAGCCGTCGGTCACCGAGAGCACCACCCCGCCGCCCGTGCGCTGCGCGGCCACCGCGACCGTGCCGTCGGCGGGGGTGCGGCGGATGGCGTTGATCAGGAGGTTGCCCAGGACCCGGCTCATCTCCTTGCCGTCGACCTCGACGGGCACCGCCTCGATCCGGTCGCCGACCAGCCGCACCCCGTGCTCGCGCGCCAGCGGGTCGGCCCCGGCGAGCGCGTCGCCCACCAGGTCGTAGACGGAGATCCGGGTGGGGGTGAGGGTGAGCGAGCCGGCGTGGATGCGGGAGAGCTCGAAGAGGTCGCCGACCATGTCGTTCATCCGCTCCACCTCGGTGCGTATCTGCCGCAGATAGCGCCGCGAGTCGACGGCCATGCCGTCCTCCAGCGCCTCCGACATGGCCCGCAGACCGGCGAGCGGAGTCCGCAGATCGTGCGAGATCCAGGCGACGAGCTCACGCCGCGAGGTCTCCAGGGCGCGTTCCCGCTCGCGCGAACCGTCGAGCTTGGCGCTGGTGGCGGCCAGTTCGCGGGTGAGTGCGGCGAGTTCGGCGGTGGCCTGGGCCTCGGGGGCCGCGAAGGTGCCGCCGTCGCCGAAGGAACGGGCGGCGAGGGTCAGGTCCCGGCTCCTGGCCGCCACCCAGCGGCCCAGCAGCATCGCGGTGACGAGCGAGACGACGGCGGCCATGGCGACGACGGTGGTGACCACGGTGAGGTCGTGCGGCGAGAGGAACATCGCCCAGGCGACGGCCAGCGTGCCGGCGAGCATCGCGGTGACGGCCACGGCGGCCACGACTGTCAGCGAGACGACGAGCGAACGGTGCCGGGAGATCCGCAGCACGAGTGCGCCGAGCAGCCCGGCGACGGCGGCGCCCAGGAAGGCGAGGAGCGCGATGAGGAGGAGGTCGGTCATGCCGGGGTCCCGGAGCCGGGAGCGGTGGGAAGTGCGGGTGCGGGGGAATCCGCGGTCCGGTCCGGCGGCAGGTCGAGCCGGTAGCCGACGCCCCAGACCGTACGGATCAGCTCCGGGCGGGCCGGATCGGACTCGACCTTCCCGCGCAGCCGGCGGACGTGGACGGTCACGGTCGACAGATCCCCGAAGTCCCAGCCCCAGACCTCACGCATCAGCTCCTCCCGGCCGAAGACCCGGCCCGGGTGGCGCAGGAGGAAGGCGAGCAGGTCGAACTCCCGCAGGGTGAGCGCCAGCGGCCGGCCGGCGAACGTCGCGCGCCGGGCCGCGGGGTCGAGGACGAGGCCCGCGCCCCGAAGGAGCTCCGGGCGGCCGGTGGGTGTCGCGGCCGCCCGGGCCCGGCGCAGCACGGAGTCGACGCGCAGGACGAGTTCGCGGGGGCTGAACGGTTTGGTGACGTAGTCGTCGGCCCCCGTCTCCAGGCCGAGGATGCGGTCGTCCTCGTCACCGCGCGCGGTGAGCATGATGACCGGCACCGGTCCGTACTCCCGCATCCGGCGGCAGACCTCGAAGCCGTCCATGCCGGGCAGCATCAGGTCCAGGACGGCCAGGTCCGGGCGCCGGGCGGCGTACTGGCCGAGCGCGGCCGGGCCGTCCGCCGCGCGGGTCACCTCGTATCCGGCCCCGGTCAGGTAGCCGGTGACCACCTCGGCGACCGTGGGGTCGTCGTCGACGACGAGGACGTGGCCGCGGGATGCCGTCCCGTCCGCGGACGCCGGGCGGGACGGCGGCGCCCCGTCGGCGGGGCAGGGCGGTGAGGGGTCCGGGGTCGGCTGCATGCCACCACCTTGGCACCTGCCGGGGCGGGGTGCGGACGCCCCTGCGCCCTCAACTGCCGACGTCCATTTTTCGTAAGATTCCGGAACCCGATTTGTCGGTTTCCGCTCCGTAGGGTGAGCCGCGTGATCCCTCACTCCGATACTTCCGGCCCCTGCGCCGACGTCGTCCTGCCCTGTCTGGACGAGGCCGCCGCCCTGCCCGCGGTGCTGGCCTCGGTTCCCCGTGGCTGGCGGGCGATCGTCGTGGACAACGGCTCGACCGACGGTTCCGCGGAGCTGGCCCGTTCGCTCGGCGCGACGGTGGTGCACGAGCCGCGGCGCGGCTTCGGTGCGGCCTGCCACGCGGGACTGCTCGCCTCCGACGCGGAGTTCGTCTGCTTCTGCGACTGCGACGGCTCACTGGACCCCGGGCTGCTCACCGGCTTCGTCCGCCGGGTGGCCGACGGGGAGAGCGACCTGCTGCTGGGCCGCCGCCGTCCCGAGGAGCGCGGCGCCTGGCCGCTGCACGCGCGGGCGGGCAATGCGGCGCTGGCCCGGATGCTGCGCCGCCGCACCGGGCTGCGCCTGCACGACCTGGGGCCGATGCGGGCCGCGCGCCGGGCCGATCTGCTGGCGCTCGGCCTCACCGACCGGCGCAGCGGATACCCGCTGCAGATGGTGGTGCGCGCGTCCGACGCGGGACTGCGGGTCGCCGAGACGGACGTCCCCTACCTCGCGCGGACGGGCAGGTCGAAGGTCACCGGGACGTGGCGGGGCACCTGGCACGCGGTGCGCGACATGCGCGCCGTGCTGGCGGAGGCGCCCGTCCGGATCGGGGCCGCGCGATGAACCCACGCACGTCCGGGCCGGCCGGGGCGGTGACCCTGCTGGTCATCGCCAAGGAGCCGCTGCCCGGCCGGGTCAAGACCCGGCTCACCCCGCCCTTCTCCCCCACCGAGGCCGCGCAACTCGCCGAGGCGTCGCTCACCGACACGCTGCACACGGTCCGCGCGCTGCCCGCCGCCCGGCGCGTGGTCGTCCTGGACGGGCGGCCGGGACCGTGGCTGCCGGCCGGCATCGAGGTGGTGCGGCAGTGCCCGGGCGGCCTCGACGAACGGCTGGCCGCGGCGTTCGGCGCCTGCACGGGCCCGACACTCCTGATCGGCATGGACACCCCGCAGGTCACCGCCGCCGATCTGGCCGGTGCGCTCGCCCCCGGTGCCTGGGACGGCTGCGACGCCTGGTTCGGCCCCGCCGATGACGGCGGCTTCTGGGCCCTGGGCCTGGCGGCCCCCGATCCCGCGCTCCTGCGCGGCGTACCGATGTCCGTGCCCGAGACCGGCGCGGTGCAGCGGCGCCGGCTCGTCGACGCGGGGCTGTCCGTCCGCGATCTGCCCCGGCTGCGGGACGTGGACACGGCGGCCGATGCCACGCATGTCGCCGCGCTCGCACCGCACGGGCGGTTCGCCGCCGAACTCGCCCGGCTGACCGGGGCGGTGGTCCGATGACCGGCACCGGCCCGGACCGCGCCGTACTGGCCCCGCCGCACCCGGACCTCGCCCCGTGGGGCACCGACCCGTACGCCAACGCCCTGCGCAACGGACACGGGCCGCTCTTCCTGCGCCGTACGGACGGCTGGCTGCTGCCGCTGGACGTGGAGCGCTGGTGCGCCGGCGCGGACGCCGCGGACCTGTCGGCCCTGCGCCGCTGCGAGGGACCCGTCCTGGACATCGGGTGCGGGCCCGGCAGGCTCGTCGCCGCGCTGGCGGCCCGCGGCCACCGCGCGCTCGGCATCGACGTCAGCGAGGCCGCGGTCGAGCGCACGCTGCGGCTGGGCGGTTCGGCCCTGCGGCGCTCCGTCTTCGAACCGCTCCCGGGCGAAGGGCGCTGGGGCACCGTCCTGCTCGTCGACGGCAACGTCGGCATCGGCGGCGACCCGTGCCACCTGCTGCGGCGCACGGCGGAGCTGCTGGCGCCCGGCGGACTCCTCATCGCCGAGACCGCGCCGCAGGACATCGACGAGCGGGTCCGCGTACAACTGGACGACGGACGCTCCTGCGGCTCGGACCCGGCACCGGCCGACCCCTTCCCGTGGGCCCGGCTCGGCACCTCCGCGCTGCTGGAGTACGCCCGCCCCCACGGCCTGCGCACCGTCGATCAGTGGGAGGCGGACGGCCGCTCGTTCGTCTCGCTGCGCCGCGCCCGGAGCGTCCGGGCCACCAGCCAGACGCCCGACACGGCGAACAGCGCGGCCGTGATCAGCAGCCAGTTTCCCAGGAACACATCGGGGGACAGCCCGCTGGCCGGTTCGTAGCGCTCGGTCTGCCGGGTGATCAGCGGGAACCACACGAGCAGCAGCAGCCCGGAGAGGAACACCGGCACCCGGACGAAGTTCACGAGCCCGGAGCGCGGACCGGCCGTCCGGCACAGCAGCCGGTCCGCCGCCGCGTAGAGCGGTACGAGTACGAGGTCGTGCACGAGTGCGGCGCCGACGAACCACACGACGACGCCGAAGGTGTCCCCCGCGAGCAGCCGCACGCCCGCATAGCCCGCCAGGGCGAAGGAGGCGGCCATCAGCAGGAGGTGCAGCGGCCCCTCCCCGTACCAACGCCGTACGACGGCCCGCGGGTTCGCCCTGTTCACAGCTCTCCAAAGGTCAGCCGGGACACCCATTTGGTGTTGAGCACTCCGGGGGCGGCCGGGACGATGATCCGTGCCGGATATCCGTGATCGGGCGTCAGGTCCTCGCCGTTGACCTGGAGCGCGAGCAGGGAGCGCGGGTCGCGCACCTGGTTGTCGCGCAGGGCCGCCCGGCGGAACGGTCCGCTGCGCTGGAGCGATTCCACCAGCACGCCCGGCGGCCGGTGCGGGTATCCGGCGAGCGCGGCCAGGTGACTCAGCCGTACGCCGCGCCACCACTGGTCCGCGGTGGACCAGCCCTCCACACACGCGATCGGGAGCGCCGCGCTGTACTGGTCGAGGGCCAGCAGCTGTGCGCGCGTGAAGCGGAGGTCCCCGGCCGGCCCGCTGACGGTGAGCAGCCAGCCCTCCCCCGCGTCGACGGTGGTGACACCGACCGCGGCAGCCGTCTTGTTGATCTGGAATCCGTTCGGTCCGGAGCCCGGCTCGGCGGCGCCGTGGGGGGTGAGCGCGGCGAGGCGGCGCAGCGGTCCGTCGAAGCTCCGGCCGGCCGAGGTGACCAGCAGGACCAGCGAACCGGCGCCGACCACGGCGAGCGCCCCGCGGCGGGACAGCGTCGCCGGCCCGGGGGCCGGGGACTGCAGCACGTCACCCTCGACACTCCCGCTGAGCGCCCCCGACCTCAGTACGCGGACCGCCTGTGGCGCCCGGAGCCCCGCATGGGCGAGGAACGCGGCGAAGAACACCCAGGCCCCGTAGAAGTGCAGCGGGTAGAAGGAACCCGGGAACAGGTACTCCAGCTGGATGTTGAGCAGTCCGGTGACGAACTCGAACAGTGCCCCGCCCACCAGGAGCAGCAGCGAGATCCGCTCCAGCGCGTGCCCGACGGAGCGGGCCGGCGGCAGCGCGAAGAGCCGCGGGACGACCGACCAGAGCTTGGCGAGCAGCACTGGGACGAGCACGATCCCGAGGGTGACGTGCACCCCCTGCGTCAGCCGGTACAGCCAGTGCGGCCCGGTCGGCCAGTCGAAGAGGTAGAAGCCCAGCAGCCCCTTGTCCGGAGTCTTGTCGTTGACGGGGTTCAGGTCCGGGTTGTAGGCGGCGTACGACAGCAGCCCGGTCACGAACAGCACGGTGATGCCGACGAGCAGGACGAGGCCGAGCACGGCGGTGAACCGCACTCCGCGCACCGGGCTGCGCCAGAATCCCGGCGCGGAGGGGGAGCGTTCGAGGATCTTCGTCGCACGCCCGGAGAGGAGACGGGAGCGGGACGCGGGTGGGGTCGGGATGTTCCGACGGCTGTCGCCCATGCCCCGACGCTATGCCGGGGGTGGAGGGGTGGGACGGCTGCGACTCCTGACGAAACGATGACGTCACTCCTGGGAGCGCACGCATCCGGCCCCTCGCCGGTCGCGGACCGCCCGTCATGGACCGTCCGTCACGGACCCCGGCGATCCGCCGGCCCGGAATCCGGCCGTTCGGAGTCTGACGGCCCGGAATCTGACGGTTCCGTGACGCGCCCGGTCACCGCACGCCCCCAGCGCCCCGCCGTGCGTACGGTGCCTGCGTGAAGACCGTGGACCGCACCGAACACGCCATCGAACCGCTCCCCGCGCAACGCTCCGGGCACCGCCGCGACCTGGCCGCCGCCGGTGCGGGCGTCGCACTGGTCGCCGCCGCCGTGCTCGTCGGCCGGGCCGTCGAGAGCGCCGACCACACCCTCGTCGTCCACTGGCCCCCGCTGCTCGCGACCTGGTACCCGCACACCGGGACCGGCACCTGGGCCGCACCCGCCGTGGCCGCGGCCGTCATCGGCTACGGTCCCGTCCTCGCCGAACGGATGCGCTGGCGCTCCCTGCTCCTCGCCGGGTACGCCACCGCGCTCGCCTGGGTCTTCTCACTCGCCCTGATCGACGGCTGGGAGCGCGGGATCGCCGAACGGCTCACCACGAAACACGAGTACCTGAGGGTCATCGGCCGCTTCGACGACATCGGCGCCGCCCTGCGCGGCTTCAACGAACACATCCTGATCGGCCCGCCCGGCAACTGGCCCGCCCATGTCGCCGGACACCCGCCGGCCTCCACCCTCACCTTCGTCCTGCTGGACCGCATCGGGCTCGGCGGCGGCGCATGGGCCGGGGTCTGGTGCATCGTCACCGGGGCCTCCGCTGCGGTGGCCGTCCTGATCGCCGTCCGCACCCTGGCCGGCGAGCGCATCGCGCGCCGCGCCGCACCCTTCGTCGTCCTCGCGCCGGTCGCGGTCTGGGCCGGCACCTCCGCGGACGGCTATTTCGCCGCGGTGGCCGCCTGGTCCGTGGCCCTGCTGGCCCTGGCCGCGACCCGTACGGTCCGCAGCCCCGCGGCCGCCGCGCTGGGGGCCGGGCTGCTCTACGGACTGACCTGCTACCTCAGTTACGGTCTGACGCTCATCGCGCTCCCGCTCGCCGCCGTCCTCGTCCTCACCCGCACCGCGCGGCCGCTCCCTCTCTTCGTCCTGGGAGCCCTGGTCACACCGGTCGCCTTCACGCTGGCGGGCTTCAACTGGTGGGAGGCGTACCACCTGCTCGTCGACCGCTACTACCAGGGAGCGGGCGGCATCCGCCCCTACTCCTACTGGGTCTGGGCCAACCTCGCCTGCACCGCGATCGCCGTCGGCCCCGCGACGCTCGCGGGGCTTCGCCGGACCGCGGCCGGCGTGCCCGGAACCGTACGCACCCTGCGAGCCGGTACGACGGCTCCGCCGCAGCGGCTGATCCTGCTCGTGTCGGCGGCGCTCCTCGCCCTGCTGGCGGCGGACCTGTCCGGGATGAGCAAGGCGGAGACGGAGCGGATCTGGCAGCCGTTCATGCTCTGGCTGATCCCCGCCGCCGCCCTCCTGCCGGCCCCGGGGCGGCGCGGCTGGCTGGCGGCGCAGGCGGTCGTGGCCCTGGCGGTCAACCACCTGCTGTGGACGGGCTGGTAGGCGCGCCGCCGCAGGGCCCCCGCCGCCCCGGACCGGGGTGCGGTCAGAGCTTCTCCGTCAGGAGCTCGTGGACCGTCGTGACGAACGGGTCGGTCCGGTGCACCCGCCGGGTGCACATGGCCGCCAGGGCGGTGCCGGTGTCCGGACGGAAGCCGAGGAACATCTGCTGCCCGAGCGTGGCTCCCGCGTGGAAGCAGACCGGCCCGCGCGGTGACGGGTGGCGGAACCAGGTCAGGGTGTGGGTGTGGGCGTGCCGGAGGCCGCGCCGCAGCAGCGGGCGCCGCACGTCCGCGAACGCGGCGGCGGGCGGCCGGGCGGGAGCGGCCGCTCCTCCGGCTGCTCCCGGCAGGTGTGCCTCCAGGAACGTGAGCAGGTCCTGCGGTGTCGCCCGGACCGCTCCGGCGGCGGTGAATCCGCCGGTGTCCAGCGCGGGCAGCGGACTGCCGTCACGCCGGTGCCCCACCGCGTCGCCGCAAGGATCCCCCGGACCCAGCCGCGTGCCCGCCAGCCCGAGCGGGCCCAGCACCTCCTGCTGGAGCAGCGCCTCCCAGGGTGTGCCGGTGGCGGCCGCCAGGGTGTGTCCGAGTACGGAGACGGCGAAGTTCGAGTAGTGCCAGCGGGTCCCCGGGTGGTGGCGCGGGCGGGCGCGGAGGAACGCCCGGACCACCCGGTCGGCCGGGTAGCGGCTGTAGGGCGCGGTGGACCACCGGGGCAGTGCCTGCGGGTAGAAGTCGGCCGGCAGCGCGGGGAGTCCCGAGGTGTGGGTGATCAGATGGCGCAGGGTGATGGCGCGCAGGGCGGGGTGCACCGGGTGGCCGGGGGCCAGCAGTTCGGCCGCCGAGTCCTCGTACCGCAGACGGCCGTCCGCGACGAGGGCGGCCAGCAGGAGCCCGGTGAAGGGCTTGGAGGCGGAACCGAGTTCGTAGCGGAGCGGGTCGCCCGGCGGCACGCCCCCGCCTGACCGGAAGGTGCGGTGGCCGCGGTGGCTGAGCGCGATCACGAGGCCGGGCGCGTCGATGGTGCGGGCCGCCTCGGCCAGCAGCCGGGCCCGCTCGCCCTCGTCCCCGGACGACGGGACGGCCGGGGCCCGGCGGACGTCCTGCGGGGCGGTCACGCGGGAGCCGGGGCGGCGAGGTCCGACAGGGCGCGGGACAGGGCCAGCGCCGAGGCGAACGCCGCGACCAGCGTGGGGTGGTAGACGAGGTCGAAGACGGACTCCTCGTCCCCCTCCGGCATGGCACCCATCACGGGCATCGCCCCGTCCTCCTGCTGGGCGCCGGCGAATCCCTCCCAGGCGGCCGGGTCCAGGGCCGGCTCGGGCAGGCAGGCGTCGACGACGAGCAGTTCGCCGAGCAGGTCCCAGCGGCCCAGGTCGAGCCAGTCGTCCAGCCACACCGGCAGCCAGAGGGCGAGGTAGTCCGCCACGTCGGCGGGCAGCCCGGCCGGATTGGCGCCCCAGTCGGTCAGATGGAAGACGGTGTGGGTGATGTCGTAGCCGATGTTGCCCTCGACGGTCCACGGCTCGGGCCGCCGGGACAGCCAGGTGCGCCGGTACGCCTCGTCGAGCGGCATGCTCGGCTCCACTCCGAAGCGGCGCTCCATGGCGCTGAGTCCGAGCCGGCGCACCGGGACGACCTCCAGCGCGCCCCAGCTGTCCAGCCGGTGGTTCAGCCGGACGGCGGCCTCCAGGGACGGCTCGCGGAACCCCAGCTCCCGGAACGGGACGTAGACCTCCATCGGGACGGGGCAGAGCGGTTCGCGCCGCTGGCCGTCGACCAGCCGGGCTCCGGAGCCGAGGAGTTCGTGCCAGGCGTGGTCGAGGAGCTTGCGCGCCAGCGCGGCCTGCCGTGACCCGGCGACGCCTTCGCGGAAGATGACCTTGCTGATGAGCGCCAGTTCACCGAGCGGCTTGAACCGGTCCAGGACACCCACCTCGGGAGGCGGGTCGTCGTCGAGCCGGAACCCCGCCCGGTGGTCGTACAGCCATCCCAGCGCCCGCGCGCCCACGTCATGGATCTGCTGGATGCCGCTCATGCGGCAGCTCCCTTCGTGCGGGTCATACGGCGGCCCCGGTGACCGCCGCGGCGGCATCGGCCCGGTGCCCGGTGAGCCGCTTGAGGCACAGCGCGGCGGCGAACGCGGTGACCAGGGTGGAGTGGTAGCAGGCGAGAAAGGGATACGGATCCGGATCCGGCTCGGCGTCCGCTCCCGCACCGCCCCGCGGGTCGGCCCGCACCGTGGGGCCCGTCTCCGGTACGGCGCCGCACGGGGCCTGTGCGGCGGCGAGCGCGGGCCAGGCCGCGTCCAGCAGATCCGTGGGCGGCGGCCCCGGCAGGGCAGCGGCGACCGCGAGCAGTTCGCCGGTCAGGTCCCACTGCCGGCTCTCCAGGCAGCCGTCGACCCAGGGCGGCAGCCAGGCCCGCAGATACGCGTCGATGTCTGCGGGCATCCGCTCGGGAACGCAGCACCAGTCCGTGATGTGGAAGACGGTGTGGGTCAGCGCGTAGCCGGAGGGGCCCTCGAACATCCACGGTTCGGACAGCCCGCCGAGCCAGGTGCGAGCGAGGACCGAACCGGCGTCGGCGTGGAGGGCGTCACCGACCCGCCGCTCCGAATTGAGCAGCCCCAGCTCCCGGTTGGCCTGCTGCTCGGTGCGGGCCCAGCCCCGGGTCGTGGCGAGCGTCCCGGCCAGGCGCTCGAAGCCCTCATTGCGCAGCCCGTGTCCGGCGAAGGCGGCGTAGATCTCGTACGGGTACGCGGCGAAGGGTTCGCCGCGCAGCAGCTCCAGCAACAGGTCGCCGCCGTGCACCTGGTCCCAGGCGAACATGACGAGGTCCCCGGCCGTCGCGTGTTCCGGGGCGTCGGGGGCGGTGCTGCGGCGGATCGTCGTGCAGAGCTGGGCCAGTTCGCCCAGGGGTTTGAGGGTGCTGTTGACCTGGGTGTGCGGCTCCAGGACGTCCGGGGGGAGCACGAAGCCCGAGCGGTGGGCGTCGGCCCAGCCGAGCGCCTGCCGCAGCACGCGGGGCAGGACGGACAGTGCGGCACCCGCCGTGCCGCCGGGGGCGGTGACCGCCGATGCCGTCACCGCGCCCGCCCTTCGGCCATCAGCCGGGCGGCCCGCACGTGCAGCGCGACCCGGGGGTCCGTGCCGCCCATGAGCTCGACGAAGTCGAGTCCGCGGTCCAGGCCCAGCGTGTCGGGCCGGCCTTCGAGACCGGCCAGCCAGCGGCCGGCGCCCGCCGCCTGGAGCCAGTTGCGCCGCCGTACCGCGCGCACGAAGCCGCGCGACAGATCGACGACCCGGTGGGCGGCGGCCCGGTGCACGGCCGACGAGGCGGCCGGCACGGCGAGCGGTGCCAGCACGGAGAGCTGATGGGTGAACGCCTGCCAGGGAGCCCCTTCGAGCCACGCCGCGTCCGGCTCGGCGGTACCGGGCCCGGTGGGCGGCAGCTGTCCGGCGGCGGTGGCCGGTGCCGTCCGGTCCAGGGCCGACCGCATGCCCCAGTGACTCCAGGCCGTGGCATCGGAGGCATCGGGCCGGGGCGGGAACTCCCGCACGGCACGGTGGAGCACGGCGAGGTCTCCGGGATGCGGATGGTGGCCGTGCAGCACGCTGGGCAGCAGCAGATCGGCGCCGATCACGCGTACCGCGGCGATTCCTGTCCGGTTGTCCTCGTCGATTCCGGCAGCGCCGCACACCGTGGCGAGGTGGTCCCCGCTCCGAAGAGCGAGGACCACCTCTGTTGCCAGGTCATGCACGGCACCCGCGAGGGGGGACGAGGCATGTGTCTGGTCCATGTGCTACCGACTAGCCCTTCTTCGGGCGGGGGGTCGGCGGCGAGAGCAGCAGTGCGGAGCCGCCTCCGAGGAGGGCGAGATACGCGCACTCGCGGGAGTCGCGGTAGAAGCCTTCGGCCTCGCCCGGGTTGAGCGCCGCGTCGAGGTCCAGCTCGATGTCGGTGGCAGTGGATTCTGTGGTGTACATGGGTGTTGCCCCGTCCTGTGGGAAATGGGGGTTGCCGTACGTTTCGAGTGAAATAGAGGAAATGCAATGCCGCAAATCAGACGAACCGGTAAAGAAGCTTCCCCATTCAATTGAAAAGTAAATCCATACACCTCGCACCACCAAGCCGACCTGCGGAAACGCGCATTCCACTCACTCGATCAGCGAGTAGTGCGCGGGGCGCATTCAGCCGGAAGAGCGTGCACCCGGGGCCGCGAAAGAATCGCCTTCTCGAGTCGGTGCCGGTGCGGCCGTCACCGGCTGTTCGGATGCCTCGCCCGAGGTCGTGACCGCGCCCTGACCGGCGGAGGACCGCGGCGCCGAGGAGCCTTCCGCCGCCGGCTCGGACCGGCTCAGCCACAGGCCCGTGAACACGGCGGTGACCAGAGTGACGGCACCGGCAGCGAGGAAGGCGCTGTTGAGGCCGGCCTCGAAGGAGGCACCGCCGGATTGCCGGGTGCGGACGACGACTCCGAGTACCGCCACACCGAGCACCGCGCCGATCTGCCGCGTGGTGCTGCTGATGCCTGAAGCGAGGCCGCCCTCCTGCGGGCTGACCGCCTGGATGGCGGCTCCCGTCAGCGGGGACAGGGTCAGGGCGAAGCCGATGCCGACGACTCCGAGCCGCCACCACACGTTCCCGTAGCCGGTGTCGGCGTGCACCATGCCGAGCGCCAGCAGCCCCAGACCGGCCAGAGCCAGGCCGACGGTCACCACGATGCGGAAGCCGTAACGGGCGGCGAGCCGGCCCGCGTACGGGCTGACGATCACCATGCCGAGGGACATCGGCAAGGTCTGCAGGCCCGCGCGCAGGATCGAACTGCCCTGGACGTAGACGAAGAACTGGGAGAAGAAGAACGACGAACCCATGAGCGCGAACCCCACCACGACCATGGCGGTGTTGGACACGGTGAACAGACGCTGCCGGAACAGCGGCAGCGGCAGCATCGGAGCGGAACGTCGCGCTTCGACGGCGACGAAGGCGGCGAGGAGGATCACCCCGGCAGTGAAGCTGCCCAGGATCACGGGCGCCGTCCAGCCGCGGGCACCACCCTCGATCAGCCCGTAGGTCAGCGCCCCCACCGCCAGCACGGACAGCACCGTCCCCGGGACATCGATCGCCGGGGCGTTCGGATTGCGGGTCTCCTCGAGGCTGCGCAGACCGAACAGCAGAAGAACGACGCCGATGGGCACATTGACCAGGAAGATGGCGGGCCAGCCGAAGACATCCGTCAGCACGCCGCCGGCCACGGGACCGACGGCCAGACCGAGCCCGCTGAGCCCGGCCCACAGCCCGATCGCCTTGATCCGTTCCTGCGGCACGGGACAGGCGGCGACGAGCAGGGCCAGCGAGGCGGGGCTCACCGCCGCGGCCCCGACACCCTGCAGCACCCTGCCGGCGACCAGCCAGCCGACCGAGGGCGCGAGACTGCACATCACCGACGCGACGGTGAACACCGCCACACCGGTCAGGTACACCCGCTTGCGGCCGAACCGGTCGGCGAAGACACCGCCGGACAGCAGCAGCATGGCGACCAGCAGCACGTACGCGTCGACGATCCACTGCAGACCGGTCAGCTGCGTGTGCAGCCGCTGCTGCATATCGGGCAGCGCCGCTCCCACGATCGTGTTGTCGAGCAGGACCATGAACTGACCCAGGCAGGTCACCGTGAGCAGCGCGCTCCGGCTCTGCCGACTGCCTACGGACGCAGGCGATGCGGTCAAGGGAGTTCCTCTCCATCGTCGATTGCGCCCCTCCGTGGCCGAAGCGGCCAACAGCGAGCGCACTAACGCAGTCGTCGACTGCGTTAGTTGACTGTACGGAGGATCGCCCCGTAAACGCAAGTCCTGACTGCGTTAAGGTGAGGGAATGAGCGAACAACAACGAGCCCGGCGGCCCGGCGGGCGCAGCGCGCGCGTCGCCGCGGACGTGCACCAGGCCGTCACCGACCTGATCAACGAGCGCGGCTACGGCAACTTCACCGTCGGCGAGGTCGCGTCCCGCGCGGGCGTGGCCGACAGCAGCATCTACCGCCGGTGGGGCAACCTGGAAAGCCTGCTCTCCGACGTGGCGCTCGCCCGCCTGGACGCGCAGTCACCGATGCCCGACACGGGAACCCTGGCCGGCGACCTGCGCACGTACGCGCACCAAGTGGCCCGCGAGATCACCGGCCCCGACGGGCTGGCGGTGGTGACCCTGGCCGTCGCCCTGTCCAGGAGCGGCCGGCAGGGCCGGCAGGCGCGCGACGATCTCCTCGCCGCACGCACCGGCCAACTGCAGTCCATGCTCGACCGCGCGACCGAACGCGGCGAGCCCGCCCCTGCCGCACTCGACGTGCTGGACCACATCATGGCCCCGATGTACGTACGCCTCCTGCTCGGCGTCGGCCCGCCCACCCCGGAGTACGTCGACGGGCTGGTCGACCGGTTGCTGTGATGCGGCCCCGGCCCGTGGCGAACGGGACAGACGCCCGTGATCAGCCCCGGGAGCGGCCGTGTGATGGCGCATCGGGGGCCGCGTCCCACACCGCGGGCGGGGTCGACGTCACGTACCAGAAGTCGTAGGGCACGCCCGCGGGCGCGAGGAGGGAGAAGTCCTCGCTGCCCATCGCGGGGCCGAAGTCGAGCACCGTGGGTGGTCCGAACAGTTCGCGGTGCACGGCGGAGTTCTCGCCGTCAAGGACGGTGTCGTTGACGGTGTTCGGGTAGCCGGGCCGGACCGTAACCTCCGGCAGGGTCGGGCAGCCGGCAGTCCGGCACTCGCCCTCCACGATGCGGCGGACGGCTCCGAGGACGCGGTCCCGCACACGCGCGTCCTGGGTGCGCAGGTTCGGGGAGAGCCGGGCCTCGGCGGGGATGATGTTGTGCTTCGTACCGGCGCGGAACTGTCCGCCCCGTGCCAGCACGGGGCCGCCGGGCTTCCGACAGGGACCGCGAGCGCCCGTCTTCCCCGACAGTGCCGGCCGCTCAAGCGATTGGACCACCAGTGAATATGATCTGTGGCATGTCGAAGCCTGACGAGTTGCTCGTAGATCTCGCCGCCCTGGTGGAATCCGGGCAGAGCAATCAGATGTCGCTGACCGTGGTCACCGGTGGTGCTGTCATCACCGGTCGGCTGGCTCCCGAAGCCGTGTGGAGACTGAGGGTGTCGGAGGTGCTCCAGGATTCGGACCGCTTGAGCGATTTCTCCGCCGCCTTCAAGACCCCCGCGAAGAACGACGGGGCGCCTACACATCTGCACTTCCATGTCGCCCGGATCCTGCAGGGCACGGTGGGGATCCCGGAGACGGGCGGGATGTACCGTGTCGCGATCGAGGACGTCAGCGCCTGGACCGTGGGCGACTTCAGCTATTCCGATCACTGAGCGGCCACCGCGGCGTGGACCCGTCGCAGGACGACTCCGAGCAAAAGGATCCGTAGGCGCCGGGTCCCGCCGCGCTGGACGACCCGAGCGGAGAGGGTCCCTCTCCTTCCAGGCAGGATTCAGTCCCTGGTGACGCGATTCCGGTGATCAGCGCCCTGTGGAGTCGGGGCGGTGGCTGTCGGCAGGTCGGGGTGGAGGGTGAAGACCCGGTCCAGGCCGATGATGCGCAGGATCCGGGCGGTGTTCGCAGGGACGGCGGCCAGCGCTATGTCGCCGCTCATTTCCGTAGCCAGGTTGCGTGCAGCCAGCAGCGCGGTGATACCGCTGGAGTCGCAGAATTCCAGGCCGGCCAGCTCAAGGACCAGCAATCGGCCCCGTATCCCGGGGAGACTGTCCACGACTCGGCGGAGTTCGGGTGCCGTCGCGTGGTCGAGGTCACCAACGATCCCCAGCACGGGACCGGTTGCTGAGTCTCGGGCAGTGATCGTCAGTCGGCTCATGTCAGGTCTTGACTCGCGGGAGTGGTACGCGGGGCGGGTACGCCGAGGGCGAGCAACGCTGTGTCGTCGTCGAGTCCCTCACCGAAGCCGGCGAGCAGGCCGGAGAGGGCGCTGATCAGGGCCTTCGGTCCCGCAGCCGGCTGTGCGATGGTGAAGGCGCGGAGGGCTTCGTCACCGTAGAGCTCACGCTCGGGTCCGGTACGGGCTTCGGTCAGGCCGTCGGTGTAGAGCAGCAGGGTGTCGCCGGGGAACAGCCGGGTGTGGGTGCGTGTGAACTCCGCCTGGGGCAGGACGCCGATGAGCATACCGCCGGGGGTGGGCAGGTAGTGCGCGGTGTTGTCGGCGCGTTGGACCAGCGCGGAGGGATGGCCGCCGGACGCCAGATGGACGCTGGCGTGGCCGGTGCCTGGGTGGAGGACGCCGAAGACGGCGGTGCAGTAACGGGTGCCGCCGCTCCGGTACCGCTCGTGCAGCACGGTGTTCAGGGTGGTCAGCACGGCCACGGGGTCCGGGTCGTGCAGAGCGGCTGCCCGGAGCGTGTAGCGAGTCAGGGAAGTGACTGCGGCGGCCTGGGGCCCTTTGCCGCACACGTCTCCGAGGAAGAACGCCCATCGGTTCGCACCGAGGGGGAACAGGTCGTAGAAGTCCCCGCCGAGTAGATCCGGAGAAGCGGTGTGGTAGTAGGCGTCGGCCTCCAGGCCCGCGACCGTGGGCAGTTCGGCGGGAAGCAGGCTCTGCTGGAGGACCGCGAGAGCTTCCTGAAGCCGCTCTCGGTCGGCCTCCGCCTGCCTGCGGGCTTCCTCGGCTGCCTGCCGTGCGCGCAGCAGCTCGGTCTCGTAGGCGCGGCGGTCGCGGGCGTCGAAGACCGTGGTGCGGACGAGCATCGGTTCGCCGTCGTGACTGGTCTTCACCTTCGAGGTGACGAGCACCGGCATCCGTTGCCCGTCGGCGGTCTTGATATCCAGGGCGATGCCGCCGACCTCGCCGTTCATCTGCAACAACGGTGCGAAGTGCGTCTCGTGGTAAAGCCTGCCGCCCACGGTGAGCAGATCGGTGAACCGCATCCGGCCTGCCACCTCGCGCCGGGTCAGGCCCAACCACTCCAGCAGAGTGGTGTTGATCTTCGCGATGGTGCCGTCCATCAGAGTCGACAGGTAGCCGCACGGAGCCTGCTCGTACAGCTCCTCCGCGCTGTCCTCCAGCAGATCGGTGAAGGCCGCCCCCGTGGCCTCCGTGCCCTTGTTCTGCTCCTGTTCCGGGTCCTGGTCCTGGTCGGTGCGGCACATCATCGGGTCGGTTCCATGAAGTCGGCGATCGCCCCGGCTGTGGCCTGCGGAGCACTCAGTTGGGGACAGTGCCCTGTCGCCTCCAGCGTGACCAGCCGGCTGCCGGGAATCGCGGCGTGGACATAGGCACCCACCTCGCGGGGGGCGATCACGTCCTGCGTGCATTCCAGCACCAGCGTCGGCACCGCCACCGTCTTCAGGTCTTCACGACTGTCCGACAAGAAGGTCGTACGGGCGAAGACCCGGGCCATGTCGGGGTCGGTCGCGCAGAAGGATGCGGCCAGCTCCTGGCCGAGTTCCGGCCGGTCCTCGTTCCCCATGATCACCGGGGCCATCGCCGCCGACCAGCCCAGGTAGTTCGACTCCAGCGACTCCAGCAGTTCGTCGATGTCGTCCGCGCTGAACCCGCCCCGGTACCCGTCCTCGTCAATGTAGCGGGGCGACGGGGCCACCATCACCAACCGGGAGAACCGCTGGGGCGCCTGGGCCGCTGCGAGAACCCCGACCACGGCACTGACCGAATGCCCCACGAAGGTCACTTCCCGCAGGTCGAGCTCCTCGCAGACCTCCAGCACGTCCAAGGCGTAGCCGTCCAGTGAGCTGTAGCGCTGCTCACTCCAGGCGGAGAGGTCCGAGCGGCCGGATCCCACGTAATCGAAGAGCACCACCCGGAAGGTCTCAGCCAGCATGGGGGCCACCAGACGCCACATGTTCTGGTCACAGCCGAACCCGTGCACCAGCAGGAGTACGGGCCCGTCCTCTCGGCCGGTGACGGTGACGTTGTTCCTGCGGCGGATATCCGTGCCTGCCGGATTCCCGCTCCTCGGGGCGAGCGTGCCGAACCCGCCACCCCGCCCCGAATCGGCGCCCGAGCCGAAAGCGGGGCCGTCGGGCCGACTGCTGGAGGAGTGATCATCCATGGGCAGGGGGTTCATCCAGAACCTTCCTCGATATGGCACGTTCAAGTAATTCCATCGCGCAAGAGTCGTGCCGGGATCGAATGAACGAGTCGAATGAAACGCATGAGCATGTCCGACTCGCGGTGAATCTGGTACGAATGAAAGGGTGAAATCGAAATAGCTCGAACCAGACGCCACTCCGGGAGAGCCAACACCGCTTGATCATGCCTGTCGGCGATGATTCCTGATTCCTCACGCGTGAATCCACTACGGGAACACCCCACAAGGCGAGTCCGGACACACTTGGAGTCCCGGCGCCGCGGAACGCGTGTCGAAGTCAGACGGGAACGATATTCTCGGCCGTCGGGCCCTTCTGACTCGGCGCGATGTCGAAGGTGACCTTCTGACCTTCGAGCAACTCGCGGAATCCCTCGGCAGCGATGTTCGAGAAGTGGGCGAACACGTCCGCACCGCCACCATCCTGCTCGATGAAGCCGAAACCCTTTGCCGCGTTGAACCACTTCACAGTGCCGGACGCCATGTCATATCTCCTCTGGGGCAGTACGCAGGACCCGCAATGCACGGATGCCGGGTCGCCGAGATGATGCCCCTCCCGGAATGACCGGAAATACAGAAGCGCTTCCAACGCCCGAAATGGTCGTTGGAGGCGCCTGAAACTCGGGAACCAACACTGCAACGGAGGCCGACAGTACCATGCCATAGTAACCGGCGTTAGTCGCAATTCAATTCGGCTCATTGACGTAAAAACACTGCGGGCGCGATGCGCCAAACCCTCACTTCGCGGCCGTAGTTATCAATCCACCCGGAGCACAATTTGTTTCAGCAGGAGCGGTCGCACTGCCTCAGGACTCGGGCAGACCGGACGGGCCGGCGGCCCGGCGGTATTCGGCGTTGATGCGCTGGGCCTCTTCGAGCTGGTCCTCGAGGATGACGATGCGGCAGGCGGCCTCGATGGGGGTGCCCTGGTCGACGAGTTCCCGGGCGCGCGCGGCGATACGCAGTTGATAGCGGGAGTAGCGGCGATGGCCGCCCGCGGAGCGGAGCGGGGTGATCAGACGAGCTTCGCCGATGGCGCGGAGGAAGCCCTGTGTGGTGCCGAGCATTTCAGCGGCCCGGCCCATGGTGTACGCGGGGTAGTCGTCGTCATCGAGACGGCCGAACGAGTCGTCTGCTGTCATTTGCACCTCTCTGTGGAACGCGTGGAGGGGCCCTGGTGCCATATGGCACCAGGGCCCCGAAGGAACTGCTACACCATCTGCCGGCCTTGAGTGCTGCGCCGGCTCATTTTTCCGCATGTCCCGACGTGATGCAGTCGGGGTGCGGGGATCGCGGTTGCTCGACCGGAGACCACCTCACTATCGATGTCCTGCGGTACCCGGGCCCAGTCATTCCACCCGGGCGATCCCGATGGCGCACTCCTCCGTTCTTCCCTCTTGATCAACTGCTTGCCGAACAGGAACTGCGTGCTCCTGGTCCTACGAACTGCTCGTGGCCTCGTCACAGCACCACGCTCCGGCAGCCAGCCCCGTCGCCCGTCCTGCATCTGCGCCGGCTTGGAACCCCACTACCGAACCTCCCAATACGCGCGTCCGCAGTCGACGCCTTTACCGAGGAACTACCGATACCGCACTGCTGGGTACTGCGAACTGCATCTTCTGAACTGCTACAGCGGTCCAGCTCATGGCAGCCCCTGACCACTGCGGGCCACCCGGTCCGGCCGTCAGCCCCGTCGCCGTCCTGCAACAACCCTGGCTTCGAAACTCCACCACCGCACCGTCCTGCGCACTGCAACTGCGGTACCACTGCCTGGCAGTTCATCTCTGCCGGGCCTTGCTCGATCTCGGCTACGAGAGAAACCATAGCCACGCCGCAGCCCAATGTCTACTCCGGACATCATAGATTTTCCTGCACCGGCCAGCGAGATAGTCGACCTCTACCGCCGATGGGGGCACGCCCCCGCCGCCCCGGCCGGGCTACGAAGTTTTCGCCGACGCCGGCACCGCGAACCTGCCGAAGAGCATGTGCTGTCACCGCGCCGGCGGGCATCCAGCCCGGTGCGGCCGCCTGCAAAGTCCCGACCAGGACTCCGGTGCTCCGCAGCTGGAGTCGCAGCGCTTCGCCGTCGCCATGGGTGCAGGGAGCGGCGGTGGCCTCAGGAACGGAACGGCAGGTGGCAGACGGCGGAAACGACACCGGGGCGGCCGTCGCCGCCCGCAGTCGAAGGGACGCCTGTGCTGCACCTGATGGAGAACTTGGCAGGGATGCCGCGTTCCCAGGACCGCCCCTCGGATGCTCCTGGTGCCGGCACAGCGTGGCGTGCACGATCACGCCGCACTTGAGCGGCCGCCGCCCCGCCCGGTGTGCATCGCTGGAAGCACGCTGCTGCCCGACACCCCGATTGAGCCGCGCTGTCTGACCCGGGACGATACATAGCGCGCCGTCAGAACCAGCGTTGAACGAGCGTCAAGACGTTTCCGTGCCCGGCCCGCAGATGTCGAGTCAACCTGCATTCCGTTATACGAAGTCACAGGTCAGACAGGCAGCGGGAGCGTGCGCCATGCTTCACGTGATAGATCTGCGGAAACATGTCGGCATGCCCCGCTCGCAGCCTGGGAAATCAGAAAGAGAGCAGGTCAGATGCCCTTTGTGGCAGGCTCCAGAATCGCGACGCACTCCACATGGTGCGTCATCGGGAAGACGTCGGCATCGGATGCCGGTGAGAAATCGCAGGTCAGAACGCCTTTTCAGGTGTTCCTTCCCCCGCTCGGTGGAGCCGGAGCGTCAAATGAGCGTCACGACTCGACACAGCTCTCGTCTCAGGACTCCCAGAACGGCCGCACAGCCGGCGAAACCATCCCGCCAAGCAACCATCGCGGCTTCGGCGGCCCGAGCGCGTACGTGGCCCGCGATCTCTACCGCGCGCAGGCTGCTTCCAGCCTGAACCGCAACGCCGTACCGGTCGTAAAACTGGGCACGCGCGTGCCCAGCCCATCCGTCGTCGTGCGTCAGGAAATGGGGAACCAGGCCGAGAGACGCTTGGCGATGACCGGGACGTCGATGTTGTCCTGCGCGACGTCCTCGACGAACGGTCCGGCAACGGATACGGGAGGCGGGGCGATACCGGCACTGACGCCGTTGAGCCGCAGGAAGACGCGCATGGCGAGCCAGGCAGTGCGCTTGTTACCGTCGATCAACGCGTGATTGCGGGCAACGGAGTGCAGCAGCGCCGCAGCCTTCTCGTGCAGTGTGGGATAAAGCTCGGCCCCGAACACGGCGGTCCGGGGCCGTTCGATCGCAGATACCAGAAGCCCCATGTCACGCACGCTGTGCTCCGTGCCGTTGACCTTACGGGCAATGGCGAGGATCTCGTCGATCTGGATGTAGCGCACCTCGGTCACTTCAGGTAATCCAGGATCTCCGCATCGCTGTCCATCAGCTCGGCCAGCACGTCATCGACCTTCAGCTCTGCCCGGTCCTGGGCGTCACGAATGGCCTCAATCGCAAGCTCCTGCTTGCTGCGGCGCTCACGACGAGCACGCTCGGTGAGCTTGGCGTCAAGGTCATCGGGGAGTCGGAGTGTCATCGCCATACAGCGATGATACCAGGCTGGTATCTATGCGGCGAGACGATACAAGCCACTCGAGACTTTGGACCACGAAGCCACGGCCTGAAGCCCCGGACGGGCCATACGCGGCAGCTCGCGCGGCCGCTGAGGAGGGGCAGCGGGATGCCCGTGCCTGAGTCGTCGACCCCGCACCGATGGTCCGGTCCATGCGGCCACCAGCCGGGGATGTCCGTGGGGTCAGCCCTCCATGGAGTGTTCCCCGAAATTCCGACACCTGGACGCTGGATGTTTCGTCACCCAGGGGATTGACAGGCCCCTCGCCGGTCAGACCCGGCAGGTGCCACTCGCAAAAAGCTTGCGCACCACCGGCTCCCACAGCGGGCTCGTGCGGGTCACGCATGGGATGACATGCGCCTCGCCTCTGCATGAGTGTGTGCGGAGATGGACGCGCTTCGAGTATCTACGTCCACGCGACGGCCACGACCGCTGCCCCAGCCGTGAACGACCCGACGGCGTAGAAGGCCCACGGTTGCTTGTTTCGCATGCCCACGAGGGCGGTCACCGCCACCAGGACGTCCAAGGCCAGTTTCACCGCCATCTTCGCGTCAACCACCGTCAGGTCCAGGGATATTCGGGTCCAGATGAGTCCCGTACCGGTGACCAGTTGGACGACCGCACTCGTCAGCATGTAGCTGCCGGCCACCGGGTCTTTTCCTCTCAACTGGAAGAAGAAGCCACCCATGAGCGCGGCGAACCCGAAGAGGTGGAAGACAAGGAACACGTACCGAATGATCTCCATGCCAGTGATCTTTCTATAGATTCAGAACCGAGTTGATGATTCTTCACAGGAATTCGGCCACGCCCGTATCACTCTGCCGACCGCTGACGTCACGACCCGCAGCGCCTGTCGGGTCGTCACGGACAGGTCGCTGTCGCCGCGAACCCTGACCCGCGTGAGACCTTCGAACTCGGGCCGTTTCAGATGACGTCGAACTCGGATCGATGACCCAGGGAGAGTTCAGCGCAAGGTGAGCGGGGTCTCGGATGCGATGCGGGAGAGCTTCTCAGGGTTGCGGACGACGTAGAGGCCGGTGATGCGGTCGGCCTGCACATGGGCTGCGATGATGCTGTCCAGCTCACCGTCCAGGTGGACCGCCAGGGCCGGGCTGCCGTTGACCATGGTGTGGCTGAAGGCTATCGGGATCGTGTTCCTGCCGAGTCCACCGGCCAAGAGGCGGGCCACCTTGTCGGCGCCGACGATCGGCCGCAGGGCGGCGTGCTTCACGCCGCCGCCGTCACCTATGTAGACGATTTCAGGCGCGAGTATGTCGAGCAGACCCTGAAGGTCCCCGCCGTTCAGTGCCCGCACGAACGAATCCACGGCCGCCCGCGTCCGGCGCTGGGAAACGACGGTGCGCGGGCGCCGGGCATCGACGTGCCGACGTGCCCGGTGCGCGATCTGACGCACAGCTTCCGGGGACTTGTCGACCGCCGCCGCGATCTCGTCGTAGCCGACGTCGAAGACCTCCCGCAGCACGAAAACGGCTCGCTCGGTCGGCGACAGTGTTTCCAGGACCAGCATCACCGCCATCGAGACACTCTCGGCGAGTTCGACGTCCTGGGCCACGTCCGGCGTGGTCAGCAACGGCTCCGGCAGCCACGGACCCACGTAAGACTCCTTGCGCCGGGACATGGTGCGCAGCCGGTTGAGCGCCTGCCGCGTCGTGATCCGGACCAGGTACGCACGCTGGTCGCGCACCTGCTCAAGGTCGACCTCGACCCACCGCAACCAGGTCTCCTGCAGGACGTCCTCGGCATCGGCCGCCGAGCCGAGCATTTCGTACGCGACGGTGAAAAGCAGATTACGGTGCGCGACGAATGTCTCGGTCGCGCCGTCCATGACGTGATCATCACTCATGACCTGATCCTCTCCCTCCCGGTCCGTCCGCATCTAGGAAACCTGTTCGGCAACCGGCACTTCGGAGCGCATGGCCTCCAATGCCTCCCGGCGTCCGGAACCTCCCTTCATGCGGTGAAGGCTGTACCCACCGGGCTTGTGTGCCTCGTCAGCCAAGTGCTTCACGATGCCCTTGCACACGCCTTCCTTCATCTTCGCGCCGAGCCGACCGCCGACGTGGAACCAGATCGCGACGTCGGACCTGTTGCCGAACTGGAAGATGCCGGTGGCCCGGCCCAGGCTGATGCACTGCGCTCCGAACGACTGGTTGAGGGTCTCGGGCTGTTCACCCGCCAACCGGCTGAGCACCGTGTCGGCGGCCCGCGCGCCCAGTGGCATCGCCGTCTGGCAGCTCATCCGCAGCGGCAGACCCGACGGTGCCGCCGAGTCCCCGGCCGCGACGATGCGGTCGTCATCCACGCTCGTCAGCGTCTCGTCCGTGAGCAGGCGGCCCAGGGCATCGGTGCTCAGCGCACTGCGGGAGGCCAGGTCCGGCACGCCGAAGCCTGCGGTCCAGATGGTCACCGCGCTGGGCAGCTCCCGGCCGTCGGCAAGCCGTACCGCATCCCGTGTCACCGCCGTCACCCTCGTGGCGGCTCCTTCCACGATCTTCACCCCGAGCGCCGCCAGTCGCCCGGCCACTGACCGTCGACCCCTCCGGTGCAGGTACGGCCCAAGCACCCCACCGCAGACGAGGGTCACGCTGCGGCCCTGATCCGCCAGCTCGGCGGCGGTCTCGATGCCCGTCGGACCGGCTCCGACCACCGTCACCGCGGCCGACGCGGGCGAGGCCTCGAGGACCGGAAGCAGCCCCTGCGCCTCCTCCAGGCTCGCGAGCGGGTAGGCGAACTCGGCCGCCCCGCGCACCTGAGGGTCGGCGCTGCCACTACCCACCGCGTAGACCAGGTAGTCGTAACCGACCACACCACCGCTCGCCAGCTCCACACCGCGCCCCGCCGCATCGATCCGCGTCACGCTGTCGACGACCAACCGCACGCCCGCAGCCAAGACCTCCTGGTAGCCGACGACAGCGGCGTCGGTCCCGCCGACCAGTTGGTGCAGGCGGACCCGGTGGACGAAGGTCGGGCGCGAGTTGATCAGCGTCACGGTCACGTCGTCGTGCCGCGTCAGGCGATTGGCCGCCATGACACCTGCGTACCCCCCGCCGATCACCACGACGTCGGTGTTCTCAAACATGATGTCTCCCTCGTTTCGAGCGGTTCGAGCTCAAGACACCGCCTGCACGCCCCCTGTGACATCGTGTGACCCAGATCTCCATGCGCGTGCTCTGCCGGCCCGCCGACTGCGCCTTCCTCGCCGACTCCCACAAGGGCCGCGCGCACACGGCCTTCTACAGAGTGCTGCTGCTGGCAGCGGGATGCCCCCAGGCCACGCACCGTGATGCGCGTCTGCTCCTACTCAGAACGAGGACGATCAGCCCGATGGCCGAAGTTCTAGGCGGTTTTGAGGAGTTGCTTCCGCAGCAGGGTGGCGCCGGACTCGGCAAGCCAGTCCCCGAGCGTCCGCAGTCCGGGATGGATGATGCGCAGGGTCTCGATGTCTGCATGCCAGCGCGATCCGGCTGCCCAGCGCTCCCGGACCTGAACGATCTCGGGGTTGAGTGCCGCCGCCTCGGCGTGAGTGATCTGCTCGTAGCGAATGGCGGCACCAGTGGCCTCGCTGATCGCGGCAACCGCTTCGACAGGGGTAGGGGCATCCCCGGCCAGCTCCAGAGTCCGTCCAGCGAACCGGTCCGGCTGATCGAAAGCCAGCGCCGCGAACTCGGCGATGTCCTCCACCGCGATGATCTGGACAGGTTCGTACGGCGGGAAAATGTGTCGGTGCACGCCCTGGGCGATGCCGTCGAGACCGATGGGCGTCGAACCGAGAAAGTTCGACATAAACCGCACCGGGCGCAGAACCGTCACCGACCGGATCCGCTCACGCAGGTAGTCCTCGATGCGTCTCTTCCCCTCGGAGCCACCTGGACGACCCGGCGTGGACGCGATGCCCGAGAACACGACGTGCTCGACTCCCACTGACGCCGCGGCATCGATCAGGGCCCGGCCGCGGGTGAACTCACGCTCCACGTCGGAACCGGCCGGTCCGAAGGCCACGGGCGGTACGGCGAACAGTGCCGCTGCTCCCTCCAGCGCAGCAGGCAGACTCGAACGGTCATCGAAGTTGCCACGCACGAGCTCGGCTCCTGCGGCTTCAAGTGATGTGGCGGCGGGTGCCGTCGTGTCCCGTACGAGCGCACGGACCGGCCTTCCGGCCGCCAGGAGCCGGTGTGCGGTGGCGCCGCCCTGCCGACCGGTCGCACCGGTCACGACGACCAAACGGTCACTACTCATATCGTCCTCCGCCTCGGGATGGTCGGTGGGCCCAGTCGGATTGGGCCCGGGGCCGATGTGGAATGCTCCACCCATTTCAGCGGCACGGACAAGGAATTACGTGACATGACCGCAGCCCCCCAGGACGCCGGTCGGGCCGATGCCCGCCGTAACCGCAGGAAGGCACTCGCCGCCGCTTCGCAAGCGTTGGACGAGCACGGCCCGGACCTCTCACTCGGCGCGATCGCGCGGCAGGCGGGGGTCGGCGCCGGCGCCGTGTACCGACACTTCCCAAGTAAGGAGATTCTGCTGGAGGCCGTACTTGTCCAGCAGGTCGACGACCTGGTGGAGACCGCTCGGCAGTGGGCGGCCCGCTCGGATCCTGCCGCGGCATTCTTCGGCTTCCTCCTGGAGGTCGTCGAAACGTCCCACGGGCGTCATCACGCATGCGATGCCCTGACCACGCGAACGACCTGGCCACGGCCGCTCTTGGCCGCATCGACACGGCGGTTCCGCCAGGCACTTGAGCAACTGCTCCGCGCCGCACAGCAGGCTGGTGGGGTCCGCACCGACGTCACCATGGACGATGTCGCGGCCTTCACCGTCGGGTGCGCGACGATACGGGCCGCGCACCGCGACCGGAACGGCGGCACCCGCATGGTGCGGCTGGCACTGGAGAGCCTGCGGGCCTCCTCGTTCGTAACGGAAGGGCGCGGGTTTCGTTACTCTCCCCGCGCGCCTCACGGAGCATCACGGTGCGAGGAATGCGGGGTCCGGCTCAAGACCCGGTCCACCGGGCGCCCGGCGCGCTACTGCGGAGCGACCTGCCGACAACGAGCGCATCGCCGCCGCCTCGGCACGGCAACGCGTTCCTAGTGGAAGGCTGGACCTGAATCCGAGCTCCCAAGCTCGGCGGCGCCCCCGGCCGGATCGCCGCGGGTTCACGATCTGGATGGCCGCCCACGCCTTTTGGCGATCAGAGCTGCTTTCACTGGTCAAACCCTGTTTGACCAGAAGCCTTCGGCACCCTGCCTCGCGGACTTCCCTATCAGGCCGGCGACGCAACACACCTGACACCCCATCAGTACAAGCGTCAAATGAGCGTCACGGGCGTCATTTCAGCGTCAGGATATCGCCCGTGACACCCGCGCCGCACATAAGGCCCACGCTCAAAACCACAGGTCAGGCACCCTTAGTGACCGGCTCAAGGATCGCGACGCATTCAACGTGATGCGTCATCGGAAACAGATCGAACGCCCTCAGCGTCCGCACCTTGTAGCCGCCCTCCGCGAAGTACGCCAGGTCCCGCGCCAGCGCCGCCGGGTCGCAGGCCACGTACGCGATCTTGCGGGCCCCGAGGCCCGAGAGGCGCTTGACGACCTGCTTGCCCGCTCCCGCGCGCGGCGGGTCCAGGACGATCAGGTCGCATTCGGTGATGCCCGTGCGCGGCAGGATCTGGTCGACCTTGCCGTGCTCGATGCGGACCCGCTCCAGGTCCTTGAGGTTGTGGCGGGCGTCCTCGACCGCGCGCTTGCCGGACTCGATGCCGAGCACCGCGCCCTTCTCGCCGATGCGCTGGCCGATGGCGCCGGCGAACAGGCCGACGCCGCAGTAGAGGTCGAGCGCCATGTCGTTCTTGCGGGGCAGCAGGCCCTGCATGACAGCGCGGACGAGGGTGTCCGCGGCCTGCGGGTGGACCTGCCAGAAGCCGCCGGAGCCGACTCGGTAGGTGCGGTCGTCGGCGCGTTCGCGGACGAAGCCGCGGCCGTGGACGCGGTGCACGCCGCCGTCGCGCTCGTCCACGCGCAGGACAGAAACGGGCTTGTCGAGCTCGACCAGCGGGAGGCGGCCGCCCTCGCGCGGGGTGAGGATGACCTGGCGGTCGTGGGAGCCGGTGGCGGCGATGGCCTCCACGGTGGCCATCTGGGGCCAGTCCTGCTTCTCGATGCCGAGCTCGGTGACGCCGGGCGCGGCGATCATGCACTGGTCGATGATCTCGATGTCGTGCGAGCGGTGCTTGCGCAGGCCGACGCGGCCGTCCGCGTCGATGGCGTACTGGACGCGGGTGCGCCAGGCGGGCACCTCGCCGGGCGGGAGCTTGTCGCCATCGGCCGGCATGACGGTGCCGTCCCAGCCCGCCTCCTCCGGGGTGAGGCCCGCGAGGCGCTGGAGCTGCTCGGCGATCACTTCGCCCTTGAGCCGGCGCTGGGCGCCCGGCTTGGCGTGCTGCCAGTCGCAGCCGCCGCACTTGCCGGGGCCGGCGAACGGGCACGGGGCCTTCACGCGGTCCTTGGATTCCTCGATGATCCGTACCGCGTCGGCGCGCAGGAAACGGGAGTCGGCGGCGCCGTCGGTGACCTTGGCGATGACCTTCTCGCCCGGGAGGGTGTGGCGTACGAACAGGACCTGGCCCTCGGACGTGCGGGCGATGCAGTGGCCGCCGTGGGCGACCGGGCCGACCTCGACCTCGTACTCCCGGCCGACCAGTGACTCCGCGGCCTGGGACTCCGCGGCCTGGGACTCCTCGGTCCGCAGCTCCCCGGTCTGCGTCTCCCCGGTCTGCGGCGAAGTGGATTCGTTCTGCATGAGGGGAGGGCTCCAGAGATCAGGGGAAAGCGGCCGGACAACAACCTACGAGTCTACGTGGGTGCCGTCCGGCCGCTTACCACCGATGAGAGGGCCCTGTCAGCCCCGGCGGTGTCAGCCCTTGTGCGTGGGCTCCTTGTGCTTGCGCTCCACCGGGCCGCGTCGCACCGAGCCGGGCGCCGTCCAGTCCGCGCGCCGCCGGGCCCGCTTCTTGGCCGCCTCGGAGGACTCCAGCTGGTACGGGACGGAGGTGACCATCACGCCCGGCGTGAAGAGCAGCCGGCCCTTGAGCCGCAGGGCGCTCTGGTTGTGCAGCAGGTGCTCGTACCAGTGGCCGACGACGTACTCCGGGATGTAGACGCTCACGACGTCGCGCGGGCTCTCCCGGCGCAGGCCCTTGACGTACTCGATGACCGGGCGGGTCACCTCGCGGTAGGGCGAGTCGAGGATCTTCAGCGGGACGTTGATGCCGCGCCGCTCCCAGTCCTCCTTGAGCGCCTTCGTCTCGGCCGGGTCGACGCTGATGGAGAGCGCCTCCAGGTGGTCCGTGCGGATCAGTTTCGCGTAGGCGAGGGCGCGCAGGGTGGGGCGGTGGAGCTTGGAGACCAGGACGATCGAGTGGACCCGGGAGGGGCGGACGCTCTCGTCGGACGGCGTCTCGTCGGCGGCGATCTCCGCGGCGACCCGGTCGTAGTGCTTACGGATCGCGGTCATCGTGCCGTAGAAGATCACCATGCCGAGCAGCGCGACCCAGGCGCCGTGGGTGAACTTGGTGGCGAGGACGACGACGAGCACCAGGCCGGTGAAGAAGGCGCCGAAGGTGTTGATCGCGCGGGAGCGGATCATGTGGCGGCGCTTGAGCGGGTCCTTCTCGGAGCGCAGGTGCCGGTTCCAGTGCCGGACCATGCCGGTCTGGCTGAGCGTGAAGGAGACGAAGACGCCGACGATGTAGAGCTGGATCAGCCGCGTCGAGTCGGCCCCGTAGATGACGACCAGCAGGATCGCGGCGCCGGCCAGCAGCACGATGCCGTTGGAGAAGGCGAGCCGGTCACCGCGGGTGTGCAGCTGGCGGGGCAGGTAGCGGTCCTGGGCCAGGATCGAGCCGAGGAGCGGGAAGCCGTTGTACGCGGTGTTCGCGGCCAGGAACAGGACGAGCGCGGTGGCCGCGGCGAGGATCACGAAGAAGAACGTGCCGTCGCCGAAGACCGCGGCCGCGACCTGGGAGATCACCGGGTCCTGGACGAAGGACGAGCCGACCGGGGAACCGTTGCTGATCAGGTCCTTCGCCGGGTTCTCGGCCATCTTGACGTCGGTGGCCATGGCCAGCCCGATGATGCCGCAGAACATGGTGACGGCCAGCAGGCCCATCGCCGCGAGGGTGGTGGCGGCGTTCTTGCTCTTGGGCTTGCGGAAGGCGGGGACGCCGTTACTGATCGCCTCCACGCCGGTGAGCGCCGCACAGCCGGAGGAGAACGCCCGCAGCAGCAGGAAGACCAGGGCGAAGCCCGCCAGGCCCTGGTGTTCCGGCTTGATCGTGTAGTCGGAGGTCGGGGCGTGCATGGTGTCGCCGAGCACCAGCCCGCGGAAGGCACCCCAGATGATCATGATGAAGACGCCGGCCACGAAGAGGTACGTGGGGATGGCGAAGAGCTTGCCGGACTCCTTGACGCCCCGCAGGTTCATCAAGGTCAGCAGCACGATGGCGGCGACGGCGCACGCCGTCTTGTGCTCGACGACGAACGGGATCGCGGAGCCGAGGTTCTCCACCCCGGAGGCGATCGACACGGCGACGGTCAGGACGTAGTCGACCAGCAGCGCGCTGGCCACGGTCAGTCCGGCCTTCGGGCCGAGGTTGGTGGTCGCGACCTCGTAGTCGCCGCCGCCGCTCGGGTACGCGTGCACGTTCTGCCGGTACGAGGCGACGACGGTGAACATCAGGACCACGACGGCGACCGCGATCCACGGGCTGAAGTGGTACGCCGACACACCCGCGATGGACAGCACGAGGAGGACTTCCCCGGGTGCGTACGCCACCGAGGACAGCGGGTCGGATGCGAAGACGGGGAGCGCGATGCGCTTGGGGAGGAGAGTCTCCCCCAGCTTGTCGCTGCGCAGGGCCCGTCCGATCAGGATCCGTTTGGGCACGTCGGTCAGTTTGGACACGCTGAGGATCGTAAGGGTTCCGTATGGGACCGGCCCACGCACCACCCCCGGGACCCGGCAATCTCCTGCACTCGGCCGGAAAAGCCACGGAATCCTTAACGGAATCCTTGCACCGCGGCCGCCCGGCAGCCCGCCGAACGCTCTTCGAAATTCCGTGGGACGCTCCTCGAAGGCACGTCGGCCGCTCCGCGGAATCCCGGCCGGACGCTGCGGGGAATCCCGGCCGGGCGCTTCGGGCCGTTGTCGCCTTTGCCACAGTGGCCCCGTGATACGCACACTCGAATGAGGCAACGCACCCGGCGCCGCTTAAGCTCATCCTGGGCAACGGGACGAACCGTTGCCCCATTGTTTGCCCGGCCAGCCGAGGGAAGAGTGTGAGCAGGGTGTTTTCGCAGGTCAGCCGGACGATCAGGACTGCGAGGTAGGCGCAAGGTGCACATCGTCATCATGGGCTGCGGGCGAGTAGGAGCCGCTCTCGCGCAGACCCTGGAGCAGCAGGGGCACACGGTCGCCGTCATCGACCAGGACCCCACGGCGTTCCGGCGCCTCGGCTCCGGCTTCGGCGGGCGTCGCGTCACGGGTGTCGGTTTCGACCAGGACACCCTCCGCGAGGCGGGGATCGAGGAGGCCGGCGCGTTCGCCGCCGTGAGCAGCGGCGACAACTCGAACATCATCGCGGCCCGGGTGGCACGCGAGATGTTCGGCATCGAGAACGTCGCGGCCAGGATCTACGACCCCCGTCGTGCCGAGGTCTACCAGCGCCTGGGCATTCCCACGGTCGCCACCGTGCGCTGGACCGCCGACCAGATGCTGCGCCGGCTGCTGCCCTCGGGCGCGGAGCCGCTGTGGCGGGATCCGAGCGGCGGTGTACAGCTCGCCGAGGTGCACACCACGCCGTCGTGGATCGGCCACAAGATCAGCACGCTGCAGGAGGAGACGGGCGTCCGCGTGGCGTTCATCACCCGGTTGGGCGAAGCGATTCTGCCGTCGTCGCAGACGGTGCTGCAGGAGGGCGACCTCGTCCACGTGATGATGCGCACGGACGAGATCGCGAAGGTCGAGGCGGCCTTCGCCGAAGGCCCCGAGGAGGGCGGTCACTGATGCGTGTCGCTATTGCCGGGGCCGGTGCGGTGGGCCGTTCCATCGCGGGCGAGCTGCTGGAGAACGGGCACGAGGTGCTCCTCG
This sequence comes from Streptomyces sp. NBC_01463, assembly GCA_036227345.1. Lineage (NCBI taxonomy): Bacteria > Bacillati > Actinomycetota > Actinomycetes > Kitasatosporales > Streptomycetaceae > Streptomyces > Streptomyces sp. NBC_01463. The sequence goes on from CP109468.1 coordinate 2,241,951, forward strand.
TCGACAAGGCGCCGACCGCCATCTCGGTGGAGCGGGTGCCGATGGCCGAGTGGCTGCTGGCGGACGCCTGCGAGATCACCTCACTGGACGAGGCCGCGCTGCAGCGCTGCAACGTCGTGATCGCGGCGACCGGTGACGACAAGGTGAACCTGGTCGTCTCGCTGCTCGCGAAGACGGAGTACGGCGTGCCGCGCGTCGTCGCCCGGGTGAACAACCCGAAGAACGAGTGGCTGTTCAACGAGTCCTGGGGCGTCGATGTGGCGGTCTCCACGCCGCGTCTGATGTCGGCGCTGGTCGAGGAGGCGGTGAGTGTCGGTGATCTGGTCCGGCTGCTGCGCTTCAGCCACGGCGACGCGAACCTGGTGGAGCTGACGCTGCCGCCCGAGTCGGCGCTGGCCGGTACCCAGGTCGGCGAGGTCGCCTGGCCGGAGGACACCTCGCTGGTCACGATCATCCGCGGGCAGCGCGTCCTGACGCCGAGCACCGAGGAGACCCTGGAGGCCGGTGACGAGCTGCTGTTCGTGGCCGCGCAGGCGCGCGAGGAACAGCTGGAGGATCTGCTGTCGGTGCGCCAGGGCGACCCGGAGAGCTGACCGGAACACCACCTGGACACGTGAGAGGGGCCTGTTGCCGCCGGTGGCGGTGACAGGCCCCTCTCACGTGCTGTGGCTCAGACGCGTGCTGTGGCTCAGAACTCCTGGCTGCGGGCCGCTTCGGCGGCCGCGGCCGCCTTGCGGTCCTTCTCGGCCTGCTCCTCGGCCTCCATCTCGGCGAAGACGTCGATGGGCGGCGGCGCCTTGGCCAGGAACACCCAGGTGAGGTAGACCGCGAGCAGGAACGGCGGGATCTTCAGGGCGACCAGGACCCAGCCGAACTGCGTGGTGTCACCCCACCAGTACAGCGGGAAGAGGATCGCGCACTTGGCGAGCAGGATCAGGCCCCAGGCGTAGCTGGCCTTGGCGTAGGCCTTCTTGCGGCCGGGGTTCCTGGTGCGCCAGGAGAGGTTCTCCTTGAACACCGGGCCCAGGATCAGTCCGATCAGCGGCAGCCCCGCCACCGTGGTGATCAGGTAGGCCAGGGCCAGTCCGAGCGTGTAGATCATGCCCGGCAGGTAGAAGTCCTTGGCGTTGCCGGTCATCTTCGCGAAGACGACACCGAAGGCCACACCGAAGACACCGCTGAAGGCGTGCTTGACGGTGTCCCTGCGGATCAGCCGGACGGCCACGAGCACCAGCGACACCGCGACGGCCGCGATGGCCGAGTTCGTCAGGTTCTTGTCGATGGTGAAGATCGTGACGAAGAGCAGTCCGGGCAGGACCGTCTCCACCATGCCCCTGATGCCGCCGAAGGCCTCGAAGAGCGCGGCCTCGGTGACCGCCTTGGCATCGGCCTCCTGCTGGTCGGTGGTGCGGTCCGTGTCGGACGTCGGCTTGTCGAGAGACGTCACCGGCTACTCCTTGCCGAGCGGTCGGAGTTCGTATTTGGGATTGAACAGCACCCGGCGCCCGTGGCTCATGGCGATGCGGCCGGAGGCGATGAGCTTGCGGCCCGGTTCGATGCCCACGATGGAGCGGCGGCCGAGCCAGACGACGTCGAGCGGCGCGGTGCCGTCGAAGAGCTCCGCCTCCAGGGCGGGCACTCCGGCGCGCGGTCGCAGGGTGACCGTCCGCAAGGTACCAGTGACCTTCACGATCTGGCGGTCGGTGCACTCGGAGATCCGGGTGCACCCCGATGCCTGCGAGTCCTCCTCCAGCTCCTCGCACTCCAGGTCCTCCTGGGAGCTGGACAGCCGGTCGAGCATCCGCCGGAAGCGCCCGGACGGCCGCTCGGCCTTCTGGGGCTTCTCGAAACGAGGAACAGCACTCATACCCGAAGGGTACCGGTCCCGGGGGGTCCCGGCGGGTGTCCACCATCTCACTCGAACGGGTTACGCAGGTGCCCCGGCGAGGGTGGGACCGGGGCCCCCGCCCCGGTCTCAGGCGCGCTCGAAGCGGTATCCCATCCCCGGTTCGGTGACGAAGTGCCGGGGGTGCGAGGGGTCGGCCTCCAGCTTGCGCCGCAGCTGGGCCATGTAGACCCGCAGGTAGTTGGTCTCGGTGCCGTACGAGGGCCCCCAGACCTCCTGGAGCAGCTGCTTCTGGCTGACCAGCCGGCCGCTGTTGCGGACCAGGACCTCCAGCAGGTGCCACTCGGTGGGGGTGAGCCGCACGTCGCGGCCCTCGCGGTGGACCTTCTTGGCGGCCAGGTCGACGGTGAAGCCCTCGGTCTCCACGATCACGACCTCGTCGCCGCCGTCCTGGCCGACGGGCTCGGCGCGGCGCACCGAGGCGCGCAGCCGGGCCAGCAGCTCGTCCATGCCGAACGGCTTGGTGACGTAGTCGTCGGCCCCGGCGTCCAGCGCCTCGACCTTCTCGTCCGAGGTGTGCCGGGCGGAGAGCACCAGGATCGGCACCCTGGTCCAGCCGCGCAGTCCCCTGATCACCTCGACGCCGTCCATGTCGGGCAGCCCCAGGTCCAGGACGACGACATCGGGGTGACGGGTGGCGGCGAGCTGCAGGGCGGTGGCCCCGTCGGGCGCCGCATCCACCTCGTACTTGCGCGCCTTCAGGTTGATCACGAGGGCGCGTACGATCTGCGGCTCGTCGTCGACCACAAGCACCCGGGTCATCGCGGTCCTGCCTCTCTGCTGTACGTCTGTGCTGTACGTGTCCGGTGGACGTCTGTCGTGCTGTACGTGGATCCGCGGCGCTCCCCGTGGATCGTGCGGCTCATGAGGTGACCCGGGCGGGCAGGCCGGAGCTGACCGGAACGTATCCCGAGGCCGCCTTGAGGGTCAGGACCATGGTCAGGCCGCCGCCCGGGGTGTCCTCGGCGTCCAGCGTGCCGCCCATGGACTCGACGAAGCCTCGGGCCACGGCGAGTCCCAGGCCGACTCCGGCGCCGCGCGGGGCGTCGCCGTAGCGCTGGAAGGGCTCGAAGATGCGCTCCTTCGCCTCGTCGGGGACGCCGCGGCCGCGGTCGGCGACCCGGAGCTCGACGCGGGCGCCGAGCGCGCTGGCGGCGACGGTGACGCGGTCGCGGTCGGGGCTGTACTTGACGGCGTTCTCGACGATGTTGGCGACGGCCCGCTCCAGCAGCCCGGGGTCGACGGCGACCATCGGCAGCGTCTCGGGGATGTCCAGGTCGACGCTGCCCTCGGGGACGCCGCCCAGGGCCATGGGCACGACCTCGTCGAGGTCGATCTCGCGGATCAGCGGGGTGACGGTGCCCGTCTGCAGGCGGGACATGTCGAGGAGGTTCCCGACGAGGTGGTCGAGGCGGTCGGCACCGTTCTCGATGCCTTCGAGGAGCTCCGCCTCGTCGTCGTCGGACCAGGCGACGTCGTCGGAGCGCAGGGAGCTGACGGCGGCCTTGATGGCGGCCAGCGGGGTGCGCAGGTCGTGGCTGACGGCGGCCAGCAGCGCGGTCCTGATCCGGTTTCCCTCGGCGAGCCGGCGGGCCTCCTCCGCCTCGCCGACCAGGCGCTGGCGGTCGAGGACGACGGCGGCCTGGGCGGCGAAGGCGCCGAGCACCCGGCGGTCCTCGGCGGGCAGCACCCGGCCGGAGAGGGCGAGGGCCATGTGGTCGCCGACGGGCATGTCCACGTCGGCGTCCTCGGGCCGGGCGACCGGCGCCGGTCCGACGCTGCCGGCGCACGTCCACGGGTCGACGTCGCTCTGCCGCTCCAGCAGGGCGACGGACTCCATGCCGAAGGTCTCGCGGACCCGGTCCAGGAGGGCGTCCAGGGTGGTCTCCCCGCGCAGCACGCTGCCGGCTAGGAAGGAGAGGATCTCGGACTCGGCGCGCAGCCTGGCGGCCTGATGGGTGCGGCGGGCCGCGAGGTCCACCACGGAGGCCACCGCGACCGCCACCGCGAAGAAGATCACGATGGCGACGAAGTTCTCGGGGTCCTGCACGGTCAGGGTGTGGGTGGGCGGGGTGAACCAGTAGTTCAGCAGCAGCGATCCCGCGGCGGCCGACGCGAGGGCGGGCCGCAGCCCGCCGAGCAGGGCGGCGGCGACGGTCATGAAGAGGAAGAGCAGGACGTCGTTGGCGAGCCCCGGTCCGTTCTCCATGCCCTTGAGGAGCAGGGCGAGCAGGGCCGGTCCGCCGACGCCGACGACCCAGCCCCAGATGATGCGGGCCCGGCCCAGCCGGGCGCCGCGGGCGATGGGCAGGCCGCGGCCCTTGGCGACCTCGTCGTGGGTGACGATGTGGACGTCGAGGTCGGTGCCGGACTCACGGGCGACGGTGGCGCCGACGCCGGGTCCGTAGATGTACTGCCATGCCTTGCGGCGGCTGGAGCCGAGGACGATCTGGGTGGCGTTGACGCCCCGGGCGAATTCGAGCAGGGCCGAGGGTATGTCGTCGCCGATGACGTGGTGGAAGGTGCCGCCGAGGTCCTCGACCAGGGTGCGCTGGACGGTCAGCTCCTTGGGCGATGCCGAGGTGAGTCCGTCGCTGCGGGCGATGTAGACGGCGAGGATCTCGCTGCCGGAGCCCTTGGCCGCCATCCGGGAGGCGCGGCGGATGAGGGTGCGGCCCTCGGGTCCGCCGGTGAGTCCGACGACGATGCGTTCGCGGGCCTGCCAGGTGGTGCGGATGTTGTGCTCGCCGCGGTACTCCTGGAGGTATTCGTCGACCCGGTCGGCGACCCAGAGGAGGGCGAGCTCGCGCAGCGCGGTGAGGTTGCCCGGGCGGAAGTAGTTGGAGAGCGAGGCGTCGATCCGGTCCGGCTTGTAGATGTTGCCGTGGGCCATCCGACGGCGCAGGGCCTGGGGCGACATGTCGACGAGTTCGAGCTGGTCGGCGCGGCGGACGACCTCGTCGGGCACCGTCTCGCGCTGGCGCACGCCGGTTATGGACTCGACGACGTCGCCGAGGGACTCCAGGTGCTGGATGTTGACCGTGGAGACCACGTCGATGCCGGCCTGGAGGAGCTCCTCGACGTCCTGCCAGCGTTTGGCGTTGCGGGAGCCCGGCACATTGGTGTGCGCGAGTTCGTCCACCAGGGCGACGGCGGGGGCGCGCTCCAGGACCGCGTCGACGTCCATCTCGGTGAAGACGGCGGACCGGTACTCGATCTCGCGGCGCCGGATCTGCTCCAGGCCGTGCAGCATGACCTCGGTGCGGGGGCGGTCGTGGTGCTCGACGAAGCCGACGACGCAGTCGGTGCCCCGCTCCACACGGCGGTGCGCCTCGGAGAGCATCGCGTACGTCTTGCCGACGCCGGGTGCCGCACCGAGGTAGATCCGAAGTTTGCCGCGCGCCATGGCCCCATTGTCTTCCTGAAACCGGCCGTCCTCACCGGCGCCGGTGGCGGCCCATGCGGCAGCCACTGTCGAAACTACCCCGTGAATTTCACGCATATCGGGCGCGGGGTGCGGCTGAGGTCCGTATTGACGTAATTCTGATGCCCCGCCGCAGGGAGGAGTCCGCCGCCCCCGAGGAGGAAAGAGTCCGCCCCCGGCCGGGGGCGCTCCGGCCGGGGGCGGGCGGCGTCAGTGCTCGATGATGTGGCCGTCGCTGAGCTCCAGCACCCGGTCCGCGAGGCCGAGCAGCTGGGCGTCATGGGTGGCGACGAGGGCGGTGACGCCCTCGCTGCGCACGACGGCGCGCAGCAGCTCCATCACCGCGAGGCCGGTCTCCGCGTCGAGCTGTCCGGTCGGCTCGTCGGCGATCAGCAGGGCGGGCCGGTTGGCGAGGGCGCGGGCGATCGCGACGCGCTGCTGCTGGCCGCCGGAGAGCTCGCCGGGGCGCTGGGCGGCGTGGTCGGCGAGACCGACCAGGGAGAGCAGCAGCGACACCCGCTCCTCGCGCTCGCGCGGATCGGCCTTGCGCAGCCGCAGGGGTACGCCGACGTTCTCCGCCGCCGTCAGGATCGGGATCAGGCCGAACGACTGGAAGATGAAGCCGATCCGGTCGCGGCGCAGCTCCAGCAGCCCCTTCTCGCCGAGCGAGGCGAGGTCGGTGCCGTCCACGGTGATCCGGCCGCTGTCGGGGGTGTCGAGTCCGCCGACCAGGTTGAGCAGGGTCGTCTTGCCGGAGCCGGACCGGCCCTTCAGCGCGACGAGCTCCCCGCGCGGCACTTCGAGGGACACACCGCGCAGCGCGTGCACGGCGCCGGCGCCGGTGCCGTACGAACGGTGCAGGTCCTCGATACGGACCATCGGCCGTTCGGCCACGGTCGTACCGCTCTCCCCGTCGGCGCCCGTGGCGGCGGTGCTCTCGGTCATGTCGCTCCCCGTAGGTCCTTCGTCCTGTCGGCCGCCAGTATGTCCATGCGGCCGAGGACCGGGCAATGCCCGGGTCCGGCCGTGGCGGCCTGACCCGGGCATTCGGTGCGTTCAGCGCGTTCCGGCGTCGTTCACCAGGTCCTTGAGAGCGATGTTGAGCTGGAGGACGTTGACGCGGGGCTCGCCGACGAAGCCGAGGATGCGGCCGTCGGTGTGCCGGCCGACGAGCTTGCGGACCTGTGCGGCGTCGAGGTGGTTGCGTGCGGCGACGCGGTTGACCTGGAGGCCGGCGTAGGCCGGGGAGATGTCGGGGTCGAGGCCGGAGCCGGAGGAGGTGACGGCGTCGGCGGGGACCTGGGACGGGCTGACGGGGTGGCCGGGGACGGAGTTGTCCTTGACGACGGCGGCCTTGGCGGCGGTGACCCAGTCGATGAGTTCCTTGTTGTCGCCGGAGCGGTTGGTGGCCCCGGAGAGGATCAGCTCGTACTGGGTGTTGACGCTGCTGGTGCCGAGGCCGTTGGAGGGGCGGGGCTGGAACCACCTGAGGTCGGGGTCCGGGGTCTCCTGGCCCTTCTTGAGGGGGAGGTCGTAGCGCTGGCCGATGAGCGAGGAGCCGACGACCTTGCCGTCCGAGGTGATCTCGGAGCCGTTGGCGCGGCCGGGCATGAGGCCCTGGGCGACGCCGGTGACGGCGAGCGGGTAGACGACGCCGCAGACCAGGGTGAGGACGAGGAGGGCGCGCAGTCCTGCCCAGAGCAGGCGGGCGGAGCTTCCTACGGTGTTGTTCATGGCAGGTCAGCCGATTCCGGGGATGAGGGAGATGATCAGGTCGATGATCTTGATGCCTGCGAACGGGGCGATCAGGCCGCCGAGTCCGTAGATCCCGAGGTTGCGCCGGAGCATGGAGTCGGCGCCGCTGGGGCGGTAGCGGACGCCCTTGAGGGCGAGCGGGACCAGCGCGACGATGATCAGTGCGTTGAAGACGACGGCGGACAGGATCGCGGACCGGGGTGAGGAGAGGTCCATGATGTTGAGCTTGTCCAGGCCCGGGTAGACCACGGCGAACATCGCGGGGATGATCGCGAAGTACTTCGCGACGTCGTTGGCGATGGAGAACGTGGTGAGGGCGCCGCGGGTGATCAGGAGCTGTTTGCCGATCTCGACGATCTCGATCAGCTTGGTCGGGTTGGAGTCCAGGTCCACCATGTTCCCGGCCTCCTTGGCGGCCGAGGTCCCGGTGTTCATGGCGACGCCGACATCGGCCTGGGCGAGCGCGGGGGCGTCGTTCGTACCGTCGCCGGTCATCGCGACGAGTTTGCCGCCGGCCTGCTCCCGCTTGATGAGGGCCATCTTGTCCTCTGGGGTGGCCTCGGCGAGGAAGTCGTCGACGCCGGCCTCCTCGGCGATGGCCTTCGCGGTCAGCGGGTTGTCGCCGGTGATCATGACGGTGCGGATGCCCATCCGGCGCAGCTCGTCGAAGCGCTCGCGCATGCCCTCCTTGACCACGTCCTTGAGGTGGATGACACCCAGGACCCGGGCCCCGTCCGCATCCTCCAGCGCCACCAGCAGCGGGGTGCCGCCGGCCTGCGCGATGCGGTCGGTGAGTGCCTGCGCGTCGGCCGAGACGCTGCCGCCCCGCTCCTTCACCCAGGCGACGACCGATCCGGTCGCGCCCTTGCGGACCCTGCGCCCCTCGACGTCCACACCCGACATCCGGGTCTGGGCGGTGAAGGCGACCCACTCGGCCGCGGACAGTTCGCCCTGGTGGCGTTCGCGCAGCCCGTACTTCTCCTTGGCGAGGACGACGACGGACCGTCCCTCGGGGGTCTCGTCGGCCAGCGAGGAGAGCTGCGCGGCGTCCGCGAGTTCCGCTTCGGTCGTGCCCCTGACGGGGAGGAACTCGGCGGCCTGGCGGTTGCCGAGGGTGATGGTGCCGGTCTTGTCGAGGAGCAGCGTCGAGACGTCGCCCGCGGCTTCGACGGCCCGCCCGGACATGGCGAGCACGTTGCGCTGCACGAGCCGGTCCATGCCCGCGATGCCGATCGCGGAGAGGAGTGCACCGATGGTGGTCGGGATCAGGCAGACCAGGAGCGCGGTCAGCACGATCATGGACTGCTCGCTGCCCGCGTAGATCGCGAACGGCTGCAGGGTGACGACGGCGAGCAGGAACACGACGGTGAGCGACGCCAGCAGGATGTTCAGCGCGATCTCGTTGGGTGTCTTCTGCCGCGCGGCGCCCTCGACCAGGGCGATCATCCGGTCGATGAACGTCTCACCGGGCTTGGTGGTGATCTTGACGACGATCCGGTCGGAGAGCACCTTCGTACCCCCGGTGACCGCGCTGCGGTCACCGCCGGACTCCCGGATCACCGGCGCCGATTCGCCGGTGATCGCGGACTCGTCGACGCTGGCGACGCCCTCGACGACGTCTCCGTCACCCGGGATGATGTCACCGGCCTCGCAGACCACGAGATCACCGATGCGCAGCTCCGCGCCCGGCACCCGCTCCTCGTGCGTGCCGGTGATCCGGCGGGCGATGGTGTCGGTCTTGGCCTTGCGCAGGGTGTCGGCCTGCGCCTTGCCGCGGCCCTCGGCGACCGCCTCCGCCAGGTTGGCGAAGATCGTCGTGAGCCACAGCCAGACCGTGATGGCCCAGCCGAACCAGTCCGTCGGGTCCAGTACGGCGAGCACGGTGGTGAGCACCGAACCGACCAGCACGACGAACATCACCGGGGACTTGACCATGGTCCGGGGGTCGAGCTTGCGCAGCGCGTCGGGGAACGAGGCGATCAGCATGCCGGGGTCGAACAGGCCGGCGCCGACGCGCCCTTCGGGACCGGGGCCGGCCGGAGCGTCCTGGTGCGGTGCGCGGGCCGGGGTGACTGTGGACATCGAGTCCTCTTGCTTCGTACGGATGGTCATGACGCCAGCCCCTCGGCCAGCGGCCCCAGGGCGAGGGCCGGGAAGTAGGTCAGACCGGCGATGATCATGATGGTGGCGACCAGCAGTCCGCTGAAGAGCGGTTTGTGGGTGCCGAGCGTGCCGGCGGTCGCGGGGACGGGCTTCTGCCCGGCGAGCGAGCCGGCCAGGGCCAGGACGAACACCATGGGCAGGAACCGGCCGAGCAGCATCGCGAGTCCGATCGTGGTGTTGAACCACTGCGTGTCCGCGTTGAGCCCGGCGAACGCCGAACCGTTGTTGTTGGCGCCCGAGGTGTAGGCGTACAGAATCTCCGAGAAGCCGTGCGCGCCCGTGTTCGTCATCGAGTGGGCGGGCGTCGGCAGAGCCATCGCGGCGGCCGCGAAGCAGAGCACCAGCGCCGGGGTGATCAGGATGTAGCAGGCGGCGAGCTTGATCTCGCGGGTGCCGATCTTCTTGCCGAGGTACTCGGGCGTGCGGCCGACCATCAGACCGGCGATGAACACCGCGATGACCGCCATGATCAGCATTCCGTAGAGTCCCGATCCGGTACCGCCGGGAGCGATCTCGCCCAGCTGCATGCCGAGCATCGTGATGCCGCCGCCGAGACCGGTGAACGAGGAGTGGAACGAGTTCACCGCACCGGTCGAGGTGAGCGTGGTGGCCACGGCGAAGATGGACGAGCCGCCGACGCCGAACCGGTTCTCCTTGCCCTCCATCGCCCCGCCCGCGATGTCGAACGCGGGCCCGTGGTGGGCGAATTCGGTCCACATCATCAGCGCGGTGAAGCCGAGCCAGATGACGCCCATCGTCGCGAGGATCGCGTACCCCTGCCTGAGCGAGCCGACCATGCGGCCGAAGGTGCGGGTCAGGGCGAACGGGATGACGAGGATCAGGAAGATCTCGAAGAGGTTCGACAGCCCGTTGGGGTTCTCGAACGGGTGGGCCGAGTTGGCGTTGAAGTACCCGCCGCCGTTGGTCCCCAGCTCCTTGATGACCTCCTGCGAGGCGACCGCGCCGCCGTTCCACTGCTGCGAGCCGCCCATGAACTGGCCGACCTCGTGGATGCCGGAGAAGTTCTGGATCGCACCGGTCGCCACCAGCACCAGGGCCCCGATCACGGCGATCGGGATCAGGATCCGGACGGTGCCGCGCACCAGGTCGGACCAGAAGTTGCCCAGTTCACCGGTGCGGGACCGGGCGAAGCCGCGGACGAGTGCCACCGCGACGGCGATGCCGACGGCGGCCGACACGAAGTTCTGCACCGCGAGGCCGCCGGTCTGCACGACGTGGCCCATGGCCTGTTCGCCGTAGTACGACTGCCAGTTGGTGTTCGCGACGAACGAGGCCGCCGTGTTGAACGCCTGGTCCGGATCGATCGAGGAGAAGCCGAGCGAGCCGGGCAGCGAGCCCTGGAGCCGCTGCAGCAGATACAGGAAGAGGACGCTCACCGCCGAGAAGGCGAGGACGCCGCGCAGATAGGCGGGCCAGCGCATCTGCGTGTTCGGGTCGGCGCCGATGGCCTTGTATATCCACTTCTCCACCCGCAGATGCCGGGGAGAGGAGTAGACGCCGGCCATGTAGTCACCGAGCGGGCGGTACGCCAGGCCGAGCGCCGCTACGAGCGCGAGGACCTGGAGCACGCCGGCGAGGACGGGGCTCATATCGGGCTCAGAACCTCTCCGGGTACAGAAGGGCGAGGACGAGATAGCCCAGCAGGGCGACGGCCACGACGAGGCCGGTCACGTTTTCGGCAGTCACAGCTTCGCCACCCCCTTGGCAATGAGTGCCACCAGCGCGAAGACCGCGATCGTGGTGACGACGAAGGCCATGTCGGCCATCGGATGCTCCTGGATGAGGTGCGGATTTCTCGGACCTCTTGAGCAAACCCCTCGCCGACGCCGCTGTGACCTGCGTTGATGTCTTCCTTACGGGGACGGGCACCGCCTTGACGGCGCCTGTACGTGCCCGATACGCGCCCCATACGCGCCGTCGCGCCCCACTCCCCCGGGACGCAGAGAGGCCGGTGGCCCGTACCCCTGCGAAGGGGTACGGGCCACCGGCCGTTGTGTGCGGGGTGCGGTCAGCGCACCTCGGTGATCTCGGGGCCGCGCTGGAGGCCCGCCATGCCACCGGAGAACTTCGAGCCCTCCTGCTCCTCCTGCTGGACGCCCTCGGGGACCATCTGGGCGTCGTTGGGGAGCTTCAGGACGATCGGGTCGCGCGGGGCCATCGGGCCGTCGCCGCGGACCACCACGGTGTCACGGAAGACCGTCTCCAGGAGCCCGGCGGCCTCCGGCTGCACGGCGCCCTGACCGGAGATCACTCCGCGCAGGAACCAGCGCGGGCCGTCGATGCCGACGAAGCGCACCAGCTGCACGCCGTTCGCCCCGTCGGGCAGCTGTACGGGGACCTGCGCGCGCAGCTCCCAGCCCAGCGGACCCTCGATCTCGTCGATGATGCCGCCCTGCTGGGTGATACCGGAGGCGATCTCCTCGCGGACCTCGCCCCAGATGCCCTCCTTCTTGGGGGCGGCGAAGGCCTGCAGCTGGATCGCGCTGTCGCGCAGCACGACGGTGGCCGCGACGATCGCGTCACCGGCGACCTCTACGCGCAGCTCCATGCCCTCGACACCGGGCACGAAGATGCCGCCCAGGTCGACCCGGCCCTCGCCGGGCTGGGACACCTCTTCGATGTCCCACGGGCCGTCCGGCCGCGGCGCGGGCGGAAGGTTCGTCCGACGCGATCCGCTCCCGGCGGCATCGGCGTCATCGAGCTCGTCGACGACCTGCTCGGCCTCGCGCGCTTCGTCCGCCGTGTCCTCGGCGGAACCACTGTTCTTGCGACGTCCGAACACGTCACTGTCCTTCCCGGTCGGATTCGACCGAAGCGTAGCTGTTCCCGCCCTGGGGAACCCCGCCCCGGACGCCATCAACATCAACGGCGGCATGACCGCCGGTGGACCCGAAGCCCCCTTCGGCCCGCGCCGAACCGGGAAGCTCCGACACTTCGTGGAAGCGCACCTTCTCGACCTGCTGCACGACCAGTTGGGCAATCCGGTCGAACCGCTCGAACCGCACGGACTCGCGCGGGTCGAGATTGATGACGATCACCTTGATCTCTCCACGGTACCCGGCATCCACCGTCCCCGGGGCATTCACGAGGGCGACTCCGCAGCGTGCGGCGAGACCGGAGCGGGGGTGCACGAACGCGGCGTACCCGTCCGGCAGGGCGATCGAAACCCCGGTCGGCAGCACGGCCCGCTCACCCGGTGCGAGTTCGGCGGCCTCGGTGGTGACCAGATCGGCCCCGGCGTCGCCGGGGTGCCCGTACGCCGGGACCGGCACCTCGGGGTCGACCCGGCGGATCAGCACGTCGACGGGGTGGCGCGTCACGGGTTCACCTCGAAGGCACGGGCCCGCTTGACCTGGTCGGGGTCGGCCATCGCGGCCTGGATCTCGGCCGGGCGGCCGTTGTCGATGAAGTGATCGACCTTGACCTCGATGAACAGGGCCTCGGCCCGGACCGCCACGGGCCCGTCCGGGCCGCCGATCCGGCCGGTCGCCCGGGAGTAGATCTTCCGGCCGTGCACGGCGGTGATCTCCGCGTCGAGGTGCAGCACGGTGTCGACCGGTACGGGGCGGACGAAGTCGGTCTCCAGCCGTCCGGTCACCGCGATCACCCGCAGCAGCCAGTTCAGCGAGCCGAGCGTCTCGTCCAGCGCGCTGGCCAGTACGCCGCCGTGGGCGAGGCCGGGGGCGCCCTGGTGGGCGGCCTGCACGGTGAACTCGGCGGTGACGCCGACCCCCTCGCCGGCCCGCGCCTGGAGGTGCAGCCCGTGCGGCTGTCCGTCGCCGCAGCCGAAACAGTGTTCGTAGTGCGCGCCGAGCAGTTCGCCGGGTGCCGGGGCGTCGGGATGCCGGACCGGTTTCACCGCGTCGGCGGGGGGCGTCAGAGCCGCAGATGTTCCACTCACAGGCGCAGACCTTACCCGCGCGGGTACCCGCAGGTCGCGCCGTGCCAAGCTTGGGTTCATGCAGCCTTCCACCCCGCCGTTCGACGAACGTCTCACCGCGCCCCGTTCGTGGTGGCTCATCGCCACCCTGGTCGGCATCGCGTGCGCGCTGATGCTGCTGCCACTGGGCACCCTGCCCCTGCTCGCCGGTCTCGCGGGCGGCACCGCCCTGTCGGCGGTGGCGGTCAGTTCGTACGGCTCCGCCCGGATCCGGGTGGTGGCCGGCGCCCTGGTCGCGGGGGACGCGCGGATCCCCGTATCGGCGCTCGGCGAGGCCGAGGTGCTGGACGCCGAGGAGGCGCGCGCCTGGCGCTCGTACAAGGCGGACACCCGGGCCTTCATGCTGCTGCGCAGCTACATCCCCACGGCAGTGCGGGTGGAGATCACGGACCCGCAGGACCCGACTCCGTACGTCTACCTGTCGACGCGTGAGCCGGAGGCACTGGTGGCGGCCCTGAAGGCGGCGGTCCCGGCCGGCTGATCCCGGGAGCCCTGCCGGTCTCCTCCCACGGCCTCGGCGGGTGCTGTACGGCCGCCGGAGCGGGTCTCAGCCCTTCGGGGGCCTGGGGGCCTCGGGGTCCTCGGGGAAGCGCGTGTACGGAAGCGCCGGGCGTTCCAGCGGCGGGAGCTCAGGAAGGCGGTCCCAGGGGATCTGGCGCTCGCGCAGGTCCTTCCTGATCCGTTCGGCGAGCTTCCTCGTGTCACGGCGGTTCATCATCGCGCCGACGGCGGCGCCGATCATGAACGGGATGAGGTTGGGCAGATCGCGCACGGTGCGCTTCATGATCTGCTGGCGCAGCTCACGCTTCATCTGGCCGCCGAGGGCCGCGTTGACCGTCGTCGGGTGGGTGACGTCGATACCGCGCTCCTCCGTCCAGGACGTGAGGTAGGCGGTGGAGCGCTGGCCGAGGGTGCCGGGCGGGCGCAGTCCGTAGACCTCGTGCAGCTCGGCGACGAGTTTCATCTCGATCGCGGCCACACCGGTGATCTCCGCGGCCAGCTCGGCGAGCATGGCGGGCGGTACGGGCATCATGGCCGCGGCGCCGATTCCGGCGCCGACGGTGGCGGTGCCCTTGCTCGCGCCGGCGATGAGCCGGTCGGCGATCTCCTCGGGCCCCAGGCCCGGGAAGTGCCGGCGCAGGGTGGCGAGGTCGCGTACGGGGACGCGGGGAGCGATATCGATGATCAGGTCGGCGATATGACCGATCGCGGCCTTGGCGCTCTCCCCGCCCTTGCGTACGCCCCGTTTCACTGACTTCAGACGGCCTGCCCCGGTCACGGGCTCCGTCCTGTCGACCTGTCCGGCCCTGTCGGCCGCGTCGACTTCCGCAGCCGCCTCGATGGCCGCGACAGCTGCTTCGACTGCTTCGAGCGAGGCCGGCCGGCCTCGCCCGTCGTCATCCTGTTCGCCCGGCGTGGGTGGCAGGGCGGACTGCTCGGCAGGCGCTGTCACGCCCTCTGCCGGGCCTGTCCCGCCCTGTTGCGCCTCCGGCCCCTTCTTGCGCCGGATGCGCCGCTTCCGGAACGGTGTGTCCCCTGCCACGGCCGACCGGACCTCAGTCGCAGTCGCGGCAGATCGGCTGGCCGTTCTTCTCGCGGGCCAGCTGGCTGCGGTGGTGCACGAGGAAGCAGCTCATGCAGGTGAACTCGTCGGCCTGCTTGGGCAGGACCCTCACGGCCAGTTCTTCGTTGGACAGGTCTGCGCCGGGCAGCTCCAGTCCTTCGGCCGCGTCGAATTCGTCGACGTCGACGGCGGACGCCGTCTTGTCGCTCCGGCGAGCCTTGAGCTCTTCAAGGCTGTCCTGATCGACGTCGTCGTCGGTCTTGCGTGGGGTGTCGTAATCCGTTGCCATTGTCGCTCTCCCCCTCTGGGTGTCTGCGGTGTCTCAGCGCACGTAACGCGTGAGAGGCCGGACTTGTGCCCGACCCGAGGCGGAGATTTTGCCTCACATCAAGGTCTGTTACTCAATCGACACCCAAAAGGACCGCTCGAGAGTGATCGGCTTGGGTGGCGATGGGGACCGTACACGGTCCCGGCGGCGTCCATTACAGGCGCCACCCCGTGTACTTCCCGTGATATTGGGCCCCGAAAACCCCGATTATCGCCGGATTTCCGAAGGGATGCCTGATCACGGAGTGTGGATGGGCGGAAATTCGCTCCTGTGATCGATCACACACGGATCCTCCGGGACCGCGTCCCGAAAATTCCGCTCAAAGCGAACAAAAATAATCCATGCGCACCACGCCTCGCCCGGCCTCTCAGACCGGCAGTGAGACGCGCATCACAAGGCCACCGCCCTCGCGGGGCTCCGCGATGATACGGCCTCCGTGAGCGCGCGCGACGGAGCGTGCGATCGACAGGCCGAGACCGACCCCCTTGTCGCTGCCCGTCCGCTCCGTACGCAGCCGCCTGAAGGGCTCGAAGAGGTTGTCGATCTCGTAGGCGGGCACCACGGGTCCGGTGTTCGTGACGACCATCAGCGCCTGTCCGGGCATCAGCTCCGTGGTGACCTCGACCCAGCCGTCCTCGGCGACGTTGTAGCGCACCGCGTTCTGTACGAGGTTCAGCGCGATCCGCTCCAGCAGGACGCCGTTTCCCTGGACGACGGCCGGGGCCAGCTCGGCCCGCATCTCCACGCCCTTGGCCTCGGCCTCGCCCCGCGCCTGGTCCAGCGCGCGGGAGGCCACCTCGGCCAGGTCGACGGGTTTGCGCTCGACGATCTGGTTGTCGCTGCGGGCGAGCAGCAGCAGGCCCTCCACGAGCTGCTCACTGCGCTCGTTGGTGGCCAGCAGCGTCTTGCCGAGCTGCTGGAGCTCCGGGGGCGCCGCGGGATCGGAGAGGTGGACCTCCAGCAGCGTGCGGTTGATGGCCAGGGGCGTGCGCAGCTCGTGCGACGCGTTCCCGACGAACCGCTGCTGCGCGGTGAAGGCCCGCTCCAGCCGCTCCAGCATGTCGTCGAAGGTGTCGGCCAGCTCCTTGAGCTCGTCGTCCGGCCCGTCCAGCTCGATGCGGCGGGACAGGTCCGTGCCGGCCACGCGGCGTGCGATGCGGGTGATCCGGCCCAGCGGCGAGAGCACCCGTCCCGCCATGGCGTAGCCGAAGGCGAAGGCGATGACGCTCAGGCCGACGAGGGCCAGCAGCGAGCGGTTCAGGAGCGTGTCGAGCGCCTGTTGGCGCTGGTGGTTGACGCAGGAGTTCATCGCTGAGTTGACGGCGTTCGGTGAGCTCCCCTCCCCCAGCAGGTTGCAGATCTCGCTGGACACATGCCCGTCGACGATCTTGAACGGCAGTTCGCTGCCCACGTGCAGGGCCTGCGCGGCCAGCATGTAGATGATCGACAGCAGCAGGATGCCGGCGATCAGGAACATGCCGCCGTACAGCAGCGTGAGACGTATCCGGATGGTCGGGCGCAGCCAGGGGTACGGGGGCTCCTGCTGCTTGGGCTCCCAGGTGGGTTTGGGGGGCGCCGCCACGGGCGGCGGGACAGTGGGCACCGGCGTCAGATCCGGTATCCGGAACCGGGCACCGTGACGATCACGGGCGGCTCGCCGAGCTTGCGCCGCAGGGTCATGACGGTCACCCGGACCACGTTGGTGAACGGGTCGGTGTTCTCGTCCCACGCCTTCTCCAGGAGCTGCTCGGCCGAGACGACGGCGCCCTCGCTGCGCATCAGGACCTCCAGCACGGCGAACTCCTTGGGGGCGAGCTGGACCTCCTGCTCGCCCCGGAAGACCTCGCGGCGGTTGGGGTCGAGCTTGATTCCCGCGCGCTCCAGGACGGGCGGCAGGGCCACCGTCGTACGGCGGCCGAGGGCCCGGACCCGGGCCGTCAGCTCGCTGAAGGCGAAGGGCTTGGGCAGATAGTCGTCGGCGCCGAGCTCAAGCCCCTCCACACGGTCGCTGACGTCCCCGGACGCGGTGAGCATGAGCACCCTGGTCGGCATGCCCAGCTCGACGATCCGGCGGCAGACATCGTCCCCGTGCACCAGGGGGAGGTCGCGGTCCAGGACCACGACGTCGTAGTCGTTGACCTCGATGCGCTCCAGGGCCGCGGCACCGTCGTACACGACATCGACGGCCATGGCCTCGCGGCGCAATCCGGTGGCCACCGCATCGGCGAGCAGCTGCTCGTCCTCCACGACGAGTACGCGCACGGCGCTTCCTTCCTTAGAACTTCACAACAGGTCTTCAAAACGGCCGTACGGGCCCGCGGACCGTGATCCGGACCACGCCTCGGCACGGGCCGTGCGGCTCCATCCTGCCCGTAACACGTATAAACCGGCGGTAAGACGGCGCGGCCCCACCTGCGGCTTCCGGGAAACCGGCGGATTCCCGGGCCAGTTGAGGTTTCTCTGAGGGTTGGGCCGGGGAGGACGAATTCACACCCGCGATCACGTCTCGTATGTGGCGTGCCACAGGCCCCTCCGTCCCCCGGAGATTGCGTGATCACCCGCCCTACCGCTTCGGCGGAGGGAAACCCGGGCACACCCCCGTGCCACCGACCCACGATGAGGGGGCGCTTCATGGACGCTTTCACCGCAGGTCTGCTGCAACGCATCCAGACCACCGAGTCCGACCTCACGAAAGCCCGCGAGACGGGCGACGACTTCCTTGCGGACGTCGAGCAGGGCGAGCTGGACGACCTGCACCGCCTCGCGGCGGAGCACGGTGTCCACATCGGCGCCTCGAGCGTCTGAGCTGTCGCAGGAAGGCCCCGCGGTGCCGCATCGGCACCTGCGGGGCCTTCCTGGTTCCGGTGGCGCCCACGGCCCGTACAGCGGTGTGCGCGGGCGCCGCGGGGGCGGGCTCAGTCGTGCCAGGCGCCCAGTTCCTCCAGGAGGGCCTGGAGGGGTTCGAAGACGCCCGGTGACGCGGCGACCGCCAGTCCGCCGTCGGCGGGCAGACCGGGCCGCCCGCCGGTGAGCGCGCCCGCCTCCCGGGCGATGAGGTCGCCGGCCGCGAGGTCCCACGGGTGCAGGCCGCGCTCGTAGTAGCCGTCGAGCCGGCCCGCCGCCACGTCGCACAGGTCGATCGCCGCGGAGCCGCCGCGCCGGATGTCGCGCAGCCTCGGGATGAGCACGCGTGCCACGTCCGCCTGGTGCGCGCGGACGTCGGCGACGTAGTTGAATCCGGTCGACACGAGCGCCTGCGCGAGCGGCGGCGCGGGCCGGCAGCGCAGCCGGGCACCCTCGCCGTACGCCCCGCCCTTTGCGTACGCACCGCCGCCGACGACCGCGTGGTAGGTCTCCCGGCGCATCGGGACCTCCACCACGCCCACGACCCGCTCCCCGTCCCGTTCGGCGGCGACGGAGACGGCCCAGGTGGGCAGCCCGTAGAGATAGTTCACGGTGCCGTCGAGCGGGTCGATGACCCAGCGGATGCCGCTGGTGCCCTCGGAGCTGGCGCCCTCCTCGCCGAGGACGCCGTCATCGGGACGGCGCTCGGCCAGGAAGCCGGTGATCAGCTTCTCGGCGGCGATGTCCATCTCGGTGACGACGTCCACCGGGCTGGACTTGGTCGCGGCCACCCCCAGGTCGGCGGGGCGGCCGTCGCGCAGCAGCGCACCGGCGCGACGGGCGACGTCCAGCGCGAGGTCGAGCAGTTCGGACAGCAGGGGGTCGGTCACGGCGCTCCCAAGGGGATGAGGGGGTACGGGGCGGGTCGGCGGTGGCGCGTCACGCGTAGGGGCTGTCGGCGCCGGCGGCGGCCGGCTTGAGCGCCCGGGCGGGGCAGCAGCCGACCGGGCAGAGGTCGTGGCTCGCCCCGAGGGCCCCGAGCGCGCACCGCTCCCGGTCGCGTCCCTGTTCGGTGGCGGCCCGCTCCAGCACCAGGTCGCGCACGGCCGCGGCGAACCGCGGGTCGGCACCGACGGTCGCGGCCCGGCGCACCGGCAGGCCGAGCTCCGCGGCCTTCGCGGCGGCCTCGGTGTCGAGGTCGTAGAGGACCTCCATGTGGTCCGAGACGAATCCGATGGGCGCCATCACCACGGCGGGGGCCCCGTCGCCGTGCAGCGACTCCAGGTGGTCGCAGATGTCGGGCTCCAGCCACGGGATGTGCGGGGCGCCGCTGCGCGACTGGTAGACGAGCTGCCAGGGGTATTCGACGCCGGTCCGCTCGGCCACCGCCGCCACGATCAGCCGGGCGACGTCCAGGTGCTCGGCCACGTACGCACCGCCGTCGCCGTGCGCCCCGACCGGTCCGGAGGAGTCGGCCGCCGAGGTGGGGATGGAGTGCGTCGTGAAGGCCAGCCGCGCACCCGTGCGCACGTCCGCGGGCAGGTCGGCCAGGGCGGCGACGATCCCCTCCACCATGGGCTCGACGAAGCCGGGGTGGTTGAAGTAGTGCCGCAGCTTGTCGACGCGCGGGACCGGCAGACCCTCGGCCTCCAGGGCGGCCAGCGACTCGGCGAGGTTCTCCCGGTACTGCCGGCAGCCGGAGTACGAGGCGTAGGCGCTGGTCGCCAGGACGGCGATGCGGCGGTGTCCGTCGCGGACCATCTCGCGCAGGGTGTCGGTCAGGTACGGCGCCCAGTTGCGGTTGCCCCAGTACACCGGCAGGTCGAGCCCGTGATCCGCGAAGTCCTTGCGCAGGGCGTCGAGCAGCGCGCGGTTCTGGGCGTTGATCGGGCTGACGCCGCCGAAGAGGAAGTAGTGCTTGCCGACCTCCTTCAGCCGCTCCTCGGGGATTCCCCGGCCGCGGGTCACGTTCGCCAGGAACGGAACCACGTCGTCCGGTCCTTCGGGGCCTCCGAAGGAGAGCAGCAGCAGGGCGTCGTAGGGAGCGGGATCGCGCAGATCGGACATGACACCGATCCTGCCACCCGGCCCCGGCCCCGTTCCCACCGACATCCGCCCGGCGGTCCGGCCGGGAATCCCGCTGTCGGGTCCGCCGGCCCGCCCGTAAGCTGTATCGGCCACGTTCACCCCTGACACCGCGTGTGAGCACGCCGTATCGGAGTTCCCCTTGCCCAGTCCCTACCGTGCGATCTTCGCCGCCCCCGGTTCCAAGGGGTTCTCAACAGCCGGTTTCTTCGGCCGGATGCCGCTGTCCATGATGGGCATCGGCGTGGTGACGATGGTGTCCCAGCTCACCGGCCGGTACGGGCTGGCGGGCGCGCTCTCCGCGACGCTCGCGATGTCGGCCGCGGTGGTCGGACCGCAGGTGTCGCGGCTGGTCGACCGGCACGGCCAGCGCCGGGTCCTGCGCCCGGTGACGCTCGTCGCGCTGGCGGCCGTGGCCGGGCTGCTGGTCTGCGCGCAGCAGCGGCTGCCCGACTGGACCCTGTTCGTCTTCGCCGCGGGCGCCGGATGCGTGCCCAGCGTCGGGTCGATGGTCCGGGCCCGCTGGGCGGAGATCTACCGCGGCAGGGCGCAGCAGCTGCACACCGCGTACGCCTGGGAGTCGATCGTCGACGAGGTGTGCTTCATCTTCGGCCCGATCATCTCGATCGGGCTCTCCACCGCCTGGTTCCCCGAGGCGGGCCCGCTGCTCGCCGCCGGTTTCCTGCTGGTCGGGGTCTTCTGGCTGACCGCGCAGCGGGCCACCGAACCGGTGCCGCATCCGCACGCCCGGCACACCAGGGGCTCCGCGCTGGGCTCGCGCGGTCTGCAGGTGCTCGTGATCACCTTCGTGGCGACCGGCGCCATCTTCGGGGCGGTCGACGTGGTGACGGTGGCCTTCGCCGAGGAGCAGGGCCACAAGGCCGCGGCGAGCCTGGTGCTGGCGGTGTACGCGCTGGGTTCCTGCCTCGCCGGGGCCGTGTTCGGCCTGCTGCGCCTGAAGGGGAAGGCGTCCACGAGGTGGCTGGTGGGAGTGTGTGCGATGGCCGTGAGTATGATCCCCCTCCAACTGGCCGGGAGCCTGCCGTTCCTGGCCGTGGCGCTCTTTGTCGCGGGCCTCGCCATCGCACCGACGATGGTCACCACGATGGCTCTCGTCGAACAGCACGTACCGCGCACCAGACTGACCGAGGGCATGACCTGGACCAGCACCGGGCTCGCCGTGGGTGTGGCGCTCGGCTCCTCGGCCGCGGGCTGGGTGGTCGACGCGTCCGGGGCGAAGGCGGGGTACGCGGTGCCCGCCGTGGCGGGAGCGCTCGCGGCCGCGGTGGCGTTCCTGGGGTACCGCCGGCTCAGAGGGCCGGTTCCTACGGAAGGGCGCGGGGAAGATGACCGACACCTACGCACGGACGACGACGAGCGCGTGGCGTAACTGGGCGGGGAACGTCACCGCCCGTCCGGCACGGACCGTGTCACCCGCCTCCGTGGACGAACTGGCCGAGGCGCTGCGCCGCGCGTCCGATGACGGTCTCAAGGTGAAGCCGGTCGGCACCGGCCACTCGTTCACCGCGACCGCGGCCACCGACGGGCTGCTGATCCGCCCCGATCTGCTCACCGGCATCCGTGACATCGACCGGGCGGCGATGACGGTGACCGTCGAGGCCGGCACCCCGCTGAAGCGCCTCAACGCCGCGCTGGCCCGCGAGGGCCTCTCGCTCACCAACATGGGCGACATCATGGAGCAGACGGTCGCCGGGGCCACCTCGACCGGCACCCACGGCACCGGCCGCGACTCGGCGTCGATATCCGCGCAGATCCGCGCCCTTGAGCTGGTCACCGCCGACGGCACGGTGCTGACCTGTTCGGCGGACGAGAACCCCGACATCTTCGCCGTCGCCCGGATCGGGCTCGGCGCGCTGGGTGTCATCACGGCGATCACCCTCGCCGTCGAACCGGTCTTCCTGCTGACGGCCCGCGAGGAGCCGATGACCTTCGACAAGGTCACGGCCGACTTCGATCAGCTGGTGACGGAGAACGAGCACTTCGAGTTCTACTGGTTCCCGCACACGGGCAACTGCAACACCAAGCGCAACAACCGGAGCGCGGGCCCCGCGGCGCCGCCCGGCAGGGTCAGCGGCTGGATCGACGACGAGCTCCTCTCCAACGGCGTCTTCCAGGTGGCCTGCTCGCTCGGCCGTGCGGTCCCCGCCACCATCCCGTCGATCGCCAAGCTCTCCAGCCGCGCCCTGTCGGCGCGCACGTACACCGACATCCCGTACAAGGTGTTCACCAGCCCGCGCCGGGTTCGGTTCGTGGAGATGGAGTACGCCCTGCCGCGCGAGGCGGCCGTAGAGGCGCTGCGCGAGCTCAAGGCGATGGTGGACCGCTCCCCGCTGCGGATCAGCTTCCCGGTGGAGGTGCGCACCGCCCCAGCCGACGACATCGCGCTGTCCACGGCCTCGGGCCGCGAGAGCGCGTACATCGCCGTGCACCTGTACCGGGGCACGCCCTACCAGGCGTACTTCACGGCGGTCGAGCGGATCATGACCGCCCACGCCGGCCGCCCGCACTGGGGCAAGGTCAACACCCGTGACGCCGCGTACCTGGCCGGGGTGTACCCGCGGTTCGGCGAGTTCACCGCCGTACGGGACCGGCTGGACCCGGACCGGCTGTTCGCCAACGACTACCTGCGCCGGGTCCTGGGCGACTGACGCCGGCCCCGTCACGCGGAAGCCGTCGGCCTCCGCCCCGATCGTGGGCGGAGGCCGACGGCTTCCGGTGGGATGCGCTGTCCGGTCCGTTCACTCACCGGTGCCGGTGCCGGCCGGTGCGCGGTTCTCCTGCGCCGGGGCGCTGCCGGTGTCCGTCGGACCGGGCGTGGCGCTCCCGCCGTCGCCCGGGGTCGGCGGGGCGGGCGCGGTCGACGGGTCCGCGTCCTCGCCGGAGGTCTCCGACGGGGTGGGCGTGGGCGTCGGCTCCGTGGAGCTGCCGCCGCGGTCCGGATCCGGGCTCGTGCTCCGCCCGTCCTGCGGGTCGGTGCCCTGCTCCGTGTCCTTGCCCTTGTCCTTGTCCTGGCCCGGGTCCGTGGCGTCCTGGTCCTGGTCCTGGTCCTGGCCGGTGCTCGGCGCCGGCGCCGGGTCGGAGGAACCGCCCGAACCCCGCTCGCCGCGCACGACGGAGCCGACGGTCGTTCCCTGACCGCCGCTCAGATCGTTGCCGGAGACCAGTTCGAACGTGGTGATCCCGATCATCGAGACGACGAACACCACCGCGGCGCCGAGCGCCGAGCGCTTCCAGCCGCGGATCCGGGTGCCGTGCGTGGTCGCCTGCGAGAACGCGTCGTCCTCGGGCGACGCGGCCGCCGGGACCGTCGTGAGCCGCCGGGTTCCGTCGGCCGCCCCGATCAGCTGCGTACGGTCCGGGTCGGCGGTCACCTTGCGCAGCACGGTCGTGGCGTCCACCGGCCGCAGCAGGGCCGTGGCCTCGGCGTCCTTCCGCGCCTCGCTGCCGGGCAGATCGGCGGGGTCCACCCGCCGCAGGACGGTCGTGGCGTCCGGCGGCCGCAGCATCACGGTGGCATCGGCCGATCCGGCCGCCTCGCGCAGCGCGACCCGGGTGCCGGCGGTCTCCCACTCCGCGTCCGGGTCCCCGCCGTCACGCGTCTGGCGCGTGTGCACGGTCACCTCGCGGCCCGGGTGCTTCACCTGGACCGTCACTTCGCGGATCTGCTCGCCCGTGCGGCGGAAGAAGTGCTGGAAGACCGAGCCCCCGCAGGTGGCCACGATGCTCATCACCCCGGCGCCGAGAATCGTCCCGTACACGCCCAGTTGGGAGGCCGCCACCGCCGCCGCGACCGCCGCCACCGCACTGCCCGCCACCTGGGGCAGGCTCAGATCTATCCGCCTCTCTCTGGGTTCTATGTCACTTTCCGGCTTCTGCACCATTTCCAGCCCTTGATTGACATCTCTCCCACCATGCAACAACAAGGGACATTTGAGCGAAGCGGATAGTTCCGTTTACGGTGATTCTGTGAAGCAGGACACGCGGGAGGGGCGTACGGCGTTCTGCGGGGTACCTCAACTCCCGTGCCTCACGAGAAGTTCGGCGGCGCGGCGGTCCACCCACATGGCCCGAATGGAGTACTGTGGCGAGCCCTGGGGCCGGACTCCCGCACGGAAGTCCGGAACCTTCGGGAGGGGGCCGAAGGAGGCACTCGATCCGGCGGCGCCGCGGCATCGCACGGGGGCCGGCTACGCGGAGTGACCATCGGTCACTTTGCGTTGCGCAAGAGGTCACCGTGTCATACCGGCGATCAAGGGCTCACGCCCGACACGCCGGGCAACACGGCAATGTTGTGGCAGGCTGCACCCGGGCAGGCCACACTCGACTAGCGGAAGCAGCGACGCACGTGACGTCGGCAGGCACCACCCGGGAGGTCCCCATGCCCGAACTGCGTGTCGTGGCCGTCTCCAACGACGGCACACGACTGGTGCTCAAGGCTGCGGACAGCACGGAGTACACGCTTCCGATCGACGAGCGGCTGCGAGCCGCCGTGCGCAACGACCGCGCGCGGCTCGGCCAGATCGAGATCGAGGTGGAGAGCCACCTCCGCCCCCGCGACATCCAGGCCCGGATACGAGCCGGTGCCTCCGCGGAGGAGGTCGCTCAGTTCGCCGGAATTCCGGTCGACCGTGTCCGCCGCTTCGAGGGCCCCGTGCTCGCGGAGCGCGCCTTCATGGCCGAGCGGGCCCGGAAGACTCCTGTGCGCCGTCCCGGCGAGAACACCGGCCCTCAACTCGGCGAAGCGGTGCAGGAACGCCTCCTGCTGCGCGGCGCCGACAAGGAAACCGTCCAGTGGGACTCGTGGCGCCGCGACGACGGCACCTGGGAGGTCCTCCTGGTGTACCGGGTCGCCGGCGAGCCGCACTCGGCGAGCTGGACGTACGACCCGCCGCGCCGGCTGGTCCAGGCCGTCGACGACGAGGCGCGCTCGCTGATCGGCGAGACCGACGACGTCGCGGCGCCCGAGCCCAGCTTCCCGTTCGTCCCCCGGATCGCCCGGCTGCCGCGCGACCGGCCGCTGGACCGCGCCCTCGACCGTCAGATGGAGCGCCCCGCGCCGCCTCCGGCCCCGGAGCCGGAGGAGCGCATCGGCGGGGTCACCGCGAGCGAGCGGGATTCGCTGACCAGCCTGCTGGAGGCGGTCCCCAGCTTCCGCGGCGACATGGTCGTCCCCGAACGGCCGTCTCCGCCCGAGCCGCCGGCCATCGAGCCGGCCGCGCAGGAGCCCGAGGCCGAGGAGCCGCCGGCCCCGGCGGCTTCGGCGGGCGCGGGTTCCGCCTACGCGGACGTCCTGATGCCGCGTGCGGTCGCCGGTCACCGCGACCGGCTCACCGGGACGACGGACCGGCAGGCCGAGGCGGACGGGGTCCGGCCCGGACGCCGGGCCGCGGTGCCGAGCTGGGACGAGATCGTCTTCGGCACGCGCCGCAAGAAGCAGGACTGAGAGCCCGGGTGACCGCAGCATGACGAGGGCCCGTACGCAGGCGCGTACGGGCCCTCGTGCGCTGCCGGGGCGGAACCTCCGGCAACGGTGCCGCCCGGCGGGCCGGCTACTGCGGTTCGGGACCTGTGGCGACCGGCCGGGACGCGTCGCGCGTCCAGTGCGACCAGGAGCCCGCATACAGCGCGCCCGTGAACCCGGCGACCTCCAGCGCCAGCACCTCATGGGCCCCGGAGACCCCCGAGCCGCAGTAGACGCCGACCTCCCCCGTTCCCTCGGCGGCGCCCAGGTCGAAGAACCGGGAGGCCAGCCGCTCGGCGGGGAGGAAACGTCCGTCCGCTGCGACGTTCTCCGTCGTGGGGGCCGAGACCGCCCCCGGGATGTGCCCGCCCACCCGGTCGATCGGCTCCACATCGCCGCGGTAGCGCTCGGCGGCCCGTGCGTCGAGCAGCAGGCCCGAACGGGCCAGGGCGGCGGCGCCGTCCGCGTCCAGCAGCGGCAGCGCGCCGGGGACGGGCACGAAGTCGCCCTCGGCGGGTGCCGGGGCCTCCTTCGACAGCTCGCCGGTCCAGGCCGCGAGGCCGCCGTCCAGCACCCGGACGTCCCGGTGCCCCGTCCAGCGCAGCAGCCACCAGGCGCGGGCCGCGGCCCAGCCCTGGCCTTCGTCGTACACGATCACCGAACTGTCCCCGCGGACCCCGGCGCGGCGCATCACCGCACCGAATTCCTCCGGGTCGGGCAGGGGGTGGCGGCCGCCGTCACCGGCCGGGCGGGCGAGTTCCGCGTCCAGATCGACGAAGACCGCGCCGGGCAGGTGTCCGGCCTCGTAGTCGGGCCGGCCGTGCGGGCCGCCCAGCTGCCAACGTACGTCCAGGAGCACCGGCGGACGTGGCCCCGCCGACTCGCTCGCGCATTCGGATGCGGAGATGATGGGCTTCATGCGTGCCATCCTCGCGCAGAGTCCGGCCCACCCGTAACAACGCCGAAACGGATATACCGCAATAAACCGGACCTCGTCTGTCGAGATCACGGAAAAAGCGGCGCGGCCGGGGCGCATCACGCGCCGGGTGGTGCAAGCATCTGCACGGGGCGTACACATCCCGTACCGCACAACGGCGCGCCGGCTCCGTTCCCCCCGTACGGCCACCACGATGGTCCGAGGAGAGAGTGACGATGACCGAGGCTGCCGCTCGGCGTACACCCGGAACACCTTGCTGGGTGAGCCTGATCGTGCACGGCCTGCACACGACCCAGAACTTCTACGCCGAACTGTTCGGCTGGGAGTTCGGGCCCGGCCCCGAGCAGCTCGGCCCGTATGTCCGGGCACTGATCGACGGGAAGGAGGTCGCCGGCATCGGACAGCTGCCGCCCGACCGGCATCTCCCGATCGCCTGGACGACCTATCTGGCCACCGATGACGCCGATCTCACCGCCGAGGCGATCCGGGCCTGCGGCGGCACGGTGGGCGTCGGACCGCTCGACGCCGGGGAGGCGGGCCGGATGGCCATCGCCTCCGACCCCGGCGGCGCCGTCTTCGGCATCTGGCAGGCGGCCGCGCACCTGGGCACCACGCTCGCCGGAGAGCCGGGCACCCCGGTCTGGAACGAGCTGGTGACCCGCGAGACATCGACGGTCGCCAAGTTCTACCAGGCGGTGTTCGGCTACGAGACCGAGGCCGTCGTCTCGGCGGACTTCGACTACCAGACCCTCCACCTGGGGGGCCGCCCGGTGGCCTCGATCCACGGCGTGGGCCATGCCCTGCCGCGCGACCGGGGGCCGCACTGGATGACGTACTTCGAGGTCGCGGACACGGACGAGGCCGCCCAGCACGTGGTGGAGCTCGGTGGGCACATCCTGCAGCCGCCCCGGGAGGGGTCCAGCGGCAGGGTGGCCACGGTCGCCGATCCGGAGGGCGCGGCGTTCACGATTGTGCGGTCGGCGGGGCGCTG
This sequence comes from Streptomyces sp. NBC_01463, assembly GCA_036227345.1. NCBI lineage: Bacteria > Bacillati > Actinomycetota > Actinomycetes > Kitasatosporales > Streptomycetaceae > Streptomyces > Streptomyces sp. NBC_01463. Next base: position 2,269,391 of record CP109468.1, read on the forward strand.
AGAGCGGCCAGGCCGGGGCGGGTCCGCTCTCAGCCCCGGCCGAGGACGCAGAACTCGTTGCCCGCCGGGTCGGCCAGCACCACCCAGGAGACGTCGCCCTGGCCGACGTCGGCGGTCCTCGCGCCGAGGGCCTTCAGCCGGGCCACCTCCGCCTCCCGGTCGTCACCGCGGTACGGCAGCACGTCGAGATGGACGCGGGTCCACACGGCATCCTCCTCGGACGTGCGGACGAACTCCAGGTACGGCCCGACACCCTCGGCGGAGCGCAGCCGCGCGTGGTCGTCCGTCTCCTCGTGGACGGTCCAGTCGACCGCCTCGCCCCAGAACCGGGCCATGGCGCGCGGTTCGGCGCATTCGACGACCACCGCGGCGATCGGACCGGTGTCCCGGTAGATCTCCCGGGGCTCCAGCACCCGGAACGTGTTGCCCTCGGGGTCGGTCAGCACGGTCCACGGCACGTCGCCGGGGCTCGCACCGGCGGGCTTCGCGCCGAGTTCCGTCAGGTGCGCGACCAGTTCCGCGCGATGGTCCTCGGAGGTGGTGGCGAGATCGAGGCGCGCGCGGTACCTCACCGTCCCGGGGTCCGGGACCTTCACGACATCGATGCAGACGGCGGTGGGGTCGGGCCAGTCGAAGCCCACGGGCTCGATGTTGGTGACACCGGGGCCCTCACTGGAGACTCCCCAGCCGAGCGCCTTCGCCCAGAACCCGCCGAGCGCCGCGTCGTCGCGCGCCTTGAAATTCACCTGAACCAGCTGCAGCCCCATGCCGGCAACCCTATGCGACCCAAGATCCAGATCTCCAGGGGTCGCCGCCCCGTGAACCACGGCCGGCCGGGCCCGCGCCCCTCAGTCGGAGGCCACCGGCAGGACGTCCGGCGAGAGCGCGCCGGCGTGGACGGAACCGCTCGTCATGCGGCGGCGGTGATGGCGCCGGCACAGCACCTCGTAGCCGACCTCCTCGGCCGGGCTGCTCACATCACCGACGACGACCTGCTCGCCCTCCACCACCATCTCGCCGCCCACCGTACGGGCGTTGTGCGTGGCCCGCTCGCCGCACCAGCACATCGCCTCCACCTGCAGCGTCTCGACCCGGTCCGCCAGCTCGATCAGCCGCCGTGAGCCGGGGAAGAGCTTCGTACGGAAGTCGGTGGTGATCCCGAAGGAGAAGACGTCCAGGTCCAAGTCATCGACGACCCGCGCCAGTTGGTCGATCTGCACCGGTTCCAGGAACTGCGCCTCGTCGACGATCAGGTAGTCGACCCGGCCGCCCTGCGACACCCGGTCGACGACATAGCCGTACAGGTCCATGCCCTGCACCGCCTCGACCGCCTCGGTCACCAGGCCGAGCCGTGAGGAGAGCTTCCCCGACCCCGCCCGGTCGTCCCGGGTGAAGTTCAGGCCCTGCAGGCCTCTCGCCGACCGGTTGTGCGCGATCTGCAGCGCCAGCGTGCTCTTTCCGCAGTCCATCGTTCCGGAGAAGAACACAAGCTCGGGCATGAGGGGTCGAACACCTTTCGGAACGGGCGGAGCGGGGAGGGCGGCGGAGTGGAACGGCAGGGCCTACGAGCGTACTTCGAGGAGCGGGACGAGCTGCTCGACGGGGGTCATCGAGCCGTGCATGCCGACCATCGCGGACTCGTGCGGCTCGTTGCGCGAGGCGGTGATCACCACGTCGTCGTGGGCCGCCGCGACCACGTCGCCGATCCGGCCCAGCACCCGCTCGTCGATGCGCGGGCCGAACCAGCCCGCCTCGACGGCCTCCTCACGGCTCGCCACCCAGAACTGCTCGCCGAGCACCTCGCGCCAGACGGTCAGCACATCGGCCTCGGCGCCCGGCACGGCGTAGACATGACGGGCCCGGCCCTCGCCGCCGAGCAGGGCCACTCCCGCGCCCAGCTCCCAGTCCTCGTCGAAGTCGATCCTGGACTGTTCGTCGAACGGGATGTCGATCATGCCGTGGTCGGCGGTGATGTAGAGCGCCGTGCGCGGCGGGAGCTGTTCGGCGAGGCGCCGGGCCAGCCCGTCGACGTACATCAGCTGACCGCGCCAGGCGTCGGAGTCGACACCGAAGCGGTGCCCCTTGCCGTCGACCTCGCTGTAGTACGTGTAGACCAGCGACCGGTCACCGGCGGCCAGCCGCTCGGCGGCCACGTCCATCCGCTCCTCGCCGGTGAGCCGGCCCAGGAACGAGCCGCCGCTGAGCGCGACCTTGGTGAGCGGGGTCTGCTCGAAGGTGGGGGCGGAGACCTGAGCGGTACGGACTCCGGCGGCGTCGGCGAGCTGGAAGACGGTGGGGTAGGGCTGCCAGACCTTCGGCGGCGTCCAGGGCTTCCAGCGGAGCTGGTTCATCAGCTCGCCGGTCTCCGGATTGCGGGCCGTGTAGCCGGGCAGTCCGTGCTCGCCCGGCGGCAGCCCGGTGCCGACGGAGGCCAGCGAGGTCGCGGTCGTCGCCGGGAAGCCCGCCGTGATCGGGCGGCCCGTGCCGCCGCGCGAGGTGGGCAGGAGGGAGTGCAGGAACGGCGCCTCGTCGGGATGCGCCTTGATCTGCTCCCAGCCGAGGCCGTCGATCAGGAAGACGCAGTTCCGGTCGGCGGGGGTGAGCTCGGGGATCGCGGCCGTGAAGCCGGGGACCTCCTGTCCCGCGACGAGGGTGGGCAGCAGGTCGGCGAGCGAGCCGCTGCCGTACTCCGGGACGGGAGCGGTGTCGACGGGCAGCAGTACCGGGTCCTGCCAGGAAGGCTGGACCATCAGCGGCCGGCCGCCGCGGTCGCGGCCGTGGCCTCGGAGAGCGCCTGGGCGAACGCGAGGGTCTGGCGCACGGTGTCGGGGCCGTCGCCGGCCTCGCTGACCCGCAGGCTCAGGTCGTCGGCGGTGGAGCTGCCGGTGTAGCCGTGGTCGGCCTCGCAGTTGGGGTCGCCGCAGGCGGCGGGCTCCAGGTCGATCCGGGAGACCGCGCCCCAGCCGATGGTCAGGACGACCTCGCGGGGCAGGGTGCCCGGGACGTACTTCTCCGGGTTGGCCACGACCCGGCTGACCACGACCGAGGAGATCCGGTCGAGCTTGACCGACTCGGTGGAGGTGGTGGCGTACGGCGTCGGGGAGCTGGTGTCGGCGTTCTGCTCGTCGGTGTGGCTGACGATGAAACGGGTGTCGGTGAGCACCAGCACCGTGACGTGGCGGCGCACCTCGTTGGAGTCGAAGGTGGTCTCCTGGTGCACCAGGTACGAAGCGACCGGCTCACCGCCGACGGCGGCCTCCACCGCCTCGGCCACGAGGGCCGGGTAGTAGCCGCTGCGCTCGATCGCCGCGCGCAGCCCCTGGGTCGTCGTACCGGTCTTAGCCATACGCACCATCCTACGGGGGGCTGATGGCTGCCGGGGACGGTCCGGCCGCCGCTGCCGGGCGGGTCCGGGGTGGCGCGGGTCAGTAGTTGGACAGCCGCCGGGGGCCGAGGTCGGTACGGGCCGGGGGCGGCGAGAGCCGGACGCTCGCCCCGAGCACGGTCAGCCCCTGGGTGGCGACCACGACCGGTTCCAGCGCGATGGAGACCACCTCGGGGTGGTCGTCGACCAGCCGGGAGACCCGCAGCAGCAGTTCCTCCAGCGCGGCGGTGTCCACGGGGGCCGAGCCGCGCCAGCCGAAGAGGACGGGGGCCGCCCGGATGGAGCGGATCAGTTCGGCGGCGTCGCGGTCGGTGGCGGGGACCAGCCGGTGCGCGGTGTCGCCGAGGAGTTCGGAGGGTGCGCCGGCCAGGCCGAAGGAGAGGACGGCGCCCGCGGCCGGGTCGATGGTGGCCCGTACGACGGTGTCGACGCCGCGCGGGGCCATCGCCTGCACGACGGGCCGCAGCTCGGCGGGCTTGCCGAGGAGGCCGGTCAGTTCGCCGTACGCGCGGCGCAGCGCGGACTCGCCCCCGAGGTCCAGTCGGACCCCGCCGAGGTCGGCGCGGTGGCGCAGGTGGGGTGCGGTGGTCTTCAGCGCCACCGGGTAGCCGAGCCGGGCGGCCGCTGCCACGGCCTCCTCCGGGCCGGGCGCGGGCAGCGTCGGCCGGACGGCGATGCCGTAGCAGGCCAGGAGTTCACGGGCCTCGTCGTGTTCCAGGGGCCTGCCGCGCGGATCGGGGTCGCGGCCGAGCAGGGTGTCGATGAGGGCGGCGGCGGCCGGTTCGTCGATGGTGTCGTCGAGGAACTCGGGCACCTTTCCGGGGACGGCTGCCTGCCGGCGCCACTGGGCGTACTTCACGGCTTCGGCGAGCGCCCGGACCGCACGTTCGGCGGCGGGGTAGGCGGGGATCCGGCCGGGGACGCGGGGGGCTTCGGGGTCGGTGGCGGCGGAGTCGTCGGGGGCGGGGGCAGTGGCGGCGGGGGCAGTGGGCGGGGCCGGGCGGGACGCGAGGGGGGCCGCCGCCGGGCGTTGCTGGGCGACCGTGCTGGTGGCGGCGGCCAGCGCCTCCGCCAGGCCGCCGATCTCCACATGGACCACGGCCACCGGCTTCGCCGGGCCGGTGGCGGCCGCCGCGCGCAGGGCGGTGGCCAGGACCTCCCCGTCGCCCGTCTCCGCCTCGCCGTCCTCGCCCACCCACGGGATCGCCGTCACGATGACCGCGTCGCAGCCGCCGTCGGCCAGCGCCTCGGCCAGTGCGTCCCGGAAGTCCTGCGGGGTGGCGGCGGTGGTGAGGTCGACGGGCGGGCGCGGGCGGAGCCCCTCCGCCAGGCAGGCGTCGTACGTGAGCAGGCCGAGGGACTCGGAGTTGCCGAGGATCGCGACCCGGCCGCCCGCGGGGAGCGGCTGGCCGGCCAGGAGCAGTCCGGCATCGACCATCTCGGTCACCGTGTCGACGCGGATCACGCCCGCCTGCCGCATCAGCGCGGAGACCGTGGCGTCCGGGATCCGGCTGACGGGGACGGCGTGGCCGGGCGGGGTGGAGCCGCTGTGCCGGGCGCCCTTGACGACGACCACCGGCTTCACGGCCGCCGTCCGCCGGGCGAGGCGGGTGAACTTGCGGGGGTTGCCGAGCGACTCCAGGTACAGCAGGGCGACGTCGGTGTCCGGGTCCTCGTACCAGTACTGCAGGAAGTCGTTGCCGGAGATGTCGGCGCGGTTGCCGGCCGAGATGAAGGTGGAGAGGCCCGCGCCGCGCCGGTAGAGCCCGGAGAGCAGCGCGATGCCGATGGCGCCGGACTGGGTGAACAGGCCGATGCGCCCGGAGGCGGGCCGTTCGGGGGCGAGGGAGGCGTTGAGCCGGACCGCGTCGGAGTTGTTGATGATGCCGAAGGCGTTCGGGCCGATGATCCGCATGCCGTACGAGCGGGCCTGGCGGACCAGTTCGCGCTGGCGTTCACGGCCCTCGGCGCCCCATTCGGCGTATCCGGCGGAGAGGACGACCAGGCCCTGGACGCCGTGTTCGCCGCAGTCCGCGACGGCCTCCGGCACCCGGTCGGCGGGTACGGCGACGACCGCGAGGTCGACGGGTTCGCCGATCTCGCCGAGGGAGCGGTGGGCGGGGACGCCGTCGATGGTGTCCTGGTCCGCGGCCAGGGCGCTGTTCACGGCGTAGACGCGGCCGGTGAAGCCTGCGCCCAGCAGGTTCCGCAGGACCGTGCGGCCGACGCCGCCGGGCGTGCGGCCCGCGCCGATGACGGCGACGGAGCCGGGGGCGAGCAGCCGCTGCACGGACCGGGCCTCGGCGCGCTGTTCGCGGGCGCGCTGGACGGCGAGGGATTCGGCGGTCGGTTCGAGGTCCAGGGTGAGGTGGACGGCGCCGTCCTCGAAGCTGCGCTGCTGGGTGTACCCGGCGTCCCGGAACACCTTGATCATCTTGTTGTTGGCGGGCAGCACCTCGGCGGCGAAGCGCCGGATGCCGCGTTCGCGGGCGACGGCCGCGATGTGTTCGAGGAGGGTCGAGGCGACACCGCGGCCCTGGTGCGCGTCCTGGACGAGGAAGGCGACCTCCGCCTCGTCGGCCGGCGCCGACGCGGGCCTGCCCTGGGCGTTGATCCGGTCGAAGCGGACGGTCGCGATGAACTCGCCGCCCACCGTGACGGCCAGTCCCACCCGGTCGACGTAGTCGTGATGGGTGAAGCGGTGGACGTCCTTGGCGGAGAGCCGGGGGTAGGGAGCGAAGAAGCGGTAGTACTTCGACTCGTCGGAGACCTGCTCGTAGAAGCTGACCAGCCGTTCGGCATCGTCCGTGGTGATCGGCCTGATACGGGCGGTGCCACCGTCGCGGAGCACCACGTCCGCCTCCCAGTGATCGGGGTAGGCGTGATGCGGACTCTGCTCCGGAGAGGGCTGCATGGCCAAAGCCTACGGCTCCGTCAGCGGTCGCGTGGGTGCCGGGGCCGGGGCAGTCTGAGGGTGGCCGACCGACGGCAGGGCGCGCGCTGCGGGCGGTCCGGGAGTCGGCCCGAGCATCGCGCACTGCATGAGAGACTGGTCTAGACAACCATTGATTCGTGAAGGGCAGAACCATGGCTGAGCGCCGCGTCAACGTCGGTTGGGCCGAGGGCCTGCACGCCCGCCCCGCTTCCATCTTCGTCCGTGCCGCCACGGCTTCCGGAGTCCCCGTGACCATCGCCAAGGCCGACGGCAACCCGGTGAACGCGGCCTCCATGCTCGCGGTGCTCGGCCTCGGCGCACAGGGCGGCGAGGAGATCGTCCTCGCGTCCGACGCGGACAACGCCGAAGCCGCTCTGGACCGCCTGTCCAAGCTGGTCGCCGAGGGGCTCGACGAGCTCCCGGAGACCGTCTGACCCCGACCGGTCACCACGCGGGCCTTCCGCGAAAGAGCCGCGGCACCCCCGACCGGGAGCCGCGGCTCTTTGGTTTACGCAAAAGGCACGGGCAGCCGAATGACCGCACAGCGGCGAATTCGGGCAGCTTAAAGAAAGCCCTGCGGAATGCCTATTCTTTGTATACGGCGCAATTGTTAATGCCGGCCGCTCGCGGTGTTTACGGCATGTTGCGAAGTCCTCACCCGGCCGGCGTGGGCCGCCGCGGCGTCCGGCCGGCCGGGGCGGCGCAGCCGGTGCGCGGCGGTGGCCCGCTCGGCGTGCTGGGCGGCCAGGGCCCTCGCCCGTTCCGCGTCACCGCGCGCCACGGCGTCCACGATGGCTCCGTGCTCGGCCCAGGACTCGGCGGGGCGGGCGGGCTGCTCGACCGCGTACATCCAGGCGATCTTGTGCCGGAGCTGGGTGAGCAGAGCGATCAGGCCGGGGCTGCCGGAGGCCTGCGCGAGCGTCTCGTGGAACCAGCCGCCCAGGGACCGCAGGTCCTCGCCCTCGCCGCGGCGGGCCCGCTCCTGACCCAGCCTGACCAGGCCGCGGAGGACTTTGAGGTGCGCGTCGGTGCGCCGCTGGGCGGCCCTGGCCGCGCCGAGCGGCTCCAGCAGCATCCGCACCTCCAGGAGGTCGGCGGCCTCCTGCTCGGTGGGCTCGGCGACGCAGGCTCCGGCGTGCCGGCGGGTGACCACGAATCCCTCGGACTCCAGGGTGCGCAGCGCTTCCCGTACCGGGACGCGGGAGACCCCGTAACGCCGCGCGAGCACCTCCTCGGTGAGTCGGCTGCCGCGCTCGAAGACACCCGAGACGATGTCTTCACGGATTGCCGTGCATACCGAATGCGCCGGAATGCGCATGTCCGAACCTCCGCCTTAATCCCCGCGAAACGCGGCCGATCGACGCCTGTCCTGTGACTCTATTGCAATGCGGTCGCATTTCCGATGCCGGGTGGAAATTCATGAATATCTTTTGGTCACCGACCGGTCCGGACGGGTGCGGCGCGCATGGCGACGCGGCGGCGGGGAACGCCGAAGGCCCCGGCGTGGTCGCGGGGCCTTCGGGGAGTCTTCGGACGGTCAGACGGTGACGCCGTGGGCGCGCAGGTAGGCGACCGGGTCCATGTCGGAGCCGTACGACGGCGTGGTGCGGGCCTCGAAGTGGAGGTGCGGCCCTGTGGAGTTGCCGGTCGAGCCGGAGAGCCCGATCTGCTGCCCCTGGCCGACGCTCTGGCCGACGGAGACACCGATCGAGGAGAGGTGGCCGTACTGGGTGTACGTGCCGTCCGTCATCCGCAGCACGATGTTGTTGCCGTACGCGCCGCCCCAGCCGGCCTCGACGACCGTGCCGGCGCCGACGGCGACGACGGAGCTGCCGGACGCGGCGTGGAAGTCGATGCCCGAGTGGCTGCCGGAGGACCAGAGGGAGCCGCTGGACTTGTAGCCGGTACTCACGTACGAACCGGCGACGGGGAGCTGGAAGGAGCCGAGCCGGGCGCGCTCGGTGGAGCGGGCGGCGCGCGAGGCGCCCTCGCGGGCCGCCTCGGCACGGGCGGCGGCCTTCACCTTCGCGGCAGCCTTCGCCTTGGCCTTCGCGGCGGCCTCGGCCTTCTTCTTGGCCTCCGCCTTCTTCTTGGCGTCCGCCTTGGCCTGGGCCTTCTTCTTCGCGGCGTCGGCCTGGTGCTGCTGCGCGTCCGCCTGTGCGGCGATCCGGTCGGCGAGGTCACCCTCGATGGCGATGACCTGGGTCAGACCGGTCTCGCTGACGGCGGGGGTCTCGGCGTCCGAGGCGAGGGCCGGGGAGGCCAGTCCGCCGATGACGCCGGTGGTGGCGAGAGTCGCGATGCCGACGGCCTTCGCGCCGGTGCGCGTCAGACGGCTCGGGGCACGGTGCTTCCCGGTGGCACGGGTGAACGCCATGAAGTGGCTGGTCCTTTCCTTCCTTCTCGCCTACCGGGTTAGCTGACGGGTTCGGAGCAGGAAGGTCTCCTACGGATCCCCCGGCCTCGTGCGAGGCTCAGGCATCCGATTCACCCCAGGGACTGCGTGGGTCCCCGGCTCCCCAGGCTCGCGCCTGACGGGGACTCGGCGATGGCTGCCCGGTACGTCGCGGATGCGGCATACGAGTGACAGACAGCGGAGCCGACGCTAAACGGGGGCACTTCCCGCCACCAAACGGACAGGCCGTTTTGTAGCGCATCCCACAGGGCAGACAGGCAACCTCCCCCACAAAACAGACAAAAGGGAAGCACCTGACGAGGCGTGCTCCGTCAGGTGCTTCCCTTTGCCCGGGTATCGGGCGAAACAAGCGGTCAGCCGGCGACGACCGACACCTCGCCGATGCCGAGTGCCCGGACGGGCTCCTCGATCTGCGAGGCGTCCCCGACCAGGACCGTGACCAGCCGGTCCCCGGGGAAGGCGTTGACCACGGCGGCCGTCGCCTCCACCGTGCCGGTGTCGGCCAGGCGCGCGTACAGCTGCGCCTGGTAGTCGTCCGGGAGGTGCTGCTCGACCTGGTCGGCGAGGGTGCCCGCGACGGACGCGGCCGTCTCGAACTTCAGCGGTGCGACACCGACGAGGTTCTGCACGGCCGTCTCGCGCTCGGCGTCCGTCAGGCCCTCGGCCGCCAGGGTCCGCAGGACCTTCCACAGGTCCTCCAGCGCCGGGCCGGTGGACTCCGTGTCCACGGAACCGCTGATGGCGAGCATCGCGGCCCCCGTCGCACCGGCGGCGGAGCCGGGCGCCGAGGAGCGCAGCACCTGGGCGAAGGCCCGCACGCCGTAGGTGTAGCCCTTCTCCTCGCGCAGCACCCGGTCGAGCCGGGAGGTGAGCGTGCCGCCCAGGCAGTACGTGCCGAGCACCTGGGCCGGCCACACGCTGTCGTGCCGGTCGGCGCCGATCCGGCCGATCAGCAGCTGCGTCTGCACCGCACCCGGGCGGTCCACGATGACCACGCGGCCGGTGTCGTCGGCGGTGATCGGCGGGACGGGGCGCGGCGCGGCGGTGTTGCCCGACCAGTCGCCGAGGGTGTCGGCGAGCAGCGCGTCCAGGTCGATCCCGGTGAGGTCGCCGACGACCACGGCGGTCGCGGTGGACGGCCGGACGTGTGCGTCGTAGAAGGCGCGCACGGCCGCCGAGTCGATCCGCTCCACGGTCTCCTCGGTGCCCAGGCGCGGGCGCGACATGCGGGCCGTGGCCGGGAAGAGCTCCTTGGAGAGCTGCTTGGCGGCGCGCCGGGCGGGATTGGCCTGCTCGTGCGGGATCTCGTCGAGCCGGTTGTTCACCAGCCGCTCGATCTCGCTGTCGGCGAAGGCGGGGGCCCGCAGTGCCTCGGCGACCAGGCCGAGCGCCTTCGCGAGCCGGGAGGCCGGCACCTCCAGGGAGACCCGGACACCGGGGTGGTCCGCGTGCGCGTCGAGCGTGGCACCGCACCGCTCCAGCTCGGCGGCGAACTCCTCGGCGCTCTGCTTGTCGGTGCCCTCGGACAGGGCGCGCGACATGATCGTGGCCACCCCGTCCAGACCCTCGGGCTCGGCGTCCAGAGGGGCGTCGAGGAAGATCTCGACGGCCACGACCTGCTGGCCGGGGCGGTGGCAGCGCAGCACCGTGAGGCCGTTGGGCAGGGCGCCGCGCTCGGGTGCGGGGAAGGCCCAGGGCCTGGCGACGCCGGGTGCGGGCTGCGGGTGGTACTCCATCGAAACTCCAGTCGCGGCAGCGTCGGTCACTTGTCCGCTCCTTCGTGCGCGTCGGTGTCGGTGGCGGCGCCGTCTTCCGCCTCTTCGGCGGATTCGGCCGACTCGACCGGCTCGTAGACCAGCACCGCCCGGTTGTCGGGGCGCAGCTGGGCCCTGGCCGCCGCCTTGACCTCGTCGGCCGTGACGTCGAGGACCCGGTGCACGGCGGTCAGGGCGAGCTGGGGGTCGCCGAACAGCACCGCGTACCGGCACAGTTCGTCGGCGCGGCCCGCGACCGTACCGAGACGGTCCAGCCACTCGCGCTCCAACTGGGCCTGCGCGCGCTCCATTTCCTCGGGCGTGGGCCCCTCCTCGGCGAACCGGGCGAGCTCCTCGTCCACCGCGGACTCGATCTGCGCCACCTCGACGCCGCCGGACGTCTTGACGTCCAGCCAGCCGAGCGAGGGCGCACCGGCCAGGCGCAGCAGTCCGAATCCGGCCGCGACGGCCGTGCGGTCGCGGCGGACCAGGCGGTTGTGCAGCCGGGACGACTCGCCGCCGCCCAGTACGGTCAGCGCGAGGTCGGCGGCGTCGCACTCCCGGGTGCCGTCGTGCGGGAGCCGGTAGGCGGCCATCAGCGCACGCGCCGGGACCTCCTCGCGGACCTCCTCGCGCAGCTGGCCGCCGATGGTGCCGGGCAGCGCGCCGTCACGCGGCGGCTGCTTGCCGTCGTGCGAGGGGATGGAGCCGAAGTACTTCTCGATCCAGGCGAGGGTCTGCTCGGGGTCGATGTCGCCGACGACCGAGAGCACCGCGTTGTTGGGCGCGTAGTACGTACGGAAGAAGGTCTGCGCGTCCTCGAGGGTCGCGGCGTCCAGGTCGGCCATCGAACCGATCGGGGTGTGGTGGTACGGGTGGCCCTCCGGGTAGGCGAGCGCCGTCAGCTTCTCGAACGCGGTGCCGTACGGGACGTTGTCGTAGCGCTGGCGGCGCTCGTTCTTGACGACGTCACGCTGGTTCTCCATGGACTCCTCGTCGAGCGCGGCGAGCAGGGAGCCCATCCGGTCGGCCTCCAGCCACAGGGCCAGCTCCAGCTGATGCGTGGGCATCGTCTCGAAGTAGTTGGTCCGCTCGAAGCTGGTGGTCCCGTTGAGGGAGCCGCCGGCGCCCTGGACCAGCTCGAAGTGTCCGTTCCCCTTGACCTGGCCGGAGCCCTGGAACATCAGGTGCTCGAAGAGGTGAGCCAGACCGGTGCGTCCCTTGACCTCGTGGCGCGAGCCGACGTCGTACCAGAGGCACACCGCGGCGACCGGGGTCAGATGGTCCTCGGAGAGCACCACGCGCAGGCCGTTGGCCAGACGGTGCTCGGTCGCTGTCAAGCCGCCGGAGCCGGCCTGGGCTGTGGCCGTGTGACCCATGGGCATGTACGTCCCTTCGATCGCGATACTGGATGTGATGCGAGACCTGCCACTGTAAGCAAGCGCACCGACACCTGGCGAAGTTCCCGTACCGCGAAAGTTCGCGAGAACGAGCGTTCCGGCCGCTCCGGGACGGGTGGAGAACGCCCTTTGGGACGGGTCGAGGTCGGGGTTGTCAGTGGAGCGGTCCACAATGGTGCGCGTCAGAACCTGAGGTTGCCCGAACCGAATCCGTGAAGGAGTCGCAGCAGCGATGGCCCGCCGCAGCACGAAGACCCCGCCGCCGGACGACTTCGAGGAGAAGATCCTCGACATCGACGTCGTCGACGAAATGCAGGGCTCCTTCCTCGAGTACGCGTACTCCGTGATCTACTCACGGGCCCTGCCGGACGCCCGTGACGGCCTGAAGCCGGTGCACCGCCGCATCGTCTACCAGATGAACGAGATGGGCCTGCGCCCGGAACGCGGCTTCGTGAAGTGCGCCCGCGTGGTCGGCGAGGTCATGGGTAAGTTGCACCCGCACGGCGACGCGTCGATCTACGACGCGCTGGTGCGGATGGCACAGCCGTTCTCCATGCGGCTCCCCCTCGTCGACGGACACGGGAACTTCGGCTCGCTCGGCAACGACGACCCGCCGGCCGCCATGCGGTACACCGAGTGCCGGATGGCCGACGCGACGTCGTTGATGACGGAGTCGATCGACGAGGACACCGTCGCCTTCCAGTCGAACTACGACGGCCAGGAGCAGGAGCCTGTCGTCCTCCCGGCCGCCTACCCGAACCTCCTGGTCAACGGCACGACCGGGATCGCGGTCGGCATGGCGACCAACATGCCGCCGCACAACCTGGGCGAGGTCATCGCCGCCGCCCGCCACCTGATCAAGCATCCGGGCGCGGACCTGGAGACCCTGATGCGGTTCGTCCCCGGTCCGGACCTGCCGACCGGCGGCCGGATCGTGGGTCTGGGCGGCATCAAGGACGCCTACGCGGCCGGCCGCGGCTCGTTCAAGATCCGCGCCACGGTCGCCGTGGAGAACGTCACCCCGCGCCGCAAGGGCCTGGTCGTCACCGAACTGCCCTTCACCGTCGGCCCGGAGAAGGTGATCGCCAAGATCAAGGACCTGGTCTCGTCGAAGAAGCTCCAGGGCATCGCGGACGTCAAGGACCTCACCGACCGCTCGCACGGACTGCGTCTGGTCATCGAGATCAAGAACGGTTTCGTGCCGGAGGCCGTCCTGGAGCAGCTCTACAAGCTGACGCCGATGGAGGAGTCCTTCGGCATCAACAACGTGGCGCTGGTCGACGGCCAGCCGCTCACGCTGGGGCTCAAGGAGCTCCTGGAGGTCTACCTCGACCACCGCTTCGACGTGGTCCGCCGGCGCAGCGAGTTCCGCCGGACCAAGCGCCGCAACCGGCTGCACCTGGTCGAGGGTCTCCTCGTCGCGCTGATCGACATCGACGAGGTCATCCGCCTCATCCGCTCCAGCGACAACTCGGCGCAGGCGAAGGAGCGGCTCATCGAGCACTTCTCGCTGAGCGAGATCCAGACCCAGTACATCCTGGACACCCCGCTGCGCCGGCTGACCCGGTTCGACCGGATCGAGCTGGAGAGCGAGCGGGACCGGCTCAACGCCGAGATCGACGAGCTGACCGCGATCCTGGAGTCGGACACCGAGCTGCGCAAGCTCGTCTCCACGGAACTGGCCGCTGTCGCGAAGAAGTTCGGCACCGACCGGCGCACGGTGCTGCTGGAGTCGGCCGGATCGCAGGTGGCCTCGGTGCCGCTGGAGGTCGCGGACGACCCCTGCCGGGTGCTGCTGTCCTCGACCGGGCTGCTGGCGCGCACCGCCAACGACGAGCCGATCGAGTTCGCCGAGGACGCCAAGCGGGCCAAGCACGATGTGATCGTGTCGGCGGTCGCGGCCACCGCGCGCGGCGACATCGGCGTGGTGACGTCCACCGGGCGGCTGATGCGGCTGCCGGTGATCGATCTGCCGCAGCTGCCGGACACCCATGCGGCGCCCAACCTCTCGGGCGGGGCGATGGTCGCGGAGTTCCTCACGCTGGACGCGGACGAGGAGGTCGTCTGCCTCACCACGCTGGACGAGGCGTCACCGGGGCTGGCGATCGGCACCCTGCAGGGCGTCGTGAAGCGCGTGGTGCCCGACTACCCCGCGAACAAGGACGAGCTGGAGGTCATCACCCTCAAGGACGGTGACCGCATCGTCGGCGCGGCCGAACTGCGCACCGGTGAGGAGGACCTGGTCTTCGTCACCTCGGACGCGCAGCTGCTGCGCTATCCGGCGGCGCAGGTACGTCCGCAGGGCCGTCCGGCCGGCGGTATGGCGGGCGTGAAGCTCGCGGCGGGGGCGGAGGTGCTCTCGTTCTCGGCGGTGGATCCGGCGGTGGACGCGATGGTGTTCACGGTCGCGGGTTCGCACGGCACGCTGGACGATTCGGTGCTGACGTGCAAGCTCACCCCGTTCGACCAGTATCCGCGCAAGGGCCGGGCGACCGGCGGGGTGCGCTGCCACCGGTTCCTCAAGGGCGAGGACGTGCTGGTGTTCGGCTGGGCGGGTGCGACGCCGGCCCGGGCCGCGCAGAAGAACGGCACGCCGGCGGCACTGCCCGAGCCCGATCCGCGGCGCGACGGTTCCGGCACTCCGCTGGAGAACCCGGTCGCCGTGATCGCCGGCCCCGTGTAGGCCGCCGGCCCGGTGGCGGCGCGCCCTACGCGTCGTCGTCGCCGGGCTGTTGCACGTACCGCAGGACGCCCCACATGGCTCGCTCGTGTGCGGCGTCCTGCGGTGTTTCCGGCCCCGCATCCCCCGGCTCCCGGCAGCTTTCGAGTTCCTTGCGCAGGGCCGGGGCGTCGACGCCGGAGCCGATGAGGACGAGCCGGGTCAGCCGCGGCTCGCCGCGCGTCCAGGGGCGCGGGGCGAACCTCAGGAACCGGCCGACGGCGTGCACCCCGTACGCGTGGTCCGCGTCGCCCGCGCCGAAGTCGACGTACCCCTTGATCCGGTAGAGGCCCTCGGGCCGGGAGTCGAGGAACTCCATCAGCCGGCGGGGGTCCATCGGCACGTCGGAGGTGAAGTCGACGCTCTCGTACACCGTGTGCAGATGGTCCCCGTGCTCCTCGCCGGTCTCCCGCGCGCGCTCCTCCAGGTACAGGTCCTCGAAGGTGAGCTGACGGGCCTTCTCCTCGCCGTCGGGCCGCAGCGCCGGGTCGAAGAGCAGCTCGGGATCGATGCGTCCGTACGTGGCGGGGATGACGGCCGCCGTGCTGCCGGTCGCCGCGACGGCCTCCCGGACCCGGGTCCGCTCCGCCTCCCCGGCCCGGTCCGTCTTGTTCAGCACCACGAGGTCGGCAACGGCGAGGTGGCGGTCGATCTCCGGATGGCGCTCCCGGGTGGCCCCGAACTCGGCGGCGTCGACGACCTCGACCAGTCCCCCGTACAGGATGTGCGGGTTGTCGCTGGCGAGGAGCATGCGCACGAGTTCCTGCGGTTCGGCGAGCCCGCTCGCCTCGATGACGATCACGTCGAGGCGGGCGGCGGGCCGGGTCAGGGTCTCCAGGTAGGCGTCCAGTTCGCTCGCGTCGACCGCGCAGCACAGGCAGCCGCCGCCCAGCGAGACGGTCGAGCCGACCTGTCCGGAGACGGTCATGGCGTCGATCTCGATGGACCCGAAATCGTTGACGATCACGCCGATCCGGTTTCCGGCGCGGTGGCGCAGGAGGTGGTTGAGCAGCGTCGTCTTGCCGGATCCCAGGAATCCCGCGAGGACGATGACCGGGATCTGCTGGCTGCGGGGCGGCGACGACGGGCTCAACGGGGGCCTTCCTGCGGGGTCAGACGGCCGGGACCGGCTGGGGCGGGGGCGGACCGATGTAGCGGGCCGCCGGGCGGATGATCTTCGAGTCCTCCGCCTGCTCCAGGATATTGGCGCTCCAGCCGACGACCCGCGCCGCGCAGAAGGTCGGGGTGAACATCTCGCGGGGCAGCCCGCACAGCTCCATGACCACTCCGGCGTAGAACTCCACGTTGGTGTGCAGCTCACGCCCCGGCTTGAGTTCGGCGAGGATCGCCTCGACCTGCCGTTCCACCTCGACGGCGAAGTCGACGAGCGGTCCGCCGAAGCTCTGGGCGATGCCGCGGAGCATGCGCGAGCGGGGGTCCTCGGTGCGGTAGACCGGGTGTCCGAAGCCCATGATCCGGTCGCCGGCGAGCACGCGCTCGCGGATCCAGCCGTCGATGCGGTCGGGGGTGCCGATGGCGTCCAGGGTGTCGAGGGCGCGGCTGGGCGCACCGCCGTGCAGCGGTCCGGAGAGCGCGCCGACGGCCGCCACCAGGCAGGCGGCGACGTCGGCGCCGGTGGAGGCGACGACGCGGCCGGTGAAGGTCGAGGCGTTGAAGCCGTGGTCGACCGTGGAGATGAGGTACTGCTCGACAGCCCTGACCCGGGCGGCGTCCGGTACGGACCCGGTGAGCATGTAGAGGTAGTTCGCCGCGTAGGGCAGGTCGTCGCGCGGCTCCACCGGTTCGAGTCCCTGGCCGAGCCGGTGCAGGGCGGTCAGCACGGTGGGAACGGCGGCGCACACGGTCAGGGCGTCGCTGCGGCGCCGCTCCGCGTCGATGTCGTACACCGGGCGGAAGCCGGCCGAGGCGCCCAGCAGGGAGAGAGCGGTGCGGAGCCCGGCGAGCGGACCCGATACGGCACCCGCACGGGCTATGGCGGGCAGGGCGTCGCGGACCGCGGCGGGCAGCGTGCGCAGCGCGGCGGTCCGGGCCGCGAAGTCCGCCCGCGCTGCCCGGGTCGGCAGCTCGCCCTCCGTCATCAGGTACCACACGTCCTCGAAGCTGCGGTTCTGCGCCAGTTCGATCGCCGAGTACTGCCGGTAGTGGTAGAAGCCTTCGCGGCCCCGGACGTCACCCAGGGCGGTTTCGGTGACGACGACACCCGCGAGTCCCCGGGGGACGTCGAGCGGTGTGCCGGCGGTGGTGGTCGTCATTGCTTCCTCCATGGACATTCCTGGGACCGAACAGTGCGGTGACTGAAGATTCCGGTGACCGTTGACATTGATTCGACTGTCCATGCTTGACTTAAGATCTGTCAATGTTGATTGAATCAATATGGATACGGTGGACACCATGACGGATCAAGCAGGTGCGGGCGGATTCGCCGAGCCCTCCGCGCAGCGGCTCACCACACGGGAGACGGCCGAGCGCCTGGGCGTGAAGCCCGAAACGGTGTACGCGTACGTGAGCCGGGGCCAGCTCAGCAGCAACCGCGCCCCGGGCGGTCGCGGAAGCACGTTCGACGCGGCGGAGGTCGACGCCCTGGCGCGCCGTACCGGGCGCAGGGAGCCGGCCGCCCCGGTCGGCGGCCTCGCCTTCCCCACCGGCATCACGCTCATCGGGAGCGACCGGTACTACTTCCGGGGCGTCGATGCGACGGAGCTGGCACGGCGGCATGCGTACGAGGAGGTCGCCGAGTGGCTCTGGACCGGGGAGCTGCGGCCCGGTGTCCGCTTCACGGCGCCTGCCGAGGCTCTCGCCGCGGCCCGGCGGGCGGTCGGTGCGCTGCCGCCGCACGCCGGGTCGACGGACCGGCTGCGGGTCGCGGTCATCGCGGCCGCCGCGACCGATCCGCTGCGCTTCGACCTGTCGCGCGAGGCGGTGCTGGGCGGGGCCCGGAGCCTGATCCCGACGCTGGTCGCCGCGCTGCCGACGGTCGCCGACGAGGCCGTCACGCAAGCCGCGGCGGTCGGGGACGAGGCATCTCGACTGGCCCCGCAACTGTGGCCGAAACTGACCGGCCGCCCTGCCGACGAGGCGTCGCTCGCCGTGCTGGACACCGCTCTGGGGCTGCTGATCGACCACGACCTGGCCGCCTCCACCCTGGCGGCGCGGGTCGCCGCATCGGCGCGCGCCCATCCGTACGCGGTGGTCTCAGCGGGACTCGGAGTGCTGGAGGGTCCTCTGCACGGCGCCGCGAGCGGGCTGGCGCACCGCATGCTGACCGAGGTCCTGGAGCGGGGCGGGGCGGCTCCCGTGGTCGCGGACCATCTGCGAACCGGGCGCCGGGTGCCGGGCCTCGGTCACCGGCTCTACACCGGCGAGGACCCCCGGGCGACGACCCTGTTCGCCCTGCTCGCGCGGATCCCGGAGGCGGCGCCGGCCCTGGCCGCGGCCCGTGACGTCGTCGCCACGACCGCCCGTCACGCCCCCCTGCACGCCAACGTCGATCTGGCGCTCGCCGTGCTCTCCGTCTCCTCGGGCATGGCCGTGGAGGCGGGCGAGACCGTGTTCGCGGTCTCCCGCACCGCGGGCTGGATCGCCCATGCCCTGGAGGAGTACGGGGAGCGCCCGCTGCGGATGCGCCCCAGCGGGCAGTACACCGGACCGCAGCCGCCTCAGCCGTTGCCCGTCGCCACAGGGGAACCTTCGCAATAGACGGTTCGCGTGACGCAAATAAGCGACGGTCAGCGGGAAACGGTGCGCGGGGGCTGGGCGGTGGATCCGCGTACCACCAGCTCGGGCTCGTAGAGCAGCTCCTCGGAGGGCACCGTACGGCCCCCGATCTGCACGGAGAGCAGCTCGACCGCCGCCCGCCCCATGGCCTCGATCGGCTGGCGCACCGTGGTCAGCGGCGGCTCGGTGCAGTTCATGAACGCCGAGTCGTCGTAGCCGACGACGGAGACGTCGGCCGGGACCGAGAGACCCCGGCGGCGCGCGGCGCGCACCGCCCCCAGGGCGAGCACGTCACTGGCGCAGATGATCCCGGTGATGCCCTCGTCCAGCAGCCGCATGGCGGCCGCCTGTCCGCCCTCCAGCGAGTACATCGCCCGGGCCACCCACTTGTCCGGCATGGTCGTGCCGGCTTCCTCGGCGAGCGCCCGGGCCGCGGCGAGCTTGCGCTGCGAGGGCACGTGGTCCGAGGGGCCGAGCACCAGCCCGATGCGTTCGTGGCCGAGCGACACTAGGTGGCGCCAGGCCTGCTCGACGGCCACCGAGTCGTCGCAGGAGATGCCCGGGAAGTCGAGGTGGTCGATGGCCGCGTTGATGAGGACGACGGGGATCTTCCGGTCGGCCAGCACCTTGTAGTGGTCGTGCGGGGCGTCGGTCTGGGCGTAGAGGCCACCGGCGAAGACGACGCCCGAGACCTGCTGCTGCAGGAGCAGCTCGACGTACTCCGCCTCCGAGACGCCGCCCTTGGTCTGGGTGCACAGGACGGGGGTGAGGCCCTGCTGCGCGAGTGCGCTCCCGACCACCTCCGCGAAGGCGGGGAAGATCGGGTTCTGCAGCTCGGGCAGGACCAGGCCGACGAGCCGGGCCCGCTCGCCGCGCAGCTGGGTCGGCCGCTCGTATCCGAGGACGTCCAGCGCGGACAGGACGGCCTGCCGCGTGGCGTCGGAGACTCCTGGCTTGCCGTTGAGCACCCGGCTGACCGTGGCCTCGCTGACTCCAACCTTCTGTGCCACCTGAGCAAGTCGTCGCGTCATGTGCGCAAGATTAGCGCAAGAAGCGCAAGCCGATTGCGTTGACCTGGAAACGAGACGATTTTCGGAAAGCGCCGGAAGGCGCTTACCGTCTTCACGATGAGCGCCCCACCGCCCACGGTCAGGAGGCCCCGTCGGCTCGGCTGGCCCCGGCGGGTCTTCTCGCAGGTCCTGCTGATGCAGCTGGCCGTAGCCACCGGCGTCACCGTACTCGCCACCGGCCTCTTTCTGGCACCCCTCAGCGCACAACTGGACGACCAGGCGATGCGCCGCGCCCTGTCGATCGCGCAGAGCACCGCCGCCCAGCCGCAGATCGCCGAGTCGCTCCTGGCGACGGAACCGGAGCCCCGGGGCCCCGTCCAGTCCGCCGCGGAGCGGATCAGGCGTGCCACGGGCGCGGAGTACGTCGTCGTGATGGACCGCCGCGGGGTGCGCTGGTCGCACCCGGACCCGGCCCGGATCGGGCGGGTGGTCTCCACCGACCCGGGTGAGGCGCTCGCGGGCCTGGAGGTCAGGGAGATCGACGACGGCACGCTCGGGCGCTCCGCCCGCGGCAAGGTGCCGCTGCGCGACGCGTCCGGGGACATCGCGGGCGCGGTCTCCGTGGGCATCGCGTACGACAGCGTCCGAGCCCGGCTCCTCGCGGCGATCCCCGGACTGCTCGCCTACGCGGGCGGGGCGCTGGCCGTGGGCGCGCTCGCCGCCCTCCTGATCTCCCGGCGGCTGCAACGGCAGACCCACGATCTGGCCTTCTCCGACATCGCGGCGCTGCTGACGGAGCGCGAGGCGATGCTGCACAGCATCCGGGAGGGCGTCGTGGCGCTCGACCGGACCGGCCGGATCCGCCTCCTGAACGACGAGGCGCAGCGGCTCCTCGGGGTCGGTCCCGAGGCGTCGGGGCGTCCGCTGACCGAGGCACTCGGCACCGGGCGGACCGCCGACGTGCTGGCCGGCGAGGTGGCGGGCGAGGACCTGCTGACGGTACGCGGCAGCCGGGTGCTGCTGGCCAACCGCATGCCGACCGCCGACGGGGGTGCCGTCGTCACCCTCCGCGACCGCACCGAGCTCGAACACCTCGGCCGCGAACTCGACTCCACCCGTGGGCTGATCGACGCCCTGCGCGCCCAGGACCACGAGCACGCCAACCGGCTCCACACGCTTCTGGGGCTGCTGGAGCTGGAGCTGCACGAGGACGCGAGGGAGTTCGTCACCGAGGTCGTCGGCGTCCACCGGGCCACCGCGGAACAGGTCGCCGAGAGGGTCCGCGATCCGCTGCTCGCCGCGCTGCTGGTGGGCAAGGCGACGGTCGCGGCGGAGCGCGGCGTCGCCCTGCGCATCGCCCCCGGCACGCTTCTCCCCGACCGGCTCGTCGACCCCCGCGGGCTGGTGACGGTCGTCGGCAACCTGGTCGACAACGCGCTGGACGCGGCCGCCGGATCGGACGGCGCCCTGGTCGAGGTCGGGCTGCGGACCGAGGGCCGTACGGTGGTGCTGCGGGTCCGCGACAGCGGTCCCGGTGTCCCGCCCGCACAGCGTGGATCGATCTTCACGGAGGGCTGGTCGACCAAGGAGCTCCCGGCGCACGGCAGGCGCGGCCTCGGGCTCGCGCTGGTACGACGGCTGGCCGAGCGCCAGGGCGGCAGCGTGGCGGTGGACACGGCGGACGAGGGCGGGGCCGAATTCACCGTCGTGCTCCCCGAGGCCATGACCGAGGCGGAATCCGACAGGGCGGGAGCGGCACGGTGATCGAGGTCCTGGTCGTGGACGACGACGTCCGGGTCGCGCGGATCAACGCGGCCTACGTCTCCAAGGTGCCCGGATTCCGGGTGGCCGCCCAGGCGCATTGCGCCGCCGACGCGCTCCTCGCGGTCGAGAACGGGCCGGTGGACCTGATCCTGCTGGACCACTACATGCCGGACCGCAGCGGGCTGGCGGTGGTGCGGGAGCTGCGCGGCCTCGGCCACCGCACGGACGTGATCATGGTGACTGCGGCGCGCGACGTCGCCACGGTCCAGGAGGCCATGCGCCAGGGGGCCCTGCAGTACCTGGTGAAGCCGTTCACGTACGCGGGGCTGCGGACCAAGCTGGAGGCGTACGCGGCGCTGCGGCACACCCTGGAGGGCGGCGGCGAGGCCGAGCAGGGGGACGTGGACCGGCTCTTCGGCGCTCTGTGGACGGCGGGCGAGCCCGATCTGCCCAAGGGGCACTCGGCCACGACGGCGGAACTCGTCCGCACGGCGCTCCGCGGCTCCGACGGCCCGCTCTCCGCCCAGGAGGTCGCGGAGAGCGCCGGGATGAGCCGCCAGACCGCCCAGCGCTATCTGAAGCTGCTGGAACGCTCCGGCCGCGTCCGGCTGACCCTGCGCTACGGCGAGACGGGCCGCCCCGAGCACCGCTACGCGTGGGTCACCGGCGGGACGTGACCGTGCTCCTCCCGCCTTACGGGCGGGGGTGCTCCGAGTCGTAGGACGACTGGCTCAGCTCGATGCCGGCGTTGTGGTCGACGGCCCACTCGGCCAGCTTCACGGCCGGCTCGATCAGGGTGCGTCCCCTCGCGGTGAGTTCGTACTCGACCCGCGGCGGGACCTCGGGGAACACCGTGCGCGACACCAGTCCGTCGCGCTCCAGGTTCCGGACGGTGCGGGTGAGCATGCGCTGCGAGATGCCGGGGATGCGCTGCTGGAGTTCGGTGAAGCGCATGCGTTCGCCGTCGAGCGTGGCCACGACGAGCAGGGTCCACTTGTCGCCGATGCGGTCCAGGATGCCGCGGACCGCCCGGCCTCCGTCGCCGCGGATGAGGCAGCTGTGGCGGTACTTCGACATGGGCGTCCTCTGTTCGCAAGGCACACCTGTGTGCCTTTTGTAAGCGTTCCGATAGTCACCGACTATGTGCCTGCTTACAAGTCGTCACCATGACGGAGGACACGAACATGGAGATCGCCTACTGGATCGTCGCCGGGCTCCTGGCGGCCTTCTACCTGTACGCGGGTGGCAAGAAGGCCGTGCAGAGCCAGGAACGGCTGGCGCCGATGATGGGCTGGGTGGACACGGTCCCGATGTGGCTGGTCCGGGTCATCGGCGCCGTCGAGATCCTCGGTGCCGCCGGTCTGGTGCTGCCGCCGCTCACGGGGATCGCGCCCGCCCTCGCGGTGGCGGCGGCGCTGGGCCTGCTCGTGCTCCAGGTGCTGGCGACCGCCCTGCACCTGTCCCGCAGCGAGGTCAGGGAGACCGGGCTCAACGCCGCGCTCATCGTGCTCGCCGCGGCGGCCGCCTGGCTTGCCACGGCCTGGTGAGGCGGGGCAGGGGGCCGGCCCCCTGCCGTCACGCGTCGCCTGTCACCCCGCACCCGTCACACCGCGCCGGCTCCGGTGAACGCACGTACCTCGGTCTCCGCGTACTTGGCCTCGTCGGGCGGCTCGGCCGAGGTGACCGTGCCGATCCAGCCGGCCAGGAAGCCCAGCGGGATGGAGACCAGGCCGGGGTTCTCCAGGGGGAAGAGCTGGAAGTCCACGCCCGGGAAGAGCGAGGTGGGGCTGCCCGAGACGACCGGGGAGAGCAGGACGAGCAGGACGGCGGGGATGAGACCGCCGTAGACCGACCAGACCGCGCCGCGCGTGGTGAACTTCCGCCAGAACAGCGAGAAGAGCAGCACCGGCAGGTTCGCGGAGGCGGCGACCGCGAACGCCAGGCCCACCAGGAACGCCACGTTGAGGTCCTGGGCGAGCAGGCCCAGCCCGATGGCGACCACCCCGATGCCCGCCGCGGCGACCCTGGCCACGGCGACCTCGCTGTGCTCCCGGGAGCCGGGTCGCCTGAGCGAGGCGTAGAGATCGTGGGCGACGGACGCGGACGAGGCGAGGGTGATGCCGGCGACGACCGCGAGGATGGTCGCGAAGGCCACGGCGGCGACCACGGCGAACAGAATCGTCCCGCCGGTCGATCCCTCGCCGCCGCCCAGGACCAGGGCGAGCAGCGGAACCGCCGTGTTCCCGGCGGGGTTCGACTCCCGTACGTCGGCCGAGCCGACCAGCGCGGCCGCTCCGAAGCCGAGGACGATCGTCATCAGGTAGAAGCTGCCGATGAGGCCGATGGACCAGACGACCGACCGGCGGGCGGCGCGGGCGGTGGGCACGGTGTAGAAGCGCGACAGGATGTGCGGAAGGCCCGCCGTGCCGAGCACCAGGGCCAGTCCCAGACTGATGAAGTCGAAGCGCGCCGTCCAGCTCCCGCCGTAGCGGAGGCCGGGTGAGAGGAACTCCTTGCCGTAACCGCTCCGGTCGGCGGCCGAGTTGAGCAACTCGTTCACGTTGCCGTGGAAGTGGACGAGGACCAGCACGGTGAGCACCACGGTGCCCACCATCAGCAGGACGGCCTTGACGATCTGGATCCAGGTGGTGGCGCGCATGCCGCCGAGCGACACGTAGACCACCATGAGGGCGCCGACCCCGATGACCGTCCAGGAGCGTGCGGCGCCGCTCGTCCCGCCGAGGAGCAGGGCGACGAGGCTGCCCGCCCCCACCATCTGCGCCACCAGGTAGAGCACGGAGACGGTGACGGACGAGGTCCCC
Organism: Streptomyces sp. NBC_01463; assembly: GCA_036227345.1. Classification (NCBI taxonomy): domain Bacteria; kingdom Bacillati; phylum Actinomycetota; class Actinomycetes; order Kitasatosporales; family Streptomycetaceae; genus Streptomyces; species Streptomyces sp. NBC_01463. The sequence goes on from CP109468.1 coordinate 2,293,331, forward strand.
GCCGCGATCCGGACCGGGCGCTCCGCCATCCGCGCCGCGACCACGTCGGCGAGGGTGAACCGGCCGCAGTTGCGCACGAGTTCCGCGACCAGCAGCAGCACGACGAGCCACGCGACGAGGAAGCCGACCGAGTAGAGCATGCCGTCGTAGCCGAAGAGGGCGATGAGTCCGGAGATGCCGAGGAACGAGGCGGCCGACATGTAGTCGCCGGCGATGGCGAAACCGTTCTCCATGGGGGAGAACAGCCGGCCGCCGGCGTAGAACTCCTCCGCCGAACCGTGCCGGTTGCGGCTCACCCAGGTGGTGATGCCGAGCGTCACGGCGATGAAGGCACTGAACAGCAGCAGCGCCAGGGTCTGGTGGTTCCCGCTCAACGCACGATCCCCCGCGTCATCTCCTGCGTGTCCCAGCGCAGATCGAGCGCGGCCCGGTCCCTGCGCAGCCGCGCGTGCCGCGCGTAGGCCCCGGTGAGCAGGAACGTGGTGAGGAACTGCCCGAGTCCCGCGACCATGGCGACGTTGACCGCCCCCGCCACCGGACGGGCCATCAGACCGGGCGCGGTGACCGCCGTGACGACGTAGGCGAGATACCAGACGAGGAAGGCGAGGGAGGCGGGGACGACGAACCGCCGGTAGCGGCGGCGCACCTCCTGGAAGGCCTCGCTGCGCTGCACCTCCAGATAGATCTCGGCCGCGCTGGGGCCGCGCCGGGACTCCGCGGGGCCGGGCGCGGCGGCGGGCGCGAAGCTGCCCGTGCCGTCGAGTTCCCCCCATCCGGAGGCCAGCGCGTCGTACCACGGGTCTTCGAGTCGCGTCGCCGCGGCCTCGCGCCCTGCTTCCTTCTCCACCGAACAACTCCCCTTGTCCACGGACCACTTCGGCCGCGTACCCAAGAATGGGCAGATCGGGAAGATCCCGGGCACTTCATTCCCCGGACTTCACCTCTTCAGGTGAAGGATGTGCCGGGCGGCTGTGCGAGTCCTCGAACGTACGCGTAACGGACCGCCTGGGCCCGGTCGCGCAGTCCCGCCTTGGCGAAGAGGTTGTTGATGTGGCTCTTCACGGTGGCCTGCGAGATGTGCAGACGCCGGGCGATCTCCGTGTTGGACATCCCTTCGGCGATCAGCACCAGCACCTCGGCCTCACGTGGCGTCATCCCGTCGGGGAGCTCGGCCTCGGCGCCTCCCGCGGACGGCAGCGGCCCGGTGGTGACCTGCTCCAGCAGACGGCGCTGGATGGCGGGCGACAGACCCGCCTCGCCCGAGAGCACCGCCTCGATGGCCCGCACGATCTCGTCGCCCCCGGCGTCCTTGGTGAGGTAGCCCCGGGCCCCCGCCCGGAGCGCGGGGAAGAGCGAATCGTCGTCGGCGAACGTCGTCAGCACCACGACCTGGGTGCCGGGATGGTCCCTGCGGATACGGCGCGTCGCCTCCACGCCGTCGCAGCGGGGCATTCTCAGGTCCATCAGGACGACGTCCGGGGCGAGTTCGGCCACCAGGGCGACGGCCTCCTCCCCGTCCCTGGCCGCGCCGACCACCTCGATCCCGGGCAGCAGGCCCAGCAGCATGACGATTCCCTCGCGCACCACCGACTGATCGTCGGCGACGATCACCCGCGCGCTCACGCGGGCACCCGCAGACTCACCACGAACCCCTCCTCGCCGGGACCGGCCTCCAGCGTTCCGCCCAGCAGTTCGGCGCGCTCCCGCATCCCCAGCAGACCGTAGCCGGAGCCACTGACAGCCAGCTCGCCGCCGGCACCGGTTCCACCCGAATCGCTGACCTCCAGGGCGATCACGTCCGGCAGGTACTCCAGCCTGATCAGCACCCTGGCCCCCGGTGCGTGCTTGCGCACGTTGGTCAGCGCCTCCTGCGCCACCCGCCGCACCGCCTGCGACGCCTCGGCGGTCAGCGTCCGCTGCTCCCCCTCCACCCGGACCTCGGCCGGCTCCGCCGCCACCAGCTGCCGCAGGAACTCCTCCACCGGCGACACCTCGCCGCGCAGGGCCGACAGCGCCTGACGGGTCTCCGCGAGGCCCTCACGGGCCATGGAGCGGGCGGCGACCACCCGCTGCAGCACCTGGTCCCGGAACTCCCCCTCGGGCTCCCTCTCGATCAGCAGCCGCGCCGCCTCCAGGTGCACCAGCTGTGCGGAGAGGCTGTGCGCGAGCACGTCATGGATCTCCCTGGCGATCCTGGAGCGCTCGTCCAGCGCCGCCGTCTCGGCCTCCGCCACCCTGGCCGCCCGCTCCTGGGCGAGCAGCCGCTGTGCGCTTCCACGGGCCTCGGCGTCCAGCCGCAGCACGTACCCCCCGAGACAGAGCCCGGCCGTGGTCAGGGCCGTGTTCAGCCAGCCGTCGGTGTTCACGGCGGCGTATGCCCCGAGCGCCGCCGCCGTGGCCGGAACGCCCGCCGAGAGCGGGAGCCGCTCCAGCGCGGTGACGGCGCAGCCGCACCAGATCACCGCGGCGGGCACGCCGGCTCCTGCCTGCTGCGCTCCGAAGGCCGCGAGCATCAGCAGGGCGAGCAGCCCGAGCGAGGGCCACAGCCGGTTCTCCAGGCTGGTCCGGAAGAAGGCCACGGCGGCCGCCGCGCATCCCGCCACCCCGGCCAGACCGACCACGGTCTCCCACGGGCCGAACAGCCCGCCGCTGAAGGTCCCCCAGAGCATCACGGTGAGCAGCCCGGCCCGCACGGACCAGCCGATCACGGCGCGTGCGCGGGTGCGCCTCTCCCGTGCGAGGGCCTCCCTCGACGGCCAGCTGGTCCAGGCAGCGGGTGTCACACGCGGTCCTTTCCGGCCGGCCGGAACGGCACACGGCCGGCGGAACGGCGGCCGGCCGGTCCACCGTCGCCCGGGCCACGGTACGACCGCGGTATCTCCCCGGCCCGCCGGGCCAGCACACCGCTGCGGACCAGCAGGGTGACCGCGAGAGCCATCATCAGGGCGGGGCCGCCCTGATGTATGCCCAGCGCCGCGGCGAGCCCGTACAGAGCCGCTCGCAGGATCAGGCCTCCGGTCCAGACGTACACGGTCGCCTTGGTGCCCTTGCTCCAGAGCGTCCCGTCCTCCGCGCGCCAGAGCCGGGCGGTCCACCCCCAGCCGGCCCCGGTGACCAGGCCCACGGCCAGCTCCGCACCCAGGACGATGACGGACAGCGCCTCGTGACGCGGATCCACCAGTCCGGGCTCACGCAGGGCCATCACGAGCAGGACACCCGGCAGGACCCACCAGCGCCGGTCTCCCGAGATCTGCTGCGCCGAGCACTGACGGACCACGACGAAGCCGATGACCGCGACGATCACGAGCAGGTTGACGAGACCGGACATGGGCGCCTCCGGGTTGCGGGAAGTTCTGTCACTTCGACGCTACGGAAAGGGCCAGGTCAGGGGATCGGCTCAGGGGTGGATCACGGGTGGAGCCGTTGTCTCCACCCGTGGGTGGAGACAACGGCTCGGTGGGACAGCGGGGTCCGGATCCCGGCCCCTGCGCCTCGGACTCAGACGTCGATGCGCGAGCGGTCCAGCGTGGCCGCGGAGCTGGTGATGAACTCCTTGCGGGGGGCCACCTCGTTGCCCATCAGCAGGTCGAAGACCTTCTCGGACGACTCCAGGTCGCCGATGTTGATCCGCCGCAGCGTGCGGTGACGCGGATCCATCGTCGTCTCCGCGAGCTGGTCGGCGTCCATCTCGCCCAGACCCTTGTAGCGCTGGATCGAGTCCTTGTACCGGACGTTCTTCCGCTGGAGCTCCAGCAGCCGCTGGCGCAGCTCGTTGTCCGAGTACGTGTAGATGTACTTGTCCTGGCCCTTCTTCGGCTGGACCAGCTCGATCCGGTGCAGCGGGGGCACCGCGGCGAAGACCCGTCCCGCCTCGACCATGGGCCGCATGTAGCGCTGGAACAGCGTCAGCAGCAGGATGCGGATGTGGGCGCCGTCCACATCGGCGTCGACCAGGAGCACGATCTTGCCGTAGCGGGCGGCGTCGATGTCGAAGGTCCGCCCGGACCCGGCTCCTATGACCTGGATGATCGCACCGCACTCGGCGTTCTTCAGCATGTCGGAGACGGATGCCTTCTGAACGTTGAGGATCTTGCCCCGGATCGGCAGCAGTGCCTGGAACTCGCTGTTCCGGGCCAGCTTGGCGGTGCCGAGCGCGGAGTCGCCCTCCACGATGAACAGCTCGCTGCGCTCGACGTCGTCGCTGCGGCAGTCGGCGAGCTTCGCGGGCAGGGAGGAGGACTCCAGAGCCGTCTTGCGGCGCTGCGCGTCCTTGTGCTGGCGGGCGGCGATCCGGGTCCTGGCGGCTGCCACCGCCTTCTCCAGGACCGCCCTGGCCTGCGCCTTGGCGTCCCGCTTGGTCGAGGTCAGGAACGCCTTGAGCTCCTTGGCCACGACGTTGGCGACGATCCGGTTGGCCGCCGAGGTGCCGAGCACCTCCTTGGTCTGCCCCTCGAACTGCGGCTCCGCCAGCCGTACGGTCACCACCGCGGTGAGACCCTCCAGCGCATCGTCCTTGACGATGTCGTCCTCGGCGACGCGCAGGATCTTCGCGGAGCGGAGGACCTCGTTGACCGTCTTGGTCACGGAGCGTTCGAATCCGGACACATGCGTACCACCCTTGGGGGTGGCGATGATGTTGACGAAGGACTTGAGATTGGTGTCGTAGCCGGTGCCCCAGCGCATCGCGATGTCGACGACCAGCTCCCGGGTGACCTCGGTCGCCGTCATGTGGCCGCGGTCGTCGAGTACGGGCACGGTCTCCTTGAACGTACCCTGCCCCGTCAGGCGCAGGACGTCGCAGACGGCCTTGTCCTGGGCGAGGTACTCGCAGAACTCGCTGATGCCGCCGTCGAAGCGGAACGTCTCCTCCGTCTTGCCCTCGCCGTCCAGGCCGCGCTCGTCGCGGACGACGATGGTGAGGCCGGGGACGAGGAAGGCGGTCTGGCGGGCCCGCTGGTAGAGCGTCTCCAGATTGAGCTTGGCGTCTTTGAGGAAGATCTGCCGGTCGGCCCAGTAACGCACCCTCGTCCCGGTGCGCGCCTTCGGGACCCGCTTGCCCTTGAGCAGCCCGTTGGCCGGGTCGAAGGGGCTGTCCGGGCCCTGCTCGGTGAACATGCCCGGAACACCGCGCCGGAAGCTGATCATGTGGGTCGCGCTGTTGCGGTCGACCTCGACGTCCAGCCGGGCGGACAGGGCGTTCACCACGGAGGCGCCGACGCCGTGCAGGCCGCCGGACGCGGCGTAGGAGCCGCCGCCGAACTTGCCTCCGGCGTGCAGCTTGGTCATCACGACCTCGATGCCGGACAGGCCGGTCTTGGGCTCCACGTCGACGGGGATGCCGCGGCCGTTGTCACGGACCTCGACGGAGTTGTCGTCGTGGAGGATGACCTCGATGTGATCGCAGTACCCGCCGAGGGCCTCGTCGACGGAGTTGTCGATGATCTCCCAGAGGCAGTGCATGAGGCCGCGGCTGTCGGTGGACCCGATGTACATGCCGGGGCGCTTGCGAACCGCTTCGAGCCCCTCGAGTACGAGCAGGTGCCGCGCGGTGTAGTTGGAACCGTCTCGGTCTGCTCCGGTCAGCAGCGCAGTGGACGGCACGGACGTATCGGCGGTCACGCGGTTCGCTCCTCGCTGAATTTCATTTGGGGCCCAGTGGGTAACGGGCTCGGCTTCGGTCGCCGCTGAGAGGGTACCGAGGCCTGGTAGAGCGGGTGTAACGCCACCCTCGGAGAACGCTCACACTAGTCCAGCCTCGCATACACGTTCGATCCCTCCTTGGAGTGACGCGCACATCACGTTCCCTTCCAGGCATGAACCATTTAGGCTCCGGGCACGTCCTCATGAACAACCGGCAAGCCAGCCGGCGGGACCGACCGAGAGCAACGCGAAACCGTAGCGCCACGCAATACGGCACATTCGCCGCGAACCGGCAACAGACAGCCATCCTGAGAAGAAGTTTCGAAGAAATGCCACGAGCGGGAACGTTTTCGGCCTGGTTGGATGTTGACCCTGGTACGACAGCTCGTCGAGCTAGAGAAGAGGCGACGTGACTACTGTTCTGACCCCCGCGAGCCCGCTGACCGCAGCAGACCGCTGTGACCGTTGCGGCGCCCAGGCATACCTGCGCGTCGTCCTGATCAGCGGCGGTGAACTGCTCTTCTGCGCCCACCACGGTCGCAAGTTCGAGCCGGAACTCAAGAAGATCGCCGCGGAAATACAGGATGAGACGGACCGGCTGACAGCCGTGCAGGCCCAAGCCGCCGAAGAGGAACAACACTGACACCTCGCATCCACGACGAGCCAGGGGCCGGTCCCGACCGGCCGACGGGCGGCTCCCCACAAGGGGAGCCGCCCGTTCTCGTACCCGCGGAAGCGTCCGGTCAGTCAGCGTCCTTCATCCACTCGATGGCCGCGGAGATCCGCGTGTAGACGCCAGGGCTGCCCGCGCGGCCGCACCCGCTCCCCCAGGACACGAGGCCGACGAGCCTCCCCTGGGCCACCAGGGGCCCTCCACTGTCTCCCTGGCAGGCGTCGTACCCTCCCTCGGGTTCGCCCGCGCAGAGCATCGCTGAGGCCTCGTACGTGCCGTTCCCGCCCCCCGGGTAGGCCTGCTCGCACGAGCTGTCCGGCAGCACGGTCACCTTCGCGGACCTGAGTGACGTCGCGTAGTCACCGTTGCCGGTCGTGTCACCCCAGCCGTAGACGACCGCCGCGGTCCCGGAGTCGTACGCGGAGTCACCGGCCGGCGCCATGGGGATCACGCTCTGTTCGGGCAGCGCCTCGGCGAGAGTGAGCACGGCGACGTCACCGCTGTTCGTGGTGGCGTCGAAACCGGGATTGACCCAGGTGCCGCTCACCGCGATCTCCTTGCCGTCGGTGCCGTTCAGCTCGTCGCGGCCGGAGATGATCCGCAGATCGCGGACCTGGCCGACATCGACACCCAGCGCCTCCCGGGTCAGACAGTGCGCGGCCGTGATCGCCTTCTTCGGCTCCACCACCACGGCGCCGCAGAACTGACCGGCCCGGGTACCTCCGAACCGGTCACGGCTGGAGAGGGCCACCACCCAGGGACTGTCCTTGACGTGCGCGGGCTGGCCTCCGATGACGATGCTGTCCGCGACTGCCGCGGCAGGGGATCCGAGCGGTATCACTGCCGCTGCGGCAGTGAGGGCGAGCGCCCCGGTCATGGCGCGGACGACGGTACGGGACATGTGTGCTCCTGACTCTGTGATGGACCTTGCCTACCCAGAGTCATTCCGCTGTCACCAACCCGCACCCGCGCGAAATCGGCGGCGCCCGCCCGCACCGGAAACGGCCGAGGGCCCGGATCCCCTGGGGGATCCGGGCCCTCGGCCGATGTGCCGGTCGGGACGGCGGCCTAGTCGAGGTAGTCGCGCAGCACCTGCGAACGCGACGGGTGGCGCAGCTTCGACATGGTCTTCGACTCGATCTGACGGATGCGCTCACGCGTCACGCCGTAGACCTTGCCGATCTCGTCCAGCGTCTTCGGCTGTCCGTCGGTGAGGCCGAAGCGCATGGAGACCACGCCCGCCTCACGCTCGGACAGCGTGTCGAGCACCGAGTGCAGCTGCTCCTGCAGAAGCGTGAAGCTGACCGCGTCCGCCGGGACGACCGCCTCGGAGTCCTCGATCAGGTCACCGAACTCGCTGTCGCCGTCCTCACCCAGGGGGGTGTGGAGGGAGATCGGCTCGCGACCGTACTTCTGGACCTCGATGACCTTCTCGGGGGTCATGTCGAGTTCCTTGGCCAGCTCCTCCGGGGTGGGCTCACGGCCCAGGTCCTGGAGCATCTGACGCTGCACACGCGCGAGCTTGTTGATGACCTCGACCATGTGCACCGGGATACGGATGGTGCGGGCCTGGTCGGCCATGGCGCGGGTGATCGCCTGACGGATCCACCAGGTGGCGTACGTGGAGAACTTGTAGCCCTTGGTGTAGTCGAACTTCTCGACCGCGCGGATCAGACCGAGGTTGCCCTCCTGGATCAGGTCCAGGAAGAGCATGCCGCGGCCGGTGTAGCGCTTGGCCAGCGAGACCACGAGACGGAGGTTGGCCTCCAGCAGGTGGTTCTTGGCGCGGCGGCCGTCCTCGGCGATGATCTCCAGCTCACGCTTGAGCTTGGGAGCGAGCTTGTCGGCGTTCGCCAGCTTGTCCTCGGCGAACAGGCCCGCCTCGATGCGCTTGGCGAGCTCGACCTCCTGCTCGGCGTTGAGGAGCGGGACCTTGCCGATCTGCTTCAGGTAGTCCTTGACCGGGTCGGCCGTGGCGCCGGCGACGGCGACCTGCTGCGCAGGTGCGTCGTCCTCGTCGTCGTCGGAGAGGACGAAGCCCTTGTTCTCGCCCTCGCCCTCCTCTTCCTCACCCTTGCCGGACTTGACTTCCTCGGCCGCGTCGTCGCCGTCGAGGACCTCGTCGTCCTGCTTGCCGGCCTTCTTCGACGCGGTCTTCTTCGCCGCCGTCTTCTTCACGGCGGTCTTCTTGGCAGCCGTCTTCTTGGCTGCGGCCTTCTTGGCGGGCGCGGCCGCGGCGGCGTCATCGGCCACGGCGTCCACGGTCTCGGCCGATGGGGCGGCGGTGGCCGCGACGGTCCGCGTCACGGTCGTCTTGGCCGCGACGGTCTTGGTGGCGGTGCGCTTGACCGGGCTCTTCGCTGCGACGCTCTTGCGGGCGCGCTTCGACGGCTCCGCGGCACTGACCATCAGCGTCACACCCTCTTCCTCGAGGATCTGGTTGAGGCTGCGCAGAACGTTCTTCCACTGGGTTGGCGGAATCTGGTCAGCCTCGAAGGCCCGACGCACGTCGTCGCCGGCGATCTGCCCATCAGCCTTTCCCCGCTCGATGAGCGCCATGACAGATTCGGACTCGGCGATCTCCGGCGGGAGCGTACGGGATGTGCTGGCCGACACGAACAACCTCTCGGAACGATGGAAACGGCTTCCGGCCCGGCCCTGAGAGGGCTGGAACCGACGACCGTCGGGCTGGGAATGTACCGACGGCGCGGGCTAGGCCTCAGAACTGCACAGCGCACTGAATGGCTGCTGTATTCCTTCCGCGGCGGTCACCTCTTAAGTCATCGCGCTGTTTCGAGGAGTGTTACGCCCAATCCGCGTGGCCCGAGTCACACCTCATTTGCGACGAACCAGATCAGTGGTGACATCTCTCCACAATTGTGCCGCCGGACCACGAGGGTCCGGCGACACATGGCTCGTACACCCTGACCGCGCCGCGCTCAGTGCTCGCGCGGCGCCGGTACGACTCCGGGCTGGGCCACGAGCAGCTGACGCATGGCAGCCTCGGCGCCCGCGGAGTCGCCGGACGCCAGGGCCTCGACGATGCGCGCGTGGTGACCGAGGGATGCCTCGTTGGGACGGTCACAACCGGTCACCGGGGCGCCCGAGACCTGGAGCGCGGCGGAGACGATGCCGGAGAGGTGCTCCAGCATGCGGTTGCCCGCGGCCTGGATGAGCAGGGAGTGGAACTCCGCGTCGGCCCGGGCGCAGGTGATCACGTCGCCCTGCCCGAGCGCGTGCCCCATGATCTCGACCATGTCGCCGAGCCGCTGCTGAAGGTCCTCACGCCCGTGGCCCGCGGCCAGCCGGGCGGCCAGCGGCTCGATCGTCCAGCGCAGCTCACCGAGCTCGCGGCGCTGGTCGTCGCGCTGCGGGCCGAAGGCGCGCCATTCGATGATGTCGGGATCGAGCAGGTTCCAGTCACTGACCGGCCTGACCCGGGTACCCACATTGGGCCGGGCGCTGACCAGGCCCTTGGCCTCCAGGACACGCAACGACTCCCGGACGACGGTGCGGGAGACCTCGAATCGCTGACCGATCTCCTCCGGCACGAGGGGCCGGTCGGCACCGAGGTCACCGGAAACGATCATCTGACCGAGCTGCTGAACAAGTTGACCGTGCAGGCCGCGGCCCCGGCTGGCCGATCCCCGTCGGCCCACCCGGCCGAGCTCGGTATCGGAACCGCCCCAGGACCGGGCGGCGGCACGCTCGCCGGCCGGCGCCTCCGCGTAGGTATATCGGTCGAGTTCGCCCGGGCCGGCGAGGCCGGAGTCGGCGGAGCGGGCGGCGGTCATCGTGGTGTGCGCAAGGGTACTCACGCATCCTTTGTCGGCGCGGCTCAGCCACCCCTTGAGGTCTTTGGTGAAAAGCACACGAAAGGGTGATCGGCACCCGCCTCACAATTGACGACTTACTGGTACAAAGCGGGCATTTTCAATGGAGTTGTGGATCTCTGCGTACTCAAGTTCCCTTCCGCGATCACCAACGCACTCTGCCGCGAAGGGTCATGAACAGATACGCGCAGACAAGGACCGACAACGACAGCGTCAGCGCCGCGCCCACCGGGTGCGCCACGACCCGCACCGCGGCAGCCACCCACCGGTCCGCCTCGTGCGGCCACTGCAGCCAGGCCAGTTCCCTCAGCCGGCCCGGAAGTCCGCTCATCGAACGGGCGGTCGGCGCCTTCGGCATCGACTCGATGAGCGGGACCATCAGGACGGGAACGGCGAGTACGGCGGCGACACCCGCCGCCGTCACACGGAAGATCCCGGCGGCCAGCAGGCCGGCCCAGGCGCAGCCGACGGTCAGCCCCGACCAACTCACGGCCAGTGAAACCGCGTTCGAAGGGACCTTGACCAAGTCCCCGCCGTACACGAGGCGGAGGGACTCCGCCGACGCCAGCACGACCAGGAGCGCCAGCACCAGCGCGACGCCCGCCGAAACCGCCAGCTTGGCGAGGAGCAGCCCGAGCCGTCGGGGGACGGTGCCGCGCCCTGCGGCGAGCGCGGGGTAGCGGAACTCGTCACCGAAGGAGAGGGCACCGAGCAGTCCGGCGCCGAGCGCGGCGGGCGGCAGCGGCAGCAGCGAGGGCCAGGCGGCCAGTACGTTCGGCAACGGGGTGCCGCCGTTGCGGCCGAGCAGGACGGACAGCGCCGCCGAGGCGACGAGAGCCACGGCGATGATCAGCGTCGTGGTCCTGACACCGAAGAGGCGGCGCAGTTCGTAACGCACCGGGCGCAGCGGGCCACGGGCCGGACGGCGCCGGATCCGCGGCGGCAGCTGCCCCTCGCCCTCGCCGGCCCCCGCCACCGGGAGCGGTTCGGAGAGGGGTGAGGGAGGCGGCGCGGCGGAGGATTCGAGGCGGGGGGCGGGGGCGGCGGCGTCGGGGCCGGGGCCGGGGCCCGCCTCGGGGGACGTGTCACCGATCTCGTCGGCGAGCTGATGCACGGGCAGCCCATGGCGGAATGCCGTGTCCCCGATCTCCGCGCAGCTGCTGCCGTAGACGGAGAGCCGGCTGCTGCTCGCCTCGGTGACCACTTCGACGGAGCGCCGGTCGGCCCGCGCCTCACGGCTGACGATCGCGGCGAGGCGGGCGGCGTGCGGGGAGCGGACCGCGACGCGGGGCCGCAGGCGGGTGCGGGAGAAGTCGGCGACGCTCTGATCGGCGACCAGACGGCCGGCGTCGATGGTCACCACATGACCGGCCGACCGGGCCGCCCTCTTGGCGTCGTGCGTGGTGTACAGGACGGTGCCGCCCCGATCGGCATGGGACCCGAGCATGCCGTGCAGCCAGTCGGCCTCCCGCGAGGTGAGGCCCTCCGCGGGTTCGTCCAGGATCAGCGTGTGCGGATCGCCGAGCAGTGCGCAGGCGAGTGCCAGCCTGCGGTCCATGCCCAGGGAGAGCGTGCCGATGCGCTGGTCCCCCAGCCCGGAGAGACCGACGGCGTCGAGCAGTTCGTCGGCCCGGGACGCGGGCATTCCGGTCGCGGCGCAGAGCATGCGGAGCTGGCCGCGGGCGGTGCGGGCGGGGTGCCCCGGTACGTCCCCGAGCAGCACCCCCACCTCCCGGGCCGGATGCGCCACCCGGTGCAGGGGTCTGCCGCGGAAGTAGGTGACACCTCGCCCCGGTTCGAGTTCGAGCATGAGGCGCAGGGCCGCGGTCTTGCCGGAACCCGGCGGGCCCAGCAGGGCGGTGACGCAGCCGGATCCGGCTTCGAACGTGAGGTCGTCCACGGCGGGCGGAAGTCCGCGGTGGCGGGCGCTGGTGAGTCCGATGGCCTGGAGCATCGCTTCTCTCGCAGAAGGTGAGACCGCTCGGCGGCAGAAGGTACCGCAGCACGATAACCCGACATATCAGACTTTTCGCGCAATGCCGAACCTACGGCGTTCCGGACATCTGTCAGAGCGTCAGGAGCACCGGGAGCGCCACCTCGGGTCCGGATCCCAGGCAGCACGGATCTCGGGCTCGGACCTCAGCCCCCAGCATCAGCGGGCTCGGCCCCGGTGTGGGCGTCGACGACCGCCCTCAGCCGGCCGGCCGCTCCCGGGTGCCCAGACCTCGGGCTCAGGCCTCGGGCTCGGACCTCGGGCTCAGACCTCGGGCCGCAGCATCGGCGGATTCAGCACCGTGGCCGAACCCGACCGGAACAGCTGGGCGGGGCGGCCGCCCTGACGGGTGGTCGTCCCCCCGGCAGGCACCAGGAAGCCGGGCGTGCCCGTCACCTTGCGATGGAAGTTCCTCGGGTCGAGCACCACGCCCCACACCGCCTCGTACACCCGGCGCAGCTCGCCGACCGTGAACGAGGGCGGGCAGAACGCGGTGGCCAGCGAGGAGTACTCGATCTTGGAACGGGCCCGCTCCACACCGTCGGCGAGGATCTGGGCGTGGTCGAAGGCCAGCGGGGCCTGCCGCTCGCCCTCGCGCCCGTAGCCCCCTTCCGGCCCGAGAAGGTCCTCGACAGGCGCCCAGCGCGCACTGTTCGCGTCGCCGCCCGCACGCGGAGCCGGCAGATCGGGCGCCAGCGCGAGATGGGCGACGCTGACGACCCTCATCCGGGGATCGCGCTCGGGCGCTCCGTACGTGGCGAGCTGTTCGAGATGTGCGCCGTTGCCGACCGACGGGGTCGCCGGGTCGTGCGCGCACAGCCCGGTCTCCTCGACGAGTTCGCGCGCCGCCGCGGCGCCGAGGTCCTCATCGGCTTTGACGAAGCCGCCGGGCAGCGCCCACCTGCCCTGGAACGGCGTCTCACCTCGGCGTACCACCAGCGCACAGAGCGCATGACGGCGCACCGTGAGCACAACCAGGTCGACGGTGACAGCGAAGGGCGGGAAGGTCGACGGGTCGTAGGGCGGCATGCCGTGATCATAGTCGTCTGCCTGACGATAAACACTCCCTTCGTGATGCCTCTTCACGGGTCCCGGCGCCTTCCGGACAGGCTTCCCCCGGGCCCGGACCGGTCGGCGACGGGGTGGCCACCGGCGACCCGTACCCCGGTCGCCGGCCACCTCCGGCTGTCCGGCGCCACGCCGCTCTCATCGGCCGGTCCGGGTCGCGCGGCGGCCCTGGTTCCGCGACTGCCCGGCCCGGCGGCGGCCGGCGGCGGCGCCCGACCGGACGGCCCGGGGCCGCGTCCGCCGCCGCCCGGCCGCCTGCGCCCGGGCGGAACGGGCCCCCGCGACCCGTCCCGCACCGTGGCCACGCCGTACCGTCCGGGTGTCGCGCCGCACGGCCCCCGTGTCCTGCGCCGTGTCGCGCGCCGCCGTCCGGGTGTCGCGCTCACCGCGCAGGCAGCGCCGCAGCGTCTCCGGATCGAGGCCCTGGTTGCAGGCCTCGTGCAGAAGCTGGGCGAAGGTGTACCGGGGATCCAGCCGGAGCGCGAGGCCCAGCGCCACCCGCGCCCCCGGCTCGTCGCCCGTCGACCACGAGACCCACCCCGCCAGCGCGAGCGGCGCCGCCGCGTGCTCCTCGTACGGCGTGACGCAGCGCCGTGCCAGTGCCCGCCACAGCCGCAGCGCGGACTCCGCTTCGGGCCCTTCCATCCATTCCGCGGCCCTGTCCCGGGTCTCCCGGTCCTGGAGGCCGAGGATCACCGCGGCGGCCTCCTCGTGACTGATCAGCCGGTCGTCGTTGAGGTCGGCCAGTGAGGGTGTCGCCGCCGGTGCCCGGCCGAGGCGCCTCATGAGCCGTCCGGCCAGTTCCAGCGTGGTGCCGCCGACCTCCTTGCGGCTCTCCTCGTCGAGGAGCTTCGGCACCAGCGCCGACCCCGCCGCGTCCAGGGCCTGTTCCTGCTCCCGGCCCGCCGCGCCGGTGCGGGGTGCCAGCCGGGCCTCCATCTCCCGCAGCGATCCGCGCACCTGGATACCGGCATACGTCGCTGCCGCCGCCATCACCGAGGTGCCGGGCACGGCCATCGGGTTCCCCTCCGCCGGGCAGCAGCGGGCGTCGGGGCAGACGTAGGACCAGAACCTGTTGCCGGAGATGCAGAGCGCTTCGAGCACGGGGACGTCCAGAGCCCCGCAGGCGGTACGCAGCCCCTGGGCGAAGGGCCGCAGCCGCTCCATGGTCCGGCTGCCGGTCTCCCCTTCGGCGGGTTCCTGGCAGAGGAAGACGACGATCGCGTCGGGGCGCCCGCCGCGCCGCTCGCTCCCTTTGATCAGGCACTCGGCCAGCTGCTCGGCGACCGACGGCCATTCCTGCTCGGACTGCGGGATACCGAGCCTGAGACGCCCGCCGAAACGGCCCCGGCCGCCGTGCAGCGCGACCATGACCACGCTGTCGTTCGGATGGAACCCCATGAGATACGGGAGTGCGTCGGCCAGCTCGGCGGGGCCGCGCAAAGTGATCTGCTGCTCATCGGACGGACCGGTGGATTCGTGGTGCTTGTTCATGGGATGACCGTCCCGCGTCGGGACGGTTTCCGCGACCCCCTGTGGATAACTTGTCCACAGGGGGTGAGACCGGTCCGGGGCCCCCGAGCCGGGAGCCGCGGTCGGCGCCGGTCCTCAGCCGGCCAGGGCCAGGACGAGCGGCAGCACCGGACCCGATCCGCTCTGGCTCAGGAGGCGCGCGCCCACGGCCAGGGTCCAGCCGGAGTCGGAGTAGTCGTCGACGAGCAGGACCGGGCCGGCGGCCCCGGCCAGGGCGGCGGCCAGTTCGTCTGGCACGGCGAAGGAGGCGGCCAGGGAACGCAGTCGCTGGGCGGAGTTGCTGCGGTGGGCCGCGAACTCGCCGGCTTCCGGGGTGTGGACCAGGCTGCCCAGCAGCGGGAGCCTGCCCACCCTGGCCACACCCTCGGCCAGGGAGCCGACCAGCTGGGGGCGGGTGCGGGACGGCATCGAGACGACCCCCACCGGCCGCGCCACCGCGTCGGGAGAGCCGCTCGCCCAGCCGCCCGGCGAACGGGCCCAGTCCGCCAGCACGGTCACGACGGCGTTCAGGACGTCGTCCGGCACCCGCCCGTCCGCCGCCTGCTCCGCCAGGAGCGGGCGCAGCCGGTTGCCCCAGCCGATGTCCGACAGCCTGCCCAGCGCCCGCCCGGTGACCGCCTGCTGGCCCGCGGGAATGCGGCCCTTGAGGTCCATGCCGACCGCGGCGAGCCCGGTCGGCCACATCTTGCGGGGCTCGACCTCGACTCCCGGCCGGTCCAGTTCGCCCGTCGCCGCCGCGAGAGCCGCCGAGGAGACCGCGGGATCGAGCCAGGGCCCGGCGCAGTTGTCGCAGCGGCCGCACGGGGTCGCCTTCTCGTCATCGAGCTGCCGCTGCAGGAACTCCATCCGGCACCCCGTGGTCGCCACGTAGTCCCGCATGGCCTGCTGCTCGGTCTCCCGCTGCTTGGCCACCCAGGCGTACCGCTGCGCGTCGTACGCCCACGGCTGCCCCGTCGCGGTCCAGCCCCCCTTCACCCGCTTGACCGCCCCGTCGACGTCGAGCACCTTCAGCATCGTCTCCAGGCGCGAGCGCCGGAGGTCCACCAGTGGTTCCAGCGCGGGCAGCGACAGCGGACGGCCCGCCTGTTCCAGTACGTCCAGGGTGCGGCGCACCTGCTCCTCGGGCGGGAAGCCGACCGACGCGAAATACGCCCAGATCGCCTCGTCCTCCTTGCCCGGGAGCAGCAGCACATCCGCGTGGTCCACGCCGCGCCCCGCGCGCCCCACCTGCTGGTAGTAGGCGATCGGGGACGAGGGCGAGCCCAGGTGCACGACGAACCCCAGGTCCGGCTTGTCGAAGCCCATGCCCAGCGCCGACGTCGCCACCAGCGCCTTCACCCGGTTCGCGAGCAGATCCTCCTCGGCCTGCAACCGGTCGGCGTTCTCCGTCTTCCCCGTGTAGGACGCCACCGGATAGCCGCGCTGACGCAGGAACGCCGCGACCTCCTCGGCCGCCGCCACCGTCAGCGTGTAGATGATCCCCGAACCCGGCAGATCCCCCAGCCGCTCCCCCAGCCACGCCAGCCGGTGCGCCGCGTTCGGCAGTTCCAGCACCCCCAGCCGCAGGCTCTTGCGGTCCAGCGGCCCGCGCAGGACCAGGGCGTCACCACTGCCCGTGCCCAGCTGCTCCGCGACGTCCGCGGTCACCCGCGCGTTCGCCGTGGCCGTGGTGGCCAGCACCGGGACGCCCGCCGGCAGCTCCGCGAGCATCGTGCGCAGCCGGCGGTAGTCGGGCCGGAAGTCGTGTCCCCAGTCGGAGATGCAGTGCGCCTCGTCGACCACCAGCAGACCGGTCGTGGCCGCGAGCTTCGGCAGCACCTGGTCCCGGAAGTCCACGGAGTTGAGGCGCTCCGGGCTGACGAGGAGGACGTCGGTCTCGCCGCGCTCCACCTCCCCGTAGATCGTTTCCCACTCCTCCGGGTTGGCCGAGTTGATCGTCCGCGCCCGGATGCCGGCCCGTGCCGCGGACTCGACCTGGTTGCGCATCAGGGCCAGCAGCGGGGAGATGATCACCGTGGGACCCGAGCCGCGCCGCCGCAGCAGAGCGGTGGCCACGAAGTAGACGGCCGACTTCCCCCAGCCGGTGCGCTGCACCACCAGGGCCCGCCGTCGCTCCTGGACCAGCGCGGACACCGCCTGCCACTGGTCCTCCCGCAGCCGGGCAGGGCCTCCGGGATCACCGACGAGCTCGGCGAGGACGGCATCTGCTTCAGTGCGGAGTTCCAGGTTGTCCATGACCCCCATGCAACCCGATGACACCGACAATCGACGACTTCACCCCGCGTGGGGACCCGCTCACCTGCGGGAGGGCCGGGACGGGCCAGGTGTTTTCGCTGGTCCTCGCCGTTCAGGCGGGACAGGTGGCGTCATCCGGTGCTGGACTGGGCAGGGATATCCGTGTCATTCCGGCTGATTACCGTCAGCTGCGCCAATTGCTCGTTGCCGCCCGCCGATACGCCAGGAAGAATTGGTCTCGCTCCCCGCACGGTCTCTTCGCGGGCCCGGAAGGGCTGTGCCGCGGCGCGCCCTCACCCGACCCTGCCCGCATCGTGGGCGCGTATGCGAAGGGAGGACCGTGACCTTCGGATTCGCTCCGTCCGCAGCCACTTCGATGTCGGCCACCGCCGACTCCGCCAACCGCCTTGCCAGAATGCTCGAACCGGCCGAGTGGGCGGCAGCGGGCATACCCCTGCTGCGCAGCCCGCGCGAGGTGGTGAGCGGGCTGCACGCCAGGCACCTGCCGACGCCCGAGACCGCCGTCGTCGCCGTGCTCGACCACGAGGAACGGCTGGCGGCCAGCGCTTCGTTCGCCCGCCGTTCGGTGACGGCGGACGGCTGGGAGTTCCGCAACGCGCTGCTCGCGCATCTGCGCCGGGTCATCCCGCACGATCTCCGCCGCCGCACTCCGGTCCGTACCGCGGTCCTGCTCTACTGCCGCGAGGGGGACGAGCGTTGGACGGAGGAGGACGGGGCCTGGATGTGGGGCCTGCGGGACGCCTGCACGCTGCACGGGCTGCGGTGCGGCGCGTACATCACGCTGACCCGGGGCGGCTGGCAGGTGCTCGGTGAGGGCCGGGGCGGCCGTCGCCCCAGTTCCACGTCACAGCCGACCGCCCTCGCCGACACCGCGCTGGACCAGGATCCGGCGCCGCTGCGCACCGGCGGCGGCGCCGTGCAGGCACTGCACCGCACCGCGGCCCGCTGACCCGGCCCCCGGGCGCCCGGCCACCCCTACGGGCGGCCGGGTCGGCCATGGGCCGCCGCGTGCAGCGGCTCAGACACCGGCGCCGAGCACCGCGTTGATCCGCTGCGGGTCACCGCAGACGATCAGCAGGGTTCCGGCGCCGCGCTGCGCTGCCGACAGCGTGCGGGCGGCGGCGTCGTCGGCGGCACCGTTGACCGCGACGATCACCACCGGGCGGGACGTCACCCGCTCCGCTGCCGCGGCACCGGCGAAGAACACGTCGTCGCCCGCTTCGTGCTGGGCCCAGTAGGCGGCCTCGCCGAAGGAGAGCTCGTGCGTGGCCCACGGGTGCTGCTCACCGGTGGTGAGCACCAGGATGTCGCCGGGCGCGCGGCCCGAGTCGAGCAGCAGGTCCACCGCCTCGTCGGCGGCGTCGAGCGCACCGTCGGCCGAGGCGGGGATCAGCTGCAGCTGGGGTGCGGAACGATTCTCCGGCCGGGCCGCCTGGGGCCGGTCGGAGCTGGAGTGCGGGCGCGGCGCCGGGGGCGCGGGCCTCGCGGGGCCGGGACCCGGACGACCGGGGCGCGGCATGGCCGCGGAACGCGGACCGGGTACGGGACGAGGGGTCGACGCGGTGCGGCCGGTGGCCGGAGTGGCGCGGGGACCCTGGGCGCTCTCGTGAATCTGAGGCTCCTCGGGGATGAGAGGCATGGGTGGTTGTCTATCAAACGCCGGCGCACGGGGCGTCGGCGGGTGGGTACATGTGCGCGATCAGAAGTCGAAGCCGAGCTGGCCCCCGCTTTCCAGTGCGGCCGCCTCGGCGGAGAAGCGGACCTTCTTGAGGTGCTGCCACCTGGGCAGCGCGTCGAGGTAGGACCACGAGAGGCGGTGGTGGGCCGTGGGCCCCCGCTCCTCCAGCGCGGCCCGGTGCACGGGGGACGGGTAGCCGGCGTTGGCGTCGAAGGCGAAGTCCGCGTACTCGCCGGTCTCCGCGCCGAGTTCGGCCATCACGGTGTCCCTGCGGACCTTCGCGATCACGGAGGCCGCCGCGACCGCGACGCAGGACTGGTCGCCCTTGATGACGGTACGGACCTGCCAGGGGCTGCCCAGGTAGTCGTGCTTGCCGTCCAGGATCACCGCGTCGGGCCGCACCGGCAGCGCCTCCAGGGCCCGCACGGCGGCGAGCCGGAGCGCGGCGGTCATCCCGAGTTCGTCGATCTCCTGCGGGGAGGCGTCGCCGAGTCCGTAGGCCGTGACCCAGCGCTCCAGCAGCGGTGCGAGCTCCGCGCGGCGCTTGGGGCTGATCAGCTTGGAGTCGGTGAGTCCGGCGGGAGGCTTGCGGAGGCCGGTGACCGCGGCACACACGGTGACCGGTCCCGCCCACGCTCCGCGTCCGACCTCGTCGACACCGGCGACGGTCTTGGCACCGGTGGTGGCGCGCAGTGAGCGCTCGACGGTGTGCGTGGGTGGTTCGTACGGCATGGCGCCAGTCAGCGTACGCCGATGAGTCCGCCGAGAACACCCCGGGGCGCCCCTCGGCCGCCCCCCGGCCGGCCCCGGCTCATCGGACGGGCCGGGGCAGGGCCTCGTGCGGGGCCTCAGGGGCGGACGTTACGAAGTGCTCAGCGCCGGGGGCCGGCGGGGGCGGCGCGGAAGAACGGCACGGCGACCTGATCGATCAGGTCGGCGATGTCCCCGTCCGTCCATTCGCTGCCGCACACCTTGGTGCGATACATCATCATCGCGGGGATGACGTCGAAGGCCAGCCCGCGCAGGGCGTCGGGGCGCACCTCGCCGCGGTCGACACCCCTGCTCACCACTTCTCTTATGAGGCTGGTCGTCGGCCCGACGACACCACTGAGGATCATCGACTGGAACCGTTCGGCGGTGTCCGCATCGCACTCGTGAAGGACCGCGCGCAGCGCCGAGCCCGACTGGGAGAGCATCGCGTCACGGAGCCGGCAGCACAGCTGATAGAGGTCGTCCCGGATGTTCCCGTGGTCCGGCGCCTCCCCGATCGCCGGGAGCGCGCTGCGCAGCGCGTCCGCGACCAGGTCCTCCTTGGAGGGCCACCTCCGGTAGATCGCGGCCTTGCCGGTCTGGGCTCCGGCGGCGACCCCCTCCATCGTGAGCCCGCTCCAGCCGACCGTACTCAGCCGCTCCAGGGCGGCTTCGAGGATCGCGCGTTCCAGCACGGGCCCGCGGCGCCTGAGTGACACCACCGGCTGCCGGGCGGCGGCGGCCGATCGCGAAGTAACCATGAGCTTCTCTCCATCGGAACAGATCGGATCACAGCGGGGCGGTACGCCCGCGCCGGGCTGAGCAGGTCCCGGCCGGGACGGCGGATCCGGACGCGGCGCGACAACGGCGATTCAGTGAACGCTTGCGTTCACTGAAGGGGACTCACTAACGTTGACGACGCAGTGAACGGTTCCGTTCACTAATTCACTTGTGGGGGACCCATGGTGACAACCTCTCAGTTAAACGAACGAAGCGCACCGGGCGCGGCACGACGGCAGGGGCGCCCGGGGATCGCCCTGGCCGTCATCGCCGCCTGTCAGTTGATGGTTGTGCTCGACTCCACGATCGTCAACATCGCCCTCCCGCACATCCAGGACGCGCTCAGCTTCTCGACCACCGATCTCTCCTGGGTCCTCAGCGCCTACACGCTCACCTTCGGCGGCCTCCTGCTGCTCGGCGGCAGGGCCGGGGACATCCTGGGCCGCCGGCGGGTCTTCATGACGGGCATCCTGGTCTTCACCCTGGCCTCGCTGCTCGGCGGATTCGCCCAGGAGCCCTGGCAGTTGCTGGCGGCGCGCGCTCTCCAGGGCATCGGTGGCGCCATCGCCTCACCGACCTCGCTGGCCCTGATCACCACCACGTTCCCGGAGGGCCCCGAGCGCAACCGCGCCTTCGGTGTCTTCGCCGCGGTCTCGGCGGGCGGCGGCGCGATCGGTCTGCTGGCGGGCGGACTGCTCACCGAATGGCTCGACTGGCGCTGGGTGTTCTTCGTCAACGTGCCGATCGGCGTGCTGATCGCCGTCCTGGCGCCGCTGTACATCAACGAGTCCGAGAAGCATCCCGGCCGCTTCGACATCTCGGGCGCGCTGACCTCGACGCTCGGCATGGCCTCGCTCGTGTACGGGTTCATCCGGGCCTCCGAGGAGGGCTGGCGGGACTCGCTCACCCTGGGTTCGTTCGGTGCCGCGGTGATCCTGCTCGCCTCGTTCGTCCTCATCGAGATGCGGGCCAGGGAACCGATCACTCCGCTGCGGATGTTCGCCGACCGCAACCGTTCGGGTACGTACGTGATCATGCTCAGCCTGGCCGCTGCCATGTTCGGCATGTTCTTCTTCATCGTGCTGTTCGTGCAGAACGTACTGGCCTACAGCCCCATCGAGTCGGGCCTGGCGTTCCTGCCGGTGACCGTCGCGATCATCGTGGGAGCGGGGCTCTCGCAGCGGTTCCTGCCGGTGCTCGGACCCAAGCCGTTCATGGTCACGGGTTCGGCGTTCAGCGGCGTGGGTCTGATCTGGCTCACGTTCATCTCGCCGGACAGCTCCTACCTGTCCGGAGTCCTGGGCCCGATGCTCGTCTTCGGCTTCGGCATGGGGCTGAACTTCGTCACGCTCACGCTGACGGCCGTCTCCGGAGTCGCCCAGCACGAGGCCGGAGCGGCCTCCAGCCTGCTCAACGCCAGCCAGCAGGTGGGCGGTTCGCTGGGACTCTCCATCCTGGTCACGGTCTTCGGCACGGCGAGCCGCAACGAGGCGGAGAAGCAGGTCCCACGGTTCCTCGCCCAGGCGTCGCCCGAGCAGAAGGCGGAGTTCGCCAAGACCCGGGAGCTGCCGGGAAGCTGGGGCCACGCGGTGCTCGCGCAGGGCATCTCCACCGCGTTCCTCGCGGCGGTGGCCATGGCGGGCCTCGCCCTGCTGACCGCGCTGCTGGTGATCCGGGTGCGCAAGAGCGATCTGGAGGCGCTGAGCGGAAAGGCGTCGGCCGGGGGGCCGGTCGCCTAGCGGCCGCGCGCACGGAGCCGGAAGGCACGGTTGCGGGCCGCCCCGAGTGGGGCGGCCCGCAACCGGTCCAGTGCGTACGGGGATCAGTACGGGTCGTAGGGGTCGTACTGGTCGTCCGAGCCGCCGCGCTCGCTCCCGTTGTCCCCGGACCCCAGGCCCCGGCAGTCACGGGTACGGGCGCCGGGATCCCAGTCCCCGAGAATGTCCCGGGCCCTCGACTCGCCCCAGCTCGTGGCGTACCACGGCTCGTCCGAACTCCGCAGGGTCCGCTGGATCTCCTCCAGCGCGCAGGAGCGCAACGGCTCCGGCAGGGTGTCCAGGGCCGGTACGGCGTCGGCCGAGAGGCCCTGGAGGTACTCGATGTCGATGGAGTGGTCGCTGCGGTAGCGCTGCACGTTCTGCTCCGCGATCAGGCCGTCGGGCGACAGCAGTCCGAACGCCAGGACGCCGGCCGCCGCGCTCGCCGCGACGGCGCGCGGCAGCAGCCGCGCGCCGAAGACACCGGCCGCCATGATCAGCACGAGGACGGCACCCAGCCACAGTTCGACCGCCGCCACCGAGATGCGCAGCCTGGTCAGGCCGTAGGCGTCGACGTAGAGGTCCATGCGCCGCAGCGCGGAGGCGACGACGACGAGCGTCAGCAGGCAGAGCGTGCCGAGGACGCCGTGCACGAGCGTACGGTCGCGGGCTCCGCCGCGCGGGGCCCAGCGCAGGGCGAGCGCGATCACCAGCAGGGTGAGCAGGGTGGCCCACAGCAGCTGCCAGAATCCCTCCCGGGCGTACTGGGAGTAGCTGAGGTCGGTCTCGGCCATCACCTTGTCGTACCCGCCGAGCAGCACCGTGAGCTGAATGGCGAGGAAGCCGGCGAAGAGCAGGTTCAGGACGATCAGCGGCAGCGCCCATTCCAGCCGTCCGCGCGCCTTGCCCGGGCGTACCGGCAGCTGGTCCCAGCGCACCGGAGCGGCGGCGGTGTACGCGGCGGCGAGCGCGCCGACGAGTCCGAGCACGGCGAGGAAGAGCCGCCACGGGCCGTCGCCGATCGACACATCGGGGATCAGGTCGCCGAGCACGTCGGCGAACGCGGCGTCGGCACTCGCGAAGAGCGCCCCGAACACGATGAGCAGGACGATCGCCACGGCGCCGGAGCGCACGACGACACCCCAGCGGCCGCGGGAGCCCGCCATCCGGTCGCGCAGCCCCCGCACCGCCCAGCCGAGCGACTCGGCGACGGACGTGAGCAGTCCCAGCGAACCGAGGAAGACCCCGAGCCAGCTGCGGCTGCCGTGCAGCGCGAGCGAGCCGAGCGCGAAGGCGGACACGATGGCCAGGAAGCTCGGCCAGCCGGCGTCCCGGAGTGCGGGGACGACGAGCAGGGCCAGTCCGCCGACCGCCCAGACCGCCGTCCACGGGCGCAGCCGGCGAGCGGCCGAGCGGGCGGCGAAGTACGCGGCGAGCGCCGCCGGGAGCGCCACGAGAAGCAGGTTCAGGCCGATGCCGTCACCGAGCAGCAGCGCGCTGAGCAGGCCGGTCGCGAGGACGGACCAGAGGGTGGCCACGGGTATGTCTCCCGGCCTGGCCGGGCGCAGCAGCGAGAGCTCTTTGGGGGCCGTCCGGCCCTGCCCCCACGGATCGGCCCGTGTCGGACGCGCCTGCTGCGCGTACGAGGGCACCTTCGGGGGCTCCGGCACCCCGGCCGGCATCGTCTGCTGTGCGGTGTCGCGGGGCGGCGGGACCTCGGCCGCCGCAGGCTCCGCCGTGGCCGGATCCGAGCCGTTCTCCGGCCGGGACGGTTCTGCTGTGTGATCTGACACGGGACCCCTCCCCACCGGGGTCCGCTCACGCGAGCCCTGGGCAGCGCGGCCCCCCGGCGTCTCATTCGGTGCACACCCGTCGTGATGATCACCGAGGGATGATCACCGGGGGCGGCGTGGCCGAAAGAGTAACCCCGGGTGACGGTCGTGAGCCGTACTGGGCGGCGCTGTGGCAGTACCGTGACAGTCGGGTGCCCGACGGCCCGGGGGTCGCTACCCGGCCGTCCAGTCGGGCAGCGCTTCGGTCCGCTGCGTCCAGTCGGCCGGCGGCGCGCCCGCGGTGCCCGCGGCGACGACTCCGCCGACGATCGCGCAGGTCGTG
Organism: Streptomyces sp. NBC_01463; assembly: GCA_036227345.1. NCBI lineage: Bacteria > Bacillati > Actinomycetota > Actinomycetes > Kitasatosporales > Streptomycetaceae > Streptomyces > Streptomyces sp. NBC_01463. The sequence continues at coordinate 2,317,407 of CP109468.1, forward strand.
TCGACGTCGCCGCCCGCCTGCGCGGTCACCCAGAAGGCGGTCTCGAAGTCACCGAGGCTGCGGGCCGCCGACCAGAGCGCGAAGGGCACGGTGTCGTGCGCGCTCGTGCGGCGCCCGTTGCCGAGGACCGCGGCGACCGTGCCCGCGTCCTCGTAGTCCAGCATGTCGCGGGCCCGGCGCAGCCCGGCTCCGACCGCGCTGCGGGGTACGAGCGCGATCACGCCGTCCAGGAGTTCGGCCGGCTTCGGCGGCCCGCCGGGCGCGGCGGCGAGCGAGGCGGCCGCGGCGACGGCCATCGCGCCGACGACGGCCTCCCGGTGCTGATGCGTGGTGTACGAGGAGATCTCGGCCTGGTGCGTGGCCTGCTCGGGGTCGTCCGCGTACCAGGCGCCGAGCGGTGCGATGCGCATCGAGGAGCCGTTGCCCCACGAGCCCTGGCCCTTGAACAGCGCGGAGGCCAGCTCCCGCCAGTCCCCGCCCTCCCGGACCAGCCTCAGCAGGCGGTTCACGGCGGGGCCGTATCCCCGGTCGAAGTCGTGGTGCACCGCGAAGGAGCGGGCGAGGGCGTCCTGGTCGATCCGGCCGTGCTGCCGGAGCACGGCCAGCACCGAGGCGGCCATCTCGGTGTCGTCGGTCCACTGCCAGGGGCCGGGCGGCAGGGCGCGGTCCTTCAGCAGCGGATAGTTCGCGGGCACGAAGAACTGGGAGCCCAGGGCGTCTCCCACGGAGAGGCCGCGCAGGCTGCCAAGGGCGCGGTCGAAGCGCTGGTCGGAAGCGGATTCGGTCATCGCTTCCACTCTATCCGGTGATGCCGTACGGCTCAGGGGTCCGCCAGCGCTCGAACGGCCTGTCCAGCGTGTAGCGCCCGTCCTTCCCGAGCACCAGCGTCCGGGACTCCCCGTTGCCGGGGTTGGAGAGCGACTCGAATTCGGCCACGGACCAGTGGAACCAGCGCATGCAGAAGAGCCGCATGGTCAGCCCGTGCGTGACCAGCAGGACGTTCTGCGGGTGGTCGGGGTCCTCGAAGCTCCGGTACAGGCTCTCCAGGAACGCGCCCACCCGGTCGTACACGTCCGCGCCCGACTCACCCTGCGCGAAGCGGTAGAAGAAGTGCCCGTACGCGTCCCGGTACGCCTTCTGGAGGCGTACGTCGTCCCGGTCCTGCCAGTTCCCCCAGTCCTGCTCGCGCAGCCGGGGCTCCTCGCGCACCCGGACCCGCCCGAGGTCCAGCCCGAGGGAGGTGAACGTCTGGTGCGTACGGCGGTAGGGCGAGACGTACACACTGACCCGCTCCCCGTCGAAGAGCTCGCGCAGCCGCACCCCGGCCTCGCGGGCCTGCCGCAGTCCGGCCGGGGTGAGCCTCAGCGCGTGGTCGGGCTCGCGCTCGTACACCGTGTCGTCGGCGTTGCCCTCGGACTCGCCGTGCCTGATGAGGACGATGCGTTGCGGTCTTGCCATGTACCGACCCTAGATCGAGTCGCCGCCGTTCGAGCAGTTGTCCGGAACCCGACGCTCCATGTCGGCGGTGAATCCCCGGCGGGTCACACGGTCCACGAGGGTTCGAGCTGGACGACGTCGCCGGTGAGCGAGGCCACGTCCTCCTCGGTCTGCGCCCGCTGCGAGAGCCGTTCCACGCTCCCCGGCCGGTACTTGCCGCGTTCGGCGCTCGACTGCCACATCGACAGGACCAGGAACTCGTGCCCGGGGGCCTCTCCGAAGACACCGCGCAGCATGCCGGGCGATCCGGCCATCGCCGGGTTCCACACCCGCTGCTGCATCAGCGCGAAGTGCTCGACGCGGTCCTCGTGCACCCTGCTGTGCGCCACCCTGACCACGTCCGCGTCGGTGAAGCGGGGCTCGAAGCCGGTCTTCACGTCGAAGCGGTACTCGAACAGCTTGACCTGGATGTCGTTGCACGTGCCGGTCTGCGCGGCGGCGAGGGCGTCGTGTCCACGCGCCATGAACGAGTCGTAGAAGACCCGGTTCTCCCAGAACGCGAAGACATGGGCCACCTCCGGCCGGCCACGGCTCCAGCCGCCGCCCTGCCCCCTGAATCCCGGCTCACCCAGCAGCCCCGCCCACTTCCGCTGCCCCCGCTCGAATCCCCGACGGTCCACCACACTGCAGCGAATCCACTTGACCAGCACTGCGCCATCGTACGGGTGACGGACGTGGCGTGGGTCACGCTCCGTCGGAGTGCGTCAGAACCGGTCACGGGTGATCACACAATGATCGCCATGACCTCGCTGCACACCAACCAGCTGTTCGACCGTCTCGATTCGGCGGAGAGGATCCTCGTCGCCGGTGCCGGCGGAGGCTTCGACATCTACGCCGGGCTCCCCCTCGCGCTCTCCCTGATCCACCGGAACAAGCAGGTGCGGCTCGCCAATCTGTCCTTCAGCGCGCTCGAAGGGCTCCCCCTGGACTCCTGGCTCGCCCCCGACCTCGCGGTCATCACCCCCGAAACCTCCCTCCACCAGGTGTACTTCCCGGAGCGGACCCTCGCTCAGTGGCTCGCCCTGCACGGCTACCCGGACACCGTCCACGCCCTGTCCCGCACGGGTGTCCAGCCGCTGCGCGACGCCTACCGCGCGTTGATCGAGCGGTACGACATCGACGCGGTCGTCCTGGTCGACGGCGGTACGGACATCCTGATGCGGGGCGACGAATCCGGTCTGGGCACCCCGGAGGAGGACATGACGAGCGTCGCGGCGCTCGCCGGGATCGACGGCCCGGAGTGCTTCGTCGTCTCCATCGGCTTCGGCGTCGACGCCTACCACGGGGTGAGCCACGGCCTCGTCCTGGAGAACATCGCCGCGCTCGAACGCGACGGCGCGTACCTGGGGGCGTTCTCCGTACCCCGTACGACGCGCGAGGGCGCGCTGTTCCTCGACGCGGTGGCCCATGCCCAGGAACACACGCCCGATCATCCGAGCATCGTCAACGGATCGATCGCCGCGGCGGTGCGCGGAGAGTTCGGCGACGTACGGTTCACCTCGCGCACCAGCGGCAGTGAGCTCTTCATCAACCCGCTGATGTCGCTGTACTTCGCCTTCGAGCTGGAGGGGATCGCCCGCAACTGCCTCTACCTCGACCGCATCGAGGACACCCACCTCCTGCGTCAGGTCAGCAGCGCGATCGAGGCGTTCCGGGACGGGGTCCGGCAGCGTCCGCCGCGCCGGATACCGCACTGACGGCACCGGGATCCGTGGTGGCTCGATTACGCCCCTCGTCCCAAGGCGGTTGGTTCCACGGACAGTTACGGACATCATCCGGTGATAGAACCGGTGCGACGGCCCCGCGCGAAGGAGCGAACTCCGATGAGCACTCCCAACAAGGACATCGAGAAGGTGGAGGTCAGGCTCAAGTGGGACCCCAGTCCCCAGGGCGAGCCCGGCCACGACCTCGACATCATCGCGGCGACCTATCCGGCCGACGATCCGTACGGCAGCCCCGGCTATCTCGTGCACTTCGACAGCCGCGCGCCCGACGGCACGATCACGCTCAACCGCGACAGCAGGACCGGTCAGGGCCTGGGATACGACGAGGTCATGACGCTGGAGCTGGACCGGCTCTCGGAGACGTACTCCCGGGTGGTCGTCGGCGTCGCGATCCAGCAGCGCGACGGCCACAAGACGTTCGCCTCGATAGAGAACACCGGAGTCCAGATCCGCGAGGGGTACACCACCATGGCCGAGGACGACTTCTCGTCGGTCGGCGCGGCGACGGCGGCCGTGGTCGCCGAATTCGTGCGGGACTCCTCGGGTGTCTGGCAGTTCCACGGCACGGTGCGGGGGTTCGACGGGGACGCCGACTCGTTCGCCACGGCGATGGGAAACCGTCCGCCGGGAGCGTGACGGTGCGGGCGGACGGCTGAAGGGGCGGCCAGCTTGCCGGGTGTCCGGCCGCGGGACCAGGGGGAAGATGTTGCGGGGCAGTGTGCTGGACGGACGCTACGAGCTCGGAGAACGACTGGGCCGAGGCGGCATGGGGCAGGTCTGGAGCGCGCGGGACTCCCGGATGGACCGCGATGTCGCGGTCAAGCTGGTCACATCGATCCCGCAGGTGGGTGAGCAGGAGACGTTCCTCCGGTTCCGCAGGGAGATACGGTCGGCCGCCGGTCTGCCGGGGCGGCACACGGTGTCCGCCTACGACTGCGGTGAGGCGCTGATCGACGGTGAGCGCGTGCTCTACCTGGTGATGGAACGGCTGTCGGGCCGCACGCTGCGGCAGACCGTCGCGGACGAACGCCCCCACTGGACGGTCGCCACCCGGTGGGGGCGGCAGGTGGCAGTGGCGCTCGCTGCCGCGCACAGGCAGCGGATCGTGCACCGGGACATCAAACCGGAGAACGTCATGTTCGCCGCGGACGGCGACCTGAAGGTTCTTGACTTCGGAATCGCGAAGTTCCTCGGGGACACCGTACGGGTCAACGACCTGACCGGCACCGGTGTGGCGTTGGGGAGCCTTCTCTACATGTCGCCCGAGCAGTCACGGGGCGAGGCCGGCATCGACCACCGGACGGACATCTACTCGCTCGGCTGTCTGCTGTACTTCATGCTCACCGGCCGTCCGCCGATCGTCGCGGACAACGTCCTGGCGTTGATCCATCTCCAGACCCACGAGCAGCCGGCGCCGCCGCACACCCTGGTCGACGGGATACCGGCCGAGGTCAGCGGACTCGTGATGCGTCTGCTCGCACATCGGCCGGACGACCGGCCGGGTTCGGCACGGGAAGTCCTCGCCGAACTGGACGCTCTGCGTGACAGGGTCCCTCGCGACGTGAGCACCGAAGCAGTGCGCCCTCGCGCCGGAGAAGAGGCCGGGGCCGAAGCGGCGGACCTCCTGGAGCAGGCGCGACGGCACGCTCACGCGAAGCGCGAAGAAGCGGACGCGCTCTTCGAGGAGACCCGGGCGAAGGCTGCCCAGGCCGCTGCCGCCTTCGAGACGAACCTCGCCAAGCGGCGTGAACAGTCCGAACGGGACCTGGCCGCTCGTCAGCAGATGGCGCTGACGCGCCTCGACGAAATAGAGAAGAGGGCCGAGCAGCTGCGTGCGGAAGCCGAGAGCTTGCGTGCGGATGCGGAGCGCCGTGCCCGGCGCACAGTCGAGGACGCGCGCCGGGAGGCTGATGCCATCCTCGCGCGGGCAGGCAGCCGAGCGAAGCGGCAAGCGGGCGAAGAATCATCCGGCGGCTGGCGGAGCGCAAGGGGTGGTGCCGGGCCGGCTGAGGACTTCACGCCGTTCTGGTTCGCGGTGCCGGTGCCCCGGCCGCTGTACGGAGTCGACGGTTCGCAGAGGCAGATCGCCGAACTGGCGACGGGTGTCTGGTACCTCGCGCTCGAACACCACGAACGGGGCCTCGTCGCCCAGACCGAGGACGGACGGCGCGGCGTGCTGCAGGACACGACCGGTATCCAGCGCGGCTGACGTTCCCGGTGCGGGTGCCGGTCACCACGGCTGAGCCCATATGACCGCCGGACCCGGGACCCGCGACGGAGAGCAATGGTGGCCGGAGAGCCGAGGAGGGGGTTCCGGAAAGTTCCGGAACCCCCTCCTCACCAGGCACTACGGCGTCTCGCCGATCAGGCCGGTCGCCGCATCGGGTGCGGCCCGGCCCAGCGGATCAGCTGCAGCCGCTGGTCGAGCCGCAGCCCTCGCAGATGTAGCAGGAGCCGGCGCGCTGCATCTTCGTACCGCAGGAGAAGCAGAGCGGGGCGTCCGCGCTGATGCCGAGCTGCATCTCGACCAGTTCGGCCGAGGTGTGCGCCGTCTTCGGGGCCGGCGTACCGGCCTCCTGCACCGGCGCCACGGCCTTCAGCGGCTCCGGCTGCCGCACGGGGGCGGACTGGGCCAGGTTCTCGGCCTCCAGCTGCTCCTCCTCGAACGTCGGCTCGTAGGAGCCGGTGTCGAGGTGGCGCTGACGCTCCTCGGCGGAGTGGATGCCGAGGGCCGAGCGGGTCTCGAAGGGCAGGAAGTCCAGCGCCAGGCGGCGGAAGATGTAGTCGACGATCGACTGCGCCATCCGCACGTCCGGGTCGTCCGTCATGCCGGCCGGCTCGAAGCGCATGTTGGTGAACTTCGAGACGTACGTCTCCAGCGGGACGCCGTACTGCAGACCCACCGAGACGGCGATGGAGAAGGCGTCCATCATGCCCGCGAGGGTCGAGCCCTGCTTGGACATCTTCAGGAAGACCTCACCGAGACCGTCGTCCGGGTAGGAGTTGGCGGTCATGTAGCCCTCGGCGCCGCCCACCGTGAAGGAGGTGGTGATGCCGGGACGGCCCTTGGGCAGACGCTTGCGGACCGGGCGGTACTCGATGACCTTCTCGACCGCGGTACGGATCGTGTCCTCGGCCTTGGCCGTGACGGCCTCCTTCTCCTTCTCCTTGGTCTTCGCGGAGAGGGGCTGGCCGACCTTGCAGTTGTCGCGGTAGATCGCGAGCGCCTTGACGCCCATCTTCCACGCCTCGAAGTAGACCTCCTCGACGTCCTCGACGGTGGCCGTCTCCGGCAGGTTCACCGTCTTGGAGAGCGCGCCGGAGATCCACGGCTGGATGGCCGCCATCATGCGCACGTGGCCCATCGCGGAGATGGAACGCTCGCCCATCGCGCAGTCGAAGACCTCGTAGTGCTCGGTCTTCAGACCGGGAGCGTCGATCACGTTGCCGTTCTCGGCGATGTGGTCGACGATCGCCTCGATCTGCTCCTCCTGGTAGCCCAGGCGGCGCAGGGCCTGCGGGACGGTGCCGTTGACGATCTGCATCGAGCCGCCGCCGACCAGCTTCTTGAACTTGACCAGGGCGAGGTCGGGCTCGAGGCCGGTGGTGTCGCAGGACATCGCGAGACCGATGGTTCCGGTGGGCGCGATGACCGAGGCCTGCGCGTTACGGAAACCGTTCTTCGCGCCGAGGCGGATCACGTCCTGCCAGGCCTCCGTCGCGGCGGCCCAGACCGGGTTGTCCAGGTCGTCGGCGTGCACGGCCACCGCGTTGGCGTCGGCGTGCTGCTTCATGACGCGCTGGTGCGGCTCGGCGTTGCGGGCGTAGCCGTCGTACGGGCCGACGACCGCGGCCAGCTCGGCGGAACGCTTGTACGAGGTGCCGGTCATCAGCGAGGTGATGGCGCCGGCGAGCGCGCGGCCGCCGTCGCTGTCGTACGCGTGGCCGGTCGCCATCAGCAGGGCGCCGAGGTTGGCGTAGCCGATGCCCAGCTGGCGGAAGGCGCGGGTGTTCTCACCGATCTTCTCGGTGGGGAAGTCCGCGAAGCAGATCGAGATGTCCATAGCGGTGATGACCAGCTCGACGACCTTGGCGAAGCGCTCGGACTCGAAGGACTGGTTGCCCAGGCCGTCGTCCTTGAGGAACTTCATCAGGTTCAGCGAGGCGAGGTTGCACGAGGTGTTGTCCAGGTGCATGTACTCGCTGCACGGGTTCGAGCCGTTGATCCGGCCGGACTCCGGGCAGGTGTGCCAGGCGTTGATGGTGTCGTCGTACTGGATGCCCGGGTCGGCGCAGGCCCAGGCCGCCTCGGCCATCTTGCGGAAGAGGGACTTGGCCTCGACCTCTTCGATGACGTCGCCGGTCATGCGGGCGCGCAGCCCGAACTTCCCGCCGGACTCGACGGCCTTCATGAACTCGTCGTTCACGCGGACCGAGTTGTTGGCGTTCTGGTACTGGACCGACGTGATGTCGTCGCCGCCCAGATCCATGTCGAAGCCCGCGTCGCGCAGGGCGCGGATCTTCTCCTCCTCCTTCACCTTGGTCTCGATGAAGTTCTCGATGTCGGGGTGGTCGACGTCGAGGATGACCATCTTGGCCGCACGGCGGGTGGCGCCACCGGACTTGATCGTTCCGGCGGACGCGTCGGCGCCGCGCATGAAGGAGACCGGACCGGAGGCGTTGCCGCCGGAGGAGAGGAGCTCCTTGGAGGAGCGGATACGGGAGAGGTTCAGGCCGGCACCGGAGCCGCCCTTGAAGATCATCCCCTCTTCCTTGTACCAGTCGAGGATCGACTCCATGGAGTCGTCGACGGCCAGGATGAAGCAGGCCGAGACCTGCTGCGGCTGGGGCGTGCCGACGTTGAACCAGACCGGGGAGTTGAAGCTGAAGATCTGGTGCAGGAGGGCGTACGCCAGCTCGTGCTCGAAGATCTCGGCATCCGCGGGAGAGGCGAAGTAGTTGTAGTCCTCGCCGGCCTTCCGGTACGTCTTCACGATCCGGTCGATCAGCTGTCGCAGACCGGTCTCGCGCTGGGGGGTGCCGACAGCCCCGCGGAAGTACTTGCTGGTGACGATGTTGACCGCGTTCACCGACCAGAAGCCGGGGAACTCGACGCCACGCTGCTCGAAGTTGATCGAGCCGTCGCGCCAGTTGGTCATGACGACGTCACGGCGCTCCCACGCCACCTCGTCGTACGGATGCACGCCGGGGGTGGTGTGGATGCGCTCGATACGCAGGCCCTGCTTGGTCGCAGTCGACTTGGCTCCCTTGTTGCGGGAACCTCGTGCCGGGCCGCTCGCCGTCTCTGTCATGCCGCCTCCCATATGTGGGCAAAAACGCCCTGAAGTGCCGAGAACTTCCCCGGGCACAGTCTGTGTCTGATGCCTCGGGCGCCGCGCACGGCGTCCGGAGCAGGTCTGCGTGCCGCGCCGGTGCCGATCCTCGGATCGGTGCCGGCCGGCGGGTGCCGCTAGTCGGCGGCGACGGCGGGAACGGGGACCTCGGGGGTCTCGCCGGTCCCGCATCCTTGTACGGGAGGCCGTCGCTCGCGGAGTTCCACGATGGCGGCCTCGAAGTCCTCGAGGCTGTTGAAGGCCCGGTAGACGGACGCGAACCGCAGGTACGCGACGAGGTCGAGTTCCTGCAGGGGGCCGAGGATGGCCAGACCCACGTCGTGAGTGGTCAGCTCGGCGCTGCCGGTGGCGCGCACCGCCTCCTCGACCCGCTGGCCGAGCTTGGCGAGGGCGTCCTCGGTGACCGGCCGCCCCTGGCACGCCTTGCGCACGCCTGAGATGACCTTGGTGCGGCTGAAGGGCTCGGTGACGCCGCTGCGCTTGACCACCATGAGCGAGCAGGTCTCCACCGTCGTGAAACGGCGGGAGCAGTCGGGGCACTGGCGACGGCGGCGGATCGAGGTCCCGTCGTCGGTGGTGCGACTGTCGACGACCCGGCTGTCGGGGTGCCTGCAGAAGGGGCAGTGCATGGCTCCCAACCCTCCTTCACAGCACGACTGAATAGCCTCTTCAGGCCCGGTTACGGGCCCTCGAAGCAGTCTCAAGCATAGGCGATGACCACACCCCCGATGGACGGGGACCACAACTTCTGGGCGGTCGTGACAATCCAACCACTAGATCTTGGGTTTGGCCGCGCATTCGGCCCTAGCGCGTGTCGCGCGTTCCGGGCGGCCGGAAGGCAGCGTACGGCCGACCACGAGGGTACGGGAAGCGAGCGGCGCCGCCGATTGCGGGGCGGCCGTCGGCGGACCGCCCGAACGGGCGGACACGCGCACCCGGGACCACCCCGCGCGCCGGCGCCGCGGGCGCGGCCGCTACCGTAATAGTCCGAATTGCCGGTGGACCCGCGCGCGAGGCGCGGGGTCCGGGCCGGTGGCGAAACAGCCCTCCCGGCTTCGCTCATACACCTGCCATTGAACAGCCGACAGCCTTTTATTCGTTTTTCACTCGAACGTGTGTTTGGCGCAACCTTTCGAAAGCTACTACCGTTGTCCAGCTAGGGAGACCATTCGAGAGGGGCCGACGTGACCACCACCGCAGACAGTGCCATCATCACTGCCCAGGACCGCTCCCAGAGCCGACTCGAGCCGGTGCATGCCATGAATGACTCAGTCACGAACACGGAGGGGCCGGAGCCCGCGCGCCCAGCGCGCTCGCTGCCCGGACGACCTCCTGGAATCCGGGCGGACAGCTCGGGGCTCACGGACCGGCAGCGGCGAGTGATCGAGGTCATCCGGGACTCCGTACAACGCCGGGGATACCCCCCGTCGATGCGGGAGATCGGTCAGGCGGTGGGCCTTTCCAGCACGTCCTCCGTCGCACATCAGCTGATGGCCCTGGAGCGCAAGGGCTTCCTGCGCCGCGACCCCCATCGCCCCCGGGCGTACGAGGTGCGCGGTTCGGACCAGCCCAGCACGCAGCCCACGGACACGACCGGCAAGCCCGCGGCGTCGTACGTGCCGCTGGTCGGCCGGATCGCGGCCGGTGGTCCGATCCTCGCCGAGGAGTCCGTCGAGGACGTCTTCCCGCTCCCCCGCCAGCTGGTCGGGGACGGCGAGCTCTTCGTGCTGAAGGTCGTCGGCGACTCGATGATCGAAGCGGCGATCTGTGACGGGGACTGGGTCACCGTGCGCCGCCAGCCCGTGGCGGAGAACGGCGACATCGTGGCCGCGATGCTGGACGGCGAGGCCACGGTCAAGCGCTTCAAGCGGGAGGACGGCCATGTGTGGCTGCTCCCCCACAACTCCGCGTACCAGCCGATTCCCGGCGACGAGGCGACGATCCTCGGCAAGGTCGTGGCGGTGCTGCGTCGGGTGTGAAGCCCCGCGTCATCCCGACAGGGCCCCGGAACCGCCACGGCGGTTCCGGGGCCCTGCCGCTGTCTGCGGGCCGTCGGTGTCCACGGGCCGCCCGTGGCGCCCGTCTACTTGTCGTCGGCCTTGGCGGCGGCGTCGATCGCGGCGAGCGAGCGGCGTGCCTGGTTGGGGTCGGTCGTGTACCAGAAGTCGGGGAGCGAGGCGCGCAGATAGCTGCCGTACCGGGCGTTGGCCAGACGCGGGTCGAGCACCGCGACGACACCCTTGTCCCCCGTGGCGCGGACGAGACGGCCGGCGCCCTGAGCCATCAGCAGCGCGGCATGCGTGGCGGCCACGGCCATGAAGCCGTTGCCCCCCGCGTCCTCGACCGCCTTCTGCCGCGCGCTCATCAGCGGATCGTCGGGACGCGGGAACGGGATCCGGTCCATGATCACCAACTGGCAGCTCGCACCGGGCACGTCGACGCCCTGCCAGAGCGAGAGCGTGCCGAAGAGACAGGTCTCCGGATCGGCCGCGAAGTTCTTGATCAGCTCGCCCAGGGTCTCCTCGCCCTGGAGCAGGATCGGCTTCTCCAGCCGGCCCCGGAGCTCCTCGGCGGCGGCCTGGGCCGCCCGCATCGAGGAGAACAGTCCGAGCGTGCGGCCGCCTGCCGCCTCCACCAGCTCGGCGAGCTCCTCCAGCATGTCGGTGCGGGCGCTGTCCCGGCCGGGGGTGGCCAGATGCCGCGCGACGTACAGGATTCCCTGCTTCGGATAGTCGAAGGGCGAGCCGACGTCGAGCCCCTTCCACTGCGGCACGTCATCGCCCGCGGTGCCTTCCGGGGAGAGGCCGAGCGAGGCCCCCACCCCGTTGAAGTCCCCGCCCAGCTTGAGCGTGGCCGAGGTGAGGACGACGGAGCGGTCGGCGAACAGCTTCTCGCGCAGCAGCCCGGAGACGGAGAGGGGTGCGACCCGCACCGAGGCGCCGAACCGGTCGTGGCGTTCGAACCAGACCACGTCGTACTCGGAGCCCTGGGTGATGCGCTCGGCCACGCCGTGGATCGTCTCGACCGAGGCCAGTGCCTGCTTGCGGACCGCGTCCTCGTCCTGGACGGACTTGTCGCGGGTGGAGCCCAGTGCGGTGATCACCGTGCGCGCGGCGTCGCGCAGCGCCATCAGCGCGTAGCCGAGGTCCTCCGGGACCTCCTCCAGGCGGCCGGGCAGCGCCAGCTCCATCACCCGCTCGAACCCCTCCGACGCGGTCTGCAGGGCGTCGGCGGCCTTCTCGTTGACCAGCTTCGCGGCGCGGCGGACCGCGCGGTTGACCTGGCCGGGGGTGAGCTCGCCCGTGGCGACCCCGGTGACCCGGGAGACCAGCTCATGGGCCTCGTCGACGATCAGCACCTCGTGGCTCGGGAGCACCGGGGCGCCCTCGATGGCGTCGATGGCGAGCAGCGCGTGGTTCGTCACCACCACGTCGGCGAGCTTGGCGCGCTCCCTGGCCTGCTCGGCGAAGCACTCGGCGCCGTACGCGCACTTGGTGGCGCCCAGACACTCCCGGGAGGAGACGGAGATCTGCGCCCAGGCCCGGTCCGAGACGCCGGGGGTGAGGTTGTCCCGGTCGCCCGTCTCGGTCTCGTCGGCCCAGTCCCGCATGCGCAGCAGGTCCTGGCCGAGCTTGCTCGACGGGGCCGCCGCCTCGAACTGGTCGAAGAGCCCCTCTTCCTCCTCCTGCGGCACGCCCTCGTGCAGGCGGTGCAGGCAGAGGTAGTTCGACCGGCCCTTCAGCATGGCGAACTGCGGGCGGCGGCGCAGCAACGGGTGCAGGGCGTCGACCGTACGCGGAAGGTCGCGCTCCACGAGCTGCCGCTGCAGGGCCAGGGTGGCCGTGGCCACCACGACGCGCTCGCCGTGTGCCAGGGCGGGCACCAGGTAGCCGAGCGATTTGCCCGTACCGGTGCCCGCCTGCACGAGCAGATGGGAGTGGTCGTCTACGGCCTCGGCGACCGCACCGGCCATGGCGGCCTGGCCGGGCCGCTCCGTACCGCCGACGGCGGTCACGGCGGCCTGCAGGAGCTCGGGGAGGGATGGCTTCGTCATAGCCGGACCAGCCTACGGGGCGCCACTGACAACGGCGGTCACTCCCGGACTCACACGGAGGGGTGGAGCGGGTTGGGTACCGTGCCGTGGACCGCCGCGTGCGGTCGCTCGGGCCGGTCGCGGTAGCCGTCCAGATGCAGGCGGTTGCGGTTCAGACAGAGGCGCTCGATGCGGGGCGTCAGCATGTCGAACATCTCGAACCTGTCCTTCAGCTCGGGGAAGCGGGCGTGGTGGCGCAGGATCTCCGCCCGGACGAGTGACCAGAATTCGCTCTCCGGGACGCCCAGCTGTTCCTCGCAGAGCGGGGACAGGAATCGGAAGACTCCGGTGAAGAGGCCGGAGTGGATGAACTGGGTGAGGAAGGCCGGTTCCTCGGTGAGCAGGATGCGGCGCACGTCCGCCGGCATCGTGTCGTGCTCGGGCAGCGGCCGGGCGCTGACGTTCACGTCGTCGACGAAGTCCTTGATCGCCAGCCGCACGGGGACGTCCCGCTCGTCGAAGACGACGATGGCGTTCTCGCCGTGCGGGGAGAAGACCGTGCCGTAGCGGTAGAGGAAGTGCAGCAGCGGCGGGAGCAGGGCGGCGAAGAGCCGGGTCAGCCAGACCGAGGGCGCCAGGCCGGAGCGCTCGACCAGCTCGGCGGTGAAGGCGCGGCCCTGCGGGTCGGTGTGCAGTAGGGAGGCGAGGGTGCGGGCCCGCTCACCGGGTGCGAGGCGCGGGAGGAGGGGTTCGCGCCAGATCGCGCCGAGGATCTCCTTGAACTGGTACGGCGTCTCGGGGAGGTGGTCGTAGAGCGGGTGCTCGACCGTGACCGAGGCGACCTCGCCGAGGAGGATGACACCGCAGGTGTCGCGCAGGAACGGATCGTTGTCGCGCAGCCCCTGCACCCAGCCGGTGACGGCGGGCGCGGCGAGGGTGCGTTCGGTCGGCAGGCCGCGCCAGACCAGCGTGTTGAGGATGGACAGCGGGAGCTTGACCGTGTGCCGGTCGGGCCGGTCCAGGTTGGCGAAGGTGCGGATGGACTGCTGCGGGAGCCGCAGGTCCGGATCGGCGTGCAGGGGCACGATGTCGCCGGCGGCGATGGCCGGGGCGAACAGCGGCACGATCCACTCGTCCCACTGCCAGGGGTGGACGGGCAGGAAGAGGTAGTCCTCCGGGTCGAGGGCGTTGCTGTGCAGGGCGGCGGCGAAGGACGCGCGGACCTCGGGGTCGAGCTCCTGGTCGTAGAGCCGGCCGGGGCGGGCGAGCGCGTTCACGCCCCGGTAGGCGGCGAGCCGGGAGGAGACGGCGATCCAGGGCAGTGTGACCGGGGTGCGGGCCTCGGGGGTGAAGCGGGCCGCGTCGGTGGCGGAGAAGCCGAGCCGTCCCTTGTTGGCGACGATCCAGGGGTGGCCCGTCTGGTGGCCCTCGAGTTCGGCGTAGTCGAGTTCGGCGAGTTCGGCGGCGGTGAGCGCGCCGTGGTCGAGGCGGGCGTCGGCGGTGAGGGTGGTGGTGAGCTCGCGGACGAGATGGCCGAGCGTGGCACCGTCCAGTTCGAGGAGGCGGCGGGCCCGGGCGAGGAAGAGCAGCGGGTCGCGGAAGGGGACGCTGCCGGCGACCTGGTCCCCGGCCGGTGCCCCGGTGGCCGCGTCGGCCTCCGTCGCCGCGCTGCTCGCCGCCCGGATCGAGTCGGGGGCGACCCGCCAGCTGCCGTACACCCCGCGCCGGGCGGTGAAGCTCAGGCTTCCGCCGTCGTCGAGGAGCAGGGTGTACGCGGTGCCCCCGGCGGCGCGCGGAACGGGCTGGATGACTTCCTCGTAGGCGAATTCGCCGAGCATCTTGGCGAGCAGCCGGGCGGCGGCTCGGTCCCAGACCGCCCGGTTCAGTTCCGGGGTGCTGAGCAGCGCGGGCGACGGGGCTGCATCACGGCTCGCGGGATATTTCGGCACGGAGACTCCTCGGGAGGGAACCGACGGGGTTCGAGCGGTGGGGAGGGGGCAGCGGATCGTTCACAGCCGGGCACGGTGGGCTCGGTCGCGGATCATCAGCGCGGCCCGCTTGTCCGGGAGTTCGACCTCCGCGGAGTAGCGGAATCCGGCGCTCAGGAACGCGGAGACGGACGGGGTGTTGCGGACATCGGGCTCGGCGACGACCCGGGTGCACCGGGGCCGGTTGTCGAGGACGAGGTCGGAGACCGCCCGGAGCAGGGTGGTGCCGGTCCCGCGGCCGCGGTGGTCCACGTCCCCGATGAGGAGGTGGATCCCGGTGTCGTGCGGGCGGACCGGGCAGTGCCGGGCGAGCGGGTCGAGGTCGGCCCGGTAGATCTCCCAGTAGCTCATCGGGACGCCCGAGAGCACGCCCAGGCAGGGCACGCTGCGTCCGTCGCCGTCGAGCTGGGGCATCAGGTGCCCGGCGGTGACGGTCTCGGCTCCGGCGAGCTCCCAGAAGGCCGCGACGGCGGGGTCGTTCATCCAGCGGCTGATCAGCGCGAGATCGCGCTCCAGCCGCACGGGGACGAGCTGGAACACGCCGGCCGGGGTCGTGACCGGCTTCCACTCCGCCGGCCGGTCGAGCAGCCCCGGGTCCTCGTGCCGCGGGCGCGGTGCGGGGGTCTCCTCCCCCAGCAGCGCCAGGAGTTCGGCGGTGAGCCGAAGGTCCAGCGTGTCGTCGGCGCCGGTTCCGGGGACGGTGTGCGCATCGGCGGGAGGCACGGTGACGCTCTCCTCTTCTGAGCGGTTCGGACGGATCCCGGCTCGGCGGAGTTCCTTCAGCCGTGGAGGGGGTTGGCGATGGTGACGTAGACGGACTGGGTGTCCACGGGTCCGACGAGTTCGTCGAGGCCGTGCAGACGCGTCAGCATGTTGGCCTTGCAGCGCAGCCGGGGTGTTTCCAGCAGGTGGGCGGGGAGCGGTGAGCCCAGTGCGGTGACCGATCCCAGGAACCGCCGGAAGGCGGCGAGGAGCACGTCCTCGTCGGCGAGCCGCTGGGCGCCGAACGCCCCGATCAGTCCGAACACGTTGTTGATGCCGAGGTAGTACGCGAAGCGTTCGTCGGTGACGGCGTCGGAGACGAAGGTGTCGCTGACGGATCCGATGCCGGGGAGCCTGCGGTCGAGGGCGGCGCGGTGGGACTCGCGGAAGTAGTAGCCCTGATTGTCCCGGTAGCGGCCGCCGGACGGCCAGCCCTCGGCGTCGAGCAGGACCAGGGTGTTCTGCTGGTGGGCTTCGAGGGCGACTCCGGCGTGGGCGTCGAGCCAGAGCACCGGCCGCACCACGCGGTCCAGGTAGCGCAGGAACCACTCGGTGGCGACGGCGGTCGTGGTCCGCCCGGTGGCGGCGGCGAGGCGGCGGACGATGTCGGCGAGGCGGGAGCGCATCTCCGGCCGGTCCGGCCAGGGGCGCGGGGCGGTGAGCCCGGCGATGCAGACGGCGTCGTCGTGCCGGCCGAACGGGTTGTGGCGCAGCATGACGTCGAGTCCGGGGACGGGTTCGCCCCCGGGGGTGTCGACCGCCAGCCACGCGGGGTCCCGGACGATGTCGAAGCCGGGGTGGGCGGAGTGCCACTGCCGGGCGAGTCCGGTGCGCAGCAGCCGGTGGACCTCCACGCCGCGGTGGAGTTCCTTGCGGAGGTTCTCCCGGCGGGAGTTGGTGATGCGTACGCCGAGGGAGAGCTTCAGCATGAGGTCGGCGCCGGGCTGCTGGACGGTGCGCACCGAGGAGGTGGGGTGCCAGCGCTCGCCGTACGGTCCGAGGTCGTGCAGGAGTCCGGAGTCGAACAGGGCCGCGACCTCGGGCCGGTTGGCCAGGTCGCGGGCCTGCCAGGGGTGCAGCGGAATCGCCACGGTGTGCCCGGGGATCCGCAGGCCCTCGGCGTGGCGGGCGACGAGTTCGGCGGCACCGACCGGGCGGCCCTGTTCGGTCCACGCGGAGTCGGTGGCGAGGACGGACCGGTGGGCGGCCATCCAGTGCAGCGGGAAGGAGCCGTGCGCCTCGGGTGAGTAGAGGCGGGTCTCGGAGTCGGAGAGGCCTTCCCTGCTCTTGGGCGAGGGGTGCAGCGGATGACCGAGGAGGAGCGACTGTTCCGCGGTGAGGAAGAGGTCCGCCCCGGCGGGTGCGGTGGGCCGGTGCCGTTGTCCTTCGATGAATCCGGCGGTCCGCCGCACCGAGTCGGCCACCCGGCCCACCATGTCGGCGCTCTCGTGGTGGCCGGCCTCCCGGCCGAGGAGGGCGGCGACGGTGACGGCGTCGACGGCGGGGGCGTTGTCGGGGGCCGTTTCCAGGAGCGGCGGGCCGAAGCGGTGCCAGCCCGTGGCGGACCAGTGGCGGACGGGGACGAGGAGGGCGGTGCCGCTCGCGGGGAGCGGGATGCGGAGGGTCTCCCCCTCCGGGCGGGACAGGTCGCCCTCGCGGACCCAGCAGCGCAGCAGGTTCTCGACGCCCGCCGTGTCGGCGGCGCACAGCGGGTCCGGGTGGTCCAGCGGGTCCGGACCGTCCGGCGGATCGGCGGCCGGTGCCGGACCGGCGGCCGTGGGCCTGGGGGCGGGCCACTGACCGTGCGGCACCTCTTTCTGGCGCGGCACGGTCGACGGTTCGACGGCGAGGTGGCCGAGTGTTGCGGCCTCTCCCCCGTGGTGGCTGGAGGGAGGGCCGTCGGCCTCGGGCGCGGGGGTGGGGTTCACGGCGGTCTTTCCTGTGATGGTTTCCGGGGTCAGCGGATCGACCCGGTCGCGGTCCGTCGGTGCGGGGAGCGCTCAGCGGCTGCCAGGGCGTCGGCGAGGCGGTCGACGACCGCTGTCGCCTGTTCGTCGGTGAGCGTGAGGGGTGGGAGCAGGCGGACGACCGTGGAGTGGCGGCCGCCGAGTTCGACGATGAGGCCGCGGCGCAGGCACTCCTGCTGGACGGCGGTGGCGAGGACCGGGTCGGGCGGCGCCTCGCCGCCCACGCCCACCGGGGCGGCTTCCGGGTCGACGAGTTCCACGCCGATCATCAGGCCCCGGCCACGGACGTCACCGATGCTCGGGTGGCTTGCCGCCAGGCTCCGCAGCCGCGCGAGCATCCGGGCGCCGAGTACGCCGGCGCGCTCGGCGAGGCGGTTCTCCCGTACGTACGCGAGGGTGGCCGTGCCGGCCGCCATCGCGAGCTGGTTGCCGCGGAAGGTGCCGGCGTGGGCTCCCGGCTGCCAGGTGTCGAGCCCGGAGCGGTAGACGATGACGGCGAGCGGCAGGGATCCGCCGATGGCCTTGGACAGCACCATCACGTCGGGCACGACGCCGCTGTGCTCGACGGCCCAGAAGGCGCCGGTGCGGCCGACGCCGGTCTGGACCTCGTCGGCGATCAGGGGGATGGACCGGGCCGCCGTGATCTCCCGCATCCGGCGCATCCAGCCGTCGGGCGCGGGGTTGACGCCGCCTTCGCCCTGCACCGGTTCGAGGATCATTCCGGCGGGAGCGGGGGTGCCGCTCTTCGGGTCGTCCAGCACGCTCTCGGTCCAGCGCGCGGCGAGTTCCGCGCCGCGCTCGCCGCCCGTCCCGAACGGGCAGCGGTAGTCCTGCGGGAAGGGGAGCCGGGTCACCCGTACGTCCTCGGCGCCGCCGGACGCGGCGAGGGCGCCCGCCGTCATGCCGTGGTAGGCGCCGGTGAAGGCGAGCAGACCGCTGCGGCCGGTCGCGGCGCGCACCAGGGTGAACGCCGCCTCGACCGCGTCGGTGCCCGCCGGACCGCAGAACTGGATCCGGGCGTCGTCGGCGAACTCCCGCGGCAGCGTGGCGAACAGCTCCGTGGTGAAGGCGTCCTTGACCGGTGTGGCCAGATCGAGCACGTGCAGGGGCGCACCCGAGTCGATGACCTTCTTGATCGCCTCCAGGACCACCGGGTGGTTGTGCCCGAGGGCCAGCGTCCCGGCTCCGGACAGACAGTCGAGATAGCGCCGCCCGTCGGCTCCCTCGATGGTCAGCCCGCGCGCCCGTACCGGCACGATCGGCAGCGAGCGCGCGTAGGTACGGGCCGCCGACTCACGCAGTGACTGGCGGCGCAGGATGCCTTCGTGTGCCGCCAGGGGTGGTGCCGGAGCTGGTTCGGTCACGGCCACGGCTGTTGATCCTCCCGCTGTAACAGTTGCGTTGCACGTCAGCACGATTCCGCAAGGACGGACTGCGGGGGTGAACGCTGTCTCCGTGTCCCCCGTACGTACCAACGACGCCGGGCGCCGAGGATCACGGGTAAATCCGAAGATCCTCGCGGAACGGAACCATGGCCCTGCCGCACACCGTCCACAGCGGCACCGGCATAGTGGGGGACCGCGCCGGGGCTCCGGGACAACCTCCCGGCCGCCACGGCATACGCGCGAGGCACCGGACCGCCGTCCGCGGTGCCGGTCCGTGTGCCGTGCCGAAGTCCAGAAGTGCAGTACGGAAGCGTTGAGTTACGAAGTCCCAGGGGGATCACCAGATGCGACTCATTCGACCGGGTTCCACCGCACGCCGCAGGGGAAGCGCCCGCCGCACCCCCGCGACCGTGCTCGCCACGGCGGCGTTCACCGCCGTTCTCGCCGTCACCGCGACCGCCTGCGGGCCGGGCGAGGACGACGCGAGCACCGAGCCGAGCAGCAGTTCCGCGGGCCAGACGTCGGACAACAAGATCACCATTCCGGATGATCTGAAGGGCCGGCTCAAGGAGCACGGGATCGACCTCGACCAGTGGAAGGACGGCGAGTGGAAGAACTGGGACAGGGACAAGTGGCTGCGTGAGGCCAAGGACTACATCAACCCGATCATCGAGGGCCTCTGGGACCCGGACCGGATGCGGGACGCCGACAAGGCGCCCGAGCAGCCGGTCGACAACGACATCTCCGGCGACAAGGGCGTGACGGACCGGACCCCCGTCCCGGTCAGGGCCGTCGGCGCGCAGACGCCGTACCACGACAGCGCCCCGGAGTCCGGGAAGCTGTTCTTCGACGGGCCCGAGGGCTCGATGGTCTGCTCGGCGACCGTGGTGAAGGACCCGGCGCACCCCGGCAAGTCCAACATGGTGTGGACCGCGGGCCACTGCGTGCACGCGGGCAAGAAGGGCGGCTGGTACCGCAACATCGCCTTCGTGCCCTCGTACAACGACAGCGGTCTGTCGACCGACGAGCTCCGGAACAACCCGCCCAAGGAGAAGGTCGCCCCGTACGGCGTGTGGTGGGGCTCGTGGGCGCAGACCTCCGAGCAGTGGATCGACCAGGGTGCCTCGGTCGGCGGGCTGGGCGCTCCGTACGACTTCGCCGTGCTGCACGTGACGCCGGAGAAGGGTTCGACCGGCAAGTCCCTGGAGGAGACGGTCGGTTCGGCGCTGCCGGTCGAGTTCAACGCCCCGGCGGTTCCCAAGATCGCGGACATGACGGCGACCGGCTTCCCTGCCGCTCCGCCGTACGACGGCCAGAAGCTCTTCCAGTGCAAGGACAAGCCGGGCCGGCTCTCGCTCACCAGCGACGACCCGACGATGTACCGCATCGGCTGCACCATGACCGGCGGTTCCTCCGGCGGCGGCTGGGTCGCGGCGGGCCAGGACGGCAAGCCCGCCCTCGTCTCCAACACCTCCATCGGCCCGGTGCCGGCGGGCTGGCTGGCCGGGCCCCGGCTCGGCAAGGAGGCCAAGGGCGTCTACGACTCGGTCAGCAAGAAGTACGCGGGCCAGTGACGGCGGATCGTCGTCCGCCCGGATGCGGATGACGTTCCCTCAGGGGCCTTCGGCCGGGCGTTCGTCGCCGAAGGCCCCCGATCCGCACGGACGTTGATCCGGGCGGGCCGCGCCCGTCGCGGGCCCGCCCCGCCGTCCGTCCGCCGGCCGGTGGCAACGGTCACCGCCCGGCCCGTCATAGGGTGGTCCCGCACCGAAGCCGACAGCCGGTCACCCCGGCGTACGGCATGACACGCTCATGCCATTTTGAGCACATTCGGCTTCGCCGATCCAGGTTCGACGTTCCAGGTACAACGATCTGTTCTGAAGATTCAGGGGGAATCTTTTCCATGCGATCCATACGTCCGCTGCTCGCCGCGACCGGTCTCGTCGCCGCACTCGCGCTGACGGCCACGGCCTGCGGTCCGAGCGAGGACCAGGCGGCCGACAAGCCCGCCACCACCGAATCCACCGGCTCCGACTCCAGCGGCGGCATGCCCTCCGGTCTGGCCGACACCCTGAAGAAGCACGGGGTCGACCCGGAGAAGTGGAAGGGCGGTGAATGGAAGAACTGGGACAAGGACAAGTGGCTGCGTGAGGCCAAGGACTTCGTCAACCCGGTCATCGAGGGGCTCTGGAAGCCCGACCGGATGAAGTCCGCGAAGGACCCGGCCAAGACCATGTCCACCGGGGACCTCTCCGGCGACCAGGGCGTCAGCGACCCGGAGCCGAGGCCGGTCACGGCCGAGCGCGAGAAGACGCCGTACCACAACTACGCGGCCCCGGTCGGGAAGGTCTTCTTCGACTCCCCCGAGGGCTCCATGGTCTGCTCGGGCACCGTCGTGAAGGACCCGAAGAACCCGGGCAGGTCCAACCTGGTGTGGACGGCCGGCCACTGCGTCCACGCCGGTGCGAAGGGAGGCTGGTACCGCAACATCGTCTTCGTGCCCGCCTACAACGACAAGGGCAAGTCCGCTGCGGCGCTGAAGAACGCGCAGCAGCAGGAGATCACCCCGTACGGCGCCTACTGGGCCGACTGGGCCTCCACCTCCGGCGAGTGGCTCGCCGACGGCGGCCCCACCGGCGGCGAGGGCGCCCCGTACGACTACGCGATCCTGCACGTGAAGCCGGAGCACGGCACCAAGTCCCTGGAGGAGACCGTGGGCAACGCCCTGCCGGTCGACTTCGACGCCCCCGAGGTCGCGCAGATCAGCGCGATGGGCGCGTGGGGCTACCCGGCCGCTCCGCCGTACGACGGTCTGATCATGCACAAGTGCGTCGACCGTCCCGGCCGGCTGTCGATCAGCCCCGCCACCCCCACGATGTACCGCATCGGCTGCACGATGACCGGCGGTTCGTCCGGTGGCGGCTGGTTCAGGAACGTCGGCGACGGCAAGCTGGCGCTGGTCTCCAACACCTCCATCGGCCCGGTGACGGCCGGCTGGCTCGCCGGACCCCACCTGGGCGAGGGCGCCCAGCAGATCTTCACGATGATGAGCGACAAGTTCGGCGCCAAGTAGCCCCGGACGACAGCCGGAAGGCCCGCTCCCTCGCGAGGGAGCGGGCCTTCCGGCTGTGTGCTGCGGTCAGTGCACCGCGGGGACGAACGCCGCGAGGTCCGAGGCGAGCTCCTCGTGCACCCGTGCCTTGAGCAGCGTGCCCTCCGAGGTGTGCTCCTCGGAGATCACCTCGCCCTCGGCGTGCACCCGCGAGACGAGTCCGCCCTCGGTGTACGGCAGGAGCGCCTCGATCCCGACCGACGGCCTCGGCAGCTCGCTGTCGATGAGCGCGAGGAGCTCGTCGATACCGGCGCCGGTCCGGGCCGACACGGCGATCGCGTGCTTCTCGTTGCGCAGGAGCCGCTGGAGGACCAGCGGGTCGGCCGCGTCCGCCTTGTTGACCACCACGATCTCGGGCACGTCCAGCGCACCCACCTCGCGGATGACCTCGCGCACCGCGGCGAGCTGCTCCTCCGGCACCGGGTGCGAGCCGTCCACCACGTGCAGGATGAGATCGGACTCGCCGACCTCCTCCATCGTGGAGCGGAACGCCTCGACCAGGTGGTGCGGCAGGTGCCGGACGAACCCGACCGTGTCGGCGAGCGTGTAGATCCGTCCGCTCGGCGTCTCGGCCCGGCGCACGGTCGGGTCGAGGGTGGCGAACAGGGCGTTCTCCACCAGCACACCTGCGCCGGTCAGCCGGTTGAGCAGCGAGGACTTGCCCGCGTTGGTGTAGCCCGCGATGGCGACCGAAGGCACCTTGTTGCGCTTGCGCTCCTGGCGCTTGATGTCGCGGCCGGTCTTCATCTCCGCGATCTCCCGGCGCATCTTCGCCATCTTCTCGCGGATCCGGCGCCGGTCCGTCTCGATCTTGGTCTCACCGGGACCGCGGGTGGCCATGCCGCCACCGCCGCTGGAACCGCCGCCGCCCATCTGACGGGACAGCGACTGACCCCAGCCGCGCAGCCGCGGCAGCATGTACTGCATCTGTGCCAGCGAGACCTGCGCCTTGCCCTCACGGGACTTGGCGTGCTGGGCGAAGATGTCGAGGATCAGGGCGGTCCGGTCGACCACCTTCACCTTGACGACGTCTTCCAGGTGGATCAGCTGGCCGGGGCTGAGCTCACCGTCGCACACGACGGTGTCCGCCCCTGATTCGAGAACGATGTCACGCAGTTCGAGCGCCTTGCCGGAGCCGATGTACGTGGCCGGGTCGGGCTTGTCGCGGCGCTGGAAGACGGCGTCGAGCACCTGGGCTCCGGCCGTCTCCGCGAGCGCCGCCAGCTCGGCGAGCGAGTGCTCCGCGTCCTGCACCGTGCCCGAGGTCCAGACACCGACGAGCACCACGCGCTCAAGGCGCAGCTGCCGGTACTCGACCTCGGTGACGTCCTCGAGCTCGGTGGAGAGTCCCGCCACGCGCCGCAGGGCGGCGCGCTCGGAGCGGTCCAGCTGATCGCCGTCCCGCGCTCCGTCGATCTCGTGGCTCCAGGCGACGTCCTCTTCCATCAGGGCGTCCGCCCGAAGGCTTTCGGTGAGGCTCTCGGTGACGTTCTCCGTGGCACTCTGCGCGTCCTGCGCGTCCTGGGGAAGGGAAGAAGAGGAGGTCATTGGATCCTTACGTCGGTAGAAGTCGGTTACATCAGTCACAACGCGTGACCTCCCGGGATGATTCCCACGGGGGGAATTCTCCGGTCCGGCCGACGCGGCGACTCGTCGATAGTGGCACGGCGGCCACGGCCCGTCACGCGGGTTTACCGCTGTGCCGCCGGTGTCGTGCTGCGCCAGTCCGGGTGGCCCGGCATCGGCGGTGTCCTCTTCGCGTACAGCCAGCCGTCGAAGAACGCGGTCAGGTCGCGTCCGGCCACCCGGGACGCCAGGGCGGTGAAGTCGGCGGTGGCGGCGTTGGAGTCGCGGTGCTTCCTCACCCAGAGCCGCTCCAGCCGGCCGAAGGCGTCGTGGCCGATCTCCTGGCGGAGCGCGTACAGGACCAGTGCGCTGCCGTCGTAGACCACCGGCCGGAAGAGGCTGATCTTCTCGCCGGGCGCGGGCGCGGCGGGGCGGGCGGGCGGTCCGCCCTCGGCGCGCCACCCGTCCGAGTCGGCGTACGCCTCGCGCATCCGGCGCTCCAGCGGCTTGTCGGCGTGCTCCTCGGCGTAGCGCGCCTCGTACCAGCTGGCGTGTCCCTCGTTGAGCCAGAGGTCGGACCAGGTCCGCGGGGAGACGCTGTCACCGAACCACTGGTGGGCGAGCTCGTGGACCATGACCGCGTCGACGTACCACTCGGGGAAGCCGCCGTCGGTGAACAGGCGGCGCTCGAAGAGGGAGAGGGTCTGGGTCTCCAGCTCGAAGCCGGTCTCGGTGTCGGCGACGAGCACGCCGTAGTTCTCGAAGGGGTAGCGGCCGACCTGCCGTTCCATCCATTCCAGCTGGCCGGGGGTCTTCTTCAGCCAGGGCTCCAGCTTCTTCCGGTCGGCCGCCGGCACGACGTCGCGCACGGGCAGCCCGTGCGGTCCGGTCCGCCGCACGACGGCGGAGCGGCCGATGCTGACCTGGGCCAGTTCGGTGGCCATGGGGTGTTCGGTGCGGTAGGTCCAGGTGGTGCGGCCGCCGTGGCTGCTCCTTCCGGTGCGCAGCCCGTTGGCCACCACCGTCAGGTCCTCGGGTGCGGTGATCCGGAAGGTGAAGTAGGCCTTGTCGGCGGGGTGGTCGTTGCCGGGGAAGACGCGGTGCCCGGCGTCGGCCTGGTTGGCCATGGCGAGCCCGTCGGCGGTCCGCACCCAGCCGCCGCTGTCCCGCTCCCCGGACGGGTCGCTGGTGTGGTGGACGGTGATCCGCAGGGGCACTCCGGCCGGGAGGCTGCCGGGCGGTTCGATGATCAGGTCCTCGTCCTCGGCCGAGAAGCCGGCGCGCAGTCCGTTCACGTCGACGGAGCGCACGGTGCCGCGGGTGAAGTCGAGGTTGATCCGCTCCAGCGGCTCGGTGGTCCGCGCGTCGATCGTGGTGACGGCGTCCAGGGGTTCGCTGTTGCGGCCTTCGTAACTGAGCCCGATGTCGTAGGCGAGTACGTCGTATCCGGGGTTGCCGAGGTGCGGGAAGAGCGGGTCCCCGATACCGAGGGGCCCCGGTGCGGGCAGGGTAGCGGCGACGAGGGTGGCCGATGCGGTGGCCAGCAGGGCGGCCCGCAGACGGCGGGAGAGGAACGGCATGGACTACGGCTACCAGCGCCGCCCGGCCGGGACGGGACGGCGCGCGCCGCGCCACCCGAACGAGATCCGCGGCGGGTGGTGCGTGCGCCGGGTCAGACCGCGGCGGCCGGGTGCTGGGCGCGGCTCACGTCGTACACCCCCGGTACGTCGCGCATGGCGCGCATCAGTGCGGGCAGTCCGGCGGCGTCGGGGAGTTCCAGGGTGTAGGTGTGCCGCACGCGCTGTTCGGTGGGGGGTTCGACGGTGGCGGAGACGACCGCCGCGTCCGCGCCGGCGATCGCTTCGGTGAGGTCGGCGAGCAGCCGGGGCCGGCCGAAGGACTCCGCGACCAGGGTCACCCGGCAGGCGGCGACATCGCCCCAGCTCACCGTGACCGGATCCCGGCCGACGGCCTCCATCCTGGCCACGGCCGGACACTCCAGCCGGTGCACGGTGACGGCGCCGCCGCGCACCGTGAACCCGGTGACGTCGTCGGGGGGTACGGGGGTGCAGCAGCCGGCCAGCCGCACGGTGGCGTCGGGCTGCTCGACCAGCGCACTCGCGGTGCGGGCCGATCCGGGCTGTGCGGACCTGTCGGGCTGCGGGCCGGGCCTGCGGCCGGCGCTCGGCCCTCCCCCGGCGGTCTCGGGGTCCTGCGGATGGGCGTCGAGCCAGCCGGTGATGGCGATCCGGGCGGCGGGCGTGCGGGCGTGGTCGAGCCAGTCGGGCGAGGGCCCGGACGCGGCGTCCTCGGCGAGGAGCGGCTGGACGGTGTCGCCGTCGCCGAGGACGGTGCTCAGCGTGGCCAGCCGACCGTTCACCCGGGCCCCGATACAGCTGTGGGCGGCGTCCCCGTACTGCGCGTAGGCGGCGTCCACGCAACTCGCGCCGGCGGGGAGACCGAGCGTGCCGCCGTCGGTGCGGAAGACGGTGATCTCCCGGTCCTGGGCGAGGTCGGCGCGCAGGGTGGTCCAGAAGGTGTCGGGGTCCGGGGCGGACTGCTGCCACTGGAGGAGCCGGGAGAGCCAGCCGGGGCGGGTCGGGTCGGCCCGTTCGCCGTCGGCTGGTTCGGCGCTCTGGGCCGTGCCGTCGGCGGCGTAGGGATTGCCGAGCGCGATGACGCCGGCCTCGGCGACGTTGTGCATACGGTGGGTGCGGATGAGGACTTCGGCGACCTCGCCGTCCGGTCCCACCACCGCGGTGTGCAGCGACTGGTACAGGTTGAACTTCGGGGAGGCGATGAAGTCCTTGAACTCGGAGATCACCGGGGTGAAGCAGGTGTGGAGTTCACCGAGGACGGCATAGCAGTCGGCGTCCTCGCCCACGAGCACCAGCAGCCGGCCGAAGTCGCTGCCGCGCAGTTCGCCGCGTTTGATCCGGACGCGGTGCACGGAGACGAAGTGGCGTGGTCTGACGGCCACTTCGGCGGGAATGCCGGCTTCGCGGAGCACCGAGCCGACCTGGCCGGCGATGGCGGTGAGGGGGTCCCCGGCGGCGGTGGCGGCGGAGATCACCGCGTGGGTGTGGGCGTACTCCTCGGGATGGAGGATGGCGAAGACCAGGTCCTCCAGCTCGGTCTTGAGCGCCTGGACGCCGAGCCGTTCGGCCAGGGGGATCAGCACGTCACGGGTGACCTTGGCGATCCTGGCCTGTTTCTCGGGCCGCATCACACCGAGGGTGCGCATGTTGTGCAGCCGGTCGGCGAGCTTGATCGACATCACCCGGACGTCGTCCCCGGTGGCGACGAGCATCTTGCGGAAGGTCTCGGGCTCGGCCGCCGCCCCGTAGTCGACCTTCTCCAGCTTGGTCACGCCGTCGACGAGGTAGCAGACCTCCTCGCCGAACTCCTCCCGTACCTGGTCGAGGGTCACCTCGGTGTCCTCGACCGTGTCGTGGAGGAGGGACGCGGTCAGGGTGGTGGTCTCGGCACCGAGCTCGGCGAGGATGAGGGTGACGGCGAGCGGGTGGGTGATGTAGGGCTCGCCGCTCTTGCGCATCTGCCCGCGGTGCGAGCTCTCCGCGAGGACGTAGGCCCGGCGCAGCACGGCGAGGTCGGCGTCGGGATGGTGGGCCCGGTGCGCCTCGGCGACGTGGCCGATGGCGTCGGGCAGCCGGTCACGGGAGACCGGGCCGAGCAGGGCGACCCGGCCGAGCCTGCGGAGATCGATCCGGGGACGGCCCCGCCTGCGGATGGGAGCACCTGGGTTGGTGGCCTCTGCGCTCATGGGGCACCTCCGGCAACGTCGACCGGCGGTGGGAAGGTGCGGTCGCGCCTCCGGGCCGGTGCTTGATGCTACCGACCCCACCACGTGGCGGAGTCCCGCTCTCGCCCAGCGTGAAACGGATCACCCATTCGAGCGAAGCGCTGCCCGTTCAGCGTTTCGATCTCTGTCCGCGCGGGCGCTTCGCTCCCGGTCCGTGCGGCGCCGTCCGTGCCGCGCTATCCGTTCCGCGCTTCGAGCCAGGCCGGATCGATCACGCCCTCGGCGACGATGACGGCCGCTCCGGTCATCTCGATCTCGCCGTCCGGGTGCTCGGTGATCACCAGGGTGCCGCCCGGCAGATCGACGGTGTACGTGACGGGGGCACCGGTCACCGCCGGGTCCGCCGCGTCCCGGCGGGCCGCCGCGACCGCGACCGCGCAGGCGCCGGTTCCGCAGGAGCGGGTCTCGCCCGAGCCGCGTTCGTGGACCCGCATGGCGACGTGCCGGGGACCGCGGTCCACGACGAATTCGATGTTGACCCCGTCGGGGTAGACCGCGGCCGGGCCGTACGCGGGCTCGGCGAAGAGGTCCCCGGCCTGCGCCAGGTCGTCGACGAACGCGACCGCGTGCGGGTTGCCCATGTTCACGTTGCGGGCGTCCCAGCTGCGGTCGCCGACAGTGACGGTGACGCCGTCGGCGGGCAGCAGGGCGCGGCCCATCGAGACGGTGATGTCGCCGTTCTTCGCGAGGTGCACCTTCTTCACACCGCCGCGGGTGGCGACCGCGAGGTCGCCCTCCTCCACCGCTCCGGCGCGCTGCAGGTAGCGGGCGAACACGCGCACTCCGTTGCCGCACATCTCGGCGATCGAGCCGTCGGCGTTGCGGTAGTCCATGAACCACTCGGCCTCGCCGGCCATGGCCTTCGCCTCGGGGTGCGCGGCGGACCGCACGACGTGCAGCAGCCCGTCACCGCCGATCCCGGCACGCCGGTCGCACAGCCTGGCGACGACGGACGCGGGCAGGTCGAGCGCGTTGTCCGGGTCGGGAACGATCACGAAGTCGTTCTCGGTCCCGTGGCCCTTGAGGAAGGCGGTCTGCGAGATGGTCACGTCACAACTGTACGAGGCCGCGCCGGCAGTCCGGAAAACCGGTCACGGCAATCGTCCCCTGCCCGGTGCGGGAGGTACGGCCGGTCCGTCAGCCCCGCAGGCGCGCCACGCGCCAGATGGCCAGGGCGACCAGGGCGCCGCACACCGCCACGTACAGCGCGATCACACGCCAGTCGGCGCGCTCCCCGGAGCCCCGGGACGGCAGACCGGGCCAGGTGTGACCGACGCGGCGGGCGGCCATCATGCCCCAGCCCGCGGCGCAGCAGCTGATCAGCAGTCCGAGCATCGCGACGACGGGTCCGCCGTCGCCCACCTCGAAGGCGAGCGGGAAGGCGAACATCAGCGATCCCATCGCGGCGAGCATGACGATGGGGGCGAGCTGCCAGATGCGCATCCGCCGGGCGGGACGCAGCTCGACCTCGACCTCGGGGGTCACGACGAGCTCATCGGGCCCGTCGGGGCTCAAGCGTCCTGCCTCGTGCTGCGTGTCCGGTGCGTCTTGTTCCGTGTCGCGAGGGCCGGCCTCCATCGCCACGCGCCCTCCCAACTCGGACTCCACTGGTCGATCGATGCTCGATGATGGCACGTCGCGGGTCGCCGAATTGACGGGCAGGGCGTCCCGATGCCATCACGTGATCAGGCTGTAACCGCTCGTTCGACCAACGCCAGCGCCAGGCCCGGGAGTTCCCCGCGGTGGTCCGCGCCGCCGTCCAGCCACTGGACGCGCGGGTCGCGGCGGAACCAGGAGTCCTGGCGGCGCGCGAAGCGTTTGGTGGCGCGCACGGTCTCGGTCCGCGCGGCGTCCTCGGTGCACTCCCCGGCCAGGGCGGCGAGCACCTGCTGGTAGCCCAGTGCCCGGGCGGCCGTCCGGCCCTCCCGCAGGCCCTGCCGCTCCAGGCCGCGCACCTCGTCCACGAGCCCGGCCTCCCACATCCGGTCGACGCGCCGGGCGATGCGTTCGTCGAGCTCGGGGCGGGCCACGTCGACGCCGATCTGCACGGCGTCGTAGACCGCATCGTTACCCGGCAGGTTGGCGGTGAAGGGCTTTCCGGTGATCTCGATGACCTCCAGGGCCCGGACGATCCGCCGGCCGTTGCTC
Organism: Streptomyces sp. NBC_01463; assembly: GCA_036227345.1. Taxonomy (NCBI): domain Bacteria; kingdom Bacillati; phylum Actinomycetota; class Actinomycetes; order Kitasatosporales; family Streptomycetaceae; genus Streptomyces; species Streptomyces sp. NBC_01463. The sequence continues at coordinate 2,346,766 of CP109468.1, forward strand.
GGCAGGATGGCCCGGCCCGCCTCCGGGTCGGCCGCGGCGAGCCGCTCGTGCAGGGCTCCGGAGCCGTGCTCGGCGAGCTCCGCCTCCAGCGCGGCCCGGACGCCGGGGTCCGTACCGGGGAACTCCAGGGCGTCGATGGCGCCCTTCACGTAGAGACCGGAGCCGCCCACCAGGACGGGGGTGCGGCCCTGGGCGAGCAGCCGGTCGATCTCGACGCGCGCCAGGCGCTGGTACTCCGCGACGCTGGCGGTCTCCGTGACGTCCCAGATGTCCAGCAGGTGGTGGGGGACGGCTCCGCGCTCGCCGACCGTCAGTTTGGCGGTGCCGATGTCCATCCCCCGGTAGAGCTGCATGGAGTCGGCATTGACCACTTCACCCCCGAGCTGCTGGGCGAGGAACACCCCCAGGTCGGACTTTCCGGCTGCGGTGGGACCGACGACGGCGATGACCCGCGGTGCGGGAGCTGGACTTCTCACTGCGACAGTCTCGCAAACCTCGGGGCCCTTCCCGAACGGCCGGCTCCCGGGCCGTGCGGCGGGTGGCCTGTCATGAGGCGTCGGGGGCGAGGCGGGTGGCGTCGAAGGAAATCAGGTAAAGCCGAGTAAAATAGCACGCACATATGAGTGTTTTCTCATGGTTCTGCCTTTTGTCGTTCTTCGGTGCCGATGTCGCGGCCGGGAGAGTAGGCGACAGCGCGGTGGGTACCTGGATCTTGAGAGAGCACGCGCACGCAGCCCCCAGCAGAGAAGGTGTCCGATGGGCTTCATGGACAATTTGAAGGCGAAGCTGAGCCCTGCGAAGGACAAGGTGAGCGACCTCGCGCAGCAGCACGGGGACAAGATCGACCAGGGGCTCGACAAGGCCGCGCGGACGGTGGACGCGAAGACCAAGGGCAAGTACAGCGACAAGATCGTGTCCGGCACGCAGAAGGCCAAGGGAGCCGTGGACCGGCTGGCCGCCCAGAAGGACGTGGGCACCCCGCCGCCGCCCCCTCCGGGCAGCACACCGCCGCCGCCCGCTTCCTGAGCCCGGGCGACGCGACAGGACAGCACGACGGCCGTGGAGCGCTGTTGCTCCACGGCCGTCGTGCTGTGCGCGAACGCCTCCCCCGGCCGTCAGGACCAGGCGGCGACCATGTACCCCACGCCGTACGGCGCGTCGTCGTAGAGCAGCCGGCCGTCCAGCCCGGCCCCCTCCGCCGCCCCCGCGAGCACCTGCCAGGGTGCGCGGCCCGCGGCCTTCAGTTCGTACGCCAGTGCCGCGTCCAGCGCGATGAGCGCGGCGGTGTCCGCGGCACCCAGCGCGCGCGAGGCGGCCGCGTCGAAGCCGGCGGCCCGCTCGTCGAGGTATCCGGGGGCCTTCAGGGTCCGGCAGGCGCTGCCGTCGCCCATCACCAGCAGCGCGACGCGGTCCGCCCTGGCGGCCAGCGCACGGCCCGTCTCCGTGCAGCGCGCGGTCTCCAGCGGCTCCCCCACACCGAGCGCCTCGACGGGCGTGCCCGCCCATCCGGTGCGCGCCAGCAGCCATGCACCGACCGCGAGCGAGGGCGCGATCGGACGGTCGGCCGCCCGGCCGAGGTCCCGGCCGAGCCGTACGTCGAGGTCGACACCGAACTCCTGGAATCCGCCGACGGCGCCCTCGGGGTGCGGCCCGCGGCCCGCGAGGTCCGCCGGGCCGATCACGAGCAGCAGATCGGGCCGGGAGGCCGCGAGCACGCCCAGCGCGTCGGTGCACGCGGTCCGCGCGGCATCGAGTTCGGGCGCGGCACCGGCGGCGACGTCGGGGACCAGCAGCGGCGGGCAGGGGCAGACAGCGGCGGCGACAAGCATGGTGGGCAGCGTACTGGCCGTCCGCCGCCGTCCGGGGAGCGGTCCGGCCGTCAGTCGCAGCCGCAGCCGGGCGCCGCGGCGGCGGGCAGCGGGGCCGGGGCACCGATGCCGGGCAGGCCGAGCATGACGCCGGCGGGCTTGGCGGCCGCGACGGCGTTGCGCTTCTCCCAGGCGTCGCCCGAGCGGGTCCGCCGCACGCCGAGGGGCGCGCCCTCGGCGAGCAGGTGGTGCGGGGCGGCGTAGCTGATCTGGACGGTCACCACGTCGCCCGGCCGCACGTCCTCGTCCGGCTTGGTGAAGTGCACCAGGCGGTTGTCGGGGGCGCGGCCGGACAGCCGGTGGGTGGCGCCGTCCTTGCGGCCCTCGCCCTCCGCGACCATGACGTCCAGCGTGCGGCCGACCTGCTTCTTGTTCTCCGACCAGGAGATCTCCTCCTGGAGGGCGGACAGGCGCATGTACCGCTCCTGGACGACCTCCTTGGGGATCTGCCCGTCCATGTCGGCGGCCGGGGTCCCGGGCCGCTTGGAGTACTGGAAGGTGAAGGCGTTGGCGAAGCGCGCCTCGCGGACCGCGTGCATGGTCTGCTCGAAGTCCTCCTCGGTCTCGCCGGGGAAGCCGACGATGATGTCGGTGGAGATCGCGGCGTCGGGCATCGCCGCCCGGACCTTGTCGATGATGCCGAGGAAGCGTTCCTGCCGGTACGAGCGCCGCATCGCCTTCAGGATCGTGTCCGAGCCGGACTGCATCGGCATGTGCAGCTGCGGCATCACGTTCGGCGTCTCGGCCATGGCGGCGATCACGTCGTCGGTGAAGTCGCGCGGGTGCGGCGAGGTGAAGCGGACCCGCTCCAGGCCCTCGATCCGCCCGCAGGCGCGCAGCAGCTTGGAGAAGGCCTCGCGGTCGCCGATGTCGGAGCCGTACGCGTTCACGTTCTGGCCGAGCAGGGTGATCTCGGAGACGCCCTCGGCGACCAGGGCCTCGATCTCGGCCAGGATGTCGCCGGTCCGGCGGTCCTTCTCCTTGCCGCGCAGGGCCGGGACGATGCAGAAGGTGCAGGTGTTGTTGCAGCCGACGGAGATCGAGACCCAGGCGGCGTACGCGGACTCGCGGCGGGTCGGCAGCGTCGAGGGGAACGCCTCCAGGGACTCGGCGATCTCGATCTGCGCCTCCTCCTGGATCCGGGCGCGCTCCAGCAGCACGGGCAGCTTGCCGATGTTGTGCGTACCGAAGACGACGTCCACCCAGGGGGCCCGCCGGACGATGGTGTCGCGGTCCTTCTGGGCGAGACAGCCGCCGACCGCGATCTGCATCCCGGGGCGCTTCGTCTTCATCGGGGCGAGCCGGCCGAGGTTGCCGTAGAGCTTGTTGTCGGCGTTCTCCCGCACCGCGCAGGTGTTGAAGACGACGACATCGGCGTCACCGTCGGAGCCCTCGGGCGCCCGTACGTAACCGGCGTCCTCCAGCAGACCCGACAGCCGCTCGGAGTCGTGGACGTTCATCTGGCACCCGTAGGTGCGCACCTCATAGCTTTTTCTGACGTCCACTGCTTCGCTCCGGTTGCCGCTGCTCATGCCACAAGGGTAGGTGCTGCCCGGACACCTCCCGCCGCGGGCGGTGTCCGGACGGTGTTCCCGGCCGCCGGGCGGACGTGAGATCGGCGGGCGCCCCTGGCCAGGGGCGGGAACCACCTGGCAGGATCGCCGCCATGCTCCCGGCTCTGTCCCGAATCGGCCGGCGTCGCTCGCTGCGGGCGGGCGCCGCCCTCGTCGTCGTGCTCGGACTGCTGCTGTGGTGGCTGCTCCCCCTCGGGGAACCGGCGCCGAACGGGACGCTGCGGTTCAGCACCGGGGTGCGCAGCGGCGTCTACGAGCGCTACGGGGAGCGGCTCAGGGGCGCGCTCGCCAAGGACCTGCCCGAGGTGTCGATAGAGCTGCAGACCAGCGAGGGCTCGCAGCAGAACATCGCCCGGGTCGCGACCGGCAAGGCCGACTTCACCATCGCCACCACCGACGCCCTCGCCACCTACCTCCGGGACGGCAAGCCGGGCGCCGACCGGCTGCGGGGCTGCGTCCGGCTGTACGACGACTACATCCAGCTCGTCGTGAAGCGGGGCTCGGACATCAACGAAGTGGCGGATCTGCGGGGCAAGACGGTCGCGGTCGGACAGCCGGGGTCGGGGGTGCGGCTGGTCGCGGACCGGCTGATGAGGGCCGCGGGGCTGGACCCCGTCGGCGATGTGACGGCGGTGCCGGCCGGGATCGACACGATGCCGAAGCTGCTGGAGGACGGCCGGCTCGACGCGTTCTTCTGGTCCGGCGGGCTGCCGACCACCGCGGTGGCGGACCTCTCGGACCGGTTCTCGATCCGGCTGGTCCCGCTGGAGGATCCGCTCATCAAGCAGCTCCAGGCGGCCGGCGGGTCCACCCGCTTCTACCGCTCGGCCGTGATGCCGGCCGACGCCTACCTGAACGCGCAGCAGGGGCAGGCCGTGCCCACCGTGGCCGTCGCCAACGTGCTGGTGACGACGGACCGCACCGACCCGGCCATGACGGAGGCGTTCACCCGCACGGTGATCGACAGCAGGGACCGGATCGGGCGCGAGGTGCACGCCGCGCAGCTGGTGGACCTGCGGACGGCGATCTACACGGATCCGCTGCCGCTGCACGAAGGGGCCAAGCGCTACTACCGCTCGGTCAAGCCCTGAGAAGCGCCTCGCGGCGTCTCACCTCTCAGCTCCGCGGGTCGTCGCGCGGAACCGAGACGGTCACGCACAGCCCGTGCGGCTCGTTGCGCGCGCAGGACAGCGCACCGTCGCCCGCGGCGAGGAGCGCCTTGGAGATGGAGAGGCCCAGACCCGACCCCCGTACGTTCTGATGCTGGGAGCTGCGCCAGAACCGGTCGCCGACGCGTTCCATCTCCTGCTCGCTGAGACCGGGCCCGTGGTCCGCGACGACGACCGTGACGCGCTCGCTGCCGGAGGCGACCGTGACCCGGACCTCCTCGTCGGCGGGCGTGAACTTGAGCGCGTTGTCGATGATCGCGTCGAGCGCGCTGGACAGGGCGATGGGATCCGCCCACGCGGTGACCGCGGGAATGCCGTCCGCCCGGAGCCGTACGCCCTTCTCCTCGGCCACCGGCCGCCAGGACGCGACCCGTTCGGAGGTGAGGGCGCCGATGTCCGTGAGCTGCAGATCGACGTCGGCGTGCTCGGCGAGGGCCAGGTCGAGCAGGTCGTCGAGCACCTGCCCCAGGCGCTTGCCCTCCGTGCGCACCGAGGCGATCTCCTCGTTGCCCTCGGGGAGTTCGAGGGCGAGCAGCTCGATCCGCAGCAGCAGCGCGGCCAGTGGGTTGCGCAACTGGTGCGAGGCGTCCGCGACGAAGGCGCGCTGCTGCTCCAGCACGTCCTCCACGTTGTCGGCCATCTCGTTGAACGAGCGGGCCAGCCGCCGCAGTTCCGGAGGACCGCCGGAGGCCGCCACCCGGGACCGCATCCGGCCGCTGGCGATGTCGTGGGCCGCGGCGTCCAGCGTCCTTACGGGAAGCAGCACCCAGCCCGTGAGCCGGTTCGCGGCGCCAAGGGCCACCAGCATCGCGACCACCTCCCCCGCGGCGATCAGCAGCCAGCCGCGGAGCGTTTCCGAGCGCATCTGGGCGGTCGGAGAGTCGATGACGACGACGGCGATCACGTCGCCGTCCCGCACGACGGGCGAGGCGACGACGACGCGGCCGTCCTGCCAGGGCCAGACCTGCGGCGGATCGTGGCTGCGGCGGCCGAGGAGCGCCTCCTTGAACGCCTCCCGGCCCTCGCCCTCGACCGGCAGCCGCCAGCTCGACGGGGCCTTCGCCATGGCGGTGTCGTCGCGGTAGAAGACGCCGGCCCGGATGCCGTACACGGAGTCGTACGTCTCCAGCTCGGTCTGGAGCGTGCGGCGCCGTTCGTCGTAGCCGCTGGTGCGTTCGGTGATGAACTGGGCGAGTGCGGCGAAGCGTGCCGTGTCGTCGATGCGGTCGATCACCACGCGCTGCTGCTCGGCGGCGGCCCCGCTGACGGCCAGCGGGAAGCCGAGCGCGAGCAGGACGCTCGCCATGAGGACGATGAGCAGCGGAAGCAGCCGGGTACGCAACGGGAGCGTGCGCCTTCTACGCGGACGGGGCGACGAGTCGGTAGCCGACCCCGCGCACGGTCTCGATCAGGGCGGGCAGCCGCAGCTTGGAGCGCAGGGATGCGACATGCACCTCCAGCGTGCGTCCCGTCCCCTCCCAGCTCGTCCGCCACACCTCGCTGATGATCTGCTCCCGGCGGAAGACCACACCGGGCCGCTGGGCGAGCAGCGCGAGGAGGTCGAACTCCTTCCGGGTGAGCTGCACTTCGCTTCCGTCGACGCTGACCCGGCGGGTCGGGAGCTCGATGTGCACATGCCCCAGACGCAGCGCGGCGACGGGCGTGGGCGCGGTGTCCTCGTTGACCGGCTTGCGCCGGCTGACGGCGTGGATACGGGCGAGGAGCTCGCCGGTGTCGTACGGCTTGGTCACGTAGTCGTCGGCGCCGAGGTTGAGTCCGTGGATCCGCGAGCGGACGTCGGCCCGCGCGGTCACCATGATCACGGGTACGGAGCTGCGCTTGCGGATCTTCCCGCACACCTCGTAGCCGTCCTGGTCGGGCAGACCGAGGTCGAGGAGCACGACGCCGAAGGGTTCGGTCTCGGTCGGCAGGAGCGCCTGGAGGGCCTCCTCGCCGCTGCGGGCGTGCACCACCTGGAAGCCGTGCCGCGCGAGGATCGCGGACAGGGCGGCGGCGACGTGGTTGTCGTCCTCGACGAGCAGCAGTCTCATGGCCCCCCTCTCCGAAGGTGTTGAGCGGTCGGTGCGGTGATCGGTACGGTCGCGCACACCCCCGGTTACTTCCCCGTACCGGGGCGTTTCACGTCAGGGTGTATTAGGGCATCCACTCCGATGACGGGTGGGCCAGTCAAGGCCCCTTCCGTTGCATCGAGGTTTCCGTTATGCACCCGGTACGCCCCGGGGGTCCGGGAGTGCGTCCTGTTCACACGGAGTGTCCGGTTGCAGCCGGATCGTTATGCTCAATTTCCGCTCAGATGTAATGACGCTGGTCGCACTGCGTCACTAAGGTCCTTGCCAACCGAGGAGGACGGAGCAAGAAGCCGATGAGCGGAGTTTCAGTGACCAAGGGCGTCGAGGACGCTGCACCCGCGGCCGGCGACCTGGTTGTGCTGAGCAACGTCAACAAGCACTTCGGCGCGCTGCATGTGCTCCAGGACATCGACCTGACGATCGCCCGTGGCGAGGTCGTGGTCGTCATCGGGCCCTCCGGGTCCGGGAAGTCCACGCTGTGCCGCACGATCAACCGCTTGGAGACGATCGACTCGGGCGCGATCTCGATCGACGGAAAGCCTCTTCCCGAGGAGGGCAAGGAGCTGGCGAGGCTGCGCGCCGATGTCGGCATGGTCTTCCAGTCGTTCAATCTCTTCGCGCACAAGACGGTGCTGGAGAACGTGACGCTCGGCCAGCTCAAGGTCCGCAAAACGGACAAGAAGGCTGCCGAGGACAAGGCGCGTTCACTGCTCGACCGGGTGGGCGTCGCGACCCAGGCCGACAAGTACCCCTCCCAGCTTTCCGGCGGTCAGCAGCAACGTGTGGCGATCGCACGGGCGTTGGCGATGGACCCGAAGGTCATGCTCTTCGACGAGCCGACCTCCGCGCTCGACCCGGAGATGATCAACGAGGTGCTGGAGGTCATGCAGCAGCTCGCCCGCGACGGCATGACCATGGTCGTCGTCACCCACGAGATGGGCTTCGCCCGTTCCGCGGCGAACCGGGTCGTCTTCATGGCGGACGGGAAGATCGTCGAAGAGGCCGTGCCCGACCAGTTCTTCAGCAACCCGCGCAGTGACCGGGCCAAGGACTTCCTGTCGAAGATCCTTCACCACTGATGGAGCTTTCAGCGCCGGTCCCCGGACCGGCCGATCACTCACATCGCGTCAACTCTAGGGAATTTCACCATGCAGCTTCGTAAGGTCACCGCCGCCTCGGCCGCCGTGCTCGCCCTCGCCCTGACCGCCACCGCCTGTGGTTCCGACGACAAGGACGACGCGTCCGGTTCGGGCGGCGGCAAGAAGATCACGATCGGCATCAAGATCGACCAGCCGGGTATCGGCCTGAAGACCCCGGACGGCAAGTTCACCGGCTTCGACGTCGATGTCGCCACGTACGTGGCCAAGGAGCTCGGCTACGACGCCAAGGACATCGAGTTCAAGGAGACCAAGAGCGCCGACCGTGAGACGTCGATCGAGCGCGGTGACGTCAAGTTCATCGCCGCCTCGTACTCGATCAACGACGAGCGGCTGAAGAAGGTCGACTTCGCCGGTCCGTACCTCCTCGCCCACCAGGACATCCTGGTCCGCGCGGACGACACCTCCATCAAGGCGCCCGAGGACCTGAACAACAAGAACCTCTGCTCGGTCACCGGCTCGACCTCGGCGCAGAACGTCCACGACAAGCTCGCCCCGAAGGCGGAGCTGCAGGAGTACGGCGGCTACTCGGAGTGCCTGACCGGCCTGGAGAACAAGGTCGTCGACGCGCTGACCACGGACGACAGCATCCTGGCCGGCTACGCCTCGCAGGACGCCAACAAGGGCAAGTTCAAGCTGGCCGGCTTCAAGATGACCAACGAGAACTACGGCATCGGCCTGAAGAAGGGCGACGCCGACCTCAAGAAGAAGATCAACGACGCTCTGACCAAGATGGTCTCGGACGGTTCGTGGGACAAGGCCGTGAAGGCCAACTTCGGCCCGGCGAACTACAAGAACGAGCCCGCCCCGAAGATCGGCAACGTCGTCAAGTGAAGCAGGGCTGACCGGGCGCGCCGCCACTGAGGGCGGCGCGCCGTGCCCTCCTACACGCGGAAGCGCGGGAGATCGTGTTCGACTTTCTTGAAGGTTACGACCTGCTGGGGGCCTTCTGGGTGACGGTGCAACTCACCGTCTACTCCGCCCTCGGCTCCCTCATATGGGGAACGCTGCTGGCCGGCATGAAGGTCAGCCCGGTCCCCCTGATGCGCGGTTTCGCGACCGGTTACGTCAACGTGGTCAGGAACATCCCCCTGACCGTGATCATTATGTTCTCCTCGCTGGGTCTGTACTCGACGCTGGCCGTCCGTCTCGGCGCAACGGACATCACGGGCATCAACTTCCGGCTCGCCGTCCTGTCGTTGAGCGCCTACACCGCCGCGTTCGTGTGCGAGGCGGTGCGGTCCGGCATCAACACGGTGCCGGTCGGTCAGGCCGAGGCGGCACGCGCCCTCGGGCTGAGCTTCACCCAGGTACTGCGGCTGATCGTTCTCCCGCAGGCCTTCCGCTCGGTCGTCAACCCGCTCTCGAACGTGCTGATCGCGCTGACGAAGAACACCACCGTCGCTTCCGCGATCGGGGTGGCGGAGGCCTCCTACCTGATGAAGAAGATGATCGAGAACGAAGCGCAGCTGCTTCTGATCTCGGCCGTCTTCGCGTTCGGGTTCATCGTTCTGACCCTCCCGACCGGCCTCATCCTCGGCTGGGTGAGCAAGAAGGTGGCGGTGAAGCGATGACCTCGGTCCTCTACGACGCCCAGGGGCCGCGCGCCAAGCGCCGGAACGTCCTCTACACCGTCCTGTTCGTGCTGGGCGCGGCAGCCGTGGTGTGGTGGGTGTACGACGGTCTCGCCTCGAAGCACCAGCTCGACTGGATCAAGTGGAAGCCCTTCTTCACCAGCTCCCAGCCGTGGGAGACGTACATCTGGCCCGGGCTCCAGAACACCCTCAAGGCGGCGTTCTTCGCGCTGATCATCGCGCTTCCGCTGGGCGCGCTGTTCGGGATCGGCAGGCTCTCGGACCACCGGTGGATGCGGGCACCGTCCGGTGTGGTGGTGGAGTTCTTCCGGGCCATTCCGGTCCTGATCCTGATGCTCATCGCGAACCAGGCGTACTTCGAGTACACCGAACTCTCCCCGGACACCCGCCTGCTGTACGCCGTGATCACGGGCCTGGTGCTCTACAACGCCTCGGTGCTCGCCGAGATCGTGCGGGCCGGCATCCTGACGCTTCCCTCGGGGCAGACGGACGCGGCCAAGGCGATCGGCATGCGCAAGGGCCAGACCATGGTCTTCGTGCTGCTGCCGCAGGCGGTGACCGCCATGCTGCCCGCGATCGTCAGCCAGGTCGTGGTGATCGTGAAGGACACCGCCCTCGGGGGCGCGGTGCTCAGCTTCCCGGAGCTGCTGGCCTCGGTCCGGCCGATGGCCGCGAACTACGGCGCGAACACCATCGCGTGCTTCACGATCGTCGCCGTGATCTACCTGGCGCTGAACTACGCCCTCACCTCGTTCGCGAGCTGGCTGGAGCAGCGGCTCCGGCGCGCGAAGAAGAGCACAGGAGCCGTCGTGGGCACCGGTCCCGGGGGCGACCTGGAGACGATCGATGCGCCGTCGCTCAAAATCGATGGCGGACGCGCCGTCTGACGGCCCGTCGACAGACACCCGCGAGGGGCGGTGGCGCATGCGCCACCGCCCCTCGCCGCGTTCCGGTGTCACTTGACGCACGCACCGGCAGTAGGTTGCATACGTTCTGTGATCGCGCCCCGAGCCTCCGCCGCCGCATCTCCTTCGACGCCGCCCTCCGCCCCAGGGGCCGGCCCGGACTCATCGCTCCTCCCGTGCGCCTTCCCGCGTCCGACCACAGGTGTTGCGGAGGCCGCGCCGTGGACCCGGTGATCGTCGTCGGTGCCGGGCCGGTCGGCCTGGTGCTGTCGCTCGCCCTCGCGGCGCAGGGGGTGCCGTCCGTGCTCCTCGACGAGGACCCGGGCAGGGACGAGACGCGCCCGGCCCGCACGGTCGTGCTGCGCGAGGACACCGCCGCCCTGGTGGAACGGCTCGGCTGCAAGACGCTGCAGGACGAGGGGCTGCGCTGGTCCGGCTGGCGTTCCATGCGGCGCAGGCAGCTGGTGCGCGAGCTTCCGCTCGGCGAGGGTTCGCCCGACGGCGATCCGCCGGCCGCCCCCGTTCACGTACCGCAGCACGCCCTGGTGCGGGGGCTGCGGGACGCGGTGGCGTCGCACGAGCTCGTGCAGACGGCGCGGCTGAGCCGGATCGACACGCTGGAGCAGGACCCGGACGGGGTGACCGTGCACACCCGGGAGCCCGGTTCCACCTGGTGGCGCGGGAGTTATCTGGTCGGCTGCGACGGGGCGCGGTCCACCGTGCGCAAGCTCCTGGACATCCGCTTCCCCGGGCGTACGGCGGTGGAGCGGCACGCCGTCGCCGCACTGCGCACCGAGCTGCCCTGGCCCGGCGAAGCCGTGCTGCACCGGCTGCCGCCCTGGCGCACCGGCGGCGCCGAGGTCACCGCGCGGCCGCTGCCGGACGGGGTCTGGCGGCTGGACTGGCTGCTGCCGCCGCGCGGCGAGCTCGTCACACCGGACGTCCTGGTCACCCGAGTCCGGGACACCCTGGCGGGCTGGTGCGGCGAGACACCCCCGTACGAACTGCTGGACACCGGCGTCTACACGCTCCATCACCGGCTCGCCCGGCGGTGGCGGGTGAAGCGGGCCTTCCTGGCCGGGGACGCCGCCCATCTGCTGGGTGCGCTGGGTACCCAGGGGCTCGACGAAGGACTGCGGGACGCCGAGAACCTGGCGTGGAAGCTGGCGCTGGCCTGGCATCAGGGCGCGTCCGACGTACTCCTCGACAGCTACCAGGCCGAACGACGGGCCGCGGTGGCCTCGCGGCTGCGCGCCGCCGACCAGTCGCTGCCGATACTGCGCGGCGGAGGAGGCCTGCGGACCCTGGTCCCGGGGAGCGCACGGGGGCACGATTCGCTGCTCACCGACGGGCATCTGGGGTGCGGACCGCTCGGTGCGCCCCCGTCCTACTCCCATTCCCCCCTTGCGCCCGCTCGTGCCGAGGCGCACACCGCCGTGGGTACGCCCCCGGGTGCGCCGGTCGCCGATGTGCGGGTCACCGCGCCGGACGGAACGCCCGTACGGCTTCGCGACCGGCTGGGGCAGGGGCATCTGCTGGTGGTCCTCGTGGCGCCGGGAACCGGGGTCTGGGACCGGCGCCACTGGATGCGGGCCGGAGTGATGCCCCGGCTGGTCGAGACGGTCGACGGGCTGCCGGTGAAGGCCGAGCTGCTGGTCGCCGAGAGCTATCCGGGGGCCTCCGCGCACACCGTGCTGCTGGTGAGGCCGGACGGCCATCTCGTGGAGTCGTTCGGCGGGGTACACCCGGCGGAGCTTCTCGCGGCGGCGGACGCGGCGCGCGGCGGCGCGATTCTCACCTCCGTGCGCTCCGACCGGACCGCAGACATCAATTGACCCCCGCAGGCGCACATGGTCTACTCCGGAACATGACCGACACCGATGTGCGCCTGTGGCGGAGGGTCCATATGGACCTGCTCCGCTATGCGGGCTGCGTGTGTCGCCCGTCCTGCTGACTCGCCTTCTCCTGCTCCGCCGCGCCCTGTGACGTGCGGCCGGGGCATCCACGCGAACTCTCAGGACGGTCCCTGTGTCTGCCTCACCCTCCCCTGTCTCCGTACGTACGTCCTCCGGTCCGAACGCCGCGGAACTCCTCGACTTCGTCCGCCGCACCGCCGCGGACAGCGCGCTCATCGCCTCGCTCCCCCTCGATCCCGAGGGCCGTACCTGGGTCCGGCTCGACGGACCGGGCGGCAGTGAGGCCTGGCTGATCGGCTGGCCGCCCGGCACCGGCACCGGCTGGCACGACCACGCCGACTCGATCGGCGCCTTCCTCACCGCCGCCGGCACGCTGAAGGAGCACTCGCTCGCGGCGCGGCTGCCCACCGACGGCTGGAAGACTCTCGAACTGGCCGAGGACATCGACCGGACCAGGGAGTTGACGGCAGGTCAGGGCAGGGCGTTCGGCCGCCACCACGTCCACGAGGTGCTGAACGAGTCCGTCACGGAGCACGCCGTCTCCGTCCACGCGTACTATCCGCCGCTGCCGCAGATCCGGCGCTACAGCCGCACCGACGCGGTGCTGCGCCTCGAACACACCGAACGTCCGGAGGACTGGCAGTGAGCGACATACGGGACGACAGCGGCAGCGACAGCGACGACGGCCGGGTCGGGATCGACGAACTCCTGGAGCGGGTCAGGGCCGGATACGAGCGGCTCGGCCCGGAGGAGGCGAGGGCGGCGGCCGAGGAGGGCGCGCTGCTCGTGGACATCCGTTACGCGGAACTGCGGGCGCGGGACGGGCTGATCCCGGGCGCCCTCGTCGTCGAGCGCAACGAGCTGGAGTGGCGGCTGGACCCGCGGGGCAGCCATCGCGCGGCACAGGCCGTGAGCCACGACCTGCGGGTGGTGGTGATCTGCAACGAGGGGTACGCGTCGAGCCTCGCCGCCGAATCGCTGCACCGGCTCGGGCTGCACCGGGCGACGGACCTGGCCGGCGGTTTCCAGGCCTGGCGTGCGGCGGGGCTCCCGGTCGAGGTGTGACCGGGAGCCCAGGAACCCTTCGGTTCCGGCTCATCTGCTCGTGACGGCCTCCACCGGGCGGGCCTTCAGGGCCAGCCTGCCGGGCAGCGCCGTGGCGACCAGGGCGAGCAGGGCGGCGACGCCCACCACGGTCACGTACACCAGGGGCACCACGGCGGGCGCCGCACCGCCCGTCATGCCGATGCTGAAGGCGGTCAGCACGGCGAGCGCGATCCCGGTGCCCAGGGCCGTCGCGACGAGCAGCACCGACAGCGTCTCGATGCGCAGCATCCGCAGCACCTGGCGGCGGGTCGCCCCGGCCAGCCGGAGCAGCGCGAACTCCTTGATCCGCTCGGAGACCGACATGGCGAGCGTGTTGACGACGGCGATGGCGGTGAAGGCCAGGACCAGCCCCATCGCGAGGAGGTTCACCTCGGCGTTCTCCTGCTGGCGGTCCGCCTGGAGCCGGTCGGCGGTCTCGGGGGCCACGAGCGTGAGCCCCGGGAACGGGCGTACCGCGGCGGCCAGTTCGTTACGGCTCGCGTCACCGGCGACCAGGACGGTCGCGGCCAGGGGGTTGTCCATGTGCCGGGCGACCAGGTCGTGCGGCAGCGTCAGGTCGCCGAAGCCCAGGCCCCGGCGGTAGACGGCGGCGACCGTGAGGGTGGCGGGGGTGCCGTCGCCCAGGTGCAGCTTCAGCTCGCTGCCGGGGCGCAGCCCCAGCTGGTCGGCGGCGAGTTCGCTGACGGCGGCGGTACGGGTGCCCGCGGTGAACGCGGCGAGCGAACCCCGCGTCACACCGGGGTCCCAGGTGCGGTCGAATCCGGCCGCCGTGACCCCCTGGGCCGGGTACTTGGTGAGCCCGACCCGGACGGTGGTGCGGACCACCTCCGTGGCGGCGGTGACTCCGGGCGTCGCACGGACGGCCGCGGCGGCGGCCGGGGGGACGCCGGGGCCCCTCGACGCGCCCAGCACCCAGGTGGCGTGGGTGCCCTCACGGGCCTGGGCGAGCGCGGCGTCACCGAGGGTCGGCTGCACGAAGAGAACCGTGCAGGTCATGCCGATGAGCAGGGTGAGGGGGGTGACGACGGAGGCCATCCGGGTGGAGTTCCCGCGAATGTTCGCGGCCGCCAGGGCGCCGACATGGCCGGTCATCCGGAGCACCCCGGCCAGCAGGACGGCGGCAGCGCGGACCAGGAGCGGGCCGAGCAGTGAGACCGCCGTGGCGCAGACCACCACGGCCAGGAAGGTGACAGGCGTGGAGGCGGCCTCGGTGTGCAGGATGCCGAGGAGCGCGATCAGTACCCCGCCGCCGATGAGCAGGGCCAGGCCCGCGACGGTCCGGCCCCGGGCGGGGCGGCGCCGCTCGACCGCGGCCTCGGCCATCGCCTCGGCCGGACGGAGACGGGCGATGCGGCGGCCGGCGATCCGGGCGGCGGCCCAGGCGCCGAGGAGGGTGACGGCCAGGGCCGCACAGGCGGGAAGGATTCCGGCCGTCCGCTCCAGCGTCGCCGGAATCACACCCATGTCGATGAATCGACCGTGCAGCCATCGGGCGAGCGGCAGCCCGGCCAGGGCGCCCAGCACTCCGGCCACGGCGCCGACCAGCAGTGCCTCGCGTCCGAGCAGCCGGCGGATCTGCCGCGAAGTGGCCGCGATGGTGCGCAACAGGGCCAGTTCCCGGTGGCGTTGCTGGATGGAGAGGGCGAAGGTCCCGACGACCACGAGGACCGCGACCAGCAGGGAGGTGCCGCCCATGGCCCCTCCCATGGAGACCAGCTTGACCCGGGCTCCGGCGGCGTCCAGGAACTCGACCGGTCCGCGCCCGTCGCCCGTCGAGACCTGTGCCGTGGTGCCCTTGAGGGCGTGCGCGACCCGCTCCTTCAGCAGGCCGGTGTCCGTACCCGGTACCGGCAGCACGCCCAGGGCGGAGACCTGTCCAGGGCGGGCGGCGAGGCGCTCCGCCTCCGCGGTGGAGAAGAACAGCGAGGTCTGCTGCCGGAGTTCACCGTGTCCGCGGGGAGCTGCGATGCCGCTGACGCGGTAGGTGCGCGGTGCTCGGGTGGACTGCACGGTGAGGCGGTCCCCGGCGGTGAGACCTGCCCGTCCGGCGAGTCCCCGGTCGATCACCACGTCGTCGGCCGAGGCCGGGGCGCGGCCCGCGGTGAGGGCGAACGGGGTGAGCGGCGCGGAGTCCCAGGCGTGGCCGTACGAGGGCGGCCCGTCGTCCTCACCGCGGGACGGCAGACCCAACGGCTCGGCGAGAAAGGTCAGTTCGGGCACGACCGTGCGCACGCCCTCCAGGTTCCGGAGGCGGTCGGCGGTACCGGCGGGCAGCCAGGCGCGTTCGGCGACCGGTTTGGCCTTGTGCTTGACCTTCGTCTTGCCGTTGCCCCTGTGCTTCACGGTGGTCCGGTGGACGTTCTGGTCCGCGGAGACGACGAGCGGGGTCGCGGCGTACCGCTCGGTGGCGATCCGGCCGCGCAGGCCCGTCTCCAGCAGGGTGCCGCAGGCGGTGACGAGGGCGGCGGCGCACATGAGGGCCAGCAGCGCTCCGAGGAATCCTCCCTTGCGGTCGCGGACCGTTCGCAGGGCGTAGCGCAGCATCATGATGCGTCCGTCTCTCTTCTGTTGTCGGCCTGGGAGGCGTCGT
This sequence comes from Streptomyces sp. NBC_01463, assembly GCA_036227345.1. NCBI lineage: Bacteria > Bacillati > Actinomycetota > Actinomycetes > Kitasatosporales > Streptomycetaceae > Streptomyces > Streptomyces sp. NBC_01463. The sequence goes on from CP109468.1 coordinate 2,362,737, forward strand.
CGGGGGCGGACCCGTCAGGGCCGGGGGCGTCCGGGCCGGGGTCCGGGAAGGCGAGCAGGCGGGTGTGGACCGTACGGGCGCCGGCCGGGGTCTCGGCGTCGGGGCGCTTGTAGCGGTTCATGAGGGCGATGTACTCCTCGAAGAACTCCTGGAGTTCGGCGAGCGTGAGCCGCAGCGAGCCACGCGAGTAGGCGTGCGCGTCGGCCCACTCGTCAGCACGTCCGTCAGCGGTGTGACCGTCAGAGGCACGTCCGGTGGCGGTACGTCCGGTGGCGGTACGTCCGTCGGTGCCCCGTGCCTCCGCCGCCGCACCGCTCTCGCGCTGGAGCCGCTCGAAGAGCGCGAGGTCGGCGGCGTACGCATGCCGGTTCAGCTCGTCCATGACCAGCCGCATCCCGGGTGTCCGGCGGGACGGCGGCGGGAATCGGCGGTCGCCGGGAACGGCTCGCCACCACCGCGCCCGGCGCGCACCCGGCGCGCGCGGCGGCGCGGTGTCGGCCACGAAGCCGTACCGGGCGAGTTCGCGCAGGTGGTAGCTGGTGGCTCCGGTGTTCAGCCCCAGGGCGCGGGCCAGGATCGCGGAGGTCGCCGGGCCGTGCAGGGTCAGGTGCTGAAGGATCTGCTGGCGTCGCGGCTGGGCGAGGGCCTTGAGGGCCGCCAGCTCCGTGATCTCGGTACCGCCGGACTGTTCTGGCATGCGTCACACACTGCTCTGTGCACAGATGTCTGTGCACTGGAGCATTCCGGCGTCTTCGTACGGGGGCTGTCCCCCGTACGACAGGCCTCCCCGGCCCCGAATGCGTCGCGACACACCCGTATGGCCTCGCTCCGGTGGAGGGAACCGCGGGCCCGACGGACATTCGCCTCAACGCCAAGGACCGCTACGGCCCGGCCATGACGCCACCGCTGTGACGGCGGGGGCGACGGCTGTGCCCGACGCTGTGCCGCTGCTACGACGGGGAGCCCGCACCCATGCCGACCACCTCTCTCACCCCCGACGACGTCGACGTCCAGGCCGCTCGCCTCCATGACTCGGAGGCCTGGCAGCAGATCGTCACGGGCTGGGACGTCACCGTCCCCGAAACCCTGTGCCCCGTCCCGCCCGGCGACGCCCAGGGGCGGCCGGCGCCCTCGGACGACTGGCGCGCCCTGCTGTCCGTCCCGGTGGAGCAGCTCATCGCCGACACCGTGCGCACCCTGCCCGCCGCCGTGCCGCGTGAGCGGCCCCTTCCCGGGCGGCTCGGTGCGGTGCTGCCGGACCGGCTCCATGCCTGGCGGCGCATCGGACAGCCGGAGGTGCGGCCTTCCGTCCATCTCGCCCATGCGCGGCAGATCCTGACCGAGTGGGGCTGGCAGAACACCCCCTACCGGCTCCGCAACGCGCGGGGCGCCCGCTGCATCTGCGGCGCCATGCTCACCGCACACCGGCTGGGCCACGGATCGGTGCACACCGTCGACCGGGCCGGTGCCTGGCTGATCGCCGAGCTCCGTTCCCAGGGCTGGACCGGGCTGATCGGGCCGTGGAACCGCTACCCCGGACGCACCGCAGCGGACGCCCTCGCCCTGATCGACGCCACCATCAGCCGCGCGGCCCGCGCCGGGCAGTAGCGCCCGGGGCGGCCCCCACCTCTACGCACCGGCACCGCACAGCGCCCCTCGACGCCCCGCAGCGCCTCCGTCACCGGACCGCACCCTTGGGCCGGCCCCGAACGAACGCCGGCAGCACTCAGAAGGTGTCGTCCAGCCCCTCGGTGTCCTCGCCCTCTTCCTCAAGTGCCCGGCGCACCACGCGCAGGGCCATTCCCTCCCCGTACCCCTTGCGGGCGAGCATGCCCGCAAGGCGGCGAAGCCGTTTGTCGCGCTCCAGGCCCCGGGTGGACCGGAGCTTGCGCGCGACGAGTTCACGCGCGGTCTCCTCCTCCTGCTCGGAGTCGAGCCGACCGACGGCCTCGTCGATCACGGCGGAGTCCACCCCCTTGGTCCGCAGCTCCCGGACGAGGGCGCGGCGCGCCAGACCGCGGCCGTGGTGCCGGGATTCCACCCAGGCACCGGCGAACGCGGCGTCGTCGATCAGGCCGACGTCCTCGAAGCGCGAGAGCACTTCCTCGGCCGCCTCGTCCGGGATCTCCCGCTTGCGCAGGGCGTCCGCGAGCTGCTTGCGGGTGCGCGGAGTCCCGGTGAGCAGCCGCAGGCAGATGTTGCGCGCCTGCTCGACCGGATCTCGCGGCTCCTCCTTCTCGGCCCTCGACGAGGAGGAGGAGCCGCTGTCCCGGGAACGGGAGCGGGAACGGCGCCCCGCCCCCTCGCCGAATCCGGCCCCCGGGCCCGGACCCCTGCCGCGGCCGGCCCTGGTGGCCGGCTCGTGGGAGGGATCGGGCTCGTTGTCGGATCCGGCCGTGTGCCCGGGGGCGAATTCGGGACCGGGGCCCGCGCCGGGGTCGGCGGCGCTGCCCGGCCACTCCGTACGACGCGTCACGGTCTAGCTCTTGGCCGCCGCCGCCTTGGCCGGCTTGGCCTTGCCGGCCGGAGCGGGTACCGCCTTCGCCGCGCCGTCGGCCGGAACCGCCGCCACGCCTGCCGCGTCCGCACCGGCTTCGGCGACGGGCTGCTCGGCCTCGGGCCGGACTCCGACGCCCAGCTTCTCCAGGATCTTCTTCTCGATCTCGTCGGCGAGGTCGGGGTTGTCCTTGAGGAAGTTGCGGGCGTTCTCCTTGCCCTGGCCGAGCTGGTCGCCCTCGTACGTGTACCAGGCGCCGGCCTTGCGGACGAAGCCGTGCTCCACGCCCATGTCGATCAGACCGCCCTCGCGGCTGATGCCCTGGCCGTAGAGGATGTCGAACTCGGCCTGCTTGAAGGGCGGCGCGACCTTGTTCTTGACGACCTTGACGCGGGTGCGGTTGCCGACCGCGTCGGTGCCGTCCTTGAGCGTCTCGATCCGGCGGATGTCGAGGCGCACCGAGGCGTAGAACTTCAGCGCGCGGCCGCCGGTGGTGGTCTCCGGCGAGCCGAACATCACGCCGATCTTCTCGCGGAGCTGGTTGATGAAGATCGCGGTGGTCTTGGACTGGTTGAGCGCGCTGGTGATCTTCCGGAGCGCCTGGCTCATCAGACGGGCCTGCAGACCCACGTGCGAGTCGCCCATCTCGCCCTCGATCTCCGCTCGCGGCACGAGCGCCGCGACGGAGTCGATGACGATCAGGTCGAGCGCGCCCGAGCGGACCAGCATGTCCACGATCTCGAGGGCCTGCTCACCGTTGTCCGGCTGGGACAGGATGAGGTTGTCGATGTCGACGCCGAGCTTCTTCGCGTACTCGGGGTCGAGCGCGTGCTCCGCGTCGATGAAGGCCACCGAGCCGCCGAGCTTCTGCGCGTTCGCCACCGCGTGCAGCGTCAGCGTCGTCTTGCCGGAGGACTCCGGTCCGTACACCTCCACCACACGGCCGCGCGGCAGACCGCCGACGCCGAGCGCGACGTCGAGCGCGGTGGACCCGGTGGGGATCACTTCGATGGGCTCGTTCGGCCGCTCGCCCAGGCGCATCACCGCGCCCTTGCCGAATTGCCGTTCAATCTGTGCGAGTGCGGCGTCCAGCGCCTTCTCGCGGTCGTTTCCTGCCATGGGTTCCACCCGATTTGCTTGAGTCGATCGCTTCACGTCTCAGACGCTAACCCCTGCCACTGACAATGGGCCTCGACGTCCTCCCGGCCTGTGGACAACTCCACGGTCGAGTCCGGCAAAACCCGGCCGGAATCCCATGAGAAAGGATGTTCGATTTTGGTGTCAAGCGCACCACGCCGCACCGACTCGCCCCCAGGATAGCGCCTAGCATCCGGGTTTCAGGGAGTCAAGATCATGTGTCCGACGTCATGCCGAATCCCGGCCGTATGGGGACAACATCACCGGACCGCTGCACACCGCGCCCTCAGGAGCGCGGCTGCGGACCCCCCGGATCCTGCCCGTCGTCGGCGTCGTCGGCTCCCGGCTCCTGCCCGTGGTCCGGCTCCTGCCCGTGGTCCGGCTCCTGCCCGTCGTCGGGCTCGGGGGCGTGCCAGATCCGGCGCAGCCGCGTGGACAGTGCCTCGCCGCGCTGCCACTGGTGGCGGCCGTGCACCCGGGGGTCGTCCGTGACGGCGTAGCGCTTCACGTACGCGCCGAGGAAGGCCTGGAGCGTGGCCACGGCCGGGATGGCGATGAGCGCGCCGACGGCACCCATCAGCGCCGTACCGGCGATGACCGAACCGAAGGCGACCGCCGGGTGGATGTCGACGGTCTTCGAGGTCAGCTTGGGCTGCAGCACGTAGTTCTCGAACTGCTGGTACACGACGACGAACCCGAGCACCCACAGCGCGTACCAGGGGTTGACGGTGAACGCGATCAGCATCGGCAGGGCGCCCGCCAGATACGTACCGATCGTGGGGATGAACTGCGAGACGAGTCCCACCCAGACCGCGAGCGCCGGCGCGTACGGCACGCCGAGGGCCAGCAGCAGGATGTAGTGCGCGATGCCGGAGATGAGCGCCATCAGGCCGCGCGAGTAGAGGTAGCCGCCGGTCTTGTCGACCGCGATCTCCCAGGCCCGCAGCACCTCTGCCTGGCGGGCCGGCGGCAGGACGGAGCACAGTCCGCGGCGCAGCCGTGGGCCGTCGGCGGCGAAGTAGAACGAGAACAGGAAGATCGTCAGCAGCCGGAACAGCCCGCCGAGAACCGTGGTGGACACGTCGAGCACCCCGGTCGCGCTGTTCTGGACGTACTTCTGCAGCCAGTCGGAGTGCAGCAGGCTGTCCTGCACCTCGACCCGGGAGAGCTCGGTGTGGAACGTCTGGTTGACCCAGTTGATCACCGAGTCGAGGTACTTCGGGAAGTCCTCCACCATGTCGACGATCTGGCCCGCGAGCATCGAGCCGAGAAGCACGACGAATCCGGCCCCGGCGATCAGCACGCCGAGGAAGACCAGGAAGGTGGCGAAGCCCCGGCGCATGCCGCGGGACGACATACGGCTCACCGCGGGCTCGATCGCGAGCGCCAGGAAGAAGGCGATCAGCACGTTGATCAGCAGGCCGATGAGCTGGTCGAAGGCCCAGCTGCCGAGCCGGAAGCAACCGTAGAGCGCCAGGGCGAGCACCATGGCCCGCGGCAGCCAGGCCGGCATGCGGACGGGCCCGGTGCCGGACGGCGCGACCGGCGGGACGGGCGGATCGGCGGGCGGCTGGGTCTGAACGGTCTCGTCTGTCGGTGCCACGGGGCAAGTCTCGCCTACTGCCGGGGCAAACGGTCGCGCGCCCCGGAGGACGAGCCTCCGCCGCACCGCGCCGGACCGTGTGTCAGCGCTTGTCCGCGGGGATGCCGACCGCCGTGCAGACCCCTCGCCACACGTCCTTGGTCTCCCAGCCCGCGTCCAGTGCCTGCCGCACCGTGAGCCCGCCGAGTTCCGCCATCACGTGATCACGCGCGAAGGAGTCGGCGTACCCCGCGCCGAAGTGGTCTGCCATCCGTTCCCAGAAAATCGTCAACCGCATGCCACCAGTATCCCGCTCCTGAGAGTGCAGCAGGGCCGCCAGGCCTCGCCGAGCGCGCCAACCGTCCTACGGTCGGTCCATGGCTGGAACCGGAACAAGTCCCCTCAACCGTGCCGAGCAGTTCATCTGGCTCACGGCCCGTGTCCTCGAACAGCGGCGGTTCGCGCATCACTTCCTGAAGGGAAGCGCGGACGCCGTCGAGACGGCACTCGCCGCCTATCTCAACGAGGACGGCGGGTACGGCCATGCGCTCGAACCCGACCTGCGCGGTCCCGTCAGTCAGCCGCTGCACACGGCACACGCGCTGAGCGTCCTCGACTCCATCGACCGCTGCGGCGGGCTACGGGTGGAACGCATCTGCCGCTACCTGACCGACGTCTCCACCAAGGAAGGGGCCTTACCCGCTCTGCTCCCCTCGCAACGCGGCTACCCGGCCGCTCCGTTCATCCCCGTCGTCGACGACCCGCCGGCCGAGCTGCTGGCCACCGGTCCCGTCGTCGGGCTGCTGCACCGCAACTCGGTGTGGCACGCCTGGCTGTTCCGGGCCACCGACTTCTGCTGGGCCGCCGTCGACGCCCTGGAGGCGTCGCATCCCTACGAGATCGAGGCCGCGGTCGCCTTCCTCGACGGTGCGCCGGACCGGCCTCGGGCCGAGGCCGCCGCCGACCGGCTGGGACGTCTGGTGCGCGACCAGCGGCTCGCGGTGCTGCACCCGGAACGCCGCGCGGAGTACCCGGTCGCGGCCGGGTACGCACCGGGCGAGCAGCACTTCCCGTACGACTACGCCCGCGCTCCCGAATCGCTCGCGCGCCGGTGGTTCACCGACGAGGAGATGGACCGGGCCCTGGACCATCTGGCGGCCGGGCAGGAGGCGGACGGCGGCTGGCCGGTGACCTGGCGCCAGTGGGCACCGGGAACCGCCCTGGAGGGGCGCCCCCTGGTGACGCTCAGGGCCCTGCAGACGCTGCGGGCCCACGGACGCGGCCTGGACTGACCGGAGCACCGGACAGCGGTCCGCGCTCGGCAGCCGCCACCGGCCCGGGGTCTCTCACGCGCCGCCCCTCCCCTCGTCCCCCTGCCCGGTGTCGCGCAGGAGCAGGGCGGCGATGGCGAGCGCGGTGCCGCGCGGTGAGCCGAGGTCGAGCCCGGTCAGTTCCGCGAGCCGGGCGAGCCGGTTGTCGACGGTGTTGGGGTGCAGCCCGAGGAGTACGGCGGTGAGGCGCCGGTCCTGCTGCTGCGCCAGGTACGTCCGCAGGGTCCGCAGGAGTTCGGGGCGGGCGGCGACCGGGTCCAGCAGGGCCGCGATGCGCCGGCCGCTGGGGCCGGGCCGCGACAGGTGGAATTCCAGGAGCACGTCGTCGAGACCGTGCACCCCCGGGGGCAGCCCGCACACCCGCGCGATCCGCAGGATCTCCGTCGCCGTGCGGGACGCCTCGGGCACCGCCGCGGGTGAATCGGCCCGCGCCGCGGCGATCCGCACCCCGGCCCCGCAGGCGCGGGACAGCCGGCGGGCGAGATCGTCCGGCGGTTCGCAGTCCCGCGGGACGACGGCGTGGCCGGCACCCGCGTCGAAGAGGAACAGCAGCTCCGTACCGAAGGTCTGGTCGAGGACCGTCTGGATCCGCCGCATGCCGCGCCGCACCGTCACCGGGCCGGGGGCGTCCGGCTGCCCGCCGTCCGGCCCGCCCGGGCCGTCCTCAGGTTCCAGGGCGACGGCGAGCACCAGTGCCGGCCCGTCCAGACCGAGTTCCTCCAGCAGCGCCGGAACCGGCTCCAGCGTCCCGTCCAGGAAGCCGCGGACCAGGGAGCGGCGCCGCTCCCGCTGCTCCGCCTCCAGCGCGGAGCGCTCGTCCATGTAGGTCTCGGCCACGGCGCCCAGGAGCAGGTGGTGCGACTGGAGCAGCAGGTCGACGAGTTCGATGAGCGCGCCCTGCTCGCCCGGCTCCGCCGCCTCGCGCAGCGCCTGCCACAGGACGTACACGCCGAGGGCGTGGGTGCGCAGCAGGAGGTGCAGGGGCACGCCCTCCTCGGCGCGCTGCGCGGCCCGCTCGCGAAACAGCCGCAGCCCGCCGGCGCCGGGATGCGGATCGCTGACCCGTCGCAGGAAGAGCCGCACCCCGTGCCGGGCGGTGGCGGCGATCTCCAGGTCCTTCACGTCGCCGGGGAGGTCCGCGTACCCGGGAAGCTGCTCGAAGGACTCCCGGGCCATGTGCCGGGCCAGCTCGTTGACCCGGGGCTCGCAGCGCAGGGCGAGGGCTCTCGCCGCGTCGGACAGGGGCACGGCGGTTCTCCCGCGTTCCGGTGGGTGCTGTGACACGTCACAGTATGCGGCGCGCGGCGGTGTGACGAGGGTGGGTGTCGGAGGTCACCGGGGAGGCCGAGACTCTGGATTCCGGCGATCCGCCGCACAGGACCGAAGGAGCCGCAGGTATGACCGAGCACAAGCCGACGGACTATCTCAGCTATGTCGACCGGGTGTGGCAGGGCGAGGACACCCTGCTGGCCCATCTGTCGGGGACGTATTCGGGCGCGGGGCTGGTGACCGTGCGCGAGCGGGTCGGCTTCCTGCCCGCCTTCGCCAATGTGGCGGTCTTCGACACGGGCGACGGGCTGGTCCTGGTGGACTCGGGCGACATCCGTACCGCCGGGCCGCTGCACGAGGCGGTCCGCGCGTACAGCGAGCAGCCGGTGAGCACGGTCGTCTACACGCACGGGCACATCGACCACGTCTTCGGGGTTGCGCCCTTCGACGCGCAGGCGGACAGCGAGGGCCGGGAGCGGCCCGAGGTCATCGCGCACGAGGCCGTCACCGCCCGCTTCGACCGCTACGTCAGCACCGCGGGGTACAACACCTGGATCAACCGCAGGCAGTTCGGCGTGCCGTCACTGAACTGGCCGTCCACCTACCGCTACCCCGACACCACCTACCGCGAGCGGATGACGGTCCGGCGTGGCGGTCTGACCTTCGAGCTGGTGCACGCCAAGGGCGAGACCGACGACAGCACCTATGTGTGGATCCCCGAGCTCAAGACGCTGTGCACCGGCGACCTGTTCATCTGGAACACGCCGAACGCGGGCAACCCCCAGAAGGTGCAGCGCTATCCGGAGGAATGGGCGAGGGCGCTGCGCGCCATGCAGGAGCTGGGTGCCGAACTGCTGCTCCCGGGGCACGGCGTGCCGATCGTGGGCAGGGACCGGGTCCACCGGGCGCTCGATGACACCGCGCGTCTCCTGGAGTCACTGTGCGAGCAGACCAGGGCCCTGATGAACGCGGGCCACCGCCTCGACGCGGTGGTGCACGGCGTCCAGGTGCCTCAGGAACTGCTGGCGAGGCCCTATCTGCATCCGGCCTACGACGAGCCGGAGTTCGTCGTACGGAACCTGTGGCGGCTGTGGGGCGGCTGGTACGACCAGAACCCGGCGCACCTCAAGCCGGCTCCGGACGCGGCGGTCGCGGCCGAGTTCGCCGCCGCGGCGGGCGGTGCGGCCGTGCTGGCGGCGCGCGCGGCCGAACTGCTGGACAAGGGCGAACTGCGACTGGCCGCGCACCTGGCGGAGACCGCCGCGCTGGCGGCCCCGGCCGATGTGGACGTGGCACGGACACGGGCCCGGGTCTACGCACGGAGGGCGACGGCCGAGACGTCGACGATGGCGCGCGGAGTGTTCAACTGGGCGGCCGCCGAGTCTGCGGCGGTGGCCGAGGGCACCGATCTGGAGACGGAGCTGACGCGCTCGCCCGAGGGCCGCAGGCGTGCGGCCGGAATGATCAGCGTCGGCGTCACGGACGACGAAGCCTGCGGCTGCGGCGGGGAGCCCGGGGAGGACGGATGAGCGCCGGCACCGGGGAGGCGACCGCGCCGCCCGCTGACACGGAAGGGGCGCGGCGACTGCGACGGGGCGCCTGGGGCACCACCTGGCTGCTGCTCACCTTCATGCTGGTGAACTTCGCCGACAAGACCGTGATGGGGCTGGCCGCCGATCCGATCCGCGCGGAGCTGGGGCTGACCCGCGGTGAGTTCGGTACGGCGCAGGCCGCGTTCTTCGCCCTGTTCAGCCTGGCCGCGCTCGGGGTGTCCTTCCTGACCCGCCGCGTCCGGACGACGGTGCTGCTGCTCGGCATGGCGCTGCTGTGGTCGGCGGCGCAGCTGCCGATGCTGCTGGGTGCCGCGGGTTTCGGGACGCTGCTGGCGACCCGGGTGCTGCTCGGCGCTGCGGAGGGTCCGGCGGCGCCGGTGGCGGTGCACCACCTGCACGGCTGGTTCGGGCAGCGGGAGCGGACTCTGCCGACGGCGGTGCTGATGGTCGGTGCGGCGGGCGGGGTGGCGGTGTCCGCTCCGCTGCTCACCGTGGTGATCGACGTGTGGGGGTGGCGCTGGGCCTTCGGCTCCGTGGGGCTCATCGGTCTGGTCTGGGCGGTGTGCTGGTACGCCCGTGGCGAGGAGGGCCCTCTTGCCCCACCGCTCGCCGGGCGGTCCGCCGCCCGTGACGAGGGGGCTCCGTCCGTTCCCTACCGACGGCTGCTGCTCTCCGGCACCTGGCTGACGGCCGCCTTCGGGGCGTTCGCCGCCTACTGGCTGCTCTCGGCCGGGCTGACCTGGGCTCCGGACTATCTGCACGAGGTGTCCGGACTGAGCCTGAAGCAATCGGGTGCCGTGGTGACGGCGACCGCGGTGGGCAACGCGGTGGTGCTGCTGACGCAGGGCCTGCTCGCCCGGCGGGCCTCGTCGAAGGGGACGGCGCCCCGGCTGCCCGCGGGGCTCGGCGGAGGGCTGGTGATGTGTGTGGCCGCCGTGTCGATCGCCGCGTTCGCGGAGGTGGACGCGGTGGGCGTGAAGATCGCGCTGATGGTCGGCCCGATGGCGCTGACGAACGTGATCCTCACGGTGTCGCAGACGGCCGTCGCGCGGATCACCCCGGCCGGGCAGCGCGGGGTGGCCCTGGGGGCTCTGGCGTTCGTCTACGCCCTGGCGGGCGTCCTGTCCCCGCTGGTCACGGGCCGGATGGTGGATGCGGCCGCATCGGTGCCCGCGGGCTACCACTCCGCATATCTCCTGATGGCGGGTCTGGTCGCGGTCGCCGGGGTGCTCGCCGTCTGCTTCCTGCGGCCCGAGAAGGACGCCCTGCGCCTGGACGTTCCCGAGGCTCCGGCGGCCGCTCCGCCCGTGCACTGAGACGGGCGCATCCCGCAGGCCAGGTGTAAGGGGCTCGGTCCATTGGACCGAGCCCCTTACCCATCCGTCCTCGGCCGTCGCGCGCGGTCAGCCGAGGGCGCGTACTCCGGCGGTGACGACCACGGCCACCCCCACGACGACGAGGAAGGGCGCCCGGAGCACGAGGGCGAGGGCCGCGGCGGCGAGTCCGGCACCTCTGGCGTCGAGCACCAGGTGCGATCCTTCGGCGAAGGTCTGCTGCGCGGTCAGGGCGGCGAGCAGGGCCACCGGAAGCAGCGCTGCCAGGCGCTGCACGAGCGGGCGCTCCAGGGCGCCGGCGGGCACCAGGAGTCCCAGGAGCTTGGCGAGGTAACAGCCGACGGCGGTCAGTGCGATGGCGATCCAGACGTTCATCGGCCGTCCTCCTGCGTGGTGGTGCGCGGATCCCCGGCCTCCGGGGCCCGCTCCGCTGCGTGCGCTCCCTCGGCCATCCCGGCCGGTTCGCCTGCGGTCCCGCCCTTGGCGCGCCCCATCAGGAAGAGGACGGCGGGCGCCGCGAGCGCGGCCAGCAGGACGGGCACCCCGGCGGGCAGCACGGGCAGCAGGCCGAGGGCGAGCACGACGGCGAGCGCGGCCGTGACCCGCTCGGTCGTGCTCTTCAGCATGGGTGCGAGCAGCGCGAGGAAGACGGCCGGGCCCGCCGCGTCCAGCCCCCAGGCGGCGGTGTCGCCGAGCGCCTCTGCGCCCAGCGCTCCGACCAGCGTGGTGAGGTTCCACAGCACGTACAGCGTGAGACCGGTGACGGTGAAGCCGATCCGGGCGGCCCGCCGGGTGGGCTGGGGCAGCGTCACGGCGGTCGTCTCGTCGATGACCCATTGCGCGGCGAGGGGGCGCAGCGCGCGCGGCAGGGCGAGCAGCTGCGACAGCCGCAGGCCGTAGAAGGAGTTACGTACGCCGAGGAAGAAGGCGCCGGCGGCCGCGGTGTACGGGTTGCCGCCGGCGGCCAGGGCGCCCACCAGGGCGAACTGGGAGGCGCCGGTGAAGACGAGGAGGCTGAGCGCACAGGTCTGCTGCAGGCTGAGTCCGGAGCCGGCCGAGGTGACGCCGAAGGCGAAGCCGGAGAGGCCGACGGCTATGCCGACGCCGAGCGCGTCACGTACGACGGCCGCGTCCGGCTTGGCCTCGGCGGTGGTCGCACCGCCGGGCGGGCCGGCGACGCTCTGAGGGGGTGCTGTCTGTTCTGCCACGCCCGGGACGCTACCCGGGCAGGTCGGGGCCGGTCTTGTACGTTCTTGCGCGTTCGCGCTGGTAGGCGCCGGGTGGCACCCCGACTATGCGGGTGAAATGACGGTTGAGATGCGGCTGGTCGGTGAAGCCGACCTCGGCGGCGGCAGCGGCGGGGGCCGCGCCCGCGTCGAGCATCCGCCGCGCACGCCGGACCCGGGCGTCGGTGAGCCAGGTGTGCGGCGGCGTTCCGTACTGCTTCTTGAAGGCCCGCAGCAGGGCGAACGGGCTCGTGCCGAGCTCCGTGGCCAGGGCCTCCAGGGTGGGCGGCTCGGCCATCCGGCTCTCCAGGACGGCCCGGGCGCGTGCCGCGTCCCGTGCGCCCGCGGCCCCGGCCGTACGGGCCGGCAGGGCGCTGCCGTGCCGGGTGAGCAGGCGCGTGACCAGGGCCCGCAGCACGCTGTCGGCGGCGAGGGCGTTACCCTCCTCCGCCGCCCGGTGGACCTCGCCGATCAGCCGGCCCGCGTACGGATCGACCACGCCGGACTCCGTGAACCCGACCGTGCCGCGCAGGTTCGTCGTGTCGGCCGCGATGTCGTTGATCACCTGGGCGGACGGGTAGAGCGTCGCGTACACCCATCCTTCGGGCACTCCGGCGCGTGCGGTGTGCGGAACCTCGGGGTTGATCATGACGACGGTGCCGGGTCCGGCGTGGACGGTTCCGCCGGGCAGTCCGACGTCCTCGACGCCCTGGGTGATGGTGCCGAAGACGTAGCCCTCGTGGCTGTGGCGCGGGAAGGTGTGGCGGACGTAGCGGGCCCGCAGCAGGTCGAGGTCGGGCAGCTCCGCGTACTGCCAGTACCTCGCCCACTCCGTCGGGCCCTTCACTCCTGCCATGCCCGAATTCTCGCAGCTCGCGGGGACCAGGGCCGCCGGTGCGCCGCCCGGCCCGCCGCTTGTCGCAGCCGTTGTCAGTGGCGGGGTGCACGATGGGGGCATGACCGGCTCCGCACTCGATTCGTTCTCCCCCGCGACCCGCAGCTGGTTCACGGGGGCCTTCAGCGCGCCGACGGCCGCGCAGGAGGGTGCCTGGCGGGCGATCGGCGAGGGGTCGGACGTCCTGGTCGTCGCCCCGACCGGATCGGGCAAGACCCTGGCCGCCTTCCTCGCCGCCCTCGACCAGCTGACGGCGGTCCCGCCGCCCGCCGAGGCGAAGAAGCGCTGCCGTGTGCTGTACGTGTCGCCGCTCAAGGCCCTCGCGGTCGACGTGGAGCGCAATCTCCGCTCGCCGCTGACCGGCATCCGCCAGGAGTCGGTGCGCCTGGGGCTGCCCGAGCCCGAGGTGCGGGTGGGCATCCGCTCGGGCGACACCCCGCCCGCCGAGCGCCGCTCGATGGCGACACGGCCGCCGGACATCCTGATCACCACCCCCGAGTCCCTCTTCCTGATGCTGACGTCCTCGGCCCGCGAGGCGCTGGCCGGGATCGAGACGGTGATCCTCGACGAGGTGCACGCGGTCGCGGGCACCAAGCGGGGCGCCCATCTCGCGCTGTCCCTGGAGCGGCTCGACGAGCTGCTGCCCCGGCCCGCCCGACGGATCGGCCTGTCGGCCACGGTCCGGCCGGTCGACGAGGTGGCGCGTTTCCTCTCGCCGCAGCGGAAGGTGGAGATCGTCCAGCCGCCGTCCACCAAGCAGTTCGATCTGTCGGTGGTCGTGCCGGTCGAGGACCTGGCCGAGCTCGGCGGCTCCCCCGCCACCGACCCGGACTCCGCGGGTCAGGCGGACAAGCCGTCGATCTGGCCGCATGTGGAGGAGCGGATCGCCGACCTCGTCCAGGCCCACCGCTCCACCATCGTCTTCGCCAACTCCCGCCGTCTCGCCGAGCGGCTCTGCAACCGGCTCAACGAGATCGCGTACGAGCGGGCCACCGGCGAGACGATGCCCGAGGCCCACTCCCCCGCCGAGATCATGGCGGAGTCCGGTGCGGCCAAGGGCGCTCCCCCGCTGCTCGCCCGGGCTCACCACGGATCGGTCTCCAAGGAGCAGCGCGCCCAGGTCGAGGAGGACCTCAAGGCGGGCCGGCTGCCGGCGGTGGTCGCCACGTCCAGTCTGGAGCTGGGCATCGACATGGGCGCGGTCGACCTGGTGATCCAGGTGGAGTCACCGCCGTCGGTCGCCTCCGGGCTGCAACGGGTCGGCCGGGCCGGACACCAGGTGGGCGCGGTCTCCACCGGCGTCGTCTTCCCGAAGTACCGCGGCGACCTGGTGCAGGCGGCCGTCGTCACCGAGCGGATGCGCACGGGGTCCATCGAGGCGTTGCGGATCCCGTCCAATCCGCTGGACGTGCTGGCCCAGCAGCTGGTCGCGATGGTCGCCCTGGACAGCTGGCAGGTGGACGATCTGCTGGCGGTGACCCGGCGGGCCGCCCCCTTCGCCTCGCTCCCCGAGTCGGCGTTCACCGCCGTCCTCGACATGCTCGCCGGCCGCTACCCGTCCGACGCGTTCGCCGAGCTGCGCCCGCGCGTCGTGTGGGACCGCGTCGCCGGCACGGTCACCGGCCGGCCCGGTGCCCAGCGGCTCGCCGTCACCTCCGGCGGCACCATCCCCGACCGCGGACTCTTCGGGGTCTTCCTGGCGGGCGCCGACCCCAAGAAGGGCGGCGGCCGGGTCGGCGAGCTGGACGAGGAGATGGTGTACGAGTCCCGGGTCGGCGATGTCTTCACGCTGGGCACCACGTCCTGGCGGATCGAGGACATCACCCGCGACCGGGTCCTGGTGTCACCGGCGCCCGGCGTCCCCGGCCGGCTGCCGTTCTGGAAGGGCGACCAGCTGGGCCGTCCGCTGGAGCTGGGGCGTGCGCTGGGCGCGTTCCTGCGCGAGCTCGGCGGGCTGTCCCCCGAGGACGCCCGGGAGAGGCTGCTGGCGGCGGGCCTGGACACCTGGGCCGTGGACAACGTGCTGTCGTACGTCGACGAGCAGCGCCGGGCCTGCGGCCATGTGCCGGACGACCGGACCATCCTCGTCGAGCGGTTCCGGGACGAGCTGGGTGACTGGCGCGTCGTGGTGCACTCCCCGTTCGGCGCCCAGGTGCACGCCCCGTGGGCGCTCGCCCTCAGCGCCCGTCTCGCCGAGCGCTACGGCATGGACGCCCAGGTCATGCATGCCGACGACGGCATCGTGCTGAGGCTGCCGGACGCCGACATGATGGGCCTGGACCTCCTCGACTTCGACCCCGCGCAGGACCCGGCGACGGGCGCGGGAGCGGCGCCGCTCGCCCCGGCCAACGTCGGCCTCGACAGCGACCAGCCCCCGGTCGGTGCCGCAGACGTCGCCTTCGACCAGGGCGAGATCGCGCAGATCGTCACGGACCAGGTCGGCGGCTCCGCGCTGTTCGCGTCCCGCTTCCGTGAGTGTGCGGCCCGCGCGCTGCTGCTGCCGCGCCGCAGCCCCGGCAAGCGCACACCGCTGTGGCAGCAGCGCCAGCGGGCCGCCCAGCTCCTCCAGGTGGCCTCCGAGTTCGGCTCGTTCCCCATCGTTCTCGAAGCGGTCCGCGAATGCCTCCAGGACGTCTTCGACGTCCCCGGGCTCACGGAGGTGATGAGCGACCTCGAAGCCCGCCGGATCCGCCTGGTCGAGGTGACCACCCAGGAACCCTCCCCGTTCGCCCGCTCGCTCCTCTTCGGCTACGTCGCGCAGTTCCTGTACGAGGGCGACTCACCGCTCGCCGAGCGGCGGGCCGCCGCGCTCTCCCTCGACTCCCGCCTCCTGGCCGAACTGCTGGGCCGCGCGGAACTGCGCGAGCTGCTCGACGCCGAGGTCCTGACCGAGCTGGAGCAGGAGCTCCAGTGGCTGGCCGAGGACCGCCGGATCAAGGACATCGAGGGTGTTGCCGACCTGCTGCGGGTCCTCGGCCCGCTCACCGATACGGAGCTGGCCGAGCGCGGGGCCGAGCCACAGTGGGCGCAGGAGCTGGCATCGGCCCGCCGGGCCATCCGGGTCCGGATCGCCGGCGCCGAGCACTGGGCTGCCATCGAGGACGCCGGCCGGCTGCGCGACGCGCTGGGCACGGCGCTCCCGGTCGGCGTCCCCGAAGCCTTCACCGAACCGGTCAAGGACCCTCTCGGCGACCTCCTCGCCCGCTACGCCCGCACGCACGGCCCGTTCACCTCCACCGCGGCGGCCGCCCGCTTCGGCCTCGGCACCGCCGTCACCGACGGGGCGCTGCAACGGCTGGCGGCCTCGGGCCGGATCGTCCAGGGCGAGTTCCATCCCGCGGGCATCGGCCAGGAGTGGTGCGACGCCACCGTGCTGCGGCGGCTGCGGCGCCGCTCGCTCGCCGCGCTCCGCCATGAGCTGGAGCCGGTGCCGCCCGCCGCGCTGGCGGGGTTCCTGCCGCAGTGGCAGCATCTCGGCAGCAACAGCCTGCGCGGGATCGACGGACTGGCCCGCGCCATCGAGCAGCTGCAGGGGGCGCCCGTCCCCGCGTCCGCGCTGGAGAAGCTGATCCTCCCCGGCCGGGTCACCGGCTACTCCCCGGCGCTCCTGGACGAACTCACCACGACCGGCGAGGTCGTGTGGGCCGGAGCAGGGGCGCTCCCCGGCAAGGACGGCTGGCTGAGCCTCTATCCGGCCGACAGCGCACCCCTGCTCCTGCCTCCCCCTCGCCCGCTCGAACTCAGCGCGCTGCACGAGTCCGTTCTCACGACGCTGAGCGGCGGGTACGGGCTGTTCTTCCGCCAGATCGCCGATCAGGTCCGCGCCACCACCCATCCGGACGCCACCGATCCCCAACTGGCGGACGCCCTCTGGGACCTGGCCTGGTCGGGGCGGCTCACCAACGACACACTGGCTCCGCTGCGCGCGCTCCTCGGGTCAGGGCGCACGGCCGGATCGACCGCGCACCGCGCCAAGCGGAACGTTCCGCGCGGCCGTTACGGCTCACTGACCGCCTCGGCGCGCCCGGCTTCCCGCACCGGTCCGCCCACCGTCTCGGGCCGCTGGTCGCTGCTGCCGCCCGCCGAACCCGAGCCCACGCACCGGGCCCACGCCCTGGCCCGCACCCTCCTGGACCGGCACGGGGTGGTGACCCGGGGCGCGGTCCAGGCCGAGGGCGTCGAGGGCGGCTTCTCCGCGGCGTACCGCGTGCTGTCCGCCTTCGAGGACAACGGGCAGGCGCGCCGCGGCTATGTCGTGGAGGGGCTGGGGGCGGCGCAGTTCGCGATGGACGGCGCGGTCGACCGGCTGCGCGCGGCCTCCACCGCCCGCGACCGCACGGAGCCGGGCGCGGATCCCCGCGCACTGGTCCTCGCCGCGGCCGATCCGGCCAATGCGTACGGTGCGGCCCTGCCGTGGCCCGAGCCGCCTGCCGGGGCCGGGCACAAACCGGGCCGCAAGGCGGGCTCTCTCGTGGTCCTCGTCGACGGCGAGCTGACGCTGTACATGGAGCGCGGCGGCAAGACGCTCCTCGCCTGGCCGACCGAGCCGGACGATCCCGCGCTCCGGGCGGCCGCGGCGGCACTGGCCGCCGCCGCCCGTGCCGGCGCCCTGGGCACGGTCACGGTCGAGCGCACCAACGGCGCCTCGTCCCTGACCTCACCGCTCGGCCGCACCCTGGAGGCGGCCGGTTTCCTCGCCACCCCGAGAGGACTCCGCCTCCGCTCCTGAACACCGCCGGGGCCCGGTCGCCGGGCGCCCGCCGGAACCGCGGCCCCTCAGCCCGCGGCGCAGCCCCGGCTCGCAGGCTGTACCCCCGGTCCACCTGCCGGGCCGTGCCATGGCTCACCGGCCCGCGGCCCATCCGCGGCGCATCATGGACGTATGCCCGAAGGAGACACCGTCCTGCAGACCGCGAAGCGGCTGCACAGCGCCCTGGCCGGCGAGGTCCTCACCCGGTCCGATCTGCGGGTGCCGCGGTTCGCCACCGCCGATCTGACCGGCCGGACCGTGCTCGACGTGTCCGCGCGCGGCAAGCACCTGCTAACCCGTATCGAGGGCGGACTCACCCTCCACAGCCATCTGCGGATGGACGGCGCCTGGCGCGTCTACGCCCCGGGCGAGCGCTGGCGGGGCGGCCCCGGCCACCAGATCCGGGCCGTCCTCGCCAACGGCGCGCACACCGCTGTCGGCTACCGGCTCCCCGTCCTCGAACTCCTGCGCACCGTCGACGAGGAGAAGGCGGTCGGCCACCTCGGACCGGATCTGCTGGGACCCGGCTGGGACGCCGGCACCGCGCTGCACAATCTGCTCACCGACCCCTCCCGCCCCCTCGGCGAAGCGCTCCTGGACCAGCGCAACCTGGCGGGCATCGGCAACATCTACAAGTCGGAGCTCTGCTTCCTGGCCCGCGCCACCCCCTGGCTGCCCGTCGGCGAACTGCCCCCGTCCACGGCCGCCCTCCTGGTCAGCACGGCCAGGCAGCTCCTCGAAGCCAACCGCGACCGCCCGGTCCGCGTGACCACCGCCGGCGCCCGTCCCGTCTCCCGTACCGGTCCGGCGCCCCGCGCCCGCCGCCCGAGCGAGAACCTCTGGGTCTACGGCCGCACCCACCGCCCCTGCCTGCGCTGCGGGACGCCCGTCCGCACCGCGGAGCAGGACACCCGCCCCACCTACTGGTGCCCACGCTGCCAATCGGGCCCCACCCCGTAGTTGACGACCCGTCAGATCCAGTCGTACGGTCCGGTCATGCCTCTCGCCGCGTACGACCTCACCGGCCGCTCCGCGTTCGTCACCGGCGCCGCCGGCGGCATCGGCCGCGCCACCGCCGTCCTGCTGGCGGAGGCGGGCGCCACCGTCCACTGCGCCGATCTCGACGAGAAGGGCCTCCTGGAGACCCTCGACCTGGTCACCGCCGCGGGTGGCGAAGCCCACACCCACCCGCTCGATGTCACCGACCGCAACCAGGTCCGGGCCGCCGTCCTGGCCTCCGGCGAGCTGGACATCCTGGCCGCCGTCGCCGGGATCATGCACACGAGCAGCGTCCTGGAGACCGCGGACGAGGATCTCGACCGGGTGCTCTCCGTGAATTTCAAGGGCGTTCTCCACGCCTGCCAGGAAGTGGCGCGCACCATGGTCACGCGCGGCTCCCCCGGCTCACTGATCACGATGGCCTCGGGCGCAGTCGACTCCGCAAGCCCGGGCCTGCTCTGCTACAGCGCGGCGAAGGCGGCCGTGGTCCAGCTCACCAAGACCCTGGCGACCGAGCTGGGACCGCACGGCATCCGGGTGAACGCGGTCGCCCCCGGCTGGATCCGGACCCCCATGACCGCCCGCCACGACGCGGAGCAGCAGCACCGCGCGGAGGCGACGATGGCGCGCATCGCACCGCTGGGCCGAGTGGGGGAACCCGATGACGTGGCACACACGGTGCTCCACCTGGCCTCGGACGCGTCGGCCTTCATGACCGGCCAGATCCTCCGCCCGAACGGCGGCGTCGCCATGCCCTGGTAGCGCGCCGCGCCCCGGTCACGGACCAGGACGGGCCGCTCTCGCGCAAGAGCC
The DNA here is from genome assembly GCA_036227345.1 of Streptomyces sp. NBC_01463. Lineage (NCBI taxonomy): Bacteria > Bacillati > Actinomycetota > Actinomycetes > Kitasatosporales > Streptomycetaceae > Streptomyces > Streptomyces sp. NBC_01463. The sequence continues at coordinate 2,382,123 of CP109468.1, forward strand.
CCTCGTCGTTCGTACGCCAGGACCGGCCGATGTCACGGATGCTCTCGGCACACCGTCGCAGCAGCCCCGTCCCGGCGTCGAATATCCCCGTCGGCCGGGCCGTGGCGGCCACGTGCACGGGCAGCAGGCTGAGCCCCCATCCGCCCGCCGCCACCGCTCCCTCGATCGGACCCGCGTGCGCCGGCTCCAGCACCAGCCGCAGCACGGCCCACCACCACACACCGCCGAGCACGAGCGCCGGCACCCATCGCCGTACCATGGCCGCCTCCTTCACCGAACCTAATCCGGCCCGATCGCCCGATGGGAGAGCGCACCGGTGCAGTACCGGCGCGCGCGGCGCGGCCGCGCTCCTGCGCACTCCCATCCGCCGGCGGCTGCTCCGCCACCGCACCGGGGGCCCGGTCCAGAGCGGAGCCCCCACCGCTTCCGGTGGGGGCTCCGCAAACCGAGGGTCAGTTCTTGTCGTCAGGGGTCAGGGAGTCCTTGACGCCTTCGGCACGCTCCTTGGCGTCGCCCGCGGCACCCTTGGCCTTGCCCTTCGCCTGGTCCGCCTTGCCCTCGGACTCCATGCGCTTGTTGCCGGTCATCTTGCCCATGGCTTCCTTGGCCTTGCCGGCCATCTTGTCCTTCGCACTCTCGTCGGTCATCGCAACTCCTCGGATCTTGCGGTCCGGCCTCCACCCGCTGCGGGGCGGGCCGGTTGGACTGGTCCCCGCCAGGGCTGGGCAGCCCGGCCGGGAGGCGGCGGAAACGCCGTGTCAGGCGCTCTCCGCCTGGAACATCCAGGCATGCTTCTCGAGATCCGCGGTCAGCGTGATCAGGATGTCCTGGCTGACCGGGTCGGGGTCGCCCGTCACCTCGATGCGCTCACGCATCCGGCCGATCACCACGCCCAGGGCGTCGACCAGCGTCCGTACGGCGTCGACGTCCTTGACCCAGCCCTCGGGCACGGAGTCGATGGCCGTGGTCTTCGCGATCGTCCCCGAACGCCCGTCCGGGTTGACGCCCAGCGCGGAGGCCCGTTCGGCCACGGTGTCGGAGTGCTGGCGGGCGGTGTCGACGACTTCGTCCAGCTGGAGGTGCACGGACCTGAAGCGGGGGCCCACCACGTTCCAGTGGACCTGCTTGGCCACCAGGGAGAGGTCGACGAGGTCGACCAGGGCGCCCTGGAGCGCGCCTCCCACGGACTTGAGGTCGGTCTCGGACAGCGGGCTCTTCACCACAGACATGCACGTCTCCGTTCTGGTATCCGTTCCGCTCAGCACCAACCACGATGGCACAAACGAAGCAAAACGGTCATCCGGGGAGTTGTCCGAAAGGATCGTTCCCCGGCCTTCTCCACCCGCCTGCCCGCCGGAAGCCGCCCGACACCCCATCGGCGCATCCCGTACGCATCCGGGACGGATCCGCGTCTTCCGCACCGCACCCGGAACGCACAGAAGCCCCGGTCCGCCCCCTGAGGGGAGGACCGGGGCTCCGGCTTCACACCGAACCGAACGGGTCAGGCGGCGACGACATCCACCGCTTCCGCAGGCGCCTTGATGGTCACCCGCCCCGACGGCACACCCGCCACCGACGAAACGGAGACGGAATTGAGCATGGGGCGCACCGGTACAGGGACCGGATCGCTGGCTGCCGCCGACTCGGCCAGTTCGGCCAGGGACAGCTCATCGCTCACTTCACGCATGAGCTCGGACATCCGTACGTCAAGCGCGTCGCAAATGGCGGAGAGCAGTTCGGAGGATGCCTCCTTCTGCCCCCGCTCCACCTCGGAGAGATAGCCGAGTGAGACTCGGGCGGACGAGGAGACTTCGCGCAGAGTACGGCCTTGGCGCTGGCGCTGCCGACGCAGCACGTCACCAAGCAGGCGACGGAGCAGAATCATCGGTGGCTCCCTCCTCGGACCGCGTAGCCGCATCCTTCACGCCCCACCGTACCGCCTAGCGCTGCGGCCGTGCGGGGAGCGATGTCGTGTTCACTCAGGGCTGCAAACATCAATTCCCCCCGTTGTGTTCCGTATCCTGTGCGCTCGCGTACCCGTCGAGTTCGCCGGAGAGCAGTTCGAGCACGCTCCGTACGCTCTCCATACGGATGTCCGCCCGTCCGCCGTTCAACCGCAGGGCGGTCACTTTCCCGGCGTCAGAGGGCCCGCAGACTGCGACGAAGACCGTTCCGACCGGTTGGCCGTCCTGCGGTTCGGGGCCCGCGACACCGGTCGTGGCCACTCCCCAGTCCGCGCCGAGCGCCCGGCGCACGCCGGCCGCCATCTGGCGCGCGACGTCGGCGTCAACCGCTCCCCGCGCCGCCAGAAGGTCCGCGTCCACTCCCAGGACTTCACTCTTGAGGGGGGTCGCGTAGGCCGTCACCGACCCGCGGAAGGCTTGCGAGGCACCGGGGACGGACGTCAGCTCCGCCGCGACCAGGCCGCCGGTCAGCGACTCGGCGACGGCGAGGGTCTCCCCCCGCTCGACGAGCAGCCGCAGCACCCGGGCCGCGGCTGTCACCGCTCGGCCTCCGCCGCGCCGCGGTTCCCCGGAGCCCCGGAGACCCGCTCCGCCGCCTCCGCGCCCTCAGGGACCGTCCCGGCGCTCCTGGCGCCCTCGACGGCTTCCAGCGCCGCCTCGGCGGCCTCCTGGGCCGCAGTCGCCCTGTCCGCCGCGATTCCCTGGCGTCGCAGCACAACCGCCTGGCGCACGTAGTCCAGACCGGTGACGACCGTCAGCACGACGGCCACCGCCATCACCCAGAAGCGCAGGGTGGCCAGCGGACCGGTCAGCGCCAGGACGTACATCCCGACGGCGGTCCCCTGCGCCAGCGTCTTCATCTTCCCGCCGCGGCTGGCGGGGATCACCCCGTGCCGGATCACCCAGAAGCGCATCAGCGTGATGCCGAGCTCGCGGAAGAGGATCACACCGGTGACCCACCAGGGCAGGTCGCCGAGGTACGACAGACAGATCAGGGCCGCGCCCATGATCGCCTTGTCGGCGATCGGGTCGGCGATCTTGCCGAAGTCGGTGACCAGGTTGTACTTGCGCGCCAGATGCCCGTCGAACACGTCGGTGATCATCGCGACGGCGAAAGCGGCCCAGGCGATGGAACGCCAGGCCGGGTCGTACCCGCCGTCGTGAAGCAGCAGCACGACGAACCCCGGGACCAGCACCAGCCGCGCCATGGTGAGGAGATTGGCGATGTTCCACAGGCTGGCCTGATTGACGGCCGCAGCACCCAGTTTTCCGCCGCGGACCGGCGTCGCGCCGGAACCGCCTGCCGCGGATGCCGGGACTCCGGTCATCTGGCTACCTCCGCAAGCTCACAGCATTCGGCCACCAGGTCCACGCCCTCGGTGCCCACTACCTTTGCCTCGACCATACGGCCCGGGACAAGTCCCTCGCGTGCCGTGAAGAGCACCTGGCCGTCCGTTTCGGGAGCCTGGTGGGCGGCGCGGCCCACCGCCCGCGACTCGTCCTCGGTGGCCTCGACCGACTCGACCAGCACCTGGAGCGACTCCCCGACGCGCTCCTCGGCCCGCTGCGAGGTCAGTTCCTCGGCCAGCTGCGAGATGTGCGCCAGGCGCTCGGCGATCGTGTCGGCGTCCAGCTTGTTCTCGTAACCGACCGCCTCGGTGCCGTCCTCGTCGGAGTAGCCGAAGACGCCGATGGCGTCGAGGCGGGCTCCCGTGAGGAACCGTTCCAGCTCCGCGAGGTCGTCCTCGGTCTCGCCGGGGAAGCCCACGATGAAGTTGGAGCGGGCGCCGGCCTGCGGTGCCTTGCTCCGGATGGTGTGGAGGAGCCCCAGGAAGCTGTCGGTGTCACCGAAGCGCCGCATCGCGCGCAGCACGCCCGGGGCCGAGTGCTGGAAGGACAGGTCGAAGTAGGGCGCGACCTTCGGCGTCGACGTCAGTACGTCGATCAGACCGGGCCGCATCTCGGCGGGCTGCAGATAGCTGACCCGGATGCGCTCGATCCCCTCGACGTCCGCGAGCTCCGGGAGCAGCGTCTCCAGGAGGCGGATGTCGCCGAGGTCCTTGCCGTACGAGGTGTTGTTCTCGGAGACGAGCATGACCTCCTTCACGCCCTGCTCGGCCAGCCAGCGCGTCTCGCCCAGGACGTCCGAGGGCCGCCGGGAGATGAAGGAGCCGCGGAAGGACGGGATGGCGCAGAAGGAGCAGCGGCGGTCGCAGCCGGAGGCCAGCTTCACGGAGGCGACGGGGCTGGTGCCCAGACGGCGGCGCAGGGGCGCCCGCGGACCGGAGACCGGTGCGACGCCGTCCGGCAGGTCGGCGGGGGCGGGTGCGGTCTCCTGCGCGTGGCCGGGCAGCGCGACGGCGGCGTCCTGCCGCTCGGCCGGGCTGATCGGGAGCAGCTTGCGGCGGTCCTTCGGGGTGTGGGAGGCGTGGATGCCGCCGTTGAGGATGGTCTGGAGGCGGTCGGAGATGTCTGCGTAGTCGTCGAATCCGAGGACGCCGTCCGCCTCCGGCAGGGCCTCGGCGAGGTCCTTGCCGTAGCGCTCGGCCATGCAGCCGACGGCGACGACGGCCTGGGTGCGGCCGTGGTCCTTCAGATCATTGGCTTCGAGCAGGGCATCGACGGAGTCCTTCTTGGCGGCCTCGACGAATCCACAGGTGTTGACCACGGCGACATCGGCATCGGAGGCATCCTCGACGAGCTCCCAGCCGTCCGCTGCCAAGCGGCCTGCGAGCTCCTCCGAGTCCACCTCGTTACGGGCGCAGCCAAGAGTGACAAGGGCGACGGTACGGCGTTCGGGCATGGGCTCAAGACTACTTTGTCCCGGCACTGGCCCCGCCGTGCAGGGTTCGCCCGTTACAGCGAGTGACAAAGACGGCGAGCGCCCGGCGCGATGGCCGGGCGCTCGCCGCGATGTGTGGACGGGCAGGTCCTGCGGTCAGCCGACCTCGGGGTCGCCCTTGGTGTACGAGAGCCGCTCGACCTGTCCCGGCTGGAACTGGTCCTCGACCTTCTTGCCGTTGACGAAGAGCTCGATCGAACCGGCGTCACCGAGGACGAGGTCGACCCGCTCCTTGTCCTGGAAGGTCTTCGTCTCGCCCTGCTGGAGGGTTCCGTCGAAGAGGGAACGGCCGTTGTGGTCCTTGGCGGAGATCCAGCTCTTGCCCTGGCTCGCGCTGAGCTTGACCGTCACCTTGTCCTGGGGCGCTGCCGCGATGGCACTGTCCGAGGGGGCCGGCTTGGGGTCGACGGGCTTGCTGGAGGCCGGCTTGGGGGTGATCTTGTCGGAGGTCGGGCCTTCGGCGACCCGGCCGGCGGTCGAGGGCTCGTCACCGCCCTTGAAGAAGGTGAAGCCGACGAAACCGACCACGGCGACGATCGCCGCGACCATGGCCGCGGTCCAGTTGGGCCGACGGGGTTCGGAACGGATCCGCTCGGCCTCGAACAGCGGTGCCGCCGGCGTGGGCGCGGGACGGCCGCCGTGCTCGGCGTCGTACTGCGAAACCAGCGGTTCCGGATCGGTGCCTACGGCACGTGCCAGCGTTCGGATATGGCCGCGGGCGTACACGTCGCCGCCGCAGCGGGAGAAGTCGTCCTCCTCGATCGCGTGCACGATGGGGATGCGCACCCGGGTGGACGTGCTGATCTCTTCGACCGTGAGACCTGCGGCGATGCGAGCCTGCTGAAGCACTCGACCGATCGAAGGCCGGTCGTCTTCGGGGGAGTTGCCGATGGACACGGGGGCGCCTTTCGAGCGTGAGCCACCTGCTGGGTGTTCAGTCTAGGGGGGGTACGAAAGGGTGGGGCAACCGGGAGGGACGACTTTGTACGCCATCCAGATTCGAACAGAGTCGGATTCGCCGGACCGCCCCGGGAAGGACATCCTGCTGTCCCTCCCTTCAACTTGACGTACGGCCCGGCGAAACGGTTGCCCGCAAAACCCTTACGAACCCGTTTCCCCGCGGATCAGCGCCAACACCCCGTCGAGTTCGTCCGGTTTCACCATGACGTCGCGGGCCTTGGAGCCCTCGCTCGGCCCGACGATGTTCCGGGACTCCATCAGGTCCATCAGCCGCCCGGCCTTGGCGAAGCCCACCCGCAGCTTGCGCTGGAGCATCGACGTGGACCCGAACTGGGTGGAAACGACCAGCTCAGCGGCCTGGCAGAGCAGATCCAGATCGTCGCCGATGTCCTCGTCGATCTCCTTCTTCTGCTTGGTCCCGACCACTACGTCGTCGCGGAAGACGGGTGCCATCTGGTCCTTGCAGTGCTGGACGACCGCCGCGACCTCGGCCTCGGTGACGAAGGCGCCCTGCATACGGGTCGGCTTGTTCGCCCCCATCGGCAGGAACAGTCCGTCACCCTTTCCGATGAGCTTCTCGGCGCCGGGCTGGTCCAGGATGACGCGGCTGTCGGCGAGCGAGGAGGTGGCGAAGGCGAGCCGGGAGGGCACGTTCGCCTTGATCAGTCCGGTCACGACGTCCACCGAGGGACGCTGGGTGGCGAGCACCAGATGGATACCGGCGGCGCGGGCCAGCTGGGTGATGCGGACGATCGAGTCCTCGACGTCACGGGGGGCCACCATCATCAGGTCGGCCAGCTCGTCGACGATCACCAGCAGGTACGGGTACGGCGAGAGCTCCCGCTCGCTGCCCTCGGGCGTCTTCAGCTTGCCGGTGCGCACGGCGTGGTTGAAGTCGTCGATGTGCCGGTAGCCGAACGCGGCGAGGTCGTCGTAGCGCAGGTCCATCTCCCGCACGACCCACTGGAGGGCCTCGGCGGCCTTCTTGGGGTTGGTGATGATCGGCGTGATCAGGTGCGGAATGCCCTCGTACGCGGTCAGCTCGACGCGCTTGGGGTCGACCAGCACCATCCGGACGTCCTCCGGCGTCGCCCGCACCATCACCGAGGTGATCAGGCAGTTGATGCAGGAGGACTTTCCGGAGCCGGTCGCACCGGCCACCAGGACGTGCGGCATCTTCGCGAGGTTGGCCATCTCGTAGCCGCCCTCGACGTTCTTGCCGAGCGCGACCAGCATGGGGTGGTCGTCCTCGGCCGCGTCCGCGAGCCGCAGCACGTCTCCGAGGTTGACCATCTCGCGGTCGGAGTTGGGGATCTCAATGCCGACCGCGGACTTGCCCGGGATCGGCGAGATGATCCGGACGTCGGGACTGGCGACGGCGTACGCGATGTTCTTGGCGAGCGCCGTGATCCGCTCGACCTTCACGGCGGGGCCGAGCTCCACCTCGTACCGCGTGACCGTCGGCCCCCGGGTGAAACCGGTGACGGCGGCATCGACCTTGAACTCGGTGAAGACGTTGGTCAGGGAGGCGACGATCGCGTCGTTGGCGGCGCTGCGGGTCTTGCCGGGGCCGCCGCGCTCCAGGAGGTCGAGCGAGGGAAGCGAGTAGGTGATGTCGCCGGAGAGCTGGAGCTGCTCGGCGCGGGGCGGCAGCGGCTGCGAGTCCGAGCGGTCGGGGACCGGTTTGGTCAGGTCGGGCACGCCCCCGGAGGGCGAGGAGGCCCTCTCCCCCGGCCTGCGGACCGGCTCCGCCTCCCTGGCGCCCGGCACCGGGGTGCCCGCACGCTCGCGGTCCACCGAGACGCCCTGGGTGAGGTCGGCGACGACCGGCGAGGGCGGCATGCCGTTGAGCACCGCACCGTCGAGCGCCGCGGCGGCGGCCGCCGCGACGTCCACGGCGTCCATCGGCCGGTTCATCGCCGGCTGCACGGAGGGCCTGCGCGGCCTGCGGCGCTTGGAGAGCGCGTCGGTCTCCGCCCGGTCGGGGTCGAAGTCCTCGGGCGCCTCGGAACGGCGTACGGAGGAACGGCGCGAGCGCGCCGGCAGCGCCTCGCGCCACTGCTCGTCGTACCGCTCGTCGTCCTCGTAGTCCTCGTTCAGGTCATCCGGGTCGTACACCGGGTCGATGATCCCCAGCTTGGAACCGAGCAGCCGCAGCCGCTGCGGAATGGCGTTCACCGGGGTCGCCGTGACGACCAGCAGCCCGAAGACGGTGAGCAGCAGGAGCAGGGGGACGGCGAGCACCTCGCCCATGGTGAAGATCAGGGGCTTGGAGGCGGCCCAGCCGATCAGTCCGCCGGCGTCCTGCATGGCCCCGGTGCCGTCCTCGCGGCCCGGTGATCCGCACGCGATGTGGACCTGCCCGAGCACCCCGATGACCAGGGCGGACAGTCCGATGACGATCCGGCCGTTGGCCTCGGGCTTCTCGGGATAGAGGATCAGCCGCACCGCGACGGCGCCCAGCAGTATCGGCACGAGCAGGTCGAGCCGCCCGAAGGCGCCGGTGACGAGCATCTCCACGAGGTCGCCGACCGGGCCGCGCAGATTCGACCAGGTGCCGGCGGCGACGACCAGCGCGAGGCCGAGCAGCAGGAGCGCGACGCCGTCCTTGCGGTGTGCGGGGTCGAGGCCCTTGGCGCCACGCCCTATGCCGCGGAACATAGCGCCGACGCCGTGGGCGGCACCGAGCCAGACGGCGCGCACCAGGCGGTACACACCGCCGGTGGGTGAGGGCGCCGGCCGGGGCGCGGCCGCCTTCTTCGCCACCGCCTTCTTGGCGGGAGCCTTCCTCGCGGGCGCGGTCTTCTTGGCAGCGGCCTTCTTCGCGGGCGCGGCTTTCTTCACCGGGCCCGAGCCGCCACCGACGCGCTTCGCGGTGCCCGCTGTGCCCTGGGAACCCTTGCCGGACGTACGTGAGGCCATGGGGCCGAGGTTACCGGTGTCTGCGGCGGTGAACACGTGCGCGTGCCGGTTCACCCGACCGTGTCGCCGTACGGCGGCCGCAAACTGACGCGCACTCACCGGGTCCGGACGCCCGGCACCCCGGGCCGGGCGTCCGCGGCGCCGGGCCGGAAAGGTCCGAAACCGGGACACCTCCGCCGAACACCCACGTCCGCGGGCCAGTTGAGCCCCCGCCGGCCCGAAGGGGCCCGGCGGGAAAGGGCGGTGCGCCCCGCAGAGCTGTTACGAGGGAAGGGCGGCCGGTCCGCCGCCGGTGCCGGGCTCCAGGGCGTCCAGCGCCCTGCGCAGCCCGGTCAGCTTCCGTTCCAGATGGGCGGCGGTGGCGACGGCCGCGGCGTCCGCCGACTCGTCGTCGAGCTGCTTGGAGAGCGCCTCGGCCTGCTCCTCGACCGCGGCGAGCCGCGCGGAGAGCTCGGCGAGCAGTCCGGCGGGCTCCTTCTCGTGGTTCACGCCCACGTGCCCGCCGCCCTCGAGCTGGAGGCGCAGCAGCGCCGCCTGCTCACGCAACTGGCAGTTCTTCATGTACAGCTCGACGAAGACCGAGACCTTCGCCCGCAGCACCCACGGGTCGAACGGCTTCGAGATGTAGTCCACCGCGCCGGCCGCATAGCCCCGGAAGGTGTGATGCGGACCGTGGTTGATCGCGGTGAGAAAGATGATCGGGATGTCCCGGGTCCGTTCCCGCCGCTTGATGTGCGCGGCGGTTTCGAAACCGTCCATGCCCGGCATCTGGACGTCCAGCAAAATGACTGCGAAGTCGTCCGTGAGCAGCGCTTTGAGCGCTTCCTCCCCTGACGATGCCCGTACCAGTGTCTGATCGAGCGCAGAGAGGATGGCCTCCAGCGCCAGCAGATTCTCCGGCCGGTCATCGACCAGGAGGATCTTGGCCTTCTGCACCATGGCCCGTCCTCCTCGCCCCGGAATTGCACCGGGCGCCGCCCCAGGGGACGACTCCCTTACGCCGTCCGTCCTTGTGCCGGTCATGGTAGCCGCACCCCGCCCGTCACCACACCCTGTCACCGCGATGTCACTGTGCACGTAGGAAAAACGCGGTGGGAGACCAGAAGGTTCCCCGGAAACCGCGCTCCCACACTCCTTCGCACACAGTCGGTCAACAAATCACGATTGATTCGCTCAATTTGCGATCACTCTCCGCGCATCCACTGCTCCATAACCGACAGAAGATGATCAGGGTCGACCGGCTTGGTGACATAGTCCGATGCGCCGGAGTCGATCGCCTTCTCCCGGTCGCCCTTCATCGCCTTCGCGGTGAGCGCGACGATCGGCAGACCGGCGAACTGCGGCATCCTGCGGATCGCCGAAGTCGTGGCATAACCGTCCATCTCCGGCATCATGATGTCCATCAGCACGACCGTCACATCATCGTGCTGCTCCAGGACTTCGATCCCCTCGCGCCCGTTCTCCGCGTACAGGACCGACAGCCCGTGCTGCTCCAGCACGCTGGTGAGCGCGAAGACGTTACGGATGTCGTCGTCGACGATCAGTACCTTCTCGCCGCTGAACCGGAACGTCCTGCGGACCTCGGGCTCCTCCTGGCTCCCCAGCGTCCACGGCTCCTGCTGCACCGGCTGGGCCGCCGGTGCTGCCGCCCTGGGCGGCAGCGCGGGCTGCTGCTTCGCACTGCCCAGCGCCTTGCGCCGGCGCCGCAACAGCCCTGCCGCGCCGCCCTGCTCGTTCCCGTCGCCCGGCATCCCGGAGGCCTGCCCGTAGCTCTGGAAGCCCTGACCGGGTCCCTGGCCCGCCACGGGCTGCCGGCCGCTCTCGACCACGACACCGTGCATCTCGATGGGGCCGGGGCCGATCTGCGGATAGCCCTGCGGCGGGAGTTCGCTCGGGTGCAGCGGCAGGTACAGCGTGAACGTCGAGCCGCGGCCCGGCTCGCTCGCCGCGTGGATCTCACCACCCAGCAGCCGGGCGATCTCCCGGCTGATCGAGAGGCCGAGCCCGGTGCCGCCGTACTTGCGGCTGGTCGTGCCGTCCGCCTGCTTGAACGCCTCGAAGATCACCAGCATCTTGCTGGACGCGATCCCGATGCCCGTGTCGGTCACCGAGAACGCGATCAGGTCGGCGTCGGCGTCCCGCAGCGAACCCGCCTCCAGCAACTGCTCGCGGATCGCGTTCGGCACCTCGGCGCCCGCATGCCGGATCACCAGCTCGACGGCGCCGCTGTCGGTGAACTTCACCGCGTTGGAGAGCAGATTGCGCAGCACCTGGAGCAGCCGCTGCTCGTCGGTGTGCAGCGTGGCCGGGAGTTCCGGCGACACCCGTACGGAGAAATCCAGCCCCTTTTCCGCGGTGAGCGGCCGGAAGGTCGCCTCCACGTAGTCGACCAGCTGGACCAGCGCGATCCGGGTCGGGCTGACATCCATCTTGCCCGCCTCGACCTTCGACAGATCGAGGATGTCGTTGATCAGCTGGAGCAGATCGGAACCGGCCCCGTGGATCGTCTCGGCGAATTCCACCTGCTTCGGCGACAGATTGCCCTCGGCGTTGTCCGCCAGCAGTTTGGCCAGAATCAGCAGCGAGTTGAGCGGTGTCCGCAACTCGTGGGACATGTTCGCCAGGAACTCCGACTTGTAGCGCATCGAGACGGCGAGCTGCTCGGCGCGCTCCTCCAGGACCTGCCGCGCCTCCTCGATCTCGGTGTTCTTGACCTCGATGTCGCGGTTCTGCTGGGCCAGCAGCTCGGCCTTCTCCTCCAGTTCGGCGTTGGACGCCTGAAGGGCCTTCTGCCGGTTCTCCAACTCCTGCGACCGGTCCCGCAGTTGCTCGGTGAGCTCCTGCGACTGCTCCAGCAGCTTCTCGGTCGTGGTGTTGACGCTGATCGTGTTGACGCTGGTGGCGATCATCTCGGCGAGCTGGTTGAGGAAGTCCCGCTGGATGTGCGTGAACGGCTGGAACGAGGCCAGCTCGATCACTCCGAGGACCTTCCCCTCGAAGAGCACCGGCAGCACGATCACGTGCGCGGGCGGTGCCTCGCCGAGGCCGGAGGAGATCTTCAGGTACCCCGGCGGCACGTTGTCCACCTGGATCGTCCGCTTCTCCTCGGCGGCCGTGCCGATGAGCGTCTCGCCCGGCCGGAAGGACGTCGGCATGGAGCCCGCGGAGTAGCCGTAGCTGCCGCGCATCCGGAGCTCGTACGCGCCCTCCCTGTCCGCGTCCGCACCCAGCGCGTCGGCGTCCCCGGTCGCCATGGCGAGGAAGAACGCGCCGTGCTGCGCGGAGACGACCGGCGTCAGCTCGCTCATGATCAGCGAAGCCACGTCGTCCAGGTCGCGCCGCCCCTGCATCAGACCGGAGATCCGGGCGAGGTTGCCCTTGAGCCAGTCCTGCTCCTTGTTGGTGGCGGTGGTGTCGCGCAGGTTGGCGATCATCGTGTTGATGTTGTCCTGCAGGGCCTGGATCTCGCCCGCGGCATCCACATCGATCTTGAGGTTGAGGTCGCCGCGGGTCACCGCGGTGGCGACGGCCGCGATGGCGCGCACCTGACGGGTCAGGTTCCCGGCCATCTCGTTCACCGACTCGGTGAGGTCGCGCCAGGTGCCGTCCACGTCCCGCACCCGCGCCTGGCCGCCCAGCTGCCCCTCGGTGCCCACCTCACGGGCCACCCTGGTCACCTGATCGGCGAACGACGAGAGCTGGTCGACCATCGTGTTGATGGTGTTCTTCAGCTCCAGGATCTCGCCCCGGGCATCGATGTCGATCTTCTTGGTGAGATCGCCCTTGGCGATGGCGGTGGTGACGGTCGCGATCTGGCGCACCTGACCGGTCAGGTTGGACGCCATCGAGTTCACCGACTCGGTCAGGTCCTTCCACGTGCCGGAGACCCCCGGGACGCGCGCCTGGCCGCCCAGTTCGCCCTCCGTGCCCACCTCGCGGGCGACTCGCGTCACCTCGTCGGCGAACGAGGACAGGGTCGTCACCATCGTGTTGACGGTGTCGGCCAGCTCGGCGACCTCGCCGCGCGCCTCGACGGTGACCTTCTTCGTCAGGTCGCCGTTGGCCACCGCGGACGAGACCCGGGAGATGTTCCGCACCTGACTGGTCAGGTTGTTGGCCATCAGGTTGACGTTCTCGCTGAGGTCCTTCCAGATGCCCGTGGCGCCGCGGACCCGGGCCTGGCCGCCGAGGATGCCCTCGGTGCCCACCTCACGGGCCACCCGCGTCACCTCGTCACCGAAGTTCATCAGCTGGTCGACCATCGTGTTGACGGTGGTGACCAGCTCCAGGATCTCGCCCTTGGCGTCGACGGTGATCTTCTTGGAGAGATCCCCGTTGGCGACCGCGGTGGTGACCTCGGCGATGTTGCGGACCTGGAGGGTCAGGTTGTTCGCCATGCCGTTGACGGACTGGGTGAGGTCCTTCCACGTACCGGACACGCCCTGCACCTCGGCCTGGCCGCCGAGAATGCCCTCGGTACCCACCTCGCGGGCCACCCGGGTCACCTGCTCCGCGAAGTTCGAGAGCTGGTCGACCATCGTGTTGAGGGTGTTCTTCAGCTCCAGGATCTCGCCGCGCGCGTCCACGTCGATCTTCTGCGACAGGTCGCCCCGCGCCACCGCCGTGGCGACCTGCGCGATGTTGCGGACCTGGGCGGTGAGGTTCCCCGCCATGCCGTTCACCGAATCGGTCAGATCACGCCACACGCCGGCCACGCCGGGCACCTGCGCCTGACCGCCGAGGCGCCCGTCCGTGCCCACCTCGCGGGCCACCCGGGTCACCTGCTCGGCGAAGGCGGAGAGCTGGTCGACCATCGTGTTGATGGTGTTCTTCAGCTCCAGGATCTCGCCGCGCGCGTCCACGTCGATCTTCTGCGACAGGTCGCCCCGCGCCACCGCCGTGGTCACCTGCGCGATCTGGCGCACCTGCGAGGTCAGGTTCCCCGCCATGAAGTTGACGGAGTCGGTGAGCTCCTTCCACGTACCGGAGACACCGTCGACCCGCGCCTGACCGCCGAGGCGGCCCTCCGTGCCCACGTCCCGCGCCATCCGCGTCACCTGGTCGGCGAACGAGGACAGCTGCGCCACCATCGTGTTGACGGTGTTCTTCAGTTCCAGCATCTCGCCGGCCACGTCGACGGTGACCTTCTGCGACAGGTCCCCGTTGGCCACCGCGGTCGTCACCTGCGCGATGTCGCGCACCTGGCCCGTCAGGTTCCGGAACGCCGTGTTGACGGAGTCCGTGAGGTCCTTCCACGTACCGGCGGCGCCCGGCACCTCGGCCTGGCCGCCCAGCCGGCCCTCGACGCCGACCTCCCGGGCCACCCGGGTCACTTCCGAACCGAAGGACTGCAGCTGGTCGACCATCGTGTTGACGGTGTTCTTCAGCTCCAGCATCTCGCCGGCCACATCGACGGTGACCTTCTGCGACATGTCACCACTGGCGACCGCCGTGGTCACCTGGGCGATGTCCCGCACCTGGGTCGTCAGATTGCGGAAGACGGTGTTCACCGAGTCGGTGAGGTCCTTCCACGTACCCGCGGCACCCGGCACCTGTGCCTGGCCGCCGAGCACGCCCTCGCCACCGACCTCGCTGGCCACCCGGGTGACCTCGTCCGCGAAGGTGCGCAGCGTCTCGGTCATCTGGTTGATGGTCTCGGCGAGCTGGGCGACCTCGCCGCGCGCGCTCACCCGGACCTTCTGCGACAGGTCACCGTTGGCGACCGCCGTCGTCACCTCGGCGATGCCGCGCACCTGGGAGGTGAGGTTGCCCGCCATCGTGTTGACGGAGTCCGTGAGGTCCTTCCAGACCCCGGCCACGCCCGGCACCGTCGCCTGACCGCCGAGCTCGCCCTCGGTACCCACCTCACGGGCGACGCGGGTCACCTCGGAGGAGAACGAGGACAGCTGGTCGACCATCGTGTTGACGGTGTTCTTCAGCTGGGCCATCTCACCGGCCACATGCACGGTGACCTTCCGCGACAGATCACCCTTGGCGACCGCCGTCGTCACCAGGGCGATGTCGCGCACCTGCGCGGTCAGCCGGAACGCCATGGTGTTGACGGAGTCCGTGAGGTCCTTCCAGGACCCGGACATCCCGCGCACCTGGGCCTGGCCGCCCAGCTTCCCCTCGGTGCCCACCTCGACCGCGACCCGCGTCACCTGCTCGGTGAACGCCGACAGCTGGTCGACGAGGTTGTTGACCGTACGCGCGACCTTCAGGAACTCGCCGCGCAGCGGCCGTACCGTCTCGTCCGCCGTGTGCGACCGCAGTTCCATCCGCTGTTCGAGATCACCGTCGGCGACCGCCGACAGCACCCGCCCGACCTCCGAGACCGGGCGCGCGAGATCGTCGACCAGTTCGTTGGACGCGTCGATCGCGGCCGCCCAGGAGCCCTCGCAGGCCCCCGTCTCCAGCCGCTCGGTGAGCTTGCCCTCCCGGCCGACCACACGCCGCACGCGGGCGAGCTCACCGGTGAGATGCACATTGCGGTCGGCGACCTCGTTGAAGACGGCCGCGAGCTCCGCCATCACGCCGTCGCCGGAGACGGTCACGCGCCTGCGGAAGTTCCCGTCCCGCATGGCCACCAGACCGGACAGCAGTCTGTTGAGTGCCGCGGCGTCGACCTCGACGGTTCCATTGCGCTGCTTCTTCACGGACTGTCCGCCTTTACTGCGCGTACCTGATCCCCGCGCCGCCACGTCAGACTCCACCGTGTCCCTCCCGCAGGGGTTGACCGAATCGCTCGGGCCTTGTCGGGCCCTGTCCGAGAGCTTGCCCAGATCCTCTATGGCTCACCGCCACAGCCCACCGTCGACGGGTGACCATGCGGACGTCAAATCGTTGAAACGTACCAGGCCGGAAGCGGTCGGGGTGGAACCTCCCATGGTTGTCCCACATCCCTCCATGGGGAAGCCCACACTTGTCCGTTCAGCACCCTGTTCCTGCCGGTACCTGCCCGAACCCGGCCCTCGTGTACCCGGCACGTGGAGGGAGCGTCTAGCCTGGCAAGCGAATCGAAGCGGCGAGAAACGGGCACAGGACTCGGGGAAGCGACGACACACCATATGGGGAGTGCTGTGATCACGGCGCGCGCGGCTGCCACCTTCGAACCGGTCGGGCGCTCCGTCGCGACGGCCCGCGCCTTTGTCCGGGACACCCTCCAGGGGTGGGGATACACCGACGTGGTCGACGACGCCGTCGTCCTGACCAGCGAGCTCGTCACCAACGCGGTGGTCCATGCGGGCACCGCGGCGGACGTGCTGTGTCTGCGCACGGAGGACGGGGTCCGGGTCGAGGTCTCCGACCACTACCCGGAACGGGAGATCCCGCTCCAGTCCACCGGCCTGGACTTCGGCAGCCCCGACCGGGAGAGCGGCCGCGGCCTGCTGCTGTGCGCGGCCCTGGCCTCCCGCTGGGGCGTCGAGTACTCCCCCACGCACAAACACGTCTGGTTCCAGCTCGACCTCCCCGACCGGCCGGTGGGCATCCGCTCCGCGGGCCCGCTGCTCCCCGTCGGCCTGCTCCCCGTCACCGACGAACGCGTCAGGGTGGCCGTCGTCCAGATCGACAGCACCGGGGCCATCGCCGCGTGGAACGACGACGCCACGTATCTCTTCGGACACACGGCGGAACAGGTCACCGGCAAGCAGCTCACGGACTTCACCGCCTGGCCGCAGACCCCCGGCACCAACACCGGCATCGCGGACGCGCTGCGCCTGTCCCGCTGGGAGGGCAGCTACGGCATCCGGGGCGCCGACGGCCGTACGATCCCGGTCTACGGCTCCCACCTGCGCGTACGGGACACCCAGGGCGAGCCCTCGACCGTGTGCCTGCTGGTGCGCGACTACGAGCGGGCGGTGCTCCAGTCACCGGTACGCACTCCGGTCTCCGACGCGAACACCGAGAGCCGGTCGACGGACCCTTTCGAGGTCTTCATCGGCTCCCCCGCCCCCGACGACCTCGACGGCCTGCTCCAGCGCACCGTCGAGCGCGCCCGCGACATGCTCGACGCCGACGCGGCGTTCCTGCTGCTGGCGACGGACGACGAGACCGAGCTGGAGGTCCGGGCCACGACCGGCCTGCCCTCGGCCCGCCAGCGCTTCGCCCGCGTCCCCGTCGAGGCCGGCACCGGACGCTACGGCTCCGCGCGCATGCCGGCCGTCCACGAGGACCTCGACGCCGTGCCCGGCGCCGTCCCGCTGCTCACCGACACGGGCATGCGCTCGGTGGTGACGGTTCCGCTGAAGGTCGAGGGCCGGCTCACGGGCTCCCTGGGCGTCGCGGCGGAGGCCGCCGGCCGGTACTCGAACGAGGAGGCCCTGCGCCTCCAGTTCGCCGCGGACCGCATCGCCCTGGCCGTCGAGTCCGCCCGCCTGGGCGAACTGGAACGGCTGCGCCGCGGCTCCCTCTCCTTCCTCGTCGAGGCGTCCGACCTGCTGGCCGGCACGCTCGACCGCGACCAGACGCTCGCCCTGATGGCACAGATGACGGTGCCCACCCTGGCCACCTGGTGCGCGGTCTACACGATCGCCGACCAGTCATCGGACCCGTACCTCTCGTACGTCCTGCACGAGGACGAGGAGCGGATCGACGGTCTCAAGGCCCTGCTCTCCAAGATCGCCCCGCCTGACCCGGTACCGACACCGGGCGCCCGGGTCTGGGCCGCACCCTCCGAGGCCGCCCACGAGGCGGCTCTCCGGACGTCGATGCGGAACATCGGCCTCGGCGACCCCGGCGGGCTCGGCGCGGGTATCCGTACGACGCTGGCCACCGCGGCCGCGGTGGGCGGGGAGACCGTGGTCCTGCCACTCGTCGCCCGCAACCGCGTCATCGGCATGCTCACGCTCGGCAAACCGTCCGACGACCACTTCCGCCAGGAGATCCTGGAGCTCGCCGAGGACCTCTCGCGCCGGGCAGCCCTCGCCCTGGACAACGCCCGCCTCTACTCGGAGCGCATGGCGATCAGCCAGTCCCTGCAGCGCAGTCTGCTGCCGCCGGGGCTGCCCGACGTGCCCAATGTCGAGATCGAGGTCATCTACCGGGCAGCCGGTGAGGGCAACGAGGTGGGCGGCGACTTCTACGACGTCTTCCCGATCCGTGACGGCGCCTACGGCTTCGCCATCGGCGACGTCTGCGGCACGGGCCCGGAGGCGGCGGCGGTCACGGGTCTGGCCCGGCACGCACTGCGCCTGCTCGCCCGCGAGGGCTTCGGCGGCCCCGCCGTCCTGGAGCGGCTGAACGCCGCGATCCTCGACGAGGGCGCCCGCAGCCGCTTCCTGACCCTGCTGTACGGGGAGTTGTGGCCCCAGGAGGACGGCAGCGCCCTTCTGAAGGTGGTCTGTGCCGGCCATCCGCTGCCCCTGCGCCTGCGCCAGGACGGCTCGGTCGAGGCAGCCGCCGAACCGCAGCCCCTGCTGGGCGTCATCGAGGACCTGGAACTGTACGAGCAGACGGTGACCCTGGAACCGGGCGACGTCCTGCTGTGCGTGACCGACGGTGTCACCGAACGCCGCGAAGGCACGCGGATGCTCGGTGACGACGGCCTGGCGGACGTCCTGGCCAACTGCACGGGCCTGACGGCCGGAGCGGTCGCGGCACGCATTCTGCGGGCCGTCGAGCGATTCGCCGCCGAGCCGGCATCGGACGACATGGCCATCCTCGCGATGCGCGTCCCGGAGCCACCGGCCGCCGTGTAACGGCCGATGACTCCGGATGGCTTCCGATGCCTCCGGATACGCGAAAGGCCCCCGCCACTTGGCGGGGGCCTTTCCCTGTTCTGAGCCCCAATGCGGAATCGAACCGCAGACCTTCTCCTTACCATGGAGACGCTCTACCGACTGAGCTATTGGGGCCTTGCTGCCCTGCGGCAACGAGCTAAAGCATACCCTGAACGAGGGGGTGTGCAAAACCGCCTGTCGCACCGTCACCAGCCCGCCCACCAGCGGCGTTCCAGCAGAGGCGTTGCAACAGCCGACGCCTCCCCCGAGGCCGCCGCGGTCGGCCGCAGCTCGCCGGCCGAGAGACCCTGTAAACGCGGAAAAGCCCCGTGCCACAAGGGCACGGGGCTCAACCATTTTAAAAGGAGTTCGGCGGCGTCCTACTCTCCCACAGGGTCCCCCCTGCAGTACCATCGGCGCTGAAAGGCTTAGCTTCCGGGTTCGGAATGTAACCGGGCGTTTCCCTAACGCAATGACCACCGAAACACTATGAAATTAACCAACACCGGAACAAAACACGGCCGTTCGTTATTTCAGAACTAACACAGTGGACGCGAGCAACTGAGGACAAGCCCTCGGCCTATTAGTACCAGTCAGCTCCACCCGTTACCGGGCTTCCACATCTGGCCTATCAACCCAGTCGTCTACTGGGAGCCTTAACCAATCAAGTTGGTGGGAATACTCATCTCGAAGCAGGCTTCCCGCTTAGATGCTTTCAGCGGTTATCCTTTCCGAACGTAGCCAACCAGCCATGCCCTTGGCAGGACAACTGGCACACCAGAGGTTCGTCCGTCCCGGTCCTCTCGTACTAGGGACAGCCCTTCTCAATATTCCTACGCGCACAGCGGATAGGGACCGAACTGTCTCACGACGTTCTAAACCCAGCTCGCGTACCGCTTTAATGGGCGAACAGCCCAACCCTTGGGACCGACTCCAGCCCCAGGATGCGACGAGCCGACATCGAGGTGCCAAACCATCCCGTCGATATGGACTCTTGGGGAAGATCAGCCTGTTATCCCCGGGGTACCTTTTATCCGTTGAGCGACAGCGCTTCCACAAGCCACTGCCGGATCACTAGTCCCGACTTTCGTCCCTGCTCGACCCGTCGGTCTCACAGTCAAGCTCCCTTGTGCACTTACACTCAACACCTGATTGCCAACCAGGCTGAGGGAACCTTTGGGCGCCTCCGTTACTCTTTAGGAGGCAACCGCCCCAGTTAAACTACCCATCAGACACTGTCCCTGATCCGGATCACGGACCCAGGTTAGACATCCAGCACGACCAGAGTGGTATTTCAACGACGACTCCACAACCACTGGCGTGGCCGCTTCAAAGTCTCCCACCTATCCTACACAAGCCGAACCGAACACCAATATCAAACTATAGTAAAGGTCCCGGGGTCTTTCCGTCCTGCTGCGCGAAACGAGCATCTTTACTCGTAGTGCAATTTCACCGGGCCTATGGTTGAGACAGTCGAGAAGTCGTTACGCCATTCGTGCAGGTCGGAACTTACCCGACAAGGAATTTCGCTACCTTAGGATGGTTATAGTTACCACCGCCGTTTACTGGCGCTTAAGTTCTCAGCTTCGCCGACCCGAAAGTCAGCTAACCGGTCCCCTTAACGTTCCAGCACCGGGCAGGCGTCAGTCCGTATACATCGCCTTACGGCTTCGCACGGACCTGTGTTTTTAGTAAACAGTCGCTTCTCGCTGGTCTCTGCGGCCACCCCCAGCTCAGGAAGCAAGTTCCCTCACCAGTGATGGCCCCCCTTCTCCCGAAGTTACGGGGGCATTTTGCCGAGTTCCTTAACCATAGTTCACCCGAACGCCTCGGTATTCTCTACCTGACTACCTGAGTCGGTTTAGGGTACGGGCCGCCATGAAACTCGCTAGAGGCTTTTCTCGACAGCATAGGATCATCCACTTCACCACAATCGGCTCGGCATCAGGTCTCAGCCTTAATGTGTGACGGATTTACCTACCACACGGCCTACACCCTTACCCCGGGACTACCACCGCCCGGGCTGGACTACCTTCCTGCGTCACCCCATCGCTTACCTAGTACAAGTCTGGTTCGTCGGCTCCACCACTACCCTCAACTCCGAAGAGATCGGGCCGGCTTCACGGACTTAGCATCGCCTGATTCAGTATTGGGCGTTTCAAAGCGGGTACCGGAATATCAACCGGTTGTCCATCGACTACGCCTGTCGGCCTCGCCTTAGGTCCCGACTTACCCTGGGCAGATCAGCTTGACCCAGGAACCCTTAGTCAATCGGCGCACACGTTTCTCACGTGTGTATCGCTACTCATGCCTGCATTCTCACTCGTGAACCGTCCACAACTCGCTTCCGCGGCTGCTTCACCCGGCACACGACGCTCCCCTACCCATCCCAGCAGGCGTTGGCCCTTAATGCTGGAATGACACGACTTCGGCGGTACGCTTGAGCCCCGCTACATTGTCGGCGCGGAATCACTTGACCAGTGAGCTATTACGCACTCTTTCAAGGGTGGCTGCTTCTAAGCCAACCTCCTGGTTGTCTCTGCGACTCCACATCCTTTCCCACTTAGCGTACGCTTAGGGGCCTTAGTCGATGCTCTGGGCTGTTTCCCTCTCGACCATGGAGCTTATCCCCCACAGTCTCACTGCCGTGCTCTCACTTACCGGCATTCGGAGTTTGGCTAAGGTCAGTAACCCGGTAGGGCCCATCGCCTATCCAGTGCTCTACCTCCGGCAAGAAACACACGACGCTGCACCTAAATGCATTTCGGGGAGAACCAGCTATCACGGAGTTTGATTGGCCTTTCACCCCTAACCACAGGTCATCCCCCAGGTTTTCAACCCTGGTGGGTTCGGTCCTCCACGAAGTCTTACCTCCGCTTCAACCTGCCCATGGCTAGATCACTCCGCTTCGGGTCTTGAGCGCGCTACTAAATCGCCCTATTCGGACTCGCTTTCGCTACGGCTTCCCCACACGGGTTAACCTCGCAACACACCGCAAACTCGCAGGCTCATTCTTCAAAAGGCACGCAGTCACGACGCACCGAGTAAACTCGATGCGCGACGCTCCCACGGCTTGTAGGCACACGGTTTCAGGTACTATTTCACTCCGCTCCCGCGGTACTTTTCACCATTCCCTCACGGTACTATCCGCTATCGGTCACCAGGGAATATTTAGGCTTAACGGGTGGTCCCGCCAGATTCACACGGGATTTCTCGGGCCCCGTGCTACTTGGGTGTCTCTTAAACGAGCCGTTAATGTTTCAGCTACGGGGGTCTTACCCTCTACGCCGGACCTTTCGCATGTCCTTCGCCTACATCAACGGTTTCTGACTCGTCTCACAGCCGGCAGACTATGAAAAAGAGATCCCACAACCCCGCATGCGCAACCCCTGCCGGGTATCACACGCATACGGTTTGGCCTGATCCAGTTTCGCTCGCCACTACTCCCGGAATCACGGTTGTTTTCTCTTCCTGAGGGTACTGAGATGTTTCACTTCCCCTCGTTCCCTCCACACTGCCTATGTGTTCAGCAGCGGGTGACAGCCCATGACGACTGCCGGGTTTCCCCATTCGGACACCCCCGGATCAAAGCTTGGTTGACAGCTCCCCGGGGCCTATCGTGGCCTCCCACGTCCTTCATCGGTTCCTGGTGCCAAGGCATCCACCGTGCGCCCTTAAAAACTTGGCCACAGATGCTCGCGTCCACTGTGCAGTTCTCAAACAACGACCAGCCACCCATCACCCCACCCTTACAGGCGAGTTCACTGGGGCCGGCAACCGAAGGACGACCTTTACGGCCGTACCTTCAGATACCCAACAGCGTGCCCGACCCGACCGATCACCCTCACGTTCCACGCCGAAGCAGTACTAGTGAAAACAACCTGTCGTGCCGAATAGTCAACGTTCCACCCATGAGCAACCAGCACCGAACATTCGCCGGTGTACTGGCCTCTGACCGAACCGAGGTCCGGTAAGAAGTGCTCCTTAGAAAGGAGGTGATCCAGCCGCACCTTCCGGTACGGCTACCTTGTTACGACTTCGTCCCAATCGCCAGTCCCACCTTCGACAGCTCCCTCCCACAAGGGGTTGGGCCACCGGCTTCGGGTGTTACCGACTTTCGTGACGTGACGGGCGGTGTGTACAAGGCCCGGGAACGTATTCACCGCAGCAATGCTGATCTGCGATTACTAGCAACTCCGACTTCATGGGGTCGAGTTGCAGACCCCAATCCGAACTGAGACCGGCTTTTTGAGATTCGCTCCGCCTCGCGGCATCGCAGCTCATTGTACCGGCCATTGTAGCACGTGTGCAGCCCAAGACATAAGGGGCATGATGACTTGACGTCGTCCCCACCTTCCTCCGAGTTGACCCCGGCAGTCTCCTGTGAGTCCCCATCACCCCGAAGGGCATGCTGGCAACACAGAACAAGGGTTGCGCTCGTTGCGGGACTTAACCCAACATCTCACGACACGAGCTGACGACAGCCATGCACCACCTGTCACCCGACCACAAGGGGGGCCGTATCTCTACGGCTTTCCGGGCGATGTCAAGCCTTGGTAAGGTTCTTCGCGTTGCGTCGAATTAAGCCACATGCTCCGCTGCTTGTGCGGGCCCCCGTCAATTCCTTTGAGTTTTAGCCTTGCGGCCGTACTCCCCAGGCGGGGAACTTAATGCGTTAGCTGCGGCACCGACGACGTGGAATGTCGCCAACACCTAGTTCCCAACGTTTACGGCGTGGACTACCAGGGTATCTAATCCTGTTCGCTCCCCACGCTTTCGCTCCTCAGCGTCAGTAATGGCCCAGAGATCCGCCTTCGCCACCGGTGTTCCTCCTGATATCTGCGCATTTCACCGCTACACCAGGAATTCCGATCTCCCCTACCACACTCTAGCCTGCCCGTATCGACTGCAGACCCGGGGTTAAGCCCCGGGCTTTCACAACCGACGCAACAAGCCGCCTACGAGCTCTTTACGCCCAATAATTCCGGACAACGCTTGCGCCCTACGTATTACCGCGGCTGCTGGCACGTAGTTAGCCGGCGCTTCTTCTGCAGGTACCGTCACTTTCGCTTCTTCCCTGCTGAAAGAGGTTTACAACCCGAAGGCCGTCATCCCTCACGCGGCGTCGCTGCATCAGGCTTTCGCCCATTGTGCAATATTCCCCACTGCTGCCTCCCGTAGGAGTCTGGGCCGTGTCTCAGTCCCAGTGTGGCCGGTCGCCCTCTCAGGCCGGCTACCCGTCGTCGCCTTGGTAGGCCATTACCCCACCAACTAGCTGATAGGCCGCGGGCTCATCCTTCACCGCCGGAGCTTTTAACCTTCCCCCATGAGAGAGAAAGTATTATCCGGTATTAGACCCCGTTTCCAGGGCTTGTCCCAGAGTGAAGGGCAGATTGCCCACGTGTTACTCACCCGTTCGCCACTAATCCACCCCGAAAGGCTTCATCGTTCGACTTGCATGTGTTAAGCACGCCGCCAGCGTTCGTCCTGAGCCAGGATCAAACTCTCCGTGAATGTTTTCCCGTAATCGGGTAGACACACACGAGAGCGGAACGGTCAGGTCGGAATAAGACCGACCGTTCACTGTGTCCTCGCTGTGTTCATTGCCTACCAGGCCGGTAAAGGCCTGTTAGGACTTTCAAAGGAACCTCGAACCTGCCGAAGCAGGTCGGGGTATCAACATATCTGGCGTTGACTTTTGGCACGCTGTTGAGTTCTCAAGGAACGGACGCTTCCTTTGTACTCACCCTCTCGGGCTTTCCTCCGGGCGCTTCCCTTCGGTCTTGCGTTTCCGACTCTATCAGACTCTTTCGTGTCCGATTCCCGGTCGAAGCGGGCCTCGCATTTACCGCTTTCCAGTTCTTCGCTTTCGCGTTTCCCTTTCCGGCGGTTCCAACCTTACCAGACTCATTTCGTTCCGTTTCCGGTCCGAATTTGAATTCCGGTGGCCGTTGAAGTGGCCTTGCCTTTCGGCGGATCCGACTTTATCAGAACTTCTGAGTCGGAATTCCCACCCTCTGCGGGAGGCTCACGGGCACGTGTGTGCGCGGTGCTTCCCGGCGAGGTGGAGACGTAAACGTACTGGAGCGGGGCGCCCCGATGCAAATCGGGGGCCCCGCTCCGGAGTTCGCGCCTGTTCAGCCCTGCCGGCGTCAGACCTCGACGACGACGGGAAGGATCATCGGGCGCCGGCGGTAGGTGTCGGAGACCCACTTGCCCACCGTGCGGCGGACCAGCTGCTGGAGCTGGTGCGGCTCCATGACGCCGTCCTGGGCCGACTTGTTGAGGGCCTCTTCGACCTTCGGTACGACCGCGCTGAACGCCGAGTCGTCGATGCCGGAGCCCCTGGCCTGGATGTGGGGGCCGCCCACGATCTTGCCGGAGGAGCTGTCGACCACGATGAAGACGGAGATGATGCCCTCGTCGCCCAGGATGCGGCGGTCCTTGAGGGACGTCTCGGTGACGTCGCCGACCGAGAGGCCGTCCACGTACACGTATCCCGCCTGGACCTTGCCGACGATCTTGGCCTTGCCGTCGATCAGGTCGACGACCACGCCGTCCTCGGCGATGACGATGTGGTCCTTCGGAACGCCGGTGAGGGCGCCCAGTTCGGCGTTGGCCCTCAGGTGGCGCCACTCGCCGTGGACCGGCATCAGGTTCTTCGGCTTGCAGATGTTGTAGAAGTACAGCAGCTCGCCGGCCGAGGCGTGGCCCGAGACGTGGACCTTGGCGTTGCCCTTGTGGACGACGTTGGCGCCCCAGCGGGTCAGGCCGTTGATCACGCGGTAGACCGCGTTCTCGTTACCCGGGATCAGCGACGACGCCAGGATGACCGTGTCGCCCTGGACGATGCGGATCTGGTGGTCGCGGTTGGCCATCCGGGACAGGGCCGCCATCGGCTCGCCCTGCGAGCCCGTACAGACCAGCACGACCTCGTCGTCCGGCAGGTCGTCGAGGGTCTTCACGTCGACGACCAGGCCCGCGGGAACCTTCAGATAGCCCAGGTCACGGGCGATGCCCATGTTCCGGACCATCGAGCGTCCGACGAAGGCGACCCGGCGGCCGTACTCGTGGGCCGTGTCGAGGATCTGCTGGATGCGGTGCACGTGGCTGGCGAAGCTCGCCACGATGATGCGCTTCTGGGCGTTGGCGAAGACCGTGCGCAGGACGTTCTGGATGTCCCGCTCCGGCGGGACGAAGCCGGGCACCTCCGCGTTCGTCGAGTCGGAGAGCAGAAGGTCGATGCCCTCCTCGCTCAGCCGCGCGAACGCGTGCAGGTCGGTGAGGCGGCCGTCCAGCGGCAGCTGGTCCATCTTGAAGTCGCCGGTGGCGACCGCCATGCCCGCGGGGGTGCGGATGGCGACCGCGAGCGCGTCCGGGATGGAGTGGTTGACCGCGATGAACTCGCAGTCGAAGACTCCGATGCGCTCCCGCTGTCCCTCCGTGACCTCAAGGGTGTACGGGCGGATGCGGTGCTCCTGGAGCTTGGCCTCGATGAGCGCGAGGGTCAGCTTGGAGCCGATCAGCGGGATGTCCGGCTTCAGACGCAGCAGATACGGGACACCACCGATGTGGTCCTCGTGGCCGTGCGTCAGGACGATGCCCTCGACGTCGTCGAGGCGGTCCCGGATGGTCGTGAAGTCCGGAAGGATCAGGTCGATGCCCGGCTGCTCCTCCTCCGGGAAGAGGACGCCGCAGTCGACGATGAGCAGGCGGCCGCCGTACTCGAAGACCGTCATGTTGCGGCCGATTTCGCCGAGGCCGCCGAGGGGGGTGACCCGCAGGCCGCCCTTCGGGAGCTTCGGCGGGGTGCCGAGTTCAGGATGCGGATGACTCAAAAGACTCTCCTTACCACACGCGCCACGTACCGCTTGGGCACGTGGCGCGCATGTCATTCGTGCACTTGCTGTTGTCTTTGGTGTTGCTCATTGCGAGTGTTCTTCGCGTATTCAGTTGTGAAGTCTGTGGTTAGAGCTGTACCCCACCGGCGGCGAGATCGATCTTGAGCTGTGCCGTTTCCTGCGCGGAGAGTTCCACCAGGGGCAGCCGCAGCGGACCTGCCGGGAGGCCCTGGAGGGTCAGTGCCGCCTTGGTGGTGATCACGCCCTGGGTGCGGAACATGCCCGTGAAGACCGGCAGCAGCTTCTGGTGGATCTCCGTGGCCTTCTGGACGTCTCCCCCGAGGTGGGCCTCGATGAGCGCCCGCAGGTCCGGGGTGACGATGTGGCCGACGACGGAGACGAACCCGACCGCGCCCACCGAGAGGAGCGGGAGGTTCAGCATGTCGTCGCCGGAGTACCAGGCCAGTCCGGACTGGGCGATGGCCCAGCTGGCGCGGCCGAGGTCGCCCTTGGCGTCCTTGTTGGCCACGATGCGCGGGTGCTCGGCCAGCCGGACGAGGGTCTCTGTGTCGATCGGCACACCACTGCGGCCGGGAATGTCGTAGAGCATCACCGGCAGACCCGTGGAGTCCGCGATCGCCGTGAAGTGCCGGAGGAGGCCCTCCTGCGGCGGCTTGTTGTAGTACGGAGTGACCGCCAGGAGGCCGTGGGCGCCGGAGCGCTCGGCCGTGCGGGCGAGCTCGATGCTGTGGCGGGTGTCGTTGGTGCCGATGCCGGCGACGATGTGCGCCCGGTCCCCCACCGCCTCCAGCACAGCCCGTACGAGCTGGTCTTTCTCCGCATCGCTGGTGGTCGGGGACTCGCCGGTGGTGCCGTTGATGATCAGGCCGTCATTGCCTGAGTCGACCAGATGGGTGGCGAGCCGCTGGGCACCGTCGATGTCGAGTGCGCCGTCCGCCGTGAACGGCGTGACCATAGCGGTGAGGACCCGCCCGAAGGGGGTCTGCGGAGTGGAGATCGGAGCCATGGGTACCACGCTACTCGTTGCTCGGCGCCCGGTGTCCCCTCGGGGGGACAAGCAAGAGGAGCCCGGCACTGCCTGCTCGGGGGTTCAAGCAGTGCCGGGTCCGTTTGATCAGCCTAGATGAACTTCACGAAACGCCGCAATACGGACACCGCTTACGGGGCAACGCGTCCGTTTTTGTTGAAGGCTGCATGGGTGAGCGGCATGAGCTGTGCCCAGTGCGCTTCCATCTGCTCGCCGACCATCTCGATCTCGCGCTGCGGGAAGGACGGGACCTTCGCGAGTTCGTGCTGCGTACGCAGGCCGAGGAAGTGCATCAGCGAGCGGGCGTTGCACGTGGCGTACATCGAGGAGAACAGGCCGACCGGGAGGACCGCACGGGCGACCTCACGGGCCACACCCGCGGCGAGCATCTCCTGGTAGGCCTCGTACGCCTGGCGGTACGAGTCCTCCATGACACGGCCGGTGAGCTCCGCCTGCGCCTCGGTGCCCTCGACGAACTCGTACTTGCCGGGGCGGCCCTGCTGGACCAGCTTGCGGGACTCCCCCGGGACGTAGAAGACCGGCTCCAGCTCCCTGTAGCGGCCCGATTCCTCGTTGTACGACCAGCCCACGCGGTGCCGCATGAACTCGCGGAACACGAAGATCGGGGCGCTGATGAAGAAGGTCATCGAGTTGTGCTCGAACGGGCTTCCGTGCCGGTCCCGCATCAGGTAGTTGATGAGCCCCTTGGAGCGCTCAGGATCCTTGGTGACCTCTTCGAGGGACTGCTCACCGGCCGTGGAGACACGGGCGGCGAAGAGCACATCGGAGTCACCTGCGGCATGTTTCACCAGGTCAACGGTGACATCGCTGCGGAAGCTGGGCTTTGCGGGTTCGGGGGTGTCGGTCACCGGCGGGGGTCCTTCCAATGGCGTCGCTCGGGCGGCGCCCACTCTACGGGCCGCCACCGACAACGCGGTCGGCACCGCCCGTCCGGGGATTTCTTCGGTCAATCCGGCGATTCGGGGCACCGATCGGGCCTGTCATGCGTCTGACTCAGTGGCACCACCCGAATCAGAGTTCAAGGAGAGCCACCTCATGTTCCGCCGGCGTGAATCCGTCCCGTTCTCGTTCGTAGCCGAGGCCGACCGATTCCGCAGTAACGTCACACCGCCCCCGCGCGAGCGTGCCTCCCTCTCCGAGCGGACAGGCAGCATCCTGATCGGCCTCGTCGTGGTCGCCGGGCTCGCCGGATCGCTGCTGCTCGGCCTGCCCGCCCTGGCGCCCGAGCAGTCTCCGCAGCACAGTCAGCAGACCGAGGCCGCACACGGGCGATGACTCGGACGGGCCCCCTGGGGTGGTCCGGCCGGTAGCCTCCTCGGTAGCCTCACCGGGCACAGCAATCGAGCGTGCTTGTGAGTGAGGATCAGTCGTGCCCCTGCCCTTCCTGACGGCCGACCGCGCGTTTGACGCGAGCGCTGAGGATGTCGCGCTGCCGTTCGACGACCACGACAGCTGGCGGCGTCCCTACCGCCCCGGGCCCTGGCGTGTCGCGGCCGCGGCCGGTCTGCTGCTGCTTGCCTCGTTCATCCTGTTCGCCGGGATGATCACGGCGTTCGCCGGGGCGCTGCCCGGGGCCGGCGCCTGTCTCGCCCTGGCTCTCGCGGTGATCCTCTGCGCCCTGCGGATGCTGCGGATCGGCGCCTGGGTGAGCCGGCACGGCGTGCGCCGGGTGGGCTTCTTCCGGACGACGACGGTGCCGTGGAACCGTGCGGCGGCGGTCCGTACCGTGCAGCAGCCGGTGAAGTGGCTCGGGTTCCCGCGCACGGTGCAGGGCCAGGCCCTGATCGTCGTACGCAAGGGCGGGGACGCGGTGCCGCCGCTGCTCACGGACTCCAACGCGGACTTCCTGGCGCGGGGTGAGGCGTTCGACCGGGCCGCGGACACGATTGAGGCCTGGGGGGACGAGTACCGGCGTCCCTAGCGGGGCCGGCCGTCCGGCGGTACGTCCTCAATCGCCGGACGGGCTGAAGGACCTTGTACTCCATCGCCGGACGGGCTGGAAACGATGCCCGTCCGGCTCGAAGTGGCCCGTCCGGGTTGAGTTGCCGGGCGGGCTTGCGGGGTTCAAGGGCTGGACGGGGCCGTAGTGGACGCCGGGCGGTTGCGGAGGGCGATGGCTCGTTGCATGGCCTTGCGGGCCCTGGGGGTGTCCCTGGCGTCCTGGTAGGCCACGGCGAGGCGGAACCAGCAGCGCCAGTCGTCCGGCGCGTCCTCCGTCTCCTCCCGGCGGCGTGCGAACACCGCGTCCGCCGAGTCACGGTCGATTCGCCCGCTCGGGGTACGGACCAGTTCGTCGACCGGCAGTCCGCCCTCGGCGTCGAGTTCGGCGGCCAGGGCGTTGGCCCTCCGGACGAACTGGGTGTTCTTCCAGAGGAACCAGATGCCGATGACCGGCAGGATCAGCACGGCGACCCCGAAGGTCACCGTGACCAGCGAGCCGTGCTCGATGAGCAGGACACCCCGGCTGCCGACCAGGACGAAGTAGAAGACCAGGACGGCAGCGGTGACGACGTAAGTGATCTTTGCGCGCATGGCGGGGCTCAGTCAGTTCAGGTCGAGGAAGTTTTCCAGGCCGAACGTGAGGCCCGGAGTGGTCGTCACGCGGCGTGCGCCGAGCAGGATGCCCGGCATGAAGCTGCTGTGGTGCAGGGAGTCGTGCCGGAGGGTGAGGGTCTCGCCCTCGCCCCCGAGCAGCACCTCCTGGTGGGCCAGGAGGCCGCGGAGCCGGACCGAGTGGACCGGGATCCCGTCGACGTCCGCGCCGCGCGCCCCGTCCAGTGCCGTCGCGGTGGCGTCCGGCTGGGGTGCGCAGCCGGCCTCGCGGCGGGCCTCGGCGATCAGCTGGGCGGTGCGCGCGGCGGTGCCGGAGGGGGCGTCCGCCTTGTTGGGGTGGTGCAGCTCGATGACCTCGACCGACTCGAAGTAGCGCGCGGCCTGCTGTGCGAACTTCATGGTGAGGACCGCGCCGATGGAGAAGTTCGGCGCGATGAGCACGCCGGTCCCCGGCGAGCCGGAGAGCCAGGTGGTCAGCTGCGCGAGCCGTTCGTCGGTCCAGCCGGTGGTGCCGACCACGGCGTGGATGCCGTGCCCGGTGCAGAACTCGAGGTTCTCCATCACCGACGTGGGGGTGGTGAGCTCGACGACGACCTGGGCACCGGCGTCCGCCAGGGTCTCCAGCTTGTCGCCGCGGCCGAGTGCGGCCACCAGCTCCATGTCGTCGGCGGCCTCGACGGCTCGGACCGCCTCGGAGCCGATACGGCCCCGGGCACCGAGAACGGCCACGCGCAGCTTGCTCATGCTTGCTTCTTTCGGGTGACGGGTGACTGGTGGCTAGGAGACCGACTCGTGCAGGCGGTCGGCCTGCTTGTCCTTGAGCGGGCCGATGACGGAGAGGGAGGGGCGGTGTCCGAGGACCTCGCCCGCCACCGACCGGACGTCGTCCGGGGTGACCTGCGCGATGCGGGCCAGCATGTCGTCGACCGACATCTGCTCGCCCCAGCACAGTTCGCTCTTGCCGATGCGGTTCATGAGCGCGCCGGTGTCCTCAAGGCCGAGGACGGTGGAGCCGGAGAGCTGGCCGATGGCACGGCCGATCTCCTCGTCGTCCAGGCCGTCCGACGCGACCCGGTCCAGCTCGTCGCGGCAGATCTTGAGCACGTCGTGGACCTGGCTGGGCCGGCAGCCCGCGTACACGCCGAAGAGTCCGCAGTCCGCGAAGCCCGAGGTGTACGAGTAGACGCTGTAGGCGAGGCCGCGCTTCTCCCGTACCTCCTGGAAGAGGCGGGAGCTCATACCGCCGCCGAGGGCGGTGTTGAGGACGCCGAGCGCCCAGCGGCGCTCGTCGGTGCGGGCCAGTCCCGGCATGCCGAGGACCACGTGGGCCTGCTCGGTCTTGCGGTTCAGCAGTTCGACCCTGCCCGCGGTGCGCAGCGTGCGGGAGCCCTCGCGCGGCGCCATCGGGACGGCGTCGGTGCGGGAGAGCGCACCGGCGCGCTCGAATGCCTTGCGGACCTGGCGTACGACCGTGGCGTGGTCGACGTTGCCCGCCGCGGCGACGACCAGGTGCGTGGGGTCGTAGTGCTTCTTGTAGAAGCGGGCGATCTGGCCCCGGTTCAGGGCGTTGATCGTGTCGACGGTGCCGAGGACCGGGCGGCCGAGCGGGGTGTCGCCGAGCATGGTGTGCGCGAACAGGTCGTGCACGCAGTCGCCCGGGTCGTCCTCCGTCATCGCGATCTCCTCCAGGATGACGCCGCGCTCGGCGTCGACGTCCTCGGAGGCGATCAGGGAGCCGGTCAGCATGTCGCAGACGACATCGATGGCCAGCGGCAGGTCCGTGTCGAGGACCCGCGCGTAGTAGCAGGTGTACTCCTTCGCCGTGAAGGCGTTCATCTCGCCGCCGACCGCGTCGATCGCGGACGAGATGTCGAGGGCGCTGCGCTTGCCGGTGCCCTTGAAGAGGAGGTGTTCGAGGTAGTGCGTCGCGCCGTTCAGCGTCGGGGTCTCGTCGCGTGATCCGACGTTGGCCCAGATGCCGAAGGTGGCGGAGCGTACGGAGGGCAGGGTCTCGGTGACGATGCGCAGGCCGCCGGGGAGGACCGTGCGGCGGACCGTGCCGATGCCGTTGCTGCCCTTGAGAAGCGTTTGGGTACGGGCGACGGCCCGCCCCTCCGAGGAGGGGCGGGCCGTCGTCACGGAACTACGGGACGTCACTTGTCGGTGTCGTCCTTCTTCTCGTCCTCTTCGCCCTCGATGACGGGGATGAGGGAGAGCTTGCCGCGGGAGTCGATCTCCGCGATCTCGACCTGGACCTTGGCGCCGACGCCGAGCACGTCCTCGACGTTCTCCACGCGCTTGCCACCGGCGAGCTTGCGGATCTGCGAGATGTGCAGCAGGCCGTCCTTGCCGGGCATCAGGGAGACGAACGCACCGAAGGTGGTGGTCTTGACGACCGTACCCAGGTAGCGCTCGCCGACCTCCGGCATGGTCGGGTTGGCGATCGCGTTGATCGTGGCGCGCGCGGCCTCGGCCTGCGAGCCCTGCTGGGCACCGATGTAGATGGTGCCGTCGTCCTCGATCGTGATGTCGGCGCCGGTGTCCTCCTGGATCTGGTTGATCATCTTGCCCTTGGGGCCGATGACCTCACCGATCTTGTCCACCGGGATCTTGACGGTGATGATCCGCGGGGCGTTGGGGGACATCTCGTCCGGGACGTCGATGGCCTCGTTCATCACATCGAGGATGTGGAGGCGGGCGTCACGGGCCTGCTTCAGCGCGGCGGCCAGGACCGAGGCGGGGATGCCGTCGAGCTTGGTGTCGAGCTGGAGCGCGGTCACGAACTGCTTCGTACCGGCGACCTTGAAGTCCATGTCACCGAACGCGTCCTCGGCACCGAGGATGTCGGTGAGGGCGACGTAGTGGGTCTTGCCGTCGATCTCCTGCGAGATCAGGCCCATGGCGATACCGGCGACGGCGGCCTTGAGGGGCACACCGGCGTTCAGCAGGGACATGGTGGAGGCGCAGACCGAGCCCATGGACGTCGAGCCGTTGGAGCCCAGCGCCTCGGAGACCTGGCGGATCGCGTAGGGGAACTCCTCGCGCGACGGCAGCACCGGCACGATGGCGCGCTCGGCGAGCGCGCCGTGGCCGATCTCGCGGCGCTTGGGCGAGCCCACGCGGCCGGTCTCACCGACGGAGTACGGCGGGAAGTTGTAGTTGTGCATGTAGCGCTTGCGGGTCACCGGGGAGAGGGTGTCCAGCTGCTGCTCCATGCGGAGCATGTTGAGGGTGGTGACGCCCAGGATCTGGGTCTCGCCACGCTCGAAGAGCGCCGAGCCGTGCACGCGCGGGATGGCCTCGACCTCGGCGGCGAGCGTACGGATGTCCGTGACGCCACGGCCGTCGATGCGGACCTTGTCCTTGATGACGCGCTCGCGGACCAGCTTCTTGGTCAGCGCGCGGTAGGCACCCGAGATCTCCTTCTCGCGGCCCTCGAAGGCCGGGAGGAGCTTCTCGCCCGCGATCTCCTTGATGCGGTCGAGCTCCGCCTCGCGGTCCTGCTTGCCGGCGATGGTGAGCGCCTTGGCGAGCTCGGTGCTGACGGCCTTGGTGAGGGCCTCCAGGACGTCGTCCTGGTAGTCGAGGAAGACCGGGAACTCACCGGTGGGCTTGGCGGCCTTGGCGGCGAGGTCGGACTGGGCCTTGCAGAGCGCCTTGATGAAGGGCTTCGCGGCTTCCAGACCGGCGGCGACGACCTCTTCGGTCGGGGCCTCGGCGCCGTCCTGGACGAGCTGGATGGTCTTCTCGGTGGCCTCGGCCTCGACCATCATGATCGCGACGTCGCCGTCCTCGAGGACGCGACCGGCGACGACCATGTCGAAGACGGCGTCCTCGAGCTCGGTGTGCGTCGGGAACGCGACCCACTGGCCCTTGATCAGGGCGACGCGGGTGGCGCCGATCGGGCCGGAGAAGGGCAGGCCCGCCAGGATCGTGGAGGCGGAGGCGGCGTTGATCGCGACCACGTCGTACAGGTGGTCGGGGTTGAGCGCCATGATCGTCTCGACGATCTGGATCTCGTTGCGCAGGCCCTTCTTGAAGGAGGGGCGCAGCGGGCGGTCGATCAGGCGGCAGGTGAGGATCGCGTCCTCGGAGGGGCGGCCCTCCCGGCGGAAGAAGGAGCCGGGGATCTTGCCGGCGGCGTACTGCCGCTCCTCGACGTCCACCGTGAGGGGGAAGAAGTCGAGCTGGTCCTTGGGCCGCTTGGAAGCGGTGGTGGCCGACAGCACCATGGTGTCGTCGTCCAGGTACGCGACGGCGGAGCCTGCGGCCTGCTTGGCCAGGCGGCCCGTCTCGAAGCGGATGGTGCGGGTGCCGAAGGTTCCGTTGTCGATAACGGCCTCGGCGTAGTGGGTCTCGTTCTCCACTAGTGATTTCTCCATACTCGTCGTCTTTCGTCCTGGCGCCCGTGTGGCGCAGGACGGTGCGGAGAAGCGCACCTGTGTGCGGGGCCGGTCTTCGATCGAAGCTCCCGGGCGTTGTCCCGGGGGCCACTACCGAGGACCGGCGGCGGCCGTGGCGCGCCTCTCCTCGTCTGTTGTTGTACGTCCAGGTTACTGAGGTTGCCCCCGGTCCCGCACGTACGGCAAAGGGAGCGGCCCCCTAGAAGTGGGAACCGCTCCCTTTCACAGCGTCCTTACTTGGCGCCGCCGGCCGCGCCACGGCGGATGCCGAGGCGGTCGACGAGCGCACGGAAGCGCTGGATGTCCTTCTTGGCCAGGTACTGCAGGAGGCGGCGACGCTGGCCGACCAGGATCAGCAGACCACGACGGGAGTGGTGGTCGTGCTTGTGCGTCTTGAGGTGCTCCGTCAGGTCCGAGATCCGGCGCGAAAGCATGGCGACCTGAACCTCGGGGGAACCGGTGTCGCCCTCCTTCTGCGCGAACTCGGTCATGATCTGCTTCTTCGTAGCGGCGTCGAGCGGCACGCGGTACTCCTCTTGGTCTTCGATGCGCCCACGAGTGCCCCTGGTCTGGATCTCAGGGGAGCTTGGATGACTCGGGAGCGAAGGTCCGATGAGCGCAGCCCCCAGAGTCAACCGGGAACGCGTACACAAACGGCCACAGCCAGACTACCAGCCGTTCGGAGCGGCCCTCGCAGGCCTCAGCCGGTGAGCGCCCTGGCCCGGGCGAAGACGTCGAGGACCGCCAGGCAGAGCGGGACCAGGGACAGCAGGAGGGCGCTCTCTGTCAGGTCCAGGACCCGGCCCCAGAACGGGGAGAGCCCCTTGCGGGGGACGACGAGGCCGACCGCGGTCAGCAGGGCAGCGCCGGCGGCGACGGCCGCGCAGAGCCAGACCGTACGGATGTCGGAGGCGCCGGGGTCGCCGTAGCCGGCGGACGCGGCGGCGGGCGGGTGCAGGGCGAGGCCGAGGATCAGCAGGGCGAGTGCGCCGATCCCCGCCGTGAGCAGGCACACGACCTGCGAGGTGTAGCGGAAGAGCCGGGCGCGCAGCAGCACGGCCCCTCCCGCGGCGAGGGCGAGGAGCTGTCCCCGGACGTCGCCGGAGAAGCCGAGGACGGCGGCGGCCGCGACGACGACGGCCGCGCAGCCGCCGACGAGGCCGAGCAGCATCTCGTGGCCGCGCCGCGCCCGGTCCGCGAGGTCGTCGGCGTCGACGGGGGTGTCGTGGTGGCCGGTGTCCGGATCGGCGAAGGGGTCGGCGTAGCCCGTCCGGGCGGTGCGCGGCGGGGTGTAGTCGACGGGGAGCCGGGCGTAGCGGGCCGAGAGGCCGGGCAGGAAGGCGACGAGTCCGATGGCGGCCGGGGCGCAGACGGCGGCCGCCGCGGTGGCGGAGGACTCGGTGAGGATCGCGGCGAAGGCGGCCAGGGTTCCCGCGGTGGCGAGGAAGGCCGTCGCGACGAACGGGGCGTCGCCGCCCGGGGTGACGGCGACCAGCACGACGGAGGCGACCAGGACGGCGACGCAGCCGAGCAGCAGCTGGAGCCTGCCGGGGCCCTGGCCGGCGTCCGGGCCGATGATGCCGGAGCCGGCGGCGAGCAGGAGCGGCTGGGCGGCGAGGCCGAGTGCGACGGCCGTGGTCCGGTCCCCGTAGACCCGGGCGCGTACCGCCGCGAAGGCGGTGAGCAGTACCCCGGCGGCGCCCGCGATGACGCCGGGCAGGCTGTGCATGTCGTGGCGGTCCGGGTCGGCGGACCAGAGGACGAGGCCCATCAGGAGGAGCAGCAGCGCGGCGCCCGCCGGGCCGGTGCCGCGCAGCAGGTCCTCGCTCCACAGGTGGCGGTCGCGTCCGACCGCCGAGGCGACGGCGTCCGTGACGTCGTCGAAGACGGCGGGCGGCAGCGAGTCGGCGAAGGGGCGCAGGCTGAGGATCTCGCCGTCGAGCACCTGCTGGTCCGCGAGGGTGCGGGCGCCGTCGAGGACGGTGCCGTCTCGCCGGACGAGGTGGTAGCCGGTGGGGGTGGCGACGGCCTGGGTCCGGCCGGTGAGCCGGAGGATCTCCGGGGCGACGTCGGCGACGGCGAGGTCATGGGGCAGCGCGACGTCGATGCGGCTGTCGGGCGCCACGACGGTGACGCGGCAGAAGCCGGTCGCCGCGGTCGTACTCACGTGTCTGGTCCCCCTGATTCGTGGTTGCGCACGATGCGCGCGCAACCCTACCGGGAGGGGTGAATCCCGGAACGCCGTCGGGAGTGCGGCACGTAGGATCGCGGTCGCGCGGAGGCCAGTTCCGTGGGCGGCGGCTGCCACGGGGGCGCCGGTGCGGGTCCGCCCCGGCCTCCGGCCCGTCCGCACTGAGGGATTGATGCACCGGTGAGCCAGATCGTCGTGAAGCGACCGCCGCGGGCCCTGCCGCCGGAAGTCCCCGGGGACGGGCTGGCGTTGAAGGCCCCTCCGGGGCTGCCGCGCGGGCCGCGCGAGGGACTGCTGATGCAGATCCTGCCGGTGCTCGGCATGGGTTCGTCGGTGGTGTTCTTCTTCTCGCCGCAGGCACCGCCGTTCATGCGGATCATGGGTGTGCTGATGCTGGTGTCGACGGCCGCCATGGTGGTCGCCCAGCTGGTGCGCCACCGGCGCGGTACGCAGGGGCAGTTGGCGGACGCCCGGCGCGACTATCTCGCGTACCTGGCGCAGATCCGGCGCATGGTCCTGCGGACGGCGCGCGCCCAGCGTGACGCGCAGTGGTATCTGCACCCGGGTCCCGATCAGTTGTGGTCGGTCGTGGCCGAGGGCGGCCGGGTCTGGGAACGGCGTTCCGGGGACCGGGACTTCGGGCACGTGAGGATCGGGCTCGGGGCGCAGCCGCTGACGACGCCCCTCTCGGCGCCGGACACCGATCCGGCGGTCGATCCGGAGCCGGTCTGCGCGCATGCGCTGCGGCGGTTCCTGGCGGTGCACGCCTCGCCGGCCGGGCTGCCGGTGGCGGTGCCGCTGCGGGCGGCGCCCCGGGTGACGGTCTCGGGTCCGGTGGAGCAG
This sequence comes from Streptomyces sp. NBC_01463, assembly GCA_036227345.1. Classification (NCBI taxonomy): domain Bacteria; kingdom Bacillati; phylum Actinomycetota; class Actinomycetes; order Kitasatosporales; family Streptomycetaceae; genus Streptomyces; species Streptomyces sp. NBC_01463. The sequence goes on from CP109468.1 coordinate 2,419,430, forward strand.
GCCCGTTCGGTTGTGAGGGCGCTGCTGGCCCAGGCCGTGACGCTCCACTCGCCCGATGACCTGGTGGTCGCGGTCGTGGCGGCGCCGGAGGCGGTGGCGTGCTGGGACTGGACGAAGTGGCTGCCGCACGCGCAGGTGCCGGGGCAGGCCGACGGGGCCGGTCCGAAGCGGTTGTTCGGGACGGACACGGCCGCGGTGGAGCCGTTGCTGGCGAACCGGCTGGAGGGGAGGCCCCGGTTCGGCCGGGAGGGCGCGCCGCCGGCGGACCAGCCGCACGTCGTGGTGGTCCTGGACGGTGGCCGGGTGGCGCCGGACTCGCTGCTGGCGGGGGCGGAGGGGCTGCAGGGTGTGACGGTCGTCGAGGTGGCGCGGGGTGAGCCGGCGCCGGGGCGCGGTGGGTTCGTCCTGCGGGTGCGGCCGGGCGGGCTGCGGGTGGAGCCCGGTGCCGGTGCGGCGTACGAGGGTGTGCCGGACGGTCTTTCGCTCCCTGCGGCCGAGGCGCTGGCCCGGCAGCTGGCGCCGCTGCGGACGGGCGGCGGCAAGGACGACGAACCGCTGCTGGCCGAGCTGGACTTCACCGATCTGCTGAACCTCGGGGACGCGGGTGCGGTCGATGTGGCGCGGACCTGGCGGCCGCGGCCGGTCTCGGAGCGGCTTCGGGTGCCGATCGGGGTCGGTGAGGACGGCCTGCCGGTGATGCTGGACCTCAAGGAGGCGGCGCAGGACGGCATGGGGCCGCACGGGCTGTGCGTGGGCGCGACGGGTTCGGGCAAGTCGGAGCTGCTGCGGACGCTGGTGCTGGGGCTCGCGGTCACGCACTCGTCCGAGACGCTGAACTTCGTGCTCGCGGACTTCAAGGGCGGGGCGACGTTCGCCGGGATGGCGCAGCTGCCGCACGTGGCCGCGGTCATCACCAATCTGTCCGACGACCTGTCCCTGGTCGACCGGATGGGGGACGCGATCCGCGGCGAGCTCCAGCGCCGGCAGGAGCTGCTGCGGTCGGCGGGCGGATACGCCGGTGTCCACGACTACGAGAAGGCCCGGGCGGCGGGGGCGGCGCTGGAGCCGCTGGCCTCCTTGGTGCTGGTGATCGACGAGTTCTCCGAACTGCTCACCGCCAAGCCGGACTTCATCGACATGTTCCTCCAGATCGGCCGCATCGGCCGTTCGCTGGGTGTGCATCTGCTGCTGGCCTCGCAGCGGCTGGAGGAGGGGAAGCTGCGCGGTCTGGACACGTATCTCTCGTACCGGATCGGGCTGCGGACCTTCTCGGCGGCGGAGTCGCGGACGGCGCTGGGGGTGCCGGACGCCTACGAGTTGCCTTCGGTGCCGGGCTCGGGCTTCCTCAAGTCGGGTACGGAGGAGATGACGCGGTTCAAGGCGGCGTATGTGTCGGGGGCGTACCGCAGGGGCGGCCCCGGGCCGGTGGCGGGGCAGGTGCCGGCGGTGCGGCGGGCCGCCCTGTTCCGTGCGATGCCGGTGCCGGTGCCGAAGTCCGGGTCCGGGTCCGGCGGGGACGCGCCGCCGGCGGCTCCGGCGCGGGTGCCTCAGGACGCGCTCGCCGACACCGTGCTCGACGTGGTGGTGCGGCGGCTGGAGGGGCAGGGGGTGCCCGCTCATCAGGTGTGGCTGCCGCCGCTGGACCGGGCTCCGACGCTGGATCAGCTGCTGCCGGGGCTGGCGCCCGCCGGGGAGCGCGGATTCACCGCGACGGGGTACACCCGGCCCGGCGGGCTGACGGTCCCGCTCGGCCTGATCGACAAGCCGTTCGAGCAGCGGCGCGAGGTGCTGTACCGCGACTTCTCCGGGGCGGCGGGCCACCTGATGGTGGTCGGCGGTCCGCAGTCGGGCAAGTCGACGCTGCTGCGGACGCTGATCGCGTCATTCGCGCTGACCCACACCCCGCAGGAGGTGCAGTTCTACGGTCTCGACTTCGGCGGTGGCGGGCTCGCCCCGGTCGCGGAGCTGCCGCACGTGGGACAGATCGCCTCCCGGCTGGATCCTGAGCGGGTGCGGCGCACGGTCGCCGAGGTGGCGGGGGTGCTGAGCCGGCGCGAGGAGCTGTTCCGGTCCCGGGGCATCGACTCCGTTGCCACCTACCGGCGCATGCGCGCCCTCGGTGAGCTGCCGGGCGAGGAGTGGGGCGACGTCTTCCTGGTCATCGACGGCTGGGGCGGTTTCCGCAACGAGTACGAGCGTCTGGAGCCGGTCGTCACGGACATCGCCGCGCGCGGTCTCGGCTACGGAGTCCATGTGGTCCTCTCGGCGGCCCGCTACATGGAGGTGCGGGCCGCGCTCAAGGACCAGATCCTCGGGCGGCTCGAACTGCGGCTCGGCGACGTCATGGACTCCGAGTTCGACCGGAAGGTCGCTGCCCGGGTGCCGGCCGGGGTGCCGGGCCGTGGCCAGGTGGCGGAGAAGCTGCACTTCATGACGGCGCTGCCGCGCATCGACGCGGTGTCCGGTGCGGACGGTCTCGCCGCGGCGACCGCCGCGTTCGTCGAGACGGTCCGGGCGCACCGGGCGGGCCCGTCTGCCCCCGCCGTTCGGCTGCTGCCGGTCGAGCTGCCCGCCGAGCGGCTCCCGAAGGGGTTCGAGTTCCCGCACCGGGGCGTCGCGATCGGGATCGCCGAGACGGATCTGGAGCCGGTGTTCGTCGACTTCGACACCGATCCGTTCTTCCTGGTCTTCGGCGAGAGCGAGTCGGGGAAGACCGCTCTGCTGCGGCTGATCGCCAAGCAGATCGCGGAGCGCCACTCCCCCGACGAGGCCAAGCTCGTCGTCGCGGACTACCGGCGGGGGCTGCTGGGGCGGCTGCCCGAGACCCATCTGCTGGAGTACGCGCCGACGGCGGGGGCGCTGCGGACGCATATGGAGGCGCTGGCCGGGGTGTTCGCCCGGCGGCAGCCGCCGGCGGACGTCACTCCGACGCAGTTGCGCGAGGGCAGCTGGTGGACGGGCCCGCGGATCTTCGTCGTCGTCGACGACTACGACCTGGTGGCGACGGGTGCGGGCAGTCCGCTGGCCCCGCTGGCGGAGTATCTGCCGTTCGCCCGGGACACCGGGGTGCGCTTCGTCGTCGCGCGCAGCTCGGCGGGGGCCTCGCGGGCCCTGTACGAGCCGTTCCTGCAGCGGATCAGGGAGCTGGGCGCGCAGGGTGTGGTGCTGTCCGGTGATCCGGCCGAGGGCGACCTGATCGGGCCGGTGCGCGGGCATCCGATGCCGCCGGGGCGCGGCTACTTCGCGACCCGCCGGCGGGGCACTCCGCTGGTGCAGACCGGATGGCTGCCGGAGCGCCCCTGACCGGCCCGGCGGGGAGGGTGCGCGGGGCCGCGAGAGCACAGATCGGCAGCGTCCGCTGCCGAATCGCGGACCCGGCCACGGCGTACGGCGATGCCTGTACGGTGCCGTGCAGAGCCACGTACGGAGAGGAACCCTTGACGATGGGCACGCAGGCGGAGAAGGACGAGCTGTACGCACTCGACATCTCGGGGGTGGAATGGCTGAGTGCGCCGGGGACCGAGGAGGCCGAGGAGCGCGTCGAGATCGCGCATCTGCCGGGCGGCGCGGTGGCGATGAGGTCCTCGCTGGATCCGGAGACGGTGCTGCGGTACACGGAGGCCGAGTGGAACGCGTTCGTGCTGGGCGCCCGGGACGGCGAGTTCGACCTGACGTAGTGCCGGGGCGGCAGGAGTCGAGGGGCACGTTCGGGTGAACGTGCCCCTCGTGCCGTACGTACGCCGGGCGTCCGGGGTCAGTAGGCCTCGGTGAACAGGCGTGAGGACTTGAGGTCCGTGGCGCGGTAGTTGTCCTTGCCCGTCTCGACGAGCTTCGCGACCTGTTCCAGGCGGTCCTTCATGTGGCCGGCCCTGCCGCGGTACTTGTGCTGGAGCGTGACGTACTCGGCGTGGGCCTCACCGTCCCAGGTGTCGGTGACGACCTTGAGCGCGGCGTCCATCTCCTCCAGGTCCTGGCAGATGTTCCGCGACACCGCACGGATGCGGTTCGCCATCTCCTGGACGGTCTCGTACCTGACCTTGGTGTGCGGGTCGTGACCCATCGGGGTGCTCCTCTGGCTCGGCTGCGGGGATGCGGGCGGCTCAGACGCCGTTCAGTCCGGAGGTGTTGGCCGGTGCGGCCGGCTCCCTCACGGCGTTGAAGGCCGCGCGGACCTCCTCGTCGTTGGCGTTGCTGAGGTTCTTCGTGCTGCCGACCGCGTGGAGCAGCACCTGGAGGAGGCGGCGGATCGTGTCGTGGTCCTCGTTGATGACCAGCTGGGCGGAGGTGAAGCCCGAGGCGCCGACACCGGTCCACCCCGCCCCGGCCGTCGCCAGCAGGTCGGCGAGCTCCCTGGACTGTCTGGAGACCGCCTCGGCCGTGTTGATGATCTTGTTCTTGGCCTGGACGACCGGGTCGTCGGCGAGTGCGAAACCGCCCGCGGGGCTGGTCATGCGGAGGTCCTCCCTGGGGTCGTGAAGAAGGCACGGCCGGGGGCGGTCACGCCGGCTCCGGGGGCTCCCCGGACGGCTCCTGATCCCCCGTCACGCATCTGAAGTGCGCGTTCACCCTAGCCATTTCGCCGCCCCTCCCCGTCGCACCCGGCGCGCGTGGAACCGGCCGGGAGCGGGTCACCGGCCGCGCGCGACGCGGCGTCTGCGGAGGTCGCGCGCGACGGTCGCGACGCCGGCCACCACACCGACCAGCACGACGGCCGCGGCCAGTGCCGAGGTCGCGTAGCGCTTGGCGCGCTGCTGAGAGGTCTCACCCGTCGACAGGCGCGCGGGCTCCGGTGCGAGAGCGCCGGCCGGTGGTGTGTCGGGATGCGGAGCGTCCTGCGGGGCGTCGTCTCCCGAGAGCGCGCGGACCGGATCGACTACACCCCATCCGACGAAGGCGTCACGGCCGTTGACGGAGCGTTCCGCGGTCTGTTCGATACGGGCGATGACCTGCGGCGCCGTCCAGTGCGGGTACTTGGCGCGCATCAGGGCGGCGACCCCGGTGACGTAGGGCGCGGCGAAGCTGGTGCCGTTGTCGGTGCACTGGCCGTCGCCCGGCACGGTGGACACGATGTCGACCCCGGGTGCGGCGACCCCCACGAACTCCCCTGCCTGGGAGAAGGGGGCGCGTTCGTTGTTGCGGTCGGACGCGGCGACGGCGAGGACGCCGTCGAAGGCGGCGGGGTAGGTGCGGCGGAGCCTGCCGTCCATGCCGTCGTTGCCCGCGGCGGCGACCACCACGACGTCCTTGCCGACCGCCCGCGCCACCGCCCGGCCCAGCACGGAGTCGTCGGCCAGCGGCCGGGTGGTGTCCTGGGAGATGTTGATGACCCGGGCGCCCTCGGCGATCGCGTGGTCGATCGCGGCGGCCATCGTGGAGTCCTTGCCGTTGTGCCGCCCGTCGTTCTGGCGGACCGGGATGATCGTCGCCTCGGGGGCCAGTCCGACGAATCCGGTGCCGCCGCGGGGGCGGGCGGCGATGATGCCGGCGACCTTGGTGCCGTGGCCGACCGCGTCCACGGTGCCGTCGCTGCCGCCGCCGGTGTAGTCGATGCCCGCGGAGGCGTCCACGGCGGTGCTCAGTTGGGGGTTGGCGTCGTCCACCCCGGTGTCGATGACGGCGACGCGGACTCCCTTGCCGCGTGTGTCCTGCCACAGTTCGTCCAGCAGCACCCGCTGGAGCGGCCAGGGCCGGCCCTCGAACTGCTTCGTCATCGGGAAGGCGCACTCGCCGCCTCCGTCCAGGTGCGGACCGTCGGGCCCGGCAGCGGCGTACGCGGCCTGCGGCCCCGCGAGGGCGGCCAGCGCGGCGGCGGCCGCCGTCAGCAGAACCCTCGTCCGGTACGGCATCGTGCTCTCTCCCCCGCTTCTGTCCATTGGTGTCCCGCCGGTGCTTCGCTCCTGGCTCCGTCAGGAACCCTGCGGTCTGCGGGCGCTGTTGGTGTCGAGCCGGGGACCCTTGGCCAGGAACTCCGACCAGGCGAGGGGGACCAGGACGGGCCGCACCGTCCCGTAGCCGAGCCTGATCTGCGCCTGGCTCGGTTCGGGCCGCCCGTCCTGGCCGGCCGCCGCACCGCCGGCCCCGATCCCGGAGCGGGCGGTGTCGCTGTCGCCGTTCGCCTGAACCGCGTACCGCAGTCCGGTGTCGGTCACCAGGAAGAGTGATCCGTCCGGGCTCGTCTGTCCTTCGCGGACCTGGGTGTAGAGGAGCCCGCTGCCCGGGGTGACGTACGTGCTCGTGCCGCCGGCGCCGACGGGCGCGGGGTACGCCGGGCCCGCCCAGGTGCTCAGTGTGGCGCGGCCCGTGCCGTCCGTGCGGCGCAGCACGTTGCAGACGGTGTCGCGGCCCGAGCCGCCGGCGCCGGCGGTGTTGGCCCGGACGGCCTTGTGCGCGGGCCAGTGCGCCGCCTGCCCGGCGAAGGTCCCGGACTCGGGGACGAAGTCCTGGAGTCCGGCGGCACGCGCCTCTCCGGCCAGGTCGAGCGCGGCGGTCTGCGGGGAGTTGACCAGCAGCCAGGCGGTGAACTCGGAGACCTTCTCGACCCGGCCGTCGAGAACGACGTAATGAGCGGTGCCCTCACCGTTCCTGGTGCGCAGCACCGTGCCGACACGGTTCTCCCGGGCGGAGAGGTGTCCCGCGATGTGTGCGGGGGCGCCGACCTTGCCGGGGATGTGCGGGAAGGCGACCGGGCTGCCGTCGTGCAGGGTGGCCAGCCAGTCGTCGGTGACGGGCTGCGGCTGGGCGGCGCCGACCAGGGCGTCGGTCAGATGGCCGAGGTCGGCGGCGGTCTCGTCGATGCGGTACTTGGTGCCGCGGGCGTCGACGAGGTAGCGGGTCGCGTCCTGTCCCCTGACGTAGAGGATTTGGCCGCCGGTGAGCCGGCCGGGGCCCTCGGTCAGTTCCTTGTCGCGTTCGGCGAGGACGAAGGCGGCCTTCTGCACGGTGTCGCCCCTGCCGCCGGGCTGTACGCAGACGGCCCAGCGCTTGGCGGTGCCCGCGTCCTCCTTCTCGGGCAGCCGGTCGGGGGCGTAGGGGATGCCGAGGACCGGACCGCGCGCGGGCCTGCCCGCGTCGAGGATGTCGTCGTCGACCTGGACGACGCCGTAGTTCTGCGGGGTCAGCAGCAGCCTGGCCGAGGCGAGGTTCAGCACGGGGTGCAGGAGCGTCCTGGCGTCCGCGCCCCTGCCGGTGGTGAGCACCACGTAGCGGGTGGTCGACGTCTTGCCGACGATCACCTTGGTGCCGGGGGCGTCCCAGTCCTTGGGGGCGGCCGGTCTGAACATCCCGTAGGCGCCGAAGCCGGCGAGGATCAGGGCGCCGGCGACGAGTCCCGGAACGACGGCGCGCAGGGGACGCGGGGCGCCCTCGTCGGTGCCGGTGGGCGAGGGCCCCAGGAACGCCGCCACCATGCGCCGCTTCGCGAAGGTGTACGCGTTGAGTTCGTCGCGCCGCGATGCCATGAGTCCGCCCGTCCCCCGAGTCCGTCCGCACGGCACCGGGAACGACTGCGGCCGGCGTCCCGTACGGACCCCCGATGCCGGGCCGACCCCTACTATGCCTGTCGATTCAGGGGTGTTGCGGGCCGGGTAGGGTGATTCACCCCGCCGGAGACCTCGGCGGTACGGGCGTGGCACGGGTCGCAACGGGGGCCCGGGGCCGGATGAACGGGGGCGTGCCGCGATGACGGCTTCCGCGACACGGCCGGCTCCGGCCGGGGGCTCGCCGGCCCCCGCAGTCCGCCGGGCCGGCGGGCCGGGCCTGGCGCGGCTGAGCGGGCGGGCCGGGCCGTTCGGACCGTTCCGGCTGCACCAGCTCGTCCTGGTCGAGATCGCGGCGGCGCTGCTGCTCTGCGCCTGGGTGGCCGACCCCCTGCTGCTGGCCCCGGCCGCGGTGCCGGCCGGGCTGCTGGTGGTGCTCGCCGTCGTCCGCAGGCACCGCCGCTCCCTTCCCGCGCTGCTGTCCTCGGTCCTCGCGTTGCGGGCCCGTACCCGCGGGGCCGCGTCGAGGGTGCCGGCGGCGGGCACGGATCCGGGCATCGCGCCCGTGGCCGAGTGCGAACCGGCCCTGCGCACCTACGCGTTCGGGGACCGCGACCGGCGGCCGGTCGGCATGATCGGCGACGGTACGTATCTGACGGCCGTCATCCGGATCGACGCGGACGGGACTGCGCTGCGTCCGGACCGGTCCGCGCGTCCGCTGCCCCTGACCCTCGTGCGGGACGCGCTCGACGTCGACGGCATCCGGCTGGAGTCGGCGCAGATCGTCCAGCACACCCAGCCGGCGCCCGCGCCGCAGCTGCCGGAGGAATCGGTCGCGGCCCGCAACTACGCACCCCTGCAGGCCCGCACGGGTTCCCCCGCGGTCCGGATCACCTGGATCGCGCTGAAGCTGGCTCCGGAGCTCTGCCCGGAGGCCGTACGGGCACGCGGCGGCGGTCTCGCCGGTGCGCAGAAGTGCCTGGTGCGCGCGGCCGACCAGCTGGCCGGCCGGCTGACCGGTGGCGGGTTCACCGCGACGGTGCTGGCTGAGCAGGAGCTCGGCGCCGCCCTGGCCACGTCCGCCTGCGCGAGCCCGGCGGTCACGGCGCGGGCCGGCCGGGGCGGGACGCCCGCCCGTCGTACCCGGGAGACCTCGCGCGCCTGGTGGTGCGACGGCCGGCCGCACACCACGTACTGGGTGCGCCGCTGGCCGGAGTTCGGCGGCGGTGCCCCGATGCCGCGGCTCGTCGCGCTGCTCACCTCGGTCCCGGCCCTGGCCACGACCTTCAGCCTCACGCTGGGACACGGCGAACGGCAGGAGACCTCGGTCATCGGCCACCTCCGGGTCACCGGCCGCGACGACCGTGAACTCCTGGCCGCCAGGCACGAGTTGGAGCGGACGGCGCGCGGGGTGGGGACCTCGCTGGTCCGGCTCGACCGCGAACAGCTGCCCGGACTGCTCGCGACACTGCCGCTCGGAGGTGCCCGCTGATGTCCGTACCCGCACGCGCCCGCGGGCTGCTGGGGTTCGTACTGCCCCGTCCGCGCCTGCCCCGGCACACGGTCCGCCCCGACCAGCTGGCGTCGCTGGCCCTGCCGGTCGGCGACGACGGCGTGGTGATCGGCGTGGACGGCGAGGGCAGCCCGGCCGTGCTCGGCCTCAACCGGCCCACGCCGTACGACGTCACGCTGATCGGCGGCCTGTGGACGGCGCAGGTGCTCGCGCTGCGGGCGGCCGCGACGGGCGCGCGGATCGTGGTGGAGACGGGTCGGGCCGCCGCCTGGGCGGAGCTGGTGCGGGCGGCCGGCGGTGACGGCTGCGGCATCACGCTGCACGAGGTGGGACGGGTCCCGCCGCAGGGCCCCTGCGCAGGGTCCCCGGTCGTCGTGGTGCGTGACTGCGGCATAAGGCCACCGCGTGGGCGCGTGACCTCCGGCCCCTGGCAGTCGGTGGTGACGCTGCTTCCGTATCTGAGTCCGGCGGCGGCCGGGCTGATGGAGAAGTCGTCCCTGGCCGGCGTCCAGCGGGTGTCCCCCGACGAGGCCGCACAGATCGGCCGGCTGATGGGTCTCGACGCCGAGGAGACCAGGACCCTGTCCACCCTGACGGACGGGGTCACCCTCTGGTGCACCCGGCGGGACCGGCGGTTCGTGCGCACCCTGCCGACCGATGCGGAATCGGGACTGCTCGGCAGCGCACGCCGGATGGACTGACGGCGCAGGGGCAGCGTGTACGAATTGTTCAGATTCCCCTGCACGGATGTGCATGTTTGACCGCTTTGCGGGTCATCGCCTGTCGTACTCAGTCCACTTGAGGGCAGTACGTGACGTACGGGACAGCTGCCGCGGTGCTGTACGGCCTGCCGTAGCGGCCCCGATGACGATTAGGGTGGGTCCGGGCGCGGCAGAAGAACCTGCGGGCAGGCGATGCGCGTCCCAGGGGGAGAGCCGGGCGGTTCGCACGACGGAAGACGGTGGCCCCCACCCCCCACGGCACAAGGGTGCTCGACCACACCAGGAGGCAAAGTGAACGGCGATCGGGACGAGATGCGCGGGGGCTGGAACAAGCCCGTCGACGAGTCGTCCGACGCGGAGCCCGCAGAGATGACGGGTGAGTTCACCATCGACTACACCCCGCCCGCCTGGTACACGCAGAACGCGCCGGGCGACTCCTCGGGCGGCGCCGGGTCGTATCTGGCGCCTCCGCCGCCCAGCGGCGCCCCGGTGTCCGTGCCCGGGCTCCCGCCCGGGAGCGGGTTCGAGCCCGACTGGACTCCGGCGCCGCCGGCCTCCGCACACGGCACGGCCGAGTCCGGCGCCTCGCCGGACCCCTTCGGGAGCGGCGATGTGGAGAGCGGCGCGACGATGCGGTTCTCGTCCGCCGCACTGAAGCGGGAGATCGCGGAGCGCGAGGCCGCCGCCCGGGCGGAGAGCGACGACGCGGACGGCCCGGCTGCGGAGGCGGAGGCGGACGGCGCGGACGGAACGGATGACGGTACGGACACGGCCGACGGCGCCGGTTCACGTGCCGATGCGGCCGTGGACCCGGACGTGAACGCGGAGGCCGCGCACGACGGCTCCGGCGATGACGCCGCGGCCTCGGACGCCGCCGAGGATTCGTCCGACGCGACGCCGTCCGATGCGGTTCCGTCCGATGCGGTTCCGGCGGACGCGGTACCGGCAGACGTCGTTCCGGCCGACTTCGTTCCCGCGGAGGCGGAGGCCGAGGCCCCCGAGGCCGACGGCGACGAGCCTGCCGACGCCCCGCCCCTGGACGGCGTGACCGCCGACGCCTCCGGCCCCGACGCCTCCGGCGCCCCGCGGTCCGACGAGCCCAACGACGCCGTGCCCTCCGACTCCGTACCGTCCGACTCCGTGCCCCCGGCCGCCGTCGCGGACGCCGCCCCTCTCGACGTACCGTTCGACAACACGCCCCAGGACGCGTCGCCGGCCCCCTGGACGCCGGCCCCGGCGCCGGGCGGACTGCCGCCGCTGCCGCCCTCGTTCCAGCCCGCGACGCCGCAGCCCGCCGCGCCACAGCCGGCGTCCCACTGGCCCCCGGCCACTCCGGCCACTCCGGCCACTCCGGCCACTCCGGCCACTCCGGCCAACGAGGCGCCCGGCGGCTACGGCTTCCCGAAGGCGCCCGCGGCCCAGGCCCCGCAGGGCCAGCAGGCTCCCCCGGCGCCGCAGCAGCCCCAGCCGGGCGCTCCGGCACCGCAGCCCGGATACGGCTTCCCTCAGCAGCCGCATCCGCAGCAGGCCCTGCCCCCGGCCGGCGCCCCGGCCCAGCTCCCGCCGCCGGCCGCCCCGCAGGCACCGCAGCCGCCCCAGGCCTCGCAGGCGCCCCAGTGGCCCGGGCAGCAGCAGCCGAGCGCGGCGCTGCCCCCGGCGACACCTCAGACGCCTCAATCGCCTCAGATGCCTCAGGCAGCGCAGACACCCCAGGCTCCGCAGCTGCCCCAGGCACCTCAACACCCGCAGGCCCCTCAGCAGCCGCAGCCGCCGAGCGCGTACGGCTTCCCCCAAGGCACCCAGCCGCCCGTTCCGGCTCCCGCCCCGGCCACGCCGAATCTGCCCGCGCAGATCTCTCCGCAGCAGCATCTGCCACAGCAGGCGCAGCAGCCCCAGCAACTCCCGCCGCAGGGGCCGCCCGTCGATCCGCGTGCCGGGAGCGCCTGGCCTATGCCGGTCACCCATGACCAGCGCGAGCGTTCGATGCCGGGTGCCCCGATCGGCTACACGGCCGCCGTCGAGCTGTCCTCCGACCGGCTGGTCCGGGGCAAGCAGAAGACGAAGAGCAGCCGCAACCCGTCCGGTGCGTCCCGCTTCAAGCTGGGCGGCAAGAAGGAGGAGATCGAGCGGCAGCGCAAGCTGGAGCTGATCCGCACCCCGGTGCTCTCCTGCTACCGGATCGCGGTGATCAGCCTCAAGGGCGGCGTCGGCAAGACCACGACGACCACCGCGCTCGGCGCGACCCTGGCCACCGAGCGGCAGGACAAGATCCTCGCCATCGACGCCAACCCGGACGCCGGCACGCTGGGCCGCCGGGTCCGCCGGGAGACCGGCGCGACCATCCGCGACCTGGTGCACGCGATCCCGCACCTCAACTCGTACATGGACATCCGGCGGTTCACCTCGCAGGCGCCCTCCGGCCTGGAGATCATCGCCAACGACGTGGACCCGGCGGTCTCGACCACGTTCAACGACGAGGACTACCGCCGGGCGATCGAGGTGCTGGGCAAGCAGTACCCGATCATCCTCACGGACTCGGGCACGGGGCTGCTGTACAGCGCCATGCGCGGAGTGCTGGACCTCGCCGACCAGCTGATCATCATCTCCACCCCGTCGGTCGACGGTGCGTCAAGCGCCTCCACCACGCTGGACTGGCTGTCGGCGCACGGCTACGCGGACCTGGTCCAGCGGTCCCTCACGGTCATCTCCGGAGTTCGCGAGACCGGGAAGATGATCAAGGTCGATGACATCGTCCAGCACTTCGAGACGCGCTGCCGCGGCGTGGTCGTCGTCCCGTTCGACGAGCACCTGTCGGCCGGCGCCGAGGTCGACCTCGACATGATGCGCCCGAAGACCCGGGACGCGTACTTCCACCTCTCCGCCCTGGTCGCCGAGGACTTCGCGCGCGCCCAGCAGCAGCAGGGGCTGTGGACGTCGGACGGCAGCAGCCCGCCGCCGCAGTACGCCCCGCCGATGCCCGGTCAGCAGATGCCCGGTCAGCAGGTCCCGCAGCAGCAGCCGTACGCACCCCAGCAGCCCTACCCGCCCCAGCAGGGACAGCAGCCGGGCCAGCCGTACCCGCCCCAGCAGGGGCAGCCCTACGGCGGACAGCCGCAGCAGCCCTATCCCCCGCAGCCGGCACCGGGCGCCGGGCAGAACTGGCAGCAGTCGCTGCCCTCGCAGGCCCAGTCGGCGGCCGGTCAGGCCGGTCCGCCGCAGCCGCAGCAACAGGGCGGACAGCCAGGTCAGCCGGGGCAGCCCGCACACCCGGAACTCCAGGGTCCGGTTCCGCCCGCGGGGTGGCAGCAGCAGCCTCCGCAGCCGCCGCCAGCGCCTCAGCAGTAAGGCGTCAGAGGTCTGAACCAATGAGGGTCCACATCGCTTCCGCGATGGGGACCCTCATTGCATTCCCGCAGACCACACGCGGTTTCGGTGACCGTTGACGTGGCTCGACCACCGCTGATAAACCTTCGCTTCACCAGCTGGCGAACCACAGATCAACCCGCCTTCTCCGTGCGAGTCATGACGCGAGGTCCCTGACCATGGTCGAAAGAGTTCCACCGCCCTCCGCCCAGCCACGTTCACGTCTGCGTATCCTCCTGGCGTCCGGCGCCGCGGCCCTTGCGCTCGCAGCCGGGTCCGTCGTACCGGGCATGCCCCTCGGGGCCGCTCCCCAGCAGGCGCAGGCCGCCGACAGCGGCAACAAGACGCTGACCGTCGCGGTCGCGCAGAGCGTCGACTCACTGAGCCCGTTCCTCGCCCAGAAGCTGCTGAGCACGAGCGTCTCCCGGCTCATGTACGACTTCCTGACGAACTACGACCCGAAGGACAATCACGCCGTCCCGGGTCTCGCCACCAAGTGGGAGCCGTCGGCCGACAAGCTGACGTGGACGTACACCATTCGGTCCAACTCCAAGTGGTCGGACGGTCAGCAGGCCACCGCCGAGGACGCGGCCTGGACGTTCAACAAGATCATGACCGACGAGGGCGCCGCGCAGGCGAACGGCAGCTTCGTCACCAACTTCAAGAAGGTCACGGCCCCCAGCCCGACGAAGCTGGTCATCGAGCTCAAGGAACCGCAGGCCACGATGGCCGCGCTCGATGTCCCGATCGTCCCCAAGCACGTCTGGGAGAAGGTCAAGGACTTCTCGAAGTTCAACAACGACACCGACTTCCCGATCGTCGGCAACGGGCCCTTCGTCCTGAGCGACTACAAGGTCGACCAGTACGTGAAGCTCAAGGCCAACAAGGACTTCTGGCGCGGCAAGCCCAAGTTCGACGAGCTGGTCTTCAAGACGTACAAGGACCAGGACGCCGCCGTCGCCGCGCTCCGCAAGGGTGAGGTCTCCTTCGTCGCCGGCTCTCCGGCCCTGACGCCCGCCCAGGCCGCTTCGCTCAAGGGCGAGGCGAACATCAAGGTCAACGAGGGTCCGGGCCGCCGCTTCTTCGCGCTGGCCACCAACCCGGGTGCGCAGACCAAGGACGGCAAGAAGTTCGGCAACGGCAACAAGGCGCTGCTCGACCAGAAGGTCCGTCAGGCGCTGTTCCTGTCGATCGACCGCAAGACGATCATCGACAAGGTCTTCCAGGGCCACGCCGTCGAGGGCCAGGGGTACATCCCGCCGCGCTTCTCGGCGTACGAGTGGAAGCCGTCGGCGAGCCAGAGCCTGGCCTACGACCCGGCCAAGGCCGGCAAGCTCCTGGACCAGGCGGGCTACGCGCTCAAGGACGGCAAGCGCGTCGGCAAGGACGGCAAGGCGCTCGACCTGCGCATCCTGTGCCACGCGACGGACCCGAACGACAAGGCGATCGGCAAGTACCTCAAGGAGTGGTGGGGCAAGCTCGGCGTCGGGCTCAAGGTCGACTGCCTCGACGACGTCTCCGTCCCCTGGTACGCCGGTGAGTACGACCTCGCCTTCGACGGCTGGTCCGTCAACCCGGACCCGGACTTCGTCCTCGGCATCCACACCTGCGCCGCCCTGCCGACCAAGGCCAAGGCGAGCGCGGCCACGGACAACTTCATCTGCGACAAGACGTTCGACAGCCTCTACAAGAAGCAGCTCGCCGAGTACGACCCCGCCAAGCGGGCGGACATCGTCGGCCAGATGCAGTCCTGGCTGTACGACTCCGGGTACATGAACGTCATCGCGTACCCGAACGCGGTCGAGGCCTACCGCACCGACCAGATCAAGTCGATCACGACCATGCCCGAGGCGGCCGGCAACATCTACGGCCAGGACGGGTACTGGAGCTGGTGGTCGGCCGTTCCGGCCGGCAGCGACGACGCGAACGGTGACAGCAGCGGCTCCGGTTCGAGCTCCACGGGGCTCGTCATCGGCATCGTGGTCGCCGTGGTGGTCCTCGCCGGCGGCGGGTTCCTCATCTCCAGGCGCCGCCGCACCACAGCGGACGAGCGCGAGTAGTTCCGCGGACCGCGGGTAGTTCCCGCGGACGGGATGAGAGCGAACGGCGGCGGGGCCCGGGCAGCCGGGCCCCGCCGGCCGGTCCCTCTAAGTGCAGCACGAGTAACGAGAGTTCCCATGACAGCTGACAGCACTCCGGCGCTCGTGAAACAGGCGGATGCGGACACGGACGGTCCGGCTCCGGCCGCCGCTCCGGCCGCCCGCGGCCCACGGGCGCGCAACACCAAGGCCTATCTCAAGTACGTGGCCGCGAAGATCTTCGGCGCGGTGGTCTCGCTGTTCGCCGTGCTGGTCACGAGCTTCTTCCTCTTCCGGCTCATCCCCAGCGACCCGGTGAAGCAGATGACCGGCGGCCGGCGCGTCTCGGCCGAACAGCTCGAATCACTGCGCCACCAGTTCGGCCTCGACCAGCCGATGTGGCAGCAGTTCACCAGTTACGTGGGCGACGCCCTCACCGGCGACTTCGGCACCTCGTTCCAGTACCACGCCCCGGTCATGGACAAGATCATCGAGGCGCTCCCGGCGACGCTGCTGCTCACCGGCACGGCGTACGTCCTCTTCAGCGCGCTGGGCATCTGGCTCGGCACCCGTACCGCCTGGCGCAACGGGTCGAACAGCGACCGCTTCAACACCGCGCTGGCGCTCACGCTCTACTCGGTGCCGTCGTTCTGGCTCGGCCTGCTCCTGATCATCGTCTTCGCGGTGGGCGTCGGCCCGATCCCCGGCATGTTCCCGACGGGCGGTCTGTCGTCCACCGACGGTGCGACCGGCTTCGCGCACATCATGGACGTCGCCCACCACATGGTGCTCCCCGTGATCACCCTGGTCGCGGTCGGTTACGCGCAGACCCTCCTGGTGATGCGCTCATCGCTCCTCGACGAGATGGGCAGCGACTACCTGACGACGGCCCGCGCCAAGGGGCTGCGCGACGACGTGGTGCGCCGCAGACACGCCGTCCCCAACGCGATGCTGCCGACGTTCACGCTGATGTTCGTCAATCTGGGGCACGTGGTCGCCGGACAGATCCTGGTCGAGACGGTGTTCTCCTGGCCGGGACTCGGCGGGCTCTTCTACTCCGCGCTCAGTGTCCCCGACCTTCCCCTCGTCCAGGGGCTGTTCTTCGTCTTCGCCACCGCGGTGATCCTGGCGAACACCCTGGCCGATCTGCTGTATCCGCTGCTCGATCCCCGGGTGGGCCGATGACGACCGAATCCATGCCCGCGTCCACGCCGGACACCGAGGCGCCCGCGCCCGAAGATCCCGGCGCCGGCGCGGCCAAGAGTCCGCGCGCCCTGGCCCGGGCCCGCAAGCGCCGTTCCGTCGCCAGGTTCTGGCGGGAGTACCGCGGTCACCGCGGCGGTCTGTGGGGCCTGGCCGGGCTCGTCCTGATCGCGCTGATCGCGGTGTTCGCCCCCGCACTGACCGGGGCGGACGCGCAGAGCGTCACCGAGGCGCCGGGCGGTGCCCTGGAGTCACCGAGCGCCGAGTTCCCGCTCGGCACCGACCAGTTCGGGCGCAGTGTCCTCGCGCTGCTGGTGTGGGGAGCCCGGGTCTCGCTCACGGTGGGGCTGCTCGCGGCCTTCCTCTGCGTGGCCATCGGCACCGTCGTGGGGATCGTCGCGGGGCACTTCCGCGGCTGGTACTCGACGGTCCTGATGCGGGTCACCGACTGGTTCCTGGTGATGCCGACGCTGGTCCTGGCGATCGCGCTGGCCACCGTGATGGACCGCTCCCTGTGGACGGTCATCATCGCGATCGGCGTCACCACCTGGCCGACGACGGCCCGTCTGGTGCGGGCGCAGACCCTCGCTGTGGAGTCCCGTCCGTACATCGAGCGCGCCCGCGCGCTGGGCGGCGGGCACGGCCACATCATGCTCCGGCACGTGCTGCCGAACGTGATGCCGCTGGTGCTCGCGCAGACCACGCTGGTGATCTCCAGTGCGATCCTGACGGAGGCCACGCTGGCCT
This sequence comes from Streptomyces sp. NBC_01463, assembly GCA_036227345.1. NCBI lineage: Bacteria > Bacillati > Actinomycetota > Actinomycetes > Kitasatosporales > Streptomycetaceae > Streptomyces > Streptomyces sp. NBC_01463. The sequence continues at coordinate 2,436,531 of CP109468.1, forward strand.
TCCTGGGCCTCGGCGACCCGACCATCACCTCCTGGGGCGGCATGCTCCAGGACGCGCGCGAAGCCGGTGCGGTGAGCGCGGGCGACTGGTGGTACCTGGCACCGCCCGGTATCGCCATCGCCCTGGTGGCCCTGGCGTTCACGCTGTGCGGCCGCGCCATCGAGTCCGTCCTCAATCCCAAGCTGGGGGTGGCCCGTTGAGCACGACGAACATCCGCAAGACGCCTCTTCTCGAGGTACGCGATCTGACGGTGACGTACGCCGGCGGGGCCCGGGCGGTCCGCGGCGTGAACCTGGAGGTCGACGCGGGCCGGAAGCTCGGCATCGCCGGGGAGTCGGGCTGCGGGAAGTCCACACTGGCGCTCGCGCTGCTGCGGCTGCTGCCCGCGGGCACGAAGGTCACCGGCGAGATCCTGCTGAACGGCGAGGACGTCCTCGCCATGAAGTGGGGCCAGGTCAGGGCCGTGCGCTGGGCGGGCGCCTCGATCGTCTTCCAGGGTGCGATGCACTCGCTGAACGCGGTGCACCGCATCGGGGACCAGATCGCCGAGCCGATCCTGCTGCACAAGAAGGTGAGCCAGGCCGCCGCGCGGAAGCGGGCCGGTGAGCTCCTGGAGCAGGTGGGACTGCCCGCCGCGCGGGCGGACGCCTATCCGCACGAGCTGTCCGGCGGGCAGCGGCAGCGCGTGATGATCGCGATGGCGCTCGCCTGCGATCCGGGCCTGATCATCGCCGACGAGCCGACGACGGCCCTGGATGTGATGATCCAGGCCCAGATCCTGCGGCTCATCGAGGAGCTGGTCTCCGAGAAGGATCTCGGTCTGATCATGATCAGCCATGACCTCGCGGTGCTCTCGGACACCTGTGACCGGCTCGCCGTGATGTACGCGGGACGGGTCGTGGAACAGGGTCCGGCGTCCGAGGTCTACGAGCGGGCGCACCACCCGTACAGCAAGGCGCTGTCCGGCGCCTTCCCGCGGATCGGCGACCCGGCCTCGCGGTTCGCGCCCCGGGGCCTGCCGGGCGATCCGCCGGACCCGTCGGCACTGCCGGCCGGCTGCACGTTCCATCCGCGCTGCACGGTGGCCCTGGACTCCTGCACCACGCAGGACCAGGTGCTGCGGGTGGCGGGCCCGGGGCGTGAGGCCGCGTGTGTGCTGGTGGGTACGGAAGGGGCACCCGCCCCGGTCCTGCCGGGTGCCGAGGAAGCAAGGAGCACATCATGACCACCACCACGGACCTGCTCAGCGCGCGGGAGCTCCAGGTCACGTTCCCCGGCAGGCACGGGGCCGACCCGGCGCGTGCCGTGGACGGGGTCGACCTCGACATCCGGCCGGGCGAGATCGTCGCGCTGGTCGGCGAGTCGGGGTGCGGCAAGACGACGCTGGCCCGCTCGCTGCTGGGCCTGGTCCCCCCGACGGGCGGCCAGGTCACCTTCGGCGGCAAGCCGCTCGACTACGGCAGCCGTGCGCTGAAGGCGTACCGCAAGCGGGTGCAGCTGGTGCTGCAGGACCCCTCCGGTTCGCTGAACCCTCGGCACACCGTGTACGACGCGGTGGCCGAGGGCCTGCGGATCCACCGGTACGGCGGTGACGAGCGGGAGGCGGTGACGAACGCCCTCTCCCGGGCGGGGCTGCGGCCTCCGGAGCGGTTCTTCCTGCGCTACCCGCACGAGCTCTCCGGCGGCCAGCGCCAGCGCGTCGTGATCGCGGGCGCGCTGGTCCTGGAGCCGGAACTCATCGTGGCGGACGAACCGGTGGCCTCGCTGGACGCCTCGGTGCGCGGCGAGATCCTGGCGCTGCTGCTGCGGCTGAGGGACGAACTGGGCCTGTCCGCGCTGGTGGTGACGCACGACCTCGGTCTCGCGTGGAACATCGCGGACCGGGTGGCGGTGATGTATCTCGGCCGGATCGTGGAGACGGGTGACGTCGAGCAGATCCTCACGGCTCCGCAGCATCCGTACACGCAGGCGCTGTTGTCGGTGCTGCCGGAGGCCGAGGGCGATCCGGTGGTGCTGACCGGTGAGCCGCCGGACCCGTCCAAGGTGCCGTCGGGCTGCCGCTTCCATGTGCGGTGCCAGGTCCTGGCGTCGGGCGAGGCGGAGCGGGCGGGTGTCGCGGACGCCTGCCGTACGAAGGATCTGCCGGTGCTCGCGGGCGGCGGCGAGACGCAGGTGGCGTGCCACTGGGCGAACGCGGCGGTGGCCGCACGGCCGTAGGGAGTACCGGGCGGGCGGGCCCGTGGGCAGGGGCCCGCCCGCTACCTCCGGGCGTCGTGGTGGTGGATCGCGCCGGACAGTTCGCCGAGCGGCCGGCCGCTGCCGCCCCACCGGTGCTGGATGATCTCCGCGGCGATCGAGACGGCCGTCTCCTCGGGTGTCCGGGCGCCGAGGTCGAGGCCGACGGGTGAGGCGAGCCGGGCCAGCTCGGCCTCGCTCACGCCCTCCTCCCGCAGCCGGGCCAGCCGGTCGAGGTGGGTGCGCCTGCTGCCCATCACCCCGATGTAGGCGGCCGGGGTGCGCAGCGCGGCGACCAGCAGCGGCACGTCGAACTTGGGGTCGTGCGTGAGCACGCACAGGACGGTCCGCGCGTCGACGTCCGTGGCCGAGAGATAGGTGTGCGGCCAGGCGCGGACGACCTCGTCGGCGGTGGGGAAGCGCTCGCGGGTCGCGAAGGCCGGACGGGCGTCGCAGACGGTGACCCGGTAGCCGAGGAAGGACCCGATGCGGGCGGTCGCCGCCGCGTGGTCGATGGCGCCGAAGACGATCATGCGGGGCGGTGGCGCGTACGTCTGGATGAAGACGGACACCTCCTGCATCCGGCGTTCGCCGTGCGTCCCGTACCACTGGCGGCCGGTCGCGCCCTGGGCGAGGAGGCCGCGGGCGTCGTCGGTGACGGCGGCGTCGAGCCCTTCGTCACCCAGCGTCCCCCCGGTGCCGTCCGGCCGGACCACCCGCCGCGCGCCGGCCCGTCCGGCGTCCGGGAGGAGGGTGGCCACGGCGACCGGTTCGCCGCGCGCGACGGTGTCGCCCACCTCCCGGAGCCAGTTCCGGTCGGCCGCGTCGGTGCAGGGGGTGACGAGGACGTCGATGGTGCCGCCGCAGGTCAGCCCGACACCGAACGCCTCGTCGTCGCTGATCCCGTACGAGTGCAGCTGCGGGGTGCCGGTGACGAGCACCTCGCCTGCCGCCTCGTAGACCGCGCCCTCGACGCAGCCCCCGGAGACGCTGCCGGCCACCGTCCCGTCGGCGGTCACGGCCATCATGGCGCCGGGTGCCCGGGGGGCGCTGCCGCGGACGGAGACGACGGTCGCCAGGGCGAAGGACGTGCCGGCGTCGTGCCAGGCCCGCAGTTCCGACAGCAGTTCACGCACGGTACGGACCTCCTCCGGCCCGGTCCGCCCGGCCCTGGTGCGGCCACCATAGACGGAGCCTGAGCGCTGGGATAACGAGTGCTAGGTGTGGTGCGGTGGTTCCCGCCGTATGGACGCCGCGAGGGCGGCCCGGTCGGGCGGGGTCTGTTCCGCCGTCTCCAGCGAGCGTTCGAGCTTGGCCAGCAGCAGGCCGAGCCGGTGCCGTTCGGCCGCGGACAGTTCGGCGAGCATCCGTTCCTCGTTGGCGAAGTGGGCGACGGCGACCACGTCGGCGATCTCGATGCCGCGTTCGGTGAGGCACGCGTAGACGATCCTGCGGTCCGCCCCGTCGCGCTCCCGGGTCACCAGGCCCGCCTTCTCCAGCCGGTCGAGCCGCAGCGTGATGCCGCCCGTGGTGACCAGGGCGATGTCCGCGAGCTGTCCCGCGGTCTGCCGGTAGGGCGGCCCCGACCTGCGCAGAGCCGCCAGCACGTCGAAGGCGGCCATGTTCAGGTCGAAGCATTCGAAGAGGTCGGACAGCAGTCCCTGGTAGCGCAGATAGCTGCGGTGGAGACGGCCTAGCACCTCCATGGGGGAGGCGTCGAGGCCGGGCAGTTCGCGCTTCCACTGCTCCAGGACGAGGTCGACCGCGTCGGGGCGGCCGGATGCTCTACGAGTCATGTGCGATGGGAGGACGGTGCGTTGCCGCGCCCCCGCGCCTCCTTCCGGGCACACCGTGCACGGCGCGCGGTGCGGTGTTCACGATACAACCGGTGCCGGGCGCGGGGCCCTCGATGCGGTTCGGCCCCGGTTCCACTTCGTTATTAAATTTAAGTGCTTAGTTATTGACCGCTAAGAGACTTCTTTCTAGGGTCACCGCAACTCCTCTGTTCGCGGAAGGATCCCCATGTCAATCGTGGCCAACGGCCCGGCCGTGAGCTCCGTCTCGGCCAGGCTCGAACGCCTGCCGAGCTCTCGCTGGCACATCAAGGTCCGCACCCTGATCGGCACCGTCACGTTCTTCGAGGCGTTCGACCAGCTGCTGACCGCATCCGCGCTGCCCGTCCTGACCGAACAGTGGAAGCTGAGCACCGGTCAGGGCACGATGATCGTCACCAGCGGCTCGGTCGGGATGCTGCTCGGCGCGCTCGTGGCGGGCTGGCTGGGCGACCGGATCGGCCGGGTGAACACCGTCGCCCTGGGCGTCGCCGTGACCGCGCTGGCCAGCCTCGCCGTCGCCCTCTCCCCCGGCCTCGCCCTGTTCACCCTCTTCCGGTTCGTCCAGGGTCTCGGCATCGGCGGTGTCGTGCCGGTCGCCGCCACGTACATCAACGAGATCGCCCGGGCGGACCACCGCGGCCGTTTCGTGCTGCTCTACGAACTCATCTTCCCGGCCGGTCTCGCCACGGCCACGCTCGTCGCGAGCTGGGTGGTGCCCAGCTTCGGCTGGCGGGTGATGTTCCTGATCGGCGCCCTGCCGGTCCTGCTCGTCGTCGTCCTGCGCCGCCAGGTCCCCGAGTCACCGCGCTGGCTGCTCTCCCGGGGCCGGGTCGCGGAGGCCGAAGAGGTCATCGCCAGGATCGAGAAGGACGTGGCGAAGTCGGTCGGCGCCGAGCTCCCCGACCCCGGTCCCGCGACCGCCGTCGAGACCTCGCGGGGCGGGCTGCGGGACCTGTTCACGGGCCGCTACCTGCGGCGCACGGCCGTGGTCTCGGCGCTGTGGTTCGTGGCGTACTACGTCAACCACGGCATCACGACCTGGCTGCCCTCGCTCTACACCAAGGAGTTCGGACTCGATCTGCGCACCGCGCTCAACTACGCGCTGCTGAGCAATGTGACGGGTCTGATCGGCTGTCTGCTGGTCGCGCTCGTCATCGACCGGGCGGGACGCCGGGTGTCCCTGACCGTCGGACTCGGCGGGGCGGCCGCCGCACTGTTCTCCCTGGCGGTCTCCGGCGCCACGTCCGGCGGCCAGGTCGCGGCGTGGGCCTCGGTCACCACGCTCTTCGTCTTCGCCACCAACGTGAGCCTCTACCTCTACACACCCGAGCTCTACCCGACCCGCAGCCGGGCCCGAGGGGCGTCGTTCGGCGGGGTGTGGAACCGGCTCGGCGTCATCCTCGGGCCGATCGTCGTCGGCGCGATCATCAGCTCGGGCGCCGGTCTGACCATGGTCTTCACCCAGCTGGGGTGCGTGGCCGCGGCGGGCGCGGTCATCGCGCTCTTCGCCGTGGAGACCAAGGGCAGGACGCTGGAGGAGCTCAACAGCTGAGGCACGTACGGCACAGCGCACGGATACGGCTCCGGCCGGGACCGCGTGACGGCGGTCCCGGCCGGAGCCGTCGGATTCAGGGAGCGGTTCAGCCCCGGTCGTACGCGGCGACCAGCTCGCTGGACCGCTTCACGTCCGCGGCCATCGCCACCAGCAGATCGTCGATCGAGTCGAACTTCAGCATGCCGCGTACGTACGCGAGGAAGTCGACGGCGACGTGCAGGCCGTACAGGTCGAGGCCGACGCGGTCGATCGCGTACGCCTCCACCGTCCGCTCCGTGCCGTCGAACTGCGGGTTGGTACCGACCGAGATCGCGGCGGGCATCGCCTCGCCGTTCACCTCCAGCCAGCCCGCGTACACGCCGTCGGCGGGGATCGCGGTGTGCGGCAGGGTCTCCACGTTCGCGGTGGGGAAGCCGAGTTCGCGGCCGCGCTGCGCCCCGCGGACGACGATGCCCTCGACGCGGTGCGGGCGGCCCAGGATCTCGGCGGCGCCGGCCATGTCCCCCTCGGCGACGAGGCGCCGGGTGAGCGTGGAGGAGAACGGCTCGCCGCCGCCCGCCTCGCCGCGCACCCGGAGGTCGATGACCTCGACGCGGTAGTCGTAGGTCTCGCCCAGCTCGGCGAGCAGCCGCACGTTCCCCGCGGCCTTGTGGCCGAAGCGGAAGTTGGGGCCCTCGATGACGAGCTGCGCGTGCAGCTTGTCGACGAGCACCTTCACGATGAAGTCGGCCGGAGCGAGCTTCGAGAACTCGGTGGTGAACGGCAGGATCAGCACCGCGTCCACACCGAGTTCGGCCATCAGCTCGGCACGGCGGTGGTGCGGGGCGAGCAGCGGCGGGTGGCTGCCGGGCCGGACGACCTCACTGGGGTGCGGATCGAACGTCACGACGACCGACGGCACCCCCAGCTCACGGGCCCGCTCGACGGCCCGGCCGATGATCAGCTGGTGTCCGCGGTGCACCCCGTCATAGGAGCCGATGGTGACGACGCTGCGTCCCCAGTCCTGGGGGATGTCCTCCAAGCCACGCCAGCGCTGCACTCTGACCGCTCCTCGCCCGAACCTGTGTACGTGGGTTTGTCTCTTACGCAGGTCTAAGACTGCCATGCTCACGCCCTGCGCCCTGCATCGGCATGGTCATCGGGGCCCCCAGGGCTTCCATGGTCCGCCGCGCGCTGGGGCCGACGACCGCCGCCCACTCCTGCGGGGCGTCGGCCAGCCAACCGATGACCAGCGCCCCGAATCCGGGCATGTCACGGGCGAGGGCGACGAGCCTGCGGTCGAAGAGGACGGCCCCCTCGGGGGTACGGACCAGCAGCATCCCGGTGCGGTGGACCAGCGCCCGGGTGCGGACGGGCGACCGCCCCGCGCAGCCGGCCGCGGCGGCCCGCAGCAGCGCGTCCAGCACCACCGGGTCCCGGTAGGCACGCCCCTGCTCGAACTCCAGCAGCACCTCCAGCAGGCTGTCCCGCAACGCTTGTGACGCGGGGCTGCCGGGCGAGGCCAGCACCCCGGCGAGCGCACCCCTGACCGGCGCGGCCGCCGGACGGTCCCGGAGCAGACCGGCCAGCAGGGGAGGCAGCAGCGCCCGGGCGGCGGGCCCGTGCTCCAGCCTGCGGTCGAGGTACGCGGCGGTGTGCGAGGTGTCCCCGGGGTGGCTGTCGACGTAGGCGCGTACGAGTCCCGCCGCGTGCAGCGCCAGCGCGGGAGCGTCGAGGCCGGCGAGCGCGCGGAGCGCCTCACCGGCGCCTTCCCCGGGCCGCGTCAGCCGGTCCCGGTACGCGGCCAGCACCGGCTCCGGGTGGGTGGGCAGGGCGACGGCGAGGGCGCCGGCCGAGATCTTCGGCCCGTCCGCGGCGAAGGCCCGGAGCGCCTGGGGCAGATAGCGGTCCCGGGTCTGCGGGTCGGCCACCAGCAGGGCGAGCACGGGCCCGTGCAGATCGGTGTCGGCGGGCCGGGCCAGCAGGGCGAGCGCGGCCCGGCGCAGCAGGACGCGGTCCAGGTCGCGGGTCAGCCTCGGGGCGAGGAGCCCGGCGTACGACACCGCCGCGATCCGCCGGATGCGGTGGTCGTCGTCGCGCGACCACCGTTCGACGGCCCGGCAGAGCGCCGCCGGTTCGTCCTCGGCCAGGGCTGCGAGCAGTTCGTCGGCACGGGGGTGGTCGCAGGAGACGAGCGCGTCGGTCAGATCGTCCACGGCGAGATCGCGGCGGGCGTGCAGGAGCGCCTGCGCGGCCGCCGCGACGGTGGGCCGCAGGGCCACACCCTCCGCGGCGGCGAGCGGCTGCTCGTCGGTGAACCAGGCGCACAGGAGCGGCTGGAGGGTACGCGGATGGGCGGCGAGCCGCCGGGCCACGGCGTCCAGGAAGCGGCCGCCGCCGTCACTGTCACCGCGCGGCGGTCCGTCGGCGGGGACCAGCCGCCGGAACAGATCCATCCGGTCGGACTCCGGCAGCCGCAGCCGGCGCCAGAACCACGGCCCGAACCCGGCGTACGCACCACGCGGCCCGGTCCCGCCGGCGTCGGCGGAGCTGCGGACGATACGCCCGGCGAGCAGCCGGAGCACCCCGAGGTGCGGCCGGGCGTCGGGCACCCGCAGCAGCGTCTCGGACAGCAGGTGCACGGCCCACCAGCGCGCGTCCGGGAACGGGGCGCCGCCGCCGTCCGCCGTCCCGCTCTCCGGGGCCGAGGACTCCGCCACGGCAACGGGCCCCGCCGCCGTCAGCCGGTCCAGCGCCTCGATCAGATCGGCCAGCCGGTGGGCCAGCGCGGCCGGGCCCTGGCGGCGGCCGAGCAGGAGGAGCGCCTGGATCACCGGGCCGATGCGGTGGCGCGGTACGGGCAGGGAGTGCGGCCGGGACGGGGCCTCCGGTCCGGGGCGGGCGTCCGGGCGGCGGGGGTACGGCACCCGCTCGGCGCCCTCCCCCGCCGCGGTGTCCGCGTGCCAGCGGTGCACCAGCGCCCGCAGCGCCGAGTCCAGGTCCAGATGCGCGCCCTGGACCCAGTCACCCAGCTCCTCGTGCGCGAACCGGTAGCCCGCGCCCGCCGGGACGAGCAGTCCCTCGGTCAGCACCGCGGACGCCCAGCCCGTCCGCCACGGGAAGATCGCCTCGAACGTGGCCCGGTCCAGCTCCCCCTGCCCGGGACCCAGGCACCGCCGGGCCGCTTCGTGGACCTGGCCCGCCACCTGCGCCGCCAGCCGCCGCACCGCCCTCCCGTCCGGTGCCGGACGCCATTGGGCGGCGATCCGGACCGCGATGCGCAGGCACATGAGGTCCAGGTGGGCGGCGAAGACCTCTTCGGTGTCGGGGCGGCCCGGGGTGTCCGGCGGCAGGGCCGCGCGGACCTCCGCGAGCAGCCGCAGGGTGAGCGGGTGCCGGTCGTGGCCCGCGGCGAGGGCGTCGGGCGGGAGCGCGTACCGCTCCCGGGCCCGCTCGGCCTGGGCCTCGGTGAGGTCCCCGATGCGGACCGCGGACGGGAGCCGCCTGGCGGGCCGGGCCGGGTGGTACAGCGCGCCGGGCGGGCAGAGTGCGCCCGCGGTCTCCCAGTGCTCGGGCCGGCAGGCGACGACGAGCCGCGCCCCGTGCTCCCGCAGCCATGCGACGGTGCCCGTCGTCCACCGGGCCAGGTGGTGCGCCAGGACGGGCGGCATCTCCTCGGGTCCGTCCAGCAGGACGAGCAGCGGGCTGCCGGCCTCGGCGGCCAGCCCGGCCACCCGCTCCGGGGTGGCCGACTCCATGTCCCCGACGGCTCCGGCGGCGGTGACGATGCGGCCGGCCTGCCCCAGCGTGCGGCCGATCGCGTCGGCGACGGAGGTGTCGTCGGCCAGCAGGTCGGCGCCGCGCAGCCACAGCGTGAGTGCGGGCACCGGTCCCCGGGCGCGCCGTGCGGCGAGGGCGGCGAGTTCGGTGGTGCGGCCGGTGCCGGGGGTTCCGACCAGGCCGAGGACGACCGCGGGTTCCGCCGCGCCCTCGGTGCGGCCGGCGGCGGCGAAGGCCTGGCACTCCGCGAGGACTTCGGGCCGTTCGACCGGATCGGGCCAGGCGGTGGGGCCGTCCGCGGAGCCGACCGACATGGCGGTGAGCTGGAGCGCCCCCGCCGCGTTCAGATCGAGTCCGTAGCCGGGCACGCCCCGGGCGTTGCGCCTCAGCAGTGCGCCCAGGGGTCCGTCCCGGTCCGCTCCGGCCAGCGGCACCGCGCATCCGGCGGCGGCGTGCCCGGCCCGCAGGGCGATGCCCAGCACGGCGATGACGGCGCCGCTCACCGGATCGAGGACGGGCCCGCCGACGGCCGCGCCGCCGAGCCGCAGCGCATCGCTGCCGTCCGTGCCGAGGGCCAGCTCCAGCGCGCCGTCGATCCGGTGGGTGCGGCCGCCGGAGGTGTACGTCACCGGGGTGGCGCCCAGGACGCGGGCCTCGCGCAGGCCGTGCGCGGCGACCGTGACATACGTACCGGGGTCGAGCCGCTCCCGCAGGGAGATCGGCAGCGGCTGCACACCGAGTGCGTCGGGTCCCCCGGTGGGCAGGAGGGCGAGGTCCAGCTCCGGCAGGGCGGTGATGTCCTGGGCCTCGACGCGGCAGCCGCGGCCGTCCGCGCCGTGCAGGAGGAGATGCGGAAGTCCGTCGACCGCCTCGTGGCTGGTCACGACGGTGCCCCGGTCGTCCGCGACGAAACCGGTCCCCCGTGGCCGGCCCGCCGGATCGCACAGTCGTACCAGCGTCGCCCGGTCCCCGCATCCCATGATCCGACGTTAGGGCGACGGTGATCGGTACGCGTAGCGCTCGGGGTAAAAGCGCCCCATTTGCTCCCCTGATTCACTCCGAGCGCCTGCCCGTTGGGGTGAATCAGGGGTGTTCACCGGACAGACTCCGACGGGGGGTCGTGGAGCGGGCCCGAGGGGGTCCGGCCCGCTCCACGAGGGTTCCCCGAAGCTCAGGCGAAGACGGCGAGGCTCTTGGCCTTGCCCTTCTGCTCCTCGACGAGGACCAGGAACCGCCCGTCGGGCCCGAAGACCGCGACCGGCCCCGGCGGGTACGCCGGCATGTCGAGGCGTACGCCGTTCAGCAGCAGCTTGGCCCGCTTGTCGTCGACGTCCCAGCGGGGGAACGCCGAGGCGGCGGCGTCGGCCACCGGCATCACGGTCAGCTCCTCCTGGTGCTGGTCGAGCGTCCGCGCGGCATCGAGCCCGTACGGACCGACCCGGGTCCGCCGCAGGGCCGTCAGATGCCCGCCCACGCCGAGTCCCGCGCCGAGGTCACGGGCGATGGCCCGGATGTACGTACCGGAGGAGCAGACCACCGAGACGACGAGGTCGACGACCGGGGTGCCGTCCTCGGCGACGGCCTCGCGGACGTCGTAGACGCGGAAGGACGAGATGGTCACCGGCCGGGCCGGGATCTCGAACTCCTCGCCGCCGCGCACCCGCGCGTAGGACCGCTTGCCGTCGATCTTGATGGCGCTGACCTTGGACGGCACCTGCATGATCGGGCCGGTCAGTGCGGCGACGCCCGCGTCGATGCCCTCGCGGGTCACTCCGGAGGCGTCGGTGGACGAGGTGATCTCGCCCTCCGCGTCGTCCGTGACGGTGTCCTGGCCCAGCCGGATCGTACCGAGGTACTCCTTCTCGGTCAGTGCGAGATGACCGAGCAGCTTGGTGGCCTTCTCGACGCCGAGCACGAGCACGCCGGTCGCCATCGGGTCCAGCGTGCCGGCGTGGCCGACGCGGCGGGTCCTGGCGATACCGCGCATCTTGGCGACGACGTCGTGCGACGTGAAGCCGGACGGCTTGTCGACGATGACAAGGCCGTCCGGCGTTTTGTTCTGCGTCATGCGGAAGGTGAGTCCTCGTCCTCGTCCTCCGGCTTGCGGTACGGGTCCGCGTCGCCCGCGTACGCGGCGCCCGAGGACGCCTCGCGCACCTTGGCGTCGGAGGCCCGTGCCCGGTCGAGGAGGTCCTCGATCGCCTTGGCGTTCTCGGGCAGCGCGTCCGCCACGAAGGCGAGGGTCGGGGTGAACTTCGTCCCCGCCGCGGAGCCGACCGCCGAGCGCAGGATGCCCTTGGCGCTCTCCAGCCCGGCCGCCGCGCTCGCCCGCTCCTCGTCGTCGCCGTAGACCGTGTAGAAGACCGTGGCCTCCCGCAGGTCGCCGGTGACGCGGGTGTCCGTGATGGTCACGTGCGTACCCAGGCGCGGGTCCTTGATCCCACGCTGCAGTTTCTCGGCGACCACCTCCTGGATGAGGTCCGCCAGCTTCTTAGCCCGCGCGTTGTCGGCCACTGGTCCGTCTCCTTCTCGCTCTGAACGGCCGGCAATCGGGGGCGGCGTCGCCCGCCCACCGGTTCCGGCCGGTCCTGCTCAATCGTCTTCGTCGCTGTGCAGCCGCCGCCGTACGGACAGCAGCTCCACTTCCGGCCGGCCGGCGACCAACCGCTCGCACCGGTCGAGTACGTCTGTGAGGTGCCCGGTTTCCCCGGAGACCACGGCGAGGCCGATCTCGGCCCTGCGATGGAGGTCCTGCCCGCCCGTCTCCGCCACGCTCACCGCGTACTTGCGCTGGAGCTCGGCAACGATCGGACGGACTATGGAGCGCTTCTCCTTCAGCGACCGTACGTCGCCGAGAAGCAGATCGAAGGACAGTGTCCCCACATACATGTGTGTCCGGATGTCCCGCCGGTTCGGGTTCGCGCCCCGCCGGTGATTGGCAGGGACACAAGAACCGTACACGGAACGGCCGGGGCCGATCGACGGATATACGTCCCGTCGACCGGCCCCGACTGTTGAGGTACGGGTCAGCCTCGCGGCTTCTCGCGCATCTCGTACGTCGCGATGACGTCGTCGATCTTGATGTCGTTGAAGTTTCCGAGGTTGATACCGCCCTCGAAGCCTTCGCGGATCTCGGTGACGTCGTCCTTGAAGCGGCGCAGACCGGAGATGTTGAGGTTCTCCGCGATGACCTTGCCATCGCGCAGCAGGCGCGCCTTGGTGTTGCGCTTGACCTCGCCGGACCGGACCAGCACACCGGCGATGTTGCCCAGCTTGGACGAGCGGAAGATCTCGCGGATCTCCGCCGTACCGAGCTCGACCTCTTCGTACTCCGGCTTGAGCATGCCCTTGAGGGCCGCTTCGATCTCTTCGATCGCCTGGTAGATGACCGAGTAGTACCGGACGTCCACACCTTCGCGGTCGGCCATCTGCGCGGCACGCCCTGCGGCGCGCACGTTGAAGCCGATCACGATGGCGTCGGAGCCGGTCGCCAGGTCGATGTCCGACTCGGTGACCGCACCCACACCGCGGTGCAGGACCCGGATGTCGACCTCTTCACCGACGTCGAGCTGGAGCAGCGAGGACTCGAGAGCCTCCACCGAACCGGACGCGTCGCCCTTGATGATGAGGTTGAGCTCCTGGACCAGACCGGCCTTGAGCGCCTCGTCCAGGTTCTCCAGGGAGAACCGGACACCCTTGCGGGCGAAGTTGGCGTTGCGCTCACGAGCGGCACGCTTCTCGGCGATCTGACGGGCCGTACGGTCCTCGTCGACGACCAGGAAGTTGTCGCCGGCACCCGGGACGTTGGTGAGACCCAGCACGAGGACGGGGGTCGAGGGACCCGCTTCCTCGACGTTCTCGCCCTTGTCGTCGAGCATCGCGCGGACTCGGCCGTACGCGTCGCCGACCACCATCGTGTCGCCGACCCGCAGTGTGCCTCGCTGGACCAGGACGGTCGCAACAGCACCGCGGCCGCGGTCGAGGTGGGACTCGATCGCAATACCCTGCGCGTCCTGCTCCGGGTTGGCCCGCAGGTCGAGCGAGGCGTCGGCGGTGAGGACGACGGCCTCCAGAAGAGCCTCGATGTTGAGGCCCTGCTTGGCGGAGATGTCGACGAACATCGTGTCGCCGCCGTACTCCTCGGCCACCAGACCGAACTCGGTGAGCTGACCGCGCACCTTGGTCGGGTCCGCGCCCTCGACGTCGATCTTGTTGACCGCGACCACGATCGGCACGTCGGCCGCCTTGGCGTGGTTCAGCGCCTCGATCGTCTGGGGCATCACACCGTCGTTCGCCGCCACCACGAGGATCGCGATGTCGGTGGACTTCGCACCACGTGCACGCATGGCGGTGAACGCCTCGTGACCCGGGGTGTCGATGAAGGTGATGCGGCGGTCCTCGCCGTTGACCTCGGCACCGACCTGGTAGGCACCGATGTGCTGCGTGATGCCGCCGGCCTCGCCCGCGATGACGTTCGTCTTGCGGATCGCGTCCAGCAGTCGGGTCTTACCGTGGTCGACGTGACCCATGACGGTCACGACCGGCGGACGGGAGACCAGGGCCTCTTCGCCGCCCTCGTCCTCGCCGAACTCGATGTCGAAGGACTCGAGCAGCTCGCGGTCCTCCTCCTCGGGGCTGACGATCTCGAGGACGAAGTTCATCTCGTCCGCGAGGAGCTTCAGCGTCTCGTCGGAGACGGACTGCGTGGCAGTGACCATCTCGCCGAGGTTCATCATCACGCCGACGAGCGACGCCGGGTTGGCGTTGATCTTCTCGGCGAAGTCGGTGAGCGAGGCACCGCGCGACAGCCGGACAGCCTGTCCGTTGCCGCGAGGCAGCATGACGCCGCCGACCGACGGGGCCTGCATGGCCTCGTACTCCTGGCGCCTCTGCCGCTTCGACTTGCGACCACGACGCGCGGGACCACCGGGACGGCCGAAGGCGCCCTGTGTGCCACCGCGGCCACCGGGACCGCCGGGACGGCCACCGAAGCCGGGACGACCGCCGAAGCCGCCGCCACCGCCGGGACGGCCTGCGCCGCCACCGCTGCCGCCACCGGGACGACCGGCGAAACCGCCGCCACCGCCACCGGGACCGGCCGGACGGCCTGCGAAGCCGCCGCCACCGGGACGGCCTGCGCCGCCACCGCCGCCGGGACGGCCGCCGCCGCCACCGGGACCACGGCCACCGCCGGGGCCACCACCGGGACGCGGGCCGGCAGCGGGACGCTGCGGCATCATGCCCGGGTTGGGACGGTTACCACCGCCGGCGCCGGGGGCGCCGCCGGGACGAGGAGCCTGCGGGCGCGGCATGCCGCCCGGAGACGGACGTGCGCCGCCCTGACCCTGCGGGCGCGGGGCGCCGCCGGGGCCGCCCTGCGGACGCGGGGCGCCGGGGCGCTCCTGACCGCCACCGGGACGCGGGGCGCCGCCGGGACGGGGCGACTGCGGACGGGCCATGCCCGTCGAGCCACCGGAGGTGAAGGGGTTGTTGCCCGGACGGGGACCGGCCGGACGGGCGCCGCCGGGGCGCGGGGCACCCTGGCCCGCGGGGCGTGCGGGGCGCTCGGCGCCACGCTCTCCACCGCGGCCGCCGTCGCGCTGACCACCGTCGCGGCCACCGTCACGCTGACCGCCGGCCGGAGCCGGACGGGCAGGGCCACCGGCAGGACGCGGTCCCGGGGTGGCTCCCGCGGGACGCGGGGCCTGCTGCTGCTGCGGCGCTGCCGGCTGGGCCGGGGCCGGAGCCGAGAACTCGGCTGCGGGCACCGGGGTGACCGGAGCGGCCTTCGGCGCGGGCTTGGGGCCCGGACGCGGGCCGGCGGACGGCGCGGAGGGTGCAGTGGGGGTGCTGCTCGCCGGGGCCTCGGCAGCGGCCGGCTTGGGGGCCGGAACGCCGGGCTTCGGGGCAGCAGGACGTGCCGCAGCGGCCGGGGAGGGCGCTGCGGGCTTCACGGGCGCGGCCTTGCGGGGCGCGCCGGGCTTGGCAGCGGACTTGCCGGCGTTGCCGCCGGGCCCCTGCAGTGCGTCAGTCAACTTGCGTACAACCGGCGCCTCGATCGTCGAGGACGCCGAACGTACGAATTCACCGAGTTCTTGGAGCTTGGCCATGACGACCTTGCTCTCAACCCCGAACTCCTTGGCGAGTTCGTATACCCGGACCTTAGCCACTTCGCTCCTTTTAGGTCCGGGTTACCGCCGGACCGTCGCTACTTCATGGGCGTACTCATCGCGTACTCATCGAGTGCTCATCGCAATCTCGACCTACTTCCAACTCGCGAGGTACCTGACCGCACGGGGTCCCGTGCCGTTCATTTCTTACGGTGTCGCCCGTCCGACGAACCGCTCTACCGCGGCGGGGTCGAACGGCCCCTTGGCCTTGAAGGCCCGGGGGAATGCCCGGCGGCGAACCGCCAGGTCCAGACAGACGGAGACGGGGTGTACATAGGCACCCCGGCCGGGCAGCGTACCGCGTGGATCGGGGACGCATGCGTCCCCGTCCGCCACGATGCGCAGCAGCTCGCTCTTGACCGCCCGCTCCCGGCATCCCACACAGGTGCGCTCGGGGCAAGCGCGGGCTTGCGTCCGGCCAGACACGTTTAAGTCTACCTCCCCGTACCGACCTCACCCCTTTGGGGCAAAAATCGAACGGATGTTGTCGTGATCTCAGCGGCGCGCCGCCTCGATCTATTCCTGGTCGGCCCTGCCGGACCGGTGGCCGGAGTGCTCCGGCCCAGGTCCGCGGCGCAGTGCGATCCGCGCCGCGATCCCCCGTCGGGTCAGCGCCGCTCGGAGCGCTCCCGGGCCCGCTCGGCCCGCTCGCGGTCCGCGACATCGCGCTCGGCGTCGGTCTCGGTGTCCGGGCGGATGTCGATGCGCCAGCCCGTCAGGCGGGCGGCCAGGCGGGCGTTCTGGCCCTCCTTGCCGATCGCCAGCGACAGCTGGTAGTCGGGCACGGTGACCCGGGCGGAGCGCGCTCCGAGGTCAACGACCTCGACCTCGCTCACCCGTGCGGGGGACAGCGCGTTGGCGACCATCTCGGCCGGGTCGTCCGACCAGTCCACGATGTCGATCTTCTCGCCGTGCAGCTCGGCCATGACATTGCGCACACGTCCGCCCATCGGACCGATGCAGGCGCCCTTGGCGTTGAGACCGGAACGGGTGGAGCGGACCGCGATCTTGGTGCGGTGGCCGGCCTCGCGGGCGATCGCGCAGATCTCGACGGAACCGTCGGCGATCTCCGGGACCTCCAGCGCGAAGAGCTTCTTCACGAGGCTGGGGTGGGTCCGCGACAGCGTCACGGACGGGCCGCGGACACCCTTGGCGACGCGGACGACGTAGGTGCGCAGCCGCAGGCCGTGCGTGTACTCCTCGCCGGGCACCTGCTCCTGCACCGGCAGGATGGCTTCCAGCTTGCCGATGTCGACCAGGACGTTCTTCGGGTCCTTGCCCTGCTGGACGACGCCGGTGACGACATCGCCCTCGTGGCCCGCGTACTCGCCGAACGTCCGGTCGTCCTCGGCGTCGCGCAGACGCTGGAGGATGACCTGCTTGGCGGTGGTCGCGGCGATCCGGCCGAAGCCCGACGGGGTGTCGTCGAACTCCTTGGGCTCCTGGCCCTCCTCCAGATCGGCCGGGTCCTCCTTCGCCCACACCGTCACGTGGCCGCGCTCGTCCAGCTCCACGCGGGCCCTGCGGTGGCTGCCGTCGGTGCGGTGGTACGCGATGAGGAGGGCCGACTCGATCGCCTCGACGAGCACGTCGAACGGGATCTCCTTGTCCTGCGCCAAGCCCTTCAGAAGCTTCACATCGATGTCCACGGCTACGCCTCCTCTTCCTTCTTGTCCTTGCGGTTGAATTCCAGCTCCACGCGCGCCTTGGCGATGTCGGCGAAGGCGATCCGGCGGGAGGTGGGCTTGCGGCCCTTGACGCCCGGCACCTCGAGATCGAGGCCCTCTTCGTCGACCGCGATGATGCGGGCCACCAGCTCGGCGCCCTCGTTCGGCGTGATCCTGGCCAGCCGGCCCGTGGCACGTACGTAGTGGCGGTGCTCCGTCAGCGGACGGTCGGCACCGGGAGAGCTGACCTCCAGGACGTACTCGTCCTCGCCCATCGCGTCGGTCTCGTCGAGCCTGGCGGAGATCGCGCGGCTCAGATCCGCACAGGCGTCGAGCTCCACGCCCTCCTCGGAATCCACGATGATCCGCAGCACCCGGCGACGGCCTGCCCGGGACACCTCGATCTCTTCCAGATCCAGCTGCTCGGCGCTGACGAGCGGTTCTACCAGCCCGCGCAGCCTCTCGCTCTGGGTGGTGCTCATCCGGGTGACTCCTCGGCCGCGTGTGCTGTTGTGGGGATCGTCGCGTGTCTGGTCAAAGGGTATCCGGTCCCAAGGGGTGTTGCTGTCCGCCGGCCCCCTGGGCGCGGGTACGCTCGCCAACGGTGATCACTTCCGGACAGATCCAGTCACAACAGGTCCAGGCCCGAAGGAGAACAAGTGCGGCGCACGGGGACGACGCGCAGGGGCGCGCTCACCGCGACGGGAGCGATCGCCATGGGGGCGGTGCTGGCCGGCTGCGGGAGCGGTGGCGATGACGAGAGCTCCGGAAGCCGGGGTTCCGCCCGGGCCGGCGCACGGACCGCGGCCGACCGCTCGTCGGCCGACCGGGCGGAGGCCTCACTGCGGTCGGCGGCCGCGGGAGTGAGCGCCTCACTGTTCGCCGGGTACGAGCAGGTGGCCCGGGACCATCCGGCGACCGCGGCCGGACTCGCTCCGCTGCGTGACGCCGTCCGCGCCCACCTCACCGCTCTAGGCAAGGGCGGCGGCGGCTCGCTCGGCTTCGTCCGCACGCGCCCCGGCACCGGGGACGCCGCCGCGGCGGTCCGGGAGCTGGCGGCCGCGGAGCGGCGTGCCGCGGCCTCGCACACCGAGGCGCTGCTGAAGGCCCCGCCCGAACTCGCCCGGCTGCTCGCCTCGGTCGCCGCGGCCGCCTCCGCCCACGCCTATCTGCTGACCGAACTGGCCAAGGAGACGCGGGCATGAGCGACGACGCAACGCTGAAGGCCGCACAGGCGGCGCTGGCCGCCGAACACGCCGCCGTGTACGGGTACGGGGTCGCCGGCGGCCGGGTCGCCGCAGCCCGCCGTGCCGAGGCCACCGCGGCGCACCACGCGCACCGGGCCCGGCGCGACGCGCTGGTGCGGACGGTGCGTGACCTGGGCGGTGAACCGGTGGCATCGGGTCCCGCGTACGCTCTGCCGTTCGCGGTACCGGACGCGGCCGCGGCCGTGCGGCTCGCCGCGGTGCTGGAGGACCGGGTCGCGGACGTCTACTCCGACCTCGTACGGGCCTCGGAGGGGCCGTTGCGGCGGTCGGCGGCGGACGCGCTGCGGGAGGCCGCGGTGCGGGCCGTCCGGTGGCGCGGCAGCGGCGTACCCTTTCCCGGGCTCGCCGAGCGGGCCGCCGACGGGTCGCTCGTCGGCGGGACGGCCGGGAAGGACGAGACGGCCGGGGCCGGCGCGAAGGCCGGGTCCGATGCGAAGGCCGGTACCGGCGCGACGCACTGAGAGAAGCTCTGAAAGGGAACACGGCACGTATGGGTTTTGAACCGCCGCAGCGTCTGGTGCGAGCGCTCGGCGAGTCGTACGGGGATACGGCCGCCGGGGAATGGCTCGCGCGGCTCCCCGGACTGACCGAGCGGGCGCTCACCGCGGCCGGCCGGGAGCTGACCGTGGAACGGGTCGCCGCCCCGGGCGGGCGCAGCAGCCTGGTCCTGCTGGTCCGGGACGCCGACGGCACCCCGGCGGCGCTGAAGCTCTCCCCGGCCGGGGCGGCGCCGGAGCTGGAGCGTGCGGCGCTGGCGCACTGGAACGGCTGGGGTGCGGTGCGGCTGGCCAGCCCCCCGGACGGGGCGGACTCCGGTGAGGCGCTGCTGCTGGAGCGGCTGCACCCGGAGGTGTCGCTGCGTTCGCTGCCGGAGGCGAAGGCGCTGCTGGAGGCGGCCGGGACGGTGCGGCGGCTCTGGGTCGATCCGCCCGAGGGGCACGCGTTCGAGACGGTCGCCGGGCGGACCGGGCTGCGGACCGCCCCGATGCAGGCCGCCGCGGCGGCCGATCCGGTGCTGGAGCCCCTGGTCTCAGCGGCTCTGGCGGCGCGCGAGGAGCTCCTCGCGGACTCCCCGGAGACCCTGCTGCTGCACGGCAACTTCCGCCAGAGCAAGGTGCTCTCGGGCGAGCGCGCGCCCTGGCTGACGGTCGGTCCCGAGCCGGTCGTCGGCGAACGCGCCTACGATCTGGCGCGGCTGGTGCGGGACCGGGTCGAGGACCTGATCGCCTCGCCCGGCGGTGCGGTGACGGCCCGGCGCCGGGTCAAGAAGCTCGCGGAGGCGCTGGACGTGAACCACGACCGGCTGCACGGCTGGACGCTGTTCCGCGCGGTGGAGTCGGGCACCCGGGCGCTCGCGGCGGGGCGCCGCGAGGAGGGCGAAGTGACACTGGAGTTCGCCGGCTGGCTGTAGCCGCCGCGCATGCCGAAGGGCCCCGCACGGATCTCCGTGCGGGGCCCTTCGGCATGTGGCCGGGCGGTCAGCCCTGCTCGGTGAGGCGGGCGATCGCCTCGTCGACCGTGAGCTCCTCGCGCTCGCCGGTGCGACGGTCCTTCAGCTCCAGGACGCCCTCGGCCGAGCGGCGGCCGGCGACCAGGATCTTCGGGACGCCGATGAGCTCGGAGTCGGTGAACTTGACGCCGGGCGAGATGCCCGGGCGGTCGTCGACCAGGACGCGCAGGCCGGCCGCGTTCAGCTTCTCGGAGACGTCGAGGGCCAGCTCGGTCTGGAGCGCCTTGCCCGCGGCGACGACGTGCACATCGGCCGGGGCGATCTCGCGGGGCCAGCACAGGCCCTTGTCGTCGGCGGTCTGCTCGGCGAGGGCGGCCACCGCGCGGGAGACGCCGATGCCGTAGGAGCCCATCGTGACGCGGACCGGCTTGCCCTGCTGGCCGAGGACGTCGAGGGAGAAGATGTCGGCGTACTTGCGGCCGAGCTGGAAGATGTGGCCGATCTCGATGGCGCGGTCCACCTGGAGGCCGGTGCCGCACTTGGGGCAGGGGTCGCCCGCCTCGACGACGACGACGTCGAGGTAGTCGTCGACCTCGAAGTCGCGGCCCGCGACGACGTTCTTCGCGTGCTTGCCCTCCTTGTTGGCACCCGTGATCCAGGCGGTGCCGGCGGCGACGCGGGGGTCGGCGATGTAGCGGACCTTCTCCAGACCCTGCGGGCCGACGTAGCCGCGGACCAGGTCGGGGCGGCCCACGAAGTCCTCGGCGGTGACGAGCTCGACGACGGCGGGGGTGAGGTGCTCGCCGAGCTTGCCGAGGTCGACCTCGCGGTCGCCGGGCACGCCCACGGCCACGATCTCGCCGTCGACCTTGACCAGGAGGTTCTTCAGGGTGGCGGAGGCCGGGACGCCGAGGTGGGCGGCGAGGGTCTCGATGGTCGGGGTGTCGGGGGTGTCCAGCTCCTCGACGGGGCCGGTCGCCGAGCCGTCGGCCGGGGTGGCGTTGAACGTCACGGCCTCGGTGTTGGCGGCGTAGTCGCAGTTCGGACAGTCGACGAAGGTGTCCTCACCGGCGGGCGCCGGGGCGAGGAACTCCTCGGACGCGGAGCCGCCCATGGCACCGGAGACCGCGGAGACGATGCGGTGGTCGAGGCCGAGCCGCTCGAAGATCCGGATGTAGGCGCCGCGGTGCAGCTGGTACGCCTCGGCGAGACCCTCGTCGGTGGTGTCGAAGGAGTACGAGTCCTTCATCTGGAACTCGCGGCCGCGCAGCACGCCGGCGCGGGGGCGGGCCTCGTCGCGGTACTTGGTCTGGATCTGGTAGAGGATCACGGGCAGGTCCTTGTAGGACGAGCACATGTCCTTGACGACCTGGGTGAAGACCTCTTCGTGCGTCGGGCCGAGGAGGTAGTCGGCGCCCTTGCGGTCCTGGAGCCGGAAGAGCAGGTCGCCGTACTCGTCGTAGCGGCCGCTCGCCTCGTACGCCTCCTTGGGGAGCAGCGCGGGGAGCAGGACCTCCTGGCCGCCGATGGCGTCCATCTCCTCGCGGACGACGCGGGTGATGTTCTCCAGGACCTTCTTGCCGAGCGGCAGCCAGGACCAGATGCCGGCCGCGGTGCGGCGTACGTAACCGGCGCGGACGAGGAGCTTGTGGTTGAGCGTCTCGGCGTCCGCCGGGTCGTCGCGCAGTGTCTTGATCATCAATCGGGACATGCGCTGGACCTGGGCCATGATGAACTCCTGCTCGGAAGGGTGATGTGCAGGAGGTTAGCCGGGCGGCGGGGGCGGGCGGAAATCGATTCGCTCA
The DNA here is from genome assembly GCA_036227345.1 of Streptomyces sp. NBC_01463. Lineage (NCBI taxonomy): Bacteria > Bacillati > Actinomycetota > Actinomycetes > Kitasatosporales > Streptomycetaceae > Streptomyces > Streptomyces sp. NBC_01463. The sequence goes on from CP109468.1 coordinate 2,458,275, forward strand.
GGGATGCCCGGGGCGGAGCAGTGGAAGTGGTGCTCCCATGACCGCGTACGGCATCGGCGCGCTGGGGAAATGCACCTGGCGGGCCAGGTCCCGGTAGCCGAGCGAGCGGTACAGACCGCGGGCCGGGCTCTCCGTGTCGATCGCCGAGAGGATGGACCGGGGCTGCCCGACGCCGTCGGTGATGGTGGTGATCAGGGTGCGGCCGATGCCGCGGTTCTGGTACTCCGGCAGGACGTGGAGCTCGGTGATCACGAAGGAGTCGTCGAGCCAGCCCTCCGAGCCGGTGGCCCGCAGACAGGGCTCGACGACGGTGGACCACCAGTGGCCGCGCTCGTTGGGCATGCCGTAGACGAAGCCGACGAGGTCGCCGCCGGCGGTCATGGCGCCGAGGGCGCGGGCGCAGGGGTGGTCGAGGTGTCTGAGGACGATGTGGCGGCGCACTTCGATCTCTTCGGGGCCAAGACCGAAGGCGACGGCCTGTACGGCGAGCGCCTCGTCCACGCGGGCGGCGAGATCGATCGGTCCGATCCGGACGCTGGAGGTGTGGGGGCCGTCCCCGGAAGCTGCTGCCATGAGCCGACCCTACTGTCCGTGGCGGGGTGCGGGGTACGGGCCGGCACTGTCCGCTGCCGGGTCAGAACAGCACGCTCATGAACGCGCCGGTCTCGCGGAAGCCGATGCGGCGGTAGGCCTTGCGCGCGGGGGTGTTGTAGTCGTTCACGTACAGGCTGACGATCGGCGCGACATCGGCGAGCGCGTAGCGCAGGACGGCCGCCATGCCGGTCTCGGAGTGGCCGCGGCCGCGGAACTCCGGGGCGACCCAGACGCCCTGGATCTGGCAGGCCTGGGCGGTGGTGGCGCCGATCTCCGCCTTGAAGACGACCTTGCCGTCCTCGATCCGGGCGAAGGAGCGGCCGGCGCCGATGAGCTCGGCGACGCGGGCCTGGTAGAGGAGTCCGCCGTCGCCCGCGAGGGGGGAGATGCCGACCTCCTCGGTGAACATGGCCACGCAGGCCGGCATGAGGACGTCCATCTCGTCCTTGCGGACGCGGCGGACCAGCGGGTCGGCTGCCACGGTGTCGGAGGGGCTCTCGGTCACCATGAGCGGCTGGTTGGCGCGGACCTCCCTGGCCGGCCCCCAGCCCGGTTCGAGGAGCCGCCACAGCTGTGCGGTGGGCTCGGCTGGGCCGACGATCGAGGAACAGCGGCGGCCGGCCCTGCGGGCGCGGTCGGCGAAGGCCCGGACGGCTTCGGGGGTGGCGCAGATGGGGACGAGATTGGCTCCCGAGTAGCAGAGGGAGCGCAGCTGCCCGTCCGCGTACCAGCCCCACATCTCGCCGCCGAGGCGCCAGGGGTCGAGGCCTGCGATCTGGACCCTGGAGGTCACGAAGGCGTTCGCTACGGGTTCGCTCTCCAGCACCGCGAGGGCGGCGCCGAGGTCGCTGGGTTCGAGGACCCGGGTGGTGGTCTGCGTCAACACGAGGGGGCCTCACCATGCGGTCTGCTGATTTCCGCACTGTACCCAAAGAGGCCCGGAGGCGCCGCTCGTGGCCGTGAACAGCTTCCGCGGAGGGCGGTGACCTCGCTCACGAGCAGCGCCCCGCGGGGAGTGTTCCTCCGGCGGGGCGCTGTCGTGGGTGTCATGGGATCAGCTGATCGAGACCTCGGGCTCGCCGGAGGCGACGCCGTCCTTCTCCATCTGTTCGGCGATCTTGAGGGCTTCTTCGATGAGGGTCTCGACGATCTTCGACTCGGGCACCGTCTTGATGATCTCGCCCTTGACGAAGATCTGGCCCTTGCCGTTGCCGGACGCCACACCCAGGTCGGCCTCACGGGCCTCACCGGGACCGTTGACGACACAGCCCATCACGGCGACGCGCAGCGGCACCTCCATGCCGTCGAGGCCCGCGCTCACCTGATCGGCGAGCTTGTACACGTCGACCTGCGCACGGCCGCACGACGGGCAGGACACGATCTCCAGCCGCCGCTGCTTCAGGTTCAGCGACTCCAGGATCTGGAGTCCGACCTTGACCTCCTCGGCCGGCGGCGCGGAGAGCGAGACGCGGATCGTGTCGCCGATGCCCTCGCTGAGCAGGGCGCCGAAGGCGACGGCCGACTTGATCGTGCCCTGGAAGGCGGGGCCTGCCTCGGTCACGCCCAGGTGCAGCGGGTAGTCGCACTGCGCGGCGAGCTGCCGGTAGGCGTTCACCATCACGACCGGGTCGTTGTGCTTGACGGAGATCTTGATGTCCCGGAAGCCGTGCTCCTCGAAGAGGGACGCCTCCCACAGCGCAGACTCCACCAGGGCCTCGGGCGTCGCCTTGCCGTACTTCTTCAGCAGCCGCGCGTCGAGCGAACCGGCGTTGACGCCGATCCGGATCGGCGTGCCGGCGTCGTTCGCCGCCCGCGCGATCTCCTTGACCTTGTCGTCGAACTGCTTGATGTTCCCGGGGTTCACCCGCACCGCCGCGCACCCGGCATCGATCGCCGCGAACACGTACTTCGGCTGGAAGTGGATGTCCGCGATCACCGGGATCTGCGACTTCGAGGCGATCGTCGCGAGCGCGTCCGCGTCGTCCTGCGTCGGACACGCCACCCGCACGATCTGACAGCCCGACGCCGTCAGCTCCGCGATCTGCTGCAACGTCGCACCGATGTCCGACGTACGCGTCGTCGTCATCGACTGCACCGAGACCGGCGCGTCCCCACCGACCGCCACCGACCCGACCTGGATCTTGCGGCTGACCCGCCGTACGGCGAGCTGGGTCGGAACGGTGGGCATTCCGAGAGAAATCGCAGTCATGCGCTGAGCATCCCCAAGGTGTGGATCAAGGTCCCGAGTTCGGCGGGCTCCGGCCTTCGAGGTTACGGCACCGAGCACGGCGTGGGGCACACCGCGTCCGGGGCCCACTCAAAATGTGGGCTCCCGGACGCATCGTGCGTACCGGCCGTCACTCGGGGTACATAAGGCGTTCGTGTGGGACGGGTCAGGAGATCTTGACCGGGTTGACGACGTCGGCGACCAGGACGAGCAGGGTGAAGCAGATGAACACACCGGCGACCACGTAGGCGACCGGCATCAGCTTCGCCACGTCGAACGGGCCCGGGTCGGGGCGCTTGAAGAGCCGCGCCGCGTTCCGCCGCAGCGCCTCCCACAGGGCCCCCGCGATATGACCGCCGTCGAGCGGCAGCAGCGGCAGCATGTTGAAGAGGAACAGCGAGAGGTTGAAGCCGGCCAGCAGGAACAGCATCATCGCGATCTGGTTCTGCGCCGGCACGTCCAGCGTCATCACCTCGCCGCCGATCCTGGCCGCGCCGACGACGCCCACCGGGGAGTCGTCCGCGCGCTCGCCGCCGTCGAAGGCCGCGTCCCACAGGGCCGGGATCTTGGACGGCAGCGCGATGATCGAATCGACGCCGTTCTCGATCATGTCGCCCATGCGGACGACCGAGTCACCGAAGGAGAGCGGGACGATCTCCGTCTGCGCCGCGAAGCCGAGGTAGCCGGCGGAGACGAACTTCCCCGGGACCACCTCGCCGTCGGAGTCCTTCTGCGCCACGGCGTTCTTCTTGAGCACGGCGTGGAGGGTCTTCTCCTGCCCGTCGCGCTGGACCGTGATGGTGGCGGGGCCGATGGTGTCGCGGATCCGGTCGGAGAGGGTGGACCACTCGTCGATCTTCTGGCCGTTGAAGGCGACGATCTTGTCGCCGACCTTCAGGCCTGCGGCCTGCGCGGGCGAGACCGGGTCGGACGCCTTGCAGGTCTCCCGCTTCTCGCTCTGGGAGATCACGCACTTCTGGACGCCGGCGACATCGGTCGTCTGGGTCTGGAATCCGAAGGTCATGGCCACACCGAGGAAGATCGCCACGGCCAGGACCAGGTTCATGAACGGTCCGGCGAACATGACGATCACGCGCTTCCACGGCTTGCGCGTGTAGAAGAGGCGCTTCTCGTCGCCCGGCTCAAGCTCCTCGAAGGCGGCGGACCTGGCGTCCTCGATCATGCCGCGCCACGGCGAGGTGGACCGTGCCTCCAGCCGTCCGTCCGGTCCCGGCGGGAACATCCCGATCATGCGGATGTAGCCGCCGGCCGGAATGGCCTTGATGCCGTACTCCGTGTCGCCCTTCTTCCGCGACCAGATGGTCGGGCCGAAGCCGACCATGTACTGCGGGACGCGGATGCCGAAGAGCTTGGCGGTCGACAGGTGGCCCAGCTCGTGCCACGCGATCGAGAACAGCAGGCCGAAGGCGAAGACCGCGATGCCGAGAATCGTCAGCAGGATCGTCGTCATGCTCATGCGCGTGCCTCCGCGGTGGCCTTGGCCGAGAGTTCCCGGGCCCGGGTCCGTGCCCAGGCCTCCGCTTCAAGGACGTCCGCGACCGTCAGCGAAGTTCCCGCCGGAGGCGTTCCGTGTTCGGCGACCACGGCCGTCACCGTGTCCATGATGCCGTTGAACGCCAGCCGTCCGTCGAGGAAGGCCGCCACGCACTCCTCGTTCGCCGCGTTGAACACCGCCGGTGCGGTGCCGCCCAGCGTGCCCACGTGCCGGGCGAGCCCGACGGACGGGAAGGCCTCGGTGTCGAGCGGGAAGAACTCCCAGGCCGAGGCCTTCGACCAGTCGAAGGCGGGGGCCGCGTCCGGGACGCGCTGCGGCCAGCCGAGGCCGATGGCGATCGGTCCGCGCATGTCGGGCGGGGTGGCCTGGGCGAGGGTGGACCCGTCGGTGAACTCCACCATGGAGTGAACGTACGACTGGGGGTGGACCACGACCTCGATCCGGTCGAACGGGATGTCGTAGAGGAGGTGCGCCTCGATGACCTCGAGACCCTTGTTGACCAGGGTGGCCGAGTTGATCGTGATGACCGGGCCCATCGCCCAGGTCGGGTGCGCGAGCGCCTGGTCCTTCGTGACGTCCGCGAGCTCGCTCCTGGTACGTCCCCGGAACGGGCCGCCCGACGCGGTGACGACGAGCTTGCGCACGTCGGCGCGCTTGCCGGACGCGAGCGCCTGGAACAGCGCGGCGTGCTCGGAGTCGACCGGGATGATCTGCCCGGGGGCGGCGAGCGCCTTGACCAGCGGCCCGCCGACGATCAGCGACTCCTTGTTGGCCAGCGCCAGGGTGCGGCCCGCCTTGAGCGCGGCCAGGGTGGGGGCGAGGCCGATCGAGCCGGTGATCCCGTTCAGCACGGTGTGGCAGTCGCTGCCGGCCAGTTCCGTGGCGGCGTCGGGTCCGGCCAGGATCTCGGGCGGCTGCTCCCCCGCCCCGTACTCCGCGCGCAGCGCCTCGCGCAGGGCGGGCACCGCCTCGGGAGAGGCGACGGCGACCGTGCGCACGCCGAGACGGCGGGCCTGCTCGGCGAGGAGGGCGACCCGGCCGCCCGCCGCGGAGAGCGCGGTGACGCGGAAGCGGTCGGGGTTGCGCAGCACCAGGTCGATGGCCTGGGTGCCGATGGACCCGGTGGAGCCGAGGATGACGAGATCCCGGCGGCCTTCCACGGCGTCGAAGACGAGGTGCGGGTCGGCGAGTGGGGCGGGGCTTTCGCTCATGCCCCCCATTGTTGCCGCATCCGCTGTGCGTGTGGACAGGGCGTCCCTCGCGCCGCGTGCCGACTGTTCGCTCATCACGGTCTCAGCCCTTCGCCGCACGGAACTTCGCCCACTGGGCGGCCATGACCTCCGGCGGCACTCCGCCGATGTCCTTCGTGCCGGTGATCTCCGCACGGAAGGCGAGGGTGGTGGAGCCGGAGCGGACCACGGTGAGGTACTCGTACAGCTTCTCCTTCCCCTTCACGTCGAGGATGGTGAAGCGGTACGCCTTCGACTCGTCGGCTTCGGCGGCGAAGGCGGGTGCCTCGGCGGGTTCGGCCTTGAGGTACTTCGCGCGGGCCACGGCCCGCTCCTCGGTGAATCCGCCGGCGCAGTCCCGCCCCGCCGTGCCGAGGGCCTTCATGACGGTGGCCGCGCCGCCGTTCCCGTAGCTGCGCAGGGTGACGTCGACGGTGAGGCCGAGCATCTCGTCCGGGACGTCGACCTTGCGCTGCACCTGGGCGGCCGGGTCGGGGTCGCTGACCTCGCCGGCGAGGCTGACGAGCGGCTGGCAGCCGGTCGGGGCGGCGGTGTACGCGTCGCCGAGCGGCCCGTCGAGTACGTACTCGGAGGCCGTGTACGGGCCGACCTTCTCACCGTCGGTGAACGAGGCGGCCTTGAGCCGGGCCTCGTCGAGGGCCCCGGGAGCGGGCTTCGCCGAGGGCGCCGCGGACGCCTTGGCGTCCTGGTCCGCCGCGGCCCGGCCGCCGTCGTCACCGCCGCAGGCGGTCGCGCCCAGGAGCGTCGCGGCCGCGATCCCGGTGGCCGCGATCCCGCGCCATCGGCGCCGCTGGTACCTCACCCCGTGCATGCCTGTCCCCAATCCCCTGGTGTGCCGATGTGCTGGTGGTCAGAAGTGCGTGGTCACGCCGAACGCCCGCCGGAGCTGCGCCATGTCGTGCAGGTCCTGCGGGCGGGGCTCGTACCCCTGGTGGAAGTCGATCTGCTGCCGCGCCGAGAGACAGCGCACCGGTGTCCCGCCGATGGTGCCGGTGACGAAGCACTCCGCCGGGTAGTGGAACGGCTCCCGCGGGTCGGGCGACGACTGGACCGCCGACCCGTCGGGGGCGAACCGCAGCGGATGCAGGTCGAGGTCGGACCCGGAGGGGTGGCTGAGGACGAAGCGCACGGGACGCCGGTCCAGGGTCTGGGCCCAGCCGGCCGCCGTCAGCGCGGCGACCACGGCCGGTTCCTGCTCTTCGCGGTGCAGCAGATCGAGATCCCCGTGGGCGCGGGTCTCCTCGCCGGTCAGGGCGTCGATGCCCCAGCCGCCGGCGATCACGACGTCGGCGCCGGCCTCGCGCAGGAGCGTGAGGACGGACAGCACGTCGGCGGCGGAGATCATGCCGCGGAGCCTATCGCCCCGTACCGGCCGGGGTCCGTCCGTCGGGGAGACCGGCGAATCCGGCGAACGCCTCGTGGAAGCCGGGGAAGGTCTTCCGTACGCAGCCCGGGTCGTCGAAGGTGATGCCGGGGGTGCGCAGGCCGGTGACGGCGAACGACATGACGATGCGGTGGTCGCCGTGGGTCTCGATCTCGACGGGCTCCGGGGTGCCCGGCAGGATCTCGATCCAGTCGGGTCCGGTGGTGACCGTGACGCCCATCCGGCGCAGGTTCCGCGCGCACGCCTCCAGCCGGTCGCACTCCTTCACGCGGGTGTTGCCGACGTCCTCGATGCGGACCGGGCCCGAGGCGAAGGGGGCGATGCCGGCCAGCGTCGGCATGGTGTCGGAGATGTCGCGCATGTTGACCGTGATGCCGGTGAGGCGGCCGGTGGAGCGGACCGTGGTGGCGTCGGCCGTGGTGCGCACCTCGGCGCCCATGCGGCGCAGGACGTCGGTGAACCGCAGATCGCCCTGGAGGGCGCCCTGTCCGAGGCCGGGAACGGTGACCTCGCGACCGGTGAGGGCGGCCGCGGCGAAGAAGTAGCTCGCGGTGGAGGCGTCGGGCTCGACGGGGTAGGAGGTGGCCCGGTAGCCGCCGGGCGGCACCGAGAAGACGGTGCCGTCGGGGCCCTCGCGGGTGACCTCGGCGCCGAAGCTGCGCATCATCGCCAGGGTGATCTCGATGTACGGCGCCGACACCAGATCGGTGACGGTGATCCGGAGCCCTTCCGCGGTCAGCGGTCCGAGCATCAGCAGCGCGGTGAGGTACTGGCTGGACTGCCCGGCGTCCAGGGTCAGTTCGCCGCCCTTGATGCCGGCGGCCTCGATGCGCAGCGGGTGGTGGCCCTCGGCGTCCTCGTGGACGAGGTCGACACCGAGGGTGCGCAGCGCCTCGGTGAGCGGGGCGAGCGGGCGGCGGCGCATCTGGGCGGAGGCGTCGAAGCGGAAGCTGCCGCGGGCGCCGGCCGCCGCGAGGGTCGGCAGGAACCGGGCGGTCGTCGCGCCGTCCCGGCAGTAGACGTCGGCCTCGGCGGCGCCGGGCCCGGAGGGCCGGCCCGTGAGGTGCCAGGCGTCCGCCTCCCGCACCACCTCGTAGCCCAGGGCGGTGAGCCCTTCGGCGAAGCCCTCGGTGTCGTCCGAGCGCAGCGGACGTACGAGGGTGCTGGTGCCGTGCGCGGCGGCGGCCAGGAACAGGGCGCGCGCGGTGACGGACTTGGAACCGGGGACATGGATGACGGTCACGAGTCCTCATCCTGCCGTGCCGTCCGCGCGGCGGCGGGGCGCGTCCACCGGGTGGACGCGCCCCGCCGTTCCGGCTTCACGGGCTCAGCGGATCGGCCGGTGGACGTTCTCCCGGTCCGAGGGGCCGGGGGTGGCGTCGGCGATCCACGGGCCGTCGCCGCTCGGGTCGACGATGCCCTCCTCCAGCCAGGTGTACGTGCCCGAGAGGACACCGTCGACCACCTTGCGGTCGAGGTCGTCGGTGTTGGACCAGAGCCGGGTGAAGAGTTCCTCGACCCGGATGCGGGACTGGCGGCAGAAGGTGTCGGCGAGCTGGTACGCCTCGCGGCCGTGGTCGCCCTCGCCGCGCAGGAGTTCGGCCCGGACGCAGGCGGCACTCATCGCGAAGAGTTCCGCGCCGATGTCGACGATCCTGCCGAGGAAGCCCTGCTTGGTCTCCATCCGGCCCTGCCACCGGGACATGGCGTAGAAGGTGGAGCGGGCCAGCTTGCGGGAGGATCGTTCGGCGTAGCGCAGGTGGGCGGAGAGGTCGGGGTGGCCCGCGGGGTGGAACTCCCCGTAGGTGCGCGGGAGCTGCCCGGGTCCGGCGACCAGTTTCGGCAGCCACTTCGCGTAGAACCCGGCCGCGTTCGCACCGGCCCTGGCCTTGGCGGAGAGCGGCTTGTCGGGGTCGATGATGTCGCCGGCGACCTTGAGGTGGGCGTCGACGGCCTCGCGGGCGATCAGCAGGTGCATGATCTCCGTCGAGCCCTCGAAGATCCGGTTGATCCGCATGTCGCGGAGCATCTGCTCGGCGGGGACGGCCCGTTCGCCGCGGGCGGCGAGGGACTCCGCGGTCTCGAAGCCGCGGCCGCCGCGGATCTGGACCAGTTCGTCGGCCATCAGGCAGCCCATCTCGGAGCCGTACAGCTTGGCGAGCGCCGCCTCGATCCTGATGTCGTTGCGGTCCTCGTCGGCCATCTGGGAGGAGAGGTCGACGACGGCTTCGAGGGCGAAGGTGGTCGCGGCGATGAAGGAGATCTTGGCGCCGACCGCCTCGTGCCGGGCGACGGGGCGGCCCCACTGCTCGCGGACGGCCGACCACTCGCGGGCGATCTTCAGACACCATTTCCCGGAGCCGACGCACATGGCGGGCAGGGAGAGCCGGCCGGTGTTGAGGGTGGTGAGTGCGATCTTGAGACCGGCGCCCTCGGGGCCGATGCGGTTCGCGGCGGGGACGCGCACCTGGTGGAAGCGGGTGACGCCGTTCTCCAGCCCGCGCAGGCCCATGAACGCGTTGCGGTGTTCCACGGTGATGCCCGGGGCGTCGGCCTCGACGACGAAGGCCGTGATGCCGCCCTTGCGGCCCTCCGCCTTCGGTACCCGCGCCATGACGACCAGGAGGTCCGCGACGACGCCGTTGGTCGTCCACAGCTTCACGCCGTCGAGGACGTAGTCGTCCCCGTCCGGGACGGCCGTGGTGGCGAGCCGGGCCGGGTCGGAGCCGACGTCCGGCTCGGTGAGCAGGAACGCGGAGATGTCGGTACGGGCCAGCCGGGGCAGGAAGGTGTCCTTCTGCTCCTGGCTGCCGAAGATCTTCAGGGGCTGCGGGACCCCGATGGACTGGTGCGCGGAGAGGAGGGCGCCGATCGACGGGCTGGCGGAGCCGACCAGGGCGAGGGCCTTGTTGTAGTAGACCTGCGTCAGCCCGAGGCCGCCGTACTTCACGTCGATCTTCATGCCCAGCGCGCCGAGCTCCTTGAGGCCGTTGACCACCTCGTCGGGGATCCTGGCCTCGCGCTCGATCAGGGCGCTGTCGATGCTGGTCTCGCAGAACGCGCGGAGCCGGGCGAGGAACTCCTCGCCGCGCCGGACGTCCTCGGCGGCGGGCAGCGGGTGCGGGTGGATCAGGTCGAGCCGGAAGCGGCCCAGGAAGAGTTCCTTGGCGAAACTGGGTTTGCGCCAGTCCTGCTCGCGCGCCTCCTCGGCCACCTGTCGCGCTTCGCGCTCGGTGACCTTGGGCGTGGTCCGCGGTGCGGACGGTCGTTGTGCGGATGGTGCGGACATGAGGAGCTCACCTCGCCGCTTCGTCGGATGGGCGGATCCGGCAGGTCCGGGGGCGTTGGGCCCTTGTGCACCTGTCGGCTCTACTCGTCCGTATGTACCCGATTCCGGTCGCCCTCACCAGCCCCGGGGCGCCGATCGGGTCGGCCACCACTCCAGTGCCCGCTGTCGCGTGCGGCATGCGGAAACGGCTGGAGCCCCCCGCACAGTGGGGCCCCAGCCGTTCGTCCGCGTCCTACAGCGCGAGGCCGGTGAGGACCAGGACGCGCTCGTAGGTGTAGTCGTCCATGGCGTAGCGCACGCCCTCGCGGCCGACGCCGGACTGCTTGGCGCCGCCGTACGGCATCTGGTCCGCGCGGTACGAGGGGACGTCGCCGATGATCACGCCGCCGACCTCCAGGGCGCGGTGGGCGCGGAAGGCGGTCTGCAGGTCGTGGGTGAACACGCCTGCCTGGAGGCCGTACTTGGAGGAGTTGACGGAGGCGAAGGCCGCGGCCTCGCCGTCCACCTTCTGCACCGAGAGGACCGGTCCGAAGACCTCCTCGTGGGAGAGGGTGACGCCGTCGGGGAGGTCGGCGAGGACGGTCGGCGCGTAGGTCGCCCCGTCACGCTTGCCGCCGGCGAGCAGCTGGGCGCCGGCCTGCACGGCCTCGTCGACCCAGGACTCGACGCGCTTGGCGGCGTTCTCGTCGACGAGCGGGCCGACGTCGGTGGTGGCGTCGGACGGGTCGCCGGTGACCTGGGCCTCGACGGCGGCGACGATCTTCGGCAGCAGCCGGTCGTAGACCGCGGCGTCCGCGATGACGCGCTGCACCGAGATGCAGGACTGGCCGCCCTGGTAGTTGGAGAAGGTCGCGATGCGGGTCGCGGCCCAGTCCAGGTCCTTCTCGGAGGCGTAGTCGCCGAGGACGACCGCGGCGCCGTTGCCGCCGAGCTCCAGGGTGCAGTGCTTGCGCGGCACCGAGTCCATGATCGAGTAGCCGACCGGGGCGGAGCCGGTGAACGAGATCACGGGCAGCCGCTCGTCCTGGACGAGGGCGGGCATCCGGTCGTTGGGGACCGTCAGCACGGACCAGGATCCGGCCGGCAGGTCGGTCTCGGCCAGCAGCTCGCCCAGGATCAGGGACGAGATCGGGGTGGCCGGGGCCGGCTTCAGGATGATCGGGGCGCCGACGGCGATGGCCGGGGCGACCTTGTGGGCGCTCAGGTTCAGCGGGAAGTTGAAGGGTGCGATGCCGAGGACCGTGCCGCGCGGGAAGCGGCGGGTCAGGCCGAGGCGGCCGGTGCCGCCGGCGTCGGTGTCCAGGCGCTGGGCGTCACCGCTGTTGAAGCGACGGGCCTCCTCGGAGGCGAAGCGGAACACCGAGACGGCCCGGCCGACCTCGCCGCGCGCCCACTTGATGGGCTTGCCGTTCTCGGCGGAGATGACCTGGGCGATCTCCTCGGTGCGCTCCGTCAGGCGCCGTGCCACGTGGTCGAGCGCGGCGGCGCGGACGTGGGCCGGGGTCGCGGCGAACTCGTCGCGCACGGCGTGAGCGGCGGCGACGGCCTCCTCGACCTGGGCCTCGGTGGGCACGCTGACGGTGCCGACGAGGCGGCCGTCCCAGGAGTTGGTGACGTCGAAGCTTTCCTCGCCGGTGGCCTCGCGGCCGGCCAGCCAGAAGGCGTGGGTGGAGGTCATGGAGGTTCCGGCCCTTCGATGTCGTGGGTGTTCCGTCCCCACCGTAGGGCCGCACCCTCCGCCCGGCGTTTGTCCGGCATGGAGCAGAGGCGTGCCGGGGTACGCCGGTTTGTCGGATGCGGGTGACGTGTGCGGGACAGCCCTCAGGACGCCGTCGGCGGGTTCGCGACCTTGAGGGCCAGCCACAGCTCCATGCGGACGTCCGGGTCGTCCAGCGAGCGGCCGAGGATCTCCTCCACCCGGCGCATGCGGTAGCGCAGGGTGTGCCGGTGGACGCCCAGGTCGGCGGCGGCCGCGTCCCACTGGCCGTGGTGCGCGAGCCACGCCCGCAGCGAGGCGACGAGGTCGCCGCGGCCCTTGGCGTCGTGCTCGTAGAGGGCGCGCAGCATGCCGTCGGCGAAGGCTCTCACCGCGTCGTCCGCGAGCAGCGGCAGTACGGAGCCGGAGGCCAGTTCCTCGTGTTCGACCAGGGCCCTGCCGCGGCGGCGGGCCACCGAGAGGGACTGCTCGGCCTGCTTGTACGCGGCGGAGACGGCGATCGGCCCGGCGGGGGCGGAGAGACCCACGACCACGTCGCTCTCCTCCGCGGCCGCCTCGCGCGGCGGTGCGTCCTCCTGCGCGTCGGCGTAGGCGGCGCAGGCGGCGACCGCGGCCCCGCCGTCGGCGGCCAGCACCACGAGGCGTTCGCCCTCGGGCACCATCAGGAGCGTCTCGCCGGAGCGGGCGGCCGCGGTCTCCATGGCCTCGGCCAGCTGCGCCGTGGTCGAGGGTTCGGCGGCCTCGGCGATGAGCAGCCGGAAGGGCGCGTCGAGCAGCCCGCCGTACAGATCTCCGGCGACGCCGCGCGCGTGGTCGGGCTGGCCGGCCAGCAGCATGCGCAGCACCGCGGCGCCGAGCCGCTGTTCGGCGCCCTGGAGCGAGCGGGAGCGGGCCGTGGTGAGGGTGAGCAGGGCGACCGCCGAGTGCACCGCGTACCGCTCCGCGGTGCCGAGCGCGGAACCGGTGCCCACGGCCAGTGCGCCGCGGACCCTTCGGCCGGTGCCCAGGGACTGGAGCTCGACCCGGTCCTCGGTGTCGCCGACGACGACGCTGGCCGGTGCCGGGCGCTCCCGCAGCCGTTCCACGTCGGGCGTGAGCCGGGCGGCGCGGCGCGCGGCCCAGTCCGGTGCGGCGGCGACGACGGCGCCGGAGGTGTCGTACAGCGCGGCCCAGCCGTCGACGTGCGCGGCGAGCCGGGTGAGGAGTTCGCCGGGTCCGTCGCCGGCGAGCGCCGCCCGGGTGAGCTCCCGCTGGGCTTCGAAGCCCGCGGTGACCGCCCGGTACTGATCGGCGGCGATCTCCGAGGAGACGGCCTTGGCGATGGCGATGAAGGGGGTGCGGCGCGGCACTTCGAGCAGCGGCAGCCCGGCCTCCTCGGCGGCGTCGACCAGGGGCTGCGGTACGTCGTCGTAGGTGACGCCGACCGCGAAGCCGACCCCGACGACTCCGGCCCCGGCCAGCCGTCGCACGTACCGCTGCATGGCCTCCGGGTTCTCGGCGTCGAGATTGGTCGCGGTGATCAGCAGCAGCTCACCGCCCTCCATGTAGGGGACGGGATCGGCCAGCTCGCTGGCGTGCGCCCAGCGCACGGGCGCGTCGAGCCGGTCCGCCCCCGCACGCACCGTGAGTTTGAGCGCCGAGTGCTGGACGAGCGAGGCGAGAGTGGGGGGCATGGGGATCGGGGGACCTTTGGGAGGGGGCGATTTCGCCGTCCCGTATGAACGGCTCGCATCGATTCTGCCAGGGTGGCAGATTCCCCGTCACCGCGGGCGGACCGCCCGCACCGCTACTTCGGGGTAACCCTCACGCCCCCAGCCGGACCAGGAGCGGCGGCGCGTGCTCGCCGTCGACCGTGGTGACGGAGAGCACCGCGTGACCGGCCGGCAGTTCGTACGCGAGCCCGGAGGCCGACCAGCGTTCCCGTTCCACCTGGCGCACGGTGACCGCGTCCGTGGTGACGGCCTTGCCGGTGGCCATCTTCCGCAGGGCGTGCAGTGCGCGGGTGAGCGGCTGGTCGGCGAAGACGCCGTGCTGGGCGACCTCGCGGACCTCCACCCACTCCTTGCCCCAGGCCTCGGCGAAGCGTTTGCCGTCCCAGGTGGTGACGCCGGGGAAGGCCATGGTGCAGCCGACGGCGCCGAGCAGCGGGGTGTGCAGTTCCTCGGGCACGTCGTCCAGGGTCCGCAGGGCGAGGACCGCCCCGGCGTTGACGGAGCGCAGCCTGCGGATACCCCGGACGGTGTCGGCGGTGACGGTGTGGGTGGCGTCGTCCAGGACCAGGCAGACGAAGAGGGAGCGGTCGGCGCGGGCCGCGGCGACCGCGTTGAACTGGGCGAGGATCAAGCGGGCCAGCACCCGGGACGCCTCGGCATGGGCACGCTCCGGCAGGTCGACGCGCACCCGCAGCGGGTGCTGCTCCAGGGACCGCAGCGAGAACGGGCGGGCCTCGGGGCCGGTGGCGAAGAAGCCGGCGAAGGCGGGCCGGTCGAGCACGGCGATCCGGTCGGCGAGGACGGCGGCGGGATCACCGGCGCTCTGCGCCTGGCGACGCCGGGCCTCCAGTTCCCGCAGCATCGCGTGGTGGCCGGCGCTCTCCAGCGCCTGGCGCAGGCCCTCCAGCACGGCGGCGGAGCCTTCGAGGAGTTCGCGGAGCTCGGGTACGGGGGGGAACGTGCCGTGGACGGCGCGGTAGGGGCCGAGCAGCTGGCCGAGCGCGGTCGCCGCGCGCCGGGTGTCCAGGGCGGGGAGGTCGCCGGCCAGACCCTCCGCGAGGGCGGCCGCCGCCTCGTCGGGGTCGGTGGTGCCTCCGTACAGGTCGAAGTCGTGCACGGACGCGGGGTCGCCGATCCTGACGACGACGTCGTAGGCGCTGTCCGGGCCGAGCCGGTCGCCCGCGCCGCCGACGGCGAGGACGGCGGCCTGGCCGGTGAGCGCCCGCAGGGCGAGGGACTCGACGACGGGCCGGACCACCCGTTCCGTCTTGCCCGAGCCGGGCGGTCCGACGACGAGCAGCGAGGTGCCGAGCGAGGCGGGCTCCAGCGCCATGCCCGAGCCGCGGCGGGCGTAGGGGTTGCGCGGGTCGTCGGCGCAGTCGCCGATCCGGACCTGACCGGTGAGCGGGTCGTGCAGGGCGGTGCGCAGGGGCAGATCCCGGCGGCCGGAGGGGTGCAGGTAGGCGTCGGCGCCCTTGCGCAGCACGGTCTCGGTGAAGGAGGCGCGCCGGTCGGGGCGGGTACGGGCGGCACCCCAGGCGTGGCGCAGCCGTACGCAGTCCACGTCGTTCAGCCGGCCCGCGTGCACGGCGGCGGTCAGCGCGTCGGCGGCGTCGGTGCTGCCGGCGGCGCGCAGGTCGGGCCACTGGGCGCGCAGGGGGCCGGCCGCCGCGGCGGGGGTGGCGCCGGGCTGCGCGGGCGCCGTCGACGGGCCCCGCGCGCTCCGGGGCCGCAGGGCCCGGAGGGCGGTCTCCCAGCGCGCGGCCCGGGCGATGGGCCATACGACGATGGCGACGGTCAGCGCGTAGCAGCCGTAGGCGGCCACTGTGGCTTTCAGTTGGTTCCCGCTGCGCAACCACCCGTCCGCCGATCCCATGAGCACCAGCAGCAGCGGCACCTTCGGGGTCCAGGCCAGCCAGAGCAGCACCAGTGCGGCGGCCGCGGAGAGAGTCAGCCGGATGCGTTCCAGCCGCGCGCCGGCGAAATAGTGGACGACTTGGGCCCAGCCGCCGATCCGGGCGGCCCAGAAGCCCAGGATCAGCACCAGGACCTGGTAGTAGAGCGTGGTCGAGTTGACCACCAGGTCCGGCGCGTCGCTCCGGAGACCGCCGAAGGACCACCACTGCGGCCCGGTGATGATCTCGATCGGCTTGAACACGTAGGGGACGGCGCGCTCGGAGAGCAGCAGCCACAGCAGGAGCCACAGGACGAGCGTGGCGGCCGGCCCCACCAGTGAGGGGCGCGGCGGGCGCTCGGCGGCCCGGGGCACATGGGCGTACCGCCAGATGCCCGGGCCGGTTTCGGGCCGTGGTGCGTTCAGCCATTCGGCCAGGGCCGGCGGCGCACCCGCCGTGCGGGGCTGCCCGGGGGTGGCCGTGAGCGGCTTCGGGACGGTGGGCGGGGCGGCGGGCGGCGGCACGGCAGGGGGAGGAAACGCCGGCGGCTGTGCGGGCGGCGGTCCGGCCGGATGGGGCACGGAGCTCCCGGGCCGGCCGTCGGGCGGCTGCGCACCCCACGTGCCCCGGGTGCCGTGCGTGCCTTCGTTGTCCATGAACCGTTGCCCCCTGACCAGCCAGGTCCGACCACTGCACCGGTCAATCTAGTGCGCGGACACGGTGAGTTCAGCAAGGCGCCCGGATAGTGACGGGCCCGGCACCGCACCGCCCCGGCAGCCCCTTCTGTCCTTCGCGGACAAGGACACGCCCTCCACCACTCCCGATCGGAGCATGCCCGCGCCCCGTCCCCGCCCCTAGCCTGCAGAAAGAGGAAGCGTCCGAAACACCCCCAGGAGCCCCGCATGACCGCTATTCCGCAGGAGCGCCGCGTCGTCACTGCCATCCCCGGCCCGAAGTCCGTGGAGCTGCAGGCCCGCCGGCTGGCGACGGTCGCCGCAGGGGTGGGCTCCACCCTGCCGGTGTTCACCGCGCGCGCCGGTGGCGGGATCATCGAGGACGTGGACGGGAACCGTCTGATCGACTTCGGTTCCGGCATCGCCGTGACGTCCGTCGGCGCCTCCGCCGAGGCCGTCGTGCGCCGCGCCTCCGCGCAGCTCGCCGACTTCACCCACACCTGTTTCATGGTCACGCCGTACGAGGGCTACGTCGAGGTCTGCGAGCAGCTCGCCGAGCTCACCCCGGGCGACCACGCCAAGAAGTCCGCGCTGTTCAACTCGGGCGCCGAGGCCGTCGAGAACGCGGTGAAGATCGCCCGCGCCTACACCAAGCGCACCGCCGTCGTCGTCTTCGACCACGGCTACCACGGCCGGACCAACCTCACGATGGCGCTGACGGCGAAGAACATGCCGTACAAGCAGGGCTTCGGCCCGTTCGCGCCCGAGGTCTACCGCGTACCGGTGGCGTACGGCTACCGCTGGCCGACCGGTGCCGAGAACGCCGGTGCCGAGGCGTCCGCCCAGGCCATCGACGAGATCACCAAGCAGATCGGCGCGGACAACGTCGCCGCGATCATCATCGAGCCGGTCCTCGGCGAGGGCGGCTTCATCGAGCCGGCCAAGGGCTTCCTGCCGGCGATCGCGCAGTTCGCCAAGGACAACGGCATCGTGTTCGTCGCCGACGAGATCCAGTCCGGCTTCTGCCGAACCGGCCAGTGGTTCGCCTGCGAGGACGAGGGCATCGTCCCGGACCTGATCACGACCGCCAAGGGCATCGCGGGCGGCCTTCCGCTCTCCGCCGTGACCGGCCGCGCCGAGATCATGGACGCGGCGCACGCCGGCGGCCTCGGCGGCACGTACGGCGGAAACCCGGTCGCCTGCGCGGGCGCTCTCGGATCCATCGAGACGATGCGCGAGCTGGACCTGAACGGGAAGGCGAAGCGCATCGAGGAGGTCATGAAGGGCCGGCTCGCCGAGATGCAGTCGAAGCTGCCCAACGGAGACCTCATCGGGGACATCCGCGGCCGTGGCGCGATGATCGCGATCGAGCTGGTGAAGGCGGGCACGAAGGACCCGAACCCGGAGGCCGCCGCACAGCTCGCGAAGGCCTGCCACGCCGAGGGCGTCCTCGTCCTCACCTGCGGCACGTACGGCAACGTGCTGCGCTTCCTGCCGCCGCTGGTGATCGGTGAGGACCTGCTGAACGAGGGCCTCGACGTGATCGAGCAGGCGTTCGCCGGGGTCTGACCCCGTGCGGCCCCGGGGACGGCGCACGGCGTTTTCTCCGGGGATGCCCGGTGCCCGCGTGAGGGCCTGTGAAGAAGGTGTGCGGGGGCGATGGCGGGTCTCCGTTCCCGTTGTCGGCCCCCCACTGCCTGACGTACGGTTTCCGCAGATGAGAGAAACACCCCGCCCGCAGGGGACTGCGGGCGATACCGGGTCGGAGCTTCCCCAGCGCCGTCCTGGTTGTGCCTTCGCGCACACCACTGGAGCCTCCGGCTCCGGAACTCCTCACCGATCGGATGGCCGCCCGCCCCACACCCCCCGGGGCGCGCGGCAAACCGGTCCCACCGTCCGCCCCGGAACAACCCCCCCTGTTCCGGGGCGGACGGCCCTTTTCCTCTCCGTGGTGTCGGGCCTGTCGGCCCTGTTCGCGCTCACCACGTGGCAGATCGCCGCCGACGGGCCGCTGCGCCGCCTCGACGAGCGCGTCGGCCGGGCCCTGGTCGGGCACGGCCCGGACCGGTTCACCGAATTCCTCGCCGATCTCGGCAACATGCAGGTCGCGCTCCCCGTTCTCGGCTGCGCGCTCGTGTGGTGCCTGCTGCGCGGGGAGCGCCGGGCGCCGCTCGCCGCGGCCGCGGCCATGGCGGCGGTGCCGTTGCTGGTCGTGCCGCTCAAGGACTGGATCGCCCGCCCGGGGCCGCTCACCGATGCCACCGGCTACTACCCGTCGGGCCATGCGGCGACCGCCGCCGTGGCGTACGGGGCGGCGGCGATGCTGCTGGCCCCGTACCTCGCGCGTGCGTGGATGATGCCCGTCGCCGCTGTCCTGATGACGGCGGCGACGGGCATCGGTCTGGTGCTCCGCGGTTACCACTGGCCGCTCGACGTGGCCGGCAGCTGGTTTCTGTGCGGAGTGCTGCTGGTGGTGCTCCGGTCGGTCAGCCGCCGAAGTAGGCGTCGAAGTTCTTCGAGAACTCCCCGTTGTTGAAGCGGTCCCAGTTGATGGACCACGTCATCAGTCCGCGCAGCCCCGGCCAGGTGCCGTGGGTGGCGTAGGAGCCGCAGTCGGTCTTCTTGGTGAGGCAGTTCAGCGCCTTGGTGACCTCGGCCGGTGAGGTGTGGCCGTTGCCCGCCTGGGTGGAGGCCGGCAGGCCGATCGCGATCTGGTCGGGCCGCAGGGCCGGGAAGACCTTGGTCTGGTCACCCGCCACCGGAAAGCCGGTCAGCATCATGTCGGTCATCGCGATGTGGAAGTCGGCGCCGCCCATCGAGTGGTACTGGTTGTCCAGACCCATGATGGAGCCCGAGTTGTAGTCCTGGACGTGCAGCAGGGTGAGGTCGTCGCGCAGGGCGTGGATCACCGGCAGGTAGGCCCCGGCGCGCGGGTCCTGGCCGCCCCACGGACCCGATCCGTAGTACTGGTAGCCGAGCTGCACGAAGAAGGTCTCGGGGGCCATGGTGAGGACGAACTTTGCGCCGTACTTGGCCTTGAGCGTCTTCACCGCGGAGATCAGGTTGACGATCACCGGTGTGGTGGGGCTGCGGAAGTCGGTGTCTCCGGTGTTCAGCGACAGCGAGTGGCCCTCGAAGTCGATGTCCAGGCCGTCCAGACCGTACTCGTCGATGATCTTGCTGACCGAGGAGACGAAGGTGTCACGGGCCGCGGTGGTGGCGAGCTGCACCTGTCCGTTCTGGCCGCCGATGGAGATCAGCACCTTCTTGCCCGCGGCCTGCTTGGCCTTGATCGCCGCCTTGAACTCGGCGACGGACTCGACGTTCGGGCACTCGGTCACCGGGCAGAGCGAGAACCGGATGTCGCCGGAGGTGACGGAGGTCGGCTCGCCGAAGGCCAGGTCGATGACGTCCCAGGAGTCGGGCACGTCCGCCATCCGGGTGTAGCCGGAGCCGTTGGCGAAGCTGGAGTGCAGATAGCCGACCAGGGCGTGGGCCGGCAGCTCCGAGCCGCCCTCTCCCCCGCTGCCGCCCGTCGTGGTGGTGGCGGAGACGGCAGCCGACTTCGCGGACTCGCCGGCGGAGTTGGTGGCGCTGACCTGGAAGCTGTACGCGGTCGACGCGGTCAGGCCCGTCACGGTCGCCGAGGTGCCGGTGGCGGAGAGGACCTTCGTACCGCCCCGGTAGACGTTGTAGCCGGTGGCGCCCGCGGAACCGGTCCAGGACAGGGCGACCGAGGAGGCGGTGGCCGTGCCGGCCTTGAGCCCCGCGGGGACCGCGGGGAGCGCGACCGGGTCGCCGCCGGGTCCGACCAGGGTGAGGTCGTCGGCGTAGTAGGCGGGGGTGCCGTACCAGCCGTGCGTGTACACGGTGACGGACGTGGTGGACGCGCCCGTCCTGAACGAGGTGGAGAGCTGCTTCCAGGCCCCGGAGGACTGTGCCCAGGTGGACACGTCGGTCGTGCCGGTGCCCTCCGCTCCCAGGTAGACGTAGTCGCCCTGCACCCAGGAGCTGAGCGTGTACGCGGAGCCGGGCTTGACCGTCACGGTCTGGGAGCACTTGGCGTAGTCGCTGCCGGCCGGGGTCGCCTTCAGCGCCGAAGTGCCGCCGTGTACGGGGGTGCTGACGGCGGCTCCGCTGCCGCCCGAACAGTTCCAGCCGGTCAGGCCGGCCTCGAAGGTGCCGTTGCGCGCCAGATCGGCGTCGGCCGCGGCGGCGCCGGGCGCCGTGGCCGCCAGACCGCCGACGGCCAGCAGGGCGGCCGAGAAAGCGGCCAGAAGTCCGGTCATGCGGGCGGGGGGTCCCGTGCGTTCCACAACGGCCTCCGTGCAGGGGGGAATTGAGTGTGGCGCACAACATGGTCCAGACCAATCAGGTTGTCAAGACCTCTGGCAGCCACCTCGCTATTCCCGGCTCCCCGCCGCGGCCTCGTGCATCGCCAGTTCCAGCAGCGTGGCGTCGGTGAGCGTGCCCGAGCCGTCCGGCGGAATCAGCCAGCGGACCCCGCCGGTTGCCGCCCGCCCGGGGTGGGGCACCACGATCCAGGTGCCCTGGCCCGCCCCCCGCACCCCCGTCCCGATCCAGCGGGTGACGGTGCCCGGCGGCACGAAGAAGCCCATGCGGGCGTCACCGAAGTCGGAGAGGACCGGCCCGGGCCGGTCGATGAGACGGGTGAGCACGTCGAGCGTCGGATAGCCCAGCCGACCCGGAAGGATCAGCACGTCCCAGCGCCGGCCGGCGGGCAGGAGCGCGATCCCCCGCGGATTGCGCTCCCACTCCCACCGGCAGGCGTCGGGATCCGGTGCCACCGATGCGAGCCACTCGACTGCTGCCTTGACCCCCGAGCCAGTCATGGCCGGCCTCCATTCCGTGTCGCCCCGGCAGGGAGTTGCCGGGGCGTTCACGGGAGAGAGCGGGGTGGGGCCGATCCATTACGCGGGTTCGGCTACCAATCGGTAGTGAACTGGGTCACGCCCCGCGCCGGACGGTTCAGCTGTCGAAGCCGAGGCCCATCCGGTCCATGGTCCGCAGCCACAGATTGCGGTGGCCGCCGTTGTCGTCGGCCCTGGCCAGCGACCGCTTCGTCAGCTCGATCCCGGCCCAGGCGAACGGCTCGGGCGGGAACGGCATCGGCTTGCTGCGCACCATCTCCAGCGCGGTGCGCCCGGTCCGCTCGCCCGCGAGGAGGTCGAGCATCACATCGGCCCCGAACCGGGTGGCCCCGACGCCGAGCCCGGTGAATCCGGCGGCATAGGCGACCCGGCCCTGATGGGCCGTTCCGAAGAATGCGGAGAACCGGGAACAGGTGTCGATGGCACCGCCCCAGGCATGGCTGAACCGCACGCCCGCCAATTGCGGGAAACACTCGAAGAACTGCCCGGCGAGTTTCAGGAACGTCTCGGGACGCTGGTCGAGATCGGCACTCAGCCGGCCCCCGTACGGATAGATCGCGTCGTATCCGCCCCACAGAATCCGGTTGTCCGCGGAAAGCCGGAAGTAGTGGAACTGATTGGCGCTGTCGCCCAGTCCCTGCCGGTTCTTCCAGCCGATGGCGGCGAGCTGGTCAGCGGTCAGCGGCTCGGTCATCAGGGCGTAGTCGTAGACCGGGACGGTGTACGGACGCACCCGCTTCACGAGGGAGGGGAAGATGTTCGTGCCGAGCGCGACCCGGCGCGCGAGGATCTTGCCGTACGGCGTCCGGACCGCCATTCCGGTTCCGGTTCGGGCCAGCTCCAGGCCCCGGGTGTGCTCGTAGATCCGCACCCCCAGGTCGAGGCAGGCCTGCTTCAGACCCCAGACCAGCTTGGCGGGGTGCAGCATCGCGACACCGCGGCGGTCCCAGAGGCCGCCCAGGAATGTCGGTGAGTCGACTTCTGCGCGCAGCGCGTCCCGGTCCAGGAACTCGACCCCGCCGAAGCCGTGCCCCTCGGCTTCCCGGTGCCATTCCCGCAGCTCTTCGAGCTGGTGGGGCTGGGTGGCGACATCGATCTCGCCGGTGCGCTCGAACTCGCAGTCGATGGAGTAGCGGGCCACGGCCTCCTCGATGGCGTCGAGGTTGCGCGCGCCGAGCTCCTCCAGCTTCCGGATCTCGTCGGGCCAGCGCTCCAGCCCGTTGGGCAGTCCGTGGGTGAGGGAGGCGGCGCAGAATCCGCCGTTGCGGCCCGAGGCGGCCCAGCCCGTCTCGTGCCCCTCGATCAGGACGACATCGCGTTCCGGTTCGCGTTCCTTGGCGAGCAGAGCGGTCCACAGTCCGCTGTAGCCGCCGCCGATGACGAGGAGATCGCAGTGCTCGTCGCCGGTGAGCGCGGGCAGCGCGTCGGGCCGGCCGGGGTCGTCCAGCCAGAACGACACCGGCTTCGCGTCGGAGAGTGATTGTGCGGCAGTACGCATGGCACCTGGGGCCATGGTTTCCAACTCCTTCGGGACTTTCAGGGTCGTGCGTTCTTCCGCCGGTTCGCGATCAGCTGGCCGGCGAGAACCACCAGTACCGCAATGATGAACATCGCCGTACCGATGACGTTGATCTGCACGGGAGTGCCGCGCTGTGCCGAACCCCAGACGAACATGGGGAAGGTCACCGTGGAGCCCGCGTTGAAATTGGTGATGATGAAATCGTCGAAGGAGAGCGCGAAGGCCAGCAGCGCTCCCGCGGCGATTCCGGGGGCGGCGATCGGCAGGGTCACCCGCACGAAGGTCTGCACCGGTCCCGCGTACAGATCGCGCGCCGCCTCCTCCAGCCTCGGGTCCATCGACATGACGCGCGCCTTGACGGCCGTCACGACGAAGCTGAGGCAGAACATGATGTGCGCGATGAGGATCGTCCAGAAGCCGAGCTGTGCGCCCATGTTGAGGAACAGGGTGAGCAGCGAGGCGGCCATGACGACCTCGGGCATCGCCATCGGCAGGAAGATCAGCGAGTTGATCGCGCCGCGCGCCCGGAAGCGGTAGCGGACCAGGGCGAACGCGATCATCGTGCCGAGCACGGTGGCGCCGACCGTGGCCCAGACGGCGATCTGGAGGGAGAGCGAGAGGGAGCCGCACATGTCGGCGACGCCGCAGGGGTCCTTCCAGGCATCCACCGAGAAGCGCTGCCAGGAGTAGTTGAAGCGGCCGTTGGGCTTGTTGAAGGAGAACACCATCACGACGATGTTCGGCAGGATCATGTAGGCGAGGGTCAGCAGACCCGCGATGACGATCAGATGGCGTCGCAGCCAGCGCAGTACGGGCATCAGACCAGGTCCTCCGTCCCGGAGCGGCGGATGTAGACGGTGACCATGATCAGGACGACCGCCATGAGGATGAAGGAGAGCGCGGCCGCCGTCGGATAGTCGAGGACGCGCAGGAACTGGGTCTGGATGACGCTGCCGACCATCTTGGTGTCGGTGGAGCCCAGCAGTTCCGCGTTGACGTAGTCACCGCTGGCCGGGATGAAGGTGAGCAGTGTCCCGGAGACGACACCCGGCATGGACAGCGGGAACGTGACCTTGCGGAAGGTGGTGGCGGGGGTGGCGTACAGATCCCCGGCCGCCTCGTGCAGCCGGCCGTCGATCCGCTCCAGCGAGGTGTAGAGCGGCAGGATCATGAACGGCAGGAAGTTGTACGTGAGGCCGCAGACGACCGCCATGGGGGTGGCCAGCACCCGGTTGTTCTCGGTCCAGCCGAGCCAGCTGGTGACGTCCAGGACGTGCAGCGTGTTCAGTACGTCGACGACCGCGCCGCCGTCCGCGAGGATCGTCTTCCAGGCGAGCGTACGGATCAGGAAGCTGGTGAAGAACGGGGCGATGACCAGCACCAGCACCAGGTTGCGCCAGCGGCCCGCCTTGAACGCGATGAGGTAGGCGAGCGGGTAGCCGAGCAGCAGGCACAGGATCGTCGCGGTGCCCGCGTACAGCAGGGACCGGATGAACTGCGGGTAGTAGTCGGTCAGCGCGTCCCAGTACGTCTGGAAGTGCCAGGTGACCTCGAACCCCTTCTCCAGGGACCCGGTCTGTACGGAGGTCGAGGCCTGGTAGACGAGCGGGAGCGCGAAGAAGACGACGAGCCACAGGATGCCGGGGAGCAGCAGCCAGTAGGGGACGAGGCGCTTGCGGGTGGAGGGCTTGCGCAGGACCGGCTCGGTGGCGGGGGCCGGTGGTGCCTCCTTGGTGAGGCTCACGCCGCGTCCTCCACCGTCTCCACACCGGCGTCGATGTCCTGGGAGGCATCCAGGCCGAAGGTGTGCGCCGGGTTCCAGTGCAGGACGACCTCGGCTCCCGGGGTGAGGCCGGTGCGGGACTCGACGTTCTGCTCGTAGACGTGCAGCGCCTTGCCTGCCGGGCTCTCGACCACGTACTGCGTGGAGACGCCGATGAAGCTGGAGTCGACGATCCGGCCGGTGACGCGGTTGCGTCCGTCCGCTATCGCGTCGGCGTCGTCGGCGCGCGCGAGCGATATCTTCTCCGGGCGGATGCCGAGCAGCAGCTTGCCGCCGTTGTCGGTGGGGCCCGCGCACCGGTCGGCGGGCAGCCGGAGCTTGCCGCCGCCGGCCGCCACGACGATGTCGGTGCCCGCGGAGACGACCTCGCCCTCGATCAGGTTCGAGGTGCCGAGGAAGTTGGCGACGAAGGTGGTCCGCGGGTTCTCGTACAGATCGGCGGGGGCACCGAGCTGTTCGACCCGGCCCGCGTTCATCACCGCGACGGTGTCGGCCATGGTCATGGCCTCCTCCTGGTCGTGGGTGACGTGGATGAACGTGATGCCGACCTCGGTCTGGATGCGCTTGAGTTCGAGCTGCATCTGGCGGCGCAGCTTGAGGTCGAGGGCGCCGAGCGGTTCGTCCAGCAGCAGGACCTGCGGGTGGTTGATCAGGGCGCGGGCGACGGCGACTCGCTGCTGCTGGCCGCCGGAGAGCTGATGGGGCTTGCGCTTGGCGAAGTCGCCGAGCTGGACGAGCTCCAGCATGTCGTCGACCTGCTTCTTCACCGACTTGATGCCTCGCCGGCGCAGACCGAAGGCGACGTTCTCGGTGATGTCCAGGTGCGGGAAGAGCGCGTAGCTCTGGAAGACCGTGTTGACGGGCCGCTTGTACGGCGGCAGGCCGGTGATGTCGCGGCCGCCGAGGGTGACGGTGCCGGTGGTGGCCTCCTCCAGCCCCGCGATCATCCGCAGGGTGGTTGTCTTGCCGCAGCCGGACGCGCCGAGCAGCGCGAAGAAGGAGCCCTGCGGGACGGTCAGATCGAGCGGTCGGACGGCGGCGAAGGAGCCGTACGTCTTGCTGATCCCGGTGAGGCGGACGTCGCCGCCTGTCTGCTGCTGTGTCATGGATCGCAGTCCCAGTGGTGTCAGAGGGAGATCAGGGAGAGGAAGGGCGTGGCGTCGTCAGGCGCCGATGAGCTTGGCGAACTTCTCCTCGTACGCCGTCTCTTCCTTGGAGGTGAGGGAGCGGAAGGCGTGCGACCTGGCGGCCATCGCCTTGTCCGGGAGGATCAGCGTGTTGGCGGCCATCGCCTTGTCGATCCTGGCGAGTTCCGCGCGTACCCCGTCGACCGGGCAGACGTAGTTGATGTACGCGGCGAGCTGGGCGGCGACCGGGGGCTCGTAGTAGTAGTCCATGAGCTTCTCGGCGTTGGTCTTGTGCCGGGCCTTGGCCGGGACCAGCATGTTGTCGCTGGAGGTGATGTATCCGGCGGCCGGGATGGCGAACTTGATGTCCGGGTTCCCGGCCTGGAGCTGGATGATGTCGCCGGCCCAGGCGACGCAGGCGGCGATGTCGCCCTTGTCGAGGTCGGCGGTGTAGTCGTTGCCGGTGAAGCGGCGTATCTGGTTCTTGTCGACGCCCTTCTGGAGCCGGCCTATCGCCGCGTCGTAGTCGGCGTCGGTGAACTTCCCCGGGTCCTTGCCCATGTCGAGCAGGGTCATCCCGACGGAGTCGCGCATCTCGGAGAGGAAACCGACCCGGCCCTTGAGGGTGGGGTCGTCGAGCAGCTGGGTCACCGAGTCGACCTTGCGGCCGCCGGTCGCCTTGGAGTTGTAGGCGATGACGGTCGGGATGCCGGTCCAGGGGTAGGAGTAGGCGCGGCCGGGGTCCCAGTCGGGGGTGCGGAACTGGGCCGAGAGGTTGGCGAAGGCGTGCGGCAGGTTCGACGGGTCGAGCTTCTGGGCCCAGCCGAGCCGGATGATGCGGGCGGCCAGCCAGTCGGTGACGATGATCAGGTCACGGCCGGTGTCCTGGCCGGCCGCGAGCTGCGGTTTTATCTTCCCGAAGAACTCGACGTTGTCGTTGATGTCCTCGGTGTACTTGACCTTGATCCCGGTGCGTTCGGTGAACGCGTCCAGGGTGGGCCGGTGCTTCTCGTCCTCGCTGACGTCCATGTACTCGGTCCAGTTGGAGAAGTTGACCCGCTTCTCCTTGGCCGAGTGGTCGTCCGAGGCCGCCGCCGCGTCACCCTCCCGTTTGGCGGGCGGGATGCCGCACGCGCTCAGTGTCCCCAGGCCGCCGGCCGCGAGCGCGCCGAGACCTGAGGCGCGCAACAGCGACCGGCGGGTGAGGGCTCCCCTGCCGTTGGTCAGACTCCGGCGCATCGCGGCCAGCTGGGCCGCGGAGAGACGCTCGGGCTCGTACTGCTCCATACGCGTTGCCCTTTCGGGTGGGTATGCGGCCGGTCCGGCCTGGTTATCGGTCCCCGAAGATCGTGCGGTGCCAGTCCTTCCGGGCGACCGCGGTGTTGTCGTACATCACGTGCTTGACCTGCGTGTACTCCTCGAAGGAGTACGACGACATGTCCTTGCCGAAGCCGCTGGCCTTGTATCCGCCGTGCGGCATCTCGCTGATGATCGGAATGTGGTCGTTCACCCACACGCAGCCCGCCTTGATCTCGCGGGTGGCGCGGCCCGCCCGGTACAGGTCGCGGGTCCAGGCGGAGGCGGCGAGTCCGTACGGGGTGTCGTTGGCCAGCGCGATGCCCTCGTCGTCGGTGTCGAAGGGCAGCACGACCAGGACCGGGCCGAAGATCTCGGACTGGACGATCTCGCTGTCCTGGGCGGCACCGGCGACCAGGGTCGGCCGGTAGTAGGCGCCGTCCGCCAGCTCGCCGCCGGGGGCCTCGCCGCCGGTGA
Source organism: Streptomyces sp. NBC_01463 (assembly GCA_036227345.1). Classification (NCBI taxonomy): domain Bacteria; kingdom Bacillati; phylum Actinomycetota; class Actinomycetes; order Kitasatosporales; family Streptomycetaceae; genus Streptomyces; species Streptomyces sp. NBC_01463. The sequence goes on from CP109468.1 coordinate 2,485,627, forward strand.
CGACGGTGGCGTAGGCGCGGGCGCGCTCGACGAAACCGGCGACCCGGTCGCGCTGGGCGTGGCTGATCAGCGGGCCGAGGTCGGTCTTCGGGTCGAACGGGTCGCCGAGCCGGACGGTCTCCATCAGCGCGGCGACGCCCTGCACGAAGGCGTCGTACAGCGGGCGCTGGACGTAGGCGCGGGTGGCCGCCGTGCAGTCCTGGCCGGTGTTGATCAGGGAGCCCGCGACGGCTCCGTTGACCGCGGCCTCCAGGTCGGCGTCGTCGAAGACGAGGAAGGGGGCCTTGCCGCCGAGTTCGAGGTGGAGCCGCTTGACGGTGGAGGTGGCGATCTCCGCGACGCGCTTGCCGACGGCGGTGGAGCCGGTGAAGGAGGTCATCACGACGTCCGGGTGGCCGACGAGGTGCTCGCCGGCGTCCTTGCCCGCGCCGGTGACGATGTTGATCACACCGTCCGGGATGCCCGCCTCGGTGGCCGCCTGCGCGAACATCAGCGAGGTCAGCGGGGTGATCTCGGCGGGCTTGAGCACGATGGTGTTGCCCGCGGCGACGGCCGGGAGGACCTTCCAGGCGGCCATCTGGAGCGGGTAGTTCCAGGGTGCGATGGAGCCGATGACACCGATCGCCTCACGCCGTACGTGCGAGGTGTGGTCGCCGGAGTACTCACCGGCGGACTTCCCCTCCAAATGGCGGGCGGCGCCGGCGAAGAAGGAGGTGTTGTCGACCGTGCCCGGGACGTCGAACTCGGTGGAGAGCTTGACGGGCTTGCCGCACTGGAGGGACTCCGCGTACGCGAAGTCGTCCGCCTGCTCGGCGAGGACGGCGGCGAAGCGGTGCATCGCATCGGACCGCTCGCCGGGGGTGGCCCCGGACCAGCCGGGGAAGGCCTCGCGCGCCGCGGCGACGGCCGCGTCGACATCGGCCGTGCCGGCCAGCTCGTACGTGTAGACGGTGGCGCCGGTCGCCGGGTTCACGACCTCGTGCGTGCGCCCCGAGGTTCCTGGCCGCAGCCTTCCGCCGATGTACTGCGCGCCGTCCGCGAAGCGGTCCTGCACCTGGAAGCTGTTGCCCATCACGCTCTCCTCCGCCGCTGTCCCCGCAGACCGGGGGCGGCGTAGCTTCTGCTCGATTTGAGTGCCGATCCTGACAGAGGGGACCCATCCCAACAAGTGATTCCGTTGTTGCCTTTTGGTTACGCGACGGAATCTGTCGACCATGTGTCGCGTCGGTGCGGAATTCCCCGTACGTAGTGTCAGTGGCGGATGCCAGACTCGCGTGTCATGGAAGACATCGGGGACATCCGGGATGTACGAGGGCTCGTGTCGCGGGGCGATCGGGGCGACCGAGTGAAGTACCTGCTCTTCTGGGGGCACCGGCCGCGTCCGGACGGCCGGATCGGTGCGAGCTGTCTCAGCCAGTGGTGGCCCGCGCCCTTCACGGCCGACGGGGTCACCTATGCGTCGGCCGAGCACTGGATGATGGCCGGCAAGGCGCGGCTGTTCGGTGACGCCGAGGCCGCGGAGCGTGCGGTGGCGGCCAGGACCCCGGCCGAGGCGAAGAAGGTGGGCCGGCTGGTCCGCGATTTCGACGGCACCGTCTGGGAGCGCGAGCGGTTCGGCCTGGTCGTGGCGGGCAGCGTCCACAAGTTCGGCCAGAACCCGGGGCTGGGTCGCTTCCTGCTGGGCACGGGCGACCGGGTGCTGGTCGAGGCGAGCCCGATGGACCGGATCTGGGGCATCGGGCTGGCGGCGGACGATCCGCGCGCGGAGGACCCGGCGGCCTGGCGGGGCCTGAATCTGCTCGGCTTCGCACTGATGGAGGCGCGGGCCGCGCTGCGGGACGGCACGGTCGGCGCACACGGTGCGGACGGCACGGAGGGCATATGAAACGGCCCGTGGGGCGGCGGGAGGTTCCCGTCGCCCCACGGGCCGGATGTGCATGACGCCGGGCAGGCGGCCGTGGCCGGCCGTCGTCGCCGGGGCCGGGTGCTACGGGTGCGCGTGCGCCCCCTCGACGACCAGGGACAACGAGGCCGGCTCGTAGACCGAGGTGTCGTCGTCGAACTCGTCGGTGGTGATGGCCCAGATGATGAATCCCAGGAACGCCGCGCTGATGGCGATGCCGATCGAGCCGAGGATGACCCCGGCCAGCGCCACCCCGGAGTTGTTGGCCTCGCCCCGCTTGACCCGGCCGCGGCCTATCAGACCGAAGATCAGCGCGAGGACGCCGAGGATGACGCCGAGTCCGTACATGCAGAAGAGGGCCACCGAGATGATGCCGAGCACCAGGGAGGCGATACCCATCCCGTTCGCGGGTCCGGGCCCGCCCCAGGCGCTCTGGCCGTAGCCGGGATAGCCCGCGTAGTCGCCGTACTGCGGCGGCTGTCCCGGCGCCGGGTAGCCGTACTGCGCAGGCGGGGCCTGGGCCGGGTAGCCGTACTGCCCCATGGGCGGCGGGGTCGCCTGCCCCGGACCGTTCGGTCCGACGGGCGGTGGCGGCACCGACCCGGAGCCGTGCCAGTCACCGGCGCCGTGCTGCCCCTGGTCGGGGGCTCCGAAACCGGCCGTGGGAACCGGGCCCGTTCCGACGCCCGGCATCGACGTGACCGTCTGCTGGTCGTGCACGGGCGGCGGCCCGGGATTCCCCTGGTCCGCGTCCGGCTGCGGGCGAGGGTCCCCGGTGTTCTTGTCCAGCGGCACCCTGGTGTCCGGCGGAGCCCACGGATCGCGCGGCGCGGCCCCGTCCGCGGGCCGTTCTGTGTTGTCTGACATGGGCCTCCCCCATCGTGATGCCCGTCATGCTACGGGCCGCTCCCGTCCTACGATGACTCCCGTCCCCTGCCCGGTTCCCCGACATACCCGGGCCCCGCACCACCCCTGCCCCCGGAGGATCCGATGACCGATCTGCACCCCTTCATCGCGGGGCTGCCCAAGGCCGAGCTCCATGTCCACCATGTCGGCTCGGCCTCGCCCCGCATCGTCGCGGAACTGGCCGCGCACCACCCCGACTCCAAGGTCCCCACCGCCCCCGAGGCGCTGGCCGACTACTTCTCCTTCACCGACTTCGGCCACTTCATCGACGTGTACCTCTCGGTCGTGGACCTGATCCGCACCCCGGAGGACGTCCGGCTGCTCACGTTCGAGGTTGCCCGCGACATGGCGCGGCAGAACATCCGCTACGCGGAACTGACCGTCACCCCCTTCTCGTCCACCCGCCGCGGCATCCCCGACCAGGCCTTCATGGAGGCCATCGAGGACGCCCGCAAGTCCGCCGAGTCCGAGCTCGGAGTCGTGCTGCGCTGGTGCTTCGACATTCCGGGCGAGGCAGGTCTGGAGGCCGCCGAGGAGACCACCCGGCTCGCCGTGGACCTGCGGCCGGAGGGGCTCGTCTCGTTCGGGCTCGGCGGCCCGGAGATCGGTGTGGACCGGCCGCAGTTCAAGCCCTACTTCGACCGGGCGATCGCCGAGGGCCTGCACTCCGTGCCGCACGCCGGGGAGACCACGGGCCCGCAGACGGTCTGGGACGCCCTGACCTCGCTGCGCGCCGAGCGCATCGGCCACGGCACCAGCTCGGTGCAGGACCCGAAGCTCCTGGAGCACCTCGCCGAGCACCGCATCGCGCTGGAGGTCTGCCCCACCTCCAACATCGCGACCCGGGCGGTGAAGGACATCGAGCAGCACCCCGTCCGCGAGATGGTCCGGGCCGGTGTCCTGGTCACCATCAACAGCGACGACCCGCCCATGTTCGGCACCGACCTCAACAACGAGTACGGAGTGGCGGCCCGCCTCCTGGACCTCGACGAGCGCGGTCTCGCCGCGCTCGCGAAGAACGCCGTCGAGGCCTCCTTCCTCGACCCGGCCGGCAAGCGCACGCTCGCCGCCGAGATCGACACGTACACGACGGACTGGCTGGCACGCACCGGCCGGTGACCTCTCGCGGTGACAATGGCCCCATGGCCACCCCTGTCACCGCAGTCGCCCATCGCGGCGATCCGTACCGTGTCCGCGAGAACACCCTCCCCTCGATCCGCTCCGCCCTCGAACGGGGGGCGGACGCGGTCGAGGTCGACGTCCGGGTCACCCGCGACGACGTCCCGGTCCTGCTGCACGACGCCACGCTGGACCGGCTGTGGGGCCATGACCTGCGGCTCGACCGGCTCAGCCATCAGGAGCTGACCGAGCTGACCGAGGGCGGTGTGCCGACCCTGCGCGAGGCCCTGCTCGCCGCGGGGGCACACCGCCTCATGGTCGACCTGCCCGGCTCCACCGACGCATCGGTCCGCAGGATCGTCGGCGTGGTGCGGGAGTGCGGGGCCGGCGAGCGCACCTACTACTGCGCGGGGCCCGAGGCCATGCTGCGGGTGCGGGCCGCCGACCCGGCCGCCGAGATCGCGATGACCTGGACGACGCTCGCGCCGCCCCGGGCGGGACTGCTGGAGGCGGTGCGGCCGCGCTGGCTGAACTACCGCTTCGGGCTGGTCAGCAGGGAGCTGACGGACCGCAACCACCGGGACGGGCTGCTGGTGTCGGCGTGGACCGCGGACACCGGGCGCACGATGCGCCGGCTGATCCGGGACGGGGTGGACTCGATCACCACCAACCGGATCGACGTACTGCACAAGCTGGCCGTGAACTCCAGCGCCCGCGACGGCTCTTGATCGGTCCGGCATCATGGACGGCACCTCATCGTTTCGACGCCAGGCCGGCGCCAAGGAGCAGACGTGACCGTCCCCCGCAACAACGCCCTCCCCGCCCGCATCCGTTCCGACGTCGCCCACAACGCCCGGGTCTGGAACTACTGGCTCGGCGGCAAGGACCACTTCCCGGTGGACCGCGCCGTCGGCGACCAGGTCACCGGCATGTATCCGAGCATCGGTGAAGTGGCCAGGGCCGACCGGGAGTTCCTGGGGCGGGCGGTGCGGTACCTGGCCGGTGACGCCGGCATCGGCCAGTTCCTGGACATAGGCACCGGCCTGCCGACCGGGGACAACACTCATGAGGTCGCCCAGCACACCGCGCCCGACGCCCGCGTCGTGTACGTCGACAACGACCCGATTGTCCTGGCGCACGCCCGTTCGCTTCTCACCAGCTCCCCGGAGGGCGCGACCGAGTACATCGACGCGGACGCCCGGAACCCGGAGAGGATCCTGCGGGCCGCGCAGCCGACCCTCGATCTGGAACGGCCGGTCGCGGTCATGCTGCTGGGCATCCTGAACTTCGTCCCCGACACCGATGAGGCGCTGCACATCGTGCGGCAGCTGATGGACGCGGTGCCGTCCGGCAGCCATCTGGTCCTCACCCACCCCACGCTGGAACTGGGCGGCGAGGGCAACGAGGCGGCGATGCGGTTCTGGAACGAGAACGCCACGCCTGCGATCACCGCCCGCGGGCGCTTCGAGGTCGCCGCGTTCCTGGACGGGCTGGACATCCTCGATCCGGGCATCGTCTCGTGCGCGCGCTGGCGTCCCGCGCCCGGGCCGGCGGGTGTCGAGGTCGCCCAGTTCGGCGCGGTGGCGCGGAAGCCCTGATGCGCCGTCCGACGCGTCTGCGGGACGTGACGGCGAAGGCGCTCGGGGCCGGCCCGCGCACCGTCGACCTCCTCATCGCGCTGCTGGTCCAGGCGGCCGTGACCATGCCGTTCGTCGTGCCGCGCGCCCCGGATCTGCCGGACGCGACCTGGACGGCATACGGCATCACCACCCTGATGACGGTGCCGCTGGTGGCCCGCCGCAGGGCGCCGGTGGCCGTCCTCCTCGCCGTGCTCGCGGCCGGCGGCCTGTACCGCTTCACCATCGACGGACCGGGCCAGCCGCTCCCGTACACCGGACTCGTGGCGTTCTACACGGTGGCCGAACTCTCCTCCGCGCCGAAGCGGATCGGGGTCTCGGTGCTCACCGCGCTCGGCGTGCTGGTCTCGGTCGGCCTGGACAGCGACGCGATGCGGGAACTGCTCTTCTCCGTCTTCGTGTTCGCCGCCGCCTACGCCTTCGGCCGGCTGGCCGTGACGCGCAAGGCCTATCTGCGGGCGGTGGAGGACCGGGCCCGCCAGCTGGAGCTGACGCACCGCATCGAGGCCGAGCAGGCGGCCGCGCGGGAACGGGCCCGGATCGCCCGGGAGATGCACGACATCCTGTCCCACGCGGTCAGCCTGATGATCGTGCAGGCGGAGGCCGGCCCGGTGGCGGTCCGTACGGCTCCCGAACGTGCCGAGGCGGCCTTCGACGCGATCTCGGAGACGGGCCGCGACGCGATGGTGCAGCTGCGGCGGATGCTCGGTGTGCTGCGCGAGGACGGGGGCGGCTCGGGCGCTCCGAGGGAACCGCAGCCCTCGCTGGACGGGCTGCCCGGCCTGGTGGAGCGGGTCCGTGCGGGCGGTCCCGACGTCTCGTACGAGGTCACGGGCGAGGCCGGGTCGCCGGGACTGGCGGTCGAGGCCACGGTCTACCGGATCGTGCAGGAGGCCCTGACGAATGTGGTGAGGCATGCGGAGGCGGCCTCGGTCCGGGTGCGGCTGGAGCACGGGCCCGACGCGCTGACACTGACGGTCACCGACGACGGGCGCGGCCCCGGGGGCGGATCGGGACTGGGGCTCACCGGAATCCGGGAACGCGCAGCCGCGCACGGCGGCACGGCCCGCACGGGGCCCGGCCCCGACGGCCGGGGCTTCCGGGTCGGGGTGACGATCCCGCACCCGCGCCCCCGGCCGGAAGCGGAACGGGAACCGGAACCGGAACCGGGACAACGGACAGGGGTGGGACAGTGACGATCCGCGTGGTGGTGGCCGACGACCAGGAGCTGGTGCGCAGCGGCTTCGCGATGATCCTGGACGCGCAGCCGGACATCGAGGTGGTTGCCGAGGCGGGCGACGGGGGCGCGGCGGTCGACGCGGTGCGGCGGCTGGCGCCCGAGGTGGCGCTGCTCGACATCCGGATGCCCGGCACGGACGGCATCGAGGCCTGCCGCACCATCACGGCCGGGAGCGACTGCCGGACGGTGATGCTGACGACGTTCGACTCGGACGAGTACGTATACGAGGCACTGCACGCGGGCGCGAGCGGCTTCCTGCTCAAGGACGTCCGCCGGGACGATCTGGTGCACGCGGTACGGGTGGTGGCGGCCGGGGACTCGCTGCTGGCGCCTTCGGTGGCCCGCCGGCTGATCGCCGAGTACACCTCGCGCCCGCCCGCTGCGGCCGTGGAACCGTCGACGCGCCTGAACGTGCTGACGGTGCGGGAGCACGAGACGCTGCTGCATCTGGCGCGCGGACTGTCGAACGCGGAGATCGCGGCAGCGCTGGTCGTCAGCGAGCACACGGTGAAGACCCATGTCGGCAACGTGCTGTCCAAGCTGGGCCTGCGCGACCGGATCCAGGCGGTGATCTGCGCGTACGAGTGCGGTGTCGTCTCTCCCTCCGCGGAGGGAGGACCGGTCGCCGCCTCCCCCGCTCAGGGGAGGAAGCCTCCCCCGGGGAAACCCCCGCTCGGGTGATCCGTCCGGGCGCGTGGATCAACAGGATGGAATCCGACAGCAGTTGAGTTCCTCACCCGATCCCAACCGGATCTCACTGGATCTCGCTGGATCTTGCTGATCCAACGGATCTCATGGATCTCACCGGATTCCACGCCCAGGAGGCACCGGACATGAACGCCCGTACGCACCGCACCGTCCTCGCAGCCGTCCTGCTCCTCGGGATCGCCGCGGGCCCCGTCCCACCGGCTCTGGCGGCGACCGCATCCCCGGTGGCGGCGGCCCCGGCCGCACAGCGGTCCCCCGCTCAGGAGACACCGGACACCGGGGCGCCGGACGCCGCGGCGCTGCGGGCCGCGATCGGCGGCCTGCCGAAGGACGACGCCACGGCAGCGCTGGTGCGCGTCTCGGGCACCGCGGGAGGCTGGCGGGGCAGCGCCGGTGTGCACGATCTGGTGTCCGGGCGTCCGGCCGACCCGGACGGACGATTCCGGGCCGGTTCGGTGACCAAGGTCTTCACGGCGGCCGTCGTGCTCCAGCTGGCCGGCGAGGGCAGGATCAGCCTGGACCGGCCGGCCCGGCACTATCTGCCGGACCTGATCCCGGCGGCGTACCGGCGGGTCACGGTGCGCCAGCTGCTGAACCACACGAGCGGCCTCCCTTCCGTCGGACCGGCCGGCACCGACACGCCGGAGGGTGCGTACGCGCACCGCTTCGACCTGATCGACCCGGCGGACGTCGTGCGCGAAGCCACGGCGCACAGGCCGGACTTCGCGCCGGGCACCCAGCAGCACTACGCCAACATCGGCTACACCGTGGCGGGCCTGCTGATCGAGCGCGTCACCGGCGACACGTACGCCTCGCAGGTCTCGCGGCGCATTCTGGAGCCCCTGCGCCTGAGGGACACCGGCTTCCCGGGCACCGACCCCACGATCCGGGGGCCGCACAACCACGGCTACCAGCTCTTCGGCACGGCCGGTGAGCTGCGCGACGTGACGGTGTGGGGGGCGAGCGACGCGTGGGCGGCGGGTGACCTGATATCGACCACCGCCGATCTGGAGCGTTTCACCCGGGCGCTGTTCGGCGGACGGGTGGTGCGCGGCCCGCTGCTGGAGGAGATGTTCACACTGCCCGACGCGTCGGTACGGGAGTACGGGACGGGCGCGCCCGCCGCCTACAGCGCGGGTCTCTCGGTGATGACGCTCGGCGGACGCGAGGTCTGGGGCAAGACGGGTGGCCGCTGGGGCTACAACACGGCCGTCGCGGCCACCCGTGATCTCTCCAGGACCCTGGTCTACAACGTCAACGCGACGGACGCGAAGGGGAAGGACATGAACCCCACGGCGATGGGCATCGTGGTGGCCGCCTTCGGCGCCCCGTCCGCCGGCTGACCCGGAGTCCGGCGGCCGGCTCAGACCGCCGGGGCGGCCTCCGGCGCGGGCACCGGTTCCGGGGTCCGCTCCATGGCCTCGAGCCGCTTGATCTTGCGGTGCACGATCAGCAGCGGGATCACGCCGAAGACACCGAACGACATGTCGATGACCGACCACCAGAAGGGGATGTCACGGATGGGTCCGCAGATCAGGGCGAGCGGGATGATCCCGGCACAGGCGATCATGCCGAATTCGATGACCCAGATGTTGCGGACCGGGTCGCGGTAGGGGCCGTAGAAGGCGACCGCGATCACGAGGTGCGCGAAGGCCAGCCAGTCGGTGCCGTAGAGGACGAAGGGGTACTCGGCGTCGGCCGTGTCGATGCCGGTCCGGACCCGGGTGATCCACTCCATCAGGGCGGGGAAGTGTTCGGGGACGGGCGAGGCCGGGGAACTCAGCAGGTCCTCGGCCCAGCGCAGTTCATGGACGAGCGGGAAGGCGGTGAGCCCGCTCAGAACCAGACAGACGATGAAGACGACCAACCACACGCGTATACGCCTTCGCAAGGCGCGTCGCTCGCTCATATCGGCAGCGTACGCCGGGGTTTACGGGCTCTTTACACCGGCCCGAGGGCGGCGTCCGGAAGCCTCCGCGCACGGCGGAAGGGCCGCCCGGATCCGGGACACGGATCCGGGCGGCCCGCAGAAGCGGCGGTGCGCAGAAGGCACTCAGCAGATCACTGCCGTGCCGCACCCGTGTTGATCACGAACTGCGATCCGGGCTCGACCAGGACGTCTCCGTCGCGCGAACCGCTGATGGTCACGCCGGTGAGCGTCGCACTGCCCCGTGCGCCGCCCATGGCGAGAATGCCCGAGCCGTTGGTGGATCCGGAGATCGTCACATTGCTGACCTGCACGTCCGGCATCGCGCCGCCGCCGGTCTTGAACTGGATCCCGTCGTACGTCGAGTCCTGGATGTCGGTGTCACGGATCGTGACGCCGGGGATGTCGGAGCCCTGCGCGAACAGGGTGATGGCGCCGAACTCCTGGTCCTCGTTCCAGAACGCTCCGCCGGTGCGGTAGAGCCCGTTGTTCGCGATCAGGGTCTCCCCGGAGAAGGGCACCGGGTCGTGGTCGGTGGCCAGCATGATGCCGGGGTAGTTCATGGTGTCGTACACCAGGTTGTTCTCGATCTTGTTGCCGTAACCGCCGTAGACGGCGATGCCGTTGGCCCGCCAGGGCAGCTGCACGGTGTTGTTGCTGAAGACGTTGTCGTGGCCGATGTCCGCGGCGGGGTCCTTGACGTACTTGCTCGCCCACACCGCCAGTGCGTCGTCCCCGGTGTTGCGGAAGGACGAGTCGGTGACGGAGGAGTTGTGGGTGCCGTTGGTGAAGTTGATGCCGTCCGCGTAGGTGTTGCGGATGCGCATCCCGGTGAACTCGAGTCCGTCACCCGGCCCCCACAGCTCCGGGATGTTGCTGTAGTCGCGGCCGACCCAGGTGGCGACGTTGGCGTGCTCGATCCACACGTTGCTGATCTTGGTGTTCTTGCCGAAGCGGCCGTTGAGACCGACGCCGCCCTCGGCGTTGCCGTCACCGCCCCGGATGGTGCCGGAGCCGAAGATCGCGATGTCCGAGATCTGGGTGTTGTCGTCGATGTCGAAGCCGAAGTTGCCCTCGTGCGGGTGGTTGATGCCGCCCGCGTCCTGCGGCGCGGTGAGGGTGTAGAGCTGCGAGTGCCACATGCCGGCGCCGCGGATCGTGACGTCGCGGATCCCGACCTGGTTGTACTGCCCGCGGTCCTGCGGGTCGTCGGTGAGGATCTTCTGCTCCTGCCGCCACTGCCCGGCAGGGATCCACACACAGTCGATCTCACCGTTCTGGTCGGCGGTGACGGCGTCCTGGATCGCGTCCGTGTCGTCGTTCCCGTCGTCCGGGACCGCGCCGTACTCGGTGATCGAGGTGCACTCGGCGGGCTTGCTCGCGGGCGGCGCCACCTGCTCCAGGTCGACCAGGTCGACGACGTAGTACGCGGCGTCGTCACCGGCGTCGCGCTGGAGCCGGAAGGTGGTCCCCTCGGGGTAGGTCTTGTCGAGCAGTGCGTGCGACTCGTCGAACAGCCGCCGCGCGTCACCGCCGGGGCTGTTCGTCAGGCCTTCCGGCTGGTCCGTGTTGCCGTACAGCCAGCTGTGCCTGGACGACAGGTCCAGCTTCTGCACGAAGGCACCGTCGGCGTAGAGGCTCAGGGTCTTCTCCTGGCCGCCGCCGCCCGGAGCGTCGGGGATGGAGTTGCGGACGACGATGGAGTTGGTGCTGCCGGTCGAGGTGAACTCCACGTACTGGCCCGTGGAGTCGAGGCGTACCGACTTGCGCCCCGAGGACTCGGTGGCGAAGTTGGTGTGCCCGAAGGTGCGCGTGGCGTCCGTCTCCAGCAGGGTGCCGTCGTACGTGCCGGCCTCCGCCTCGTACTCGGCGTACGGGGTGGCGGCGCCCCGGTCGGCCGCGGCGGCGGACGTCTCGGGGACCACCGGTCCCGCGTGGGCGGCGGCCGGCAGCAGCCAGGTGGCGGTCAGTGCGGCGCCGAGCGTGAGGGCGATGCTCCGCCGGCTCCAGTCTCTCCTTGTCACAGCGTTCCTCTCGATGTGGGGGGATGTGGGATCCATGGGGGGATACAGAAGGGTGCAGGAAGTGGATGAGGCGCAGAGGGGGCCCGGGGAATGCGCCTGGCCCGCTCGCTCCCGCCAGGGTCTTTCGTTTGGATCAGGCCGGATCAGGGAGCGGGGTCCGGTGCGTGCGGCTGCAAGGCGGAGGAGGGAGTCGGATGGGGTCTCCCTGCTCGAGCGAAGCCGAGAGCTTGCGGAAGGAGCATGGGCGACCGACGACAACGCGGGAGGGGGCCCCTCCCTGCTCGAGCGAAGTCGAGAGCTTGGGGGAGCGCGCACCGGACCCCGCGAGCCCGGCATGATCCGAACGAGAGGCCCTAGTTGCCGCTGCCCGGCTCGGGCCATGCCGAGCAGTCGTCCCAGGTGCTGTCCCAGCCGGAGTTGCCGCCGCCGTCGGTGAGCGTGAAGGTGCCCGAGCCCTCGGGGTAGGCGCAGTTGTAGACACCGGCCGCGCCGACCCCGGTAGCGGTGACGTTCGACATCGTCACGGCTCCGGGCGTCTCGGCCTGGACGACGACCGTGCCGACCCCGTCCACGGCCGAACCGTCGACGGTGACGTTCTTGACGGCGTTGCCCGTACCGCCGCCCGAGACGAACTCGTAGGCGCCGTAGGGGCTGTCCTTGATGGTGGTGCCGGTGATGTTGACGTTCGCCTCGATGGCACTGTCGTAGGCGTCCACGCGCAGCGCACCCATCGGGTGGCCCCAGTTGGGGTTGAGGGCTCCCGTGCGTACGAGGGTGTTCCCGGAGACCGTGATGGTGCCGCCCAGCGGGAAGAACGGGTCGGCGAACTTCTGGTTGGAGATGGCGATGCCGCTGCCCAGCGCGTTGGTGTCGCTGATCAGGTTGTCCTTGACGGTGATGTCGCTGCCGCCGTAGATGGCGATGCCGTTCGCCAGGTTGGGCTGGGAGATGGTGTTGTTCGCGAAGGTGGAGCCGGTGTCGGCGGCGTTCAGCGACCACATCGCGAGGGAGTCGTCGCCCTGGTTGCGCAGGAAGTTGCCGCGCACCTGCACGCCGTGGGCGTTGCCGTTGAGGTTGAGGCCGTCGGCGGTGGTGTCGAGGATCCGGTTGTTCTCGACGACCAGGTTGTCGTTGTTGCCGGTCAGCCAGAGCCCGACCTTGAGGTGCTGCAGCCACATGCCGCTGACCAGGGAGCCGGGTCCGAGGGAGCCGTTGACGAAGTTGTCCGGGTTGCTGTCGACCCGCTCGGTGACCTCGCCGATGACCGCGAAGTCCTTGATGGTGACCTGGCCGGCGGAGTTGCTCTGGTTGATGAACCGCGAGGCGTGCACGACCGAGTGCCAGCTGCCGGCGCCCTGGATCGTGACGTTCTCGACCCCGCTCAGCTCGGAGTCCAGTTTGAAGTCACCCGCCGGGATCCACACCGTGCCGCCGGCCGCCTTCGCCTCGGTGATCGCCTCGCGGAAGGCCTGCGTGGAGTCCTGCTGACCGGTGGCGTCGGCGCCCTTGTCGACGACGGAGACCGCGCCGGACGGTGCGGCGGCGGGCGCGGCGACCTGCTCGAAGTCGGCGACGTCGACGGTGACCTCGGTGGCGGCGGCCTCCAGCCTCACCTTGTCACCCGCCGCCAGGTCGCGGCCCAGCAGGAGGCGTGCGTTGTCGAAGAGGTGGTGCGTCTTGGCGCCGACGATCCAGGGGGTGTCGACGTAGCTGTACTTGGAGGTGACCGGCAGGGACGCGTCGAGCTTCGTGCCGTTGACGTAGACGGCGAGTGAACCGCTCTGCCCGTCGGGCACGCTGTACGCGACGTTCACGGCGTTGGCCGCGCCGTCGAGGGTGAACTCCACGCTCTGCCCGCTGCTCAGGCGTACCGCCTGCCGGCCGGACGCCTCGGAGGCGAGGGTGCCCTGGGTGTGGTCGGGGCCGATCTTCTGGCCGGTGGTGGCGGCGGACTCCGCCTCGGCGGAGGTGAAGGGAAGGGTGGCGCCCGATACGGCGGCCGCCTCGGCCGCTGCCGGGGCCGGAGCCGGCCGGGCGGAGGCCTGACCGGTGACGCCGACGACCGTGCCCACGAGGGCGATCGCGACGGCGAGGACGTACGAATGACGCGTGGGGGCTGACATGCGCATGACACTCCGATTCTTGTGGGACTGCGCTTCCTCGTGGGGGAGGTGGGGGGAGAGGGAAGCGCCTGACACTCAAGCATCACGAACACATGAACACAAGATGTCGCTCAGATATTGAAAATTTTCGACAGCAAGGTGAAACAACCAACTGGTGCGGAGACGCAGGCCGAACGGAACCTGGCGCCGCACCCCTCCGCACCGGAGGACTCAGGACAGCGGCGGCGCCGGGAAGGGCCGTACCGGCCACGAAAAACCGGCACCCCGCGCGTTCCGCGTGGTGCCGGCTGTCCTCTTCGGTCTCCGTCGAAAGCCCTCGTCACGGACGACAGGGGCAGGTGCTCACAGTCCGACGATGGAATTCCACTTCTTGGCGAACCCGGCGCGCTCCTCGGAGGTGATGTCACGGGCGATCGCCAGCCGCTTGCGCATGGCGTCGTCGGGGAAGATCAGCGGGTCCTCGGCGAGCGCGGCGGTCTCCTCGTCCTTGGAGGAGGCGAGCACCTCGCGCGCGGCCGGCACCGGGCAGACGTAGTTGACCCAGGTGGCGAGCTCGGCGGCGACCTCGGGCTCGTAGTAGAAGTCGACGAGCTTCTCCGCATTGCGCTTGTGGCGGGCGAGGTTGGGGATCATGAGCGATTCCGCCCAGAGCTCGGCACCCTCCTCCGGCACCACGAACTCGATCTCGGGGTTGTCCGCCTGGAGCTGGATGACATCGCCGGAGTAGGCCTGGCAGGCGAGCACGTCGCCGGTGGAGAGGTCCTTGATGTAGTCGTTGCCGGTGAAGCGGCGGATGTGCTTCGACCTCACCAGCTTCTCCACCTGGTCGCAGATCTCGTGGAAGTCGTCGGCCGTCCAGCGGGTGATGTCGACGCCGTTGCCCTGCATCAGCAGCGCGAACGACTCGTCGAGCCCCGACAACAGCGTCACCTTGCCGCGCAGATCGTCCGCCCACAGATCGCTCGTGTGCTTGATCTCGCGGCCGAGCCTCTTGCGGTTGTATGCGATGCCGGTGATCCCGGACTGCCAGGGCACGCTGTGCGTCCGGCCCTTGTCGAAGGCGGGCGAGCGCAGTTGCGGGTCGAGGTACTTCGCCACGTTGGGCTGCTTGGCCCGGTCCATCTCCTGGACCCAGCCGAGCCGGACGAACCGCGCCGCCATCCAGTCGCTCATGACGATCAGATCGCGGCCGGTCTGCTGGTGGTTCATCAGGGCCGGGCTGATCTTCCCGAAGAACTCGTCGTTGTCGTTGATCTCCTCGGTGTACGTGACGGAGATCCCGGTCCGCTTGCTGAACGCGTCGAGGGTGGGCCGCTTCGACTCGTCCTCGTCGTCGGTGTCGATGTACAGCGGCCAGTTGGCGAAGTGCAGGGTGTGGTCGCCGGCGGAGTAGTCGCGTCCGGCCCGGTCACCCGGCTCCACGAAGGCGGCGGGCACTCCGCAGCCGGCCAGCGTGGCACCGGCCGCTCCCGCCCCGAGGGCGCGGAGCAGGGACCGGCGGGACATGGGGTGGTTCGGGATCGCTCGCACCTGCGCAGGATGCCGGTCCGCCGGTGCGGCGGGCAATGGACCAACCGTCCAGCGGTGCCCGCCCGCCGCGCACACCCTGTCGAGGGCGGACGGACCCTCCGGGCGCGGACACCGCTCCCGGAGACACGGATACGGCCCCCGGGCACTCGCACAGTGCGCCCGGGGGCCGTATCCGTGTCCATGGAGCGAGGCTCCGCCGACGGGTTTCAGCCGTCGAGCGAGGTCATGACGTGCTTGATGCGGGTGTAGTCCTCGAAGCCGTAGGCGGAGAGGTCCTTGCCGTAGCCGGACTTCTTGAATCCGCCGTGCGGCATCTCGGCGACGAGCGGGATGTGGGTGTTGATCCACACGCAGCCGAAGTCGAGGTTCTTGGACATCCGCATGGCGCGTGCGTGGTCCTTGGTCCACACCGAGGAGGCGAGGGCGTAGTCGACGCCGTTCGCCCACTCCAGCGCCTGGGCCTCGTCGGTGAACGACTGGACGGTGATGACCGGACCGAACACCTCGTTCTGGATGATCTCGTCGTCCTGTTTGAGGCCGGAGACGACAGTCGGGGCGTAGAAGTAGCCCTTGTCACCGACCCGGTGGCCGCCCGCCTCGACCTTGGCGTGGGCCGGGAGCCGCTCGACGAAGCCGCTGACCTGGGCGAGCTGGTTCGCGTTGTTGAGCGGGCCGTAGAGCACGTCCTCGTCGTCCGGCTGCCCGGTCTTCGTGTCGGCCGCCGCCTTGGCGAGCGCGGTGACGAACTCGTCGTGGATCGACTCGTGGACCAGGACGCGGGTCGCGGCCGTACAGTCCTGTCCGGCGTTGAAGTACCCGGCGACCGAGATGTCCTCGACGGCCTTCGCGATGTCGGTGTCCTCGAAGACGACGACGGGCGCCTTGCCGCCGAGCTCCAGGTGGACCCGCTTGACGTCCTTGGCCGCGGACTCGGCCACCTGCATGCCCGCCCGGACCGAACCGGTGATGGAGGCCATCGCCGGCGTCCGGTGCTCGACCATCGCGCGGCCGGTGTCACGGTCGCCGCAGATGACGTTGAAGACGCCCTTGGGCAGGATCTGCCCGATGATCTCGGCGATCAGCACGGTCGACGCCGGGGTGGTGTCGGACGGCTTGATGACGACGGTGTTGCCCGCGGCGAGGGCCGGGGCGAACTTCCAGACGGCCATCATCATCGGGTAGTTCCACGGCGCGACCTGCGCGCAGACCCCGACCGGCTCGCGGCGGACGATGGAGGTCAGACCCTCCATGTACTCGCCGGCCGAGCGGCCCTCCAGCAGCCGGGCGGCGCCCGCGAAGAAGCGGATCTGGTCCACCATCGGCGGAAGCTCTTCGCTGCGGGTCAGCCCGACCGGTTTGCCGGTGTTCTCGGACTCGGCCGCGATGAGGTCCTCGGCGCGCTCCTCGAAGGCGTCCGCGATCTTCAGCAGGGCGCGCTGCCGCTCGGCGGGCGTGGCGTCGCGCCAGGCGGGGAAGGCAGCGGCGGCGGCGTCCATGGCGGCATCGACATCGGCCTCGCCCGAGAGCGGCGAGGTCGCGTAGACCTCCTCCGTCACCGGGTTGACCACGTCGATGGTCCGCCCGTCGGCGGCGTCCCGGAACTCTCCGTTGATGTAGTTGCGCAGACGGCGCACCTCGGTGGTCACAACCACCCCTCCTGTCGACACGTCCAATGGGTGAGACATCCAGCCTAGTCGCATGGGTAACGGTTTCGACATACCCAACCGCCGTCAACTTCGGATTCGGTGAGATTAGAGCCCTTCAACAACGAATTTCATCGATTGAGGGTTGCGAGACGGACGAGTCCCGGTGCAGAGTGGCTCCGTGGCCAGTCGCAGCGCAGACTCCAGGACCGGGAACGGATCGTCCCCAGCGGTCGATGCCGTGTCCCTCGCAATCATCGAGCAGCTCCAGGAGGACGGGCGCCGTCCGTACGCCGCGATCGGCAAGGCCGTGGGCCTCTCCGAGGCGGCCGTGCGCCAGCGCGTACAGAAGCTGCTCGACCAGGGCGTGATGCAGATCGTCGCCGTCACGGACCCGCTCACCGTGGGGTTCCGGCGGCAGGCGATGGTCGGGATCAACGTCGAGGGCGACCTCGACCCCGTCGCGGAAGCCCTGTCGGCCATGGCCGAATGCGAGTACGTGGTGATGACCGCGGGCTCCTTCGACCTGATGGTGGAGATCGTCTGCGAGGACGACGACCACCTGCTGGAGACGATCAACAAACGCATCCGGGCCATTCCCGGTGTGCGCTCCACCGAGAGCTTCGTCTACCTCAAGCTCAAGAAGCAGACCTATATGTGGGGAACCCGATAGCCGTGAGCAAGGACCTCAGCCGGACCGCGTACGACCACCTGTGGATGCATTTCACCCGCATGTCGGACTACGAGAACGCGCCCGTTCCCACCATCGTGCGTGGCGAGGGCACCTACATCTACGACGACCAGGGCAAGCGCTACCTCGACGGCCTGTCCGGCCTGTTCGTGGTCAACGCCGGCCACGGCCGCCACGAGCTCGCCGAGGCCGCTTACAAGCAGGCCCAGGAGCTCGCCTTCTTCCCGGTGTGGTCCTACGCCCACCCGAAGGCCGTCGAGCTGGCCGAGCGCCTCGCCGACTACGCCCCGGGCGACCTCAACAAGGTCTTCTTCACCACCGGTGGCGGCGAGGCCGTCGAGACCGCCTGGAAGCTGGCCAAGCAGTACTTCAAGCTCAAGGGCAAGCCGACCAAGTACAAGGTCATCTCGCGCGCGGTCGCCTACCACGGCACCCCGCAGGGCGCCCTGTCCATCACCGGCCTGCCGGCCCTCAAGGCCCCCTTCGAGCCGCTGGTCCCCGGCGCGCACAAGGTGCCGAACACCAACATCTACCGCGCCCCGATCCACGGCGACGACCCGGAGGCCTTCGGCCGCTGGGCCGCCGACCAGATCGAGCAGGAGATCCTCTTCGAGGGCGCGGACACCGTCGCCGCCGTCTTCCTGGAGCCGGTGCAGAACGCCGGCGGCTGCTTCCCGCCGCCGCCCGGGTACTTCCAGCGGGTCCGCGAGATCTGCGACCAGTACGACGTGCTGCTCGTCTCCGACGAGGTCATCTGCGCCTTCGGCCGCCTCGGCACGATGTTCGCCTGCGACAAGTTCGGCTACGTGCCGGACATGATCACCTGCGCCAAGGGCATGACCTCGGGCTACTCCCCCATCGGTGCCTGCATCATCTCGGACAGGCTCGCCGAGCCGTTCTACGAGGGCGACAACACCTTCCTGCACGGCTACACCTTCGGCGGCCACCCGGTCTCCGCGGCGGTCGGCCTCGCCAACCTCGACATCTTCGAGCGCGAGGGCCTCAACCAGCACGTGCTCGACAACGAGAACGCCTTCTTCACCACACTCCAGAAGCTCCACGACCTGCCGATCGTCGGCGACGTCCGCGGCAACGGCTTCTTCTACGGCATCGAGCTGGTGAAGGACAAGGTCACCAAGGAGACGTTCACCGACGAGGAGACCGAGCGCGTCCTGTACGGCTTCCTCTCCAAGGCGCTGTACGACAACGGCCTGTACTGCCGGGCCGACGACCGCGGCGACCCGGTCGTCCAGCTCGCCCCGCCGCTGGTCTCCGACCAGTCCACGTTCGACGAGATCGAGGGCATCCTGCGGTCCGTCCTCACGGAGGCCTGGACGAAGCTCTGACCCCAGGCCCGGGCAGGTTCCGAACGGGACGCCCGTTCGGCCCAGGCTTGACCACCGCTTGACCGTCCCGGGAGGAATCCCGAGGGACCCCTCCAGCGGTCATTTCATACGGTCCACGCGGCCCGGATGCGCCCATTCGAGTGGGAAGAAGCGCACCCGGGCCGCGTGCTGTGCGCACACCGTGACCGGAATCCTTACGGTGCCGAGTGACCGATCGGCCCCGCCTTCGTTCCCCCGTACGGGGGAACGGGATATCTGATCTGAACCGAGGTGTACGCCATGGTGGCCCCGCCGGACAACGACGTGATCTGGGCGCGTTCCCTGCAGCACTCCCACAACGGCTCACCCGCACTCGGCGGGGTCTCCCTGGGCATCCGCGACGGCGAGATCCTCGCGGTGACCGGCCCCCGCGGCAGTGGCAAGACGACCCTGCTGCACTGCCTCTCCGGCCAGCTCGTGCCCCAGCAGGGCGAGGTGTGGTTCAACAGCGTCCCCGTCCACACCATGGGCCCGCGGCTGCGCGAACGGCTGCGCCGGGACAAGTTCGGCTGGATCGCCCCCGAGCCCCAGCTCGTCCCCGAGTTGAACACCTGGGAGAACACCGCCCTGCCGCTGCTGCTGCGCGGCTCCTCGCACCGGGAGGCCAAGAAGGCCGCCATGGAGTGGCTGGAGCGCCTCGACATCGGCATGTGCGCCCGCAAGCGTCCGCACACCCTGCAGCAGAGCCAGCGGCAGCGGATCTCGGTGGCCCGCGCCCTGGCAGCCGCCCCCGCGGTGATCTTCGCCGACGAGCCGACCGCGACACTGCACCGCACCGACCGCGCCCATGTGCTGCGCACCCTGACCAGCGCGGCCCGCTCGCACGGCATCACGGTGGTGCTCGCCACCCACGACGCGGAGATCGCCGCACTCGCCGACCGCGTGGTGCCGCTGCTGGACGGACGCCGGGTCGCCACCGTCGCCCTGCCCGCCGAGGCCGATACGGAGGGCCGCGCGGCGTGCTCGCTCTCCGTCTAGCCCGCGGTTCCCATCCACTGGTCCTGATGCGGCGGCTGCTGGTCGCGGCCGCATCCGCCGGGGTCGGCTTCCTCCTGCTCTGCACGCTCGGCTACGCCTCGGGGCACCCGGCGCACTCCACGGGTTCCGTGCTGCGGCTGCTGTGGTGCTTCGTGCCGCTGGCCGCCACCGTGCAGTTCGCGGTCGCGGTGGCGCGTACGGACCCCAGCACCCGGCCGCGCTCGGGGCTGTCCGCCGTGGGCCTCGGCCCGGTGCGGCTCAGTGTGCTCGCCGCCGTCTCCACCGCCGTGTCCTGCACGCTCGGCTCGATGGTGGCGCTGCTCTTCTTCCTGCATCTGCGCGGCGACCTGTCCGGAATGCCGTTCGACGGCGCGGCGGCCGGGCTGCTGGGCGCCGAGGCACCCCTGCCCCTGGCCGCCGTCCTCGTCCTGCTGACCCTGGTGCCCGCGGCCGCGGCGATCGCGAGCGCGCTGGCGCTGCGCACCAGGCCGGTGCGGGCCGCCGGCACCTCGGAGGACGCCGACGACCTGGTGCCCGAGGAGCGGATCCCGGCCCCGGCGGCGCCGCCGACCGGGCTGCCGTGGGGCGTCGCCCTGACGGCCGCCGGTCTCGCGGTCGAGGCGTACGCCAGTCGGGGCGCACCCGGCAGCCCCTTCCCGCTCCCCGGCAAGCTCGACTCCACACCCGCCTGGGTGCTCGTCGGATGGACCCTGACCGCGGTCGGCCTGGCCATGGCAGGACCCGGCCTGACCCACCTGTCCGGACGGCTGCTCCAGGTGGTGCGCCCCGGCGCCGTACGCCTGCTGGCGGGCCGGGTCCTGATGGACGAGGCACGCCGGATCGGCCGCCCACTGGGGGTCGTCTGCGCGGTCCTCTCCGCGGTCATCGCCGTCTTCGCGCTGTACGGGACCGGGCCGCGGCCCTTCGGCCCGCTCACCGCACTCGGCGCGCTGCTCGTCATCGGCTGCACCACCGCGACGCTGCTGACCTCCGCCCTGGAGGCGAAGCAGGCCCGCGCCGAGACGGCGCGGGCGCTGCTGCGGCTCGGCGCACCGGCCTCGGCGCTGCGTGCGGCGACCGCCCTGCGCGCGGCCGCGCTGCTGCTCGTGTTCGCCCCGCTGACCTGGGTGATCGCCGAGCTGGCCGCACTCCCGCTGACCGCCTGAACGGACCGGCCGAGGGGTGTCCCCGGCCGGTCCGTAGCATGACGGCGTGGAGACCTCCGACGACACCGACATCACCCCCGCACCCGGCACCGAGATCGAGTCGCTCGCCGAGTTCGACGCGGCGGTCGCCGCCGGTCCGCTGGCCGGACAGCGCGTCCAGTCCGTCGACCTGACGGAACGCAGCGCGGCCCTGCTGGCCACCGACGCGTCAGGCGCCGTCTTCTTCGGCTGCCGGATGGAACCCGCAGCGGCCGAGAAGGTGCGGGCCGAAGGCGCGTTCGTCTTCCCCCCGGTGCCGGGTCTCCCCTTCGACCCGTACCGCGGCCGGCTCTACTCCCCCGACACGCTCTACGACGGGCTGACGCGGGGCGGTTACGAGACGACGCCCGACGCCCGCGCCTACCGCTGGTTCCAGCGGACGCGCTCGGACGGCGACGCGTTCGCCTCGATGCTGCGCGCACTCCACGACGACGCGGTCTCGGACGCGCTGGACGAACTCCTCACCGGCGCCCGGGTGGTCGGCGTCATGGGCGGCCACGCGACACTCCGCGGCAGCGACTCGTACGCCGCCGCTGCCCGCCTCGGCAGGACCCTGGCCCGCAGCGGCCTGACGGTGGCCACGGGCGGCGGCCCGGGCGCGATGGAGGCGGCCAACCTGGGCGCCTACGCGGCTCCGCACCCCGACCCGATGCTGGACAAGGCCTGCGAACTCCTGGCCGCGGTCCCCTCGTTCACCCCTTCGGTCTCCGACTGGGCGCTGGCCGCGTTCGCGGTGCGCGAGCGGTGGCCGGACGGCGGCGGGTCCGTGGCGATCCCCACCTGGTTCTACGGCCACGAGCCGCCGAACCCGTTCGCCGACCACATCGCCAAGTACTTCGCCAACGCCCTGCGGGAGGACGGCCTGCTGGCCCGCTCGACCGCGGGCGTGATATTCCTGCCGGGAGCGGCCGGCACGGTGCAGGAGATCTTCGACAGCACCACCCCGAACTACTACGGATCGCGCGGCGAACCGTCCCCGATGGTGCTGGTGGGACGCGACCACTGGACACACGAGCTGCCCGCATGGCCCCTGCTCCGGGCACTCGCCGCGGGCAGGCCGATGGAGTCCCGTATCGCGCTCGTCGACTCGGTGGAGGAGGCGCCGGAGGCGCTCGCGCGGATGTCGGGGGCGTAGCGCCCTCGACCCGTCAGAAGACGGCAGGCAGCACGACGCTCTCCGCCGCGTCGAAGGTGACCCCGACTCGCGCGCCCTCGTCCGGCGTGCCGTTCAGCGGGCACTCCGCGTCCAGGACCGGGCCGTGCTCGGGGTGGAGCTTCACGGCGACGTGGTTGCCGCGGAAGGTCCGGGCGCCCACGGTGCAGCGCAGGCCGTCCTCCGGGGCGCCGATCCGGACGCCCACCGGGCGCACCAGCAGATCGCAGGCCCCCTGCGGCGATCCGGCGGGTACCGGCACCTTGCCCCAGTCCGTGTCGGCGGCCTCGCCGGTGACCGTCGCCTCCACCACGTTGTCGAAGCCGAGGAAGCGGGCGACGAACGCCGAGGCGGGACGCTGCCAGACCTCCAGGGGGGTGCCCACCTGGGCGATGCGTCCGTCGCGCATCACGACGACCCGGTCGGCCAGTGCGAAGGCCTCGCCCTGGTCGTGGGTGACGGCGAGCACGGTCGTGCCCAGGCGGGCGAAGAGGGTGCGCAGTTCGACGACGAGGCGTTCGCGCAGGCTGCGGTCGAGCTGGCCGAGCGGTTCGTCCAGCATCAGCAGCTTGGGCCGGGGGGCCAGCGCCCGGGCGAGGGCGACGCGCTGCTGCTCACCGCCCGAGAGCGCGGCCACGGCGCGGCGTCCGGCGCCGGGAAGTCCCACCAGGTCCAGGAGTTCGGCGACCTTGTGCTGCTGCTCGCTCCGGCTCACGCCGTGCATCCGCAGCCCGAAGGCGACGTTGGCCCCGACGTCCCGGTGCGGGAACAGCTGGTGGTCCTGGAACATCAGGCCGAGTCCGCGCCGGTGCACCGGCACCCCGTCCTGGTCGGCGCCGTCGAGCAGCACCCGTCCGGCGTCGGTCTGCTGAAGGCCCGCGACCGCCCTCAGCAGAGTGGACTTGCCACTGCCGCTCGGCCCCAGCACGCAGACGATCTCGTGCTCGGCGACCTCCAGGTCCACCGCGTCGAGCGCCGGGCGGTCACCGAAGCGCACGGTGACCGATTCGAGTGTCAGCATCCCTAGAACTCCCCGGATCGGTCGGTGCGGATACGTTCGAGCAGCAGCAGCGACACCGCGCACACGAGCATCAGAATGGTGCTGAGGGCCATCGCCTGCCCGTAGTTGAGCTCCCCGGACCGTCCCAGCAGCCGGGCGACGGCGACCGGGAGCGTGGGGTTGTCGGGCCGTGCGATGAACACCGTGGCGCCGAACTCGCCGAGTGACACGGCGAACGCGAAGCCCGCCGCGACCAGCAGTGCCCGGCGCACCAGCGGCAGGTCCACCTCGCGCCAGGCCCGCAGCGGCGAGGCGCCGAGGACCGCGGCCGCCTCGCGCAGCCGGCCGTCCACCGCTCTGAGGACCGGCAGCATGGTGCGTACGACGAAGGGCACGCCGACGAGCGCCTGGGCGAGCGGCACCAGGATCCAGGAGGTCCGCAGGTCCAGCGGCGGTTTGTCGAGGGTGATCAGGAAGCCGAAGCCGACGGTGACGGCGGAGACCCCGAGCGGCAGCATCAGCAGTGCGTCGAAGCCCCGGACGAGCCGGCCCGCCTTCCGGGTCAGGGCCGCCGCGGCCAGTCCCCCGACGACCAGCGCGATGAGGGTGGCGACCACGGCGTAACGCAGCGAGTTCCCGATCGCTTCGAGGGGCGCGACCAGGAACGTACCGCTGTTGGCCTCCGCCGATCCGAGCGCACGGTAGTACGCGAATCCGTGGCCGCCGGACACGTCGAGCGACCGCTCCACCAGGACGGCGAGCGGCAGCAGGATCAGCACCAGGACGGTCAGCAGGACGCCGCCGAGCAGCGCCCACTGGCCCGCGCCGCGGGGCCTGCGGGCGGTCTGCGCCGGGTCGACGAGCTTCAGCGCGGTCTCCCGGCGCCGTACGGTCCACGCGTGCACGGCGAGGACGGCGCCCACGGCGACGAACTGCACCAGGGTCAGCACGGCGGCCGTCGGCAGGGCGAGCAGTTGCGCGGTCTGCCGGTAGATCTCCACTTCCAGCGTGGAGAAGCCGGGGCCGCCGAGGATCTGTACGACTCCGAAGGACGTGAAGGTGAAGAGGAAGACCATCAGCGCGGCGGCGGCCACGGCGGGGCCGAGCGCGGGGAGGGTGACCCGGCACCAGGCGGCGAACCGTCCGGCGCCCAGGACCCGCGCGGCCTCCTCCTGCCGCGGGTCGAGCTGCGACCAGAGGCCGCCGACGGTACGGACGACGACCGCGTAGTTGAAGAAGCCATGGGCCAGCAGGATCGCCCACACCGTGGTGTCGAGCCGGACCCCCCACAGCTCGTCGAGGAAGCCGCCACGGCCCAGCAGCGCGAGGAACGCGGTGCCGACGACGACGGTCGGCAGGACGAACGGCACGGTGACGACGGCCCGGAGCAGCTGCTTCCCGGGGAAGTCGAACCGGGCGAAGACGTACGCGCCCGGCAGGGCGATCAGCAGGGTCAGCGCGGTCGAGGCGAGCGCCTGCCAGAGGGTGAACCAGAGGACGTCCTGGATGTCGGACCGGCTCAGCACCTCGCCGATCCGTCCGAACTGCCACACCCCGCCGTCCTTGAGCCCGCGTCCGACGATCGCGACGACGGGGTAGGCGAAGAACAGCGCGAAGAACGCGACGGGCACGGCCATGAGACCGAGCCGCAGCGCGCCCCCGCGCAGCGACCGGGCGCGCGCGGCCTTCCCGCGCGCGCCCGGTCCGCGTACGGGAGTCTTCGCTACTTCACTACGAGCGAGGACCATGACTGGACCCACTGCTCACGGTTCTTGGCGATCGTGTCCGGGGCGACGGTCGTCGGCCGGTCGACCGTGGCGCCGAACTCCGTGAAGAGGTCAGGCACCTTCGCGCCCTTGGTGACCGGGCTGACGAACATGTTGAGCGGCATGTCCTCCTGGAACTTCTTGCCGATCAGGAAGTCCAGCAGGGCCTTGCCGCCCGCCTCGTTCTTCGCCCCGTCGAGCAGACCGGCGAACTCGATCTGCCGGAAGCACGTCCCGGTCGCGACGCCGGTCGGGGCGGTCTTCGGCTGCGGGTCCGCGTACAGCACCTCGACGGGCGGGCTGGACGCGTAGCTGACGACGAGCGGCCGGTCGGCCTTGGCCTTCTTGCCGCCCGCGGAGCCGGAGAACTCCTCGTTGTACGCCTGCTCCCAGCCGTCGACGACCTTGACGCCGTTGTCCTTCAGCTTCTTCCAGTAGTCCTGGTAGCCGTCCTCGCCGTAGGTGGCGACGGTGCCGAGGAGGAAGCCGAGGCCGGGCGAGGAGGTCGCGGCGTTCTCGGTGACGAGGAGGTTCTTGTACGCGGGCTTCGCGAGGTCGTCGAAGGTCTTCGGCGGCGCGAGCTTCTTGTCGGCGAAGTACTTCTTGTCGTAGTTGACGCAGATGTCGCCGGTGTCGACGGGCGTCACCCGGTGCTTCTCGGCGTCCAGCTGCACATCGGCCGCGACCTGGCCGATGCCCTTGGCGGCGTACGGCGTGAACAGGCCGTTGTCGAGGGCGCGGGAGAGCAGGGTGTTGTCGACGCCGAAGAACACGTCACCGCGGGGCGAGCCCTTGGTGAGGATCTCCTGGTTGAGGGCGGCGCCGGCGTCCCCGCTCTTCAGCACCTTGACGGTGTAGCCGGTCTCCCGGGTGAACTCCTTCAGTACGCCCTTGGAGGCGTTGAAGGAGTCGTGGCTGACGAGGGTGACGGTCTTGGAGCCGGAGCCCTTGGTGCCGCCCGAGCCGGTGCCGGCGGCCGAGTCGTCGGAGCTTCCGCATCCGGCGAGCGCGGTGGCTCCGAGCGCGGCGGCGACGGCCGTCACCGCGATCTTCCTGGTGGTGCTCATGTGATTCCTCCTGGGATGACCAGGAAGAGACGCGGCCCTGCCCGCGCCGGTGGAAACCGGATGCGGGCAGGGCGCAACAGCTTGAGTAAGGTCCGAACTTCCTACCCGGAATGACCCGGGCGAGGTTCAGAGGGTCTGCGGCCAACCTGTCCTTGGTGCCGCACTCTCAGCGCTGTGGCGCTCCCCTGTCGGAATATGAAGTTGGTTTCGAGCGGTGAACCTGTCTTTCCAGCCCAGGCTACACGCCCGATTTCGGCCTCAGCGCTCGGATGCCGCCAGCTGTCCGCAGGCCCCGTCGATCTCCTGGCCCCGGGTGTCCCGGACGGTCACCGGCACCCCGTGGGCGGCGATCGCCTCGACGAACGCCTTCTCGTCCTCGGGCCGCGAGGCGGTCCACTTCGAGCCGGGCGTCGGGTTCAGCGGGATGAGGTTGACGTGGACCCGCTTGCCCTTGAGGAGCCGGCCGAGCCGGTCACCCCGCCAGGCCTGGTCGTTGATGTCGCGGATCAGCGCGTACTCGATGGAGATGCGGCGGCCGGACTTCTCCGCGTACTCCCATGCGGCGTCCAGGACCTCGTTGACGTTCCACCGGGTGTTCACGGGCACGAGCGTGTCGCGCAGCTCGTCGTCCGGGGCGTGCAGCGAGACGGCGAGCCGGCACTTGAAGCCCTCGTCCGCGAAACGGAGCATCGCGGGCACGAGGCCGACGGTGGAGACGGTGATCCCGCGCTGCGAGAGCCCCAGCCCGTCCGGCTCGGGGTCGGTCAGCCGGCGGATCGCGCCGACCACCCGGTTGTAGTTGGCGAGCGGTTCGCCCATGCCCATGAAGACGATGTTGGACAGCCGCGCCGGCCCGCCCGGGACCTCGCCGTCACGCAGCGCCCGCATGCCGTCCACGATCTGGTGGACGATCTCCGCGGTGGACAGGTTCCGGTCGAGCCCGGCCTGCCCGGTGGCGCAGAACGGACAGTTCATCCCGCAGCCGGCCTGCGAGGAGATGCACATCGTGACGCGCTCGGGGTAGCGCATCAGCACGGACTCGACGAGCGTCCCGTCGTGCAGCTTCCACAGCGTCTTGCGGGTGGTGTCCTCGTCACAGCTGATGTGCCGCACCACGGACATCAGATCGGGGAACATCGCCTCGGCGAGCTTGTCCCGCGATCCGGCCGGAATGTTGGTCCACTCCGCCGGGTCGTGCGCGTACCGCGCGAAGTAGTGCTGCGAGAGCTGCTGGGCGCGGAACGGCTTCTCGCCGATCGCGGCGACCGCTTCCTTGCGCTCGGCGGGCGTGAGGTCGGCGAGGTGCCGCGGCGGCTTCTTGGCTCCGCGGGGCGCGACGAAAGTGAGTTCTCCGGGCTTAGGCATGGTTCCTCCAGTGTCGCAGACACGCCACGGTCCTCGTGGCCGTCGCCTGCTCCGCCGGAGCCCCTACCGCTGCCGCGCACCGTCACAGGCCGGCAGTGCCCTGCGCGGGCCTGCCCCGACGCGCTCGAGGGCCGTCGAGGCAGGCCGCGCTTTCGTGATGGATCACACCGAAACGGACCCAAATTCCGGGCCGTCCACCAGGCCGCGATGCGTGGGAAATGCCGTCGCCTTCGGCGCATCCACGGAGAACAATCCAGGCATGGGGAGTGACATGTACGGATTCATCGAGTGCCGCTGGGATCGCTGGCTGGACGAGGAGGACCGCCGCTGGACGGCGGCCGTCAGCCTCTCGCACCTCTACAACGGGCGCTCCTACGTCGGCTTCGGCGCCCTGTTCGGTGTCCGGGATACCACCTCGTTCCGTCCGTTGGCCGATCACCGAGGCCTGCCTCCCGACGCATCCCAGGAGGCCCGCGCCGATTTCGAACCCTGGTCCGACCTGCACGGCGCGTCGTGGATCACCTGGGCGGAGCTGCTGACGGCGGACTGGGAGGAGGCCGCGAACGAGGTCGATGCATGCGTTCACGAGTACCGCCGGAGGTCCGACGGGAGCTGGGAGATGCACGGTCAGAACACCGACCTCACCCGATTCGCCGAGCTGGCCGGCATCAACGACCCCCATGCCCTGTACCGGGCGGGCAGCATCCACCCCGAGGGCACCGAGTGGCCGGACGGCGACCGGCTCTTCCGTATCGGCCGTCTCCGGCGGAAGGATGCCGTTCCGGACAGCGACTGGGGGGCCGTGTGGTCGGTCATGCGCACGCTGGCGGGACTGCACGGCGACGAGGGTGTCCGCCTGGTCGTCTGGTTCGACTGACTGAGCCGGTCACCGAGCACGGGGCCGGGCGCCGCACACAGCAATGAGGGCCCGCTGCCCCGTGGGCAGCGGACCCTCACTCCCGAAGATCCGGAACGTACGTCTCAGCTGGAGCCGACGAAGATCACCAGCAGCAGCCACGCCACCGGCGCGGTCGGCAGCAGGGAGTCCAGCCGGTCCATGATTCCGCCGTGACCGGGCAGCAGCGTGCCCATGTCCTTGATGCCGAGGTCCCGCTTGATCATGGACTCGCCCAGGTCGCCGAGGGTGGCGCTGGCGGCGACCGCGAGGCCGAGCAGCAGGCCCTGCCACCAGGTGCCGTCGTCGATCAGGAACTGCATGCACAGCGCGCCGGCCACCATCGCGAAGGCCACGGCTCCGAACAGGCCCTCGCGGGTCTTTCCGGGGCTGATGCGCGGGGCGAGCTTGTGCTTGCCGAAGCGCCAGCCGACGGCGTACGCGCCCGTGTCGCTGACCACGGTCAGCAGCAGGAAGGTCAGGACCCGCTGCGGCCCGTCGTCGGCCTTCAGCATCATGGCGACGAAGGTGGCCAGGAACGGCACGTAGAACGCGGCGAAGACGCCGGCCGTGACGTCCTTGAGGTAGTCCTCCGGCGGTTCGGTCATCCGCCAGACGAGCACCGCGAGGGCGGTCAGCGCCATGGCGATCCACGCGCCCTCGGCGCCCCGCGCGTAACCGGCCACGACCATGGCCGCGCCACCGATCGCGAGCGGTACGAGGGGCGCCTTGATGCCCTTGCGCTCCTCCAGCCGGGAGGTCAGCTCCCACAGGCCCACGACGACGGCGACGACGATCACGCCGACGAAGACGGCCTGGACGATGAAGAGCGAGGCGACGACGACGGCACCGAGCCCCACGCCGACCCCTATGGCGGCTCCCAGATCACGGCCCGCACGTTTCTTC
This sequence comes from Streptomyces sp. NBC_01463, assembly GCA_036227345.1. Taxonomy (NCBI): domain Bacteria; kingdom Bacillati; phylum Actinomycetota; class Actinomycetes; order Kitasatosporales; family Streptomycetaceae; genus Streptomyces; species Streptomyces sp. NBC_01463. Next base: position 2,514,798 of record CP109468.1, read on the forward strand.
TGCGGGGGCGGCGGCGCGGTGGACATGGGCTCCTGCGGCTTCTCGTCGCGGAACAGGGGGCCGCCGTTCAGGCGTCCGGCCCCCTGGTCCCGGTCATCACGGTCGTCAGCGTCTCTACCTGCGTCGGGAACGTCCGGCACGATGGGCATGGGCCGAGTGTGCTGGGCGCCATGCACATCGTATGCAGGACCCGCCGGAACGGCCCGCATCTCGGGCGCGGCCCGGTGGCCTGCGCCCTGCGGGGCGCCCCAGGAGGAGTCGTTCATCAGACTTCGAGCAGCTCGGCTTCCTTGTGCTTCAGCAGCTCGTCCACCTGCGCGACGTACTTCGCGGTGGTGTCGTCGAGCTCCTTCTCGGCGCGGCGCACCTCGTCCTCGCCCGACTCCTTGTCCTTGACCAGCTTGTCCAGGATCTCCTTGGCCTTGCGGCGGACGGCCCGGATCGAGATCTTGGAGTCCTCGGCCTTGGTCTTCGCGACCTTGATGTAGTCGCGACGGCGCTCTTCGGTGAGGTCGGGGAAGGTCACCCGGATGATATTGCCGTCGTTGCTCGGGTTGACGCCGAGGTCCGAGTCGCGGATGGCCTGCTCGATGTTGCGCAGCGCGCTCTTGTCGAACGGCGTCACGACGGCCATACGGGGCTCCGGCACCGAGAACGAGGCCAGCTGGTTGATCGGGGTCAGCGCGCCGTAGTAGTCGGCGACGATCTTGTTGAACATCGCCGGGTGCGCACGGCCGGTGCGGATCGCGGCGAAGTCCTCTTTCGCGACCACGACGGCCTTCTCCATCTTCTCCTCGGCCTCGAGGAGGGTTTCTTCGATCACCACGTGCTCCTGCGTGTCTTGAGTGGGCCCGGCGTGCTCGGGCCCGGCGGGTCCTGCGTCGCGTCCTCACCTGCACGGTGTCCGACCGGCAGGCCGTTGTCCATCCTTCGGGGCCGTCCCGTGGGCCCCGGGACACAGCCGGGCTTCCCCGGCCGTGTCCCCCGGTTGTCAGGCCCGGGTGCCCTGGTCACTCACGAGCGTGCCGATCTTCTCACCCTTGACCGCGCGGGCGATATTGCCCGCGGTGGTCAGCTCGAAGACGAGGATCGGCAGCTGGTTGTCACGGCAGAGCGTGATGGCGGTGGCGTCGGCGACCTTGAGGTCGCGGGCGAGCACCTCGCTGTACTCCAGTGCGTCGAACTTCACCGCGCCGGGGTTGGTCTTCGGGTCGGAGTCGTAGACCCCGTCCACGCCGTTCTTGCCCATCAGCAGCCCCGCGGCGTCGATCTCCAGGGCGCGCTGTGCCGCGGTGGTGTCGGTGGAGAAGTAGGGCATGCCCATGCCGGCGCCGAAGATGACGACGCGGCCCTTCTCCAGGTGCCGTACGGCACGCAGCGGAATGTACGGCTCCGCGACCTGGCCCATGGTGATGGCCGTCTGGACGCGGGAGTCGATGCCTTCCTTCTCCAGGAAGTCCTGGAGCGCGAGGCAGTTCATGACGGTGCCGAGCATGCCCATGTAGTCGGACCGGGCCCGGTCCATGCCGCGCTGCTGGAGCTCGGCACCGCGGAAGAAGTTGCCGCCGCCGATGACGATCGCGATCTCCGCGCCCCCGCGGACGACTGCCGCGATCTCGCGGGCGATGGCGTGTACGACGTCGGGGTCGACTCCGAGACCCCCGCCGCCGGCGAACGCCTCTCCGGACAGCTTCAGCATGAAGCGTCCGGGAACCTTGCCGTCGTCGCGCTTGTGGTCACCTGTTGCGGCGTCCGCGCCCTTGTTCATGGAGATTCTCCTCGTGCACATACGAAGAAGGCCATTGCCGGTGGGTCTGGTGTCCCTCAGCGGCAATGGCCTCCTCGTCAGATCTGCGGTCGTACGGCGGTGTGCGGCCGTCGACTGCACCAGACCCTATCGGGGTCCACCGTTTTTCGCGGACGGACTCAGATGCCGACCTTGATGCGCGAGAAGCGCTTCAGGGTGACACCGGCCTCGTCCAGGACCTTCTGGACGGACTTCTTGTTGTCCAGCGCGTACGGCTGGCCAAGAAGGGTGGCCTCCTTGAAGAAGCCGTTGACGCGACCCTCGACGATCTTCGGGAGCGCGGCCTCGGGCTTGCCCTCGGCGCGCGTGGTCTCCTCGGCGACGCGGCGCTCGGCCTCGACGACCTCGGCCGGGACGTCCTCGCGGGACAGGTACTTCGGCGCGAAGGCGGCGATGTGCTGGGCAATGCCCTTCGCCAGGTCGGCGTCGGCCTTGTCCAGCTCGACCAGGACACCGATCTGCGGGGGCAGGTCGGGCATGGTGCGGTGCATGTACACGGAGACGAAGGCACCCTGGAACTGCGCGAAGCGGTCCAGGACGATCTTCTCGCCGAGGTTGGCGTTGGCCTCGTCCACATACGCCTGGACGGTCTTGCCGGGCTCGATCTCGGAGGCGAGAAGCGCCTCGATGTCGGCCGGGGAAGTCGCGGCGACGTGAGCGGCGAGCGTGTTGGCGACGGCCTGGAACTTGTCACCCTTGGCGACGAAGTCGGTCTCGCACTTCAGCTCGAGCAGGACGCCGGACGTCTTGTCCTCGGAGACGACGGAGACGACCGCGCCGTTCTCGGCAGAACGGCCTTCGCGCTTGGCGACGCCCTTCTGGCCCTTGATACGGAGGGCTTCGACGGCTCCGTCGACGTTGCCGTCGGCCTCGTCGAGGGCCTTCTTGCAGTCCATCATGCCGGCGCCGGTGAGCTCACGGAGCTTCTTGACGTCAGCGGCGGTGTAGTTCGCCATGAGTCTGTATTTCTCTCTCGAAGTCTGAAAGATCTACGGGTGAACGGCGGGGGCGGTGCCTGTGGCACCGGCCCCCGCCGTCTTCAGCCGTGACGGGTGTCAGGCCTGCTCGGCGTCCGCGTCGGCGGCCGGAGCCTCGGCCTCGGCGGCGGGCACCTCGGCAACGGGGGCCTCAGCGGCAGCGGCCTCGGCGGGAGCCTCAGCGGCCTCCGCGTCGGCGACCTTCTCGGTCTCGGCGGAGGTCTGGACCTCGGCGTCGGCCTTCTTGTCGCCCTCGAGCAGGTCACGCTCCCACTCGGCGAGGGGCTCGCCGGCAGCCTTCTCGCCCGGCTTCGAGTCGCCGGTCGCAGCGCCGGAGCGGGCGATGAGGCCCTCGGCGACGGCGTCGGCGATCACGCGGGTGAGCAGGGTGACGGAGCGGATCGCGTCGTCGTTGCCCGGAATCTTGTAGTCGACCTCGTCGGGGTCGCAGTTGGTGTCGAGGATCGCGACGACCGGGATGTGGAGCTTGCGCGCCTCACCGACGGCGATGTGCTCCTTCTTGGTGTCGACGATCCAGACGGCGCTCGGCACCTTCTGCATCTCGCGGATACCACCGAGGGTCTTCTCCAGCTTGGCCTTCTCGCGGGAGAGAACCAGGAGCTCCTTCTTGGTGAGGCCGGAGGCGGCCACGTCCTCGAAGTCGATGAGCTCGAGCTCCTTCAGACGCTGAAGGCGCTTGTAGACGGTGGAGAAGTTGGTGAGCATGCCACCGAGCCAACGCTGGTTGACGTACGGCATGCCGACGCGCGTCGCCTGCTCGGCGATGGCCTCCTGCGCCTGCTTCTTCGTACCCACGAACATGATGGAGCCGCCGTGGGCGACGGTCTCCTTGACGAACTCGTAGGCGCGGTCGATGTACGACAGCGACTGGAGCAGGTCGATGATGTAGATGCCGTTGCGCTCCGTGAAGATGAAGCGCTTCATCTTCGGGTTCCAACGACGGGTCTGGTGACCGAAGTGGACGCCGCTTTCCAGCAGCTCCCGCATCGTGACGACGGCCATGGCCGTACTCCTTGAGGTACTCGGTTATCGCGACCGCAGGATTGCTGTCGCGCCTGACGCCCCGACGCGCCGTGCCACGAGGGACCGAGGAGCGCGGCCACCTCCGAAGAGAGGGAGATGGCGGGGCGTGCGAAGTCGACCCGGTGACCCGGATCGCCAAAAGAAGTGTACGGGACCCGCCGGGTGCCGGGTGACGGCGCTGTCCACAACCGGCCGGTAGTCCACAGATCCGGTCCATGATCCCCGCGGAGCGGCGCCGCGGGGGACGGTTGTGCCATGCGAATCACTTCTGACCGGGGCTGTTCCCCGACCCGCCGCAACCGCGCCGGTGACGTGCCGGCGCCCACCGCGGGGTGGGTGACGGGGCTGGTGACAAGGCTGGCGGCGGGGCTGGTTGCCGGGCTGCTCGCGACGGCGTGCGGCGGACTCTGGGCCCTGGCCGCGCAGCGACCGCCACCGGACGCCGTGGGAGGCGGGGCGGGAGCCGGGGCCTCCCCTGCCCCCGTACGTGCAGCTGCCCGCGCACAGGCCCCGCCGCCTGCTCCGGCTCCCGCCCCGGCGAATCCGGACGGGGAGCGTGGCTGGCCGCTGGAGGGGCGGCCGGCGGTCCTGCGGGGATGGGAGCCGCCCGCCACCGATTACGGGCGCGGGCACCGCGGGGTGGACCTCGCCGCCGGGCCGGGTGCGCGGGTGCTCGCCGCCGCGTCGGGCCGGGTGTCCTTCGCGGGCGCCGTGGCGGGGCGCGGGGTGGTCGCCATCGAGCTGTCGGGGACGGGCGATCCGCCGTTGCGGACCACCTACGAGCCGGTGCGCCCGCTGGTCGCGAAGGGCGACGAGGTCAGGGCGGGCCAGGTGGTGGCGGTCATGGCGGCGGGACCGTTCCACTGTGCGTCCGGCTGTCTGCACTGGGGCCTGCGCCGTGCGGAGGCGTATCTGGACCCGTTGTCCCTGCTGCCGCCCTCGATGCTGCGGCGCGGACCGTCCCGGCTGCTGCCGGTGTCCGGGGTGCCCGAACCGGAACCAGGGAGCGAGCCCGAGCGCGATCCCGGATCCGTCCCAGCCCCCGTAATCACGGGCGCGCGGGCGCAGCCGGGCGCGCGGGGGCTTCAGGCCGGGTCGGCCGGATCCGCCCCGTCAGTCCGGACGTCCCGGACCCCGTTGAGAATCATGGCGACGGCGGTGTCCGCGATCACGCCGGGCTCCTCCGCCACGCTCAGTTCGATCCGCCGGACCGCGGCGTCCACCGAGCCCTGGAGCAGCATGGCCGCCAGTCGCGGCTGCTCGTGTCCGAGATCGGCGAGCGCCTCCACGATCATGGCGATCAGACCGCCGTGCGCCGCCCGGATCTTCTCGCGCGCACCGGCGTCCAGCTCGCTCGCCGAGATCGCCACGACGGCCCGGTGCCGCCGGTCCCCGACGAGATCGAGCTGCCGCCTGACGTACGCCTCGATCTTCTCCTCGGGCGTCCCCGCCCGTTCCATCGCGCCCTCGACCTCGGCCGCCCACACGGGGAAGTCGACGGCGCAGAGTTCTTCGACGACGGCGGCGCGGGAGCGGAAGTACTCGTAGACGGAGGACCGGGCGAGGCCCGTGCGTTCGGCGAGGGCGGGGAAGGTCAGGGCCTCCGTGCCTCCCTCGGACAGCAGGGAGCGCGCTGCGTCCAGGAGGGCGCCGCGCTGCATGGTCCGGTGCTCGGCCACGGAGGCCGCTCGAATCCTGGGCACGGCTCCACTCTACGGCGGCCGGTGTTCGCGAGGGGGCGGGCGGCCCGGATCACTGGCCGAAGCGCTCCTGCCGGCGGCCCCTGCGGGCGGTCTCAGCGTCCGGCGTCGGCCAGCTTGGCGCGGAGTTGCAGCACCGACTTGGTGTGGATCTGGCTGACCCGGCTCTCGGTGACCCCGAGGACGTTGCCGATCTCGGCGAGGGTGAGGCCCTCGTAGTAGTAGAGCGTGACGACCGTCTTCTCCCGGTCCGGGAGGGTGTTGATCGCGCGGGCGAGCAGTCTTCGGAGCTCGCGGCCCTCGGCCACCTCCACCGGGTTGTCGGCGGCGGTGTCCTCCAGCGTGTCCATCAGGCTGAGCCGGTCGCCGCCCTCGCCGCCCACATGGAGCAGCTCCTCCAGCGCGACAACGTTGGCCAGCGACAACTGGCTGAAAACCGCGTGCAGTTCCTCCAGTGCGATGCCCATCTCGGCGGCGACCTCCGCCTCCGACGGGGTGCGCCGCAGTTTGGCCTCCAGGGTGGCGTAGGCGCGTTCCACCGCCCGAGCCTTCTGGCGTACGGAGCGCGGGATCCAGTCCAGGGCACGGAGTTCGTCGATCATCGCGCCCCGGATGCGGGTGATCGCGTATGTCTCGAACTTGATCGCGCGCTCGATGTCGAACTTCTCGATGGCGTCGATCAGCCCGAAGACGCCCGAGGAGACGAAGTCGGCCTGCTCGACGTTGGACGGCAGACCCACGCTCACCCGGCCCGCGACGTACTTCACCAGGGGCGAGTAGTGCAGGATCAGCTGTTCCCGCAGCCGCTCGTCGCCCGTGGTCTTGTACGAACGCCACAACTCGTCGAGCGAGGAGGGGGCGGGAGGGCGCACAGTGCCACGCGCAGCCGGTGGTACTGCCGCGCGGTCAGACCCGGAGGTGTGCTGGGGCATGTGGTGCCTTGAGCCGTTCTGCCGTGAAGTGCCGGGGGACGAGTGTCTGGGCCGGAATCCTTGTGAGCGTAGCGTGACTGAAGGGTCGCGGTGCGCGCAGGATAAGGGATCGATGCCGCACGCTTCCGGGCGCACGGGCATGGAGCCGGCTGCGGCGGCGGACATGACAGCGCACCTGAGCGAGGACATGACGGATGTCCGGGGCCGTCGCCTCGTGCGCCGGCCCCGGAGAGGCCGCTGAAGGATCCGCCGAGGTCATCGGCATCACCTTTTCACCCGAATGCTCCAGGTCAAGAACCGCCTCGCCGCGCGTCGCCATTGCATATCGGCCTCCGCGTCAACCGCCATCCCTCGCCATCGCGTTCGACGAACCCCAGTGAGTGCAGTTCGTACAGCTTGCCGAGCGCCTCGTCGGAGGTCGTTCCGGCGCTGCGTGCCACCTCGCGTCCGTTGACGCAGCCGCGGGCCGGCAGTGCGTCAAGGACCCTTCCGCAGAGGGGATCCAGCTGGTCGCGGGGCAGCAACGGGCCGCGCCGGGGCGGGGCCAGGTCGCCGATGTCCCCCACCAGTTCGGCCACTTCGGCGGCGTCCGTGACCAGCACGCCCTCGCCTCGGAGGAGTTCGTGGACGCCTGCCGACAGTCCGCTGGTGGCGGGTCCCGGTACACCCATGGTGAAGCGGCCGAGCCGTTGGGCGGCGCGCGCCGTGACCAGGGAGCCACTGCGGTACTCGGCCTCCACGACGACCGTTCCGCGCGTCAACGCGGCGATCACCCTGTTCCGGAGGATGAATCTGCTGCGGGTGGGGTGTTCGGCCGGTGGCAGTTCACCGATGACGAGCCCCTGTTCGGCCATGCGTCCGATGAGTTCGGCATGACCGCGGGGGTAGGCGACGTCCACTCCGCAGGCCAGCACCGCCATCGTGGCGCCGCCGGCCGCGAGGGCGCCGCGGTGGGCCGCACCGTCGACCCCGAAGGCGGCTCCCGAGACGACCACCCACCCCCGCTCGGCGAGCCCGGCGCCCAGCGTCGCGGCCATGTGCGCCCCGTACGGTGTGCAGGCGCGGGCCCCGACCACGGCCACCGAGCGCAGCGCCCAGAGCCTCAGATCGGGCTTGCCCCGCACCCAGAGTCCCGTCGGCCTGGCGTCGCCCAGATCGTCCAGCTGGCTCGGCCACTCCCGGTCGCCCGGGCAGACGAAGCGCCCGCCGGCCGCGGCGACCGCCGCCAGGTCCTTCTCGGGCTCGGTCCCTTCGGCCCGCAGCCGGTACCCGGCCAGCCGTTTCGCCGTCATCCCGCTCAGCCGCTCGGCCGAGCCGTCCGGGACCATGATCCGTCGCATCAGCTCCGCACCGCCGCACTCCCGCAGCCAGCGCCCGCCGCGCACGTCCCCCGGTTCCAGCACCCGGGTCAGGGCCGCCCGGGCCAGCCGCTCCCGGTCGCTCACACCGCCGCAGGTGCCGGAGCGGGCCCCCGTTCCCCGTTGGACCGCGGTCCGGCCGGGCAGGCCTCCCGTCCGCCCCGCTCCCCCAGGGGCGTTCGCCCGTCCTTCGGCCCCGTGCCCCGTCATGAACTCCCCGCCTCCATCGCGACCCCGCGCGGAATTCCGGTCCGCATCTCCAGGGCCACCGCGACGTCCGAGCCGTCCGGCCGGTCCGCGCCCCGCAGATCCGCGACGGTCCACGCCACCCGCAGCACCCGGTCCAGACCGCGCGCCGTGAGCATGCCCCGTTCCATGTCCCGCTCGGCCGCCATCAGCGCACCCGGCGCCGCGACCAGCCGGGTCCGCAACTCGTGCCCCGGCACCTCGCTGTTGGTCGTCCACGGGGTGCCCGCAAGCCGCTCCGCGGCCCGCGCCCGGGCCCGGAGCACCCGGGCGGCGACCTCCGCGGTCGACTCGCCCCGGCCTCCCTGCCCCATCAGGTCCTCGCGCCGGACCGGGTCGACGACCACCCGCAGGTCCACCCGGTCCAGCAACGGCCCGGAGAGCCTGGCCTGGTAGCGCCGGACCGCCGAGGGCGGGCACTCGCACCCGGCCCCGCTCAGGGTGTGCCGCCCGCACGGGCAGGGGTTGGCGGCGAGCACCATCAGGAACCGGGCCGGCAGCCGCACCACCCCGGCGCTGCGCGCCACCACCACGTGACCCGATTCCAGCGGCTGACGCAGGGCGTCCAGCGCCCTTACGGAGAACTCCGGCGCCTCGTCCAGAAAGAGGATTCCTCGATGAGCCAGCGAGACCGCGCCGGGGCGCGGCAGCCCGTTGCCCCCGCCGACCAGCGACTGCATGGTCGCCGAATGGTGCGGCGCGCAGTAGGGCGGCCGGGAGACGAGGGGTTCGCCGGGCGGCAGGATGCCCGCGACCGAGTGGACCGCGGTCACTTCGAGGGACTCCGGCTGGGTGAGCGGCGGCAGGATGGCGGGCAGCCGTTCGGCGAGCATGGTCTTGCCCGCTCCCGGTGGTCCCGACAGCAGCAGGTGGTGGCCGCCCGCGGCGGCGACCTCCAGTGCCTTGCGCGGCCGCTCCTGACCTGCGACGTCCGCCAGGTCCGGCCAGCCGCCCTCGCCGTGCGCCGAGCCCCGGGCGATCCCCGTTCCCATTCCGGCACCGGGCACCATCAGCCCGGCCAGCATCGTGTCGGGGCGGCCATGGTCGTGGGGCGCCGTCTCCTCGGGCACCGGTTCGTCGCAGAGCACGGCGATCAGCTGCCGCAGGCTGCGCACCCCGAGCACGGAGACCCCGGGCACCAGGGCGGCCTCGCTTGCGGTCTGCTCGGGCACGACCACCTGCCGGTACCCGGCCTCCGCCGCGGCCAGGACGGCGGGCAGGATCCCGCGCACCGGCCGCACCCGGCCGTCCAGTCCCAGCTCCCCGATCATCACCACGTCGGCGATGGACGCGGGATCGATCCGCTCGGCGGCGCCGAGCACCGCACACGCGACGGCGAGATCGAAACCCGAACCTCCTTTGGGGACCGAGGCCGGTGACAGCCCCACCGTGAGCTTCTTCTGCGGCCACTCCGCCCCGGAGTTGACCACGGCCGCCCTGACCCGGTCCCGGCTCTCCACCAGGCTCTTGTCCGGCAGACCCACCAGGGTGAACGCCGCGACCCCGGCCTCCAGGTCCGCCTGGACCTCCACCACCACGCCCTCGACACCCACCAGTGCCACCGAGCAGGCACGCGCGAACCCCATCAGGCCACCCCCCGGGCGTGCTCGGCCAGGGGTGCCCCGCGCCTGGGGAGCACCACGCCGACCAGGTCGATCCGCACCCCGCCGGGCGGCGGGTCGCCGTGCCGGGACAGCCAGAGTGCGGCCAGCCGCCGCAGGCGGTCCGCCTTGGCCGGGGTGACCGCGGCCATCGGGTGCTCGAACGCGCCCGCCCTGCGGGTCTTCACCTCGCAGATGACGAGCGCGTCACCGTCCCTCGCGACGATGTCGATCTCACCGGCGCGACAGCGCCAGTTCCGTTCCAGCACGGACATTCCGGCGTCCGTCAGCAACCGTGCCGCCAGATCCTCGCCGTACCGCCCGAGTGCCCCCCGTGCGTTCATATCGGCACCACCTCCGGCACCGACTCTGCCGCGTCCGCCCTCCCCTAGTGGATCTTGGTGGACAACTCGGCCGTTGTGGAGAACTCAGCCACCCGGAAGTTCGAGATCGCTCTTGTTGAGTTCCTCGATGTTGACGTCCTTGAACGTCAGGACCCGTACCTGCTTGACGAACCGTGCGGGCCGGTACATGTCCCAGACCCAGGCGTCCGCCATGGACACCTCGAAAAACACCTCGCCCTGGACCGAGTGCACCTGCATCTCGTAGTCGTTGGTGAGGTAGAAGCGCCGTTCGGTCTCGATCACATATTTGAACAGACCGACGACATCGCGGTACTCCCGGTAGAGCTTCAGCTCCATCTCGGTCTCGTACTTCTCGAGGTCCTCGGCGCTCATTGGCATGTTCCCCTTCAGCCGTGCGTTCCCCCATTGTGCGCCAGGCTCCGGCGGCCCGGTCGCTCAGGCGATTTCGGGGGCGAGAACCAGCGGCGTACGCGGAGGACCCTCGTCGAGCAGCGTGCGCAGCAGCCCGGCGAGTCTGGTCGGGTACACCGTCTCACGCGCCGCCGACAGTTCGGCGGAGGTCCACCACCTCAGACCCGCGACACTGCGGCGTTCCAGTCCGGTCAGACCGCTGGTGTCCGTCGCGGTCTGTGTCGTGCGGGCCAGGAAGTACCACTCGTCCTGTTCCCAGCGCCGCCCGTCGAACGGGAAGGAGCACATCCGCTGCCACAGCACGGGACCGAGTTCCACGTCCGTGATCCCGGTTTCCTCGGCCAGCTCGCGCAGGGCGGCCTGTTCCCGTGTCTCGTCGCCCTCCAGACCGCCGCCCGGGGTGAACCACCAGGTGCTCGACGGGTCCTCCGGTTCGAAGCCGTGCATCAGCAGAATCCGGTCGTCCGGATCGAGGAGCACCAGGCGGGAGACCTTCCGCTTCTCAACGGACACCGGCCGGCACCTTCCCCTGCTTGTTCCGCTTCGACCTGCCGGACCGGGCCGCGAGAGGCCCGTACACGGCGCCGCCCAGAATGAGCACCACACCCGCGGCCATGGCCCAGAGCTGGAGCTTCAGCGGCCCTTCGGAGGACACCCCGCCGGGCAGTGCGGCGAAGGCCTGCGGCCGTCCGATCATGCCGCCCAGCGGCCAGGCGACGGCGTCCACGCGGGCCTGCACGGCGCTGCGCGGCACCGAGCCCTGTCCGCCTTCCTCCAGGTGGACCCGGGAGTCCAGCGAGGACCTGCGGTCGTCGCCCAGGAGGAAGAGCTTGCCCTGCGGCACCTCGGCCGTGAAGTTTGTCGCCGAGGCGGGGTCCCCCGCCTGAAGATACGATTCCGCCACGGGTATGCCGTTGACCTTGAGCCGGCCGCCCTTGTCGCAGCAGGCGATCTTGTCGCCGCCGATCCCGACGACCCGCTTCACCATCGGCATGTCGCCCCAGGCGTGATCGGTGAAGACCACCACGTCACCCCGGCGCACCTCGTCGCCGTCCACGCGCTGCGCGAGGACCCGGTCACCCGCGTTCACCGTCGGGGTCATCGACTCGGTCGGCACCGTGTACGGCCGGTACACCACGGCCCCCCAGGCGAAGCCACCGAGGAAGAGCACACAGCCGACGGCCACGGCCAGCCCCGACAGCTTGCTGCCGAGCCGGCCGTGGCCGTCACCCGTACGTCCTGATCCACTCATCGCAGCGTCCCCCATCGGAGATCGACAATCGCTGATCCGAGTCGGCACCCTACCCGGCGGTACGCCCGCCGGTCAGCCTCCGCCGGCGCCAGAACACGAGGGGCAGCGCTCCGGCTACACCGAGTGCTCCCGGAGCCAGGCCCATCGCGGCGTTGATCCCCGGCTGGTCGAACGTCTTGGGGACCGGCAGTGTCGCCCAGCGGTTGACCGGCCACGCGATGACCACGGCCCGGCCGACCACCTCGTCGTTGGAGACGGTGCCGCCGCCCGGCAGCTCCTGGTGGTAGCGGGAGTCGAGGGAGTTCTGGCGGTGGTCGCCCATCACCCAGATACGGCCCTTGGGCACCTTGATCGGTCCGAACGGCTCGTCGTTGCAGGCGGTGTTGCCCTCGAAGATGAACGACTTGTCGTCCAGCGCCTTGCCGTTGACCGTGACCGGTCCGTTCTTCTTGCACTGCACCGTGTCACCGCCGACCGCGATGACGCGCTTGATCAGGTCCTTCTCCTCGGCCGACGGCATCAGCCCGATGAAGCTCAGGAACTTCTGCACCACGTTCGGGTCGGGTGCCTGAGTGTCCTCCAGCCAGCCGCCCGGGTCGTGGAAGACGACCACTTCGCCGCGCTCGGGCTCGGAGCCGAACCACGGCGTCAGCTTGTCGACCAGCACCCGGTCGCCCCGCTGGAGCGTGTTCTGCATCGAGTCCGACGGGATCGAGAACGCCTGCACCAGGAATGTCTTGATCAGCAGCGCGAGAATGAGCGCGATGCCGATGAGCAGGGGCAGTTCCTTCCAGAAGGAGCGGGGCTTCTTCTGTGCCGTACTGCCACTGCCCGGGGAGCCGCCGTCACTCTCCGTCGAGTCCGCCGTCGTGCCGGCGGGCTCGGCATTCCCCACAGTGTCCGGCCGGTCCTCGGGTTCGTCGTGTCCGGATCGCGCGCCGACCGCCAAATCCCCCACATCCACTCCTTATTCCGTGCCACCGCCTGCGCCCTAGCCGGTGCAGGCCCACCACTCCCATAACGAGCGGGAGTTCCGCAGGGGTCGGGAGCCGGATCATTCCGTTGGGATCCTGGGACACACTATTCGACGGTCCGGGGGCGGCAGCCGTCCCGGCGCGCGCGTCCGGGACCGAGGAGAACGCCGAACGTTCCTCCAGCCGGCTCCAGTGTCCGAAGGGCCAGGCGATCACCACAGCCCGTCCCACTACCGCGTCTTCGGAAACCGTGCCGTCGGCCGTCTTGTCCAGATGGAACCGCGAATCAGCGGAATTGGAACGATGGTCCCCCATGACGAAGATTCGCCCGGCCGGAACCTTTACCTCGAATTTGATCGTGGAGGGCGAATCGCCGGGATAGATGTACGGCTCGTCGACGGCCACCCCGTTGACGATGAGCCGGCCGTCCTTCTCGCAGCACTTCACCGTGTCGCCGCCGACGGCGACCACGCGCTTGATCAGGTCCTGCTCGTCGTCCGACGGCAGCAGCCCGATGAAGGTCAGTGCTTCCTTCACCTGCTTGATGACCACCGGTGAGTCCGACCCGCCGGCATCCACCGGATTGGGCGGCGGCCAGTCCGAGGGGTTCTTGAACACGACGACGTCGCCGCGCTGCGGCCTGGAGCCGAACCAGGGCGTCAGCTTGTCCACGAGGACCCGGTCACCGATCCGGATGGTCTGTTCCATGGACCCAGACGGGATCACGAAGGCCTGCACCAGGAAGGTCTTGAGGACCAGGGCGATCAGCAGCGCCACGGTGATCAGGACGGGGATCTCCTTCACCGCCGACCTGCGCCGCCGCCGCTTGACCTTGCGCGCGAGCTTGCGCCGCTCCGCCCGGGTGGGCAGCGAGCGCGCGGCCGTCGGCCGGGTGCCGGTGGGCAGCGGAATCGCGGGATCCGCGGCGCCGTGGCCGCGCCCCCGGTTACCCATGGGTGGCGCCCGGCGCCGGTATGCCGTCGAAGGCCCCGGTGCCCGGCACCGACCCCAGCCTGCCGAGGGGCCAGCCGAGCCAGTCGGCCCGGCCGATCACCTTGTCGACGGGCACCATGCCGCCGCCCGGTTCGCCCAGGTGGTCGCGGGAGTCGCGGGAGTTGGAGCGGTGGTCACCCATCATCCACAGCGTGCCGTCGGGGACGACGATGTCGAAGGGGACCCGGGACGGCACGTCGCCCGCGAACAGGTAGTCCTCGTCCACCGGCAGGCCGTTCACCTCGACCCTCCCGCGTTTGTCGCAGCAGACCACCCGGTCACCCCCCACGCCCACCACCCGCTTCACGAAGTCGGTCTCGGCGGGCTCCGCGAGCCCCAGGGAAGCCGCCGCTCCGTGCAGCAGCCCGGTGACGGGGTTCTCCGGCGGGCTCTCCTGGACGAAGGAGCCGGTGCCGTCGAAGACCACCACGTCGCCGCGCTGGGGTACGGAGCCGAAACGGTACGCCAATTTGTTGACGAGCACCCGGTCCCCGACCTGCAGCGTGGACTCCATCGAGCCACTCGGGATCAGGAAGGGCTGCACCACGAAGTTGCTGAAGAGCAGCACGGCGGCCGCGCAGACGGCACCGAGCGCCAGCGTGCGCCGCCATGACATCGAGGTGGCGAACCGGCTCGGGATACGCGAGAAGCGCGACCCCTCCTCCGGACCCGTAGCGGGTGCGGAGGAGCGGTCGCGCTCCATGTGCTGTGGTTCCGTGTCCATCGGGGCCAGAGCTTATCCGGCCGTCCTGTGGACCAGGGAATCAGCTCAGCGGTCGCGCTTCTCCTTGATCTTCGCGGCCTTGCCGCGCAGCTCACGGAGGAAGTACAGCTTGGCGCGACGCACGTCACCGCGGGTGACGACCTCGATCTTCTCGAAGATCGGGCTGTGCACCGGGAAGGTGCGCTCGACGCCGACCTGGAAGGAGACCTTGCGGACCGTGAAGGTCTCGCTGATGCCCGCGCCCTGGCGGCGGATGACAATGCCCTTGAACTGCTGGATACGGGAGCGGTTGCCCTCGATCACGCGGACGTGGACGTTGACGGTGTCGCCGGGGCGGAACGCCGGGACGTCGGTACGCAGCGATGCGGCGTTGACGTCATCGAGCAGGGAAGCCATGGTGTCTGCTTTCTTCGCCGATGCCACAGGTCATCGACGGGAGAGTGATGAGTTCGGGGTGCTGATCGCGTCGGACGGGCGTCGTTCCCCCTGTGGCAGGGGCGCACGCGGACGTACAGCAGCGGCCTATTCTTCCACGGCCTGGGGCCTGCGCCAAAATCGGCCGCCGGGCTCCGGGGACCAGCCCAGGATGGAGAGCATCTCGCGGTCCTTCTTGTCGAAGGCCGCCGCCTCGCAGCGCTCGATCAGATCGGGCCGGTTGAGCGCGGTGCGGCGGAAGGCCTCGTCCCGGCGCCAGCGTGCGATCCGGCCGTGGTGGCCGCTGAGCAGCACGTCAGGAATGCCCCGGCCGCGCCACTCGGGCGGCTTGGTGTAGACGGGGCCCTCCAGGAGGTTGGCCATCGCGCCGGGGGCGAAGGAGTCGTCCCGGTGCGACTCGGCGTTGCCGAGCACGCCGGGCAGCAGCCGTGCCACCGCCTCCGTGATCACCAGCACCGCGGCCTCGCCGCCGGCGAGCACGTAGTCGCCGATGGACACCTCGACGACCGGCATCCGGGTGGCGTACTCCTCCGTCACCCGCCGGTCGATGCCCTCGTAGCGGGCCGGGGTGAAGATCAGCCAGGGCCGCTCGGACAGCTCGACGGCGAGCTCCTGGGTGAACGGCCGGCCGCTCGGCGTGGGCACCACGAGCACCGGGGAGTGCGCCCCGGACTCGTATCCGTCGGCCAGGGCCTCGTCCAGCGCGTCGCCCCACGGCTCGGTCTTCATGACCATGCCGGGACCGCCGCCGTAGGGGGTGTCGTCGACCGTGTTGTGGCGGTCGTACGTCCACTCCCGCAGATCGTGCACATGCACGCCGAGGCGGCCGCGGGCGCGGGCCTTGCCGACGAGCGAGACGTTCAGCGGTTCCAGGTACTCGGGGAAGATCGTGACGACGTCGAGGCGCATCAGGCGTCTTTCCCGGCTTCGTCGGAGCCGTCCCGCGCGGAACCGGCGGCGGCCTCCTCGTCGCGCGTGGACACCACGACCGCCTGGCTCTCGTCGATCAGACCCGGCGGCGGGTTGATCACCGCGCGCTGCTCCTCCAGGTCGATCTCGGTGACGATCTCCTCGACGAACGGGATCATCACCTCGGTGCCGTCGGGACGCTCCACGATGAAGAGGTCCTGGGACGGCAGATGTGTGATCTCGGTGATCCGGCCGATCTCGGTGCCGTCGGCGAGCACCACGTCGAGGTCCATCAGCTGATGGTCGTAGAACTCCTCGGGGTCCTCCGGGAGCTCCGCCGGGTCGACGTCGGCGATCAGCAGCGTGTTGCGCAGCGCCTCGGCGGCCGTACGGTCGCGTACGCCCTCGAAGCGCAGCAGCAGCCTGCCGCTGTGCACCCGGCCGGTCTCGATCGTCAGCGGCCCGGTCGAGGCCGGCTCGGTGGCCAGTACGGCACCGGGCCCGAGCCGGAGCTCCGGCTCGTCCGTGCGCACCTCGACGGTGACCTCGCCCTTGATGCCGTGGGCGCGACCGATCCGCGCGACTACCAACTGCACCTTGTGTCTCTCCTGTCGTACGACGACGGGCCGGGGCGGGCGCATGGCCCTCCCCGGCCCGTGCCGGTGTTCAACTCTGTCAGCGAACCTGATCCACATCGACGAGGTCGACGCGGATACCACGGCCGCCGATGGCGCCCACGACGGTGCGCAGCGCGCGTGCGGTGCGGCCGTTGCGACCGATCACCTTGCCGAGGTCATCGGGGTGGACCCGAACCTCGAGCACGCGACCACGACGCAGGTTGCGCGAGGCGACCTGCACGTCGTCGGGGTTGTCGACGATGCCTTTCACGAGGTGCTCGAGAGCCTCCTCGAGCATGCTCAGGCCTCGGTCGACTCGGCGGGCGCAGCTGCGTCAGCAGCGTCGTCCGCCTTCTTGTCGGCCTTCTTCGCCTTCTGCGTGATGGCCTCGCCCTTGGACTCCTCGCCGGCGTCCTTGGTGAGGGCCTCGAACAGGGCGCGCTTGTCAGCCTTGGGCTCCGGCTGCAGCAGCGGCGCGGGGGCCGGGAGGCCCTTGTGCGCCTGCCAGTCACCGGTGAGCTTCAGGATCGCGAGGACCGGCTCGGTCGGCTGGGCGCCGACGGACAGCCAGTACTGCGCGCGCTCTGCGTTGACCTCGATGCGCGAGGGGTTCTGCACCGGGTGGTACAGGCCGATCTCCTCGATGGCCCGGCCGTCACGGCGGGTACGGGAGTCGGCGACGACGATGCGGTAGTGAGGCGAACGGATCTTGCCCAGACGCTTCAGCTTGATCTTGACTGCCACGGAAGTGGTGTCTCCTGGTCTATGACGTGGTTGGGCACAACAAGATGCCACGTGGGGTTGCGGTACTCGGAGTGCCCGATGGACGCGTCAGCCGGAGGAGAGAGGGGTCCTATGCGACTGTCGAGTACAGCTAGCCATTGTGCCACACCACATCGCCTCACCCCACCGCGACCACTGCCTCCGGGATCCGGAACGGCTTTCCGCAGCCGCCGCAGACGATCGGGGCCTGTGCGAGGACCGAGGGGACCACGCGGACGTTGCGACCGCAGTCACAGACGGCCTTGACCCGCACGCCCCCTCCGGAGGAGCCGTGCCGGGCGGCGGGGCCGCGGAACGAGCGCTTGGTGTCGGCGGCGGTGGCGACGGTGTGCGCCTTGAGGGCGCGCTGGAGCCGTTCCATCGTCGGCCGGTACCGGCGTTTGGCCTCGGGGTTGAGCGTGACCAGGGAGAAGCCACTGCTGGGGTGGGGTTCCTCGGCGTGATCGAGGCCCAGCTCCTCGGCGATCGCGAGGAATCGACGGTTGTGGTAGCGGCCGGCGCGCGAGGTGTCTCGGACACCTCGGGCGGCGGCGATGCCGTGGACTGCCTCGTGGAGCAGTCGCTCGAAGGAGAGTTCGGCGCCACAGGCGGACGAGGACTCTCCGATCAGGGACTCGGGCGCGGCAAGATCGGGCAGCTCGGGGTGGTACCGCTGAATGTCGGCCCACGCCTGTGCCAGCTCTGCGGCAAGTACAGGTGGTGTCGTGCTCACGTCGTGACCAACGAGCGCGGGGCCCTCGGTGTTCCGATTCCGGGCCATCCCAAATATTTTGCACGTACCAGTCAGTTGCCGTTCATGCGTCCTGACGAGGGCGGGTGCGCTGATCTGCGGAGAAGTCTCACAGCTCACACCAAGGTGGTACGTAGCGCCGTGTACGCCCGGGCGCGTAGACGGGCCGTACGCCCCCGTCGGCCGGGCGGGCCCGGGTGCCCGGAGGTGCTGTGGGCGGGGGCGCGGACACCGACACTACCGGGCGGCATCCCGCACCCCCGCGCACACCCCGCGCGACCCGGGCCGGAGCGCTCGACGTGCCCGCCCCGGCCCGCCGGGTGAGACTGGGACCCCGGTGCGGGGCACGGAACCTCCGGGCACCCGTGTTCCGCGGGTGTTCCGGTCCCCGCGCGCATCGCCGGGCGCCACCGCGGGCAACCATTTGCCCGTAGACCCCTGGACGCGGCGGCGGATGCGCAGTTCTCTGGCATACGGGGGAAGCGCGCACGACCACGGGGAAACCGTCCATTCAGGCACGACCGACCGGCATGACCGGCATCTCGGCGGATTGGGGCGCATTCCATGACACCAACGCTCGTCCGGCACCACAGGCAGGCGGAGCCTTCCGCCCCCGTGGACACCGGTTCCCGTGCCCGTGACTGGGCCGAGATCCAGGAGCGGATGCTCGCACCGCTGTACGAGGCGGTGTACAGGCGGCTCGAAGTGGGCCCCGCCACGCGGATGCTCTCGCTCGGCTGCGGCTCCGGGCTCGCACTGCTGATCGCGGCAGGCCGCGGAGCGCGCGTCACCGGAGTCGACGCCGACCCGGAGCGTCTCGCGCTCGCGCGGGTCCGGCTGCTGCCCGGCCCGGAGGGCGAGGGCGGGCCTGCCGCCGCCGAGCCGCAGCTCCTGGAGTCCCTGCCGGCGACCGCGGCCGCCGGAAGCTCCTGCAACCTGATCACCGCGTTCACCCCGATCGGCTGCTCGGCCGGCGACGGGGACGAACTGGTGCGGGCGCTCGGTGCCGCGGTGCCCATGGCGGGCCGGGGCAGCACCGTCGTCCTGACCGGCTGGGGACCGCCCGAGCGGTGTGCCACCGACGCGGTGCTCCAGGTGGCGACCCGGCTCGCGGAGGGACCTGACGTACCCAGGGGAGCCCGGCGGGACGATCTGGAGAACGTGGCGTTCCGGTCCGGGCTGAATCCGGACGGCTCGGGACGGGTGGCCTGCCCGTTCGGCTACGCGGACCTGGACAGCGCGGTACGCGGTCTGCTGTCGACCCGGCTCTTCGACGCGGCGGTACGGGCGACCGACCGCTCCCAGGTGGAGAAGGAGGTCGCGGAGGCCCTGCATCCGCATCTGCGCCGGGACGGCACGGTCTGGATGCCCAACGTGTTCCGCTATCTCGTCTGCACGACGTAGGCCCCGCCGGGCCGGCCGGCGGGGACCGGCCCCGTACCGGGCGGCGGAAGCGGGCCGCGGGCGCTACTTGGCCAGCCGGGTGATGCCCGCCGCCCGGTAGGCGTCCGCCTCGTCCAGCGTCTCGTTCGCCAGCAGCGCCGTGGCCAGCGAGTCCAGCCGGTCCCGGTTCTCGCGCAGCAGCCGGCACGCCTCCTCGTAGCACTCGTCGACGATCCGGCGCATCTCGTCGTCCACCGCGTCCAGCGTCGCGGGCGCGGCCGACAGACCGTACGCCTGCTGGGCGTCGCCCGGGATCGCCGTCAGGCGTCCCACCCGGTGGCTCATGCCCCAGCGGCCCACCATCCCCCGGGCCAGACTCGTGACCTGCTCCAGGTCGCTCTCCGCGCCGGTCGTGATGACGCCGAACACCACCTGCTCGGCGGCCATGCCGCCGAGCGCTCCGGTGATCCGGCCGCGCAGGTACTCCTCGGTGTACGCGTACTTGTCCGCGTCCGGCGTCGAGAGCGTGACGCCCAGCGCCCGGCCCCGCGGCACGATGGTGACCTTGCGGACCGGGTCGGCGCCCGGCTGGAGCATCCCCAGCAGCGCGTGCCCGCTCTCGTGGAACGCGGTCCTGCGGCGCTCCTCGTCCGACATCACGAGCGAGCGCTCCGCGCCGAGCTGGACCTTCTCCAGGGCGTCCGAGAAGTCGGCCCCGTCGACCTCCGGCTGCCCCCGCTTCACGGCGAGCAGCGCGGCCTCGTTGGCGAGGTTGGCGAGATCGGCGCCGGTCATCCCGGGAGTCGTGCGGGCCACCTGGGCCAGGTCCACGTCACCGGCCATCGGGATCTGCCGGGTGTGGATCTCCAGGATGGCCTCCCGGCCGTTCTTGTCCGGCGGGCTGACCTGGACGATCCGGTCGAAGCGGCCGGGCCGGGTGAGCGCCGGGTCGAGGACGTCGGCGCGGTTGGTGGCGGCGAGGACGATCACGCCCTCCGAACCGGAGAAGCCGTCCATCTCGGTGAGGATCTGGTTGAGCGTCTGTTCGCGCTCGTCGTGGCCGCCCATGCCGGAGCCGCCGCCGCGGGCCCGCCCGATGGTGTCGATCTCGTCGATGAACACGATGGCGGGGGCGACCTTGCGCGCCTCGGCGAAGAGTTCGCGGACCCGGCCGGCGCCGACCCCGACGATCATCTCGATGAACTCGGAGGCCGAGGCGGAGAAGAACGGCACCCCCGCCTCTCCCGCGACCGCCCGCGCCAGCAGCGTCTTGCCGGTGCCGGGAGGGCCCGCGAGGAGCACTCCCCCGGGCATCCGGGCACCCATCCTCCGGTAGGCGTCCGGGTTCTTCAGGAAGTCGACGACGTCGTTGAGCTCGCCCTCGACCTCGTCGATGCCGGCCACGTCCTTGAAGGTCGTGCGCCGGCTCCCCTCCAGCTCGACCGGCTTGGGCGGCGCCTTGCGGCCGAAGCCGCCCATGCCGCCGCCCATGCCCCCGCGGGACATCCGGCGGGCGATGAACACCCAGAGCAGGACCAGCAGCAGCATCGGGGCGAGCGAGATCAGCAGGTTGGCGAGGAAGCTGCGCTCCTTGACGACGGGTTCGGCGGTGACCGTGACGTCGTCCTTGACCAGTTCCGCCCAGAGGTTGTCGTCGGCGAAGGCGGGCCGCTGCGTGACGAACTTGGTGTACTTGTCGTCCTTGCCCGGGACCTTCGCCTCCTTCTTCAGCTGCCCCTGGATGGCATCGCCCTTGGAGTAGATCTTGGAGACGTTGCCCGAGGTGACCTGCTTGCTGAACTCCGTGTACGCGATCGTCGGCTCTTCGTCCCCGTTGAAGAAGGAGAGCACCAGGTTGGCGATCAGATAGACCGCCAGGGCGGTCAGCAGGAGTCCGCCCCAGCCTCCCGGCATCTTCCGGCCCGGCGGCGGGGGCGGCGGTGCGCCTTCGGACCGCCAGGGCTGGTCGGTGCGGTCGCGGGGAGGTACGGGACTGGTCACACGCTCTCCTCTGCCGACTGCCGTTGAGCCGACATTAAGGGAGAAAGGCGGGCGAAGCCCTCGGAGGAGCGGCCTGCTGGGCCCATGGAGGGACCCGCCGCCCCGCACGCCGGAGGGGGCGCCCGCCGTGAAGCGGGCGCCCCCTCCGGGACGTACGGCCGAAGACCGTCGGTCAGCCCATGAACTTCTTGAACTCGTCCGGCAGCTCGAAGTTCTTGTCCTCCTGGCCGGCCGGCAGTCCGAGTGCGCCGCCCTGGGCCGCCTGCTCGCGGCGGGCCGCCGCGGCCTGCTCGTCGGCCTTGCGCTTCATCGGGTTACCGCTCTTGCGCTTGCCCTTGGCCTGCTTGACCTGCTTCTTCTGCCGGCCGGGGCCGCCGCCCATGCCCGGCATCCCGGGCATCCCCGGCATGCCGCCGCCCTGCGCCATCTTCGACATCATCTTGCGGGCGTCGAAGAACCGCTCGACCAGGTTCTTCACGGCGCTGACGTCGACACCGGAACCCTTGGCGATACGGGCCCGGCGCGAGCCGTTGATGATCGTCGGCTCGGCGCGCTCCTTCGGGGTCATCGACTTGATGATCGCGGCGGTGCGGTCGACGTCACGCTCGTCGATGTTGTTGATCTGGTCCTTGATCTGCCCCATGCCGGGCAGCATCCCGAGCAGCTTGGAGATGGAGCCCATCTTCCGGACCTGCTCCATCTGGGCCAGGAAGTCGTCGAGCGTGAAGTCCTTCCCGCCCTTGCTGGACGCCAGCTTGGAGGCCATTTGAGCGGCCTCTTCCTGGCTGAAGGTCTTCTCCGCCTGCTCGATCAGGGTGAGCAGGTCACCCATGTCGAGGATGCGGGACGCCATGCGGTCGGGGTGGAAGGCGTCGAAGTCCTCGAGCTTCTCACCGTTCGACGCGAACATGATCTGCTTGCCCGTGACGTGGGCGATCGACAGGGCAGCACCACCACGGGCGTCGCCGTCGAGCTTGGAGAGCACCACGCCGTCGAAGCCGACGCCGTCGCGGAAGGCCTCCGCGGTGTTGACCGCGTCCTGGCCGATCATCGCGTCGACGACGAAGAGGATCTCGTCGGGGCTGACGGCGTCGCGGATGTCCGCGGCCTGCCGCATCAGCTCCTGGTCGATGCCGAGGCGGCCGGCGGTGTCGACGACGACGATGTCGAACTGCTTGGACCGGGCGAACTCGATCGAGTCCTTGGCGACCTTGACCGGGTCGCCGACGCCGTTGCCGGGCTCCGGCGCGTACACGGCGACGCCCGCGCGCTCGGCGACGACGCTCAGCTGGTTCACGGCGTTGGGGCGCTGGAGGTCACAGGCGACGAGCAGCGGGGAGTGGCCCTGGCCCTTGAGCCAGACGCCGAGCTTTCCGGCGAGGGTCGTCTTGCCTGCACCCTGGAGGCCGGCGAGCATGATCACGGTGGGCGCGGTCTTCGCGAACCGCAGCCGCCGGGTCTCGCCACCGAGGATGGAGACGAGCTCCTCGTTGACGATCTTGATCATCTGCTGTGCGGGGTTCAGCGCCTGGGAGACCTCGACGCCGCGCGCCCGCTCCTTGACGTTGGCGATGAAGGACCGGACGACGGGGAGCGCGACATCGGCTTCCAGCAGGGCGATACGGATCTCGCGAGCCGTGGCGTCGATGTCCGCCTCGGACAAGCGGCCCTTGCCCCTGAGGTTCTTGAAAGTCGCGGCAAGGCGGTCGGAGAGAGTATCGAACACGGCGCTCGTCGGTCCTCAGGGTCGGGGGCGGGGTCGGGTAGTCGTCCCCCAGGGTATCCGGACGCCGGGGAACGCAAAGCCCTCGCCCGGTATACGTGACGGACGAGGGCCTTTTCGCGTGGCCGCACGGCTCAGCCGAGCGCCTTCTCGACCTCCCGGGCCAGCTCGGCCGCCCGCTCGGCGGGCAGTGGCTCGCCGTCCGCGTCGGTGACGTAGAAGGCGTCCACCGCGTTCGCCCCCAGCGTCGACACATGCGCGCTGCGGACCCGTACCGCGCTCTGTTCCAGCGCCCGGCCGATCCGGTGCAGCAGCCCCGGGGCGTCCTGGGCGCGTACCTCGATCACCGTGGCCAGCTGGGAGCCGGCCGCGGCGACCGTCACCCTCGGCGGCGGGGCCTTCACCCCGCGGCGGCGCGGATAGGCGGCCTCGCGCTCGGCGAGACGGGCCCGGATGTCCAGGGATCCGTCGAGCGCCCGGACGAGGTCGGCGCGCAGCCGGGCGGCCTGGGGCAGGGAGCCGTACTCCGCGGCGACCCGCCAGCTGAGCAGCAGCAGGTCGGCCCGCTCGCCCAGCTCGGTGGGGAGCTCCACGGCCCGCAGGTCGGCGGCGCGGACGGTGAGCCGGTGCAGGGCCAGCACCCCGGCGGCGGCCGGGAGCACCCCGGGCCGGTCGGGGAGGGCGATGAGGAGTTCGACGCCGACGGGCTCGGTGGCGCCCTCCTCGACCGGGGTCTCCGTCTGGGGGTGCAGGGCGAGGACCGGTTCGCCGGTGCGCAGGGCCTCGACGGCCAGGCGTTCCTGCTCGGCGCTGGGCGCCGCCTCCTCGGGCTCCTCGGGTGCCTCGCCGGCCAGGAGCGCCGCGACCCGCTTGACCAGGTCGGTGACGAGGGAGGCGCGCCAGGTGGACCAGGCGGCGGGCCCGGTGGCGAGGGCGTCGGCCTCGGTGAGGGCGTGCAGGAGCTCCAGCGTGGAGGCGGTGCCGACCGAGGTGGCGACGGAGCGGACGGTCGCCGGGTCGTCGAGGTCGCGGCGGGTGGCGGTCTCGATGAGCAGCAGGTGGTGGCGTACGAGGGTGGCGATGACGCCCACGTCGTGCTGGTCGAAGCCGATCCGGGCGGCCATGTCGCGGGCGATGACCTCACCGGCGACGGAGTGGTCGCCGGGCCAGCCCTTGCCGATGTCGTGCAGCAGCGCGGCGACGAGCAGGAGGTCGGGGCGGCCGACGCGGCGGGTGAGGGTGGAGGCGCGGACGGCCGCCTCGACGAGGTGCCGGTCGACGGTCCAGGTGTGGACGGGGTTGCGCTGGGGCCGGCAGTGGACGCGTTCCCAGTCGGGCAGCAGCCGGGTGATCAGCCCTTCGGCCTCCAGTGCCTCCCAGACGGGGACGGTGGCCTCGCCCGCGCCGAGGAGGGTGACGAGTTCCTCCCGGGCCTCGGACGGCCAGGGCACCGGCAGCGGTTTGGCGGAGGTCGCGAGGTGGCGTACGACGTGCCGGGAGAGCGGGAGTTCGGACTGGGCGGCCGCCGCGGCGGCGCGCAGGACGAGGACCGGGTCGCGTTCCGGGCGGGCGGTGCGGGCGAGCACGACCTCGCCGTCGGCCTCGACGACGCCGTCGGCGAGTGGGGTCCGGTCGGTGGCGGGGGGCCTGCCGCCGCCCAGCATGGCGCGCAGCCGGGGGCGGACCGAGCGGGCCCGCAGCACCCGGTTGACCTCGCGCCAGGTGACGTCGGTGGCGTACGAGACGGTGCGGGCGGCCTCGTAGACCTGGCGCAGCAGCGCGTCGGCGTCCAGCAGGCCGAGGGCGGTGGCGACCTGGTCCTGTTCCTGGAGGGCGAGGCGGTCGGTGGCGCGGCCGGTGGTGAGGTGCAGGGCGTCGCGGGCGTCGAGGAGGACGCGGCGGGCCTCGGCGAGTCCCTCGCGGGGGGCGTCGGCGACCCAGGAGGCGGCGACGGCCCGCAGCGCGGTGGCGTCGCGCAGTCCGCCGCGGGCCTCCTTGAGGTCGGGTTCCAGGAGGAACTGGAGCTCGCCCTGGCGCTCGGCCCGTTCGCGGCAGAGCTCGTCGAGTGCGGGCAGCCGCTTGGGGGCCTGGTTGCGCCAGTCGGCGAGGATCGCGGTGCGCAGCGAGGCGACGAGGCCGAGGTCCCCGGCGACGGGCCGGGCGTCGAGCAGGCCGAGCTGGACCTTGAGGTCCTCGCCGGCCGTCTTGCGGGCTTCGGCCGGGGTGCGTACGGAGTGGTCCAGGGCCAGGCCCAGGTCCCAGACGGGGTACCAGATGCGGTCGGCGAGTGCGGCCACCGCTCCGGCGTCGGCGCTGCCGTCGTGCAGGAGCAGGAGGTCGAGGTCGCTGCGCGGGGAGAGTTCGCCGCGGCCGTAGCCGCCGACGGCGACGAGTGCGGCGCCGCGGACCCCCGCGTGTTCGGCCGCCGCGGCGAAGAGGGCGGTCAGCCACTCGTCGGTGAGGGCGGCGAGGGCCGCACGGCGCGGCGGCCCGGACTGCGCCTTCTCCTGGAGAAGGCGCAGCCGGGCCGCCGCGTAGCCGCTGGGTCCCGATTCCTCGGATTCGGTGGTCACTTCGGTGCTCGTCACCCAGCTGCCTTTCCGTGTGCGGAACAGTCGGTCAGAGTGCGTCGGGGCCGCGTTCCCCGGTGCGTACCCGGATCGCGGTCTCGACCGGGACGCTCCAGACCTTGCCGTCACCGATCTTGCCGGTCCGGGCGGCCTTGACCACGACATCGATGAGCTGTTCGGAGTCCTCGTCCTCGACGAGTACCTCGATGCGGATCTTCGGGACGAGGTCGACGGTGTACTCGGCGCCCCGGTAGACCTCGGTGTGGCCGCGCTGACGCCCGTAGCCGCTGGCTTCCGTGACCGTGAGGCCCTGGACGCCGAAGGCCTGGAGGGCCTCCTTGATCTCGTCAAGCCGGTGGGGCTTCACGACTGCGGTGATGAGCTTCATGCGTCCACCTTCTTGTTCGTCGGGGCTGCCGTGGTGCCGGGCCCGGGGGCCGTGGAGCGGGCGGTCGAACCGCCGCCGGCGCCGCTGAAGTCGTACGCCGTCTCGGCGTGCTCGACCTGGTCGATACCGGAGACCTCGTCGTCCTCCTCGACCCGCATCCCGATCGTCCTGTCGACCAGGAAGGCGAGGATCGCGGAGACGACCAGAGAGTACGCGAGGACGGCGAAGACACCGACGGCCTGCTTGCCGAGCTGGTCGAGTCCGCCGCCGTAGAAGAGGCCCTTGGCGTCGGACTGGACACCGCCGGTGGCGAAGAAGCCGATGAGGAGGGATCCGACGACACCGCCGACGAGGTGGACGCCGACGACGTCCAGGGAGTCGTCGTAGCCGAACTTGTACTTGAGGCCGACGGCCATGGCGCACAGCACACCGGCGATGGCACCGACGGCGATGGCTCCGAGCGGGCTGACCGCACCGCCGGCCGGGGTGATGGCGACGAGTCCTGCGACGGCGCCGGAGGCGGCACCGAGGGTGGTGAAGGAGCCGTGGCGGAGCTTCTCGTAGCCGAGCCAGGCGAGCATCGCGGCGGCGGTGGCGACCTGCGTGTTGACGAACATGACCGCGCCGACGCCGTCGTCGTTGCCGAGCCACGAGCCGGCGTTGAAGCCGAACCAGCCGAACCAGAGGAGACCGGCGCCGAGCATGACGAGCGGCAGGCTGTGCGGCCGCATCGGGTCCTTCTTGAAGCCGACGCGCTTGCCGATGACGAGGATCACGCCGAGGGCCGCGGCACCCGCGTTGATGTGGACGGCCGTACCGCCGGCGAAGTCGATGACGCCCAGCTCGAAGAGCCAGCCGCCGGCGCCCCAGACCCAGTGCGCGACCGGGAAGTAGACGACGGTGACCCAGAGGGTGATGAAGAGCGCCCACGAGGTGAACTTGACCCGGTCGGCGAGCGCACCGCTTATCAGGGCCGGGGTGAGCACGGCGAACATCAGCTGGAACACGGCGAAGACGTACACCGGGATGGTGTAGCCGTCCCAGAGTTCGGTGACGCCGATCCCGCTGAGGCCGACGAAGTCCTGGCTCCATCCGATGATCGAGCCGGCGTCGGTGCCGAAGGCGAGGCTGAATCCGTAGAGCACCCACAGGATCGTGACGATCCCGAGGCTGATGAAGCTCATCATCAGCATGTTGAGGGTGCTCTTGACGCGGACCATGCCTCCGTAGAAGAAGGCCAGGGCCGGGGTCATGAGCATCACCAGGGCCGAGCAGATGAGCATGAACCCGGTGTTGGCGGCAGACAGCGTCGGGGCGTCTGCTGCAAGCGTCGTGATGCCTGGGGGCATCGGCGTCTCCTCGTCGTCGGTGCGGCCGCGTGCGGGCGAGTGGGGGTACAACCACGTGCGGGACCACTGGGGAAAAGGTGCGGGCCGTTATGCGCCATGAGATTCGCCCAGCGCCGTTTCCGCCGATGCCACACGATGTTTCGCCACAGTGACTAAGAGGACTGCCGTGTTACGTCCCCATGAACCGCCCGTGCCGTACCCGCGCTCGGGCCTACTCTGCGGCCGGAGCCGCATACGGTGCGGTTGCGACGCACGGGCAGGGGAACGACCACACGAACCGGCCACGGCGACCACCCGCTGACCTGGCAATCGGGGGAGCCGAAGTCGGTCCGTGCGGGGTGGCCGTCGTGGCCGGGGCAGAGGGTGCCGTCAAGCGCCCTGACCGGCGGATTTCCGCCGGACGGGGCTCTAGACCGCTTCGGCGGTCTCGGGCAGCTGCTCGGTGAGGAGATCGGTGAGCCGGGCCACCTCGGGGATGTCCCCGAAGTCCCTGGCCGCGGTGTCGACGGTCTTGCGGAGCCGGGTGTTGACGCGCTCGGAGCGGACCTTCTTGGCGACGCGCAGGGCCTTCTCGGCCAGCACGGTGGACTGCTCGGGCTCGCGCTTGAGGAGGTGCACGGTGGCGAGGCCGATGAGGTTGAGCGCGTACGAGCGCTGGTGCTCGTCGTCGTCGCCGAAGAGCTCGACCGCCTTCTGCATGACGGGTTCGGCGAGGGAGGCGTAGGTGGGGCTGCGGCCGGCCACGTAGGCCAGGTCGCGGTAGGAGTGGGAGTTCTCGCCGTTGAGCTCGGCCTCGGAGAAGAAGCGGATCCAGTCGGGCTCGGGCTCGCCGTCGAGACCCGCGTCGAGGAAGGTGTCCTCGGCCATCCGGACCGCCCGCTTGCACTTGCTGGGCTGGCCCATGTTGGCGTAGGCGCGGGCCTCCATCGCATACAGCATGGCCTGGGTGCGCGGGGTGGCGCAGTCGCGGCTGCCGTACTGCGCGAGGTGGATCAGTTCGAGTGCGTCGTCGGGGCGGCCGAGGTGGATCATCTGCCGGCTCATGCTGGACAGCACGTACGAGCCGAGCGGTTTGTCACCGGCCTCCTTGGAGGCGTGCAGGGCGAGGACGAAGTACTTCTGGGCGGTGGGCTGGAGGCCTACGTCGTAACTCATCCAGCCCGCCAGCTCGGCCAGTTCGGCCGCGCAGCGGAACAGCCGCTTGGCGGTGGCGGCCGGCTGCGGCTCCTGGAGCAGGTCGGTGACCTCGTGGAGCTGGCCGACGACGGCCTTGCGGCGCAGTCCGCCGCCGCACTGGGCGTCCCACTGGCGGAACATCGCGGTGGTGGACTCCAGCAGGTCGAGCTCGGGGCCGGAGAGCCGGGAGGGGCGGCGGGCGGCGGCGTCCGACTCCGGCTCCACCGGCCCGGCGGAGGCGACGGGCACCAGCCAGCGCTGCATGGGTTCGATGAGGGCGGGTCCGGCGGCGAGGGCGAGCGAGCTGCCGAGGAATCCGCGGCGGGCGAGCATCAGGTCGCTGCGGGAGAACTCGCTGAGCAGGGCGACCGTCTGCGGTCCGGCCCAGGGCAGGTCGACGCCGGCCACGGAGGGCGCCTGGTGGGCGGCGCGCAGCCCCAGGTCCTCGACGGCGACGACGGAGCCGAAGCGCTCCGAGAACAGCTCGGACAGGATGCGCGGAATCGGTTCGCGCGGCTGCTCGCCGTCCAGCCAGCGCCGCACCCGGGAGGTGTCGGTGCTGATGTGGTGGGCACCCATCTGGCGCGCTCTGCGGTTCACCTGGCGGGCCAGCTCGCCCTTCGACCAGCCGCTGCGCACGAACCAGGATCCCAATTGCCCGTTGGGGCGCTTACCGGCATGCGTATCGCCTGCGCCGCTGCCACTCACTGGAACGCCCCCATCCCGCCGAATACCGTCGCGCGAACCACAAGAATGCCGTGAACCGACCCCGTCCGTATGCACGTTGCGCACCATCGAACAGAAAATCGGGTTGCCTCCGGCATACCCACGAGCGCACATACTCCCATGGTTCGTGTACCGACGGTAATCCTACGATCACCCGTCCGGCGAGGGCGATTGCGGAAACGCCACCATTCGCCACCCCTTCGAATGAACGCCACCACGGCCGGGCGCGATTCACTTGACAGACAGCGATCAGCGGTAGGCGCAGGGATGCATTCAGGGGCGCGCGGAGGAGCGCGCACACCCCGGGGCACGCCCGCACCCGCCCCGACCGCAAGGAACGACGGAGCGTCACGGGAGCGCTCCGTTTCGTAACCACCGGCGAGTTGGACCCGTTGGAGGGGGCATGGGCTTCACGATCGGCGGCATCCGTGAGATGCGATCCGGCTCACGGCGCCGCGGCCGTGCGGCCGAGGGCACCGCGGTGGCCGAGTACACGGGACTGTGGGGCTGGGCGGTGGCGCCGGGAGCGCGCGCCGCGGACGGCCGCTGCTCGTGCGGGGACACCCGCTGCCCCTCCCCCGGGGCTCATCCGCTGGATTTCGCGCGGGAGGTGCCCGCCGGGGCGACGCTCGACACGGCGGCGCGCGCGTGGTCCGAGGTGCCGGGCGCCTCGATGCTGCTGCCGGTGGGCCGCAGCTTCGACGTGCTCGACGTCGCCGAGCCGGCCGGACGCCGGGCGCTGGTGCGGATGGAACGGATGGGGCTGCCGCTGGGCCCGGTGGCGGTGACCCCGGCCGGCCGGGCGCAGTTCTTCGTCGCGCCGGGCGCGGCCGCCGAACTCCCCCGGCTGCTCTACCGGATGGGCTGGGACGACGCGGACCTGGACCTGCGGGCCTTCGGCGCCGGCTGCCACATCACCGCACCGCCCTCGGACCAGGGCGGTCTCGGCCCGGTCCGCTGGCTGCTGCCGCCGGCGCTGGACACCGCGGCGGCACCCCCCGAGGCGCGTCTGCTGCTGGGCACGCTGGCGTACGTCTGCCACCGGCTGGCCCTCTGCGGCTGAGCGTCCCGCGGACACCCCCCGAAACGGCGAGGAGCCCGGACACACCGTGGGTGCGTCCGGGCTCCTCGCCGTGGCTGCGGGGGTTCAGTCCCCGATCAGGGCGTCCACGAACGCCTCCGGCTCGAACGGAGCCAGATCGTCCGGCCCCTCGCCGAGCCCGATCAGCTTCACCGGTACGCCCAGCTCGCGCTGGACGGCGATGACGATGCCGCCCTTGGCGGTGCCGTCGAGCTTGGTGAGGACGATGCCGGTGATGTCGACGACCTCGGCGAACACCCGGGCCTGCACCAGGCCGTTCTGCCCGGTGGTGGCGTCGAGGACGAGCAGGATCTCGTCGAGCGGTCCGTGCTTCTCGACGACCCGCTTGACCTTGCCGAGCTCGTCCATCAGCCCGGTCTTGGTGTGCAGCCGGCCCGCCGTGTCGATGAGGACGACGTCGGCGCCCTCGGCGATGCCCTCCTTCACGGCGTCGAAGGCGATCGACGCCGGGTCGCCGCCCTCGGGTCCGCGCACGGTGCGGGCACCGACGCGCTCGCCCCAGGTCTGGAGCTGGTCGGCGGCGGCGGCGCGGAAGGTGTCGGCCGCGCCGAGCACGACGCTGCGGCCGTCGGCCACGAGCACCCGGGCCAGCTTGCCCGTGGTGGTGGTCTTGCCGGTGCCGTTGACGCCGACGACCATCACGACGCCGGGGGTGTCGACGCCGCTCTCGGTCTTGACCGCACGGTCGAAGTCGGTGCCGAGCAGGGTGAGGAGTTCCTCGCGCAGCAGCGCGCGGAGGTCCTCGGGGGTACGGGTGCCGAGGACGCGGACGCGCTCCCGGAGCCGTTCCACCAGCTCCTGGGTGGGGGCGACGCCGACGTCGGCGGTGAGGAGGGTGTCCTCGATCTCCTCCCAGGTGTCCTCGTCGAGGTTGTCCCGGGACAGGAGCGTGAGCAGCCCCTTGCCGAGGGAGTTCTGTGAGCGGGCGAGCCGGGCCCGCAGCCGGACCAGACGGCCGGCGGTGGGCTCGGGGACGTCCAGCGCGGGGGCGGCGGGCGCCTCCGGCTCGACGGTCTCCGGGGCCTGCCCGGCGGCCTCCCCGGCGGGCGGAAGGCCGACCTCCTCGATGGTGCGGCGCGATGCGTCGCGCGGCGTCTCGGCCTCCTCGCCGACATGGGGCTCGGCGGGAGGAGTGAGGGTCGGCGTGCTCGACGGTGCCGGGGGCAGCTGCTTCTTCTTGCGGCTGCTGACCACGAGCCCGCTGATCACGCCGACCGCGACCAGGGCGATGACTACAGCAAGGATGACGAATTCCATAACCCACCCAGTATCAGTCACGTGCGACGGCAATCGGCGAATGCGCGGGCCGCAGCGGGCTGCGTGCGCGCCCGACGGGTGGCGTCAGGTCACCCAGCCCCGGACGACCTCGGCCCCGGGGGCCAGCCGCAGCCCGGCCCGGGCGAGGAAGTCGTCGAGCTCGATCTCACCGAGCAGGGTGTCGTCGTCCCATTCCGTCACGATCTGGTCCGGGTGGTCGAGCCAGGTGTCGGTGTCCGGGCCCTCCTGGCGCTCGACCGAGCCGTTGCCGTGCCGGTAGCGCAGGTACAGGTACTGGCCGTCGGTCGTCCAGGCGTCCCACTGGGAGGGGCACCCGTAGCAGGTCTGCACCACACGGGCGAGGGTCATCTCCACGGCGTCCTCCGCGTCCGGTCCGGTCGGCGTCCACCGCCCGGAGCCCGGTCAGTGTGGCAGTCGGGGGTCGGTGGCGCCTCCGAATTCCGCCGGTCGTTACGCCCCGTATGCCGGGAAAGGTACGATCCTGGCCGTGGAGACCCGTGGGCTTGAGCCCGTGCCCGACAGCGAGCGCACCGGCCGGGTCCGGTCCCTCTTTCCGACCTGGGTCGCGGCCAACATGACGGTGCTGCTGCTGACGATCGGCGCGGGACTCGTCGTCTTCGACCGGCTGGGTTTCTGGCAGGTGCTGGTCGTCGCGGCCGTGGCACCGGCCGTCTCGTTCGGGATGGTCGGACTGATCTCGGTCGCGGGCCGCGACGGCGGCGCCCCCGGCATGGCCCTGTCCCGCGCCGTGTTCGGCCAGCGGGGCAACCTGGCGCCCGGGGCGCTGATCTGGGTGGCCCGCTGGGGGTGGGAGACGGTGAACGCGGTCACCGGGTCGTACGCCCTGCTGGCCGTGCTCGGCCTGCTCTTCGGGGTGCGCAGCACCTCGGCCCTGATCGTGGTGACCCTGTTCGCCTTCGTCTCGGGCAGCTTCCTGCTGTCGGGCCTGGGCGCCCGGGCCCTGCGGCTGTGCTGCACCTGGTCGGCGTACCTCTTCGGGGGGTTCAGCGTCCTGGTCCTGGTGCACCTGGCCGGGACGACGGCGTGGCGGGCGGTGCTGGACCGGCCGGCCGGGCCGACGTCGCTGATGATCGCCGGGATCGGCACCCTGGCGGCCGGCGGCATCAGCTGGGCACCCACGGGGCCGGACTTCACCCGCTATCTGCCGCGCACCGCGTCGGGCCGGGCGATGGTGGCGGCGACCGTGGGCGGCGCGGGGCTGGTGATCGTGCCGATGGTGCTGATGGGGGCCGTGATGGCGGTGGGTACGCCGGGGCTCGCCGTCACCCGTGATCCGGTCTCGTTCATCGGCGAACTGCTGCCCGACTGGATCTCCGTTCCTTATCTGGCCGTCGCCGTGCTCGGCATGGTGCTGATCAACGCGATGTCGATGTATTCGGCCGGATTCACCGCGCAGACCCTGGGATTCACGGTCCCGCGCACCTGGGCCGTCGGGGTGAATGCCGCGATCAGCCTCTTCCTGGGATCACTGCTGATGCTGGTGGCGAACAGTTTCATCGATTCGTTCATCTCCTTTCTCAATCTGCTCGCGGTGACGTTCTCGGCGTGGATCGGCGTCTTCGCCGTGGATCTGCTGCGGGGCCGCGACTACGACCCGGCGGCACTGATGGACACCACCGCGACCAGTGCGTACTGGTACCGCGGCGGATTCGCGTGGAGCGCCGTGGCGGCGTGGGCCACGGGTCTGGTGGTGGGGCTGCTGTTCACCGCCGTGGAGTGGTTCACCGGCCCGCTCGCCACAACCTGGACCGGGCGCAACGGGCTCGGCTGGGCCGCGACGGTCGTGGTCTCCGGCGGCCTGTACGCGGCGCTGCCGCGGCCCGGGGCACGGCGGCGGTCCGCATCCCTACACTTCTGACGCTGCGTCAGCTAAGGTCCGGCCTCGCCCAGCCCGCCAGACAGGACCCAGGGGGACAGCGTCATGGCCTTCACCGTCGTCCGGTTCAACCTCGTCGATCCGGCAGCCACGCCGGACTCCCTCTCGGCCCGCTACCGAGCGGCGCTGGACATGGCCGCGTACGCGGACGAGCACGGCGTCGACACCGTGCAGACCGAGGAGCACCACGGGGCCGCCAACTCCTGGCTGCCGTCCCCCTTCACCTTCGCGGGGGCCGTCTTCGGGGCCACCCGCCGCATCGCGGTCACGGTCTCCGCGGTCATCGGGCCGCTGCACGATCCGCTGCGGCTGGCCGAGGACATCGCGGTGCTCGATCTGCTGAGCGCGGGCCGGCTGGTGACGGTCGCGGGGATCGGCTACCGGCCGGAGGAGTACGAACGGGCGGGCGTCGAATGGGGCAGGCGCGGACGGCTCCAGGACGAACTGCTGGAGACGCTGCTGAAGGCGTGGACCGGGGAGCCGTTCGAGTTCCGCGGCCGGACGGTCACGGTCACCCCCCGGCCGTTCACCCGGCCGCATCCGCTGATGCTGGTGGGCGGCAGCTCACGGGCGGCGGCGCGGCGGGCGGCCCGGCTGGGGCTGCCGCTGTTCCCGAGCGCGCATCTGCCGGAGCTGGAGGCGTACTACCACGAGCAGCGCGCGGTGCACGGCACGGAGGGCTTCTGCATGATGCCGTCGGCCGAGACGCCGTTGCTGCACGTGTCCGAGGACCCGGACCGGACGTGGGCGGAGCACGGGGAGCACTTCCTGCACGAGGCGCGTACGTACGCCTCCTGGCAGTCCAAGGACATCCGCTCGGCCGTCCGCTCGGCGGCGACGACGGTGGCGGAACTGCGGGACGAGGGCGTCTACCGGATCGTCACCCCGGAGGCGTGCGCGGGCCTCGCCGGGGAGCTGGACAGCCTGGTGCTGCACCCGCTGTGCGGCGGGATGCCGGTCGAGGAGGGGTGGCGCAGCCTGCGGTTGTTCTGCGGGGCGACCGGGGGGTGAGACGCGCGTACGGCCCCGGTTCGCGGATGCGGGCCGGGGCCGTACGACGTCGAGGAGAGCGGGGCAGCGGGGGTCAGCCCATCTCCTCCAGCGCCTTGCCCTTGGTCTCCTTCACGAACTTGATGACGAAGGGGATCGAGAGCGTGGCGAAGCAGGCGTAGATGATGTACGTGCCCGACAGGTTCCAGTCGGCGAGGCTCGGGAAGCTCGCGGTGATCGCCCAGTTGGCGATCCACTGCGCGGACGCGGCGACGCCGAGTGCGGCGGCGCGGATCCGGTTCGGGAACATCTCGCCGAGGAAGACCCAGACCACGACGCCCCACGAGAGGGCGAAGAAGAGCACGAAGACGTGGGCCGCGACGAGGGCGACCACGCCCTGGGTGTTGGGGAGCTTGCCGTCGACCAGGTCGGCGGAGAAGGCCCATGCCTCGAAGGCGAGGGCGACGGCCATACCGCAGGAGCCGACGAGGGCCAGCGGGCGGCGGCCCACCCGGTCGACCAGGACCATCGCGATGACCGTACCGATGATGTTGATGATCGAGGTCGTGAACGAGTAGAAGAACGAGTCGGTCGGGTCGATGCCGACGGACTGCCAGAGCGTCGCCGAGTAGTAGAACGCCACGTTGATGCCGACGAGCTGCTGGAAGACCGACAGGCCGATACCGACCCAGACGATGGGCAGGAAGCCGAAGCGGCTGCCGAGCAGGTCCTTGAAGGTCGACTTGTGCTCGCGGTGCATCGCGGTCTCGATCTCGGTGACCCGGGCGTCGAGGTCGACGCCCTTGCCCTCGACCTCTTCGAGGATCTTCCGGGCCCGGTCCTTCTTGCCGACCGAGATCAGGAACCGCGGCGACTCGGGGATCGCGAACGAGAGGAGCCCGTACAGGATCGCGGGCAGGACCATCACACCGAGCATCCACTGCCAGGCCTCGAGCCCGCCGATCTTGCCGCGCTGGTCGCCGTCGGCGATCTGCAGGATGCCGTAGTTGACCAGCTGGGAGATGGCGATGCCGATGACGATCGCCGCCTGCTGGAAGGAGCCGAGACGGCCCCGGTAGGCGGGCGGGGAGACCTCGGCGATGTAGGCCGGGCCGATCACCGAGGCCATGCCGATGGCGAAGCCGCCGATGATGCGCCACATCGCCAGGTCCCAGAGCGCGAACGGGAGCGCGGAGCCCACGGCGCTGACGGTGAAGAGGACCGAGGAGATCTGCATGCAGCGGATGCGGCCGATGCGGTCGGCGATCCGGCCGGCCGTGGCGGCGCCGATCGCACAGCCGATCAGGGCGATGGCGATGACCTGGGCGAGGGTTCCGGAGCCGATGTCGTACCGGTCGCGGATGGCTTCGACGGCACCGTTGATGACGGAGCTGTCGTAGCCGAAGAGGAAGCCACCCATCGCGGCTGCAGCGGTGATGAAGATGACATGGCCGAGATGGTCCGGGTGGGCCCCTCGGGCTCCGGACTCTGGTCCCTGCGATGTGCTGGTCACGTGAACTCCTCGGGCCTGGCCGCAACGTCAGGCGTGGGGGGCGAGCTCTTCTCAGTGGCGCACAACTTCATCTCTGCCACCACTTGAAGGTAAAAACGACGTTGCAGAGACTATGCGTTCAAGTTATGAAGTCAATCTCGGGGTCCGGTCTGACATCTACCCAGGAACACCCAAAAGGTGCGTTGAAGCTTTGAAGATTGGGTAAAGGCTCAGCGCAGCCGCTGACTGATGACCTTGGAGACTCCGTCGCCCTGCATCGAGACGCCGTAGAGCGCGTCGGCGACCTCCATCGTCCGCTTCTGGTGCGTGATCACGATGAGCTGCGAGCTCTCCTGGAGCTCCTCCATGATCCGGATCAGCCGCTGCAGATTGGTGTCGTCGAGAGCCGCCTCGACCTCGTCCATCACATAGAACGGACTCGGCCTGGCCTTGAAGATCGACACCAGCAACGCCACGGCCGTGAGCGACCTTTCGCCGCCCGACAGCAGGGAGAGCCGCTTGACCTTCTTGCCCGGCGGCCTGGCCTCGACGTCGACGCCGGTCGCCAGCATGTTGTCCGGATCGGTCAGGATCAGCCGTCCCTCGCCGCCCGGGAAGAGGCGCGAGAAGACGCCCTCGAACTCCCGCGCCGTGTCCCGGTACGCCTCGGTGAAGACCTGCTCGACCCGCTCGTCGACCTCCTTGATGACCTGCATCAGATCGGCCCGGGTCTTCTTCAGGTCCTCCAGCTGTTCGGAGAGGAACTTGTGCCGCTCCTCCAGCGCGGAGAACTCCTCAAGAGCGAGCGGATTCACCTTCCCGAGTTGCTGATACGCCCGTTCGGCCGACTTCAGCCGCTTCTCCTGCTCGGCCCGGACGAACGGCTTCGGCTGGTTGCGCGGATGCTCCGGATCCTCCGGCAGCTCCTCGCCCTCCGCCGCGGGCGACGGCGGCACGAGCTGGTCGGGTCCGTACTCCGCGGCCAGCCCGGCCGGCTCCACGCCGAGCTCCTCCAGCGCCTTCGCCTCCAGCTGCTCTATGCGCAGCCGCTTCTCGGCACCGAGCACCTCGCCCCGGTGGACCGAGTCCGTCAGCTTGTCGAGCTCGCCCTTGAGTTCCCGGCCCCGGTGGCGCTCGGCCGCCAGCTCCCGCTCGCGCTCGGCCTTCGACGCCTCGGCCGCGGCCCGCTCCTCCTGTGCCCGTACGACGGACACCTCGACGTGGGCCAGCAGCTGACGGGCGCCGGACGCGACGGCCGAGGCCACCGCGGCCTCGTGACGCAGCCGGGCGCGGCGCTGCTCGACACGGGCGCGGGCCTCGCGCTCGGCGCGGGCGCCCCGGTCGAGGGAGTCGGCGCGGCCGGCGAGCGCCTTGACGCGTTCCTCGTGGGTACGGACCTGGAGCCGGGCCTCCATCTCGGTCTGGCGGGCGTTGGCCCCGTCGGCGGCGAGCCGGTCGCGCACGGCGGTGTCCGGTTCCTCGTCCGCGCCGTCCTCCGACGCCTCCTCGGCCACCAGCAGCCGCTCGGCCAGCTCCTCGGCCTCCTGGGTCGCGCGCTCCAGCGCCTCCTGGGCGCGGGCGGCGGACGCGGCCATCCGCTCGGCCTCGCCCGCGGCGCCGCGGGCCTGCCCGGCCAGCCGGCCGAGCTGCTGGGCCACCCCGGACTTCTCCCGCTCGGCGGCCCGGCGGCGCTCCCCCAGCTCCTCGACGAGCGCGGCGCAGCTCCCGCGCCGCTCCGCCGCGAGCCGCTGGGTGCCGGCCAGCTCCGTGCACCGCACGGCCAGGTCGGCCAGTTCGGCCGCCGCCTCGTCCACGGACGCCTGGACTTCGAGGAGGCTGGGCGCCCCCGCGGAACCCCCGTGCGCGAAGTGCGCCGACAGGACGTCGCCCTCGCCGGTGACGGCGGTCAGCTCCGGGTGGGCGGCGACCAGGTCCTCGGCGTCCTCCAGTGTCCCGACGACCACCATGTCCCGGACCAGCCTGCGGACGGCGGCCATCAGTTCGACGGGACCGCTGACGAGATCGGCGACGGCGGGCACCCTCCGGCCGCCGGCGAGCGCCAGGGCTGCCGGGTGCCCGGCGCTCTCGGCCCCGGTCCCGGCGGGGCCGGTTCCTGCTCCGGTCCCGGCGGGCCGCTGACCCGCGAGGGATACGGCCGGCTCCGGGCCCGTGCCGTCGTGCGCGGGCTCCGTGCTCTGTCCGGGCAGGTGTGCGACACCGGCCCCTGGCGCGGGCTGTGCCTCCGGGCCCTGCCCGGGTACGTGGCCCCGCGCATCCGGCCCCGCGGGGCCGGCGCCCCCGCGCCGGCCGCCGAGGAGCAGCGCCGCTCGTCCCGCGTCCTGCTTGCGCAGCAGCCGGATCGCCTCGGCGGCCGTGGCCGGGTCCGTCACCGCCACCGCGTCCGCCGCCGCACCCAGTGCGGCCGCCACCGCGATCTCGTGACCCGGGGCCACCGTGAGCAGTTCGGCGGCCGGCCCGAGCAGGCCCGCGAGCTGGTCCCGGGCGCCGAGCAGCGCCCCGGTCCCGTCCTTCCGGCGCAGCCCGAGGGCCAGTGCGTCATGACGGGCCGCGACCGCCGCGCGCTCGCGTTCGGCGGTGGTGGCGTCCTCCCGGGCCGCGGACAGCGCCCCCTCCGCCTCCTTCAGCTCGCGCCGTGCGGCCTCGTGCCGCTCGCCGAGCTCCGTGTCGTCGGCGTCCAGGCCGTCGACCTCGGCCTTCAGCTGCTCGTACTCCTCCTGGGCCGCGACCGCCCGCTCCTGGGCCTCGTCGCGCGATGCGGCCAGCCGGTCGATCTCCGACTGCGCCGAACCGGCCCGGCTGCGGGCCGCGTTGACCTGGCCGTTCAGCCGGGCGAGCCCTTCGCGGCGGTCCGCCAGGGCCCGGGCCGCGTCCTTGAGCCGGCGCTCCTCGGCCACCAACTCCCGCTCCAGTTCGGACCGGTGGGACGCGGTGTCCTCCAGTGCGTGCTCCGCCGCCTCCAGCGCGGCGGTCAGCTCCGCCTCCTGCTCGCGGATCCGGGCCGCCTCGCGCTCCATGTCCTCGGGGTCGCGCCCGCGCCGCTCCTCCTCGGCGGGCGCGGTGGCGCTCTTCACCCGGGCGTCGGCCAGCGAGATGGTGCCGCGCACCCGTTCGGCCAGCTGCGACAGCTCGTACCAGGTCTGCTGGGCCCGCTGGAGCCTCGGGGTCAGCCGTCGTACCTCGTCCTCCAGTTCGGCCTCGCGGGCCAGGGCCGCCTTCAGTTCCGTCTCGGCCGCCTCGCGGCGCTGCTTCAGGGCCGCCTCGTCCGCGATCTCGCCGCGCAGCGCGGTGTGCAGCCGGACCAGGTCGTCGGCCAGGAGCCGCAGCCGGGCGTCACGCAGGTCGGCCTGGATGACAGCGGCGCGGCGGGCCACGGCCGCCTGCCGGCCGAGCGGTTTCAGCTGCCGCCGCAGTTCGTCGGTGAGGTCCTGCACCCGGGCCAGATTGGCCCCCATCGCGTCCAGCTTCCGCAGCGCCTTCTCCTTGCGCTTGCGGTGCTTGAGGACGCCCGCGGCCTCCTCGATGAAGGCGCGGCGCCCCATCGGGTCCGCGTGGAGCACGGAATCCAGCTGGCCCTGGCCGACGATGACGTGCATCTCCCGGCCGATACCGGAGTCCGAGAGGAGTTCCTGGATGTCCAGCAGCCGGCAGGTGTCACCATTGATCTGGTATTCGCTGCCGCCGTTGCGGAACATGATCCGAGTGATCGTCACTTCGGCGTACTCGATGGGCAGTGCACCGTCGGAATTGTCGATGGTCAGCGACACCTCCGCCCGGCCGAGCGGCGGACGCCCGGTCGTACCGGCGAAGATGACGTCCTCCATCTTGCCGCCGCGCAGGGATTTGGCGCCCTGCTCCCCCATGACCCAGGAGAGCGCGTCCACCACATTGGACTTGCCCGATCCATTGGGACCGACCACGCAGGTGATCCCGGGTTCGAACCGCAGGGTCGTGGCGGAGGCGAACGATTTGAAACCACGCAGGGTCAGGGCCTTGAGGTGCACGCCGCCGGACTCTACCTTTCGCTCTCGGTTTCGCTGATGAAGGTGCAGGGCACATCAGACGGTAAGGGAAGGGGTGCATGTCCGGGGCGGGACCTGCGCAGGCCGGAGGGGAAAAGAAAGAAGGGACGCCGAAGCGTCCCCTGCAAATCTTGTGGCATGCCGACAAAACGTGTGCGGTGCTGTGTCTGCGGATCCGCGGCCTCCATGAAGGCGCGCGTGCCGGATCAGTGACAAGGCAGATGGAGAAGCAGACCAAGAGTGAATTGATCTTCAATGATCCGGTGACGATCCGGCGATGATCCCGTGCGGCTGACGCGTGCAGCCCGACCGGCCCCATGGGGCCATCGGTCAGGTCAGCGCCGGCTCCGCCTGAGGTACGTCGATGTCGATGCTGTCGAGCAGCGACTCTTGGTGCTGGGCGGCGGCGTTGAGCGCGTCGTTCTCGTCCTGAATCCGTACGAGCTCGGACTCAAGATCCTGGACGCGCTGCTGAAGCCGTCGCATCTCGGCGAGGAGTCGCGGGTCGGAACCGCCGACGTAACCGAGAAGCGCCTTTGCCATGATGGATGGTCCTCCACACTGAGTGACCGACCGATGCGGTGTGGGTCGTGAGGGAATCGCACCCGCGGTGCTCGGCAGTGCTCTGTGTTCACTGCTGTTCTGCTGCCAAACAGCTCTGCCGAACAGCTAAGGTGCGCGGGGTTTTCAGCGTCTCACCAAAAAGTTTGACGGTCAACACGATCACACCCTGTAGAGGCGGGCGTCCCGGGGGCGCGCGGCTTGACGATCATGCGGCGCGACTCTCCAGCGGGGCCCTCAGGGGCACGGAGATCATCCTTACTGCCGCAGCCTGGCATGGCAACCGAATCTTGGCAACCACCGGGTCCCTCCGCAGGTCATTTCATGTGTAGGCATGACCGCACCCCTCGCCGTCACCCCGCGCCGCGCCTCGAACACATTCCGAACACGGGCTGTGTTTCCACCCCGCCCGGGAGCCGGATCAGCGGATCGCGAATCCCTCATATCCGCCTCGCGGCGTGTCCCAGATCTCAGTGACGCCGTCAACGCGGCCGGGTGTGTCGTCCGAACGCAGCCAATCCAGCAGACGGTGGCAATTGTCACGCCGCCCCTCGGCCACGACCTGCACCCGGCCGTCGTCGAGATTGAGGGCGAATCCGGTGAGACCACCGATCTCCAAAGCGTTTGCCCTGGTGAACCAGCGGAACCCTACTTGCTGTACTCGGCCGCGTACCCAAGCGGTGAGTCGCACATCTTCGTTCATGCCCGAACGCTAACCGGCCAATTGCTCTCTGAGCACTTCTCGCCGATTCGCGATGGCGTACAGTCCCCTCGCAATAGCTTCACTCGATCGGGTGAGCAAAGGTGCGCCGACAACGGCGTCCAGATCGTCAGAAGGGCACAGCAGATGGGACGCCATCGACGCTCCGCCGCAGCTCCCGCCGCTGAACCGTACGCGGAGGGGACCGACGGCCGGGACCAGGGTTCGCGCCGCAGGAAGCGGTCGCGCATACCGGTACGCACGGGACTGCTCGGCGTCTCCGCCGCCATGGCCGTCGGCGCCGTCGCCGTCGCCTCCGGTCTGCTGCCCGGCGGCGACAACTACAACGTGGGCGGCGGTCCGGCCGCCGACCAGGTGCGCTCGGAGGCGGCCCCGGACCTGCTGACGCAGGGCGGTTCCACCACCCCGCCGCCCGACCGCGCATCCGCGTCGGCCCAGGCCAGCCGGGGTACCGAGCGCGCGAAGGCGCCCACGAAGTCGCACTCCCCCAAGACCGGTTCCCCTTCCGCGTCGGCGTCCCCGTCGAAGACCTCCGCGCCGTCGAAGAGCCCCGCGAAGGAGCGGACGAAGCCGTCCGCCTCCGCCAAGGCACCGACGGCGGAGGCCACGAAGAGCTCCTCGGCCCCGGTGAAGACGTCGAGCCCGGCCTCCACCAAGGCCTCGGCCTCTGCCCCGGCCGCCCGCAAGTCCACCGCGCCGGCCGCGCCCGCCTCGACCCAGGCCGCCGTGCTCGCCCTGGTCAACCAGGAGCGCGCCAAGGTCGGCTGCAGCCCGGTCACGACCAGTTCCTCGCTGACCTCGCTCGCCCAGAACTTCAGCGACGACATGGCGGCCCGCGGGTTCTTCGACCACACGGACCCGGACGGGAAGTCCCCGTGGGACCGTGCCGCCGCGGCCGGTGTCTCCGGACTCGGCGGGGAGAACATCGCCCGCGGCCAGGCCGACGCCGAGGCCGTGATGGAGGCCTGGATGAACAGCGAAGGCCACCGAGCAAACATTCTCAACTGCGACTACAAGACGCTCGGCGTGGGTGTCCACCTCGGGGCCGGCGGCCCCTGGTGGACCCAGGACTTCGGCTTCTGAGGTCCACGGGGCTCCTGCTGAGCCCCGCCCGTCCCGCATCACCACCCGCTCCATCCCCGTACGCCCCACACGCTCACTCACGGATTGCGCAATCCCGTGGAGGGCGCTGTGCGGGCGTACGCTGGTTTTCATGGACGAGACCGGCGGCAATGGACACCTCGACGGCAACGCTGCGGACGGCGGCTGTCCGAACGGCGACCTGCCCTTCGACGTGTTCTCCAAGCAGTGCCCCTCGCGCGGCACCCTGGAACACGTCACCGGCCGCTGGGGCAGCCTGACACTCGGCGCCCTGTACGAGGAGAGCCTCCGGTTCAACGCGCTGCGCCGCCGGGTCGACGGGGTGAGCGAGAAGATGCTCTCGCAGACGCTGCACGCGCTGGAGCGGGACGGACTGGTGCACCGCGAGGCCCAGCCGACCAATCCGCCGCGCGTCGACTACGAACTCACACCCCTCGGGCGGCAGGTCGCCGAACAGCTGCTCGGTCTGATCCACCTCGTCGAGGGCCGGATGTCCGAGGTCCTGGTGGCCCGGGGGCGTTACGACGAGTCCCACGCGGTCCGCGGGGTCTGAGTCAGACGCGGGGCGGGCGCTGGCAGCGCGGGCAGAAATAGCTGGACCGGTTCATCCAGGCGCGGCGCCGCATCGGCGTACCGCAGCGGTGGCACGGCTCGTCCTCGCGCCCGTAGGCGTCGAGCGAGCGGTCGAAGTAGCCGGACTCGCCGTTGACGTTCACGTAGAGACTGTCGAAGCTCGTGCCGCCCTGCGCCAGCGCCGCGTTCATGACGTCGCGGACATGGCCGAGCAGCTCGGCCGACTTGGGGCGGGTCAGGGTCGCGGTCGGACGGTCGTAGTGCAGTTTCGCCCGCCAGAGCGCCTCGTCCGCGTAGATGTTGCCGACGCCGCTGATCAGGGACTGGTCGAGCAGGGCGCGCTTGACCGTCGTACGGCGCAGGCGCAGCGCGGTGTGGAACACCGCGTCGTCGAAGGCCGGGTCCAGTGGGTCGCGGGCGATGTGCGCGATGGTGTCGGGCAGTCCCTCGGCGGTGTTCTCGTGGAGGGAGAGGCCGCCGAAGGTGCGCTGGTCGACGAAGCGCAGCTCGGTGCCGGTGGAGTCGTCGAACCGGATCCTGATCCGCAGGTGCTTCTCGTCGGGTGCGTCCTCGGGCTGTACGAGGAGCTGGCCGCTCATCCCGAGGTGGCCCAGGAGCGAGGTGGCCTCCTCGTCGAGCGGCACCCACAGGTACTTGCCGCGGCGCATCGCCGTGCCCAGGCGGACGCCGCCAAGCCGGGCAGCGAAGTCCGCACCGCCCGCGAGGTGCCGGCGGACCGCCCGCGGATGCAGGACCTCGACCTCGCCGACCGTGCGCCCGGTGACCCAGCGTTCGAGACCGCGCCGGACGACTTCGACCTCGGGCAGCTCGGGCACGGTGTCGCTCCTGGATCTGGATCTGGATGTGATGGCGGTTCCGGACAGGGAAAACCCCCCGGTGCCAGGGCACCGAGGGGTTTCCGGGTCAGGCCGGAGCGACGTCCGTGGACGACGACGGGTCGGCAGGGGTGTCGGCGGCCCCTCCGTCGGCAGCGGCCTTCGCCGCAGCCTCCCGCGCCTCCGCGGCGGCGCTGATCTCACGCCAGGCGGATTCAGCCGCCTGCTGCTCCGCTTCCTTCTTGCTACGGCCGGTGCCGGTGCCGTACGAGACACCACCGACGCGAGCGGCAGCAGTAAAGGTCTTCTCGTGGTCCGGGCCGGTCTCCGTGACGAGGTACTCGGGGACTCCGAGGCTCTCGCTCGCGGTGAGTTCCTGGAGACTGGTCTTCCAGTCCAGGCCGGCGCCGAGGTTCGAGGACCGGTCGATCAGCGGGTCGAAGAGCCGGTGAACCAGCTCCGAGGCCGCGCTGAGGCCCTGATCGAGATAGACCGCACCGAGCACCGCTTCCAGGGTGTCGGCGAGGATGGACGCCTTGTCCCGGCCACCCGTGCCCTCTTCACCGCGGCCGAGCCGGATGAAGGAGCCGAGTTCGAGGCCGCGGCCCACTTCCGCAAGCGCACGCGAGTTGACCACCGCGG
Organism: Streptomyces sp. NBC_01463; assembly: GCA_036227345.1. Lineage (NCBI taxonomy): Bacteria > Bacillati > Actinomycetota > Actinomycetes > Kitasatosporales > Streptomycetaceae > Streptomyces > Streptomyces sp. NBC_01463. The sequence goes on from CP109468.1 coordinate 2,559,205, forward strand.
CCCGCAATTTGGCCAGCTGGCCTTCAGGCAGGTCGGGGTGAGTGCGGTACAGCGTGTCCGTGACCACCAGGCCGAGCACCGAATCCCCGAGGAATTCGAGCCGCTCGTTGGTGGGCAGACCGCCGTTCTCGTACGCGTACGAACGATGGGTCAGCGCACGCACCAGAAGGGCGGACTCGAGGTGGTACCCGAGCCGCCCTTCCAGAAGCGTGTGGGACGAGGCTGTGTTGACGTTGTCTGCCTGCTTCTTGGCGTGGGACAACTCAGACATCGGGCCTCTCACCAGCCGCTCAGACCTCGAGGACCTGGCGCTTGTTGTACGTGCCGCAGCTGGGGCACGCGATGTGCTGCAGCTTCGGCTCCTGGCAACGCTCACACGAAACCAGGGTGGGGACCGCAGCCTTCCACTGCGACCGGCGGTGGCGCGTGTTGCTGCGCGACATCTTCCGCTTCGGAACAGCCACGGCTACTTCTCCTGCTTCTCGTCGACGCCGGGACCGGCGCCGCCCATGTTGTCCTTCTCGCCGTCCTGAACGGTCTCGGCGAGTCCTTGCAATGCCGCCCAACGAGCATCGACGACATCGTGGTGGTGGCCCGGATTCTCGTCCAGCCTGATTCCGCATTCGGAACACAGACCGGCACAGGTCTCCTTGCACACCGGCTGCATCGGCAGTGCGAGCACCACCGCATCACGCAGCACCGACTCGAGGTCGAACAAGCCGTCCTCGAGGAAGAACCTGTCCTCGTCGTCCTCGGCGTCGTCGACCGGATCCGCCGTCTTGCTGCGGTTCCGGTCATCGGCGTCAGGGTACGAGAACATTTCCTGGAAGTCCGCCTCGACCTGGAGGTCGACCGGCTCCAGACACCTTACGCACTCCCCCTCGGCGGATGCACGGGCGGTGCCTGTGACGAGCACACCTTCCATGACCGATTCGAGGCGGACGTCCAGCTCCACGGGTGCGCCTTCCGGCACACCGATGACCCCGTCGATACCGAGGTCCTTGGGAGCTTCCGCGGAGCGGGTCAGCCGCTTCAGGGCACCGGGACGCCGACCCAGCTCGTGCGTATCGAACACGAGAGGGTTTCGGTGGTCGAGGTGGCCGTTCAGGGCTTTTCCTGCTTTCGAATCATGCGCATCACGCGTGGTGGGGAGTGGGCCGACCGGTTCGGAGCCGAAGCGGGCAGCCGGGATCGCGGACATACGCGCGACCGAAGAGCCAGGATACTGGACACATCGCCCAGCTCCCAATCCGCCCCTGATCCGCCCCGGGGCAGGGCCCCGGGACCGGTCAGCGCTCCTGTTCGTACCGGCGGAGCTGATCCAGGTCGATCATGCCGGTGTCGAACAGGCTGGTCTCGTCCAGGGCGCCCTCGCCGTGCTGCGGATAGGGCTCCTGCTGGGGCTGCGCGGGCTGCTGCTGCCAGGCGTCGTAACCCTGCGCGGGCATCGGGACCTGGCCCTGGTTCGGGTCGTAGCCCTGCTGCTGGTACGCCGCGTAGGGGTCGGGCTGCTGCTGGTAGCCGTACACGTCCTGCTGCGGCTGGTCCTGGTACCCGTACGTCTGCGCGTACTGCGGCTCCGTCTGGACGGGGTACTGCGGTTCCGTCTGCTGCTGGGGCACCTGGAGCGGTTCCGGGGTGGCGATCTCGGCCAGTCCCGCCCAGTGGTCCTCGTCGCTGGTGTGGCCCTGGCTGCCCGCGGCGTCCTGCGCGGCCATGTGTGCGCCGAGGTCGTCGGTGGCGACCCGGCCGTGCAGCTTCTGCCGGCCCCGGCCGACCGCTTCCAGGGTCTTGGCGAGCACCGCCTCGAAGGCGCCGAGCTTGGTGTCCACGTACTCGTCGGCCCGGCGCTGGAGCGTGGCCGGGTCGGCGCTGCGCTCGGGGGCCTCGGCGAAGTCCGGGTCCTCGTAGCCCTGCTCGTCGAAGCCCTGGCCGCGGCCGAGGAGCTTCTCGCGGCCCCGGTCGACGGAGCCGATGGTCTTGGTGAGGACGACCTCGAAGTTCGCGAGCTTGCTGTCGACGTACTCGTCGGCCTCGGCGCGGATCTCGTCGGCGTCCTTGCGGGCCTCGCCGAGGACCCGGTCGGCCTCGGCCTGGGAGCGCCGGACGATCTCCGTCTCGGAGATGAGGGTGCCTCGCTCGGCGTGGGCGGTCTCGATGATCCGCCCCGCCTCCTGGCGGGCCTGCTCGACGAGCTGCTCGTGGCCGCCGATGACCTGCGCGGCCTGGGCGAGCGAGCCGGGCAGGGCCTCGCGCACCTCTTCCAGCATGGAGAGGAGTTCGGCGCGGTTGACCACGCAGGATGCCGACATGGGCATGGACCGGGCGTTCCCGACCGCTTCGACGATCTCGTCGAGCTTCTTCTGCACGTCCACCGTGTGCTCGCCACTCTCTACTGCCGATTGGAGACGGACGGGACGACTGTACGGCCAGTCGGCGCCCGCCCGACACCTGGTGACGGACTGTCAGCGCCTCACTGCTGAGCGAGGCGTTCGGTCAGGGCCTCGTGGACCAGCGGGGGCAGCAGGTGCGAGACGTCTCCGCCCCACGTCGCCACCTCCTTGACCAGCGAGGACGACAGGAAACTGTAGGTCGGGTTGGTCGGCACGAAGAGCGTCTCGACGCCGGAGAGCCCGTTGTTCATCTGGGCCATCTGGAGCTCGTAGTCGAAGTCGCTGACGGCCCGCAGGCCCTTCACGATCGCCGGGATGTCGCGCTGCTTGCAGAAGTCGACCAGCAGGCCGTGGAAGGCCTCGACCTGGACGTTGCCGAAGTCCGCGGTGACCTGGCGGATCAGTTCGATCCGCTCGTCGACCGTGAACAGGCCCTTCTTCGACTGGTTGATCATGACCGCGACATGTACGACGTCGTACAGCTTCGAGGCACGGCCGATGATGTCGAGATGTCCGTTGGTGATGGGGTCGAACGACCCCGGGCAGACGGCGCGGCGCAACTTGTTTCCCTCGCTCTCCGGTCCGGTCATCGTGCGTCTTCGCACGTAGCGGCGGCGCGACCGTACCAAAGCGTTCCCTCGCCGTAGCGACGGGCCCGCAATGGCTCGAAACCCTTGGGCCAGCTGAATTCTCCGCCTCTGGTGCTGCGTTCCACCGTGACGAGCGCATCGCCCGTGAGCCACCCCTGGGTACGGAGTGTGAGCAGGATCTCGCCAAGATCGTCGTCGGTGACGGCGTACGGCGGGTCCAGGAAGACCACGTCGTACGGATCCTCGGGCGCCGGTCCTGTCACGATCTGCTCCGCTTTGCCGGCCCGGACCTCGGCGCCGGGCAGGCCCAGGGTCCGGACGTTGTCCCGGACGGTGCGGACGGCCTTCGCGTCGGCCTCGACGAGCAGGGCGTGGACCGCGCCGCGGGAGAGCGCCTCGAGGCCGACGGCCCCGGAGCCCGCGTACAGGTCGGCGATCCGGATGCCGTCGAGGGTGCCCAGGAGCGCCTGCCAGGTGGAGAACAGGCCCTCGCGCGCGCGGTCGGAGGTGGGGCGGGTGCCGGTGCCGGGCGGGACGGCCAGGCGGCGTCCGCCGGCCGAGCCGGCGATCACGCGGGTCATGGGTGTCTGGTCCTCGGGTCGGGGCGGCGCGCAGGGTGCTGCGGGCGCCGTGCCTCCCACGATATGGCGTCGGGGCGGCCGGGGCGCCCGCGGCGGTCCCCCGCCGTCTCCCGTGCCCCGCGGGTCATCCCTTGTCGAGGTACTCCTCGCGGTCCTTGTCGAGCAGGGCGTCCAGGGCGATGCGCAGCTCGGGCAGGTGCTCCAGGTCCGGGTCGGCGGCCACCACCGTGACGGCCTCCTCGCGGGCGGCGGCGATGACCTCCTCGTCGTCGATGACGCTCAGCACCCGGAGCGAGGAGCGGACGCCGGACTGGGCCTGGCCGAGGACATCGCCCTCGCGGCGCTGTTCGAGGTCGATCCGGGACAGCTCGAAGCCGTCGAGGGTGGCGGCGACGGCGGAGAGCCGGGCGCGGGCGGGGCTCGCCTCGTGGGCCTCGCTGACCAGCAGGCAGAGTCCGGGCGCGGCGCCGCGGCCCACCCGGCCGCGGAGCTGGTGGAGCTGGGAGACGCCGAACCGGTCGGCGTCCATGATCACCATCGCGGTGGCGTTGGGGACGTTGACCCCGACCTCGATGACGGTGGTGGCCACCAGGACGTCCACCTGGCCCGCGGCGAAGCGGCGCATCACGTCGTCCTTGTCGTCGGGGTGCATCCTGCCGTGCAGCACCTCGATGCGGAGTCCCGCGAGCGGCCCCTTGGCGAGCTGCTCGGCGATCTCCAGGACGGCGAGCGGCGGGCGCTTGTCCCCCTCCTCGTCGGCGGCCTTCTTCTTCCCGCTCCCCTTCTTCTTCGCGTCGTCCTCGTCGTCACCGATGCGGGGGCAGACCACGTACGCCTGGTGGCCGTTCTCCACTTCCTCGCGGACCCGTTCCCAGGCGCGGCTGAGGAAGTGGGGCTTGTCCTTGGCGGGGACGACATGGCTGGCGATCGGCGAACGGCCGGCCGGCAGCTGGTCCAGGACGGAGGTCTCCAGGTCGCCGAAGACGGTCATGGCGACCGTGCGCGGGATGGGGGTGGCGGTCATGACGAGGAGGTGCGGCGGCTGCTTCCCCTTGGAGCGCAGGGCGTCGCGCTGTTCCACGCCGAAGCGGTGCTGTTCGTCGACGACGACGAGTCCCAGGTCGTGGAACTGCACCTTGTCCTCGATCAGGGCGTGCGTCCCGATGACGATCCCGGCCTCGCCTGTGACCAGGTCGAGCAGCGCCTGACGGCGGCCGGCCATACCCATGGAGCCGGTCAGCACGACGACCTTCGTGCCCTGGTCGGAGCCACCGAGCATGCCTCCCTCCGCGAGCTCGCCCATCATCTCGGTGATGGACCGGTGGTGCTGCTGGGCGAGGACCTCGGTGGGCGCGAGCATGGCGGCCTGCCCGCCCGCGTCGACGACGGCGAGCATCGCGCGCAGAGCGACCATGGTCTTGCCCGAGCCGACCTCGCCCTGGAGCAGCCGGTGCATCGGGTGCTCGGTGGCCAGGTCGTCGAAGATCTCCTTGGAGACCTTGAGCTGGCCGTCGGTGAGGGTGAAGGGCAGCTTGGCGTCGAAGGCGTCCAGCAGCCCGCCGGGGACGGGCCGCCGCGCCACCGCGGGGAGCTGGGTGTCCGCGTACCGGCGGCGGGCCAGGGCGACCTGGAGGACGAAGGCCTCGTCCCACTTCAGCCGGTCCCTGGCCGCCGCGACATCGGCCTTGGTCTGTGGCCGGTGGATCTTCAGCAGCGCCTCGGGGAGCGAGGTGAACCCCCGGCCCTCGCGCAGCGCGGCCGGCAGCGGATCGACGGCCTCCTGGGCGCTCGGCAGCACCGTGTCGACCGCCTTGGCGATCCGCCAGGAGTCGAGCTGCTTGCAGGCCGGGTAGATCGGGAGCAGCTTGCCGGCGAACGCGTCCACGGCCTCGGTCGCCCCGGCCTCGTCGTCGGCCCCGGCGTCGAGCAGCTGGTACGTGGGGTGGGCGAGCTGCATCTTCCGGTTGAAGACGGAGACCTTGCCGGCGAACATGGCGCGCCGGCCCGGCAGCAGCTCCTTGTGCGGCTTGTGCACGCCGTGGCCGAAGAAGACCAGCTGGAGGCGGCCGTGGCCGTCGCCGAGGGTCACTTCGAGGCGCTTGCCCCGGCCGCCGTTGAACATCATCACGCGGGCGTCCTCGACCTGGGCGACGACCGTCACGTGCTCGTCCAGCGGGAGGTCGGTCAGTGCCGTGAGACGGCCGCGCTCCTCGTACCGCCGCGGGTAGTGATGGAGGAGATCACCGACGGTGTGCAGGTCGAGGTGCTCGGCCATCACCTTCGCGGTGGGGCCGCCGAGCAGCTTCTTGAGGGGTTCGTCGAACGCAGACACGCGGTCCATTGCACACCACGGCACTGACAGTTGTCCGGCGGGCGCCACCGGAGCGCCCGAAGTCCGCGGGCGCTACTCCACCCCGATGAGCAGCGGAGCGCACTGGTGGCCGCCGCGGTACACCACCGTGTCCACGGCCAGGTAGCCCTCGCGGACGTGTTCCTCCAGGGCGTCGGCGAGGGTGTCCGGGACGTCCTCGCCGAGGACCAGCGTGACCAGTTCGCCGCCCGCCGAGAGCATGCGGTCCAGCACCTTGCGGGCGGTCTCGGGGACGTCCTCGCCGATGACGGCCACATCGCCGTCGATCAGGCCCAGGATGTCGCCGGCCTGGCAGATGCCCGCCATGGTCCAGGACTGCCGTTCGGCGACGGCCAGTTCGGCGTACCGGGTGGCGCCGGCCGCCGCGGTCATCGCGACCACGTCCTCGTCGAAGCTGCGGTCCGGTTCGTGTACGGCCAGGGCGGCTATGCCCTGGACGGCGGCGCGGGTCGGGATCAGGGCGACCCGGACGCCCTCGGTCCTGGCCTGCTCGGCGGCGGCCGCGGCGGTGTGGCGCAGGTCCCCGTCGTTGGGCAGGAGCACCACCTCGCGGGCGTGGGCGCGGCGGATCGCGTCGACGAGTTCGCCGCTGGCGGGCGGCTCCCCGGGCCGCGCGAGCACGGTCGTCGCGCCGGCCTCCGTGCACAGGCCGCCGAGGCCGTCGCCCGGGACGACCACGACGACGGCGCGCTGGGCGGGTTCGGGGCGGGCGTGGAGCCGGTCAGCGGCGAAGTGGGTGATGCGGATGCGGTACGGCCGTCCGGCCTCGACCCCGGCCTCCACCGCCGCTCCCGCGTCGTCGACGTGCACATGGACGTTCCACAGCCCGTCGCCGCCGACCACCACGAGGGAGTCGCCCAGGGTGTCGAGGCGGGCCCGCAGCCGTTCGACGGCCGGGTCCTCGGCCTCCAGCAGGTAGATGACCTCGAAGGCCGGACCGTCCTGGGGGGCGTCGGACGCGGGGCAGTCCACGACGGCGGACGGGGCGGCGGACGGTGCGGGCGCGCGTTCCGGGGCCCGGCCCGAGACGGCCTCGACCAGGGCGCCGAGCACGGCCACCAGTCCCTGTCCGCCGGCGTCGACGACTCCGGCCCGGCCGAGGACGGCGAGCTGTCCCGGGGTCGCGTCCAGGGCCGTCCGCGCCCCCTCGTACGCCGCCCGTACCACCGTGGACGCTCCGGCGCCCTCCGCCACCCGTCCGGCGGCTGCGGCGGCCTCGGCGGCCACCGTGAGGACGGTGCCCTCCACCGGACGGGCGACCGCCTCACGGGCCGATGCCGCGGCGAAGGCCAGGGCCGGGGCCAGCCGGCCGGGGCCGGCTCCCTCCGCCAGCACCCCGGCCATGCCGCGCAGCAGCTGGGCCAGGATCGTGCCGGAGTTGCCGCGGGCCCCGATGAGCGCGCCGTGCGCCATGGCGCGTACCGCGTCGGCGGTGGAGGGCGCGGAGGTGCCGGTCTCATGGGCGGCGAAGACGGCTTCGACGGCCGCGGCCGCGGATTCCACGGTCAGGTAGAGATTGGTCCCGGTGTCGCCGTCGGCGACGGGGTACACGTTGATCGCGTCGATGGCCTCGCGCTCCCGGCCCAGTGCGTCCAGCGCCAGTGAGCACCAGGTACGCACCGCGACGGCGTCCAGGTCGTCGGCGGTCTGCGGCACCTGATGGTCCTCCTCGAAACGCGTACCGGGGCGGCGGGCTGCCCCGCAGAGTAGCCCCGGCCGGCCGGTGGGACGGGCCCCGGGGCGGGGCGGGCGGCTGTGGAACCCATGGTAGTTTCGTATCTCCGACGCAGCCGTTGTATGCTGCTTCGGTTGCCCGACGAGAGTCGGGACATTCCCCCGGTACCGCCACTTCAGTCAATGATTCCGGCGTGCCGGAATTCACTGTAAGTGCATCTGAAGTTTTGGAGTGACCCGTGGCTGCCAACTGCGACGTTTGCGGCAAGGGGCCGAGCTTCGGCAACAGCATTTCGCACTCGCACCGCCGTACGTCCCGTCGCTGGAATCCCAACATCCAGCGCGTGCGTGCCGTGGTCGGGCGGACGCCGAAGCGGCTCAACGTCTGCACCTCGTGCATCAAGGCCGGCAAGGTCGCGCGCTGACGTTCCCGTCGTAGCGCAGCCTTACCGGTTGCCCAAAAAGCCGGTCCACCTCGGTGGACCGGCTTTTTGCTGTGCCCGGACAGGGCGCCGGGCGGCTCAGCGGGCGTCCCGCAGCCGCCACCCGTGGTCGACCGGGCCGATCCCCGCGCCCAGCGCGAAGCCGGCCGCGATGGCCCCGGTGACGTAGGTCTTCGCGGCCCGGACCGCCGTGGGCACGTCCTGGCCCAGCGCCAGTCCGCAGGCGATCGCCGAGGCCAGGGTGCAGCCCGTGCCGTGCGTGTGGCGGTTGTCGTGGCGGGGGGCGCGCAGCCAGTGTTCCTCGGTGCCGTCCGTCAGCAGGTCGACGGGTTCGCCCGGCAGGTGCCCGCCCTTGACGACGACCCAGCGGGGTCCGAAGCCGAGCAGTTCGGCCGCAGCCCGGCGCATTCCGGTCTCGTCGGTGACGGTGATGCCGGTGAGCTGCGCCACTTCGTCGAGGTTCGGGGTCGCCACGGTCGCGACGGGCAGCAGCTTCGTACGGACCGAGTCGAGCGCCTCGGCGGCCAGCAGTGGGTCTCCGTGCTTGGAGACGCCGACCGGGTCGACGACGACGGGGGCGTCCGTCCCGGCGAGGAGCGCGGCAACGGTCTCGACGAGCAGCGCGGACGACAGCATGCCGGTCTTGACGGCGCTCACGCCGATGTCGTCGACGACGCTGCGGTACTGGGCGCGCACGGCCTCGGCGGGCAGTTCCCAGGCACCCTGCACGCCCAGCGAGTTCTGGGCGGTCACGGCGGTCAGCACGCTCATGCCGTGAGTGCCGAGGGCCAGCATCGTCTTCAGGTCGGCCTGGATGCCCGCACCGCCGCCGGAATCGGATCCGGCGACGGTGAGCACTCGGGGCGGTACGGCGGAAGGTATGGGCATACGCCGCAATCTACTGGGCGTCCTCGATGTCGCCGAAGTGGTCCCACCCGCTCTTGGCGGTCCAGGGCGCCCCGTCGACCGTCACCTGGGGCAGCGCCGAGGGGTTGAGGACCTCGCCGATCACCTTCCAGCGGGCCGGCAGCTTCACGTCGGGCGGGAACGTCGCGACGATCGCGTGGTCCTCGCCCCCGGTGAGCACCCACTGCAGCGGGTCCACGCCGACGGCCTGCCCGATGTCGGACATCTGGGAGGGGATGTCGATGAGCCCGGAGCGCAGGTCGATCCGGACCTTGCTGGCCTCGGCGATGTGGCCGAGGTCGGCGACGAGCCCGTCGCTGACGTCGGTCATCGCGGTGGCGCCGAGACCGGCCGCCGCGGGGCCCGCGTGGTACGGCGGTTCGGGACGCCGGTGGGCCTCGACGAAGGCGCGCGGCGAGCGGAAGCCCCGGGAGAGGACGGCGTACCCGGCGGCGGACCAGCCGAGCCAGCCGGTGACGGCGACGACGTCGCCGGGCTGGGCGCCCGCCCTGGTGACGGGTTCGTGGTTGCGCAGATCGCCGAGCGCGGTGATCGCGACGGTGATGGTGTCGCCGCGCACGACGTCGCCGCCGACGACGGCCGCCCCCGCGACCTGGCACTCGTCACGGATGCCGTCCATCAGTTCCCCGGCCCAGGTGACCGGGAGTTCGGCGGGGACGACGAGGCCGAGGAGCAGCGCGGTGGGCACGGCGCCCATGGCGGCGATGTCGGCGAGGTTCTGCGCGGCTGCCTTGCGGCCGACGTCGTACGCCGTCGACCAGTCACGCCGGAAGTGCCGCCCCTCCAGCAGGATGTCCGTGCTGGCCACGACCCTGCGGTCGGGGGCGGTCACGACCGCGGCGTCGTCGCCGGGCCCCAGCCGTACCGCCGGAGTGGTGGTGAGCCGGGACGTCAGTTCCCTGATGAGCCCGAACTCCCCCAACTCGCCCACGGTTCCCTTCACCGAGTCTCACCTCTCATCTATGGGGCCGGACGGGCGTCCGGCCTGCTTCAGCGGCCGGGCGCCCGGACCGTGCGCCGCCCTGGTGGTCACGGGCACGCCCGCACCGCCTGTCCCCCGTCCGCGCCACCGAGCTTGCGGTCGCGGGCCGTCACTGCTGTCGGTACTGTCAAGAGATACGTCAACTTGTGCGTTCTGTACGCCACGCTGTGGGCGTCATCCGGCCCACAGGTCTCCCCGCGGCCCGCGGCAACGCGATACCGTGGCGTCCCTTTCCCCCACATGATCCTCGTGGCCGCCCTGGAGGTTCCGTGGTACAGGCGTACATCCTTATTCAGACCGAGGTGGGCAAGGCGTCGACCGTCGCCGAGACCATCGCCAAGATTCCGGGAGTGATCCAGGCAGAGGACGTCACCGGTCCCTACGACGTGATCGTGCGTGCTCAGGCCGACACGGTCGACGAGCTCGGACGCATGGTGGTCGCCAAGGTCCAGCAAGTGGACGGCATCACCCGAACCCTGACCTGCCCGGTCGTTCACCTGTAGCCCCCGTCTACGCTGGGCCGGTGACGTCTTCCCGCCGCCGGCTCCCCCACCCCGTGCTCCTCGGTCCGTCCGCAGCCCTGGTGCTCATGGCCGCGGCGGGCTGCACCTCCACGGACGCGTCGGCATCGGTCACGGTGCCCACTCCGTCCTCGGAAGCCGCAGCCTACTGCCGTGCGTTGCACAGGGAACTGCCGAGTTCCGTCGCCGGTCTGGAGCGCGGTGATCCCGCGCCCCGTTCGGACCTGACCGCCGGGTGGGGTGACGGGGCGATCGTACTGCGCTGCGGTGTTCCGCGCCCCGCGAAGATGGACGACTCCCAGGCGAAGGCCGCCGAGGCGAACGGCGTCAACTGGATGCTGGAGCAGCGGGACGGCGACGGGCCGCGCTTCACGACGACCCTGCGCAAGGCGTATGTCGAGGTCACGCTCTCGAAGGCGTACGAGCACGACGCGACCCCGCTGGCGGCGTTCGCCCCGGCGGTGAAGAAGACGGTTCCCAGCAGCCTGTAGGCGTGCGCTCCGGTGCGGAGCGCACGCCCTCGGCCGCGTCGGCGGGGTGTCAGCGCAGACCGGTCGGCCGGTCGAGCGCCGCCTGGATCAGCCGGTCCACCAACTGCTGGTAGCTGACGCCGCTCTCCTGCCACATCCGCGGGTACATGGAGATCGGGGTGAAGCCCGGCAGGGTGTTGATCTCGTTGATGACGAAGCCGCCGTCCTCCGTGAGGAAGAAGTCGGCGCGCACCAGGCCCTCGCAGGAGGCGGCCTCGAAGGCGTCGACCGCGAGCCGCTGGACCTCGGCGGTCTGCTCGTCGGTGAGCGGCGCGGGCACGATCCCGGACGCCGCGTCGATGTACTTGGCCTCGAAGTCGTAGAAGTCGTGCGAGGTGACCGGCGGGATCTCGGCCGGCACGCTGGCACGCGGTCCGTCCTCGAACTCCAGTACCCCGCACTCGATCTCGCGGCCCCGCAGCAGTGACTCCACGAGGAACTTGGGGTCGTGGCGGCGGGCCTCCTCGATCGCCTCGTCGAGTCCGGCGGGGTCCTCGACCTTGGTGATGCCGATGGACGAGCCGGCCCGGGCGGGCTTGACGAAGAGCGGCCAGCCGTGGTCTCCGGCGAAGTCCACGATCCGCTTGCGGGCGCCCTGCGGGTCGTTGTCCCACTCGCGGGGGCGCACGACGACGTACGGGCCGACCGGGAGTCCGAAGGAGGTGAAGACCCGCTTCATGTACTCCTTGTCCTGGCCGACCGCCGAGGCGAGCACACCGGCGCCGACGTACGGCACACCGGAGAGCTCCAGGAGGCCCTGGAGCGTGCCGTCCTCACCGTAGGGGCCGTGCAGGACGGGGAAGACGACGTCGACGTCGCCGAGCACCTTGGGGACCGATCCGGGCTCGCTGTAGACCACTTCACGGCTGCCGGGATCGACGGACAGCACCACGCCGCCCTCGTCGGACTCGGCCAGCTGCGCCACGTCCGGCATCTTCCGGTCCGTGATGGCCATGCGTTCGGGTGCGTCGGCGGTGAGCGCCCAGCGGCCGTCCGTCGTGATGCCGATCGGCAGGACGTCGTACTTCGTCCGGTCGATCGCGTTCAGGACCGCACCGGCCGTGACCACCGAAATGCCGTGTTCGGAGCTGCGGCCGCCGAACACGACGGCCACACGCGGCTTGCGGAGCTGCTGCTCCGTGCTCTGGGGGAGGTTCTCGCTGCTCATATCGCGATGAGCGTACCTGCTGGTACGGGTGACGTCAGCGCGGCCGGGGCCGCCCGGGGCCGAACGGGGTCAGTGCCGCTCGGCCTTGGCGCTGCGCGACATGAGCTCCTTGAGCGCGACCATCGGCGGCTTGCCCTCGTGAACGATGCCGACGACCGTCTCGGTGAGGGGCATGTCGACGCCGTGCCGGCGGGCCAGGTCGAGCACCGACTCGCACGACTTGACGCCCTCGGCGGTCTGCTTGGTGACCGCGATGGTCTCCTGGAGCGTCATGCCGCGGCCGAGGTTGGTGCCGAAGGTGTGGTTGCGCGAGAGCGGCGACGAGCAGGTCGCCACCAGGTCGCCGAGACCGGCGAGTCCGGAGAAGGTCAGCGGGTCCGCGCCCATGGCGACGCCCAGCCGGATGGTCTCGGCGAGGCCCCGGGTGATGAGCGAGCCCTTGGTGTTGTCGCCGAGTCCCATGCCGTCGGCGATGCCCACGGCCAGCCCGATGACGTTCTTGACGGCGCCGCCGAGTTCGCAGCCGACCACGTCGGTGCTGGTGTACGGGCGGAAGTAGGGGGTGTGGCAGGCGGCCTGGAGGCGGCGCGCGACGGCCTCGTCCCGGCAGGCGACGACGGCCGCGGCGGGGCGGCGTTCGGCGATCTCCTTGGCGAGGTTGGGCCCGGTGACGACGGCGATGCGGTCGGCGGAGACCGAGGTGGCGTCCTCGATGACCTCGCTCATCCGCTTCGCGGTACCGAGTTCGACGCCCTTCATGAGCGAGACCAGCACCGTCTGCGGCTCCAGGTGCGGGGCCCAGTCGGCGAGGTTGGCGCGCAGGGTCTGCGACGGTACGACGAGCACCGCGAAGTCGGCGCCGCGCAGGGCGTCGGCGGCGTCCGTGGTGGCCCGGACCGATGCGGGGAGCTCGATGCCCGGCAGGTAGCCGGGGTTGGTCCGGGTGGTGTTGATGGCCTCGGTGACCTCGGCCCGGCGCCCCCAGAGGGTGACCTCGCAGCCCGCGTCGGCGAGGACCATGGCGAAGGCCGTACCCCAGGAGCCGGTTCCGAAGACGGCTGCCTTCACGGGGTGTGTCACTTGGGTCCCTCTCCTTCGGCAGCCTTGCGCCGTTGTTCGGCACGGGCCTTGCGGTGGTCGTAGAGCTCGGCGGGCGCCTTCTCGCCGCGCACCTCCTCCAGCTGCGCGGTGACCGCGAGCATGATGACCTCGGTCGCCTCGCGCAGCACCTCGGGCGTCGGCTCCCGGTCGTAGAAGCGGGTGAGGTCGACCGGCGGTCCTGCCTGGACCTGGAGGGTCTTGCGGGGGAAGAGCCGTACCTTCTTCTCCGTGGCGTAGGGCGGCACCGCCAGGTTGGCGCCCCACTGGGCGACGGGGATGACGGGAGCGCGGGTCATCAACGCGACGCGGGCGGCACCGGTCTTGCCGGCCATCGGCCACATCGCGGGGTCGCGGGTGAGCGTGCCCTCCGGGTAGAAGGCCACGCACTCGCCGCGCTCGATGGCGTCGACGGCGGCCCGGAAGGCGTCCAGCGCGTTGGTGGTCTCGCGGTACACGGGGATCTGGCCGGTGCCGCGCAGCATCATGCCGACGAAGGGGGTCTTGAAGAGTCCCGCCTTGGCCAGGAGCCGCGGCACCCGTCCGGTGTTGTACTGGAAGTGCCCGTACGAAAGCGGGTCCAGATACGAGTTGTGATTGACCGCGGTGATGAATCCGCCGTCGGCCGGAATGTGTTCCATTCCCCGCCAGTCGCGCTTGAACAGAACCACCAGCGGCGGTTTTGCGATGACCGCCGCCAGGCGGTACCAGAAGCCGATTCTGCGGCGGGACACTCGGACACCTTCCTCTAGGACCTGACTGCGGAGCCGACTGCTGACTGACTACCGACGGTCAAGTCTCGCCCCAGGCCCCTGCTCTGTCGAGAACACCGTACGCCTCGCCTTCGGGACCGACCCTCCGGGTTGTCGCACCGGCAGGCGAGAATAGGCGGCCATGCGCATCGAGGGGGAGACCGCCACGAACACCGACCCGACCGGCCCCTGGTCGCTGGTCGTCCCGTTGAAGCCCCTGGCGCGGGCCAAGAGCAGGCTGATGCCCGCGTCGGGCGCCCTGCTGCGGCCCCGGCTGGCCCTGGCGTTCGCCCGGGACACCGTGTCCGCCGCACTGGCCTGCCCGGAGGTGGCCGGTGTGGTGGTCGTCACGGACGACACGGCGGCCGGTGCCGCACTGGCGGCGCTCGGGGCCCGGGTCGTGGCCGACGCCCCGGCCGCCGGGCTCAACGCGGCCCTCGCCCACGGTGAGCATGCCGTGCGGTCGGTCCGGCCCCGGGCCGCCGTCGCCGCGCTCAACGCCGACCTGCCCGCGCTGCGTCCGGCGGAATTGTCCCGCGTACTCGAATTTTCTGCCGCTTTTCCGCGGGCTTTTGTGGCCGACGCCGCGGGAATCGGAACAACATTTCTGTCCGCTGGGCCGGGAGTGGAATTGCGGCCCGCTTTCGGCGGTCCGTCCAGGGCCCGGCATCTCGCTTCGGGCGCGGCGGAGATCACCCTGTCCGGTATCGATTCGGTGCGCCGGGACGTGGACACCGGAGCGGACCTGCGGGCGGCGCTGGCCCTGGGCGTGGGCCCGTACACGGCGGGGCGCTGGGCCGCGGGCGTCCCCGCGATGGACCGATAGGCTGCCGTTCATGCAGGCGACCTCGTACACGTACGACCCCGAGACCCGGACCGGCAGCGTGCTGCTCGACGACGGCACCCCGGTGGACTTCGACGCCCCGGCCTTCGACGCCGGCGGGCTGCGGCTGCTGCGTCCGGGGCAACGGGTGCGGATCGAGGGCGAGGGCGAGGGCGGCGGACTGCGCATCACCCTGGTGACGCTGCAGACCTTCTGAACCCGGCGGCCGCCGACCCGGAACGGCCCCGCAAGCCCTCCCCGGGACAGCCCGGCCGCCACTCCCCCGGACAGCCCGCGGGCCGGGCTCCCCCGAGGGGAGCCCGGCCCGGCGCGTGTGAGGAGCCTGTGCGGCCCGGTCTCACTTCTTGCGTGCAGTGGCCTTCTTGGCCGTGGTCTTGCGCGCCGTGGTCTTCTTCGCGGGCGCCTTCTTCGCCGTGGTCTTCTTGGCGGGCGCGGTCTTGCTGGCGACGGCCTTCTTGGCGGTCGTCGTCTTCTTCGCCGCGGGGGTCGCCTTCTTCGCGGCCGCCGTGGTCTTCTTCGCCGCCGCGGACGTCTTCTTCGCGGTGGTCTTCTTGGCGGTGGCGGTGGTCTTCTTCGCCGCTGCCACGGTCTTCTTGGCGGTGGCCTTCTTCGCCACGGCCTTCTTCGCGGTGGCCTTCTTGGCGGCGGCCTTGGCCGTCGTCCGGGTGGAAGAACCTCCCGAGAGGCTGCCCTTGGGGGCCTTCTTCACGGCCACGTCGTTCTTGGGGAGCTTCTTCGAGCCGCTCACCAGGTCCTTGAAGCCCTGTCCCGCACGGAAGCGGGGCACCGAGGTCTTCTTGACCCGTACGCGCTCACCCGTCTGCGGGTTGCGGGCGTAACGGGCCGGGCGGTCGACCTTCTCGAACGAGCCGAAGCCGGTGACCGAAACCCGGTCACCTGCGACAACCGCACGAACGATCGCGTCGAGCACCGCATCGACGGCGTCCGCGGCCTGCTGACGGCCGCCGACCTTGTCGGCAATCGCTTCTACGAGCTGCGCCTTGTTCACGTCTTCCCCTTCGGAGACATTGCCAGAACGAAACTGTTCAGGCTTTTTCGCACGTTAGGCAGATATATACCGCAAATCAAACACGAAACGGGCTAATCACCCTAGTGCCGCAACGAAGTCGACCGCTGCGCAGTTCCGCAGAGTCAGTCACCTTCGGGGAATCGGCCCTCATCGAGGTCCTTCATCAACCGGTCCAGACGCCTTGCTGCATCTGGGAGATCGTGCTTCGCCGCGGCCGTGACGACCAACAGCTTCCGGTTCAGCGCCATCCGTACGCCCTCCGGGACTTGCAGTGCACGCACTTGTGAGTGCGCTTCCTTCAATCGGTCGGCGACTTGGCCGTAAAGCTTGAGTTGGCTGTCGCGTTCCATGCACCGATTGTGCCATCTGGGGCGAGTTGTCGCCCGACGGGGGCTCAACAAGCGACTGCGCCCCCTACCAGATGGCAGGGGGCGCAGTACTGGAAAAGCGCTGCTCAGGCGTTAATTGTACGGGGCTTGTGGGCCGGCCTGGCCGCCTCGTAGGCCGCGATGTCCGCTTCGTTCTGAAGGGTGAGGCTGATGTCGTCCAGACCGTTCAGCAGCCGCCAGCGGGCGTTCTCGTCGAGCTCGAAGTCGGCGGTGATGCCCTCGGCGAGGACCTGCCGCTTCTCCAGGTCGACGGTGACCTCGGCCGTGGGGTCGGCCTCGGTCAGGTCCCACAGCGCGTCGACGGTCTGCTGGTCCAGAACCACGGTCAGCAGACCGTTCTTCAGCGAGTTGCCGCGGAAGATGTCGGCGAACCGGGAGGAGATGACGGTCTTGAAGCCGTAGTTCTGCAGGGCCCAGACGGCGTGCTCGCGGGACGAGCCGGTGCCGAAGTCGGGGCCGGCCACCAGGACCGAGGCACCCTTGCGCTCCGGGCGGTTGAGGACGAATTTCTCGTCCTTGCGCCAGGCCTCGAAGAGCCCGTCCTCGAAGCCGTCCCGGGTGACCTTCTTCAGCCAGTGGGCGGGGATGATCTGGTCGGTGTCGACGTTGCTGCGGCGCAGCGGGACGGCCCGGCCGGTGTGTGCGGTGAAAGCTTCCATGATTCTCAGACTCCGGCGGGCGTGCGGTCGTCGGACAGGTCGGCCGGCGAGGCCAGATGGCCCAGCACGGCGGTGGCGGCGGCGACCTGCGGGGAGACCAGGTGCGTACGGCCGCCCTTGCCCTGCCGGCCCTCGAAGTTACGGTTCGAGGTCGAGGCGGAGCGCTCGCCGGGGGCCAGCTGGTCGGGGTTCATGCCGAGACACATCGAGCAGCCCGCGTGCCGCCATTCGGCGCCGGCGGCGGTGAAGACCTTGTCCAGGCCCTCCTCGACGGCCTGCAGGGCGACCCGGACGGAGCCCGGGACGACCAGCATCCGTACGCCGTCGGCGACTTTGCGGCCGTCCAGGATCGCGGCCGCGTTGCGCAGGTCCTCGATCCGGCCGTTGGTGCAGGAGCCTACGAAGACGGTGTCGACATTGATGTCGCGCAGCGGCTGGCCGGCGGTCAACCCCATGTACTCCAGGGCCTTTTCGGCGGCGTTGCGCTCCGAGGCGTCCTCGTACGAAGCAGGATCGGGGACGTTGGCCGACAGCGGCGCGCCCTGGCCGGGGTTGGTGCCCCAGGTGACGAACGGCGCCAGCTCGGCGGCCTCGATGACCACCTCGGCGTCGAAGACCGCGTCGTCGTCCGAGCGCAGGGTCTTCCAGTACGCCACGGCGGCGTCCCAGTCCGCGCCCTGCGGGGCGTGGTCGCGGCCCTGCAGGTAGTCGAAGGTGGCCTGGTCGGGGGCGATCATCCCGGCCCGCGCCCCGGCCTCGATCGACATGTTGCAGATGGTCATCCGGGCCTCCATCGAGAGCTTCTCGATGGCGGAGCCGCGGTATTCGAGGATGTAGCCCTGGCCGCCGCCGGTGCCGATCCGGGCGATGATCGCGAGGATCAGGTCCTTGGCGGTGACGCTGTCGGGCAGTTCGCCCTCGACGGTGATCGCCATCGTCTTCGGACGGGCCAGCGGCAGCGTCTGGGTGGCCAGCACGTGTTCGACCTGGCTGGTCCCGATGCCGAACGCGAGGGCGCCGAACGCGCCGTGCGTGGACGTGTGGGAGTCGCCGCAGACGACGGTGGTGCCCGGCTGGGTCAGCCCCAGCTGCGGGCCGACCACGTGCACGACGCCCTGCTCGACGTCACCCAGCGAGTGCAGCCGGACGCCGAACTCCGCGCAGTTCTTGCGCAGGGTCTCCAGCTGGGCGCGGGAGACCGGGTCGGCGATCGGCTTGTCGATGTCGAGGGTCGGGGTGTTGTGGTCCTCGGTGGCGATGGTGAGGTCGAGGCGCCGCACCGGGCGTCCGGCCTGCCGCAGACCGTCGAAGGCCTGCGGGCTGGTCACCTCGTGCAGCAGGTGCAGATCGATGAAGAGGAGGTCGGGCTCACCTTCGGCGCGCCGGACGACATGGTCGTCCCAAACCTTCTCCGCGAGTGTCCTACCCATCGCTTTCCCTCCGGCCGGCGTCTTCGCCGGCCCAACTAGAGATTCGGTGCGCCCCCGTCCGGACCCCCGTACGGGGCGGTGGCTACGGGCCGTTGTGCGGCCGCCCCTACAGGTTCGCAACTTCCCCGGAAAATTGAACTTGCGTTTCACAGAGTGAGACGCGAGTATCGTCGTATGGACAACTCTAGCGGCGTCGGCGTTCTCGACAAGGCAGCTCTGGTATTGAGCGCCCTGGAGTCCGGGCCTGCCACCCTCGCCGGGCTGGTAGCGGCGACCGGGCTCGCACGACCCACGGCCCATCGACTGGCCGTGGCACTGGAACACCACCGCATGGTGGCGAGGGACATGCAGGGCCGTTTCATTCTCGGCCCCCGCCTGTCGGAGCTCGCCGCGGCGGCGGGCGAGGACCGGCTGCTCGCCACGGCGGGACCGGTGCTCACCCACCTCCGCGACATCACCGGCGAGAGCGCCCAGCTCTACCGCCGGCAGGGCGACATGCGGATCTGCGTGGCGGCGGCGGAGCGGCTGTCCGGACTGCGGGACACCGTGCCGGTCGGCTCCACGCTCACCATGAAGGCGGGATCCTCCGCCCAGATCCTGATGGCCTGGGAGGAGCCGGAGCGTCTGCACCGCGGCCTCCAGGGCGCCCGCTTCACGGCGACGGCGCTCTCCGGCGTACGGCGTCGGGGCTGGGCCCAGTCGATCGGTGAGCGCGAACCGGGCGTGGCCTCGGTCTCCGCTCCGGTGCGCGGCCCCTCGAACCGGGTCGTCGCGGCGGTCTCGGTCTCCGGGCCGATCGAGCGGCTGACCCGCCACCCGGGCCGGATGCACGCCCAGGCGATCATCGACTCGGCCGCCCGGCTGAGCGAGGCGCTGCGCCGCACGGGCTGAACCGGCGCCCGTCCCGCTTCCCCCAGCAGCCGCCCCAGCGTCGTGGCGGCCCCTTCTCCTTCTCCGGCCCCTCCGCGCCCGCCCCTCAGGGCCTCAACCGGCCGACGAGCGATGTGCGAAACGGTCCGCCGCACGGCGGCCCCGCCCCTCGATCGGCAGCGAACCGGTCGCCGCGGCCAGTCCGTACAACGGCATGTCGGCGTAGATGGACTCGTAGCCGCCCTCGGGCACCACATAGGTCTCGTGCCACAGCCCCACGTGCTGCCGGGACTTCTTCTCCTTGCGGTTGATCATCGCCCACGCCCTGCGGTGGAACATGTCGGGCGCGGCGGCGTACGCGTACAGCTTCTCCTTCGACTCCCAGTACTGGACGACGTAGTAGGTCCTGGGCGACCCGGACAGCAGGGTGCAGCCGAGCAGGCCCCTGCTCCTGTCCCGCCTCAACTCCCGGAGCATGCGCGGCATCGCGAGAAGCACGGGAAGCCAGTGGTGCACTCCCCGGAAGTGGTTGATGCGCATGCCGATCAGCAGGACCACCACATCACCCTCGGCCGCGGCGGTCGTCCGTCCCGGAATCGGTTTCGCAAACATGCGGGCCCCCTGGCACCTTGTTGGAGAGTGGAACTATCCAATGGTTGGATCGTGGCACCGCCCGGCGGGCGGCGCAAGGGAAGGGGCGGAATGCGACTCTCGGAACTGAGCGAGCAGAGCGGCGTCAGCACGGCGACGATCAAGTACTACCTGCGCGAGGGGCTGTTGGCGCCGGGGCAGCGGGTGAGCGCGACGCAGGCCGAGTACGACGAGAGCCATGTGCGCCGGCTGCGACTGGTCCGGGCCCTGCTCCAGGTGGGCCGGCTCCCGGTGGCCACGGCCCGGGAGGTGCTGAGCCACGCCGACGACGAGTCCCTCGGCCGGACGATCCGGCTGGGCGCGGCCCTCTGGTCGCTGCCGCACGGCCCGGACGCGGACCCGGAGGCCCCGGAGACGGCGGCCGCCACCGCGGAGGTGGACCGCCTGCTGGACCGGCTGGGCTGGACGACCGCCCGGGAGATCGGCCCCCTCTCCCCCTCCCACCGGTCGCTGGTGGCGTCCCTGGCGACCCTGATCCGGCTCGGCTACCCGTTCCGGGACGACTATCTGGCGGACCACGCCCGCCTCATGCACGAGGCGGCGGCCCGCGACCTGGACATGATGGAGACGTACCCCACACAGTCGGAACAGGTGGAGATGGCGGTCGCCTCCGCGGTGCTGTACGAACCGGTGCTCACCGCCCTGCGACGGCTGGCCCAGGAGGAGGAGTCGGCCAGGCGGTACGGCCTGTGAGCGCGGCGCGCGGACTCAGGCGGCCACCCGGGTCCCAACGCCCCGCGCACACACAGCAGAAGGCCCCTCACCGGAGTGAAGGGCCTTCGCCTGATGCTCTGTTGTACCCCCGACCGGATTTGAACCGGCGCTACTGCCGTGAGAGGGCAGCGTGCTAGGCCGCTACACAACGGGGGCTTGGATACTGCGACTTGCTGGTCTTGCGCTGGGCTACCAGGACTCGAACCTAGAATGACGGTACCAGAAACCGTAGTGTTGCCAATTACACCATAGCCCATGGTGTTACAAGTACCCCCGACCGGATTCGAACCGGCGCTACTGCCGTGAGAGGGCAGCGTGCTAGGCCGCTACACAACGGGGGCCCTAGCGATCCTGCATCAAGAACGTGGGTGCGACCCAGATGTTCTCGCGGGAAGGATCTGTACCCCCGACCGGATTCGAACCGGCGCTACTGCCGTGAGAGGGCAGCGTGCTAGGCCGCTACACAACGGGGGCTTGTTCCTGCAACTTGCTGGTCTTGCTGTCTTGCGCTGGGCTACCAGGACTCGAACCTAGAATGACGGTACCAGAAACCGTAGTGTTGCCAATTACACCATAGCCCACTGAAACGCAACCCCTTGGGGCCTTGTCCCTGTCTGCGCTTCCCGTCCGGATCTTTCGTCCCGCTCGGGCGGCGCAGGAAGAACATTACCTGAAGGTGTCCGGCGCTCCAAAACGGGTATTGCCCGCCAGCAGGCCGGGAAGCTGGTCGAGGGCCGTGATCCGGACGAGTTCGGGCCGTCCGCCCCGGCCGCGGCGGTCGAGCCAGACACCCGCGAGACCGGCGGACACCGCACCCCGGGCGTCGATGTCGGGTTCGTCCCCCACGTACACGACCTCCGCGGGCGGCAGGTCCAGCGCCTCGCAGGCGGCGTGGAAGGCCTCGGGGGCGGGCTTGGAGATGCCCAGCTCCGCAGCGCACAGGAGGGTCTCGAAGCGGTCGCGCACACCGAGCACGGTCAGTTTGTGGTGCTGCTGTTCGAGGGCGGAATTGGACAGCACGCCGTGCCGGTGGGTCCCGGCCAGGGCGTCGAGCACGGGAACGGTGTCCGGGAAGAGTGCCCAGGACGCTTCGTAGTGGGCGATGTGCCGGTCGAACCAGGCATCCGCCTCGGCGTCGTCCAGCGGGCGGCCGAGGAAGTCCCTGGCCCGGTCCCGGCGCTGGCCCTGCCAGTCGGTCTCACCGGCGGCGAACCGCGCCCAGTGCTCCCGGGTGAGCCGCTGCCAGGCGTCGAGGGCCTCGTCCGCCGATGCGTACCCCCCGGGCAGGCCCTCCGCCGCGAGGTGCCGGGTCATTCCGGCGGCGGCGGCGCTCGTGTAGTCGAAGAGCGTGTCGTCGATGTCCCAGAGGACGGCCCTGATCGGCATGATCCGACTCTACCCGCGCCCCACCCCACGCGGAGGGGCCCGGCAGCCGCTGTGTGCGGCTGCCGGGCCCCTCCGCGCGTGTACGGCGGTTACGACCGCTGCGCCGCCAGCTTCGCCAGTGCCGCGTCCACCCGGGCCAGCGTCTTCTCGCGGCCGAGGATCTCCAGGGACTCGAAGAGCGGCAGGCCGATCGTGCGGCCGGTGACGGCGACGCGGACCGGGGCCTGGGCCTTGCCGAGCTTGAGGCCGTGCTCCTCACCGGCGGTGAGGATGGCGGTCTTCAGGGCGTCCGCGTTCCACTCGGCGTCGGCCAGCTTGGCGCGGGCCGTGACGAGCAGGGCGTCGGAGCCCTCCTTCATGGCCTTGGCCCAGGACGCCTCGTCGGTCGCCGGCTCGTCGAGGAAGAGGAAGTCGACGTTGGCCGTGATCTCGGAGAGGACCGTGACGCGCGTCTGGGCGTGCGGGGCGATCGCCGCGAACAGGTCCGCGTCGAAGGCCTCCGGGGCCCAGGGGGCGAACGGCGCCTTCAGCCACGGGCCGCAGGCCTCGGTGAAGGTCTTCACGTCGAGCCGGCGGATGTGCTCGGCGTTGACGTGCTCACACTTCTTGAGGTCGAAGCGGGCCGGGTTGGCGTTGACGTCCTTGATGTCGAACGCGGCGACCATCTCGTCGATGTCGAAGATGTCGCGGTCCTCGGCGATCGACCAGCCGAGCAGCGAGAGGTAGTTGAGCAGCCCCTCCGGCAGGAAGCCGCGCTCGCGGTAGAGGTTGAGCGAGGCCTGCGGGTCGCGCTTGGAGAGCTTCTTGTTGCCCTCGCCCATGACGTACGGCAGGTGGCCGAACGCGGGGGTCTGCTTGGCGATGCCCAGCTCGATCAGCGCCCGGTACAGCGCGATCTGGCGCGGGGTGGAGGAGAGCAGGTCCTCGCCGCGCAGGACGTGGGTGATCTCCATCAGCGCGTCGTCGACCGGGTTGACCAGCGTGTAGAGCGGGGCGCCGTTGGCGCGGACGATGCCGTAGTCCGGCACGTTCTCCGGCTGGACGGTGATGTCGCCGCGGACCAGGTCGGTGAAGGTGATGGCCTCGTCGGGCATCCGGAAGCGGACGATGGAGGTGCGGCCCTCGGCCTCGTACGCCGCCTTCTGCTCCGCGCTCAGGTCGCGGCAGTGGCCGTCGTACCCGGACGCCTTGCCTGCGGCGCGGGCGGCGTCGCGGCGGGCGTCGAGCTCCTCGGTGGTGCAGTAGCAGGGGTACGCGTGGCCGGCGGCGAGGAGCTTCTCGGCGACGTCCTTGTAGAGGTCCATGCGCTGCGACTGGCGGTACGGGGCGTGCGGGCCGCCGGTCTCGGGGCCCTCGTCCCAGTCGAGGCCGAGCCAGCGCATCGCGCCGAGGAGCTGCTCGTACGACTCCTCGGAGTCGCGCGCCGCGTCGGTGTCCTCGATGCGGAAGACCAGGGTGCCCTGGTGGTGTCGGGCGAAGGCCCAGTTGAAGAGGGCTGTCCGGACCAGGCCCACGTGGGGGTTGCCGGTCGGGGAGGGACAGAAACGTACGCGTACGTCGGTGTTAGCCACGCTTGATCACCTTGTTGGTGAGAGTGCCGATGCCTTCGATGGTGACGGCGACCTCGTCGCCGACATGGAGGGGTCCGACCCCTGCGGGAGTACCGGTGAGGATCACATCGCCCGGGAGCAGCGTCATGGCTTCCGTGATGTGGACGACCAGGTCCTCGATCGAGCGGATCATTTCGCTCGTCCGGCCGAGTTGCCGTTGCTCGCCATTGACCGTGGCCTGGATGGCGAGGTCGGCGGGGTCGAGGTCGGTCTCCACCCAGGGGCCGAGCGGGCACGAGGTGTCGAAGCCCTTGGCCCGGGCCCACTGCTTCTCGCGCTTCTGGGCGTCGCGGGCGGTCACGTCGTTGGCGCAGGTGTAGCCGAAGATGACGTCCTTGACCCGCTCCCGCGGCACTTCGCGGCACATCCGGCCGATGACCACGGCCAGCTCGGCCTCGTGGTGCACCTCTTCGGAGAAGGAGGGGTACTCGATGGCGTCGCCGGAGCCGATCACCGAGGTGGTGGGCTTGAAGAAGGCGACCGGGACGTCGGGGACCTCGTTGCCGAGTTCCGCGGCGTGCTCCGCGTAGTTGCGGCCGATGGCCACGACCTTGTTGGGGAGCACGGGCGGCAGCAGCCGGACCTTGCTCAGCGGGACCTTGGTCCCGGAGAGCTCGAAGTCGGCGTACGGGATGCCCTTGATGATGTCGAGGACGAGACCATCGGGCCCGTCGCCCTCGACGGCGCCGAAGGCGACATTGCCGTCGATGGAGAACCTGGCGATGCGCACGGGAAGCTGTCGCCCCTCACTTGCTGGGTGGCTGAAGACTGATGCTCCAGGCTAGCGCCTCGCCCGGCGAGGTTTGCCCCGTTAGGAGCGCCGTCCGGTGCGTGCGATCGCAAGGCGCCGGAGCGTCCTCGTGGCGGAGCCACGTGGGCGTTTCGGCAACGCCGCGAGCGCGTGTGCCGGGCGGCGCGACGGGGCAAACCTCGCCGGGCGAGGCGCTGGCGCGGGTGAGGGGTGACGCTGCGCGGATTACTCCGCGGCGGCGGTGACGGCCGCGGGGGCCGTCATGAGGATGGTGCGGCGCGGGTTGGCCGTCTGCGTCGGCAGGGCGACTGCGTGCTCCGGCTGCTCCGGCGTCCGCAGCGCTTCGGCGTCCTTGAGGTGCGCCAGCGTGGTGCGCCGGGGGTTGGCAATGTTGCGGAACATCATCGTCGTCTTCATCTGCCGTACGGACCCTGTCGGTAGGGGCGCCACTCACGGGGGCGCCGGTTGTCGGTTCTGCCATCCCTGTAAAGCGTCAGGCTAAACATCCAATTCCCTCCGAAGGTCGTGAAGAGACGGCGATCATCATGTGAGTTTGCTCACGAAGCAGCCGACAATTACTCCAATTCGGGCGGCTCGCGTGGGTGGACGAAACGGTCATTGCATCCCTGAATCCACCATTCCGCTCCTGATCATGTCGACTGGGACACCCTCCACCCCCATCTGATTCACCCGTGATCGTCCGTTATGTCAGGGAAGGGTCTCCACGGCTTGTTACCCCTCCATCACAACGTGTCACGCAGGTCACAGCCCGGTACCTGGCCCTTGTTGGAGATCCGCCACTGTGCTGGAATTCCACGCACCGCCGCGGGTTTCAAGCCGGCGCGCAGGGGCGCAACGCAGCGCCGAGTGGCGGCGGGAAGGGGAAGAGCGCCGGTCACTCACGACCACCATGGGGCGGTACAACGCCCCACGACGCCGACACCGTTCATCCGTCCATGACGGAAGAACGCCTGGTCCAGAGGTTGCGACGCTAGTGCAGGGACGTTTCAAGAGGGATGGCAGCGCTGCGGCGGAACAGGAGCCGCGCGGCGGGACCGACCGCGGTTCCTCGCCCCAGCACGCCCAGAACCCCGGACCGGCCGCGGCCGGCGACAACAGCGACCGCGAGCGGCGGCCCGGCCCGGCGACGGGCGGTGGGTCCGATCCGGTGTCCGCGCTCAAGCCACGGGGCCCGGTCAACACCGGCTCCCGGGTAGCTCTCCGCAACTGGCGCATCAGCACGCGCCTGGTCTCCCTGCTCGCCCTCCCCGTGGTCGCCGCGACCACGCTGGGTGGTCTCCGTATCAATGACTCCATGAACGACATCCAGCAGCTGGAGCACATGCAGCTGCTGACCCGGATGACGAAGCAGGCGACCTCGCTGGCCCAGGCGCTCCAGGAGGAGCGCGACCGGTCGGCGGGACCGCTGTCCAACGGCGTGCCGGCGGACGACTTCAAGGTCACGGAGCCGCGGAAGAAGACCGACCGTGCGAAGAAGGCGTTCTTCAACGCGACGAACGACATCGGTGACACCACCGGTGACGAGGCGCTGGAGAGCATCCACTCCAGCATCCAGCAGATCGCCTCGCAGCTCGGCTCCATCCGCGACATCCGCAAGCAGGCGTACGCGAAGGACAGTCCGAGTCTCCAGACCGTCGACGCCTACAGCCAGCTGATCACCTCGCTGCTGAGCCTCTCCCAGGACATGGCGCAGGCGACCAGCAGCCCGGAGATGATCAAGCGGACCCGTGCCCTGGCGGCCTTCTCCTCCGCCAAGGAGTACGCCTCGGTCCAGCGCGCGATCATCGCCGCCGCGCTGCCGGGCGGCAACGACAAGCAGCCCCACCTCGACCGCAACGACCAGCAGTTCGGTCTGGCGGCCCAGCGCAAGGAGGACGCGGCCCGCCGCTCCTTCGAGGCGATCTACACCACCACGGGCAAGAGCGCCGACGAGCTGACCTCCACGCTCGACGAGGGCCAGCCCGAGATCAAGGCCGCCGACACCTACGCCAAGAAGGTGCTCGACAACGCGAACGGCATGGCCGGTCCCGGCGCCCGCCGTTCGTACATGGACTGGTACGACCAGGACTCCACCAAGATCCAGGCCATGAAGCAGATCGAGGAGACGCTCCTCAGCGACATGGAGGGCAAGGCGCGCGAACTGCGCGACGAGTCCCAGCGCGAGGCGATCATCTCCGGTGCGCTGATCCTGCTCGTGCTCGGTGTCTCGCTGGTCGGCGCCTTCGTCGTCGCCCGGTCCATGATCCGCTCGCTGCGCCGGCTGCAGGACACGGCCACGCGCGTCGCCCAGGACCGGCTGCCCGAGCTCGTCAAGCAGCTGTCCGAGGCCGACCCGCAGGATGTGGACACCTCCGTCGAGTCGGTCGGTGTGCACTCCCGTGACGAGATCGGCAAGGTGGCCGCGGCCTTCGACGACGTGCACCGCGAGGCCGTCCGTCTCGCCGCCGAGCAGGCCCTCCTCCGGGGCAACGTCAACGCGATGTTCACCAACCTCTCGCGCCGTTCGCAGGGCCTCATCCAGCGTCAGCTCTCACTCATCTCCGAGCTGGAGTCGCGCGAGGCCGACCCGGACCAGCTGTCCTCGCTCTTCAAGCTCGACCACCTCGCGACCCGTATGCGCCGTAACGGCGAGAACCTCCTCGTCCTCGCGGGCGAGGAGCCGGGCCGCCGGTGGACCCGTCCGGTGCCGCTGGTCGACGTGCTCCGTGCCGCCGCGTCCGAGGTGGAGCAGTACGAGCGCATCGAACTGGCCGCGGTGCCCGCGACCGAGGTCGCCGGCCGGGTCGTCAACGACCTCGTGCACCTCCTCGCCGAGCTGCTGGAGAACGCCACGTCGTTCTCCTCGCCGCAGACGAAGGTCCGGGTCACCGGTCACGCGCTGCCCGACGGCCGGGTGCTGGTCGAGATCCACGACACCGGCATCGGCCTCTCCCCCGAGGACCTCGCGGCGATCAACGAGCGGCTCGCCTCGCCGCCCACCGTGGACGTCTCGGTCTCCCGCCGCATGGGTCTGTTCGTGGTCGGCCGGCTGTCCCTGCGTCACGGCATCCGCATCCAGCTGCGCCCGTCCGACTCCGGTGGCACGACCGCGCTGGTCATGCTCCCGGTCGACGTCGCGCACGGCGGCAAGCAGCCGATCCCCAAGCAGGCCCCGGGTCAGCAGACCCCCGCCCCCGGCGGGCTCCTGGCCGGCGGCAACGCGCCCCGTCCCGGTCTCGACAGCGCGTCCTCGGCCCCGGCCGGGCGGCTCGCCGCCGGTCCCGGTGCCACGCGTGGCCAGGTCGGTGCGGGTTCCGGTCCGCGGGCGGCCCTGCCGGCCCGCGACGGCGGCGCCGGCCGGCCCCAGAACCAGCAGGGCCAGCCCGGTCAGCCGGGTCAGCAGAACGGCCAGCAGAACTCCGCGTTCCAGAGCCCCGGGTTCCCGGCCGACGGTCCGCAGGGCCGGCAGCCGGACGCCTCGCGCCCCGAGCCGCCGCGTCAGGGCGGCGGCCTCTCCGGCGCCTTCGGCGGCGGTGCCCGGCTGGGTGCCCGCGGCCAGGGTGACGGCGGGCGTACGGACTCGGGTCAGCCGAGCCTGTTCGACCAGAAGCGCCCGGAGCAGAACGGTCCCGGACGGCAGGCCCCGCAGCCCCAGCAGCAGAACCAGAACCAGGGTGGCCAGGGCGGTTTCCAGCAGCCCGGCCAGGGCGGTTTCCAGCAGCCCGGCCAGGGCGGTTTCCAGCAGCCCGGCCAGGGCGGTTTCCAGCAGCCCGGCCAGAACAGCCGGCAGCTGCCTCCGGTCGGCGGTCCGCGTGCGGAGCTTCCCGGTGGCAACCCCCAGCCGCAGCGCCCGCAGACCACCAGCTGGGGTTCGAACGAGGAGCCGCCCGCACCGCGGCGCTCCCCGCTCGACGCGCCCCGCGGTCACGAGGAGCCCGAGTCCACCGGACAGTTCCAGCGTCCGCTGAACCCGCCGCCGCTCAGCCCGCGTCAGCCGATGGACAACCAGCAGGGGCCCGGCTCCACCGCCGAGTTCGCCCGCCCGGACTTCTCGGGGCCGCCGCCGCAGCAGCGGCCGGTGCCGCAGCAGCAGGCGCCGGACCCGGCGAGCACCGCGCAGTTCGCCCGCCCGGACTTCGGTCAGCCCGCGCAGGGGCAGCCCGCCCCGCGCCAGCGCGACCGTGAGAACGGGGACTTCGGTGCTCCGCGTCCGCCCGTCGCGCCGGCCCCCGGCGGGGAGTACCGCCCCGCCCTGCCGCAGCAGCCGCAGCAGCCGCAGTCCGAGCTGCCGCCGGCCGGTCCGGGTGACGGCCGCACCCCGCTGTACGACACGCTGGAGACGAACTGGTTCCACGGACCGCAGCAGGGTGGCCAGCAGCCGCCCGCCGCACCGCAGGCACCTGCCTTCCCCCAGCAGCCCGCCGAGGAGCGTCCCGCTCCCGCCGCACCGCAGCGCGGTGCCGGTGACACCAACGGCGTCACGAGCTCCTGGCGCGCCTCGCCGAACGACGAACTCGTCCGGCAGGCGGAGCGGGTGAAGAAGCCCGCAGCAGGCGGAATAACCACGTCCGGTCTGCCTCGCCGGGTCCCGCGTGCCAATCTGGTGCCGGGCACCGCCCAGCAGCAGAACCACCAGTCCGGTCCCCAGGTGTCGCGTGCGCCCGATGATGTGCGCGGGCGACTGACCAATCTCCGCCGGGGCATCCAGCAGGGACGTCAGGCCAACAACGGCCCGTCGACCGGCAGTTTCCCTATCGGCCCCACTCACCAGCAGGAGCGTTAGTTGAGCCCGATGAGTCAGGCCGCGCAGAATCTGAACTGGTTGATCACCAACTTCGTGGACAACACCCCCGGGGTGTCGCACACGGTGGTGGTCTCCGCAGACGGCCTGCTGCTGGCGATGTCCGAAGGTTTCCCGCGCGACCGCGCCGACCAGCTGGCGGCCGTCGCCTCCGGTCTGACCTCGCTGACCGCGGGTGCCTCCCGGATCTTCGAGGGCGGCGCCGTCAGCCAGACCGTGGTGGAGATGGAACGCGGGTTCCTCTTCCTGATGTCCATCTCGGACGGCTCCTCGCTGGCCGTGCTGGCCCATCCGGACGCCGACATCGGTCTGGTCGGGTACGAAATGGCGCTGCTGGTGGACCGGGCGGGAACCGTCCTCACCCCGGACCTCCGCGCCGAGCTCCAGGGCAGCCTGCTCCATTAGGCGGCCGTGAACCGGTGACACAGACGATTAGCAAGACCGCACTCATCACTCGCCCGTCCGGCCGCTTACAGCCCCCCACCGGCCCCTTCAGACGGCAAGCCGACACCCTGCTGTCACGCCCGGAGGATTCATGACCCCGCCACCCGCCTCACCCGATCCGTACGGCGCGTTGAACCACGCGTCGTACGAAGGTGAAGGCGACCAGCCGCTGGTCCGTCCGTACGCCATGACCGGCGGCCGGACCCGACCGCGCTACCAACTAGCGATAGAGGCGCTGGTCAGCACCACGGCCGACCCCGCGCACCTGGGGACCCTGCTCCCCGAGCACCAGCGGATCTGCCACCTCTGCCGTGAGGTCAAGTCGGTGGCGGAGGTGTCGGCCCTGCTGTCGATGCCGCTCGGTGTGGCCCGGATCCTCGTCGCGGACCTGGCGGAAGCCGGCATGGTGGCCATCCACCAGCCGGGCAATGGAGAGGCCGGCGGCGCGCCGGATGTGACACTGCTCGAAAGGGTGCTCAGTGGACTTCGCAAGCTCTAGTGGCGGTGCGGCCCGGGCCACCACGTCGGCGAAGATCGTGGTGGCGGGCGGATTCGGCGTGGGCAAGACCACGTTTGTCGGTGCCGTTTCGGAGATCAATCCGCTGCGTACCGAAGCCGTGATGACGTCCGCCTCCGCGGGCATCGACGACCTGACGCACACCGGCGGCAAGACCACCACGACGGTGGCCATGGACTTCGGCCGCATCACCCTGGACCAGGACCTGATCCTGTACCTCTTCGGTACACCCGGACAGGACCGCTTCTGGTTCATGTGGGACGACCTCGTACGCGGCGCCATCGGCGCCGTCGTCCTGGTCGACACCCGGCGCCTCGCCGACTGCTTCCCCGCCGTCGACTACTTCGAGAACAGCGGACTGCCGTTCGTCATCGCCCTCAACGGCTTCGACGGACACCAGCCCTACACCCCCGACGAAGTCCGCGAAGCCCTCCAGATCGGACCCGACACCCCGATCATCACCACCGATGCCCGGCATCGCGGTGACGCCAAGAGCGGCCTGATCACGCTGGTGGAGCACGCGTTGATGGCGCGGCTCAAGTAGGCACAAGTCGGTATTGCCATACGGCAATTACAGTAGTCACACGGGGGTGGACTGTGTCCTTTGACACGATCCACCCCCGTATTCATAACGTTTCGAAAGAGAATTGCCCCACGGTCAGCACCCGATGCACACGATCGGTACCACTGTGCTCACATGAGCCCCGCCTTTTGGCGGGGCTCGTTCTTTATGCCCGTTTTATCTGAGGTCTGCGCCACTCGGAATCGCCCATTCCGACTGTTTGGAAGGCGGCCGGTAGCCGTGCTGCAATTCGACGAACTCCCGAGTAGTACGGCCCTGAACAAACACGGCACAACGTAGGTGCCGACGCCGAGAGGTTGTTGGTCGAGTGAGGCGTAACAGCGAGGGCTCCACGGGGCAGACGGAGCGGGGCAACTTCACCCCGCCGCCGCGCACCGCGGCGCCGTCCGCCGAGGTGTCCGAAGGGATACCGGCCGGTGGCAGTACCAGCCGGCTGTCCCCGCGCAACTGGCGGGTGGCCACCCGGCTGAACGCGATCCTCCTGATCCCGGTGCTCGTCGGCCTGGTCATGGGCGGATTCCAGGTGAAGGGTTCCGTCGACACCTGGCAGGAAGCCCAGAGCGCCGAGAAGACCGCGCTGATCGTGCGTGCGGCCGCCGAGTACGGACAGGCACTGCTCAACGAGCGCGACCTCAGCGCCCAGCCGCTGCTGTCCAACAAGCGCGACGACGAGGTCGTCACGCAGGTCCGGGCGACCACCGACGCGGCGGCGAAGAAGTTCGACGCGGCCGTGCAGGACATGCCGTCCAAGCAGGGCCTGGAGCGCCGCCTCAAGCTGTTCAAGCTGGAGGAGCCCAAGCTCCCGCAGCTGCGCAAGGCCGCCTACACCGCCGCTATGGACCCGGTGAAGACCGAAGAGGGCTACACCCAGGTCCAGCACTCCCTCATGGAGTTCTGCAACGAACTCGGCCTCGGCACCGGGAACATCACCAGCTACGGCCGTACCGTCTACGCGATCGAGCTGGCCAAGGCTGCAGAATCGCTTCAGCGCTCCATCGGCATGCACCTCCTGGTGCGGCCCAGCCAGGAGAACGGCAAGTTCAACGACCAGGTCAAGGCCTTCGGCTCGTACAACTACCTGGAGCAGATCGCCCTCGGTGAGTTCGTCTCCGGTGGCACCGAGGCCGACGCCGCCCGGCTGAAGCAGGTCATGGCCGGCAAGGCCGCCGAGGGCGCCGCCAAGCTCAAGACCGCCAAGGAGCAGGCCGACGCGGCCGGTGTGCCGTTCGTGACGCCGCCCACCGTCGACGGCTCCGTCTACGACGGCATGGCCCAGGAGATCGGCCAGGGCCAGAACCCCAGTGCGCTGAAGGCGAAGGGGATCACCCCCGAGACCTGGACGGCCGCCGCCACCGCGAAGTTCGACGGTTACACCACGGTCGAGGACGAGCTCGTCGACAAGGCGGTGACCGAGGCCGCGGAGATCTCCTCCAGCGCCCGGACCGACGCCATCGTCAACGCGGCGATCGTGATCATCGCCCTGCTGGCCGCCTTCGTGCTGGCCGGTCTGGTGGCCCGCCAGATGAGCCGCTCGATGCGCCGGCTCCGTACGGCCGCCTTCTCCATCGCCGAGCAGCGGCTGCCCTCGCTCGTCGACCAGCTCTCGCGGACCGACCCGGGCCGGGTCGACACCCGCGTCCAGCCGATCCCGATCAACAGCCAGGACGAGATCGGCGAGGTCGCCCGCGCCTTCGACCAGGTGCACCGCGAGGCGGTCCGGCTCGCGGCCGAGCAGGCCATGCTGCGGGGCAACGTCAACGCGATCTTCACCAACCTCTCGCGCCGCAACCAGTCGCTCATCGAGGGCCAGCTGACCCTCATCACCGACCTGGAGAACAACGAGGCCGACCCGGACCAGCTGGAGAGCCTCTTCCGGCTGGACCACCTGGCGACGCGTATGCGCCGCAACGGCGAGAACCTCCTGGTCCTCGCCGGCGAGGAGCCCGGCCGCCGCTGGAACCAGCCGGTGCCGCTGGTGGACGTGCTGCGGGCCGCCTCCTCCGAGGTGGAGTCCTACGAGCGCATCGAGCTCTCCGGTGTCCCGGAGACCGAGATCCACGGCCAGTCCGTCACCGACCTCGTGCACCTGCTGGCCGAGCTGCTGGAGAACGCCACCACGTTCTCCTCGCCGCAGACCAAGGTGCGGGTCACCGCGACCCGGCTGCCCGACAGCCGCGTGATGATCGAGATCCACGACAAGGGCATCGGCCTCACCGCCGAGGACTTCGCCGACATCAACCACAAGCTGGCCAACCCGCCGACGGTGGACGCCGCGGTCTCGCAGCGCATGGGCCTGTTCGTGGTCGGCCGCCTCGCCGACCGGCACGGCATCCGGGTCCAGCTGCGCCCCTCGGGCGAGCAGGCCGGGACCACCTCCCTGGTCATGCTGCCGGACGCGATCACCCACGGCGGTGGCGGCGACGCCCCCGCCCAGGACGACTTCACCGTCTCCTCGATCATTCCGCAGCAGCAGCAGGCCTTCGAGCCGGTGCCGCAGCAGCCGCAGCTGCGTACGGCGGCGGAGCTCGGCTTCGACGACTCCCGCTACGAGGACCCGTCCGCGGACGGCCCGCAGCTGGACCCGGTGGGCCGCTCGCTGATGCGTGAGGAGCGCCGGGCCGCGCTGGAGGCGCAGACCGGCGGCGAGCGCCCGCCGTTCCCGCAGCAGCAGGAGCAGCAGCCCTACGCCGAGGCCGGGTACGGCGAGACGTCCTACGCTCCGGAGCAGTACGCCCAGGAACCGCAGCAGGGTGCCCCGCAGGAGCAGACGTACGAGCAGCCCTCGTACGAAGGCACCTACGACCCGTACCGCGGTGACACCGGCTATGCCGGGCAGACCGGCTACGACAACGGCCAGAACGGTTATCCGGAGGCGGCTTACGGGACGCCCGAGGCGTCCGGGCCGGCCTATGACGAGCAGTACGCCGCCCAGCCCCAGCAGGCAGAGTGGGCTGATCAGGGCACGTACCAGGGCGCGTTCGAACCGGTGGCGCAGGCCGAACCGGAATCTCGTCCGAGCGCACCCGCGGAACCCCGCGAACGCGTAGGCTTCGACCATTCGGGACCCGTCCCGAACTCCGGCCACGAGCTGACCAACGCCGGTCTGCCCCGCCGCGGCGGCCAGCAGCACTGGCAGCCCACCGGCCGCGGGAACGAGCGGCCCGCGGCCCCGCAGCAGCAGGAGCAGCAGGAACCGCCGCAGCAGCCGACGCCCGCGCAGCGGGACGCCGACGGCACCGGCGGAACCGAGGGCACCGAGGACTGGCGCTCGGCGAACGACGAGCGCTGGGAGCGGGCCGAGAAGCTCCGGGAGCCGAAGGCGGGCGGGGTCACCCCCTCCGGTCTTCCCCGGCGCGTGCCCAAGGCCAACCTGGTCGAGGGCACGGCCGAACAGACCCAGCAGGGCGGCCCCCAGGTCTCCCGCGCCCCGGAGGACGTGCGTGGCAGGTTGAGCAACCTGCGACGTGGCGTGCTGCGGGGACGTAACGCGGGTTCGGACACCAGTAATACCTACAACCAGGAGCGTTAGTGTGAGCCCGATGAGCCAGGCGGCGCAGAATCTGAACTGGTTGATCACCAACTTCGTGGACAACACCCCTGGGGTGTCGCACACGGTGGTGGTCTCCGCCGACGGACTCCTGCTGGCGATGTCCGAGGGATTTCCGCGTGACCGCGCCGACCAGCTGGCGGCTGTCGCCTCCGGTCTGACCTCGCTGACCGCGGGTGCCTCGCGGATCTTCGAGGGCGGCGCCGTTAATCAGACGGTTGTGGAGATGGAGCGAGGATTCCTCTTCATCATGTCCGTTTCCGATGGATCTTCGTTGGCCGTTCTCGCACACCCGGACGCCGATATCGGTCTGGTTGGGTACGAAATGGCCCTTCTTGTCGACCGTGCCGGCAGTGTCCTCACCCCGGACCTCCGTGCCGAGCTTCAGGGAAGTCTTCTTAACTAGTAGACAGACAGTGCGTTTCGCGTCACCGCGCCATAAGGTGCGGTGGCGCGGACCCACTGGGATCGGGACCGGCAGGCGGAGGAGGAATCGTGGGTACACCCCCAGGCGGGCACCAGTTCAACGGTGGTCAGCAGGTACCGGGTGAGCACGGGGACCATGGTTACGGGTTCCCCTCCACACCCGGCAGACAGGGCGCGCAGCAGCCTTACCAGCCGTATCGGCAGCCACAGCAGCCGCAGCCGCCGCAGCACGTCCGGGGCTCGGACTGGCCGCAGCAGCCGCAGCAGCCGAACCGGCCGCAGCGCCCGCACCGGTACGACTCCCCGCAGCAGCCGCCCCGCATTCAGCCGGTGCAGCCGCGGCGGGCCCCCGAGCCGGCCGCGCCCGCCGCTCACAATCCGCTGGTCCGTCCGTACGCCATGACAGGTGGACGGACCCGACCGCGCTACCAACTCGCCATTGAGGCGTTGGTCAGTACGACGGCCGATCCGTCCCGGCTGCAAGGGCAGTTGCCCGAGCACCAGCGGATCTGCCGGCTGTGCATCGAGATCAAGTCGGTGGCCGAGATCTCGGCCCTGCTCTCGATCCCCCTCGGCGTTGCCCGGATCCTCGTAGCCGACCTGGCTGAGGCCGGACTCGTCGCTATCCACCAGCCCGGCGGCGACGAGTCCGCCGGCGGCCAGCCAGATGTGACACTGCTCGAAAGGGTGCTCAGTGGACTTCGCAAGCTCTAGCGGCGGAGCGGCCCGCTCCACTACCTCGGCGAAGATCGTGGTGGCAGGGGGCTTCGGCGTGGGTAAGACCACGTTTGTCGGTGCCGTTTCGGAGATCAATCCGCTGCGTACCGAAGCCGTGATGACGTCCGCCTCCGCGGGCATCGACGACCTGACGCACACCGGGGACAAGACCACCACGACGGTGGCCATGGACTTCGGCCGCATCACCCTGGACCAGGACCTGATCCTGTACCTCTTCGGTACACCCGGACAGGACCGCTTCTGGTTCATGTGGGACGACCTCGTACGCGGCGCCATCGGCGCCGTCGTCCTGGTCGACACCCGGCGCCTCGCCGACTGCTTCCCCGCCGTCGACTACTTCGAGAACAGCGGACTGCCGTTCGTCATCGCCCTCAACGGCTTCGACGGACACCAGCCCTACACCCCCGACGAAGTCCGCGAAGCCCTCCAGATCGGACCCGACACCCCGATCCTGACGACGGACGCGCGGCACCGGGCGGATGCGAAGAGTGCGCTGATCACGTTGGTGGAGCACGCGCTGATGGCCCGCCTGCGGTAGGGCCCTGCCGGGCGCCCCAGACGAAAGGCCCCGCACTCCCTGTTGGGAGTGCGGGGCCTTTCGTCTGGGGCGCCCGGCCTTCGGCCGTGCTTCGTCCTCAATCGCCGGACGGGCTCGATTTCGGCCGGCGCAGGCCTTGATCGAAGTGGCTGGGCCTGCAACAGCACGATGCGGCCACACCGCATCGGTGTGGCCGCATCTGTGGGGCTTGGACGTCAGCCCTGCCAGCTGTGGGGGGCACGGAAGCCCGGGGTGCGCTCCAGGCGTCGCCAGCCGGCGGTGTCGCGGCCTCGGTGGGCGGGGGCGTCGGTCGGCTGGGCGGCGGCGCGGGCGAGCAGGACCGCGGTTATGGCGGCCAGCTCCTCGGGGTCGGCAAGACCCTTCTCGACGCGCAGCACGGACTCGGCGGCAGTGCTCATGGGTGTCTCTCCGTCTTCTCGGCAGGTCTTCGCGGGGGCCTTGCAGGGTTGCTGCGGGGCCGCGGACTACTGCGGGGGGTTGCCGTGCTTGCGGGACGGCAGGTCGGCGTGCTTGGAGCGGAGCATCGCCAGCGAGGCGATCAGGACCTCGCGGGTCTCGGCAGGGTCGATGACGTCGTCGACCAGGCCGCGCTCGGCGGCGTAGTACGGGTGCATCAGTTCGGCCTTGTACTCCTTGACCATGCGGGTCCGCATGGCCTCCGGGTCCTCGGCGTCGGCGATCTGCCGGCGGAAGATGACGTTGGCGGCACCTTCGGCGCCCATCACCGCGATCTCGTTCGTCGGCCAGGCGTAGGTGAGGTCCGCACCGATGGACTGGCTGTCCATGACGATGTAGGCGCCGCCGTAGGCCTTGCGCAGGATCAGGGAGATCCTCGGGACCGTCGCGTTGCAGTAGGCGTAGAGCAGCTTCGCTCCGTGCCGGATGATTCCACCGTGCTCCTGATCGACGCCGGGCAGGAAGCCGGGTACGTCCAGAAGAGTGACGATGGGAATGTTGAACGCGTCACACATCTGGACGAAGCGGGCGGCCTTCTCGCTCGCCTCGATGTCCAGGACGCCCGCCAGGGCCTGCGGCTGGTTGGCCACGATGCCGACGACCTGGCCGTCCAGGCGGGCCAGCGCGCAGATGATGTTGCGGGCCCAGCGCTCGTGGATCTCCAGGAAGTCGCCGTCGTCGACGAGCTCCTCGATGACCTTGTGCATGTCGTACGGACGGTTGCCGTCGGCGGGGACCAGGTCCAGCAGGACGTCGCCGCGGCGGTCGGCCGGGTCGTCGCTCGCCACGGTGGGCGGGTTCTCCCGGTTGTTCGAGGGCAGCATCCCGATCAGGTAGCGGACCTCGGCGATGCAGGTCTCCTCGTCGTCGTACGCGAAGTGCGCGACGCCCGAGGTCTCGGCGTGCACATCGGCGCCGCCGAGGCCGTTCTGCGTGATCTCCTCGCCGGTGACCGCCTTGACGACGTCCGGTCCGGTGATGAACATCTGCGAGGTCTCACGGACCATGAAGACGAAGTCGGTGAGCGCCGGGCTGTAGGCGGCGCCGCCCGCGCACGGGCCGAGCATCACGCTGATCTGCGGGATGACACCGGAGGCGCGGGTGTTGCGCTGGAAGATGCCGCCGTAGCCGGCGAGCGCCGAGACGCCCTCCTGGATACGGGCGCCGGCGCCGTCGTTCAGCGAGACCAGCGGGGCACCGGCCGAGATGGCCATGTCCATGATCTTGTGGATCTTCGTGGCGTGGGCCTCGCCCAGCGCGCCGCCGAAGATCCGGAAGTCGTGTGCGTAGACGAAGACCGTCCGGCCCTCGACGGTGCCCCAGCCGGTGATGACACCGTCGGTGTAGGGCTTCTTCTCCTCCAGGCCGAAGCCCGTGGCGCGGTGCCTGCGGAGCTGCTCGACCTCCTTGAACGAACCCTCGTCCAGGAGCAGCTCGATGCGCTCGCGCGCCGTCAGCTTGCCCTTGGCGTGCTGCGCCTCGGTCGCCCGGTCACTCGGCCCGCGCCGGGCCTGCTCGCGCAGTGCCAGCAGTTCCGCCACACGGCCACGGGTGTCGCTCGGCTCGCCCTGGGTTTCGTCCACAACGGTCATGTATCGACCCTACGAACCCGACCAAGAAAATCCTGCCGTCGACTCTGTACAGTCTCCTGCCCGGTTTCCTGGTGGAGCCTGACAGAACCCTGGGTCCATGCAGGCGAAGTACCAGCGCTTACCCGCATTCGTTTGTGGGGGTTCCACAAGGGTTCACTGTGGTCTGCCGCACACCCCCCTCAGCCGGGGGGTCTCCGAGCGCTGGGTGTCCTGGACCTTCTGGACGTCCGCCAGCCGGTCCCGTACCGGATCGGAGGGGTGCGCCACGGTCAGCAGCACGGCCTCGTAGAAAGCATCCCGCACCGCCGCCGGCATGACGTCCGACGCGTCCAGGCAGAGCGGCACCTGCTGGCCCGTGAGCCGCCGGCTCACCTCCTTGTCGACCGGGCCCGTCTTGGGCGGGACCGCGGCGTTCGGCGAGAACACCCCGCCCTTGCGGCCCCAGTCCTCCTGGGCGTCCAGGGAGGCCAGCCGCCGGATCAGGCCGCGGGCAGCGCCACTACCGCCGAACAGCGCGGCGAAGTCGGCCGACACCTCGTGGGCCCTCACCCGGTAGGGACCGCCGGGCAGCAGGCGTGCGGAGTCCTCGAAGACCGCCCGGCCGCCGCGGTCCCCGTAGAAGGCGCGGGCGAAGGAGCCCTGGTGTTCCAGGTCGCAGCCGCCGCCGAAGAGCAGCCCGTGGCCCCCGGCCGGGCCGCGGTGGTCGGCCATCAGCATGTCCTCGGCCGTCCCCTTGTCCTGGGCGAGCATCCCGGCCCAGGCGGTCCAGGCGGCGACCACCCGGTCGTCGGTCCACGCCAGGTCGCCGGTCGCCCAGCGCTCGTACAGCCCGGGGCCGGCGCGCTGGAGGATGAGGTCCTCGATCCAGTCGCTGCCGGGCCAGCCCGACGCGCCGTCGTCGACCATGCCGATGCACCAGGAGGCCAGCGGTGCCGGGCCGCGTGCCGGGGACGTGCCCTCGCGGTACCAGACGATGGACTTGAGGTCGGCCTTGAGCGGAAACCACAGATCGCCGGGGATGCCGTCCGCCCGGGGCCGCCAGGGGTTGCCGTACTGCTGCGGCTCGTACAGCCCCTCCAGCGAGCGCAGCCGTCTCTCGTCCGCGTACTCCACGAGTTCGCCGACGCCCGGCAGGATCGCGATGTCGGGCGGGTCGCCGGCCTGCACCTCGGCGAGCAGCACCTCGCGGGTGGCGGCGGTGCCCTGGTAGGTGTACGGGATCCCGAACCCGTCCAGAACGTCCTTGAACTGCCGCTCCTGTTCGTCGGTCCACGGGCCGAGGATGGTCACCTTCGGTTCGGCGTCGCTGCCGCCGGGGGCCGCGAGTCCGCAGCCGGCCGCGGTCATCAGCAGGGCCAGGACGAGCAGAGTTGCGCGGGTGTGCCGGGTCATCCGGCCCTCCAGTAGTCGGCGTTGAGGCGCCGGACGATGCCGACGGCCGGCAGCAGGACGATCAGCACGGCCCCGCCCAGCGCCCCGTAGTACGTGCCGCTCTGCCAGCGGTGGGCGGCCAGTACGCCGCGCAGGTCGGTGGACTTGTCGGTGACGTCCCGCTGGGACTCCGCCAGGTCGGTTTCGTCGTGGGCCCGTTCCTCGATCGCGACCAGCCGGTGGCGGGCGGTGTCCAGCCGTTCCTGGGTGTGGACGGTGGCCCACAGCGGGACGACCGCCAGGGCGAGTGTGACCAGCAGCGCCGCCAGCAGCCAGGGGTCGCGGCTGCGGCCGCAGCGGGTGCGCAGCACCCACAGCGCGCTGAGCGCGGTCACCGCCAGGACGAGCAGGCCCAGTTCGGCTACGGCCCAGCCGCTCTGCTGGAGCGTGCCCAGGGAGCTGACCCGGTCCATGCGCCGCATCTGGTGGTCCTGGAGGACGTCCAGGCGGGGCACCACGCCGGTGCCCGGCCGGACGAGGAGGGTCTCGGCCTCCGTGAACTTCTCCTTCTGCATCAGGTCGTCCTCGTCGCGCACGTACTTCACCGCGCCGGGTGTGATGGAGCTGCTGTACGAGGTCAGCAGGGCGCTGGCCGTATTGAGGACGCCCCGGCCGCGTTCCCCGTCGATCTGTACGTCGGAGAGCCGGGACAGGCCCTGGTCGGCGGCGGACAGCTGGTTCTCGTACCGCGCGCCCGCGCCCACCACCTGGTCGATCCGCCGGTCGGCCGAGAGCTCTGCCTCCTCGTGGGCGCGCAGCAGCGCCAGCTGGGTGGAGGCGACGAGCTGGACGGCGGGCGCGGCACGGGTGCGCATCTCGCCCGCGGCGGTCTGCACACTCCAGTACGAGACGAGCAGCGCGGTCATCGAGACGACCGCGGTCACCGCCATGACGGCCAGGTGCCGTTCGAGCAGCCGTCGGGTGTGCGAACCGGGCGGCCGGCGGGTCAGGAGGGGGCGGGTCCATCGGGTCGGCCGGGTCATCACAGGCTCCTCCCGCAGGCGATGCAGAACCGGGCGTGCGGTCCGGCGAGATGGCGGCAGTGCGGGCAGGTGACCGGCTTCCCGGCGGCGTGCTCGGGCAGTTCGAGCCGGTGGCCCGAGGCGATGTGCAGCCGGCCCCGGCGCACGGTCCCCCGGTCGACGGTCGGGCCGACCCGGACCAGTCCGCGCGGGCCGTCGACGATGTCGGCGACCTGGCGCACGTCCTGGAGGACCCAGCCGGCGCCGATCTCGGTGGCGAGCCGGACCGCCAGGCCGAACTGCTGCTCGGCCTCCTCGCGGCTCATCGGGTCGAGTGCGGCGTAGCCGCGGTTGAGGGCGGTGCGCATCTGGGTGGCGACGTTCATCGCCTGGAGCGTGCCGCCCCCGTCACCGGTCGCGCCCGCGCCCACGGCGACGCCGGGGGGCAGCCAGCGCGTCAGCAGCGGGGCGGTGGTGTCGCCGACGGAGACGGTGGCCAGTTGCAGCAGCACGCCGAGCGGGTCGGTGCTCGCGTCGACGTGGAGGGTGAGGAGGTAGTCACGGGTGCCCGGCTCCCACTGGTGGGTGGGGAAGCCGATCCGGTGCGGCTCCCGCGGCCGCAGTTCGGGGGCGAGGCGTTGCTGGCGGGGTGCGGTCTCGGTCAGTTCGACGGCGTGCACGGCCGGGCGGGCGGCGACCACGACGGGCAGTTCGGGGCTGCGGACCCGGCGCTGGCGCCGCAGCGCCTCGGTGACGGCGGGGCCGAAGCGGTCGGGGGCGTGCTCGGCGGCGCCGTGCAGGGTCTCGACGACGGTGAGCAGGGGGGCGGGGTCCCAGTCCGCGCCGAACGCGATCACGTCCGCGGTGAACGCGCCCGCGCAGTCGGCGAGTTCCGCCCGCAGCGCGCCGCCGTCCGTACCGGTGGCGTCCGCATCGTCGGCGTCCGCCGGGTCGTGGCCGCTGCCGTCGGTGATCAGCAGCAGGTGACGCAGTGGCAGCGGGCGTTCCGCGAAGAGGGCGCGGGCGGCGGCGAGCCAGGCCGGGTAGCCGGGCGGCGGGTGCTCGTCCGTGGCGGGGGCGACCCGGCCCGCGCTGAACGCGGCCCGGCGCTTCTCCATGGTGTCGGCCAGCGCCCAGCGTCCGCGCAGCGGGTAGCAGCGGGTCGGCTCCCCGCTCGCGCCGGCGCCGCCCAGGACGGCGAAGGAGATCCCGTCGGGCAGGGCGCGCAGCGCGGCGGCGAGGGCGGCAGCCGCACTCTCCCGGCGGGCCGCGGCGACGTCCAGGGCGATGACGACGGCGAGTTCGACGGCGGGCACCTGGTCGCGGGGGCCGATGCCGGTGGCCTTGACCCGCAGATGGGCGTCGATCCGGGCGTCGTGGTGCGGCTGCTGGTCGCGCCGGACGTCGACGGACACCTTGAACTCCAGCCCGGACGACGGGGCGGTAGCGCCCATGGGACTGCCTCCAGCGGTTACGGGCGGGGGTGCGGGTGGGACACGGCCCCGGTCTCCCGGGTCTCGTCGGACTCGTCCGTCACGGACCGGCCGGGGGCCGGTCAGAAGCCGGTCTGCGGGCGGACCGCGTGGGAGAGGTCGATCAGCCGTTCGTACTCGGCCTGTCTCTGCCGCTGCCGGGCCAGCCAGCGGTAGCACCGCTCCAGCTC
This sequence comes from Streptomyces sp. NBC_01463, assembly GCA_036227345.1. NCBI lineage: Bacteria > Bacillati > Actinomycetota > Actinomycetes > Kitasatosporales > Streptomycetaceae > Streptomyces > Streptomyces sp. NBC_01463. The sequence goes on from CP109468.1 coordinate 2,601,288, forward strand.
CGCCCGCACGGCCCGCTCACCGGGCACGGCCGGGGGCGGCAGCCCGATCCGCAGCCGGCCGCCGCGGGGCCGCGGGACCGGGTGCGCGTCCCGGACGGCGTCGAGCTTCCACTCGTACAGCTCGGTCCGCAGCAGCCAGGCGGGTTCGTCCCCCGTGACCACCGGACCCGGCGCGCCCCGCACGGGTGCGAGCGCGGCGAGGCAGGCGTCGATCTCCGTCTCGTCGGGCAGCGGCCGCTCCCCCGTCGCGAGCCGGGCCGCCCGGATGCGGAGGGCGGCGATCCGGGCGACGGTGTGGTCCCGCGACTCGTCCGGCACCTGGTCCAGGACCTCGGTCGCCGCGGCCCGGTCGCCGCGCGCGAGAGCGAGCCTGGCCAGTCCGAGTGCCGCGCCGACGTGCGAGGGGTTGCGGGCGTGCACGGCCCGGAAGAGTTCGTACGCGGAGGGGCCCGCGGTGTCCGGCCGGTCCTCGCCGAGCTGCTCGGCGCAGTAGGCCAGCGCCAGTTTGGCCGCGTACTCGCCGGGCAGCGCCCGGTGCACGGCGGAGAAGTGCTCCAGGGCCGCTTCGAGCATCGGCTGCCGGTCGTCCAGCACATCGGCGCTGCGCAGCGCGACGAGTCCCCAGTGCCAGCTGAGCCGCCACTGCCGGACCGGACCGGGGCCGGGTATGGCGGCGGCGGCCTGGACCTGCTCCCTGGCCGCCGACAGCGCCTCGTCCCCGTCCTGGCCGAGCAGCAGCCGGGCGTTGTGCAGACAGATCTCCACCGACGGCTCCCCCTCGGCGGGCTGGGTCAGCGGCTGCGCCGGGTCGTAGCTGCTGACCCCGAACCGGGCGGCCTGCGGGTCCCGCGGATAGGGGCGGGGCACCGGCAGCCTGCGGGCGATCTCGGTCGGGGTGGGCCGTCCGGTGTCGAGCGCGGGTGCCTGGGGCGTCGCCCGGCGTCCGTGCAGCGGGCGGCTCAGCCAGTGCGCGTAGCCGGGCACCGAGCCCAGCCGCGCGCCCAGCAGTTCGGTGGACGGGGTGAAGTAGTCGGAAGGTTCGGGCTGGTCGCGCTTGCCGCGCAGGGCCCGGATCTCGCGGAGCACGCCGCGCAATTGGCCGGCCATGTCCTCGGCCGAGCCGAATCTGCGCTCCGGGTCGTGGGCCGTGGCCCGCTCCACGACCAGCCGGAAGGAGCTGGTGCCGAGCCCCGGCACGTCGTCGCCGACCGCCCAGCCGGCCAGTTCGGCCAGGGTGACCCCGACCGTGTGGACGTCGTGGGCGACGGTGAGGGGTTTGCTGCCGTCCATCTCGGGGGCGGCGAACCACGGGGTGATGACGGGCGGCGGGTCGGTGGCCCCCGCCTTGCGGACCCCGCCGAGGTCGATGACCTTGATGCCGTCGAGGTGGTGGATCACGTTGGACGGCTTCATGTCGCCGTACAGGAAGCCCATGCCGTGCAGATGGGCGAGGGCCTCCAGGATCTGGCAGCCGTAGGTGATGACGTGCTCGATGTCGAGGACGAAGGCGCCCTGCCGGGTCGACTCCACGACGGCGGACAGCGTCCGGTCGCCGACGTCCTCCATCACGATGTAGCCGCCGGAGACGGTGCCGTCCGTGTTGCGGGTGCTGACGAAGTCGCGGATCTGGACGATGCGTTCGTGCCGGATGGCGACCAGGCTGCGGCGTTCCTCGCCGGCCTGGGCGGCGCCGCGTTCCGCGTAGCGGTTGAGGAGTCCCTTGACCGCGACGAAGTCCTCCAGGTGGGTGTCCTCGGCCAGGTAGACCCAGCCCTGGCCGCCGTGGGCGATCGGGCCGCGGATGCGGTACTGGTCCTGGAGCGGCGGCCCGTCCTTCGTCAGCTCCGGGCGGTAGGAGTACGGGGCGCCGCACTGCGGGCAGTACCCCGCGTCCGGGGGCGGGGCGGCCGTGTGGGGCGGGACGAACGCGGTGTCGCACGCCTCGGCCGAACACGTCATCACGATGCGCACCGGGCGTTCGGCGGCGGCGAGCCGCTCGGCGGGGGTGCCGGGGTCCAGCAGCGGCAGTTCGAGCAGTCCCGCGGGGCCCTGGCGTTCGGGTTCGGCGGGCAGCGGCGGAAGTCCGCGGGCCGTCTCGTCCCGGCCGCAGGTGTCGCAGTACCCGGTGGTGAGTACGCCGCCGCCGCAGGGGGCGCCGGTGAAGCGCCGGTGCGGGCAGGGAATCCTCATCGGCGCTCCGCCGGGCCGGGTCCGCCGCGCTGGCCCGGCAGATCCGGCTGCCCGGACCGGTGCGACCGGTCGAGGTCGTCGCCTAACTCGCGCAGCAGCTGCTTCAGTTCGGTCAGCTGGTCCTGCGGGTCGGCCAGCAGACTCAGTTCGTGCAGCCGGTGGCGGCGGACCGATGCCTCGACCGCGGGCCGCGGGACGAGGGAGGCCGACTCCACCATGCCGCGCAGTCCGGTCCACTCCCGTTCGATGCGCTCGACCCGGCGCACCAGCACGTCCGCGCGCTCCTGGAGGGCGGGCACCAGGAGCTGCCGCGCCACCTCGGTGAGCCCTTCGCCGTCGCTGCGGCGGAAGATGACGAGCAGCCGGAATCCGAGGGTGCGCACCCGGGCCAGGAGCGGCACCAGGGCGGCCGGGTCGGGGTCCTCGTCCAGGCCGATCACGGCGAGCACCGGACCGGATCCGGCGGGCCGGCCGCCGTCCGAGCGGTCCGGTGCCCTGCCGCCCTCCAGCAGCCAGTCGCGGTAGGCGTTGCGCTGGTAGCGGGGCGGGCGCAGCTGCGCGACCAGGGTGTCGACGAGTTCCTCGGGCCGGGTGCTGCCGCCCCGGCAGACGAGGTGGGCCCGGTGGAGCTGGTGCTGCAGGGCGCGGTCGCGGCCGCTGCCGCGGGCGACGACGCCGAACCGCACGCCGGGCTCCTCGCCGCCCGCGAACCACTGCCGCAGCCGCCGCTCCAGGCCGCGGTCCCAGCCGTCCGGCCCGCTGAGCTCGGCGACGAGCGGCACGAGGGCGGCGATGCGGTCGACGGGGATCATGTACGAGATCGCCAGGCCGTGCCCGCCGGGCGGCGCCGGGTCCGTACCGGGCCGGTAGCTGACGACGAGGCCGACGACCTCCTCCGTCCCCGGCAGCTCGCCGCGGGTCTGGACGGCGGCGCCGCTGAACCCGGGGCGCACCGCCTCGGCTTCGGACCCGGAGGCGATTTGCACCCAGTCACCGTGCAGTCCGCTGATCCGGCCGCTGAGCCACATCCCGTCGTCGTAGGCCTGGGCGTAGCCGCCGATCCACACCTCCCGGCCGCGCTCCAGCCGGCGGGCCAGCGGTGCGGGCGCGGCCTGCGGGCGTGGGCTGTCCAGGGCGAGCACGGCGATGTCCTCGCCGGTGGCCCCGTCGAGGCCCGGCAGCCAGCCGTCCGGGGCGACCCGGGCGCCGACCGGCGGGATGCCGGGGCTCTCGGCGAACTCGACCCACATCCGGACGCCCGGTTCACCGAGGACATGGGCGCAGGTCAGCGCCCGGTCCTGGGTGAGGAGCACACCGGCCCCGCACACGGGTCCGTCCGCTCCGCCGCGGCGCAACCGGAGCCGCCAGTCCGCTCTCAACTCCCCCATAGCTACCGAGAGTACGCGTGCACCACGCATGGTTCCCAGACCGCGCGCACAGTCCGTCCAACGGGCTACCGGACGTCACACCGCAGGGTGGCGCCGGCCGTTCCCGGGTCGACGCGGAGCACGAGGCGGCGGCCGGTGGCGCGGACCTCGATGCCCGGGTCCGCCGGGAGGGCCTCGCGCACCGGACGGTCCCAGACCACGTCGAACGGGGTGCCGCTGCGGTCGGGCCCGCTGATCCGGACCGTCGTGGCGCCCCGGCCCTCCCGTACGAGCACACTGGCCGGACCGGTCGAGGAGAGCCGTCCGGCGGTGCCGGGCTGCCAGAAGTTGGCGGCGGTCAGCCCGAGCGAGCGCACGGCGACGCCCTGGACGGCGGCGGTGTTGGCGAGCACGGTCAGCCAGTGCCGGTCGGCGGCGCGGGCTGCGACGGTGCGCCGGGACGCGCCCGGCATCAGGAGGTAGAGGTAGCCGTCGTCGGCGGGGTCGGTGCCGTGGTCGAGCCAGAGGGTCTGCCAGTGGCGGGTCTGCTGTTCGGTGGAGCTGGTGGTGTTGATGTCGGACCAGGCGCCGGTCCTGGCCTCGCGCAGGGTGTGCAGCTCGGCGCCGCCGGGGAGCACCCAGCCGCCGTGGCCCTCCAGATGGGCCCAGCGGGGGCGTTCGCGGTCGTCGACGGTGAGGGCCTGGCTGTCGTCCGGGCCGAGGTTGCGGTTGTCGACGACGGTCTCGACGGGGACCCCGTCGGCCGCGGTGATGCCCGCCCCGAGGCAGATGACCGTGTCGGCGGCGCAGAACCAGGACTTGCGGGCCTCCAGGGTGGAGCCGAGGCCCTTCACGTGCTGTCCGACCGCGGCGAACTCGCCGTCGTGGGCACCGCCGACCCACTGCACGGCCGGGCGGGGTTCGCCCCATTCGCCGCCGGCCCGGTCGGCGAGGCGCTTGGTGGAGACGGTGGTGCCGGGCAGCCGGTACCAGTCGACGGTGGGCCAGAACCAGTCGGTGTACTGGCCGCCGCCGGCCGGTCCGGCCCACCAGTAGAGCATTCCGGCCCCGGTGTGCCAGCCGCGCGGGTTCTCGCCGTTGCCGCACTCGTAGGCGCTGATCCGCTCCGAGGCCATGGACACGTTCGCGACCCAGCCGGGGCGGCGGTGCACGGCCCGGTCCATCGCGGCGAACAGGGTGTGCCCGACGGGTTCGGGCGCTGCCGGTACGGGGGCGTCGGCCGCCGCCTGGAGCCTGGACAGGTCGGCGACCCCGAACTGCGGGGCGGCGAGGACCGGGCTGACGGTGTCGCGTTCGATCCAGCCCTTGACCATGCCGTTCCACCGGTCGCGTTCGGCGGCGGAGGCGCCGCCCGCGAGCAGGGCGACGGCGGCGATCAGGCCCTGGCCGTGGAAGTGGTCGCTGCGCATGATGCGGAGCTCGTCGCTCTTGAGGAGGCCCCGGCTGATGGCACGGCCGTTGACGCTGTCCATCATCAGTCCGTCGTGGATGAGCGGGGCGTAGGCGTGCTCGACGCTGTCGAGGATGATCTGCCGGTTGGGGTCGGTGACCGCCCAGGTCGATCCGGCCAGCAGGGCGAAGAGCCGGCCGAGGCCGTCGAGCATGACCTGGCCGTACGTGCCCGAGTAGGCGACCCAGGTGTGCTGGACGAACGAGCCGTCGGCGTAGAGCCCGTCGCCCGTCGTCACGTACGGGAAGACGGGCGAAAGGGCATCGCGTGCGAGCGCGGTCTTCGCCGGGTCCCGGCCGAGGATGCCGCGCAGCGCGACGGAGCGGCACAGGTCGACCCGGTTGGCGCCGGTCGAGGTGCCGCTGTAGTCGGTGAGCATGGTGTCGGGGATGAAGTGGTCGACGGCGGCGCAGGCGGCCGCGACGCGCTCCTCGCCGAGATGGGGGCGGAGGACGGCGACGATGTCCATGAGCAGGCGCGGGCTGCCGATCTGCCACTCCCACCAGTTCCCGTACCGGGCCGTGGTGGTGTTGTAGACCGTCGCGGAGAGGTGGTCCAGGCCGCGGAGGATGTCGGCGAGGAGGCCCTCGTCGCCGGTGTGGCCGGTGCCCTGCTGGGCGTACGCCTGGGTCATCGTCCACAGCCGGCCGTAGCTCCAGGTGATGCCGGACGGCGGGTCGAAGGTGTGCCCGTCCCAGAGGGAGCCGGCGGCGGGGGCCATCGTCGAGCGGAACTCCGCGGCGAGTTCGCCGGTCTCGGCCAGCTTGGCGGCGTAGGGCTCGGCGGCGGGGTCGTAGCCGGTGCCGAGCGAGAGGTCGTTCCAGCGCAGCCGGAGCGTCTCGAACTCGTCCTGCGCCGCGCGGGCCGTCGGGGCGAGCGCCAGGCCGAGTGCGGTGGCACTGCCGGTGGCGAGGAAGGCACGGCGGGACCAGGCGGGCAGGAGTGACACGGGACTACCTCCGGTGGACAAGTGGTTTAGACCGGTCGGGAGTTGGTCTAGCACGCGCTTACTACGACGGGGAAGGGGGCGGACGACGACGGTCCGCCCCGACGGGAGAGGGGGCGGACCGATGACGGCCCGCCCCCTTCCCTCATGGAGCCGTTCAGCTTCCGCAGTGGAAGCGGGCGCTGCCCCAGTCGGCGTGGTCGTTGCCGTTGCCGTCGCCGCCGTCACCGGCGATCAGCTCGACGTACTTCGCGCCGGTGACGTCCGCCGTCAGCGACCAGGCGGAGTCGGCGGCCTTGAGGACCGGGGACTTCACCTTCTCGGTGCCGTCGGCGGTCACGGAGAACTGCACGCTGCCGGCGCTCTTCTGCACGTCGTCCACGCCCACCTCGGCGGTGAACGAGGTGCACTTGCCGCCCAGGTAGTAGCGGACCTTCGCCGGGGCGTGGCTGCCGAGGCCCTTCTCGTACACCGTGGAGCCGATGGTCAGCGCGGTGCCGTCGCCGGCGCCGGTCTCACCGTTGGAGAGGTCGCGCTCGACCGGTCCCCAGCCGTTCTCGGAGGCCGTCCAGTCGAGGTCGCTGGCCCAGCTGTCCGTGGTGGGCGGCGGCGGCAGGGTCCGTACGGAGGTCTGCGCGCCGAGCGTCCGCCGCGCACCGCCGACCGTGTAGGCGGCCTCGGAACTCAGGCCGTACGTCCGGTACTCGGCGTCCACCGGCGGGGTGACCTGCCAGCTCGCGGTGACCTTGGCACCGGCGGCGACCGAGTCGAAGGTGACGGCGCCCGAGGGCTCCGCCCGCCAGCCCTCGGGGACGGTGAGGCCGACCGAGACGCCGGTGGCGGCGGTGGCCTCGTAGTTGGTGAAGCTCGCCTTCACGGTGTTGGCCGTGCCCGGCTCCAGGGTCTCCGCGGCCGGCGCGACGGTGAGTGTGCCGCAGGCGGCCTGCTCACCGGCGGGGGCCGCGCCGAGGTCGGTCACGGTGAAGCCGTCGAGGACGAAGTCGGCGCCCTCGGGGGCGTCGCCGCGCTTGCGCAGCCCGGTCCAGGTGTCGCCGCAGCCCGCCGTGACGGTCTCGGCGAAGTGGCCCGTGGTGTGCTGGGCGCCGATCGCGGTGTTCCGGGTCTCGACGGAGTCGGGTGCGCCGTCCGCGGTGATCCGGTCGTAGCCGTCGACCCACTCGTAGGCACCGGCGTGGCTGGACTGGTAGTCGTACTCGACCTTGTAGCGGTGGCCGTCCGTCATCGGGACGGTCCAGGGCGCGGTCCGGTAGACGATGCCCGCGTTCTCCTCGTGGGCCTTGAGGGACTCCTTGCCGCCGAGCACGTCGTCGATCAGCTTCCCGTTCCAGCCGGCCTGGGTGTACGGGGCGTGCAGCTGGGAGATGCTGGTGCGGGGGTCGGTGTCACCGCCCGCGTCGCCCTTGAGGAAGGGGCCCCAGCCCTGGTCGACGTCCTCGAAGTCCTCGTGGACGACGGTGTTCTTCCTGGTGGCGGGTGCGTTGGCGACGATGCGTACGTCATCGGCGCGGACGGTCGCCGCGCTGCCGCCGGCCGCCTCGATGCGCAGGGTGGTGCGCCCGCTGGCCGGTGCGGTGAAGTTCACCTTCGCGCGCTGGAAGTAGGTGCCGTGCCAGTCGGACGCGGCGACCTGGTCCTTCGCGGTGGAGCGGTCCACGGCGACGGACGTCCCGCCGGCCGAGAGGACGGTGTGCCGGGTCTTGCCCGGCTGGACCTCGATGAGCGCGGACGCGGTGTAGCGCGCGCCGGGCTTCAGTCCGCCGATGGACTGGGAGAGGGCGGCCTTGCCGGTGCCGGACAGCTTCGCGCTGTTGCGGCCCTGGCCGTCGGTGTCGCGGGCGGCGGTGCCGGTGCGCGACCAGTCGGCCAGCCTGCCGTCGTTGAAGCCGGGGTCGTCGACGAGGGTGCCCTCGCCCCACTTGGCGTCGGCGGCCTTCGGGGCCTTGTCCGGGTAGAGGACGTACGGCTGACCGGCCTCGGCCGTCAGCGTGATCCTCCCGTCCACGGGACGCACGGTGCCGGTCTTCACCCGGCCGTTGTCGGTGAGCTCGTAGACGGTGTACGCACCCTTGGACGGCACCGCCCAGCTGCTCGTGCCACCGGACTTGCTGTAGTGGTACAGCTTCTTGCCGCCGTCCCACGGCAGCAGGTAGTCGGTGCCGCTGAGCACCTTGCGGCCGTGGTCGTAGAAGGTGCGCTTCCCGTCCTCGACGGTGCCGCTCACCCCGCCGGTGAACGTGATGTCGTTGCCGTCCCAGCGGGTGATCTTCTGCTGCTGGAGGTACTTGGCGGGCAGGTTGCGCTGCCAGATGTTGTCGTAGAAGGCGTTCCAGTCGGTCTCGCCCGTCCAGCCCTCGAACTCGTCGATGGCGCTCTGGCCGAGGACCGGGTCGTTGTTCCAGACGTCCTTCTCGCCGTTGCGGATGAACCGGATGATCTGCGAGTTCAGGCCCTTGTTGGTGGCGCCGCCGTAGTCGAGGTCATTGGCCCAGTGCGACCAGAGCGAGCCGCGCTCGAACTTGTCGGCCCATTCGCTGGAGACGTTCCAGCCCTGCTTCTGGAGGGACTGGAGGGTCTTGTCGGCGATCCAGCCGTGCGTGTAGTAGACGTCGATGTACAGCATGCTGAGGTTGCTGTCCGTCTCGTCGCGCAGCTGCTGGAAGCGCTGGGCCAGGTCGCCGCTGTTGATGTCGCGGCGCTGGTCGATGTAGTAGCTCTGGTTGAGCCAGTTCCAGCCGGGCTTCGTCTTGTCGACGAGCTTCTCGTCGAAGGCCTTCGCCTCCGGGTATGCCTCGGTGGCATTGACGTGGACGCCGAAGGTGGCGCCCCACTTCTTGCCGTCCTTGAGCAGCTCGTTGAGGTCCTTCAGCCCGCCGGCGCGCTTGTTGTAGTTGCCGCCGTAGTCGGGGTGGGCGGAGTCGTGGCCCTCGGAGGCGTAGCCCTTGAGCAGCGCGAGCTGGCCGAGGCCGTCGGTGGAGAGCGAGATCCGCTTGACGTCGTCGAGGGTGCGCAGGAAGGGGTGGGTGGCCTGGCTGGCGAAGTTGAACGGGATGTGGGTGACGACCCGGTCCGCGGTGTCCTCGCTGCCCGGGGCGACCACGCCGATGGAGCGGAAGGCGACGGCGCCGTCCTGCCAGTCGACGGTCTTGTCGCCGTTGGCGTCGGGCGTGACGACGACCTTGGCCCACGGCAGGCTGTCGCCGCTCTCCGGCTTGGGCGCGCCCTCGCCGCGGTAGGTCCACTGGCCGGACCAGACGCCGACCCGGGTGGTGCCGTCGTCGTCCTTGCGGGCCTGGTGCCAGAAGCGGGCGTCGTCGCCGCCGGTGGCGCCGGCGGGCTTGTCGTACGAGGAGTTGGACTCGACGGCGGCCGCGAGCGCACCGGTGTTCACGATGGCGTAGGTGCCGCCGACGGGTGCCGCGTCGGCCTTGGTGGCGTCGGTGACCTTCGCGAAGACGTCGGCGGTCTTCGTCGAGTCGGGGTCGAGCTTCGTGAAGGCGGTCGCGGCTCCGGTGTCGGTGCTCGCGACGGAGACCAGGTCGTGGCCGGGGATGTCGATGGTGCCGACGCGGAACGCCTCGGTGTCCCGGACCGCCGTCACCCTGAACGTGGTGGCGCGCCCGGAGACGGACAGCGAGGCGTCGATCTCGACACCGGGCAGGTCGCCGAAGACGAGCGTGTAGCGGGCGGCCGACCCGGTGACCGCGGGGGCGCCCTTGAGGTGCACGGGGTGCGCGGTGCCGTTCAGGGTGACGGCGGTGACCGGCCGGGTGCTGCCCGCCAGCTGGTTCCCGGAGGCCAGGTCGGTGTACGAGAGGACGCGCGGGAAGTCGTCGGCGACGGCGACGGAGAGCTGCGCCGATCCGATGACGCGGGCGTCGGCCGGTGCGGGGGTCTGCGCCGCACCGGCGGGAGAGGGGGCGGCGGCTGAGGCGGGGAGGGCGGTCCCCACCAGAGCCAGGACGGCGGCTGAGGCGGCGGCTGCGGCGCCCACCGAAGCGAATCTTGGCGACATGTGCTCTGCGTAGTCGCCGTGTCCGGACACCGTCAACGACGTACGGTCCCGAGGGCTCCTCCAGTCCAACAACCGCTCCGCGTAAGTCCAAGTGAGGGGTGTGCGGGTCATCGCGGCCGCCGCGTTCAGTTCCTGATCACGGTGTTCGCGGGACGGGCCGCCCGAGCCGCCAAGTGCCGTTCGGATGTGTCGGGTTGTGAAGAGTTCTCTTTTTTGAGAGCGCTCTCAGTCACAAGTCTTGACGCTCGCGCCGCCCCTCGCAAGAGTGGTGCGCACCGCGGACGGATCCGCTCCACCTCCCCGCACGGATACCCCGTCCGCGACCCCCCACAGTCTCGGAGTCGCCTCATGATTTCGCGCAGAATGTTCCTCTCCGGCGGCGTCGCCGCCTCCGCGACCGCGCTCACCTACCCCCTCTGGGGGAGCACGCTGAGCCCGAGCGCATCGGCCGCGGCCGCGACCTGCGAACTGGCCCTGGAGAACAAGTCCCTGCCGGGCCGGGTCAACGCGTACGTCACCGGTCACGAACAGGGCACCGACCGCTGGATCCTGCTCCGGGCCGACGGCAGCGTCTACCGCCCGGACTCCCCCGCCGCGCCGCAGACCCCGCTGCCGGTCGACTGCGCCATCCCGCTGAACGCGGCGGGCGGCGCACCGGTCGTGGTGACGCTTCCCCAGATGTACGGGGCGCGGGTCTACTTCGTCCGCGACGACACCCTGGACTTCTATCTCAACCCGGGCCCCTCCCTGGTCGAGCCGGCCTTCGCCACGTCCACGGACGCGAACTACGGGCGCACCTGGTCGTTCTGCGAGTTCACCTTCAACCCGCAGCAGCTGTACGCGAACATCAGCTACGTCGACCTGGTGACCGCACTGCCGATCGGCCTGACGCTGGAGGGCGACGCCACACACACGGTGGCCCCGCTCCCGGACGGCGCCGTCCAGAGGATCGCCGACGGTCTCACCGCCCAGGCCGCGGCCGACGGGCAGCCGTGGGACCAGCTGGTGACGCGCGGCTCGGACGGCGGCGTGCTGCGGGTCATCTCCCCGCAGAACCTGATGGCGCCGTTCTTCGACCGCCCGGACCAGATGCCGTTCCGCGATCTGTTCACGGCGCAGATCGACGAGGTCTGGGACAAGTACCGCTCGACCGATCTGCGGATCGACCTCCAGGGCGGCCGCGGTGTCTTCACCGGGCGGGTCAGCGGCGACACGCTGACCTTCAACGGCGGGCACACCTTCACCAAGCCCGTCTCCAAGGACATCTTCACCTGCAACCACGGGCCGTTCACCAACAACCCGGGCGACTCCGACGACAAGAAGGGCCTGCTGGCCCGGCTCGCGGCCGGCTTCAACCGGTCGATCATGCTCAGCCACCCCGACCAGCCGAACGGCACCACGGTGGCGGACTACTACCAGGGCGCGGTGACCAACCACTGGTCGCGGATCGTGCACGCCAACAGCCCGATCGGCTACGCCTTCCCGTACGACGACGTGCGCCCCGACGGGGAGCCGGACGTCTCGGGCGCCGCCAACGACGGCAACCCGCGGCGCTTCACGGTGTCGGTGGGTTCCTGACCCTGGTGCCCCTGTGCCCCCGTCCGGGCGGGACGGGGGCACAGGCATGTCCGGGGGCGGATGACGGGATCAGCAGCCGCCGCAGTTGTAGTACGTCACGTCCCAGTGGTTGCCCTCGTCCGCGTAGATGTTGCCGGAGCCGGACTTGTACTGGGGTGCGCCGTCACCACGCAGGCCGATGTAACTGAACACGCCGTGCACGTAGTTGGTGAGACAGGTGGTCTTGCCGAAGTCGAGCTTGTAGCCGTTCCAGTGCGAGTACGTGCCACCGGCGTGCCCGGTCTCGGTGCCGCCGGTGATGTTGAGCGCGCAGCCGGTGGCGCTCTTGAGGGTCTGGGCCCCCTGGGCGGTCGGCAGGTTGAGCTGGTCGAAGGAGGTGCAGGTGGCGACGTTCCGGTTGGAGCAGCCGCCGGAGGACGACCAGGTCACGCCGGACGAGCTGAATCTGGCGGTCGCCTGGCTGTGGGTGAGCTTGGTGACGGCGTAGGCGTCCGTCGTACCGGTGACGACACCGATTCCGGGGGCGAAGAGGACGCCCAGGACCAGGGCGAGGACGGTCAGGACGGGGCGCAGCGTCATACGGGACACCATGGGGGGACTCCTCCTGTGCATGACAAGGTGGGCAAGGAGATAGTGCCCGAGTTCTACGCGCGTCCGCCAGAGGGCCCGGTGTAACGGCGTCGTGAACACCCGGCGTCGCCCGTAACAGTCGCGAACCTAGATGTTGAACTTTGAACAAGATGGGTCTACAGTGAATCTCGTTGAAGGTTAAACAACTAGGTCGGGCCCCGCTCGATCACGTCCCCGAGGAGGAGCCATGGCTCTGTTCAACCGCCGGAACAACGACACCCCCGCCGCCGCTGCCACCACCGTCGTCGTCGACCCCGCCCTGGCCGCCCTCACCGGTGACTACGCGATCGACCCGGCCCACAGCAGCATCGGCTTCACCGTGCGCCACGCCATGGTGACCAACGTGCGCGGCTCCTTCGGTGAGCACGAGGGCAGCCTGACGCTGGACGGCAGCAACCCGGCCAACTCCGCCGCGACGATCGACGTCAGGATCGCCAGCGTGGACACCGGCATCGCCGACCGCGACGGCCACCTGGTCAGCGGCGACTTCTTCGACGCCGAGAAGTTCCCCCTCATGACGTTCCGCTCCACGGCTGCCGAGCAGCTCGGCGGCGACAAGTACCGCGTCACCGGCGACCTCACGATCAAGGACGTCACCCGTCCGCTCGCCATCGACCTGGAGTTCAACGGCTCCGCGACCGACGTGTACGGCAACGAGCGCGTCGGCTTCGAGGGCAGCGCGGACATCCTGCGCTCCGACTGGGGCCTGACCTGGAACGCGGCGCTGGAGACCGGCGGCGTGATGGTCAGCGACAAGGTCAAGCTGAACTTCGACATCTCCGCGATCAAGGCCGCCGCCCCGCAGGCCTGAGCGACCCCCTGAACCGAGCGCGCCCGCCTTCCGCCCCTCCGGGGGAGGACGGCGGGCGCTCGGCGTCCGGGGCGGCGGGGTGCGTTCCGGCGCCCGTCAGCGCGGCTTGCCGAAGACGTCGGCGGCGGCCGAGCGGAAGCTCTTCACCTCTTGATGCAGGGCGCGTTCCCGCAGGGTGGCCAGGGCGGTGTCCGCCGCCTTGCCCGCGGTGTCCCCCGCGTGCGCGTCCTTCACCATGCGCCGCATGACCTCGGCGAGTTCACCGGACGCCCGGCCCAGCCGGCCCACGGCCTTCGCCAGAGGGGGCGGCCCTTCGAGGATGACGACTTCGGCCGCGCGGTGCACCTCACGCGCCAGACCGACGAAGCGCCCCACCCGCTCCTCGACCTGCGCCAGGTCGGGACGGTCCGGCCGCAGCGCCTCGAACACGGCGTCCATGGCGATGTCACGGTCGTGCAGGGCGCCGAGGTAGAACACACAGGCGTCCCTGCGGTGCTGTCTGCGCCACTGGTCGAACTGCGAGCGCGCCGCCGCGCGTCCGGTCACGAACGCCGCGCCGAGCGTGGCGAGCGAGCCGACGGCGGCTCCGAGCAGCGCGGCAACTTCTGCGTCCATGGACGCATTGTGCCGCCGCCCGTCGAACCTGTTGTCGTACCACCATGGAATGTAGTACTTCTTATACATGAGCGAGCAGGTGCACAACAGGTTGGCGATGGTGCGCGCGGAACGCAAGGTGTCCCGGCAGGCGTTGGCCGAAGCGGTCGGCGCCCACTACCAGACCATCGGATACATCGAGCGCGGGCAGTACAACCCGAGCCTCGATCTGGCCCTGCGCATCGCCGAGTTCTTCGGACTGCCGGTGGAAGCACTCTTCTCCCTCCGGCCGTTCCGCCCGCTCACGGACGAGGTCTACGGGAGGAAGCAATGACCACCACACGCATGGCGGGACCCACGCGGTACGACCGGCGCATGTTCGCCCTCATGAACGACCGCCGGGCGAGTGCGCTGTACGCGACGGCCACGCGCCGCCGCACGGCCGTCGCCGCCCACGTCACGCTCACCGCGGCCGGCCTGGCCGCGGGCACCGGCGCCTACGCGAGCGACCGGGTCTGGCCCGCCTTCGCCCTGCTCGCCGTGGTCCTTCCGTGGTGCATGGCCACGGGCGTGCTCAACGCCGCCACCCGCGGTCTGCTCGAACTGCGGACGCCCGTCCTGGACGAGCGCCAGGTGGCGGAGCGGGACCGGGTGCGGGCCCGGGCGCACCGCCTGACCACATTCCTGCTGGCGGTCGCCCTCGGTGTCGTCGCCGGCGGCGACTGGACCGGGCGGGCCGAGGCGGGGACGCTGCTCGTCCCCGTGCTGGCCACGGTGTTCGTCGCGCACTGGCTGATGCCGCTGTGGGTGGCGGGGCTGACCGTCCGGGACGAGCCGGAACCGGAATCGGAGCTGTTCTGAGCCGACTCCCCCGCCGCTCGTCGTCGGCCGCCCGCCGCCCGTTGTTCATCGTCCATCGGCAGACCGCGGTCAGCCCATGCTCTTCGCGCCGTCGATCGACTCCCTGATGATGTCGGCGTGCCCGGAGTGCTGGGCGGTCTCGCTCACGATGTGCATCAGCACCCGACGCGCCGACCACCGCACGTCACCCTCGAACCACGGCGCCCTGGGCAGCTGCTGGGTGGCGTCCAGGTCGGGCAGGCCGGCGACCAGTTCGTCGGTGCGGCGGGCCACCTCGGCGTAGTCGTCCAGCACCCCGGCCAGCGTCTCGCCGGGCAGCATCCGCATCTCGTCGGCGCGCTGCGCCCAGTCGGCCTCGGTCATCGCGGTGAAGTCCGGCATGCCCGACGCACCGTCCACGATGAAGCGCGCCCAGCCCCGCTCGGCCCCCGTGACGTGCTTGATGAGCCCGCCCAGACACAGCTCGCTCGCCGTGGTGCGCATCCCGGCCTGCTCGTCGGTGAGGTCACGGGTGGTGAAGCGGAGGAAGTGCCGCTGCTTGGCCAGCGCCTCCAGCCAGTCGGCACGCTCGCCGGTGGCGGCCGGGGCCTCGGTCACGTCGCGGGTGGTCGCCTCGCTGACAGTCATGATGTCCGCCTTCTGTCGTTCCTGTGGGCCGGTCGAGGAAGACACTAGAGACCGTATAGGTCAGTTCCCGACCTGAATTCCGCTGCCGGCCTGAACTCCGTTGTCTGCCCGGACGAGGCTCAACGGCCGGCGTCGGACCGTCGGGCCGCGGTGCCGTTCCAGCCGTGTTCGAGCAGGTCGAAGGCGGCGTCGACCGCGCGTTCCGGATCCTCGGCCCGGTGGGCGAGCGCCGACGTCTCCAGGACGAAGCGGGCCAGGGCCGTGGTACGGGGATCGCCGGGCGGGGCGCCGGCGTCATCGGCGATGGCGCGGGCGAGGGCGCCCTGGTGGCGCATCCACATGCGGTGGGCGTAGTCGCCGAGAGCCGGGGTGTTCGCCACCAGGTCGAAGAAGTCGGCGTAGCGGGGGTCGGAGTCCGCCGGGCGGAGGCGAACGCTCTTCACGTGCGCGCACAGCGCATCGAGGACGGTCGCGCCTGGGGCGCGGTCGCGGACCGCGGCGACGAGCCCGGCCTCCTGGTCGGCGTCCTCGTCGAAGACGAGGGCCTCCTTGCCGGGGAAGTGCTTGAGGAGCGTGGTGGTGGAGACGTCGGCCGCCTCGGCGATCTCGTGCAGGGTCACCGCGTCGTACCCGCGCGCGAGGAAGAGATCCAGGGCCGCGTCGGCGAGTGCCCGGCGGGTGGCGGCCTTCTTGCGTTCGCGGCGCCCCACGGGAGCCGCGGGCGGAGTCGGAGTCGTCATGCAGTCATCGTACGCAAAAGTGCCTGATAGCAAAAGTTGCACCGTTGCACTTTTTTGGTGAGTGTGTTTTTCTGGAATGGCGCCGCAGGGCCCGGCCCGCCGCCCACCGTCCATCGGATGAGGCGGTGCTGCCGGGCGTGATGCTCGCCGGCACGGCCGGCTGACGCCCCCTTCACCGCGACGCGGCGCCACCCACACGAACGGAGCACCACCATGACCACCGCACCCCCTCCCCGCATCGCGATCATCGGCGCCGGACCCGGCGGCCTGACCTGCGCCCGCATCCTCCAGCGGCACGGCATCACCGCCACCGTTCACGACCACGAGACCGGCCCCGGGTCCCGCAACCAGGGCGGCACCCTGGACCTGCACGAGGACAACGGCCAGATCGCCCTGCGCGAGGCCGGGCTCCTCGACGAGTTCTTCCGGCTCTCCCGCCCCGAGGGGCAGGAGATGCGCCAGCTGGACCCGGGCGGCAAGGTCCTCTTCCACCACACCCCGGAGGAGGGCGAACGCTTCAAGCCGGAGATCGACCGCGGCCACCTGCGCGATCTCCTCCTGAACTCCCTGGAGCCCGGCACCGTGCGCTGGGGACACACCCTCACGTCCGTCGACGGCCCCTCCGAAGGCCCCCGCCTGTTGCGTTTCGCCGACGGCACCAGCGTCGAGGCCGACCTCGTCATCGGCGCCGACGGCTCTTGGTCCAAGGTGCGACGCGCCGTCTCCCCCGCCACGCCCCGGTACAGCGGTGTCAGCTTCCTCGAAGCGTGGTTCCACGACGTCGAGAACCGGCACCCCGACATCGCCGGACTAGTCGGCCGGGGAAGCGCCGCCGCGGCCGACGGCGAGCGAGGCCTGTTCGCCCAGCGCAACAGCGGCGACCACATCCGCGTCTACATCATCCAGCGCGTCCCCGCCGACTGGATCACCGCGAACGGCCTCACCGTCCAGGACACCGGCCCCCTCCGCGCCCACCTCGTGGAGCAGTACCGCGACTGGTCACCCCGCATGCGCCGGCTGCTCACCGACAACGACGGCCGCTACGTCGACCGGCCCATCCTCGCCCTGCCCGTCCCCCACAGCTGGGAGCACGACCCCACCGTCACCCTGCTCGGCGACGCGGCCCACCTCATGCCCCCGCTCGGCGTCGGCGTCAACCTCGCCATGCTCGACGCCTGCGAACTGGCCCTCGCCGTGGCGGGCACCGGCACCGTCGACGACGCGATCCGCACCTACGAGCGGACCATGCTGTCCCGCTCCCACAAGATGCAGCAGCTGCTCGACCACGGCGCCGAGGAACTGCTGTCCGCCGAACTGCCCGACTTCGCGACCGACGACAGCGACAGCAACAGCGACAGCAACTGAAGCTCCGGCGTCCGTTCTCCGCTCCCGCCGCCCCCGTCGCACCGGCCGTCAGAGCCGACGGACCTTCAGCGCGTTGTCCGTGCGGGTGGTCGGGTTGCCGTCCGGGTCGTTCTGCACGCGCTCGTGCTCCGCGCTGAGCAGCACCTCCCATTCCCCTTCCGGGAGCCGGAGGGAGGCGAGCACCTCGTCCGTGGTGGGGAGCTCCATGTCCGCGTGGTCGTGCTCCCAGGCGGGGAATCCCGCGTGGCCGACGATCAGCAGCACGCCGCCCGGGGCCACCGCCGCGGCCGCCCGGCGGAGGATCTCCTCGCGCGGCAGGTCACCCATGGAGTGCAGGAACTGCGCGGAGACCAGGTCGTACTCCCCCTCCGGGAACGAGACCCCGAGGTCGTGGAACTGCCAGTCGATCCGGTCGGCGACGTCCGCCTCGGCCCCGTGCTCGGCGGCCCGGGCCAGCGCGACGCGCGAGATGTCGGTGGCGGTGACCTGCCAGCCCCAGCGGGCCAGCCAGACCGCGTCGGCCCCCTCGCCGCACCCGAGGTCCAGGGCACGCCCCGGCTTCAGGCCCTCCACCTCACGGACGAGCATCGTGTTGGGGTTCCCGCTCCAGATGCGGTGGCTCTCGCGGTAACGCTCGTCCCAGAGTTCGGCGTCCGATGCGGCCGAGGTGCTGTCGTGGGTCATCGTGTCTCCTGCAGTCCGTGACGGCGGTTTCCGAGGGCCTTCTCGCAGACCTGGCGCTCGGCCTCGGCCGAGAAGGGGGCGCGGCGGGCCCCGACCGCGCGGCGGGTGTCGTCGGCGACAAGGTCCGCGTTGATGGCGGCGCCGGCCTTCAGCCCCGCGGCGGCGGCTCCGATGACCTGATCCATCAGGCTGGCGACGTTACCGGCCGCCCACACCCCGGGCACCTCCGTCGCCCCGACCGGGTCGACCGCGATGTACGTGCCCAGCGTGTGCCCGCCCATCTCCAGCGGGGTGGCGCGCAGCCCGAGCCCGTCGAGCACTCCCGAGCGCGCCGTGAACCGCGGCTGGACCACGACGGCCTCGCGCGGAACGACCCGGCCACCGGCCAGCCGCACCCCGGTGAGACGGTCGTCGCCGCCCACCTCCAGCCCGGTCACCTCCCCGTCCACCACGGCGATGTTCCGAGCCGCCAGCTGCTCGTACTCCTCGTCGCCCGGCTCGGGCCCGTCGTGCAGGAAGAGAGTGACGTCGGCGCTCCACTGCCTCCACAGCAGCGCCTGGTGCACGGCCATCGGGGACAGCGCCACGATGCCGATCGCCGCGTCCCGCACCTCCCAGCCGTGGCAGTACGGGCAGTGCAGCACGTCACGGCCCCAGCGGTCGGCCAGGCCCTCGATCGGCGGCAGCTCGTCGACCAGCCCGGTGGTGACGAGCAGGCGGCGCGCCGTCACGGCGGTGCCGTCCGTCAGTACGACGCGGAATCCGGCCCCGCCCGGCAGCGGCCCGGCCGACACGACCTCGCCCTCGACGACCTCGGCCCCGTATCCGGCCACTTCCTTGCGGCCGACGGCCACCAGCTCCGCGGGCGGGGTGCCCTCCCGGCCCAGGTAGTTGTGCACGTGGGACGCGGGTGCGTTGCGCGGGCTGCCCGCGTCGATCACCAGCACCGAACGCCTGGCCCGCGCCAGGGACAGCGCCCCGCTCAGACCGGCGGCCCCGCCACCGATCACCACCACGTCGTACGTCTGCGTCATGTCGCTCATGCGAAACACCTCCATCTACGGAAGATGGTGCGCGTCCGGTCCCAATCCGGCAAAGTTCCTTGCCGAAGCGGCAAACTCGCACCAGACGATCTTCCCGGGGTCCCGCTCCGCCACCCCCCACGCATCCGCGAGCGCCGAGACCAGCAGCAGCCCCCGCCCGCCCTCGGCCTCCGCATCGGGCTCCGCGCCACGGGCGACCGGGTCGGCCGGCACCTCGCCGTCGCCGCTGTCGTGCATCTCGACACGGAGCCTGCCCTCGGCCCGCTCCCAGTACAGGTGCATACGGAACCCGCGCCCCGGCGGCACCCCGTGCACGAGCGCGTTGGTGGCCAGCTCGCTCACACAGAGCAGGAGGTCCGCCGCCTCCACCCCGCACGCCCACTCGACGAGCGCCTCGCGCGCGAACCTCCGTACGAGCGGGATCGACCTGCGTTCGCGCCGGTAGAACGCCTCACGGAAGCACGGGAGTTGAGTTGTCTCATTCATGAGACGAAGGTCACACACCGTCACTACGGTTGATCAGTGGGTCAGGTCGTACAACGCGGCTGTACGACCTCTGACGGGTCATCCGGGGGCCGTGACGGGGAGAGGTATTCCATGCAGTCCGCAAAGAGGAACAAGCGCGTCACGTCCTGGCACGTGATCGGCGCCCAGCTCGCCACCTTCCGCAAAGCGGCCCGGATGACCCAGGCGGCCCTCGCGGATCAGTTCTGCGTGGGCGAGGACACGATCGCGTCGATCGAGCAGGGGCGGCGGCCCCTCCAGTTCGATCTCGCGGGCCGGCTGGACGAACTCCTGGACACCAAGGGGGCGTTGCAGGTCGCCGTGACGAGGGTCCCGCAGAAGGAGCGGTTCCCGGCGTTCGTGCAGGACTTCGTGGAGTACGAGCAGGAGGCGTTGACGCTGCTCTCGTACGAGAACCAGGTCGTACCGGGGCTGCTTCAGACCGAGGCGTACGCGCGGGCGGTGTTCAACTCGCTCTATCCTCCCCTGGAATCGGAGGAGGTGGACGAGCGGGTCGCCGCACGTCTGGAGCGTCGAAGGCTCCTGGAACGCAAACCGAGGCCGATGATGAACTTCCTGCTCGAAGAGGTCATCCTGCACCGGCCGCTAGGCGGCCGCCAGGTGTTGCGCGAGCAGATCCAGCACCTCCGGCAGTGCGCCGAGCTCCCCTTTCTCGGTCTCCAGATCATGGAGACCAGGCGCGAGGCGCACGCGGCTCTGGATGGCCCGATGGTGTTGCTGGAGACGCCCCAGCACGATCAACTCGCCTATATCGAGGGCCAGCGCGTGAGCTTCCTCGTCGATGATCTCGGTGAGGTCAGCGTCCTCCACCAGAAATATGGGATGCTCCGATCGCAGGCGCTCTCCCCCGAGAAGAGCGTGCGCCTACTGGATGACCTGCTTGGAGAGACATGACCCGCGCAGCACACCGCACAGGCCTCAGCTGGTTCAAGTCCAGCTACAGCAGCGACCAGGGCGGGGCCTGCCTCGAAGTCGCCTACGACTGGCGCAAGTCCAGTCACAGCGCCAGCGAAGGCGGCAACTGCGTCGAGGTCTCCGCGCACCCCGCCGCCGTGCACATCCGGGATTCCAAGGTCACCGACGGTCCCGTCCTCACCGTCCCCCCGCACGCCTGGTCCGCGTTTCTCGACGCGACGGTGTGAGGGCACGCAGGCTCCCAGGCAGTCAGGGACAACGCGTCGGTCGCCGGGCCGTGCTCGGGGCCGGAGTCGTGGGGGCCGGGTCGCTGGTGGCCTGGCGGGTGTTCGGCGACTCGCGCGAGGCCGTACCCGCACCGCCCGAGCGGCCCCGCACCTGGTCGTACGCGATGGCCGGGGCCTCCGGCGCGTTGAGCAGCCTGAGCGTCTCGGGCGGGTCCCTCTACGCCACAGCCGACGGCCCGCCGTCCGTGCATGCGGTGAACGCCGCGAGCGGGCGTGGGCGGTGGGTGGCCGAGGTGAAGGCCGAAGCAGGGCTCGGGCCGG
Source organism: Streptomyces sp. NBC_01463 (assembly GCA_036227345.1). NCBI lineage: Bacteria > Bacillati > Actinomycetota > Actinomycetes > Kitasatosporales > Streptomycetaceae > Streptomyces > Streptomyces sp. NBC_01463. The sequence continues at coordinate 2,622,216 of CP109468.1, forward strand.
TGGCGGTCGTCGGGTCGAACCTCTACGTCGCGGCCGAGGGCGGGCAGGTCAACGCCCTCGCGGCCGGCGACGGCAGCCGGCGCTGGGCGAGCGGGGCACTGGGCGGTGGGCCTCCGGTGGCACCGGTGGTGATCGGCTCCACGGTGTGTGTGCTGATGGAGACGGAGAAGGTGGCGGACAACGCCGGTTCGACGCACACCCTGGTCGAGGGAGTGCTGTGCGGGCTGGACGCGGCGAGCGGCCGTACCAAGTGGCGCACCGGAGGGAACCGGCTGCTGCTCGCGGACCGGCCCCGCGGACAACTCGTGGCGGAGAGCCGGGACGGCGACCGGGTGTCCGTGCTCGACGCCGACACCGGTGACGCGCGCTGGTCGCTGCCGCGGCAGGACAGCGTGGCACTCGGGGCGAAGGTGATGTACGCGACCGGGGCCGGGAAGGCCAACGAGGTCGTCGCGTACGACCTCGCCACCGGTGCGCGGCTCTGGAGGTCCCCCGCGCCGCCCAGGGAGTCCGGCCGCTCCCCCGGTGCGCGGGTCACCGTCTCCGACGACGGGCGCACGGTCTACGCCTGCGAGGCGGGGACCGGGGCCGTGTACGCGTACGACACGGCGACGGGCGACAGGCGCTGGCGCGTGACCGTCGATTCGCCGGTGACGCCCGAGGCGGCGTCGGGCGGGTCCGCCGTGTTCCTGGCGACGAGTGACGGTTTCCGGGGGTCGCGCTCCAGTGGCGGGAAGGAGCCGGACGGCTATGTCACCGCACGGGCCGCGTCCGACGGGAAGCGGCTGTGGCGTACGACGTCGGACGACTGCACCTCCGCTCCGGCCCTGGTGCCGGGCCGGTCGGTGCTGCTGGCCCACGGCTCGCACATCTGGGCCTACGACGCCCGGACCGGGGCGCGGCTCTGGCGCGTGGCGGGCAGGACGGGCGCGGCCCGGGTCCCGCTGGTCGCCGGCGGCAGGCTGTACGTGGTCACGGACACGGGGATCGGCGCGGTGGCGGTGTGAGGCCCGCGCGACTGGCCGTGAGGTAGATGCGGCGGGTCGGGATCTCGTCGTCGTACGCCTCGCGGACCGTGCAGCCGTCGACGCGGAAGCCCGCGTCCCGGGCCGCCCTGCGGAGCTCGTACGGCGTGAACTCCGCCCAGTACACCCGCAGATCGCTGCCGAGCGGATCGTCGACGACGTGGTCGCCCGTCCCCTCCTTCGCCACGATCAGCAGCTGGCCGCCGGGGCGGACCGCCGCCGCCCATGAGATCAGGGTGGCGGCCAGATGCCGTTTGGGCCGGTCGTGGAGCGAGTAGTACGAGACGAGGCCGTCGAGCCGCTCCCCCGCGATGTCCCGCTGGTCCATGACCGCGAACCGGCAGCCGGGCTTCTCCTGCCGGGCGAGGGCGACGCAGCGCGGCGAGAGGTCGATGCCCAGCACGTCGAGGCCGTGGGCGGCCAGGAGTTCGGTCACATGGCCGCAGGGCCCGCAGCCGGCGTCGTACACCCTGCCGCCCTCGGTGACGCGCCCGGCGAAGGCGTGCAGGATCTCGCGGTCGAAGGGCTTGGTGTCCAACTCGTCGCGGAACAGCCGGAGATAGTGGGCGGCGCGTGCGTCCCAGGTGCGGACGACGTCGGCGGTGCTGCCGGGCTCCGGCGGGGAAGGTCGCGGGTCAGCCATCGCACCAATGTAGGGGTACCGCTGCCGGTGCCCGAGGGCACCGGCAGCGGCGTGCGGTCAGTCCAGGCGCCGGCGCAGCCACCAGGCGCTGAACCCGGAAAGGATGCCCGCGAGCGCGACGAAGATCCCCGTCTCGATCCACTGGAAGGTCCAGTAGCGGTCCCCGGGCTGGTACTCCACCGCCACATGGAAGTCCGACTTCGCGAAGCAGCGCAGCGGGTCGGTCTCCCGTGCGGCACAGCCCGCGCTGCCACGCATTTCCTTGCCGTCGGAGTTCAGTACCGGGCCGAGGTCGGACAGGACCCAGGCCCCGGGCCTGGACAGGCCCACCTTCACCTGGGCGTTCTCCCCGTCGCCCGACAGCATGATGTCGGTGGCGCTCCATGTGGCGCCCTCGGCGGGCCTCCCCTCCTGCGCCGCCATGCCGAGGCCGGCGAGTGCCACCTCCGCCCGCACCGGCTCCATGAGCAGCGGCCGGATCGCGTACGGCATGAGGATCTGGACCGCGGCGAAGAAGGCGAGGGTCACCGCCATCGCGGGGACCGTCCGGCGGATCAGCAGTCCGGCGCAGACTCCGACGGTGAAGGCGAAGGCGGCGTAGCCGAGCGGTGCGACGCCCCGGCCGTCGAACAGCAGCGGGTCGAAGCGGTTGCTGGTGATCTCGTCGAGCGGCCGGGCCCACCAGGTCACCATGAGGCTGAGCAGACCGGTGACGGCGACGGACGACAGGCCGACGGCCGTGAGCTTCACGGCGAGCCAGTGGCCGCGGCTGATGCTCTGGTTCCAGATCAGCCGGTGCGTGCCCGCCTCCAGTTCCCGGGCGATGAGCGGCGCTCCCCAGAAGATCCCTATGACGCCCGGTACGGCGACGAGCAGTCCCGTGACGAGGGCGGCCAGGGTCTCGTACTCGTGGACGAACGCGTTCTTGGCCGCTTCGCAGGTGGTGGAGCAGCCGGCCACGTCGCCGTCGTACGAGGTCCTCATCTGCGTCCCCGTGATCACGAGGGCGATCCCGACAGCGGCCAGCGCCGCCAGGGCCAGGAGGGTCTGGACGCGGTACTGGCGCCAGGTCAGCCAGATCATCGCTGTGCCTCCGGGGTCATCGTGGCGACAGTGGTTCTGCCTTCGGCCATGTAGGTGAGGACCAGGTCCTCCAGATCGAGGGGCTCCAGAACCCAGGCGGGGTCGTGAACGGCGGTGTCGGCACGCACCAGGAAGGTGCTCTGGCGTTCGGTGTGCGTGGCCTGGAGCACCCGCATTCCCTCCGGGAGGCTCGACGCGTCACGGCGGGCCGTGGTCAGCCGGAAGTGGGTGGAGATCAGGTCGTCGACATCTCCGGCGAGCTGGACCCGGGAGGCGACCAGGGAGATCAGGTGGTCGCAGACCCGTTCCAGGTCGGAGACCAGGTGCGAGGAGAGGATGACGGTGGTGCCGTGCTCGGCGACGTGCTTCATGAGTCCCTGAAGGAACTCGCGGCGGGCCAGCGGGTCGAGGGCCGCCACGGGTTCGTCCAGGATCAGCAGTTCGGGGCGCTTGGCCACGGCGAGCGTCAGCGCGACCTGGGCCCGCTGGCCGCCGGAGAGCTTGCCGACCCGCTGGGCGGGGTCGAGGCCGAGGTCCCGGATCCGGCCCTCCGCGAGGCCCTTGTCCCAGGTGGGGTTGAGGCGGGCGCCCAGGTGCAGGTGGTCGGCGATGGACAGCCCGGTGTACGTGGGGGTGTCCTGGGCGACGAAGCCGACCTTGGCCAGCTGGGCCGCGTCGGCGGCGGGCCGTCCGCCGACGACTTCGATGGTGCCCGAGGTCGGGGTGATCAGCCCGCAGGCGAGTTGCAGGAGCGTTGACTTCCCTGCCCCGTTGGGGCCGACGAGGCCCACGACCCGGCCGGCGGGCACGCTGAGCGTGCAGTCCGAGAGTGCCTGGCGGCGGCCGTAGCGCTTGCCCAGGCCGATGGCTTCCAGAATGGCGGTCATTGCTCCTCTTCGGTGGCCGTACGGAACGTGCTCAGGAACAGGGCCTCGATGCTTTCCTCGTCCAGCCCGGCGGCCCGGGCCCGCTCCAGCCATCCACGCAACTCCTGCCGCAGGGGCTCGTGTTGGGACAGAGAGGCGTCACTGAGAGTGCTCGACACGAAGGTGCCGACGCCGGGCTTCTTGGACACCAGCCCCTCATACTCGAGCTCCCGGTACGCCTTGAGCACGGTGTTCGGGTTGATCGCCACCTTGGCCGCGACGTCCTTGACCGTGGGCAGGCGATCCCCCTCGAACAACAGCCCCAGCCGCATGGCCTGTCGGACCTGGTGCACCAGTTGCAGGTACGGCGCGACGCCTGACCGGGCATCGAGGTGAAACTCGATCACCGTCTCCTCTATTCATCTAGGGTCCTAGCACTATAGGACTCTGGCGGTATGTCACGTCAAGGGCCGTCGCGGGGCAGGCGAGGATCATTCGGTCCCCCACTCGATCGAGTGGACGTGCCCTGCCACGGCCGCGATTCAGGTGATATCCATCTGAACCAGACGCGATCATTCGGCGGTGATCTCAACCACCCCGACGGCACGCCGTCACAAGTACCCCTTCCTGGCCGGTCTCGGCTCACTCGCCGTGCTGGCTCTGCTCCCGGCGATCCCGGCCGAGGCCGCGCCGGGAGCCGACGCGTCGCCGCAGGGCGTCCGGTCCGTCTCGCCCCGCGTGGTGACCGCGGCCGAGCGCAGGACCGCCGCGTACCTCGACGCGTCGCAGAGCAGGCCCGAGCGGCTGAACGCCTTCTTCAGGGCGCTGCCCAAGGGCGGCGACCTGCACAACCACCTGTCGGGCGCGGCCTCGACCGAGTACCTGATCAAGCTCGCGATCGACCGGGGCCTGTGCATCGACGCGACGATGACGGCCGTCGCGCCGCCCTGCGGCACGGGCACGAGGCCGGCCGCCGACGCGCGGACGGACGCGGACTTCCGGCAGCAGATCATCCGGGCCTGGTCCATGCAGGACTTCCCGGCCGACGAGTCCGGGCACGACCACTTCTTCGACACGTTCGGCAAGTTCGGCCTGGCGACGTGGGACCGGGGCAAGCTGCTGGCCAATGTGGCCAACTCGGTGGTGAAGCAGAACCAGTTCTATCTGGAGACCATGGTCACTCCCGCGTCGGACAGCGCCAAGAAGCTTGCCGACGAGGTGGGTTACGACGCCGACCTGGCCGCCTTCCACCGCAGGCTGCTGGCCGGCGGGCAGCTCGACCGGGTCGTGAACGAGGCGGTCAAGGAGGCCGACGACGGCGACGCGGACTTCCGTGCGACCGCGCACTGCGACACCGCCAGCCCCGACCCCGGCTGCCGGCTCCCCGTCCGCTGGATCTCCCAGGTCTCCCGGGGCAGCTCCCCGGCCCGGGTGTTCACGCAGATGGCGGTCGGCATGCGGCTGGCCGAGCGCGACCCGCGGTTCGTCGCGGTCAACCTGGTGCAGCCGGAGGACTGGGACAGCTCGCTGAGCAACTACAGCCTCCAGATGCGGATGCTGAAGTACCTGCGCGGCCAGTACCCCGGTGCCCACCTCACCCTGCACGCCGGTGAGCTGGCCCCCGGTCTGGTCAAGCCGGAGGACCTGACCTTCCACATCCGCGAGGCCGTCCTGGTCGCCGGTGCCGAACGCATCGGGCACGGTGTGGACCTGGTCCACGAGGACGACTGGCGGCAGCTCGCCCGGACGATGGCGCGGCGCGGGGTCGCGGTCGAGGTGCCGTTCTCCAGCAACAAGCAGATCCTCGGCATCTCGGGCGACGACCACCCGTTCAACGCCTACCGCCGCTACGGCGTCCCGGTGGTCCTGTCCACCGACGACCCGGGCGTCTCACGGATCGACGTCACCCACGAGTACCAGTACGCCGCCCGGACGTACGGCCTCGGCTACACCGAACTGAAGGACCTGGCCCGCGCCTCGCTGGAGTACGCCTTCCGCGACGGCCGCAGCCTGTGGGCCACCGGTTCCGCCCCCTCCGGCTACCGCCCGGTCCCCGCCTGCCTCGGCAGCCGGCCCGGCGACCGTCCGAGCACGCGCTGCGCCCGCTTCCTGGCCGACAGCCCGAAGGCCGCGACGCAGTGGCGTCAGGAGTCGGCCTTCGCCGCCTTCGAGCGCGCCCACGGCGGCCGGGGCTGACCCTTCCGGTAAGCGTCGTGCCGGGGTGCGGGGCCGAGAGGTCCCGCACCCCTCGCGTTTCTAGTCCCTGGCCACCGGCCGGTACGTGCAGACCTGAACTCCGGCGCCGCTGACGGTCGTCGAGACCAGCTCCAGGGTGCGCAGGCCGCCGTCCGCAGGGAAGATCGACTTTCCGCCACCGAGCAGCACCGGCATGATCACGAGCTTGAGCTCGTCGACGAGGCCCTCACTCAGCAGACCGCGCACCAGGGTGGGGCTGCCCATGACCAGCAGATCGCCGTCGCCCTTGTCGCGCAGCTCCTGAATGCGCCCCACGAACTTCTCGCCGTCGATGCGCTCGGTGTTGTTCCAGGTCAGGTCGGAGTCGCCCAGGGTGCCGGTCACGACGTACTTCTCGATGGCGTTCATCCGGTCGGCGAACGGGTCGCCGGCCCGATCGGGCCAGGCCGCCGCCATCGTCTGCCAGGTGCGGCGGCCGAACAGCAGCGCCCGGGCGGAGCTCATCGCGCTGTCGAAGGCGCCGCCCACCACCTCGGGGTCGAAGAAGGGGTGCGACCAGCCGCCGTGGGCGAAGCCGCCGTCGGTGTCCTCCTCGGGACCGCCCGGCGCCTGCACGACGCCGTCCAGGCTGATGAACTCGCTGATGACGATGCGCATGTGGCTCGCTCCTCGCACTTCCTGCTCCGGATCACGGGTACGGGAGGAGAGACTGCCACGCCGCCCGGAACTCATCGGACCGGGCGCCTGCTAGAAGCCGCCGCCGCCGAAGTCTCCGCCGCCACCGAAGCCGCCGCCGTCGCCGAACCCGCCGCCGCCCCCGTCACCGAAGCCGCCGCCACCGAAGCCCGACGAGTCGAAGTCGGAGCCGGAGAAGTCGCCGCCGCTCCAGTCGCCGCCCGAGCCGAAGTCGCCGCCGCCGTACTCCGCCGCGTAGGCCGGGGTGGCGAGCATCGAGCCGAGCATGGTGCCGACCAGCAGGCCGGGGAGCAGGCCGCCGCCGAAGTAGCCGCCCGCCCAGGGGCCGTAGGCCGGACCGGCCTCCCAGTAGGGGCGCCTGCTGCCGTCGCCCATGTCGACGGTGCGGCTCATCGGGTCCTCGCCGTCGCGCAGCCGTATCTCGTCGGCGCCGCAGACCGGGACCTCGCGGGCGGTGCCGCCCGACGGGGTCCAGCGGGCGTCGGCCACGGAGGGGCCGTGGCGCGGGTCGAAGAAGCAGGGCGGCCTGCGGGCGGGGAGTTCGCCGCCGGTGCGGCGGGCGTCCAGGACGGCGAGCGAGTAGCGCCCGTCCTCCAGGGCCTGCGTCACCCCGCGCACGTCGGAGGGGTGCTGGGCGTGTTCCATCCGGGACTTGGCGCTCTCGTAGGAGTCGAGGGCGCGTTCGTAGTCGGCGCGCATCGTGTCGTCGGCGCCCGGCTCCGAGGGGTGGAAGTCGAGCCGGTCCAGGGTCTCGCCGTACGCCGTGATGTCCTCGTCCACGACGACCCGGAGCTTGTCGAGGGCGGCCTGTTCCTCGGCCTCCTTGCGCTTCCGGTTCCGGCGCACGACCGTGTAGGCGCCCGCGCCGCCGAGGACCACCACCGCGCCCACCGCGATCAGGCCCGCGGTCGCCGAGCTGTTGCCTGAGGAGGCGCCGCCCCAGGAACTGGGGGCGCTGCCCCGGGCCTGCTCGACGGCGCGGTCGACGAAGGCGTTGAGCTGGGTCGCGGCGTCCGTGTCCGCGCCGGGCGTCTTCACGGCGGCGGTGAGGTTCTGGACGGCCTGCTCGGACATCACCCGCGGGTCGGCGCCCGCGTTGAAGCCGTCACCGAGGCGGATCGCGTAGACACCGGTGATCCCGGTGTCGGTGCGCAGCGTCCGCAGGACGCTGTCCGCGGGAAACGCGGAGGTCCGCGGGAGCACGGCCACGAAGACCGGCTTGTCGGCGTCCTTGATCTTCTTCGCCAGGGCGTCGGCCTCGGCCCGGGAGAGCTGGCCGGACGCGGCCGGGTCGACGTACACCGGATTCTTGCGCAGCGCCTGCGCCACCTCGTCCACGCCGGTCGCGCCGGTCGCGCCGGTCGCGCCGGTCGCGGCGGGGGCCACGAGCAGAGCGGCCGCCGACAGCAGAAGGAGCAGTCCCGCCAGGAAAGCCGGGACCAGGAAGTGAGGGAACGCCCTGTTCCTCATACTTCGAAGTTAGCCCACTCGGGTGAGCGGCGCCCGGCGAGCGAGGCCGGGTAGGGGCCCGGGGTCAGGCGATGCCGCCGTTGGCGAACAGGACCTGGCCGTTGATCCACCGGCCGCCCGGACCGGCCAGGAAGGCGACGGCGGCGGCGATGTCCTCGGGCGTGCCGAGGCGCTCCAGCGGGGAGGCGCCGGCGATCCTCTCGATCAGTTCGGGGCTCTTGCCGTCCAGGAAGAGCGGGGTCGCGGTCGGTCCGGGGGCCACGGCGTTGACGGTGACGTCCCGGCCGCGCAGTTCGCGGGCGAGGATCAGCGTCATCGCCTCGACCGCGCCCTTGGTCGCCGCGTAGGCGGCGTAGGCCGGCTGCTGGAGCCGGGTGACGGACGTGGAGAAGTTGACGAGCGCGCCGCCGGTGCGCAGCCGCCGGGCGGCGAGCTGGGAGACGACGAACGTGCCCCGCACATTGACCCGGTGCATCCGGTCGAAGGCGTCCAGGGCCATCTCCGCCAGCGGGGCGAGCAGCATGATCCCGGCGGTGTTGACCACCACGTCGACGCCGCCGAGGCGCTCCTCGGCCGTGTCGAACAGGGCCGTCATCGCCGTCTCGTCCGCGACGTCGCCGGACAGGGCGACGGCCGTGCCGCCCGCCTCCCGGATCGAGGCCATGACCCGCTCGGCCCGCTCGGCGCTGCCGGAGTAGTGCACGACCACCGGCATGCCGTCGGCGGCCAGCGCCTGCGCGACCGCACCGCCGATCCCTCCCGAGCCCCCGGTCACGATCGCCACCCGGGGCACGGACTGCTCGCCGGTGGTCGTGCCGTTGCCGTTGTCGTCGGTGGTGGTCATGGCGACCTCCCTCTCATTTTGTGGACGATAAGTACATTAACATCATGTGGACGAGTGGTCCATATATATGTGGCCCGGGTGTCCATATAGTGGCTCGGGGGGCCGTGCCGGACGAGGAGGACACGCATGGAACGGACAGAGGCCGGGGGACCCGGCCCGCTCACGCCCGGGCGCGGACGGCGCCGGGCGGAGGACGTCCGGCACGCGACGCTGACCGCGGCCGCCGATCTCCTGCTCGCCGAGGGCGTCCGCGCCCTGACCTTCTCCAAGGTCGCCGCCCGCGCGGGCGTCAGCAAGATGACCCTCTACAAGTGGTGGCCCTCCCCCGGGGCCCTGGCCTTCGACGCGTACTTCAACGCCTTTCAGGCCACCCTCGCCTTCCCCGACACGGGCGACATCCGGCGTGATCTGACGACACAGCTGCACGCGTTCATCGATCTCCTGAACGGCAACGGTCCCGTCGTCGCCGGCATCATCGGGGCCGCCCAGGGCGATCCCGATCTCGCCGATGCGCTCTCGACGCACTACGTCACCCCGCGCCGCGCCCTCGCCGTCGAACGCCTCGCAGTCGCCCGCGACGCGGGCCAGATCCGGGCCGACGCCGACCTGGAGACGATCGTCGACCAGCTCTGGGGAGCCGTCTACCACCGGCTGCTGATGCCCGCGCAGCCGCTGACGACGGAGTTCGCCGACCGGCTGGTCGACCACCTGTTCCGGGGCGTCGCCACGGACCCCGCCGCCGACTCACCGGGACCGGCCGGAAGTTGAGGGCGAGCGGCCCCGACTGGGCCACCACCCCTTATCTTTGGCCGATGCGCGCCCACTCCGTCGACCGCCCGGCCGACCTCGACACCGTCCGCGAGTCCTACGACCGCGTCGCCGACAACTACGCCCACATGGTGCTGACGACGGGAATCGGGGACATCCGCCGCCATCCCTGGCTCAAGGCGTCGATCGACGCCTTCGCCGACACCGTGACCGGCCTCGGACCCGTCCTCGACGTCGGCTGCGGCCCCGGAACGGTCACCGCCTACCTCGCCGAACGCGGCCTCGACGTGTCCGGCGTCGACCTCTCCCCCCGCATGATCGAGAACGCGCGCCGGCTGCACCCGGAGTGCCGCTTCAGCGTCTCCTCCGCCACCGACCTCGACCTCGCCGAGGCATCGCTCGGCGGTGTGCTCGGCTGGTGGTCGCTGTTCAACCTGCCCCGTGCCGTGCTGCCCCAGGTGCTCGCCGGGTTCGTGCGCGCCCTGAAGCCGGGCGGACACTTCATCACCGCCACCCATGTCGGCGACGAGGACCTGGTGCGCACCGAGGCCTACGGCGGTGTGCCCGTCAGCTGGACGACGCACAAGTGGCGCCCGGAGCAGTTCGTGGAGCTGATCGAGCAGGCCGGACTGCACCCGGTCGCCGATCTCCGCATCCCCGCGGACGAGCACACCGGTCCCGGCGTCGTCGTCATGGCCAGGAAGCCCGCCTGAGAGCCGGACGGCACACGGGAGCGGGCGGGCGGCATCAGTGCCGCCCGCCCGCTCCCCCGTCTCAGACGGCCCGGTAGGCCGCCCTCAGCTTCGCCACCGCACCGGTCAGGTCACCGGTCAGCAGCAGGTGATCGGCGTCCGCGAACGGCTTGGACACCTTCTCCGTCAGCTTCCCGCCGGCCTTCTGCTGGACCAGCAGCCGGGCCTGGCCGACGATGGTCCGGCCCACCTCGGTCCGGCCGAGACCGGTCCTCTCCGCCACCTGGGCGGCCAGCGCCAGCGCGGTGAGCGTCAGCTCGCCGCCGGCCGGGGGCTTCCTCAGCGTGGTGAGTCCCCAGCCGTAGGGGAACTGCGGGTCGTACGCCGCGTCGCCCACGTTGATCGGCAGCTGCGCCTCGGACTTCGGCCAGGTGACCGGGAGCTGTCCGGTGAAGGCCCGCTTGCCGTAGAGCACGTCGGCCACGCCGTCGCCCTCGGTGCCCGGCAGCCAGGAGGCCACCAGCGCGTCGATGCCGCCCAGCCGGTCGCCGATGAGCTGCGGGCGGCCCGAGACGATCAGGACGGCGCACTTCATCGCGGCGCACACCTTGTCGACCGCGGCCTTGTCGGCGGCGGAGAGTTCCAGGTCGTGACCGTTGCCGACGTCGCCGATGCCCTCGGCGTACGGGGTCTCGCCGACCACCACGACACCGACGTCGTAGCCGTCCGTCGCGGCCGACGCGTCCTTGGAGTACGTGACCGAGGCGGCGTCCTTCCTCATGGCCGAAAGGATCGTGGTGCCCGGGGTGATGTTCCCGGACGAGCCCTGCCAGCTGACGGTCCAGCCGCCGGCCTGGTTACCGATGTCGTCGGCGTTGGAGCCGGCGACGTACACCTTCTGCGAGGACTTCAGCGGCAGCACGCCGCCGTCGTTCTTCAACAGCACCTGGGACTTGGCCGCGGCCTCACGGGCCACGGCGCGGTGTTCGGCCGAGCCGACCTTGCCGAGGTTGGCGGTGTCGGCGTACGGCTTCTCGAACAGGCCCAGCCTGAACTTCTGCGTCAGGATGCGGGAGACCGCGTCATCGATCCGGGCCTGGGTGATGCGGCCCGCGGTGACCTCGTCCTGGAGCGTCCTCGTGAAGTCCTTGTACGCCGTCGGCACCATGATCATGTCGAGGCCGGCGTTGACCGAGGTGCGGACGTCGCTCGCGTAGTCGCCGGGGATCTGGTCGATGGCCTGCCAGTCGCTGATGACGAACCCGTCGAAGCCCATCCGGTCCTTCAGCACGCCGTTGATCATCGCGGCGTTGGCGTGCATCTTCACCGGGCCCTCGTCGTCCCCGAGGATGTCGAGCGAGGAGTAGGACGGCATGACCGTGCCGACCCCGCGCTCGACGGCCTCGGTGAACGGGGCGAGGTGGACGGCCTCCAGCTCCTGCCGGGTGACCTTGGTGACGCCTTGGTCGATCGGGTACGAACCGGTGGTGGAGGAGCCGTACTCCGTACCGCCGTCGCCCACGTAGTGCTTGGCGGTCGCCAGCACCTTGTCGTTGCGGTCCAGGTCCTTGCCGGAGGCCGCTCCCTGCATGCCCTGGATCACCGTCTCCAGCGACTCCACGAGCGCCGGGTCCTCGCCGTACGCCTCGTAGGCACGGCCCCAGCGGTCGTCGCGCGAGACGCAGAGGCAGGGGGCGAAGTCCCACGGGATACCGGTGGCGCGCACCTCGTTCGCCGTGACGGCGCCAGTCTTCTCGACGGTCCGCGGGTCGCGGGTCGCGCCGAGACCGACGTTGTGCGGCATGATCGTCGAGCCGATCACGTTGTTGTGGCCGTGCACCGCGTCCACGCCGTAGATCAGCGGGATCTGGAAGCGGGTCGCCTGGGCGCGCAGCTGGTAGGAGTCGACCGTCTTCGCCCACGCGGCCGGGGTGTTGGGCGTCGGGACGGAGCCACCGCCGGAGAGCAGCGAACCGAGGTCGTAGGTGGCGATGTCGCCCTGGGAGCTGAGCGCGTTGCGCTCGGCCTGGGTCATCTGGCCGGCCTTCTCGGCGGGCGACATCCGGGCGAGCAGGTCGGCGACCCGCTGCTTCACCGGCAGCTTCGGGTTCTGGTAGGGCAGCCCGTGGGCGTCGATGACGACCTGCGGGTTCTCCTTCGGCGGCCTGGCGCCGGTGACGGTGAGTTCGAGCGGGACCGTCTTCGCGGAGGCGGATCCGGTGATCTTCTTCGTGTCGACGGAGACGCGGTGCGCGGTGCCGGAAGCCGTGCCGGCGGGGAAGGTGTACGTGCCGCTGACCGGGGTGTAGTCGGTGCCGGATGCCGCGCTGCCGCCCTTGGTCTCGTAGGCGACGGTCACGGGCTCGTCCAGCGGGAGGGAGCCGGTGGTGGCGACGGAGAGGTCGATGTCCGCGGTGGCGCCCTGCGTGACGGGGTGGACGGCCGCGTCCGTGACGACGCTCGCCTTCAGGGCGGCGTCCGCCTTGCCGTACAGCTCCATGCCGTCGATGGCGAACTTGCCGGGGGCGCCGGGCGGCAGGGTGAGGGCGTAGCCCCACATCTCGTTGAGGCCCAGTACCTGGTCGATACCGCCGACCGGCTGGTAGTCGCCGCGGTAGGTGAAGTCGGCGAAGGGGACCTCGACCTGGTGCCAGCCCTCCCAGTCGTCGGTGAAGGAGGTGGTCCACAGCTCGGAGGCCTCGCCGTGGGCGCCGCCGTCCTTGATCTCGAAGCTGATCTTCCTGCCCGAACCGGGCGGCAGGGGTGCGGTGTTCTGGCCGTACCACCAGAACCGGATGCCCTTGTGCGCGGACCAGTCGTGGGCGGGCCGGTCGGCGGCGTAGTCGTGGCTGAGTCCGCCGTAGCCGCTGATGTCGTAGGTGCCTTCGAGGACCTTGGCGCCCTCGGGCGCGTCCGCGCGTTCCTTCAGTGCCAGGGCGGGCGGGTCGTCGGCGTCGCCGCCCCAGGTGAAGATGCCCTCGGCGGGCTGGTTCGCGAAGGGGACCTCGCCCTCGAACCGGTCGACGGCCACGGGTGCCGGATCGTCGGCCGCGGCGGGCGCCGCCGCGCTGGGGACCGCGCCGGCGAGCAGGCCGGCGAGGACGGTGGCGGCGGCGAGTGCGGCCGTCGCGGGTCTCGCGCGGTGACGGGTGCGTGGTGGCATGTGCGGCTCCTCGGTACGGTGACCGCGCGCGGCACGGCGGGGTGCGGATGCCGTGCCGCGCGCGGGGTGCGGGTGTGACCTTGAGGTGCGGGGGTGCTTCTGCCGGACGGGCCGGTTACTTCTTCTGCTCGACGCGCACCCAGTCGATCTCCGCCTTGATGCCGCCCTGCGCGATCCGGTCGACGCTGGACTGCGGAAGACCCCAGTAGGGCGTGGTGACCTTGTTCCAGCCGGCCGGATAGGCGCCGCCGAGGGCCAGGTTGAGGATCACGTACTGGTTGTGGTCGAAGACCCACTGGCCGCGGGTCGACTCCAGCTTCTGGCGCGAGGTCGTCTGGACGACCCGGTCGTCGACGGTGAACGTCATGCCCTCGGGCGTCCACTCGACGCCGTAGGTGTGCCACGCGTCGGCGCGGCCGCCGTTCGGATACGTCTGCTGCTTGCCGATGTTGCCGTCGGCCGAGTAGCCCGGGCCGTGCAGGGCGGAGCTGGTCCAGTCGCCGTAGCCGATGTTCTCCATGATGTCCGTCTCGCCCGAGCCGGGCCAGGAGACGGACGGGTCGTCGACATTGCTGCCGAGCATCCAGAAGGCGGGCCAGAAGCCGTCGCCGACCGGCAGCTTCATACGGGCGCTGACCTTGCCGTAGGTGAAGTCGAACTTGGTGTTGGTGTCGACCCGGCCGGAGGTGAAGTCGAAGGTGCCGTTGGGCGTGGGGGTGCACGCCTTGCAGTACTTCGACTCCAGGACGAGGGCGCCGTTCTCGGTGCGGATGTTGTCCGCCGAGTCGACGTAGGCCTGCGACTCGCCGTTGACGGGTCCCATCTCCGTGCCGGTGCGCACCACCCGCCACTTGGAGCGGTCCAGCCCCGAGCCGGTGAAGTCGTCGAAGAAGGTGGTGCTGTAGGCGCCGCCGGGGTTCTTGGGCAGGGCCGGGTAGGCGGCGTCGGCGCTGCCTCCGGTGCCCCAGACCTGCAACTCGTAGAGGGAGTAGCCGAACTGGGCGGTGGCGGGCGCCGGGTTGTAGAACGAGCGGCGTTCGACACCGAGCATCCGGACGTAGCGCCCGGTCGCCGGGGTGGGCAGGGTGACCGTGTCATGGCGTCCGGCGGCCTCGCCCGGCGCCTTCACATCGGCGCGGCGGGCGGCGACGTCGGCGGCGGACGGCTGGTAGACGGTGCGCCAGGTGCGGTTGTCGTCGGAGACCTGGATCCGGTAGTCGACGGCGTAGGCCGCCTCCCAGTACAGGTCGACGGTGTCGATCGTGGAGGTGGCGCCCAGGTCGACGCCGACCCAGCGGTCCGCGTTCCAGTCGCTGGACCAGCGCGACTGGTCCGCCTTGAGGTCGGCCGGCCAGCCGCCGTCGGTGACGAAGGCCGGTGAGTTGCCGGCGTGCTGGTAGAGGTTGCCGTACGCGGGGTGGTTCAGGGCCAGGTTGGTGCGGGTCGTGGAGGCGGGGGCCTGCTCCCCTCCGTACACCTTGAAGGAGTACAGGGAGTAGCCCCAGGCGGTCGCGCGCTGGATGCCGCGCATCCGGACGTAGCGTCCGGTGACCTCCTGCGGGTAGGTGTGCGCAGTGACGCTGCCGCCGGTGCCGTCGTCCTCGGTGTAGAAGGCGGTCCAGTCGGTACCGTTCTTCGACACCTCCAGGACGTACTTCTTGCCGTAGGCGGCCTCCCAGTCCAGGGTGACCTGGCTGATGCGGAGGGTGGCGCCGAGGTCCACCCGGATCCAGGCGTCGTCGGCGGTGTTGCTCGACCAGCGGGTGGTGCCGTTGCCGTCGGCGGCGGCCCCCGGTCCTGTGGCGTCGTTCTCGCTGCCGGACGCGGTGACGGCGCCGGGGTCGGCGGTGTGGGCGGCGGCCGCCCGGTCGGTGTCCCAGGCCGCGGCCTGCGCCGCCGGCCGGGGGGCGGCCGGAGCGGCGAAGGCCATGGGGGCGGCGAGGGCGATCAGTGCGGCGGTGGTGGCTGCCAGAGTCGTACGAGAGGGCACGGTGGGGCTCCCGTTCGTATCCAAGGAGGCTGCGCGGCCACGCGCGCGGGCGCGGCTACGCGTTGCGGGTGAGGTGGATGGTGTCGCGGTACCACTTGGCGCTGTCCTTGAGCGTCCGCACCTGCGTGTCGTAGTCGACGCGGACGATGCCGAATCGCTTGTCGTAGCCGTAGGACCACTCGAAGTTGTCCATCAGCGACCAGGCGAAGTACCCCCGGACGTCGGCCCCCTGAGCGCGGGCGTCGGCGACGGCGGCGATGTGGTCGGCGAGATAGGTGGTGCGGTCGGCGTCGTGGATCTCGCCGTCCGCGGAGACGGTGTCGTCGAACGCGGCACCGTTCTCGGTGATGACCGTCGGGAGGGCGTAGTCCTTCTCCAGACGGACCAGCAGGTCGGTGAGGGCCGTGGGGGTGATCTCCCAGTCCATGGCGGTACGGGGCAGCTCGCGCTCCACGACCCGGGTGACGGGCAGCCCTTCGGCGTCCGTCGTCGCGCCGTCCTCGGTCACGCCGGAGAACAGCGTGCCGCGGTAGAAGTTGACGCCGAGGACGTCCAGCGGGGTCGCGATGACGGCCAGGTCGCCTTCGTGGACGGGGAGTTCGATGCCCTGGGCGGCGAGGTCGGTGACGATGTCCTCGGGGTAGGCGCCCTTGACGACGGGATCCAGGTAGAGACGGGCACCGAGCCCGTCGGCGCGGCGGGCCGCCTCGGCGTCCTCGTGGCTGTCGGTCTCCGGGGTGGCGGTCCCGAGGTTGAGGGTGATGCCGAGTTCGAGCTCGTTGCCGCGGGCGTCGGCCTGCTCCCGCAGGTACTGCGAGGCGAGGCCGTGGCCCAGCAGCAGGTGGTGGACGGCGTGGATCGCCTCGCCGAGGTTCTTCCGGCCGGGGGCCTGGGCGCCGTAGGCGTATCCGAGCATCGCCGAGCACCACGGCTCGTTCAGCGTGGTCCAGTGCTTCACCCGGTCGCCCAGGGCGTCGTAGGCGAGGGCGGCGTACTCGGCGAAGCGGTAGGCGGTGTCGCGGGCCGGCCAGCCGCCCGCGTCCTCCAGCTCCTGCGGCAGGTCCCAGTGGTAGAGGGTGATCCACGGGGTGACGCCCTTGGCGTCGAGCTCGTCGACCAGGCGCTTGTAGAAGTCCAGACCCTTGGCGTTGGCGGGGCCGCGGCCGCCCGGCTGGATGCGGGGCCAGGCCAGCGAGAAGCGGTAGGTGTCGACGCCCAGGTCGGCGATCAGCGCGACGTCCTCGGGCATCCGGTGGTAGTGGTCGCAGGCCACGTCGCCGTTCTCACCGCGGACGACCATGCCCGGCACCCTGCTGTACGTGTCCCAGATGGACGGCGTTCTGCCGTCCTCGGCCGCCGCGCCCTCGATCTGGTACGCGGCTGTGGCGACGCCCCAGCGGAAGTCGGCGGGCAGACCGGGTACGGCCTGGGCGGCGATCTCGCGGGCGTAGGCCTGGGGGGTGACGAGGTTCATGGTTCTCCTGTGGTGTGCGGTGCGTATGTCGCTACGAACGGGCGACTGCGGGGGCCGGGGCCTCCCGGTGGAGCCAGCAGGCCACCGAGCGCGAGCCGTCGCTCCCGTCCGGGGCGGCGAGCACCGGGACGTGGCTGTCGCAGGCCTCGACCTTCTTGGCGCAGCGGGGGTGGAAGGCGCAGCCGGCCGGCATCGCGGACAGGTGCGGGGGCGAACCGGGGATGCCGCTGAGCTCGCGGCGGGGTCCGTGCAGCGCGGGGAAGGAGTGCAGCAGTCCGTCGCTGTACGGGTGGTGGGGGTCGCGGTAGATCTCGGACGCGCCGGCCTCCTCGACGATCCGGCCGCCGTACATGATCGCGATCCGGTCGGAGAACTCGATGAGGAGCGAGATGTCGTGCGTGATGAAGACGACCGAGAAGCCGAGCTCCTCGCGGAGCCTGACGAGCTGGCGCAGGATCTGGCGCTGCATGACGACGTCGAGTGCGGTGGTGGGCTCGTCCATGATGACGATCTCGGGTTCCAGCGCGAGCGCCATCGCGATCATCACGCGCTGGCGCATGCCGCCGGACAGCTGGTGCGGATAGGCGCCGAGCCGGTCGGCGGAGATGCCGACGAGGTTCAGCAGCTCCCTGGCCCGCGCGGTCCGTGCCGCCTTCCGCATCTCCGGGCGGTGGGCCTGGAGTACGTCGGTGAGCTGGCTGTGGACCGTGTGGACCGGGTTCAGGGAGTTCATCGCGCCCTGGAAGACGATCGACAGCTCCTGCCAGCGGAAGGCGCGGAGCTCGGGTGCCGACAGGGTCAGCAGGTCGAGCTTCTGGCCGTCGCGCTGGTGGTAGTGGACCTCGCCGCCGGTGATGACGCCGGGCGGGGAGAGCAGCCGGGTGACGGCGTAGGCCAGGGTGGACTTGCCGGAGCCCGACTCGCCCGCGAGGCCGAGGACTTCGCCCCGGTGCAGGGTGAGGTCGATGTCGCGCAGGGCGTGCACGGCGTCGGACCCGGTCCCGTAGTCCACGTTGAGGCCGCTGATGGTGAGGACGGGCTCGCTCATGAGCGGGGCTCCTTCTCGGAGGTGCCCGTACGGGCCACGGGGGTGAAGCCGACGCGCATGCGGACCTTCCGGGAGCCGCCGGTCTCGGTGCGCAGGCGCGGGTTGACGAATTCGTCGATGCCGAAGTTGATGAGGGCGAGCGACATGCCGAGCAGCGCGATGCAGAGCCCCGCGGGGACGAACCACCACCAGGCGCCCTGGGCGAGTGCCTGGTTGGACTGCGCCCAGAAGAGCACGGTGCCCCAGTTCCAGTTCGAGATGTCGGCGACGCCGATGAAGGCGAGCGTGATCTCGGAGAGGATCGCGAAGATGACCGTGCCGACGAAGCCCGAGGCGATGACGGCGGTCAGGTTGGGCATCACCTCGAAGAGGATGATCCGCCAGGTCGACTCACCGGTGGCCCGGGCCGCCTCGACGTAGTCCCGGCGGCGAAGCGAGAGCGTCTGGGCGCGGAGCACCCGGGCGCCCCAGGCCCAGGAGGTGAGGGCGATGACGCCCGCGATCAGGAGGTCGCCGGTGTCGGTGACGAAGCTGGCGATGATGATGATCAGCGGCAGTCCGGGGATGACGAGGAAGACGTTGGAGAGCAGCGAGAGCACCTCGTCGGCGGTGCCGCCGAGGAAGCCGGCGCTGACCCCGATGAGCACGGAGAGGATCGTGGCGAGGATGCCCGCTATGAAGCCGACGACCAGGACGCCGCGAGTGCCGACGAGGATCTGCGAGAGCACGTCCTGACCGGTCTGCGTGGTCCCGAACCAGTGGGATCCGGAGGGCGGCTGGAGCAGTTCGTTGCCCATCGTGTCGGGGTCGTACGGGGCGATCCACGGGCCGATGACGGCGATCAGCACGAAGAAGAGCAGGATGCACAGTCCGACGACGGTCTTGCGTCCGCGCAGGAAGCGGAACCTGCGCTTGCTTGCGGCCGGGGTCTCGATCGCGTCGAGTACGGCGACCTCTGTGGCGGTGACAGCCATGTGTCCTAGGCCTCCCTTCGGGTACGGGGGTCGAGGAGCATGTAGAGGACGTCGGCGAGGAGGTTCGCCGCGAGGACGGAGAGCGTGATGATGAGGAAGATGCCCTGCATGAGGGGATAGTCCTTGGCGCCGACGCCCTGGAAGAGCTGGTAGCCGATGCCCGGGTAGGAGAAGACCATCTCCACCAGGAGCGTGCCGCCGACGATGAAGCCGAGCGAGAGGGCGAAGCCGGAGATGTTGGGCAGGATGGCGTTGCGTGCCGCGTAACCGAACATCACCCGGCGCTCGGAGAGGCCCTTGGCCTGGGCGACCATGACGTAGTCCTCGCTGGACACCGTCACCATCATGTTGCGCATGCCGAGGATCCAGCCGGCCACGGCGCTGAGGACGATCGTGAACCCGGGCAGCACCCCGTGGTACAGCGCGCTGGAGATGAACGGCCAGTCGAAGGCGGGCACCAGCGAGTTGTCGTAGCCGCCGTCGGCCGGGAACAGCGGCCACTTCACCGCGAACAGCGAGATGGCGATCAGTCCGAGCCAGAAGTACGGGATGGCGGAGATGAAGGTGGTGACGGGCAGCAGGCTGTCCATCCAGGAGCCGCGCCGCCAGCCGGTGAAGACCCCGATGCCGGTGCCGAGCACGAAGCTGATCAGCGTGGTGATGCCGACGAGGGCGAGGGTCCAGGGCAGCGACTGGGCGATGACCTCGCTGACCGGCGTCGGGAAGAAGGTGAAGGAGAGCCCGAGGTCGCCGTGGAGCAGGTGCGACCAGTAGTCGGTGTACTGCTCCCAGATCGACTGCTTCTTGTCGAGGCCGAACAGGGCCTTGAGCGAGGCGATGGCGTTGGTGTCCAGCTGGCCCTGGAAGCGGGCGATGAGCGACTGGACGGGGTCACCGGGCATCATGCGCGGAATGAGGAAGTTGATCGTGATGGCGGCCCAGGCCGTGACCAGGTAGAAGGCGAGCCGTTGGAGCAGGAACTTCACTTCGCAGCCTCCTTCTCGTGGTCGTCGGTGCGGGCGGCGCCGGTGCCGTCGTACAGCCAGCAGGCGGCCCACTGGCCGTCGGCCAGGTCGAAGCGCGGCGGGAGTTCGGTGCGGCAGCGCTCCATCGCCTTGGGGCAGCGGGGGTGGAAGCGGCAGCCGGCCGGCGGGTCGATGAGCGACGGGGGCTCGCCGCTGCCGGTCTCCTCCTGCTCCTCCTCGTCGACGACCCGGTCGGGGTCGGGAGCCGAGGCGATCAGCAGCTGGGTGTAGGGGTGCGCGGGGCGCTGGGTGACGGTCTCGCTGTCACCGCCCTCCACGATCCGGCCCGCGTACATCACGAGCGTGGAGTCCGCGAAGTAGCGGGCGGACGCGATGTCGTGGGTGATGTAGAGGATCGCGAGGTGCATGCGGTCCTTGAGGTCCTTGAGCAGGTTGAGCACTCCGAGCCGGATCGAGACATCCAGCATCGAGACGGGCTCGTCGGCGAGGAGGACCTGGGGGTCGGCGCCGAGCGCGCGGGCGATGGCCACGCGCTGGCGCTGACCGCCCGACAGCTCGTGCGGGAACTTGTCCAGATACTGATGAGGAGGAGTCAGCTGGACGCGGTTCAGCAGAGCTGTCAGGTTCTGTTCCAGTTCCGCCTCGCCGCTGCCCGCCCGGCCGTGGATCTTCAGGGCACGGGTGAGGTGGTAGCGCACGGTGTGCACCGGGTTCAGCGAGGCGAACGGGTCCTGGAAGATGAGCTGGACCCGGCGTACGTAACTGCGGAAGGACCGGCCACGTCCGGCCTTCACCGGCTGGCCGCCCAAGTGGATCTCGCCCTTGGTGAGCGGATACAGCTGCGCGAGCAGTCTGGCGACGGTGGACTTCCCGGAGCCCGACTCCCCCACCAGTGCCGTGACGGTGCCGCGCCGCAGTTGCAGCGAGACGTCGTCGACGGCGTGGACGGTACGGCGCTTGCCCGCGAGGAGATCGCGGCCGGTGCGCCGCACGGCGAAGTGTTTGGTGACTCCGCGTGCTTCGAGCACGACGTGGTTCTTTTCGAGCTGTTCAGACATGGCCGGTACCTGGATCCCTGGGGTGTGAGGCCGACGGCCCTACTTCGACGGCTTGAGCTTCAGCACGACTTCCAGCGCCGAGCGCTGGGTGTGCTGCGGGTCGGCGTACGGGTCGGCCTCGGTGGGCCAGCCCACCCAGTTCTTGGTGGAGTACTCGGCCCCGATGGGGGCGGCGGCGGTGGGAATCATCGGCGCCTCCTCGACCATGATCTTCTGGAGGGTGTTCATGGCGGCGGTGCGGGCGGTGTCGGTCGTGGCGTTGGCGAAGTCCTTGAGCGCCTCGGTGGCCTCGGGGCTCTTGAAGCGGCCGAAGTTGCCGAGCTGGGAGGCCTTGCCGATCGGCTGGAGCAGCGCGCCGTCCATGATGTTCTGGTACATGTCGTAGGGGGTGGCGCCGCTGTTGGTCCAGTGCAGGGTGGCGTCGAAGTTGCCGTTGGCGACGTCCGCGCCCCAGGCGTCGGCGGTCTGCGTCTTGACCTTGGCCTCGATGCCGATCTTCTTGATGTTGTCCTTGATGATCGACAGACCCGTGATGTAGTCGTTCCAGCCCGCCGGGTCGGTGAAGGTGAGCTTCACCGCCTTGCCGCTCGGGTCCTTCAGCACACCGCCGCTGAGCGTGAAGCCGGCCTTCTCCAGGACCTTCTTGGCGCCCTCGACGTCAGGCTTCGTCGTGGCGCTCTTGTACTCGGGGGCGATGAAGGACTGGCCGGCCGGCAGCGGAATGCCGGTGGGGCTGGTGATCTCCGGGTAGAGCGTCGCCTCGGCCTGGGTGTAGATGGCGTTGCGGTCGACGACCATCGCCATGGCCTTGCGCAGCGCCGGGTTGTCGAACGGCTTACGGGTGGTGTTGAACCAGAGGCCGTGGATGCCGAGCCCGGAGGGGAACCACAGCTTGTGGTTCTTCGGGTCCTTGGCGATGAACAGCTTCTTGTAGTCCGGCATGAAGACGAACGACCACTCGAGCTTGCCGCTGGCCAGCGCGGTGGTGGCGGCGTTGTTGTCGTTGTACGTGCTGTAGCGCAGCTCCTTGACCTTCGTCTCGCCCTTCCAGTACGTGGGCGTGGCGGTCAGCGTGGTGGTCTGCGGGGTGAACGTCTTGAGCTTGTACGGGCCCGAGCCGACGGGCGTGCGGTTGGGCCAGGTCTCCGGGTTCTTGACGCCTTCCCAGATGTGCTTGGGCACGACGAACTGCTGAAGGATCTTGTTCTGGTTGACGTACTGCGAGTCCTCGAAGGTCAGAACGACCTTCTTGCCCTGGACCTCGACCCCGTCGTACGCGATGCCGTCACCGTTGAGCGCCGGGTGCTTCTTCAGCAGGTTGAAGGTGTACGCCACGTCGTCCGCGGTCACCGGCTTGCCGTCGGCCCACTTCGCCTTGCCGTCCAGGGTGAAGGTGAGCTTGGTGAAGTTGAGCTCCCACTGCCAGTCCGACGCGAGCCACGGGTCGGCCTTGGCGGTGGGCCGGATCTGGCTCACCATCGCCAGCGGCTCGTAGATCATGAAGCGGTAGCCGAGGGTGGCGCCGGCCGAGGTGTTCAGGAACGGGTTGCTGTTGTTCGTCTGCGGCCCGTCCGGCTTGCCGATGTTCAGGACACCGGAGGCGCCGCTGCCGCCCTTCTTGTTGTTCGAGTTGGCTGACGAGCATCCGGCGGCGAGCGCGACCACCGCGGTGGCGAGCGCGACCGCTCTGAGCGTGTGGTGACGGCGTGCGGACATGGCGACTCCAGGAGGGACTGGCGGGTCTGGGAGATCCGGAAACGGGCAGCGCTCGGCGCGCCGGGTACGGGCGGTACGGGTGGTGCGGGTGCGGACGGGCCGGGGGCCCGCCGCTAGGGCGCCGAGTGGCGCACGACCAGTTCGGTGGGCAGCACGACCGGTGCGTCGGGTACCGGTGTGCCGCCGAGGTGGGAGAGCAGCATCCGTGCGGCCGTCTCACCCATCTGCCGGGTGGGCTGGCGCACGGTGGTCAGGGGCGGTTCGGTGTGCTCGGCCATCGGGATGTCGTCGAAGCCGACCACCGCGATGTCGCCGGGCACGGTGCGCCCCGCGGCGCGCAGCGCCCGCAGCACACCTGCCGCGGTGATGTCGTTGTGCGCGAAGACCGAGTCGAACTCCGCGCCGGAGGCCAGGAGTTCCTCCACGGCGACGCGGCCGCAGCGTTCGGTGAAGTCCCCGCGGAAGACGAGCTCGGTGGGCAGGACGGAGACGAACCCCGCCAGCCGGTCGCGTACGCAGCCGAAGTCCTGGGGGCCGGTGATGACCAGCGGCCTGGTGCGGCCGGCAGCCCGCAGATGGCGGGCGGCCGACGCGCCTCCTTCGTGGTTGGTGGTCACGACGGAGGGGAATTCGGGGTGGTGGCCGCGATCGTCGATCAGCACGATCGGCAGGCCGCCGCGGTGCAGTGCGGTGAGGTGGTCGAGGGTGTTCTCGGGTTCGACGACGACCAGTCCGTCGAAGGCGCGCGCCGACACCTGGCTGGTGAAGCGCTCCACGGACTCGGCCCCGCGGTTGCAGGTGAAGAGCAGCAGCCCGTAGTCGGCGGCCTCGACGGTGTCGACGACGCCCTGCAGTACCTCGCCCATCCACGGCCAGGTCAGCGAGGGCACCAGCATGCCGACGGTGCGGCTGCTGCCGCGGGCCAGACCGACGGCGCCCGAGCTGGGCACGTAGCCGAGCTGTGCGATCACTTCACGAACACGGGCAGCCGTCGAACCGTCCACTTCGCCCTTGGTGTTGATGACCCGGGACACGGTCGTCTTGCTGACGCCGGCCTCGCGGGCGACATCAGCGATGGTGACTCGCATCGGGGGCCTCCAGGGACACAACGGACAGAGCGAACGGCCGGCTGTGGAACCGGTACCGCAACCGGTTCCGGAACCGGTACCGGCGTTGGTGGCGTGAGTTAACCCCGCTGGAACAGAGCCGTCAATACTTCACGTCGAGATTGGTCCGTACCCATCCTCGGAGCGGCCAGGAACGCCCTTGCGTTCAATTCCTGAACGCGCATCCTCTTGACGTGGGCACGTAAGAGCAGTTCACTCCCGTCTCGTCCGACGGCACGATCCCCACGCTCCCGCCGAGGAAGGCATCAGCCATGATCCGATCAGGAAGGGCGGCGAGGGCGCTGCTCGCCGCCGTGCTCGCGACCGCCGGGCTCACCGGACTCTCGTCCGGCACCGCGCAGGCCGCGGGCGAGACGGTGAACATCGCCCTGACCACCACGGACGACGCGGGCGGCCGCCATGTCACCCGGGGCCTGGAGGCCCAGACGCCGGTCGCCTTCGGCGCGGGGAACGGCGGTGGCGGCACGAACATCACGGTCGACGAGAACACCACCTACCAGACCTTCACAGGCGGCGGCGCCTCGTTCACCGACACCGCCGCGTACCTGATGAAGAGCAGCGGGGCGCTGAGCCAGGCGACCCGGGACGCCACGATGAAGAAGCTCTTCTCCCCCACGGAGGGCATCGGGCTCTCGTTCGTACGCAATCCGATGGGCGGTTCGGACCTGGCGCGGTACGGCTACACGTACGACGACATGCCCGCCGGGCAGAGCGACCCGTCGCTGGCGAACTTCTCGATCGCACACGATCTGGAGGACGTGCTGCCGCTGACGAAACAGGCCAGGCAGCTCAACCCGGCGCTGACGACGGTGGCCTCGCCGTGGACCGCCCCGGCCTGGATGAAGGACAACGGCCAGCTGAACGGCGGCTGGCTGAAGGCGGAGAACTACGGCGCCTACGCCGACTACTTCGTGAAGTACCTCCAGGCCTACCGGGACCAGGGCGTGCCGGTCGACTACGTCACCGCGCAGAACGAGCCGACGTGCTGCGGCGGTTACCCCTCGATGAGCTGGAACGGCTCCGGCCTGGCCTATTTCACCAAGAGCGAGCTGCTGCCCAAGCTGGCATCGGCCGGCCTGGCGACCAAGGTGCTGGCGCACGACTGGAACTGGGACACCTACGACGCGTACGCCGCGGCCACCGTGGACGACGCGGCGGTGCGCAACCACCCCAACTTCGGCGGGGTGGCCTGGCACGGCTACGGCGGTGACGTCACCAAGCAGACGACGGTCCACGACCAGTACCCGACGACGGACGCGTTCCAGACGGAGCACTCCGGCGGCACCTGGGTCGCCGACCAGCAGCGCGAGGACATGACCAACATCATCGATTACACCCGCAACTGGGCGAAGTCGGTGACCAAGTGGTCCCTCGCGGTGGATCAGAACCGTGGCCCGCACAACGGCGGCTGCGGCACCTGCGACGGGCTGATCACCGTGCACGACGGGGACAGCCGGAGCGGGCAGGTCGACTACACCGTCGAGTACTACACGATGGGCCACCTGACCAAGTTCGTCCGCCCGGGAGCCTCCCGGATCGCCTCCACCGCCAGTTCCACCGTGCCCAACGTCGCCTGGCGCAACCCGGACGGCTCGAAGGCACTGATCGCGTACAACGGCGGCGGCCAGACCCAGCAGGTGACGGTCAACTGGGGTGGCCAGAAGTTCACTTACTCGCTGCCCGGGCGCACTTCGGCGACCTTCACCTGGTCGGGGACGCAGTCGGGCGCACAGTCCGCATCGGGCGCCCTGTCCGGCTCCGGCGGCAAGTGCCTGGACGCGACGGGCAACACCGGCGCCGACGGCACGCCGGTGCAGATCTGGGACTGCACGGGAGCGGCCAACCAGCGCTGGACCGTCCAGGGCGACGGCTCGGTCCGCACGCTCGGCGCCTGCCTGGACGTGACCTCGGGCTCGACGGCGAACGGGGCGAAGGTGCAGCTGTACACCTGCAACGGCTCCGCCGCGCAACGCTGGACGTACAACCCTTCAACGGGCGACGTCGTCAACACGGCCGCCGGCAAGTGCCTCGACGTGACCGGCCAGTCGACGGCGAACGGGGCGCGCACCCAGATCTGGACGTGCACCGGGGCGGCCAACCAGAAGTGGCACCTGGGGTAGCTGCCCGCACGCACCTGGACCGCGGGCCGGAGAGCCGGCCCGCGGTCCGGGTGCGTCCGTGCTACTCGGTCGGCTCGATCCCCGCGCGCAGCAGCCCGAAGGTGTACGCGTCCTCCAGCGCCTGCCAGGACGCGGCGATGACGTTCTCGGCGACCCCCACGGTCGCCCAGTCGCCGGTGCCGTCGCCCGTGGTGATCAGGACGCGGGTGGTGGAGTCGGTGCCGGTGCGGCCCTCCAGGATGCGGACCTTGTAGTCCATCAGCTCCAGCTTGGCGAGCTGCGGGTAGATCCGCTCCAGGGCGACGCGCAGCGCCCGGTCCAGCGCGTTGACCGGGCCGTTTCCCTCGGCCGTGGCGACGATCCGCTCGCCCTTGGACCACAGCTTCACGGTCGCCTCGTTGGCGTGCGTCCCGTCGGGGCGGTCCTCGACGATGGCGCGCCAGGACTCGGTGCGGAAGTACCGGCGTACCCGCCCCTCGGCCTCGGCGCGCAGCAGCAGCTCGAAGGAGGCGTCGGCCGCCTCGTAGGTGTAGCCCTTCAGCTCGCGCTCCTTGACCCGCTCGACGACGCGGCCGATCAGCTCGCGGTCGCCGCCGAGGTCGATCCCGAGCTCCTGGCTCTTGAGCTCGATGGAGGCGCGGCCCGCCATGTCGGAGACGAGCATCCGCATGGTGTTGCCGACCAGTGCGGGGTCGATGTGCTGGTACAGGTCCGGGTCGACCTTGATCGCGGAGGCGTGCAGCCCGGCCTTGTGCGCGAACGCCGAGACTCCGACGTAGGGCTGGTGGGTGGACGGCGTGAGGTTGACGACCTCGGCGATGGCGTGCGAGACGCGGGTCATGTCGGCGAGCGCGCCCTCGGGCAGCACGGTCTTGCCGTACTTCAGCTCCAGCGCGGCGACGACGGGGAAGAGGTTGGCGTTGCCGACCCGCTCGCCGTAGCCGTTGGCGGTGCACTGGACATGGGTGGCGCCCGCGTCGACGGCGGCCAGGGTGTTGGCGACGGCGCAGCCGGTGTCGTCCTGGGCGTGGATGCCGAGGCGGGCGCCGGTGTCGGCCAGGACGGTGGCGACGACGGCCTGGACCTGGGCGGGGAGCATCCCGCCGTTGGTGTCGCAGAGGATGACGACGTCGGCGCCGGCCTCGGACGCGGCCTTGACGACGGACTTGGCGTACTCGGGGTTGGCGCGGTAGCCGTCGAAGAAGTGCTCGCAGTCGACGAAGACCCGGCGGCCCTGTTCGCGGAGGTGGGAGACGGTGTCGCGGACCATCTCCAGGTTCTCCTCCAGCGTGGTGCGCAGGGCGAGCTCCACATGGCGGTCGTGCGACTTGGCGACCAGGGTGATCACCGGGGCGCCCGACTCCAGCAGCGCCTTGACCTGCGGGTCCTCGGACGCCTTGCCGCCGGCCCGGCGGGTCGCGCCGAAGGCGACCAGCTCGGCGTTCCTGAACTCGATCTCCTGGCGCGCGCGGGCGAAGAACTCGGTGTCGCGGGGGTTGGCGCCCGGCCAGCCGCCCTCGATGAAACCGACGCCGAAGTCGTCCAGGTGCCGGGCGATGGTCAGCTTGTCCGCGACCGTCAGGTTGATGCCTTCACGCTGGGCACCGTCGCGCAGCGTGGTGTCGAAGACATGGAAACTGTCGTCGCTGGGCTTGGCCTTGGTGGTCATGCTGGTCTGACTCCTGTCGGATGAGTGGATCCGGACGATCTGATTCCACTTGCCCCCATCATCCCGCGCGCCTCGTCCCGGTCCGTGGTGAGGGCCGGAAAACAAAAAACCCCTCGCGGGTGCGAGAGGTCTGCGCGCGGGTCTGGGGCACGGTGGCCGTGCCGTACATGGTGGTACGGGACGGTCACTGCGGACCGGCGCGCCTGTTGCCAATAATCATGACGAACGAGGACACGGAGGCAGTCTGGCACAGGACCGCCTCCGTGCTCCGCCCCGTCTCAGGATGCGGGCGTGACGCTCGTCGCCCCGGCCGGTGCCGCCTGCTCGCCGGAACGCCCGGCGGCGACCCGGTTCAGGTCGATGTCGCGGGTCTCGCGCATCGTCAGGTAGACGACCAGGGAGACCGCGGCGCAGCCGGCCACGTACCAGTAGAAGCCGGACTCGATCCCGGCGTTCTTGAACCACAGCGCCACGTACTCGGCGGTGCCGCCGAACAGCGCGTTGGCGACGGCGTACGAGAGACCGACGCCCAGGGCGCGGATGCCCGTCGGGAACAGCTCGGCCTTCACACAGGCGTTGATGGAGGTGTATCCGGTGATCACCAGCAGCGCCAGCAGCGCGAGCCCGAAGGCGGGCCAGAAGGTGTCGGCGTGCTTGAGCATCGTCATGATCGGCACGGTCAGGAAGGTCGAGCCGACCGCGAAGGTGATCAGCAGCGGGCGGCGGCCGATCCGGTCGGAGAGCATCCCGGCCAGCGGCTGGACGCACATGAAGACGAACAGCGCGCAGAAGCTGACGAGCGAGGCGGTCGACTTGTCCATGCCGGCGCTCTTGGAGAGGAACTTCGTCAGATAGGTCGTGTACGTGTAGTAGGCGACGGTCCCGCCCATGGTCAGGGCCATCACCAGGAACGCCTCGCGCCGGTGCTGCCAGAGCACCTTCAGCGTGCCGCGGTCCTGCTGCTCGGCGGCGCCCGACTCGGCGTACACCTCGGTCTCCAGCATGGAGCGGCGCAGGTAGAACACGATGGCGGCACCCAGCGCGCCGACGACGAACGGGATGCGCCAGCCCCAGCTGTGCAGGGCCGCCTCGGACATGTTGCGCTGCAGGACGATCTGCAGGCCGAGGCCGACGAGCTGTCCCGCGGTCATGGACACGTACTGGAAGCTGGAGGCGAAGCCGCGCTTCTCCGGCGCGGAGGCCTCGGTGAGGTACGTGGCGCTGGCCGCGTACTCGCCGCCGACGGACAGCCCCTGGAGCAGCCGCGCCAGCATCAGCACGGCGACGCCGCCGTACCCGGCGACGTCGTAGGTCGGCGCGATCGCGATGAGGATCGCGGAGGCCGACATGAGGGTGACGGTCAGGGTGAGCGCGGCCTTGCGGCCCTTGCGGTCACCGATCCGGCCGAGCAGCCAGCCGCCGACCGGCCGCATGAAGAAGCCGACGGCGAAGATGCCCATGGTGTTCATGAGGTTGGCGGTCTCGTTGCCTTCGGGAAAGAACGAGTCCGCGAAGTAGACCGCGAAGGTCGCGTACACGAACCAGTCGAACCACTCGACCATGTTGCCGGCCGAGCCGACCCAGATTTTCTTCCACTGCTCTCGTCCCATGGTTGGCCACCGTGCCCGAACCGCCGGAAGTCCAACAAGGGTGCAGGGCGCAACGATCGCGCGTACTTACGTGCGTTGCGTTCACGAACAGGTGAGGCTCAGCCGCCGGCGGTCAGCGAGTCGTCGATGAACTCCCGGACCAGGGACAGCGCCTGGTCCCGGCCGGTGCCCGGGAGGCCGACCGCCACATGGACGCTGAAGCCGTCCAGGAGGGCGCGCAGCCGGGTGGCGACGCGGTCGGCGTCCACCGGGCGGAACTCCCCGCGCGAGGCCCCCTCGGCGAGCAGCGCCACCAGGTCGCGGTGCCAGGCCCCCTCGATCGCGGCCTGCCGGGCCCGGGCGTCGTCGTCGGCGTCGCGCGAGCGGTTCCAGACCTCCAGCCAGAGCGTCCAGTGCGGGTCGCGGTGGCCGTCGGGCAGGTAGAGACCGATGTACGCGTCGAGCCGCTCACGGACCGTGCCCGGCCGCGACAGCAGCCGGCGCCGCTCGGCCCCGAGCCGGTCCTCGCTCCACTCCAGGGTCCGCAGCAGCAGCTCGTCCTTGGTGCGGAAGTAGTAGAGGAGGTGGCCGCTGCTCATGCCGACCTCGCGGCCGAGCCCGGCCATGGTGAGGCCGTCGAGGCCGCGGGCGGCGACGGTGGCCATGACGGCGGCGAGCACGTCCTCGCGGGGCGGGGCGGTGTTGCGGCGGCGCGGGGCGGGGGGCACGGTTCAGACCTTCGGCTGCTGCTGGGTGATGCAGTGGATGCCGCCGCCCCCGGCGAAGATCGCGCGGGCGTCGACGAGTGTCACCGTACGGCCGGGGAAGAGGCGGCGGAAGATTCCGGCGGCGAGCTCGTCGCGCGGATCGCCGAAGGCGCACAGGACGACGCCGCCGTTGCAGAGGTAGTGGTTGATGTAGGAGTAGTCGACCCACTCCCCGCCGGCCCGCAGCACGGTGGGTGCCGGGACCTCCACGACCTCCAGCGGCCGCCCCTTCGCGTCGGTCGCGGCGCGCAGCACGCGGACCGTCTCCCGGGTGATCTCGTGGTCCGGATGGGCCGGGTCCGGCTGGACGTGGGCGACGACGGTGCCGGGGCGGGCGAAGGCCGCGACGATGTCGACATGGCCGAGGGTGCCGTACGTGCCGTAGTCGCCCGCCAGCCCCCGGGGCAGCCAGATCGCCTTCTCGGTGCCCAGGCGCGCGTGCACCTCGGCCTCGACCTGCTCGCGGGTCCAGCCGGGGTTGCGCTCCCTGCCGAGCTGGACGGTCTCGGTGAGCAGGACGGTGCCCTCCCCGTCCACGTGGATGGCACCGCCCTCGTTGACCAGCGGCGAGCTGTGCACCGGGACACCGGCGAGAGCGGCGACCGAGCGGGCGATGTGCCGGTCGTGGTCCCAGCGGGCCCAGTCCTGGGCGCCCCAGCCGTTGAACGTCCAGTCGACGGCGGCCAGTTCGCTGCCGTCGGTGACGAAGGTGGGGCCGATGTCGCGCATCCAGGCGTCGTCGAGCGGGCGCACGGCCAGCTCCACGTCCGGGCCGAGGAGGGCGCGGGCGCTGTCCTCCTGGCCGGGGCCGACGACCATCGTGACGGGTTCGAAGCGGCGGACGGCCCGGGCGACGCGGGCCCAGGCGCGGCGGGCCTCGTCGAGTTCGGCCGCGGTCTCGAAGGTGGGGTTGGGGCCGGGCCAGGCCATCCAGGTGCGTTCGTGCGGGGCCCACTCGGGGGGCATGCGGAAGGTCATGGGAGCACAGGTCCTTACAGGAAGTAGAGCCGGTTGAGGGAGACCGAGTCGGCGGGCTCCGAGCTCAGCGGGTCGCCGTCCAGGGTGACGAGCCCGCTGCGCGCGTCCACGTCGACCGCTCCGGTACGGGAGTTGAGGCGCAGGTCGGCGGGGCCGATGCCGCGGGTGCCGCGGACGCCCACGCGCCGGCGCCGGGTCGGCATGGCGTCCGCGCCCAGCTGGGTGGCGGCCTGCGAGACGAAGGCGACGGAGAGATCGGCGGCGGTCGCCCCGTGCGCGCCGAACTGCGGCCCCAGCACCAGGGGTTCACAGGTGTCGGTGGCGGCGTTCGGGTCACCGGTGACCCCGTACGCCGGGAAGCCGGACTTGAGCACCAGCTGCGGCTTGGCCCCGAAGAACTCGGGGCGCCACAGCACGATGTCGGCGAGCTTCCCCGTCTCGATGGAACCGATCTCGTGCGCGAGGCCGTGGGCGATGGCCGGGTTGACGGTGAGCTTGGCGATGTACCGCAGCACGCGGGCGTTGTCGTCGCCCGGCCCGTCGCCCTCCATCGGCCCGAGTTCGGCCTTCATCTTCCCGGCCATGGCGAAGGTGCGGCGGACGGTCTCGCCGGCCCGTCCCATGCCCTGGGCGTCGGACGAGGTGATCCCGATGGCGCCGAGGTCGTGCAGCACGTCCTCGGCGCCCATCGTCCCGGCCCTGATCCGGTCACGGGCCATGGCGGCGTCACCCGGCAGGTCCGTCTTCAGGTCGTGAACGGAGACGATCATCCCGTAGTGCTCGGCGACCGCGTCCCGGCCGAAGGGCAGGGTGGGGTTGGTGGAGGAGCCGATGACGTTCGGCACGCCCGCCATCTTGAGCACGTTGGGGACGTGGCCGCCGCCGCAGCCCTCGATGTGGAAGGCGTGGATGGTGCGCCCCTCCAGGACGCGCAGGGTGTCCTCGACCGACAGGCACTCGTTCAGCCCGTCGCTGTGCAGGGCCACCTGGACGTCGTACTCCTCGGCGACGCGCAGCGCGGTGTCCAGGGCGCGGGTGTGCGCGCCCATGTCCTCGTGGACCTTGAAGCCGCAGGCCCCGCCCTCGGCGAGCGCCTCGACGAGCGGCGCCTGGTGCGAGGAGGAACCGCGGCCCAGGAAGCCGATGTTGACCGGCCAGGCGTCGAACGCGTTGAAGGCGTGGCGCAGGGCCCACGGCGAGTTGACGCCGACGCCCCAGACCGGGCCGAACTCCTGGCCGATGATCGTGGTGACGCCGGAGGCGAGCGAGGCCTCCATGATCCGCGGCGAGAGCAGATGGACATGGGTGTCGACCGCGCCGGCCGTGGCGATCATGCCCTCACCGGACACGATGGACGTGCCGGTGCCGACGACGACGTCCACACCGTCGAGGGTGTCCGGGTTCCCGGCCCGGCCGATCGAGGAGATGCGGCCCTCGCGGATACCGATCGAGACCTTCCGGATGCCCTGCACGGCGTCGATGACCAGCACGTTACTGATCACGACATCGCAGGTCTCCCGGACGGCGGCGGCCTTGAGGTGGATTCCGTCGCGGGCGGTCTTGCCGAATCCGGCGAGGAACTCGTCGCCCGGCTTCTGGGCGTCCGACTCGACCCGGACGATCAGCCCGGAGTCACCGAGCCTGACCCGGTCGCCGGCGCGCGGGCCGTGCACGGAGGCGTACTCGTGCGGATCGATGCTCATCGTGCCGCTCCCAGGTATCCGCAGGCCGCCGCGCGCCGCAGCGCCTCCTCGCGTGCGCCGGGGGCGTCGAGCGGTCCGTCGACCAGCCCGGCGAACCCGATCGCGACGCGGTCGCCGCCGATGGGCACGAGGCCCACCTCGGCCGACTCCCCCGGTCCGAAGCGGGCGGAGGAGCCCGCGGGCACGCAGAGCCGCATGCCGTACGCCGCGGCCCGGTCGAAGTCGAGCCGCGGGTTGGCCTCGAAGAAGTGGAAGTGCGAGGTCACGGAGACGGGGACGGTCGCGGTGTTGTGGACGGTCAGCCGCAGCACGGGCTCCGGCCCGGGCGTCGCGGGTCCGGGGACGACGGCGCCGGGCGCCTCGTCGCCGAGGCCCTCGCCCAGTGGCCGGGAGACCACGGCGAGCCGCGAACCGTCGTCGAAGACGGCCTCCACATGGACCTCGGTGACGACGTCGGCGACCCCGGGCAGCACATCGTCCGGGCCCAGCACCCGGCGCGCGGCCTCGATCGCCTCGGCGAGCCGGCGCCCGTCGCGGGCGGCCTCGCAGACGGTGTCCGCGATCAGGGCGGTGGCCTCGGGGACGTTGAGCCTCAGCCCGCGGGCCCGGCGGGCCCGGGCCAGCTCGGCGGCGCCGAAGAGCAGCAGCCGGTCGCGTTCGGTCGGGGTCAGTCGCACGTCGTCGCACCTCCTGGTTAGAGCAGCACTCTAACCAGTAGGCCGATGGAAATGAAACCGTTGACGATGTGTTTCGAGCGACGCTCCAAGTCCTGGCGGGCAAAAAAAGGCCGCGCCCCCGGGGGCGCGGCCTTCTTGTGCGGGCGGGTGGAGCGTGGCGGCTAGCCGAGCGGGTGCATCCAGCCGTGGGCGTCCTCGGCGGTGCCGCGCTGGATGTCCAGCAGGCGCTCGCGCAGCCCCAGGGTGACCGGGCCGGGCGTGCCGTCGCCCTGGGTCCACTCGCCGCCGGCGCTCTTCACGATGCCGACGGGGGTGATGACGGCGGCGGTGCCGCAGGCGAAGACCTCGGTGAGGGTGCCGTTCGCGGTGTCGTCGCGCCACTGGTCGATGGAGACGCGGCCCTCCTCGGGCTCGTAGCCGAGGTCCTGGGCGAGCCTCAGCAGCGAGTCGCGCGTGATGCCCGCGAGCAGGGAGCCGGTCAGGGCCGGGGTGACGATCTTGTTCCCGTACACGAAGTACAGGTTCATCCCGCCGAGCTCCTCGACCCACTTGTGCTCGACGGCGTCGAGGTAGGCGACCTGGTCGCAGCCCTTCGCGGCGGCCTCGGCCTGGGCGAGCAGGGACGCGGCGTAGTTGCCGCCGGTCTTGGCGTCGCCCATGCCGCCGGGGACGGCGCGGACGCGGTCCTCGGAGAGCCAGATGGAGACGGGCTTCACACCGCCGGGGAAGTAGGCGCCGGCCGGCGAGGCGATGACCAGGAAGAGGTACTCGTTGGACGGCCGCACACCGAGACCGACCTCGGTCGCGATCATGAACGGGCGCAGGTACAGCGACTCCTCGCCGCCGTGCTCCGGGACCCAGGCCGCGTCCTGGCGGACGAGCGCGTCGCAGGCGGCGACGAACGTCTCGACGGGCAGCTCCGGCATGGCCAGCCGGTTCGCGGAACGCTGGAAGCGCTCGGCGTTGGCCTCTGGGCGGAAGGTGGCGACCGTGCCGTCGGGCTGACGGTAGGCCTTCAGACCCTCGAAGATCTCCTGGCCGTAGTGCAGCGTCATGTTGGCGGGGTCGATCGACAGCGGCGCGTACGGGACGAGCTGGGCGTCGTGCCAGCCGCGGCCTTCGGTCCACTTGATCGTCACCATGTGATCGGTGAAGTAGCGGCCGAATCCGGGCTTGACCAGGATCGCCTCGCGCTCCGCGTCGGACAGCGGGTTCGAGGAGGGCTTGAGCTCGATCGTGGGCGTCGTCATGAGTGCGTGTCCTTCACCGGTTTTGTGTGTGTAGGACCACGCCCGCGCCAGCTCCTGTCGGACAGGTGCTAGGACGTCCGAGCTTCGCGGCAAGCCACGGTCCCGTTCGATTATCTCTCGTGGGTGGCCGTGCACGAAATGACGTGAATGCGGTCCAGGGTTCGATGGTGACACCCGGGGCCGCACAGGAGAAGCCGCCGGGTGCGTGTGCGACCCGGCGGCTTCTTGAGGGAGTCGTCGGATCAGCCCGCTACGCGTACCGCGAGCGCGTCGCCGATCTCGTCGGTGGTACGGGCGGTCCCGTCGCGCTCCGCGAGGTCGGCGGAGACGGCGTCCTCGATGCGCACGGCCTGGGCCTCGTAGCCGAGGTGGCGCAGCAGGAGGGCGACGGAGAGGATCGTGGCCGTCGGGTCGGCCTTGCCCTGGCCCGCGATGTCGGGGGCGGAGCCGTGGACCGGCTCGAACATCGAGGGGAAGGCGCCCGTCGGGTTGATGTTGCCGGACGCGGCCAGGCCGATGCCGCCGGAGACGGCCGCGGCGAGGTCGGTGAGGATGTCACCGAAGAGGTTGTCGGTGACGATGACGTCGAAGCGCTCCGGCTGGGTGACGAAGAAGATCGTCGCCGCGTCGACGTGCAGGTAGTCGGTGGTGACCTGGGGGTACTCGGCCGCGACCTTGTCGAAGGTGTTCTTCCACAGGTGGCCCGCGTAGACGAGGACGTTGTTCTTGTGGACCAGCGTCAGCTTCTTGCGGGGGCGGGCGGCGGCGCGCTCGAAGGCGTCACGGACCACGCGCTCCACACCGAAGGCCGTGTTGAGGCTGACCTCGGTGGCGACCTCGTGCTCCGTGCCGGTGCGCAGCGAACCGCCGTTGCCGGTGTACGGGCCCTCGGTGCCCTCACGGACGACGACGAAGTCGATCTCCGGACGGCCGGCCAGCGGGGTGTCCGTGTTCGGGAACAGCTTCGACGGCCGCAGGTTGATGAAGTGGTCGAAGGCGAATCGCAGCTTCAGCAGCAGCCCGCGCTCCAGCACGCCGGAGGGCACGGACGGGTCACCGATCGCACCGAGCAGGATGGCGTCGTGGCCCTTGAGGGCCTCCAGCTCCGCGTCCGGGAGGGTTTCACCGGTGCGGTGCCAGCGCTGGGCGCCGAGGTCGTACTCCTTGGTCTCCAGCTTCACATCCTGCGGGAGAACAGCGTTGAGGACCTTGAGTCCCTGGGCCACGACCTCCTGGCCGATACCGTCACCGGGGATCACTGCGAGATTGATGCTGGGAGCCATGTCCGGCACGATACTGCGCGTCCCACCCCATGACACGTCACGTCCACTATACGGACACATGGGCAGCTGTACGTGTACCGTTCACCTACTCGACGGAATGCCGTCAGGGAACGGGTGGAGGTTGTCGCCCATGGACATCCCCCGTTTCGGCATCCCCGAGAAGCTCGCCGACCGCATGAGCATGGCCGAGCAGCACGAATACCTCCGCACCCGGCTGACGCGGCGCGGGGTGCTGCGCACGAGCGTGGCCACCGCGGCCGTGGCCGGCGCCGGCCTCGGCACCTCGCTCGTCTCCCCGGCCTCGCCGGCGTATGCCGCTCCGACGACACTCACTTCGCGCAGCTCCACCCGGGTGGACGGCTCGCTGGTCGCGCCGTTCGGCCGGCACCTGGCCTACGGCGCCGACCCGAGGACGCAGATGGCGGTCTCCTGGCAGGTCCCCTTCGCGGTGCGCCGCCCGTACATCCGCATCGGCCTCAAGCCGTGGGCGCTGAGCCGGAAGATCGACGCCGAGGTGCGCCACCTGACGACACCGCGGCTGAACGACGGCAAGATCGCGGCCGCCGAGCAGTTCTACGTGCACGCCGGCCTGGAGCGGCTGAAGCCCGGCACGACGTACTACTACGGCGTCGGCCACGACGGCTTCGACCCGGCCGACACCCGCAACCTGGGCACGCTCGGCACCTTCACCACCGCGCCCTCGCGCGCGGAGAAGTTCACCTTCACGGCCTTCGGCGACCAGGGCGTCAGCTACCACGCGCTCGGCAACGACCAGCTGATCCTGGGCCAGAACCCGGCCTTCCACCTGCACGCGGGCGACATCTGCTACGCCGACCCGTCGGGCTCCGGCCAGAGCAGCGACACCTACGACGCCCGCACCTGGGACCAGTTCCTGGCGCAGACGGAGACGGTGTCCAAGACCGTGCCGTGGATGGTGACGACCGGCAACCACGACATGGAGGCCTGGTACTCGCCGGACGGCTACGGCGGGCAGAACGCCCGCTGGACCCTGCCGGACAACGGCCCGGACCCGGTGAACCAGCCCGGCGCCTACTCCTTCGTGCACGGCAACGTCGGCGTGATCGCGCTCGACGCCAACGACATCTCGTACGAGATCCCGGCCAACTTCGGCATCAGCGGCGGCAAGCAGACCCGCTGGCTGGACCGGCGGCTGGGCGAACTGCGGGCCCGGCACGACGTCGACTTCCTGGTGGTCTTCTTCCACCACTGCGCCT
Organism: Streptomyces sp. NBC_01463; assembly: GCA_036227345.1. Classification (NCBI taxonomy): domain Bacteria; kingdom Bacillati; phylum Actinomycetota; class Actinomycetes; order Kitasatosporales; family Streptomycetaceae; genus Streptomyces; species Streptomyces sp. NBC_01463. Next base: position 2,659,306 of record CP109468.1, read on the forward strand.
TCTCCACGACCAACGCGCACGCCTCGGACGGCGGGGTGCGCGACGCCTGGGTGCCGCTCTTCGAGAAGCACCAGGTGGACCTGGTCATCAACGGGCACAACCACGTCTACGAGCGCACCGACGCGATCCTGAAGAACGCGGTGCAGCGCAAGGTGCCGATCGGCGAGCGCACCGACCCGACGCGGGACGGCATCGTGTACGTCACCGCGGGCGGCGCGGGCAAGGCGCTCTACGACTTCCCGGCGCCCGACAGCTACGAGGGACACGTCGCGGATGCGGAGAGCGTGAACACGTACCACGTGGTCAAGGGCGGCGGCAGGGCCACCGAGACCGTGGAGTGGTCGCGGGTGCGCTACACCGGCTTCTCGTTCCTCGCGGTGGAGGTGGAGCCCGGCCGGCACGCGCGCATGAAGGTCACCGCGCTCGCCGAGTCCGGCGAGCGCATCGACCACTTCGAGATCAGCCGCGGCTGATCCCGGTGACGGCTTCCGGTCAGTGACCGGTGGAGCCGCCGTTGTCCCTGCGGTCGAGAGCACGCTGCAGGGCGGCGGCGGCATTCTGCCGCTCCGACTCGGTCGGGCGGTGGGTGTGACGGACGCGGCGGCGGACAGTGGTCTCGGCCATGGTGGATCGACTCCTTGAGATCGCGAGGATTTCGAGATCGAAAAATCGTGAACGTGATGTCGAGATCAGGGATTTCGAGGCGCCGGAAGGGGCGGGGAGCAGGCGCCGCAGGGGTTGCCTGCTTCGGGGCGCGCGCTCACGACCGCCAGTCGCTTGATCTAGCGAGACGTTCGGCTTCTACAAAGCTAGGGCAGCCGAGCCGGTCTGTCTCCACAATTACTCGGACTTCCTACTATCTGAGACGGAGGTTTACCCGCGCTCACCCGCCGCTCACTCTCAGCTCCCTGATGAGCGCCCGCACGGCGAGTGATCGTGCCAGCTCAGGGGTGGTGACGTAGCCCACGGACCGGGTCGGGCGGTCCGGCCCGAGAGCGGTGATCGCGACGGTGTCCGGTGCTCCTTCCAGGGACAGTCCGGGCATGATCGCCATCCCGAGACCACGGGACACCATCGAGAGCACCGCTCCGTCGTCCTCGGCCTCCATCGTCGCGTGCGGGATCCAGTCCTGGGCGGACCACCAGTCCCGGGTGTACGAGGTGCAGCTCTCCGCCCAGTCGAGCAGCGGGAGCGTCCGCGGCGCCGGATGACCGGCCGGGTGCACCAGGGAGTACTCCTCCTCCCGCAGCACTCCCCCGACCAGCTCCTTCGGTACGGGGGAACTCGCGCCGATCGTCGCGATCCCCAGATCGGCGCGGCCGTCCAGGACCTCGCCCGCCGTGCCCCGGCCGACCTCCCGGACCACCCGGACCCTCGCGTCGATGCCGGGGTGGCGGGCCCTGAGCCGTTCCAGGGCGGGCGGCAGCAGATGGAGCGCGGCGCTGCGGAAGGCGGCGATCCGCAGCGGGCCCGCCGGTACGCCGGCTTCCCCGGGGCCGGCCGCCGCGGCACGCGCCTCGTCGCCCATCAGCTCCAGCAGCCGCAGGACGCGGCGGGCGTGCGCGACGGCGCTCGCGCCCGCGGCGGTGGGCCGGGCGCCCTTGCGGCCCCGGTCGAAGAGGACGGCGCCGATCCTGCCCTCGCTGGTGCGGACCGCGTGCGAGACGGCCGACTGCGTCATGCCCAGCGCCTCGGCGGCACCGGAGAAGCTGCCGGTCCTCTCGACCGCGATCATGATCCGGAGCTCGTGCGGGCTCAGGTCGGTCATGGTGTGATCCCCCTCGTTCCCATGAAAGATCCATGAACGCCGCTCATGGAAACGGCCTTTCCATCGACGCAACCCACTGCCGGGCCGTTCGATTCCTTCCTACGGTCACTGCCATGACGACGACGCGCACGGCCCGCACCTTCCACCTGACCGCCCGCCCTTCGGGATTCCCCACCTCCGATCTCTTCTCGCTGGTCGAGTCCCCGGTCCCCTCCCCCGGTCCCGGCGAGGCCCTGGTGGAGAACCTCTACCTCTCCGTGGACCCGTACCACCGCGAGGAGATGGACAGCGGCTGGGAGCTGGACACCCCGCTGGAGGGCCGGGCCATCGGCCGGGTCACCGCCTCCCGCGACCCCGCACTCACCGAGGGCGACCTGGTCTTCCACCGGCACGGGTGGCGCACCCACGCCCTGGTCACCGCCGGGGTGTACGGCACCCGCAGGCTCCCCTCGTACGAAGGGGTGCCGCTGACCGCCCACCTCTCGATCCTCGGCGGCACCGGCCTGACCGCGTATGTGGCGCTCACCCGCACGCTGCGCTTCGAGGCGGGCCAGGACCTGTTCGTCTCGGCCGCCGCGGGCGGCGTCGGCACGGCGGTGGGCCGGATCGCCCGGCTCCTCGGCGCCGGACGGATCGTCGGCAGCGCGGGCTCGGCCGCGAAGGTCGCCCGGCTCACCGGTGAACTCGGCTTCGACGCCGCCTTCGACTACCACGACGGGCCCGTCGCGGAACTCCTGGCGAAGGCGGCCCCGGACGGGATCGACGTGGCCGTCGACAACGTGGGCGGCGACCATCTGGAGGCCGCGATCTCGGCGCTCCGCGACCACGGGCGGATCGCCTGGGTCGGCGCCATCGCCCAGTACCACTCGGCGGGCCGACCGCCCGCCGCCCCGCGCAACCTCTTCGACATGGTGGAGAAGAGCCTGCGTCTCGAAGGTGTGCTGGTCCGCAACTACACCGATGTGCAGGGAGAGTTGGAGGAGCTGCTGGTCCCGGAGCTGCGGAGCGGCCGGATCACCCCGGACGTCACGGTCGTCGACGGGTTCGAGCGGACGGTGGACGGTTTCCTGGGGATGCTGCGCGGCGAGAACACCGGCAAGATGCTGATCAGCACGGGCGCGTAGCCGCGACGGCCCGCTTCCCGGCCCGTCCGGCGACTGAGCGCGAGCACCGTCACAGCACGTCCCCGTCCCGCCAGTCGAAGACCAGCACGTCCGTGGCCGCTTCCCCGGCCGGCAGGACCGGAGCACCGCCGGCCCCCCGGACATAGGTGCTGCCCTCCTCGTCCGGCAGCCGCTCCACCCCGCGCGCCCCCTGCACGGCGATCCGTCCCGGCCACACCGTCCAGCCGCGCGCGGTGTACAGCGGGGCCCCGGCGGCCGACGCGGACAGGGCCCCGAAGACGTACGCCCCGTCGACGACCTCCTCCAGCGCGGCCATGACCCGCCCGCCGAGGCCCTCGCGCCGCCGGTCGGCGCGGACGGCCACGCCCTCCACGTAGCCCACCCGGCGGGAACGCCCGGCATGGACCACCCGCCGCTGCACGACACTGCCGTGCGCGAGCAGCCCGCTCGCGTCGCGCACCCAGGCGTGGATGCCGCCGAGCGCGTGGTCCCAGTCGTCGGCGTCGAAGGTGCCCGCGAACGCGGTGTCCAGGAAGGCGTGGATCTCGTCGAGTGCGGCCGGGGACAGCCGGCAGGTGTGCGCGGTGTGCAGGATCGGATCGGTCATGCGCCCCAGCCTCCCAGGCACCGCACCCACCGGGTACTCAGCCGCCGGTTGAGTACCCAAGCCGTGTCGAAGAACTGTGCGGCGCACGAGAGTTGACCCCATGAACGGCCTCTACGCTCTCAAGCCCTGGTACGCGGACCGGCTCTCCGGTGTCCGCGCCTCGCTGGTCCGCCGTGAGGTGTCGCCCGACACCCTCACCGCGGCCGGCGTCGTCGCCGCGGCCGGCGCCGCAGCCTCGCTGGCCTGGCTGCCCGCCGGGACCGCCGCCCTGGCGGTCGCCCCGCTGCTCGCGGCCCGGCTCGCCTTCGCCAACCTCGACGGTGCGCTGGCCCGCGACACGGGCCGCACCACCAGGCGCGGCGCGGTGCTCAACGAGCTCGGCGACCGGGTCGCGGACCTGGTCGTGCTGGCCGGATTCCTGGCCCTCGCCCCGCTGTGGCTGGTGGCGGTCGCCGCGCTCGCGGCGACGCTGCCGTCCTGGGTGTCGCTGGCCGGGGCAGCGGCCGGCGCGCCCCGGCGCAACGGCGGGCCGGTCGGCAAGACCGAGCGGTGCCTGCTGGTCGTGGTCGCCGCGGCGAGCGGCTGGGCCGTCCCCGTCCTGATCGTGATCGCCGCCGGTTCGCTGCTCACCGCGGCGCTCCGGCTGGCGGGCCTGTGGCGGGAGCTGGCATGAGCACCGTACTGATCGCCGAGGAGGCGGCCGCGCGGGCGGTGCCGCTGGTCGCGGGTGTGCTGGGGGCGGGCGGGGTCGCGGTCGCGGTCCTTCCCTCGAAGGTGCGGATGCGGGCCGAACTGCGCCGGCGGTGGCGGACCTGGGCGCTGGTGGCGCCGGTGTTCCTGGGGGCGTACTTCCTGGGCGGCGGCGGCACGTACGCGCTGGCCGCAGGGCTCGGCCTGATCGCGGCGAGCGAGTTCGTCCGGATGGCGGGGCTGCGGCGCGGCGACCATGTCGTGCTGGCGGCGGCCGCGGTGGCCCTCCCGGCGCTGGCCTGGCTGGCGCCGCACCTCCTGGACGCACGGGCCGCGGCGCTGCTGCTGATCGCGGCCGCGCTGCCCTCGGTGCTGGCCGGGGACGACCGGACGGGCTTCACCCGGACGGCCAGGACCGTGTTCGGGCTGCTGTGGATCCCGGTCGCGCTGACGGGCCTGGTGACGCTCGGCGACACGGGTGTCGCCATCGGACTGGCGGTGGCGCTCGGCGATGTGGGCGCCTGGTGCGGCGGTACGGCGCTGGGCAGGCGCGGCCCGCTGGCCCGTCCCCTGTCGCCGCTCTCCCCCAACAAGACGTGGGCGGGCGTGCTCGGCGCGGCCGTCGCGACGGCCGTACTGCTGCTGGTGCTCGGCGAGTTCAGCCTCCCGCTGTGGGCGGCGGTGACAGGCGGCTGTGTCCTGGGCGACCTGATCGAGTCGATGGTCAAGCGCGAGTCGGGCGTGAAGGACGCGGGCAGCTGGCTGCCCGGCTTCGGCGGCCTGCTCGACCGGATCGACTCCCTGCTGGTGGCCCTTCTCCTGGCGATGGTGATGACGTGATGAGTACGCTCCTGAGCACCCCGGTCCGCACCGTCCTCCCCCGCCGTTCCCGGTTCGCCGCCGCGCTCCGCCGCGGACTGTGGTGGGGCGTCCTCAGCCTCACCGGCGGGGTCGAACGGCGCGGCCGGCTGCCGCGCGGCGGCTGTGTCGTGGTCGCCAACCACTCCTCGCACGCGGACACCGCGGCGCTCCTCGCGGCGCTGGACGCCCGGCACTCGCCGGCGATCGGGGCGGCGGCCGACTATTGGTTCGCCTCCCCGTGGCGGCGGCGGATCTGCCGCAGGATGGCGGCGGGCTTCCCGGTGCGCCGGGGCGGCGGCGGGATGGAGGACCTGCTGACGATGGCGGGCGAACTGCGGGCGGGCCGGGCGGTCGTGCTGTTCCCCGAGGGCACCCGGGCGAAGGACGGCACGCTGGGCTCCTTCCACCGCGGTGCGCTGGTGCTGGCCGAGGAGGCGGGGGTGCCGGTGGTGCCGGTGGGGATCGCGGGCACGGACCGGCTGCTGCCCAAGCACGGGCGGCTGCGTTCGTCGCTGGTCCGGGTGACGATCGGCGAGCCGCTGCCGTCGGCCGTCTCCCCGGATGAGGCGCGCGACGCGGTGGTGGCGCTGCACACCCGTGCGGTGGCCGAGCCGCTGAGGGACTCGGCGACGCGGCGCCGGGTGGCGGCGGTCGTCACCTCGCGCCTGGGTGTTCCGCTGGCGTTCTGCTGGGCGTTCGCGGAGGCGCTGAGCTGGCCGCTGATGCCGGAGCTGCTGCTGGGCGCGGTGTGCGCGGCGGTGCCGCGGGCGGCCCTGAAGATGTCGCTGGGCGCGCTGGCCGGCAGCCTGGCGGGCGGTCTGCTGGCGCTGCACCTGGCCTCGGCGGGCGTCCACCTGCCGGCGCCGCTGACCACGGACCGGATGCGTGCGGAGGTCCGGCACGAACTGGCGCTGGAGGGTGCGTCCGCGGTGCGCCACCAGCCTTGGAACGGCATCCCGTTCAAGGTGTACGGCGCCGAGGCGGGCCGCGCCGGTGTCCCGGCGTCCGACTGGCTCGCCGCGTCGGCGGCGGCCCGTGGCTCCCGCACCCTGACGGTGGGCCTCGCCTTCGCCGGCTTCGGGCTGCTGATGCGCCGCCACCGCCGTTGGTACGGCCGCTGTCTGGTGCTGCTCGGAGGCGGGTTCGCGGCGGGGCTGTCCCTGATCGTGCACGGCTGGAGCTGAACCGCGGGACCCGTACATGGAAACCGCCCCCCGGCCGGCAGGGGAACCGGTCGGGAGGCGGAGTTCGGGACGGGGCGCCGGGAGGGCGGCGCCCCGGAGGGCGGTCAGCCCTGGTGGGGGTAGGTGTAGTCGGTCGGCGGGACCAGCGTCTCCTTGATGGCCCGGGTCAGGGTCCAGCGCTGGAGGTTCTGCGGGGCGCCCGCCTTGTCGTTCGTACCCGAGGCGCGGCCGCCGCCGAAGGGCTGCTGGCCGACGACGGCACCGGTCGACTTGTCGTTGATGTAGAAGTTGCCCGCGGCGTACCGCAGCTTCTCCATCGTGTACGCGGCCGCGGCGCGGTCGTTCGCGATGACGGAACCGGTCAGGGCGTAGTCGGAGACCGACTCCATCTGCTCCAGCATCGCGTCGAAGTTCTCGTCCTCGTAGACGTGGACCGCGAGGATCGGGCCGAAGTACTCGGTCGTGAAGACCTCGTTCTCGGGGTCGCTGCACTCGATGACGGTCGGGCGGACGAAGTAGCCCACCGAGTCGTCGTAGGTGCCGCCGGCGACGATCGTGCACGCCGGGTCGGCCGCGGCGCGGTCGATGGCGGCCTTGTTCTTCGCGAAGGCGCGGTCGTCGATGACGGCACCCATGAAGTGCGACAGGTCGGTGACGTCGCCCATCGTGATGGAGTCGACCTCGGCCGCGAACTTCTCCTTGAAACCGGAGTTCCAGATGGAGGCCGGGACGTAGGCGCGCGAGGACGCGGAGCACTTCTGGCCCTGGAATTCGAAGGAGCCGCGGGTCAGCGCGGTCTTCAGGATCGCGTGGTCGGCCGACGGGTGCGCGACGACGAAGTCCTTGCCGCCGGTCTCGCCGACGAGACGCGGGTAGGTGCGGTACTTCGCGATGTTGTTGCCGACCGTCTTCCACAGGTGCTGGAAGGTGGGGGTCGAGCCGGTGAAGTGGATACCGGCCAGGTCGCGGTGGTTCAGGGCCACCTCGGAGACGGCGATGCCGTCACCGGTCACCAGGTTGATGACGCCCTTGGGCAGACCGGCCTCCTCCAGGAGCTGCATCAGCAGCACGGCGGCGTGGGTCTGCGTGGGGGACGGCTTCCAGACCACCACGTTGCCCATGAGGGCCGGGGCGGTGGGCAGGTTGCCCGCGATGGCCGTGAAGTTGAACGGCGTGATCGCGTAGACGAAGCCCTCCAGCGGGCGGTGGTCCATGCGGTTCCACACGCCCGGGGAGTTGGCCGGGGGCTGCTCGGCCAGGATCTGGCGCGCGTAGTGCACGTTGAAGCGCCAGAAGTCGACGAGCTCGCAGGGGGTGTCGATCTCGGCCTGCTGGGCGGTCTTGCCCTGGCCGAGCATCGTGGAGGCGGCCAGCGTCTCGCGCCAGGGGCCGGAGAGCAGCTCGGCGGCGCGCAGGATGATCGCGGCGCGGTCGTCGAAGGCCATCGCGCGCCAGGCCGGAGCGGCGGCGAGGGCGGCGTCGACCGCGTCCTGCGCGTCCTGCTTCGTGGCACCGGCGTAGGTGCCGATGACGGCCTTGTGGTTGTGGGGCTGCACGACGTCGAAACGCTCGCCGCCGCCCATCCGCTTCTCGCCGCCGATGGTCATCGGCAGGTCGATCGGGTTCTGGCCGATCTCCTTGAGCTTGGCCTCCAGGCGGGCGCGCTCCGGGGAGCCCGGGGCGTAGGAGTGGACCGGCTCGTTGACCGGCGCGGGGACCTGGGTTACAGCGTCCATGGGTTCCGTGGCTCCTTGGGTAGAGAGGTGGAGGGGGCTCAGCCCTTGGTGAGGATGGAGCGGCCGAAGAACAGCAGGTTGGCCGGCTTCTCCGCGAGGCGGCGCATGAAGTAGCCGTACCAGTCGGTGCCGTACGCGGTGTAGACACGCATGCGGTGTCCCTCGGCCGCGAGCCGGATGTGCTCGTCGCTGCGGATGCCGTACAGCATCTGGAACTCGTACTCGTCGAGCTTGCGCCCGGCCTTGCGGCCGAGCTCCTGGGCGATGGCGATCAGGCGCGGGTCGTGGGACCCGATCATCGGGTAGCCCTCGCCCTCCATCAGGGTCTTCAGGATGCGGACGTACGCCTTGTCGATCTCGGCCTTGTCCTGGTACGCGACGGAGGCGGGCTCCTTGTAGGCGCCCTTCACGATGCGCACGCGGCTGCCGGCGGCGGCCAGGCGGCGGGCGTCGTCCTCGGTGCGGAAGAGGTAGGCCTGGATGACGCATCCGGTCTGCGGGTAGTCCTTCCGCAGCTCCTCGTGGATGGCGAACATCGAGTCGAGGGTGGTGTGGTCCTCGGCGTCCAGGGTGACCGTGGTGCCGATCGCGGCGGCGGCCTCGACGACCGGGCGGACGTTGGCGAGGGCCAGCTCGTGGCCGTCCTCCAGCGCCTGGCCGAACATCGAGAGCTTGACGGACATCTCGGCCCTGGTGCCCAGGCCGAGGTCCTTGAGGCGGCCGACGAGCTCCAGGTAGGCGTCGCGCGCGGCGGCGGCCTGCGCGGGCGTGGTGATGTCCTCACCGACCACGTCGAGCGTGACTTCGAGGCCCTTGTCTGCGGCGTCCTCGATGATCGGGACGACCTGCTCGACCGTCTCACCGGCGATGAACCGGTCGACGACCTGCTTCGTGCCCGGGGCTGCCGAGATGAAACGGCGCATCTTGTCGCTGCGTGACGCGGCGAGAATCACGGGACCCAGCACGGGGCACCTCCACGGAAAGTACGGACGAAAGCCGTACCGCGGCTCTATGACGAACATAAGCGGTACAGCACGGAGAACCACCGTGAAATCTAGGGATCTCTCCGATCCTGTGCCATCGACAGCTGTCACGCATCCGTGCCCTGGATCTCAGACATATGTCTGAAGGGGTGCGAGAATGGCCGGGTGAAGGGCGATTACCAGGAGCTGGTCGACGAGATCTCCGCGCTGCTCGGTGTCCCCGCGACGCTGGAGAACCGGGATTTCGGCCTCGTCGCCTTCGGTGCCCACGACAGCGACGACGACACGGCGATGGACCCGGTCCGCACCCGGTCGATCCTGACCCGCCGCTCGACCCCGGCGGTCCGCGCCTGGTTCGAGAACTTCGGCATCACCCGCGCCACCGGCCCCGTCCGCATCCCGGCCGCCCCGGAGGCCGGTGTCTACCGGGACCGGATCTGTCTGCCGGTACGCCATCGGGGTGTCGTGCTCGGTTACGTATGGCTGCTGGACGCCGACCCGGGACCCACCGACCCGCAGCTCGACGCGGCGATGGAGGTGGCGGCCCGGATCGGGGCCCTGCTCTCCGACGAGGCGCGGGCGGGCACGGACCTGTCCCGGGAGTTCGGCGCGGTGCTCACGGCGGGGCGCGGCTGGCAGCGCGACATGGCGGTGGCCGCGCTCGCCGAGGCGCTCGGCCCGGACGCGGAGGGGCTGCACACCGTGGTGTGCGTGACGCCGTGGCCGGACGATCCGCCGTCGGCGCGCGCGGTGCCCTCCGCGGCGGCCCTGTCCGCCGCCCCGTTCCCGGGCGGTCCCGGCACGCCGGCACTGGCCGCGCTCGTCCGGCTGCGGTCGCACGACGTCCTGGACCCGGCGCTCACCGCCGCCGACCGGCTGCGCACCACCGGTGGGGCGGCCGCCACGGCGGGGATCGCGGTGCCCCGGCGCGGTCTTGCCGAGCTGGCCGACGCCTGGCACGAGGCATCCGCCGCGGCGCGGGCGGCCGCGGCGGAGACCCGGTTCGGCCCGGTCGCCGAGTGGTCGGCCATCGGCCCGTACCGGCTGCTGACCGCGCTCACCCCGGACACGCTGCCGGACCACACGGTCCGCCCCCTGCTCACCCCGTCGCACCGGGACCTCGCCCGCACCGCGGAGGTGTTCCTCGACTGCGCCGGCCAGGCGTCCCGGACCGCCGCCGAGCTGGGCATCCACCGGCAGACGCTGTACTACCGCCTCTCCCGGGTCCAGCAGCTCACCGGCCTCGACCTGAACGACGGCGAGGACCGGCTGCTGCTGCACATGGCGCTGAAGTCCGCCCGGCTCTGAGGCACCCGAGGGACTACGCGGCCCGCTCGTCCGTGCCCGGCACCTTGGCGGTGGACAGGGCGATGCGGTTCCAGGTGTTGATGGTGAAGATCAGCGCCAGCAGTCCGCCGAGCGTGGCCTCGTCGAACACGGCCGCCGCACGGGCGTAGACGTCGTCGGGGACCCCGCCGCGGGAGACCAGGGTGACGGCCTCGGTGAGCGCCAGCGCGGCCCGCTCCTCGGCGGTGAAGAAGTGCGCGGCCTCCTGCCAGACGGCCACCATGTGCAGCCGCTCCTCGCTCTCCCCCGCCTTGCGGGCGTCGGTGGTGTGCATGTGCAGGCAGTACGCGCAGCCGTTGAGCTGCGAGGAGCGGATCTGCACCAGTTCCACGAGGGCGGGGTCCAGGCCCTGGCGCGCGGCGGCGTCGAAGCCGATGAGGGCCTTGAAGGCCTTCGGGGCGGCCTTGGCGAAGTTGATGCGGGGAGCCCGGCCGGCGCTGACTGCGGTGTCGTTGTTCGTCATGTCCTCTACGTTATGAGCCCCAAAGACCTCGCGTAGGGTGCACTTTCATGTCGGATTCATGGGTCAATTCCGCGGAGCGGATCGGCAGTGACCTGCTCCTCGACCTGGCGGGGCCCGGCAGCCGCCGGGCCGTCCTCATCCGTGCGCTGCGCGACGCCGTACGGGACGGGAGGCTGGCCCCCGGCACCCGGCTGCCGCCCTACCGGTCGCTCGCGGCCGATCTCGGTCTGGCCCGCAACACCGTCGCCGACGCCTACGCGGAACTGGTCGCCGAGGGCTGGCTGACCGCCCGGCAGGGTTCCGGGACCCGGGTCGCCCGGCGCGCCGCACCCGTGGCACCCGCCCGGGTGCCGAAGAGGGCGCCGCACGCCCCGGCCGGTCCCGTGCACGATCTGCGCCAGGGCCGGCCGGACGCCGGTTCCTTCCCCCGTACCGCCTGGCTGTCCGCCGCCCGGCGCGCGCTGAACGCGGCACCCAACGACGCCTTCGGCCCCGGCGATCCGCAGGGCAGGACCGGCTCCGCCACGCCCTGACGGACTATCTGGCTCGCTCGCGCGGGGTCCGCACCACTCCCGGACGGATCGTGATCTGCTCCGGGTTCGCCCATGCCCTGCGGCTGCTGTCGGGGTGCGGCCTCCTGCGCGGCCCGCTGGCGGTGGAGTCGTACGGGCTCGGCTTCCACCGGTCGGTCCTGGACGCCGCATCGGTGCGCACGGTGCCGCTCGCGCTCGACGAGGACGGTGCGCGCGTCGACGAACTGGGCGGGCTGCCGGGTGTGCGGGGCGTCCTGCTGACGCCCGCTCACCAGTTCCCCACCGGCGGGCCGCTGCGTCCGGAGCGCCGCTCAGCCGTCGTCGACTGGGCCCGCGCGCGGGACGGGCTGGTGCTGGAGGACGACTACGACGGGGAGTTCCGGTACGACCGGGAGCCGGTGGGTGCCGTGCAGGGGCTGGACCCGGACCGGGTCGTGTACGCCGGCTCGGTCAGCAAGAGCCTGTCGCCGGCGATCCGGCTGGGGTGGATGGTGCTGCCGGAGCGGCTCGTCGGGCAGGTCCTGACGGCGAAGGGCGAGCGCGAGGCCTGGGCGAGCGTGCCGGACCAGCTGACCCTGGCCGAGCTGATCGTGTCGGGGCAGTACGACCGTCATGTCCGCCGGATGCGCCGCAGCTACCGCGAGCGCCGGGACCGGCTCGTCGCGGCGCTCGCCGAGCACGCCCCGCACATCACGGCCACCGGGATCGCGGCCGGTCTGCACGCGGTCCTGCGGCTGCCGCCCGGCACCGAGCAGTCCACGGTCAAGGCCGCCGCCTGGCAGGGCCTCGCCCTGGACGGGCTGGACGGCTTCCGCCACCCGGCAGCCCCGGCCACGGCCCCGGACGGCCTGGTCGTGGGCTACGCCGCCCCGCCGGACCACGCGTTCGGCGCGGCGCTGGAGGCGCTCTGCCGGGCGCTGCCGCCGGCCTGACGGACACGGGCCCGGCCGAAGGTGCCTACAGCCAGGACGGCGGGTCGGGCGCGACGATCGGGCGGTCGCTGACGACGGCGGCCATGACCACGGGCGCGTCCCCGTCGCTGCGCCCCACGCTCACTCCGACCCAGCGCCGCCGCTCGGACACCGGCCCCCAGGCCGCCAGGTCGCCGTAGCAGTCCTCGTCGAGGAGTGCCCCGAAGAGCGGCGGGACCGGTTCGTCGTTCTCCCGCAGGAGCAGCGCCCCGTGGACGGCCACCGGGTGGTGGGCGCCCCAGCGGGCCTCCAGTTCCCCGACGAGCGAGGCCAGCCGCGCCTCGGCCGCCTCCTCCTCGTCGTCCCACTCCTCGCCGTCCGCGTCGTCGTCTCCGTCGCCCTCCCAGAGCGGGACGATCCGGAAGCCCTCGCCCGCGGTCACCGTCCACTCCCCCGTGTCCGGGTCCCCCTCGGCCACGGCAGGGCCGGCGGCCGGCAGGGGCGAGGCGAGCAGGGTCTCGATGTCGGCGACGGCCCGTGCGAGGTCGAACGTCTCCCCGGCCCGGGCGGTCATCGCGGGCCGCCGTTCCCGCGGGGTTCCTGGATTCGCTGCCTCATGGGTGCCAACTCCTGCCTGCGCCGACGACGTGACCGAGCGTGCGAGCACGGTCCAGGCTAAGGGCTGTCCGGGGCGGCCGGGGCGACCCGGCCTTCCAGCACGGCCTTCAGGCCGTCCGTCAGATCCTGCGCCGAGGGCGCCGATTCGCTGTCCATCAGCCACTGGACCATGACGCCGGCCAGCAGCGCCTGGCAGAACAGACCGGCCACCCGCGCCCTCTCGGGGTCGGTGGCGGGGTCGATGCCCAGCATGTTCTCGGCGAGTCCGTCGCGGCCCTCGCGCTGCGGCCCCGCGAGGGCCTTCTGCAGCTCGGGGTCGGTGTTGATCCGGGAGATGACCTCCATCTGGAGCTGCCAGACCGCCTTGGTCTGCTCGTAGCTCCCGATCACCCGCTCCCAGGTCTCCCGGAACTGGTCGAGCGGCGCGGACGGCACCTCCGCCCCGCTCGCGGGCTCGTCGCCCCGGGACAGCACGTCGCCCCACTCCTCCGTCACCTTGAGGAAGGCAAGGTTGAGCAGGGCCTCCTTGGAGCCGTAGTGGTAACCGATGGAGGCGAGATTGGTCCCCGAGGCCGCCACGATGTCGCGCGCCGTCGTCCGGGCGTAGCCCTTCTCCAGCAGGCAGCGCTTGGCGCCTTCGAGCAGATCCTCACGATGTCCCATATCAGCAGCGTACCCGGCATGCAGACGTTTGTGTAAGACGCACGTCTACATACCGGGTACGGCTGGTCAGCTGCGGAACTCAGTCGGTCAGGTTCACCGAACGGGCCGAGGCCGCGCCGATCTCCGAGGAGATCTCGGCCAGCACCGACGCCGGGACGTCGTCGTCGACGGTGAGGACGACGAGCGCCTCGCCGCCCACGTCGGCGCGCGACACCTGCATGCCCGCGATGTTCAGCCCGGCCTCGCCGAGGATCTTGCCGACCGCGCCGACGACACCGGGGCGGTCGTCGTAGCGCAGCACGACCATGTGGTCGGCGAGCGCCAGGTCCACATCGTGCTCGCCGATGGCGACGATCTTCTGGAGGTGCTTGGGGCCGGCCAGCGTGCCGGACACCGCGACCTCCTGGCCGTCGGCCAGGGTGCCGCGGACCGTGACCACGTTGCGGTGGTCGGGCGACTCGGAGCTGGTGGTGAGGCGGACCTCGACACCGCGCTCCTGCGCGAACAGCGGAGCGTTCACGTACGACACGGTCTCGTCGACGACGTCCTCGAAGACGCCCTTGAGCGCGGAGAGTTCGAGCACCTTCACGTCGTGCTGGGTGATCTCGCCGTACACCTCGACGTCGAGGCGGGCCGCGACCTCGCCCGCGAGCGCGGTGAAGATCCGGCCGAGCTTCTCGGCGAGCGGCAGCCCGGGACGGACGTCCTCGGCGATGACGCCGCCCTGGACGTTGACCGCGTCCGGCACGAGCTCACCGGCGAGCGCGAGGCGCACCGACTTGGCGACCGCGATACCGGCCTTCTCCTGGGCCTCGTCCGTGGAGGCGCCGAGGTGCGGGGTGCAGACGACCTGGTCGAACTGGAACAGCGGGGAGTCCGTGCACGGCTCCTTGGTGTACACGTCGAGGCCGGCGCCGGCGACGCGGCCCTCCTTGAGGGCGGAGGCGAGCGCCTCCTCGTCGACGATGCCGCCGCGCGCGGCGTTGACGATGCGCACCGAGGGCTTCACCTTGTGCAGCGCCTCGTCACCGATCAGGCCGAGCGTCTCCGGGGTCTTGGGGAGGTGCACGGTGATGAAGTCGGAGACCTCCAGCAGCTCGTCCAGCGAGAGGAGCTTGACGCCCATCTGCGCGGCGCGCGCTGGCTGGACGTAGGGGTCGTACGCGACGATCTTCATGCCGAAGGCCGACATGCGCTGGGCGACCAGGACGCCGATACGGCCGAGGCCGACGACACCGAGGGTCTTCTCGCTCAGCTCGACACCGGTGTACTTGGAGCGCTTCCACTCGCCGTTCTTGAGGGCGGTGTTGGCCTGGGGGATGTTGCGCGCGGTGGCGACGAGCAGACCGCAGGCCAGCTCGGCGGCGGTGACGATGTTGGAGGTCGGGGCGTTCACGACCATGACGCCGGCCTTGGTGGCCGAGGAGACATCGACGTTGTCCAGACCGACACCCGCGCGGGCGACGACCTTCAGCTTCTTCGCGGCGGCGATGGCCTCGGCGTCGACCTTGGTGGCGGAGCGCACCAGGATGGCGTCGACATCGACGATCGCGGGGAGGAGCTCGGCGCGGTCCGCGCCGTTGCAGTGCCGGATCTCGAAGTCCGGTCCCAGGGCGTCCACCGTGGCGGGCGACAGCTCTTCAGCGATGAGTACGACAGGTTTCGAGCTCACGTGAGTCCTCACAGATCCAGTGCGGACGGCCGTCCCGACGGCCGCAGGCGGTGGAGGGGCTTGCCGCGTGGAAGACGCACGACACTGTGGGCCTGACGCGTGTATGTGTTCCGAAGTGTAGTCATGCGCGACGACGCATACTGCGCCCCGTTGGAAGGATCACCCACATGAGGCTGGACGACTTGTACACACGTACGACGCCGCCTCTTCCAGCGGATGAAACAGGGCGGATGCCCGGAGGGGGCGGGCCGTGGCCCGCCCCCTCCGGGCACCGGTGTTACGCGTCCTCGTCGTTGACCCAGCTCATGAGCTTGCGGAGCTCACGGCCGGTGGTCTCCAGCAGGTGGTCGCTGTCGGCCTTCTTGTACTCGTTGTACTTGGGCAGACCGTTGTGGTACTCGGCCATCCAGGCGTTGGCGAAGGTGCCGTCCTGGATCTCGGTGAGGACCTTCTTCATCTCGGCCTTGGTGGCGTCCGTGATGATCCGCGGGCCGGTGACGTAGTCGCCCCACTCGGCGGTCTCCGAGATCGACCAGCGCATCTTCTCCAGGCCGCCCTCGTACATGAGGTCCACGATGAGCTTCAGCTCGTGGAGGCACTCGAAGTACGCGATCTCCGGCTGGTAGCCGGCCTCGGTCAGGGTCTCGAAACCGGCCTTCACCAGGGCGGCGGTGCCACCGCAGAGAACGGCCTGCTCGCCGAAGAGGTCGGTCTCGGTCTCCTCGGTGAACGTCGTCTTGATGACGCCGGCGCGGGTGCCGCCGATGCCCTTGGCGTACGAGAGGGCGAGCTCCAGGCCCTTGCCCGTGGCGTCCTGCTCCACGGCCACGATGCACGGAACGCCGCGGCCCTCCTCGTACTGGCGGCGGACCAGGTGGCCCGGGCCCTTCGGGGCGACCATGCAGACGTCGACGCCGGCCGGCGGCTTGATGAAGCCGAAGCGGATGTTCAGGCCGTGGCCGAAGAACAGCGCGTCGCCGTCCTTGAGGTTGTCCTTGACGGACTCCTCGTAGACCTGGGCCTGGATCGGGTCCGGAACCAGGATCATGATGACGTCGGCCTCGGCGGACGCCTGGGCCGGGGTCACCACGCGCAGGCCCTGCTCCTCGGCCTTGGCCTTGGACTTGGAGCCCTCGTGCAGACCGACACGGACGTCGACACCCGAGTCGCGCAGCGACAGCGCGTGGGCGTGGCCCTGGCTGCCGTAACCAAGGACCGCGACCTTGCGGCCCTGGATGATGGACAGGTCGGCATCGTCGTCGTAGAACAGCTCGGCCACTGGGTCTTCTCCTTGGTGTGCAGGTGTTGCGTCCCACCGTACGGCGGGGTGCGTCAGTTACGTTTTCGGGTCTCGCCATACGAGCGGCGCGGCGGACCCGGAATGGTCTATGCCGTGCGGTCGAGAGCGCGCAGCGACCGGTCGGTGATCGAGCGCGCGCCACGTCCTATGGCGATGGTGCCGGACTGGACGAGCTCCTTGATGCCGAACTGCTCCAGCATCTTGAGCATCGCCTCCAGCTTGTCGGCGCCGCCGGTCGCCTCGATCGTGACGGCCTCCGGGGAGACGTCCACGGTCTTGGCGCGGAACAG
The DNA here is from genome assembly GCA_036227345.1 of Streptomyces sp. NBC_01463. Taxonomy (NCBI): domain Bacteria; kingdom Bacillati; phylum Actinomycetota; class Actinomycetes; order Kitasatosporales; family Streptomycetaceae; genus Streptomyces; species Streptomyces sp. NBC_01463. The sequence goes on from CP109468.1 coordinate 2,676,056, forward strand.
CTGGACGATCTCGACGATCTGGGAGCGGGTCTCGTTGTCGGCGCGGACCTTCACCAGGACGAGCTCACGCTGGATCGCAGCGGACGGCTCGAGTTCGACGATCTTCAGGACGTTGACCAGCTTGTTGAGCTGCTTGGTGACCTGCTCCAGGGGCAGGTCGTCGACATTCACGACGATGGTGATGCGGGAGATGTCGGGGTGTTCGGTGGTACCGACCGCGAGCGAGTCGATGTTGAAGCCGCGGCGGGAGAACAGGGCCGTGATCCGGGCGAGGACACCGGGCTTGTTCTCGACCAGGACGGAGAGCGTGTGCTTGGTGGACATGGAAGTCGGTCTCTCTCTGTCTCTCAGTCGTCTTCGTTGTCGCCGAAGTCGGGACGGACGCCGCGGGCTGCCATGACCTCGTCGTTCGAGGTGCCGGCGGCGACCATCGGCCACACCATGGCGTCCTCGTGGACGATGAAGTCGATGACGACCGGGCGGTCGTTGATCGAGTTGGCCTCGGCGATGACCTTGTCCAGGTCGGCCGGGTCCTCGCAGCGGATCGCGTAGCAGCCCATGGCCTCGGACAGCTTGACGAAGTCGGGCACCCGGGTGCCCTTCGCCGCGTTGCCGTCGGTGTCGGCGCCGGAGTGCAGCACGGTGTTGGAGTACCGCTGGTTGTAGAACAGGGTCTGCCACTGGCGGACCATCCCGAGTGCGCCGTTGTTGATGATGGCGACCTTGATCGGGATGTTGTTGAGCGCGCAGGTGGTGAGTTCCTGATTGGTCATCTGGAAGCAGCCGTCGCCGTCGATCGCCCAGACCGTGCGGTCCGGCATGCCGGCCTTGGCGCCCATCGCGGCCGGGACCGCGTAGCCCATCGTGCCCGCGCCGCCGGAGTTCAGCCAGGTGGCGGGCTGCTCGTACTTGATGAAGTGCGAGGCCCACATCTGGTGCTGGCCGACGCCCGCCGCGAAGATCGTGTCCGGCGGGGCCAGTTCACCGACGCGCTGGATGACCTGCTGCGGCGAGAGGCTGCCGTCCTCCGGCAGGTCGTAGCCGACCGGGTAGGTGTCGCGCCACCGGTTGAGGTCCTTCCACCAGGCGGCGTAGTCGCCCGTGTGGCCCTCGGTGTGCTCGGCCTGGACCGCCTGGACGAGGTCGGCGATGACCTCGCGGGCGTCACCGACGATCGGGACGTCGGCCGCGCGGTTCTTGCCGATCTCCGCCGGGTCGATGTCGGCGTGGACGATCTTGGCGTACGGCGCGAAGCTGTCCAGCTTGCCGGTGACCCGGTCGTCGAAGCGGGCGCCGAGGGCGACGATCAGGTCGGCCTTCTGCAGCGCGGTGACGGCGGTGACCGCACCGTGCATACCGGGCATTCCCACGTGCAGCGGGTGGCTGTCGGGGAAGGAGCCGAGCGCCATCAGGGTGGTGGTGACGGGCGCTCCGGTCAGCTCGGCCAGCACCTTGAGTTCGGCGGTGGCCCCGGCCTTCATGACGCCGCCGCCCACATACAGGACCGGGCGCTTGGCCTGGGTGATGAGCTTGGCGGCCTCGCGGATCTGCTTGGCGTGCGGCTTGGTCACCGGGCGGTAGCCCGGCAGGTCCATCACCGGCGGCCAGCTGAAGGTGGTCTTCGCCTGGAGCGCGTCCTTGGCGATGTCGACCAGGACGGGTCCCGGACGGCCGGAGGAGGCGATGTGGAAGGCCTCGGCGATCGTGTGCGGGATGTCCTCGGCCTTGGTGACCAGGAAGTTGTGCTTGGTGACCGGCATCGTGATGCCGCAGATGTCGGCTTCCTGGAAGGCGTCGGTGCCGATGGCGGCGGAGGCCACCTGGCCGGTGATCGCGACGATCGGCACCGAGTCCAGGTACGCGTCGGCGATCGGGGTGACCAGGTTGGTGGCGCCCGGGCCGCTGGTGGCCATGCAGACGCCGACCTTGCCGGTGGCCTGTGCGTAGCCGGTGGCCGCGTGGCCCGCGCCCTGCTCGTGGCGGACCAGCACGTGACGGACCCGCTGCGAGTCCATCATCGGGTCGTACGCCGGAAGGATGGCGCCGCCGGGAATGCCGAATACCGTGTCGGCCCCCACCTCCTCGAGGGAGCGGATGAGGGACTGCGCACCCGTGACGTGCTCAACGGTGGCGGTGGACGATCCGCCGTTACGGGCCCGCGGCTGGGGATGGTGGGCCCCGGTGGCCTGCTCGGTCATCGGCATTCTCTTCTCGAAGCTGAGGGTTTTTGCGAGTGTTTTGCGATGGTTTGCGTGGTGCCGGTGCAACAAAAAACCCCTCGTGCCGTGAGGCAAGCGAGGGGAGCGCGCCGGTGCGGTCTGCAGAGTGTCATCGAGGAACTCTGCTTCAGCCGACGCGCTTTCCAAGTACGAGAATTCGGGTGCGCATGGCATTGACCCTCTCTCCGACGCACTCGGCGTGTCAAGTGGGTGGGACGGGCGTCTCAGCATGTGATCCGGTGAGCAGCGGAATCGAGCCGCCCGCCAGGACCGGCTGAGCGGCCGGGGAACCGGGCACCGGGAACTCGCCCCGGACCAGGGCGCGGCGCAGCCGGTACTCGTCCAGCGGCCCGGAGAAGGCCATGCCCTGGCCGTGCGTACAGCCCATGGCGCGCAGCGCGAGGACCTGTTCCGGGACGTCGACGCCGTCGGCCACGGACTGCATGCCGAGATCGCAGGCGATCCGCAGCAGCCCGCTGGTGATCTTGTGCAGCCGGGCGGACTCGACGACGCCCTCGACCAGTCCGCGGTCCAGTTTCAGTACGTCGATGGGGAGCCGGCGCAGGGCGTTGATCGCGGCGTACCCACTGCCGAAGCCGTCGAGCGCGATGCGTACACCGAGCCTCCGCAGGGCGACCAGGCGCTGCTCCAGCTCGTCGAAGGAGACCCGGGGGTCGCTGTCGGCGACCTCGATCATCAGCGCCCCGGACGGCAGCCCGTACCGGGTCAGCAAGGCCTCGACGGAGCCGAACGGGAGGCCCTTGTCGAGCAGCCGGCGAGCGGAGAGCCGGACGGCGACGGAGACCTGATGACCGGCCCTGGACCGGTCAGCGGCCTGCTCCACGGCCTCTTCCAGGAGCCAGCGGCCCAGCTCCGCGGTGCGGTCGCTGTCCTCGGCCACGCGGAGGAATTCGGCGGGTGTGAACAGGATGCCCTGCGCGGAGCGCCACCGGGCCTGTGCGGCGACGGCGGCGACGGTGCCCGTGGCCAGGTGCACCACGGGCTGGTGGAGCAGCGCGAACTCGCCGTCGCGCAGGGCGGTGCGCAGCCGGGCCGCCAGCTCGGTGCGGCGCACCACCTCGGCCTGCATCTGCGGGGCGTACAGCTCGACGCGGTCCTTGCCGCCCGCCTTGGCGCGGTACATGGCGAGGTCGGCGTTGCGCATGAGGTCGTTGGGGGTGATGCCGGGCTCGGCGAAGGCGACGCCGATGGAGGCGGTGACCCGGACCTCGCCGGCGCCGATCCGGTAGGGCTGGGAGAGCGTGAGGCGCAGCCGGTCGGCGATCTCGTGGACCTGGTACTCGCGGGCCGTCTGGTCGCGCCCGCCGTCGCCGACGATGAGGGCGGCGAACTCGTCCCCGCCGAGGCGGGCCGCCGTGTCCCCCGTCCGCACGGAGTCCTGGAGGCGGCGGGCGGCCTGGATCAGGAGTTCGTCGCCGGCCTGGTGGCCGAGGCGGTCGTTGGCCGCCTTGAAGCCGTCGAGGTCGATGAAGAGGACGGCGGTGCCCGCGTCCCCCGCCCGGCGGCCGCCGAGCCCCTGGCGGACCCGGTCGGTGAACAGCGCCCGGTTGGGCAGGTCGGTGAGCGGGTCGTGCTCCGCGTTGTGCTGCAACTGGGCCTGGAGCCTGACCCGTTCGGTCACGTCCCGGCTGTTGAGGATCAGGCCGCCCTGGTGGCGGTTGACGGTGGACTCGACGTTCAGCCAGTCGCCGGTGCCGGAGCGGAAGCGGCACTCGATGCGGGTGGTGGGTTCCTCGCCGGGCGGGGCGGCGAGGAACCGCCGCACTTCGTGGACCACCCGCCCCAGGTCCTCGGGATGGATGATGGAGGCGAGCTCGGCACCGATGAGGTCGTCGGCCTCGCGCCCGTAGACACCGGAGGCGGCGGGACTGACGTAGCGGAGTATGCCGGTCGGTGCGGCGATCATGATGACGTCGCTGGAGCCCTGCACCAGGGAGCGGAAGTGGTTCTCCTTCTGCGCCAGTTCCTGGGTGAGGGCGATGTTGTCCACGAGCATGATGCCCTGCCGGACGACCAGGGCGAGCACCACCGTGCACCCGGTGAAGACCACGACGCGGTCCACCCGGCGGCCCTCGATGACGTTGTAGAGGATGCCCAGGGTGCAGACGGCGGCGGCGAGATACGGCGTCAGCGCGGCCAGCGAACCGGCGATGGGGCGGGACACGGACCGCTGCCCGTCCCCGCTCACGGCCTCCCCCTCCCGGCCGGCGCCCCAGGGGGCGTACGCGAGGAGCAGCGACCCGGCGAACCAGCCGGCGTCGAGCAACTGGCCGGAGTGGTAGGTCTGGCGCAGCAGCGGCGAGGTGAACAGGGCGTCGCACAGGACCGTGAGGGCGAGTGCGGCGATGGCGGTGTTCACCGCGGCGCGGTTGACGTTGGAGCGGCGGAAGTGCAGCGCCAGGACCATGGAGACGAGCACGATGTCGAGCAGCGGATAGGCCAGCGAGAGGGCCGCGCGGGCGACGCTGGCACCCTCGACGTCCGCCATGTGCGCGGTGTGGGCGAGGGCGAGGCTCCAGGAGAGCGTGAGGAGCGATCCGCCGATCAGCCAGGAGTCGAGGACCAGACAGACCCAGCCGGCCCGGGTGACGGGTCGCTTGGCGAGAACGAGCAGGCCCACGATGGCGGGCGGGGCGAAGCAGAGGAAGAACACGTCGGCGAGGGAGGGGCTGGGCACCGGGACCTCCCGCACGACCTCGTACCAGCCCCACACCCCGTTGCCCCCCGCGGCCATCAGCGAGGAGGCGGAGAACAGCAGCCAGGCGGGCCGGAACCTGTTGTCCGCGGAGCGGGCGAACAGGAAGCAGGAGACGGCGGCGACCAGGGCGGCGGCGCTCAGCCCGAAGTCCCCCATGAACAGCGCGAGTCGGGCCGATCCCCAGCCCGTGGCGGCACCCACCCCGTATCCGGCGCAGACGAGTCCGAGGAAGACCTGCGGGACCAGCGCGGGCGCCGGGCCCATGGCCGGCCGAGGGGCCACGACCGCTCCGCGGGTGCTCGCCGGGGCGCTCACCGGGGCGCCCCGGACGTCGCCTGCCGGCTGCGGCGCCGGCGCGCGGGACGCACCGGCGGCCGCCGCCGGCCACCTGGTCGTGTCGGATCGTTCACCCATCGGCCGTACATCGCCCGTCGCCCCCCTCGCGTGTGGCTTCCTCCCCGGCGCCGCCCCTGCCACGGCGCAGCACCCCTTTCGGGACGATACACCAGACTCGTCACACAGGGACATAGTTCCTCTACTCTCCGTGACGACCTGCGGAGTTGTCGCCACGGAGGGGGACGGAGCGTGTCCGCAGCGTGTTCAGCCGGTGGTGCGAACGACGTTGTGCACCTGCTCCCCCGCGGCGAAACGGCTGACCTGTCCGGCGATCAGACGCTTGGCGCGCGGCAGGAACGCCGAGGTGCTGCCGCCGACGTGCGGGGTGATCAGGACGTTCGGAGCATGCCAGAGGGCATGGCCGGAAGGGAGCGGTTCCGGGTCGGTGACATCGAGCGCGGCACGCAGCCGGCCGGACTCGAGTTCGGACAACAGGGCCTTGGTGTCGACGACTCCGCCGCGGGCCACGTTCACCAGCAGCGCCCCGTCGGGCATCGCGGCGAGGAAGTCCGCGCCGACCAGCCCCTGCGTGGACGGGTTCAGCGGGGTGGACAGAATGACGATGTCGGCCTCGGGCAGCAGCGCGGGCAGGTCGTCGAGTGTGTGTACGGGGCCGCGTGCGGTTGTCCGCGCGGAGCGCGCGACGCGCGCCACCCGCGCGCACTCGAAGGGCGCGAGCCGGTCCTCGATGGCCGAGCCGATCGATCCGTACCCGACGATCAGCACGGACTTGTCGGCGAGCGCCGGGTAGAAGCCGGACCGCCACTCCTCCTTGTCCTGGCCGTGCACGAACCCGGGGAAGCCGCGCAGCGAGGCGAGGATCAGCGCGAGGGTGAGCTCGGCGGTGGACGCCTCGTGCACCCCCTTGGCGTTGCACAACTGCACGCCCGCGGGCAGCAGGCCGAGCCCCGGCTCCACGTGGTCGATGCCCGCGGACAGCGTCTGCACGACCCGGACCCCGCTCATGTCGCCGAGCGGACGGACCGCGATCCGGGGCCCCTTCATGTAGGGGACGACGTAGAAGGCGCAGTGCGCGGGGTCGGCGGGGTAGTCCTGGGCACCGTCCCACAGACGGTAGTTGAGGCCCTCGGGAAGTCCCTCGATCTCGTCGGCCGGAATGGGCAGCCAGACGTCGGGGACCGTGGCGGAATGCGTGGTGGAAGTCATGGTCAGGAGGCTATGCGAAGCCCGGCGGGGTGCAGAGGTTAGCTTTGGGGGTGCGGTGCGAGGGAGGGTTCGGGGAGTTGGAGCGCAGGAGTCTCGGTGCGGCGGCGCTCGCCGTGGGTGCGGTCGGTCTCGGCTGCATGCCGATGAGCTGGGCGTACAGCGCCTCGCGGCAGCGTGGTGACGGTGCGCTGCGCGCGGTGCACGCGGCGCTCGACGCGGGCGTCGACCTGCTGGACACGGCCGACATGTACGGCCCGTTCACCAATGAGCTGCTGGTGGGCCGGGCTCTGAAGGGGCGCCGGGAGCAGGCCTTCCTGTCCACCAAGTGCGGTCTGCTGGTGGGCGATCAGCACATCGTGGCCAACGGCCGCCCCGGCTATGTGCGACGGGCCTGCGACGCCTCGCTGCGGCGGCTGCAGACCGATGTGATCGATCTGTACCAGCTCCACCGGGCCGACCCCGAGGTGCCCGTCGAGGAGACGTGGGGCGCGATGGCCGAGCTGGTGAACGCGGGCAAGGTGCGGGCGCTCGGGCTGTGTGCGGTCGGTGCCAGGGCCGCTCGCCGGCCGGGGGCCCGGATGCACGACGAAACGATCCGGCAGCTGGAGCGGGTCCAGCAGGTCTTCCCGGTGAGCGCGGTGCAGGCGGAGCTCTCCGTGTGGTCGCCGCAGGCGCTGGAGGAGCTCGTTCCGTGGTGTACGGCGCGCGGGGTCGGGGTGCTGGCGGCGATGCCGCTGGGCAGCGGCTATCTGACGGGGACGCTCACTCCGGGGCAGGGATTCGAGCCGGCGGACCTGCGGGCCAGGCATCCGCGGTTCACCGCCGAGATGATGGCGGCGAACCAGCCGGTGGTGGTGGGGCTGCGGCGGATCGCCGAGCGGCACGGGGCGACGCCCGCACAGGTGGCGCTGGCCTGGGTGCTGCGGCAGGGGCCCCAGGTGGTTCCGGTGCCGGGGACCAAGCAGGAGCGCTGGGCGGTCGAGAACGCGGGAGCCGCCGCGCTGGCGCTGACGCCGCAGGACCTCGCGGAGATCGACCGGCTGCCGGCCGCGCGGGAGTCGTGGGACTGAGCGCCCGGACACCGGCCGCCGGTCGTTGGCCGCTGCACATTGATCGCCGAGCGAGAAAGTCCGCGGGCATCGGGAACCCTGGGCCCGGCCGCGGTGTAAGAACAGTAGACAGGCGGCCGTCGAAGGGATCGGTGCTGTGCGCGGTGCGGTGTTCGGATCTGAGCAGGACCCGGTGGGGCGTCGTGCGACGCGTCGCGGAGGTGGCCGTGGTGCGCGGCGGGGTGCGGTGGCCGTGCTGGCGGCCGGCGCCCTGATGCTCACCGCGGGATGCTCCTCGCAGGAGGGTGCGGAGAGCACGGCGGGCCAGGGGGCGAGATCCCCGTCCGGCTCCCCGAGGACGACGGGCCCGGCCGGCTCGCCGTCCGCCCCGGCCTCGCGTCCCGCGGCGGACCTGCCGCCCGCGAAGGGCACGGTGAAGGTGGTGTCGACCCTCACGGAGGGCCTGAACTCCCCTTGGGGGCTCGCGGAGCTGCCGGACGGCGACCTGCTGGTGGGCTCGCGCGACAAGGGGACGATCACCCGGATCGACGCGAAGAGCGGGAAGAAGACCCTCCTGGGCACCGTGCCGGGGGTGGCCCCGGCCGGCGAGGGCGGCCTGCTGGGCATCGCGGTCTCCCCCACCTTCGGCACGGACCACCTGGTGTACGCGTACTTCACCACCGCTTCGGACAACCGCATCGCCCGCATGCTGTACGACGAGGACGGGACGACCCCCGGACAGCTGCTGGGCGCCCCGGACACGATCCTGCGGGGCATCCCGAAGGGCTCCATCCACAACGGCGGACGGATCGCCTTCGGCCCGGACCACATGCTGTACGCGGGCACGGGCGAGACCGGGGACGACGGTCTGGCGCAGGACAAGAAGTCACTGGCCGGCAAGATCCTCCGGATGACCCCGGACGGCGAGCCGCTGCACGGCAATCCGCAGGCCGATTCCGTGGTGTATTCGTACGGTCACCGCAATGTGCAGGGCCTCGCCTGGGACGGGCACAAGCAGCTCTGGGCGGCAGAATTCGGCCAGGACACCTGGGACGAGCTGAACCGGATCGTGCCGGGCGGCAACTACGGCTGGCCGGAGGCCGAGGGCAAGGCCGGCGAGGCGGGGTTCCGTGATCCCGTGGCACAGTGGAAGACGTCCGAGGCGTCCCCGAGCGGCATCGCCTTCGTCAAGGGTTCGATCTGGATGGCCGGTCTGCGGGGTGAGCGGCTCTGGCGGATCCCGCTGTCCGGTACGGAGGACAAGGAACCTCTGGCGGCCCCCCAGTCGTTCCTGGAGGGGAAGTACGGCCGTCTGCGCACCGTGCTCGCGGCGGGCGGCAACAGACTCTGGCTCGTGACGAACGAGACGGACGGCCGCGGCTCACCGAAGCCGGGAGACGACAGGATCCTGGTGGCCGAGGTGAGCTAGCGGCCCCAGGCGGAAGGGTGCGCGGCCCGTGTTCAATTTCTTCGAGGAACTCTTCGCACCCGGCCGCAAGCACACCGCCGAGGAGCAGAAGCGGCTGGAGCTGACCCGGGTGGACCTCGGTGTCGGGGACCCGGCGCGCGGCCCGATAGACCTCACATCGGGCAAGGTCGTGGTCCGCCGTCGCGACGGGGGCGGCGACGACGGTGACGGTGACGGCGGCGACTCCGAGGACACCGGGGCCGACGGGGCGTGACGCCGGGCCGGACGAGGACCGGTCCGGTCCGGCGCGGGAGCGCGGCCCTAGGGCCTCTCGTTCGGATCATGCCGGGCTCGCGGGCCCCGGCACGCGCTCCCCCAAGCTCTCGGCTTCGCTCGAGCAGGGAGGGGCCCCCTCCCGCGTTGTCGTCGGTCGCCCATGCTCCTTCCCCAGGCTCTCGGCTTCGCTCGAGCAGGGGAGACCCCATCCGACTCCCTCCTCCGCCTTGCAGCCGCACGCACCGGACCCCGCTCCCTGATCCAGCCTGATCCAAACGAAAGACCCTAGACGGCGTCCTTCGGCATCCGGTACAGCCGCAGCCGGTGGGCGAGCGCGGCCGCCTCGCCGCGGCCGCTGACGCCGAGCTTGGCCAGGATGTTGGAGACGTGCACGCTCGCGGTCTTGGGTGAGATGTAGAGCTCCTCGGCGATCCTGCGGTTGGTGTGGCCGGCGGCGACGAGCCGGTGCACGTCCTGTTCGCGCGGGGTCAGCCCGAAGGACTCCACCGCGGCGGCCGCCGCGGCCCGGAGCTGCTCCTCCGTGTGGTCCGGGCCTCCCCCGGCCTGCTCCTCGCCGTGGTCCGGGACGGTCACGGCCAGCGGGATCGCCTCGTCGGAGGCGGGTGCCCGGCCGGGGGCGGCGTCGGGGTCGGTGAGGGTGATGCGGGCGCGGCCGGCCAGCAGCTCGATGGTCTCGGTCAGCGGGCGCGCGCCCAGGCGCCGGGCGGTGCCGTGGGCCTCGCGCAGCAGCGTGGTGGCCGCGGTCCGGTCGCCGGAGGCTATGAGCAGGGCCTCGGCCCAGCGGTGGCGGATCTGCGCCAGTTCGTACGGGCGGTGCAGCGGGGCGAAGGCCCGGGCGGCGCCGGACCAGTGGTCCGGGGTGTCGAGGCCCTCGGCACGGGCCAGTTCGGCGTCGATCAGCACCCCGTAGGCGGCCCAGATGGGGACGAGCGCCGGCAGCCGCTTGAGGTGGCTCCGGACGAGGGCGAGGATGCCCGGCCGGCCCGGTTCGGTGGCGGGCAGGCCGCGGGCGTCGGCCTCGGCCGCCGCGACGACGTGCAGCATGGGGAAGGCGTACCGCTGGGTGCCGGGCGGGAAGCCCTGCGCCGCCTGGGCCTCGAAGGCGGCCCGCGCCTCCGGCAGCCGCCCCTGCTGCACCGCGATGGTGATGGCGTGGCGGACGGGGCTGATGAAGTGCTGCGGCTGCGGATCGCTGGACCCGAAGCTCCGCCTGGTCAGCGCGAGTTGAGTCTCCGCCTCGGCGAGGTCCCCGCGGGCCAGGGCCACTTCGGTACGGCGCGCGGCCACCAGTCCGTGGGACTTGCGGGACAGGCTCTTGCGGGCGGCCGCCTCGGTGGTGGCGAGGGACTCGTCCCAGCGGCCGAGGGAGAACAGCGACATGGCCTGGTTGCTGCGGGCCCAGGCCTCCATGTCCGCGACACCGTGGTTGTGGCAGATCTCGATGCCGTGGTCGGCAGCGGCCACCGCGTCCAGGGAACGGCCCATGGCTTCGAGGGTGGAGGGGAGGTTGATGCTGACGCGGCCCATGATGCCGACGAGGCCGAGTTCGTCGGCCCGGTCGCGGACGGCGTACATCTCGGCGATGCCCTCGTCGACGGCTCCGGCGTCGGCGTTGAGCCAGCCGCGGGTGAGCCGTGCGTGCAGCTCGATGTACTCGTCGCCGACCAGCCGGGCGTACTCCACGGCCCGCTCGGCCGCGGCGAGGGTGTCGGCGCCCGGCTGGTGCAGGGCGCCCCAGCCGGCCACGCTCATCAGGACCTCCGCGTGCACGGCGGACGGGGGCAGGCCGCGGACCAGTTCCTCCGCCCTGGCCAGTTCGTCCCAGCCGTCGCCGCGGGCGACGTCCTGGACCAGGCGGGAGCGCTGGACCCAGAACCAGGCGGAGCGCAGGGCGTCGTCCTCGCCCTCCAGGGTGCGCAGGGCCTTCTTGCAGAGCGTGAGGGCGCGTTCGCGGTCGCCGCCGAAGCGGGCGGCGACGGTGGCTTCGGCCATCAGGTCGAGATGGCTCAGCGGGGCGGAACCGTCGCGGCCACAGGCCGGGTACACCTCGGCGTAGTCGATGGGGCGCAGCGTGCCGCGGGTCTCGTCGGGGACGTCGTCCCACAGCTCCATCGCCCGTTCCAGCAGCCGCAGCTGTTCGGCGTAGGCATTGCGGTGGCGGGCCTCCACGGAGGCCTTCAGGACGGCGGGCAGCGCCTTGGCCGGGTCGTGCGCCCCGTACCAGTAACTGGCCAGGCGGGTGGCCCGCTCCCCGTCGCGGACGAGGGTGGGGTCGGCTTCCAGGGCCTGGGCGTAACGGCGGTTGAGCCGCGAGCGTTCGCCCGGGAGCAGGTCGTCGCTGACGGCCTCGCGGACCAGGGAGTGCCGGAAGCGGTAGCCGTTGCCCTCCGGGGTGGTGAGCAGCAGATTGGCGCCGACGGCTCCCCTCAGGGCCTCGATGAGGTCGTCCTCGGCGAGGCCGGCGACGGCGGCCAGCAGCTCGTACTCGACGGCGGAGCCGCCCTCGGCGATGATGCGGGCGACCCGCTGGGCGTCGTCGGTGAGGGCTTCGACCCGGACCAGGAGGAGGTCGCGCAGGGAGTCGGGGAGTCCGGCCCGGTCGTCGCAGTCCAGGGTGCAGGCGAGCTCCTCGACGAAGAAGGCGTTGCCGTCGGAGCGCTCGAATATCTCGTCCACCAGGGCGGGTTCGGGGGTGGTGGCCAGGATGCCGGCGAGCTGGCGGCGGACTTCGGCGCGGTTGAAGCGGGAGAGCTCGATGCGGCGGACGGTGCGGAGCCGGTCCAGTTCGGCGAGCAGGGGGCGCAGCGGGTGGCGGCGGTGGATGTCGTCGGCGCGGTAGGTGCCGATCACGACGAGTCGTCCGCTGCGCAGCGTACGGAAGAGGTAGGCGAGCAGGTGCCGGGTGGAGGAGTCGGCCCAGTGCAGGTCCTCCAGGACGAGCACGACGGCGCGGTCGGCCGAGATGCGCTCCAGGAGCCGGGCGGTGAGCTCGAAGAGGCGGGCGGTGCCGTGTTCGTCGGCCGCGTCCCGGCCGGTCTCGCCGAGTTCGGGCAGGAGCCGGGCCAGTTCGCTCTCCTGTCCCGCGCAGGCCGCGGCCATCTCGTCGGGCAGGGTGCGGCGCAGGGCGCGCAGGGCGGTGGAGAAGGGGGCGTACGGCAGGCCGTCGGCGCCGATCTCGACGCAGCCGCCGACGGCGACGACGGCCTCGCGGCGGAGTGCCACGGCGAGGAACTCCTCGACCAGGCGGGTCTTGCCGACGCCCGCCTCGCCACCGACGAGCAGCGCCTGCGGCTCGCCGCCGCCACCGCCGGCCGGGGCTGTGCCCCGGGCGGTGGCGCGGGCGAGCGCGTCCGTGAGCGCGGTGAGTTCGCCTGTGCGGCCGACGAACACGGGACTGACTGACCTGGTCTCCACGTCGCCGAGCATCGCACACGGCTCCGACAGCGTGAGCGCCGGAATCTGAACGGGCACCGTCGTCGGTTCCCTAGGCGGCGTGCGCGAACCGTTCCCGGTCCTGGTCCGCACTCACCGTCCTCTCGGCTTCCTGGCCCGCACTGCCGCGGGCCGCCCGGCGGGCCCGGCGGGCCTCCCGGACGAGTCGCTCGCGGTCGGCACGGCGGATGAGTTCGGCCGAGAGGACCTTGTGGAGTTCGAGCTCGTACATGTGATTCCCCCTGGGGACGGGCCCGTTGGGCCTCGGTGGCGGCAGTGCTTCTGCCGTGCCACCACTCTCGTCCCCCAGGGGGTGCCGCCACATCGGGCGTGTGCCGCATCTGTGACGGCCCGGGGGCCTTAGGGAGTGCCTCATGCCGCCCGACGCGGCCGGGCGGTGCGCCCGGACATGCCTTAGACCGGGCGGCGGGGCTCCCGAAGCACGCCCTGAGGGCGGGACAGCCCTTAGCCGGCGGGTGCGGCCGGCGCGGTCGGCAGGGCGACGATGAGATCGAAGTACATGGCGACGGCGATCAGCACGCCCAGCGCACCGAGGACGATGCCGCCCTTGGCGACGGCGCGGACCCAGCCGGCCTGCGGGTGCACGGACGGCTGACCGAACGCCGGCCGGACCAGGACGTAGCTGCCGACGAGCAGCGCGACCAGCCCGAAGAGGCCGTTGACCAGGGCGGTGGCGTGCCACGCGTCGCCGTAGATCTCGGAGATCTGCTGTCCGGCGGAGCCGCCGGACGACGTCTTGATCTGCCCGATCAGCGTCTCGCGCTCGGCGGCGACCCGGCCGCTCCAGGCCCCGCTGAGCGAGACGATGCCGAGTCCGACGGAGACGATGCCCGCGCCCGCGGCGGCGAGACGGGAGGACTCCTTGGTGGCCTCGTCGTCCAGCTCCTGCTCCAGATCGGCGTCCTGGTCCGGGCCGGTGTCCTGGTCCGGATCGGTGTCCTGGTCCAGGCCGGTGTCGGACGCGGGCGCCTTGTCGAGCCGCGGCGCCGCGTCCTCGGTGCTGCCGGTGCCGTCCCTCTGCTCGGTGTTCGCGATGTCAGCAGACTTTGCCGTCTTTGCGTCCTTTGCGTTCTTTGCGGCGTTCTGCTGCTCGTCGTCGCCCTCGGCGACGGGAGCGGTGGGAGTAGTGGGAGTTGTGGGGTTCATCTGCCGCACGCTAGGGGCGGCAGATGAGAACCCTCTTAACGTGCCCGTCCCAGCCGGTCCATGTAGTCGGCGAGCGCCGGTGCCCAGCAGCCGTAGTTGTGCCCTCCGTCACAGGTGGGGGCCAGCGCCGATCCGTCGCCGTAGTCGACGAGGCGGCTGGGAAGACCGAGCGCATCCAGGCGCGCCTTGACGTTCTTCGTGGCGATGCGGGTGAAGTGGTCGATCGGCCCCTGACTGCCGGTGTAGAGCGTGACCTCGGCTCCTTCCAGCCTGGCGAGGTTGGCCGGGGCTGCGGGGTCGACCGCGTTCCAGATGCGGTCCGCGCCCAGGACCGGGTACGGGGAGCCGAAGATCGCGTCGCTGTCGACGGTGGGCCCGTATCCGGTGCACCGGCCGGTGCCGGCCGGGCTGGACGTACTCACCGCGCACCAGGCGCCCGTGACGTTGAGTTCGGTGGCCAGGACCGCCGCCCGGACCTCCGCCATGCCGAAGTCGATCCCGCCGGACAGCGAGGCGACGTGGCCGAAGAGATCGGGCCGGGCCTCGCCGTAGTGCAGTGCGCCGAAACCGCCCATGGACAGCCCGACGACGGTCCGGTGGCTCCTGTCGGCGAGGGTGCGCAGATTGGCGTCGATGAACGGGACGACCTGGTCGAGGTGGAAGGTCTCCCAGTTCGCGGCGCCCACGGAGGTGTTCTGCATCTGCCAGTCGGCGTACCAGTTCTTCAGGCCGGCGTCCGGTACGACGGTGATCATCGAGTCCGCATGCAGTGCCGGTGCGGCGCCTGCGTCGTCCACGGTTCCGCCACCGCCGTGCAGGAAGTACGCCACGGGCCACCGCTTGTCCGGGGACGCCCGGTAGCCGCTCGGCAGGAAGATGCGGATCCGGTGCGGGCCGGAGACCTGTCCGGTGGTCACGGTGACCGTGAAGTCGGTGTCCGAGCGCGCCTCGGCGCCTTCGGCGACCTGAGTCAGGCCGAAGCCGTCGTGCAGCACCGGGGGCGCGACGCCCACGGCGTGTACGGGCGGAGCGGCGAGCGTCGCGGCCGCGGTCAGCGCGGCGGCGGCCAGCGCCGCCCGGGTCCGTCCTCGCCAGGAGGTCAGCAGGGTCCTCATCGGGTGTCCTCTCCGAGAGCGGGTGGCTCTCACGGTGAGGGGAGAGCCGGCCCGGCGGCCGGGCCGTGGACCGGCCCGGCCGCCGGGGCTCCCCCTCCGGTCGCGGTTCTCAGAGCGCGCAGAACGCGTCCGTCATGGCCTTGCCCGTGTGGGCCTGTCCCTGCGTTCCGGCGAGCATGTGGAACTCGTTGTTGGCGTGCAGTACCTGCTCGGTACCGTCCTCGCTGGTGATCCACTCGCTGAAGTAGCCGAGCACGGCACCGTTGTGTCCCCAGGCCCACTTTCCGCAGGGCAGCTTCATGTGCTCGATGCCCAGTCCGTAGCCCGCGTCGGCGGTCACCGGGACGGTGGTCTTGAGCTCGGCCAGCTGCGCGGGCTCCAGGAGCTGTCCGGTCAGCAGCGCCCGGGTGAAGGTGGCCAGGTCGTCCATGGTCGACACGATCGCGCCGGCGCTCCCGGTGACCTGCACGTTGGAGACCGTGTCGTCGCCGATGAAGATCGCCCGGATCGCGTAGCCGTGGAGGTGGTTGCCGTAGAGCGCGGGGTCGGCGGTGGGGAAGGTGGTGTCGCGCAGACCGAGCGGCTCGATGATGCGCCGCTGGACCTCCGCGGCCGGTTCCGAACCGGTGACGGCCTTGATCACCATTCCCGCGAGGACGTAGTTGGTGTTGGAGTAGCCGAACTTCTCCCCCGGTGCGGACGTCGGCGCTCGCAGTCCGAGGCCGACGTTGACCAGCGTCTGCGGCGGCAGGACCTCCCGGGGGTTGGTGTTGAGGAAGTACGGCCCGTTGATCTGCAGGGCGCTGAGGTAGTCGGGCAGGCCCGAGGTGTGGTTGAGCAGTTGGCGGATCGTGATCGTGGAGCCGTCGTAGCCGTTGGCGGCGACCGCTCCCGGCAGCCACCTGGCGACGGTGTCGTCCAGCGACAGCCGCTTCTCGCCCTCCAGTTGGAGCAGCACGGTGGAGATGAACGCCTTGGTGTTGCTGCCGATCCGGAACTGCGCCTTCGGGTCCGCGGGGACCTTGGTCGTACGGTCGCCCACTCCCGCCTGCACGTACTGGGTGGTGTCGCCCTTCCTGACCATGCCGATCACACCCGGGTATCCGTCGGCGACGCCCTGCTGGGCTCCGGCCCGGAGGATGTCCGCCGGGGTCGGGCCGGCGGCGTTCGCCGGGACGGCGGCGGCGGTCAGGAGGAGGCAGGCGAGCCCGGCGGCCGGCAGCAGTCGGCGCAGGTGCCTCCGCTTCCGTAAGGGCTGCCGGGCGGCGCTTTCGGTGCGCTCGCTCTCCGCGCCCGCCGCATTCTCCCTTTCCCCCGCGAAGCCTGTCCCGATTACATCGAGCATGTTCACTCTCATTCCGTCCCCTTTGTCGTCAGCGAGCGTTTCCGATGTGTGGTGCGGCCGTCCTGCCGCATTCCGGTCGCGCGTCAGCCCTGACACGCGACGACGATGATCAGCAGCAGAATCGCGATTCCCGCCATGTGAAGGAATCCGATGCTTCCCTTCGGGCGCCTCCGGTCGGTCTGCACATGACCGCCGGCGGGAATTCCGGGATGCTGCTTGAGGTAGTGGTCCAGCTGGCGCTGCGCCCCCTGGGACTCGCCCATCCACGGCGTCTTGAAACCGCACTCGCCGCACCAGAATCGATAGGCCATGTCCACTCCTCGTCGGTCGTGGCAGGAGAAGTCCGGGAGAGGCGGTCCGGTCCGGCTGCGCGCCGGTTGCCTCTCGAATGCCCTGCCCGGTGCGCCGCCCCGTGTCGGCGCACCGGGCACCACTGATCGTGGCGTTCGCGCTGGTCGCAGGACAGGACAAGCGACCGGCCATATATGACCGGTCGTCACGATAGGCTCACCGGCGCACACGCTCGGCTGCGGAGGGGATGTCGAAGTGACGGATCAGCTCGGCTTGTTGCTGCGCCGGCTGCGAAAGCGGTCGGGGCTGACACAGGAACAGCTGGAGGCGCGTTCCGGGGTGAGTGTGCGCACCATCCGCAGGCTGGAGACCGGCGGATCCAGCGATCACCGGCTGGGTACGGTGAACCTGCTGGCGGACGCCCTGGAGGCCGGGCCCGAGGACCGTC
Source organism: Streptomyces sp. NBC_01463 (assembly GCA_036227345.1). Lineage (NCBI taxonomy): Bacteria > Bacillati > Actinomycetota > Actinomycetes > Kitasatosporales > Streptomycetaceae > Streptomyces > Streptomyces sp. NBC_01463. The sequence continues at coordinate 2,693,109 of CP109468.1, forward strand.
AGAGGCTGGCGGCCACGCTGGCGAGTCCGGCGGCGGCCCCGGCCGCCGCGAATTCCGGACCGCCGGGCGGACTCGCGGTCCCGCATTCCGCGCCCCTTTCCGTACCGGATTCCGCATCGGTTCCCGCCCCGGCCTCCCGGCCGGAAGAGCGTTCCACGCCTGCTGCCCTTCACGGCGACCTCACCGAACTCACCGAACTCACCTCCGCCGCGACGGAATTGGCGCGGGAGATCAGACGTCGGTGGCGGCGCGAGGAGGAACACCGGCGGGTCCATGACCCGTTTCCGCTCCCCGTGCGCTGGCAGGACGCGCCCGCGTCCCTCACCGATCATTCGGAGAACATCCAGCGGCTGCCGCCCGGCGCGATATCCGGCGGCGTGGACCTGAGCGGCGATCTGGGCAGCGTGGCCGAGGTCTACCGGCGCATCCTGTCCGGGCGGCTCGTGGTTCTCGGCCGGGCCGGATCCGGCAAATCGGTGCTGACGATCAGGTTCGTCCTGGACCACCTGGAGGCCCGGGCACCCGACGACCGGGTGCCGGTCATCTTCAGCCTCGGATCCTGGGACCCCACGGCCGTCGCGTTACGGGACTGGCTGATCGACCTGCTGGTCCGGGACCATCCGCATCTCACCCGCCGGACCCCGTCCGGTTCGACGCTCGCCGCGGCACTGGTCGACGCCGGTCTCGTGCTGCCGGTCCTCGACGGGTTCGACGAGATAGCGGAGGGGCTGCGGAGCACCGCGCTGGAGACGCTCAACGACACCTCGCTCCCGCTCGTCCTGACCAGCCGGCGCGGTGAGTTCGCCGAAGCCGTCGCGGAGACGGGCACCCCGCTGGTCTGGGCCGCCGGTCTCGAACTCACCGATCTGACCCTCGACGACCTCGCCGGCTACCTGCCCAGGACGGCGCGGCCGGTCCCGCGGAGTGATCGCGACGGGACGGCCGTCTGGACCCCCGTACTGGACGGGCTGCGCGCCCACGAGGGTGCGGCCGACGCCCCGCTGACCAGGGTCCTGAGCACCCCGCTCATGATCGTCCTGGCGCGGACGATGTACAGCGAGGCCTCCGACAGGGATCCGGTGGAGCTGCTGGACGCCGAGCGCTTCCCCGACGAGAACGCCCTGGAGGAACATCTGCTGGCGGGTTTCGTGCCGACGGTCTACCGGCGCCGCGTCGCCGAGCGGAGCGCGACCGGCCGCCGGGAGCGGCACCGGGACCCGGAGCGCGCCGAGCACTGGCTCAGTTACCTCGCCCACCATCTGGCCCAGCTCGACGGCGACCAGCAGGACCTCGCCTGGTGGCGGATCGGTGCGTCGTTGCGGCTGTCCACGCGGCTGCTGTCGGTGGTGGTGTCCTCGGCCCTCTGCGTCGCGCTCGCCGTGTGGTGCGTCAATCTGATCAATCTGCCGTTCCCGGTCGGCGAGGCCCTCATGCTGGGCTGTGCGATGGGGACGGCCGCCGGTCTGGCCTTCGGCTGCGTCCACGCGATCCTGGTCCGGTTCGGCACCGCGGCCTTCGAGCCCGCCCATGTCCGGCTGCGGCTGCCGGGCGCGCGCACCGGTGCCGGACGCAGACCGGTGCGTACGTTCGCCGCCCGGTTCGGTGCGGTGCTGCCGGGCGGATTCGTGATGGGCGCCGGCTGCGCCGCCGCTCTCGCGCTCCAGCGCCGGCTGTTCTACGGGATCCCGCTCTCCGACGAGCTGGTGATCAGGGGCACGCTCATCAACATGCTGGTCCTCGGCCTGATCTTCGGCGTCGGCGCCGGACTCGTCTTCGGGGTCATGGCGGTGCTCGAAGCGCCTCTGGACGTCACCTCCGCGGCGACCCCCGCCGGTCTGCTGGCCTCGAACCGCGCGACGGTGCTCCGGCAGGTGCTCGTCCTCGTCCCGGCGCTCACGCTGGCGATCGCGTTCGGCGGGGAGGTGATCACGGGACTGCTCGACGGCCCCCTCGGCACGCTGATCTGGCGGGCCGGGGACGGGCTCGTCATCGGTGTGACCGGCGGGCTCGGCGGCACGTGCGCGTACGCGCTCTCGTTCACCGCCTGGGGGCGGTGGCTGGTCCTGTCGCGGGTCTGGCTGCCCCTGACCGGGCAGCTCCCCCGGGACCCGGCTGCCTTCCTGGACGACGCCTACCGCCGGGGCGTGCTGCGCCAGACCGGCGCGGTGTACCAGTTCCGCCACATCCGGCTCCAGCACCACCTCGCCCGCACGTACCGGGAGCACCGGAGCACGTACGCACCGGCGCGGTTCGGTACGGGCGCCCCGAGGCTGTTGCAGAACGACTGAGCCGGGGCCGGCCGCTTCCGTTCCGGTCGGCCGGCCGGCCCGCGCCGCCGTCAGTGGACGCGCTGCGCGGCCGGAGCGGTCTCGTCGCTCTCCGGCGCGTACGCTCCCGGGATCTTCGCCCGGGGCGCTCCGTTGTCGGGCGCTTCGATGCTGATGCGCGGCAGCCGCCGGTCCAGCCAGCCCGGCAGCCACCAGTTCGCGCCGCCGAGCAGGTGCATCAGGGCGGGGACCAGCAGCGTGCGCAGGACGAACGCGTCCAGGGCCACGGCCGCGGCGAGCGCGATGCCGAACATGGCGATCACCCGGTCACCGCTGAGCACGAAGGCGAGGAAGACCGAGATCATGATCACAGCGGCCGAGTTGATCACCCGGCTGGTCTCGGCGAGGCCCACCCGGACCGCGCGCCGGTTGTCGCCGGTCTCCAGCCACTCCTCGTACATCCGCCCCACCAGGAACACCTGGTAGTCCATGGACAGGCCGAAGAGCACCGACACCATGATCACCGGCAGGAAGGGTTCGATGGGGCCGGCGCTGCCGAGACCCAGCAGCTCGCTGCCCCAGCCCCACTGGAAGACGGCGACGACGACACCGAACGAGGAGGCGACCGCCGCCACGTTCATCGCCGCGGCCTTCAGCGGGATGCCGACCGATCTGAACGCCATCAGCAGCAGCAGACAGCCGAGCCCTATGACGACGCCGATGAAGAGCGGCAGCTTGCCGATGATGACCTGCGCGAAGTCGTCGTAGCTGGCCGTCACCCCGCCCACATGGGCCTCCAGCGAGGTGTTGGCGGACGCCTTCGGCAGGACGTCCGTACGCAGCCGTTCGACGAGCTCGCTGGTCTGCCGGGACTGCGGCGCCGAGTCGGGGACGACGGTGACGTACGCGGTGTCGCCGCTGGAGTTGTACGTCACCGGGTAGGCCCAGGCGACCCCCTCGGCGGCGCGCAGCGTCGCGGGGAGCCCGTCCATCGCGAGCCGGTCGTCGGCGCCGTCCAGCTGTGCGGCGATGGTCAGCGGGCCGTTGACGCCGGGGCCGAACCCCTCGGCCAGCAGGTCGTACGCCTGCCGGGTGGTCGAGGTCTTCGCGTTGTTGCCCTGGTCCGAGCTGCCCAGGTGGAGCGCGAAGGTGGGGAGCGCGAGGACCAGCATCACGAGGACGGCGACGCCGCCTAGCAGCTTGGGGTGCCGTTCGACGAAGGCGGACCAGCGGTGCGCGAAGCCGGTGGGCGTCTCCGGCTGCGGGCCGTGCGCGGCCAGCCGTCCGCGCTCGCGCCGGCTCAGCGCCCGCATACCGATGAGGGACAGCAGCGCGGGCAGCAGCGTCACGGAGGCCGCCACGGTCAGCACGACGGTGAGCGAGGCGGCGATGGCCACGCCGTTGAGGAAGCTCAGCCGCAGGATCAGCATGCCGAGCAGGGCGATGCAGACGGTGGCGCCGGCGAACACGACGGCACGTCCGGTGGTCGCGACCGCGTGCCGCGCCGCGTCGGGGACGGTCATGCCGCGCCGCAGCCCTCTGCGGTGGCGGGTGACGATGAAGAGCGCGTAGTCGATCCCGACGCCGAGCCCTATCAGCATGCCGAGCATGGGCGCGAAGTCGGCGACGGTCATCACATGGCCGAGCAGCACGATGCCCGCGTACGCCGTGCCGACGGAGACGAGGGCGGTCGCGATGGGCAGCATGCTGGCCGCGAGCGAGCCGAAGGCGAGGAAGAGCACGACGGCGGCGACGGCCACCCCGACGGCCTCGCTGAGGTGCGCGGCCGGTGCCTCGGTGAGGGCTATGGCGGAGCCGCCCAGTTCCACCCGGAGGTGGTCGCCGGCGGCGGCCTTCGCCGTGTCGACGACGGCCTGCGCCTGCCCGGCGGGTACGTCGTCCGCCTGCCGGTCGAAGGTGATCGTGGCATACGCGGTGTGCCCGTCGGTACTGATCTGCGCGGCGCCCTCGTCCGTGTACGGGCTGCTCACGGCCCCCACACCCGGCAGCCGCTCGACGGTGTGGAGGACCGCGGTCATCTTCTGGGTGACCCCGGCGGCCCGCACGGTGGAGTCGTCGGTGTGCCACACGATGGTGTCGGTGTCGCCGCCGAGATCCGTGAAGCCGCTCTTCAGCAGGTCGGCCGCGCGGCCCGACTCGGTGCCGGGCGCCTCGTAGTCGTTGGAGTACGCGGAACCCGCGAATCCCGCCGCGGCCGCCGTACCGCCGAGGGCGCACAGCCAGATGAGTACGGCGAGGAGGCGGTGCGTGACGCACCAGCGGGCGATGGCAGCCAAGGGACGTACTCCCTGCGGGTTCGTGGCCTCCACGGACGTCCGGCAGGACCGTCCGTGTGAGAACGCATGACCTTGAGAACCGTCACTCTGACAGCCAACTGTGATCCTTTGCCCGTTTCGTGGCCTTACTCACAGCGGTCAGGTCCACATATGAGCGACATGCGCACCGCCGTACGGCGGGGGCGCAGTCGCCCCACGGGGACGGTCACCCGCCCGGCGCGGCGCGATGGCGACGGGCGGCCGGACCATGGCATCACGGTCCCGGTCACCGGTGTGCTCCGGCTGAGCATCTCGTACGCCGACCCCGCCGACTCCTGCGAGATGGGCAGCCTGATCCTCGGAGCCCCGACGCTCAAGAGGTGACGCGGTCGCGTCGTGCGCGAAGGGGCGGTGCGCCCGGTGGGAACCGGGAGCGCCGCCCCTTCGGGGTCGTACGGGAGGAACTCAGCCCTCGACGCCGAGCTTCTCCAGGATCAGCTCACGCACCCGGGCCGCGTCCGCCTGGCCACGGGTGGCCTTCATGACGGCGCCGACGAGCGCACCGGCCGCGGCGACCTTGCCGCCACGGATCTTGTCCGCGATGGCGGCGTTGCCCGCGATGGCCTCGTCCACGGCCGTGGACAGGGCGCCCTCGTCGGAGACGACCTTCAGGCCGCGCTTCTCGACGACGGTGTCCGGGTCGCCCTCGCCCGCGAGGACACCCTCCAGGACCTGACGGGCCAGTTTGTCGTTGAGATCACCGGAGGTGACGAGCTCGGCCACCCGGGCGACCTGCGCGGGGGTGACACCCAGCTCGTCGAGACCGCGGCCGGTCTCGTTGGCGTTACGGGCCAGCTCGCCCATCCACCACTTGCGGGCCTGGTCGGCGGGCGCACCCGCGTCGATCGTCGCGACGATCAGCTCGACCGCGCCCGCGTTGAGGATGGACTGCATGTCGTGCTCGGAGACACCCCACTCCTCCTTGAGCCGGGCGCGGCGCAGCCGCGGCAGCTCGGGAAGGCCGCCCCGCAGCTCCTCGACCCAGGTACGGGCCGGAGCGACCGGCACCAGGTCCGGCTCGGGGAAGTAGCGGTAGTCCTCGGCGTTGTCCTTGATGCGGCCGGCCGTGGTGGAGCCGTCCTCCTCGTGGAAGTGCCGGGTCTCCTGCACGATCGTGCCGCCGGAGTTCAGCACCGCGGCGTGGCGCTGGATCTCGAAGCGGGCGGCCCGCTCGACGGAACGCAGCGAGTTCACGTTCTTCGTCTCGGAGCGGGTGCCGAACTTCTCGCGGCCGTGCGGGCGCAGCGACAGGTTCACGTCGCAGCGCATCTGGCCCATCTCCATGCGGGCCTCCGAGACGCCGAGCGCCTTGATGAGCTCGCGGAGCTCGGCGACGTACGCCTTGGCGACCTCGGGGGCGCGCGCGCCCGCTCCCTCGATCGGCTTGGTGACGATCTCGATGAGCGGGATGCCCGCGCGGTTGTAGTCGAGCAGGGAGTGGGACGCGCCGTGGATACGGCCGGTGGCGCCGCCGACGTGCGTCGACTTGCCGGTGTCCTCCTCCATGTGGGCGCGCTCGATCTGCACCCGGAAGATCTCCCCGTCCTCCAGCTGGACGTCCAGATAGCCGTCGAAGGCGATCGGCTCGTCGTACTGGGAGGTCTGGAAGTTCTTCGGCATGTCCGGATAGAAGTAGTTCTTCCGGGCGAAGCGGCACCACTCGGCGATCTCGCAGTTCAGCGCGAGACCGATCTTGATGGCGGACTCGACGCCGATCTCGTTGACGACCGGCAGCGCGCCGGGCAGCCCGAGGCAGACCGGGCAGGTCTGCGAGTTCGCGTCCTGCTTGAGCTCGGTGGAGCAGCCGCAGAACATCTTGGTCTTGGTGCCGAGCTCTACATGGACTTCGAGGCCCATGACGGGGTCGTACGTCGCGAGGGCGTCCTCGTACGACTCCAGGTCGATGACAGTCACGGTGAAACTTTCCCTCTCAGCCCAGCAGGACGTCGTCGTCGCCGAGACGCTTCAGTTCGCGATAGAGGATCGCGAGGCCGGTGACGATGGCGGCGGCGGAGACAGCCGCGTCGACGAGCCGCAGCATGTCGTTGTCGTTGCGCGCGAGCTTCGCCTGCTTGGCGACGCTGATCGCACCGAACGCGGTGCTGCCGAGCGCGACGTACACGCCGGTCTTGGACTTCTTGAAGTTCTTGGCCTTCTTAGCCATGGCACTCATAGCGACGGAGCCTCCTCAAGCAGCGGGTGACCCCACTTTTCCACGAACGCGGCCTCGACGGCGGCTCCGACCTTGTACAGCCGGTCGTCCTTCATGGCGGGGGCGATGATCTGCAGCCCGACCGGCAGGCCGTCCTCGGGCGCCAGGCCGCAGGGGAGCGACATCGCGGCGTTGCCGGCCAGGTTGGTCGGAATGGTGCACAGGTCCGCCAGGTACATGGCCATCGGGTCGTCGGCGCGCTCGCCGATCGGGAAGGCGGTGGTGGGCGTGGTCGGGGAGACGATCACGTCGACCTGCTCGAATGCCTTCTCGAAGTCCCGCGTGATCAGGGTGCGGACCTTCTGTGCGGAACCGTAGTACGCGTCGTAGTAGCCGGAGCTCAGCGCGTACGTACCGAGGATGATGCGGCGCTTCACCTCGTCGCCGAAGCCGGCCTCGCGGGTGAGCGCGGTGACCTCCTCGGCGGACTTCGTGCCGTCGTCGCCGACCCGCAGGCCGTAGCGCATGGCGTCGAAGCGGGCGAGGTTCGAGGAACACTCGGACGGCGCGATGAGGTAGTACGCCGAAAGGCCCAGGTCGAAGGACGGGCAGTCCAGCTCGACGACCGTGGCGCCGAGCGACTTCAGCAGCTCGACCGACTCGTTGAAGCGCTGGACGACACCGGCCTGGTAGCCCTCGCCGGAGAACTGCTTGACGACGCCGACGCGCATGCCCTGGACGGAGCCGTTGCGCGCGGCCTCGACGACCGGCGGGACCGGGGCGTCGATGGACGTCGAGTCGAGCGGGTCGTGGCCGGCGATGGCCTCGTGCAGCAGCGCCGCGTCCAGGACCGTACGGGCGCAGGGACCGCCCTGGTCGAGGGAGGACGAGAAGGCCACCATGCCGTAGCGGGAGACGCCGCCGTAGGTGGGCTTGACGCCGACGGTGCCGGTGACGGCCGCGGGCTGGCGGATGGAGCCGCCGGTGTCCGTGCCGATGGCGAGCGGGGCCTCGAACGACGCGAGGGCCGCGGAGGAGCCGCCGCCGGAGCCGCCCGGGATGCGGGTGAGGTCCCACGGGTTGCCGGTCGGGCCGTAGGCGCTGTTCTCGGTGGAGGACCCCATGGCGAACTCGTCCATGTTGGTCTTGCCGAGGATGACGACGTCGGCGGCCTTCAGCCGCTTGGTGACGGTCGCGTCGTACGGCGGGACCCAGCCTTCGAGGATCTTGGAGCCGACGGTGGTCGGCATGTCCTCGGTGGTGAAGATGTCCTTGAGCGCGAGAGGCACACCGGCGAGCGGGCCGAGCTTCTCGCCGGCCGCCTTCTTGGCGTCGACGGCGCGGGCCTGCGCGAGGGCACCCTCGCGGTCGACGTGCAGGAAGGCGTGGACCTTCTCGTCGATGGCCTCGATGCGGGCCAGGTGGGCCTCGGTGACCTCGACGGCCGTGAGCTCGCCCGAGGCGATCTTCGCGGCGATCTCGGCGGCGGTGTACTTGATGATGGTGCTGATGTCCGTCATGGCTTTTAGTCCTCCCCCAGGATCTGCGGCACCTTGAAACGCTGCTGCTCCTGGGCCGGGGCGCCGGAGAGCGCCTGCGCGGGGGTGAGCGAGGGACGGACCTCGTCCGCCCGCATGACGTTGGTCAGCGGCAGCGGGTGGGAGGTCGGCGGTACGTCTTGGTCGGCGACCTCGGAGACGCGGGCGACCGCGCCGATGATGTCGTCGAGCTGACCGGCGAAGTGATCGAGCTCTTCGCCCTTCAGCTCCAGACGCGCCAGCCGGGCGAGGTGGGCGACCTCCTCGCGCGTGATGCCAGGCATGCAGCGATCCTCAGGGGTTGGTGTGCGGTTTTGGCTGGTGGGCCGGCAGCCCATTTCCGCCGTCCGTCCGAAGGACGGGCCGCGCGGCGTCCGGTGCGTGCGATCGCAAGGCGCCGGAACTCCCTCGTGGCGGAGCCACGTGAGCGTTTCGGCAACGCGGCGAGCGTGCGTGCCAGGCGTCGCGCGGCAGGTGGAAATGTGCTGCCGGCCCCCTAATCCTATGGGGTCCTCACAACGGGGTACGGCCACCCGGGGCAGACCCGCCCCGCGCCCGGGGACGCAGCCGCCGCCGGCGCGAGCGAGCCCGTCCGGCGATTGAGGACAAAACGGCCACTGGTGGCCGCGGCCGCCTCACCGCGGCCCGCGCCCCGGCCCGCCCTACGTCGTCGCCGGCCGCGACTTGACCGCCCGTCCGGACGGGCGCTGCTCCAGCTCGGGCGGCGTCACGACCGCCGCCGCCGCCGCGGCCGCCAGCTCCGAGGGCCGCCGCCAGCCGTGCTCGCCCCGGGCCCGCAGCCACGCGGTCGTCTCCTGCGGCGGCATCGCGGCGGCCACCAGCCACCCCTGGACCGCGTCGCACTTCAGGTCCCGCAGCCGCTCCCACGTCTCGTCGTCCTCGACGCCCTCGGCGACCACCAGCAGACCGAGTGAGTGGGCCAGGTCGATCGTGCAGCGGACGATCTCCGCGTCCTCGTGGTCGATGGCGAGCCGGGCCACGAACGAGCGGTCGATCTTGAGTTCGCTGACCGGCAGCCGGCGCAGGTGGACGAGGGAGGAGTAGCCGGTGCCGAAGTCGTCGAGGGACATCTTCACGCCGTGCCCGGTCAGCCCCGCGAGGGTGTCCGCGGCCCGCTGCGGGTCCTCCAGCAGCACGTGTTCCGTTATCTCCAGCTGGAGCGCGCCGGCCGGGACGCCGTGCCGGGCCAGCCGGGCCGCGACACCGCCCGCGAATCCGGGGGTGTGCACGTCGCGCGGGGACACGTTGACCGCGACCGGGACGAACAGCCCCTGGGCCCGCCACCGGGCGACCTGGGCGAGCGCCGTCTCCAGGACGTACTCCGTGAGGTGCGGCATCAGACCGGAGGACTCGGCGATGGCGATGAACTCGTCCGGGGGGACCCGGCCCCGCTCCGGATGCACCCAGCGGACCAGTGCCTCAAGACCGGCCACCTGGCCGTCGAAGCGCACCTTCGGCTGATAGTGCAGCTCCACCTCGCCGGCGTCCAGCGCGCGGCGCAGATCACCGAGGAGGCCGAGCCGGTCAGGGGTGTTGCTGTCGCGCTTGGACTCGTACACCTCCACGCCCGTCCGGTCGCGCTTGGCCTGGTACATCGCGACGTCCGCCCGGCGGAGCAGCCCCTCGGCGTCCAGCGCGTGGTCGGGGTAGACGGCGACACCGGCGCTGGCCTCCAGCACCAGGGTCAGTCCGTCGAGGTCCAGCGGCGAGGAGAGCTCGGCGACCAGATGGCGGGCGACGCGCTGGGCGCTGGTGGTGGAGTCCGCGGTCGGCAGCAGGACGGCGAACTCGTCGCCGCCGAGCCGGGCCGCCTCCGCGCCGCGCGGCAGGGCGAGCCGCAGCCGGTCCGCTATCTGCAGCAGCAGCCGGTCCCCGGCGAGGTGGCCGAGGGTGTCGTTGACCGCCCGGAAGCGGTCGAGGTCGATCAGGACGAGGCCGACCCGGGTGCCGAGGCTCTCGGCCTCCTCCAGGGCCGTCCAGGTGCGCTCCAGCAGCCACTGCCGGTTCGGCAGCCCGGTCAGCGGGTCCCGCAGCTGCTCCTCCGCCCGGGCCCGGGCGATCCACAGCGTGGAGTCCAGCGCGATCAGCGGGACCGCGAAGAGCGGCAGCAGGACGGGCATGGCCATCGCCACGACGCAGATCAGCGGGGCGATGCCGAGCAGGGCGACGGCGACGAGGCCCTGGCGCAGCAGGGCGGTCCGGGCGACCGTCGGCAGCCCGCCGCCCTGGGTGGACCGGGCGTACCACAGCAGGACCCGGGTGACGAGCAGATACGTGGAGGCCGCGAGGAGGACCTCGGGGACGGCATCGATGCCCCAGTCGAGTGGCTGCCAGGGCGATTCGACGGTCTGCACCTCGCCGAACGCGGCCATCACGAGCGCCGCCGCGCCCACGCCCAGGATGTCCACCGCTCCGTGCAGCAGCCCCTGCCACCAGCGGTGCCTGCGGGCCACCCCGACGAGCACGACCACGACCAGGCTGACCAGTCCGGCGGGCACCCAGCCGTAGAGGAGGAGCACGGCGAGGGTGAGCGCCGCGCCGGAGCCGGTGCCGCCCCACCAGCGGTCACGGCCGAGCGCGACGAGATGGCCGACGACGATTCCGGTGAGGACGGCGAGCGACCAGCCGGCCGTCCCGTCCGGGAAGAGCGCGTGTCCGCCGCTCACGGTCCGGTAGAAGCCGGCCGCGAGCTGGACGGTGGCGAGAGCCACGACGACGGCACCCACGGTGGGCGTGAGGCCGACGAAACCTTGCAGCCGCGACACCGGTGCGGCGTTCTCGGTCGGTTTCATTCCGTCCCTCTCACAGCCGGCGGTGCCGATGTCACCTGATGGTTCCGTTCCGTGCCAGCGCGCCCCGTCCCGTGCGGTGGCAGGGTGCCGCGGGCGCATCTCCCAACAGTAGGCCGCGGAGGGCGTCCACGGGCAGCGGTCTACAGCTCTTGCCCGAATGCGAACCGACCGTCCGTCAGCATCTGCTATGCGCCGATCGGGTGAATCCGACCGTGTGTCGTCTCCTCCTCACGCTCCGGCGTGCCACCGCGGCCCCGCCGGCCGCCCCTCCTACTGCTCCTCGGGCGGCACCGCGGCCTCGCGGGCGGCATCGGGGCCCTGTTCGAGCAGCACCGCGAAACCGTCCTCGTCGAGCACGGGCACCTTCAGCTGCATCGCCTTGTCGTACTTAGATCCGGGGTTGTCACCGACGACGACGAAGGAGGTCTTCTTCGAAACGGAACCGGTGACCTTCGCCCCGCGGGTCTGCAGGGCCTCTTTCGCGCCATCCCTGGTGTGCCCGGTCAGGGTGCCGGTGACGACGACGGTGAGTCCTTCGAGCGGGCGCGGCCCCTCGTCCTCACCGGCGCCCTCGTCCTCCATCCGGACCCCGGCCTCCCGCCACTTGCGCAGGATCTCCCGGTGCCAGTCCTCGGCGAACCACTGCTTGACGGAGGCCGCGATGATCGGGCCGACCCCGTCGGCGTCGGACAGCTCCTGCTCGGTGGCCTCGTCGATGCGGTCGATGGACCGGAACTGACGGGCCAGCTCCTGCGCGGCGACCGGTCCGACATGGCGGATGGAGAGCCCGGTGAGGATCCGGGCCAGCGGTGCCTCCTTCGCCGCGGCGATGGCGTCGAGCATGCCCAGGGCGTTCTTCTTCGGTTCGCCCTGCTGGTTGGCGAAGACCGTCGCGATCTTCTCCTCGCCGGTCTTCGGGTCCCGCTTGGGCAGCCCGCTGTCCATGTCGAGGACATAGGCGCGGATGGGCAGCAGCTGCTCGACCGTCAGCCCGAAGAGGTCGCCCTCGTCGCGCAGGGGCGGATCGGCGGGCTCCAGCGGTCTGGTCAGGGCGGCGGCCGCGACATAGCCGAAGTGGTCGATGTCCAGGCACTTGCGGCCCGCCAGATAGGCGACCCGCTCCCGCAGCTGCGCCGGGCAGGAGCGGGCGTTGGGGCACCGGACGTCGATGTCGGCCTCCTTCATGGGCCGCAGCTCCGTCCCGCACTCGGGGCAGTGGGTGGGCATGACGAAGGCCCGCTCGGTGCCGTCGCGCAGGTCGACGACCGGGCCGAGGATCTCCGGGATCACGTCACCGGCCTTGCGCAGCACCACCGTGTCGCCGATCAGGACGCCCTTCGCCCGGACCACGTTCTGGTTGTGGAGGGTGGCGAACTCGACCTCGGATCCCGCCACTTCGACCGGTTCGACCTGGGCGTACGGGGTGACGCGGCCGGTGCGGCCGACGCCGACCCGGATGTTGACGAGCTTGGTGTTGACCTCTTCGGGGGCGTACTTCCAGGCGATCGCCCAGCGCGGTGCGCGGGAGGTCGAGCCCAGCCGGCCCTGGAGCGGGATCTCGTCGAGCTTGACGACGACGCCGTCGATCTCGTGCTCCACGGAGTGCCGGTGCTCGCCGAAGTAGGCGATGAACTCCCGTACCCCGGCGAGGGAGTCCACCACCTTGTTGTACTTGGCGGTGGGCAGCCCCCACTCGTGGAGCAGCTCGTAGGCGTGCGACAGGCAGTCGATCTCGAAGCCCTCGCGGGCGCCGATGCCGTGGACCACCATGTGCAGCGGCCGGGAGGCGGTGACCTTGGGGTCCTTCTGGCGCAGCGAACCGGCCGCAGCGTTGCGCGGGTTGGCGAAGGGCTTGTCGTCGGCCTCGACCAGCCGGGCGTTCAGCTCCTCGAATCCCTCCATCGGGAAGAAGACCTCGCCGCGGACCTCGACGAGGGCCGGGATGCGGTCGCCCTTCAGCCGGTGCGGGATCTCCGCGATCGTCCGGACGTTGGGCGTGATGTCCTCGCCGGTGCGGCCGTCGCCGCGGGTCGCGGCCCGGGTCAGCAGCCCGTGCTCGTAGGTGAGGTTGACCGCGAGGCCGTCGATCTTGAGCTCGCAGAGGTAGTGGTAGCCGGTGGCGCCGACGTCCCGGGCGACGCGCTCGCCCCAGGCGGCCAGCTCCTCGTCGTCGAAGGCGTTGTCCAGGGACAGCAGCCGCTCGCGGTGCTCGACCGACGTGAACTCCGTCCGGTAGGGCCCCGCCACCTTCTGGCTCGGCGAGTCGGGCGTGCGCAGCGGCGGGTGGCTGTCCTCCAGCGCCTCCAGCTCGCGCATCAGCCGGTCGAACTCGGCGTCGCTGACGACCGGCTGGTCGTTCACGTAATAACGGAAGCGGTGCTCCTCGATCTGCTCGGCGAGGAGCGCGTGCCGCTCCCGTGCCTCCGCCGGCACCGTCGTGTCCTGTTCGCCTGGCAGTGACGTCTGCTGTTCGCCGGCCATCGTCCCGTCCTCCCGTTACCCAGTGCCCCGTTACTCAGGGTTGTCTGCGAGCGATTTCGCGGCCCGGGCGCAGTGGGCGAGCGCGGCTCGTGCGTACGCGGGCGACGCACCCGCGAGACCGCACGAGGGAGTGATCGCGACGGACTCGGTCAGAGTCCCCGGATTCAGCCCCAGCCTGCGCCACAGCGTCCTGACACCCATGACGCTACCGCCCGGGTCGGACAATCCGCCCGAGGCCGGGTCGGTGCCCGGCACCACTCCCAGGAACAGCTGGGTCCCGCCCTCGACCGCTTCCCCGATCGCCTCCTCCTCACGCTCGGTGAGCAGCGAGAAATCGAACGAGATCCCGTCCGTACCGGCCCGGCGCAGCAGCGCGAACGGTACGTCGGGGGCGCAGGTGTGCACGACGGTGGCGGCCTCGCCGGCCACGCCCAGCACCTCGCGCAGGGTGTCCTCCACGGCCTGCCGGTCCACGGCCCGGTAGGTGCGGTAGCCGCTCGCCGTCCGGATCCGGCCGAGCAAGACGCCGGTGAGGGACGGTTCGTCGAGCTGGAGGATCACGCGGGCCCCGGGCATCCGGCGCCGCACCTCGGCGAGGTGGTCGCGCAGCCCCTCCCCGAGCGAGCCCGCCAGGTCGCGGCAGGCGCCGGGGTCACCGAGGACGGCTTCGCCGCCGCGGCGCTCCAGGGCCGCGGCCAGCGTCCACGGGCCGACGGCCTGCACCTTGAGCGGGCCCTCGTACCCCTGGGTGAACTCCTCCAGGGCGTCGAGGTCCTCGCCGAGCCAGGACCGGGCCCGGCGGGTGTCGCGGCCCGGCCGGTCGCTGATGCGCCAGCCGCTCGGCTCGACGTGTCCGTACATCTCGACGAGCAGCCCGATGGTCCGCCCGATCATGTCCGCACCGGGTCCCCGTGCGGGCAGTTCCGCCAGGTACGGCACGCCCTGGCCGTCCCCGAAGGAGCCGGTGACGGTCTTCGCCGCCTCCCGGGCGTCCCCTCCGGGCATCGAACCGATTCCGGTGGCCGGGCACCCGCTGAACTTGCTCTTCTCGCTCACGCGGGAAGCCTACGGCGGTCCGCCGCCCGGGCCGTCAGCGGCCGGGGCGCACGGTGAGCCCCCGGGCCGTCAGTGGCCGGGCCGCACCGTGAGGTCGTTGACCTCGGCGTCGCGCGGCAGGTCGAGCGCCATCAGGATCGTGGTGGCGACGGACTCCGGGTCGATCCAGCGGGAGGCGTCGTACTCCTTGCCCTCCTGCTGGTGGACCTTGGCCTGCATGGGGCTGGCGGTGCGGCCGGGGTAGACGGACGTCACCCTGACCCCGTTGCCGTGCTCCTCGTGGCGCAGCGAGTCGGCGAGCGCCTTCAGTCCGTGCTTGCTCGCGGCGTACGCGCTCCACTCGGCGTGGGCGGCGAGCCCGGCCCCGGAGTTGACGAACAGGACGTGGCCCTGGGCGACGCGCAGCTGGGGCAGGAAGAGGCGGGTCAGCTCGGCCGGGGCGACGAGGTTGGCGTTGAGCTGGACGTGCCACGCCTTGGGCGTGAGCTCGCCGACGCGGCCGAGCTCGACGACGCCCGCGATGTGGAGCAGCGAGTCGAGGCGCTCCGGCACGGGCTGCTGGGCGAAGGCCCAGGAGAGCCGGTCCGGGTTGGACAGGTCGCCGACGATCGTGCGGGCGCCGGGGTGGAGGGCGGCCAGTTCCTTGGCGCGGCCCGCGTCACGGGCCAGCAGGACGAGATCGTCCCCGCGCTCGGTGAGACGGCGGGCGACGGCTGCGCCGATGCCGGAACCGGCACCGGTGATGAGGTGAGTGGACATGCCCCCCATCGTCGCACCCGCCGCTTCACCCCCGGCACGTCACTGCAGGCCGGCCCACTCCTCCAGGTAGGCGAGCGCGCCGACGCCGTCCTTCGCGAAGAACACCAGCTCGGTCAGCGGGAGCGGCAGGAAGCCCTCGTCCTCCATGCGCTGGAACTGCTGGCGCAGACCGTCGTAGAAGCCCGCCGTGTTGAGCAGGACGACCGGCTTGCCGTGCTTTCCGTGCTTCTTCAGCTCCAGGATCTCGGTGGCCTCGTCGAGCGTCCCGGTGCCGCCCACCATGACGACGACGGCGTCGGACTTCTCCAGGAGCAGGGCCTTGCGCTCGGCGAGGTCGCGCGCGATCACCATCTCGTCCGCGTTGGTCCGCGCCTTCGCGGCGAGGAAGTCCACGGACACTCCGACGAGCTTCCCGCCCGCTTCCTGCACACCGTCGGCGACGACCTTCATCAGCCCGCTCTCCGAGCCGCCCCAGACGAGGGTGTGCCCGCCGCGGCCGATGAGATCGGCGAATTCGCGGGCGGGCACGGTGTAGCGGTCGTCGAGGTCGGCGGCGGAGAGGAAAACGCAGATCTTCATGGGTGCCACGGTAGAGCCCGGCACCGAATGGGCGGAAACCGGGGAAGAAACCGGCGGCCCACGCGGCTGAGGAAGACATGACTGCCACCCGAGGACACCTCATCACCGTCGAGCCGTCCGCCGACCATGTACGCGTGGTCCGTGACGGCGTGCTGCTCGCCGAGAGCAGCCGCCCGCTCGTGCTGCGCGAGACGGGCTGTCCGGTCCGCTACTACCTGCCGCCCGATGACGTGCGCACCGAACTGCTGACGGCGTCGGGCACCCGGACCCACTGTCCGTTCAAGGGGGATGCCTCCTACTGGTCGCGGCCGGAGGCGGCCGATCTGGTCTGGGCGTACCCGGAGCCGAAGGACGAAGTGGCCGCGATCAAGGACCACTTCTGCTTCTACGACACCGAGGTCCTGGCCGCGTAACGGCTCGCCCCACCGTCAACAACCGTTCTGAGCTGCGGAGAAGAGAAAGTTCGGAAAGTTCTCGCGGAGAGCGATGAGTTTCCGCACGCCCCGCAGTCCACCTCCACATGGACAAGACTCTCTCCCGCGACGGCACCCTGATCGCGTACCGGCGCCGGGGCGAAGGACCGCCGCTGATCCTGGTGGGCGGGGCGCTGGGCACCGCGGAGACCGAGGCCCCGCTGGCCCGGCTCCTCGCCCCGCGTTTCGACGTCGTCACCTACGACCGGCGCGGCCGGGGGGCCAGCGGTGACGGTTCGCCGTACGCGGTGGAGCGCGAGACCGAGGATCTGGCCGCGCTCGCGGAGGTGACGGGCGGCCGGCCTTCGGTGTTCGGCGTCGGGTCGGGCGGTGCGCTGGCCCTGGAGGCCCAGGCGGCGGGACTGCCGCTGGAGCGGCTCGCGGTGTACGAGCCGCCGTACACGCAAGGCGCCGCGGGCCTGCTGTTCAAGGCCGGCTGCACGGCCCGGCTGCACCGGCTGCTGTCCGCCGGGGACCGCGGCGGGGCGGTGGAGCTGTTCCTGACCGCGACGGGCGTCGCGGCCGACATGATCGCCAGGATGCGGAGTGCGCCGCTGTGGCGGACCCTGGAGTCCGTGGCACACACACTCGCCTACGACGACGCGGTGCTGGGCAACGGCGCGGTGCCGGCCGACCGGTTCGCCGCGGTGACGGCGCGGACGCTGGTGGTCTGCGGCGGCTTCAGCCCCGCCGCCACGAGGACCTCGACCCATCTGCTCGCGGACGCGCTCCCCCGGGGCCGGCACCGCACGCTGACGGGACAGGCCGGGGAACTGGCACCGCAGGCGATCGCCCCGGTGCTGGCGGAGTTCTTCACCAGGGACGTGTACGCACACCAGGCGTCCTGAGCACACGGGCGGGCCGGGGGGCCGAGAACACCCCGCGCGGCCACGCCCGTACAGGGGTCGGGCGTTCCCGCGCGGGGCACCCGCGGTGGCGGTCAGCCGGCCGCCGCGGTCTCCCGACGCACCGTCGTCGCGATCGTCGCCGAGCCGACCACGCGCGTCCCGTCGTACAGCACGACCGCCTGGCCGGGGGCCACGCCCCGTACCGGCTCGCTGAAGGAGACGTGCAGGGTGCCGTCGGTCAGTTCCGCCGTCACCTCGGTCTCGCCGCCGTGGGCGCGCAGCTGGGCGGTGTACGTGCCGGGTCCGGACGGCGGTGTGCCGCACCAGCGGGGCCGGATCGCGGTGAGCGCGGTCACGTCGAGGGCCTCGACGGGGCCGACCGTCACCGTGTTGTCGACCGGGGAGATGTCCAGGACGTAGCGCGGCTTGCCGTCGGCGGCCGGGTGGCCGATGCGCAGGCCCTTGCGCTGGCCGATGGTGAAGCCGAAGGCGCCCTCGTGGGTGCCGAGCTTCGTACCGGACTCGTCGAGGATGTCGCCCTCCGCCTTGCCGCCGAGGCGGTCGGCCAGGAAGCCCTGGGTGTCGCCGTCGGCGATGAAGCAGATGTCGTGGCTGTCGGGCTTCTTGGCGACGGCGAGACCGCGGCGCTCGGCCTCGGCGCGGATCTCGTCCTTGGTGGTGAGGGTGTCGCCGAGCGGGAACATCGCGTGGGCGAGCTGGCGCTCGTCCAGGACGCCGAGGACGTAGCTCTGGTCCTTGGCCATGTCGGAGGCGCGGTGCAGCTCACGGCCGCCGTCGTCGCCGAGGACGACGGTGGCGTAGTGGCCGGTGCACACCGCGTCGAAGCCGAGGGCCAGGGCCTTGTCGAGCAGCGCGGCGAACTTGATCTTCTCGTTGCAGCGCAGGCAGGGGTTGGGGGTGCGCCCCGCCTCGTACTCGGCGACGAAGTCCTCCACGACGTCCTCGCGGAAGCGTTCCGCCAGGTCCCAGACGTAGAAGGGGATGCCGATGACGTCCGCGGCGCGGCGGGCGTCGCGGGAGTCCTCGATGGTGCAACAGCCGCGGGCCCCGGTCCGGAAGGACTGCGGGTTCGCGGAGAGGGCGAGGTGCACCCCGGTCACGTCATGGCCCGCCTCGGCGGCACGGGCCGCCGCGACGGCGGAGTCGACACCGCCCGACATGGCGGCGAGCACACGGAGGGGGCGCTGGGAAGTCTGAGTCATAGCTCCACCAGGGTACGGGTCGGCGGGAACCGAAAGCTCGCGGATAAGCGTTGTCGATCACATGGGGACCAAGGGGACGGCGGGCGCCAAGGGCCCCGCGGGATCGGGGACGGGCACCGGCATCAGCCGGCGCGCGGTGCTGATCGGCGGCGTCGTCACGGCGGCGGGCACGGCGGCGCTGGCGCGGGACCGGCTGAAGCGGGCCTGGTGGCGGCTGCCCGGCGTGGAGAAGCCGCGCACGCCGGGTGCGGTGGACTACGCCCGTGCCACCTGGACAGCTGCCTCCGAGG
This sequence comes from Streptomyces sp. NBC_01463, assembly GCA_036227345.1. NCBI lineage: Bacteria > Bacillati > Actinomycetota > Actinomycetes > Kitasatosporales > Streptomycetaceae > Streptomyces > Streptomyces sp. NBC_01463. The sequence goes on from CP109468.1 coordinate 2,711,924, forward strand.
AGAACTGGCGGCGGGCCGACCGCCCCGACGACTACGACATCGAGCGCGTGGTCATCCATGTCACACAGGGCAGCTTCAGCAGCGCGGTCAGGGCGTTCCAGGATCCGGACCACGGGGCGGCGGCGCACTACGTGGTGCGCAAGGACGGTCATGTGACGCAGATGATCCGCGAGCTGGACGTGGCGTTCCACGCGGGCAACCGCTCGTACAACGAACACAGCGTGGGCATCGAGCACGAGGGCTTCGTGGACCGCCCGCAGGGCTTCACGGCCGCGATGTACGGGGCGTCCGCCCGGCTGACCGCGGCGATATGCGCGCGGTACGGCATCCCGGTGGACCGCGAGCACATCATCGGGCACGTGGAGGTGCCGGGAGCCGATCACACGGACCCGGGGAAGCACTGGGACTGGGACCGCTACATGAAGCTGGTCCGGGCGGCGAGACCCTGAGACCGGCCGGCCGGGGCGGCGCCGTCAGCTGAGCCCCGCCGTCCTCGCCCGCTCCACCGCCGGGCCGATCACCCGCGCGACGTCCTCGACGTCCTGCTTGGTGGAGGTGTGACCGAGCGAGAAGCGCAGGGTGCCGCGGGCCAGGTCCGGATCGGTGCCGGTGGCCAGCAGCACGTGGCTCGGCTGGGCGATCCCGGCCGTGCAGGCGGAACCGGTGGAGCACTCGATGCCCTGGGCGTCCAGCAGCAGCAGGAGCGAGTCGCCCTCGCAGCCGGGGAAGGTGAAGTGCGCGTTGGCCGGCAGACGCCCGCCGGGTGCCGGGTCGCCGCCGAGCAGGGCGTCGGGGACCACCGCCAGGACGGCCGCGGTCAGCTCGTCGCGGAGTCCGCCGATCTCCCGGGCGAACTCCTCGCGCCCGTCGGCGGCGAGCCGCCCCGCGACGGCGAACGCGGCGATGGCCGGCACGTCCAGGGTGCCGGAGCGCACATGGCGCTCCTGCCCGCCGCCGTGCAGCACGGGCACGGGGGTGTACTCGCGGCCGAGCAGCAGCGCGCCGACGCCGGACGGGCCGCCGATCTTGTGCGCGCTGACGGTCATCGCGGCCAGCCCGGACCGGGCGAAGTCGACTTCGAGCTGCCCGAAGGCCTGTACCGCGTCGGCATGCATGGGTACGTCGAACTCGCGGGCCACCGCGGCCAGTTCGCGTACCGGCAGGACGGTGCCGATCTCGTTGTTGGCCCACATCACGGTGATCAGCGCGACATCGTCGGGGTCCCGGACCAGCGCCTCGCGCAGCACGTCCGGGTGCACGCGGCCGTACCGGTCGACGGGGAGGTACTCGACGGTCGCGCCCTCGTGCTCGGCGAGCCAGTCGACGGCGTCCAGCACCGCGTGGTGCTCGACGGGACTGGCCAGGACCCGGGTACGGCGGGGGTCGGCGTCGCGGCGGGCCCAGTACAGGCCCTTCACCGCGAGGTTGTCCGACTCCGTTCCGCCGGAGGTGAAGACCACCTCGCTGGGGCGGGCGCCGAGGGCGTCGGCGAGGGTCTCTCTGGACTCCTCGACGGTACGGCGGGCCCGGCGCCCGGCGGCGTGGAGTGAGGACGCGTTGCCGGTGAGAGCGAGCTGCGCGGTCATCGCCGCGATCGCCTCCGGCAGCATCGGCGTGGTCGCGGCGTGGTCGAGGTAAGCCATGGTGGGCTCGATTCTACGAGCCTGCGGCGGGGCGTACGGCGGGCGCATGGTGTCCCGGGCCCGCGCACCGCGAACGGCGGCGTCCCACCCGCCCCGTTCCGGAGCCCGATCCGGCGGGGAGAGCCATCGGTGTGCGGCCGGTCAGCCGCCGAAGTTCCAGGCCACGACGCCGTTCCCGGAGACGAGGAAGGCCAGGACCACGAGGTCGGCGATGCCGAGGGCGAGCCCGAGGAGGGCGCGGCCGCGACGGGCGGTGGAGCGGCTCAGGGAGACGAGGGCCATCACGATGGCCGCCGGCCCCAGCAGGATGTTCATCACCAGCAGGCCGACGAGACCGAGGACGAAGGAGGCCACGGCGAGACCGTCGGCGTCCCGGGTGGAGCGGCGGGCCGCGGGGGCGGCTTCCGGGGACACGGCGGCGTGGGGCGTCCGCGGATCGCCGTCCGCGGTCTCCGGGGCGGATCGGCGGGCGAATGCGGTGAGCGTCATGGTGCGGACTCCTTCGGATCGGGATGCGGATCGGTGGCGGTCGATGACCTGGGTGCCGGGCGGGCCGGCGTCACTGCGGGCGGCGGCGCGCACCCGTGCGCTCGCGCACGGCGAAGACCAGCAGCCAGCAGCCGATCAGGGCGCCGAGGACGAGGGTCAGGGGAAGCGGGATCTGGGACACCGCTCCCAGCACGATCCCCAGCAGGAGCAGGGCGACGACGAGGACGATCATGTCCGGCCTTTCCGTATGCGCCGGGCTTTCCCGCTCCGGTGCACACACTTTGGGAGTACGACTGTTCACTGACTCCTGAGTCTAGACCCGCACGGCCCTTCCCCGTCCCGGAGAACAGTTGTTTACTGAATGGCATGAGTCACACCGCCGGCATCCGCCAGACCCAGAAGCTCAGGACCCGCCAGGCCCTGCTGGACGCCGCCCTCGGGCTGCTGGAGCACCAGAGCCTGAGCAGCCTGGGACTGCGTGAGGTGACCCGCGCGGTGGGCGTCACACCGACGGCCTTCTACCGGCACTTCGAGGACATCCCCGCCCTCGGGGTGGCGCTCGTCGAGCAGACGCTCGGGAGCCTGCACGGGATGATCGGCGCGATCCTCGCCGAGACGGGCGACAGCGAGGTCCGCCTCGACCGCAGCGTCGAGCTGATAACGCGCCATGTCCGTGAGCAGCCCGCCCACTTCCGGTTCATCGCGCGTGAGCAGCACGGCGGGGTCGGCCCGGTCCGCGAGGCCATCGCCGCCCAGCTGCGGCGGTTCGCCGAGGAGGTGGCCGCGGCGCTCGCCGGGGAGCCGGAGTCACGGGGCTGGAGCGAGGAGGATCTCCTGATGCTCGGCGGCCTCTATGTCGACCACATGGTGATCACCGCGTCCGCGATGCTCGACGCGGGCCCGGACGGGGACGGGCAGGTGGCCCGGGTCGCCCGGCGCCGGCTGCGGCTGGTCACCCTCGGCCGGCTGCACTGGCTGGACGGGCCCGCGCCGGACGCCGCCACCTGATCCGCCCCGGTCCGGTCGCGGGACAGCCCCTAGGCTGCCGTGCATGAGCGACGCGACATGGGTCCTGGACCGTACGTTCCACAGCTCCGCCGGTGAGGTCCGCTGGGCCGCCCTCGGCCGGGCCGGGGCGCCGCCCGTCGTGCTGGTGCACGGCACGCCCTTCTCCTCGTACGTCTGGCGCGGTGTGGCCCGGGCGCTGGCGCAGGAGCACCGGGTGTTCGTCTGGGACCTGCCCGGGTACGGCGAGTCCGCGCAGTTCGAGGGCCAGGACGTGTCGCTCGGCTCCCAGGCACGGGTCCTCACCGAGCTCCTCGCCCACTGGGAGCTGCCCGAACCGGCCGTGGCCGCCCATGACTTCGGCGGTTGCGTCGCCCTGCGCGCCCGTCTGCTGCACGGCGCCCGCTACCGCCGCCTCGCACTGGTCGACCCGGTGGCACTGGCGCCCTGGGGCTCCCCCACGTACCGGCTGCTCGGCGAACACGCCGAGGTGTTCGCGCAGTTGACGCCCGCGCTGCACCGGGCACTGGTCCGGGAGTACGTGAGCTCGGCCGGCCACCGCGGACCCGCTCCGGCCGTCCTGGACCGGCTCGTCGCGCCCTGGTGCACCGAGGCCGGGCAGCCCGCCTTCTACCGGCAGATCAGCCAGAACGACCAGCGGTTCACCGACGAGATCCAGCACCGGTACGGGGAGATCGACGAGCCGGTACTGATCTGCTGGGGCGCCGAGGACAGCTGGATCCCGGTCGCCCGCGGCCATGAGCTGGCCGCGCTCGTCCCGGGCTGCGAGCTGCGGATCATCGAGGGGGCCGGGCATCTCGTCCAGGAGGACGCCCCGGCCGAACTGACCGCCGCGCTCAGCCGGTTCCTGCGGACTCCCCCGGATCCGGATCCCCGTACAGCGCCATGACCGCGGCCGCGTGGGCGGCGAGGACCGTGCGGGCCTCCGGCGGGGCCAGGACCTCGACGTTCGGGCCGAACGACAGCAGGGAGCGCGCCCATTCCACCGACTCCACGGCGAGTTCGGCGCGCAGCCACTCCCCGTCCGGGCTCTCGGGCCGCGGCTTCCCCGCGAGCGCGGCGGCGTTGAGCCGCAGGAACAGGTCCAGCCGGGAGCGGTGCACCCGTACCCGCAGGGTGACCTCCCCCTGCCGCTCCTCGACCTGCCGGCGCAGCTCCTCCCAGACCGCGGCCAGTTCCACTCCGGGCCGCCGGACCACGGGGTGCTCGGTGAGGACGGCCTCGCGCACCCGGTCGGCGCGGAAGAGCCGGGGCTCCCCGTCACGGTCGGCGACCAGGTACCAGACGCCCGCCTTCACGACCAGGCCGTACGGGTCGACGGTGTAGCCGCGGGCGCTGCGCGTGCCGCTGTGCCGGTAGCGCAGCCGCAGCCGGCGGTCGGCGAACACGGCGTCGTGCAGGTCGGCGATGTCGACTGCGGCGCGCGGGCCGCTCATCCAGCGCACCGGGTCGACGAGGATCCGGCGGCTGGTCGCCTCGGCGGCGGGGCGGTACGGGGCGGGCAGCGCCGCCATCACCTTGCGCAGCGCCGAGCCGATCGCCTCGTCGAGCCCGAGCGCGGCGTGGGCGCCGTCCGCCGCCAGGACGAACAGGGCGCGCGACTCGTCGGCGGTCAGGCCCGTGACATCGGTGCGGAATCCCGGCAGCAGGGCGATGCCGCCGTGCCGGCCGCGTTCGGCGTAGACGGGGACGCCGGACGCGGAGAGCGCCTCGACGTCCCGGTAGATGGTGCGTACGGAGACGTCGAGGCGCTCGGCCAGCTCGGTGGCGGGCACCAGTCGGCGGGTCTGGAGCAGCAGCAGGATCGAGAGCAGCCGGTCGGATTTCACCGCACCAGCATCTCCCGGGCGGACACCCCCCGGACCGGCGTCTCCCCTGCCGGCCGGTGCGCGGTGTCAGCTGCGCGGGGCGCGGGCCAGCTGGCGGGACTGGGCGACCAGACGGTCCGCGCTGTCCCAGACGTCCGCGTCCTCCTCCAGGAAGCCGCCCGCGAGGTTGCGGGTGGTGATGGAGACGCGCAGCGGGCCGGGGGCCGGACGGCAGCGGATGTGGGTGGTGAGCTCGATGGTCGGGGTCCAGCCCTTGAGCCCGAGCTCGAACGAGGTCGGCGGCAGCGCGTCGACGGTGAGGAGCAGGGAGAGCGGGTCGGCGTCACGGCCGTCCGCGAGACCGAACCAGCCGCGCATCTCGCCCTTGCCGGACGGCTGTCCGACGGCCCAGCCGAGCGTCGCCGGGTCGAGCTTGATGTCGAGCCGCTCGGTGATCGCGGAGCTGCCGGGGATCGGGGCCGGGCCGTCGCCCGGGCCGAGGCAGTGCTCGCGGGGCGGGATGGCCGGCGGCTTGGCCGACGTACGGATGTCGTCGGTCAGGGCGTCGAGGTCGCCGTAGGTGGCGATGACGCGGATGCGCTCGACCTCGGTGCCGTCCTCGGCGTACTGGAAGAGGGAGGCCTGGCCGGTGGAGAGGGTGCGTCCGGTACGGACGGTCTGGGTGCGGATCACCGCGGGGCCGGGCACGGAGGCGGTGAGGTAGTGCGCCGAGACGGAGAACGGGTCCGGGTGCGGAAGGGCCTCGCCGAGTGCGCGGCCGAGCATGGCCAGCAGATAGCCGCCGTTGACCGCGTGGATGATCGTCCAGCCCGCGGAGAGCTCGGCGTCGTAGACGCCTTCCGCGCGGAGGGTGACGGCGGTGTCCCGGTCGAACTCGCTGTCCCCGACGGTCGCCTGCGCGGTCGGTGCCGCCTGCTCTGCTGCCTGTGCCATGGCATGCACGGTACACCGAATGTATTACTGAGCGGTAGCTTTTTGGGGTCGCGGAGATGACGGCGACCGCCCTCTACCCCTCCTCGGCCGTGGCCGAGCGCCGGTTGTAGGCGCGGGGGGCGCGCCAGTGGAAGCGGAGGGCCAGCAGGCGCAGCACGAACGCCGTGATCACGGCCGCGCCGCTGGTGAAGGCGTTGAGCGCCTCGAAACGGATACAGATCACGATCATGGTGGCCCCGACGATGGCGGGCACCGCGTACAGATCGCGGTCCCAGCGCAGCAGTGACGGCACCTCGTTGGCCAGTACGTCGCGCAGCACACCGCCGCCGACCGCGGTGGTCAGGCCGAGCGCCGCCGACGCGGTGAGGCCCAGGCCGTAGTCGTACGCCTTCACCGTCCCCGTGACGCAGAAGAGTCCGAGACCGGCCGCGTCGAAGACGTTGACACCGACCTGGATGCGTTCCACGTGCGGGTGGAGGAAGAAGACGAGACCGGCGGCGAGCAGCGGGGTGGTGAAGTACCCGAGGTCCGTGAAGGCGGCGGGCGGCACCGCGCCGATGATCACGTCACGGAACAGCCCTCCGCCCAGCGCGGTCACCTCGGCGAGCACCGCGATGCCGAAGACATCGAAGTTCTTGCGTACGGCGAGCAGAGCGCCGGAGATCGCGAAGACGAAGATCCCGACGATGTCGAGCGCATGCTGGACGGAGGGCGTGAACAGTTCGTTGAGCACCGGGCAATTGTGCCGGTATTACTCCTTGGTGCCGTCCTCCGAGGCCTCGGGGGCCTTCGGGGGTGTCGGAGCGTCGGGCTCCGCCACCGCGTCGGACTCCGCACCGGCCGCCGTCCCGGACTCCGGCGCGACGGCGGGCGCCGCCTCCGCCTTCGCCACCGCGACGAGCTCGACCGCTTCCCTGGCCGCGGCCAGCACCTGCTCGCCGGGCGCCTGGTCCTCGGCGTTCTCCGGATGGTGGCAGGCGACCTGGTGGCCGGTCTTCAGCGCGATCAGCGGCGGCTCCTGCGTCTTGCAGATCTCCGTCGCCTTCCAGCACCGGGTGTGGAAGCGGCAGCCGCTGGGCGGCGAGATCGGCGAGGGCACGTCGCCCTTGAGCAGGATGCGCTCGCTCTTCACACCGCGCCGCCGCGGGTCCGGCACCGGCACCGCGGACATCAGGGCCTTGGTGTACGGGTGCATGGGCGCCGAGTACAGCGACTTGCGGTCGGCCAGCTCGACGATCTTGCCCAGGTACATGACGGCGATGCGGTCCGAGACATGGCGGATGACCGACAGGTCGTGCGCGATGATCACGTACGTGAGCCCGAGCTCGTCCTGGAGGTCGTCGAGCAGGTTGACCACCTGGGCCTGGATCGACACGTCCAGGGCCGAGACCGGCTCGTCGGCGACGACGAGCTTCGGGCGCAGGGCGAGCGCGCGGGCGATGCCGATGCGCTGGCGCTGGCCGCCGGAGAACTCGTGCGGGTAGCGGTTGTAGTGCTCGGGGCTGAGCCCGACCAGCGACAGCAGCTCCTGGACGTGGTTCTTCAGTCCGCCCTCGGGCTCGACTCCCTGGAGCTTGAACGGCGCGCTGACGATCGTGCCGATCGTGTGCCGCGGGTTCAGCGAGGAGTACGGGTCCTGGAAGATCATCTGGACGTCACGGCGCATCGGCCGCATCTTGCCCATGGACAGATGCGTGATGTCGCGGCCCTCGAACTCGACCTTGCCGCCGGTCGGTTCGATCAGCCGGGTGATGAGCCGGCCCATCGTCGACTTGCCGCAGCCGGACTCGCCGACGACGCCCAGGGTCTCCCCCGGGTACACCTCGAAGTCGATGCCGTCGACGGCCTTGACCGCCGCGGTCTGGCGCCCCAGCAGGCCCTTGCGGATCGGGAAGTGCTTCACCAGGCCCTCGACCCGGAGCAGCGGCTCGCGCGCGGCGGTCGCCTGCTCCGGAATCCTCGCGTCCTTCTCCAGCACCGGCGGATCCTTCTTCTCGCTCACGTCGCTCACCTCACGCGCCTCGCTCACAGCTTCGGCGCAATCTCTTCGGTCCAGATCCGGGTCCGCTCCTCCTGCGCCATGTGGCAGGCGGAGAAGTGCCCGTCGCCGACCAGCTCCAGCTCGGGGCGCGTGGTGCGGGTGAGGTTGTCCTTGGGGATGTCCGCGTACGGGCAGCGCGGGTTGAAGGCGCAGCCGCTCGGGACGTTGATCAGCGACGGCGGCTGGCCCTTGACGGGGATCAGCCGGTCGGTCTCCTCGCGGTCGATGCGCGGCATCGAGGTGAGCAGGCCCCAGGTGTACGGGTGCTGGGCCTCGTAGAAGACCTTCTCCGCCGGGCCGCGCTCGATGCACCGGCCGCCGTACATCACCAGGAGCTCGTCGGCCATCTCGGCGACGACCCCGAGGTCGTGGGTGATCATGATGACGGCGGAGCCGAACTCCTTCTGCAGGTCCCGGATCAGGTCCAGGATCTGCGCCTGGACGGTGACGTCCAGCGCGGTGGTCGGCTCGTCGGCGATGAGCAGTTCCGGGTTGTTGACCAGCGCCATCGCGATCATGGCGCGCTGGCGCATACCGCCGGAGAACTCGTGCGGGTGGGAGTCGACCCGCTTGTGCGGCTCGGGGATGCCGACCCGGTCGAGCATCTCGATGGCCCGGGTGCGGGCGACCTTCTTGCTGACCTTGTTGTGGACGCGGTACGCCTCCACGATCTGACCGCCGACCGTGAAGTACGGGTGCATGGCGGAGAGCGGGTCCTGGAAGATCATGGCCATCTTGCGGCCGCGCAGTTCGCGCACGCGGTCGTCGGACGCGCCGATCAGCTCCTCGCCGTCCAGCCAGACCTCGCCGGAGATACGGGCGTTGGGGGCCGTGCGGTGCAGGCCGAGCACGCCGAGCGAGGTGACGGACTTGCCGGAGCCGGACTCGCCCACGATGCCGAGGGTCTGTCCGGGCTTCACGTCGAAGCTGACCCCGTCGACCGACTTGACCAGCCCGTCGTCGGTCTTGAAGTGGATGCGCAGGTCCCGTACGGAGAGGAAGGCGTCGTCCCCGCCGGCCCGCGGGGCGGGGACGGACTCGCCCACCGCCGCGTTCTGTGACTTGGAAACGTCGGTCACGAGTACCTCACCCTGGGGTCGATGGCGGCGTACACCAGGTCCACCAGCAGATTGCAGATGACGATGAAGAAGGCCGCGATGAGCGTCACGCCCATCACGATGGGCAGGTCGTTGCCCCTGACCCCGTCGATGGCGTAGAAGCCGAGGCCCTGGAAGGAGAACACCTGCTCGGTGATGACCGCGCCGCCGACCAGCAGGCCGAAGTCCATGCCGAAGATCGTCACGATCGGGGTGAGCGCGGCCCGCAGACCGTGCTTGGCGATGACGCGGCTCTCCCGGAGGCCCTTGGCGCGGGCGGTACGGATGTAGTCCTCGCCCATCGTCTCCAGCATCCCGGCTCTGGTGATACGGGCGTAGAGCGCGGAGTAGAGGAAGGCCAGCGAACACCACGGGATCAGCAGGTTCCAGGCCCAGTCCAGCGGATTGTCCGTGAACGGGACGTAGGTGATGTTCTCCCAGACGGGCCACTGCACGGTGAACACACCCAGCGCGAGCATGCCGGTGAAGAAGATCGGCAGCGAGACGCCGGCGAGGGCGACACCCATGAAGAAGCGGTCGAGGATCGAGCCCCGCTTGAGCGCCGAGACGACACCGATCGCGACACCGCTGATCAGCCAGATCACTGCCGCGCCGATGGCCAGCGAGAACGTGATCGGGATACGGGCGGTCAGCTCGGGCCAGACCTCGACGTGGTTCTTGAAGGAGAATCCGAAGCACGGGGCACCGCAGTGCGAGACCTCGGGGCCGAACGTGTAGTCGGCGCCGACGAAGATCTGCTTGATGAAGTGCCAGTACTGGATGTAGAGCGGCTGGTCGAGGCCGAGGTTCTGCTTGACCGCGAGGATGGACTGCGGATTGGCGTCCTTGCCCACGTACTGGGCCGCCAGCTGGTCCATCGTCTGCCCGGCGAGCCGGGGGACGAGGAAGAAGATCGCGAAGGTGACTGCGCTGACGATCAACAGCAGCAGTATCGCGCCGAAGACGCGTCGGATGATGTACGCAGCCACAGCTATCCGGCGCCGGTGTCTGTCCGCCGGGGGTGACCCGTGCGTGCCGACACCGTGCCTTCACCTGCCTTTCAGGATTTTTCCGGGGGCCGGGGATGCGCTCCCCGGGCCGCGTGCGCGGCCCGGGGAGCGGACCGTAACTACTTGGCGGAACCCATCAGCACGTAGTCGTACATGCCGAGGTATGCCTGGGTGACCGTGACGTTCGTCGCGGACTTCGGACGGAGCAGCAGGTTCTTGCGGTAGATCAGCGGCACTGCGGTCGCGCCCTCGGCGACCGCCTTGTCGACGTCACCCCAGGCCTTCGCGCGGGCGGCGTCGTCGGTGTTGGCGATGCCGTCGTTGAGCAGCTTGTTGATCTTCGGGTCGTTCAGTTCCTGGACGTTGTTGCCACCGGACGGCTTGATGGCCGAGCCGTTGATGATCTGGTCCAGGAAGCCGAAGCCGGTCGGCCAGTCAGCACCCCAGGCGCTCATGATCATGCCGAGCTTGTTCGCGTGCACGTAGCTCGGGTTGCCCGCGAAGTTGGAGAAGTACTTGCCGGCCGGGAAGCTCTTGATCTCGGCGTTGACGCCGATCTTCTTGAGCGAGGCCTGCACCGCGGTGACCATGGCCATCTCGGCGGGGCGGTCGGAGCGGGCCGAGATCTTGGTGGAGAAGCCCTTCGGCTTGCCGCACTGCTTCAGCTCGTCCTTGGCCTTCGCCTCGTCGCCCTTGTGGCCGGCGGACTCGTACAGGTCGAACTTGCTGTAGCCGTTGACGGTCGGCGGCAGCAGCGTCGTGGCGACGTCACCCTTGGGGTCGCCACCCTGCGCGGCCTGGACCGACGCCTTGTCGATGCCCCACTGCACGGCCTTGCGGCAGTGGATGTTGTCGAACGGCGCGACGTTGACGTTCAGACCGATGTACGAGGTGGCGCCCGCGTACGAGTTGTCGGTCTGCTTCTTCAGGTCGGGCTTGGTGAGCACGTCCGGCTGCGTCGCCGGGGCGACACCGGTACCGGCACCGTCCACGGTGATGTTGTCGGAGATCAGGTTGTTGTCGACCGTCTCCTGCTTCACCTTGAAGCGGACCGACACCTTGTCCGGCAGGGCCGGGCGGATCGGGTCCGTCTTCGGGTCCCAGTTCGTGTTGCGCACCAGGGTCGCGCCGCGGCCCTCGTCGTACGACTCGAACTTGTACGGGCCCGAGGACACGATGTGCTTCACGTAGTCGGCACCCTTGTCCTTCGCGGCCGGCACGGGGGCCGTCTGCGAGAAGGTCGCAAGGTAGTCGAAGTCCGCGAAGGCGTCCTTCAGCTTGAAGACGATCGTGGTGTCGTCCGGCGTCTCGATGGAGGCGATGCCGTCCGGGTTCTTGTCCTTGTACGGACCCTTGTACTTGTCGCCACCGGCGAGGTGGGCCTTGAAGTACGTCGGGCCGTTGGACAGGGCCTCCGGCGCGAAGTTGGAGCGCTCGACGGCGTACTTGACGTCCTTCGAGGTGATCGGGGTCCCGTCCTCGAACTTGAGACCCTTCTTCAGCGTGTACGTCCAGGTCTTCGCGTCCGGGCTCGCCTTGCCGAGGCTCTCGGCGAGGTCCGGGACGATCTCCAGACCCTCCTTGCCGGCAGCCGGCTTGAAGGACGTCAGCGTCCGGCCGTACAGGCGGGAGAAGTTCTGCACCCAGCCGTAGTACGTGTTGCCCGGGTCGAGCGAGTCGGGCTCGTCCGACATCTCGAGCTTGACGGTACCGCCCTTCTTGTCCGACTTGTTGACGATCGAGGTCAACGCGGCGTCAGTGGCTCCCGAGCCACCGCTGCCGCCCTTGCCGCCGCCGTTGTCGTCCTTGGAGCCGTTGCACGCGGACGCTCCCAGCATCAGGACCACAGCCGTGGCGACCAACGCTGTCGTTTTTCTGGTCTTCACCTGAGGAAATCCCCCTCAATCGATGGTTGCCGTGGCATGTCGCACGTCGTTGTGACGAGCGCCCGGGCACTACTTACTACGGGGGTCGAGCGCATCACGCAGCCCGTCTCCCAGCAGGTTGAACGCCAGGACCGTGACGAAGATGGCCACGCCCGGCACGATCATGTACATCGGGTCGTTCCGGTAGAAGTCGATCGCGTTGGTGAGCATCCCGCCCCAGGAGGACTGCGGCGGCGCGATACCGACACCGAGATAGCTGAGCCCCGCCTCGAAGAGGATGTTCGAGGGGATCAGCAGCGTCGAGTACACCAGGATCGGCGCCACCAGGTTCGGCAGCAGCTCCCGGAAGAGGATGAAGGGTCCGCGCGCACCCAACGACCGTGCGGCTTCGACGAATTCGCGATTGCGCAGGCTCATGGTCTGGGCGCGGACGATACGGCCCATGTACGGCCAGCTGAAGAAGCCGATCACGAAGATCAGTACGGCGATCCGCAGCGGCAGTCCCTCCAGGCCGAACGCGCCGTCCTGCAGCGCCGCCGAGATGGAGATCGCGAAGAGCAGCAGCGGGAAGGCCAGGAAGGTGTCCATCATGCGGCTGATGACGGTGTCCACCCAGCCGCCGTAGAAGCCCGAGATCACACCGAAGAAGACGCCGATCACCACGGAGAGCAGCGTGGCTCCGACCGCGACGACCAGGGACACCCAGGAGCCCTCGATGATGCGGGACATGATGTCGCGGCCGTACTGCGGCTCGACGCCGAGCGGATGGCTCCAGCTGATGCCGCCCCAGTCGCCCTTGGGCGCGAGCAGCGCGGGGTCGATGAGGTCCTGGTGGAACTCGTTGGGGTCCAGACCGAAGACGGCCTGGATCGGCTTGGAGAGCACGGCGAGCAGGATCAGCAGGATGACAACGATGCCGCCGGCCACTGCCACCTTGTCGCGCTTGAAGCGCGACCAGGCGATCTGTCCGAGCGAACGGCCCTCGATCTGGCTCTGTTTGACTCCCGTGAGTACTGCCTCCGGCTGCGCCTCGGCAGCCGATCCGGTGGTCTCGATCGGTGCGGTCACAGTGCCTTTGACCCCTCCCGCCGGCGGTGGCCGGCCCCTACTCGCCGCGGTAACGGCCTGGCGCGTGTCAGCCGCGGCGCTTACTGCGGCTGATGTGTTCGATGCGAATGCGTCTGCGGAACGACCGTCGGTGCAACCTCGTACAAAGGGCCGACGATCCCCACTAGCCGGGAGTCTTCAACGCGGTTGCGATCACCCGCCAGACCTGGCGGGGAATGTTTGCTCAAACGTGATGCGGTCAGTGAGCTTCCGTTATCCGGACAGCTTGATCGAGTGAGCGGACTACTCCGCCGCTAATCCACCAGAACGGACATGACGCCCAACGGGCGCTATTGGGTGGCTATTTGGGTGACCACCGCGGATGTCTTGTCCGCCGGGGAGCCGTATGTCCGGTCCGCGGCACGGGCCGGGGCGGGGTCAGTAGGCGCGCGGCGCGGGGCCGGGGGTCTGCGGGTAGCCGTAACCCGGAGCGACGGCCGCGCCACGGCCGGCCGGGGCGTGCGGCTCGCGGTCGTAGAACGGCCGGGTGTTGGCGCGCAGCCACATCGCGACCGGGTCGTACTCGTCGGCCATCGCGACGGTGGAGACCGGCAGCCCCTCCGGGACCGCGCCGACGGACTGCTGCATCATCGCCCGCACGGCGTCGACGGACGGCCGGCTCGTGTCGTACAGATCGAGGCCGATGGCGAGGTACGGGACGCCGAGCGCCGGCTGCACCCAGGCGCGGCGCAGCGAGCGGATCGCCGGGGTGTGGTGGGCGTGCTGGGTGAGCTGGGCGTAGAACTGCGGGATCTCGATGGCGGGGTCGCTGATCCGCAGCGGACCGGCGGGCATCCGGTCGAGGCCGGTCGCGATCCGGCGCAGGTCCAGCCAGGGAATGCCGACGCCGCCGCCCGGCGCGTGCGGATTCAGCCAGATGCCCCAGCGGTCGGGGAACAGGGCGCGGGCGATGTCACGGCCGCCCACGACCTCGTGGTCGCGGCTCCAGCCGCTGGCGGAGAGCTCCTGGGCGGAGGTGACGCAGGGGGCGTAGCCGAGGCCCTCGATCTCCATGTTGCCGTACTGGGCGTCGGGCGAGCCGGCCCGGCCGTGCCAGAGCAGCATCCAGATCCGGTCGGCCGCCAGCGCCTGGAGGAGAGCCTCGTACGCGTCGTAGCGCCCGGGCGTCACTTGGCGCAGCATGTGCTCGACCTGACCGGCCGCCGCGGTGCCTGACGCACTCACCCTGGGTCCCGCCCCTCTTCGATCCACTGTGTCGGCCTGCCGCTCCCGGGGCTCACGGGTACGGCACGGTGCCGAGGCACCAGCCATCAAACCAGCTTATGCGGCGGCCCTGACACCGACTTGACGGCACGGGCCGGTGCCCTCGTACCGCCCGTTACTCGGCGGGGCGCTGATAGAACGGCCGCACCCGGGCGCGCATCCAGTCGGCGACCGGGTCCTGGGCCACGTCGAGCAGCACCAGATTGACCGGCCACGGCACCTCGACGCGGCCGAGGGCCCGGCCGAGGGCGTCCATCGGGGCGTTGCGGCCCGCTCCGTCCCAGGTGGAGAACTCGATGCCGACGAAGAGGACGGGGTCGCCGCCCTCGATGCTGGCCAGGGCGCGGCGGGCGCTGAGCACGACGCCGCTGTCCTCGAACTCTCCGGCGGCGGCGGAGAGGAAGTCGACGGGCTCCTCCTGCCAGTCCGGTTCGTACAGCCGGACCCGGCCGCCGCTGGACGGTCCGTCCAGCGGCGTGCGTCCGGCCCGGCAGAGCTCGGCCACGGCGGGCGGCGGCAGCGGCATGCCGACCGCGCCGCCGGGGTTCACCGCGATGCCGAGCTGCGGGGGCAGGCCGCGGGCGAACTCGCGGGCGGGAGCCACGGTGAAGGACATGTGGGAGCCGACGCAGGCGAGGAACTGCTGCTCGGAGCTGAAGACGGGCACGTAGGGCGCGCCCTCGATGTCGAGCGTCGGCAGGTCGAGGTCGGTGGCGTCCGGACCGCCGCCGTTGGGCAGCGGCACCCAGAGGTGGCTGCGGCCGAGCACCTCGACCAGCCGGCCGCCCGCCTCCGGGCTGCCGAGCGAGGCGCTCAGCACTTCTTCGAGCTCGTTGGCCGGCCATCCGCCCTGCGGATGGGTCCGGGCCGGTGCCGGAATGTCCACTGTCTCCCTCTCGCCCCGTGTCGTGCGGCCGCAGGTCCTGTCTGGTAGTTCCCCGTCCGCGCCCCGGCGCCCGGCACGCAGGCACCGGCCACCGCTGCGCCCGCGCTCCGCGCGGACGACAGGGAGCTCCGGACAGGACCTAGAGGTTAACGCCGCACCGGCGCTGTCCAGCCATCGGACGGCCCCGTCTCAGACCTCACTCTGTGCGTCTGCGAATGTGATGCGCGTCAGCAGTCCCGCCGCCTCACGGTCCAGCAGTACGGCCGAGGCGCATCCGAGGGGCAGCAGACCCGACTCGGTGTCGCGCAGCAGCCGTCCCACGGCCCTGCGGTGGCGGGCGAACGCGTATCCGGAGACTCCGCGCCCGCGCTCGCGCTGGCCCTCCCGCGCCGCCTGCGGGGTGACGTCGAGGAGCACGAGGTGCAGGATGCGGCCGCGCCGCCGGGCGTCCCGGGCGAGCCAGCCCCGGACCCAGGCCTGGGTGCCGCAGTCGTGCACGACGACGGAGGCGCCGGAGCGCAGCACCCGCCACAGCCCCCAGTAGTGGGCGACGCGGACGAGCGGGCGGTAGAGGGCGTACGGGAGTAAGCGGGGCAGCCGGGCGGCCCAGCGGTCCCTGGTGTCCTGGGAGTCGATGGCGCGGGCGGAGACGGTCCGCCCGATCAGGGTCGACTTGCCGCTGCCGGGCAGTCCGGAGACCACCACCACGTCGCCCGCCGTGAAGTGCAGGCCGCGCGGGCTGCGCCCGGCCCGCTCCCGCAGGTCCCGGACGACGGGCGCGTGCGGGCCCACCCGCTCCCTGGCCGGTGCACCCGGCTGCGCGGGCAGTGCGCCGTGCGCGACCCCCGCGGTCGTCGCGTACCGCTGCAACGTCATCGCCCTCCCCCTGTCGGCTGACCCACCTGCCCAAGAAGTGTAAAGAAAAGGTAATGCGGCACAACCGTACGACCCGCCGGATCCCGTGGGATACCGCCATCGGTACCGGCACCCCACTCTCCCGCAATGCGTGCGATGATGACCCGGTCAACTGCATAAAGGCCGCTCGAATCCGCGCGGGAGAGTCCCGGCCCCGTGCCGGGCGCCGAAGGAGCAAGATCCTCCCTTGAATCTCTCAGGCCCCGTACCGCGTGGATGAGGCAGATCTGAAAAGCGAGTCGCGCTGCGGCTCCACCCAAGGTGCAAGCCGAAACCCCTCCGGGGCCTCTCGGCGAACCTCTCAGGTTCCGATGACAGATGGGGAGGGATCGTCCTCGTCGTCATGCCCTGGGAGCCTTCATCCATGAGCACCGCCCCCCGTCTCACCGCCCTCGATGCCCTGCACCGTTCGCTGGGTGCGACCATGACCGACTTCGCGGGCTGGGACATGCCGCTGCGGTACGCCAGTGAGCGCGACGAGCACATCGCCGTCCGCACGAAGGCCGGCCTGTTCGACCTGTCCCACATGGGCGAGATCACCGTCACCGGTCCGGCCGCCGTGGACCTGCTGAACTTCGCGCTCGTCGGCAACATCGGCACCGTCTCGGTGGGCCGCGCCCGCTACACGATGATCTGCGCCGAGGACGGCGGCATCCTGGACGACCTGATCGTCTACCGCCTCGCCGAGACCGAGTACATGGTCGTCGCCAACGCGGGCAACGCGCAGATCGTGCTCGACGCGCTGACCGCCCGCGCCGGGGGCTTCGACGCCGAGGTGCGCGACGACCGCGACGCGTACGCGCTGCTCGCGGTGCAGGGCCCCGAGTCCCCCGCCATCCTGGCGGCCGTCACCGACGCCGACCTGGACGGTCTGAAGTACTACGCCGGGCTGCCCGGCACGGTCGCCGGGGTCCCCGCGCTGATCGCCCGTACCGGCTACACCGGCGAGGACGGCTTCGAGCTGTTCGTCGCTCCCCGGCACGCCGAGCAGCTGTGGCGGGCGCTCACCGAGGCCGGTGCCTCGCGCGGCCTGATCCCCTGCGGGCTGTCCTGCCGCGACACGCTGCGCCTGGAGGCGGGCATGCCGCTGTACGGGCACGAGCTGACGACCGCGCTGACCCCGTTCGACGCCGGTCTCGGCCGGGTCGTGAAGTTCGAGAAGGAGGGCGACTTCGTGGGCCGCAAGGCCCTGGAGGCGGCCGCCGAGCGCGCCGAGACCGCCCCGCCGCGCAAGCTCGTCGGCCTGGTGGCCGAGGGCCGCCGGGTGCCGCGCGCCGGCTTCTCCGTCGTCGCGGACGGCCAGGTCATCGGCGAGGTCACCTCGGGCGCCCCGTCGCCCACGCTCGGCAGGCCGATCGCCATGGCGTACGTCGACGCAGCGCACGCCACGCCCGGCGCCGAGGGTGTCGGCGTGGACATCCGGGGCAGCCACGAGCCGTACGAGGTCGTGGCGCTGCCGTTCTACAAGCGCCGGAAGTAGCGGCCGCCCGCGTCGGGACGTGACGCAGTCGCGTCTCACACCGTAAGACCACCGTTCATCAGCACTCCCCCGCGTACAGGAGAATTCAGGTCATGAGCAACCCCCAGCAGCTGCGGTACAGCAAGGAGCACGAGTGGCTGTCGGCCGTCGAGGACGGTGTGGCCACGATCGGCATCACGGAGCACGCGGCCAACGCGCTCGGTGACGTCGTCTACGCCCAGCTCCCCGAGGTCGGTGACACGGTGACCGCGGGCGAGACCTGCGGCGAGCTGGAGTCGACCAAGTCGGTCAGCGACCTGTACTCGCCGGTGACCGGCGAGGTCACCGCCTCGAACCAGGACGTGGTGGACGACCCGTCGCTGGTGAACTCGGCTCCTTTCGAAGGCGGCTGGCTGTTCAAGGTACGCGTCGCGGCGGAGCCGGAGGACCTGCTCTCCGCCGACGAGTACACCGCGTTCTCCGGCAACTGAGACCCCAAGGGACCACCTGATGTCGCTTCTCGATTCCTCCCTCCACGAGCTGGACCCGGACGTCGCCGCCGCTGTCGACGCCGAGCTCCACCGTCAGCAGTCCACCCTCGAGATGATCGCCTCGGAGAACTTCGCTCCGGTCGCGGTCATGGAGGCCCAGGGCTCCGTCCTGACCAACAAGTACGCCGAGGGCTACCCCGGCCGCCGCTACTACGGCGGCTGCGAGCACGTCGACGTGGTCGAGCAGATCGCGATCGACCGCATCAAGGCGCTCTTCGGCGCCGAGGCCGCGAACGTCCAGCCGCACTCCGGTGCGCAGGCGAACGCCGCCGCGATGTTCGCGCTGCTGAAGCCGGGCGACACGATCATGGGCCTGAACCTGGCGCACGGCGGTCACCTGACCCACGGCATGAAGATCAACTTCTCCGGCAAGCTCTACAACGTGGTCCCGTACCACGTCGACGACACCGGCGTCGTGGACATGGCCGAGGTCGAGCGCCTGGCCAAGGAGTCCAAGCCGAAACTGATCGTGGCCGGCTGGTCCGCCTACCCCCGCCAGCTGGACTTCGCCGCCTTCCGCCGCATCGCGGACGAGGTCGGCGCGTACCTGATGGTCGACATGGCGCACTTCGCCGGTCTGGTCGCCGCGGGCCTGCACCCCAACCCGGTGCCGCACGCCCACGTCGTCACCACCACCACGCACAAGACCCTCGGCGGTCCGCGCGGCGGCGTGATCCTCTCCACCCAGGAGCTCGCCAAGAAGATCAACTCGGCGGTCTTCCCGGGTCAGCAGGGCGGCCCGCTGGAGCACGTGATCGCGGCCAAGGCGGTCTCGTTCAAGATCGCGGCGGGCGAGGAGTTCAAGGAGCGCCAGCAGCGCACCCTGGACGGCGCCCGCATCCTCGCCGAGCGTCTGGTGCAGCCGGACGTCACCGAGGTGGGCGTCTCCGTGCTGTCCGGCGGTACGGACGTGCACCTGGTCCTCGTCGACCTGCGCAACTCCGAGCTGGACGGCCAGCAGGCCGAGGACCGGCTCCACGAGCTGGGCATCACGGTCAACCGGAACGCCATCCCGAACGACCCGCGGCCGCCGATGGTCACCTCGGGTCTGCGCATCGGCACGCCGGCGCTGGCCACCCGCGGCTTCCAGGCCGAGGACTTCACCGAGGTCGCGGAGATCATCGCGTCCGCGCTGAAGCCGTCCTACGACGCGGACGACCTGAAGGACCGCGTCGTCGCGCTCGCCGAGAAGTTCCCGCTGTACCCCGGTCTCAAGTAGTCCGACCGGCACGTTTGCGTATCGGGGAGGGGCACCGCGCACACTGAACAGTGAGCGCGGTGCCCCATCCCCAGGGGTGTCTCGCCGGTCAGGGCCGGGGCACGACGCCTGGCACGGCCCCCTGTCCGGCCCTGACCGGCGAGACACCCCCTTGCCCCCGCTCTTCGGGCCGCGACCCGGCCCGTACCGCACCACCCGGCAGACAACGGCGTCTACCAACCCCTTAGGAGTCACCCGTGGCCATCTCGGTCTTCGACCTGTTCTCGATCGGCATCGGCCCGTCCAGCTCCCATACGGTCGGCCCCATGCGCGCGGCCCGTATGTTCGCGCGCCGGCTGAAGAACGAGGGCCTGCTCGCCCACACCGTCTCGATACGCGCCGAACTCTTCGGCTCGCTCGGCGCCACCGGCCACGGCCACGGCACCCCCAAGGCCGTCCTGCTCGGCCTGGAGGGCGAGTCCCCCCGTACCGTCGACGTCGAGACGGCCGACGACCGGGTCGAGGCGATCCGCTCCAACGGCCGGATCAACCTCCTCGGCATGCACGAGATCGCCTTCGACGCCGACAAGCAGCTGGTCCTGCACCGCCGCAAGCGGCTGCCGTACCACGCCAACGGCATGACCGTCTTCGCGTACGACCACGAGGGCGCCCCGCTCCTGGAGAAGACGTACTACTCGGTCGGCGGCGGCTTCGTCGTGGACGAGGACGCGGTGGGCGAGGACCGGATCGTCCCCGACGACACGGCGCTCAGGCACCCCTTCCGCACCGGCGACGAGCTGCTGCGCCTCGCCCGGGACACCGGCCTCTCGATCTCCTCCCTGATGCTGGAGAACGAGCGCGCCTGGCGCACCGAGGACGAGATCCGCTCCGGCCTGCTCGACATCTGGCGCGCCATGCAGGCGTGCGTGTCCCGCGGCATGTCCCGCGAGGGCATCCTGCCCGGCGGCCTCAAGGTCCGCCGCCGCGCCGCGAACACCGCCCGCCAGCTGCGCGCCGAGGGCGACCCGCAGACCCACGCGATGGAGTGGATCACCCTCTACGCGATGGCGGTCAACGAGGAGAACGCCGCCGGTGGCCGGGTCGTCACCGCCCCGACGAACGGCGCGGCCGGCATCATCCCGGCGGTGCTGCACTACTACATGAACTTCGCGGCCGGCGGCGCCACCGAGGCGGAGAAGGACGACAGCATCGTCCGCTTCCTGCTGGCCGCCGGAGCCATCGGCATGCTCTTCAAGGAGAACGCCTCGATCTCCGGCGCCGAGGTCGGCTGCCAGGGCGAGGTCGGCTCCGCCTGCTCCATGGCCGCCGGCGCCCTCGCCGAGGTCCTGGGCGGCACCCCCGAGCAGGTCGAGAACGCCGCCGAGATCGGCATGGAGCACAACCTCGGCCTGACCTGCGACCCGGTCGGCGGCCTCGTCCAGATCCCGTGCATCGAGCGCAACGGCATGGCGGCGGTCAAGGCCGTCACGGCGGCGAAGATGGCGCTGCGCGGCGACGGCAGCCACAAGGTCTCCCTCGACAAGGTCATCAAGACCATGAAGGAGACCGGCGCCGACATGAGCGTCAAGTACAAGGAGACGGCGCGGGGCGGGCTCGCGGTGAACATCATCGAGTGCTGAGGTCCGCCGCGCGGGCGGTCCGTTTGCCGTTGCGGCAACAGGACTCGCGGCGGCTCCCGCGGGCGGCACATGATCGGGGTCCGGGCCGGACGTCCGATGCCTGCCGGTGCCGGACGGACGACCGCCATGGAGGAGAAGCATGTCGCAGCAGCCCGACCGCGCCCCCGGCCTCACACACCGTGTGGTGCCCTCGCCCGCCGGCCGCGTCCACCTGGTCGAACAGGGCACGGGGCCGCTGGTGCTGCTGGTGCACGGATTCCCCGAGTCCTGGTTCTCCTGGCGCCGGCAGCTCCCGGCGCTGGCCGCCGCCGGCTACCGGGCGGTCGCCGTGGACGTGCGCGGTTACGGCCGCTCCTCCCGGCCCGCGGACGTCGCCGCGTACCGGATGCTCGAACTGGTCGAGGACAACGTCGCCGTGGTGGAGGCGCTCGGCGAGAGCGGTGCGGTGATCGTCGGGCACGACTGGGGTGCGACGATCGCGGCGAACTCCGCCCTGGTGCGGCCGGACGTCTTCCGGGCGGTCGGGCTGCTCAGCGTGCCGTACGCCCCGCGCGGCGGTCCCCGGCCCAGCGAGGTCTTCGCGCGGATGGGCGGGGACGAGGAGTTCTACGTCTCCCGGTTCCAGGAGGCCGGCCGGGCGGAGGCGGAGATCGAGCCGGACGTCCGCGGCTGGCTCGCGGGCTTCTACGCCGCGCTCTCCGCCGACACCATGCCCGCACCCGAGGCCCCGGACCCGCACTTCGCCGCCCGTGGCGGGACCCTGCGCGAGCGGTTCCCCGCGGCCCGGCCCGGCTGGCTCGGCGATGAGGAACTCGACTACTACGCAGGCGAGTTCGAGCGTACGGGCCTGAGCGGCGCGCTCAACCGGTACCGCAGCATGGACCGGGACTGGGAGGATCTGGCGGAGTTCGACGGAGCGCCCGTCACCCAGCCCTCGCTCTTCATCGGCGGCTCCCTGGACGCGTCCACCACCTGGCTGGCCGAGGCGATCGCCGCCTATCCCGCGACGCTGCCCGGCCTGCTCTCCTCGCACATCCTGGACGGCTGCGGCCACTGGATCCAGCAGGAGCGGCCCGACGAGGTCAACCGGATCCTGACGGACTGGCTCGGGTCGCTGCCGGGCTGAACCCGCCCCGGACGGGGCCGAACCGGCCGGCGCCGTCCCGTCATCCGTCCTGTCGTCCGTCCGTCATCCGCCCTGTCCGACTTCCCGCCGGTTGCCCCGACTGCCTTCCTTGAAAGGTCACTTGGTCCACAATGGCCCTCAGCCGAGCGAAGGGGGCCGCCCATGCGGGCACTCGTGGTCGGGGTGGAGTCCTACGAGGCGGGATCGGCCTGGAACCTCGACGGGCCGGTACGTGACGCGCTGGGGTACGCGCGGTGGCTGCGTGAACTCGGGGTGGGCGACGACTCGCTGACGCTCCTCCTCTCGCCCCTGGAGCACAACCGGCGGCTCGCCGACGAGTGCGGTCTGCCCTGTCGTCCGGCCGACCGGAACACCGTGCACCAGGTGCTGACCCGGGAGCTGGCGAACGAGCGCAGCGACTGGCTGTTCGTCGTCTGGTCGGGGCACGGTCTCATCGACGCCGACCGTAACCGCAGGCTGCTCTACTCGGATGCGCACCACCGGGACCTGCGCTGCCTGGACGTCGAGGCCGTGCTCGCCATGTTCCGCTCCGACGGGGCCCCGGGGCATCCGCGCCAGCTCTGGCTGTTCGACGCCTGCCAGACGTACGCGGACCCGGCGACGACGGCGGGAGTCCTGCGGCCGGACCCCATACCCCGCTGGACCGAGCGCCGTCAGGCGGACCAGCACGTGCTGTTCGCCTGCGGTCCGGGGGAAGCCACGCGCAATGGAATGAACGCCGGGGTGTTCAGCACGGAGGCTCTGCGGCTGCTGCACGAGCACCCCGACTGGCGGCTGTCGCCCCGGCCGCTGGCCGACGCGCTGCGCGGCCGCTTCGGGACGACGACCTCGCTCTGGTTCGAAGGGGACGGGGAGGCCAGGAGGACTGCCGTCCAGCACAAGGTGCCGGGGCGGAAACTCGATCTGTCCGACAAACGCCGTCTGCGGGACGCGCTGGCAGCCGTGGGGGTCATGCGACAGCCGGAGTCCCGGAGCCAGGTCATCGCCTTGCTGCCGCCCGAGATCGCGGGAAGTGTCGCCCGGTCGGGAGTCATGCTCCTGGAGATCCTGGACCTCGTCGAAACCTGTCTGGCATTCGGTGACGGATTGACGCACTTGTGGTCGGCGGTGTCCCTGGCCGATCCCGGGACGACGGCGCTCGATGATCTGCTGGAGGTCTTCCGGGCATATCCGGAGTGGTTTACTCCACCTGCTCTGGACATGAATTGACGCTTCGTGATTCAGCCACTTCAGGCCCGCGCGGGCACAGGCTGACCGGTTGAGGATGTTTCCAGCGGTCCATGCGTAGGACATCATGTAAGAGCGGGTCGAACATCGCGTCGCACTGATTCGGGGGAGGTTTCACGGCAGTGGCAAAGCCGAAAAGCGCCGCCATATCGGATCTGCCTGATCTCACTGGCACATCCCTGGAGGCGTTGCGCGCTCGACCGGACGACGACAGAGCGGCCGCCAAGAAGCGGCTGCTGGAGGAAGTCGGGCGGTCGGCCAGAAGCCTGTCCACCGGCGGGGAGAACAGCTGGACCGTCTGACACCCCGGTCCGCTCCGATCCGGTGCCACGGCAGAGGGAGCATATGCGCCCTGACTCACCGCACGAAGTGGAGTCGCGGCATTCACTGACACCTCGGCAATTCCGCGAACTCGCCCGCGGCGAAGGCAGTCCCGCCACACTCGCCGCCCTGTCACGTGCCGAATACAGCCATCGCCTCCTGTTGTTCGACCTCCTGATGGACGCGCTCAGTCCGCTGGACGGCGTGACCGGCCGGCTTCCTGGCGCCCAACGTGCCTGGGATCTGCTCGCCGCGGCACAGCGCCGTGATCCGGCGGCGGTCGAGGAGTTGCTCCTGCTCCCCGAGACCGGGCTGTGGCTGACCCGGCTGCTGACCCGGCTGCGCTCCAACGGCCCTGCTGACACGCCCTTGTGGGCGGAGGCCGGACATCTGCACACCCTGGCCGCCGTGGCCGCCGCCCGGGCGGGCCTCACCTTCAGCTTCCCCGTCCCCGCCCTCCAGGAGAAGATCTGGCTGCCCACCCTGGGGCTGGCCCGGCTGCCCTCGGCGCACCGGCACCGGAATGTCTGGACAGTGACCGAGGTCCGGTCGGCGCACGGCCGGATCACGCTCGTGGGTGCGTACGGGCAGCTGCGGCTGCCCTCCGTCCCGGAGCACCCGTCCAGTGACTGGCTGCCCCAGCGCCGGTCGCCTCTCGTCGCGGGGGCCGCCCGCCGGATCCCCCTGGACGATCTCGGCCACCACCGCATCGCCCCGATGCCCGACGGTGCGGCCGAGCGGCTGACGCACGGCGCGTACGACTCCTGGAGCAGGCTGCTCCAGGAGTCGTACGAGCTGCTGGCCGCCATGGATCCGCCGACGGCCGACGCGGCCGCCGTGCTGCTGCGCTCCCTCCAGCCGATGTCGGCGCACGAGCGCTTCCGGGTGCGCAGCGTCAGCAGCGGGCACGGCGTCGGCGGGCTGGCGTCGTCCGTCCCCGACACGGCGCCCCTCTGCGCGGCCACGCTGGCGCACGAACTGCAGCACAGCAAGCTCAGCGCGCTGATGCATCTGTACCCGCTGCACGAGCCCGCGCCTCCGGGCGCGCCGCAGCGGCTCTACTACGCTCCCTGGCGCGATGACCCGCGACCGCTCGGGGGCATGCTCCAGGGCGCCTACGCCTTCACGGCGGTGGCGCGGTTCTGGAGTGCCTGCGCCGCCCGGCTCGCCGGGCCCGACGGCGGCCTGGCCGCTTTCGAGAGCGCCCTGTGGCTCGGCCGGCTGACCGAGGTCGTGCCCGCTCTCGCCACCGACCCGGCGCTGACCGCGGCGGGACGGGACGCCCTGCAGGCCCTGCACGGCGCCGTGGTCCGGTTGCACGGCCGCACCGGCGAGGGCGCCGAGGTGACCCTGGCGCGCCGGATGGCCGCCGACCACCGGGCGACCTGGCGGGCCGCCCACGTACGGCCTCACCCGGACGATCTGGCGGTGCTGTCGGCCGCCTGGTGTGCGGGCCGGAAGCGGCCGCCCGCGCTGCCGCCGCGGCCGCACCCGGAGATCAGGGAGTCGGGGGCGCGGCACCTCGACGCGCGGGCCATGCTGGTGCGTGTCCGGCTGGCCGACCCGGCGGCACTCGACAAGATGCGCGACAGCCAGGGCGATCACGTGCCCGGGCTCGCCGGGGCAGGCCCCGCCGATGTGCTCTGGGCCTGCGCCGAGTTCACCGCGGCGTGGCGGCTCTACTCGCGGGAGATCCGGAACGCGCCGGCCGGTCCCGCGACATGGACGGGGCTGGGGCTGGCCCTGGCGGATGCCGGACGTTCGCCGGAGGCGGTCAGGGCGCTGACCGTGATGCCCGAGCTGGTCGCGGGCGTCCACTCCGCCGTCCGGGAGATCTCATCGCGTACGCCGGACCCGACCGCCCTGGCCGATTGGCTCGGCCAGGGCGGTACCGGTCCGTCCGGCAGCTGTTAGATCGTCATGGGGTCGATGTCGCAGTTGGCCCTGCGCCAGGCGAGCGTGTCCGCGCTGGCCCGGTGGTCCGGGCCGAGCTGCTCGTTGATCGCGTCCACCGCGCTCCGGTGCAGTTCCTCCGCTTCGCCGGTACGGCCCAGCGCCCTCAGGTCCGAGGCGGTGTTGCCCCGCAGCACGAGCACCGTGGGGTGGGACTCGCTGAACTTCTCGATCAGCGCCGCCGTCGTCTTCCGGTCGAGTTCCAGAGCCGCGGCGGCATCGCCCTGGGCGAAGAGGTCATTGGCCAGGTTGATGGCGCAGATGAGCGTGTGCGGGTGCGTGTCGCCGAGCGGTGCCCGGAACCGGGCCAGCGCCGACTCGTTCAGCTTCCGCGCTTCGTCCACCCGGTCGAGCAGCCGCAGGGTGACCGCGAGGTTGGCGTCGGCCGCGACGGTGTGCGGATGGTCCTTGCCGAACACCTCGGCGTACAGCGCCCTCGTCCGCTCCCCGAGCTCCAGCGCCTCCTGGAGCCTGCCGTTCTGCCGCAGGTCGATGGAGAGGTTGAGGGAGGCCTGCAGGCCGTCGGGGCTGCGCTCGCCGTACCGGTCGATGAGCGCGGTCCTGGCGGTCTCCGTGCTGGCCTGCGCGGCCTCGTGGTGGCCCGCCTTGCGCTGCGCCACTCCGAGCCGCGCCACCGCCCGCAGTGCGGAGGGGTGGAACTCCCCGAAGGTGCTGCGGAAGGTCTCGACCGCCTCCTCGCAGGCCTTCTCCGACGCGGCGTACTCCCCGAGTTCCTGCCGGTCCAGGGCGAGGCAGACCTCGGAGTTGAGCGTCGTGGGCGCGTCCGCGCCGAACATCTGCACCTTGGTGCGCCAGCTCGCCTCGTCCAGCTCCCGGGCCTCGCGGAAGAGGCCGTTGCCACGTCGGGTCACCGCGAGGTTGTGCGCGTGGAGCAGGGTCTCGGGGTCCTCGTCGCCGTACGACCTGACGGCCCGCTGGTAGACCTCCTCGTCGAACTCCAGCGCGCCCCGGAAGTCGCCGCGCGCTCTGCGGTCGCCGGACACCTGGCCCTTGACGCGCAGGTACTCCTCCTCCAGGTCCGGGCCGGCCTCCTCCAGCGTGGCGAGCATCCGCTCGCCCAGGGCCGCGGCCTGCGGGTAGCGGCCCATCGTCCACATGATGTAGCGCACGTGGCGGCCCAGGATCAGCGTCTGCTGGTCGTCCTCGCCGAAGAGCCGGCACCAGTGCTCGTACGTCTCGCTGGAGAAGTCCAGGGCCGCTTCGTGATCGCCCCAGTAGAAGAGGTACTCCGCGACGTTGTAGACCATCTGGCGCACGTTGCGGTTGGGCGAGAGCGACGCCTGGGACGCGATGACGTGGGGGTAGAGCTCGCCGAAGCGCGTCCAGTTCTGCGGGGCACGCGGGTCGCTGGGGGCGTTCGCCGCGAGGAGCAGGTGTGCTCCGTGCCGGAACGTGCGGCGCTGGTCCTCCGCCATGCGGGCTTCGAGCACGGCCTGGACGAGCCGGTGCATCTGGATCGAGTTGGTGCGGTGGTCGATCTTCGCCAGGGAGTAGCGGCTGATCTCGCGGATGGCCCGGCTGAGCCGGATCGGGTCGGTGAAGATCCGGTCCAGCTCCGGGGCGATCGGTTCGGAGACCGCGTTGGCGAAGAACTGCCTGGAGACCGGTTCCGGCGCGAAATAGGCGCAGAGCTCCAGGAGCTGGATGGCTCCGGCGTTCTTTCCCTCGACATGGTCGAGGGAGACGTTCCACGCGGTGGCGACGGTCTTCTCGTACTGAGTCGGCGGGGAGACCGCCATCAGCTCAGCGCTCTTCTCTTCGAACACCCTCAGATATTCGGCCGGAGGCATGCCCGTCTCCGCACGCCACGCCGATGCCTGCTCCACGGCGAGCGGCAGGTCGCCGAGCACCTCGGCGAGCATGTCCGCGTCCTCCGTGGACAGATCGGGGTTGCGCCGCCGGAGCAGCTGGATACTTTCCTCCCGCTCGAACACATCGACTTCCAACGGGTGGGCCAAGGTGTTCCACTGGGGATTACGCGATGTCACGATTACGGAGCCTACCGGTCCGCCCGGCGGAGTGCTCGGGAAGTATTCCTGCACCGCGGCCGGACTTTCGGCGTTATCGAACACCAGAAGCCATTTACCGTACGGATTTCCGGTGCGCAGCGCCTCCAGCACGGCCGGCACCGCGGTAATCGCCTCGCTGCTCACCGGCAGGTGGAGCCGCCTGGCCAGCTCGACAAACGCCTGCTGAATTTGTGTGGGCCGCTCCGCGGGGATCCAGCAGACCACTTCGTATTCGGCGGCATGACGGTATACGTATTCCAGCGCGAGCTGCGACTTCCCGACGCCGCCCATTCCGTGCAGTGCGTGCGGGAGCACTGCGGTCGGCCCGTCACGCAGGCCGCGTTCCAGATTGATGAGCAATTCTTCGCGTCCGGTGAATACGAGGTTCCTCGGTGGCATGTTGCCCCAGACGGCCGGCATGGGCGGCCGCGCACCGCCTCCCGCCGGTACTGGCGGGACCTGAGTCACCGGCGAGGGGGGGACCGTAGTCACGTTTGAGCCTCCAGGAAGGGCGGTCGTACTGTCGGGGTCGTCGGGGAGTGTCTCATCGGGCGGAGGCCGCGGAGCGTTGCGCGGGGTCTCGGATCCGGGCGTGTTCGCGGCGGCCGGCGGACCGGCGCCGATGTGCTCGCCGAGGCGCCGGGCGCGGTGCAGGTGGTTTCCGGAAATCGCTTGCAGCGCCGCATGTTCGGCCTGCCGGAAGCGAAGATTCTCCGTGGTGGACTCGACGGTCGTGAGCGCTTCCTCACGGTGCGGCGACTCCTGTGATCCATGGAGGTAGCCAAGGAATTCACGTGCCGCCTCATTGCGCGGGGCCAGGAACTCCGCAGCCTTTTTCAGTGCCCTCTCGGTGGCCGTTCTGCTTCCTGCCGCGAGTAACTCCTCGCGTGCGCCGTCAACGAATACGTAGGACGCACCGTCGCAGCCGGGAAGCGGATCGACGAGCGGGCTGATCAATAACTCCGCCAAATGCGCCTGCGAGGCTCGCGGCATCACCTGCCGCTTCACCTCGGACATGGTTTCGAGGTCCAGTTGGACGGCCGCCAGGCGTGTGGCCAGCGCGAACGCCTCCGCCGAAGCCTTGGTGCGGAACCGCGCCACCAATTCGGTGGCGGTGAGCCTCTGAACGGGTGACGGCTCGGGAGCGGACAGCGGTCCGGCACTCGTGAGGATCGCCGCCATGTCCGCCCAGCGCGGCGTGGTCCCCGCGACGAACCGGGCCCACGGGCCGAGCCATTGCGCGCCCAGTTCCAGCACCGGGACGAGAACGACCTGGTCGGACGGGGTACGCGGGAGGGGCGCGGCCAGCGGCTCGGCGGGCTCCCAGTGCATCTGCGCGTTGGCGGACCACGGCCCCTGGGCGCGAAGGCGCACCCGCACGGGAAAGAGCCCGGTGCTGGACCACAGGCGCTGCGGCAGCAGTTGGAGCACCACGACCGGCTGGTGCCGGCCCCAGAGCGCCGCCAGTCGCTGCGCGGCCCCGGAACGCCAGGCGGGCGCGACACCGTCCGTCACCAGGAAGACGATCTGCCGCGCCGTCGGATCGACGAGACTCCGCGGCGGCTGGGGGTGCGACGCCCGGCCTTGGCCGCGCAGCAGCGGACGCGCGGCGTCGGCGGTGTCGAGCGTCACCGTCTTCACGTCGCGCATGCCGCCGTACCGGCTCAGCATCGTCCGGAAGTGCTTCACGGCCGGTCGCCACATGGTCATGTGCGGGGCGCTGTCGACCACGAGAACCGCGCTCCGCTGCCGTTCCGGCTCGGGCGTGAGCACCGGCGGCAGGAACGGGGCGAGCGCGATCCGTTCCGCGGTCGCGGCCTCGTCCAGGACCTCCGCATGGGCGGACGCGACGAAGGAGCGCAGCGGTCGCAGGGCACGGCCGAGGCTCAGCCGGTCACGAGGAGGGCGTTCGCCCGCGCGGGGAGCGACGGCTGTCCGCAGGTACGAGGCCGCGGGCAGACCGGCCCCGGGCCCGAGCGCCGGCAGCTCGGCCGGATCCGGCCCGGCGAGGGGCGGTGGTCCGTCGTCCTGCACGGAGGACGGCAGCGCCCCGGGCCCCGATGGCTGCTGCGCCGCGGGCTGCGACTCCTCCTCCCGGTCCGGCTGCTCCGGCTCACTCACACGGTTGTCGTCCGGTCCCCCGGGGGCGGGCTCCGGGGGTTCGCCTTCGTCACCGTCGGTGTCCGCCGGCGCCTCGCCCGCTGCCAGTCCGGGGTGGTTCGCCGCCAGCCACAGCGAGTCGGCCACTTCCCACGGATACAGGGCGGCGAGTGGCAGCGGTCCGCCGTCGGGCGGGCTCATCGGACCGTCGCGGCGGTGCTGCGCACCCGCGCCCGCGGCCCTCGAAGAATCCCCGGTCACCCCGAATCCGCCCCTTCACCGCCCAGCGGATGCCAAATGGCGGCGAGGACCGATTGCCACTCGCCGGCGTCGCTTCCGTCCTGCTGGTAGAGGCCCGATGTCGCCAAATGCGCGGCATTCAGCAACTGATCGGCGGCCAGCCCACCCATCCGGGAGCTCCGCCGCAGGAAATCACGGATCAGCGCGTCCTGGCTGTCCCCGAGGAGGTCCCCGAAATGGCCGGAGACGAGTTCTCCCAGCGTTTCCGCGTCGGGGTCCGGAATGTCGAGCCGGAGGCAGCGCCTCATAAACGCTTCGGGAAACTCGCGTTCGCCATTCGACGTCATGATGATCACGGGGAAGACATG
Source organism: Streptomyces sp. NBC_01463 (assembly GCA_036227345.1). Classification (NCBI taxonomy): domain Bacteria; kingdom Bacillati; phylum Actinomycetota; class Actinomycetes; order Kitasatosporales; family Streptomycetaceae; genus Streptomyces; species Streptomyces sp. NBC_01463. Next base: position 2,742,244 of record CP109468.1, read on the forward strand.
AGCCCTGACCAGACCGTTCTCGACCGTCGCGGTGCGGTCGGGATCAGCCGTATGGACGGTGGTCGTCGCCTCCGTCTGTTTCACCCGTACGAGGGGTGGCACTTCGAACCACGCGTCCTCGAACAGGGTCAGCAGGTCGTTGGGCAGATCGGCGTCGCACTTGTCGATCTCGTCGATGAGGACGACGCGCGGCAGCCGGTAGGGAAGCATCCCCGTACCCAGGGGCCCCAACTGCACATAGTTGCCGATGCCCGGCCGGCCGCTGCCCTCGCCGCCGTCCTGGGTGGCCTGCGCACGTCCGATGGCGTCGTACTCGTACAGGCCGGAACTCAGTGTCGTACGGCTGGTGACGGGCCAGTGCAGCACCCGTCCGAGCCTCAGCTCGCGGGCGATCCGGTAGGCGAGGCCCGACTTGCCCACTCCCGGCCGGCCCGTGACCAGCAGAGGTCTGCGCAGCAGGAGCGCGGCGTTGACCAGGCGAAGCTCCTCGGCGCGAGGGGCGCGCCGGCGTCCGGGCGGGCCGAGCCGGCGGTCGGCCTCGTCGTCGTCCGGCGGCTGCGGCATCGTCGCCGTGCCGCGGAAGGTCCGCCAGGGCGGTCCCTCGGGCCAGGTGCGCTTCTCGTACGGCTGGTCCGGTAAGGGGTCTCCGGTACCCCGGTACAGCCGGCCGTCGTTGTCCGCCGCGTTCACTCGGTCCCCCCTACAAAGGTGGCGGGAGCGTTCTGCCCGCCCTCAAGAAGATGCTCGGGGTCGTCCCAGATCATGCTCATCGAACGGATCGCGTCAACATCGCGCTCCCGCACCGCACTTGACTCGTCTGCGACCGCGGAACGGACGGCAACGTCGGACTTCCACTGTTGCGCACTTCCGGGAAGGTGTGCCAGCCCCTCATTGGCCAAGCTTTCACGAATAATGCTCCGGAACACCGCTGACGCGGGATCCGCCCGGTGGTAGACGACTATCGGCACCCCGAGGTCCAGGGCGAGCCCCAGCTCCCGCAGCCCCAGCTCGCTCTCGCGGTGCGGCGGGCGGCTGAGCACCATGCCGATCACGTCGTCGTCCCGCCCTATCTTGGCGTCCAGGAGGGCCAGGTGCTCGGCGTCCGTCAGCCCCTCCGGAGCACATTCGTGCATCTGCCCCTGGCCGCCACCGGTCCGCCAGTGCGCCCAGCGGGCGCGCCACGCGTTGTGGAAGGTGGGACGCTGTACGCGCTCCAGGCTGTGCAGCATGATCTCCCGGTATCGACTCAGCAGGGCGTTGGGGAAGCCCAGCGAGGGATCACGGTCCCACCACTCCACGGGCTCCGTGAGGAGCTCCGCCGGGAGAAAGATCTCCAAGGCGGCGTTGTCCGCGCGGGAGTGGCGCAACTGCGTCATATGAGTGAGCAACTTGGCCACTTCATAGGGTAGTTGAGATCGGGTCACGGGTTCCAGCGGTTCGGTGTGCGGATCTCGCTGGAGGGCGTTCGAATCCGGATATCTGACGCAGGCCGACACGTAGTAGCGCGGACTCCTTACCATCCGCCGCCTGCCCGCGCCGCTGTGGGGCGTGCGGTCGGGCTCCACCTTGACGTAGATCCTGATCAGCGGTCTGGCCGTGCCGCCGGGACCCTCGCGCGGGGTGTCGGCGGCCTCCTCGACCCGGGGCGCGACCGCGTCCCTGAGGCCGTCCCTCAGCGTCGCCAGCGGTGCCGCCAGGTCCCACAGTTCGGCGAAGTGATCGTTCCAGCTGCGCAACTCACCTACGCCCGACGCCACTTCGGGGAAGAGGGAGAGGTGTTCCAGAAAGGCCATGGCGGGCATCAGTTCGCCGGGGCGGCCGTTGTGGTCGGCCAGGTGGAGAAACGCCTCCCAGGGCGTGGAGCAGTTCTCCGGCAGGCGCGCCAGACCGTCGGTGGCCCGCTCCACCAGGGCGCCGAATTCGGCCACCGGCACATCCAGCACGCGCCGCAGCGGCTCCCAGTCGGGTCCCGGAAACGCCAGCCGCGCCTTCCACTGCGCGAGCAGGAGGAGCAACGCCGGCTCCAGCGCGGGCGTGACCAGGCAGGTGGCCTCCACGAGGCGGTCCATGCCGTCGTCCAGCGGGGCACAGCCGTAGACGATGCTGACGAACTCCTGGCGCGTCACGGTGAAGCTCGCGGGCGTCAGACCCGGAATGTGCTGGTGGACCATCTGACGCCACAGGTCCCGGCTGCTGTCGTTGATGAGCCGCCCGGCCGGGTCCTCCAGCGCCGCGATCACCGCACGCAGGACACGGTGCTGGACGCTGTCGAATCCTCCCGTGCTCACGTGCGTCCTCGCTTTCGCCGTCACGTGCGTTCGAACAGAAAGGGGTGGCCCAGGGTATGGGGTCCGCGATCAGGCCGGAAGCGCATCACCCAAGACCCGGTAGAAGTCCGCGTTGGCCCAGTAGGAGCTGTGGGCCGCGGAGACCGGCTGCCGGTTGTCGACCCGGACATCGGTGATGCGCGGATCGTTCCCGAAGGCCTCGGCCGCCAGGTAGGAGAGCAGGTCCCGGCGGTCGTGGATGTTCAGCCATCGGGGGAACGCCTCGGGCAGTCCGGTGCCGTAGGGAAGGGACGGCAGCGCGTCCAGTTCGTACAGCAGCGGCGCTTGCGAACCCACGGTCACCAGCATGTCGGCAATGGGGGCCGGGGCCCCGGCCGTCAGCAGGTCGAAGGCGATGATCCCTCCCAGGCTGTGCCCGAGCAGGACCAGGGGCCCCCGGCCGGCGAAGGTCCGCGCCGTGGCGGCCACCTGGTCACGCACCGCCTGGCCCCGTGCCAGATAGCTGACGATGTCCCCGAAGAAGCCCACCGAGCCGTGGCTCAGCCGGGCGCGCCTGGCGACGAGCATCCGGGAGCCGACGGAGCGCTCGAAGAGCCGTGCCGAGTATCCGAGGGCGGAGACGAGGGCCTCGCTCAACCCCTTTGTGTCGCCCCCGAGTTCGTACGTGAGGAGGTCCACGAGACCGTCCCGCTCAGGCACCGGGAACATGCCGGCCCCCCGGGACGACCGCGCCATCGCCCAGGCGGTGAGAGCGCGGGCCACGAGCCGGGGAAGGGCTTCGCCCTCGGTACGCGCGACGGCGGCGGCCCGGCGCAGTTCCGGGGCGGCCAGCAGGGCGGCGGCCGCTTCGGCGACCGTGGGGCCGGACACGAACGCCCGCCACGCCTCGGACACCTCGCCGGACTCCGCCAGATGCGACAGCGCCTCCAGGAGCCGGTCGCCGCCGGAGACCACACCCGGGGTGAAGAGGGCGGGGGCGCCGGTGGTGGACGCGTTCCCCGACAGGGCGTAGACGCCGAGTTCGGCGTACGGGTCGGCGTACAGCATCGCCCAGCGCAGCCGGTCCTCGCCCGCTCCGGCGTCCTCCTCGAAGCCGCCGGGGAACGGCGGGTCCGGCTCGGCCGCCGCCTCGCCCTCCTGCGCCTCCCGGGCCGCCGCGAGGTACTCCGGGTAGCCGGGGATCGACACGCCGCCCGCCCTCAGGTAGGACCCGAGCGTGGAGCCCCAGTCGCAGGGTTCGACCCGTACGTCGGGCCGGACCCCGGACAGACCGGCCCGGATGCCCTCCAGTGCCTGGGTGTAGGACGGCTCCCGTACGCCGGTGCCGTGCACGAAGAGAAGTGTGACCATCGTCCGCTGCCCCCTGCTCGAACTGTCCTTCAACGCACGCCACTTGACGATTCTACGGACCCCGGGGTCGCACGTGCGGCGGATCGTGCGCCCGCGGCGCCGTCCGGCCACGCCGGCTGGCCGGGTCCTGCGGACGCGAGCGCACCCGGGCCGGCGCCGCGAAGGGCCGAACCGGCCATCCCCCACCACACTCATCTATCGCCCGGCCGAACCCAGGAGTGCACCAACTGCTCATAACCGAGCAGAGGTTCCTGACGATCACACATTTTCGGTCACAAGCGACTTCACACGCCCGCATACTGGGAGTTCACTGGTCGTGACGAGTGGTGACGCGATCGCCGTGCACGTCAGGCGGTCCGCTGCCCTGGGCCTCATGGGGTCCGGCTTCGACGGCCCGGCCCTGCGGAGGAAAGAGGACAGCGATGACAGCCGCCCCTCCCATGACGCCTCGTCGGCGGGATCCGGCCGTCGGGCCCGGCCATGGCAGGCAAAGACCGCCACGTCCTCCCCGTAGCGACCACCCGCCCCGCCGGCTCTGAGTCCACCCCTGCGGCGGTCCGCCGCCGCAGCCGGATCGCGGCCGCACCATCCCTCCCGCGCCGGTGCGGACAGCTGTCCCCGATGACACGGCTCTGCCGGGGCGCCGATCGGCAGAGCCGCGTTCACCGCCGCCGTCCCGGCCCCGTGCGTGCGCGGTCCCCTCGCGCATCCCCTCCCCCTGTTCGTACCGTCTCGAAGAGGTGCACCATGAGCAAGATCGCGCTTCCAGAATTCCATATGCCGTTCGAGAGCGCCGGATGCCATCCGGGAGTAGAGAAAACCAAACAGGCCGCTTGGGAATGGGCGGAAGCCAGTGACCTCGTCCTGTCACCGGTGGCCCGGAAGAAGATGATCCGGACCCGGCCCGAACTCTGGATATCCCTGATATTCCCCGAGGCCTCGCAGAAACACCTCGACCTCTTCTGCCAGTGGCTCTTCTGGGCCTTCCTGGTCGACGACGAGTTCGACGACGGTCCGGCAGGCCGCGATCCGCGGGTGTGCGAGAGCGCGATCGCGCATCTGGTGGACGTGCTGGACGGTGCCCGGGCGCCGGCCGGTCCCATGGAGCACGCACTGGACGAACTCCTGGTCCGCACCTGCACGGACCGGTCGGCGCGCTGGATCCGGCAGTTCCGCCGCGATACGGCGGCCTGGCTGTGGACGTACTACGCGGAGGCGGTCGACCGGGCCGCGGGGCATGTGCCGAGCACCGCCGACTTCGTGAAGCACCGCCGCGACTCGGTGGCCATGCAGCCCTTCCTCGATCTGCACGAGATCACCGCGGGAATCGATCTGCCGGAATCCGCCCGCAGCCTTCCCGCGTATATCGCCCTGCGCAATGCGGTGGCCGATCATTCGGGTCTCTGCAATGACATCTGCTCCTTCGAGAAGGAGGCCTTACTCGGTTATGAGCACAACACGGTCCGGCTGATCCAGCGGGACCGCGGCGGCACGCTCCAGGAGGCCGTCGACGAGGCCGGAATGCTGCTGGCACGCATCGCCGACCGGGTGCAGCGGGCCGAGAAGGAGCTCGCCGAGGAGCTGGAGGCGGCCGGCATCGAGGGTCTCCCGCGCGCCGCCCTTGAGCGGTGCGTCCGCGACTACCGGGGCCTCGTACGCGGGGACTTCGACTACCACGCACGGGCGGAGCGCTACACCCGTCCGGACCTCATGGAGATCGACGAACAGGACTCCATGTCCCGGAACTTCGCAGCCTGACCGGCGCACGCCACAGAATCACGCGTCCGCGACAGCGTTTTCCGGACATTTCCCGTCCGGCCGCCCGGGGGCTCTCCGACCGCCGCCGAGCGGCCGGAAAGCCTCCGGGCCGGAAGTGGCCCGTCCCGGCGCGTACGGGCCTTCCGCGGTCGCCCACGCGTGGCCGGGCACGCCCGGCCGTGCTGTGCTGGTAGCCCCGCCCGACACTCGCGGAAGGGCCGGCGCCATCCCATGACCACCGCACCTCCCCCGATATCCGGGGCCGGCCCGGCCGCCCCGCTCGCCCCGCTCGCCCGCACGGCGCACGGCACCGTCCGCGGCACGTACGAGCGGGGTACCGCCGTGTTCCGCGGCATCCCGTACGCGGCCCCGCCGGTGGGCGCCCACCGGTTCCGGGCGCCGGCGCCGCCGGAGCCGTGGGAGGGCGTGCGGGACGCGGCGCGCTTCGGCCCGACCGCACCCAAGCGGCCGTACGCCCCGCCGCTGGACCGGCTGCTGCCCGATCCCGAGGTGGCGGGCGAGGACTGCCTCAACCTCAACGTGTGGACGCCGCACCCCGCCCGCACCGGGCTGCCCGTCCTCGTCTGGATCCACGGCGGATCGCTGCTGCACGGCTCGTCGGCCGTGCCGCTCTACGACGGCGCCGCCTTCGCCCGCGACGGTGTGGTGTGCGTGACGGTCAACTACCGCCTCGGCATGGAGGGTTTCGGGGTGTTCCCGGACGCGCCCGCCAACCGGGGGCTGCTGGACCAGCTCGCGGCCCTCGGCTGGGTGCGGGACAACATCGCGGCGTTCGGCGGCGATCCGGACCGGGTGACGGTGTGCGGCGAGTCGGCGGGAGCGATCAGCATCGCCGCCCTGCTCGCCACGGACCGGGCCCGGGGTCTCGTCCGCCGGGCCGTCCTGCAGAGCGGGGCTCCCTCGGCGGTACCCCTGGCGGCGGGCCGACGCACCACCGAACTGATCGCGAAACGGCTCGGAGTGGCGGCGACGGCGCGGGATCTGGCCGCCGTCGATCCGGCCGCGCTCCTGGCCGCACAGACCGAAGTGACCGCCGGAGGCTCCCCGTTGACCGGCGGCAACTCCTTTCAGATCGTCGTGGACGGTGAACTCCTGGTGCGCGATCCGGCCGAGGCGCTGCGGGACGGATCCGCGTCCGGCGTCGATCTGCTGCTGGGGTCGAACACCGAGGAGTACCGGCTCTGGTTCGTACCCAGCGGGCTGACCGAACGGCTCTCCCGGACGAGACTCCGGCTGGCGCTGTGGAAGTTCCGGGTGCCGGGCGCGACGGCCCGCACCTACCGGGCGAACCGGCCCGGTGCCACCCCCGGTGAACTGCTGGGCGCGCTCGCCACGGACCTGTTGCTGCGCGTGCCGCTGAACCGGCTGGCCGACTCCCGGAAGGACGCCGCGGGCAGCACGCACTTCTACGAGTTCGGCTGGCCCTCCCCCGTGCTGCGGCTGGGCGCCTGCCACGGGCTGGAGATCGGCTTCGTCTTCGACAACCTGGCCGGACCGGACGCCGTGGCGCTCGCCGGCGAGGACGCCCCGCAGGACCTGGCCGACGCGATGCACGCGGCATGGGTGCGGTTCGCGGAGACCGGGGACCCCGGCTGGCCCGCCTGGGACGCCTCGCGCCCCGTGATGCGCTTCGGCCCGGGCGCCCCGCGGGTGGTGCGCGCCCCGCGCGAGGACGAACGGCGCGGCTGGGCACCGTACAGCCCTTAGACGTGCCGGACGCCGCCTGGGCTTCCGGAACGCTCCCCGAGAGCGTCCACGACGGCCGTAGTCAGCGGGTGCCGATCCAGTGCGGGTCGGGGACGACCGTCAGCACCGCCGACACCAGCACGACCGCTCCCAGGGCGGCCGCCTCGCGGCGCGCGGACCGCTCGGCGCCCGCCGGGTCCGCGTCCCTCGCCAGCCGTCGTCGCGCCACCAGCGCCAGCACGCTCACGACGGCCAGCAGTGCGAGCTTGGCCAGCAGGGTGCGTCCGTAGGCCGAGGTGAGGACGACGTCCAGCGGCAGCCGGCGCAGGGCGCTGCACGTCCCGGTCACCGCCAGCGCCACGTACAGCCACGCGGCCGGGCGCGCGTAGCGGCCGAGCAGGGCGCGGGCCGCGGCCGGGGACGCCCGCCACAGCCGCATGGTGCGCAGGACGTGGAGGAGCCCGCCGGTCCACAGGGAAGCGGCCGTGAGGTGGAGAGTGGTGAGCGCGGCGCCCGCCAGGGGGCTGTACGCCTCGGGGTGGGCGCGCAGCGCCTCCGCGACGACGACCACGGCGAGCGGCAGGGCGGCGAGCGCGGGGCGCCTGCTCGCGGCGCAACAGGCCGCCAGGGCGAAGCCGTTGGCGGTCAGCAGGAGCAGTCCGCCCTCCCGAGTCCCGTAGGTCCCGACCGGGCCGAGGTCGCTGACCAGGGCGAGCCGGACGATCTGTCCCGCCGCCGCGGCCGCGCCGATGACGGAGGCCGCGGTCGCCCAGTCGCGCGCGACGGCCGGGGGGCGGTCCGGCACGGAGCGGACGAGCGCGCCCGCCGCGAGGGCGCCGGTGTGCACCGCGAGGGCGGCGAAGAGGGCGGTGCGCAGCAGGGTGGCGGTTCCGGCGCCGGGGATGCGCAGTTCGCCGGTGCCGTACGCCACGGCCGTCGCGCCCAGCAGCGCGGCCGCCACGGCGAGCAGGCAGGCCCCCGCGACGACGAGTACGAGCGTCACGGAACCGCGGCGGGCCGGTCGGGGGGCACGGGACGGGATCACCACTCACCCCCCTTTCCTGAGTGACAAGCACACAAATCGCCGACTGCTGTCCATGGGAACGCCAGTCCTTCACCCGGAAGAGGGCATTAGGGAAAGCGCGAACGTTTCTGCACCACCACCCGGCGGGACCCTCGGGCTAGGTTCACCGACTGTCACCTCACCGACCGTCACCCCACCGACTGTCATGCGGGCCCCGGGTACCCCCACACGAGGCCCGGCGCTGCGAGGAGAGGCATCAATGACCGAGACGCCGGTTTCCACGGCACCCTCCGTATGCGCCCCGCTGCCCGAACCGTGCGGCCGGGTGTACCGCCGGGACGGACGCACCGTGGTGGCACTGCGCGACGAGATCGACATCGCGACAGCCGCACTCATCGGACCGGCCCTGGACGGGGCGACCTCGCAGGACACACCGCAGCTCGTCGTCGACCTGACGGAGGTCAGCTTTCTCGACTGTTCGGGGCTGAACCTGCTGTGCCGGGCCCGCCGGCGTGCGCTGGACCGCGACGGGCGGTTCTGGCTCGTCTGCGGCTGCCCGCGGATCCTGCGTCTGCTGCGGGCGGGCCGGCTGCACGACCTGTTCCGTCCGGTGGCCACCCCGGACGAGGCGTTCCGCCGGGCGGCCGCCCCGGACGACGCCCCGCGTGCGGCGGAGTCCGCCGCGGCCACCGGCTCCCGGCCGGGCACGGAGGTCGGCCCCGCGCACCCGCCTTCGGCGCTGTCCCGCGCCCCCCGGCCCGCAGGCCGGGGGTCCGGGGAACTCAGCCTTGCGCGGCCCAGAACTCGTCGAACGTGAGGAGCCCGTCCCCGTTCGCGTCGTGGGAGTTGATCACGGCCTGCGCGACCGGCTCGCTGACGTAGGGGTCACCCAGCTGAGCCATGACGCTCTTGTACTCGGCAGCCGAGATCAGCCCGTCGCCGTTCAGGTCGAACCGCTCGAATGCCTTGCGCGCCGACTCGATGTCCGCCACTGTTCCGCCCCTTCGTATGACTGTCTGACGGGAGCCAGATTATCGGGCGTGACGGCTGGCCCTCGCGGCGGCCGGTAGTCGATCATGGGTGGGCCGTCCGCCGCCCGGCGGCCGGTGGCCCGAGCGGGGAGCACACGGCGCGATGAGCGAGGCACTGGCCCGGATCCTGGAGGCAGCGGCGCACGGACGTTTCCCGCCGCCGGACGGCTCCACGACCGTGCTGCGGCAGCCGAACACCCGGGACGCGGGCGTGCTGGCGTTCACCGCGCACTCGGTGGTCTTCACCGACGAGGACCCGCGGTGGGTCCGGGACACCCTGGCCGCCACCCCCGGGGACGCGCTCGCCGCGACGATGAATCCGTCCTTCCTGGGCGCCTTGCTGGCGCGGACCGGCCGGCACATGAACACGGTCGACCTGCTCACGGTCGCCCCCGCGCTGCCGGGTGCGCCGGAGCTGGAGCTGCGGGAGATCCGCGATCCAGGACATCCCCGGGTGGCGCGGGCGATGAAGTTCCGTGACGAGGTGCGGGTCTGGGGCACCGAGGGCGGGGTGCTGATCCTCGGCCGGGGTGTCGCAGGGCGCTGGGAGGCCGCGATCGAGGTGGCCGAGGAGGCGCGCGGGCGGCGGCTCGGCGAGCGGCTGGCGCGGGCGGCCCGGCAACTGGTGGCGGACGCGGTGGTGTGGGCCCAGCAGTCGCCGGGGAACGCCCGCAGTGTGCGGACGTTCCAGGCGGCGGGCTACCGGCCGGTGGGCGCGGAGGCGCTGTTCGTCGCGGGCTGAGCCACCGGCCGCCGGGGGCTGGCCGGGCTCAGCGGAAGACCCCGGTGTGGCCGAGGGAGTAGCGGCCGGGCTGCGGGTAGACCGCGAGGCCGTGCGGTCCGCTGCCCACAGGGATCCGGGCGAGCTGCTTGCCGGTGGTGGTGTCGATCGCGTACACCTCGGCGTTGTAACGCCCGGACAGCCAGAGGACCTTGCCGTCCGCGGAGACCCCGCCCATGTCCGGGCTGCCGCCGTTCGGCAGGTGCCACTTCTTCGCCAGCTTCCTCTGCGCGAAGTCGAACACGGAGACCGAGCCCTCGCCCCGGTTGGAGATGTACATCTCCTTGGCGTCGCGGCTGACGTAGAGCCCGTGGCAGCCCTTGCCGGTGGGCAGCAGCTTCGGCTCGGTGAACTTCTTCCCGTCCAGCACCCACATGCCGTTGGCCATCATGTCCGCGATGTAGAAGGTGCTGCCGTCGGGCGACAGCTTCACGTCCTGCGGCATGGCGCCCTTGAACGGCAGCTTCTGGTGGCCCACCACCTTCATCCTCGCCGTGTCGACCTTCAGCAGGTCGCCGGAGAACTCGCAGGAGACGATGAAGTACCGGCCGTCCGCCGAGAAGTCGGCGTGGTTGACCCCCGCGCAGCCGACCGGAACGGCCTTGACGGTCTTCATGGTGTGCGCGTCACGGAAGACCAGCTCGCGGTCCATGGAGGCCATCACGACGGCATACTTGCCGTTCGGGGTGAAGTAGAGGTTGTACGGGTCGGAGACACCGACCGTCCTCCCCGCCTTCCCGGTGGCCGGGTCGATCGCGGTGAGGCTGTCCCCGACGTCGTTGTTGACCCAGAGGGTCTTCAGGTCCCAGGACGGGACGACGTGCTGCGGCTGCCGGCCGACCGGGATCGTCTCGATGACCTTGTACGTGGCGGGGTCGATGACCGAAACCGTGTTGGAGTTGGTGTTGGGCACGTAGACCCGGGACGGGAAGTCCCTGACGACCGGTGACAGCTTTCCGGGGCCGTCGGCCGCGTACACGTTCCGGGCGTCGAGCACCGGCGGCATGCCGGGCAGTCCGGGCGGCGCGGGCGGGGTGACGTGCCTCGGCCGGGCGGGCGGGGCGGCGGCCTCGGAGGGGGCGTCCGACGCCGCCCTGTCCGCGGGGGCGGTGCCGCAGCCGGTGAGTACGGCGAGCAGGACGCCCCCGAGCAGGGCCGCGGCGCGTGTGGTGGTGGGAGGCATCAGGTCAGCAGCTCCGTGGTCGTCACCGCGCGCAGTCCGCGGCGGTCGAGTTCGGTGAGGAGGAGGGGCAGCGCGGCGACCGTGTCCGCGTAGCCGAAGTGCAGGCTCACCACCGATCCGTTGCGGATCTCCCCGGTCACCTTGCGGGTGACGGCCGCGGCGCCGGGCGAGGTGAAGTCGAGGGAGTCCACGTCGTAGGAGAGGACGTGCGGATATCCGGCCCGGGCGGCGAGCCGCTGGACGAGGGGGGTGGCGTACCGGGTGCGCGAGGGCCGGAACCAGGTGCCGATGGAGCCGGTGAGCCGGCGCAGCCGCTGGGCGCAGCCGGTGATCTCCGCGTACGCCTCCTCCTCGCCCATCGAGGAGATGTCGACGTGGTGCTGGGTGTGGTTGCCGAGGTCGTGGCCGCCGTCGAGGATCCGGCGGGCCATCTCCGGGTGTTCGTCGAGCCAGCTGCCCACGGCGAGGACGGTGACCCTCGCCTGCGCGCGTTCGGCCTCGGCCAGGACGGTCCGGGCGACGGCGGGGTCGCCCTGGCCGTGGAAGGTGAGGGCCACGCGCGCCCGGTCCCGGGGGCCGTGGTCGACCTGCGCCGGCTGTCCGGGGATGCGGTGGGGGGCGGGCGCGGGGGCGTGGGCGCCGGTGGTGGCGGCCGGCTTCTTCGGCGCGGGGGTGGTGAGGGGCTTCGCCGGTGTACCGGCGGCGTCCGGGTCCGCGCAGCCGGCGGCGAGGGCCGCCGCCAGGGCGGCCCCGGCTCCTGCGCGCAGGGCGCTGCGGCGGTGCACCGGTCGGTCGGAGGCGTTCATGTGCAGAACATTAGGGGCGAGATGTCAGGAAAATAACAATTGACCCCTTATCGACCGAGGAGGTCGCACGGATGCGCACACCCACCCCACGGACGATCAATGAATCACCCGGGTAATCCACTGAATATTCACTGTTTTCCAGGCGAGTGACCCAGCACACCTATGATTCATTGCGAAAATGTCTGGTTACGACCAGTAATGTGCGCGTTGCGGCTTTGGCGATGGAGTCGTCCGTCTGTCATAGTCGGGGACACGACCCCCATCGACCCGGGCCAGGTCGTCATAAGCGGCCGTGAACACACCCCCCATTTCACGGTCCCCACACAGAAGCCCCCGCAGCGCCGCACCACGGCCGATCCGGGGGCTTCTGTGCATCCCGGGGCGGTCGGAGCGGGTCAGCGGTCGGAGATCCGCATCTCGAACCAGGTCGTCTTGCCACGCGGCAGCAGGTCCACGCCCCAGCGGTCGGAGAGCTTGTCGACCAGGAAGAGACCGCGTCCGCTGACGTCCATCTCCTGGACGGGCATCAGGCACGGCAGTCCGCGCGAGGGGTCGCGCACCTCGATCCTGATCCAGCCGCGCCGGCGCAGCATCCGTAACCCGAAGACGCGGGCGCCGGTGTGACGCACGGCGTTCCCGACCAGTTCGGACACGAGGAGCACGGCGTGCTCGGCGGTCTGCGGGGAGAGCGCCCACTGACGCAGCACCACACAGGAGGTGAGCCGGCGGGCGGTGGCGGCGGACTCGGGACGGGAGGGCAGCCGGACCTCGTCCTCCGTCGGATTTCCGAACAACTCCAGCGCTTTGAACGCTTGTTCGTCCTCGACGGCCGGCATCCTCCGTGCCGCTGTCGCGCTGCTGCGCTGTCGCGGCTGCTCCACACCCTCCAGGCCCGCCATGGACACCATCATGGCCGCACGGCAGGCCGTCCGGGGCCGTTCCCGAGGAATCCCCGACCCGGAATCAGTCATTCCGCAGAGGGCTTCAGGCATATGCCGCTGACAGAATGCCCCTACTGACACCCCTGCTGACCTGCACGGACATCGCACCCGAACGGGTTTGCCCGCGCGGACGGGACGCCGAGCCTTAAGGTTGCCTTAAGGCTCAGCTAATCCGCCCGCACGGATGAACGCTCCGGTAGCCGTTCCCAACTGTCGTTCGGTCAGAGGAACTTGGCCTTGCCCGGACCCTCTTCCACAAAGCTGCGCATACCGCGCTCGCGGTCCTCGGTGGCGAAGAGTCCGGCGAACCAGGTCCGCTCGATCGTGAGTCCGGTGTCGATGTCCGTCTCCAGTCCGGCGTCGACGGCCTCCTTGGCGGCGCGCAGTGCGAGCGCCGGCCCCTTCGCCAGCTTCGCCGCCCAGGCGTGCGCCTGCTCGTACACCTCGGCGGCGGGCACCACTCGGTCCACCAGCCCCATGGCGAGGGCCTCCTCGGCCTTCACATGGCGGCCGGTGAAGATCAGGTCCTTGGCCTTGGCGGGGCCCACCAGACGCGCCAGGCGCTGGGTGCCGCCCGCGCCGGGGATCAGCCCGAGCATGATCTCGGGCTGCCCCAGCTTCGCGTTGTCCCCGGCGATCCGGAAGTCCGCGCAGAGGGCCAGCTCGCAGCCGCCGCCGAGCGCGTAGCCGGTGACGGCCGCGACGACGGGCTTGGGGATCCGGGCCACCGCGGTGAAGGAGTCCTGCAGGGCCTTGGACCGGACGACCATCGCCGGGTGGTCCATCGCCTGCATCTCCTTGATGTCCGCGCCGGCCGCGAACACCTTCTCGCCGCCGTAGAGCACCACGGCACGCACGTCGTCGCGCCCCGACGCCTCTTCGGCGAGCTCGCGCAGCCGGTCCTGGGTGGCGACGTCCAGGGCGTTCATCGGCGGCCGGTCCAGCCGGATCGTGCCGACGCCGCCGCTTACTTCGAGGGTTACGGTCATGGGAGGCAGGTTAGACCGACCGGCAAGCGGGGGGCGGAAGAAGGAGCGGGGCTGGGCGCGTGCAGCTGCAAGGCGGAGGATTGAGGCAACGCGGAGCGTTGTTGATTGACGACAACGCCGCAGATGCGCGTGCCCAGCCCCGCGACGCCGCCCCCCGCTTGCCGGTCGGTCTCAACCGGCGCTAACGCACGGGGGCCCGGTGCTGTTGGTCACAGCACCGGGCCCTTACCTGTTCCGTACGGGTGGGACCTACTTGGTCCACTCCGACCAGGACATGTTCCAGCCGTTGAGGCCGTTGTCCGGCGGGATCGTGCTGTCGTGGGAGTTCTTGACGATCACGACGTCGCCGATCAGGGAACTGTTGAAGAACCATGCCGCCGGGGTGCTCGGGTCACCGGCACCGCGCGCGTCCTGCAGACCGACACAGCCGTGGCTGGTGTTGGTGGTGCCGAAGATGCCCGATCCGCCCCAGTAGTTGCCGTGGATGAACGTGCCCGACGTGGACAGACGCATCGCGTGCGGCACGTCCTTGATGTCGTACTCGCCGCCGAAGCCGACGGTGTCGCCGTTCATCCGGGTCACCCGGAGCTTCTCGCTGATGACCATCTGGCCGTTGTACGTGGTGGTGGCCGGGGCGCCCGCCGAGATCGGGATGTCCTTGATCTGCCTGCCGTCGCGGACGACCTTCATCCGGTGCGAACTCGCGTCGACGGTGCTGACCTGCCGGCGGCCGATCGTGAACGACACGGTCTTGGCCTGCTTGCCGTAGACCCCGGGGCGTCCCTCCACCCCGTCGAGGTTGAGCTTGACGGTCACCTTGGTGCCCGCGGCCCAGTAGTCCTCGGGCCGGAAGTCCAGGCGGTCGTTGCCGAACCAGTGGCCCGCGATCTCGACCGCGGGCTCGGCCGTCACCTTGATGGCCTTCTCGACGGCCTCCGGGTCGGTGATGCCCCGGGTGAAGTGGATCGAGACCGGCATGCCGACGCCGACCGTGGAACCGTCCTCCGGGGTGTACTGCCCGATGAAGGTGTTCTTCGGGACCAGCGTGGTGAAGGTGGTGTCCTTCGCCGACTCACGGCCCTTGGTGTCCTTGGCGACCGCGTGGACCTTGTACTTGGTGGCCGAGGCCAGATGCTGGTCCGGCTCCCAGCTCGCGCCGTCCGCCGCGATCTTCCCCTCGACCTCGGCACCCTTGGGGTCCGAGACCTTGACCGTGGCCAGCTTCCCCTGCTCGGCCGAGATCTTCAGCGCACCGCTCGTCGCGACCGAGTCGGCCCCGTCCTTCGGCACGATGTTCACGACGGCCTGCGAGGCCGCGGTGTCGTCCGTCCTCGCCCCGGCGGCCTTGCCGCCCTTGCTCCCGCCGTCGGTGTCGCCCCCGCCGCATGCCGTCACCAGCAACAGCAGCGCACCCAGCACCAGAGCCAGCAGACCGGTGGCCCCACGCCCCCGCCTCCTGCTGTCGGCCCCGGCCGATGCCCCCGATATCGGCTGCCCGTTCAATGTGGTCGTCTCCCCTCGCACGGCCTGGCCCCGCCAAGACCCTGGGAGCGTGCAGGCTCCCGCCCCCGCGCGCTACACGTGCGCGCTCAGCGAAAGATAATCACACCGACTGCGGGCAGATCTCCTCCGTAATGTCACCGTTCCGTCCCAACTGGTCCCAGGAGTTCACCTGGTCGCAGGCGGTGCGGCCGTCGCGGACCCCGGTACGGCGGACGGCGCGGCCGTTGCGGCCGCGCCGTCCGTACGCGCCGGAGTGCGCCCCCGGGTGTCAACGGAGTGCGGAACCCGCCTTCCACGCCTTCCAGTCCAGGTTCCAGCCGCCCAGCCCGTTGTCCGGCGCGACCTTCTTGTCCTTGGAGTTGACGACCTCGACGACGTCCCCGATGAGCGTCCGGTCGAAGAACCAGCCGGCCGGGGTGGAGCCGCTGCCGCCCTGCACGTCCCGCAGCCCGATGCAGCCGTGGCTGACGTTGGTCGAGCCGAAGATGTCCTCGTCCGACCAGTAGTTGCCGTGCAGGAAGGTGCCGGACTCGGTGAGCCGGATCGCGTGCGGGACGTCCTTGATGTCGTACTCGCCGCCGAAGCCGACGGTCCGGCCGTCCATCCGCGTCACCTCGTGCATCTCACTGACGACCATCCTCCCGTTGTACGTGGTCGTCGTCGGGGAACCCGCGGTGATCGGGACGGTGGAGACCAGCTGCCCGTCCCGGCGCACCTCCATCGTGTGCGCCGCCGAGTCCACCCGGGACACCTGCTCCCGGCCGATGGTGAACCTGACCGTCTTGCGCTGGCTGCCGAACACCCCGGGCGCGCCCTCCACGTCACGCAGCCCGACCTCGACGGTCACCTCGGTGCCCGGCTGCCAGTACGCGGCGGGACGGAAGTCCAGGCGCTTGTCGCCGAACCAGTGCCCCGCCACCTCGACCGCCGGATCGGCCGTCACCCGGATGGCCCGCTGCACGGCCGCCCGGCGGGTGACGGGCCGGTTGAACGCGAAGGAGACGATCATGCCGGTGCCGACCGTCGACCGGTTCTCCGGTTTGAAGTAGCCGATGAAGCGGTGCTCGGGGACCACCGTCGTGAAGGTGGTGTGGCGGGCCGAGCGGTGGCCCGAGCCGTCCACCGCCACCGCGTCGACGCTGTACTTGGCGGCGAGTCCGAGCCGGCCGGACGTCCCCTGCGGCGACCAGGACAGCCCGTCCTCGGCGATCAGGCCCCGCACCTCCTGCTGCTGGGCGTCCTCGATCCGCATCACCCGCACGCTCTCCAGCCGCCCGTCGGGCACCTTCACCTCCACCCGGCCGTCCGGCCCGATGTCCTCGGCCCCGTCCCGCGGGGTGATCCGGATGGCCTCCTGCGGGGAGCGGGGTTTCCCGCCGATGATCGAATCCGTACCCGAGCAGCCGGTCAGAACAGCCAGTACGGCCAGTACGGCGAGCAGTCCCGACCGGGCCTTCACGGTCGCCGGGCTCGCCCCTGCCTTCTTCGCTACGTGGTTCACGTCCCCCCAACGACGGGGGCGGGCCGGGGGAAACGTGAGTGCGGGCCCCGTCGTGGGCAGAACAGAGGGGACGACCACACTCGGGGAGCCGCGGCCGGGACGCCGCGCGCCCCCCTTTCGGTGCCGGTCCCACGAGCCGCGGGAGGCGAGCAGGTGTCGAGCGCAGCCGAGCAGGAGGCAGTGCCGAAGACGGAGACGCGACCGGCCGGGTCCGCGGTGGAGCGGGCGCCCGCCGCCGGAACCGGGCGGTCCGCCGAGCCGGCACAGCGGCCGCCCGCCGTGTGGCCGGGGGCCCCGATGCCGCTGGGAGCCCGCTTCCGGGTAGGCCCCGACGGGGTCGCGGGCACCAATTTCGCCCTCTGGGCCGGCGGGGCGGAGGCCGTCGAGCTCTGTCTCTTCGACGAGGACGGCACGGAGACGCGGCTCGCGCTGACCGAGCTGACCCACGAGGTCTGGCACGGCTTCGTGCCCGGGGTGCGGCCGGGCCGGCGGTACGGCTACCGGGTGCACGGCCGCTGGGATCCGTGGACGGGCGCCCGGTGGAACGCGGCGAAGCTGCTGCTCGATCCGTACGCCAGGGCCGTGGACGGCGATTTCACCCTTCCGGCGGAGGTGTACGGCCATGTGAGGGACTGGCCCCAGCAGCAGGTGGCCGACACCGTGCGCGACGAACGGGACTCCGCTCCGTACGTCCCCAAGGGAGTGGTCGTCCACGATGACGACGACTGGGCCGAGGACCGCCGCCCCAAGACGCCCTGGGCGGACTCCGTCATCTACGAGCTGCACGTGCGCGGCTTCACCGCACGCCACCCGGGGATCCCCGAGGAGCTGCGCGGCACCTACGCCGGGCTCGCGCACCCCGCGGCCATCGGCCATCTGAAGCGCCTCGGGGTGACGGCCGTGGAGCTGCTCCCGGTGCATCAGTTCGCCCACGAGGACCATCTGCTGCGGCGCGGGCTGCACAACTACTGGGGCTACAACTCGATCGGCTACTTCGCCCCGCACGCCGGATACTCCGCGAGCGGCACGGCCGGCCAGCAGGTCGGCGAGTTCAAGCGGATGGTCCGTGCCCTGCACGACGCGGGCATCGAGGTGATCCTCGACGTCGTCTACAACCACACCGCGGAGGCCGGCGAGCTGGGTCCGATGCTGTCGCTCCGCGGCATCGACAACCGCGGCTACTACCGGCTCCAGCCCGACGCCCGCAGATACGCGGACTACACGGGGTGCGGCAACACCCTGCACGTGGTGCAGCCGAACGTGCTGCGGCTGATCACGGACTCGCTGCGGTACTGGGTGACGGAGATGGGCGTCGACGGATTCCGTTTCGACCTGGCGGCGGCGCTCGCCCGCTCGATGCACGACGTCGACATGCTGTCCCCGTTCCTCGCGGTGATCGCCCAGGACCCGGTGCTGCGCCGGGTGAAGCTGATCGCCGAGCCGTGGGACGTCGGCAACGGCGGCTACCAGGTGGGGGCCTTCCCGCCGCTGTGGACGGAGTGGAACGACCGCTACCGCGACGCCGTCCGCGACTTCTGGCGCGGTGCGCTGCCCGACGTACGGGATCTCGGCTACCGGCTGACCGGGTCGAGCGATCTGTACGCGTGGGGCGGCCGCCGCCCGTACGCCTCCGTCAACTTCATCACGGCGCACGACGGGTTCACCCTGCGCGACCTGGTGAGTTACGAGCAGAAGCACAACGAGGCCAACGGCGAGGGCAACCGGGACGGGACGTCGGACAACCGGGCCTGGAACTGCGGCGCCGAGGGCGAGACCGACGACGGCACGGTCAACGCGCTGCGCCGCCGCCAGCTGCGCAACCTCCTCACCACGCTGCTGCTGTCGACCGGTGTGCCGATGCTCGTCGCGGGCGACGAGATGGGCCGCACCCAGGGCGGCAACAACAACGCCTACTGCCAGGACAACGAGGTCAGCTGGCTGGACTGGTCGCTCCTGGAGCAGCCGCAGTGGCGGGAGCTGACCGAGCTGACGGCCCGGGTGCTGGAGCTGCGCCACACCCATCCGGTGCTGCGCCGCCGGGCGTTCTTCTCCGGGCGGGCGCAGGCCCCGGACGGGCTGCGGGACCTGGCGTGGTTCACCCGGCAGGGAGCGGAGATGACGGAGGAGGACTGGTACGCGCCGGCGGCGACGGTCGGGCTCTACCTCTCCGGGCGGGACATCCCGGGCCGGGACGCGCGGGGCGAGCAGGTGACCGACGACAGCTTCCTGGCGGTCCTGCACGCCGGGGACCGGCCGGCGGACTTCCTGCTGCCGGGTCCGCCGTGGGCGGACGCCTACGAACTGGTCCTGGACACCTCGCTGGAGGACCAGTCCGCCGCGCCCGGCACGGTCCACCGGGGCGACGCATCGCTCACGGTGCCGGCGCGGTCGGTCCTGCTGCTGCGGGTGAGGTCCTGACGCGGGACGGGGGCCGGGAGGCGGTCAGCCGAGGATGCCGCGTTCGTAGGCCACCGCGACGGCCGCCGCGCGGTCCTTGGCGCCCAGCTTGGCGAAGACATGGGTGAGGTGGGTCTTCACGGTCGCCTCGCTGATGAACAGCTCGGCGGCGATCTCGCGGTTCGGCGTCCCCCGGGCGACGAGCCCGAGCACCTCGCGCTCGCGGGCGGACAGCTGTTCGTTGCCGGGCGCGGCCGGGGTGCGTACGCGGGAGATCAGCCGGGAGGCGACCGCCGGTGACAGGACCGTGCGGCCGTCGGCGGCGGCGCGTACGGCGGTGAACAGCTCGTCGCGGGGCGCGTCCTTGAGCAGGTAGCCGGTGGCGCCCGCCTCGATCGCGGGCAGCGTGTCGGAGTCGGTGTCGTACGTGGTGAGGACCAGGACCTTGGAGCGGGCGCCGCGCCGGGCCAGTTCGGTGATCGCCGCGACACCGCCGCCGCCGGGCATCCGCAGGTCCATGAGGACGACATCCGGGTCGAGCCGGACGGCCATGTCGACGCCCTCGACCCCGTCGGCCGCTTCGCCGAGCACCCGGAACTCGCCGGCCGACTCGAACATGCCGCGCAGTCCGTCCCGTACGACGGGGTGGTCGTCGACGACGATCAGTGTGATGACGCGCGCGGGTTCCCGGTCCATGGCGGTCCACCGTACTGTGCCGCGCTGCCGTGCGGTGTCTCAGTCGTGACGGACCATCGGGACCCGGGCGCAGACCGCGGTGCCGAGACCGGGGCCGGTCTCCACCTCGACGGTGCCCGCGATGCGTTCGGCCCGGGCCCGCATGCCGCCGAGGCCGAAGCCGCCCGCGCCCCGGTAGGGCGGCAGCCCGGCCGGGTCGAAGCCGCGGCCGTCGTCCCGTACGTCGAGCGAGATCTCGTCGCCCATGTAGGAGAGGGTGACGCCGGCCCGGGACGCGGCGGCGTGCCGGTCCGCGTTGGCGAGGGCCTCCTCGGCGATGCGCAGCAGGGTGGCGCCGACCTCGTCGTGCAGCGGTTCGGCGGTGCCGGTCACGGTGAACTCGGCGCGCACGCCTGTCCGTTGCGACCAGCTGGTGACCGTTTTCTCCAGGGCGCCGGGCAGGTCGTCGTGTTCCAGCGCGGTGGGCACGAGGTTGTGCACCGAGCGGCGCGCCTCGCCGAGGCTGTGCCGGGCGAGGGCGGCGGCGCGCACGAGGTGGTCCCGGGCGAGCGCGGGGTCCTTCTCCGCCGTGGAGGTGACGGCCTGGAGCTGGGCGATGATGCCGGTCAGGCCCTGGGCGATGGTGTCGTGGATCTCCGCGGCCAGCCGGCTCCGCTCGTCGGCGACGCCCGCCTCGCGGGCCTGCACCAGGAGTTGGGCGTGCAGTCCGGCGTTCTCCGCCAGGGCCTGTTCGAGACGGGCGTTGGCCGACTCCAGGGCGGTGATGGTGTCGGTCTGGGTACGGGTCTGCTCGGCCTCCCGGTTGCCGATCTGGGCGAAGATCATGGTGAGGGAGCCGTGGACGGCCAGCAGGATGGCGAAGACGACCCAGTTCATGAGGGTGGTGGGCGGCAGTCCGCTGCCCGACTGCGCTCCGGCCATGATGACCGCGGTGACCAGCAGCCCGGCCCGCATGCCGCCTCGGGGGAGCACCCGGCCGGCGTCGAAGTAGCCGAGCACGGTGTAGATCGAGAAGAACGGGTTGCACCAGGTGAGTCCGAGGGCCAGCAGTGTGCGGACGGCGAAGTAGGCCTGCGCCGCCCGCGATCCGGGCCGGACCGAGGTGCGGCTCCACCAGAGCTGGAGGCCGAGCGCCGCCGGCACGAGCGTGGCCGCGGCGTACACGTCCGCGCGGGACATGATGAACCCGCTGGTCACCGCCGAGACCACGGCGCCCAGGGCGAGCAGTCCGTACGGTCCGTGCCGGAAGAACCGCTCCCACCACTCCTCGGCCGTCGTCACACCGGTCATGGATTCCCCCTCCCCCGTGTCCATGGGAGAAGTCTCCCCCGCCTCGCCCTGACGTCTACTCCCAGCGGAAGGTACGGATCGCGGCCGCCGCCGCGAGTACGGTCCACAGCGCCATCACCCCGAGGTACGCCCAGTTCGGCCAGGCGCCGGAGGAGGCCCGGTCCAGTGCCTGGGAGGCCGCGCCGAACGGGGTGGCCTGGACGATGCGGCGCAGTGTGCCGGGCATGGTCTGCACGGGCACCCAGACGCCCGCGGTGAACATCATCACGAAGTAGACGACGGAGCCGATCGCGGCCGAGATCCTGGTGGTGCGGGAGACCGAGCAGACCAGCGCGCCCAGGGCCAGCACACAGGCGACGGCGAGCAGCAGCGCCAGGAGGTAGCCGAACGGCTGCCCGGGGAGCCGCACTCCGAAGGCGATCCGGCCGACGGCCGTGACCAGGACGGTGGAGCCGAGCGCCGCCCCGCCGTGCAGTGCGATCTGCGCGCCGAGCAGGGCGGAGGGCCGTACCGGGGTGGTCGACATGCGGCGCAGGATGCCGCGTTCGCGGTAGCCGGTCAGTACGGGCGGCATCGCCTGGAGACCGGCCATGATCATGGCGAGGAGCACCGCCACGGGTACGTACAGATCGATGACTCGGCGGCCGCCGAGTCCGTCGTCGGGGTGGCGGAAGGACGGGATCAGTCCGAGGACCGTCAGGAGCGCGGCCGGGAAGACGAGGATCCAGAACAGGCTGCCGGGTTCGCGGAGGAAGAGCCGGGCCTCGGACCTCAGGACCGCGAGCTTCGGTCCCGCGGATGCGGTGCGGGGCGCGGGGGCGGTGTTCGCTGTGGCCATCTCAGGCTGCCCGTTCTGTCAGGCCGCGCTCTTCCGCAGGGCCGGGGTGCTCGGTGAGGTCGAGGAAGGCGTCGTCGAGGGTGGCCTCGGCGACACGGAGCCGGTGCGCGGTGATGCGGAGCCTGGCCAGCACGGAGATGACGGCGTTGACGGTCTCGTCGGTGCCGTTGATGACGAGGCGCCCGTTCCTGTTCTCGCACGAGGCGACACCGGGCAGCCGGGCCAGTTCGGCGTCGGGCAGCGGTTCGGAGGGGGTGAAGGTGATGGCGGTGGAGCTGCCCGCACGCGCGATCAGCCCGGACGGGGTGTCGAGGGCGGCGACCCGGCCCCGGTCGATCACCGCGACCCGGTCGCAGAGGCGCTGGGCCTCCTCCATGAAGTGGGTGACCAGCACGACCGTGACGCCGCTGTCCCGCACCTCCTCGATCAGCTGCCAGGTGTCGCGCCGGGCCCGTGGGTCCAGCCCGGTGGTCAGCTCGTCGAGGACGACGACGCGGGGACTGCCGACGAGGGCGAGGGCGATGGACAGGCGTTGCTTCTGGCCGCCGGAGAGCCGGGCGAACCGGGTGGTCAGCCTGGTGTGCAGGCCGAGCCGTTCGGCGAGCGGCCGCCAGTCGGCCGGGTTCGGGTAGAAGGCGCTGTACAGCTCCAGCGCCTCGCGCACCGTCATCTTCGGCTGCAGTTCGCTCTCCTGGAGCTGCGCGCCCAGCAGGAGCGTCACCCGGTCGTGGTCGGCGACGGGGTCGAGCCCGGCGACCCGGACCGTCCCCTCGTCGGGGATCCGCAGCCCCTCGACGCATTCGACGGTGGTGGTCTTGCCCGCACCGTTGGGGCCGAGGATCCCGAAGATCTCCCCCTCCTCGACGGAGAGGCTCACCCCGTCGACCACGGGGCGGCCGGCGTAGGTCTTGCGCACCCCGTTCACTTCGATGATTGCCATGCCTGTGAGCATCCGCGCCGAGGGCTTCCGGCGGCATCCGCCATCGCGCTCGGACCGGCATCGGCCGATCGGTTGATGCCGGGCTACGACCCTGCCCGCAGCGGGCACCGAGGAGGCGAAAACCACATGAACGATGTCAGTGGTGAAACGTAGGCTCGCCCCTGATGCCCGAAGAACATGCAGAGCCCAAGGACCGGTCCGCCGCGCGTTCCCTGCTGCGGCTGTGGCCGTATGTGAAGCCGGTACGCACCCGCCTGTTCGGCGCCGCCCTGATCGCGGTGGCCGCCTCCTGTCTGGGCCTGGTGATCCCGCTCGTACTGAAGTGGATCGTCGACGGTCCGGTCGCGGGGCGGGACCCGGACGGGGTCTGGCTCGGGGCGCTGTTCCTGCTGCTGCTCGGGATCGCCGAGGCGGTGCTGTTCGGGGTGCGCCGATGGATGGTGGCGCGTCCGCTGGCCGGGGTCGAGGCGGCGATGCGGGCCGATCTCTACCGGCACCTGCAACGGCTGCCGGTGGCCTTCCACGACCGCTGGCCCTCGGGCCAGTTGCTGTCGCGCGGGACCACGGACCTGATGCTGGTGCGGATGTTCCTCGCCTTCCCGCTGACGTTCCTGCTGGTCAACGCCACCACGATCCTGATCGGATTCGTGATCCTGCTGCTCCAGGAGTGGACGCTCGGCCTGGTGCTGCTCGCCCCCGTCGTGCCGCTGGTGATCATCTGCTCGGTCTTCGAGACGAAGTACGCGGTGGTGGCGCGCACGGCCCAGGACCAGGTGGGCGATCTGACGACGGTGGTCGAGGAGAGCGTCCTCGGCATCCGCATCATCAAGGGCTTCGGCCGGCACCGCAGCCAGGCGCTCGCCTTCCGGGCGCTCTCCCAGCGGCTGCGGACCACGGAGCTCACCAAGGCGCGGCTGCTCGCGGGCATCTGGGCCCTCATCACGACCATTCCCGAACTCGCGATCGGCGCCGCGCTGGTGCTCGGCACGATCGAGGTCGCGGACGGCGGTCTGTCGGCGGGCACGCTGGTCGCCTTCCTCTCGACGGCGCTGGCGCTGCGGTGGCCGGTCGAGTCGATCGGCTTCCTGCTGGCGATGAGCCAGGAGTCGGCGACGGCGACCGAGCGGTTCTTCGAGGTGATGGACGTGGCCGAGGAGGCGGACACCTCGGTGTCCGGCGACGGCGCGGCCACCGGACTCCCCGGGGCGGGCGGCATGGTCTTCGAGGGCGTCGAGTTCCGCTATCCCGACGCGGAGGACGGTTCCGTGCCCGTCCTGGCCCGGATCGACCTGCGGATCAGGCCCGGCGAGACGATGGCCCTGGTCGGGGCCACCGGGTCCGGGAAGACCACGCTCACCGCCCTCGTGCCCCGGCTGCACGACGCCACGTCCGGGCGGATCACGCTGGACGGCGAGGACATCACCGCCATGCCGCGCGAACGGCTGCGGGAGCTGGTCTCGGTGGCGTTCGAGGAGCCGACGCTCTTCTCGGCGAGTGTCGGGGAGAACGTGCTGATGGGCTCGGACGGCGCGGGCGAGGAGGAGTTGCTGCGGGCCCTGTCGGTCGCGCAGGCCGACTTCGTCCACGGTCTGCCGCAGGGCGTGGACACCCAGGTCGGCGAGCAGGGCCTGAGCCTCTCGGGCGGCCAGCGCCAGCGCCTCGCCCTGGCCAGGGCCGTCGTGGGCCGGCCCCGCTTCCTGGTGCTCGACGACCCGCTCTCCGCGCTGGACGTGCACACGGAGACGCTGGTCGAGGCCGCGCTGCGGCGGGTGCTGGAGGAGACCACGGCGGTGGTGGTCGCGCACCGGCCGTCCACCGTGATGCTCGCGGACCGGGTGGCGCTGCTCTCGGAGGGCCGGATCGTCGCGGTCGGCACCCACCAGGAACTGCTGCGCGGCAACGCCGAGTACGCCTGGCTGATGTCGGGCGCGGGCATCACCGACGGCGGTGAGCCCACCGGCGTGCCCCTTCCGGGCGCGTCGGCCGATGACCTTCCGGGCGTGCACGCCCCTGCCGAGGAGAGCAGCACCCGATGACCAGCACCACCACCGGACGCCCCACCGAGCCGGGCGACAGCGACGACGCGGGCGCGGGGACCACGCCCGCCCAGGCCCCTGAGGCAGCGGTCGGTGCGTCCGGCCGGCGGCCGGGTGACCCCTTCGACCGCGACGACCTGCCCACCCCGCGCGGCGCCACCCGCGCCCTGCTCGTCTCGCTGCTGCGGCCGATGCGGGGCCGGGTGGTGGTGGCCGCGCTGTTCCTGCTGGTCCAGCAGGCCGCGGTGCAGGCGGGTCCGTTGCTGGTGGCGTACGCCATCGACAGCGGGGTGCCCGCGTTCCGGGACGAGGACTACGGGCCGCTGATCGCCGTGGCGCTCGGCTACGCGCTCTGCTCGGCGGCCGCGGGCGCCATGCAGTACGCCTTCATCCTGGCCTCCGCCCAGGTCAACCAGAAGGTGCTGCTCGATCTGCGCGGCCGGATCTTCCGCCATGCGCAGGCGCTGAGCGTGGACTTCCACGAGCGGTACACCTCGGGGCGGCTGATCTCCCGGTCCACCACCGATGTGGAGTCGCTGCGGGAGCTGCTCAGCGAGGGGCTGCAGGAGCTGATCGGTGTCGTCCTCTCCTTCGTCTCCATCTCCGTGATGCTGCTCTGGCTGGACTTCGGCACCGGCGCCGTCGCGGTGCTCTCCTTCGTGCCGCTGTATCTGCTGGTGCGGCTCTACCAGCGCCGGGCCGCCGTGGTCTTCGCCGCGCGGTCGACGGCGATCGCCGCGGTCATCGTGAAGTTCGCGGAGACGATGAACGGCATCCGTCCCGTCCAGGCCTTCCGCCGCGAGCCCGTCAACGACGGGGTGTTCCGGAAGCTGAACCACGCGCACCGGCGGACGAACGGCGACGCGATGCTGGAGAACGCGCGCTACGTCGTCGGGTCCCGGCTGGTCGCCAACACCGCGGTGGCCGGAATCGTTCTCTGGGGTGCCTACCGGGTCGCGTCCGGGAGTCTCGCCCTCGGGGTGCTGGCCGCGGTGGTGCTGTATCTGCGCCGGCTGTACGACCCCATCGACCGGCTCTCCATGTTCCTCAACTCCTACCAGTCGGCGGCCGCTTCGCTGGAGAAGATCGCCGGGCTGCTGGCCCAGACGCCCACCGTCCCCGAGGCCGTGGAGCCGCGGGAGCTGCCGCCGCTGACGGGCGGGCACCCGGGCCGCGCGGTGGTGTTCGACGGGGTGCGCTTCGCCTACCGCACGGGCGGTGAGGTGCTGCCCCGCTTCGATCTGACCGTTCCCGCGGGTCAGACGGTGGCCGTGGTCGGTTCGACGGGAGCGGGCAAGTCGACGCTGGCCAAGCTGCTGGCCCGGTTCTACGACCCGACCGAGGGCCGGGTGCTGCTGGACGGCGCCGACCTGCGGGACCTGGCCACGCCCGAACTGCGGCGCGGGGTGGTGATGGTGACCCAGGAGGCCTTCCTGTTCTCCGGCACGGTCGCGGAGAACATCGCGATCGGCAGCCCGGACGCGACGCGCGAGGAGATCGAGCAGGCCGCCAAGGCGATCGGCGCCCATGACTTCATCGCCGGTCTGCCCGACGGGTACGACACGGACGTACGCAAGCGGGGCGGCCGGATCTCGGCAGGTCAGCGCCAGTTGGTCGCCTTCGCCCGCGCCCTGCTCGCCGACCCGGCGGTGCTGATCCTCGACGAGGCGACCAGCTCGCTGGACATCCCCGGTGAGCGTGCGGTGCAGCGGGCGATGGACACCGTGCTGCACGGCCGCACCGCGGTGGTCATCGCCCACCGTCTGTCGACCGTGGAGATCGCGGACCGGGTGCTGGTGATGGAGCACGGCCGGATCGTGGAGGACGGCGCCCCGGCGGAGCTGATCGGCGGCACGGGCCGGTTCGCCGGCCTGCACCGTGCGTGGCGGGAGAGCCTGGCCTGAGGGGAACCGTGGCGGCGCCGCACCGGGGCGCCGCCACATGGCCGGGCGGGCTACCCGCCGAAGGTGCGATGGCGCGGATCGAGCCACAGTGCGGAGCCGTCTCGCCAGGTGGGACCCCGCCACTTCTTCACATGCGTTTCGAACACGACACCTTCGGCTCCGACCTCAACGCACTCTTCACCTTCGGGCTTCCGGAGCCCTCGGCAACATCGCGGCAATGATCGGCGAAACGTCCGCTTAACGAACATGACCAATCCAGCAACGGACGAATTCCGGCCAACTTGTTGACGCGGTCCTGACAGAGAGCCATTGCTGCTGACACTGTTCACCCCGTTCTGCGCACTGCTTGCTCTGCCCGGACGGCTCACCCAGCCGCCGGTACCCCCCTCGCAGAAGGAGTCCGCGTGAGATCCACGCTCAGCCGTCGTACCACCGCGACCGGCGCTCTGATAGCCGCAGCAGCACTCCTCGCCGTAGGAGTCCAGACCGGAACAGCCACCGCCACACCGGGCGGTACCGCCGAGGCCACCCCCGTCGCCTCCGGCGCCAACCCGGGCGCGCTGCCCAGGCAGCTCTCCCCCTCGCAGCGCGCCGAGCTGATCCGTGAGGCCACCGCGAGCAGGGCGGCCACCGCGAAGCAGCTGGGGCTCGGCTCGCAGGAGAAGCTCGTCGTCCGGGACGTCATCCAGG
Source organism: Streptomyces sp. NBC_01463 (assembly GCA_036227345.1). Classification (NCBI taxonomy): domain Bacteria; kingdom Bacillati; phylum Actinomycetota; class Actinomycetes; order Kitasatosporales; family Streptomycetaceae; genus Streptomyces; species Streptomyces sp. NBC_01463. The sequence continues at coordinate 2,769,897 of CP109468.1, forward strand.
ACAACGACGGCACCACGCACACGCGTTACGAGCGCACCTTCGGCGGACTGCCCGTCCTCGGCGGCGACCTGGTCGTCCAGGAGTCCAAGGCCGGCGCGACCAAGAGCGTCACCAAGGCGTCCAGGACGACCTCGGCGCAGCTCAAGGCCGTCGACACGACCGCGGACATCGCCCCGGCGGCCGCCGAGAAGCAGGCGCTCGGCCTGGCCAAGGCGGACGGCTCGTCCAGGGCCGCGGCCGACAAGGCGCCCCGCAAGGTCGTCTGGATGGCCTCGGGCACACCGCAGCTCGCCTACGAGACCGTGGTCGGCGGCCTCCAGGAGGACGGCACCCCGAACGCGCTGCACGTCGTCACCGACGCCACCTCCGGCGCCAAGCTCTACGAGTGGCAGGCGATCGAGAACGGCGTCGGCAACACGGAGTACAGCGGTCAGGTCACCCTGAACACCTCGGGGTCGTACAACCTGACGGACACCACGCGCGGCAACCACAAGACGTACAACCTGAACCACGGCACGTCGGGGACCGGCACCCTCTTCTCCGGCACCGACGACGTCTGGGGCAACGGACTCGCCTCGAACGCCGAGACCGCCGCGGCGGACGCCCACTACGGTGCGGCCGAGACCTGGGACTACTACAAGAACGTCCACGGCCGGACCGGCATCAAGGGCAACGGCGTCGGCGCGTACTCCCGCGTCCACTACGGCAACAGCTACGTCAACGCCTTCTGGGACGACAGCTGCTTCTGCATGACGTACGGCGACGGCAGCGGCAACGCCTCGCCGCTCACCTCGCTGGACGTCGCGGCCCACGAGATGAGCCACGGTGTCACCTCCAACACCGCCGGCCTGATCTACAGCGGTGAGTCCGGCGGCCTCAACGAGGCGACCAGCGACATCTTCGCCACCGCCGTCGAGTTCTACGCGAACAACTCCACCGACGTCGGCGACTACCTCATCGGCGAGAAGATCGACATCAACGGCGACGGCACCCCGCTGCGCTACCAGGACAAGCCGAGCCGGGACGGGGCGTCCAAGGACGCCTGGTACTCGGGCATCGGCAACGTCGACGTCCACTACTCCTCGGGCCCGGCGAACCACTTCTTCTACCTCCTCTCGGAGGGCAGCGGCGCCAAGACCATCAACGGCGTCTCCTACAACTCGCCGACCTCCGACGGCCTGCCGGTGACTGGCATCGGCCGCGCCAAGGCGGAGCAGATCTGGTTCAAGGCGCTCTCCACGAAGTTCACCTCCACCACCAACTACGCGGCCGCCCGCACGGGCACCCTGGCCGTGGCCGGTGAGCTGTACGGCACGACCAGCGCCGAGTACAAGTCCGTCGCCGACGCGTGGGCCGGCATCAACGTCGGTACCCGCCCCGGTGGCGGCACCGACCCCGGCGGCACGGTCTTCGAGAACACCACCGTCGTCTCCATCCCGGACGCCGGCTCGGCCGTCACCAGCTCCGTCAACGTCACCGGCCGCACCGGGAACGCGCCCAGCACCCTCAAGGTCGGGGTGGACATCACCCACACCTACCGCGGTGACCTGGTGCTCGACCTCATCGCCCCGGACGGCAGCGCCTACCGCCTGAAGAACTCCTCGTCGAGCGACTCGGCGGACAACGTCAAGACGACGTACACCGTGAACGCCTCGTCGGAGGCCGCGAACGGCACCTGGAAGCTGAAGGTCCAGGACGTCTACGCGAGCGACACCGGGAAGATCAACAGCTTCAAGCTGACCTTCTGATCGGCTGATCCCCCTGATCCACTGATCCACTGATCCACTGATCGGCCACCGCCCCGCCCGGGAGGAGACCACTCCTCCCGGGCGGCTGTGTGCGGTCAGTTCGGGTTGTCCGCGTGGGTCAGCGTCTCCCAGGCGACGAACAGGTTGTTGGACCCGGCCGGCCGCTGCCGCTCGGTCAGGGTCTGGGTGTTGGTCATCGCGATGCCCATCCGGTTGTGCAGCGCGTTGTAGCCGACCTCGGTGACCGGCCCGAGGCTGTCCTTGAGCGATCCCCCGCACAGCGACGACGGCACGGCGGCCCCCAGCTGGTACTTGGCGTGCAGACCGAGCGCGTGGCGCAGCCGGTCGGCGATCTCCGGGTAGAGGTCCTGCCCCTGGATCCGGCTGGTCTCGGCGATGTGCGAGATCGCGGAGAGACCGTATCCGGTGTGGGTCAGGTCGCGGCAGGTCTCCTGAGAGAGACCGTCCATGAACGTGGACTGCCCCTGCCAGTAGTTGATGATCTTGTCGCGGGTGTCCAGCCCGCTGCCCGGTGCGGCCTTCGGCAGGGAGCCGTCCGCGGTCACGTAGATGTACGCGGGGACACGTCCGCGGAACTTGGTGACGGCCTTGTCGTACGAGGTGCGGTCCTCCAGGAAGACCGAGATGCCGATCGCGGCCTCGGTCATGCTGAGTTCCCAGTTGCCGTTGCTGTTGGAGCCGTTGATGACCTTCGGCAGGTAGACGTCGCGCAGCATGGTGGCGAAGCGGCCGGAGTTAGGCCAGCTGCTGTACGTGTACTTGATGATCTCGGCGGCCCGCGGCCAGGACGAGCCCGCCCAGCCGGTCTGGAGCGGGGCGTTGCTGTTGGTGTGGTCCCTGATCACGGCCGACCAGGCGTCCATGATCTCGACGGCCTTGGCGGCGTAGCGGCTGTCCTGGGTGATGTACCAGGCCAGCGAGAGGGTGTAGGCGGCTATCGCGTCCTCGCGCTCGTCGGTGCAGCCGTAGTTGGGGTTGGAGTACGAGCCGCACTCCACCACGGCGCGGGGTTTGGCCGTGCGGCCGAGCGAGGCGTACTTGCTCGCCATCATCTGGTCGAACGCGCCCTTCCAGGGCTGCGCCCCGGCCTGCACCTTGGCGCGTACGAAGTCGAGCTGGGGGCGGCTGACGAATACGCCGGGGTGGGAGAAGGCCGCGGGGGCGGCGGCCCGGGCGGCCGGCGGGGCGGCGTCGGGGGCGGCCCGGACGGCCGATGCCGGGGCCATGGAGATGCCGGTGAGCAGGGCCGCGAGGGCGGTGGCGAGGCCGAGGCCGCGTCCGATGGTTCCGGTGCGCATGTGGGGGTGCCTTCCGGTGCGGAGGAGGTCCACAACGCGGCCCGAAACACGGCTAGTTCATGTCCGTGAACATTGGGTCGGGTTGTGAACTCTGCAATGAGTGTGGAACCTAAAGCCATCCCATGGAGACGTCAAGGTCTTGTGTTCAGAAAGCGAAGGACCCGCACCCGGGCAGCCGAAGGGCCCGGCGCCCCAGGGGTGCCGGGCCCTCGTGACACGGACCGTCAGCGCATCAGCAGTCCCGCGCCCTCGCCCGTGGCCTCCGTCGGCTGTGCGACCAGGCCGAGTTCGGCGCCGGTGGCCAGCAGCCGGTGGGCCGGGAGCACCCGCACGGTGTAGCCGTACGGACCGGTGCGGTCCAGCGCGAGCGGGCCGTCGTACAGCCAGCGGCCCTCCAGGTCCTGGCCGCCCGCCGGTTTCAGCGGGAAGACCTGGGCGTCCGAGATCGTGTCGGCGGAGTCGACGCGGCCGGCCACCGCCTGCACCTCCACGTCGTCCGGGTCCAGCACCCCGAGGGTGATCCGGACCCGCAGCGCCAGGGTGGCGCCCAGCTCGGCCGAACCGCCGGCCGCGGTGGGCGTCACCGCCTCCACATGGTCGACGGCCACCCGCGGCCAGGCCGCCCGCACCCTGGCCTTCCAGCCGGCCAGCTCCCGGGCCGCGTCACCGTCCAGGGCGCGCCTGGCCTGCGCCGCGGGGGCGTACAGCCGCTCCACGTACTCGCGGACCATCCGGTCGGCGAGCACCTTGGGCCCCAGTGTGCCCAGGGTGCGGCGGACCATCTCGATCCAGCGCCCGGGCAGCCCCTCCGCGCCGCTGTCGTAGAAGCGCGGCGCGACCCGGTCCTCGATCAGCTCGTAGAGGGCGTTCGCCTCCAGGTCGTCGCGCCGGTCCTCGTCCAGCGCGGAGCCGTCGGCCGTCGGGATGGCCCAGCCGAAGTCCGGCTCGAACCACTCGTCCCACCAGCCGTCCAGGACCGAGAGGTTGAGGCAGCCGTTGAGCGCCGCCTTCATCCCGCTCGTACCGCACGCCTCCAGCGGGCGCAGCGGGTTGTTCAGCCAGACATCGCAGCCCGGGTAGAGCTTCTGGGCCATCGCCATCCCGTAGTCGGGCAGGAAGACGATGCGGTGGCGGACCCGCGGATCGTCGGCGAACCGGACCAGCTCCTGGACCAGCCGTTTCCCGCTGTCGTCGGCCGGGTGGGCCTTGCCCGCCACGACGATCTGGATCGGGCGCTCGGGGTGCAGGAGCAGCCCCCGCAGCCGGTCCCGGTCGCGCAGCATCAGCGTCAGCCGCTTGTACGAGGGCACCCGGCGGGCGAAGCCGATCGTCAGCACGTCGGGGTCCAGCACCCCGTCGATCCAGCCCAGTTCGGCGGACTCGGCGCCCCGGGTGCGCCAGGAGGCGTGCAGCCGCTGCCGCACCTCGGTCACCAGCTGTTCGCGCAGGGTCCGGCGCAGGTCCCAGAGCTGCCGGTCGGGGATCTGCGCGGCGGCGTCCCACCGGCCGGGGGTGCCCCCGGACTCGGCGCGCAGCCGGTAGACCTCGGGCGCGACCCAGGTGGGTGCGTGGACGCCGTTGGTCACGGAGGTGATCGGCACCTCCGGCGGGTCGAAGCCCGGCCAGAGACCGGCGAACATCTCCCGGCTGACCGCGCCGTGCAGGGTGGAGACCCCGTTGGCGCGCTGGGCGAGCCGGAGTCCCATCACCGCCATGTTGAAGACGCCCGGGTCGCCGCCCGGGTACGTCTCGGTGCCCAGCCGCAGGATGCGGTCGGCCGCGACGCCGGGCAGTTCGCCGTCGTCGCCGAAGTGGCGGGCGACCAGGTCGCGGTCGAAACGGTCGATGCCGGCCGGGACCGGGGTGTGGGTGGTGAAGACGGTGCCGGCCCGGACGGACTCCACCGCGGAGTCGAAGTCGAGACCGGTGCCGGAGAGCTCCCGGATGCGTTCGAGGCCGAGGAAGCCGGCGTGGCCCTCGTTGGTGTGGAAGACCTCGGGTTCCGGGTGGCCGGTGAGCCGGCAGTAGGTCCGCACCGCGCGGACCCCGCCGATGCCCAGCAGCATCTCCTGGAGCAGCCGGTGTTCGCTGCCGCCGCCGTACAGCCGGTCGGTGACCTCGCGTTCGCCCGGGGCGTTGTCCTCGACGTCGGAGTCGAGCATGAGCAGCGGCACCCGGCCCACCTGGGCCTGCCAGATCTGGGCGTGCAGGGAGCGGCCGCCGGGGAGGGCCAGGACGACCTGGCTGGGGGTGCCGTCGGCCTCGCGGACGAGGGTGAGCGGGAGTTCGTTCGGGTCGAGGACGGGATAGTGCTCCTGCTGCCAGCCGTCCCGCGAGAGGCTCTGGCGGAAGTAGCCGTGGCGGTAGAGCAGGCCGACGCCGACGAGGGGGACGCCCAGGTCGCTGGCGGCCTTCAGATGGTCTCCGGCGAGGATGCCGAGTCCGCCGGAGTACTGCGGCAGGGCCGCCGTGACGCCGAACTCGGGCGAGAAGTAGGCGATGGCGGCGGGGAGCCCGTCGCCGTGGGCGCGTTGTTCCTGGTACCACCTGGGGCCCTCCAGGTAGGCCCGGAGGTCGGCGGACACCTCGTTGAGCCGGCTCAGGAACGGCTCGTCCCTGGCCAGCTCGGCCAGCCGCCCGGCGGACACGGCGCCGAGCATGCGCACGGGGTCGCACTCCGCCGTCCGGCCGGCCACCGGGTCGACGGCCTGGAAGAGCTCACGGGTCTCGGTGTGCCAGGACCAGCGCAGATTGCGCGCGAGGTCGCTGAGCGGTTGTAGGGGGTCGGGGAGGACGGGACGCACGGTGAATCGACGAATGGCCTTCACGTATTCCACCTTTACAGGGGACGTACGAATCCGAGGGGACGCACCACGGTGTGCGCCGCTCCGTCACCCTCGACGGTAGCGGGGTGCGGCACCCGGCAACCACGGCGCGCGGGCGGTGCACGGTGTGCGACCCCTGACATCCCGTCCGCCCCGCCCGCCCCGTACGCCCGGATCACTGGCATCCCGTCAGCACCGTCCGCAGATCCAGACACATCCGTCACAGGCGTTATGGCCGATTCCCTCCCCTCATGCGGCCTTGTGGGCCTTCGCGCCACAGGGAAAGCTGCCCTGTGGCGCCCGTACCGACCGGCGTGCACCGGTTCCGCGCAATCCCGCGCACGCGCGGCGGAGCCCGGCGCATTCAGACCGTCACAGATACGCCCGAGTAGTTAACAAACCACCGGATTGGCCCACCGAGATCCGTGGGAAGGCTTCTCCGGTACCCGGAACGAATGCATTCGGACGACAGCCGAAGGCCGTCCCACTCCGGCCCTCGCACGGTTAACCCGCTGTCCATCGGCGATCCGCTCATGGTTCGTATGCAATCGGTACGGGTCATGTACGCATTCGGTCCACACCCGTGCACCACACCCGCGCCCCATCCATTCGAGTGCCATTCGAGTGAACGCGGACAGGAGCGGCCATGCCCACACCCCACCAGTCATCCACGGAGCAGCTAGAAAGGACGGAACCCCATCATCGCGGCGCGCGCGTTCAGCCCTCCGCGCCCGTCTCGCGCCCTGCCGAGTCCGAGCTCCAGTCCCCAGGTGATTCCATGATCGGTCGCATTCCCGTCCTCGACGTCCGTCCGCTCGTCGACTGCGGCAGAAGGCCCGCCAAGGCCGTCGCCGGTGAAACCTTCCAGGTTTCGGCGACCGTCTTCCGCGAGGGCCATGACGCGGTCGCGGCCAACGCCGTCCTGCGGGACCCGAGCGGGCGCCGGGGCCCCTGGACGCCGATGCGCGAACTCGCCCCGGGCACCGACCGCTGGGGCGCCGAGGTGACGCCGGACGCCGAGGGCCGCTGGACGTACACGGTCGAGGCCTGGAGCGATCCGGTGGCGACCTGGCGGCACGCGGCGCAGATCAAGATCCCGGCGGGGATCGACACCGCGCTGGTCCTGGCGGAGGGCGCCGAGCTCTTCGAGCGGGCGGCGGAGGGGGTGCCGAAGAAGGACGGGCGCGAGGCGGTGCTGGCCGCGGTCGACGCCCTGCGCGACACGTCCAGGCCCGCCGCCGCCCGGCTGGCCGCCGCGCTGACCCCGGAGGCGGACGACGCGCTGGCCCGCCACCCCCTGCGCGAACTGGTCACGGCCTCGCGCCCGCACCCGCTCCTCGTCGAGCGCCGGCGCGCGCTGTACGGCTCCTGGTACGAGCTGTTCCCCCGCTCCGAAGGGGCCAGGACCGAGCCGGCGAAGGCGCCGCGCAAGAGCCGTACGGGCAAGACCCCGGCCCCGAAGCCGCCCCGGATCATCAGCGGCACCTTCCGCACCGCGGCCGAACGGCTGCCCGCGGTCGCCGCCATGGGGTTCGACGTGGTCTATCTGCCGCCCATCCACCCCATCGGCACCACTCACCGCAAGGGCCCCAACAACTCCCTCTCCCCCGCCGCGCACGACGTGGGTGTGCCGTGGGCGATCGGCTCCGCCGAAGGCGGCCACGACGCGGTCCACCCGGATCTCGGCACGCTCGACGACTTCGACCACTTCGTCGAGACGGCCCGCACCCTGCGCATGGAGATCGCGCTGGACTTCGCGCTCCAGTGCTCGCCCGACCATCCGTGGGTTGAGCAGCATCCGGAATGGTTCCACCACCGCGCCGACGGCACGATCGCGTACGCGGAGAATCCGCCCAAGAAATACCAGGACATCTATCCGATCGCCTTCGACAAGGACCTCCGGGGCCTCGTCACGGAGACCGTGCGCATCCTGCGCTTCTGGATGGACCACGGCGTGCGCATCTTCCGCGTCGACAATCCGCACACCAAGCCGGTGATCTTCTGGGAGAAGGTGATCGCCGACATCAACCGCACCGATCCCGATGTGATCTTCCTGGCCGAGGCATTCACCCGGCCCGCGATGATGCGGACCCTCGGCGCCATCGGATTCCAGCAGTCGTACACGTACTTCACCTGGCGCAACACCCGGCAGGAAATCACCGAGTACGTGACCGAGCTGTCCGGTGAATCGGCCTCCTTCATGAGGCCCAATTTCTTCGTGAACACCCCCGACATCCTTCCCGGATATCTCCAGGAGGGCGGCAGGCCGGCCTTCGAGGCACGGGCGGTGCTCGCGGCGACCCTCTCCCCGTCCTGGGGGGTGTACGCGGGGTACGAGCTGTGCGAGAACACCCCGGTCCGCAGCGGCAGTGAGGAGTACCTCGACTCGGAGAAGTACGAGATCCGGCCCAGGGACTGGGAAGCCGCCGAGCGCGAGGGCCGGTCGCTGGCCCCGCTGCTCACCACACTCAACCGGATCAGGCGCCGCCACCCGGCGCTCCAGCAGCTGCGTGACGTGCACTTCCACTCGGCCGACAACGACGCCCTGCTCGTGTACAGCAAGCGCTCCGGTTCGAACATCGTTCTGACGGTCGTCAACCTCGACCCGCACCACACCCAGGAGGCGACCGTCTCGTTGGACATGCCGCACCTCGGCCTCGACCGGCACGAGAGCGTGCCGGTGCGCGACGAGCTCACCGGCACTTCCTATCACTGGGGCAGGACCTTCTATGTGCGTCTGGAGCCGGGCGTCACGCCCGCGCACATCGCCGTCCTGCGACCGTCCCCGCCGACCGGAGGGTCACCCACACCATGATCGTCAATGAGCCCGTCCACGACACGTTCGAGGACACCCCGGCCAAGGACCGCGATCCCGACTGGTTCAAGCGCGCAGTCTTCTACGAGGTCCTCGTCAGGTCCTTCCAGGACTCCAACGGCGACGGCATCGGAGATCTGAAGGGGATCACCGCCAAACTGGACTACCTCCAGTGGCTGGGCGTCGACTGCCTCTGGCTGCCGCCGTTCTTCAAGTCGCCTCTGCGCGACGGCGGTTACGACGTATCCGACTACACCGCCGTGCTGCCGGAGTTCGGCGACCTCGCCGACTTCGTCGAGTTCGTCGACGCCGCGCACCAGCGCGGCATGCGCGTGATCATCGACTTCGTCATGAATCACACCAGCGACCAGCACGACTGGTTCCAGCAGTCCCGTACCGACCCCGACGGTCCGTACGGCGACTACTACGTCTGGGCCGACGACGACAAGCAGTTCCAGGACGCCCGGATCATCTTCGTCGACACCGAGACGTCCAACTGGACCTTCGACCCGGTCCGCAAGCAGTACTACTGGCACCGGTTCTTCTCGCACCAGCCCGACCTCAACTACGAGAACCCGGCGGTGCAGGAGGAGATCATCTCCGCGCTGCGCTTCTGGCTGGACCTCGGCATCGACGGCTTCCGGGTCGACGCCGTGCCCTACCTCTACCAGCGCGAGGGCACCAACTGCGAGAACCTCCCGGAGACCCACGGCTTCCTCAAGCGGGTCCGCAAGGAGATCGACGCCAACTACCCGGACACCGTGCTGCTCGCCGAGGCCAACCAGTGGCCGGAGGACGTCGTCGACTACTTCGGCGACTACCAGGCCGGCGGCGACGAGTGCCACATGGCGTTCCACTTCCCCGTCATGCCGCGGATCTTCATGGCCGTACGGCGCGAGAGCCGCTACCCGGTCTCGGAAATCCTGGCCAAGACGCCGGCGATCCCCGCGGGCTGCCAGTGGGGCATCTTCCTGCGCAACCACGACGAGCTGACGCTCGAGATGGTCACGGACGAAGAGCGCGACTACATGTACGCGGAGTACGCCAAGGATCCGCGGATGCGGGCCAACATCGGCATCCGGCGGCGCCTCGCGCCGCTCCTGGACAACGACCGCAACCAGATCGAGCTGTTCACCGCCCTGCTGCTGTCCCTGCCCGGGTCCCCGATCCTCTACTACGGGGACGAGATCGGGATGGGCGACAACATCTGGCTGGGCGACCGGGACGCCGTGCGCACCCCGATGCAGTGGACGCCCGACCGGAACGCCGGTTTCTCCTCCAGCGATCCGGGGCGGCTCTTCCTCCCCACGATCATGGATCCGGTCTACGGCTACCAGGTCACCAACGTCGAGGCGTCGATGGCCTCGCCGTCCTCGCTGCTGCACTGGACGCGGCGGATGATCGAGATCCGCAAGCAGAACCCGGCGTTCGGCCTCGGCTCCTACAGCGAACTGCCGTCGTCCAACCCGGCCGTGCTCGCCTTCACCCGTGAGCACGGGGACGACCTCGTGCTGTGCGTGCACAACTTCTCGCGGTTCGCGCAGCCGACGGAACTCGACCTGAGGTCCTTCAGCGGCCGTCATCCGGTGGAGCTGATCGGCGGGGTGCGGTTCCCCGCCATCGGTCAGTGGCCCTACCTGCTGACTCTCGCCGGACACGGCTTCTACTGGTTCCGGCTGCGCAAGGACGCGCCGCCGAGCTGAGCCGGGTCCGGTTCCCGGCACCCCGTGTGGCACGGTTTCCGCCGCGCCGCACGGGGCACTCTTCCCCCCATACCGAACGCTTCAGGACCCTTCCAGGATCCTCCTGGCGTTTCGATCACACCGAGTCGAGTCCGTACGGACCATCCTGACCCGACACGTCCCGCACAGCCGGACAGCCAATGCCGCAATCCGGGACACTCTTCGCATCCTGTGGTGTGCCCGGGGAAAGGACGCGATGCCATGTCGGAGGCTGCATCCGCTCAGGTCACCCTGGCGAACAGCACAGCCCTGCTCCCGTCTCTCGGACCGCTGCTGCACGAATGGCTGCCCCGGCAGCGGTGGTTCGCCGGCAAGGGGCGGCCCATCACCGCCTTCTCGCTCGTCTCGGCGACCGAGATACTGCCGGTGGACCCCGTCGGTACGGCCGAGGCCGGCCCGGGACTCCTCCATCTGCTGGTGCGCGCCCATCAGCCCACGATGCCCGCCCAGCCGCCCGCCGACTGCTACCAACTGCTGCTCGGCGTCCGGTCCGCGCTGCCGCCGCGGCTGGCGCCCGCCCTCATCGGCCACGTGCCGGACGGTCCGCTGGCCGGCCGTACCGTCTACGACGGTCTGCACGACCCGCGCCTGGCCGCGCTGCTGCTGGAGCGGCTGCGCACACCCGGCCGGCTCGGCGCGCTCCGCTTCGACCGGGGCGCGGACGCGGTCCCGGACGGCCTGACCCCCCGGGTGCTGGACACCGAGCAGTCCAACTCCTCGCTCGTGTACGGCAACGCGTACATCCTCAAGATCTTCCGCCGGGTGTTCCCGGGCACCAACCCCGATCTGGAGCTGCCGCTCGCGCTCTCCCGCGAGGGCTGCGGACGCGTACCCGCGCCGGTCGCGTGGTTCGAGGCCACCGCACCGGAACGCCTCACGCTCGGTGTGCTCCAGCCCTTCCTGCGCGGCGCGCAGGACGGCTGGCAGCTCGCTCTGCGCGCGCTCGCGACGGGCCAGGACTTCGCCGGTGAGGCCCATGCCCTGGGCCGGGCCACCGCCGAGGTGCACACCGCTCTCGCCGCCGCCCTGCCCGCACCGGCCCTGCGCCGCGCCGAGACCGACGAGCTGGCCGCCGCGATGGTGCAGCGGCTGGAGGCGGCGGCCCACGCGGTCCCGGCCCTGGTGCCGTACGTCCCCGGGCTGCGCACCGCCTTCGACGCCGTGAGCGCGCTGGGCCACCGGGGAGACAGCAGGCCCGCCCAGCGGGTGCACGGCGACCTCCACCTCGGCCAGACGCTGCGCGGGACCGACGGTTTCTGGTCACTGATCGACTTCGAGGGCGAGCCGGCCCGTCCGCTCGCCGAGCGCCGCAGCCCGCAGCCACCGGTGCGCGACGTCGCCGGCATGCTCCGCTCCTTCGACTACGCGGCCCGCTCGCACCGGCCCTGGAACGCCGAGTGGGCGGCGCGCTGCCGGGCCGCCTACTGCGACGGCTACGCGCATGCCGCGGGCACCGACCCCCGCAGCGAACCGGAGCTGCTGCGCGCCCACGAGACCGACAAGGCGGTCTACGAGGTGCTGTACGAGGCACGGCACCGCCCCGACTGGCTCCCCGTCCCGATGGCCGCGATCCACCGTCTGGCGGCCGACGCCGACTGACGCGGCAGGCCCTCCCGGACCCGCTTCCGCCCCGCCCCTCCCCTCCCACCGTGCTCCACCCACACCCTCCGAGGAGGCTGTCCCTGTGACCGCCCGCAAGCCGTCCCGCAACGCGCCCGATCCCGCTCCGCCCACCACCGAAGCACCCCTCTCCGCGGCCCCCGCCGAGCACACCGACGCCGCCGGACCGGCCACCGGGACCCTCGCACCGGTGGCGGCGGAGGCACCGCCCGCCGAGTCCGTCGCCGCACCCGAGCCCGCTGCCGCTCCCGCTCCCGCTCCCGCCAAGCGGGCCAAGCGGGCGGCGGCGCCGCCGCGTCCCCGCCGTGCCGGGGGCGGGCAGGGCGTCCGTCCGGCCCGCGCGCTCGACGACGGGGACCGGCACCGGCTACTGGCAGGCGAGCACCACGCACCGCACGATCTGCTCGGCGCGCACCAGGCCCGCGGCGGGGTCACCTTCCGGACGCTGCGCCCGTACGCCCGCTCGGTCACCGTGCTCGCCAAGGGGCTGCGGGCGCAGTTGCACGACGACGGCGACGGCTTCTTCTCCGGGCTCCTGCCGATGCCCGCGGTCCCCGAGTACCAGCTCCTGGTGGCGTACGAGGACAACGAGATCGAGATCCAGGACCCGTACCGCTTCCTGCCCGCGCTCGGCGATCTCGATCTGCATCTGATCGGCGAGGGCCGGCACGAGGAGCTGTGGACCGCGCTGGGTGCCCAGCCGATGGTGCACCAGGGCGTCACCGGCACCCGGTTCACGCTCTGGGCGCCCAACGCCCGCGGGGTCAGGATCGCCGGGGACTTCAACTACTGGGACGGCACGGGCTTCCCGATGCGTTCGCTCGGCTCCACCGGGGTGTGGGAGCTGTTCCTGCCCGCGGTAGGCGAGGGCGCGCTGTACAAGTTCGACGTCTGCCGCCCGGACGGCTCGCACACGCTGCGGGCCGACCCGATGGCCCGCCATGCCGAGGTCCCGCCGTCCAACGCCTCGGTCGTGGCGGCCGCGCACCACGTCTGGCAGGACCAGGAGTGGATGGCCCACCGCGGCGACGTCCCCGTGCACGAGGCGCCGCTCTCGGTCTACGAGCTGCACCTGGCGTCCTGGCGCCCCGGCCTCACCTACCGGCAGCTCGCCGAGCAACTCCCCGCGTACGTACGTGATCTGGGGTTCACGCACGTCGAACTGATGCCGGTCTCGGAGCATCCCTTCGGCGGCTCCTGGGGCTACCAGGTCACCGGCTTCTACGCCCCGACGTCCCGGATGGGATCGCCGGACGACTTCCGCTTCCTCGTCGACGCGCTGCACCGGGCCGGGATCGGCGTCATCGTGGACTGGGTGCCCGCGCACTTCCCGCGCGACGAGTGGGCACTCGCCGAGTTCGACGGCCGGCCGCTGTACGAGCACTCGGACCCGCAGCGGGCCGCGCACCCGGACTGGGGCACGCTCGAATTCGACTTCGGCCGGACCGAGGTGCGCAACTTCCTGGTCGCCAACGCCACCTACTGGTGCGAGGAGTTCCACATCGACGGGCTGCGGGTCGACGCGGTCGCCTCGATGCTCTACCTGGACTACTCGCGCGAGGACGGGGAGTGGTCCCCGAACGAGCACGGAGGCCGGGAGAACCTGGACGCCGTGGCGTTCCTCCAGGAGATGAACGCCACGGTCTACCGGCGCAATCCGGGTGTCGTGACGATCGCAGAGGAGTCCACCGCCTGGGACGGCGTCACCCGTGCCACCCACCATGTGGGCCCCGGCGGATTCGGCGGTCTGGGCTTCGGGCTGAAGTGGAACATGGGCTGGATGCACGACTCACTGGAGTACGTGTCGAAGGAGCCGGTGCACCGCAAGTACCACCACGACGAGATGACCTTCTCGATGGTGTACGCGTACAGCGAGAACTACGTGCTGCCGATCTCGCACGACGAGGTGGTGCACGGCAAGCGTTCACTGGTCAGCAAGATGCCCGGCGACTGGTGGCAGCAGCGCGCCAACCACCGCGCCTACCTGGGCTTCATGTGGGCCCACCCGGGCAAGCAACTCCTCTTCATGGGGCAGGAGTTCGCCCAGGGCGCGGAGTGGTCGGAGGGGCACGGCCCGGACTGGTGGCTGCTGGATCCGTCGTACGCGGCGGAGAGCGACCACCGGGGCGTGCGGACCCTGGTGAGCGATCTGAACACGGTGTACGGGGCGACGCCCGCGCTCTGGCAGCGGGACACCGTGCCGGAGGGCTTCGGCTGGATCGACGGCGGCGCCGCGGAGGACAACGTCTTCGCGTTCGTGCGCTACGACGCGGACGGGTCACCGCTGATCGCCGTCTCCCACTTCTCCCCGGTGGTCCGGCACGACTACCGCATCGGGGTGCCGGACGGGCCGGAGGCCTGGGTGGAGGTCCTGAACACGGACGCGATGCGCTACGGGGGCAGCGGCGTCGGCAACGAGGAGCCGCTGAAGCCCGAGGCGGTGGGGGCGCACGGCAGGGACACCAGCGTCACGCTGACGCTGCCGCCGCTGGCGACGGTGTGGTTCAGGCCTGCCTGAGCGCACGGACGCGGGGCCCGGCGGACCGTCGTCCGCCGGGCCCCGCAGTCCTCAGACCGCCGCCGGCAGCACGTCCTCCAGCTCCTGGAGCAGCCGCCGCTTGGGCCGGGCGCCGACCATGGACTTCACCGGCTCACCGTCCCGGAAGACCATCAGGGTCGGCATCGACAGCACGGCGTACCGGCTGGTGATCTCAGGGTTGTGGTCCACATCGATCTGCACCACCTTGAGCCGGCCGGACTCCTCCTCGGCGATCGCGCCGAGCACCGGGGCCAGCTGGCGGCAGGGGCCGCACCAGTCGGCGGTGAACTCGACCAGGACCGGCAGGCCGGCGGCCAGGACCTCGGCGTCGAACGTCGTGTCCGTGACCTCGGCGACACCTTCTGCGTGGATCATCCTTCGTCCTCCCAGTTCAGTTCACATCGTGGCTCGGGGCCGCCCGGCAGTTCGGCGGACGCCTCCAGCTCGGCGCGGGCCAGCTGGGCGCCCACCTCCGCGCGGACGGTCCGCAACTGCCCGATCAGCGAGTCCAGCTCGCCGAGCTTGCGCCGGTAGACGGCGAGCGAGGCCGGGCAGGCGTCGCCCGCCGGATGGCCGGCGCGCAGGCAGTCGACGAAGGGCCGGGTCTCCTCCAGGTCGAACCCGAAGTCCTGAAGGGTCCGGATCTGCTGGATCAGCCGCAGGTCGCCCTCGTCGTAGGTGCGGTAGCCGTTCTCCGCACGCCGCGCCGGCAGCAGCCCGCGCGACTCGTAGTAGCGCAGAGTCCGCGTCGTCGTCCCGGCCCGTTCGGCCAGCTCCCCGATTCGCATGCTCCGACGGTAATCCTTGACGTGGGCGTCAAGGCAAGGGCGGCGCCCGCACGCGGACGCGGCCGGCACGGGAGTCCCGTGCCGGCCGCGTCCGCCGGGTCTCACACCTTCGTGAGCGAGGGCTGCTCCCCGTCGCCGTCCCTGGCCTCGGGGACGTGCGGCTCGGCGGGGCCCTCGTCCGTGATCATCTTCTCGTCGAACGGGAGCGATCCGGACAGCACCCGGTCCACCCGCTCCTTGTCGATCTCCTTGGTCCAGGTGCCGACGAGCACCGTGGCCACCGCGTTGCCCGCGAAGTTCGTCAGCGCGCGGGCCTCGCTCATGAAGCGGTCGATGCCGACGATCAGGCCGACGCCGTCCACCAGCTCGGGGCGGTGCGACTGGAGGCCGCCCGCGAGGGTGGCCAGACCGGCGCCGGTGACGCCCGCGGCGCCCTTCGAGGCGATCACCATGAAGACGAGCAGCGAGATCTGCTCGCCGATGCTCAGCGGGTCGCCGGTCGCGTTGGCGATGAAGAGCGAGGCCATCGTGAGGTAGATCGCGGTGCCGTCGAGGTTGAAGGAGTAGCCGGTCGGCACGGTGATGCCGACGACGGGCTTGCTGACGCCCATGTGCTCCATCTTCGCGATGAGCCGCGGCAGGGCCGACTCGGACGAGGAGGTGGAGAGGATGAGCAGGAACTCCCGGCCCAGGTACTTCAGCAGGGCGAAGATGCTGACTCCGGCCACCAGGCGCAGGATCGTGCCCAGGATCAGGAAGACGAAGAGCGCGCAGGTGATGTAGAAGCCGATCATGATGACCGCGAGGGATTTCAGCGCGTCCACGCCGGTCTCGCCGACCACCGCCGCCATCGCGCCGAACGCGCCGACCGGGGCCATCCACATGATCATGGCGAGGATGCGGAAGACGAGGC
Source organism: Streptomyces sp. NBC_01463 (assembly GCA_036227345.1). Classification (NCBI taxonomy): domain Bacteria; kingdom Bacillati; phylum Actinomycetota; class Actinomycetes; order Kitasatosporales; family Streptomycetaceae; genus Streptomyces; species Streptomyces sp. NBC_01463. The sequence goes on from CP109468.1 coordinate 2,786,206, forward strand.
GCTGGATGTGCCCGATGCCGCGCAGCACCGGCTCGCCGGCCGCGCCCAGGGCCTGGAGCGCGAAGCCCGCGAGCAGGGCGATGAGCAGGGTCTGGAGGACCTCGCCCTCGGTGAAGGCGGACACCATGGTGGTGGGGATGATGCCGAGCAGGAAGTCCGCGGTGGACTCGCTGTCCCCCGCCTGCGCCTCGCCCGCGGCACGGGCGGCCTCGGTGAGGTGGAGGCTGGAGCCGGGCTCCAGGATGTTGCCGACGACCAGGCCGATGGCCAGGGCGACGGTCGACATCACCAGGAAGTAGCCGAGGGCGAGACCGCCGACCGCGCCGACCTTGGCGGCCTTGCGGACCGAGCCGACGCCCAGCACGATCGTGCAGAAGATGATCGGCGAGATCATCATCTTGATGAGGTTGACGAAGCCGGTTCCGATCGGCTTGAGCTCGACGGCGGTGTCCGGAGCGACGAGGCCGACCAGAATGCCGAGCCCCACCGCCGCGATCACGGCGAGATACAGATACTTCGTACGGTCCCGCTTGGCGGCGGCCACTACCACGGGGTTCTCCTCGGCTCGTCCTTGTCCCTCCCCCGTCCCTGGGGGCCCCGGTGACTATCCCGCCCCCTGTGACGCCGGTCACCCTTGTGTGCATTTCGTTCATAGGTTTTCGGCCAGGCAGACTGTGGAGATGCGCTTCCCCCGTACCCGCCCGCGCAGCCTGGCGGGCCAGCTCTTCGCCATGCAGGTGGTGCTGGTCGCGGCCGTGGTGGCGGGGTGCGCCTTCTTCGCGTACGTCTCCGGCAGCGGCCAGGCCAAGGAGACCGCGACCCGGCAGGTGCGGGCCGCCGCGCTGGCGATCGCCGGTTCGCCGTCGGTACGGGAGGCGATCCGCACCCCGGACCCGTCGGCCGTGCTTCAGCCGTACGCGGAACAGGTCCGCAGGGACACCGGGATCGCCTTCGTCACCATCATGGATCCGCACCGGGTCCGCTGGACGCACCCGGACACCGATCAGATCGGCGCGACCTTCCTCGGGCACACGGCCAGGGCGCTGCGCGGCGAGACGTTCTCGGAGACGTACACCGGCACGCTCGGCCCCTCGATACGCGTCGTCACGCCGATCCGGGACGGCGGCAGGATCGTCGGACTCGTCAGTGCGGGCATCACGGTCGAGCGGGTCTCCTCGCAGGTACGGGCCCAACTCGGTGCGCTGGGGCTGGCGGCGGGCGCGGCGCTGGCGCTGGGCGGCCTCGGCACGTACGTGATCAACGCCCGGCTGCGGCGGCACACCCACGGGATGAACGCCGGCGAGCTGAGCCGGATGCACGACTACCACGAGGCCACCCTGCACGCGGTGCGCGAGGGGCTGCTGATGCTGGACGGGCAGCGCAGGATCGCGCTGATCAACGACGCGGGCCGGGAACTGCTGGGCCTGGCACCGGGTACGGTCGGGCGCCGGGTCGCCGAACTCGATCTGCCGGCCCCGCTGACCGGGGCGCTGCTCGCCTCCGAGGAGCGGGTCGACGAGGTGCACCTGACGGCGGACCGGGTGATCGTGGTCAACACCCGTCCGGTGGTGGGCGGGGAGCGGCGCGGCACCGTCGTCACCCTGCGCGATCACACCGAACTCCAGGCGCTCTCCGGCGAACTGGACTCGGAGCGCGGCTTCACGCAGGCGCTGCGCTCCCAGGCGCACGAGGCGGCGAACCGGCTGCACACGGTGGTCTCGCTGATCGAACTGGGCCGGGAGCAGGAGGCGGTCGGCTTCGCCACGGCGGAGCTGGAACTGGCCCAGGCACTGACGGACCGCGTCGTGGGCGCGGTCGCCGAACCCGTCCTGGCCGCACTGCTGCTGGGCAAGGCGGCACAGGCGAACGAGCGGGGGGTGGAGCTGGTGCTGGCGGACGACAGCCTGATCGACGACGGGGCCCTGCCCGGGACGCTGCCGCAGCGCGATCTGGTGACCATCCTCGGCAATCTGATCGACAACGCGGTGGACGCGGCGTCGGAGGCGGTGACGGGCGCGCCCGCCGGTGCCCCGGACGGCATCCCGGTCCAGCGGACGGGCCCGCGACCGGCCAGGGCCCGGGTCACCGTCACCGCGCTCGCGGGCGAATGCGAACTCCTGCTGCGGGTCGCCGACAACGGCACCGGGGTCGAACCGGCCGACGCCGCCGAGGTGTTCCGGCGCGGCTGGTCGACGCACGGCGCGGGCCGGGGCCTCGGCCTGGCGCTCGTCCGGCAGGCCGCGCACCGCAACGGCGGGTCGGTGGCGCTGGAGCAGGGGCCGGACGGCGGCGCGGAGTTCACGGTGCGGCTGCCGCTGGCGCGGCACAGCGGAGCCGAGAGGGAGAGGACACCGTGATCCAGGTACTCGTCGTCGAGGACGACCCCGTCGCCGCGGACGCCCATCAGCTGTACGTGGACCGCGTCCCGGGGTTCGCGGTGGCGGCCGTCGCGCACTCCCGCGCCGAGGCGGTGCGGGCGCTGGACCGCACCCCGGTCGATCTGCTGCTCCTCGATCTGTACCTGCCCGACGGGCACGGGCTGCACCTGCTGCGTTCGCTGCGCGCGGCCGGGCACACCGCCGACGTGATCGCGGTGACCTCGGCCCGCGATCTGGCCGTGGTCCGCGAGGGCGTCTCGCTCGGTGTGGTCCAGTACGTGCTGAAGCCGTTCACCTTCGCCACCCTGCGCGACCGGCTGGTCCGCTACGCCGAGTTCCGCGCGGCGGCCGGGGAGGCGAGCGGCCAGGACGAGGTGGACCGCGCGCTCGCCACGCTGCGCGCCCCGCAGCCCGCCCGCCTGCCCAAGGGCCTGAGCAGTCCGACCCTGGAGGCGGTGACCCGGGTACTGCGGGCCGCCCCGGACGGTGTGACCGCGGCGGCGGCCGGCGTGGAGCTCGGCATCTCCCGGATCACCGCCCGCCGCTATCTGGAACACCTGGTGACGGCGGGACGGGCGGTGCGCAGTCCACAGTACGGACAGATCGGGCGCCCGGAACTGCACTACCGCTGGCAGGCGGAAAGCCGCTGACCAGGCACGAAGCGGCCCGGAGGGGGTCGCTCGCACGTCTGGACGTTCCTACGAGCCGTGGTCCGGTGCGAACACACCGTAGTCAGACCGCCTCCGGCCTCCTACGGTGGGGCCGTGCACCCCACCCCGCCTTTCAACGCCCCCGCCGCGCGCAGACTGCGCGAGGCCCTGGGGATGGCTCCCGGCCATGTCGCCTACGGTCTCGGCGCCCAGTACGGACTCCGGATCAGCGCGGAGACAGTAGCCGCCTGGGAGCGCGGTCTCGCCCTGCCGACCGAGTACGAACTCACCGCGCTGGCCGGGGTGTTGTGGTGCGCCCCGGGCGAACTCCTCACCGCCGCCCGCACCCTGCGTGAGCACCGGGTGGCCCGGGAGCTGACCGCGGACGAGCTGGCGGGCCGGCTCGGGATGTCCGCGTCGGCGTATCTGCGGATGGAGGAGGCGGGCCGGTGGCGCGGCAACGAGCGCCAGTCCGCCGCGCTCAGCGAGGCTCTCGGCCTGAGCCCCGCAGCGTTCGTGACGGTCTCCGGGCGGGACGAGGAACTGGCCGAGCTCCTGCGCAGCGCGATGACGACCCGCTGGCAGGCGTACGTCCGCCCGGTGGCGAAGCTCGCGCCCCTGGACCGGGCGCTGATCCAGGGCGCGCTGGAGCGGCTGCACTCCGACTACCAGGCGCTGATGGTGTCCACGCTGAGCTGGAGCAGTACGGGCACGGAGCGGGCCGGAGCCACCGGGGACTCCGGGCGGGCGTTCCTGGCGGGGATCGTGGAGCGATTCTGGGAGACGACGCAGCTGTAGTCGTCCCGGGGGCGGGCGGTGGAGCATCCGGACGGGCCGGCGCCCGGAGTGCGCGGCGGGCCCCGGCCGCCCCGCCCGGGACCGCCGGGGCCCGCTGGTCACCCCATGAGAGCCGGTGCCGGCTCAGAACACCGATTCGGCCTCGTGCATCCGGGCCACGGGAACGGTCTTGAGCTGGGTGACCGCGTCGGCCAGCGGCACCATCTCGATGTCGTTGCCGCGCAGCGCGGTCATCCGCCCGAAGTCGCCCCGGTGGGCCGCCTCCACCGCGTGCCAGCCGAAGCGGGTGGCGAGCACCCGGTCGTAGGCGGTCGGTGTGCCGCCGCGCTGGACGTGACCGAGGATGACCGGGCGGGCCTCCTTGCCGAGCCGGGTCTCCAGTTCGACGGCCAGGCGGTTGCCGATGCCCTGGAAGCGCTCGTGGCCGAACTGGTCGATCGCGCCCTTGGCGTACGGCATGGAGCCCTCGGCCGGGTGCGCGCCCTCGGCGACGCAGATGACGGCGAACTTCTTGCCGCGCGCGAAGCGTTCCTCGACCATCTTGACCAGGTCCTCGACCTGGAACTGCCGCTCGGGCAGACAGATTCCGTGCGCGCCGCCGGCCATGCCGGACTCCAGAGCGATCCAGCCCGCGTGGCGGCCCATCACCTCGACGACCATGACGCGCTGGTGGGACTCGGCGGTGGTCTTCAGCCGGTCTATGGCCTCGGTGGCGACGCCCACGGCGGTGTCGAAGCCGAAGGTGCGGTCGGTGGCCGAGATGTCGTTGTCGATGGTCTTGGGGACGCCGACGACGGGCATGCCCGCGTCCGACAGCATCCGGGCGGCCGTGAGGGTGCCCTCGCCGCCGATCGGGATGAGTGCGTCCATGCCGTAACGGCGGCTCAGCTCGGCGCAGTTCTCCGCCGCTTCGCGCAGCCGGTCGCGCTCCAGGCGGGCGGAGCCGAGGATGGTGCCGCCGCGGGCGAGGATGCCGCTGACCGCGTTGAGGTCGAGGGGGCGGAAGTGGCCGTCGAGGAGGCCCTTGAAGCCGTCCTCGAACCCGATGACCTCGTCGCCGTGACCCACCACGGCACGGTGCACGACCGAGCGGATCACTGCGTTCAGGCCTGGGCAGTCGCCGCCTGCGGTGAGAACTCCGATGCGCATCCTGCTGTATCTCCTGCTCGCTAGAGCCTGTCCTGTGCCGTGCAGGCCGGGGGTAACGGCGCGATCCCCCGTACCGTAAGCCGAGACGATTGTCCCACGTCAGGTCCGTACCTCGCGCTTTCGGCTGCTCCATGGGCGGCCGGACCGGCCGCGAGGGTGGCTCCGGCGACCGCGACCAGGGGCTTTCGTCCGGCGGGCGGCCTCTCGGCCCCCGCAGGTATCGTCAAACAGGCGATACCACCCGAACCGGACAACATACCGGACAAGAGACGACGGGAGAGCACGCGTGACGCGCAGCGTGTACGTGACCGGGATCGACCGGGGAGACGGCCGTCAGGTGGTCGACCTGGGAGTCATGGAGCTCCTGACGCGTCAGGTGGACCGGGTCGGGGTGTTCCGCCCCCTGGTCCACGACGACCCGGACCGGCTGTTCGAGCTGCTGCGGGCCCGCTACCGGCTCTCGCAGGACCCGGGCACCGTCTACGGACTCGACTACCACGAGGCCTCGGCGATCCAGGCGGAGCAGGGTACCGACGAACTGGTCTCCCGGCTCGTCGAGCGCTTCCACCGGGTGGCCGCGGACTACGAGGTGGTCCTCGTCCTCGGCACCGACTACGCCGCCACCCAGCTCCCCGACGAGCTGGCGCTGAACGCCCGTCTCGCCAACGAGTTCGGCGCCTCGGTGATCGCGGTGGTCGGCGGCCAGGACCAGGACGCGGAGTCGGTGAAGGCCGAGACCCGCAACGCGTACCGCGCGTACGCCGGTCTGGGCTGCGACGTCCTCGCGATGATCGTGAACCGGGTGGCCTCGGCGGACCGCGACGTGATCACGGAGCGGCTCTCGGCGACGCTGCCGGTGCCGTGTTCGGTGCTGCCGGACGACCCGGCGCTCTCGGCGCCGACGGTCGCGCAGATCACCGCGGCACTGGACGGCACGGTGCTGCTCGGCGACGACGCGGGCCTGGCCAGGGACGCGCTGGACTTCGTCTTCGGCGGCGCGATGCTGCCGAACCTGCTGAAGGCGCTGACGCCGGGGTGCATGGTGGTGACGCCCGGGGACCGGTCGGACCTGGTGGTCGGCTCGCTCGCCGCGCACAGTGCCGGCACGCCGCCCATCGCGGGCGTGCTGCTGACGCTGAACGAGCGGCCGGGCGAGGAGGTGCTCAAACTGGCCGCGCGGCTCGCACCCGGCACCCCGGTGGTCTCGGTGGCCGGCGGCTCGTTCCCCACCGCCGGGGAACTCTTCGCCCTGGAGGGCAAGCTGAACGCGGCGACGCCGCGCAAGGCCGAGACGGCGCTGGGGCTCTTCGAGCGACATGTCGACACGGCCGCACTCCTCGACCGGATCTCGGTCGCCCGCAGCGGCCGGGTCACGCCGATGATGTTCGAGCACGAACTGCTGGAGCAGGCACGCGCGGACCGGCGCCGGGTGGTGCTGCCGGAGGGCACCGAGGAACGGGTGCTGCGCGCCGCCGACGTACTGCTGCGGCGCGACGTCTGCGACCTCACCCTGCTGGGCGACCCCGACGTCATCCGCAAGAAGGCCGCGGACCTGGGCATCGACCTGGCGGGCACCCAGCTGATCGACCCGCAGACCTCCGAGCTGCGCAAGGCCTTCGCCGAGCGGTACGCGCAGCTGCGCGCGCACCGCGGGGTGACGGTCGAGCTCGCGTACGACGTCGTCTCGGACGTCAACTACTTCGGCACCCTGATGGTGCAGGAGGGGCTCGCGGACGGCATGGTCTCCGGGGCCGTGCACTCCACGGCGGCGACGATCCGGCCGGCGTTCGAGATCATCAAGACGAAGCCGGACGCCTCGATCGTCTCCTCGGTCTTCTTCATGTGCCTCGCCGACAAGGTCCTGGTGTACGGCGACTGCGCGGTCAACCCGGACCCGAACGCGGAGCAGCTCGCGGACATCGCCGTGCAGTCGGCCGTCACCGCGGCCCGCTTCGGTGTGGAGCCGAGGATCGCGATGCTCTCCTACTCGACCGGGACCTCGGGCACCGGCGCCGACGTCGACAAGGTCCGTGAGGCGACGGACCGGGTGCGCGAGAGCCGCCCGGATCTGATGATCGAGGGTCCGATCCAGTACGACGCCGCGGTGGAGCCGAGCGTCGCGGCGACGAAGCTGCCCGGTTCCGAGGTGGCGGGCCAGGCGACGGTGCTGATCTTCCCGGACCTGAACACCGGCAACAACACCTACAAGGCCGTGCAGCGCTCGGCCGGCGCGGTGGCGGTCGGCCCGGTCCTCCAGGGACTGCGCAAGCCCGTCAACGACCTGTCCCGGGGCGCACTCGTCCAGGACATCGTCAACACCGTGGCCATCACGGCGATCCAGGCACAGGGCGAGGAGTGACCCGCGACATGACCACCACCGAAGGTGCCGCAGCAGGCAAGGGAGCGAGCCGGGTGCTCGTCCTCAACTCCGGCTCCTCCTCCGTGAAGTACCAGCTCCTCGACATGCGCGACCACTCCCGGCTGGCGGCCGGGCTGGTCGAGCGGATCGGCGAGGAGACCTCCCGGCTCGTGCACACCCCGCTCACCGGTGGCGGCGGCGAGAGCCGGGAGCGCGCCGGCCGGATCCCCGACCACGAGGCGGCGCTCAAGGCGGCGGCCGAGGAACTGGCGGCCGACGGGCTCGGCCTCGACTCCCCCGAACTGGCCGCGATCGGCCACCGGGTGGTGCACGGCGGGCTCCGGTTCAGCGAGCCGACCGTGATCACGGACGAGGTGCTGACGGAGATCGAGCGCCTGGTGCCGGTGGCGCCGCTGCACAACCCGGCGAACATCACCGGCATCCGCACCGCCCAGGCGCTGCGCCCGGACCTGCCGCAGGTGGCGGTGTTCGACACGGCGTTCCACACGACGATGCCGGAGTACGCCTCCCGGTACGCGATCGACGTGGAGACGGCCGACGCGCACCGGATCCGGCGCTACGGATTCCACGGCACCTCGCACGCGTACGTCTCGCGCAAGACGGCCGAGCTGCTGGGCCGCGCCCCCGAGGACGTCAACGTCATCGTGCTGCACCTGGGCAACGGCGCCTCGGCCTCCGCGGTGGCGGGCGGCCGGTGCGTGGAGACCTCGATGGGACTGACCCCCTTGGAGGGGCTGGTCATGGGTACGCGCTCCGGAGACATCGATCCGGCCGTCACCTTCCACCTCAAGCGGGTGGCGGGCATGTCGGCGGACGAGATCGACGTCCTGCTCAACAAGAAGAGCGGTCTGGTGGGCCTCTGCGGCGACAACGACATGCGGGAGATCCGGCGCCGGATCGACGAGGGCGACGAGCGGGCGGCGCTCGCCTTCGACATCTACGTGCACCGGCTGAAGAAGTACATCGGCGCCTATTCGGCGGTCCTCGGGCGGGTGGACGCCGTGGTCTTCACGGCGGGGGTCGGTGAGAACTCGGCTCCCGTACGGGAGGCTGCGATCGCCGGTCTGGAGGAGCTCGGCCTGGTGGTGGACGCGGATCTCAACGCCGTACGGTCCGGCGCACCGCGGCTGATCTCGCCGGATTACGCACGGGTCGCGGTCGCCGTGGTGCCGACGGACGAGGAGCTGGAGATCGCGAACCAGACCTTCGCCCTGGTCGACAACTGAGCGCCCCCGCGCCCCTTTGTATCTTCCACCAGACGGAATATTCCGCAGCGAAACAAACCGATAGGATCCGCCTCATGCGCCGTTCCAAAATCGTCTGCACCCTCGGTCCCGCCGTCGACTCCCATGAGCAGCTCGTCGCTCTGATCGAGGCCGGCATGAGCGTGGCCCGATTCAACTTCAGTCACGGTTCCCACGCGGAGCACCAGGGTCGTTACGACCGGGTCCGCAAGGCCGCCGCCGAGACCGGCCGGGCGGTCGGCGTACTCGCCGACCTCCAGGGCCCGAAGATCCGCCTCGCGAAGTTCGCCGAGGGTCCCGTCGAGCTGGTCCGCGGGGACGAGTTCGTCATCACCGCCGAGGACGTCCCCGGCGACAAGTCGATCTGCGGCACGACCTACAAGGGTCTGCCCGGCGACGTCGCCAAGGGCGACCCGATCCTGATCAACGACGGCAACGTCGAACTGAAGGTCGTCTCCGTCGAGGGCCCCCGGGTCCACACCATCGTCATCGAGGGCGGGGTGATCTCCGACCACAAGGGGATCAACCTGCCGGGTGCGGCGGTCAACGTCCCGGCCCTGTCCGAGAAGGACATCGACGACCTGCGCTTCGCCCTGAGGATGGGCTGCGACCTGGTCGCCCTCTCCTTCGTGCGGGACGCCGGTGACGTCAAGGACGTCCACAAGGTCATGGACGAGGAGGGCCGCCGGGTCCCCGTCATCGCCAAGGTGGAGAAGCCGCAGGCCGTCGAGAACATGGAGGGCGTCGTCATGGCGTTCGACGGTGTGATGGTCGCCCGTGGCGACCTCGCCGTCGAGTACCCGCTGGAGAAGGTCCCGATGGTGCAGAAGCGCCTCGTGGAGCTCTGCCGGCGCAACGCCAAGCCGGTGATCGTGGCGACCCAGATGATGGAGTCGATGATCACCAACTCCCGTCCGACCCGCGCCGAGGCGTCCGACGTCGCCAACGCGATCCTGGACGGCGCGGACGCGGTCATGCTCTCCGCCGAGTCCTCGGTCGGCGCGTACCCGATCGAGACGGTCAAGACGATGTCGAAGATCGTCGTCGCCGCCGAGGAGGAACTGCTCTCCAAGGGCCTCCAGCCGCTGGTGCCGGGCAAGAAGCCCCGCACCCAGGGTGGTTCGGTGGCCCGCGCGGCCTGCGAGATCGCGGACTTCCTGAACGGTGAGGCCCTGGTCGCCTTCACCCAGTCCGGCGACACCGCCCGCCGCCTCTCCCGCTACCGCGCGGCCCAGCCCATCCTGGCCTTCACCACGGACGAGTCCACCCGCAACCAGCTGGCCCTCAGCTGGGGCGTCGAGGCCCACGTGGTCCCGCACGTGGACACCACGGACGCGATGGTGGACCTGGTCGACGCGGAGCTGCTGAAGCTGGACCGCTACAGCAACGGCGACACGATGGTCATCACGGCCGGCTCGCCCCCCGGCGTCCCCGGCACGACCAACATGGTGCGCGTGCACCACGTGGGCGGCCAGGAGCGCGACCGCGACTGACCGCGCAGCGGTTCCGTACGCGCTACGCGAGGGCGGTGCCCCGGTTCCAGCGGAACCGGGGCACCGCCCTCGGGCGTTGGGGCTACTGGGCCCTGAGACACCTCTGAAAGGCTGGCAGGAGTTGCGTATCAGGATCACGGCGTTCGACGGACCCCTCACGGTCCGGTTCGAGCCTTCGGGGATGGAGTACGAACTCACCGAAGGTGAGTACATGGACGCGAGCTTCCCTCCGGTTCCCGAGGGCCGGGTGGGCGGTCACGTACACCACTCTCCCGGTGCCGTGACCCTCTCCGAGCCGGCCGGCTCGCCGGGATTCACCCGGGCATGGAACATGGGCGGCGAGGAAGTCACGACCTGACCCGCGGAGGCACGTGCCACCGGGTAACAGACTGTGGGCCGTACCCCCGAGGGGGTACGGCCCACAGCCGTTGTGCGGCTCCCGGACGGGTCGGTGCGGGTCTCAGCCGGTGCCCTTGGTGAAGTAGTTCTGCAGACCCGGCACCGTCAGCGTCCCGCCGAACTGGCCTGCCTGCGTCACCTTCACGTTCGTGAAGAAGGCGAACGGCACGTTCAGCGGCGGCGGGGTCTCCGGGCTGAAGGTGATCGGGATGAGGCCGAAGAGGTTGCCCTTCAGCTCCTCCGTGTACATCGTCACCTCACCGTCGCGGATGGTGGAGGTGGAACCCTTCCGCGCCTTCACATGGCCGGTGACGCCCGACTGCGGGCCGACCGTCATCTGGTGGAGGTCCTTGATGTCGACGGACTTGGAGGTGAACTTCAGGACCTTCTTCGTGGTCCCGTCGCCCTTCTCCACCTCGACGATGCCCTTGTAGTCGAGCCCGCTCAGGGTGAGCAGCGAACTCTCCAGGATCCACGGGTCGTTCGGGAGGCGGGGGATGCCCTGCTCCAGATCGGCTGCGGCCAGGGCCTTCGGGTCGGCGGTCGGGCACGGGAAGGAGGGCTTGGCGCCGTCCGGGATGTCCTCGTCCGCCTTCGGGTCGAGTCCCTTGACGTCCTCGCCGAGCTCCTTGACCGGCTTGCCGGCCTTGTCAGCCGCGTCGCGGATGGCGTCGGTGGTCTTGTCGACCGTGTCCTTCGCCGCGTCCGTGGCCTTCTCGACGGGCTTGTCGGCGGCCTTGTCCGTGGGCTCCGCGGTGGCGGACTTCGAAGGCTCCGGGGTCGCCGTGGTGGCGCTGGGGGACGGGCTCGCCGTCTCCTTGTCCGGTCCGTCGAAGAGGTCCTTGAGCGCGTCGCCGAGGCCCAGCGGGTCGAGCGGGTTCTTCGACTTCGTGGGGCTGGGTGTCGCACTCGCGGCCGGGGCGTCGGCGCTCTTCTCGGCCGATTCGGTCTTCGCCTCGTCCGTGGCGCTCGCCGACGGGGTGGCCGTGGGCTTCTCGGTCGCCTCGTCGCTCTTGTCCGGCGCGGGCTTGCCGCTCTCGGTGGCAGACGGGGACGGCGTCTTCGACGCCGAGGGCGACGGGTCCGCCGACTCGCTCGGCTCGTCGGAGCGGGTCACGCAGGGGCCGGGTGCGAAGGGGATGTCCGTGCTGTCGTCGGCCATCGCGAGCTTGGGCGTGAGCCCCATCCCGACGAAGACGGCCGTCGGCATCGCGGCCAGTGCGAACGCCTTCTTGCCGGCGGGCATGTGCAGCTTCGTCAGGAGCGACTTCCTGGGGGCGGCGTGGCGCGGCCCTCTTCGCTCCTGGAGCCCGCCCTCGCCCAAGGCGTTCACCTGACTGTCGTCACCCCGCACGATGCCTCCCGCCGTCGACCTCAACTGTCGTGTCGTACTTCGCCGGCTGCTGCTCGGGGACACCCATCCCGTGGAGCGCGCCCCCGGGGTACGCCGCGGCGTGCTCCTCCTGCGCGTACGAGGGGGCGCCGGGCGCCTCATCGCCGAGGAGGACCGGCTCGTCGGCCTCGCCGAGCAGGCCTTGGTCCGGTGCGGCCTCGTCCGGCTGCGGCTTGCCCGGGACCCAGGACACGGAGAGCGCGCCACCGATCAGGGCGAACAGGAAGCCGATCAGGAAGCCGCCGATGTTGGCGACGGGTATGGAGATCAGCGCCAGCAGGATCGCCGCGACACCCGCGAACACCCGGACTATGTGGTGGAACCACATCGTCAGGCCCAGCGTGACGAGCAGGACCCCGATGATGAGCGATCCGGCGCCCGCGGTGGTGGACATGGCCAGCGTCATGTTGCCGAGGTGCATGTTCGCGTACGGGAAGTACGCGATGGGTACACCGCCCAGCATGGTGAACAGACCCGCCCAGAACGGCCGGTTACCCCGCCAGGTGCGGAAGCGCCGCCGGACGACGCTGAGGTAGTGCTCGTTCTGCCCTTGGGATTCGGGGCTCATGGAAAACAGCTCCCTGGAACCGGTACTGCTGTGAGAAAGAGAAGGGTGGGCGGCCGGGGGTCCGCGCTACGGCGTACCCCGGCCACCCGGGCGAGTGCTTAGTAGCACTCCTTGACGCCCTTGTGGAGCTTCAGCGACAGACCGGGCAGCTCGAACGTGCCGGCCGTCGTGGCCCATGCCCGCTGCTCGACCTTCTTCAGCGTGGCCACCTTGGCCCGCTGCGAGAAGCCGTACGGGTTGGCCTGCGTGCCGGGCTGGATGCCCGGGCCCTTCAGCGAACCGGCGGCGACGCCGATGTCGAGGTCCTCGAACTTCGCGTCCGCGTCGAGCTGCGAGACGTCGAGGTACAGGTCCTTGGCCTCGACCTTGCGGCCACCGGTCTTGTCCGGGTCACCGGCGGTGAGCTGGAGCGTCACGTTGCCGAGACCGAACGGCAGGTCGGGAGTGACGACCGACTGGCACATGTTGGTGATGGTGGCGCTGCTGAACCCGGACACGGCGACCGGGGCCGCCTGGTCCTTGCCCTTGAGGTCCTTGCCCGTCGCCACACTGCCGTACTGCACGAAGTCATGGCCGACCAGCTCATCCGCGCTGACCTTGAACTCCTGGCCGGACACGCTGAACGACGCGGCGAGCGCGCCCTGTGCCAGACCCACACCCACCGCGGCGGTGGCTATGACGCTCGGCACCATGACGACAGCGAAACGCTTCCATCTCGTGCCACCGCGAACCTGGGAACTCATACTTTTCCTCCTTCTCGGACGTACATCTCCGGCCTGGCATCCTGCCCGACCTGGGATGGGAGAAGTGCTACGTCCTCGGAAAGGAGAGCGCCCGCAAACGGAGACGTGAACCGCGTCCGAATCACTGGCGATCACCCCCGAGCGACAACCACTGGCCACGCGTTCGCGCAACCTGTTCGGACAGGCCCTGCCGGTGAGCAGGAACCCCCCTGTCCGGAACCGGCGCCACTGCCGCCGATCCACTCGGTGGGGACCCAACGGAGCCGCCGCACCGACTGGCAGCCGGACTGGCGTTATTGGACCGAGCGTGGCCGATCGTGGTCCATTCGCGGCCGTGACACAAGGGGGTTCGTTACTCGCTAGTAACGGCCCGATAACCGACCCACGACCGGGCGGCACCGACCGGCCACACAGGGTTGCCCCGACCGGGCAGACGAATGGCGTCATTGGCGATCGAAATCGGACAGATCCCGATGATCGATTTACTGCGAGTAACAGGGCATGCTTTTATCAAGATTTGGTAAAGCGAAGCCATCTCTTAGCGCCGGAACGCGAAAACGGCCGTGACCCCCGCCGGGGGCCACGGCCGTGTTGTCAGATCAGAACAAGACGCGCGCGAGTGCGGTCCGCGCGGCGCCGACACGCGGGTCCTCGGGGCCGATCACCTCGAAGAGCTCCAGGAGACGGACCCGTACACGGTCCCGGTCGTCACCGAAATTGCGGCGGACCGTCTCGACGAGCCGGCCGAACGCGTCCTCGACATGACCGCCGACCAGATCGAGGTCGGCCGCCGCGATCTGCGCGTCCACGTCACCCGGATCCCCGGCGGCGTCCTTGCGGACCTGCTGCGGGTCCATCTGCTGGACCCGGGCCAGGAGTTCCGCCTGGGCGAGGCCCAGCTTGGCCTCGCTGTTGGCCGGTTCGTCCGAGAGGACGTTCTTGTACGCCTGGACGGCGCCGGCGAAGTCATTGGCGTCCAGCGCCTGCGCGGCCGCCTCCAGCAGTGCGTCGTACGGTCCCGCGGGCACCTCGGGAGCCTGCGCCGCCTCGGGGCCCGCCTCGTCCTGGTCGACCGCGATGCCGGTGAGGCCGAACCGCTCCTCGCCCACCTGGATCAGCTGGTCCAGCGTCTCGCGGATCTGCGACTCGGGGGCGGCGCCCTGGAAGAGGGGCAGCGCCTGTCCGGCGACCACGGCGAAGACCGCCGGGATGCCCTGGATCCCGAACTGCTGCATCAGCATCTGGTTGGCGTCGACGTCGACCTTGGCCAGGACGAAACGGCCGTTGTACTCACGGGCCAGGCGCTCCAGGAGCGGGCCCAGCTGCTTGCACGGCTCGCACCACTCGGCCCAGAAGTCGATGACGACCGGGACCTCGGCGGAGCGCTGCAGGACATCGCTCTCGAATCCCGCCTCATCGACATCGATCACGAGGGAGGACGGGGGTACGGCTGCGGGGCCACCCTGCCGGGCGGTCTCGGCACGGGCCTGCTCCGCCTTCACCTTGGCCTCACCGGCCGCCTTCACCGCGGCGAGGTCGACGACGCCGCTCATGGACATGTTCCTAGGCTGCATGCGTACATCCTCCCCCCTCGGCGCACTGATCCGGAAAGCGATACGGGAACCGCGTCCGTCCGCAGCCCCCGCCGGTGTGCGAGGTGCACGGACAGACACGGTCCGAGGGCCCCTGAAGACCCGGTTCGGCACCCGGTCCCCACCCGGTGCCTGTGGCTGTCACTCGTTCGTCGCGCGGCGACGGCCCGGCCGTCGTCCTTACGCTACGACCCGTAGCGTAACTGGCACCCGCCCCCGGTGCACAAGAGTGTTCGGTGATCTGTCTCACGGCGAACGGGGTCGGCCGGTTCTGGCTACTGGCGGGTATGGTCACGGGATGCTGAGCCGCAGCCACCCCAAAGCCCCACGAACGGGACGTCCGCGCAGTGCCGCGGCCGACGAGGCGATCCTCGAAGCCACCAGAGCCTCGCTGGTCGACCTCGGCTGGTCGAAGCTGACGATGGGTGATGTGGCGACGCGTGCGGGGGTCGCGAAGACGACGCTGTACCGGCGCTGGGCGGGCAAGAACGAACTGGTCGTGGACGCGGTCGCGGTGCTCTTCGACGAGCTGGAACTGCCGGACCTGGGCAGCCTGTCCGCTGATGTGCAGGCGGTGGTGCTGCAGTTCGCCGCGCTGCTGGAGCGGCCGGAGACCCAGACCGCGCTGATGGCGGTGGTCGCGGAGTCGACCCGCGACGAGGCGCTGCGCACCCGCATCCGCGACTCGATCGTGGACCGGCAGAAACGTCTCGTCCTCCAGGGACGGCAACGGGCGCAGGAGCGCGGCGAACTGCCCGTCGAGCAGGACGAGGCCACGGCGGCCCTGACGGCCGACCTGATCTTCGACGTGATCGCCGGCGCGGTGGTGCACCGGGCCCTGGTGAGCGCCGAGCCCGTCGACGCGGACTGGGCCCGGCGCTTCACGCTGCTGCTCCTCGCGGGCCTGGGCGCGGCCGCCGCGGGCTAGGGGCTACGTCACTGCCAGGCGCAACTGCCCAGCGTGGCCCGGCCGGAGGCGACGAGGCGGTCCGCCTGCTTCGGTGCCATCAGCTTCGTGTGGTCGCCGTGGCAGACGACCGTGCGGTCCCCGTGCCCGGCGAGGTCCACCAGGATCTGGTCCCAGTGGCGGTACTGGACGTCATGGCCGGAGTCCGCGTACGTCCGCACCACCGGGGTGACCGGCAGCGCCTCGCGCCAGGTGGCGAGGGTGGCCGGCGGGACGGTGGTGTCCTTCTCGCCGCCGTAGAGGTACACCGGAGCCTTCAGTTTCGACAGGTCGGGGCCGGGGCGCTCGCAGTAGAGCCGCTGTTCGTGCACCTGCGGGGCCGGATCGGACTTCTGGCCGCGCTGGTTGTACGTGCGGGCCCCTTCCTCGTACGCGGTGTCGGCGAAGCCCGGGATGGACTTGACGGCGCTGTCGTCGGGGAAGGCCCACCAGGAGCGCGGGTCGGCGATCGAGTCCTTGACCGCGTCGGCCAGCGCGTCGTCGCTCAGGCCGCAGTACGCGGGCTTCTCGCCGTACGGCGGGAGCGCGGCGGCGAGGTGGAGGGCCTTGATGCGGCCGGGGGCGCGTGCGGCGAGCTCGGCGGCGTAGGGGCCGCCGCCGGAGATCGCGACGACGGAGACCTTGCCGACGCCGATCCGGTCCAGGACCTCCAGGGCGTCCTTCGCGAAGTCGGCCTTGCCCAGGGACTTGTCGTACTCCGTGTCGCCGAAGCCGTTGCGTTCCACGGAGATCAGGCGCAGGCCGAGGTTCTCGCGGGTGGTGCGGAAGAAGTCCGTCATGTGCGCCGCCCGGGCGCTCGTGCCGGTGCCGCCGATAAAGAGGACCGGGGTGCCGCCCCGGCGGCCCTCGTCGATGTAGTGCGCGGTCCGGCCGGTGGAGAGCTCCGCCGCCTTCACGTCCGGCCCCAGCGAGTCGAAGGTGTCCTGCACCCCCGGCTTCGGTGCCGGTGCGGCGCTGACCGCCGTGGAGCCGCTGACCAGCAGCGTTCCGAGTACGGCGAGTGCGGCGCCGGCCGCGGCGGTGATTCTCCCGGACAGTCTCACGGTGTTCCTCCAGGGGTGGTGCGGGTATCGCGGCTGCGCCTACCCGGACCCCCGGAGGTGACACCTGTAACTACCAACTACCTGTCAGAAGCCGGGCGGCTCCGTGTAGGTGCCCCACTCCTCGCGCAGCACCCCGCAGATCTCGCCGAGGGTCGCCTCGGCGCGGACGGCGTCGAGCATCGGCGCGATCATGTTGGAGCCGTCGCGGGCGGCGGCCAGCATCGCGTCCAGCGCGGCGGACACCCTGGCGTCGTCGCGGCCCTCCTTGCGGCCGGCGAGCTCCCGGACCTGCTCGCGCTCGACCTCGTGGCTGACCCGGAGGATCTCCAGGTCGCCGGTGACCGAGCCGTGGGCCACGTTGACGCCGACGACGCGCTTGTCGCCCTTCTCCAGGGACTGCTGGTAGCGGAAGGCCGACTCGGCGATCTCGCCGGTGAACCAGCCGTCCTCGATGCCGCGCAGGATGCCGGAGGTCATCGGGCCGACGGGGTGCCGCCCGTCCGGGTGGGCGCGGGTGCCGCGCTCCCGGATCTGGTCGAAGATCTTCTCGGCCTCCGCCTCGATCCGGTCGGTGAGCTGCTCCACGAACCAGGAACCGCCCAGCGGGTCGGCCACGTTGGCGACCCCGGTCTCCTCCATCAGCACCTGCTGGGTGCGCAGCGCGATCTCGGCGGCCTGCTCGGAGGGGAGCGCGAGGGTCTCGTCGAGGGCGTTGGTGTGCAGGGAGTTGGTGCCGCCGAGGACGGCGGAGAGCGCCTCGACCGCGGTGCGTACGACGTTGTTGTACGGCTGCTGGGCGGTCAGCGAGACCCCGGCGGTCTGGGTGTGGAAGCGGAGCCACTGCGCCTTGTCGGTCTTCGCGCCGTACGTCTCCTTCATCCAGCGGGCCCAGATCCGGCGGGCGGCGCGGAACTTGGCGATCTCCTCGAAGAAGTCGAGGTGCGCGTCGAAGAAGAAGGAGAGGCCGGGGGCGAAGGTGTCGACGTCGAGGCCGCGGGAGAGGCCGAGCTCCACGTAGCCGAAGCCGTCGGCGAGGGTGTAGGCGAGCTCCTGCGCGGCCGTGGCTCCGGCCTCGCGGATGTGGTAGCCGGAGACGGAGAGCGGCTTGTAGGCGGGGATGTCGCGGGCGCAGTGCTCCATCAGGTCGCCGATGAGGCGCAGATGGGGCTCGGGCTGGAAGAGCCACTCCTTCTGCGCGATGTACTCCTTGAAGATGTCCGTCTGCAGCGTGCCGTTGAGCACGGCCGGGTCGACGCCCTGGCGCTCGGCGGCGACCAGGTACATGCAGAAGACGGGCACGGCCGGGCCGCTGATCGTCATCGAGGTGGTGACGTCGCCGAGCGGGATGTCCTTGAAGAGGACCTCCATGTCGGCGGCGGAGTCGATGGCCACTCCGCAGTGGCCGACCTCGCCGAGCGCGCGGGGGTCGTCGGAGTCCCGGCCCATCAGCGTCGGCATGTCGAAGGCGACGCTCAGCCCGCCGCCGCCCGCGGCGAGGATCATCTTGTAGCGCTCGTTGGTCTGCTCGGCGTTGCCGAAGCCGGCGAACTGGCGGATGGTCCAGGTGCGGCCGCGGTAGCCCGTGGGGTGCAGGCCACGGGTGAAGGGGTACTCGCCGGGCCAGCCGATCCGCTCGAAGCCCTCGTAGGCGTCCCCGGGCCGGGGCCCGTAGACGGGCTCGACCGGGTCCCCGGAGAGCGTGGTGAAGTCCGCGTCGCGCTTGCGGGCCTTGTCGTAACGGGCCTGCCAGCGCTGGCGGCCTTCCTCGATCGCGTCTGCGTCCATGCCACCAATTTACTAGGACGTCCTAGTAAATGTCGATGACAAACCGCCCGGTGCTCGGCACGGGGCGGTTCGGGTGCGGGTCAGGCCTTCGCGGTGGCGGCGGGGGCCGGGTCCGCGAGCAGCGGCTCGACCTCGCGGACGACCTTGCGCTCGACGAAGAACGCGGCCGTCGGGATGGTGCCGGAGAGCAGCACCCAGGCCAGCTTGCCCATCGGCCACTTCGCCTTGGAGCCCAGGTCGAAGGCGAAGATCAGGTAGATGATGTACAGCACGCCGTGGATCTGGGAGACGACGAGCGTCAGTCCCTCACCCTTGTCGAAGCCGTATTTGAAGATCATGCAGACGCAGAGGATCAGCAACATGACGGCGGTGACGTAAGCCATCACCCGATAGCGGGTCAGCACACTGCGTTTCATGCCATCGAGCGTAACCGGACACCCGGGGCGATCTTGCAGCGGCCCCGGCCCCCGGAACGGGCCTTCTCAGATCTCCTCGAAGTCCTGGGCGGCGATGCGCAGGGGGCGCAGCAGCGCGAAGATCTCGGCGCATTCCTCGGCGTCGTACACCCCGAGTCCGAACTCCATGGCGACCAGGTCCTGGGTGGCCGACTCGACGACCTCGCGGCCCTTGTCGGTGATGGAGGCGAGCGTGCCGCGGCCGTCGTTCGGGTTGGGCCGCTTGTCGACGAGGCCGGAGCGCACCAGCCGGTCCACGGTGTTCGTCACGGAGGTCGGGTGGACCATGAGCCGCTCACCGATCTTGGACATCGGCAGCTCACCGGCCTTGGAGAAGGTGAGCAGCACCAGCGCCTCGTAGCGCGCGAAGGTCAGTCCGTACGGTTTGACGACCGCGTCGACCTCGGCGAGCAGGATCTGCTGCGCCCGCATGATCGAGGTGATCGCCCCCATGGAGGGCACCGGGCCCCAGCGCTGCTGCCAGAGTTCGTCGGCGCGGGCGATGGGATCGAAGGGGAGACTGAGCGGCTTCGGCACGGCCACGACCTTACCCATGGGGAACTTGCCGGTCCTCACCGTCTCGAACTTCGGTCCGGATCCGGATCGCGGGTGCGGACGCGGGCGCCGTCCGGCGGACCTCGGCGACGAGCAGCAGCAGGCACAGGGTGCCCAGGACCCCGGCTCCGGCGACCACCCCGTGCACGGGGAAGAACTCGGCGGCCAGACCGGCCAGGGCCATGCCGACGCCCTGGATCGTCATCAGTCCGGCCGTGAGCAGGGTCATGGCCCGGCCGCGCAGCTCGTCGGGAACGGCCCCGACGAACCACTGGTCGAGCCCGATCACGTACGCCGATCCCGCACCGGCCAGCGCCAGCGCGACGGCCGCGAGGGCGACGCCCGGCCGGAAGCCGTAGAGCACGAGGGGCAGCAGCCCGGCGGCGGCGAGCGGCAGGACGATCCGGGAGCGGGTACGGGGTCCGAGCGCGGCGCCCACGTACAGCTCGGCGGCGATGGAGCCGACCGGCATCGCGCACATCAGCAGCCCGAGCGCGGCGCTGCCCACCCCGATCTCGTCGGCGTACGGGGCGGCCAGCGCCTCCGGTGCCACGACGAACATCGGGGGCAGCCAGAAGAGCAGCATCAGCGCCCGGACCCGGCGGTCGCCGAGCACCAGCCGGGCGCCGGAGAGCGACTCCCCCAGCAGGGTGCCGCCGCCCTTCCCGGCGGTGCGGGCGGGCCGGGCGCGGGTGCCGAGGCGGAGCAGGGCGGCCGAGCAGAGGAAGGTGACGACGGTGATCGTGATCGCGCCGCGCGGGGTGACCACGGCGAGCAGCAGCCCGCCCACGCCGAAGCCGGCGAGCAGGGCGCTCTGGGAGATGATCCGCAGCAGCGAGCGGCCGAGGACGAACAGGTCGCCCTCGCCCAGGATGTCGGTGAGCGCGGCCATCCTGGTCCCGGTGAAGACGGGCGAGACGGCGGCGACGAGGCAGCGCAGCACGAGGAGTCCGGCGACCGGGGTGCCCGGCAGCACCATCACGGCGACGCAGCCGGCGCAGATCAGATCGCAGGTGACCAGGACCCGGCGGGCCGGGTAGCGGTCGGCGATCCCGGCGAAGAGCGTGCCGCCGACGAGGTAGGGCAGCATCCCGAGCGCGAAGGTGAGGGCGCTGAGCAGGGGCGAGGCGGTGAGGTCGTACACGAGGACGGTGAGGGCGAGTTCGCTGACGACCACGCCGAGCAGCGAGAGCAGATGCGCGGCGAAGACGGCCCGGAACTCGCGTACGGCGAAGACGGCACGGTAGCCGCGGGATGCGGGTGCGTCCTCGGCCGGCGCCCGGAGCGCGGGCGGTCCGCTCGGGTCGGGGGGACCTGTGCGCTCCGGGTGCGGGGCCGGGAGAGCGGCCGGTCCGGCGGGGGCGGGAGCCGTGGCGCGCGGGGCGGGCGGCGGGGTCCGCCGGCCGCCTGGGGTGTCCGTCGCTTCGGGGCCGCCCGTCACGGGCTCGGTGTCTCTCGGCATGGACGCAGCCTGCGGGAGACGGGCACCCGTTCCGTAGACTTTCGGTCTCATCCGAATCTTCGCCGAGGCCCGTATGCCCTTCCATCTGCATTTCGACGAGAGCGATCTGCTGCGCTGCCGGTTCGCGCTCTCCCCGCTCGGGGAGACCCAGGCCGCCGTGCGGGTGCTGGCATCGCCGGAGCGGCAGGGCTACCACCTGCCCTGGCTGCGCAGGATCAGGGACGCGGCCGGCGGGCTCGATCTCGGCCCGCTGTGGCTGCTGATGAACGAGCGCGGTCACAGCCCGGACTTCTTCTGCCCGCCGCCGCAGGGGCCCCTCACCACCTTCGAGGAGGAGATCGCGGGGGTGCGGGCCGTCGATCCGGCGCTGGCGCGGGAGGACATGGTGCTGGCGCTCGCCGGCCGGCCGGGCGCGCTGGACTCCCCCGCCGGGCGTGCGCTGCTGGCCGATCCCGCGCGGACCGTGCGGGAGCTGGCCGATCTGCTGGAGCGGGCCTGGCGGGCGCTGATCGAGCCGCACTGGCCCCGGCTGCGCGCCCTGCTGGAGGCCGATGTGGCCTACCACTCGCGGCGGCTGGCGGCGGTCGGCTTCGAACGGCTGCTGGGTGAGCTGAGTCCGCAGCTGAGCTGGGCGGACTCGACGCTCACCATCGCCCGCACGTCGGGCCGGCACACCCGGGTGCTCGGCGGGCAGGGGCTGGTGCTGATGCCGTCCGTCTTCGCCTGGCCGAACGTGGTCGGCGGCTTCGAGCCGCCCTGGCTGCCCGCGGTGATCTACCCGGCGCGCGGCATCGGCGGACTGTGGACGGAGCCCGCCGACAGCACCCCGGACACGCTCGCCCGGCTGCTGGGGCGGGCGCGCGCCGACGTCCTGTGCGCGCTGGACGAGCCGGCGGGCACCACGGCGCTCGCCCACCGCCTCGGCCTCGCCCCGTCCTCCGTGTCGGAGCACCTGTCGGTGCTGCGGGCGTCCGGGCTGCTGACGTCGCGCCGCTACGGCCACCAGGTGCTGTACGAACGGACGCCGCTCGGCATCGCGCTGGCCGTGCCGCAGCACCCGTAGCCACGGCAGGTCACAGGCCCAGCGTGCTGAGGCGGTCCTCGTAGCGGATGGCGAGGTCCTCGGGCTCGTCGGCCGGCTGGTCCCACATGCCGTCCAGCTCGGCCCGGACGGCGGCGGGCAGTGCCTCGTAGCGCCGGCTCCACGAGTCGCCGTCCGGCATCCAGTAGCCGACGACCTTGAAGCGCCCCGCCGGCAGCCCGAGTTCCCTGCGCAGATAGCGGCGTACGGCACGCAGCGCGTCCGTCTGGCCGGCGACCCACACGTAGCCGCCGGTCAGGTCCGTGCCGGGCGGGACCGCGGCGGCGACCAGTTCGGCCAGCCGGCTGGGGCCGTGGCCGTTGCCGCCGTAGGTCCAGGTCGCCCGGACACCTGGCCGGTCCGGGAGCGGCTGCACGCAGGACGCGTCGGGGACCTCCAGGACCGCCCGGGTCGTGATGTGGCCCCGGCTGTTCTCGACGAGGCGCCCGACGGCGGGCAGACCGCTCAGGTCGGAGACGAGGACCTGCCAGGAGAGGTCGTCGGGCGGACTGTAGAGGCCGGTCGGGGAGTTGAGGCCGATCACGTCCCCGGGGCGGGCGGCGGCGGCCCAGGTGGACGCCGTCCCGTGGCCGTGCAGCACGAAGTCGATGTCGATCTCGCCGGTCTCCGGGCGGGCCGCACGGACGGTGTAGGTGCGCACCGGGGCCTCGGGCCGCCCTTCGGGGGTCTGCCAGCCGCCGTTCTCCGTCGCGTCGGGCAGGGAGACGTCGGTGCGGTCGGGGCCGTGCGGGAGGAACAGCCGGACGTACTCGTCGCCGACGCCGGTGGAGGTGAACGCGGCGAGGCCCTCGCCGTGGAACGTGATGCGGACCATGGTCGTGGTGAGCGGCCGGACGCGGGCCACCACGGCGCGGTGAATGGTCATGAGTGCTGCTCCTTCAGGTGCGGGGTCGGGGTCGGGATCGGGTGCGTGGCCGGGCCCGGAACCGGGCCGGGACGGGGCACGGTGGCGGCGCGGTTGCCGGTGTACGCCTGCCAGAGCGCGGCGTACTCACCGGCGGCGGCGAGCAGTTCGTCGTGCGTGCCCTGCTCGGCGACCTCGCCGCGGCGGAGCAGCAGGATGCGGTCCGCGTCGCGCGCCTGCTCCAGGCGGTGCGCCACGATCACGCTGGTGCGGTCCCGTGTGACGCGTGCGAGTGCCGTCCGCAGCTGGGTGCGGGTCTGCGGGCCCGACTGGGCGGTGGCCTCGTCCAGGACGACGATGTCCGGGTCGGCGAGGAGCGCGCGGGCCAGCGCGAGGTGCTGGAGCGCCCCGTCGTCGAGGGCGACGCCGCTGGCGCCGAGGACGGTGCCGAGCCCCGGCTCCGCCTCCAGCGCCCAGCCGGCCCCGGTCTCGTGCAGGGCGAGGCGGAGTTCGTCGTCGGTGGCGGCGGGCCGGGCGATCCGGAGGTTGTCCGCCAGGGTGCCGCCGAACAGATGGGTCTCCTGGGTGACCAGATAACGGGACGGGGTCCGGCCGTCCCGCGGTCCGCCGGTGTCGATCTCCCCGCGGTCGGGTACGGCCAGGCCCGCGATCAGATGGGCCAGGGTGCTCTTCCCGGATCCGCTGGCGCCGACGAGCGCGAGGCTCGTCCCCGGGGGCACGTGGAGGGAGACGTCGCGCAGGGCGTGACGGGTGCCGTCGTACGAGAACGAGACGCCCTTCACGTCGATGCCCGGGCTGCGCGGCGGCCGGTCCGCTCCCCCGGTCCGGCCGCCGGCCGCGGTGCCGGTGTCCCGGCCCAGGTCGGTGACGCCGACGAGCCGGGACAGTCCGGCAGTCGCCCGCTGGATGTCGTCCAGGCTTCCCAGGAGCGCCCCGACCGGGCCGAAGAGGCGGTGGAAGTACAGCGCGGCGGCCGTGGCGGCGCCGACCGAGACGGCCCCGGAGCGGAGGAGCACGAAGCCCGTGCCGAGCACGGCGGCGAGTCCGAGGAACTCCGCGGCGTTGAGCAGCCCCGTGAACCGGTTGCGCAGCCGGACACCGTCGCGCTGGCGGGCGATGGCCTGTTCGCTGTGTGCGGCCAGTGCGGCGAGGTGCCGGTCCTGGGTCCGGTACGTGCGGATCGTCTCGGCCCCGTGCACCGCCTCGATGACGGACTGGCCGCGGGCGGACTCCAGCCGGCGGATGTCCGCGTAGACCGGGTGCGAGCGGGCGAGGAAGCTCCGGGTGGCGAGGATGTGGACGGGCAGGCAGACGAGGCCGGCCAGGGCCAGCCGTACGTCGAGGACCGCGAGGCCCACCAGGCTCAGGCCGATGGTGAAGGTCGCGGCGGTGATGTCGGGAAGGACCTCGGAGGCCGCTTCGGAGACCGCCTCGACATCGCGGGTCACGCGGGAGACGACGTCGGAACTGTCCGAGGACTCCAGCGTGCGCGCCGGAAGGTGGACCGCGGTCTCGAACACGTCCTCGCGCAGGGCGGCGAGCACGCCCTGGACGAGGACGACGAGCATCCGGCCGCCGGCGTACGCGAGCGCCGCCCCGGCGGCGGCGACGAGCACGAGCGCGACGCCGAGCACGGTGACGCGGCCCCGGCCGCCGTCGTCCGCGACGGTGTCCACGAGGCCGCCGAGGAGCGGGGGCGTGGCGAGGGTGACGGCCGAGCCGCCGAGCAGGGTGAGCAGGGCGAGGGCGAGCCGGCCGCGGTGCGCGCCGAGCCGGCGGACGAGTTCCCGCCGGGTGCGGCGGGGGCCGGCGATGGGCAGGGTGCCGTGCGCGGGGGTCACCTGGCGGTTCCGTTCGGTTCGGGTGCGGCGCCGCCGAGGTCGACGACCCGGTCGCAGGCGGAGAGCAGGATGTGGCTGCTGGTGATCAGGAGTGTCGTGGCGGGCAGGCCGCGCAGCCCTGCGGCGATGCGCTGTTCGGTCACCGGGTCGACCGCGGTGGTGGGTTCGTCGAGGACGACGAGGTCGGCGCCGCTGTGCAGCGCGCGGGCGAGCAGCAGGCGCTGGCGCTGGCCGCCGGAGAGCCTGCGGCCGTGCTCGCCGACCTCGGCCCGGTCGCCCCCGATCCGTTCGAGTACGTCGTCGAGCATGGCGGCCCCGAGCACCGCCGGGTCGCTCTCTTCGCCCGCCGGGGTGAGGTTTGCGCGCAGGGTCCCGGAGAACACCGCGCCGTGGTGGGGCGGGGCCGTGATCCGGGCGCGCACCGGATCCGGGCCGAGGTCGACGGCGTCGACGCCGTCCAGCAGGAGTTCACCGCGGCCGAGCGGGACGCGGTAGCCGAGCCGGTCGCTGAGTTCCCTGGCGTGCCCGGGGTGACGGGGGACGACGCCGAGGAGTTCGCCGGGCCGCAGGTCGAGGGGTGTGCCGTGCTCGGGCGGGTGCCAGCGCAGCGCGGGCACGGCGGTGGCGGCGGTCTCCGTGAGGGCCGCGACGGGCGGGATCAGCGGGGGTTCGTCCAGCAGGTCGCCCAGCCGCCGGGCGGAGGCCCGCTTGTGGATCCAGTTGGAGGCGAACGTGCCGACATGGGCCAGTGAGCCCTGGAGGAACTGGGCGAGTCCGAGGACGGTGACCAACTGGCCGACGGTGATGCTGCCGTCGAGGGCGAGATACCCCGAAGCCGTCGCAAGCGCGGCGAGGAACACCCCCGACAGGAGCAGGCTGAGGCTCCCGTAGGCCAGGACCGAGCGGGAGGCGGCCACGGCGCCGCGCCGCGACGCGCCGCTCGCGACGCGGTAGCGGCGGGCGGCCTCCGCACGGGCGTTCATGCCGATGACCACCCGGAGTCCGGTGATCATGTCGGTCGCCACCTCGCCGGCCCGGGCCGCCGCGCCCTGTTCGGTCATGCCCCGTGCCTCCAGCGGCATCGAGACCCTGCGCATCACGACGAGCACCAGGACCGTGCCGGCGATGACGCCGAGGCCCAGGGGTACGGAGATCACGAGTAGCGCCGTCGACGCCGTGAGGATCGCGGTGACGGTCGCGGCCTGCTGGGCGACGCTCCAGGAGACCCCGGCGACCCGGTAGGTGTCGGACGAGACCAGGGAGAGCGCCTCGCCCGGCCCCGGCCGGCGGCGCAGCGAGCGCGGGTCGAGCAACCGGGTCATCACCCGTTGCCGCAGCGCGTGTTCGCCGTATCCGTAGACGTCCACCATGGCGGTGGACGCCCGCTGGTACGACAGGGACAGGACGACGAAGACCACGCCGAGCACGCCGAGCCACCCCAGCAGCGCGGCGCGGTCCGACGGCACCAGGGCCCGGTCGATGACGACGCCGATGAGCACCGGGACCAGTGCCTCGCACAGCTGGTGGACCATGAACGCGAGGGTGACGAGGGTGAGCCGGCGGCCGCGCCCGTCGCGCAGGAGCGCCACCCGGAACAGCGCCGTGACGGAGTTCGGCCCGAGCCCTGCGGGACGGGTCTCCCGGGTCGCCCTCACCGGGTGTCCCGCTGCCGGCCCAGCGGGATGACCATGGGGGTGCCGGTGACCGGGTCGGGGACGACCTGGCAGGGCAGGTCGAACACGTCCTCCACCAGGGCGGCGGTCACGACCTCCCGCGGGGTGCCCTCGGCGACGACCCGGCCGTCGCGCATGGCGATGAGATGGCTCGCGTAGCGGGCCGCGTGGTTCAGGTCGTGGAGGACGGCGACGAGGGTGTGCCCGGCGCGGTGCAGATCGGTGAACAGCTCCAGCAGGTCGATCTGGTGGGCGATGTCGAGGAACGTGGTCGGTTCGTCCAGCAGCAGGACCGGGGTCTGCTGGGCGAGGACCATCGCCACCCAGACGCGTTGGCGCTGGCCTCCGGAGAGTTCGTCGACCGGCCTGCCGGACAGCTCCGTGACGGAGGTGGCCGCCATGGCGTCCCGTACGGCCTGCTCGTCCTGCCGGGTCCACTGGCGCATCAGCTTCTGGTGCGGGTGGCGTCCGCGGGAGACGAGGTCGGCGACGGTGATCCCGTCGGGCGCGAGCGAG
Source organism: Streptomyces sp. NBC_01463 (assembly GCA_036227345.1). Taxonomy (NCBI): domain Bacteria; kingdom Bacillati; phylum Actinomycetota; class Actinomycetes; order Kitasatosporales; family Streptomycetaceae; genus Streptomyces; species Streptomyces sp. NBC_01463. The sequence goes on from CP109468.1 coordinate 2,813,257, forward strand.
GTCTGCGGGAGCAGCCCGAGGGTGCGCGCCACTTCCCTGGAGCCGTACTCCGCGATGGACCGGCCGTCGAGGACGACCTTTCCCGCGGTGGGCTTCAGCAGCCGGGACACGGCACGCAACAGGGTCGACTTGCCGCAGGCGTTGGGGCCGATGATCACGGTGAACGAACGGTCCGGGATCGCGATGTCCAGATGCTCCGACACGGGCCGCCGGCCGTAGCCGAGGGACGCGTCGAGCACCTCCAGACGGGCCGGGACCGGGGTCCCGGTGCGCTGTGTCGTGATGGTCACGGGTACTCCTCGCGGATGGGCGGGCTCGGGGCGGCGGGACGGTGGGGCGGCTGCGGTCATCCGCGCCGTCCCGCGTACTGGCGGGCGAGCAGCCAGGCCAGATAGGCGCCGCCGACGCACACCGTGACGACGCCCACCGGCAGGTCGACGCGCTGGGCGATGAAGTCGGCGCCGGCCAGGACCGCGGCGCCGGTCAGCGCCGCCGGGACGATCCGCACCGTGGTGGAGCCGCGGGTCAGCCGCTGGGCGATCTGCGGGGCCGCGAGCGCGATGAACGAGATCGGGCCGACGGCGGCGGTCACGAGCGCGGTGAGCGCCACTCCGACGAGCGTGGCCGCGAGCCGGGCGCGCTGCGCCCTGACGCCGAGGGCCACGGCCGCGTCGTCGCCCAGTTCCAGGTGGACCAGGGGCCGCGCCACCGCCGCCGAACAGATCAGCAGGACGACGAAGACGCCCGCCGTCACCCGCAGTTGCTCGAAGCCGAGGCCGCTGAGGGACCCCGCTCCCCAGGTCGCCGCCAGCATGGCCTGCTGCGGGTTGACGGACAGGAGGAGCATCGAGGTGAGGGACGAGAGGAACGCGCCGACGGCGATCCCGACGATGATGAGCCGGAAGGGGGCCAGCCCGCCCCGGTAGGCCAGCAGATACACCAGTAGTGCGGTGAGCGCCCCGCCGATCAGCGAACCCGAGGCGACGGCCAGGTAGTCGGCGGTGCCCAGCAGCAGCAGCACCACGCTCGCGCCGGCGTACGAACCGGAGGCGAAGCCGATCACGTCGGGCGAGCCCAGCGGGTTCTTGGTGAGCGACTGGAAGAGCGCGCCGCTGATGGCGAGTGCCGCGCCGCAGACGATCGCGAACAGCAACCGGGGCAGCCGCCAGTCCACGACCACCAGCCGGTCCCGGGGGTCGGCGTCCGGGTCGAACAGGGCGGACAACACCTGGACCGGGGTGAGCCGGATGGATCCCGTGGCGAGGGTGAGGACGCCGAGGGCGGCCACGGTGACGGCCAGGGCGGCGCAGACGAGGACGGAGCGCCGCTCGACCCGCAGGGCCAGGCCGGTCCGCCGCCAGGTCCAGACCCGCCGGCCGAAGTCGACCCGGTCCGGTGCGGCCGGCTCGTCCGTCGTTCCGGTGGCCGCGGCCGGGGCGGTGGTCCCGTCGGTCGCGGGCGGGTTCGTTGTTCCGGTGGTCACAGGGTGCTCACCTTCCGGCGCCGGACGAGGGCGACGAGGACGGGGGCGCCGACGAGCGCGGTGACGAGGCCGACCCGCATCTCGCCGGAGGGCAGGACCACGCGCCCGATGATGTCGGCGGCCAGCAGGAAGGCGGGCGCGGCGACGATCGTGACGGGCAGGATCCACCGCTGGTCGGGTCCGGTGAACCAGCGCACGACGTGGGGCACCATCAGCCCGACGAACGAGATCGGGCCGGCGACGGCGACGGAGGTCCCGGCGAGCAGGGTGACGGCGATGACCAGGACCACCCGGGTCAGCGCGAGCCGGGTGCCCAGGGACCGGGCGAGGTCGTCGCCGAGCGCCAGCGCGTTGAGCGAGCCGGCGCTGCACAGTCCGAGGACGAGCCCGGCGCCGATCAGCGGCAGGGCGATGGGGAGGATGTCGAGGGACCGGCCGCCGATGGAGCCGACACCCCAGAACCGCATCACGTCGAAGGTGGTCGTGTTCTTGAGCGCCGTGGCGGAGGTGAAGCCGCCGCACACGGCGGTGAACGCGACGCCCGCGAGGGTGAGTTTGACCGGGCTGCCCCGGTCGGCGCCGATCGAGCCGAGCGTGTAGACGAGCACGGTCAGCCCGAAGGCCCCCGCCAGCGCGAACCAGATGAACTGGCCGGCGCCGGTGTACCCAAGCACGGCGACGGCGAAGGTCACCGCGAGGCTCGCGCCCGCGTTCACCCCGAGGATGCCCGGATCGGCCAGGGGGTTACGGGTGAACGCCTGGATCAGTGCGCCGCTGAGGCCGAGGGCCGCGCCGACGACCAGCCCGATCACCGTGCGCGGCACGCGCAGTTCGCGCACCATCACGTGTTCGTCGGAGTCGTCGAAGTGGAACAGCGCGTCCCACACGGTGCCGGGGGCGATGGACCGGGCGCCGACCATCACGCTGAGGACGGCGACGGCGAGCAGCAGCACGAGCGCGGTCAGCAGGATCAGCAGGCGGGTCCGGGTGCGCGGTGCCGGGCCCGCGCCGCGGCGCGGGCCCGGCGCATCGTGCGCCGTACCGGTGGTGGGGTCACCCGTGGGTGGGGCGGTCGTCATGGTTGTCCTTGGAAGTGGGCGTCACCCGGGGAGGCGGCGGACGGCGGTCAGGAGTCCGCGCCGGTGCTGCCCTTGCCCGCGACGGCGTCGGCGAGCATCGGGACGTAGCGCTCCAGGGCCCAGGGGATGGAGAGCACGGACGGGCCGCTGGTGGCCATGCCCAGGGTCGGGTCCTGCACGAACGCGTAGTTCTTCGCGGCGATCGGCTTCCAGCGCGAGAACAGCGGGTCCTTGAGCGTGTACGGGACCTCGTCGGCGCCGTTGGCCCAGCCGACGAAGACGTCGGCCTCGATCGTGTCGAGCTTCTCCAGGCTGACTCCGCCGTACCAGTTGGTGCCCTTCGCGGTGGACGCGATGGCCTTCATCGACGGGGTGTTCTCGAAGCCCATCTCGGTCAGCAGCCGGACGCGGGCGTCGTAGTTGAGGTAGAGACCGAGCTCCGTCGAGCCGGGGGTGAGGGCGAGTCCGTACGTGAACGTCCTGCCCTTGAACTCGGGGTGCTCCCGGGTCACCGCGGTCAGCCGGCCCTGGACGTCGGTGACGAGGCCCTCGGCCTTCTTCGTCTCGCCCATGGCCTTGCCGATGGTGCGGGTCATCTCCTGCCAGGTCCCGCCGTCCCAGGGCTTGTTCAGGTACGGGACGGTGGGGGCGATCTCGGAGAGGCGCTTGTAGTCGACGTCGGAGATGCCGGAGTACAGGCCGACGATGAGGTCCGGCTTCAGCGAGAGGATCTGCTCGAAGTCGATCTCGCCCGCGTCGCCGTAGTTCAGCGTCTCGGGCAGCGGCCCGCCGAGCTTCTCGACCGTGCTGCGGAACCAGGGGGTGTAGCCCTGCTTGTCGCCGCCCCACTGCTCGTCGACGCCGACGGGGACGGTGCCCAGTGCCGCGACCACGTCGAGCGACATCCAGCTGACCGCGACGACGCGCTTCGGCTTCGCCTTGATCGTCGTGGTCCCGTGGCCGTGCTTGATGCTCACCGGGAAGGCGGCCGAGGCGGCACCGGCCCGCACCTTGGCCGTGTCCGGTTCGGACCCGCCGCTGCCGCAGCCCGCCAGCACCACGACGGCGGCGATCGTCAGCGTCACGAGGCGCGCCACGGCGCCCGGTCTGCGTCCTGCCGGGATGGAAGGGGACATGCTTCTCCTCGGTTCTTCAGCGTTCGGTTAGGTAACCCTCACCTAACTGAAAACTAAAGAACCGGGCCGCCCGGAGGGGACGCGGACCGGCCATGATGTGTCGAGATTCGGCCACGTACAGGATTGACGGGACCCTGCCCCGGGGACGTGCTCAGTGGCCGGACTGCGCCGGCACCGTCTGCTCGCGCAGATACCCGGTCGGACTGACGCCGGTCACCCGGCGGAAGGCGGCCGAGAACGCGCTCGTCGTGGAGTAGCCGCAGCGGTGCGCGACCAGGTTGACGGGGCGGCCCTGCGCCAGCAGCGTCGTCGCCTCGGACATCCGGACCAGCGAACGCCACCGCGCGAAGGACATGCCGACATCGCGGCCGAACGCCCGGTTGACGGTGCGTACGCTCAGCGCGTGCCGCGCCGCCCAGGCCTCCAGCGAGAGTTCGCTCTCCGGGTCACGCATGACGTCGTCGGCCAGGGCGCGGATCCGCGCGTCCGCCGGGACGGGGACGTCGATGGCGGGACACGGGTCCTCCTCCAGAAGCTCGATGACGACGCGCTGGGTCCGCAGCCGGAGATCGTCGGGCATCGGGGTGGCGTCGAGGTGGAGCAGCATCTCCTGGAGGGCGCGCCGCACCCTCAGCGGGCGCTGGGCGGTCCAGTGCGGCGGGATCGCCGCGCTGGTCACGTACGTGTAGCAGCTCACGCTGCCCGGATCGGACCAGGAGTCGTGCGGGGTGCCGGGCGGCAGCCAGATCCCCTGGCCGGGCACGAGCCGGCGCACGGTGTCGCGGGTGTGCAGCGTCAGCGAGCCGTGGTGCGGCCAGACCAGGAGCCCGTCGGAGTGGGTGTGCACGCCGGGGACGACGGGCACGGCCGGCGGGGATCCGTCGAAGACGGCGGTGGCGAGCAGATAGGGGGCGGTCACCTCGGCGCCGCCCGCCGACGGCTCGGCCCATCGGAGCGCGACCGCCGGACGCGTTTCGCCGCGCTCGCGGACCGGGACTGTAGCCAGCATGAACTTAGGTTACCCTAACCCGCCCTCGCCCGGCGGTCCGCCGGAGCGCGAGGACGGGCGGGACGCGGCGTCAGTCCGCGAGGTAGCGTTCGACCGTCTCGACCTTGGAGGTCAGACCGTCGGTGACACCCGGACGGATGTCGGCCTTGAGCACGAGGGAGACCCGGCCGGCGCGCGCCTCGACGGCCTGAACGGCGCGCTTGACGACGTCCATGACCTCGTCCCACTCCCCCTCGATGGAGGTGAACATGGCGTCGGTGCGGTTGGGCAGCCCGGACTCGCGGACGACCCGGACGGCGTCGGCGACGTACTCGCCGACGTCCTCGCCGACACCCAGCGGACTGACGGAGAAGGCGACGATCATGCGCTGACCGTGCCTTCCCGGCGGGCCCGGGCGGCGATGACGCCGTCGGCCTCGTAGCGCTTGAGCACCTTGTCGCCGTACAGACCGCCGAACGGCAGCACGCAGAGCAGGAAGAAGAACGCGACCCGCTTGAGCGGCCACTTGGTCTTGTTCCAGACGTCCAGCAGCAGGACGACGTAGATCACGAAGAGCACGCCGTGCAGCATGCCGAGCGGCATCATCAGGAAGTCGATGTCGGAGACCCGGCTCAGCACCGAGCCGAAGAGGATCAGCGCGGGGAAGGAGAGCGCCTCGGGAATCGAGATGAGGCGCAGCCGGTGCAGGGCGGTAGCGGTCTTGATGTCCACGGGGGCACCTTCGGTGGGAGGACGGTGACGGCTTGTGAACGCAGGCACAAGCGCCACCCATTGTGGCATCGCCGCCCGCGGCGCCCGGCGGCGGGGGCGGGCCCGCGCCGCTCGCTCCGCAAGAGATACGTCCCGATTGCGTCCGGGTCCGGTACCGGATGCGTATCAGGGGCGGTTCAGGGGCCCGATCGTGCCGCGGACCCTGTCCCGCCGGCGGTCCCTGCCGCTACCGTCGCCGGGTGGCAATGTTCCGACTCCAAGGCAGCAAGACGCTCGCCGTCGACCTGACCGGCGATGCCGTCAAGGCGAAGAACGGCTCGATGGTCGCCTACGACGGCCGGATGACGTTCAAGAAGATGACCGGCGGCGGTGAGGGTCTGCGCGGCATGGTGACCCGCCGGCTGACCGGTGAGCAGATGACCGTGATGGAGGTGACCGGGCAGGGCACCTGCTTCTTCGCCGACCGCGCGAGCGAGATCAACCTGGTCTCCCTGCGCGGCGAGAAGCTGTTCGTCGAGGCGAGCAACCTGCTCTGCACCGACGCCGGGCTGCGCACCGGCACCACGTTCACCGGGCTGCGCGGCGGCGCGACGGGCAACGGCCTGTTCACCACCACGGTCGAGGGGACGGGCCAGGCGGCGATCATGTCGGACGGTTCGGCCGTGGTCCTGCGGGTCTCCGCCCAGTACCCGCTCTTCGTCGACCCGGGCGCGTACATCGCCCACCAGGGCAACCTCCAGCAGCACTTCCAGTCCGGGGTGAACTTCCGGACGCTGATGGGCGAGGGATCGGGCGAGTCCTTCCAGATCCGGTTCGAGGGCGAGGGACTCGTCTACGTCCAACCCAGCGAGCGGAACACGATCGGGGGCGATGTCTGATGCCGTTCCGCGAGATCAACTCGAAGATGGTCGAGGCGACGGTGATCCCCGGCCAGAAGATGTACAGCCAGCGCGGGGCGATGCTGGCCTACCGCGGCGAGGTGTCGTTCACGCCGAACATCCAGGGCGGCCAGGGCGGGGTGATGTCGATGATCGGCCGCCGCATGGCGAACGAGGCGACCCCGCTGATGACGGTCGAGGGCAGCGGCACGGTGATGTTCGGCCACGGCGGCCATCACATCCAGGTGATCACCCTGACCGGGGACACCCTCTATGTGGAGGCCGACCGGCTGCTCGCCTTCGACGGGACGCTCCAGCAGGGCACGATGTTCATGGGCTCGCAGGGCGGCGTGATGGGCATGGTGCGCGGCCAGGTGACCGGGCAGGGCCTGTTCACCACGACCCTCAAGGGCCATGGCGCGGTGGCGGTGATGGCGCACGGCGGGGTGATCGAACTGCCGATCACGCCAGGTCGCGACGTACATGTGGACCCGCAGGCGTACGTCGCGCACCACGGCGAGGTGCGCAACAAGCTCTCCACCGCGCTGGGCTGGCGCGACATGGTGGGACGGGGTTCCGGCGAGGCGTTCCAGCTGGAGCTCAGCGGCAGTGGTGCGGTGTACGTCCAGGCGTCGGAGGAGAAGCTGTGAGCACGCCCGTGGTCTTCGACCCCATGACGCTGCCGTCGGACGACAACGTCAACGCGTACACCTTCTGCGTGGAGCTCAAGGGGAGCCAGTGGTTCCTGCAGAAGGGCAAGATGATCGCCTACTACGGGCGGATCGAGTTCAACGGGATCGGCCACGGCCGCTTCGAGCGGCTGATCCGTACGAGCTTCCACTCGCCGCTGCACGCGAGCGACTGGGTGGTGGCCGAGGGCAGCGGCAAGATGCTGCTCGCCGACCGGGCCTTCGATGTGAACTCCTACGACCTGGACAACGGCAATCTGACGATCCGCTCCGGCAACCTGCTGGCCTACCAGCCGACGCTGGCGCTGAAGCAGTCGATCGTGCCGGGGTTCCTGACGCTGATCGGCACCGGGAAGTTCGTCGCCGCGTCCAACGGGCCGGTGGTCTTCATGGAGCCGCCGCTGCGCGTCGACCCGCAGGCACTGGTCGGCTGGGCGGACTGCCCCTCGCCGTGCCACCACTACGACCACGGCTACATGACGGGCGTGATGGGCGGGCTGCGGGCGTTCACCGGGATCGGGGGCGCGTCCGGCGAGGAGCACCAGTTCGAGTTCGTCGGCGCGGGCACGGTGCTGCTCCAGTCGACCGAGGTACTGATGGCCGAACAGCCGACGGGGGCCGTGCCGCAGCAGGCGGGCGTCCCCGGCGGTGGTCAACCTGGGTCCGCACCCCGCATGCCCGGCCAGCTGGGGGACCTCCAGCGTCGCTTCGGGTTTTGACATCCTCCTCCAGCTGAAGCAGGGGGATTCCTGGCTCAGGCCGCCTCCAGGAGCAGCGCTCCCGGAGGGCTTCCGCCGTCAGCACCAGCCGGGTTGAGACCTGCCCGGACGAGCATCACATGGGCGGAGTTCTTGTCCCGGGGGGACACGGCTCCGCACGCGGTGCACGCGTACGTTCGTTCAGAGAGGGGAAGTGCGTGCTTGGTTCTCGCACCGCACTGTGCGCAGTCCATCGTGGTGTGGGCCGGGTGCACCAGGTGCACGAGGCGGCCGTGCTTGCGGGCCAACTCGATCAGCGCGGTCCTGGTCGCGCCGATCGCCGCGTCGGCGGCCTTGCGGGCCATCGTCGACTTCGCAAGGAATTTCGGCTTGAAGTCCTCGACGGCGAGCTGGTCGAAGTCGCGCACGACCGTCTTGGCCCACTTGCGGCCGGTGTCCTGGCGCTGACGGGCAACCTTTTTGTGGACCTTGGCCGCCGCGTGGGACGCGGTCCGGTAGCCCTTCGACGCGGTCTTCCCACGTCCGGGCTTCCGTCTGGCCATCTGCTTCTGGTGCCGGGCCAGCTTCACGGCGGCGCTCTTGCCGTGCTGGGGGTGGGGGAGGTCGTGCGCGTCCGAGGTGGTGGTCGCGGTCTCCTTGACGCCCCAGTCGATACCGATCGCCCGGCCCGTCTCCGGCAGCGGCTCTGCGGCTGTCTCCACGACGAACGAGGCGTACCAGTGGCCGAGGCTGTCCCGGTACACCCGGACCGACGTGGGGTCGGCGGGCAGGTCACGAGACCACACCACGGTCAGGGCGATGCCGCCCGCGAGGTGCAGGCGTCCGTCCTTGAGGCGGAAGCCGCGCCGGGTGTAGTTCATCGAGGGCAGCGCGTCGCGCTTGCGCTTGATGCGGGGCATCCCGGCGCGCTGACGCATCGGCAGCCCCGTCTTGATGTCCTTCAGGGCTTTGGCGCGGGACCTGCCGAAGTCGCGGATGGTCTGCTGCTGCGGCACCGAGGAGCCTGCACGCAGCCATCCCATGGTGGCGCGGGCCTCGGTCAGCATCTTGTCGAGCTGCGCGGGACCGCACGCCGTTTTCTCGGTGACGTCTTTGTTCAGGCCGTGGACCTTGCGGGACATGGCCACGCATTCGTTCCAGATCCACCGGCAGCGCGCCCACTCGGCGTCAAGTCCGACGAGCGCGGTCGACGACACGCGAAGCCGGTAGGTGTACCGGGCGTGCCCGGACCCCTCACCCACTTCCTGTCGTGTCGTCATGGTGTCATTCTACCGGTTGGGAGACGTCGTCAAGCCACTATTCTGAAGTCATGGATGAAGACAAGCGCATCACGCTCCGCCTGCCCGCCGACCTGCACGCGTGGCTAGCCGCTCAGGCCAAGTCCGCCCGCCGGTCCCTCAACTCCGAGATCGTCCACCGCCTGGAGGTCGAGCGCGACGCCGTCGTGGCGGACACCGAATCACCCTGACGGCGATTCGGCTCTTCCTGCCACGCTCCGCAGGAGTCCGATTCCTCCCCGGCCTGAAGGCCGGGGCATCCTTGGAGGCATCCGGTGAACGGTAGTCTGCGGAGTGTGACGTCGAACGTCTGCGCCCAGCCTGCGAGCGCGTGCCGGGCGTCACACGCCCCCACTTCGTCCGGCTTTCAACTTCTTAGGTAGAATCCATATATGGAGACCGAGACGGCCACCCGCTGGCTGAGCGATGCGGAGCAGTGCGCCTGGCGCACCCACCTGGACGTCGGCAGACTGCTGACGCACCAGCTGGAGAAGGACCTCCAGCCGTTCGGCCTGACCATGAACGACTACGAGATCCTCGTCAATCTCTCGGAGTCGGACGACCAGCGCATGCGCATGAGCGATCTCGCCGGCGCCACGCTCCAGTCCAAGAGCAGACTCTCGCACCAGATCACCCGCATGGAGAGCGCGGGCCTGGTCCGCCGCGAGAACTGCGAGTCCGACCGCCGGGGGCTGTACGCGGTCCTCACCGAGACCGGCGCCGAGACGATGCGCAAGGTCGCGCCCCACCACGTGGCGTCGGTCCGCAAGCACTTCATGGACCTGCTGACGCCGGAGGCGCTGGAGCAGCTGCACGCGGCCCTGACCCCGGTCGCCGACCACCTGCGCGGACGGCGCGGCAAGCTCTGACCCACCGGGGTCTCAGCGGGCGTCCGGCAGCCACAGCTCGAACCGGGCGCCACGCTCCCCCGCGTCCACCACGGCCAGCCGGCCGCCGTGCCGCTCCGCCACGTCGCGGGCCAGGGCCAGGCCCAGACCGGCCCCGCCCTCGTCACGGGTGCGGGCGTCGTCTAGGCGTACGAAGCGTTCGAAGATCCGCTCACGCTCCGCCTCCGGCACCCCGTCCCCGTCGTCGGCGACCCGGACGGCCACACCGCCGCCCTCCCGGCGCACCGCGACCGCGACCGAGTCGCGCGCGTGCCGCTCGGCGTTGTCCAGCAGATTGCCGATCACCCGGGCCAGCTGCCCGCGCGAACCGGTCACCTCGAAGCCGCCGCCCTCCGGCACCGAAACCGCCACCGGAATCCGGTCACCGGTGCGCTGCGAGACCTCCTCGTGGACCAGTGCGCCGAGGTCCAGCCGCGCGGCGGCGGGCCGCTCCCCCGCGTCGAGCCGGGCCAGCAGCAGCAGATCGGCGGCCAGTGCCTGGAGCCGTACGGTGTCGGCGACCGCGCCCGGCACGTCCAGCAGCTCCGGGTGCGCGGCGCCCACCTCCAGCTGGGTGCGGAGCGACGCGATCGGGCTGCGCAGTTCGTGCGAGGCGTCGGCGACGAAGCGCCGCTGCCGCTCGACGGAGGTCTCCAGTGCGGTGAGCGTCTCGTTCGTCGTCCGGGCCAGGCGGGCGATCTCGTCGCGCGAACCGGGCTCCGGCACCCTTCTGCTCAGATCCTCGGACGCGGTGATCGCGGCCATCTCGCGCCGGATGCCCTCGACCGGCCGCAGCGCCCGCCGGGTCACCAGCCAGGTCACGCCGGCGACGACGAGCAGCACGACGGGCAGCCCGGTGAGCATCGCGCCGCGCACGCTGCCGACGGCCCGCTGCTCCGCGGCGAGCGGGGCGCCCGCGTGCACGGTCAGGGTCTGTCCGGCCGAGTCGGTGACCTCGACGGACGCGAACCGGTAGTCCGCGCGCTCGCCGTCGACCGTGGCGGTGCCGCTGCTGAAGTCCGGGTCGTCGGTGGACACCTCCTGGCGGCCGGTGCCGGCGCCCGCCGCCCCGTCGTCGTCCTCGTCGTCGTCGCGGTCCCCGCCGCCGTGCCGGTCGGTGTCGCCCGGGACCGAGGGGGCGGGCGAGGGCTGCGGGACGGGGGTGACCCGGTCCGTGCCGGTCCCCGAGATCGCGTCCAGGTCCTTGGAGACGGCCACCACCCGGCCGTCCTCGTCGGTCACCTGGACCGGATGGTCGTCCTCGTCGCCCGTCTTCAGCTCGTCGTACGGCGTGCCGAGGGCCAGCTGCCCGGCGACCTCCCGGGCCGCCACCTCGGCCTGGAGTCCCGCCTGGTCGGTGAGGTTGGTGCGCAGGACGAGCAGGACGGCGAGTCCGGCGACGGCCAGCGCGAGCGCGACCACGACGGTGGCGCCGAGCGCCGCCCTGGCCCGTACTGATCTCACAGCGCCTCCAGCCGGTAGCCGGCGCCGCGCACCGTGCGGATCGCGGCCGCGCCGAGCTTGCGGCGCAGGGCGCTGACGTACACCTCGACGATGTTCGGGTCGCCGTCGTAGGCGAAGTCCCAGACGTGCTCCAGGATGTCCGCCTTGCTCACCACCTGCCCGGCCCGCAGCGCGAGCTGTTCCAGCACGGCGAACTCCTTGGCGGTGAGCGCGATCTCGTCGTCGCCGAGGTGGACGCGGCGGGCGGCGGTGTCCATGCGCAGGGAGCCGACGGTGACCACCGGCGAGCCGGAGCCGCCCCGGCGGCGCAGCAGCGCCCTGATCCTGGCGACCAGCACCACATAGCTGAACGGTTTGGTGAGGTAGTCGTCGGCGCCGGTGTCGAGCCCCTCCGCCTCGTCGTACTCCCCGTCCTTCGCGGTCAGCATCAGGATGGGCACCTCGTGGCCCGCGGCGCGCAGGGCGGCGCAGACCCGGTAGCCGTTCATCCCCGGCAGCATGATGTCGAGGACGACGAGGTCGTACGCCCCTTCGGAGGCCCGGTGCAGCCCTTCGAGGCCGTCGTGGACGACGTCCACGGCGAACCCCTCGGCGGTGAGCCCCCGGGCCAGGGAGACCGCCAGCCGCTTCTCGTCCTCCACGATCAACAGGCGCATGTGCACAGCGTCGCAAACCGGAGCTGAAGAAGGCTTCAGGTGGCTTCAGGCTGCGTTCAGCATCGCCCCGGCAGTGTGGTCGTCATCGCAACGGAATCATCCGACCCGGGGAGGAACCCTCATGAAGCGAAAGATCGCCATCGCCGCCGTCACCGCGGCCGTGCTCGTCGGCGGCGGGGCCGCGACGGCCGTGGCCTTCGCCGACGACGACGGTCACGACACCGCCCGCAGCAGCACGGCGAGCAGCGCCACCGCCCGCGTCACCGCCGGCGAAGCGGCCGCGGCCGCCGTCCGGTCCGTGCCGGGCACGGTGACGGAGGCGGAGCTCGACGACGAGGACGGCGGACTGGTCTGGGAGCTCGATGTGTACGGCTCCGACAAGGGGTGGCACGACGTGACGGTGGACGCGGGCAACGGCAAGGTGCTCGGAAAGCACCTTTCGAACGACGACGACCGCGGCCGGAACGCCCCGCGCACGGCCCCCGTCACGCTCGACGCGGCGGTCTCCGCCGCGCTGGAGGCCTCGCCGGGGACGGTGACCTCGGTCGAGCTGGAGGGCCGCGGCGGTACGGCGGTGCACTGGGAGGTCGACGTACGGGGCAAGGACGGCACCCGGCACGAGCTGGACGTGGACGCGAAGTCGGCCGCCGTCACGGCGGACCGGCCGGACGACGGTCACGGGCACGACGACCGCGCGGACGACCGGGGCGACGACGACTGACTCCGTGCCGCGGGTGTCCGGCGTTCCGCCGTTCCCCGGTTCCGGTGCGGCCCGCACGCCGCACCGGAACCGGGGAACAGGACGGTCAGGCCTCCCCGGTGAGCCCCGCCACCAGTTCGTCGGCCGCCGCGTACGGATCGAGGCGGCCCGCCACGATGCGTTCGGCCAGGGCGTCCAGGCGGCGGTCGCCGTGCAGGTCACCGATCCGTTCGCGGAGCCGGGTGACGGCGATCGTCTCGACCTCGCGGGCGGCGCGGGACGCGCGCCGCTCGGCCAGGACGCCGTGCTCCTCCATCCACGCCCGGTGCTTCTCCAGCGCCTCGACGACCTCGTCGATGCCCTCGCCCCGGGCGGCGACCGTCTTGACGATCGGCGGCCGCCAGTCGCCGGGTCCACGGGACTCCCCGAGGCCCAGCATGTGGTTGAGCTCGCGGGCGGTGGCGTCCGCGCCGTCCCGGTCGGCCTTGTTCACGACGTACACATCGCCGATCTCCAGGATTCCGGCCTTCGCCGCCTGGATGCCGTCGCCCATGCCCGGGGCGAGGAGGACGACGGAGGTGTCGGCCTGGGAGGCGATCTCCACCTCCGACTGGCCGACGCCCACCGTCTCCACCAGGATCACGTCGCAGCCCGCCGCGTCCAGCACCCGGATGGCCTGCGGGGCCGACCAGGCGAGACCGCCCAGATGACCGCGCGTGGCCATGGAGCGGATGTAGACGCCCGGGTCGGAGGCGTGGTCCGACATCCGGACCCGGTCCCCGAGGAGCGCGCCGCCGGAGAACGGCGACGACGGGTCGACGGCGAGCACGGCGACGCGCTTGCCCTGCCGCCGGTACGCCGTGACCAGTGCCGACGTCGATGTCGACTTGCCGACACCGGGCGAGCCGGTCAGGCCGACGACATAGGCGTTGCCCGCCAGTGGCGCGAGGGCCGCCATCACCTCGCGCAGCTGCGGCGACGCCCCCTCCACCAGGGAGATCAGCCGGGCCACGGCCCGCGGCCTGCCCTCACGGGCCTGCTCCACCAGGGTGGGGACGTCCACCATCACCGCTCCGCCTCCTCGCTCACGCGCTGCGTGGTTCTGTACTACTTGCCCGGAACGCGGATGATCAGCGCATCGCCCTGACCGCCGCCGCCGCACAGCGCCGCCGCCCCGGTGCCGCCGCCGCGCCGCTTGAGCTCCAGCGCCAGGTGCAGCACCACACGGGCGCCGGACATCCCGATCGGGTGGCCCAGCGCGATGGCGCCGCCGTTGACGTTGACCTTCTCCGAGGTGACGCCGAGGTCCTTCATGGACTGCAGGGCGACGGCCGCGAACGCCTCGTTGATCTCGATGAGGTCGAGGTCCTCGACCCCGATGCCCTCCTTCTTGAGGGCGTGGCGGATGGCGTTGGACGGCTGCGACTGGAGGGAGTTGTCCGGGCCCGCCACATTGCCGTGCGCGCCGATCTCGGCGATCCAGTCCAGGCCCAGCGCCTCGGCCTTGGCCTTGCTCATGACGACGACCGCGGCGGCGCCGTCGGAGATCTGCGAGGCGGTGCCGGCGGTGATCGTGCCGTCCTTGGCGAAGGCCGGGCGCAGCTTGCCGAGCGACTCCGCGGTCGTGTCGGCGCGGATGCCCTCGTCCTTGGAGAAGAGGACCGGGTCGCCCTTGCGCTGCGGGATCTCGACCGGGGTGATCTCGGCCTCGAAGATGCCGTTCTTCTGGGCGGCCGCGGCGCGCTGGTGGGACAGGGCGCCGATCTCGTCCTGGTCCGCACGTGCCAGGCCGAGGCGGGTGTTGTGCTTCTCGGTGGACTCGCCCATCGGGATGTTCTCGTAGGCATCGGTCAGACCGTCGTACGCCATCGAGTCGAGCATCTCGATGGCGCCGTACTTGTGGCCCTCGCGGGACTTCGGGAGCAGGTGCGGGGCGTTCGTCATGGACTCCTGGCCGCCGGCCACGACGATGTCGAACTCACCCGCGCGGATCAACTGGTCGGCCAGGGCGATGGCGTCGAGCCCGGAGAGACACACCTTGTTGACGGTGAGTGCCGGGACGCTCAGCGGGATGCCGGCCTTGACCGCGGCCTGCCGTGCCGGGATCTGCCCTGCCCCGGCCTGGAGCACCTGGCCCATGATCACGTACTCGACCTGGTCGCCGCCGATGCCGGCCCGGTCCAGCGCCGCCTTGATGGCGAAGCCTCCGAGGTCGGCTCCGGAGAAGCTCTTCAGGGAGCCGAGGAGGCGGCCCATGGGCGTACGGGCGCCCGCGACGATCACCGAAGTGGTACCGGTCGTTCCTGACATGAGGCACAGCCCCTTGGAATAGGAGTGAACGAGGGTTTACCTGAATGTACTGAGCAGTACCGCGCCCGTCATCCGGCAGCGGGTGTGACGGCGCGCACGTTGCGTAACCATCCGCCGGGCGCTGCACTGTTCCCATGCTGACGCGAATCGACCACATCGGGATCGCCTGTTTCGACCTCGACAAGACCGTCGAGTTCTACCGCTCGACCTACGGGTTCGAGGTGTTCCACTCCGAGATCAACGAGGAGCAGGGCGTACGGGAGGCCATGCTCAAGATCAACGAGACGTCCGACGGCGGCGCCTCGTACCTCCAGCTGCTGGAGCCGACCCGTGAGGACTCGGCCGTGGGCAAATGGCTGGCCAAGAATGGCGAGGGCGTGCACCACATCGCCTTCGGTACGGCGGACGTCGACGCCGACGCCGCGGACATCCGCGAAAAGGGCGTCAGGGTGTTGTACGACGAGCCCAGGACGGGTTCCATGGGGTCGCGGATCACCTTCCTTCACCCCAAGGACTGCCACGGTGTGCTCACCGAACTGGTCACGTCCCGGACGGAGCACTGACCCGAGGCAGACCCGGCCCGGTAGAGTGGGCTGTTCCGGGCCGGAGCCGGGTCGGGGCCGCGACGCGTCCTCAGCCGTTGATCTGTCACCATTCCCCGGGGGGACCGTTCGCCGGCGAACGGACCTCGTTCGGAGTTCACGATCAGGGTTGGGGTCTCCCCTGCTCAGTGGGGCATCCCCGGCTCGAACGAAGTCGAGAGCCTGGGGAAGAAGTTGAGAGCTCGGGGAAGGATGGGACCGCGCAGTGCGGGGCTACGAACGCCAGGAGAGCCACCGAGCTGAAGACGACCATCTCTCGCGGTTCGAAGCCGAGATGGACCGGCTGAAGACCGACCGGGAGAAGGCCGTCCAGCACGCCGAGGACCTCGGTTACCAGGTCGAGGTCTTGCGCGCCAAGCTGCACGAGGCCCGGCGCAGTCTGGCGACCCGTCCCGCCTACGACAGCGCGGACATCGGCTACCAGGCGGAGCAGCTGCTCCGCAATGCCCAGGTCCAGGCCGACCAGCTGCGCAACGACGCCGAGCGCGAGCTGCGCGACGCCCGTGCGCAGACGCAGCGGATCCTTCAGGAGCACGCCGAGCACCAGGCGCGGCTGCAGGCCGAGCTGCACAACGAGGCGGTGCAGCGGCGCCAGCGGCTCGACCAGGAGCTGGCCGAGCGACGCCAGACCGTCGAGTCCCATGTCAACGAGAACGTGGCGTGGGCCGAGCAGCTGCGGGCCAGGACCGAGTCCCAGGCCCGCCGGCTGCTGGAGGAGTCCCGCACCGAGGCCGAGCAGGCGCTGGGCGCCGCCCGTGCCGAGGCCGCCCGGCTGGCCGACGAGACGCGCCAGCGCCTGGGGTCCGAGGCCGAGTCGGCCCGTTCCGAGGCCGAGTCGATCCTGCTGCGTGCCCGCAAGGACGCCGAGCGGCTGCTGAACGCCGCGTCCAGCCAGGCGCAGGAGGCCACCACCCACGCCGAGCAGCTGCGGACGTCGACGACGGCCGAGACCGAGCAGACCCGGCAGCAGACCGCCGAGCTGAACCGGACCGCCGAGCAGCGCATGCAGGAGGCCGAGACGCAGCTGCGCGAGGCCCGCTTGGAGGCGGAGAAGGTCCTCTCGGAGGCCAAGGAGGCCGCGGTCAAGCGGCTGGCCGGCGCCGAGTCGCAGAACGAGCAGCGCACCCGTACGGCCAAGTCGGAGATCGCCCGGCTGGTCGGCGAGGCCACCAAGGACGCCGAGTCGCTGAAGGCGGAGGCCGAGCAGGCGCTCGCCGACGCCCGCGCCGAGGCCGACCGGCTCCGTTCCGAGGCGGCCGACACCGCGCGCACCGCCGCGGCCGAGGACGCCGCGGCCCAGCTCGCCAAGGCGGCCCGGGCCGCCGAGGAGGTGCTGACCAAGGCGTCCGACGACGCGAAGTCGACCACCCGGGCCGCGGGCGAGGAGGCCGACCGGATCCGCCGCGAGGCGGAGGCCGAGGCGGACCGGCTGCGCGGCGAGGCCGCCGAGCAGGCCGACCAGCTCAAGGGCGCGGCCAAGGACGACACCAAGGAGTACCGGGCCAAGACGGTCGAGCTGCAGGAGGAGGCGCGCAGGCTGCGCGGCGAGGCCGAGCAGCTGCGTTCCGAGGCGGTCGCCGAGGGCGAGCGGATCCGCGGCGAGGCCCGCCGGGAGGCCCTCCAGCAGATCGAGGAGGGCGCGAAGACCGCCGAGGAGCTGCTGGCCAAGGCCAAGGCGGACGCGGAGGAGCTGCGCGGCGCCGCGGGCACCGACAGCGAGCGGGTCCGCAGCGAGGCGGCCGAGCGCGCCGCGGCGCTGAAGAAGCAGGCGGAGGAGGCCCTGGAGCGGGCCCGCGCCGAGGCCGAGCAGCTGCGCACCGAGGCCGAGGAGCTGGCGGGGTCGACGACGTCCGCCGCCGAGCAGGCCGCGACGGAGCTGCGCGAGGAGACCGAGCGCGCGGTCGCGGCCCGGCGGACGGAGGCGGCCGACGAGCTGACCCGGCTGCACACCGAGGCCGAGACCCGGGTGGCCACCGCCGAGCAGACGCTGGGCGAGGCCCGCTCCGACGCGGAGCGCGTCCGGCGCGAGACGAACGAGGAGTCCGAGCGGCTGCGCGCCGAGGCCGCCGAGCGGCTGCGGACGCTCCAGGAGCAGTCCGAGGCCGAGGCCCAGCGGCTGCGCGACGAGGCCGCGGCCGATGCCTCGCGGTCCCGTGCGGAGGGCGAGTCCGTCGCCGTGCGGCTGCGCGGTGAGGCGGCGGCCGAGGCCGAGCGGCTGAAGTCCGAGGCGCAGGAGAGTGCCGACCGGGTGCGGTCGGAGGCGGCCGCCGCCGCCGAACGCGTGGGCGCGGAGGCCGCCGAGGCGCTGGCCGCCGCCCAGGAGGAGGCGAACCGGCGCCGCCGCGAGGCGGAGGAGACCCTCGACGCGGCGCGTACCGAGGCGAACCAGGAGCGCGAGCGGGCCCGCGAGCAGAGCGAGGAGCTCCTCGCCTCCGCCCGCAAGCGGGTCGAGGAGGCGCAGGCCGAGGCCCAGCGCCTGGTCGAGGAGGCGGACGCCCGGGCGACCGAGATGGTCGCTGCGGCCGAGCAGACCGCCCAGCAGGTGCGGGATTCGGTCAGCGGACTGCAGGAGCAGGCCGAGGCGGAGATCGCCGGGATGCGCTCCACCGCCGAGCATGTCGCGGAGCGGACGAGGTCCGAGGCTCAGGAGGAGGCGGACCGGGTCCGCGCCGACGCCTATGCGGAGCGGGAGCGGGCCGGCGAGGACGCCGCCCGGGTCCGCCGGGAGGCGAAGGAGGAGACCGAGGCCGCGAAGGCGATGGCCGAGCGGACCGTCTCCGACGCGATCACGGAGTCGGAGCGGCTGCGCGCCGACACCGCGGAGTACAGCCAGCGGATGCGTACCGAGGCGTCCGACGCCCTGGCGTCGGCCGAGCAGGACGCGTCGCGCAGCCGGGCGGAGGCCCGGGAGGACGCCAACCGGATGCGTGTCGACGCGGCGTCCCAGGCGGACCGGCTGGTGTCCGAGGCGACCGGCGAGGCCGAGCGCATCGGTACGGAGGCGGCGCAGCAGGCGGCCCGGCTCGGTGACGAGGCGGCGGGCGAGGCGGAGCGGCTGCGGGCCGAGGCGGCGGCGACCGTCGGTTCCGCGCAGGAGCACGCGGCGCGTACCCGCGAGGAGTCGGAGCGGCTGCGCGCCGACGCCGAGGCGGCGGCCGAGCAGATGCGGGCCGAGGCGCGCGAGGAGTCGGACCGGCTGGTGGACGAGGCGCGCGAGTCGGCGTCGAAGCGCCGGGCCGATGCGGCCGAGCAGGCGGACCAGCTGATCAACAAGGCCCAGGAGGAGGCGCTGCGCGCCGCCACCGAGGCCGAGGAGCAGGCCGACACCATGGTCGGGGCGGCCCGCAAGGAGGCCGTGCGGATCACCTCCGAGGCGACGGTCGAGGGCAACTCCCTGGTGGAGCGGGCCCGGACGGACGCGGACGAGCTGCTGGTCGGCGCGCGCCGGGACGCCACCCAGATCCGGGAGCGGGCCGAGGAGCTCAGGACCCGGGCGGAGGCCGAGGTCCAGGAGCTGCACGACCGGGCCCGGCGCGAGACCGCCGAGCAGGTCAAGACGGTCGGCGAGCGCGTGGACAACCTGATGAAGGCGGCGACCGAACAGCGCGAGGAGGCCGCGGCGAAGGCCAAGGACCTGCTGGCGGACGCCAACTCGGAGGCGAGCAAGGTCCGGATCGCCGCCGTGAAGCGGGCCGAGTCGCTGCTGAAGGA
This sequence comes from Streptomyces sp. NBC_01463, assembly GCA_036227345.1. Classification (NCBI taxonomy): domain Bacteria; kingdom Bacillati; phylum Actinomycetota; class Actinomycetes; order Kitasatosporales; family Streptomycetaceae; genus Streptomyces; species Streptomyces sp. NBC_01463. Next base: position 2,832,568 of record CP109468.1, read on the forward strand.
GGCCGAGCAGAAGAAGGCCACCCTGGTGCGCGAGGCCGAGAAGCTCCGGGCCGACGCGGAGGCCGAGGCGAAGCAGACGGTGGCCGACGGCCGGCGCGAGCTCGATGTCCTGGTGCGCCGCCGCGAGGACATCAACACGGAGATCTCCCGTGTCCAGGACGTCCTGGAGGCGTTGGAGTCTTTCGAGACCCCCGGAGCCGGCGGTAAGGGAGCGGGTGCCGGTCCGCCCGGCAACGTCAAGGCCACTGCGGCTGCGGGCACTCGTTCGAGTGGCAAGCCGTCGGATGGGTAGTCATCCGGCGGTCTCCCGTGGTTCGGCAAGGACGTTCAGCCCTCCGAGTGGCAAGGGTTACGGGGGTTAGCCACTCAAAAGGGGTGTCATTCTCCAGATCAAACCTGCATCTGCTCGATGACACGCCGTTCTGGCCCCTAGGATTCCCCCTATCACCTCACCGGTCTCACTTCGACAGGAACCCCATGAGTGACCCTTCCTCCCCCTTCGGCTTCGAGCTCGTGCGGCGTGGTTACGACCGCGGTCAGGTGGATGACCGCATTACCAAGCTCGTCGCCGACCGTGATAGTGCTCTCGCCCGCATCACGTCTCTGGAAAAGCGCATCGAGGAACTCCACCTCGAAACGCAGAACGCCCAGGCCCAGGTGAACGACGCGGAGCCGTCGTACGCGGGTCTCGGCGCGCGCGTGGAGAAGATCCTCCGCCTTGCCGAGGAGGAGGCCAAGGACCTGCGCGAGGAGGCCCGTCGCGCCGCCGAGCAGCACCGCGAGCTCGCCGAGTCCGCCGCCCAGCAGGTGCGCAACGACGCCGAGACCTTCGCCGCCGAGCGCAAGGCCAAGGCGGAGGACGACGGTGTCCGCATCGTCGAGAAGGCCCAGGGTGAGGCCACCACGCTGCGCTCGGACGCGCAGAAGGACGCCGCCCAGAAGCGCGAGGAGGCCGACGCCCTCTTCGAGGAGACCCGCGCCAAGGCCGCCCAGGCCGCCGCGGACTTCGAGACCAACCTGGCCAAGCGCCGCGACCAGTCGGAGCGCGACCTCGCGTCCCGTCAGGCCAAGGCCGAGAAGCGTCTGGCCGAGATCGAGCACCGCGCCGAGCAGCTCCGCCTGGAGGCCGAGAAGCTCCGCACGGACGCCGAGCGCCGCGCCCGTCAGACGGTCGAGACCGCTCAGCGCCAGGCCGAGGACATCGTGGCCGACGCCAACGCGAAGGCCGACCGGATCCGCAGCGAGTCGGAGCGCGAGCTGGCGGCGCTCACCAACCGCCGCGACTCGATCAACGCCCAGCTGACCAACGTCCGCGAGATGCTGGCGACGCTGACCGGCGCCGCGGTGGCCGCGGCCGGCACCCCCGCCGACGAGGAGCCCGTCTCCCGCGGCGTCCCGGCCCAGCAGACCCGCTGAAGCCCGGGAACGACACCGTCGTCATCCCTGCGCGCCCGGTTCCGCCTTTGTGGTGGCGCCGGGCGCGCGGTCGTTCTAGCGTGAGCGCATGATCGAGCTTGATGGCCTCACCAAGCGCTTCGGCAACAAGACTGCCGTCGACCAGTTGTCGTGCCGGATCCGGCCGGGGATGGTGACGGGTTTTCTGGGACCCAACGGGGCGGGCAAGTCCACCACGATGCGGATGATGCTCGATCTCGACAACCCCACCAGCGGAACGGTGCGCATCGACGGCAAGCACTACCGCGAACTGTCGGAACCCCTGAAGTACATCGGTGCGCTGCTGGACGCGAAGTCGATGCACGGCGGCCGCAGCGCGTACAACAACCTCCTCTGTCTCGCCCAGAGCAACCGGATCCCGGAGAGCCGGGTGGCCGAGGTGCTCGACACCGTCGGTCTGACCGCGGTGGCGAAGAAGAAGTCCAAGGGGTTCTCCCTCGGCATGGGTCAGCGCCTGGGCATCGCGTCGGCGCTGCTCGGTGACCCCGAGATCCTGATGTTCGACGAACCCGTCAACGGACTGGACCCCGAGGGAATCCACTGGATCCGCAACCTGATGAAGGCGCTCGCCGCGGAAGGCCGGACGATCTTCGTCTCCTCGCACCTGATGAGTGAGATGGCGCTGACCGCGGACCATCTGATCGTGATCGGACAGGGCCGGCTGCTCGCCGACACCTCGATGGCCGACTTCATCCACCAGAACTCCCGCAGTTACGTACGGCTGCGCTCCCCGCAGCAGGAGCGGCTGCGCGACGTGCTGCACGCCGAGGGCATCGTCGCGGTCGAGTCGGGCAACGGCACGCTGGAGATCGACGGCGCCACCACCGAGGACCTGGGCGAGCTCGCCGCCCGGCACACGATCGTGCTGCACGAGCTGAGCTCCCAGCGGGCCTCGCTGGAGGAGGCGTTCATGCAGATGACGGCGGACTCGGTGGAGTACCACGCGCACTCCGAGCGGGGGGCGGAACCGCCGCCGGTCGGGCCGCACTGGGGCGACCAGTGGAACCAGCCGCCGGGCGGCTCCCCCGGTCCCGGGGCTTCCGGCGGTTCCGGCACCGGACAGGGGGTGTGACGACGATGGCTTCGGTACCCGCGGTCCTGACCTCCGAATGGACCAAGATCCGTACGGTCTCCTCCACGACGTGGACGCTGATCTGCGCGTTCGCCGTCACCGTCGCGATGAGCGCCGCGCTCTGCGCGGTGATGAACGCCCAGTTCGACGACCTCTCCGACGCGGAGCGGGCGACCTTCGACCCGACGTTCATCAGCTTCTCCGGAATGATCCTCGGCCAGCTGGCGATGGTGGTCTTCGGTGTCCTGGTGGTCGGTACGGAGTACAGCTCCGGCATGATCCGCACCTCGCTCGCGGCGGTGCCGCAGCGCGCCACCTTCCTCTTCAGCAAGATGCTGGTCGCCGGTGTGCTGGCGCTGGTGGTCGGTCTGATCACCAGCTTCGTCTCGTTCTTCCTCGGCCAGGCCCTGCTGGGCGACCACAGCATCGGCATCGGCGAGGACAACGTGCTGCGGGCCGTCGTCGGCGCCGGTCTCTACATGGGGCTGATCGCGGTCTTCTCCATGGGGGTGGCGGCGATGCTCCGCAGCTCCATGCTGTCGCTCGGCATCCTGATGCCGTTCTTCTTCCTGGTGTCGCAGATCCTGTCGGCCGTGCCGGGCGCCAAGAGCGTCGCCCAGTACTTCCCCGACCAGGCCGGTTCCAAGATCATGCAGGTGGTGCCCGACGCGATGGACAGCGATCCGGCTCCTTACGGCCCGTGGGCCGGGCTGCTGATCATGGTCGCCTGGGTGGCGGCCTCGGTGATCGGCGGCTTCCTCCTCCTCAAGAAGCGCGACGCCTGACCGGGTGCCGTGGACCGCCCGGTCCACGGCACCCGTCCACCGCGCCGGCAGGACTCGCCCGGGTCACGACTTGGCCGGAACCGTCAAGGCCTGGATATCCTCCTCACTCATACGGGGGGCGTACGGCCCGACGGCCTGTGCCCCGACGACAGATAAGTCGATGGGGCTGGAGCATGATCGAGGCAGTCGGCCTGACCAAGCGCTATGGCGCGAAGACAGCCGTGTACAACCTTTCCTTCCAGGTGCGGCCCGGCGCCGTCACCGGGTTCCTCGGTCCCAACGGGTCGGGCAAGTCGACCACGATGCGGATGATCCTCGGCCTGGACCGGCCGACGGCCGGCCGGGTGACCGTCGGCGGCCACGATTTCCGCAGCCTGCCGAACGCACCGCGCCAGGTGGGCGCGCTGCTCGACGCCAAGGCCGTGCACGGCGGGCGCAGCGCCCGCAACCACCTGCTCTCACTGGCCCAGCTCGCCGGCATCCCGGCCGCGAGGGTCGACGAGGTGCTCGGGGTCGTCGGCCTCCAGGACGTCGCGCGGAAGCGGTCCAGGGGCTTCTCGCTGGGCATGGGGCAGCGCCTGGGGATCGCGGCCGCCCTGCTGGGCGACCCGCAGGTGCTGCTCTTCGACGAGCCGGTCAACGGCCTCGACCCGGAGGGCATCCTCTGGGTCCGCAACCTGATGAAGATGCTGGCGTCCGAGGGACGCACGGTCTTCGTCTCCAGCCATCTGATGAGCGAGATGGCCCTCACCGCCGACCATCTGATCGTGATCGGCCGCGGCCAGCTGATGGCCGACATGAGCATCACCGACTTCATCTCGGCCAACTCGGCCGACTTCGCCCGGATCCGGGTCCCGGACGACGGGCCCGAGCAGCGCGAGAAGCTCACCGCCACGCTCACCGAGGCGGGCGGCCAGGTCATGTCGGAGCCGGACGGGGCCCTGCGGGTCACCGGGCTGCGGCTGCCCCGGATCAGCGATCTGGCCCACGAGGCGGACGTCCGGCTCTGGGAGCTCTCGCCGCACCAGGCCTCGCTGGAGGAGGCGTACATGCGGATGACGCAGGGCGCCGTGGACTACCGCTCGACGGCGGACCAGGTGGCCCATCTGCAGGCCCCGCCGCCGCCCGGCGGCTACGGGCTGCAGCCCGCGGGGTACGCCCCGCCGCAGCAGAGTGCCCCGGAGGTGCCGCAGCAGGGCTGGTACGCCCCGCCGCCGCCCGGACAGAACCCGTACGCGGGCACCCCGGCACCCGCGGCCCCGGCAGTGGCCCCGGCCGCTCCCCCGGCCCCCGCCGCCGCTCCCGCCCCGGCGGCGCCCGCCGCGGCCCCGGCAGACCTGACCAAGCGCGACACCAGCGAGGACCCCCGATGACGACGCCGCCCACGCCGCCGACGCCGCAGGCGCCGTACCAGCAGCAGGCGTACCAGCAGCCCCCCGCTCCCCAGGGTCACGGGCCGGGCCCGCTGACCGGCTACTACACCTCGCCGATCCCGGTGCGCCCCGCCACCCTCGGCGATGCCATCGCCTCGGAGTGGACCAAGATCCGCTCCGTGCGCTCCACGATGTGGACGCTCGGCGTCATGATCGTGCTGCTGCTCGTCATCGGGGTGCTCTCGGCGGTCGCCGTCAGCGCGTCGGACTCCGACATGAGCGGCACCCCGGTGCTCAGCCTCGGCTTCTTCGGCGTGCTCCTGGGCTCGATCTGCGTGATCACGCTCGGCGTGATGACCATCGCGTCGGAGTACGGCACCGGCATGATCCGTACGACGCTGACCGCCTGCCCGAGCCGGGCGCGGGTGTTCGGCGCGAAGGCCATCGTCTTCTTCCTGCTGACCTTCGTCCTGACCACGGTGATGACCACGGTCGTCGCCCTGATCCAGACGTCCATCCTGGACGGCGAGGCGCCCACCGGGGCGGAGTGGCTGAAGGGCACCGTAGGCGTCGGCCTCTACATCGCGACGCTGGGGCTGCTCTCGCTGGCGGTCGGCGCGCTGATCCGGCACTCGGCCGGGGCGATCACGATCATGATCGGCGTGGTGCTGCTGCCGCTCGTGCTGGCCATCTTCATGTTCGCCAGCTCGCTGTCGTGGCTCCAGGACTGGCTGCTGCAGTACTCGATCCCCAACCAGCTCAGCATCTTCTACGACAACTCGGTCAGCTCGTCCGGCGGCCCGTCCGGCTGGGACCCGTTGTGGATCATGCTCGGTCTCACCGCCGTGGCGATGGGCGGCGCCTACCTGGTGATGAACCACCGCGACGTCTGACCCCGGCGGCCTGCCCGGGGCCGTTCAGTACCGAGGCGCGTTCCTGGACCGCTGCACCCGTGTGGTGCGGCGGTCCTTCGCGTTCCAGCACGCCTTGTGCCAGTGCCGGCGGTCGTCGATCCCGCCGTACTCGGACCAGGCCACCAGATGCGGGACGCCGGAGGGGATCTCCTGGTCGCAGCCGGGGCACCGGTAGCGCTTGCCCGCCGCGCTCGCGCCGCTGACGGGGCGGACCGACCACTCCTCGCCCTGCCACTCCTCCGCGCGCCCGCCGCCGCCGTACCGGTCCCCCTCCACGCTCGCGCTGTCGGTGGGACTCTCGCCGCCTCGGGGGCGGTTGCGGCGCGGGGACACGTGACACCTCACGGGGCAGGCTGGGCAGTTCCCGTCCAGCGTAGGGCCATCCGGCCGGGGTACACGTCCCGCACCGCCCGTCGCGGGCCCCGGGACGGGACGGGTTAGCGGAAAATCGCAACAACTTCCCGTCGGACCGTGCCTTTGGCACGTGTCAGACGTTGTTGCCAGTAGGGGAGAGCCGCGTCGGCCGCAAGGAGGTAATTGGCGATGCGTGTGGGAACGTTCGTACTGGCAGCCCAGTTTCCGGGCCAGGGGCCGGGGGAAGCGCTGCACCGCGCGATCCGGTCCGCCGAGGTCGCGGAGGAGTCGGGCCTCGACTCGGTCTGGCTGGCCGAACATCATTTCGTGCCGTACGGGGTGTGCCCGTCCGCCGTGACGCTGGCCGCGCTGCTGCTCGGCCGCACGCGCAGGATCCGTGTCGGCACGGCGGTGAGCGTGCTGCCGACGCAGCATCCGGTCGCCCTCGGCGAGCAGGCCGCGCTGCTCCACCTCACCAGCGGCGGCCGGTTCACCCTGGGCGTCGGCCGGGGCGGCCCGTGGATCGACCTGGAGGTGTTCGGCGGCGGCCTGGAGGCGTACGAGAAGGGCTTCCCCGAGTCCCTGGGGCTGCTCCTCGACTGGCTGCGCGAGGCCAGGGTGGCGGGCACCGGGGAGCGCTACGGCTTCCGCGAGGTGGCGGTGGTCCCCCGGGCCGACGAACTGCTCGGCGGGGAGAGCGGCGAGACTCCCGGCGGCCCCGAGGTGATCGTCGCGTGCACCTCGCCGAAGAGCGTGAAACTCGCCGCCGAGAACGGCTTGCCGATGCTGCTCGGAATGCACTGCGGGGACGAGGAGAAGGCCGAGATGATCGCTCTCTGGCGCTCCTGCGCGCTCGCCGCGGGCCGTTCGCCGGAGAGTGTCCGGCAGGCCGGGCACGTCTCCGCCGGGGTCGCCCAGATCGCGGACCGCACCGAGGACGCCCGGGAGACGCTCGTGAAGGCGATGCCCGGCTGGCTGCGGCAGGGACTCGACGCCCATGTGACGGTCGACGGCCGGCACCGGGTGATGCGCGACCCGGTCGGCTATACGGAGCTGCTGTGCGACCTTCACCCGGTGGGCCCGCCCCGGCTCGCGGCCGACCGTCTCGCGGCAACGGCGGAGCGCACGGGCATCACCCGCTTCGCGCTCCTGGTGGAGGGTTCCGGAGATCTCGTCGCCACGGAGGAGAACGTAGCGCGGCTCGGCACCGAGGTACTGCCGCTCCTGGAATGAACCACGCGAACCGGTTTCACGGTGTACGCGTCTCACGGTGTACGCGCGGGAGCTGCCGCCCCGGACCAGTTGCACCTCCCGCGGCCCGGAGCGGCAGCAGAAGCGTTCAGCAGTCCCGTAGTTCGGGCGACTGGTTGAGCAACTGGCCCCTCACCGAGGTGAACTTGGCCAGTCGGTCGTCGACCGAGGCGTCCAGCGGGAACACCGCGACGCGGTGGCAGTTCTGGAATGCCAGGCGCACCCCGAAGTGCCGCTGGAGCGCGCCGCGTATCGCATCACTCGCGAGCGCGCGCAGCAGCTGACCACGTGCCTGCTCGGTGGGCGGCGGCGTCTGGTTGTCGGCGAACTCCCCGCCGTCGACCTTCAGCTGAGCGACCAACGAGCTGATCATCTCCCATGCGTAGGGCAGGGAGGTCCGGACGCAGTCGACGAAGTCGGCTTCGTCGACCTCGCCTCGCTCGGCCTGTTCCAACAGCGCCGGTGAGACGTCGAGCGACATGGGTTCTCCTCTCGCGACCCCGACGGACAGCCGGGGCCTTACGGGCAGGGAAGGAGGACGGCGACGCAGCGTGCACACACGGCGACCTCCTGCATCCACGTTAAGGGCGCAGTCCGGGCCGCACCAGGAGAATGGGAACACAACCGGCCAATAACGAAGGGGTTCAAAGAGGGGCAAGCCAGAAAGCGACACTCAGGGGCGGGGATGGAGTGACGGGTGGGTGAATCGCGTCGAGCACCCGTCGTCGAGTAGCGTTGCCGACCATGCGTCTCGTCATCGCCCGCTGCTCCGTGGACTACGCGGGCCGGCTCACGGCCCACCTGCCCTCCGCTCCCCGTCTGATCCTGGTGAAGGCGGACGGGAGCGTGTCGATTCACGCCGACGACAGGGCGTACAAACCGCTCAACTGGATGTCGCCGCCCTGCACCCTGAAGGAGGGCACCGGTGACACCGAAGGTGTCTGGACCGTGGTGAACAAGGCGGGCGAAAAACTGATCATCACCATGGAGGAAATCCTCCATGACTCGTCCCACGAGCTGGGTGTCGACCCGGGCCTGATCAAGGACGGCGTGGAGGCGCACCTCCAGGAACTGCTCGCCGACCGGATCGAGACACTGGGCGAGGGCTACACCCTCATCCGCCGCGAGTACTTCACCGCGATCGGCCCCGTCGACATCCTGTGCCGTGACGCCGACGGACAGACCGTGGCCGTCGAGCTCAAGAGGCGCGGCGACATCGACGGTGTGGAGCAGCTGACCCGCTATCTGGAACTGCTCAACCGCGACCCCCATCTCGCCCCCGTGAAGGGCATCTTCGCCGCCCAGGAGATCAAGCCGCAGGCCCGCGTGCTGGCGACGGACCGGGGCATCGGCTGTGTGGTCCTCGACTACGACGCGATGCGCGGCATCGAGGACGACAAACTCCGACTGTTCTGACCCACTCGGTTCACGCTGGACGGCCGGCTCGTCGAGGCCGTCCGGACGTCTCTTCAAGTCCTGGGAGTCTTCAAGGCCGGGGACGGACGTCTCTTCAAGTCCTGCGCCTCTTCAAGGCCGGACGGACGTCTCCTCAAGCCCGTCCGGCGTTTGAGGACGGAACCCTCTCCCCGGAGACCGGGCCCCGCCGGACGGGCACGCACGCACATCAAGCCCGTCCGGCGATTGAGGACGAGGCGCCCACCGGGGGCGCCCCCGCTCAGGTCAGCGACGGACTCGCGCTCGCCCCGGAGGGCCCGCTCGCCGAGTCCGACGAGTCGGGCTCGGCCGGATCCGTCGTCTCCGGATCCGTGGGCGACGGCGTATCACTCGGATCCGGCGGCGTCGTCGACGGGCTGGGCGGCGGTGATTCCGACTTCGTCGGCGTCGGCTTCGTCGTTGTACGCGTGGGCGACGGCTTACCGGAGGACGAGCCCCCCGGCGACGACGGAGAGGACTCCGAAGCCGTCGTGCCCGGGGACGACGCCCCGCTTCCGCCCGCCGGCGCGGACTCGCTGCCCGAGGGGCCGGGGGCGGACGGGGACGCCGAGCCCGACGGCTTGGCGGACGGCGTCGCGTCGTCCGCCGGCTCCTCGGCCGGCAGCTCCTCCTCGGTGTCACCGCCGTCGGTGACCGACTGCTCGGTGGAGGCGCCGGGATCACCCTGCGGGTCACTGTTCGAGGTGAGCCCGAGCGTCACCACGGTGCCGAGCACACCGGCCAGCAGCACCCCCGCACCGGCCGCGACCAGATTGCGCCGGGCCCCGCCCAGGACCGAGAAGCGGCCGCCCGCAGTGTCGGCGGCGAGCGGCGCGGTCTGCCGGGACACGACGGCGGGCTCGTCCGGGAACGTCCGCGGCATCGAGACGGGGATGACGGTCGGCAGTCCGCGCGGCGGCGACAGCTCGAACGGGTTCGCCGGTATCAGGTCGGCCGCCGGAGCACCGCCCGCCGGTCCGCCGGAGCGGTCGTCGACCAGGGCGAGTGCCCGCCGCCCGGCGACCGCGCCGGACTTGTCGGCGAGCGCGCCGCGCATGCTGATGGAGGTCTCCAGCTCGGCCCTGGCCCGGTCGAGATTGCCGGTACAGAGGGCGAGGACGCCCAACTCGTGGTGGAAGTAAGCCTCTTCGGCGACCTCGCCGGCGATCCGGCCGGCCTCCTGGCCGATCCGCAGGGACCGCTCCCAGGCGCTCCAGTGCAGCCCGGCCGCGAAGGCGGGCGAGGCGCTGCGGGCCAGCAGGACGGCGACGCTGGTCTGTCCGGCCCCGTCCCCCGGCACCAGCTGGGCCATCGCCGCGACGATCGCGTCGGACTCCGCCACCACCCGCGCGGGGGTGACCGACGGGTGTCCGGACCACCAGGCGTAGTGCTGGGCGACCGTGCGGGCCCGGTCCGTGGCGTCCTCGCCGTATCCGGCGGCCTCCAGCTGGGCGAGCACCCCGGCGGCCAGCCGGTAGCGGGAGCCGGCCGGGGACAGCAGCCCGCAGCCGGCCAGTTCGCCGAGCGCGGCGTCGGCGTGGGTGTCCCCCACGAGCGCCGGCAGATGCGCCTGGTGCGGCACCTCGCCGGCGAGCCCGACAGCGAAGCGCAGGGTGTCGCGGGCGGCGCCGCTCAGCCGCGATGCGAGCAGGGCGGCGGGCGCGGCGCCCTCGCCGAGGCTGGGCAGCGGGACGTCGGTGGCCTCCGCGTCGGCGGGGCCCTCCACCGCCGGCGGCTCGTCGGCGGGCCGGTTCTCCAGATAGCCGTACTCGTCGTACGCGGTCGGGTCGGTGCGCAGCATGTCGCGCTGGCGCAGCAGCGAGCCCGCCTGGACGAAGCGCAGCGGCAGCCCCTCGGACTCGAACCAGAGGTCTCCGGCCCAGTTGGCCTCCTCCTCGGTGAGCTTCCGCTCGACCACCCGCTCCAGCAGGTCGATCGAGGCGGCCCGGTCCAGTCCGGCGAGGAGGACCTCTTCGAGGTGGGAGTCCGGGCCGGGGGCGGCGACGTCGGGCGTCGTGGCGAGCAGGAAGGCGCATTCGGGCGTCGCGTCGAGGAGCTCGTCCAGGGCGGCACCGCCGAACTCCAGGTCGTCGAGGACGACGACGGCACCGGTGGACCGCAGCTTCTCCAGCAGCAGCTCCCGGTCCGGGCGGTGCAGCGGTGCGTCGTGGACGGCCTCGAAGAGTCCGTACAGGAGATCGGTGACGTTCCGCTTGTGGCCGTTGAGCCGGACGACTCCGTCGGGGGCGAGTTCCGCACAGTCCGCGGCGACGGCGTTCAGCAGCGCGCTTCGGCCGGAACCGGCCGGTCCGGTGAGCCGTACGGAGCGGCCGCGGGCCAGCAGGCGCACGAGCTGCTCGCGTATCTCCTCGCGCTGCAGCAGGGGGAGCCGGAGGACGGGCGGGCCGGGCGGCACGGGGGGTGCGGTGGCCCGCTCCCGGTCGGCCCGCTCGGCGGGGGTGCGCCGGACCGGTGCGGCGGGCTGCTCCCCGGGCGGGCAGGGTTCGACCTCGCTGCCGTCGACCGGGTTGACGGTGAGCAGGAGGTCGCCGGATATCAGCGGGACGATGCGCACCTGTTGCGGTGTTTGCTGACCGAAATCAGGAGTCAGCGGATCCCGGGAAGGACGGCGCCGGCCGGCTTCCTCGGCGAAGCCGTTGCTGTCGTGGCCGTACTCTTCCGGCCCCCGGTGTGTCGGGTCCATCGCCAAAGCCCCCAAGACGCGTCGAGAACGGTTGCCCCTCCCGGCCTCACACGCCCAGCTGTCGCTTCCGGTCCGGTGTCCGCCAGGTGGGTCCGTCAATCGGCAGACGGCCGAACCCTAAACCTTCGCACAGTATCTACGAACATCCGGGGTGCCGCGCCGCCCCACAGATCACGGTCTCGTGAGGATTGTGCGGCTTCGGGCGGCGGCCCGGACGGACGCCCTTACGGGCACCCGCCGCCGGGCGTCCTCAGACGCGCGGCAGGGATTCGGCGGCGATTCCGCCCTCGATGGCCAGGATGCGGTGGAGTCGGGTGGCCACCAGCAGGCGTTGCATCTGCGGCGGTACGCCGCGCAGCACCAGCCGCCGTCCGGCGCGGCCGGCCCGGCGGTGTGCGCCCATGATGACGCCGAGTCCGGTGGCGTCCCACGAATCCAGCTCGGTCAGGTCGAGCACCAGATCGCCGACTCCGTCGTCGAGGGCCGAGTGCAGGACCGTACGGGCGTCCGCCGCGCTTCGGACATCGAGGCGGCCCCCGACGACCAGCTCGGCGTGGTCGCCCCTGATGTGCATATGCGCTCCCCTGGAATGCTCCGTGGCACGGTCGGTCTGTCTGAAACTGTCTCTTGCCCCAACTGACTGCGGCAACGACAGGGAAGTTGCCGTCTGTAAGCGAACCGATACCGAATTCACTCCGTGGAGTGACTGGGGCCCGCCGCGGATCCCCCTGTGGATCCACTGGTTCCGGAGGACGGCCCCCGGAGCCCCGGTCCTGACTGACGGCAGATCAGGCGACCGGGGACCGAAAACGATCAGTAGGTGTAGAAGCCCTGCCCGCTCTTGCGGCCGATGTCACCTGCATCGACCATCCGGCGCATCAGCTCCGGGGCGGCGAACTTCTCGTCCTGCGACTCGGTGTAGATGTTGCCGGTGGCGTGCAGCAGGATGTCGACGCCGGTCAGGTCCGCGGTGGCGAGGGGCCCCATGGCGTGGCCGAATCCGAGCTTGCAGGCGATGTCGATGTCCTCGGCCGACGCGACGCCCGACTCGTACAGCTTGGCGGCCTCGACGACGAGCGCCGAGATCAGCCGGGTGGTGACGAAGCCGGCCACGTCACGGTTGACGACGATGCAGGTCTTGCCGACCGACTCGGCGAACTCCCGCGCGGCGGCGAGGGTTTCGTCGCTGGTCTTGTAGCCGCGGACGAGTTCGCAGAGCTGCATCATCGGGACCGGCGAGAAGAAGTGCACACCGACGACGCGCTCCGGGCGCTCCGTCACGGCCGCGATCTTGGTGATCGGGATGGCGGAGGTGTTGGAGGCGAGCACGGTGTCGTCCCGGACGATCTTGTCGAGGGTCCGGAAGATCTCGTGCTTCACCTCCAGCTTCTCGAAGACGGCCTCGACGACGATGTCAGCGTCGGAGACCGCGTCGAGATCGGTGGTCGTGGTGATGCGGGCGAGCGCCGCCTCGGCGTCGGAGGCCGCGAGCCTGCCCTTCGAGACGAACTTGTCGTAGGAGGCCTTGATGCCGTCACGGCCACGTGTCAGGGCCGCGTCGGTGACATCACGCAGCACGACGTCCCAGCCCGCCTGGGCGGAGACCTGCGCGATACCGGACCCCATGAGTCCGGCGCCGATGACGGCAAGCTTCCTGGCCACGTTGGCACCCCTATGCTCTCTCAGCGGTTGTTGCTCCATGCTCTCCGGCGGAGGTTAGTACCCGTGAGGGGCGCTGGGGCCGTGAAGAGATGCGCGTCACGTCTCAAATGACGGACATCACACCGGGATGCCTCATTCGGTGGCGCGCCGGGCGTAGTTGAGCACCGCTTCGCCCAGCAGGTCCTCGATGTCGTCGAGCAGGACGAGGGCGTCCCGGGACACCTCGGCGGGTCTGCGGCCGGCGACCATCTCGCGCCCGATGTACGCCATGAGCGTGCTGTGCACCCAGGAGAGCTGGCCGGCCACCAGGACCGGGGCCCGGTCGCCGGGCCCGGTCCCGCACTCCTCCTGGAGTGTCGCCTCCAGGTGCTGGAGGGCTTCCTGCTGTACGTGCCAGAGGCGGGCCTTGAGGCTGTCGGCGCCCTCGATGACGCGCATGAAGCTCTCGTAACCCTCCATCAGGCCGACGGTCGGCGACACGCCCTCCACCTGGATGCGCAGTTCGCGCAGGACGGCGTCGGCCGCGGACTCCCCCTTGTCGCGGCCCCTGACGTACCGCGAGAGACGGTCGACGATGCCGCGGCTGCGGTCGAGGAAGAGCTCCTCCTTGGTGGGGAAGTAGTTGTAGACCGTGTTGACCGAGACGTCGGCGGCGCGGGCGATCTCCGCGATCGTGACGTCGTCGAAGCCGCGTTCCAGGAAGAGACCGGTGGCCACGTCCGAGAGGTGCTGCCTGGTCCGGCGCTTCTTGCGCTCCCTGAGTCCCTCAGCCATGGCCCCATCGTAGGGCGCCTCTGGGGTTCCTGAATATTTGGTGTCATTGCAATTTTTCAGTGACTCTGTTTTTGTGGTCGCTATGCCAATCATCAGTACGGCCGGGCTCGCCCGGACCTTCGACTCCCGGACCGGCCCGGTGGAGGCCGTCCGTTCCATCGACATGACGGTCGCGCCGGGTGAGATCGTCGGCCTCCTCGGCCCCAACGGCGCCGGGAAGACCACCACCCTGCGCATGCTCACCACGCTGCTCGCCCCCACCGGCGGCGCGGCGACCGTGGCCGGCTGCGATCTGCTCGCGGACCCGGCGGGCGTCCGGGAGAAGTGCGGCTACGTCGCCCAGTCGGGCGGCGTCGACCCGCACATCACCGTCCGGGAGGAGCTGGTCACCCAGGGCCGGCTCTACCGCCTCGGCAAGGCCGCGGCCGTCGCCCGGGCCGCGGAGCTCGCCGCCGAACTGGGCCTCTCCGAACTGCTCGACCGCCGGACGGCCACGCTCTCCGGGGGCCAGCGGCGCCGGCTCGACATCGCGATGGGCCTCACCCACCGCCCGGCGGTGCTCTTCCTCGACGAGCCGACCACCGGACTGGACCCGGGCAGCCGCACCGATCTGTGGGAGCTGGTGCGCGGGCTGCGCGACACGTACGGCACCACCGTCGTGCTCACCACCCACTACCTCGACGAGGCCGACGCGCTCGCGGACCGCCTCGTCGTGGTCGACGGCGGCCTGGTGGTCGCCGAGGGCACACCGGCCGCACTCAAGGAGCGGTACGCGGGCTCGGCCTCCGCCTCGCTCCAGGAAGCCTTCCTGGCGATCACCGGACGCTCCCCCGCCCCCGCCGACACCGCCCCCGTCGCCGTCTAGGAATCGAATCCGATGCTTCTCCACGACACCGCGCTCGTCTTCGGGCGGTATGCCCGCCAGACCCTGCGCTCCCGGTTCCAGATCCTCTTCGGCATCCTCATGCCGCTGCTCTACCTGCTCTTCTTCGGCCCGCTGCTCACCGGGCTGCCGCTCGGACCGGCCGGCGACTCCTGGCAGGTGCTGGTCCCCGGCCTGCTGCTCCAGCTGGGCCTGTTCGGCGCCTCGTTCGCCGGGTTCGCCCTCATCATCGACAAGTCGACCGGGGTCCTGGAGCGGATGCGGGTCACCCCGGTCAGCCGGATGGCCCTGCTGCTGGGCCGGGTCCTGCGCGACACGCTGCTGTTCATGTTCCAGGCGGTGCTGCTGGTCCTCACCGCCGTGCTCATGGGACTGCGCGCGCCACTGCCCGGGGTGCTGATCGGCTTCGCCTTCGTCGGCCTGCTGACCATCTCGCTGGCCTCGCTCTCGTACGCCCTGGCCATGAAGGTCACCACCCCGCAGGAGTTCGGGCCGGTGATCAACTCGCTGACCGTGCCGGCCATGCTGCTGTCCGGGCTGATGCTGCCGATGACGCTGGGGCCCGGCTGGCTGGACGTGCTGTCGCACCTCACGCCGCTGCGCTATCTGGTGGACGCGGTACGGGACGCGTACACCGGCTCGTACGCCACCGCGCACATGCTGTACGGCGTCCTGGTCGCCCTCGGGTTCTCGGCACTCGCCGTGACAGTGGGCACACGCGTCTTCAGGAGGGCGGGTGCGTAACTAGGCTGACCGCATGGTCAATCTGACGCGCATCTACACCCGCACCGGCGACCAGGGCACCACCGCCCTGGGGGACATGAGCCGGACCGCCAAGACCGATCTGCGGATCTCCGCGTACGCCGACACCAACGAGGCCAACGCCGTCATCGGTACGGCCATCGCGCTCGGGCAGCTGGACGAGGACGTGGTGAAGGTCCTCGTCCGCGTGCAGAACGACCTGTTCGACGTGGGCGCGGACCTGTCGACGCCCGTCGTCGAGGCACCGGAGTACCCGCCGCTGCGCGTCGAGCAGTTCTACGTCGACAAGCTGGAGGCGGACTGCGACCACTTCCTGGAGCAGGTGGAGAAGCTCCGCAGCTTCATCCTGCCGGGCGGCACCCCGGGCGCCGCGCTGCTGCACCAGGCGTGCACGGTGGTGCGGCGCGCGGAGCGGTCGACCTGGGCGGCGTTCGAGGTGCACGGCGAGGTGATGAACCCGCTGACGGCGACCTACCTCAACCGGCTCTCCGACCTGCTGTTCATCCTGGCCCGGGTGGCGAACAAGGAGGTAGGCGACGTGCTGTGGGTGCCGGGCGGCGAGCGCTGAGAGCGGCCCGCCCGGGAGCGGGGACAAGGCCTCACCCGGGCGGGCCCGGCACCCGCTTCGCCCCGCCGTGCGGGTCCCGCTTCGGGAACAGCGTGTAGCTCGCCGCGATCACCAGGTTGATGCCGATCACGAAGAGCATCGTCCGCTGCCAGGACCGCAGCGAGGCCACGTCCCCGTCTCCCCCGACGTACCAGACGGCCGCCTGGAGCAGTGCCAGCGCCGTCGCCGCGGCCACCGTCCACCGCCCGGCGACCCGCCACTCGTGGACGGCCCGCGCCGTCCCGTACTTCGGCGGCTTCACCGGCGGCGGGCCGCCCGCGAAGCGGTGCGCGACCCGGGCGTCGACCCACCGGATCGTGGAGTGCCCGAGTCCGACCGTGAAGCCGACGTACACCGCGGCGAGCCCGTGCTTCCAGTCCGGGGCGGCGCCGTTCTTCAGGTCGACGGCCGTCACCACCAGCAGGACGAGTTCCAGCAGCGGCTCGCACAGCAGCACGGCGGCGCCCAGACGCGGCTTCCCCGCCACGTAGCGGAGAGCGAGCCCGGCGGCCAGCAGCACCCAGAAGGCGATCTCGCAGAGAACGATCAGTGTGACGATCACGGTCCGTTTCCTTTCGCTCCCCTCCAGCCTCGCCGCCGCTCCGCCCCGGTTCATCGCCCCCGGTGACGAAAGACCACTGCATCCTTCGATGTACTGACGGATCGCTCCCGGTACGGACGTACCGGAGCGGGCCGGACGTGTTGGATGGGTGGGTGTTCTCCCCGGCCCGCCCCCACCGCGACGACGTCCTCATCGCCGTCATCGGACTGCTCGGCGGAGCGGTCCTGTCCCTGCTCGGTCTGCACATGCAGAACGGCCGGCTCCTCGACGCCCCCTGGACCGCGCTCCTGCCGCTCGCCGTGATGTCGGCGCTGGAGCTGATGCGCCGGAGCGCGCCGCAGACGGCCCTGGTCATCGGCACGCTCGCGCTGATCGCGGACCAGTTCACGCCCGGGAACCTGGCGACGGTCCTGATGTTCACCGACCTGATGTACGCGGCCGTGCTGTACGGCACCCCGGCCGCCGCCCGGCGGATCCCGGTGACCACGCTCCTGATCACGGTCACGGTCACGATCGGTTTCCTGGCCTGGTTCCGGGACGCCGAGGCGCTCCTCATCGGCATCGTCACCGGACTGATCTCGTTCGTGCCCGCCATCACCGGGGTGAGCGTGCGCAACCACCGGGACGCCGCCGAGACCGCCCGGCTGCGCGCCGACCAGACGGCGCTGCTGGCCGAGATGGACCGCGCCCAGGCGGTAACCGCCGAACGCGCCCGGATGGCCCGCGAACTGCACGACATGGTCGCCAACCACCTCTCCGCGATCGCCATCCACTCCACCGCCGCGCTCTCCATCGACGACCCGGCGACCTCCCGCGACGCCCTCGGGGTGATCCGGGAGAACAGCGTCGACGGTCTGGCCGAAATGCGCCGCCTGATCGGTCTTCTGCGCACCGGGGCGGCGGACCTGGAGCCGAGCAGCTCGCCCACGCTCGGCTCGCTGGACGCCCTCATCGAGCAGCACCGGACGAACGCCGCCTCCAGCGGGCTGACCTGCACGCTGGACGACGCCCGCACCGAGCGGGGCCGGCTGCCCGCGCCGGTCGAGCTCGCCGCGTACCGCATCGTCCAGGAGTCCCTCACCAACGCGCTCAAACACGCCTCGCCGGGCCCGGTCGTGGTGCGGCTGCGGCAGGCCGACGGGCGGCTGACGGTGGAGGTGAGCAGCGTGCTCGGGGAGCGGCCGGGGCCGCGGGCGCCGGGGTCGGGGGCCGGCCTGGTGGGCATGCGGGAGCGGGTGGCGCTGCTCGGCGGGGAGTTCACTGCGGGCGCGGTGGAGAGCGGGGACGGGACGAAGTTCTGGCGCGTACGGGCGGAACTGCCCGTCGGGGAAGGCAAGGTGAGGTCATGACGATCCGGGTTCTGGTCGCCGAGGACCAGTCGGCCGTACGGGCGGGGCTCGTGCTCATCCTGGGCAGCGCCCCGGACATCGAGGTCGTCGGGGAGGCGGGCGACGGCGAGGAGGCCGTGCGGCTGGCCCGTGAACTGCGCCCGGATCTGGTGCTGATGGACATCCAGATGCCGCGGCTGGACGGGGTGTCGGCGACGAAGCAGGTGGTCGCGGAGCGGCTGGCGGACGTGCTGGTGCTGACGACCTTCGACCTGGACGCGTACGTCTTCGGCGCGCTGCGGGCCGGGGCCTCGGGCTTCCTGCTGAAGGACACCGAGGCGCGCCAACTGCTGGACGCGGTGCGGACGGTGGCGCGCGGCGAGGGGCTGATCGCCCCGTCGGTGACGCGCCGGCTGATCGCGGAGTTCGCCGGCAGCGCGCCCGGCCGGCAGGCGGGAGGAGCCGACCGGGCGGTCCTCGACGCCCTCACCCGGCGCGAGCGGGAGGTGCTCGGCTGCCTGGGCGAAGGGCTGTCGAACGCGGAGATCGCGGAGCGGCTGTCGATGGCCGAGGCGACGGTGAAGACGCACGTCAGCCGGTTGCTGGGGAAGCTGGAACTGCGCAGCAGGGTTCAGGCGGCCGTGCTGGCACAGGAGTTGGGCGTCTGAGGTTTAAGCGCGCCCCACTCCGATCTTTGGTCTGGACCTCTTGACGATTGGTCCAGACCTTCCTAATCTCACCGGACACACTGCGGTGAGGGTGCCCTGACGGGGCACGCTCAGGGCGGCGCAGGGTCAGCAGTCCACGGACCACCCCCGTTTGTCCGGACCTCACCCGAGGAGCACCGTTGAGCACTGAGACCCCCCGCCGGACCCGATTCAGATTCGGGGCCGGAAAAGCCACCAGATCCAGAGCCGTCGCGGGCCTCACCGCACTGCTCCTTCCGCTCGCCGCGATGGTCGGCATGGCCTCCCCCGCCGAAGCCGCCACCTCCGCGACCGCCACGTACGTCAAGAAGTCCGACTGGGGCAGCGGCTTCGAGGGCCAGTGGACGGTGAAGAACACCGGTACCACCGCCCTCAGCTCCTGGACCATCGAGTGGGACTTCCCCTCCGGCACCGCCGTGGGCTCCGCCTGGGACGCCACCGTCACCAGCTCCGGGACCCACTGGACCGCCAAGAACCTCGGCTGGAACGGCTCGGTCGCACCGGGCGCCAGCGTCTCCTTCGGCTTCAACGGCACCGGCGCCGGCGCCCCCTCCGGCTGCAAGCTGAACGGCGCCTCCTGCGACGGCGGCAGTGTCCCCGGTGACAACGCCCCCTCCGCGCCGGGCACCCCCACCGCGAGCGCCGTCACCGACACCTCGGCGAAGATCAGCTGGAGCGCCGCCACCGACGACAAGGGCATCAAGAACTACGACGTCCTGCGGGACGGCGCGGTCGTCGCCACGGTCACCGGCACCACGTACACGAACACCGGCCTCACCGCGGGTACCCCCTACTCGTACACCGTGCAGGCCCGGGACACCGCCGACCAGACCGGTCCGGTCAGCGGCGCGGTCAAGGTGCACACCACCGGCGGCGGAGGCACCGACCCCGGCACCGGCTCCAAGGTCAACCTGGGCTACTTCGCCGAGTGGGGCGTCTACGGACGCAACTACCACGTCAAGAACCTGGACACCTCCGGTTCCGCCGCGAAGATCACGCACATCAACTACGCCTTCGGCAACGTGACCGGCGGCAAGTGCACGATCGGTGACTCCTACGCCGACTACGACAAGGCGTACACCGCCGACCAGTCCGTCGACGGCGTCGCCGACACCTGGGACCAGCCGCTGCGCGGCAGCTTCAACCAGCTGCGCAAGCTCAAGGCCAAGTACCCGCACATCAAGGTCCTGTGGTCCTTCGGCGGCTGGACCTGGTCCGGCGGCTTCGGCCAGGCCGCGCAGAACCCGGCCGCCTTCGCCCAGTCCTGCTACGACCTGGTGGAGGACCCGCGCTGGGCCGATGTCTTCGACGGCATCGACATCGACTGGGAGTACCCGAACGCCTGCGGTCTGACCTGTGACACCAGCGGCCCGGCCGCACTGAAGTCCCTCACGTCCGCGCTGCGCACCAAGTTCGGCAGCAACAACCTGGTGACCGCCGCCATC
Source organism: Streptomyces sp. NBC_01463 (assembly GCA_036227345.1). Taxonomy (NCBI): domain Bacteria; kingdom Bacillati; phylum Actinomycetota; class Actinomycetes; order Kitasatosporales; family Streptomycetaceae; genus Streptomyces; species Streptomyces sp. NBC_01463. The sequence continues at coordinate 2,852,640 of CP109468.1, forward strand.
ACGGCCGACGGCTCCCAGGGCGGCAAGATCGACGCCGCCGACTACGCGGGCGCCGCGCAGTCGCTGAACTGGTACAACGTGATGACGTACGACTTCTTCGGCGCCTGGGACGCGAAGGGCCCGACGGCCCCGCACTCCCCGCTCAACCCGTACACCGGCATCCCGAAGGCAGGCTTCAGCGCCTCCGAGGCCATCGCCAAGCTGAAGACCCAGGGCGTCCCGGCGTCCAAGCTGCTGCTCGGCATCGGCTTCTACGGCCGCGGCTGGACCGGCGTCACCCAGGACGCTCCCGGCGGCACCGCCACCGGCGCGGCCCCTGGCACGTACGAGGCGGGCATCGAGGACTACAAGGTCCTCAAGAACAGCTGCCCCGCCACCGGAACGGTCGCCGGCACGGCGTACGCGCACTGCGGCACCAACTGGTGGAGCTACGACACCCCCGCCACCATCGCGTCGAAGATGACCTGGGCGAAGAACCAGGGTCTGGGAGGCGCGTTCTTCTGGGAGTTCAGCGGGGACACCAGCAACGGTGAACTCGTGAGCGCGATGAACAACGGTCTGAAGTAGCGGTCCCCACCGCTTCGGCAAGCATCGCGTAACCCCGAAAAGCACCGGGGAGACAGGTCCGCCCCCTGTCTCCCCGGTTTTCGTCTGTAAGGGGCCCGGGCCTCAGGCCACGTTGACCCGCTGGCCGGGAGGCGCCGCCTCCAGCCAGGCGAGGAATCCGGTGAGGGCGTCCTCGCTCATCGCCAGCTCCAGGCGGGTCTCCCGGTGGAGACAGCCGAGCACGATGGCGTCGGACAGGAGCGCGAGCTCCTCCTCGCCCTCGGGCAGCCGGCGGGTGACGACCTCGATCGCGGAGCGCTCCAGCACCCGGCGCGGACGCGGGGAGTAGCTGAAGACCCGGAACCAGTTCACCTTGTCGCCGCTGTACCGGGCGACGCCGTACACCCAGCCCTTGCCCGACAGATCGGGCTCCACGGGCACATTCCATCGCAGGCTGCAGTCGAAGGTCCCGCCGGAGCGCTGAATCAGCCGCCGGCGAAGACCGAAGACGAAGAGACCCACCGCGACCAGTGCGACGACCAGCCCGCCCACCCACAGCGCGAGGAACATCTCCACCGACCTCCTCGCATCGTCGAGTAAACGGATACCGCCACACACGCATCTGCACCTGCATCGCCTCAGCCGCGACACGGTCTGGAGGGGTCTCCAGCACGGGCCGCGGCTGAGGGTAAAGACATCGCGCGGGGTGGCTAGTGCACCGCCACCGCACGCAGTCGCACATCGGCGCGACGCTCGGCGGCGCCGTCCGTGTCCGACTTCGCACGCTCGAGCGCACGCTCTGCGCGCTCGACATCGATCTCGTCCGCCAGCTCGGCAATCTCCGCCAGCAGCGAGAGCTTGTCGTCGGCGAACGAGATGAAACCGCCGTGCACAGCGGCTACGACGGTCGCACCGTCGCTCGTACGGATCGTCACCGGGCCCGATTCCAGCACACCCAGAAGCGGCTGGTGACCGGGCATGACGCCGATGTCGCCGGACGTGGTGCGCGCGACGACCAGGGTGGCCTCGCCGGACCAGACACTGCGGTCCGCGGCGACCAGCTCGACGTGCAGCTCAGCAGCCAAGGGTGGCTCCTCGGGTCACCACCCGGCGGTCATGCCGGGTGTTGGGTCAATTCTACGGGGCGTGGTGAGGGGGACGGGACGCACCCGCCCCCCTCGGTGAGCCGGAGGCTCAGGAGACGCCGAGCTCCTTGGCGTTGGCCTTGAGGTCCTCGATGCCACCGCACATGAAGAACGCCTGCTCGGGGAAGTGGTCGTACTCGCCGTCGGCGATCGCGTTGAACGCGGTGATCGACTCCTCGAGCGGCACGTCCGAACCGTCCACGCCGGTGAACTGCTTGGCGACGTGGGTGTTCTGCGACAGGAACCGCTCGATGCGACGGGCGCGGAAGACGGTGAGCTTGTCCTCCTCGCCGAGCTCGTCCATACCGAGAATGGCGATGATGTCCTGGAGGTCCTTGTACTTCTGCAGGATTCCCTTGACACGCATGGCGGTGTCGTAGTGGTCCTGCGCGATGTAGCGCGGGTCCAGGATCCGGGACGTGGAGTCCAGCGGGTCCACGGCCGGGTAGATGCCCTTCTCGGAGATCGGACGGGAGAGAACCGTCGTCGCGTCGAGGTGGGCGAAGGTGGTGGCCGGAGCCGGGTCGGTCAGGTCGTCCGCGGGGACGTAGATCGCCTGCATCGAGGTGATCGAGTGACCACGGGTCGACGTGATGCGCTCCTGCAGCAGACCCATCTCGTCGGCCAGGTTCGGCTGGTAACCCACCGCGGACGGCATACGGCCGAGCAGGGTGGACACCTCGGAGCCGGCCTGGGTGTACCGGAAGATGTTGTCGATGAAGAAGAGCACGTCCTGCTTCTGCACATCGCGGAAGTACTCCGCCATGGTCAGACCGGCAAGCGCGACCCGCAGACGGGTGCCCGGGGGCTCGTCCATCTGACCGAAGACAAGCGCCGTCTTGTCGATGACGCCGGACTCGGCCATCTCCTCGATGAGGTCGTTGCCCTCACGGGTACGCTCACCGACGCCCGCGAACACCGACACACCGTCGTGGTTGTTGGCGACGCGGTAGATCATTTCCTGGATCAGCACGGTCTTGCCGACACCGGCACCACCGAACAGACCGATCTTTCCACCCTTGACGTACGGGGTGAGAAGGTCGATGACCTTGACGCCGGTCTCGAACATCTCGGTCTTGGACTCGAGCTGGTCGAAGCTGGGCGCCTTGCGGTGGATCGGCCAGCGCTCGGTGACCTCGGCCTCGGCCTCGGGCTTGTTCAGGATCTCACCAAGGGTGTTGAACACCTTGCCCTTGGTCATCTCGCCGACTGGCACCGTGATGCCGTTGCCCGTGTCCGTCACCGGGGCCTGGCGGACCAGACCGTCGGTGGGCTGCATCGAGATCGCGCGGATCACGCCGTCGCCGAGGTGCTGGGCGACCTCGAGCGTCAGCTTCTTGAGCTTGCCGTCCTCGGCCGGGTCGGCCACCTGGACGGTCAGCGCGTTGTAGATCTCCGGCATCGCGTCGACGGGGAACTCCACGTCGACGACCGGGCCGATGACCCGGGCGACGCGGCCCGTGGCAACGGCCGTCTCAACTGTGGTCGTCATTACTTGTCACTCCCCGCGGTCGCGTCGGCCAGCGCACTGGCACCACCGACGATCTCGCTGATTTCCTGGGTGATTTCGGCCTGGCGGGCCGCGTTGGCAAGCCGGGAGAGGCTCTTGACGAGCTCCCCGGCGTTGTCGGTGGCCGACTTCATCGCGCGGCGGCGGGCAGCGTGCTCGGAAGCAGCGGCCTGCAGCAGCGCGTTGTAGATCCGGCTCTCGACGTACCGCGGAAGCAGGGCGTCGAGGACGTCCTCCGCCGACGGCTCGAAGTCGAACAGCGGCAGGATCTCTCCCTTGCCGTCCTCGTCCTTCGTGAGGTCGAGACTGAGCGGCAGCATCCGGTTGTCCACCGGGTTCTGCGTCATCATCGAGACGAACTCGGTGAAGACGATGTGCAGCTCGTCCACGCCGCCCTCGGCGGTCTCCAGAGTGACCGCCTCGATCAGCGGGGCGGCGGCCCGCTTCGCATCCGCGTACGTCGGGCTGTCGGTGAAGCCGGTCCACGACTCCGCGACCTTGCGCTCGCGGAAGTTGTAGTAGGCGACACCCTTGCGGCCGATCACATACGTGACGACCTCCTTGCCCTCACCGCGCAGCCGCTCGGTCAGCTTCTCCGCGGCCTTGATGGCGTTCGCGGAGTAACCGCCGGCCAGACCGCGGTCGCTCGTGACGAGCAGGATCGCGGCCCGGGCCGGGGACTCGGCCTCGGTGGTCAGCGGGTGCTTGGTGGTGGAGCCGGTCGCCACCGCGGTGACCGCACGGTTCAGCTCGGTGGCGTACGGCATCGAGGCCGCCACCTTGCGCTGCGCCTTGACGATGCGCGAGGCGGCGATCATCTCCATCGCCTTGGTGATCTTCTTCGTGGCGGTGACGGAGCGGATGCGGCGCTTGTAAACGCGAAGCTGAGCGCCCATCGATCAGCCCTCGCCCAGAAGCTTGCCGTCCGAGGTCTCGAACTGCTGCTTGAACGCGGCGATCGCGTCGGCGATCGACTGCAGCGTGTCGTCGGACATCTTGCCGCCCTCGACGATGCTGGTCAGGAGGTCCTTGCGCTCGCGGCGCATGTACTCCAGCAGCTCGCTCTCGAAGCGACGGATGTCCTCGACCGGGACGTCGTCCATCTTGCCGGTGGTGCCGGCCCAGACGGAGACGACCTGCTCCTCGACGGGGATCGGCTGGTACTGGGGCTGCTTCAGCAGCTCGACCATGCGCTTGCCGCGCTCCAGCGACGCCTTGGAGGCCGCGTCCAGGTCGGAACCGAAGGCGGCGAACGCCTCCAGCTCGCGGTACTGGGCGAGGTCCACGCGGAGCCGGCCGGAAACCTGCTTCATGGCCTTGTGCTGGGCGGAGCCACCGACGCGGGAGACCGAGATACCGACGTTCAGGGCCGGACGCTGACCGGCGTTGAACAGGTCGGACTCCAGGAAGCACTGACCGTCGGTGATGGAGATGACGTTGGTCGGGATGAACGCCGACACGTCGTTCGCCTTGGTCTCGACGATCGGGAGGCCCGTCATCGAACCGGCACCCATGTCGTCGGAGAGCTTGGCGCAGCGCTCCAGCAGACGCGAGTGGAGGTAGAAGACGTCGCCCGGGTAGGCCTCACGGCCCGGCGGACGGCGCAGCAGAAGCGACACGGCGCGGTAGGCGTCGGCCTGCTTCGAGAGGTCGTCGAAGATGATGAGGACGTGCTTGCCCGCGTACATCCAGTGCTGGCCGATGGCCGAACCGGTGTACGGCGCGAGGTACTTGAAGCCGGCCGGGTCGGACGCCGGGGCGGCGACGATGGTCGTGTACTCCAGCGCACCGGCCTCTTCGAGCGCACCACGCACGGAGGCGATGGTGGAGCCCTTCTGACCGATGGCGACGTAGATGCAGCGCACCTGCTTGTTCACGTCGCCCGAGCGCCAGTTGTCGCGCTGGTTGATGATCGTGTCGACGGCCAGAGCGGTCTTGCCCGTCTGACGGTCACCGATGATCAGCTGACGCTGGCCGCGGCCGATCGGCACCATGGCGTCGACGGCCTTGTAGCCGGTCTGCATCGGCTCGTGCACCGACTTGCGGACCATGACGCCAGGGGCCTGCAGCTCGAGGGCGCGGCGGCCGTCGGTCGCGATCTCGCCGAGACCGTCGATCGGGTTGCCGAGCGGGTCGACGACGCGGCCGAGGTAACCCTCGCCGACGCCGACGGAGAGCACCTCACCGGTGCGCTGCACCGGCTGGCCCTCCTCGATACCGCTGAACTCGCCGAGGACGATCGCACCGATCTCGCGCTCCTCGAGGTTGAGGGCGAGACCGAGGGTGCCGTCCTCGAACTTCAGCAGCTCGTTCGCCATGGCGGAGGGCAGGCCCTCCACCTTTGCGATGCCGTCGCCGGCAACGCTGACCGTACCGACCTCCTCGCGCGAGGCCGCGTCCGGCTTGTACGACTGGACAAAGTTCTCCAGCGCGTCCCGGATCTCCTCCGGCCGGATCGTGAGCTCCGCCATCTGGGTTCCCTGCTCTCCTTGTTGGGCCCGAAGTTTCTTAAGGGGGTCTGGGGGCCGACCCCCAGGAATCTTCTGCAATTTCTGCACGGCCCAACCGGGCCGCTGGTCTTGCTATGTTCTGTTTCTGCGCCGCGCGGCTGTCAGCCGGCCATGCGACGGGTCGCCTCGTCGAGGCGCTCCGCGATGGTGCCGTTGATGACCTCGTCGCCGACCCGCACCGCGATCCCGCCGAGGACCTCGGGGTCCACGTCCAGGTTCAGGTGCATCTGCCGGCCGTAGATCTTCGCCAGGGCGGCGCCGAGGCGCTGCTTCTGCCGGTCGCTGAGCGGCACCGCCGAGGTGACGATGGCGACCGTACGGTCACGACGCTCCGCGGCGAGCTTGGAGAGGGCATCGAGTCCCGCTTCCAGGCTACGTCCCCGGGGCTGGGTGACAAGCCGCACGATGACGCGCTCAGTGGTCGGCCGCGCCTTTCCGCCGAGCAGGCTGCGCAGCAGCTCGCCCTTGGCGGCGGGGGTCGCGGTCCGGCTGGTGAGCGCGGCGCGCAGACCGGTGTCCGATGCCACGATCCGGCCGAACCGGAACAGCTCGTCCTCGACGTCGTCGAGGTCTCCGCTGCGCTGCGCGGCGGTGAGGTCGGCGGTGTTCGCCAGCTCCTCGACCGAGTCGACCAGGTCACGCGACTGCGACCAGCGCGAGCGGACCATGCCGGAGACCAGGTCGACGGCTTCGCCGCCCACCTGACCGCTCAGCAGCCGTCCGGCCAGCTCGGCCCTGGCCTCGCCGGCCTGCGCCGGGTCGGTCAGGACCCGGCGCAGCGACACCTCGCGGTGCAGCAGCGCCGTGACGCCGGCCAGGTCCTCGGCGAGCTTCGCCGCGTCGACCGACGTGGAGTCGGTCAGTGCGTCGAGGCGCTCGCGTGCGGCAGCCAGTGCCTCGCGGCTCGCGCTGTTCATCGGACGGCCTCGGCCTTCGCCTCGAGGTCGTCGAGGAAGCGGTCGACGGTGCCGCTCTGCCGGGCGTGGTCCTCGAGGGACTCGCCGACGAGCTTGCCGGCCAGGTCGGTGGCGAGCTTGCCCACGTCCTGGCGCAGCGCGGACGCCGCGGCCTTGCGGTCGGTCTCGATCTGCGCGTGGCCGGCGGCGACGATCTCGTCGCGCTGGCGCTGGCCTTCGGCCCGCATTTCCTGCAGGATCACGGCGCCCTGCTCCTGCGCCTCCTGGCGCATACGAGCGGCTTCGTGGCGGGCCTCGGCGAGCTGAGCCTTGTACTGCTCAAGAACGCTCTGGGCCTCGGTCCGGGCCGCATCGGCTTCGTCGATCCCGCCTTGGATGGCCTCGTGACGCTCGTCCAGAACCTTGTTGATGTTCGGGAGGAGCTTCTTGGCGAGGAAGCCGAAGACGATGACGAAAGCGATGAGGCCAATGACGAGCTCAGGGATCGGCGGAATGAGCGGGTTTTCCGCTTCCTCCGCCGCGAGCTGAACCAGGGGGTTCACGTCAGTGCCTTCCGTCGAATGGGCTGTTCGCGACCGGTCAGGAGGTCGGGTAGACGAACGGCATGACCAGACCGATCAGGGCGAGCGCCTCACAGAAGGCGAAGCCGAGGATCTGGTTGGCGCGGATGAGGCCGGCGGCCTCGGGCTGACGGGCCAGCGCCTGGGTGCCGTTACCGAAGATGATGCCGATGCCGACGCCGGGGCCGATCGCAGCGAGGCCGTAACCGATCGAGCCGAGGTTGCCCTTGAGTTCGACGCTGGTGGCGGCGAGGGTCTGGAGAGCAGACATGCCGGTTCTTCCTTCTCTTTCTTGGTCCGGTGGGGGTTGGCCACCGGGTGCTTCAGGAGGTGGGTGCTCAGTGGCCCTTGGCGAGAGCGCCCTGGATGTAGCTGCAGGCCAGCAGCACGAACACATAGGCCTGGACAGCCTGGATGAAGAGCTCGAAGGCGGTCATCACGATGACCATCACGAACGAGACACCTGCGTAGGCGATCCCGATGCCGCTGAGCATGTACCAGCTGGCCAGCGTGAACAGCAGCAGGAGCGTGTGGCCCGCGAACATGTTCGCGAACAGTCGCACCGCGTGCGTGAACGGCCGGACCAGGAGGTTCGAGAAGAACTCGATGGTCATCGAGAGCGGCAGAACCCCGCCGAGGCTCTTGTCGTAGCCCGTGAAGTTCTTGAAGGCGCCGACGAAGCCGTGCTTCTTGAAGGTCAGGACGACCCACAGGACGTAGACGATCGCGGCGAGGGCCGCCGGGTACGAGATGATCGCCGTCACGGGGAACTGGGCAACCGGAATGATGGACCAGAGGTTCATCATCCAGATGACGAAGAACAGCGAGACCATCAGCGGGACGTACTTCTCGCCGTCCTTCTTGCCGATCGTCTCGTAGACGATGCCGCGGCGGACGAAGTCGTATCCGGCCTCGGCGATCATCTGGAGCTTGCCGGGAACCAGCTTCGGCTTACGGAAAGCGGCCCAGAAGAAGCCAACGATGATGACCGAGCCGAGCAGGGCCAGCAGCATCGTCTTGTTGAAGTACAAGTTGCTGTCCGCATCGCCCCAGAGGGGTTCGAACAGGAACGAATGCAAGCCGGGTGCGTCGAAGCCACATCCGGAGAAGAGGTGGCAATCGGTCTCGAAGGCGAGCACCTGTGTCGGGTCAGCACTCACCGCGGGCTCCTTCAGCGTGGCGCATAGGTACGGCAACCTCGTTGTGTCGGCGCGGCGCGCAGCCGCGGTTCGGCACTGGACTGGTGTTTCGGATGTGTGAGCGGCAGTCAGGCATTTGAGCCTCGCGATCGTGCAGGCGTCAGCTCACATGCCCGCGCCCGCAGTGCCGCAGTTGGAACCGGACGATAGCAGGGTCGTGAACCTGCACTTATTCCGCCCCTACCCTTCACGCTGCGGACCCCGGCTTCTTGGGCTTTTCGCCCTTGTCCGACTCGGGTTCCACGTAAAGGATCTTGGCCTTCATGTGCGCACGCGCCTGTGCGCCGATCCACACGAGTGTCGTCACGACCAGAGTGATCGCGAAGGCCTTCGGGTTGAACAGCGAGGTGTTCTTGAATACGGCGACGAAGATGAACAGGAGCAGGAGCTGCGCCGTGTAGAGCGCGAGCCCCATCGCCTGGAAGAGGTGAGGCATGGACCGGGCGGTCCGTTGCAGGACCACCAGTCCGATCCCCATGAAGAGGATGACCACGATCGTCGCAACGATCGCGCCCAGGGCTCCCTTGCCACCGGCGACGCCTCCGCTGATCGCGGCGGCGACTGCGCCGGCGACAGCGGTGGGTACGGCGGTCTGGAGGAGAGTCCGGACGTCGTTGGACGGCATGGCGGCAGCTCCGCTTGCTGGGGGTGGGCAGTGTGTCGTCATGGACGAGCGTAGGCCCGGTGCGAGTCGATGCCTCGGGCCCAAGGGACCGTGCTACTCAGGTCCTTCGGCTCTGCCACCGGGTTCGTGAACGGTATCACAAACTATTTGATGAGGTCTTTACCTAGAAAGTGTGCTTGCTGTCACACGTGAGAGCTAATCCGCGCGTGTGAGCAAGACAACTCAACGACTTGTCTGGTAATGCCCCTTGGTGCCCGAATCATCGACGCGTCGAACCGGCCTTCCGCCGGTCCGCGAAACGCGAACGAGGGCCGATCGCGGTCGCGCCGTTGACGCCGGACACCCCCGCCGCGATCGGGGCCTGCGGCGCCGGTTCCGGCCCCTCCTGCCCCATCTGGGCATCCAGGGCCCCCTGTTGGCTCTCCTCGCCGGTGATCTGCTCCGCCCCGGAGGGCTCGGCCCCACGGCGGCGCCGGCGGCGGTAGCGGGGCGGCACGAAGCGTTCCGCCCAGCGCGGGGCGCGCGGCGTGAAGCGGGGCATCAGGAGCAGGATCAGCCCCAGCGCGCTCAGCCCCACGATCACCAGGACGATCCACATGGACGCCGAGTGCACCGAGTATCCGACCGCGCCGAACGCGATCAGGGCCGACCAGAAGTACATGATCAGCACCGACCGGCTGTGCGAATGGCCGATCTCCAGCAGCCGGTGGTGCAGATGGCCGCGGTCCGCCGCGAACGGCGACTGCCCGTTCCAGGTACGCCGCACGATCGCCAGCACCAGGTCGGCCGCCGGGATCGCGATGATGGTCAGCGGCAGCAGCAGCGGGATGAAGACGGGCAGCATCGCGTGGGTCGCCTGGCGCTCACTGCCCTCGAAGATCTTCATCGTGTCCGGGTCCACCTGGCCGGTCACCGAGATCGCGCCCGCCGCCAGGACGAGGCCGATCAGCATCGAGCCGGAGTCCCCCATGAAGATCCGGGCCGGGTGCATGTTGTGCGGCAGGAAGCCGAGGCACATGCCCATCAGGATCGCCGTGAACAGCGTCGCGGGGGCCGCCGCCTCGATCATGTGCCCGTACCAGAGCCGGTACGTGTAGAGGAAGAAGGCGGCCGACGCGATGAGGACCATGCCCGCCGCCAGACCGTCCAGTCCGTCGACGAAGTTGACCGCGTTGATCGTGATGACGACCAGCGCGACCGTGAGCAGCGTGCCCTGCCAGGGGGTGAGCGCGACGGTGCCGACGCCGGGGATCGGCAGCCACAGGATCGTGAGGCCCTGGAGGACCATGACCGCCGCGGCGATCATCTGCCCGCCCAGTTTGATCAGGGCGTCGATCTCGAACTTGTCGTCCAGGACGCCGATCAGCCAGATCAGCGCCGCTCCGGAGAGCAGCGCCCGCGGCTCGCTGGAGAGCTCGAAGACCCCGTCCAGGTTGGCCAGGTGATTGGCGACGATCAGTCCCGCGCACAGCCCGCCGAACATGGCGATGCCGCCGAGCCTCGGTGTCGGTTCGCGGTGGACGTCCCGCGCACGGATCGCGGGCATCGCCCCGACCGCGATGGCGAACTTACGCACCGGGCCGGTGAGCAGGTAGGTCACCGCGGCCGTGACACAGAGCGTCAGCAGGTAATCACGCACGGGCTGCCCCACAGGAAGTTGCCGGTCGGTCCCGGACACTCTATTCGCATCGGGAGGGGCCGAGGACGGGACGGTGGCCACGGGCACCGCATCCTCACCGTGCGCCGGTCCCTCCGGAGCGGTCCGGCCTGCTCCGGAGGGGCCCGCCGGGATGCGTCCGCTGTGTGCGGGCTCACCCCGCCCGGGCCGCTCCGGCCGGGCTCAGGACACGCCCTCGCGGTGACGCAGGGCCAGCAGGGCGGCCTCGATACGGGATCCGATGCCCAGTTTTCTGGTCAGACTGGTGATGTGCGCTCGCAAAGTCCGTTCGGCGATACCCAGTCTGCGGGCCAGGATCCGGTTCGGCTGTCCGTCGGCCAGCAGGAGCCACACCTCGGCCTCCCGCTCGGTCAGCCGTGACAGATCGAGGTCACGTTCCGGTAATCCCGTGACCGACTTTTCCGGCATAACAGGTATATCGGAGTTCCTCAACAATCCCCCTCGGCAAAGGACCCGGCTTGGTCAGAGACCGGGTCAGTGGTCCGTGTAGCTGATTTCCGGCCGTCAGCCTACGTGAGGGGTCCGACATTGCGCTGTTGCATTATCCGAACCGCAAAGGAGCGCCGACGGATTGCCTCCGTCGGCGCTCCTCGTGCGGGGCGGGTGTCAGCAGCCCTTGGTGATCTTCTTCAGGTGGTAGCGGGTGACGCTGAACTTCTTCTTGCCCTTGGTGCCACCGTTCGTCGTCAGACAGCGGGTGGTCTTCTGGCCGCCGCCGGCCTCGAAGTGGAGCTTGGCTCCGACCTTGTGGCTGCAGTGGTTGTTGAAGTAGACCGTGACCGAGTCGTAGCTCCCGTCGCCCCAGGAGTAGTTGGTGACCTTTCCTGCGGGCTTGGTGCACTTGATGCTCGCCCTCTTGACCGCCTGGGTGCTCGCCCCGGCGTCCTGGGGCACGGCCTGCGCGCCGCTCGCCAGCAGCACGGAGAACATGGTGGTGGAAATCGCCACCGCGGACAGGTTCTTCCAGCGACTCATCGTTCCCCCTGTTGTGCCCATGCCATGGGCACATGTCGTTTTCGAACAGTTCGAAAACATCCTCTGTGAGAGGCGCAGGAACGACAATTGCCACTTCAGGCGATGCCCGATGCGGCTACGACTTCAGGAGGACTCCGCGTACGGCGGGTGCGCCGCCGCCAGCTCCCGTACCTCCGCACGGACGTCGCCCTCCTCGCGCACCGCGGCCCCGAACAGCACCGCGAGCCGGGCCATGTCGGCGTCGTCCATGCCCTGGGTGGTGACGGCCGCGGTCCCGAGCCGGATGCCCCGGGCGTCGCCGTACGGCAGGGCGCAGGTGTCCAGCACCAGGCCCGCGGCGGCGAGCCGGGCCCGGGCGGTGGGGCCGTCGACGCCGAGGGGGGCCGGGTCGGCGACGATCAGATGGGTGTCGGTGCCACCGGTGGTCACGTCGAAGCCCTCGGCCTCCAGACCGGCCGCCAGCACCCGGGCGTGGGCCACCACCCGATGGGCGTACCCCGCGAAGGCCGGCGCCGCGGCCTCGCCGAACGCGACGGCCTTCGCGGCCACCGTGTGCATCTGCGCGCCGCCCTGGGTGAAGGGGAAGACCGCGCGGTCGATCCGCTCCGCCAGTTCCGCGCCGCACAGGATCATGCCGCCGCGCGGCCCGCGCAGCACCTTGTGCGTGGTCGCGCAGACCACGTCCGCGTACGGCACGGGGCTCGGCGCCGCTCCCCCGGCGATCAGCCCCATCGGGTGCGCGGAGTCGGCGATGAGGTAGGCGCCCACCTCGTCGCAGATCTCCCGGAACAGCTGGTGGTCGGGGTGGCGCGGGTAGGAGATCGAGCCGCTGACGATCGCCTTGGGGCGGTGCGTGCGGGCCAGCGTGCGGACCTGGTCGTAGTCGATCAGACCGCTCTCGGAGTCGACCCCATAACCGATGAACTCGAACCAGCGGCCGGAGAAGTTGGCGGGCGAGCCATGGGTGAGATGGCCGCCGTACGGGAGCCCCATCGCGAGGACCGTGTCACCGGGCCGCAGCAGCGCCGCGTACGCCGCGAGGACGGCCGACGATCCGGAGTGGGGCTGGACGTTGGCGTGCTCGGCGCCGAAGAGCGAGGTGGCGCGGCGGATCGCGATGCGTTCGGCGGCGTCCGCCTGCTCGCAGCCGCCGTGGTGGCGGGCGCCGGGGTAGCCCTCGGCGTACTTGTTGGCGAGCGGTGAGCCGAGGGCGGCCAGTACCGCGGGCGAGGTGAAGTTCTCCGCCGCGGTCAGCTGAAGGGTCTCGGACTGCCGGCGCAACTCCCCCGCCAGCACGTCGGCGATCTCCGGATCCTCCCGGAGCAGGGCGCCGAAGTCCTGCGGCAGCGCGGCGACGGCGGAGGGTGCGGCAGCGGTGGTGACCGGCATCGGGGGCTCCGGGCCTGGGGAGGGGTGGCGTCAGCTCCAATGTAGGCCCGCGAGGGGTCCGCTGCCCGCTGTCGCGGGCCGTCGTGCGCCCGTACGGGGCGGCGGGGGCGGCCAGGTCCTCAGCGCGGCGCCGAAACGCCCGTCAGTGCGGTGACGACCGGGTCCAGCGCCTGGTTGATCTCGTCGCCGACGGACCGGAAGAACGTGATGGGCGCGCCGTACGGGTCGTAGACCTCGTCGGCCTCGGCGGTCGGGGCCAGCAGCCAGCCGCGCAGCGCGGCGGCGGCGCGGACCAGCGCGCGGGCGCGTTCGACGACGCCCTCGTCGCGCGCGTCGGGCAGCGTCGCGGGGTCTATCGCCCGGACCAGCCGGGTGAACTCCTTGAGCGTGAAGGTCCGCAGTCCCGCGGAGTGGCCCATCGAGATCACCTGGGCCCGGTGGTCGCGGGTGGCGGTGAGCACCAGGTCGGCACGGATCACGTGCTCGTCCAGCAGCTCCCGGCCGACGAACCCGGTGGCGTCGGCGCCGAAGTCGGCGAGCACCACCTCGGCGTTGGCCTCCATCGGGGCGCCCTCGTGCCCCCAGGTGCCCGCGCTCTCCACGATCAGTCCGCCCTGCAGCGGGTCGCCGAGGCGGTCCACGAGGGCATGGCGGGTCAGCCGCTCGGTGATGGGCGAGCGGCAGACGTTGCCGGTGCTGACGTGGAGGATGCGGAAGGTGTCGGTCTGCCCCGCTATGCCACGCCCCTCAGGGGCGGTCAATTGGCCACCTCGAGGTCGGGTACCACCTTGCGCAGCTCCTCCGCGGAGAGCGCGCCGGCGCGCAGCAGGACCGGCACCTTGCCGGTGACGTCGACGATCGAGGACGGGACGATGCCCGGCGTCGGGCCGCCGTCGAGGTAGACGGAGACGGAGTCCCCGAGCATCTCCTGGGCAGCGTCGCAGTCCTCGGGAGACGGGTGTCCGGTGAGGTTGGCGCTGGAGACGGCCATCGGGCCGACCTCCGTGAGCAGTTCGATGGCGACCGGGTGCAGCGGCATCCGGATCGCGACGGTGCCGCGGGTGTCACCGAGGTCCCACTGGAGCGACGGCTGGTGCTTGGCCACGAGCGTCAGCGCGCCCGGCCAGAAGGCGTCCACCAGCTCCCACGCCTGCTCCGAGAAGTCGGTGACCAGGCCGTGCAGGGTGTTCGGCGAGCCGATGAGGACGGGCGTGGGCATGTTGCGGCCGCGGCCCTTGGCGGCCAGGAGGTCGACGACGCCCTCGGAACTGAAGGCGTCCGCACCGATCCCGTACACGGTGTCGGTGGGCAGCACGACCAGTTCGCCGCGGCGGACGGCGGACGCGGCCTCGCGCAGACCCGTCGTACGGTCCGTGGCGTCGTTGCAGTCGTATCGCCGTGCCATCAGCCGGCCTCCTCAAGCATGTACGGGTAGGGGTGGTCTGCACCGGTCACGGCATGGCCTTGCGGGCCGTGGCGAACCGGGGACGCCTGTTGAGGTCGGGGTGGTCGGCCGCGTCGGCCCAGCCACGCTCCTCGGTGAAGATCCACGGAACCTGGCCGCCCTGCGTGTCGGCGTGCTCGATGACGACGAGGCCGCCGGGGCGCAGCAGACGGTGGGCGGTGCGCTCGATGCCACGGATGGTGTCGAGGCCGTCCTCGCCGGAGAAGAGGGCCATCTCCGGGTCGTGGTCACGGGCCTCGGGTGCCACGTACTCCCACTCGGTGAGCGGGATGTACGGCGGGTTGGAGATGACCAGGTCGACCTGGCCGTCGAGCTCGGGAAGGGCCGTCAGGGCGTCGCCGCGGTGCACGGTGACCCTGGAGTCCTCGGCGTTCTTCCTGGTCCATTTGAGGGCGTCCTCGGACAGCTCCACGGCGTGCACGCGCGAGCGCGGCACCTCCTGGGCCATGGCGAGGGCGATGGCGCCCGATCCGGTGCAGAGATCGACGATCAGCGGCTCGACGACGTCCATCGCGCGGACGGCGTCTATCGCCCAGCCGACGACCGACTCGGTCTCCGGCCTGGGCACGAAGACACCGGGTCCGACCTGGAGCTCCAGATAGCGGAAGAAGGCGCGTCCGGTGATGTGCTGGAGCGGTTCGCGGGCCTCGCGCCGGGCGATGGTCTCCCAGTAGCGGGCGTCGAAGTCGGTGTCCGGCACGTTGTGGAGTTCGCCCCGCTTGACGCCGTGCACGAACGCGGCGAGTTCCTCCGCGTCGAATCGCGGCGAAGGGACACCGGCGTCGGCCAGCCGCTGGGTGGCCTGGGCCACCTCGGCGAGCAGCAGGTTCATCGCGGTTCTCCGTACGGGTTCACGAGCGGTGCGGGGCTGTGGGGCTCAGGCTTATGCGGCGGCGAGCTTGGCTGCGGAGTCGGCGTCGACACAGGCCTGGATGACCGCGTCCAGATCCCCGTCGAGCACCTGGTCCAAGTTGTACGCCTTGAAGCCGACGCGGTGGTCCGAGATCCGGTTTTCCGGGAAGTTGTACGTACGGATCTTCTCGGACCGGTCGACCGTTCGCACCTGGCTGCGGCGTACGTCGGACGCTTCCTGCTCGGCGGCTTCCTGGGCCGCGGCGAGAAGCCTCGACCGCAGGATACGCATGGCCTGCTCCTTGTTCTGGAGCTGGCTCTTCTCGTTCTGGCAGGAGGCGACGACACCGGTGGGCAGGTGCGTGATGCGGACCGCGGAGTCGGTGGTGTTGACGGACTGGCCGCCGGGGCCGGACGAGCGGTAGACGTCGATCCGCAGGTCGTTGGCGTGGATCTCCACGTCGACCTCCTCGGCCTCGGGCGTGACCAGCACACCGGCGGCCGAGGTGTGGATGCGGCCCTGGGACTCGGTGGAGGGCACGCGCTGCACGCGGTGCACGCCGCCCTCGTACTTCATCCGGGCCCAGACGCCCTGGCCGGGCTCGGTGGCCCCGTTGCCGCCCTTGGTCTTGACGGCGACCTGGACGTCCTTGTAGCCGCCGAGCTCGGACTCGGTGGAGTCGATGATCTCGGTCTTCCAGCCGACGCGCTCGGCGTAGCGCAGGTACATGCGCAGCAGATCGCCGGCGAACAGGGCGGACTCGTCGCCGCCCGCGCCCGCCTTGATCTCCAGGAGCACGTCCTTGTCGTCGCTGGGGTCGCGGGGAACGAGCAGGAGGCGGAGCTTCTCGGTGAGCTCCTCGCGCTCCTTCTCCAGTTCCTTGACCTCGGCCGCGAAGTCGGGGTCGTCGGCGGCGAACTCGCGGGCGGTCTCGATGTCGTCGCCGGTCTGCTTCCAGGAGCGGTAGGTCGCGACGATCGGAGTCAGCTCGGCGTAGCGCTTGTTGAGCTTGCGCGCGTTCGCCTGGTCGGCGTGGACCGCGGGGTCCGCGAGCTTCTTCTCGAGATCGGACTGTTCGCCGATCAGTTCCTCGACCGCCTCGAACATCTTCGGGCTCCTGGTTTCTTCGCTCGTCGTGCCTGCCGGCAGGCGGATGCCTGACCGGGCGGGATACGGGGTGTCCGTACCCCGGCCGGAAAAAACGCCGGCCTCGGCGCCCCCGGAAAGAGGGCGCCAAGGACCGGCGCAGTGGCTCGCTACTTGCTGGCGGAGCCGGCGGCCTTGCCGAAGCGGGCCTCGAAGCGGGCCACACGGCCACCGGTGTCGAGGATCTTCTGCTTGCCCGTGTAGAACGGGTGGCACTCGGAGCAGACGTCCGCACGGATGGCGCCGCTGTCCAGGGTGGACCGGGTGGTGAACGACGCGCCACAGGTGCAGCTGACCTGGGTCTCGACGTACTGGGGGTGGATCTCGCGCTTCAAGGGTTTCTCCTAGGTTCGGGAGGGCGCCGGGTCGTACGCGCGGATTGCGCGTCCGTGAACCGGGGCCGACGTACCAGTCTGCCAGGACTGGCCGTATCTCCCAAAACGGGGGTCGGCCGCCCAGTATTCCCGGGCGTCCGGGATCACCGTGCGGTCCGGTCCGGGATCACTGGACGATCTGGCCCGCGTCGCCCTTGTCGCCCGCCGACTTCTCGGTGGCGGAGGCGGGGATCGGCCGGTCGTTCAGGAGCGCCGTCCACACCTGCTTGCCGGCCTTCTCCTGCGGAATGACACGGTTCGGGTCGGCCGGGTCGTACTCGACGGGCAGGGTCACCATGTGGACGTCGTTCGAGCCGAGCCCCTTGAGCCCGCTCGCGAAGGACGCGAGCTCCTTGACCGAGCCGAGGTCGGAGTCGGTGGTGATGGCCTTGGTCGCGGTGTCCGCGATGCCGTAGAGCTTGGTGCCGTTCAGGATGCCCACGCTCTTGGCCTGTTCCATCAGCGCCTTGATGAAGGCCTGCTGGAGCTGGATGCGGCCGAGGTCGCTGCCGTCGCCGACGCTCTTGCGGGTACGGACCAGGCCGAGCGACTGCTCGCCGTTCAGTGTGTGGGTGCCGGGTTCGAGGTTCAGATGGCTCTTGGGGTCGTTGATCGCCTGCTTGGTGGTGATCTCGACACCGCCGAGCTTGTCGACCAGCTTCTTGAACCCGGTGAAGTCGACCTCGATGTAGTGGTCCATCCGGATCCCCGACATCGACTCGACGGTCTTGACCGCGCAGGCCGGTCCGCCGACCTCGTACGCGGTGTTGAACATCGCGCGCTGCTCCCCGGCGACGGGCTGTCCGCTCTCGTCGCCCGTGCACTCGGGCCGGGTGACGAGGGTGTCGCGCGGGATGGAGACGACGCTCGCCGTCTTGTGGCCCTTGTTGACGTGCACGACCATCGCGGTGTCGGAGCGCGCGCCGCCCTGGTCCTCGCCGTACTGGGAGTTGGCACCGGAACGGGAGTCGGAGCCGAGGACGAGGATGTCCTCGGAGCCGTTGTCGACGTTGTCGGGGCGGTCCTTGCCCAGCGCGTTGTTGATGTCGACGGCCTTGAGATTGCCGTTGAGGTGGACGTACGCGTAGCCGAGCCCCGCTCCGCCCACGACGACCACGCCGGCCAGGCTCCAGGCGGCTATGACGGTCGCCCTGCGGCGACCGGACGGCTTCCTCCGGCGCTTGCCGGTGGCCCGTATTCGGCTGGCGCTCCCGCTCTGCTCGGTCATCCGTCTCCCTCGTTCCTCGGCTGCTCCCGGCTACCCCCTGCTGTGGTGTGCGGGTCTGAGTGCCGCTGTGTCGCTCTTGGGTTACGACGCGGCGGCGACAAGAAGGGTTGCACAGGGACCCGTGGCCTCCGGGTAAGCGGCGGGCCGGTGCGCGG
Source organism: Streptomyces sp. NBC_01463 (assembly GCA_036227345.1). Classification (NCBI taxonomy): domain Bacteria; kingdom Bacillati; phylum Actinomycetota; class Actinomycetes; order Kitasatosporales; family Streptomycetaceae; genus Streptomyces; species Streptomyces sp. NBC_01463. The sequence continues at coordinate 2,870,915 of CP109468.1, forward strand.
GGTGCGGGAACAGCCGGTGATCCGGCGCTCACCTGCGGTTTCTTGCCGGATACAGGCAACCGGCCGGCGTCGCACGGCCCGCCGCCCGTGTGGCGAAGGTCTCGGACCGGCAACGGCACAGGGCCGCCCCCGGCACCGAAGTGGCGGGGGCGGCCCTGGGTACGGCTGCGGGGGCTTCGACTAGTCGTTGTTGCCCGGGGCCGGTGTCGTCTTCTGGATCTGGAGCAGGAACTCCGCGTTGGACTGGGTCTTCTTCATCCGGTCCAGGAGGAGCTCGATCGCCTGCTGCTGGTCGAGTGCGTGGAGCACCCGGCGCAGCTTCCAGGTAATCGCCAACTCGTCGCTGCCGAGCAGGATTTCTTCCTTACGGGTGCTGGACGCGTCGACGTCCACCGCGGGGAAGATGCGCTTGTCGGAGAGCTTGCGGTCGAGCTTGAGCTCCATGTTGCCGGTGCCCTTGAACTCCTCGAAGATCACCTCGTCCATGCGCGAGCCGGTCTCGACGAGCGCGGTGGCCAGGATGGTCAGCGAGCCGCCGTCCTCGATGTTGCGCGCCGCACCGAAGAAGCGCTTCGGCGGGTAGAGCGCGGTCGAGTCGACACCACCGGACAGGATGCGGCCGGAGGCCGGGGCGGCGAGGTTGTACGCGCGTCCCAGACGGGTGATCGAGTCCAGCAGGACGACCACGTCGTGACCCAGCTCGACGAGACGCTTGGCGCGCTCGATGGCCAGCTCGGCGACGGTGGTGTGGTCCTCGGCGGGACGGTCGAAGGTCGAGGAGATGACCTCGCCCTTCACCGACCGCTGCATGTCGGTGACCTCTTCCGGACGCTCGTCGACCAGGACGACCATCAGGTGGCACTCGGGGCTGTTGACCGTGATCGCGTTGGCGATCGCCTGCAGGATCATGGTCTTACCGGTCTTCGGCGGGGCCACGATCAGGCCTCGCTGGCCCTTGCCGATGGGGGCGACCAGGTCGATGATCCGCGTCGTCAGGACGTTGGAGTCGGTCTCCAGGCGGAGCCGGTCCTGCGGGTAGAGCGGCGTCAGCTTCTGGAACTCCGGGCGGCCGCGGCCGGTTTCGGGCGCCATGCCGTTGACCGAGTCGAGGCGGACCAGCGCGTTGAACTTCTCGCGGCGCTCGCCGTCCTTGGGCTGGCGCACCGCGCCGGTGACGTGGTCACCCTTGCGCAGGCCGTTCTTGCGGACCTGGGCGAGCGAGACGTACACGTCGTTCGGGCCCGGCAGGTAGCCGGAGGTCCGGATGAACGCGTAGTTGTCGAGGATGTCCAGGATGCCCGCGACGGGGATCAGGACGTCGTCGTCGGTGACCGGCGGTGCGTCGCTCGCGAAGTCGTCACGCCCGCGACGGCCACGGCGGTCGCGGTAGCGGCCGCGGCGGCCACGGCGACCGCCCTCGTCGTCGAAGCCGTCGTCCTGCGGTCCGCCGCCGCCCTGCTGCCCCTGGTTGCCCTGGTTGCCCTGGTTCTGGCCACCCTGGCCACCGCCCTGACCGCCCTGGCGCTGGCGCTGGCCGCCCTGGCCACCGCCCTGCTCGTCGCCCTTGCCGCGGCGGTCGCGCTGACGCTCGCGGCGGTCACCGCGCTCGCCCCGCTGTCCGCGGTCCTGACGGTCGCCACGACGGCCCTCGGCGTTGTCCGCGGCGGCTTCGGCCTTGGACTCGGAACGGTCCTCGGCAGCGGCCTCGTGCTTCGGCTCGTCCTGCGAGCGGTCCTTGGCCTGCGCCTTGGTGTCCGCCTTGGTGTCCGGGCTGCCCGCCTGCGCGGTCGCACGGCGGCGACGGCGCTCGCCCGTGGGCGGCTCGTCGCTGGCCGGCTGACCGGGGATGTCGATCTGCTGCTGGGCCGCGGCCTTCTCGGCGGGAGCGGCGGCCGGGGTGTCGTCCCCGGCGCCGGTGCGCGCCTTGGAGGTGGCCCGGCGCTTCGGCTTGGTCTCCGCCTCTTCGGCGGGGGCCGCGGCGGCCTTGGCCTTGGGGGCGGAGGAGCCGGCCTGGGCCTCCTTGATGACCTCGATCAGCTGGCTCTTGCGCATCCGCGCAGTGCCCTTGATGCCGAGGCCGGACGCGACCTGCTGCAGCTCGGCCAGGACCATGCCGTCAAGGCCGGTGCCGGAGCGGCGGCGCCGTGCGGTGGTGCCAGTGGCAGCACCTTCGGCGGGCGCGGCGCTGTCGACGCTCTTGTCGGCAGTCACGCCCATCAGATCGGTGGTGTCGCTCACGAAGGGTCCTTCCCTGGAGCGGACGTCGGCCTTCTGGCTCGGCGACCGGTTGTGCTGTCCGACTGCGGTCTTCGGTGCGGACCGTGCCGGGGCGGTGGTCCGCCGGGTAGGTACGGCGGAGAGATGAACGTGTGCATGGGCCCGGCGCGAGCATCCCCCTGCTCGGCCCACTCCTGGACAAGCGAGGGGTGTCGTGCCGGTTCCGGAGCGTGCTCGCAACTGCTCAGGCAGGCTGCTCAGGCAGTTGGGGAGGCTCCCGGAAGAAATGGTGGTCCCGGAAAGGGACACGAAGCAACGCGCCACATAGACGTCGGTTGCAGACTTGAGGTTAACACTACCGGCTCCAACAAACATTCCCCCTCTCATTCACCGGCAATCACTTCTCGCCTAAGGGGCGAGCGGCAGCACACTCGCGCCCTGGGCGTCGAGAGTGAGCCGGTTGGCCGCCCAGCCCTCGCCCGCCAGGCGTGCGACCTTGTCGGCCGCACCCGCCTCGGCCAGTGCCAGCACGGTCGGACCGGCACCGGAGATGACCGCGGGGACGCCGTCGGCGCGCAGCCGGTTCACGAGTTCCACGCTCTGCGGCATCGCCGGGGCGCGGTATTCCTGGTGGAGCCGGTCCTCGGTGGCCGTGAGCAGCAGTTCGGGGCGCCTGGTCAGGGCCTCGACGAGCAGCGCGGCGCGGCCGGCGTTGAAGGCCGCGTCGACGTGCGGGACGCTGCGCGGCAGCAGTCCGCGCGCCGTTTCGGTGAGTACCGGCTTGCCGGGGACGAAAACCACCGGAACGATGGAATCCGAGGGATCCATCCTGATGGCGCGGGCAGATCCGCCGTCCATCCAGGCGAGTGTGAATCCGCCGAGGAGACAGGCCGCGACATTGTCCGGGTGCCCCTCGATCTCGGTGGCGAGTTCCAGCAGGGCCGCGTCGTCGAGGCGGGCGTCACCGCCGGTCGTCACGGCGCGGGCGGCGACGATGCCGGCGCAGATGGCGGCGGAGGAGGAGCCGAGGCCGCGCCCGTGCGGGATGCGGTTGGCGCAGACGATCTCCAGGCCGCGGGGCTGTCCGCCGAGCAGGTCGAAGGCCGTGCGCAGGGAGCGTACGAGCAGGTGGCTCTCGTCGCGGGGCAGCGTGTCCGCGCCCTCGCCGGCGATGTCGATGTGCAGTCCGGAGTCGGCGACGCGGACGACGACGTCGTCGTACAGGCCCAGCGACAGGCCGAGGGCGTCGAAACCCGGGCCCAGGTTGGCACTGGTTGCGGGGACGCGCACCCGGACGGCGGCGGCTCGGAAGGCGGGACCGGCCATCGCTCTGACGACTCTCCTTGTGAGGCGGCGGGGAATTCGAGGAGCTGCGAGGTATTCGGGGCTCTGTGCGGCTCTTCGGGTTCTGCTGGGACTGCGGTTTCCGGGGGTCTGCGGTCGTTTGGGGATTCTTGGGGATTCTTCGGGGTGATTGCGGCGGCGGGTATTGCCTGACCCCGGGAATGAGCCGACGGCCGCAACGACCCTGACACCCCGGCATATGAGGCGGGGCGGGTTGGGTACAGCTTATCGAAGGAAGGTTCTCCTCCGACATAGGGCGCACAGGAGGCGCACGATGCGTGTCGCACGCCTCCGATGCGCTCTCCGCCCCGAAAAGGGGCGTTTGAGCTCTTTCCGACGAACCGTCCGCGGCCGCGCCCGGGGACGGTGGTCCGGTCCGGGGGCGCGGCCGCGCTGCGGCGGGTGTCGCTACGCGAGGCCCAGCTTCTCCGCGGCGGCGACCGCGTCGACCGGGACGGTGACCGGCTGGGGGGCGCCGGCGACGGCCCAGTCCGGGTCCTTGAGGCCGTTGCCCGTGACCGTGCAGACGATCCGCTGGCCGCGGTCGACCTTGCCCTCTTCGGCGGCCTTGAGCAGACCGGCGACGGACGCGGCCGACGCGGGCTCCACGAAGACGCCCTCCTGGGAGGCCAACAGGCGGTAGGCGGACAGGATCTGCCGGTCCGTCACCTCGTCGATGAAGCCGCCCGACTCGTCGCGCGCGTTGAGCGCGAACTGCCAGGAGGCCGGGTTGCCGATCCGGATGGCGGTGGCGATCGTCGAGGGGTCCTTGACGATCTCGCCGCGCACGATGGGGGCGGAGCCGGAGGCCTGGAAGCCCCACATCCGCGGCTTGTGCGTGGACAGGCCGTCGACCGCGTACTCCGTGTACCCCTTCCAGTACGCGGTGATGTTGCCCGCGTTGCCGACCGGGAGGACGTGGATGTCCGGGGCGTCGCCGAGCGCGTCGACGATCTCGAAGGCGGCGGTCTTCTGGCCCTCGATGCGGACCGGGTTGACCGAATTGACCAGCGCCACCGGGTAGTTGTCCGAGAGCGAGCGGGCCAGCGTCAGACAGTCGTCGAAGTTGCCGTCGACCTGGAGGATCTTGGCGCCGTGGACGAGCGCCTGGCCCATCTTGCCGAGCGCGATCTTGCCCTGCGGCACGAGCACGGCACAGACCATTCCGGCCCGCACCGCGTACGCGGCGGCGGAGGCGGAGGTGTTGCCGGTGGAGGCGCAGATGACGGCCTGCGCGCCCTCCTCCTTGGCCCGGGTGATGGCCATCGTCATGCCGCGGTCCTTGAAGGACCCGGTGGGGTTGGCGCCCTCGACCTTGAGGTGCACCTCGCAGCCCGTGCGCTCGGAGAGGACCTGAGCGGGTACGAGCGGCGTACCGCCCTCACGGAGCGTGACGACAGGCGTTGTGCTCGTGACCGGCAGACGGTCCCGGTACTCCTCGATGATGCCGCGCCACTGGTGGGTGCCCTTGGTGGTCATGGGTCCTTACTCCCCTTCAACACGCATGATGCTGGCGACACCGCGCACGGTGTCGAGCTTGCGCAGCGCCTCGACGGTCCCGGAAAGGGCTGCGTCGGGCGCGCGGTGGGTGACGACGACGAGCGAAGCCTCGCCGCGTGCGTCCTGTCGGCCTTGCTGGCGGACCGTATCGATCGATACGCCCTGTTCGGCGAAGACCGTCGCGACCTGGGCGAGTACGCCAGGCTTGTCGGCCACGTCGAGGCTGATGTGGTACCGCGTGACGACGTCGCCCATGGGGCTCACCGGCAGACGCGTGTACGCGGACTCACCGGGGCCGGGGGCCTCGTTGAGTTTGTTGCGGCAGACCGCGACGAGGTCGCCGAGGACCGCGGAAGCGGTCGGTGCGCCACCGGCGCCGGGGCCGTAGAACATCAGCTGCCCGGCGGCCTCGGCCTCGACGAACACCGCGTTGTACGCCTCGCGGACGGAGGCCAGCGGGTGGCTGAGCGGGATCATCGCGGGGTGCACGCGGGCCGTGACCGACTGCCCGTCGGCGGCGCGCTCGCAGATGGCGAGGAGCTTGACGGTGCAGCCCATGCGGCGGGCGGAGGCGATGTCGGCGGCGGTGACCTCGGTGATGCCCTCGCGGTGCACGTCGCCGATCCTCACCCGGGTGTGGAAGGCGATTCCGGCGAGGATGGCGGCCTTGGCGGCGGCGTCGAAGCCCTCGACGTCGGCGGTCGGGTCGGCCTCCGCGTAGCCGAGGGCGGTGGCCTCGTCGAGCGCCTCGGAGTAACCGGCGCCGCTCGTGTCCATCTTGTCGAGGATGAAGTTCGTGGTGCCGTTGACGATGCCGAGGACCCGGTTGACCTTGTCGCCCGCGAGGGACTCGCGCAGCGGCCGGACGAGCGGGATGGCGCCGGCGACGGCGGCCTCGTAGTAGAGGTCCCGGCCGTGCTGCTCGGCGGCGGCGTGCAGGGCCGCGCCGTCCTCGGCGAGCAGCGCCTTGTTGGCGGAGACGACGCTCGCGCCGTGCTCGAAGGCGGTGGTGATCAGGGTGCGGGCGGGCTCGATGCCGCCGATGACCTCGATGACGACGTCGATGTCGCCCCGTTTGACCAGGGCGGTCGCATCGGTGGTGACCAGTGCGGGGTCGATGCCCTCACGCACTTTGGAGGGCCGGCGCACGGCGACTCCGGCGAGCTCCACCGGTGCGCCGATGCGCGCGGCGAGGTCGTCGGCGTGCGTCGTCATGATGCGGGCCACCTCTGAGCCGACCACTCCACAGCCCAGCAGCGCCACCTTCAGCGGACGCGTACGCATCATCCGACCTCGTTTCCTTTACATCTGATGTGTGAACCAGTCTCACTCACCGGACGGGCGATTCTGTCACCCGTCCGGATCCTGAGATGTTTACGGGAGTCCGGGGGTGTCCCCCCGGAAATAAGTCATCAGCCGACGTCGAGACGCAGGAGATCTTCCTCCGTCTCGCGCCGGACGATGACCTTCGCCCGGCCGTCACGCACGGCGACGACGGGCGGTCGCAGGGCGTGGTTGTAGTTGCTCGCCATGGAGCGGCAGTACGCGCCGGTGGCGGGGACGGCGATCAGGTCGCCGGGGGCCAGGTCGGACGGCAGGAACGCGTCCTTGACCACGATGTCGCCGCTCTCGCAGTGCTTGCCGACGACCCGGACGAGCATCGGTTCGGCGTCCGAGGTGCGCGAGACGAGCGCGACGCTGTACTCGGCGTCGTACAGCGCGGTGCGGATGTTGTCCGACATGCCGCCGTCGACGCTGACGTAGGTGCGCAGCCCCTCCAGGGGCTTGATGGTGCCGACCTCGTACAGCGTGAAGGCGGTCGGTCCGACGATGGCGCGGCCCGGCTCGACGGAGATCCGCGGGGTGGCCAGTCCGGCGCCCTCGCACTCGCGGGTCACGATGTCGCCGAGCGCCTTGGCGATCTCGTACGGCTCGCGCGGGTCGTCGTCGGAGGTGTACGCGATGCCGAGGCCGCCGCCGAGGTCGATCTCGGGCAGCTCGATGCCGTGCTCGTCGCGCACCTCGGCCAGCAGCTGCACCACGCGCCGGGCGGAGACCTCGAAGCCGGCCATGTCGAAGATCTGCGAGCCGATGTGCGAGTGGATGCCGATGAGCTCGAGCCCGTCGAGGGTGAGCGCCCGGCGAACGGCTTCGGCGGCCTGTCCGCCGGCCAGCGCGATGCCGAACTTCTGGTCCTCGTGCGCGGTGGCGATGAACTCGTGGGTGTGGGCCTCGACGCCGACGGTCACCCGGATCTGCACGGGCTGGCGCCGGCCGAGCCGCTGCGCGATGTGGGCGACGCGGACGATCTCCTGGAAGGAGTCGAGGACGATCCGGCCGACACCGGCGGTGATGGCCCGCTCGATCTCGTCGACCGTCTTGTTGTTGCCGTGGAAGGCGATGCGCTCGGCGGGCATCCCGGCGTCCAGGGCGGTGGTCAGCTCACCGCCGGAGCAGACGTCGAGGTTGAGCCCCTCCTCCTGGAGCCAGCGCACGACCGCGCGGGAGAGGAAGGCCTTGCCCGCGTAGAAGACGTCGGCACCGGGGCCGAACGCGTCGGCCCAGGCGCGGCAGCGGGCCCGGAAGTCGGCCTCGTCGAGGAAGTAGGCCGGGGTGCCGAACTCCTCGGCCAGCCGGGCCACTTCGATACCGCCGACGGTCAGGGCGCCGTGCTCGTCGCGGGTGACGGTGCGGGACCAGACCTTCTCGTCGAGGACGTTGAGGTCCTCGGCGGGGGCGGAGTAGTGGCCCTCCGACATGACGTCGGCGTGACGGGGCCCGGCGGGGTGTGCGGATCGGCTCATCGTGTTGCTCTGCTCTCTCGGGTCTCTCAGAGGTATGGGGGCGCGTCGATGCCGAGCAGGGACAGGCCGCCTGCCAGCACCGTCCCGGTCGCTTCGGCAAGGGCGAGCCGGGTGCGGTGGGCGGCCGAGGGTTTCTCGTCCCCGACGGGGAGCGGGGACGCGGCGTCGTGGAAGTCGAAGAACGCCTGCGCGACCGCTTCGAGGTGCCGGGCCAGCCGGTCGGGGGCACGGTGGTGTGCGGCGGCGGCGAGCACGGCGGGGTGGTCGGCGAGGAGAGCGAGAAGCGCGAGCGCCTCGGCGCCGGGGGTTTCGGCAGCGCTGGTTTCGGCGGTCTCCTCGCCGGGCGCGCTCGTGAAGCCGAGGAGCGCCGCGCCGCGGGTGAGCGCGTGGGTACGGGCGTGTGCGTAGCGGACAAGGAACAGCGGGTTGTCCTCGCCCTGGACGAGGAGGCCGTCCCCGAGGGGGGCGCGGTCGTGGCCGGCGGGGCGGAGCAGCCCCCAGCGCGTCGCGTCGGGACCGAACCGGCCGAGCAGCTCACCGGCGGTGGCGCCGGCGGGGACGGGCCGTATCCCGGCGGCCTCGGCGATCTCCTTGGCGGACGGTGCCCCGGCCTCGTAGCTGATGCCCAGCCGCACCCAGTCCGGATCGGGCGCCTCGTCACAGGCGACGTGCACGAGCGCACCCTGTGACCGTACGAGCGCCCCCACCGCATGAGCGGTGACGGCGGCCCGGACCTCACGGGCGTGGCGCAATCGCACCGGTTCCCCGGCGCGGGCGTCGCCGTGCCCGTACCGCAGGCCCTGTGCGCGCACCCGGGCCACCAGCGCGCCGTGCACGTCGGCGGTGGCGTCGAGGGTGAAGTTCAGGAATCCGGGGCCGGTGATCTCGACCCGCCCGATCCCGGGCTCACCGGCCACCCGGTCCCGGAGGATCTCGGCCACTTCCCGCGCGGTCAGTGCGGCGGGTCCGGCCAGCTGAAGGGCGACGGCGCTGGCGTAGTCGCCGCGGCCGCCGGGCCGGGTCCTCTCCACTCGCACGCGCGCGGGCACGGGCGCGCGCAGGACGTGCTCGTCCACGGCGCGGCGCACGGCGTGCAGCACGGTCGCGGAGAGATCGGCGGGGGTCACGGGACAAGCGTAGGCGAGGGAGGGGGGCCTTTCGCGAACGCGTTTCGCCATCCGGTCAGCCGGCGGCACTCTCCGCCCGCCCGGCCCCCTGCCGCCCGTCGAGCACCGACGGCCGCCCGCACTCCATCAACTGCCGGACGAGCCGCACCAGCTCGCTGGGCTCGAAGGGCTTCGCCAGGAACGCGTCGACGCCGGCCGCCACGCCGTTGTCCACCTCGTACGGCGTGCAGGCGCTGATGACCGCCAGGGGCAGATGCTTGGTCCGTGGATCGGAGCGCAGCCGGGTGGCCGTCTGCAGCCCGTCCAGCCGGGGCATGACGACATCGAGTGTGATCACGTCGGGACGGACCCGATGCACCAGATCCAGACACTCGACACCATCGGCCGCGGTCACGACCTCGAAGCCCTCAAGCTCGAGATTGACCCTGATCAACTGCCGGATGACCTTGTTGTCGTCGACAACAAGCACGCGGCCGCACGCCCCTGACACCCTTCGAGAGTAGGCGGGGCGGAGGGGCTGCGTCCGGGTTTTGCCCACTTCCGCCCCCGGACGGATGGCGCGACGCGTGGCCGGATGTGTGTACGAGCAGCTGGACGGCGTCGCCGCCGCCCCGGCGGGCGGCGCGGAAATACCTGTTCACGGGCACCGGGCGGAAGCTGGTAGTGTTTCACCCGTCGCAGAGCAACACAGCGATACGCCCCCGTAGCTCAGGGGATAGAGCATCGGCCTCCGGAGCCGGGTGCGCAGGTTCGAATCCTGCCGGGGGCACTTCGCAGGAAGTGCCTGACAGACCCCGCGATCAGCGTAAATGCTGAAGCGGGGTCTTGGCGTTTGTGGCCGCACTCCGCCACAAACGCTGCCCCGTGTGACAGGCCGGCGAGGTGCGCTCTCTCCGGCTTCCACACTCAGCAGGTTCTGCGTCAGATCCGACCGCACAGTCCGCGGTGGTAGCGGAGGTGTTCCGGCTTGATCTCATGGTCGGCCTGCCTCTTGAGCTGGTAGGCGAAGTCACCGGTCGAGTTCCGTCTCACCGCCCAGTCCTCGTCGATGTAGATGGCGAGCCTGTCGAATTCGACGTGGTGGTTGGGGCAGAGGCACAACAAGTTGGACAGCTCGTCGGGACCGTTATGGGGCCCACCGATGCCTCTGATGTGCGCAGCCTCGCTGTAGTGGCTATACCTCGTCTCCACGCGAGCCCCGCACACCTGGCATTCGTGCCCGTACATCACCTTGATGTCTTCGACGAGCTGCTGATCCCGGTCGGGTCGTGACGAGGTGACCGAACGGCGGGGCACTGGGTCATTACCGCCCCCGCTGTCGGGGAGCTTCCCACTGGCCGTCGCATACCCGGCAAGGCCCACCCGTTCCAGGAGTTCCTCGCGGTCGACGTCGCCGAGATACGTGGAACAGAGTAGGCCGATGGCGTCGGCACGGGCCAGTGAGCGGCGAAGCACCTTTGCCGCGTCGCTGTTGAATCCAGCGGCCGCGCGCACCGCTGTCAGCTGGGACGGCGTGGCGTCCGGGCCCTCGATCCCCTCGACGTCCCACAGGCCGCTGCTGCGCAGGCGGCAGAAGGGGTACTCGGGCGTGACGTTTGAATCCGGGAGACCGAAGTCCTTCAGCAGGGGTCCGACCTCATCCCTGAAGGTCTCCCACCCCACCATGCGGTCCCGTTCCGCAGCCAGACGGCCGATGGCCCACAGGAGGGTGATGGGTTTGTGACGCGAGGGGCGGTGCCCCCTCATGTGGGTCCTCAAGCCGGAGAGCGCCCGGAAAACGTCATCCCTTCCCAGCTTCGCCCCTTGACGCGGAAAGGCGATGCCAGGCCTCGGGAAGCCGCCTCCTGAGGGGGCCGAGGCGTCGACCATGCCCAGGAATCGTCGCCGTCCTTCAGCACCCACCAGCGTCAGCGAGCGCAACGGCACGGGCACGTCAAGCCCTCTGAGAATGGGTTCCGCCGGCACATCGAGCTCCACGATGTCGCCCAGAGCCATGATGTGTTCCCAAGTCTTCTCCTTGTCGTCCACACCCCAGACGGCCTTGGCGAGCGGCTGGTTGTGGAAGAGTCCGAGGATCCTCGCTTTGGCGACGAATTTCTTGGCTGCGTAGAAGAGCACCTCGTCGCCGGCCCGGCGTCCCTCCAGCGCGGTCACTTTCTCGGACTTTTCACGCACGGGGGGCGTCGATCCCCAGAGCCGTGCCACACCCGTCGGGAAGAGATTCCGCAACGCTTGGGCATCCGCGCCGAGAACGTGCTCGTACTGTGCGAGGCGGACGCCCTCGCGCACGGAGTGCCTGAAGTGCTGCGGCCCCCGGACGCGCGCCGTGCCCCTCGGCTGGAGCACCCACTGAACCCCTGCCGGAGCCTCCATGACGCGCCCGCCCTCTGCCTCTTCAGCCCCCGTGTAGGGGGTCTGCCCCCCGCTCTCCATCTTCATGATTGACAGGTTAACTAAAGCCACTGACAAGACGTCTACAGCCGCATGCGTGCCAGGACTTCCGCACCGGCGGCGGCACCCGACCTTCGGCGTTCGGAGGACACGCGTCACCATCGCAGCCGCTATGTCCACGCAGACTGGCACGCTGGTGCCAGCCGTTATGTTGACTGCACAGAGACTGGCCAAATCGGGCACATGGGAATGAAGCACGGCGGGGACGTCGCATGAAGGAAGGCCGCTGGGAAACGGTCACGGATTCCGAGTTCCCGCATGAGCGTCGTGGCCTCGAAGCCATCCGCTCGGAGCTTCCGGACAACGATCCGTGGCGTGCCTGGTCGAACTTCACATTCACCGCGAACTCCGGTCACGTCCGCGGAATGCGCCCGTCCTGACGGCCCCTTGGGGGCGCAAGTCCAGGCCGTGCGGACGGTCTTCACCATCAGGCGACCGGCAGCCCCGGTGCCGGATAGCCGTCCATCAGGTCCTTCACCTCGGCGCGGACCGCGGTCACCACGGCTTCGTCGCCGGTGCGGGCCGCCCCGACCACGCGGTCGATCCACCCCGCGACCGCGGCCATCTCCGATGCGGGGATGCCCCGTGACGTCAGGGCGGGGGTCCCGATCCGGATGCCCGAGGGGTCGAACGGCTTGCGGGGGTCGTACGGAACGGTGTTGTAGTTCACGACGATGCCGGCCCGGTCCAGCGCCTTGGCCGCCGTCTTGCCGGGGACGTCCTTGCCGGTGAGGTCGATGAGCAGCAGGTGGTTGTCGGTGCCGCCGGAGACGAGGTCGAAGCCGCGGGCCGCCAGCTCCTCGCCCAGGGTGCGGGCGTTGGTCACCACGTCGTGTGCGTAGCCGCGGAACTCCGGTGTGGCGGCTTCGTTCAGCGCCACGCCGATGGCCGCGGTGGTCTGGTTGTGCGGGCCGCCCTGGAGGCCGGGGAAGACGGCGCGGTCGAGGGCGCGGGCGTGTTCGGCCCGGCTGAGCAGCATCGCGCCGCGCGGGCCGCGGAGTGTCTTGTGGGTGGTGGTGGAGACGACGTCCACGTGCGGGGCGGGCGAGGGGTGGGCGCCGCCGGCGATCAGGCCCGCGATGTGGGCGATGTCCGCGACGAGGACCGCGCCCACCTCGCGGGCGATCTCGGCGAACCCCGCGAAGTCGATCTCGCGGGGGACGGCCGTGCCGCCGCAGAAGATCAGCTTGGGCCGCTCGGCGAGGGCCAGGTCCCGCACCTCGTCCAGGTCGACGCGTCCGGTGTCGCGCCGCACCCCGTACTGGACCCCGTTGAACCAGGTCCCGGTGGCGGAGACACCCCACCCGTGGGTGAGGTGGCCGCCCATGGGGAGCGACATGCCCAGCACGGTGTCGCCGGGCTTGAGGAAGGCCAGGTAGACGGCGAGGTTGGCCGGGGAGCCCGAGTAGGGCTGCACATTGGCGTGCTCCATGCCGAAGAGCGCCTTGGCCCGTTCGACGGTGAGCGTCTCGACCTGGTCGATGATCTGCTGGCCCTCGTAGTACCGCTTGCCCGGGTAGCCCTCGGAGTACTTGTTCTGGAGGACGGTGCCGGATGCCTGGAGCACGGCGGCGGAGACGTAGTTCTCGCTGGGGATCAGGCGGAGGGTGTCGGCCTGGAGCTGCTCCTCGGCGGCCACCAGCGCGGCGAGTTCCGGATCGGCGGCCGCCAGCGCGGGGTGGCGGGGGCGCGAGGACGCGGGGGACGCGGGGGACGCGGGGGACGCGGAGGGTGAAGGTACGGAAGAAGGCGAAGGTACGGATGTGGTCACGGGGATCCTCCCGGGTCGGTCGCATTGCTGCGGCGTGGACCCGGATGCCCAGGCGGACGGCTCTCCGGCGATGATGCCCCCGGGCAGGCCCGGGGTGTGCCGCTCCCTCGTGGTCGATTCCACTGAGCACCCCCTGCGGGGGACGCGCGCCAGTCGCGGCAGTCCGCAGCCTACCGGGCGGCGGTGCCCAGCGGCCGTAGACATCCCTCTCCGACAGGCAAAGTGGCTGGGGCGTCAACATCCGTCCTGATTGATCCCCCTTCACGGGCGAGTGGGCGGGGTGGGATACGGGCAGATTCACCGGGACAGAAATGTGGCTCGACGGTTGGGGGACCGTGTGGAGTCGGGGGATCAGGGTCAGCGGTCGTGGAATCAGCGGCCGCGGAATCAGCAGTCACCGGACCAGCAGCCGTGGGATCGGCTGCCGCCGGATCAGCAGCGGGGGGATTCGCAGGGGCGCGAGGGACCGTCGGTGTGGCCGGACGGGTTGCCGGCCAGGCCGGTCCAACCACCGTCACCACCAGCCGGACAGGCACCGCCACCACCCGGACAGCCACCGCCACCGCCGGGTCCGCCGTTGCCGCCGGGCGGTCCGGGGTCCGCGCGGGGACCGGGGCAGGTGCTGCCGGGTGCGGCGCTGCGTGCGGTGGCTGCCGCCCTGCTCAACCTCAGTGGTCTCGGGCTCGGTTATGTCCTGCTGGGGCGGTGGTTCCGGGCCCTTCTGTGCTGGGTCGCCACGGGCTGGCTGCTGTTCGCGGCGCTGCCCGCCGATCCCGGCGGAGTGTCCGGGGGCCTGGTCACCGGCTATCTCCTCGTCCTGGCCCTCGCCGCGGCCGACGGGGCGTGGACGGCGAGGCGCACGGCGGTGGGCGGGTCGTGGCGGCCGGTGGTGGCTGCGGTTGCGGGCCTGGCGCTGCTGGCCGTCCCCGCCGGCAGTGCTGTCTGGTACGGCTCCGCGCAGGACGAGGCGGTCGAGCGGATGCTCCTCGACCGGCTGGAGGAGGGCGGCCGGACGGTCGAGGCCGCATCGGGCAAGGCCTTCGGTGCGGCCCGGGAGGACTACCGTTCGGCGCTCGCCGTCTACCGCGAGCTGGGTGAGGACCATGCCGGGTCCCGGGCCGGAAAGCTCGTGCCCGCGCGGCTGGACGCGTACTACAAGGCCATAGCGGCTCCGTACCGGCAGAAGAAGCACTGCGAGGCCATCGAGCCGCTGACCTATCTGCGGACGGTGCCCGAGGCGATCGATCCCGCGCTGCTCGGCGCCCTGGTCCGGTATCCCGACGAGCCGCTGGCCGAATCGATGTACGCGTGCGGGGTCACGCAGTTGCACGACGGAGCGGCGGGGGTGAACGGCGGAGCGCTCGGCGATCTGCTGCGGACGTTCCCGGGCTCCCCGCAGGCCGGACGGGTCGGGCCCGCTGTCTCGAAGGAGATAGCGGCGCAGAAGACGGCGGTGGGCGACAGCGGCAGTCCCTGCGCGGCCACGGAGAAGCTGCGAGGGCTCCGCGCGGCGACGGCGTCATTGCCGGACAAGGCGGTCGCGAAGCTGGCCGCGCAGGCCGACGGCGGGATCAGGGACGGTGTCTACGCCTGCGGGCTCGACGAGTTCAAGGAGAAGCGGTTCGGGGAGGCCCGCAAGACGCTGACCGGGTTCGCCGACACCTACGGAAAGGACGGACGCCGTGCGCGGGCGCGGGACATCGCCATCGCCGCGGAGATAGCCGACACCCGGGCGGCGGCCGGCAGCCGGCTCCCTCCGACGGGCACGCCCGGCGGCGCCCGGATGGAGCTCGTCCTCTCCAATGACGCCCCGGACGGGGTGGAGGTGCTGTACACCGGGCCGGTCACGGGCCGGGTGACCATCGGAGGCTGCGGAAGCTGCACGCCGTACACATGGTCGTCCGGTGCGCTGAGGGCCTGCAAGGACACGGGGAAGAACTACCCGCACGCGACGCTCCGGCTTCCCGCGGGCGAGTACCACTTCCTGTACAAGCACCGGGTGGACGCGGGAGGTTCCGGTGCCCTCGTCAGCAGCTACGCGGACGGATCGAGGATCCAGCCCGGCTACCGGTACACCGGCTGCACCTACGTGACCACGTCGACGTCCTTCGGCGGCGGCCTGACGGACACGGTCTCCTTCAGGTGACCGGCCAGACGCATACGGAGATAGAGGAGGTAGCGGGCAAGGAGGCGGATCTTCGGCGGTTCGGTGACAACTGACGCCGACGCGGCTGCCCTTGGCCGATTCTTGGCGAATGCATGCCCCATGCATGAGGTGATCCTCGCCAGAGTGGCGCATTACATGTGCACATCATCCGGCACATGCTCCACACGCGAGACCCACATCGCAGGGGGTTACGTTGAGAATCAGCCGCGCCGGACGACGCGCCGGGCTGAGCATGGCAGTGACACTGCCACTGCTCGCCGGTGCGCTCGCCCTCGGGATACCCAACGCCAGCGCGGACTCCGCGCCGGGCGGCCGGGACGCGCTGCAGGGCACCAAGCCGGCCTGGGCGACCGCCACGGCCGACCAGGGGGCCACGGCCGACAGCGGAAAGGTCGCGGTCCGGGTCCATCTGGCCGGGCGTGACGCGAAGGGGCTGGCCGCGTATGCCGCCGCCGTTTCCGACCCGCGGTCGCCGTCGTACGGGAAGTATCTGAGCGCCGCGCAGGCACAGGAGCGGTTCGGGGCCACGCAGGAGCAGGTCGCCCGGGTGAGCCAGTGGCTGAAGTCCAGTGGACTGACGGTCACCGGCAGCAGCCTGCACTACGTCTCCGCCACCGGTGACGTGGCCGCCGCCGAGAAGGCGTTCGGCACCCAGCTGCGCAACTACCGCAAGGGCGGCCGGACCTTCCGGGCCCCGGCCGGCACCGCCTCCGTGCCCGCCGCGCTGAGCGATGCCGTGCTCGCCGTCTCCGGTCTGGACAACGCACCGCACAAGTCGAGCCATGACGAGGTGCTGCCGCCGCCGGACGCCGTGTTCCGCAACGCGGGGCCGTTCTCCTCGTACTTCGGGTCGAAGACCGCCTCCACCCTGCCGAGCGCGTACGGGTCCAAGGTGCCGTACGCGGTCAAGGGGTACACCGGAAAGCAGCTGCGTGCCGCGTACGGGGCCGGAGGCTACACCGGCAAGGGGGTGACCGTCGCGATCACCGACGCGTACGCCTCCCCCACCATCGCGAAGGACGCCGCCGAGTACGCCGGGCGCAACGGCGACGCACCGTACCGGCGCGGGCAGCTCAGCCAGGTGCTGCCGGACGACTACACGAAGACCGAGGAGTGCGGGGCCTCCGGCTGGTACGGCGAGGAGACGCTCGACGTCGAGGCCGTGCACGCGGTCGCGCCCGCTGCCGACATCGTCTACGTGGGCGGCGCGTCCTGCTACGACAACGACCTGCTGGACTCGCTGAACAAGGTCGTCGACTCCCGCCTCGCGGACATCGTCTCCAACTCCTGGGGCGACATCGAGGCCAACCAGACCCCTGACCTGGCGCTCGCCTACGACCAGGTGTTCAAGATGGGTGCGGTCGAGGGAATCGGCTTCTACTTCTCCTCGGGCGACGACGGCGACAATGTCGCGTCCACCGGCACCAAGCAGATCGACGTCCCGTCCAACTCCGCGTGGGTGACCTCGGTCGGCGGCACGTCACTGGCCGTCGGCAAGCACGACACCTACCAGTGGGAGACCGGCTGGGGAACGACGAACGCGCTCCTGTCGGAGGACGGCCGGAGCTGGACCGACTTCCCCGGGGCGTACACCTCGGGCGCGGGCGGCGGCACCAGTTCCACCGTGAAGCAGCCGTTCTACCAGCGCGGCATCGTGCCGGACTCGCTGGCGAAGGCGAACGGGAAGACCCGGATGCGCACCGCTCCGGACATCGCGGCCGTCGCGGACCCCAACACCGGCTTCCTGGTGGGCCAGACGCAGACGCTGCCCGACGGTTCGCTGGGCTACGACGAGTACCGCATCGGCGGCACGTCCCTGGCGGCCCCGGTCATCGCCGGTGTCCAGGCCCTGGCACAGCAGGCGCAGCGCGGCCGGCCGATCGGCTTCGCCAACCCGGCGATCTACGCCCGCTACCGCTCCGGGGCGTACCACGACGTGACGGACCACCCGCTGGGGTCCCGGCGTGACCTGGCCGTCGCCCGGGTGGACTTCGTCAACGGGTTCGACGCGGCCGACGGCCTGCGGACCTCGGTGCGGAGCCTGGGCAAGGACGCCTCGCTGTCGGCGGTGCGTGGGTACGACGACGTGACGGGTGTCGGCACGCCGGCGTCCGGCTACGTGAGCTCCTACCGCCGGCGCTGAGCCGCGCGCCAGGGGCGCATCGTCACGAGGACGGACCGAACGGCCGTCGCGGGGTCTGCATCGGGCCCCGTGGCGGCCGTTCGGTCCGTCCGTGGTACGGCGGTGGCGGGGACGAGGGCGTCGCGGCCGCCTCAGTGGCCGGTCCGTGCGGTGAGGTAGCGGTCCAGCCCGCCGATCAGGATCTCCAGACCGGCGGTGAAGGTGTCCTGCCGCACACCGGAGTTCCACTCCGCCACCCAGGCGCCCAGGTGCGGGAACGGTCCGAAGTCGGGCGCCTGCGAAGCGGGTCCGGACGCGACGGTGGCGACACCGGCGGGGGAAGCGGGCTCCGAGGGGGCGGGTTCCTGACCGGCGGACTCGCCGCGGGCCGGTTTCCGGCGGACGGATTCCTCACCGGTGGGGGTGTCCGACTCGCCCTGTTCCTGGAGTGCGAAGCCCGTCACATAGCTCAGCACCGTGTCGCAGCCGTAGGCGACCGCCGCGATGGGCGCGCCCGTTCCGCGCAGTACGCCCATCAGTCCGTCGGCGAAGCCGAGCCGGTTCGGGCCGAGCCAGGCGGACCCGGCCACGAGCCGGGCGGCGTCCCGGTGGGCGAGCAGCACCTGACGCAGGTTCACGGCCATGGCGCGGACCGTCTCCCGCCAGTCGCCCCCGTCGGCCGGTGGTGAGAGTTCGCCGAGGATCTTCTCCGCGAGGGCGTCCAGCAGGTCCTGCTTGTTCTTGACGTGCCAGTACAGGGCTCCGGGCCTCACGCCGAGTTCCGTGGCGAGCCTGCGGGTGGACAGGGCGTCGAGCCCGATGTCATCGAGCAGTGTCAGCGCCGCGTCCACCACTTCCGACCGCTGCAGGGGCATCGCGCCCCTCCGTTCCTTCATCACGGACCCCAGCTGCTCCCGAGCCCTGCGCCCCACCATCATCGGCTCCCGCCGCGGCACCGTCCGACAGCCCCCGGTCGCCGATCTCACTGGCGACGGCGTCGATGTCGTCGATCTCCCGCAGTCTCATCTCCTTGAGGAGGAAGGAGACGAGGAAGGCCACCAGCATGATCGCCGCAGCGCTGACGAAGACCACGCCGAGGGCGGCGGTGAAGGCGTCGAGCCCCGCCGCGCGTGCGGGCTCCGGCAGGCCGGCCAGCGTCTCGGGGGTGATGTCCCTGCCGGCCAGTCCGGGCGCCCTGCTCTCGGCCACACGGGCGGCGAACTGATTGGTGAGCACGGCCCCGAAGACCGCTGCCCCGAAGGACTGGCCCATCGTCCGGAAGAACGTCGCGGTGGTCGTGGCCGCACCGAGATCGCGATCGGGCACCGCGTTCTGGACCGCCTGGACGAGCACCTGCATCAGCAGGCCGAGACCGAGGCCGAGCAGCAGCAGTCCGGTCGCGAGCACCCCGTACGAGCTGTCCGCACGCAGCGTGCCCAGCACGCCGAGCCCGCCGGCGGCGACCGCCGTACCGATCACCGGGAAGATCTTGTACCGGCCGTCGCGGGCGGAGATGACGATGCCCGAGCCGATGGAGGCGACCAGAATGCCGACGATCATCGGCATGAGCCGGAGGCCGGTCGCGGTGGGGGTCATGCCCTTGACCAGTTGGAGGTAGAGCGCGGCGTAGGTGATCGCGCCCATCAGGGCGAAGCCGGTGACGAAGAGCATCGGGGCGGCCACGGCCACGGTGCGCTCGCGGAAGATCGGCGGGGGCATCAGGGGTTCGGCCGCCCTCGTCTGCCACCGGGCGAACAGGCCGAGCAGGATCGCACCGGCAGCGGCGAGACCGAGGACGGCCGGGTCGGACCAGGCGTACGTCACGCCGCCCCAGGTGGTCATCAGGAGCAGCGAGCAGGTGGCGGCGACGACGAGCAGCGCACCGGCGAAGTCGATCCGGTGGCCGCCCCGCCCGGTGGCCGGTGGCAGCTTCAGCAGGGTCGCGACCATGGCGATGCCGACGAGCCCGATCGGCAGGTTGACGTAGAAGACCCAGCGCCAGGAGGTGTGGATGCCGAACAGCGCGTGGTCGCCGGTGAGGAATCCGCCGGCGAGCGGCCCGCCGACGGTCGCCAGCGCGATCACCAGACCGGCGACGCCCTGGAACTTCGCCCGGTCGCGGGCCGGTACGGCCCGGGCCAGGAGGATCAGCGAGACGCTGTAGAGACCGCCGGCCCCGATGCCCTGGACCGCCCGGAACGCGATGAGCTGCCCCACCGAACCGGCGAGGCCGCACAGCGCGGACGCGGCGAGGAAGATCCCGGCGGCGACGAGGAACACCTTCTTCGCCCCGTACAGGTCGGAGATCTTGCCGTAGAGCGGCTGGGTGGCGGTCGAGCCCAGCATGTAGGCGGTGATCAGCCAGGGCATGAGCCGGACCCCGTCGGCCGGGTCGAGGGCCGTGGCGATCGGGAAGGCCGAGACGGACACGATCGTCTGGTCGAGCGCGCTGAGGAAGGAAGTCAGCAGCACTCCGACCAGCGCCCAGATCACCCGGCGGCCGGGCCCGCTCCGCGCCGCTTCGGGCACTGCCCGTACCGCCCCCACCACACCGTCGGCTGCCATCGAACCCACCCCTGGACACGGAATTGAACACTGACCAATTGGTCAGTGTTCAATTTAGGGACGCCGACGGCTCCGCGCAAGCCTTCGAGGGGCCGCGCGAAGGCGGAATGCTGACCCGAGGGGTCAGGCCGAGGCGCGCTTGCGCGGGGTGTGCTGCGCGGCCGTCTGCTTCTTGGCCGCCGTCTTCTTGGAGGCGGCCCCCTTGGCGGCGGTCTTCTTCGCACCGGTCCCGCCGCTCGACGCGCTCTTCTTGGCCGCCGGCTTCCGCGCCCCCGCCGTGGACTTCTTCGCCCCGGAGGACTTGCCGGAACCGGAGCCGGAACCGGCCGACGCGCGCGACACCGACTTGCCCGTCGGGGTCCTGCGCGTACCGCCCGAGGCCTTGGAGGTCGATGCCTTGCCGGCCGACGCCTTGCCGCCCGAGGACGCGCGGTCCGAGAGCGAGGTGACCTTCGCGACCGGGGTCTCGTCGTCGTCCGCCCCCTTCCCCCGCGCCCCGGACTCCTCCCCGCGGGCCTCCTTGGCCGCCCGCACGCTGCCCTCCAGCGCGGCGATGAGGTCGATGACCTTTCCGCCGGACTCGTCGGCCGCGGCCGGCTCCAGGGTCTCGCCGGAGGCCTTGGCGGCGATGAGTTCCTCGACCGCCTCGCGGTAGTCGTCGTGCAGCGAGTCCATGTCGACCTCGCCGAGCGTGTCCATCAGGGCGTCCGCGAGGTCGAGCTCGGCGTCGCGGACCGTCACGTCACTCTCCGGGGCGACGCCTTCCGGAGCCCGGATCTCGTCCGGCCAGAGCAGACCGTGCATCGCGATCACGTCGTCGACGACCCGCAGCATGCCCAGCCGTTCACGGCCGCGCAGCGCGTACTTGGCGAGGGCGACCTTCTGGCTCCGCTTCAGCGCCTCGCGCAGCAGGGTGTACGGCTTGGCGGCCGGTACCCCGTTGGCGGAGAGGTAGTACGCCGCGTCCATCTGGAGCGGGTCGATGGAGTCGGCGGGCACGAAGGCGACGATCTCGATCGTCTTGGCGGTGGGCAGCGGCAGCGAGCCGAGGTCCTCGTCGGTGATCGGGATCATCGAGCCGTCGGCGTCCTCGTACGCCTTGCCGATGTCGGCGGCGGTCACCTCCTCGCCGTCCAGCTCGCACACCTTCCGGTAGCGGACCCGGCCACCGTCGGCGACGTGGATCTGGCGGAAGGAGATCGAGTGGTTCTCGGTGGCGTTGACCAGCTTGATCGGGATGCTGACCAGCCCGAAGGAGATGGCGCCGTTCCATATGGACCTCACCGGTCACCCCTTAAATGCGTTACGCCCGTATAGATCCAGTTTTCGTGTGATTCTTATCGTATGACGCCGATCACAGTGGTGGAGGGGCGGCGGCTGTCGCTCAGCAACCTGGACAAGGTGCTGTATCCGGCCACCGGCACCACCAAGGGCGAGGTGCTGCACTATTACGCGGCCACGGCGGCCGCGCCTCTGCTGGCGCACCTGCGGGACCGGCCGCTGTCCTTCCTGCGCTATCCGGACGGGCCTGACGGGCAGCTGTTCTTCACCAAGAACCCGCCGCCCGGTACGCCGTCCTGGGTACACACCGCCCCGGTGCCGCATCACGACAACGAACAGGCGCGACAGGTCGTCGTCCAGGACCTCGCCTCACTGATGTGGGCGGCCAATCTGGTGGTGGAGTTCCATACCCCGCAGTGGCGGGCCGGGGCGCCCGGGCTGGCCGACCGGCTGGTGTTCGACCTGGACCCCGGGGCGCCCGCGACGGTCGTGGAGTGCTGCCGGGTCGCGCTCTGGCTGCGCGAGCGGCTGGCGGCCGACGGGCTGGAGGCGTACGGCAAGACCTCCGGGTCGAAGGGGCTGCATCTGCTCGTCCCGCTGGAGCCCACCGCGTCCGAGCGGGTGTCGGCGTACGCGAAGACGCTCGCCGTCGAGGCGGAGGGCGAGCTTCCGGATCTTGTGGTGCACCGGATGAGACGGGCGCTGCGGCCCGGCAAGGTGTTCGTCGATTTCAGCCAGAACGCCGCCGCGAAGACGACCGCCACCCCCTACACCCTGCGCGCGCGGACCGAGCCGTCCGTCTCCGCGCCGGTCACCTGGGCGGAGATCGAGACATGCCGCGGGCCAGCGGAGCTGACCTTCCTGGCGGGCGACATGGCGGAACGGCTGGAGCGGTACGGCGACCTGCTGGCACCGCTCACCGAGCCGGAGCGGGGACGGCCGGTTCCGGACACACCGTAGGGGGCTGCCCCCCTGGCGCTCCCGGTGCGGGCATACCGCACCACCGCAGGCGTTGTCATGTTCAAGGGCAAAAGACGCTGTGCGGCAGGTGGATTGTCCGAGCGGTGGTGCACACTCTGCGCAGACGCTGCATCGTGAAAGCCGTGGGGAGGCGATGGCGTGTTCGCGGGGATCGACGAGGTCGACTGGGCCTCGATGGAGCATGCCTACGGGCCTGCCGATGATGTGCCGGGCCTGCTTCAGGGCCTCGCGTCCGCCGATCCGGCGGAGCGCGAGGGCGCGCTGGACGGTATGTACGGGGCCGTGCACCACCAGGGGGACGTCTACGCCTGCACGCTCGCCTGCATCCCCTTCCTCTTCGAGCTGGTCGTCGATCCGGCCGTCCCGGACCGCGGCAGCGTCGTCGAGCTGCTGACCAGCATCGGCGGCATCGACCTCGACGAGGACGAGATCGACGAGGACGAGGCCGAGGGCGCGGCGAACTACGCGATGGCGGCGGCTGCCGTGAGCGCGGGCGCCGGCGTCTTCTTCGCGCTGATGGCCGACGACGACCCGGGGGTGCGGGTCTCCGCCCCGCTGGCCCTGGCCACGCTGCACGGCGATCCGGCGCGGGTCCTGACCCTGCTGTGCGAGCGGCTGGCGGTGGAACGGGACGAGGAGGTGCGCCTCGCCCTGGTCGAGGCGGCGGGGCGGCTCGGGCTGCGCCACCGTTCGCTGACCGGCCCCATCGCCGACTGGCTGAGCCGGCTGGCCGCGGAGGCGAACCCGCCGGGGCTGCGGCTGGCGGCCCTGGCCCAGCTGGCCAGGTGCGCGCCCCGGTCGCTTCCGGG
This sequence comes from Streptomyces sp. NBC_01463, assembly GCA_036227345.1. Lineage (NCBI taxonomy): Bacteria > Bacillati > Actinomycetota > Actinomycetes > Kitasatosporales > Streptomycetaceae > Streptomyces > Streptomyces sp. NBC_01463. The sequence goes on from CP109468.1 coordinate 2,894,054, forward strand.
CGATGTGGTGACGGTGGTGTCGGGCCTGCTGCGGCAGCTGCGCTCCGCACCGGGAGAGCCCGGAGCCGGCGAAGTGCCCGAGGTCCGCGAGGACCCTGACGGCCTCGCCGACCCCGATGACTGCGAGACCTCCGAGACCTCGTCGTGCACCGCGGCCGCGGCGCACGGCGAGCCCGAGCCCGCCGCTGCCGATGCCGCGCCGGTGACCCTGGTGGGGCAGGTGCGGGCGCCGGCAGCCGAGGAGCGGACCGGGCGGACGGCGCCCTGGGCCGCCGACCTGCTGCGCACCCTGCACGTCGGCCTGGACGACCGCGTCGCCGAGCGCACGGCGCTGCTGACCGATCAGCTCCGCAGCCCCGACTCCGGACAGCGCATCGACGCCGTCCGGATGAGCAGCGGGCTGATCCGGGCCTGGCGCGGTTCCTACGGGGAGCTCGTCCGGCTCGTGGGCGAGCAGCTCGCCTCGCACGAGCCGAAGCTCGCCGATGCCGCCTCGCACGTCCTGGAGGAGCTCTTCTGCCTGGCCGCACCCGCCGCTGACGCGCTGGCGGCCCGGGTCTCGGCGGATCCGGGCGCCTGGGTGAAGGAGTGGGCCAGCGGGCCGCCGGGGCTGGGCAGTGCGGTGAAGGCCCTGGCCCGGCTCGGCGACGCCCGCGCGCTGCCCGCGCTGGAGGCGGCCCTGGAGCGGCCCGAGGTGCCGCACGACGTGGGGTTCGCCATCGGTTATCTGGGCGCGGCCGCCGAGCCGCTGGCCGGACTGCTGCGCCGCAGGCTGAGCGAGGTCGGGCTCGACGAGGGGGCGTACGACCGGGCCAGCCCGCTGCTCGCCGGGCTGACCGCGCTCCGGGCGGGCGAGGCGGCGCCCGAGGTGCTGCGGGTGCTGCGCGGGGCTCCGGAGTACCGGGGCGAGTGGCTGCGTACGGCGGCGCTGCGGGCGCTCGGCTCGTTCGGGCCCGCGGCGCACTGCGCGGTCCCCGAGCTGCGGGCGATGATCCGCCGCCCCGGCACGGCGGCGGCCACGGAGGCGGCCGAGGCGCTGTGGGCCGTCGACGGGGACGCCGGGGCCGTGCTGCCGGTCCTGATCGAGGGGCTCCAGGCGGAGCACGCGCGCGAGCGGCGGTCGGCGGCGAGCGCGCTGGGCCGGCTCGGCCCGCTCGCGGCGGTGACCGCGCCCCGGCTGCGGGCGCTGCTGCTCCACGAGGAGCTGTGGCTGCGGGTGGACGCGGCGATCGCACTGTGGGAGGTTTCCGGTCGGGCCGAGGAGTCCGTTCCGGTACTCCTCGCGGCCTGGGAGAAGAACCGTCATGTCAGGGTTCGGGTGGCCGAATGCCTGGCGCGGACGGGGGCTGCTGGGGCAGGGTCGGACGCGGTACACGTGCTGCACGCCGAACTCGCCTCCGTACGCCGTCACAACGCGATGGACGGCGGATACGGCAGCCACGACACACACGAGGACGAAAAGCTGCTGGCGCTCTGCCGCCGGGCGCTCCTGGGGAATACGGGGAAGGGACCCACGACATGATCATTTTCGGTACGCGAGGCTATCTCTACCAACTGGCCGTCCTGACGCTGGTCTGCGGCTGGTGCGGGAATCCGGCCGCGCACACCCTGCGCAAGCGGGTGACGAAGTTCACGCTGTTCTTCGTGCCGCTGTTCCCCTTCTCGACGAAGTACGCCACCCAGTGCACCTTCTGCGGCGGTGAGCAGAAGATCCCCAAGGAGCAGGCCGATCAGCTGCTCGCCCAGCACGTGGCGGCCGGTGACGGGAATCCGTTCGGCCAGGGCCAGCAGCAGCCGGGGCACGCACCGGGCGCGCAGGGGCAGGGCCAGAACCCGTACCAGCACTGAACCGGCATCACTGAACCGGCATCCGCACCGACTCCCTGCCGGAACTAAATACACATAAGAGACTTCCCTCCGAATAAGGTCTACGGAGCCGGGGCCGTGCGCGCACGCACCGCCCGGGCCGTCGGAGAGGGAGGAAGACATGCGTCCGCAGCACCGGAGCGGGCACCGGGCGGAGCGCCGCACGGCGGTGGCCCTCGCGGCCGTCGCCGGCGCCGCACTGCTGGCCGGCTGCGGCACCGGGGGCGAACTGCGGAGCGCCGGGCAGGTCCCTACGGCGATCGGTCCGGCCCGCCTCTGGCCGGAGCTGCCGCCCGCCTCCGCCGCCCCGTACGACTACGGCGAGGGCGAGACCGCCCATATCCCCGGCATCACGGTGCCGGGCGGCGATGTGCACCGGCTGGACCCCGTGGCGGTGGTGCAGGCAGGGCTCAACGCCCGTGCGGACCGCTCCAGCGGCACGGCCGAGCTGCCGGCCGAGGCCGTCCGGCGGATCCGCGCCTGCCGGACCGCGCCGAAGTCCTGCCCGGTACTGCCGCCGTACTTCCGCGATCTGACGGGCGACGGCCGGGACGAGATGGTCCTGGCCATCCAGCTGGCCGACCGCCAGCTCTCCGTACGCGTCTACATGCCGGAGCCGAGCGGGCTCACCCGGATCATGTCCACGTCCGACGCCGTGATCAGCGTGGAGCTGGCGGGCCGGGACCTGATCATGCGGGCACCCTCGGCCATCACGGGCTACCAGTACCGCACGGCCTGGTCCTGGGACGACCAGCAGCGCGCCATGCTGCCCACGCAGGACGAGATCCTGCGGACGGCCCCGCGCGCCGAGCCCGGCCGGCGGCCCGCCGCGACCGAGCGGCCGAGCCCCGCGGCGACGGCATCCACGCCGCCGGCCGCCACCCCGTCGGCCCTGCCCACCGAGGCGCCCTCGGCGGCCGTGTCGGCGGAGCGCCGGTGAGCCGCCGCCGGGCGGACGAGCCCCCGGTCCGCGCCTCCCGGCGGCGGCTGCGGCTGCCCGCCTGGACCGCGACGCTCACCTGGAGGTCCGCGGTCTTCATCACCGTCATGTGCTGCGTGCTCGCCGCCCTGCTGGGCGTCCTGGTGCACACCGCCGTCACCCGGCAGACCGTCGGTCACGCCCGCGAGAAGGCACTGTTCAGGCTGACGGACGTGACCGCCGCCTACGAGGCGGGCGAGGCGCTGCCGCCGCGTTCCGGGCTCGATCCGCCGGGGCTGCCCGCGTCGCTGCGCGCCCTGGCGGTGGGCGGGAAGCGGGGCACGATGGTGGCCGACCACCTCGGCCGCCCCACGATGTGGGCCGCCGCCCCGGCCGACGGGCACGCGCTGGCGACGCAGATCGACTACAGCCAGAGCGCCCGCACGATCAACGGCCTGGACGGGGCGATCGTCGGCTCCTCGCTGCTGGCGATCGGCGCCACGCTGCTCGTCGGCGCGTTCTCCGTCACCCGGGTCACCCGGCGGCTGCACCAGACCGCGCGGGTGGCCCGCCGGATCGGGGCGGGCGATCTGGACGCCCGCGTCAACGACCCCCGCACGGCCGACCCCGCGCGCCGGCAGGATGAGGTGGCGATCGTCGCGGGGGCACTGGACACGATGGCCTCGACGCTCCAGCGCAAACTCGTGTCCGAGCAGCGCTTCACCGCGGATGTGGCGCACGAGCTGCGCACCCCGCTGACCGGTCTGTCGGCCGCCGCCGAACTGCTGCCGCCGGGCCGCCCGTCGGAGCTGGTGCAGGACCGGGTCCGGGCGATGCGCGCGCTGACGGAGGACCTGCTGGAGGTCTCCCGGCTCGACGCCCGTACCGAGCGGGTCGATCTCGCCGTGCACGAACTGGCGCCGCTCACCGAGCGGGTGGCGCGGACCTTCGGGCCCGGCACCGAGGTCAGGTACGCGGCGGACGGGCCGCCCGTGCGTGTCGAGACGGACAGGCGTCGGCTGGAGCGGGTGCTCGGCAATCTGATCGGCAACGCGCACCGGCACGGCCGCCCGCCGGTGGTGGTGACGGTCGACGGGCCGGTGGTGACCGTACGCGACCACGGCGACGGCTTCCCGGAGTATCTGACCGCGGGCGGTCCGCAGCGTTTCCGCACGGAGGGCGGCGGCAAGGGGCACGGCCTCGGGCTGACCATCGCCACCGGGCAGGCCGGTGTGATGGGCGCCGGGCTGGTCTTCGAGAACGCGCCGGACGGCGGGGCGGTGGCCCGGCTGACGCTGCCGGAGTACGTACGCCTGGACCATGACGACGAGCCACCCGCATAGGACCCACGGGCATCCGACCGCAGGACGGCACCCGGAACCCCGCGAACCTCCGCACTATGACATAAGGGAAATAACCCCCACGTCTTGCTACGTTGCGTGGCATGACCGCAACGACGGCGGACGCACCCCCGCCCGAGCTGCGCCTGCCCAAGCGGCGCGGCGTAGAACTCTCGCTCCTCATCGGGGCCGTCCTGATCTCCGTCTACGGCTACGCCGCTGTCGGCCTGGCCCACGACGACGCGGTCCCGCCCGATGTCGCCGGATACGGCGGCGGCCTCGGGCTGCTCGCCCTGCTCGCCCATCTCGCCGTCCGCTTCCGCGCCCCGTACGCCGATCCGCTGCTGCTGCCCATCGCCGTCCTGCTCAACGGCCTGGGCCTGGTGCTGATCTACCGGCTCGACCTGGAGACCCCGAAGGACCAGGCGGCCCCCACCCAGCTGATCTGGTCCACGCTCGGCGTCGCGTTCTTCATCGCCGTGGTGGTGTTCCTGCGCGACCACCGGGTGCTCCAGCGCTATGCGTATCTGTCCGTCGCCGCCGCCCTCGTCCTGATGATCGTGCCGATCTTCTTCCCCGCGGTGAACGGCGCCAAGATCTGGATCCGGGTCGGCGGATTCTCCTTCCAGCCCGGCGAGTTCGCCAAGATCCTGCTCGCCGTGTTCTTCGCCGCCTACCTCGCGGCGAACCACAACGCCCTGGCGTACACCGGCCGCAGGATCTGGAAGCTCCAGCTCCCCACCGGGCGGGTGCTCGGGCCGATCGTCGCGATCTGGCTGTTCAGCGTCGGTGTCCTGGTCCTGGAACGTGACCTGGGGACCTCGCTGCTGTTCTTCGGCCTCTTCGTGATCCTGCTGTACGTGGCGACCGGCAGGACCGGCTGGATCGCCGTCGGCCTGCTGCTGGCCGCTGTCGGCGCGTTCGTCGTCGGCTCCTTCGAACCGCATGTGCACAGCCGGGTGCAGGACTGGCTCGACCCGTTCGCGTCCATCGACGCCGGCCGGGGCCCCGGGCAGCTCGCCCAGTCGCTGTTCGCCTTCGCCGCGGGCGGGATGCTCGGCACCGGGCTGGGGCTCGGCCACTCCATCCTCATCGGCTTCGCCGCCAAGTCCGACTTCATCCTGGCGACGGCCGGCGAGGAGCTCGGCCTGACCGGGCTGACCGCCGTCTTCCTGCTGTACGCCCTGCTGGTGGCCCGGGGATACCGGGCCGGGCTCGCCCTGCGCGACGCGTTCGGACGGCTGCTGTCGATCGGGCTCGCCTCGATCCTGGCGCTCCAGGTGTTCGTGATCGCGGGCGGGGTGATGGGGCTGATCCCCCTGACGGGCATGGCGATGCCGTTCCTCGCGCAGGGCGGCTCATCCGTGGTCACCAACTGGATCATCGTGGCGCTGCTGATCCGGGTCAGCGACGTGGCCCGCAGACCCCACCCCGACGAGGTGGAGACCGGCGTCGTCGCACCGGCCCTGGAGGACGAGCAGTGAACCCGTACCCGTCGACCGCGCAGGAGGCCCGGCCGTGATCCGCTACATCCGGCGCGCCGCCGCGTTCTGTCTGCTGCTCCTCGTGGCCCTGCTGGTGAACGCCGCCCGCGTCCAGGTCTTCGACGCCGACGAGCTCGACGACAACTCCGCCAACCGCCGCTCCACGATCGACCGTTACGACCGGCCGCGCGGCAGCATCCTGGTCGGCGGCCGGTCCGTCACCGGCTCGAAGGACACCGGCGAGCAGCTCGCGTACGAACGCACCTACCGCAACGGCCCGCTGTACGCGCCGGTGACGGGGTACGCCTCGCAGACGTACGGCACCACCCTGATCGAGAACGCCGAGGACGGGATCCTCTCCGGCACCGACTCCATGCTCGCCCCGCTCCCCTTCTGGAACGAGATCACCCGCAGCCGGCAGCCGGGCGGCGATGTCGTCACCACCATCAAGGACTCGATGCAACGGGCCGCCTACGAGGGGCTCGGCGGACGGAAGGGCGCGGTCGCGGCCATCGAGCCGACGACCGGCAAGATCCTGGCCCTGGTCTCGACACCCTCGTACGACCCCGGGCGGCTGTCCGGAACCGGTTCGTCCGTCACCGACGCCTGGCGCGAGCTCAACGCGTCCACGAGGCAGCCGATGCTCAACCGGGCGATCCGGCAGACGTATCCGCCCGGCTCCACGTTCAAGATCGTGACGGCCGCGGCGGCGCTGGACGCCGAGGTCGTCACCGATCCGGACGACGCGACCGACACCCCCTCCCCCTACGTCCTGCCGGGCACCACGACCACGCTGCCCAACGAGGCGAGCGGCTGCGAGAAGGCCTCCCTGGCCGAGGCGATCCGGGTCTCCTGCAACACCGTGATGGCGCACCTCGGGGTGGAGGTCGGTCTGGACGGCATGGTGGACGCTGTCGAGAAGTTCGGTTTCAACGACACCGGGCTCAAGATCCCGTCCGGGGTGGCCAAGAGCAACTTCGACACGGAGATGAGCGACGACCAGCTCGCCCAGTCCGCGATCGGCCAGTTCGACACGACGGCGACGCCGCTCCAGATGGCGATGGTGGCCGCGGCCGTGGCCAACGGCGGCGACCTCATGTACCCGCACCTGGTGGACCGGACGACCACCCACAGCGGCTCCACCGTCCGCACCACCGGCTCGCGTTCGTACCACCGGGCGATGAACCCGATGACGGCGATGCAACTGCGCCGGATGATGATCGACGTGGTGCAGGACGGCACCGGCACCAATGCGGCGATCGACGGGGCGACGGTCGGCGGCAAGACCGGCACGGCGCAGCACGGGATCGACAACTCCGGCATGCCGTATGCCTGGTTCATCTCATGGGCGCAGGCCGAGGGCTCCGCGAGGCCGGCCGTCGCGGTCGCCGTGGTCGTCGAGGACGCCGCCGCCGACCGGGCCGACATCAGCGGCGGCGGCAGCGCGGCCCCGATCGCCCGTTCCGTGATGGAGGAGGCGCTGGAAGACTGATCCGGTGACGGATCCCAGGAGTGTCGCGGAGGCGCTGGACGCGGTGGAGCGGGAGGACCCGCGGCTCCGTGCCTTCATCGATGTGTGGCGCGACGAGGCGCTCGCCCGGGTGCCCGGGGCGGCCCGGCTCCCCCTGGCGGGGCTGCCGTTCGCGGTGAAGGGACCGGCCGGGATCCGCTCGTACGCCGCCCGCCGGCTGATCGCGGCCGGCGGCGTACCGGTCGGCGCGACCTCCGTGCCCGGCCCCGGCACGCACTGGAAGACCTGGGGTCTCGGCGCCCACGGCCGCACGGTCAACCCGTGGCGTCCCGACCGGACGCCGGGCGGTTCGTCGGCGGGCTCCGCGGTGGCGGTCGCGGCGGATCTGGTGGGGCTGGCGACCGGCAGCGACGGGGCGGGTTCGGTGCGGATCCCGGCCGCGTGGTGCGGGGTGTTCGGGCTGAAGACGACCAACGGGCTGCTGCCCTCCCCCGACCGTTCGGGGCTCGCGTCCGCCGGGGTCCTCGCCCGGTCGGCCGCGGAGGCGGAGACGTATCTGCGCTGCGTCCTGGACGGCTACGCCCCGGCCCCGGCCGGGCTGCCCCTGCGCGCCGCCCACAGCCCCGGCCTCGGGTACGCGGACGTCGACCCGGAGGTCGCGGCGGTGGTGCGGGGCGCGGTACGGCGGCTGACCGCGGCGGGGGTGGTCCGGCTCGTGGACGGCGGCTGCGAGCTGCTGGACCCGGGGGCGGCCTGGCAGGCCGTACGGAGCGGAGAGGTGCCGCGGTCCCTGGCGGAGCTCCGGCGCGAGAACGACCGCCGACTCGACGCCTTCTTCGCGGACACGCCGCTGCTCCTCACGCCCGTCACCCCCAACCGCCCGCACGGCCACGACGGTCCGGGCGGGCTCTACTCCACCGCGCTGACCTGGGCGTTCAACCTGAGCGGTCATCCGGCGGCGAGCGTGCCCGCCGGATTCACCCCGGACGGCTGCCCGGTCGGGCTCCAACTGGTGGCGCGCCGCGGCGCGGACGCCGCGCTGCTCGCCATGGCCCGTGCGGTGGAGGACGCGCTGGGCCCCCTACGACCGTGACGGGCGGTCCCGGCGGGCGGCGCCCGGTCAGCCGGCCTCGGTCGCGGCTATCGGCTTGCGCGACTCGGCCCTGACCTTGGCAGTGTCCAGCGCGGCCTTCTCCAGGTCGACCTCCTCCGGGTCCTGGAGCGCGGTCTCGGCGGTGACGACGGCGACGAAGGACGCGGTGTTGCCGTCGCCCCAGGCGCACATCGGGAGGGTGCTGCTGACGGCCCCCTCCTTCGACCGCACGACCTGGCAGGACACGGTGATCCCGTACCCGTCGGGGGTGAACTCCCGGGCGGGGACGGCGATGGTCATGCCGTCGTTCTCGGCCGCGCCCTCCAGGATCTTGTCGCGGGTGAACTCCGGTCCCTTGATGCGGCCCCACAGGCCGGAGATGACCAGGGTGCCGCCGCTGTCGGAGGTGTACTGGGTGACGACGGCCTTCGCGTCACGGATGCTCGGGTCGTAGGTCTTCTCGATCTCCCGTCCCTCGGTCGACGAGAGGTCCTTCGCCAGCGTGTACTCGTCGTCGAGCAGCGTCCTGGGCACGGTCAGCCGGTACTCGGCCGCCGGGAAGCCCCCGGCCACCGGGAGTCCGCCGTCGTCCGCCGCGTCCACCAGCCGGGCGACGCCGAACGCGATGCCGCCGGCCACCACCAGGGCGCCGACGACGATCCCGGCGATCAGTCCGGCCCGGCTCCGCTTCGGCGGCGGCATGCCGGGGAACCCCGGACCGCCGAACGCGGGCCCGCCCCAGGGCTGGGGCGGCGGCGCCTGCGGATAGCCGTAGGGCGGCTGCCCCGGCACCGGCTGCCCGCCGTACGGGTTCTGCGGGGGCTGCTGCGGCGGGACGTACGGGCCTTGTCGCGGAGGGCCGTACGGACCCTGCTGCGGGTCGTACGGGCCCTGCGGCGGCTGGGGCGGCGGCGTGGTCATGGCGCCCAAGTTACGTCATGCGGGCGAACGCCCTTTCGAGCCCCAGGTGCGGGCCGCGCGCCCGCCTCAACTCAGCGCCTCGCGGCGGCGCAGCCACTCGGCCGGCACCCCCTCGACCCCCGTGACCGCACCGACGACCCCGCCGGTGATGGCACACGTCGTGTCGACGTCCCCCAGCCCCTCGGCCGTGGCCCACAGCGCCGCCTCCAGATCGTCCGGGTGCCGGGCCGCGGTCCACAGCGCGAACGGCACGGTGTCGTCGGAGCGGATGCGCTGCCCGTTGCCGAGCAGGTCGGCGGCCTTCCACGGCTCGGTGCCGAAGGGGACGTCCACGGCCCGCAGCAGTCCCTCCCGCACCGCCCCCGCCGGGGTCCGGCCGGCGACTCGGGCGAGCGTGAACTCGCCGCGCACCGCCAGCGCCGCGGCCACCGCGACCGCCACCGCCCCGGCGATCCCCTCGGGGTGGGCGTGGGTGACCTCCGCCTGCAAGGCGGCCTGCGCGGCCGCGAAGCCGACGTCGCGGTGGAAGCGCGCGCCGAGCGGGGCGACCCGCATCGCGGCGCCGTTGCCGAGGCTGCCGCCCTCGAAGAGTTCGGGGGCCAGCGTCCGCCAGTCCGCAGGGGAGGTCAGCAGTGCGGGCAGCAGGAGGTGCATGCCGTGGCCGTAACCACGGCCCGGATCGACCTCGAAGGCGAGGGCGAAGAGCAGCGCGAGACGGTCCTGTTCGACCTGCCCGTGCTCGTCGAGCACGCGCTGGAGGGCGCGGGCCAGCGCGGTGTCGTCGGTCCAGTTCCAGACCGGCTCGGGCGGGGTGCGGCGTGCCCTGATCTCGTTGTACGCCTGCCTGGGCTCCCGGAAGAGGGGGAACCACCGCTCCCCGAACGCGTCCCCGAGCGCGAGCCCTTCGAGACTGCGGCGGGCTGCGGCGAGGTCCGGGGCGACAGTGGTGGAGGTCATGGGGCCATCCTCCCGCCGCCGGCCCCGGACCGTACACGGGATTTCGGCCATGCCGCCTGCCCACCGCGCGGCCCCGGCCCGCCGCGGCCCCATGTGATCCTGGTGCCATGAACGATCGACGTGGTCCCGCCGTCGTCCGGGCTCCGGCCGGCGCCCTCTCCACCGTGGACGGGCTGTCCGCGATGCTCACCGGCTACCTCCTGCAGACGGAGGCGGAGAAGGGCCGGCCCGTCGCGGACGCGGCCGCGCTGCCCGAGCGCTACCGGGCGGAGGCCGAGGACCCCGACAGGGCGTTCGCCGACGCCACCGTGTTCGTCGCGCGGGACGGGGAGACCGCCACCGGCTGTGTCGTGGTCACCGCATCCGTGGACGGCCGGGTGGAGATCAAGCGGCTGTGGACGGACCCCGCGCACCGCGGCCGGGGCGTCGCCTCCGCGCTGCTGGACGCCGCGCTCGCGCACGCGGCGCGGGAGGGGGTGCGCACCGTGCGGCTGTCGGTGTGGCAGTGGCGCACCGGTGCCCTCGCCCTGTACGAGCGGTTGGGCTTCACCGTCGTCCCGCCGTGGGACGAGCGTCCGGACCTGATCTGCATGGAGCGGCCGGCGGACCTCCGCCGCACCGCCGCGGACGCCGCCGCCCCCTGTACAGGACAGGAACGTTCGTAGATCGTTGCAACCGTGACAGAGACCAACGGCACGACGGACCGGCCCGGCAGCATCAGCCGCGAGGTGCCGGCCGGCCGCGGAGCGACCCTGCCGAACAGCCCGGCGGACCGGACGCGGGGCAGCCGGACCGCGGGTTTCCGGGATCCGGGCGGCCACGTCCGGGAGATCGCGCGATGACCGCCGCACCCGGACCCGCGACAGCGGCCGCGACCGTCGCACCCGGTCCCACGGACGCCGAGATCCGCGCGCTCCTGTCGTCCCTGGACGGCCAGCGCCGCCACGTCCTCGGCATCCTCGAAGGGCTCGACGAGGAGGCGCTGCGGCTGCCCGTGCTGCCGTCCGGGTGGACCTGTCTCGGCCTCGTCCAGCATCTGGCGCTCGATGTCGAACGGTTCTGGTTCCGTGCCGTGTTCACGGGCGACACGACCGTGATCGCCGCCCTGGACGAGATCGACGACGCCTGGCAGGTGGACCCCGGCGTCACGGTCGCCGAGGTCCTCGACCGGTACCGCGCGGAGATCGCTCTCGCGGACGCCGTCGTCACCGCGGCGGCGGCCGGTGCGCCCCTGGCCTGGTGGCCCCACGACCAGTTCGGCGCACCGCACCTGCACACCCTGCGGGACGTCCTGCTGCACGTCATCACCGAGACCGCGTGCCACGCCGGTCATCTCGACGCGGCACGCGAACTCCTCGACGGCCGGCGCTGGCTGGTCCTGACGTAGGGCCGCCGTTCGGACCGCTCCGGGCCTACCGGCCCTCCCCGCCGTCCGCGATGGCCTCGGCGACCTCCGCCACCCGCTCCTGCTCCTCCACCGCGAACCGCTCCCGGTCCAGCTGTTCGGCTATCTCCTCGTCCTGCGCCATGAGGAGGTCCAGGCTGGAGTCGCCCAGCTCCAGGACGCCCATGTCGACGTACGCCTTCTGGAGCCGTTCGCCCCACAGGCCGATGTCCTTCACGCACGGGACGATGCGGCTGAACAGCAGCTTGCGGAAGAGCTGGAGGAACTCCGAGTGCTCGGAGAGCTCCTTCGCCTCCTGCTTGCCGATGCCGAAGTTCTCCAGCACCTCCACACCGCTGAGCCGGTCGCGCATGAGGTAGCAGCCCTCGATGACGAACTCCTCGCGCTCGCGCAGTTCGGCGTCGCTCAGCTGCTTGTAGTAGTCGCGCAGCGCCATCCGGCCGAAGGCGACATGGCGGGCCTCGTCCTGCATGACGTACGCGAGGATCTGCTTCGGCAGCGGCTTGGTGGTGGTGTCGCGGATCATGCCGAATGCGGCCAGGGCCAGGCCCTCGATGAGGACCTGCATGCCGAGGTAGGGCATGTCCCAGCGCGAGTCGCGGAGGGTGTCGCCGAGCAGCCCCTGGAGGTTGTCGTTGACCGGGTAGAGCATCCCGATCTTCTCGTGCAGGAACCGGCCGTAGATCTCCGCGTGCCGCGCCTCGTCCATGGTCTGGGTCGCGGAGTAGAACTTGGCGTCCAGGTCGGGGACGGACTCGACGATGCGGGCCGCGCAGACCATGGCGCCCTGTTCACCGTGGAGGAACTGGCTGAACTGCCAGGAGGTGTAGTGCTTGCGCAGCTCTCCCCGGTCCTTCTCGGTCATCTTCGCCCAGTGCGGGGTGCCGTACAGGGTGAGGGCCTCGTCGGGGGTGCCGAGCGGGTCGGTGGGGTCGACCTCCAGGCTCCAGTCGATGCGCTTGTTGCCGTCCCACTGCTTGTCCTTGCCCTTCTGGTACAGGGCGAGGAGCCGCTCACGGCCGTCGTCGTAGTCCCAGCTGAACCGGGCGGCACCCGAGGCGGGCACCGTCCACAGCGGCTGCTCGGGGGCGGTGGTGTAGAGGTCGTGTGTCGACACGGACGGCTCCTTCGCCTCGCGGTCTTGCGGTAAGTCCCCCAGGACCTTTCTCAGTTGGCAGGTTCACACGCTGGTAGACGCCGGGTCAACAAGTCGCGCACAAGGGATTGACGGCCTTGCTGACAGGCAGTCTCATAGTGGGTGACCGTCGGTAACCCTTGGGAGAGGTACGTCCAGCCATGACGACCGTGACCGAACGCGATGTGCAGTTGCTCCGCGACGCACTCGGCCCGCTCCGCGACCGCGAGCAGATCGCCGAACGGCTGCTGGAGGCCTCGGCCAAGCACTCCTTCGACCCGGACAAGGAGCTCGACTGGGACGCGGCGGCCGAGGACGGCAAGTGGTTCTGGCCGCCCGAGCTGCTCTCCCTCTACGACACCCCGATGTGGAAGCGGATGTCGCAGGAGCAGCGGCAGGAGCTGGCCCGCCACGAGGCCGCCTCGCTGGCCTCGCTCGGCATCTGGTTCGAGATCATCCTGATGCAGCTGCTGGTCCGGCACATCTACGACAAGCCGGTGGTCAGCAACCACGTCCGCTACGCGCTCACCGAGATCGCCGACGAGTGCCGGCACTCGATGATGTTCGGCCGCATGATCACCTGGGGCGGCGCGCCCTGCTACCCGGTGCCGCGCCGCTACCACAATCTGGCGCGCGTCCTGAAGACCGTGTCCACGACGCCCGGTTCGTTCGCGGCGACGCTGCTCGGCGAGGAGATCCTCGACTGGATGCAGCGGCTGACCTTCCCCGACGAGCGCGTCCAGACCCTGGTGCGCGGCGTGACCCGCATCCATGTCGTCGAGGAGGCGCGGCATGTCCGTTACGCCCGCGAGGAGTTGCGCCGCCAGATGGTGACCGCCCCGCGCTGGGAGCGCGAGCTCACCCGGGTGAGCTGCGGGGAGGCGGCGCGCGTCTTCTCCGTCTGCTTCGTCAATCCGCAGGTGTACGAGAACGTCGGCCTGGACCGCCGGGAGGCCGTGGCCCAGGTGAAGGCCAGCGGCCACCGGGCGGAGGTCATGCAGTCCGGGGCCAAGCGGCTGACGGACTTCTTCGACGACATCGGGGTCCTCAACGGGCCGGGACGCAGGCTGTGGAAGAGCTCGGGCCTGCTGGCCTGACGGCGCCGGCGATTAGGCTGGCCGGTATGACCCCTGCCGCAGCCGCGCCGCCCAGCCGTGCGTACCGAAGGCTCAGCGTCGAGGAACGCCGCACCCAGCTCCTGGGCGCGGCGCTCACCCTCTTCGCGCACCGGGCCCCCGACGAGGTCTCGCTCGACGAGGTCGCGACGGTCGCCGGGGTGTCCCGCCCCCTGGTCTACCGCTACTTCCCCGGCGGGCGGCAGCAGTTGTACGAGGCCGCGCTGAGGTCTGCCGCCGAGGAGCTGAAACTCTGCTTCGCCGAACCGGCCGTGGGCCCGCCCACGGAACGGGTGACACGGGTCCTGGACCGCTACCTCGCCTTCGTCGACCAGCACGACGCAGGTTTCAGCGCCCTGCTGCGCGGCGGCAGTGTCGCCGAGACGTCCCGGACGAGCACGATCGTCGACGAGGTCCGGCGGGCGGCGGCCGAGCAGATCCTGCTGCATCTGGGCCGGGGCGCGGGCAGCGAACCCGCGCCGCGGCTGCGGATGATGGTGCGGACCTGGATCGCCGCGGTCGAGGCGGCCTCGCTGATCTGGCTGGACGAGGGGAAGCAGCCGGCCGCCTCCGAGCTGCGGGACTGGCTCGTCGACCAGTTCATCGGCCTGCTCGCCGTCACCGCGGCCACCGACCCGGAGACCGCGGCCGCGGTGACCGAACTGCTGCCGCTGGAGACCGCGGCGGGCCCGGCCGGCCGGCTGGCGGACCGGCTGGTGCCCCTGATCGGCGCGGCGGCGCATCTGCTGCCGGCGGACTGACCGGCAGGACCGGCAGGACCGGCAGACCGAGCCGCCCGGACCGATCGGTCAGACTGGGACGGTGAGAAGCGAGAACACCCCCTTCACAGGCGGGCCGCTGGACGGACGGGTCCTGCCCGTCCTCGTCGGCGCGACCGGCCACCCACCCAAGTGGTACGAGGTCCCGGTCCCGGACGCCGACGGCGGCCCGGCCACCGTGCACGCGTACCGGAGGGTCCCGGCCGGGTACTCCAAGCGGCTGGGGATCCAGCGCGGCTGGGTGTACGAGTACGCCCCGGAGGGCCGCGAACGCCACCGCCCCAAGTGGCCCTGGTCGAAGCCCGGCTGATGTCCCCGGCCGGAATGGGGGTGGGCGCGGCACCTCGGTCTAAGATCGACGGTCTGGTCCGAAGGACGGTCACAAGGGGGTGCGCCATGGAGGCGCTGCGTCAGGACGATCCACGCCGCTTCGGCCCGTACACCGTGCTGGTGCGGTTCCGTGAGACGGCCGCCGCGGTCCAGTACCTCGCCCGCGGCGCGGATCCGGACGATCTCGTCGTGGTCACCGCGGCCCGGCCGGCGCTGGCCGCTGTGCCCGCGTTCCGGCGCCGCTTCCAGTCCGAGGCCCGCACCGCCGACCGGCTGGCCGGCGGCTGGGTGGCGGCCCGGCTCGACTCCCGTACGGACGGCTCCGGCGACGACGACCCGCTGTGGACGGCCTCGGCGTACGTACCGTCGCTGACGCTCGCCGAGGCCGTCGACATCGCGGGGCCGCTGCCCGAGCGTGCCGTACGGATACTGGGCGCGGGCATCGCCGAAACGCTCTCCCGGGTCCACGCGACGGGAGCCGTGCTCCAGGGACTGGCCCCCAGGACCGTGCTGGTGGCCGAGGACGGGCCCCGGCTCACCGCCTTCGGGCCGCTGGGTGCGGCGGCCGACGCCGAGGCACGGCCGGGCGGACAGCTCTCCGTGCGGCTCGGCTACCTGACCCCGGAGCAGGTGGCGGGCAAGGAGGCAGGACCGGCGTCGGACCTCTTCGTGCTGGGCCTGCTGCTCGCGTACGCGGCGACGGGAAGCACCCCGCTGGCGGACGGCCCGGCGGACGAGGCGGCCGAACGGATCGCACACACCGACCCCCGGCTCGACGACGTCCCGGAGGCGTTGCGCGAGCTGGTCGCCCGCTGCCTGGCGAAGGACCCGGCCGAGCGGCCCGCCGCGGGTGCGGTGGCGGCGGAGCTGGCCCTCGAAGGCGCGGCCGGGCTGGCCAAGGGCGGCTGGCTGCCGGCGCCGCTGGCGTCCGCCGTGGCCCAGCAGGACGCCCGGGCCCGGATGCTGGCCTCCGCCCCGCCCGCCGACCTGGCGGAGCCGGCCGACGTCCAGGACGCCGCCCCGCCCGTCGCCGTGACGGAATCCGATGGCACCCAGGACAGTCAGGACATCCAGGACACCCCGCCGGCCGCCGTCGACGCTCCCGCGGCCTCCCTGGTGAAGGCGCCCCCGGCGGACGCGTTCAGCGACAACGCGCCCGAGCCGTCGGCGACGCACGGTCCCGACGAGGCGCCGGCTCCTCCCGCTCCCGCCGCTCCCGCCCGCGACACCCGGACCGCGCAGCTGGGGATCGTCGATCCGCACGCGCCCCGGCCCGACCGCGTGACGGCCCAGCTCGCCATGCCGCAGCAGCTGCCGGGCTCCGGTCCGGGCATCCCCGCCGCACCCCAGACCCCGCACGCACTGCCGTCCGCCGGGCCCGCGGCACCCCTGCCGTCCGCCACTCCCCCTCCCCCGGCGGCCGCGAGGACCGCCCGGGTGGACCGCCGGGCGCTCCTGATCGGGGCCGCCGCCGGTGTCGCCGGGCTGCTGGTCGGGGGCGGCGGGGTGGCCGCGCTAGGTGGCGACGACGCGCCCGTGGAGGACCCCAAGCCCGCGCCGGAGCCCAGCCGGCCGACGGTCGCCGGGCTCCCTCCGCAGCCGCGCTGGATCTACACCCAGCCCGACACCGAACCGGCCCCGCTCACCGCCGCCCTGTGGAACGAACGGCTGCTGGTGCTGACCGGCGAGACCCAGGCGTCCGCCGTCGACCTGAACACCGGGCGCAGGCTCTGGGAGAGCCCGGACGCCGCCAAGGGGCAGGCCGCCCTGCCGGCCGGCAAGGAGTTCTGCTTCGTCGCCGGCCCGTCCGAGTTCCTGTGGCTGTCGGCGAAGGACGGGCGGGTGGCCCACCGGGTCGCGTACGCCGACGGGTTCGAAGGCGCTCCGCACCTGACGTTGCGCACCCTCGTCGGATCATCCGGTGCGCACATCTGGTTCACCGGATCGCACCAGGTCACCGTGAAGGCACCCAAGCCGAAGAAGGGCAAGAAGCCCGGCAAGGACCGGCAGGTCGTCAAGTCGTACCTGTTCGGGTACGACATCGAGCAGCGCAAGGAGCTGTGGCGCACGCCCGTGCCCAGCGGCCGGGGCCCGATCGCGCCCGTGTACCGGCTGGTGGCGATCCGGCAGGACGCCTTCGTCGTGCGGCAGGAACCGCTGACGCTCACCCCCGCCGACGTGAAGGCCGCCAAGGGCAAGGCCCTCTTCCGCAGCTTCGACCGGACGACCGGGAAGCAGCAGTGGATCAAGGCGTTCGGCACGGTCACGCCGGACGGGGCGGCCTCGGGGGACGCCGAAGGCGTGCTGTACGCGGCGGTCGGCGACGACCTCCGGGCCTTCGAGTCGCCCGGCGGCAAGCCGAAGTGGACGCTGAACGGCACCCCGGGCTCGGTCTTCGGGCCCTCCGTCGAGGCCGACGACATCCTGCACACCAGCAACCGCAACCAGGAGGTGGGCGCCGTCGACCGGGCGACCGGACGGCTCGTCTGGCGGCGGTCGACGGAGGCCGCTGCCAACGGCTCCGCCCCGCGGGTCACGCTCAGCGGCTCGGGCGGCACGCTGCTCGCGGCGGGCCCGGCGCAGGTCACCGCCTTCGCGGCGGCCGACGGGCGGCGGCTGTGGAAGTTCCAGGACATCGGGGCGCAGGACCCGAAGGGGGCGACGGTCACCGCCTCGTACCAGGTACTGGCCTACGGGAAGACCGCGATCGTCCGGCGCGGGCGCGTGGTCTACGCGTTCCCGGTGGCCTGACCGGAGCGCCGCCCGCGGGGACCCCCTCCGCGGGCCCGTTCCGCCGCCTTCCGGGGGAATCGGACCGCCGCCACGCCCGCAGGTTCTTGCATCGCCCCGCGACGGGTGAGCGTATGGACGGATTGCGCTCACTCATGGGGTAGTCACACGATTCGCCCCGTTCCCGGAGGTGGTGTCGTGGCGGGCAGGCTCCTGCGCTCCTTCGGCACGGCGGCGCTCGCCGCCGTCGTCGTGGCCTCACCGGCCGCCGCCGTCGCGGCCCCCTCGCCGGGCCCCTCGGACCCCGCCGCCCCGGCGGCCGGACCCGAGGCGGCTCCCGAGGCCGCGCCCGGTACCGTCGCCGGGCTGCTGACCCGGCTCCAGGGGCTCTACCAGCAGGCCGAGGAGGCCACCGAGACGTACAACGGGACGGCGGCCGAGCTGAAGAAGCGGACCGCCCAGGCGAAGAAGCTGGACGCCTCGCTCGTCGCCGCCCGACTCTCGCTGGCCCGCAGCCACGACGCCGCCGGCCGGCTGGCCCGTGAGCAGTACCAGGGCCGGTCCGACTTCTCCGCGTACCTCCAGCTGCTGCTGATCCGCGACCCCGAGCACGCCCTGGACCAGGGGCAGGTCATCCAGCGGCTGGCCGCCGGGCGGGCCGCGACGGTGAAGCGGCTCACCGGCGCCGAGAAGCGGGCCGACGAGCTGGCGAAGGAATCCCGCAAGGTGCTCGACAGGCAACAGGTGCTGGCCGCCCGGCAGAAGAAGGAACGCGACGCCGTCCGGACGAAGCTGAGGGACGTCGAGACCCTGCTCGCCACGCTCTCCGCCGACCGGCTCGCCGAGGTCTCCCGCCTCGAACAGGAGGGCACGGACCAGGCCCAGAAGGCTTTGGTCGCCTCCGGTGCGCTGTCCTCGGCCCGGCCGGCGACGGCGGAGGGCGGCGAGGCCGTCCGGTACGCGATCGAACAGATCGGCAAGCCGTACGTGTGGGGCGCGGAGGGCCCCGACTCGTTCGACTGCTCGGGGCTCACCTCGCAGGCCTGGGCGAGCGCCGGGCGCACCATCCCCCGGACCTCGCAGGAGCAGTGGCGGCAGCTGCGGAAGGTGGAGCTGAGCGCGCTTCGCCCGGGAGACCTGGTGATCTACTTCCCGAAGGCGACCCATGTGGCGCTCTACATCGGCAACGGCCTGGTGGTGCAGGCCCCGCGGCCCGGGGCGCGGGTGAAGGTCTCACCGCTGGCGGCGAATCCGCTGCTGGGCGCGGTGCGGCCGGATCCGGAGAGCACTCCGCTGACCACGTACACGCCACCGGAACTCCCCGAGGGGGCATCCGAGGGCGCGGACGAGGGGTACGGGGAGTCCTCCGTGCCCGACGCGTAGGTCCACGGACCGAAACGCACCGGCCGGGCCGGGCGCCGCCGGATGGTCCGACGGGCCCCGGCCCGGCCGGTGCGTCTCTGGGTGCGGGTGGCTCAGGAAGCCGGGCCCGCGACCGAGGCGAGGTACGCGTTCGTCTTCTCCGGCTCGTAGAAGAAGTTCTCGAAGTCCGCCGGGTTGTTGAACCCGTTCGCGAAGCGGTCGGCGACGGGCTGGAGCTGGCCGGCGGCGCCGATCAGGTTCAGCACGTGCTCCGGCGGGGCGCCGAGCATCGCGTTCGTCCACTTCGTGACGTGCTGGGCGGTGTCCCAGTAGCGGTCGAACGTGGACTGCATCCACGTCTCGTCGAAGGCGCGGTCGCCGTGCTCGATGATCGAGTCCAGGTAGGCGTTCGCACACTTGGAGGCCGAGTTGGAGCCCTGGCCGGTGATCGGGTCGTTGGCGACGACCACGTCCGCCACGCCGAGCACCAGGCCGCCGCCGGGCAGCCGGCCGATCGGCTTGCGGACGGTCGGGGCGTAACGGCCCGCCAGGGTGCCGTTGGCGTCGGTCAGCTCGACCTTGGTGGCGCGCGCGTACTCCCACGGGGTGAACCGCTCCATGAGCTCCAGCGTCTTGGCGAGGTGCTCCGACGGGTCCTTGATGCCCTGGAAGGCGTCGAGCGGTCCGCCCGGGACGCCCTCCCAGAACAGGATGTCGGCGCGGCCCGAGGTGGTCAGGGTCGGCATCACGAAGAGCTCGCCGACGCCCGGGACCAGGTTGCAGCGGACCGCGTCGAACTCGGGGTGCTCCGGACGCGGGCCCATGCCGTGGACGTACGCCACGGCCAGCGCGCGCTGCGGGGCGTCGTACGGCGAACGGGAGGCGTCCCGGCCGAACATGGAGACGAGCTCGCCCTTGCCGGCCGAGACCATCACCAGGTCGTAGGTGCGGGAGAAGTAGTCCAGGTCGGACACGGCCGCGCCGTGGATGACGAGCTGTCCGCCGCGCTGGGCGAACGTCTCCATCCAGCCGGCCATCTTGACGCGCTGGTCCACGGACTGGGCGAAGCCGTCCAGCTTGCCGACCCAGTCGATGGCGCGCGAGGAGTCGGGCGCGGCGACCGAGACGCCGAGGCCCTCGATGCGCGGGGCCTGGGACTCCCAGAAGTTGAGCTGGTAGTCCCGCTCGTGCTGGAGCGCCGTGTGGAACATGCACTGCGTGGACATGACCCGGCCGGAGCGGATCTCGTCCGCCGTGCGGTTGGACATGAGGGTGACTTCGTAGCCTCTGGACTGCAGTCCGAGGGCGAGCTGGAGACCGGACTGGCCGGCTCCGACTATGAGTATCTTCCGCATCGCGGTTCTCCGTTGTGTGTGGCTATGCCGGGGTGGCGTCGAGTGCATGGCCCACCAGGGCCAGCAGCGACTCGACGACGGTGATCCTGTTACGCGCGTCCATGATCACAACAGGCACGTGCGGAGGGACCGTCAGGGCCTCCCGGACGTCATCGGCCTCGAACCCGGGCGTTCCCTCGAAGTGGTTGACGGCCACGATGTACGGCAGGCCGCAGCTCTCGAAGTAGTCGAGGGCGGGGAAGCAGTCGGCGAGCCGGCGGGTGTCGGCCATCACGACCGCGCCGATCGCGCCGCGCACCAGGTCGTCCCACATGAACCAGAAGCGCTGCTGGCCGGGTGTGCCGAAGACGTACAGCACCAGGTCGTCGTCGAGGGTCAGCCGGCCGAAGTCCATGGCTACGGTCGTGGTGACCTTGTCGGGCGTCGCGGTGAGGTCGTCGGTCTCCTCGCTCGCCTGGGTCATCATCGCTTCGGTCTTCAGCGGGGTGATCTCGGAGACCGAGCCCACGAAGGTGGTCTTGCCCACGCCGAAGCCGCCCGCGACGACTATCTTCGTGGCGATCGGCGCCCGGGTGTGGTCGAGCTGCCAGGCCTGCAGCGCTTCGTCGGCCTGGTCCTTGGGGCCCGGCTGGCGAGGGGCGAACAGCGCCGACTCAGAGACGACGGAGTCCATTGAGCACCCTTTCGAGCAGCGCGCGGTCGGGCTGGCCGGTGCCGTGACCGGTTCCGTACACGCGGATCTTTCCCTGGTCGGCCAAGTCGCTGAGCAGCACCCTGACCACGCCGAGCGGCATCTTCAGGAGTGCGGAGATCTCCGCGACGGTACGCATCCGCCGGCAGAGCTCGACGATGGCCTGGAGCTCCGGCATCACACGCGAGGCCAGGTTTCCGTTGGTCAGTTCGCGTCGCTCGTCCGGGGCTTCGAGCGCGGCCACGAACGTCTCGACGAGCAGCACGTGCCCGAAGCGGGTGCGGCCGCCGGTGAGCGAGTACGGGCGGACGCGTGCGGGCCGTTTGTCGGCGCCGCGCACGGGGAGCCTGCGGGCGGGTTCGGCGGCGGCGTGGGTCACTGGGCGCTCTCCATCGATTTGCGCAGCTCACTGCGGAGTTCGGGGGTGAGTACGTGTCCGGCACGGCCGACGAAGAGCGCCATGTGGTAGGCGATGACGCTCATGTCGCAGTCGGGGGTGGCGTGCACCCCGAGCAGCGAGCCGTCGCTGATCGACATGACGAAGACGCTGCCCTCGTCCATGGCGACCATGGTCTGCTTGACGCCGCCGCCGTCCATCAGCTTCGCGGCGCCGACGGTGAGGCTGCCGATGCCGGAGACGATGGTCGCCAGGTCGGCGCTGGAGCCACGGGGGCCGTCCTGCCTGCCGGTCACCGGGGCGCTCTGGTGGCCGGGGTCGGAGGAGAGCAGCATGAGCCCGTCGGACGAGACGACGGTGACCGAGTGGACCCCTGGCACCTCCTCCACCAGATTGCTCAGCAACCAGTGAAGGTTCCGGGCCTCGGTACTCAGCCCGAATGTGCTGGGCGCAGTCAACTGCGTGCCTCCTCGACTGTGTCCCCCGTCTCCCCGGTACGGCCATCGGTACGGCCGGCCGGCTCAGTGTGCTCGGTACGTGTGGTGCCGGTGGCCGGGGCGGTGGCCTCGGCGATCTCCGCCTCGACGTCCCTGCGGCCGTTCTTCGCGCCCTGGTGGAAGCCGCCGAGCCGGCGGCGCAGGGCCTCCTTGTCCACGCTGCCCTTGCGTTCGGCCGTGGGGGCGGCCGCGGGCTTGACGACCCGGGGGGTGCGCTTGGGCAGTCCCTTGTCGGTGGTCCGCTCGGGCTCGGCGTGGCGCGGCCCGGGCAGGGCGTCGGCCACGGGGCTCGCGGGGGCGGCCGGCTCCGGGGCGGGCACGGGGGCCGGGGCGGCGGGCCGGCCGGTGCCCTCGTCCGCGGTGCGCTCGTGGCGGTCGGGACCGATGGCGTACGGCCCGTCGGCGGTGGCGGGCTCCGGGCCGTCCCCGAAGGCGGGGGCGTGCGTGAACTCGGGTACGTCGTCGAACTCGGGCACACGCGGGAGCCGGACCTGCATCGTGGTCTCGGCCTCGCTCTCGGCGGGCACGAAGGACGCGGGGTCCGGCGCGGACGCCTGCGCGGACCGTGTCTCCGGCTCCGGCTCCGGCGCGACCGGGGGCGCGTGGTCGGGCACCGGGACGGCCGGGGTGCGGACCTCGGCAGCGGCCGCGGGGACGGTTGCCGGGCCGGCCTCGGCGATGGTCTGCTCGGCCGCCGCGATCAGCGGGTCGCCGGGCAGCGCGAGGGTGCGGCGCGGCAGGGCGTTGGAGTTGGCCTCGGCGACCGAACCGGGGAGGTTCAGCGTCGGCGCGTCGCCGGGGGCCGTGACCGGCGGCGGGGTGGCGGCCGGGGGCGCCTTCGGCAGCAGGGCCTGCGGCAGCACGACGACGGCGGTCACGCCGCTGCCCTTCTGCTCGCGCAGCTGGACCCGGACGCCGTGGCGCGCGGCCAGCAGCGAGGTCACCTGGAGGCCGAGACCGGCCCCGTCCGCGCTCTGCTCGCCCGCCTCGAAGAGCGACGGGTCACCGAGCCGGGTGTTGAGCTCGCCCATCCGCACGGACGACATGCCGATGCCCTCGTCCTGCACGGAGAGCATCACCTCACCGGTCTCCAGCAGCCAGCCGGAGAGCTGGACATGGGAGTCCGGCGGGGAGAACGAGGTGGCGTTCTCCAGGAGTTCGGCGACGAGGTGGCTGAGGTCGTCGGCGGCGAACCCGGCGACCTGGGCGTGCGGCGGCAGGGACTGGATGGTGACCCGCTCGTACCGCTCGATCTCGCTGACCGCGGCGCGCAGGACGTCGACCAGCGGGATCGGTCCGGGGTGCCCGTGGCCGTGCTCGGCGCCCGCGAGGACCAGCATGTTCTCGCTGTGGCGGCGCATGACGGTGGCCATGTGGTCGAGCTTGAACAGCGTGCCGAGCCGCTCCGGGTCCTGCTCGCGCTCCTCCAGCGACTCGATGACGCCGAGCTGGCGCTCGACGAGACCGAGGGTGCGCAGCGAGAGGTTGACGAAGGTGTGGTGGACGGTGTTCTTCAGCTTCTCCAGCTGGGCCGCGAGATCGGCGGTGTGGACCTGGAGTTCCGCACGCTGGAGGGTGAGGGCCTCGCGGCCGGCGATCAGTTCGCCGCGCTCGCTCTCCAGCTTCTCGAACCGTCCGCCGAACTCGTGGAGCAGTCCGTGGAGCCGGCCGTGCAGGGCGTTGATGGAGCGGACGACCTGGGCGAACTCGTCGTTGCGGCCGGTGTAGCGGACCGGTTCGGCGGTCTCGGGTTCCGCGGCGAGGCGGCCGGCGCCGATGCGCAGGACGGCGAGCGGCTGGGTGAGGGTGCGGGCCACGGCGGTGGAGACGCCGACGGCGATGAGCAGGCAGCCGCCGAGGAGGGCGATCCGCAGTTCGAGCGCCGTGACGTCGTCGTCGCGCAGCTGGCCGAGGCGCTGCACCTGGGCGGTGCCGAGGGCGGACTCGACGCCGCGCATCCGGTCGATCCGGGCGGAGAGCGCCGCCTGGAGCTTCTTGCTGCTGGTCTTCTGGTCGGACTCGGAGAGCTCGGGGCGGTCGGTGAGCCCGGCGAGGTACTTCTCGGCGCTGTTGACCTCGGGTCCGGTGACGGTGGTGGCCAGCTTGTCGCGGGCGGTGGCGCCGGCGGACTGGTCGAAGGAGGCCAGTGCGGAGAGTTCGCCGACCCGGGCCTGCTGGGCGGCGCCGCTCAGCGCGTCACGGGTGCGGTCCTCCTTGGTCTCGCCCTCGTCCTGGGGCTGGACGGGCAGGCCGGTGAACGGGTCGGTCTGCGGGGCGGCCGGCTCCTTGCGGGGGACGGCGAGGGCGGCGAGCAGCAGCCCGCGGGTGGCGGAGGCCTGTTCGGTGGCCCGGCCGAGCGCGAGCGGGGTGCGGGCCGCCTCGGCGGCGCGCGGCGGGGTCTTGTCCGCGAGTTCGTTGGCGAGGTCGTGGAGCTTGGAGATGACCTCGGTGTACGCCTGGTGGGCCTCCAGGGCCGTGCCCTTGCCGCCCACGGCGTCCCGCCGCAGCGAGGGGATGGTGGAGAGGTCGCGGCGCAGGTCGGCGGGGGCCGTGTCCCGGATCTCGTCCACCTGCTGGTCGACGCGGGCGCTGCGGCTCCCCGCGGCGGAACTCGTCCCGCCGGGCTTGCCCTCCCGGCCGGCGGCGATGAACGCGGTGACCTCGTCGCGCTCGTCGGCGAGGGAGTGCGCGAGCGCGATGGCCTGCTGGTTCAGCTCCGCGAGGGTGACCAGCCGCTGCGACTCGGTCAGGTCGGACGAGGCGCTCAGAGCCGCGGGCGCCCCTGCGGCTATGACGGTGATCCCGACGACCGCGACGCCCGCGACGAGCCGGCTGCGGACGCGCACGGTGCGCCCGCTCTCAGCCGGCGCCGAAGGCGCCACCCCGGAACCGTTCTGCTTGCTGCCCTTGCTCCGAGGCCGCTTCTTCTGCACCGGTGCTCGCAATCTTGACTCGTCCGCCCTTGAAGCAGAGGTGACGCACGGTCACGTGAACGAGCGCCCCGACCCCTGGTACGGCTTCTGACCATTCCAGTGCTTTTGAGAGGGGGGCGCGCATCAACCGCTCCGCCACTCGAACGAGTGAACATCACTCCGGAGTTGGCGAACAAGTCTCCCCCCGGGCCCCGGACGGCACACCCGGGCGCCCGGCTGGAACTTCGGGGCAGGCTTTGGCAGGATGCCCGCCCGCACACTCCCCGGAGTGATTCCTTCCGCTCCAGCCGCCCGCCTGACCTGCTGGTACGGGCCAATCCCCGGTCCGTGCAGGCTCCGTGAAGGCGTCGTGCAGACTGACCGCATGCGCATCGAACTCGCCACCGCCCCCGGCACTCCCGGGCGACCGAACGAGGACTGGGCCGCCACCGTCCTGCCCGCCTCCGGCCAGGGTGGGGGGCTCGTACTGCTCGACGGCGTGACCCCGCCACAGGGGGACGACGGTTGTGTGCACTCGGTCCCGTGGTTCACCGCCCGGCTGGGCGGCGCCCTGGTCGAACTGTCGGGTTCGCGGCGGGATCTGACCCTGCGGGAGGTCCTCGCGGAGTCCATCCGGCGCACCGCCGACACGCATCGTTCCCTGTGTGACCTTTCTCACGTGCGTACGCCACAGGCAACTGCCGTCGTGGTGCGTTGGGACGAGGAGGAGATCGAGTACCTGGTGCTGTCCGACTCGGTCCTGCTGTTCGAGTCGCCCGTCGGCACGGTCGGCGCCCTGCTGGACGACCGGCTCGACCGGCTGCCGCCGGGCTCCCTGGCCTCCGAGGCGATCGCCGACGCGCGGGTGCGGAACAAGGAGGGCGGCTTCTTCACCGCCGCCGCCGACCCGGCCGTGGCGGACCGCGCGGTCACGGGGCGGACGCCGCGCGCCGAGGTGCGTGCGGTGGCCGCGCTGACGGACGGGGCGAGCCGCTGGACGGAGATGTTCGGCGAGGGCGACTGGACGGCCTGCTTCCGGGTGCTCCACAAGGAGGGGCCGCAGGGGCTGATCGACCGGGTCCGGGCCCTGGAGGACGCGGACACGGAGCGTAGGCACCTGCGGCGGAGCAAGACCCATGACGACGCGACGGCGGTCTTCGCCCAGCTGTGAGCCGCCGGGCGGGCGCCCTGCCGCCCCGCGGGCCGGCCGCCCCCGCCTCCCCCGCCCGTGATCAGTCCTCGGCGCGGGCGTTCAGCTGGTGCAGCAGCCGGGCCAGATCCGCCACTTCGGCGCGGTCCCAGTCTGCGAGCTTGCGCACGTAGCGGTCGCGGCGGGCGTCGCGGACGCTGCGGAAGCGGGCGAGGCCCTCGTCGGTGAGGTGGACGAGGAAGGCCCGGCCGTCGGCCGGGTCGGGCTCGCGCGCCACCAGTCCGAGCGTTTCCAGAGCACGCAGTTGACGGCTCATGGTGGCCTTGCCGACACCGAAGTAGGAGGCGAGGTCGGTGGCCCGCTGCCGGCCGGCCGATTCGAGCCGCACGAACAGCCCGTAGGCCGCGGCCTCCAGTTCGGGGTGGACCTCGCGCGCCATCTCGCCGGAGTTCGCCCGGGCACGGCGCAGGAAAACCGCCAACTCCAGCTCCAGGGCCAGAAATTCGTGGTCCACACCACTTCCTCCGCTTGCGCCGGGTTCACTCCCGCTTTCGCTCCCGTGCACGTCAACACCCCTCATGAGCTTTCCCGCCGCTGAAAGTTTCTTTCACCGCTGGTCATCGCCGCAGCTCCGCCAGTATTTCGCAGGAGTAGACCAACGGCACCGTCCTGGCCCTCTTCCGCGACCCGGGTCTACGTGCGTAGCGTCATGCATGGCATGTTCACACCATGGCATGCCGCCAGGGGTGCGCCCGGCGCCCCCTGGGTCAGCAGGTCCCCCCACCGAGGCCTCGGAGGCACGCAATGCCCGTGCACAGATCCGGCTCCAAGACAGCTCGCCGCTCGCGCTTCGCCGCAGCGGGAACTCTGCTCGCAGCTCTCTCCCTCCTCGTCGCCCTGCCCGGCGCCGCGGGCGCGGCCACCGGAGACCCCACGCACCCCGCCCGGGGCACGGCCACGATGGGCATGGGCGTCATCGCCCACGACGGCCAGGGCGGACTGCCCACCAGCCGTGCGGTCCAGACCGAGGGCGTGGACGTCAGCGGTCACCAGAACGCCGTGAACTGGTCGGCGCTCTGGAGCAGCGGCGTCAAGTGGGCCTACGTCAAGGCCTCGGAGGGCACGTACTACACGAACGAGGACTTCACCCAGCAGTACAACGGCTCGTACAACGTCGGGATGATCCGCGGCTCGTACCACTTCGCCACCCCGGACACCACGAGCGGCGCCGTCCAGGCCAACTACTTCGTGGACCACGGCGGCGGCTGGTCCAAGGACGGCAGGACGCTGCCGGGCGTCCTCGACATCGAGTGGAATCCGTACGGGGCGCAGTGCTACGGCAAGACCGCGGCCGGGATGGTCTCCTGGATCCGCGACTTCGTGAACACCTACAAGGCGCGCACCGGACGCGACGCGGTCATCTACACCGCGACCAGCTGGTGGCAGTCCTGCACGGGCAACAGCGCGAGCTTCGGCACCACCAACCCGCTCTGGGTGGCCCGTTACAACACCACGGTCGGCACGCTCCCGGCCGGCTGGGGCTTCTACACGATCTGGCAGTACACCTCGACCGGCCCCACGGTCGGCGACCACAACCACTTCAACGGCGCCCTCGACCGCGTACAGGCGCTGGCCAACGGCTGACCGCCCCCCGCCGGCAGCCGCCCGGCCCTTCCGTCCTTCCCCGCAGAGCCCGGTGACGCACCCAGTCGCCGGGCTCTGTCCCGTACGCCCCACCAGCACGGACACCCCCCTATACATCGCGTGTATACGCACTATGTATAGTCCTTGCAGTTCGCACATAAGTGCGGTGTAAGCCATGAGGGAGTGACCTGCCGTGCCCAGTAGGACGAAGTCGATCGGTACGGGGTTGGCCGTCGCTCTTGTGACGGCGCTCACGCTGACGCTGAGCGGCTGCTCGATGGAGACCACGGCCCCCGGATCCGCCCGCGGCGACGCCGGCTCCGACGCCAAGGGCTCGTTCGGCCCGGTGGACTGCCGCGAGGCCAAGTGCATCGCCCTGACCTTCGACGCGGGCCCGGCCGAGGACACCCCCCATCTGCTGGACATCCTCAAGAAGGAGAAGGTCCACGCGACCTTCTTCCTGCTGGGCAAGAACCATGTGAAGAAGCACCCCGAGACCGTCCGCCGCATCGAGGCCGAAGGGCACGAGGTGGCCAACCACACCTGGTCGCACGAGATCCTGACGGACAAGAAGCCCGCCGAGATACGCGCCGAGCTGGAGAAGACGCAGGACGCGATCGAGGCGATCACCGGCAAGAAGCCGCGGCTGATGCGCCCGCCGCAGGGCCGGACCGACGACACCGTCTCCGGGATCAGCAAGGACCTCGGCCTGTCGCAGATCCTGTGGAGCGCCACCGCCAAGGACTACTCGACGACCGACTCCGCGCTGATCAAGAAGCGGATACTCGACCAGGCGAGCAGGGACGGCATCATCCTGCTGCACGACATCTACAAGGGCTCGGTCCCCGCCGTGCCGGGCATCATCCACGAGCTGAAGAAGCGCGGCTACACCTTCGTGACCGTGCCCCAGCTGATGGCCCCCGCCGAGCCGGTCCCCGGGACCATCTACCGCCCCTGAGCCCGCCGGACACGCGGAACGGCCCGCCTCCCCGCGAGGGGGGACGGGCCGTCCGTACCGGCCGTGTCCGCAGTGCCGCGTCCGTCACGCCGTGACAGCTACGCCGCGGCCGGGATCCTTCGCTCCGCCGGTGCCGAGGCCGGCGCCAGGGCGATCTCCAGCACCTGGCGGACGTCCGTGACCGGGTGGACCTCCAGCGTGTCCAGCACCTCGGCGGGGACGTCGTCCAGATCGGCCTCGTTGCGCTGGGGGATCACCACGGTGGTGATGCCCGCGCGGTGCGCGGCCAGCAGCTTCTGCTTCAGGCCGCCGATCGGCAGCACCCGGCCGGTCAGCGACACCTCGCCGGTCATCGCCACATCCGTGCGGACCAGCCGCCCGGAGAGCAGCGAGGCCAGCGCGGTCGTCAGGGTGATGCCCGCGCTCGGGCCGTCCTTGGGGACCGCGCCCGCCGGGAAGTGGATGTGCACGCCCCGGTCCTTGAGGTCGGCGACCGGCAGTTCGAGCTCCGCGCCGTGCGAGCGCAGGAAGCTCAGCGCGATCTGCGCGGACTCCTTCATGACGTCGCCGAGCTGACCGGTGAGGGTCAGTCCGGACGCCCCGGTCTCCGGATCGGCGAGCGACGCCTCCACGAAGAGGACGTCACCGCCCGCCCCGGTGACCGCGAGCCCGGTGGCCACGCCCGGCACCGCGGTGCGGCGCTCGGCCGGGTCCTGGGCGGACTCGGGGACGTGGTGCGGCCGGCCGATGAGCCCGCGCAGGTCCTCGTCGGTCACCGTGAACGGCAGTTCCCGGTCACCGAGCTCGTGCTGGGCCGCGACCTTGCGCAGCAGCCGGGCGACGGCCCGCTCCAGGTTCCGGACCCCGGCCTCCCTCGTGTACTCGCCGGCCAGCTTCCGCAGCGCCGACTCGTCGAGAGCGACCTCGTCCTTCTCCAGGCCGGCCCGCTCCAGCTGGCGCGGGAGCAGGTGGTCGCGGGCGATGACGACCTTCTCGTCCTCGGTGTAGCCGTCGAGCCTGACCAGTTCCATCCGGTCGAGCAGCGCCTCCGGGATGGCTTCGAGCACATTCGCGGTGGCCAGGAAGACGACGTCGCTGAGGTCGAGTTCGACCTCCAGGTAGTGGTCGCGGAAGGTGTGGTTCTGCGCCGGGTCGAGCACTTCGAGCAGCGCCGCCGCCGGGTCGCCCCGGAAGTCGGAGCCGACCTTGTCGATCTCGTCGAGGAGGACGACCGGGTTCATCGAACCGGCCTCCTTGATGGCGCGGACGATGCGTCCGGGGAGCGCGCCGACGTACGTGCGCCGGTGGCCGCGGATCTCCGCCTCGTCCCGGACACCGCCGAGCGCGACGCGGACGAACTTGCGCCCCATGGCGTGCGCCACGGATTCACCGAGCGAGGTCTTGCCGACCCCGGGCGGGCCGACGAGGGCCAGCACGGCTCCCCCGCGACGCCCGCCGACCACTCCCAGTCCGCGGTCGGCACGCCGCTTGCGCACCGCGAGGTACTCGGTGATGCGCTCCTTCACGTCCTGCAGGCCGGCGTGTTCGGCGTCGAGGATCTCCTGGGCGCCCCTGATGTCGTAGGCGTCCTCGGTCCGCTCGGTCCACGGGAGTTCGAGGACGGTGTCCAGCCAGGTCCTGATCCAGGAGCCCTCGGGGCTCTGGTCGGAGGACCGTTCCAGCTTGTCGACCTCCTTGAGCGCGGCCTCGCGGACGTGCTCGGGGAGGTCGGCGGCCTCGACGCGCGCCCGGTAGTCGTCGGACTCGTCGCCGGCACCGGGTTCACCGTTGAGCTCGGAGAGCTCCTTGCGCACGGCGTCGAGCTGGCGCCGCAGCAGGAACTCGCGCTGCTGCTTGTCGACGCCCTCCTGGACGTCCTTGGCGATCGACTCGGCGACGTCCTGTTCGGCGAGGTGCTCGCCGAGCCACTGGACGGCGAGCTTCAGCCGGGCGACCGGTTCCGCGGTCTCCAGCAGCTGCACCTTCTGGGCGATGCTGAGGAAGGGGGAGTATCCGGAGTTGTCGGCGAGCGCGGAGACGTCCTCGATCTGCTGGACCCGGTCCACGACCTGCCAGGCGCCGCGCTTCTTCAGCCAGCTGGTGGCGAGCGCCTTGTACTCCTTGACTAGCTCGGCGACGGCTCCGGGGAGGGGCTCGGGGACGGAGACGTCGACCCGGGTCCCTTCCACCCAGAGCGCGGCACCGGGACCACTGGTCCCGGCCCCGATCCGCACCCGTCCGCGGCCGCGGATGAGGGCGCCGGGATCGCCGTCGGACAGCCGGCCGACCTGCTCGACCGTGCCGATGACACCGATCCCGGTGTACGAGCCGTCGACGCGCGGAACGAGCAGCACCTCGGGCTTGCCACCGCCCTCGCCCGCCGCGGCCTGGGCGGCCTCGACGGCGGCACGGACCTCGGCGTCGGACAGATCGAGCGGAACCACCATTCCGGGCAGCACGACCTCGTCATCGAGCGGCAGCACAGGCAGGGTCAGCGGTGTGACGACGTTGGACTCAGTAGCCATGATCTCCCCTTCAGCACTCAAGTTGAGCTATGAAGACTCAATGCTCGTGAGCCGCTCAATGTTCCCCGGGGTGCGTTCGCTGTGAGCGATCGCGGTACGGGCGAGGCTGTCGCCGTGTGCCCCGTGCAACGCCGGCGACGGCTGGCATAGTCCCGCCGAAATTCCGTGGAGGACGGCGGCGGGGCCGGAGAGGATGACCCCATGACCGATGCCGCGCCCCCTTCGCACGCCCTGCTCGTCGTGGACGTCCAGAAGGCCGGGGTGACCGGCGGCCGGGCGGTTCCCGGCGCGGCCGGGCTGCTCGACCGGACGGCTGACCTGATCGCGCGGGCGCGCCGGGCCGGCGCCCTGGTCGTGCACCTCCAGAACGACGGTGCGCCCGGCTCGGACGACGAGCCGCACACCCCGGGCTGGGCGCTCCACCTCCCCGTCGAGGCCGGCCCGACGGAGTTCGTGATCCGCAAGACCAGGGACGACGGCTTCGCGCAGACGTCGCTGGGCTCCCTGCTGAGCGGGGCCGGCGTCGAGGCGGTCACTGTGTGCGGCGTGATGTCGGAGATGTGCGTCCAGGCGACGGCCCGCACGGCCCTGGCCCTCGGCTACCGGGTCGTCCTGCCCCACGACGCCCATGCGACGCAGGACATCCCGGCCGCGCCGGGGATCAGTGCGGCGGTCCCGGCCGCGGTGGTGTCACGGGTCGCCGCCTGGGCCATCAGCGGGGACGCCGAGGTCACCGTCCCGGCGGCGGACGTGAGGTTCGCGGCGCCGCGGACCGGGGCGCGCTGAGACCGTCACGAGCCGCCCGGAGCCCGGAAAGCGCTTGCGCCGCCTCGTACGCTCTCTGCTGTGACCAAAGCGACCGAAACCCCGTTGTCCGAAGCCTCGTCGACCGATGCATCCTCGTCCGGCCCCGCCGGCCTGCTCCAGGCCTACGACGAGAACATGCGCGGTGCGCCCCCGAATCCGCCCGAGGGCGTCCACTACGAGTGGGACGGCGAACTGCTGCGCGTCGTGGGCCAGTTCCGCGGCTTCGTGACCACGCCCCGGGACGTGGGGGTGCGCGGGGCCGAGCTCGACGAGCTGATCGCCCGGCAGCGCGACCACTTCGCCGCACGCGGCGAGGCCGTGGAGTGGAAGACCCGCGGCCACGACCTGCCGGCCGACCTGACCGACCGTCTGCGCGCCGCGGGCTTCGTCCCCGAGGAGCGGGAGGCGGTCCTCATCGGCCGCGCGGAGGAGATGGCCGCCGACCCGGTGCTGCCGGACGGTGTGACGATCCGGCAGGTCACCGCCGAAGCCGATCTGCGGCGCATCGCCGTCGTGGAGTCGGAGATCTGGGGCGAGGACTGGAGCTGGCTGGGCGACGACCTGATGGCCCGGGTCGCCACCGCCCCCGACGAGATCGCCGTCTTCGTCGCCGAGGCCGGCGACGAGGTCGTCTCCGCGGCCTGGCTGGTCTTCCGTACGGGTACGGAGTTCGCCGGACTGTGGGGCGGCTCGACCCTGGCCGCGTGGCGGGGCCGCGGGATCTACCGCGCCCTGGTCGCCACCCGCGCGAGGCTGGCCGTCGCCCGCGGAAGCCGCTACCTCCAGGTCGACGCCTCCGACGACAGCGCCCCGATCCTGCGCCGGCTCGGCTTCCACGCCGTGACCACGACGACGCCGTACGTCTGGACCCCGCCGCAGTCCTGAACGGCCGGGGCCGCCCGGGCGGCGCCTTCTCGCGCCGTGCGTGAACCGAGTGGCGTCCGGCCTCCGATAGAGAGGGTGTGAGCCACTTGCGCCCCTCGGGGGACGACCGGAACGACGAGGCGCTGCTGCGTGCCGTCGCCCAGGGGGACACGACGGCCCTGGCCGCCCTGTACGACCGGCATGCCGGCTGGCTGCTGGCCCGGCTGAACCGCCGCTGTGCGGACGCCGAGACCGTACGGGAGGTGCTCCAGGACACCTTCGTCACGGCCTGGCGCTCCGCCGGTGCGCACCGGGGTGCCGAGGCCGGCGGCTGGCTCTGGGTGATCGCCGCGCGCCGGCTGGTCGACGCGCGGCGGAGCCGGGCCAGGACGGAGCGGGTGGCGCAGGCCGAGCACGCGGGCGGGGCGGAGTGGGCGGCCGACGTGCCGTCCGCCGAGGACCGGGTGCTGGCGGGCCTGGAGTACGGCGACGTGGGTGCCGCGCTCGACCGGATCTCGCCGGAACTCCGGGAGGTCCTGCGGGCGACGGTCATCGACGGGCTGACGACCCGGGAGGCCGCCGGGCTGCTCGGCATACCGGAGGGCACGGTCAAGACCCGTGCCCTGCGGGCCCGGCGCGAACTGCGGGCCGCGCTGGACCGGCTGGTCGTGGAGAGCGGACCGCTGGGAGGCATCGCATGACGGCCTGGCACGTGGCAGACGAACTGGCCCTGCGGTACGCGGCGGGCACCGCCGCCGAGACCGAGGCCTGGTCCCTGGAGAAGCACGTCGAGTCCTGTGCACGCTGCGCGGACCGGGTGTCGGGGGCGGTGTGCGGCCGGGGGGACGCGCTGCCGCTGCTGGAGGGGGTCAGGGCGGCGGTGCTCGCCGCCGCGGCCGCGGAACCGGTGCGCTCGCGGGGGCGCGCGCCGGGGTGGGGGGCCCTGCGCACGTGGGGGCGTGCGCGGGGGCGGGGGGCCGCCACCCGGATCGGGCGGGTGCTGTGGGCCGCCGGGCCCGCCCTGCGGGGGGCGTGGGCGGCGGCACTGGTGCTGGTGGCGCTCGGTGCCGTCGCCCTCGCGTACGGGGGCGGGCTCGGCGGCTCGGTGCGGCCGCTGCTCCTCGTCGTCGCCCCGGTGCTGCCGCTCGCCGGGGTCGGTCTCTCTTACGGCCGCTCCGCCGACCCGATGCACGAGATCACCGCGACGACTCCGGGCGGCGGGCTGCGGCTGCTGCTGATCAGGACGGCCGCGGTGCTCGCGGTGACCGTCCCGGTGCTGACGCTCGCCTGGGCCGTACTGCCCGCATCGGCCGGGGGGCCGGGGGCCGTGGCGTGGCTGCTGCCCGGGCTGGCCATGACGCTGGGCGCGCTGGCGCTCGGCTCGTACGTCGGCTGCCGCACCGGGGCCTCCTCCGTCGCCGCGTGCTGGGCCGCCGCCGTCGCCGTACCGGCCTTCGGGATGTCGCCCGCGCCGGCCGCCGAGACGGCGCGGCTGGCCGCCCGGTACTTCGCGGGGCCCGCCGCACAGGGCGGCTGGGCGTTGGCGGCCGTGTGCTGCGCCGGGCTGCTGGCCCTGCGCCGCCGATCCTTCGACCACCTGGAGACGACGTCGTGAGCGTGAGCGTATGAACAGCACCGTCAGGGTCTCGGGGCTGACGGTCCGGCATCGCCGTACGACCGCCCTGGACGGGATCGATCTCGGCTTCGGCCCCGGGGTGCACGGGCTGCTCGGGCCGAACGGGGCGGGCAAGACGTCGCTGATCAGGGTGGTGTCCACGGCCACCGCTCCCACCTCCGGCCGGATCGAGCTGCTGGGCGACGAGGTGGGAGCGTCGGCGGATCACCGCCGTCGTGCGGCGGTCCGGCGCAGGCTGGGCTATCTGCCGCAGGAGTTCGGCTACTACCCGGGCTTCACCGTCCGCGAGTTCGTCGCCTATGTGGCGTGGCTGAAGGAGATGGACGGCTCCGTGATCGCGGGCGCGGTGGAGCGTGCGGTGGACCGGGTGGGTCTGACGGACCGGATCGACGTCCGGATGAAGACCCTGTCCGGCGGCATGGTGCGGCGCGTGGGCATCGCGCAGGCGATCGTCAACGAACCGGAGCTGCTGCTGCTCGACGAGCCGACCGCGGGTCTGGACCCGGAGCAGCGGGTGGAGTTCCGTGCGCTGATGCGGGAACTCGGCGAGCGCGCCACGGTCATCCTCTCCACGCACCTCGTCGAGGACGTGGTCACGGCCTGCGCGGACGTGACGCTCGTCGAGGCGGGCCGCATCGCGTACCGGGGGACGACGGCCGAGCTGGCGGCCCTCGGGGGCGAGGGGGACCGGCTCGACGGCAGCCCCGCCGAGCGGGGCTACACCGCAGCTCTGCACAGCCACCGGGCGACGGCGGCCGCCCGATGACGACGACCGGCACCCTGGCCGCCGAACAGGAGAACTCCCCCGGTCCCCGCCGCACCCGCCCGCCCGCCGCGTACCGCCCGACGCTCCTCGCGCTGCGGACCGAACTGCGCCGCGGCATCGCGCCGTGGACCGGTGGCTGCGTGGTACTCATGCTCGGCGTCACCATGGCGGCCAAGGCCGATACCTGGCAGGGCGGCTGGGGCGAGGCCCAGGGCTACCTGCACTCCGCCGCCACCCTGCTCACCGGTCCGCTGGTGGCGGCCGCCTCCTGCCGGCAGGGCGCCCGCGACCACCGGCGCTCGACGGCCGGACTCTGGAGCACCACCCCGCGCGCCCGGTCGACGCGGGTCGTGGTGGCCGCGCTGCCGATCGCGCTGTGGGCGGTCGCCGGGTATCTGGTCGTGTTCGCCGGCTCGCTGGTGGCCACCTGGCCGTACGCCGGGGGCGGCAGCCCCTTTCCCTCCGTGGCCGTCGCGGACTGCGCCTTCCTGCTGGCCGTCGGGCCGGTGGGTTTCGTCGTCGGCCAGCGGTGCCGGTGGCGGCTGGCCGCGCCCGCCCTCGCCGTCGTGCTGTACCTCGTCCTCGGTGTGCCTGACTACTACGACTCCTCGGCGCAGTACCTCGATCCGGCCATGCAGTACGCGCTGGAGAGGACTCTGCCGGTGTGGTGGTTCGCCCCGGCGATGGCGGCGTGGACCTGCGGCCTCGCCCTGGCCGCGCTGATCGCCCATGCGGCCAGGCGCAGGTTCCTCGCCGTCGTGCCGCTCGCCGTGGCGGCCGCGGTCGCCCCGCTGATCACGCACGCCGGCACCGACCTGCTGCGGGAGGACCCGGCCGCCTCCCGGCCCGTCTGCGCGGACGGCACCCCGCGGCTCTGCCTGACCGAGTACGACGAGTCGCTGCTGCCGCAGGTCTCACGGGCGCTGTCCGGACTGTTCGGGCGGCTGGACGGGGTGCCGGGCGCTCCGGCCCGCTATGTGGACCAGGAACCCCTGGACGGTTCCACCGAGGTCCGGGTGCCGACGCCGTACGTCGGCGGGTACCTCCTGCGCGGGCGGCTTCAGCACCCGGAGGACTTCGTCTGGCAGGTGACCTACGGGGTGGTGAACCGGGAGTGCCCCGACGCCCTCCACACCGACCGCGTCATGGCGACCGACGAAGCCGTCAGGGGCTGGCTCGCCGGTCCCGACGCCGCCCGGTACTTCGGCACCGAGCGGACCCCTCAGCTCCGCCGGCTCGAAGCCATGCCCGCCTCCGAGCGCCGCGTCTGGCTCGGCCGCTTTCTGGCCACGCGCACGAGCTGCACCCCGTCGGAGGTGCCCGTCCTGTGAGCCCCGCCGCCACGCCGCGTTCCGCGCTCCGGCCCGGGCTGCCGGTCCTCTATGTCCGGTCCCGCGGCCTCCCCCGCACCGCCGCCGCCCTGGCCGGCGTCGTGCTCCTCGCCGCCTGGGCCGCGGCCCGGCTGGAGGACCGTTTCGGCCACACGGGACGCGTCCCGGTCCTCGTGCTGGCCCCGCTGCTGGTGTCGGCCGCGATCGGCACCAGCCTGTACGCCGCTGCCGACGAGCTCGACCGGACCGCGGTGCGCCGCTGGTGGCCTCGGCGGCTGCTGCATCTGCTCGCCCTCACCGGGCCGGCCGCGGCGGCGCTCGCCCTGGCCGTCCCCGGACATCCCGAGGCTTTCGGCGCCCCGGGCATGATCCGCAACGTGCTCGGCGCGACCGGGGTGGCGGCCGCCTCCGCCGCGCTGATCGGCGCCCGGCTGAGCTGGCTGCCGATGACGGTCTACGGCGGCGCCGTGTACCTGGCCGCGCCGCGCACCCCCGGCGGCGCGGCCTCCGTCTGGGCCTGGCCGATGCAGCCGGGGCCGCAGACCGGGGCGTGGCTGGTGGCGTCGGCGGCGTACGCGGCGGGGGCCGTGCTGTTCGCCGTACGCGGTCCGCGTCCCGAACGCGGCTGACCCCGTCCGATCAGGGGCGGATCGGCCAAACCGCTGGCCCGGCCGCCACCGGCGGGCCAGGATGACGGTGACACCGACCCACCTGCACCGGAGACCAGCGCCATGTCCCACACCTTCGGCCCCGACGCCCTCGCCCCCGTCACCCTGGACCGCCGTGAGGGACCGTACGGGGAGGTCGTCCTGCGCAGGCGTGGTGACGACTTCGAGATCATCGCCAACGGGTGCTTCCTGATGGACACGTCGGACGGGCGCTCCGAGCGGCTGCTGATCGATGCCGCGCTCGCCGCACTGCCCGCCGGCCGGCGGGAGCCCGCGGTGCTGATCGGCGGGCTCGGTGTCGGGTTCTCGCTCGTCCGGGCCGCCGCCGAACCGCGCTGGGGGCGGATCGTGGTCGCCGAGCGGGAGCAGGCCATCGTCGACTGGCACCGGGGCGGGCCGCTGGCCGGGCTCTCGGCGGCGGCGCTCGCCGATCCGCGGACCGCGGTCCTGACGACGGACCTCGTCGCGTACCTCGGTTCGACTACGGACCGTTACGACGCACTGTGTCTGGACATCGACAACGGACCGGACTGGACCGTCACCGAGGACAACGGGAATCTGTACTCCCCCGCCGGTCTCGCCGACTGCCGGGCCCGGCTGACGCCGGGCGGAGTGCTCGCGGTGTGGTCCGCACAGCCGTCCGCCGAGTTCGAACAAGCTCTGCGGAATGCCGGATTCCGGGGGGTTCGGACCGAAGAAGTAGGTGTTGCCCGAGGTGTGCCGGACGTGGTCCATCTCGCAATTCGAGCGGACTGAGATTCCCCCGCCGGGTATGCGAGCCCCGGGACGCCCGGGGGCCAAGTGCCACAAGAGCGACACTCCGCCACTTCCGTTCGCCCGTCCCGCCCCCGCACCCTTGCACCCTGCGTAGCCGGAAGCCGTCCGCTGCCTTTACGCTGCTGACCGATAGCGGGATCACCCACGAAATTCACGAGCGAAAACCGTACGTCCGGGGGAATGTCCTCCGTGAGAACGGGCAGGGGCGGGGCGATGGAACAGACACACACCACCCACACAGGTGTCGCGGCCACCCCGGGCGCGCAGCGCCGCGTGCTGGTGGTCGAGGACGATGCCACGATCGTCGATGCCATTTCCGCCCGCTTGCGGGCCGAGGGCTTCCTGGTGCAGACCGCGCTCGACGGCCCCGCGGCCGTGGACGCGGCCGAGGCCTGGCAGCCGGATCTGATGGTGCTCGACATCATGCTTCCCGGCTTCGACGGCCTGGAGGTCTGCCGGCGTGTGCAGGCCCAGCGCCCGGTGCCGGTGCTGATGCTGACCGCCCGGGACGACGAGACGGACATGCTGGTCGGACTCGGCGTCGGCGCCGACGACTACATGACCAAGCCGTTCTCGATGCGTGAGCTGGCGGCCCGGGTCCATGTCCTGCTGCGCCGGGTGGAGCGGGCCGCGCTGGCCGCGGTGACGCCCCGCAGCGGCATACTGCGCCTCGGTGAGCTGGAGATCGATCACGCGCAGCGCCGGGTGCGGGTCCGTGCGGACGACGTCCATCTGACGCCGACCGAGTTCGACCTGCTGGTCTGCCTGGCCAACACGCCGCGCGCGGTGCTCTCCCGTGAGCAGCTGCTGGCGGAGGTCTGGGACTGGGCGGACGCCTCGGGCACCCGTACCGTCGACAGCCACATCAAGGCCCTGCGCCGCAAGATCGGCGCGGAGCGGATCCGTACCGTGCACGGCGTCGGCTACGCCCTGGAGACCCCCGCGCCATGACCGGTCCCGTGCGGGGGCTGCGGCCGTTCTCCATCAAGGCCAAGCTGGGCACGCTCGTGGTCGTCTCGGTGTTCATCACGACCGGGCTGCTCATGGTGGCCCTGCGGACGCGCACCGAGCTGAGGTTCATCACGGTCTTCTCGGTGATCGCGACCCTGCTGATCACCCAGTTCGTGGCCCACGGTCTGACCGCGCCGCTGGACGAGATGCGGGCGGTGGCCCGGTCGATCTCGCACGGCGACTACACCAGACGGGTGAGCGGCGCCGACCGGCGCGACGAGCTCGGCGACCTGGCGCAGACGATCAACCTGATGGCGGACGACCTGGCCGCCGTGGACCGGCACCGCAAGGAGCTGGTGGCGAATGTCTCACATGAGCTGCGCACGCCCATCGCGGCGCTGAGAGCCGTGCTGGAGAACGTCGTGGACGGGGTGTCCTCGGCCGATCCCGAGACGATGCGCACGGCCCTCAAACAGACGGAGCGGCTCGGCCGGCTGGTCGAGACGCTGCTGGACCTGTCCCGGCTGGACAACGGCGTGGTCACGCTGAAGGCCAGGCGCTTCGAGGTGTGGCCCTATCTGTCGGGGGTGCTGAAGGAGGCGAACCTCGCCGCCGCGCACCGCCGGCTCTCCTCGGGCTCCGGCAACCACGCCCGCAACGACGTCCATCTGCACCTGGACGTGTCCCCGCCGGAGCTGACGGCGCACGCCGACGCGGAGCGGCTGCACCAGGTGGTGGCCAACCTCATCGACAACGCGGTGAAGCACAGCCCGCCGCACGGCCGGGTCACGGTGCGCGCCCGGCGCGGGGCGCAGCCGGAGTCACTGCACCTGGAGGTCCGGGACGAGGGCCCCGGTATCCCGGAGTCCGAGCGGCACCGGGTCTTCGAGCGTTTCAACCGGGGCGAGGTGCCGTCCCCGCACGGTCCGGGCAGCGACGGCGGTACGGGTCTGGGGCTGGCGATCGCCCGCTGGGCGGTGGATCTGCACGGCGGCCGGATCGGTGTGGCCGAATCGGCTCGCGGCTGCCGCATCCGCGTCACCCTTCCGGGGACTCATCAGCCGCGCGGTTGACATAGGGTTCGAACCGGAAGGGCACGT
Source organism: Streptomyces sp. NBC_01463 (assembly GCA_036227345.1). Lineage (NCBI taxonomy): Bacteria > Bacillati > Actinomycetota > Actinomycetes > Kitasatosporales > Streptomycetaceae > Streptomyces > Streptomyces sp. NBC_01463. The sequence continues at coordinate 2,933,990 of CP109468.1, forward strand.
TCTACGTGTTCTGAACAAGGGGTACGGTCCAAGGGGCCGTTACGGCGGTCTCGCGTACCCGGAGCGAAGCGGAACCAAGCTTGTTTCCCGCCATTTCCTGCCCCGAAACCCGACTTTCGATGTGACTTGCACGACGAAGGCCGGCCCGGCCTGCAGAGAACGGCCGGGGAGGCGTAGCCTTGATTTCCGCTGTCCATCACCTTGTGAAGCGGAAGAGGGCGGTTGCCGCCGTGTCGTCTCAGTCCCCCAGTAACTCGAGCATCTCGACCGACCAAGCCAGCCCGGGTACGAACCCGGCTGCTGCTTTCGGCCCCAATGAGTGGCTCGTCGACGAGATCTACCAGCAGTACCTCCAGGATCCCAATTCGGTCGATCGCGCCTGGTGGGACTTCTTCGCCGACTACAAGCCGGGTACGTCCGGCACGGCGGACAAGCCCGTTCCCGGCGCCGCAGCCGCGGGGGCTGCGGTGCCCGCGGCACCTGCCGCCACCGCACCGGCCCCCACCACCGCGCCTGCCGCACCCGCGCAGCCCGCGGCTCAGGCTCCGGCCGCACCCGCTGCCCCGGCGCCCGCACCTGCCGCCCCGGCGGCTCCGGTGAAGGCCGCCCCGGCGAAGCCCGCACCGGCTCCGGCCGCGAAGGCCCCCGCCGCCCCGGCCACCGAGGCCCCGGCCGGCCCCGAGTACGTGACGCTGCGCGGCCCGTCGGCCGCGGTCGCGAAGAACATGAACGCCTCGCTGGAGCTGCCGACGGCCACGTCCGTCCGAGCCGTCCCGGTGAAGCTGCTCTTCGACAACCGCATCGTCATCAACAACCACCTCAAGCGCGCCCGCGGCGGGAAGATCTCCTTCACGCACCTCATCGGGTACGCGATGGTGCAGGCCCTCAAGGCCATGCCGGCGATGAACTACTCCTTCGCGCAGAAGGACGGCAAGCCGACCCTGGTGAAGCCGGAGCACGTCAACCTCGGCCTCGCCATCGACCTGGTGAAGCCGAACGGCGACCGCCAACTGGTCGTCGCGGCCATCAAGAAGGCCGAGACGCTCAACTTCTTCGAGTTCTGGCAGGCCTACGAGGACATCGTCCGCCGGGCCCGCAACGGCAAGCTCGGCATGGACGACTTCTCCGGAGTCACCGCCTCGCTGACCAACCCCGGCGGCATCGGCACCGTCCACTCGGTGCCCCGCCTGATGCCCGGACAGGGCCTCATCATGGGCGTCGGCGCGATGGACTACCCGGCGGAGTTCCAGGGCACGTCCCAGGACACCCTGAACAAGCTGGGCATCTCGAAGGTCATGACGCTGACCTCGACGTACGACCACCGGGTCATCCAGGGCGCCGCCTCCGGCGAGTTCCTGCGGATCCTCTCCCAGCTGCTGCTCGGCGAGAACGAGTTCTACGACGAGATCTTCAAGGCGCTCCGCATCCCCTACGAGCCGGTCCGCTGGCTCAAGGACATCGACGCCTCGCACGACGACGACGTCACCAAGGCCGCACGGGTCTTCGAGCTGATCCACTCCTACCGGGTCCGCGGCCACGTCATGGCCGACACCGACCCGCTGGAGTACCACCAGCGCAAGCACCCCGACCTGGACATCACCGAGCACGGCCTCACCCTGTGGGACCTGGAGCGGGACTTCGCGGTCGGCGGTTTCGCCGGCAAGACGATGATGAAGCTCCGCGACATCCTCGGTGTGCTGCGTGAGTCGTACTGCCGCACCACCGGCATCGAGTTCATGCACATCCAGGACCCGAAGCAGCGCAAGTGGCTCCAGGACCGGGTGGAGCGTCCGCGCCCCAAGCCCGAGCGCGAGGAGCAGCTGCGCATCCTGCGCCGGCTGAACGCCGCGGAGGCGTTCGAGACCTTCCTGCAGACGAAGTACGTCGGCCAGAAGCGGTTCTCGCTGGAGGGCGGCGAGTCCGTCATCCCGCTGCTCGACGCGGTCATCGACTCCGCCGCCGAGGCCCGCCTCGACGAGGTCGTCATCGGCATGGCCCACCGCGGCCGGCTGAACGTGCTGGCGAACATCGTCGGCAAGTCGTACGCGCAGATCTTCCGGGAGTTCGAGGGCAACCTCGACCCGAAGTCGATGCACGGCTCCGGCGACGTCAAGTACCACCTGGGCGCCGAGGGCACCTTCACCGGTCTGGACGGCGAGCAGATCAAGGTCTCGCTGGCCGCCAACCCCTCGCACCTGGAGGCGGTCGACCCGGTCCTGGAGGGCATCGCCCGCGCCAAGCAGGACATCATCAACAAGGGCGGCACGGACTTCACCGTCCTGCCCGTCGCGCTCCACGGCGACGCGGCCTTCGCGGGCCAGGGCGTCGTCGCCGAGACGCTGAACATGTCGCAGCTGCGCGGCTACCGCACCGGCGGCACCGTGCACGTGGTGATCAACAACCAGGTCGGCTTCACCGCCGCCCCGGAGTCCTCGCGCTCCTCGATGTACGCCACCGACGTGGCGCGCATGATCGAGGCGCCGATCATCCACGTCAACGGTGACGACCCCGAGGCCGTCGTCCGCGTCGCGCGGCTCGCCTTCGAGTTCCGTCAGGCGTTCAACAAGGACGTCGTGATCGACCTCATCTGCTACCGCCGCCGCGGTCACAACGAGGGCGACAACCCGCAGTTCACCAACCCGCAGATGTACACCCTGATCGACAAGAAGCGCTCGGTGCGCAAGCTCTACACCGAGTCCCTCATCGGTCGCGGCGACATCACGCTGGAAGAGGCGGAGCAGGCGCTCCAGGACTTCCAGGGCCAGCTGGAGAAGGTGTTCGCGGAGGTCCGCGAGGCCACCTCGCACCCGGCGCAGCCGCATGTGTCCGAACCCCGGGCCGAGTTCCCGGTGGCGGTGACCACCGCGGTCTCCCAGGAGGTCGTGAAGCGGATCGCCGAGTCGCAGGTCAACATCCCCGACCACATCACCGTCCACCCGCGCCTGATGCCGCAGATGCAGCGTCGTGCGGCCTCCGTGGAGGACGGCACGATCGACTGGGGCATGGGCGAGACCCTGGCCATCGGTTCGCTGCTGATGGAGGGCACCCCGGTCCGGCTCGCCGGCCAGGACACCCGCCGCGGCACGTTCGGCCAGCGCCACGCGGTCCTCGTCGACCAGGAGACCGGCGAGGACTACACCCCGCTGCTCTACCTCTCCGACGAGCAGGCCCGTTACAACGTCTACGACTCGCTGCTCAGCGAGTACGCGGCGATGGGCTTCGAGTACGGCTACTCGCTGGCCCGCCCGGAGTCGCTGGTCATCTGGGAGGCCCAGTTCGGTGACTTCGTCAACGGCGCGCAGACCGTCGTCGACGAGTTCATCTCCTCGGCCGAGCAGAAGTGGGGCCAGACCTCCGGCGTCACGCTGCTGCTGCCGCACGGCTACGAGGGCCAGGGCCCGGACCACTCGTCCGCCCGCCCGGAGCGCTTCCTCCAGATGTGCGCGCAGGACAACATGACGGTCGCGATGCCGACCCTGCCGTCGAACTACTTCCACCTTCTGCGGTGGCAGGTGCACAACCCGCACCACAAGCCGCTGATCGTCTTCACCCCGAAGTCGATGCTCCGCCTCAAGGCGGCGGCGTCGAAGGCGGAGGAGTTCACCACCGGCGGCTTCCGTCCGGTGATCGGCGACGACTCGGTCGAGGCGAGCGCGGTCCGCAAGGTCGTGTTCTGCACCGGCAAGGTCTACTACGACCTGGACGCCGAGCGTCAGAAGCGTGGCGACACGGAGACGGCGATCATCCGGCTGGAGCGCCTGTACCCGCTGCCGGGTGCGGAGATCCAGGCCGAGATCGCCAAGTACCCGAACGCGGCGAAGTACCTGTGGGCCCAGGAGGAGCCGGCCAACCAGGGTGCCTGGCCGTTCATCGCCCTGAACCTGATCGACCACCTGGACCTGGCCGTCGGCGCCGACGTGCCGCACGGTGAGCGCCTGCGCCGCATCTCGCGCGCGCACGGCTCGTCCCCGGCGGTCGGCTCGGCCAAGCGCCACCAGGCCGAGCAGGCACAGCTGGTCGCGGAGGTCTTCGAGGCCTGACCGGTCGCGTACGCAACGAGGGGCCCGGCCCGCGAGTCGATCGCGGACCGGGCCCCTCGGCGTGGGCGCCTCGACCAGGCCACTGATGTGCGCCTTTCGTCCTTCACTAGAATTGCGGCATGTACTTCACGGACCGCGGTATCGAGGAGCTGGAGAAGCGGCGAGGCGAGGAAGAGGTCACGTTCGAGTGGCTCGCCGAGCAGCTGCGCACCTTCGTCGATCTGAACCCCGACTTCGAGGTGCCCGTCGAGCGCCTCGCCACCTGGCTGGCCCGGCTGGACGACGAGGACGACGACGAGGACTGACCGGCCGGAACGCGGGGCTGTTCGACGGGACCGCTCAGGGACCGTCCGGCGCGTCGCCGTCCCTGATCCGGTCGTAGGCGAGACCCAGCGCGCCGTGGACCATCAGCAGCGCCCCGGCGAAGATCCATCCGCCGCTGCGCCGCCCGGCTCCCCAGAGGGCGAGCGGGAGTCCGGCCGCCAGCTGGGCGCCGGCCAGGGCGCGGGCCCGGGGCCCGCGCATCCAGGGACCCAGGCGGCTGTTCTCGACCGCTTCGAGTTCCACCTTCACCGCGTCGCGCCAGCCGGTCCACTCGATCCGTTCGCTCTCCGGCCAGGCGGCAGCCCCCTCGGCCAGCCGGCCGGAGGGCTCGCCGGGGTCGAGGCCGGGCGGGAGTGCGAGCCCGGTGCGGGTGAGCACGGCGAGCAGCCCGCGCAGCCGGGTCCGGGCGTCCGTCCCCGGATCGGGCCGGGTCAGGGCTTCGAGGGCCTGGACGTCCAGGACGGGGTCGAGGCCGAGCCGTTCGGCGAACGTACGCGTCGCCTCGTCCTCACCGGCCGGGGTCCCGTCCGCGAGCCAGACGTAGCCGACCGGGCGGCGGAATCCCGCGGCGAGCGTGTATCCGGCCCGGTCGCCGTCCCACCACAGGGCCAGGACCGGCCAGGTGGAGCCGACCGCGAGTGCGGTGGCCCAGCCGCCGAGCACCCGGTCGACGGGCTCGGCCGGCTCCCCGTCATGCCCGTCGCGCCCGCCCCGCCAGGGCTCTCCCCCGGGTACGAGGACGCTCCAGCCGTCCCCGGCGGGCGCGAGCAGCATCGGCTCGCGCAGCAGTTGGGCGACCGGCCGCACGGTCTCGGGCTCGGCCCGGCACAGCAGGAGTGCCCCCACAGGTGATGTCGCGTCCATGCCCCACACCGTAGGACACATTGCACCCTTTTGATCCTTTTTGCCCCCAATGGCCATCTCGCCTCCTCTCCTTGCGCGCCTTGACTTCCCGTACCCGCGATATATCGTGTTCACCAAGAGACGCGATATGTTGCGTCGTCCGCGCTCCCCAGGAGGTCAGATCCATGCCTGTGTCGACGTGGGCCATTGACGAGCCTCGCAAGCTCACCTTCGACGAGCCCGTCACCGCGCTGAACGTGCGCATCGTCAACGGCACGGTCAACGTCGTCGGCACCGACGAGCCGACCGCCCGCCTGGAGGTCTCCGACATCGAGGGACCCCCGCTGATCGTCACGCAGCAGGACGGCGTCCTGACCGTCGCGTACGAGGACCTGGCCTGGCAGGGCCTGCTCAAGTGGCTCGACCGCAAGGGCTGGCACCGCCGCGCGGTGGTCTCCCTCGCGGTCCCGGCCGGCTCGGCCGTGGAGGTCGGCGTGGTCGGTGCGGGCGCCTTCGTCTCCGGGGTCCGCGGCCGTACGGACGTACGCGGCGTCACCGGCGACACCACGCTCGTCGGGCTCGCCGGCCCGGTCGGCGCGGAGACCGTCTCCGGCAACGTGGAGGCACAGGCCGTCACCGGCGGGCTGCGCTTCCACTCGGTCTCCGGCGATCTGACGATCATCGAGGGCGCCGGCACCTCCGTGAAGGCCGATTCGGTCAGCGGCGACATGGTGCTCGACCTGGACCCGACCGGGCAGCCCACCGACGTCCGGCTGGCCACGGTCTCCGGCGAGATCGCCATCCGCCTGCCGCACCCGGCCGACGCGACCGTCGAGGCGAACACCGCCAGCGGCTCCGTCTCCAACGGTTTCGAGGACCTGCGGGTCAGCGGCCAGTGGGGGGCGAAGAAGATCACCGGCACGCTGGGCTCCGGAGCCGGGACACTCAAGGCGTCGACGATCTCGGGATCGATCGCGCTGCTGCGCCGCCCACCGGCCGATGACGACGCGCACGACGCCGAGCCGACCGGAAAGGTGCTCTGACATGCCCCCCGTATTCGCCCACGGCCGCCTGCGCCTCTACCTGCTGAAGCTGCTCGACGAGGCCCCCCGGCACGGCTACGAGGTGATCCGCCTCCTGGAGGAGCGCTTCCAGGGCCTGTACGCGCCCTCGGCCGGCACGGTCTACCCGCGGCTGGCCAAGCTGGAGGCCGAGGGCCTGGTCACGCATGCCACCGAGGGCGGACGCAAGGTCTACTCGATCACCGACGCCGGCCGGGCCGAACTGGCGGGCCGCACCGGTGAGCTCGCGGACCTGGAGCTGGAGATCAGGGAGTCGGTCTCCGAACTGGCCGCCGAGATGCGCGACGACGTCCGGGGCGCGGCGGGCAAGCTGCGCAGCGAGATGCGGGCCGCCGCCGACGAATCCCGGCACACCGGCTCCGCCCGGCCGGGCGGCGGCAGGGCGGGCACCGGCAAGGAGCCCCCGTTCAGAGGCTTCGGTGACTTCGGCGACCTCGGTGACAACGAGGCCTGGCGCACCGCGAAGGAAGAACTGCGCAAGGCCAAGCAGGAGTGGAAGGAGCAGGCCCGCCGGGCGAAGGACGAGTCCCGCCGCGCCCGCGAGGAGGCCCAGCAGGCCCGCCGCCAGGCCAAGGAGGCCCAGGACAGGGCGCGCGAGCAGATGCAGAACGCCGCCCGCCAGGTCCAGGAGCACTTCGCCCGGGGCGACTGGCCGGCGGGCGTACGGGAGGGGCTGGCGGAACTCACCGGCACCCTGGGCGGCTTCGCCCGCACCGGGACCTGGCCTCCGTACGTCAAGCCGGAACCCGCCGACGCCGACCCCGACTGGGGCAAGGACGCGGGCGGCACCGGGGACCCGGCCCGCGATCTGGACCGCCTGCTCGACCGGTTCCGTGACGACATCCGCGACGCGGCCAGGGACCGGGGGGTGACGGAGGACCAGCTCACCGAGGCCCGCCGCCACCTGTCGACGGCGGCGGCCCACATCGGGGCGCTGCTGCGGGGGAACACCGACGGCGGCACGAAGTGAGGTAGCGGCGGCAGCACCGAAGGCGGCGGGCGGCCCGGGGAGTGGTCCCCGGGCCGCCCGCCGCCATCAGCTCGCCTTGCGGCTGTCCTGCTCCTCGCCGCCCTCCCCGTACAGCGCGCGGCTGACCGTCCCGTACGTGGCTCCGTGGTCGGCGAGCACGTCGGCGACGACTCCCGGGGATGCGGTGAGGGCCAGCAGCAGGTGCTCCTCGCCGATGAAGCGGTCGCCGCGGCCGAGTGCGATCCGCAGCGACTTCTCCAGGATCTTCTTGCCCTCCTGGGCGAACGGGCGACGCCCGGTGCGCCGGCGGCGGGTCCTGCCGCCGCCCGCCAGGACCCCCTCGCCGTGCGCCTCCTCGATGCGGGAGACGATCGCGGTGAGATCGATGCCGATGCCCGCGAGGGCGTCCGCGTCGGCCTTCGTCATTCCGCCGCGCCTGCGCGCGTCGGCGAGTGCCGCCTCCACCAACGCCCTGCGGTCCGTGAGGCCCAGTGCGGCGACGGCGAACGAGGCCCGGCCGCCGTCCTGGTCCAGCAGGGCGAGCAGCAGATGTTCCCCGGTGATCGAACCGGCGTCGGCCCGCTCGGCATGAGCCACGGCGCCGGTCACCGTGGCGCGGGCTCCCTTGGTGAATCGCTCGAACATCAATGCCTCCCGTACTTCTTGTGCACGGCCTGCCGGCTGACACCCAGTTCGGCCGCGATCTCCTGCCACGACCAGCCCTGCACCCGGGCGCTTCTGACTTGTACGGCTTCGAGCTGCTCCAGCAGCCGCCGCAGCGCGGCGACCGACCGCAGCCCCACCCGGGGGTCGCGGTCGCCGGCACGCTCGGCGAGATCCGTTGCTTCGGTCATGGTGTCAACCTACATTGACACCATGACGCGCGTCAACCTTAGTTGACAGTCAGCGCGATCTTCCCGAACTGGTCGCCCGCCGCGAGCCGCTCGAAGCCCTCGCGGGCCCGGTCCAGCGGCAGTTCCTGGTCGATCACCGGCCGCACCCCGGTGTTCTCGCAGAACGCCAGCAGGTCCTCCAGCTCGTCCCTGGAGCCCATGGTCGAGCCGACCACCTTCAGTTCCAGGAAGAAGATCCGGGTCAGCTCGGCGTGCGCGGGTCGGTCGCCGCTGGTGGCGCCGGAGATGACCAGCGAGCCGCCGGGACGCAGGGACTTGACGGAGTGCGACCAGGTGGCGGCGCCGACGGTCTCGATGACGGCGTCGACCCGGTGGGGCAGCCGCGCGCCCGGCTCGAACGCCTCGGCCGCGCCGAGTTCCACGGCCCGCCTGCGCTTGGCCTCGTCCCGGCTGGTGGCGTAGATCCGCAGCCCGGCCGCCCGGCCGAGCATGATCGCGGCGGTCGCGACACCGCCGCCGGCGCCCTGGACGAGCACGGAGTCGCCGGGCCGCACCCCGGCGTTGGTGAAGAGCATGCGGTAAGCGGTCAGCCAGGCCGTGGGCAGGCAGGCGGCCTGCGCGAAGGTGAGCCCCTTCGGCTTGGGCAGCACGTTCCAGCTGGGGACGGTGACCTGCTCGGCGAACGTGCCCTGGTAGCGCTCGGTGAGGATGGAGCGGGGCTCGTCCGGACCGACACCGTGCCCGGTCTGGCCGATGACGGAGTGCAGGACGACCTCGTTGCCGTCCTGGTCGACGCCCGCGGCGTCACAGCCGAGGATCATCGGCAGCCTGTCCTCGGCGAGGCCGACGCCGCGCAGGGACCAGAGGTCGTGGTGGTTGAGGGAGGCGGCCCGGACGTTGACGGTGGTCCACCCGGGACGCGCCTCGGGAGCGGGGCGTTCGCCCAGCTCAAGGCCGTTGAGGGGGTGGTCGCGGTCGAGGCGGGATGCGTAGGCGGCGAACATGGGGCCGACGATAGGCGGGCCGCCGGGCCGGCGTAACCGGCTGCGGGTGTGACACGCACCGCGCGTGACGGCTGCTCAAGCACCTCCGGCGATCGAGCAGCGGGGGTCCGGGGCGGCGCCCCCGGAAAGGCGCCGGCCCCGGACCCCCGCTTCAGAGCCTCAGCGCCGGGCCACGCCCTCGGCCCGCGCGGCCGCGGCCACCGCGGCCGTGACGGCCGGGGCGACGCGCTCGTCGAACGGCGACGGGATCACGTAGTCGGCGGCCAGCTCGTCGCCCACCACGTCCGCCAGCGCGTTCGCCGCGGCGATCTTCATGCCCTCGGTGATCCGCGAGGCCCGCACCTGCAGCGCACCCGCGAAGATGCCGGGGAACGCCAGCACGTTGTTGATCTGGTTCGGGAAGTCCGACCGCCCGGTCGCCACGACGGCCGCGTACTTGTGCGCGATGTCGGGGTGCACCTCGGGCGTCGGGTTCGCCATGGCGAAGACGAACGCGCCGGGCGCCATCGAGGCGACCGCCGGCTCGGGGACCGTACCGCCGGAGACGCCGATGTAGACGTCCGCACCGGCCAGCGCGGACTCCAGGGTTCCGGTGAGGCCGGCCTTGTTCGTCAGCTCGGCCAGCTCCCGCTTGACGTCCGTGAGGTCCTCGCGGTCCCGGCTGACGATGCCCTTGCGGTCGGTGACGGCGACGTCACCGAGCCCTGCCTCCAGCAGGAACTTCGCGATGGCCACCCCGGCCGCACCCGCGCCCGAGATGACGGCGCGCAGCTCGCCGAGGCCCCGCCCGGACAGCTTCGCGGCGTTGCGCAGAGCGGCGAGCGTGACCACGGCGGTGCCGTGCTGGTCGTCGTGGAAGACCGGGATGTCGAGCCGCTCCTGGAGCCTGCGCTCGATCTCGAAGCACCGCGGTGCCGAGATGTCCTCCAGGTTCACACCGCCGAAGGACGGGGCGAGCCGGACGACGGTCTCGATGATCTCGTCCGTGTCGGTGGTCGCGAGCGCGATCGGCACCGCGTCGACGCCGCCGAACTGCTTGAACAGGATCGCCTTGCCCTCCATCACTGGAAGGGAGGCCTCCGGTCCGATGTCGCCGAGCCCGAGCACCGAGGTGCCGTCCGTCACGACGGCGACCACCTGTGACTTCCACGTGTAGTCGTGGACCAGCTCGGGATTCTCCGCGATGGCGCTGCACACCTTCGCGACGCCGGGGGTGTACGCGAGGGACAGGTCGTCCTTGTCCCGGATCGGGACGGTGGCCCGCACGGCCATCTTCCCGCCCCGGTGAAGCGCGAAGGCCGGATCGAACGGCTCGTCGGTCGCGCTGCCCGTGTTGCTGTCGCTGCGAGGATTGACGATCTCCGCTGCCATGGTGTTGACCCCTTAGGTATTCATCGTTTGAGGGTGGCCACTCCTGGTTGAGGAGGGGTGGGCGGGCACCGCGTACGTTCCCTGCGCTGGGCGATTGGCCCGCCCCGGCAGGGGGAGGTACATACGCGCGGGCGCGCCGCACACGCGCCCTGAGCCCCGGATGAGGGGTGTAAACGTCCTTCTTACCGGACAGGCGGCATCGCGGACGAGTCGATATGCCCACGGTGACGTGACTCATAGTGGGGCATACAGACAAGTCGGCCAGCCGACACGAAACCCGCCCAGAGCAGGTCCGGGGCAGGCGATCTTCCGGCAGGAAGAAGCGATTCCAGTGATAGGTCCGGCCTTGATGTGCCGGCCCGCTGGGTTCGGGGGTGTCCCGTTACCCGATTTTGACATGCGGTGCCCCCTGATTGGGCTAGTCCGAATGGCAAGATGCCGTAATCACACAAGGCGGCGACACCCGACGCCGTGTGCCATACCGCCTGGCGACACCACCCTCACCTGCCGGAGGAACCCGATCATGACCGCACGCACCACTCGTCGTACGACCGCGAAGTCCCGGATTGCCGCGGTCGGCGCCATCGCGGTCGCCGGCACCATGCTGCTGACCGCCTGTGGCGACCAGACGAAGAACGACTCCGGAGACTCCGCCTCGGCGAAGGCGAGCGACGGCGCTTCCGCCTCCTCCCCCGCCGACCTGCTCCCCGCGGACATCAAGTCCAAGGGCGTCATCAAGGTCGGTTCGGACATCGCGTACCCGCCGGTCGAGTTCAAGGACAAGTCCGGCAAGACGGTCGGCATCGACCCCGACCTCGCGGACGCGCTGGGCAAGGAACTGGGTGTGGAGTTCCAGTTCGAGAACGGCACCTTCGACACCCTGGTCACCGGTCTGCGCGCCAAGCGCTACGACCTGGCGATGTCGGCGATGACCGACACCAAGGACCGCCAGGAGGGCATCGACCCCGAGACGAAGAAGAAGGTCGGCGAGGGCGTCGACTTCGTCGACTACTTCACCGCCGGTGTCTCGATCTACACCAAGAAGGGCGACGACCAGGGGATCAAGACCTGGGCCGACCTCTGCGGCAAGAAGATCGCCGTCCAGCGGAACACCGTCTCGCACGACCTGGCCAAGGCCGAGTCCAAGAAGTGCACCGGCGGCAAGAAGATCGCCATCGAGCCGTACGACAACGACCTGCAGGCCCAGACCCGGCTGCGCTCCGGCGGGGCCGACGCCGGCTCCTCGGACTTCCCGGTCGCCGCGTACGCGGTGAAGACCTCGGGCGGCGGCAAGGACTTCCAGATCGTCGGCGACCAGGTCGAGGCGGCGCCGTACGGCATCGCCATCGCCAAGGGCAACGACCAGCTCACCAAGGCCGTCCAGGCGGCGCTGGAGGCGATCATCAAGAACGGCGAGTACGAGAAGATCATCGCCAAGTGGGGCGTGGAGGCCGGCGCGGTCACCGAGGCCAAGCTGAACGGCGGATCCTGACCGGATCCGGCGCTGAAAGGCATCAGCCGTGACTGACATCGAGAAGACGGGCCAGGCCGACCGGCTGCCCGCACCCCCCACACCGTCCGCGGGACCGGAGGCGATCAAGGCCATCCCGGTCCGGCACTACGGCCGGTACGTCTCGGCGGTCATCGCCATCGCCGCGCTCGTCGCGATCATCTACGCCTTCAGCCAGGGCAAGATCAACTGGGGCGCGGTCCCGGACTACTTCTTCGACGACCGCATCATCAAGGGGGTCGGCCAGACCCTGCTGCTGACCGTCCTGTCGATGGTGATCGGCGTGGTCGGCGGCATCCTGCTGGCCGTGATGCGCCTGTCGAAGAACCCGGTGACCTCGTCGATCGCGTGGTCCTACATCTGGTTCTTCCGCGGCACGCCGGTCCTGGTGCAGCTCTTCGTCTGGTTCAACCTGGGTCTGGTCTTCGAGTACATCAACCTCGGGCCGATCTACAAGGACTACTGGTCGAGCTTCATGACGCCGCTCCTGACGGCGCTGCTGGGCCTCGGCCTCAACGAGGCCGCGTACATGGCGGAGATCTGCCGCGCCGGTCTGCTCTCGGTCGACGAGGGCCAGACGGAGGCCTCGCACGCGCTCGGCATGAGCCACAGCAAGACGCTGCGCCGCGTCGTCATCCCCCAGGCGATGCGGGTGATCGTGCCCCCCACGGGCAACGAGGTCATCAACATGCTGAAGACCACGTCGCTGGTGGCGGCCGTGCAGTTCTACGAACTCTTCAAATACGCCCAGGACATCGGGCAGACATCCGGGGCCCCGGTGGAGATGTACTTCCTCGCCGCGGCCTGGTACCTGATCATGACCTCGGTGCTGAGCGTCGGGCAGTACTACCTGGAGCGGTACTACGCCCGCGGCTCCAGCCGGAGTCTGCCGGCCACCCCGATGCAGAAGATCAAGGCCAACATGCTGTCGCTGGGCCGCCCGAAGGGAGGCATGGCATGACCGCCATGGTGAAGGCCGAGGGCGTCCACAAGTCCTTCGGCGCCGCACACATCCTCAAGGGCATCGACCTGGAGGTCGCCCCGCGCGAGGTCTTCTGTCTGATCGGCCCGTCCGGCTCCGGCAAGTCGACGTTCCTGCGGTGCATCAACCACCTGGAGCAGATCAGCGCCGGGCGGCTGTCCGTCGACGGAGAGCTGGTGGGCTACCGCCAGAAGGGCGACAAGCTCTACGAGCTCAAGGACAGCGAGGTCGCGCTGAAGCGCCGGGACATCGGCATGGTCTTCCAGCGCTTCAACCTGTTCCCGCACATGACGGCCATCGAGAACGTCATGGAGGCGCCGGTCCAGGTCAAGGGCGAGTCCAAGGCGGTCGCCCGGGCCCGCGCGGAACGTCTCCTGGACCGTGTCGGCCTGTCCGACAAGGCGAAGAACTACCCCTCGCAGCTCTCCGGCGGACAGCAGCAGCGGGTGGCCATCGCCCGGGCGCTGGCCATGGAGCCGAAGCTGATGCTCTTCGACGAGCCCACGTCGGCGCTCGACCCGGAGCTGGTCGGCGACGTCCTCGACGTCATGCGCGGTCTCGCCGAGGACGGCATGACGATGATCGTCGTCACCCATGAGATGGGCTTCGCCCGTGAGGTCGGCGACGCGCTGGTCTTCATGGACGACGGCGTGGTGGTCGAGTCGGGCCACCCGCGCGACGTCCTGACCAACCCGCAGCACGACCGGACGAAGTCGTTCCTGTCCAAGGTCCTGTAGCTGCCGCACCACGCCGCGAGGGCGGTACGGACCATGCCGGTCCGTACCGCCCTCGCGTGCGTGGGCCCTACTTCTCCGGCAGCAGCTCCGGACTGAGCATCAGCGTCCGCAGCTGCGCCCGCGTCAGCGGCGGCGTCTTCAGCAGCGGCCCGAGCGCGGTGCCCGCCTCGAAGCCGGTGCTGTCGCGTACGGCCAGCTGCCCGCCGCCCTTCAGCGTCAGCCGGCCCACCAGCTCCGGACCCCACTGGGGCGTGCCGTCCCCGTAGTCCATGGCGTCGCTCCACATGGTGAGCACCCGCCCGTCGGGGAGTACCTCACGGACGCAGTCGGTACGGGCCGGCTCCCCCGCCCCCACCTTGCAGAGGTCGGTTTCCCGGGGGCGGTCCCCGGACTTCTTCGCCAGCGCCGCGGCGTTGCGGACATCGACGGTCAGATAGCCGACCCCGCCGTCGCGGCGGACCGCGTACTGCCCGTCCAGCGGCCCGTACGGATGCTCCGCGGCCTGTTCCGGTGTCGCGTGCTTGATGATGACGGCCAGCGACACCTGCTCCACCGAGCCGACGCCCCGGGGCAGCAGCTCGGTCAGTTGGCGGGCCCGCTCGCCGGTGGCGCCGGGCTTGGCCGGGGCCGCCACCGACGAGGTCCGCGGGCTCTGTTCCTGTCCCCCGGAGAGCCCCGGCACCACGAACGCACCGGCCGCCACCGCGCACACCGCCGTCGCCGACACCGCGGCCCGGCGGCGCCACCGCACCCGGGCCGCCCTGGCGTAGACCGCCTCCGTGCTGATGACCGGCGGCCCCGCGTCCTCCGCGGCCCGCCCCAGCAGCTCACGCACGTCGTTCATACCAATTCCTCCGCCATCTCGGCGCGCAGCGCCGCCAACCCCCGAGCCGCGTGGCTCTTGACCGTGTTCTCCCGCATCCCGAGCAGTCCGGCCGTGGCCTCGACGCTCAGGTCCTCCCAGTAGCGCAGCACCAGGACGGCCCGCTGCCTGGGCGTGAGCCGGGCGAGCGCCGCCCGGACCGCGAGGCCGGTGTCCGTGTCGGGTGCGTGGGCCGCCCGTTCGGGCAGTTCGCCGTACGACTGCTCGCGCCGCCAGAAGCGCCGGCGGGCCGCGATGAAGGTGTTGACCAGGGTCTTGCGCGCGTACGCCTCGATGTTGTCGAGCCGCCCGTGCCGCCGTCCGCCGAGCACCACCTTGACCAACGTCGCCTGGACCAGGTCCTCGGCCTCGTGCCGGTCGCCGCAGAGCAGGTACGCGCTGCGGAAGAGTGCGGTGCGTCTGCTCTCGACGAAGGCGTGCAGCGCGGCGTCGTCATCGCTCCGCATCGTCAGCGCCCCTCTCCGGGTCCGCGGGCGCGGACCGTCTCACCCTTCCAGTGCGGTGGGACCCGCGGCGGGTTGCGGCGAAGGGCGGACAAACGTGAAGGGGCGGCCCGGACCGTCGTCCGGGCCGCCCCTGGAGGCATGCTGGCGTCACTTCACCGCGAGCACCAGGCTGTCGGACGGCGAGGACCAGACGGCGCGGGCCTCGGCGAACCCGGCGGCGCGCAGGGTGGCGGCGTGCCACGCGGGGGACGGCATGTCGCCGTCGGCGTGCTCGCCGTAGATCGCGAACCGCTCGGCGGTGGGCCCGGCGAGCACCGGGTCCTTCGCGGCCAGGGCCCACCAGTCCGCCCAGTCCAGGGCTCCGGCGGCCCTGGCCCGGTCCATGGCGGCGTGACGGTGGGCGCGCTCGGCGGCGTTGATCCGGGGGGTGTCCGTATCGATCATGTGGTCGGCGTTCATGAACACCCCGCCGTCGCGGACGAGGCCGCCGAGCTGCTCGTAGAGCGTGGTGAGCGGTCCGCTGTGCAGCCAGTGCAGCGCGGTGGCGGTGAGGACGGCGTCGTACGAGTCGTGGGGCAGTCGGTCCGTCCACCGCGGGTCCTTGAGGTCCGCGGTCACGAAGGTGACGCGCTCGTCGCCCGCGAAGGAGCCGCGGGCGATGGCGAGCAGCGCGGGGTCGAGGTCGACGCCGGTGCTGGTGGCGTTCGGGAACCGCCGCAGCAGCCTGTCCGTAATACTTCCCGTACCGCACGCGAGGTCGAGCACCCGCGGTTCGGGGCCCGTGAGGGCCTCGACCATGTCGAGCATCACCCGGAAGCGTTCCTCGCGGTCGGGCATGTACCACTCCTGCTGCCGGTCCCAGCTCTCCTGCCAGGCCTGCCAGTCGGCACCCGTACCCGCACCCGCCCCTGTCTCCACCGTTCGCGCCGCCTTCGCCGTCTCCGTCACCCGAAACCCTCCACGCCACACATGTAATACCCTGGGGCCACAACAGCCCATTACATCACCGTCGCACCGACTCTAGACCGACGCCGTAAGGACTACAAGTGGAACTGGCCTATTACTCGGACTACGCCCTGCGCCTGGTCAACACCGAGGAGCCGGCCCGCAACAAGGACGCCCTCACCTCGGTCGACGCGGTGCGCGAGCTCTTCGGCGACAACGGACAGGCCGCGCGGCGGGCCACCGACGCGGACGTGACCCGCTTCCGTTCCGTACGGGCCCGGCTGCGCGCGGTCTTCGAGGCGGCCGACGGCGGCGACGAGACGCTCGCGGTCGACCTGCTCAACTCACTGCTGCTGGAGTTCCCGGTCAGCCCGCAGATCTCCGGCCACGACTTCCGGGACGCGGACGGGAAGCCGGACTGGCACATGCATCTCGCCGACCACCCGTCCAACGCCACGGCGGGCTACACCGCGATCGCCGCGATGGGCCTCGCCTTCCACCTGACGTCGTACGGCGTGGACCGGCTCGGGCTGTGCGAGGCGGCGCCGTGCCGCAACGCCTACCTCGACACCTCGACCAACCGCTCCCGCCGCTACTGCTCGGACCGCTGCGCGACCCGCGCCAACGTCGCCGCCTACCGGGCCCGGAAGCGCCTGGAGACGGAGCGCGCCGCCGACACCGGCCGCAGCGCGGACACCGCCCAGCCCACGACGCCGCGCACCGAGCGCTGATCCTTCGTCAGCGGCCGGTAGCGGGCCCGGACCCTGGCCAGCACGAGCTCCTCGGGCACGGTCCCGTAGTCCGTGCTGTCCCCGCCCGCGAAGCTGTTGTCACCCAGCACCCACCAGCCGCCGGCCCGCCGCTCCACCGCCCGCTTGACCACCAGCAGGTCCTGCTGGAACGGATGCCGCAGGATCACCACGTCACCGGGGCGCACCGGCGCCCCGTACTGCACGAGCAGCCAGTCCCCGTGGTGGAGCGTGGGCACCATGGAAGGACCCGTCACCTCCACCACCTGGAACGGCAGCCGCGCCGCCGGCCCCCGTCCGGCCTGCTCATCGGTCAGCTCCGGCACCTCCGGCACCTCCCGCATCTCTCCGGCACCTCCCCGGTCCGTCCAGTACACCGTCCCCCAACAGGGTTCCGTACATTCGGCCACTGGTCCCATAGTCACCCTGGACTTTTGGCCTAAGCCCATGGGGGCACCCGCAAATTAGGGCTTCTCACGGAGTAATGTCCCACCTGAGAAGACGATCACGAGGAAGGACAGCCCCATGCTTTCCCGCCTGTTTGCCCCCAAGGTGAAGGTCAGCGCCCACTGCGACCTCCCCTGCGGCGTGTACGACCCGGCCCAGGCCCGCATCGAGGCGGAGTCCGTCAAGGCCGTCCAGGAGAAGTACCAGGCCAACGAGGACCCGCACTTCCGGGCTCGCGCGGTGGTCATCAAGGAGCAGCGCGCCGAGCTCGCCAAGCACCACGTCTCGGTGCTGTGGAGCGACTACTTCAAGCCCCCGCACTTCGAGAAGTACCCGGAGCTGCACCAGCTGGTCAACGACGCCCTCAAGGCGCTGTCGGCCGCGAAGGGCTCCACGGACCCGGCCACGGGCCAGAAGGCGCTCGACCTGATCGCCGAGATCGACAAGATCTTCTGGGAGACCAAGAAGGCCTGATCCACGGTTGGGCCGTCTGACCTGCGTTTGCGCTGGTCATGTCGGCTACCTGTCCGCACCCGGTCTGCCGGACGCCGAGAACGGCGTCCATCGCGGACCGGGTGCGGTCTTTTTCGTCCGGCCACAGGTGCGCGTATGTGCAGCATCGCCACCACCACGAGCGGCCTTCCCCGGGTGAGACGCCGCTCCGTCACCTCGTCGGCCACCGAGTCGGCACCGCACTGCGCAAGGCTGTCAGGGAACTCATCCACGCCTCCAGCGAGCCGATGGCTCGCCATCGCCCTGCTCCTCCCCACCGTGCCTCTGCCTGCCCGACGAAGGGAAACTCGTGGCTCAGCAGACCGACGACCGCACCCCGGCCCTCAAGCCGGCACTCGACTCGATGACGCTGCTGGTCGCGGCCGTCATCGTCCACGACAAGACCACCAACCGCGTCGTCCTCCTCCAGCGCGGCGAGAACGCCAAGTTCGCCCGGGGGAGGTGGGACCTCCCCGTCGGCAAGAGCGAACCGGGCGAGCCCATCACCGAGACGGCCGTCCGCGAGCTCTATGAAGAGACCGGCCTCACGGTGGACCCCGGGTCCCTCACATTCGCCCACATCATCCACGGAGCCTGGGGCGTTGAGTCCCCCAATGGCTTCCTCACGGTCGTCTTCGCCACCCACGAATGGACCGGCGAACCCGAGAACCGCGAACCTCACAAGCACTCCCAGGTCCGCTGGATCAACGTCGACTCCATCCCCGGGGACTTCGTGGACGCCACCTCAAACGCCCTGCACCGATACCTCGGGGGCGGCCCGGACGTCTCCCTCCACGGCTGGTGACAGAGGCTCGCCGCTACTCGTCGGAAAGGTGTACGTGCCCGGGTGCGGTTTGCCCGGTTCAGCCGCGCAGCACGCGTTCCGCCGTCTCCCTGACGACGTCGGCCAGGGCGCCCGGAGCCGTGAGGTGGGCGATGTGTCCCTGGCCCGGGAGTGTGACGACGTGTGCGTCGGGCAGGGTCGCCGCCAGGTCGGAGACGCGTTCGCGCAGGTGGGCCGGGCTGAGGTCGCCCTCGATCAGGGTCGTCGGTGTACCGAGGGCCGCGAACCGGTCGATGCCGACGCCGAGCGCGTCGAGTGCCTCGTCCTCGGCGATCTGCGCCGGCGCGTAGGCCGCGAACGCCGCCTGCACGCGTACATCGGCGAACATCTCGTCCACCGTGCTCGCGGGCATCCGGACGATGTCGCGCATGTGGATCCGCATCGCCTCGACGGGGTCGCCCGCGTCCAGGGCGGCCCGGGCGCGTGCCCCGGCCTCCCCCGCGAGCAACTCGCGGGTGGGCATCGGGGGTTCGTAGAGGAGGAGGCCGGCGAAGGCGTCCGGAGCGATCAGTGCGGCCTCCAGCGCCGCTACGGCGCCCGAGGAGTGTCCGACGAGCAGCACCGGGGAGTCGAGGAGCTCCCGTACGGCGACGATGTCGGCCGCGTCGAGGGCCATCGAATGGGGCAGCACGACGTCCGCCCCGGGGGCGTAGATCCGCCGGTGGATCCTGACGACGCGGAAGTCGTCGGTCAGGCGGCCCGCGACGGCGGCCCATGTCGTGGCGTCGCTGCCGCCCGGGTGGACCACCAGCAGGGTGGGCCCGGTGCCCTCGTCCAGGGCGGTGACGGGGTGACCGTCACCGGATACTGCGAGAAGTTCAGTCATGGTGCGAGCCTGCCCCGGCCCTCCGACACCGCGCCGACCTCTCCGGCAGCCCCCCGACACGGCGCCGACAGAACGCCGATGAAGGGAAGACGGGCGGAGGGGCGAGGGTCGGGGTATCCCCCGTGTTCTTCCGGATGACCGCCCCATCGCACGGGGTCACGCCTCACCGACATCCTGGGCTGCGTGCACAGGCGTTCACCGCTTCCGCGATGGCCGCCCGGTGCGATTCCCGCCGCACACGCCCCTCACGATCCAGGAGGCACACATGATCAAGCGCACCCGCGTACTGGCCGGCGCACTCACCCTGACGATGGCGGCCGTTGTCGCGGCGGCCGGGCCGGCCACCTCCGCGGTCGCCGCCGGCGCGCACGACGACGCTCGACTGCGTACGGTCATGGACCGGTTGACGACGGTCGACGGCGGACCCGGAGCGCTCGTCGACGTACGGAACCGGCGCGGCAGCACCGTACTGACCAGCGGTGTCTCGGACATCGTGAGCCGGGCTCCGGTCGACCCCCGGAGCAGATTCAGGATCGGCAGCATGACCAAGCCGTTCGTGGCGACCGTCATGCTCCAACTGGCCGGAAAGCACCGCGTCGACCTCGACGCGCCGGTCGAGCGCTACCTGCCCGGTCTCGTCCGCGGCCACGGGGACGCCGTGGAGGGCGGCAGCGACGGGAGGGTGATCACCGTCCGTCAGCTGCTCCAGCACACCAGCGGGCTGCCCGACTACCTCGAACACCTCAACCCGCAGGAGATTTTGGAGGATCCGCTGGCCCACCGCGACACCCGCGAGCTGGTCGACGGCGCGCTCGCCCACCCCTCCGAGTTCGATCCGGGCAAGGAGTGGCGCTACTCCAACACGAACTACCTACTGGCCGGGATGATCATCGAGAAAGTGACCGGCCGTACGTACGGCGAGGAGATCCACCGGCGCATCATCGCCCCCCTCGGGCTGGCCGCGACCTCCGCGCCGGGTGACTCCCCCGCGATCCCCGGTCCGCATCCGCGCGGCTACGTCCGGCCGGGCGAGGACGCCCCGTTGGTGGACCTCACCGCGTTCAACCCGTCGGTCGCGGGTGCGGCGGGCGGGATGATCTCCAGCGGCGACGACGTGAACACGTTCCTGGACGCGCTCCTGGGCGGCAGGCTGCTGCGCCCGGCACAGCTCAGGGAGATGATGACGACCCGGCGGACCGGCGACCCGGGCCGGGCGTACGGCCTCGGCCTGGAGAGCAGGCGGCTGCCCTGCGGCGGCCTCGCCTGGGGACACACCGGCGACGTCTTCGGATTCGAGACGGCGAGCGGCGCCACGGTCGACGGCAGGCAGGCGACGGTCATGGTGAATCTCGACCCGGGTGGTTCGGACGCGCAGAGCGACGACATGCAGCGGGCCATCCGTACGGCGCTCTGCGCGAAGCCGTCCGCGCACTCCCGCTAGCCACAGGAGAGCCGCCGGTCCCGCCGAAACGCAGCGAAGCCCGGCCGCTCCTCGCGGCCGGGCTTCGCTCCACCCCGTCACACCCGGGCGCCGCTCCTCGCGCGCCGCGGGGCCAGGAACGCTCCGGCGAGCAGCGCGCCGGCCAGGACCAGCGCGGAGTTGGCCAGGATCGCGACCGAGACCCCGGAGAGGACGCCCTCGGGTCCCGGGTCGCCGAGCGCGGACATCCGGGCCGTGGCGATCGCGCTCATGACCGGGATGCCGAGGGTGATGCCGACCTGCTGGGTCATCGTGGCGAGGCCGGTGGCCAGGCCCTGTTCGTCGTCGGGGAGGCCGGACGTCGCGGTGACCATGAAGCCGACGATCATCAGCATGTTGCCGACGCCCCCGACGAACGTGGCCGCCAGCAGGAGCCAGATCCAGGCTCCGGAGGTGCCGAGCGCCACCAGCGAGAGCGTGGCGACCGCCTGGACGACGCCGCCGGCGACGATGGTCGTCCGGTTGCCGAAGCGGCCCACGGCCCGGCCGCCGAGCGTGCCGCCGATCACGGTGCCGATGCCCAGGACACCGAACGCGAGACCGGTGGCCAGCGGCGAGTAGCCGAGGACCTCCTGGAGGTAGAGCGTCAGCAGGAAGACCAGCGAGGTCTCGGTGACGAAGGCGATCAGACCGGTGGCGTTGCCCCAGATGACGCTGCGGCGCTTGAGGATGCGTACGGGGACGAGCGGGGCGGCCGCCTTCTTCTCGACGAACCAGAAGGCGATGAGCAGCGCGACGCCGGCGAGCAGCGCGACCAGGGTGGTGGGGGTGGTCCAGCCGGTCGCACCGGCCTGCGTCAGTCCGTAGACGAGGAGCAGCAGGCCGCCGGTGACGGTCGCGGCGCCGGGGACGTCGAGGCGGGGGCGGGCGGCGGGGCGCGAGTCGGTGATGACGGACGGGGCGAGGGCTACGACGAGGGCGGCGACGGGGACGTTGACGAAGAAGGCCCAGCGCCAGGAGAGCAGATCGGTGAGGAGGCCGCCGAGGATGGCGCCCGCGGTGAAGCCGGCGGACATCAGGGCCCCGTTGAGGCCGAGGGCGCGTTCGCGCAGCGGGCCCTCCTTGAACGCCGTGGTCAGCAGGGCGAGTCCGGCCGGGGTGACGGCCGCGGTGGCGAGACCCTGGAGGACCCGTGCGGTGAGCAGGACCTCGGGGGAGGTCGCGAGGCCGCCGAGCGCCGAGGAGAGGCCGAGGACGACCATGCCGCCCACGAAGAGGCGCTTGCGGCCGACGAGGTCGGCGATGCGGCCGAACAGGAGCGTGAAGCCGGCGGCGGCCAGGGCGAAGGAGGTGGCGATCCACTGGAGGTTCGGGAGGGAGAAGCCGAGGCCTTCGCCGACGACCGGCAGAGCGACGTTCAGGATCGAGAAGTCCACGGCGATCATGAACTGGGCGCCGAGGAGGAGGGCGAGGACGAGCTTCTGCCGTCCGGTCATCCGGGGGGCGGCCGGCGGGGCCGCGGCCTTGGCTGTGGTGGTGCGTGACGGGGTCTGGCTGGGTGCGGACATGGTCGCCCTTCCTCGGACGGGAGTTTTAACGGTTCTGCGGTTCCGTTAAGATGGGATGACCGTAGCAGAGGAACTGCCATTAATGGAACTGGAGACCCGTTATGACGTCGGAGAGCTCGGAGATCATGGAACCCGGCACGGTCCGGCCCGGCGGGCGCACCGCCCGGGTCCGCGAGTCCGTCCTGCGCGCGGCCGGTGACGCGCTGGCCGAGCAGGGCTTCGACCGGCTCGACCTCGCCGATGTCGCGCGCCGCGCGGAGGTCGGCAAGACGACCGTCTACCGGCGCTGGTCCACCACCACCGGTCTGATCGCGGACCTGCTCGACGACATGGCCGAGCAGTCCTCGCCGCGCACCCGGACCGGCTCTCTGGCCGAGGACCTCAGGGCCAACGCCCGGCTCGTGCTCCGCACGCTGACCGATCCCCGCCAGGGCGCCCTGTTCCGGTCCGTGATCGCGGCGGCCACCTGCGACCCGCGCACGGCACAGGCCCTGCACCGGTTCTACGCGGTCCGCATCGAGGAGTGGTCGGGCTGTGTCACCGAGGCCGTCGAACGCGGCGAACTCCCCGCGGGCACCGATCCGGACGAGGTGATCCGCGCCGTCTCGGCCCCCCTCTACTACCGCCTGCTGGCCAGCGGCGACCCGCTCGACGAGGCGGCCGCCGACCGCGCGGCCGAGGCGGCGGTCGTGGCGGCGAAGGCCGGTACGTACGTGAGGTGACCCGGGCGAAGTCTTCGGACCGCCGCGCGTACGCGATCCGCGGCCATGCCGCCCGCGGTCAGACCGCCCGCAGCCGGGCCGCCCACGGGTGGCCGGCGCCCTCGGCCAGCGTGATCGTCTCGGTCAGCCAGGCGCGCCGGTCGTCGCCGAGTACGGGCAGTACGGCCTCGAAGTCCTGCTCGTCCTTGGGCCGCCGGGACCGCGACTTGTAGAGGAGCTGGACCTCGGGCGCGAGGTAGGGGACACCGTCGTCCGACACCCTGCCGAGCCGGTCCAGCGGGAGCCGGATCCGCGGGTCGCGGCGGAACACCCAGTCGCCGTCCTCCGTGTCGTCGAGCATGAACTGCACCCGCCACGGCTCGTCCGGACCCGGCCGGCACCAGATGTCGTGGACCTGCGGCGGCAGCGTCTCGCCCGGGAGCCAGGGCCGCAGCGTGCCCGGCGGGTCGGCGGCCCACCACTGCCAGTCCGGCAGGACGCGCTGGACGGCCGACTGGTCGCGGCGCAGCAGGAGTACGTCGACGTCGCCGTGGTCCCGGTAGGCGCGGCCCACGGCCAGTTCGACCGCGTACCCGCCCGCGATCCACCACGGGGTGCGCAGCGGGGCGAGCAGCCGTACGGCGTCCGTGAGCGGCATCGGGTCCCAGGGCCCCCAGGGGGTTTCCGTGCGCACCGGCCGTCAGCCCGGGGTGAGGAGGTGGCGGTAGCTGTTCGGGTGTTCCCGCAGGTACGTGGCCAGGCTCGTCGCGGGCCTGCCGGTGAGCCTCGGCACGGCGTCCGAGACCGTGGCCATCTCCCCGGCCGCGATGGCCTCGTACGACGTCACCCAGCCGGCCAGCTCCCAGTCCGGAGCTCCGTAGCGGGACCGCGAGGCGTAGGCCTCCTCACGGGTCTCCGGGACATAGGTGACGGCCCGTCCGGTGACCCGGCTCAGCTCATCGGCCGCCTCGGCGAGGGTGAACGCCTCGGGACCTGTCAGGTCGTACGTCTCCCCGTCGTGGGACGGGCCGGCGGGGTCGGTGCCGGCCAGCAGGACCGCGGTCGCGGAGTCGGCGATGTCCTCGTGGGAGACCGCCGCGACCCTGCCCTCGCCGCCCGGTCCGCGCAGCACGCCGTCGGTGCCGGTCATCGCCGGGAGGCCGGCCAGGTACCAGCTGTCGCGCAGGAAGGTGTGCCGGACACCGGAGGCGCGGATGTGCGCCTCGGTGTCCCAGTGGTCCCGGGCGAAGGTGAACGTCGCGTCGGGCGCGGCGCCCAGAAAGGAGACGTACACGATCCGTTCGACACCCGCCGCGACGGCCGCGTCCACCGCCGTCATGTGCTCGCGCACCCGGTCCGGGCTCTCGTGCGCCGACACCAGGAACAGCGTGTGCGCCCCGGCCAGGGCCCGGCGCATGGCCTCCCCGTCCCCGTAGGGCGCGGGTGGCGCGGTGTCGGCGCCGGGCAGTTCGGGCAGCCGGGACGGGTCGCGGCCGAGGAGCCGTACGGGGACGCCGGCCCGGGTCAGCCGCTGCGCGACCCGGCCGCCGAGCGCTCCGCTCGCGCCGGTGACGGCGGTGAGGGGACCGTGCGTGACAGCGCCGGAATCCTGTGTGCGGTCAGTGGGGTTCATGCCGGGTTGCCTTCCTTGCGTGGCCAGGGGCGCACCTCCACGACCGCCTCGACCGGCAGCGGTCCGTAGATGTGCGGGAACTCCTCGCCGCCGGGTGCGGCCGGCTCGTACCGCACGGGCGCCGGCAGCCGTTCGGTGTCGATGACGAGGACCACGAGGTCCTGGTCACCGGCTCCGGCCCGGCTTCCGGCGCCGTACAGCATCTCGGCCACAGCGGCGAGCTGGTGCGGCAGCGAGCAGTGGATGAAGCCCTCTTCGTGCAGGGTGCGGCCGCGGGTGGACATCTCGTACGTCCCGATCCCGCGGGCCGCCTCCCACAGAGGGCCTTCGGTGAGGTGCAGCAGTTCGGCCATGGGCCAAAACTAGCCGCGCCGGCGCGACCTCCGGGCCACCAGCGTGGCCGCCGATCCGGCGACCAGCAGGGCCGCGGCGATTCCGCCGATCACCCATTCACCGCCGCGCGCACCGGTGTCCGGGAGTTCTCCCCCGGGGTGGGGCGGCCGGTGGGACCAGCTGTGCGTCGGGGTCGGCTGCGGACCCGGCGTCGACTCCGAGGGGGACGGTCCCGGGGTGTCGGTCGGAGTGGGCGTGGGTGTGGGCGAGTCCGTCGGGGTCGGGGTCGGTGTGGGCGTCGGGGAGTCGGTCGGGGTCGGTGACGGCGACGGATCCTCTCCGCAGTCCGGCAGATCACCCTCGAACGGGTAGGCGTGCAGCTCCTGGCCGCCCGACTCCCCCTCCGACGTGTGGGTCAGCGAACCGGCGCTGTAGAAGCGGCCGTTGGTGCCGCTGATCGCGACGGTCGCCAGACTGGACTGCTGGCCGATCAGCACGCTGCCCTGGAACTGTCCGGTGCCCTTCAGCCCGATCGCGGTCGCGTCCGGGAAGTTCCACAGCAGGTGCTCGCGGAGCCCCGACTGCGGGAGCGAGCCCATGTAGGTGCTGATGTTGCGGGTGGTGCCGTAGACGTTGACCAGCACGGTCGCGCCGTCCGGGATGTCACTGAAGGTGATGCCCCCCTGGCCGCCCGCCGCCGTGGTCAGATCGGCGTCGACCGCGAAGACCTGGAGGGCGGAGGTGCCGTCGCCGGTGAAGGAGGTCTCCGAACCGTCCGTCCGCACCGTGCCGTTCGCCGGGCGCCTGTGGTCCTCGTTGTCGTCGTACGCGTAGCAGTGGCTGGCCGCCGTCAGCTCGTCGCGCAGCGCGCTGTACGGATCGGTGGCGTCGGGGTCGTGGACGGTGGTGGGGCTCACCGTGCCGCTGAGTCCCTGGGCGTAGCGCACCACGCCGTGGTTCGGCCCCTCCTCCGCGAGGAGGCGCTGCCCGCTGACGACGGTCAGGTCGCCGCCCACCGTCAGGTAGTCCGAGTCGTTGGGCGGCGGCACCCGGGATCCCCCGCCGGCGACACCGACGTTGTAGATCTGCGAGACCCCTGCCCGCTTGTTCATGTCGAACCGGCCGAGGCCGACGACCTTGCCCTCGGCCTCCGCCGCGGCTTCCCTGACCAGGAAGTCGCCGCCGACGAAGATGTTGATGTTGCTGTCGTGGTACACGACGGGGTCACTGTTCGGATCCGGCCAGACGGGAGGGCAGTCGTCCCCCAGGCAGGGACCGAGTCCGCCGGGCAGCGGGTCGGCGGCAGCGGTGGGAGCGAACGCCCCCACCATGACTGCCGCTGCTGCCACCGTCACCGCCACGCGGTGGTTTCTGCCGCTTCTGCGCTTTTTTGTTCCCATACAGCGCAATATGAAGCTTTACTGCGGATTCATCGGGCATGCCACGCCGGGCGGCGGCCCACGTACGCCGAGTGCCGTCAGCCCGCCAGCAGCTTCGCCTCGGTCGCCGGGTCGAGGCCGGTCGGCGGACGGTCGGCGCGCTGCGGTGCCGTACCGCCGATGTCGCACAGCCACGCCCAGGTGTCCGCGACCGTCTCCTCGACCGGCCGGCAGCGCAGCCCCGCGGCATGGGCACGGCCGACATCGCCCTGGTGGAGGGTGTCGTACAGCTCCCCCGGCGGCAGCCAGACCGGCAGGTCGGTCCAGGGCTCGACGCCCGCCGCCAGGATCCGGCCGCTGTCGGTCCAGCGCAGCTCGGCATCGGAACCGGTGGCGCGCACGCACGCGTTCAGCAGCTCGCCCATCGTGGTGTGCCCGGGGCGGCTGACCAGGTTGTACGGGCCGTGCAGTCCCGCTTCCGCGGCGTCCAGCATCCATGCGGCGAGGTCGCGCGCGTCGATGTACTGCAGGGCGGCATCCGGCCTCCCGGGCGCGAGCACGGGGCCGCCGCGGGCGATCCGTGTCAGCCACCACGGCAGCCTGCCGACGTTCTCCCAGGGGCCGATGACCAGCCCCGCGCGGGCCAGGACGGCCCGGTCGCCGAAGGCGTCCAGCACGGCCAGTTCGCCGCCGCGCTTGGCCAGGGCGTACGGGACGTCGTCACCGGCGTCCGGCGAGGCGCCCTCCACCAGCGGGCCGTCCTCGTCCAGGCCGGCCGGTGCCGGGTAGTCGTACACGGACCGGCTGGAGACGTACACATAACGTGCGGCCCGGCCCGACAGCAGCCGCGCCGCGTCCCGTACGGCCGAGGGCGCACCGCTCCAGGTGTCGACGACCACGTCCCACGTGTGCGTGCCGTCCCCGGGCGGTGCGACGGCGGCGAGCGCGGCCAGACCGCCCTCCTCGGTACGGTCGCCGAGCAGTTCGGCCACGCCCGGCGGGGGTGCGTGGCGGCCGCGGTGGAACACCGTGACCTCCCAGCCGCGTGCGAGCGCGGACTCGGTAACGGCTCTGCCGACGAACTCCGTACCACCCAGTATCAGAAGCCTCATGTCCCCGACCCTGCCCGGCCGCGGCCCGCTCCGGACCGGACCTCGCTCTCGGCTGAATCACCCGCCGGGGCCCATGAGGTGCCGGAACGCTCAGGAGAGGGCGAGCGGGCTGCGGTTGCGCAGCAGCCACTGGTGATACCCGGCCGCCCGCCGGGCCGCTTTCCGGTAGGCGGTCTCCAGTTCGCCGTACACCGCCGTCATGTCGGCGCCCGGCCGGGAGACCAGCAGCAGGCGCACGGCGAGCGGGTCGTCGCGCAGCGGGCGGATCGCCATGTCGTCGCGCGGGCCCGAGGTGGGCTGGCACGGCGCCACCGCCTCACCGAGGACGACGAGCGAGGCGGCGGTGAGGTAGTCGCCGTGCAGCACGGTCGGCGCGACGCCGGCCGCACCGAACACCCGTCGCAGGCCGTCCCATTCGCCGTCCACCGTGGGGTCGACCATCCACCGGTCGGCGGCCAGGTCGGCGAGGTCGACGACGGACAGCGAGGCCGCCGGGTGGTCGCGGGCCATGGAGATGAACTGCGGTTCGCGGTCCACCAGCACCCGCTGATCCAGGCCGTCCGGAACGGACAGCGGGCAGCCCTCCACCTCGTGGACGAAGGCCACGTCGAGCCGGCCCTCCCCGACCGCGCGCAGCAGCGCGTGGGCGGAGACGTCGACCCGCAGCGAGATGTCCGTGCCGGGCAGCCGGAGCCGCAGTCCGCGCAGCCAGTCGCCGATCACCCTGCTCGCGGTGCAGCCGATCCGCAGCCGCGGTCCGCCGGCCCGGGCGGCGTCCGCCTCCGCCCGTGCGTCGGTGACCAGTGCGCTCATGCCGTCGACGAGGGGACGGGCCCGGCTGAGGACGGCGCGGCCCAGCAGGGTGGGCCGGCAGCCGGTGCGTCCGCGGCTGAACAGTTCGGCGCCCAGCGCGTTCTCGATCCGGCGCAGCTGAGTGGTGAGCGAGGGCTGGCTGACGCCCAGTCTGCGGGCCGCCCGGTGCAGGCTCCCGGTGTCGGCGATGGCGCACAGCGCCCTGAGGTGCCTCACCTCAAGCTCCATGCTGCCGAGGGTAGGGCGGCGCGGCCGTGCCGCACCAGACGCCGCAACCCCATCAAATCCCGTTAATTCCGCGACTGTTGGTGTGTCCGACACCGGGTGTGCGACTGCGGGGTCCGGGCGGGCGATAGGGCGGCGTTATCACCGGTTGGCATCATCCGCACGGGCTCCGGCTCCCTGACACTCGCTGCGTACCGCCCCCGTCCATGTCCGATGACCGGACGGGTTCCTCTGACAGGTAACTGGTAGGAGACACCCCCCATGAGACACCCCAGGACCGTCATGTCGGCCGTGCTCGGCCTCGGCTTCGGCCTCGCCGCCGCGCTGGGCACCGCCCCCGCGATCGCCTCCGCCTCCCCGGCTCCCGCCGCTCCCCCCACCTCCACCGTCCAGTCCGCGTACACGTCCACCGCCGGATCGCACGAGAGCGCCGCCGCCAACAAGGCGTTCTTCGAAGCGGTGGCGAAGTCGGTGGCCGAGAAGCGGGCCGCCCAGCCGGGCGTCCAGGCCGTCACCATCGTCTACAGCACCGCCAACGCGCCCAGCTTCCGCACGCAGATAGCCAACAGCGCGCAGATCTGGAACAGCTCGGTCTCCAACGTCCGGCTGCAGGAAGGCTCCAACGCCGACTTCACGTACTACGAGGGCAATGACCCGAGCGGCTCGTACGCGAGCACCGACGGTCACGGCAACGGCTACATCTTCCTCGACTACGCGCAGAACCAGCAGTACGACTCGACCCGGGTCACGACCCACGAGACCGGGCACGTCCTCGGCCTGCCGGACCACTACTCGGGCCCGTGCAGCGAGCTGATGTCGGGCGGGGGCCCCGGCCCGTCCTGCACCAACCCGTATCCGGACTCCAATGAGCGCAGCCAGGTGAACTACCTCTGGCAGAACGGCTTCGCGGCCGCTCTCGCCCGCGCCGGTTCCTGATTCCCGACCGCGCCGACGGGGCCACCTCGCAGGACGGGGTGGCCCCCTTCGCGTGACGGGGCGCCGGCCGCGCCGGGGGTCATCCGGCGGCGAGCTCGGTACGGACGAGGGCCAGCAGTTCGTCCTCCGTCATGCCGAGCTCGCGGGCCTCGCCGACCATCTCGCGCACCCGGTCCAGGAGTCTGGCGCGGTGCGGGGAGGCGTTCTGGGCGACGACGGCGCCGCGACCCCGCCGCAGTTCGATCAGCCCTTCCTCGCGCAGCCGCTGGTAGCCGCGCAGGACGGTGTGCACATTCACGCCGAGCGATTCGGCGAGGACCCGGGCGGCGGGCAGCCGCTCGCCGGGAGCCACCGCCCCGTCGGCGACGGCACGGCGCACACAGGCCGCGATCTGGTCGCCGAGCGGCACGGTGGAGGTGGGGTCGACCCGGAAGAGCATGGTCAGTGGTCCGTTCGGCGCTGGTCGATCAGGGTGTTGAGGAGAGCAGCACCGGTGGCCGAGTCGTCGACGGTCACCGCGAAGTCCCGGCCGCCGGCCAGGCGTGCCACGATCCCCTCACCGGAGCGGATCATGACGCCGGTGCGTCCCGGCCGGATCCGGTACCCCCAGCCGCCGTACTCGGCCAGCGGGTTGATGTCCCGGCTGACCGCCGTCTCTATCCGGTCGAGCGGTACCCGGACGCGTGGCCACGGCAGCATCCCGGAAACGGTGATCCCCCGCCGGTCCACGGTCACGTACGGGCGGGCGAAGGCCGCCAGGAGCAGCCCGAAGAGCAGGGCCGGAATCGCGGCGGTCCAGCCCGCGGTGAAGAGCAGGGCGACGCCTGCGGCGCACGTCACGAACGCGACGGGCGTCAGCCACCAGGCCCCGGCACTGCGCGCCCACCCCGCCACCTCCCCGGTCGCCAGCGTGATCCGCTCCCCGCCCCCGGCCCCGCCGTCCCCGTCCGGAACCTCTCCGGCCGGCTCTTCCGGTACGGGAAGGAGGGCGGCGAGCAGCAGCCCGAGACCGAAGGCGAGCGCGCCGGCTCCCAGCGCCGCGGCCAGGTGCCACAGGGGGAACGAGACGTCCTGGGCGCGGCCCCGCGCATCCACGGCGGCGTCCACGTTGATCAGCAGGACCACCGCCATCACGTAGCCCAGGAATCCGGCAACCGCCCAGCCGGAGGCGATCACCCCGCGGTGGGCCCGCCCCCGGAACTTCCCGCCGGCGGCCATCAGCGTCCACAGCGCCCCCATGCTGATGAGCAGCACCGTGGTGACGACCACGTACTCGGTCCGGCCGGCATGGTCGTCAGCCCTGCCGTTGCCCACGAAATGGCTGGCCAGCTGCGCGGGCAGCCGGTCTCGACGGGTCGCGAAGAGGATCAGGTCGACGGCGAGGGCGAGCAGGAACGGCAACGCTGCGAGGGCGGCGCGGCCTGCGTTCTTCCGGTTCATCTTAACCTCCATTGTTCGCATACTAGTAGAACAATGAGAGAGTGCAATGGCTGTGTGGATACGGCTGCTCGGTTATCCGCGCGGAAACGACGGACCGGCCCGACGGTGTCATGCCGTCGGGCCGGTCCGGAGAAGCGAGGAGAGCGGAAGAGGTGGGGAGGAAGGGGTGCGTAAGAGGTGGGGAAAGCCGGAAGGGCGGAAGGGGGGGGTCAGGCCGTTTCGAGCGGGAACGCGCCCCGGTGGCCGGTGCCCGCGCCCGCGACCGGGCGCGGCTCGAACTCCCGGCAGCTCCAGACCTCCTGGACGAATCCGCTGCGCCGGTCCCACAGGTCGAGGACGTCGTCCTCACCGTCCGCCCCGCGGTAGGCCTCCTTCGCGCCCCGGAAGCAGGCGAGACCGCCGGACAGCCCGCGGCCGGGCGCCGGGAAGTAGTCCGAGAAGGCGCACGCGATACAGGTCCGGAGCCGGATCCCGGGCGGCAGCGCCCGCTGGATGGTGGCGAGCGCGGCCCCGAAGTCGCTCTCGGCCCGGTGCGACCGGAAGGCCGCTCCGCCGTACCGCAGCTCCAGATAGAGATACGGATCGGGCCTGCGCAGCGACAACAGGCAGCTCAGCGTGGCCTGGTGGACCTCACCGTCCGCGGTGACCGGGAACGGCAGGTCCCATTCCAGGACGCAGTCGTTCAGCACACCGTCCGCGAGGGCGAACATCCCGCTCTCCGGCGGCATGCCCGCCACCGGGCACAGGGCGCCGAAGCTCTCGCCCTCGAAATCGACTCCCCGGACGCGGAGGCGGAGTTGCTGTCCGTCGGTGGTGAGGATGACGGCATCGGAGCCCTGTCGGTCCCGGTACCACCCTGCCCACGACTCATCTGTCATGGGCAGGGACTGTAGCCCGTGCCGCGGACACTCCCCGTGCCGCCCTCCGCTTCCTCGCCCGGCCCCTGTGACCTCGGTTGATCCTCACGGCACCTCGCCCCGCTCCCTTCCCTTGATCCTCGACGCCCGCACGCCCCGTTCTCGTCCCGCATTCGTCCGGCTCTCGTCCTGCTCTCCTTGCTCCCTTCCCAACCCCTTTCCCTCATCCGCTCCCCCGTTCCTTGCGCCCACCCCGGTCCGCCCGCAGGGCGTCCGCGGGGCATCCGCGGGGCCCCCGCGTCCGCCGTCCGCCCTCAACCGGCGTACTTCCTGGTGGTGTTGAGGGCGTACGGGTTCCGCAGGGGCCGCTCGCTCCCTCCTCGGCGCCCCCGCGCCGGGGCAGCCGTCGCGTCGGCCGTCAGCTCAGCTCTCCCTCGCCCCTCCCTTCGTCTCGCCGCGACCGCATGCGTGTACGGCCGGGCAGCCGGTGTGTCCGCCGCCTCCCCTCCGTACGCCGGTCAGTGCGTCCGGCGGGTGACGAACTCCGCCAGGGCCAGCAGATCGCCCGCCGCCGAAAGGTCGGGGACGGCCCGGGACAGGTGGTGCACCGCGCGGGCCATCCGGTCCGCGGCGCAGATCTGCGCCCAGTCACGGCCGCCCGCCCGGTCCACGGCGTCGGATGCGCGGCTCACCTCGGCGGCCGTGTTCATCGGGCCCCGGTAGAGCGCGGCGAGCTCCGCCGCCGCCGGGGTGCCCGAGGTCAGCGCGGCCACCACGGGCAGCGACTTCTTGTGGGCGGAGAGGTCCGCCCCGACCGGCTTCCCGGTCTGGGAGGGGTCGCCCCAGATGCCGATCAGGTCGTCGATGAGCTGGAACGCCAGTCCGGCCTCCCGGCCGAAGCCGTCCATCGCGCCGACGGCACGTTCCTCCACGCCCGCGTAGAGCGCGCCCAGCGCGCACGCACAGCCGAGCAGGGCTCCCGTCTTGGCCGTGGCCATGGTGAGGCACTCGTCCAGCGAGACCTCGTCAGGTCCGCGCTCCTCGAAGGCGCAGTCGGCCTGCTGGCCGGCGCAGAGCTCGATGACGCAGGTGGAGAGGCGGGCCGAGGCGCGGGCCGACACGGACCGGGCGTCCTCGGCGAGGAGCCGCTGGGCCAGGGCGAGCATGGCGTCGCCCGCGATGACGGCGTCCGGGATGCCGAAGACCGTCCAGGCCGTGGCCCGGTGGCGGCGGGTGCGGTCCTCGTCGATGACGTCGTCGTGCAGCAGGGTGAAGTTGTGGGCCAGTTCGACCGCGACGGCCGCCCGCACGGCTTCTCGCGGGTCACCGCCGAGCGCCCGGGTGGCGGCCAGGACGAGCGCGGGTCTGATCGCCTTGCCGGCGCCGCCCGCGGCCGGGCTGCCGTCGGCGTGCTCCCAGCCGAAGTGGTACATCGCGACGCGCCGGATCGAGCCCGGCAGTGAGGCGACCGCGGCCCGCAGGTGCGGATCGACGAGGGTCCGGGTGTACTCCAGGAGCGCCGCGGCATCGTTGCCCTCGGTGGCGGCGGCGTCGGTACGGGTCATGGTCAATCGGTCACCCCGGTCGTTGCCGTCCCCGGCCCCGGTGGCTGTCGCCCCGGGGCCGGGGACGTGGGTGGTCACTGTGGTGCGCCGGCTGCGGCCGACGGGGCCCGGACCCGGCAGGTCCGGGCCCCGTGGACTCACCGCCAGCGGCTGACCTCGACGTTCTCCAGGACGCCGAGGGCGTCCGGGACCAGAACGGCCGCCGAGTAGTAGGCCGTCACGAGGTAGGAGATGATCGCCTGCTCGTCGATCCCCATGAAGCGGACCGAGAGGCTGGGTTCGATCTCGTCCGGGATGCCCGTCTGCTGGAGCCCGATGACGCCCTGTTCGGCCTCGCCGGTCCTCATACAGATGATCGACGTGGTGCGGGCGTCCGTGACCGGGATCTTGTTGGACGGGAAGATCGGGACCCCGCGCCAGGCCGGCACGTGCTGGCCGCCGACGTCCACGCTCTCCGGCACCAGGCCGCGCTTGTTGCACTCGCGGCCGAAGGCGGCGATGGCCCTCGGGTGGGCGAGGAACAGCTTGGATCCGCGGCGGCGCGAGAGCAGTTCGTCCATGTCGTCGGGGCTGGGGGCCCCGTCGTGCGGCTGGAGCCGCTGCCCGTAGTCGCAGTTGTTGAGCAGGCCGAACTCCCGGTTGTTGATGAGCTCGTGCTCCTGGCGCTCGCGCAGCGCCTCGACCGTGAGCCGCAACTGCTGCTCGGTCTGGTTCATCGGCTGGTTGTAGAGGTCGGCGACCCTGCTGTGGACCTTCAGAACGGTCTGCGCGACGCTCAGTTCGTACTCGCGGGGCGCCGACTCGTAGTCCACGTACGTGTGCGGGACGACGGCCTCGCCGACGTGGCCCGCGGAGAGGTCGATCTCCGCCTCGCCGTAGTTGTTGGTGCGCTGGTGCGGGATGGTGAGCAGCCCCGCGAGGTGCGTGCGCAACGGCTCGGACCGCTCGGCGAGGTTGAGCACGTCGGCCCGCCGCAGGGTGAGGACCGTGCACGCCGTGACGGCGCGGGCCGTGTACTCCCAGACGGCGTCGCCCTCGATGAGGGAGTGGTCGCCGAAGTAGGCCCCGTCCGCATGGACGCCGAGCACCGTCTCGTCCCCGTACTGCCCGGTGCCGATCTTCTCGACCTTGCCGTGCGCCAGCAGGAAGACCCGGTCCGCCGCCTCCCCGGCCGTGGCCAGGAGCTGTCCGGCGGAGATGTCGCGCTGCTCGCACCGCCTGGCGAGTTCGGCGAGGGCCTCCTCGTCCCCGAAGTCCCTCAAGGCCGGAAGCTCACCGAGCTCGGCGGGGATGACCGAGACCCGGTCCCCCGTCTGTACGAAGGTCACCCGGCCGTCCCCGACCGAGTAGCTCAGCCTGCGGTTCACCCGGTATGTGCCGCCCTGCACCTGGACCCACGGCAGCATCTTCAGCAGCCACCGTGAGGTGATCTCCTGCATCTGCGGAGCGGACTTGGTGGTCGTCGCGAGGTTCCGCGCGGCTGCCGTGCCCAGACTCTGCTGCGGCGGCACCTGCGCGTTCTGAACCTCTTCACCAACGGACATCTGTCGTCCTCTCGATTCATCGGCTGACCTGCAGAAGAAGCCTTTCAGCATGGAGACTCGGCACGCCATTACACAAAAGAGTGTGACTAATCGGGCTTTGGGCTGGGCACAACGCTGCGCGATGCCCGCCTCTGCGGCCCGCTGCCCTTCATGCGGGCCGTGCGGACCCAGTTGCTCCCCAGGGGGTCCCGGTGCCCGGCATCCACCACGCGGTGTCCGGCCCCGCGCCGTGGCTCGCCCAGGGCTGAACCACCCTGCGGCGCGCCCGGAATTGACCGGATCGGCTCGCACAACGCCCGAACAGGGCCCCGCAATCTCCCCGTAACTGGTCCGGGACCGCGTCAGTCGGGTACATCGGGTACAAGCCCTGTACGGACGCACTCCCCCACGCACGAAGGAGTCGGTCATGTCTTCTCCCATGTCCGCGAGCACCTTTCTCGCAGCCCTCAAGAACGAAGGCCTCACCGTCGTCCAGGTCGGTGACTGGCGCACCCACAACCGCAACCACAAGGGCGCCTGGGGCCCGGTCAACGGCGTGATGATCCATCACACCGTCACCAAGGGCACCGACGCCACCGTCCGGATCTGCCGCGACGGCTACGCCGCGCTGCCGGGGCCGCTGTGCCACGGCGTCATCGCCAAGGACGGCCGGGTCCACCTGGTCGGCTACGGACGGGCCAACCACGCCGGGCTCGGCGACGACGACGTCCTGCGCGCCGTCATCGCCGAGAAGGGCCTGCCGGCGGACAACGAGGCCAACACCGACGGGAACCGGCACTTCTACGGTTTCGAGTGCGAGAACCTCGGCGACGGCAAGGACCCCTGGCCCGCCGTCCAGCTCGAAGCCATCGAGAAGGCCGCCGCCGCGGTCTGCCGCCACCACGACTGGACCTCCCGGTCGGTCATCGGTCACCGGGAGTGGCAGCCCGGGAAGGTCGACCCGCGCGGCTTCTCGATGACCGGCATGCGGGCCCGGATCCACGACCGGCTGAAGTAGGCCGGACGCCCGTCGCGGCCGGGGCCCGGCCACAATGGAGGCATGCCCTCCACGCCCGCCGGCCCGCCAGGCCTCTCCCGGCTGCAGCCGGTGCTCCCGTCACCCCTGCGGCCGGCCGAGGACGAGCGCTTCGCCCGGCACGGCGTGACGCTGCTCCTCAAGCGCGACGATCTGATCCATCCGGACCTGCCGGGCAACAAGTGGCGCAAGCTGGCCCCCAACCTCCTCGCCGCCGCCGGCCGCCCCGTGCTCACGTTCGGCGGGGCGTACTCCAGCCATCTGCGCGCCACGGCCGCGGCGGGCCGGCTGCTGGGGTTCCGCACCGTCGGCGTCGTCCGGGGCGACGAGCTCGCCCACCGCCCGCTGAACCCCTCGCTGGCCCGGTGCGCGGCCGACGGCATGCAACTTCACTTCGTGGACCGCCGGACCTACCGCGAGAAGACCGATCCGCAGGTCCTGGCGGGGCTGCTGCGGGCCCACGGGGAGTGCGAGGTCATCCCGGAGGGCGGCAGCAACGCCCTGGCCGCACAGGGCTGCACAGAGCTCGGCCGCGAGCTGCGCGGGGCGGCCGACGTGGCGGCGGTCGCCTGCGGCACCGGCGGCACCCTCGCCGGACTCGCGGCCGGACTCGCGCCGGGGCAGCGCGCCCTCGGCATCCCGGTCCTGCGCGGCGGCTTCCTGGCGGACGCGGTGCGGGACCTCCAGCGGGAGGCGTTCGGCGGTCCGGCCGGCACCTGGTCGCTCGACGACCGCTTCCACTTCGGCGGCTACGCCCGTACCACCCCCGAACTGCACGCCTTCGCGGACGACTTCGAGGACCGCCACGGGCTGCCGGTCGAGCGCCTCTATGTGGCCAAGGTCCTGTACGCGCTCACGGCACTGGCCGCGGAGGGCGCCTTCCCCGCGGGCAGCACGGTCGCGGCCGTGATCACCGGACGTCCGGACGATCAGTCCGCGTCCTCCCGGTAGGCGGCGGCCTCCTCCAGGTCGAGGCGCCTGAGCAGGGTCCGCATCATCTCGTCGTCGATGCGGCGCTCGTCCCGCAGCCGGACGAAGACCTCGCGCTCGGCCTCGATCATCTCGCCGGCGAGACGCCGGTAGGTGTCGTCGGCCGACTCCCCCGTCACCGGATTGGCCGCACCGAGCCGCTCCCAGACGGCGTTGCGGCGGCGCTCCAGGACCGTGCGCAGCCGGTCGGTGAGCGGCTGGGGCAGGCTGTTGCGCTCGTCGGTGAGCAGGTCCTCCAGCCGCGTCTCGGCGGCCGTGGACGCCTCGCTCTGGGCCTGCGCCTCGGCGAGGGTCTCGGCCTGCTGGTCGCGGCCCGGGAGCCTCAGGACCCGGACCAGGAGCGGCAGCGTGAGCCCCTGGATGACGAGGGTGCCGATGACCGTGGTGAACGTCAGGAAGAGCACCAGGTTGCGGGCAGGGAAGTCCTCCCCGTCCGAGGTGAGCATCGGGATGGAGAACGCGATGGCGAGCGAGACGACCCCGCGCATCCCGGCCCAGCCGACGATCAGCGGCGAGGTCCAGTTGGTCTCGGGTTCGCGTCGTCTGATGCGTTTCGACAGCAGGCGCGGCAGATAGGTCGCCGGATAGACCCAGATGAAGCGGACGACGACGACCGCCAGGAACACCGCCACCGCGTACCAGAGGGCGTCGGCGACGGCGTACGTGCCGAGCCCCTTCAGCACGAACGGCAGCTGGAGGCCGATCAGCGCGAAGACGGCGGACTCCAGGATGAACGCGACCATCTTCCAGACCGCGGCCTCCTGGAGCCGGGTGGCGAAGTCGACCTGCCAGGAGCGGTGGCCCAGATAGAGCGCGACGACGACCACGGCGAGCACCCCGGAGGCGTGCACGCGTTCGGCGGCGGCGTAGGCCACGAAGGGGATCAGGAGCGACAGGGTGTTCTGGAGCAGGGGCTCCTTCAGGTGCGTGCGGAGCCAGTGCAGCGGGACCATGAGCACCAGGCCGACGCCGACACCTCCGACCGAGGCCAGCAGGAACTCGCCGATCCCGGCGCCCCAGCTCATCCCCTCGCCCACTGCGGCGGCGAGCGCCACCTTGTAGGCGGTGATGGCCGTGGCGTCGTTCACCAGGGACTCGCCCTGCAGGATCGTGGTGACCCGGGCGGGCAGCCCGACCCGGCGCGCGATCGCGGCGGCGGTGACGGCGTCCGGCGGGGCGATCACGGCGCCGAGCACCAGGGCGGCGGTCAGCGGCAGATCGGGCACCAGCCGGTACGCCAGCCAGCCCACCGCGACGGTCGCGAACAGCACGTAGCCGACGGACAGCAGGGCGACGGGACGGAGATTGGCCCGCAGGTCCAGGTACGAACTGTCCACCGCGGCCGTGTAGAGCAGCGGCGGCAGCAGGAGCGGCAGCACGATGTGCGCGTCCAGGGTGTACGTCGGCACCCCGGGCACGTACGAGCCGATCAGCCCGAGGGCCACCAGCAGGAGGGGGGCCGGCACCGGCGTGCGGCGGGCGAGCCCCGCCATCGCCGCACTGGCCGCTACCAGTGCCACCAGTGGCAATGCGTCCATCTCACGGTCCTCGCATCCGTCGTAACCTGGCCATCATGAGTGAGTGCCCGCATGTACTGGACCTGCCGCGCCCCGAGCCCGCACCCCTCTCCGAGACCTGTCTCGAATGCCGGGCAGCGGGTACCCACCCCGTGCAACTGCGACTGTGCCTGATCTGCGGCCATGTCGGCTGCTGCGATTCGTCGCCGCACCAGCACGCCACCGGACACTTCAAGGAGACGGGTCATCCGTTGATGCGGAGTTTCGAGGCCGGCGAGAGCTGGCGCTGGTGCTTCGAGGACGGTTCGATCGTCTGACGTCTGGGTACGTCAAACCGGCGCCTGTTGTTCGTAATTGACCGCCGCAGACCTCTAGCCACTGTGTGTACTCATGGGCTTACCATGAGTGACAGTCATGGGATGGGGTCCCGGCGACACGGCATCATGGATCGCGATAGCGTCGCCGGACCAAGAACCGAAGACGTACCGCACGGCTCCGGGGCATCCGTCCCCGGATCCTCGAATGAGTTTGTGCCACCTTGGAGGTGAGGGTGTCCCAGATCGCAGGCGAGCCCGGGAATCAGGACTTCGTAGAGGTCCGGCTGCCCGCTGCGGGTGCCTACCTGTCGGTGCTGCGTACGGCCACGGCCGGTCTCGCAGCGCGTTTGGACTTCACTCTCGACGAGATCGAGGATCTTCGCATCGCGGTCGACGAGGCCTGCGCGATCCTGCTTCAGCAGGCCGTGCCCGGCTCCGTCCTCAGCTGCGTGTTCCGTCTCGTCGACGATTCTCTCGAGGTGACGGTCTCGGCCCCGACGACGGACGGCCGGGCGCCGGAGCGCGACACCTTCGCCTGGACGGTGCTCTCCGCACTGGCCGGAAAGGTCGACTCCTCGGTCGCCGATGACCGTACGGTCAGCATCAGCCTGTACAAACAGCGCGGCGCGGGACCCGGGCCGGCGTGAGCAACGGGAACGGGGACGGTCCTGTGCGGGACGAGACGATCCGACCAGGGGTGGTGCGCACAGCAGGCATCCCGGAACAGCAGGCCCTGCCTCATCCGGTGGACGGGGCGGACCAGCCCCGTGCGGTGGACGGGACGGACGGGCCCGCCGGCATTACGGTCGCGGTGGAGCAGTCGCAGGCGGAGCGGGCAGGCCAGATGAGCGAGCACGGGCACCACGATCCACACGACCGCAGCGGGGCGCGGGCGTTGTTCATCGAGCTGGGCAAGCTCCCGGACGGCTCGCCCGAGAAGGCGGAGCTGCGCAACCGGCTGGTGCGGATGCACCTGCCGCTGGTGGAGCACCTGGCGCGGCGCTTCCGCAACCGCGGAGAGCCGCTCGACGATCTGACCCAGGTCGCCACGATCGGTCTGATCAAGTCGGTGGACCGGTTCGACCCCGAGCGCGGCGTCGAGTTCTCGACGTACGCGACACCCACGGTCGTCGGTGAGATCAAGCGGCACTTCCGCGACAAGGGCTGGGCGGTGCGGGTGCCGCGCCGGCTCCAGGAGCTGCGCCTCTCGCTGACCACGGCGACCGCGGAGCTGTCCCAGCAGCACGGCCGCTCGCCCACGGTGCACGAGCTGGCGGAGCGGCTCGGCATCTCCGAGGAAGAGGTCCTTGAGGGCCTGGAATCGGCCAATGCGTACAGCACGCTCTCGCTGGACGTGCCGGACACGGACGACGAGTCCCCGGCGGTCGCGGACACGCTCGGCTCGGAGGACGAGGCGCTGGAGGGCGTCGAGTACCGCGAGTCGCTCAAGCCGCTGCTGGAGGACCTGCCGCCGCGGGAGAAGCGGATCCTGCTGCTGCGGTTCTTCGGGAACATGACCCAGTCGCAGATCGCGCAGGAGGTCGGCATCTCGCAGATGCACGTCTCCCGGCTGCTGGCCCGCACCCTGGCCCAGCTGCGCGAGCGGCTGCTCGTCGAGGAGTGAGCGGGCGCCAGGAGGAGTAGTGAGGACCCGGCGGGCTCAGGCCTCGGTGTCCGCGTCGGGCGACGTCGTGCCCGGCCTGCGGATGCCGAGGGCCTCGATGGTCGCCGGCCTGGCCAGCTGGTAGAGCGCGGTCAGGGACACCACCGCGAGGACGATCCCGGCCGGGATCAGCGCACCGTGGGACCGCAGCAGCGTCCAGGCGACCGGCAGCGCGATGATCTGGGTGATGAGCGCCGGTCCGCGGCTCCAGCTGCGCCGCAGCAGCAGGCCGCGGGCGGCGAACAGCGGGATCAGGCCGAGCGCGATCACCGTCAGACCGCCCATCTCCGCCTGCGTCGGGCTGTCGGGGCGGCCGAGCAGCCCCATGACCAGCATGTAGACACCACCGATGACGAGGGCCGCAGCTTCGAGGGCGTTGAGTCCGGCCACGAGCGTGATCCTGGCCGGCTTCGGCGGTTCGGCCGAGGGCATCGACGAGGGCGCGTTCTGCTGAGTACTCACCCTTGCAGGTTGGCATCCCCGGCACCCGAAAGCGAAGCCGGGGTCGGAACACCGTCGGACCGCCCCCGCCGGGGCGCCGTATCGCGCCCGCCCCGTCACTCACCGTGAGGGTCACCGGGCAGGACTTCAGGCCGATACCTCGCGGTAGGTAGTCTGGCGGTCATGCGCGCACTTCTTGTGGTCAATCCAGCTGCCACCACCACCAGCGCGCGGACCCGTGACGTGCTCATTCACGCACTGGCCAGCGAGATGAAGATCGAGGCCGTCACCACGGAGTACCGCGGACACGCCCGCGACCTGGGACGACGGGCGGCCGACAGCGACGACATCGATCTCGTGGTGGCGCTCGGCGGCGACGGCACGGTCAACGAGGTCGTGAACGGGCTGCTCCA
The DNA here is from genome assembly GCA_036227345.1 of Streptomyces sp. NBC_01463. Lineage (NCBI taxonomy): Bacteria > Bacillati > Actinomycetota > Actinomycetes > Kitasatosporales > Streptomycetaceae > Streptomyces > Streptomyces sp. NBC_01463. The sequence goes on from CP109468.1 coordinate 2,975,221, forward strand.
CCGCGGCCCCGACATCGACAACCTGCCGAAACTCGCCGTGGTGCCCGGCGGCTCCACCAACGTCTTCGCGCGCGCCCTCGGCCTGCCCAATGACGCGGTGGAGGCGACCGGCGCCATTCTGGACGCGCTGGCCAACCGCACGGAGCGCACCGTGGGCCTCGGCCTGGCGGCCGGCACCCCCGGCACGGAGGACGAATCCGTCCCGGAGCGCTGGTTCACCTTCTGTGCCGGACTGGGATTCGACGCCGGAGTGATCGGCCGGGTCGAACAGCGGCGCGAGCGCGGCAAGCGGTCGACCCATGCCCTGTACGTACGCCAGGTGCTCCGCCAGTTCCTGGAGGAACCGCACCGGCGGCACGGCACGATCACGCTGGAGGTGCCAGGCCAGGACCCGGTCACCGATCTCGCGCTGTCCATAATCTGCAACACCGCCCCCTGGACCTATCTGGGGAACCGTCCGATGTACGCCTCCCCGAAGGCGTCGTTCGACACCGCCCTGGACGTCCTCGGCCTGCAACGACTGTCGACCGCGGCCGTCACCCGGTATGCCACCCAGCTGCTCACTTCGAGCCCGGAAAAGGGTCCACACGGCAAGCACGCGGTTTCACTGCATGACCTCACGGACTTCACCTTGCATTCAAAGGCTCCACTGCCCTTCCAGATGGACGGTGACCACCTGGGGCTGCGTACGAGTGTGACGTTCACAGGCGTACGCCGTGCACTGCGTGTGATTGTGTGAGCGGAAGGGACCAAAGTCCTTTAACTCGAACGTTTGGACTGGCTTCCACCCTCTAGAAGTACGGCTGTGACCTAGCCGACACCGAGGAATCAAAAAAAACTTTCCGGAAGGGGTTGTATCCGTCGCCGAGGTTTGCGAATCTCTACATGGCGATCGGGACGGCCCGCAACAACGGCCTCCACTGAAAGCCAGAACCCCTCCTCACCGCACAGGACCACAACCAGTTCATCTGGGCGTCGGCCCGACTCGTACGGGGGGATTCGTGAAAGCGTTCACATTCACAAGCAACAGGTACGTAATACCAAGGAGAGGTAGCAGCCATGGACTGGCGTCACAACGCCGTTTGTCGTGAGGAAGACCCGGAGCTGTTCTTCCCCATCGGCAACACCGGTCCTGCGCTGCTGCAGATCGAGGAAGCCAAGGCCGTCTGCCGTCGCTGCCCCGTCATGGAGCAGTGCCTGCAGTGGGCGCTCGAGTCCGGCCAGGACTCCGGCGTCTGGGGTGGCCTCAGCGAGGACGAGCGCCGCGCAATGAAGCGCCGCGCCGCTCGCAACCGGGCGCGTAACGCCAGCGCCTGACCGACGCCACCGCTACGAACCTCAGCCAGGCGGCGCGTACAGAGCGTACGCATCACCCCGCCCCCCGAGTCGCAGCGCGCAGTACCCCCGAAGCGCATGCTTGACCAGAGAGCCCGGACCGTTCACCCACGGTCCGGGCTCTCTGCTGTGCGCACGTGCTACTTGGCGGCGCCCTCGTTCTACTTGTCGGCGCTGACCGGGATGTCGAGGACGACCTGCGTACCGCGCTCGGGTGCGGGCACCATGCCGAACGTCCCGCTCAACTCGCCCTCCACCAGCGTCCGCACGATCTGGAGCCCCAGATTGCCGGCGCGCTGCGGGTCGAATCCCTCGGGCAGACCGCAGCCGTCGTCCTGAACGGTGATCAGCAGCCGGCCCTCGGTGGGCGAGCCGCCCCGCACCGCGGAGACCTCGACCGTGCCGGACTCGGCGACCGAGAAGGCGTGTTCCAGGGCGTTCTGCAGGACCTCGGTGAGGACCATCGCCAGCGGGGTGGCCACCTCGGCGTCGAGGATGCCGAAGCGCCCCGTCCGGCGGCAGGTGACCTTGCCCGGTGAGATCTCGGCGACCATCGCGATCACCCGGTCGGCGATCTCGTCGAACTCCACCCGCTCGTCCAGATTCTGGGACAGCGTCTCATGGACGATGGCGATCGAACCGACGCGCCGCACCGCCTCGTTGAGCGCCTCGCGGCCCTGCGGGGAGTCCATCCGGCGGGCCTGGAGGCGCAACAGGGCTGCCACCGTCTGAAGGTTGTTCTTCACCCGGTGGTGGATCTCCCGGATGGTGGCGTCCTTGGTGATCAACTCGCGCTCCCGGCGGCGCAGTTCCGTGACGTCACGCAGCAGGACCAGCGAGCCGATGCGGACGCCCTTGGGCTTCAGCGGGATCGCCCGGAGCTGGATCACCCCGCCCGCGCACTCCACCTCGAACTCACGGGGGGCGTAGCCGCTGGCGAGTTTGACGAGTGCCTCGTCCACCGGGCCGCGGGAGGGCGCCAGTTCCGCGGTGATCCCGCCGAGGTGCTGTCCGACCAGGTCGGACGCGAGGCCGAGGCGGTGGTACGCGGAGAGGCCGTTGGGGCTGGCGTACTGGACGACGCCGTCCGCGTCGAGCCGGACCAGCCCGTCGCCGACCCGGGGCGAGGCGTCCATGTCGACCTGCTGGCCGGGGAACGGGAAGGACCCGGCGGCGATCATCTGGGCCAGGTCGGAGGCCGACTGGAGGTAGGTCAGCTCCAGCCGGGACGGGGTGCGGACGGTGAGGAGGTTGGTGTTGCGGGCGATCACCCCCAGCACGCGGCCCTCCCTGCGTACGGGGATCGACTCGACCCGTACGGGCACCTCCTCGCGCCACTCCGGGTCGCCCTCGCGCACGATCCGGCCCTCGTCCAGCGCCGCGTCCAGCAGCGGCCGGCGGCCGCGCGGGACCAGGTGGCCGACCATGTCGTCCTGGTAGGAGGTGGGGCCGGTGTTGGGCCGCATCTGGGCGACGGACACATAGCGGGTGCCGTCCCGGGTGGGGACCCAGAGCACGAGGTCGGCGAAGGAGAGGTCGGAGAGCAGCTGCCACTCCGAGACCAGCAGATGGAGCCACTCGAGGTCGGTGTCACTCAGGGCGGTGTGCTGGCGGACGAGGTCGTTCATGGAGGGCACGTGTGCGAGCGTACCTGTGGAGGTGCACAGGTTCCGAACCGGAAGGCCCGTCCGTACGTGCTGGAAGAGGGGCCGGAAATAGCCGCGTCCCACGGATGGACAGGGGCGAATGGTCTAGTCCACAATGCAGGAGAAGAACCTCCGCTCTCCCCGCACAGGAGAGCGGACGAGGTACCCGCGCTCTCTGCCCTGACTGCGCAGGTGCCTCTCCCCGGCCGGGGGCACCGCACACCGCCGGCCGAGCCGATCGCCCTTCGGGGGCGGTCCTACTCCGGGCTGCGGTGCTGGTCGGGCTGAGGGTCCCGGCCCGGCGCCGCGGCCCGCGGGTGTTCCCGGGCCCGGTTCCGGCGGGTCAGCGGGTCTCGGTGACCTTCGCGAGCGCGCGCGGCGCGTCCGGGTCCTGACCGCGGGCGATCGTCACCTCGTAGGCCAGCATCTGCAGCGGCAGGATCTCCAGGATCGGCTGCACCTCCTCGGCGACCCCCGCCATCGGCAGCACGAAGCCCGCGGAGGCCGCTTCCACCTGGGCCTTCGGGCCGACCACGAAGAGGTCGGCGCCCCGGCCGCGCAGCCGGTCGAGCACGGGCTGGAGGGCCTCGCCGCCCCGGCCGTCGGTGACCACGGCGATCACCGGGGAGATGTTGTCGACCATGGCGAGCGGGCCGTGCAGCAGATCCGCGCCGGAGTAGGACAGAGCCGGGATGTAGCTGGTCTCCATGAGCTTCAGGGCGGCCTCCTTGGCGGTCGGATAGCCGTAGCCGCGCGAGGTGATGACCATGCGCTCGGCGAAGCGGTAGCGCGAGGCCAGGGCCTTCACCTCGTCCTTGCGGGCCAGGATCGCCTCGGCGAGTTCCGGCAGGATCGCCGCCGCCGCACCGTCGCCGCCGCGCAGGCCCTCCACGAAGAGGTACAGGGACAGCAGGGAGGCGGTGTACGTCTTGGTGGCCGGCAGGGCCTTCTCCGGGCCCGCCAGGATGTCGATGTGGTACTCGGAGACCGCGGCCAGCGGCGAGTCCGGGCTGTTGGTCACCGCCAGCGTGACGGCGCCGGCCTCCCGGGCCGCCTTCGTCGACGCCACCAGGTCGGGGGAGCCGCCGGACTGGCTCACGGTGATGACCAGGACGTCCCTCAGGTCAGGCTTCGCGCCGTACGCGGTGGTCGTGGACATCGACGCCAGGCCGCAGGGCATGCCCAGCGTGATCTCCAGCAGGTACTTCGCGTAGAGCGCGGCGTTGTCCGAGGTGCCGCGGGCGGTGAGCAGGACGAAGCGGGGCTTCCTGGCCGCGATCTCGGCGGCCACCGCCCGGATGGCGGGCGCGCCGCGGTCCAGGATGCGGCGGAGCATCCCGGGCTGCTCGGCCATCTCGCCGGACATGATCCGGCCCGGCTGCTCGCCCTCGTCGGCCGGGTACGTGGCGGACATGTCTGGTGCCTCCCGGGGGGGGGGGTGTCGCGATGCGTCGGTCAAGTCGAACACGGGGCACCGCGGGCCCGCCAGCGGACGGCCCGCCGCGGCGGCGCACCGGAAGGCCCCCCGCTGTTCGCCCGACAGCGCCGGGGGAGCCGTGTCCGGGGGCGTGCGGTCTGCTAGATTAGGACTTTGATTGGTCTATACCACATGTCTTCACTCCAGATCGGCAGGCCCCGCGTGGAAGTTGTCATCGTCCCGGACGCCAAGGCAGGCGGCGAACTGATCGCGGGGGCCATCGGCGCCCTGCTCAGCCGTAAGCCCGACGCCCTTCTCGGCGTTGCCACCGGCTCGACCCCGCTGCCCATCTACCAGGCGCTGGCGGAGAAGGTCCGCTCCGGCGCGGTGGACGCGTCGCGCGCCCGCATCTGCCAGCTCGACGAGTACGTGGGGCTGCCGGTGGGCCACCCGGAGTCGTACCGCTCCGTGGTGCTGCGCGAGGTCGTCGAACCGCTCGGCCTCTCCGAGGCGTCCTTCATGGGCCCCGACGGCTCCGCCGAGGACGTCCAGGCCGCATGCGAGGCGTACGACAAGGCGCTCGCCGAGGCCGGCGGGGTGGACCTCCAGCTGCTCGGCATCGGCACCGACGGGCACATCGGCTTCAACGAGCCGTGCTCCTCGCTCGCCTCCCGCACCCGGATCAAGACGCTCACCGAGCAGACCCGGGTCGACAACGCGCGCTTCTTCGACGACGACATCGAGCAGGTGCCGCACCACGTCATCACCCAGGGCATCGGCACGATCCTGGAGTCGCGCCACCCGATCCTGCTCGCGACGGGCGAGGGCAAGGCGGACGCCGTGGCGCAGACGGTGGAGGGCCCGGTCGCCTCGATCGTGCCCGCGTCGGCGCTCCAGCTGCACCCGCACGCGACGATCGTGGTCGACGAGGCGGCGGCGTCGAAGCTGAAGCTGGCGGAGTACTTCCGCGCCACGTATGCGGCGAAGCCGCTGTGGCAGGGTATTTAGTCGCTGTCCGTACGCGGGAGGGCCGGGGCACCGTGTGGTGTCCCGGCCCTCTTGCGCGCGGTGCGTCCCGCTGGACGCCTTGTCCTCAATCGCCGGACGGGCTTGATTTTGCGGGCGCCGCCCACCGGTGCAAGGTCCGTCCTCAATCGCCGGACGGGCTTGAGTGTGCCTGGGCGGGATTGAGTTTGCCCCGGTGGGCTTGGCTTGGTGGCGCCGGTGCGTCAGTTCGCTGTGATTACTTCTGCCGCTGCCAGGCCGCAGACTCTTGCCGCGCCGTGCGTGGCGATGTGGAAGTCGCCCCGGGGGGCGGCCTGGGGGACGCCCATCTCGACCACGATCGTGTCCGGGCGCTCCGCCAGGACCGCGTCCAGGGCCTCGGTCATCCACGGGTGGCGGTGCGCGTCGCGGACGACCGCGACGATGCGCCGCTCCCCCGCGGCCCGCAGCACGCCGGCCCCGGGCGCCTCGGTCTCGCCGCTGTACGTGCCGGTCTCAGTGCCCGGCAGCAGCCGGGTCAGCTCGGCGGCGACACCCCACGGGGTCTCGTCGCCGACCGCGATGTTCGCGACCGGGGTGAACGCGGCGACGTAGGCGGGCCCGGTGAGCGGCGCGGCCGTGCCGGTCACCTTCACCGCGCGGCGGGCGGCGACCAGGCCGATGTCGGCACCGATGCCCTGGCTGTGTCCGGTGCCGGGCGCGGTCCCCTCCTGCACTGCCGCGCCCGGCTCCGAGACAGCCCCCCTGGCCCGCCGCGTCCAGGACGCGAGGGACCGTACCCGGGCGGCGGCGTCGGCGAGCCGCTCCTCGGGCAGTTCGCCGGACCGGACCGCCGCGACCAGCGCGTCGCGCAGTCGCAGGACCGTGCTGTCGTCGTCGAGACCGCCGCCGACGCAGAGCGCGTCGGCGCCCGCCGCGATCGCGAGGACCGAGCCGCGCTCGATCCCGTACGTCGAGGCGATGGCCTGCATCTCCACGGCGTCGGTGACGATCAGGCCGTCGTAACCCAGTTCCTCGCGCAGCAGACCGGTCAGGATCTGCGGGCTCAGGGTGGCCGGGCGGTGCGGATCGAGCGCGGGCAGCAGGATATGCGCGCTCATCACTGATTTGGAACCCGCTGCGATGGCCGCCCGGAAAGGCACCAGTTCACGGGCGTGCAGGGTCTCCAGGTCCACGTCGATGCGCGGCAGCGCGTGGTGCGAGTCGACCGCGGTGTCGCCGTGGCCCGGGAAGTGCTTGGTGCAGGCGGCGACGCCGGCGGCCTGGAGGCCCTCGATGTACGCGGCGGTGTGCCGGGCGACCAGGTGGGGGTCGGCGCCGAAGGACCGTACGCCGATGACCGGGTTGCCGGGGTTGGAGTTGACGTCCGCGGAGGGCGCCCAGTTGAGGTTGACGCCGCAGGCGGCAAGCCGGCGGCCCAGCTCCTGGGCGACGTCGCGGGTCAGCTCGGTGTCGTCGACGGAGCCGAGCGCCAGGTTGCCGGGGAAGGAGGAGCCGTGGCGCACCTCCAGCCGGGTGACGTCACCGCCCTCCTCGTCGATCGCGACGAGCACGTCGTCGCGTTCGGCCCGGAGCTGGGCGGTGAGCGCGGCGAGCTGTCCGGGCGTCTGGATGTTGCGGCCGAACAGGCCGACGGAGGAGAGGCCTTCGCCGATCCGGCGCAGCAGCCAGTCCGGTGCGGTGGTGCCGGTGAACCCCGGCTGCAGGACGGCGAGGGCGTCGCGGGTGACGGTGTCCGTGGTGGATACGAGGGTGGTCATGAGGTGCGTTATCCCTTCACGGCGCCGTCGGTGAGACCGCTGACGGCCTTACGCTGCAGGAAGACGAAGAGGATCAGGATCGGGATCGCGAAGATCGAGGCCGCCGCCATGGTGGCGCCCCAGTCGTCGCCGAACTGGCTCTGGAACTGGGAGAGCCACAGCGGCAGCGTCTTGGACTCGGGGTCCTTGTTGAGGATGAGGACGAGCGGGAACTCGTTCCACGCGGTGATGAAGCCGAAGAGCGAGGTCGCCATCAGACCGGGGGCGAGCAGCGGCAGGATCACCTTGATGAACGCCTGCGGGCGGCTGCATCCGTCGACCATGGCGGACTCCTCCAGCTCCTTGGGCACGGCGGCGACGTAGCCGCGCAGCGTCAGGATGGTGAAGGGCAGCACCATGACCATGTAGAAGAGGGTCAGCGGGACCAGGCTGTTGAGCATGTCCGCGTCGCGGACCAGCATGTAGATCGCGATGACCATGACTTCCCACGGGGCCATCTGCGCGATCATGAAGACCAGGATCATGCTCTTGCGGCCCTTGAACCGCATGCGCGCCAGGGCGAACGACGCGAAGAGCGCGATGATCAGCGAGAAGACGACCGCGAGGATCGTGACGGTCAGCGAGTTCCTGACCAGCGTGAGGAAGTCGGGCGCGTGGTACGCCGTCTTGAAGTGTTCGAACGTGACGTCGGTCGGGAACCAGACCGGCGTCTCGGTGATGATGTCACCGGTCGGCTTGAACGCCGTGCTGAACATCCAGTAGACGGGGAAGACGAAGGCGGCGAAGAGGAAGATCGCCGTTGCGTTGGGCCAGATGCGGCCGAGCAGTGAGCGCTTCACAGCTCGTCCTCCTCTTGCTTGAGAACGATGCGGAGGTAGTACGAGGTCAGCCCCAGCATGATCAGGATGGTGAGCAGCGAGATGGCGGCGCCCATGCCGTAGTGCTGGTTTCCGACCCCTTCGACGAAGGCGTAGATCGGCAGGGTCTCGGTGAGGCGGTTGGGGCCGCCCTCGTTGATCGTGAAGAGCTGCGGGAACGCCTTGAACACCCAGATGACCTCGAGGAAGGTCGTGGCGTAGAGGAAGGGCCGCATGAACGGGAACGTCACCTGGGTGAAGCTCTTCCAGACGCCGGCCCCGTCGAGCGAGGCGGCTTCGTACAGTTCCTTGGGGATCGTCGTGGTGGCGGCGTAGAGGTTGATCGCCACGAAGGGGATCGACTGCCAGACGATCAGCAGGGTGACCACGAAGAAGGTGGAGAGCTGCGAGCCGGTCCAGTTGTACTCGGCCATGGAGTGGAAGCCGATTTTGTCGAGCACGTAGTTCACGACGCCGAACCGGGAGGCGAAGAGCCACTGGTAGACGGTGGACGCGGCGACGACGGGCATGGCCCAGGCGAGCACGAGGCCGAGCAGCAGCGTGAGCCGCATCCTCTTGCCGAGGCGGGCGAGCAGCAGTCCGATCAGCGTGCCGAGCAGCATGATCAGCGCGACGTTGACGCAGGTGAAGACGATGGTGCGGACGGTGACGCGCCAGAAGTCCTCACCGCCGAGGATCTCCTGGTAGTTCTTGAACCCGTTCCATTCGGTGACGTGCTGGATCAGCTGTCCCATGTTGAGGTTCTGGAACGACAGCATGCCGTTCTTCACCAGGGGATAGCCGAGGAGGATCGCCGTCACGGCGAGAGCGGGGAGGAGCAGCAGATAGGCCACGGCCCCCGCGCCCGGCTTCCGCTTGCGCCCCGCGCGCGGTCCGGCGGGTGGCTGCCCGCCGTGCCCCCGGCCTGCGGCTGTCTTAGCCACGTCCGACGGATTGGTCTCTACTGCCATGCTCGTCATCACTTCCAACAGAGCCCTACAGGAACGGTGCGTACAGCCGGGGCGGCGGGTGGATGCCCGCCGCCCCGGAGTGTGTCGCGCTGCTGCTACTACTGCTGCTGGCTGAGGCGCTTGTTGAGCTCGCCCTCGACCTGCTTGGCGGCGTCTGCGGACGACTTACCCTGCAGGACCAGTGTCATGTAGGTCTTGATCGGGTTCGGGGGGTTCTCGACGGGCGCCCATTCCGGGATCAGCGGCGTCGTGCCACCGGACTTGGCGGCGGCGGGACCGGCGGCCTCGGCGGCGGGCTGGCCCACCGCGAACTTCTGCATGGCGTCAGACTTCGGGGTCCAGCCGGCCTCCTTGACGAGAGCGCCGTCGTTCGCCTCGCTGAGGGCGATCCGCAGGAACTCCTTGGCGAGGTCCTGCTTCTTGCTGCCCGCGGCGACCGCGAAGTTGGAGCCACCGAGGAAGACGCCCTCGGGCTTGTCGGCGGTCTCACCGGGGATGGTGAAGAAGCCGATGTCCTTCTCCAGCTTCGGGTTGGCCTTGATGGCCGTGCCGGCCTCGTAACCCATCGCGATGATCGCGCCGGTCTTGCCCTTGGCGAAGACCTCGGCCTGCTGCGGGGTGGCCTCGTCCTTGTCCTTGGGGGCCTTGGAGTAGGACTGGTACTGCTTGTAGACGTCCATGGCCTCGGCGACCTTCGGGTCGGCCAGGTTGGAGACGTACTTGTCGCCTTCCTTCTTGACCGGCTCGACACCCTTGCCGACGAGCAGACCGTCGAAGAAGTACCAGTTCTGGCCGGGCAGGTAGATCGGCTCGGCGTCGCCCTTCTTCTTGATGGCGTCGAAGGCCTTGAAGAGGTCCGCGCGGGTCTTCGGCGTCTCGGTGATACCGGCGTCCTTGAAGACCTTCTTGTTGTACATGACGACGCGGTTGCCGAAGTACCACGGCAGGGCGTACTGCTTGCCCTCGAAGACGGAGGGGGCGTTGACCGAGTCGGGCCAGGCGCCGCCGATCTCCTTCTTCACGTCCGCGAGCTCGGCGAGGCCGCCGGTCTTGGCGTACGCCGGAGTCTGGGTGTTACCGATCTCCAGCACGTCGGGCGGGTTGGACTCGGAGAGGGCAGTGGTGACCTTCTGCTGAATGCCGTTCCATTCCTGGACTTCGATCTTCAGCTTGGCCTTGGTCTTCTTCTCGAACTCCTCGGTGACCGTCTTGGTCCAACCGGGCGGGTTCGAGCCGGACATCGTCCAGACCGTCAGGGTCTGGCCCGCGTATCCTTCCGCACCGGCCTTCTTGCCGTCGCCGCTGTCGTCGTCAGAACCACAGGCCGCCATGCCGAAAACCATGCCCGCGACGCCGATCGCCGCGATGAGCTTGCGCTTCACGCCACCCTCCTCAGGGATGCTGCAACCCCCGCCCACCGCGCGAAGAACGTCGACGAGTACTGCTGGGGCTGGAACCTGGTCTTTAATGGTTTAGACCAGTACCGGGAGCTTGGCCTAGACCTTTAGGGGTGTCAAGGGTGTATAAGAAGTGCACTCGCGTCCGTTATAGGACCGACACCTGAGGGAGGGCGACGAGCCGTGACCGGACCGTGCCACCATGTGAGCCGCGACAGACGGAGGAGCCGGTGACGGCAGCAACGCAGCAGTCGGGAAGGCGGGCCATGGGTGCCGACGGGGGCAGTGCGGAGAACGAGACGGGCGCGGGCGCGGGCACGCGCACCGCGCGCGTCCCGAAGTACTACCGGCTGAAGCGACATCTCCTCGACATGACGGACACGATGCCGCCCGGCACCCCCGTCCCCCCGGAACGGACCCTGGCCGCCGAGTTCGACACCTCGCGCACCACTGTGCGCCAGGCGCTCCAGGAGCTGGTCGTCGAGGGCCGGTTGGAGCGCATCCAGGGCAAGGGCACCTTCGTCGCCAAGCCGAAGGTCTCGCAGGCCCTGCAGCTCACCTCGTACACCGAGGACATGCGCGCCCAGGGACTGGAACCGACGTCCCAGCTCCTGGACATCGGCTATGTGACGGCCGATGACACGCTCGCCGGACTGCTCGACATCAGCGCGGGCGGGCGGGTGCTGCGGATCGAGCGGCTGCGGCTGGCGAGCGGCGAGCCGATGGCGATCGAGACCACGCACCTGTCGGCCAAGCGCTTTCCCGCGCTGCGGCGGTCCCTGGTGAAGTACACCTCCCTCTACACGGCCCTGGCCGAGGTGTACGACGTGCGGCTGGCCGAGGCCGAGGAGACCATCGAGACCTCCCTCGCCACCCCGCGCGAGGCCGGACTGCTCGGTACGGACGTGGGCCTGCCGATGCTGATGCTGTCCCGGCACTCGCTGGACGGACAGGGCGAGCCGGTCGAATGGGTGCGCTCGGTCTACCGCGGCGACCGCTACAAGTTCGTGGCCCGCCTGAAGCGGCCGCTGGACTGATCCGGCCACGCCGGCCGGACGCCCGGACAGCCCCCGTGGGAGCCTTCCCACGGGGGCTGTCCGCTGTCCCGAGCACCCGGAATCCGGCATTGGCCTGGACCAATCGCCCGACGTTTGCTGCCATTTCGGCCAGACGTACGACCCCGCAGGACCGTTGCCGGACCGCAATGCGGACAGGGGGTGACGGTGGGCGGAACCCTCGCCTAGATTTCCTGCGCATTACACCAGGTGATCAGTGAGGGGACGGAGTCGCCGCCATGCCGGAAGAACCAGAAGGAAAACCACCCATCGTCACACCGATGCGCGTGGTCATCGCTCTCTGCCTCATCGCGCCGTTCGTGGCGATGCTCTGGGTGAGTTCGTACGCCAAGGTCGACCCGACCTTCATCGGAATCCCGTTCTTCTACTGGTACCAGATGCTCTGGGTGCTGATCTCCACCGCGCTCACGATGATCGCGTACAAGCTGTGGCAGCGTGACCAGCGCGCCCGCAAGGGGGGTGCGTCGGCATGAAGGACGGCGTGAACGGCGTCGCACTCGGCGTCTTCATCTTCTTCTTCCTGGCCGTCACGGTCATCGGCTTCATGGCCGCCCGCTGGCGCAAGGCCGAGAACGAGGCCAGCCTCGACGAATGGGGCCTGGGCGGACGGTCGTTCGGCACCTGGGTGACCTGGTTCCTGCTCGGCGGCGACCTCTACACCGCGTACACCTTCGTCGCCGTACCCGCGGCGATCTACGCGGCCGGCGCGGCCGGCTTCTTCGCGGTGCCCTACACCATCCTGGTGTACCCGCTGATCTTCACCTTCCTGCCGCGGCTGTGGTCGGTGTCGCACAAGCACGGCTACGTCACCACCTCGGACTTCGTCCGCGGCCGCTTCGGCTCGAAGGGGCTGTCGCTGGCGGTCGCCGTCACCGGCATCCTCGCCACCATGCCGTACATCGCGCTCCAACTCGTCGGCATCCAGGCGGTGCTGGACGTGATGGGCGTCGGCGGCGGCGAGAACACCCACTGGTTCATCAAGGACCTGCCGCTGCTGATCGCGTTCGCGGTGCTCGCCGCCTACACGTACTCCTCCGGCCTGCGCGCCCCCGCGCTGATCGCGTTCGTCAAGGACGGCCTGATCTACCTGGTCATCGCCGTGGCGATCATCTACATCCCGATCAAGCTCGGCGGCTTCGACGACATCTTCGCCAAGGCTGGCGAGGCGTTCTCCGCGAAGAACGAGGCAGCCGGCAAACCGGTGGCAGGACTCGCGCCAGGCGAGGCGGGACAGTGGGGTTACGCCACCCTGGCCCTGGGCTCGGCGCTGGCGCTCTTCATGTACCCGCACTCGATCACGGCGACGCTCTCCAGCCGCAGCCGCAACGTGATCCGCCGCAACACGACGATCCTGCCGCTGTACTCGCTGATGCTGGGCCTGCTCGCACTGCTCGGCTTCATGGCGATCGCCGCCGGCGTCAAGGTGGACAACGGCCAGCTGGCGATCCCGCAGCTGTTCGAGAACATGTTCCCCGACTGGTTCGCGGGCGTGGCGTTCGCCGCCATCGGCATCGGCGCCCTGGTGCCCGCCGCGATCATGTCGATCGCCGCGGCCAACCTGTTCACCCGCAACATCTACAAGGACTTCATCAAGCCCGACGCGACGCCCGCGCAGGAGACCAAGGTCTCCAAGCTGGTGTCGCTGCTGGTGAAGGTCGGCGCGCTCGCCTTCGTCCTCACCATGGACAAGACGGTCGCGATCAACTTCCAGCTGCTCGGCGGGATCTGGATCCTCCAGACGATGCCGGCCCTGGTCGGCGGTCTGTTCACCCGGTGGTTCCACCGCTGGGCACTGCTGGCCGGCTGGGCGGTCGGCATGCTCTACGGGACGCTCGCCGCGTACGGGGTCGCGAGCCCGACGCAGAAGCACTTCGGCGGGTCCTCCAAGGAGATCCCCGGCCTCGGCGAGATCGGCTACATCGGTCTGACGGCCTTCGTGCTGAACGTCGTGGTCACGATCGTCCTGACCTTCGTCCTGAACGCCGTGAAGGCCCCCGCCGGGATCGACGAGACCGCTCCGGGCGACTACACCGCGGACGCGGGCGACCCGGGCGTCAAGACGGAGCTCCCGCCGGCCACGGCCGGGGCGCCGGGCGGCCACTGACCGCAGACACGGGCACCGGGCACGGGCCGCCGCATCCTCCCCGGAGGGTGCGGCGGCCCGTCCGTGCGTCCGGCGGAAAACCCCTTGCGGCCACGGCCCGCGCGTGCGGCAGACTGCCGGGTATGGACATGACGATCCGGCCGGCCGAGCCCGCCGAGTACGCCGCGCTCGGCGAGATCACCGCCGAGGCCTACCTCGGCGACGGACTGCTGGACTTCGGCGCCGACGACCCCTATCTGGTGCAGCTGCGCGACGTCCCCCGCCGGGCCGCCGAGGCCGAGGTGCTGGTGGCGACGGACGCCCGGGGCCACGTCCTGGGCGGGGTCACCTACGCGCCCCCGGGTAATCCGTGGGCCGACATAGCGGCGGCCGACGAGGCCGAGTTCCGGATGCTGGCGGTCTCCCGTCAGGCTCGTGGGGCCGGGGCGGGCGAGGCGCTCGTGCGGGCCTGTATCGAGCGCGCACGGGCCACCGCGGGGGTCACGGGGATCGTCCTGTCGACCCAGCCGGCCATGCACGGGGCCCACCGGATCTACGGGCGCCTCGGCTTCGTGCGGACCCCCGAGCGGGACTGGAATCCCATCGGCGACCTCAGGCTGCTGACGTACCGTCTGGAGCTCCGGCCCGGGGCGTAAGGGCGTACCGATATCTCGCGCGACACAACATGTGGGGGCTGCCGCAAGCGGCGGCCCCCACATGTATGCTCGTGCTCGCTGTCGCCGCAGGGAAATCCGGTGCGAATCCGGAACTGTCCCGCAACGGTGTGTTCGGTGTGCTTTTGCGCACCCCCAAGTCCGAGGACCTGCCGACAGCGCATCCGGCTCGACCGAACCGGATGCCCAGACGTCCGGGCCTCGTGGATGGGCCGGTGGACGCCGCACGGAGAGCTGCCCTGCCCGGGCGCCCCTCCGCCCGGCTGCCCCCGCCCCTCCGCCGGCCCCGAGCCGAGCGAGGGAGAGCACCAGGTGACCATCGCGCCAGCCCATCCGGTGACAGCGGCCGAATCAACGGGAACCACGAGCGACGGGCCCGGGACCGCACTGCTGCGGACCCTGACCGACCTCACCGCCGATCTGCCCGACACCGACCCCGGCCGTGTCGCCGCCGCCGCGCTGCGCGGCCGCAACGCCCGGTCGGACGAGGCGGAGCTGCGCTCGCTGGCCACCGAGGCCGCCGCGGGTCTGATCTCCGAGGACCCCGCCTACTCCCGGCTCGCCGCCCGTCTCCTCACCCGCACCATCGCGGACGAGGCGGCCGGGCAGGGCGCGACGTCGTTCTCCGCGTCGGTCGCCGTCGGGCACCGCGAGGGCCTGATCGCGGACCGCACCGCCGAGTTCGTGACGCTCCACGCGGCCGCGCTCGACGCACTGGTGGAGCAGTCCCTCGCCGACGGCGCCGACGACCGCTTCGGCTACTTCGGCCTTCGCACCCTGCACAGCCGCTACCTGCTGCGCCACCCGATCACCCGCCAGGTCGTCGAGACCCCGCAGCACTTCATGCTGCGCGTGGCCGCCGGGCTCGCCGAGGACACCTCCGAGCGCGCGCTCGGCGAGGTCGCCGCGCTGTACGGGCTGATGAGCCGGCTGGACTACCTGCCGTCCTCCCCCACGCTCTTCAACTCCGGCACCCGCCACCCGCAGATGTCCTCCTGCTACCTGCTGGACTCGCCGCTGGACGAGCTGGACTCGATCTACGACCGCTACCACCAGGTGGCGCGCCTCTCGAAGCACGCGGGCGGCATCGGCCTCTCGTACTCCCGCATCCGCGCCCGCGGTTCGCTGATCCGCGGCACCAACGGGCACTCCAACGGCATCGTGCCGTTCCTTAAGACGCTCGACGCCTCCGTCGCCGCGGTCAACCAGGGCGGCCGGCGCAAGGGCGCCGCCGCCGTCTACCTGGAGACCTGGCACGCGGACATCGAGGAGTTCCTGGAGCTGCGCGACAACACGGGCGAGGACCAGCGGCGCACGCACAACCTCAACCTGGCGCACTGGATCCCGGACGAGTTCATGCGCCGGGTCGACGCGGACTCCGCCTGGTCGCTGTTCTCCCCGGCCGACGTGCCCGAGCTGGTCGACCTGTGGGGCGACGCGTTCGACGCCGCGTACCGGGCGGCCGAGGCCAAGGGCCTGGCCCGCAAGACCATGCCGGCCCGTGAGCTGTACGGCCGCATGATGCGCACGCTGGCGCAGACCGGCCAGGGCTGGATGACGTTCAAGGACGCCTCCAACCGGACCGCGAACCAGACGGCCGAGCCGGGCCGGGTCGTGCACTCCTCGAACCTGTGCACCGAGATCCTCGAAGTCACCGACGACGGCGAGACGGCCGTCTGCAACCTGGGTTCGGTCAACCTCGGCGCGTTCGTCGCCGACGGCACCATCGACTGGGAGCGGCTGGACGCCACCGTGCGTACCGCCGTGACCTTCCTCGACCGGGTCGTCGACATCAACTTCTACCCGACCGAGCAGGCCGGCCGGTCCAACGCCCGCTGGCGGCCGGTGGGCCTGGGCGCGATGGGGCTCCAGGACGTCTTCTTCCAGCTGCGGCTGCCGTTCGACTCCCCCGGGGCCCGCGCCCTGTCGACGAAGATCTCCGAGCGCATCATGCTCGCGGCGTACGAGGCGTCCTGCGAGCTCGCCGAGCGCTCGGGTCCCCTTCCCGCCTGGTCCGAGACGCGTGCCGCCCGCGGTGTGCTGCACCCGGACCACTACGACACCGAGCTGAACTGGCCGGAGCGCTGGGACGCGCTGCGGGCCCGGGTCGCGAAGACCGGCATGCGCAACTCGCTGCTGCTGGCCATCGCGCCGACGGCGACGATCGCCTCGATCGCGGGCGTGTACGAGTGCATCGAGCCGCAGGTCTCCAACCTCTTCAAGCGCGAGACGCTCAGCGGTGAGTTCCTCCAGGTCAACGGCTATCTGGTGGACGAGCTGAAGCGGCTCGGCGTGTGGGACGCGCGGACCCGTGAGGCGCTGCGCGAGGCGAGCGGCTCGGTGCAGGGCTTCGCCTGGATCCCCGAGGAGGTGCGGGCGCTCTACCGCACGGCGTGGGAGATCCCGCAGCGCGGACTGATCGACATGGCGGCGGCCCGTACGCCGTTCCTCGACCAGAGCCAGTCGCTGAACCTGTTCCTGGAGACGCCGACGATCGGCAAGCTCTCCTCGATGTACGCGTACGCCTGGAAGCAGGGGCTGAAGACGACGTACTACCTGCGCTCCCGCCCGGCGACCCGGATCGCCCGTGCGGCGTCCGCGGCACCCATTCCCGAGCAGGCACCCGCGCCCGACGCGGACGCCATCGCCTGCTCGCTCGAAAACCCCGAGTCCTGCGAGGCCTGCCAGTAATGAGCACCAACGACGACAAGAACCTGCTGGACCCGGGCTTCGAACTGACCCTGCGGCCGATGCGCTACCCGGACTTCTACGAGCGCTACCGGGACGCGATCAAGAACACCTGGACGGTGGAGGAGGTCGACCTCCACTCCGACGTCGCGGACCTCGCCAAGCTCTCGCCGGGCGAGCAGCACATGATCGGCCGGCTGGTCGCGTTCTTCGCGACGGGTGACTCGATCGTCTCCAACAACCTCGTGCTGACGCTGTACAAGCACATCAACTCCCCCGAGGCGCGGCTGTACCTCTCGCGGCAGCTCTTCGAGGAGGCCGTGCACGTCCAGTTCTATCTGACGCTGCTGGACACCTATCTGCCCGATCCGGACGACCGGGCGGCGGCGTTCGACGCGGTCGAGGAGATTCCGTCGATCCGTGAGAAGGCGCAGTTCTGCTTCAAGTGGATGGATTCGGTCGAGAAGATCGACCGGCTGGAGACGAAGGCCGACCGCCGCCGCTTCCTGCTGAACCTGATCTGCTTCGCGGCGTGCATCGAGGGGCTGTTCTTCTACGGCGCCTTCGCCTACGTGTACTGGTTCCGCTCGCGCGGTCTGCTGCACGGCCTCGCCACCGGGACCAACTGGGTCTTCCGGGACGAGACCATGCACATGAACTTCGCGTTCGAGGTCGTGGACACCGTCCGCAAGGAGGAGCCGGAGCTCTTCGACGACGCCCTCCAGCAGCAGGTCACCGACATGCTGAAGGAGGCCGTCGAGGCGGAGCTGCAGTTCGGCCGTGACCTGTGCGGCGAGGGCCTGCCCGGCATGAACACGGAGTCGATGCGCCAGTACCTGGAGTGCGTCGCCGACCAGCGGCTCACCCGGCTGGGCTTCCCGGCGGTGTACGGCTCGGAGAACCCGTTCTCGTTCATGGAGCTGCAGGGCGTCCAGGAGCTGACGAACTTCTTCGAGCGCCGCCCGTCCGCCTACCAGGTGGCCGTCGAGGGCACGGTCGGCTTCGACGACGACTTCTAGGCCCTGCGGATCCGCTAGATCCTCGCCCAGCTCCTGACGTACGGACGCCGTGCGGCCCTCACCGGCCGTGCGGCGTCCGCCGTCCGCGGGGGTTCGGTGCTCCGGGCCCGTTCCGCCTCCCGCAGCCGGCGGTCGATACGGCGTTCGCGGGCGATGCCGATCAGGGCCGGCAGCAGGACGAGAGCGAAAACGGCGGATATGCCCAGGACGTTCTGGAATGTGTTCATGCCTCTACTGTCGTCGGTTCCGGCCGATCCGGGCAGTGGCAGGACTGTCATAGAGCATCGAATTACTGCCACACTGGGGTCATGCTGAAGAATGTCGCCGCCCTGTTGCTCGACGAGGTCAACCCCTTCGAACTCGGCGTGCTCTGCGAGGTGTTCGGACTCGACCGCAGCGAGGAGGGGCTGCCGGTGCTCGATTTCGCCGCGGTCTCCGCCGAGGGACCGGTCCTGCAGACCCACGCCGGGTTCACCATCAGCACCCCCTACGGCCTCGACCGCCTGGAGGAGGCCGACCTCATCGCGGTCCCGGCCGGCAGCCACTTCATCGACCGGGAGTACCCGGAAGAGGTCCTGGAAGCCCTGCGCCGGGCCGTGGAGCGCGGCGCCCGGGTCCTCAGCGTCTGCTCGGGGGCGTTCGTGCTGGGCGCGGCCGGACTGCTGGACGGCCGCCGCTGCACCACCCACTGGCGCCACGCGGACGAGCTGGCCCGCCGCTTCCCGCGCGCGGCCGTCGAGCCGGACGTGCTGTACGTGGACGAGGGCTCCGTCATCACATCGGCGGGCACGGCAGCGGGGATCGACGCCTGTCTGCACCTGGTGCGCCAGGAGTACGGGACGGCCGCCGCCAACACCATCGCCCGCCGCATGGTGGTGCCGCCGCACCGCGACGGCGGGCAGGCGCAGTACATCCAGCGCCCGCTGCCCCGTACCCGCTGCGACACGGTCGGCGACACGCTCGCCTGGATGGAGCGCAATCTCGACCAGGAGATGACCGTCGAGCAGCTGGCCGCCCAGACGCACATGTCACCGCGCACCTTCGCCCGCCGTTTCCAGCAGGAGACGGGCACCACGCCGTACCGGTGGCTGCTGCGTCAGCGAGTGCTGCTGGCCCAGCACCTCCTGGAGACATCCGATGAAACAATGGACACGATCGCCGGCCGGACAGGTTTCGGTAATGCCGCGGCACTCCGCCACCAGTTCGTACGTTCCCTGGGAACCACGCCGAACGCCTACCGCCGGACCTTCCGCGGCCCGACCGATTTGACCGAGGTCGCCTGACCACCCACAGGCCTTACGTCGGATCATTCGTCCAACCGATTCCTTCACCTGTCCATGGACCCGGCCGCCGTCGGCGCGTCAGGGTCGGGCGCATGGACATCCGGAAGACTGGACGAAGGACCATCGGGGCCGTGGTGGCCGCGCTCGCCGCCACTCTGCTGCCCCTGCAGAGCGCCGCGGCACAGGACACGGCCGCCGCCGCGCCGCCGCCCGAGGTGCTGCCCTCCCTGCGGCAGTGGCAGCCCGGCGAGGGGGAGTTCACGCTCACCGACCGGGCCAGGATCGTGCTGGACGGGGTGCGGGAGCAGCGCACGGCGGCCGACGCGGCGCGGTTCGCCGGCGAACTGGCCGGGAAGGCAACGGTGTCGCGGGGCCGGGCCCGGTCCGGCGACATCGTGCTGCGCCAGGACCCGTCCCTGAAGGGCTCGCTGGGTGCGGAGGGCTACCGCCTCGACGTCGGGGACCGGGTCACGGTCACCGCGGCGACGTCGACGGGCGTGTTCTACGGTTCGCGCACGGTGCTCCAGCTGCTGAACGACGACGGCCGGGCCGCGCGCGGTTCGGCGACCGACGTGCCCGCGTACCGCGAGCGCGGGGTCGGGGTGTGCGCCTGCTACATCAACGTCTCGCTCCCCTGGTTCGAGCGGCTGATGAAGGACATGGCCTCCCAGAAGCTCAACCAGCTCTGGATCGAGGCGAAGGTGCGGAGCGACACCGACCCGGCGTCCGCGTTCTGGGGCTACTACACCAAGCCGCAGGTCCGTGCGCTGGTCGCGATGGCGAAGAAGTACCACATCGACCTGGTGCCGGAGATCAACTCCCCCGGACACATGGACACCTACCTGGAGAACCACCCGGAGCTCCAGCTCAAGGACAAGGACGGCGTCGCCTCCCCGCCCCGGCTGGACATCTCGCGGCCCGAGGCACTGGCGTACTACACCTCGATGGTGGACGAGGCCCTGGAGGTGTGGGGCACCCGCACCTGGCACATGGGCGCCGACGAGTACATGATCGGCTCCTCGTACCCGGACTACCCGCAGCTCCAGGCGGCGGCGACCGCGAAGTTCGGCGCCCCGGCCACCCCCGACGACCTCTTCGTCGACTTCATCAACCAGGTCAACGCGCATGTGAAGGCCGGCGGCCGGTCGCTGCGGATCTGGAACGACGGACTGGCCGGCCACAACGGCCTCGTGCCGCTGGACCGTGACATCACCGTCGAGCACTGGCTGGGCGGCGGCGCCATCCAGCAGCCGTCCGCACTGCTGGCCGAGGGCCGCCCGGTGATGAACTCCGCCTACGCGCTCTACCTGGTGCGCGGCGGCTACACCATGAAGACCCAGGAGCTGTACGAGAGCGACTGGACGCCCCTGCGCTTCGAGGGCCAGACGCTGCCGGCCACGGCGGCGAACCTGACCGGCGCGAAGATCAGCCTGTGGCCGGACAGCGCGGCGGCCGAGACCGAGAACGAGGTCGAGGCGAAGGTCTTCATGCCGCTGCGCTTCATCGCGCAGGCCACCTGGGGCGGCCCGAAGCCGAGCGGGACGTACGCCGGTTTCGAGGCGCTGGCCCGGCGGATCGGGCACGCTCCCGGCTGGGACAACACCGACCGCGCCCCGCTGGCCGACGGCACCTACCGGCTGACGGCGGGCGCGAAGGCGCTGGCGCCCGGCGCGGACGCCGGGGTCGCGCTGACCCGGGGCGCGAAGGCCGCCTGGACGCTGACGGCGACCGCCGACGGGTACTACACCGTGAAGTCCGCGGAGAGCGGCCTGTGTCTGGACGCGGTGCGTGGGAAGAAGTACCTGGGTGCCCCGCTGGAGGTGGGTGCCGAGCTGTCGCTCGGGACCTGCGCTGCGGGCACGCGCACACAGCGCTGGCAGCTGGACGCCGGAGCCGGGGCCCTGGTCCTGCGCAACGCCGTCTCGCAGCTCGGGCTGACGGAGCGGACCTCGGACGGGGCCGCGGTGCAGACGACGGGCGGGGCGCGCCTGACAGCGAAGTCCGCCTGATCGAGGCTGTGGGGCCCGCCGGCACCGGCGGGCCCCACAGTCGTGTCAGATGCCGCAGTTGGGCGCCGACCAGTAATGGCTGGGGCCCTGGTTCACGTGGACGTGGTCGTTGTGGTCCGGGTAGCCCGGGCCGAGGATCCCGTTGAACCCGTGGTTGCGGGCCTGCTGGGCCAGGGTGCAGAAGGCGATCCCGCCCAGGTCGGCCGCGTCACCGTACAGATGGCGGCTGTTGGAGGCCCCGCCGGCCGCGCTGTTGCAGGACGTGGAGCGGAAGCCGCTGTTGACGGTGATGGGGCGGTCGCCGAGCGCGTGCCGCAGCGCCTCCAGCTTCCACATGGTGCTCAGCGCGTTGGCCTTGGCCGTGCCCGCCGCGACGGCACCACCCGCCCAGGTGCTGTTGCAGTGGTTGAGCTCGGCGTAGGTGAAGTGGACGGGCGTGCAGTCGTTGTCCTGGAGGGCGTACAGCTTCGACTGCGTGGCGGGGCCGGCGACACCGTCGGCGGCCAGTCCGTAGGCGGCCTGGAAGCGCTTGACCGCCGCGGTGGTGGCCGGGCCGTAGGAGCCGTCGACGGCGAGCACGGAGTTGTACCCCGGGTAGCCGGCCACCCGGATCTGGAGCTGGACGACATCGTTGCCGGTGGCGCCCGGGGCCAGGGTGCGCGACCAGGTGTAGCAGCCGTCGGCCTGGGCGGTGCCTGCGGTCACCACCGCCCCGCCCAAGGCGAATGCCATGGTCATGACAAGGCCGAGCAGGAGTCGTGCGGAACGTCTGAGCATGGGGGGCTCCCTACCACGAGTGAAGGTGTGGAGTGAGAGCCTGTCGGACGGGTCGACGCGCGTCAACTACGCGTTGAAGAACGCCTGTTGACGGTCACAAGACGCGCCAGGGGCCCGCCCCGGCGTACCGGGACGGGCCCCTGGCGGCTGCGCGTGCCCGGCCGGATCAGTCGTTCGGGACGACCTCGTAGCGCGGGGTGTTCTCCTCCATCTGCCGCAGCGCGTCCTTGCGGTCGCGCTTGGACAGCCGGTCGATGTACAGGTAGCCGTACAGGTGGTCGGTCTCGTGCTGGAGGCAGCGGGCGAAGTAGCCGTTGCCCCGCACCTTGACCGGCTTGCCCGCGGCGTCCTGGCCGCGCACCACCGCGTAGTCCGGGCGGGCCAGCGAGGCGTACGCCGTCGGGACGGAGAGGCAGCCCTCGTTGGAGTCGTCCAGGACGCGCTCCTCGGGTGCCAGCTCGTCGAGCACCGGGTTGCAGATGGCACCCGTGTGCCGCACGCCGTCGTCGTCCGGGCAGTCGTAGACGAAGACCTTGAGGTCGACACCGATCTGGTTGGCGGCCAGGCCCACGCCCTCGGCCGTCCGCTGGCTGGCGAACATGTCGTCGATCAGCCGGGCCAGCTCGTCGTCGAACGCGGTGACGTCCTTGCACTCCTTGTGCAGGACCGGGTTGCCCACGACCGTGATCGGGCGGGAGGTGCCGCGCTCGCGGTACGCCGCCTCGCGCGCCTCACAGTCCTCGGTGTCGATGAGGAAACCTTCCTCGTCGACGCTGATCTGCTCGTCCGTCTCCTGCTGCGCCATGTCCGCCGTACGCCTTCCTCACAACCTGAACCCCGGGATCCGCGGCTCGCGAGAACCCGGGCACCCGAGCACCGGAATCGGTGCGCATACAGCCTAACGACCTCACCCGCGATTGACAGCGGGAGAAGGCGCGGCGTCTGGGGTCTTCGGATCCAAGGCGGAGGAGGGAGCGATGGCGGAGCCCCCGCGACCGACGACAACGCCGGAGGCGGAGGCCCCAGACGCCGCGACGCCGCTGACAATCGCGGGTGAGGTCGTAAGGGCAGTAGTCAGCAGACTTCTTCGAGATCCCGCCACTCACGGCTGTCCGGGCTGTCGGCGACCCAGCCGTCGAGCAGCCCGCGCACCAGCCCCGCGGGGGCCGCGAGACCGCACTCGCGCTCCGGCACCCACAGCTCACCGGCGGTGCGGTGGCCCAGCGGGCCGGGGTGGCCCGGCTCGCTGTGATCGTGCGGGTCCAGGTGCTCGCCGTCGCCCTCGTCGCTCTCCATCCGGCTCTCCGAACAGGCCCGGCACAGCAGCCGCACGGACGACGACCAGTCCTCGGCGGCGAAGCCGGCGTCGGACGCCAGCTGCTCCAGCGCGTCCCGGTCCGCCTCGGTGGCCGCTTCGAGCAGCACCACCCAGGTGGGGACGGGGGACGGGGCCCACAGCTCGATCTCGTCGAACACCGGGTAGGACGGGCCGGCCGCGGTGATCCGCTCGCCGTGCGGCACGCCGTCGTGCAGCACGACCTCGCCCCAGCGGCGCCCGGAGGACGGCAGCGGGATCGACAGCACCTCGACCCGCGCCGGATCGAGCCTGCGGCCCCACACGACCTCGGCCTCGCCCTCGGGCGACAGCCGGACGGCCGCGCTGCCCAGCTCCATGCCGACCGGCTCGCTGCCCGCCGCCGGCGTCTGCTGCCCGCCGCCGGGCACCCGCAGCCCGTACGCCTGCCAGGCCCGGCGGGCCAGCGGCCAGTCCTGGAGCGCGGTGGCGGCGATCCCGACGTTCCACCAGTCGGGGGCGCCGGACTCCTTGTCGAGCAGCGCGACGGCCCGCAGGCCCGCGGCCCTCGCCTGTTCCCAGTCGTGCCGGAACTTGTGCAGCAGCGCCAGGTTGAACCACGACTCGGAGAGCCAGGGCTCCAGGTCCGCCGCACGCGTCAGCAGCGCGCCCGCGTCCTCGTACCGGCCGTCGCCGATCAGCGTGAACGCGCGGTCCGTGGCCTGCCGCCAAGAGGCGGAGGGCCGATGCCGTACCTTCCCGAAGATCCTCACGATTCCCGCCTGTCCCGACTGGACACCCTCGTTTTCCACTCTCTTCGCATCCAACCATGCCCGGCCGGACGCCCGCTCATTACCCATGGGTTACCCAGGTGGGACGGGGGCCAGACCGCCCCTGGCCAGAACCCTGGCGAGCGATTCCACGACCTGGGGCTGGTAGTCGCGGCCCGTCCCGATCCTGAGCTGTTCCAGTGCACGGAGCGGCCCGCCGATGCTTTCCCCGCACAGGTCGTCGTATGCGTTGACCGCCCGGACGATCCTGGCGGACAGCGGCTGCTCGCGATAGGGGTCCGCCTGCTGTTCCACCACGACGGCCACCTGGGCGTCCACTCCGGTCTGGCGGACCACCGCCCCGCCGAGCAGGGCGATCCGGCGCTGCTCGGCGGCCGGCAGGGAGGCGGTCGCCCCGTCCGGCACCGGGTCGACGAGCGAGAGCTGGCCGATGTCGTGCATCAGCGCCGCGTACTCCAGGACCGTGAGCTCGGGCCCGGAGAGCCCCATCTCGCGCCCCACCGCCGTGCAGAGCGCCGCCACCCTGCGGGCGTGCCCGTGCGGGGTGTATCCGGCGATCTCGGTGGACCGGGCAAGGGAGGCGATGGTCTGCCGGTAGGTGGTGCGGACGGCGACGAACCGGCGGAACGACACCTGGGTGAGCAGCAGCGGCACGCACAGGACGGGCAGCGCCCAGAGTCCGGCGACGGCGACCCCGAGCGCCATCACGGCGCCGGTCGCGCAGACCGCCGGGCCGATGCCCGTCAGCGCGCGCAGCTCGTCGCGGAGCAGCGGGCCGTACGGGGCGGCGGTGGCGCCCGCGGCGCGGGAGCCGCGGGGCAGGGTGCGGGCGCGGAGCAGCAGCGCGCCCAGGACGGCGTCGCACAGCGCGGTGAGCCCGAGCAGCAGGAGCAGGAAGACCGCGTAGTACGGGCCCTCGCCGAACCAGCCGGCGGACCGGCCGGAGTTGTACAGGGGCTGGAAGCAGACGGCCGCGAAGGCCACGGTCAGGATGCGGCGGGCCACCTGGTCGGGGCCGGGACCGCTGCCGCGCGCGACATGCGGCACCGAGGCGACGAGCTGCGCCGCGACGAGCACCGCGATCACCTGGAGCACCCCGTGGCTGGTGGGCTCCCCGCCGCTGCGCCCGAGCAGGGCGTAGGCGAGCGCCCCGGCGGCACCGAGCGGCGCGGGTTCCCGTTCGCCCGGCAGGGCGCCCCAGCGGGCCAGCTCACCGGTGGTGATGAGCACCCCGAAGGCGAGGGCGTGCCCCGGTTCGTGGACGCCGGCCCAGAGGGTGTGCGCGAGCGCGGCGACGGCGAGGGCCAGCGCGGCGCCCCGCACCGCCGGAGCGGCGCTCACCGCTCGGGCGACCGGGAGGACGAGGCGCCGGAGCCGAGCCCGCCCGTCTGCGGACCGACCCGCCCGGGGCGGGGCCCGGCGCCCGTGCCATGGGCTGCGTCCGGGGCGGATCGGTCCCGCGGCAGCGGGCCCCGCGTCTCGTCCGCGGTCACCGCTCCCGGCCAGCCGTGGCGTTCCAGGCCGCGTGCCAGCGCCCGCACCATCTGCGGGTCGAACTGGGTGCCGGCGCACCGTTTGAGCTCCGCCACGGCGGCCGGCACCGGGCGGCCCGGCCGGTAGGACCGGGTCGAGGTCATCGCGTCGAACGCGTCGGCGACGGCGACCACGCGGGCGAACTCGGGGATCCTGCGGCCGGTCAGTCCGTACGGGTAGCCGCTGCCGTCGAGCCGTTCGTGGTGGTGCAGGATCGCGGCGCGCGCCTCACCGAGGAAGCCGATGCCGCGGACGATCTCGTGCCCGTACTCCGGGTGCAGCTCGATCACCCGGCGTTCCTCCGGTGTCAGCGGCCCGTCCTTGCGCAGCACCCTCGTCGGCACCCCGAGCTTGCCCACGTCGTGCAGGATCCCGGCGAACCGCAGCACCTCGATGCGCTCCTGCGCCATGCCCAGCTCCTGGGCGATGAGCACGGAGGCGTGCCCCACCCGCTCGCTGTGCCCCCGCGTGTAGGTGTCCTTGATGTCGACGGCCTGCACCAGGGCCCTGATCGTGGCCCGGTGGGCGGCGTGCTCGCGGTGGTACT
The DNA here is from genome assembly GCA_036227345.1 of Streptomyces sp. NBC_01463. Taxonomy (NCBI): domain Bacteria; kingdom Bacillati; phylum Actinomycetota; class Actinomycetes; order Kitasatosporales; family Streptomycetaceae; genus Streptomyces; species Streptomyces sp. NBC_01463. The sequence continues at coordinate 3,001,383 of CP109468.1, forward strand.
GGGCGAAGACCCAGCAGGAGATGTACATGGGCAGCAGGACGAAGAGCGCGGCCAGCGGCCCGTACGAGCTGTTCCACAGGATCGCCATCATCAGCCCTGCGAGGCCATGGACCAGGTGGGGGCCCAGCGAGCGCGGCAGTAGGCCGCTCCAGGCCCGGCGCAGGGGCAGCTGTTCGGCCGCGGCGAGGATCGACCCGTCCAGGGCGGTCAGGACGAGGCTGAAGGCCAGGGCGGCGGCGCAGGCGGGCAGCAGGGCGTACGGAAGGTCGGGCAGCCGGTCCGGGCCGGGGCCGCCGAGCGCGGCGGGGCCGCCGAGCAGCGTGTGGACGGACGAGGCGGCCCAGACGGTGACGGCCAGCTGTCCGGCGCGCCAGATCCGGCGGGCGGTGGCGGCCGGCCGGTCCACCCGGCCGGCCAGCGAGCCGGGGATCGCGACCAGCGCGGCGGCCGGGGGCGGCAGCAGGAAGGCGGCGGCGAGCAGCAGCGGGAAGAAGGATCCGGCGCTGACCGGCACGGAGCTGCCGAAGAAGGGGCAGCGGCCGGGGAGTTCGCAGGCGAGGTAGAGGCCGGCGAGCAGCCCGAGGGTGGTGAAGGGAGTGCCCGCGCCGGGACGCAGCGCGGGCAGGACGCACAGGGCGGCGCCCAGGGCGACGGTCGAGATGTGCGCCCGCGCCGCGCCGCGTGTGGCTCTCACCCGTTCGCCCGCCCCCCAGCATCGCCAATGGAGGCGCCAGGCTAGCGAGTTGGCTGTCCCGGACGGGGGGCGACGGCCGTGATTAGCACGTTCGGGTGATGCGTCATTCCTTGGCGGCGGCCGGCAGCTCGCTGTCGGAGACCGTGACGTCCTGGTCGGGCACCGCCTGCCCGGACCGGATCAGGTCGATCCGGCCCATCACCTTCGAGCGCAGGTCGGCCGGTACGTCGTCCTGACCGCAGCAGCGCTTGACCAGCTTCTTCACGGCCTGCTCCAGGCCGTACTTCTCCAGGCAGGGGGAGCACTCGCCGAAGTGCACCTCGAACTTGTTGCAGTCACTGTCGGGCATTTCCCGGTCCAGGAACTCGTAGAGGTGATCGAGGACCTCTGCGCACTCCGTCTCGTGCGGCTCTCCGCAGCTCATGAGCCCGAGCCTTTCCGATCGTCCGACTCACCGGCGCCCGCCGGGACGAGCCCGCGGTCACGGGCGTAGTCCTCCAGCATGCCGCGCAGTTGACGGCGGCCCCGGTGCAGTCGGGACATCACCGTACCGATGGGAGTCCCCATGATGTCCGCGATCTCCTTGTAGGCAAAGCCCTCGACATCGGCAAGATAGACCGCGATGCGGAACTCTTCGGGGATCGCCTGCAGCGCGGACTTCACATCGGAGTCGGGCAGGTGGTCGAGAGCCTGGGACTCGGCGGAGCGCAGACCGGTCGACATGTGCGACTCGGCACGGGCCAGCTGCCAGTCCTCGATCTCCTCGGCGGCACTGCGCTGGGGTTCGCGCTGCTTCTTGCGGTACGAGTTGATGAACGTGTTGGTGAGGATGCGGTACATCCACGCCTTGAGGTTGGTGCCCTCACGGAACTGATGGAAGGAGCCGTACGCCTTGGCGTACGTCTCCTGGACCAGGTCCTCGGCGTCCGCGGGGTTGCGCGTCATGCGCAGCGCGGCCGAGTACATCTGGTCGAGGAAACCGAGGGCATCGCGCTCGAAGCGCGCGTTGCGCTCGGCGGTCGTCTCCTGCGGGCGGCCGTCGTCGGTCCCTGTGTCGGTCCCAGTGACCGGACCCACCTCCTCCAACGCTGTGGCGGAGCCGAAACCGGACCCGCTCGAATCGGAGAATAGTCGACCTTGGTCCGACGCGGGCTGTCGATCCGATCCGCTCAGCTCCCGCTCGCGAGTGGTCTTGGCCGCATGCAGCACTGTCCACTCCAGGTCAGCGGCGTCTGTGCGACGCGGGCAGATGGTCGAACCCATGCGACGGACTCCCTCTCCACATACGACGTTGGTGTACCGACGTCCCGAACAACAGTGGTCCCCCGTCCGGCATTCCCGGGTCCGGAAGATGTACCGGATCAGCCGATTCCGGCCAGCCATCCGGTCACGGACGTGGTGAGGATCTCCATCGCCCGTTCCTCGGTCAGTCCCGACTTCTTCGGTACGGCGAAGCCGTGGTCCCCGTGCGGCACCTCGGCGATCCGGTACTCCCCCGGGGGGAACTCGGCGGGCCTGCCGAACGGGTCGTTGCCGCCCTGGACGACGAGGGTGGGCACGCCGGAGGCCAGGAGTTCGTCCTCGCGGGACTTCTCGGGGCGGCCCGGCGGGTGCAGCGGGAAGCTGAGCGCGAGGACCGCGCGGGCGCCGAGCCCGGTGGCGGTGCGGCAGGCGACCCGGGCCCCGGCGCTGCGGCCGCCGGCGACGACCGGGAGCCCGGCGGCCGTCAGTGCGGGCCACAGGCCTCGCCAGCCGGTGTCCAGGGTCTTCGGGGCGGGCGCGAGCTTCTTCCCGGCGACCCGCCAGGGCTGCTCCACCAGGGCGACGCTCACCCCGTGCGCGGGCAGCGCGGCGGCCAGGGCCTTCAGGTCGCGGGCCTCGATGCCGCCGCCGGCACCGTGACCTAGGGCGAGCAGGAGGCGGGGGGCCTTCGCGGGCACCCAGGTGATCCGGGCCGGGCCTGCGCCGGTCTCGACCGTCTCGGTGCGGGGTTCCTTCTCGGTGGCTTTCACACCCCCCATCCAACCAACCCGCGTTGGGCCGGGCGGGGTCCGGCGCGTGCCTAGAAGAGGGTGCTCACCTCGGGCGCGGCCAGCTCGTCCAGCAGCTCGGGGCCGTTGTTGCGGACGTTGCTGACGGCGGTGGCCACCGGGTAGGCGCGCATCAGACCGCCGGGCGGGGGCGTGAGCAGGCCCCGCAGCTCCGCCACGTCGGTACGGGAGGGGTCCAGCCAGTCGTCCCAGCGGTCCGGGGTCAGCATCAGCGGCATCCGGGGGTGGATGTCGGCGAGGGCGGCCGGGCCCTCGGCGGGGGCGACGGCCAGCGGGCTCGTCTCCGCCTCGGTGGTGATCACCGAGCAGGTCACCCACCAGGCCTGGGGGTGGTCGTCCGGCAGGGTCCGGTCGCGCCAGAACTCGTAGAGCCCGGCCATGGCGAAGACCGATCCGTCGGCGGGCGTCACGAAGTACGGCTGCTTGCGGGGCCGCTTCTTGCGCCCCTTCTCCTCCAGCTGCCGCTCCTCGGTGCCGGTCACCCACTCGTAATAGCCGTCGGCGGGCAGGATGCAGCGCCGGGAGACGAAGGGGCGGCGGAAGGACGGCTTCTCGTGGATCGTCTCGGCGCGGGCGTTGATCATCCGGGCGCCGCCCTCCGGGGATTTGGCCCAGGAGGGGACCAGCCCCCACTTCAGGGCGCGGAGCTGGCGAACCAGACGCTGGTCATCGGCGTCTTTCACCGGACGCTCCAGTACGGCGTAGACCTCCTTGGTCGGCGCCACGTTGTAATCGGGTTCCAGCGTCTCGGCCGGTTCCCACTTCTCCACCTGGAAGAGTCCGGTCAGGTCCTCGGGCCGCCGACTCGCTGCATACCGTCCGCACATAAGTGCCAGACTGCCACGACCGTCATCCCGACCGGACGCCAATACCCCAAGGAGCCGCCCGCACCATGGACAGCACCGATCTCGGCAACCTGTGGGAGCGCATCGTCGGCACTCAGCCCGCCCCGGAGCAGTGGCTGGTGGTGGTGACCGCGACGGCCGCGCTGATCGCCGTCGTACCGAACTTCATATGGCGGCTCTCCCGCAACACGATCACCATCGCCCACGAGGGTGGTCACGGGCTGGTCGCGCTGCTCACCGGGCGGCAGCTCTCGGGCATCCGGCTGCACTCGGACACCAGCGGGCTGACGGTGAGCCGCGGCAAGCCGACCGGGATCGGCATGGTCCTGACCGCGGCGGCGGGCTACACCGCCCCGCCGCTGCTCGGTCTGGGCGGTGCCTGGCTGCTGGTGAACGGCCGGATCACGCTGCTGCTGTGGCTGGCCACGGCGCTCCTCGCGGTGATGCTGGTGATGATCCGCAATGTGTACGGGGCGCTGACGGTGATCCTCACCGGTTCGCTCTTCCTGCTGATGTCGTGGCTGGCCTCGGCGGCCTGGCAGTCGCTGTTCGCGTACACCGCGGTCTGGTTCCTGCTGCTGGGCGGGGTGCGGCCGGCGTTCGAGCTGCAGTCCAAGCGGCGGCACGGCGGTGCGCCGGACTCGGACGCGGACCAGCTGGCCCGGCTGACGGACGTGCCGGCGGCGCTGTGGCTGTTCCTGTTCCACGCGGTGTCGCTCTGCTCGCTGATCGGCGGCGGGCGCTGGCTGCTCGGCTGGTGACCGACATCCCCTACCACGCTCACATTACGCACCGATTTCGTCGCTTTTGATCAAAATCCCGGTTTGCGATGAGCCACTAAAGTGAGCTCCATGACCGAAAGTTCCGTGCACCCCGCCCTCTGGCCCGCCCCTCACGCGAGCGGAGCCGTCGACGCGACCGTCACCGTGCCCGGATCGAAGTCGGTCACCAACCGTGCGCTGGTGCTGGCCGCGCTCTCGTCGGAGCCCGGCTGGCTGCGCCGCCCGCTGCGCTCCCGCGACACCCTGCTGATGGCCGAGGCGCTGCGCGCGATGGGCGTGGGCATCGAGGAGACGGTGTCCTCCAGCTCGTCCGTCGCCGGCGGCCCGGACGGTTCGGGCGAGGCCTGGCGGATCATCCCGGCCGGTCTGCACGGCCCGGTCACCGTCGACGTCGGCAACGCCGGTACGGTCATGCGCTTCCTGCCCCCGGTGGCCGCCCTGGCGAACGGCCCGGTCCGTTTCGACGGCGACCCCCGCTCCTACGAGCGCCCGCTGAACGGCGTGATCGACGCCCTGCGGGTGCTCGGCGCCCGGATCGACGACGACGGCCGCGGTTCGCTGCCGCTGACCGTGCACGGCGGCGGTGCGCTGGACGGCGGCCCGGTGGCGATCGACGCGTCCTCGTCGTCCCAGTTCGTCTCGGCGCTGCTGCTGTCGGCGCCCCGCTTCAACCAGGGCGTGGAGGTGCGTCACACCGGCGCCCGGCTCCCTTCCATGCCGCACATCCGGATGACCGTCGACATGCTGCGGGCCGTCGGCGCCCAGGTCGACGAGCCGGAGACGGGCGGCGAGCCGAACGTCTGGCGGGTCTCCCCCTCGGCGCTGCTCGGCCGTGATCTGACGGTGGAGCCCGACCTGTCCAACGCCCAGCCGTTCCTGGCCGCGGCACTGGTCACCGGCGGCCGGGTCACCGTCCCGGACTGGCCGCTGCGCACCACGCAGCCCGGTGACGCGCTGCGCGAGATCTTCACCGCGATGGGCGGCAGCTGCGAGCTCACCGAGAACGGGCTCACGTTCACCGGATCGGGCCGCATCCACGGCATCGACGTCGACCTCGGCGAGGTCGGCGAGCTGACCCCGGGCATCGCGGCGGTCGCGGCCCTGGCCGACTCCCCCTCCACCCTCAGCGGCGTCGCCCATCTGCGGCTGCACGAGACGGACCGGCTGGCGGCGCTCACCAAGGAGATCAACGAGCTGGGCGGCGACGTGACGGAGACCGCGGACGGACTCCACATCCGGCCCCGGCCGCTGCACGGCGGTACCTTCCATACGTACGACGACCACCGGATGGCCACCGCGGGGTCGATCATCGGCCTTGCCGTCCCCGGAGTGGAGATCGAGAACGTGGCGACGACCGCCAAGACCCTGCCCGACTTCCCGCAGATGTGGACCGGAATGCTCGGGGCCTGAGACATGCGCCGCTACGGCAAGAACCCCGACGAGGACGACATCCGGGTCCGCCCCAACCGCAAGGGCAACCGGCCTCGTACCCACATCCGGCCCAAGCACGAGGACGCCGAGGAGGGCATGGTCCTCACGGTGGACCGCGGCCGCCTCACCTGTCTCGTCGAGGGCCGCACGGTCATCGCGATGAAGGCCCGTGAGCTGGGCCGCAAGGCCGCGGTGGTGGGCGACACCGTCTCCATCGTCGGCGATCTGTCCGGCGAGAAGGACACCCTCGCCCGGATCGTCCGGATCGGTGAGCGCCGGACGGTGCTGCGCCGGACGGCGGACGACGACGACCCGTTCGAGCGGGTGGTGGTCGCCAACGCCGACCAGCTGGCGATCGTCACCGCACTGGCCGATCCGGAACCGCGTCCGCGCATGATCGACCGCTGTCTGGTCGCCGCGTACGACGGCGGGCTCTCGCCCCTCCTGGTGCTGACCAAGTCCGATCTGGCGTCCCCGGACAAGCTGCTGGAGGCGTACACCCCCCTGGGGGTGCCCTTCATCGTCACCAGCCGAGAGGAACTGGAGAACGGTGACGCGGCGGAGCGGGTCCGCGAGCAGCTGCACGACCGGGTCACCGCCTTCGTCGGCCACTCCGGTGTCGGCAAGACCACGCTGGTCAACGCGCTCGTGCCCAAGGACAGGCGGCGGACGACCGGGATCGTCAACGCGGTCACCGGACGGGGCCGGCACACCACCACGTCGGCGCTGGCCCTGCCGCTGCCGGACTACCGCGGCTGGGTGATCGACACCCCCGGCGTCCGGTCCTTCGGCCTGCACCACATCGATCCCTCACGGGTCATCAACGCCTTCCCGGACCTCCAGCCCGGGACCGAGGAGTGCCCGCGCGGCTGCACCCACGACAGCCAGCAACCGGAATGTGCGCTGGACGCCTGGGTGGCGGCAGGGCACGCCGATCCGGCACGGCTGGACTCGCTGCGCCGGCTGCTGTCCACGCGGGAGCGACGCGAAGGCGACTGATCCGGGTACGTTTGCGATCACTCGTCACCGGTAAGTGCATAATCACGAATCACACCCAGCGGCACGAGGCGGTCACCGATGCGGTCGCCGGTCCGGTCACCGATGTGGGAGGGGCACTGACGATGGCGTGGCTGCTGGTCGTGGTCGCGGGACTTCTGGAGACCGGGTTCGCCGTCTGTCTGAAGCTCTCGCACGGTTTCACCCGGCTCTGGCCGACCATCGCGTTCTGCATCTTCGCGCTCGGCAGCTTCGGGCTGCTGACCATGTCGCTGAAGAAGCTCGACGTCGGGCCCGCCTACGCCGTGTGGACCGGCATCGGCGCGGCGGGCACCGCGATCTACGGCATGGTCTTCCTCGACGACGTGGTCTCCACGCTCAAGCTGGTCTCCATCTCGCTGGTGATCCTCGGTGTGATCGGGCTCCAGCTCTCCGGCTCCTCGCACTGAGTCCGGTCCCGCGGGCTCATGCCGTCACGGCCCGCCGCGGGAAGTGGCACGCGGCCGTGTGCCGCGTCCGGTCCGTGACCGGCACCTCCCTCTCGCACCGTCCGCGCTCCGGCCCGGACAGCTCCGCGTAGACGGGGCAGCGCGAGCGGAAGCGGCAGCCCTCGTGACGCACGCCCGGGCCGGGCGGATCGCCCGCCAGCAGAATCCTGGTGCGCCGGCGCTCGCGCTCCGGGTCGGGCAGCGGCACGGCCGACAGCAGCGCCCGGGTGTACGGGTGCTCCGGGTGCTCGAAGACCTCGTCGGCGGTGCCCGACTCGACCGTGCGGCCGAGGTAGACGACGCTCACCCGGTCCGCGATGTGCCGCACCACCGACAGGTCGTGCGAGACGAAGAGGTAGGCGAGCCCCAGTTCGGCCTTGAGCCGCTGGAGCAGGTTGAGCACCCCGGCCTGCACGGACACGTCGAGCGCGGACACGGGCTCGTCCAGCACCAGCAGTTCGGGTTCGACGGAGAGCGCGCGGGCGATCCCGATCCGCTGGCGCTGACCGCCGGAGAACTCGTGCGGGAAGCGTTCCGCGTGCTCCGGTTCGAGGCCCACCTGGGTGAGCAGCCCGGGAATCCGCCGGGCCACGGTGGCCCGGTCGGCGCCCTGGGCGCGCAGTGGTTCGGCGACGATGTCCCCGACCGGCATCCGCGGGTCGAGGCTGGCCATCGGATCCTGGAAGACGATCTGGACGCGGCCGCGCAGTGCCTTGCGGTCGCGTCGGGTCAGGCCGTCGAGCGAGCGGCCGAACAGCTCGATCCCGCCGCCCTCGGGCCGGGCGAGGTTGAGCAGTTCGAACAGGGTGGTGGACTTCCCCGAGCCGGATTCGCCGACCAGGGCGAGCGTCTCCCCGGCCCGGATGTCGAGGTCGACGCCGTCGACGGCGTGGATGCTGCCGACGCGCCGTTTGAACGCGGTGCCCTTGAGGACGGGGAAGGTCTTGGTGAGCCCGGTGACGCGCAGGACCGGTTCGCCGGGCGGCCGGCCGCGGGCCGGGATCGCGGGCACGGGGAAGACCTCGGCCGGGGAGGGCGCGCGGTCCGCGATCTCGTCGGCGCGCACGCAGGCGGCGAGGTGCCCGTCGCCCGCTCCGCCCCCGGTCAGCGGCGGTTCCGCCGTCGTGCAGCGGTCCTCGGCCAGCGGGCAGCGCGGGGCGAAGGGGCAGCCCCCCGGCAGCCGGCCCGCCGCGGGCGGTGCGCCCGGGATCGGGACGAGCACCTCGGACGGGCCGTCGATCCGGGGCACCGCGCCGATCAGCCCGAGGGTGTACGGCATCCGGGGGCGCCGGAACAGCTCCGTCGCCGGCGCGGTCTCCACGATGCGGCCGGCGTACATCACGGCGACCCGGTCGGCGACGCCCGCGATCACCCCGAGGTCGTGGCTGACCAGCAGAAGCGCGGCGCCGGTCTCGCGCTGGGCGGTGCGCAGGACGTCGAGGACCTGGGCCTGGACGGTGACGTCGAGGGCGGTGGTCGGCTCGTCGGCGACGATCACGTCCGGGTCGTTGGCGATGGCCATGGCGATCATGGCGCGCTGCCGCATGCCGCCGGAGAACTCGTGGGGGAACGCCTGCGCCCGGGTCCGGGGTTCCGGGATGCCGACGAGGTCCAGCAGGTCGACGGCGTCGGCGCGGGCGCGCTCGCGGGAGACGTCGCGGTGCGTGCGGATGGCCTCGGCGATCTGGTCGCCGATCCGGTACACCGGGGTGAAGGCGGAGAGCGGGTCCTGGAAGACCATGCCGATGCGGCTGCCTCGTACGGACGACAGCAGGCGGTCGCCGGCGCCGACGAGCTCGGTCGCGCCGCTGTCCCCGCCGCCGCCCGCGAGCCGGACCGATCCCCGTACGCGCGCGGTGGCCGGCAGCAGGCCCATCACCGCGAGCGCGGTGGCCGACTTGCCCGAGCCCGACTCCCCGACCAGGCCGAGCACTTCGCCCCGGCGCAGGGTGAAGTCCACACCGCGCACGGCGGGTACACCGCCGAAGTCGACGGCGAGGTCCGCCACCTCCAGTACACCGCTGCTCATCGCTCCTTCTCCTCCGCCTTCTTGTCCGTGTTCTTGCTGGTGCGGCCGTGGCCGCCCGTCGGGTCGAGGGCGTCGCGCAGTCCGTCACCGGCCAGGTTCACGGCGAGGACGAAGACGATGAGCAGCCCGGCCGGGAAGAAGAACATCCACGGGTAGGTCACCGCGCCGCCGGTCGTGGAGGCGATCAGGGTGCCGAGCGACACATCGGGCGCCTGTACCCCGAAGCCGAAGTAGGAGAGCGCGGTCTCGCTCATCACGGCTCCGCCCACCGCGATGGTGGCGTCGATGATGAGGAAGGAGGCGACGTTCGGCAGGATGTGGCGCCAGATGACGCGGAACGGGCCGACCCCCATGTACCGGGCGGCCCGGACGAACTCGCGCTCCTTGAGCGAGAGCGTCATGGAGCGCACCACCCGTGCGGTGATCATCCAGCCGAAGACGGCGAGCAGTCCGACGAAGGCGAGCCAGCCGCCGCCGCGCAGCCTGGGCGAGATGATCGCGATGATCAGGAAGGCCGGGAAGACGAGCAGGAGATCGACGCCGAACATCAGGAGCCGGTCCGTCCAGCCGCCGAAGTAGCCCGCGCAGGCGCCGACGAGGGAGGCCAGCACGGTCGAGAACAGCGCCACCAGCAGGCCGATCAGCAGCGATTTCTGCAGTCCGCGGACCGTCTGGGCGAAGACGTCCTGGCCGATCCGGTTGGTCCCCCACCAGTGCCGGCCGTCCGGTCCCTCGCGCAGCGCGGTGTAGTCGATGTGGCTGTAGTCCCAGTGGCTGATCAGCGGTCCGGCGAAGGCGAGCAGGAAGAGCAGCAGCAGGACCGCCCCTCCGGCGAGCGCCCCGCGGTTGTGTACGAACCGGCGCAGCACCACGGCTGCCCGGCCGGCCGGGCGCGGCGGCTCGGCTCCCCCGGCGGCGGCGTCGGCGGCGGTCTCGATGACTGCGGTCATGTCGGTCGTACTCCTCGGGACGTGCGCGGGGGTTCAGGCGTTCCGGATGCGCGGATCGAGCGCGGCATGCAGAACATCCGCGAGGAAGCCGGACAGGAGGACCAGCACGGCGGCGAACACGTTGACGGCGACGACGGAGTTGACGTCGTTCTTGCCGACGGAGGAGACGAACCACTCGCCCATCCCGTGCCAGCCGAAGATCGTCTCGGTGAAGGTGGCGCCGGTGAACAGGGCGAGGAAGCCGTAGCTGAAGTACGTGGACATGGGGATGAGCGCGGTGCGCAGCCCGTGCTTGAACAGGGCGGCGTTGCGGGTGAGTCCCTTGGCCTGGGCGGTCCGCAGATAGTCGGAGCCGAGGACGTCGAGCATGGTGGAGCGCTGGTAGCGGCTGTAGCTCGCGATGGTGCCGAGCGCGATGGACACGGTCGGCAGCAGCAGGTGCACCGACCGGTCCTTGAGCACGGTCCAGAATCCGGAGTCCACTCCCGGGCTCTTCTCGCCGGTGAACTTGATGACGTCGCTGCCGGTGCGCTGGTTGAACCAGATGGCCCCGATCTTCAGCAGAACGGCCAGCAGGAACACGGGCGTCGACAGCAGGACGAAGGAGGCGACGGTGGTCAGCCGGTCGGAGAGCCGGTACTGCCGGACGGCCGTCCAGGCGCCGGCCAGCACGCCGGTCACGGTCCCGAGGACGGTGCCGAGCAGCAGCAGCCGCAGGCTGACCCCGATCCGGCGGCCGAACTCCTCCCCCACCGGAGTCCCGTCGATGGTCTGCCCGGGATTCCCGTGCGCCACCTGCCCCGCCCAGCTCGTGAAGCGGGAGAGCAGCGGCTCGTGGTCGTTGACCCCGAGCGCGGTGAGGTGGTGGTCGACCGACACGGGCGACAGGGGCGGCTGACGCCCCTCGTAGTACGCGCGCGGGTCGAGTGCCAGGGAGGCCAGCAGGTACGAGAGACAGACTGCGGCCAGCAACAGGACTGCGTAGTAGGCGAGTCGCCTGGCCAGGAAAGCGGCCACGGGTGCGGGTCCTTTGCTGGGTCGTCCAGGAGCCGGGCGAGGGATCGCCACCGCGGCAGGCTCCATCGGTGCAGGTGGTCGTCGTGTGGGACCAGCTTGACGGTCGATTGTTGCGGACATGCAAAGAACCCATAAACGCATCCCGGCCGCTCTCCCACCAGGCGCGTAGATCGACTTACGGTCTGCGGAGCCAACGGCCCCGATCGGGCCGCGCCCGACCGGAGGAATGAAAAACGATGCGCAGAACCACCGTGATCGCCGTCGCCGCAGCCCTGTCGGCCACCCTGGCGGTGAGCGGCTGCGATTCCTCCGACGGGGACGGCAAGGCGGCCAAGAAGCAGACGGCGCCCAAGGCCGACGGACAGAGCATCAACGTCCACCCGGTGAGCGACCTGAAGCAGGGCGGCTCGCTGCGGTTCGGGATCGACCAGTGGATCACGCAGTACAACATCAACCAGGTCGACGGCCAGCAGGGCGACGCCCAGGACATCATCAGGGCCGTGCTCCCGGACCTGTTCGACTCCGACGCCAAGGGCGCGATCCACGCCAACCCCGACTTCCTCGTCTCGGCGAAGGTCACCTCCACCAGCCCCCAGGTGGTGGAGTACACGCTCAACCCGAAGGCCAGGTGGTCCGACGGGAAGCCGCTGAGCTGGCAGGACTTCAAGGCCCAGTGGAAGGCGCTGAACGGATCGGACGAGGCCTTCGAGGCCGTCGACACCTCGGGCTACGACCAGATCGCCACGGTCGAGAAGGGTTCCGGCGCACACGGCGTCAAGGTCACCTTCGCCTCGCCGTACGCCGACTGGCAGCGCCTCTTCGACCCGCTGTACCCGGCCTCGTACATCGACACCCCGGAGAAGTTCAACAAGGGCTGGTCGCAGAAGGCCGTGGTCACGGGCAGTTCCTTCAAGGTCGGTACGTACGACAGGACCGCGCAGACCGTCACCCTCGTGCCCGACCCCAAGTGGTGGGGGAACAGGCCGAAGCTGGACACGATCGTCTACCGCGTCCTGGACTCCGCGGCGGAGACCGAGGCCTACCTCAACAAGGAGACCGACACGGCGACCGCGCTGCTGCCCGAGGACTACAAGCGCCTGGTCAAGGACACCGGGACCGACATCAGGCGCGGCGCCCGCTGGGACGAGGTGCACATCACGCTCAACGGCGGCCGCGGCCCGCTGAAGGACGTGGCGGTGCGCCATGCCGTCCAGGCGGCGATCAACCGCGCGGGCGTCAACGAGAGCTTCAGCAAGGACCTCTCCTTCGAACTGAAGCCGCTGAACAACCACTTCTTCATGCCGAACCAGGAGGGGTACCAGGACAACTCCAGCGAGTTCGACAAGTACGACCCCGAGAAGGCGAAGAAGCTGCTCGACGCGGCGGGCTGGAAGGACCGGGGCGAGGGCAGCCCGCGCACCAAGGGCGGCAAGCAGCTCGCGGTCGACTACACGCTGAGCGCGGGTTCCACGTCGGCCGCGACGGACCAGGCGGAGCTGGTGCAGCAGATGCTCGGCGCGGTCGGCATCAAGGTGAGCATCAAGAAGGTCCCCGCGAACGACTACTTCAACAAGTTCGTCAACACCGGCAACTTCGACATCGTCAGCTTCCGCAACGTCGATGCCGTGTACCAGACGATGCTGACCCCGGTCTTCACGAGCCCCAAGGGGAAGAACCTCTTCCAGAACTTCGGCTCGGTCGGCTCGCCGAAGATCGACGGACTGCTGAAGAAGGCCGCCGGGACCACCGATCACGCCGAGGCCGTCAAGCTGTACAACGAGGCGGACGTCGAGATCTGGAAGCTCGGCCACTCCATCGAGCTCTACCAGCGCCCGCAGATCATCGCGGTCCGCAAGGGGCTGGCGAACTACGGCGCGTTCGGCCTGGCCGACACGGACTACACCAAGGTCGGCTGGCTCAAGTAGCCGCACCCTCCGCCCGCTCCACCACGTCCCGCACCAGTGGCACCCCGTCCCCCGCCGCCCCGGGGGGCGGGGGCACCAGTGCGTACGAAAGGGCGAGCCGCAGGGCGAGTTCGCAGGTCACGGCCAGGGCCGCCGGGTCGTGCGGCGGGCGCCCCTCGTCCAGGGCGGCCACCGCGCGGTCCCTGACGTGGCCGAGCAGTTCGGCGGGGGTCGGCGGCCCGGCATCGGCCCGGCGCTGCGCGGGCACGACGGACGCGGTACGCCGCGCCGAGGGGCCGGGGCGGGGTAACCGCTCGCCCCAGCAGCCGGTGAGCAACCCCCTGACCAGGGCGCTCGCCCGCACGGAACGGACGGTCCAGGCGGCGGTGGCGGCCAGTCGGTCGCCCGTGCCGCCGGCGGACCCCAGGGCCCGTTCGACACCGGCCAGATAGAGGTCGGCGGCCCGCCGGACCAGGGCCCGGGCCAGTCCGTCCTTGCTGCCGAACTCGTTGTAGAGGGTCTGCCGGGACACCCCGGCGGCCGCGGCCACGTCGACCATGCGCACGGCCTGCCAGGGCCGGACGGTCAGCGCCGCGTGTGCGGCGTCCAGCAGTGCGTCCCGCGCTGTCGGCATCGTCGCCTCCCACGCCCCAGGGCCTGCGTTTCAGAGTTGAGGCGCTCCCCCGGACTGTCAAGGGTCCGGGCAGGCACCGGGGCCCTGTGGCTCCGCACATCCGCGGTGGATACTGTGACGGCATGCCCGACTACCACGATGATCTGCGCCTTGCCCACGTGCTGGCGGACGCCGCCGACGCGACCACGATGGACCGGTTCAAAGCCCTGGACCTCAAGGTCGAGACCAAGCCGGACATGACACCCGTGACCGAGGCCGACAAGGCCGCCGAGGAACTCATCCGGGGCCACCTGCACCGGGCGCGGCCGCGCGACGCGATCCTGGGCGAGGAGTTCGGGATCGAGGGGACGGGACCGCGACGCTGGGTGATCGACCCGATCGACGGCACCAAGAACTACGTGCGCGGCGTGCCGGTCTGGGCGACGCTCATCTCGCTGATGGAGGCGGGCGAGGACGGCTTCCAGCCGGTGGTCGGCCTGGTGTCCGCGCCCGCGCTGAACCGGCGCTGGTGGGCCGCGAAGGGGGCGGGCGCGTTCTCCGGCCGCAGCCTCACCTCCGCGAGCCGGCTGCACGTCTCGAAGGTGGAGCGGATCACGGACGCCTCGTTCGCGTACGCCTCGCTCTCCGGCTGGGAGGAGCAGGGCCGGCTCGACGGATTCATGGACCTGACCCGGGCCTGCTGGCGCACCCGCGGGTACGGGGACTTCTGGCCGTACATGATGGTCGCCGAGGGTTCGGTCGACATCTGTGCCGAGCCGGAGCTCTCGCTCTGGGACATGGCGGCGAACGCGATCATCGTGCAGGAGGCGGGCGGCCGGTTCACCGGCCTGGACGGGGTCGACGGCCCCGGCGGCGGCAATGCCGCGGCCTCGAACGGAACGCTCCACGACGAACTGCTGGGTTATCTGAACCAGCGCTACTGACCCGGCAGGGCCGGGGTTCCCGGCCCTGATCAGGCATATAGGACAACCGAGGGGCGTGCCGCACCACCGCACGCCCCTCGAATGATCTTCGCTCCCCCTTGTTGCCGTCCCACATCGGTGCGACTCTGAGAGTCCCCCCGCTTGTGAACTTGTGAATCGGCTCACGAGCCGCTTCACGAAGGAGGTGGCTCCCTTCATGCTCGTCCGAGACGCCATGAGCACGATGGTCCTCACCATCGGCCCGGCCCACACCCTCCGCCAGGCCGCCCGGCTGATGTCGGCACGCCGTATCGGAGCAGCCGTCGTCCACGACCCGGACACCTGCGGGCTCGGCATCATCACCGAGCGCGACATCCTCAACGCGGTCGGATCGGGCCAGAACCCCGACACGGAGACCGCCTCCACCCACACCACCACCGATGTGGTCTTCGCGGCACCCACCTGGACCCTGGAGGAGGCCGCCGAGGCCATGACCCACGGCGGGTTCCGGCATCTGATCGTGCTGGACGACGACGGGCCGGTCGGCATCGTGTCGGTGCGCGACATCATCCGCTGCTGGACGCCGGCCCGCCGTCAACCGGTGGAGCTGGTCGGCTGAGTCCGGACGTGTGACCGGCCGGCCCCGCGCACACGGGAGCCGGCCGGTCAGCCGGTGCTACTTCGCCCGGTAGGCGTCGATGACCGTCTGGGTGAGCGTGTTGCCCTGCCGGTCGGTGACCTCGGCCCGGAGCGAGACCGTGGCGCCCGCCGCCGGGGTGAGCAGCAGCGCGGTCCCGTGCAGCACCACGGCCCTGTGCCAGGTGGTCCCGCCGTCGAACGAGGCGGAGACCTTCAGCGACTTCGTGTTGCCGGCCGCGGCACCTTCCACCGTGACCGGCACGAGCTGCGGCCGGCCGGCCCGGGCGGTGGAGTCGAGACCGAGCTGCGGGGTGAAGCGGACCGTCGACACCGGCAGCATCGTCGGCGAGGCGGCGGTGTCCGAGGTGAAGGTCCACGCGGCGTCGATCCGGGTGGAGACCGCGGCAGGCTTCGCCGGGACCGCCGAAGTGGTCAGCCGGTACGCGGCCTTCCCCGGCGGAACCGTGAAGCGGACGCCGGTGGGCGGCGCCGTGCTGGTCCCGACCGGTTCTCCGTCACGGTAGAGCGCGGTCTTCGTCGCCTCGGCGTCCCACACCGTGGCGCCGGTGTGACCGGCACCGTCGGCGAACATCGGGAACGCCGCGGTGATGGCGTCGCCCGAGCGCTGCACGCCTGCCGTGACACCGTTCACCCGCGGGCCGAAGACCCCGATGTTGTAGTCGAGCCGGTAGCTGCGGCCCCGGGTGAACGTGCGCCCCGTGTCGCGCTGCTGCACCTCCAGCTGACCGTCCGCGTCGATCTGCCGCGACGAGAGATCCCAGGTCAGCTCGGCGTCGGTGTTGAGGTACATCCGGTACGCGGCGGGGAGCGGGTTGACGACGGCGAACGACGTGCCGACCCCGGTGCCGGTGTTCGGCGTGAGCATCAGGTTGCCCTGGCGGCCGGGCAGCGGGGAGCCGAGCCGGACGTCGGTGGTGGCGAAGTCCTTACTGCCCAGGTGCCGTTCGAAGCCGACGGGCACACCCTTGCCGCCGTAGGCGACGTTGTACTCGGTGCCGTCGGACTTCTTCTTCCAGGTCCCCATGAACTCGTGGAGCAGCTCCTCCTTCGGGTCCGGCCCCACCTGCGCGGTCCGGATGTCCTGGTAGGAGTTGGTGAGGGCGAAGCGGGCGATCGGCAGCAGCCACTCCAGCTCCACGCCGGTCCGGGCGAGCAGCGGTTCGGCGCCGCGGTCAGGCACGGTGATGTCGACGGGCTTCGCCGTACGCGCATCGATCGTGACCGTCATGTCGTGGTCGACGGTGAGGGCGGGCTGCACCATCCAGTCCATCCCGGTGAAGTCCTCGCCTGTGCCGGTCGGATAGAGGGCGTGGGTGCCGAAGTAAGTGCCCTTGCGGACCTCGACGGTCGTGCTGGAACCCTCGGCGAGACTGAAGGTGTTGCCGACGACGGTGTCCGAGGTGCCGGTGAGGCTGCCGTTGAAGTGCTGCGCCGGCTTTCCGTCCCGGCCGATGTACTCGAACGTGACCTTGTACGCCTCGTCGCCGCGGTTCACGACCGCCGCGGTCCGCACGATCTGGCCGCCGCCGGTCGCGGTGATCCGGGCACTGTAGGCACCGTTGACCGTGCCACCGGTCCGGGTGTCGGCCGTGACGGCCGCCTCGGCGGTCCCGCCCGCGGGGACGGTGAGCTGCTTCGGCGACACGGCGAACATGCCCTCGGGCGCCGCCTGGCCACCGGGGGCGGTGGCCGTCAGGGACAGATCGAAGGTGACGGGCTCCGTGCCGTTGTTACGGTACGTGACGGACTTGGTGACGGGGGCGTCGTCCTCGTGCGGCCAGGCCTGCTTGCCGAAGTTGAGACTGCCGGTCTCCGA
Source organism: Streptomyces sp. NBC_01463 (assembly GCA_036227345.1). Lineage (NCBI taxonomy): Bacteria > Bacillati > Actinomycetota > Actinomycetes > Kitasatosporales > Streptomycetaceae > Streptomyces > Streptomyces sp. NBC_01463. Next base: position 3,018,582 of record CP109468.1, read on the forward strand.
GACAACCGTCTGGACGATGGCCTGCGTCAGGTCGATGCGTCCCGAACCCTGCTGGTAGGACGTGTATTCGCCCGGCTTCGTGGCCGAGGAGAGCAGCTGCTTGAGCCGCTGTCCCGACCAGTCGGGGTGCTGCTGCTTCAGCAGGGCGGCGGCACCGGACACATGCGGGGTCGCCATGGACGTACCGCTGGCGGATACATAACCGTCGGTGACCGGAGTGCCCATGTGGGTGCCGGCCGCCTGGGCCGCGGCGATGTCGACTCCGGGCGCGGTGACGTCCGGCTTGATGCCGCCGTCGCCGAGCCGGGGACCGGTGCTGGAGAAGCTCGCGATGCCGTCCTGCTTGTCGACGGCTCCGACGGTCAGGGCCGCGTCCGCGCTGCCCGGGCTGCCGATGGTGCCGTTGGCGGACGGGCCGGCGTTGCCTGCGGCGACCACGAAGAGCGGTCCGCCGTCGGCGGAGAGGCGGTCGACGGCCTCTTCGAGGGGGTCGGTGCCCGGGGTGTCGGTGGCGCCCAGGCTCATGGAGACGATGTCGGCGCCCTGCGCGACCGCCCACTCCATGCCGGCTAGGATCCAGGACGTGTCACCGCTGCCGGAGGCGCTGAGGACCTTGCCGTCCAGGATGCGCGCGCCCGGGGCGACGCCCTTGTACTTCCCGCCCGACTTCGCTCCGGTACCGGCGACCGTCGAGGCGACGTGCGTGCCGTGCCCGTGTCCGTCCACGGCGGTCGGGTCGGTGGTGAAGTTCTTCTCCGCAAGCTGCTGACCTGCGAGATCGGGGTGGGTCTCGTCGACGCCGGTGTCCAGGACGGCGACCTTGACGCCGGTGCCGTCGAAGCCCGCCTTCCAGGCGTCCGGTGCGCCGATCTGCGGCACGCTCACATCGAGCGCGGCCTTGACCGGTGCGTCCAGCCACACCTTGCGCACCCCGGGAGCCGCGGCGCGCGCGTCCGGTGCGGTGAGCGCGTGCCACACGTCGGCGGCGCCCTCCTTCGGTGCGGTCACGGCCTCCGCGTTCAGCCGGGGGAAGGTCCGGGTGACCTTCGCGCCGTCGGCCGAGCGGAGCGCCGACCTGGCACCGGCCGCGGAGGAGCCGGAGGTCTTCGCCGCGCCGTCGTAGCCGACGACGAGCTTGAGCCCCGCCGCGCTCCGGTAGGCCGAGCCGCCCAGCTCCGTGACGTCGAACAGCCGCTGGTCCAGAACCCCCTGGGTGATCAGGCGGTCCGCGTCCGCGGGCACCACCAGGGTGTGGTCACCGGTGCGGCGGACCTCGACGGGTATGCGCTCACGTCCGGGCGCCCGGTCGAGGACGACCGGCTGCCCCTTGGCGTCGACGGCCACCCGGTCACCCGTCACGAGGGTGACCCAGTGCTCGGCGGCGGCTGCCGCGTCCCCGGCCGGCAGGGACTGCCGCCCGGTCTGCCGTGGCTGCGGCGCGGCCACGGCCGGCGAGGAGATCATCCCCGCCGTCAGGCCGAAGACGGCCGCGGCGGCGATGACCGCTACGCCCGATCTCGGTGCGTTGGTGTTCAACATGCCTCCTGGTGCAGTCCGTTCACATATGGAGAGGGAGGACATCCCTCGGACCGCCCCGCAGTATTCGGTCCGGTATACCGAAAGCGCCAGGGGTGATTGTTAATTCGCGGTCACAATCGTGGAATTGGGACCACGAAAGCTCCAAGAACCCACACCTTTGCCCGTCTTCGGGCAGTGTCAGAGGCCGGCGTCGCCGTCCGCCCCGATGCCCGCGGGGCCCTCGATCCAGCCCCGCCGCGCCGCGATGACCCCCGCCTGGAAGCGGTTCGCCGCCCCCAACTGCTCGTGGAGCCTGCTGATCCGGCGTCGCATCGTCCGCACCGACCAGCCCAGCTGACGGGCGATCGCCTCATCCTTCAGGCCGCTGACCAGCAACGTCAGCATCTGCCGGTCCTCCGCGCCGAGCGGGTCGTCGGCCGGGGCGTCCAGCGGGGTGGCGGTGCGCCAGCACAGTTCCCAGTAGTCGATCAGCCCGTCGAGCAGGGCCGAGGGACGGATGACGGCGGCGCGCACGCTCGTGGTGAAGTCCAGGGTGAGCGGCATCAGGGCCAGCCTGCGGTCGGCTATCGCGAGCTTGATCCGCAGCCCGGGCAGGACGCGGGCATGCTCTCCGTGGCGGACGAGTTCGCGGATGTCGTCGAGCACACCGGGCCACTCCAGGGCCTCGGGGGCGTACACCGCGCGATAGCGCACCCCTCGCGAAAGGGCCGCGGACTCCACCGGATTGGACGTGGTGAGGGCGTACGGCGGACGGTCGAGCGTGATGACCTCGGCGCGCGCCTCCTGCTGCAACCGTACGAACCACCGGCCCAACGCCTCGCTGCCGTCGATCACTTCGACCTGTTCCGAGCTGCCCTGCCGGGCCGTGGCGAAGAGCCTGGACAGCTCGCCGGCCGCCGCGCGCACCCCGTCGAGCTCGGCGGTCCGGGCCCGTACGAGGGCGTCGACCGCCCCGCTCGGTTCGATCGCCGCATAGCGGCGGCGGGCCCCGGAAAGGCGTCCGACCAGGCCGTTCTCCCGCAGCCTGTCGAGTGCCCTGCCGGTGCGCTCGGGCGTGGAGCCCAGGTCGGCCGCGATGTCCGCGGGGCCGGCGGTGTGCCGGACGAGGATGGCCCGGTAGACACTTTCGTCGAACGGGTCGATACCGGCTGCGGTGAGATGCGACATGCGGCGGATCATGGCCCGTGTGTGCCAGTGACAGCAATGGGCCAGCCCAAATCGTTGTCCCGGACATGCCTCGGCGATTAGGCATCTGTCATGGCAATCCCACGCGTCCCTCGTTCACCCCGCTCCGTCCGAAGATCCGGCCGGGCCCACCGGCGCGCGCTGACCACCGGCATCGCCCTGTCCGCCGCACTCGGCGGACTGCTCGCCGCGGCGCCCCCGTCCGCGACCGCAACCCCCGCGGACGACCCCGCGCAACGGGTGATCGTGACCCTGGAGGGCGACGCGGCCGCCTCGGGCGGCAGCCGGCTCCGCTCGGCCGGCACGGCGGACATCGCCTCGGCACGCCGGGCCGTGGCCGGCCGGCAGCAGACGTTCCTCGACCGGGCGAAGAGCGCCGGTCTGCGCCCCACCTCGCCCCGCAAGCTGAACCTGCTGGTCAACGCGGTGGCCGTGACGGTCAAGGCCTCCGAGGTGCAGGCGCTGCGGACGCTGCCCGGGGTGGTGTCCGTGCAGCCGGACGCCAAGATCAGGATGTATACCAGCGACAGCGTGCCGCTCATCGGCGCTCCGGAGGTCTGGAAGCGCGAGGACCCGTCGGGTGCGGCGGCCGACGGCGCCGGCGTGACCGTCGCCGTGCTCGACAGCGGCGTCGACTACAGCCACCCTGACCTGGGCGGAGGCTTCGGCGAGGGCCACAAGGTGGTCGCCGGGCACGACTTCGTCAACGGCGACGACGACCCGATGGACGACAACGGCCACGGGACGCACGTCGCCGGGATCATCGCCGGCAGGGCCGCCGCGAAGGGCGGCGTCACCGGCGTCGCCCCCGGGGCCGAGCTCACCGCGTACAAGGTGATGAACGCCAACGGCGAAGGCACCACCTCTGACATCGTTGCCGGGATCGAGGCCGCGATCGACCCGGCCAACCCGCACCGCGCCGATGTGATCAACCTCAGCATCGGCGGATACGGCGACGGCAGCGACCCGCTCGGCCTGGCGGCGACGGCCGCCACCCGGGCCGGAGTCGTGGTCGTCGCCGCCGCCGGGAACGAGGGCCCCGGCGCGGGCACCGTCGGATCGCCCGCGGCGGCGGACGGGGTGATCGCGGTCGGCGCCTCCGTCAGCGGGCTGCGCCTGCCGGGCGCCACCTACCGCGACGGCGAGAAGATCCAGACCTACCGCGGAGTCCTGTCCGCCAACCCGCCGGCGAAGCCGCTGACCACCCAGCTGGTCGACGTCGGCCAGGGCGCCCCGGAGGACTGGGAGCGGGCCGGCGACGTCACGGGCAAGGCCGTGCGCCTCGAAGTGCCGGTGTCCGAGCAGACGCAGGACGTCACCACGTGGGAGATCGAGCAGGCCCGCGAGGCCGAACGGCGGGGCGCCGTGGCGCTCATCGGCGGGGGCTCGGGCGGCGGCCCGGTCTTCTCCGTGCCCGGCGGCCGGTCCGCGGACGCGGGCATCGGCGGCGACCCGCTGCGGCTCCCGGCGGACAGCGCCGGCGTCAAGGACTCCGGCGACTCGATGCGGATGGACTCGGTCGTCATGCTCGGCATCGACTCCACCCAGTACGAGGAACTGTCGGCGCGGCTCGGCGCGGGGAAGGTCGAGATCACCCTCACCGGTGAGGACGTGACGGACCGGATCCCGTCGTTCTCCTCGCGCGGCCCCGACCTGCGCTGGAACCTCAAGCCCGACCTGGTCGCACCCGGCTACGACATCCTGTCCACGGTCCCGAAGTCGGTGTACGCGCCCGGCTACTACCGGATGTCCGGTACGTCGATGGCCGCCCCGCACGTCGCGGGCGCCGCGGCCCTGATCCGCCAGCTCCACCCCGAACAGACCCCGGACCAGGTCCGTTCCGGTCTGACCGGCGCGTCGAAGAAGGTGGCGGACAGCGAGCCGACGAGCTACGGCTCGGGCCGGCTCGACATCCCGGCAGCGGCCGACGCGGCCGATGCCGGGATCACCACCACGCCGAGCTCGCTGTCGTACGGCCTCGCCGATACGGCGGGCTCCACCGTCGGCGGGACCCGGAAACTGACGGTGAACAACGCCTCGGACAAGGCACGTTCGGTACGTCTGGGGGTGAGCGGCGACGCGGCCGTCTCGCCGCGCACCCTGCGGGTCCCGGCCGGCGGCAGCGCCACCGCGACGGTGACCGTGCGGGCGGACCGGCCCGGGGGCGAGGCCGAGATCAGCGGCGAGGTGACCCTCACCCCGTCCGGCGGCAGGGCCCTGCGGGTGCCCTACCTCCTCGTCGTACGGCAGCTGTTCGTCCAGGCGGGCCCCGATCCGAGCGACGGCGAGTCCGGCATCGCGATCTTCACCCCGGCCCCGCTCACCGAGGCCCCCGTCGTGACGGTGAGGCCGCCGCACGGCCGCAGCCGGGACATCCGGGCGACGCTGCGCTCCGGCAATGTCTACGAGGCCCGGGTGACCGGTGCGGTCGAGGGCACCCATCTGGTGTCCGTCCGCGCCAGGACCACGACCGGGCAGACCCTGCGCGGCAGCGACGGATTCGAGGTGACACCGGCCGACAGCCGGCACAGCCGCTGGACGCCGGTCGGTCCGTACGACGCGAGCGGGCAGATCACCGTCGCCGCGAACCGTCCGGGCCGGGCCGCGCTCACCCAGGGCGGCAAGGTCGGTCCCTGGGTCACCGACGACGGTGACACCTGGCGTCAGCTCGACCGGCTCCCGGTCACCGACCAGGTCGACACGGGCAGCCTGGTCATCGACGCGAAGAACGCCGACCGCTGGTGGTACACGGTCAACAGCGCGAGCAACTTCCCGCGTACGTCCTCGATCCTGCGCACCGAGGACGCGGGGCGCACCTGGCAGACCCTGGACACCCCCGACTCGGTGATCTCGCAGCTCGTCTCCGACGAGCGCACCCGCACCCTGATCGCGGTCACCGAGGGCGGGCTGCAGATCAGCACGGACGGCGGCGACCACTGGTCGGCCGGACCGGCCGGCGTACCGGGCACGGTCTACGACGCGGCGATCGGCGGCGACACGCTGTACTTCGCCACCGGCGACGCCGTGTGGGCCAGGTCCGGGGTCGCCTCGGGCGTCCTCGGCGAGGCACGGCAGGTGTACGACTCGAAGGGCGGCCCGACCGTCCAGATCGCCGCGGACAGCGGTGTGGTGGCGGCGTACGTGATCGGCACCGGCGTCGTCGGCTCGCACGACGGCGGCGCGAACTGGTCGACGCTCATCGACCCGGGTCACGGCGCGAGCGGACTCACCGCCACCGGCGGGGATCTCTACCTCGGCACGGGGGACGGCGTGCAGGCCGGCCGTGACCACGGCCGGAACTGGACGCTCCTGCCCGGAGTGAGCGACGCCTCCGTCGTGACCGACATCGACCGCTGGAGCGACGGCTCGCTGACGCTGTCCGAAAGCAGCAACGGCATCTACCGGGGCACGGCGCAGGGCGAGGACTACCGCCGCATCGGCATCCAGGGCGGCACCGTCAACGACGTCGTGGTCAGCGGTGACGTCCTGCTGGCGGCCGACGACATCGGCACCCAGCGCACCACCGTCCCGGCGGCGAACCCCGACTGGGGCACGACGGGCGGCGAGGGGACCATCGGCAGCGGTACGTCGCAGCTCGTCGTCTCACCGCAGGACTCCAGGGTCCTGTGGCGCACCCAGGCCGACGCGTTCGGCGGATTCTCCGTCGAGCGGAGCGGCGACCGGGGCGCCACCTGGGAGCAGAAGGGCCACGGCGCGGGCCAGGTGTTCTCCCTCGCCGTGCACCCGGCCGACCCCGACCGGATCTACGTCGGGTACGGCAACCAGCTGAGCAGCGGCCTGTTCCGTACCGAGGACGGCGGCGCGACGTGGAAGAACCTGCGCCACGACACGTACTTCACCGCCGTATCCGGTGACCCCCGGAACCCGGAGAAGCTGCTGCTGGGCACGCCCGACGGGCTCTACCGCTCGGACGACGGCGGCGCCACGCGGAGCAAGGTGGCGGACGGCCGCGTCGACACCATCGAGCGCACCGGCTCGCAGCTGCTGATCGGCGGTGACTCGATCCGGATCTCCGACAACGGCGGCCGGACGTTCCGCACCGCCGACACGGGCCGGCTGCCGCTGCGGGTGAGCGACCTGCTGAAGGTCGGCCACACCCTCTACGCCTCGACGACGAACATCTGGGAGACGGCCCTGCCGCGCGGGGGCCGGGGCGTGCTGCGGTCGACCGACGGCGGCCGGAGCTGGCAGAACATCTCCACGGGTCTGCAGAACCTGGACGCCACGAGTCTCGCCACGGACGGCCACCGGCTGTACGTCGGCACGGTGCAGGGAGGTGTGCACCGGCTCACCCTGTAAGCGGGGCATTCGGAACGCGGGGCGGGGCGGCGGATGATCCGCCGCCCCGCCCCGCGGGTGTGTCCGGTCGAGGCCTCAGCCGCGCAGAGCCTGGACGGCCGCTTCCAGCCGCTTGCCGAAGTCCCCGTCGGCCCGGCGGAAGTTGTCGATCGCGCGCTCGGCGATGTCGTCGCGCGAGACCTTCGCGATGAACCCGGCGAGGTTGTCGATCAGACGGCTCTTCTCGTCCTCGGAGTAGAGCCGGTAGAGGTTCCCGGCCTGCACGAAGTCGTTGTCCTCGGCGTGGGCGGGAGCCTCGTGGGTGCCGGTGCCGCCGCTGACCTGGGTGGGCTCCCACAACGGGCGGTCGGTCTGGACCGGACCGCCGAAGCTGTTCGGCTCGTAGTTCTTCGCACCCCCGTGGCGGCCGTCGTACAGGTGGCCGTCGCGGCTGTGGGTCCGGGCCTCGGCGGCGTGCGGGCGGTTGACCGGCAGGTGGTCGGCGTTGATGCCGACGCGGTAGCGGTGCGCGTCGCCGTAAGCGAAGAGACGGCCCTGGAGCATCTTGTCCGGGGACGGGCCGATGCCGGGCACGAAGTGCGCTGGGCTGAAGACCGACTGCTCGGTCTCGGCGAAGATGTTCTCCGGGTTCCGGTTCAGCTCCAGCTTGCCGATCTCGACCGGCGGGTAGTCGGCGTGCGGCCACACCTTGGTGAGGTCGAACGGGTTGAAGCGGTACGTCGCCGCGTCGGCCGCCGGCATGATCTGGACCTGCACGGTCCAGGACGGGAACTCGCCCCGCTCGATGGCCTCGCGCAGATCACGCTGGTGGCTGTCCGGGTCCATGCCGGAGACCTGGTTGGCCTCGTCGGTGGTGAGGTTCCTGATGCCCTGGTCTGTCTTGAAGTGGTACTTGACCCAGAAGACCTCGCCGGCCTCGTTGTTCCACTGGTAGGTGTGCGAGCCGTACCCGTTCATGTGGCGCAGCGTGGCCGGGATGCCGCGGTCGCCGAAGAGCCAGGTCACCTGGTGGGTGGACTCGGGCGACAGACCCCAGAAGTCCCAGACGTTGTCCGCCTCCTGCGAGCCGGTGTAGGGGTCGCGCTTCTGGGTGTGGATGAAGTCGGGGAACTTGATGGCGTCCTTGATGAAGAACACCGGGGTGTTGTTGCCGACGAGGTCGTAGTTGCCGTCCTCGGTGTAGAACTTCAGCGCGAAGCCGCGCGGGTCACGCACGGCGTCGGCGGAGCCGAGGTTGCCCGCGACGGTGGAGAAGCGCAGGAACGTCTCGGTCTGCTTGCCGACCTCGGAGAGGAACCTCGCCCGGGTCCACTGCGAGACGTCACGGGTCAGCGTGAAGGTGCCGTACGCACCGGCGCCGCGGGCGTGCACGACGCGCTCCGGGATGCGCTCCCGGTTGAAGTGCGCCAGCTTCTCCATCAGCAGCTGGTCCTGCACCAGCACGGGACCGCCGACGCCCGCCGTCTGACTGTTCTGGTTGTCGGCCACCGGGGCTCCGGCCTCCGTGGTGAGCGGTCCCTGTGTCACGTGCGCCTCCTGCGTCGTTCCTGCACATTCGTCATGCCGTAGTGCCGTCATGGCGTGCGCAGCCTGTCCCTGGCCAATGCCGTAACCGATCCTACAATGGACTTAGTCCAAGTCAAGGCAGCTTCCAAAGTCACACCTGTTCGGGACCTGACCCCCACCACTGTTAGGCTTGTCCTCATGAGTGACCTGCTGGAACGACTCCGTGGACGCGGCTGGCGCATGACCGCACAACGGCGCGTCGTGGCCGAGGTCCTCGACGGGGACCATGTGCACCTGACGGCCGACGAGGTCCACGCCCGGGCCGTCGCCAAGCTGCCCGAGATCTCCCGCGCCACCGTCTACAACACGCTGGGCGAGATGGTGACCCTCGGCGAGGTCATTGAGGTCTCCACCGACCGCCGCGCCAAGCGCTACGACCCGAACGCCCACCGCCCCCACCACCACCTGGTGTGCGCGCGGTGCGGCGCCATCCGTGACGTACACCCGTCGGGCGATCCACTGGCGGACCTGCCGGCCGGCGAGCGCTTCGGCTTCATGATCTCCGGCGTGGAGATGACGTACCGCGGCGTCTGCCCGAGCTGCGCGGCGGCCGCCTGAGCCCGGCCACTCCCCCACCTCCTCCAACGCCCCCACCGGACATCCGGCGGGGGCGTTGCCCGTATACCCCCACGCCCGACCGGACTTCCGCCGACGGCGCCGTCGGCACGTGCGGCCGGCGCCATCCGGCCACCCCGTTACCCGCGCACCCCCTTCCCGAATCTGACGGGTCGTCATATCGTCATCGGCGATCACGGCCGCCCCCGCGGCAGCCGTGCACCTCGATGCGTACGAGGAGAGACCCGTGGGAGACCCGCACCCGAACCCACCCCAGGCAACCGCGCCACCGACCACCGCCCCGAAGCTCCGCGCCCGCGCCCTGTCCCGCTCCTTCGGGCGCGGCAGCCGGGCGCTGGCCGCCCTCGGCCCCGTCGATCTCGACATCGTGCCGGGCGAGTTCACCTGCATCGTCGGACCTTCCGGCTGCGGCAAGTCCACCCTGCTGCGGATCGCGGCCGGACTGCTGCGCCCCAGCGCGGGCAAACTGTCGATCCGTACGGCCTCGCCCCGGCCGGCCGCGATGATCTTCCAGGACTACGGGATCCACGACTGGAAGACCGTCCTGGCCAACGTCCGCTTCGGCCTCGACATCCAGCGCGTGCCCCGCCGCGAGGCCGATGCCCGGGCGCGCGACTGGCTGTCCCGGCTGGGGCTCGCCGACTTCGCGGGCGCCTACCCCGCCGAACTCTCCGGCGGCATGCGCCAGCGGGTGGCCATCGCCCGCGCGCTCGCCGTGGAACCCGAGATCCTGCTGATGGACGAACCGTTCGCCGCACTCGACGCCCAGCTCCGCACGATCCTCCAGGACGAACTCCTGGACCTCACCCAGACCACCCGCACCACCACCCTGTTCATCACCCACAGCCTCGAAGAGGCGATCGTGCTCGGGGACCGGGTCCTGGTGATGTCCGCCAGACCGGGCCGGATCATCGCCGAACACCGTCCGCCGTTCGCCCGGCCGCGTACCGGGGACATCCGGGCGACAGCCGAGTTCACCGCGCTGAAGAGCGAGTTGTGGGAACTGCTGCGCGGCGAGGTCCGCGGAGAGGCGGCGCCGGTATGAGCACGGCCGTGAAGTCCCCGGACACCGACGAGCAGATCCTCGTCCGCAGGCCCGGACCGCAGGAACTGCACCCGGTACGCACCCACCGCAGGCGCCGCACCCTGGAGATCGCCCTCGCCGTCGCCGTACCGCTCCTGCTGGTGCTGCTCTGGCAGCTCGCCGCGGCCAGGTCCTGGATCGACGACCGCGTCTACCCCGCACCCTCCACCATCTTCGCGGACGGCTGGGACCGCGCGGCCGACGGCGCCCTGTGGCCGGATGTGTGGGCCACCCTCAAACGGGTGCTCGGCGGCTACGCGATCGGCACGGTCGCGGGCTACGCCCTCGGCCTGCTCATGGGTTCCCTCGCCCTCGTCCGGGCGGCACTGGAACCGCTGCTCGACGCCCTCTACGTCGTACCGAAACTGGCCCTGCTGCCGGTCTTCCTCAATATGTTCGGCCTCGGTGAAGGGCCGCAGATCGCCCTGGTCGCCGCCACCGTCTTCTTCTTCGTCTGGATCTCGACGATGGCGGCCGTGCTCGCCGTACCCACAGGTCACCGGGACGCCGGGCAGGTGTTCGGCGCCTCGCCCTGGCAGATGTTCCGGCACATCCTGCTGCCCGCCTCCCTCCCCGCCGTCCTGGTCGGGGCGCGGATCGCGGCGGGCGTGGCGGTGCTCGTCATCGTCGCCTCGGAGCAGATCGCGGCGGCCGACGGACTGGGCCATCTGATCTTCGACTCCCGCGCCCTGTTCCAGAACGACGTGATGTTCGTCGGCATCGTCTGTGTGGCGGTGCTCGGCGTCGTCTTCTCCGAAGTGGTGCGGATCGCGGGCCGGCTGCTCACCCCGTGGGCACCGCGCGACCGCGGCCGCAGCCAGTCGTGAACGATTCCCCGTACGGAGGCACTGTGCGTATACGTACCCCCTTCACCGGCACCGTCGTGCTCGTGGCGGCATCCCTGCTCGGCGCGGCAGGCTGCGCCGGGAACAGCTCGTCGGACGACGCCGGTGCCGCCGATGCCGCACCGCGTACCGTCAAGCCCGTCACGGGCTGCGCCGCGGGCTGGACCGACCCCTCCGACCTCGCGCCCGACCGCAAACCCGCCCGCTGCGACAAGGGGGCGCCGGCCGCCCAGCCCCTCGCGAAGAAGCGGAAGATCACCGTCGCCACCGGCACCCTGAGCGCGGAGTACGTCGCTCCGCTCCAGGTCGCGGTCGCCAGGGGCGAGTTCGCGAAGGAGGGACTGGACGTCTCGCTGAAGGTGCTGCCCACCCCGGACGCCCTTCCCCTGCTCGCCAAGGGCGACGTCGACGCGCAGTGGGCGGCGCCCGAGGCCGCGGTGATGAACGGCATCAACGGCGGCTTCGCCATCAAGTGGGTCGCGGGGAACTTTTCCCCCGACCCGGCATCGAAGAGCGGCCTGTGGGTGCGCCTCAAGGACGGCGAGAGCGCCGACCACGTGGACATGGCAGGCAGGAAGCTCGGCACGATGATCGGCAAGGGCTCGGTGATCGCCTATCCGATGGACACCTCGCTGAAGAAGCACGGCGGCGGCCTCGACAAGATCAGCTTCCAGCAGCTCGGCTCGGCGGACGTGCTCACCGCCCTGCAGAACGGCGGCGTGGACTCCGCCTGGCTGCTCGACCCGATCTGGCGGAAGGTCGACAACGACAAGAAGTACGCCTTCCTCGGCGGACAGCCGGCCGGCGAACCGCTCGGCGGAGTGCTCTTCGGGCCCAACCTGCTGAACAAGGACCCGGACGCGGGCGTCGCCTTCCTCCGCGCCTACATCCGTACGGTGAACACCTACTTCGCCGGCGACTACAAGTCCGACCCCGCCTTCCTGACCGAACTGGCCCGGCTGATGAAGACCGACGAGGCCACCCTGCGGTCGACACCGTCGATGCGGATGGACTGGGAGATCCGGAAGGGGACGACGGACCGGCTGCAGAAGGCCTACGCCGACTCCGGCGTCTCGACCGGCGACCCGGTGCCGGAGGAGAAGGCCGTGGACCGGGCGATGTACGGCGAGGCGGTGGGCCACAAGCCCTGAGCCGGGCTGCCCGGGACATGCACAGAGGGCCGGATCCCTTGAAGGATCCGGCCCTCTGTCTTCAGTAGCGGGGACAGGATTTGAACCTGCGACCTCTGGGTTATGAGCCCAGCGAGCTACCGAGCTGCTCCACCCCGCGTCGTTGTGATCTCCACAGTACGGCACGCCCTGGACCAGCGCAAATCCCTTTTCCCGGGGCCCCAGGGGTCCCGGAGAACCCTCCGCCAAGGGCTGTCCCGCACTTCCTGGTGGATCAGCGCGCGGCGTCGGATGCGGTGCGTCGCAAGGCGGAGGGATGCCTGAACACCGGATGTATTCAGGCATCCCGACAACGGAGGGGTCCCCCCGCGCCGTGCAGGCTACGGGGGAAAGGTGCCGTAGCTGTCGTCGTGCTCCCGCCGGGAATTGCGGAACAGCCCTCAGGCGGTCAGCTCCTGGTGCAGCGCCTCACGCAGCCGCGCCGCCCGCTCCGAGACCTCCGCGGGTCCCAGCTCGACGGCCCGGGCGCACCACCGCTGCCCCTCGGTGAGCTCGCCGCGTCGTGCGGCCAGCAGGGCGAGGCGCAGCGCGGCCCGTCCGTGGCCGTCCCGGGCGGCCCGGCTCCACCACAGCGCGGCCTCGCGCTCGCTGCCCTCCCGGGCGAGCAGCAGTCCGAGGTTGAAGGCGCCGTTGCGGCTGCCCGCCTCGGCGGCCTCCCGGTACCAGCGGCCCGCGCTCTCCACGTCCCCGCGGGCCGCGGCGAGCATGCCGACGCGGACCTGGGCGCGGCGGTGCCCCTGCTCGGCCGCCCGCTCGTACCACTCCTCGCACTCGGACTTCTCCGGCATCGGCTCGCCGAGCGCGGGCGGCCCCGGCGGCGGCTGCCGCGAGTCCAGCACCCCGGCCAGCCGGAACGCCGCCTCCGCGCTGCCGCCGCCCGCAGCGCAGCGCAGATGGCGCTCGGCCTCGCGCTCCTCACCGTGGTGCAGCAGCGCCATGCCGACCTGGAGCGCGGCCTCGGTGTGGCCGGCCGCCGCGGCGCGCTCGTACCAGAGCAGGGCCGTACGGTCCTCGTCACGTCCGGCGTGCAGGATGCCGAGGTTGAAGGCGGCGTCCACGCTGCCGGCCTCGGCCGCCTTGGAGAACCAGGGCTCGGCACCGGTCGCGTCGCCGGCCTGGAGCAGGAGCACGGCCAGCGCGTTGGCCGCCTCGCGGTGGCCTGCGTAGGCGGCGCGGCGGTACCACTGCTCGGCCTGCGGCGTGCGGTCCTGGGCGGCGCAGAGCAGGCCGAGGTTGTACGCCCCGTTGACGTCGCCCGCGTCCATCGCCGCGCGGTACCAGCGCTCGGCGGTCTGCTGCTCGCCCCGGGCCGCGTGCAGCGCGCCGAGCGCGTTGGCGGCGTTGCCGTCGCCGTCCTGGGCGGCGCGCAGCCACCACACGGCGGCGCTCTCCTGGTCGCCCGCGTCGCGCAGCAGGAAGGCGAGCGCGCAGGCGGCCCTGGCCTCGCCGGCCTTGGCGGAGATGAGGTACCAGCGGCCGGCCTCCTTGAGCTCGCCGCGCTGTTCGAGGATGGCCCCGAGATGCAGGGCGGCACGCCGGTGCCCGCGGGCGGCGGACTGCCGGTACCACTGCTCGGCCTCGCCCACACGCTCCGCGTCGGGGCCCGCGACCGGGCTGTCGTCCTTGCGCACGGCGGCGCCGCGCACCGCGTCGGCGGCCTCGGACTCCGGCCCCGTACGCGGACCCAGGCCGGGGCGGCCGAACGCGTCGTGCGCGTCGGTGGCGTGGCGCTCCAGCATCCGGGCCAGCCGGTACGCCGCTTCGCGGTGTCCCTGCTCGGCCGCGGCGCGCAGCCAGCGCTCGGCGCCCACGTCGCTGCGGTGTTCCAGCAGGTCGGCGAGGGCGTACGCGCCCAGCGCGTGGCCCTGCTCGGCGGACTGGCGCAGCCAGTACTCGGCGCCGGGCTCGTCGCCGCGCTCGCGGTAGTGGCGGCCCAGGGCGTGCGCGGCGGCGGCGGAACCGGCGACGGCGGCGATCCGCCACCAGCCGGCCGCCTCGTCCGCGTATCCGCGCTGGTGCAGCAGGACGCCCAGGTTGTTGGCCGCGGCACGGTCGCCGTCGGCGGTGGCGGCACGCAGGTAGGCCTCGGCGCCGCTCAGGTCGCCGCGGCGCAGCAGCAGCGCGCCGAGCACGCTCATCGACGTGGTGTCCCCCGCGTCGGCGGCACGGCGGTGGCGCGCCTCGCTCTCGGCGTTGTCCGCGCTCGCCGCCGTCTCCGCACTCTCGGCGTTCTCCACGCCGTCGGCGGTCTCAGCGGTCCCTGCACTCTCGACGGTCGCGGCACGCTCCGCAGTCTCGGCGGTCTCGATGTGGTCGTTGTACTGCGCGGTGGCAGCGGCAAATGCCATATCCGCCGCTTTTTCCGCCGGATGGACGCGCTGCTGCACAAACCGCCCTGTCTCCAACAGAGTTGCCCTGTCCCCCATAAATACCATCGTCGCACCACCTACAACCCGCGCACACCTGGTATATCGCGGCCAGTGAGGTCACTTCAGCGTTTTGTCGACATGCCCACAGGGAGACAAGTCAAACACGCCCGTGCTCAACTCGTGCCCCACGAACCGCACTTCACGCACACTGCACAAAATAGCCACCACGGCATGACGAAGGCCCGGATCCCCTGGAGGATCCGGGCCTTCGTCTTTCAGTAGCGGGGACAGGATTTGAACCTGCGACCTCTGGGTTATGAGCCCAGCGAGCTACCGAGCTGCTCCACCCCGCGTCGTTGTGTCCAAACCGTACCACGACGCGGGGGTGAAGCTTTACCGGGTTACTCAGCCGCCGCTGTCGGCACTCGCCGACGCCGCCGGCTTCTTCTTCTCGTCCGTCGTACTCGGACTGCCGGCCTTGGGCTGCGCTGCGGCAGCCCGCTCCAGCGCGTCCTGAAGGTCGTCCTGGGCCTTGCCGTAGGCGACCCAGTCCTGCTCCTTCAGCGCCGCCTCACCGGCCGTGTAGGCCTTCTGCGCATCGGCGATCGCCTTCTTCAGCGCGGCGTCACCGGTGGCCGGCGGCTCCGTGGTGTCGCCCGGCGGCTCGGTGGTGTCGGCAGGTGGCTCGGTCGTGTCGGAGCCGTCCACCCCGAAGACCGCGTTGAGCGCCTCCCCGAGACTGTTCTCGAAGACGATCTTCGACCCGTACGAGGCGGCGACCTTGCGCAGAAGCGGGTAGTTCTGCGTGCCACCGCGCGTGTACACCGGCTCGATGTAGAGGAAGCCCCCTTCGAGCGGCACCGTGAGCAGGTTGCCGTACTCGATGTCGGAGTCGGTTCCCTTGAGGTTTCTCACGAACTCGGCGACGTCGTCGTTGCCGTTGAGCTCACTCTGTACCTGGCCGGGGCCCTTCACCGTGGTGGTGACTCTCAGCAGCCTTATCGTGCCGTAGTCCTTGCTGGCCGCATCGGCGTCCACCGCCATGAACGCCCCGAGGTCGGGCCGTCCCTTGGGAGTGAACGTCGTCGTCAGCGAGAACTTCTGAGCCGTCTGGTCCGGCATCTTTATGCTGAGGTAGTACGGCGGGACGGCGCCGGACTCCTTGTTGGTCGGGTCGTCCGGGACCTGCCACGCGTCACTGCCGCTGTAGAACTGCGCGGGGCTCGTGACGTGGTAGCGGGTGAGCAGCTCGCGCTGCACCTTGAACAGGTCCTGCGGGTAGCGCAGGTGGTCCATGAGGTCCTGAGGGATGTCCGTCTTGGACTTCACGGTCCCCGGGAACGCCTTGCGCCAGGTCTTGAGGACCGGGTCCTCGGTGTCCCACTCGTACAGCGTGACCTTGCCGTCGTACGCGTCGACGGTGGCCTTCACCGAGTTGCGGATGTAGTTGACCTGGTTCTGCTGGGCGACGACCGCGCGCTGGTTGGTGGTCAGCGAGTCGGCCGTGGTGTCACCGAGCGTCGTGCGCGAGGCGTACGGATAGCCGTTGGTCGTGGTGTACGCGTCGACGACCCACTGGATGCGGTGGTTCACCACGGCCGGGTAGGCGTCGCCGTCGATGGTCAGCCACGGGGCGACCGCCTCGACGCGCTCCTTGGGCGTGCGGTTGTACAGGATCCGCGAACCCTCGCCGATGGCTCCCGAGTACAGGATCTGCGGCTCGCTGAAGGCCACCGCGTAGGCGGCGCGGTTGAACGCGCTGGAGAGGCTGACGCCGCTCTTGCCCTTGTAGCTGGTGGTCTTCTCGCCGTCCTCCTCGTAGTCGAGCTCCTTCTGGGGCCCGCCGACGATGGAGTACTGCTCGGTCTTCTCGCCGTAGTAGATCTCCTGCTGGTACTGGCCCAGCTCACCGGTGGTCGGCAGACCGGACTCGGTGAAGTCGGGAGATCCCTTCGGGTTCTTGCCGGTGGTGGTGCCGCGGGCGGCGATCGCACCGTAGCCGTGGGTGTAGGTGAAGTGGTCGTTGATCCAGTTGCGCTTGGGGATGCCCTGGAGGTTGAGCTCGCGCAGACCGATGACCGTGTCCTGCTCCTTGCCGGCGTCGTCCTTGTAGCGGTCGACGTCCAGCGTCTTGGGGAACTGGTAGTAGTTCCTCTTCTGCTGGAGCTGCTGGAAGGCCGGGGAGACGACGTTGGGGTCCATCACCCGGTAGCTGGCCGCGGCGTCCGCACTGGCGCGCAGCTTCGTGTCGTCGTCCGTGGTCGACTTGCCCGCGTAGTCGGTGACCTTCGCGTCATCGATGTCGTAGGCGTCCCGCGTGGCCTTGATGTTCTTCTGGATGAACGGGGCTTCCTTGGCCTGCTCGTTCGGCTGGACCTGGAACTTCTGCACGATCGCCGGGTAGAGCCCGCCGATCAGGATCGCGGAGAGGACCATCAGGCCGAACCCGATCATCGGGAGCTGCCAGGTGCGGCGCCAGAGCGTCGCGAAGAACAGCACCGCGCAGATCGCGGCGATGCAGAACAGGATGGTCTTCGCCGGCAGATAGGCGTTGGCGTCGACGTACCGCAGGCCCGTCCAGTTGTCCGTGGCCTTGAAGTCGCTGGACTTCACGGCCAGCCCGTAGCGGTCGAGCCAGTAGGCCACCGCCTTCAGCGCGACGAAGATGCCGAGCAGCACCGAGAGGTGGCCGGTGGCCGCCCCGGTCGCCCGCGCGCCGGGGCTGGTGATGCGCAGCCCGCCGTACAGGTAGTGGGTCAGCGCGGCCGCGATCAGCGAGAGCACCGTCGCCGCGAAGCCGAAGCCCAGCAGGAAGCGGTACCACGGCAGGTCGAAGGCGTAGAAGGCCACGTCCAGGTGGAACTGGGGGTCCTTCTGACCGAACGACACCCCGTTCACATACATCAGCCAGGTACGCCACTGGCCCGAGGCGGACGCTCCGGCGATCAGACCGACGAGCGCGGTGATCGCGAGCAGCACCCACTTCTTGTACGGGGCGAGACTCATCCGGTAGCGGTCCAGGCTCTGCTGCTCCAGCGACATCGCGCTCAGCGGCGGCCGGAGCCGGTGCGCGAGCCAGATGTTCACACCGATGGCGATGGCCATCAGCAGTCCGAAGACGAGGAACAGCCCGATCTTGGTCCACAGAGTGGTGGTGAAGACGGATGAGAATCCGACCGACCTGTACCAGAGCCAGTCCGTCCAGAACCCGGAGAACATGACGAACGCCATGGCGAGGATCGCCAGGACGCCGAGTGTCATGAGCAGGGTTCGGGCGCGCCGGGACGGGCGGCCGACTCTGATCCGTGGCCCGGTCGGGCCTCCGCCGCGGTCCGGCATCTGGAAAGCCAACGTGCGCACCTCGAAGTTCGCGGGTCGTGTGGAGCGGGCCCAGCGATCGTAGAGCCCACCTATGCAACTTACTGAGGCTTTACCTAGTTCCCGTTACCGGGGCGGAAGGAGGCAGGATGTTGTCCATGCCCAACGTTTCCCCCTCAGGCCCCCCGATGGCCGCGAGTCCGCTCACCGTCGCGGTGCTCGAAATCGACGAGTACATCTCCGGCCTCGGCTGGGACCAGCCCGCCCGGCTCTTCGCCCTGGTCGACACCGCACGGCTGCGGGTCCAGGAGCCCGGCCTGGCCGCTCAGCTCGGCCTCGACGACGACGGTTCGAAGACCGCCGCACTCACCCCTATCGAGCAGGAGGAGCTTCCCGCAGGTACCGCGCTGGACGAGTTCCTCGCCACGATCGCCTGGCCCGACGCCGTCGTCGGGTGCGCGATGACGGTGGAGCGGCTGATGCTGCCGCCGTCCGCCGAGGCCTCCGTACCGGAAGGTCTCGACGACGCCCAGCTGACCAAGTGGGTCGCCAAGCACCCCGACCGTCAGGAGGTGCGGATGACCGTGGCGGTGCTGCGCGACGGTGCCCGCGAGTCCGCCGTGCGGCTGCGGGAGAAGGACTCGCCGAACGACGTGCTGACCGGCGCCGGTCTGGTGCCGGGGCTGGCCGAGGCGCTGGCCGCGACCTTCGAGTCCTGACCCTTTCCGCCTCGCCGCCGGAGGGACGCGGTCAGCCTGCCGAGCAGCTCGGCAGTCCGGCCGTGTCCCCCGCGCGGACCTTCTCCAGCGACTTCTTGGCGTCGGCGATGTTCTTGACCCGTACCAGGGTGAGGCCGTCCGGAGTGTCGTCGGCGGCGGCCTTGCAGTTCTCGTCGGGGGTCAGGAAGTAGCGTGCGCCGGCGTTGCGCGCGCCGACCAGCTTCATGTTGATCCCGCCGATCGGGCCGACCTTGCCCTTGTCGTCGATCGTCCCGGTGCCGGCGATGAACTTGCCGCCCGTCAGCTGCCCCGGGGTCAGCTTGTCGACGATGCCGAGGGAGAACATCAGACCGGCGCTCGGGCCGCCCACGTCGGCGAGCTTGATGTCGATCTCGAACGGGAAGGTGTGGTCCGTCCCCGCCTGGATGCCGACGATCGCCCGGTTCTCCTTGGGCGCCTTCTCCGTGGTGATGGTGACCTTCTCGGTGCCCTCGGGCTCCTTGCCGGCCTTCTCGGCCGCCGCCGCGGTCTTGGCCGGGATGACCGTGAAGGTGACGTCCTGGCCGGGCTTGTGCTTGGTGACGAGCTTCGCCACGTCCTCGGGCTGCTTGACGGCTGTGGCGTCGACGGCCTTGATCACGTCGCCCGCGTGCAGCTTGCCCTGGGAGGGACTGTCCTTGAGGACCGTGGAGACCACGACCCGGGACGAGACCGGGATGCCCAGCTCGGTGAGCGCGGCGACCTTGGCGCTCTCCTGGGACTGGCTGAACTCCTCGGCGTTCTCCTGCGTCGACTGTTCCTCGGTCTTGCCGTCCGGGTAGAGCGTGTCGTGCGGTACGACGACGCTGTCGTGGCCCAGCCATCCGTAGACGGCCTCGACGAGGTTCATGTTGTAGTCGGCGCCGGTGACCCTGACCGTCGTCATGTTGAGATTGCCGGAGGTCTTGTACGTCTTGTGTCCGGTGATCTGCAGGACGGGCTCGCCGCCGACCTTGCCGAGCGTGTTCACGGTCGGCCCGGGGGACATCTCCGAGTACGGCACTTTGATCAGCACGCCTGCGCAGAGCAGCGCGATCAGGATCAGGGTGGAGGCGAGCATCGTCGCGGTGCGGCGTGGCATGGAACGACAGTACGGGAAGGGTCCGTCAGTGCACCGCCGGGGCCGGTCCGTACGGGGGCCGGGACCGGGGCCGACGAGGGCGCCGGGCGGCCTGGCCGGACGGTGTCGCGCAACGGATTGGCGACTGCGTACGTCCGGTGTGGCGTCAGACGTTCGATATCTGCTCGACGGGTTCCGAAGCGGAGTGCGACTTCTCCATCGCCTCGCGGAACCGCGCATAGCCGGCGAGCTCGGTGACATCGCCGGTCGTGCGATTACGGGCAGCCCAGCTCCCCCATATCGCCGCACCGAACGCAGCGAAAAGCGGAATCAACAACCAGGCGAGTGCTGCCATCACGACCTCCCTACCCCATGAGCGACCGCAACTGACCGATCAGCAGATTAACCATCTGCGGAACCAACGCTCGTGGCAGGGGTGCGGTTACGCAAATCGGGGTGGCCGCACCCGGGTGCGCCGTGCGCTCAGCAGGCGCCGACCCACTCCTCCGTACCGTCGGAGAATCGCTGGTGCTTCCAGATCGGAACCTCGTGCTTGAGGTCGTCGATGAGCTTGCGGCAGGCCTCGAAGGCCTCGCCGCGGTGCGGGCAGGAGACGGCGACGACGACCGCGAGATCGCCGACCTCCAGTTCACCCACCCGGTGGACGGCGGCCAGCGCGCGGACCGGGAATCCGGCGACGACCTTCTCCGCCACCCGGCGCATCTCGTCCTGCGCGGAGGGGTGGCACGAGTAGCCCAGTGCGCCGACGTCCTGTCCGCTGTCATGATTGCGCACGGTGCCCACGAAGAGCGCGGTGCCGCCCGCCGCGTCGTCGCCGACGGCGCGGAAGACCTCGTCCACCGACAGCGGTGTGTCGCGGATCTCCAGCAGCCGGATGGGGTCCTGTGCCGCCTGCTCGCCGGGGTGGTCATGCGTGGGTGCCATGGCCACCATCGTGCCGTACCGCTCCGGCATCGCGGAATACGGCTTTCACCCGGCGGGCCGCGGGCCGCCTTGGAGCCTCCTACAGCCCTCACCCGCGCCTCGCAGCGGCCGGGCGGGCCCCCTGGCGCCCCCGATGCCGTCGTCCGGGCTAGAAGCGGCGGCGGGCCTTGCGGGCCCGTCGCACCAGGGCCGCGGTGCCGAGCAGGGCCACGGTCGCGCCGGCGGCTCCGGCAGCGGTGGCGTCCTTGCGGCCGAGTCGGCGGCCGGCCACGGTGTGGCGTCCCTCGACCTCCTCCAGGAGCGCGCCGAGCACCTCCTCGTTGGTCCAGGTGGGCCGCCAGCCCACATCGTGCAGCCGGCTCACGCTGACCACCCACGGATGCATCGTGTACGCCAGGTCACCCGCCGGGGAGGGGGTCAGACCGATCCGGTGCAGCCGGGCGGCGGCGCCGAGCGCGACGGCCGAGGGCAGCTCCATCCGGCGGACACCGCTGAGCTCCTCCACCTCCTCCTGTTCGAGCCAGCCGTCGCAGCCGACCGCGAACTCCCCGTCGATCTTCTCCAGCGCGGCGTACTCCAGCGCCGTGACCAGGTCGTCGACGTGGCAGAACTGCCAGGTGGGACGCGATCCGGCGACGACCAGGAGGCGCGGTGACTCGAAGTAGCGGGTCAGCGCCGTGTCCGTACCGCCGACGAGCACGGTGGGGCGGACCACGGTGACGTGGAGTCCGGGGTGCGCGCGGGGTGCGCGGCGGCCGAGCCGCTCGATCTCCAGCAGGTCGCCGACGCCGGTCGCCTCGGCCGTGGCGCGCAGCTCGGCGTCCTCGGCGAGCGGGACGTCGTTGTCGGGCAGGGCGCCGTAGACCATGGCCGAGGTGCACAGCACGACACGGTGGACACCGGCGGCCGCGGCGGCGGTCAGCACGGTCTGGGTGCCGCGCACGTTGTAGGCGGTGCGGGCGGCGGGATCGGTCTCCAGGTCGAGATCGAGCGCCAGGTGGACCACGACATCGGCGCCGCGCAGCTTCTCCGCGATGGCGGGGTCGCGCACGTCGAGGATGTGCCAGGTCGCCTCGGAGACCTCTCCGCGGCGCTCGTCGATGGCGATGACCTGCTTGATCTCCTCGGAGGCCGCCAGGCGTGCGGTGAGCAGCTCACCGACGCCCGTCGCGGCTCCGGTGACGGCCACGACGGGGCCGCGGCTTCTGGAGCGGCTGCGGACGGGCTTGTTCTCGGGCGTGTGCTCGGTCGTGTTCGCGGTCGTCTCTTCGGGCAGTGGGCCGGTCAGGTTTCGCGCTGCGCGAACCTGAGGATCTGGGGAACTCACCGGGCGTCTCCAGCGGTTGTCTTCAGTACGTACCCGAATGACGCGTACGTACCAGGTGGCGTCCATCCTGCCGCAGGCCGGGAGCAGGCGGAGCACTGAGGCCCCGAGCGGACTTGGTGTCTACGCTGGATGGTGATGTCGGGCAGTCGCCGTCGGTTCGATCCGGCGGCCCTACGAGCCGAGGAAACCCGTGAGTGACACCCCATTCGGATTCGGCCTTCCGCCGGAGGAGCCGGACGACGGCGACAAGGGCAAGAAGAACGACCCCACCGGAGGTGGGCAGGGTTCGGGCGGTCCGGCGAACCCGTTCGGCTTCGGCCCGGGCGCGGGCGGTGACAATCCCTTCGCCGCCATGTTCGGCTCCATGAACCCGAACGACCTGGGCGCGGCCTTCCAGCAGCTCGGCCAGATGCTGAGCTACGAGGGCGGTCCCGTGAACTGGGACATGGCCAAGCAGATCGCCCGCCAGACGGTCTCGCAGGGCAACCAGGACGGCACCAAGGACGCGAGCGTCGGCCCGTCCGAGCGGGCCGCGGTCGACGAGGCGCTGCGCCTCGCGGACCTCTGGCTGGACGGTGCCACGTCGCTGCCCTCCGGTTCGGTCTCCACCGTGGCGTGGAGCCGTGCGGAGTGGGTCGAGGCGTCCCTCCCCGCCTGGCAGAAGCTCGTCGACCCGGTGGCCGAGCGTGTCGGCCTCGCCATGGGTGATGTGCTGCCCGAGGAGATGCAGGCGATGGCGGGGCCGCTGATCGGCATGATGCGGTCGATGGGCGGCGCCATGTTCGGCCAGCAGATCGGGCAGGCCGTCGGCGTGCTCGCGGGCGAGGTGGTCGGCTCGACCGACATCGGGCTGCCGCTCGGTCCGGCCGGCAAGGCCGCGCTGCTTCCGCTGAACGTGGAGCGGTTCGGCAAGGACCTGAGCGTGCCGCAGGACGAGGTGCGGCTGTACCTGGCCCTGCGCGAGACCGCTCACCAGCGGCTCTTCGCCCATGTGCCGTGGCTGCGCTCGCACCTGTTCGGTGCGGTCGAGGGCTATGCGCGCGGGATCAAGGTCGACACCAGCAAGCTGGAGGACGTGGTCGGCCAGTTCGACCCGTCGCAGCCCGAGCAGTTGCAGGACGCCCTTCAGCAGGGCATGTTCCAGCCGGAGGACACCCCGGAGCAGAAGGCCGCCCTTGCCCGTCTGGAGACGGCCCTCGCGCTGGTCGAGGGCTGGGTGGACGCCGTGGTGCACGAGGCCGCGAAGTCCCGGCTGACCTCCGCCGACGCACTGCGCGAGACGATGCGCAGGCGGCGCGCCTCCGGTGGTCCCGCCGAGCAGACGTTCGCCACGCTGATCGGCCTCCAGCTGCGGCCGCGGCGGCTGCGTGACGCCTCGCGGCTGTGGGCCTCGCTCACGGACGCGCGGGGTCTGGACGGACGCGACGCGCTGTGGGAGCACCCCGACATGCTGCCCACCGCCCACGACCTGGACGATCCGGACGGATTCGTCCACCACGAGCAGCTGGACTTCTCCGAGCTCGACAAGATGCTCGGCGAGGCGGCGAACGGGCCGCAGAAGCCCGCTCCCGGTGCCGGCACGGACGCGGACACCGACACCACGGACAGGCCCGAGGACGGCCCCGGGGACGACGACGGCAAGGACGACACCGAGAAGTGAGCCTGCACGACGACGCCGTCCTCGTACTGAAGGACTACCGGCACGGGGCGGACACGCCCGACGAAGCCCAGGAGGAGCTGCGGCGCTCCTATCTGGACCATCTGGCGCTGCATCCCGACGGCATGTGGAAGGCCTGCGGGGCCGGGCACCTGACGGCGAGCGCCCTGGTCATCGACCCGGAGCGCGGCAAGGTGCTGCTCACCCTGCACCGCAAGCTGCGGATGTGGCTGCAGATGGGCGGCCACTGCGAGCCGGGGGACGCCACCCTGGCCGCCGCGGCGCTGCGGGAGGCGACGGAGGAGTCCGGCATCGCGGATCTGACCCTGCTTGCGGGCGGCCCGGTGGTCCTGGACCGCCATCCGATCCCCGCACCGTGCCACTGGCACCTGGACGTGCAGTACGCGGCACTGGCGCCCTCGGGCTCCACGGAGGAGATCAGCGACGAGTCGCTCGATCTGCGCTGGTTCGCGTACGACGAGGTCGCCGGGGTCGCCGACTCCTCGGTGGTCCGTCTGATGGAACGTACGCGTGAGGCACTGGACGGCGGCCGGCGGTAGCGACGGCATGGATGAATGAGTAAGGGGCGACCTCCCGGGAGGCCGCCCCTTACTCGTCCGTTCACCGCGCCGGCCCGTCAGGGGACCGGCGCACCATGGCTCAGTTCCAGGCGTTGTTCTGGTTCTGGGCGTGGGATCCCTGCTGGCCCATGCCGTACTGGGCCCGCAGGCCCTGGCCGATCTGGGCGCTCTGCGGCGGCAGTACCTCGCTCGGCTGGACCAGGGCGAAGCCCTGCCCGAGGAAGCTGAGCTCCCAGCCCTCGCCCGTGTTGCCACGTCGGCGGAAGACCCCGGAGGAGTGCGTCTGGGCCTGCATCTGCACGCGCAGGGAGCTGGACCAGGCGACGATCGCGTCGGCGTCGGCGTTGACGTACTTGTCCGGCGTGACCTGCATCATCAGCGGCTGGCCGGAGGTCATCAGCGCGACCTTCCCGGTCCCGGAGATGTTGAGCTGGTACTTCCCGGTGCCCGAGATGCCGTACTGGCTGTCCACCGCGATGACCTCGGTGTGGAGCGAGGAGTCGAGCGCCAGGACGTAGGCGCTGTCCACCGTCAGACCGTCCCGGTCGACATCCACCACGTGGACGTACTGCGCGAGGTTGGCGAGGTAGACGGTGCCCTGCCCGGAGCAGCGCATCAGGTCCAGGCCCTCACCGGTGGCCGCGCGGGCGCGGCGCTGTCCGTGCGACTGGTACTCGCCGTCGAACTCCATCAGCCCCTGGTACGCGACCATGGCCCCCTTGCGGGCGAGGACGTCGTCGTGGCCGGTCAGCGAGACCCGCAGGAGCTGCGGGTTCTGGACCGTGTACCGCTCCTGGGACTGCTGTTCCGTGTAGCTGAAAAGCGGACTCTGCATGGTGTGTCCTCCCTCCCCGTCAGGCCCGGACGCGCAGGCGGTCGGTGCTGTCCTCGCTCGGCTGGACGACGACGATCCCCTGGCCAGAGAAGGCCATCTGGAACGCCTCGCCGCTGCCCCGCCCGATGAGCGAGGAGGCCTTAAAGCTGCGCTTGCCCTTCACCTTCAGGTTCGGGGACCAGGCCACGAGGGCGTCCGGGTCGACGTACGTCTCGTCCTCGCCGCGTCCGCAGTCGACGACGATCGGCGTGCCGCGCGAGGTGATCGCGACCCAGCCGGTGCCGGAGATGCACACGTTCCACAGGCCCTGGCCGGCGAACTTGGCCAGCCCCTTGACCCTTTCGACGCCCCACGTGAGGTGGCCGTCGAAGGCGAGGACATTGGTGCCGTTGACCGAGAGGGAGTCGTTGTTGAGATTGACGACGACCACGTCGGCGCCGTAGTCGGCGAGGTAGAGCAGGCCGTCACCGGCGCACTTCATCAGGGGCGCGCCCTCGCCGGTGATCCACTGGGAGGCGATCTGGCGGACGGCCGGCGGGTTGGGCTCGTACTGGATGAAGCCCTCGTACGCGACCATCGAGCCGGTGCGCGCGAACAGGTCCTGGCCGGTCGCCATGGCGACCTTCAGCATCGAATGGCCGTGGTTCTCCATCCGGGCCGTGACGGGGGTCGGGGCGTAGCCCGCGAGTTGCTGATTCATGACGGGCTCCCTCAGACCTCGTAGGGCTGGACGACGATGAAGTTGCCGGGTGCGCCCCGGAACTGGAGGTTCACGGTCTCTCCGCTGTGGCCCGGGTAGGCGTTGCGGCGCAGCCGGACCTGGCTGGAGATGATCACCTGGGACGCGGCCGACCACGCCACGACGGCGTTGCAGTCGGCGAAGGTGGTCGGGGTGACCGGCAGGACGACCGGGACGCCGTGGGTCTTGACGACGACCGTGCCGGTGCCCTGGAACTGCATGGTGAACAGGGCGCCGCCGGGAATGCCGTGGCCCTCGATCCTGCGGACCTCGTACTGCAGCGACTCGTCGAAGGCGAGGACGCTCTCGGCCGAGACGCAGATGCCGTCGCCCTGGAGTTCGATGGCGTGCAGATGGGAGGCGTCCTCGGCGAGGAAGACCTGTCCCCGGCCGGTACAGCGCATCAGCTGCATTTCCTGACCGGTGGCGTTGCCGACCATCCGGCCCGCGAAGCCGGCGCCCTTGTAGCCGAAGTCGACCTTGCCCTGGTACATCACCATGCTGCCCTGCCGGGCCAGCACTCCCGCGCCGCCCATGGTGAGGTCGACGCGCATGAGCTGCTGGTTCTGCGGTGTCCAGCGCTGTCCGGTGGCCGTCTCCTTGTACGGCTGGAGCGCGGCGACCAGTCCCGCACCGGTCTGCGGCACCCCTTGCGGCATGCCCTGGGGCGCGCCTGGCGGCTGCTGTCCGAACGGCGCCGGGGCCGGCTGTCCGTAAGGCGCGGGGGCCTGCTGCCCGAAGGGGGCGGGGGCCTGAGCCGGGACCTGTCCGAACTGCGGCTGCTGGGGCGGCTGCCCGAACTGCGGCTGCCCGGGCTGTCCGTACGGCGCGGGCGCGGGCGGCGGCGGAACCGTGCCGCCCTGCGGGGCCAGCGGTGCCGCTATGGTCGGCGCGGCGTGCATCTGCTGCTGCGGCGTGGGTGCCGGTGCCTGCGCTGCCGGTGCGCCGAAGGACGGCGCGGGCTGCGGGGCCTGCGGTGCGGCCGGTGCGCCGAACGAGGGCGGTGCGGCGGCCTGCGCGGGCGGGGCGAACGACGGGGCAGCGGACTGCGGAGGGGCTGCGGCGGGGGCCTCCTCGGCGACCTCGCCGCCGAAGTTCTTCAGCAGCGCGTCGAGCCCGCCGTCGAAGCCCTGGCCGATGGCGGCGAACCGCCAGACGTCCTTGAGATAGAAGTCGCCGAGCATCACCGCACGTTCGGTGGTGAATTCCGAGCCCGTGAAGGCGTACCTGACGACTTCCTCGCCGCCCGCGACGATCCGGATGTATCCGGGGCCGACCTGCGACATCTGTCCGGCACCGTCGAGCGTCGCGGTGAAGGACAGTTTGTGGATGTTCGCCGGAACCCGGTCCAGGGTGACGCGGAACGACTCCGTGTCGCCTGCCTGGGCACCGAGAAGCTGAATGGACTCCTCGGGCGATTTCGGCTGATTGAAGAAGATGAAGTAACGGTCGTCGGAGAGCTGCTCATTGGCATCGAGGCCGAAGCAGCTGATGTCAAAGGTCAGTCCCGGGCCGGCGACCTGCACACCTACGTACAGGTCCGTCCCCGGCGTGAGATCGCTGATCTTGGCCTTGTGGCCGCGTTGGAATTCCCTGGCCATGCGTAACGACCGTCCCCCATCCGGAAGGTAAATGCGTCGCGTCAGGCTAACCGCAAACCGCGGCTTCCGGCCAAGCCGGTACAGACCCGGTACAGAATCGCGAACGTCACTCGCCGCGCGCGGCGGGCAGATGGGGCAGCCGGTCGGCCGCCACCACCCCTTCGAGATAGCCACGGGCCCGCTCGGTACGAGGGTAGGCGTCGAGGAGCCGCCAGAACCGCGGACCGTGCCCCGGCACCAGGAGATGGGCCAGTTCGTGGACGAGCACGTAGTCGACGACGTACTCCGGCATGCCCTGCAGCCGGTGAGAGAGCCGGATGCTCCCCTCCGCCGGGGTGCACGATCCCCAGCGGGTGTTCTGGTTGGTCACCCACCGCACGGAGACGGGCCGGGCCCGGCCCTCGAAGTACTGGGCGGACAGCCGCTCCGCCCGCTCGGCGAGTTCGCTGTCGCCGAGGATCCGTTTGTTCTCCTGGGCGGCGAGCTTGTCGAGCATCACGCTCACCCAGCGCCGCTCCTCGGCCTCGGACATCCGGGCGGGAATCAGCACGATGGTGCGGTCGCCCTCCCGGTACGCGGAGACCGTTCTGCTGCGGCGGGCGCTCCTGCGGACCTCGACCGCGCTCGTCGCCGAGGCACGGGGCTGATGGTCTGCCGCACTGCGCCGGTGGGTTCCGGCACCGCGCGCGGAAGTCTCCCCGGCGAAGCCGGGTGACGGGTCGGCGGGCACGGCACGACGTTACCCGCTGTCAGTGGGGGAAGTCCCGCCTCCGGAACGGTTCACACATGATCCGCGCCATGGCTTGCACCATTTGAACGACTAATACCCCATGCCTGTGGACAACTTTTCACACGCTTCCGCGGCACGCCGCATTCTGGCAATGGATCTCACGCAGGCACACAGACCGGGGGAAGCCGTGCATCCGATGTTGAAGCCCGCACTGCGCCGCGCATGGCGCGGCAGCGGCACCGTGCAATTCGGAGTGACGCCCGCACATGCGGTCAAAGTGGGCCCGATGGATATCGCGACGGGCTGTTTCCTGGAACTGCTCGACGGAACACGCGGGATGTCCCTGCTGCGCCAGGAGGCCAGGGCACTCGACCTGAATGATCATCAAGTGGAGACGCTCGTGGCGCGATTGACGGACGCCGGACTCGTCGACGACGTGCGGGCGGGCGGCCCGGAGGCCGATGCCCTGCGGAACCGGGTGGACGCTCTGGAGCGCCACCGGCCCGACCTGGCGTCACTCTCCGTGGTCCATCCCGAACCAGGAGGGGGGATGCGGCGGCTGGCCGCGCGCCGCTCCATGCGGGTCCAGGTGCGGGGCGCCGGCCGGGTCGGCGCGGCGGTGGCGGCGGTCCTCGCCGGATCCGGGGTGGGCCGGGTCGAGGTCCTGGACGGCGGCTGCGCCGAACCGTGCGACGTGTCGCCCGGCGGCCTGCCCGCGTCGGCGGTCGGGGAGCGCCGGGACTCGGCCGCGCGGCAGCTGGTCCGTCGCTCCTCCCCCGGTCCGGCGCCTCGCTCCGGACAGTCGTCGGCGGGTACCGCGAGCGGTGAGCCCGGCCTCTCGCTGATCGTCGTCGCCCCGCGCGACGGCCTGTCCGTCTACGTCCCCGATCCGCGCACGGCCGAGCCGTGGATCTCCTCGGGCACCCCTCATCTCTATGCCGGGGTCATCGAGGCCACCGGCTTCGTCGGACCGCTGGTGCTGCCGGGAGGCACGGCCTGTGCGGGATGTCTCGAACTGCACCGGCGGGACCGGGACCCGCAGTGGCCACGGATGCTGGCTCAGTGGCAGTCCGGCCGGCGCACCGCCGTGCAGGCGTGCGACCTGGGCCTGGCGACGGCGGTGGCCGGGCTCGCGGCGGCCCACGCACTGGCCTTCCTGGACGGCGAACTGCCCGCCAGTACCGGGGCCCGCTGGGAGGCCGCACTGCCGCTGTTGGACTGGCGGTCGGAGCGGATCGCAGCACACCTCGACTGTTCCTGCGGGGCGGGTGGGCACACTGAGGGGGTGCGCACCTCCGGGGCCGGCACGGCGCACGACACAATGGCCGGGTAACCGCCGCACGCGGCGCGGCAGTCTGGGATTTGGAGGGGCATATGTCTGATCTTCCCCGGAAGGCGGTCACCCGAACCGCCAAGCTGGCCGCGCTGCCTTTGGGGTTCGCCGGCCGTGCCACGTGGGGGCTGGGAAAGCGCATCGGCGGGAAGTCCGCGGAGCTGGTCGCGCGCGAGGTCCAGCAGCGCACCGCCGATCAGCTCTTCAAGGTGCTGGGCGAGCTGAAGGGCGGGGCCATGAAGCTGGGCCAGGCCCTGTCCGTCTTCGAGTCCGCACTGCCCGAGGAGGTCGCGGGCCCCTACCGTGCGGCGCTGACCAAGCTCCAGGAGGCGGCCCCGCCCCTGCCGAGCGGCACGGTCCACGCGGTGCTGGCGGAACGCCTGGGTGAGGACTGGCGGGAGCTGTTCCTGGAGTTCGAGGACAAGCCGTCGGCGGCCGCCTCGATCGGGCAGGTGCACCGGGCGGTGTGGCACGACGGCCGGGAGGTCGCCGTGAAGGTGCAGTATCCGGGCGCCGGTGAGGCCCTGCTGTCGGATCTGACCCAGCTCAGCCGGTTCGCCCGGCTGCTCGGCCCGCTGATCCCCGGTATGGACATCAAGCCGCTCATCACGGAGCTGCGCGACCGGGTGTCGGAGGAGCTGGACTACGAGCAGGAGGCGCAGTCGCAGCGGGAGCACGCCGAGGAGTTCGCGGACGATCCCGATGTGCTGGTGCCCGGGGTGGTCCACCAGTCCGATCAGGTGCTGGTCACCGAGTGGATCGACGGGGTGCCGCTGGCCGACGTGATCGCCGACGGGACACCGGAACAGCGGGACCGGGCGGGACAGCTGCTGGCCAGGTTCCTGTTCTCCGGCCCCGCGCGCACCGGGCTGCTGCACGCGGACCCGCACCCGGGCAACTTCCGGCTGCTGCCCGCGGCCCCGTCCCCCGCGACGGACGGCGAGGGCGACGGCGACGGCAAGGGCCGGGGCGAGGCCGAGGACGGTCAGGACGGCGGCGCGGACGGCGGGGTGGCGCGATGGCGGCTGGGCGTCCTCGACTTCGGGACCGTGGACCGGCTGCCGGGCGGACTGCCCCGGACCATCGGGGACTCGCTGCGGCTGACGCTCCAGGGTGACGCGGACGGGGTGTACCAGCTGCTGTGCGAGGAGGGGTTCGTCAAGGAGTCGATCGACCTCGCACCGGACGCGGTCCTCGACTACCTCCTGCCGATCATCGAACCGGCCGAGGTGGAGGAGTTCACCTTCAGCCGGAGCTGGATGCGCAATCAGGCCGCCCGGATAGCGGACCCTCGCTCCCCGGCGCATCAGCTGGGCAAGCAGCTGAATCTGCCGCCCTCCTATCTGCTGATACACCGGGTGACGCTGAGCACGATCGGGGTGCTGTGCCAGCTCGGAGCCACGGTCCGGCTGCGCGAGGAACTGGAGTCCTGGCTCCCGGGGTTCCTGGCGCCGGATGAGGACGCGCAGCCGGAGGAGGCGTCCGAGGATGATGCGGTGGACGCGCAGGACGCGGCGGAGGATGCCGTGGAGGGCGCCGTGGCCGGTGCGGATGTGACGTAGCGGCTCGGTGCCGGACACCGCGGTGGTGTCCGGCGGCGTTCACCACCAGGCGGAGTCGAGGCGCCCCTCGATGGCCCGGATGTGGGTACGGGCACAGGCGTCACAGAAGTAGCGGCGGCTGCCGTTCTCCACGGAACAGAGCCAGGTCGGCGGTGCGCTGTCGCTCGCGGCGCGGGTTCCGCACAGGGCGCACACGACGCCCCCGGTACCCGCTTCTCCGGGGCGATGAGTCTCCTCGTCCACCTGGTGACGATAACTCCGCCGCGGTGTTCCGGCGCGGCGCGGCGCCACACGGCACACAGCCGTAACACGGACCGCCGTCGCACGACCGCGGGGCCGGTCCGAGTGGACCGGCCCCGCGGTAGGGGTACTTCTGTGTCTGCTGCTGCGTTCACCGCTGGGACTGCTGCGGGGATCGTCTGCTTCTTGCCGGGAGCAGAGAGCGGCTGCCCCCGGCGGTTACTGCGGCGTGCGGTCCTGCTCGGTTCAGTGCATGACCGCCATGGCCAGCGCACGACGGGCGCGCATAGAGGCACGCTCGGCCCTGCGCTGCATGCGCCGCGCGGTGATCAGGCGCACGGCCTGACGTTCCGCGTCGGCTTCCCGCAGGCGGTCGTGCATATGAGCACGAGCCAGGGCTTCTGGGATGAGTTGCATCTCGCGGGTCCTGTTCTGACGCGAGTCGTTCGCGCCGATGATGGTGACGTCCGGTGTCGCGGAGCCGACGGGCTCCCTCGTGGGGATGGTCATTGGTGCCTGGTTTCGGGGGTCGTGTGTCAGGGGACGGTCGATGGTTCCGATGCGCTTCATGGGCTTGGGGGCCGTGACCCCCAGGTCGGCGGTCACGCCGCGACCGGGTTCTTGCGCGGACGGCCACGGGGCCGCTTGCGAGCGACGACGACGCCCTGGATGAAGAGCTCGCCACCCCAGACGCCCCACGGCTCGCGGCGCTCCTTGGCGCCGGCGAGGCAGGCCTCGACGAGCGGACAGGTGCGGCAGAGGGACTTGGCGTACTCGACGTCGGCCGGCGACTCGGCGAAGAAGACCTCCGGGTCGTAGGAGCGGCAGGGGACGGGTACGCCGAGGTTCTCGATGGCGTCGTCGAGCGCGGTGAGCGCGGTGAGGGGGATCAAGGTGGAGTCCTCCGTGAGGCCGGGCGGGGGGAGTGTTTCGGAAGGCGGTACGGACGGGGCGTGCGCTTCGAGTTGCACGGTGGTGGTGTCCTCGTCTGGTCGTTTCCGGCCTGTTGGCCGGGGGGCGGCTGGTACCAGTTCTTGCTTGTCCCGAGGCTCCTTCGCGCTGTCTCGTCCGTTCGGACAAAACAAAAGGGCCGCGGATCCCGAGTGGGGTTCCGCGGCCCTGAAGGCGCCGGCCTGATCGTCGATCAGGCTGGATCACTCCAGGGTTCAGGCCCACGGAAGGCCCACATCGTGTGGTGGTGCGTCGTCTGCTTCTTGGCTCCGGCTTCCGCTCCCGCACCGACGGCCGCAAAGGCATAGGCCTGGGCCTGTCCCTTCGCTACTGCTGCTGCCGGTGCCTGGGTCGGTCGCTCATTGCGCTCCCGCACGGGAAGGTTCGCCAGGGACAGCGGGCTGACGGCGGAAATGCCGGACATACCGGTGCCACGCAGTGAAGACTTCGAAGAGCAGGCGAGGCCGAGCGAGCAGGCGGAGACGACCGAGAGATCGGTCATTTTGTTGGTCTCGATGATGCTGATCACTTCAATCGCCTCCTCTCGGCGTCTCGGGGGGGACCGGCCAGGCCGGTCCTGCGTATTCGGATAAGTACAGCACAGGGTCAGGGCTTCAGAGAAGTCGCTGTTCCCGTGGTTAAGAACCTATGGTGATGACTGGGGCGGGCGCAAACTATTTTTTCGACGAGTTTTTCTCACACCTCCTCGTCGGCCTCCTCGGGCCCCTCAGCCCCGTCCCCACCTGCGCAGATGTCGAGCACGGCGGCTCCGAACCGGCCCAGCTTCCGCGCGCCGACCCCGGAGATCCCGGCCAGTTCGCCCTCGCTGCCCGGCACCGCCTCCGCGATGGCCATCAGCGTCTTGTCGGTGAACACGCAGTAGGCGGGCTGCCCGATCTCCTGCGCCCGCTCCGCGCGCCAGTCGCGCAGCCGCTCGTACAGCGCCTCGTCCATGTCGGACGGGCAGTCGTCGCAGCGCATCAGCTTCATCTCACCGGCATCGGTCAGAGTCTTGCCGCAGACCCGGCACAGCGCCGGTCCACGCCGCTTCCGCCGGGCCGCCGCCGGGCGTTCGATCCCGCCGCTGCCGCCGGCCGTCGCCCGGCCGCCGAGCGCCGCCGAGCCGGGGCGCAGCCCGTTCAGGAAGCGGCTCGGGCGGCGGCCCGCCCGGCCGCCGGGCGAGCGGGCCAGCGACCACGACAGCGAGAGGTGGAAGCGGGCCCGGGTGACGCCGACGTAGAGCAGCCGGCGCTCCTCCTCGACCTGCTCGTCCGTCTTGGCGTAGGTGATCGGCATCATGCCCTCGGTCAGTCCGACCAGGAACACGGCGTCCCACTCCAGGCCCTTCGCCGAGTGCAGGGACGCCAGCGTGACCCCCTGGACCGTGGGGGCGTGCTGGGCCGCCGCGCGCTCGTCCAGTTCGGCGACCAGGTCGGACAGGGTCGCGCCCGGCCTGGCCTGTTCGAAGTCCTCGGCGAGCCTGACGAGGGCGGCCAGGGACTCCCAGCGGTCGCGCACCGCCCCCGATCCGGCGGGCGGCTCGCTGGTCCAGCCCTTGGTGGAGAGCACCGCCCGCACCTCGGAGGGCAGGCCCTCCGCGTCGTCCAGCAGGGAGTCGTTGCCCCCGGCCCGGGCGGCGCCGCGCAGGGCGACGCCCGCTTCCCGTACCTCCGGGCGCTCGAAGAAGCGCTCCGCTCCCCTGAGCTGATAGGGCACGCCCGCGTCCGCGAGGGCCTGCTCGTAGACCTCGGACTGGGAGTTGACCCGGTAGAGCACGGCGATCTCACCGGCCGGGACCCCGGCGGCGATCAGGTCCCGGATGCGGCGGGCGGTGCCCTCGGCCTCCGCGGGCTCGTCCGCGTACTCCAGGTAGGCGGGGTCGGGGCCCGACTCGCGCTGCGAGACCAGTTCGAGCCGGTGCTCCGCGGCGCGGCCGCGGGCCTGCGAGAGGAGTCCGTTGGCCAGGTGGACGACCTGGGGTGTGGAGCGGTAGTCGCGGACGAGCTTGACCACGGTGGCCCGGGGGTGACGGGTGCGGAAATTCAGCAGGTGGTCGGGGGTGGCGCCGGTGAAGGAGTAGATCGTCTGGCTGGCGTCGCCGACGACGCAGAGGTTGTCCCGGTCGCCGAGCCAGAGGTCGAGCAGCCGCTGCTGGAGCGGGCTGACGTCCTGGTACTCGTCGACCACGAAGTGCTGGTACTGGCGGCGGACGTGGTCGGCGATGTCGTGGCGGTCCTGCAGGATTCCGACGGTCAGCAGGAGCACGTCCTCGAAGTCGATCACCGTGCGGTCGCGCTTCAGCTGCTCGTACATCGCGTAGACCTGGGAGATCTCGGCGGGATCGCGCGGGGCATCGCGCTGGGACTTGGCGACGACGGCCGGATAGTCGGCGGGCACGGTCTGGGTGACCTTGGCCCATTCGATCTCGCTCGTGACATCGCGCAGTTCGTTGCGGTCGAGGCGGATGCGGCAGCGGGCCGCCGCCTCGGCGACCAGCTGGACCTTGCGCTCCACCAGCCGCGGCAGTTCACCACCGACCGCTTTCGGCCAGAAGTACTGGAGCTGGCGCAGCGCCGCGGAGTGGAAGGTCCGCGCCTGCACCCCGCCCGCGCCGAGCTGGCGCAGCCGGCCGCGCATCTCGCCCGCGGCCCGGTTGGTGAACGTGACGGCAAGCACGGTGGTCGGCTGGATGATCCCCGCGCGCACCCCGTAGGCGATGCGGTGCGTGATGGCCCGCGTCTTGCCCGTACCGGCCCCGGCCAGCACGCACACCGGCCCCTGCAGGGCCATGGCGACCTCGCGCTGCTCGGG
This sequence comes from Streptomyces sp. NBC_01463, assembly GCA_036227345.1. NCBI lineage: Bacteria > Bacillati > Actinomycetota > Actinomycetes > Kitasatosporales > Streptomycetaceae > Streptomyces > Streptomyces sp. NBC_01463. Next base: position 3,053,704 of record CP109468.1, read on the forward strand.
GTCGAGCCCGTCGAGGACGGCGTCGGCGGAGTCGGGGACCTGGGGGAAGAGGGTGGAATGCGTTGCTGATGTCACCCCGCCATGCTGCCAGGTCGGAAGGGGCGGAAGGGGAAGTTGTCCACAGGCCCGTCCCGTCCGTCGTACTAATCGGGGGCGGGCCCGGGAATGGTGGCCAGGTCACGTGCGTTCTCCTTCCGTGCGGCAACGCATGTCCCCGCCTCGCCGTGTGACGGACGAGACGCGCCGGGACGTGGCGGGAATGCCGGAACCGATGAGACAGAGGAGCGCCAAGACATGCCGGGCACTGTGACGATGTACAGCACCACGTGGTGCGGCTACTGCCGTCGGCTCAAGGGCCAGATGGACCGCGAGGGCATCGCGTACACCGAGATCAACATCGAGCAGGACCCGGAGTCGGCGGCCTTCGTCGAGAAGGCGAATGGCGGAAACCAGACGGTCCCGACCGTTCTCTTCCCCGACGGTTCGACCCTGACGAACCCCTCGCTGGCGCAGGTGAAGCAGAAGGTCGGCGTCTGACGCCGCCCCTCTCCCCGTACACCGCACCGCCCCCACCGGTCGAGACCATGTGTCGAGACCACCGGTGGGGGCGGTGCTGTGTGCGGACGGGAGAGGGAGCGCGGACAGTGTCCGGACCGGCGCGGGCTCGTCTCAGCCCACTGGGAGGAACCCGTCGAGGATGTCGGCCAGTGGGCCGGGCTGTTCGAGGGTCTGCATATGGGGTGCGCGCGGAAGCTCCCGGTAGACGGAGCCGGGGATGCGCCCGGCGACCCCGGACATGAACGCGGGCGGCGCCGCCGCGTCGAGTTCTCCGGCGACGACCAGGGTCGGTGCATGGAGATCGCGGAGCCGGTCCCGCACGTCGAGGGTCTTGTACGCCCGCCAGGTGGCGGCCCAGTCGGCCGGATCGAACCGGCGGACGCGCTCGCGGGCGTACCGCACGCCCCAGGTGTTCTCGGCGAGCGCCTCGGGGGTGAACCAGCGGGTGAGGGTGGGGGCGATCTGGGCGTCCATGCCCTCGGTCTCGGCGGCGCGGGCCCGGGACTCGAAGGCCTCGGGGACCGGGTGGTCGGGGGCTCCCAGCAGGGCGAGGGACGCGATCCGCCCGGGGTGCAGGACGGCGGCGGTCTGGCCGATCGCACCGCCGACGGACAGCCCGACGACATGCGCCCGCTCCAGTTCCAGGGCGTCGAGCACCGCCACCAGGTCGGTGCCGAGGCCGGACATGCCGGTGGCGGCGGGCGCACCGGCTGCCGCCCCGTGGCCACGGATGTCGTAGGCGAACACCCGCCGGCCCGCGGCCAGCCGTTCCATGACCGGCTCCCACATCCGCCAGTCGACGCCCAGGGAGTGGACCAGCAGCACGGGCGGTCCTTCGTCGCCCCGCCGCGCCACCACCGTGTCGTGGTCGCCCAGCCGGACCGTGCGCAGCGCGGCCGGCCCGGGCAGTCCGGACGCGGTCAGCACCTCGTCGACGACGGCCAGTGCGTTCAGTGCGCGCGGCAGGCCGGCGTAGAGCGCCACGTGCTCGCACAGGGCGAGCAGCTCCGAGGCCGCGTGGCCCTGGTGCAGGGCCGCACGGGTGTGGGTGGCGAGCTGGCCCTCGGCCCCGCCGAGCGCGGCCAGGACCGCCACCGTCACGAGCTCCCGCTCGGCCCAGCCCAGTTCGGCGTGGGTGACCACTCCCGCGGCCGCGTAGTCGACGAGGGTGGCGTACATCTGCGGCGACTGCTCCCGGATCCGCGCCAGGGCGTCCTCGGCCGGCACCCCGGTCAGGCCTTCGTAGGCGCGTCGCCCCCGTGCGTGCTGGTCCATCGCGTGCTCCCGTTCCTCGGACTGTCGGTGCGACGATCATCGAGGGGCGCCGGGCCGTACGTCCGCGATTCCCTCGGACCGGCCGTCGGCCGCCCGGGGAAGTCACCGGACCGGGCCCGCAGGACCGAGAAAACAGCCGGACCGAGAGACGGCTGGACCGAGAAACAGCCGGACCGGGCTCAGCCGGTCCGGACCGGCTTCGGCAGGGGCTTCCCGTACCAGATCTCGATCAGGCGGGCGGCGATCGAGATGCCGAACGGGGGCAGGATCTCGCCCGACTCGAAAGCGGCCGTCAGCTCCTCGCGGGAGAACCAGCGGGCCTCCTCGATCTCCTCGCCGTCGACGTTGATGTCGAACGTCGTGGCCCGGGCCATGAAGCCGAGCATCAGGCTGGACGGGAAGGGCCAGGGCTGGCTGGCGATGTACTCGACCTCGCCGACCGTGACGCCCGCCTCCTCGAACACCTCGCGCGCCACGGACTGCTCGATCGACTCGCCCGGCTCGACGAAGCCCGCCAGCGTGGAGAAGCGGCCCTCGGGCCAGTGCACCTGGCGGCCGAGCAGGGCACGGTCCTGGTCGTCGGTGACGAGCATGATGACCGCCGGGTCGGTGCGCGGGTAGTGCTCGGCGCCGCAGGCCTGGCAGCGGCGGATGTGGCCGGCCGCCGCGATCACCGTGCGTTCGCCGCAGCGCGAGCAGAAGCGGTGCAGCCGCTGCCAGTTCTCCAGCGCGACCGCGTGCACCATCAGGCCGGCGTCGCGGGCGCCGAGGAGCAGGCCGGCCTCGCGCAGGCCCGCGGGGCGCGCCGACTGGTCCATGCGGCCAGGCAGCGAGTCCTTCTGGAGGGCGAAGTAGCTGACGCCGTCGTCGTCGGTGCCGAGGAAGTAGCGGTGGGTCTCGGTGACCGGTGCCTCGAAGGCGGGGGTCATCACGAGTTCGGTGCCGTCGGCGGTGTCGTCGACCAGCACCTGCCCGCCCGAGACGACGAAGACCCGGGTCGTGGGGTGGCTCCACGCGGCGGACAGCCAGGCCTCGTCGAGGCGGTGGTGCGCCGCGCGGTCGATGCCGCTCGGCGCGGTCAGACCGATGGGACGGTCCGTGGTGGCGTTGTCGAAGGTGCTCACAGGTGCTTCCTACTCCCCCGGGATGGATCGGGTGTTCAGAGGATTCAGCGGAGTGCGGCTGCCAGTTCGCCCCAGAGGTGGGCGGTGGTCTCCACACCCTTGAACAGCAGGTCGAGTTCGACCTTCTCGTTGGGGGCGTGCCAGCCGTCGGACGGTACGGAGATGCCCAGGAAGAGGACGGGTGCGCCGAGCACGTCCTGCAGGTCGGCGGCGGGTCCCGAGCCTCCTTCGCGGGTGAAGAGGATCTTCTGGCCGAAGGCCCGTCCCATGGCGCGGGCCACGGCCTGCAGCGCGGGGTGGTCCAGCGGGGTGAGGCAGGGGCGGGTGGCCGGGAGGAAGGTGATCCGTTGGCGGACGCCGGCCGGGACGCGGTCCTCGGCCCAGGCCCGGACCGCCTTCTCGATGCCGTCCGGGTCCTGGCCCGCGACCAGCCGGAAGCTGATCTTGACCTGGGCGGCGGACGGGATGATCGTCTTGCTGCCGGCGCCCTGGTAGCCGCCGCCGATGCCGTTGACCTCGGCGGTGGGGCGGGCCCAGACGCGTTCCAGCGTGGAGTAGCCCGCCTCGCCGGACGCGGCCTGCGACTTGGCGGTACGCAGCCAGGTGGCCTCGTCGAACGGCAGCTCGGCGAAGAGGGCGCGTTCGGTGTCGGTGAGTTCGGCCACACCGTCGTAGAAGCCGGGGACCGCCACCCGGCCGTCGGCGTCGTGCAGGGCCGCGACGAGGCGGGCGATCTCGGTGGCGGGGTTGGGTACGGCGCCGCCGAACGATCCGGAGTGGATGTCCTGCTCCGGCCCGCGCAGCTCGATCTCGCACTCGGCGAGGCCGCGCATGCCGGTGCAGACGGTCGGGGTCGACTCGTCCCACATGCCGGTGTCGGAGACGATGACGGCGTCCGCGCCGAGGCGGTCCGCCTGCTGCTCGACCAGGGCGCGGAAGTGCGGCGAACCCGACTCCTCCTCGCCCTCGACCAGGAGCTTGAGGTGGACGGCGGGGGCGGTGCGGCCGGTCGTGGCGAGGTGCGCCCGGAGGCCGAGGGTGTGGAAGAACACCTGCCCCTTGTCGTCGGCCGCGCCCCGTCCGTACATCCGGCCGTCGCGGATCACCGGCTCGAACGGGTCGGTGTCCCAGCCGTCCTCGCGGGCGGCGGGCTGCACGTCGTGATGTCCGTACACGAGCACCGTGGGGGCGTCCGGGTCGTCGGACGGCCACTCGGCGAACACCGCGGGGGCACCCGCCGTCTCCCAGACCTCGGCGACCGGGAAGCCGGTCTCCGTCAGCTTGGCGGACAGCCAGGCGGCACTGCGCCGTACGTCCCCGTCGTGCTCCGGCTGAGCGGATACGGACGGGATGCGCAGCCACTCGGCGAGATCGTCGAGGAAGGCGGCGCGGTGCTGCTCGGTGTACGTACGGACGGCGTTGTCCGGGGTGTCGCTCATGACCTTCAGCTTATCGGGCCGTGGGAGGTGGCTCGTCCAGGAGGATCCGCTCCAGCTCCGGGCGGCCCGGGAGCCGGGCCGGGCGGACGCTCTCGCCGCTGCGGACGAAGAGGAAGGTGGCCGTGACATCGGTGAGCGGCAGCCCGTGCAGTTCGGCCCAGGCGAGGCGGTAGACGGCGAGCTGGAGGGGGTCGGCGGTGTTGGTGCGGCTGGTCTTCCAGTCGACGATCTCGTACGTGTCCCCGGTGCGGTACACCGCGTCGATACGGCCCCGGATCACCCGGCCGGCCAGGGTGATCTGGAACGGCGTCTCGACGCGGTAGGGGGTGCGGCGGGCGTACGGGGTGCGCTCGAAGGCCTCCTTGAGCTCGGCGAGATCCCGCTCGTCGGCGATGTCGGCGTCGCTCTCGTCGGCGCCGGGGAGCTCGTCGGGGCCGAGCATGGGCAGCGGCAGTTCCTCGAAGCGGGACTCGACCCAGGCGTGGAAGCGGGTGCCCCGCCGGGCGGCGGCCTGCGGGGGCCTCGGCATGGGGCGGGCCAGTTCCTGGGCGAAGCCGTCGGGGTCGTCGGCGAGGCGCAGCAACTGGGTGGCGGAGAGCGATGCGGGCACGAGGACGTCGCGCACGGTGGCGCGGGCGCGGCGCAGCTCCCCGGCGAGCGCGTCGAGGTCGCGGTCCCAGGAGGCGAGGGTGCGGGACTCCTCGGGGGTGAGCCGCGGGGGCACCCGCTCGGGGGCGCGGGCCGCCGGGACGTGCGGGGCGGCCTGGGGCGCGTCGTCGTCATCGGGGAAGGGCGCGTCGTCCAGGAAGGGGTCGTCCTCGGGGAACAGCTCGTCGTCGGGAGGTCCGGGGCGGGCCTCGTCCGGCGGGGGCGGCTGCTCCTGCGCCGCGTACGCATCAGGCACCGGGCCCGCCGCGGCCAGTGCCTCCAGGTGGGCCATCACCGTGTCCGCGGCGGCCCGGCGGCGGGCCAGCGCGGTGTCGTCGAGCGGCAGCGGCCAGGCGTGGCCGGCCACTGCCCCGGCCGCCAGGGCCGGGTTCTCCTCGTCCTCGGCCGGTTCGTCCGCCCAGGCCTCGATCTCGCCGTGCCCGGCGGCGCAGTGCTCGTACAGCGCGTGCAGGAAGGCGGACGGCCCGCGCGGCTTCTTCTGGTTCGGGCCCCACCAGTGGCCGGAGCCGAGCAGCAGGGTGCGGGGGCGGGTGAAGGTGACGTAGCCGAGGCGGAGCTCCTCGGTGTGCTGGTGCTCCTTCATCTCCTCCTTGAAGCCCTTGAGCCCCTTGGCGTCGAAGGAGTGGACGACGGGCAGGGTGGCGGTGTCGCCGCGCAGGGCGTGCGGGAGGACCTGGGGCTGGGAGGTCCAGGCGTCCCGGGACCGGCCGCTGGGGAACTGGCCGGTGACCAGGCCGGGCACGGCGACGACGTCCCATTCCAGGCCCTTGGACTTGTGGGCGGTGAGGACCTTGACGGTGTTCTCACCGCCGGGCAGCGCGTTGTCCAGGCCCTTCTCGTACTGCGCGGCCGTGCGCAGGAAGCCGAGGAAGGCGAGGAGCGAGGCCTCCCCGTCGACGGCGGCGAACCGGGCCGCGACGTCGAGGAAGTTGGCGAGGGTCTCGCGGCGGCGGGCGGCCAGGGCGTGGGGGGAGGCGGAGAGCTCGACCTCCAGGCCGGTGGTGGACAGCACCCGGTGCAGGACGTCCATCAGCGGGTCGGCGAGGGAGCGGCGCAGGTCGCGCAGTTCGGTGGCGAGGCGGGCGAAGCGGACGCGGGCGTCGGCGGAGAACGGCAGGCGGTCGTCCTGCTCGCCGCCGGAGTCGAGGAACGTGTCCAGGGCGTCGGCCAGCGAGATCACCTCGGCCGGGTCGACGCCCTCGACGGCCTCGGCGAGCCGGCGGTCGGGATCGAAGTCCGCGTCGTCGCCGTGGGCCGCGCGGTGGACGAGGAGGCGGGCGCGGCGGCCGAGGAGCGCCAGGTCGCGGGGGCCGATCCGCCAGCGGGGGCCGGTGAGCAGCCGGACCAGGGAAGCGTTGGCGCCCGGGTCCTGGAGTACCTCGCAGACGGCGACGAGGTCGGCGACCTCCGGCAGGTGGAGCAGTCCGGAGAGGCCGACGACCTCGACCGGGATGTCCCGGGCGACGAGCGCGGCCTGGATCTCCGGGAAGTCACCGGCGGTGCGGCACAGGACGGCGATCTCGCCGGGGGCCTTGCCGGTGCGCACGAGGTGGGCGATCGAGTCGGCGAGCCAGTCGATCTCCTCGGCGTGGGTGCGCAGCAGGGCGCAGCGGACGAGGCCGTCGCGCTCGGCGCCCGGGGCGGGGCGCAGGGCCTCGACGCCCTCGTGCATGGCGCGCAGCGGTGCGGCGAGTCCGTTGGCGAGGTGCAGGAGGCGGCCGCCGCTGCGGCGGTTCTCGCTGAGGGAGTAGCGGGCGGCCGGGGTGCCGTCGGCGTGCGGGAAGTGGCTCGGGAAGTCGTCGAGGTTGGCGACGGAGGCGCCGCGCCAGCCGTAGATGGCCTGGCAGGGGTCGCCGACGGCTGTGACGGCGTGTCCGGACGACGTGCCGTCGGGTCCGCTGCCGAAGAGGGCGGAGAGCAGGAGGCGCTGGGCGACGGAGGTGTCCTGGTACTCGTCGAGCAGGACGACCCGGTACTCGTCGCGCAGGATCGCGCCGACCTCGGGACGGGTGAGGGCCAGCTCGGCGGAGAGCGCGATCTGGTCGCCGAAGTCGAGGAGGTCGCGGCTGCGCTTCGCCTCCCGGTAGCGGCCGGTCAGCGAGAGCAGCTCGCGGCGGGCCTCGGCGGCCTCGGGGATCTTGCGCAGTTCCGCGTTGCTGAGCCCGGCGGTCTCCAGGGTGCGGAGCAGCTCGGTGTCGTACGCCGCGAGCTGTCCGGGACGTACGAGATGTTCGGCCAGCTCGGCGTCCAGGGCCAGCAGATCGCTGACGAGGGTGGGGAACGACCTGGTCAGGGCGGGGTAGGGGCCGGGGGCCTCGCGCAGCACGCGGGCGGCGAGCTGGTAGCGGGTGGCGTCGGCGAGGAGGCGGGTGGTGGGTTCGAGCCCTATCCGCAGCCCGTGCTCGGTGAGGAGCCGGCCGGCGAAGGCGTGGTACGTGGAGATGCCTGGTTCGCCCGGGGGGTCGTCCGGGTCGATGACGTCGGGGTCGGTGACTCCGGCGGCGATCAGGGCCTTGCGGACGCGCTCGGCGAGCTCACCGGCCGCCTTGTTGGTGAAGGTGAGCCCGAGGACCTGCTCAGGGGCGACCTGACCGGTCCCGACCAGCCACACCACCCGGGCCGCCATCACCGTGGTCTTCCCCGACCCGGCTCCGGCGACGATCACCTGCGGGGCGGGCGGCGCGATGATGCACGCCGTCTGCTCCGGGGTGAAGGGAATCCCGAGGAGCTCCTTGAGCTGCTCGGGATCGGTGATACGTGGGGACACTCCACAGAGGCTAACCGGCCGGACCGACAACCCACGAAGCCGTGCGGCGCCCGCGGACGGGGCCCCGTTTCCCTCCCCCGGGGAGCGCGTAGGCACCGCGGGAAGGTCTAGATTTACCGCTTGTCGCATCAACAGCCTTACGAGGACGGTCATATGAGCGCCGACGCACCCGCCCCTGACGCCACGGAGCTCAGGAAGCGCATCGACACCACGAAGGCGCATCCGGCGCGGGTCTACGACGTCTTCCTCGGCGGCAAGGACAACTACCCGGCCGACCGGGAGGCCGCGGCCATGGCGCTGGCCGCCAATCCGCGCGGCTATCTCACCGTGCGGCACAACCGGGACTTCATGCGCCGGGCGGTCACGCTCGCCGCCCACGAGGGCATCCGGCAGTTCCTGGACATCGGTACCGGGCTGCCGACGCAGCAGAACGTGCACCAGATCGCCCAGGCGGTGGCCCCCGACTCACGGGTGGTCTACGTCGACAACGACCCCGTCGTCCTCGTCCACGCGCAGGCCCTGCTCACCAGCGGCCCCGAGGGACGCACCGACTACATCGAGGCGGACCTGCGCGACCCCGCCACGATCCTCGAAGCCGCCCGCCGCACCCTCGACCTCGACCGGCCCGTCGCCCTCGTCCTCGCCGCCGTCCTCCACTTCATCGAGGACGACGCGGCCTATCCCGTCGTCGAGCGGCTGCTCGGCGCGCTGGCACCCGGGAGTCTGCTGGTGCTGAGCAACGTGAGCTCGGACCTCAACCCCGAGCAGGTCGGCCAGGTGACGAAGGCGTTCAAGGAGCGCGGCTTCGCCATGGTCCGCCGCTCGCACGCGCAGGTGGAGCGCTTCGTGACCGACAACGGTCTGGAGATGCTCGAACCCGGTGTCGTCCCGGTGCACCGCTGGCGCCCCGAGGAGGTCGTCGACCTGCCCGAGGCCGCCGACGCGGATCCGGAGTTCGTGGCGGGCCTGGACGAGCTGGACCGTACGCGCTACCGGCGGATCGACGACGTCACGGACGCGGACGTGAGCGTGTACGGGGTGGTGGCCCGCAAGCTCTGACGCCGGGGCCCGGGGGCCGCGCCGCGCTCACTCCAGGACCTGCCGGCCCTCCGGCTGCGCGCTGCACGAGGCCTTGAAGGTGCAGTGGGCGCAGTGCTGGCCGGTCGTGGGGGTGAACCGTTCGTCCAGGACCCGGCCGGCGGCGGTCGCCAGCAGGTCGGAGACCCACTCGGTCTCCGGCGGCTGCTGGGCCTGCACCTTGGGGACGGCGTCGCCGCCCTCCTTCTTGGGGGCGGGCTGGCGCAGCTGTACGAGTTCGGCGCCGCCGGACTCCGGGCGGATGCCGTCGAAGACGTCGTCGACCGCCCCTTCCCGGACGGCCAGCTGGTACACGGCGAGCTGGGGGTGGCGGGCCACCTCGTCCTTCGTCGGGGACTGCTTGCCGGTCTTGAAGTCGACGACGTAGGCCCGGCCCTCGGCGTCGCGTTCGACGCGGTCCATGGAGCCGCGGATGCGTACCTCGTACTCCCCCGCCTCCAGCGTCACGTCGAAGTCGTGCTCGCTGGCGGCCGGGGTGCGGCCGGTGCGGTCCATGACGTGCCAGCGCAGGAAGCGTTCGAGGGCGACGCGGGCCTGCTGCTTCTCCTGCTGCGACTTCCAGGGCGCGTCGAAGACCAGCCCGTCCCAGACCGAGTCGAGCCGCTCCATGAGGACGGCCAGATCGGCGGGCGTACGGCCGGAGGCGACCTCGTCGGCCAGGACGTGGACGACGTTGCCGAAGCCCTGGGCGGCGGTCGCCGGGGCGTCGGCCTTCACCTCGCGCCCCAGGAACCACTGGAGCGCGCAGGTGTTGGCGAGCTGGTCGAGCGCGCTGCCGGACAGGGCGACGGGCTGGTCCCGGTCGCGCAGCGGGACGGCCGAGCGGGTCGGCTCGTACAGGCCCCACCAGCGGTAGGGGTGGGCCGACGGCACGAGCGGCTGTCCCTCGTCGTCGCCGAGCGCGGCGAGCCTGGCGAGGCGGTGGGCGGCCTCCTCGCGCAGCGCGTCGGACGCTTCGGGGTCGACGGTGGTGGCCCGCAGTTCGGCGACGAGGGCGGCGACGGCCAGGGGGCGGCGGGGCCGGCCGGTGACGTCGCGGGGTTCGACGCCGAGCTCGGTGAGGAAGCGGGACGGCTGGTCGCCGTCGTCGGCGGGCGCCTTGACCGCGGTGACGACGAGGCGTTCGCGGGCCCGGGTCGCCGCCACGTAGAAGAGCCGGCGCTCCTCGGCGAGGAGGGCGCCGGGCGTGAGGGGTTCGGCGAGGCCGTCGCGGCCGATCCGGTCCGCTTCGAGCAGTGAGCCGCGGCGCCGCAGGTCGGGCCAGAGGCCCTCCTGCACCCCGGTGACGACGACCATGCGCCACTCCAGGCCCTTGGAGCGGTGCGCGGTCATCAGCCGTACGGCGTCGGGCCGGGTGGCGCGCCGGGAGAGGGTGTCGGCGGCGATGTCCTGGGCGTCGACCTCCTCCAGGAAGTTGAGCGTGCCGCGGCCGCCGGTGCGCTCCTCCGCGCGGGCCGCGGTGTCGAAGAGGGCGCAGACGGCGTCGAGGTCGCGGTCGGCGTTGCGACCGCCCGCGCCGCCGCGCAGCGCGGCGCGCTCCAGCCTGGCCGGCCACGGGGTGCCGGACCACAGCTCCCACAGGGCCTCCTCGGCGGTGCCGCCGCGTTCGAGCAGCTCGCGCGCCGCGCGCAGCAGCGCGCCGAGACGCTGGGCGCCGCGGGCGTACGCCGGGTCGTGCGTCACGAGGCGCTCAGGCTCGGCGAGTGCGCGGGCGAGCAGTTCGCCGGAGGGCGCGGGCACCCGGTTGCCTGCGGCCCGCTCCTCGTCGCGCAGGGCCCGGCCGAGCCGGCGCAGATCGGCGGCGTCCATGGAGCCGAGGGGGGAGGTGAGGAGGGTGAGCGCCGTCTCGGTGTCGAGCCAGGGGGTTGGGCCCGCATCCGGGTCCGCATCCGCGTCCGGGCCCGTAACGGCGTCCGCCTCTGCTTCTGCCTCGGCCTCTTCCTCTGCCTCCGGCTCTGCCTCGGCCTCTTCCTCTGCCTCCGGCTCTGCCTCGGCCTCTTCCTCTGCCTCCGGCTCCGCGCCCCGGCGCAGCGCCGCCGCGGCCACCGTGCGCAGGGCGGTCAGGAGCGGGGCCACCGCGGGTTCGTGGCGCAGGGGCAGGTCGTCGCCGTCGACCTCCAGCGGGACGCCCGCCGAGGTCAGGGCGCGGCGCACCGCCGGGATCGTACGGCCGCCGGCGCGGACCAGGACCGCCATCTCCTGCCACGGCACCCCGTCCTCCAGATGCGCCCGGCGCAGCAGGTCGGCGATGTTCTCCAGCTCGGTGGACGCGGTCGGATAGGTGTACGTCTCGACGCTGCCACCCTCGCGGACCGCGCCGAGCTCCCGGTGGGCGCGGACCTTCGCCGACGGCAGCCGGGTGAGCGGCATCCGGCGGGTGAGCAGCCGGGTCGCGGCGAGCAGCCGGTCGCCGGAGCGGCGTGAGGTGGTGAGGACGCCGACCGGGGCCGGGGCGCCGTCCGCGCGCCGGAACACCTCGGGGAAGTCGAGGATGCCGTTCACATCGGCCCCTCGGAAGGCGTAGATCGACTGGTCCGGGTCACCGAACGCGATCAGGTTCCGGCCACCGCCGCCGCCCGGGGAGCTCCCCCGGTTGCCGGCCAGCGCGTGCAGCAGCCGCACCTGCGCCGGGTCGGTGTCCTGGTACTCGTCGACGAACACGGTGTCGTACTGACCGGCCAGCAGCACCGACACCTCCGGGCGCTCCGCGAGCAGCACGGCACGGTGCACCAGCTCGGCGTAGTCCAGCACCCCCTGGGCGTCCAGGACGTCGAGGTACTCGGCGAGGAAGGCCGCGGCGGCGCCCCAGTCGGGCCGGCCGGTGCGCCGGGCGAAGTCGGCGAGGGCGCCGGGGCCGAGTCCCAGCTCACGGCTGCGGGCGAGCACGGCGCGCACCTCGTCGGCGAAGCCGCGCGTGGTCAGGCAGGCGCGCAGTTCGTCGGGCCAGCGGATGTGGGAGAGGCCCTCCTTCTCCAGGTCGAGCTGGCCGGCCAGCAGATCGCGGACGGTGACGTCCTGCTCGGGTCCGGAGAGCAGCCGCAGCGGATCGGCGAAGAGGTCGGCGTCCTGATGGGCGCGGACCAGGGCGTAACAGAAGGAGTGGAAGGTGGTGGCCTGCGGTCCGCGGGCGGCACCGAGCCGGGCGGCCATCCGGTCGCGCAGCTCGACGGCCGCCTTGCGGCTGAAGGTGAGGATCAGCATCCGGGCCGGGTCGGCGCCCCGGGCGACGCGTGCGGCGACCGCCTCGACGAGCGTGGTGGTCTTGCCGGTGCCGGGGCCCGCGAGAACCAGCAGCGGCCCGCCCGCATGGTCAACCACCGCGCGCTGTGCCGCGTCCAGGAGAGGGGGTTCCACGGAACCGGGCAGCGTACGCACCAGCCGGTATGCGCCCGTCGTCCCCCGCCGTGCCGGGCGGTGCGGACTGTGCCGGGTGGTGGAGGAGGTGCTCACGTGGGGATCGCCGGTCCTGGTGGGTCTGCTGGGAGTGCTGAGGCTTGCGCGGGGAGTGCGGGAAGTGCGGAGTGTGCTGCGGGGTGAGGCGCGGCGCGTGCCGCGAACTGACGACGCTACTCCGGCGCAGCCCCCGAAGGGGGCGGGACGGCTGCGTGGCTCGTCACGTTCCGCGCGACGGGGAGTCCGGCCGGAGCGGTGGGCCCGGACCCTCGGACACCCTTCCGGCGCGTGCGGCTCGGCCCGGACGGAGGGCTCCGCGCCGACGTCGCGTCGCGCTTCCTCCGCGTCGTACGGACCCGGCTCCGCCCGATGCGTCACCGGATGGCCGAAGCTGTCAGGTGTGAGCTCCCCCGCCGTCGTCGCCGTCCGTGCCAGGACCGCCCTCCGCCGCCCCGACGGGCACGCCGTCCCACCGTGCGCGCCGCATGTCGAGGCGCGGAACGTGGCCTTCGGCACTGCGCGCGGCCTCGCGCAGCGGAGTGCCCTCCTCGCGGTAGTGATTCAGCGCACGCAGTTCGTGGCCCGGCAGCAGCGCACCGTCGGAGCGCACCACGCGCCACCATGGCACCGCTCCCCCGTACAGCGCCATGGCCCGGCCGACCTGGCGCGGGCCGCCGTCGCCCAGCCACTCCGCGATGTCGCCGTACGTCATGACGCGGCCGGGCGGGATCAGTTCGGCCACCTCGAGCACGCGCTCCGCGTACTCCGGCAACGCGTCACTCGTCGGGTGTTCGCTCATCCGGCCCATCCTGCCGTACGCCACCGACAGTCCGGCCCGTTCCGTGTCCGGACGGACACGGAGTGTGCGCGGGAAGGGCGGGGGGCGTATCTTGCCCATCGCGCACCCCCGCATCGCACCCTGATGCCCCCCTCCGCGCTCCGGCCGTGCCACCATCATGCGGGCGGTGACCGGTGATACGAGAACACGAAGACCAATCAGAGGCGACGAAGGAGCAGGGCGTGCAGCCACCGAAGGCGGCCGACGCCTCCGATGCCGACCCGCGCTCCGGGGCGGCCCCCGGCCGGGAGCCGGGCACGGAGCGGGGCGCGGACACCGACGCGCCCCCCGCCGGTGCGTCCCCGGGCGTCTCCCCCGACGATCACCCGGTCGGCTCGACCCTCTCGACCTCCGAGGCGGCGTCCGCCGACCGCGTCTCGGGTGACGAACCCCTGCTCCCCGCCCGGGTGCACCGGCCCTCGGATCTGCTGCGGCTCCTCATCGGGGTCCTGGCGGTCGTCGTGCTGTTCGCCGTCGCCGCCTTCGCCCACGGCACGACGGCCGGCCTCGAACAGGACATCAACAAGGGCACCGGGCAGGCACCCGACCTGCTCATCAAGATCGCCGGTCTGGTCTCCAGCATCGCCGTCCTGCTCGTCCCGGTGGCCTTCGCGATCGAGCGGCTGATCAAACGCGACGGGCTGCGGATCGCGGACGGGGTGCTGGCCGCCGTGCTGGCGCACGGGGTGACGCTCGCCACGGACCTGTGGGTCGCCAAGTCCGCTTCCGGCACCATTCAGGACGCCCTGACCCAGCCGCAGCCCGGTGACGCGCTCACCGATCCCGTACACGGCTATCTCGCTCCCGTGATCGCCTACATGACGGCGGTCGGCATGGCGAGACGTCCGCGCTGGCGGGTCGTGCTGTGGGTGGTGCTGCTGCTCGACGCCTTCGCCATGTTGGTGGGCGGCTACACGACCCCGTTCTCGATCGTCCTGACGGTGCTGATCGGCTGGACGGTCGCGTACGGCACGCTGTACGCGGTCGGCTCGCCCAACGTCCGGCCGACCGGCCAGCACCTGATGGCCGGGCTGCGCCACGTCGGCTTCCGCCCGGTCACCGCGATGCGGGCCGAGGACGCCCCGGACTCCGGCGACCAGAGCGACCGGGGGCGCCGCTATCTGGTCTCCCTGGAGGACGGGCCACCGCTCGACGTCACGGTCGTGGACCGAGAACAGCAGGCGCAGGGCTTCTTCTACCGGGTGTGGCGCAGGCTCACCCTGCGCGGCATCACCCAGCGGCGGTCCATCCAGTCGCTGCGCCAGGCGCTGGAGCAGGAGGCGCTGCTCGCGTACGCGGCGATCGCCGCCGGTGCCAACGCCCCCAAACTGATCGCCACCTCCGAGCTCGGCCCGGACGCCGTGATGCTGGTGTACGAGCACATCGGCGGGCGCTCGCTGGACGCGCTGGAGGACGCCGAGATCACCGACGATCTGGTGCGCGGTGCCTGGCGCCAGGTGCGGGCGCTCCAGTCGCGCCGGATCGCGCACCGCAGGCTCACCGGTGACGCCATCCTGGTGGATCGTTTCGGCAAGGTGTTCGTCACGGACCTGCGCGGCGGCGAGATCGCGGCCGGTGATCTGGTGCTGCGGATGGACGTCGCCCAGCTGCTCACGACCACCGGACTGCGGGTGGGCGCCGAGCGGGCGGTGGCGTCCGCGCTTGCGGTGCTCGGCCCGGACGCGGTCGCGGACTGTCTGCCGCTGCTTCAGCCGATCGCGCTCAGCCGTTCCACCCGCGCGCAGCTGCGCAGGCTGGCCCGGGAGCGGTCGCAGCGCGAACGCGAGGCCGTGCTGGACGCGTCGGACGCGGCCAAGCGGGCCAGGGCCGAGGACGCGGAGCTCTCCAAGGACCCCGGGCGCAAGGCCGCCCGCAAGTCGCTGCGCACCGAGAAGCAGGCCGAGAAGCGGGCCATGGACGATGCGCTGGACGAGGCCCGCGAGGAGGACCTGCTCTCCCAGATGCGCCAGGAGGTGCTGCTGATCAGGCCGCAGGCACCGGTCGAGCCGGTCCGCCTGGAGCGCATCAAGCCGCGCACCCTGTTCAGCTTCATCGCCGGCGCCATCGCCGCGTACTTCCTGATCTCGCAGGTCACCGAGGCCGACTTCGGCGCGGTGGTCGAGCAGGCGGAGTGGGGCTGGGTGGCGGCCGCGCTCGGCTTCTCGGCGCTCAGCTACATCGCGGCCGCGATGAGCCTGTTGGGCTTCGTGCCCGAGCGGGTGCCGTTCGGCAAGACGGTGCTGGCGCAGGTCGCCGGCTCGTTCGTGAAGATCGTGGCCCCGGCGGCGGTGGGCGGGGTGGCACTCAACACCCGGTTCCTCCAGCGCTCCGGGGTGCGTCCGGGACTGGCGGTCGCGAGTGTCGGTGCCTCGCAGCTGTTCGGGCTTGGCTGCCACATCGTGCTGCTGGCCGCGTTCGGCTATCTGACCGGTACCGAGAAGACACCGTCCTCGCTCACCCCGTCCAGGACCGTGATCGCCGGACTGCTGACGGTCGCCGTCCTGGTGCTGGTGGTGACGGCCATTCCGTTCCTGCGGAAGTTCGTGGTCACACGGGTGCGGTCGCTGTTCGCCGGGGTCGTGCCGCGCATGCTCGATGTCGTGCAGCGGCCGCAGAAGCTGCTCACGGGCATCGGCGGGATGCTGCTGCTGACCGGCCTGTTCGTGATGTGCCTGGACGCGTCGGTCCGGGCGTTCAGCGGTCCGGACGTGCCGCATCTCAGTTACGCCAGCATCGCGGTGGTCTTCCTCGCCGGGAACGCGCTGGGGTCGGCGGCGCCGACCCCGGGCGGTATGGGCGCGGTCGAGGGTGCGCTGACCCTCGGTCTGATCGCGGTCGGCCTGCCGAAGGAGGTCGCGGCGCCCGCGGTGCTGCTCTACCGCCTGATGACGCTGTGGCTGCCGGTGCTTCCCGGCTGGCTCGCCTTCAACCACCTGACGCGCAAGGGCGAGCTCTGATCCGGCCCGCTCCGCAGGCGTCCACCCGCTTGGACCGGCGCCCCGTGCACCGCCCGGGGCGCCGCCGCACGATGGGGTGATGAGGACCTCCCCTGCCCTGCGCGCCGCGGCCCTCGCCGCCACTGTGACCGTGCTGTTCCCGCTCGCCGGCTGCTCGGACGGGGGTGACCAGGACACGGCCGGCCGGCCGAGCAGCGCCCCGGTCGCCGCCGACGCCGCCGCGGCCCCCACCGCGTCCGGCCTCGCATCCCAGCAGCTGAAGTGGAAGCCATGCCCGGCCCCCTCCCAGGCGCAGGGCGGTGGCGCGGCCCCCTCCCCGCTGCCGGGCGGGGCCGTCTGGGAGTGCTCGTCCATGGATGTCCCGCTCGACTACGCCGACCCCGGCGGCAAGACCATTTCCCTGGCGCTCGTCCGTGCGAAGGCGATCGACGGGAAGAAGCGGATCGGTTCGCTGATCTTCAACTTCGGCGGCCCCGGCGCTTCGGGGGTCGCCACCCTGCCCGCCTTCGGCGCGGAGTACGACAAGCTCCGCACGCGCTACGACCTGGTGAGCTTCGACCCGCGCGGCGTCGGCGACAGCGACGGCGTGGAGTGCGAGAGCGACAAGCAGCTGGACGCGCGGTACGAGGGCGACGGGACGCCGGACGACGCGGCGGAGGAGAAGGCGTTCACCGAGGACACGAAGACGTACGCGGCGGCCTGCGAGAAGAACTCGGGCAAGGAGCTCCCCTTCGTGGGGACGACGAACGCCGCCCGCGACATGGACCTGATGCGCCAGGTGCTCGGCGACGACAGGCTGTACTACTTCGGCATCTCGTACGGCACCGAACTGGGCGGCGTCTACGCGCACTTGTTCCCCAAGAGCGTCGGCAGGTCGGTCCTGGACGCGGTCGTCGACCCGACCGAGGACGCGGAGCAGTCCTCCCTCGGCCAGGCCAAGGGCTTCCAGCTCGCCCTGGACAACTTCGCCGCGGACTGCGTGGAGCGCGGCGACGCCTGCAAGCTGCCCGGATCCACCGCCGAGGAGGTCGAGCAGGGGGTGTCCGGTCTTCTCGGCCGGCTGGAGAAGAAGCCGGTGGCGGGGCTCGGTTCACGGAAGCTCACCCAGACCCAGGCCACCACCGGCATCGCGGCGGCGCTCTACTCCAAGGAGACCTGGCCGCTGCTGGAGCAGGGCCTGGACGAGGCCGACGGCGGGAACGGCGGACTGCTCCTCGCGCTCGCGGACTCCCTCAACGGCCGCTCCGAGGACGGCCACTACGACAACTCGGCAGCGGCCAACACCGCCATCAACTGCGCCGACTCCAAGGAGCGGTTCACCCTGGACGAGGCGAAGGCGAAGCTCCCGGAGTTCCATGACGCCTCGCCGGTCTTCGGCGACTACCTCGGCTGGGGCCTGATGGCGTGCACCGGCTGGCCGGTGGCGGGCGCCTGGGACACCCCGGACGTCAGCGCCGAGGGCGCGGCCCCCGTCCTGGTCATCGGCAACACCGGGGACCCGGCGACCCCCTACGCGGGCGCGAGGGCGATGGCCGAGGAGCTGGGCGAGGGCGTCGGAGTGGAGATGACGTACCGGGGCGAGGGGCACGGCGCGTACAACAGCGGCAACGCCTGTGTGCAGAAGGCGGTGGGCGGCTATCTGCTGGACGGGAAGGTGCCGGCGGCGGGCACGGTCTGCGGGTAGGCGTACCGGTCACGGGCCTTGCCGGCGCTCGTGACCGGTACACACCCCGGTGTGCCCCGTCGGCTCCATGGCCCTGACCGGCGGGACTGCCCTCAGGGACGGCCCGCGGGTTGCGGTTCCAGCCCGCGTACCGCCCCCAGTTGTGCGTAGAGGTCGAGCTGGTCGTCCGTCAGCCAGTACTCGGCGATCCGCCCCTGTTCGATCCGCAACGTGTCCACGCCGGCGAAGTCGACCGCGGTTCCGGGTGGTGCCGTCGCCATGGCGGGGCGTCCCCCGGCCCAGATGCCGGTGAACCGGAACCGGGAGATCACATGGTCCCCGTCGGTGAAGGGCCCGAGTTCGCACCGGAAGCCGGCCGACGAGAAGGAGCTGCGGAACAGCGCGATCCAGGACGCCAGCCGGTCCGGGTTGTCGATGCCCTCCTCGGGCGGCATTCCGAAAGCCGGCAGATGAACGCGCACGGATGGCGCGATGATGTGCTGCGCCATCGCCAGATCGCCGTTCCACATGGCCAGCCACCGGTCCACCAGGACCTTGGTGTCGAAATCAGTCACGCCCCGCACCCCTTGTCTCGTCCGTCACGGCGTCGCATCGGCGCGGCGCCGTCGGAGGAGTCCGCGGGCACCGCACGGGAGGACAGAGCAGGGCCGGGGCCGCGTGGATACACGCGGCCCCGGCCCCGCCGGGGCCCGCGGGAGCCTCAGGCCGTGCGGCTCGGGGTGCGCTCGCCCGTTTCGCGCTGCAGCGAGCAGTCCGAGGCGAGGATCGCGCGGTGCAGCGCCTGGATCCGCGGGGAGGGCTCCAGGCCGAGGCGGCTGGAGAGTTCGTGCCGCAGTTCGCGGTACACCTCGAGCGCCTGCACCCGGCGGCCGGCCCGGTACAGCGCGAGCATGAGCTGGGCATGGAGGGGCTCGTGCGTACGGTCGTCGGCGGCGAGGGCCACGAGTTCACCCAGGAGTTCGTAGTGCCGCCCCATCCTGAGCTCCGCGCTGATGCAGCGGTCCAGGGCCGTCTTGCGGTACTCCTCCAGCTCCTTCTTGCGGATCGCCAGGATCGGACCGGCCGGCAGGTCCGCGAGTACCGGGCCGCGCCACAGGGCCAGGGACTGCCGGAAACGGCCGGCGGCGAGGGCGTCGTCCCCCAGGGCGGCCGCTCGGTGACCGCGCTCGGCCAGGCGCACGAACTCCTCCAGATCGATGCCGCCCGGGGCCAGGTTGAGGAGGTAGCCGCCCGGCCGTGTACAGATCACGGTCTTCGGGTCGACACCGGGAATCGCCGTGGCGATGAGTTCACGGAGCTTGCGCACATATGTGTGGATGGCGGCTCCGGCAGTACGCGGGGCGTCTCCCGCCCACAGCTCCTGCACACATTCGGCCAGAGAAACATGCTGCCCGCGGCTCATGGACAGAAGCGCCAGCAACTTGGCGGGCTTCAGTGCGGTCGGCGTGATCCTGGCCCCCGATATTCGGACATCGAATGATCCAAGCACAAAGACATCCATCGACTTTCCCCCGAGCTAGTCGTTAGTTACCAGTCACTTGGACTCTAAAAATCAGTCGGCCGGTTTGTCAAACGCCCACCAGCCGTGCCTTCCAGGGCATTTGACGATACTTCCGCAGGTAGAGACCACTGCGGCGAAGTGATCCTCAAGGTCGGTTAAAGAAATCACCAACGCGGCGCCGTGCCCGTGCGTGCAGCGCGGCTGACGTACGGCTGTCCCTGGGCTGAAGCGCGGCTCAACGCCGCCTCCATCAGGACTTCTCCGGAGCTTCACACCGCCTCTACCGCGCTTCGGCGGCAACCCGGGGTGTCCCTATCGTCCCTACCCAACCGGCCCGACCCCGAGGTGAGAGGTGAGGCAAGTGCTGCTGGCAGAGCAAGGGGCATCGCAGGGTGTCCCGTGGCGGCTGGCCGTGGACCGCGAGGTGGACGGCGAGGCGCTGCGCGTCTGGGAGCGCCCGGCCCGCACATGCGGGGCCCCGACCATCGTCCTCGTCCACGGCTTCGAGGAGAAGTGGTCGGACTGGACCCCGCTGACCGGTCATCTGCCCGGCGGGGAGCGCCTGTTGGCTCTCGACCTGCCGTGGCGCAACGGTTCCCGCCATCTTTGGGCGGAGCGGGGTTCGTCGACCGCCTGGCTGGAACGCGCCCTAGATCTGCTGCCCGCCCACCCCGACGCCGTGGTGGCCCATTCGTTCGGCGCGACGACTCAGCTGGAACTGCTCACCCGCCGTACCGGGCGCCCCTGCGCTCCGACCGTGCTGGTGGCACCCGTCTTCCGGCCCCACGACCAGCCGGTGGACGCCCGGTTCTTCCACGAGGCCATCGGCCGCTTCCGCGGGGTGCTCGCCGACGGGCTGCGGGCCCGGCTGGGACCGCGCGCCGAACGCATCCCCGCGGACATCGTCGAGGTGATGATCAGCAAGGTCCGCGAGCGCGTGGAACCCCACGGCTTCCTGCAGTTCTACGCGATGCTCAGCCGCACTCCCGAGCTGCCGCTGCACCGCATCACGGCGCCCGTGCTGGTCGTCAGCGGCACCCACGACCCCTCGGCCCCGCCGGCCGCGATCGACGAACTCCTGGCATCGGTCCGGGACATCCGGCTCCACCAGGACCCGGAACTCACCCACTTCTGCCAGCTGCAGCAGCCGGACCGGGTGGCCGCGCAGATCTCCGCCTTCCTGGCGGAGACAGCCCCGTACCACAACGACGAGGAGGCGATCAGTGCATGACCGCGCCTGAAGACCACGACTACGACGTCATCATCAGTGGAGCGAGTGTCGCCGGCAGCGCCGCCGCGATCATGCTCGCCCGGCGCGGTGTCCGCGTGGCGCTGCTGGAGCGCCGGTCGGACCCCGCGGCCCACAAGGTGCTGTGCACCCACTACCTCCAGCCCTGCGCCTACCCGGTGCTCGACGAGCTCGGGCTCGTCCCCGAGCTGGAGAAGGCCGGAGCCGTACGCAACGAGGCCCGCTGGTACACCCGTTGGGGGTGGATCGAGCCCAAGGCCGCGCCCTCGGGACCCGAACTCCCCTACGCGTACAACATCCGCCGCAGCACGCTCGACCCGATGATCAGGTCCAGCGCCGCGGCGACACCGGGCGTGGACCTGCTGGCCGGTCACGCGGTGACGGGGGTGATCCGGGAGGCCGGGCGCACCGTAGGCGTGCGGGTGACCGGGCCCGACGGGCCGCACGAGCTGCGCGCCCGGCTGGTCGTCGGCGCGGACGGGAAGGACTCGCCGGTCGCACGGTTCGCCGGGATGCCCGCCACGTCTCACGAGAACGAGCGGTTCAGCTACTTCGCGCACTTCAGGAACCTCCCGCTGCGTGACGGCATCACCCACTCCTGGTTCCTGGAGCCCGATGTCGCGTACGCGATGCCGAACGACGACGGGGTCACGGTCGTCGCGGTGATCCCCGACAAGAAGCGGCTGCCGGCCTTCCGCGAGGACCTGGAGGGCGCCTATCTCGACTTCGTCCGCGCCCTGCCCGACGGTCCCGCGATCGACTCCGCCGAGCGCATCACCAAGATCACCGGCACGGTCAACTACCCGCTGCACTCCCGGCGGCCGAGCGCACCGGGGGTCGCCCTCATCGGGGACGCCGCGCTCACCAGCGACCCGCTGTGGGGGGTCGGGGTCGGCTGGGCCCTGCAGTCGGCCCAGTGGCTGGCCGAGGCGGTCGCTCCCGCCGTCACCGGGCGCGGTGACCTCGACCGGGCGCTCACCGCGTACGCCCGCCGCCATCGCCGCGGGCTCGCCGGCCACCAGCATCTGGCCGCCGACTACGCCAAGGCGCGGCCGTTCAACCCGTTCGAGCGGCTGATGTTCTCGGCGGCGGCGCGTGACGCGTCCATGGCCCGCCACATGCACCTGTTCGCGTCCCGGATCATCGGCCCGCTGCGCTTCCTCAGCCCGGTGGCCCTGGCCCGCGCGTCCGCCGTCAACCTGCGCCACCGCGGCGGCCGCAGCCCGGCGCCGGTGCACCTTCCCCACCCCACGTCGTGAACGGGCCCTACGGCCCCCGCACCACCCGTACTTCCCCTGTCACACCCATGAACGAAAGGCGGACGCCATGAGCGCCGACACCACCGTCCTGACCGCCGAGCAGGACACCCAGCTGCGGGACATCGTCATCGAGGTCCTGGAGCTGGACGCGGACGAACTCACGGACACCAGCAGCTTCATCGACGACCACGACGCCGACTCGCTGCTCGCCATCGAGATCCTGGCACGCATCGAGAAGGACCTCGGTGTCACGATCCCCCAGGACGACCTCACCGAGATGGGCAACCTCGACGGCGTCCGTGCCGTGGTCGCCCGGTCCCTCGTCGGGGGTACCGATGCCTGAACCGGGGAACCGCCGCGTCGTCATCACCGGCCTGGGCGCGGTGAGCAGTGCCGGGATCGGCGCCGCCGCGTTCACGGCCTCCATCCGGGCCGGCCGCCGCACCACCTCCCCCATAGCCGGGTTCGACACCACCGGCTTCCCCCACACGTACGCGGGTGAGGTGCACGAGTTCGAACCCGCCGCGTGGCTGCGCCGCATCGCGCCCGGGGAGTGGGGGCGCAGCGCGCAGTTCGCCGCGTCGGCCGCCCGGCTCGCCGTCGCGGACGCGGATCTGTCCGAGGCCGCACTCGCCGGGGCCCGCAGCGGTTCGGTGATGGGCACCACCAGCGGCGAGTCCGCGGTCATCGAGGAACTCGTCGCCGCCTGGGCCGCGGACGGTCTCAAGTCGTTGCCCGGCGAGCGGGTCGGCGCCGTTCCGGCAGGCCGGATCGCCGCCGCGGTCAACAGCGAACTGGGCCTCTCGGGTGAGGCGCTGACGCTCGCCACCGCGTGCTCGGCCAGCAACTACGCGCTGGGCTACGCCTACGACATGGTGGCGAGCGGCGAGGCCGACTACATGCTGGCCGGCGGTGCCGACTCGCTGAACCGGTGGGCGCACGCGGGGTTCTACCGGCTCGGCGCCCTGGCGGAGGAGATCTGCCGCCCCTTCGACGCGGACCGTTCCGGGATCCTCACGGCGGAGGGCGGGGTCGCGCTGCTCGTGGAGCCCTACGACCGTGCCGTCGCACGCGGCGCCCGGATCTACGCCGAGGTGCTCGGCTACAGCGTCAACTGCGATGCCGAGCACATGGTCCACCCGGACCCGACCAGCATCGCCTCGTGCATCAGGGCGGCGCACCGCAGTGCGGGCGTGACGCCCGAGGACATCGACTACATATGCGCCCACGGCACCGGTACCCGCACGAACGACGCCACGGAGGTCAGCGCCGCCCGTGAGGTGTTCGGTGACCGCATCCCGCCGATCAGCTCCATCAAGTCGATGATCGGTCACACCATGGGCGCGGCCAGCGGCTTCGGTGCGCTGATCTGCTGCCAGGCGCTGTACGAGGGCTTCCTGCCGCCGACCGCGGGGGTGGAGCAGGTGGATCCCGCTCTCGGCCCCGGCGTCGATCCCGTACCGGTCTCGGCACGGGCCGCCCGTCCCCGGGTGGTGCAGAACCACGGTTTCGCCTTCGGCGGGAACAACGCCATCACCATTCTGGGAAGGGCCTCATGAGTACCGCCACCGCGGCCGTGACCGCAGACCGCCGGGCTCCCGCCGTCACCCCGCTCGTCATCACCGCGGTGGGGGTGGCGACACCGGCCGGGCTCGGCCTCGAAGCCCTGGGCCGGGCGCTGTCCGGTTCCCTCGCCGTCCACGCGGAGCCGGTCCCCGACGGCGAGACCCCGCCGCCGCGGCCGGTGCGTACCGTTCCCGATCTGCGGACCGCGGAACTGATCGGCCGCAAGGGCGTCCGCCATCTGGACCGTACGACCAAACTCGGGCTGGTGGCCTGCCGGCTGGCCCTGGACTCGCTGGCGGAGCCGGTGGGCGAGCGCACCGGGGTCGTGCTCGGCACCACCACCGGGAGCATCCGCAGTTCCAGCGAGTACTCACTGGAGACGCTGCGCCAGGAGCGCCCCTACCTGGTGAACCCGAGCCTGTTCCCCAACACGGTGATGAACTGCGCGGCCGGCCAGATCGCCATCCGGCACGGGCTGCGCGGGGTGAACGCCACGCTGGCCGGCGGTCATCTGGCGGGGGTGCAGGCCCTGCGCTACGCCCGCAACGCACTGCGCCAGGGACAGGCCGACCGTCTGCTGGTGGCCGGCGTGGAGGAGTTCTCCCCGCAGACGGCATGGGGGTGGCACCGGTCCGGTGCGCTCGCCGCCGCCGCACCGGTGGGCGAGGGTGCGGCGGCCCTCATGGTCGAGCCCGAGGAGGTGGCCGGGGCCGCGGGGCGGCCGGCGCTCGCCCGCGTCCTGGCGTGCGAGACCGGGTTCGCGACGCGTACCGGCCTGGCCGCCGGGCTGGTCTCCGTGATCGGCACGGCTCTGGAGCGCAGCGGCAGGTCCCCCGCCGAGGTGACCACCGTCTCGCTGGGCGCCACCGGCCGGACCGGCCTGGAGCGGCTGGAGGAGCGTGCCGTGGTCCGGGCGCTGGGCGCGCTGCCCGGCCGGGTCGTGCGGGTCAAGGAGACGGTCGGCGAGTGCCTCAGCGCCGACGGGCTGCTGCAGGTCGCCGCGGTACTCGCCCCTGAGCCGGCGGACGGCGGCGCCCGCGGCGGCACGGCCGTCATCACCTCGCTGTCCGTGGACGGGCTGGTGGGCTGCGCCGTGCTGGACCTGGACGGGTCCGCCGGCTGACCGGTCCGCACCCGTGGGGGCCGGTGCGGACCGCACCGGCCCCCGCGCACCACTCCCGACGCAGGAAGGAAGCCCATGTCATCGACACCGATACCGCCGGCACGCACGGCCGCCGGGGCTCCCGGCAGCCCCGGCGCACTGGTCGCCGCGTGCCTCTCCGGTTCACAGACCGCCTGGGCGGCTCTCGTCGAGCGGTACGCCCCCCTGGTGTGGACGGTCGCCCGCTCGCACCGGCTCAGCTCCGCCGACTGCGAGGAGGTGTTCCAGCTGACCTGGCTGCGGGTCTACCAGAGCCTTCCCGGGATGCACACGCCGGAGCGGTTTCCGGCCTGGCTCACGACGTGTGCGCGCCGCGAGAGCCTGAAGCAGTACGAACGCTCGGGGCGGTACGTGCCGGTGGGCGACGCGGGAAGTCTGGAACGGCCCGTGGTGGCGCAGCCCGGTCCGGAGGACGCCCTGCTGGCCCGGGAGCGCGACGCGGAGGTTCTGGTCGCCCTGGCCGAGCTGCCCGACCGCGACCAGCGGCTGCTGGCGCTGCTCAGCGCCGATCCGGCTCCCGGTTACGACGAGGTCAGCCGCCGTCTCGGCATCGCCCGGGGTTCCGTGGGTCCGCTGCGCGGCCGGGCGCTGCACCGTCTCGCGGAGCAGTTGCGCAGGCGGGAGGCCGTCAGTGAGGCGTGCGCTGCACCGGTGTGACAGCGTCCGTCCGGGCGGGCGCCCGACCGGCGTCGCCCTCGGCGTCCTCCGGGGCGGGGGCGGTTCCCGGCGCGGGCCACGAGGCGATCTCGGCCACCAGGGCGAGCGGCGGCCGGCCCAGCGCCGTGCGCAGTGCCTCCAGAGCCGCGTCCTCGTCGCTCTCCGCGTGCCGTGCGGAGTCACTGCCTCGCATCGTGTGCCCTTCCGCCGTTGTCGGGTGCCGGGTTCGGATCGTGCCGGGCTCGTGCGGCCCGGCCGGGGGCCCGAGCCCTCCCGGCGGCGTCGATGACGGACGCCGCCGGCAATCTACCGCTCCGCGGCCGGGGCGGCGCTGTCGCGTCGCGCGCCGGTACGGCGAGGGCGGCGACGAGGCCGTCGGGCGCCCGGAGGTCCACGAGCCGCCACCGCGGCTCCGCGGACGCGTCCGGAGCGGCGCCCAGTCCGTGCGCGAGCCCCGTCCCCCGCCCCTTCGCCAACGCCTCCGTGCGCACCCACAGCCGGGCGAACGCCGCGGAGCGTTCGGCCTCGGGCAGTGTGTCCAGCAGGGTTCGCTGCCCGGGCGGCAGCCATCGGGCGACCGTGCGGACGGTGCGTTCAGCCACCCGGCCGTTCTCCACGTCCACTCCCACGGGCTCGTCCGCGAAGGCGTAGACGGCCTCGTCGCCGGTGTGTGCCATCGAGAACTCGAAGCCCCGCGCACCTGCCACGAAGGGGCGCCCGTGGGGCCCGCCGCACTCCGGGCAGACGGCCCGCCCCAGTTCGAGTTCCCCGGGTTCGCCGCCCAGCCGCGCCGCGATCAGGACGCGCAGGGCCGCGTGGGCCATGATCTTGCGGTGCCGGCTCAGGGGCCGGCGGAGCCGTGCGGCCCGCTCCCGCTGCCGGGGGCCGAGCAGCCGCTCGGCCGCCGCCGTGTCCGCACCCGGCGGCGGCACGGTGAACCACCAGATGTGCGGTCCTGCCGGGGCCACCGCCGGGTGCGGCACGGTCACAACGCCACGCCTCCGTCGACCTGGAGGACCTGCCCCGTGATGTAGGACGCCTTGTCGGACAGCAGGAACCCGGTGAGGTCCGCGACCTCCTGGGCCGTTCCGAAGCGGCGGAGCGGCACCGCGGCCAGTGCGTCCTTGCGCGCCTTGGCGCTCAGTCCGTCCGTCATGTCCGTCTCGATGAAGCCCGGGGCCACGACGTTGACCCGGATGCCCTGCCGGGCGAGCTCCTTGGCGAGCGTACGGCTGAGGCTGTTCACGCCTCCCTTGGAGGCAGCGTAGTTGGCCTGGGTGGCGTGGCCGTAGACGCCGGCCACCGAGGAGATGTTCACGATCGCGCCGGTCCGCCGCTTGAGCATGCCGAAGCCCACGGTCCGGCAGAAGTTGAAGGTGCCGGTGAGGTTGGTGTCGATGACCGAGGTCCAGTCGGCGACGGGCATCATCACCAGGTGGTTGTCCTTGACGATCCCGGCCGAGTTCACCAGCCCGTACACCGGGCCGAGTTCCCCCTCCGCCCGCTTGACGAAGGTCTCGACCGCCTCGTGGTCCGTGACGTCGCACGGTTCGTGGAAGACGGCGGCCCCCTGCGCGCGCGCCAGGTCCGCGGTCTCCTCCGCGGCCGCGGACGCGGAGCGCCCGCAGAACGCGATGTCGTACCCCTGCGCGGCGAGGTGCACGGCGACGGCCCGGCCTATGCCGCGGCTGCCGCCGCTGACCATGACCAGGCGCCGCTGCGCGTCGTCGGTACCGGCGGAGGGGGAAGCGGCGTGCGTGGCGGTCATCGGTTCTCCCAGATGGCGAGGGCACGGGCCTGGATGTCGGCGGAGAAGTTGTCCTTGAAGGCGGTGCTGCGGGCGCGCTTGTCCTCGTCGGGGTGGAGGAGGCAGTCGTACGCGATCTTCGGTCCCCCGTCGACGAGTTCGTCGCGGGAGTAGAAGACGTGCAGGGGCGTGACCTTCTGGTGCTCGATGAGGAGCTGGCCCCGGGTGGGGTGGCTGCGGGTGTGGAACGCCCACATCACGTCGCGCAGGTCGGTGGGGTCGATGTCGTCGTCCAGGACCATGATCCGGGTGACCCAGTAGCCGACCTTGGGACGCAGTGCCACCTGGGCGACGGCCTGGGTGAGCATGCGGGTGCTGGTGAAGGCGGAACGTTCGCGCCAGTCCCGCGGGACGGTCACGGCCAGCAGGTTGATGGCGGTCTCGGGCACGATCCAGGCCGCGGTGACGGGGATCCCTGCCGCGCGCAGCTGGTACAGGGCCTCGGCCGAGTAGGTGACGCCGACCGCGGTGTGGTCCTCCTCGACCGGCTTCCCGGCCGAGACGACGGGCAGGATCGGGTCGTCGCGGTGGGTGATGGCGCTGATGTGGAAGACGGGCCAGGGGTTGGCCCGTCCGGTGAGGTAGCCGGCGTACTCCCCCATCGGGCCCTCCGGCGCCGTCTCGTCGAGGGAGACGTGGCCCTCGATGACGATCTCGGCGGTGGCCGGCACCTCCAGGTCCACGGTCCTGCAGCGCACGAGTTCCAGCGGCTCACCGAAGTGGGCGCCCAGGTAACCGGATTCGTCGGTCCCGGACGGCAGTCCCATGCCGCAGGCGAAGGGCACGGCCGGTTCGGCGCCCTGGACCAGGGCGAACGGCATGGGCTCGCCGCGTTCGCGCCACATCGCGAAGATCTTCCCGACGTCCTGGAGCGGCCGGACCATGCCCGCCATGCGACGGCCGTCGATCATCATGACGCGGGCGATGGACCAGTTGGTCCAGCTGCCGTCGGGGGTCCGCACGACGATGGCGCCCCAGGTGTTGATGTAGCGGCCGCCGTCACCGTCGTGGATGAGGGGGACGGGAAAGGAGTCCAGGGTCGCGTCGTCGCCGAGGAGAACGTTCTCCTGGCACGGGCCCGAGTCGACGACGACCGGCGCGACGGGCTCGCGGCCGCGCGCGGCCGTCAGCTCCCCGACGATCTCCAGGGGGTGCGCGTCCGCGGCCAGGCCGAGGGAGAGGGCGACCCGGGCCCAGCGCGATCCGGGCACGGAGCTGAGCGCGCCGGGTGCCCCGAGGACCCGGAAGCCCGGCGCGTACCCCTTGACCGAGGTGAACAGCGGGGCCTGGTCGCGGTTCTCGGCGCTGCGGCGGATGACCGCACCGATCTCCAGGTGGGTGTCCGCCGGCGTGTGCAGTTCCCGTACGTCGCCCAGTTCGCGGAGCGCGTCGAGGTAGTCGCGCAGGCTGGTCAGATGTTTCGTCATATACGTGTCCTCAGGCGTGGATCGCGCTCTTGTCGAGCTGTCGTGTCGTGACGGCGGCGGTGCCGTCCGCGGTCGTCGCGCCGGCCGGCGGTGCGGCCTCACCCCAGCGCGGGAAGGCCCCGGTGTCGATGCCGAACAGGTCGAGCACCCGGCCGACGGACTGGTCGATCACGTCCTGGAGGCCGGCGGGACGCGTGTAGAAGGCCGGGACGGGAGGTGCGACGATGCCGCCGTTCTCCGTCACCGTCGTCATGTTGCGCAGATGCGTGAGCGTCAGCGGCGTCTCGCGCACCATGAGCACCAGCCGGTTGCGCTCCTTGAGCGTCACGTCGGCGGCGCGGGCGAGCAGGGTGTCGCAGGTGCCGACGGCGATCTGCGCGAGCGACTTCATCGAGCAGGGGGCGACGATCATGCCGCGGGTGCGGAACGAACCGCTGGCGACGGGTGCGCCCACGTCCTCGGGCGAGTAGTGGAAGTCCGCCAGTTCCTGCACCTGGGCGACGGTCAGATCGCTCTCGTACGCGAGTGTCAGCCGCGCCGACCGCGACATCACCAGGTGGGTCTCGATGCCCGCCGCCCCGAGGGCCTGCAGGGCGCGGATGCCGTAGGCGATGCCGGTGGCGCCACTGATACCGACCACCATCCGGTTCGCCGCACGGGGGTGCGCGGGGTGATTCATGTACGTCCTCTCCTTCCCGCGAGAGCGGCTCACGGGGTTTTCCTGCATGGGCGGGTCCGGGGCTATTCCTCGGGGGCCTGGACGACCGCGGTGGACCAGGTGAAGCCCCCGCCCGCGCCCGCGACCACGGCGAACTCGCCGGGCATGAGCATCCGGTGGGTGACGATGTCGGCCATGTTCGCGAGCATGTCGCCCGCGCCCAGGTGCCCCGTCCTGCCCCCCAGCAGCACGGTCTCCGCCTTGAGCAGGCCCGCCACGGAGCCGTACATCACGTCGACCAGCCGGGGCCCCATGCGGGGCATCGTGAACAGCCGGATGCGCGGGTCGTCCCCCTCCAGGCCCGCTTCCTCCAGGGCCTGGAGCAGGGAGGCGCGGACATGGACGCGCGCGGCCTCCGGAAAGGCCTCCTTGCCCACCGCCTCGTAGAAGTCCTTCCGCTCGGCGTTCGTCTCCCAGGTCTTCCGGTCCTGCATCGGTACCTGGGTGAAGGGACGGTTGCCGCGCTCCATCCCCTCCAGGCGGCTGGCCGTCGAGTGGGTCAGGGACAGCAGTCTCAGATCGTCCCGGCCGCCGTCGCGCCGGTGCAGCAGGGCGGCGGTCGCGCCGTCGCCGTATCCGATGTCGGAGTGCATGCTCCAGCGGTCCCACTCGGGGGCGTAGTACCGCTCCGCGGTGGTGACCAGCGCGCCGGTCAGCGCGGGGTCGCCGACGAGCTGGGTGGCGGCGAGGAGGAGTCCGGTGGCGCCGCCGGTGCACAGCGCCTCGATCCCGAAGGGGAGCGCCGTGGAGGGCAGGCCCAGCTCGCTCGCTATGTAGTGCGCGTACGACCACTTCTCGTGGCCCTGGTGGAAGACCCGCGCATGGGCGAGGAAGCCGACCCTCTCCGGATCCCAGCCCGCCCGGGCCAGGGCCCTGCGGCCGGCCCGCACGGCCATCTCGGGTGCCGCCAGCTCCGCGGTCACGGGCAGTTCCGTGACGCCCAGCTGCCTCCCGCGCTCCTCGGTCAGACGGCCCGCGGCCACCTGTGCCCCCGTGGTCTCGGTGGTGCCGGGCAGCCAGGTGGTGACCGCCTTCACTCCCAGTCCGCCCTCGAACCTCATGTCCTGATCTCCTTCTTCCGCCGCACGCTGACAGACCTACAGAGCCGCGTGCCGGCGTGGTGGATACAGGAGGCCGGGAGGCATTCGGCAGGTGCTGCGGGCAGAAGGAAGCCGCCCGGACCCGGACGGGGGTTCCGGGATCCGGGCGGCGGTCGTGGGGTGTTACGCGGCGGCGTCCGCCGGGCCGGTGCGCCTGGTCAGGGTGAGCCCGACGAGCAGGGCGAGGATGCCGATGCCGGCCGCGATGAACCATGCGTGCCGGAAGGCGTCCACGGTGGCGGATCCCGCGCCGGGGGTGCCGAGCACGGCGATGAACACCGAGATGCCGATGACCAGCCCGACCTGCCGGACCATCATGTTGACGGCGGAACCGGTGGCGAAGGACGCGGGCGGCAGGTCCTTGGTGACCAGGCCGACCAGGGCGGTCGTGCCGAGGATGGTGCCGACCGGGGTCAGCAGGGCTCCGGGCAGCAGCATCGTGACGTAGTCGGGTTCGCTCTGTGCGGCGATACCCCACCACAGGACGCCCGCGGCGAGCAGGGCGCAGCCGATGACCACGACCGTGGCGGCCCCGAACCTCTTCACCAGCCGGCCCGTGGACATGGCCATCACCGGCATCAGGAAGGTGCCGGGTGCGAGCGCGAGCCCGGTCTCCAGCGCGGAGTACCCCCAGACGTTCTGGCACCACAGCATGAACGAGAACAGCATCGCGCCGAAGCAGGAGTTGAACACGAGCGCCGTGAGGTTGGCCAGGCTGAAGGACCGGACGCGCAGGAGCGAGAAGGCGACCACGGGGTTGGGGTGCCGGGCGGAGCGCCGGAAGAACTCGGCCAGGCAGACGACCGTCAGGGCGAAGCTGCCGAGCACCCGCGCGGAGCCCCAGCCCCATTCGGGCGCCTTGATCAGCGCCAGGGAGGCGGCGCCGACCGCGAGGACGATCAGGAGCGATCCGAGCAGGTCGGGCAGCGGCCCGCGCTCGGACTGCGTGGCGGTGGGCAGCACACGGCGTCCGACCAGGAGCGCGACGATGCCGAACGGCAGGTTGATGAGGAAGATCCAGCGCCAGTCGAGATTGACGAGCGCGCCGCCGACGATGGGGGCGAGCGCCGCGGCGACGCCGCCGACCGCCGTCCAGGCCCGTACGGCGCCGCCGCGCCGCTCCGCGGGATAGGTGGCGAGCAGCAGGCCGAGCGAGGTGGGGACCATCGCCGCCGCTCCCACGGCCTGCAGCACCCGGGCCGCGACCAGCATGGGCACGCCCTGGGATGCCGCGCACGCCGCCGAGGCGAGGGTGAACAGTCCCAGGCCGAGGAGGAAGCCACCCTTTCGGCTGGAACGGTCCGAGAGCCGTCCGGCCGGGACGAGGGCTGCGGCGAACACGATCGAGTAGGCGTTCAGCGTCCAGGAGAGGCCGGCCGCCGTGCTGCCGCTGAAGTCGGCCTCCAGGGCGGGGAACGCGACGTTGACGATCATCATGTCGAGGCTCGACATGACGAACCCCGCGCACACCACGAGAAAGACCAGTTTGCGGCGCCGCACGTCCGCCGCGGACTCCGGTGGCGGTGCCGCCACGCTCTCGGCGGGGACCGCGTCCCCTGCGGTCTGAGTCATGTCTTCCCTCTCCCTCGCTCGGCTGGCAACGCCATCAAGGTAGCAGTGACTAACTACTCAGTCAACGAGATCGGCGGCCCGCTGCCGATCGCCCCGGCCCCGTCGCGTGGTTTCATGTGAACCATGGACCGAATGACGGGCGAAGAGCGCCGCAAGCAGATTCTGCAAATTGCTTCCGAAGAGTTCTCCCGCGGGGGCTATTACGGCACCTCGGTGGAGACGATCGCCCGCAAAGCAGACATCAGCCAGCCCTACGTGTTTCGAATCTTCGGCACCAAGAAGGGTCTCTTCATCTTTGTCGTGGAAGATTCCTTCGACCGGATCGTCGCCTCCTTCAATGAGGCGGCAGAAGGCCTTGAAGGGGTCGAAGCCCTCGTGGCCATGGGCGACCGATATCGCTCACTCGTGCGCGACCGGATATTCCTCCTGATTCAGCTCCACGGCTTCGCCGCCTCCGACGACCCGAAGATCCGAAGCGCCGTGCAAACGGGATTCGGGCGCATGTGGAATACGATTCAGGAGAATTCCGGAGCCGATGACGTCACGGTGAAACGGTTTCTGGCTCTGGGCATGATGCTGAACGATATGGCTGCCATGGATCTATGGAACCTGGACGAACCGTGGGCCAAGGCCTGCGTGGCGTCCCTCCCCGTGGAGAGCTGGTCCGGCTGACGTGACCGACGGGCTGCCGCCCGTACCCCGGAGGGCCGGTCCCGCGGGACGGGAGGGCGGCCCCTCCCGTCCCGTCCCCGCCGGGTCAGGCGGCGGACCGCGGCCTCTCGCCCGTCTCCGCTCCCTGCGTCCACGCCTCGACGATCAGACCGTCGACGATGCGCAGGATGTCCACGCCGACCCAGGTGATCCGCTTGCCGGGCACGTCCGACGGCCAGCCGGTCCGGCCCAGGCAGGTCGCGGTGCCGAACCAGCGGCAGACCGCGAGCTCACCGTCGGCCACCGGCCCGAAGTCCGTCTCGTACCGCAGGCCATCGAACTTCCCCGTGAAGCCGCTCACCCAGTCCGCCATCGAGGCGGCGTCCCGGATCGTGGCCGGATCGATCGTCGCCCCCGCCGTCGGCAGGTGAAGCCGGTACTCGGCACCGATGATCTTGTGTGCGGCCTGTGGGTCCTCGTTCCACATCTCCAGCCAGCCGTCCCACACCTCGGCCGCCGTACGTGTGCTCGCCACCATGAATCCGTCCCTCTCGCTCGCCGGGTACCGCTCCTGCGGGCCCGCACGCGGCGGAGCCCATGGACACAGAGCGCCCGGACCCCGTGTCACGTACACCTGGGCCCGGGTGTATCCGCGGCCCCGCCCCGCCGGTCTGTCGGACTGCGACGGCCCGTCCGGGGCCGCGCCCCAATGGGCGGAGCCCAGAACGGGGGAACCTGTATGCGCTTCAGCGACGGTCTGACCATCGAAGCAACCGCCACCTGGCTGCCCGCCACCACCGAGAGCGGATACGCGCTGGTGGCCGACGGTGTCCTGGACCCGGAGATCCCGGCCGCCGCGGGGGTGGTCGAAGTGCCGGTCTCCCACCGGGAGTCGGCCCCCGACATGGCGGTACTGGCCGGCCGGCGCGCCCTGGACGGCGCGGGTGTCCGGCCCGCCGACGTCGGCCTGCTGGTGCACAACTGGATCTATCACCAGGGCCACGACTTCTGGTCCCCGGCCCACTACGTGGCCGACCGGATCGGAGCCAGGAACGCCCTCCCCTTCGGCATCCAGCAGATGTGCCACGCCGGCGCCATGGCCCTGCACACGGCCGCGGCCCACCTCACGGCCGACCCTTCGTACGGCACCGCCCTGGTGACGACCGCCGACCGGTTCGGCCCGACCGGATTCGACCGCTGGCGCGGCGACTACCAGGTCGCCTACGGGGACGGGGCGACCGCCGCCGTCCTCGGCCGTTCCGGTAACGGCCTCCGGCTGATCTCCCACGCGCTGCGGGCGGCTCCCGACATGGAGTCCATGTACCGCGGCGCCGACGCGTTCAGCTCCGCCCCGTTCGACCACGGCCGCCCCCTGGACATCCGCCGGACCAAGCGGGCCTTCATCGAGTCCGGGGGCATGGACCTGTTCGCCAAGACCGGCCCCGAAGCGGTGCGCGCCGTCCTGCTGCAGTCGCTGTCGGAAGCGGGCCTGAACGCCGACGACCCACGGATCCGGTACGTCGCACTGCCCCGGCTCGGCCCCAAGGTCCTCGGCCTGATGTACCTGCCGGTCATCCAGGAGCTGCTGACGGCGCAGCCGTTGCACCTGGGCGCGCGGACCGGCCACCTGGGCTGCGGCGACCCGCTGGCCAACCTCACGGACATCACCGCACAACGTCTGCTGGAGCCCGGGGAGTTCGCCCTGCTGCTCACCGGCGGGGGCGGATTCACCTGGTCCTGCCTCGTGGTCCAGCAGACCGGCGGCGGCGCGGGAGGGCGACGGCCGTGACCGCCGGCACGCCCTAGCATGGGCGCCCTGCGCACTTCGCAGGCCGGGTACATCGGGGAGGGACCCACACGTGGTCGCACACACACGCACCGGGGCGCTGGTCGTCGCCGCAGTCATGCTGACGGGAGCGCTCGCCGGCTGCGGGGGCGGCACGGACGACAAGCCGGGGAAACAGGCGCAGACCAGCGCAGCCGCCCCGTCGTCCGCCACCCCTGCGTCCACCGCCGGCGGACTGCCGCCGCTGCCCGCGTCCCTCACCTCGCAGCGGCTGGAGTGGAAGCGCTGCAAGGCCCCCGAGGGCGGCAGTGCGCCGGGCTCGGCCTGGCGGTGCACGACGGTCGACGTGCCGCTGGACTACGCGAAGCCGGACGGGGACACGATCGGGATCGCGCTGATCCGCAAGGAGGCGCGGGACAAGGGGCGCCGGCTCGGTTCGATGCTGTTCAACTTCGGTGGTCCCGGCGGTTCGGGGGTCTCCATCCTGCCGCGCGCCGCCGGTTCGTACGGGTCCCTCAACACCCGCTACGACCTGGTCGGTTTCGATCCGCGCGGGGTCGCCGCGAGCGCCGGGGTGCGGTGCCGCACCGACCGGGAGCAGGACAGCACCAACCGGAAGATCGACATGACGCCGGACACCGCGGCCGAGGAGGCGGCGTTCATGAAGGACGGCGCCGCCTTCGGGGCCGGCTGCGAGCGCCGCTCCGGGAAGGTCCTGCCGTTCGTCGGCACGACGAACGCCGCCCGGGACATGGACCTGATCCGTGCGGTCCTCGGCGACAGGAAGCTGACGTACTTCGGGATGTCGTACGGCACCGAGCTGGGCGGCACCTACGCGCACCTCTTCCCCAAGAACGTCGGCCGCACGGTCTTCGACGCGGTCGTCGACCCCACCGCGGACACCGTGGGCCACGCCCGTAACCAGACGACCGGCTTCCAGCGGGCGCTGGAGAACTACCTCAAGGACCGCGGCCAGGACCCGAAGGCGGGCACCCGGCGCATCGCGGCGCTGCTGAAGCGGATCGACGCCGAGCCGCTGCCGACGGGGACGGACCGCGAGCTCAACGAGTCGCTGGCGATCACCGGCATCGTGCTGCCGCTGTACTCCAAGTCCAGCTGGCCCACGCTCACCCAGGCCCTGGACGAGGCGGAGGACGGCACCGGCAGCATGCTGCTGCAGCTCGCCGACTCGTACAACGGCCGTGACGAGAAGGGCCATTACGACACCCAGAACCACTCCCAGCGGGCCATCTCCTGCGCGGACACCACGGCCCGGCCGACGGCCGCCGAGGCGAGGGCGATCGTGCCGGAGTTCGCGAAGCTGTCCCCGGTCTTCGGCCCGTTCCTGGCCTGGGACACCGCGGGCTGGTGCGCGGACTGGCCGGTGAAGGGCGAGCACGACACCCCGGAGGCGAGCGCGCCGGGTGCCGGTCCGATCCTGGTCGTGGGGACGACGGGCGACCCGGCGACACCGTACGAGGGTGCGCGGAAGATGGCGGACGAGCTCGGCGAGGGCGTCGGCATCCTGCTCACCAACAAGGGCGAGGGGCACGGCGCCTACGGCGGGAGCGGCTGTGTGACGTCGACCGTGGACGCGTACTTCCTGGACGGGAAGGTGCCGGCGGACGGCAAGACCTGTTCGTAGCGGGCGGGCACATGACGAAGGGGCCGGTCCGCGTGAGTGCGGACCGGCCCCTTCGTGTGTGCGTGCGTGCTCTAGTACACCGGCTTCTCGGGCTCGATCTGGTTGACCCAGCCGATCACGCCGCCGCCGACGTGCACCGCGTCGGCGAAGCCCGCCGACTTGAGGACGGCGAGGACCTCCGCGCTGCGGACACCGGTCTTGCAGTTCAGGACGATGCGCTTGTCCTGCGGGAGGTCCTGGAGGGCGTTGCCCATCAGGAACTCGTTCTTCGGGATCAGCTTGGCGCCGGGGATCGCGACGATCTCGAACTCGTTCGGCTCACGGACGTCGATCAGCTCGATCTTCTCGTCCGCGTCGATCCACTCCTTGAGCTGCTTGGGAGTGATCGTGGAGCCGAGCGCCGCCTCCTGGGCCTCCTCGGACACGACGCCGCAGAAGGCCTCGTAGTCGATGAGCTCGGTGACGGTCGGGTTCTCGCCGCAGACCGCGCAGTCGGGGTCCTTGCGGACCTTGACCTGGCGGTACTGCATCTCCAGCGCGTCGTAGATCATCAGCCGGCCGACGAGCGGGTCGCCGATGCCGGCGAGCAGCTTGATGGCCTCGTTGACCTGGATGGAGCCGATGGACGCGCAGAGCACGCCCAGGACACCGCCCTCGGCGCAGGACGGAACCATGCCGGGGGGCGGCGGCTCCGGGTAGAGGCAGCGGTAGCAGGGGCCGTGCTCGGACCAGAAGACGGACGCCTGGCCGTCGAACCGGTAGATGGAGCCCCAGACGTACGGCTTGTTCAGCAGGACCGCGGCGTCGTTGACGAGATAGCGGGTGGCGAAGTTGTCCGTGCCGTCCACGATCAGGTCGTACTGGGCGAAGATCTCCATCACGTTCTCGGCTTCGAGCCGTTCCTCGTGAAGGATCACGTTCACCAGGGGGTTGATCCCCTGCACGGTCTCCTTGGCCGACAAGGCCTTGGACTTGCCGATGTCGGCCTGGCTGTGGATGATCTGCCGCTGCAGGTTCGACTCGTCGACCTCGTCGAACTCCACGATGCCGAGCGTTCCGACACCGGCGGCGGCCAGGTACATCAGCGCCGGCGAGCCGAGACCGCCGGCGCCCACACAGAGCACCTTCGCGTTCTTCAGCCGCTTCTGCCCGTCCATCCCGACATCCGGGATGATCAGGTGGCGGGAGTACCTGCGGACCTCGTCGACGGTGAGCTCAGCAGCTGGCTCGACCAGGGGTGGCAGCGACACAGGAACCTCAACAATGCAGGTGGTCGGTTTCTACGTACTTCGACTACGTACGGTTGTTCTTGCCGTAACACTGCCACGCCCCTTCTCATTCCGAGATACCAGGTCCGATCCGCGAGACGATTTCGTCCCAGTACCTGGGCAGAGTCGCGAATGGATCGGTTTGTCCGCGCCCGTTCGCCGGATCCGTCTCACCGGTGCGGTCCGTGAAGAAGATCGTCCCGGCGCCCTGCCAGCGGGCGATGCGCATCGCCTCCTCCAGGTGGGTGCGCGGGACACCGTGGACGAAGTGGGCGAACCGGCCGGGCGGATAGCCGGCCGTCCACTCCGCCACCTGCGACCAGCGGTAGTCGGTCCACGCCCCGCGGAAGGTGACCAGCTGGTCGGCGGCCTCCGCGTAGCCCGGATACGGATGGGTGTCGTGCCCGAGCACCAGGTGCCCGCCGTCCTGCCCGCTGTCGCTCTCCTCCAGGAGGGCGGCGAGCGTGCCGGTGAGCCGGCGGACCGCCGGGAGGTCGGGGCGCTCGGCCGGACAGCGGTCGAGGTAGAAGCCGTCGACCCGGTACCAGTCCAGGTAGGAGCGCGCGTCGGCGATCAGCTCACCGAAGGGCCGGTTGCCGTACGCCAGATCGAGCTGTCCCAGCAGCCGGCCGGCCGACGCGCGCACCGAGTCCTGCGACTCCTCGCCGTGGACGGCCCGCTCCCGGGCGTTGCGGAGCCGGCCCGCCGCTTCCAGGCAGTGCGGGTCGGGGCGGGTGCCGGGGCCGTTGTCGATGTCGAGGACGGCCCAGTGCAAGGGGGTGCCGGGGCGGGCGAGCTCGGCCCATTCGACCGGTGCGAGCAGCGGGTGCGCGCAGCCGGGGACGCCGAAGCCGAGCTGTTCGGCACCGCTGGTGCGGCGGGCGGTGCCGGTACTGGTCAGATACGGCACGCCGCCTCCATCCAGATGTCGGCGAGGGACTCCTCCAGATTGATCCGGGGACGCCAGCCGAGCCGGTCCCTGGCGGTGCGGACGTCGGCCTGCTGCCAGGCACCGCAGCCGTCCGGGTAGGGGGACGGTGTGGCCGAGAGGTGTTCCATGACCGATTCGGCGGACGTGCGGGGGGCGCCGATGGGCAGCCGGGCGGGGGGCGTGTCCAGTTCGTGGAGCGCGCCCGCGTATCCGGCGACCTTGGCGAGGACCGCGGCGGCGTCACGGAGGCGCACGGCGCGGCCGGTGCCGATGTTGACGACGCCCTGGGCGGCGGAGAGCGACGCGGCGTGCACGGCGCGGGCGACGTCCCGGACGTCGACGAAGTCGCGCTGGACGCCGAGGCCGCTGAGCTTCAGCTCGCCGTCGCCCGACTGCATGGCGCGGCGCATCGCCTCGGCGAGCCGGCCGAGCGGGGAGCCGGCCGGGGTGCCGGGTCCGACCGGCGAGAAGACCCGCAGCACGACGGCGTCGAGGCCGGAGCCGAGGACGAGTTCGGTGGCGGCGAGCTTGCTGACGCCGTACGGGCCGCCGGGGCGCGGGATCGCGTCCTCGGCCGTGGACGAGCCGGGCTGCGAGGGCCCGTACTCCGACGAGCAGCCGACCTGGACCAGCCGGGCGGTGCAGCCGCTGCGCCGCATCGCCTCGCAGACCGTGGCGACGGCGACGGTGTTGTGGCGGGTCAGGTCGCGGGCCCCGCCCCGGGTGGCGCCGGCGCAGTTGACGACGACTCCGGGGTGGACGGCGTCCAGGAAGCGGGTGAGCGCTCCGGGGCTGCCGCCGGCGAGGTCGAAGCGGACGTCGGCGTCGTCGCCGCGGCCGAGCGCCGTGAGGTGCACGGCGGGGTCGGCGAGCAGCCGGTCGGCCACGAACCGGCCGAGGAATCCGTTGGCTCCGAGCAGCAGCACCCTCATCGCGCGCCCCCTCGGTGCCGACGGCGGGCTGCCGGTGCGGGGTATTGGGGGGTCATGTCCGGTGTCTCCTTGGGGCAGTTGTGTGCGGTGCGGGAAGGGGCCCGCGGCGTCGGCTCCGCGGGGCTGTGGTGTGCGTGTGCGTCAGGCGGCGGTGTGGGCGGAGGCCCGGGAGAGGGCGACGGTGGCGGTGGTCAGCAGGCCGAGTGCGGCGGCGCCGCAGGCGAGGGCGGGTACGGCTCCGGTGCCCCCGGCCGCGACGAGGGCGTCGACGGGCCGGGCCACGGCGTCGAGGCCGGGCAGCCGGCCGGCCAGGACCAGGGCGGGGGCGGCGGCCTCGACGGCGCAGGCGGCGGCGAGTCCGGTGGCGGCGGGTTCGGGGAAGCCGTGCACGGTGAGGAGCCGGGCCAGCAGGAGCAGTACTCCGAGCGCGGCGGCCCCGACTGCGGAGCCGCCTCCGCCGATCCCCAGTCCGGCCAGGTACAGCAGCCCGCCGAGGACGCAGAGGAAGAACGCGACGGCTGCGAAGAGCAGGGGGCGCACCCCGGCGGCGAACTCCTCCAGTGCGCGGCTGCCGTTGAGTTTGCGGTGCGCGTGCACGGAGAAGAGGTGGGCGCACCAGGCCGCGGGGGCGACGGCCACGGCGAGTCCGAGCAGCGGGGCCGGGGTGATGTCCCAGGGGCCTTCGGGGCCGCCGCTGAGGACCTGGTGGAGCAGGGCGTCGCCGTACAGGACGTAGCCCAGCAGCCAGCAGCCGAAGAGGCTCGCGGCACCGGAGGAGCGGCCGTCGGCGCAGAGGGGGCCGGAGCGCAGGGCGAGGGCGAGCGCGAGGAAAGCGAGGAGCGCGCCGCCGCTGCCGATGGCGAGCCGTGCGTCGCCGCCGAGCACTCCGTCGGTGAGCCGCAGCGCGATGAAGGACGCCAGACAGGCGGCGCCCGGCAGCAGCGCCCGGAGCGACCAGGCGGCGCGCGTCTCGATGTCGCGCGCCGGAGCGAAGGACGCTCCGACGGGCTCCCCCGCGACCCCGGGGACCCGTGCGAAGAGTTCCTCGGCGAGCGAGAACACGTCGCGGTGCCGGTAGCGGGCCGCGGTGCGGTCGGTGACGCCGTGGGCCTCCAGTCCGGCGGCGATCTCCAGCGGGTCGACGGCCCGTTCGCAGAGGTCGCGGTGGCGGTGCATGAGTGATTTCACGGGGTCGGCGGGCCCGCGCCGCCCGGTGGCGAGCTTGCGCGCCGGAGCGGTGTGCGCGACCTCGGGGGCGCGGGGGGTGGGGCCGGGAGTGGGGTCGAGGTCCGGGTCGGCGGCAGGGTCGGGCGGCGGTTCCGTCTGCTCCTGGGCGGGGCCGGGCGCGGCGGTCGGTGCGGGGGCGGGTGCCGGGGCCGGCGCGCTCACAGTGACGTCGACGTCACCATCACCATCGACGTCACCGTCACCATCGACGTCACCGTCACCGTCATCCGAAGCGCCCGGCGCGCCGGCGTCCGCTGGTGCGGCGGGCAGCCCCCACGCCGGTTCGGAGATGTCCACGACCAGGGTGCCCGAGGCCGACGCCCACGAGCGCTGGTCCCCGTTGCTGTTGGTCTTCGGTGTGCCGAGTGCCTCGGGCACCTCGGTCGGGCGGCCCATCGTCGTTCCTCCGTGCTCGTCACCGGGTGCACCGGTCGGTCCCGGTCGTTTCGTACGGCCCGGCCCGGCCGTCTCCTGGTCACACATCGCCGTCCCCCGCGCCGCGCGCTCCGGCGCCGACTCCCTGACCGGCCCAGCTGGGTGTCCGCCCGGCCGGCCGAGGCTCCGGCTCGTCGTCCGGCTCCGGCCACAGGCCGAGGACGTGGGCCTCCGGCGGGGTGGCGAAGGGGCGCGGACCGCCGTCGTCGTCCGCCACGGGCGGCCTGCGCACCGGTGCCTGCGAGATCAGCTCCAGGTAAATGCCGCGAAATGCCGCGAGGTTCTGTTCGACGGTGAAGAGTTCGAGCGCTCGGGCGCGCGCCGCGGCTCCCAGGCGCGCACGGCGCTCGGGGTCGCGCAGCAGCGCCAGGCAGGCGTCCGCGAGCGCCCGGGGGTTGCGGGGCGGTACCACGAGCCCGGTGCCGCCGATCACCTCGACGACCGCGCCGACGTCCGTCGACACCGTGGCCCGGCCGCAGAACATCGCCTCGACCAGGCTGATCGGGAAGCCCTCGACCACGCTGGAGAGGACCACCACGCCGCCCGCCGCGTAGGCCTGGGCGAGGTCGGGGATCTCGGCGCCGCCGATGTCCTCGAAGGAGACCGGGCTGTCGCCGATCGCGTGTGCGTCCACGGCCTCGTCGGGGAACAGCTGGTCGGCGAGCGCGCGGCAGTGGGCGAGATAGGTGGCACCCTCCGGCCCCTGCGCCGGCGCACCGATGATCCGCAGCCGGGCGTCGGGTTCGGCCCTGCGCACCTCGGCGAAGGCGTGCAGCAGCCCGATCAGGTCCTTGGCCGGTTCGATCCGGCCGACCCAGACCAGCGTGTCCGGGCCGCCGTCGTCCTCGCTCTCGCCGAGTGCCGCGAAGCGGCCGGACTCCATGCCGGGGTGGACCGTGCGCAGCTTGGCGGGTTCGGCGCCGCAGCGCTCCTGCCAGCGGCGGGCGTGGGTGTTGCCGGGGGTGATGAGGGCGGCCTGCCGGTAGACCTCGGTGGCGAGCCGTCCGTGGAAGTTCGCGAGCAGCGCACGCACCGGCGCACTCACCGGCGTACCCGTCGCCGCGAGGTAGTGCGCCCGCAGCTGCACGGCGTGCTCGGTGACCAGCAGCGGCACCCCGAAGAAGCGTTTGGCCAGCAGTCCGGGCAGCGCGGCGGCGCCGCCGGACGCGGCGTGGCAGAGGTCGACGGCACCGAGGCTCTCCTCGTCGTACCAGTCGAGCGAGAGCGGGCGCAGCGCCCGGTCGAGTTCCGCGGCGAAGGCGAGGAGATCGGGGACGGTGGCGGTCTGAACGGTGCGTCCGGTGCCGGGCGCCCCGCAGGCCGCCTCCAGAATCCGCAGGGCTGTCTCGGAGCGGAGCGCCGCGGGAAGTCCGCCGTGTTCGCAGGCCAGTTCGGCGAGTCCGTAGAGGCCTTCGGTGAACTGCGCGTCCGCGATCCGCGGATCCGGGCCGCCGGCCGCCGCGTCCCTGTCCCCGCCCTCCCGGTCCACTTCCCGGCCCAGGT
Source organism: Streptomyces sp. NBC_01463 (assembly GCA_036227345.1). Taxonomy (NCBI): domain Bacteria; kingdom Bacillati; phylum Actinomycetota; class Actinomycetes; order Kitasatosporales; family Streptomycetaceae; genus Streptomyces; species Streptomyces sp. NBC_01463. The sequence continues at coordinate 3,095,902 of CP109468.1, forward strand.
CCCGCTCCCCGCCCGTCGCACCCGTCACACAGACCGAGGTCGCCAGCGCCGTGAAGTGGGTGACGAAGCGCCGTCGTTCGCGCCGCCCGTACGTCCGCGCGCCCCCACCGGTCAGCAGCCGTGCGAGCAGCCCCCTGGGGGCGTGCAGGCCGAGGGTGTCCTCGTCGGCGGTCCACAGCGGGGCGGTCCGCACCCGGCTGACCTGGGGCGGGAGCTGGACCCAGCCCTGCGCCTCCTGCTCGGCGGTACGGCTGAGCGCGAAGAGATCGAACTCGTGCTGCGCGAGCCCGCGCACCAGACGGTCGCACCAGAGTCTGGACTCACCGGACGCATACGGATAACCACCGTCGGTGAGCAGTCCGATCCGCACGAGCACACCCCCGATCTCCCTTGTGAGCGGCCGCCGTTGGATCGGCGACTCGCAGCGGGACGACCGTAAGCGGATACGCCGGTGGTGCGACGGACGGTTGTCCGTCGCACCACCGAAAGGGGTGAACCGTCGTAACTTTCCCGCCCCGGTAGCGTTCCGTCGCGCTATAGAGGCAGTCGATTACGGAGGGTCAGGCTGCGGCCAGCTCCCTGCGGGCCGCGCGGCGCACCGCCGCGAGCGCCGGATCGAGGGCGGGGACGGCCGCCAGCAGCTGCCGCGTGTAGGGGTCGCGGGGCTCGCCGTACACCTGCTCCACCGGGCCCTCCTCCACGATCCGGCCCTGCCGCATGACGGCGACCCGGTCGCTGACCTGGCGTACCACGGCGAGGTCGTGGGCGATGAACACCAGGGCGAGGCCCAGCTCCCGCTGGAGTTCGGCCAGCAGGGCGGTCACCTGGGCCTGGGTCGTCACGTCGAGCGCGGAGACCGCCTCGTCGCAGACGATGAGCTCGGGTTCGGCGGCCAGCGCCCGCGCGATCCCGACCCGTTGGCGCTGCCCGCCGCTGAACTCGTGCGGATAGCGGTCGTACTGCTCCGCGTCGAGGCCGACGCGTCCCAGCAGGTCCCCCACGCGCGCCCTGATCACGCCCTCGTCGCGCTCCCCGCGCGCCCTCAGCGGGTCGGCCACCGACTCACCGACGGAGCGGCGCGGGTTGAGCGAGGAGACCGGGTCCTGGAAGACCATCTGGACCCGGGCCGCCCGGCCGATCCGGCCGGAGGTGGGTTCCAGCAGGCCGACGAGCATCCGCCCGAGGGTGGTCTTGCCGCTGCCGCTCTCGCCGACGATGCCGAGCGTCTCGCCGCGGCGGACCGTGAGGGAGACCCCGTCGACGGCGGCCAGTGCGGACTTCCCGCGCCCGAACACCTGCCGTACGCCTTCGGCGTCGACCAGCACATCGCCCTCGGCGGCCGCCGTGGCACCGGCCCCGTCGGGGGCCTTCTCCGCCGCCGGGGCGATGCGCGGCACCGCCGACAGCAGCGCCTTCGTGTACGGCTCGCGGGGCGCGCCGAGCACCTCGGCCACCGGACCGCGCTCCACCGCGCGCCCCGACTGCATGACCAGCACCTCGTCCACCGACTCGGCGGCCACGCCCACGTCATGGGTGACCAGCAGCAGTCCCATGCCCGTCTCGCGGCGCAGATCGTGCAGCAGGTCGAGGATCTGCGCCTGGACGGTGACGTCGAGCGCGGTCGTCGGCTCGTCGGCGATCAGCAGTTCGGGTTCGCAGGCCAGCGCCATCGCGATGAGCGCCCGCTGCCGCATCCCGCCGGAGAACTCGTGCGGCCTGGACCGTGAGCGGCGTACCGCGTCCGGGATCCCGACCCGGTCCAGCACCTCCACGGCCCTGGTCCGCGCGGCCCGCCGGGAGACGCGGTGGTGGACCCGGTACACCTGGGCGATCTGGTCGCCGACCGCGTAGTACGGGTCCAGCGAGGAGAGCGGGTCCTGGAAGACCATGGCGGCCTTCGCCCCGCGCAGCCCGCGCAGTTCGGCGTCCGCCGCGGCCTGGACGTCCACGCCGGCGACCCGGATCGAGCCGCCGACCTTCGCGCCGGTCCCGCGGTGCAGCCCGAGCAGGGCGTAGGCGGAGGCGCTCTTGCCGGAGCCGGACTCGCCGACGACTCCGAGCGCGCCGCCCGCCTCCAGCGAGAAGGACAGTCCGCGCACCGCGTGCACGTCGCCGAACGAGATCGAGAGATCGGTGACCTCGACGAGACTCATGACAGCACCACCCGTCGGTCGGCCATCGCCTGGAGGACGTCCGCGACGGCATTGGCAAGGACGACGAAGAACCCGGTGACGAGCACCAGTCCGACGACGACCGGGAGGTCCACCTGCTTGACGGCCTCGACGAGTTCGCGCCCGACGCCCGGAATCCCGAAGAGGGACTCGGTGAGCACGGCACCGCCGAACATCGAGCCGATGTCGAGTGCGCCGAGCGCGATCACCGGCGCGAGCGCCCCGCGCAGGGCGTGCCGTCCGACGATCGTGCGCTCACTGACCCCGTACGCCCTGAAGGTGCGGACATGGTCCTCGGCCAGCGTCTCCAGCATCGAGGCCCGGGTCATCCGGGCGTACGGGGCGGCGGAGACGAGCGCGAGCGAGATCCAGGGCAGCAGCAGGTTCCAGGCCCACTGTTCCGGGTTCTCGGTCAGGGGGACGTAGTCCGGGAACGGCAGGATCTGGAGCGCCGTGACGCAGATGATGATCAGCAGCAGGCCGATCACGAAGACGGGCGTCGCCATGCCGGCCAGGGTGATCCAGGTGAGGACGCGCTCGGTGGCGCGGCCGCGCCGCCACACCGAGAGGAGTCCGGTGCCGACGCCCAGCAGCATCCACAGCACGAAAGCGCCGACGGCGAGCGAGGCGGTGGCGGGCAGCTTGGCGACGATCAGCTGGGTGACCTGCTGGCCGCTCTGGTACGAGAGTCCCAGGCACGGGGCCTGGCAGTGCACCACTCCGGTACCGGTGGAGTAGTCGCGTCCGGCGACCAGGGCCTGGAGGAAGTGCGCGTACTGCACGTACACCGGGTCGCCGAGGTGCAGTTGCTCGCTGACCTGGGCGACCTGCGCGGGCGAGCAGCGCGGTCCGCAGGCGATCTGCGCGACGTCGCCCGGTGCCACGTAGAACGCGGCGTAGACGACGACGCTGAGGGCGAGCAGGACGAAGAACGCCCCGCCGAGGCGGCGCAGCAGGAACAAGCTCATGCTCCGGCCTCCTTCTTGCGCCCGGTGCCGATCCGCAGCCGGGAGGCGGCGCGCGGGTCGAGCGCGGTGCGCACACCCTCGCCGAGGACGGTGAGGGCGAGCACGGTGACGAAGAGCAGCAGCGCCGGGATCAGCAGGTAGGTGGGCGCGGCCTGGTACCAGGTGTCGGCGTCGCTGAGCATCTGTCCCCAGGACGGTGTCGGAGGCTTGATGCCGACGCCGAGGAAGGACAGGGCCGCCTCGACGACGATGTTGCCGGGGAAGAGCAGGACGGCGTACGTGATCACGGGCGCGGCCAGCGAGGGCAGCAGTTCGCGGCGGGCGATCTGCCAGGAGCTCCAGCCGCTGAGCCGGGCGGCCGCGACGTGGTCGCGCGACTTCAGGGAGAGGGTCTGGGCGCGGACGATCTTCGAGATGCCGGACCAGCCGACCAGGCCGACGATCACGGCGATGAGGACCGGGCGGGGGAAGCCGGCCGGGACGACGGCGAGCGCGCCGAGCGCGATCACCATGACCGGCAGGGCGACGACGACGTCGGTGACCCGGCTGAGCGCCTGGTCGACGAAGCGGTTGCCGAGCCCGGCGGAGAGGCCGACGACGACGCCGATGGCCACCTGGAGCAGGGTCGCGCCGAGCGCGACGCCGAGCGAGACGCGGGCGCCGTAGACGACGCGCGCGAAGAGGTCGCGTCCGGTGAGCGGTTCGACGCCGAGCCAGTGCTCGGCGCTGATTCCGCCGAAGGACCCGACCGGGACGCCGCCGGTGGCGGAGTCGACGAGACCGGGGTGGTACGTGGTGGGGTTCTGGCCCTCGATGCCCGTGAGCAGGGGCGCGGCGAGCGCGGCGAGGACCAGCAGAGCGACGATGCCGGCCGCCACGAGGGCGGCACGGCGGGCGCGCAGCCGGCGCCAGAACGGATGGGCCCCGGAGGCGGGGGCCGCGACGGCCCCCGCCTCCTTGACCAGCAGTGCCTCGGCCATGGTTACTTGACCGCGACCTGCGAGATGTCGAGGACGCCGGTCCAGTCGCTGATGACGACGTTCTTGACGGACTCGCCGTACAGGCGCTTGTAGACCGGGTGGAACAGCGGCACGGTCAGCGCCTGCTCACCGACCTTCTTGTCGAGCGCGCCCCAGCGCTTGGCGGCGGCGCTCAGGTCGGTCAGCTTGTTGATCTCGTCGATCTCCTTGTTGACCGCGGGGTCGTTCAGCTGCGAGGCGTTGAAGTTGTACCCGGACTTGACGATCTGGCGTCCGTCGAAGATCGGGGCGAAGAACGGACCGCCGGAGGGCCAGTCGGCACCCCAGCCGCCGAGGAAGAAGCCCGGCTCGGTCTTCACGTTGTAGATCGTGTCCGAGTAGGCGTTGGACTCCAGGCCGCGGAGCTTGACGGTGATGCCGGCCTTCCTGAGCGCCTCCTGCAGTGCGGTGGCGATCTCCGGGCTGGTCTCGAAGTTCTTGTCGTTGTTGTGCGTGAGGGTGACGGTCAGCCCCTTGGGGTAACCGGCCTCCTTCAGCAGTTCCCTGGCCTTGGCCGCGTTGCCGCCCTTGCCGGCCGGGAAGGCGTCGTACGGCGTGTAGCCGAAGGAGGCCTGGTCGGGCAGGAAGGTGGTGGCGGGCTCGGCGAGCGAGGAGCCGCCCGCGGCGTTGACCACGGAGGTGCGGTCGACGGCGTACGAGATGGCCTGGCGGACCTTCGGGTTGTCGAACGGCTTCACCTTCGGGTTGAAGGCGATGTAGTTCGTGTAGCCGAAGTGGCCGGTGCCGACGCGGGCGGCGAGCTTCTTGTCGCCGCTGACCTTGGCGAGTTCGGCCGGGCCGAGGTTGGTGTCGGTGGTGACGGCCGCGGCGTCGGTGCCCTGGGAGGCGGACAGCCGCTGGTTGATGACGGCGGAGTCGAGCCCGGAGCGGACGTCGATCCGGTCGGGGTAGGCCTTGCGCTCCTCGTCGGTCGAGGCCGACCAGTGCGGGTTGCGCTCCAGGGTGAGGCGCTCGCCGTCGCCCTCGTTCTTGACGACCTTGTACGGGCCGGAGGAGAGCGGGTGCTCCTCGTACTTCGTACCGGTGTCCTTGGCCTTCGGAACCGGGGTGGTCTGGGTCTGGGTGGCCAGGTAGGGGAATTCGCCCTCGGGCTTGTTCAGGTGGAAGACGATGGTCTTCGCGTCGGGCGTCTCGATCGAGGCGAGGCCCTTCTTGTCCTTGTACGGGCCCTGGTAGTCGGCCCCGCCGATCAGCCAGTCGCGCAGGTAGGGCGCGCCGCCGGAGAGCTCGGCCGCGAAGGAGCGCTCGATGCCGTACTTGATGTCGGCGCTGGTGATGGCGCTGCCGTCCTCGTACTTGAGGCCGTCCTTGAGCGTGTACGTCCAGACCGTGGCGTCCTTGCTGGGCGTGCCCAGGTCGGTCGCGAGGTCGGGGACCACCTTCGAGCCCGCGGCACCGTTCTCCCGGTTGCGGGTGGTGAGGGTGCGGAAGACGAGGGAGGGGACGTTGCCGCCGCCCGAGGTGTAGAGCCGCGCGGGGTCGAAGTCCTCCTGCGGGCGGCTGTTGAGGACGGTGAGCGTGCCGCCCTTCTTGGGGGCGCCCGCCGCGCCGGAGGTGTCGTCGCTGCCCTTGCTGCTGTCCTCGGGGCCGCAGGCCGCGGCTCCCGCGGCCACGACGAGTACTGCGGCGGCCGCTGCCACGCGGCGCGATATGACGGACGGTTGACGCATCGGAAGGTGACCTCTCGGAGTACTGCCTGGATGAAGGAAACAGCGAGTGATTCCGTGCAGGCGGCGACGAGGGACCTGAGCGCGCTACCGGTCGGGACAGGGGTGAAGGTGACCGGAACACTGGAGCTGCCGCGCCTGCGGACGGAGTACGCCCGGGCGCGGCAGTCGGGGAGGAACGGTCCGGGCCATCAGGGCTCGGACGGGGGGCCGACGCGCACTCGGGCAGGCGTCAGCAACAGTCGACGTCGGCGACGCTGTGCCCGGTCACGCCGATCAGCGCCAGCTCAATGGCGGCGCGATCGGAGGTGACGAGGCTGCGTGACATGCCGAGAAATATGGGCGACCGCCTGCCCGATGTCAACGCGATATGAGACAGCGATCTCACGATGCGGACAGGGCGTCCGGCGGAACACCCCTCGGGACATCCGCGGGCCGCTCCCGCCGGACCGCCCGGAGCGGCCCGGCCACCGCCCAGGGGGACCCGGACCGGACTCAACCGGTCGGGTACACCCAGGCGTTGGGGCGGCACTTGATGCCGTCGATGTCGAGCGACTTGGTCTGCTGCTGCATCACCGGAGCGAGCGCGCCCTTCGTGCCGCAGCTCACATGGTTGTGGCCCAGCCGGTGGCCGACCTCGTGGTTGATGAGCATCTGCCGGTAGGCGAAGAGCTTGTCCGGTCCGAAGGTGGACGAGCCCTGGGCCCAGCGGTAGGCGTTGATCATGACGCGCTCGGTGGCGGCGGAGTCGCAGGAGACGTTGTCCTCGGTGGTGTCCAGCCCCGACTTCGCGCACCAGTCGCCCGTGGTGCCGGGGCTGGCCAGCGTGATGACGAAGTCCGGGTCCCCGGTGGAGATCCGTTCGAAGGTCATGTCCCCGCCGTGCGCCCAGCTCCGGTCGTCGTTGAGCGTCTTCTGGACCGCCTGGGCGAAGAGCGCGGAGTCGAGCCCGAGCCCGTTCTCCACATCGATCCGGTAGCGGTACTTGTGCCCCTTGCCCGGAGCCTTCGCCGCGCCGGGAACCGCCGCGAACTTCCCTGAAGCGGCCAGCTTCGGGGCCATCGGATAGGGCTTGGCCATTTTCTGCTCGTACGAAAGGGGCTTGACCACCGCCGCCTTGGGCGATGGCGTCTCACGGTTGTCCGAGCGGGAGGCGTCGCCACCGCTCCCCCGGTCCACGCCCGCGGCCTGCGCGGCGCCGCTCCGGCTGCCGCTGTCGTGGGCGACCTGGCCGGCCACGACCACCGCGAGCACGGTCGTCACGGCGGCCGCGGCGATGCCCGTGAAGGTGCGGCCCCGGCCGGACCTGGGTTCCCTGGCGTCCTCGCCGGGCGTCCTCGCGTCCTCGTCGTCCGACGCCGGCGGACGCTCGTCCCGGTCGGTGAGGGAGCGGGACGGATCGGCGGGCCCTGCGGGTCCACGGGGGGCGGTGGGCGGTGCGGGCGGGCTGTCGAAGGCCTCGACGAACTCGCGTCGCGGTCCCGGTATCAGCGGCCGGGTGGCGGTGCCCTGCGGACTGCGCGGTGTCTGCGCGGGCCGCGGGCCCTGCGGCCGTCCGGGCGCCGGGTCCTGCGCGCGCGCCTGCGCGGCGGGCCGTTCGGTGTACCGGCCGGTCGGCCCGGTGCCCCAGCCACCGCCGGGTTCGCGCTGTTCGGGATGGCCGCCGCGCACCTGGGGCGTGCCCGCGAAAGGGGTATGCCCGTCGGCGTCGCCGCCCGGCGGGCCGTCGCCCGGCCGTCTGCGCCGGCCGCTGCCGGAGACGGGGCGGGCGCCCTCGCGCACTTCCGCGTTCGCCTCGGCCGGCCCGCTCTCGGGCGCCCTGGGCACAGGGCCCTTTCGGCTGTGTCGTCCCACGCCCCGGATCAGCTCCCGCCGCATTCGTCCAGCAGTTCCCGGAACGCCTGGGCGACCGTCTCCGGGTACTCCATCATCGCCACGTGCCCGGCGTCGGGCAGTGTCAGCAGTCGCGCATCGCGGAAGGCCGCGGACGCCCTGCGTGCCATCCGGTACGAGACGAGCCGGTCCCGTCCGCCGTACACGAGCTGGGTCGGCGCGAGCACGCGCTCGGCCTGACGCCACAGCCCGTGCTGACCGCCCAGTGTGTACGCGTCGACGATGCCACGTGCCGAGCGCGCCAGGGCGTCCCAGAAGTACGGCAGCGCCAGCCGCCGTTCCATTTCGGCCACCGCGTCGCGGAAGCCGTTCTCGGAGACTCGTGCCGGATCGCCGTAACAGAGTGCCATGACTCCGCGGGTGCGTTCCTCCGCGGTCCAGTCCCGGCTCATCCGGGCGAACAGGGAGACGATGCCCGGAAGGGCGAGCAGGGCGGTCGGCGCGGCCGACAGCTGCACGCGGATCTCGGGGAGCGCGGGCGAGACCAGGGTGAGGGTGCGCACCAGGTCGGGCCGGACCGCCGCGACCCTGGTGGCCACCGCGCCGCCCAGCGAGTTGCCGAACAGATGGACGGGGCCGCGCTCCTCGGCGTCGAGGAATCGGATCACCGCGCGGGCGTGACCGGTGACCGAGTAGTTGCCGTCGTCCGGCGGCGGTGAGTCGCCGAATCCGGGCAGGTCCACCGCCTCGCCGTCCAGCACGTCCTGGAGCAGCGGCATCAGCGCCGACCAGTTCTGCGAGGAGCCGCCGAGCCCGTGGACGAAGAGCGCGGGCGGCAGCCCGGTCCGCTCCGGCGGCCTCGAACGGACGGTCAGCGTCAGCCCGGGCAGCGTGACGGAGCGAAGCCTCTCCCCCTCCGCGACCCTGACGGCGCCCACCGTGGGGGCCACCGCTGCGGCGGCGGCACGGACTCCCGGCAGCTCGGTCGAAGACATGCGGCAATGTTACGAGACGATCACACCGTGGTTCATGTGTTCGCCGTCACAGACCGCGTAGCGCCTTTCGGGGCCTGCTCCTAGGCTCTAGACAAGGAAGGGAGTCACCATGACGGTCGACCCCAGTGACCCGGAGACCTTCGAGGACGTCCAGCCGGACGAACCCGGACAGGAGACCCCCGAGGCGGACGCCGCCGAGCAGCAGGCGGAACTGCGGCCGCAGGACGACGAACCCCTGACGGATGCCGGCCGGGACTCCGCGAACGAGGCGGATGCGGCGGAACAGGCGCGCGTGGTCGCACAGGATGAGGACGATTACCGCTGATACGCACCGCTATGCGGCAAGGGCCGAGAGGTCTGTGGCTACCGCAGTCGTCCGGTCCGTGAAATTCTGCGTCCGCGCCGCGCATACCGGGGTTACCCAAAAGTACGATGTCGGTAGGGCACGGCGTGCACGGAACTGCTGGGTCCGATCAATATTTTGGGAGGCGGCGTGACAGCCATCGAGCAGACCGAGGCGGCGCGCCCGCGGGGCACTCGCCTGCCCCGCCGCGCCCGACGCAATCAGCTCCTGGGTGCTGCGCAGGAGGTCTTCGTCGCGCAGGGCTACCACTCTGCGGCGATGGACGACATCGCGGAGCGGGCCGGGGTCAGCAAGCCGGTGCTCTACCAGCACTTCCCGGGCAAGCTGGAGCTCTATCTGGCCCTGCTCGACCAGCACTGCGAGTCGCTGCTGCACGCCGTGCGCACCGCGCTGGCGTCGACCACCGACAACAAGCTGCGCGTGGCCGCGACGATGGACGCCTACTTCGCGTACGTCGAGGACGAGGGCGGCGCCTTCCGACTGGTGTTCGAGTCGGACCTGACCAACGAGCCAGCCGTGCGTGAGCGGGTCGACCGGGTCTCGCTCCAGTGCGCCGAGGCGATCTCCGACGTGATCGCCGGCGACACGGGCCTGTCCAAGGACGAGTCCATGCTGCTCGCGGTCGGCCTGGGCGGGGTGTCCCAGGTGGTCGCCCGCTACTGGCTCTCCAGCCGGTCCGCGATTCCGCGCGACACGGCGGTGCAGCTGCTGACCTCACTGGCCTGGCGGGGCATCGCGGGCTTCCCGCTGCACGGCATCGATCAGCACTGACGGGGCGGCCGGAGCCGGTGTTCGCTGCGGGCGTTGCCCGCCGGGCCCTGGCCGGTCCCCTCAGCGGGCTAATGTGTGCTGCGTACGGCGCGGTTCACCGCGCAGGGACTGACCGTCGGAGGGACATAGCCGTGGAGGTCAAGATCGGGGTGCAGCACACGCCCCGGGAGATCGTTCTGGAGAGCGGGCTTTCCGCCGAAGAGGTCGAGAGCGTGGTTTCCGAGGCTCTCGCCGGCAAGGCGCAGCTGCTCAGCCTCACGGACGAGAAGGGCCGGAAGGTCCTGGTGCCGGCCGACCGGATCGCCTACGTGGAGATCGGCGAGCCCAGCACCCGACGGGTGGGGTTCGGCGCGCTGTAGCGGCACGCCAGGACGCAGAGACCGTGGAAGCGGCCCGGTGGGGATGTCCCCGCCGGGCCGCTTTTCGTGCTGTCCGCTCCCCGCTTTCCCTGCCGCGTGCCAGGGACGCCGATGTGCACGAGGGACACCGGCGGCCCCGGCGGCCGTGCCGTTCCTGTGCGACGGCTGGGCGAAGCCTGTGCCGGGGAGGGTTGCCCTCCGCCGCCCGGGGGTAGTACCGCCTACGACCGATTTGCCCGCCCCGTACCTGCGAGGTGATCGTCTGTGATCTTCGAAACCCTGGGCTCCGTCCTGCTCGGACTCGCCCTCTCCTGGGCGGCCCTGCGCTCCCTGTCACCCCGGCTTCCGTCCCGTCGCGCCGTGCTGTCCACCGGTGCGCTGGGAGCGCTGTTCGGCGCGTATCTCACCCATTCGGTCCTGGGGTCCGGCCATGCGGCGGCCACCCTGGTCGGCTCGGTGCTGATCGCCGCCGTGACCCTGTCCCTGCTGATCAGGCCGCGCAACCGCCGGCTCAGCCGGTCGGCGGCCGTCTGACGCCGGCGCCGGAGGGGCTACGCCGCCAGCCCCAGGGCGGCCATCCTCTTGGTGTGCGCCTCGGTGATCCGGGAGAACATGCGGCCGACCTCGGCCAGGTCGAATCCGTCGGCCACCCCGCCCACCAGCATGGTGGACAGCGCGTCACGGTCGGCCACCACGCGCTGGGCCTGCGAGAGCGCCTCGCCCATCAGCCGCCGCGCCCAGAGGGCGAGCCGGCCGCCGAGCCTCGGGTCCGCCTCGATCGCGGCGCGCACCTTCTCGACGGCGAAGTTGCCGTGCCCCGTGTCGTCGAGGACGGCGACGACGAGGGAGCGGGTGTCCGAGTCGAGCCGGGCCGCGACCTCGCGGTAGAAGTCACTGGCGATCGAGTCACCGACGTAGGCCTTCACCAGGCCCTCCAGCCAGTCGGACGGCGCGGTCTGGCGGTGGAAGTCGTCGAGCGCCTTGGCGAACGGCTCCATGGCGCCGGTCGGCTCCACCTCGATCGCGGTCAGCCGGTCCGTCAGCCGCTCGAAGTGATGGAATTCCGCGGACGCCATCTTCGCCAGCTCCGCCTTGTCGGCCAGCGTCGGCGCGAGCTTCGCGTCCTCGGCGAGCCGCTCGAAGGCCGCGAGCTCCCCGTAGGCGAGTGCTCCCAGCAGGTCGACCACGGCGGCCCGGTACTGCGGCTCTGCGGCCGCGGTGGCCCAGTCCTGGTCAGCGATTCTGGTGGATGCGGGGGCTTCAGTGGCGTTGTCAGGCGTCTCCATGAAGCGCAGAATAGCCCGCCCGCGGAGCGGTGGAAGGGTCCGGCCGCCGACCCGCCTCACACCGTTCCGATGAATTCGCCCAACACAGATGCGCGAATCCGGGGTACAGTGGTATTGCGCTTACTGAGCATTTTGCAACTGCTCGTTGCGCGAAATTGAATGAGGATGCCCGGTCGGTGGCCCGATCGGCTCCGACCCGACAGCCCTCCACGCGGTGCGTACGCCACGTACGACCGCAGATGAGGGGCCCCCTCAGCGGCACGAGCGCTCGAGCGACGGCAGTGGTCCCGCGCCACCCGGCCCATCCACGGCCGGATGACCAACCCCGGCACGGTACGACCCCCTTCGTTCGCCTCGGACCGCGTTTCACAGAAGAGGCAGCACCCTGACTACGTTCCGAGACCTCGGGATCCTTTCCGAGACCGCCGAAGCCCTTGAGGCCGTCGGCATCACGTCCCCGTTCCCCATCCAGGAGATGACGCTCCCCGTCGCGCTCTCCGGCTCCGATGTCATCGGACAGGCCAAGACCGGCACCGGCAAGACGCTCGGTTTCGGCCTGCCGCTGCTGGAGCGCGTCACCGTCCTCGCGGACGTCGAGGCCGGCCGGGCCAAGCCCGAGAAGCTGACCGACGCCCCGCAGGCGCTGATCGTCGTCCCGACCCGCGAGCTGTGCCAGCAGGTCACCAACGACCTGCTGACCGCCGGCAAGGTGCGTAACGTCCGCGTTCTCGCGATCTACGGCGGCCGGGCCTACGAGCCCCAGGTCGAGGCCCTCAAGAAGGGCGTCGACGTGGTCGTCGGCACCCCGGGCCGGCTGCTCGACCTGGCGGGCCAGCGCAAGCTCGACCTGTCGCAGGTCCGCGCCCTCGTCCTCGACGAGGCCGACGAGATGCTCGACCTGGGCTTCCTGCCCGACGTCGAGCGCATCATCACGATGCTGCCGGCGAAGCGCCAGACGATGCTGTTCTCGGCGACCATGCCGGGCGCGGTCATCAGCCTCGCGCGCCGCTACATGTCGCAGCCGACCCACATCAACGCCACGTCGCCCGACGACGAGGGCACGACCGTCAAGAACACGGCGCAGTACGTCTACCGCGCCCACTCGATGGACAAGCCCGAGATGGTCTCGCGCATCCTCCAGGCCAACGGCCGCGGACTCGCGATGATCTTCTGCCGCACCAAGCGCACCGCGGCCGACATCGCCGAGCAGCTGGAGAAGCGCGGTTTCGCCTCCGGCGCGGTCCACGGCGACCTCGGCCAGGGCGCCCGCGAGCAGGCGCTGCGCGCCTTCCGCAACGGCAAGGTCGACGTCCTCGTCTGCACCGATGTCGCGGCCCGCGGTATCGATGTCGAGGGTGTCACCCACGTCATCAACTACCAGTCCCCCGAGGACGAGAAGACCTATCTGCACCGCATCGGCCGCACCGGCCGCGCGGGCGCCAAGGGCATCGCGATCACGCTGGTCGACTGGGACGACATCCCGCGCTGGCAGCTGATCAACAAGGCCCTGGACCTGAAGTTCCCGGACCCGCCGGAGACGTACTCCACCTCCCCGCACCTGTACGAGGAGCTGGACATCCCGGCCGGCACCAAGGGTGTCCTGCCGCGCACCGAGCGCACCCGCGCCGGTCTGCGGGCCGAGGAGATCGAGGACCTCGGCGAGACGGGCGGCCGCGGCCGCAAGTCCGCCGCCGCCCCGGCTCCCGCCGTCCGCGAGGAGCGCCCCCCGCGCACGCCGCGTCAGCGCCGTCGCACCCGGGGCGGTTCCGCCGCCGAGGAGAGCGCCGCCACCGTGCCCACACCGGCCACGGAGACCGTCGAGACCCCGGCGGCCACTGACGGCCCGGCCGAGCCGCGCACCCCGCGCCGTCGCCGGCGCGCTCGCGTCGGTGCGGCGGACATCGCCGCCGAGGCAGCGGTGGCCGTGGCCGAGGCCCCGGCCGTGATCGTCGACACCGAGCCCGTCGCCGTGACCGAGGCCGAGCCGAAGAAGCGGACCAGGACCAGGGCGGCCAAGGCCGAGGTCGTCGTCGACGCCGAGGCCGCCGCGGTGACCGAGCCGGTCGCCGAGGCGAAGCCGCGCCGTCGTCGCGCCCGGGCCGCCAAGCCGGTGGAGGCGGTCGACTTCCAGACCGCCCCCGTGGCCGAGCCCGCCCCCGAGGCGACGGTGACCAAGCCGCGCCGCCGCGCCCGGGTGATCAAGCCGGTCGAGGACGAGGTCGACTTCCAGATCGCGCCGATCGCCGAGCCCGAGTCCGACTCCAGGCGTCCCCGTCGCACGCGTGCGGCGGCGAAGCCGAAGACGGAGGCCGTCGCCCAGGCGCCGGCCGCCGACGGCGAGGCCAAGCCGCGCCGCCGCCGGGCCCCGCGCACCGCCGCCGCGAAGGCCGAGGGCTGAGCGCACCCCGTGTGAGGCATGCCGGACGGGCCCGAGGGATTCCCTCGGGCCCGTCCGGCGTTCCACGGCCCGCCCGCCCCCGCGCACCCGGCCGTTAACCTCGTGCCATGAGCAGGCCACCCACCTTCATCCCGCCCTCCTGCGCCCGCCCCCGCGCGCTGCACACCGAGCGCGGGGACTTCGCCGTGCTGGACGCGGTGCCGCGTACGCCGCCGCGCGGCACCGTCCTCCTGCTGCCCGGGTACACCGGCAGCAAGGAGGACTTCATCGCCCTGCTGGAACCCCTCGCGGGCGCCGGCTACCGGGCCGTCACCGTCGACGGCCGCGGGCAGTACGAGTCCGACGGGCCGGACCGTCAGGAGGCCTACTCCCAGGGCGAGTTGGCCCGTGACGTGCTCGCCCAGACGGCCGCGCTCGGGCTCGGCGACGGGGCGGTCGACCTGCTCGGCCACTCCCTCGGCGGGCAGATCGCCCGCGCCGCCGTCCTGCTGGACCCGGCGCCGTTCCGCTCGCTCACCCTGATGTCGTCCGGACCCGCCGAGGTGGTCGAGGCCCAGCGGACCAAGCTGCGCATTCTCAGTGACGCGCTGACGACCATGACGATGGACGACGTGTGGGCGGCCATGCGCGCCCTCGACCCGCCGGCCGACGCGGACACGGACGGCGAGGACCTGCGGCGGCGCTGGCTGAGTCACCGTCCCGCGCAGCTGATCGCCACCGGCCGCCAACTCGCCGCAGAACCGGACCGGGTGGCCGAGCTCGCCGCCACGGGCCTGCCGGTCCATGTGATCTCCGGCGAGCGCGACGACGTCTGGCCGGTGCCGCGGCTCGACGGGATGGCGGTGCGTCTCGGCGCGCACCGGACCCGGATCGAGGGCGCCGAGCACTCCCCCAACACGGACCGGCCAAAAGCGACGGCGGCCGCGCTCGTCTCCTTCTGGGACGGCCTGTAGGAGGCGGCGGGGCCCTCGGGCGCCGGGTGGTCAGTACTGCGCCTGGAGGTGCTGCCAGAAGCCGTCACGCAGCGCCCGGCGCAGATGCGCATGTCCGCGCAGCGAGTGCTGGAGCAGCCGCTCGGCCTCGACCAGCAGATCCTGGTCGACGGAGCCCGGCAGGTACGGGTGTCCGGGCAGCAGGTCGGCCAGGGACTCGCGGCCCCGGGCGGAGAGCCAGGTGGCGGCGATCTGCGCACCGACGAAGCGGACGTCCTCGCGGGAGGGCGCGGGGCCGTCCTCCTCGTAGGTGGTGACGGCGCGTCTGGTCACGTACGGGCGGCAGAAGTCGAGGTCGAAGGTGCGCTGGCTGTCGACCTCCCAGAGCAGCGGTTCGGCCTGGTTGCGCCCTTCGCCCGCCTCGATGCCCCACAGGTGGACCCGGGCTCCGTACCCCTGCGCGGCCTCGACGGCCGACACCAGGTCCTCGTCGCCGCCGACCAGCGCGGCATCGCTGATGGCGCGGTGACGGGCGAGGGATTCGAGGTCGGTGCGGATGAGGGAGTCGACGCCCTTCTGCTGGTTGTTGGCGTTGAGGTTGCCCAGCCTGACCTTGACGTCGGGGAGTTCGGCGATGGACTGCTGCTCGACGGTGTGGATCCGGCGCCTGGCTCCGTCGTACCAGTACACGCGCAGCAGCCTGCTGTCGGCGAAGATCGTGCGGGCCTTGTCGATGAAGGCCTCGATCAGGCCCTCCGCGTCGAGGTCGAAGGAGCGCCGGTCCTCGGTGCCGGTGACGAGCAGCCCGGCCGCGGCGTACACGTAGCCCGCGTCCACGAAGATCGCGTGGGTCGACGGGGTCTTCGACACCTCGGCGAGCACCCGCTGGAGCAGTTCGTTGGTGCGGTCCAGACGCTCGGCGGTCTCGGCGTCGCTCATACGGGCCTCGTCGCGGATGTCGTCGTCCGCGCATGCTCGGTTACCTGCTGGTACTTAGACATCCAAAAAATTTCCTTAGCGTAGGGAATGATTGCAGGGAGCAAGTCGTTGTACACCCCGTGGGGCGCGAGACAGAGATGCCTGCGCTCCTCATCCTTGCGGACGGATCATCCGTCCTCCCAGTAGTTCTCCAGCAGGAGGATCAGACGAAGGGAAGCCATATGCGCTTCGAGATCATGCGACTCGACGATGTCGACGGTACCGCCGTGGACAGCACCGTCGTGGACGCCGCCTCCGTCAACCGGATCGTGCAGCAGGCCGCCGCAATCGGCCAGCGCATCTATATCCGCCCGGCCGAAAGCTCGGCTTCGTAACGCATCACCGACGTAAAAAGACGAAGCGCCCCCGCCACGGATGGTCCGTGCGGGGGCGCTGTGGTGTCCGGGGCCGGTCAGGCGTCCTGGATGACCTGGGTGACGCCGTTGATGATCTGCTGGACGGCGATGGCGGACAGCATCATGCCGGCGAGCCTGGTGACCAGCACGACCCCGCCGTCCTTGATGACCCGGATGATCAGCAGCGAGTAGCGCATGGTCAGCCAGAGCACGACGTGCATGGCGATGATGGCCGTCCAGACCGAGATCTGGCCGCCCACCCCGTCGGCGTGCTGCACGGCGAGGATCACCGAGACGATCGCCCCGGGACCGGCGAGCAGCGGCATTCCGAGGGGGACGAGCGCGACGTTGACGTCCTTGGTCTGCGTCGGCTCGTCGGTCTTGCCCGTCAGCAGGTCGAGCGCGATGAGCAGCAGGAGCAGTCCGCCCGCGATCATCAGCGCGGGGACGGAGACGTGCAGGTAGTCGAGGATCTGCTGGCCGAGCACACCGAAGACGGCGATCACCCCGAAGGCGACGGCGACCGCCTGCAACGCCATCCTGCGCTGCATCCGGGCAGGGCGGCCCGCGGTGAGGGCGAGGAAGATCGGAGTGATTCCGGGCGGATCCATAATCACAAAAAGGGTGAGAAAAAGGGATCCGAAGACAGCGACGTCGAACACAGTGAGCCTTGCGAGGAGAGAGCGGAATTGCGGTGGGAGGCGGCGCACGGCCGGCCGGGCGGGCGGGCCCCGGTGCGCGCAGGACGGGCGACCTCACGCGGGCGCACGGCGGCGCGGGCGTGAGGGGCGTGAGCGGTGAGCGATGAGGGGTGGCGTGGAGGCCGTTACGCGGTGACGGGTCCGCCGGCCCCCGGCACCGGGAAGGCTCCCGTGGCGCGCCGGGTGATCTCGCCGTAGATCTCGGGGTCGGTGGTGTCGGCGCCGAGTCCCACGGTCTTGCGGCTGCCGTGGTAGTCGCTGGACCCGGTGGCCAGGAGTCCGAGCTCGCGGGCGAGTCCGCGCAGCCGGGCCCGGGTCGGCTCGTCGTGGTCCATGTGGTCGGCCTCGATGCCGTCGAGTCCGGCGGCCGCGAGTCGCGCTATCGACGACTCCGGGACCACCTCACCGCGCTTGACGGCGGCCGGGTGGGCGAAGACCGTGACGCCGCCGGCGGCCTTGACCAGCCGGATCGCGTCGAAGGGGTCGAGTTCGTGCTTCCCGGCGTACGCGCGTCCGCCGTCGGCGAGCCACTCGGGCGTGAAGGCGTCGGAGACGGTCGCGACGACGCCCAGCTCGACCAGCGCGGTGGCGATGTGCGGCCGCCCGACCGAGCCGTCCCCGGCGATCCGCGCGACCTGCTCCCAGGCGACCGGGACGCCCAGCTCCTGGAGCTTGCGCACCATGGCCTGCGCGCGCGGCACCCGGTCGTCGCGCACCAGCTCGCGCTCGCGCGCCAGCTCGGGCTCCTCGGGGTCGAAGAGGTACGCCAGCATGTGCATGCCCACGCCGTCGATGCGGCAGGAGAGCTCGGCGCCGGTGACGAGGGTGAGGCCCTCGGGGAGTGCCGCGATCGCGGCGGCGTGACCGCGCACGGTGTCGTGGTCGGTGAGGGCGACGACGTCCAGGCCCGCGGCGGCGGCGTTGCGCACCAGCTCGGCGGGGGTGTCCGTACCGTCCGACGCGGTGGAGTGGGTGTGCAGGTCGATGCGCACGACACGTACTCCAGTGCTCGCGGCCGGGTGGGGGACGCTCAAGGATAACCGGCGCGCGGGCCCGCTCCGGCCCGGTCAGGGTCCCGTCAGCAGCCGGGGGGTGAGTGCGCCGCAGGGCACCAGGTCGACCTCCGCACCGGCGTCGCGCAGATCGGTCAGCACCAGTTCGTCGTACATCAGCAGGCCCGACTGCTCGGGCCAGACGATCGCCCAGAGCCAGAGCCCACGCGCCTCACCGGCGAAGACCGCACGGTCGGCGGGGGCGTCCTTCACATGCCAGAGCGGGGTGGGACGGCCGGCGGCGAGCACCTTGACGTCCGGCGGCCCGTCGACCCGCAGATACGGGCCCGGGTCGGGACCGTCGATCCCGGCGTACCGCGCACCCATCCCGACGCCGAGCTCCTCGGCGACGAGCAGCAGTTCCCCGACCCCGCCGAGCGGGCCGGGTCCGGAACAGGCGACAGCGGTGGCCCGGCCGCCGCCGCGGTCGTCCCCCGCGCACGCCACCCCGGTGAACAGCCAGCCGACCGGCAGCGGCCAGGGCATCCACACGGGCACCTGGGCCCGGTGCACCACCACTCCGAGCGCCTCGACGCTCGGCGGGATGACCGGCTGCATGGGGTGCACGCTGCCGTGCACATCGCACTGCCAGGTGTCGTCGAAGAAACCGGGCGCCTTGACCCGGCCTCCGCACTTCGGGCAACTGGGTTCGCCCCTCATAGCCACCAACGGTCCTCCCCGGCCGTCCCCGCGTCAAGGACGATCACCCTTCCGCAGCGTGGCTCCCATCAGCGGATTTAGATGTAGTTTGCATTTATTAGGTCCTCTAACTTATTCTGTGCATAACACATCGATCTAGTGGAGAGCGAGAGTCCCATGCAGGGAGAGGATCCGTTCGATCAGGGAACGGTCAGCATCCTGCGCCAGCCGAAGGCCGTCTGGGCCACAGCGGGCGCTTCCGTCGTCGCGTTCATGGGAATCGGCCTGGTGGACCCGATTCTCCCGTCCATCGCCAAGGGACTGGAGGCGACACCGAGCCAGGTGTCGCTGCTCTTCACCTCGTACTTCCTGATCACCGCCGTCGCGATGCTCGTCACCGGCTTCGTCTCCAGCCGCATCGGCGGCCGCAAGACACTGCTGACCGGCCTGGCGCTCGTGGTGGTCTTCGCCGCGCTCTCCGGCACCTCGTCCTCCGTCGCCGAACTGGTCGGCTTCCGGGCCGGCTGGGGTCTGGGCAACGCGCTCTTCGTATCGACCGCACTCGCCGTGATCGTCGGTGCGGCGGCGGGCGGCAGCTCGGCCGCGATCCTGCTGTACGAGTCGGCGCTCGGCCTCGGCATGGCCTGCGGGCCGCTGCTCGGGGCGCTGCTCGGTGACGCCAGCTGGCGCTACCCGTTCTTCGGTACGGCCGCGCTGATGGCGATCGGCTTCGTCTGCATCACGGCGTTCCTGAAGGAACAGCCCAAGCCGGCGCGCAAGACCTCACTGCTCGACCCGGTCAGGGCGCTCGGCCACGGCGGGCTCGCCTCGGTCGCGACCTCGGCGTTCTTCTACAATTACGCGTTCTTCACGATCCTGGCGTTCACGCCGTTCGTGCTGAACATGTCGCCGTACAAGTCCGGCGCCGTCTTCTTCGCCTGGGGCCTGCTGCTGGCGGTCTTCTCGGTGCTCGTCGCGCCGCGGCTCCAGAAGCGCTTCGGCTCGCTCAAGGTCGTCGGCGGCTCACTGGTGCTGCTCGCCGCCGACCTGGTGATCCTCGGCTACGGCAACCACACGACGGCGATCGTCTGCACCATCGTCTCGGGCGCCTTCATCGGCATGAACAACACCGTCTACACGGAGCTGGCGCTCGGGGTCTCCGACGCGCCGCGCCCGGTGGCCAGCGCGGGTTACAACTTCGTCCGCTGGTTCGCGGCCGCCGCCGCGCCCTACCTGGCCCCGAAGATCGAGGAGTGGAGCAACATCCACATCCCGTTCGTCGTCGCCGCCGCCGCCGCGGTCGTCGGCGCGGTCGTCGTCTGGGTCCGGCGCTCGGCGCTGACGCACGACGCGCAGGAGCTGGAGCCGAAGCACGCCACCGAGGACGGCGTCACGGTCTTCGCCAACTGACGCGCCCTCCAGGGGGAAGCCCCGCCCGACGGCCTCCGGCCGCGTGGCGGGGCTTCCGCATGGGCGCGCGCGTCAGTCCAGGGCCACCGACGCCCGCAGCGGGTCACGCAGGTCCGTCCCCTGCGACAGCCAGCGCTCCTGGAGCTCCTGCGCACCCCTGACCCGCTTCCAGGCCGCCTCGTTGTGCGTCATCGGCAGCAGCGGCAGGAACCGCACGGGCTCCATCGGCTCGTCCAGCTCCAGGTCCTCCACCAGCCCGCCGGGCTCGGCGACGAGCACGGAGCTGAACGGCGCCCCGGGCCACAGCGGTTCGCCGACGTCCAGCGACGCGCCGGGGGCCACGATCAGCCCCTCCACCTGCGGCGAGGCCGCCAGCACGGCGAGCCTGCGCAGGATCTGGTCGGTGTCGGCCAGTCCGCCCCGCACCGAGACGACCAGTTCGGCGCGCGGACCCTTCACCGGGTCGGCGAGGGCCGCGGTCGGGTCGGCCATCGGCTGGGCGGACATGCCCAGCGTGGCGTACCTCACCACATCGCCGTCGATGAACCGGAGCACCTCGATCCGGTCCGTCCCGAGAAACGTCACTGCTGCACGTGCGTCCGGTTCACCCAGGGCCGTCCGCAGACGTGCCTCGACCAGAGCAAGAATTTCTGCCATGCCGCGAGCATAGGACGCGTATGGAACGGGCAAAGTAAGAGATTGACCCTTCACCGGCTGCTAGCCTGAGGTGCCGGTCGGGACAGCACGCAGAAGCGTTGCTCTCAAGTCCCGACGAAACGTCATCCCCCACGGGGGACCGACCGGAGGAGGTGGGGCTGCGGTGGATCCAAGTCGACCGTGCAGTACTAGCCGCTCTTCCGCTCGACACCTTTCTTCTGTGATCTGACGCCTTCTCGGCCAAGGCCCACGGCATTTCGCACGACGGAAGAGCACTCCTTTTTTGCCTGTCTGTAGCGAACGCCGTCGTCGCGCCGCCGCGGTGCCGCCCGCTTTGCGGACGTGAGCCCACGTCCCCATTCCGGGCTGTTCCACGCCCTCGCCGACGGCCCTCCGTGAAGGAGCCAGCCATGTCGATGATCCGTGACCTGCGCGCTGTGGTGCGCCCGTCCCTGCGCAAGACCAACACCCTCCACAACGGCTACGACGCCACGCGCGACCCGTCAGAGTCCAGCGCGGTCGTCGACTGCGCGGTCTACCGCGACGGCCGCCGGCTCGCCGAGGTGGACGGCACCTGCCGCACCCCGCACGAGGCGATGCTCCGCGTACGGGAGAAGGGCGGCTTCGCCTGGATCGGCCTCCACGAGCCGACCGAGGAGGAATTCGCGGGCATCGCCCGGGAGTTCGGGCTGCACCCGCTCGCCGTCGAGGACGCCGTCCACGCCCACCAGCGGCCCAAGCTGGAGCGCTACGACGACACGCTGT
Organism: Streptomyces sp. NBC_01463; assembly: GCA_036227345.1. Lineage (NCBI taxonomy): Bacteria > Bacillati > Actinomycetota > Actinomycetes > Kitasatosporales > Streptomycetaceae > Streptomyces > Streptomyces sp. NBC_01463. The sequence goes on from CP109468.1 coordinate 3,117,244, forward strand.
TCACCGTCTTCAAGACGATCCACTACGTCGAGCACGCCGAGCTCACCGCGACCAGCGAGGTCGTGGAGACCGGCGAGGTGATGTGTTTCACCGGCCGGGACTTCGTCATCACCGTGCGGCACGGCGGACACGGCTCGCTGCGCGCACTGCGCCACCGGCTGGAGGAGGACCCCGAGCTGCTCGCCAAGGGCCCCTCCGCCGTCCTGCACTCCATCGCCGACCATGTCGTCGACGGTTACATCGCGGTGGCGGCCGCGGTGCAGGACGACATCGACGAGGTGGAGATCGAGGTCTTCTCCACGCCGGACAAGGGCAGCCCGCGCGGTTCGGACGCGGGCCGGATCTACCAGCTCAAGCGCGAGGTGCTGGAGTTCAAGCGGGCCGTCTCACCGCTGCTGCGCCCGATGCAGCTGCTCAGCGAGCGGCCGATGCGGCTGATCGACCCGGACATCCAGAAGTACTTCCGCGACGTCGCCGACCACCTGGTCCGGGTACAGGAGGAGGTCATCGGCTTCGACGAACTGCTGAACTCGATCCTCCAGGCCAACCTCGCGCAGGCGACCGTCGCCCAGAACGAGGACATGCGCAAGATCACCTCCTGGGCGGCCATCGTCGCCGTACCGACGATGATCTGCGGCGTCTACGGCATGAACTTCAAGCACATGCCGGAGCTGCGCTGGACGTACGGCTACCCGATGGTGATGGGCTTCATCGGCGTCGTCTGCTTCTCCATCCACCGGATGCTGAAGCGCAACGGCTGGCTCTGATCCGCCGGACAGGCCCTGAACCGAGGGCCGTCTAAGCTCTGCCCCATGACTGCTGCTGACACGCTGCTCGGGCCGGCCCTCGTCGAGGAGGCCACCAAGAAGTCGGGCCTCATCTGGGTGCGCGGCACCGGCCCCGCGCGAGCGCTGTGGCACGTGTGGCACGAGGGCGCGGCCCATCTCGTCGGGGACGGCCCCGGCGAGCAGCCGCTGCCGGCCGGTCTCACCGACGGGGCCACCGCCGAGGTGACCGTCCGCAGCAAGGACAAGGGCGGCCGGCTCGTCGCCTGGTCTGCCTCGGTGGCGCAGCTGGCCCCGCACTCCGATGAGTGGGAGGCCGCGGTCGCCGAGCTCAAGGGCAAGCGGCTCAACGCACCGGACGCCGAGCAGATGCCGGAGCGGTGGGCGCGCGAATGCCGGATCGTGCGGCTGACGCCGCTCGACTCGCGTACGCAGCTGCCGGACGCCTCCGGTGCGGCCGCTCCGCTGCCCACCCCCGCGACCACACGGCTGCCGGTCCCGGCCGGGCTGCCGCGTCTGCTGAAGCGGTCCCTGCGCAAGCGGTAGCCGCTACGACGTCGACTTCGGCAGCTGCTTGCCGTAGTCGACCGTGTCGTCCGCGGCCGGGGCCGCCAGCGCGAAGTCCTTGCCCCAGTCGGCGAGCGTGATGACGCCCCCGCCACCGCCGCGGGCGAAACTCAGCGGATACGGGGTGCCCTCCAGGGACACGTCGAGGGCGCCGCCCTCCCCCTTGCCGCCCAGAATCCGGATGGTGCGCACCCCGCCGACCTTGTCCCGGTCGCCCTTGCCGACCGTGCCGTGCAGGGTGAGCAGCCCGCCGAGCAGCACCTTCTTGTCGGTGAAGCCGCGCAGCTGCTTGTACGTGGGGTCGTCCTCGGGGACCTTCACGTACTTGTCGTCCAGCTTGTCGGCGGCGGCGCCCCCCGCCTGGCCGCCCTTGTCGGCGTCCGGTTCGCCCTGCTCGTCGTGGTTCCAGAAGCCGGCGTCGGCCTTGAGATAGAGCTCGTCACCGATCCGCAGCAGCTCGAAGGTGCTGTTCTTCGAGGTGACGGAACCCACGCCGCCCTTGTCCTTGAGCTTCATGTCGATCTTGTACGTGCCGCCCTTGCTCACCAGCGTGCCGGCCAGCCGGACCGCGTCGGCGGATTCCGCCGACGTCTGCGCCTTCTTCTCGATCTCCGGCGCGGTCAGTTTGCCGATCCCGTTGGTCCCCTTGTCCGGGTCCTCGTCCGCGCAGGCGGTCAGGGCCGCGGTCAGCCCGGCGCAGAGCACGAGGGCGAGGGTGGCGGTCCGGCGGCGGGCCCGGACGGGCGGGACAAAAGAGGTCACAGGCGCACTGCCTCTCATCTGCATGGCGGGGGGTGGCAGACGGCAGCGTACCCGTGCGGCCTACGTCTTCCGGCAGAGAGCCGTACGGACGGTTCGCCGGAGCGGCACGCAGCGGTACGGGCTAGCCTGATCACGTCATAAGGGTGCAGGAACTGTCGGAACAGATCCGGATGCGGAAGCCCGGCGGTGAACGAGGAGGCGCAGGCATGGCACCAGGCACGCCCCGCGTCTTCGTCTCGCACCTGTCCGGCGTACCCGTCTTCGACCCCAACGGCGACCAGGTGGGCCGGGTCCGGGACCTGGTCGCGATGCTCCGGGTCGGCGGCCGCCCGCCCCGGCTGCTCGGCATCGTCGTCGAGGTGGTGAGCCGGCGCCGGATCTTCCTGCCGATGACGCGGGTGACGGGCATCGAGTCGGGCCAGGTCATCACCACCGGCGTGGTCAACATGCGGCGCTTCGAACAGCGGCCCACCGAACGCCTGGTGCTCGGCGAGTTCCTCGACCGGCGGGTCAGTCTGGTGGAGACCGGCGAGGAGGTCACCGTCCTGGACGTGGCCATCCAGCAGCTGCCGGCCCGGCGCGACTGGGAGATCGACAAGTACTTCGTCCGCAAGGGCAGGGGCGGGGCGCTGCGCCGCAAGGGCGAGACCCTGACCGTCGAGTGGTCGGCCGTCAGCGGCTTCTCGCTGGAGGAGGAGGGGCAGGGCGCGGAGTCGCTGGTCGCCACGTTCGAGAGGCTGCGCCCCACCGACGTGGCCAACGCCCTGCACCACCTCTCCCCCAAACGGCGGGCCGAGGTGGCCGCCGCGCTGGACGACGACCGGCTCGCGGACGTCCTGGAGGAGCTCCCGGAGGACGACCAGGTCGAGATCATCGGCAAGCTCCAGGAGGAGCGCGCGGCGGACGTCCTGGAGGCCATGGACCCCGACGACGCGGCCGACCTGCTCTCCGAACTGCCCGAGGAGGACAAGGAGCGGCTGCTGACGCTGATGCGTCCGGACGACGCGGCCGACGTGCGGCGCCTGATGTCGTACGAGGAGCGGACCGCGGGCGGTCTGATGACCACCGAGCCGATCATCCTGCGGCCGGACGCGACGGTCGCCGACGCGCTCGCCCGGGTCCGTCAGTCGGACCTGTCCCCGGCGCTCGCCGCGCAGGTGTACGTGTGCCGGTCGCCGGACGAGACGCCGACGGGCAAGTACCTGGGCACCGTCCACTTCCAGCGGCTGCTGCGGGACCCGCCGTTCACCCTGGTGAGCTCGATCGTCGACAGCGACCTGGTGGCGCTGACCCCGCAGACCCCGCTGTCGGTGGTGACCAGCTATCTGGCCGCGTACAACATGGTGTCGGTGCCCGTGGTGGACGAGAGCGGCTCGCTGCTCGGCGCGGTGACGGTCGACGACGTGCTGGACCACCTGCTGCCCGACGACTGGCGGGAGACCGACTTCCACGGCCGCGAGGGGGTGCTCCGTGGCCGGTGAGGACCGCGCACGGGCCTCGAACGGCTCGTCGGCGCTGACCCGCCCCCCGCGCGCCCGGCTCGACCAGCCCAAGGCCCCGCGCCGACGGCTGCTGCCGGAGTACGACCCCGAGGCGTTCGGCCGGTTCTCGGAGCGGATCGCGCGCTTCCTGGGCACCGGACGGTTCATCGTCTGGATGACGCTGATCATCATCCTGTGGGTGGTGTGGAACATCTTCGCGCCCGGGAACCTGCGGTTCGACGAGTACCCGTTCATCTTCCTGACCCTGATGCTCTCGCTCCAGGCCTCGTACGCGGCCCCGCTGATCCTGCTCGCGCAGAACCGGCAGGACGACCGCGACCGGGTCACGCACGAGCAGGACCGCAAGCAGAACGAGCGCTCCATCGCCGACACCGAGTACCTGACCAGGGAGATCGCCGCGCTGCGGATGGGTCTCGGGGAGGTCGCCACCCGAGACTGGATCCGGTCCGAACTGGAGGACCTCGTGAAGGAGCTGGCCGACCGCCGGGCGCTGCTCCCGGCCGAGAGTGACGAAGACCGCTGACAGGGCTACCCGCGCGTAGCGGCGGGCGCCGTACCATCGTCCGTATGGCTACGGAAGACGCGGTGCTTGAGGCACTGGCGACAGTGAACGACCCGGAGATCCACCGCCCGATCACCGAGCTGGGCATGGTGAAATCGGTCGAGATCGATCCTGACGGTGTGGTCGCTGTCACGGTGTACCTGACCGTCTCCGGCTGTCCGATGCGCGAGACGATCACGAAGAACGTGACGGACGCGGTGGCGCTCGTCGAGGGGGTGTCGCGGGTCGAGGTCACGCTCGACGTCATGAGCGACGAACAGCGCAAGGACCTGGCGTCCTCGCTGCGCGGCGGCACGGCGGAGCGCGAGGTGCCGTTCGCCCAGCCCGGTTCGCTGACCCGGGTGTACGCGGTCGCCTCCGGCAAGGGCGGCGTCGGCAAGTCCTCGGTGACGGTGAACCTCGCGGCGGCGATGGCTGCGGACGGCCTGAAGGTCGGGGTCGTGGACGCGGACATCTACGGGCACAGCGTGCCCCGGATGCTCGGTGCGGACGGCAAGCCGACCCAGGTCGAGAACATGATCATGCCGCCGTCCGCGCACGGCGTGAAGGTCATCTCCATCGGCATGTTCACCCCGGGCAACGCCCCGGTGGTGTGGCGCGGACCGATGCTGCACCGCGCGCTGCAGCAGTTCCTCGCCGATGTGTACTGGGGCGACCTGGACGTCCTGCTGCTCGACCTGCCGCCGGGCACCGGTGACATCGCGATCTCCGTGGCGCAGCTGGTGCCGAACGCGGAGATCCTGGTCGTCACGACCCCGCAGCAGGCCGCGGCCGAGGTGGCCGAGCGGGCCGGTTCGATCGCCGTGCAGACCCACCAGAAGATCGTCGGTGTCGTCGAGAACATGTCGGGCATGCCGTGCCCGCACTGCGACGAGATGGTCGACGTGTTCGGCTCCGGCGGCGGCGCACGGGTGGCCGAGGGGCTGACGAAGACCGTCGGCGCCGAGGTGCCGGTGCTCGGCTCCATCCCGATCGACGTACGGCTGCGTGAGGGCGGCGACGAGGGCAAGCCCGTCGTCCTGTCCGATCCCGACTCGCCGGCCGGCAAGGCCCTGCGCTCCATCGCCGACAAGCTGGGCGGCCGTCAGCGCGGCCTGTCCGGCATGTCCCTGGGCATCACCCCGCGCAACAAGTTCTGACCGCAGGCGCGATCGCGAAGGTGCCGGAACCCTCGGGTCCCGGCACCTTCTGCTGTCTTCGTGGGTCCGTCGTCGCGCCTACGCGTCGTACGAGGTGATGTCCTCGACGACCGAGAACCCGAGCCCGTACGCGCTCATCCCCCGCCCGTACGCGCCGATGTGCACACCCTGCGCCGAACCGGCCAGCACCCAGCCGAACTCGGACTCGCGGTAGTGGAAGGGCACCGGAACCCCGTCGACCGGCAGCGACAGGACCGACCACGCGGGGCCGTCCAGGTCGTCGGCGAGCTCGAACGCCGTCTCCGTCTGCTGGTCCAGCCAGTCGTCGCGCAGGGTGTGGTCCATCTGCGGGGGCCAGGTGTAGGCCAGCAGGCCGGAGCCGGCCAGCCAGGCCGCGGACGAGACCGTCGTCGCGTCCAGGACCCCCGTGCCGTCGCCGCTGCGCCGCACCGGGGAGCTGGCGACGGTCACGACGGCGGCGAACCGCTGCTTGTCGGCACCGGAGTCACCCCGTACCGAGGGCTCGTCGCCATGACCGGTGGAACCGTGCTGCACAGTGCCGTCCGCCGCGGTGCCCACCTGCATCAGCCAGCGGGGCCCGGTGAAGGCCTCGTCCAGTCCGTACCAGGGGAAGGGCGCCTGCAGATAGCCCTCGACCGTGAGCCGGGCCGCCGGCACCCCCTCCGCCGTGGCTGTGTCCGGCGCACCATCCGCGCCCACCCGACTCGTTGTCTCCATCTGCCGGCCGCCTCCTCGATTCTGAGGTCCGGAGCGGCCCGCCCCCCGCGGGCGTCCTCACAACCGGACAGATGGAGAATAGCCATACCGTCCGGACGAGTCGGGATTGACGGGTGTCAGGTGGCGTCTGCGTCGAACGGCGGGTGGTCGTCCTGCACCGGCTGCGCGCGCTTCTTGAGCAGGTCGGGAGCGCCAGGGGAACCGTTGGCCGCGGCGATCGCGGAAGCACCCGACACGCCGCTCTTCGCCTCCACGGCGGAGGTCTCGCGCCCGTTCACCGCGTCGGTGACCTCGGCGACCTCCTTGCGCAGGTCGAAGCTCTCCCGGATCTCCTTCAGCCCCAGATCGTCGTTGCCGTCCATGAGCTGCTTGCGGACGAACGTCTTGGGGTTGAGGTCCTCGAACTCGAAGTCCTTGAACTCCGGGCCGAGCTCCGTGCGGATGTCGTCCTTGGCGCTCTCGGAGAACTCACGGATCTTGCGGATGAAGCGCGAGGCGTCCTGAATGACCTTGGGCAGCTTGTCCGGGCCGAAGACGAGCACACCGATGATCACGAGCGTCACCAGCTCGAGTGGGCCTATGTCATTGAACACCTTGCGGCTCCTCGTGTTCTCCGCGACCAGGTCGGATGAGGTCCGGACACGGTCCACGGTACCCGGCGGAACTGTCCGGGCGGTAGCTCCTCGTGGCCGTCACGTGCCGGTTGCCGAACCGAGCGTCAAAGTCATGGACAGGTCTTTACCACCGCGGGTCAGGGAGAGCCTGAGCTGGTCTCCCGGCCGGTGCGAGCGGATCTTCACTATCAGTTCCTCGCCGCTGTGCACGCGCTTGCCGTTCACCGCGGTGATGACGTCGCCCGGCCTGATGCCGGCCTCGGCCCCGGGGCCGTCCTCGGTGACGGAGGACTTGCCGTCGGCCCCCTTGGGCCCGACCTTGGCCCCGTCCCCGGTGTACTTCATGTCGAGGGTGACGCCGATCACCGGGTGGGTGGCCTTGCCGGTGTTGATGAGCTCCTCGGCGACGCGCTTGCCCTGGTTGATCGGGATGGCGAAACCGAGACCGATCGAACCGGCCTGGCCGCCCTCCGTGGTCGAGCCGCTGTCGGCGGCGCGGATGGCGCTGTTGATCCCGATGACGTGCGCGTCCGTGTCCACCAGCGGGCCGCCGGAGTTGCCCGGGTTGATCGGGGCGTCGGTCTGCAGCGCGTCGACGTAGCTGATGTCGCTGCCGTCGCCCTTCTCACCGCCCGCGGTGATCGGCCGGTCCTTGGCGCTGATGATGCCGGAGGTGACGGTGTTGGACAGGTCGAACGGGGCGCCGATGGCCACCACCGGGTCTCCGACCTGCACGTTGTCCGAGTTGCCCAGAGGCAGGGGCTTCAGGCCGGAAACGCCGCTGACCTTGACCACGGCCAGGTCGTAGCCGCTGTCCTTGCCGACGATCTCGGCGTGCGCCGTCTCGCCGCCGCTGAACGTCACGGTGATCTCGCCGGACGAACCGGCCGGGGCGACCACGTGGTTGTTGGTGAGGATGTGCCCCCGGTTGTCGAGGACGAAGCCGGTGCCGGTGCCCGATTCGGTGGTGCCGCTGACATGCAGGGTGACCACGCTGGGCAGGGCACTGGCCGCTATCCCCGCGACGCTGTCGGGGGCGCGCCCGCCGCCGTTGCGCTCGTCCTGGGGCAGCTCGACCTGGGTGAGGCCGCCGTTGCGCTCTATGTAGGCGCCGATGCCGCCGCCTATGCCGCCCGCCACCAGGGCCAGGAGCAGCGCGCCGATGAGCACCGGCCCACGGCGCCTGCCGCGCCGGCCGCCGTCGGGGCCGAGCGGCGGTCCGGGCTGGGTGATCAGCGGCTGCCGGGGCGCACCCCAGGGGTCGTACTGGAGCCACTGCGGCGACGGGGGCGGGGGCGGGGTGTGGACGCCCTGCGGCGGAGTGTGGCCCTGGGGCGGGATGTGCTGCTGCGGGGGTGCCGGCATCGGGTGCGGGGGCTGGGGCTGGGGCTGGAAGGCGGGTGCCTGGGCGGGCGGGACCGTCATGCCGGAGCCGTTCGTCCCCGCGTAGGGCGGGGGTACGGGGGTGCCGTGCGCCGGGGTCTGCACCGGGCGCTGCACGGGCGGTGCGGGCGCCCAGGGGCCGGGGCCGCCGTAGGGCGGGGTGCTGTACTGGTCGGGCTCGTGCAGCGGCTGCGCGGCCTGCGGCGCGGATGCCGGGGGCCGGGGTGCCGCGGGTGCCGCCGGTGCTGCCGGTTCAGGTGCTGCGGGGGCCGTGGGCTCGGGCGCCGTGGTCCGGGCCGTCCCGGTCTCCCGCGGCGCGTCCTGGGGCGGCTCGCTCTCGGCGGGCGCGTCGGCCGCGGGCACCGCGTCCGCCGAGCCCTCGACGGGGGACGGCTCCTGAGGCGCTGTGCGCGTGCTGCGCCCCGGCGTGGGCCGGCTCCACCACTTCGCCTTCGGCTCGGTGGTCTTCCCGTCGTCCATGCTCTCCCCGCAACTGCCGCAACCGGCCTCTGCACGCCCCGTCGGGGGCGTCCCTCCGGAAATCCTGCCGGAATTCAACCAGGTTTACGGATGCCCTGCGCCGTCCGGTGGGACGACGTCCTCAGCGACGGGGCGCGAGCGGCAGACCGTGGTCGGCGGGGGCCGGTGCTCCGGCCGCCGATGTGGGGGTACGCGTCGGTTCGGCGGAGGGTGCCGGGGCGGCCGGGGTGAGGCCGCTGCCGAGGGCGCGGGCGAACAGCGGATTCGTCGCGTCGGGGCGTATCAGCGACGGCGCGGACGACTGGGCGCGGGCGGCGAACGCGAACGGGTTCCCGTCGAGACCGCTGCTGTCGAGCAGGGAGGGAGCCCGGGAGAACGCCAGCGGGGCCGCGTTCACCGCGAGGGAGAACGGGCGGTCCGTGCCGGCGGCGAGGGTGCCGTGGCTGCCGCCTCCGCGGCGGCTGACGCTGCCGCTCTCCGCGCGCGCGTCGGCGTCGAGCGGGGTCACCGCGTTGCCCGTGCCCTCGGCCCGTGTCGGGGTGTCGGGGGTCGCGTCCGTCGGCAGGGCGCCGCCGAGCGCGATGGCGGCCAGCGAGACGGCGCTGGCGGCGGCGAAGGCGAAACGGCGTCCGCGCCAGGGCGAACGGTCCCCCTCGCGGCCGACCTCATGGATCCGGAAGACGGATCCGGCCGGGTCGGCGGGCAGCACCGCGGTCGAGCCGTGCAGGGTCGGGAGGTAACCGAAACCGGTCGGCGGGGCACTGTCCGACGGCGACTGCGCCCGGCTGCCGGTGGGCTGCATCACGGGGAAGACCCCGTCACCGAAGCGTCCGGAGTCGCCCAGTGGTCTTCCCCGGGCGTCGTCGTCACCCCCGGGTCCGCCCGGAAGGCCCTGGAGCCGGGCGAGGAAGCCCTCGGAGGGCGAGGGCGGGGCCGACTGCGCGAAGACACTCTTCAGGCGCCGCTGGGCGGCAGCCTCGGCCTTGCACTTGGTACAGGTCGCGAGGTGGGCGAGCACCCGGTCACGGGCGTCGTGCTTCAGCTCGCCGTCGACAAGCGCGGCGAGACGGTCCCCCAGGTGTTGTTCCGCGGAGGTCGGACCTGTGCCACTCACGCCGTTACGCCCTCCCCCGCCACGAGGGCTCCGGTCAGGGAGCGCTGCTCGGCACGGGCCTCGGGCGAACGGTGCTGCAGCGCCTTGCGCAGGTGCGAGCGCCCGCGGTGGATACGGCTGCGCACGGTGCCGAGCTTCACGCCGAGTGTCGCGGCGATCTCCTCGTACGAGAGTCCCTCGATGTCACAGAGCACGACCGCGGCCCGGAATTCAGGCGCGAGGGTGTCCAGCGCCTGCTGGACGTCCGCGTCGAAGTGGGTGTCGTTGAAGACCTGCTGCGGCGACGGCTCGCGGCTCGGCAGCCGCTCGGCGGCGTCGTCCCCGAGGGAGTCGAAACGGATGCGCTGCTTACGACGGACCATGTCCAGGAACAGGTTGGTCGTGATGCGGTGCAGCCAGCCCTCGAAGGTGCCGGGCGTATAGGTCGACAGCGAACGGAAGACGCGGACGAAGACCTCCTGCGTGAGGTCCTCGGCGTCGTGCTGGTTACCCGTCAGTCGGTAGGCAAGGCGGTAGACACGACCGCTGTGCGTGCTGACGATCTCTTCCCATGAGGGCGGCGTCCACGCCTGGGAGTCCGCATCCGAGGCGAAGGTCGCGGTCGTTGCGGAGTCGTTGGAAGAACGGTCAGCAATGTTGGTCACGGATTTCGGCTCACCCGCCGACCTGAGAAAGCGCCACAGCACTCCTCCCCGATCCACAGGCGCAGCCGCACCTCCCCTGTCGGCTCTGGTGGTGTCCAGTGGAGCCCCTACCATAGCCACCTCGCCCGTTAGCTCCGGATAAGCCTTTTTCCTGCTGGGGCCGGGGATCTCCCCGGGAACCGCCTGCCCGCAGGTCCCGGGCCCGGTCTGCGGGCCCGATCCACGTGCTTTCCCCTGTCCTTCCCTAACGCCCGGTCCCATCTGCGGGTTCCCGGGTGCAGCGGATACAGTCACCGTTGCGCCAACTACGGGGACAGGAGAGGGTCATCACCGCCAACCGGCAGACGAGCTGGGCGTTCGCCGACGCCTTTGTCGCCGAGGACGAAGCACTGCGCTGGGCCCGGGACCGGGCACGGGACGCGGGGCTCCGCTCGGTGTCACCAGGCACCGGCGCAGCGCTGCGCCTGCTCGCTGCCACGACGGACGCCAAGGCGGTCGCCGAAATCGGCACGGGTACCGGCGTGTCCGGCATCTATCTGCTGCACGGCATGCGGCCCGACGGGGTGCTGACCACGGTCGATCCGGAACCCGAGCGCCAGCAGTTCGCCCGGGAGGCCTTCCGGGCGGCGGGCTTCGCCGCCAACCGGGCCCGCTTCATCCCCGGCCGCGCCCTGGACGTACTCCCCCGGCTGGCCGACGGCGGCTACGACCTCGTTTTCTGCGACGGCGACCGGATGGAGAGCCTGGACTGCCTCGCTGAATCGTTGCGCCTGCTGCGACCTGGCGGTCTGGTGTGCTTCGAGGGCGTCTTCGCGGACGGCCGTACGGTCGACTCCGCCGCCCAGCCCGCGGAGGTGCTGCGGCTGCGCGAGCTGCTGCGCGCCGTCCGCGAGAGCCAGGAGCTGATGGCGACGCTGCTGCCGGTGGGCGACGGACTCCTCTGCGCGGTGCGCCGGGGCTGAGCCCGGCCCGCACCTGATCCGGAACGCACTACTGCCCCGGCACGGAGACCGTGCCGGGGCAGTAGTGAAGTGTGGGCGCCTCTGCTCAGCCGACGACCTTCTTGAGGGCATCGCCGAGTGCATCGGCCTCGTCCGGAGTCAGCTCCACGACAAGCCGACCGCCGCCTTCGAGCGGAACGCGCATGACGATGCCCCGCCCCTCCTTTGTCACCTCGAGCGGGCCGTCGCCCGTCCGCGGCTTCATGGCCGCCATGCTCGTTCCCCTTCCTGAAACCAGCTCATCGCAACCGGCGGCCCCATGACAGGCGCTGTGTCACCGGCATCGAACACATTGCTTCCAGGCCATTATCCCGCATCACAGACCCCGATGACCAACATCGCTCTGCATCGCTTGCGCAACGCGCTCGCTCAAAACCACCCAATTCGGCGATCCGACTGCGATACTCCGTCCCCTTCACCCCTCCATCGGGGCAGAATTGTTAGACGCAGGTCACATGTTCCCCCTCGCCGAAGTCGGCCATGCTTGCCTGGACAGGCATTTTGGACGAGGTGCAGAGGGGACCGCACATGGCCGATCACGACGACGCCGTGCTCTACGAAGTGAGCGACGGACTCGCGACGATCACGATCAACCGCCCCGCCGCGATGAACGCGATGAACACCGCGGCGAAGGTGGCGCTGCGCGACGCCGTGCAGTCGGCGGGTGCCGACACCGCCGTGCGGGCGGTTCTGCTCACCGCGGCGGGCGGGCGCGCCTTCTGCGTCGGCCAGGACCTCAAGGAGCACGTCGCCACGCTGTCCGACGTCCGCGAGGCGGGCAGCGGCAACGCGCTGAGCACGGTGCAGGAGCACTACAACCCGATCGTCCGGGCGCTCACCGAGATGCCGAAGCCGGTCGTCGCCGGGATCAACGGGGTCGCGGCCGGCGCGGGCTTCGGTTTCGCTCTCGCCTGCGACTACCGGGTGGCCGCCGACACCGCCTCGTTCAACACCTCGTTCGCCGGGGTCGCCCTCACGGCCGACTCGGGGGTCTCCTGGACGCTGCCCCGGCTGATCGGCCACAGCCGCGCCGCCGACCTGCTGCTCTTCCCGCGCTCCATCTCCGCGCAGACCGCCCATGAGCTGGGCATCGTGAACCGGCTGGTGCCCACGGCCGACCTCGCCGCCGAGGCCACCGCCGTGGCCCGGGCCCTGGCCGCCGGCCCGACCGTGGCCTACGCCGCACTCAAGGAGTCGCTCGCGCACGGGGCGGGCCACACCCTGCGCGAGACGCTGGAGAAGGAGGACGAACTCCAGACGAGGGCGGGCGCGTCGCAGGACCACGGGATCGCCGTGCAGGCGTTCCTCGACAAGGAGACGGCGAAGTACCTCGGGCGGTGACCGCCCCGGTCTACGCCGCGGTGCCGCGGGCCACGCAGTCGGCGAGATGGTCGTCGACCAGGCCGCACGCCTGCATCAGGGCGTAGGCCGTGGTCGGCCCGATGAACCGCAGCCCGCGCTTCTTGAGGTCCTTCGACAGAGCCGTGGACTCCGCCGTGACCGCCGGTACGTCCCCGAGGAGGCGGGGGGCGGGCCGGGTGGCCGGGTCCGGGGCGTAGGACCAGATCAGCTCGTCCAGCTCACCGGTCCGCCAGCCGTCCAGCACCTTGGCGTTGGCCAGGGTGGCATCGATCTTCGCGCGGTTGCGGATGATGCCCGCGTCGGCGAGGAGCCGCTCCCGGTCCGTGTCGGTGAACTTCGCGACGGCGGAGATGTCGAACCCGGCGAACGCGCTGCGGAAGCCCTCCCGGCGGCGCAGGATCGTCAGCCAGGACAGCCCGGACTGGAACGCCTCCAGGCAGAGCCGCTCGAAGAGGGCGTCGTCGCCGTGGACCGGGCGGCCCCATTCGGTGTCGTGGTAGGCGAGGTAGTCCTCCGTGGACAGGCCCCACGGGCAGCGCAGCCGGCCGTCCGCCGCCGCTTCGGCGCCGCCGCTCATCGGCCGGTCTCCTCGTCGGGACGCGGGGCGTCCTGCGGGGGCCGCGGCGGCTGCTCCGGAGACTCCCAGGGGGCATGGGGCCGGTCCTCGGGCCCCTTCAGGAGGTCGGGGCGGCCGCTTCTGACGGCCTGCGCGCCCGCGAGCGCCGACTCCAGCTCCGCGATCCGCGCGTCCCGCTCGGCGAGCTCCGCGCCGAGCCGGCCCAGCGCGTCGTCCACATCGGCCATCCGGTAGCCGCGGACACCGACGGGCAGCCGGAGCGCCTCGACGTCCGCACGGCCCACCGGGCGCGTCACGGGCAGCGGATCCGTCGGCTGCTCGGGCGCCACGTCCTGCAGGATGGCACTCTTCCCTCCGCCGACCACCGCGAGGGTGACAGCGGCCACCACCACCACCATCGCGAGCAGCAAGAACCAGAACACGCGTATCTCCCCGGGAGCGGAATTCGTCCGGGTCCGATCGTGCCATGCGGCACTGACAGTTAGGGTCGCAGTCGGCTCCGGCAGGGCATCTGACGGGCCGGATTCGGCGGATTCTAAGGAGACACACGGGATGCGAAGCGGTGCGCTCAGGCTGGGGCGGCGCGAATTCGGTGCGCACGAGCCGGTGATCATGGCGATCGTGAACCGCACGCCCGACTCCTTCTACGACCAGGGCGCCACCTTCCGCGACGAGCCCGCGCTCTCCCGGGTCGAGCAGGCCGTGGCCGACGGTGCCGCGATCATCGACATCGGCGGGGTGAAGGCCGGTCCTGGCGAGGAGGTCACCGCCGAGGAGGAGGCCCGCCGCACCGTCGGTTTCGTCGCCGAGGTGCGCCGGCGCCACCCGGACGTGGTGATCAGCGTCGACACCTGGCGCCACGACGTCGGCGAGGCCGTCTGCGAGGCGGGCGCGGATCTGCTCAACGACGCGTGGGGCGGGGTGGACCCGAAGCTGGCAGAGGTCGCCGCGCGGTACGGGGCGGGGCTGGTCTGCACCCACGCGGGCGGGGCCGAGCCGCGGACCCGGCCGCACCGGGCCGGGTACGAGGACGTGATGGCCGACATCCTGCGGGTGACCGTGGGGCTGGCCGAGCGGGCGGTGGGGCTGGGGGTCCGGCCCGACGGGATCATGATCGACCCCGGTCATGACTTCGGGAAGAACACCCGGCACTCGCTGGAGGCGACGCGCCGGCTCGGCGAGATGGCGGAGACGGGGTGGCCGGTGCTCGTGTCCCTCTCCAACAAGGACTTCGTCGGCGAGACGCTCGACCGGCCGGTGAAGGAGCGGCTGCTCGGCACGCTGGCGACGACCGCGGTGTCCGCGTGGCTGGGGGCGCGGGTGTACCGGGTGCACGAGGTGGCCGAGACGCGGGACGTCCTGGACATGGTGGCGTCCATCGCGGGGCACCGGGCGCCGGCGGTCGCACGGCGGGGGCTGGCGTAACCGGGGCTCCGCCCCCGGACCCCCGCTCCCCAAACGCCGGAGGGGCTGAAGAACGGAGGCCCGAGAGGCAGGCCGGGCGGGGCCGAGGAGCAGGCCTGGCGGGGCTGAAAGGCCTACCGCCCGACCTCCTTCGTCACCAGGTTCACCGCCTCGTCCACGTCGTCCGTGACGTGGAACAGCAGCAGGTCCTTCGCGGAGGCCTTGCCCTGGGCGATCACCGTGTCGCGCAGCCAGTCCACCAGGCCGCCCCAGTACTCCGTACCGAACAGCACGATCGGGAAGCGGGTGACCTTGCCCGTCTGGACCAGGGTGAGGGCCTCGAAGAGCTCGTCCAGGGTGCCGAGGCCGCCGGGCAGGACGACGAAGCCCTGCGCATATTTCACAAACATCGTCTTTCGGACAAAAAAGTAACGGAAGTTCACGCCGATATCGACGTGCGGGTTCAGTCCCGACTCGAAGGGCAGCTCGATGCCCAGGCCCACGGAGACGCCGTTCGCCTCCCTGGCGCCCTTGTTCGCCGCCTCCATCGCTCCGGGACCGCCCCCGGTGATCACCGCGAAGCCCGCCTCGACCAGCGCCCTGCCGATCCGCACGCCCGCCTCGTACTCCGGGGTGTCCACCGGGGTACGGGCCGATCCGAAGACGCTGATCGCACTCGGCAGTTCGGCGAGCGCACCGAACCCCTCGACGAACTCCGACTGGATGCGCATCACCCGCCACGGGTCGGTGTGCACCCACTCGGAGTCACCTTCGGAGTCCAGCAGCCGCTGATCGGTCGTGCCGGGCTGTACCTGGTCCCTGCGGCGCAGCACCGGGCCGAGTCGCTGTTCCTCGGGCCTGACCGCGCCCTCGGGGATCTCCGCGCCTTCCGGGATCCGTGCATCCTCGGGGTTGCCCATGTCCTGCTCCCTCCGCCGACGTCGGAGCCGTCCTGCGACGCTCCGTCTCCGCCCAGCGTAGATCGCCGGAGGTTACGGACAGGGGAATGCCGGGGGTCAGATCGTGAGCCAGGAGCGGAGCCGCTCCTCGCAGTGGACGATCCGGTCGATCCGGACGTGCTCGTTGCGCTTGTGGGCGAGGATCGGGTCGCCGGGTCCGTAGTTCACCGCGGGGACGCCGAGGGAGCCGAAGCGCGCCACGTCCGTCCAGCCGAACTTGGGGCGGGCGGTGCCGCCGACCGCGTCCATGAAGGCCTTGGCGGCCGGGTGGGAGAGGCCGGGCATGGCCGCGCCCGAGTGGTCGTCGACGGTGAACTCGGCGACGCCGCAGTCGGCGAAGACCTCGCGGACGTGGGCCATGGCCTCGTCGGGGCCGAGGTCGGGGGCGTAGCGGTAGTTCACGACGACCGTGCAGGCGTCGGGGATGACGTTGTTGGCGACGCCGCCCTCGATGCGTACGGCGTTGAGGCCCTCGTGGTACTCCAGCCCGTCGATCACCGGCTTGCGCGGCTCGTACGCGGCGAGCCGGGCGAGGACCGGGGCGGCGGCATGGACGGCGTTGGCGCCCATCCAGCTGCGTGCGGAGTGCGCCCGCTCCCCCTCCAGGCGGAGGAAGACGCGCAGCGTCCCCTGGCAGCCGCCCTCGACCTCCCCGTTGGAGCCCTCCAGGAGGACCGCGAAGTCGGCCGTCAGCCAGTCGGGGTGGGCGTCGGCGATGTGCCCGAGGCCGTTGAGGTCGGCGGCGACCTCTTCGTTGTCGTAGAAGACGAACGTGAGGTCGCGGTTGGGCTCGGGCACGGTCGCGGCGATCCTCAGCTGGACGGCGACGCCCGACTTCATGTCGGAGCTGCCGCAGCCCCACAGCAGACCGTCCTCGTCGAGCCGCGAGGGCACGTTGTCGGCGATCGGCACGGTGTCGATGTGCCCGGCCAGGACGACGCGCTCGGCGCGGCCCAGGTTCGTCCTGGCCACGACGTTGTTGCCGTGCCGTTCGACGGTCAGGTGCGGAAGGGGCCGCAGCGCCGACTCGATGGCGTCGGCGAGGCCCTTCTCCTCCCCGCTGACCGAGGGGAAGTCGACGAGCCATGCGGTGAGGGCGGGCCCGTCCAGTGTGAGGTCAAGCGTGCTTTCGGCCATGGCTACGACCCTAGTGCCTCGCGTACGGTGGCCCCGTGCCCCGGACCGTTGCTCCCGCCCGCCGACACACCGCCCGCAGCCGCCGTCTGCGCATCACGGCGGCCTTTGCCGTGCTCGTGGCGGTGGGGGGCTATCTGACCGTGCAGTACGTGACGGGCGGTACGAGCTCCGACCAGTGCACCGTGCGGTCGGCCGACGGTTCGTCGGGCGAGGGGCGTACGTACCGGATGACCTTCGAGCAGGCGGCCAACGCCGCGACGATCTCCGCGGTCGGCACCACCCGCGGGATGCCGGAGCGCGCCGTGACCATCGCGCTGGCGACGGCGCTCCAGGAGTCCGGGCTGCGCAACATCCAGCACGGCGACCGGGACTCGCTGGGCCTCTTCCAGCAGCGTCCCTCGCAGGGCTGGGGCACCGAGAAGCAGATCCTGGACCCGGTCTACTCGGCGGGGAAGTTCTACCAGCACCTGGCCGAGGTGCCCGGCTACTCCCGGCTGCCGCTGACCGTGGCCGCGCAGCGCGTCCAGCGCAGCGGCTTCCCGCAGGCGTACGCGAAGCACGAGCCGGATGCCGCCCTGCTGGCCGCCGCGCTGACCGGCCGGACACCGGCCGCGCTGAACTGCGAACCGCCGCGGAGCACCGCGGTGTCGGGCGGGACGTCGAAGGTCCGGGCGGCGCTGGTGCGTTCCTTCGGCAAGGACGTGCTGCCGGCCGGGACCGGGGCGGACGCGGGCGCCGCGGGCGCGACGGCGGCCGGGGCGCTCTCGGTGCCGGTGGAGTCGGTCCGCCGGACCGGCGAGGACGACGCCCCGCAGCGCGGCTGGGAGCTGGCGCACTGGGCGGTCGCGCAGTCCGAGACGCTCGGCATCGACGAGGTCGCGTACGCGGGCCGGGTGTGGAGCCCGGACTCGGGCTGGCGGACGGAACGCGAGCGGTCCGACACCGCCGAGGTCCGTATCGGGCTCGTGCGTTAGCCCTCCTCGTACGCCGGTCCGCTTCGTACGTTGCTCCACTTCATGCGCGGGACGGCCTCGCGCATACGTGCGACCCGTCCCCCTCACAGGGGGTCCGCGGCTTCCCGCGAAAGGCCCCGCACGGCACCTTGCGCACCCTCTCCCGAACCCACTGATCCCCTTGCGAGGAAAGGGAAGTGACGGTTCGGCGCGTGGCCGTGGAATGCATTGTTTGCCCGGGTTCCTCCGTTGCGGATTATGTGACGCATTACCCAGTCTTTACCTCGGCCCACCGCAACCTCCCCCTCCCCCACGACGGTTGTCATGACGTCCGGCCCACGGACACCACACATTCCCACCCCGTCGAAGGAGCATCATGTCCCTCCCCCTGACCCGTCGGATCGCCCGTACCGCGCTGCTGATCGCGGCGGGTGCGGCCCCCGTGGTCGGTGCGGCCGGTGCCGCAGGTGCCGCGGAGCTCCCGCAGTCCCCGGACCTCGGCGGTCTCACCAGCGTCGAGGGTTCCGGTCTCGGCAAGACGGTCGAAGGAGCGGCCACCCCGGCCGCCGACACCGCGGGCAAGGCCGGCGGCAAGGTCGTCGGGACCACGCTGCCGGTGGCGAGCAAGACCCTCACCGAGACGGGCTCCAAGGCCGCGCCCGTGGCGAAGAAGGCCACTCCGGCCGCGAAGAGCGCCGGCAAGAAGGCCAAGGGCGGTCTGCCCACCGACAGCCTCGGCGGCCTGCCGACGCAGGGCCTGCCCACCCAGGGCCTGCCGCTCGGCTGATCCGCGTCACGTCCGTACATGCGTGAGGGCCTCGGGAGTGCGCACTCCCGAGGCCCTCACGCGTGGTTCAGCCCAGCCGCTTGACCGCGGCCGCCACGCGCTCGTCGGTGGCCGTGAACGCCACCCGCACGTAACGGTCGCCCGCGGGCCCGTAGAAGTCCCCGGGCGCCACCAGGATGCCGAGCTCCGCCAGGTACGCCACGGTGTCCCAGCAGGGCTCGTCGCGGGTCGCCCACAGGTAGAGGCTCGCCTCGCTGTGCTCGATCCGGAAGCCGTGCGCCTCCAGGGCCGTGCGCAGGGCGGCGCGCCGGTCGGCGTACCGGGTGCGCTGCTCGGCGACATGGGTGTCGTCACCGAGCGCCG
The DNA here is from genome assembly GCA_036227345.1 of Streptomyces sp. NBC_01463. Classification (NCBI taxonomy): domain Bacteria; kingdom Bacillati; phylum Actinomycetota; class Actinomycetes; order Kitasatosporales; family Streptomycetaceae; genus Streptomyces; species Streptomyces sp. NBC_01463. The sequence goes on from CP109468.1 coordinate 3,136,077, forward strand.
CGACGGTCGCCGCCTGGACGGGGGCGGGCGTCATCATGCCGCCGTGCTTGCGGATCAGCAGCAGCTCGCTCAGCACGGCCTCGTCGCCCGCGATGAAGGCGGCGCGGTATCCGGCGAGGTTGGAGCGCTTGGAGAGCGAGTGGACGGCGACGATGCCCTCGTACGTACCACCGCAGACGTCCGGGTGGAGCACGGAGACGGGCTCGGCCTCCCAGCCCAGCTCCAGGTAGCACTCGTCGCTGAAGACCAGCACGTCGTGCTCGCGCGCCCAGGCGACGATCCGGGTCAGCTCGTCCTTGGAGAGCACCTTGCCGGTGGGGTTGGACGGCGAGTTGAGCCAGAGCAGCCTGAGGCCGGCCGGGTCGAGCTCGGTCGGGTCGTCGTAGACGACGGGCTCGGCGCCGCAGAGCCGGGCGCCGACCTCGTACGTCGGGTAGGCGAGCCGCGGGTAGGCGACCCTGTCGCCGGCGCCGAGGCCGAGCTGGGTCGGCAGCCAGGCCACCAGTTCCTTGGAGCCGACGACGGGCAGCACGTTCCCGTGCGTGACCGAGACCGCGCCCAGGCGCCGCTCCACCCAGCCGGCGAGGGCGTCGCGCAGTGCGGCCGTCCCCCACACCGTCGGATAGCCGGGGCTGTCCGCCGCGGCGACGAGTGCCTGCTGGATCAGCTCGGGCACCGGGTCGACGGGCGTGCCGACGGACAGGTCCACGATGCCGTCCGGGTGGCCCTCGGCCGTCGACTTGTAGGGCGCGAGCCTGTCCCAGGGGAAGACCGGGAGGCGGGAGGAGACTGCGGACACGGATCTCTGCTTTCTCGTACGGGTGTTCATGCGGCTGGCACGGCGGGGGAAACACCGCGGTCCCGTACGGGGACGAGCCGTACGGGACCGGGGCGACGCACGTGCCGGGACGCTGCTACTGGTTCTGCGGCGGCAGCGCGGCGATGAACGCGTGGTCGCGCTCGATCAGGCCCAGCTTGGAGGCACCACCGGGCGACCCGAGGTCGTCGAAGAACTCGACGTTCGCCTTGTAGTAGTCCTTCCACTCCTCCGGGGTGTCGTCCTCGTAGAAGATCGCCTCGACCGGGCAGACCGGCTCACAGGCTCCACAGTCGACGCATTCGTCCGGGTGGATGTACAAGGACCGCTGGCCCTCATAGATACAGTCGACGGGGCACTCTTCGATGCAGGCCTTGTCCTTTACGTCGACACAAGGCTGCGCGATGACGTAGGTCACGCTGTCGTTCCTCCTCGGTAGGGCGTTGGCTCTCGCGCGGGAGCGCGGCGTCGTCGATGCCCGCACCTAGTATCTCCGTTCCCGGGCACGATCCGAACAGGAGGGGCGGACAGAGCTGTGGAATTCACCATGGGCGGACGGCTGGAGGTCCGAATTGCACCGGCTGACGTGGGCAAACGGGTATCAGTCCGGCGTCTGACCGAAGACGGGCCCCAGGGTCCGAAATTCACCGACACGGTCGGTGTTCTCACATCGTGGAACGATGATGTGCTCTCTGTCACACCGAAGAGCGGTGAGTCCGTCCGTATCGCGGTGTCGGCCCTGGTGGCGGGCAAGGTCGTGCCGGCCGCCCCGGCCCGCAGGCGCGGTCCCGCGGCCTCCTTCGCCGAACTCGCCCCGGTCTACGCGCGCGCCTGGCAGCCGGTGGAGAGCGAGCCGCTGGGCGACTGGCAGCTGCGCGCCGCCGGTGGTTTCACCCGGCGCGCCAACTCCGTGCTCCCGCTCGGCGATCCGGGCGTGCCGCTCGGCGCGGCGCTCGGGCGGATCACCCGGTGGTACGCCGACCGGGGGCTGCCCGCCTACATCCAGGCGGTGACGGGCGGCGGGGACACCCAGGAGGAGCTGTGCGCGGCGCTGGAGGACCACGGCTGGCGGCGTGAGGTGACGGCGGAGGTGCGGATCGCGGCGCTGGCCCCGATCGGCGATCTGGCGGCGGAGGTGTCGCGGGTACGGCTGAGCCGCACGGTGGACGACTCCTGGCTCGCCCGCTACCAGCGCTTCCAGCGGCCGGGCCCGGAGGTGGCGGCGGTGCTTGGCAGCGGTCCCTCGGTGTGGTTCGCGACCGTGCCGGGCGATGCGGGTGACGAGGCGCCCGCGGCGATCGGGCGGTGTGTCGTGGACGGGCGGTGGGCCGGTTTCATGGCCGTCGAGGTGGCTCCCGGGCACCGCAGGAAGGGGCTCGCCACCACCGTGATGACCGCGCTGGCCCGGCAGGCGATGGACGAGGGCGCGTCGGCCGCGTGGCTCCAGGTGGAGACGGACAACGACGCCGCCCGCGCGCTCTACGACGGGATGGGCTTCTCGACCCACCACCTGTACCACCACTTCCGGGCGGTGTAGCGCGGTGGCTCGCGGACGGCACGACACCGCGGAGCTGCGCCGCCGGTTCGCCGAGGAGGCGCGGGCCGAGCGGCCCGACCTGGCGCTGCTCTGCCTGCTGATCGGCGCGGAGGCCGACCCCGCGCTGGACACGAACGGGATCGACGCGGCGCAGATCGAACTCGACCGGTTGGCGGGTCTGCTGCCGTACGGGCTGCGCGGCGGCCGCGTCTGGGCCTCTGCGCTGGCGGAACTGCTGGGTGAGCGGTACGGGTTCGAGGGCGCGTCGGCGGACTACCAGCGCCTGGAGTCCTCGCTGCTGCACGAGGTGCTGCGGCGGCGGCGCGGGCTGCCGATCCTGCTGTCGGTGGTGTGGATCGAGGTGGCACGGCGGGCGGGCGCCCCGGTGTACGGGGTGGCGCTGCCGGGTCACTTCGTGGTCGGTTTCGGCGATCCGGCGGAGCGGGTGCTGGCGGATCCGTTCGCCGGTGGCCGTCCGCTGACGGGCCAGGACGCGGAGTTGCTGGTGGCGGGCGCGACCGGGGAGGCGCTTGAGCCGTCGATGCTGGTGCCGGCGCAGCCGCTGGAGGTCGTGCTGCGCATCCTGAACAACATCCGGGCGTGGGCGGCGGCCCGCCCGGAGCGCACGGACGTGGCGCTGTGGGCGGTGGAGCTGTCGCTGCTCCTGCCCGCGCACCCCGCCCGGCTGCGCTACGAGCGGGCGCAGCTGCTGGTGCAGAGCGGGGAGTTCCTGCGCGGGGCGGCGGAGATGGAGGAGTACGCGGAGGTGGTGGCGGAGGTGGAGCCGGCCGCCGCGGAGGCGGTGCGCCGGAGTGCGCGGGCGGCCCGGGCGCTGCTGAACTGACGGCGCGCCGGGCCGCGGTCGCCGTCAGTCCGCGCCGTTGCCGGACCGCCGCACCGTGTGCAGCAGGTACTCCTTCCGGTCGAGCGGGTTGTGGTCGGTGCGGGAGCGCCGCGGGGCGGTGCCGGTGACGGGGTGGTGGGAGTCGAAGGCGGTCTCCAGCACCCCTTCGCCCCGGGTGAGCCCCGGGAGCCGCTGCTGGAGTCCGTGCACCCGGGCGGCCGGGATCACGCCCTCCAGGACGCAGCGTGCGCCGTCGACGGCCGGAGCGCCGGGGACGGCCCCCAGCTGGGCGAGGGCCGGCAGGAGCGGTCCGAGCGTGTCCGCGGGGAGTTCGAGGCGGAAGCGGTGCATCGGCTCGTACACCGTCGTCCCGGCCTGCCCGAGCGCGGCCATCAGGACCAGCGGGGTCAGATTGCGGAAGTCCCCCGCGGTGCTCGACATGGACTTGTCGAAGACGGCGTGCGAGTGGCTCTGGCGGGGCCAGTAGCCGGAGTGCGTCATCGTGACCGTGCAGTCGGTGACCCGCCAGCCGTACAGCCCCTGCGCGAGCGTGTCGACGACGGTCTCCTCGACCGCCCTCATCAGGGAGTACGGCATGGAGCCGAGCTCCACCTCCAGCCGGTAGGTCACCCCGCTGCCGGGCGGTGCGGGGTCGACTCGCAGTCCGACCGTCGCCAGGAACGGATTGTCGTCCTTGTCGATGATCTCGAACGCGGCACCGGTTCCGGACGGCTTCTCCAGGCAGATGGTCGTGGTTCCGCGGAATGTGACGTCGATTCCGCATTCGTCCGCGAGCGTCGCCTGGATGACCTCTTTCTGCACTTCTCCGTAGAGGGATACGGAGACCTCCTTACGGATGTCGTCCTGGCGCAGATTGATCAGCGGATCCTGCTCGGCCAGCTGTGAGAGCGCGAAATGGAGTTCGCCCCGGGAGGCGGGCGGTGCGGGCACCACGACGGACTCCAGGGTCGGCGGGGCGAAGTAGTGACCGGTGGCCGCCGCACGGGTGTCGCCGACCGCGTCGCCGATCCGGATGCCGCCGAGCCCCTGGAGCTTCGCGATCTGTCCCGGACCGGCCGAGGCGCGGCCGGTGTCCGTGCCGTCGGCGAAGACCCGGATGCCGGTCACCTTGCCCTCGGACACGGCTTCGGGTCCCTGCCCGAACGGCAGCCGGTCGCGGGTCCGTACGGTCCCCGAGAACATCCGGACCCAGGCGAGCTTCTCGCCGGCCCGGCCGCGCTCGACCTTGAAGACGGTCCCGGAGACCGGTCCTTCGGCGTCGCCGCCGGCCGCGGGCAGCAGTTCCCTGATGCCGCGGCTCAGGGCGTCGATACCGGCGCCCGTGACGGCCGAGCCGAAGTACACCGGGTGGACCAGGGCCCGTCCGGTCTGCGCCGCCAGTTCCGCGCGGAGCCGGGCGGGTGCGAGCTCCTCGCCGCCTTCGACGTACGCGCCGAGCAGGGCGTCGTCGTGCTCGGTGAGCAGGTCCGTCAGCCGCCGCGTGAGCCGGGGGTCGTCGTCGGCGTACGGCACGCTGTGCGCGGCGCGGGTGCCGAGGCCGGTGACGGCCGGGCCCATCGCCACCGCGTGGGGGGTGAGCCTGTCGTGAACGGCGCGCAGCACCTGTTCGTAGCGGGCTCCGGCCCGGTCGGTCTTGTTCACGAAGACGAGCGTGGGGATGCGCAGCCGCTGGAGCGTCCGCATCAGGACGCGGGTCTGGGCCTGGACCCCTTCCACGGCGGAGACGACCAGCACGGCGCCGTCGAGCACGCTCAGCACCCGCTCCACCTCGGCGATGAAGTCCGGGTGGCCGGGCGTGTCGATCAGGTTGACGGTGACGTCGCCGAGGGCGAACGAGACGACCGCGGACTTGATGGTGATGCCGCGCTGACGTTCGAGCGCGAGGGAATCGGTCTGCGTGTTCCCGTCGTCGACGCGGCCGATCTCGTCGATGATTCCGGCGGTGTGGAGCAGCCGCTCGGTCAGGCTGGTCTTACCGGCGTCGACATGCGCCAGAATTCCGAGATTGAGCGTGTGCACAGAACTCCATGTTCTCAGGGGTGAGGTGAATTCCCGTCGAGACGAACATGTGAGATCGGCGCATCGATATCTCCTGGTCCTGTCGGCTGATACGGCGAGTACAACAGCCGGCCGGCCGGCGGTGCAAACCATTTAGCGGGACCCCGCGAGGGGCCGGGCGGTGAGAGGCCGTCAGCGAACGGGGGATCCGGCGCCGTCCAAACCTCACCCCGGCGCGGCGTGCCGTCCAACGGGTGATTATCCGTTCTTCGCCACTCGATGAGCCCATGCCGTAGCTCCAATGCGGGGCTCCCCGATGGCGCGCTCCGGGGTCCGGGCTGACGGTGGATCACGTAGCCACTGCGCCACTCCGAGTAGACGCTCCGTCACTCTTCGCAGTCGCGACGAAAGGAAACGTGTTCAGATGCGCTCTGCCCGCACACTGTTCGCCTCGGCCGCCGTCACGGCGGTCCTCACCATCACCGCTCCCTCCGCCTACGCCATGACGGCCGGCGACTGGGAGCACGACAGCGGTTCGTCCTCCAGCAGCGACGAGGGCGGCTGGACGAAGGACAAGCCCAACGGCGGCGTCCACACCGGCGGCGGCGCCCTGGCCCGTACGGTCGCCGGCGACGAGCACGGCAAGTCCGAGGAGCACGGCAAGTCGGACGACGAGGGCTGGAAGAAGGACAAGCCCAGCGGCGGCGTGCACACCGGCGGCGGCGCCCTGTCCATGACGGTCGCCAAGGAGTGGCAGCCCGGCAAGGACGACGAGGGCGGCAAGTCCGACGACGAGGGCTGGACGAAGGAGAAGCCCAGCGGCGGTGTCCACACGGGCGGCGGCGCGCTGTCGATGACGGTCGCCAAGGAATGGCAGCCGGACAGCGACGAAGAGGGCGGCAAGTACAAGGACGAGGGCAAGCCCAACGGCGGCGTGCACACAGGTGGCGGCGCCCTGTCGATGACGGTCGCCAAGGAGTGGCAGCCGGGCAGTGACGAGGGCGGCAAGACCGACAAGTCGTCGAAGTCCGAGAAGAGCGAGAAGAGCGAGAACAGCGACGAGGGCTGGAAGAAGGACAAGCCCAGCGGCGGCGTCCACACCGGCGGTGGCGCGATGGCCATGACCGGCGGCGGTCTTGCGGCCGGTTCGCTGCTGCTCCTCGGTGGTGTCGGTGTCGGCGCGTACAAGGTGCGCCGCCGTCAGGCGACGGGTGGCGCGATGGCCTGACCGGCCCCCGCGCACACCGGTCGCTCCGCTGTCGCGGCCGCCGTCCCCTTTCGGACGGCGGCCGCGGCGCCTTCGTTTTCCCCCGGTGCCTCTCGTCCGGTCAGGTCGGGCTCGCGTGACCTGACCGCTCGCCGGGCCCCGGTCCGCTCCCCCACCGCACCGCTCGGACGAAAGGCACGTTCCCATGGCCGCCCCGCAGTCGCCCGGTTCCCCCTCCTCCCGGACTGCCTCCGACACCGTCACGCTCGGCCGCGCCCTCCTCTGGCCCGCCGCAGTGGCCGGCCTCGGCATGCTCCTCATCTACAACTCCATCGGCCCCTCGGCCGACGACAAACCACCCGCTCCGTTCACGGCCGCGGCGCCGGTCGCCCCGGCCCCGGCTGCCCCGGCGGCCCCGGCCGCACCGGTCCCCGCGTCCTCACCGGCCGTCACCGTCCCCCGGCAGGCCACCCCGGGCCCGAGCGTGGCGCCGGCCCTGCCCCGTTCCCTGCCGACGCGGCTGAAGATCCCGGCCATCGCCGTGGACGCGCCCTTCACCCCGCTGGCGATCGGGGCCTCCGGCCGCCTGGACGCCCCGCCGCCGAACGACCGGAACCTGGCCGGCTGGTTCAAGGACGGTGTGACGCCCGGTGAACGCGGCGCGTCGATCGTCGCGGGCCACGTCGACACGATGACCGGGCCCGCGGTCTTCCTCCAGCTGCGGTTCCTGCGGCCGGGAGCGACGGTCGACATCACGCGCGCGGACGGTTCGGTGGCCACGTTCAAGGTGGACACCGTGGAGACGTTCAGCAAGGCGAAGTTCCCCGACAAGCGGGTCTACGCGGACACGCCGGACGCCCAGCTGCGGCTGATCACGTGCGGCGGCAACTACGACAAGAAGGCCAAGGACTACGAGGACAACGTGGTCGTGTTCGCCCACCTCGACTCGGCGAAGAGGAAGTGAGCCGACGTGCTCCCCCGCCGCGGCCGGCGGAAAACCCCGCGCACCGGACCGCGGTCCCCTGCTAGCTTCCTCCGCATGAAGCGCGCTGCCATGACGACGACGCCGGAGAGTGTCCCGGCGCGCTGACTGATGACCAGTCCGAAGCCCCGGGGCGAGTGCCCCGGGGCTTCTGCTTGCGGTCACTCGCCCTCCGTACGCGAGGAGACCGCCATGCACGACCACCGCAAGCTCGGCCGCGAGCTGGAGCTGTTCGACACCGACCCGCTGATCGGCGCGGGGCTGCCGTACTGGCTGCCCGACGGGGCCGCGCTGCGGCACACCCTGGAGGAGTACATCCGCGGCGAGGAGCGGCTTGCCGGCTACCGGCACGTGTACTCGCCGGTGCTCGGCAAACGGGAGCTGTACGAGATCTCGGGGCACTGGTCGCACTACAGCGACGACATGTTCCCGCCGATGGACCTCGGCGCCGAGCAGGTCGTGCTGCGGCCCAGCCTGTGCCCGCACCACGCCGTCATCTACCGCTCCCGCGCGCACAGTTACCGCGAACTGCCACTGCGGATGGCCGAGCTGGGCGGCATGTACCGCTCCGAGCTGTCCGGCGTGCTGGGCGGACTGACCCGGGTGCGGTCCATCCAGCTGAACGACGCGCACATCTTCTGCACCCTGGACCAGGTGGCGGACGAGGCGCGGGCCGCGCTCGGCATGATCCGCCGGGCGTACGAGGCACTCGGCATCCGCCCGGCCCGCTTCCGGCTCTCGCTGCCGGGGCCGGGCGGGAAGTACGTCGCAGCGCCGGAGATGTGGCAGCGCTCCACCGCGCTGCTGACCGAGGTCCTGGAGGATTCCGGGCTGCCGTACGAGCCGGCCGGGGGTGAGGCGGCGTTCTACGGTCCGAAGATCGATGTGCAGGTCGCCGACGCGGCGGGCCGGGAGTCGACCCTGTCGACCGTCCAGATCGACTTCCACCAGCCCGAGCGGTTCGATCTGCACTACATCGGCGCCGACGGGGCGAAACACCGGCCGGTCATGGTGCACCGCAGCATCATCGGGAGTGTGGAGCGGGCCGTCGCCCATCTCGTCGAGCAGCACGGCGGCGCGTTCCCCGCCTGGCTCTCCCCCACCCAGGTGGCGATCCTCCCCGTCTCCGACGGGGAGCTGCCGAACGCCGAGGACCTCGCCCGCCGTTGTCTCGCGCTCGGGCTGCGCGCGGAGGTGGCCGGCCGGGACCGCGGCAGCCTGGGCGCCCGCATCCGGGAGGCCAGGCTGGTGCCGTACCAGGCGGTCATCGGGGCGGCGGAGGCCGCCGGCGACCGGGTGGCGCTGCGGCTGCGCGACGGGCGCCGGCTCGACCCGATGCCGGCCGCGGAGGCGCTGGCGCGGATCGGCGCGCTGGTCGCGGCGCGCAGCACCGAGGTCTGGGAGGAGGCGGAGGGGGCGGAACTCAGGGTGTGACGGGTGCGGCGCCCGGCTCGGCGTCGTCGCGCGCGTCGGGCTCGGCGTCGGCGTCGGCGTGCGGGACGCGCGCGAGCGCCCCGGCCAGGGTGGAGGCGACGATCAGCAGGGCGAGGACGACGGTCATCGTGAGGCGGAGTCCGATGTGGTCGGCGAGGAAGCCGAGCGCGGGCGGGCCGACGAGGAAGGCGACATAGCCCGCGGTGGAGACCGCGCCGACCCGTGCCGCCGCGTGGTGCGGGTGGTCGCCCGCGGCGGACACGGTGACCGGGAACCCGAGCGAGGCGCCCAGCCCCCACAGCACCGTGGCCGCGCCCGCCATCGCCGGGCTCGGCGAGACGATCACCACCGCCAGGCCCAGCGCGGCGACGACCGCGCTGATCCGGACGACCCGGACGGGGCCGAAGCGCTCCAGGAGGGGGCCGCCGGCGAAGCGGCCGAGCGTCATCGAGGACGCGAAGACCAGGAAGGTCAGCGAACCGGCGGTGGCGCTCACCTCGTAGCCGTCCACCATGAGCAGCGGCAGCCAGTCGTTGGCGGCGCCCTCCGCGAAGGCCATGGCGAGCACGATCACCCCGATGAGGACGAGGCGCCGGTCCCGCCACACCGTCAGCTGACCCCGCCACCCGCCCGGTCCGGAGGTCCCGGCCGCCTCCTTGCCCGTGCCGTGCGGAATCGCGCGCACGGCCACGACCGCGGCGACGGCCACGAGCACCGAGACGGCCGTCAGATGCCATCCGACAGGGAACGCGAGCGCGGTCATCGCCATGCCGAGCAGTGCTCCGACGACGGTGCCGAGGCTGAAGCAGCCGTGCAGCACCGGCAGTACGGGACGGCCGATGACCCGCTCCACGTCGGCGCCCTCGATGTTGAACGCGACCTCGGCGAGACCCATCCCGCCGCCGAACAGGGCCAGTCCGCAGAAGACCCCGCCCGCAAGCGCCAGGCCGGTGCCCGCCGCGACGACCAGCAGCCCGGTGACGATCAGCGCCGCGCCGACGGTGATCGCGGTCCGGCCTCCGTAACGGCGTACGAGCGGGCCGGAGGCGGTCACGCCGGCCATCGAACCGGTGGACAGGCCGAAGAGCACCAGACCCATCGCGCCGGTGGACACGTCGAGTCCGTCCCGGACGGCCGGGGTGCGCGCCACCCATGAGGCCATGCCGGCCCCGGCGGCGAGCATGAAGAGGAACAGGGCGGTACGCCGGCGGCGTGTTGCGGCATCCATGACAGCGGGCCTCGGCAGTCCAGGAGGGGTTCAGCAGGAGCGTACGATCGTACGCCCTTGGAGTGTACGATCGTACCCATGACGGACCACTTCGCGGGAGACCCGCGTACGAACCATGAGCGGATGCTCGCCGGGGACCTCTACATCGCCGACGACCCCGCCATCGTGGAGGCCCAGCGGCGGGCGGTACGGCTGGCCGCCCGGTATCTGGCGGCCTACACCGAGGACCCCGACGCCGCACAGCCCGTCGTCGCCGAGTTGCTCGGCGGACTGGGCGCCGGTGCGCACATCCGGCCGCCGCTGTACGTGGACTACGGCTCGTACCTCACGGTCGGCGAGGACACGTTCATCAACTACAACCTCACCGCGCTGGACGTCGCCCCGATCACCATCGGCCGCGACTGCCAGATCGGGCCGAACGTCCAACTGCTCACACCCACCCATCCGGTGGAGCCGGAGCCGCGCCGGGACAAGCTGGAGGCGGCCCGGCCGATCACGATCGGCGACAATGTCTGGCTGGGCGGCGGCGCGATCGTGCTGGCCGGGGTGACCATCGGGGACAACAGCGTCATCGGCGCGGGAGCCGTCGTGACCAAGGACGTCCCCGCCAACGTGGTCGCCGTGGGCAATCCGGCCCGGGCGATCCGCTCGATCTAGAACTCTCGGCAGAAGGAAACACCGTGGCGACCGGACAGAACGACCCCGAGCGGCGGGAGCGCATCATCGCCGCCGCGCTCGACCTGATCGCGGAGGAAGGGGTCGCCGGGACCTCGCACCGCAAGGTCGCCGCGCGTGCCGGTGTGCCGCTCGGCTCGATGACGTACCACTTCGGCGGGATGGACGAGTTGCTGCGGGAGGCGTTCATCCGCTTCTCCAGCAGCATCGTCGCCGTCTTCGAGGAGCGTCTCGGCGCCGCGACCACGCCCGACGAGGCGCGGGCGGCGGTCGCCGATCTGGTCCACCACCTGTCCGGCGGCAACCAGCGCGAGCTCGTCCTCACCCACGAGCTGTACACCCTCGCCGCCCGCAAGCCCGCCTACCGCGAGCTGACCCGGGAGTGGATGCGCCGCAGCCGCGTCGCGCTGGAGTGGCACTTCGACCCGGCGACCGCCCGCCAGCTCGACGCGCTGATCGAGGGCCTGTCCATCCACCGCGCGCTGGAGACCGAACCCCACGACCGGGCCCTGACCGTCGAGGCGATCGCCCGCATCACCCGGGCTCCCGGGGCACGTTCCTGACCCGCGCCCTCCCCATGACTCCTGGCCGGCACCCCACCTGACCAAGGTGCCGGCCAGGTGATTCCCCCCTTCGTCCGCGCACGCGCCCGCGGCCGCCTCCCGCCCCCGCCCACCAGGGAAAACGCACACCGAGTGCCGGGAGAACCGCATACGATCACCGCCGTGCGGTCCACACCGGGCCGCAAGGGAGGGGGATCTTCTTCGTGGCACATTCGGACCTCATAGACCTGGCGGGCCCCTGGGGCCGCATCCTCAGCGGCACGCCGCTCGACCATGAGACGCACACCCGGGCGGGTCAGGCCATGGCCGTCGATCCGGTCACGCACGACCTCTTCGTGGTACAGATCCGGGACGCCCTGGAGTACGGCAACCTGTGCGTCTACCGCATGAACCGCACGACCGGCCGCCCGGTCGACTGCATGCACCTCAACGGCTTCGGTCACGGCTATCAGGTCGGCGCACAGCACATCGGCGGCAAGACGTACCTGTGGACGGAAGCCGGGCCGCTGTACAAGGAGTTCGGGACCCGCGTGGCCCGGGTGCCGTATCTGCCGGGGCAGACGGTCACCATGACGTCCTCGGTCGTCTCGGCGCCGTTCCGTCCCACGGCGGATGCCCGTTTCACCGCTCCGAACGTCGATCCCGTGTACGACCGCCTCACGGTCAGGTACCAGACCGCCCAGGGGTACTTCTACAGCCAGTACCCCATCGACCCGGTCACGGGCGAGGTCACCTGGAACGCCACCAGGACGATCCCGCACCCCTCGAAGGCCGAGGTCCCCACGCTCTGGGACACCTTCCAGGGCTTCGCGTCGCTCGGCGAGTACCTCTACCTCTACACGGGCAGCCCCGACCAGGACAACGCCCATCTCACCGCCCTCTCCTGGTCGGACGGCTCCGTCGTGGCGGGGCCCCAGCACATCACCGCCGTACCGGGGCTGGACCGCCGGGAGCCGGAAGGCCTGTGCATCGAGCCGATGGGCGACGAGGCACGGCTGCTCTTCGGCTTCAGCGGCAGCCACACCACGCCGCGCGAGGAGACGATCTGCTTCCTCTCCACGGATGCCCCGGTCCAGGGCGTGAAACTGCTGACGGGCTGGACGGCCATCGCGCCCGCGCCCGGGGTGACCGCGCAGACGGGCGCGATGAGCCCGCGCGGGCGGCTGGTGAACCTGGCCGGGACGACGTACCTCCAGCTCCGCGGCGGCTTCGACTGCGACCTCACCGCCGAGGGCCGGTTCGCGCAGCTCCCGCCGGCACTGACGCCCAGCCGCACGGTCCGGGCCAACGTCACCCGCAACAACCACGACGGCCGCTGCGTCTGCCGGGTCGAGGCCAACTCCACCGGACAGCTCTCGGTGTTCGGCCCGACCGCGGACAACAGGATCTCCTGGATCGGCCTCGACAACTTCTCGGCCGCCTGGCTCTGACGCCCGCCCGTCGCCCAGCCACGTCAACGTTCCACGATCCCGGAGGATCAGCCATGCCCCAGAGCCGTACCAGCCGCCGCGCCCTGCTCACCGCAGCCGTGGCCGTTCCCGCAGCGGCGGTCAGCGCGCCGATGACCGCCGCCCCCGCCGCCGCGGCCGACGTGCCCGGCGGAATCAGCGTCGTCCAGGACTGGCAGCCGCTCGTCCTCGCGGCGGGCGCCACCGCCGCCGCCGACGCCCCGGCCGCCCGCGTGGTGAAGATCGCCGGCACGGACTTCCTGCAGATGCGCGGCGGATTCACCTGCGCCTTCACGGGCGACACCGTGCTCGGCACCCTGCCCTCGGTCATCACGGTGCCGAAGACGATGCGCGGCGTCTGCCCGCGCAACAACTCGCTCGGCATCAACTCCTGCCGGGTGGAGGTCAACACCGCGGGGAAGATCACCGTCTTCGGCGCCACGGCCTCGAACGACATCACCTGGGTCACCCTGGACAGCTACTCGGTCGTCATGGCCTGAGGCCGCCCGGCGCCGCTCGTCCGCCGGCGGCGGGCGGCATGCCGGAACCGGCCGGGTCGCCCGGCCCGGAAAGGCGGGCGACCCGGCCGGACGATCTCGTCAATCTCCTGAAGCCAACCGCACTCCTAACTGAGCGCAGAGCGGGTCAATTGCCTTTCTGCTGGCGTTAATTGTTGCGCCAGGAGAGGTTGGACGAGGCTTCTGTTGCACACCTCTTGACGTTTCCCAGGTGACGGCGGAAGCATCAACTCTCGTCGGAGAGCGCTCTCTAGGCTCTACGGCAGGCTCGTCGTGTCACCCGTACCACGACTCAGGAGACGTACTCCCATGCATGTTCCCCCCACGGAACCCCCGACAACTCCCCCCACGGGAGCCCCCACCACCTCCCGGCGCCGGCGCCGGACCCGCTCGTTCGGGTTCGCCGCGTTCGCCGTTTCGCTGCTGATGGCCGTCCCCACGGCGCAGACCGCCTTCGGCGAGGACGCGCAGGCCGTCGAGGGCGGCGGCGACCTCGGGCCCAATGTCATGGTGTTCGATCCGTCGATGCCGGACATCCAGGCCAAGGTCGACGAGGTGTTCAAGAAGCAGGAGTCGGCGCAGTTCGGTGACGGCCGCTACGCGCTGATGTTCAAGCCGGGCACGTACGACAACCTCAACGCCCAGATCGGGTTCTACACCTCGATCGCCGGGCTCGGGCTGAACCCGGACGACACCACGTTCAACGGTGATGTGACCGTCGACGCGGGCTGGTTCAACGGAAACGCCACGCAGAACTTCTGGCGGTCCGCGGAGAACCTGGCGCTCAACCCCGTGAGCGGCACCGACCGCTGGGCCGTCTCGCAGGCCGCGCCCTTCCGCCGGATGCACGTCAAGGGCGGGCTGAACCTGGCGCCCGACGGGTACGGCTGGGCGAGCGGCGGGTACATCGCCGACAGCAAGATCGACGGCCAGGTCGGGCCGTACTCGCAGCAGCAGTGGTACACCCGGGACAGCTCCATCGGCAGCTGGGGCAACGGCGTCTGGAACATGACGTTCTCCGGTGTCGAGGGCGCCCCCGCCCAGGGCTTCCCCGAGCCGCCCTACACCACGCTGGAGAACACCCCGGTCTCCCGCGAGAAGCCCTTCCTCTACCTGGACGGCGACGACTACAAGGTGTTCGTGCCCGCCAAGCGCACCAACGCGCGCGGCGTTTCCTGGGCCAACGGCACTCCGCAGGGCGAGTCGATCCCGCTCGACCAGTTCTACGTGGTGAAGCCCGGCGCGACCGCGGAGACCATCAACGCGGCCGTGCAGCAGGGCCTGCACCTGCTGTTCACGCCCGGCGTCTACCACGTCGACCAGACGATCAACATCGACCGCGCCAACACCGTGGCACTCGGTCTGGGGCTCGCGACGATCATCCCGGACAACGGGGTCACCGCCATCAAGGTCGGTGACGTGGACGGCGTGAAGCTCGCCGGACTGCTCGTCGACGCCGGTCCCACCAACTCCGACTCGCTGATCGAGGTCGGCCCGGAGGGTGCGTCCGCGAGCCACGCCGACAACCCGACCTCGCTCCAGGACGTGTTCGTCCGGGTCGGCGGCGCCGGTGCCGGCAAGGCCACCACGGGCATGGTCGTCAACAGCAACGACACGATCATCGACCACACCTGGCTGTGGCGCGCCGACCACGGCGAGGGCGTCGGCTGGGAGACCAACCGCTCGGACTACGGCCTCCAGGTCAACGGTGACAACGTCCTGGCGACCGGCCTGTTCGTCGAACACTTCAACAAGTACGACGTGCGGTGGTCCGGCGAGAACGGCAAGACGATCTTCTTCCAGAACGAGAAGTCGTACGACGCCCCGAACCAGGCGGCCGTCCAGAACGGTGACACCAAGGGGTTCGCGGCCTACAAGGTCGACGACTCCGTCACCACCCACGAGGGCTGGGGGCTGGGCAGTTACTGCTACTACAACGTCGACCCGACGATCATTCAGGGCCACGGCTTCGAGGCACCGGTGAAGCCCGGCGTGAAGTTCCACGACCTGCTCGTCGTCTCCCTCGGCGGCCAGGGCCAGTACGAACACGTCATCAACGACACGGGCTCGCCCACCTCGGGGACGTCCACCGTCCCGTCGCAGGTGGTGTCGTTCCCGTAGTCAGGAAGGCACGCGGTGCTGGGCCGGCCCACCACTTCACCGAGGTGGTGGGCCGGCCCGGTCCGGCCAGTTCGGTGTGCCCCGTCAGTACACGACGGGGCACACCGCTGTCCGCCCGCGGCCGGTAACTTGGCACGCGCTTTACGCGCCGTCCGCAACCGCATCGGTCAACTTCTGGTCTCTATAGATGTTGAATCCTTGAAGTAGCAATGCGAGTGGAGCAGGTCATGGGGCGGGGCAAGGGCGGTATAGGGGTCGCGTTGCTGGTGAGTGCGGTACTCGCGGGGACGAGCGCGTGCGGTGGTCACGCGTCGGACGACTCCGACAGCGGGAGCGCGAAGGGCGGCGCATCCGCCCCGGCATCCGCGAGCGCGCATCCGTCACCCACGCACCCCTCGGGCCCGCCGATGCTGCTGGACTCGATCGCCCCGCTGGACAAGGCGACGGTCGGCGTCGCCATGCCGATCTCCGTGGTGTTCACCAACCCGGTGGCCACCTCGGCGCACAAGAACATCGAGAAGCACCTCAAGGTCTCCGCCTCGGTCCCCACCACCGGTGCCTGGCACTGGATGGGCGACAAGCGGGTCGACTGGCGTCCGGAGAAGTACTGGAAGTCCGGCACCAAGGTGCGGCTCGACGCCGACCTGAAGTACGTCTCCAACGGCAGCGGCCGCTACGGCACCCACCCCTATACCCACTCCTTCACCATCGGTGACGACGTCCGGGCCGACGCCTCGGTCACGGGTCACACGATGAAGGTCACCCGCAACGGGGCTCCGGTGCGGACGCTCTCCATCAACGCGGGCAGCGCCCAGTACCCCACCTGGAACGGCACGATGGCGGTGATCGACAAGCAGGAGAAGGTCCACATGACCTCCTGCAGCGTCGGCATCAGCTGCAACAAGGGCGACGCGAACTACTACGACCTGACCCTGCCCTGGGACATCCACCTGACCCAGTCGGGAACCTACGTCCACTTCTCCACCGGCGACACCAACCCGGGCAGCGGCAGCGCCCTCGGCTCGCACGGCTGCGTCCACCTCTCGCTCGCCGACGCGAAGTGGTTCTACGGCCAGGTCAAGCAGGGCGACCCCATCACGGTCACCGGCTCCCCGCGCGCCAAGGCATCCGCCGACAACGGCTACGCCTCGTTCAACCTGTCGTGGTCGCAGTGGCTGGCCGGAAGCGCGAACGGCGGACAGACCACGGCCACCCTCTGACACGTGCGAGGAAGAAACGCCGCCCGGCGGCAGGGTTTCGAGACCCTGCCGCCGGGCGGTTCCGCTTTTCGCAGGCGGCTCAGCCGTGCAGGGCCAGCGCGCCCTTGGCCGGTACGGTCGCCGTGACCGTGCCGTCGTCGCCGACCTGCACCGTGTTGCCCTCGCAGGCGTCGGGCGAGGCCTGGGCCACGTTGCAGTAGGTGCCCGCCGGGAGTGAAGTGGCGAACGTCTGCTGAAGCGCGCCGTCCCCGTTGTTGATGGCCACGAAGCCCTTGTCACCGCGGCCGAAGGCGATGGCCGACGAGCCGTTGTCCCACCAGTCCGTCAACTCCGCGCCCGACGTGGCGTTGTGGAAGCCGACCATGCCGGTGACCGCCGTCTGTGTGTGCGTGCACGTCCAGCCACCGCTGCCGCAGGCGGCCGCGCCGCCGTTCGGCGGGCCCGCGTCCTTGTCCGACCACTCGTAGCCGGAGAAGACGTTCGGGGAGCCGTAGGGCGAGGCGAGCATGAAGACGTTGGCCAGGGTGTAGGCCGCGCCGTCCTTGTACGTCAGCGTCGAGCCGTTGCGCTCGGTGTCCCAGTTGTCGACGAACGTACGGGCGCTCCCGCTCGCCAGCTTGCCGTCGGCGACGCTCTTCAGTCCGGCGAGGGAGCCGCCCTGGAAGGCGCTCTTGAGGTGGCCGCCGTAACGGAACTCGTCGACGTCACCCACCCCCGTGTACTCCTCGGGCTGGACCGCCTCGCCACCTCCGTGGATCACCTCGGTGACCCAGAAGCCCGGGTCGGACATCTTGCCCTTGATCGCGGCGATGTCGTCGGCCGCCATGTGCTTGGCGGCGTCGATGCGGAACCCGTCCACGCCCAGGGTGCGCAGGTCGGAGAGGTAGGCGGCGATCGTCGTGCGGACGGCGTCGCTGCCGGTGTCGAGGTCGGCCAGGCCGACCAGTTCACAGGTCTGGACGTCGTTCCGGTCGCCGTAGTTGCTGATGTCCTTGCGGCAGGCGTGGAAGTCCTGGTCCTGGAAGTACCCGGGGTAGTCGTACTTCGTGTACGCCGTGCCGCCGGTTCCGGTGCCGGAGCCGGACGACATGTGGTTGATGACGGCGTCGGCGACGACCTTCACCCCGGCGGAGTGACAGCTGTCCACCATCGCGGCGAAGGCATCGCGGTCACCGAGGCGGCCGGCGATCTTGTAACTGACGGGCTGGTAGGACGTCCACCACTGGTCGCCCTGGATGTGTTCGGAGGCGGGCGAGACCTCGACGTAGCCGTAGCCGGCCGGACCCAGCGAGTCCGTACAGGCCCGGGCCACCGCGTCGTACTTCCACTCGAACAGGGTGGCGGTCACGGTCTTCTCGCCCGGCGGGGTCGCCTGGGAGGTCCAGGGGGCGAAGGCGGTCACACCGGCGGCTGCGAGCAGGCCGGCCAGTGTCGCGCGAGCGGCGCGGGACTTCAATTGCGGCTCCTTCGGTCGCGGATGCGGAAATGGGGTCCGCATCCGACGTGGGCAGCCACGCGCCTGGCCACCGTGGGGGGAGTTCGGAGCCTGCCTTCAGGGCGATGAACACGTCAAGAGATCACGCAAGGATTTCCGGAATGTTTCTGAAATACCTTGCAGGGAAGGCGGGTCGGGGATCCGGGTGGAGTGGGCCCTGCTCCCGGTGCCAGGGCGCCGCGGCACGACGACCGCGATCCGATGACCCGATCCCGGGCCGGGGGCGGTGGCTACGATCGGCGCATGTCACCCTCGCACTCCCCGGTCCGCGTCCTGCTCGCCGACGACCAGCCGCTGGTGCGTACCGCCCTGCGCATGGTCATGGCCGACACCGCCGACCTCGACGTCGTCGGCGAGGCCGGAACGGGCGACGAGGCCGTCAGAATGACCGCCGAACTCTCCCCCGACGTCGTCGTGATGGACATCCGGATGCCGGGCATGGACGGTATCGAGGCCACCGGGCACATCACCACGGGCTCCGGCACGGCCCATGTGCTGGTCCTGACGACATTCGACGACGACGAGTACGTCTACGGAGCCCTGCGCGCCGGTGCGGCCGGCTTCCTGGTCAAGGACATGGCACTGGACGACATCCTGGCGGCGGTACGGGTGGTGGCGGCCGGGGACGCCCTGATCGCGCCGGGCGTCACCCGGCGGCTGATCAAGGAGTTCGCGGGCCGCCCCGGCTCGTCGTCCCCGCAGCGCCCGCCCGCCGCGCTCACGGGGATCACCGACCGGGAGCGCGAGGTGCTCGTTCTGGTCGGCAGCGGGCTGTCCAACACGGAGATCGCCGAGCGGCTCTTCATCAGTGTCGCCACGGCCAAGACCTATCTGACCCGGCTGCTCGCCAAACTCGGCGCCCGGGACCGGGTGCAGCTCGTCATCCTCGCGTACGAGGCGGGGCTGGTGTCGGCCACACGGTGAGAAGCGGGCTACAGCCAGCCCTTCTCCCGCGCCATCCGGACCGCCTCCGCGCGGTTGCGCGCCGCCATCTTCTGGATCGCCATGGAGAGGTAGTTGCGGACGGTGCCCTGGGACAGGTGCAGCTCCGCGGCGATCTCCGCGTTGGTCGAGCCGTCCGCGGCGGTGCGCAGCACATCGCGCTCCCGTTCGGTCAGCGGACTGGCGCCGTCGGCGAGGGCGGCGGCCGCGAGGCCGGGGTCGATGACGCGCTCCCCGGCCAGCACCTTGCGTACCGCTTCCGCGAGTTGGGACGCCGGTGCGTCCTTCACCAGGAAGGCGTCCGCCCCCGACTCCATCGCGCGGCGCAGATATCCGGGGCGGCCGAAGGTGGTGACGACGACGACCTTGACGTCCGGGAGCGCCCGGCGCAGTTCCGCCGTCGCCTCGATGCCCGTCATGCCCGGCATCTCGATGTCCAGCAGGGCCACGTCGATGCCGTGTTCCCTGGCCGCGGCCAGCACTTCGTCACCGCGGGCGACCTGGGCGACCACCTCGATGTCGGGTTCCAGGCCGAGGAGCGCCGCGAGGGCCTCGCGCACCATGGACTGGTCCTCGGCGAGGAGGAGTCTGATCATGCTCATTCCCTGGATCCTAGGCCGGATTCGAGCGGCACGCTGAGCACCGTGGTGAAGCCTTTGCCCGTACGGGAGTTGGTGGCCCGGGTGAAAAGGGTTCCGTCGACGCCGGCGAGGCGCTCGGTCATGCCGGTGAGGCCGTTGCCCGGCGTGACGCCGGGGGCGCCGCGGCCGTCGTCGGCGACGGTGAGCTCCAGGACGCGCCCGTCGAGGGTCTGGCGCGGGGCGAGGGTGACCGTGCAGCGGCCCGCGCCGCTGTGGCGTACGACGTTGGTGACGGCTTCCCGCAGCGCCCAGGCGAGCACCTCCTCCGCCTCCTCGGGGAGGCCGTCGGGGAGGTCCTCGGGGGCATCGGCCGGAATCTCCGCGGTGATTCCGGCGGCGGCGAGGGCGGTCCTGGCCCCGGCCAGCTCGCCGGGGAGCGTCGGCCTGCGGTAGCCGGTGACGGCGCTGCGTACGTCCACGAGGGCCTGGCGGCTGACCTGTTCGATGTCGGCGACCTGCGCGGCGGCCTGTTCCGGGTGGCCGGGGAGCATCCGCCCGGCCAGTTCGCTCTTGAGGGTGATCAGGGAGAGGGAGTGGCCGAGCAGGTCGTGCAGATCGCGGGCCAGCCGCAGCCGTTCCTCGTTGGCGGCGAGCTGGGCGACGGTGGCCCGGGCCTCGCGGAGCTGGATCGTGGTGCGGATCATCTGCCGTACGCCGGACATCGCGAAGCCGCCGAGGAGCGCGGGGAAGACCAGGGCCGTGATGATCTCCCGTGGGTGGTCGCCGGTCAGGCCGATGGCCACGAGCACGGCGGTGACGGCGGGGATCAGCCAACGGGCGGTCCGCATCGGGAGGGTGGCGCCGACGGAGACCGACACGTACACGAACAGCACCAGCCAGGGGGTGCCGAACGTCAGCGACAGCAGGACGGCCAGCGCCCCGAGGAAGGCGAGGGCGGCGCGGACCCGGAAGGGGTCGAGCGCCTTGGAGGTGTGGCGGAAGACCAGGACCAGATAGGCGCCGACGAAGACCAGCAGCCCGAGGACGCCGAGCGCGGTCGCCCACGGGGTGTGGTTGCCGTCCGCGAGGTCCTTGACCGGCGCGCTCATGAAGGCCAGCCAGATGCCGATCCACATCAGCTTGATCCGGGTCTGCTTGGCGCTCGTGGGCGGGCGCCCGACGCCCACGGACGTCTCGTCCTCGTTCACGCCTTCAACGTGTCCTTCCGGTAGAGCCACGCGGCGCCGCCCGCGAAGAGCAGGAAGTAGCCGCAGAGGATGGCGACGTCCTTCGCATGCGGTGCGCCGCCCATCTCGATGGCCTGGCCGAGAGCAGCGTACGCGTGGGTGGGCAGCCACTCGGAGATGTTCTGGATCCACTGCGGGAAGGTGGCGCTCGGCATCCACAGGCCGCCGAGGATCGAGAGCCCGAAGTAGATGATCATGGTGATGGGGCGGACCGCGTCACCGCTGGCGAGGTAGCCGATGGCGACCCCGAGCGCGGCGAAGACCAGCGAGCCGGCCCAGATGACGCCGGTGAGGGCGAACCACTGCCACAGGTCGACGCGTACGTGCTTGACGGAGGCGGCGACGAGGAAGACGACGACGATGCAGGGCAGGGTGACCACGGCGGCGCTGGCGATCTTCGCCAGGATGTAGCCCCGGCTGGGCAGCGCGGTCAGCCGCAGCTGCCGGACCCAGCCCTTCTCGCGCTCCTTGGCGATGCGCTCGCTGTTGCCCATCAGGACGGCGGTCAGCGCGCCGAACGAGGCCATCGAGACCATGAAGAAGGCCTGCAGGGTCAGATCGGTGTGCGGGACCTTGTCGGTGGTGTTCTGGGTGCCGGAGATCAGCAGGTAGATCACCGACGGGTAGATGACCGAGAAGAACATGAACTTCTTGTTCCGCAGGGTGCGGGTCACTTCGAGCCTGATGAGCGTGTTCACTTGGTCCTGGCCTCCTCGGCCTCGGTGATGGCGACGAAGGCCTGCTCCAGGCCGAGTCCGGCGACTTCGAGCTCGCGCGGGTAGAGGCCCAGGCCGTAGACGGCGTGGACGGTCGCGTCGGCGTTGTGCGACTGGATACGGACCCGCCGGCCGGTGATGTCGAGCGTGGAGAGGAACGGCAGGGCGCGCAGGGCCCCTTCGTCGATCGGGCCCTCCAGCTCGAACGCGATCCGGCGGGCGCCCGCCATGGCCTTGATCTCGGCAGCGCTTCCGTCGGCGAGGAGCCGGCCCTTGTGCAGGACCAGGACGCGGTCGGCGATCGCGTCGGCCTCTTCGAGGTAGTGGGTGGCGAACAGGACGGTACGGCCCTGGTCGGCCTGCTCGCGCATGGTGGCCCAGAAGGCCTGGCGGGCGGTGACGTCCATCCCGGTGGTCGGCTCGTCGAGCACGATCAGGTCGTTGGCCCCGGCGGTGGCGAGCGCGAACCGCACGCGCTGCTCCTGGCCGCCGGAGAGCTTGTTGACCATGCGGTCGGCGATCGACGCGATACCGGCCCGGGCCAGCACATCGCTGACCGGGTAGGAGCTGGGGTGCAGATCGCAGGCGAGCCCGACCAGTTCCCCGACGGTGACGTCCTCCATCAGGCCGCCGGACTGCAGCATGGCGCCGACGCGGCCGGCGGCGATGGCCGCCTGCGGGGTCGAGCCGAAGAGGCGGACGGTTCCGGAGTCGGCGGTGCGCAGGCCGAGGAGGAGGTCGAGGGTGGAGGACTTGCCGGCGCCGTTGGGGCCGAGGAGCGCCACGGTCTCGCCGGGGTGCAGGTCGAGGGTGAGCCCGTCGACCGCGCGTACGTCTCCGTAGGCCTTGCTGACCTGGTCGAAGCTGACCACGGCGGTCTTCGCCGTGGTGACTCCGGTGGCTGTCGTTGTCATGCGTCCAGCCTGACGCAGCGGGGGGTGCGTCCGGCAGGGTCAGCGGTCGTGGATCCGGGATGACAGATGTCATGCCGTACGGGTGACGGGTGACGGCCGCTGTCCTGCCGTACGGGTGACGGCCCCCGTCGTTCCGTACGGGGGACGGCCGCGACGGCTCCGCGGGCCGGCGGGTGGCCGGTATGCCGCCGCCCCCGGCCGGTGGTCCGGTCGGGGGCGGTGGCGGGCGGTGCGGGCCGGGTCAGCCGTTTCCGCCGAGGTCGATCGTGACGGTCCGCTCGGCCTCGGTCTTGCCGAGCAGCGCGCCCTTCATGGCGAAGGCCACGTCGTCCGGGCCGACCTGGTGCTTCGTGCCGTCGCCCTTGGTGACCATGATCCCGTCGAAGACGCCTCCGCAGAGCTCTTCGATGGCCTTCTTGTCGTAGTGGTCGACGAGCTTGCCGTCGATGGGCACCATCGAGAGGATCTTCGGCAGCGACTTGGCCGGACCGAACGGGATCTGCTTCGAGCCCGCCTTGATCACGATCAGGCCGGACATCGCGGGCTCGGCGAACTCCTTCATCGCCCGGTCCAGTTCGGCCTGGCTGATGGTGGGCTCGCTGGCGGTGACGGGGAGCTGGACGGCGTTCGTCCGGCCCGTCTCGACCTGGGCGCGGTAGGCGTCGCGCACGGACACCATCGACTGGTTGACGTCGAGCGCCTTGCCGGCCTTGCCGGGGACGGCGACGGCCTTGCCCGGCACGAACTTGATCGTGCCGTCGTTGGCCGAGCCCGAGGCGCCGGCCAGGTCCTTCAGCGCGACGCCGAGCTTCTCCTCGTCGACCGGGATCACCGGGTCGACCGTGCGCTCGCCGCCGAAGAGCGAGCCGATGACGGAGACCGGGTTGTAGTCGCTGCCCGCGGCACCGCGCACGGTCGCCTGGCTGTCCAGGGCGAGCCCGGCCCGGTCCGGGGCGAGCTCGGTCTCCTTGCCGTCCACGGACAGCCGGAGCGGGGCCTTGGACCGTTCACCGAGCGCGGCGTCCAGCTTCTCGACGGCGTCCTCCTTGGTCCCGCCGCCGATGTCGACGCCGAGGACGGTGGTGCCCTTGGGTACGTCGGAGTGGTTCATCAGCAGTCCGGCGCCGTAGGCGACCCCGAGCAGGCAGACGGCGGCGACGGCGAGCATGGCCAGCTTGGAGCGGCCCTTCTTCGCCGGGCTCGGCGCGGGCGCCGGGGTGGCGCGGGCGGCGGGCTTCGGCGCCTGCGCGGCGGGCCCGCCCGGGCCCGCCGGTCCGGTGCCCATCGGGTTGTCCGGGATCCGCGGGGTGAGGTCGGGGCCCGGGAACGGCGACGGGGGCGCCGACGCACGGTGCTCCGAGGGCACCACGGGGATGCCGCTGTTCAGCGTGTCCCCCGAGACGTTGCCACCGGGTGCCCCGGGGCCGCCGGGGCCCGGCGGGAACTGCGGGGTGAGCACGGCCGTGTCGTCGGACATCCGCGGCGGAACCCCACCGGGACCGCCGGGACCGCCGGGACCACCGGGTCCCTGCGCGCCGCCGGGGCCCGCAGGTCCGGTGCCGAAGGGCGGCCGGCCGTCGAGGTCCGGGGTGAGGGACGAGGTGCCGGTGGCCGGGCCCGTGGTGGGGCCGGACGGTCCGGGCGTGCGGATGCCGAGGTTCGGCGTGGCGCGGGGTCCGCCGGGGCCGTCACCGAAGCCGTCGGACCCGGGCGCGCCCGGACCGTCGGCGCGCTGCGGGCCGTCGGAGAAGTAGGGCAGATCGGCGCGGGGCCCCGCGGGCGGGGTGGCCGGGCCGGAGCCCGGTCCGTCCGGCCGGCCGCCGGAGCCGTCCGCGGAGAAGCCGGCGCCGTCCGTGCCGCCGCTCGACGGGGTACCGGACGAAGCGCTCGCCGCGGCACCCGCCGGGGCGCCCGCCGGGGGCTTGCGCGGTGCGAACCAGTCGCTGCCGCTCTTCTCCCTGGCCGGCTTCTCGCCGGCGGGCTCCGCCGCGGCAGCGGGCTCCCGGGACTCGGGCGCGGCCGGAGCCGGCTGCCCACCGCCCGGCGCGGAGGCACCCGGAGCGGAGGCACCCGGGCGCGGGCCGGAGCCAGTGCGCTCGCCGCCGCCGTCCACGTCGCTCATGGGTGTGCGCATGACGACCGGCGGGATGGGGCGCGAGCCCGGGATGTTGATCCGGATACGCGTCGTCAGCGTCGTCTCGGTCCTCGGCTCTTCGGGCTGAGGCGGGTCCGCAGGCTCCGGAGACTCCTCCGGGGCGTCCTGAGACGGGTGCAGCGACGGATACTGGCGGGATCCGTACGGCGGCGTACCCGAGGGGTACGCGGCTCCCCCGCGGCCCTGGGGCCCGGAGGACGAACTGTCAGTTTCACGACTCAAAGCAGGTTCTCCCGATTGGCTCCGCCGCCCGTACTTCCCCCGTGCCGCAGGCCAGGGGACGGCTAGGAAGGTACTGAAGATCTTGGCCGGATCAGGGAGCGGCGTCTGGCGCGTGCAGCTGCGAGGCGCCGGAGCGTCCTCATAGCGGAGCTATTAGGGCGTTCAATAACGCCGCAGATGTGCCTGCCGGGCGTCGCACACCCGGCCAAGATCTTCAGCACCCGACTAGGCGCGCGAACCACCTTACTGGCCGCGGCCGACAGACACCCCGCGACCGGGGGAAACGACCGCGCACCCCCCGGGCGGGCAGGGGGCATTCCGGGATCGGACGTGGCACATTACTTGCCAGGTCGGCCGCTGTCGGGCCCCAGTTGGGGCGCCCGCGCCATGGTGGCACAGATCACAGCGATGGCCATGCCGCCCAGCATGAAGAGGGCGAGGCCCAGTTCGTTACCGAAGACGTAGTCCCCTTCCGGTCTTCCGCCCAGCAGAACAATGACCGAAACCAGCCACCCCGCGGCGGGCGCGAGGGCCCCCGGCTGGGTGCCCATGAGGCAGCGGCCGCCGTAGAAGAGACCGGCGGACGCGAGCAGGGCCAGGAGCAATCCGCCGGGGAACCAGGCGGATTGGACCAGTGTTCCGGCGATGCCGACGAGCGCCCCGAGGACCGCGAGACCGAGCAGGGCGGCGATCCGGCCGGGGTTGAGCGGGGCGGCCAGACCGGTGGCCGGAATGTCTCTGGGTGGTGCGTTCGTCCGTGCGGCGCGCGGCCTGCTGCTGCTCACTGGTCCGCCTCCGGTGCGTGGGCGAGAGGTGCGTCGGTGCGAGTCGCGCCGGCGAGGGGTAGGCCCGCGAAGAGATCGTGCTCCCGGGTCCCCGCGGGGGCGCCGGGGGCGCCCTCGGCCAACTCGTAGTACTCGGTGGTGAAAAGGGGCTGGGCCAGATCGTTCGACAGGGCGAAGAAGGGGCCCTCGACCGCGATCTGGGTGGCGTGCGCCCGCATCGCCGCGGTCTTCGCCGCCCCGTGTCCGGTGCCGTCGATCTCGGTGGTGACCTGGGCGTCGTCCACCACACCCGGCACGTCGTCGATCGCCGCGATGCCCGGGAAGACGTCCGGCGCGGTGGCCCGCAGCCGGGCGAAGGCGTCCTCGGCGACCGGGCGCGGCACCCGGTTCCAGTAGATCTTGGCGATGGTGTGCGGGGCGCCGGAGCCGGGGCGGAAGGCCGGGTCGGCGGCCAGCCGGGCGGCGCGCGTCGCGACCCGGTGCGCCTGGATGTGGTCGGGGTGTCCGTATCCCCCGTCGGGGTCGTACGTCACCAGGACCTGGGGGCGCACCTCGCGGATCACCTCCACGAGGTACCCGGCGGCCTCGTCGACGTCCGCGGACCAGAAGGCGCCGGGGCGGCGGTTCTGCTCCGTGTCCATCATTCCGGAGTCGCGGTACCGGCCGGCGCCGCCGAGGAAGCGGTGGTCGGTGACCCCCAGCTCCTTCATCGCCGCGGTGAGTTCGCCCCGGCGGTGGGGGCCCAGGGAGTCGTCCCGGTCCGCGGCGAGGTGCGCGAGCCCGGGCGGGATGACCTCACCCTCCTCGCCGAGCGTGCAGGTCACGAGGGTGACCAGGGCGCCGTCGGCCGCGTACCTGGCCATGGTGGCGCCATTGTTGATCGACTCGTCGTCGGGGTGCGCGTGCACCAGGAGCAGACGCCGGGCGGGAAGGTCCGTCATGGGGACCACCCTACGAGCCGACGGCCCCCCGGACCGACGGCGGCCACCCGCCGGGCGACGGCGTCAGAACTTGATGCCCCCGATCATCCCCGCCACGTTCGTGGTCAGCTCGGAGATGGTGGGCGCGATGGACGAACTGGCGAGATAGAAACCGAGCAGCGCGCAGACGACCGCGTGTCCCCCCTTCAGTCCGGACTTCCGGATCAGCAGGAAGACGATGATCGCCAGCAGCACCACCGCCGAAATCGAGAGCGCCACGACGGTTCACCTCCATCTGTACGGTCGGGACGGGCAGCACGCATGGAGCCAGCAGGTTCTTACCCACCGAGCGCTACGGATCATAACTATCCGTGGCAACGCATTGATCGGGGCACAGCAGCACGAGGGGCGCACGGGCCGGGCCCGGCCGATAGGTTCGCCCCATGACTTCGCCAGAGATCACGTTCCCGCTGCAGTTGGCCCGGACCATGCGATTCACCCTCGGTGCACCGCGCGCGTTCACGGTTTCACCCGACGGTGAGCGGGTGGTCTTCCTGCGTTCGGGGTCGGGCACCGACCGTTCGAACCGGCTCTGGGTGCTGGACCTGAGCGACGGTGCGGCCCCGCAGGAGCGGGTCGTGGCCGATCCGGCGGCGCTGCTGGGCGGTTCGGCGGAGCGGCTCTCGGTCCAGGAGCGGGCCCGCCGCGAGCGGAGCCGCGAGGGGTCGTCGGGGATCATCGGCTACGCGGTGGACTCGGCCGCCGAGCTGGCCGCGTTCGCCCTCTCGGGGAAGGTGTACGTCGCGGACCTGCGGGCCGGGACGGCGCGCGCCCTGCCCGTGCCGGGCCCGGTGATCGACCCGCGCCCCTCCCCCGACGGACGACACGTCGCATACGTGTCCAAGGGCGCGCTGCGCGTCGTGGGCTCCGGCGGCGACGAGGACAGGGCGCTCGCGGAGCCGGAGGACCCGCATGTCTCCTACGGTCTCGCGGAGTTCATCGCGGCCGAGGAGATGACGCGCCCGCGCGGCTTCTGGTGGTCGCCGGAGTCGGACCGGCTGCTGGTGGCCCGGGTCGACGACAGCCCGGTGCGGCGGTGGTGGATCGCCGACCCCGCGCACCCGGACCGCAAGCCCGCCGAGGTCGCGTACCCGGCGGCCGGTACGCCCAACGCCGAGGTGCGGCTGTTCGTCGTGGGGCTGTCCGGGGAGCGTACCGAAGTGGAGTGGGACCGGGCCCGGTTCCCCTATCTGGCCCGGGTGCACTGGTCGTCGGACGGGGCGCCGCTGCTGCTCGTGCAGGCCCGTGACCAGCAGAGTCAGCTGCACCTCGCGGTGGACCCGGAGACCGGGGCGACCCGGACGGTGCACGCGGACGAGGACCCGGTGTGGCTGGAGCTGTTCCCCGGAGTGCCCGCGTGGGCGCCGGACGGCCGGCTGGTGCGGATCGCGGACGAGGGCGGGGCGCGGGTCCTGGCGGTCGGCGACCGGCCGCTGACCGGGGCGCAGTTGCAGATCCGGACGGTGCTGGACATCGGGGAGTCCGACATCCTGGTGACGGCGACGGCCGGCGAGCGGGCGGCCGGGCCGGAGATCGGCGAGACCCATGTGTACCGGGTCAACGAGCTGGGCACCGAGCGGGTCTCGGAGGGCGCGGGCGTGCACACCGCGGTCCGGTCCGGCGGGGTGACGGTGCTGGTCTCCACCGCGCTCGACCTGCCCGGATCGACGGCGCGGGTGTTCCGCGACGGCAAGCAGATCGCCACCGTCGCCGACCACGCGGAGCGGCCGGTCCTGTCCGCACGGCCGCGGCTGACCGAAGGGGGCGCACGGCGGATTCCGTGCGCCGTGATGCTCCCCACCGGCTACCAGGAATCGGACGGTCCGCTTCCGGTCCTGATGGATCCGTACGGCGGGCCGCACGGCCGCCGGGTCCTCGCCGCCCACAACCCGTATCTCACCTCGCAGTGGTTCGCGGACCAGGGGTTCGCCGTGATCGTCGCGGACGGCCGCGGCACCCCCGGCCGCTCGCCCGGCTGGGAGAAGGCCGTCAAGCACGACCTCACGCTCACCCTCGACGACCAGGTCGACGCCCTGCACGCGCTGGCGGAGCGGTTCCCGCTGGATCTGGACCGGGTGGGCATCCGGGGCTGGTCGTTCGGCGGCTTCCTGGCCGGCATGGCGGTGCTGCGGCGGCCCGACGTCTTCCACGCGGCGGTCGTGGGCGCCCCCGTGACCGATCAGCGGCTCTACGACACCCACTACACCGAGCGCTACCTCGGCGACCCGACGGCGCAGCCCGAGGTGTACGCGTACAACTCGCTGCTCACCGACGAGGGACTGTCGCACGCCGCCGAGCAGGTGCGGCCGATGATGATCGTCCACGGGCTGGCGGACGACAACGTGGTGGTCGCGCACACCCTGCGGCTGTCCTCGGCGCTGCTGGCGGCGGGCCGTCCCCACGAGGTGCTGCCGCTCAGCGGGGTGACCCACATGACCCCGCAGGAGAAGGTCGCGGAGAATCTGCTGCTGCTCCAGGTGGACTTCCTGAAGCGGTCGCTGGGGTTCTGAGGTCCGGCTACCAGCCGGGCGGCGGCTGCGAGGGCGGCGGGGGCGGACCGAAACCGCCGCCGCCCTGCGGGTATCCGTACCCCGGGGTGGGCGGCTGCTGCCCCTGGTACGGGTTGTCGCCCGGCCCGGCGTACGGCGGTGCGCCGTAGCCGACGGGCCCGTACCCGGTGGGCCCGTAGCCCGGCCCCGGTCCGTACGGGCCGGGGACGTCGGCGAGCCCCCTGGGCGCCAGCGCCATCAGCACGACCAGCGCGGCGATCACCTCGAAGACCCAGCTCACCACGGTCAGCTGGGTCTCCGTGCGCATCGAGCCGAAGTGTTCGAAGAGGTCGTAGTGCACGGCCCGGACGACACCGAGCACCCCGCCGGACAGCAGCAGGCCCGCGGCCACCAGGCCGAACGGCCGTGCGTGCACGGCGTGGAAGAGCGCGCTCGCCGCGGCGAACAGCGCGAGGAGCGCCACCACGGCGGTCCCCCAGCCGGGCGGCGGATCGGTCAGCCCCTGGGTGACACGGTCCCCGCCCACGTACCAGTCGGGGAAGATCTCCGGAATCTTCACCAGCTGCCGGATCTCCCACGCGATCAGCACCGCTCCGGCCGCGCCCAGCATCAGGAACGCGGTGACGGAGGCGCCCTGCCCGGGCCGGGAGGGCAGCTGCTCGTAGGAGTCGGCCGGCGGACGGCGGCCCGCCCCGGCGGTGATGACCAGCGCGACCCCGGCGGCCAGAGCCACGAACGCGCCGATCAGCGCCTTGGAACGCAGGTCGTCCGAGAACGACACCTCCATCCGGCGGCTGCCGATGTTCCAGACCCCGGGCAGCCGCACGGCGAGCGTGGTGACCCCGGTGGCGACGAGCACGGTGGCGGCGACCGAGGAGCGCAGCGCGGCGACGGCCGCGACCACGTACACCACGAGGAGGACGACATCGAGGGGCGATGTGGCGGGAGCCGCCTTCGGCCGGGCTTCGTACCAGCCGGCCCAGTAGCGCAGCAGCTGCTCGGCGTCCACCGCCCTGACGTCCCGTACGAGCCAGCTCGCGACGATCACGGCGAGCACCGCGCAGAGAGCGGCGCCGGTCACTCTTGCCCCACGGGTGAGTATCACCCCAGCGATACTCCACCGCACCCGGCCTCCCGACAAGAGGGCCGTCGGCACGGTCCCGACGGGCGACCGGCCGGGGAGACGTGAGTCCCTCCGGCCGGTCCACGGCACCCGCACGGCCGTACGCTGTCCATGCTGACGGGTCCGTATATCGGACGTGAGACGCCCGAGTTGCCCGCGCGTTAACGGACGGCCGGGTCAGCTGACCCGGCTGCTGCCGGACGGCGGAGGCGGCCCCTCGTCGTCGCCCTCGGACGGTGACGATGCCGGAGGCGGCCCCTCGTCCTTGCCCTCAGCCTTGCTCTCCGTCTCCGTCTCTGCCTCTGCCTCTGCCTCTGCCTCTGCCTCTGCCTCTGCCTCTGCCTCCGAGGACGACGCCGACGGCTGCGCCTCCGACTGCGGGGGCTTCCGGGCCTCGCGGTCCACCTTCTCCACGTCCGGCCCCGGCCCCGGCCCCGCGGCTCCCGGGCCGCCCTCGCCCTGGACCGGCTCCAGCGTCCCCTCCGGCGGCACCACCCGCTTCTCCTCCGCGAAGTGACAGGCCGAATCGTGCTTGGCCGGGGTGTCCGTCAGCCGGAAGACCGCCGGGACCGCCAGCAGCGGCACCTCCAGCTCGCACCGCTCCTGCGCCTTCCAGCAGCGGGTGCGGAAGCGGCAGCCGGACGGCGGGTTGGCGGGCGAGGGCACGTCGCCGTGCAGGATGATCCGCTCGCGGTACTCGCGCGCCATCGGGTCCGGCACCGGCACGGCGGAGAGCAGCGCCTGGGTGTACGGATGCGTGGGGTGGTCGTAGATCTCCTCGTCCGAACCGATCTCGACGAACCGGCCGAGGTACATCACACCGACCCGGTCGGAGATGTGGCGGACGATGGAGAGGTCGTGCGCGATGAACACGTAGCTGAGGTTGAACTCCGCCTGCAGCCGGTCCAGCAGGTTGACGACCTGCGCCTGGACGGAGACGTCGAGGGCGGAGACGGGTTCGTCGGCCACGATGATCTCGGGGTTGAGCGCGAGGCCGCGGGCGATGCCGATGCGCTGGCGCTGGCCGCCGGAGAACTGGTGCGGATAGCGGTTGATGTACTCCGGGTTGAGACCGACGACGTCCAGCAGGTCCTGGACCTTGCGGCGCCGGTCGCCCTTCGGGGCCACCTCGGGGTGGATCTCGTACGGCTCCCCGATGATGTCGCCGACCGTCATCCGCGGGTTCAGCGAGGTGTACGGGTCCTGGAACACCATCTGGATGTTGCGGCGCACGGCCTTCAGCGCGCGGCCGGACAGCTTGGTGATGTCCTCGCCCTTGTACCGGATCGCACCGGCCGTGGGCTGTTCCAGGTGCACGAGCAGCCGGGCCACGGTCGACTTCCCGCAGCCGGACTCCCCCACGATGCCGAGCGTCTCGCCGGCCGCCAGGTCGAACGAGACCCCGTCGACCGCCTTCACGGCACCGATCTGCTTCTTGATCACGATGCCCTGGGTCAGCGGGTAGTGCTTGACGAGGTCGCGCACCTCAAGGATCGGCTCGCCGCCCGCGTACGCGCTGCCCTCCCGCGACTTGGTCAGCAGTTCGCGCGCCACCTCGCCCTCCTCGCGCGCTTCCTTGCGCCCCGTGTGGTCAGCGTGCATCGAGCGTCTCCTTCCAGAAGTAGCAGGCGCTCTGACGGTGTTCGGCCACGTCGAACAGCGGCGGTACGTCCCCGCGGCAGACGTCCTGGGCCATCGGGCAGCGCGGGTTGAAGGCGCAGCCGGGCGGGATGTGCAGCAGGTTGGGCGGCAGGCCCTTGATCGCGTACAGCTCCTGGCCCTTCTGGTCCAGGCGCGGGATCGAGCGGAGCAGGCCCTTGGTGTACGGGTGCGCGGGCGCCTGGTAGATGTCGTGGACGGGTGAGGTCTCGACGATCCGGCCGGCGTACATCACGGCGATCTTGTCGGCGACGTCGGCGACGACGCCGAGGTCGTGGGTGATCAGGATCAGGCCCATGTTGAGCTCGCGCTGGAGCTCGGCGAGCAGGTCCATGACCTGGGCCTGGACGGTGACGTCGAGGGCGGTGGTGGGTTCGTCCGCGATGATCAGCGAGGGCTCCAGGGCCAGCGCCATGGCGATCATGATGCGCTGACGCATGCCGCCGGAGAACTGGTGCGGGTAGTTGCCGACGCGCTCCTTGGCGGCCGGGATACGGACCCGGTCCATCAGCTCGACGGCCTTGGCCTTCGCGTCCTTGCGGGACATCCCGCGGTGCACGACGAACATCTCGCCGAGCTGCTCCCCCACGGTGAGCACGGGGTTGAGGGAGGAGAGGGCGTCCTGGAAGATCATGGCCATCTCCTGGCCGCGGATCTTCCGGCGTTCCTCCTTCTTGACCTTCAGCAGGTCCTGGCCCTTGAACAGGATCTCGCCGCCGCTGATCTTTCCCGGCGGCATGTCGAGGATGCCCATGATCGCCTGTGCGGTGACCGACTTGCCGGAGCCGGACTCGCCGAGCACGGCGAGCGTCTCGCCCTCGGCCACCGAGTAGTTGACCCCGTTGACGGCCTTGGCGACCCCGTCCCGGGTGTGGAACTCCACGTGCAGATCGCGCACTTCGAGCAACATGGCAGCGGACTCCTCAGCGCAGCTTGGGGTCGAGGGCGTCGCGCACCGCGTCGCCGAGCATGATGAACGCGAGCACGGTGACCGCCAGCGCGCCGGCGGGCCAGAGGAGCATGTGCGGGGCGTTGCGGATGTACTGGGACGCGGCCGAGATGTCGATGCCCCAGGAGACGGCCGGCGGTTTCAGGCCGACGCCGAGGAACGACAGGGTCGCCTCCAGGGAGATGTACGTACCCAGGGCGATGGTCGCGACGACGATGACCGGGGCGATCGCGTTGGGCGCGATGTGGCGCAGCATCATCCGTCCGTTGGAGGCGCCGAGCGCCCGGGCCGCCTGGACGTAGTCGTTGTGCTTGGCGGTGATGACGGAGCCGCGGGCGATGCGGGCGATCTGCGGCCAGCCCAGCAGCACGATGAACCCGATCACCGGCCAGACGGTGGAGCTGGTCACCACGGAGAGGAAGACCAGACCGCCGAGGACGACCGGGATGCCGAAGAAGACGTCGGTGAGGCGGGAGAGGATCGCGTCCCACCAGCCGCCGAAGAAGCCGGCCAGGCCGCCCAGGACGGACCCGATCAGGGAGACGCCGATGGTGGAGCAGATACCGACGGTGACGGAGTTGCGGGCGCCGTAGACGACGCGGGTGTAGACGTCGCAGCCCTGGCCGTCGTACCCGAAGGGGTGGCCGGGCTGGGAGCCCTGCTGGGCCTTGTCGAGGTCGCAGTCGAGCGGGTCGCCGGAGGCGATGAGCTGCGGCCAGATCGAGATGATCACCAGGAACAGGATGATCAGCGCGGAGATGATGAAGACGGGGTTGCGGCGCAGGTCGCGCCAGGCGTCGGACCACAGGCTCTGCGGTTTGGCGCCGGGCCCCGTGCCCTCGGGTCCGCCGGGGGTCTTTTCGAGGGAGTCCCCCTCGTCGAGTGCGAGGTCCATCGTTCCGCCGGCTCCGGCCGACGAGATCGCCTCGTTCGGTGTCTGCTCAGGCATAGCGGATCCTCGGGTCGAGTACGGCGTACAGCAGGTCGACGATCAGGTTCGCGGCCAGGAAGACGAGGACCAGCACGGTGACGAAGCCGACGACGGTCTGGGAGTTCTGGCGCAGGATGCCCTGGTAGAGCTGGTAGCCGACGCCGTGGATGTTGAAGATCCGCTCGGTGACGATCGCCCCGCCCATCAGGGCGCCCACGTCCGTACCGATGAAGGTGACGACGGGGATCAGCGAGTTGCGCAGCAGATGCCGGATGATCACGCGGCGCCTGGGCAGGCCCTTGGCGACGGCGGTACGCACGTAGTCCGCGCGGGCGTTCTCGGCGATCGAGGTCCTGGTGAGCCGGGTGACGTAGGCCAGCGACACGGAGGCGACCACGAGTCCGGGGATGAGGAGTTCGTTGAGCGGGGCCTCGCTGGAGACCGAGGGTTTGATGACGCCCCATTCCACGCCGAGCAGGAGCTGGAGCAGCAGACCGGTGACGAAGGTCGGGATGGAGATGACGACCAGGGTCAGGATCAGCACGGTGGTGTCGATGGGGCGGCCGCGGCGCAGGCCGGTGACGACACCGAGGCTGATGCCGATGACGATCTCGAAGACGATCGCGATGACGGTGAGCCGGATGGTGATGGGGAAGGCCGTCGCCATCAGCTCGGTGACCTTCTGCCCGTTGAACGCGGTGCCGAAGTCGCCGGTGAAGACATTGCCCATGTAGGTGAGGTACTGCTGCCAGACCGGCTTATCGAGGCCGAATTCCGAACGGAGTTGGGCGGCGGTCGCCGGATCGCACTGGCGGTCGCCGCAGAGACCCGCGATGGGGTCACCCATCACGTTCACCATGAGGAAGATCAACAGCGTGGTGCCGAAGAAGACCGGAATCATCTGCAGCAGCCGCCGGATCACATAACGTCCCATGAAGGGCTCCGGGGGTCGCGGGGTGGCTGAGGTGTCATCGGGGGCCGGGGACGGGGAAGCCGGGTGACCGATCGCGGGTCACCCGGCGGCCTCTCAGGTCACTTGACCTTGATCTGCTCGTAGACCGGGACGCTGAACTGGTTCAACGAGACGTTGGTGACGTTCTCCGAGTAGCCGGCGCTGCCGTTCTGGTACCAGAGCGGGATGACGGGCATCTGCTGGACCATGACCTTCTCGGCGTCCTGGAAGGTGGAGACGGCCTTGGCCTTGTCCGACTCGGCGTTGGCCTTGTTGATGAGGCCGTCGAACTGCTTGTTGTTCCACTTGCCGTCGTTGGACGAGGCGTTGGAGTAGTAGACGGGCTGCAGGAAGTTCTGGATCAGCGGGTAGTCCATCTGCCAGCCCGCGCGCCAGGCGCCGTGCAGCTTCTGCTGGGAGACCTGGCTGCGGAAGTCGGCGAAGGTGCCGACCGGGGCGCCCACGCACGCCTTGTTGTTGCCCATGACCTTGTTGATGCTGTTGCAGACGGCGTCGACCCACTCCTTGTGGGAGCCGGTGTCCGCGTTGTACGAGATCTTGAGCTGCCCGCCGGGGATCCCGCCGCCGTCCTGGATCATCTTCTTGGCCTCGGCGGCGTTGTACGTGCACTCCTTGCCGCAGAGCCCCTTCTTGAAGCCGCCGTCGTCCCCGAGGACCGGGGAGGTCCAGTCGGAGGCCGGGGTACGGGTCTTCTGGAAGATCTGGTTGGTGATCTGGTCGCGGTTGATCGCCATGGAGAGGCCCTGGCGGACCTTGATGGCGCCGGGGGTGTTCCACTGCTTGTCGTAGAACGGGAACGCGAGGGTCTGGATGATGCCGGCCGGGGTGTTGATGTAACGGTCGCCCAGGTCCGCCTTGACGTTCTTGAGCTGGGAGGCGGGCACGTCGTCGACGAGGTCGAGGTTGCCGGCCGTCAGGTCGGTGTAGGCGGTGTTGTTGTCGGTGTAGACCTTGAGGTCGATCCCGCCGTTCTGCGCCTTGTCGTCACCGGGGTAGTCGTCCCACTTGCGCAGGTTCATCGACGAGCCCTTGGCGTACTTGTCGATGGTGTACGGGCCGTTGCCGATCGGCTTGGAGACCCAGGACGCGTGGTCGGTGAAGAAGACCTTGGGCAGCGGCGCGAAGGCGGGGTATCCGAGGGTGTCGGGCCACAGCGAGAACTTCTGCGTCAGCTTGACCGTGAAGGTCTTGTCGTTCACGAGCTTGAGCCCGGAGAGCGTGGTCGCGCTCGCCGTGCCGGTCTCGGGGTGCACCTTGTCGTATCCGTCGATGTAACCGAAGAAGTAGGCGTTCTTCTGGTTGTTCTTCAGCAGGGCGCCGTAGTTCCAGGCGTCCACGAACGACTTGGCGGTGATCTTCTCGCCGTTGCTGAAGGTCCAGCCGTCCTTCACGGTGATCGTGAAGTTCTGGTTGTCCTTGGACTCGATCTTCTCGGCGAGCATGTTGGTCGCCTCGCCGGTCTTCGGGTCGTACTTCTTCAGCCCCCGGACGATCATGTCGAGGACCTTGCCGCCCTGCACCTCGTTGGTGTTGGCGGGCTCCAGCGGGTTCTGCGGGTCACCCCAGGAGGAACTCACGATCCCATCGGCGCCACCGCCGCCACCGCCGCTGTCCCCTCCACCGCAGGCCGTCGCCGCCAGGGCGACGGCCACCGCACATGCGGCCCACTTGACCGTTGTGGCTCCGCGCATGGACTGCCTCCTCGTAGTGCTCCGTCTTACGTGAAGTCAAATATCACCGCATACAGAGCCTTGTGCACATTTACTCCCGCCATTCGGGCGCGGCGGAGGGCCGGGAGGACGGCCCCCGAGCCGCCGTCCGAGTCGATTTCTGACGCGGACACGACACATCGCAACGTCACCCGACCGGGCCTGACAGGCGGCGAAGCAATAACGGCGGAACAACGAACGCGCATCGACCTCGCACCGACTCATCCGGATGTACGAATTCCGAGACAGTCGCGCCCGGATATCGGACTCAATGCCGGAATGCGGAGAGTTTGCGGGGAAATTGGATTTACTGGAGGTAAATCAAAGGTAAAGACATGACCATGTCATAGTCATGTTTGGGTCAAGCTCCCAAAGAGCACCTCAAGGCGGCCCGACATTCATTGACCCTGCATGAATTGCGTTGAAAAAGTCCGGGGTAGCCCGTAGGTGTGCCCTGCGGAGTCCTTCGACCCTCCGGGCCAGGAGCACCATGACGATTCCAACCTCGAACGCAGCAGCCCCCCTTGAGGCTGTGGATCCGCTGACACCGGCGGTGCCGGATCCCTCCGCACCCAAGGGAGGTGACGGCCGGTCACCGGGAAAGCTGGCCTGGCGTCGTTTCAAGCGCGACCGTACCGGCGTCATTTCGGCCTATGTGGTCATTTTCTTTTTCGTGGTGGCCATCGCCGCCCCGCTGATCGCCAAGCTGTACGGGAAGGATCCGTACACGACGTACGGCCAGAACGACACCAGCCTGCTGGACGACTTCGGCTCACCGGTCCTGCCCAACGGTGGAATCAGCGGTGACTTCTGGTTCGGTATCGAGCCCGGTCTCGGCCGGGACGTCTTCACCTTCCTGCTCTACGGCATCCGCAACTCCCTGCTCATCGCCACGGCCACGACGCTGCTGGTGACCGTGATCGGCATCGCGGTGGGCATCACGGCGGGCTACCTCGGGGGGAAGACGGACTACCTGGTCGGCCGGGTCATCGACATCCTGCTGGCCTTCCCCTCCACGCTCTTCTTCATCGCCTTCTGGCCCGTGATGATCTCGATCCTGGTCGACCCGGAGGAGAACACGCCGGTCTGGCTGACCGTCGTCACCCTGATCTCGGTCATGACCGCCTTCGGCTGGGCCTCCATCGCACGGCTGCTGCGCGGCGAGGTCCTCGCCCTGCGCGAGCGGGAGTTCGTCGAGTCCGCCAAGGTCACCGGCGCGTCCCCGACGCGGATCATCTTCAAGGAACTGCTGCCGAACCTCTGGACGCCGATCCTCATCCAGGCCACGCTCGCGCTGCCCGCGTACGTCACGGCCGAGGCGGGCCTCGCCTTCCTCGGTGTGGGGCTGACCTCCCCGACCCCCGACTGGGGCGTGATGATCCAGCGCGGATCGGACGTCTACCAGAGCGACATCACGTTCATGCTCTTCCCCGGCGCATCGATGGTCATCTTCGTCATCGCCTTCAACCTCCTCGGCGACTCGGTGCGTGACGCACTGGACCCGAAGACCAAGCGCTGAACCCGCCGTACTCCGGCCGGGCGACGGGGCCCACCGGATCCATCGTTTCTCCACTCGACCAGAGCAGGAAGTCATGTCTCTCTCCCGCAGAAACTTCGTCATCGCCACGTCGGTCGCGGCCGGCGGCTCGATGGTGCTCTCCGCCTGCAGCAGCGGCAGCTCGACCAC
Organism: Streptomyces sp. NBC_01463; assembly: GCA_036227345.1. NCBI lineage: Bacteria > Bacillati > Actinomycetota > Actinomycetes > Kitasatosporales > Streptomycetaceae > Streptomyces > Streptomyces sp. NBC_01463. The sequence goes on from CP109468.1 coordinate 3,174,268, forward strand.
CGACAAGGGCAAGGACAAGGGCCACGGCGGCGCCGACAAGTACACCGGCGCGGTCGTCGTCGGCACCGCGGCGGACTCCAAGGGCCCCGCTCCCGAGATAGCGGGCGCGAAGAAGGGCGGCACGATCCGCGGCATCGCCCCGGACGACTTCTCCCACCTCGACCCGCAGCGCATCTACTTCTCGTGGAACTCCGCGGTCGGTGACCTCTTCATCCGCTGCCTGACCGGCTACAAGATCGCCGCCGACGGCTCGATGAAGCTCATCGGCGACCTCGCCACCGACGCGGGCACCATGAGCGACGCCGGCAAGACCTGGGCCTTCACCCTGAAGGACGGCCTCAAGTGGGAGGACGGCAAGGAGCTCACCGTCGAGGACGTGCGCCACGGCATCGAGCGCGGCTTCGCCACCTTCACCACCGAGGGCGCCGGCTACGCCCAGCAGGCACTGACCGGCTCGGCCGACTTCCGGTCGAAGTACAAGGGCCCGTTCAGCGGCAAGCACCTCGAGTCGGTCGTCACGGACGCCGCGGCGAAGACCATCACCTTCAAGCTCGCCGAGGCCCGGCCCGACTTCAACTTCACCCTGGCGATGACGTCCTACGGCGCCGTCCCGGTCAAGGGTGACAGCAAGGACAAGTACGACAAGGACCCGGTCTCGGCCGGTCCCTACCGCATCAAGGCGCACGCCGTCGACAAGTCGATGACGCTGGTGCGCAACGAGCACTGGGACCCGAACACGGACGCGATCCGCAACGCGTACCCGGACAGCTTCGTCTACGAGTTCGGCCCAGAGGCACTCCAGGCCGCGGACCGCATGATCGCCGACTCCGGTGACGACCAGTACGCCGTCATGGCGTACAGCGGCGTCCCGGCCGAGCGCATCCAGAAGGTCCTCACCGACCCGGAGCTGAAGAAGCGCACCTTCAACGGCCTGCTGACCGGCATCTACTACTACGCCATCAACACCAAGCGCATCACGGACCTGAAGGTGCGCCAGGCGCTCATCCACGCCTGGCCGCTGGAGCAGATCCGCAAGATCTACGGTGGCCCGTCGGCCGGTGACTACGCGACCTCCATCCTCAGCCCCGACATCCTCGGCTACGCCAAGGACGACGTCTACGGCAAGCTGAAGAAGCCGCAGGGCGACCCGGAGAAGGCGAAGCAGTTGCTGAAGGAAGCGGGCAAGGAAGGCCAGAAGGTCGTCTACGCCTTCCCGCAGAGCAACGTCTACGACAAGACCAAGGTCGTCATCGAGAACGCTCTCAAGGCGGCCGGCTTCGACCCGGTCATCAAGCAGCTGGACTCCACCAGCTACTACGACCAGATCCAGCAGATCGACAACAAGTTCGACGTGATGTGGTTCGGCTGGTCCCCGGACTGGCCGACCGGCTACACGCTGGTCCAGCCGCTGTTCGACGGCGGCACCATCGCCAACGGCGCCAACAACATCTCGCAGCTGAACGTCGACTGGGTCAACGCCGCGATCAAGAAGAACGTCGTCATCGCCGACCCGGCGAAGGCAGGCAAGGAGTGGGCCGCGCTCGACAAGCGGATCATGACGGAGGAGGCGCCGATCATCCCCGAGACGTTCCAGCGCCGCTTCTATCTGTACGGCTCGAAGGTCGGCGGGGCGATGTTCCACCCGCAGTACTCCTCGGCCGTCTTCTACAAGCTGTTCGTGAAGGCCTGAGCCGACACTCCTGAGGCGGGGCGCCCCTGCGGCGCCCCGCCCGCTCCCCTCCCCCTCGTCGGCGTCTGCCAGGGAAATCCATCGCCATGTTCCGCTTCCTCATCCGCCGGGCAATCGGCGCACTGGTCATCCTGCTGATCATCAGTGCCATCACCTTCGTCCTCTTCTACGTCGCACCCCGCGACCCCGCTCGTGTGGCCTGCGGCAAGGTGTGCACGCCGGAGACACTGGCGCTGGTCAAACGCAACCTCGGCATCGCCGACCCGCTGCCCGTGCAGTACTGGCACTGGCTCCAGGCCGTGTTCGTCGGCCGGGACTACTCCTCGTTCGGACACTGCCCCGCGCCGTGCCTGGGCTACTCCTTCCACAACCGTGAGCCGGTCCTCGGCACGATCATGGACCGCTTCCCGACGACGCTGTCCCTCTCCGTCGGCAGCGCGATCGTCTTCGTGGTCTTCGGTGTGGGCACCGGCATGCTGGCGGCGGTCAAGCAGGGCAGGGCGCTGGACAAGATCGCCTCCTCGGCGTCGCTGATCGGCTCCTCGATGCAGATCTACATCGTCGGCGTGGTCGCCATGTACTACCTGACCGACCAGTGGCACATCCTGAGCCGCCCCAAGGACGTCCCGTTCACCCAGGACCCGGCCGGCTGGTTCTCCGGACTGCTGCTCCCCTGGCTGGTGCTGGCACTGATCTTCACCGCCAACTACACGCGCATGGCCCGCTCCCAGCTCGTCGAGACCCTGAGCGAGGACTACGTCAGAACAGCACGCGCCAAGGGCCTCTCCCGGCGCACGGTGTTCTTCCGGTTCGCCTGGCGCGGAGCCATGGGCCCGATCGTCACCATCTTCGGACTCGACATCGGCCTCCTCCTGGGCGGTGCGATCATCACGGAGAAGGTCTTCGGCCTGCACGGCATCGGAGCCCTCTCGATCAAGGCCGTCAACGACAACGACCTCCCGCTGATCCTCGGTGTCGTCCTGGTCGCGGCGACGGCGATCGTCTTCTTCAACATCGTCGTCGACGCCGTCTACGCCCTCATCGACCCACGCGTCCGCCTCGCCTAGGGAGAGATCCAGTGAGCACCCCCTTCCTCTCCGTACGCGATCTGCGCGTGCACTTCTCCACCGAAGACGGCATGGTCAAGGCCGTCGACGGGCTGTCCTTCGACGTCGAGCGGGGCAAGACCCTCGGCATCGTCGGTGAGTCCGGCTCCGGCAAGTCCGTGACCAACCTGGCCATCCTGGGCCTGCACCACCCCGACCACACCGAGATCGAGGGCGAGATCCTGCTCGACGGGCAGGACCTCCTCACCACGTCGGAGCGGGAGCTGGAGCGGCTGCGCGGCAACAAGATGGCCATGGTCTTCCAGGACGCGCTGGCCTCCCTCTCGCCGTACCACACCATCGGCAAGCAGATCGGTGAGACGTACCGCAAGCACACCGGGGCCTCCAAGCGGGAGTCCCGGGCGCGGGCCGTGGAGATGCTCACCAAGGTGGGCATCCCGCAGCCCGATCTGCGGGTGGACGACTATCCGCACCAGTTCTCCGGCGGTATGCGCCAGCGCGCGATGATCGCGATGTCGCTGGTCTGCAACCCCGCGCTGCTGGTGGCGGACGAGCCGACGACGGCGCTGGACGTCACCGTGCAGGCCCAGATCATGGACCTGCTCAAGGACCTCCAGCAGGAGACCGGCACCTCGATCATCTTCATCACCCACGACCTCGGCGTCATCGCCGACATCGCGGACGACGTGCTGGTGATGTACGGCGGGCGCTGTGTGGAGCGCGGTACGAAGAAGGAGGTGCTGCGGGCGCCCCAGCACCCGTACACCTGGGGCCTGCTGGGCTCCATGCCCTCGCTCGAAGGTCCGGTGGACGTGCCCCTGTCGCCGATCCCCGGGACCCCGCCGAGCCTTCTCAACCCGCCGACCGGCTGCCGCTTCCATCCGCGGTGCTCGTTCACCGAGCAGGTCGGCGGCGACCGCTGCTCGACCCAGCAGCCTCCGCTGGACCTGGTGTCCGGGCGCGGGGCGGCCTGCCACCTGACGCCGGAGCAGCGCGCGGAGTTCTTCGCCGACTTCGCCGGCACACGGTCCAACTGACGTACAAGAGACGGGACTTCCCTACGATGAGCAGCACCGATCCCCTCCTGGACGTCTCCGGACTCACCAAGCACTTCCCGATCAAGGGCGGCTTCCCGATCCGGCGGACGGTCGGGGCGGTCCAGGCCGTGGACGGGCTCGACTTCACGGTCTCCGAGGGCGAGAGCCTCGGTCTGGTCGGTGAGTCCGGCTGCGGCAAGTCGACGACGGGCCGGCTGATCACCCGGCTCCTGGAGCCGACCGCCGGCCGGATCTCCTACCGGGGCCAGGACATCAGCCACGCCTCCCGCAAGGAGCTGGCGCCGATCCGCTCCGAGATCCAGATGATCTTCCAGGACCCTTACGCCTCGCTGAACCCGCGGCAGACCGTCGGCAAGATCGTCGCCGCGCCGATGGAGATCAACGGCATCGAGCCGGCGGGCGGCCGCGAGGCACGGGTACGGGAGCTGCTGGAGACCGTCGGCCTCAACCCGGAGCACTACAACCGCTTCCCGCACGAGTTCTCCGGCGGCCAGCGCCAGCGCATCGGGGTGGCCCGCGCCCTGGCCCTCGAACCGAAGCTGATCGTGGCCGACGAGCCGGTCTCCGCGCTCGACGTGTCGATCCAGGCCCAGGTGGTGAACCTGCTGCAGAAGCTGCAGAGGGAACTGGGCATCGCGTTCCTGTTCATCGCCCACGACCTGGCGATCGTGCGGCACTTCTCGCAGCGCGTGGCCGTCATGTACCTCGGCCGGATCGTGGAGATCGCCGACCGCGAGGACCTGTACGGCAATCCGCGCCACCCGTACACCCGCGCGCTGCTCTCGGCCGTGCCCGAGGCCACCGCGGACGACGTGCCGGCCCGCGAGCGCATCCGGCTGACCGGCGATGTGCCCTCCCCCGTCAACCCGCCCTCCGGCTGCCGCTTCCGCACCCGCTGCTGGAAGGCGACGGACAAGTGCGCGAGCGAGACGCCGCCGCTCGTGCAGATCGGCGGCAGCCGGGACGGCCATCTGACGGCCTGCCACTACCCCGAGGACTCCCAGTCCCTCTCCGTCGTCCCGCAGGCCCGCAAGGCGGCCGAGGGTACGAAGCTCAGCAAGGAGACGGGTGACAAGGACCCCGAGGCCGGAGGCTGACACCCCTCTCCTCGGCCCCGGGGCGGCCGCGCGCACGGCCCGGTCCGATCGGCCGGCCGTTCACCGACCGCCCCGGCCCAGGGAACCGAGCACGTCGGCCCATTGACCCGAGCCACCTGCGAGCCCGGTTCCCGGGTACACGGGAAAAGGCGCCCGGAACCGATCGGTTCCGGGCGCCTCTCGCGATGTGGAGCCGGGTTCAGCTCTCCGACGCGTAGGACGTGAAGTCCGCCCATGCGGCCCTGCCGATGGCGAGGCGGGGGCCTTGGGGGGTCTTGGAGTCGCGTACGTGTACCGAGCCGGGGGCCGCGGCGACCTCGACGCAGTCGTTGCCGTCTCCACTGCTGCTGTAGCTGCTCTTGAACCACTCCAGCGTGGGAGCGTCCCCAGCAGATGACTTCTGGATCATGTTTCTCCCAGCACTTGCTCGATGAAGGCCTGCGACTCCCGCGGCGAGAGAGCCTGGGCCCGGATCATCCCACAGCGCAACTCAAGGATCCTGAGCTGCTTCGGATCGGAGACCGGCCGCCCTGCGAACGCGCCCTCGGACCGCCCCACCGCACTGCCGTCGGGGAACTTCAGCACCTCGATCAGCCCGCCGGTCCCCGGATGCTCCTCGCGATGGGTCGGCATCACCTGGATCGACACATTTCTCATCTGCCCAATCTCCAGCAGGCGTTCGAGTTGTTGGCGCCACGCCATTGTGCCTCCGACCGGACGCCGGAGCGTCACCTCCTCCTGGACAAAGCTGAGCGCCGGGAGCGGATCGCGGTCGAAGATGGACTGGCGCGCCAGCCGAGCGGCCACCATGCGGTCCGTCTCGTCGCACGTGTAGGCAGGCAACCACGAGGCGAACAGCGCACGCATGTGCGCCTCGGTCTGCAACAGGCCGTTGATGTTGTGATTGTGGTACGCCTCCACCTCAACCGCCCGGGCCTCCAACTTGGCCAGGTCCCGCACCTTCTTCGGGTACCGGACCTGCGCCACGTCCTCCTTCATCGCGGCGATCTTCCCGCCCGCCCCGCACACCTCGTCCACCCGGTCCAGGAACTCCGGCCGAGGGATCCGCCGCCCGCCCTCCACCTTGTAGACCAGGTCCTCCCCGTACCCGATCAACGCCCCGAACTCGCCGGCCCGCATCCCGGCCGCCTCCCGCCAGGCCTTGATCTGCCGGCCCACGGCCGCGACCACCGCGACGCCCGACTCGTCGTCGGGATCGACGTCCCAACCGGGCTCGTCCGCCCCGCCGTTGCCCTGCTCCGTTCCGACCCCGTCCACACTCATCCGTGCCCCACTTCCGACGCGCCTGCCGTTCTTCCTCAACCGGCTCTGTTCCCCGGACGTCACTCCGGACAGCCGGGACAGCACTGGACAAGCCCGGGACAGTCACCGTACGCAAGGGCCCGGTCACTGGGCACGGTACGCGGAACCGGCCACGCTGAGTGCTGTGAACCAAGCAATCGCCACCCCTCAACGGCCCGCCGCCGAGCGCACGTTCACCGTGCTGCTCTCGCCCACCCGGCGAGGCGCCCGGCTCGCCCGGCTCCTCGCCGTGGCCCATCTCGACCTCTGGGCACTGCCCTCCGAGTCGGCCGCGCACATCGTCGCGGAACTGGCCACCAACGCCTCGGTCCACGGCCGGGTGACGGGCCGGGACTTCCAACTGCGCCTCACCGTGCACCCGGAGCGCCGGCTGCGCATCGAGGTCACCGACACCCGGGGCGACCGGCTGCCCGTCCCCGCCGCCCCCGGCCCGCTCGCCGAGAGCGGGCGCGGCCTGCTGATCGTCGAGGCGCTCGCCGACCGCTGGGGCATCATCCCGGGGCCGGTCCCGCGGAAGACGGTCTGGGCGGAGCTCGACCTCGTGACGTGACCGTCCCGCATCCATCGGGTCGAGGACAGCCGGTCACCCCCAGGTGAGCGGGTCGAGGTGGAGGTAGAAGCGCAGGCGGTCGTCGTCGAGGGTGATGCCGTAACTCTCGGCGAGGGCCGTGTCCGCGGCCCGCGCCTGCTCCTCGTCCGGCCAGGTCTCTCGCGCGTTGGCCAGCAGCAGTGCCAAGTCGGCGTAGCGGTCGGCCAGTCCCAGGCGGCCCAGGTCGATGAAGCCCGTCACGTCCAGGGTCTGCGGATCGAGGACGATGTTGGGCAGACACAGGTCGCCGTGGCAGACGACCGTGTCGGCCGCCTCCTGTTCCCGTCGCCGCGCGACCTGCGAGGTGAGGCGGTCCAGCAGCTCGGCCGCGGGCGTCCCCTGCTGGTCGGCGGGCAGGAACCCGGGGTTGACTGCGTCACGGGCCACGACGTCCTCCGCCTCGGCGACCATGGCGTCCAGGCCCCGGTGGAAGGGACACGCGGACGCGGGCGTCGCGTGCAGTCGGCGGACCGCGTCCGCGATGTGGGCCCAGGCGGCCCGCAGGTCCCCGGCAGGCACCTGATCGGCAGATACGCCGGGGACGGCACTCGTCACCAGGCAGGCGCCGTCAGCACCGGACCGCCAGTCGAGCGCACGGGGACCGGGTACACCCTGGCCGCTCAGCCAGGCGATCCTGTCGCGCTCGGCTCTCAGGGCGGCCGCGTCCGCGCCGGGCACGCACTTGGCGTACCGGGTGGCGTCCGCGCTGCGGAAGACCGCCGCTCCCGACTCTCCTCCGGTGACCGGCACCCAGCCGCCGCCGTCCACGCCGAGGACCGTGGGAGAGGGGATCTGCGTACTGTGGCGATCGCTCATGACGGCCGACTCTAGCCAGCCGCAAAAAGGCGGACCCCCGGGAGGCCCGCAAGGGCTCCCGGGGGTCCGAGGTGCAGCGGCCGGACCGCAGACGCGTCAGGCCGCGCCCACCACGTCCTTCTCCTCGGCGAAGTGGCACGCCGACTCGTGCGCGGCCGGTGTCGTCGAGGTCTTGAAGCGCTCGGGGATCGCCAGCAGCGGCATCTCCTCGGCGCACTTGGCCTCGGCCTTCCAGCAGCGGGTGCGGAAGCGGCAGCCCGACGGCGGGTTGGCCGGGGACGGGACGTCGCCGGTCAGGATGATCCGCTCGCGGCCCTCACGGGCCTCCGGGTCCGGAACCGGGACCGCCGACAGCAGCGCCTGGGTGTAGGGGTGCGTCGGGTGGTCGTAGATCTGCGTGTCCGTACCGATCTCGGCCATCTTGCCGAGGTACATGACGCCGACCCGGTCCGAGATGTGCCGGACGATCGACAGGTCGTGCGCGATGAAGAGGTAGGAGAGGTTGAACTCGTCCTGGAGCTTCCCCATCAGGTTGATGACCTGGGCCTGCACCGACACGTCGAGCGCGGAGACCGGCTCGTCGCAGATGATGATCTCCGGGTTGAGCGCGAGGCCGCGGGCGATGCCGATGCGCTGGCGCTGGCCGCCGGAGAACTGGTGCGGGTACCGGTTGATGTACTCCGGGTTGAGACCCACGACGTCGAGGAGCTCCTGCACCTTGCGGCGCCGGTCGCCCTTCGGGGCCACCTCGGGGTGGATGTCGTAGGGCTCGCCGATGATGTCGCCGACCGTCATGCGCGGGTTGAGCGACGTGTACGGGTCCTGGAACACCATCTGGATGTTGCGGCGCACGGCCTTCAGCGCGCGGCCGGACAGCTTGGTGATGTCCTGGCCCTTGTAGAAGACCTCGCCGGCGGTGGCCCGCTCCAGCGTCATCAGGAGCTTGGCGACGGTGGACTTGCCACAGCCGGACTCGCCCACGATGCCGAGGGTCTCGCCCGCGTAGAGATCGAACGAGATCCCGTCCACGGCCTTGACCGCGCCGACCTGCTTCTTGAACAGGATGCCCTGGGTCAGCGGGAAGTGCTTGACCAGGTTGCGGACCTGGAGGATCGGCTCGCCCTGCGACACCGGTGCGTCGATGGCGGCTACGGCCTCCGCCTCGGTTGCCGCGTCGACCGTCTCCACCTCGGAGACGTTCGGGGTGGCGTCCACGGGCTCCTTCTTGATGTCAGCCATGGATCGTCTCCTTCCAGAAGTGACAGGCGCTGCCGCGGCCGGCCAGCTCGGTGCCGTCCTGCTCGGTCACCGGCGAGATCGCCGGGACGTCCGTACGGCAGATGTCCTGCGCCATGGTGCAGCGCGGGTTGAAGGCACAACCCGTCGGCACGTGGAGCAGGTTGGGCGGCAGGCCCTTGATCGCGAAGAGCTCCTGGCCCTTCTGGTCGAGGCGCGGGATCGACTCCAGCAGACCCTTGGTGTACGGGTGCGCCGGGCGCTTGTAGATCTCGTGCACCGGAGCGGTCTCGACGATCCGGCCCGCGTACATGACCGCGATCTTGTCGGCGACGTCCGCGACGACACCGAGGTCGTGCGTGATCAGGATCAGGCCCATGTGGTACTCGCGCTGGAGCTCCGCGAGCAGGTCCATGACCTGGGCCTGGACGGTCACGTCGAGCGCGGTGGTCGGCTCGTCCGCGATGATCAGGTCCGGCTCCAGGGCCAGCGCCATGGCGATCATGATGCGCTGACGCATACCGCCGGAGAACTGGTGCGGGTAGTCCGCGACCCGGGCCGCGGCGGCCGGGATCTTGACCTGGTCCATCAGCTCGATGGCCCTGGCGCGGGCTTCCTTCTTGGACAGGCCCTGGTGGACCCGGAACATCTCGCCGAGCTGGTAGCCGACGGTGAGGACCGGGTTCAGCGAGGAGAGCGCGTCCTGGAAGATCATCGCGATCTTCTGGCCGCGGATCTTCCGGCGCTCCTCGTAGGACATCTTGAGCATGTCCTGGCCGCGGAACAGGATCTCGCCCTGCGGGATCCTGCCCGGCGGCATGTCGAGGATGCCCATGATGGCCTGCGCCGTCACGGACTTGCCGGAGCCGGACTCACCGAGAACGGCGAGGGTCTCCCCGGCGTTCACGCTGTAGTTGACACCGTTGACCGCCTTGGCCACACCGTCGCGGGTGTGGAACTCCACGTGCAGGTCACGGACATCGAGCAGGGGGCCGACATAGTCGTCACCCGAGCGTGCGGACGGGATTTCGGCGGTCTTGTTGATGGTGGCCACGTTCGCCCTCCTTATCGCGACTTCGGATCGAGGGCGTTACGGACGGCTTCGCCGAGCATGATGAACGCCAGAACGGTGATGCTGAGCATGATCGACGGGTACAGCAGGATGTGCTGTGCGACGCGGATCTGGGCGGCGCCACCGGAGATGTCCATGCCCCACGAGATCGTCGGGTCGGCGAGACCCAGACCCAGGTAGGACAGGGTCGCCTCGGCGGAGATGTAGACACCGAGCGAGATGGTGGCGACCACGATCACCGGGGCCATGGCGTTGGGCAGGATGTGCCGGAAGAGGATCCGGTTGGTACCCGCGCCCAGCGCTCTGGCCGCCTGCACGTAGTCCGACTGCTTGATCACGATCACCGCACCGCGCATCACTCGCGCGATCTGCGTCCAGCCGAGGAACGCCAGGGCGAAGATGACCACCCAGACCTTCCGCTCGGTGAACGCCTGGAGGACGACCATGGCACCCAGCAGGAACGGGATGCCGAGGAAGACGTTGGTGAAGAAACCGGAGAGCAGGGCGTCGACCCAGCCGCCGAAGTAACCGGCGAGCATGCCGATCAGGCCGCCGAACAGCGTCACCAGGAGGGTGACGCAGACGCCGACGGTGATCGATGCGCGGGTGCCGTAGATGACACGCGCGTAGACGCTGTGGCCCTGGCCGTCGTAACCGAGCCAGCCCTCGGAGCCGATCTTGCTCAGCTCCGGCTTGCCCAGGTAGTGGTGCACCAGGTCGGCGGAGGTGGGCGAGGCACTCGTGAACAGGCTGGGGAATACGGCCATCACCAGCAGGATCACGATCAGTACCGACGAGATGATGAAGTACCAGTTGGTACGCAGGTCCCGCCAGGCGTCGCCCCAGAGGCTGCGGGCCTTGTCCGCCTTCACGGTCGCCGACGGGTCCGCGATGGGCGTCTTGGCGTCCTCGGGCGCGGGGACTGTCTTGGTCGCGTCAGGCATAACGGATCCTCGGGTCCAGGACCGCGTACAGCAGGTCGACGATGAGGCTCATGAAGAGGTAGACGAGCACCAGGATCGTGACGAGGCCGACGAGGGTCGTGCCTTCGCGCTTCTGGATGGACTCGTAGATCGTGCCGCCGATGCCCTTGACGTTGAAGAGGCCCTCGGTGACGACCGCGCCGCCCATCAGGGCACCGAGGTCGGTGCCGAGGAAGGTGATGACGGGGATCAGCGAGTTGCGCATCAGGTGCACACCGATGATGCGTCGCTTGGGAAGACCCTTGGCGATGGCGGTGCGCATGTAGTCCGAGCGAAGGTTCTCGGCCATCGTGGTGCGGGTGAGCCTCGCTACGTACGCGAGTGAGAGCGACCCCAGCACGATGGCGGGCGCCAGCAGTTCGCTCCACTTCGCATCGCCGGAGACGTTCGGATCGATCCAGCCGAGCTGGAAGGCGAACACCGTCTTGATGATGAAGCCGAGGACGAACACCGGGATCGAGATGATCAGCAGGGTGAAGACCAGGACCACGTTGTCGGTGAGCCGGCCGGCTCGCAGACCGGCGGCGATGCCGAGCCCGATGCCGACGACGATCTCGATGACGAACGCCATGCCGGCAAGCCGGAGGGTGACGGGGAACGCGTCGCCGAGGACGTCCGTGACGGGACGTCCGCTGGCTATCTGATCACCGAAATCGAAATGCAGGACGATGCCTGTCATGTAATTCCAGTACTGCTGCAGAATCGGCTGATCGAGCCCGTGCTCGTGGCGAAGTCTCGCCAGCGTCGCGGGGTCGACACCCTTGTCCCCGAAGAGCCCGCGCACGGGGTCGCCGGGCAGCGTGTAGACCATCAGGAAGATCAGCAGGGTTGTCCCGAGGAAGACCGGGATCATCTGGAGCAGTCGTCGTGCGACATAGCGCCCCATCATGCCTCCATGTAATAGGCAAGCAGCAGCCGACGGGCCCTCCCCCGCTCCGACTCCCCCTGTGGGGTCGTCGGTTGCGGTGAAGGGCCCCCCGGCCACGGCGTGCGGACAGGCTCGGACCGTCTTTCGATGCCGGTCCCGCGCCTGCGCGCGGACTACGTAGGTGTGGTTACTTCTTGACTTCGACCTGCGTCAGGATCGGGTCGCCGTCCTGCGCGTAGTCCACGTTCTGGACCTTCTCCGAGTAACCGGCGTTGACCTTGTAGTACCAGAGCGGGATGGAGGGCATGTAGTTCACCAGCTCCTTCTCGATCTTCTGGTACGCCGCGACCGACTCGTCGAGCGAAGCCGCGGAGTCGGCCTTCTTGATCTCCGCGTCCAGCGCCTTGTTGGAGAAGTCACCCTGGTTACCGGCGGCACCGGTACGGAACAGGTCCGAGATGAAGTTCGCGTTCACCGGGTAGTCGAGCACCCAGCCGGAACGGTAGAGGGACTTGACCTCCTTGGCGTCACGCGCGTTCGTGTCGGCCTGGAAGTCGGCCTTCGAGTCGGTGACGCACTTGACGCCGGTCGACTGCGTGATGCTGTTGCAGACCGCCTCGACCCATTCCTTGTGGCCGCCGTCGGCGTTGAACTGGATCGAGATCTTGTTGCCCGGAACGCCGCCACCCTCCTTGATGAGGGCCTTGGCCTTGGCCGGGTCGTACTTGGTGACGTCGCCCGTGGCGTCCTTCTGGAAGCCGAGGACGCCCTGCGCCACCCAGCCGGTCGCCGGCTCACGCGTGCCCTGGAGCACGGTCTTCGTGATGGTGGCGCGGTCGATGCCCATGGACAGACCCTGGATGACCTTGGGGTCGATGCCCTTGAACTGCTTGGTGTAGAACGCGACGGCGATCGTCTGGATGGCCGAGTACGGCTTGTCCACGGCGCGGTCACCGAGGTCGGACCGGTAGACCGGGAGGTCCTTCGGGCCGATCTGGCGCAGCACGTCGACGTTGCCGGACTTCAGGTCCTCGTAGGCGGTCTCCAGGGTGGTGTAGTTCTTGAAGACCACACCGCCGTTCTTCGCCTTGTCGAGACCCTTGTAGTCGTCGTTGCGGACGACCTTGATCTGCTTCTTGTGGTCCCAGCTGACGAACTTGTACGCGCCGTTGCCGACCGGCTTCTCGCCGGCCGCCTTCGGGTCGGCGTAGAAGGACTCGGGCAGCGGGGAGAAGACCGTGTAGCCGAGCTTGTACGAGAAGTACGGGAGCGGGGCGTTGAGCTCGATGGTGAACGTGTAGTCGTCCACCTTCTTCAGACCGGACATGACGTCCGACTTCGGCTTGGCCTTGGCGTCCTCGGGGTGGACGTCGGAGAAGCCCTTGATGTCGCCGAACCAGGACGCGTTGGTCTGGTTGTTCTTGATGTTGGCGGCCCAGTTCCAGGCCTTGATGTAGGACTCCGCCGTGACGGGCGTGCCGTCGTGGAACTTCCAGTCCTTCTTGAGCTTGACCGTCCAGAGCTTGCTGTCCTTGGTGTCGACAGACTCCGCGTTGATCATCTCAAGCTTGCCGGCCGGGTCATAGTCCACCAGCTGCGAGAAGATCGCGTCGGTGACGATGCTGCCGTTCGATTCCATCGTGTTGGCCGGCTGCAGCGGGTTCTGCGGCTCACCGACCTCGACGGAGAAGATGCCGTCAGCATTGACAGCACCCTTGGCGCTGTCCTTGCCCTTGTCGGCGTCACTGTCGCCGCCGCCACAGGCAGTCGCAGCCAGGGCGATGATGGCCGCTCCCGCGACCCACTTGGCGCTCTTGGCACCACGCATGGGTTTCCTCCTCATGAGTCCACTTTTGACTACAAGAAGGGCACTGGGTCGATACACCGACACCCCTGACGGTGATCGTTTCAGTGCCCTTAGTGTGCTCGTGAGTCGGCACTCCCCACAGTGCGTGACCCATTGACCCGAGCTCAATGGAGCCAACTATTAAGTACGACTGGGCTGTAAACCACACTTAAAGGGTCTCGGTTTGACAACATCCGTCACTCGTGTGGACCGAAATCCGGACAAACTAATCCCAGACAGACACCCCCGAAACGGACTGTTAACACATGTTTCGGAGAGCGACGCCCGATAATCGGACATCCCTGTCTCATATTCCGGACGGTGCGAGCGGAAAACGGGTTGACCAAAGGCCGGAGCCCCCACAGTGTCTGTGAGGGCCCCGGCCTTCTGCAATGCCTGCTGCTGACGGATCGTCGGCCGAAAACGGCCTACCGCGCGACCGGCGGAATGTGCAGCGTCAGTTGTTCTTGGCGCGCGACGCGGTGCGGCCGCGCTGCTTCTGGTCCAGGACGACCTTGCGGATACGGACCGTCTCCGGGGTCACCTCGATGCACTCGTCGTCGCGGCAGAACTCCAGCGACTGCTCCAGCGAGAGCTTGCGGGCGGGCACCACGTTCTCCGTGGTGTCCGCGGAAGCCGCACGCATGTTGGTGAGCTTCTTCTCCTTGGTGATGTTCACGTCCATGTCGTCGGAGCGCGAGTTCTCACCGATGATCATGCCCTCGTAGACCTCCGTGGTGGCCTCCGTGAAGATGACACCCCGCTCCTGGAGGTTGACCATCGCGAACGGCGTCACGACGCCCGCGCGGTCCGCGACCAGCGAGCCGTTGTGACGGGTGCGCAGATCGCCGAACCACGGCTCGTGGCCCTCGAACAGGGAGTGCGCGATGCCCGTACCGCGGGTCTGGGTCAGGAACTCCGTACGGAAGCCGATGAGGCCGCGGGAGGGCACGATCCACTCCATGCGGACCCAGCCCGAACCGTGGTTCGTCATCGTCTCCATGCGGCCCTTACGGGTCGCCATGAGCTGCGTGATGGCGCCGAGGTGCTCCTCCGGCGAGTCGATCGTCATGCGCTCGATGGGCTCGTACGTCTTGCCCTCGACCTGCTTGGTGACGACCTGCGGCTTGCCGACGGTCAGCTCGAAGCCCTCGCGGCGCATGGTCTCGATCAGGATGGCGAGCGCGAGCTCACCACGGCCCTGGACCTCCCAGGCGTCGGGACGCTCGGTGTCCAGCACGCGCAGCGAGACGTTACCGACCAGCTCGCGGTCCAGACGGTCCTTGATCTGACGGGCCGTGACCTTGTGGCCCTTGCCGCCCTTGCCGACCAGCGGCGAGGTGTTCGCACCGATGGTCATCGAGATGGCGGGCTCGTCGACCGTGATCAGCGGCAGCGCGATCGGGTTCTCGGGGTCGGCCAGGGTCTCGCCGATCATGATGTCCGGGATACCGGCGATCGCGCAGATGTCGCCCGGGCCGGCCTTCTCGGCGGGCTTGCGGGTGAGCGCCTCGGTCATCAGGAGCTCGGTGATGCGCACGTTGGACATCGTGCCGTCGCGCTTGATCCACGCGACGGTCTGGCCCTTGCGCAGCTCACCCTGCTCGACACGGCAGAGCGCGATACGGCCGAGGAAGTTGTCGGCGTCCAGGTTGGTGACGTGGGCCTGGAGGGGCGCCTCGTCGTCGTACTCCGGGGCCGGGACCGCGGAGAGGATCGTGCTGAAGAACGGCTCCAGGCTGTCGCTGTCCGGCGGGACGGTGCCGTCCTCCGGCTTGGTCAGCGAGGCGACGCCGTCACGGGCGCAGGCGTAGACGATCGGGAACTCGATCTGGTCCTCGTCGGCGTCCAGGTCCAGGAAGAGGTCGTACGTCTCGTCGATGACCTCGGCGATCCGGGAGTCCGGACGGTCCGTCTTGTTGATGCAGAGGATGACCGGCAGCTTGGCCGTCAGCGCCTTGCGGAGCACGAAGCGGGTCTGCGGGAGCGGGCCCTCCGACGCGTCGACCAGCAGGACGACCGCGTCCACCATCGACAGGCCTCGCTCGACCTCACCACCGAAGTCGGCGTGGCCGGGGGTGTCGATGATGTTGATGGTGATGACGTCTCCGCCATCCTTGGGGTGGTACTTGACGGCCGTGTTCTTGGCCAGGATCGTGATGCCCTTCTCACGCTCCAGGTCGTTCGAGTCCATCATGCGTTCGTCGAGGTTCTCGGCGGCGTGTGCGGCGAACGCACCGGCCTGCCTGAGCATGGCGTCGACCAGCGTGGTCTTGCCGTGGTCGACGTGGGCGACGATGGCTACGTTACGGATGTCGTGGCGCGTGGGCATGGGTGGCTTGCGCTTCTCTCGGATCGGGGATTCAGGCGTCTTAGTCGGTCTTGAGTCCTCGTACGCCCGCCGGGCGGACGCGCCACGGCTACAGCCCATGGTACGGGGCGGGCGCCACTGCGGCTTCCCGGGCAAGTCTTACCGGCCACGGGACGGGCGCCACGCCTCGTCCGGTGTGCATCGACGGTCCCGCGTCCGCTTCAGGTTTCCGCCCCCGTGATCAGTTCTTCCGGTGGAATTCACCGGTGTCGTGGCCACGGTCCCCCGGGCGGACGGGACGGACGCGGGTCGTGTGCAACGCCGGAGGTGGGGCTCCGGTGCTGCGGCTCCGAGGGGGATCGGAGCGGACCTCCGCGGCGCGACCGCCGGGGTTGGGGCCCCGGGATCGGGTGGCGGGTCGGTCACCCGGGTCAGCAGGTGGGCACAGCCTTGCCCGCCGACAGGTCGGCGGGCAAGGGAATTGAGCCAGTTCTGAGCTTTCGGTCCTGCGCTGACCTGCTACTTCTTCGTGTTGGCCGGGGCGCCGGCGGACTGCGCCTTCTTGAAACCGATGTCCTGGTAGTGCGGAACCCCGAAGCCGAAGGCGCCGACGTTCACGAGCTTCTTATCCGCCGCGACCAGCTGCGGGCGCTGGTAGAGAGGAATCGATCCTGCAGCGGCCCAGATCCGGGCGTCCGCCTGCTTCATCAGGTCCTTGGCCGTGCCCTCGTCGAGCTCCGAGACCGCCTGGTCGAAGAGCTGGTCGATGTGGTCCGTGCCGACCCGGCTGTAGTTCTGCTCGACGAGCAGCGAGCCGTCGGTGGCGGGCACCGGCTTGGCGAAGATCGGGCGGTCGTCCGTGGCCGGGTAGGCCGTGGCGGGCCAGGAGTACAGCGCCAGGTCGTAGTCGCCGGAAGCGACGTGGTCCTGGAAGTAGCTGTCGTCGGAGACCTTGGTGATCTCGGTACGGATCCCGATCGTGTCGAGCATGGCCGCGATCTTGTCGCCGACGCTGCGCAGGGACTCGGAGCCCGGTCCCGACGGCAGGACGAAGCGCAGGGTCAGCGGCTTGCCGTCCTTGCCGAGCGGACCGCGGGCCGAGTCGGGGGCCTGGGCGGGGGCCGCGGTGCCGACCGGGGCGTAGGCGCCGGCGGCGCCGCCGGGCTGCCGGTCCTGGGCCGTGATCCGGGCCGGTGCGTCCTCGGAGGTGCCCGTCTCGCCCAGGTGTCCGGCCTGGCGCAGCAGGGCGGCGCTCTGGACGGCCGCGGCGGGGGCGGGGGCGATGACGTGGGTGGCGGCGCCCCCGGCCGCACCGGGCTTGTCGTCGTCGCCGACGATGTAGAGGCCGTCGTCCTTGGCGGGCTCGCGGCGGGCGGCGTCGTTGGTCTTGCCGTCGTCCTTCGCGCCGCCGGCGCTCTCCTCGGCCTTCTTCTCCGTCTTCTTCTCCTCGGCCTTTCCGGCGCCCTTCTGCTTCTCGCCCTCGCTGCCCGCCTTGGTGCCGTCCGTCTTCTTGGCGGCGCCCTCGCGCGTCCAGCCCGCGTCGGCCAGCAGCGCCTGGGCCTCCTTGGTGTCCTGGCTGCCGAGTGCCGCGCTGCCGTCCTTGTACGCGGGCTGCCCGGCGAGGGCCACGTGGCTGCCGAGCGGTTCCGCGGGCAGGCCGAGCGGCTTGAGCACGGTGTCGACGAGTTCCTGGCGGTCCAGGGCGCGGGCGACCGCGCGCCGCACCCGGTCGTCGGCGAGCGGTCCGCTCTCGCCGTTCAGCGCGAGCTGGGTGTAGGCGGGCTCCAGGGACTTGCGGACGGCGTAGCCGCGCAGGTCGCTCTGCTCGGCGGCGTACGCCTTGGCCGCCTCGGCCTTGTCGTCCCTGGCCTTCTGCGCCTCCTCGGCCACGTCCTCGTCGGAGCCGTGGGCCAGGGCCCAGGAGCGCAGGGCGGCGGCCGGGGTGAGGTCGGAGCCGGGGCCGTGGGCGGGGGGTGCGCCGTTGGCTCCGCCGGCGCCGGTGTCCCGGGCGGCCTGGACGATGCGGTGGGCGGCCGCCGCGTCGATGTCGGCGACGTCGACCTTCCCCTCGGTCAGCGCCTCGGTGCGGTCCTGCGGCTCGACCGTCCTGAAGACCAGCGAGTCGAGCTTGGCCGGACTGCCCCACCAGCGCGGGTTGCGGGTCAGCGTGACCGAGCCCGACTCCTTGTCGACGGTGCGCAGCCGGAACGGTCCCGCCGTGGCCTTGATCGTGGCGCGGGCGCCGTCGTTGAAGGCGTCCGGGGAGCCGGTCACCTGCTTCGGGTAGAGCGGGGAGAAGAGGGAGCGCCAGTCCGCGTACGGCTTGGCGAAGGTGACCTTGACCTCCAGGTCGTCGGCGCCGCGCTCGATCTTCTCGATGCGCTCGTAGCCGGCGTTGCGGGCCGTCCAGAACGCGGAGTCCTTGCCGCTCAGGGCGCGCCACTGGGCGACGAAGTCGGGGGCCCCGATCTCCCGGCCGTCGCTCCAGACCGCCTGCTGGTTCAGCCGGTAGAGCACGACCTGCCGGGGCTCGGTGTCGACCACCTTCGCGGACTCCAGGTAGTCCGGGTTGAGCTGCGGCCGGCCCTTGGCGTCCAGCGGGAAGAGCGTCGGCAGCAGGGCGCCGGTGATCCGGGTGGTGGCGCTGTCGGCGTCCGCCTGGAAGGCGTTGAGGGTGGCGGGCATCGCGTCGATCGCCCAGTTGACCGTGCCGCCGTCGGCGACCTGGGCGCGGGCGGCCGGTGCGATGTCCTGCGGGACGACCGCGGCGGCGGTGGCCTCGTCGTTGCCCGAGCTGCAGCCGGCCAGGGCGGGGAGGGCGAGCACCCCGGTGGTGAGGAGTGCGAGCGAGCGGCGCTTTCGGGATGTCCCGCGCGGGACGCCGACGTGGGACATGGCTGATACCTCCGGGGACGGCCCGGCCCACCCTTACCCGAATGGGCCGGATTATGCGTGTTTGGTGGCATTTGCAGTTGATCACACTGGTTCCGCCCGTCCACTGAAAGCGCCCACGCACGGGAGACCGCGCATGCACGGCGCTGACACGCCGAACCTCACCCGCGTGGCGGAGCGCCTGAACCGGCCGGAACGGCCGGAAATCGATGCCCCGGGGGTCACGTACCACCCGCATCCGCAAGACAGGGCGGCCCGCTCCCTTCCCAACGGGGATGTGACGCGCGACACTCGCATGCGCATGAGCATGGCCACCCGCGACTGCGGAAGTGAGATCAAGTCATGTCACTGCAAGACGAATTGACGGCAGTTCAGCACTGTCTCGACGACCTGGTCCGCACGGTCGGACGGCTGGAGCGGAGCCTTGCGCAGCTGCGCGAGGCGGGCACCGCACCCGACGCCCTCGGCCCGGCCGGCCACGCCGCACCCGTCGACGGCGTCATCACGATCACCGAGGCGCCGTACGACGCCACCCTGTGGACGGACTCGGACGACGAGGGTCTGGGCGTCCCCGGCAGGCACGCCCCCTAGCGGCGCGTGTCTGACACCTCCTAGGAGAGCTCCTTGGCCACCGGTACGGAAACAGGAACGGAACCAGGCAAGGACCCGGGCAGCGCCCCGGGCACGGCTGCGGGCGCGGAGCCCCGCCCGCCGGACGGACCGGCCGCCCGCACGGCGGGCGTGAACCACCCCACCCGGGCCGCCATCGCCGCCCGCCATCTGCGGACCGACCGCTGGTGGCTGGCGCCCGCCGTGACGGCGGGCGGTCTGCTCGCCTTCATCGTCTACTCGACGTGGCGGGCCTTCTCGAACGCGGACTACTACGCGGCCCCGTACGTCTCGCCGTTCTACTCGCCCTGTCTGGCGGACAACTGCGCCCCGATGCGGCACGGCCCGAACTGGGATCTCTTCGGCAGCTGGTGGGGCCTGTCCCCCGCCCTGCTGATCCTGATCTTCCCGCTCGGCTTCCGGCTGACCTGTTACTACTACCGCAAGGCCTACTACCGGGGCTTCTGGGCCTCGCCCCCGGCCTGCGCGGTCGCCGAGCCGCACCAGAAGTACAGCGGCGAGACCCGCTTCCCGCTGATCATGCAGAACATCCACCGGTACGCCTTCTACGCCGCCGTACCGGTCGCCGGCATCCTCACGTACGACACCGTGCTGACCTTCCGCGACGAGCACTACGCCTGGGGCCACATGGGCCTCGGTTCGCTGATCTTCCTGGTCAACATCGTCCTGATCTGGGCGTACACCCTGTCCTGCCACTCCTGCCGGCACATCATCGGCGGCCGGCTGCGGCACTTCTCCAAGCACCCCGTGCGCTACCGGCTGTGGGGCTGGGTCGGGCGGCTCAACACCCGTCACATGCTGCTCGCCTGGGCCTCGCTGATCAGCGTGGCGGCGTGCGACTTCTACGTGTACCTGGTCGCCTCCGGCGCCTTCGACGATCCGAGGTTTTTCTGAATGACTGAGCTCGAACGACAGCAGTGGGACGTCGTCGTGGTCGGTGCCGGAGGCGCCGGTCTGCGCGCCGCGATCGAGGCGCGGGAGCGCGGCGCCCGTACCGCGGTCATCTGCAAATCGCTCTTCGGCAAGGCGCACACGGTCATGGCGGAGGGCGGGATCGCCGCCTCCATGGGCAATGTGAACTCCGGGGACAACTGGCAGGTGCACTTCCGCGACACCATGCGCGGCGGGAAGTTCCTCAACCAGTGGCGGATGGCGGAGCTGCACGCCAAGGAGGCCCCCGACCGGGTCTGGGAGCTGGAGACCTGGGGCGCGCTCTTCGACCGCACCCCCGAGGGCAAGATCTCCCAGCGCAACTTCGGCGGCCACGAGTACCCGCGCCTGGCGCACGTCGGGGACCGCACCGGCCTCGAACTGATCCGCACCCTCCAGCAGAAGATCGTCTCGCTCCAGCAGGAGGACGAGCGCGAGTTCGGTGACCACGAGGCGCGGCTCAAGGTCTTCCAGGAGTGCACGGTCACCCGCGTCCTCAAGGACGGCGACCGCGTCTCCGGGACCTTCTGCTACGAGCGCGAGAGCGGCCGCTTCTTCGTGCTGGAGGCCCCCGCGGTCGTCCTCGCCACCGGCGGCATCGGCAAGTCCTTCAAGGTGACGTCGAACTCCTGGGAGTACACCGGCGACGGCCACGCGCTGGCCCTGCTGGCGGGCGCCCCCCTGCTGAACATGGAGTTCGTGCAGTTCCACCCGACCGGCATGGTCTGGCCGCCCTCGGTCAAGGGCATCCTCGTCACCGAGTCGGTGCGCGGCGACGGCGGGGTGCTGCGCAACTCCGAGGGCAAGCGGTTCATGTTCGACTACGTCCCCGACGTGTTCAAGGAGAAGTACGCGCAGTCGGAGGAGGAGGGCGACCGCTGGTACGAGGACCCGGACCACAACCGCCGCCCGCCCGAGCTGCTGCCGCGCGACGAGGTCGCCCGCGCCATCAACTCCGAGGTGAAGGCCGGGCGCGGATCGCCGCACGGCGGGGTGTTCCTGGACGTGTCGACCCGGATGGACGCGGAGCGGATCCGGCGCCGGCTGCCGTCGATGTACCACCAGTTCAAGGAGCTGGCGGACGTCGACATCACCGCCGAGGCGATGGAGGTCGGCCCGACCTGCCACTACGTGATGGGCGGCATAGCCGTCGACTCCGACACCGCCGCCGCCCTCGACGTACCCGGGCTCTTCGCTGCGGGCGAGGTGGCCGGCGGCATGCACGGCTCCAACCGGCTCGGCGGGAACTCCCTGTCCGACCTGCTGGTCTTCGGCCGGCGGGCGGGGCTGCACGCCGCCGGGTACGCCGGTTCCGTCGCCACCCCGCCGGTGGTCGACGAGGCGCAGATCGACGCGGCCGCCGCGGAGGCGCTGCGTCCGTTCAGCGCGGAGGAGCTCGCCGAGGGTGCGCCGACGGAGAATCCGTACACCCTGCACCAGGAACTCCAGCAGACGATGAACGACCTGGTCGGCATCATCCGGCGCGCCCCCGAGATGGAACGGGCCCTGGAGAAACTGGCCGGGCTGCGCGAACGGGCCGGGCGTGCCGGGGTCGAGGGGCACCGGCAGTTCAACCCCGGCTGGCATCTCTCCCTGGACCTGCGGAACATGCTGCTGGTCAGCGAGTGCATCGCGCGGGCGGCCCTGGAGCGCACCGAGAGCCGCGGCGGCCACACCCGCGAGGACTGCCCGGACATGGAGCGCTCCTGGCGTCCGGTCAACCTGCTGTGCCGGCCGGTGGACGAACCGGGTGCCGCGAGCGGCCGGATCGACCTCGTACGCAAGGCCACCGACCCCATCCGTCCGGATCTGCTCTCCCTCTTCGAGAAGGAGGAGCTGGTCAAGTACCTCGCCGATGAGGAGCTCTACGAGTGAGCAGCTACGACGCACGGTTCAGGGTGTGGCGCGGGGACACCGACGGCGGCGGTCTGGAGGACTTCGAGGTCGAGGTCAACGACGGCGAGGTCGTCCTCGACATCATCCACCGCATCCAGGCGACCCAGGCGGGTGATCTGGCGGTGCGGTGGAACTGCAAGGCGGGGAAGTGCGGTTCGTGCAGCGCGGAGATCAACGGACGGCCGCGGCTGATGTGCATGACCCGGATGTCGGTGTTCGGCCGCGAGGAGACCATCACGGTCACCCCGCTGCGGGCCTTCCCCGTGGTGCGGGATCTGGTGACGGACGTGTCCTTCAACTACACCAAGGCGCGGGAGGTGCCCGCGTTCGTGCCGCCCAAGGGGGTCGCGGCGGGCGAGTACCGGATGCAGCAGGTCGATGTGGAACGCTCGCAGGAGTTCCGCAAGTGCATCGAGTGCTTCCTGTGCCAGGACACCTGCCATGTGGTGCGCGACCACGAGGAGAACAAGGCGGCCTTCGCCGGGCCGCGGTTCCTGATGCGGGTCGCCGAGCTGGACATGCATCCGCTGGACGCCGCCGCCGAGTCCGGTCTCGACCGCAAGGCGACGGCCCAGGAGGAGCACGGGCTCGGCCTCTGCAACATCACGAAGTGCTGTACGGAGGTCTGCCCCGAGCACATCAAGATCACCGACAATGCGCTGATCCCGCTGAAGGAGCGGGCCGTGGACCGGAAGTACGACCCGCTGGTGTGGCTGGGGAACAAGATCCGGCGGCGCGATCCCGATCCCTCCTGACGCCCGTGGGAGGACGCCGGGTCCCGGGCCGCCCTGACAGTGCGGCCCGGGACCCGGCGAGAGGGAACCCGGCAGGGCGGGCCGTCAGCCCAGCAGCTTGACGATCTCGTCGGTGGTGCCGGTCTCGCCGAGGCGCGGGAAGATCCGCCCGACGCTGTTGTCGTGGGCCTCGGCGCCCATGTCGGTCACCGCGTCCGTGGCGACGGTGACGTGGTAGCCGTGCTCGTGCGCCGAGCGGGCGGTGGACTCGACGCCGATGCTGGTCGCGATGCCCGCCACCACGACCTGGGTGATGCCGCGGCGGCGCAGCTGGAGGTCCAGGTCGGTGCCGTAGAAGGCGCCCCACTGCTGCTTGGTGACGACGATGTCGCCCTCCTGCGGGCCGAGCTCGGGGACGATCTCGGCCCAGTCGGCGGCCGGCTGACCGGAGCGGGCGGGGCCCTCCGTGCGGCCGGGGGCGCCGCCGGTGACGCGGACCAGGACGACGGGCAGGCCCTTGGCCCGGAAGGCGTCGGCGAGCGTCGCGGCGTGCGCGATGACGTCGGCGGCGGGGTGGGCGGTGGGGAGGCCGACGATGCCCTTCTGGAGGTCGACGACGACCAGCGCGGTCTTCGGGTCGAGAGTGGTGACGCTCATGGTGTGGCTCCTTGCCTGGTGGTGCTCGGGGGGATTCAGGTGCGCCCGCGCAGGGCGCGGTCGGTGACGGTGAGGACGATGAGCAGGACGCCCAGTACGGCGGCGACACCGGCCATCAGGTGCAGTCCGCGGTCGCCGGCCGACTGCCCGTAGGCGAGCGCGATGAGGCTGGACGCGGTGATGGCCCCGATGTACTGGGCGGTGCGCTGGAGGCCCGCCGCGGAGCCGATGGACTCGGGCGGGGCGTGGGCCTGGACGGCCGCCTGGTTGCTCGTGCCGATCAGGCCCTGCGGGATGCCGAAGCAGGCCCCGGCCAGCAGCAGGACGGCGACCGGGGTGTCGCCGGACAGGAGGAACAGCAGCCCGGCCCCGGCGGTGAGCAGCACGCAGGCCAGGGTGAGCGGACCGCGGATGCCCTTGGTGCGGGCACCGAGCAGCGAACAGACCAGCGCGGCGAGGGACATCGGCAGCATCAGCAGCCCGGTGTGTCCGGACGAGTAGCCACGGGCCTCCTCCAGCCACTGCGTGTATCCGTACATCACGCAGTAGATCAGCAGGTAACTGACTCCGTGCCGCAGGTACGTGCGCGACAGCGCGGCGTTTCCCGCCAGCATCCGCAGGTCGATGAACGGCTCGGGGCTGCGCAGCTGCCACCGCACCAGGGCGCCCGTCAGCAGGGCGAAGGGTGCGAGCAGCCACCACATCGGGTGGGCCAGGTCGAGCAGGAAGAAGACGAGGACCGTCAGGGCGGTGGCGAAGAGGCCGATGCCGAGCGGGTCCAGGCCGATCCGTGGCGTACTGCCGTCGGCGGCCCGCCTGCGCGGCGGGTCGGCGGGGATCCAGAGCAGCGCGGCCCCGAGTGCGACCAGGGCGACGGGCACGTTGACCGCGAAGATGCCGCGCCATCCGACGGCCATGACCAGCAGCCCGCCGAGGGTGGGCCCGACGGCCGCGCTGCCGAGCGCGGCGAAGGAGAGCCGGGCCAGGACGGGGCGCGGGGTGATCCGGCCGACCCGGGCGGACTCGTCGCGCAGCACCGCCATGGCCGCCGGGTAGGCGGCCGACGTACCGATGCCGAGCAGCAGCCGCGACACGATCAGCTGCCCGAAGCTCTGCGCGAGGGTCCCGACGAGACCGGAGGCGATGACGACGGCCAGCCCGGCGAGGAAGACCCGGCGGGGGCCGAGGACGTCGGCCAGCTTGCCGAGGACGGGCTGGGCGACGGCGCTGGCGAGGTAGAGGACCGAGATCAGCCAGGCGGTGTCGGCGGCGCCGATGCCGAAGTGGTGTCCGATGGCCACCAGCGCGGTGGAGATCATCGTGGTGTTGAGCGGGTTGAGCAGCGAGCCGAGCAGCAGCGGCGCAGTGAGCCGGTTACTGAAACCGGGGACGGGCACGTCCGGGGCGGGTGCGGGTGCTTCGGGGGCGGGTGCCTCTTCGGCTGTCGCCCCGGGTATCGCGTCGCCGGCGGTCATGAACCGACCAGGCGCTCGATGAGGGCGGCGGCCTCGGCGACCGTGCGCCGCTCCGCGCCGTCCAGCTCGGCGGCGACGGCCTCGGCCAGCCAGTTGCGCTTGGCCGCCCGGACCTCCGCGAGCGTGGTGCGGCCGGTGTCCGTGATCGACATGACCGACTTCCGGCCGTCGGCCGGGTCCGGCGTGCGCCGGACGAGGCCCTGCTCCTCCAGCGCGCCCAGGGTCAGCCGCATGGACTGGGGGCGCACGAACTCCGCGCGGGCCAGATCGGCGGTGGTGGCCGGCTCCCCGTCGTCGAGCCGGGCCAGCACGGAGCGCTGGGTCGGCGTGAGCAGGCTCTCCGACGACGAGGAGCGCAGCCGGCGCAGCAGCCTGCCGACCACGGAGGCGAGGTGGTTCGCCACCTCCTCGGCGGTCGGGTCGGCGGGCACGGCTGCGGGCGGTCGGGTCATGGGACCAACGTAAAAGATGCACAGGGCATCTTGCAAGGCAGCCTGTCGAACATGCGGATGCCCTTGCCCAGCGCACGGCCCGCGATCTAGGGTGAATGCGCTTTCAAAACGTGTTTGCCGACATCTCTGTCGCTGCACGTCGGTACGGAAGAAGAAGCGGACGGTCGGTCGAGTGAGCGCCCCAACGGTGTACGACGTAGCGGAGCGGTCGGGCGTCTCCATCGCCACGGTGTCGCGGGTGTACCGCACCCCGGAGTCGGTACGGGCCCAGACCCGCGAGCGGGTGCTCGAAGCGGCCCGGGAGCTCGGTTACGTACCGAGCGGCAACGCCCGCGGACTGGCGAGCCGCACCACAGGCGTGCTCGGTCTCTGCTTCCCGGACTACGCCGACCCGGACGCCGAGGCCGATGCCGAGGCGGACAGCGACGCCGACGACGCGGTGATGCTCTACTCCGACCAGATCATCCGCGGCATGGAGCGCGCGGCCCGCCGGCACGGGTACGCGCTGCTGATCGCCGCGTCCCTGGAGGGCGGCCCGGAGAGCCTGGTCGCGAAGGTCGCGGGCCGGGTCGACGGCTTCGCAGTCCTGGCCCAGACGGTGCCGACCGAGGACCTGGAGGTGATATCGCGCCGGCTGCCGGTGGTGATGCTCGCCGGGCCCCGCGAGATCGACCACCTGGATCACATCGTCGTCGCCAACGCCGACGGCGAACGCGAGCTGACCCGCCACCTCATCGAGGACCACGGCCTGCGCCGGCTCGCGTTCGTCGCGGGCGACACCGATTCACCGGACGCGGAGGCGCGGTTCCGCGGCTTCCGGGAGGCCTGCCGGGACGCCGGTCTCCCGGTGCCGGACGAGCCGGCGTTCCGGACGACGATGATGAAGCAGGCCGAGGGCGCGGTGGCCGCCGAGACGCTGCTGGACCGGGACGGGGAGCGCCCGGAGGCGATGCTCTTCGCCAACGACCAGATGGCCGTGGGCGCCCTGCGCGCACTGGCCCGGCGCGGGGTGCGGGTGCCGCAGGACATCGCGGTGACCGGTTTCGACGGGATCCCGCTCAGCCGGATCGTCCAGCCGCCGCTGACGACGGTGCGCCAGCCGATCCGCCAGCTGGGCGAGCAGGCGGTCGAGCTGCTGGTCCAGCGGCTGAGCGACACCGGCCGCGAACCGGTGTCGCTCACCCTCCCGGTCTCCCCGATCCGCCGGGCCAGCTGCGGCTGCGGCTGACGCCGCCGCGGGGCCTCCCCGAGGCCGGCCGGCCCCGCTACCCCAGCCACTTCCCGAAGAACGCGCGCCGCGCCTCCACCAGCCCGGCCACGTCCTCCGCCAGGCCCTCGTACTCGAAGTGCCCCGCCGGCAGCACCAGCAGCTCCCGCTCGCCCGCCAGCGCGTTGTGCACGGCGAACTGGCCGGGCGGCGGCACGGACGGGTCGAACAGCGCCGCGGCCACCAGGGTCGGCCGCGCCACGAAGCCCGCGGCCGTCGCGGCGTCGAAGTACCGCAGGACGTCCACGACTTCGGGGTGCTCGCGGTGGTAGCCGCGCACCGCCTCCCCGCTCCCCGTGCACGGCAGCGTGAGCCGCAGCGGGTGGTTCCCGAACGTGGGCACCGTCAGCTGGCCCGCCGCGATCCGCTCGTCCCACGGCAGGGCGAGCGCGCCCAGCCCGCCGCCGAAGCTCTCGCCGTGGTAGCCCAGCCGGCCCGTCCCGGCGAGCTCCGGCACCAGCTCCTCCAGGGCCGACGCCGCACACCACAGGTCCGCCACGCAGTCGCCGATGACATAGGTGTCGCGCGACTCGATGCCGTGCAGCACGTGCCCGGCGGAGACGTCGGGGATGCCGTCCACGAGGGCGCGCGTCCCCATCCCCCGTACGCAGGGCAGGATCGCCGCCGACGAGGGCAGCGGCAGGGGCACCCCGGGCCCGGCCTCCTGCCGGCCGCCGTACCCGTGCCCGATGACGAACCCGTGGCGCACCGGCTCCCGCGCCGCCCCGCCCGCCGGCAGCGCCACCCAGCCGCCGATCCGCACGCCGCCGACCGAGGTGTACGTCACCCCGTGGATCCGCACCCCGTCCCGCTCCTCCTCCACCGGACCGAGCTCCGGTTCCGTGGCGACCTCGCGGGCCGCGGCGTACCGCGCGCGCCAGAAGTCGGCGAAGTCGTCCGGGACGGGCGGCGCCGGAACGGCCAGCAGCTCGTCGAGGGTGCGTCCGTGGGCCGGATCGAACGGGAAGTCATGAACGAACGAAGTCATGATCACGACACTATCGCCGGTCGTTTTCCGGCCCGGACCCGCCCGTTCCCCGGCCCTGACCTCGGCCGGGCCCGGCACCAACTATGCGGAATCGGTCACATCATCACCTTTTCCACAAACGACACGCTTACCGTTCCAAGTTGAACATTCAGATGTCCGGCGCGTTGCACGAGTGTGACCAAACACCCTCTTGCGGATTCCCGAATGTCTGCCGCAGAGTGATGTATGCGCTTACAGGCAGCGCATACATCCGGAATGCTCAAGGAGGAGCCCTCCATGTCCCGCACCGCCAGAAACGCCTCCACCGGCATCGGCATCGCCGTCGTCCTCGCTCTCGGTCTGACCGCGTGCGGCAGCTCCGGTGGCGACGACGTCGCCGCGGACAAGAAGCAGACACTCACTGTCTGGGCCATGGGGGCCGAGGGCGAGAAGCTCGCGGATGTGGCCAAGGTGTACGAGAAGGCCAACCCGAACATCACCGTCAAGGTGACCCCGGTCGGCTGGGACGTCGCCCACCAGAAGCTCGTCTCCGCGGCCGCCGCCGGCACCATGCCGGACGTGGCGCAGATGGGCGGCAGCTACATGGGCGAGTTCTCCGAGCTCGGTGTGCTGGAGCCGGTCGACACCAAGACCTTCCAGAAGAAGGACTTCTTCCCGGCCGGCTGGAAGCAGGGCGAGGTGGACGGCCAGGCGTACGGCGTGCCGTGGTACGTCGACACCCGCGTCCTCTACTACCGCACCGACCTGGCCGAGAAGGCCGGCATCACCAAGGCTCCGACCAACTGGAAGGAGATGCAGGACCTCGCGACCGCCTACCAGAAGAAGGCGGGCACCAAGTGGGGCCTGTCCATCCAGCCCAGCGGCCTGGACACGGTGCAGAACTTCTACTCCTTCCTGTACTCGGCCGGCGGCGAGATCGTCAATGACAAGGGCGAGGCCGTCATCGACAGCCCCGAGGCCGTCAAGGCGCTCAAGGAGTACGGCTCGTACTTCGACAAGGGGCTCTCCAACAAGTCCATCCCGCCCGGCTACGACGTCGTGAAGGACTTCGGCAACGGCCGCGTCCCGATGTTCTTCGGCGGTCCCTGGCACGTCACCCTGCTGAACGAGGGCCAGCCGCAGCTCAAGGGCAAGTGGGCCGTGGCGGCCGTCCCCGCCGACAAGTCCTCCACCTCGATGGCCGGCGGCTCCTCCCTGGTGATCTCCAAGGACAGCGAGCACAAGGCCGCTGCCACCAAGTTCATCCAGTACCTGACGGACACCAAGGGCCAGGCCGACTGGTACAAGCGCACCAAGGACCTGCCGGCCAACACCGCCGCCTGGACCTCCGGCGCTCTCGCCGATGACGCCGACCTGCAGATCTTCAAGAAGCAGATGGACACCGCCAAGTCCTCCCCGTCGCTGCCCAACCTGAGCGAGATCACCGACAAGGTCGACCAGGCCATAGCGAAGGTGACCCAGGGCAAGGCGTCCGCCGAGGACGCGCTGAAGACCGCGCAGTCCGAGATCGAAGGCCTCGTGAAGTAGGAGCCATGAGCACCACGACCGGAAAGGCCGCAGAGCCGGCCAAGGTGCAGGCCGGGCCGGGGACCACGTCCCCGGCCGCCGGGCCCAAGGGTTCACGACGTCGCAGGAAGCCCTCGATGGGCGTGCAGAACATGGCCGGCTGGCTGTTCTCCACTCCCTTCCTCGTTCTCTTCCTCGTCTTCATGGCCGTCCCGATCATCGCCACGCTGGTGATGAGCTTCACGGACTTCGGGCTGCGCAACGTGACGCACCCGCTGGACGCGAACTTCATCGGCTTCGAGAACTACACCAAGCTGTTCAGCGACGAGAAGTTCCTCAAGTCGCTCTTCAACACGGCGTACTTCGTGGTCGTCGGCGTCCCGTTGACGATCCTCCTCGGACTGGTCGTCGCCGTACTGCTGAACAACGGCATCGACCGGGCCCGGACCTTCTTCCGCGTCGGCTTCTACGCCCCGGTCGTGACCACCATCGTCGCGGTCGCCGTCGTCTGGCGGTTCGTGCTCGACCCGAGCGACGGTCTGGTCGCGGGCCTCTTCTCCGAAGTGGGCCTCACCGCACCGGACTTCCTCGGCTCCGAGACGCTCGCCATGCCGTCCATGATCGCGATGGCGGTCTGGCGCAACGTGGGCACGGTCATGGTGCTCTTCATCGCCGGTCTGCAGGCCATCCCCACCGAGGTGCGGGAGGCGGCGCGGCTGGACGGCGCGAACGTCTGGCAGGAGTTCAAGGGCATCACCGTCCCGCTGCTGCGGCCCACGCTGCTCTACGCCACGGTGATCACCACCATCGGCTACCTCAACGTCTTCGAGGAGCCCTTCGTGATGACGCAGGGCGGCCCCTCGGACTCGACGCTCACCGTCTCGCTGAACATGTACCGCGAGGGCTTCAACTTCTTCCACATGGGCTATGCGAGCGCCATGGCGTATGTCCTCTTCGTAGTGATCATGGGCATCACGGTGCTGCAGCTCCGACTGCTGAAGGACAACACGAAATGAGCGCCACCAGTGCACCGGGCGCCGTCTCGACGGCGCCGTCGAAGAAGCCCGGGGAGGACGGGCGGCCCGGCCGTCCCGAGCGGCCGCGCTCGCTGAAGCGGGTCCTCGTCTACGTCCTGCTGTCGTTCGGCCTGCTGATCATGTCGGCGCCGTTCCTGTGGATGGCCCTCTCCGCGTTCAAGACGACGAGCGAGCTGACCGCGAGCCCGCCGGTCTGGATCCCGACCGAGTGGACCCTGGAGAACTTCCGGGACCTGCTCGACAAGCTCGATCTGCCGCTCTACTTCATGAACTCCGTGATCGTGGCGGTGCTGGTCACCGTCTCGAACCTGGTGTTCTGCTCGATGCTCGGGTACGCCCTGGCCAAGCTGAACTTCGCCGGCCGCAACAAGATCTTCGGTCTGGTGCTGGGCGCCCTCATGGTGCCGGGCAACCTGATGCTGCTGCCACTGTTCGTGCTGATGAGCAAGATGGGCCTGATCGACTCGTACGCCGGTCTGGTCCTGCCGTTCGCGGCCGGCGCCTTCGGTGTCTTCCTGATGCGGCAGTTCATGCAGTCCATCCCGGACGAGCTGCTGGAGGCGGCCCGGATGGACGGCGCCGGTGAGTGGTACATCTTCTGGCGCATCGTGATGCCGCTGGTGAAGCCCGCCCTGGCGACGCTGTCGATCTTCACGTTCCTCGGATCGTGGAACAACTTCGTCTGGCCGCTCATCGCGACCAACGACCCCGACAAGTACACCCTGCCGGTCGCCCTGGCGACGTTCGCCACCGACCCCAACAAGGCCGGCGGCTCCAACGGCATGCTGATGGCCGGGTCCTTCCTGATCGTGCTGCCGGTCCTGGTCGTGTTCATCGCGCTCCAGCGGCACTTCACCCAGGGCATCGCCACGGCGGGCATGAAGTAGCCCGCCCGCGGGCGGCCGGACCCCCTTCCCGGCCGCCCCACCGAAACGTACGAGGCCGCGCACCCCACCCCACCGCCGGTCACACCCCTTCCCGCACCAGAAAGACAGTTTGCGATGACTCACACCCAGGTCCCGTTCCCCGAAGGATTCCTGTGGGGTGCCTCCACGGCCGCCCACCAGATCGAGGGCAACAACACCAACAGCGACTGGTGGGTCAAGGAGCACACCGCGGGCACCCACATCCAGGAGCCCAGCCTGGACGCCTGCGACAGCTACCACCGCTGGCACGAGGACATGGACGTGCTGGCCGGACTGGGCTTCACCGACTACCGGTTCTCCATCGAGTGGGCCCGCATCGAGCCCGCCGAGGGCCGGTTCTCCCGGGCCGAGCTCGCCCACTACCGCCGGATGGTCGAGGGCGCCATCGAGCGCGGCCTGCGCCCCATGGTCACCCTGCACCACTTCACCGTGCCCCAGTGGTTCGAGGCCCGCGGCGGCTTCACCTCCGAGGGCGCGACCGAGCTGTTCGCCCGCTACGTCGCGGCCTGCGCGCCGGTCATCGGTGAAGGCGTCAGCCACGTCTGCACCATCAACGAGCCGAACATGATCGCCGTCATGGCGGGCCAGGCCAAGCGCGGCGACATCGGCTTCCCGCCCGCCGGGCTGCCCACCCCGGACGACGAGACCACCGAGGCCGTGATCGCCGCCCACCACGCGGCCGTCAAGGAGGTCAAGGCGATCAACGGCGACATCCAGGTCGGCTGGACCATCGCCAACCAGGTCTACCAGGCCCTGCCCGGCGCCGAAGAGGTCACCGCGGCCTACCGCCACCCCCGCGAGGACGTCTTCATCGAGGCCGCCCGCGGCGACGACTGGATCGGGGTGCAGTCCTACACCCGGACGAAGATCGGCACCGACGGCCCGATCCCGACCGCGGACGACGTCGAGCGCACCCTCACGCAGTGGGAGTACTACCCCTCCGCGGTCGGTCACGCGCTGCGCCACACCGCCGATGTCGTGGGCCACGACGTGCCGCTGATCGTCACCGAGAACGGCATCGCCACGGACGACGACAACCGCCGCGTCGACTACTACACCGGTGCGCTGAACGAGGTCGCCTCCGCACTGGAGGACGGCCTCAACGTCCGGGGCTACCTGGCCTGGAGCGCGCTCGACAACTACGAGTGGGGCTCCTACGCGCCCACCTTCGGCCTCATCGGCTGGAACCCCGAGACGTTCGAACGGCTGCCGAAGCCGTCCGCCGTCTGGCTGGGCGAGATGGGCCGCACCCGCGCCCTGCCGCGCGACGCCGGCTGACCCCGGCCCCAAGACCGGGAGCACCTGACAGCTCCCGCGCGTACGGGGACCGGCGGAACCTGACATCCGCCGGTCCCCGTACCGCACCTTCCGCACCACCGCACCTTCGGCTTCACCGCACCACCGGCGCGGTCCGGGTCCCACAGCCCCGGCCGTGCCGACAGCCGTACCCGAAAGCGGCGGCGGAGGCGCGCCTCCGCCGCATCGAGCACGCCACGGAACTCCCCATCCCCCTTCTGCCACCGGGAGCTGGACCTTCATGGACCGTCGCACGTTTCTCACCGCCGCCGGGACCGGGGCCGCCGCCCTGTCCGTCGGAGCCGTATCAGCGCCCTCGGCAGGCGCCGCCCCGCTCGGCCGCACCCCGGACCCGCAGCTGCTGCTGCGCTGGTTCCGTGACACCTACCGATCGATCGAGGCGATGACCACCGGTCTCGGCCTCGCCGTCGACAAGATCGACGTGAGCGGGCCCGACGGCCCCGTCCGGTCCCGCCAGACCTCGCCCACCAACATCGGCTGCGGCCTCTGGTCCACCGTCGCGGCCGCCGGACTCGGCGTGATCAGCGACGCCACCATGCGGCGCAGGCTGGAGCTCACGGTGCGGTCCGTGGAGAAGCTGGAGCGCCATCACGGCTTCTGGCTCAACTGGTACGACGCGCACGACGGTTCGGTGCTGACCGAGTGGCCCGGCACCGGCGACCCGGTCCGCCCGTTCCTGTCATCCGTCGACAACGCCTGGCTGGTCACCGGTCTGCGCATCGCCGCGGACGCGGCGCCCTCGCTGCGCCCCCGCGTCGCCCGCATCCTCGCGGACGCCGACTGGTCGTACTACTACACGCCCTACGACCCGGCCGACCCGGTCGCCGGCCCCGGCCAGCTGCGCGGCGGCTTCTGGACCGACAACGAGGAACCCACCGGCCACCACTACGGCGCCCTCAACACCGAACCCCGCATGGCCAGCTACCTCGGCATCGCGGACGGCTCGCTGCCCGCCGACCACTACTGGCACCTGCTGCGCACGATGGTCCCGGGCAACGAGCAGGAGCAGCAGCCGCAGGGCAGTTACGTGGCGATGGACGGCATCCGCGTCTGGCAGGGCCACTACACCCACCGCGGCCGCAGGATCGTCCCCACCTGGGGCGGGTCGATGTTCGAGGCGCTGATGGTCCCGCTGTTCGTGCCTGAGCCGGAGTGGTCGCCGCGGTCGTGGGGCCGCACCCATCAGCGCTATGTGCGCAGCCAGATCGAGCACGGCACGCAGGAGGCGGAGTACGGGTACTGGGGGTTCTCGCCCGCCAACATCCCGGAGGGCGGCTATCAGGAGTACGGCGTCGACGCGCTCGGCATGCAGCTCGACGGCTACGCCTCGAACACCGACCGCACGTACACGACGGACGGTGCTCCGCTGCCGCCCGCCTCGGCGTTCACCAACGGTGTGGTGACCCCGCACGCCTCGTTCCTCGCACTGCCGTACGCACCGGCCGAGGCCGTGGCGAACCTGCGGGCGCTCGACCGCGATTTCGGCGCGTACCACGAGGGCTACGGCTTCCGGGACTCCGTCAACGTCTCGACCGGACGGGTCAGTGACTTCCAGCTCGCCCTCGACCAGGGGATGATCGCCGCGGCGCTGGCCCAGGCCCTGCGGCCGGGGCTGCTCCAGCGGCCGTTCCGGACCGGTGGATTCCGCTCCCGGGTGCGGCCGCTGCTCGCCAAGGAGCGCTTCAGTATCTGAGCCGGCCCCGCCGGACTCAGTGCCAGCCCTCCCGGTACGCCGCCCAGTCGCCGTCCTCCGCGGCGAAGTCGACGTACAGCGCCACCCCGAACCGCTCCCGGCCGCGGTCCGTGCGCCCCAGCCCCAGCCTGGTGCCGCGGACCGCGGCCGCGACCGTCTCCGCCGACGCGTGGTGCCCCAGGTCGTTCTCGTGGAAGAACGGCAGCCCCATCAGCAGGTCGGTGCCGCGCGGGGTCACTTCGAGGGCCAGCGAGGTCTGTTCGGCGACGTACCCGCCGTACAGCCCCTCCAGCGGCATCCAGGTGTCGTACGACATGACGGCGATCTGGTCGACCCTGCGGGCCACCTGGCCGAAGTACTTCTGCGACCACCACTTGCCTCGGCCGGTGAGCGCGCCGAGGACGGTCTGCGCGGCGGGCAGCGGGTCGATCTGGTGGGCGGCGACGGAGAGCGGTACCCCGCGGGCCCGGGTGACTGCGTGCAGGTCGTCCAGGAGCGAGAGGTAGTGGGCGTCGCCCGAGTGCAGCGGCTCCAGGTCGAAGTGCACGCCGTCGAAGCCGGCGTCCAGGACCTGCCGCGCCGATCCGACGACGGCCTCGCGCGACGCGGCACGCTCCAGGCGCAGCCCGTCGGGCCCCTCGCTCGCCAGCCTGTCCCCGAGCCAGGCCTGGACCCGGATGCCGGGCATGGTGCGGTGCACGGCATCGATCAGCCGGCGCGCCCCGGGGTAGCGGGCGGCGGGCAGTGTGCCGTCGTGTTCCAGGGGTCCGGCGTGGACGTACAGGTCCTTGATGCCCGTCCCCTTGATCCGGGCGGCGAACGCGGCGAGGTCGGCGTCCTTCTTCCGGCCGTCGACCCAGGCGTGCCCCAGCCAGATGGCGTCGCGGCCCCGGGTCAGGGTGCCGTCCCCCGGATCGCCGGTGAAGTTGAGCCGCAGGGCGGCGCCCGCGGTGAGGACCGGCACCACGAGCACCAGGACCAGCCCCAGCGCGATCCGCCTCGGCCAGGTCGCGAGAAGCCGGGCCGCCCCCTTCCGTACCGCCGCCGCCCGCCCCGTTCGCCCACGCACGTGCGCGCCCCCTGTGTGTGTCCCGGTCCTGTCCGTCCCGGCTGCCTGTCCGTCCCGGCCCCGTGTCCCGGCCGGTGTACTCCGGCTGTACGAACGCCGGGGCGTGTCCCGCGTCGGGCCACGCCCGTACGAGAACCAGGACGCACCAGGTCCGGGGGCCGTTCCCGGGAGGGCCGGGCGGCTCTTCGGCCGGGTCGCGGGCCATCGGTGGTGGACATAACGTCGCAGACGTGACGTCGCCTGTGAGCCGAACCCGGAACCTCATACCGGGCCGGGCCCTGCTCGCCGTGCTGCTGACGGTGTGCTGGCTGGCCCTCCCCGCCGCGCTGACCGCTCGCGCCGACGACCCCATCACGCTGTCCCGGGACGGGCAGATCACCGACAAGGTCGGTGCGCTCGGGGACCGCAGGCCCCAGGTGGTCACCGCGCTCGACCAGCTGTACGACCAGCGCCGCGTCCAGCTCTTCGTGGCGTACGTCCGTGACTTCTCCGGGCGCTCCGCACAGGACTGGGCCGACGAGACGGCCGACCGCAACGGGCTCGGCCTCGACGACGTCCTGCTGGCCGTCGCCACCCACGACCGGCAGTACGCGTACTCCGTCGACCAGGACTCCCGCCTCACGGACGCGCAGCTCCAGGACGTGGCGAGCACCGCCGTCGAGCCGGCGCTCAAGGAGAACGACTGGGCGGGCGCCGCCATCGGGGCCGCCCACGGCTACGCGGCCGTGCTGGCCGGCCGGCCCGTGCCCACCCCCACGCTCACCCCCGGCGCCGACGACCCCGGCACCGGGAAGTCCGGCGGGACCAGCACCGGGGACCTGGTGCTGCCGATCGTCCTCGTCGGCGGCGCCGGCGCGGTCGCCGCGTACGCCTTCACCCGGCGCAAGCGGCGCGCCACCACCCGGACGACGCCCGGCGCCATCGGCTGGGGTCCTGCGGGCGGGGGCGAGGCGCAGCAGCCGCCCACACCGCTGCCGGAGCTCGACGCCCGGGCCAAGGAGACGCTCGTCGACACGGACGACGCGGTCCGCACGAGCGACGAGGAGCTCGGATTCGCCACCGCCCAGTTCGGCGAGGAGGCCGCGGCGCCGTTCACCGAGGCGGTCGCGTACGCCAGGGGCGAGCTGACGGCGGCGTTCCGGCTGCGGCAGCAGCTCGACGACGCGTTCCCGGAGGACGACGACACCCGCAGGCGGATGCTGGACGAGATCATCAGCCGCTGCGCGGACGCCAACACCCGGCTGGACGCGGTCTCGGAGGACTTCGACCGGCTGCGCGAACTGGAGCGCAACGCTCCGCAGGCGCTGGCGGCGGCCGAGTCCGCCTTCCGGGCGCTCGCCGGCCGGGTGGCCGCGGCCGAGACCACGCTCAACTCGATGCGCGGCACGTACGCGGAGTCGGCATCGGCCCCCGTCGCGGGTGACATCGAACAGGCCAAGGACCGGCTGGTCTTCGCCACGTCCTCGCTCAACCAGGCCCGGCAGGCCGCCGACGGCGGCGACAACGCGGCGGCCGCGGTGTACGTACGGGCCACCGAGGGCGCGATCGGCCAGGCGGCCACCCTCGTCGACGGCGTCGACCGGCGCGCTCGGGAACTCGGCGAGGCCGCGGGCCGGCTGCCGGGCGCGCTCACCGAGATGGAGACGGACCTGGCGGACGCCGGAGGGCTGCTGGAGGGCACGTCGCAGGGCATGTCCACGGCCGATCTGCGCGGCCGGATCGCCCGGGCGCAGTCGGTGGCCCGCGATGTGCGGACGGAACTGGACGCCGGTGCGTACGACCCGGTCGACGCGCTGCGCCGGGTGGAGGAGGCGGACGCGGCGCTGGACGAGGCGCTGGCGGGCGCGCGCGAGCAGGAGCAGGGCAGCCGGCGGGCCCGCTCCCTGCTCGACCAGGCGATGCTCACGGCACGGTCGGCGATCGGTGCCGCCGCTGACTACGTCACCACCAACCGGGGCGCGGTCGGCAGCGAGGCCAGGACCCGGCTGGCGGAGGCCCAGCGGCGCCTGGAGCGGGCCGGTGAGCTGTCCGGGACGGACGACCCGCAGGCCGCGCTGGCCGAGGCGCAGCGGGCGGACGCACTGGCCGGGGAGGCGCGGAGCCTCGCGGAGCAGGACGTACGGGCGTACGGGGGCCGTGGCGGCGGCATGCCGGGCGGCGGGGGCGGTTCGGGCGGCGGCATGGGCGGTGCGGTCCTCGGCGGGATCATCCTCGGCGGGCTCCTGGGCGGCGGGGGCCGCGGGGGCGGCCTGGGAGGCGGCGGATTCGGGGGCGGCGGCTTCGGCGGCGGGTTCGGCGGGGGCGGCGGGCCCGGCAGCTTCGGCGGCGGGGGCACCCGCGGCCGGCGGGGCGGTGGCGGCCGCTTCTGAACGGCGGCCGCGCCCGCGGTCACACACCTGCGCACACGTACGCAGCACGGAACGACAAGGACCCCAGGAGAGGTGCCATGAGCAAGCAGACCATTCTCGGACGCGTCACCCAGCTGGCGAAGGCCAACATCAACGCCCTGCTCGACCAGGCCGAGGACCCGCAGAAGATGCTGGACCAGCTGATCCGCGAGTACACGTCCAACATCTCGGAGGCCGAGCAGGCCGTGGCCGCCACCATCGGCAATCTGCGGCTGATGGAGCAGGACCACAGCGAGGACGTCGAGGCGGCCAAGGGGTGGGGCGAGAAGGCGCTCGCGGCCAGCCGCAAGGCCGACGAGCTGCGGGCGGGCGGATCGGCAGGTGACGCCGACAAGTTCGACAACCTGGCCAAGGTCGCGCTCGGCCGCCAGCTCCAGTCGGAGAAGGAGGCGAAGACCGCGGAGCCCACCATCGCCGCGCAGACCGAGGTGGTGGACAAGCTCAAGACCGGCCTGGACCAGATGAAGGCGAAGCTGACGGAGCTGAAGTCCAAG
Organism: Streptomyces sp. NBC_01463; assembly: GCA_036227345.1. Classification (NCBI taxonomy): domain Bacteria; kingdom Bacillati; phylum Actinomycetota; class Actinomycetes; order Kitasatosporales; family Streptomycetaceae; genus Streptomyces; species Streptomyces sp. NBC_01463. Next base: position 3,212,595 of record CP109468.1, read on the forward strand.
CGGGACGAGCTGGTCGCCCGGGCCAAGTCCGCCCAGGCGCAGAACCAGATGATGGACTCCGTCAAGAACATCAACGTCCTCGACCCGACCAGCGAGATCAGCCGCTTCGAGGACAAGGTGCGGCGCGAGGAGGCGAAGGCACTGGGCAAGCAGGAACTCGCCGCGTCGTCGCTGGACGCCCAGTTCGAGCAGCTGGACACGCTGGGCGCCAGCGCCGAGGTGGAGGCCCGCCTCGCCGCGCTGAAGACGGCCTGACCCTCCGGGCCGTCCTCAGTACATGCTCAGGAGTTCCTCCACCGTGCGCTCGACGGCCGGTCCGCCGTCGGGCAGCGGGAGTTCGAACCAGACGGTCTTGCCGCGCGGGGTCCGCCGCGATCCCCAGGCGGCGCTCAGCAGCCCGACCAGCTGGAGTCCGCGGCCGCCCTCGTCCGTGTCGCGTGCGCGCCGGCGCCGCGGCTGGACGAGGCCCGCGTCCCACACCTCGCAGACGAGGGTGCGGTCCCGCAGCAGCCTCAGCCGGATCTCGCCCTCGCCGTAGCGCAGGGCGTTGGTGACGAGCTCGCTGACCAGGAGTTCGGTGGTGTCCACCAGGTCGTCGAGGTCCCAGGAGAGCAGCTGGCCGCGGGCGAGCTCGCGGGCGCGGCCGACCGAGCGGAGCTCGCGGGGCAGCCGCCAGTCGCCGACGGCCTCGGCCGGCAGTCCCTGGATGCGGGCCATCAGCAGGGCGATGTCGTCCTCGCCGTGCCGGGTGTCGAGCGAGCTCAGCACGTGGTCGCAGACGTCCTCCAGGGGACGCGCGGGTTCAACGAGGGCTCCGCGCAGCGCTGCCAGTCCCTCGTCCAGCGGGTGGTCGCGGGACTCGACGAGGCCGTCGGTGTAGAGGGCGAGGAGGGCGCCCTCCTTGAGCTCCACCTCGACCTCCTCGAAGGGTTCGCCGCCGACGCCGAGCGGCATCCCGGGCGGTACGTCGAGGAGCAGTGCCGCCTCGCCCGGTTCGACGACGACGGGGGGCAGATGACCGGCGTTGGCGAAGGTGCAGCGCCGGGTGACCGGGTCGTAGACGGCGTAGACGCAGGTCGCGAGATAGACCTCGGAGAGGTCCGCCTCCCGGGACTTGTGGGCGGCGCGGGAGGGCCACTGGGCGCCGCCGCCCGCGTCGGCCGAGGTGCCGCCGCCGGGGGTGCCGAGGCCGCGGGCGACCTCGTCGAGCGCGGAGAGCACTTCGGCGGGTTCGAGGTCGAGGAGGGCCAGGGTGCGTACGGCGGTGCGCAGTTCGCCCATGGCGACGGCGGCGCGCAGTCCCCGGCCCATCACGTCGCCGACGACGAGGGCGGTGCGGTGTCCGGGGAGTTCGATGACGTCGAACCAGTCGCCGCCCACCTCGGTCGCCGTGTTGCCGGGCAGGTAGCGGCAGGCGATGTCCAGGCCCGCGGCCTCGGGGTCGCCGGGGGGCAGGAGGCTGCGCTGGAGTATCAGTGCGCGTTCGTGCTCGCGGCGGTAGAGGCGGGCGTTGTCGATACAGACGGCGGCGCGGGCGGCGAGTTCGGTGGCCAGCGCCCGGTCCCGTTCACCGAAGGGTTCGCTGCCCTTCGTACGGGAGAACTGCACGAGGCCGACGACGGTGTCGTGGGCGACCATCGGCACGGCGAGCGTGGACTGGACGAAGCCGCGGTCGTCGCCCGGCACGTCCTCCACATGGCCGGTGCGCAGGGCTATGGCGCAGGGCGAGCCGAAGGGGTAGTGGTGCACGGCGCCGAGTGCGGGCGGCCCGGTGACCGAACCGGATTCGGCGTCGGGCGAGGCGGGGGCGAGGCCGGGCAGGGTGTCCGACACGGCGCTGGCGAAGGCGACGCGGCGCAGTTCGGCGGAGCCGCCGACCGCATCCCGGCGCAGCGGGCTGCCGCTGCCCGGCGGGGCCTCCTCGCCGGTGAGCAGGGCCTGGTAGAGGTCGACCGCGGCGAGGTCGCAGAAGCCGGGCACGGCGACGTCGAGGAGTTCGCGGGCGGTGGTCTCCAGGTCGAGTGAGTTGCCGATGCGGGCGCTCGCCTCGTTGAGGAGGGCGAGGTTGCGCCGGGCACTGGCGGCCTCGCGGGCGGCGATGTGGCGCCGGGTCACATCGGTGGCCAGTCCGGCGATGCCGATGGGGCGGCCCGAGCCGCTGTGCACCCGGTAGAGGTTCATCGACCAGTGGCGGCGCTCGGTGCCGCCGGGGGTGGTGCCGACGAGCTGGAGGTCGGTGACGGAGTCGCCGGTGGCCAGCACGCGTTCGAGCGTGGCGGTCAGCCGGTCCGCCTCCGCGCCGGCCAGGTAGTCGTCGACGGTGCGGCCGCGGTGGTCGTCGGCCCGGCCGCCGAAGACCGTGGCGAAACGCTGGTTGGCCCGTACCACGGTGAGATCGGTACCGAACAGCACGAAGCCGAAGGGAGATTGACCGAAAATCGCCTGCGATGCGGCGAGGTCCGTCTCGATGACGCGCAGGGCGCGCACGTCCACGACGATGCAGACCGCGGCCCGTTCACCCGTGGCCGTCTCGCTCGGCATGACATAGATCTCGGCGAGCCCGTGCACACCGTCCTCGCCCGGCATCCGGAAGGGGACCAGGCCCGTCCACTCCTTGCCGTCGAGCACCTCGCCGATCCGCCGGCGGCCGTCCCCGCGCAGTTCGGCGGGCATGAACGCCTCGACCGGGTCCCTGCCCACGGCCTCGGAAGCGGCAACGCCGAAGAGACCGGCGGCCCGGCGGCTCCACTGCTCGATCAGGCCGTCGGGGCCGATCGAGAAGGAGGCGACCCTGATGTAGTCGTAGATCGAGCCAGGCGGACTGCTCTGCCACACGACGTCGCCCGCTGTCCCAGGTATTTCGCTCACGCGACCGTCCCCTCCAGCTCACACACCGGACCGGTCCTGCCCGCAGTATTCAGCACTACGGCCCCGACCGACACGGCGTTCACGATCACAGCACGGTCTCAGTCCCTTTCGGCCAGGTTCCGACCGGACCGCGGGTGATCGCTGTTCGTCCCACCTCACTCCTAACCAGGGAGAGCCAGCTCGAACCACACCGTCTTGCCGCTCTTTCCTCGCCTGGTCCCCCAGCGGCGTGCCGAACAGGCCACGAGCTGCAGTCCTCTGCCGCCTTCGTCGTCGGGCCCAGCCGTACGTTCGGTGGGCGGATCCGGAAGCGGATCGGAGACTTCCACGAGCAGCCCGGGGTGTGCGGAGGGGCCGTCGCCCCGGGGACGGGGGCGCACCAGCCGCACCCCGATGGGACCCGCCGTGTAGCGCATGGAGTTGGTCACCAGCTCGCTGACCAGCAGAACCGCCAGATCACCGACGGCCGCGTCGAGCCCCCAGCAGCGCAGCGCGTCGTGGACGGCGTGCCGGGCGGTGCGCACGGCACCGGGGACAGCAGGAAAACTCCACTCGGCGCAGTCGCCTTCGGTATCGATCACGCCGATCACTTCCCAAGACCAGCAACGGAGGACGTCCTGTTTGCGGGGGCTAAACACCACATACCCGAAATACAGGACGAAATACCGCTGCCGTCGACACGTGGGGCGTACGGGTGCAATGCCGTGCGCACGAACGGCCGTACGTGTAGGGAAGGGGCGCGCGGATCCGCGGACGGGCGCTCCGCTCAGCGTCGGGCGCTGCCGGACAGCCGGCGTACGGCTTCCGCGACCGCGGGCCGGTCCTGTTCCAGCCAGTCCACCGTGTCGCTCTCGCCCGGTCCGAGCCAGCGGAGCTCGTCGTGGTCCTGGAGCGGGGCGGGCACACCGGAGACCAGCCGGGCCGTCCACACCCGGAGCACGTAGCCGGCCTTGAGCGGCCACTCGCCGGGGATGCGCTCCAGCGGCTCCGTCTCGATGCCCAACTCCTCGCGGAGCTCGCGGACGAGCGCCTGCTCCCCGCTCTCGCCCGGCTCCACCTTGCCGCCGGGCAGCTCCCAGCGGCCGGCCAGCTCCGGCGGTGCGCTGCGGCGCGCGGCCAGCAGCCTTCCCCGGTCACAGACGGCTCCGGCCACCACCACGCGATCAGTCATGGTGCGGAGCGTAATGCCCCGTCACGGCCGTCCGGAAAAGCGCCGGGAGGGGCAATGGGGCGCACTACGGCCTGGCGGTCTGCCCTATGCGCTCCACCCAGTAGAGCTGCTTGTGTCCGCGGCCCTCCAGCTTGTCGGCGGTCCGCTGCGCCTCGTCCTGCGTGGCGTACCTGCCCACGCGGTAGCGGTTGCCGTTGTCGTCCTGCCGTATCACCAGCCAAGGGAGCACGGCACCGCTGTCGCTCATCGTGTCCCTCCCGAGCATTGCGCCCCTCCCCTGAACGGCGTGCACGCTTCTAAGGATCCCCAGGAAACCGCAGTACGCATATGCCCGAGCGTACGCCTGACCTTCACTCAACGCATACGCAATTGCACAAAGAGATACTGATCCGGCCAGGAGTGGACCAACGCCCTGGGGGCGCATCCGTCCGGATGCGCCCCCAGGGCGTGGTCGCGTGCTCCGACAGGGCCTATGCGGGGCCCGCGCCGCCGCGCAGCACCGGCATGGGCATCAGGACGGGCCCTCCGGCGGGGTCCTTGCGGCAGACGTCGCCGCAGTCGGCGTCCAGGGAGCAGCAGAGCGAGCAGATCGGCCCGGACTGCACGGGGCAGTCGGCGATGTCCGGGAGTTCGTACGCCGTCTCGCAGACCGCGCAGGTGTGGGTGGCGGTGATGTCCGCGATCTCGACACCGGGCCCGTTCACCGGGTTGGGCCGCGCCAGGTAGTACTTCCCCTTCGTGGCCCAGGCGATCAGCGGACAGAGCGTCAGCGAGAGCCCGGCGGCGATGAAGGTCGAGAAGGCCTCCGCGTACGTACCGAACAGCCCGAAGAAGGCGAGGATCGAGACGGTCGAGGCGATCACCATCGCTCCGAAGCCCGCCGGGTTCACCGCGTACAGATAGGCCCGCTTGAACTCGATGTACGGCGGGCTCAGCCCGATCCGCTTGTTGATGACGAGGTCGGCGGCGACGGCGGCGATCCAGGCGATGCCCACGTTGGAGTAGAAGCCCAGCAGCTTGTTGAGGGCCGCGAACATGTTCATCTCCATCAGCGTCAGCGCGATGACGAGATTGAGGAAGATGTACCAGACCCGGCCGGGGTGGCGGTGGGTGATGCGCGAGAAGAAGTTGGACCAGGACAGCGAGCCGCTGTAGGCGTTGGTGACGTTGATCTTGATCTGCGACACGATCACGAAGAGCGCGGCGGCCGGCAGCGCGAAGGAGCCGAGCCAGGGCTTCAGCGCCTCGATCTGCGGGGCGATCGGCTCCAGCGCGTGCGTCTTGCCGACGGCTTCCAGGGCGACGAAGGCGAGCAGCGCGCCGCCGATCTGCTTGGCCGCGCCGATGATGACCCAGCCGGGTCCGGCGGCGAGGACGGCGAGGTTCCAGCGCCGCTTGTTGGCCTCCGTCTTCGCCGGCATGAAGCGCAGGTAGTCGGCCTGTTCGCCGATCTGGGCGATGAGCGAGAGCGCGACGCCGGTGCCGAGCCCGAAGCCGATCCAGGAGAAGCCCGAGCCGGACCCCTCCGTACCGCCGAAGGAGCCGAACGCGCCCCAGGCGTCCGGCGCCTCGAAGGCGAGGACGACGAACGGCAGCACCATGCCGATGATCCAGACGGGCTGCGTCCAGGCCTGCACCTTGGCGAGGGCGCCCATCCCGCGGAAGACGATCGGGATGACGATCAGGGTGGTCACCAGGTAGCCCGCCTCGACCGGCAGACCGATTGCCTGGTGCATGGCCTGCGCCATGATCGAGCCTTCGAGGGCGAAGAAGATGAAGGTGAACGACGCGTAGATCAGCGAGGTCAGCGTCGAGCCGAAGTAGCCGAAGCCGGCGCCCCGGGTCACCAGGTCCATGTCGAGGCCGTACTTCGCGCAGGCCCGGGCGATGGGGATGCCGGTGAGGAAGATGATCGTCGCGGCGGCCAGGATCGAGGCGAATCCGCTGGTGAAGCCGTAGGTGAACACGATCGATGCGCCGATCGCGAAGTCGGCGAGATAGGCGATCCCGCCGAGCGCCGTACCCGCGACCGTGCCGGGCGACCAGCGCCGGAAGGAGTGCGGCGCGTAGCGGAGCGAGTAGTCCTCGCGGCTCTCGTCGGCGGCGAGCGCGGCGTAACTGCGCCGGGGCGGCGGGTCGGCGGACCCGCCTGCGAGGTCTCCCCCGGAGGCGGGTTCCGTCTTCGGTACGGCTGTGTCCGTCATCGGTGACTTCCCGTTCGTCAGGCCGGTGTGCGGGTCCGAACGGGAAGTTAGGAGCAGGACATGACAAGACGTCACCGTCGTCGATTGCCCGGCTGTTACGGGACCGGGGCCCCCGTTAACTTGTCGTCACGGGCACCGGACGCGCACCACCGGGTATCGGTCACCCGACAGGAACGCCCCCGGCCGGCCCCGCTGACCAGGCAGGAATCCACCTGCCCGCCCCCGGCCGCCCGACGGGAATCCCGCCGCCCGGCCGCCGTCAACGGACGGGCAGGTGGTAGGCGATCCGGTAGCGGTCGGCCGGCACCACCACGTCGGCGGTCTCGACCGGGCGACCCGACGCGTAGTACGTCCGCTCGATCACCATCACCACATGGCCCGGCACCCCGCCGAGCGCCAGGAGCTCCTCCGCCAGCCCCGGGCGCGCGCCGACCTGCTCGGCCACGTTGTCCACGACGACATCGATCGCGGCCATCCGCTCGACCACCCCGCAGCCGCCCAACGGGCCCTCCTCCGGCAGCATCACCGGTGTGCGGCCCGTGACCGCGAGGGTCTCCCAGGAGGTGGAGAGCATCATCGCCTCACCGGCGTCCCGGAACACGTAGCGCGTACGCATCACCCGGTCGCCCGGCTCGATCCCGAGCCGTTCGGCGATCTCCGGGCTCGCCCCCTCCTGCTCGCTGCGGGACTCCCAGGTCCCGCGCGCCCCCTCCGCCGTCTGCTCCTGCCGGAACGGGCTCGCCCCGGCCTCCGAGCGGAAGCCGGAACGGGCGATCCGACGCGGGACCGGGCGCTCGCGGACATACGTGCCGGAGCCGGAGCGGCCCTCGACCAGCCCCTCGGCCATCAGCACCTTGCGCGCCTCCAGCGCGACGGTGTCCGATACTCCGTATTCCTCGCGGATACGCGCCTGCGAGGGCAGGCGGGTATGCGGCGGCAGCGAACCGTTGACGATCTTCTCTCGCAGATCGCTCGCAACGCGCAGATAGGCGGGCTGCTCACCGAAAGTCACAGGCCACTCCCCAAGAAGTTGACAGACCGCAACAGCCTCGCAACCCTCGGTTCCGGACCGCAAGCACAGGCCAGAGTTTCACTCGAAGTGATGATTCATCAGTCGCGTGCGCATACCCCGCCCGTGTCCACCAGGACATCTTCGGCCGTTACCGGCCTTCCCCCTCCCCTGCCTCTTGACCTCATTTGGTCCAGACCAATAGTTTCCTCTTCACACAGCACGGCCACGCACCTCCCCGCACATGCCTCCGCACACGCACAGGAAACGGGCCTCATGCGTCGAAGAACCCTGTCCGGACTGGCCATTGCCGCCGCCGGGCTCTCGCTGGCAGCCACTCTCTCCCCCGCCGCCAACGCCTCCCCGGGCCACGGCACGGACCGCGGGAACCACCACCAGGGCTCCGCGCCCGACTACAAGCGCGTCGGCTACTTCACCCAATGGGGCGTCTACGGGCGCGACTTCCAGGTCAAGGACCTGGAGACGAGCGGCACGGCGGCCAAGCTCACCCACCTCAACTACTCGTTCGGCAACGTGAACGCCGACGGGAAGTGCTTCACCGGCAACGTGCCCGGCGAGGCCGACGCCTGGGCGGACTACGTCCGTCCGCTGGACGACGCGGGCTCGGTGGACGGCGTCGCCGACACCGACGACCAGGCCCTCGCGGGCAACTTCAACCAGCTGCGCGAGCTCAAGGCCAAGCACCCCGGCCTCAAGGTGATGATCTCGCTCGGCGGCTGGAGCTGGTCCACGCACTTCTCGGACGCGGCCCGCACCGCCGCCTCCCGCAAGGCCTTCGTCTCCTCCTGCATCGACCTGTACATCAAGGGCAACCTGCCGGTGGACGGGACGCGCGGCGGTCAGGGCGCGGCGGCCGGTCTCTTCGACGGGGTGGACATCGACTGGGAGTGGCCCGGGTCCGCCGGTGACACCGACACCGTCTTCCGCCCGGAGGACAAGCGGAACTTCACGGCTCTGGTGCACGAGTTCCGCACCCAGCTGGACGCGTACGCGAAGAGCGGCGCCGCCTCGCGCAAGGGCGGCCACCACGGCCGGAAGCCCAAGCACTACGACCTCTCGGCGTTCGTCCCCGCCTCCCCCGAGAAGATCGACGCCGGCTTCGACGTACCGCGCGTCATGCGGGACTTCGACTTCGTGAACCTCCAGGGATACGACTTCCACGTCTCGGGCGAGAAGACGACGGCCCAGCAGTCCGCGCTGTACGCGAAGGGCGACTTCAGCGGCGACCGGACCGTGCGCGACTGGCTGAAGCGCGGCGCCCCGGCCCGCAAGCTGGTGCTGGGGATGTCGTTCTACGGTCAGGGCTGGACCGGGGTGACCGGTGGCGGCGACGGCCTCGGCCAGCCCGCCGCGGCCCCCGCGCCCGCCACCTGGGCGGCCGGCTACGAGGATTACAAGGCCCTCAAGAAGCTGGCCGAATCCGGTACGTACAAGGTCCACCGCAACGTCCGTGACGGCAGCGCCTGGCTGTTCGACGGCACCACGCTGTGGACGTACGACGACCCGCAGGTCCTGCGCACCAAGACCGCGTACATCCGCGACCACCGGCTCGGCGGCGCGATGTTCTGGTCGCTGGACGGGGACACGGACGACGGCGAGCTGATGACCGCCGTCGACCGCGGACTCTCCCGGCGCTAGGCAGCACCCCTCGTCCGGGGCGGCCGCGACACCGCGGCCGCCCCGGACTCGGTACCCGTGCTCCGTGCTCGGTACGGTCGGCGGCTGGCATGCTGGCCGTCATGGCCACCACCACCTACCGCTGCCCGCAGGACGGCACCCGTGCCGCCGTCACCTCGCTGACCTGGTGCTGCCCGCTCTGCGGCGGCCCGTGGGACCTCGACTTCGAGAGCGCCCCCTTGCGCGCCGACGCCCTGCCCGGCCGGGTCAACTCCCTGTGGCGGTACGAGGAGGTCCTGCCGCTCTCCGCCCCCGCGACCACCCTCGGCGAGGGCCGCACCCCGCTCGTGCCGCTCACCGGCACGGTCTCGGCCAAACTCGACTTCCTGATGCCGACGCTCTCCTTCAAGGACCGGGGCGCGGTGATGCTCGCCGAGCTGGCCCGCGGCCTCGCCCCCGAGCGCGTCGTCGCGGACAGCAGCGGCAACGCGGGCACGGCCGTCGCCGCGTACTGCGCCCGCGCCGCGCTGCCCTGCACGGTGTACGTCCCCGAGGGCACGTCCGCGAAGAAGACCGAACAGATCAGGGCCCACGGCGCCCGGCTGGAGGTCGTCCCCGGAGACCGCGAGGCGACCGCGCGGGCGGCCCGCGCCGCTGCCGGCACCCCGGGCACCTTCTACGCCTCGCACGTCTTCAACCCGTACTTCCTGCACGGCACGAAGACCTATGTGTACGAGCTCTGGGAGGATCTCGGCGGCCGGCTCCCGGACGCCATCGCCGTACCGGTCGGCAACGGCACGCTGCTCCTCGGCGCGGCCCTGGCCACGGCCGAACTCCTCGCCCAGGGCCTGATCGACACCCGGCCCGCGCTGGTCGCCGTCCAGGCCGAGGCCGTGTCGCCGCTGGCCGCAGCCTTCCACGCGGGGGCCGACGACCTCCTCGACACCCCGGCCGGCGCCCTCGCCTCCCCCACCCTCGCCGAGGGCATCGCCATCCCGCGCCCGCCGCGCGCCCGGGCGATCCTGGCGGCGGTGCGGGAGTCGGGCGGCACCTTCCTGACCGTGACCGAGGACCGGATCCGCGACGCCCAGCTGGATCTGGCCGCGCGCGGTTTCTACGTGGAGACGACGGGGGTGGCCTGCTGGGCGGCGGTGGGCGGCTGGACCGACCGCAGCGTCGTCGTCCCGCTGTGCGGCGCGGGCCTCAAGACGGGGCTCGCGGCGGTGTGACCCCGCGGTGCTCCCGGGTGTCAGCCGTTCACCCGCGCGCCGTGCCCCGCCGCACAGCACCGCCTTCCCTACGTTCGTACCGTGAGCCTCTCGCGTACCTCTCTCCTCACCTCCCTCGTCGTGTGCGCCCTGATCGCGCCCCTGCTGCCCGGCGCGTCCGCCGCCGGCCGGCCGGCCGCCCCCGCTCCCGCCGTGGCCTGCGGCCGGGACACGGATCCCGCCTGGGCTCCGACGTCCACCGTCTTCGGCGAGGCGGCCGGGTACGACCCGTACGTCGGCAACGGCTATCTGGGGCACCGCGTGCCGGCGGCGGGCGCCGGGTACGCCGAACGTGAGGAGAAGACCGGCTGGCCGCTGTACACCCCGCGCTACGACGGGGCGTTCGTCTCCGGGCTCTTCGGCCGTGAGAAGGACCTGGCGGCGGGCCGCGAGGTGGCCGCCGCGCTGCCGAGCTGGACCGGTCTCGACGTGCGCGTGGGCAAGGAGACCTACGGCTCCGCCACCCCGGCGGGCCGGATCTCCCACTACCGCCAGACGGTGTTCCTGCGCTGCGGACTGGTGCGTACCTCGCTGCGCTGGACCACGGCCGACGGCCGCGCGACCGACCTGACGTACGAGGTGCTGGCCGACCGCGCCGAGGTGCACACCGGTGCCGTACGGCTGCGCATGACCCCGCACTGGAGCGGCACGGCGACGGTCACCGGCCGGCTCGACCCGCGCGGCGCACGCCGGATCGCCCTCGCGGACGACGGGACGTTCCGCACGCGGGGCACGGGGACGGCGGGCGCGATCGTCCAGACGATGCGCCCGGCCGGCGCGAACGGGCAGCCGTCCCGGGTGACTTCCGGGCGTACGTACACGTATCTGAAGTACGTCGGCGTCGACACCGCGCTGACCTCGCGCGCCCCGCGCACCACCGCGCGCGAGGCCTCCAGGCGCGGGGCGCGGCTGGGCTGGTCCGCCGTCCTCGCCGAGAACGCCGCCGTCTGGCGCCGGGACTGGTCCGCGGACGTGTCCGTGCCGGGCAGCCCCGATCTGCAGAAGTGGCTGCGCTCCGCCCAGTACGGCCTGCTCGCCTCCACCCGCACGGGTTCCCGCGACAGCATCGCCCCGGCCGGGCTGACCAGCGACAACTACGCGGGCATGGTGTTCTGGGACGCGGAGACCTGGATGTATCCGGGGCTGCTGGCCACCCGTCCCGAACTGGCCCGTTCGGTCGTCGAGTACCGCTACCGGACACGCGACGAGGCCCGTACGAACGCGGAGAAGCTCGGCTTCGAGGGGCTGTTCTACCCGTGGACGAGCGCGAGCAGGGGCAGTCTCTGGTCCGAGTGCCAGAGCTGGAACCCGCCGCACTGCGTGACCCAGAACCATCTCCAGGGCGACGTCTCGCTGGCCGTCTGGCAGTACTACCTGGCCACCGGCGACCGTGACTGGCTGGCCGGACACGGCTGGCAACTGCTCCGGGGCATCGCCGACTTCTGGGCCTCGCGCGCCACCGCGAACGACGACGGCAGCTACTCGGTGAAGGAGGTGGCGGGCCCGGACGAGTACAGCAACGGCGTCACGGACGGGGTCTTCACCAACGCCGTCGCGGCCACCGCCCTGCGCAACGCCACCCGCGCGGCGCAGCTCCTCGGGCACGCCGCCCCCGCCGGGTGGAAGGAGGTCGCGGACGGTCTGCGCATCCCGTACGACCCGGACCGCAAGCTCTATCTCCAGTACGCGGGATACGACGGCTCGACGATCAAGCAGGCCGACACGGTCCTGCTGATCTATCCCCTGGAATGGCCGATGGAGCCGGGTGCCGCCGCCTCGACGCTCGACTACTACGCGGCGCGCACCGATCCGGACGGCCCGGCGATGACGGACTCGGTCCATGCGATCGACGCGGCCGCGATCGGCGAGCCGGGCTGCGCCGCGTACACGTATCTCCAGCGCGCGGTCCGCCCGTTCATGCGCGGTCCGTACGCCCTCTTCAGTGAGGCGCGCGGCGCGAAGGCCGGTGCCCAGGACCCTCTCTCCGGTTTCCCGGCCGACGACTTCCTGACCGGGAAGGGCGGCTTCCTCCAGGTGTTCACGCACGGGCTGACGGGCCTGCGGCTGCGCGAGGACGGGGTGCGTCTGGACCCGATGCTGCCGCCGCAGCTGCGCGAGGGGGTGAAGCTGACAGGGCTGCGGTACCGGGGCCGTACGTACGACATCGCGATCGGCCCCCGGACGACGGAGGTCCGGCTGACGTCGGGCGCGCCCTTCACGCTCCACGCCCCGTCCGGCCCCCGCACCCTGTCCACGGCGCTCACCCTGCCCACCCGCCGCCCGGACCTGACGCCGACCACCGACGCGGCCCGCTGCCGCCCGGCGACGGCGACCTCGGAGACGCCCGGTCTGTACGCGGCGGCCGCCGTGGACGGCAGTACGGCGACGGCCTGGTCCCCGGACGGCGCGGCGGGCACGCTGACGGTGGAGCTGGGACGGACGGCCCCGGTGACCGGGTTCGCGCCCGAGTGGACGGACGTGCCCCCTGCCTCGCACCGCCTGGAGACCTCGGCCGACGGCCGGAACTGGCAGCCGTACCGGGCGGGGGCGGTGGCCCGGGAGGTGCGGGTGACGGTCCGTTCGGCGGACGCGGCCGCACCGGCGGGCGTACGGGAACTGAGGGTCACGCAGCCGTAGTCCGCGTACCCGGGGCTGCGCCGAGCGGCCGTCGGCGCGCTGCCGGCCGGCCGAGCAGGATCCCGGCCAGGACGAGGACGAGCCCGCAGACCTGCCGGAGGGTGAGCGACTCCCCGGCGATCACGGTGCCGAGCAGCACCCCGGTCACCGGGTTGAGCAGCCCGACCAGGCCGACGGTCGCCGCGGGCAGATGGCGCAGACCGGCGAACCAGGCGGCGAAGGCGAGTGCGGTCGCCACCACCGTGACGTATCCGAATCCGAGGACGGCCGGTCCGTCGAGCGCGGGCGGCGCGCCCTCGACGGCCGCGGCGAGGGGCAGCAGCAGAAGGCCGCCGGCGATCAGCTGCCAGGAGGTCGAGGCGAGGACGTCGGTCCCGGCGCCCCAGCGCTTGGTGAGGATGTAGCCGAGGGACGACATCAGCAGGGCGGCGACGGAGGCCAGCACGCCGCGGACGTCGGCCGACACCTGCCCGGTCAGCAGCATCAGGCAGACCCCGCCGATGCCGGCGGCGGCCCCCAGCAGGGGCAGCAGTCCCGGCCGCTCGGCGACGAGCGCCCAGGCGATCAGCATCATGGCCACGGGCGAGGCCGCCATGATCGTCGAGGCGGTGCTGGTCGGGAGCAGTTGCGCGGCGACGTACACGAGGGCGAAGAAGCCGCCCATGTTGAGGACGCCGAGGACGGCGGCCTTCCACCACCAGGAGCCGTGGGGCAGCTGCCGACGGACGGCCAGAAGCAGCAGTCCGGCGGGCAGGGCCCGGATGGCGGCGCCGTACAGCGGGGTGCCGGCGGGCAGGTAGGCGTGGGTGACGTAGTAGTTCGTGCCCCAGGCCACCGGAGCGATCGCCGTGATCAGCACCCACCGAAAAGTAGCTTCCATGGAAGCTAATACTACTCGCATATCTTCCATGGAAGCTATGCGGGCTAGAGTGGGACCATGCCGGATTCCACCGCCCCGCAGCCCCCCGCCCTGGACCACGTGGCCCGCATCCAGGCGGAGTGGGCCCGCGAACGCCCGGATCTCGACGTACGCCCCCAGGGCGTGATCGGCCGTCTGCACCGGCTGGCCGGGCTGCTCACCGAGGAACTCTGCGTGGTCTACCGCCGGTTCGGCCTGAGCGAGGGCGAGTTCGACGTCCTGGCGGCGCTGCGCCGGGCCGGTGAGCCGTTCGAACGGGCCCCTGGCGAACTGGCCGCGCACACCATGGTCACCACCGGCGCGATGACCAAGCGCATCGACCGCCTGGAGCGGGCCGGCCTGGTCACCCGCCGCCGCGCCGCCGACGACGGCCGCGCCCGCGTGGTGGCCCTCACCCACGCGGGCCGCGACCTGATCGACCGGGCCTTCACCGAGCACATGCGCAACGAACGCCGCCTCCTCGACACCCTGACGGGGGACGAGGCGGCGGCGCTGGAACCGCTGCTGACGACGTGGCTGCAACGGGTGGAGCCGGCGCGGGAGGGCTGAAACGGGACGCCCCGCCGCGCCGGACGTCACTCGCCCAGGAGCCGGGCGGTGCGTGCGTCGAGTTCCTCGCGGACCATGCGGACGTGCTCGGCGCGCGCCTTGTACCGGGCGTGCCCCAGCCGGGACTTGTCCTCCTCGGCCCGCACCTCGGCCGCGTACCGCCGGACCTCGTGATCGATGGTGGCGACCTGGCGCTGCACGTCCTGGTCCTCCAGGTGGATGCGCTGGTTGGCCTCGCGCCGCTCGCCGAGCCTGCGGTCGTACTCGGACGGGCCGCTCATCAGCTTGGCGAGCACCGGCATGGCGTCGACCAGCAGCAGCACGGCATGCAGCAGGAACATCATGAAGAGCGCGAAACCGTCGGACCAGGCCACCGTGGACAGGGCCTCGGCACGCAGCAGCAGCCCGTCGTGCTGCTGCGACGACTCCCGGTCGGCGACCTTGGCGTCGATCGCCTTCTTGACGTCCGTGCGGTAGGCCGTTCCCGCGCTGACCAGCTGCTCGGACAGGACGTTCCCCTTGCCGACGAGTTCGGCGCGCTTCTTCTCGTACTCGGCGACCTTGCTGGTCCGCCGGTACGCGCTGGTGTCGGCGCGGGCGCGCTCGCAGGTCTCGGTGGTGTCCCAGCCGTTGCCGCGCCGGATCCACCGCTCCTTGGCGCACTCGCGGCGCTCGGTGGCCAGCTTCTTGTCGAGGGCGTCGTTGAAGGTCTTGATCTGCTGGTCGAGACGGGCGACGGCGTCGGTGTTGTCACCGATGTCGCCCTTGATCGAGGCCGGCGCGCCCTTCACCGTCAGATGGAAGTCGCCGCAGTCCGCGCGGCTCGTCGTGTCCGCACCGTCGAGGGGGTTGCAGGCGGTGAGGCTGCCACGGAAGTCCGCGAGGTCGCGCTCCCTGCTGACCGCCATCTCCTGGCGTATCTCCCGGTCGAAGATCTGGAACAGCATCGGCTCGGCGATGGTCAGCCCGAGCACCACGGAGAGGAACAGCCGGGGCACCAGCATGCGCACCGCGCGTCCGCCGGTGTAGCCGTGGGTGCTGGAGACCAGCCAGCTGTCCAGGGCCAGCACGATCCACGCCCAGATCACACCGATGAGGACCGCGGCCGCGACCGGCGTGCCCTCGCGGATCGTGCTGATCGCCAGGGCCATGGAAGCCCCGCCGAGCAGCGCGGTGTTGAGCACGATGGCCCCGTACCACGTGTAGCGGGCGCGTTCGGCGCTCTCGCGGTCGAGGATCTCCTCACGGATGCCGATCAGACGGCGCAGGAACACGGCGGGGCCACGCCCGCTCCGGCGGCCTCGCCGGGGGCCGTGGGCGGGCCCGGTCCCGGACGCCCACGTGTCGTAGCTCTCCTCGGGCGGGCGTACGGGGGTGTCAGCGGCCACGCTCCTCCCTCCCCGCTTCACCGAGGTCGTCGTCGGCGATCAGCGGACGGCGCGTGGCGCGGTCGGGGTCGATGCCGCCGTCCCGGTCCCGGTCGTCGTCGCGGGCACCGCCGGCGGCGGGCCGGTCGTACCCCTCGCCGTACCGGTCGCCCCCGTAGCGATCGTCGCGCGGTCCGTGCTTCCGCCCGTAGTCCCCGCCCTTCTTGAACGGGGAGCCCTCGTCGTCCTTGAAGTGCGAGCCCTCGTCCTTCCGGAACGAACCCTCGTCGTCCGGCGGGCGGCGGTCGCCGGAGCGCTCCGGGGACGGCGCGCCGTCGCCCTCCTCCAGCTGCGGGGCCTCGTCGGCACCGGCCACCTGCGCGGGGCCGGACGGCTCCTGGTCGAGGAGGCCCTGCCCGGAGCTGAGGCGCTCGACGAAGGCGCGGGCATCGAGCGGCGCGTTGTCGAGCAGGCCGCGGTTGATCATCTGGCGGCCCAGCTCCTGGTTGACGCTGTCGCGCCGGTCCGCCCGGTGACGCCGCTCGGCCCGCTCGGCCAGCGTGTCGTCGCGCTTCTCGGCGCGCTGCCGCAGCCGGTCCTCCCGGTCGCCGGCCCGCTGCTCGCGCTTCTCCTCCCGCTCGGCGTCGAGCGCGGCCCGCTCGTCCTGGCGGTCGACCTCCCGGTGCCGGTCCTCACGCTCCAGGCTGTAGCGCAGGTCCTCCCGTTCGCTGTGCCGCCGCCGCTCGGCGAAGTCCCAGTGCCGCTCCTCGTCCTCGCGCTGCCGCTCGCGCCGCACCCGGTCCGTCTCGCGCTGCCGTTCGGCCAGTTCGGAGTACGCGATCTCGCCGCGGCGCTGGGCGAGGATGTCGGTGTGGGCCGGATCGATGCCGAAGTCGTCGATGTCCTTGAGGGCTTCGACGCGCTCGAACTCGTTGTCCTTGCGCTTGAGGTTCTGCGTGTAGTGCTGGTCCTCGGCGTCGGTCCGGCGGGTGTACGTCCGCCTGAGGTCGTCGAGTTCCTGCTGGTGCCGCATCTCGAGCGCCTTGCGCTCGGACTCCATCCGCTCCCGTTCCTTCTCGCGCTCGTGCTCCATCAGCTCACGCTCGCGACGCACCGCCTCCTTCACCCGGTCCTGCTCGCGCTCGCGCCGCTCCTCGTCGGCACGGCGCTGCTGGGCGGCGAACTCGCCCGGGGTGAGCACGGTCAGGTAGGGGTCGCCGACGGAGAGCCCGGCGATCCGCGGCGGCTCCATCTCCAGGTACGAGATCAGCCGGGCGGTCAGCCGCCGGGACACCTCCTTGCCCGCTTCGAGCGGCCACTCCTGGGTGACGTCGCTGAGTCCGGGCAGCGCCCGGAGGTAGCCGAGCAGCCGCGACTCCACATCGGTGACACCCTCGCGGACCACGGCCACGGGATCGGTGACCGTGCAGTGGAAGGCGACCTGGAGGGTGAAGCCGTCGGTCTCGGCGGACGGCACGTCGGTGCCGACGGTGACGGGCACGGCGGTACGGCAGTCGACGACCGTGACCGAACCGGCGTTCAGGACGGCCTCGTCCCCGGGGCCGCGGACACCGTGGTCGGTGAGGTACTGGTCGCCGGTGCGGTAGACGAGCACCTGGTGGGCCGCGACGCGCGGCAGTTCGTCCTGGGAGCGGGCCGGCTGGTTCCAGAAGCGGCGGCCGGCCCGGGGCGCGGGGTCGAGCACGCGCTCCTCCACCAGCGGATAGGTTCTGTGGATCGTGGTCATCGTGGGTGGCTGTCCTTCGCACGGTTCAGGGCGCCGAGCAGGATCGCGACGCAGTCGGGATCTGTGGCGCGAGCGGGGCGGGCGACTGCGGGTCGACCCAACTCACTTACCAACAACGGGTGTTCGTCCTGCGGAAGCGCGGCGGCGAGCGCCTGACCGAGCCGTTCGGCCACCGCGGCGGGGTCTGAGGTCACGGCGGGCAGGGCGCGCGCCGCCTGGCGGAGAGCGGACAGGGCGCTGCGGCGCAGCGGCCGGTAGCAGAGGGCCGCCGCCCACAGCTCGGCGACGACGCCGGTCTCGGCCGGCCGGTCGGCGAGGTACCGCGCGACAGCGGGGCGGGCCGAGAGCCGCTCGGTGGCGGAGAAGACCCACAGCGTGGTCTCCAGGACGAGGAGCCCGGTCGCAGAGTAGGCGGCGGACCTGGTGCGCTGTTCCTTCCTGATGCGGTGCGCCAGGGCGTCGAGCACGATGCCGGCGTCCTCCTGGCAGTCGACGAGCGTCAGGAACAGCTGCGCCCAGGCCTGCAGACCGAGTTCGCGCTCGTCGCGCTTGTCGGGCACGCCGCTGCGGAGCATGGCCCAGAGCCACTTCACGGCGTCGGTGGGAAAGGTGACGCCGAGCTGGCCGCCGAAGGCGCAGAGCGCGGTGCCCCGCAGGGTGGGATGGGTGGACTGCGCCCAGGTGCGGGCGAGCGTGAGCGCGGCGGCCGCCTGGGTCTCCTCCAGGCACATGTACCAGAGGACGTACACCGCGAGGGTCTGCCCGGCCTCCCCGCTCTCCCCGCGCGCCCAGGGGTCGAGGTAGCTCTGCACCACCTCGTCGAAGGCGATGTGTCCGAGCAGCGTGAGTCCGGAGGCGATGGAGAGCTGGAGGACGGGATCGGGGTCGGCGTCGACGACCAGCCCCAGCCAGTGGCGGACGGCGTCCCAGTACTCGGTGGGGTGATCGCGCCACAGCGCCTCCAGCACCCAGCGGCGCAGATCGGCGTCGGCGAAGACCATGACCTCCCGGGTGGTCGCGCCGTAGATCTGCATCTCCGTGGTGATCAGGGAGTTGCGGGCGAGCGAGCGGCGCCGGTCCACCGGCCGGGTCCGGTGGCGCTGCCGCCGGACCGGCCCGCCGGCGGCCTGCCCCGCGGCGTCGGGAGCCGCGCCGTCGGCGGTGCCGGATGCGGCATCCGGCACGGAATGCGTGGAGTGGACGGGTGGCATGGAGTGGCCGGAGTGAGCGGAATCCGCCGGATCCGCGGCGTAGACGGGCTCCAGGAGCCGTTCGAGGACGTCCTGGAGTGACTCGAAGGCGCGCCGGCCGATGCCCAGAGCGAAGGCGAGGGTGGTGACCTCGGCGATCTCGCGCAGACTCCGCTCCTGCTCCGCCACACCGAACCACTCCTGGACCGCCTGCGGCGCGCTGCCGCTGTGCTCCTTCCACGCCTGGTCCGGATCGGTGCCCGCCGCGATCCGCTGCGCCGCGTCGGCGACGACCGCGATGGGACAGTGGGCCGGGATTCCGGCGACGGCCCGGTCGACGGTCTCCTTCGGCATACGGGCCTGGACCAGCCGGGCGCGTACCACCTTGTCCGGAGCCGGGGGCCGCCACGGCAGATGCCGTACGGCCTCCGGGGGACGCCCGGCCGCGCCGTGCACGGTGGTGATGACCAGATGGGCACGGTGCCGGCGCAGTTGGTCACGCACCCGGCGCCAGTCGAAGTCCGAGGCCGCGCCCCCGGCGGCGCCCGCGGTCCCGGTGCGGTCGAGGACGACATAGCCGACGCCCGCGTCGAAGGTCCGCTCGGCGAGCTGGTCGAGACCGATGTCCGGGGAGAGCACCACGTAGTCGGCCGACGGTCCGACGGTCTCCCTGAGCAGGGCGACCGCGCCGGACCGCTTGCCCGTGCCCTGGGGCCCGGTCAGGACGACGACGCGGGTACGGGAGAGCTCGCGGGTCGCGTCGTCGAAGCAGTCGGGGCGGATGTACGAGCGCAGCAGCGCGTCGATCTCGTCGCCTTCGAGGAGCCCGGTGGCGCGGGCCCTCCCGGACCGCTCGGTCGCGGTGGCGATGCCGAAATGGGCGCGGCCGTGGTACTGGGGGCCGTAGAAGTTGTTGTAGACGAGGTGGTCGCCGTCGGAGGAGCCGGTTCCGGGGGTCGTGGCCGGATTCGTGGCCGGGTTCGAAATGGAGTCCGTGGCGGGGTTCGATGCGGAACCCGTAGCGGAGCGCTCACCGGAGTCCGTTCCCGAACTCGCTCCCGAATTCACTCCGGAGGGGGACGGAGAGGCGGGTATGGCCGAGGGGGTGGACGAGGGTGCGGACGAGGCGGCGGCCGGCTCGGGGACGGGGCGCGGATCACCGGCGCCGCCCGCCCCAACGGCCGGTTCCCGGCCCTCGCCCGGCACACCGCCTCCCTCCGCACCGCTTCCGTGACTCTCCGTCGGACGATCCGTGGACCTCACGTCTGCACCCCCATCACCCCGTGCACTGCGCTCACTTGGAAATGCCGAAGACGACGTTCCCGTTGATGACGGTTCCGTACAGATTGGTGGTGGCGGAATCGCCGCCACCGTCCTGCGCCGACGCGGTCCTGGCGGGCTCGGCGGGCTCACCGGGACCTGCCGCGGAGCCGGACCCGGAAGCACCCGCGGAGCCGGAACCGGAGCCGGATTCACGGCCGTGGCCGGAGCCGGAATCAGACGCGGTCCGGGGGCCGGGCTCCGCTCCGGAACGCGGGCCCGCGGCGCCGAGGTCCAGCGCGTGCACATCGCACCCCGGCACCCACAGCCAGGCCCGGCCCCGGTACTCCTTCTTCTCGACGACGACCTCGCGGAACTCCTCCGGCTGGAAGTTGGTGTAGCCCTGGGCGACGAGCTCCGTGAAGACCGGTGCGGTCAGCGCGACGGCGAGCGCGGCGCCCGGGGCCTCGGCGAGGGCCCGGCGCAGGGGGTCGCTCTCCAGGATGCGGGAGATCTCGACGGGCCCGGGGCCGACGAACCCGCTGGGCGCCTCGGAGGCGGGCCCGAAGTGCACGACGGTACGCAGCGCGAGCCGCGCGCCGGGCACACGGTCGCGATTGTGGGCACGCAGCCCGGCGTCCAGCCGGCGCATGAACGGCTCGACGAGCGCCTGCTCGTCGGAACCGGCCGGGAGTACGGCGAACTCGGAGTCCCCCGCGGCCTGCCGCACCCAGGAGGCGCGGTCGAGCCCCGCGGCCTCGGCCGCCTCCGAGAGGAGGCGGGGCAACGCTGTCTGGATATCGCGCTGTCGCGCGGTGTCCGAGCTGCCGTATCCTCGCGCGTCGACGGCGAGCAGAAGCCGCCTGTCGAACACACCCATCGCACCTACGGGCATCCCGTCCTCCTCATCCGTCCCATCGGGAGGGACAGCATGCCCCACCTCCAACTCACTTGCTAATTGGGCTAGTTACAAGGAAGTGGTCGATGCGGCATGCTGCTCCCGAACCGGTGTTCACCCCCGTGGAGCACCGGTCGCCCTGCCAGTCGTACACCGGAACCGGCCACCCGCACCCCGTGGAAGTACGGGATCTCGACGGGCCGCCCAATCCCGTACAAGTGACTGTTCCGTCCGGCGCTCCGGAGGCTCAATGGGAGTCCATCCGAGCCGCGTTGGAGGTTCCGTGACATCCGCCCCGCCCACCGTGTCCACCCGGGCGCCCGCCCCCGCACAGGGCACGCCCACCCCCGCGTCGCACAGAATGCTGCCCATCCTCCAGACGGCACACCAGCACGCCGACGCCAAGGCCGGCATCCTCTCCGCCGTGCAGGCGGCACTCGTGGGGACGGCGGGCGCGTGGAGCGAGGCGGCGGTCGACGGATGGCGGCGGGGCGGCCCGCTCGGCTGGACGGCGGGGGTGCTCCTGATCCTCTTCGCCTGCGGCCTCTTCGGCGGCGCGGCCTCGCTCGCCCTGGCGCTCCGGCCGCGCGTCTGGCGGTCCACCGGCCCCAACGACTACAGCTTCGCCCAACTGGCCGCCGCCACCGACCCACCACGGCCCGCACCGGCACCCGCACCCACACCGACATCGGCAGCCGAGGACGACCGGCAGCTGCGCGCGATGATCCGCTTCCTCTCCGACGTGGCCCTGCGGAAGTACCGCTGCGTGACGGCAGCGGTGGTCTGCACCGCGGTGATGGGGACCACCGCGGGGCTCTGCCTGCTGTTACGGCCCGCCCTCGGCTGACCGCCGGGGCCGGCGTGCCGTGGGCGGCGCCACGGGTTCGGCGAGTTCGGCGACCCGGGCGAGCCGGGCGAGGTCGTGCACCGTGGTCGTCCGGTACCCGGTGCCGAGCAGCCCTTCGTCCCGCAGTTCACGCAGCCCCTTGTGGACGGTGGTCTCGGCGGCGCCGGTGAGTGCGGCGAGTTCGGGCTGGGTGAGCTGGAAGCCGATCACATGGCCGCCGCCCGGCTCGGGCCGCCCGTACGCCACGGCGAGCTCCACCAGCAGCCGGGCGAGGCGCACCTTGACCGGATAGCCGCGGAACTCGAGCCGCCGCCGGTTGGCCCAGCGCAGCCGGTCGGCCACGATCCGGGTCAGCGCCATCGCCACCTCGGGCCGCCGCACCATGAGCCCGTGCAGGGCCCCGGGCCCGATGACCCGCGCCCGCAACGGTCCGCAGGCGACCACTCCGGCCGACCTCGGCGCGCCGTCCAGCGCGGCCATCTCCCCCACGCTGTCACCCCCGACCCGGACGGCGAGCAGCGACTCCTGCCCGTTCTCCACGGTGGCGGTGACCTTGGCGAACCCGCTGAGGATCACGTACAGATGCCGGTCCGTGGCGCCCTCGGTGAGCAGGACGCCACCGGAACCGAGGGTCAACTCGGATCCGAGGGAGAGCAGTTCGGCGCGTGCGGGACCGGACAGCACCCCGAGCAGACTGCGCCCCGGCCACCCCCACTCCCCACCCGGCTCCACGCCCGCCCCGCCGCCTCTCCGCACCCGCACATCCCGTACGCCGCCCAGGCTAGGGCTTCCCCCGGGCGCGCGCCCGGCACTTGCGCTTCAGCCGGCACGTGCCCGTACGGACGGTCAGGCGGTGCGTGCCCGCAGGACGCCTTCGACGCCGAGCAGGAAGGTTTCGGACACCAGTTCCGGATCGAACAGGCACCCGGCGGCCATGGCTCCGTCCCGGAGCATGACCAGGTGCCGCCCGGCCGCATCCGCGGGCTCGCAGCCGGCCCGGGCCAGCAACTCCGTGACGGTGTCCAGGAACCACTGCCGGTGGGCCAGCACGGCACGGTGGATCGGGTGGGCCGGGTCGGCGTACTCGGCCACCGCGTTGAGGAAGGCGCAGCCGCGGAATCCGGGGGACCGAATGCCTTCGGTGATGGACCGGGCGACGGCCCGGACCCTGTCCGCCGCCGGTTCGTCGCTCGCGGCCGCGGCGGCGACCTGCGCCCGGATTCCCTTGTCGGCCTGGTCGAGATAGGCGAGGACGAGTTCCTCCTTGCCCGCGAAGTGCCGGTACAGCGTCGCCCGGGTCACCTGCGCCTCCGCGATGATCCGGTCGACGCCGACGGAGTGGATCCCCTCCGCGTAGAAGATCCTCGTCGCCGTGCCGAGCAGCCTGGCTCGCGCTTCGGACGTGCTGCCGCCCGCTGTACCCCGACTCATGATCCCGAGACTACCAAAGCATGAGGGAGAACGTTCGGTCTTGACAGTCGCCGCAGGGGCCCGTTAGATGAAGATGAGACCGAACGTTCTCCCTCATCGGCAGCTTCATCGGCTTCCTCATTGGCACCTTCATGGGCCCCCTCATTGCGCGGCGGGACCGCGCCGGGCCGCCCACCAGCCCGCCCCACGCATTCACACCGTCACTGGAAGGCACTCCCATGGACACCCTCGCAGGCACCCCTCCCACCCCCGCTGCCACGGCCCTGCGGAAGCTGTACATCCTGCGCTTCGCGTTCGCCGCCGTCTGGGCCGTACTGCTGTTCGCGTCCGCCGACACCCTGGGCCCGCTGAGCGCGACGCTGCTCGTCGTCTATCCCCTGTTCGACGTGGCGTGCGCTGTCGTCGACCTCAGGTCCGCCCGCGCGACCGGCGGGCCGGCGCGCGGCCTGTACGTGAACATCGCGCTGAGCACCCTCACCGCCCTCGGCCTCGCCGTCGCCGCAACGTCCGGCATCCCTGCGGTCCTGCGCGTCTGGGGCGTCTGGGCCGTCACCGCGGGTCTCGTCCAGCTGATCGTCGGCGCCGCCCGCCGCCGGCTGGGCGGCCAGTGGGCGATGATCGCCAGCGGTGCAATCTCCACCGCCGCCGGCGCGTCGTTCTTCGCGCAGGCGGGCAAGGACGACGCGGCACTGGGCAGCCTGGCCGGCTACGCCTTCCTCGGCGGCGTGTTCTTCCTGGTCTCAGCCCTCCGCCTGAAGGACGGCAACAAGAAGGCCGGCAGCAACAGCTGACGTCCCCCGCGGGGACATCAGTGGTGACTGTCCCCCGGGCGCGCCGGGAGACCCCGGAGCGGGGTCACCGGTCGTCGCAGGTCCTTGAGGACAAGGGCGCCCAGGTGTACCGGACGCGCACGCCCCGGTCGTGCAGCCAGGCGGCCTCGCGGTGCCGGAGTTCGCGTGCGGACTCGGGGGCGATGGCGCTCGGCCAGCGGACGAGTACCGCGGTGACGTGGCCCGTCTGGGCCAGCTGTCTCACCCGCCGCCACCCCCGGCGCCGGCCCGGATCGGGTTCGCCGTAGGTGTCGGTGACGACCTCGGCGATCGTCAGTCCGCGTTCCTGGGCGAACGCCCTGCCTTCCGTCTGCGCGCGCTGCGCGGCTTCCCCGGGCACGCCCGGGGCTCGGTCGGCACATACGTACAGCACTACGGGAGAAGCGGTTTCACCGTGGGGAGTCATGGCCGCCTTCTGCAGAGGATCGAGGGAGGAGGGGTGCCGTCGCGCGAAGGGAACGCGGCGGTCCGTACGTACGGTGTCCTCGCGCGGGCCGGCGCACTGCCTGCCGTGGCCCGGCACTCGGACCGACGTCAGGAGTGGGCGGTCAACTCGGCCCATACGACGTTGCCTTCGGCCCGTGTCGAGCGTGCCGAGCCCCAGCGGTCCGCGAGTTGCGAGACGAGGAACAGCCCTCGCCCGTTCTCCTCACCGGGCCCGGCACGGTGGTCGGGCGGGCGGATCGGGGTGCTGCCCTCGTCGTGGAGTTCGATGCGCAGGCGCCGCTCGTCGCCGCTCAGCGTGAGGCCGCACAGGAAGCGACCGCTGCCGGTGTGGAGCACGGCGTTCGTGGTCAGCTCGGAGACCAGCAGCACCGCGTCGCAGCAGGTGTCACCGGGCAGCTTCCAGGCGGCGAGCCGGTCACGCACGGTGTCGCGGGCGGATCTCACGCTGGTGCGCAGCGCGGGCAGACCGAACCAGCACTCCCGGCGCGGCACGGTCCCGGCTAAGGCGGGGGTCGAGGCCGGGGCTGAGGGCATGGACAGAGTCACGGATGTCGCCTTCCAGCGCCTGCGTGGGGACGGGCGCGGTGAGGGGATGCGGGCTGCAACCCGAGCGGGGGGAGGGGCGCGCCGATTCGATGGCCCAGCAGCGGGGGCCGATGACGGCATCGGGATTCCGCGCCCTCTCCGGGCCGGACCCCTGCGCCGTCGTTATTGGCTTCACCACTCACGCATCCACTATGCGCGTGATAGCGCACCGGCTGCAACCGACTCCCTGATAATTTCAGAAGCGCGGGTATCACCCTGGCATCGACACCAAACCCCTGTAAGAATGGCGGTGTTGATGGACTCTCAGGAGGTTGGGCGTGAGCGATGCCCGTACCGGCACCAGCGCGCCGACAGTCCTGCGCATGATCCTCGGCCGTCGGCTGCAGGACATGCGGCTCGGCGCCGGGGCCTCGCTTGAGGACGCGGCGAAGGCACTGCGCGTGAAGACGCTGACGATCCGCCGGCTGGAGAAGGCCGAGGTCGCCCTGAAGCCTCTCTACGTGGAGAAGCTGCTGGAGACCTTCGGCGCGGAACGCCAGGAGATCGACGAGTTCGTCGAACTGGCCGAGCAGGCGAACAAGCCCGGCTGGTGGCACTCGTACCGCGACGCCGTCCCCAGCTGGTTCACCGCCTACGTCAGCCTGGAGACCGGCGCCAAGACCCTCCGCACCTATGAACCCCAGTACGTGACCGGCCTGTTGCAGACCTCCGACTACGCACACGCCGTGCTGCGCGGCGGGTTGCCGAACGGCAGCGAGGAAGAGC
This sequence comes from Streptomyces sp. NBC_01463, assembly GCA_036227345.1. NCBI lineage: Bacteria > Bacillati > Actinomycetota > Actinomycetes > Kitasatosporales > Streptomycetaceae > Streptomyces > Streptomyces sp. NBC_01463. Next base: position 3,238,186 of record CP109468.1, read on the forward strand.
TCGCGCGCCGGGTGGAGTTGCGGCTGCACCGCCAGCGCCTGCTGGAGCGGGAGGACGCCCCCACGTTGTGGGTGGTCATGGAGGAAGCGGTCCTGCACCGCGTGGTGGGCGGCCCGCAGGTGATGCGGGAGCAGATCGAACGGCTCCTGGACCTCTCCGAACGTGCGCACATCAGCCTCGACATCGTGCCCTTCACGGCCGGCGCGCACGTCGGAGCCTGTGCCCCGTTCACGTACTTCCGGTTCGAGGAACCCGAGTTGCCGGACATCGTCTACAGCGAACTTCTGTCGGCCTCCGTCTACCTGGACCAGCGCGCGGACGTCGTCTCCCATCTGGAGGCCCATTCCCGCATGGCGCTGCTGACGTCGTCCGATGACAGCCGGGCGCTCTTGAACCGCATGCGCAAGGAGTACTCATGACGATCACCGAAGAGGGCGTCTACAACGGCATGCCGGCCCGCGATCTGGGGGAGCACGGCTGGGAGCGCCCCTGGAGCGGGCCGAACGGGGGCCAGTGCGTCGAGACGAAGCAGCTCGCGGACGGCCGCGTGGCCGTACGCCAGTCCACCGACCCGGCCGGTCCGGCGCTGATCTACACGCCGGAGGAGATCGCCGCGTTCGTCCGCGGGGTCAAAGAGGGACTGGCCGATCACTTGGCCGCCGGGTGAACCGACGGCAGGCACCAGGGACGACGGCACCCGTCCCGTCCCCGGCCCGCGGGCCGATCGACTCACGCACGAAGGGGAGCACATGACCACCAGGCAGACCGGCCGCGATCTCGACACGAGCAAGGCGCACTCGGCCCGGATGTACGACTACTTCCTCGGTGGCAAGGACCACTTCGAGATCGACAAGGACGCGGCCCTGGTCGCCGCCCAGGCGCACCCCGGCATCTACGTGACCGCGCGCGAGAACCGGGCGTTCATGCACCGCGCCACCCGGGTCCTGGCGCAGGAGCACGGCATCCGCCAGTGGCTCGACATCGGCACGGGCATCCCGACCGAGCCCAACCTGCACCAGGTCGCCCAGTCCGTCGCGAACGACGCCCGCGTCGTCTACGCGGACAACGACCCGCTCGTCCTCAAGTACGCCGAACGCCTCATGCGCAGCACGACGCAGGGCCGCACGGCGTACATCGAGGCCGACATCACCGACCCCGACTCACTCATGAGCGCCGTGGAGGACTCAGGGGTCCTGGACTTCACCCAGCCCATCGCCCTCTCCCTCAACGCGCTCATGCACTTCATCACCGACCCACACGACCCGTACGCCATCATCCGCCGCCTCCTCGACCCGCTCCCGACGGGCAGCGCCCTCGCCATGAACCACTGCACACCCGACTTCGACCCCGTCACCTGGAACAACGTCGCGGAGGTCTACACGAAGTCCGGCTCCCCGGTGCAGTTCCGCTCCCACAGCGACGTGCGCCGCTTCTTCGACGGACTCGACCTGGTCGCCCCCGGCATCGTCTGCTGCCACCGCTGGCGCTCCACCGGTCCCGCCAAGGGCGAGCCGGAGATCACGGACGCCCAGATCAGCCTGCTGGCGGGCGTGGGCATCAAGCGCTAGCCGAGCGGCGGAGCCCTCGTATCACCCACTCCACCCCACTGCGGCTGAGCCGTCACGGAAACGCGGAAGGGGCCGGGCTCAGGTGAGCCCGGCCCCTTCCGGTGCGCGCGTCTCTGGCGGATCGACAGCCTGCGGCAGGCGATGCGCTACACGTTGGCGGAATGTCTGCGGCCCGATCCTGACCTGCGGCGGAGCCCCACCCAGGGCTCTGACCTGGGATTTCCTCGTTGGGATGCGTTGGCTCCCGACGGCCGTTCACGGGTGTCCTGCGGACTGGCTGCGGACTGGCTGGCCACCCCGGGCAGAGAAATGCGTGGCACGCCGGCGTGGCCTCAAAGGAGACTGCACAGGTGAGCGACTCCTCCCCCTGCCCGTGCTGCGGGCACCGCGCGGGTGCGATGCCAGGATCGTACGCGATCTGCGCATCGCAGCGGGGCGCTGGACGATGCTTCGGATCTTGCGGCCACCTACGGCCGTGACCGGCCCGACGAACAGCGCCCCGCCTGATGAGGACGCTCGTACGGAAGTCGGCGTCCCGGTACCTGCGTACCCCAACGGCTGTCCGCAGAGCCGAGCCGGTGTGGAGGCGCTCGCCCGGTCGGATGCGTGCGCACGGCCGGGACGTGCAGCGCAGGCGCGGGTGGACGGCCCGCGTTTGGGTGACGGGGGCGGTTCTCGTTTCGCCCGTCGTCGACCTCATGGTCCGGACCTCGCTGAGTCGCTACGGTTGAGCCATGACCGCACTGCCCGACTGGATGCGCCCGCCTCGCGCGGAAGGCTGGTTCGCGGAGGACCTGGACCGCCTCCCGGAAGCACCGCGCCACACCGAGCTGATCGACGGAGCCCTCGTCTTCATGATGTCCCCGCAGCGGTGGTGGCACGGCCATCTCGTCACGATGCTCACCGTGGCTCTCATGGAGCAGGCGCCGGCCGACGTAAGGGTCGGACGGGAGATGACCATCAAACTCGATCAACGCAATCGGCCCGAGCCGGATCTGCTGGTGACGACGGCCGACTTCGACGGTGACCGCACCTGGTTCGCACCGGATGAAGTACGACTCGCCGTCGAGGTGGTTTCCCCCGAGTCCGCACACCGGGACCGCACGGTAAAGCTCCACAAATACGCAGAGGCCGGCATCCCGCACTACTGGCGCATCGAGGACGAGGACGGAGCACCCATCGTCCACGTCTACGAACTTGACGAGCCAACCGCCACCTATGTACCCGTTGGCATCTTCAGGGGCTCGCTCAACCGTCCGGTGCCCTTCGAGATCAACCTCGACCTGGAGAAGCTCGCTCCACCCCGCCACAGCTGAGTGAGCACCAAGTCAGCACGGAGATGCGGTGGGGGGCCGGACTTACCCAAGTCCGACCCCTCTGACCAGCATTCTTGACGAGCACTAGCTTGCAGTAGCCAACTCGCTACACGTTGAAGCGGAACTCCACCACGTCCCCGTCCTGCATGACGTAGTCCTTGCCCTCCATGCGCGCCTTGCCCTTGGCGCGGGCCTCGGCGACCGAGCCGGTTTCGACCAGGTCGTCGAAGGAGATGATCTCGGCCTTGATGAAGCCCTTCTGGAAGTCGGTGTGGATCACACCGGCCGCCTCCGGGGCCGTGGCGCCCTTCTTGATCGTCCAGGCGCGGGTCTCCTTGGGGCCTGCCGTGAGGTAGGTCTGGAGGCCCAGCGTGTCGAAGCCGACGCGGCCGAGGGTGGCGAGGCCGGGCTCTTCCTGGCCCATCGACTGGAGGAGTTCCAGCGCCTCGTCGTCGTCGAGCTCGATCAGCTCGGACTCGATCTTGGCGTTCAGGAAGATGGCCTCGGCGGGGGCGACCAGGGCGCGCTGCTCGTTCTTGAAGTCCTCGTCGACCAGCTCGTCCTCGTCGACGTTGAAGACGTAGAGGAAGGGCTTCGTCGTCAGGAGGTGGAGCTCGTGGAGCAGGCGGCCCTTCTCCGTGCCGGCCGTGATGCCCGCGTGGAAGAGGGTGTCGCCCGCCTCCAGGATCTTCTGGGCCTCCTCGACCGCCGCCAGGACGGCGGCCTTCTCCTTCTGGAGGCGGGCCTCCTTCGTGAGGCGGGGGACGGCCTTCTCGACGGACTGGAGGTCGGCGAGGATCAGCTCGGTGTTGATCGTCTCGATGTCGTCCTTGGGCGAGACCTTGCCGTCGACGTGGACGACGTTCTCGTCCTTGAAGGCGCGGATGACCTGGCAGATCGCGTCCGACTCACGGATGTTCGCCAGGAACTTGTTGCCCAGGCCCTCGCCCTCGCTGGCGCCGCGCACGATGCCCGCGATGTCGACGAAGTCGACCGTCGCCGGCAGCAGCTTCTGCGAGTCGAAGATCTTCGCGAGCGTGTTCAGGCGGGGGTCGGGGACGCCGACGACGCCGACGTTCGGCTCGATCGTGGCGAACGGGTAGTTGGCCGCCAGCACGTCGTTCTTGGTCAGGGCGTTGAACAGGGTCGACTTGCCGACATTCGGCAGACCGACGATTCCGATCGTGAGCGACACGGTGGCGACTTCCCTAGGGGGTGGACGGGCTCGAATGGACGTCGGGCCCGGGTGGGCCGATTCTCCAGTTTACGGGCGGGGGCGAGTGGGTCGTCACGGGTCCTGGTGGGGCGGGAGTGGGGAGGGGGCGGGGTGGGGGCGGGGTGCGCCCCGGGGCCGTGCGGAGGGGCGGGACGGGGTGCCGGGGCGGGCGGAGTCCGGTGCGGGTTCCGGGCGGAAATCGGTTCCCGTTGGGCCGTGTGGCATCGAACTCATCGCCAAGGTCACCCAAAGCGCGTGTCCCGCACCTGTTTCCTCCTGCCCGTCGACCTACGTTGTCCCGGTGGAGCAGCACAGGACACGTCCCCCGCAGCGCAGGCAGACCCGGCAGGCCCCGCTGTCCCCGCTCGGGACCGAGGGAGCCGAAGGCACCGTCGCCGAAGGCGCCACCGTCTATCGCGTGATGAGTACGCCGGCGAACCGGGCCCGCCCGGTGGCGCCCGCCGTGCTCGCCCTGCGGCGGCTGCCCAACCCCCGGCTGACCGGCATCGGTGCCGGGCTCTTCGCGGCCGCCGTCATGTTCGTGATCGCCTGTGCGGACTGGCTGCTGTTCGACGGCTCGTCCGCCGTGTTCGGGGTCCTGTTCCTGCCGGTCAGCGCGCTGACCGCGCTCTGGGTGCGGCCGGCCGACCTGGTCACCGCGCCGATCAGCGTGCCGATCGCCTTCGCCGTCGGCATCATCCCGATCGCCGGCGGCACGGGCGGCTTCGGCGGGCAGACCATGGCCGTCGTCACCGCGCTCGCCGTCCACGCCGGCTGGCTGTACGGCGGCACCCTCGTCGCCGGTCTCATCGCGACCGTACGGAAGGTCCGGCTGATGCGGGCCCGGCAGCGGCGGATGATGCAGGCCGCGCACACCGCCCGTCCCGCCGCACAGCCGTCCCCGGCTTCCCGGGCCGCCGGACGGGCACCCCGGCGGCCGTCCCAGCGCTAGGTGTTCCGAAAGTCCCGCCTGCCTGCCGGACCGGGCGTCGGGCCGGGGCCCTCGTCAGCGGCCCGCCGCCGCCATCGCCGCGCCCACGATGCCCGCGTTGTTCTGCAGCTCCGCGGGCACCATCTCGGCGCGCACGTGCTCGATGAGCGGCAGGAACTTGTCGGCCTTGCGGCTGACCCCGCCGCCGATGACGAACAGCTCGGGCGAGAACAGCATCTCCACGTGGGCCAGGTACTTCTGCACCCGGTGCGCCCAGTGGTGCCAGCTCAGGTCCTCGTCCTCCTTGGCCTTGGTGGAGGCGTGCTTCTCCGCGTCGTGGCCGTGGAGCTCCAGATGGCCGAGCTCGGTGTTGGGCACGAGCCTGCCGTCGATGAAGAGCGCGCTGCCGATCCCCGTACCGAAGGTCAGCATGATGACCGTGCCCTTGCGGCCCCGGCCCGCGCCGAACGTCATCTCCGCGATGCCGGCCGCGTCCGCGTCGTTCAGGACGGTGACGGGGAGGCCCAGCTTGTCGCTGAGCAGGGCACGGGCGTCCAGATCGACCCAGCCCTTGTCGACATTGGCCGCGGTGCGGGTGATACCGCCCGTGACGACGCCGGGGAACGTGATGCCCACCGGTCCCTGCCAGTCGAAGTGGCCGACCACCTCCGCCACGCATCCGGCCACGTCCTCGGGGGTGGCCGGATGCGGGGTGAGTACCTTGTGGCGCTCCTGCGCCAGGTCTCCGCGGTCCAGGTCCACGGGAGCGCCCTTGATCCCGGATCCGCCGATGTCCACGCCGAAGATCTCCATGTGATCCACGGTACGGGCACCCGGCGCCGCTCACTTCCTGGAACGGGAAACCCGCCGGGCCCGGCGGGGGCCGGTCGCGCCGGGTCCTATTCCGCGGAGAGTGCCGCCGCCTCCGCGCGCAGGTCGCGGCGGAGCTCCTTCGGCAGTGAGAACACGATGGACTCCTCGGCCGCCTTCACGATCTCGACGTCCTCGAAACCCCGCTCCGACAGCCAGGCCAGCACGCCGTCGACCAGGATCTCGGGCACGGAGGCGCCGGAGGTGACGCCGACCGTCGAGACGCCCTTCAGCCAGGCCTCCTCGATCTCGTCCGCGGAGTCGACGAGGTGGGAGTCGCCCGCACCCGCGCCGAGTGCGACCTCGACCAGGCGGACCGAGTTCGAGGAGTTCTTCGAGCCGACGACGATCACCAGGTCGGCGTCCGCGCCCATCTGCTTCACCGCGATCTGGCGGTTCTGCGTGGCGTAGCAGATGTCGTCGCTGGGCGGCGAGATCAGCAGCGGGAACTTCTCCTTGAGCGCTCCGACCGTCTCCATCGTCTCGTCGACCGACAGCGTGGTCTGGGAGAGCCAGACGACCCGGGAGGGGTCGCGGACCTCGACGTTGGCGACGTCCTCGGGGCCGTCGACCAGGGTGATGTGCTCGGGGGCCTCGCCGGAGGTGCCGATGACCTCCTCGTGGCCCTCGTGGCCGATGAGGAGGATGTCGAAGTCGTCCTGCGCGAAGCGGACGGCTTCCTTGTGGACCTTGGTGACGAGCGGGCAGGTGGCGTCGATGGTGGCGAGCTTCCGCTCGGCCGCCTCCTCGTGCACGGTCGGTGCGACGCCGTGCGCCGAGAACATCACGATCGAGCCCTCGGGGACCTCCGCCGTCTCCTCGACGAAGATCGCGCCCTTCTTCTCCAGGGTCTGTACGACGTACTTGTTGTGGACGATCTCGTGGCGAACGTAGACCGGGGAGCCGTACTGCTCCAGGGCCTTCTCCACGGCGATCACGGCACGGTCCACGCCCGCGCAGTAGCCACGGGGTGCGGCGAGCAGGACGCGTCGGGGTGTCGTAGCAGTCATGCGTCCCATCGTAAGGCCGTACCGAACAGGCGCGGGGCCGACGGGGTCGGGAGACTGATCAGGACGATCTTCACGCGCTCGACGACGCGACCGACGGAGGGCTCATGGCCGGCAGCGACAGCGATTCCGGCGGGGACACGGATTCCGGCAGCACCATCGCCCGTGCGGGGCTTCGGCGGACGCTCGGCTTCCGGGACCTGGTGGTCTACGGGCTGCTCTTCATCGCCCCGATGGCCCCCGTCGGTGTCTTCGGCACCCTGGACGCGAAGTCCGACGGCGCCGTGGCGCTCGTCTACGTCGCGGCGACCGTGGTGATGGCGTTCACCGCCTTCAGTTACGCCCAGATGGTGCGGGTCGCCCCACAGGCCGGCTCGGTGTTCGCGTACGCGCGCAAGGGGCTCGGGGAGGGGCCGGGGTTCATCGCCGGATGGATGGTGATGCTGGACTACCTGCTGATCCCGGCGGTCGCGTATCTCTTCTCCGGGATCGCGATGAACGCGCTGGTGCCGGAGGTGTCGCGGTGGGTGTGGACCGCGCTGGCGGTGGTCCTCACGACGCTGCTCAACCTCTGGGGCGTACGGGCCGCGGCCCGGGTCGGCTTCGCGGTGCTGGCCATGGAGATCGTGGTGCTGCTGGTGTTCCTGGTGTCCGCGGTGGTGGTGCTCACGCGGGACGGGGCGCAGCGCGGCTGGCTGACGCCGCTCACCGGGGATTCCGGGTTCTCCGCGACGGCGGTGCTGGGTGCGGTGTCCGTGGCGGTGCTGTCGTATCTGGGCTTCGACGCCATCGCCTCGTTCGCGGAGGAGGTGACGGGCGGTTCGGCGAAGGTGGCGCGGGCGGTGCTGTTCTGCCTGGTGCTGGCGGGGGTGCTGTTCGTGGCGCAGGCCTATCTGGCGGCGCTGCTGGAGCCGATGACGTCGGCGGAGCTGGCCGCCGATCCGGCGGCCCAGGGGTCGGCGTTCTACGACACGGTGGACTCCGCGGTCGGCACCTGGCTGCACGACCTGGTGGCGGTCAGCAAGGCGATCGGGGCGGCGTTCGCGGCGCTGGCCGGGCAGGCGGCCGCCGGGCGGCTGCTGTTCGCGATGGCCCGGGAGCGCCGGCTGCCCGCCCTGCTGTCGAAGATCGACCCGCGCTCGGGGGTGCCGCGGACCGCGATCCTGATCGCGGCGGTGATCACGCTGGTGGCGGCGGTGTGGGCGGCCCGGCGCGACGACGGTCTCGACCATCTGGTGTCGGTCGTGGACGTGGGGGCGCTGACCGCGTTCGTCCTGCTCCACGCGTCGGTGGTCGGCTGGTTCGTGGTGCGCCGGATGGAGGGGCCGCCGAACTGGTGGCGGCACGTCCTGATCCCGGTGGTCGGGGCCGCGGTGCTGATCGCGGTGATCGTGGAGGCGACGGGGAGCGCTCAGGTGGTGGGCGCGTGCTGGCTGGTGGTGGGGCTCGTGGTCCTGCTGGTGCAGCGCGGGCGCCGGGTGGCGGGGTGAGGGCGTGGCTGTCGCGGCGGGACCGGTCCGTTGTCGGCGCCGGCCGATACGCTCGCCCCTATGGCTCTACAGACTTCCCCGGAAGCTCCGCTGCCCGTCGGTGACGTGTCACGGCTGATCGGCGGCTGGATCGACCGGCTCGGCGCGGTCTGGGTCGAGGGGCAGATCACCCAGCTGTCGCGGCGGCCGGGGGCGGGGGTGGTGTTCCTGACGCTGCGCGATCCGTCGCACGACATCTCGGTGGGCGTGACCTGCTTCCGGCAGGTCTTCGACCGGATCGCGGACGTGGTGACCGAGGGGGCGCGGGTCGTCGTCCTCGCGAAGCCCGAGTGGTACGCGCCCCGCGGCCAGCTCTCGCTGCGGGCCACGGAGATACGGCCGGTCGGCATCGGCGAGCTGCTGGTCCGGCTGGAGCAGTTGAAGAAGTCCCTGGCCTCGGAGGGTCTCTTCGCCCTCGACCGCAAGAAGCCGCTGCCCTTCCTGCCCCAGCTCATCGGGCTGGTCTGCGGCCGCGCGTCGGCGGCCGAGCGCGATGTGCTGGAGAACGCGCGCCGACGCTGGCCCGCCGTCCGCTTCGAGGTGCGCAACACCGCGGTGCAGGGGGTGCACGCCGTGAACCAGGTGGTGCAGGCCGTCAAGGAGCTGGACGGACTCCCGGACGTCGACGTGATCGTCGTGGCGCGCGGCGGGGGCAGCGTGGAGGACCTGCTGCCGTTCTCGGACGAGGAGCTGATCCGTACGGTCGCGGCCTGCCGCACCCCCGTCGTCTCGGCGATCGGGCACGAGCCCGACTCCCCGCTGCTCGACCTGGTCGCCGACGTGCGGGCGTCCACTCCCACGGACGCGGCGAAGCGGATCGTGCCGGACGTGGGCGAGGAGCTGGACCGGGTGCAGCAGCTGCGGGACCGGGCGCTGCGGACGGTACGGGGACTGCTCGACCGGGAGGAGCGGGGGCTGGCGCACGCGCTGGGGCGGCCCTCCATGGAGCACCCGCAGCGGATGGTGGACGAGCGCGCCTCGGAGGTCGACGCGCTGATCGGGCGCGGCCGGCGGGTGCTGGGCCATCTGCTGGACCGCGCGGACTCGGAGCTCGCCCACACCCGCGCCCGGGTGGTCGCGCTGTCGCCCGCGGCGACGCTGGAGCGCGGTTACGCGGTGCTCCAGCGGGCGGACGGGCACGTGGTCCGGGACCCGGCCGACGCGGGCGCGCCGGGGGAAGCGCTGCGGGCCCGGGTGTCGGGCGGCGAGTTCGTGGTGCGGGTCGCCGAGTGAGCGGCCGGGAGTGACGGATATGCCTACGCATAAGGTGGATCACATGACGGACGACGGGACGGCTGCGGCCACGGGCACGCTCGGCTACGAGCAGGCGCGCGACGAGCTGATCGAGGTGGTGCGCCGGCTGGAGGCGGGCGGGACCTCGCTGGAGGACTCCCTCGCGCTGTGGGAGCGCGGCGAGGAGCTGGCCAAGGTGTGCCGGCACTGGCTGGAGGGCGCGCGGGCCCGTCTCGACGCGGCCCTCGCGGGGCCCGCCGACGCCGAGGAGAGCGCCGGGGGCGCGGACGCCGACGCGGGCTGAGTCCCGGCAGGGAACGGGGCGGGGCGCGGACACAGATACCGACACGGCGCCGCAGGGACAGAAGTGCGCGAAACGGCGCAAGACCTTCGCGTTGTGGAGTGGGTCACTCCCTCACCGTTTTAGTTGAAAGTTAACCTACCTCTCCCGTACCGTGGCGTGTGTTGCTTGATCCCCCGTGTACGTCCGGAAGGTAATACGCAAGATGTCCCTCGTTCTTGACCCCGCCGCCCAGGACCTCCTCTTCCGCGAGGCCCGCACCGCCAACACCTTCACCGACGAGCCGGTGACCGAGGAGCAGGTCCAGGCGATCTACGACCTGGTCAAGTACGGCCCCACCGCGTTCAACCAGTCGCCGCTGCGCGTCGTCCTGGTCCGCTCGGACGAGGCCCGCGCGCGCCTCGTCCCGCACATGGCCGAGGGCAACCGTCCGAAGACCTCGTCCGCCCCGCTGGTCGCGATCCTGGCCGCCGACAACGAGTTCCACGAGGAGCTCCCGTCCCTGCTGCCTCACTTCCCGCAGGCCAAGGACATGTTCTTCTCCGAGCGCCCGGTCCGCGAGTCGGCCGCCACCCTGAACGGCGCCCTGCAGGCCGCCTACTTCATCATCGGCGTCCGCGCCGCCGGCCTGGCCGCGGGCCCGATGACCGGCTACGACGCCGCGGGCATCGAGAAGGAGTTCCTCGACGGCGACCACAACGTGCTGATGGTCGTCAACATCGGCAAGCCGGGCGAGGACGCCTGGTTCCCCCGCTCGCCGCGTCTCGCGTTCGACGAGGTCGTCAAGACCGTCTGAGCCCCGCCGCCCCCTTCACCGGAGGCGTGCACGGCGTACGAGGAAGGCCCTGGAGCAACTGCTCCAGGGCCTTCCTCGTACGTGCGCCGGAAAGCGCGGCCGCGCCGCCGTCAGGACGTCTTGAGCGACGCCGCCATCTCCGCCAGCCGTGCCGTCGAGGCGGACCCGGTCACGACCGTGGTCGCGCCCTTCTCCTGGCGCACGAGGGCGTCGTACTTCGGCCCCTCCCAGTGCTGCCAGGTCTCCCCGGCCACCTGCTGCGTGCGCCCGGTGTCCTTCGCCTTCTGGCTGACGTCGGTGATGTACTTCTTCGCCGGGGACGTGGACTGCTCCACCGCGACGTACTTGCCGTCGGGGTCCAGGAAGCCCAGGTGCCAGCTGTCGCCCGCCTCGCGGTCATAACCGACCGAGGTGGGCTTCCAGTCCTGCGCCAGACCGCTCGGGGCGGCGACCGGGTACGGGGCCGCGCGTCGCGCGGTCAGGAGCTCGACCCGGTAGTCGACCGCCTTGACCGGGTCGGCCTTGTCGTCGTGCGGAACGAAGATGTAGACGACCCCCGCCACGGCGGCGATCACCGCCAACGACAGGAACATGTCCCGCACTGTCTGCTTGCCTCGCTTGCTTGCCACGGGTCCATCGTCGCATCAGCTCCGGCGGGACCGAATCGGGGGCATCCGCTCATTCGTGACCCGGTCTGCTCATTTTATCGACCTGACGATAGAGTCACACCACCCTCATCCGGTCGTCGTCGTACAGAAAGGTGCGCTCCGATGTCCGAGCATCATCTGCCGTCCCAGCTGGAGGTCTCCCCGGAGGCCCCCGACCGCAACCTCGCCCTGGAGCTCGTCCGGGTCACCGAGGCCGCCGCCATGGCCGCCGGGCGCTGGGTCGGCCGCGGGGACAAGATCGGCGCCGACGGCGCCGCCGTGAAGGCCATGCGGACCCTCGTCTCCACCGTGTCGATGAACGGCATCGTCGTCATCGGTGAGGGCGAGAAGGACGAAGCCCCCATGCTGTTCAACGGCGAGCGCGTCGGTGACGGCACCGGTCCCGAGGTCGACATCGCCGTCGACCCGATCGACGGCACGACCCTGAACGCCAAGGGCATGCCCAACGCGATCGCCGTGCTGGCCGCCGCCGACCGGGGCGCGATGTTCGACCCGTCCGCGGTCTTCTACATGGACAAGCTGGTCACCGGCCCCGAGGCCGCCGACTTCGTCGACATCAACGCCCCCGTCTCGGTGAACATCCGCCGGGTCGCGAAGGCGAAGAACTCCATGCCCGAGGATGTCACCGTCGTCATCCTCGACCGTCCGCGCCACGAGGGAATCGTCCGGGAGATCCGGGAGACCGGCGCCCGGATCAAGTTCATCTCCGACGGCGATGTCGCGGGCTCGATCATGGCGGCCCGCGAGGGCACCGGCGTCGACCTGCTGATGGGCATCGGCGGCACGCCCGAGGGCATCATCTCGGCCTGCGCCATAAAGTGCCTCGGCGGCGTCATCCAGGGCAAGCTCTGGCCGAAGGACGAAGCCGAACGGCAGCGCGCCCTGGACGCCGGGCACGACCTGGACCGGGTGCTGTCGACGGACGACCTGGTCAGCGGCGACAACGTGTTCTTCGTCGCGACGGGCATCACCGACGGCGAACTGATGCGCGGCGTGCGCTACCGCGCCGAGACGGCGACCACCGAGTCGATCGTCATGCGGTCCAAGTCGGGCACCATCCGCAAGATCGACTCCACCCACCGGCTGTCGAAGCTGCGCGCCTACAGCGCGATCGACTTCGACCGCGCGAAATGATCCCGCCGCGCGTGAGGTGACACGGGGCCCGCACCCGGGCCCCCGACGCACGAGGAGGCGCCCCCCATGTGCGGTGGGGGCGCCTCCTCGTGCTCAGGTCACGTCAACGGCGGGGGCACACCGACGTCGTGCGTCCGGCGGCCTCGTACGTCCGTCAGCCGGCCGCGGCGATGTGGCCGGTCGCACCGGACGCCTTGAGCTCCGCCTCGCGCCGCCTGCGGCGGGCGAGCGCCACACGGCGTTCGGCAGCGGTGAGGCCGCCCCACACTCCGTACGGCTCGGGCTGCATCAAGGCGTGTTCCCGGCATTCGACCATCACCGGACAGCGCGCGCAGACCCGCTTCGCGGACTCCTCACGCGACAGGCGGGCAGCCGTCGGCTCCTTCGACGGGGCGAAGAACAGCCCGGCTTCGTCCCGGCGGCACACCGCCTCCGAGTGCCAGGGACCGGTCTGGTCCTCCCGAGCGGGGGTCCGCTGGGGAGGAACGGCGGCGACCTGCAGGGGCTGATGCGGCAGATGCAGCACGATCTACTCCTGACGACGGCTTCGCGAGCGAGAGACGATGCAGCACTCCCTACCCGCTGTGCGCACGCCTATGCACTGAGTGGCACTCAGTTCCGGACCACGGAATTGCGGTCGAGCGCGCTTTCGGCCTGAATCCGTACCCACGCGCCACCCCATGGCCGGCATGAGTCACTCGTTGTCAGGCGGTCAAACCGTCTTGCCGTCGCGTCATCACACCGTCAGGCCGTCACGCCCCACTCAGTGGCCGAGGTGTTTGCGCAACCGGTCCTGCAGATCCGCAATGAACTTGCCGCGCTTGGGCTTTGCCTCGACGGAGCCGAACACCGAATATCCGTTGACGACGACCACGGGCGCTTCGGGATCGGCGGATTCCAGGGTGACGACTTCGAAATTGCCGAAGATTCCCGTTCCGCTGCCGCGCAGCGAGATGTTCTCGGGGACCCTGATCTCCACACTTCCGAAGACGGACGTCGCGTTGATCACGGTGAGCCGTTGGCCGAAAAGAGCTTCGGTCAGGTCGATTTCCACACTGCCGAACAGCGAGAAGGCGTTCGTGCGTCCGCCGACCCGCCAGCGCCCCTTGCGGCTGGAACTGCTGAAGATCGCCACCAGGTTGTCGGCGGGGCCCGTCGGGCTCGCGGGGCTGTGGGCGTACGAGGCGCCGACCGCCCTGGGCGTTCCACCCGGCGTCGGCAGGTCCCGTACCAGCGGTTCCAGCTCACCGACGGTCTTGGCGCGGTACACGGAGTCGACCCGCTCGGCGTGCTCGTCGGCGGTCAGCCGGCCCTCGGCCATCGCCTCCCGCAGGATGTCCGCGATCCGGTCACGGTCCGCGTCGGAGGCGCGGATGACGTCGGGTTCCGCCGGCGCGGTGGGCTGCTGGGGGTGCTTTTCGAGGTCCACCGGCCCAGCGTACCCAAACGCGATAGATCGCGACTAGGGGGCGGCGGGCGCGGCGGACACCGATCGCGGGACGCGGCCGGCCCCGGACGGCGGCCCGGACGACAGCCCGGAGCGGCCGCCGTCCGGTGAGCCCTACCTCACAAGCCCGCCGCCCCCGCGGGGTCCTACCCTGGTGGGTGCGCTGCCCAAGGGAGGTCAGCCGCTGTCTGCCGAGTGAGGAATGGCCGTAATGCCAGAGTTTGCGTACTCCGATCTGCTCCCCCTGGGAGAGGACACCACGCCGTACCGCCTGGTCACCGCCGAGGGTGTGTCCACCTTCGAGGCCGACGGACGGACGTTCCTCAAGGTCGAGCCGGAGGCGCTGCGCACCCTGGCCGCCGAGGCCATGCACGACATCTCGCACTACCTGCGGCCCGCGCACCTCGCGCAGCTGCGGCGCATCGTGGACGACCCCGAGGCCTCGTCCAACGACAAGTTCGTCGCGCTCGACCTGCTGAAGAACGCGAACATCGCCGCCGCGGGTGTCCTGCCGATGTGCCAGGACACCGGCACCGCGATCGTCATGGGCAAGCGCGGGCAGAACGTGCTGACCGAGGGCGGTGACGAGGAGGCCCTGTCGCACGGCATCTTCGACGCGTACACCAAGCTCAACCTGCGCTACTCGCAGATGGCCCCGCTGAACATGTGGGACGAGAAGAACACCGGCTCCAACCTCCCGGCCCAGATCGAGCTGTACGCGACCGACGGCGGCGCGTACAAGTTCCTCTTCATGGCCAAGGGCGGCGGCTCGGCCAACAAGTCGTTCCTGTTCCAGGAGACCAAGGCGGTCCTCAACGAGGCCTCCATGATGAAGTTCCTGGAGCAGAAGATCCGCTCCCTGGGCACGGCCGCCTGCCCGCCGTACCACCTGGCGATCGTCGTCGGCGGTACGTCCGCCGAGTTCGCGCTGAAGACCGCGAAGTACGCATCCGCGCACTACCTGGACGAGCTGCCCGCCGAGGGTTCGCCCACCGGGCACGGGTTCCGCGACAAGGAGCTGGAGCAGAAGGTCTTCGAGCTGACGCAGAAGATCGGCATCGGCGCGCAGTTCGGCGGCAAGTACTTCTGCCACGACGTGCGCGTCGTCCGCCTGCCGCGCCACGGCGCCTCCCTCCCCGTCGCCATCGCCGTGTCCTGCTCGGCCGACCGTCAGGCCACCGCGAAGATCACCGCCGAGGGCGTCTTCCTGGAGCAGCTGGAGAAGGACCCGGCCCGCTTCCTCCCCGACACCACCGACGAGCACCTCGACGAGGCGGGTGACGTCGTGCGGATCGACCTCAACCGGCCGATGGACGACATCCTCGCCGAGCTGACCAAGTACCCGGTCAAGACCCGGCTCTCGCTGACCGGCCCGCTGGTCGTGGCGCGCGACATCGCGCACGCCAAGATCAAGGAGCGGCTGGACGCGGGCGAGGAGATGCCGCAGTACCTGAAGGACCACCCGGTGTACTACGCCGGACCGGCCAAGACGCCCGAGGGCTACGCCTCCGGTTCCTTCGGCCCGACGACGGCCGGCCGGATGGACAGCTACGTCGCGCAGTTCCAGGCTGCGGGCGGCTCCAAGGTGATGCTGGCGAAGGGCAACCGGTCCCAGCAGGTCACCGACGCGTGCGACGCGCACGGCGGCTTCTACCTCGGCTCGATCGGCGGCCCGGCGGCCCGGCTGGCCCAGGACTGCATCAAGAAGGTCGAGGTCGTCGAGTACGAGGAGCTCGGCATGGAAGCGGTCTGGCGGATCGAGGTCGAGGACTTCCCGGCGTTCGTCGTCGTCGACGACAAGGGCAACGACTTCTTCACCGAGCCGGCCCCCGCACCGACGTTCACCAGCATCCCGGTGCGCGGCCCCGGCCTCGCCTGACCTGAGCACCTGCGGCTGAGGGGCGTACCGGCAGCGGCCGGTACGCCCCTCAGCCGTCGAGCAGTCCCGACGTCGCGACCAGATAGCCGAGTTGGGCACGGCTGGTGCTGCCCAGTTGCTCGGAGACCTTCCGCATGTGCTCGGCGACGCTGCGGCGGCTCATCCCGATCCGCCGGGCGATCGAGGCGTCCGTCTCGCCGTTGACCACCGCGAGCAGGATGGCGCGCTGCAGGTCGGACGTGATGACGGGGGTGCGCAGCGGTGCCCGCTCGGGCCGGACCGGCACCGCACGGGCCCACGCCTCGTCGAAGGCGCGGGCCAGGAAGCGGACCAGCGACGGGTGCTGGATGCGCAGGGCCTGCTGCGGCTCGTCGGAGAAGGGGACGAAGGCGAGGTCCCCGTCGAAGACCATGACCCGGTCGGTCACCTCGGCGAGCGTCCTGATCTCCGCCCCCTCGGTGCTCACCTGCTCGATGTACGAGAGGGTGGCGCGGTCGGAGCGGACGGTGTGCTGGTAGATCGTCCGCTGCCGGACGCCCCGCCGCAGGTTGCCCAGGTCCCGGGTCAGGGCCTCCTCCAGCACATCTGCGGGACGGCTGCCCCCGGGGTGGGCGGTGCGGACCTCCTGGCGGCAGCCGCCCACGGCCGCGTCCAGTGCCTTGCTGATGACGGCCGCGCCGGAGAGCCGGGTGAGGGCCGGCTGCTGTGTCCGGTGCACCTCCGCGTACAGCGCCTCGAAGACGGAGAGCGAGGCGCGGGTGGCGCGCAGCGTGCGCCGGTGATCCAGGATGGCCTCCTGGAGCGGGGCGAGCGCGGCGTACGACGCCGTCTCCGGCGGCACGGGCATCATGAATCCCGGTGATCCGCGGTCCGCGACCATCAGCTGGAGCGCCCGCAGACAGCCGGTCACCTCGTCCTGCGGAAGGCTTCCCGCCACGAGCGCGCGCCGGTAGGTCGCGAGCGCCGCCTCGCACGGCCGCTCCGGCGCGGGCCGGTCCCGTGCGGAGCCGCCCGACGACGATTCGCGGCAATCACATGCCGGTGTGCTGGAATGATCGTCCTTCACAAGTATGCAGATTACCTTTGTGCATACGGGACGACGGCGGAGAGCGGCACCACCTCGACGACCATGAGGAGGTGACACCCGGCACCGAGCACTCCGTCAGCCGGCCTACCGGCGAATCCGTCAACTCCCCGCGCGGGGAGCGGCGTTATCGATTCCTCGTGACCGGTTATGCCATCTCCTCGTACGGCACGTTCCTCAATATGGTGGCGCTCAATCTGTTCGTCTACGAGACGACGGGGCGGGCTCTCGCCATGGGGCTGTTCATGGCCGTCCGGCTGGGTTCCGGATTTGCCGCCGGGCTGGCCGCGGGTGGTCTGCTCGCCCGTTTCACCGCGAAAAGCGTGATGCTCTGGACGAATATCGCGCAGGCGGCGGTGATGCTGCTGCTGG
Organism: Streptomyces sp. NBC_01463; assembly: GCA_036227345.1. NCBI lineage: Bacteria > Bacillati > Actinomycetota > Actinomycetes > Kitasatosporales > Streptomycetaceae > Streptomyces > Streptomyces sp. NBC_01463. The sequence continues at coordinate 3,255,537 of CP109468.1, forward strand.
TCTTCGCGCCGGACGGGCTGCGCACGGCGGCGCTGGTCGCCGTGTCGGTGGTGGTCGGGTTCTGCGGGACGCTGTTCATGGTGTCGCTGCGCAGTTCCATTCCCGAGATGGTGGGCGAGGACCGGCGCTCCTGGGCGAACTCGCTGTCGATCACCGGGCGTTCGCTCGCCATGGTGGCCGGCTTCGCCTCGGCGGGTGTCGTCGTCTCGCTCGTCGGGTACACCGCCGCGTTCGTGGTGGACATGGCGACGTTCGCGGTCTGCGCGGTGACGGTGGGACTGCTGCCGATCGCGGGCGGCGGCCGCGGCAAGCCGGCGCGGGCGGACGCCGAGGCCGGCGCAGAAGCGGAACCGGAAGCCGAAGCGGAGGCGGAACCCGGCTCGCCCCGGCCGGCCCGGCGGCGGATGCCCGTCGCGCTCGTCGCCCTGGCCGCCGCACCCGGCCTCGGGCTGATGGTGGCGCTGCGCGGGGTGGACGCCCTCGGCTCGTCCTCGCACAACGCCGCGCTGCCCGTCTACTCCAGCGAGCTCGACTCCTCGCACCCCGCCGTGTTCGTCAGCGCGTTCTGGTGCCTGTGGGCGCTCGGCAACATCGTGGCGCAGCAGTTGATCCAGCGGTACGGGCGGCGCACCGGACGTACCGTCGGCGCACTGGGCTTCGGCTACGGCACGTGTCTGATGTCGGGGGCGTTCATCCTGGCGTTCGCGGGGTTCCCGCTGGTGGCCACGGCGGTGATCGCCCTGGTCGCCGGGGCCGCCGACGGGCTGACGGAGGTGTCGTACACCTCGCATCTGCAGACCTTGCCGGCCGGGCTGCGGGCCCACGCCTTCGGGCTGTCCGCGACGGTGGAGAACCTGGGCTTCGGCGCCGGGATGATCACCGTCGCTGCGGCGCTCGACCGGTTCAGCCCGCTGACGGTCGTCGGCTGGTCCCACGGTGTCGCCCTGCTGGTCGCGGTGGTGTTCCTGATCCGGGTGACGGGGCTGCGCAGGACGGCGCCGGGCCCGACGGTGCCATGAGGGCGGCCGGGCCGTCCGCGTACGACGGAATTCAGCCAATCTCGCGGCATGCGGTCCGACAGCGCCCGCCACGCTCCCGGAACCGGATCGTGCGACCGGCCGGGTCCGTACCGGTCCGGGAGCGGGCCGGTGCCGCCCGGGACCTGCGGGCCGGGCCGCACTCCACCGCGCCGGTCAGGACGCTCCCACCCGCGCACACCGCAGCCGCACCACCGCTTTCGCGCAGGGGGCCGTCCGTCCGGCTTGCGGGACACCGGGCCGATGCGGTGAGTTGTCCGGCGTGGCCGGAGAACGCCGCCCCCGCACCTTCCGTTCCTCCGTACCGGGACCCGCCCTCCCCCGGTGCCACCAGGCCCCCCGCCGTCCGAACCTCTCGTGCCTGCCCGAACCACCCTCACCGTCCCACTCCGGAAAGGCGGACACCGCATGACGCCGGTCCCCCACCGCAGCCATGCCGACGACCTGCTCTCCTTCATCAGGGCCAGTCCTTCGCCGTACCACGCCGTGGCGAGCGCCGCCCAGCGCCTGGAGAAGGCCGGCTTCCGTGAGCTGCGGGGCACGGACGACTGGACGGGCACCACGGGCGGCAGCTTCGTCGTCCGCGGCGGCGCGCTGATCGCCTGGTACGCCCCCGAGGGCGTGCCCGCCCACACCCCGTTCCGGATCATCGGCACCCACACCGACTCCCCGAACCTGCGGATCAAGCCCGCCCCCGACAACGGCTCGGCCGGCTGGCGGCAGGTCGCGGTGGAGATCTACGGCGGCGTGCCGCTCAACACCTGGCTCGACCGCGACCTGGGCATCTCCGGGCGGCTGGCCCTGCGCGGCTCCGGCGGCCGGACCGAGTCCCGGCTGGTCCAGATCGACGAGCCGCTGCTGCGGGTGCCCCAGCTGGCGATCCATCTCGACCGGTCCGTCAACGACGGCCTCGCTCTGGACCGGCAGCGCCACATCGCCCCGGTCTGGTCGCTCGGCGAGCCCGACGAGGGGGCGCTGCTGCGCCGGGTCGCGGCGGCGGCGGAGGCCGATCCGGACGAGGTGCTGGGCTGGGACCTGATGCTCCACGACATCCAGCCGCCCGGATACCTGGGCGCGGAGCGGGAGTTCCTGGTGTCCTCGCGGCTGGACAACCTGGTCTCGGTGCACGCGGGCGTCACCGCGCTGGTCGCCGCGTCGGGAGCGGCCGGGGAGCCCGCGTTCATCCCGGTGCTGGCGGCCTTCGACCACGAGGAGGTCGGCAGCGGCTCGGACACGGGTGCGCAGAGCCCCCTGCTGGAGCATGTGCTGAGCCGGTCCGTCACGGCCCGGGGCGGCAGCTCCGAGGACTGGCCGCGGGCCCTGGCCGGCGCCTTCTGCGTCTCGGCCGACATGGCGCACGCGGTCCACCCCAACTACGCGGAGCGCCACGACCCCGGCCACCGCCCGCTGCCCAACGGCGGCCCCACGGTCAAGGTCAACGTCAATCAGCGCTACGCCACCGACTCGACCGGGATCGCGGTGTTCGCGGCGGCGTGCGAGCGGGCGGGTGCGCCCTGGCAGCCGTTCGTCTCGAACAACGCGATGCCGTGCGGCACCTCCATCGGCCCGCTGACCGCGGCCCGGCTGGGTGTGCAGACCGTCGACGTGGGGGTGCCGGGCCTGTCGATGCACTCGGCGCGCGAGCTGTGCGGGTCGGACGACCCGGGGTACCTGGCGGCGATCCTCGGCGCGTTCGTGACCGCCGGCTGAGCGGTACGGGGAGGGGCGCACGCTCCTCCCCGTACCACCGGGAACGGTTACGCGAAGCGCTGCTGCGCGCTGCCGTCGCACGGCTTGAGCCGCAGCGGGTCGTGCGCGCCCGCCAGGGTGGCGCACAGCCCGGTCGACGCGGCCGGGCGCAGGGTGCCCGACTGCCGGACGAACTGCTGGTTGGCCGCGCCCGAGCAGTTGTAGAGGATGAGGGCCGCGCCCGCCGTGTATTTCGCGCCCGGTACGTCCAGGCAGCGGTCGTGGCTCAGTTCCGTACGGAGGTTCTTCGTGCCGGAGTCGTACCACCAGCCCTGGTTGCGGCCGCCGTGGCACTCCCAGCCGGTGACGCCGGTGTTGTTGCGGGTGACGGATGCGGGGACGTCCAGGCAGCTGCCCGTCGCCTCGCCCCGCAGGGGCTTGAAGGCGTCGTCCCAGGCGGTGGCCTGGAGCACGGGCTTTCCGGTGCTCGCCGGGTCGGCGCAGCTCGCCTCACGCAGGCCGGAGTTATAGATCTGGGTCAGGCAGGAGGCGAAGGCGCCGTGGCCTGCCGCGTTCGGGTGGAAGGACTGCCGGAGGGAGTTGGAGTCCGGCGGGAAGTGCGAGAGGTCGATGTAGAGCCCGCGGGCCCAGGTGGACTCGCTGCAGACCTCGTGGCCGTGGAAGAGCCGGGAGTTGTCGAGGTAGACGGCTCCGGTGTCGGCCGCGGCCCTGCGCATGCCGCGCTCGAAGGCGGGCACGGCGGTGTTGCGGCCCCATGCGGCGTCGGAGTCGTATCCGGCGCAGCCGCCGGGAAGCTTGCCGGGGAAGTTCGGGTTGTCGTAGAAGTCCGGGCCGATGGGGCTCGGGTAGCCCATGACGACGAGCTTGTAGTCGCTGTCGGCGTAACCGGCGCCGGTCATCACCGTCCGCAGGTCGCGCACGGTCGTCTCGACCTTGGGGACGAGTCCGTCGACACGGGCCTGCCAGCCGCCCTCGTACTTGGGCTGACACGTCCCCTGGATGAGGACCCAGCGCTCGACGCAGTCCGTCATGACCGGGCCGAACTGGAGGTCGTCGTTGGCACCCGCCACCAGCACGATCATCTTGATGCGGGTGTTGCGCGCCTTGATGGCCAGGCTGTCGCTCTGCACCAGTTCGTCGGCGTACTGCTTGGCGCCGCCGATGACGATGTTTCCGGTGTACGCGCCCGAGCACGAGACGTTGTACGTGACGTCGGCCGGGATGCCGGTGCGGTGGATGGCGGAGTCGGGAGAGCGGTGGCACCAGTTGTCGGGCCCGTTGGTGCCCGCCTCGTACGTGCCGACGCCCTCGCCCGAGATCTCGCTGTCGCCGAGCGAGATGAGCCCGGTCTTGCGGTCGGCGAGCGGCCGCTCGGCGGGGTCGCCGTACAGCCGGGTGGCCTCGGCGGCGCGGACGGCCTCCAGTTCGGGCGGCAGCGGGGTGGATGCGGTAGTGCCGGTACCGGGCTGGGCGGCGCCCGCCGGTCCGGCGGCGGCCGTCATCCCGCCCAGCGCCGCCGCCGTGGCCGCGACGGCCGCGACCGTACATCGGAGCCGGTATCCGGTGCGTCTCATTGCGCCTCCCGAGGTTGTGGTTACCCCCGGTATTTACTGGCCGGTAGGCAACTTGGGAATACATAGAACAAGACAAGTGCTCATCTTTTTCAGGACCGCCCGGGAAGTGGTGGGCGGAAGAAGGAGCGGGGCTGGGTGCGTGCAGCTGCAAGGCGGAGGATTGAGGCAACGCTGTGGGGTCTCCCCTGCTCGGGCGAAGCCGAGAGCGTGGGGAAGTTGTTGACTGACGACAACGCCGCAGATGTGCGTGCCCAGGCACGCGACGCCGCCCACCACTTCCCGGGCGGCCCTAAGGAGGTTGAACGATGACGGACGAGGGAAACACCGCAGCGGCCGGCGAGGACTACCGCATCGAGCACGACTCGATGGGCGAGGTCCGGGTCCCCGCGGACGCGAAGTGGCGGGCCCAGACCCAGCGGGCCGTGGAGAACTTCCCGATCTCCGGGCAGCGTCTCGAGCGGACCCACATCGAGGCCCTGGCCAGGGTCAAGGCGGCCGCGGCCAAGGTGAACGCCGAGCTGAAGGTCCTCGACCCGGAGATCGCCGGGGCCATCCAGGAGGCCGCGGCGGAGGTCGCCGACGGCCGGTGGGACGCGCACTTCCCGATCGACGTCTTCCAGACCGGCTCCGGCACCTCGTCGAACATGAACACCAACGAGGTCCTGGCCACGCTCGCCACCGAGCGCCTCGGCCGGGAGGTCCATCCCAACGACCACGTCAACGCCTCGCAGTCCTCGAACGACGTGTTCCCCTCCTCCATCCACATCGCCGCGACCGGCGCGGTGACGGGTGAGCTGATCCCCGCCCTGGACCATCTGGCGGCGGCGCTGGAGCGCAAGTCCGTCGAGTTCGCGGCGGTCGTGAAGTCGGGGCGTACGCATCTGATGGACGCGACCCCGGTCACGCTCGGCCAGGAGTTCGGCGGGTACGCGGCACAGATCCGCTACGGCATCGAGCGGCTGTACGCCTCGCTCCCCCGCCTCGCCGAGCTGCCGCTGGGCGGCACCGCCGTCGGCACGGGCATCAACACCCCGCCCGGCTTCTCCGCCGCCGTCATCGCCGAGGTCGCCCGGGCCACCGGCCTGCCGCTCACCGAGGCCCGCGACCACTTCGAGGCCCAGGGCGCGCGGGACGGTCTCGTGGAGACCTCCGGCCAGCTCCGCACGATCGCGGTCTCGCTCACCAAGATCTCCAACGACCTGCGCTGGATGGCCTCGGGCCCGCGCACCGGTCTGGCCGAGATCAGCCTGCCCGACCTCCAGCCGGGCTCCTCGATCATGCCCGGCAAGGTGAATCCGGTCATTCCCGAGGCGGTCCTGATGGTCGCGGCCCAGGTGACGGGGAACGACGCCACGGTCGCCGCAGCGGGCGCCGCGGGCAACTTCGAGCTCAACGTCATGCTCCCGGTCATCGCGAAGAACCTGCTGGAGTCCGTCCGACTGCTCGCCAACGTCTCCCGGCTGCTCGCGGACCGCACGGTCGACGGCATCACCGCGAACGTCGAGCGGGCCAGGGAGTACGCGGAGTCCTCGCCGTCCGTCGTCACCCCGCTGAACAAGTACATCGGGTACGAGGAGGCCGCCAAGGTCGCCAAGAAGTCGCTGGCCGAGCGGAAGACGATCCGCGAGGTGGTGCTGGCCTCGGGATACGTCGAGCGCGGGGACCTCACCGTGGAACAGCTCGACGAGGCCCTGGACGTGTTGCGTATGACCCGCCCGTGATGTGCATCGCTGCGGCGGGACGGCTCCGTCACTAAGATCTCTCCATGACAGGTACCGGAGAGACCGAGCGCTGGGCGCCGGGTGATCAGATCCTGTGGCGCTACCGCGGCAACGGACCGCTGCGGCACGGCCCCGGGCCCGGCCCGGCCCCCAATCCCGTGCACATCTGCCGCCCCGTCACCGTCGTCCAGGACACCGACGAGCTGCTCGCCGTCTGGGTCGCCCCCGGCACCGAGTGCGTGAAGCCGGTCCTGGCGGACGGCACCGAGGTGCACGCCGAGCCGCTCGCCACCCGGTACACGGCCCCCCGCACCACCGCCCGCTCGCCCTGGCTGGGCAACGGGGTGCTGAAGCTGGCCCGGCCCGGCGAGCCGTGGTCCGTCTGGCTGTTCTGGGAGCGCGGCTGGCAGTTCCGCAGCTGGTACGTGAACCTGGAGGAGCCGCGGACCCGCTGGCCCGGCGGCATCGACTCCGAGGACCACTTCCTCGACATCTCGGTCTATCCGGACCACAGCTGGCTCTGGCGCGACGAGGACGAGTTCGCCCAGGCCCAGCGGGTCGGTCTGATGACGCCCGAGGCCGCCCGGCAGGTGCGGGAGGCGGGGCAGCAGGCGGTCGGCGTCATCCGCGACTGGGGCGCGCCGTTCCGGGACGGCTGGGAGGACTGGCGGCCCGATCCGCACTGGCAGGTCCCGGCGCTGCCGGATGACTGGGACCGTACCCCCTCCCCCATGCCGTCGTGAGACCCTTGATGCACCCCAGGGGGGCAAACGTAGGATCGCCACGAGGAAAGCGGCTCCGCCCCAACCGGCGGGCGCGGCACACGACCTGACCGTAAGTCATCGAGTCATCGCACACGTTGCACGTTTCATGAACCGCATCAGTCGTATGAGTCGCACGAGTTGCCTGAATCGCATGAGCCACGACGAGGGGGTGGAGACGTGCTCGCTGTCCGCCGCCCCGGCGCCGGAAACGTTGTCACCGGCTCCCTGTGCGGACATCAGGTTTCGGCCCCGCGTTCCGGGGCACCAGATGTCAGCCGTTGTGATTGCCGCTCTTGCCGGGGCACAGTAGCGCCCCACGAGGTGATTGCCTCATACAACCGGCCCGGACGGACGGAACCCCACGCGTGACGGAGCACCCCACCTCCCACGAAGGCCGGCAGCCTCTCGCCGCCCGGTCGCAGGAACGCACCCGGCCGCGGCAGCGCGACGCCGCGGCGGCGGCGATCCCGGCCCCGGCCAAGGGCCCGAACCCGGCCGCTGCCGGTACGGGCCCCGCGGCAGGCCCCGACCCGCAGGCGGCGGCCCGCCGTGAGGGCGACCGGCTGCGCTTCGTGGGGGCCGCGACCCGGCGGATCGCCCGGGGCATAGACCTGGACGAGATCGTGCTGGGGCTGTGCCGGGCCAGTGTGCCGACCTTCTCCGACGCCATACTCGTCTACCTCCGTGACCCGCTGCCGGTCGGCGACGAGCGGCCCGTCAACCCGTTCGTGCTGCGGCTGCGCCGCTCCGACCGGCTGCGGCTGACCGACGAGGACACCGAGGGCCTGTCGGAGACGGAGCGGCTGCGGCTGCCCGGCCTCGACCCGCAGACCGATCCGACGCCCGCGGCCGAACTGTGCGAGGTGCTGGCCGGCGGTGCGCTGGCCGAGGTGCTGCGCGGGGTGCGTCCGGTCTTCGGCGACTCCGCCGCGGCCCGGGTCGCGCTGCCCGAGCTGCTCGGCGCCGACCGCACCGTGCCGTCCGGGCACCGGGCGATCCTCGCCCCGCTGCGCGGCCGCCGGCGGGTGATCGGCGCGGCCGTGTTCCTGCGCGGCACCGAGCGCCCGCCCTTCGAGGCCAACGACCTGCTGGTCGCGGCCCAGCTGGCGACGCACACCGCGCTCGGCATCGACAAGGCCGTGCTGTACGGGCGCGAGGCGTACATCGCCGACGAGCTCCAGCGCACCATGCTGCCCGACTCGCTCCCCCAGCCCACCGGGGTCCGGCTTGCCTCCCGCTACCTCCCGGCCGCGGAGACCGCCCGGGTCGGCGGCGACTGGTACGACGCGATCCCGCTGCCCGGCAGCCGGGTCGCGCTGGTCGTCGGCGACGTGATGGGCCACTCCATGACCTCCGCCGCGATCATGGGCCAGCTGCGCACCACCGCCCAGACGCTCGCCGGCCTCGACCTGCCGCCGCAGGAGGTGCTGCACCACCTCGACGAGCAGGCCCAGCGGCTCGGCAGCGACCGCATGGCGACCTGCCTGTACGCGGTGTACGACCCCGTCGCGCACCGCATCACCATCGCCAACGCCGGCCATCCGCCGCCCGTCCTGCTCCATCTCGGCGGCCGCGCCGAGGTGCTGCGGGTACCGCCCGGCGCCCCGATCGGCGTCGGCGGCGTGGACTTCGAGGCCGTCGAGCTGGACGCGCCCGCGGGCGCCACCCTGCTCCTCTACACCGACGGTCTGGTCGAGTCGCGGCTGCGCGACGTCTGGACCGGCATCGAGCAGCTGCGTGAGCGGCTCGCCGCGACCGCCCGGCTGACCGGGCCGGACCACTCGCCGCCGCTGGAGGCCCTCTGCGACGACGTGCTGGACATGCTCGGCCCGGGCGACCGGGACGACGACATCGCGCTGCTCGCCGCCCGCTTCGACGGGATCGCGCCGAGCGACGTGGCGTACTGGTTCCTGGAACCGGAGGACTCCGCCCCGGGCCGGGCCCGCAGGCTGGCCCGCCGGGCGCTGAGCCGGTGGGGGCTCGACGACATCGCGGACTCGGTGGAGCTCCTGGTCAGCGAGGTCGTGACGAACGCCGTGCGGTACGCGGAACGGCCGGTGACCCTGCGGCTGCTGCGGACCGACATCCTGCGCTGCGAGGTCGGCGACGACGCCCCGCAGCTGCCGCGGCAGCGCCGCGCCCGGGACATGGACGAGGGCGGCCGCGGTCTGTTCCTGGTGAACCGGCTGGCCCGGCGGTGGGGCGCGACCCGGCTGTCGACCGGCAAGGTCGTCTGGTTCGAGATGCCCACCCGGGGTCAGTGAACCGGCGAGGGCCGCGGGCAAAGGGAACGGGCGGTGTGCGAGGAGAGAGTCCTCGCACACCGCCCGTTCCGGTCGGTCCGGTGCCCCGGCGGATCAGCGCCCCGCGGCGTCGTCCTCGTCCGGCCGGTTCTCCCCCGGCTTCGCCGGGAGCCCGACGCTGCCGGTGGGGCCCGGCTCGGTCGACGGGGAGGCCGGCGGTTCGCTCGTCGGGTCCCCCGTGGGTGAGGCGGGCGGCGAGCTGGCGGGCGACTCGGTCTCCGCCGGCGGCTCGGTCGTCGGGTCCTGGGTGGTCGGCTCGTCGGAGGGCGAGACCGTCTCGGAGGGCGACGTGGACGGGCTCGGCGAGCTGGTGTCCGGCGGCGGGGTGACCGCGGCGCCCATGTCGGTGTCGAGCACGAACTTGCTCGACTTGCCCATGGCGTGCGCGGTGAAGTCCGCCCAGATCTCGGCCGGGAAGCCACCGCCGTTGACGCGGCCGCCACCGCCGGCGCCCTTCAGGGTCACCTGGTCGCCCTTGTGGATCTTCTTGCCGTTGTCGCCCGTACGGTCGTAGGCGGCTTCGCCGAACAGTCCGACCGAGGTGACGAGATCGGGCGTGTATCCGGTGAACCAGGCCGACTTGTTGTCGTCCGACGTGCCGGTCTTGCCCGCGATCTGCTGGTCGGCGAGGCCCTCGGCGTTGCGGACCGAGCCCTGGGCCGTACCGTCGTCGACCACGCCGGTCAGCACGGAGGTCACGGAGTCCGCGGCCTGGCGGCTGATCACCTGGTCGCCGATCGCGTCGGGCATCTTCACCGGGTCGTCGCCCTGGTGCACGGCCGACTTCACGATCTGCGGGCTGACCTTCTTGCCGTGGTTGTCGAGCGTGGCGTAGATCCCGGCCATCTCCAACGGGCTGGCGCCCATGGAACCGAGCGTCTGCGCGGGCACGGCCTCCAGGCCCTTCACGTTCATGCCGAGCTCGCCGGCGGTCTGCATCACCTTGTCCATGCCGACGTCCACGCCCATCTGCGCGAAGACGGAGTTGATGGACTTGTTCATCGCCGTCTGGACGGTGACCGAGCCGTAGTCCCGGTCGTCCTCGTTCTCGGGCGAGAAGGCGATGTCGCTGCCCTCGACGGGCCGCTTGCTGGTGCCGTCGTAGCGGGTGTTGGCGGTGATCTGCCGGTCCTCCTGCGTCACCGACTCCTGGTCGAGTGCGGCGGCGAGGATGACCGGCTTGAAGGTGGAGGCGGGCTGGTAGTCGCGCCGGGCGGCGTTCGACGTCCAGTGCTCGTTCTGGCCGCGGCCGCCGTACAGCGCGAGGACCGCTCCGGTCTTCGGGTCCACCGAGACGGCACCTGCCTGGATGTCACGGTCGAGCTTGCGCTGCTTCGTGTCCAGGTTGTCGATCAGCTTCGTCTCGACCGACTTCTCCAGCTTCTGCTGCTTCTTCTTGTCGATGTTGACGGTGATCGTCCAGCCGCCGAGGTCGAACTCCTGGCTGCTGAGGCCCGTCTCCTCCAGCACCGCCTTGCGGGCCGCCTCGACGATGTAGCCCTTCTGCCCCGCGGCCCCGTTCAGCGGCTTGGGCTCCTGCGGAACCGGGAACTTCAGGCCCTGGCGCTTGCCGGAGTCCAGCCAGCCCTCCTCGACCATGTTGTCCAGCACGTAGTTCCAGCGCTCCTGGACGAGCCGCTTGCCGTTCGGTCCTGCGACGGCCCAGTCGTACTGGCTGGGCGCCTGGAGGAGGGCGGCGAGGTAGGCGCCCTGGGCCACGTTCAGCTCCTTGGCGTCCTTGCCGTAGTACGCCTGTGCCGCGGCCTGGATGCCGTAGGCCTGCCGGCCGTAGTAGCTGGTGTTGATGTACCCGGCGAGGATCTCGCTCTTCTTCTTCTTCTGGTCCACCTTCAGCGAGATGACCAGCTCTTTGAGCTTCCGGGTGACCGTCTGGTCCTGGTCGAGGTAGTAGTTCTTGACGTACTGCTGGGTGATGGTCGAGCCACCCTGCTTGCCCTTGCCGGAGAGCGTGTTCAGCAGACCGCGTGCGGTGCCTTTGAAGTCGACGCCCTGGTCCTGGTAGAAGGACTTGTTCTCGGCGGCGACGAAGGTCATCTGGACCTCCTTCGGCACCTCCGCGAGGTCCACGATCTCCCGGTTGACCTCGCCCGTCCTGGCCAGCAGAGTGCCGTCGGAGTACTTGTAGATGTTGCTCTGCAGCTTGGCCTGCGCGTTCCCCTCGGGGACGCTCACCATCATGTAGAGCACGGCGAAGGCGCCCATGCCCAGCAGGCAGACACCGAGGGCCGTGCCCAGTAGTTTCCGCCACGTGAAGAGTCTGCGTATGCCGCCGCTCTTCACGGCCCGCCGCGACCCGCGCCGCTGGGCTCGTCGCGCATCCGCTCGACCCATTGCTGTAGTGCTCCCGTTTCTCTGCTGGACCGGATCAGCTCGGACCTGCCAGCTAACACCGTTGACAAGGGCAAAAAGCGAGCGATCCAGGCTTTTCCGGACGTGACAATCAGCACCCGTTCCCAAGGGAACCGACTCACGAGAGGTGCACAGGGTTGCGAAATCCATTAATGTGTAATCACATTGCTAGCTCATCGCTAGCCACCGCGAAACGGGGGATTCCATGACTGACCCGACCAGCCCGAACGCTTCGGTCCCACCGTCGGCCGACCTCACGCCGGACGCGCCCGAGATGCCGGAACCGCAGGTCCGCGAGACGACGGCGCACAGCATCGCGGGCGGCCTCGGCCTCCTGCTGACCGTGATCGGGGTGATCGCCGGCATCGGTCTCGCCATCGTCGGCGGCGTCATCGGATCGAACGGGAACAACGGCGTCGGCATCCCGGTCTGCATCCTGGGCGTGCTGCTCGCCATCGCCTCGTTCTTCTGCATGGGCGGTGTGAAGATGGTCGCACCGGGCGAGGCGCGGGTGATCCAGCTCTTCGGCCGGTACGTCGGCACCATCCGGGCCGACGGACTGCGCTGGATCAACCCGCTGACCTCCAGCCGCAAGATCTCCACCCGGGTCCGCAACCACGAGACCGCGGTCCTCAAGGTCAACGACGCCTACGGCAACCCGATCGAGCTCGCCGCGATCGTCGTCTGGAAGGTCGAGGACACCGCACAGGCCCTCTTCGAGGTCGACGACTTCCTGGAGTTCGTCGCCACCCAGACCGAGGCGGCGGTCCGGCACATCGCGATCGAGTACCCGTACGACGCCCACGAGGAGGGCGGCCTCTCGCTCCGGGGCAACGCCGAGGAGATCACCGAGAAGCTGGCTGTCGAGCTCACCGCACGGGTCCAGGCGGCGGGTGTCCGGATCATCGAGTCCCGCTTCAGCCATCTCGCGTACGCCCCCGAGATCGCGTCCGCGATGCTCCAGCGCCAGCAGGCCGGAGCGGTGGTCGCGGCCCGGCAGCAGATCGTCGAGGGCGCGGTCGGCATGGTCGAGATGGCGCTGACCCGGATCGCCGAACAGGACATCGTCGAGCTCGACTCGGAGCGCAAGGCGGCCATGGTCAGCAATCTGATGGTGGTCCTGTGCGGCGACCGGGCCGCGCAGCCGGTCCTCAACACGGGCACGCTCTACCAGTGACGGATCAGACCCCGCGGCGCCGTGCGCCGCAGTCCGGGCCGCAGCAGCGCAAGCAGATGCTGCTGCGGCTGGATCCCGCCGTGCACGACGCGCTGGCGCGCTGGGCGTCGGACGAGCTGCGGAGCGCGAACGCGCAGATCGAGTTCCTGCTGCGGCGGGCGCTCGCGGAGGCGGGCCGGCTGCCGGGCGGTGCGGCGCCGATCCCCCGCCGGGGACGCCCGCCGAAGGCGCCGGAGGCCCCGGACCGGGAGTGACCCGCCGGGGCCCGGCCCCGACGGGCCCTCGGGCGGACGGCCCGCGCACCGGTATACACGGCAGGTATACACACCATGTACAGTCCTGGGTATGTCTATCGGCCACACCCTGCTCGGGCTCCTGGAGTCCGGCCCCCGCCACGGCTACGACCTCAAGCGGACCTTCGACGAGAAGTTCGGTCACGACCGTCCACTGCACTACGGACAGGTCTACTCGACGATGTCCCGGCTCCTCAAGAACGGCCTCGTCGAGGTCGACGGAGTGGAGACCGACGGCGGCCCGGAGCGCAAGCGCTACGCCATCACCGATGCCGGCATCACCGATGTCGCCACCTGGCTCGCGCAGCCCGAGAAGCCGGAGCCCTACCTCCAGTCGACCCTGTACACCAAGGTCGTCCTGGCCATGCTCACCGGCCGCAGCGCCGCCGACGTGCTGGACGCCCAGCGCTCCGAGCACCTGCGCCTGATGCGCATCCTCACCGACCGCAAGCGGCAGGGCGACCTCGCCGACCAGCTGATCTGCGACCACGCCCTGTTCCACCTCGAAGCCGATCTGCGCTGGCTGGAACTGACCGCCGCCCGGCTCGGCCAGCTCGCGAAGGTGGTGGCCCCGTGATTCCCGCCGGCTCCCTGCTCGCCGCCCGCGACCTGCACAAGACCTACGGGGCGACCCCCGCGCTCGACGGCGCCTCGTTCTCCGTCCACCCCGGCGAGGTCGTCGCCGTGATGGGCCCCTCCGGCTCCGGCAAGTCCACCCTGCTGCACTGCCTCGCCGGCATCATCACGCCCGACTCCGGCACCATCACCTACGCCGGCCGCGAGCTGTCCACGATGTCCGACGCCGAGCGCAGCGCCCTGCGCCGCAGCGAGTTCGGCTTCGTGTTCCAGTTCGGCCAGCTCGTCCCCGAACTGACCTGCGTGGAGAACGTCGCCCTGCCGCTCCGGCTGAACGGCACCCGGCGCAAGGCGGCCGAGCGCACCGCCCTGCAGTGGATGGAGCGGCTGGAGGTCGACGACATCGGCGCCCAGCGGCCCGGCGAGGTCTCCGGCGGCCAGGGCCAGCGCGTCGCCGTGGCCCGTGCGCTGGCCGCGTCCCCGAAGGTGATCTTCGCGGACGAGCCGACCGGCGCCCTGGACTCCCTCAACGGCGAGCGCGTCATGCAGCTGCTGACCGAGGCGGCCCGCTCCGCCAACGTCGCCGTGGTGCTCGTGACCCACGAGGCCCGGGTCGCCGCCTACTCCGACCGCGATGTCACCGTCCGCGACGGCCGGGCCCGCGACCTGGAGCACGCCGTATGACGCTGCTCGAAGAGAAGACGGCTCCGGCGCGTCCTCCGGAACCGCCCTCCCGCACCCCGGCCCTGCTGCGCGATCTCGGGCTCGGCATCCGCTTCGCCGCCGGCGGCGGCCGCGAGGGCTGGGCCCGCACGCTGCTCACCGCGGTCGGCGTGGGCCTCGGCGTGGCCCTGCTGCTCGTCGCCGCGTCCGTACCGCACATGCTCGACGAGCGGTCCGGACGCGAACAGGCCCGCTCCGAGAGCAAGATCTCGGAATCCCCCGATGTCTCGGCGAAGAAGTCGGACAGCACGGTCCTGCGGATCGACGCGGGAACCGAGTACCACGACCGGACCATCGACGGCTTCCTCATGCGCGCCGACGGCGCCCACCCGGTGCTCCCGCCGGGCATCGGCGAACTCCCCGCCGCCGGGGAGATGGCCGTCTCCCCCGCGCTCGGCGAGCTCCTCGACGCCCCGGAGAACGCGCTGCTCAAGGAGCGGCTGCCGTACAAGGTGACGGCCACCATCTCCGACGCCGGCCTGGTGTCGCCCGGCGAGCTGCGGTACTACGCGGGCAGCGACACCCTGACCCGCGCCACGGGCGGCCACCGGCTGTCCGGTTACGGCGATCCCGGACCCGCGAAGCCGCTGTCGCCGCTGCTCATCGTGCTGATCATCATGATCTGCGTGGTGCTGCTGGTCCCGGTGGCCATCTTCATCGCCACCGCCGTGCGCTTCGGCGGCGACCGCCGCGACCGCCGGCTCGCCGCCCTGCGCCTGGTCGGTACGGACATCCGGATGACCCGCCGGATCGCGGCCGGTGAGGCGCTCTTCGGCTCGGTGCTCGGCCTCCTCATCGGGCTGGCCCTGTTCCTGACGGGGCGCCAGTTCGTCGGGTACGTCGAGATCTGGGACGTCAGTGCCTTCCCGGCCGACCTGGCCCCCGACCTCCGGCTCTGCGTGCTCATCGCCCTCGCGGTTCCGCTCACCGCGGTGCTCGTCACCCTGGTGGCCATGCGCTCCGTGGTCATCGAGCCGCTCGGAGTCGTACGCAACAGCCGCAGCCGCAAGCGCCGCCTCTGGTGGCGGCTGCTGCTGCCGGTCGCCGGACTCGTGGTCTTCGGACTCGGCGGCAGGATCGACGAGTACAGCCCCGTCAACCCGTATCCGGTCGCCGGAGGCGCGGTGCTCGTCCTCGTCGGGCTGGCGCTGCTGCTGCCCTGGCTGGTCGAGGCCTGCGTCAAGAGGCTGCGCGGCGGACCGGTGCCCTGGCAGCTGGCCACCCGCCGGCTCCAGCTGAGCAGCGGGGCGGCCTCCCGTGCGGTCAGCGGCGTCACCGTCGCCGTGGCCGGCGCGGTGGCCCTGCAGATGCTGTTCGCCGCGATGAACGACGACTTCAACAGGATCACCGGCCAGGACCCGTCCCGCGCCCAGATCTACGCCGCGTCCGAGATCGTCAGGGGCGACGCCGCCCTGCACACGATCAAGGAGCTCCGCGCCACCAAGGGCGTCACCAGGGTCGTCGGCACCGTCGAGGCGTACGCCACCAAGCCGGGGAAGTACTCGGGCGACGAGATCCAGCCCACCACCTCGTTCAGCGTCGGGGACTGCGCGACCCTGCGCGAGCTCGCCCGGATCACGTCCTGCCGGGACGGCGACACCTTCGTCGTCCACCCCAGGGACAAGGGACAGGCCGACTGGGTCGACGAGACCGCCCGCAAGGGCGAGGTGCTCGAGTTCGACAGCTACGGCCGGGGCAAGCCGCTGCGCTGGACGCTGCCCACCGGCACCCGGACCGTCCTGACCCGGCCCGACCCGCTCGGCGAGGAACGCTGGGGGATCATGGTCACGCCCGGCGCGATCGACGCGGCGACCCTGCCGGGAGCCCAGACCATCGCGCAGATCCGCTACGACGAACACGTCCCGGACGCCGCCGAGTACGTACGCAACACGGCGGCGCGGATCGATCCCGGGATGCGCGTGGTCACCATGACCTCGGTCGAGCGCGACCGGCAGTACGCGAGCATCCAGACCGGCCTCCAGGTCGGCGCGACCGCCACGCTGCTGCTGATCGCCGCGTCCATGCTGGTCTCCCAGCTGGAGCAACTGCGCGAGCGCAAGCGGCTGTTGTCGGTCCTGGTCGCCTTCGGCACCCGGCGGGTCACGCTCGGCTGGTCGGTGCTGTGGCAGACCGCGATCCCGGTGGTCATCGGGCTCGTGGTGGCGGTGGCCGGCGGTCTCGCGCTCGGTGCCACCCTGTGCTGGATGGTCGGCAAACAGGTGTCCGGCTGGTGGCTGTTCCTGCCGCTGGCGGGGGCGGGCGCGGCGCTCATCCTGCTGGTCACCCTGCTGTCCCTGCCGCCGCTGTGGCGCATGATGCGCCCGGAGGGGCTGCGCAGCGAGTAGCGCCCACGACGGCCGGCCGGACCCCTGACTCAGGAGCCCCTGACTCAGGCCCGGCCGGCCGTCGCCACGCGTACCGGCAGCGCCGCCATCGCCCCGCGCAGCGCCGCCGCGAACTCCTCGAACTCCTCGTGTCTGGCGGCCCCGGTCCGCATCCCCAGCGCCACCCGCCTCGCGGGCGCCGGATCCGCGAAGTACCCGGTGGCCAGCGCGTCGTTGCGGGCGGTCTCGACCGTCACCGCGGTCCGCGGCAGCAGCGTCACCCCCAGCCCCCCGGCCACCAGCTGCACCAGGGTGGAGAGCCCGGCCGCGGTCGTGGTGACCGGCGCACCCTCGGTGCGTCCCGCCTCGCGGCAGATGTCGAGCGCCTGGTCGCGCAGGCAGTGCCCCTCGTCGAGCAGCAGCAGCGGCAGCTCCCGCAGCGCCTCGCGGGGAATGTCCTGCCGCCCGCCGAGCCAGTGGTCGCGCTCCATGACCAGCACGAAGTCCTCGTCGAAGAGCGGGAGTTCCGTCACCCCCGGCACCCCGAGCGGCACCGCGAGCAGCAGCAGGTCCAGCCGCCCGGCGGCCAGCCCCTCCAGCAGCGAGGAGGTCTGCTCCTCGTGCACCTGGAGGTCGAGGTCCGGGTAGCGGTCGTGGACCAGCCGCAGCACGGTCGGCAGCAGATACGGGGCGACGGTCGGGATCACCCCGAGCCGCAGCACTCCGGTGAAGGGCGCCCGGACCGCCTCGGCCTCCTCCATCAGCGCGCCGACGGCGTGCAGCACCACCCGGGCCCGCACCGCGAGCCGCTCCCCGGCGGGCGAGAGCAGCACCTTGCGCGTCGTGCGCTCTATGAGCTGGACACCCAGTGCCTCCTCCAGCGCGGACACGGCCCCGGAGAGCGCGGGCTGACTCATCCCGATTGCTGCCGCGGCGTCCCGGAAGTGCAGATGCTCCGCCACGGCGGCGAAGGCGCGAAGCTGCGCGAGGCTGGGCTGTTTGGGCCGGTTGCCCTGATTACCTTGCACCACTGATAGGCACCTCCGATCATCACGACCGAGTGTAGCTATTTCCGTGATCAATGCACTCTGTGCCAAGGTGGACACCGTCCAACCCTCAGGAACTCCCCCAAAAAGGGAATTCCTACGCTGCAAGGAGAGCGCGTGCTCACTGTCGGTGACAAGTTCCCCGAGTTCGACCTGACCGCTTGTGTTTCGCTGGAGAGCGGCAAGGAGTTCGAGCAGATCAACCACAAGACCTACGAGGGTCAGTGGAAGATCGTCTTCGCGTGGCCGAAGGACTTCACCTTCGTGTGCCCCACCGAGATCGCCGCGTTCGGCAAGCTGAACGAGGAGTTCGCCGACCGGGACGCGCAGATCCTCGGCTTCTCCGGTGACTCCGAGTTCGTGCACCACGCCTGGCGCAAGGACCACCCGGACCTGACCGACCTGCCCTTCCCGATGCTGGCCGACTCGAAGCACGAGCTCATGCGTGACCTCGGCATCGAGGGCGAGGACGGCTTCGCGCAGCGCGCCGTCTTCATCGTCGACCAGAACAACGAGATCCAGTTCACGATGGTGACCGCCGGTTCCGTGGGCCGTAACCCCAAGGAGGTCCTGCGGGT
The DNA here is from genome assembly GCA_036227345.1 of Streptomyces sp. NBC_01463. Lineage (NCBI taxonomy): Bacteria > Bacillati > Actinomycetota > Actinomycetes > Kitasatosporales > Streptomycetaceae > Streptomyces > Streptomyces sp. NBC_01463. The sequence continues at coordinate 3,273,733 of CP109468.1, forward strand.
CCTCGACGCCCTGCAGACCGACGAGCTGTGCCCCTGCAACTGGACCAAGGGCGAGACCACCCTGGACCCGGTCGCGCTCCTCTCGGGCGAGTGAGCTGACACCGACATGGCACTCGACGAACTGAAGGCCGCCGTTCCGGACTTCGCCAAGGACCTGAAGCTGAACCTCGGTTCGGTCATCGGGAACAGCGAACTGCCGCAGCAGCAGCTCTGGGGCACCGTCCTCGCCTGCGCGATCGCCTCGCGCTCGCCGAAGGTGCTGCGCGAGCTGGAGCCGGAGGCGAAGGCCAACCTCTCCGCGGAGGCGTACACCGCCGCGAAGTCGGCCGCCGCCGTCATGGCGATGAACAACGTGTTCTACCGGACCCGGCACCTGCTGTCGGACCCGGAGTACGGGAACCTCCGTGCGGGCCTGCGGATGAACGTGATCGGCAAGCCGGGCGTGGAGAAGGTCGACTTCGAGCTGTGGTCGCTCGCCGTCTCCGCGATCAACGGCTGCGGCCAGTGCCTGGACTCCCACGAGCAGGTGCTGCGCAAGGCCGGCGTGGACCGTGAGACCATCCAGGAAGCCGTCAAGATCGCCTCGGTGATCCAGGCGGTCGGTGTGACCCTCGACGCCGAGGCAGTCCTCGCCGAGTAGCACCCGCGGTACCCCTGATACGAGAAGGGCCCCCAGGACGACCGACCGTCCCGGGGGCCCTTCTTCATGTGTCCTCGTTCGTGTGTCCGTTCGGGACGTCAGACCTGCTTCGGCGCCTCCGCGGCCGCCGGTTCCTCGTCGGTGCCTTCGTCGGTCTCCTCGGGCGGCGCTCCGGGCGCGGGCGTGGGCGCCGCGTCCAGTGACGTCGAGCCGTGCGGCGGCGGCGAGTGCCGGCGGGACTCCTCCTGCCCGTACGTCCGCAGATAGCCGACCACCGTATTGGTCACCGCCACCAGCGGCACCGCGACGACCGCACCGCCGATGCCGGCGATCATGCCGCCCGCGGCCACCGAGAGCACCACGGCCAGCGGGTGCACGCGCACCGCGCGGCCCAGGATGAACGGCTGGAGGATGTGGCCCTCGATCTGCTGGACCGCGAGGACCACGGCCAGCACCAGCAGTGCCGTGAACACGCCCTGGGTGACGAGCGCGACGACCACCGCCAGCGCCCCGGACACCACCGCTCCGACGAGCGGGATGAAGGCGAACAGGAAGATGAAGACGGCCAGCGGAACGGCCATCGGCACATCGAGGAAGAAGATCCCGAGACCGATGAAGATCGCGTCGATCATGGCGACTATCACCGTGCCCCGCACATAGGCGGTCAGGGTCCGCCAGGCACGCGGGCCGGCGCCCGCGACACCCGGCCGGGCCTGGGCGGGCACGAGCTTGAGCACCCAGTGCCAGATCCGCTTGCCGTCGTACAGCAGGAACAGCGTGGAGAACATCGCCAGGAGCATCCCGGTCAGCAGCTCCACCATGACGGTGACGCCCTGGAGCCCGGCGGAGGTGATCGCCTCCGTGTTGGTGCCGACGGTGTCGCTGAGGTTCTTCGCTATGTCGTTGATCTGCTTGTCGGTCACATGGAACGGGCTGTCCAGGAGCCAGTTCTTCAGGTCGTCGATCCCGGTCCGCACCTTGTCGGAGAGGGTGTCGATGTTGTCCATGACCTGCCAGACCACGAACCAGCCGACCAGGCCCATGATGACGAAGCCCAGGATCGCCGTGACGGCGGTGGCCAGCCCGCGCGGGAGACCGTAACGCCTCAGCCGGGCGACGGTCGGCTGGAGCATCGCGGTGACGAGCAGCGCGCCGACGAACGCCAGCACCACCAGCTGCACCGCGCTGATGACCCGCATGAGCACCCAGAGGGTGCCGGCCAGCACCAGGAGCCGCCAGCCGGCCTCGGCCGCGACCCGCATCCCCCAGGGGATCGCGGCGACCGGATCGGGGCGTGCCGCGACGGAGGGGGCGTACGCGGGCGGCGGCGGCACATGATCGGCCGCACCCGAACCGTCGTCGCCCTCACCGGACGCGGATCCGGCGGACTTCGCCGACGGCTTCCCGCGTGCGGTGTCGTCGTCCTCGTCCGCCGCTTCGGCGCGTCGTTCTTCCAGGCGATCGCCCAGCTTGGTCAGTTCAGCGCCCAGTTGTCCGAGCCACCCCGGCAGTTTCGACATAACCGTCCCTCTACCCCCGTCCGCTCTCCCCACCGCTCCCCCCGGGAACGGCTCCGCCCGACCGTACACGCGCGAAGCCCCCCACCGTAGGACGGCGAGGGGCTTCGCGAGGTTGAGGCCTGAACCTCGGAAGGTTCTAGTACCAGTGGTTGGCCTGCCAGAAGGACCAGGCACCGCACGGGCTGCCGTAACGGCTGTCCATGTAGTTGAGGCCCCACTTGATCTGCGTGGCCGGGTTGGTCTGCCAGTCGGCACCGGCGGACGCCATCTTCGAGCCGGGCAGCGCCTGGACGAGGCCGTAGGCACCGGAGGAGGCGTTGCTCGCGCGGTAGTTCCAGCTCGACTCGTGGTTCACGATGTTGCTGAAGCACTGGAACTGGTCGCCGGGAATCATCTGACGAGCCATCGCCTGGACTTCGGCCACGCTGTACGAGCCCTGCGTCGCGAACGCGGAAGCGCTGCGGACCTCGGAGCGGCTGGCGCGCTCGGCGCGCTCCGCCTTCTCCTTGCGCTCCTTCTCCAGCCTGTCCTCGGCCGCCGCCTTCTTGGACTTGGCGTCCTTGGCGGCCTGCACACGGGCTGATTCCTCGGCGGACTTCTTCGCTGCCTCGTCGGCCGCGGACGCCTGGGCGTCGGCCTGCTGGGTCAGCGATGCGGTCTGCACCTGGGCCTGCTGGCCCGCGGGGATGTCTGCGAGCAGCGTGGTGTCGGCTGCGGTCGCCTCGAAGTTGTTGTCGTCGGCAGCGGGAGTGCTGCCCGATGCAACGCCCACGACGGCGCCTACGGTGGTTACGGCTGTGGCAGATGCCACGGCGAACCCCCGGACCGAGATCCGGCTCACACGGTGTCCTTCCAGCATCGCCCGCTTAGGTGACCTCGCGGGCGCAATCGTGCCCCTGGACACTGGCCTCCCTACTGCTTGGGTCACGGGAGGCACGGGCCCGGTGGGCACTCCCCGGGGGGAGCGCCGCGTGGTGCTCGCGGGCGGCATACGGACGGCGGTTGTTGAGTTGTGTGGTGCGTGGCACCTCTGGAGGTGCCGGTGTGCCGTATGCGGGGCCTGACGGAAGCAAGACTCTGCCGGAACGGGACACGTGGAAGCAATTCTCCGTTGCGTGTGAAAGCTCACACCTCGTTTGGAGCACATGAATTACGGAAATGGTGCCGCAACACGATGCCGCCCGGCTAAGCTCCTTCGCTCGCCGGGCGGCATCAACTCTCCCAAGCCGTATCAGATCTGGCCTTCCTCCAGCATTTCGGTCACCAGTGCGGCGATACGGGAACGCTCCGAACGCGTGAGCGTCACATGCGCGAAGAGCGGGTGCCCCTTCAGCTTCTCGACCACGGCGACCACACCGTCGTACCGGCCGACCCTGAGGTTGTCCCGCTGGGCCACGTCATGCGTGAGCACCACCCGGGAATTCGACCCGATCCGGGACAACACGGTCAGCAGGACGTTCCGTTCGAGCGACTGGGCCTCGTCGACGATCACGAAGGCGTCGTGCAGGGAGCGGCCCCTGATGTGGGTGAGCGGCAGGATCTCCAGCATGCCGCGCCCCAGCACTTCCTCGATCACCTCACGGCCGGAGACGGCCGAGAGGGTGTCGAAGACGGCCTGGGCCCAGGGGCTCATCTTCTCGGCCTCGCTGCCGGGGAGATAGCCGAGCTCCTGCCCGCCGACCGCGTACAGCGGACGGAAGACCATCACCTTCTTGTGCTGGCCTCGCTCCAGCACGGCTTCGAGGCCCGCGCAGAGCGCCAGCGCCGACTTTCCGGTGCCGGCCCGGCCGCCCAGCGACACGATGCCGACCTCCTGGTCCAGGAGGAGGTCCAGGGCGATGCGCTGCTCGGCGCTGCGGCCGTGGATGCCGAAGGCCTCCCGGTCGCCGCGGACCAGACGGACATTGCCCTCGGGCGTCACCCGGCCGAGCGCCTTGCCCCGTTCGGACTGGAGGACCAGGCCCGTGTGCACGGGCAGGTCCGCGGCCTCGGGGACGTACAGCGTCTCCTCGGTGAAGAGCAGATCCACCTGTTCGGCCGAGAGGGGAAGTTCGGACATCCCCGTCCAGCCGGAGTCGGTGATGGCGAGTTCCGCCCGGTACTCCTCGGCGAGGAGTCCGACCGACGAGGCCTTGATGCGCAGCGGCAGGTCCTTGGAGACGACCGTGACGTCGTACCCCTCGGCCTGGAGATTGCGTGCGACCGCGAGAATCCGTGAGTCGTTGTCCCCCAACCGGTAGCCGGCGGGAAGGACGCCGGGATCGGAGTGGTTGAGTTCGACGCGCAGCGTCCCGCCCAGATCCCCGAGGGGGATCGGGGCATCCAGCCGGCCGTACCGGACCCGGAAGTCGTCCAGCAGGCGCAGGGCCTGCCGGGCGAAGTACCCGAGCTCCGGATGGTGCCGTTTGGCCTCCAGTTCCGTGACCACGACGATCGGGAGCACGACTTCGTGCTCGTCGAAGCGGGCCATGGCGTTCGGATCGGCCAGCAGGACGCTGGTGTCGAGAACATAGGTGCGCCTGTCGGGCATGCGGCGCTTTGTGCTGGTCACCACGGAAGGACGTACCCCCTCGGACGAGGTTGGGGTGCGACGGCGTCGCGGAGCATCCCAATGGGAGAGGACGGACCGGGCTGCGGCCACCTTGCGCGGGCCGAGCGCCGGCCCTCCGCGTCGGACGCACTGTATGTACGGTCCTTCGTGTGCAAAGGGCCTCCCGGGCGAACGGACTCCATGCCGCTCACTTGGACACGACGTCCGCCTGGTTGGTGACCGGACGTCGACCTGTCAGGGATATGCCCTCGAACAAGCCAAGCCATGCCGACCGGGGCCGGTGGGGTGAGCGGGGTGCGGTGGCCCGTGACCGTGGGTGAGGGCGCACCACCTGGGGGGTTCCGTCCCCGGACGGCGGACGGGACCGGGATGCCGGACCGGCCGGGAACACCGCCGGGGCCGGAGAACCCTGCGGAATCAGCCTCCGTAGCGGCGGTGGCGGGCCGCGTAGTCGCGCAGCGCCCGCAGGAAGTCCACGCGGCGGAACGCCGGCCAGAAGACCTCGCAGAAGTAGTACTCCGAATGCGCGCTCTGCCAGAGCATGAAGCCCGACAGACGCTGCTCGCCGCTGGTCCGGATCACCAGGTCCGGGTCGGGCTGCCCGCGGGTGTAGAGGTGCTCGGAGATCAGGTCGGTGGAGACGATCTCCGCCAGGTCCTCGAAGGAGGTGCCCTTGGCGGAGTGGTCGAGGAGCAGGGAGCGCACCGCGTCCGCGATCTCCTGGCGGCCCCCGTAGCCGACGGCGACGTTGACCAGTATCCCGTCGACCCCGACCGTCGCCTGTTCGGCCTCCTTGAGGACCGTCTGGGTGTGCGCGGGCAGCAGATCGAGGGTGCCGACGTGGTGGACCCGCCAGCGGCCGTCCGCCACCAGGTCGCGCACGGTGTTCTCGATGATGCCGAGCAGCGGGATGAGCTCGGACTCGGGCCGGTCGAAGTTGTCCGTGGACAGCATCCACAGGGTGACGACCTCGACATCGGTCTCACTGCACCAGCCGAGGAGCTCCTTGATCTTGTCCGCACCGGCCTGGTGCCCCTGCGCGGCGGTGCCGCCGGACGCCTTCGCCCAGCGCCGGTTCCCGTCGAGGATGACACCGATGTGCTTGGGCACCTGGGCGTGATCGAGGCGGGCCTCCACCCGGCGTGCGTAGAGCCCGTACACCAGGTCGCGCAAGTTCACTGAGTCCACCTCTCGGTTCCGTGCGGGCCCGCCCGCCCCTATGCCCGGGGTCCGGGGTCGTCCCCCTGGGGATCGCCGCACCGGAAGGGGGCGATCGCCCCGCCGTGCCTTGGCAGTCCCGAAGGGGCCACATTACTGCGCAGGCGCCGCACCGGCCCAACCCGCCCTGTCACAAGTCCGTGATAAGGAGGGAAACGTGACTGATTCCTCTTCCTCCGCCTTCCCCTACGGTGCCGCCGCCTCGCGCTACGACTCCATGGAGTACCGCCGCACCGGCCGCAGCGGCCTCAAGCTCCCGGCCGTCTCGCTCGGCCTCTGGCACAACTTCGGCGACGACCGCTCCCTCGACGCGCAGCGCGCCATCCTGCGCCGCGCCTTCGACCTCGGCGTGACCCACTTCGACCTGGCCAACAACTACGGCCCGCCGCCCGGCTCCGCCGAGCTCAACTTCGGGAAGCTCTTCCGCCAGGACTTCGCGCCGTACCGCGACGAGCTGATCGTCTCCACCAAGGCGGGGTACGACATGCACCCCGGGCCGTACGGCGAGTGGGGTTCGCGCAAGTACCTCCTGTCGTCGCTCGACGCCTCGCTGAAGCGGATGGGGCTCGACTACGTCGACATCTTCTACTCGCACCGCTTCGACCCGGACACTCCGCTGGAGGAGACGATGGGGGCGCTCGCCTCCGCCGTCCGGCAGGGCAAGGCGCTGTACGTGGGGGTGTCCTCGTACAACTCCGCACAGACCGCCGAGGCGGCCCGGCTGCTGAAGGAGATGGGCGTGCCGGCCCTGATCCACCAGCCGTCCTACTCGATGATCAACCGCTGGACCGAGAGCGACGGGCTGCTGGACACCCTGGAGGCGGCCGGCATGGGCTGCATCTCCTTCGTGCCGCTCGCGCAGGGCCTGCTGACCGGCAAGTACCTGAAGGGCATCCCGGAGGGTTCGCGCGCCACGCAGGGCAAGTCCCTGAACCCGGACCTGCTCTCCGACGAGGTGGTCCGCCGGCTGAACGGGCTGAACGACATCGCGCAGCGCCGCGGCCAGTCGCTCGCCCAGCTGGCCCTCAACTGGGTGCTGCGGGACAGCCGTATGACGTCGGCTCTGATCGGCGCGTCGAGCGTGAAGCAGCTGGAGGAGAACGTGGCGGCGCTGGCAGGGCCGACGCTGTCGGACGCGGAGTTGAAGGAGATCGACACCTTCGCCGTGGACACCGCGGGCACCAACATCTGGGCCGGACGGGCCTGAACGGACTGCCCGGGGCTCACGTCCGCGGTCGCGGTACGGACCCGGCAGTACCGGGGCACAAAAAAACGGGCCGGTCCGTGGGGGGGGTTACGGACCGGCCCGAGGGGGGGTTTCCACCATAACCCTTCGTAAGTGATGCTGCGTGCCACGCCACGAAATAATTACTCTCCGAATGTGCGGGACTCCGCTGCGGGCACGGAATCCGGCCCTCCACAGGGCCTGGAGCTGCACGGACGCCCTCCGGCGCCGCCTTGACGCCCGAACGGCCCCCAGGACGTACACAGGATGTGCACATTCCGGTCACCGGCGGCCGCCCGCGGGCCCGGCCGCCTGTGTCCGCAGGAGCCGCAGGGGCCGGATATGGGACAACAACTGACCTGATGGGCCGGTAGCTTGCGCAGCATGACGAGACGCACCCCGACCGCGGCCTGGTCCGGAGCGAACACCCGCCGGATGGAGCGCCAGGGCCTGGCCGTCCCGCTCGCCGCAGCCCCGGCCGGCATCGTCGAGTCGATGCCCGCCGCGCACGCCCAGGTCCTGTCCGCCGCCGAGCTCTCCGTGGGGCTGCGGAGCCGCGAGCTGACCCGCGCCGACGTGCGCAAGGCGCTGTGGACGGACCGCACCCTGGTCAAGACCTTCGGGCCGCGCGGCACGGTCCATCTGGTGTCAGCGGCCGAACTCGATCTGTGGACGGGCGCGTTGTCCGCCCTGCCAGTGGGCCGCAGCGCCCACCCGGAAGGCGTACGGATGACGCCGGAGCAGACCGAGGAGGTGCTCGCCGCGATCGGAGAGGCGCTGACCGGTGCGGAGCTGACCGTCGACGAGCTCACCGACGCGGTCGTCGCCCGCGCCGGGGCCTGGGCCGGCGAGCCGGTGGTACCCGCCTTCCAGACGCTGTGGCCGCGCTGGCGGCAGGTGACACACCTGGCGTCCCACCGCGGGCTCCTCTCCTTCGGCCAGGACCGCGGCCGCAAGGTCACCTACACCCGGCCGGACGTCACCCCGCTCGACGGACCGGCCGCGCTCACCGCGCTCGTCCGCCGCTATCTGTACGCCTACGGCCCCGCCACCGCGCAGCACTTCGCCCGCTGGCTGGCGGTGTCCCCCCGCTGGGCCGCCGGCCTGTTCGCCCATCTGGCGGCGGACGGCACCATCGAGGAGGTGACGGACGAGGACGGCGGCACGGCCTGGGTAACGACCGGTGACACCGCCTTCCCCGCACGGCCGGTGCACGGGGTGCGGCTCCTCCCCTACTTCGACGCCTTCGTCATCGCCTCCCAGCCCCGCGAGAAGCTCTTCCCCGGCGCCGCGTACACCCGCGCGCTGGCGGGCGGCCAGGCGGGGAACTTCCCGGTGCTGCTGATCGACGGCACCGTGGCCGGGGTGTGGCACCAGCGCCGCTCGGGCCGGCGGATCGCGGTGACGGTGGAACCTCTCGCGCCGATGACCGCCGGGCAGCTCCAGGAGCTGGAGCAGCAGGTGGCACGGGTGGGCGAGGTACTGGAGGGGAAGCCGGAACTGACGGTGGGGAAGGTGACGGTGGGGGGCCACGCATAGGGCTCGCGCGCGGCCGGGGGGGCGGCGTTCGGGGCATCGCCTTTGGCTGCGCGCGGGGCTCTCGCGGTGTCGGGCGGCCGTGCCACCCTTGGTCCGTGACGATGCCCGCGCCCATCACCCCCGACGCCCCCGGTGACCTTCGCCGCCCGCTGCTCACCCAGCAGTGGCTCGATCTCTGCTTCGTGCACTGGGCCGCCGACCCGGAGACGGTGGCCGGGCTGCTGCCCGAAGGGACCGTTCCCGACACCGTCGACGGGGTCACGTACGTCGGACTGGTGGCCTTCCGCATGCACCGCGTCGGATGGCTCGGACTGCCGGGCGTGCCCTACCTCGGATCGTTCCCCGAGACCAACGTCCGCCTGTACTCCGTCGACGCCCGGGGACGGCGCGGAGTCGTCTTCCGGTCGATGGACGCGTCGCGGCTGATCCCCGTGGCTCTGGGCCGGGTCGGCTTCGGCCTGCCGTACGCATGGTCCCGGATGAGCATCGACACCACCGGCGACACCGTCACCTACACCAGCTCGCGCCGGATGCCCGGCCCGCGCGGGGCGCGCAGCCGCCTCACCGTACGCACCGGCGAACGCATCGAGTCACCGACCGAGTTGGAGTACTTCCTCACCGCCCGCTGGGGGCTGCACAACACGTTCCTCGGCTCGACGGCCTATCTGCCCAACGACCACCCGCGCTGGCCCCTGCACCGCGCCGAACTCCTCGCCTGCGAGGAGAACCTCATCGAGGCGGCGGGGCTGCCCGCCCCGTGCGGCGCCCCCGTCAGCGTCCTCTGCTCCCCCGGCGTCCCGGTCCGCCTCGGCCGCCCGGACAGATCCCGGGACCGGCCCGGGCCGCGCGCCGTCAGGTGGCCGCGGCCGCGCCCCGGTGCCCCCGGGTGAAACGGATGCCCACGGTGTCGCCGCCCGTCACCACGAAGCGGCCGCCCTCGCAGCGGATGACGGCCTCGTGCACCTCGCCGCGCTCGTCCCTGCGCTCCTCGGTGCACTGCACCGTCCAGCCGCCGTCGGGCGGCTGCGGCAGCCGCGCCATCGCGGCGAACTCCCACTGGGCGGCGGGCACGCACCAGTCGGGCAGCTGCGGCCAGGTGCCCGCCCCGACGTGCAAGGTGCCGTCGGACGCGCACGTCAGGACCACCGACTGACCGTCGGCCAGCAGGAAGGCGACCGCCTCCGGTTCCCCCATGCGCCCCTCGGGCCGGTAGAAGATGCCGAGGACGCCGACGACCCTGGCGCCCCTGAGCCATTCGGAGTTCCCCTGTCGCGGGCCGCGGGCCGCTTCCTCGTCGTTGCCGACCCTCATGGCCTGCTCCTTCCCCGTGCGCTCAGCGTCCAGAGTGCCATCCTTCGGGCGCGGGAAGGAGGTTCACCCTCACCCCGGTTTGCGGGCCTCGATCAGAAAACGGGTGGTGTGGGCGACGAACGGGCCTTCTGTCTCGATCCGGTGGTGCAACGCGGCAAGTTGCTCCCGGTACTGCCCGACGGTGAAGCCGGGCACCATCCAGATCACCTTCCGCAGGAAGTAGACGACCGCTCCGATGTCGAAGAACTCGGTACGCAGCCGCTCGAACCGCAGGTCGACGACGTCGAGCCCCGCCGCCTCGGCAGCGGCCCGTGCCTGTTCCGGATCGCGGCCGGCGCGCACCTCCGCGGGCTGCGGGCCGAGGAAGTACTCGACGAGTTCGAAGACACTGGCCGGGCCGACCTGCTGCGAGAAGTACGTACCGCCGGGGGCCAGGACCCGGGCGATCTCGTCCCACCATGTGGTCACCGGATGGCGGCTGACCACCAGGTCGAACGCCGCGTCACCGAACGGCAGCGGCGGCTTGTCCTCGTCGGCGACCACCACGGCACCGCGCGGATGCAGCAGGGCGGTGGCGCGGGCCACGTTCGGCGGCCAGCCCTCGGTGGCGACGGTCAGCGGCGGCAGCTCCGGCGCGGACGCGAGCACCTCACCGCCCCCGGTCTGGACGTCGAGCGCCGCACTCGCCCGGCCCAGGCGCTCCGCCATGGCACGGGCGTAACCCCAGGAGGGCCGCTCCTCGGTGGCCCGGCCGTCCAGCCAGGAGAAGTCCCAGCCGGCCACGGACACGAAGTCCGCCTCGGCGACCAGGGCCTCGAAGCGGGCACGCTCCGCCGCGGCCGCCTGCACGTCATCGGGGGTATCGCTCATACGGGGATGGTCGCAGCCGGGCCCCTCCGGGCGCGACCGCAATACGGTGCCCCCGGCCCTGGAGCGGCCGAACGGCTCAGACGGCCAGGCCGCCGAACAGGATGCCCAGCAGCGCGCCCGCGATCATGAACGGGCCGAACGGGATGCCCGTCTTGCGCCCCGCCCGCCGCAACGCCACCAGCCCCAGCCCGTACACCGCACCGAACAGGAACCCGGCGAACCCGCCGACGAAGACGACCGGCCAGCCGTACCAGCCGAGCGTGACACCCAGCGACAGGGCGAGCTTCACGTCCCCGAAGCCCATCCCGTTCGGGTTGATGAGGAACAGCACGAAGTAGAAGACACCGAGAGCGGCACCGCCGAACAGCGCGGACAGCCAGGCACCGCCGTGCTCCGGCAGCAGCGCCGCGATCCCGAGGAGACCGGCGGCCGCCGCCGCGGCCGGCAGCGTCAGCCGGTCGGGCAGCCGGTGGACGCGCCGGTCGATCGCCGCGAGAAGCACCGCGACGGGGGCCAGCAGCAGCCACACGACGAGCTCGGGACGCGTCCCGGTCGTCGCGGCGAGCGCGGCACAGCCGAGGGCGGTGACGACGGGAGCGAGGAGATGCGGGGCGTACACGGCACCGGAGGCACCCCCGGACCCGTCGGCGGACGGCTCCTCGACGGGCTCGTCCTCCGGCCCGGCGGCGCTGCGCACGGAGACGGCCGCGCCCACCTCGGCGCAGGTCGCGCAGCGCGTGGAGCCCAGCCAGCCGCGGCCGCGCCCGGTGAGGGCGTGGCCGGCGGGGCAGGTGTCCCGCCATGCGTCGTCCGGTTCGACGGAGAACCGGTAGGCGGCGCGCGGGACCAGCAGTCCGGTCGCGGCACCCCAGAGGGCGGCGACCCCTATCAGCATGGCGTACACGGCATCGACCCTAGGCGGCCCGTGAGCACGGGTCATGGGCCCTGGGGCCCACTCCCGGCCGATACGGGCCCAGAGGCCGTCACCTGGCGCTACCGTCTTGGCCATGGCTCGATGGCGCAATGGAACAGGCACGCTGACGATCACGGACCGGGACGGGGAGCGGGAGACCGAGGTGCCGCTGCGGATAGCGGCCTCGTACCGGCACCGGACCCGGGGGCTGCTCGGTCAGGACGGTGTCGACGGGGCCCTGATGATCACGCCGTGCGGAAGCGTGCACTCCTTCCGGATGCGGTTCACGATCGATGTGGCCTACCTCGACCGGAAGTTCAACGTCGTGGCAGTCCACACGATGAAGCCCGGCCGGCTGGGGCTGCCCCGGCTGCGGGCCCGGCATGTGATCGAGTCGGAGGCCGGTGCGATGGCGGGGTGGGGGCTGCGGCCCGGTACGCAGGTGCGGATCACGCAGCCCGGCTGAAGGGGTGCGGGGTTCTGTGGTGCGGGGTTCCGTCCTCAATCGCCGGACGGGCTTGGGTGCGGGTCCCCCGCGAGGTTCGCCTCTGTCCGGTGGGTGGGGGTGGGGGCCCTCCGGGGCGTCTCCTCAAAAACTGGCGTGGCAACCGGAGACGTTGCGGGGGCCGGGTAGTACGCCATTTTTCTGCGGGGACCCCCCTGCACGCCCCCACCCGGCCCGCCATGCGTCTGAACGCCGACGGTACGAACGCCGCAGACGCAAGGCGGCCGGGTCCGGGGCCGTGCAGGGGAGTCCCCGCAGGACGACGAACGGATACCGGGGTTCGTTCGCGTGGGACTGGAAACGTTCGTCGTTTGAGGAGACGCCCCGGAGGGGCCCCGGACCCCCACCCACCGGGCAGGCGCCCCCGGGTCGCGGAGCACCCGCACACACCAAGCCCGTCCGGCGATTGAGGACGGAACCCCGCCACCCGGACCGGGGCGACCAAGCCGCGGCAGACATAATCGGTCTTATGCCCCCCGCCCCCTCCTCCCAGGTCACCCCCGCGCTCGGTGCGTACGCCGCGGTGCGGGTCGTCGGGCTCGTCGTGTTCTGGGTCGCCGCTTCGGCGGACGGGAAGGACGCGCTGCATCTGCTCTCGGAGCGCTGGGACTCCGTCTGGTACCAGCGGGTCGCCGAGAACGGGTACGGGTACTCGGTCACGCTCCCGGACGGGGGCGTCCACTCCGATCTCGCCTTCTTCCCGCTGCTGCCCGCGCTGGAGCGCGGCATCGCGGCGGTGACACCGTTCGGCCTCGCCGGCGCCGGGCTGCTGGTCGCGTGGGTGGCCGGGCTGATCGCCGCCTGGGGGATCTTCGCGGTCGGGGCGCGGTTGTACGGGAACCGGGCGGGGGTGCTGCTGGCCGCGCTGTGGGGCGTGTACCCGACGGCGTTCGTCCAGTCGATGGCGTACACCGAAACCCTGTTCACCGCGCTCGCCGCCTGGTCGCTGTACGCCGTGCTGACCCGGCGGTGGATCGTGGCGGGCGCGCTGTGCGTGCTCGCCGGGCTGACCCGGCCCTCCGCCGCCGCGCTGATCGCCGCGCTCGCGATCACCGCCGCCGTCACCCTCGTACGGGAGTACCGGGCGGGTGCCACCGACGGCATCGTCCGCCGCAACGGCCGCATGCTGCTCGGGGTGGCCATCGCGCCGCTCGGCTGGCTCGGGTACGTGGTGTTCGTCGCGGTGCGCGAGGGCAGCGCGTTCGCCTACTTCGACGTCCAGGCGCAGTGGGGCAACAGCATCGACGGCGGCGCGGCGCTCGCGTCGTTCATCGTCGGCCTGCCGCTGCCCGGCATGCTCGGGCTGTGCGCGGCGCTGGCCGCGCTGGGCTGGCTGGTGTCGTTGTGCGTGCGGCAGCGCCAGCCGCTGCCCGTGCTCGTGTACGGGATCGCCGTCGTCGTCATCTCGCTGATCGGCTCCGGGTACTTCGGGTCACGGCCCCGGCTGATGATGCCGGCCTTCCCGCTGCTGCTGCCGCCCGCCGTCGCGCTGGCCGGGGTGCGTTCCACGGCCCGTACGGTGGCCGTCGTCGCCGTGCTCGCCGTGGCGTCGGCGGCGTACGGTGCCTGGACGCTGCTCGGGTCGGGACCGCCGTGACTTGGGCCCGTGGGCCCAAGCAACCTGCGGGTCCGGGTTGTTACCGTGCAGAGTCCCTGCGGGAACGGCATCGGCGGGAGCGGTCAGTGAAGAAGGCACGTACGGCAGTCATGGCGGCCACCACAGCAGTGCTCTGTCTGGCGGCGGTCGCCTGCGGGCCGGACGGGAAGAAGTCCGAGCCGGACGGCGGCAAGGCCGCGGGCACGCCCTCGAAGCCGGCCGCGAGCAAGTCCGCCGCCCCCTCTCCCACCTCGACCCCCACCAGCAGCGGCGAGGTCCTCGACAAGGCCGGGCTTGCCCGGGTCGCGCTGACCACCGGTGAGGTGGCGGCGTACGAGGTCACGCCCATGCAGGGCGGCGACGAGACGGGTACGGAGCGGTCCGAGAACAAGGACTGCCGGCCCCTCGTGGCCGTGATCAACGGCGCGCCCGAGCCCGCCCCTGCCGCCACCGTCTTCCGTACCGTCATGGACAAGTCGGAGGAGGGCCGGGACGACCAGACGGTCGTCACCGAGATCCTCACCTCGCACGCCGAGGACTCCGCGCAGCAGCTGATGCGCGGGGTGCGGGACGCGGTGCGGGCCTGCGCGGGTGGGTTCCGCACGTCGAGCGAGGACGGCCCGTCCACGTACACCGAGGTCAAGCAGCTTCCGCTGCCGCCGGCCGGGCAGGAGAGCATCGCCTACCAGGTGACCGGGAGCATCGAGGGCGACAAGGTGCCGCTGGTCTTCCAGCTGGTGCGGACCGGGTCGACCGTGGTGACCTTCTATGTGGCCGACTTCGTGACGGCGAAGACCCCGGAGCTGCCGGCCGGACTCGTGGCCGCCCAGGCCGCGAAGCTGCCCTGACGCTCACCCCTCGCGCAGGACCACATCGGCGGCGAGGGCTGCTCCCGCCTCGTCGTACAGCTCCAGCCAGCGCTGTTCGTCCGCCGCGTTGCCGGCTCTGATGCCGAACGTCCAGGTGGGGTCGAGGAACAGCGTGGTCCCGCCCTCGAAGTCGAGGGCCAGGCAGGTGCAGACGTCCGGGCCCGCGCCCGGTGCGCGGTAGACGCGCAGCCCGGTGCAGTGCAGCCTGTCGCGGCCGTCCCCGAAGTGCTGCTGGCCGTAGCTCGCGACGATGACCTCGTCCTCGGCGTCCGTGAACAGGTCGATGCCGCTCCAGTCGATGCGGTCCACCACCGAGGTGGACAGCCGGTCGAACTGGCCCACCGACTCGAACCGCAGCAGCCCCTCGTCCAGCCGGAGCCAGACGACGAGGGGATGCGGGCGGAACTCGGGTACGTCGTCGTCCCGGTCCAGGAACCCCGGGAGGAGGACGTCGCGGACGGCGTGGTCGCGCAACGCCTTCTCGGCCGTCTGCCAACCGCTCATGTCCGCTCCCCGCTCCGGCCGGCTACTTGACCGGCACCTTCTTGGTGATCTGGATGCCGGTGTCCATGCCCTCGCCGCTCTTGAGCGCGGTCCAGAAGTCACCGTTCTCCTTGAGGACGATCGTGACGCCCTTGCCACGATAGATCAGTCCCTCGGGCTGGCCCTTCTTCAGCGTGCCCTTGCCGACCAGCTTGAACGTGCCGTCCTTGATCGCGTTGGCGATGTCCGTGCGGAACTGCGGGCCGTTCTCCTTGAGCTTCTTGTACTTGGTGCCCAGCGCGTCCTCGACCAGCTTCTTGTGATCCCGGAAGTGGTCCTTGAACTTCTTCGGGTCGCCTTCGCCCACGTCGGGCTTGTTGGCGGCCTCGACCTCTTCGGGCGACATGTCGCAGTCGTTGTTGTGGACGAGTGCGGTCGCGGGGCCGATGCCCACGTAGTAGGTGTGCACGCCTGCGACCGTGAGGTCGTACGTCGTCTGGCGTTGCGTGTAGCGGGTGACTCCGGTGACGGTCAGCGTGGAGCCGGTGTCCGTGCGCAGGGCGTCGCCGCGGCCGATGTCGCCCGCGTCCGTCCAGCGGTCCTCGCCGGTCAGCCAGAACGGGTGGGTGTCCGTGGCGGTCAGCCCGGCCGACGCCCCGCCGGTCCGTACGGTCAGCCGGGTGAAGTGCTTGTCGTCGTACGTGGTGATGGTGCGCTCGACCCGGCGGGCCGCGGTCCGGCCGGTCAGCGGGTCGGTGGCGGTCACCAGGTCGCCGGGGCGTACGGCCTCGATGGACACGGTGCGGCCGTCGGCGAGGAGGACCGGGGTGCCCGCCAGGAAGCTGTGCTTCGCCGGGCAGGTGGTCGGCTTCTTCTCGTCGGGTTTGTCGTCCTTCTTGGGCTTCTTGGCGTCGTCGAGTTTCTTTCCGGCGTCCTCGAGGGCCTTCTCGGCGTCCTTGACCTTCTTCCGGCTCTTGATGAGCCCCTTCAGGCCGTCGTAGAGGTCCCCGCCGTGCTTCTTGAGGGCCTGGATGAGCTTGTAGGCCTTCTTCCACTTCCAGGGGGCCCCGTACTTCGCGGCGAGTTTCCCGACCGCGCCGCCGATCAGACTGAGCAGGATGTTGATGAGGGTCTCGGTGCAGGCACCCATGTCGCCCTTGGTGATGCAGTCCAGGGCGTCGGTGATGCCGAGTTCGTCGGCGAGGATCTTGGCGAGTTCCTTGGCGGCTTCGATCGCCTTGTCGCTGTTGGACTTCTCGTCCTTCTGCGCGTCCTGAAGGTCCTTCAGGGCCTTGTCGTAGTCGATCTGCGCGGGGGACTTGTCCGAGCCGTCGGGGTTCTTGTCCGAGGCCGGGTCGCCGTCGCCGGCGGCGTTCGTCCCGCCGTCCTGCGCCTGTGAGCCGCCGCCACCGCAGTCGCCGCCCCCGGTGACCTTGCAGACCTCGACACCGAACTTCTTCGCCAGGTCCGGCCCCACGCCCGTGGCCAGCAGCGCACCCACGATGGCCACGACCACCAGGGTCAGGCCCACGTACTCCAGCGCACCCTGGCCCCGGTCACGCCGCCCCCGCGCCGCCCACGGCAGCCGCACACCCGTGCGCGGCACGGCACGCCGCACACTGCGACGCACCCCGCGAACCCGACGACGCAAATCCCCCATGGATGCCATAGGCAGACCGTAACGACCGTCGCCGCCGGGCGTCTTGGGCCCTCGGACCCAAATACCGCCCACCGGGCGGGCGTTCCGGTGGCCTGGGCCCGAACTTGGGGCCAAGGGCCCAGGTCACAGCCCTTTTACCGCCGTACGCTCTCGCCACACCCGGATTCGGCAGTGCGGGAACAGACAGCGGTACAGGCGTCGGAGAGGGAGAACCGTGAACGGTGGCAGCGGCTGGGAGAACGGAAGCGCGGGGCACCGGCCCCCGGGGCACGGTCCCGGCCGGACCAGAGCGGGCGGCTCCGGCGGAAGAGGCGCCGCGGTGTTCGCGCTGGCCCGCAGCTGGGTCACCGGCGCCGTCGTGCACATCATCGCCGGGTACGTGATCTCCCGCGGGCTCGTCGACATGCTGGCCACCGACGAACGCCTCGACGTGTTCACCTGGCGGCTCGGGCTGCAGCACGTGCCGGCCGTGTTCACCACCGTGCTGGCCGTGCTGGCCGCCGCCCGCGTCCTCCCCGAGGAGCAGCGCGACTCGCGCCTGCTGTACCTGTCGGCCGCCCTGGGCGCCCCGCTCGCCGCACTCGGCTACGGGTACGCGGTGCTGTGGGACGTCTCCGGCATGGAGGGCTTCCTGATGCCCGTCGTCACCCTGGCGACGGGGGCTGCGGTCGGCCTGTCCGTCGACCGGCTGATGGAGGACACGGACCCGGAGCCCGTGCAGGCCGCACCGTACTTCTGGCGGGACGGCGGCGCCGGGGCCACGGACTATCTCGGGGGCATCAGCGTGGCCGCCGGTGTCGTCGCGGTGCTGGCCGGCACCGGGGTCGGCGGCTGAGACATCGTTGTCCGGGGCGCCGTCCAGGCGCCCGGCACGGCCGGCAGGGGCTCACGTCCCTGCCGGCCGTGCGCGTCGGCTACCGGTTGGGCACGTCGCTCCCGTAGACCACCCAGGGCGACTGCTCGAAGGAGCTCACCCCGGACAACTGCGGCTGTACGGAGGCTATTTCGGGCCGGACGGCGAGGGTGTCCGGCCAGTGGTCGAAGTACACCGTCCCCTGCTCGATGAACCCCCTCCAGTCGGTCGCCGCCGACGCGCCCTCGCGGTCGACGACGAAGCCGACACAGAGCACCGACGCCCGCCCGATCGCCTCCCGCACCGCGCGGACGACCGTCTCCCGCTCGTCCCGGCTCAGGCCGCCGAGCAGGAAGCGCAGTGCGACCGTGCCGTCGTCGGTCCGCCGGACCCGGGCGGGGACCTCCGCGCCGCTGCCGAGCCAGAGCAGGAAGTCGACCTGGTCCAGGCGTTGCAGGCCGGCCAGGAGCACGAGCTGGTCCCGTGTCACCCAGGACTGGGTCTCGGTGTGCTGGGCGACGCGGGACCGGCCCGTGTTCCCGGCGGGGTGGGGTGCGGCGTACTGGGGTCCGGAGCCGGTCAGCGTGATGCGCCGGGTGACCGGGTGATCGGGGCGCACCCCCGCCGCCTCCAGGTCGCCGAGCAGCGACTCCGCATCGGGGCGGTTCCAGCCCAGGTGGTACGAGTAGAAGAATCCGTCACTCATCGACACGTCACCTCATGAAGAAAAGTCTGGGCACCCCGAAGTCACCCGGGCGCATGCCGGGATGAGAGGTGACCGCCCTGCTGGTCAGGTAGAGCGTGAGGAACCTTGTGCACGCGAGTGCACCGACCCGGTCGCCTGTCGGCGGCATCACGGGGCGGGGCGGCTCACGGTCGGTCATCACGAGCGTAATGAGCGATGTGCGCCGGTGCGTGGGCCCACGGACCCACGGGCGGACCCCAATGGGCGGGAAAGCGGAGGCCGGTGAGCCGTAGCATCGGCGCATGCGAAGGCAGACGAGGGGTTCCGGCATGACGGCATGGGTCCAACCGGTTTGCGGCGAGGCGCTGTTGGCGCGTGCGGACGGTGTGCGGCGCACCTACGCCGAGGCCTTCGCCGGCCCGCCGTGGCACGAGGACCCGGCCATGGCCGACGGCTATGCGGAACGGCTGGCCCGGGACACCGCGCGCCCCGGCTTCGTGGCCGCGCTGGCGCTGAGCGGGGACGGGGACGGGGATGGGAGCGGGGATGGGGATGGGAGCGGCGGCGCTGTGGTGGGGTTCGTGACCGCCTGGACCACGCCCGCGCCCTTTCCCGCCGACCGCGGCTACGCGCGCGTCGCCGCCGCGCTGGGCGCCGGGCGGACCGCGGACTGGCTCGTCGGCGCGCTCGAAGTGGACGAGCTCGCGCTCAGCCCCGGCGCCCGCGGGAGCGGTCTCGCGGCGGAGCTGCTGGAATCCGTCACCGCCCGGGCACCGGAGGGCCGTTGCTGGCTGCTCACCTCGGTCCGGGCCGAGCCCGCGGTGCGTCTGTACCGGCGGCTCGGCTGGCGCCAGGCGCTCGGCCCGTCAACGGGCTCGGACGTCGTCGTGTTCCTCGGGCCGCGGCACCCCGGGCGGCCCGACACGGCGGACGGCCTTTAAACGATGGACAGGGGCCCTGCCACCGGCGATCGTGTACGGCGATGACACGCACCGATTCACCTGACGCCTGGGACGAGCGCACCCAGCTGACCACCTTCCTCGACTACACCCGCGCCACCGCGCTGGCCAAGTGCGAGGGGCTCTCGCAGGAGGACGCGGTCAAGGCGCCGCTGCCCGGTTCTCCCCTGATGACCCTCGCGGGTCTCGTCAACCATCTCCGCTGGGTGGAGTACTTCTGGTTCGAGGTCCAGTTCCTCGGCGGGGAGGACAAGGGCCCGTGGACGGACGAGGACCCCGACCGCGAGATGCGCATCGCGGTCGACATGCCGCTCGCCGACGTGCTGTCGGAGTACGAGGCGCAGAGCGCCCGCTACCGGGAGCTCGTCGCGGCCCATGATCTGGACACCCCGGCCAAGAACCCGCGCAGGGACGGCCGGCACCCCGATCTGCGCTGGATCGTGCACCACCTCATCGAGGAGACCGCCCGGCACAACGGCCACATCGACATCATCCGCGAGATCGTCGACGGCACGACGGGCGACTAGACACCCCCGGGGGCTTGACTTCGGTCCTGATCCGCTTCCTGGCCCCGGGACGTGGGTACGGCACCGTCCGGAACACCGCGCCGCGCCCGGTTCAGCTCGACGTTGAACTGGGCGCCGGTCAGCAGCGCCAGGTTGGTGAACCACACCCAGATCAGGAACACCACCAGCCCGGCCAGTGACCCGTACAGCCTGCTGTACGAGCCGATGTACGTCGCGTACAGCGCGAATCCCGCCGAGGCCACCAGCCACAGCAGCGCCGCCAGCACCCCGCCCGGCAGGGCCCTCCGGGTGCCGCGCGCGGACGCCGGTCCGGTCCGGAAGAGGACCATGATCAGGCACGCGACCAGGCAGAGGAGCACGGGCCACTTCAGGACCGCCCACACCGCGTCCCCCAGATGCGCGAGCCCCATCCGGTGTCCGAGCCAGCGGGCCAGCGGCCCCGAGAGGACGAGCGCGAACGCGCTGGTCATCAGGAGCAGCAGCAGCCCGATCGCGGAGACGACGATGATGTGCGCCTTGCGCAGGGCGGGCCGGTTGTCCGGCACCCCGTGCATCGCGTGCAGCGCCCGCCGGAAGACGGCCAGATAGCTGGAGGCGGACCAGACCGCGCTGACGGTCCCGGTCGCGACGAGCAGCCAGACCGCGGTGCGCTGCTGGGTGGCGGCCTCCAGCGGCTGTCGCAGCGCGGCACCGGACTCCGCCGGGGCGAAGGCGGTGATGTCGGAGATGAGCGCGTCCGTGGCGCGCGGATTGGCCAGCCCGATGACGGACACCGTCACCAGGAGCGCGGGGAGCAGCGCGAGGATGGCGTAGTAGGTGAGGGCCGCGGCCCAGTCCGACAGGTCGTCGTTCCACAGGGAGACGGGTGTCCGCCTCAGTGCGAGGGGCCACTTCCGTCCCCGGCCGGGGCCCTCGGCCGGGGTGCCGGTTCCCGGGCGGCCCGTCTCGGGGCAGCCGTCCGTGCGGGGCGGTGGCCCGGCGGCGATACCGCTGATTCTGCTGAACACGGATGAGGCTCCGGGGAGGTAGAGGGGCTGTAGGGGCTCGGCACGGTCGGGTGTCTCCCGCGGAGAAGCCGCGGGAGGCGGAGGGGGACGCCGTGTGCTGCCCTTCCTCTTCTGCTCCGGTTCACGTCCGGTACACCCGGTTCCTCCGGATGGCGGGCGCAGCTGACGCCCGCATGGCGTACTCCCCGCCCCGGCCGGGCGCCGGGAGCCCGGCGCCACTGTCGGACCCCCGCCGTACGCTCCCCGTATGAGCGTCTCTCTCTACTACAACGCGCACCGGCCGGCACCGCTGACCGATGCCGAGTCCGCGTCCGTCGCACGCGTCGTTGCCGCGCGCACGGCGTCGTTCCCCTACGACGACGAGGAAAGCCTGTACGTGTACGAGCGGGACGCGGGCACGGCGCAGGAGATCCTCGCCGGGTCCACCAAGATGCCGTTCGATCCGGGTCGGCTGATGCCGGTGATCGCCCATGTGCTGGATTCCGTGACGGAGCTGCGCCGGGCACTGCCGGATGCGGAGTGGCGGGTGCACATGGACGACCTCGACGTCCCGTGGGACGAGGCGGAGGGCTACGCCCTGCCGGGGATGCGTGACGAGGACCTGATCGCCGAGCTGTCGGCGGCCCACGGCGAGGACGGGCTGCCGGGATGAGCGAGGGCGGCGCGGGAGGACCGGCGGGTCCGTCGCCGGAACAGCGGGGGCTCATCGCGTTCGGTGAGGCGTTGTACCGGCGCACCGCTCCGGACGCCGATCTCGGTCATGTGCTGCTGCCCGAGGACGATGCGGTGGCTGTCGTGCACCGGGTGCGGGGCGGCGGGAGCATCCTGGTGGCGGCCGACCGTTCGGTGCTGTTCTTCGGCTCGGCGCGCGACATCGGGGCCGCGCTGACCGACTTCCGGGCCGGGGTGCGCACCCCGGTGGAGCGGTTCGGCTAAAGGCTGTCCCGCAATTCCTGGTGGATCAGCGCGCGGCGTCAGATGCGGTGCATCGCAAGGCGGAGGGATGCCTGAATACTGGATGTATTCAGGCATTCCGACAACGCGGCGAGGTGCCGTAGCTGTCGTCGCGCGCCCGCCAGGAATTGCGGGACAGCCCTTAGGGCCTGTCCGGCGCGGCCGGACCGCCTCATCGCCTCCGGTAGTGGCCGGCGACGGCGGCGAACGCGGCCTTGGGCTCCCAGGGCAGTCCGGGGTAGGTGGTGCCCTCGCGGTTCTCCAGGACCTTGACGATGCCGTAGCTCGCCCGGTCCAGATCGTCGCGGGGGTCGCCGTCGGGGCGGTGCACGTGGTCGTACAGGGCGAACGTGAAGACGAAGGCGCTGTCGATGCCGCCGGCCTCGAAGGCGTCCAGCAGCTCGCGCAGATACGCGGCCTGGCCGGCCTCGTCGCGCTCGTGGACCCCGTCCAGCCGGAGGGGCCCTCCGGCCGCGTCGTACTCGACGACCTCCAGACCGCGTGCGCCCCGGTCGCCCGCGCCGACGTAGCAGGCGGAGCCGAACTCGGTGACGGCCACCGGCTTCCCCTGCGCGACCAGATCGCGCACGCCGTCGGCGAACCGGTCGGCGACCTCGGCCGAGCGGTAGAGGTCGAGGGACACGAGGTCGAAGGGGGTCCAGTCGACGCCTTCGAGCGGTACGGCCGCGTACGTCACCCGGCCGCCGAACCGCGCGCGGACGACCTCCGCGGCCTCGCGGAGGAAGTCGTTGACGCGCACGCCGAGCTCACCGAGGACCGTGCGCAGGCGGTCCGGTCGGCTCAGCAGGCCGACCCGGTCCTGCGTGCTGTCGCCGGGCAGGAAGCCCTTGTTCATCAGGCTCAGTTCGGCGCCGGTGACGAACACGACGTCGGCGCCCCGCAGCCGTATCCGCTCCGCCCGCTCGGCGCAGTCGGCGAAGAGCGCCAGCATCTCGTCGGTGGTCAGCTCCAGCGGATAGGGCGAGAACCAGACCTCCAGGCCGAGCTCGGCGGCGTACGAGGCGGCGAACTCCACCCGGTCCGGATCGCCGCCCATCACGCGGACCGCGTTGCAGTGCAGGTCGTCACGGATGATGCGCAGCTCGCGCCGGACCGTGTCCGGCTCGAAATGCCTGCGGGAGGTGGCCCCGTCCCTGACGAAGCCGGTGTCGTAGCTGATACCTCTGGCGCGCATGCGCCGCCTCCACTCGTCGGGAACGCTTACGGTACGGACCGTACCTTAATTTTCGCTCACCGGGGCCGGACAGCAGAATGGGAAGGTACGGGCAGTACCGACGGAGGGACGTTCGCATGGCGGAGGACGCGAAGGGGCAGCCGGGCACCGGCCAGACCCGGCGGCGCGGAGCCGTCCTGGAGGAGGCGATCCTGCGCGCCGCCGCGGAGGAGCTCACCGCGTCCGGGTACGCCGGGCTGACCATGGACAAGGTCGCCGCCCGCGCCGGCACCAACAAGAACGCCCTCTACCGCCGCTGGCCCAACCGCCTCGCCCTCGGCATCGCCGCGTACCGCCAGCTCGCCACGACGGTCCAGCCGCCCGACACGGGCACACTGCGCGGCGACACCCTGGAGCTGCTGCGCCTGGCGAACCGCAACTGGAGCTCCCCGTTCGGCGCGATCCTGCGCGAACTGCTCTCCGCCGCCGGCGGCGCGGCGGAGCTCCTCGGGCAGTTGCAGGACCAGTCGGGCGACGCCGGGACCGCGCCCTGGCTGACCGTCCTGGGCCGCGCGGTCGCCCGCGGCGAGGCGGCCCCGGAGGCCCTCCACCCCCGGGTCGCCACGGTGGCCATGATCCTGCTGCGCAACGAGTTCGTGACGCGCGGGGTCCCGACCGCGCCCGACGACGTCCTCGTGGAGATCGTCGA
This sequence comes from Streptomyces sp. NBC_01463, assembly GCA_036227345.1. NCBI lineage: Bacteria > Bacillati > Actinomycetota > Actinomycetes > Kitasatosporales > Streptomycetaceae > Streptomyces > Streptomyces sp. NBC_01463. The sequence goes on from CP109468.1 coordinate 3,297,502, forward strand.
CGAGGTGTACCTGCCACTGGTGCGGCACCGCGGCCCGGCGCCGCACCAGCCGGCCGCCCCCTCAGCCCGCCCCGAATCCCGCCCCGAAGCCCGTCCCGAGCCCTAGTCGGCCGCGCCGACGTCGGTGTCGGTGTCGGTGTCGGTGTCGACGGGAAGCGCGGTCGGAGCCGCGGACGAAGGATCCGCCGGAGGCCCGGGCGGCCAGGGGACATCGGTGAGCAGCGGCACGATCGTCTCCTCCTCGTAGTCGAAGTGAGCGTTCAACTCGGCCGACATGGCGTGGAGTTCACTGCGGAACCCTTCCGGGTCGGCGATGCCGATGCCCGCCAGCAGCACCGCGAGGTCGTTCTGGATGCGGGCGACGGTGCGGTGTTCGTCGCGAAGCCGGTCGAGCGTCTCGCCCAGATCCGGGTGGTACCGCGCGATCCCGGGGAACAGATGATCGTCCTCACTGGTGTGGTGGAACTCCAGCGCCTGGCAGAACGCCAGACAGCGCTGCCTGATCTGCAGCCCGAGCCCCGGGGCAGGCGGCTCGCCGGGTCCCCGGTGGGCGGCGCGGGCGGCGAAGTGCGCGTCGGTCTCCGCCTTCACCTGCCGCAACTCGCCGCGCAGCCAGGTGTGGACCTCCATCACCTTGTCGGCGAGGGTCCTGATCTCGCGGGGCCGCCCCTCCCACACCTCGGGATCGGCGCGTTCCAGCACGACGGCCGGCGGGATGCGGGCGGGCGACGCGGCGAGCAGTTCCTCGTCGTGCGGACCCCGGACGGGGACGGCGAGCGCCTGGTAGTCCTGCGTGCCGATCTCCACTCCCACCACCGGGTGCGCGAGGAGATCGCGGTACCAGCCGGGGTGGTCCGGCGTGCCGGTGCCGGCCCCGAGGACGGTGAGCGCACCGTCGCGGCGTACGTAGTCGAGCACGGTGGTCCGCGAGGTCCCCGACACCGCGGCGGTGGTCGTCAGCAGGAGCAGGTCCCGGCCGGCGAAGGGGCCACCGACCTTCCCCCGGTTGGCGCGGAACTCCTCGATGAGGGATCGATCGCCGATGCCACCTGTGGCGGCTGCTTCGGCTGCGCCGGCTGCTTGTTCAGAAGATGTGGGCATACGGATGTCTGTCTCCGGAAGATGATGACTGCGCGCGCGGCCGCCGCGGCGACTGCGAGGCGGCCGCGCGCGCATACGGACGGACGCACGAGGACGTGCGAAGACGTGCGAAGACGTGCGAAAACTGCGCTACGTCGAAGGCTCAGATGCAGAGCGCGGAGTATGGACTCACGACGGGCTCCTGCGTACGGGGTGCTCGCCCGACCGCCGGCCGGCCCACTGCTCTTTGGCCGGCGTCACGCGACACCGCGTCCATTACAGACAGGCACCGGGCGAGCTGTCAACGCGGCCAGGGCGTCGGCCGCTCCCCCGCTCGCGTCCGTCCGCGTACCTCCGCGGCGCACATCCGTCCAGCACATCCGCCCGGCACACCCGCCCCGAGCAAGCGCTGTCAGAGGCGCGTGAGAAGCTTCCGTCAACAGCGGTACACGACATGTGCCGTTGAGCAGGTCGAGTACATCCCAGGGGGGATTTCTCCATGATCAATATCCGACGTCGCCGTGCGCTCAGGGGCGCGCTCGCCGCCACCGCCGTCACGGCCGCGATGGTTGTCACGGCAGGTACGGCGTCCGCCTCGGGCGACCCGGCCGGTGCCGACCGGGCGCGTGCCGCGGCCGAGACGGCGCACGGCGCCCCGCAGGCCCCGAAGCAGGGACTGCGTGCCGCAGCCGAATTGGTGGAGACGCCCACCTTCCCGATGACGGCCGTCCACAAGAAGACCGCCAATCTGTACCTGTACTTCGCGGACCGCAAGGGCGGGTTCGAGCCCCAGTACGACGTGGGTGTCACCTACGAGTTCGCCGCCGCCGCCATCGATGTCGACAACGACAAGGACGGCTACAGCGAGGCCACCTGGAACCTCCGCAAGGACGGAACGCTCCACTACACCTGGAGCGACGACCTCGACGTGTACACCAAGCAGGTCGGCAAGGGCTGGAACATCTACACCACGGTCCTCTCCCCGGGGAACCTCGGCGGGGCCAAGGAGGCCGACCTGATCGGCCTGGACAAGGCCGGCGTGCTCTGGGGCTACCTCGGTTACCCCGACGGCACGGTCACCTCGCGCACCCGGATCGGCGGGGGCTGGGGCCAGTACACGCAGCTCGCCGGCCAGGCCGACCTGACCGGTGACGGCAAGGCCGACATCGTCGCCCGCGACACGTCCGGCGTCCTGTGGCTCTACAAGGGCACCGGCAACTACAAGGCGCCGTTCGCGGCCCGTACGAAGGTCGGCGGCGGCTGGAACACGTACGACCGCCTCCTGTCGGTCGGCGACCTCGACTCCGACGGCAAGACGGACCTGATCGCCCGCAAGACGAACGGCGATCTGTTCCGCTACTCGGGCACGGGCAACGCCGCGGCCGTGTTCGGCAGCCCGGTCAACATCGGCCACGGCTTCCAGGCGTACAACCTGCTGTAACCGGAGCACCCGCGGACAGCGCCGCGACGCACAGGACGGGCCGCTTCCCGGCAGGGGCGGCCCGTTTCACCGTCTGCCGCGCGGAAGGGGAGCACCGTGCACCGTGCACCGTCCGTCCGTCCGCCCGTGTATCGCGAGCGTATGGAAAAGCGCATACGGCACCGCAACGGACCGCCGTCTGCAATGGGGCCATGGACCCGCACGCTGCCCTGTCGACCTCGCCCCGCCGCGCGCGCGGCATCATGCTCCTGGGCCTGGCGGTCCTCGGCCTGGCGGGTGGTCTGTTCGTCATCCGGAGGCCGCTCATGATGTCCGCGCCGAGGTGCGTGGCCGGGCGGTGGCACGGCTGCCTCGACACGTTCAACGGTGTGGTGCTGATGAGCTTGGCCGCACTGCCGTTGGCGGCGCTCGTGGTGTGGGCGCTGGCCCGCCGCCGGCGTGCCGCCGATGTCCCCTTCGCATGGCGGCTGTCGGTGGCCGAGGTGGGCATGGTCCACGGGACGGCACCGTTTCTGTGGATGACGATGATGCCGGGCTCCGGGGCCGGCGTCGTGCCCGGCCGGGTGAGCCTGGTACCGCTGCGGGACCTGGTCACGATGGGGCCGCTCGGGACCGTCGGCAACCTGCTGGTCTTCGCGTCGCTGGGGTTCTTCGCCCCGATACGGTTCGCGGCGACGGCGTCCGTGCCGCGCGTCCTGGCGCTCGGGGCGGGCTGCTCGGTCCTGGTCGAGACCGCCCAGTACGTCCTGCGGCTGGACCGGGTGTCGTCCGTGGACGACGTCCTGGTCAACGCGGCGGGCGCCGTGGTGGCCGGACTGGCCTCGCGCCGCTGGTGGCGGACGACGGCGGAGGTGCCGCCGGAGCTGCCGGGCGACGAGTCTCCGGGTACGCGCCGGGTGCGTGCGCCGGCGACGGGGCCGGAGCGGTGGCCAGGACGAGGGCCGGGGCCGGGGCGGGCTGCTTAGGCTTCGGACATGCGCGTACTGATCGTGGAGGACGAGCCCCATCTGGCCGAGGCCGTCCGTGACGGGCTGCGGCTGGAGGCGATCGCCGCCGACATCGCGGGCGACGGCGACTCCGCGCTGGCACTGCTCGGGGTCAACTCCTACGACCTCGCGGTCCTCGACCGCGACATCCCCGGCCCCTCCGGTGACGAGGTCGCCCGGCGCATCGTCGCCTCCGGCAGTGGCATCCCCATCCTCATGCTGACCGCCGCCGACCGGATCGACGACAAGGCCTCCGGGTTCGGGCTCGGCGCCGACGACTACCTCACCAAACCGTTCGAGCTGCGGGAGCTGGTCCTGCGCCTCAGGGCGCTCCACCGCAGGCGCCCGCACTCCAGGCCCCCGGTCCACGAGATCGCCGGCCTGCGGCTCGACCCCTTCCGCCGGGAGGTCTTCCGCGACGGACGCTACGTCGCGCTCACCCGGAAGCAGTTCGCCGTGCTCGAAGTCCTCGTGGCCGCCGAGGGCGGGGTCGTCAGCGCCGAGGAGCTGCTGCAACGGGCCTGGGACGAGAACGCCGACCCCTTCACCAACGCCGTACGCATCACCGTCTCCGCACTCCGCAAACGGCTCGGCGAACCATGGATCATCGCCACGGTGCCCGGCGTCGGCTACCGGATCGGCAGCGGCTCGGCCCCCGCTCCCCCTCCCGCTCCCGACCGCAGCGGCCCCACCGGTCCCGGCGGCCCCACCGGTCCCGACCGTACGGATGCCGATGCCTAGAGTCCGCCCGGGGCTCAGCGCCCGGCTGAAACTCGCCCTCAGCTACGCGGGATTCCTCGCCGTCGCGGGTGCGCTCCTGCTGGCCGTGGTGTGGGTGTTCCTGCTGCGCTACGTACCCGACAACCCGAAGGGCCTGCTCGGGATCTCGCCCAACCGCTACCTCCTCGTGCGCACCTTCGCCCCCGCGGCGGCCGTGGCGATGGCCTTTCTGCTCGTGTTCGGGCTCGTCGGCGGCTGGATCCTGGCCGGCCGGATGCTCGCGCCGCTCACGCGGATCACCGCGGCGGCCCGGCTGGCCGGGAACGGTTCCCTGTCCCACCGGATCGGCATGACGGACCGCCGGGACGAGTTCCGCGAACTGGCCGACGCGTTCGACACCATGCTGGAGCGGCTGGAGGCGCACGTCGCCGAGCAGCAGCGGTTCGCCGCGAACGCCTCCCACGAACTGCGCACCCCGCTGGCCATCTCACAGGCGCTCCTCGACGTCGCCCGCCGGGACCCCGCGCGGGACCGGGACGAACTCGTCGAGCGCCTCCACACGGCCAACTCCCGGGCGATCAACCTCACCGAGGCGCTCCTGCTGCTGAGCCGGGGCGACCGCGGAACGTTCACCCGCGAGAGCGTCGACCTCTCGCTCGTGGCGGAGGAGGCCGCCGAAACGCTGCTCCCCCTGGCCGAACACCGCCGCATCACGCTGGACGTCACCGGCACGGCTGCCCTGACCAGTGGCTCGGCGGAACTCCTGCTGCGGATGGTGCTGAACCTCGTCCAGAACGCCGTCGTCCACAACCTGCCCACGGACGGCGCGGTGACGGTCCACACCGAGGAACACGACGGCACGAGCCTGCTGCGGGTCGAGAACACGGGCCGCGCGCTCCCGCCCGAACTGGTTCCGACACTGACCGAACCGTTCAGGCGCGGCACGGAACGCGTACGCACCGACGACCACGCCGGAGTCGGCCTCGGCCTCGGCCTGGCGATCGTGCACAGCATCGTCCGCGCCCACGACGGAACCCTCGCCCTGCTCCCCCGCCCGACCGGCGGCCTCGTGGTCACGGTGCGGCTTCCCGGGGCTCCGGGGACGGGCGCGGTCCGGATCCCTGGCACGCCGTAGACGACCGTGTGCCGCGGTTGGCCCTGGGGAGGGGCGTCGGCCTTGCCACGGTCAGATTTCAGTTGCCGCGTCGGAGGGCGTCGTGGACGGCTGTTCGCATGGGGTGACCGGGGGAGGCTTCGGCCAGCCAGCTCTCCGTGAGGCCCCTCACCTTCGCCCTCCGTTCGTCATCCAGGCGAGGGACAGCGAGCAGGGTGATCAGTACGCCGGCCGTCCCCGGTTCCGCACCGTGCGCCTGCGACCACTTCATCAGGTCCGGAACGGCCCGCAACCGGACGTCGATGCCGAACTGGGGTTGCGAGGCAAGGGTTTCGAGTATGCGGAAGGCCCGCTCGTGATCCGGAAAGACGGTCAGCCAGTCATGCGCACGTTCCACCCCGCGCTCCCGCTGAGCGTCCAGGAGATCGTCACGCCTCAAGAGGTAGTAGAGAACTTGGCCCCATTCCGGAACGGGCTCCGTCGCAAGTATTCGCTCGAAGGCGAGGGACACAACCCGATCCGCATGGCCGGCGGCAAGATCGTTCCGCCGCAGCAGGCTGACCGTGAGGGGAATTCTCTCGTCCGATGCCCCGTCGGCGTCGAGCACACCGAGGACATGAGCGGCCAGGCGGTCGAAGTGGTTTCGATCCGTGCCAACCAACTTGATGAGGAAGAGGACCGTGGCATGCAGTCCGGGTTCCGGGCGGGGTCCGCGTTCCAGCAGGCCCATGACGCGATCGGCGATCCGGTCGGCCTCGGAGTTCCTGCCATGCCGGAGGAGCTGGCTCCGGACCGTGGCCGCCCGCTCGGCGTTCTCCTCGTGCTCGTCGTCCTCGTGTGCCCACCACCAGGTGACCGCCCGGTCGATCACGATGTCGGGCAAGGGGCCGGGCCCTTTGAGAAGCGCAGAGATCACATAGCGCGTGCCGTTGTCGTCAGGGTTCGCCTCCAGCCACAGCACCGCTGCCGCCTCAGTCCGCTCACGTACGTCACGAAGTGCGGCGGGCGCCGCGTCCAGGGACGGCAGACGCCCGCTGTTGAGCTGCCTGACGAGAGGAGCCACCACAAAGGACGCGAGCGGCAAGGTGCCGTGCAGCGTCAGCCAGTCCAGTGCCAGGCCTCCGGCCGTGACCGCCTGGCTCTCATCGAGTTGGGTGCGCTCGAACAGATGCCGGTATATGAAGCTGGCCGGTTCCTGGGTGCCGTTGGTCCCGTGCGCGAGCCACTCCAGCGCATACGCGGCCCTCCTCAGGTTCACCGCCGTGCCGACCCCGCGGCAGCCCAGCACATCCGACAGGATGCTCCGCGCTTCCCACGCGCAGCCCTGCGTATCGAGCCAGTGCAGTCCCAGTTCGGCGACCTCGTCGGCCGGCGGGCCCACGGTGTCCTTGTGGCTGAGCAGCGCGCCGAGGACATAGCCCCCGCCGTCGACCCCGTGTTCCCTGAGCCAGGCCCGTGCGTAGTCGGCAGCGGCCGCCGTCCTGTCGGGCCCAGGACCGGAGTCAGGACCTGGACCGAGGCCGAAGTCGGACTCCAGGTCGAAATCGGGCTGCGAAAGGAGGGCGGAAAGCACGAAGCCGGCCCCCTTCGTCGATGCCCGCTGCGCCAGCCAGGGATAGCTGTAGTCGATGGCCCTCGCCCGCTGCTCCCGTGTCAGATCGTTACGGCGCAGCAGTGGGCCCAGGACGAAGGGGGCGCGCTCCGTGGGCGCATGCCGGCCGAGCCAGGCGAAGGCGTCGTTGATCACGTGCGTGGCCTCCGGCCCCCGAGGGCCTCGGGGGCCGAGGAGCGGTTCGAGGACGAAGGAGGCCATCACCCGCTCCGGGCGGTTCTCCAGCCAGGCGTAGGCCCGGTCCGAAACCTCGGTCTGCTGGTCCGGTTCGAGGTCGTCCCGCCGAAGCAGTGGATCCAGGACCAGAGGCTGCAGGGAGACCGTCCGGTCGGAAGGCTGCCGCAGCCACCGCAAGGCCTTGTTGGCCGCCTTCCTCACCTGACCGGCATCCAGGCCGGTGTGGAGCAGGAGCGCACGCAGCACCGTGTGGCACTCCGGGTTCCGCTTGTTCCCGTCGAGCCAGCCGAACGCCGCCGTGATCACCCCGTCCTCGCCCGGCCCGCTGCCGGCCGTCCTGAGCAGGTCGGTCAGAAGGGCCCTGCTCCTGAACGCCGGATCCGTCGCAGGGCGCGCGTCGAGCCAGGCCAACGCCTTCTCGACAGCCCTGTCCCGATGATCCGGCGCCAGCCCCTCGGCCTGGATCAACGCCCGCAGCAGGCCATCGGCCGCATCTTGGTTACTCGGCCGGGAGACCCATTCCAGAGCCGTTTCGACGATCTGCCGCGCCGGCTCCCCCCATGCCCCGCGGAGCACGTTCGACAGCATGACGGCGACAGCCGCGCGCTGCGGTCCGGATGTGGCCTCGGCGAGCCACGGACCGACGAGCACGTCCCAGCACTCAAGTGTGGCGCTCTGCCACGGCTCGGCGGAGAGCATCGCCGACAGGGTCAGGCGATGTTGTCGCGGGTCCGCGGAGATCCGGTGGTGGACGAGCGACGCGTTGGACGTGAGCCAGCCCCCAACGGCGCGCCTCACCTCGTCGGCGTCCAAGCCTTCGAGGTCCGTGTTCCAGCGTCGGAGATGGTGGACTGCCCGGTCGAAGGTCCGGCCGCTCTCCAGGCACGCGGAGAGCATCGCCTCGGCGGCCTCCACATCCATCCCCTCGCCTCGGGGAAGCAGGGCGAGCCTGAGCAACTCGTCCGTCACGCTGTCATGAACGACGTCGATGCCGTCACCGGCGCTCACCAGCCACTCGAAGGAGACCAGACGGCTCACCAGCTTCTTGGGCCCGTCGGTGATGTCGCGCCTCGTTTCGAGGAATGCGCCTACGGCGTCCTCGACCGCCGACCGGTCCTGCGCACAGGAGAGTGCGGCCACCGTGGAGGCGAGCAGTCTCGCGCCGCTGTTCCCGGAGGCGGCCTTCAGGCCTCCGTCCCCCCTCGGTTCCCCGAAGTCCTCGTCCAGACGCGCCCTCAGCCATTGCATGAGCTCCGTGCCGCGACCACTGATCCCGGCCAGGTCCGGAATCCGCCCGTCACGTCGGAACTGCTGCTCGATCTCCCGTGCCACCAGAAGGGCGAAGACGGGCCGCGGCCCGCAAGCCTTGATCAGCCGGGCCCGCTCCGCCCGCTTTTCCCAGAGGAGAGGAGCCACGGTCTCGATGATGCTGCGCACCACGCTTTCACTGTGCTTCTCGCTCATCCGCAGGCGCACCTCGCTGAGCCCGAGCGAGCTTTCCCTGCTCAGGGTCTTCAACATTCCGCGCCGCACGGTCGCGAGGCAGGCGATCTTCCCGCTCGGGTCCTCCGCCCGCAGAAGCCTGTCCAACTCGACCCGCTGGTCCGACTGGAGGCCGTCCAGGTAGTCGAAGACGAGAAGCACGCGATCTGCGGTCTGCGCCATGGCAGTGGAGAACACCACCGCCGCCTCGGCGTCCTTGCCGATGTGCAGGACCTGCCAGCCCGGGTGCTTCACGGCCAGGCGCGCCACTTCGAAGCAGGTACGCGTCTTGCCCGCACCGGCCGCGCCGACCAGCAGCACTCCGCGGCCGGGAGCCTCCTGCCCCGCCACGGGCCGCTCCTGACGCGACAGATCCGCGAACAGCTGCACAGGATCGGCGGCGTCCCCCGGGCTGATGAAGGGCAGGATCCTCCCGTCCATGTAGTGACGCCTGCCCCGGAACTGCGCCAACTCCTCCTGGTGCGTGCGGATATACGGAGCAGTGCGGGGGCGGTGCGCTGTGTTCCGGCCCCAGGCCAGATGTCCGGCGGCACCGCTGTCCAGGGGCTTCGGCGGCGTCGGAAGGCCCTTCCGCCCGAGTCGGTCGATGACTTCGTTTGCCACGGACGTCAGATCCAGAAGTTCCGGACCGCCGTCGATTCCGTTCTCGAGGACATGCAGGAACTCCTGCGTGAAGGCGGTGTACGTCTCCCCTTGGGGAGCGCGGGCATTTCCGACTGCCGGCGCAGATGCCAGTACATGGTGCCCTACGGCACCAGTGCCGTCCACGAGCGGACTGGCCGGGAACGCGCCCAACGCATGCCCGCTGTGACAGCAGTCCAGAACCACGACACAGTGACTGATTGCACTCGCCGAGAGCTGTGCCGCCAGCTTGGTGTAGTCGAGGCAGCCAACCAATCCGAACCTCGACGCCTTCCGCCCGGCCAGATAGAGATTCCCCTCTCCGCCGGGCCACAGGCCGTGCCCCGCGTAGTACACGAGCAGCGTGTGGGGCTCGGCCTCTATGGCCCGATGCAGCGCGCGGGACATCGCGTCGCCGTCCTCCGGATTCGCGACGACCGTGCAGTGCCGGTCGGGCAGATTCCACGAGGACTCCCCCGTCAGGACCCTTTTCAGCGCCCGGAGATTTCTCCCGACGCCAGGCAGGTCCTCGAGCTTCTTCTCCACACCCACGCCCTCGGGACCATCGAAGGTACTGGTACCGATCAGGACGGCTCGGGTGGACTGGGGGCCCGGCAGCTGGATCACCGGGCCTGGCTCTCATCCTCCGGACCCGTCTCCGGGGTTTCCGCCAACGCATCGAGGATCCGTCGCCTGGTCGCGTCATCGATGTCAGTGAACGTGATCGTGGCGTTCCCCGTCCGTACGGAGATCTGCGGGCGCCTCCGGTGCGTCTCCAGCCAGCTGCCGAAGGACAACAGAAGCGGGGCCGCATCCCATCCGTGGTCCACCACGACCTGGATGAGATCCATCCCGGCCCCCATGTCGCCGGGGCGCGGATCACTCGCCGCCAGTCCGACGTGTGCACCCTTACGTACATCGAGGTCGCTCTGCAGCCAGTTGTGGAGCGAGAGGATCTCGTCTCCCCGGACACCGTCCACGCGCACGTCTAACTTCACGGAGCACCCCTCGGTCCCGGTTCAGGTTCAGGTTCAGGTTCAGGTTCAGGTTCAGGTTCAGGTTCAGACGAATCGTTGCCTACTCCCTTTATATTAAGGGCAGTTAACCCATATGGCAGGGGTCAGCGGGTTCACTACCCGCCGGGCCGGATCGCCGCGAACTTTGCCGCCATGACGGGCCCCAGCTCGCGGACGATGCCGTGCCCGGGCTTCCCGGGGAACGGCAGGTACGCCAGGAACGACGTCACCACGACCTCGTCGATCTCGGGAACGCCCCGGGAGCTGCGCTCCTCCAGGAACCGCAGAACGCTCCGCCAGTCCAGCGCGTCCCCGCCCTCGTCCCCGTCCCCGTCCAGGCCGAGGTACGACCGCACCGTCTCCTGGGTGACGTCCCAGAAGAAGACGTGCGGCAGCACCGCGTCCTCGTTGAACACGTGTGTGGCGTAGAGGTCCTCGAAGGCGGGGATCTCGGCAACGAGGTCCCTCACCAGCCGTATGTCGGGGGTCATCGGGTACTCAGCGCTCCTCGTGATCATCAGGAGAGATCGACTCCTTCCGACACCGCCTCACGCAGGGCATCGGGAAGTGTGGCGTCCGAGGCGATCCCATCCAGGGACCCTAGAACGGGTGGCGTGCCGGCCGTCGCCCGGCCAGTCACGAGCCGTTCGGTTCAGCGGTGGGGGCCAACGCCTTCCAGAAGGCGTGGTGGTGGTCGGCCGCGAAGTCGGTGCGCCCGGTGCGGTCGGACGCGATCCGCTGCACGTAGGAACCGCGGGGCGTGAACCGCTTCCACGTGGGCGTGCCGGGTCCGTTCACCTGACCGGTGGCGGCGAACCGGCTCCAGTAGGCGATCGCCGTGTCCGACAGCCGGGCCTGCGCGGCGTCGAGCGGCTCGAAGAGGTCGTTCTCGAACAGGTAGGCCAGGTCGACCATGTGGCCGGTCCCGAGTGAGAAGCTCGCCGGCCTCGGTACGCCTCTGAAGTACGGGGACGTCGCCTCGGCGAAGTCGTAGGCGTAGACAGGGGTGTAGCGGGCGAGCGCGCGCTGGGTGTCGAGCGCCGCGGTCGACCACTCCGAGTCGGTCAGCACGGCCGACAGTGCCGCCCCGGGTGCCGGGTAGTCGGCGGCCGGGTACGCGGCCAGGACAGCGGGAGCGTCCTTCCCGAACTGTTCGGTGACCTTCGCGGCATAACCGTCGGCGGTGAGCGGCTTCCCCGTCATGATCTCGTCGAGCCCGGCCAGTCCGCTCATCTCGTCGTGGGTGGAACCGTGCAGCACCGGCACCCGGGCGAACCGTCCGGCGGCGATCGCCTGCGCCGGGGCCTCGGGCAGCACCTTGCCGTCGACCACGGGGCGATAGCCGTCGTGTCCGGAGGCGGATGCCTTGATGAGGTCGGCGGTGGTCCTGCCCCGCAGGCAGGAGTCGACGGTGCGCACCTCGTCGCAGCCGGCCGCCTCGGCCACGGCGCGGCCGTTGGCCTCCGCCTGCGTGCGCGAGAACGAACCGTCCGGCCCGACGCAGCCCGCGCTCTGGACGATCGCCTTGTCGAAGAGCCCACGGGCTCCGGGTGACACGAGCTGGGCGCAGACGCTGTAGCCGCCGCCGGACTGACCCATGATCGTGACGTTGCCGGGGTCGCCACCGAAGGCACCGGCATTGCGGCTGACCCACCTCAGTGCTGCCTGTTGGTCGAGAAGCCCGAGGTTGGCCGGTGCACGCAGGCCGGGCGCGCTGAGGAAACCGAACGCCCCGAGCCGGTAGTTGATCGTCACGACCATCGCGCCCTGTTGCGCGGCGGACAGTTGGGCCGCGCGATACGTGGCGCCGTCGCCGTACGTGAAGCTGCCGCCGTGGATCCAGACGATGACCGGCAGCCGGCCCGTCGTCCGCGCGGCCGGAGTCGTCACGTTCAGGTAGAGGCAGTCCTCGCTGCCGCCGCCCGCGATCGCGATGGGCTGATCGGTCGGCTGTCCACAGGCGCTCCCCGGGGCGCGGGCGTCCAGCAGCGACGCCCAAGGGCGCACCGGCTGCGGCTCCTTCCATCTGCGTTCCCCGGTCGGCGGGGCCGCGTAGGGAATGCCCTGGAACGTACGCACCGCACCGGCGACCGCGCCCTGCACCGGCCCTTCGGCCGTCGCCACCCGGGTGGGAGCGACGCGGGCGGAGTCAACGTGGGCAGAGGCGACGTGGGGCTCACCTCCCCAGGCGACGTGGCTGCCGGGGCGGGCGTACGCGAGGCCGGTCGTGTTCAGCGCGGTGGCGAGCACCGCGGAGACGACGACCACGGCAAGGGCGCCGGCGCGCGACCTCCTGCCACGAACACGGGCACTGGCACGGGCACGGGCACGGGCACTGGCACTGGCGCTGACACGGGCACTCATCCGGACTCCTGGGATCGACGGAACCTTCGACGCTCGGAACGCTAGCCAGGATTTGGGCACTTGCGCAAGACGTTCGCCCAATACGATTGTCTAGAGCGTTTGCCTGGCACAACCGTTCAGATCGTTGCTAGGCTCCGCGCCATGGGAAACCGGGAGAAACTGCTGGAGGCCGCCAGACAGTGCCTCTTCGCGAAGGGCTACGAGCGCACGACGGTCCGCGACCTCGCCTCTGCGGCGGGGGTCAGCATGGCGGCGATCGGCTACCACTTCGGCTCGAAGGAAGCCCTGCTCAACCAGGCGCTCTTCGAGGCGCTCGACTCGGGAGGCGAGGCCTTCGGTCCGCCCACGGACGACGCCGACCTCGGCGCGCTGTGGGGCCGGCTGATCGAGGCGTTCTCGGCCAACAAGACCTTCTGGATGGCCAATCTGGAGACCGTCCTGCGCGCACAGCGCGATCCGGAACTGCGCGAGCAGATGACCGCCGGGCTGGGACAGGGACGCAGCGGCATGGCCCGCGAGGTCACCGGAACGGCCGAGGCCGATCTCCCGGAGGCGACGATCCGCACCCTGGGCTCGGTGCAGCTGGCCCTCGTCAGCGGCCTGATGATGCAACACCTCACGGACCCCGAGTCCGCACCCACGGCCGAAGAGGTGATCGAGGGCCTGCGGGCACTCACCGCCTATCTGCCCGAGAAGGCGTGAGGACTGGACGATCCCCCTAACGAGGCAGCGCCACCCAGGACTTGGTGCCCTGCTGTGACTGCGGCGCCTCGCACATCCCCCACTCGCCGCCCCAGTCGTCCACGACGGCCGCGAGGAGCCAGAGCGCCCGGCGGCGCCGGGTCTCGCAGAGGGTGGCCAGGTCGGCGTCGCCGTGGTGCGGATGCTGGTCCCACACCAGGAGACGGACCGCGTCGTCGCGGTGCCTCAGGGATACGTAGAGCTCCTGGCCGGGACTCATGCGGGCGGTGACCGAGACGAGTTCGGTCACCGCGTACGCCACCGGCCAGACGTACGGGCCGAGACCATGGGCCTCCAGTGCGGCGGCGGCCGCCGTACGGGCGATGCGTGCGCTGCGGAGGTCGCCGGGGAGGGTGAAGCTCAGCGAGAGCCCCGGCCCGGAGCGCCCCTTCGGACGCAGGTAGGGCTGCGGGCCCTGCCGGGGCGTGGCGTACCGCGGGTACGGATCGGGCGTGCGCGTCGCGTCGGTGACCGGGCAGAGCGCGGTGTGCGGAGTTGAGTTCATGGCTGACTCCCCTGTTACGGGTGGCGAGTTGGCGGTATCCCTCTTCCTCGTGGGCGCGCACGATTGACTCTCGCGATCCGGACGACGAGCAGTGGCCTGTCTCCCTGACGCGGGACCGCCCCTCCCAGGGAAGGAGGTTGCGGGCAGGACCGCGTGATGCACTTCTTGCTGTCGTTGCGTGAGCGGTGCGTTACCGAATGTAGCGCATGGAGGGTAAATTTACCCTCCCCTCCTGGTGGATGAACCCTTTCGTGGTCACTCAGTGCGCGCACGCGGCAGACTGCCAGTGATCGCCCGCGGAAAGGAACGGCATGGCAGCCAGGCCCTCCCCCACCGAACGTCAGAAGCGACTAGGTGCCGAGCTGCGAAGGATGCGCACGTCGGCTGCCGTATCGGCCGAAGCCGCCGCCGGCTTGCTCGGGGTGGACCGCGGAAAGATCTCGAACATCGAGTCCGGCACTCGCCCCATCACCGCAGAGCGCCTACGCACACTCGCCCTCAACTGCGGTTGCACGGACGAGAGATACATCAACGGTCTCGTCGAGATGGCGCAACCCAGTGCGCGCGGATGGTGGGAGCGGTACAGAGGCGCATTGCCTCAAGGCCTGCTCGACATCGCCGAACTGGAGGCCTCGGCGATCCGCATGCGTGCGGCGTACTCGATGCACATCCCAGGCCTCCTCCAGACCTCGGACCACGCCCTGGCGCTCTTCCGTGTCGTCGTTCCCCAACTACCCGAACGTGAGATTGCTCTGAGGCTCGCGCTCCGCGTCGAACGGCAAACGATCCTGGAGGGGGGCGCACCCCCGCCCTACACAGGCATCGTCCATGAGGCCGCACTTCGCATGCAGTTCGGTGGTCGAGCCGTGGCTCGCGCGCAGCTCGACCACGTGTTGGCCAAGTCCGAGCAGCCGAACGTGACGCTCCTGGTCATCCCGTTCGAGTCCGGCGCCTTCCCCGGTGCCGGACAGACCGTCCTGTACGCCGAGGGTGCTGCCCCCCAGCTCGACACCGTGCAGATCGACAACTCGCACGGTCCCCTCTTCGTCCACTCGGAGGCACAGTTGGCGAAGTACCGGTCCCACCTGGACTGGATGGAGGGAATCGCACTGCCTCCGGACAGGTCGCGGGACTTCATCCGTACGATCGCACGCCAACTGTGAGGAGATGACAGATGCCGGACGTCATATGGGAAGACTCATTCTGCGGTGAGGGCAATTCCTGCTACCGCCTCGGGACGGACGGAGAGGGCAACAGCTACATCGCCGTCGCCGGCGCCGAGGACCACTTCCTGACCGACAGCCGTGAGTCGCTCCAGCAGCTGATCCGTGACATCAAGGCCGGCAAGGCCGACCACCTGCTGTAGGCAGTCGCAGGCAACGGGGCGGGGCCCCCGGCAGAGCACACCGGGTCGCGGGCATCCGCGACCCGGTGTGTCACGACCCCCTCGGCCACGACCTGGTGGACCGCGACGCGGCCACCCACGACGTCTAAAGGCCTTTAAAGAACTCAGGGAAACAACCCAACCAGACCCCACCCCGCCCCTGCCCTGACCTGCGTCACTCGGACGGGTGACATGGGACAACTGGGCTGGATTTGAGGCGGGTTGGCTGGCATATGCTCGCCGCGACAACCACAGACACGAGACGGCCCCGGCCGGGACTGTAATCCCGGCCGAGGCCTGACCACGAGGAAGTAGTCCCTTCCTGATGGCTACCCCGCAGGTTATCGCGCCACCGTGCGCCCAGCCCGGCTCCCCCGGCACTCCCGGTGCCCGGCCCGACGTCACGCCGACATCCGGCGTCATCCACGTCAACGTCCGCCACACCTCCGGCTTCACGGTGATCGGCAACCACCTGGCCCAGCACCGCGGTCTCTCCCTCACCGCGATCGGGCTCGCCGCACACATCCAGTCGCTGCCCAACGGCGCGAAGATCGGCATCAAGGCTCTCTCCGCCCGCTTCCCGGAGGGCGAAGTCCGCATCGCCGCCGCCCTGCGCGAACTGGAAGCCACCGGCTACCTCCACCGCAGCCGCGAGCCTCTCCCCGACGGCCGCATCGTCACGCGCACGTACTCGTACAACCAGCCCGGCGCCAAGATCCCCACCATCCCCACGCCACAACCCCGCAGCAAGCCACGGGCCACGCCGGTCACGGCCCCACCCGTCACCCCGGCGCCCCCACGCGACGCACGCACCGCGCCCACCGCACCCGCCACCCCGCCCGAGCCGACGCGGCCACCCGCTCCCGTCTTCGTACCGGCTCCCACGGCCCCGAGGAAACAACCCCCGCCGCTCCCCCAGCCCCACGCCCCCAGCCAGGAACTCCACCAGGCCGCCGCAACCCTCCTCGCCGACCTCCGCCGCCACACACCCCAACTCGGCCTACCCGAGGGAGAGATCAAGGCGCTGGCCCCCGGCGTCGCCGCCTGGCTCGAACGCGACGCCCACCCCGACACCATCCGCCACGCCCTCACCTACGACCTCCCCACTCCGGTCAAACACCCCGCACGGCTGCTCCGGCATCGGATCACCACGCTCCTGCCGCCCCCGCTCCCCGGCATGAAGGACCTGACCCCATCCCGCCGCAAGGTGATCGTCATCCCGCTCCAGAACTGCGACACCTGCGACCGCGCCTTCCGCGCCCACGAACCCGGCCACTGCCGCGACTGCCGAACCACCACGCACGCAGACCTGCATGCAACGGCCTGACTCCCACCCTCACCCCGAACGGACCCGCATGGTCAGCTCACCCCACGAAGCGATGCACCGCATCTTCCAGGAGTACCCGGGCCTCTTCTCCCGCGTCTCCGAAGTGCTCGGCATCGACATCCCGCAGCCCACCTCGGCTACCGTCCTGCCCACCGACCTCACCGAGAACAGCCCCGTCGAACGCCGCGTGGACACTCTCCTGCGCATCGAAACGCAGGACGACGGCCCCTTCCTCCTCGCCGTCGAAGCCCAAGGCAAGAAAGACCCACGCAAGACCACCAGCTGGCCCTACTACGTCAGCTACCTCCACAACCGATACGGGGCGCTGCCCGTCCTGCTCCTGGTCGTCTGCCAGGACCACGCCACAGCCGAGTGGGCCGCCCGCCCCATCACCATCGGCCTCCGCCAATGGCCCACCCTCACCCTCAACCCGCTCGTCGCAGGGCCCCACAACATGCCCGTCATCACCAACGTCGCCGAAGCCCGCAAGGACCTCGCACTCGCCACCCTCGCCGCCATCACACACGCCGACAATCCGGACGTCGGTGCCATACTTAAAACGCTCTCCTCCGCACTGCGCGAGGCACCGGACAACATCGCCGAACCCATCGTCGAACTCACCGCACAAGGCCTGGGCAACCGCCCTGCCGCACAACAGTGGAGGAACCTGGTGGCCGTGGACACCTCTTTCTACAAGTCCTTCATCTCCGAAGAAATCCGGGACGAAGGCCGGGCGGAAGGCCAGGCAAAGGGCCAGGCAAAGGGCCAGGTCGAAAGCCTGCTGCTGATCCTCGAAGCGCGCGGCATCGCCCTCACCGACGAGACCCGCGAAGAGATCGACACCTGTACCGACCCCAACCTCCTCCGCCAGTGGCTCCACCGCGCCGCCACCGCCACCACCGCCGAGGAAGTCTTCACCGAGCAGTAGCCCGGCCTCTACCCGGTGCCGTCGCTGCCCGCGCCAGGGCAGCGACGGCAGCCGGCCGACGGCCCACCCACGGAGGAGCCCGTAAGCCGCCACTGCCACCACCGCCGAGGACCTGAGAGTTCCCATCCCCGTTGCCACTGACGTCGACGGGGGACGATCCTCTGCGTATGGACCTTCCACCGCAAGTGATCGAGCTGGGTGACCTGACGCTCCGCCGTTTCGATCGCGAGGCGGACCTTCCGGAGTTGTTCCAGGTCATCGCGGAGTCGCTGGATCACCTGCGCCCGTGGATGCCCTGGGTCGCCGATCACAGCCTGACCAGGACCGCCGACTTCCTGGCCCGCCGCCAGGAGGCCTGGGAGGGCGGCCGGGAATTCACCTACGCGATCGTGCTGGACAGCGCCATCGTCGGCGCCTGTCAGCTGTTCCGGCGTGAGGACAGCCCGGACAACGGGCGCGAGATCGGCTACTGGCTTCATCCGGCAGCCACCGGCCGCGGCGTGGCCACCCGCGCGGCACGCGCCCTGGTCGACCAGGCCTTCCAGTCCCCCGACGTCGACTACGTCGAGGTCGTCCATGACCCGGCCAACCTCGCCAGCGGTGCGGTCCCGGCCCGACTCGGCTTCACCGAATTCAGTGACGGCCCCACCGGGCGCCCTGCCCCGGGCGATACCGGCAAGGCTCAAGTCTGGCGTCTGGCTTGCCCTCGGGCGGACGGGACAGCCTCGTAGCTCTGTTCGCGGAGACGATGGAAGGAGATGGGGATGCTCGAATCGGTACTCGAATCCGTCAGGTACTCCGCTGTCTGCCAGAACTGCGGCGGCGAGCTGGAGTACTGGGGAGTGCAGGCACTCGTGGACGGCCGTCTGCGATGGAACGTCGAGTCGACCTGCTCAGCCTGTGGTGATGCGTTGGCCGTGTGCGAGGGCGACATGCCCACCGAACGACGCCGACAGATGCTCTCCGAGCACGGACCTGCGCACCTGCGGGTGAGCAGTCCGCCGGCCACGGGAGCCGCCATCATGCGCGTACTGCGAGCCGAGCTGGGCCTCGACCTGCCGAACGCAAGGGCGGCGCTCCGCCGCGTGCTGGACGGTGATTGCTCAGGGACGCTCCCCGAGATGGAGCACCTGGCCCGCGCGCTGCGGAACTCCGGCATCGCTGCCGCGGCCGCACGCCCTGGGCGCGACGCCCAAACGAGATCATCGGTGGCCTGCAAAGACTGACGGCCGGTGCCGTATGCGAATGGCATACGGCACCGGCCGTCAGGCGCGACTCGAAGCGTCGATCCCAGCGCCGTCAGGAGCGTGGATCAGCTCTTCGAGCCTTCCGCACGCGCGAAGGAGACCTCCACGCGGCGGTTCTTCTTGCGACCGTCTTCCGTTCCGTTGTCGGCGATCGGGTACTGCTCGCCGTAACCACGGATCTCGTACGCGATACCGGTGCCGGCCAGCGCCTTGTCCAAGACGTTGTGCACGGCCTCCGCACGCTGCTTGGAGAGCACGTCGCCGTGGGCAGAAGAACCCAGGTTGTCGGTGAAGCCGAACACCCGGACCTTCTTGGCGTCCTGCTTCTTGATCTCCTCGGCAATGGCGTTGATACGGCCATTGGCCGCAGAACTCAACTTGGCACTGTCCTTGCCGAAGAGCACCTCGGCCTGGAGCGCGAACTTGATGTCGGAGTTGGTGTCCTCACGACGCTCAGTTCCTCCCAGGTCCTCTACGACGGACTTGATGTCGAGGACCTTGGCGGGCGCCAGAGTGGCACCTTCCGGAAGCTTCAGGTCCGAGTCGTTCGGGTCTACTTTGACCGGGGCTTCCGCAGACGCGGACGGGTAAGGGCTGTCATCCGCGACTGCTCCTGGCGCCGTCACAACCCCAAAGGCTGTCATCGCGACGAGCAAAGTCACGACCCTGCGTGTACGCATGGGGGGACTGCCAGCGATGGCGGCCCTCATCAAGAAATCTCAATCTTGGTGGTGGTGAACCCCGGGAACTGAAGGTCCACCTGGGTCGTGGACTGTTGGGGAGCCGGGAACTGCGCAAAGAAGGTGAGGCTCTTCCCCGCATCGATGCTCGGATCGAACCCGCTCGTAGTCAGAGGCCGGTTGTCAGTGTCCCGAAGCACGTAGTACCGCTTCTTCTCCTGCGAGTCCACGAGCGTCATAGCAGCGAGAGATCGCCCGGTACTTGCAACAGCCTCCTCCTCGCCGCTCCATTGCACGGGGGTTGTGTAGATACTGGCACCGGTGTTCTTGAGCTGTCCGCTGATTGTCAGAAAGCCACCGGAGTCGCGCGTCGCCGAATTGACCACCAAGTCAACTCCGGCGTCGCCCTTGACCGTAACCAACACCTTGCTGGTGTCAGGAACAGTCGGCCCCCCGCCCTTTCCGGAGCCATCGGTCGACTTGGACGACGCGGCTGACGGATTCTCCTTCACGCCGCCGCCTTTGTCACTCCCACAGGCGGCCGCGGAGAGGGTGAGGCCAGCAGCAAGAACTACAGCGGTTGCTGCTCGTCGCAGCTTCCTCACATGCGGATTGCTCATCGGTCCAGTTCCTTTGCGTTTGATCGCGGTCAGTCTTCAACCAGGCGTACAGAGAAGAGGTCGGCCATGTCAGGCATAATTGCCAGGCTCTGAGGGCTGACCACCCATGTCAGGCCAGTCGTACACACAACCTCGCCGATGGACGGTGACGTGGGGATCGGGTTCGGGATGAACTTGCAGTGGCCTTCGACAATGGCCGCGGCAGTTGCCTTCGCCCGCTTCCCCTCAGTACCCGGAACCAGGTTGGCACTCATCGCCTTGTTCGTCCGCAGCTTGACCTTGTAACCCCAGTCGAGGCCCGTCAGCGGATTACAGCCGTTGGGTTCGATTCTGGCGTCATTCTGCGCAGCGAACGAGATCGCCTTGTAACAGCCGGGCAGCCCCACATACGGGGCATTGAACACCTCGGTGTAGAACGCCCTGTCCATGACTCGGACCTTCAGCTCCAGCCCAAGCAGAGTCCGTGACTCCTTGGCCGCTGCCAGAGCCGAAGCATCCGCAGCACTCTGAGCACCGTTGCGCTTGACATCGGCCTCACCGAACGCAAAGAAGATCAACGCAAGAAAGAGCAGGCCGGTCACCGCTGTGATGTACAGCGGTGCGGCCTGCCCTGACTCGCGGCGGGTGTACGGACTCACTTGTTGAGAACCGAGTTGATCTTCTCGGTGAACTTGTTGCCGATGGTGGCGCCCAGGTTCGTGTTGAGCAGTGCCACGACGATCGCCACCACGAGGATCGTGATACCGACGTACTCGATCGCGCCCTGACCCTTGTCGCTGCGGCGCTTCATGGCGTCCACGGCGGTGTTCTTCCAGCCGTTGATGTACGCCTGCGTGGTGGTGGCGGCCTTCAGGGTGATGTTCGACATGGTGTTCCCCTCCGAGTTCGGCCGACCGGAAGTCGGCCGACACTGCTGCGTAAGTCTTCGTGTCGTTCGCGCTTCCGGCTTCCTCCTGGCCGGTCTCGCTTTCGACATGAGAAACGTACGTCGGGGCAACACCCACTCGCATGGGCCTGCGGGCCCAACTCCGGGCCCACTCAGTCAGTTGGGCCTTCGGGCCCATCGTCTGCTCAGCCATGCCTCGTCGACCCCCCGGACGACATGCGGTGCCAGACGGCGATGGCCTCGCCCCGGCTGCCGGCGTTCAACTTGGCGAAGATGCGGTTGATGTGGTTCTTGACGGTCTTCTGACTGATGAAGCAGGTGGCGGCGATCTGCTGATTGGTCATGCCCGACGCGATCAGGTCCATCACTTCCACCTCCCGTTCACTCAGATCCCCCGGCACGCCCTGGGGTGCCGGGAGGGGAATCCCTGAGGACGAATGTGCCACAGATGATTGCGGAAGCGAAGCCTTTTGCGGGAATCCGTGTCCTGCCAACTCCGCCCGCACACCCCCGACCTGCTGATCAGTCCCAGGGCCCGGCCTCCAGGCCCCGTGCGTGTCGTGTGCGGGTGCAGACATTTGCCCTTGTGGGACAGAGGGGCGGTAGCCCGGCCCCGTGAACGCCGTTCCCAGCCCTTCGGGCAACGGCCGACCGTCCTGCCCCAGACCTCCGCCCCCACGCACCGACTCCAGCAGTGCACTGCTGGCCGAGTACGTGAAGTGGGCCCGGCCGTCCTTGATGTCACGGACGGCGGCCACCAGCTGGTCGGCGGTGAACTCCCCGTGCACCAGATAGCCGCCGGCGCCCAGGCGCAGCGCCTCATGGACGATCTCGCTCTCCCGGCTGTACGTCATCATCAGCACCGGCGCGAGCCGCACCAGATGGGGCAGGGCCGAGATGCCGTCGACTCCGGGCATGCGTACGTCCAGCAGTACGACATCCGGGCGGTGCTGGACCGCCATCTCGTACGCCTGCCGACCGTCACCCGCCTCCGCGACCACGTCGATGTCGTCGCGGCCGTGCAGGAGAACGGTGAGGCCGGCCCGTACGACGGGGTTGTCGTCGGCGACGACCACACGGAGCGGCCGTGCCACGGGCATGGCCTCGGGGCTGGGGAATGCCGGGAATCCACCGGGAGGATCGGGTGTGGGGACACCGCCGGTGGGGGGCGAACTGAGCGGGCTGGGGTGCGAGGACGTGTGCTGCGAGACATGCGGCTGCTGCGTCCACTGCTCTCCGGAGCTGCGGGAGATCTCGTCCGACATGGTGCGGGCCTCCTCTCTCAAGGATGGGGGACTGTGGAGTGATCAGAAGCGGTTGGGCGGATTCAGTTGTCGGATCTGACTGGCTGACCGGGTACCTGCGTCAACAGCGGCGGGTACGCGGGAGGGGATGGTGACGCGGGTGGCGCAAGGTTCATCGCGGCGAGAGAGAGATCGAGACGGACCTCGGTGCCTCGTTCCGCCCTGCCCCGGCCGATCCTGATGCGCGCGCCTATCGAGGCGGCCCGTTCGACCATGCCGACGAGGCCGAAGTGCCCGGCCTTGCGCAGGTCCGCCAGCGAGGTGCCTCGGGGAAGGCCCTCGCCGTCGTCGTACACACTGATGCGCACCACATCGCGGACCAGCCCTGCGGAGACCTCCACATAGCTGGGCCGCGCATGACGATGGGCGTTCTCCATGGCCTCGGTCGCGATGGTGAGGGCGTGGCGGGCGATGGCGTGAGGGATGGGTGGGACTGGGCCGTCGCCGAGGCGGCGGAAGACGGCCTTGACTCCGTGCCGGCGCTCGAAGTCGGCCGTACGTGCGTTCAGTTCGTCGACCACGTCCACTCCGCCGTCGAGCCCCGACTCCCTGCGCAGGTCCGAGAGGAGTTCCCGGGACTCGGCCGCCGCGCGACGGGCCGAGCGTGCGACGAGTTCGGCCTGGTGCTTCACCGTCAGCGGGTCCATGCGGTCGGCCGTGCTGGCCAGGCCGTCGGCTGCCATGGCCAGGCCGTGCAGGGTCTTGGCCACGGAGTCGTGCATCTCGCGGGCCAGGCGTGCGCGCTCCTCCTCCACCGCACCGCTGACCGCGAGGCGGGCGCGGGTCTCCGTCAGCGCCTGGGATGCTGCACCGAACCTGAGGAGCAGACTGCGCAACGAACTGCCGACCGCTCCCGCCATGATGCAGAGCCCCACCACGAGAAGGGCGGAGGCATTCGCGTCGACCTCCTCGCTCACGCCGAAGGACGCGGCCAACAAGAGCGACTGCAGGGCAGCGAAGATCGCCCCACCGCGCCAGCCGTACACGAGTCCGGCGAGAAGCGGAGTGCAGACCGTGACGTACGAGAGTGTCGAGCCCGGGCTAGCGGCGAACAGCAGCAGCGCGCCGAAGAGCATGTCCACGGCGAGCAGTGCGGGGTGCCGGAGGAGGATCGGACCGAAGCGTTCCCAGTCGCGCATCAGCACGTAGGACACCATGACGGTGATGAGTACGGCTGCCCCCACCAGCCAGCTGCCGACCTCGTCCTGCACACCCTCTAGAGCGAACGGGGCAGCCAGAGCGGTCATCGCCAACCGGAAGCCGAACAGTTGGCGGCAGAGTGCCTGCAGGGCGTTCAACTGGATCGGCAGAGCCGGCACGTGACCGGGTGTGCTTTCTGGCGTCCGGGCGTCAGGTCCACCAGTCAAGGCAGGGCTGGACGGTCGTGGGCCCACAGTCTCCTCACCTCCTTTCGGACAGGTTCACTTGCATTCGCATCCCGGTCAGCTGCCGAACATGTCTCCGAAGTTGACATCGGCCGCGTAGTAGAAGCCGACGACGATCAGAATCATCGTTCCGGGGAGCATGAAGCTGGTGACGATCAGGGTGGCCTTGGGAACGGCCTTCGATGCCTTCCGCCGGGCGTTCTGCGCGTCGGTGCGGCGCATGTCGTTAGCGATCTGGATCAGCGTGTCGACGATCGGGGCACCCAGCTCCTCGCCCTGCTGAAGGGCCGAGACGAACATGGATACCTGCTCGGACTCGTTCCGCTTGCGCAGCTGGTCAAAAGCCTCGCGGCGGCTGACGCCCATGTCCATCTGGCGCAGGGTGATGCGGAGTTCGTCCGCCCACGGACCCTGGTACTTCTCCGCAACCCGCTCCAAGGCCTGCCGGAAGCCAAGTCCAGCTGACACGACGACTGCGAGCACGTCGAGGAAGTCCGGGAGGGTCCGGTCGATGTCGTCCTTCCGGCGCCCGATGGCGGACCGGATGATCACGTCCGTCCAGAAGAGGCCATAGAGAAAGAGAAGTATCGCCAGGATAAGTTGCCCATTCATGAGCATGGCCAGAGCCGCAAGGGTTCCAAGCCCTCCGTAGAAGGCACGCCGAGCCGCATAGCGGTCCACGGTCATACCACCCGGATTACCTGCCATGTCCAGCTTGCGCCGAACCTTGTCGACGCGCTTGGGGCCCATCATCGACAGGACACGAGGGGCGTAACGCATGCCCATCCGGTCGGCCAGACCACCCGCAGCCGTGGTGCGGCTGGCGCCGACCTCCAGGGCGAGCTCCATGTCACCGGGGAGCTTGGCTTCGGCGCGGTACATACGGATGCCCTGAAAGGCTCCGTAGACGGCGAGCCCGAAGACGGCCGCGATCAGAAGATCCATGATGTCCCCTCCTTGTTGAGTTCGGCCGTCATATACGGACGCGAGTCATGCGGTTGATGAGGAAGAAGCCGAGCGCGTAAAGGCCTGCGGCGACAAGGACGGCGATCCGGCCGGGCGTGGCGCCGGTCATGTCGTCGAGTGCACCGGCGCGCATGCCGTTGATGATGAGCAGGAAGCCCATGCCGAGGATCGGGACGGCGACCGCGGTCACCTTCACTTGGGACAGCAGCGTGGTGACTTCTCGGCGGGTCTCCTTGCGCTCCTCCAGCGTCCCCGTGAGGTTGCGCAGCGAGGAGACGATGGTGCCGCCCGCCCGGTTGGAGAGGATCAGGGTGGAGACCAGAACGGTCAGCTCTCGCGAGGGAAGGCGCTCGACGAGTTCGTTCATCGCGTCGTCCAGCGAGTGTCCGACAGCCAAGCGGTCGGCCACCCTGCGCAGTTCCTCGTGCGCCGGGTCGTCGAGTTCGTCCACCGCCATGCTGATGGCCGTGCGAAGTGCGAGTCCAGCCTGAGTGGCGTTGGCAAGGACGCGGGTCAGCTCCGGAAGCTGGTTGATGAACGCCTCGGTGCGCTTGGCACGCTGGTAGTTCAGGAAGGCGTTACCGCCCCACAGACCGACCAACGCGGCCAGGAGGCCGAAGAACGGCGCGAAGATCGAGCCAACCACGAAGTAGAGACCGAGCAGGGCCGCCACGACGTAGACGAAGTACTCGCCGGGAGTGAGGTCCAGGCCTGTCGCCGCGATCTTCCGCTCG
Source organism: Streptomyces sp. NBC_01463 (assembly GCA_036227345.1). Classification (NCBI taxonomy): domain Bacteria; kingdom Bacillati; phylum Actinomycetota; class Actinomycetes; order Kitasatosporales; family Streptomycetaceae; genus Streptomyces; species Streptomyces sp. NBC_01463. Next base: position 3,322,843 of record CP109468.1, read on the forward strand.
ATCCGCTTGCCCAGCGTCGTCTTGCGCAGCCGCCGGTCCACGCCTCGGAAGCGGCGGTTGCGGCCGCCGATGGTGAGCTGGCCCGTCTGGGACATCCGGTCGGCCAGGATCTGCTGCTGAGCTTTGCCCGACGAGAAGATGTGCACGCCTATGACGGCGAACAGACCGGCGAGCAGTGTCACGCCGATCGTCAGGAGCGGAAGATTATCCATGTCGGGCAAGGCCTTCTGGGTGAGCGGCGGGCTGGGGACGTGGCGGGGAGGGAGCGGACTCAGGCGGCGGATTTACGCATGTTCAGCTGCTCCTCCGTGTGGGCGACGCCGAAGGCTGCCGGGATCGCCTCACTCGTCGCGTAGAAGCGTTGGGCTACTCGCCGGGGCAGAGGGTAGTACTCGAACTGACCGTAGATCCGGCCGTCCGCCGCCATCGGCTGAGCATTGAATCGGCAAACCGAGATGATGCGGTAGTCCTCGCGGCCGTGGGAGTCGACGACCGCGATCTCAGTGATGCGGCGGGAACCGTCGGCGTGACGGGTCAGCTGCACGATCACGTCGACGGCGCTGTTGATCTGGTCGTGGATCGCCACGAAGGGGATCTCGACCTCGGACATGGAGGCCAGGGTCTGCAGACGCATCAGCGCGTCCTCGGCGTTGTTCGCGTGGACCGTGGCGAGCGAGCCGTCGTGACCGGTGGACATCGCCTGGAGCATGTCGAGCGTCTCGCCGCCACGGACCTCACCGACGATGATGCGGTCGGGGCGCATACGCAGGGAGTTGCGGACCAGGTCGCGAATGGTGATCTGGCCCTTGCCCTCCACGTTGGAGGGTCGGCTCTCCAGCGTGATCACATGGGACTGCTGGAGCTGGAGCTCGGCGGAGTCCTCGATCGTGACGATGCGCTCTCCGTTGGGGATCAGACCCGACAGTGCATTGAGCAGGGTCGTCTTCCCGGTACCGGTCGCCCCCGACACGATCACGTTGAACTTGGCGCGGACCAGCCCGGAGAGCAGCATCAGCATGTGTTCGTCCAACGAGCCGAGCCCGATCATCTCCTGGAGCGTGAACGCCCTGGGGAACCGTCGAATGGTGAGGATCGGGCCGGTGAGTGAAAGTGGCGGGATGATCACGTTGACACGCTCACCCGAGGGAAGCCTTGCGTCGACCATCGGATTCGCTTCGTCCACACGGCGGTTGACCGTGGAGACGATGCGCTCGATGGTCTGCATCAGCTGCTCGTTGGACGAGAAACGCATCGGGAGGAGCTCCAGACGCCCGCGTCTCTCCACGAAGACCTGCTCGGGTCCGTTGACCATGATCTCGCTGATGGAGGCGTCTTCGAGCAGAGGTTCCAGGATGCCGAGTCCCAGGGACTCGTCGACGACCCGGCGAATGAGCTGCGAGCGCTCCATCTGGGAGAGCACGGGACCCTCGCGGCTGATGATGTGGCCCAGGACGCGCTCGAGCCTCGCCCTGCGCTCGGCCGCCGCGAGGGCGGACATCTCGGCGAGGTCGATCTCCTCCAGAAGCTTGGCGCGGTAGACCTGGACCAGCCGGCTCTCTTCGGTCAGGCCGGTCGTCTTCTCAGGACTGGTGATGCGCGCCCGCAAGCTCATTTCGTCAACTCCCTGTCGTGGTGCGGTGATGCTGGATCAGTCACGGGGCATGGTGACGGTCTTCGTGACAGAACCGAATTTGAACATCGGCAGGAGCGAGGGAATGGGAACCTTCACCTTCACCGTCACCTCGTCCCACCCGGTGGTGGGATAGACGTGGGCTCCGTCGGCCAGCCACCCGCTCATGGAGTCGAGTGCGACCGACGTCGCGCGCCTGCTCTCACCCTTGTCCGAAGCCACTCGTGCTCCCGACCGGGCCGCGGTACCGGCCTGCTGCGCTGCATAGACGGCTATGCCGAGCTGAACCACGGCGAGCGAAACAACGAGGAGAAGAGTGAGAACCCCCACGTACTCGACGGCAGCCTGGCCGCGCTGACGCGTGACGCGTGGCGCGATGGTGCGGCCGGCCATGAGCTGCCGTCGCAAAGATTGCGTCACCATCCCAGTCCCCATCCCTGGTTCTCGTTTTTGGCCTTGGCCTCACCTGTCGCGTGCCACGGCAGGTCGAACGCACCCGGAAAGAGCAGAGGAACCTTGACCTCCACCCGCGCCGTGACCATGTCGCTGAGCAGGTCTCCGCCGCACTCGTCGACGGTTGTGTCCCAGGCACTGGGCATGTCCTCGCGTACGGCCTCCTCACACGCGGCGCGCGGGTTGCCCTCCGCGACCGAAGCCGCCCTCACACCCTTGTCCGCCGCGTTGCCCGCGAGCACATACGTGTAGCAGACCATCCCGGCCTGCCACATGATCGCCAACGTCACCAGGATCAACGGCAGCGTGCCGACGAACTCGACGGCGGTCTGCCCCCGGTCGGCCCACTTCCGGCCGCGGCGCCGGCCGACGGCCGACCCCGGTATCTCCGTGCTCCGGCTACCCGGCCCTGCCGGCGGCCGGCCCGTTCGTAGAAGAGTCATGATTCAACGGTCCCCCTCGGTCTCATCGCTTCGGAATCGCTTCGGTAATCGCTTCGTTGCTCGCATCACTGCTCACATCGGGGCTCGCATCGCTGCTCGCCGCGCCACTCACTTCGTACGTCCGCGCCGACCGCCGACGGATCCGCGGTCACCCTTGAACTTGCCCTGTTTGTCGGCGCCTTCGGCGTTCTTCACCAGACCGAGATCTCCCGCGAGCCCCCACAGCGCCTGCTTCACACTGGATTTGGCCTCGAGGTCCTGTATGCGGCCGGCGTCGACCACCGCCTGGAGCTCCTTGAAGTTCGCCGGGACCGCGATCCGTGCCACCTTCGTGGCCGTGATCTTCTCGACCAGCGGGGGCTGGATCTCCGTGTTGCGGGTGTAGCGGTTGATGACCGTGATCGTCTCCTCGGCCTTGCGGACCTGGAGACGGTCCCAGAGCCGGACCATGCGCTTGGCCGCGCGGACGGCGATCACGTCCGGGGTGGTGACCAGCAGCGTCCGGTCGGCCATCTCGATCGCCGCGGCGTTGGCCGAGTTCATCTGCGTACCGCAGTCGATGATCACGATCTCGAAGCGGTGCCGCAGTGCGCTGATGGTCTGGCGTACGACCCGGTCGCTGACCTCCTCGCCGCGCTCCCCCTCACCCGGTGCCAGCAGCAGGGCCAGCCCGCTGTCGTGGCTGAACAGGGCGTCCTGGAGGACTCGCGGTGAGATGTCCTGGATGGTGGTGAGGTCGACGATCGACCTGCGGAACTGCACGTCCAGATAGGACGCCACGTCCCCCGACTGGAGGTCGAGGTCGGCGAGGGCCACCGTGTGGCCCGATGCCGCCGCGGCCAGGGCCAGCTGGACCGCGGTGACCGTGGTGCCGACTCCGCCCTTCGCGCCGCTGACCGTGACGACCGTGCCGCCGGGGCCGGTGAAGACCTCTGCGCCCGCCCCCAGGTGGCGGCGGACTCCGACGGACCAGCCGGCCGCGGCCTGGACGCGCTGGGCCAGCTCCTCGTACGAGAGGGGCAGGCCGACCAGGCCGCGGGCGCCGGAGTCCATGGCTGCCGAGTAGAGCCCGGGGCTCGCGTCGGCGGTGACGAGCACGACCCCGACCGCCGGAAAGCGCAGGGCCACCTCCCGGATCAGCTCAAGGGCTGGAACCGGACCGATCCGCTCATGCACCAGCACGACCTCGGGCAGCTCGTCCAGCGACTCCGAGGCGAGCCGGGCCAGTGTGTCGAGCAGGGAGGTCGAGTCACCCAGCGGCCCGGCCGGCTCCGCGTCCGGGAGCTGGCTGAGCAGCGTGGTGATGGATCGGGCGGCGTCGGCATCGCCGACAGCCGGGAGGATTCGTGTGCTCATCCAGTCCTCACTTGTTCTTGTCTTCGTCGAGGTTGTAGCTGCCCTCGCCGGGACGCAGGGTGGTCGGGCTGTCGTCGGGCAGGAGTGCGAGGCGGACGTGCTCGGCGAAGGACTCGGCGTAGGCGACGCGCTGGGCGTCGGTGGTGTCCAGGGCGAAGGTGATCGGCACGGCCTCGGTGGGGCCGCCGCGGTCGTCACCCTTCGGGTCCAGCGACGTCAGCTGACCGACGTCGATGACCTTGGCGTTCGGGACGATCACGCGAGAAGTGGGCTTGTCCTTGTCGGTCTGGCCCGCGAAGGTCGCGTAGATGTTGACGAGGTTGCCCGGACGGATCTTGCCGGCGACGCCCGTCGCGGCGTCGATCATGATCGCGATCTCCTGCTGGCCGTTCTCCAGCTTGGGGCGCTTGACGAGCATGTCGTCCTGGAGCAGGGACCCCTTGCGGAGGTTGGTGACGGCGATCTTGCCGTTGAGGACGGAGAGGTCGGTGACCGCGTTCTTGGACAGCCAGCGCTTCGGCATCGAGACCTTCTCGAACTGCCCGGGATCCAGCTCCCGATAGGGGGCTATATCCGATTTCACCTGGTAGGCAGTCACCTCCGGACCGACCTTCGAGTTCACATCACTGATCACCGAGAGCACACCGGCGAACGCACCGAAGGCACAGAGGACCGAGAGGAGGAGAAGGATGACGCCGCGGCGTTGCCGTGAGTTCATGAGCGGAGCAACCTCGTTGGGAGACGTGGGCCGATGAGCGGACTGAGGGGCGGAGCGGGGTCGGGCCGTCGCGGGTCACGGTGTGCCGCGGCCCGTTCGGGACGGGCCGCCATGCGCTGTTCGCCGGGCTGCCGTGGGTGCGGCAGCGGAGCACCGCGATCGCGGTGGCTCACGACCCGTGGTGCATGGGTGTTCCTTGGTTCAGGACACCGGAACCGTTCGTTTGGTTCTCCGGCGGTTTGAGCGGGGCCGAGCACAGGCCACAGCGGTCGCCGATGAGTTCGTTTCCGCACCAGGTACAGACCTCCCTGCGAACCGAAGAAACCAGCTGATAAATCAGTGAGATATCGGGCAGAAAGGCGGCGAATTCGATCATCTTCGAAGTTCCCCACCAAGCGGGTGAATCCGCGGGCAGCGTCGCTTCGTGAACCGCCTGCACCTGCCAGGCGGGGGCGATGGTGGTCGTCACCCAGTCGGACTGCAACTGCCCCTTGGCGACCAGGAGATGGGTGCCGAATTCGGGTCCGGCGAGTTCCCCCGTACCGACCTTGATCAGCTGGGGGTTCGGGTTGGCCAGCACACCGAACTGCGAGCCGGGGACCCATGACTTCGCGTGGGTCTTGAGGCTGACGGGCACCCGGTCCAGCTTGGTGACCGAGTTCAGGAGGGCGCCCGAGTAGATGTAGTGGGACAGGAGCCTCGCGGCGGATGCGACCACGCCGGCGCTGAAGTCGCAGATGGACAACTGCCGCAACTGGCGCACCAGTACCGCAACACCCAAAGGGGGCAGATCCACCTTCAGCAGTGCGATCCGGTCGCTCTCCAGCATCGCGCGGATCGTGTGCATCCGCCGCTCGTGAGCAGGCGGGATGCTGGCGGGGTAGACCGCGATGACGTAGCCGTGCTGTTCCAGGAGCAGGTGCATGTCGCTCAGCGCCTGCTCCAGCGGCTGATCGTCGGGCGCGCGCAGCACCACGGCCGTGGGCGTCTGCTGATCGGTCGGAGGCAGCACGAGGTCAGCACTGGTCACTGCTATTGCTGTCGGCACGCTGTTCCCCGTTCGGCTCCGGCCGCCGCGTACCGCCGGCCGCAATCGCTCCTGCCAGGTGCTCCTTACCCGGACGCTCCCGCATCAGCACTTTATCCACGTAGTGCGGGGCAGAGAACACCTTTCAGGGCCCAGTGAGGCAGGGCTCACGAACCCCCCACGGGTCGTTCGCATGACAAATCGGCCCAAGTGACCGGTTGTTAAATTCCGTACGATTCATCGGCTTAGCCGTGCCTACCAAGGCAATTCATGATCCTTTCGTCTTCGGTGCACGTCAGGGGGCGCGGCAGCGCTTTCATTCGACGGCTCCGGTGTTTCCGGTGGGCCCAATGTGAACTCTGGGCCCGAATTAGGGTCCCCGGGCCTACTGGGGCCACCCGCACCCGGACGAGCTACGGACCGCGCCGCGTCCGTCACCCCTCCCACCACGCCTGTTGGGACGGTTCACTGCCAGAGGTCTTGACAACTCGATTGGTCTGGACCAGTTTTAGCGCCCAGCGGTGGCCACCGTTCCGTTCCTCGGCTCCACACCCCAGCACCCCCCTGTGCCGCACCCCCGGCATCCGTGTCGCTTCCCCGCCATCCCCGACTTCCCCCCGGAGGCAGCAAGTGGAACGTTCCCCCGCAACCAGCCGCAGAAGACGTCACAGCCGCCCGCTCCTCGGATCCGCCATGGCCGTCGTCGCCGCGGGCGCGCTGACCCTCACCGGTCTCGTCAGCAGCGCCTCCGCCGCCGACGTCAACGTCGCGAAGAACGCCGGCTTCGAGTCGGGCCTCGCCAACTGGACCTGTTCCGGCGGCTCCGGTGCCACCGTCTCCTCCCCCGTGCACGGCGGCACCTCGGCGCTCAAGGCCACCCCGGCCGGCCAGGACAACGCCAAGTGCACCCAGACCGTGGCCGTCAAGCCCAACTCCACGTACGCACTCAGCTCCTGGGTCCAGGGCGGCTACGCCTACCTGGGCGCCAGCGGCACCGGAACCACCGACGTGTCGACCTGGACCCCCGGCTCCAGCAGCTGGACCCAGCTCTCGACCAGCTTCAAGACCGGGCCCAGCACCACCTCCGTCACCGTGTACACGCACGGCTGGTACGGGCAGGCCGCCTACGTCGTCGACGACGTCTCGGTCAGCGGGCCCGACGGCGGCGGTGGCACCGACCCCGGCCCGACGATCCCCGCGGCCCCCGCCGGTCTCGCCGTCGGCACGCCCACCTCCTCCTCGCTGCCCCTGTCCTGGAACGCGGTGTCCGGCGCGACCGGCTACACCGTCTACAAGGACGGCGCGAAGGCCACCACCTCCACCGGGACCTCGGCGACGATCACGGGGCTGGCGGCCGACACGGCCTACCAGTTCGCGGTGACCGCCACCAACGCGGCCGGAGAGTCCGTCAAGTCCGCGACCGTCAGCGGCCGCACCGCCACCTCCGGCACCGGCAACCCGAACCCCGGCACGTCCGTGCCCAAGCACGCGGTCACCGGCTACTGGCAGAACTTCAACAACGGCGCGACCGTTCAGAAGCTCAGCGACGTGCCCGCGAACTACGACATCATCGCGGTCTCCTTCGCCGACGCCACGGCCACGCCCGGCGCCGTCACCTTCAACCTGGACTCGGCGGGCCTGAACGGCTACACCGTCGACCAGTTCAAGGCCGACATCAAGGCCAAGCAGGCGGCCGGCAAGAACGTCATCATCTCCGTCGGCGGTGAGAAGGGGTCCGTCTCGGTCAACAGCGACGCCTCCGCCACCAACTTCGCCAACTCGGTCTACTCCCTCATCCAGGAGTACGGCTTCAACGGCGTCGACATCGACCTGGAGAACGGCCTCAACTCCACGTACATGACGAAGGCGCTGCGTTCGCTCTCGCAGAAGGCGGGCTCCGGCCTCGTCATCACGATGGCGCCGCAGACCATCGACATGCAGTCCACCTCGGGTGAGTACTTCAAGACGGCGCTCGGCATCAAGGACATCCTCACCGTCGTCAACATGCAGTACTACAACAGCGGTTCGATGCTTGGCTGCGACGGCAAGGTCTACTCGCAGGGTTCGGTGGACTTCCTCACCGCGCTGGCCTGCATCCAGCTGGAGGGCGGCCTCGACCCGTCACAGGTCGGCCTCGGCGTCCCCGCCTCCACCCGGGGCGCGGGCAGCGGTTACGTCGCCCCGTCGATCGTGAACGCGGCCCTGGACTGCCTCGCGAAGGGCACCGGCTGCGGCTCCTTCAAGCCGTCGAAGACCTACCCCGGTCTGCGCGGCGCGATGACCTGGTCGACCAACTGGGACGCCACGTCCGGCAACGCCTGGTCGAACGCGGTCGGCCCGCACGTCCACGCGCTCCCGTAACACCGCCCGGACCGGGGCCTGTTGAGCCCGGCCGGCCTCACTGACCAGCAGCGCCGCCGCTCCCCCGGTGGCGCTGCTGCATGTCCGGGGTCCGGCCGGCGTCCCCGGGTTGTCCCGGACCCGCAACAGAGTGTCCGGGACTTCCCGCATTCCATGGCTGTTCGGGCGGCCTCGTGGCACCGTTGTGGGGCGCGGTGGTGGTGCGACGGGGGGAGTGACATGGCCGGGGCGCGGGTTCAGGCGCTGGGCGGGGACGATCCGGCGACGCTCGGGCCGTACCGGCTGATCGGACGGCTGGCGTCCGGCGGGATGGGACGGATCTATCTGGCCCGCGGCGCGGAGCACGGCGGGCGGGGTCTCGTCGCCGTGAAGACGCTGCTCGCCGAGGGGACCGTCAGCGACGTCGACCGGCGGCGCTTCGCCCGGGAGGTGTCGCTCGCCCAGCGGGTCAACAGCGCGTACACGGCGCGTGTGCGGGACGCCGACCCGGACGCCGATCGGCCGTGGATGGCCATCGACTACATCGCCGCACCGCCGCTCTCCGAACTCGTGCGGACCTGCGGGGTGCTGCCCGCGTCGGCCGTACGGTGGATCGCCGCCGGAACCGCTGAGGCACTGGTCACCCTGCACGGGGTGGGCATCGTGCACCGCGACGTGAAGCCGCAGAACGTGCTGCTGCCGCTGGACGGCCCCCGCGTCATCGACTTCGGCATCTCGCACGCCAGCGACCTCACGCTCACCGGGCTCACCCTCGGCACGATCGCGTTCACCTCCCCCGAACAGGCCCGCGGCGAGGCCTCGACCGCCGCGTCCGACGTCTACTCCCTGGGCGCGACCCTCTTCCTGCTCGCCACCGGCCGGCCGCCCTACGCCGCTGACGGCGACACCCTGCGGCTGCTGGCCCGCGTCCAGCGCGGCGAACTCGACCTCGCCGGGCTGCCGAAGGAGCTCGTCGCGACGATCCGGCCCTGCCTGGCCGTCGATCCGGCGGGGCGCCCCGAGCCCGGCGACCTGCTCGCCCGCTTCCGCAGGGACCAGGCAGGCCTGCCCGAGTCCCACAGCGGCACCCGGTGGCTGCCGCCGCGGTGGACCGCGCTCGTCGGCGCGTACGCCACCCAGGGCCTGGAGCTCGCGAACGACCGCGGCGGTCCCGGCGCGGTGAGCCCCACCGCGCCGACCGTCGCCGGGCCCACGAGGGTGGTGCCGCCCCCGCCGCCGACGCTCGTCTACCCGCCGGAGCGCGAGGCCCGGGCGGCCCGTGACCGGGCCCGCCGCGAACGGGCCAGGCAGGATCTGGCCGTCCTCGCGGAGATGGCGGAACGGCAGCGGTCCGAGCAGGCCGAACAGGAGCGTGCCGAGCGGGAGCGGGCCGAGGCGGCCCGGCTGGAGGCCGAGCGGCGGGACGCACAGGCTCAGCAGGCCGAACAGGAGCGCGCCGAGCGGGCGCGCGCGGCGCAGCAACAGGCCGAGCGGGAGCGGTCGGCCCGCGAGCAGGCCGAGCGCGACCGGGCGGCCCGGGAGCAGGCCGAGCGGGACCGCGCGGCGAGGGCTCAGGCCGACCGGGAGGCGAGGAGGCGGGCCGAGCGGGAGGCCGCGCAGCGGGCGGAGCGTGCCGCGCGGGCGCGTACGTCCTCGCCCAGCACCGCGCCATCAGGTCCTTCCGGGCCGGCCGGCCCCGGCGCCCCGGCCCGTCCGGCCGCCCCGCGGACCGGCTCCTCCGGGAACTCATCGGGCAGCTCATCCGGGCTGGGCTGGCTGATCGCCATTGCCGCGGTCATCGCCCTGCTCGTCTGGCAGCCCTGGGAAACGGCGGGCAACGAGGAGAGCGGTGGCGGGAGTTCGGCCAGCAGCAGCAGTCCGGGGTCCCTCACGTCCGGCAGCGGCCTCGGCACCCACACGGACGACTCAGGCACGGATACGGACACGAACAGCGATGCCGATTCCGATTCCGATACCGACAGCGGGTCCGTGGATGAGTCCACGCCGACGCCCACACCCACCCCGACACCCACTCCCACGCCCACTCCCACCCCGGACGCCACCGACCTGGCCTTCGCCGCGGTCCACGCCGGTGACTGCCTCAACGTGTACAACGACGGGCACGGCGACATGAGCGCCGAGCGTCCGTTCCGCGTCAGTTGCGGCGCCTCGAACGCGTACATGCACGTCAACCAGGTCAGCACCCGCTCCGGTGCCTCCGGTTCCTGCGAGACCGGGGCGGGTTTCACCTGGTGGAGCAGGTCCGGTGACGACGGGGTCGACCGGACGCTCTGCCTCGACCGGGTCTACAAGGTGGGTCAGTGCTTCCCCGCGGACGTCACGGGGGCCACCAACGCCGATCTGACGGTGGTCTGGGGCTGCAACGCGTCGACCGTGCCAGAGGCAGGTCAGTCGATCCTCCGGATCACCGGGTTCTACCGGGCGCCGAAGGCGGGACAGAACTGGACCTGCCCGTCGGGGCGGGGCGAGCGGTTCTGGTACTGGCCGGTGAACCAGGGCCGGAGCATCATCTGCGCTTCGGCGGCCTGAACCGGCCAGTACCCGCCCCACGTACCGGCCCGCGTGTCCACGCGGGCCGAAGGGCCTAGATCACCAGGCTGAGCAGCGCCGCGACCACGAACCCGGCGACGGACAGGACCGTCTCCAGGACCGTCCAGGACTTCAGGGTGTCGCGCTCCGAGATGCCGAAGTACTTCGACACCATCCAGAACCCGCCGTCGTTGACGTGGGAGGCGATGATCGAGCCGGCCGAGATCGCCATGATGATCAGCGCCAGGTGCGGCTGCGAGAAGTCCTGGTCCTCGACGAGCGGGACGACGATGCCGGCGGTGGTGACGATGGCGACCGTCGCCGAGCCCTGGGCGATGCGGAGCACGGCCGAGATCAGCCAGGCGAGCAGGATGACCGGGAGGCCGACGTCGTTGAAGGTGTCGGCGAGCGCGTCCGCGATGCCGCTGCTCTTGAGGACGGCGCCGAAGATGCCGCCCGCGCCGACGACCAGCAGGATGTTGCCGACCGGCTTGAGGGACGACGTCGACACCGATTCCAGGGACTTGCGGGACCAGCCGCGCCGGATGCCGAGCAGGTAGTAGGCGAGCAGCAGCGCGATCGTCAGGGCGACGAACGGGTTGCCGAAGAACTCGACGACCGAGCGGAGGGTCGAGGGGTCCAGCGCGATGGAGGAGAAGGTCGCGGCGAGGATCAGCACCAGCGGGGTGCCGATGATCGCGAGGACGGTGCCGAGCGCGACGGGTGCCTCGTGCGGGGCGACTCCGGCGGCGCGCTGTTCGGCGACGACCGCGGCCTTGGCCTCCTCGGCGGCCTCGACCATGTCCTGCGGGACCTCGACGAAGAGCCGCCTTCCGATCCAGGCGGCGTAGACCCAGGCGGCCAGCACGGACGGGATGCCGACGACGGCGCCCATCAGGATGACCCAGCCGAGCGAGACGTGGAAGAGGCCGGCGGCGGCGACGGGGCCGGGGTGCGGCGGCAGGAAGGCGTGGGTCATGGACAGGCCCGCGAGCAGCGGCATCGCGTAGAGCAGGATCGACTTGCCGGAGCGCTTGGCCGCCGCGTACACGATCGGTGCGAGGACGAAGATGCCGACGTCGAAGAAGACCGGGATACCGAAGATCAGACCGGTCAGGCCCATGGCGAGCGGGGCGCGCTTCTCGCCGAAGAGGTTCAGCAGGCGGGCGCTCAGCACCTCTGCTCCGCCGGAGACTTCGAGGATCGCGCCGAGCATCGTGCCGAGGCCGATGATGATCGCCACATGGCCGAGGATGCCGCCCATGCCGGATTCGATGACGGAGACGGCGGCGGACTTCTGGACCGTGCCGAAGAGTTCGGTGACGGAGAGTCCGGCGCCCAGGCCGACGGCTATGGAGACGGCGAGCAGCGCGACGAACGGCTGCAGCCTGACCTTGATGATCAGGAAGAGGAGGAGCGCGATTCCGAGGACGGCGACGGTCAGCAGACCGGCCGTCCCGTCTATGAGGAGGAGGAGTCCACCGGTGTGGGGTGGCGTCTCGACCGGTGGGGGGCTGGCGGCGAGCTGCATGGGTAACTCCGTTGTTTTCCATGGGTTCTGAGCAGGGCGGACCGCGGCACGGCGCCCTGGTGGGGCGGGGCGCCGTGACCGGCCGGGTGGTGCGGTGGGGCAACTGGATCAGGGTCGGGATCAGCCGAGGACCGCGAGGGCGTCGATCTCGATGAGCAGGCCCTTGGGCAGGCCGACGTAGACCGTCGTGCGGGCGGCGGGGGCCTCCTTCAGGTTCTGCTCGCCGAAGTAGGCGTTGTAGATCTCGTTCATCTCCGCGAAGTGGTCCACGTCGGTGAGGTAGACGCGCATCATCATCACGTCGTCCCAGCTCGCGCCGCCCTCCTCCAGGATCGCCTTGACGTTGGCGAAGGTCTGGAGGGTCTGCTCGCGCAGGGTCGGGCCGGCCGGGGTCGGCGCCTGGCCCTCGACGGCGGGCAGGAAGCCGACCTGGCCGGCGACCTGGAGGATGTTCCCCTTGCGCACCCCGTGCGAGAACTTCGCGGGCGGGGCGGTGTGGGTGCTCGGGGTGAGGGGGGTCTTGTCGGTCATCGCTGATCAGGCTCTCTTGGGTTGGGTGGTGCCGGAGTACTCCCGGCTGATGGTGTCGGCGGTGCGACGGACCAGGGGGAGCAGGGTGAGGAGTTCCTCGGCCGTGACGACCACGTTCGGTGCGGAGACCGACATCGCGGCGACGACGCGCCCGTCGGCGCCGCGAATGGGGGCGCCGACGCAGTTGATGGACTCCTCGTGGCCACCGAGATCGGTGGCCCAGCCCTGTTCGCGTACGGCGACGAGCTCCTTGAGGAAGGCGCCGGCGCCGGGGGTCGAACGGGACGTGTACATGGGGTAGTCGAGCTTCTCCGCGATGGCGCGCCGCTCGGGTTCGGTGAGGTCGGCGAGCAGGAGTTTCGCCACGGCGGCGACGGTGATCGCGACGGGCTTGCCGATGCGCGAGTACATCCGGACCGGGTAGCGGCTCTCGACCTTGTCGATGTAGAGGACCTCGTTCTCCTCGTACACGGCGAGGTGGACGGTGTGTCCGCAGGTCGCGTTCAGTTCGACGAGGTGCGGGTGGGCGATCTCCCGTACGTCGAGGTTCTCGACGGCCTCCTGGGCGAGCGCGAAGAGGCGTGCGCCGAGGCGGTAGCGCTGGTCCTGCTGGCGGTAGACGAGTCCGTGCTCGTGGAGCGTACGCAGGAGGCGCAGGGCCGTGGACTTGTGGACGCCGAGCCGCTCGGCGACCTGCCCGAGGTCGGCGGGTCCCTGGGCGAGCAGCGGCAGGATGCTCAGCGCCCGGTCGACGGTCTGGCTCATTGCGTACGTACCTCCTGGTCGTCCCCCGTCCACCCGGGGCCCAGACGCAGTCTGCCCCAGGCGGTGTCGTCGAGGGCCACGAGGCGGTCGGCGCGGTCGCGGGAGGGCGGGTCGGTGAGGTCGCCGGGGACGGTGAGGACGGCGGCGGCCATCAGGTGGCCGTGCCGGGCCCGGTCGCGGACGGGCAGTCCGCGCAGGGTGGCGGAGAGGAACCCGGCGGCGAAGGCGTCGCCGGCTCCGACGGCGGCGACGACGTCGACCCGGAGGGCGGGGACGTCGGTGACCTCCTCGGCCTCTCCGGGGCGGAGCCCGGAGAAGACCGTCGCGCCCTCCGCGCCCCGCTTCACGACCAGCACCTCCGGCTCCGGCAGCGCCGCACGGATCGCCTCGGCTCCGACGATCCCCCAGGCCTCCTCCGCCTCGTCCTCCCCGACGAAGACCAGGTCAGCGCCGCGGGCCAGGTCCAGCAGGACCTCGGGGGACGCCTCGCCGTCCCGCCACAGGCCGGGGCGGTGGTTGACGTCGAAGGAGACGAACGGGCGGCCGGGGCGGGGGGCCGTCAGCTCGCGCAGGAGCGCGAGGCAGTCGGCGGAGAGTGCGGCGGTGATGCCGGACAGGTGCAGGACCCGGCCGGCGGAGAGGGCCTCGTGCGGGACGTTCGACGGGGACATCGCGGAGGCGGCGGATCCGGCCCGGTAGTACGCCACCTCGTGGACGTCGGTGCCGCGGTCCGTCGCCGTGCGGAAGTAGATGCCGGTGGGGCGGGCGGGGTCGCGCCGCACGGCGGAGGTGTCGACGCCGTACGCGGAGACCGTGTCGACGAGGTGGTCGCCGAAGCCGTCGGCCCCGACCCGGCTCACCCAGGCGGCCCGGTGTCCGGCCGCGGCGAGGGCGCAGGCCACGTTGGACTCGGCGCCGCCGATCCCGCGGCCGAAGGCCGGTACGTCGGCGAGGCGCCCGGGCTGCGAGGGCAGGAACGTCACCATGGACTCACCGAGGCACACGACCTCAGGGGTCGTGGCGGCGTCGGTCCTGGCCGGGGTTCCGGACACTCGGGCTCCTCGTGATCGGGCGGGCGGCACCGGGTCTCACCATTGACCGGGCGTCGGCGAGGATGTTAGACAGCCTTGAGCGATATACGCAATGGGTGTTGCATATGTTGCAACGTAGGTGGGTGTACGGCGGCGCACGGCGGCGCACGACACCCACGAACTGAGCACGACGACTTACCGCAATCAAGCAAGAAGGAGCCCCCATGGCTGCCGACCGCCTCGTGGCCGGACTGGCCGGACTGGCCGAAGAGCGGGTGGACCACCGGTTCAAGGCGCTGCCGCCCGACGCGGAGGGGCTGACCGTCGGTGCCCTGGCCGCCGAGCGGCGCAACCTCTTCACCGGCGGCTTCACCACTCCGGTGCTCGCCCTGTCGGCCGAGTCCGTCGAGCACAACCTCGCCCTGCTGGAGACGTACGCACAGCGCCACGGCCTCGCGTTCGCCCCGCACGGCAAGACGTCGATGTCCCCCCAGCTCTTCGCCCGCCAGCTGGAGCACGGCGCCTGGGGCATCACCGCCGCGGTCCCCCACCAGGTGCGGGTCTACCGGGCGTTCGGGATCCAGCGGATCTTCCTGGCCAACGAAGTCGTCGACGCGGCCTCGCTGCGCTGGCTCGCGGGCGAGCTGAACGCGGACCCCGGCTTCACCTTCGTCTGTTACGTCGACTCGGTGCGCGGCGTCGGGCTGATGGACGAGGCCCTGCGCGCGGCGGGCGCCACCCGCCCGGTCGACGTCGTCGTGGAGCTGGGCGCGGGCGAGGGAGCCCGCACGGGCGCGCGCACCGAGGCCGAGTGCGCGGCCGTCGCCGACGCGGTGGCCGCGACCGGGTCGCTGCGGCTGGTGGGCGTGGCCGGGTACGAGGGCGAGGTGCCGGAGGCCTCCGGGGAGCGGGTGCGGGACTGGCTGCGCCGGCTCGTCGCGCTGGCCGCGTCGTTCGACGCGGCGGGACGCTTCGGCGCGCTGGACGCCGGTGAGCACATCGTGATCAGTGCGGGCGGCAGCGCGTGGTTCGACGCGGTGGCGGACGTGTTCGCGGAGATCCCCGAACTCTCCTTCCCCGTGTGCAAGCTGCTCAGGTCGGGGGCGTACGTCTCGCACGACGACGGGCACTACCGCCACCTCACCCCCTTCAACCGCGTCCCCGAGGAGGGTGCGCTGCGGCCCGCCTTCCGGCTCTGGGCCCAGGTCGTCTCCCGCCCGTCCGCAGGGCAGGCCTTCCTGAACGCGGGCAAGCGGGACGCCGCCTACGACCTGGACCTGCCGCAGGCGCAGGTCGTGCGGTCCGGGCGCGACGGATCGGTGCGCGAGGCGTCGGGGGTCGAGATCACCGGACTGTCCGACCAGCACACGTGGGTGCGGACCGACGAGGAGACCTCGGTCGAGGTCGGGGACTGGGTGGGGATGGGGCTCTCGCACCCCTGCACGAGCTTCGACAAGTGGCAGCTGATCCCGCTCGTGGAGGCGGACGGGACGGTCACGGACTACATCCGTACGTTCTTCTGATCCCCTCGAAAGGCACCCCCATGGACCTGGTCATCCGCGGCGCACGCGTCATCGACGGCACCGCGAGCCCCTCGTACCGCGCCGATGTCGCCGTCCGCGACGGCCGTATCGCGGAGATCCACCCGGAGCACGCCCCGGGCCCCCGCCCCTCCGGCACCCGTGTCCTGGACGCCGACGGGCTCGCCCTGTCCCCCGGCTTCATCGACATGCACGCGCACAGCGACCTCACCCTGCTGCGCGACCCCGACCACAGCGCGAAGGCCGCCCAGGGCGTCACCCTCGAAGTCCTCGGCCAGGACGGTCTGTCGTACGCGCCCGTCGACGACCGCACTCTCGCGGAGGTACGCCGTTCCATCGCCGGCTGGAACGGCGACGGCGGCGACATCGACTTCGACTGGCGCACCGTCGGCGGCTACCTGGACCGGCTCGACCGCAACTTCGGCGGCCGGGGCATCGCCGTCAACGCCGCCTACCTCATCCCGCAGGGCACCGTCCGGATGTACGCGGTCGGCTGGGACGACCGGCCCGCCACCGACGCCGAGCTGACCCGGATGAAGGAACTCGTCGCCCAGGGCATGGCCGAGGGCGCCGTCGGCATGTCATCGGGCCTCACCTACACACCGGGCATGTACGCGGACGACGCCGAACTGACCGTCCTGTGCCGGGTGGTGGCCGAGCACGGCGGCTACTACTGCCCGCACCACCGCTCGTACGGCGCCGGGGCGCTGGAGGCGTACGAGGAGATGGTGCGGCTCACCCACACCGCGGGCTGCGCCCTCCATCTCGCCCACGCCACCATGAACTTCGGCGTGAACGAGGGCCGGGCCCCGGAGCTGCTGGACCTCCTCGACCGCGCGCTCGGCTCGGGCGCCGACATCACGCTCGACACCTATCCGTACACCCCCGGCTGCACGACCCTGGTCGCGATGCTGCCCAGCTGGGCGAGCGAGGGCGGGCCCGCCTCCATCCTGACGCGCCTGGCCGACGACGCGACAGCCGCGCGGATCCGGCACGACATGGAGGTCGTGGGATCGGACGGCTGCCACGGAGTGCCGATCGAGTGGGACAAGATCGAGATCTCGGGCGTCGGCGACCCCGCGCTCGCCGGCCATGTCGGCCGGACGGTGGCCGAATCGGCCCGGCTGCGCGACGAGGAGCCCTGGGTGACCGCGCGGCGGCTGCTCGTGGACGACCGGCTCGGGACGACGATCCTGCAGCACGTGGGCCACGAGGGGAACGTCCGGCAGATCATGCGCCACCGCGTCCACACCGGCGGCAGCGACGGCATCCTCCAGGGCGACAAGCCGCACCCGCGCGCGTACGGCACGTTCCCGCAGTACCTGGGCCGGTACGTCCGCGAGCTGGGCATCCTCTCCCTGGAGGAGTGCGTCGCCCACCTCACCTCGCGCCCTGCGGCCCGGCTGCGGCTGCCCGACCGCGGGTACGTGCGCAAGGGCTACCGCGCCGACCTGGTGCTCTTCGACCCGGCGACGGTGGCGGCGGGCTCGACGTTCGACGAGCCGCGCACCCTGCCGGTGGGCATTCCGCACGTGTTGATCGACGGCCGTTTCGTCATCGAGGACGGCAAGCGGACACAGGTGCTGGCGGGACGCTCGGTCCGGTCCGCGCCGCGGCCGTAGCGGCACGCACGGAAGAAGGGGCCGGACGCGCTTGCGCGTCCGGCCCCTTCTCCGTTGTTCACCGGCTTCGGACTACCAGCGGTACCACCGGCCACGTCCGGCGCCCGTGCCGGGCCGGACAAGGAATCCGACCAGCCACACCGCGAGAACGATGGCGGCTATCCACCAGAGCAGATTGACAGCGAACCCGGCGCCGAAAAGGACCAGGACCAGCAGAAGAACGAGAAGCAGGGGAACCATGATTATCAACCTCCGAAAAGGCGAGTTCCCCCGTCCTGGGGTTTCACACCGGCTGCCGTGCGGCGATCTCCCGCCGGTCCGTCCGGGCCCCGGTATCGGGTCGGTCATCGGCCTGGTCCGGAGCCGGTCCGCCCCCAGGTCCGGGCGCCACTGTTTCCCGCGCCCCATCCCGGGCAACCGGGGGAAATGAATATATCGGCGACAGCCAGGGAAAGTCACGGAAAGGCAAGACGCGCGGGAAACAGTTCCGCCGTCGAAATGGCCGGCCGCGCCGGATTCGTGGCCCGCGGAGTGATCTACATCCTGGTGGGCCTTCTCGCCCTGCGCATCGCGTTCTCCGACGGCGGCGGCAAACAGGCCGACCGCGGCGGCGCCCTTTCCGAGATATCCCAGAAGCCCTTCGGATCCGTGCTGCTGTGGATCCTCGGCATCGCACTGGTCGGCATGGCCCTGTGGCGTCTGTCCGAGGCGGCGTTCGGAGCCGCGGGCCCCGACGGGGAGAAGGCGACCAAGCGGCTCGCCTCCGCGGGACGCGCCGTGTTCTACGGCTTCGTCGCCTACTCCGTCCTGATGTTCGCGGCGGGCGACAAGGGCAGCGGCAGCGGCAAGAGCGACGCGCAGTCGCAGGACACCACGGCGAAGGTGCTGGACCTGCCGGGCGGCCGCTGGATCGTCGGCGTGGCAGGCGTCGCCGTGGCCGGCATCGGCCTCTACATCGCCGCCAGGGCGGCGATGCGCAAGTTCCACAAGCGCCTGCGTCTGGACGACATGTCCCGCACCACGCGACGCGGCGTGGACATCGTCGGCGTCTTCGGCGGTGTCTCCCGAGGCGTCGTCTTCGCGGTCGCGGGCGGCTTCGCCGTCTCCGCCGCGGTGAAGGCCCGCTCCGGCGAGGCCAAGGGCATGGACGACACCCTGCGCTCGTTCGCCTCGACCCCGGCGGGCCCCTGGCTGCTGGCCGTGATCGCCGTGGGCCTGATGGCTTTCGGCCTGTTCTCGTTCGCCAACGCCAAGTGGCGCAAGATCTGACATCGCATGGGCAGGCGAGTGGGGGCGAGGCGGAAAACCGCCTGCCCCCACTCGCCTGCCCATGCGCTCCCGGACGTCAGGGCTTGGGCAGCGTGCACCCCTGACGGTTCAGGTCGAAGACGTTGCCCGCGCCGATGCACGGCACAATGCCGTAGGTCTCCTGGGCGTAGTTGATGCCCTGCCGGACCGTCACCTCACCGCTCTCGTCGACCTCGCACGGGTTGTTGTCCGTGCACTCCTGCCCGTCCTCGTTACCGGTGTTGTTGACGGCGACGACCTTGCCGGTCGCGTTGTCGACCACCGGGGAGCCGGACGTACCGCCGATGGTCTGGCAGGCGGAGGTGTAGCGGACCGAGTCCTTCCAGGTCCACTCCCCCTCCTTGAGGCGGTAGACGAACCCGTCGACGTTGCAGCTGTACGTGCGCTTCCAGTACCCGGACACGACGGTGATCGCGGTGCCCTGTACGGGGTGCGCGGTGTTGAGCTCCAGCGCCTTGATGCCGTAGCTGCTCTCGATCTGCGCGTACGTGGAGGTGAGCTGGTACACCGATATGTCGGTGTCCGTCATCGTGCCGTACGCGATCTTGCTCGCCCGGAGCGTGCCGACGCCGCTGCCCGCGGAGTTCAGCAGGGTGAAGGTACGGGTGGAGGGCTGGTCGCGCACGACCTCGCCGGGGCCCGGGAATCCGGACTCCATGCAGTGCCCGTTGGACAGGACGAGCGCGGGATCGCCCGGCTGGGAGCTGGGCGTACGGACGACCGATCCCGAGCAGTTGCTGAGCGCGACCGTGCCGGCGAAGCCGATGGCCTTGGGCCGGACCTTCGCCGCGGCCGTGGCCGCGGTGTGGCTGGATGACGCTGCCGCCTTGACCGTGCTGGGCGCTGTCGCGTCGTGGCTTGTGACCGCGAACGCGGGCGCGGTGCCGGCTCCGAGGAGCAGCACCGCGAAGAGCGCACCGACGAGAGGCTTTTTCATGTGGGGGTCCCCTCTAGTGACCTGTGCAGAGCGCGTGGGGGCTCTGCGACCGAAGTTCTTCCGGTTTTGACATGCGCATGGTGGCGCACTGAGGGGAACCCCACAAGGGGCGAATTCAGGTCAGCGGGGCACCGAAGCGGGCCAGGCAGTGCCAGACCCGCTTCAGGGACTGGAGGTCATGGCGGCCCGTACGGGCGGCGTCCCCGATGATCCGCGGGTCGAGGAACCCGTCCTCGGCGATCGCGGCCCCCAGGACGACGAACTCCTCGCCCCGGTAGTCGCCGTGCCGGCGGAGCTCCTCGACGGACAGCCGGAACCCGCCGTGCCACTCGGTACGGAGGGGCAGGGCGCGGGCCCCCTCCTCCACCGCGGTGCCCCGGTAGCACGGGTCGAGGACGAGGGCCTCGATGTGCCGGTCCAGCAGCACCGGGCCATGGATCTGGGCCTCGATGTAGTCGTCCAGCGCGTCCCGGTCGTCGGCCTCGGCCAGCTCGATCAGCCGCATGCCGGACGCGACACCGAAGTCCTCCGGTTCGGCGGCGCTGTCCGGGTAGCAGAAGGTGGCGCGCGGCAGGGCGTCCGCGGTGAGCCGGAAGTGCGCCGAACCGAATCTGGGGGCCGCCCCGACGGGCGACCGCCGGAAGTCCAGCGCCCCGTACACCGGGCGCTGGTCGGCCGGCGCCCCGTCGTAGGCACCGTCGAAGATCCGGCTCTCCCAGCGCCACCGGTCCCCGCCGGGGTGGGCCGTGAGGCCGCCGTTGCTGGTGCCCGTCACGAACTGCGAGTGGTAGACGCCGTCCCGCGCCAGGGCCGCCAGGACCGGCCGGCCCGCAGTCTCGCGGTCGGGGTGGAGGTTCAGGGTCAGCCGCAGCGAGGGGTCGAGCGGCCGCCCCGAGGAGAGGGACTCGACGTGGGCCAGGGCGCGGTCCCGGGCCGGGACCGCGATCGGCGGGGCCGGGGCGGGGTGTCGCATCAGAGGTCCGCCGTCCGGTCCCGGTCTGCCCGTTCCGCTTTCAGCACGTCGTAGCCGACGAAGTCGAACATCGTCTGCCCCGGGGCGAGTTCGCCCGGCTCGACGGTGAGGCGGTGGGCGCCGACACCGAAGCCGGCGTCCGGCGCGGACAGCCACAGACGCTCGAAGCCGCGCTCCTCGAACCAGTCGCAGACCACCGGCACCCGGTCGGGTGCGTGGCGGTTGCGGGTCCAGACGACGGTTCCGCCCCGCGCGCACAGCCGGGTGCAGGTGTCGATCGTGCGCTTGATGTCGGCGTCCACGATGTTGCCGAACACCCCGCAGACCAGAACGAGATCGGCGGGCGCCGGGCCGAGGTAGTGGTCGGTGAGCGAGGCGTCGCCCGTCACCACCTCCACGCCCGTCAGACCGGCCGAGCGGGCCAGCTCCGCCGCGAACGCGGTGTTCCCCGGGTCGAGTTCGACGAGCCGGGCCCGTACGTCGTCGCGCCGGGGGTGGTCCGCCAGCACCCCGATGAGGTCGCGGCCCTGCCCGGCGCAGACGCTGATCACCTTCAGCGGGCCGGGCGGTGCGGTGTCCAGGGCGTCCCGGATGCGGTCCTCGACGGTCCGCAGCCGCTGCGCCATCCAGGAGTCGGGAAGATCGTATGCGTCGTGCCAGGCCTGCCAGTCCATGGCCGGGACCTTACGGCCGAGGCACCCGGCACGTCATTCCGTTTCCGCCCGGACCACCGGCTGCGTACCGTCTGAGGATGACTTCCGACCGTGCGCACGCGCTCGACCTCGACGCCTATCTCGCCCGCATCGGCTGGAGCGGGGAGCGCCGGCCCACCGCGGCCGTGCTGCGCTCCGTGCACCGGGCGCACGCGCTGGGCATCCCGTTCGAGAACCTGGACCCCGTCCTCGGCAGGGTGCCCTCGCTCGCGCTCGCCGATCTGGAGGCGAAGCTCGTACGGAGTGAGCGCGGCGGCTACTGCTACGAGCACAACACGCTGCTCGCCGCCGCGCTGCGGGCCCTCGGCTTCGACGTCACGCTGCTGGCCGCCCGGGTCGTGCTGGGCGCCGGCCCCGGGGACATCCGGCCGCGCACGCACATGCTGATGCGCGTCGGGGTGCCGGGCGAGCCGGTGCCGTATCTCGCCGATGTCGGCTTCGGGGCCGCGGGCTCGCTGCTGGAGCCCCTTCCGCTGCTCGCGGGCGAGGAACTGCACGACACCCCGCGCCACCACCGGCTCGTCCACATCCCGCACGGCGGGCCGCTGGAGATGTGGGAGCTGGGGACCGATACGGGCGACGGGGCGTGGCAGGCGCAGTACGCCTTCACCCTGGAGCCGTACGAGGCGCCCGATTTCGAGGTCATCAACTGGCACATCGCGACGAACCCCCGCTCCCCGTTCGCGCACCGCCTGTACGTCCAGCGCACCACGCCGGACGCCCATCTCTCGCTGACCGGCCGCACGCTCGTGGTGACGGGCGCCGACGGCGGCCGGGAGGAGCGGCAGCTGGCGGACGCCGCCGAGGCGGAGCGCGTCCTGGCGGACACGTTCGCGATCCGGCTGCCGGAGGGTGCCCGGCTGCCCGAGTGACCCGGTGGGGCACGGCACGCCGTGTCGCATCTCACCCGTCCCGGTCCGTCACGTCCCTGTTCCACCCCATTCCAAGCCCCGCCCCGTCCCGCGCCCGGGGTTCCCACGGCGCGGGGGCGGTGGGCGCATGCCGATGGAAGCCGGGGCGGGCCGGCCGGGAGACCCGGGTGGGCGAATGGCCGGGGAAAGGCCGGGCGGCCCGCGAAACACAGTCGTAAGCTCGCAGACATGCAGGTCATCCAGTCCACGAAGCTCGCCAACGTCTGTTACGAAATCCGGGGCCCCGTGCTCGAGGAGGCGATGCGGCTGGAAGCAGCAGGTCACCGCATCCTCAAGCTGAACACCGGCAACCCCGCCGCGTTCGGCTTCGAGTGCCCGCCGGAGATCCTTGAGGACATCCTGCGCAACCTCTCCGGGGCGCATGGTTACGGCGACGCGAAGGGGCTGCTGTCCGCGCGCCGGGCGGTGATGCAGCACTACCAGACCAAGGGGATCGACCTCGACGTCGAGGACATCTACCTGGGCAACGGGGTGTCCGAGCTGATCCAGATGTCGATGCAGGCACTGCTCGACGACGGCGACGAGGTGCTCGTACCCGCCCCGGACTATCCGCTGTGGACGGCGTCCGTCTCCCTGGCGGGCGGCACGGCCGTGCACTACCGGTGCGACGAGCAGGCGGACTGGATGCCGGACCTGGCCGACATCGAGCGGAAGATCACCGACCGCACCAAGGCCATCGTCATCATCAACCCGAACAACCCGACGGGTGCGGTGTACGACGACGAGCTGCTGCGCGGGCTGACGGAGATCGCCCGGCGCCACAACCTGGTGGTCTGTTCCGACGAGATCTACGACCGCATCCTGTACGACGGCGCGACCCACACCCCGACCGCGGCCATCGCCCCCGACCTGATGGTGCTCACCTTCAACGGGCTGTCCAAGAACTACCGGGTGGCGGGCTACCGCTCCGGCTGGATGGCGGTCTGCGGGCCGAAGGCGCACGCCTCCTCGTACATCGAGGGGCTGACGATCCTTGCCAACATGCGGCTGTGCGCCAACATGCCCTCGCAGCACGCCGTGGCGACCGCGCTCGGCGGCCGGCAGTCGATCAACGACCTGGTGCTGCCGGGCGGCCGGATCCTGGAGCAGCGGGACGTGGCGTACGACCTGCTGACGCAGATCCCGGGCGTGACCTGCGTGAAGCCGAAGGGGGCGCTGTACCTCTTCCCCCGGCTCGACCCGAAGGTGTACAAGATCAAGGACGACCGGCAGATGGTCCTCGACCTGCTGCGGGCCGAGAAGATCATGGTGGTGCAGGGGACGGGGTTCAACTGGCCGGAGCCCGATCACTTCCGGGTCGTGACGCTGCCCTCGACGGAGGACCTGACGGACGCGATCGGCCGTATCGCCCACTTCCTGAACGGCTACAGCCAGGTGTAGCCCCGGCCGGGGCCCGGGGCACCGCCACCGGAACGCAGACTTGTCCCGACGACTTGTCTCGATGATGGACAACTTTAGACTGAATCCAAGCTAGGATGGTTCCCACAGCACCACCAGGAGGCCATCCATGTACGAACCGATCCGCACCAAATCGGTCCACACACCGGCCGACCACGCCGACGCCTTCCCGCACCGCACCCGCGAGGAGGAGCTGGACATCCAGCTCGCCGGGCACCTGGCCGCACTGCTCGCGGTCACCGACGAACTGGGTCTGGCCGAGGCGGGCGACCGCATCGCCGAACAGGTCGCCAGGCTGCGCGGCGCACCGCCCGCCCGGCACGCCGGTCTGAGCGAGGCGCCCCCGGTCACCCTCCACCGCCGCGCCCACGCCCTCGCGGGCCGGGCCCTGGTGGTGGCGGCGTCCCGCGCCGACACCGTGGTCGCGATCCTCTCCGCCGAGCGTATGGACGCCCACACCGCGGCGGTCTCCGCCGCGGCCGCCGCCGACTCCCCCGCCGCCCCGCCGCGGCTGGTCGGCGCCCTCTGACGGCCCCGGTCCACGGGCCGTCGAGGCGCGTGGACCGGGTGCCACCCATCCGGCCGCCGGTTCCGCAGGTCCTACGGAACGAGGCGGCCGCCTTGTCAGTGCCTGCCGCGGGTCCGGAAGCGGACCATGGCGAGGCCGGCGAGCAGCAGCAGTACGGCCGCGAGGCCGATCCCCACGGTGGCACTTCCCGTGTCGGCGAGGTCACCGCCGGGCCGGCCGGGCTTGTGGTGCGAGGGGTGCGGTGCCGGGCTCCAGCTGGGCCCGGGCGAATCCGAACCGGTGGGCGTAGGAGTCGGCGTCGGGGTCGGGGTGGGCGTCGGGGTCGGGGTCGGAGTGGGGCTCGGGCTCGGGATGGTCACCGGCACCTCCACCTCGCAGGGCAGGTCGGCCGCCGCTCCCTCCGTGGCGCAGCGCGCGCCGGGCGTGTCCGAGGTGACCGCGTTGCGCAGGACCGCGTCGCCGGTGTCCGGGTCGTCGACGGTGACCGTGTAGGTGATCGTCGCGGTGGCACCGGGCGCCAGCTCCCCGGACCAGTCGAGCGTGTCGCCCGTGACCCGGGCCGTGCCGGTGGTCGCCGTCGGGCCGCCGGTGAGCGCGGCGTCGTCGAGCACTCCGGACAGGTCGTCGGTCAGGTGGGCCGGGCTCAGGGTGGTCTCACCCGTGTTCTCGGCCCGGATCGTGTACGTGACCGTGTCGCCCTGTTCGGCGGTCTGCCGGTCGGCGCTCTTGGAGATCTCCAGCGCCTGTTCCCGCTCCTTGACGGGCACGGAGGCGGAGGACTCGTTGGAGGTCACGTCGTCGCCTTCGTGATCGCCCTGCGCCGTCGCGGTGTTGGTGAAGGTGTCACCGTTGACGACGTCCTCCTCGGTCAGGACATGGGTGCCCGTGCACACCATGGACGAGGTGCGCGAGCCCATCGGTCCGAGGGTGTCGTCCGGGCACTCCACATCGGTCACGGACGGATCGGCGACACGGACGTCGGTGAGTTCCGAGGTGCCGGTGTTGGTGACCAGGAACTCGTAGTGCACGGTGTCGCCGACCTCGAACGGCTCGGTCGCGGCGTTGTCCGGGGGCGCGACCGTCTTGACCAGGTTCAGCTGGTCGAGGGTGGTGACGGAGCGCGCCTGGAGCCCACGGATCAGGTGGGTGTCGATGCTGCCTCCGGTGGAACCGGAGAAGCCGAACTTGTACGTGGGCGGCGCGTCGGCCGTCATCTGCGTCGAGAGCACGGGCTGGAGGCCGGCGCCGTCGTTGAAGTCGATCTCCACGGCGACGGTCGGCCGGGTGTCCGGGCTGACCGTGACGTGCACCGTGCGCTTGGCGGGCAGCGGATCGGTGCCCTGCTGCCGGAGACTGCCGGGCAGGGTGGAGCGGAAGCCCGACGCCTGGGTGTCGTCCGGCTCGATGGTGGAGTCGAGGTAGCAGTAACCGTCGTCGTCCTGTCCGGGACCGCGCAGGGTGACGGTGTCGGTCACCGGGAGCGCGCTGGTGACCGGTGACTTCTGGTCGTCGGGGCAGTTGTTGCCGCGGAGTTCGGCGTCATTGGCGAAGTTGCCGTAGGCGTCGAGGCCGACCCCGAGGTAGCCGCCGTCGACTCCCGGGACCAGGTTGCGCTGGGCGTAGCCGAGCGAGCCCCCGTCGGCTCCGGCCCTGGTCAGGTCGACCGAGCCGTCCACCAGGAAGAAGCCGATGCCGTCGGCGCCGGAGTCGTTGGTGCCGTACTGGTACTGCTCGAAGGTGACGTCGAGGCCGCCGTTGCCCGGCAGCGGCCGGTTGTAGAGCATCCCGCCGACCCGGTAGTAGTCGTGGTCGGTGAGCTGGAGCCAGCCGGGCGTCTCGCCGGGAGTGGGCACGGGCGGTGTCGTCTGGCTGTCGGGGTCGTCGCAGGGCCCGACCTGGGACTCGCCCGCCGCGGGCTCCGCCGACGCACCGGTCAGACAGGCGTTGTCCAGGGGAACGAAGCCGGGGTCGGGCACCGAGGTGCCGGAGAAGGTCTCGTCGAGCAGCACCGATTCGCCCACCGCCCGCGGCGACGGAGGAGCGGCGGCGGTCGGCACCGCGGTCAGGAGCAGGCCCAGGGCCGTTCCGGCGGACGCGGTGACGGCGAGCACCGGAGCACGCCGCAGACGTTCATATCTTTTCATGACATTACGTTAAAAACGTTGCGCACAGCCCACGGTGCGCACCCGGCCGACACGCCGCAGCGACGGCCGAATGGTGGCCCCGGAGGTGCGGCCGCCTCAGGGTGCGGCGGCCGCGGACGCGGACGCCTCGGCGGCCAGGGCGGTCGACAGGAACGTCACGTCGGCGACCACGCACTGCGGCCCGCCCCGCACCGGGACCGGTCCCGCGACCTCTCGGGTCGCTGTCGCGCCCACCGCCAGGTCCTCGAAGACCACGGTGCGCTTCCCGGCCGGTTCGCTCGGGCCCTCGCCGCCGCGCTTGCCCCGCGGGTCACGGAACCTGACGTACACCGTGAAGTTCCCGGGCCGCTTCGCCCGGCTCACCACCCGTACCCCTGCCACGGGGCCGCCGGTGACCGGGTCCTTCCGGCAGGAGGTGACGCTCACGTCCTGGGACGGGAAACGCAGGTCCTTGTGGTTGCTGTC
The DNA here is from genome assembly GCA_036227345.1 of Streptomyces sp. NBC_01463. Lineage (NCBI taxonomy): Bacteria > Bacillati > Actinomycetota > Actinomycetes > Kitasatosporales > Streptomycetaceae > Streptomyces > Streptomyces sp. NBC_01463. Next base: position 3,349,780 of record CP109468.1, read on the forward strand.
CCAGACGTAGATGAACGCCACCACGAGCGCGACCGGTGACAGGGCCAGCAGCGTGGCCGTCACCGCGGCCAGGATCACCCACAGCGGCATGCGGGTGCGCAGCTCCGGCGGCATGCCGGTGTGCCGGTCCGGATACGGCGGTATGTCCTGCAGCGTCATGGCCCCCCACAACCCCCGCACCCCCCGGTACGGCCCGGTCAAAAGTAGGCCCGGGCCTGCCCGTCCCGACAGCTCCGGCCGGTCACAACCCGACTACGAACAGGGCCGGCCGGGGCACGGACGGTGTCCGCGCCCCGGGGAAAGGGACGGCCCCCGGAACCTGATCAGGGTTCCGGGGGCCAGGGGCGTGTTCGTGCACGTCCCTACCGCGGCGGGTCGTTGACCCCACAGGTCAGGGCGGATGTCGGGAGCCCGGCCACGGAGTCGGAAGGGGGCGTCAGCCCAGGCGCTGGACCAGGGCCCGGTACTCGTCCCACAGTTCCTTCGGCGTGTGGTCGCCGAAGGTGTTGAGGTGCTCGGGGACCAGCGCCGCCTCCTCGCGCCAGACCTCCTTGTCGACCTTGAGCAGGAAGTCCAGGTCGGACTCGGAGAGGTCCAGGCCCTCGGTGTCGATGGAGCCCTTGGCCGGCAGGATGCCGATCGGGGTCTCGACGCCCTCGGCCCTGCCCTCCAGGCGCTCGACGATCCACTTCAGGACGCGGCTGTTCTCGCCGAAGCCGGGCCAGACGAACTTGCCCGCCTCGTTCTTGCGGAACCAGTTCACGTAGTAGATCTTCGGCAGCTTCGACTGGTCCGGCTTGTCCGCGCCGACCTTCAGCCAGTGGTTCATGTAGTCGCCCATGTTGTAGCCGCAGAACGGCAGCATGGCGAACGGGTCGCGGCGCAGCTCGCCGACCTTGCCCTCGGCGGCGGCGGTCTTCTCGGAGGCGACGTTGGCTCCGAGGAAGACGCCGTGCTGCCAGTTGAAGGACTCGGTGACCAGCGGGACGGCCGAGGCGCGGCGGCCGCCGAAGAGGATGGCCGAGATCGGCACACCCTTCGGGTCCTCCCACTCGGGCGCGATGATCGGGCACTGGCCGGCCGGGACGGTGAAGCGGGCGTTGGGGTGGGCGGCGGGCGTGCCGGACTCGGGGGTCCAGTCGTTGCCCTTCCAGTCCGTGAGGTGCTTCGGCAGCTCCTCGGTCATGCCCTCCCACCAGACGTCGCCGTCGTCGGTGAGCGCGACGTTGGTGAAGACGGAGTTGCCCCACATGGTCTTCATGGCGTTGGCGTTGGTGTGCTCGCCGGTGCCGGGCGCGACGCCGAAGAAGCCGGCCTCGGGGTTGATCGCGTAGAGGCGGCCGTCCTCACCGAACCGCATCCAGGCGATGTCGTCGCCGATGGTCTCGACGGTCCAGCCGGAGATCGTGGGCTCCAGCATGGCGAGGTTGGTCTTGCCGCAGGCGCTGGGGAACGCGGCCGCGACGTACTTCGACCCGCCGCGCGGCGGCGTGAGCTTCAGGATCAGCATGTGCTCGGCGAGCCAGCCCTCGTCGCGCGCCATGACGGAGGCGATGCGCAGCGCGTAGCACTTCTTGCCGAGCAGGGCGTTGCCGCCGTAGCCGGAGCCGTAGGACCAGATCTCGCGGTCCTCGGGGAAGTGCGAGATGTACTTGGTGGAGTTGCAGGGCCACGGGACGTCCTCCTGGCCCTCCTCCAGCGGCGCGCCCAGCGTGTGGACGGCCTTGACGAAGAAGCCGTCGGTGCCGAGCTCGTCGAGGACGGCCTGTCCCATGCGCGTCATGGTGCGCATCGAGACGGCGACGTACGCGGAGTCGGTGATCTCGACGCCGATCGCGGAGAGCGGCGAGCCGACGGGGCCCATGCAGAAGGGCACGACGTACATGGTGCGGCCGCGCATGGAGCCGCGGAAGACACCCTTGTCCCCCACGAAGATCTCCCGCATCTCGGCGGGGTCCTTCCAGTGGTTCGTCGGACCGGCGTCCTCCTCCTTCGCGGAGCAGATGAACGTCCGGGTCTCGACGCGCGCGACATCGCTCGGGTCGGAGGCGGCGTAGTACGAGTTCGGGCGCTTGATCTCGTCGAGTTTGGTGAACGTGCCCTTGGCCACGAGCTCCCCGCACAGGCGCTCGTACTCGGCCTCGGAGCCGTCGCACCAGACCACTCGGTCCGGTTCGGTGAGGGCTGCGATCTCGTCGACCCAGGAGACGAGCTCCTGGTGGTTGGTGGGAACAGTGAGGGGAGCCGCGATGTCGCGCGCCACGATCGCTCCTTGATGAGGGTGTCTGTTTGGTAGGCCCCGTGGGGGCTGCGACCCGGATGCTTCTACCCCTTCGAATTCCTTGGCGCTCATCCGGTGCCGACCGCACTCATTTGATCATCCGACCGTTCCGCCCATATGTCCAGGGGGCCGCCCACGTGAGCATCGCCACTCGTATCCGATACCTACGGTGGCGTAGGTACGATGCGGGAATGACTGCTGCCGCCGCCGCCGCACCCGAGCCCACCGGGCTGGAACCCGCCGGAACCGACGATGTCGAGCTCAAGCCACGCATGCGCGGCTGGCTGCACGCCGGCATGTTCCCGGCGGTCCTGATCGCGGGCATCGTCCTCGTCGCGCTCACGGACAGCAGCCGCGGCCGGATCGCCTGCGGCATCTACATCCTGACCGCGTGCCTGCTCTTCGGCGTGAGCGCCGTCTACCACCGCGGCACCTGGGGCCCGCGCGGCGAGGCCGTACTGCGCCGGCTCGACCACGCGAACATCTTCCTGATCATCGCGGGCACCTACACCCCGCTCACCCTGCTCCTGCTGCCCGAGTCCACCGGGACGCCGCTCCTGTGGGCGGTCTGGGCGGCGGCGGTCGCGGGCATCGCCTTCCGGGTCTTCTGGGTCGGCGCCCCGCGCTGGCTCTACACCCCCTGCTACATCGCGATGGGCTGGGCCGCGGTCTTCTTCCTGCCCGACTTCATGCGGACCGGCGGCATCGCGGTGCTGGTGCTCGTCGTGGTCGGCGGGCTGCTCTACAGCGCCGGCGGCGTCATCTACGGCATCAAGCGGCCGAACCCGTCCCCGCGCTTCTTCGGCTTCCACGAGGTCTTCCACTCGCTGACCCTCGCCGCCTTCGTCGTGCACTACGTCGGCATCTCCCTGGTGGCGTACAACCACAACTGACCCGCCCGAAGACCCCAGAACCTCCCCCGAAAGGGCCGCGGCTCACCGGCCGCGGCCCTTTCGCATGCCCGAATCAGATTGACACTCACCATCTTTTGAGAGTTACTGTCACTTGACTGCAACTCTCAAAGGAGAACATCATGAACCGACGCTGGTGGGCCCTGGGCGCGCTGGTGGCGAGCATGCTCGTCCTCGGGTTCGACATGACGATCCTCAACGTGGCCCTGCCGACCATGGCCGGCGATCTCGGCGCCACCACCGGCGAACAGCAGTGGATGGCCGACGCCTACGTCGTCGTGTTCGCCGCCCTGATGCTTCCGGCCGGTCTGCTCGGCGACCGGTTCGGCCGGCGCCGGATGCTCATCACCGGGCTCGGCATCTTCTTCGTCGGCTCCGTCCTCGGCACGCTCGCCACCGACGTGCCCACCGTGATCGCCGCACGCTGTGTGATGGGCGTCGGCGGTGCTCTCGTGATGCCGCTCGCCATGGCCGTACTGCCCTCGCTGTTCGGCGAGCCGAAAGACCGGATCAGGGCCATCGGCATCGTCTCGGCCGCCTCCGCGCTCGGCATGCCGCTCGGCCCGATCCTGGGCGGCTGGCTGCTCGACCACTTCTGGTGGGGCTCGGTCTTCCTGATCAACGTCCCGATGGTCGGCATCGGCATCACGGCCTGCGTGTTCCTGCTCCCCGAGACCCGCGACCCCGCGGCGCCCAGGGTCGACCTCGTCTCGACCGTGCTGACCGCGACCGGCCTCGGCATCCTGATCCACGCGGTCATCGAGGCACCGGTCCGGGGCTGGGGCGACCCGCTGGTCCTGGCCGAGCTCGCCCTGGGCGCGGCCCTGATCACCGCGCTCGTCCTGCGTGAGCGCAAGGCCGTCCGCCCGATGCTCGACCTGTCCCTGCTGCGGCAGCGGACGTTCCTGCTCAGCACGCTCGCCGCGACGCTCGTGATGTTCGTGCTCGCCGGACTGATGTTCATCCTGCCCGGCTACCTCCAGGCCGTGCTCGGCAACGACGCCTTCGGTACGGGGGTCCGGATGCTGCCGATGATGGGCGGACTGCTCCTCGCCACACGGGTGGGCGGCCCGGCCGACGCACGCTTCGGGGCCCGCGCCACGATGACCGCGGGGCTCGTCGTGCTCGCCTTCGCCGCGGTCCTCGGCAGCCGTACGACGGTCGGCAGCGGCTACGGCTTCACCGCACTGTGGCTCACCATCGCCGGAGTCGGCTTCGGCCTCGCCGTCGTCCCGGCCATGAACGCCGCCCTCGGCGCGCTGCCGCCGGACCGCTCGGGCAGCGGATCGGGGCTGCTGATGACCGTACGTCAGACCGGCGGCGCCCTCGGGATCGCGCTGCTGGGCAGCCTGCTCGCCGGCGCCTACAGTGGCCGGCTCGACACCACGGGGCTGCCCGCCGCCGCCGCGGACACGGCCGGGGACTCGGTCGTCGCCGCCCACGCCGTCGCGGCCAGGTCCGGTGTGCAGCGGCTCGCGGACTCCGCGGATGCCGCGTATCTGCACGGCATGAGCCTGATCATGCTCGTCATCGGCGCCACCGCACTGGTCACCGCCCTGCTCGTCGCGGCCTTCCTGACCACCGCGGACAAGGAGCCGAGCGAGTCCGCCGACGTGGCCGCCACCCCCGTCGATGCCTGACAATGGAGACCATGGCCGCCACCTCCCGCACCCCCGCCGTCACCGCTCCCGGCGTACAGCCCCCGATGGGGCTGCGCGAGCGCAAGAAGCTCAGGACCCGGGTCGCGATCCGGCAGGCGACGTACCGCCTCGTCCAGGAGCAGGGGTACGAGGCGACGACGATCGAGCAGATCGCGGAGGCGGCCGAGGTCTCCCCGAGCACGGTGTTCCGGTACTTCGCCACGAAGGAGGACATCGTCCTCACCGACGAGTACGACCCGATCATGGAGGCCTCGCTGCGGAGCCGGCCGGCCGACGAACCGCCCCTGGTATCCGTGCGGTTGATGATGGTCGAGACGCTGTCCTCGTTCATCGCCACGGAGAACGAGGAACTGCGCGAGCGCACCCGGCTGATGGTCGAGGTCCCCGCCATCCGGGCCCGGATGACGGAGACCATGTCGGACACGGCGAAGATCCTCTCCCAGGTGCTCGCCGACCGCACCGGCCGCGGCGCGGACGACCTGAGGATCCGGGTCTTCGTCGCGGCGGTGCTCGGCGCCCTGCGCGAGGTGACGCTGTACTGGGGCGAGCACGATCAGGAGGGCGACCTGATCGCCCTGATCAACGAGGCGCTCGACACGCTGGAGGGCGGCCTGCTGCTGTGACGCCCCTCAGGACCCGCCGCCCCTGAGCGCTTCCGCCAGCACCTCCGGATCGGTGGTCGGCGCCTCGCACACGAAGTGCCGGCACACGTACGCCGTCGGCGCACCGTCCGTCATCGGCCGGTCCGCCAGCAACGGGAACTCCGTCCCCGCCGTCTCCCCCGCGGCGACCACCGCGCCGGGCGCCCGCCCCAGCAGGGCCGTACGGTGCAGCGCACCGCCGACCGGCCCGGCCACCGCCACCTCGCGCGGCCCGTCGAGCAGCGCCTCGGCCACCGCGAGCCCCCAGCCGATGAACCGCGGCGCCCGCGGCCCCAGCGCCTTCACCACACCCAACGCCCCCTCCGCAGCCGTGCGGTGGGGCTCCGAACCGGTGTACGCGGCGTACGAGAGCAGCGCGCCCGCCGCCGCCGTCCAGCCCGCCGGAGTGGCGCTGTCCGTGGGGTCCTGCGGCCGGCGGATCAGCTGCTCGGCGTCGTCCGCGGTGTCGAACAGCTGGCCGCCCTCGCCGGTGAAGTGCTGGAGCACGATGTCCGTCAGGAAGCCCGCGAACTCAAGCCAGGCGCCCTCGCCGGTGACGGCGGCCAGGGCCAGGAAGCCCTCCGCCACATCGCCGTAGTCCTCCAGCACCCCGGCGTGTGCCCCGGCGCGGCCGTCCTTCGACGTACGGACCAGCCGGGCGACCGGCCCCATGTGGAGCCGCACCAGCAGGTCCGCCGCCTCGGTGGCCCGCTCGATCAGATCGGGCCGGCCGAAGTACGCCCCGGTCTCGGCGAGCGCGGCGATCGCCAGCCCGTTCCACGCGGCCACCACCTTGTCGTCCCGCCCGGGCCGCGGCCGCAGCTCACGGGCGGCGAGCAGCCGGGCCCGCACATCGGCGGCGCGGGCCTCGTCCACGGCGTCCGCGGACGGCAGCTGGAGCACCGAGGAGCCCTCCTCGAAGGTGCCCTCGTCACTCACCGCGAACAGCTCCGCGGCGAACACGGCGTCCTCCTCGCCCAGCACCTCGCGCAGCTGCGCCGGCGTCCAGACGTAGTAGGCGCCCTCGACGTGCTTCCCGTCCGCGTCCTCGCTGTCGGCATCCAGCGCGGAGGCGAAACCGCCCTCGGCCGTGCGCAGTTCACGGACCATGAAGTCGGCGGTCTCCAGCGCCACCCGGCGGGCGAGCTCCGAACCGGTGGAGCGCCACAGGTGGGCGTAGACACGGCACAGCAGCGCGTTGTCGTAGAGCATCTTCTCGAAGTGGGGGACGATCCACTCGCGGTCCACCGAGTAGCGCGCGAAGCCGCCGCCCAGCTGGTCGTAGATCCCGCCCCTGGCCATCGCCTCGCAGGTGTCGGCCGCCATCTGGAGGGCGCCGTCCGCCCCGGTGCGGGCGTGGTGGCGCAGCAGGAACTCGACCGTCATCGACGGCGGGAACTTCGGCGCACCGCCGAAGCCGCCGTGCTTCTCGTCGTACTCACGGGTGAGCCCGAGCAGCGCCTGCGCCAGCTCGGACTCACCGGGCAGGCCCTCGCCGCCGTGCGCGAGCGTGCGCTCGGACAGGTCGTGGACGATGCGGGAGGCGACCTCGCCGACCTCGTCACGGCGATCGGTCCAGGCCGACACCACACCTTCGAGGACCTGCCGGAAGGACGGCAGCCCGTGCCGGGACTCGGGCGGGAAGTACGTGCCGAAGTAGAAGGGCTCCGCGTCGGCGGTGAGGAAGACGGTCATGGGCCAGCCGCCCTGACCGGTCGCCGCCTGCACCGCCTCCATGTACACGGCGTCGACGTCGGGACGCTCCTCCCGGTCGACCTTGACCGGCACGAAGTGCGCGTTCAGGTACGCCGCGACCTCGGCGTCCTCGAAGGACTCGTGGGCCATCACGTGGCACCAGTGGCACGCGGAGTAGCCGACGGAGAGCAGAACGGGCACGTCACGCCGTCGCGCTTCCTCGAAAGCCTCCGGCGCCCAGGGCCACCAGTCGACGGGATTGTCGGCGTGCTGAAGCAGATAAGGCGAGGTCACACCAGCCAACCGGTTCATGCGCCCCAGCCTCTCACAACGCCTGGCGTGACCGGCGAATCCCTCACGAGCGAGCCTGCCCCGCTCAGCTGGAGTGCGCATGTGAGGCATCACGTGATGGGTGGCTCCACCTCGGAGTCGGCGTCAAACGTTTCGGCTTCCCGACGCTCCTCCGGTTCGGGCGGCCCGACGCCTCGGAACAGTAGGCTGGGCGCAGCAGCGCCGGACCTGCCGAGGCTCCGCGAAGGAGGCACACGATGACCGCCGAGATGGTGGCGCCCGCGTGGATGCATACGCAGATCAGCGCGGAGCAGTACGACTCCTGGTCCGAGGAACAGTGTGCCGGCATCGAGATCGTGGACGGGATGGTCGTCGTGAGCCCGAGCGCCTCGAAGCGGCACAACCGGTTGGCCCGGATCCTGGCCAATGCCCTGGACGCCGCCGCCGGCCCGGAGTGGAACGCCGACACGGACTTCGACGTTCGCCTGCAGGACGTTCCCCTGACCAACCGACGTCCCGACGTCGTCGTCTACCGGGCAGAGACCATCGATCTCACGCCCACCCGACCCGAGCACGTGCTCCTGGTCGTCGAGGTCGTGTCGCCCGGTTCGGAAACAACGGACCGGATCGTGAAGGTGGACCAGTACGCCAAGGCTGGCATTCAGTTCTATTGGCGGGTCGAGCAGACCGCCACCGGTGTCCCGATTGTCTATACGTACGTCCTCGATCCCGCCACCAAGGCTTACAGGGACGGCGAGATGTTCACTGGCGCAGTGAAGGCCACTGCGCCCTTCTCCATCACCGTCGATCTTGGGGTCTTGTAGGGGCGGAGAGTTCTCCCCGCTTTCGGCATCTGACCCGTAGTGCTCGCACAGTCGCTGCTCGCGGGCCGATCGGAACATTCCCCGGCCCCGGGCCGGATGCACCGCCTGCGGATGCCATGCCGCCTTGTAAGTGATCGTTCAGCCGTATCCGGTCAGGAGATGACCCAGGTCTCGGCACCCGGTTGGGGTTCATCGACACAAACGGGCCACGACAGCCCCGCTTTGCCATCGACGCCATGAGCACGCCGGTCGCGGGCTGCCAAAAGGCGGCACTCGCAGGCGGGCACGAGTGGCACCGACCGAGAGGTCCCAGGAAATCTCCGAGATCAACCTCAGCGCGGCCGGATCCACCCACGTCTTCCGCCTCCTGGATGGGATTGCGGCGGACGGGAAGAGCTGGATCGAACGGCGCGGCCCCGAGAGCCTGGCGCCCTTCCAGATCGCCGGCTGATCCCGAAATCGAGCACAGGAGTGCCTATGAACTCCACGGATGACGTCACTGAGAGCAGAATCCTGCTGGTCGAGTACGACCGCCTCAAAGAGGAACAGAAGACTCGCACAGGGTTCCGCGACAATCTGCTCTACTTCACGCTCGCCGCAGCCACCGCAGTCGTGGCGATCAGCGCCCGGAGCGGACAGTCCCGAATACTGCTGTCCGTCCCCGCGATCTGCCTGGTCCTGGGCTGGACCTACCTGGTCAACGACGAGAAGATCTCGGCAATCGGCTGCTACGTCCGCGACCGGTTGGGACCGCGTCTGGGGGAACTCACGTCCGCCCACGGCGCAGTGTTCGGCTGGGAGATCTACCACCGAAACGTTGCGGGCCGCACCGTGCGCAAGCGGCTTCAGACCGCGGTGGACCTGTTCACGTACCTGGTCCTCCCCATGGTCTGCACGACCGCGTTCTGGTGCTCCGTTGCTGTTCAGCCCCTGCTCATGCTTGCGTCTCTCGTGCAGACGCTCGCCCTGGCCGTACTGGGCTGGCAGTTCGTACGCCGTTCGGAGCGGTAGCACCAGGCGCTCGCCGGGCACGCATACGACGATTCCGTCCACGGGTGGAACCGTTCAGCCGGGAGTGCTCCCTGATCGCGGTCGAGCTGACCCAGGCCACCAGTCGACCGGGTTGTCGGCATGCTGGAGGAGGTACGGGGAAGTCTCACGGTCCAGGCGATTCGGCATGGGGCCATCCTCTCTCAGGCCCGGTTGATCGCCGCACTCTCTCGCGCTGACGCGCCGCACGCAGGACACTTGACCACGGCGACCGCTGACACGGTGGCCGCCGTCGTATCCGGAGGGGGACACACATGCGGGACAGCCACCGGGCGGAAGCCGAACGGCTGTTGGCACGGGCCGTGGAGGAGGAGGTACGCCGGTCGGGCGGCCGGACCGATCCCGGGCCGCTGATGGCACGCGGTCGCGCCGCTCTCGATGCGATGGCCGCCGGGGCGGGCGACGAGTACACCGCGTACACCCAGGCGCTCGATGCCGCGACGGCCGGGCAGCAGCCGCTCGGGCAGCGGCTGAGCCGGGCGAATCTGGGAACGCCGTTACTGGTCACGGGGGTTGCGGCGGCCGCGGCCTTCGGCGCGGATGTGGCGCTCGGTACGGCGTCCGGTCTGGCGCTCGGTGCCGGGGCCGTCGTCGCGGTGGCGGGGGCCACCGCGACCGTCGCCAAGGTCACCGCCTCGCACTGGCCGGCCGCGCACCGCAGGGCCGGTGCGCTCGGGCAGCCGGGCGGGGCGGAGCAGCTGCGGTTGCAGTGGCTGACGGCGCTGGAGGTACGGGGCATCCGCCCGTTCATCGACCAGCAGCGGATGCTGACCGCCTCGTCCCGTACCCCGGCGAAGAAGAAGGCCGCGGTGGAGCGGTCCGCGCCGCAACTGCGCGGCGGGGACCGCAGCGCGGCGGCCCGGATGCGTTCGCTCCTCGAACAGTCCTTCAGCCATCTGCCCGCATCCGACGGGAAGTTCGCGGGCCGCCGCGCCGAGCTGGCACGGATCGCCCAGTGGGTGCAGGCGGCCCGCGCCTCGACGGAGACGAAGCCGACGGTCGTCGTGCTGCACGGGCCGCCGGGCGCCGGGCGCACCACGCTGGCCGTGCGGGCGGCGCACAGTCTGAAGGACCAGTTCCGGGGCGCGTGCGTGGTCGATCTGCGCGGCGGGGCGGACGGTGAGCCGCCGCTGCCGACCCGGGACGCGCTGCTGCATCTGCTGAACCGGCTGGGCGCGCCCCGCGAGCAGCTGCTGTTCCGCGACAGCTCGTCCGCCGAGCAGCAGGTGCGCCGGCTCAGCGAGCTGTACCACCAGCATCTGACCGGCACCCCGGTGACGGTGGTCCTGGACGACGCGAGCGACGCCGAGCAGGTCCGCACCCTGATACCGGAGCGTTCGGACAGCCTCGTGCTGGTCACCGCGCGGGAGCCGCTCGACCTGCCGGAGTCCGTGCCGGCCCGGGTGCATCAGCTGGAGGTCGGGGCGCTGGATCCGGCGGGTGCGGAGGAGCTGCTGCGCGAGGCGTCCCAGGAGGACGGGGAGGGACTGTACGACTACCCGTCAAGCGAGGCGATCACCGAGCTGTGCGGCGGGCTGCCGCTGGCGCTGCGGATCGCGGGGTCCTCGCTCGGGGCGCGTACCCCGAGCGCGCTGGCCGCCGACCTCGCCGCGTACGGGCCGGTCCCGCCGGTGGAGCGGGCGCTGTGGCTGCGCTACACCGACCAGTCCGAGCAGGCGCGGCGGCTGCTGCGGCGGCTCGCGCTGGCCGGGCGGGCGAGCCTGGGCGCGGCGGCGGCCGCGGCCCTGCTCTCCGCCGACGAGCAGGAGGCGGAGCGGCTGCTGACGGCGCTGTCCGGGGCCGGGCTGCTGGACCATGTGCGCGGTTCGCGCTACCGGCTGCACGATCTCGTACGGGGCTTCGCCCTGGCCCGGCTGCACGACGAGGAGGAGCCGGCGGACCGTACGGCCGCGCAGGAGCGGCTCATCACGAACTACGCCGAGCTGGCGGGGGCGGTGATCCGGATGGTGGACGGCAAGATGTCCACGCGGGCCGGGCAGTTCGGCTCGCACGGCTTCGGCTCCCTCGACGCGGCGCTGCGCTGGCTGGACGACGAGTCGAGCTTCATCACGTCCACGCTGCGGCACAGCGAGGGCGTCGACCAGGGCGCGGTGCTCGATCTGCTGGGCGCGCTGTGCGACTACTGCCTGCTGCGTGGCGATCTCTACCGGCTGGGCGAGATAAGCGAGTTGACGCAGGCGGTCGACCAGGGGCTGCTGGAGCGTTCGGTGCAGTGGCGCACCGGTATCGCGGCCCGTCAGCTCGGTGAGCTGGACAAGGCCCGCACCACGCTGTCCTCCGTCGTCGGCCTGTACCGCGAGGCGCAGAACGACGCGGGTACGGCGCTGGCCCTGTGCTCGCTCGGCATCACCCTGCACCACCAGGGCAATCTGACCGAGGCCTCGGCGCGGCTGCGCGAGGCGATCGGGCTGCAGTCCTCCACGGAGCAGGCGGAGGACCGGGCGTGGTCGCTGCACGCCCTGGCAGCGGTGGAGCGGGACCGTGCGCACCTGGCCGAGGCGCTGGAGCTGCTGGACACGGCGCTGGTGCTGCACCGCGAGGGCGAGTCGCTGCACGGGGAGGCGTGGACGCAGTTCCAGCTGGGCCAGGTGCTGTTGCGGATGGGCGAGGTGGAGCGGGCCGAGGCCGCGCTGCGTACGGCCCTGGAGCTGTACGGGCGGACCCGGGACGAGCGGGGCGGGGCGTGGGCGCTGACGCAGCTGGCCAGGGCCCGGCTGCTGGACGGTGATCCGGCCGCGGCGGTCGAGCAGTTGAACGCGGCGCTGGCCAGGCACCGCGACAGCGAGGACGCGCGGGGCGAGGCGTGGACGCTCTACTACCTGGGCCAGGCCCTGGAGGAGTCGGGCGACACCGATCAGGCGGTGCGGCAGCTGGAGCGGGCCCGGACGATGTTCTCTCGGATGCGGGACGTGTACGGGCTGGCGTGTGCCCGGCACCATTCGGGGCGGGTCACGCGTGACCAGCGGGCCGCGCAGACGGGCAACCTGCGCAACTCCGGCTTCGCCCGTCAGCTGCTCGTGGACGCGCGGGCCGACTTCCGGCGCATCGGGGTCGCCCACGGGGAGGCCTGGACGTGTCTGGAGCTGGCCCTCGTGGACGCGGGCAACCAGCGTGCGCCGCAGGCCCTGGAGCTGTGCGGTGAGGCGGCCGCGCTGTTCGACTCGTACGGCGACGCGCGGGGCGCGGACTGGGCCCGTTTCCTGCGCTGCACGCTGCTGCCGTACGCGTCGCCGGGCGGCGTCGAGGTGGGTTCGGTGGTGGCGCAGCAGGAGCTGGCCGACCTGATCGGGGCCGGCCACGCCACGCGGGACCCGAAGCTGGAGGACTGCGCGGAGGCGTTCCGGGTGGTCCTGAACCGGGGCGTGGACCTGGAGGACGGCTGGCAGGCGTGGCGCCTGGGCCTGACCCCGACCCGTCATGCCCGGGAGATCATGGGGGTGGCGGTCCCGGCGAGGCCGTAGGCGCCGGTCCGGGCGGTCGGGTTTTATAAGCAGCAGGGTCTGTGCGGCAATTTCCCTCCTTGCGGAGGGAGTTGCCGGGCAGGCCCTGTTCTCGTGCTGCCCGCGGGGGAAGGGACGCATGCCGGAAATGGGCCCGTATCGGGCGGTTCCCCGGCTCGCAGCGGGTTTGCCAAAGCGTTATCCGTACGCCTCTTGAGTCACCCCGAGGCGTACTGCAAGGTCATGTATGCGCTTACGGGATGCGCATACATGGAGCGCTTGGAGGAGTCGCATGACCCGCACCGTCAGGACTTTCAGGTCCGCCGGCATCGCTGCCACCCTGGTGACGGCCCTCGCGCTCACCGGCTGCGGAGGCGGTGATTCCGGTCAGGCGAAGGCCGACTCCAAGCAGACCCTCACCGTGTGGGCCATGGGTGAGGAGGGGAACCGGATCCAGACGGTGAGCAAGGAGTTCACCAAGGAGCACCCCAACGTCACCATCAAGGTGACACCGGTCGGCTGGGACGTCGCCCACCAGAAGCTGCTGTCCGCCGCGGCGGCCGGGACGCTGCCGGACATGGCCCAGATGGGCTCCACGATGATGGGCGAGTTCATCGAACTCGGCTCCCTGGAACCGGTGGACACCAAGGTCTTCGACAAGAACGACTTCTTCCCCGCCACCTGGAACGGGAACGTCGTGGACGGCACCGCCTACGGCGTCCCCTGGTACGCCGACACCCGGGCCCTCTACTACCGCACCGACCTCGCCGAGAAGGCGGGCATCCACAAGGCGCCGGCCACCTGGAAGGACATGCGCGCCCTCGCCTCCGCGTACCAGCACAAGGCCGGGACGCAGTGGGGGCTCTCGCTCCAGCCCGGCGGGGCCGGGGCCTGGCAGGGCTGGGCGCCCTTCCTCTTCTCCGCCGGCGGTTCGCTGCTCGGCAAGGACGGCAAGCCCGCCCTGGACTCCCCCGAGTCGGTGGAGGCCCTGACCGAGTTCAGCCGCTACTTCGACGGTGGGCTCGCCAAGAAGAACTTCGTGCCCGGCCAGGACGTGGTGAAGGACTTCGCCGCGGACCGGATGCCGATGTTCGTGTCCGGGCCCTGGATCGTCCAGAACCTCGCCGAGCAGCCCCAACTGAAGGGCAAGTGGAAGGTCGCGCCGGTACCGGCCGGCAAGAGCTCCACGTCCTGGGTGGGCGGCGCCTCGCTGGTGACCTTCAAGGACAGCGGACACAAGGCGGCGGCCCAGGAGTTCACCAAGTTCCTGACCACGCCGCAGATGCAGGCCCGCTGGTACGAGACCTCCAAGTCGCTGCCGGTCAACAAGGCCGCCTGGGACCTGCCCGCGCTCAAGAACGGCGGCGAGTCCCTCGCCGTCTTCGAGAAGTCGCTCGCCACCGCGAAGGACATCCCGCCGATGTCGAAGTGGGAGGAGTTCGCCGCGCAGATGGACAGCGCGCTGGAGAAGGTATCGGCCGGGACCGACCCCGCCGAGGCGGCCGCGAAGCTCCAGAAGGACACCGAGGGACTGGTGGACTGACCGGTTACGCACCGGAACACGAAGGGGCCTCCCGCGCACCGCGCGGGAGGCCCCTTCGTGTTCCGGCCCGGCAGCGTCAGAGCTGGAAGATGCCGTATCCGAAGCCGTCCGCGTGGATACGGCCCCCGCTCACCGTGACACCCGACGCCTCCACCGGGACGGCGGTGCCCGCCGGGGCCTCGGCCTGCGCCGGTTCACTGCGGGGGTTGACCACCACCAGGTAGCGGCCGCCCCGGACGTGGACCAGGGGATAGCCGGCGTGCAGGATCTCCGTGCTTCCCGCCGGGCCCAGTTCCGGGGTCTCCTTGCGCAGCGCGATCAGGCGCCGCACCAGATGGAGCAGGGAGCCGGTGTCGGCGCGCTGCGCGGCGACGGTCGGGCGGTCCGGGGCCGGGTCGATGGGCAGGTAGAGCGCCTCGGCCGGCGCGGTCGAGAAGCCGGCACCGGTCGAGTCGTCCCACTGCATCGGGGTGCGGGAGCCGGCCCGGTCGTAGCGGGGGCCGAGCCGGCTGCCCTCGCGCTCGGGCAGCCCGGGCACGTACCGCATGCCGATCTCGTCGCCGTAGTAGATCGCCGGGAGCGTCGGCCAGGTGAGCTGGAACGCGAACGCGGCGGGCAGCTGTTCGGCGGTGCGCGGGCCGCACGCGAGCCGGGAGAAGTCGTGGTTGGCGGTCGGCAGCGAGATGAATCCGGCGTCGCCGATGATCTCCGTAGCCCGGTGCCAGGCGTCCAGGAAGGTCTGCGGGGACCCCTGGCCCCCGGCGTCGAAGTACGGCGCCCCCGGCTCCCACTGCTCGCTGACGGTGCCCTCGAAGTTGTTCCACAGGGAGCGCAGCGGCAGCCCGTCGTCCCCGCCGCCGAACTGCAGGAAGAAGTCGGCGTGGAAGCCGGCCGGGACGGAGACCGCCGGGTCGCCCCATTCGGACAGGAGCGCCGCCCCGGGGTGCTCGGCGTCGAGCCGGCCGCGCAGTTCGCGCCAGAGCCTGACGGTCTCGGTGTGACCCGGGTCGTCCTTGACGAGCGAGGCCGCCATGTCCACGCGGAATCCGGACAGGCCCAGGGACAGCCAGTGGTTCATGATCGCGTAGAGGGCCTCGCGGTTGGCGCGCGGGCCTTCCGCGTCGACGGGCTGCCGCCAGGGTTCGGCCGGGTCCGTGCGCCCGTAGCCGAAGTTGAGGGCGGGCTGCGACTCGAAGAAGTTCGGCAGGTAGAAGCCCGGGCGGGTGCCCGGGGAGGCGACGAACCCCTCCGGCCTGCGGTCCGGCCCTGCCCAGATGTAGCGGTGGTCGGACGGGTCGGACGCCGATGCGGTGAACCAGGGGTGCTGGTCCGAGGTGTGCCCCGCCACCAGGTCGAGGAGCACCCGGATACCGCGCCGGCCCGCCGCCTCGACCAGCCGGGCGAGGTCGTCGTTGGTGCCGTAGCGCGGGGCGACCGAGAAGTAGTCGCTGACGTCGTAGCCCGCGTCGTCGAACGGCGACGCGAAACACGGGTTGAACCAGACGGTGTTGACGCCCAGCCAGGCGAGGTGGTCGAGCCTTCCCTCGATCCCGGCGAAGTCGCCGATGCCGTCGCCGTTCGAGTCGGCGAAGCTCTGCGGGTAGATCTGGTACAGCACGGCGTCGGCCAGCCACTCGTGGGCGGGACGGGACGAGGTCATGGGGCGGGAACCTCCGGGACGGTCCGTGCGAGGTGCACGAGCGCTTGGACGGGGAAGTGGTCGCTGGGGCAACGGCCCGGCTCGGCCGAGGTGTTGACGTTCGCCGTACGGACATCGGTGCCGCGCGGAGCGAGGATCCAGTCGATCCGGTCGCCGTCCGGGACGGGCGGCAGGTGGTCGTGGAACGTGCCGCTGTCCGGTCCGCGTTCCGCCGCGGTGTCCCAGGTGTCCACCAGGTCCGCCCCGGTGAGCAGCGCGGTGTGGACGGGGCCGCGCGCCGGGGTGTTGAAGTCGCCGGTGACGAGGACCGGGACGTCGGCGGCGTGGGTGGTCAGCCACGCGGCGAGCTGGCGGGCCGCCTGCTCGCGGGCGTGGGCGGAGAGGTGGTCGAAGTGGGTGTTGGCGGCGCACAGCTCGCCGCCGGTGGCCAGGTCGCGGAAGCGGACCCAGGTGACCATGCGGGGGCAGCCGCCGCCCCAGGTGTTGGAGCCGGGCACGTCCGGGGTGCCGGAGAGCCAGAAGTGTCCGCGGGCGAGGGGGTCCAGGCGCCGCCGGTCGTAGAAGATCGCCATGTACTCGCCGCGGGTGCCGCCCTCGCGGCCCTGGCCGGCCCAGCCGTAGTCCGGCCCCAGCCCCGCTTCGAGATCCCGCACCTGGCCGTGCAGCCCCTCCTGTGTGCCGACGAGGTGGGGCCGCTCGCGCCGCAGCACGTCCACGGCGGCCTCCCGCCGCCGGGACCAGGGGTGCGGCGCGCCGTCCCAGTCGACCTGCAGGTTGAAGGTCATGACCCGCAGTCCGTGTCCGGTGTCCGTCACTCCGCCGCCTCCCGTGCCGCGCGGCCCGGTGCGGAGGCCGCGTCTTGTATGCGCTTCCTGAATGCGCTTACATAATCGGGAAAACGTTAACTTCGCCGCCCTCGATGCGGCAAGAGCCACGTGGGAACCGGGATGCAGCGAACGTACGAAGACAAGGTCAAGGCACTCCTGGACCGGATGACGGCCGCGGAGAAGTTCGGTCAGCTGCAACAGCTGACCTGGACCGGGGACACCGGTCCGGGGGGCGGCCAGACCGCCCTCACGGAGGCAGCGGCCCGCGCCGGGCTGCTCGGCTCCGTGCTCAACATCCACGGCGCGGAGCACACCAACGCGCTCCAGCGCATGGCCGTCGAGGAGTCCCGGCTCGGCATTCCGCTGCTGTTCGGGCTCGACGTCATCCACGGCTTCTGGACCACGTTCCCGATCCCGCTGGCACAGGCGGCGAGCTTCGATCCGGCGGTGGCCGGGTCCGACGCGGAGATGTCGGCGAAGGAGACGCGCTCCAACGGCGTCCACTGGACGTTCTCGCCGATGATGGACGTCACCCATGAGCCCCGCTGGGGGCGGATCGCCGAGAGCAGCGGCGAGGACCCGTATCTGAACTCCGTCCTCGCGGTGGCCAGGATCCACGGCTACCAGGGCCCGGCGGACGGTTCGGAGCTGGCCTCGGCCGACCGGGTCGCGGCCTGCGCCAAGCACTTCGTCGCCTACGGCGGGGCGGAGGGCGGCCGCGACTACAACACGGTCGACGTCTCCGAGCAGCGGCTGCGCAATCTCTACCTGCCGCCGTTCAAGGCGGCGCTCGACGCGGGCGTGGCCACGGTCATGGCCGCGTTCAACACGGTGAGCGGCGTCCCGGCGCACGGCAACGCGCACACGATGGACAGCATCCTCAAGCAGGAGTGGGGCTTCGAGGGCTTCGTGGTCAGCGACTACACCGGGGTCGAGGAGCTGATCGCGCACGGGTTCGCCGAGGACGGCGCGGACGCGGCCCGGCTGGCGCTGAACGCCGGGCTCGACATGGAGATGGTCTCCACGCACCTGGCCGACCACGGCGAGGCCCTGCTGGCGGACGGCCGCGTCGACGAGAGCCGGCTGGACGACGCGGTGGCCCGCATCCTGCGCCTGAAGTTCGCGCTGGGCCTGTTCGACCACCCGTACGCCGACGAGTCGGCGGCCGTCACGGCTCCCACCGCCGAGGCGCGCGCGGCGGCCCGTACGGCCGGTGCCCGGTCGATGGTGCTGCTGCGGAACGAGGACGCCGTCCTCCCGCTGTCCCGGGAGACGGCCACGATCGCCGTGGTCGGACCGCTCGCGGACTCGGACGACCTGCACGGCACCTGGGCGGGCCCCGGCGGGCTCCGCTTCCCCTCGGTCAGCGTGCTGGACGGGGTACGCGAGGCGGCGTCCGGCACGGTCGTCGTCCCGGCCGGGCCGGGTGTCGCGGAGGCGGTGGCCGCCGTGGAGTCGGCGGACGTCACCGTGCTCGTGGTCGGCGAACCGCCGGCCCTCAGCGGCGAGGCGGCCGTGCGCAGCGACATCGGGCTGCCGGCGGGGCAGGAGGAGCTGATCGCGGCCGTCGCGGCGACCGGGAAGCCGTTCGCGGTGGTCCTGCTGAACGGCAGGCCGCTGACGATCGGCGGCTGGCTGGACTCCGCGCCCGCCGTGCTGGAGGCCTGGCACCCGGGGATCGAGGCAGGTCACGCGGTGGCGGACGTCCTCTTCGGCGCGGTCGGGCCGGGCGGCAAGCTCCCGGTGTCCTTCCCCCGGAGCGTGGGCCAGATCCCCGTCTACTACAACCGCGAGAGCACCGGCCGGCCCTACCGCGCGGCCGATCCTGGCGAGAAGTACGTCTCGAAGTACCTCGACCTGGAGGACGGCCCGCTGTTCCCGTTCGGGTACGGCCTGAGCTACACCACGTTCAGCACCGGCGAACCGGCACCGGACCGCGACAGCGTCACGGTGGAGGAGCTGGAGCGGGGTGCGACGGTCGAGGTCGCGGTGGAGGTCACCAACACCGGGACGCGGACGGGCGACGAGGTCGTCCAGCTCTACGTCCACGACGTGTCGGCGAGCATCGCCCAGCCCCTGCGCCGCCTCTGCGGCTTCGAGCGGGTGACGCTGGAACCGGGCGCGAGCGCCACGGTGACGTTCCGGCTGGGCGCGCGGGACCTGGGCTTCTGGACGAACGACCCGGCGGGCACGTTCACCGTCGAGCCCGGCCGGATCGACCTCTACGCGGGAACGAGTTCCGCGGCAGGCTCGCGCCGGACGCTGACCGTGCGGTGACGCCCGCCGGACCCGCCCGGTGACCCGATCGGGCGGTACCGGTCACTCCGGTACCGCCCGCCCGCCTACTTCCGGTTGGCGGACCCGGCGGGTGCCGCCGTGCCCTTCGCTCCGGCCGGCGCCGCCGGCTCCTCGGGCGCCTCCTCGAAGTCGACCTTGCCCATGTGCCGGTTCATGGACTTCATCAGCAGCCACACGCCCACGGCGAGGGCGGCGAAGACGATGAAGCCGAGGACCCCGGGGGTCACCTTGTTCTTGTCCAGTTCCTCGGCGAGCGGGACGAGGTGCGGCAGTGCCTGAGTCGCGTACATATCAGGCATTGTCGCGGATGCCCGCGAAGAGGTCGCTCTCGGGGAGGGAGGTATCGACGAGTGACTTCGCCAGCTCGTACTCCTCGGTCGGCCAGACCTCCTGCTGGATCTCCATCGGAACGCGGAACCAGCCGCCCTCCGGGTCGATCTGCGTCGCGTGCGCGATCAGTGCCTTGTCGCGGATCTCATAGAAGTCCGCGCACGGAACGTGCGTGGTCAGCGTGCGCTCGGCGCGCTCGAACTCCTTCCAGCGCTCCAGCCAGTCCCCGTACGGCGACTCCAGACCGCGGGCGAGCAGCGCCTCGTGCAGCGCGACCGTGCGCGGCTTGTTGAAGCCCTGGTTGTAGTAGAGCTTCTGCGGCGTCCAGGCGGGGCCGAACTCCGCCTCGGGGAACTTCTCGGTGTCCGCAGCGCCGTCGAAGGCGATCATCGAGATGGTGTGGGTCATGATGTGGTCGGGGTGCGGGTAGCCCCCGTTCTCGTCGTACGTGGTGATGACCTGCGGCCGGAAGGCGCGGATCTTCGCGACGAGGCGTCCGGCCGCGACGGTCTCGTCCTCCAGGGCGAAGCAGCCCTCGGGCAGCGGCGGCAGCGGGTCGCCCTCGGGCAGGCCGGAGTCGACGAAGCCGAGCCACTCCTGCTTGACGCCCAGAATCGCGCGGGCCTCGTCCATCTCCTTCCTGCGCACCTCGTGGATGTTCTCCTCGATGTACGCGTCGCCCTGGAGCTTCGGGTTGAGGATGGAGCCACGCTCTCCCCCCGTGCAGGTCACGACCAGCACGTCCACCCCCTCGGACACGTACTTGGCCATGGTGGCCGCGCCCTTGCTCGACTCGTCGTCGGGGTGGGCGTGGACGGCCATCAGTCGAAGCTGCTCAGTCAAGACTCGATCCTCAGTGATTGGTCGCGAAGTGCAACTTCTATAGTGACCGAACCGGGGGGTGGAAAATTCCTCGATCCCCGGTACGGGAGGAACGATCATGACGGCGGTGCGCGAGACGCTTCCCGAGAACCGTTACGGACGCTCGGCGGACCAGCGGGCGGACCGCAGGCTCAGGATCATCGGCGCGGTCCTCGGCGTCGTCCTGCTGGGCGTGGTCGGCTGGATCGGCTACGGGTACGTCAGCGGCCAGGGCCTCAGCGCCGAGGTGATCAAGTTCAAGGTCGTCTCGGACGAACGGGTCGAGGTGCACCTGGAGGTCCGCAAGGACCGGGACGCCAAGGGGTACTGCACCCTCCGCTCGCAGCGCGAGGACGGCACCGACGTCGCCCGCAAGGACTTCCGCTTCGACGGCGACACCGACCGGATCGACCAGGTCCTCACGCTGCGCACGACGTCCAGGGCGACCAGCGTCGAGCTGCTCGGGTGCACGGACGACGGCGGGGCGTGACGTTGACCGCCGCACGCGCGTCCTGAACGGCTCTTAGCACCTCTGACCTGCGGTTCGACACTCTCAGCCGTTTACCTCCTCCCCCTTTTCCCGGCGAATTGTTAGGCTCGTGGTTTCGCCCACCCGTGGAAGCGCATGCTTCGGGGTAGGGCGATGCTTTGTATTCCCAGTACCGACGAGGAGCACCCTGTGACCCAGACCAGCGAAAACGTCACCTGGCTCACGCCGGAGGCGTACAGCCAGCTCAAGGCCGAGCTGGAGTACCTGTCTGGTCCCGCGCGCACGGAGATCGCCGTCAAGATCGCGGCGGCCCGTGAGGAGGGCGACCTGCGTGAGAACGGCGGGTACCACGCGGCCAAGGAGGAGCAGGGCAAGATGGAGCTCCGGGTGCGCCAGCTGACCCAGCTCCTGGAGCACGCGAAGGTCGGCGAGGCGCCGGCCGACGACGGTGTGGTCGAGCCCGGCATGGTCGTGACGATCGCCTTCGACGGCGATGACGACGACACGACGACCTTCCTCCTGGCCTCCCGCGAGTACGCGAGCGCCGACATCGAGACGTACTCCCCGCAGTCCCCGCTCGGTGTGGGTGTGAACGGCAAGAAGATGGGTGAGACCGCGCAGTACGAGCTGCCGAACGGCAAGACCGCCACGGTCAAGATCCTTTCGGCGAAGCCGTACTCCGGCTGATCCGCGCACACCACGAGGGAGCCCCGGCCGCAGCGGCCGGGGCTCTCTGCTGTGCGGGGACGGATCGCTCAGACGGCGACCGAGCGGTACTTGCGCACCGCCAGGGTCCGGAAGACCACGATGATCACGACGGACCAGATCAGCGAGGCCCAGACCGGGTGCTGCATCGGCCAGGCGTCGGACGTGGAGACGCCGGGGTTCCCGAAGAGCACCCGGCACGCCTGGACGGTCGCGCTGAACGGGTTCCAGTCGGCGATCGGCTGGAGCCAGCCCGCCATCTGGCTGGAGTCCACGAAGGCGTTGGAGATGAACGTCACCGGGAACAGCCAGATCAGTCCGCCCGATGTGGCCGCCTCCGGAGTGCGGACGGACAGGCCGATCAGCGCGCCGATCCAGGAGAAGGCGTAGCCGAGCAGCAGGAGCAGCCCGAACGCGCCGAGCGCCTTGGGGACGCCCTCGTGGATGCGCCAGCCGACGATCAGGGCGACGACCGTGAGCACCAGCACGGTGAACATGGTCTGGACGAGGTCGGCCAGCGTGCGGCCGGTGAGCACCGCGCCGCGTGCCATGGGCAGCGAGCGGAAGCGGTCGACGAGCCCCTTGTGCATGTCGTCGGCGATCCCGGCGCCCGCGCCCGCCGTGGCGAAGGTGACGGTCTGCGCGAAGATCCCGGCCATCAGGAAGTTGCGGTAGACGACGGGGTCGGTCGAGCCCCCGATGTTCATGGAGCCGCCGAACACGTAGCTGAACAGCACCACGAACATGATCGGCTGGATGAGCCCGAAGAGCACCACTTCGGGGATCCTGGTCATCCGGATCAGGTTGCGGCGCGCGATGACCAGCGAGTCGCGTACGGACTGGCCGACGCCTCCGCCGCCGCGGGGCACCGGAGCCGCTGTCGTCTCGGTCACGGCACTCACTTCGCTGCCTCCGTCCGGGCGCCCGGCTCCGGGGCCGTCCCGTGCTCGTTGCTCTCGTCGGTCCGCTCCTGCTCGGCCGCGTGGCCGGTGAGGGAGATGAACACGTCGTCGAGTGTGGGGCGGCGCAGCCCGATGTCGTCGATCTCCACACCGCGGCCGTCGAGCTCGCGGATGACCTCGGCGAGCAGTTTGGCGCCGCCGTCGACCGGGACGGTCAGTTTGCGCATGTGCGGGACGACGGCGACCTCGCCCTTGCCCAGGTGGGTGAGGACCTCGCGGGCCGGTTCGATCTGGTCGCGCTGCTGGACGACGACCTCGACGCGTTCGCCGCCGGTGCGGGCCTTGAGCTCGTCGGAGGTGCCGCGCGCGATGACGAGGCCGTGGTCGATCACGCAGATGTCGTGGGCGAGGCGGTCGGCCTCCTCCAGGTACTGCGTGGTGAGCAGCAGCGTCGTGCCGCCGGCGACGAGTTCCTCGATGACGTCCCAGAGCTGCTGCCGGTTGCGCGGGTCGAGGCCGGTGGTCGGCTCGTCCATGAACATGACCGGCGGGGAGACGACGAGGGCCGCCGCCAGGTCGAGGCGGCGGCGCATGCCGCCCGAGTACGTCTTGGCGGTGCGGTCGGCCGCGTCGGCGAGGTTGAACCGCTCCAGCAGTTCCACGGCCCGGGCCTTCGCGTCGCGCGCCGACATCTGGTAGAGCTGGCCGACCATCTGGAGGTTCTCCCGGCCGGTCAGGTATTCGTCGACGGCGGCGAACTGGCCGGAGAGCCCGATCGAGCGCCGCACCTCGTTGGGTTTCTTCAGTACGTCGATGCCCGCGACGAAGGCGCTGCCGCTGTCGGGTCTGAGCAGCGTCGTCAGGACGCGTACGGCGGTCGTCTTGCCGGCTCCGTTGGGGCCGAGAAGTCCGAGGACGGTGCCTTGCGGCACGTCGAGGTCGACGCCGCCGAGTGCTCGCACGTCTCCGAAGGTCTTCACCAGACCTTCGGCGTAGATGGCGCCTGGCATATGGGGTTCCCCCAGTGCGTTCGGGTGACTTCCTCACAGATCCTAGATTTGCCCGGGTTTCCGCGCCTGGTGAACACACGGGACGAACGCGTGTACGCCACCGGTCCGGGCGCACGCACAGTATCGCGATACATCGCGACCAACAAGGGTTCAGCCCATCACGAGATACCCCGCCCCGCGCAGTGCCGCGGCGACCTCCTCGCAGTGCTCGGGCCCCTTGGTCTCCAGGTGCAGTTCGACCTCGGCCTCGGTGAGACCGAGCCGGGGGTCGGTGCGCACATGGCTGACGTCGAGGACGTTGGCATCGGCCAGTGAGAGCACGCCCAGCATGGTCGCCAGCGCGCCGGGCCGGTCCGTCAGCCGCAGCCGCAGGCTCAGATAGCGGCCGGCCGCCGACATGCCGTGGGTCAGGATGCGCTGCATCAGCAGCGGGTCGACGTTGCCGCCGGAGAGCAGGGCCACCACCGGCCCTCGGAAGGACTTGGGATCGCTCAGCAGCGCCGCCACCGGGCTCGCCCCGGCGGGCTCCACGACCATCTTGGCCCGCTCCAGGCAGAGCAGCAGGGCGCTGGACAGCTCGTCCTCGGAGACCGTGCGGACCTCGTCGACCAGCTCCCGGACCAGGCCGAACGGCACATCGCCGGGGCGCCCCACCTTGATGCCGTCCGCCATCGTCTGGAGCGAATCGATCGACACGGGGTGGCCGGCGGCCAGCGACGGCGGGTAGCAGGCGGCGCCCGCCGCCTGCACGCCGACGATCCGCACATCGGGCCGGACCGCCTTGACCGCCACGGCGATCCCGGCCGCGAGCCCGCCGCCGCCGACACCCACGACGATCGTGCGCACCTCCGGGCACTGCTCCAGGATCTCCAGGCCCACCGTGCCCTGCCCGGCGATGATGTCCGGGTGGTCGAAGGGGTGGATGAAGACCGCGCCCGTCTCGTGCGCGTACTCCTGCGCCGCAGCGAGGGTCTCGTCGACGACATGGCCGTGCAGCCGCACCTCCGCGCCGTACTCCCTGGTCGCGGCGACCTTCGGCAGCGGCGCCCCGACGGGCATGAAGACCGTCGACCGTACGCCGAGCAGCGCAGACGCGAGCGCGACACCCTGCGCATGGTTTCCGGCGCTCGCGGCGACGACGCCCGCGGCCCTTTCGACCGGCGTCAGACCGGAGATGCGTACGTACGCGCCCCGCAGTTTGAACGACCCCGTCCGCTGCAGGTTCTCGCACTTGAACAGCACCGGTGCGCCCACGAGCGCGGACAGATGGCGGCTTCCCTCCAGCGGGGTGACCCTGGAAACCCCGGAGAGCATCTTCTGCGCACCCCGTACGTCATCGAGGATCAGCGGGGGAAAACGGCCGGGCGGAGGGAAGTTCATACCGCAAGTCTTGCAGCTGAAAGGGGTTGCGGCCGCCGCATGAGGTGCCGTCCTGCGCCGATGTCCGCAGGTTTGTGCAGCACTGGTACGCGTTGCCCCGGGGCCGCGTACTCTGTCCCCCACCCATCCGACACCGCACGAAGAGAGCCCCCGGCCATGCCCCCTCAGGACATGACGACTGCCGCGTCTCCTTCCGGGGGCGCCGCCCCGGAGAACCCGGGTCACGACCACCTTCTCGACGCCCTGCAGCACCAGGTGGCGGTCTTCGCCCGCCGGGCCGAGCAGACCCGCCTCGGCGGTGTCGGCCAGGTGCGCAACTCCATGGACCGGGCCGCGTATCTGCTGCTCAACCGGCTGGACCGGGAAGGCCCCATGGGCGTCAAGGCGCTGGCCGCGGGGATGGGGATCGACTCCTCGACCGTGACCCGGCAGGTCGCACCGCTCGTGGACACCGGTCTGGTCAAGCGCACCTCGCACCCGGAGGACGGCCGTGCCGTCGTGCTCCAGCTGTCCCCGCGCGGCCAGGCCCGGCTGGACGAGGTCCGCTCCTCGCGGCGCGAGCTGATGTCACAGGTGACGGACGAGTGGTCCGAGGACGAGCGGGACACGTTCTGCGCTCTGCTGACCCGTTTCAACGCGGCCCTGGCCGCGCGCCAGGCGGCGCACCAGGCACCGCAGGCGGGTTAGTCCGGGCCGCCGGGTCCCCGGGGGTTGACCCGGGGCCCGCGGAGCGCTCCGATTGACCTCGTGCGAGAGCGCCATGCGGGCCGACAGCGGCGCCGCGCCCAGGAGTTCGAGGCCTTCGTGGCGGGCGCGGCGGGCCGGCTGCTGCACACCGCGACCCTCCTCACGGCCGAACCCGCGGACCCGCCCGGCGCCAACGAGCGCGCGCAGCGGCTGCTGACCGCGGCGCTGGCCCGGACGTACGCGGACTGGGACCGGCTGCACGGCGAGGATCCGTACGACCGCACCCGGCAGGACCTCGCCACCCGCTTCGCCCGCGAGGCGTGGCGTCATCACCGCCTTCGCGGCGGACTCCTGGACCGGCTGACCCCGCAGGAACGGCTCGTCCTGGTGCTGCGCCTGTACGAGGGCGTTCCCGAGGAGCAGACGGCGGCGCTGCTCGGGGTGCCGGTGGACCGGGTCCGTGCGGTCTGCAACCGCTCGGTGGCCACGATGCGCGGCACCCGGAGCCCGACCCTGCGGCGGGGGCACCCGCGCACCCGGCCGCTGGGGGCGGCACCGTGAGCGGCATGGGGCGCAAGGAGGACGAGGTCCGGCGGATGCTGGAGAACCCCCGTCCTCAGGTCCCGGCGGAGCTGGCGGCGCGGGCGGCGGAGCGCGGCGGCCGGCTGCTGCGGCGCCGGCGGGTGCTGACGCGGCTGTGGCTGCTGACGGCGACCGCGGTGGTCGTGGCGTTCACGGTGTGGGCGGTGGTGGTCCAGCCCTGGCACGTGCCGCCCGCGGAGACGACGCCGCCGCTGGAGGGCTGGTAGGCACCACACCCGGACCGCTTCGTACCGATTTATCCTGGAAGGGCACGGCCGGACACCGGCCGAGGAGGCTGTGATGACCAGGAAGATCGCTGACTGCCGCAAGTATCCGAGTGTGTCGAACTGCTCGCTGACGATCTCCGGTGAGGAGGACGAAGTCGTGCGGGCGGCCACGGAGCACGCGGTCTCCGTCCATGAGCACACCGACAGCCCCGAGCTGCGGGAGCAGGTCAGGGCCTCGCTGGAGGACGAGAAGGTCTCGGTCTGAGGACCGGAGACGAGAGGGGCGGGACCGGTTGCGCCGGCCCCGCCCCTCTCGTCTGCGCCGTGTCGCGTACGACGACCGGTACGGGCCCTAGCCGAGCGCCTGCGTCAGGTCGGCCAGCAGGTCGTCGCCGTTCTCGATGCCGACGGAGAGCCGGACCAGGTCGGCGGGGACCTCCAGCGGGGAGCCCGCGGCGGAGGCGTGCGTCATCCGGCCCGGGTGCTCCAGGAGCGACTCGACGCCGCCGAGCGACTCACCGAGCGTGAAGAGCTTCGCGCGGTTGCAGACCTCGACGGCCGCCTCCTCGCCGCCCGCGACCCGGAAGGACACCATGCCGCCGAACGTCTTCATCTGCTTGGCGGCGATCTCGTGGCCCTGGTGCTCGGGCAGCCCGGGGTAGAGGACCTGGGTGACCTTGGGGTGGCGGGTCAGCAGGTCGGCGACCTTGGTCGCGTTCTCGCTGTGCCGGTCCATCCGCACGGCCAGCGTCTTGATGCCGCGCAGCACCAGCCAGGCGTCGAACGGCCCGGCGACGGCACCCATCGCGTTCTGGTGGTACGCCAGCTCCTCCGACAGATCGGGGTCGTTGACGATCAGCGCGCCACCGACGACGTCCGAGTGGCCGCCCATGTACTTGGTGGTGGAGTGGACGACGACATCGGCGCCGAGCGCCAGGGGCTGCTGGAGGTAGGGACTGGCGAAGGTGTTGTCGACGACCAGCCGCGCACCCGCCGTGCGGGCCACGTCGGCGACGGCCGCGATGTCGGTGATGCCGAGCAGCGGGTTGGAGGGCGTCTCCACCCAGATCGCCTTGGTGCGCGGGGTGATCGCCGCCCGTACCGCCGCCACGTCCGAGGTGTCGGCGACCGAGAACTCCACGCCCCAGCGCGAGGCGACCTTCGCGAACAGCCGGAACGTGCCGCCGTAGGCGTCGTTCGGGATGACCACGTGGTCGCCGGGGGTCAGCAGCGTACGGAGCAGGCAGTCCTCGGCGGCGAGGCCGGAGGCGAAGGCGAGTCCGCGGCGGCCGCCCTCCAGGGCCGCGAGGTTCTCCTCCAGCGCGGTGCGGGTCGGGTTGGCGCTGCGGCTGTACTCGTAGCCGCCGCGCAGTCCGCCCACGCCGTCCTGCTTGTACGTGGAGACCTGGTAAATGGGGGGAACAACAGCGCCGGTGAGGGGATCGGCGGTGTTTCCCGCGTGGATCGCGAGAGTCTCGAAGCTGTGCTGGTCGCTCATGGGCCCCGAGCGTAGTCCGCCGCCGAGGTCCCTCACGGACCACCGGGCCGTCCGGTGACAATGGGGGCATGGAGATTCTGTGGTTCCTGCTCGCGCTGTGCCTGCTCGCCGCGGTCGTCGGCCCCTATGTGCGGCGCCGCCGGGGCGGCATCCGTCAGGTGGCGCCCGGTTCGCCCGACGCCGCCGATCCGGACACCTACGGCTTCGTGCGCCAGGAGGAGCTGGACATCCGGATGCCGGGCCCCGACCAGGATCTCCTCGACGTGCTCGATGTCGTCCAGCACACCCAGGAGTGGCGGGCCGCGTCCCAGCTGCTGTCCGGGACGCCGAAGGAGGGCGAGGTGCGGTGGCAGCGGGTGCAGGCCTTCGCCGGGGCCGCCTCCCTGGAACTGATGCAGCGGCCGGGCGTCGGCGGGGCGTGGCTGCGCAAGTGGCGGGCCGAGGCGCCGAAGGACGCGGGCGGCGCGGCCGTGCACGCGGAGTTCCTGGTCCAGCAGGCGTGGCGGTCGTCATCGGCGGGGACTGACGACTTCCGGATCATCCTGGAGGAGGCGCGTACGGTCGTCGGCGAGGCGGCCCTGCTGGCGCCGGGCGACCCCGTCCCGTATCTCGTGGAGCTGGCCGTCGCCCGTGGACTGGGCTACTCGCACGAGGAGTTCGACCAGCTCTGGGCGAAGATCATCGACCGGGCCCCGGCCCACATGGGCGCGCACATCGCGGCGCTGCACTTCTGGTGCGAGAAGTGGCACGGCTCCCGCGAGGAGGCGGACCGCTTCGCCACCGCGGCGGCCGCCCGCGCCCCACAGGGCTCGCTGCTGGCGGCGCTGCCGCTGTTCGCGGTGTACGAGCACCTGCCCGAGGTGAATCTGGTCCAGGGCTTCTACCGCGGCCTGGTGGTGACGAAGGCGGTCGAGGGCGCGATGTTCGCGGTGCACGCGGCCCGCGCCGACGACCCGATGCTCGCGCACGTCCGCCATCTCCTGGTGCTGTTCCTGGTCCGGATGGAGCGCTGGTCCGAGGCGATGAACCAGCTGGTCCACATCGACGGCCACGTCGGCGCGCTGCCGTGGACGGAGAACTCCGACCCGGCCGCCGAGTACGCCGTGTACCGGGCCCTGGCGGTGGCCGGCTACGAGGCGAACGGCGGCAGCCCGGCGACGCTGCCGCAGTAGCCGCGAACCGCGACGGCCGCCGCTGTGCGACCGTGGAAGCGACGCGCCCCTGATTCCCCTGCGATGAACGGTGTTCCCGTGACACGACTGATACCCCTGATCCTGATCGGCCTCGGCCTCTACTTCTGGTTCAAGGCCCGCAAGCGGGCCGCCGCCTACGTCGAGGACGCGGAGTCGGACGGCGGCGCACCGCGCCGCTGACCTCCGGCGGAGGAATCCGCGGTGGCCCGGGGGCGTTGCAGTGAGAGCACCCCGACCCAGGAGGAGCCCCGTATGTTCCTGCACCGCCGCACCCCTCAGCTCCCCACCCCGGAGGAGGCCCTGCGCGGCCGCACCACCCCGGAGTTCACCGTCCCGTCCCGCCACACGGTCCTGGGCAACGCCCTGCTGGGCCCGTACCCGGAGGGTCTGGAGGTCGCGGACTTCGCGATGGGCTGTTTCTGGGGCGCCGAGCGCACGTTCTGGCGGCAGGACGGCGTCTGGACGACGCTCGTCGGCTATCAGGGCGGCTATACGGAGAATCCCGCGTACGAGGAGGTCTGCTCCGGCCTGACCGGGCACACCGAGGCGGTACGCGTGGTCTTCGACCCGAGGACCGTGACGTACGCGCAGCTGCTGAAGCTCTTCTGGGAGTCCCACGACCCGACCCAGGGCTTCCGCCAGGGCAACGACGTCGGCACCCAGTACCGCTCCGCCGTGTACACCCACTCCCCCGAGCAGGCCGCGGCCGCTGCGGCGTCCCGCGAGACGTACCAGAAGGCCCTCACGGGCTCCGGCCACGGCGTGATCAGCACGGAGATCCTGCCCGCCGACGGCCGCCAATTCTGGCCCGCGGAGCCGGCCCACCAGCAGTACCTGGACAAGAACCCGGCGGGCTACTGCGGGATCGGCGGCACGGGTGTCTCGTGCCCGGCCGGGGTGGCACCGGCGGCGCGGGGCTGAGCCGGTTACCCTCGCACCGACGTGAACGGTGAACGGCGGGGTGGGGGCACCATGCGCGAGAACGGCACGGACGGACCGGCGGTCCCGTCCCTGAGCGGACATCCCTGGCGGGCGGCCAACGAGGCCCTGGCGTTCCTCGTGGAACTGGCCGCGCTGGCCTGCCTGTTCGGCTGGGGGTTCAGTCTCGGGGACGGACTGGCCCTCCAACTCCTGCTGGGAGCCGCAGTGCTGGCCGTAGCCATCACCCTGTGGGGCCTGTTCGCAGCACCCCGCGCCCGGATCCGGCTGCCGGTGGCCGGTGTGCTGGCGGTCAAGACCGTGGTGCTCGGCGGCGCCGCCCTCGCCCTCTACGGGGTGGGGCACCCCGTGGCGGCCGTGGTCATGGCCGTCGTGGTGGTGGCGAACACGGGCCTGCTGGAGACGTTCCGGCGACGGCCGGCACCTGCCCGGTAGGTGCCGGCCGCGCTCCTCGGATCAGACGGAGTCTGATCCGGCCGGACGGGTCAGATCAGCCCCTGCGCCAGCATCGCGTCCGCAACCAGCTCGAAGCCGGCGATGTTCGCGCCGGCCACGTAGTTGCCGGGGCTGCCGTAGCGCTCCGCCGTCGTGTAGCAGGACTCGTGGATGTGGCGCATGATCTCCGCGAGCCGCTCCTCCGTGTGCGCGAAGGTCCAGGAGTCGCGCGAGGCGTTCTGCTGCATCTCCAGGGCGCTGGTGGCCACCCCGCCCGCGTTGGCCGCCTTGCCGGGGGCGAAGGCCACGCCCGCTTCCTGGAGGACGCGGACGGCCTCGGGGGTGGTGGGCATGTTGGCGCCCTCGGCGACCGCCTTCACGCCGTTGCGCACGAGGGTCAGCGCATCGGCCTCGTGGAGTTCGTTCTGCGTGGCGCAGGGCAGGGCCACATCGCAGGGGACGTTCCAGACACCGGTGCCGGGGACGAACACGGCTTCGCCGCCGCGGCGTTCGGCGTACTCGGAGACGCGGCCGCGGCGGGCCTCCTTGATCTCCTTGAGCAGGGCGAGGTCGATGCCCTTCTCGTCGACGATGTAGCCGTCGGAGTCGGAGCAGGTCACCACGGTGGCGCCGAGCTGCTGCGCCTTCTCGATCGCGTAGATCGCGACGTTGCCCGAGCCGGAGACGGCGATGCGCTGGCCGTCGAGGGACTCGCCGCGGCTGCGGAGCATCTCGGCGGTGAACAGGACGCAGCCGTAGCCGGTGGCCTCGGTCCGCACCAGGGCGCCGCCCCAGCCGAGACCCTTTCCGGTGAGGACACCGGACTCGAAGCGGTTGGTGATCCGCTTGTACTGGCCGAAGAGATAGCCGATCTCGCGGCCGCCCACGCCGATGTCACCGGCGGGGACGTCGGTGTACTCGCCGAGGTGGCGGTGGAGTTCGGTCATGAACGACTGGCAGAACCGCATGATCTCGGCGTCCGAGCGGCCCTTCGGGTCGAAGTCGGAGCCGCCCTTGCCGCCGCCGATGGGCATGCCGGTGAGGGCGTTCTTGAAGATCTGCTCGAAGCCGAGGAACTTCACGATGCCGAGGTTGACCGAGGGGTGGAAGCGCAGCCCGCCCTTGTACGGGCCGAGCGAGCTGGAGAACTCGACCCGGAAGCCGCGGTTGACGTGGATGTCGCCGGAGTCGTCCGACCACGGCACACGGAAGATGAGCTGGCGCTCCGGCTCGCATATGCGCTCGATGATGCGGGCGTCCACGAACTCCGGGCGCCGGGCCAGCACCGGGCCGAGCGTCTCCAGGACCTCCCGGACCGCCTGGTGGAACTCCTTCTCGCCCTGGTTGCGGCGGAGGATCTCCGCGTACAGCGGCTCGATGACACGGTTCTCGGCGGTGTGCGGCGTTGCGGAGTCAGGGGTGGCCGTCATCTGATCAAGACCTTCCGTGGTCGGCTCATGCGCGAAGGCGCCCCCGTCCCGAGGGGCACCGGGTCCTCCCTCGCCGTCGAGGGCGTCGCCCGACATCACGCATACCGTGCCCACGAAAGCGACGTACAGGACCGTTGTGGCGTATCGAGTGTCCCAGTGGGGCCACGGGATGCTCCACGGCATCCACATGGTGATCTCCGCCGGCCGGGCGCGTAAAGGGCGCGATGGCCTTGCCCCTGGGCGGTTCCGCCGGTTTGGGGCGGGGTCGCCCATCGCCCGAAGTGGTGAACCTCACAGGGCGGGACGGGCGGTTGTGAGGTGCCCGGGCGGGGGCGGCGAGGTTCCGCATCGGCCCTCGCGGCGGCCGCACTCCCGCCTCCGTCGCGCGGGAAGAACGGGAAGGTGTGCGGTCCGGGCCCGCCGTGACGGGCAATCAGACATGATTCCGTCATGACGACATCGCGGGGGCACCGCAGCGGCCGGGTTCCTCATACTCCTTACGGGCCACCGCCGTTGACCGAGGGTCCCCGGCTCGGTTACGGGTATCCGGGACCCTCGTACGGCGCGGGCAGGACCGGGCCGCGCACACCGCCCCGGGCGGGCGAGATGCGCCGCTATCTCGCCGTGGGGCTCGACTGCTATCTCTGCCTGGTCGTCAGCGGGTTACTCGTCCGGCCCCATGTGGACTCGGCGACCGTTCCCCAGGTCGCCGGTCTGCTGGTCGGGCCGGTGCTCGTCCTGTCGTTCCTGAACCAGGTGGTGCTCACCGCACTCGTCGGGGCGGGCGCCGGGAAGCTGATCATGGGGATACGGGTGGTGAGCCTGCCGGACGTGGGCCGCCCCGGCCCCGGGCGGCTGGTGCGCAGATGGCTGTACGGGCTGTGCTGGCTGCCGCTGCAGCCCTGGTACGGGGTGCGCGCCCACCTCGCCAGGTCCGGCGGCGAGGGCGGTCCCGGCCACCGGGCGGGCCACGAGGACAACGTCGCGCACCCCGACCCCGCCGGGCTGCGCCAGGTCCGCCGCAGCGATCTGGCGGCGCACCGCCGGGCCGTGGCCGGGCGGACGGTCTGAACCCTCCCGCCGGCGGGACGGGACCGGGGCCTCCCGTCCCGGCCGGAACGGAAGACCCCGGTACGTGCCGCCGGGTCAGGCGGCGGCGTTCTCCGTGATGGTGACCTTGCCCTTGCGGATCGTGGCGAGCCGCGGGGCGCGGCGGGCGATCGAGCTGTCGTGGGTGACCATGATGAAGGTGAGCCCGTGCTCCTTCCACATGGTCTCCAGCACCTCCATGATCTCGTCGCGCATGGACTCGTCGAGGTTGCCGGTGGGTTCGTCGGCGAGCAGCACCTTGGGCTGCTTGACCAGGGCCCTGGCGATGGCCACCCGCTGCTGCTGGCCGCCGGACATCTCGCCGGGCAGATGACCGAGCCGTTCGCCGAGCCCGACCGAGTCGAGCGCCTCGGCGGCTCTTCTGCGCCGCTCGGACGCCTTGCCGCCGAGCGGTACGAGGGCGGTCTCGACGTTCTCCTGGGCGGTGAGCGTCGGGATGAGGTTGAAGCTCTGGAAGACGAAGCCGATGTTCTCGGCGCGGACCTTGGTGAGCTTGGCCTCGCTGAGCTTCGCGAGGTCCACCCCGTCGAGTTCGATGCTGCCGGCCGTGGGACGGTCCAGTCCGCCGAGCATCTGGAGCAGCGTGGACTTGCCGCCGCCGGTGGGGCCCTGGATGACGAGGCGGCCGCCGTCCTCGATGGTCAGGTCGACGCCGGCGAGTGCGTGGACGGTGGACTTGCCGCGCGTGTAGTGCTTGGTGACGCCTTGAAGCGTGTACATGGGTCAGCTCCTGCTGGACGGTGATCGCGGATCCCGGGCGGACGCCTCGCGGATCGCGGGTCGCCGGGGTACGGGGTACGGGATGCCCGGGTTCGGGGCAGCCCGCGGCGGGCTACTCGACGCGGCGCAGCGCGTCCGCGGGGCGCAGCCGGGAGGCGCGCCAGCCGCCGAAGGCGCCCGCGATCAGCCCGCCGGCGACGGCCAGCACGACGGCGATCAGGATGACCGAGAGGGAGACGGGTGCGGTCAGCGCGATGTCGAGCGCCTTGGAGGCGGTCTGGCGGCCGGGGCCGCCCATCATGCCGCCGCGGCCGCCGCCCGCGCCGCCGCCCGAGGAGCCGAGCTGGGCGGTGAGAGTGGGACTGACGGCGGTGACGGCGTAGGCGCCGGCGAGGCCGACCGCGATGCCGAGGACGCCGCCCATCAGGCCGTTGACGAGGGCCTCGCCGATGACCTGGCGGGTTACCCGGCCGCTCTTCCAGCCGAGCGCCTTGAGCGTGCCGAACTCCCGGACGCGGCGGCTGACCGCGGAGGAGGTGAGGAGTCCCGCGACCAGGAAGGCGGCGATGAGCACGGCGATGGAGAGCCACTTGCCGACGCTGGACGCCAGGTCGGACGCCGTGGACAGTGAGCCGGACACGGTGTCCGCGAGGTCGGCGGACGTGGTGACCGTGGTGCCCGCGATGTTCTTCTGGATCACGGACTTGACGCTGTCGATCTGCTGCGAGTCCGCGGCCTTGACGTAGACCGTGGTGACCTTGTTCTTCGAGTCGGAGAGCGTCTGCGCCTGCTGGAGCGGGATGTAGAGGTTGGCGGCCGCGTCGCCGCTGTCGGCCGTGGAGACGCCCACGATGGTGAACTCGGTGCCGTGGACCGTGACCGTCTTGCCGGTGGCGAGCTTCTTCTCCTTCGCGTACGCGGCGTCGACGACGGCCACCTTCGCGTTGGTCTCGGTGCTCTTGAACGTACGTCCCGCGGTGATCTTCGACGAGGTCAGCGGGCCGAGGTCCTGCTTGGTGACGTCGGTGCCGTACACCGTGTAGGAGTTGACGTCGAAGGAGGCGCCGCCGCCCTGGACCTCGCCCTGCGGCTGGCCGGTGCCGCCACCGGGACCGCGGCCCTGGGCGGTGCCGCCCTGCTGCTTGAACTCACCGCGCTTGAACTGGCCGTCGACCTTCATGACGGTCAGGCTCAGCCCGCCGACGGCGTCGGCGACCCCGGTCTGCCGGTCCACCTCGCCGACGGTGGTGGAGGCGAGCGTCTGGAAGCCCTGGACCATGACCCGGTCCGTGCTCTGGGTCGAGTCGTCGTCGCTGCCCTTCGCGTCGAACTCGAACCTGGGGCGCTCCGTGGCGGAACCCGGAGCTGCGGCGGCCTTGGTGACCGTCATGTCCGTGCCGAGGCCGTACAGCGATTCCAGGACCTTGTCCTGGGCCTTGCTCATGCCCGAGGAGACCGAGCTGACGATGATGACCAGCGCAATGCCGAGGGCGAGCCCCGAGGCGACGACGAGCGCCGCCTTTCTGCGGCGGCGCAGCTCGCGCCGGAGGTAGGTGAAGAACATGGCGTGAGGTTAGGGAGCGCTTGTGATGGTGGGTTAAGGCCGGGATGAGAGCGGCATGAGAACAGCCGCGAACGCCGCAGGCGGCGGCTCCGGGATCCGTGGGGATCGCGGAGCCGCCGCCTGGGTACGGGGCTCGGGGCCGGTCGGGGTCCTGCCCGGGGTGAGGAGGACGCGGCCGGTCGGGTCAGCCCTGGGAACCCGCCGTCCACTGGGCCCAGCTCAGGTTCCAGCCGTTGAGGCCGTTGTCGGGCTGGATGGTCTTGTCCGGGGAGTTCTTGACGATGACCACGTCACCGATCATGGAGTTGTTGTAGAACCACGCGGCGGGCGCGCCCGGGTCACCGGCGCCCTTGGTGTCGGCGAGGCCGACGCAGCCGTGGCTGGTGTTGGCGCTGCCGAAGATGGACTTGGCGCCCCAGTAGTTGCCGTGGATGAAGGTGCCCGACGTGGACAGCCGCATGGCGTGCGGCACGTCCTTGATGTCGTACTCGCCCTTGCCGTCGTCGTCGGTGAAGCCGACCGTCGAACCGTCCATCCGGGTCTCCTTGAACTTCTCGGAGATCACCATCTGGCCGTTGTACGTCGGGTTGTCCGACGAACCGGCCGAGATCGGGATGGTCTTGATCGTCTTGCCGTTCTGCGTGACGGTCATCGTGTGCGTCTTGGCGTCCACGGTGGAGACCTGGTTGCGGCCGACCTTGAAGGTGACCGTCTTCTGCTGCACGCCGTACACGCCGTCCGCGCCCTCGACGCCGTCCAGCGCCAGCTTCAGCGTGACGGTGGAGCCGCCCGTCCAGTAGTCCTGGGGGCGCAGGTCCAGGCGCTGGGAGTTGAACCAGTGGCCGACGACCTGCTGGCCGCTGCTGGACGTCACCGTGATGCCGGCCTGGACGGCCTTCTGGTCGGTGATCGCCTTGTTGAAGTTGATCGAGACGGGCATGCCGACGCCGACGGTGGAGCCGTCCTCGGGGGTGAAGTTCCCGATGAAGCTGTTGGCGGGCGACACGGTGGTGAAGGAGGAGTTCTCGTGCGCCTCGCGGCCCTTCGAGTCCTGCGCCGTCGCGTTGATCTTGTACGTGGTCGAGCGCTCCAGCTGGGCGGCCGGCTGCCAGCTGGTGCCGTCGGCGGAGAGCGTGCCCTTGACGCTCTCTCCGGCGGAGGTGGTCATGGTGACGACGGTCAGCTTGCCCTTGGCGACGGTGACCTTGGCGTCGTTGTTGATGCTCGCGTTGGTCGCGCCGTTCTTCGGCGAGATCGCTATCTGCGCCTCCGAGGCCTCCTCGGCCGCCGCCTTGTCGACCTCGGCCGCCTGCGACTTCTTCGAGCTGTCGGGGCTAGGGCCGCCCTTGTCGCCGCCGTCGCTGCAGGCCGAAAGCACCAGCACGCCGCCGAGCAGTGCGGACGCGGCCATGAGGCCCTTGCGCCGCTTGCTGTCCGTCATCACACGCTTCTCCATCGTTGCCGAAATCCCCAAAAACCCCGAGCAAGGCCGTCGACCGGCGATACCCCGTCAATATTCCAAGAACACCCGGAACGGATGCCCCGTTCCATATCCGTCCCGGATGTGGGGAACACCACTCATCGACGCGGTGGCGGCGGCGGTGGTTCCCGCCGTTGATCATCTATGTGCTCCGCCGGTGCACGACCCGGTTGTACAGCACTTCCGAGGCCCGGATCCACCGGTCGTCACGCACACCGGCCCCGGCCCGCCGGGAGCGGGCCGGGGCCGGTGTCTCCACCCGCTAGGCCCGCCGCTCCGTGCTGCCGTCCTTGTCGTCCTCCTCCCCATTGTGCGGGACGCCGAAGGCGCTCTCGTCGTCGTCCTCATCGTCCTGACCGTCGTCGAGGTCCCATCCGTCCGGGTCCTCCGGGTCGTAGTCGATGGTCTCGCTGCTCCAGGAGGCCTGGGTCAGCTCGACCCCGGGCACCTCACTGACCAGGTCGAACGGGTCGATCAGCGAGGCGAGGGCCTCCGCACCGTCTTCCCGTACGGCGGTCTCGGCATGCGTGCGTTCCTCGGCGGACTCGCCGCCGGGCTCCCCGTACTCCGCCGCGAGGCTCTCCAGGGCGGTCCCGCTCAGGGCGTCGGCGTCCGTGATCTCCAACACCATTTCGACCCGAAGGCGAACGAATCGTGATGACTCAGATGTGCTCATGAGGCGGAGCGTAAGCTCCCGGCCGCCACGGCTTTCCTACGACCCGCTGCGTTCATTAGCATCGGCGCACAGGCCTGAGAGGGACCGGGCGACCGGGGCCCCTTCAACTCACGGCTGTCACAAGGGGGATCGATTCCGTGGCCATCACCCGCCGTCCGCTGCTGACCGCCACCGCCGCGGCAACGCTGCTGTGTGCCCTGTGGTTCGTCCCGTCCGCCAACGCGACCGGCGACGCCGCCACCGCGTCCGGCGCCGCCGTCACGGACGCCCCCGGCAGAACGGGTCCGGGCGCCACCGCGCTCGCCGACACCGGGACCGGGTTCGACACGACGCCGTATCTGATCGGCGGCATGGCGTTCCTGGGCATGGGAGCCGGCTTCGTCACCTACTCGGCCCGTCGCACCGGCCCGCAGCCGGCCGTCTGAGCGGTAAGCGAAAAGCGGCCGCCGGGTCCGTCCGGTGGCCGCTTCCGCGCAGGTCGGGCGGTCAGGCCAGCGGCCCGGTGACCGGCTCCACCGCCGCGACGAGCCTGCCCGCCCGGACGAAGGCGTCCGCCGCGGCCAGGTCGGGCGACAGGAAGCGGTCCGGCCCCGGGCCCTCGACGCCCGCGGCCCGCAGCGCCTCGATCGCGGCCAGCGAGGCGGGCGCCGGGGTCAGCCCCTGGGCGGCGCGCAGCTCGACCGCGCGGGTCGCGGCGTACAGCTCGACGGCGACGATCCGGGCGAGGTTGTCGACGGCGGTACGGAGCTTGCGCGCGGCCGACCAGCCCATGGAGACGTGGTCCTCCTGCATCGCGGAGGACGGGATCGAGTCCGCGGAGGCCGGGACGGCGAGCCGCTTCATCTCGCTGACCAGGGCGGCCTGGGTGTACTGGGCGATCATCAGGCCGGAGTCCACACCGGCGTCGTCGGCGAGGAACGGCGGCAGTCCGTGCGAGCGGTTCTTGTCCAGCAGCCGGTCGGTGCGGCGCTCGGCGATCGAACCGAGGTCGGCGGCGACGATCGCCAGGAAGTCCAGGACGTACGCGACCGGCGCTCCGTGGAAGTTGCCGTTGGACTCCACCCGGCCGTCGGGGAGGACGACGGGGTTGTCGACGGAGGAGGCCAGTTCGCGGTCGGCGACGGTCGCGGCGTACGCGAGGGTGTCCCGGCCCGCGCCGTTGACCTGGGGCGCGCAGCGCACCGAGTAGGCGTCCTGGACACGCGGCGCGTCGTCCTGGTGGTGACCGGTGAGGCCCGAACCGGCCAGCACCCGCAGCATGTTGTCGGCGCTCGCGCCCTGGCCGGGGTGCGGGCGGATGGCGTGCAGCTCGGGGGCGAGGACCTTGTCCGTGCCGAGCAGTGCCTCCAGCGAGAGGGCCGCGGTGATGTCGGCCGATGTGTAGAGGCTGCGCAGGTCGGCGAGGGCCATCACGAGCATGCCGAGCATGCCGTCGGTGCCGTTGAGGAGGGCGAGGCCCTCCTTCTCGCGCAGCTCGACCGGGGTGATGCCGTGGGCGGCGAGGAGCTCGCCCGCGGGGCGCACGGTCCCGTCGGGGCCCTCCGCGTCGCCCTCGCCCATCAGGGTCAGCGCGCAGTGGGAGAGCGGCGCCAGGTCCCCGGAGCAGCCGAGCGAACCGTACTCGTGAACGACGGGTGTGATCCCGGCGTTGAGTACGTCCGCCATGGTCTGCGCGACCTCGGGGCGGACGCCCGTGTGGCCGGAGGCGACCGTCTTGAGCCGCAGGAACATCAGCGCCCTGACGACCTCGCGCTCGACCCGCGGGCCCATGCCGGCGGCGTGCGAGCGGACGATGTTGCGCTGGAGCTGCGCGCGGAGCTCCGGGCTGATGTGACGGCTGGCGAGCGCGCCGAATCCGGTCGAGACGCCGTAGACCGGCTCGGGCTTGGCGGCGAGCGCGTCCACGATCTCGCGGGCGGCGGCGAGGGCGGTCACCGCGGCGGCGGAGAGTTCGACACGGGCGTTGCCGCGGGCCACGGCGATGACGTCCTGAGCAGTGGTACCGGACGTCCCCACCACGACTGTATGCATATCCATATTCAGAAGCGTACGGATTGAAACCCTTCATGTCACTAGTGGTCGCCGGGTTGACCCCTTACCGGTCCGGTCCCTCGCCGGGCCGGTTCCCCCGCAGCCGGCGGCGGTCGTGCGGGGATCCGGGCGGGGAGTCCGCCAGCCGGATGACCTCGCCGTCACGCCCCGCCACGACGGGTCTCGTGGAGCGGGCCGCCTTCGCCCGGTACTGGGCGGCGTCCGCCAGCCGGAAGAGCCGCCGCGCGGAGACCACCGGACCGATCGGGTCCCCGGTGGACGCCATGCCGCACGCGACCCCGTTGCCGAACTCCAGCTCCCCGGCCCGCTCGCAGAGCTCGGTGGCCACCGCGATCACCTCGTCCGCCCCCGGACCCAGGGCCAGCAGACAGAACTCGTCCCCGCCGAGCCGGGCCGCCAGCGCCCCGGGCAGCATGGCCCCGCACCGGGAGAGCACCGAGCCGAAACGTTCCAGCAGCCGGTCACCGACGGCATGCCCATGGGTGTCGTTGACCCGTTTGAGCCCATTGAGATCGCAGACGACCAAGCTCACCACCGAACCGTCAGCCCGGTGGCGCTCCACCGCCTCGTCGAGGCGGATGTCGACGGCCCGCCGGTTGGCGAGGCCGGTCAGCGGGTCGGTGAAGGCGAGCTTGCGCACCTCCTCCAGGCGCTCCGTCTGGGAGATCCCGGCGGCGACGACCGCGGCGAGCACGGTGGCGAAGTCCGCGTCCGGGCGCCCGAACACCGGCTCCCCCACCCGCCGGGCCACATAGAGCTCGCCCCAGGCCCGCCCGTGCAGCACGATCGGCGCGACCACACAGCAGCCGCGCCCGCGCCGGCGCAGGGCCGCCACCCGCTGGTGGGAGTAGCCGTGCCCGGTCGCACCCGGCCCGTCGTCCGCCGGCTCCGGCTCGACCGGTCCGTCGGCGGTCTCCACCCAGGCGTCCGGCTCACCGCCCCCGGCCCACCGCTCATGGAGGAATTCGGTGATCTCCGGGAACTGGTGCACCGGATACGTCTCCTCGTCGGGGAACTCCTCCTCCCCCTCGGCCCGCTCGCCCGCGTTGACCAGGACCTTCAGCCGGCCCCGCCCGCGCTCCCAGACCGACAGTGCGGCGAAACTGCCGCCCAGCGCCTCGCACGCCCCCAGGGCGGCCGCCCGCCAGCACCCCCGCGGGGTGTGCGCCGCCGCCATCGCCTGCGCAAGCGAAACCACGGCCCGCAGCCGCGCATCGTCACCACCCATCACCCCAGCTTATGTAGGTTTGTGATGATTTGATCAGTTTGCAGCCCTAATCATGCGCGGTGCGTCGCCGAAGGAACACGGACAGTCACCATCGGCTCACTCCCCGGGCCAGTTCGGCTTCCGCTTCTCGTTGAACGCGGCCACCCCCTCGGTCCGGTCGCCGGAGAAGGCCACCGACCGCCACGCGGAGTCCTCGACGTCGAGGCCGGCCCGCAGATCGAGCCCGTGCCCGAGCCGCAGCGCCCGCTTGGCCGCCCGCAGCCCCACCGGGGAGTTCGCCGCGATCCGCCCGGCGAGCGCCAGCGCCTCGGTCCGGTCCTCGCCGTCCGCGACCAGCTCGTCGACCAGACCCAGCTCCCGCGCCTCGTCCGCCGCCACCCGGCGGGCGGTGAAGATCAGCTCGGCGGCGCGCGCCGCCCCGATCCGGCGCGGCAGCAGCTGGGTGCCGCCGCCGCCCGGGATGACCCCGACCGACACCTCGGGCAGCCCCACCAGCGCGGTCCCGTCGGCGACGATCAGATCGCAGGACAGGGCCAGCTCGAACCCGCCGCCGAGCGCGAAGCCGTGCACCGCGGCGATCGTCGGCATCGGCAGTTCGAGCACGCCGGTGTAGGCGGCCCGTGCGGTCGGCCGCTGGCGCACCAGGTCGGCGTCGGTGAAGGAGTTGCGCTCCTTGAGGTCCGCGCCCACGCAGAAGGCCCGCTCGTGGCTGGACGTGAGGACGGTGACCCGGACGTCGGGGTCGGCGGCGAGCGCGGCGCAGGCGGCGGCGATCGAGCGGGCCATGTCCGTGGACACCGCGTTCATGGCCCCGGGCCGGTCGAGCACCAGCTCGGCGACGTGCTCCAGGCCCTCGTGGCCGCGTACGACGACGAACTCCCCGAACCGCTGCTCGGACGTGACGGTCATGGCTGCACCCCTGTCGGTTAACGAGCGTTACCGGAGGGATCCTAGGGCTCCGCCCCCGCAGGAGGTCAGGGGGCGGTCAGGACGTGCCGCGACGGGCCAGCAGCCAGGGTTCGACGATGCCGAGTCCGCGCACCGGGCGCTGCCACATCGGCTGCAGCCCGTAGCGGTACCTCGGCAGCGGGGGCGGCTCCTCGCCGTCCGCGCGCGCCTTCTCGGCCCGCTCGGCGGCGGCCGCCGCGTCCTCCGCGGCCTGGGCCTCGGAGACCGGCGCGTCCCCGGTCCTGGTCAGCTCCTCGGCGAACGCCCCGTCCACCAGGACGGCGTCCTTCGGAGCTATCGACGTCAGCCGGCTAGCGAGGTTCACCGTGGTGCCGAAGACATCGCCCATCCGGGTGGTGACCGTGCCGAACGCGATGCCGACGCGCAGTGCCGGCATCGTCTCGTCCAGCGTCATGGCCTCGACCAGGCGCAGCGCGATCTCGGACGCGGTGCCCGCGTCGTCGGCGGCGAAGAGGACCTCGTCGCCGAGGGTCTTGATGAGCCGGCCGCCGTGCGCGGCGACGAGGTCGGCGCAGGTGGTCTCGAAGGACTCGACGAGCTCGCCGAGCTCCTCCTCCTCCAGCCGGCGGGTCAGCCGGGTGAAGCCGACGAGGTCGGCGAAGCCGACGGCCAGGCGCCGGTCGACCATCTCCTCGTCGTCCGCCGCCTGCACGACCCGGCCGGTGGCGGCGGCGAGCTGGCGCCGCCACACGTACACCAGGAACTCCTCCA
Source organism: Streptomyces sp. NBC_01463 (assembly GCA_036227345.1). Classification (NCBI taxonomy): domain Bacteria; kingdom Bacillati; phylum Actinomycetota; class Actinomycetes; order Kitasatosporales; family Streptomycetaceae; genus Streptomyces; species Streptomyces sp. NBC_01463. Next base: position 3,392,102 of record CP109468.1, read on the forward strand.
GCTCCGGCAGCAGCAGTTCGATCAGGGGATACGTGACCTCGGTCCGGGTCATGCCCGGCTCGGGCGGCTCGGTGAGGCCCTCCAGGAACGAGTCGATCTGCCATTCCGCCAGCCGGGCGGTGGTCTGCCCGGTCGACCTGGCCACCTGGATCGCCATCGGCTCGCTGAGCAGCCCGGCCTCGACCAGACCGGACAGCCGGCGCAGCGCCAGCACGTCCGCCTCGGTCAGCGCCTTGGCCTGGCCGATGTCGGCGAAGCCCATGGCCCGCCAGAACCGGGACGCGAGATCCATCGAGACGCCCGCGGTGCGGGCCGCCTGGAACGGGGTGTAGCGCCGGTCGGCGCCCAGGATCAGCTGTTCCAGCCTGATCGCGAGGGGGTCGTCGGTCGGCTCGGCCGTGTGGTCGACTTCGTGATGCGGTGTCGCGTGGACCGAGGAGTCCGACGAGGGCTCGTCGCCCGCGCCGGAGGTCGTGTCGTCGACGGTCACCAGCCGCCTCCTGCCCGTTCCCTGCGCACTGCCCTGCCGATCTGTCGGTGGATCGCCTCAACGATACGGCAGGTGTGCCCTACCTCACGTCGTCGAGGCGTTACCCGGACGGTTCGTGGCGTGGCGCCGGGTCGGCCGCCGCTCAGGTCAGCCCGCCCGCCGCCCCTCGCAGGTGCACGATGTCGCCCGCCGACACCGGTTCGCGCAGGCCGTCGCCGGTGGACAGGACCAGGCGCCCGTCCCCGTCGATCGCCACCGCCTCCCCGGTGAGCGTGCGGTCGCCGGGCAGCTGGGCCCGTACGGTCCGGCCCAGGGTCGCGCAGCCCGCCGCGTACGCCTCCTGCAGCCCGCTCGCCGCCGCGTCGCCGTCGGCCGCGCGCCACTGCCCGTACCACTGCTCCAGCGAGCGCAGCACGCCCCGGAGCAGCGTCTCGCGGTCGGTGGAGACCGCTCCGGCCAGGGCGAGCGAGGCGGCGGTGGGTGCGGGCAGCTCGTCCTGGCGCAGGGAGACGTTGAGTCCGATGCCGATGACGACGCCGTCGCCGGCCCGCTCGGCGAGGATGCCGCCCGTCTTGCGCTCCTCGCCGGGTGGGGTCTCCCCTGGACGGAGCTCGTCGGAGCCCTTGGGGACGGTGACGAGCAGGTCGTTGGGCCACTTGAGCGCGGTGTCGACGCCCGCCGAGCGCGCCAGGCCCGTCGCCGCTGCGACCCCGGCGAGCAGCGGCAGCCAGCCCCAGCGCTGTACCGGTACGGCGCCGGGCGTCAGGTAGACGGAGAAGAACAGGCCGGAGCGGGCCGGGGCGGTCCAGGTCCGGTCCAGGCGTCCGCGGCCCGCGGTCTGCTCCTCCGCGACCAGGACGGTGCCCTCCGTGAGGGAGGCCGCGCGCGCCGCGAGATCGGAGTTGGTGGAGCCGGTGCTGTCGACGACGTCCAGGGCGGTCCACAGCCCGCCCGGCACGAGGAGCCCGCGGCGCAGCGCGGGGACGTTCAGGGGCGGCCGGTCCAGGTCCGACCAACGGCTCTGTGGCGCATCCGAAGGTGTCATGCAAGCCACCCTAGGTGTGTCAAACGACGCACTGCCGAACGGTATCCGCGCCGATACGCTACGGATCAGTAGCCGTTCGGCGCTGCGGACCCTCAGCCGTTCATCCGCTGATCAGCAGCGCAGTCGTCCCCGTGACCAGGCAGGGAGCCGCCACCCGATGTCCGAGCCGGAAGAGACCGACATCCACACCACCGCGGGCAAGCTCGCGGACCTGCAGCGCCGTATCGACGAGGCGACCCACGCGGGTTCCGCCCGCGCGGTGGAGAAGCAGCACGCGAAGGGCAAGCTGACCGCGCGCGAGCGGGTCGATCTGCTGCTCGACGAGGGTTCCTTCGTGGAGCTCGACGAATTCGCCCGGCACCGTTCGACGAACTTCGGCATCGAGAAGAACCGGCCGTACGGGGACGGTGTCGTCACCGGCTACGGCACGGTCGACGGCCGCCCCGTCTGTGTGTACTCGCAGGACTTCACCATCTTCGGCGGCTCGCTCGGCGAGGTCTACGGTGAGAAAATCGTCAAGGTGATGGACTTCGCGCTGAAGACCGGCTGTCCGGTCATCGGCATCAACGACGGCGGCGGTGCGCGCATCCAGGAGGGTGTCGCGGCACTCGGCCTCTTCGCGGAGATCTTCCGCCGCAACGTGCACGCATCGGGTGTGATCCCGCAGATCTCGCTGATCGTCGGACCGTGCGCGGGCGGCGCGGTCTACTCCCCCGCGATCACCGACTTCACGGTCATGGTCGACCAGACCTCGCACATGTTCATCACCGGACCCGACGTCATCAAGACGGTCACCGGCGAGGACGTCGGCTTCGAGGAGCTCGGCGGCGCGCGCACCCACAACACCACCTCGGGTGTGGCCCACCACATGGCGGGCGACGAGAAGGACGCCATCGAGTACGTCAAGTCGCTGCTCTCCTACCTCCCGTCGAACAACCTCTCGGAGGCCCCGGCCTTCCCGGAGGAGGCGGACCTCGCGGTGAGCGACGAGGACCGCGAACTCGACACGCTGATCCCGGACTCGGCGAACCAGCCGTACGACATGCACACCGCGATCGAGCACGTGCTGGACGACGGCGAATTCCTGGAGACCCAGGCCCTGTTCGCGCCGAACATCCTCACCGGCTTCGGCCGCGTGGAGGGTTATCCGGTCGGCATCGTCGCCAACCAGCCGATGCAGTTCGCCGGCTGTCTGGACATCAACGCGAGCGAGAAGGCGGCCCGGTTCGTCCGCACGTGTGACGCGTTCAACGTGCCGGTGCTGACGTTCGTCGACGTGCCGGGCTTCCTGCCGGGTGTCGACCAGGAGTACGGCGGCATCATCCGCCGCGGCGCCAAGCTGATCTACGCGTACGCGGAGGCGACCGTCCCGCTGATCACGGTGATCACCCGCAAGGCGTTCGGCGGGGCGTACGACGTCATGGGCTCCAAGCACCTGGGCGCCGACATCAACGTCGCCTGGCCGACCGCACAGATCGCCGTCATGGGCGCGCAGGGCGCCGTCAACATCCTGCACCGCCGCACGATCGCCGCCGCCGAGGATCAGGACGCCACCCGCGCCGAGCTGATGGCGGACTACGAGGACGCGCTCCTCAACCCGTACGTGGCGGCCGAGCGCGGTTACGTCGACGCGGTGATCATGCCGCACGAGACCCGCGCCCAGGTGGTGAAGGGGCTGCGGCAGCTGCGCACCAAGCGGGAGTCGCTGCCCCCGAAGAAGCACGGCAACATCCCCCTCTAGAAAGGGTCCTGGCCATGATCAAGGTCGTACGGGGCAACCCGACCCCGGAGGAGCTGGCCGCCGCACTGGCGGTGGTCCGGGCGCGCGCCGCTGCGGCGTCCGCCGTGTCGTCCGGCGCACCGGAGCTGCCCGCCCAGTGGTCCGACCCCGGCCGGCTGGCCCGGCGCGGCCACCACCTGCCGGGGCCGCGCGCCTGGGCGCGCACGTACTGGCCCGGGTAGGGCGTGCGGCGGCGGTTGAGTACGCGTACTCAGGCGCCGCCACCGCATCCGCAGCAGGATCGGATCATGTTGTGGTCCGATCCTGAGAACAAGCCGCCGAAGGAACTGCGCGACGCCCAGGACATGATGCGTCGCGTGGGACTCGTGCTCGCGCTGGCCATGGTGGTCGCGATGTTCGCGCTCGGGACCCGATGAGGGGTCCGGGGCCCGCTTTGTACGATGGCGCCCATGACTGATCCCGCATCCCGTCGCCTCGTACTCGCCTCGCAGTCACCCGCCCGGCTCGGCCTGCTGCGGCAGGCGGGGTTCGCGCCCGAGGTGATCGTCAGCGGGGTCGACGAGGACGCGCTGAGCGCCCCCACACCGGCCGAGCTCGCCCTCGTGCTGGCCCGGGCCAAGGCCGCCGCCGTGGCGGGGCGCCCGGAGGCCGCGGGCGCACTGGTCATCGGCTGCGACTCGGTGCTCGAACTGGACGGCGAGGCGCTCGGCAAGCCCGCCGACGCCGAGGAGGCCACGGCCCGCTGGAAGTCGATGCGGGGGCGCGCCGGGGTCCTGCAGACGGGGCACAGCGTGATCGACACCGCGAGCGGGCGCACCGCCTCCGCGACGGCGTCCACGACGGTGCGCTTCGGCGAGCCGACGGACGCCGAGGTCGCCGCCTACGTGGCCTCCGGCGAACCGCTCCACGTCGCAGGTGCCTTCACCCTCGACGGGCGGTCGGCCCCGTTCGTGGACTCCATCGACGGCGACCCGGGCAATGTCATCGGGCTCTCGCTGCCGCTGCTGCGCCGGCTGCTGGGCGAGCTGGGGATCCAGGTCACCGACCTCTGGGTCTGAGGCCGGCGGGCCGGTTCCCGGGTCAGGCGGGGGCCGGGGGCGCGGGCTGCTCGGGCTCGGCGGCGGCGGCGGCCGGCGCCTCGTCCGCGGAGCCGTACGCCACCAGCGTCAGCACGATCAGGCCGAGCACCACCATCATGAACACGAAGGCCGTCCAGCCGACCAGACCGACCGTCAGCGCGCCCAGCACACCGTGGATGACGGCGCAGCAGATGAGCACGATGCGGGCGGCGCGGCCCGGGGCCCGGTCGCGGATGCCGGTCAGCAGGAGCAGCACGCCGCACAGGACCAGGAACAGTCCGGAGACGCCGCCCAGCACCCAGGTGCCCTTGGACATGACGCCGGGGTCCGTGCCCGCCAGGGACATGTCCTGGTTCTTCACCACCGTCCCCAGGACCACGTTGATGATCACGATGCCCACGGCCTCCGCGAACAGCACCAGCGCGGCTATGACTGCCACCGGCCTGCGCACCACGGCGCTCACCCCCTGTTACCTGCAGTACGTGCGATAGCGCGGACCCTACTAACGGGTAATGCTCCGGACAAGGGGTTCGACCGGTCTTCGCGCCCCCGTCCGCCCCAGGAGTGCGCCCCCCTTGTACGAGCCCTCGTGCGTCGGGCAAAGAATGTGACGCCGCTTAGTAGGAAGTCCACAAAGAAACACCGGGCGTCGCTGCCCGTACCGACAGAGACCTGGACCACACCTCGTGGCTACTGTGCGGTTATGAATCCCGGCGTACCGTGGTGCCACAAGGGATTTCGCGACTCGAGCAAGCCTCGCATCACACTCCGTGTGGGCAAGCTCACCATTGGGGACGGGTCGTAAGGCCGTGTCGGTTGTCCCTAAACTCAGCTTGTTTCAAGGAGGGAGCCATCGTGCGCAAGGTGCTCATCGCCAACCGTGGCGAAATTGCTGTCCGTGTTGCCCGCGCTTGCCGGGATGCGGGTATCGGGAGCGTGGCCGTCTACGCAGACCCGGACCGCGACGCTCTGCATGTGCGTGCGGCCGACGAGGCATTCGCGCTGGGCGGTGACACCCCGGCCGCCAGCTATCTGGACATGGCCAAGGTGCTCCAGGCTGCCAAGGACTCCGGGGCGGACGCGATCCACCCGGGTTACGGCTTCCTCTCGGAGAACGCCGAGTTCGCCCAGGCCGTGCTGGATGCCGGGCTGACGTGGATCGGTCCGCCGCCGCAGGCGATCCGGGACCTCGGTGACAAGGTCGCCGCCCGTCACATCGCCCAGCGCGCCGGCGCCCCGCTCGTCGCGGGCACCCCCGACCCGGTCGAAGGCTCCGCCGAGGTCGTCGCCTTCGCGAAGGAACACGGTCTGCCGATCGCGATCAAGGCAGCCTTCGGCGGTGGCGGACGCGGACTCAAGGTCGCCCGCACGCTGGAGGAGATCCCGGAGCTGTACGACTCCGCGGTCCGTGAGGCCGTCGCCGCGTTCGGCCGCGGGGAGTGCTTCGTCGAGCGCTACCTCGACAAGCCCCGCCACGTGGAGACCCAGTGCCTGGCCGACACCCACGGCAACGTGGTCGTCGTCTCCACCCGCGACTGCTCCCTCCAGCGCCGCCACCAGAAGCTCGTGGAGGAGGCCCCGGCCCCCTTCCTGTCCGAGGCGCAGAACGCGGAGCTGTACGCGGCGTCGAAGGCGATCCTCAAGGAGGCCGGCTACGTCGGCGCCGGCACGGTCGAGTTCCTCGTCGGCACCGACGGCACGATCTCCTTCCTGGAGGTCAACACCCGCCTCCAGGTCGAGCACCCGGTCACCGAAGAGGTCACCGGCATCGACCTCGTGCGCGAGATGTTCCGCATCGCCGACGGCGAGGAGCTCGGCTACGACGACCCCGCGATGCGCGGTCACTCCTTCGAGTTCCGGATCAACGGCGAGGACCCGGGCCGCGGCTTCCTGCCCGCCCCCGGCACCGTCACCCTCTTCAGCCCGCCGAGCGGTCCCGGTGTCCGCCTCGACGCGGGCGTCGAGACCGGCAGTGTGATCGGCCCGGCCTGGGACTCCCTGCTCGCCAAGCTGATCGTGACCGGCGCGACGCGCGAGCAGGCGCTCCAGCGCGCGGCCCGCGCCCTGGCCGAGTTCACCGTGGAGGGCATGGCCACCGCCATCGCCTTCCACCGCGCCGTCGTCGCCGACCCCGCGTTCACCGCCGACCCGTTCCGCATCCACACCCGCTGGATCGAGACGGAGTTCGTCAACGAGATCAAGCCGTTCGCCGTACCCGCCGACACGGACGCGGACGAGGAGTCCGGCCGCGAGACGGTCGTCGTCGAGGTCGGCGGCAAGCGTCTTGAGGTCTCGCTGCCCTCGTCGCTGGGCATGAGCCTGGCCCGTACGGGACTCGCGGCGGGCGCCAAGCCCAAGCGCCGCGCGGCGAAGAAGTCCGGCTCCGCGGCCTCCGGCGACACCCTCGCCTCCCCGATGCAGGGAACGATCGTGAAGATCGCCGTCGAGGAGGGCCAGGAGGTCAAGGAAGGCGACCTGATCGTCGTCCTGGAGGCCATGAAGATGGAGCAGCCCCTCAACGCGCACCGCGCCGGCACGGTCAAGAGCCTCGCCGCCGAGGTCGGCACCTCGGTGTCCTCCGGCGCCGTCATCTGCGAGATCAAGGACTGATCCCGGGGCTCGGCCGCCCCTCCCGCTCACCGGCGCCCCGCTCATGTCATAGGACGTGACCGGGGCGCCGGTCATGGGGCGGCGGGGCCCAGGCTCCCGGCATTACGGAGGGCACCTCCGGTTGCGCGATGGCATCCTGGACCCCCGGGCGGAAACAGGGAGGACTGCGCAATGTCGATGAGCACGGCACGGACACCGGCCCGCACGCCGGACCGGCCCATGCGCGCCGACGCGCGCCGCAATTACGACCGGCTGCTGACCGAAGCGCGCGGGGCCTTCGCGGAGCACGGCACCGACGCGTCCCTGGAGGACGTCGCACGGCGGGCCGGCGTGGGCATCGGCACGCTGTACCGCCACTTCCCGACCCGGCACGCGCTGATGAGCGCGGTCTTCCAGGAGGCGGTGGCCTCCCTGATCGCCCGCTCCCGCGAACTGGCCGACGCGGAGCAGCCGTGCACCGGTCTGGTGGAGTGGCTGGGTGCGCTCATCACTCATGCGGGTGAGTACCACGGGCTGGCCCAGGCGCTCATGTCGACGTGCCGGGACGAGACCTCGGCCCTGTCGCCGTGCAATGTGCCGTTGCGCGAGGCGGGTTCGGTCCTGCTGGCCCGGGCCCAGCTGAGCGGCTCGGTGCGCGCGGACGTGTCCATCGACGACCTGATGCAGCTGACGAAGGCGATCGCGCTGGCGGCCGAACAGTCCCCGGACGATCCGGGGCTGCCGGGCAGACTGCTGAGCCTGACCCTGCTGGGCCTGAGCACCTCCGGCCCATCAAGCCCCTCCGGCTCATCCAGCCCCTCCGGCGATTGAGGAGCGGGGGTCCGGGGGCAGAGCCCCCGGCTACCGCCGACGCAGGTCGGCGACCCGCGCCCGATCCCCCTGACCACCCTGGTCAGCCAGCACCGCCGCCCCCCGCAACTGCTGCGCATGCGTCCGCCGCTGCCCCGGCAGGGGCATGTCGCGCCGGGCGACGCCACGGCCCGGCGGTGCGGCATCGACCGAAGCCGGCCCCGTACCCGCGCCGGCCACCGCGATCTGCACCCCCTGGTCCGCCAGGGCCTGCAGCTCCGCGGCCGCCCGGTCGTCGTGACCGGCCGGTTCGTCCGTGACCAGACGGGTGATGAGATCCGTCGGCACGGTCTGGAACATGGTGTCGGAGCCGAGCTTGGTGTGGTCGGCGAGGACCACCACCTCCCCCGCGGCCTGCACCAGCGCCCGGTCCACGCTCGCGGAGAGCATGTTGGACGTGGAGAGTCCGCGTTCGGCGGTGAGCCCGCTCCCGGACAGGAAGGCGCGCGAGACCCGCAGCCCCTGGAGCGACTGCTCGGCCCCACTGCCCACCAGGGCGTAGTTGGAACCGCGCAGGGTGCCCCCGGTCATCACCACTTCCACCCGGTTGGCATGGGCCAACGCCTGGGCGACCAGCAGTGAATTGGTCACCACGGTCAGACCGGGGACCCGCGCGAGCCGGCGGGCCAGCTCCTGCGTGGTCGTACCGGCGCCGACCACAATGGCCTCGCCCTCTTCGACGAGACCGGCGGCCAGGTCGGCGATGGCCGTTTTCTCCGCGGTGGCGAGATGGGATTTCTGCGGAAAGCCGGACTCCCGCGTAAAACCGCCCGGCAAAACCGCACCGCCGTGCCGGCGGTCGAGGAGTCCTTCTGCCTCCAGTGCCCGCACGTCCCGCCGTACGGTCACTTCGGAGGTCTGGACGACGCGGGCGAGCTCACGGAGCGATACCGCCCCGTTGGCGCGCACCATTTCGAGGATCAACTGACGACGTTCTGCAGCGAACACAAAACTGACAGTAACGTGACCGCCCGAGCGTTTTCAGCTGTTTGCGCCGAATAACAGAAGTTGTACACACAAGGGGCCGCCAAGTGGTATAGGCGGCCCCGTTGTTGTTCCGTACTGATCGAACGGCGGTCGGCGGACCGCCTGAGTTGCCGGGAGTTGCCGGGGAATGCCGGGTTGCGGGCGCTCCCCGGGAGGGGTTACCCCTCACCCGACTGCTTCCGGGTGTGCAACTGACGTGCCACTTCCGCGATCGATCCCGACAGGGACGGGTACACAGTGAAGGCGTTTGCGATCTGTTCCACGGTCAGATTGTTGTCGACCGCGATCGAGATGGGGTGGATCAGCTCGCTGGCCTTCGGGGCGACGACACAGCCGCCGACCACGATGCCGGTGCCGGGCCGGCAGAAGATCTTGACGAAGCCGTCCCGGATGCCCTGCATCTTGGCGCGCGGGTTGCGCAGCAGCGGCAGCTTGACGACCCGGGCGTCGATCTTGCCGCCGTCGACGTCGGCCTGGGTGTAGCCGACCGTGGCGATCTCGGGGTCGGTGAAGACGTTCGACGAGACCGTCTTCAGGTTCAGCGGGGCGACCGCGTCACCGAGGAAGTGGTACATCGCGATACGGCCCTGCATGGCGGCGACCGAGGCGAGGGCGAAGATCCCGGTGACGTCACCGGCCGCGTAGACGCCGGGCGCGCTGGTGCGGGAGACCTTGTCGGTCCAGATGTGGCCCGAGTCCTTGAGCCGGACCCCGGCCTCCTCCAGGCCCATGCCCGCGCTGTTCGGGATCGCGCCGACCGCCATCAGGCAGTGCGAGCCGGAGATGACCCGGCCGTCGGCGAGGGTCACCTCGACCCGGTCGCCGACGCGCTTGGCGGACTGGGCGCGGGAGCGGGCCATCACGTTCATGCCGCGGCGGCGGAAGACGTCCTCCAGGACGGCGGCCGCGTCCGGGTCCTCGCCCGGCAGCACCCGGTCGCGGGACGAGACGAGGGTGACGCGGGAGCCGAGGGCCTGGTAGGCGCCGGCGAACTCGGCGCCGGTGACACCGGAGCCGACGACGATGAGCTCGTCGGGGAGCTCGTCGAGGTCGTAGACCTGGGTCCAGTTCAGGATCCGCTCACCGTCGGGCAGCGCGTCCGGGATCTCCCGGGGGTGGCCGCCGGTGGCGATCAGCACGGCGTCGGCGGTGAGGGTCTCCTCGGTGCCGTCGGCCGCGGTGACGACGACCTTGCGGGAGCCGTCGGCGGCCTGGAGGCCCTCCAGCCGGCCGCGCCCGCGCATCACGCGTGCACCCGCACGGGTGACGGAGGCGGTGATGTCGTGGGACTGGGCGAGCGCGAGGCGCTTCACCCGCCGGTTGACCTTGCCCAGGTCCACGCCGACCACCCGCGCCGCCTGCTCTATGTGCGGCGTGTCGTCCGCGACGATGATGCCGAGCTCCTCGTACGAGGAGTCGAAGGTGGTCATCACCTCTGCCGTCGCGATCAGGGTCTTCGAGGGCACGCAGTCGGTGAGCACGGACGCGCCGCCGAGGCCGTCACAGTCGACGACGGTCACCTCCGCGCCGAGCTGGGCGCCCACCAATGCCGCCTCGTACCCGCCGGGTCCGCCGCCGATGATCACGATCCGGGTCACGAAAAGTCCGCCTCGCGTTTCTCGTCCCACGGCCGTCTGCTGTCCCGGCCGGGGTCCGGGGGGCCGCCCCGGGGGAATGCAGTACGTACTTCATTGTCCCGCACGCGCCAAGGTGCTTCGCCCCGGGGCCCTCCATACGGGCACCGGGGCGCCCGTGGCACGGAATGCGGACGGTGAATCCGGCGTCCCGGACGGCTGTCTTCCGCACCGGAACCGACGTTCACGGTGCCACCTCCCGTACCCTCGACCCCATGTCGCTCTACGCCGCGTACGCCGGCAACCTCGACGCGCGGCTGATGACGCGCCGCGCACCGCACTCCCCGCTGCGCGGCACCGGCTGGCTGAACGGCTGGCGGCTGACGTTCGGCGGCGAGCAGATGGGCTGGGAAGGCGCGCTGGCCACCGTGGTCGAGGCGCCCCGCTCCCAGGTGTTCGTGGCCCTCTACGACCTGGCGCCGATGGACGAGGACTCCATGGACCGCTGGGAGGGCGTCGGCCTGGACATCTACCGGCGCATGCGGGTCCGCGTGCACACCCTGGACGGCGAGGAGCCGGCCTGGATGTACGTCCTGAACGGCTACGAGGGCGGCCTGCCCTCCGCCCGCTACCTCGGCGAGATCGCGGACGCGGCCGATTCCGCGGGCGCGCCGCACGACTATGTGATGGAACTCCGCAAGCGCCCCTGCTGACCGCCGGGGACCCGCGCTGATCTGCCCTTTCCCGGGGCTGTCCGCGCCTTGCTGTGGGAACACACAAACGAACGCGGGCAGACTCTGTACGGGAGCATCTACGCGCGTAGGGATTCAGCGGTTACGCTCATCCGCGTGAACGCATCAGTTATTCCGGACCACATCCAGGGCGACCCGCACGCCGCCGCTGCCGACGCCGCCGCCCGCCTGCGCGAGCTGACCGGTGCCGAGACCCACGACGTCGCCCTCGTGATGGGCTCCGGCTGGGCGCCGGCCGGCGATGCGCTCGGCACTCCGGAGGCCGAGTTCCCGGTGACGGACCTGCCCGGTTTCCCCGCTCCCGCCGTCGCGGGGCACGGCGGCACGATCCGCTCGTACCTCATCGGCGAGAAGCGCGCCCTGGTCTTCCTGGGCCGTACGCACTACTACGAGGGCCGCGGCGTCGCCGCCGTGGCGCACGGGGTGCGTACCGCCGTGGCCGCGGGCTGCAAGACCGTCGTGCTGACGAACGGCTGCGGCGGACTGCGCGAGGGCATGCGCCCGGGGCAGCCGGTCCTGATCAGTGACCACATCAACCTCACGGCGGCGTCGCCGATCATCGGCGCCAACTTCGTCGACCTGACCGACCTGTACTCGCCGCGGCTGCGCGCGCTGTGCAAGGAGATCGACGAGACCCTCGAAGAGGGTGTGTACGTGCAGTTCCCCGGCCCGCACTACGAGACGCCCGCCGAGATCAACATGGTCCGGGTGATGGGCGGCGACCTCGTCGGCATGTCCACCGTGCTGGAGGCCATCGCGGCCCGCGAGGCGGGCGCCGAGGTGCTGGGCCTCTCCCTGGTGACGAACCTGGCGGCGGGGCTGAGCGGGGAGCCGCTCAACCACGAAGAGGTGCTCCAGGCGGGGCGCGACTCGGCGACCCGGATGGGCTCGCTGCTGGCGAGGGTCCTGGACCGGATCTGACCGGTGGGCGGCGCCTCTACGGGGGCGCCGCCCCCGTAGCCCCGCTCCTCAATCGCCGGAGGGGCTTGATTCCACCACTAGGAAGGCGGACACCGTGACGACGCAGGACCTCATCGGCCGGGCCAGGACCTGGCTCGCCGAGGACCCCGATCCCGAGACGCGCGACGAGCTCGCGAAGCTCATCGACGCCGAGGACCTCGACGAGCTCGACGCACGGTTCGCCGGCACGCTCCAGTTCGGCACCGCCGGACTCCGCGGCGAGATCGGCGCCGGACCGATGCGGATGAACCGCGCCGTCGTCATCCGCGCCGCCGCCGGGCTCGCCGCGTACCTGAAGGACCAGGGGCAGGCGGGCGGCCTCGTCGTCATCGGCTACGACGCCCGCTACAAGTCCACCGACTTCGCCCGGGACACGGCCGCCGTGATGACCGGCGCCGGTCTGCGGGCCACGGTCCTCCCCCGCCCGCTCCCCACCCCCGTACTCGCGTTCGCCATACGGCATCTGGGCGCCGTCGCGGGCGTCGAGGTCACCGCCAGCCACAACCCGCCGCGCGACAACGGCTACAAGGTCTACCTCGGCGACGGCTCGCAGATCGTGCCGCCCGCCGACGGCGAGATCGCCGCCGCCATCGCCGCGGTCGGCCCGCTGGACACCGTGCCCCGCCCCGGCAACGGCTGGGAGACCCTCGGCGACGAGGTCCTGGCCGCCTACCTGGAGCGTACGGACGCGGTCCTGGCCACCGGCTCGCCGCGCACGGCCCGCGTCGTGTACACGGCCATGCACGGCGTCGGCACCTCCGTGCTCACCGCCGCCTTCGACCGGGCCGGCTTCCCCGCCCCGGTCCTCGTCGCCGAACAGGCCGAGCCCGACCCCGCGTTCCCCACCGTCGCCTTCCCCAATCCGGAGGAGCCCGGCGCGATGGATCTCGCGTTCGCCACCGCGCGCCGCTCGGACCCGGACCTCGTCATCGCCAACGACCCGGACGCCGACCGCTGCGCCGTCGCCGTCCCGGACCCGGCGGCGGACGGCGGCTGGCGGATGCTGCGCGGCGACGAGGTCGGCGCGCTGCTCGCCGCCCACCTCGTGGGACGCGGTGTCACCGGCGTGTTCGCCGAGTCGATCGTGTCCTCGTCCCTCCTCGGCCGGATCGCCGAAAAGGCGGGCCTCGGCTACGAGGAGACGCTGACCGGCTTCAAGTGGATCGCCCGTGTGGAGGGCCTGCGGTACGGCTACGAGGAGGCGCTCGGCTACTGCGTCGACCCGGACGGCGTCCGCGACAAGGACGGCATCACGGCCGCGCTCCTGGTCGCCGAACTGGCCTCCGTACTGAAGGAACAGGGCCGTACGCTCCTGGACCTGCTGGACGACCTCGCGGTCGAGCACGGACTGCACGCCACCGACCAGCTGTCCGTCCGGGTCGAGGACCTGTCCGTCATCGCGGACGCCATGCGGCGCCTGCGCGAGCAGCCGCCGACCGCGATGGCGGGCCTGGCCGTCACCTCGGCCGAGGACCTGTCGCACGGCACCGGGCTGCTGCCGCCCACCGACGGCCTGCGCTACCACCTGGAGGGCGCGCGGGTGATCGTCCGCCCGAGCGGCACCGAGCCGAAGCTCAAGTGCTACCTGGAGGTCGTGGTGCCGGTCGGCTCGGCCGGCGAGCTGCCAGCGGCCCGTGCGCGGGGCGCGGAGCTGCTGTCCGGCATCAAGCGGGACCTGTCGGCCGCGGCCGGGATCTGACCCGGGGCTGCGGGCGACGGCCGTCGCCCGCAGCACGGCCGGGAGCGGCCGTCAGCCGATCGCGCCCAGCACCACCAGCAGCACCGCGCCCACCGCGGCCGGCGCGATCACCTCGTACGCCCAGCGGACCGACCTGGCCGGGGCTCCCTCGACGGGCTTCTCGCCCGCGCGCTCGGCGAGCTCCCGCAGGTCGACCACCGTCTGGTCCGCGGCCGCCACCCGGGCCTTCGTGTCGCGCACGTCGGCGGTGACGGACGTCCTGCGGTACGGGTCGTCCATCGACTGCTGGGTCTGGTGGCGGGCGGCCTTCTTGCGCTGCCGGAGCGACACCGGGACCGCCCAGAGCTGGAACTTCTCGCCGGCCCGGGTGAGGAGCTCGCTCGAGTACCCGGCCCGGACGTCCGCGACATCGGTCCACGGGAGCGTGATCGTCCGGAACGGGTTGCGGATCCGGATGCGCTGGTCGTTGGCGAAGACCACCGGCCGCAGGGTGAAGGCGACCACGAGCGGCACCACGGTCAGCAGCCCGGCCAGCGCCAGCCACGGCACGCGGCCCTCGCCCCGGACGGCCGCGTCGCCGCCGATCCAGCAGATGAGCAGGAGCAGCAGGGCGCCCCCGACCAGCCCGGCGGGCGACCGGAACGTCCGGTCGGCGTAGGTGGGCTCGGAGGGCGGCGTGGGGCTCGTCATGAGCCCGATTCTGCCTGACGCGGTCACGGAACGCGGGGGCGCCCGCCCGGACACGCGTACGGACGCCCGCCGGGCCCGTTCCGGGCGGGTGCGCGCGCCGCGGCCGGGCACCGCGCGATGCACGAACGGCCTGGGCCCCTGTACAGGCCGCTACGCGCGTAGATATGCTCCTCTGGTGACCATGCCCACCACTGCACCCGCATTCGCCGACGCGACGGCGTCCGACGGTGCGCTGCGCCGCTTCCTGCACGGGCTGCCCGGCGTCGACGCCGTCGGCCTCGAAGCGCGCGCCGCCTCGCTCGGAACCCGTTCGATCAAGACGACGGCCAAGGCGTACGCCATCGACCTGGCCATCTCGATGATCGACCTGACGACGCTGGAAGGCTCGGACACTCCGGGCAAGGTCCGCGCGCTCGCCGCCAAGGCCGTCCATCCCGACCCCACCGACCGCACGACGCCGCGCACCGCGGCCGTCTGCGTCTACCCCGACATGGCGGCGACCGCCGTCGCCGCGCTGGCCGGCTCAGGTGTGAAGGTGGCGTCCGTCGCGACGGCCTTCCCCGCCGGCCGTGCCGCACTCGCCGTGAAGCTCGCGGACGTCCGCGACGCCGTGGCCGCCGGGGCGGACGAGATCGACATGGTGATCGACCGGGGCGCGTTCCTCTCCGGCCGCTATCTGAAGGTGTACGAGGAGATCCTCGCCGTGAAGGCGGAGTGCGGGACGGCCCGCCTCAAGGTGATCTTCGAGACCGGCGAGCTGTCCACGTACGACAACATCCGGCGGGCCTCCTGGCTCGGGATGCTGGCGGGCGCGGACTTCATCAAGACGTCGACCGGCAAGGTCGGGGTCAACGCCACCCCTGCGAACACCCTGCTGATGCTGGAGGCGGTGCGCGACTTCCGGGCGCAGACCGGCGTCCAGATCGGCGTGAAGCCGGCCGGCGGCATCCGCACCTCCAAGGACGCCCTCAAGTTCCTCGTCCTGGTGAACGAGACGGCGGGCGAGGACTGGCTGGACAACCACTGGTTCCGCTTCGGCGCCTCCAGCCTGCTGAACGACCTGCTGATGCAGCGCCAGAAGCTCAGCACCGGCCGTTACTCCGGCCCCGATTACGTGACGGTGGACTGATTCCCATGGCATCTGCATTCGAGTACGCACCGGCGCCGGAGTCCCGTTCCGTCGTCGACATCGCCCCCTCCTACGGCCTGTTCATCGACGGCGAGTTCACCGACGCCGCCGACGGCCAGGTCTTCAAGACGGTCAGCCCGTCGTCCGAGGAGGTCCTCTCCGAGGTCGCGCGGGCCGGCGCCGAGGACGTGGACCGGGCCGTGAAGGCGGCCCGCCGCGCGTTCGAGAAGTGGTCGGCGCTGCCCGGCTCCGAGCGCGCCAAGTACCTCTTCCGGATCGCCCGGATCATCCAGGAGCGCAGCCGCGAGCTCGCCGTCCTCGAGACGCTCGACAACGGCAAGCCGATCAAGGAGACCCGCGACGCGGACCTCCCGCTGGTCGCCGCGCACTTCTTCTACTACGCGGGCTGGGCCGACAAGCTGGACCACGCGGGCTACGGCGCGAACCCGCGCCCGCTCGGCGTCGCCGGCCAGATCATCCCGTGGAACTTCCCGCTCCTGATGCTCGCGTGGAAGATCGCCCCGGCGCTCGCCACCGGCAACACGGTGGTGCTGAAGCCGGCCGAGACGACCCCGCTCTCCGCCCTCTTCTTCGCGGACATCTGCCGCCAGGCCGGCCTGCCCAGGGGCGTCGTCAACATCCTGACGGGGTACGGGGACGCCGGCGAGGCACTGGTCTCGCACCCGGACGTCAACAAGGTCGCCTTCACCGGTTCGACCGCGGTCGGCAAGGCCATCGCCCGCCAGATCGCGGGCACGGACAAGAAGGCCACCCTGGAGCTGGGCGGCAAGGGCGCCAACATCGTCTTCGACGACGCCCCCATCGACCAGGCCGTCGAGGGCATCGTCACCGGCATCTTCTTCAACCAGGGCCAGGTCTGCTGCGCGGGCTCGCGCCTCCTGGTCCAGGAGTCCATCGAGGACGAACTGCTGGACGCCCTCAAGCGCCGGCTGTCCACGCTGCGCCTGGGCGACCCGCTGGACAAGAACACCGACATCGGCGCGATCAACTCCGCGGAGCAGCTCTCCCGGATCACCGCGCTAGTCGAGACCGGCGAGGCCGAGGGCGCGGACCGCTGGTCGGCGCCGTGCGAGCTGCCGTCCGCCGGTTACTGGTTCGCGCCGACGCTGTTCACCGGCGTCACCCAGGCGCACACCGTCGCCCGCGACGAGATCTTCGGACCGGTGCTGTCGGTGCTGTCGTTCCGTACGCCGGACGAGGCGGTCGCCAAGGCCAACAACAGCCAGTACGGCCTCTCGGCCGGCATCTGGACGGAGAAGGGCTCCCGCATCCTCGCGGTGGCGAACAAGCTCCGGGCGGGTGTCGTCTGGGCCAACACGTTCAACAAGTTCGACCCGACCTCGCCGTTCGGCGGATACAAGGAGTCGGGCTTCGGCCGCGAAGGCGGCCGTCACGGCCTGGAGGCGTACCTCGATGTCCGATAACCGTCTGAGCGTCTTCAAGACCTACAAGCTGTACGTCGGGGGCAAGTTCCCCCGCTCCGAGAGCGGCCGGTTGTACGAGGTGACCGACTCCAAGGGCAAGTGGCTGGCGAACGCGCCCCAGTCCTCCCGCAAGGACGCGCGGGACGCCGTCGTGGCCGCCCGCAAGGCGTTCGGCGGCTGGTCGGGCGCGACCGCGTACAACCGCGGCCAGGTCCTCTACCGCGTCGCCGAGATGCTGGAGGGCCGCCGGGACCAGTTCGTCCGGGAGGTCGCGGAGGCCGAGGGGCTGTCGAAGTCCAAGGCCGCGGCCGTCGTGGACGCGGCGGTCGACCGCTGGGTCTGGTACGCGGGCTGGACGGACAAGATCGCCCAGATCGTGGGCGGGGCGAACCCGGTCGCGGGACCGTTCTTCAACCTCTCGACCCCCGAGCCGACCGGCGTGGTGACCGTCCTCGCCCCGCAGGAGTCCTCGTTCCTGGGCCTGGTCTCGGTGGTCGCCCCGGTGATCGCGAGCGGCAACACCGCGGTCGTGGTGGCCTCGGCGCGGTCCCCGCTGCCCGCGCTGTCGCTGGGCGAGGTGCTGGCCACCTCGGACCTGCCGGGCGGTGTGGTCAACATCCTGTCCGGGAAGACCGCGGAGATCGCCACGCCGCTCGCCTCGCACCAGGACGTGAACGGCATCGACCTGACGGGGGCGGACGCGGAGCTGGCCAAGGAGCTGGAGATCGCGGCGGCCGACAACCTCAAGCGCGTCGCGCGCCCACAGGCCGTGGACGGCGACGACTGGTCGGCGGACCCGGGCACCCGCCGTCTGACGGCGTTCCTGGAGACCAAGACGGTCTGGCACCCGACGGGCGCGCTGGGCGTGTCGGGCTCCTCGTACTGACCCGGACAGGACGGCGGCCCGCGCCCCGGGATCTCCGGGACACGGGCCGCCTCCGTGTCAGCCGTGCAGCAGACCGGTGACCTGACCCACCACGGGCAGGTCTTTCAGCGCGCCGCCGTCGGTCACCGGGTCGGTGAGCGAGGCGGTGGAGACGGGCTTGAAGTCGGCCACCTGCGTGCCCACCGCGTTGTCCAGCGGGTCCACGCCCGTGCCGGCCAGCGGGTCGAGCCGCAGGTGCGTCACGGGGGCGATGCCGCTGTCGAGCGAGTGGCCGAGCGCCCCGGTGACCGCGCCACCGGCCGCCTCACCGGCCTCGCCGAGGGTGCTGTCGGTCCCCGTCGCCTGCACGAGGGGCAGCGGCGCCGCCTGGGCCGCCGCACCCCCCGCACCGAGCGCGGCGCCCACCGCGGTGACGGTCAGCCCGGCCCGCAGCAGTGTGCGGCGCCGGGACTTGGAAAGTGCGTGACGTGCCATGAATTTCCCACCTGGTTCGGGCCGATCGGACCATCGGTCGAGTAATCGGTTGAGTGCGTAGCGTAGTTGAGGTGTGATGCTGGATACCAACACGACCTCCGGGGGATCCCCTGTGCGGGTCAATGCCTCACACTCGTGTTCTGTGAGTTCCCAAGCGATTTCGAGCCGCGTCGTCCTGCTGGCCGGCCCCTCCGGCTCCGGCAAGTCCTCCCTCGCCGCCCGCACCGGTCTTCCGGTGCTGCGGCTGGACGACTTCTACAAGGAGGCGGGCGACCCCACGCTGCCTCTCGTGACCGGCAGTACGGACATCGACTGGGACTCCGCCCGGTCCTGGGACGCCGATGCGGCGGTCGCCGCGATCACGGACCTGTGCCGTACCGGCCGCACGGACGTCCCGGTGTACGACATCGCCACCAGCTCCCGGATCGGGCACGAGGGCTTCCACATCGAGCGCACCCCGCTCTTCGTGGCCGAGGGGATCTTCGCCGCGGACATCGTCGAACGGTGCCAGTCGCTGGGCGTACTGGCCGACGCGCTGTGCCTGCGCGGCCGCCCGTCGACGACGTTCCGCCGCCGGCTGCTGCGCGACCTGCGGGAAGGCCGCAAGTCGGTGCCGTTCCTGCTGCGGCGGGGATGGCGCCTGATGCGGACCGAACGCAGAATCGTGGCCCGCCAGGCAGAACTGGGAGCCCACCCCTGCAACAAGGCCGAGGCCCTGGGCCGCCTGGCCGCCGCAGCAGCGGGCAGATGCCGCACCCCGGCCCCGACCCCGGCGAAGGCAAGCCCTTCCGTCGACTGAGAGACCGGGCCCGGGCGGCCATCCAAGCCGCTCCCGGGTGAAAACCGGGCTCAGGCGGCCATCCAAGCCGCTCCCGGGTGAAAACCGGGCTCAGGCGGCATGTGAAGCCCCTCCGGCGATTAGAGGAGCGGGGGTCCTCCGGGGGCAGCGCCCCCGGACAGCCCGCGCCCCGGACCCCCGCGCACACGCCGAAGGGCCGGACAGGACCCCCCGGCCCGTCCGACCCTTCAGCTTCCCCGTACCCCCGTGCTCCCCCGTACCCCCGTACGCCACCGCCTCCCCCGAAGCAGCGGCCCCGCCCCCGTATCCCCCCGTAGCCTCAGGCCACCAGCTCGCCGAAGGACTCCTCCTCGTCACGGCCGAAGCTGAGGACCTCGTCCTCACGCAGCCGGCGGAGCGACCGCCAGATGCTGGACTTCACCGTGCCGACACTGATGTCGAGGATGGACGCGATCTCCGGGTCCGTGCGGCCCTCGTAGTAGCGCAGGACCAGCATCGTGCGCTGCGTCTCGGGCAGCCGCGCCAGCGCCTGCCAGAGCACGGCGCGCAGCTCCGTACCGCGCATCGCGTCCGTGTCGCCCGCCGTCTCCGGCAGCTCCTCGGTCGGGTATTCGTTCAGCTTGCGCCTGCGCCAGGCGCTGATGTGCAGATTGGTCATGGTGCGGCGGAGATACCCGCCGACCGCCGCCTTGTCGCTGATCCGGTCCCACGCCCGGTACGTCGAGAAGAGGGCGCTCTGCAGCAGATCCTCGGCCTCGAACCGGTCACCGGTCAGGTGGTAGGCGGTGGCGTACAGGGAGGCGCGGCGCTCCCGGACGTAGGCCGTGAACGCCGCTTCGGCGTCCTCGGCCCCCGCCGGGCCCTTCCGCTCCCCCGTGACCTCCCCGTACGCGCTTCCCCCGTTGCCCGCCCCCGTGGGTGCGGACGCGTCGACCACCGTCATGAATGACGGGTGCTGACGCCCGGCGCCACGAACGCACCCCCGCCCGTTCACTGCGGCGCCGGACTTCTCGGTGCTCCGGCCGACGTCGTGGAGACGCGTGACAACTGCGCTGGTGCTGATGCCGTGCGTTGCGTTGTTCATCTCGCGCCCCCCGTCGGTGGAGTCCGTCCGTTCCTTGTGTCAACGAGCTTGCCGGGGCGATTTCATGGCCCTGTCCGCCGACTGTCACAGACCTGTCACAGGGCCCGGCGGCAACACGAAACGGGGGTGCCGGATGCATGAGAGGGGACCAACTGTCGAACTAGGGCTCCCCCATGGGTCAGAATGACCAGCGTGCCTTTCCTGTTGCTGATCGAGGACGACGACGCCATCCGCACGGCCCTCGAACTCTCGCTGTCACGCCAGGGCCACCGTGTGGCCACCGCGGCGACGGGAGAGGACGGCCTCAACCTGCTGCGCGAGCAGCGGCCCGACCTGGTCGTACTGGATGTGATGCTGCCCGGGATCGACGGTTTCGAGGTGTGCCGGCGCATCCGGCGCACCGACCAGCTGCCGATCATCCTGCTGACCGCCCGGAGCGACGACATCGACGTCGTGGTCGGTCTGGAGTCCGGTGCCGACGACTACGTGGTGAAACCCGTACAGGGCCGGGTGCTCGACGCCCGCATCCGCGCGGTGCTGCGCCGGGGCGAGCGCGAGTCCACGGACTCCGCGACCTTCGGCAGCGTGGTCATCGACCGGTCCGCCATGACCGTCACCAAGAACGGCGAGGACCTGCAGCTCACGCCGACCGAGCTGCGACTCCTGCTGGAACTGAGCCGACGGCCTGGCCAGGCCCTGTCCCGGCAGCAATTGCTGCGCCTGGTCTGGGAACACGACTACCTCGGTGACTCCCGGCTGGTGGACGCCTGTGTCCAGCGGCTGCGCGCGAAGGTGGAGGACGTACCGTCCTCGCCGACCCTGATCCGTACCGTGCGGGGCGTGGGATACCGGCTGGACTCGCCGCAGTGAGCACGGCTGTGCGGCGGAGCCTGCTCGCCGGGCTCCGCTGGACCAGCCTGCGGCTGCGGCTCGTCGTCGTGTTCGCCCTGGTCGCCCTGACCGCCGCGGTGTCCGCGTCGGGGATCGCGTACTGGCTGAACCGCGAGGCGGTGCTGACCCGTACGCAGGACTCCGCGCTCGGGGACTTCCGTCAGGAGATGCAGGCCCGCGCGGCCTCGCTGCCGCTCGGTCCGACCAAGGACGAACTGCAGACCGCAGCCGTGCAGATAGCGAGCAGCAGTCCCGGATACAGCGTGCTGCTGATCGACGAGCGCGACACCGGCAAGCCGATCGTCGGCAACTCCGACCTGGACACGTTCACGCTCGACAACGTGCCGTTGTCGCTGCAGGAGCAGGTCAACCGGAAGCAGACGGTCAAGACGGGCAACAAGTACCCCTACCACCTGTTCTGGCAGCGCACCTCGATCCGCGGCACGCCGTACCTCGTGGCCGGCACGAAGATCATCGGCGGTGGCCCGACCGGCTACATGCTCAAGTCGCTCGACCAGGAACGGCAGGACCTCAACTCCCTCGCCTGGTCACTGGGGATCGCCACCGCGCTGGCCCTGGTCGGCTCCGCGCTGCTCGCGCAGGCCGCGGCGACGACGGTGCTGCGCCCGGTGCAACGGCTGGGCGACGCCGCCCGCAAGCTCGGCGAGGGCAAGCTGGACACCCGGCTCGTGGTGTCCGGCACCGATGAACTGGCCGACCTCTCGCGTACGTTCAACAGAACGGCGAGCTCGCTGGAGAAGAAGGTCGCGGACATGAGCGCGCGGGAGGAGTCCAGCCGCCGCTTCGTCGCCGACATGTCGCACGAACTGCGCACCCCGCTCACCGCGATCACCGCGGTCGCCGAGGTGCTGGAGGACGAGGCCGACAGCCTGGACCCGATGATCGCGCCCGCCGTGCACCTCGTGGTCAGCGAGACCCGGCGCCTCAACGACCTGGTGGAGAACCTGATGGAGGTCACCCGCTTCGACGCGGGCACGGCCCGGCTGGTCCTCGACACCGTCGACGTCGCCGACCAGGTGACCGCGTGCATCGACGCCCGGGCCTGGCTGGACGCGGTCGACCTGGACGCCGAGCGCGGCATGATGGTCCACCTCGATCCGCGCCGGCTCGACGTGATCCTGGCCAATCTGATCGGCAACGCGCTGAAGCACGGCGGATCGCCGGTCCGGGTCGCCGTACGGACCGAGGGCGACGATCTCCTCATCGAGGTGCGCGACCACGGGCCGGGCATCCCCGAGGACGTGCTGCCGCACGTCTTCGACCGCTTCTACAAGGCCAGCGCCTCCCGGCCGCGCTCCGAGGGCAGCGGTCTCGGGCTGTCGATCGCCATGGAGAACGCGCACATCCACGGCGGCGACATCACCGCGGCGAACTCCCCGGACGGCGACGGCGCGGTGTTCGTCCTGCGGCTGCCGCGCGACGCAGAGACACTGAACCGCACCACCGAGGGTCACGACGCACAGATCCCGGACGAGGAGGACGACGCGACGTGACGCCCAGCGAACACCGGGGCCGCCGCCCCGCAGCCGTCCTGGCGGCCGCCGCGCTCTGCGCCGTACTGGCGACGGGCTGCGGGATCCGAACGACGTCGGTACCGGTCGACGCCGGCGCCGCCCCCTCGCGGGTGCCGTGCGCGATGCCCGCGGAGGACATCACCACCCAGGCCCAGCAGGGCATCCCCGTGCAGATCTATCTGGTGTGCGCCTCGGCCCTGTTCACCGTGGACCGCACGGTGCAGGTCCAGGAGTCGACGTCGGACCGGCTCCGCATCGCCGACGCCCTCCTGGACCAGCTGCAGCAGGAACCCCCCGCCGCCGAGCGGCAGGCGGGCTTCTCCACCCACGTCCCCGAGACGCTGCGGGTGGGCGGCCCGCGCGCCGGCGACCCCAAGGGCACGCTGCGGCTCAGCACGCAGCCGGAGGACCTGCCGACCGAGGCGCTGGCCCAGATCGTCTGTACGTACGCCGAGAGCGAGGCGCTCGTCCCCGGGAGCACGGTGACGCTGGGCGGCCCGGGGAACTACGCGCCGCGCGGCTATCTGTGCACGGCGGAGACGAAGGCCAGCCCGGAGGCGGTCCCGACCCGGGGCGCGGTCGCACTGCGCTGACCGGGGCGGGGCGGACACCGGGCCGGCCGGGGGCCGGATCCGGGGACGGCCCCCGGGGCCGCTTCCGGGCAGGCGCACGGCCCTTCGTGCGGCTCCCCGGCACGGTGAGCCAGGTCTCCCCCGTCCGAGCGGAACCGATCCTGCCGCTGCCCGCGTCTTGGGCAACGTGCGTCAAGGTTCGGGCGGCCAAGCCGTCATCCGCTTCCGCGCGGTCGGAGTGTCACTCCTCCTCGCGCATCTGCTGCTCGTCGGGTGGCTGACTCTGCGCCCGCTGGACGTGCCGTGGATGACCGCCGCCAACCTCCAGCCCTTCGCCGGCATCAAGGCCGACCTGTCCCTCGGCCCGGTCACCGCCGCCCGCCGCATCGGCAAGGAGCTCCTGCTGCTGGCCCCGCTGGGCGTCCTGCTGCCGATGGCCGGGGGGCGCCTGTTCGTGTCCCCCTGGTCCTCGCTGGCCCGTACGGTCGCGGCCGGGGCACTGATCTCGCTGGCGATCGAGCTCGGCCAGACCGGGGTGCCCGGCCAGGTCGTCGACGTCGACTCGCTGATCCTCAACACCGCGGGCGTCG
This sequence comes from Streptomyces sp. NBC_01463, assembly GCA_036227345.1. Taxonomy (NCBI): domain Bacteria; kingdom Bacillati; phylum Actinomycetota; class Actinomycetes; order Kitasatosporales; family Streptomycetaceae; genus Streptomyces; species Streptomyces sp. NBC_01463. Next base: position 3,415,983 of record CP109468.1, read on the forward strand.
CGCTCGCCCACGTACTGATCGTCCCGGCGTGGCGGGCGCGGCAGCGCCGCCGCACACAGCAGCTGGTCCGGCCGCTCCCCCGGATCGGCCATGAGGCCCCTCAGGGGTCGACCCCGACGATTTCCAGGGTCGGTATCGCCCCGTAGAGCGACGCTTTGCCCCGGTTGTGCGCGCCATCCTGGATACATCGCACCGGGAGGGCAACAGGCCGCTCCCGGAGACGGTCCACCAAGGAGCCCACCATGGCCGCACTTGCCCGCCCCAGTGACGGACGCATGATCGGCGGAGTGTGCGCGGCGCTGGCACGGCGCTTCGGCACCTCCGCGGGGACCATGCGCGTCATCTTCCTCGTCTCGTGCCTGCTGCCGGGCCCGCAGTTCCTGCTCTACCTGGGGCTGTGGCTGCTGCTCCCCACGGAGAAGACCTCGTCCGCGACCGCCTGGTAGCGGCCTCCGCCGACGACGACGCGCACGACGACACGCCTGTGGGCGGGCACCCGGCAAGGGTGCCCGCCCACAGGCGTGTGACGGACCGCTTGGGGACGGACCGCTCTCAGCGGCCGAGCGGCAGACCGTTGGCCGACAGGCCGCTGGTGGTCAGACCACCGGCGGGCATGCCGCCGAGGAGGCCCTTGGCCGGGGCGGTGGCGTCGTCGAGGACCTTCGTCTGGCTGGTGCCGAGAAGCTCGGCGGCGGTGTCCTGGACCGGCAGGGTCGACGTGGCGTTCGCCAGGGCGCCGGCGACGGGCAGGGCGCCGGTCGCGGCGTCCAGCGGCAGCGCGGAGGCGGACGCGGTACCGGCGGCGGCAGCGGCGAACGCGGCACCGAGGGCGGCGACGCCGAGAGTCCTGGCAGCAGACTGCTTCATGTGAAATTCATCCTTGGGGAAGGGGATGTGAGCGGCTCTGCAACGTAGTCAGCCCACCACCCGTCCCGCAAACATCCAAAAACGCGGAAAACGGCCGGGAAAATGAATCCCGGCCGTTTCCCGTACGCGTCCGCTCAGCCGCCGGCAGAGGAAGACACGCTGGTCGCAGCGGTCTGCTCGAAGAGCCATTCGGACTTCAGCTCGGCGTACCCGGGCTTGATGACGTCGCTGATCATCGCCAGACGTTCATCGAAAGGAATGAATGCTGATTTCATCGCATTGACGGTGAACCACTGCATGTCATCGAGCGTGTATCCGAACGTCTCGGTCAGCTTCTCGAATTCCCGGCTCATGCTCGTACCGCTCATCAGCCGGTTGTCGGTGTTCACCGTGGCCCGGAAGTGGAGCCTGCGCAGCAGCCCGATGGGGTGCTCGGCGTACGAGGCCGCGGCACCGGTCTGCAGGTTGGAGGTCGGGCAGAGCTCCAGCGGGATGCGCTTGTCCCGTACGTAGGAGGCGAGCCGGCCGAGCTTCACGCTGCCGTCCGCGGCGACCTCGATGTCGTCGATGATGCGCACGCCGTGGCCGAGCCGGTCGGCGCCGCACCACTGGATGGCCTGCCAGATCGACGGCAGGCCGAAGGCCTCGCCCGCGTGGATGGTGAAGTGGTTGTTCTCGCGCTTGAGGTACTCGAACGCGTCGAGGTGCCGGGTGGGCGGGAAGCCCGCCTCGGCGCCCGCGATGTCGAAGCCGACGACGCCCTGGTCGCGGTAGCGGTTGGCGAGTTCGGCGATCTCCAGCGAACGGGCCGCGTGCCGCATCGCGGTGAGCAGCGCGCCCACCCGGATCCGGTTGCCGTCCCGGCGGGCCCGGGCCTCGCCCTCGCGGAAGCCCGCGTTGACCGCCTCGACGACCTCTTCGAGGCTCAGCCCGGCTTCCAGGTGCTGCTCGGGCGCGTACCGGATCTCGGCGTAGACGACACCGTCGGCGGCCAGGTCCTCGGCGCACTCGGCGGCGACCCTGACGAGCGCGTCACGGGTCTGCATGACGGCGCAGGTGTGGGCGAACGTCTCCAGATACCGCTCCAGCGACCCGGAGTCGGCGGCCTCCCGGAACCAGATGCCGAGCTTGTCGGCATCGCTCTCGGGAAGTCCGTCGTAACCGTTGGCCGCCGCGAGTTCGACGATCGTCCCGGGGCGCAGGCCGCCGTCGAGGTGGTCGTGGAGAAGGACCTTGGGGGCACGCCGGATCTGATCCTGGCCGGGCACATTGAGGGTCGGGCTCATCATCCACGCACTCTAGCGCCTACGCGCGTAGAGCGCTGCTGGGCGCGGCTCGTCGATGCGTAACAGTGACCGCGAATACGGGTGGCGTACACCTGCCCTTCTGACACTGTTACGTCATGGCACAGCGCGCACTACCCCTGCCTGCTGCGAGGCTGGGACGGGCCGTCAGAACGGCCGGAGCATCCACCGCGGTCAGCGGAGTGGTCCTGCTGCTCCCGGACGGCGAGCCCTGCTCGTACCGCCGCCCCTCCCCCTTCTCGTACGCCCTCCAGCTCCCGCTGGCCCGCTCCCTGGCCCGCGCCGGGGGCGACGACGGCCTCGCCGCGCACGTGGTGCACTACCGCTGCCGCGGCTGGAACACGACGGACGCGCAGCTCGCGGCGGACGCCGAATGGGCGGTGGACGAGGTCGTCCGCCGCTACGGCGACATCCCGGTCTGCCTGGCCGGCCACGGCATGGGCGGCCGGGCGGCCCTCCGCGCCGGCGGCCACCCGGCGGTGAGCTCGGTCCTCGCGATGGCCCCGTGGCTGCCGGGCGAGGCGGACGCCGAACCGGAGCCGGTGAAACACCTGGTCGGCCGTCAGGTCCTGCTGGTGCACGGCACGAACGACGCCCGCTCGGACCCGGAGCTCTCCTTCCGCCTGGCCGAGCGCGCGAAGAAGTCCAACCGCGACACCTGCCGCTTCGAGGTCCACTCGGACGGCCACTCCCTGCGCCAGCACCACGCCGAAGTCACCGCCCTGGCAGCGGACTTCGTACGCGGTTCCCTGTTCGCCCACAACTACGCCCGCCCGGTCGCGGACGCCCTGGCGGCTCCGCCGCCCCTGGGCCTGCGGATGCCGCTGGCGGCGGGGTTCGGCAAGTCGCTGCGGGGGTGAGGCGGAGAGGCGGGGCCGGGCCGGAGATCCCCGACCCGGCTCAACCGAGCTGAGTCTCGAAGCCGTTGTCCAGGCAGTACTGCGTGACGAGCGAGAGCGCCGGGCGATCATTGCTCTTCATCGCCGCCACTGTGGCCTCCGCCAGGGTGCGCCCTTCCCCGACGGGCTCGTCCCGGAGCGGTTCCATCGCGAGGAAGGCATCATCGGCGACGGCCCCGACCATGTCGTACCCCGATGCCCCGTCCGCTTCCGCGCCCGAATCCTCGGCGTCCACCGCTTCGTCCCGCACCTCCTGCCACGCCCCGAGCTGGGTGCAGTAACTCTCTCGCTGCTCGGTCAGCCGCTGTTCGCTCCCACCGTCGCCGGAGGAACACGCGGCCGTCGCCGCGAGCACTGCGAGTACCGGGACGATCGTCCTGATCAAGCGCACCATGCTCCCCGTTGCCCCCACCCAGCCGAACGCCTGCGCCGGCTCGTCCCGATCACCCACAACTCCCGCCGCAGGGTAGCCCCATCGGGCGTGGAGATGCGGGCTCTTCCCAGGACACCTGGGTACACGTGCGTCATGACTCTGGCTCGCTCCTTACCCGACAGCGCGACCGAGTGGTGGATCTACCTCGGCGCGTTCTCCCTCTACGTGCTCACCCGATTGGTCCTGGCCTGGCGACAGGCACGCAAATACGGTGCCGATCACCCTGTGCGCGCCGCCTTCTCGGAGGAGGAACCGGAGGAGTCGAACACCTCCGTGGCCATCGGGGCCTTCCGTTCCTACCGGCAGCTCGCGGGATTCGTCGGAGGTACGGTCGCGATCGTCCTGGTGGCCACCCTGACCGACGGACCCCTGCGGCTGATGCTGATGTGCACCCTCGCTCCCGTCATCGTCATGGCGCTGGCCTACCTCGACTTCCGCCTCGCCCGCACCGCACGCCAACGCTCCGCAGGGTCATTCGGGGGAGGCCGGCGGGGAGCCTGACCGGCAGCATGCCCCGTCCCGGCCGCAACCGGGCGGGGCACCTGTACACCTGCGTCCCCGGTGGCTATCCGGCCTCACCGTCCGGGAAGGCGCCCGCCCCCGGGCTCGACGCCGAGCCCCGCTGCGACCGGCTCGCGGCAACCGCTGCGGCGGCGAACGAGGCGACGAGCGGCCGCTGGTCGAGCTGCGACCAGGCGACGACCAGTCGGCTGGGCGCCGCATCGACCACCGGCTTGTAGACCAGCCCCGGGTGAACGGGTTCGACGGACGACTGCGGCAGGATCGCGATCGTCCGGCCGAGCATGATCAGCTGCGTCATCTGCGCCACGTCCACGATCTCCGGGCCGGTCCCGCTGCCCGGGACCCCCTTCCAGCGCGGCAGCGTCTCATGCTCCAGGTCGGCCATGCGCAGCTCGGTGCGCGCGGCCAGCCGGTGGTCCCGCGGCAGAATCGCCACACGCCCTTCGACGAACAGCGTCTCGGACTCCAGTCCCGTGAGATCGTCGAACGGCGCGTACAACAGCGCAACATCGGCCCTGCCGTCACGCAGATAGTCCGCCCGGTCGGTGGCACCGCCGAACAGAATGTCCACCCTGCGCGCATCGGGCTGCCCGGCATACGCGGCAAGAATCCCGGACAGCAGGTTGGCATCGCCACCGGGCTTGATCACCAGCCGTAGCTGCGCCTGGACGTCACCGGCCCGGCGCGCACTCCGGGCCGCGGCGCTCACCGCGTTAAGCGCGTGGCGGCCGTGGTGCAGCAACGCCTCCCCGGCCGGCGTCAGCGAGACGCGGCGGCTGGAGCGCACGAGCAGCTGGACGCCGAGCCGCGTTTCGACACGTTGAATCGCTTTCGACAGCGCCGGCTGAGCGATGGCGAGGCGCGCGGCGGCGCGGCCGAAGTGCAGCTCCTCGGCGACCGCGACGAAGTAGTCGAGCTCACGCGTCTCCAGATCAACCATGCCTCCAGGTTATCGCTGAAGAATCAATCGGTCTTGGACTTCATTCGTGGGCCGAGGTTCGATTGACCCATGATTCACCACACAATGATCGTCTCCTTCACCGACTCCATCCCTGCCGCCGAGCTGGATCAGTTCCTCAAGGACATCGAACAGGTCATGCGCGACTCGGGGCAGATCGTGACGTTCGCGGCCTCGCGCCACATCCGGGTGCCGGCCGAGGACCACAGTCCGGCGCCCAAGGCCTCCGCGATCGTGCAGATCTCCCTGGCCGACCTCGACGCGCTCAACGACTCGTTCGCGACCCCAGGCCTTGAGGACGTCATCAAGCGCTGGCAGTCCCGTCACCCCTACAAGGTCGTCTGGGCCAACCACGAGCCGCTCTCCTGACGGAGTCGGACCCACTCGGCTCCTCACCGGGCAACCGGTCCCGTCTCCGCCCACACCGTCTTGCCCGGCCCGAGCCGATCGCTCACGCCCCAGCGGGCGGCGGTCTCCTCGACGATGAGGAGGCCCCTGCCCCCGTCGGCCTCCGGGTCGACCCGGGGCGCGGCGTCTGGGTCCGGGCGGGCCTCGTGGGTGTCGGAGATCTCGACACGTACGACTCCGGTCCCGTACGCGTACACGAGCCGCAGCTCGAAGTCGCGCCCCGGCACCCGCCCGTGCAGGACCGCGTTGGCCGCGAGCTCGGCGACGAGGAGCGCCACGGTGTCGGAGAGCTGCGTGCCGTACGGGACCCCCCAGACATCGAGCTTCCATACAGCCAGGCGCCGCGCGAGGGTCGCGCCCAGGCGGGTGGCGGAGCAGCGCTGGGCGAACACGCTTACGGTTACGGGCGGTTGGGCTTGCAGTGCTGTCATGCGCCAAGCGTTCCGCCTCGACCACCCGCGCCAGCAGGAACAACACCCATACAGATCCCTCTGTATGGGTTGACTCCCTGGACGGGGTGGGTAACCGTCCGTGATCATTGCCGAGTTGATCGATGCGCGGAAGACGGGGCGGCGATGACTGCAGACCACGAGAGCGCCACGGCGAGCGGCGGGCCCGAGCTGTCCGACAGCCTGCGGACATTCGGGGCCGTCCTGAAGGCCCTGCGCGAAGCCGCCGGCCTCACCCAGGAGGACTTCGCGCCTCGCGTGCGGTACTCGGCCGCCTACATCGCCAAGATCGAGCAGGGCAAGCGATTCCCGCCGGAGAACCTGCCGGAGCGGGCAGCGGAGGCCCTGGGAGCGGTCGCGGGCAAAGTGCTCGGCGCCGCCGCGCGAAGCCTGCGCAGGAGGGCCGGGCTCGCCTCCTGGTTCCAGCAGTGGGCCGGGATCGAAGAGGAAGCGATCACGCTGTACGCGTACGAGTGCCGGGGGATTCCTGGGTTGTTACAGCCCGAGGGATACATCCGTGCCGTGTTTGAACGCCAGTTGCCGCCTCTCACGGAGACACAGATCCAACGACAGGTCACGGCTCGGCTCGAACGTCAGCGGCTCCTGTGCGAACGCCCCAACACCGCCTTCAGCTTCGTCATCGAGCAAGCTGTTCTGGAGCGTCGTGTTGGCGGAGAAGGTGTTACCGCCGTTGCCGTCGACCATCTGCTGAGCATCGGCCGGTACACCAACGTCGAGATCCAGATCATGCCGCTCAGGCAGGAGGACCACACGGGAATCGACGGGCAGTTGTATCTGGCCGAGAGCCCGGGCAACCAGTGGTTCGGCTACACCGAGGGCCACCGTTCAAGCGCCCTGCTCACCGCCCCGAGCGAAGTCAGCATCCTGCTTCAGCGCTATGGCAAGCTGCGTTCCCAGGCCCTGGATTGCCGGGCTACGGTGAGCTTGCTGGAACGGATGCGAGGAGCGCTATGAGCACCACAGAGCTGAACTGGTTCAAGAGCAGCTACAGCGGCGGCGATGGCGACAACTGCGTAGAGGTGGCCGTGCGCCCCCACGCCGTCCACGTCCGCGACTCCAAGGACACCGACCGCCGCCCGTTCACCGTCTCCACCGCCGCGTGGTCGGACTTCACCGCGTACGCATCCGCCGTCGCATCCTGATTAGCGGCGCCCACGGTCCTTGATCGCCGCCGGGCCCCGCCGGTCCGCAGGCCGGCCTGTCTGGAGGCCTGCGGGGCCGAGCAGTCGTTCGGTGTCCGAAACTCAGTCGCGCCGCCCCACTGAGCTCGGAGAATCACCCTTCATGTCCAACTCGTATGCCCAACCCATCTTCAGAACGACGGATCTCTCCGCAGGGCTGCGCGTTGTCGAGCGGTTGCTTGCGATCGCTGACCTTCGAGAGCTCGAAATCGACTACGAGGCACATGTGTCCTCCGCACGAACCCTGACACCCCTGTTCGAGTTGTTGCCGTGGGCGACGTGGTACACCGAAGGCGACGGGGACGCCTCGTCGGAGGCCGGCGACGATCCGTCGGCGCATCTGCCCATTCGTTTCAGGGCCTGTGCGGAAGTGCCCGAGACTGTGCCGGTGTTTCTCGAAGCGCTGCATGACACACCAGCCACAGTGCGGTGGGATTTCGAGGGCTGGCCCGCCGCCCCCGAGGTCGGCTTGGGCACCGGAGGTTCCAGGGGCGCCTTCGTGACCTTGTGCGTGAACGTCCGCGACCTCGACCTCTATGAGCCCGCCACCGATCACACCGTCTTCGTCCACGTGAAGCAGATTGAGGCCGAACGCGCGCCCTGGCTGGCCGCGCAGGTGGGACTGCAGGTGGTCGGCGACCTCGTGACGGCCCCGTACTGAGCGCCTGCGGCGAACAACGGCCGAGAGTCGCCCCGTCACTCCGGCAGCAGGTTCCCCCGTCGTGACAGCAGGAACTTCTTGAACGCCGCCACCGGCGGGGTGTCCGGGTGCCCGTCCAGCCAGGCCACGCCGATCTCCCGAGCAGCCCGCGGTGCCGTCACCGTCAGCTCCACGACCCCCGGGCGAGCCACCGCCGGGGGCGGGAGCAGCGCCACGCCCAGGCCGGCCGCGACCAGACCGCGCAGGGTCTCCGCCTCCTCGCCCTCGAAGGCGACGCGCGGGACGAAGCCCGCCTCCGTGCAGAGGTCGTCCGTGATGCGGCGCAGGCCGTAGCCGGGTTCCAGGGTGACGAAGGTTTCGTCGGCGGCCTCCGCCAGACGGATGCGGCGGCGGGTGGCCAGGCGGTGGTCCTCGGGGACGACCAGGCGCAGGCGCTGTTCGTCCAGACGGCGGGCGACCAGGTCCGGGGCGTCCGGGACCGGTGAGGTGAGGCAGAGGTCGAGGCCGCCCGCGCGGAGGCGTTCGATCATGGCCTCGCCGTAGTTCTGGACGAGCTGGAAGCGGACCCGGGGGTGGTCGGCGCGGAAGGCGCGGATGAGGGCGGGGACGGTTTCCGAGCCCATCGTGTGGAGGAAGCCGAAGGCGACCTTGCCCGCGGTGGGGTCGGCGTCCGCCCGTACCGAGTCGGCGGCCTTCTCCACCTCCGCGAGTGCCCGTTCCGCCGAGCCGAGGAAGGTGCGGCCCGCGGGGGTGAGGGAGACCGTGCGGCCCTTGCGGGCGAACAGGGCCACGCCCAGGTCCTGTTCCAGGCGGACCATGGCCCGCGAGAGCGTGGACTGCGGGACGCCGAGCTCGTGCGCGGCACGGGTCACGTGTTCGTGGCGGGCGACCGCCTCGAAGTACGCCAGGCGCGGCGCGAGGACCGCCCGGATGTCTTCTTCGTAACTGCTTGGTGACAGCCGAGGCTGTGAGCTGTGCTGATGCGCCATGGGATTGATTATCGCGTGTTTGTGCATTGGACGCATGAAAGGCGGCGGCATACGTTCGTGGCATGCCTCCTGCCAGTACCGGGGCGTCCACCCTCACCGTGGCCGCCTCGACCCAGTCGTCCCCCGCAGCCACCGCTTCAGAGCGGCTCGAACCCGGTCGCCCCGGCTACCGCCGGATGAGCTTCGCGCTCTTCGCCGCCGGTGTCGCCACGTTCGCGCTCCTCTACTCCACCCAGGCCCTGCTGCCCGCCGTCTCCGCCTCCTTCGGCGCCACGGCCGGGCAGGCGAGCTGGACGGTGTCCGCCGCGACGGGTGCGCTGGCGCTCTGCGTGCTGCCGATGAGTGCGCTGTCCGAGCGGTTCGGGCGGCGGCAGATGATGACCGCCTCGCTGGTGGTCGCGGTGACCGTGGGGCTGTTCGTACCGTTCGCGCCCTCGCTCGGCTGGCTGATCGCGCTGCGCGCGGTCCAGGGCGCCGCGCTCGCCGGTCTGCCCGCCTCCGCGATGGCGTACCTGGCGGAGGAGGTCCGGCCGAAGGCGCTCGTCGCCGCGATCGGGCTGTTCGTCGCCGGCAACAGCATCGGCGGGATGAGCGGCCGCATCCTCACCGGCTGGGTCGCCCAGGCGTGGGGCTGGCGCGCGGCGCTCGGCGCGGTCGGGCTGCTGGCCGTGGCCTGCGCCGTCGTCTTCCACTTCATGATCCCCAAGGCCCGGCACTTCACCCCCGGTTCGCTGAACCCGAGGGCGCTGGCCAAGACCGTCGGCGGGCACCTCGCCGATCCGCTGCTGCGCCGGCTGTACGCGATCGGCGCGCTGTTCATGACGGTGTTCGGCGCGGTCTACACGGTGATCGGCTACCGGCTCGTCGAGGCGCCGTTCAGCCTCCCGCAGGGTGTGGTCGGGTCGATCTTCCTCGTCTACCTGGTCGGTACGGTCTCCTCCGCGGCTGCGGGGAAGCTCGTCGCCCGGCTGGGGCGCCGGGGTGCGCTCTACCTCGCCGTCTCCACCACGGCCGCCGGTCTGCTGCTCTCGCTCGCCGACCAGCTGGCCGCCGTGCTCCTCGGCCTGGTCCTGATCACGGCCGGGTTCTTCGCCGGGCACGCGGTCGCCTCGTCCTCCGTGAGCCGCACCGCCACCACGGGCCGCGCCCAGGCGTCGGCGCTCTACCAGTCGGCGTACTACCTGGGCTCCAGCGCGGGCGGCACGCTCGGCGCCGTCGCCTTCCACGCCGGCGGCTGGGCGGGCACGGTCGCGCTGGGACTGCTCGCGGTCCTCGGTGTCGTCTCGATCACGTTGTACGGGTCGCGGGCCGCCCGCGCCCAGCGGATGGGCGCGGCGACCGTGGCGTCCGTACCGAACTGAGACATTCGCCGCACAACCATCGACTCCCCGGCGCGCGTCTAGCAGGCTGAATCACCGCACTGCGCGCGAAGGGGAGTTGGCGGATATGGGAGTCACGGGGAACATACGGACCATTCGGGATACGAGGGTCATATCCGGCATGCGGAGTCGGCGCGGGCTCGCGCTGGCCGTCGCCGGGCTGACCGCCGTACCGGCGTTCGTGCTCGGCACCGGCGGCACCGCCCAGGCGGCGTCCTGCACGACGTCCAAGGGGCCGTACCAGAAGCAGGTCGAGAAGTACCTGCACCTGAAGGTGGACGGCAAGCAGTCGGCCGCCGACTGCAAGGCGATCCGGTCGTTCCAGAGCACCTACGGGGTCACCCCCACGATCGGTTACGCGGGACCCGTCACCTGGCGCACCATGCAGACGCTCACCGCCCAGAAGGCGGCCGGGAAGACCCCGAACAAGGCCAAGAAGTGCCCCACGAACAAGGGGCGCATCGCATGCGTCGACCTGACCCGGCAGATCACCTGGATCCAGGACGGCAGCAAGCTGAAGTTCGGCCCGGTGCCCGTGCGGACCGGGCGGGACGGGTACGAGACCCGGACCGGCGCCAGGAAGATCTACTGGAAGCACAAGAACCACGTCTCGTCGATCTACCACGTGGCGATGCCGTACTCCCAGTTCTTCGACGGCGGCCAGGCCTTCCACGCCGTGGGCGTGAAGATGTGGAACCCGCCGGGCTCGCACGGTTGCGTCAACATGCGCACAGCCGACGCGAAGTCATACTGGAACCTGTTGAAGAACGGCGACGACGTGTACGTGTACGGGCGCAAGCCCGGGACGTGACCGCTTCTGCTCTTCCCGCCCCCGTTGTCAGTGGCTTGCGGTAGCTTCCGAAGTGCTGAAGTGAGCGGTATCACGCGCAACAGGGGTGAGCGAAGAGATGAGTGATCTGACGGCGACGACGACTGATATCGACAGCCGTCTGGAGGGACACCGGGTCGAGCTGACCGGTTACTGCTACCGGATGCTCGGCTCGGCCTTCGAGGCGGAGGACGCGGTCCAGGACACGCTGGTCCGCGCGTGGCGCAACATCGACAAGTTCGAGGGACGCTCGTCGCTGCGGTCCTGGCTGTACCGCATCGCGACGAACGTCTGCCTCGACATGCTCACCGCGGGCAACAAGCGGGCCAGGCCGGTCGACCTCTCCGGGCCGACGCCGCTCGCGCAGGCCGCGCTCAACCCGCTCCCGGAGAACACCTGGCTGGAGCCGATGCCGGACGGGCGGATCCTGCCGTCCGTCGCGGACCCGGCCGAGGCCGCCGTCGCGCGCGAGTCGGTACGGCTCGCGTTCGTCGCCGCGCTCCAGCATCTGCCGCCGAAGCAGCGTGCGGTGCTGATCCTGCGCGAGGTGCTCGCGTGGAAGGCCAGTGAGGTCGCCGAGCTGCTCGACACCTCCGTCGCCTCGGTCAACAGCGCCCTCCAGCGCGCCCGGGCCACGCTCACCGACCACCAGGGCGAGACCTCGGCCGCCGACGCGGCGGACCCGCTCGACGAGGAGCAGCGCAAGCTCCTGGAGCGGTATGTGGCGGCGTTCGAGGGCTACGACATGAAGGCGCTGACCGCGCTGCTCCATGAGGACGCCGTCATGACGATGCCGCCGTTCGACCTCTGGCTGCGGGGCCACGACGACATCACCGGCTTCATGACGTCGATCGGCGCGGCCTGCGCGGGCTCCCGGCTGGTCGCCACCTCGGCGAACGGCACCCCGGCGTTCGCGCACTACAAGCCGAATCCGGACGGTCCCGGGTTCGTGCCGTGGGCCGTGCAGGTCATCGACATCCAGGACGGGGCGATCACCGGGATGCACTGCTTCCTGGACACCCCGCGGTGGTTCCCGCTGTTCGGACTGCCGGACCACCTGGACGCCGATGCCGCGTGAGGCCTCGGCCGGTGCGGGGGCTGGTCGCGGGATGGGTGGTGCTGGCCGTCGCGGGCTGGGGCGTGACGCAGTGGGTCGGTGAGCCGGCGGCTACGCCGGGGCCGGCCCCCGTGGCGCCGCCGGCCTCCGGCGCGGAGCCCGGTCCGCAGCCGGAGTCCGACTGCGCGGAGGCGGTCGCGCGGGCCGCGGAGCGGTCGCGGCCCGCGACGCCGGATCCCTCGGCCACCGCTCTCGCGGCCGAGGAATCCGTCGTGGGGGCCGACGGGCAGGCCCACCTCAGCCAGGTGGTCTGCGACTACGCGGAGTACGGCGGCAGGGGCTGAGAGGGGCGCCCCGCCTCGTCAGGGGCCGGGCGTCCCGATGTCCACGGCCGTCGGTCCGTCGTCCAGCCCCACCACATCGTCCAGCCCCACCAGATCGAGCAGCAGCCGGAGTTCGGGCGGTGTCCCGCGCAGCCGCAGCCGTCTGCCGCCCGCCCGGCGGGCGACGAGCGACAGGCGGGCTATCGCCTCGACCAGAGCCAGGTCGGGCTGGACGATCCCGCCCACATCGCAGTCCACCGGCTCGGCCGCAGACGGGGCGGTGGCGCCCTCGGGCGTGTGCAGCAGCGCCTCCAGCTCGGCGCAGAGCCCGGGCGCGGCTGCTCGGGTCACCCGTCCGGAGACGACGAGGACGATCGGGGTCACGGCTTCCACACCAGACAGACCGGCCGCGCGGCGAAAACTCATCGCCGCGCAGCCGGTCCGCACGCGTCGTCCGGGGGACGGCAGGTCAGGCGATGCGCTCCCGCACCACCGGCGTGGCGGCGAACGGGGTGCCCGCCGGGGCGATGTCGTACGCCTCCGGGAGCGCCTTCAGGGCGTACTCGAACTTCTCCGGGGTGTCCGTGTGCAGGGTCAGCAGCGGCTGTCCGGCCCGCACCTCGTCGCCCGGCTTGGCGTGCAGTTCGATGCCGGCGCCGGCCTGGACCGGGTCCTCCTTGCGGGCACGGCCCGCGCCGAGGCGCCAGGCGGCGACGCCGATGTCGTAGGCGTCCAGGCGGGTCAGTACGCCGGAGGCCGGGGCCGTGACGACGTGCTGTTCGCGGGCGACCGGGAGCGTGGCGTCCGGGTCGCCGCCCTGGGCGGAGATCATCCGGCGCCAGACGTCCATCGCGGAGCCGTCCGCGAGGGCCTTCTCCGGGTCGGCGTCCTTGAGCCCGGCCGCGTCCAGCATCTCGCGGGCGAGGGCCAGGGTGAGGTCGATGACGTCCTTCGGGCCGCCGCCGGCCAGGACCTCGACCGACTCTCGGACCTCCAGGGCGTTGCCCGCGGTGAGGCCGAGCGGGGTGGCCATGTCGGTGAGCAGGGCGACCGTGCGCACTCCGCTGTCGGTGCCCAGCGCGACCATGGTGGAGGCCAGTTCGCGGGCGTCGTCGATGGTCTTCATGAAGGCGCCGGAGCCGACCTTGACGTCCAGGACGAGGGCGCCGGTGCCTTCGGCGATCTTCTTGGACATGATCGAGCTGGCGATCAGCGGGATGGCCTCGACGGTGCCGGTGACATCGCGGAGCGCGTACAGCTTCTTGTCGGCGGGGGCCAGGCCGTCGCCCGCCGCGCAGATGACGGCGCCGGTGGTGTCGAGGACGTTCAGCATCTCGGCGTTGGAGAGGTGCGCGCGCCAGCCGGGGATGGACTCCAGCTTGTCGAGGGTGCCGCCGGTGTGGCCGAGGCCGCGGCCGCTGAGCTGCGGCACGGCGGCGCCGCAGGCGGCGACCAGCGGGGCGAGCGGCAGGGTGATCTTGTCGCCGACGCCGCCGGTGGAGTGCTTGTCGGTGGTGGGGCGGGAGAGCGAGTCGAAGTTCATCCGCTCGCCGGAGGCGATCATGGCGGCGGTCCAGCGGGCGATCTCCGTACGGTTCATGCCGTTCAGAAGGATCGCCATGGCCAGTGCGGACATCTGCTCGTCGGCGACCTCGCCGCGGGTGTACGCGTCGATGACCCAGTCGATCTGCTCGGGGGTCAGTTCGCCTCGGTCCCGCTTGGTGCGGATGACGGAGATGGCGTCCATGGTCTGGAGTCCTTCCGGCCGGTTACGTACGTGCGCGATGGGTACGACGCGTGAGTCCCGTTGACTCTACGCGCATAGAGGGAGAGAGAAGCGCCGGACGGGTCGCTGTGCGCGGCCCGTCCGGCGGGTTGCCCTACGGAGTTCTAGCCGAGGTGCGAGGGGCCGAACGCCTGCGGGAGCATCTCGTCGAGGGTGCGGAAGCCGTCCGGGGTCTCCAGGACGAGTTCCGGTCCGCCGAACTCGTGCAGCAGCTGCCTGCACCGGCCGCACGGCACCAGGATCTCGCCCGAACCGTCCACGCAGGTGAAGTGGGTCAGCCGGCCGCCGCCGGTGGCGTGCAGCTGGGAGACCAGCCCGCACTCGGCGCACAGCCCGATGCCGTACGAGGCGTTCTCGACGTTGCAGCCGACGATCGTGCGGCCGTCGTCGACACGGGCGGCGACGCCGACCGGGTACCCGGAGTAGGGCGCGTACGCCCGGGACATGGCGTCCCGGGCGGCGGCCCGCAGGGCGTCCCAGTCGGCCCCCGCGACGGCGGCGGCGTCCGCGCCGGCGGTGGGCGTCACTTGCCCTGGCCCTTGCGGTAGCGCATGCCGTCCGCCTTGGGCATCCGCAGCCGCTGCGCGGAGAGCGAGAGGACGAGCAGCGTGACGACGTACGGGGTGGCGCTCACGAACTCGGTGGGCACCGTGTCCGTACCGAGGTACCAGACCAGGACGGCGGCGGCGATGACCGCGCTGATGACGCCCTGGAGGAAGCTCTTGCGGTAGAGCTTCCAGGCGGCGATGCCGGCCAGCACGACGACGAGCAGCAGGAGCAGCGCGTGGACGGACTCGCCGCCGTTGCGCAGCTGGAGCGCGTCGGCGAAGCCGAACAGGCCCGCGCCCATGGCGAGTCCGCCGGGCCGCCAGTTACCGAAGATCATCGCGGCGAGACCGATGTATCCGCGGCCGCCGGTCTGTCCCTCGTTGTAGATGTGCGAGGTGACCAGGGAGAGGAAGGCGCCGCCGAGTCCGGCCAGGCCGCCGGAGACGATCACCGCGATGTACTTGTACGTGTAGACGTTCACGCCGAGCGATTCGGCGGCCACCGGGTTCTCGCCGCAGGAGCGCAGCCGCAGGCCGAAGGCGGTCTTCCACAGGATGAAGAACGTGGCGACGAAGAGGACCGCGGCGACGATCGTCAGCAGGGACACGTTGGTGACCAGACCGCCGATGACACCGGCCAGGTCGGAGACGAAGAACCAGTGGTGCTTCTCGATGGAGTGCAGTCCGTCCGAGAGTCCCGGGATCGTCACCGAGGTGATCTCGTCGGCCGGTGGGGACTGCTTCGGGGAGCCGCCCTTGGCCGCCGCGTCGCCGGAGTTGAACCACAGCTTGGCGAAGTAGGTGGTGAAGCCGAGCGCCAGGATGTTGATCGCGATGCCGGAGATGATGTGGTCGACGCCGAAGGTGACGGTCGCGACCGCGTGCAGCAGTCCGCCGAGCATGCCGCCGATGACACCGGCGAGTACGCCGAGCCAGGGGTTGGTCTGCCAGCCGGCCCAGGCGCCGAAGAAGGTGCCCAGGATCATCATGCCTTCGAGGCCGATGTTGACCACGCCGGAGCGTTCGGCCCAGAGGCCGCCGAGACCGGCGAGACCGATCGGCACGGCCATCGCGAGGGCCGCGCTGATCTGCCCGGCCGATGTGACGTCCTGCGCGCCGGTGATGGCACGCACCGCGGACAGCGCGAGCAGCACGCCCGCGATGATCAGCAGGATGACGGGGAACGAGAGGCGGGTGCGGCCGCTCTTGCCGCCGGAGACCTTGGGGGCCGCGGGGGGCGGGGTGGAAGTCGCCGTGACGGTCACGCCGACACCTCCTGCTGGTCGGAGTTACGGGCGGCCTGTGCGGCGAGTTCCGCGCCGACCTTGCTCTGCTGGCGCTTGAGTCCGTAGCGGCGGACGACTTCGTAGGCGATGACGACGCACAGGACGATGACGCCCTGGATGACGCCGACGATCTCCTTGTCGTACCCCTCGAACTCCAGCTTTCCGGTGCCGCGTTCCAGGAAGCCCCAGAGCAGTGCGCCGAGCGCGATACCGATGGGGTGGTTGCGGCCGAGGAGGGCGATGGCGATGCCGGTGAAGCCGATGCCGACGGGGAAGTCGCCGCTGTACTCGTAGCTGTCGTTGAGCAGGGTCGGCATGCCGATGAGACCGGCGACCGCGCCGGAGATGAGCATCGAGGTGACGACCATCTTCTTGACGTTCACCCCGCTGGCCTGGGCCGCGGATCCGGACTGGCCGACGGTGCGCAGGTCGAAGCCGAACCGGGTGCGCGAGAGCGTGAACCAGTACGCGATGCCCGCGACGACCGCGACCACGATGAAGCCCCAGACGGGTGTCGGGGTGGTCGGGAACTCGAAGAAGTGCGAGGACTCCGGCAGCGGCTTGGTGGAGATCTTGGTGCCGGCCTCGTCGAGGTGGCCGAGGCGGCCCTGCTGGAGCAGATAGCCGATGATCGCGGTCGCGATGGCGTTCAGCATGATCGTCGAGACGACCTCGCTGACGCCCCGGGTGACCTTGAGGACACCGGCGATACCGGCCCACATCGCGCCGACGATCATCGCGGTGAGGATGATCAGCGGGATCTGGAGGGCGCCGGGCAGGGTCAGCGCGCCGCCGACCGCCGCGGCGAAGAAGGCGGCGAGGCGGTACTGGCCGTCGACGCCGATGTTGAAGAGGTTCATCCGGAAGCCGACGGCCACCGCGAGACCCGCGAGGTAGTACGTCGTCGCCTTGTTGAGGATGTAGACCTGGCTGTCCGACTTCAGGCCGTAGTCGAACATGATGCCGAAGGCGCTGAAGGGCTCCTTGCCGGTGGCGGCGAGCACGAGTGCCGTCACCAGGAAGGCGACCACGATCGCGAGTACGGGGGCCGCGATCCCCAGGAGCAGCCGCTCCTTGTCGATCTTCTTCATCGGTCCTCTCCCCCGTCCCGGGGGTCGGTGTCGGTGCGGTCGGCGGCCGATTCGTCCGGTGCCGGTGAGTCCGCGGGGCGCAGCGACTTCTCCGGAGCCTGGGGCTCCGCCGCCGGGGTTTCCTCCGCCGGGGTTTCCTCCGGCGCTTCGAGGTGGCCGCTGGCCGCGCCGGTCATCGCCGAGCCGAGCTCCTCGGGGGTGACGGAGGCCGGGTCGGCGTCCGCGACCAGCCGGCCGCGGTACATGACGCGCAGGGTGTCGGAGAGCCCGATCAGCTCGTCGAGGTCGGCGGAGATCAGCAGCACCGCGAGTCCCTCGCGGCGCGCCTCGCGGATCTGGTCCCAGATCTGGGCCTGCGCGCCGACGTCCACGCCCCGGGTGGGGTGCGCGGCGATCAGGAGCTTGGGCGAGTGGCTCATCTCGCGGCCGACGATCAGCTTCTGCTGGTTGCCGCCGGACAGGGAGGCCGCGGTGACCTCGATGCCGGGGGTGCGCACGTCGTACTCGCGCACGATCCGCTCGGTGTCGGCGCGGGCCGCCTTCAGGTCGAGGAAGGCGCCCTTGCTGTTGGGGCGCTCGGTGACGTGGCCGAGGATGCGGTTCTCCCAGAGCGGGGCCTCCAGCAGCAGTCCGTGCCGGTGGCGGTCCTCGGGGATGACGGCCATGCCGTCCTCGCGGCGCTTGCGCGTCGGCGTACGGGAGATGTCCGTGCCGTCCAGGGCGAGGGAGCCGGCGTCGAGGGTGCGCATGCCCATGATGGCGTCGACCAGTTCGGACTGTCCGTTGCCCTCGACGCCCGCGATGCCGAGGACCTCGCCCTTGTGGATGGTGAAGGTGATGCCGTCGAGGACGGCCCGCACCACCCCGTCCGGGTCGGTCGCGGTCAGCCGCAGCCCGTCGACGGTCAGCATCGGGGTGTCGGTGACGGTCGACTCGCGGGTCTCCGGGGAGGGCAGCTCACTGCCGACCATCAGCTCGGCGAGCTGCTTGGTGGTGGTGTGCTCCGGGTCGGCGGTGCCGACCGTCGTGCCGCGCCGGATGACGGTGATCTCGTCGGCCACCGACAGGACCTCGCCCAGCTTGTGCGAGATGAAGATGACCGTCAGGCCCTCGGCCTTGAGCTCGCGCAGGTTGTCGAAGAGCGCCTCGACCTCCTGCGGTACGAGGACGGCGGTGGGCTCGTCGAGGATCAGGGTGCGGGCGCCGCGGTAGAGGACCTTGAGGATCTCCACGCGCTGGCGGTCGGCGACACCGAGGTCCTCGACCATGGCGTCCGGGCGGACCCCGAGACCGTAGGCGTCGGAGATCTCCCGGATCTTCGCGCGGGCCCGGTCGCCGATGCCGTACAGCTTCTCGGAGCCGAGGACGACGTTCTCGAGCACGGTGAGGTAGTCGGCGAGCATGAAGTGCTGGTGCACCATGCCGATGCCGCGGTCGATGGCGTCGCCCGGGTTGGAGAACGTGGCCTGTTCGCCGTCCACCGCGATGGTGCCCTCGTCCGGCTTCTGCATGCCGTACAGGATCTTCATCAGAGTGGACTTGCCGGCGCCGTTCTCACCGACGAGAGCGTGGACGGTGCCGCGGCGCACGGTGATGTCGATGTCGTGGTTGGCCACGACCCCGGGGAACCGCTTGGTGATGCCGCGGAGCTCCACGGCATGAGGACTGGTGGACGCGTTGATGGCGCACTCTCCTTGGCAGGAGCGGAGGGCGGAGGCGGTGGGGCGGAAACGGGAAGGCGTGAGCGGGGGGCGGAAAAAGGTACCGCGCCCGAGCCGGAGCTACGCGCGTAGCGCCACCGAATCGTTGGCCACCTGATCACAGGTGGCGGACCGGGGCCGGTGACCCCCGGTGCGGGGGTACGCGATCGGGGCCCGGTCGGGCGGCCGAAGCCACTCGTCCGGGCCCCGATCTACGGGACGGATCAGGTCGTGGTCTTGACCGTGATGGTGCCGTCGACGATCTTCTTCTTCGCCGCGTCGAGCTGGGTCTGGATGTCCTTGAGGTGGTCACCCGTGGTGGTCAGGCTGACGCCGCCCTTGGCCAGGGAGTACGTCTGCGTGCCGGTCAGCGGCTTGCCGTCCTTGACGGACTTGACCAGGTCGAAGACGCCGGTGTCGACGTTCTTGACGACCGAGGTCAGGATCGACGCCTTGTACTTGGAGAGCGCCGGGTCCAGGGCCTGGTCGGAGTCGACGCCGATGGCCCAGGCACCCTTCTGGCCGGCGACGGCCTCGATCGCACCGGCACCCGAGCCGCCCGCAGCGGCGAAGATGACGTCGACGCCCTTGTCGAGCATGCCCTTGGCGGCGGCCTTGCCCTTGTCGGGGCTGCCGAAGCCGGACAGGTCCGAACCGGTGGACAGGTACTGGATCTGCACCGTGGCCGCGGGCTTGGTGTCCTTGACGCCCTGCTGGAAACCGGCGGCGAACTTCTTGATCAGCGGAAGGTCCACACCGCCGATGAAGCCGACCTTGCCGTCCTTGGACTTCAGGGCGGCCGCGACACCGGCGAGGTACGAGCCCTGCTCCTCGGTGAAGACGATCGAGTCGACGTTCTTCGCGTCGGCGACGGAGTCGACCAGGCCGAAGTTGACCTTCGGGTACTTGGGGGCGATCTTGTCGACCGCGTCCTTGTACGCGAAGCCGACGGCGATCACCGGGTTGTAGCCACCCTCGGCCAGCGACTGCAGACGCTGCTCGCGGTCGGCGGGGGTCTCACCGTTCTTGGCGGTGAGCTCCTTCGTCTGGGCGTCGAACTCGGCCTTGGCCTTGTCGAGGCCGCGGGCGGCGGAGTCGTTGAACGAGTTGTCGCCACGGCCGCCGACGTCGTAGGCCATGCCGATCTTCATCTGGCCGTCGTCGGAGCTGCTGCTCTCGTCCGACGAGCTGCCGCACGCGGTGGCGGTGAGTGCCAGCGCCGCGGTAACGGCACAAGCTGCGGTGATCTTGGATACCCGGCGCAAGGGAAGGCTCCTTCAAACCTGACCGAAGCGCCTCTTCCGGCGCTGGTTTCGCGGCGATCGTAACGCGCGTAGATGTCAGATAAAGCCCTGTACGGAAGCCGTTATCGGATCGTCGCGAACCGGGGGTGACCTGTCCGGTTACGGATGGTTGCCGTGAAGCAGAGCGGAAGCGGTGAACAGCTCCACCCCTACGGCGATCGCCTCCTCGTCCGCGTCGAAGTTGCCCCGGTGCAGGTCCAGCCCGCGCGTGTCGCCGGGCGTCCGCACCCCGAGCCGCGCCATCGCGCCCGGCACGTGCTCCAGATACCAGGAGAAGTCCTCCCCTCCCAGGCTCTGTTCGGTGTCCTCGATCGCATACGATCCGCGGCGGGCGGACATCGCGCCGGCCAGCAGATCGATCGCGGCCGCGTCGTTCACCACCGGCGGGACACCCCGGATGTAGTTGATCACCGTCTTGGCGCGGTGCATCCCGGCCACCTCGTCGATCGCGGCGTGCACCAGGTCCGGCGCCTCGCGCCACGCCGTCAGGTCCAGGCAGCGAACCGTGCCCGACAGTTCGGCGTGTTGCGGGATGACGTTGCAGGCGTGCCCGGTCTCCAGCCGCCCCCAGGTCAGCGCGAGCCCGGCCCGTGCGTCGGCCCGGCGGGCCAGCAGCGCGGGGACCTCGGTGACCACCTTCGCGGCGGCGGTGACCAGGTCCGTGGTCAGGTGCGGGCGGGCGGTGTGGCCGCCGGGCCCGTCCAGGGACACCTCCAGCCGGTCGCAGGCGGAGGTGATCGCCCCGGCCCGCAGCCCGATCCGCCCCACGTCGACCTTCGGGTCGCAGTGCACCCCGATGATCCGCCCGACACCTTCCAGCACCCCGGACTCGATCGCGTCGGGCGCCCCGCCGGGCAGCACCTCCTCGGCCGGCTGGAAGATCAGCCGCACCGGACTGGGCAGCAGTCCCTGCCGGTCGAGCTCGGCGAGCACGAGGCCGGCGCCGAGGACGGTGGTGGTGTGGACGTCGTGCCCGCAGGCGTGCGCCCGGTCGGGGACGGTGGAGCGGTACGGGACGCCCGCCTTGGTGTCCGGGATCGGCAGCGCGTCGATGTCGGCCCGCAGCGCGAGCATCGGCGGCGTCGACCCGTCCCGCGTCCCGACGTCACACATGAGCCCCGTCCCGGAGGCGAGCACCCGCGGCACGAGCCCGGCCAGCTCCAGCCGGGCCTTGATGGCCGCGGTGGTGCGGAACTCCTGGTTGCCGAGCTCGGGGTGCATGTGCAGATCACGACGGAAGGCGATCAGCTCGGCGCGCAGCGCTTCGGGCAGCGTGCCGGGCAGGGCCTTCTCCGTGAGCGGCTGGGCTTCGCAAACGCGGGACGTCGAGTGGTTCACTGGTGAAGGGTAAGGCTGTTCCCCCTCCAACTGACCATGAAACAAGAAAAGTTCAGCCACATAGACGAATAAATGACCGGGTCACGGCGTGTGGCGCTGCCGCAGCGTGGGTAAACTGCCCGGCCGCCTGGGGCGGTACTGACCCCCGGACCGCGCGACCGGGTGACGCCGACCGGCCGCGTCCACCCCCTCCCTTTTCACGCCTCCGTCGTCACCGCCGTGGCGCGCCAGGGTGCCAGCCGCTGGACGTCGCGGGCCGTCTCCGTGACGCCGGCCAGGAAGCCCTGGGCTCTCGGGGACGCCGTTTCGCGGAGCCATTCCGGGGCGATGTCGCAGACCGCGACCTTGACCTCGGTGCCGACCAGGGCCAGCGGCAGGGTGTGGACCACCGTGGAGGGGAAGCTCAGGACCGTGCGGCCGATGGGGCCGCGGCGGGCGATGAGTTCCAGGGGGAGGTCGGGGCGGACGATCTCCAGACCGGTGGCGGCCTCCAGGGCGTGGAGCTTCTCGGTGGACTCGCGGCGGTGGGCGAAGTAGCGGGTGGCGCCGTGGGTGCGGGCCAGGGCGGCGACCGCCTCCAGGTAGGGGGCGCGGTCGACGACGCCGGTCTCGACCAGTGAGGTGCCGACCAGGTCCGCGCCCTTGGTGAGCAGCGGCGGGCCGAAGCGGGAGCGGGTCCAGGAGAACGTGTTGGGGATGAGGCTGATGCCGGGCGGCGGGATCACCGGCATCGCGGTGAAGAGTTCGACCTCGCGCGCCGCGGACGGGGTGAAGCGGCGGCGGGCGGTGGCCGAGACCGGGGCCAGGGCCAGGTCGCGGGGGCCGGAGCCGCCGCGGCGGTGCCAGCGGGTGAGGCGTTCGCCGCGGGTCATCTGGGTGACGAACTCCATGGTGGCGGTGCCGTCGTCGACCACGGTGAGCCGGCGGGGGCGGACCAGGGTGAGCAGGAGCTGTACGTAACGGGAGAACGGGTCGCCGATGACGATGTGGTCGGCGTTGCGCACGAGCTTGGTGAGGGCGCGCAGCGACTTCAGGGGGGTGCCCGAGTCGCCGCGCGCCTCCTGCCAGCGCACGGTGATGCCCTCGTCGCGGGCCAGCTCCGCCATCCGGCGCAGCTGACCGCGCGACATCGGGTCGACCGGAGGGAGGACGACGACGGTGACGTCCGCGACGACACGGCCGCCGCCTCCCTCTGTGTAGGCCCACTCCAGGACGTTCAGGAGCTGGACCGGGCTCTCGACGAAGGCGAGGTTCACCGGTCTGCCCGTCAGACCGCGACCGGCTCGGCGGCCTGGGCCGTCTCGCCGCTCTCCGCCACGACGCCCGGGACCCGGCGGAGCTTCTTCATCGGGCCGAGCTCCGACTCGTACACCTTCTTGACGCCGTCGCCGAGGGACGCCTCGATGGTGCGGATGTCGCGGACCAGGCGGGTCAGGCCCTGCGGCTCGACGGACGCGGCCTGGTCGGAGCCCCACATGGCGCGGTCGAGGGTGATGTGGCGCTCGACGAACGCGGCGCCGAGCGCGACGGCCGCGAGGGTGGTCTGCAGGCCCGTCTCGTGGCCGCTGTAGCCGATCGGGACGTTGGGGTACTCCTGCTGGAGGGTGTTGATGACGCGCAGGTTCAGCTCCTCGGCCTTCGCCGGGTACGTCGACGTGGCGTGGCAGAGCAGGATGTTGTCCGAGCCGAGGACCTCGACCGCGTGGCGGATCTGGCGCGGGGTCGACATGCCGGTGGAGAGGATCACCGTGCGGCCGGTGGCGCGCAGCGAGCGCAGCAGCTCGTCGTCGGTGAGGGACGCGGAGGCGACCTTGTGGGCGGGGACGTCGAACTTCTCCAGGAAGGCGACGGCCTCGGTGTCCCACGGGGAGGCGAACCAGTCGATGCCGCGCTCGGCGCAGTGCTCGGAGATGGCGCGGTACTCGGTCTCGCCGAACTCGACGCGGTGGCGGTAGTCGATGTACGTCATCCGGCCCCAGGGGGTGTCGCGCTCGATGTCCCACTGGTCGCGCGGGGTGCAGATCTCGGGGGTGCGCTTCTGGAACTTGACGGCGTCGCAGCCGGCTTCGGCGGCCACGTCGATCAGCTTGAGGGCGTTGTCGAGGTCGCCGTTGTGGTTGATGCCGATCTCGCCGGTGACGTAGACGGGGTGGCCGGGGCCCGCGGTGCGGTCGCCGAGTGTGCGCAGTCGGGAGGTGCTCATGAGGGTGTTCCTTACTTACTTGGCGGGGGTGGTGAGGGTGGGAGTGGTGAGGGTGGGGCCCAGCAGCCAGGCCGCGATCTCGCGGACGGCGCCGAAGCCGCCGGGGGTTTTCGTCACGGCGCGCGCGGCGGCGCGTACCGAGTCGTGCGCGCTCGCGACGGCGACGGGCCAGCCGGCGAGTGCGAAGCAGGGGAGGTCGTTGACGTCGTTGCCGACGTACAGGACGCGTTCGGGGGCGATGGACTGCTCGTCGCACCACTGCTTGAGCGCGAGGTCCTTGCGGTCGATGCCGTGCAGGACGGGGACGCGGAGCTTGTGGGCGCGGGCGGCGACGACCGGGTTCTGTTCCGTGGAGAGGATCAGGAGGGGGACGCCCGCCTTGCGCAGGGCGGCGATGCCGAGCCCGTCGCCGCGGTGGACGGCGACGGTCTCGCGTCCGTCGGAGTCGATGAGGACGCGGTCGTCGGTCTGGGTGCCGTCGAAGTCGAGGACGACGGCGTCGATGTCCTCGCGGGTGGGCAGCGGTGCCGGGTCCAGGAGCGGGGCCAGGGCGCGGGCGCGGGCCAGGTCGTGCGGGTCGTCGATCTCCAGGACGCGGGCCGGGTCGGTGCGCACCAGGGCGGTGTGGCCGAAGAAGCGGTGGCGGTGGGTGCGGAAGCCCGCCGCGTCCATCGCGTAGGCGGCGCCCGTTTCGAGGAGGTCCTCGGGACGGTCCTGGCGGCGCGGGCGGACGGCCTTGTCGTGGTTGACGCCGTAGTTGTGGTCCTCGACCGCGCTGCCGTCGCGCCACAGGAAGCCGTGGAACGGGGCGACGGTGACGGCCGTGTCGGCGCCTTCGCGGGCGACCGCGGCGGCGACGCCGTCGATGTCCTCGCGGGCGACGAAGGGGCTGGTGCACTGGACGAGCAGGACGACGTCCACGCTCCGGCCGTGCTCGGCCTCGTACGTGTCCAGCGCGTGCAGGACGGCGGCCTCGCTGGTCGCGGTGTCGCCGGCGATGGCCTCGGGGCGCTGGACGCAGTGCACCCGGGCCGATTCGCCGAGGCTCTCGCCGGCGGCGCGGGCCGCCTGCGCGACGGCCGGGGCGTCGGTCGTCACGACGACGTCCGTCACCTCGCCCGACGCGAGGCAGGCGCGGACCGCGCGGACGACGAGCGGGACACCGCCGACCTGGGCGAGGTTCTTGGCGGGGACGCCCTTGGATCCGCCGCGGGCGGGGATCACGGCGAGCACGGTGGGCTGCTTGGTGGGCTGCGTCATCGCTGCTCCAGGAAGAGTTCCGGTGGTGGTGTTCACAGCTCGCCCATCCGGCGGATGACCGGGGCGACCCGCTGGACGCCGTGGCGGTACGCGCCCCGGGCCGCGTCGCGGACCGCCTCGCGCACCGCTCCCCTGACCCGGCCGGTCTCCCGGGGCCCGGCGGCGCCCGGCAGCGGGTGGCCGTCGGGGGCCAGGTGGTGGCGGGCGAGGATGCCCGGGAGGTAGCCGGGAGCGGTGGCGGGTGTGTAGTAGGGCGCGAGGTCCGGCAGCCGGTCCTGCGCGAGCAGGGCGGTGGCCCGGGCGCGGGCGGTGTCGTAGGCCGTTCCGTAGCTGCCGTCGGCGGCGACGCCCTGGCCGGCCAGCCAGGCGGGGTCGGGCTCCGGGTGGGCGCCGCCGTCGAGGTGGTCCCAGGAGGTGAGCAGGCCGGAGCCGATGAAGTGGTGGTTGCCGAGGGTCTCGCGCACCCCGAGGTCGGTGAGGACGGCGGTGGGGATGCGCCGGTGCAGGGATTCCAGGGCGGCGGTCGAGGAGACGGTGACCAGCAGGTCGGTGCGGTCCAGGACCTCGCCCATGTGCCCGTACACGAGGCGGAAGTTGGGCGGGAGTCCGCCGGGCAGCCGCTCGGCGAGCCGCTGGTAGGGGAGTTCCTCGATGTGCGTGGTGTGCTCGCCCGGCCTGGAGCGCAGCTTCAGGAGCACCTCGCGCCGCGGGTGCAGCCTGGCGTGCTCGACGAGCCTGCGCAGCAGGTACGTACGGTCGGCGCGGGAGGCCGGTACGGAGGGCTGGGCGGCGAACACGACGGTGTCGCGGCCCTGTTCGGGGGTGTGCGGGGCGCCGCCGAGGAACGGCAGGGCGGCCTCCGTGACGGCCGACGCGTCGGCGCCCACTCCCTCGTACACCGCGCGGAAGCGCTCCGCGTCGTGGCGGGAGTTGGCGAGGACGACGTCGGCGCCGTGCCGCAGCAGCAGTCCGTCGGCGAGCTTCTCGTAGACGACGCCGACGTAACCGGTGACGACGACGGGCCGGGCCGGCAGCCGGAGGGCCGCGAGGCCGTGCACCATCGCCTGGACTGCCCCGCCGACGAGGGCGAGGACCACGAGGTCGTACCCCTCGTCCCGCACGGCGTGCAGGAATTCGACGGCCGTCACCTCGCGCACCCGGTCGGTGTCGATGCCGACGTCGCCGACCTCGGCGAGCTGTCGGGGTGTCGGCGTCGCCCGGCCGCGGAGCAGCAGTCCGCTGATCTGCGCGGGCGGCGTGGACGCGCTTCCGTCGCCCGTGGTCAGCCGGCGCGCGGTGAGCGCGCCCCACTTCCATCGGGTGTCGGAGTCGGCGAGGACGGCGACCCGGAGAGCGCTCGTCTTTTCGGTACGTGGGGGCACGTCCCAAAACTTAGGAAGGCATTTCGATGGGCGGCCCAACGCGATGGCAACAGCGGGTTAACAGCCCGCCGACGCTTGGCGAATCACCCTCACAAATGCCCCGCTCCCGGTGAGGAATGGACCTGGTTCATCACTTCGACATTCGTCGTTCACCTGCCGTCCCCATCAGGTCAAGGGCAAATGCCGGACCTCCGCCTAGCGTGTGACGCGTGGTTAAGCTCTCCGTCATCGTGCCGTTCTACAACGTACGGGCCTATGCCCCCGATACCTTGCGAAGTCTGCGGGCCAATGCCCGTGATGATTTCGAATTCATCCTCGTCGACGACTGTTCGACCGACGGGACCCTGGAGATCCTCCGGCGCGCCGAGCTCGAGATCCCGGGTGCCGTCCTGGTCGGACACGAGAGGAACGGGGGCCTGGCCACCGCACGCAACACTGGTATCGACGCGGCGCGCGGCGAGTACCTCACCTTCCTCGACGGCGACGACTGGGTCGTGCCCGGCCACTACGAGCGGCTGCTGGCCGCCATCACGGGGCTGGGATGCGACTTCGTCCGTACGGACCACGTGCAGTTCACGGACCGGGTGCGCACCGTGCACCGGGTCCCGCACGGTCTGCGCGACACCGTCCTGAACCCGCGCGACGTGATCCTGCCGTCCGACCGGTCGACGCCCGTCGACTACGCGTACGCCTGGGCCGGGGCCTATCACCGGCGGCTCGCGGACTCGGGGGTGCTGCGGTTCCGGGACGGGCTGCGCACCGCGGAGGACCGGCCCTGGATCTGGCGGCTGCACCGTGAGGCGGAATCGTTCGCGGTGGTCGGCCTGCCGGGCGTCTTCTACCGGCGCGGGGTGGCGTCCTCGCTCACCCAGATCGGAGATGTGCGCCAGCTGGACTTCATCCGGGCATTCGACCAGGTCCTGGAGGAAACGGCCCGGGATCCGGAGGCGGACCGGCTGCTGCCCAAGGCGGTGCGCACCTATTGCGCGGTCATGGCGCACCACTTGGAATCCATCGAAAGGTTCGAACCAGCAGTGGCCCGGAAATTGCGCTCCATGAGCGCGGCTTCCCTGCGGCGCATGCCGCAGGAAATTCTCGCCGATACGCTGAATTCGCTGGGCGACCGCCGCGCGGGCCAGCTGCGGCGGGTCCGCCGCCGTTCCGTCTCCCGGGAGGTCGCGGCCTGATGCCCGGCAGCACGTACACCGCGCCGGTCGGCCGGTCCACCACCCAGATCTTCTCCGCGTGCACGCAGTACGCGGTCGCCACCCTGGTCGCGGCCCTGCGCGCGGGCCAGTTCGGTCCGCGCTCCGAGCACCGGCGCATCCTCGTCGTGAGCGACACCTCGCCCTCCCCCGAGCTGGGGACCCCACTGCACCGGCGGCCCGGATTCGAGCAGTTGGCGTCCGAGTTCGACACGGTGCGGTCCTGGAACGACTTCATCCGGCCGTTCCACCCCGCCGGCTGGTCGCCCCGGGAGCAGGACGCCTCGCTCTGGGAGCGGGCCGTGCGGCAGGCCTGGGACCTCGGCGACGAACCGGTCGAGATCGCCTGCGAGTCCATCCAGGCCAACCCCGCCCAGGCCCTCACCACGGTCTTCGGCGACAGCCCGGTGCACATCTACGCCGACGGGCTGATGAGTTACGGACCGACCCGCAGCAAGCTCGACCAGCTGGTCGGCACCCGCATCCGCCGGCTGCTCCACCTGGACCTGGTACCGGGCCTGCGGCCGCTGCTGCTCACCGAGTTCGGCGTGGAGCCGGAGATCGTGCCGACGGACGTCTTCCTGAAGGTGCTGGGCGAACTCCCGGGGCCGGCGGACCTGCCCGACGACGACGGGGGCCCCGGACCGGCGCTGCTGCTCGGCCAGTACCTCTCCACGCTGGGCATCCTCACGCCCCAGCAGGAGGAGGACCTGCACGCGCGGATGCTGCGCGGGTCCGTCGCCCTCGGCCACCGCCGGGTCGTCTTCAAGCCGCACCCCAGCGCGCCGGCCCACTGGG
This sequence comes from Streptomyces sp. NBC_01463, assembly GCA_036227345.1. Taxonomy (NCBI): domain Bacteria; kingdom Bacillati; phylum Actinomycetota; class Actinomycetes; order Kitasatosporales; family Streptomycetaceae; genus Streptomyces; species Streptomyces sp. NBC_01463. The sequence goes on from CP109468.1 coordinate 3,444,164, forward strand.
CGCGGGCGCTGGAGCTGGAGGCGGAGCGGCTCGGCGCCGAACTCACCGTGCTCGACAGCCCGGTCCTGGCCGAGACACTGTTCGACACCATGCGTCCCGCGCTGGTCGTCGGCTGCTTCTCCACCGCGCTGCTGACCGCCGCCTCGTTCTACGGGCTCCCGGTCGCCCGCGTCGGCACCGGCCCGCTGCTGGAGCAGCTCACCCCGTACCAGAACAGCAACCGCGTCCCCCTGACGATCGTCGACGCGCTGCTGCCCGACCTGGAGGACCCGGCCGCGGTCACCGGCTGGTCGCTGCCGTCCGCCGAGGAGGTCCGGGGCGAGCCCACGGGTCTCCTCGCCGCGGTCGGGTACGCCATGCAGCCGCAGATCCAGGCCGCGCTGCGCCCCGACGCCGAGCGCTACCTCAGCCGGCACCACGACAGCCTCTGGCGCTACTTCAAACGGCGCCGGCTGACCGCACTGGGCCTGCCCGGCGCCATCCCCGCACAGCTCGCGTTCATCCCGCGCAACGCGACGGTCCGCCGGCTCGCCCGCAAGGCCCGCACCCTGAAGCGGGCCGCGGCGGGCTGACGCGGGGGCGGGTGGGCGCCGCGTGGGGGCCCGCGCGGCGTCGGGGGCGGAAACCACGGAGCACAGGTCGACGACAGGCCCCGCCGCGGAGCGGCGGGGCCTGTCTACCGCTGTGGAGCGGTGAGGGCGAACCAGCCGGGTTCGGGTTCGGTCAGAAGACCCCGGTCGACGAGGCGGCGGCACGCGCTCAGCAGCGTGGCGTCGTCGGGAAAGGGCGGAGTGCCCCGGCTCGTCCCGGCCCGGCCCAGCCTCCAGACGTCGAAGGCCTCGTGCCCGTTCGGCAGGAGATCCACATCGATCTCCGTGCCGTCCGGGGCCAGGAGCAGGCAGCCCCGTCCGTGCACCGAGTAGGCGAACCCTTCGGCCGTCCGGCCCCGGCGGGGAAGGCCGCCCGACCGTACGCCGCTCAGGACAGCCGCCAGCCCGGAGAACTCCGGGTACTCGCACAGCAGGCCCTGCCTGATGCGGCGCAGGTCCGCCAGGAACGCGGCGACCGTGGCCTCCGCCTCCTCCCCGGTACCGCTCATCTGCGCCGCCCTCTGCGGTTCGTGGGAAAGTCCCGGCCGACCTCGACCGCCGACCAGATCACCTGATCCACATCCTTGTAGCCGTAGGCCTGCACCTCTTCGAGGCTGAGCGAACGGTACTGGACATCGATCCCGGCCTTCTTGGCGGCGGCGACCCTGTGGTGTCCGTTGATCACATACTTGCGGTCATTGTGTTCAAGGACCTCGATGGGGTCCCCGCTCCATCCGTCGCGGCTCATGCTGTCGGCGATCTCGTCCACATGCTGCCGGGAGAACGCGCCTTCCAGCGATTCCGTGCGCTCCAGCGTATGGGGGCTGGCCGAAAGACAGTTGTGAACCAGAACCGGCGTGGCCCCCGCCGCCACATAGTACGTATGCGCCCGGGCCACGCTCAGGTTGTAGACCGCCGCCTGCTGGGTCCAGGCGCGGACCGCGGCCACCTGGACGCGGGTGCCGGAGCCGGTCTCCAGCCACTGGCCCGGCTTCAGTTCCCCGGCCTTCAGCCACTTGCGGGCGGACGGGACCCAGAACGGGTGGCCGGCGGTCGCGGTCAGGGTGTCGGTCGCCTCGCCCCTGTCGCCGTCCGTGTCGAGGGTCAGGCGGACCAGTTTCTTCTGGCCCTTCCCCTTGATGGTGGCCGTGACCTCCTGGGTCGAGGTCTTCCCGGTGGTGGGGTCGGTGGCCCGGACCCGGTCGCCCGCCTCGACCCGTTCGATCGGTTGCCGGCTGCCGTCGGCCATCAGCACGTCGGTACCCGGCACGAAGCTGTTGCCCACCAGGTCCGAGGCGAGCTGGGCGCATTCAACCGCCGACTCGACGCGGTCCAGGGTGTCGTCGGCCTTCTTCGCGGCCTTCGCGATGTCGTCCGCGTACTTCGCGGCCTTCGTCGCCATCCGGCCCGCCTTGGCCGCCCGGACCGCGCCCGCGCCGACTCCGCCGAGGGCGACACCGGCCACCGTCGCGACGGCCCAGGCGCAGGCCTCCATGTCGCCGGTGGTGACGCAGTCCCTGATGTCGTTGAAGCCCGTGACGTCCCCGACGACGTTGCCGACCGTCTTGACGCCCTCCCACACCGCGCCCCAGTCCACGGAGTCACGGACCGTCTCGACGACGGCGCCGACCTGTTCGACCACGGCCTCGCGGATGGCGTCCGTCGCCTTCGCCACGTCCGCGATCACGTTCCTGGCCGCGCCGACGAGGATTGCCGGCAGATTGGGATCGGCCGTCACGATCGCCTTGGCCACCGCCATGAGCGGCCGGGCCGCGGCCACGATGTCGGGGATCGGGTTGTGCTTCGCGACGAACGCCGCCGCCTCCCGGGCCTTGCGGCTGACCGCGGCCCGTGTCTCGTGGTAGATCCGGCGCGCCTCGGCCGCCTTCTCCCGGGCCCATTGGGTGGCCCCGGTACTGCGTCCGACGCTCTTGGCGATCCGCACACCGGCGTCGACGATCGTCTTGAGGCCGGACTTGCGGTAGATGTAGCTCGCCACCTTGCCCGCGTAGCTGAGGGCCTTGCGCAGGGCGGAGACGGGATGGCGGACCGTGTAGACGACCGCCTTCACGATGGTCTTGGCCGTCTTGACGGCGGCCCGGACGTACTTGTTGTTCTTGACCTTGTTGTACGCCTTCTTGCACCAGCCGCAGCTGGGCCAGTGCCCGTCCGGGTCGGAGTAGTCCATCGGTGAACCCGCGCCGTAGGTGTACCGGTTGGCGAGGACCGAGGCTCCGGAGGCGTAGGTGTAGGAGTCCCTGGAGTCGAACGCCCCGGTGGCGGGGTCGTACCAGCGCGCCCCCATGTTCACCTGCTCGGTGTCAGGGTCGGTCCAGTCGCCCTGGTAGCCGGCGTTGCCCGCGGTGCCCGGCTGCCCCGCGTTCTCCGCGGACGGCTGCCCGAACGGGTCGAAGGCCGTGGAGCCGGTCAGCGCGGTGGCCGAGCCGTCGGTCGCCGACAGGTCTCCGACCACGTCCCCGTGCTTGTCCGAGACCGTGAACTGCGCCGCTCCGGTGCCCTCGGCGACCGAGAGCAGTTCGTCGGACGGACCCCTGCCATAGGTGGAGTTGTTGTCCTTGACCGGGTCGGGGGCGAGGCCCGCGTAGCTGAAGTCCGCCCCGTCGCGGGAGGCCACCCGGTCCAGGGAGTCGTAGGTGTACTCGGTGCCGGACTCCCCCGCCTTCGTCAGGCGGTCGAAGGCGTCGAAGGTGAACTCCTCCGTCATCCCGGAGCTGGTGCGACCGGCCAGGGTGCCGCGCGGGGTGTGGTCGTAGGTGTAGTCCCCGTCCGACAGCAGCCGGTTGCGTTCGTCGAAGGTGGCGGTCTTGTCGCCGTTGCGGGTCCGGTTGCCGCTGTCGTCCCAGCCGTACTCGGTGGTGGTGCCGTTCTCGGTCCAGGAGGTGAGGCGTCCGGCGTCGTCGTAGCCGTAGGTGTTCTCCCCGGCTCCGGTCGTGCCGGTGGTCTCCTTGGAGGTGAGGTGGTCGTCGGTGTCGTATCCGTAGTCGGTGGCCGCGATGGTGGCGCCGCCGCTGTTCCTGACGGTGTCCGTGTCGATCCGGCCCAGCTCGTCGTAGTCGAAGGTGCGGGACTGGCCGGCGCCGTAGCCGATCTCCTTGACGGACCCCGCCCCGTCGTAGCGGTAGGTCTGGGCGGCGCCGGTCAGCGGGTCCGTGGCCGAGGTCAGCTGTCTGCGGACGTAGCCGAAGTCGGCCGTGCCGGCGGCGTCCGTGCGGGAGGTGAGGAGGCCGTCGGAGTCGTAGGTGTAGGTCGCGTCGCCGGACGGCCCCTTCGCCTCGGTCAGCGAGCCGCGGTCGTTGTACGCGTAGGTGTTGTCGCCCTCGGGGGACGAGGCCTTCGTCAGCCGGCCCGACGCGTCGTAGCCGAAGGTCTTCTCCGCGGTGGCGGCCTCGGCGCCGCTGCCGGTCTCGTGGACGAGGAGGCCGGCCCGGTCGTATCCGCGGGTCCGGACCACACCGCCGGGTGCGGTGACCTGCACGGCCTGGCCCGCGGCGTCGTACGCGGTGGTCCAGGTGCGGTCCTGCGGTGCCGGGTCGCGGCCGGTCTCCGGTTCGACGACGGACTCGGGCAGGCCGAGGGTGTTGACCGTGTAGAGGGTCTTGTTGCCGCGGCCGTCGGTGTAGCGGGTGCGGTTGCCGAGCGCGTCGTACCCGAAGGAGGTGGTGACGGAATCGGTCGCGGAGACCGGTTCGCTCTGGCCGGTCAGCCGGCCGAGGGCGTCGTAGTCGTAGCGGGTGGTGCGGCCCAGCGGGTCGGTGGAGGTGGTGAGGTTGCCGGCGGTGTCGTAGCCGTAGTCGACCTTGCGCAGCGGGCTGTTGTCCGTGTCCAGGTCGGAGTCCTGCACGAGTTGGCCGAAGGCGTCGAAGAGCTTGGCCGAGGTGCGGCCCATACCGTCGGTGCTGCGGACCTCGCGCCCGCTCATGTCGTAGCCGAGCTGGGTGACCACCCCGCCGGGGTCGGTCGCCCGGGTGAGCTGTCCGAGACTGTCGTAGCCGTAGAGGCTGACGCCGCCGCCGGGTGCGGTCTGCCTGACCACGTTGCCCGCGTCGTCGTACTCGTTGCGGGTGGTGAACGCGCCGGGCTGCGGGGTGCGTTCGATCGTGGTGGTGGTGACGGGCCGGTCCAGGTCGTCGTACGTCGTCTCGGCGCGGGCACCGTCCGGGCCGGTGACGGTGAGGAGTTCACCGGTGCGGGTGTAGGTGTACGCCCACCGGGCGTGCTCGTCGTCCGTGCCGACGGGCACGTCCTTGGTGGTGAGCCGGTTCTGCCGGTCGTAGCCGAACTCGGTGACCCGGCCGAGCGGGTCGGTCGCGGTGACCACGTTGCCCAGCGCGTCGTAGCTCCGCGAGGTCGTCGGGGTGACCGTCCCGGTGGTGCCGGGCGCCCGGTAGTCGGGTGCGGTGGCGGTGAGGGCGCGCCCCAGCCGGTCGTAGGTGGTGCGGTTGGTGTTGCCGGCCGCGTCGACGGACTCGGTGACCGCGCCGAAGCTGTCGTAGCCGGTGTAGGTGGTGGGCCGGGAGGTGACGGGGGCCGAGCCGCCCGACTCGGTCGCCACGGCGGGCGCGGTGGCCGAGAGGGGGCGGCCGACCTCGTCGTAGGCGTAGTCGGTGCGGTGGCCCGCCGGGTCCGTGCGGGCGGTGACGAGTCCGCGCTGGTCGTAGGCGTAGACCGTGGCGCGGCTCTCGGTGCCGTTCTGGACGATCTCCTGCTCGGCGTTGCCCGCGTTGTCGTAGACGTAACGGACGGTCTCGGGCGTGGCACTCGTGGGCCACGGCACGTTGGACGGGGCGCCGTTGGACGCGGTGGTCTCCACGTTGCCCGCGAGGTCGTAGCTGTACGTGGTCCGGCGGGCGAGCCCGGACGGGTCGGTGACCTCGGACTTGGTGCGACCGACCGCGTCGTAGGTGTACGCGGTGACGAGCTTGCCGTTGTCCGCCGTCTCGGTCAGGACGTTGCCCGCACCGTCGTAGGTGTTGGACTCGACGACGATGTCCCGCCGGGTGCCGTCCGGGTCGTGGAAGCCCTTGAGGGTCATGGACTTGAGGAGGTCGTCGCCGAAGTACTCGTAGACGAGGTCGCGCCCCATCGCGTCGGTGTTGCGGACGACCCGGCCGCCCATGTCGTACGCGTACGACTGCACGACGGTGTAGTCCGGGTTCCCGCCGTCGTCGTCCCAGTCGCGCATCCGGGTCTCGGCCATCATGTTGCGCGCGGTGTAGACGTAGTCGAAGTGGTTGCCGTTGGCGTCCACCATCGAGGTCTTGTTGCCGAGCGCGTCGTAGCCGTAGGTGGTCTCGCTGCCCTCGGCGTCGGTCACCTTCTCCGGCCGCCCGTACGCGTCGTGCTCGAAGGTCATCACCCGGGGGGCGTCACCGCCGAGCACGTCGCTGACCTCGGTGCGCACGGTGTTGCCGTCGGCGTCGTAGCCGGTGACGGTGCGCTGCTGGTGCTGCGTGCGGGTGACGACGTTGGTGGCGGCGGGTTCGGTGGTGGAGACGAGCCGGGACAGCTTGTCGTAGGCAAGGGTGACGGTGGCACCGGCGGGCTGGGCGTCCGAGACGGCCGTCTCGGTGAGTTTGCGGCCCAGGGCGTCGTAGGTGAACTTCGTGACCAGGCCCGAGGGTTCGGTGACCTGGGCGAGGTCGCCGGTGGTGAAGTAGAGGTAGCGGGTGACCTTGCCGCGCGGGTCGGTCGAGGTCAGCGGGAGGCCGGTGGGCGCGTTGCCGCCGCCGACGGCCGGTTCGGCGCCCGTGGTGTAGGTGTTCCTGACGGTGCCGCCGTCGGCCGCCGTCTGCAGGGTGAGCAGTCCTCGTGTGTCGTACTGGAACTGGGTGCGGTAGCGGGTGTCGGTGGGTCCTGAGGAGCGGCCGTCCAGGGTCTGCGAGGGCTGGTCGGCGCGCAGGTCGATGTCGCCGGCCGGGGTGGGGAAGGTGGTGTACGTGGTCTGGCAGTCGTCCTTGGTCCGGCAGGTGGTGCGGCTGGTGACGTTGCCCCGGTCGTCGTAGCCGAGGGTGACCCGGTCGCCGTTCTCGCTGGTGATGCCGGTCTGGAAGCCGTTGTCGTCGTAGGCGAAGAGGCGGATGGCCACTCCGTCGGCGGGGTGCCGGATGAAGTCGGGTTCGCTGCCGCCGTCGCCGGGCGGGTTGGTGCAGAAGGCCGGGTCGCCCGGGTCGGGTTCGGTGCAGACCTCCGCCGGCGGGTCGGTGTCCGACGGGCTCGGCGACGGGCCGGACTCGCGGGCGCCGAGCGCCATCGGTTCGCCGTAGCGCAGCATCCGGGAGGTCAGGCCGTCGTACTCGTAGAAGTACGGCGAGTCCGCCGGGTCGTGGACCTCGACGGTGCGGCGCAGGTCCGTGTCGTTGCCGAAGACGGCGGGGGTGCCGATCTTCCAGGTCCCGCCGTTGCGGTCGGTGTACTCCTGGACGCGGTCGCGGGCGGTGTCGTACGTGACCTCGGACGCGGTGCGGCCGGAGGGCAGCGTCGTCCGGGTCAGGACGTCGGCGGTACGGGTGCCCTCGCGGTAGTGGCCCGCGACGGCCGTCGCGCCCAGCGGGTGGTGGTAGACGGCGACGTCGTCGATGGTGCCGGCGAAGGAGCGGGCCGCGGTGCTGCCCCAGCCGGGCCAGGAGGCGGGTGTGGTGGCGTGGGCGGCGCCGATCTGGTTGTGGGTGAGGTCGCCGGCGACGAGCTGCTTGCCGGTGAGGGTGCCGGAGAGCTTCCCGTCCAGGTAGAGGCTCTGGGTGGAGCCGGAGGCGGAGAGGACGGCGTGGTGCCACTTGCCGTCGTTGACGTTCTTGGTGAGGTCGGTGATCGGGGCGGCGGTCCCGGTCCAGAACTGGCCGCGCAGCTTGCCGTCGTTGCCGACGTACAGGGCGGGCACACCGGTCCCCGGGGCGGTCCCCCACGCCTTGTTCTGGTAGCCGAGGAGCGGCCCGCCGACGCCGGTGGCGGGTGTCTTGAACCACACCTCGACGGCCGCGTCGCGGCTCTTCTTGAGGGTGCCGGAGGGCAGCGTGACGCGGGAGGTGCTGCCGTTGAAGCCGGCCGCGGTGCCCGGGTCGCCGGGTATCGCCCCGGCGGCACCGAGGGTGACGTCGGTGGAGGTGCCGCGGTCCTTGGCGAGGTTGGCCTCCACCGCGCTGTCGGCCGCGGTTCCCTCGGCCTCGCCCAGCTTCCAGTAGGACTCGGGGCGGGAGTCGAGGACGGTACTGGCGTAGTGGCTGCCGGTTCCGTACGCGTAGCGGGTGCAGCCGCCGGCCGGGTCGCAGACCGTGTCGAGCAGATCGCCGGTGTAGGTGTACGACCAGGTGAGCGGGGCGCCGTTGACGGGGTTGGTCGACACCGCGGTGACGTGGGAGCCGGTCCAGGTGAAGGTCAGCGCGCGGCCGCTGCGGGGATGCGCGGCGCTCTGGATCCTCCCGCCGGACCAGGTGTACGTGACCACGTTCGACGAGGCGTCCGTGATCTTCGCGAGCAGGCCGCCGGTGCTGAAGTCGTAGCTGGTGCCGGACTTGTCCTGGAGCCGGTAGGTGCCGGCCGTGGCGTCGAGGGTGAGCTTGGCGTACCGGCCGGGCGGCGGGGCGAAGGTGCCGTCCGGGTTCTTCCCGAAGCGGACGTCCTGGCCGTCGGGGTAGCGGATGACGACGTTGCCGCTGCCGTCGTCGTCGGGGGTGAGCCGCATGTCGTACCGGGTCGACCAGCCCGCGCCGAAGGCGAGGTCACGCCTCGGGTCGAGGCTGTTGTACGTGCGGACGAGGGTCAGGTCGGGCCCGGTCGTGGTGAGGGAGGCGTCGATCGCGGATGAGGTGAAGTTCCCGGCGTTCGGGTCGAACTCCTTGCCGGGTGCCTCGGACAGCCGTGAGGTGATCTCGGGCTGCGGCACGGCGGCGACGAGGGCGACCTGCGCGGTGGGGACCTCGTTGGAGGCGTCCTTGACGAAGCCGCGCCACAGGTAGGTGGTGCCCCACTTCAGCCGGCCGGCCGGGACGGGGTAGGCGGACGCCGTCTGGTAGGCGGAGGTGGTGCAGCCGGTCGGCTTGCCGTCCTTGTCCGCCTGGCAGATCTCGTACTTGTACTGGAGGGCGGAGCCGGGCGGGGCGTCGATGTCGACGCCGGCGGCCCACAGCTGCGGGGTGAGGGTCTGGGCCTGGTAGCCGTTGGGCGGGAACTGCTCCTTGACCACCGGGGCGATGTCGAAGACCTGGAGGGTGAGCCGGCCGGGCGGTACCTGTTCGTCGGTGAAGACCTTGCCGCCGGTGCGGACCATGGTGAAGTCGAGCAGGTACGTGCCCGGGGGCAGCGCCTTGATGGTGGCGTCGAGGGTGGTCTTCGCCCCGTGGGCGACACTGCCGGTGAGGTTGGCGGTCCGCTGCTGGGTGACCAGCTTGCCCTTGGCGTCGTACGCGCGGTACGCGAGGTAGTAGGTGCCGGGGGTCCACGTCTCGGCGCCGGTGTTCGTGACCGTGACCTTGACCTTGCCGGCCTGGTTCTGGAGCACCGGCGGGTCGGGGACGGGCTTGGGGAAGGCGTACGTGGCGCTGTACGGGGAGTGCGTGACGAACAGCTTCGGCGGGTTCGCGGTGGCGTGGCCGGTGAGCTTCTTGAAGGAGAGGCTGTCGGTCGCCGAGGCGCGCAGCGACAGTCCGTTGTTGGCCTGGGTGCCGTCGGCCCAGCGCTGGACCAGGTCGCGGCCGCCCCTGCCGAGGTCGAAGAGCTCCCCGGCCGCGGGGCAGTTGGACTTCGAGGCGCCGAAGGCGACGTGTCCGTACGCGAACGACCTGGTGGCGAGCGCCCCGCCGACCGAGGGGCCCGGGTAGGCCGTGCCGGTGCCCGCCGCCCAGGACTGGGTCACCGGGTGGACGGAGACCGGCCGCGCCTTGCAGGAGGCGGAGTCGAAGTTCACGATCTGGAGCTGCGCCCCGAAGATCCGGTGGTTGCGCAGCCGCTCGTCGAGGCCGGGGAAGCCGAGGTAGGAGGCGGTCGCGCCGGACGGACCGCGGCCGACCTGGAGTTCGTCGGTGCCGACCACGGAGGGGCCGCCGTCCCTCACGTACATGGAGGTGGACGCGGCGCCGGTCTCGACGGACGGGTCGACGCGGACGGGGAAGGCCCGGTCCGGGTCGGTGAGCCAGTCGCGGTCGGCGTTCACCTTCAGGGCCGGGCCTTCGTCCCCTTCGACGAGCGTGTAGCGGACGGCGTACGAGGTGGCGCCGCGGGCGTCCGTCATGAACCCGGCCGGGATGACGGCCCTGGTGCGGCCGTCGGACCCGGTGAGCACGACCGAGCCGTCCCGGACGGTGGCGTCGAGGCCGTCGAGGTCCAGCGGGAAGACGTACTCGGCCGGGGCGGCGGCGGAGTTCAGGACCAGGGTCTCCTTGACCCCGCCGGCCTGCGAGTCCAGCCACAGATCGGTGCCGGGCAGGACCTGCCGGTAGCTGACCCGGCTGCCGTCCGCCTTTCCGGGTGCGGGCGCGGCGCCCCTCAGCGCGTAGGAGAAGGACTCGCCCGTCGGGAGGGTGAGGGCGGCGAGCCGCGGGGCGTCGGCGCGGGCGGCGAGGTGGAGGCGGACGGAGTCTGCGGTGTTGGTCCATCCGGCGACGCCCTCGCCCGCGCGGGCGGTGTTCCCGCGTCCGGTCAGCCCTGGCTCGATCGGCTGCCAGTCGCCTTTGCCGTCACGGTAGTTGAGGGGCGTGGGGGAGATCTCGGTGGTGCGGGTGCCGTCCTGGTTGGCGTACGTGCGGCTGCGGGCGTCGCGCTCGGCGACGAGCTCCGTGCTGGTCGCGCGGTCGAATCCGGTGGCCGCGGCGGCGGGCGGCGCGGTGACCTCGGCGATATTGGGCCGGACCGCCGGCCGGGCGGTCCGCGGGGGCTCCAGCGGGTACTTGGCCCGTGTCGACGTCGGTGACTCGGTGTTGCCGGGTCCGCCTGCCACGTGGCTGCGCCCTTCGGCGCTCCCCCACTGCTGACCGGGACCCCTGGCCGCGTCGGGCCGGTCCGGGAAGAGCGGGAACCCGCTTCCGGCCAGGGCCAGTGAGCCCACGGCCAGCGTCACGGCGACGGCGAGACCGACCGCCGTGCCCCAGATCCCGCGTACCGCGCGAAGCATCAGCAGACGACGCGCGATTCTCCGGTACGCAGGCACGGCTCCCCCAAGTGCGTGATGAAACAGATCAGTTGATGTTGAGGACTGTGAGGGAGCTGTGTCGACCGAAGCACCGACTATTCATGTACCCGTCAATCTCGATCACGCCTTCTTCATCCGGCCGCTACCGCCCCGTTCACCGCCGCTCGCCTAGCGTCCGACTCCATGACTTCCCACTCGACGCCACGCACCGCCCGCCTGGCCGCGGCCGTGACCGCCGCCATCACCGCGTTCCCGCTGCTCGTGGCCCTGCCCGGCACCGCACACGCGGCGGAGTCCGCCACCTGCACGGCCACGGGCCCCGTATACGCCCTGGACTCCGCGGGCAAGCTGCTGCGCTACGACATGCCGACCCCGGTCAGCGGTGGCAATCTGGCGTCACCCAGCACCATCGACACCGGCTGGACCGGCTACGGCCGGATGCTGGCGGGTCAGGGCGCGCGCTTCTACGGAATCAAGGCCGACGGGCTCTACCTCAGCCACCGGGTCAGCTCGACCGGCACCTGGGACATCCACCACAAGAAGATCAGCGCCAGCTTCGGCTGGCTGACCAAGGCCGCGGACCGCAACCAGGTCACCATCGACCGGGGCGACCGGATCTGGGTGCTGGACAACGAGGGCGCGCTGCGCACGTACAAGTACGACTCCGCCGCCGACACCTTCAGCGCCGACAGCGGGAAGATCATCGACCAGGGCTGGGAGCGCTACGACCTGATCGTCGCCGCCGACTCCGGTGTGGTGTACGGCCGTTCGGCGACGGACGGGCGGCTCTACCGCTCGCGCTACGACTTCACCAGCCAGCGCTGGATCGAGCGCCACGTCGTGGAGAGCCTGGCCGACTGGCGCCAGTACAGCCGGGGGATCACCTCGATCGGCGGGGACACCCTGGTCGGTGTGAACGCGGCGGGTGTCGCCGACTACTACCGCTTCGACGAGAACATCCGCGACTTCCCGGTCTACAACAAGACCGTCGGCAGCGCGGGCTGGCAGAACTACTCCAACGTGTCGGGGGCGCCCGACGCCTGCCGGATCACCGCGAACCACACCCCGGCCGCGCCGCCGGTGCCGCTGGAGAGCTTCTCGCCGGCCGCGGTGACCCAGTCCGGCACGGGCTCGCTGGAGTTCGCGTACACGGACAACATCGGCCGGCTGGTGCACGGCAGGATGGCGGACGCGTCCGACTTCAACGGGGTGCAGTGGACCACCGTGTCCGGCAACGAGGCGTTCACCGGACGCCCCACGCTCGCCGAGCACACCGACGGCCGGGTCGTCCTCACCGCGCAGAACACCTCCGGCGCCGTCTGGCAGCGCAACCAGACCGCCAAGGCCTCCGCGGACTGGAACGGCTGGATCGACCTGGCCGGTGCCATGGCCCACCACCCCGTCACCGCGAAGACCCCCGACGGGCTGCTCGTCCAGTTCGCCGTCGACGCCGACGGCAAGCCCTGGTACCGGATCCAGCAGCGGGCCAACGTGGACTTCATGGGCTGGATGCCGCTCAGCGGCACCGGGCTGGCCGGCACACTCCAGGCCGTCACCGTCCGGGGCGGCGTACAGCTCTTCGCCACCACCACCGCGGGCACCCTGACCACCGCCACGTTCTCCGCCAACGGCACCCTGTCCGCCTGGACCGGGCTCGGCGCGCAGAACATCAGCGGCACGCCCTCGGTCGTGGTCTACCCCGGCTACCGCATCCGGGTGTTCGCCAACGACGGCCAGGGCCACATCGTCACCGCCGCCCAGTCCGCCGAGAACGGCGCGTACGGCACCTGGGAGACCGTCGCCGGGCTGACCGCCGACGGCGAGCCCAGCGCCGTCATCTCGCCGCTGACCGGCCTCACCGAGATAGCCGCGCGCGGCACCGACGGCTACATCCACAACACCGGTGAGACGACCCAGGGCAGCGGCATCTGGCGGGCCTGGCAGCAGGCGTCGTTCGAGGCCGCCGCCACCGCGCCGACCGCGTTCACCTACACCAACAGCGCGGGCCCGACCTGGGCCTACACCTTCCGTACGGCCGACAACCAGACCCGCATCTACCAGGTCCAGCAGAGCTTCGCGGCGCGCAGCTCCGCGGCCACGGGCACAGTCGCCCCGGCGTTCGAGGACCGGGCGCTGCCCAAGCCGTCCGGCAGCTGACCGGGTGGCCGGGGCGGGGTCGGCAGGCCGGCTCCGCCCCGGCACCGGCCCGGTGCGTGACCGGGCGGGGATGGCTGCGTGAAGCCCCGCCGTCCATCAGGTGAACCGGCTTTCCACGCCCCTGTTTTCACGATGTTCGATGACATATTCGACCCATCATGAGGACTCCGTCGATTCTCCGGTCGCCGCGTGCCCGGGGTGCCGCCCTGGCCGCACTGCTCACCGTCGCCACCCTCTGCGCCGGCGACGCGGTGGCCCGCAGCTACCCCTTCGGCCCGCACACCCGCAGCGTGAACGACCTGGGCAACCAGTTCGTCCCGTTCCACACCCGGCTCCGGGACCTGCTGCACGGGCAGGCGGACGGCGGGCTGCTGCTCAACTGGCAGTCGGGCTTCGGCACCAGCTTCCTGCCCGATCTGGGGACGTATCTGAGCAGCCCGTTCGCGCTGCTCGTCGGGGTCTTCCCGCGGGACCGGATCGACCTGGCCGTCTACGTGGTCACGCTGGTGAAGACCGGCGTGGCGGCGGCGGCCATGACCTGGCTGCTCACCGCGCTGCGGCGGGGCCGCGGCCGGGAGTGGATGGCGGCCGTGCTCGGCGCCTCGTACGCGCTGTGCGGCTGGTCGGTCGTCGAGGCCGTGTACAACCCGATGTGGCTGGACGGGCTGATCGCCTTCCCCCTGCTGTGCCTGGCCGGCGAGTGGGCGCGCACCGGGCGGCGTCCGGTGCTCGGGGTGCTGCTGGTGACGCTGGCGTGGGTGTCGAACTTCTACACCGCGTACATGGCCACGCTCGGCGCGGCGCTGGTGCTGGTGGTGCGGCTGCTGCTGGAGGACGGGACGTCACGGGAGCGGGTACGGGGGCTGGGGCGCGCGGCGCGGACCGTGGCGATCGGGATCGGGCTGGCCGCGCCGGTGCTGGTGCCGGTGTTCCTGGGGACACGGCACGCCTACCCGGGCTGGACACGGGAGTTCGCCCCGGCCGCCTGGCCGGACGTCGCGGCCCGGCTGCTGCCGGCCACGTACAGCTTCTTCAGTCCGGCGGTCTTCCTCGGCACCGGCGCCCTGCTGCTGGCCGGCGCGCTGGCCTTCCAGCGCGCGGTGCCGCGCACCGAACGGTTCGTGTGGGCGGGGCTGGTGGCCGCGGTCGCGCTGTCCTTGCAGTGGGGCCCCACCCATCTGCTGTGGCACGCCTTCGCCACGCCGAACGGCAGCCCGTTCCGGCAGACCTTCGTCCTCTCCGGCCTCGTGGTCATCGCCGCCTGGACCGCGGTGGCGTCGGCCTGGCCGGACCGGCGGGCGCTGCTGGGCGGCGGCGGTGTGGTGGTGCTCATCGCGGCCGGTGCCGCGTCGAGCGCACTGGTCACCGGGTGGACGTACCCGCTGTTCGCGGCGGGTCTGGTCGCGGTGCTGGGCGCGCTGGTCCTGGCCCGCAGCGGCAGGTTCGCCGTGCTCGCGGCGCTGCTGCTGGTCGGCGCGCTGGCCGGGCAGGCCGCCGCGACGACCGCCTACGCCGACCGGCAGCGGCTGAACCGGCTCGACGACTACGCCCCCTGGGGGCAGCGCCAGGACCTCCAGAGCGCCGCGGTCGCCGGTGCGGACGGCTGGCCGCGCTACCGGACCGACCCCGGCCTGGAGCAGAGCACCGCCAACGACCCGATGCTGGTGGGCGGGCAGGGCGGCGCCTACTACAGCAGCCACACCCCCGACGTGCTGACCCGCACGTTCCTCGCGCTGGGCGCCGGCTGGACGTCGAACGGCCGCGCCCTGCACAGCCTGGACAATCCGGTGACGGACGCGGTGTTCTCGGTCGGCGCCCGGGTCCATATGCCGCGCGATCCCCACCAGGGCTGGAACAGCCCGGACGACCGCCCGGTCACCGTCACCCGGCAGGACGTGCCGCCGCTGGTGACTGTACGGCCCGCCGCCGGTCCCGGCGCGCGGCCGGGCCGCTCGCCGTTCCGCAACCAGGAGAGACTGCTGGGCGCGTCCGTGTACACGGTGCCCGCGACGACCCTGCACGCCGCGGACGGTACGGCGGCGGAGGACACCGACGCGTACGACTACCGGGTGCGGCCCGGCGCGTACACGCTGAGCGCGAACTGTCCCGCGGGCAGCGAGGTGTACCTGTGGACCCCCGACCTGTTCGGCAAGGCACGGCTCGGTGTGTCGGGTGAACTCACTGACTTCCGCGGCGAGTTGCCGGGGCGTCGGGCCGGGATGCAGCGGCTGGGCACGGGTGGCGGGCAGCTCTCCGTGTCGCTGCGGGCGGCCCGGGACGGGACCGTTCCGCACGAGGCCGTCGGCTGTCTGGACCGGGGGCGGCTGACCGCCGCCGTGGCCGGGCTGAAGCGGACCGGTGCCACGCGGATCTCCGTCACGGGCAGCGGCGTCAGGGCCGAACTACCCCCGGGCACGCACGGGGTGGCCGTGCTGTCGGCTCCCCGGATCGCCGGGTGGAGCTGCGACGGGCGGCCCGCCGGCTCGTATCTCGGCCTGGTCTCCGTGCCGGTGAACGGTGACCGGACGACGGTGGACTGCACGTTCCGGCCGCCGGGGCTGCGGGCCGGGGGCCTCGCCGGGGCGGCGGCACTGGCGGCGCTGCTGGCGACGGTCCTGGTCCCACGGGCGCGGGCGCGGATGCGCGGGCGGGCGGTTCGGTTGCCCCGACAGCCGTGACGACACCGAGACTTCATCTGCGCGTGGTGGGACGGGACATGCCCGCGCGCGTACGTTCCCACCCATGCCCTCCCTTCTGAACAACCGTCTGACGAAACGCGCCCTGCGCCCCGCCATCGCCCTGGTCGACCGCCGCATCCGGCTGCGGGTGGAACGTGCCGCCGAGCCGCTGCGGAGCGAGCTCGCCGTCCTGCGCCGCGACGCGGAGGAGGCGCGGCGCGGCCAGTACGCCCTGGGGCTGCTGCTGGACGGCACCGGGCGGGGTGCGCACCGGATTCCGCCCGCCCGCGAGATCGATGAACTCGTACGTCAGATAACTGTGTTGTGCGGGGACGAGGCGAAGGCGCGGCGCAGCGTCGTCGTCGCCTACCGGACCGTGGTGGCTCTGGAGGCGCTCGGCGTGGGCCGGCTGGCAGGCTCGACGTCCAATGTGTGCGGGAAGCTGGCGACGGTGCCGCTGCTGGCCCCGGCGAACGGGAGCATCCTCGAAATCGGCACGCTGTACGGGCTGTTCGCATCGGCGCTGACCCGGATGGTGCACCGGGCGGGCCTCGAACCGGATCTCACGATCGTCGACCCGCTGGCCGGGTCCCAGCTCCAGCCGGGCACCTCGCAGCCGGCCGACCCCACCGGGACGCCGGTGCGCGAGGACGTCGTGCGGGCCAACCTGGCGCTGACCGGCGGGGGTTCGCTCCATCAGCCGCGCATCCGTCAGGGGTTCTCGTCCGATCCGGAGGTCCGGGCGTCGGTCGCCGACCGCACCTACGGGGTGATCGTCGTGGACGGCGACCACTCCATGGAGGGCGTCGCGGCCGACCTGGAATGGGTCGAGGAGATCGTCGCCCCGGGCGGCGTCGTGGTGCTCGACGACTACGGCGACGCGTCCTGGCCGGGCGTCCAGGAGGCCCTGGACAAGCACCTGGCGGGCGGCGCCTCGCGGCTGCGGATGCTGGGGCGGGTGTCGACGTCCGCGTATCTGCGGGCGGAGTGACGCCACCCCTTCACGCCCGGCCGCCGTACCGCGCCTCGATGCCCGCGACGATCAGCCGCAGACCGTCCTCGAAGCGCTCGTCGTAGTTGGCGAAGATCTCCGCACCCGCCGCGGCGGCCAGCGGGTAGCGGGCCAGGCGTTCCGCGCGTTCCCCGATGTCGAAGCCCTCGCGCTGCTGGTCCGGCATCGGGCGGACGCCCTGCTCCTCGCTGACGAATCCCATCGTGTAGGAGTACGCGGTGGTGCCCGCCCGGACCGCCTGCCACAGCTCGAAGCCCGCGTCGACCATGGTCCGCAGATGGCCTTCGAGCCCGTCCGCGTGGTCGGTGCCGGTGAATTTCGCGCCGCCGTAGACCTTGGCCCCGTCGCGGTAGCGGAGCAGCGCGCCGCGCAGGCCGCTGTTGTACGCGACGAGCTGGTCCTGCCAGCTCTCCGGGGTCGGGCCCGGCAGCCCCTCTTCGAGCATCCGGCGGTACATCACCGTGGCCATCTCGTCGAGCAGCGCCTGCTTGTCCTTGAAGTGCCAGTAGAGGGCGGGCGCCTTGACGTCCAGCTCCTTCGCGATGGCGCGCAGGCTGAGCCCTTCCAGGCCCACCTCGTTCAGCAGCCGCAGCGCCGTGTCGGCCACCCGGGACCGGTCGATCTTCGTCGTACCCACCTCGACAAGCTAACAGCCCCCGACAGCCCTCCCTTGACAACTTTACAGCGTTAAGTGCACACTCCGGAGCATGGAACTTAACAGCGTTAAGGAAACGATCAGGGAGACCTCGGTCCTCGTCGTCGGCGCGGGTCCCTGCGGCCTCGCCCTGGCCTGCGACCTGGCCCGTCGCGGCGTCCCCGCCCTCGTCGTCGAGCAGGCGCCCGTGCTCTTCCCCGGATCGCGCGGCAAGGGAATCCAGCCCCGCACCCGGGAGGTCCTCGACGACCTCGGGGTCGGCGACGCGGTCCGCGAGCACGGCGGTCCCGCCCCGGTCGGGATGGCCTGGCAGAACGGTGAGCGGATGGGCGAGCACCGGATGTTCCGGGTCGCCGCCCCGACGGACGCCGAGCCGTACGGGGAGCCGTGGATGATGCCGCAGTGGCGCACCCAGGAGATCCTGCTGGCCCGGCTGCGCGAGCTCGGCGGCGACGTCGTGTTCTCGACCGCGCTGACCGGGCTCGACCAGGACGCCGACGGGGTCACCGCCCGGCTGTCCACGGGTGAGGTCCGCGCCTCCTACCTGGTCGCGGCGGACGGCGGCCGCTCCGCCGTGCGGCGGGCCCTGGGCATCGCGATGACCGGGGAGACCGTGGACCCGGCGCCGATGCTGGTCGCCGACGTGCGGGTCGCCGAGGGCGCGCTCGACCGGCTCAACTGGCACATGATGAACACCGACGCGGGGTTCATCACGCTCTGCCCGCTGCCCGGGACCATGGACTTCCAGCTGGCCGCCCAGTTCAAGGAGGGCGCACCCGACACCTCGGCGGACGGGGTGCGCGCGCTGGTCGCCGAACGCACCCACCTGGACGCGCGGGACATCACCGAGGTCCTCTGGGCCTCCGACTTCCGGCCGCGCGCCGCCCTCGCCGACCGGTTCCGCGAGGGACGGGTCTTCCTGGCCGGGGACGCCGCCCACGTCCACTCCCCCGCGGGCGGCCAGGGGCTCAACACCAGCGTCCAGGACGCCTACAACCTGGGCTGGAAGCTCGGCCAGGTGCTGCGGCACGGGGCGCCCGAGGCGCTGCTCGGCAGTTACGAGGAGGAGCGCCGCCCGGTCGCCGCCGAGATGCTCGGCCTGTCCACGCGTATCCACCGCGGCCAGCAGGAGCGGGGAGCGGCCGCGCAGCAGCTGGGCCTCGGCTACCGCGAGGGACCTTTGTCGGTGGGCAGCGCGGGCGTGCTGGAGGCCGGCGACCGGGCCCCCGACGGCCCCTCGGGCGACCGGCGGCTGTTCGACGTCTTCCGGGGCCCGCACTTCACACTGCTGGCGGTCGGCACCGACGCGGAGCTGCCGCGATTCGCCGGCCCCGGCATCCGGGTGCACCGCACCGCCGCCTACGAGGCGTACGGCAAGGGGCTGTTCCTGGTCCGTCCCGACGGCTACATCGGGTGGGCGGGCGAGGACACGACCGGGCTCGCCGAGTACCTGGCGCCGCTGGGCCTCGCGGGCGTCTCGCCGGACCGGGCCGAATGAGCGCGCGGGCCCGGGTCAGACGCTGCTGAGCGAGAGCTTGGCCGCGAAGCCGAGGAACAGCACACCCGCGGCGGACGTGGCCCCCGCCGAGAGCCGCTTGCGGCGGCGGAACGCCGCGGACAGCCGGGTGCCGCCGAAGATCAGCATCGACAGGTACAGGAAGCTGGCGATCTGGAGCAGGGTGCCCAGCACCAGGAAGGAGAGCGCCGGGTACGCGTACCCGGGATCGACGAACTGCACGAAGAACGAGATCAGGAACAGGATCGCCTTCGGGTTGAACAGGCTGACCACCAGCGCCCGCCGGTACGGCCGCTCCATCGTGCCCGGGACCGCGTCCCCGTCCGCCCCCTCGCCGGTGAGCTCGGCCACCCGCCGGTGCCGCTCGCGCCACATCGACACCGCGGCCCGCAGCATCCCGATCGCCAGCCAGGTCAGATAGCCCGCGCCGGCGAACTTCACCACGGCGAAGAGCACCGGCGTCGTCTGCAGCAGCGACGAGGCCCCGAGCGCGGACAGCGTCATCAGCACGGTGTCCCCGGTCCACACCCCGGCGGCGGCGACATAGCCGGTCCGCACCCCGCGCCGGGCGGCGACGGACAGCACGTACAGCGAATTCGGTCCCGGCAGCAGAACGATGAGCACGAGGCCGGCGAGATAGGTCGGAAGATCGGTGACACCCAGCATGAAACGGAGTGTCGCACGGGGCTGCGAGACGTCGGAAGCGGGGGGTTTCCGGGGCCCCGGGGCCAGGAGCCTCAGCCCACCAGGTCCGCGAAGACGATGATGTTGTCCGGCCGGTGGCCGCCCCTCAGCTCTCCGCCGCAGGTGATCAGCCGCAGTTCGGGGGCCGCGGTGTCGCCGTACACCTCGTCGGTCGGGAAGGCGCCCTTGTCGACCTGCTGGAGCCGTCGTACGGCGAACACGGCGTCGGAGCCGTCGGCCCGGGTGACGGTGATGCGGTCGCCGGGCCGGATCTTCGAGACGTTCCTCAGCACGGCCGGGCCCTCGGCGGTGTCGAAGTGGCCGATGAGGACGGCGGGCCCGGTCTCGCCGGGGGTGACGCCCTTGGTGTACCAGCCGATCCGGTCCGCCTGCGCCACGGACGGGACCTCGACGGTGCCGTCGGACGCCAGTCCCAGGTTCAGGACCGGGCCGGTGTCGACGCCCGCCGAGGGGATCCGGACCCGGACCGGCCGGGAGGCCGGCATCGGGGTGGCCCTGGCCGACGGTGCGGCCGGAGCCGACGCCGCCGGTGAGGCGGCGATGTGTGCGGGCGGGGTGGCGGCCCGGTCGTCCGAGGCGCAGCCCGTCAGGGCTGCGAGGGCTGCGAGGGCTGCGAACGACGCCGCCGTCGTACGGCGCGCGAGAGAGACGTGCATACGGGGACTCCCGACAGGCGGAACGGGTGAGGCCGTCGCATGGCGCAACGGCCTCTCCTCTGACGTGGGACGACGGGTTCGGCCGGGTCAGCGGCCGGCGGCCGCCGTGCGGCGGCGCAGGACGACGAAGCCGAGGCCCGCCGCACCCGCCGCGGCCGCACCGCCGACGGCGATCAGGACCGGGCTGCCGTGCTGCTCGATCTCGGCACCGGCCGCGACGCTGCCCTTCGGGACGACCGAGGTCTGCGAGGTCTGCGTCTCGCTGCCGTTGCCCGACGTCCGGGTGTAGGTGTAGCTGCACCCGGCGGGAAGCTCCGGGAATTCGGTGACGGACGCCGGGTGGCCGCCGCCCTCCATGTTGGTGCGCAGCCGCGGCGCGACGCTGTCCGGGCCGATGATCTCGCCGAGGAAGCCGGCGCTCGCGGGCAGTTTCGGGTGCAGCCGGGAGAGCTGCCCGACGACCTTGCCGCTCCCCGCGTCCAGGAAGACGACGGACGGCCCGGACGGGCCGGTGCTGAGCCGGGCCGTGGTGCCCGCCCCGATGTCCTTGTTCACGGTGGCGACGCACTGGACGGGGGTCACCGGGCCCTGGCCGTCGCTGCCGTGGTCGTCGGCCGAGGTGATCCGGCCGTCGGAGTGGAGCGTGACGGAGATGTCGCCGTAGACCTTGGTGTCCTGCTTCCCGTGCCCGAATCCGGCCACGAGTCCGGCGAGCACCTTGCCCTTACGGTCGATGTCGGCGCTGTAGTACACGTCCGTGTCGCCGTGCTTGTAGACCTTGGCGGTGAGGTCGCCCTTGAGCCGGTCGGTGTGGACCAGCACACCCGCCGGGGTGACGGGCCCCTGGCCGTCGCTGCCCGCGTCGACGGCGGACGTGACGGCCCCGGTGAAGTCCAGCGTCACCTCGATGCCGTCGAAGACCTTGCTGTCCTCGGCGGCGTAACCACCGCCGGCCCGGAGGGTGCCGAGCTCCTTGCTGCCCTTGAGGACCGCGGCGGTGTAGTAGATGTGCTGGTCACCGTGCTTGAACACCCGGGCGGTGAGACCGCCCTCGAGCAGGTCGGTGCGGACCGGCGTGCCTTCGTCGGTGGCCTGCTGCCCCTGTCCGGCGGCCGGAGCGGCCGGAGCGGAGTCGGCGAGGGCGGCGGTGGCCGGTGCGAGAACGGCGCTCGCCAGTACGGCCGCGGCAAGGGCGGCACGGAGGGAGACGCGACGGTACGAGGGACGGAAAGACATGAACGACTCCGTGAGGAAAGGCCCGTACGGGCTGAAGGCGGGAGAGTCGCATGCCGCTTTCCTCGGTGTGTGGGGCCGTGAGGCGGTGCGGGCTGCATCACCGAATCTAGGTGCCGTGTACAGCGGAGCCATCCGCTCCACGTCACAGGCGCGTGACAGCGGCGGCGCGTGCGGCAGGGCCCTGACTCTCTCCATACCGTCCGGGAGGATTCGGCAACCGGGCAGAGCGGGAATCCGTCCCAAGGGATACCGCAGATTCAGGGGGCCGAGATGATACGCAGCAGCAGGACCGGGCGCGGCCACGCGCACAGAGGCGGACGGGCTACAGGGGTGGCGTCCGCAGCCGTCGCGGCACTGACGCTGGTCGCCGTGACCGCGGGGTGCAAGGTGGAGACCCCGGACAGCTCGTCCGCCGCAC
This sequence comes from Streptomyces sp. NBC_01463, assembly GCA_036227345.1. NCBI lineage: Bacteria > Bacillati > Actinomycetota > Actinomycetes > Kitasatosporales > Streptomycetaceae > Streptomyces > Streptomyces sp. NBC_01463. The sequence goes on from CP109468.1 coordinate 3,465,928, forward strand.
CCTCGCGGCCGGCCGGCAGTTCGGCCGCCGACGACGCCAAGCCCGGGACGGACACCACGGAGTCCGCCTCGCCGTCCGCGAGCGCGAAGCCGAGCGCACCGCCGAAGAAGGCGACGCCGAAGTCCACCCCGAAGTCCCGGCCGCCGGCCAAGGTGCTGATGGCGAGCGGTGCGCAGGGCAAGCAGGTGCGCGAACTCCAGGCGCGGCTGCGTCAGATAGGCCACTTCGACCGCAGCCCCACGGGCTACTACGGCTCCGTCACGGTCACCGCCGTGCAGTCGTTCCAGGGCAAGCGCGGGCTGTCGCGTACCGGGAAGACGGACACCGTCACCTGGCAGAAGCTGCTCGGCATGACGCGCACACCGACGGCCGCGGAGCTGAACCCGCCGACCACCCGGCCGGCCGCGAAGCCGGACAAGCGCTGCATGACGGGCCGGGTGATCTGCATCAGCAAGAACAGCCGCTCACTGTCCTGGATGATCGACGGCAAGGTCGTCTCGTCGATGGACGTGCGCTTCGGCTCGCAGTACACACCGACCCGCGAGGGCACCTTCTCCGTCTACTGGAAGTCGCGGCACCACGTGTCGTCGATCTACCACACGGCCATGCCGTACGCGATGTTCTTCAGCGGCGGCCAGGCGGTGCACTACTCGTCGGACTTCGCGGCCCGCGGCTACAGCGGCGCCTCGCACGGCTGCGTCAACGTCCGGGACGAGGGGAAGATCGCCTCGCTGTTCGACCAGGTGCGCAACGGCGACAAGGTCGTCATCTACAAGTGAACGCCGTAGCGGATGAGGGGCGCGGGCGGGACCGGGGGAACGTGTCCCGCCCGCGCCATTGCGCCGAGCCGTAGGTACGGGGGGAACCCCGGCTCCGGGCGCTGCCGATGACCAGTCGGCTCACTCCGTACTGCGCCCCGGGGCCGAAAAACGTCACACCCGGGGCGGCGGGGTGGTGCGGGCCGTCATCGGACGGCGAGGGAGAGGCCCGGCGCCGGAGAGCCGGAGGTCCCGGAATGCGGGGCCCCGGACGAGGTGGAGGGCTGCGGGGAGGCCGTGGAGAAGTCGACCGACGGCAGTGTGCCCGAGGAGCCGTCGCCGTCGCCGCGGTCCTCGCCGTCGTTGCCGCTCTGGTTGCCGCCGCCCTGACCGTCGGCCTTGTCGAGCATCCGGTCGCAGAACCGGTCCAGATTGCGGGCCCCCTTGGCCAGCGCCACCAGGCGGTCCCTGCGCTCGTCGTCGAGCTTGCCGTCGCGGTAGTCGCGGCAGGCCTTCAGCGTCTTGGCGTACCAGCCGGCCGTCTGGTCCCCGGTGTCGTCGGACGACCCGCCGCCTTCCTGCGGGTCCTCCGGGCCCTGCGTGGTGCCGGAGCCGTCCGACGGGCGGTCCGCGGGGCCTTCGGACGGGTGACCGGCGCTGCTGTCACCGCTGTCGTCGCCGCCCTCCCGGGGGGTGCTGCCGCCGGCGTCGGGGCGGCCGGTGTCCGGACCGTCGGTGCGGCCGGCGCCGGGGGTGTCCGGGGACGCGGTGTCCTCGTCCGGGGATCCGGGCGGCGTGGACGTCTCGTCGTCGTCGGCGGTGAGGTCGGAGCCGAGCTCCTCGGGGGACGCGGCGGCCGACACCGAGGTGGCGGGTGTCGGCGTGTGCCGGCCGAAGGGACCGGGCAGCATCCCGGCCCCGGCGGCGACCCCGCCGATCGCGCAGCACGCGACGGAGGCGACCAGGCCGAAGCGGATGGGCCGGCTCCAGCGCATCGGGCGCGGGCCGCGGGAACCCGCGGACCGGGACACCGGGCCGGAACCGGCCGCGCGTATGTGGACGGGCGCGAGCATCCCGGCGTCGTCGTCGGCGTCGCCGTCCGCCCCGGCGGCCCGCACCGGACCCGTGGACGCGGCGCCGGTGGTGCGGGACGCGCGGGGGGCGGCGCGGAAGGCGGCCAGCGCGGCGGCCTCGCCGGGCAGTTCGCCGGTGGCGGGGCGGGCGGTGCGGAACGCGGCGTCCAGGGCGGCCGTGAGCCTCTCGGCATCCTGTCCGGGCAGGCCGTCGGCAGGATCGACCGGTTCGCGGCGGAGCAGTTTCTCCGCCGCTTCCTTGTCAAGCCATTCGTACTGCTCGTCGGCCATCACATGTCCTTCTGCGTCCACAGACGCGAATGCGTCACACCGGCGGGCGCCACCAGGCCGGTGCGGGAGGGGCGTTGTGCGGGTACGGCACCGAGTTCCATCGGCCGGCCCGCGCCGTTGCCCTGCGGCGAGGGTGCCGGGGCCGTGCCGTCGGCAGGCCCCCTGGGCGCGCCCACTCCGCCGGCCGGTGCGCCGCCGCGCGGACGACCGGATTCCGCGGCGTCGTCCACCGGCAGCCCGCCCCCGTCCGGCCGCTCCGCACCGCTCGCACTGTCCACCCCGTCCGCGCTGTCGGCCCGCAGCAGCTCGGCGAGGCGCTTCAGCCCGCGGTGGGCGGCGGTACGGACCGCTCCGGGCCGCTTGCCGAGCGTCTGGGCCGCGCTCTTGGCGTCGAGACCGACCACTACACGCAGCACGACGGCCTCGGCCTGGTCCTGCGGCAGCTGGGCGATGAGCGACATGGTGCGGCCGGTGGCCAGGGCCTCGATCGCCTCGTCGGCCGTATCGGATCCGGCCGGCTTCTCGGACAGTTCCGTCTCGTCGCCGCCGACGGCGGGGCGCCTGCCGCGCATCCGGAGATGGTCCAGGGCCCGGTTGCGCGCTATCCGCGCCGCCCAGCCCCGGAACCGGTCGGCGTCACCGCTGAACCGGTCGAGGTCCCTGGCTATCTGCAGCCACGACTCGGACGCCACGTCCTCGGCGTCCGGCTCCCCCACCAGTGTCCGTATGTAGCCCAGCAGCCGCGGCTGCACAGCGCGGTACACAGTACGGAAGGCGTCCTCGTCCCCGTCCTGTGCCGCGAGCACCGCGGCAGTAAGCCCCGCGTCGTCCCCCAGCACTCCCTCAACCTGCCCTGCTGTCCTGAATCGCAGCTGGTCACCACTGCCGCGCCACCCTGCGCGACTCAGCACGCTACGTCCTTCTCGGGCATCGCGTCCATGACTTGTACAACCCGCAACATTCTTCTGGCGCTTGGCGGTGTGACAGAAAACGCAGTCATGGCGCTGAGATGAGTACGGGGTCGTCCTGCGACCCCGCGGAAGACGACCGGGGCCTCTCCTGTGGGGGGTGGCGGCCCCGGTCGTCGTTCCATTTGCCCCCTCTGACCTGCATTGAGGTGAGGGCGGGGCCGGATGCCGACCCGGCCGGCGGGGGCGGCAGACGCTCAGCCGCGTACGCGGGCCCGTCGCGAGGCCGCGGCGCGCAGCACCCGCTGGCCCTCGGTCGAGACATCCATCACCTGGCGCAGTCCGGCCCCCGTGGGGGCGCCGTCGCCGATCTCCGCCAGCATCTCCAGGATCCGGACCTGCCGGGCGGCCTCCCCGGACAGCAGGGGGCCCGCCCCGCCGGGCTCGCCGGTCCGGCAGCGGTCCACCAGCTCCGTGGCATCGCTCCGGGCGGCGTCGTGCCCGCGGTGGATGTCGAGGGCCAGCACCGAGCAGGCGTCCGCCCAGGCGCGCAGTTCCGCCTCGGCCCGGTCCGCGGGCGCCTCGCCGAGCAGCTTCCGGATCCGCAGGACCGTTTCCTCCGTTTCGGGCAGGGCGTCCAGCGCGGTGCGCGCGTCGGCCAGCCGGTCCGGCCAGGCGTCCGGGTCGGCGCAGCCGGACCAGAGCGGGCGCAACGGATCGGGCTCGGCCCCGTCGGCGGGCTGCGGCAGGCACCGGTCGAGGCAGGCGGTCCCGCTAGCGGCGAGCCCCCGTGCGTCAGCGGCGGCGATCAGTTCGAGCAGGCTCATCGGTGTCTCCCGTCGGCCCTCCCCGTGCCCTGACGCACGGGGACGCAGCGCTTCGTCATGGAGAGTCCGGAAACTCTCTTATCGCCTTCAGCGCCGAATGGCCGAAAAGCGTCACTCGGGCCGTCTGGTTACCGTCGTCCGGACACCGCCGCCTGCTTCAGCGGCTCTCAGCGCGCCCGGCTCTCAGTGCGCCCGGCCCCACTCCGCCCGCTCCGGCGGGATCGACGAGTCGACCCGGGCGACCCGCTCCGCCGCCCGCTCACCCTGCATCGCGGTCAGCCTGCGCACGAAAAGGATCGCGAGCACGGCGGCGGCGATGTTGATCGCGTCGATGGCCATGCCCAGGCCGAAGGAGTCCAGGACCTCGTCCCGCCCCTCGGCGTCCGTGTACAGGCCATTGGTGAGCCGGGAGAGGAGTTCCGAGCCGACCAGCACAGCCCACCAGGCGTGCAGCACCCCACGCGGGGCCGGGGCCCGGTTGCTGCCGCCCGGGGAACTCGCGGTCCAGATGCCGCCCGCGACCCGGTGGGGCAGCCAGAGGTTGGCGACGGGTACGAACCAGGCGCCGATCGCCCAGCCCGGCCGCAGCGAGTGGGCGTGCGCGTCGAACACCTCCGCGTTGCGCCGCACCCGGCGGAACCAGATGAGGAAGACGACGGCGGTGGCCAGAAACGTCAGCGCCTGGAGCGATCCGGAGGCCTGGTACAGCGTGTCCGCCCGGTCCGCGGCCGTCTCGTCGAACCTCAGGAAGTCGTCGGCCATTCCGTCGGCGTACACCTGGTGCGCGTAGGCACCAGCCCCGACCGACAGCACGTCCGCCACGGCCACCGAGCCGAGCAGCACGCACACCGCCTTGCCGAGCCCGACCGGTGAGCGCAGGGAGCGCGCGGTCTGCGGCCCCTCCGGCGTCGGCATCAGCCCGCCCGCCCGGTTGCGACGGGTGACGGCGCACAGCGTGCACCGCCCGTCAGCGGTGCCGGCGGGTCTCGTACCGCAGAGTGAACAGAGCATGAAAGTGGAACCCCCCAGGATTCGGACGCCTACGCATGGAGCGCGCGTCCCTCCCCGGACCACGCGGCAAGCGGAACGTAGCCCCCGCCCGCCGCGCTGTCCACGGAAATCACACTCAGCCCTGGTCGATCTCCTTCGCCAGCGCCCGGAAGCCGTCCCAGGTCAGCTTGGGTTTGCCCGGATCCCACAGCTTCTGGGACGTGGCCCGCAGCGGCATCCGGATGCCTTCCGCGACCTGTGCCGCGGTCTGGGCGTTCGGGAAATCGCCCCAGACCGCGAACCGGCCGCCGAGGATCTGGTCCGAGTACTTCGCCGGGACGGGGCTCGTGCCGCGCAGGACGAGGGGGGTCCACTGCTCGTAGATGCGTTTGCCCGTGGGGTAGACGAAGGTGTTGGGCTGGCCGAGCACGTAATAGAGGAACTCGTCGTTGAGGTTCAGCATCTTGAACCCCTCACGCAGGTAGTCCACCGGCGGCCGGGCCCCGTACTCCTTGCCCGTCCAGTACTCCACCTCGATGTCCTTGTCGGCCCGGACGGTGCTGTCGCGGAAGAGTCCGTCGTTCCACGCCTTGGGCGTCATGCCGTGCGGACGGACCACCGCGGCCCGGTCGTTGAGCCAGCCGGTGGCGAGGTCCTCGATACCGGCCCGCGCCCCGTACTTGTCCACGGCCGCGCGCTGCAGCTGCGGGTACGAGGCGGCGGGGTCCCGCACCGTCAGCGCCTGGTACTCGTCGGCGCCCAGATGCCAGTAGGCGCCCCCGAACAGTTCGGTGTACTCGCCGAGGAGTTCGTCGACGAGCTTCGCCGCGCCCGGCTTCGAGATGTCGAGCGATCCCTTCGAGGGCACGCCCGAGACATTGCGCAGCTGGAGGTCGGGGTGGGCGCGCAGCACCGCGCCGAGGTGGCCCGGTGAGTCGATCTCGGGGACGACCTCGATGTGCAGCCGGCCGGCCAGGGCGACGATGTGCCGCACCTGCGCCTTGGTCAGGTGCTCGGGCGACACCACCTCGGGGTGGGTGTCGGACTCGATGCGGAAGGCCTGGTCGTCGGAGAAGTGCAGGCCGAGCTGGTTGAGCTTGAGGTCGGCCATGTCGCGCAGCCGGTCCTCGATCCAGCCGGCGGTGTAGTGCTTGCGCGCGATGTCGAGGTTGAGCCCGCGCTGCGGGCGGTCCGGGCGGTCGCGCACCTCGCCCTCGGGCATGACGCCGTCGGCGCGCACCGACTGCTTGAGGGTGCGGGTGCCGTAGAAGACGCCCGCCTCGGCGGGTCCGCTGATCGTGACCCGTCCGTCGTGGGTCCGCAGGGTGTACGACTCCCTGCCGCCCCCGGCCTTCGGGGCCAGGGCGAGCTCGACGTCACCGGCCCGGGCCGGGACCTCGCCCCGGTAGTCGATCTTCAGCTCGCCGGCGAGCAGCTTTCCTTCGTCGGCGAGCCCCTTGTCGCCCTCGCCGATCACCACGCCGCCGCTCTTCCCCGGCCGCCAGCCGGGGCCGCGGGCCGGGGTGTGATCCCGTACGGCGGGGATGGTGCGGGGAGTCTTCGAGAGCGGGTAGCTCCGCGTCGGGGACGGCTCGGGGGACGCGGACGGTGACGACGACGAGGGGGACGTCTCCGAGCCGTTCCGGTGTTCGGTGCCGGAGTTGTCGCAGGCGGCGACGGTGACGGCCGCCGCGGCCACCGCCGTCACGGCCATGAGGGCGCCACGTGAGGGTGCCATCGGTCAGAAACCTCCGGTTTCAGGGGGAAAGAGAGCAGAAGGACGATCAAACAGGCGAGATGGGGGAGATAGCCGGGCATTCTCCTCGCCCATTCGTCCCTCAGGCATCGTGAAACTCTCCCGTCCGAGTGAAATTCGCGCATCCGTCGGACGGCCGTTGCCCCGCGTCGCTAGCTTTGAGGCACATTCGTCTCTCCCTTCACCCTGCATCCGCCTGGTCTCTCCGGTCCCTCCCCACTCCAGGTTCACAGATGCCGTTGATTCGAGGAGCCCACGCTGTCCAGGTCCAGCGAGTCCCACGCCGGCCTCCCCGAGCAGCCGCACCGGTCCGCCCGGCGCACCGCCGTACCCGTGCAGAGCTGCGGATCCGCGCCCGGCCGGACGGCCCCCTGCGCTCTGCGGTCCTTCAACACCGTGCCCGCCGCCGAGGCCGAGGCCGCCCTGCTGGAGTGCTTCGGCAGCCACCGCTGGGCGAAGCGGCTGGCCGCCCACCGCCCCTATCCGGACCTGGACGCCCTGCTCGCCGCCGCCGACGAGGCGGGCTACGACCTCTCCCCCACCGACCGCTCCGAGGCGCTGGCCGCCGAGGTCTCCCCGGGGCTGCACCCGGACGCGCCGCACTCCGCCCACCTGGCGCTGGCCGCCGCGCACGCCGCGTACGAATGCAAGTTCGGTCATGTCTTCGTGATCTGCCTGGACGGCGTCCTGCCCGCCGAGCACCCCGATCAGGTGCTGGCCGGCATCCGGGCCCGGCTGGCGCACGACGTCGAACAGGAGCGCGTGGTGACGGCCGACGAGATGCGGCGACTCGCCCGGGGCCGCATCATCGAGCTGGTATCGAGTCAGTAACGGGTTGGCGGCGGGCCCCGGTGCGCCGATTCCCCGTCACAAGCGGGGGAACGGGCCCGTCGGAGCCTGTCCATAGCCCGTCCGTGCCTGATTCATTGCCACTTTGATCACACCAGAGGCCCCGGCGCGATCGAACCGACAAACCGTCGCTACGATGGCCGGGGCCGGTGGACCGTACCCGGCCGGGTCAGACCGACAGTCAAGCCGGCCGACCCCAATCCCCGCTCCCGGAGGGTTCTTCCGTGCCGGCTGGAACGCTGTACCGCGGCCGGGAAGGCATGTGGTCCTGGGTGGCTCATCGAGTCACCGGTGTCCTCATTTTCTTCTTCCTGTTCGTACATGTCCTGGACACCGCACTCGTCCGCGTCTCCCCCGAGGCCTACGACGACGTCGTGTCCACGTACAAGACGCCGATCGTCGCGCTCCTCGAATACGGCCTGGTGGCCGCGATTCTCTTCCACGCGCTGAACGGTCTGCGCATCGTCGCCGTGGACTTCTGGGCCAAGGGCCCGCGCGTTCAGAAGCAGATGCTCTGGACCGTGCTGGGCATCTGGATCGTGCTGATGGTCGGGGCCCTGTACCCCGTCCTCGGTCACGCCGTACGCGAAGTATTCGGGAGCTGAGGCCAATGTCCACCGAGACTTCCGCGATCGGCGCCGTCGAGGGCGGCGCTCTGTACGACGTCGACAACCCGGCGCCCGTGATCGAGCCGCCGCGCAAGCGGACCGGCAAGACCCCCAAGGGCTCCCGCACCAACTTCGAGATGTACGCCTGGCTCTTCATGCGCCTGTCGGGCATCGTGCTGGTCGTCCTGGTCCTGGGCCACCTGCTGATCCAGCTGGTGCTGGACGGCGGCGTCTCCAAGATCGGCTTCGCCTTCGTGGCGGGCCGCTGGGCCTCGCCGTTCTGGCAGGTCTGGGACCTGGCGATGCTGTGGCTCGCCATGCTGCACGGCGCCAACGGTCTCCGTACGGTCATCAACGACTACGCCGAACGGGACAACACCCGATTCTGGCTGAAGATGCTGCTGTACACCGCAACGGTGTTCACCGTCCTGCTGGGCACGCTGGTGATCTTCACCTTCGACCCGAACATCCGCTAGGCGCCGGGCCCGAAGGACCAGAGGTAAACCATGCAGATCCACACGTACGACACCGTCATCGTCGGCGCCGGCGGCGCCGGCATGCGCGCGGCCATCGAGTCGACCAAGCGCAGCCGCACCGCCGTGCTGACCAAGCTCTACCCCACCCGCTCCCACACGGGCGCCGCGCAGGGCGGCATGGCCGCCGCGCTCGCCAACGTGGAAGAGGACAACTGGGAGTGGCACACCTTCGACACGATCAAGGGCGGTGACTACCTGGTCGACCAGGACGCCGCCGAGATCCTGGCGAAGGAGGCCATCGACGCCGTTCTCGACCTGGAGAAGATGGGCCTGCCGTTCGGCCGTACGCCCGAGGGCAAGATCGACCAGCGCCGCTTCGGCGGTCACTCCCGCAACCACGGCGAGGCCCCGGTCCGTCGCGCCTGTTACTCGGGCGACCGCACCGGCCACATGATCCTCCAGACGCTGTACCAGAACTGCGTCAAGGAGGGCGTGGAGTTCTTCAACGAGTTCTACGTCCTGGACCAGCTGGTCGTCGAGGAGGACGGCGTCAAGAAGTCCGCCGGCGTCGTCGCCTACGAGCTGGCCACCGGCGAGATCCACGTCTTCCGGGCGAAGTCGGTCATCTACGCCTCGGGCGGCACCGGCAAGTTCTTCAAGGTGACGTCGAACGCGCACACCCTGACCGGTGACGGCCAGGCCGCCTGCTACCGCCGGGGTCTGCCGCTGGAGGACATGGAGTTCTTCCAGTTCCACCCGACCGGCATCTGGCGCATGGGCATCCTGCTGACGGAGGGCGCCCGCGGTGAGGGCGGCATCCTCCGCAACAAGGACGGCGAGCGCTTCATGGAGAAGTACGCGCCCGTCATGAAGGACCTCGCGTCCCGTGACGTCGTGTCCCGCTCCATCTACACCGAGATCCGTGAGGGCCGCGGCTGCGGTCCCGAGGGCGACCACGTCTACCTCGACCTGACGCACCTGCCGCCGGAGCAGCTGGACGCCAAGCTCCCGGACATCACGGAGTTCGCGCGTACGTACCTCGGTATCGAGCCCTACACGGACCCGATCCCGATCCAGCCGACCGCGCACTACGCCATGGGCGGCATCCCGACCAACGTCGAGGGCGAGGTGCTGGCCGACAACACCACCGTCGTCCCGGGCCTGTACGCCGCCGGCGAGGTCGCCTGTGTCTCCGTCCACGGCGCCAACCGCCTCGGCACCAACTCGCTGCTCGACATCAACGTCTTCGGACGCCGGTCGGGCATCGCCGCCGCCGAGTACGCCGCGAAGAACGACCTCGTCGAGCTTCCCGAGAACCCGGCGCAGACGGTCATCGACCAGGTCGAGCGGCTGCGCGACTCCACGGGCACGGAGCGCGTCGCCGCGATCCGCCTGGAGCTGCAGGAGTGCATGGACGCCAACGTGATGGTGTTCCGCACCGAGCAGACGATCAAGACCGCGGTCGACAAGATCGCGGAGCTGCGCGAGCGCTACCTCGACGTGTCGATCCAGGACAAGGGCAAGCGGTTCAACACGGACCTGCTGGAGGCCATCGAGCTGGGCAACCTGCTCGACCTCGCCGAGGTCATGGCGACGTCGGCGCTGGCGCGCAAGGAGTCCCGCGGCGGTCACTACCGCGAGGACTACCCGAACCGCGACGACGTCAACTTCATGCGCCACACCATGGCGTACCGCGAGGTCGCCGACGACGGCACCGAGTCGATCCGGCTGGACTACAAGCCGGTCGTCCAGACCCGCTACCAGCCGATGGAGCGTAAGTACTGATGGCTACCCCCACCCTGGAAAAGGCCGACAAGGCTCCCGAGCCCGAGGCCGGCTTCGCCGACTCGCCGTACATCACGGCGACCTTCCGTATCCGGCGGTTCAACCCCGAGGTCTCCGACGAGGCCCAGTGGCAGGACTTCCAGATCGAGATCGACCCGAAGGAGCGTGTACTCGACGCCCTTCACAAGATCAAGTGGGAGACCGACGGCACGCTGACGTTCCGCCGCTCGTGCGCGCACGGCATCTGCGGTTCGGACGCGATGCGGATCAACGGCAAGAACCGGCTCGCCTGCAAGACGCTGATCAAGGACCTGAGCCCGGAGAAGCCGATCACGATCGAGGCCATCAAGGGCCTCACGGTCCTCAAGGACCTCGTGGTCGACATGGACCCGTTCTTCCAGGCCTACCGCGACGTCATGCCCTTCCTCATCACCAAGGGGAACGAGCCGACCCGCGAGCGTCTGCAGTCCCCCGAGGACCGCGAGCGCTTCGACGACACCACCAAGTGCATCCTGTGCGCCGCGTGCACGTCCTCGTGCCCGGTGTTCTGGAACGACGGCCAGTACTTCGGCCCGGCGGCGATCGTCAACGCGCACCGCTTCATCTTCGACTCGCGCGACGAGGGCGGCGAGCAGCGCCTGGAGATCCTCAACGACCGTGACGGTGTGTGGCGTTGCCGCACCACCTTCAACTGCACGGACGCCTGCCCGCGTGGCATCGAGGTCACCAAGGCGATCCAGGAGGTCAAGCGCGCGCTGATCACGCGTCGCTTCTGATCCGCCCGGCATGACCCGAGAGGCCCCGTCCTCCGCAGGAACACTGTGGAGGACGGGGCCTCTGCCGTACGCGGGGTGCCCGACGCCCCTCGCGGGCGCGGGCCCGCTCAGTCCCAGTCCGCCCCGCCCTTGTGCTCCGCGACGACCATGATGCGCCGCAGCATGTCGTTGAGCAGGGCGCGTTCGTCCTTGGCGAGGACGCCCAGCAGGCGCTCCTCCTCGTGGCCGAGGAAATCCATCGCGCCGATCCAGGTGGAGCGGCCCTCGTCGGTCAGCTCCACGTCGACCCGCCGCCGGTCGGTGGTGGAGGGGGTGCGGCGGACGAATCCGCGGCGCTCCAGGGCGTCGAGCCGGCCGGTGACGGAGGCCGGTGCGAGGTCGAGATCGGCGGCCAGCTCGGAGGGGGCCGCCTTGCCGCCGCGGCCGGCCAGCTTGTGGAGGGTGTCGAACTCCTGCCGGTCCAGGTCGAAGTCGACCAGGGACTGTTCGCGCACCCGGCGCAGATGGACGGAGAGCTTCTTCATCCGGGTCACCGCACCCTCGACATCGGGGTCGAGTTCGGGAAGTACCGGCTTCCACCGCTCCACGTGGCCGTCGGTCCAGTCGCGTTGCTGCATGGGCCACAGCCTACGCCCGGCCCCAACTTCCTTTCGGAGTCGCATATTTCGTTGACGAATACTTCGGTACCGAAATAGATTCCCCGCATGTCTCACCCCTTGCGCACCCGTTCGTTCCGCCTGCTCTTCGTCGGACGCAGCCTGTCCCTGCTCGGTGACGCCGCGATCCCCGCCGCCCTCACCCTCGCCGTCTATCTGGCCACCGGCTCGACCGGGGCGCTCGCCCTGGTGCTCGCCTGCGCGATGGTGCCGAAGCTGCTCCTGCTGCCGCTCGGCGGCGTGGTGGGCGACCGCTTCAACGCCCGTACGGTCGCGCTGACCACCGACCTCGTCCGGTGCGTCAGCCAGCTCTTCGTCGGCGCCGAACTGCTCTCCGGCACCCCGGCGCTCTGGCAGATCGCCGTGGCCGAGGCCATCGGCGGCGCCGCCGGCGCCTTCTCGATGCCGACCGTCTCACCCCTGATCCGCGGCACGGTGGCGGAGTCCGGGCTGCTGCGCGCCAACTCCCTGATGGCGGTGACCGGCAGCGCGACCCGGATCGGCGGCCCGGCCGTCGCCGGAGCGCTGGTCCTCACCGCGGGGCCCGGCTGGGCCTTCGTCCTCGACGGCCTCACCTTCGCGGTGAGTGCCGCGCTGCTGGCCGCAATCGAGGTCCGGCACGTCCCCATCCCGCGGCGCTCCCTGATCGCCGACCTCAAGGAGGGCTGGGGCGAGGTCCGGGGCCGCGACTGGTACTGGACGAGCCTGATCGCCCACGCCGCCTGGAACGGCGCGGCGGCCGTCCTGATGACGGTGGGCCCGGCGCTCTTCCTGCGCGACCTGGGCGGCAAGGGCGTCTGGGTCGCCTTCCTCCAGACCGGGGCCGTCGGATTGCTGCTCGGCTCCCTGGTGGCCGGCCGGGCCCGGCCGCGCCGCCCGGTCCTGTTCGCCAACCTGGGCGGCGCCCTCTACGCGCTCCCGCTCTGCCTGCTGGCCGCCCACGCCCCCGTCGCCGTGTCCCTCGTCGCGTACGGGATCGCCCTGGCCGGACTCGGCTTCCTCAACCCCGTCTGGGAGACCGCGGTCCAGTCCGCCGTACCCGCCCACGCGCTCGCCCGGGTGACCTCGTACGACTGGCTGCTCTCACTGGGCGCGATGCCGCTGGGCTACGCCCTGGCGCCGCTCGCGGCCTCCGCCTGGGGCGCCGAAGTCCCGCTCGCGGCAGCGGGCCTGACGGTCGGCGCCGCCTGCCTGGCGACGGCCGCCGTGCCGGGCGTACGCCGCTTCGGAGTGCCGTCCGACGCCGTGACGCGGGCCACCCGAGCCTCGGCTTGAACATGTTCAAAGAGGGGTCTACAGTCCACGACAACAGCATTTGAACGCGTTCAAGGGAGGGTGGGGCATGGACCTCACTGTTGTCGCGTACGTCATCTATCTGCTCATCAGCGTGGCGCTCACGGTCTGGGTCGCCCGGACACTGAGCCGCAACGGCAGGGTCTTCCTCGCCGATGTGCTGCACGGGAACGAGAAGCTCGCCGACGCGGTCAACCACCTGCTGGTGGTGGGCTTCTACCTGGTCAACCTGGGCTTCGTGACGCTCTACCTGAAGAACTCCGACGGCGTCGCCGACGCCCGCGAGCTCTTCGAGGCCCTGTCGGTCAAGGTCGGCGTCGTCCTGCTCGTCCTCGGCGTCCTGCACCTGGGCAACGTCTACGTCCTCAACCGGATCCGCCGCCGCGGCCTGATGGAGCGCGAGCAGACCCCGCCCGTCGCACCGCAGGGCTGGACCGGTCCGAACCCGGGTCCGTGGGCCGCTCCCGCCCCCAGGGCGTGAGGACGGGTCATGGCGCACCGCACCGCTGGAGAGCGGCTGTCCGTCGAACGGCTCACCGTGCTCTACGACGCACAGTGCTCGCTCTGCGTCCATCTGCGCCACTGGCTGACGAACCAGCGTCAGCTGGTCCCGCTCGACCTGGTGCCGGCGGACTCCGCCGAGGCGCACCGCCGCTTCCCCGGCCTCGACCACTCCTCGACTCTCACGGAGATCACGGTGATCGGTGACCGGGGGCAGATCTACCGCGGAACCTCCGCGTGGATCGTCTGCCTCTGGGCACTGGCCGAGCACCGGCCGCGGGCCCACTGGCTGACCACCCCGGCCGGCCGTCCGTTCGCCCGGGCGACCGTCCTCGCCGCCGCCAAGTACCGCTCGCTCACGGCCGCGCCCTGCCGAACGGACGGCGGCGGCGACGGGGACGGCAGCGGGGACGAGGGCACGGACGGTGCGTGCGCGGTGCGGGGCCCCGGCCCGGGAACGTAGCCGTCCCGGATACCCTCGGGACCGTGGTGAAGGAAGAGAAGGACGTGAAGGAAGCAAAGGCTCCCAAGAGCGAGCAGACCCGCACCCTCATCCTTGAAACCGCGCTCCGGCTCTTCGCCGAACGCGGCTACGACAAGACGACGATGCGGGCCATCGCCCAGGAGGCCGGCGTCTCCGTGGGGAACGCGTACTACTACTTCTCGTCCAAGGAACATCTCGTCCAGGGCTTCTACGACCGGATCGCCGCCGAGCACGAGGTGGCGGTCCAGCCGGTCCTGGCCGGCGACAAGGACCTCGCGGTGCGCATCCGCGGGGTCCTGCTCTGCTGGCTGGACGTGGCCGGGCAGTACCACCGCTTCGCCTCCCAGTTCTTCAAGAACGCCGCCGACCCGGAGAGCCCGCTCAGCCCGTTCTCGCAGGACTCGTTCGCGGCCCGCGAGGCGGCCATCTCCATCCACGAGCGCTGCCTGTCCGGCTCCGGCACCAGGACCGACCCCGAACTGGCCGGACTGCTGCCGCAGCTGATGTGGCTGATGCAGATGGGCCTCGTGCTGTTCTGGGTGTACGACCGCACGGACGACGCCGAGCGCAGCCGCCGGCTGGTCGAGCGCGTCGCCCCGATCGCCGCACGGGCCATCGCCCTGTCCCGGTTCCGGGTGCTGCGGCCGCTGGTGCGCCAGGTCCACGAGGTGCTGGAGGAGTTCCTGCCGGGCGCCGCCGGGCGGACCGCCGGCAAGAAGTGACACGAGCGGCGCCACGCGGTGCCGCGGAACGGCCGAGCGGCCGCCCCGGAAGTCCGGGGCGGCCGCTCGGTGACGTCCGTGGTGCGGTGACGCCGCTTTCGGTGGCTGTGACTAGATCCAGCCGAGTTCCCACAGGCGCCAGATGCCGGTGCCGTCGGAGAGGTACTGCGATCCGGCGATGTCGGGCTTGGCGACGACGTAGTCCTTCTTCTGCCACAGCGGCACCAGCGGCACGTCCTCGCCGACGAGCTTCTGGAGGTCCTTGAAGTCGGCGGAGGTGCGGCTGCGGTCGCTGTACTGCAGCGTGGAGCTGATCAGCTGGTCCATCTTCGCGCTGGTGTAGCCGTTGTGGAGGCTGCTGTCCCGGCCGACGAGCGGCTGGCTGAAGGTGTCGGGGTCCGGGTAGTCGGGGAGCCAGCCGACGGTGTACGCGTCGTACTTGCCGGCCGCGTAACCCTTCTGGAAGGCCTGCCACTCCACGGCCTTCACGGTGACCTTGAAGAGTCCGTCGGCCTCCAGCTGGCGGACGATCTCCGAGGTCTCCTTCTTGTACGCGTCGTCGTCGCGGTAGGCGAAGGTGATGTGCAGCGGCAGCTCGACGCCGGCCTCCTGCATCAGCTCCTTGGCCCGCTTGGCGTCCGGGGCGGGGTACGCGTCGAAGAACGGGGTGCTGTGCCCGATGTAGCCCTGCGGGATCAGCGAGTAGAGCGGCTCGACGGTGCCCTTGTAGACGTCGGTCACCAGCGGCGCGCGGTCGATGATGGCCGCGATGGCCTGCCGGACCTTCTTGTCGGCGAGCGGGGCGCCCTTGCGGACGTTGAAGACGAGGTTGCGGATCTCGGCGCTGTCCGCTTCCGTCACGCGCTGGTCGACGTCACCGGTGTCCAGCTCGGCGAGCGTGGACGGCGGGAGCTGACGGTGCGTGACGTCGACCTGGCCGGACTTCCAGGCGGCCAGGAGATCGTCCGACTGCTTGTAGTAGCGCACGGTGACCGGACCGCCGAGGCTCTTCAGCGCGCCCTTGTACTTGGTGTTGGGCACCAGTTCGGCCGAGACGCCGGGCTCGTAGGACTTCAGCACGTACGGCCCGGACCCGGTGACCTTGTTGTCGCTCTGCAGCTTGTGCTCCGAGTAGGCGTCCTTCTCCACGATCGAACCGGCACCGGTGGCCAGCTTCTGCGGGAAGGTCGCGTCACGCGCGGAGAGGTTGAAGGTGATGGTGCGGCCCTCGGCCACCACGTTCTTCAGGCTGGGGAACAGGACGGAGGGACCGACGTCCGTCTTGATCTCCATCATCCGGTCGAAGGAGTACTTGACGTCCTCGGTGGTGATCTTCTGGCCGTCGGAGAAGGTCAGGTCGTCCCGGAGCTTGCACTGGTACGTCTGCAGCTTCCCGCCGATGAAGCCACAGCTCTCGGCGGCGTCCGGCTCGGGGACGATCGCCCCGGACTTGAACGTCATGAGCGACTGGTAGACGTTGCTGTACATCGCCCAGGAACCCGCGTCGTACGCGCCGGCCGGGTCGAGCGAGGTCACCTCGTCGGTCGTGCCGACCGTGACCGGATCAGTATTCCCCTCGTCCGAGGGAATCAACTGCCAGGCGACGACGCCTGCGATGACCAAAACCGCGAGAATCGCGAGAATCCGTAGCCGGATCGACCGCATTGCCGTGCTCTCCCTTACCAGCCCCACCTCGGCGTCGCGCTCAGATACGCAGATCACCGCACAAGTTCACGGTCAGCCAATCACACGACATTCACATCTGGAAGAGGAAATCAGGGGCTCACAGCTTTCGTTCGCCAGTTGAAACCTTTGAACGACAGGACGCACACAGAGGGTTCACGACCGGTCACCCGATCGGCTATTTCCGGGGCATCCGACGGTGATTACGCCTGACGGGACGCGAGCTCGACGACGGTGATATCGGAGGGTGCGCCGACCCGCACGGGCGGACCCCAGGCCCCCGCGCCGCGCGTGACGTACAGCTGGGTGTCGCCGTAGCGTTCGAGCCCGGCGACCGTGGGATTGGACAGCTCCGCGATGTAGTTGCCGGGCCAGAGCTGGCCGCCGTGCGTGTGGCCGGAGAGCTGGAGGTCGACGCCGTGCTCGACGGCCTCGTCGATGACGACGGGCTGGTGGGCCATGAGGACGGCAGCGCGCGTACGGTCGCGGTCGCCGAGCGCCCGGCCGAAATCGGGCCCGTGCCCTTCGCTCTCGCCCCCGATGTCATTGACCCCGGCGAGATCGAAGCCGCCGATCTCCACTCGGGCATTCTCCAGCGGGTGCAGCCCCAATTCCCTTACATGATCGACCCATTGGGCGGCGCCCGAGTAGTACTCGTGGTTACCGGTGACAAAGAACGCGCCGTGCCGGGACCGGAGTCCGGCAAGCGGTTCGGCGGCCGGACCGAGATCGTCGACCGATCCGTCGACCAGATCCCCGACGACGGCGATCAGATCGGGCTGGGTCCGGTTGACCGTGTCGACGATCCGCCGCGTGTGGGCGCGGCCCAGGATCGGGCCCAGGTGGATATCGCTGACGACGGCGATCCGGAAGCCGTGCGCGGAGCGCGGCAGCCGGGCGAGCGGGACGGTGACGCGCTTGACGCGCGGGCCGCGCAGCACGCCGTACGCGCCGTAGCCGGTCGTACCGAGCCCGGCGACGGCCGCGGCGCCCCCGACGGCCCGCGCGACGAACAGGCGGCGCGAGGGGTCGGCGGCGGGTGCGGGAGCGGGAGTGGAGACGGGGGCGGGGGCCGGGGCAGGCGCGGGGGCGGCCGCCTGCGGGGTGGTCGTCGCCATGGCCTGCGTCTCCGCATGCGCCTGCGCCTGCGTCTGCGTCTGCGTGGGGGCGGCCGGTGTGCCCGCGGCCGCCCGGCGCGCGAGCAGCCTGCGCAGCAGTGGCCGTACCGCCTCGCCGACCAGCAGAGCGAGCGTCAGATAGAGCAGCGCGGCCAGCCAGAGGTACCCGGGCCAGGCCAGCACCTGCTGGAGCCAGAAGGGCGCGCCCGAGCGGCCGGAGACCAGGGCGCCGACGCTCAGGAGCGGCAGGGTGTACGCCGCCACCGTGCCGGCCCGGCGCAGCGGGCTGCCCGCCGCCGTCGTGTCACCGACGAAG
Organism: Streptomyces sp. NBC_01463; assembly: GCA_036227345.1. NCBI lineage: Bacteria > Bacillati > Actinomycetota > Actinomycetes > Kitasatosporales > Streptomycetaceae > Streptomyces > Streptomyces sp. NBC_01463. The sequence goes on from CP109468.1 coordinate 3,483,798, forward strand.
CGGCGCCACACATAGCGGTGCACGTACACCAGCAGCGCGAGCACCGCGACCGCCCCCAGAGCGATCCCCACGACTGCCATGCACACTCCCCCGCCCTGTTCGTTCCTGTTTGCCCCGCTTGTGGACCTGGCTCGGAACCGACGCGCTACGCGTCCTTGCCGCGCAGGGCCCTGACGCCACGGAACCCGATCACGCCCACTGCCGTCCCCAGGAGAAAGGACGTGATGGCGAGCAGCAGATGCACCCAGAAGTAGGCAGTCGGGTCACCCGCGTCGTCGAAGGCGAGACCACTGCCGTCCTTCCACAGGTTCTTGACGAAAGTGATCCAGATGAACCAGCTCCACACCCCGAAGGCGAGCAGGAACCAGGAGACGGGGCGGCTGAGCTTCATGGAATCAGTATCTCCGCCACCCCCCGGCCGCCTCGCCCGGGGTGGGCTGTCCCGGCGGTACGCACGGCGGGTCATACCTCCGGTATCCATTTTCAGATCAACTGCATGTACGTTTTCGACCGTGTCAGCTCTCAAGAAGACCGCACTGTCGGTCACCTCTGCCGCTTTGCTGTCCGCTTTCCTTGTCGGTCCCGCCTCGGCGGTCGGTCAGGACGCCGCCGACGACGAGCCGAAGCCGCCTGCCGGCATGTCGCAGGTCGGTGGCGCACAGCTCGGACGGAGCGGGACCCAGGTCAATCTCGGCGCCGGTGCCCCGGTCCTGCCCAAGGATCTGACCGGCAGATCCTGGATGGTCTCGGACGCGGAGACCGGTGACGTGCTCGCCTCGCACAATCCGCACTGGCGGCTGCCTCCGGCCTCCACGCTGAAGATGCTCTTCGCGGACACCGTGATGCCGTCGCCGGCCCTCCAGCCGAAGACGCGGGAGTACACGGTCAAGGACGAGGACCTCGCCGACATGGGCGAGGGCAGCAGCCTGGTCGGGGTGAAGGAGGACCTCAACTACACGGTGCACGACCTGTGGCTCGGGGTCTTCCTGCGTTCGGGCAACGACGCGGTGCACGTGCTGGCCTCGATGTACGGGGGCATCCCCAAGACCGTCACCGACATGCAGGCGCACGCGGAGGAGCTCCAGGCCCTGGACACCACGGTGGTCTCCCCCGACGGGTACGACGCGCCGAACCAGGTCTCCAGCGCGTACGACCTCACGCTGTTCGCCCGCAGCGGGCTGCAGAAGGCGGACTTCCGCGAGTACTGCTCGACCGCCACGGCGCAGTTCCCCGGTGAGCAGAAGAAGGGCAAGAAGCGCGAGAGCTTCGGCATCCAGAACACCAACCGGCTGCTCACGGGGGCCGACGGGGTCGACGCGTACAAGGGCATCGCGGGCGTCAAGAACGGCTACACGACGCACGCGGGAAACACCTTCACCGGCGTCGCCGAGCGCAACGGCAAGGTGCTGCTCGTCACCGTCATGAACCCGTCGTCCGACGAGACGCACGCGGTCTACAAGGAGGCGGCGAGCCTGCTGGACTGGGGTTTCGCCGCGACGGGCAAGGTCACGCCGGTCGGTGAGCTGGTACCGCCGAAGTCCGCCGACACCGGGACCGATACGGGCGGCAAGGGCGCCCAGGCCGACAAGCCGGCCGCGAACAAGGGCGGCGGACCCCGGACCACGAAGGCCGCCGCGGCCGACGGCTCCAGCGGGGTCGGGATCGCCCTGGGCATCACCGGCGGCGTGCTGGTCCTGCTGGCCGGGGCGGCGTTCCTGGTCAACCGGCGCTGGCCGCTGCCGGACCTGGTGCGCCGCCTTCCCCGCCGCTGAGGGTGCTGCCACCGGCCTCCTTGCCGGCTGCGGGCGCGGAGCCCTGCTCCGCGTCCGCGCCCTCCTCCGTCCCCGGCGCGGTCTCGCCCTTGCTGCCCGTCGCCGTCCAGGCGGCGCAGAACAGCAGGAGCTTCGCGGTGAAGTTGATCCACAGCAGCAGGGCGATCGGCACACCGAAGGCGCCGTACATGCTCTTCGAGGCGACGCCCTTCATGTAGCTGCCGAGCAGCAGCTTGAGCAGTTCGAAGCCGACCGCGCCGATCAGCGCGGCCACCACCAGCCGGCGCCGCGGCGGCTCGACGCCGGGCAGCAGGGTCAGCAGGTAGAGCAGCAGCAGGAAGTCGGCGATCACCGCCACCACCAGGGCCGCGATCCGCAGCACCACACCGCCCGCGCCGTTCTCGGGGATGTTGATGAGATCGGCGATCCAGCCGACGGCCACGGAGCCGACCGACGAGATCGCGAGGGTCACCAGGGCCGCCCCGCCCAGCCCGAACAGCACTCCGGCGTCCTTGAGTTTGCGCATCACCGGATTGCCCTGGTCCAGGTCGTCCATCTCCCAGACCGCGCGCAGGCAGTCCCGCATCGAGCCGACCCAGCCGATGCCGGTGAAGAGCAGCAGCGCACCGGCGACCAGGCCGACCGTGCCCGCGTGGGCCACCAGATTGTCGATGCCGAGCTGGTCGGAGATCCCGGGCACCTGCTCGGCGACCTTGTCCTCGATCTTGTCCAGCTGCTTGTCGGAGAGCAGCGCCGCGCCGATCGCCGCGGCGACCGCGATCAGCGGGAAGAGCGCCAGGAAGCTGATGAACGTGATCGCCGCGGCGAGCCTGGCCCAGTGGACCCGTTCCAGCGTCTCGTAGCTGCGCCAGAGATGCGTCTGCATCAGCCGGGAGACGAGCGGCCCGATGACGGGGAGTTTTTTCAGCCAGTCCATGAGGTACGACTACCCTCCCCCGCACCGAAAACCGATGTCCGATTTGCCGCGTAGGAGATGATGCTCCCTCAATCACCCATTTCGGTGAGTGTTGTAACAAATCCCTCAAAGGTGTTTTCTCGGGCGATACGGTCACCCTCATGTCTGTCGACACCGTGTCCCTGACCGGCTGGGGCCGCACCGCCCCGACGACCGCGCTGCGCTTCCGCCCCCGTAGTCACGAGGAGGCGGCCGCGACGGTGCGCGGCTGCGGGCCGCGCGGCTCGATCGCCCGCGGCCTGGGCCGGTCCCACGGCGACGCGGCCCAGAACGCCGGGGGTTCCGTCCTCGACATGACGGCGCTGGACCGGATCCGCACCATCGACGCCGGAGCCGGCGTCGTGGTGTGCGACGCGGGGGTGAGCCTGCACCGGCTGCTGGAGGTGCTGCTGCCGCTGGGCTGGTTCCTTCCGGTGGCGCCGGGCAGCCGGTACATCACGGTGGGCGGGGCGATCGGTTCCGACGTCCACGGCGACAACCACCGGGCCGCCGGCACGTTCTCACGCCACGTCACGGAGTTCGAACTCCTCACGGCGGACGGCGGCATCCGTACGGTCCGGCCGGGCACCCCGCTCTTCGACGCGACGGCGGGCGGCATGGGGCTGACCGGGGTGATCCTCTCGACCACGCTCCGGCTCCACCCCGTGGCGACGTCGCTGATGTCGGTCGACACCGAACGGGCCCTGGATCTCGACGACCTGATGACACGTCTCGCCGCGGGCAGCCGCCGCGCCACGTACGCCTCCGCGTGGGTCGACCTGACCGCCCGCGGCCGGTCGACGGGGCGCGGCGTCCTGACCCGGGGGGAGCACGCACCTCTGTACGCGCTCCCGGCGCACGCCCGGCGCACACCGCTCGCCTTCCGGACCGCCCCGCCGCCCGCCGCCCACCTCCCCGTACCGGACCTGCTGCCCGGCGGGCTGCTCGGCCGGATGTCCGCCACCGCGTTCAACGAGCTCCGGTACCGCCGCGCGCCCCGTTCCCGGACCGGTGAACTCCAGCGGATCTCCGCCTTCCTCCACCCGATGGACGGCCTGCCGCACCGGAACCGGATGCCCGCCCGGGGCGGCTTCGTGCACTACGAGTTCACCGTCGGGGACCGGCGGGCGGAAACCCTGCGCCGGATCGTCGGACAGCTCTCGCAGCGGCGCGTCCCGTCGTTCACCGCCGTGCTCAAGCGCTTCGGCAGGAGCGATCCCGGCTGGCTGTCGTTCCCGGAGCCGGGCTGGGGCCTCGCCCTCGACCTGCCGGCCGGGCTGCCGGGTCTCGGCCGCTTCCTCGACCGCCTGGACGAGGAGGTGGCGGCGGCCGGCGGCCGGGTCTGCCTGACGAACGACTCCCGGCTGCGCCCCGACGCACTGGCCGCGATGTACCCGCGGCTGGCCGAATTCCGGGAGCTGCGGGCCGAGTCGGACCCGAACGGGGCGTTCCGGTCCGATCTGTCGCGCCGGCTCTCCCTCTGACGGGGCGGCGGCCGGCGGGCCTCGACGGCACGCCGCCCGCCCCCTCCCGCGCCCGCCCCATCCGCCTTCTGTAAGGAGCGTTCCGTGAAGGATGCCTTCGGTGCCCCGCAGTCCCTGCTCATCCTCGGCGGCACATCGGAGATCGGTCTCGCCACCGCGCGCCGGCTGATCGCCCGCCGCACCCGCACGGTCTGGCTGGCCGGACGCCCCTCCCCCGCCCTGGACTCGGCCGCGGCCGAACTGCGCGGCCGGGGCGCCTACGTCCGTACCGTCGACTTCGACGCCCTGGACACCGAGGCCCACGAGACCGGTCTCGGCAAGATCTTCGCCGAGGGCGACATCGACATGGTGCTGCTCGCCTTCGGCATCCCCGGCGACCAGGAGCGCGACGAGGAGGAACCCCTCTCCGCTGTCCGGGTCGCCCAGACCAACTACACGGGGGCCGTCTCCGCCGGGCTGGTGTGCGCCGGCGCACTCCAGGCGCAGGGGCACGGCTCGCTGGTGGTGCTCTCCTCGGTGGCCGGGGAGCGCGCCCGGCGCGCGGACTTCATCTACGGGTCGAGCAAGGCGGGCCTGGACGCGTTCGCGCAGGGGCTCGGGGACGCCCTGTACGGGACGGGCGTGCACGTGATGGTCGTACGCCCCGGTCTCGTCAGGCCGACGGACGCTCCGGCCGGCTCCGGCGCGGCGGCGGCCGAGGCACCGCTCGCGACGATCCCGTTCACCCGGACACCGCTCGTGACGACGCCGGACGCGGTGGCGGACGCGATCGTGACGGGGCTGCGGCGGCGTTCGGAGACGGTGTGGGTACCGGGGGCGCTGCGGGCGGTGATGTCGGCGCTGCGGCATGTGCCGCGGCCGCTGTTCCGGCGCCTGCCGGTCTGAGAGCGGGCGACGGGCGGAAGGAAGGGGCCTCCACGCGGAGTGGAGGCTTCGCTCGGGAGCGGTGCTTCGCTCAGGAGCGGAGCGAGGGCGCGTCCACCGTGCTGCCGCTCTGGGCGGGGACGGCGGGGGCGCTGCCGCCCGCCCCGAACGGGAACTCGTTGATCTTGCGCCAGACGCTGTCCTGGCCCTGCTCGTACAGCGCGAAGGAACCGCAGGTCCACGACGCCTCGTAGTCCCCCAGCTCCGCGTAGGCCCGGTCCATCGCCGCTTCGGAGATGCCGTGCGCCACGGTCACGTGCGGGTGGTACGGGAACTGGAGCTCGCGCACCAGCGGCCCCGAGGCGTCCCGGACCCGCTTCTGGAGCCAGGAGCAGGCCGAGGCGCCCTCGACGACCTGGACGAAGACGACCGGCGAGAGCGGCCGGAAGGTGCCGGTGCCGGACAGGCGCATCGGGAAGGGGCGGCCGCCGGTCGCGATCGCGGCGAGATGCGCCTCGATCGCGGGCAGGTCGGCCGCCGCCGCCTCGGTCGGCGGCAGGAGGGTGACGTGGGTGGGGATGCCGTGTGCGGCAGGGTCCCCGAAGCTCGCGCGCCGCTCTTGGAGCAGGCTGCCGTAGGGCTCCGGGACCGCGATCGAAACGCCGAGCGTTACGGTCCCCACGTCGTTCTCCTCAATCCTCGATGGTCTGTTTTCAGCCACTGACGGCCGGAAGCTTTACGCCGCCAGTGTGCCGCCTGTGGAGGTCCTGACGCCAGGGTCCTTGGACTCAGTGCTTGGCGGGCAGAAGACCCATCCGGTCGTAGGTCCGCGCCAGGGTCTCGGCGGCGACGGCCCGGGCCTTCTCCGCTCCCTTGGCCAGGATGGAGTCCAGCGTCTCGGTGTCGTCGAGATATTCCTGGGTGCGGTCGCGGAACGGTGTGACGAAGTCGACCATGACCTCGGCGAGGTCCGTCTTCAGCGCACCGTAGCCCTTGCCCTCGTACTTCTGCTCCAGGTCGGCGACGGACGTGTCGGTGAGGGTCGAGTAGATGGACAGCAGATTGCTGACGCCGGGCTTCTCGGCCGGGTCGAAACGGATCACGGTGTCGGTGTCCGTGACCGCGCTCTTCACCTTCTTGGCGGTCGCCTTCGGCTCGTCGAGGAGGTTGATCAGACCCTTGGGGTTCGCCGTCGACTTGCTCATCTTCGCGGACGGGTCCTGCAGGTCGTAGATCTTCCCGGTCTCCTTGAGGATGTACGGGTCCGGCACGGTGAAGGTGTCCCCGTAGGTGCCGTTGAACCGCTCGGCGAGATTACGGGTCAGCTCCAGGTGCTGGCGCTGGTCCTCGCCCACCGGGACCTGGTCGGCCTGGTAGAGCAGGATGTCGGCGACCATCAGCATCGGGTAGGTGAAGAGCCCGACCGTGGTGCGGTCGGCCCCCTGCTTGCCGGACTTGTCCTTGAACTGCGTCATCCGGGACGCCTCGCCGAACCCGGCCAGACAGTTCATGACCCACCCGAGCTGGGCGTGCTCGGGCACATGGCTCTGGACGAAGAGCGTGCAGCGCTCCGGGTCCACCCCGGCGGCGAGCAGCTGGGCGACGGCGAGCCGGGTGTTGGCACGCAGCTGCGCGGGGTCCTGCGGGACGGTGATCGCGTGCAGGTCGACCACCATGTAGAAGGCGTCGTGGGAGTCCTGGAGAGCCACCCACTGGCGGACCGCGCCGAGGTAGTTGCCGAGGTGGAACGAGCCTGCGGTGGGCTGGATTCCGGAGAGCACACGGGGACGTTCAGAGGCCATGGAACTCATTGTCTCAGGTGCGGAACCGATCGCGGGCCGCCGGTGTAGGAAAGGTGTGAGGACGCGGGAGGGGGCTTGCGGCCGGGCTGGAGAGGGCCGTGCCACCGCTGACGATGGTCCGCCATTTCGCCAACGAATGTCGCGTTTCGACGCAAATGAGACCAGGAACACCCTGCACGCTCCGTCGAGCGGGGCTCGGGGCCGCCGGAAGCCGGCCCGGCAGGGCGGCCGTGCCCGCATACCAGCGGACAGCGCGGGCGCGCCGTGAAGTGAAGGTTTCCTCGTGGGCGATCCGACCGACGATACAAAGTGGGCACACCAACCCGAACCGCACGACGAACGGAGACCCCGTGTCGACCACGGAACACGCCATCGCCTCCGCCGATGCGCACAGCGCGCACAACTACCATCCGCTGCCCGTCGTCGTCGCGACGGCGGAAGGGGCCTGGATGACCGATGTCGAGGGGCGGCGCTACCTCGACATGCTCGCGGGCTACTCGGCGCTCAACTTCGGCCACGGCAACCGCCGTCTGATCGACGCGGCCAAGGCGCAGCTGGAGCGGGTCACCCTCACCTCCCGGGCCTTCCACCACGACCGCTTCGCCGACTTCTGTACGCAGCTCGCCGAGCTGTGCGGCATGGAGATGGTGCTGCCGATGAACACCGGGGCGGAGGCCGTGGAGACCGCGGTGAAGACCGCGCGCAAGTGGGGCTACCGGGTCAAGGGCGTCCCGGACGGCATGGCGAAGATCATCGTCGCCTCGGACAACTTCCACGGCCGGACGACGACGATCATCAGCTTCTCCACGGACCACGAGGCCCGCGCGGACTTCGGCCCGTACACACCGGGGTTCGAGATCGTGCCGTACGGCGACCTGACCGCGCTGCGCGAGGCGATGACCGAGAACACCGTGGCGGTGCTCATCGAGCCGATCCAGGGCGAGGCCGGGGTGCTGGTCCCGCCTGCCGGCTATCTCCCCGGGGTCCGGGAGCTGACCCGCGAGCGGAACGTGCTGTTCATCGCGGACGAGATCCAGTCGGGCCTCGGCCGGACCGGGAAGACCTTCGCGTGCGAGCACGAGGACGTCGTGCCGGACATGTACGTGCTCGGCAAGGCGCTGGGCGGGGGCGTGGTGCCGGTGTCGGCCGTGGTGTCGTCGGCGGCGGTGCTGGGGGTGTACCGCCCCGGGGAGCACGGTTCGACGTTCGGCGGCAATCCGCTGGCGTGCGCGGTGGCGCTGGAGGTCATCGCGATGCTGCGCACCGGCGAGTTCCAGGAGCGGGCGACCGAGCTGGGCGACCACCTCCACCAGGAGCTGGGGCTGATGGTGGGCGGCGGCGCGGTGGACACGGTCCGGGGGCGCGGGCTGTGGGCGGGCGTCGACATCGCTCCCGGCCACGGCACGGGCCGGGAGATCTCCGAGAAGCTGATGGACCGGCGGGTGCTGGTGAAGGACACCCACGGCTCGACGATCCGGATCGCCCCGCCGCTGGTGATCAGCAAGGAGGACCTGGACTGGGGACTGGAGCAGCTGCGAGAGGTGCTGCGCGGCTGAGCCCGTACGCCCGGCGCACGGCGGTCGGCGCACGGCGGTCGGCGCACGGCGGTCGGCCGGGGGCGGCGATCCTGCCCGCCCGTGCCTGCCCCAGTAGAGTCCCCGTGTGCTCCTGGGGATGATCTGCGCGCTCGGTTCCGCGGTCTGCTTCGGCACGGCCTCCGTCCTTCAGGCCGTCGCCGCGCGGGCGGCGGCGGAACCCGGAGCCGGGGCGGGCGTCGATCCGGCGCTGCTGCTGCGGGCCCTGCGGCAGTGGCGGTACGTCGCCGGGCTCGCTCTCGACGGCCTCGGCTTCGTCCTCCAGATCATCGCCCTGCGCTCGCTGCCCATCTACGCGGTCGGCGCGGCGCTGGCCGCGAGTCTCGCCGTGACAGCGGTCGTCGCCGCCCGCCTGCTCAAGGTGCGGCTGAGCTCCACCGAGTGGACGGCCGTCGCCGTGGTCTGCGCGGGCCTGGGCATGCTGGGCCTCGCCTCCGGCGGTGAGGGCCATCTGACGGGCTCGGACGCGCTGCGCTGGTCGATGCTCGGGATCGCGGTCGGCATTCTGCTGCTGGGCACTGCGGCAGGGCGGCTGCCCGAGCGGGCCCGCGCGCTGGTTCTGGGGCTCGGCGCGGGCTGCGGGTTCGGGGTGGTGGAGGTCGCCGTCCGGCTGATCGACGACGTGTCACCGGGCGCGCTGCTGTCCAACCCCGCCACGTACGCGCTGCTGGTGGGCGGCGGTTCGGCGTTCCTGCTGCTCACCTCGGCGCTGCAACGCGGCTCGGTGACGACGGCGACCGCCGGAATGGTCCTGGGCGAGACGATCGGGCCGGCGCTGGTGGGCGTCATCTGGCTCGGGGACCGTACCCGCGAAGGCCTCGGCTGGCTGGCGGTCACCGGCTTCGCGGTGGCGGTGGCGGGTGCGCTGGCCCTGGCCCGGTTCGGCGAGGCCCCGGCCGAGGTCACGACGGGCGGCGACGCGCCCGCGGTGAACCCGAGGTAGGCGAGCGGCGCTTCCGGCGATACGGGCCATGGCGCAATGACGATCACGAGACCGCGTGGGGAGCCTCAGCTTCGAGCGTCGGCTCAGGTCACTGCTCGTGAGCGCAGCCGGGGTCCGGGTTCCGCGCGACGCCGATGACGTCGTCGAGCCGGTCGCGCACCGCCAGCAGGTCGGTGATCCGCTGTCCGATGAGCGCGCGTTCGGCCATCAGCCGGTCCAGCAGGCCCGGGGGGACCTCGCCCGTGTCCACGCACGGCAGTACCTCGCGGACTGTGGTGCTTGCCAGGCCCGCGGCGTACAGCTGCTGGATCAGCCTGACGCGGGCGACGGCTGATTCGGGGTACTGCCGCTGGCCGCCGGCGCTGCGGTCAGCGGGGAGCAGATGCTGTTCCTCGTAGTAGCGCAGGGCTCGCACGCTCACCCCCGCTCGCTCGGCGACCTCACCGATCCGCACCTGTCCTCCTCCGGCCGGAGAGTTCCGGCTTGCCGATTTGCACCTCACGTCAACGTCAGGTTCTAGAGTAGCGGGCGTCGAATGAACACGTCATTTCGGCCCATAAAGGTAAGGCAGGACACTATGCGTGCAGCTCGCTTCCACGAGTACGGCGGCGTGGACAACCTGGTGATCGAGCAGGCGCCCGACCCTCGTCCCGGACCTGGCGAGATCCGTATTCGCGTCGCGGCGGCCAGCGTCAATCCCATCGACTGGAAGCTGCGCTCCGGCGCTCTGCACCAGTTCCTTCCGGTGGAGCTGCCCGCCGTTCCCGGGCGGGACGCCGTCGGCGTGGTCGACGAGGTCGGTGCCGGTGTGACGGGGGTGAGCGCCGGTGACCGTGTCTTCGGGCTGGGTGGTGTCACCGGGGCCACCGCCGAGCTGGTCGTTCTCTCGGCCTGGGCCCCCGCCCCCGCCGAGTGGAGCGACGAGCAGGCCGCGGCCGCCGGTCTCGCTTCGGCGACCGCGATGGGCGGGCTGAACGCGCTCGGCCCTCTCGCGGGGCGCACCCTGCTCGTCGAGGGGGCGGCCGGAGGGGTGGGCAGTGCCGCCGTCGAGATCGCCGTGGCGCAGGGCGCCACCGTGATCGGGACGGCGAGCGAGCGCAACCACGAGTTCCTCGCCTCGCTCGGCGCCACGCCCACGACGTACGGCCCGGGCCTCGCGCAGCGCCTCGCCGCGCCGGCGCCGCACGGCATCGACATCGTCCTCGACACCGCGGCCTCCGGCTCCCTGGACGACCTCGTCGCGATCGCGGGCGACCCGACGCGCGTCGCGACGGTCGCCGACCACGCGCGCGGGGAGCGCCTGGGCACGCACGTGGTCAACGCCGAGAACGACTCGGCCCTGCTGTCCGCAGCGGCCGAACTGGGCCGGCAGGGCCGCTACACACCCCGCATCGAGCAGAGCTACCCAATGGAGAAGATCGCCGACGCCCACGCCCACGCCGAGCGCGGCCGCACCCGCGGCAAGATCGTCATCTCCGTTCTAATCTGACGGGGTGACGAAACCTGAGGGGAGCCTGGTGCCGCGCCCGGGCGCGCGCGTGGTGTTGCTGGACGACACCGGTCGGGTACTGCTGTTCTCCGCCCTGAACAAGGAGGACGGCACCGTCCGGTGGTTCACCCCTGGAGGCGGACTTGAGCCGGGCGAGAGCCACGAGCAGGCAGCCCTGCGGGAGTTGCGGGAAGAGACCGGGCTGACGAACCTCTCGCTGGGGCCCGAGATCTGGCGAGGGCGTCCGTGGACAGCGGTCCGGGACGGCGTCACCCATGAGGTTCGCCAGCGCTACTACATGGCCCGGACGCCTGCGTTCCAGGTCGACACCTCGGCTTTCGAGGAGATCGAGAAGGCCGCGATCACCGGGCACCGCTGGTGGACCGTGGCGGAACTGGCCGCGACCTCCGATGTGCTGCGGCCGGCCGAGCTGCCGGAACTATTGGCGTCGTTGCTGAACGACGGCCCGCCGAACCGGCCGATCCCCGTGGACGGCTGAGCACACCGCCGGCCGACCGCCCCACTGCCGCGTCCCGGCGGTGGGGCTTCTCATGCGCCCTCAGGCAGCGTCGAACTCGCCACCCTTGACGCCTGCCACGAAGCAGGCGAACGAGGCGGCGGGGATGCTCAGAACCGGACCGGCCGGGACCTTGGAGTCACGGACCGGGATGACGCCGTGCACGGCGACGAGGTTCGTGGCGACCTCGATGCAGTCGCCGCCGTTGTTGCTGTACGAGGACTTGAACCAGCGGGGGGATTCGGTCGTCACGGGATGCCCTTTCGCAACTCACTGATCATGGCCACGGATGCCGCTTGTGACATCGCTTCGCCTTGTAGTTGATGGTAGGCCGTCAACATGGGCACCACAGAGGCGCTTTCCCGGTCCAGGTGTCCCTGAGCCTGAGACTCCGCGTAACAGAGCACGGACCGATCCGACAGCGTCAGCAGATTGACGGGCAGGTCAAACGTGCGGCGCTCGCCAATCTCGTACGGTGCCACCTGGAGCAGCGTGTTCGGCAGTCCGGCGAACTCGACGAGACGCGCTAACTGAGCGTCCATCACGGCAGCCCCGCCAATAGGCCGGCGGATGCAGCTCTCGTCCAGGGTGACGAACACCATGGGGGGACGGGGCCGCACCAGCGCCGCTTGCCGCTCTGCCAAGAACGAGACGCGTTCCTCGGCCTGTTCGGGAGTGATGGCACCTCGCCGCACAGCGCTGTCCGCCAACACCCTTGCGTACTCCGGCGTCTGCAACAGCCCCGGAATGATCCCAATGTTGTAGAGCCGGATCTCCACGGCCCGGCTCTCATGGCCGACGTACTGCGGGAAGCCCTCCAGAAGCGATCCGTGTCGGATCTCGCGCCACTGGCGCTCGAACGTGTCAGCGGTTTCTCCAGTGTCGAAAACGCGATCCGCACTGCGCGAAAAGCGGAGAGTTGGCATCTTGCGACCAACTTCCACGGCCGAGATGTGCGTGCCGGAGTACCCCATCCGTTCGCCCAGCTCTTCCTGTTTCCACGCGCGAGCCTCACGTGAACGGCGGATACGCGCCCCGAAGGCAGCTTGCGGGCTGCTCTCTGGGTCCAAGTCCTTGCGGTTCAAGTCGACATCACCAGTCTTCCGTTCATGACTGACACGTTGAACAGCTCCCGACCCTAGGCCACGCTGAACGCCCTTGGTAGTGAAATGACTACAGAGAGGTGCGGTCATGCATGAGCAGAACCGCGTCCAACTCCCGCCCGCCGGGACGCTCATGGTGGACAGCGGCCATGACGACCGCGTCGGGGAGTTCCGGGGCGTCGCCGGCCCGTACTGGTCGCTGCGGCCCATCGGTGGGGGGCCCGAGTGGGAAGCCGACCCCGCGTGCGTCCGGCCCGCCACCCGTGACGAGCGGCTCGGCGCCCGTACCGCGTACGAGAACGCCAGGAGCCGGGGGGAAGTGGCATGACCGCCCACAGCGCCGGCACCGCCGGGTGCCGGGTCTGCCAGGAGTTCGAGCTGGCCGCATCCGTGGCCCGGAGCGAGAGGGACGAGAGCAGGGCGACCGACTGCCGGGTGCTGCACAGGCGGCACCTGGACGCCGAACACGCGGCGCACGGAGAGCAAGGAGAGCAGTCGTGAAGCGCGTCTCCGGCGGGGCGAGCGAGCCGCCCCCGGCATGGCATCGCGTCGGCCCGGACCCGGAGTCCCGCGCCCGGTTCCTCGCCGCGCTGGACCTCGCGATCGAGCGGCGCGTCAGCGAGTGCGCGGCCGAGGCGGCCGGGCTTGAGGCGCTCGCGGCCGCCGTCGAAGCGGTGGCCGCGGCGTTGAAGGGCGTGGACGGTCCCCGGGGGCGTGCCACGTGACCGGTACGGGCTACGCGGCCGAGATCACCGTGACCGACGGGCAGCGTGCCGTGTCGCTGGGCGAGGTCGTGGTGCGCAATCGCCGGCTCGCCCTCCGGTGGCTGCGGCGGGAGGCGTTTCGGCTCGCGGAGGGGACCGGCGCTCCGTCCGGCTCGGGGCATCTTGGGCGGCCCGACGTGCGGTCGGCCGTCCTGAGGAGCCGCACCGTGCTGGACGGGCTGTGGGACTGGGCCGAGGACCACGCGCAGCAGGACGAGGCGATGGGGCGGCTGGAATCCGGGTGCCCCGACGCGTTCACCGTGGTCGATCCCGTCGCGGGGCTGCTGGTGACGCTCGCCGTGCGGCGCGTCCGGTCGAGTCCGGTTGCCGCCTCGGAGCGGGCACCGATGGCGCCGGTCGGCGCCCCCGCGCACCTCGCCTCAGGGCAGCACTCGTACGAGCGCGTCCAGCGTGCCCGCCCAGGCGCTGTCGGTCGGGGTTCCGTAGCCGATGACCAGTGCCTCGCGTCGCGCCTCGGCGTCCGGGTGCCGGAAGGCGGACAGGCCCTGCACCGCGAGCCCCTGCCAGGCCGCCGAGCGGACCACCTCGGCCTCGCTGCCCTCCGGGAGTTCGAGCACGGCGTGCAGCCCGGCGGCGATTCCGGTGACGCGGAGAGAGGGGGCCCTCTCCGCCAGTGCCGCGACGAGCTGGTCGCGGCGGTTGCGGTAGCGCAGGCGCATGGAGCGCACATGACGGTCGTACGCGCCGGAGGCGATGAACTCCGCCAGTGTCAGCTGGTCCAGCGCGCTCGACGCCCAGTCGCTCCAGCCCTTGGCGGCGGTCACCTCGCCCACCAGTGACCGCGGCACCACCATCCACCCCATCCGCAGGCCCGGTGCCAGGGACTTGCTGGCCGTGCCCAGGTACACGACGCGTTCGGGGTCGAGGCCCTGGAGGGCGCCCACCGGCTGACGGTCGTAGCGGAACTCGCCGTCGTAGTCGTCCTCCAGGATCAGCCCGCCGGTGCTCCGCGCCCAGTCGACCGCGGCGGCCCGCCGGTCCGGATGGAGCGGTACCCCGGTCGGGAACTGGTGGGCGGGCGTGAGCAGCACCGCGCCCGCGCTCCCCTTCCCGCCCAGTTCGCCGGTCCTGGAGCCGAGTTCGTCGAGCGGCAGGCAGGGGATGCGCAGCCCGGCGTCGGTGAGCAGGCCCGCGTGCTGGGGCAGTCCGTACGACTCGACCGCCACCTCCCGCACGCGGCGCTCCCGCAGCACCTTCCCCATCATCCTCAGCGCGTGGACGAAGCCTGCGCAGACCACGATGCGGTCGGGGTCCGCGTACACCCCGCGGGCCCGTGCCAGGTAGTCGGCGAGGACGGTGCGCAGCTCGATGCGGCCCCGCGGATCGCCGTAGCCGAAGGCGTCGTTGGGCGCGCGGGTGAGGGCGCGGCGGGCCGCCTTCAGCCATTCGGCGCGGGGGAACGTCGCCAGGTCGGGCGAGCCGGGCATCAGGCTGTAGGCGGGGCTGGGGCGGGGCGGGCGGGATCGCGGCGTCCTGGTGGCGGACGCGCGCGGCTCGGCCCGCTGCGCCACCCGGGTGCCGGAGCCCTGCCGGGCGGTGAGCCAGCCCTCGGCGACCAGTTCCGCGTAGGCGTCGGCGACCGTGTTGCGGGCGATGCCGAGGTCGGCCGCGAGCGTGCGCGACGACGGCAGCCGGGTCCCGGGTGCCAGCCGCCCCGTCCTCGCCGCCTCGCGCAGGGCCTCCATGAGCCCGGCCCGCAGTCCGGTTGCGCCGGTCGGGTCGATGTGCAGGTCGGCACCGAAAGTGGCCCAGGGATCCGTCATGGAAATGGACCATACCGGTACGCCACTCACCGCGTAGCTTCGTATGCATGACCACGAACACGCACCACCACGCGACCTCCGACCTCGTCCCCGAGCACGCCCCCCGCATGCAGTGGGCCGAGCACGCCCCCGACGTCTACAAGGCGATGGCCCGTCTGGAGGCCGCGTCCCGCAAGGGGCTCGACCCGGTCGTGGCCGAACTGGTCAAGATCCGGTCCTCGCAGCTCAACCACTGCGCGTTCTGCCTCGACATGCACACCAAGGACGCCCTCGCCGCGGGCGAGTCCATCGAGCGGATCGTGCAGCTCAGCGCGTGGGAGGAGTCGCAGCACTTCTACACGCCGAAGGAGATCGCGGCGATCGAGCTCACCGAGGCGGTGACCGTCCTGACCGACGGATTCGTGCCGGACGAGGTGTACGCGAAGGCCGCGAAGCACTTCGACGAGACGGAGCTCGCCCACCTCATCGCCGCGATCATCACGATCAACGCCTGGAACCGGTTCGCCGTGTCCACCCGGATGGTCCCCGGCCACTACACGCCGGGCGACCACAGCTGACCGGCACATCCCCCGCCCCTCCCCCGTCTGGAGCCCCCGCGATGACCGCGTCCGAACTGCGCGCCCTGCACCGGGGCCGCACCCCGGGTGACCCGTTGGTCCTGCCCGGCCCCTGGGACGCCGCGAGCGCCCGCGTCTTCGCGGACGCGGGGTTCCCGGCCCTGGCCACACCGAGCGCGGGCGTCGCCGCCTCGCTCGGGTACGAGGACGGGGAGACGCCCGCCGACGAGATGTTCGCGGCGGTGGCTCGGATCGCCCGTGCGGTCCCCGTCCCCGTGTCGGCGGACATCGAGGCGGGGTACGGGCTGGCGCCGCGGGAACTGGTGGAGCGGCTGCTCGACACCGGGGCGGTCGGCTGCAACCTGGAGGACTCGGCGGACGGCGTCCTGATGGAACCGGAGCGGCAGGCGGACCGGCTGGCGGAGGTGCGCTCGGTCGCCGGGGACGCGCTCTTCGTCAACGCGCGCGTCGACACCTACGTCCGCGGCGTCCCGGCCGGTACGGACCAGGAGGCGGAGACCGTGCGCCGCGCGCGGCTGTACGTGGCCGCCGGCGCGGACTGCGTCTACCCGATCGGCGCCCCGGCCGAGTCGCTCCCCCGGCTGGCCGCCGCGGTGACCGTACCGCTCAACGCGCTCTCCCGGCCGGACGGTCCGGGCCCGCGCCGGCTCGGGGAGCTGGGCGCCGCCCGGATCACCTTCGGCCCCGGACTCCAGCGCCGGGCCATGGCCGCCGTCCGCGGGTTCGCGGACGAGCTGCGCAAGGCCTGAGCCCGCGCCCGGCCCGTACGCACGCACCCGCTCGGAGAACGCGGACGCCCCCGACCGCAGCACTCGGCTGCGGTCGGGGGCGTCCGGCGTGACCGCCATGCCCGCGAACGGGCGGTGGACGGCCGGTGGATCAGATCAGGCCGAGCTCGCGGACCGCGTCGCGCTCCTCGGTGAGCTCCTTCACCGACGCGTCGATGCGCGCACGGGAGAACTCGTTGATGTCCAGGCCCTGGACGATCTTGTACGTGCCGTTCTCCGTGGTGACCGGGAACGACGAGATGATGCCCTCGGGGACGCCGTAGGAGCCGTCCGACGGGATGCCCATCGAGGTCCAGTCGCCCGCGGCGGTGCCGTTGACCCAGGTGTGCACGTGGTCGATCGCGGCGTTCGCGGCCGAGGCGGCGGAGGACGCGCCACGGGCCTCGATGATCGCGGCGCCGCGCTTGGCGACGGTCGGGATGAAGGTGTCGGCCAGCCAGGCCTCGTCGTTGACGAGCTCGGCGGCGTTCTTGCCGGCGATCTCCGCGTGGAAGATGTCCGGGTACTGGGTGGCCGAGTGGTTGCCCCAGATCGTCAGCTTCTTGATGTCGGAGACGGCGGCACCGGTCTTGGCGGCCAGCTGCGAGATCGCGCGGTTGTGGTCGAGGCGGGTCATCGCGGTGAAGCGCTCGGCCGGTACGTCCGGGGCGGCGGCCTGCGCGATGAGCGCGTTGGTGTTGGCCGGGTTGCCGACGACGAGGACCTTGATGTCGTCCGCGGCGTTGTCGTTGATCGCCTTGCCCTGCGGCTTGAAGATGCCGCCGTTGGCGGAGAGCAGGTCGCCGCGCTCCATGCCCTTGGTGCGCGGGCGGGCGCCGACGAGCAGGGCGACGTTGGCACCGGCGAAGCCGACGTTGGCGTCGTCGGTGATCTCGATGTTGCGCAGCAGCGGGAAGGCGCAGTCGTCGAGCTCCATCGCGGTGCCCTCGGCGGCCTTCAGCCCCTGCGGGATCTCCAGGAGACGCAGGTTGACCGGCACGTCCGGGCCGAGCAGGTGGCCGGAGGCGATGCGGAAGAGCAGCGCGTAGCCGATCTGGCCGGCTGCGCCGGTCACGGTGACATTCACGGGAGTGCGGGTCATGGCGATCTCCGTTAGACAGCTGGCGGTGGGGGCTCCTGGCCCCTGGTGCTGGACATCCCTGAATCTTGATGTGAAGAGATATCCGTCGGTCAGGCTATCCGACCCGGAACCCGGCGGCCGCCCGCCCCCCTGTGGCACCGCACACAACCGGTCACTCCCCGCGCACCCGGCCCCGGGTGCGGGCCCGCGTCCGCACCCGTGCCCTCAGCCGGCCTGTTCGGCCGTGCATCCCTGCGTACCGGAGGCGAGCGTGGCGCACGCCTGGACGTCGGCGGTCCGCTTCACCGCGACCATCGGCGTGTACGCCTCCGCGGCCGCGCCGACCGTGCCGTTCTGCCCGGCCGCCGTGCCGGCGGTGATCTCCACGGTGTCGCCGGCCGCGGCCTTCGTTATCCGCGCCCAGGCCGCCGCGCAGGTCTTGCTGTAGCGCACCTCTATGACGCTGCCGCCGACGGTGGCGCTGGAGAGCGTGCGGGCGTACTCGCCGCCGCAGCCCATGTCCTCGGGGTCCTGCCCCACGCAGTCGGCGCCGCTGCACTTCACGCCGTCGGGAAGCCTGGGCGCGCTGGTCGTCGGTGTCGGCGAGGGCGTGGGCCCTGCTGCGTCGCCCTTGGTGTCGCCGCCCGCATTCATCAGCAGGACGACGCCGGTGACGACGAGCAGGACGCCCACGACGGCCGCCGCGATCACGGCCGGTTTGCGGTTGCCCCCGGCCCCGCCCTTGCCGCCGTCGCGAGGTGCGGGCGGCGGCTGATGGCCGCCGATGCCCGCGGCGAAGGCCACGGCGGGCGGCAGTCCGTGGCCCGGGGCGGCGTCCGGCCCGGCGTGCGACTGCGGCTGCTGCGGCATCCGCGGCAGGGATCCGCGCTGGACCGGTACGGACGGTGTACGGCCCTCGCCCGGCGCCTGGTCCGCCACCGCTCCCCCCGCCGTGCCGACGGCGCCCGAGGGACGGCTCCGGCCGTGGCCCCGCGGGGTCCCGGTCTCACCGAGCGCGGCCCGCGCCTGGGTGATCCGGATGGCCTCCATCGTCATGTCGTGGCGCATCTCGGCCCGGCTCCAGGCCCGTTCCGCGAGCTCCCACATGGTGTTGAGATGGGACTGGTTGGTGCCGGTCACCTCGGCGAGCGCGACGATCGCACCGCGGGGCGCGAGCAGCCGGCCGTTCAGATACCGCTCCCACGACGTCTTGCTGTAGCCCGTGCGGTCGGCGACTGCGGCGATGCTCAGGCCGCTGCGGTCGACGAGTCTGCGCAGCTGGCCGGCGAACTCTCGGATCTGCGGGTCGAGCTCGTCCGGCAGTGCCTTCCAACGAGGCATTACTTCCCCCTACAACCACTACGACTACGACTACGACGTGACGCGCTGCTTGTGCACGCGTGTTTCCCGCTCGCTCCAGTCAGCCCGCGCTGCCCCAGGACGCGTCCGACGCGCCGCGCATGCTCCTGCCCCCTGTCCGGACCGGTGGTCTTCCGTTCCGGACTACCCAGGTAGATGCGCAAACGCAGACTGACAGTTCCTGGAGAGAGAGCGCACGGTGGCATTCAGGCGTCCGAGCGCACGTTCGCGCGCCCCCACCCGTGGCTGCCGGGCCAGTCTGCCATCGTTGCCCGTTGATCACACCGTGGCGGAATGGTCACTTCCGTGCCACAGGCCACAGTCATCCCTTGTACCGGGGAACGCCGTCCACAAGGCTGGACTCAGGACGGGGCAAGGCCGCTCAAGTCGCCGCTTACCGGAGCTTTTCGGAGCTCTTCGGGGCTTTTCGGCTCCGGTGCGCCCCGCCCTCGGTGTCCGTCCCTTCTCGGGGGAGGGGACGGACACCACCCGGCGGACCGGTGCCAGTGACCCGGATCGGCGGATCGGCGGATCGGGTCAGCGGATCGTGAAGTGGACCGCGTCCTCCAGGAACGGGATGTCGAGCCACGGTTGGGGCTGCGCCATGAGCGACAGCATCACGATGAGGATGCCCAGCAGTCCGTACGTCACCAGGTCGGTGAAGCGGGAACGGACCGCGAGCATGCCCACCGAGGGGACCACGAGGCGCAGGACCGCACCTCCGATGAGGGCCACCCCGATCAGGATCGTGCCGATCCGGAACGCCTCGGCGAACGGATCGGTGGCCACGATCAGCAGTCCGGCCCCGGCCGTGCAGAGCACGGAGATCAGCGGCCACTGACGGGCGGGCGCCGGGGCGTCCCCGGCCGCCGCCCGGCCGCCGCCCTCGGGACGCGCGGTGTCCCGGGTGAACGACGGGAAGCGCCGCGACCGGCGTGCCGTGGACGGCGTGCCGGGGGCGGGCGCCGGGTGGCTGCCGGTGCGGCCGTCCGGACCTTCGGCGGAGCCGTCGGCCGGTGCCTCGACCGTGCTCCCGTCCGCATTGCCGCCCGTAGCGCCTTCCGTACCACCGGCCGGGGCGTCGACCGCGGCGTCAGCCGCTTCCTCGCCCTGCTCGGCGGCCGGCCCGGTCGCCGGGGCGGCCCGGTCGGCCGGACTCGTACCAGCACCCATGGGGTTCCTTCCGGATCGGATCAGCCGGGTCAGACGGCGTCGGCCGCGTCGGCGTCGCGCTCGGCCGCCTCGACCACGTTGACGAGCAGCTGGGCGCGGGTCATCGGACCGACACCGCCCGGGTTCGGCGAGATCCAGGCGGCGACCTCGGCCACGCCCGGGTGGACGTCACCGACGATCTTGCCGTTCTCGTCGCGGCTGACGCCGACGTCGAGCACGGCCGCGCCCGGCTTCACGTCCTCGGGCTTGATGATGTGCGGCACACCCGCGGCGGCGACGATGATGTCGGCCTGGCGGAGGTGGGAGGAGAGGTCACGGGTACCGGTGTGGCACTGCGTCACCGTGGCGTTCTCGGACTTGCGGGTCAGCAGCAGCGGGATCGACCGGCCGATGGTGACACCGCGTCCGACGACCACGACGTGCGCACCGTTGATCTCGACCCCGTGGTGGCGGAGGAGCTCCACGACGCCCTGCGGGGTGCAGGGCAGCGGGCCCGTCTCGTTCAGCACGAGCCGGCCCAGGCTCATCGGGTGCAGTCCGTCGGCGTCCTTGGCCGGTTCCATGAGCTCCAGGACCCGGTTGGTGTCGATCCCCTTGGGCAGGGGCAGCTGCACGATGTAACCCGTGCACGCCGGGTCGGCGTTGAGCTCGCGGACGACGTCCTCGATCTCCTCCTGGGTGGCGGTGTCGGGGAGTTCGCGCTGGATGGAGCCGATGCCGACCTGCGCGCAGTCCTTGTGCTTGCCGTTCACGTACCACCTGCTGCCCGGGTCGTCCCCGACCAGCAGGGTTCCCAGGCCGGGGGTGATGCCCCGGGCCTTGAGGGCCGCCACGCGGACGGTGAGATCGGACTTGATCGCGGCTGCGGTGGCCTTGCCATCGAGAATCTGGGCAGTCATGTCCCCATACTCGCGGATGACCCCGCCCGCGGACCAATTGCAGGTGCCGGCCGTGGACACAAGGTTGCACTTGGACAACTTCTTGGGCAGCGGCTGGACAAACTTACGTCCCGCTTATAACGATGAAGGCCGCAGTGCCGCAGAAGTACCCGGGGGGCGGACCGCTGATGTTTTCTTTCCTCCGCGCGGCCGCATTCGTCCCCGTACGTCCGTTGGAGGAACGCCCCAGATGAGCTTCGGCGACCCGAACCCGAACAACCCCTACGGGCAGCAGCCCGGTCAGCCGCCCCAGGGCCAGCCCGGCTACGGCTACCCGCAGCAGGCCCCGCAGGGAGTACCGCCGCAGGGTCAGCCGGGTTACGGCTATCCGCAGCAGCCCGGCGTGCCCCCGCAGGGCCAGCCCGGCTACGGCTACCCGCCCCAGCAGCCGGGCGGCACCCTCCAGGCCAACAACGGCTACATCAACGTCCCGGGCCTCGGCACCGTCGAACTCGCCACGATGGGGCGCCGCCTGGGCGCGCGTGCGCTGGACGGCGTCGCGTACGGCATCCTCTACGCGATCTTCTCGGCGATCGGCATCGCGGGCCTCGTGGGCGCCTCGAAGACCGTCGACGACTGCAGCTCCCACGAGTACGGCACCGCCGCGTACAACCAGTGCGTGAACGACGCGGCCTCGGCCAGCGTCGGCATCGTCGCCGGCTTCTTCGGCTTCATCGCCCTGTTCGCACTGATCGCGCTGCTCTACGAGTGGCTGATGGTCTCCATCTGGGGCGCCACGCTCGGCAAGATGGTCCTGAACGTCAAGGTCGTCAAGGAGAACACCGGCCAGGCCCCCGGTCTGGGTGCGGGCTTCATCCGCTGGATCATCCCGATGGTCGGATCGCTCTTCTGCGGTCTCGGCGCGCTGCTGGTCTACCTCTCGCCCTTCTTCGACAACTCGGGCAAGCTCCAGGGCTGGCACGACCGCGCCGGCAGCACGATCGTCGTCAAGACGAAGTGAACCCGCTGACGGTGTAACCACCCTCACCGCCCGGTACGGCAAAGGCCGCCGGTCCCCCGCTCGTTGCGGGGGACCGGCGGCCTTCTGTCTTCGGGTCGGCAGGCCTTCGGGGCAGCCCGCCTCCGGGTCAGTGGAAGAAGTGGCGCGTGCCGGTGAAGTACATCGTCACGCCCGCCTTCTTCGCGGCCTCGACCACCAGCTCGTCACGGACCGAACCGCCCGGCTGGGCCACGGCCTTGATGCCGGCCGCGGTCAGGATCTCCAGCCCGTCGGGGAAGGGGAAGAAGGCGTCGGAGGCCGCGTACGCGCCCCGCGCCCGCTCCTCGCCCGCGCGCTCGACCGCGAGCTTCGCGGAGTCGACGCGGTTGACCTGGCCCATGCCGACGCCGACCGATGCGCCGTCCTTGGCGAGCAGGATCGCGTTGGACTTGACCGCGCGGCACGCCTTCCACGCGAAGGAGAGCTCCCGCAGCTCGTCGGCGGAGAGCGCCTCGCCCGCGGCCAGCGTCCAGTTGGCCGGGTCGTCGCCGTCGGCCTGGAGGCGGTCGGTGACCTGGAGCAGCGCGCCGCCGTCGATGGGCTTGACCTCGACCGCGGCGGACGGGGCCTCGGGGCAGCGCAGCACGCGGATGTTCTTCTTGCGGGTGAGGACCTCGACCGCGCCGTCCTCGTACGCCGGGGCGACGATGACCTCGGTGAAGATCTCGGCGACCTGCTCGGCCATGGTGACGGTCACCGGACGGTTGACGGCGATGACGCCGCCGTACGCCGACAGCGGGTCACAGGCGTGGGCGTTGCGGTGCGCCTCGGCGATGTCGTCGGCGATCGCGATCCCGCACGGGTTGGCGTGCTTGATGATCGCGACGCACGGCTCGGCGTGGTCGTACGCGGCCCGGCGCGCGGCGTCGGTGTCCGTGTAGTTGTTGTACGACATCTCCTTGCCGTGCAGCTGCTCCGCCTCGGCGAGGCCGCCCTCGCCCGAGGTGTAGAGCGCGGCGGGCTGGTGCGGGTTCTCGCCGTAGCGCAGGACGTTCTTGCGCTCGTACGTCGCACCGGCGAAGTCGGGGAAGCCCGAGTCGTCCGCGGCGGCGTAGTCGGCGGCGAACCAGGAGGCGACGGCCACGTCGTACGCGGCGGTGTGCTGGAAGGCCTCGGCGGCGAGCCGCTTGCGGGCGGTCAGGTCGAAACCGCCCGCCTCGACGGCGGCCAGGACGTCGGCGTACCGCTCGGGGCTGGTGACGACGGCGACCGACGGGTGGTTCTTGGCGGCGGCGCGGACCATCGAAGGGCCGCCGATGTCGATCTGCTCGACGCACTCGTCGTCCGAGGCGCCGGAGGCGACGGTCGCCTTGAACGGGTAGAGGTTGACGACCACCAGGTCGAACGGCTCCACACCGAGCTCGGCGAGCTGCTCGCGGTGGGCGTCCAGGCGGAGGTCGGCCAGGATGCCGGCGTGGACGCGCGGGTGCAGCGTCTTGACGCGGCCGTCGAGGCACTCGGGGAAGCCGGTGAGCTCCTCGACCTTGGTGACCGGCACTCCGGCGGCCGCGATCTTCCCGGCGGTGGAGCCGGTGGAGACCAGCTCGACACCCGCCTCGTGCAGACCGCGCGCGAGGTCTTCGAGCCCCGTCTTGTCGTAGACACTGACCAGGGCGCGGCGGATGGGCTTATTCACCGACATGACCGAGATGAACCTTTCGTCCCTCAATGCGATAGCCGTCACGGGCGAGCCGCCCCACGGCCTCGACGAGCAGCTTGCGCTCGACTTCCTTGATGCGTTCATGGAGGGCCGCTTCGCCCTCCGGGGTGTCCTCTTCGGTCACCTCGACCACGCCCTGCGCGATGATCGGACCGGTGTCGACGCCGTCGTCGACGAAGTGGACGGTGCACCCGGTGACCTTCACGCCGTACGCGAGCGCGTCGCGCACACCGTGGGCACCGGGAAAGCTGGGAAGCAGGGCGGGGTGGGTGTTGATGAACCGGCCGCCGAACCCGGCGAGGAACTCCTTGCCCACGATCTTCATGAATCCCGCGGAGACCACGAGGTCCGGGCGGTGCTCGGCGGTGGCCGCGGCGAGCGCCGCGTCCCACTCCTCGCGGGTCGCGTGATCCCTGACCCGGCACACGAAGGTGGGAAGCCCGGCACGCTCGGCCCGTTCCAGACCGGCGATGCCGTCACGGTCCGCACCGACCGCGACGATCCGGGCGCCGTACCCCTCCGGATCGTCACCGATGACGTCGAGCAGGGCTTGGAGGTTCGTACCGGAACCGGAGACCAGGACGACCAGGCGGGCCGGTCCGGCGGAGGAGAGCGGGGAGGCCACGGCTGGGCCCTTTCTCGCGTGTGGAGCAGTTCGAAGCGGCCGCACCACCCGCCGCGTTGCGGGAGCAGCGGCACGGCGGCCATGCTGTTTGTACGGTCGTACGAATGAATCGCGCCCCCCGATACGGGGAACTCTACGAACGAGCCGACCGTCAGCAACGATACCGGCACCTCGGGAAGCCCTTGTCTGACGGGGGTGAGGGACCGGTGACCACAGGGGTCCCCGCAGGGGTCCGCGGGGGCGGGGCCGCCGGATGACAGCTGTCGGCCACCGCGCCTGTACTCCCCGCTTTCGGCCCCTCCGCGCCGGAGGG
Source organism: Streptomyces sp. NBC_01463 (assembly GCA_036227345.1). Taxonomy (NCBI): domain Bacteria; kingdom Bacillati; phylum Actinomycetota; class Actinomycetes; order Kitasatosporales; family Streptomycetaceae; genus Streptomyces; species Streptomyces sp. NBC_01463. The sequence goes on from CP109468.1 coordinate 3,508,364, forward strand.
TAGCGTCAGGGGACAGCGCACCGTCCGCCGGGCGGACATGACGAGATGGGGAAGACGTTCACCACATGCCGGACCGACGCCGCACCGCCTTCCGCCACCCGCTGCCCGAGCGGGCCTCACTGCTGATGCGGGAGCGCCAGTCCCCCACGCCGGGCTCCTCTTCGTCCTCCTCCAGCCCCTCCTCCTCCGGCCCCTCTTCTTCCTCCTCCACGCCGTCCGGGGCATCCGGGCCGGGGGACGACAACCCCTTCGCCCCGCCGCCCGAGGACCGTCCCGACCAGCCGTGGCAGCCGCGCCACCCGGTCAACGGCGGTACGAACGGGAGCGGGAACGGCGAGGGCAACGGCGGCTCCGGGGACGCGCCCGAGGGCGACCCCTCCGACGACCGCCCCGTCTGGGGCAGCCAGTGGAGCAGCCACCAGCCGGGGCGCCAGAACGGCACCTTCGGCGGACGGCCCACCGGTCCGGGCGGGCCGAACGGCCAGGGCGGCCAGGAGAAGCCCCCCGGCGGCATGCGCTGGGACCCCACCGACCCGGTCCAGCGCCGCGCGCGCTACTCGCTGCTCTCCGGCATGTGGGCCTTCTTCTTCGCCATCTTCGACTTCCCGGAGATCGCCCTCCTGCTCGGCGCACTCGCCACCTACTGGTCGATCAGCGCGCTGCGGGCCAAGCCGAAGGAGCCGTCGGCGACCGGCGGGACCACCGGTCCGGCCGGACCGGCCGCGACTCCCGGCACGCCCGCCGTCGGCCAGGGGCCGGGCACCGCGCCCGGTACGCCGTACGGGCCGGCCCAGGCCCCGGGATCCGCGGCAGCGGGCCCGCCGGCGAACAACTACCTGCAGCGCGGCAGCCGGCAGCAGACGACGGCCGCGGTCAGCGGTCTGGTGACGGCCCTGATCGCCCTGTCGATCGTCGCGACGACGTTCACCGTGCAGCTGGTCTACCGGGACTACTACACCTGCGTGAACGACGCCCTCACCAAGTCGGGGCAGATCGCCTGCAACGACCTGCTGCCGAAGCCGCTGGAACCCTTCTTCGGCGTCAAGAAGTAGCGTCCGGCGGACCGGCCCCCGCGGGCCGGTCCGCCGGGGCGTCGCTCGCTGACACGTCAGGCGGTGACGCCTCGTCCGTCTCCGCGTCGGCCGGCTTCGTCTCCGCCGGCTTCGCGTCTGCCACCTTCCTGTCCGCCGGCTTCGTGTCCGCCGGCTTCGCGTCTGCCGCCTTGATGCCGGCCGCCTTCGCGTGCCAGGGGTCGGTGGGCAGGAAGTCGTACGGTTCGAACTCGTCGTCCCCGCTCCCGTCCCCGTCCCCAGGGCGGGGGCCCGTCGGTGCCGCGCCCCGGCCGGCGGAGGGGCGGGGCACGGGCACGGAAGGCCCCTCCGCCCCGGCGCCCTCCGGCGCCTCGGCCGTCTCCCGCTCGGCTGCCGTACCCCCGCGCAGCCGCCAGGCCCGCAGCAGCAGCGCCATCGGAACGGCGAGCGCCGCCGTCCACGCCAGGGCCGCCGCTCCCGTCAGCCACCACACCGGGCCGAACTCCGCCAGTGTCCGGGTCCCGAGCGGGCCACCGGCCGCCGCCGCCAGCAGCGCGGCGCCGATCCCGCAGCCGACCGCTCCCAGCCCGGTGGTGAGCGCCGTCTCCCGCAGGGTCCACGCCTCCTCGCGCTCGCCGTGCGCGGGCGCCGCCCTCCGTACGGTGAACCAGGCGACCGTCAGGGCGGCCGCGACCGGCACCGCGGCGGTCGCCCAGTTCAGGGGCGTCCCGGACCCCTGGGCCGGCAGCGCGGCCAGCAGGGGGAAGTTCGGCAGCGCCGGGCGCCCCGAGAAGGCGAGCGGTCCGGCCGTGGAAGCCGTCCCGAGCGCGAATCCGGGGCCGAGCCCGTACGCCGCACCCCACACCGCGGCGTTCGGCACCAGCGCCAGCGCCAGCAGGAGCACCGCGAACCGCCCGGCCCAGTCGCCGGACAGCCGCAGGAAGGACTCCTGGACCGGCTCCGCGTGCCACACCAGCGCCGCCGCGGTCACCAGCGCACCCCCGCCGAACAGGACCGCCACGCCGGCCGTCGCGGACCGGCCCACCGCCTCCGCGCGCCGGGCGAACCGGGTGCGGGCCATCGCCTCGTGCAACCGCACCGGCGCCCAGGAGGGCGGCGGCCCGAGCGGGCGCCCCGACGCCGTCCACACCCCGGCCGCCGCCGCAGCCGCCACCACGAGGGCCGACGGGAACAGCAGGGACAGCGGGCGCGCGGACAGCGAGGCGCCCCGCGCGTAGAGCGCCACAGCCGTCCCGACCAGCAGGTATCCCGCGGTCACCAGGGCGAACGCACCCCCGGCCGAGGGCGCGCGCTGCCCCTCGTCGGGCTCCAGCACGTCCCTGGCCGCCCGGTGCACCAGCCAGACCGGCAGGACGGTGAGCAGCAGGGGCACGATGCCGACCGGGGCCGGGGTCCCGGTCAGGGTGTCGGTCCTGATCAGTTCGGCGCCGTGCGCGAGCAGCCAGAGTCCGGCCGCCGCGTGGAAGGCCGCGCCGGGGCCGCTGTCGGGGGCCGGGGAGCAGATCCACAGCACCACCACGAGCACGGCGACGGAGCCCAGTCCGAGCCCCGCCGCGAGCGCCCCGCGCAGGAGCGCCCGGGCCGACGCGGCGGACCGCCCCCGCTCTGCCGACAACAACGGGCCGCGTTCGGTCATTTGGGTCACACCGCAATGCTCCCAACGACACGCGCTTATTCCGTGTAACGGGCGAACGGCCGTTGTGTCGCCCAATATACGGTTATGTACTTTTTCACCCAGTGCAGGCCGGGCGGGGGGACCTCATGACACAGAGCACGACCGGCACGGCCGCTGCCCACCCGCTCCCCTCACCCAAGGAGCGACGCAGGCTGCGGGAGGCCAGGTCACTGAGTGAGGAGCAGGTCGCAGCGGCCGTGGGCGTCACCCGGGCCACGGTCCGGGCCTGGGAGACGGGCCGCACCAGCCCGCGCGGACGCAAGCGTGCGGCCTATGCGCGGCTGATCGGAACGGGTGGCACCCGGCCCGCCTCACGGCCCTCCCTCGTCAAGCGGGGCACACCGAACACCCGGACGAAGGATGCCGGGCAGCCGGCGGCATCCGCACCCCCGACCCGCCCGCCGACCCCTGTCGAAGCACCCGGGAGCGACGTCATGAACCCGACCGAGCCCGGCACGACCGCGCCCGAGGGGCCGGAGGCGACAGTGGCGCCGGAGGCACCCGAGACCCCCGAGGCGACAGGGGCGACAGGGGCGACAGGGGCGACGGCGGAATCAGTAGGGGGTGGCGAGAGCGACACGGCCGATGCGGCCGATGCGGCCGGTGCGGTCGAAGGCGACGACGAGGTCGAAGCGGGCGGGCCCTCCCCCGCCGAGGCCTTCGACGCCCTGTACCAGCACACCGCGGCCGCGCTCTTCCGCCAGACCTACCTGCTGACCGGCCGCCGCGCCCTCTCCCGGGAGGCCGTCGGCAAGGCCTTCGAGCTGGCCTGGCAGCGCTGGCCCGAGGTCGCCGTGGACCGGGACCCGGTGGGCTGGGTCCGGGCGGCCGCCTACGAGCACGCGATGTCGCCGTGGCACCGGCTGCGCCGCGAGCACCGCCATCCCGATCCGCCGCCCGAGGCGCCGGGCCCGCGCGCCCTGCTCGACGCGTTGCTGTCCCTGCCGCCCTCGTACCGCCGCACCCTGCTGCTGTACGACGGCGTAGGACTGGGGCTGCCGGAGACCGCGGCGGAGACGGAGGCGAGCACTCCGGCGGCGGCGGGGCGGCTGATGACCGCACGGGCCGCCGTCACCGAGCGGCTGCCCGAGCTCGCGGAGCCGTCGGAACCCGCCGGGCAGTCCGCGGTGCTGCATGAGCACCTCGGCGCGCTCGCCCGCGCCCAGCCCGCGTCCTCGCTGCCGGTCCCGGAGCTGATCCGTACGGGCAGTGAGCGCAAGGCGCAGCTCTGGACCCGGGCCGCGATCGCGTTCACCGTGCTGCTGATCGGGCTGACGCTGATCACCCTGGCGACGGCCCCGACGCGGTACGAGACGCCCGAGTCACCCGCGCAGAGGGTGGGCGGGGTACCGCCGGTCGGCGGTCCGCAGAAGCTGACGCCGCAGGACAGGAAGCTCCAGAAGAAGCTCGGCGGCGAGCTGGGACGCGGTACGCCCCGGCTGGTCCCCCGGGCCGGCTGACCCGGCGCGTCCGGGAAGCGGAAGCTCCCGGCACGCAAAGACGCGGGCCCGTACCCCGGTGGGGGTACGGGCCCGCGTCTTGTGCGGAACACGCGTCCGCGGTGCGCTCAGCACACGTCGAACGAGTCGAACGCGTCAGGCGCGCCGGACGCTTCAGGCGCCGAGGATCTCGCGCGCCAGCTTGGCGGTCTCGGTCGGCGTCTTGCCGACCTTGACGCCGGCGGCCTCAAGGGCCTCCTTCTTCGCCTGCGCGGTGCCGGAGGAGCCGGAGACGATGGCGCCGGCGTGGCCCATGGTCTTGCCCTCGGGGGCGGTGAAGCCCGCGACGTAACCGACGACCGGCTTGGTGACGTTCTTCGCGATGAAGTCCGCCGCACGCTCCTCGGCGTCGCCGCCGATCTCGCCGATCATGACGATCAGGTCGGTCTCGGGGTCGGCCTCGAACGCCGCGAGGGCGTCGATGTGCGTCGTACCGATGACCGGGTCGCCACCGATGCCGACGGCGGACGAGAAGCCGATGTCACGGAGCTCGTACATCATCTGGTAGGTCAGCGTGCCGGACTTGGACACGAGACCGATGCGGCCGGGCTTGGTGATGTCGCCCGGGATGATGCCGGCGTTGGACTGGCCGGGGGTGATCAGGCCGGGGCAGTTCGGACCGATGATCCGGGTCTTGTTGCCCTTGGCGTTGGCGTACGCCCAGAAGGCGGCCGAGTCGTGGACCGCGATGCCCTCGGTGATCACGACGGCGAGCGGGATCTCGGCGTCGATCGCCTCGATGACGGCGGCCTTGGAGAAGGCCGGCGGCACGAAGAGGACGGACACGTTCGCGCCGGTCTTCTCCATCGCCTCGGCGACGGAGCCGAAGACCGGTACCTCGGTGCCGTCGAACTCGACGGTCGTGCCGGCCTTGCGCGGGTTCACGCCGCCGACGATGTTGGTGCCGTCGGCGAGCATGAGCTTGGTGTGCTTCATGCCCGTCGCGCCGGTCATCCCCTGGACGATGACCTTGCTGTCCTTGGTGAGGAAGATAGCCATGGTGGTCTGAGTCCCTCTTCCTTACTTCGCAGCCGCGGCGAGCTCGGCGGCCTTGTCGGCCGCGCCGTCCATGGTGTCCACGCGCTGGACCAGCGGGTGGTTGGCGTCGGAAAGGATCTTGCGACCCAGCTCCGCGTTGTTGCCGTCAAGGCGCACGACGAGCGGCTTGGTGACCGCCTCGCCCTTGGTCTTGAGCAGCTCGAGCGCCTGGACGATGCCGTTGGCGACCTCGTCACAGGCGGTGATGCCACCGAAGACGTTGACGAACACGGACTTGACGTCCGGGTCGCCGAGGATGATCTCCAGGCCGTTCGCCATGACCTCTGCGGAGGCGCCGCCACCGATGTCGAGGAAGTTGGCGGGCTTCACGTTGCCGTGGTTCTCACCGGCGTACGCGACGACGTCCAGGGTCGACATGACCAGACCGGCACCGTTACCGATGATGCCGACCTCGCCGTCGAGCTTGACGTAGTTGAGGTTCTTGGCCTTGGCGGCAGCCTCGAGCGGGTTGGCTGCGGCCTTGTCCTCGAGCGCCTCGTGACCCGGCTGACGGAAGTCGGCGTTCTCGTCGAGAGACACCTTGCCGTCCAGGGCCAGGATGCGGCCGTCCTTGGTCTTCACCAGCGGGTTGACCTCGACGAGGAGCGCGTCCTCGGCGACGAAGGTGTCCCACAGGGTCACCAGGGCCTCGGCGACACCCTCGGCCACGTCGGCCGGGAACTTCGCCTGGGCCACGATCTCGCGGGCCTTGACGATGTCGACGCCGTCCACGGCGTTGACCGGGACCTTCGCGAGGGCCTCGGGGGTCTTCTCCGCGACCTCCTCGATGTCCATGCCGCCCTGCACCGAGGCCATGGCCAGGAAGGTGCGGTTGGTGCGGTCGAGGAGGTACGAGACGTAGTACTCCGCCTCGATCTCCGGAGACAGCTCGGCGATCATCACGTTGTGGACCGTGTGGCCCTTGATGTCCATGCCGAGAATGTCGGTCGCCCGGGCGACCGCCTCGTCGGGGGTGGCGGCCAGCTTCACGCCACCGGCCTTGCCGCGGCCGCCGACCTTCACCTGCGCCTTGACGACGGACTTGCCGCCCAGCCGCTCGGTCGCCTCGCGGGCTGCCTCAGGCGTGTCGATGACTTCACCGGCCAGCACCGGTACACCGTGCTTGGCGAAGAGGTCCCTCGCCTGGTACTCGAACAGGTCCACGCGCGTCCGTCCCTTATCAAATGGTCTCGCGGTTGGTTTTCTGCGTGGGCGTGCCGCGAGGGGCAACGTGACTGCTCTGTCACTAGGGAGGCGCACACGGTGACCGAATACGCGGCATGTCCATCTCGCAGGTTATCCCCGAGCCCCGCATGACCCTAAATCGCAGCTGGCACCTGGGCGGTGATTACGGTCACAGATCGCCCTGGTGGCCGGGTCGCAGTGGACAAAACGGCACGTGGGGAGTGCCGGGCGCCGCCCGGCGGACCGGGCGGTCCCCCTGGTCCGGACCGGAGAGGGTCCGGAGCGTACGGGAGACCGCCCGCCGCTCTCAGATCCCCTGGAGCGGGTACGCCGGAGCCGTGACGGAGTGCGCCGGGGACAGCGCGGACACCGCTGCCGGGGCCGACGACACGGTGTCGGAGACGTACGCGGGGGTGACCGAGGTCAGCCCCTGGGAGCCGTACGCCGCGTGCGCCACCGTCGGACGGGCGTCGTCGCCCACCGTGGAGACGAGTCCGCCCGCGAACGGCCGGGCCTCGGAGCCGACGCCCTCGGCGAGCGGCATCACCTGGGCGGTGACCCCCTGCGCGAACGGGGCGACGGCATCCCCGGTCAGCCCCTGGGCCAGCGGCCGGACCTCGGAGACGACCCCCTCGGCGAACGGCTGGACCGAGCCGGTCACTCCGTACGCCAGCGGCTGGACCTCGGTCGTCACGCCCTGGACGAAGGGCGCGGCGGCCCGCGTCACGACCCCGTCGGCGAACGGCGTGACCTCACCCGTGACTCCCTGGACGAGGCCGGAGACATCACCGAGCGCCTGCCCGACCACCGGCAGTACGGCGGAGACGACATCTGCGGCGACGGGCGGCAGCACGGCGTCGGAGGTCTGTCCGACGACCGGTGCGGCCTGGGTGAGAGCACCTTCGGCGGTGGACCTGGTGGTGTCGAGCGCGTAGGGCGCAGCGGTCCGGACGTAGTCCCGGCCGATGTTCTGGCCGATGTCACGGCCGATGTTCCGGCCCGCGTCCTGTCCGGCGTTCTGGCCGTAGCCGGGGAGCTGCTCGATCGGGCCGAAGAGGTAGTCGACGGATGCTTCGGGGGTGGGGGTGCCGACGGTCCCGATGGGGTCGGTGGCGGGGATGGCGTCGGTGGCGTCGGGGATGGTGTCCGCTGCGTGGGCGGGTGCGTGGCCGGCCGCGGTGCTCCGGGCGGTGGACGCGGCGTCGGCGGCCTTCGCGCGGGCAGTGTCGGCGGTGTCCCGGAGGCCTTCGGCCTTGGTGACCGCGTCGGCGCCGTCGATGCCGCCGAGGGTGTCGGTCAGGCTGCTCACGTCGGCCGCATCGGCCACGTCGGCCGCGTGGTCGGGGGTGGACAGCGGGAGGGAGACGGGCAGTTCGTCCGCACTGGCGGCGGCGGTACCGAGGGCCCACATACCGGTGGCCGTGGCAGCGACGGCTATGGAACGGCGGATGTTCTTGTGCATGGGTGTGTCAGATCCTTCGAACGTGTTCGGCGGTCCGGAGTACGTCCGGACGGCGGGCAGACCTGTTCCGCCCCCGCGCGGCAGGTCGGAGCGGGGAACGGGCTGCCCTAGCCGGGAAATTCGAGGATGTCGCCGGATCTGTCACGGACCGGCGCCGTGGTGGCCGGCAGGCCGGCGCCACGGACGAGTCCGAAGGAGGTTCCGTCCGCGAGCGGAACGGCCTGCTGGTCTCCGCCACGGGGCGGGTGGACCTCGGCGGGCGCGGAATGCCCCCGGCCGTCGGCGGGCCCGAAGGGACCCCGGTGCGCGGGGCGGTGGTCCCCGGCAGCAGCCCGGTGCGGAGCGGCCGCCATGTCGCGCGACGCGGAATGTCCGGGCGGTACGGGGGCGGTGCGGGACAACGCCGTGGTCACGGGGCCCGGCGCGGCCGGGTGACCCTGCGCGGCGTCGGTGTCCGCACCTGCGTCGCCGTCCGGGGACGGGTCGGCCGACGGCGCATCCGGGGTGACCGGCAACGCCGGTACCGGCAGCGGCAACGGCAGCGGCCATGCGACCGGGAGTGCCGACGCGATGTCGTGCTGGATGTCGCGCCTGATGTCGCGCAGGCCGGTGCCCGCCGAATCCACCGTCTTCTCGACGACCCGGCCGACGGGCCGGGCCGCGGGCCGGACGGCCTCGCCGAGGACGGAGGGCACTTCCCGTACGGACTGCGTCCCCGGTACGGACTGCTCCTTCGGCACGGGGCGCGCCTCCCGTACGGGCTGCGCCTCCCGCACCGGCCGTGCCTTCGACGCCGGCTGCTGCGCCTTCCGCACCGGCCTCGTCTTCGGCACCGGCTGAGGGGCAGTCACCGGTGCCACCGCATCCGCGGCAGCATCGCGCGTCTGCTGCCGGACTTCCTGGACCTGTTGCACCAGCGGGTGCTGGTCCGGCTGCCGGTCCGGCTGCTGCTCCGCGTGGGCGCGTGCGCCGAAGAGCAGGCCCAGTGCGAGCAGCCCGCCGAGGAACAGCGCCACCTGCAACGCTCGGCGGCCGGCCGCTCCGCGCCGGAGGCGCGGAGCGGTGGCGGGACCGGCGGCTGCGGTGGTCACGGGGGAAGCGAGCCCTCTCAGGATGGCGGGGACCGCGGAATGCGTGCCTCCGCGGACGTCGGGACGATGCTTGCACGAGTCGCCCGGGGTCACGCAAGTCCCTTGTTACTGATGGGTCTCCTTGTCCGGTATGGGCAGGGGTCGTTTCTCGATCGCGGCCGCCATCACGTCCGGGAAGAGGTCCGGTGTGCAGGCGAAGGCCGGAGCCCCCAGGGCGGAGAGTGCCGCTGCGTGGTCGCGGTCGTAGGCGGGCGCGCCCTCGTCCGAGAGGGCGAGCAGGGTCACGAACTGCACGCCGGACGCCTTCATCGCGGCGACCCGCTTCAGCATCTCGTTGCGGATACCCCCCTCGTACAGGTCGCTGATGAGGACGACGACGGTCTCGGCGGGACGGGTGATCCTGGACTGGCAGTAGGCGAGCGCCCTGTTGATGTCGGTGCCGCCGCCGAGCTGGGTCCCGAAGAGCACGTCGACGGGATCGTCCAGCTGGTCGGTGAGGTCGACCACCGCCGTGTCGAAGACGACGAGTCTGGTGCGCAACGTGCGCATGGAGGCCAGCACGGCGCCGAAGACCGAGGCGTACACGACGGACGCCGCCATCGAGCCCGACTGGTCGATGCAGAGGATGACGTCCTTCTTCACGGACCGCGCGGCCCGCCCGTAGCCGATGAGCCGCTCGGGGACGATCGTGCCGGCCCCGTCCTCGCCGGGGAGGGTCAGGTAGTTCTTGAGGTTGGCCCGGATCGTGCGGTCCCAGTCGATGTCGTGGTGGCGCGGCCGGCTGACCTTCGCCGAACGGTCCAGCGCACCCGTGAGCGTGGCCCGGGTGCGGGTGGCGAGCTGCCGCTCCAGTTTCTCGACGACCTTGCGGACAACGGCCCGTGCGGTCTCCTTCGTCGTCTCGGGCATCACCTTGTTGAGCGAGAGCAGGGTGCCGACGAGATGGACGTCCGCCTCGACGGCCTCCAGCATCTCCGGTTCGAGCAGGAGCGCGGAGAGGCCGAGGCGGTCGATGGCGTCACGCTGCATGACCTGGACGACGGACGTGGGGAAGTACGTCCGGATGTCACCGAGCCAGCGGGCCACGGACGGGGCGGAGGCCCCGAGTCCGGCCGTACGTCCCGCGCCACCCCGGCCGCCGGGCCGGCCCCCGCCCTCGTATAGCGCGGTCAGTGCGCCGTCCATCGCGGCGTCCCGGCCGGTGAGGGTGCATCCGGTGCCCTGCTCGCTGTCCGCGCCCAGCACCATGCGCCACCGCCGCAGCCGCTCCCCGTCGCCGCCGGTCACACCCGCCACTGCGGACGCGGGCGTTGTCGCGGACCCGGTCGCGGACTCGGTATCGGGCTCGGTATCGGGCTCGGTCGCGGACTCGGCCGCCGTCGTGGTCGCGGACACAGCGGGCGCGGACGCGTCCTCGGTCGATCCGTCGTTCGTCGTCATCCCGTGGCCCCCAGCTCTTCCTCATCGTTGTCGGGTGTCATCGTCGCCGTCGCCTTCGCGGCGTCCAGGCCGAGCAGCAGGCGCAGCACCGGTATCACCGCGTCCGCACGCGGCCCGTCGAGGACCGGTCCGAATCCGGGGGCCGTGGAGGCGTGCCCCGGCACCCCTCCGGAGTCCCGGCCGCCCGTGCCGGTGACGGCGGGGCCTCGCCGGACGAGTTCGCCGAGCGTGCGCCGCACGCCCGGCTCGTACGCCGAGAACGTGCGGCGCAGCAGTGGCAGCACATCGGTGAAGGTGTCCGCGGGGACCCCGCTGAGCCAGGAGTCGACCAGGGCGAGCAGCCGCTCGTCGTGGACCAGGAGCATGCCGCCGCCGGCCGCCCCGCCGACGAAGCCCTCGATCCATGCTGCGGCGTCGGCGGGCGGTGTGCCGGGCGACAGGGCGAGCCCCATCAGCCGGGCGGCGTCGTCCTGCGCGAGGTGGCCGTCGTCGAGCAGCAGCCGGGTGGCGCGGCCCCGGATCACTCCCGCGACGGTGTCCCGGGCGGCGAGCTTGTGCAGCACGGCACGCCAGCGCTCCCGGAGCCCGTCCGCGGTCGCCGGTACGGCTCCGGCGAGCAGTCCGATCGCCGTGTGTACGCCGTCCACCTGAGCGCGCAGCGCGGCCGCCCCGTCGGCGTCGAGCCCGGTGCAGGCGGGCGGCAGCCCGACGCAGATCCGCTCCGCGAGGCCGGCCGCGACCTCGCCGAGAGCGGCGGTGTCCGTCGAGCGGACGTCCCCGTAGCGCAGGGTGCGGGCCAGGGCCGGCAGGGCGTCGGCGAGGTGGCCGACATCGGCGTCGAGTGCGGCACGGTCGGCGAGGACCCGCATCACGACGGGCAGCGCTTCGGGCAGTTCGGCGAGCAGGCACCGTTCGGCGAGGGCGGTCACCTCGGCGAGGGCGGTGGCCGCCAGGGCCTCCGACTCGGCGCGCGCGGTGGCGGCGGCGAGCACGGTGGTGCCCCATACACCCGCCTCCGCGACCCGTACGTACAGCTCGGGCTCCCATCGCAGCCGCCAGCTCTCCCGGAAGGTGCCGGTGCTCCCCCGGCCCGCGGCGGGTTCGCCCCAGCGGACGCCGAGGAGGCGCAGCCGGTGCAGCAGCCGGCTGCGGGCCGCGTCGGTCTCCTTGCGGAGGTCGAGCTCCACCTCCCGCTCGGACGCCTCGGGTTTGAGCCGGAGGGTGCGCTGCTGCCGGTTGAGGTCACGCTGCAGCGGCACGGCCGGGGCATTGTCGGGCACTTCGCCGAGGGTCACGCCGACGACGAGGCGGTCGCGGACGAGGGCGAGCGGCACGTCGGAGCCTTCGCACATCACGGCGCGCACGGCGTCGGTCGTCTCGCTCAGTCCGGCGAGCGGCCGGCCGCGCATGGCGGCGAGGGTGTCGGCGAGCCGGACCGCCTCGATGACATGGGCGCTGGACACGAACCGGTCCTCGTCGCGCAGGAGTCCGGCGACCTTGGTCATCCAGCGTTCGATGGGGCGGTCCGGGGCGTCGAAGAGGTGCCCGTACCAGCCGGGCGAGTCGATCCCCGCCCCGTAGCCGCTGTGCCGGGCGAGCCGCTGGTGGGTCCAGGGCACCCAGGTCAGCTCGGTCTTGACCTTGGGGAGGCCCTTGAGGAGGGCACGGTCGGCGGTGAGCGTCGTCCTCGCTTCGAGCGCGGGCACGTGCCAGGCGCCGCAGACCACGGCGAAGGCGCCGCCGAACTCCTTCCGTGCGGCGCGGAGCTGGACGCGCATGTACGCCTCGCGGACCGCGTCCCTGGGGTGCCCGCCGTCCCCGTACACCTCGCGCAGGGCGGTCATCGCCTCGCCGACCGCGGCGAAGGCGGCCAGCGGGTCGGCGACGGCCTGGGAGCCGCCGGTCACTGTGCCCGGCAGGCCGGGAACGCGGTGCTCGACGACGTCCTCCCACCAGCGCTCGGGGTCGTCGTACCCCGCCGTCTCGGCCAGCACCCGGATGGGGTCGACGGGCACGAGCCGCGTCTCGTCGTCCTGTTCGGCGCCCTCCCCAGGCCGCCCGGCCCGCTCGTCCTCCTCCTCCATGGCCAGCGAGTGCGCGGCGGGCAGGTCGATGAAGCGGACCGGGACGCCATGCGTCAACGCCCAGCGGATCGCGACCCATTCGGGCGAGAACGCGGCGAGCGGCCAGAAGGCGGCCCGCCCCGGGTCGTCCACCGCGTGGGCGAGCAGGGCGACGGGCGGCCGCATCTGCTCGTCGGCGGCGAGCGGCAGCAGGGCGTCGCCCTCCGGCGGGCCCTCGATGAGCACCGCCTGCGGCCGCGCGGCGTCCAGGGCGGCGCGGACGGCGCGGGCCGAGCCCGGCCCGTGGTGCCGCACCCCCAGCAGCAGAGGCCCCGCGGGCTGGGTGCCGGTCATACGGAGACCTCACGGCAGGCTCGGTAGAAGTCCTTCCAGCCGTCCCGCTCGCGCACCACGGTCTCCAGATACTCCTGCCAGACCACCCGGTCGGCCGCCGGGTCGCGGACGACCGCGCCGAGGATGCCGGCGGCGACGTCCCCCGGGCGCAGCACGCCGTCGCCGAAGTGGGCGGCGAGGGCCAGGCCGTTGGTGACGACGGAGATGGCCTCGGCCGTGGACAGGGTCCCCGAGGGGGACTTGAGCTTGGTCCGGCCGTCGGTCGTGACGCCGTCGCGCAACTCGCGGAAGACGGTGACCACGCGGCGGATCTCCGCGAGGCCCTCGGGTGCGGCCGGCAGGTCGAGCGAACGGCCGACCTGGTCGACGCGGCGGGAGACGATGTCGACCTCCGCCTCGGGGGTGGCGGGCAGCGGCAATACGACGGTGTTGAAGCGGCGGCGCAGCGCGCTGGACAGTTCGTTGACCCCGCGGTCGCGGTCGTTGGCCGTGGCGATCACGTTGAAACCGCGGACGGCCTGGACCTCCTGGCCCAGCTCGGGCAGGGGCAGGGTCTTCTCCGACAGGATCGTGATCAGCGAGTCCTGGACGTCGGCGGGGATGCGGGTGAGCTCCTCGATCCTGGCGGTCATGCCCTCGGACATGGCACGCATCAGCGGGCTGGGCACCAGCGCGTCACGGCTGGGGCCGTGCGCGAGCAGCTGCGCGTAGTTCCATCCGTAGCGGACGGCCTCCTCCGGGGTTCCTGCGGTGCCCTGGACGAGGAGGGTGGAGTCGCCGCTGACAGCGGCCGCGAGGTGCTCGGAGACCCAGGTCTTGGCGGTGCCGGGCACGCCGAGGAGGAGCAGCGCCCGGTCGGTGGCGAGTGTGGTGACGGCGACCTCGACCAGGCGGCGCGGGCCCACGTACTTCGGTGTGATCACCGTGCCGTCGGGCAGGACACCGCCCAGCAGATAGGTGGCGACGGCCCACGGGGAGAGCCGCCAACGGGCGGGGCGGGGGCGGTCGTCGGCTGCGGCGAGCGCCTTCAGCTCCTCGGCGAAGGCGTCCTCGGCATGCGGGCGCAGGGCCTCGGCGCCAGCGACTGCGGTGGTTTCGGACACGGTCATGGATCCCCCTCCAGATCGGTCGACCCGATGTGCTTCCCACCGTGCACCATGCCACTGACAATCGACCTTCCCGCAGGTCAGGGCCCGTTGTCAGTGGTGCGGCCTAACGTCGTTCCCATGCTGCTGACTGACGGGGGAGAACCCTTGGGCGCCGCTGCTCCGGCGGCGCGCTGGACGGTGGAGCAGGTCCTGGCCCTGGCTCCTGACGACGCCTCACGCAAGGCGGGGAACAAGCTGGGTTCGGCCGGTTGGTGGTCGGACACCGGAGAAGACGCTTCGGGTGCGGTGTGGGGGCTGTGCCGGGGCAGCGGAAGCAAGCCGTACCGGACGGTGGTCGACACCACCGGTCCGGCGTACACGTGCAGTTGCCCCAGCCGGAAGTTCCCGTGCAAGCACGCGCTGGGCCTGCTGCTGCTCCGCGCCTGCGACGGTCCGGCACCGGCCGCCGGCGATCCGCCCGACTGGGCCGGTGAGTGGCTGGCGGGCCGTCGCGCCCGCGCCGCCGCGAAGGCCGGGTCCGCGGCCACGGCGGGAGCCGACGGCGGTCCGGCGGGCGTCGGCCCGGCCGATCCCGAGGCCGCCCGGCGCCGCGCCGAGCGCCGTGCCGCGCGGATCGACGGCGGTGCGCAGGAGCTGGAACAGCGCCTGACCGACCTGTTGCGCGGCGGGCTGGCCGCGGCCGAGCAGTCGGGGTACGGGCTGTGGGAGGAGACGGCGGCGCGCATGGTCGACGCGCAGGCGCCCGGTCTGGCGGGCCGGGTGCGGGAGTTGGGTGCGATACCGGCCTCCGGTCCGGGCTGGCCGGTCCGGCTGCTGGAGGAGTGCGCGCTGCTGCACCTCCTGGACACGGCGTGGCTGGGCATCGACCGGCTGCCGCCGCCACTGGCGGCGACGGTCCGCACCCGGGTCGGCCTGACAGCCCCCGCTGAAGGGCCGCCGCTCCGTGACCACTGGCTGGTCCTCGCGCAGTACGACACCCCCGACGGCAAGATCGTCAGCCGCCGCATCTGGCTGTACGGCAGGGAGTCGGGCCGCACCGCGCTGTTGCTGTCCTTCGGCGCCGCCGGGCGCTCCCCCGCACAGGCTCTGCCGGTGGGGGTCACGCTCGACGCCGAGCTCACGCCCTACCCGGGTTCCGGACAGCTACGGGCCGAGCTGGGGCCGCAGTTCGGCCTGCCCGCACCGGCCGCACCGCCTCCGCCGGGGGTCCCGGTCACCGAGGCGATCGCCGCGTACGGGCGGGCCCTGGGCGACGATCCCTGGCTGGAGTCCTGGCCGGTGACCTTGCGCGATGTCATACCCGTGCCGTCCGAGGACGGCTGGCAGCTGGCCGACGCGGAAGGGGGCGCGGCCCTGCCCGTCGCCTCCGCCGCGGTGGCGCGGCCGGCGCTCTGGAAGCTCGTCGCGCTCTCGGGCGGCGGCCCGCTCACCGTCTTCGGCGAATGCGGCCACCGCGGCTTCGACCCGCTCGCGGCCTGGCCGGCCGGAAGCGAGGGCGCCGCCGCAGCGACAGGGTCCGTTACTCACCCCCGGGCAACCGGCGCGACTGCGACCGCCGTCGCGACCGCCACCGCCTCTCCCACCACCGTCGAGACCGTGCCGCTCATCTGACTCCTGGAGGAGGAGCGATGCCTCGTACCACCGCACCTGCACCCTCACCCGCACCCACGCTCGCGTCCACGCCATGGGAGGAGCTCGTCACCTCGGCGCTGCTCGGCACGGACCGCCGCCCGCCGGGGACGGCTCCCGGCACCGGACCGGGCGGCGCCGCCGCCGCGCTCCTGGATGCCGCCGCTCTGCACACCGTCCGGCGCCGGGCGGGGCTGCTGCCCGCCCCCGCGCGCCCCCGGCCCGGTCCCGCGCCCGCCGACCCACGACCGCCCCTGCCGCAGGCCGCCCGGAGCCGGCTCGCGCAGCTGCTCGCGGACCGGGCGGCGTCGAACGGCTCGGGCGGCAGGCGCGGTTCGGCCCCCGATCTGACGGAGCTGATCCCGCAGTGGCTCGCCGCCGCCAACCGGCACGGCTACCGGGCCCCGGACGCCGCGCTGCCGCCCCTGCTGGACGCGGCCCGGGCGCGGACGGATCTGCGCCCCCAGGCCCTGGCGTTCGCCGGGCCGCGCGGGCTGTGGCTGGCCGGGCTGAACCCCGACTGGAAGTTCGCCCTGCGCGGCGCGTCCGGCAGCGCCCTGCTCCCCGAGGTGACGGACCGGGAGGCGGTGGGCCGGCTCTGGGAGGAGGGCCTGTTCGCCGAACGGGTCGGGCTGCTGTCGGCCGTACGGGCCCATGACGCGGAAGCCGCGCGCGCCCTGCTCGCCACCACCTGGTCCGCGGAACGGGCCGAGGACCGGCTCATGTTCATCGACTCCCTGCGCACCGGGCTGTCCGGGGCCGACGAGGAGTTCCTGGAGCAGGCCCTCGCCGACCGCAGCCGCAACGTGCGCGCCACGGCCGCCGAGCTGCTGTCCGCACTGCCCGGATCGGCACTGGCCCACCGGATGGCGGACCGTGCCCTGTCCTGTGTGAGTCCCGGACTGACGGGCACCGAACCGTCGGTCGCGGTGGAGGCCCCGCACGAGTGCGATGCGGCGATGCAGCGCGACGGGGTGGTGGCGCTCCCTCCCTCGGGCCGGGGCGAGCGGTCGTGGTGGCTGGGCCAACTGGTGGAGTCGTCGCCGCTGGGGGTCTGGCCGAAGCGGTTCGGCGGGCGTGGGCCGCGGGAGATCGTCGCGCTGCCCGTGGCCGACGACTGGGGCGAGGAGCTGCACGCGGCCTGGTGCCGGGCAGCCGTGCGGCAGCGGGACCCGGAGTGGGCCCGGGCGCTGCTCGGTGCCCCCTCGACGCCCCCGTCGAACGGCCCGGGCACGGCGTCGCTCGCCGAGCGGTCGAAGCTCCTGGCCGTGCTGCCCGCGGCCGAACGGGCCGACTGGGTGGCCGGGTTCATCGCGGCCCACGGGCTCTCGGAGGCGTTCCAGCTGCTGGGTGTCTGCCCGACCCCGTGGGCGGATCCGCTCGGGCGGTCCGTCGTCGACGCCCTCGACATCGCGCGGGACGCGGGCAGCTACCCCTGGAGCTTCAGCGGGGTGATGGGCCTCGCCGAGCGCTGTCTGAACCCGGCCGAGGCGGACCGGCTGGAAGTCCTCACCACCACACCCGACGAGCCCGCGGACGCCTCACCGGGTGCGAACGGCTACTGGTCGGAGGCGTTCCAGCGCCTGGTCTCCACGCTGCGGCTCCGTGCCGCGATGGACCGGGAGCTGGCTCCGGACGGCTGAGAGCCCGCGGCCCGCGGCCCGCAGCCCGGGCCCGGGCCCTCGGCCCGCGGGGCCCGCCGCCCGCACCGGCAGCGCCGGGCCCTCACCGCCCGAATCGGGCTCAGGCCGCCTGGCGGACGTTCGCGTTGACCCAGTCGACGATCGCGACCGTCGTCGCGCCCGGGGTGAAGATCTCCGCGACACCCTGCTCCTTCAGCGGCGCGATGTCCGCCTCCGGGATGATGCCGCCGCCGAAGACCTTGATGTCCTCCGCGTCGCGCTCCTTGAGCAGCTCGATCACCTTCGCGAAGAGCGTGTTGTGCGCACCGGAGAGGATCGAGAGGCCGATCGCGTCGGCGTCCTCCTGGATCGCGGTGTCCACGATCTGCTCGGGTGTCTGGTGGAGCCCCGTGTAGATGACCTCCATACCGGCGTCGCGCAGTGCCCGCGCGATCACCTTGGCCCCGCGGTCATGGCCGTCGAGGCCCGGCTTGGCCACCACCACACGGATCGGACCGGTCACACCCATCACTGCCTCCACATGCGTCTCCCGTGCCTGAAGGGCCGGGGATGTGAACGAACGTTATCGACAGCATCCCGCAAGCCGCCGTTTCGCGGTGGACGGGGAGGGGGAAATCACACGTGGGACAAGTTCACCGGGCACCGTTCCCGCAGCACGCGGCACATCCGCCGTGCGGGACCGGCCGCCGGGGGAGCCGCGACGAGGTCGTCGTACCACCGTGCCGTCAGCCGCACGGCACGGTGGTACGGCTCACCGGCCGGCCGGGCCCGGACCACCTCCGAAACGGCGCCCCACGAGGGCATACGGGGCAGGGAGCCGCTTTTCCCCGGGTGCCGGAGCAGGAGGTCGACCGTGAAGACCCTGCCTTTTCTTCCCCTACTGCTGCGCCGGCTGTGCGCCGGCACCACCTGGCTGCCGTCCGGCCGTCCGCTGTCCACCCGCCTGCCGTCCGTCCGGATACCGTCCGCCTGGCTGTCCGCCGCCCTGCTGAGAGCGACCGCCCTGGAAGCGGTGGTGCTCGCCGGGCACGCACTCCTGTACCCCACCGGAATCGCGGATGAGCGGCGCCCCGCACCCGGACCGACCGGCCCGCCGGACGACTCCCCCGCATCCGGACCCGCCCCCGCCCCCGCAGGAACCACCGCACTGCCCGCCGCCGCGCCTCCCGACCGGCCGCCCGTCGTGCTTCTGCACGGTTTCATCGACAACCGTTCCGTCTTCGTCCTGCTGCGCCGCTCGCTGTCCCGGCACGGCTGGCGCCACCTGGAGTCGCTGAACTACTCCCCGCTGACCTGCGACATCCGCACGGCCGCCGAGCTGCTCGGCCGGCACGTCGAGGAGATCTGCGCCCGCACCGGTCACCGCGAGGTCGACATCGTGGGGCACAGCCTGGGGGGCCTGATAGCGCGCTACTACGTACAGCGGCTGGGCGGTGACCGCCGGGTCCGCACCCTCGTCACCCTCGGTACGCCGCACGCCGGCACCGCCGTCGCCCCGCTGGCCGGCGCCCACCCCATCGTGCGCCAGATGCGCAGCGGCTCCGTACCGATCGAGGAACTGCGGCTGCCCGCGCCCGGATGCCGCACCCGGTTCGTCAGCTTCTGGAGCGAGCTGGACCAGGTGATCGTCCCGGCGGAGGCGGCCTGCGTCGACCACCCCGACCTCGACGCGGTGAACGTCCGCGTGAGCGGGATCGGCCATCTCGCCCTGCCCGTCCACCCCGCCGTGGCGGCCGGCATCCGCCAGGCGCTCGACGCGCACGCCTCGGCCCACGGTTCCGCCGGCGCCGCCTCCGTGGCGTGAATCTGCCGGATTCCGGAAGCCGAACGCCGTCCGGTCAGTGCTTCACCCTGCCCACAAATAGAACGGGTTTCGAACATAGAGCCAAAGCTGTGTGAGCAGCCCGGCGAAAGGCGGCCGATTGCCCGTTTCCTGAGCGCCCGGGGGCCGCCGAAGATTGTCGGCGTCACGTACCGCCGGGTACAGTCGCGGCCACTGCTTTCCCCCGGAGTCCCCCACCGGACCCCGGACACTGGTCCTGCTGCCGAGGCGAGAGAGACGTTGGTGAACGACCAGCCCCCACACGCCGGGTACGCCGGATACGACAGCCACTCCACGGGCAGCTTCGACAGCGACCCGCTCTTCGGCTCCCTCCCCGGCGGCTACGACGGTCCGTACGACACGACGGCGGGCTACGACGCCCCCTACGGCAGCGGGCAGGCCGGGTACGCCACCCCGTACGACACGACCCAGTGGGACACCGGCGCGCACCACACGGCCGACTACGGCCACCCCGCCGACTACACGGCCTACGCCGCGCAGCCCCAGCAGCACCCCCCGTACGGCTACGACGCCGCCCCGCAGTACGACACCGGCGCGACCTGGCTGCCGACCGACGGCTACGCCCCGACGATCCCCGCCCAGGCCGGCACCCCGGACTCCTCGGGCCAGTGGGACACCACCACCTGGTACCCGAACGGCCAGTGGGCAAGCACCGACACGGCGGGATACGACACCGGCGCGTACGACGCGACCGCCTGGAACACCGGCGCCACGCCCGAGCACGAACAGCAAAGCGTGCAAACCGCGACAGCCCCGGGCGAAGCCGAACAAACGGCCCAGCATCCGTACGAGACGCATGAAGCGCACGAGACGTACGCGGCCTACGGGACGTACGAACCGCAGGCCTCCTTCGATCCGTACGAGTCCTACGCCCCCGAGGCCGCTCCCACCCCCGAAGACGCCCCCGAGGCGGAGGCCGAGGCGGACGACCACGCTCAGGCCCACGACAGCGCGGCCCCGGACCCGGATCCCGTCCCGGGCGACCGCCACCGCACCGCGGCCCGCCCGGTCACCCGCGGCGGTGGCGGCAGCCGCAGCCGGCGGCGCTCCCCCGCGAAGCGTTCCGCGCTCCTCACCGTCGCCGTTCCCTCCGCCTGCGTGATGAGCGTGGCGGGGATCGCCGCGGCCTCCGTCGGCGGAATGGGCGGTGGCGAGGAGAAGAAGCAGGACGACACGATGTCCATGGCGGCCGCCGACCCCGGCACGGTCAAGCCGGTCGCGGCCAACAACAAGCTGGACACCCAGCTCGCCAACCTCAGCGCGGACGCGGAGAACTTCGCCGACCGCGCGAGCCGCACCCAGGAGCGCATCGACCTGAAGGAGCGGCAGGCCGCCGAGAAGAAGAAGCGCGAGGCCGAGGCCGCCCGCAAGGAGGCGCTGCGTCCCAAGTACGTGATGCCGGTCAAGCAGCACGGCCTCAGCGCGTACTTCGGCCAGGCGGGCGTCAACTGGATGTCGGTGCACACGGGCATCGACTTCCCCGTGCAGTACGGCACTCCGGTGATGGCCGCGACCGACGGCACCGTGCGCACGCAGTTCAACACCGCCTACGGGAACATGGCCATCGTCACCATGGCCGACGGCACCGAGACCTGGTACTGCCACCTCAGCAGCACCCGGATCCGCTCGGGCTCCGTCAAGGCCGGGGACGTCATCGCGTACTCCGGCGACTCGGGCAACTCGACCGGCCCGCACATGCACTTCGAGGTGCGGCCCGGTGGCGGCGCGGCCATCGACCCGCTGCCCTGGCTCCGCAGCCACAACGTCGACCCGACCTGAGACCGGCCGGCCCAGGCCCCGCCCGAACCGGCCGGAGCACGACAGCGGCCGGAGGACGGGGCCCGGAGCGCGGAGCGCCCCGGGCGCGCGCTACAGCTTCTCGACCGGTGCGTACCGCAGCAGCAGCTTCTTCGGGCGTTCGTCCCCGAAGTCGACCGTGGCCTTCGCCTGGTCCCCGATGCCCTCGACCGCCGTCACCGTGCCCAGACCGAACTGGTCGTGGGTGACCCGGTCGCCCGCCACCAGCGTGATCGTCGGCTTGTCCGAGGTCCGCCGGGTCGCGAAGCCCGAGGGGCCGGAGCGGGCGCGGGACGCGGAGAGCGACGAGGTGATGCCGGACGTCGGTCCCGCCGGGGCCGCCATCGGGCCCTTGCGCTTCCACTCCAGGTGCTGGTCCGGGATCTCCTCCAGGAACCGCGACGGCGGGTTGTACGAGGGCTGGCCCCAGGCACTGCGCATCGCCGCGCGGGTGAGGTAGAGCCGCTCGCGGGCGCGCGTGATGCCGACGTACGCCAGCCGGCGCTCCTCCTCCAGCTCCTTGACCTGGCCCAGCGCCCGCATGTGCGGGAAGACGCCGTCCTCCATGCCGGTCAGGAAGACGACCGGGAATTCGAGGCCCTTCGCGGTGTGCAGCGTCATCAGCGTGACGACGCCGGAGCCGTCCTCGTCCTCGTCGGGGATCTGGTCGGCGTCGGCGACGAGCGCGACCTTCTCCAGGAACTCGGCGAGCGTGCCCGCGCCCTCCTCCTCCGCCCGCTCCTGCTCGAACTCGAGGGCGACGGACGCGAGCTCCTGGAGGTTCTCGATGCGGGTCTCGTCCTGCGGGTCGGTGGACGCCTGGAGTTCGGCGAGGTAGCCGGTCCGCTCCATGACGGCCTCCACCACGACCGCCGGTCCGGCGCCGGACTCCACGATCGTGCGGAGCTCCTCCATCAGGGTGTTGAACCGCCGCACCGCGTTCGACGAGCGGGCCGCCATGCCGTACGCCTCGTCGACCCGGCGCAGTGCCTGCGGGAAGGAGATCTTCTCGCGCATCGACAGGGCGTCGATCATCGCCTCGGCCCGGTCGCCGATGCCGCGCTTGGGCACGTTGAGGATGCGGCGCAGGGGGACGGTGTCCTCGGGGTTGGACAGGACCCGGAGGTAGGCCAGGACGTCCCTGACCTCCTTGCGCTCGTAGAAGCGCACTCCGCCGACGACCTTGTAGGGCAGGCCGACGCGGATGAAGATCTCCTCGAAGACACGGGACTGGGCGTTCGTCCGGTAGAAGACGGCGACGTCTCCCGCCTTCGCGTCCCCGGCGTCCGTGAGCCGGTCGATCTCGTCCGCGACGAACTGCGCCTCGTCGTGCTCGGTGTCCGCGACGTAGCCGGTGATGCGGGCGCCGCTGCCGGCGTTGGTCCAGAGGTTCTTCGGGCGGCGGCTCTCGTTGCGCTCGATGACCGCGTTGGCCGCCGACAGGATCGTCTGCGTGGAGCGGTAGTTCTGCTCCAGCAAGATGGTGGTCGCGTCCGGGTAGTCCTCCTCGAACTGGAGGATGTTGCGGATGGTCGCGCCGCGGAAGGCGTAGATCGACTGGTCCGCGTCACCCACGACGCACAGCTCGCCCGGGGCGTCGGCCTCGCCGGACGGGCCGACCAGCTCCCGTACGAGCGTGTACTGGGCGTGGTTGGTGTCCTGGTACTCGTCGACCAGGACGTGCCGGAAGCGGCGGCGGTAGTGCTCGGCGACATCGGGGAACGCCTGGAGCAGGTGCACCGTCGTCATGATGATGTCGTCGAAGTCCAGGGCGTTGGCCTCGCGCAGCCGGGCCTGGTAGAGCGCGTAGGCCTGGGCGAGCGTCTTCTCGAAGCCGTCCGTCGCCTGTCCGGCGAAGGTCTCCTCGTCGATCAGCTCGTTCTTGAGGTTCGACACCTTGGCCGTGAAGGACTTGGGCGGGAAGCGCTTCGGGTCGAGGTCGAGATCGCGGCAGACCAGGGCCATGAGGCGCTTGGAGTCGGCGGCGTCGTAGATCGAGAACGACGAGGTGAAGCCGAGCCGCTTGGACTCGCGGCGCAGGATCCGCACGCACGCGCTGTGGAAGGTCATCACCCACATGGCGTTGGCCCGCGGGCCGACGAGCTGCTCGACGCGCTCCTTCATCTCGCCCGCGGCCTTGTTGGTGAAGGTGATCGCCAGGATCTGGCCGGGGTGTACCCCGCGCTCGGCCAGCAGGTGGGCGATGCGGTGGGTCAGCACCCGGGTCTTGCCCGAGCCGGCCCCGGCGACGATGAGCAGCGGGGACCCGGCGTGCACGACGGCGGCGCGCTGCTCGGTGTTCAGCCCGTCGAGCAGCGCGGCGGCGTCGATGACCGGGCGGTGTGCCCCGTCGCGGTAGTACGCCTCGCGGGGCGGCGGGGGGCCGTCGAACACGCCCGCGAAGAGGTCCTCCGGCACCGCTTCGGGTGCGGAGTCCTCGGGGGGCGGCGGGGGCCCTTCCTCCGTGTGCTGGAGGCCGGTCAGGAAGCTGTCGTCAAAGAGGCTGCTCATCGCCTCCCGAGTCTAGGCGTGCGCACTGACACTCCGGGCCCGAGTGACGAACAGCGCACCCGCGGCCGGGCACGCAGAGCGAGTGCCCGACCGCGCCGGGTGGACGGTCCCCCGGCCCCACCTGCCCCGCGACACCCCGCGACGCCAAGGTCACGAAAATGTATCGGGCATATCGAACATCAACCTTCACAGGGACACCATGAGTTGGCTAGCGTGCTCGTTCGGGCGGCCCGTACCCCCAGAGGCGATCCACGCCGAGCGGGCGTCCACGCCGAATCCGGGCTGCTCCCGCAGAAGTCCGGAACCGGGGACCCACACGCAACACCGGGGTGAATCGGTCCGCATCCCCCACCAGGACCGTAGGGCAGCCTTCCGTTCCGCCCGAACCCGACAGCTAACCCGGTAGGCGGTCCACGGAAGGAGATGCCGGCCTTGGCGTCGCATCGCAAACCACGCACCCGCGTGCGCACCACCGCCCCGGCCGTCGGGCTCACCTCGGCCGCGCTGGCCTCGGTGACCCTGCTGTCCTCGCAGAGCGCGCTGGCCGCCCCGGCGCCCAAGCCGAGCATCGAGGACGTGCAGAAGAAGGTCGACGACCTGTACCGGCAGGCGGGTACGGCGACCCAGCAGTACAACCAGGCGAAGGAGGCGACGACCGGGCAGCGCGCCAAGGTGGACACCCTCCTGGACGACGTCGCCGCGCGCACGGCGAAGCTGAACGAGGCGCGCAGGACGCTCGGCACCTATGCCGCGGCCCAGTACCGCGACGGCGCCCTCGCACCGACCGCCACCTTCTTCCTGGCCAACGACCCGCAGTCGTTCTTCGACCAGACGCACCTCATGGACCGGATGGGCGAGCGCCAGCAGCAGGCCGTCACGGACTTCCGTACGCAGCAGGCGAAGGCGTCCAAGCAGCGGGCCGAGGCGGTGGCGAGCCTGGAGACGCTCACCGAGTCGCAGGCGACGCTGCGCACCAGCAAGCAGAACGTGCAGACGAAGCTGACCGAGGCCCGCACACTGCTGTCGAAACTGACCGCCGAGGAGAAGGCGCGGCTGGCCGAGCTGGAGCGCAAGAAGGAGGCGGAGGCCAAGCGCAAGGCGGCGGAGCTGGCGAAGAAGCAGGCAGCCGCGAAGGCCGAGGCCGAGCGCAAGGCCGAGGAGGCCGCCAAGGAGGCCGGCAGCGGCACGGGGACGGGCAGCGGAACCGGGACCGGCACAGGTTCGGGTTCGGACGCCGACGCCTCGACCAAGGCCGAGAAGGTCCTCGCCTTCGCCCGGGCGCAGATGGGCAAGCCCTACGTCTGGGGAGCGACGGGCCCGTCCTCGTACGACTGCTCGGGGCTCACCCAGGCCGCCTGGAAGGCCGCGGGCGTCGACATTCCGCGGACCACCTGGGACCAGGTCAATGTGGGCACCCGGATCGCCACGGAGGATCTGCAACCCGGTGACCTGGTGTTCTTCTACGACGACATCAGCCACGTCGGCATCTACAAGGGCGACGGCATGATGATCCACGCGCCGAAGCCGGGGGCGAACGTGCGCGAGGAGTCGATCTACTACATGCCGATCTACGGGAGCGTGCGCCCGGGCTAGGACGGCACCGCACACGAAGGGCTGTGGCCCGGACCGCCGGGGTCCGGGCCACAGCCCTTCGTGTGTCCGTGATCCGGCTCAGGTCCAGAGCGTGGCGATGAAGATGTTGACGATCGTCAGTCCGCCGACCGCCGCGAAGAGGCCCTTGTCGACCTTCTCCTCGTCGCGCTTGACGTAGACGAGTCCGAGGATCACGACGAGGATCAGCAGCTTGATGCCGATCTTGACGTTGTTCACGGGGTGGTCGTCGGCCTGGTCGAGCCCGACCAGGGCGATTCCGGTGACGAGCATGGTCAGCGCGCCGTGCAGCATGGCCGGGACGAACCGTGCCGTGCCCGCCCCCATCGCCTTCATCTGGGTGAGGAAACCGCCCAGCAGAGAGGCGATCCCGATGATGTGCAGGGCGACGAAGACATCGATGAGTACACGCATGGCTCCGGAGCCTAGCCCCGGCCATATCAGCACTCCGCAGCCAGGTGAGTCTTAGTGACCGCTTGACCGATAAATGCACCAATTGCCTTACTCTGGTGCAATTTTTCTGATCGTCAGGCGACAACGCAACGCCAAATTCGGACAATAGGCGCCATTACAACTCTTTCCCGTGTCCCGGGTTTAGCGTCCCTTCCCAGGTGACCGGCACACCGCCGATCCGTACCCGGACGGCGTTCCCGGTCACCCCGCCGGGTCCGGCGGCGGGCCGCTCCCCCTGTTGGCGGCCCACCGCCGGACCGGGCGGGCCCGTCGGTAGGCCCCGGCGGGCAGTCGAAAGGAAGGACGCCCGCCCTCGTGGCAGCGCACCGGAAACCCAAGCAGCGCCCCTACACCGGCTCTGCAGCCCGCACAGCGGCGACGCTCGCCTTCGCCGGGGCCGCGACCGCCGCCGCGCTGCCGGGATCCGCGCACGCCGATCCGGCGCCGACGACCGCCCAGGTGAGGGCCGAGGTGGACCGGCTGTACCGGGAGGCGGAGGTCGCCACCGAGCAGTACAACGGCGCGAAGGTGAAGGCGGCCGCCGTCGCCAGGTCCGTGGACGCGCTGCGGGACGAGGCCGCCCGCAGGACCGAGCGGCTCAACGCCGCACGCGAGGGCCTCGGTTCGTACGCCGCCGCGCAGTACCGCGCGGGAGGCCTCGACCCCGCGCTCCAGCTGGCGCTCTCCTCCGACCCCGACCAGTACCTCCAGCGCGCCTCGTACGTGGAACGGGCCGGCGAACGGCGGGCCACCGAGGTCCGCACCGTGCAGCGCCAGGTCGCCGACGTCGCGCAGGTGCGCGCCGAGGCCGCCGGGCAGCTGTCCGAACTCGCCACCCGCCAGGCGGCCCTGAAGAAGCACAAGGCGACGGTCCGCGCCAGACTCGCCGAGGCCAGGCGGCTGCTGGCCGGCCTCTCCCCCGCCGAGCGCGCCTCCTACGACGCCTCGGAGAGCGGCCGCGGCGGCGCCCACGCCGACCGCAGCGCCCCGCGCGGCGCCGACCGGGCGCCCAACGCCCGCGCCGCCGAAGCGGTCGCCTTCGCGTACACCGCGCTCGGCAAGCCGTACGTCTGGGGCGCCACCGGCCCCTCCTCGTTCGACTGCTCCGGGCTCACCCAGGCCGCCTGGCGCGCCGCGGGCGTCTCGCTCCCCCGGACCACGTACACCCAGATCAACGCGGGGCAGCGCGTCCCGCGCTCCGAACTCGCCCCCGGTGACCTGGTGTTCTTCTACTCGGGCATCAGTCACGTCGGCCTGTACATCGGCAACGGCCAGATGATCCACGCCCCGCGGCCGGGCGCCCCGGTCCGCATCGCGCCGATCGACCAGATGCCCTTCGCGGGAGCGGCCCGGGTGGCCTGAACGACCCGGGGCTCAGACCAGCCGTCGGGCCGTCGCCCAGCGCGTGAGCTCGTGCCGGTTGGAGAGCTGGAGCTTGCGCAGCACCGCCGAGACGTGCGACTCGACCGTCTTCACCGAGATGAACAGCTGCTTGGCGATCTCCTTGTACGCGTAGCCGCGGGCGATCAGCCGCAGCACCTCGCGCTCGCGCTGCGTCAGCCGGTCGAGGTCCTCGTCGACCGGCGGCGCGTCCGTGGAGGCGAAGGCGTCGAGGACGAAGCCGGCCAGCCGGGGCGAGAACACCGCGTCGCCGTCCTGGACCCGGAAGACCGAGTCGACCAGGTCGGCGCCGGTGATCGTCTTGGTGACATAGCCGCGGGCGCCGCCGCGGATGACGCCGATGACGTCCTCGGCGGCGTCCGAGACGGACAGTGCGAGGAACCGCACCGGGTTCTCGGCCGCGCCCATGAAGGGGGCGCAGCGGCGCAGCACCTCGACGCCGCCGCCGCCCGGGAGGTGCACGTCGAGGAGGACGACCTCGGGGCGGGTCGCCGTGATCACGGTGACCGCCTGGTCGACGTCGGCCGCCTCGCCGACGACTTCGACCCCGGTCTCCTCGGTGCGGCCGATCTCGGCCTGTACGCCGGTGCGGAACATCCGGTGGTCGTCGACGAGCACGACTCGTACCCGGCGCTCCGGGCCCTCGTGGCCCCCGGTCGCCTCAGTGGTCCCGTTCATCGCTCGTCCTCTCCATCTCCAGCTCGACTTCCGTGCCCCCGCCGGGCACCGAACGCAGCCGGGCGGTACCGCCGTTGCGCTGCATCCGGCCGATGATCGACTCTCTGACGCCCATTCTGTCCCCCGGTACGGAATCCAGGTCGAATCCCGGACCGCGGTCACGCACCGAGACGAAGACCGTGCGGCCCTCGACCTCCGCGTAGACCTGTACGGCGCCGCCCTCGCCACCGTACTTGGCGGCGTTGACCATCGCCTCGCGTGCGGCCTGCATCTGTGCGGTCAGCTTCTCGTCCAGCGGGCAGTCGCCGACGACGACGACCTCCAGCGGGACGCCGTGCTTGTCCTCGACCTCGGCGGCGGCGCGTTTGACGGCCTCGGCCAGGGTCTCCGGCTCGTCGCCCTCGTCCTTGCCGGTGCCCTCGGGGTTGTACAGCCAGTTGCGGAGCTCGCGCTCCTGGGCACGGGCCAGCCGGCGGACCTCGCCGGCGTCCTCCGCGTTGCGCTGGATCAGGGTGAGGGTGTGCAGGACGGAGTCGTGGACGTGGGCGGCGACCTCGGCACGCTCCTGGGCCCTGATGCGCATCAGGCGTTCCTCGGAGAGGTCCTGGGTCATCCGGACGAGATAGGGGCCGGCCAGCAGGGCGATGCCGGTGAGCACGGCGATGGCCGCGGTGATGACGTTGCCGAGCTGGGCGGCGGAGCCGCGGACGACCATGAAGCCGGCCAGCCCCAGGCCGACCAGGGCGACCCCGGCCAGCCCGCGCGCCAGGTGCAGGACGCGACGGCGGCTGCCGACCTCCATCCAGCGGGCGCGGCGGGCGTTGTCGGCCTGGCGCCACACCAGGACGGAACCGGCGCCGATCAGCAGGGTGGGCCAGATGTAGCGGTCGGCCTTGCTGCCCATGTCGACGTTGCCGACGAAGATCAGGGCGCCGATGAGCAGCGCGATGAGGGCGAAGACCTGGCCCTTGTCGGGTTTGCGGAGCCGTCGGGTGCCGTCGGGGGCGGTCTCGAAGACGGACCGCGGGCCGTCCACGCCGCCGACGCCGAGCGGGACCACGATCCAGAACACCGCGTACAGGAGCGCGCCCAGGCCGTCCGCGAAGAACAGGCCGAGGAAGACGAACCGCACCCAGGCGACCGGCAGCCCGAGGTGTCCGGCGAGACCGCGCGCGACGCCGCCGAGCAGCCGTCCGTCGGCGCTGCGGTACAGCTTGCGCTGGGGCGGCTCCTCCGGGTCGGGTGCGAGGGAGCTTGCGGCTCGGGGCGTGGCGGCTGGCATGCCCCGATCGTCACACGCCGGTACGGGTGGTGGCATCAGGGTCGGCCCCCACTTCCACCCTGAGACGGGCCGGCGGGGGCGGCGGAGCCCCTGAGGGTCGGGCGGACCAATATCAGGGACCGGCCAGGGTCGGGGCGGGTGCCGGAAGGGACCGCGGCCCGTCACCATGGAGCCATGACCGTTCCCCAGGATGCGCCGCCCGGCGTCGCAACGCCCCCCGGGCCCGTACCGCGGCTGCACCGCAGCCCGCGGCAGAAAGTGGTGGCCGGGGTGTGCGGCGGGCTCGGCCGGTACTGCAACGTCGATCCGGTGATCTTCCGGATCGTGCTCGGCGTGCTCTCCGTGACCGGCGGCATCGGGCTGATCTTCTACGGCTTCGCCTGGCTGCTGATCCCGCTGGAGGGCGAGGAGGAGAACGAGGCGCGCCGGCTGCTGTCGGGCCGGGTCGAGGGGGCCTCCCTGATCGCGGTGCTGTGCGCGCTGATCGGCTGCGGTCTGTTCCTGTCCATGCTGGGCAACAGCGGCACGCTGGCGTTCTCGGCGATGCTCTCGGTCGCGGTCATCGGTTTCACGGTCTGGACGCAGCACCGCAGGACGGCCGATCCGCAGGAGGGGGTGCATCCGGCGGCGGAGCGGGCGGTGTCGGACGCGCCGCCCGAGGTGAAGGCGCCGCCGACCCCGTCGGGCCCCTCCTGGTGGCGGGACCCGATCGTGAAGGACGGCACGACGGGGCCGCCGGGGCCGGGTTATCTGTGGGGTCCCTCGGACACCGTGCTGGGCGGCAGGTCGGCCGCGCGGCCGCGGGGGGCGACGGCCGAGGACCCGTTCCGCGGGCCCGGGCGCTCGCGCCGGAGCGAGGAGCCGACGTCGATCGCCGGTGCGGTCTTCCTGCTCGCGGTGCTGGCGGGTTATCTGGGCGCGCGGCTGCGCTGGGACTCCCAGCCGTTCGGCACGAGTCTGCAGATCGGTCTGGCCGCGGCGCTCGCGGTGTTCGCCGTCGGGTTGCTGGTCAGTTCCTTCGTCGGCCGGACCGGCTTCGGCACCTTGCTGCTCGCGGTGCTCACGGCGCTTCTGCTGGCGGGCGCGTCCGCGCTGCCCGACGAGATCACCGCGCACTGGGTGCGCAAGGAGTGGCGGCCGGCCTCGGTCGCCGCCGTGCAGCCGCGCTACGAGGTGGGTTCGGGGGTGGCGGACCTGGACCTCACAAGGGTCGTCCTGCCGAAGGGCGGCACCCTCGCCACCGGTGTGGAGGTCGGTGCGGGCCGGGTCGTCGTACGGGTGCCGAAGGACGTCACGGTGAAGCTGCGCGCACGCGCGGGCCTCGGTGACATCAACGTGCCGGGCGAGGCGCGCCATGGGGACATCGACATCCGTCCCTCGCAGGACGAGCGCAGGACCCTGCGGCCGGCCGCGGGCACGAAGCCGGCCGGCACGCTCTCGCTCGATCTGGAAGTCGGCATCGGACAGGTGGAGGTCACCCGTGCTGCGTCATGAGTTCCGGCCCGGACGGGCCGTCGCGGGTGTGGTGATGCTGGCGCTGGCCGCCGGGTACGCGGCGGAGGCGGCCGACGCCTGGGACCCGCCGTGGGCCTTCTTCATCCCTCTCCTGGTCGGCGGGCTGTGGCTGTCGGCCGTGGTGACGTGGATCGCCTACCGCATCCGGCGCCGCCGGGTCGCGAGGACCGCGTCCACGGAGAACGAGGCGGCCCCGCCGAGCAGCAGCGGCAGCCAGGCCATGAGGTAGATCAGGTCGTTGCCGAGGTAGTACGGCGAGACCTGCCAGCTGACGGTCAGCCACAGGCTGAGCGAGATCAGCGCACCGCCGAGCGCGGCGATCCGGCTCCACAGGCCCAGCAGGGTGCCGATGCCGACGGCGAGCTCACCGAAGGCGATGGCGTACCCGAAGCCGGACGGGCTCTTCAGCGCGAGGTCGACGAGGGCCGGGATCGCGGCGGAGTCGCGGACGGCGGTCATCTGCTCGCCGACGGATCCCGGTCCGGTGGCGTGGAAGAACGCGCTGTCGGTGAGCTTGTCGAGTGCGGCGTAGATGAAGGTGACGCCGAGAAAGATCCGCAGGGGCAGCAGGGCATGTTCCCGCGCCAGCTCCCGCAGGCTCCTGGCCTCGCCCAGACCGCGCCCGTTCGTGCCGTACCCGTGCATGGTTGTCCCGCCTTCCGCAGCTCTGCCCGCCGGACCACCGGGTCCGCCCACAGAGTCATTCGACCCTCGCCGGACCGTTCGATCCGTCACCAGACCATACGTACGCGCCGAACGCCCGGCTCACCAGGTGCGCGGTCGGGTTCGGCCATCGGGTCGAACGGCGGGCGGGCCGGGGCTCAGTCGGTCACGTCGATCGCGACCCGGTTCGACTCCGCGCCCGATGCCGTCACCACCTGCACCTCGACCACCCCGGGCTCCACCTCCACCGGCACCGGCACGGTCAGCACTGTGTCGGTCGGGTTGGCGAAGCCGCCGGTGACCGGGACCATCGGGACGTGTACGTGGACGGGGCCGATCCGCACGACCATGCGGGCCAGCCGGTCCGGCGCCCCGGCGCCGGGCGGCACGAAGCCCGCGCCGCGGATCTCGATGTCGTCACCGGTACGGATCGGCGCGTCCAGGTCACCGGCCTCCCGGGCCCGGACCACCGACAGCACCACGGGCCGGCCGCCCTCGGTGTACTTCCCGGCGAAGTAGGCCGCCGCCGACACGGCCACCAGCAGGGCGAGCCCCCACGGCAGATCGGGCAGCTGCTCGGGCCGGCGGGCGAGGCGGACCGCGGCGAAGACCACCGCGACCGTGGACACCAGCACGTACTGCACATCGGTGAACCCGCCGCGCCCGGAGTCGTCGGTGAGCAGGTCGGCGGCGCGCGGCCGGTCGGCCCGCAGCTTCTGCAGCCGCCCGGACAGCACCCGTACGCCCACCACCCGCCGGACGACCACCGCGATGGCGCACACCAGCGCCAGCACGGTCACCACACCGGAGCCGCGCGCCAGGTCGAGGCCCTCGATCAGGGCGTCGCGCTGCGCGTGGCCGGAGGCGCCCGCCAGCTGGAGAGCGAGGACGAGCACCGAGAAGACGGCGAGCAGCACCCAGGACGCGGCGACCGCGCGGGAGGTGGAGAGCCGGTTGTCCTCGCCGATCAGCGGGGCGAGGAGGCCGCCGCGCGCCCGGTGGAGGTGTGCGGCTGCGGTCAGCAGCCCGGCGGTGACCACCCCGGCGACCAGGCCGGCGGTACGGGCGTGGGACCAGCCCGCACCGATCGCGGTGGCGGCCTCGGCGACCGCGAGCACGGCGACCGCGCCCCACACGACGACCAGGGTGCGCTGCCACACCCGGTACAGCCAGGCGTCCCCGGCCTCGCGGCCGCGGTCGGCGACGGCGCGCGCGGACTGGGTCAGCTCGTCCGAGACCCACTGCCGGGTCGCGGACGGGGACTGGGCGACCCCGGCGGGAAGCCCCTGACCCGCGGCGAGTTCGTCCCGCTTGGCCAGGAAGGCGGCCACCGCGCGCCGGTGTCCCTGACGCGCTCCGTGCGGGCAGTCGCCGCACGTGCAGCCACCGCCGTGCGTGGTCTGTCCCGCCTCGTCCAACGCCACGGAGAACGCCGCCCTTTCCCACCCCGGTACAGCTGATGATCAACCCAACTCAGCTGCGATTGCTGCGAATTGTGCCGTACGGTACGGGCGGTTCCCGCATCGGGGCACACCGGGCGGGCGGGATCGTCAGAACGTTCGAGAGATACGGCGCCACAGCGGCTGGTAATTGATCCAGGCGACCAGGTCGCTGCCGAGCTGTTCGCGGGTGGTGACGGCGTCCCGGTGCTCGATCAGGACCGGCTTCCCGGCCGCCCGCGCGGCCAGCTGGACCTGGCAGGACCGCTCCAGCGCGAGGAACCACCAGGCCGCCGCGTCCACCGAGTCGCCCACGGTCAGCAGCCCGTGGTTGCGCAGGACGATCGCCTTGCGGGCCCCCAGCGCGGCCGCGATCCGGCGCCCCTCCTCCTCGTCCACGACGACCCCGGTGTACGCGTCGTACAGCGCGTGGTCCTCGTAGAAGGCGCAGGCCTCCTGGGTGATGGGCTCCACCAGCTCACCGAGCGCGGCCAGTGCCCTGCCGTGCACCGAGTGGGTGTGCACGACGGCGACGACGTCCGGGCGGGCCCGGTGCACCTGCGCGTGGACGGCGAACGCCGCCTGGTTGACGTGGTGGCGCCCCTCGACGACCTGCCCCTCACCGTTCACCAGGATCAGCTCGTCCGGCCGCAGCCCGTCGAAGGGGGCGCCGAAGGGGTTGACCCAGAAGCAGTCGGCGAATTCGGGGTCGCGGGCCGTGATGTGCCCGGAGACCCCGTCCTCGTACCCGTACTCACCGAACAGGCGCAGCGCCCCGGCCAGGCGTTCCTTGCGGTACGTGCGTTCCTCGTCGAGGGAGGTGTGCACGGGCGGCATCGCGAAGTGGAGCTGGTCCACGGGTATGGGTGTGGGCTCGGTCATGGCGGCTCCTCGGGGCTCCCCGGCGTACGGGATCAGACGTACGGGATCGGAAGTTACCGCCGGTTGCCGCAGGTGGCCAGAGGGATCCGCGATCGATTCGGGCCGGGAACGCGGCGATGCCGCCGCCCGTGGGTACGGACGGCGGCATCGGCGTGACGGTCGGAGTGGGGATCACTCCCACTCGATGGTCCCCGGCGGCTTGCTCGTGATGTCGAGCACCACGCGGTTGACGTCGGCGACCTCGTTGGTGATGCGGGTGGAGATCTTGGCGAGCGTCTCGTACGGCAGTCGCGACCAGTCCGCCGTCATGGCGTCCTCGGAGGAGACGGGGCGCAGCACGATCGGGTGGCCGTAGGTGCGGCCGTCGCCCTGGACGCCGACGCTGCGGACGTCCGCCAGGAGGACCACCGGGCACTGCCAGATGTCACGGTCCAGGCCGGCCGCGGTCAGCTCCTCGCGGGCGATCGCGTCGGCGTCCCGGAGCAGGTCGAGCCGCTCCTCGGTGACCTCGCCGACGATCCGGATACCGAGTCCGGGGCCGGGGAAGGGCTGGCGCTGGACGATCTCCTCGGGCAGGCCGAGCTCCTGGCCGACCATCCGGACCTCGTCCTTGAACAGCTGGCGCAGCGGCTCGACGAGCTGGAACTCGATGTCGTCGGGGAGCCCGCCCACGTTGTGGTGGGACTTGATGTTGGCGGTGCCGGTGCCGCCGCCGGACTCGACGACGTCCGGGTAGAGGGTGCCCTGCACGAGGAAGGCGACCTCGGGGCCGTCCTCCTGGAGGATCTCCAGCTGCGCCTGCTCGAAGACGCGGATGAACTCGCGGCCGATGATCTTGCGCTTGGTCTCCGGGTCGGAGACCCCGGCCAGCGCCTTCAGGAAGCGCTCGCTCGCGTCGACGACCTTCAGGTTGGCGCCGGTGGCGGCCACGAAGTCCTTCTCGACCTGCTCGGTCTCGCCCTTGCGCATCAGGCCGTGGTCGACGTAGACGCAGGTGAGCTGGGAGCCGATGGCCTTCTGGACGAGGGCCGCGGCGACGGCGGAGTCGACGCCGCCGGAGAGACCGCAGATGGCGCGCTTGTCGCCGACCTGGGCGCGGATCGCGGCGACCTGCTCCTCGACGACGTTGGTCGTCGTCCAGGTCGGCTCGATGCCCGCGCCGCGGTACAGGAAGTGCTCCAGGACCTGCTGGCCGTGCGTGGAGTGCAGCACCTCGGGGTGGTACTGGACGCCGTAGAGCTTCTTCTCGTCGTTCTCGAAGGCGGCGACCGGGACGACGTCCGTGGACGCGGTGACGGTGAAGCCCTCGGGGGCGGCGGAGCAGGCGTCGCCGTGCGACATCCACACCGACTGCTGGTCCGGCGTGCCCTCGAAGAGCGTCGAGCCGGACTTGGAGACGGAGAGCGCGGTACGGCCGTACTCACGGGCACCGTTGTCGTCGACGGTGCCGCCGAGCGTGGTCGCCATCAGCTGGAAGCCGTAGCACATGCCGAAGACGGGGACCCCGGCCTCGAACAGCGCCCGGTCGAGCGAGGGCGCGCCCTCGGCGTACACGGAGGACGGTCCGCCGGACAGGATGATCGCCCGGGGGTTCTTGGCCAGCATCTCGGCCACCGGCATCGTGGACGGCACGATCTCGCTGTAGACCCGGGCCTCACGGACCCGTCGGGCGATGAGCTGGGCGTACTGGGCGCCGAAGTCGACAACGAGGACCACGTCGGTGGTGGTGTCGGGGGCGGCGGGGGGTGCTGCTGGCACGGGGCGGCCTTCCGGCGGTGGAGAGGGGGTCGGTCCTCCCGATTCTACCGGCGGCCCGGGGCGCCCCTCGTCGCACCGATACGCACCGCCCGCGGCCACCGCCGTCTCACCATCCGGGCCCGCCTTTGGCCCGGGCCCGGGGCCGGGTCCATACTGTCCCCCATGCGTCAGCACACGACCTTCGTCTTTACCTATGGCACCCGGCCCGCCGGCTGCCATGGTCGTGCTGCTTGAGCAACTGACAAGCAACGTTCCAGGCGCCCCGGGCCGACAGGCCCGGGGCGTTCTGGCGTTCCGGGCCCGGTCGGCCGGGGGCAGCCGCACCCCACCACCGGGAGACCCGCCATGAGCAGCACCACAGCCGCCCGCACCGCCACCGAGGTGACCGGTGCGCACACCGACGAGGCCGCGTCCCTGATCGCGGACGCACGGACGCGCATCGACTCGCTCGACGACCGGATCATCGGGCTCGTCCAGGAACGGATGGCCGTCTCCACCGTCATCCAGGAGGCCCGGATCACGTCCGGCGGCCGCCGGGTCAGCCTCTCCCGCGAGATGGAGGTGCTCGGCCAGTACCGGGACGCGCTGGGCAGGCCCGGCACCTCTCTCGCGATGACCCTGCTGGAGCTGTGCCGCGGCCGCGTGTGACCCGCCGCAGCTCAGGCGCCCCTTGGGCCGGCAGGGCTGTACGGGCGTATCCCAGTTCGGGCGGACTCTCACCCGTACGGCGCGTGACCGGTCCGGGCGCGGCTTCGTTGGTCCCGGTGTCCGTGCCAGCCAGGGGCGGCTTGGGAAACAGAACCACGCGTGGCTCCGCCGGGGCGTGTGGCGTACTGCATGTACGCCGTGGGACCGCGCACCGGCGTGCGTGACCGGTCGGCAGGGGACAGCAGCCCGGTCACCTCAGAAACGGCAGGCTTCAGGGACGCCTGGAGCCTGCCGTGTCCAAGGGCCCGTGGACCGGACAACCGGTCCACGGGCCCTTGCGCGTTCCCCGCCTACCGGACGGTGCGCCGCCCGGTCACGTACAGCACCCCGCCCGCCAGCAGGGCGGCCGCCGCGGCGCCTGCGGCCGTGAGCGCGTCGGTGCCGGTCGCGGCGAGACTGCCGACGGTCCGCGGCCCCGGGCCGGCCGGTCCGGTCGAACCGGACGACGCGGAACCGCCGGTGGCGGACGAGCCCCCGGTGGACCCGGACGTGGTGGGGCCCGTGTCCCCCGAGCCCCCGGTGGACCCGGCGCCGCCCGACGTGCCGGAGGTGTCCGCGTTCAGGACGAGGGCGGCTGTGTCGTTCCTCCGGTCCGGGTCGAACGGCAGCGGCGGGTCTCCCGCGCCCCGCACCTCGACCCTCCCGGAGGCCCCCGTGACGGCCTCGACGATCCGCAGGTCGAAGTGCAGCCCGAGGCCGCCGTCCTCCCGGACGGCCGCCGGGGCCGTGCACCGGTAGCGCGGGGCGCCCGCCTGCTGCTCGCGGGACCGCCCGTCGGCCGTCACACCCCGGCAGGCGTCCGGCCACCCTGTGACCGAGGCACCGCGGGGGACGGTGAAGTCGACCGTGGCGGCGGGCTCGCCCGCATCGAGGCCGCCGATCCAGGCGGGCCCCTCGTTGCGGAAGCCGATGTCGGCCTCGACGGTGCTGCCCACCATGCCGTCCGCGGTGTCGCCGTACGCGACGAAGTCGGCGGTGTTCGCGGTGCTGAAGGCGTTCTCCTGCTGGTTGTCGCCGGGGTCGAGATCGGCGGAGCGGGCGGCGGGGAGTTCGGTGAGCGCGAGCACGTTCCCCTTGCTGCCCGGTGCGGATCGCGCGCCGGAGCGTTCGGCGGCGCGCACGCCAGGACCGCCCTCGTCGACGCGGTAGACGAAGGTGTCCCGGTAGGCGCGCCGGGTGGCCCTGAGGGTCAGCGGTTCGGCGAGTTCGTAGGCGGCGCCCGCCTCGAAGCTGCCCTCGACCGAGCAAAGTGCCGTTGTCCGGACGGTGAAGCCCAGGCCGCCGTCGTCCTCGCTGTACACGCAGTTCTCGTACCGCTCGGTGAACTCGATGCCGCGCGTGTAGACGAGCGTGAGCAGGACGCCGTCGGCGGCGCGGGTTCCGTCGTTGCTGAACGCCAGCGGGACCGGCTGGGTCTGGCCGGGGACGAGCTCCCGCTTCAGCTCGGCCCGCCTCATCACCAGGTCGGGGCCGCCGATCCCGATCCGCGTGGTGAACGGGGCGAAGGTCACGCCGTCCGCCGTGCCGGTGACCCTGACGGTCCCGGAGTCCCCCTCCTCGCTGCCCTCCGCGGCGGTGAAGCGGAGCTCGGGCAGCGGGTTCGGCCCGGGTGCGAGGCCCTCGCCGTGGCACACGCCGGTGGTACCGGTGACCGTGCAGTCCGTACCGCCGTCCGCACGGCCGTCCGTGCCGAACCCGGCGTCGGCGACGCCCGCGATGCCGCCGAGGTCGAAGGTCACCGTGTACGCGCCGGTGAAGCCGCCGTGCTCCTCGTCCCGCAGCGGGTTGTCGACGGTGATCGCGAGGGAGGTCCCCTGCGGTGCGCCGGTCGCCGGGTACGGGTGCAGGGCGGTCTCGGCGGGGCCGCCGAAGCCCA
This sequence comes from Streptomyces sp. NBC_01463, assembly GCA_036227345.1. NCBI lineage: Bacteria > Bacillati > Actinomycetota > Actinomycetes > Kitasatosporales > Streptomycetaceae > Streptomyces > Streptomyces sp. NBC_01463. The sequence continues at coordinate 3,546,021 of CP109468.1, forward strand.
TGACGGGACCGGAGGCACGGGCCGGGGCGCCCAGGGCGAGCGATCCGGCGGCCAGCAGGCCGACGGCGGCGAGAGCGCCCGCGACACGGCGCGCGGCGGCTCTCGGGGTCGTGCTTCTCATCGCGGGGCCTTCTGGGGTCGGGAGCTGTACGGCTGCGGCGCAGCGATACGAGTTCGACCCCGGGACCGCGGGAACAGTTGCGCGGACCCAGGTCACGGATTGAGCACGTCACCCGGGGAGCACCGCGCACGGACGTGATGGGCATCACATAAGGATTATGTGAACTCGGGGACAACCATTGGGTCCCTCTGCAGGTCATGCATGCGGAACCACCGGTCACATCCGTCACGCGGCTTCACCGGTTGAGCGGGAGGGGCTGCACTCGGAGGGGGGTGCAGCCCCTTCTGCTGTCCGGCCCCGGCTACTCCGCCTTCGTGGGCTCCTTCTCCGTGACCTTCTTCGGCGGCACCGCCGGCATCCCCAGGAACGGCAGCCTCAGCGCGCCGAACGCCTCCTTCGGGACGGCCGGCGCCTGCGGTTCGACCGCCGCCAGCCGCTCGTACTCCTCGCCCTGCGCCGGGCGCGGGTCCCGCTCGCCCTTGTTGGGCCAGAAGGACATGGCCCGCTCCGCCTGCGCGGTGATCGTCAGCGACGGGTTGACGCCGAGGTTGGCGGAGACCGCGGAACCGTCGACGACCGAGATCCCCGGGTGGCCGAACAGCCGGTGGTACGGGTCGATGACCCCCTCGTCGGCACTCGCGCCGATCGGGCAGCCGCCGAGGAAGTGCGCGGTGAGCGGGGTGCCCATCAGCTCGCCGATGTTGGAGCCCGGGAAGCCGTTGATCTCCTCGGCGAGCAGCGTCGCGCTCTGCGTCGCCTCGGCGATCTGCGTCGGGTTGGGCGCGCCGTGGCCCTGGCGGGCGGTGAGCAGGCCCTTGCCGATGCCCCGGGGCTTGCGGTAGGCGGTCAGGGAGTTGTCCAGCGACTGCATGACGAGCCCGATGATGGTCCGCTCCGACCAGCGGCGGTTGGAGAGCGAGCGCATCGCGAGCGTCGGGTGCTTGGCCAGGTTGCCGAACCAGGCCAGCACCCGGCGGCTGCTGTACGGCACCTGGAGGATGGTCATGCCGCCCATCGCGTTGGATCCCTTGCCGTAGCGGACCGGTTCGATGTGGGTGTTCTCGTCGGGGTGGATCGACGAGGTGATGGCGACGCCCCTGGTGAAGTCGGCCTTGGTGCCGTGCTTCCTGCGGTAGCGGCGGTCGGAGGTCTGCGCGCCGACGAGACCCTCGGAGTTGGTCCGGGTCAGCTCGCCGAGGCGGGCGGAGAGCCGGGGCAGCTGTCCCTGGTCCTTCATGGTGTGCAGCAGGGTCTGGGTGCCGTACGTGCCCGCCGCGACGACCACCTTGCGGGCGCGCAGCCGCGTGGGCGTTGCCTTCTTGCGGCGGTCGGTCGGCACGGTGGAGACGCGGTAGCCGCCGTCCGGGTCGTCCGTGACCGCGACGACGGACGTCATCGGGTGGATGACCGCTCCGGCCTTCTCGGCGAGGTGGAGGTAGTTCTCGTTGAGGGTGTTCTTGGCGCCGTGCCGGCAGCCGGTCATGCATTCGCCGCACTCGGTGCAGGCCTTGCGGGCCGGTCCCGCACCCCCGAAGTACGGGTCGGCGACCGTGCCGCCGGGCTTCGCCCTCGCCGTGCCGTCGGCGTCCTCGCCGTCGCCGAAGAAGACCCCGACCGGGGCGAGGTGGAAGGTGTCGCCGACGCCCATGACCTCGGCGGTCGCCTTGAGGTGGACGTCGGACGGCGTCATCGTCGGGTTGAGCCGGACCCCGAGCATCCGCTTGGCCTGGTCGTAGTACGGCTTCAGCTCGTCCTGCCAGTCGGTGATGTGCGCCCACTGCCGGTCCTCGAAGAACGGCGCCGGCGGGACGTACAGCGTGTTGGCGTAGTTCAGCGAGCCGCCGCCGACGCCCGCACCGGCCAGCACCATCACCTTGCCGAGCAGGTGCACGCGCTGGATGCCGAAGAGGCCGAGCGCGGGGGCCCAGAGGTAGTTCTTCAGGTCCCAGGAGTTCTTGGGCAGGGTGCCGGGCGTGAAGCGGCGGCCCGCCTCCAGGACGCCGACCCGGTACCCCTTCTCGGACAGCCGCAGCGCCGAGACCGCGCCGCCGAAGCCCGAACCGACGATCAGGACGTCGTAGTCGTACGCGGCGTCGTCGTCGGCCGCACCGGCCGCTCCGGCCTGATTCTGGGCAGGGCTGTCCTGGGACATGGCACTCCTCGGTACGAAAAGGACAGAAGTGGTGCGGGGGTTCAGCGCAGGCGGAAGGCCTTCATGGCCTTGAGGCTGCGGTTCATGAAGGCGGCGTACTTCGCGTCGTCCATCCCGAAGGACGGGGCCAGCGGGATCAGCCGCTGCTGGGCGACGGTCTGCGCCTCGGTGTACTTGAGGATGCCCTCGGAGCCGTGGCGGCGGCCGAGGCCGGAGTCCTTCATGCCGCCCATCGGGGACTGCACGCTGCCGTACGCCGGGGCGTATCCCTCGTTGATGTTGACCGTGCCGGTCCGCAGCCGGGCGGCGACCTGGTGGCCGCGCCTGCCGTCCTTGGTCCAGACGCTCGAATTGAGGCCGTACGGGGTGGCGTTGGCCAGCGCGACGACCTCGTCCTCGTCGCTGAAGCGGTAGAGGGAGACGACGGGTCCGAAGGTCTCCTCGCCGCAGACGGCCATCGGGGCCTCGACGCCGTCGAGGATGGTCGGCTCGTAGAACAGCGGGCCGATGTCGGGGCGGGCGACGCCGCCGGCGACGAGCTTCGCGCCCTTCTCGACGGCCTCCGCGACATGCCGGCTGACGGTCTCCAGCTGGCGCTCGCCGACGAGCGATCCCATGTCGGCGCCGTACGCGAGGGAGTTGCCGAGCCGCATCGCCTTCGTCCGGGCGGCGAACCGCTCCACGAAGTCGTCGGCGACCGACTCGTGGACGTACAGCCGCTCGATGGAGATGCAGAGCTGGCCGGCGGAGGAGAAGCAGGCGCGGACGGCGCCGGCGGCGGCCTTCTCCACGTCGGCGTCCTTCAGGACCAGCATGGCGTTCTTGCCGCCGAGCTCCAGCGAGACGCCGACGAGCCGGGCCGCGGCACCCTGGGCGACCTCGCGGCCGGTGCGGGTGGAGCCGGTGAACGAGACGTAGTCGGCGTGCTTGACGACCTCGGGGCCCACGACGGGTCCGTCCCCGAGCACGACCTGGAACACCTCGGCCGGAAGTCCGGCCTCTATCAGCAGGTCACGGGCCCACAGCGCGGTCAGCGCGGTCTCCGTGTCGGGCTTCATCACCACGGCGTTGCCGGAGACGAACGCGGGCAGCGCGTCACCGACGGACAGCTCCAGCGGGTAGTTCCACGGGGCGATCTGGCCGATGACACCGCGCGGCTGGCGCAGCTCGGTGACCTTGGTGAGGGTCGGTACGACACCGGTGTGCCGCTTCGGCTTCAGATACGCGGCGGCCCTGCGGCCGTAGTGCCGGGCGGCGACGGCGACGGCCTGCACCTCCTCGTGGGCGTGCAGCCTGGCCTTGCCGGTCTCCAGCTGGATGAGGTCGAGGACCTCGGACTGGCGGCTGATGACGAGGTCGTGGAAGCGCAGCAGCACGGCGGCCCTGGCCCGGACGGGCGTCGCGGCCCAGGCGGGCTGGGCCGCGCGGGCCCGGTCGAAGGCGGTCGCCACGTCCTCGGGGGTGGACTCGGGCAGGTCGGCCAGCTTCTCGCCGGTGAAGGGCGTGTGGTTGGCCGTCCGGCCGGAGCCGACGACGCCACGGGTCAGCTGGGCGATCACCTCGGGGGTCACGACATCGGCGGCCGTGCGCACACCCGCGGGCGCGACGGCCACCGGGTTGGTGCCGACAGCGGCGGCGGAGGTGGACGTGGAGGCCTGCGAGTCCGTCATGAGGGCGAGAGTACGTCGGCCCGGATGCTTTGGGTACCCGTGGGTAACAGCTTTTCACGGTCCTCACAACGCCCTTCCGCGACCACCCGCCAACCAAGCCAGTGTCTACTGGCTAGATAACCGCTGATCAGGGCCTACCTTCCGCCGCCCGGGTCAGGAGGAGTGAATCTTGAGCCCCTCCGTCACCTGCTCGAAAATCTTCTCCCCGTCCCGCGCGGCCTGCCCTGCCGCGGGCATCTCGATCCGCACGTGCCAGTACACCGAGTCCTTGGTCTTCCCGGGGATCCACAGCTCCCGGAACTGCTCGTGCCGCGGGTCGTCCTCCGTGGCGGAGTACGGCACGTAGTCGACGGTCATCTCGAAGGCCTTGCGGCCCTGGTGCGTGACCTCCTCGGAGGTGACGGTCGCGTCCTTCATCTGGGTGGCGCTCGCGCCGCCCTTCTCGTAGTACGCCTTGCGGGCGGCGATGTCCGCACCGGGATCGTCGGCGTCGTCGACGGCGGGTCCCCGGTGCCAGAAGTCGATGGCGAAGACGCCGCTGGGGTCGCCGAACCACACCAGCCCGTCGTCGCTCTCCTCGTGACGCTGGTACTCCTTCGGCACGGTCACGTCCGCCTTGAGCACCTCCGTCTCCGGCCTGGACTGCCAGCCCTCGGGCAGACCGCCGCCCGAGAACGGATTGGCGAACAGCAGGACGAGCGCGACGACCACCGCCAGCAGCCCGCCGCCGAAGGCGGACTGGGCGCGGCGGTTGCCGTGCAGCGCCGGCGGCAGCCAGCGGCTCCCGCCGGCGTCCGCGCCTCCCGGGTACAGCCGGGTGGCGGTGGAGGGGACGGGCTGCGGGGCGGTGAGGGACTCCAGGGTCTGCCGGATCTCCGCGGCCGACGGCCGCGCCGCGGGGTCCTTGCGCAGCAGCTGCATCACCAGCGTGCCGAAGGCCCCCGTGCCGCGGGCCGGCATCTGCGGTTCCGCCGACAGGACGGCCTGCAGCGTCGCCGGGGTGTGCGAGCGGCGGTACGGGGAGACGCCCTCCACCGCCGCGTACAGCACGACGCCCAGCGACCAGAGGTCGGACTCGGGGCCCGGGCGCTGCCCCAGCACCCGTTCCGGCGCGATGTACTCGGGCGAGCCGACGAACGCACCGGTCTCGGTGAGCCCCTCCTCGCCCTCCACCTGCGCGATGCCGAAGTCGGTGAGGACGACCCGGTCCCCGCGGCCCAGCAGCACGTTGGCGGGTTTGACGTCACGGTGCAGGACGCCCGCGCCGTGCGCGGCGGTCAGCGCGCCCAGGACGGCGAGGCCGATCCGTGACGCCTCGCGCGGGTCGAGGGTGCCCTCCTGGAGCAGATCGGCGAGCGACTGACCGCGCACCAGCTCCATCACGATCCACGGCTTGGCGTCCTCGACGACCACGTCGTGCACGGTGACGACGGAGGGATGGTCGATCCGGGCCGCGGCCCGCGCCTCGCGCTGCATCCGCAGATGGACGATCTCGCGGTCCCGCGCGCCCAGATGGTCGGGCACCCGGGGCTCCTTGACGGCGACGTCCCGGTCGACGACCTCGTCGTGGGCCCGCCAGACGGTGCCCATGCCGCCGGCTCCCAGCCGCCCGACGAGCCGGTAGCGGCCGCCGAGGAGACGGCCGGCGCCCTGTTCGGGCAGCTCCGCTCCGGGCCGTACCTGTCCGGGAACGGGCGGCACCGGAGCAGGCGGGGCGGGCGCCGCCGGCCCGGGTACCGGTGCCCGCTCGGTGGGCGGTCCGGACGATGGTGCCGGTGCGTGCGGTGGCCGCAGCGCATAGCTGGTGGGCTCCTCCGCCTGTCCCCCGTCGTTCGTCATGCGCACATCCTGTCCGAGGCCACGCCCCGTGACCACAGGGGCAGTTGAGCGATGACAGACCCGTGACAGTCCGGCGGCCGGCCGGGTCGGGCGGGGTCAGCCCTCGTCGGCAGGCGCACGCCAACTGCGCAGCATCGCCTGGAACTGGTCCCGGGTGACGTCCCAGTCCTTCTCCGGCCCCGTCATGTACAGCGCGTACTCCGGGCCGCCCTCCTTGGCGTAGTACATCTGGTCGATGGCGTGCCGCGGGCCGGCGCCGTCCTTCTCGGTCCAGGTGAACTCCCAGATGGATCCGGGCTGGTCCCGGTAGACGTTGGAGTTCATCTCCAGGCTCCGGTAGTCCGGCAGCCGCTCCTTCAGGCTCGTCTCCAGGTTCTGCATGTGCGTGTACGGGTGCTCGAAGTCGGGCGTCGGATCGACGCTGAAGCGGAAGTAGTGCACACCGTCGTCCGGCGTGTAGTCGATGTTGGTGCCGTTCACCTGCCGCTCCCAGCCGATCGGCATCAGGATGCTGAACCCGGCCGGGTCCTCCACCCGCCGCCAGCCCTCCGGCACCCCCTGCTTCGACGGGTCCGGCTTCGACGACGGGGTGGGGGTCGGGGTGGCCGGTCCCGGCGAGCGGGTGCCGTGGGACGCCGTGCCGCCGGTCCCGCCGCCGGTGTCGTCGTCCGCACGGTTGGAGTACAGCATCGCGGCGATGCCCGCGCCGCCTCCCACCAGCGCCGCCAGGGCGATGACCACGAGCGTGGTGCGCCAGCGGCCGCGGGTGCGCCGGGTGACGGGTGCGGAGCCGGGGGGCGGAACCGGTCCGGGGTAGGGCAGTTGGGCCGTGCCGCCGTCCGCGCCCATCGCGTGCATGACCTCGTCCGGGACCCGCTGGGTGGGGACGTACGCCTGGGCCGAACGGGGTGCGCGCCCCTCCATGGCCTCCAGCAGCATCCGTTCGGTCTCCGCGGCCGTCGGCCGGTCCTCGGGTTCCTTGCGGAGCAGTGCGGTGATGACGTGCCCCAGCGCCCCGGCCCGCTCGGGCGGCGGCGGATCCTCGGTGACGACGGCCTGCATCGTGGAGATCGGCGAGGTGCGGCGGAACGGCGAACGGCCCTCGACCGCGGTGTACAGCGTGGCGCCCAGCGACCACAGGTCGGACGCGGGGCCGGGATCGCCGCCGCGTACCCGCTCGGGGGCCAGGTAGTCGATGGAGCCGACCAGTTCACCGGTCCTGGTGATGGTCGAGTCGCCCTCTATCGCGGCGATCCCGAAGTCGGTGAGCAGCACCCGGCCGTCCCGGGCGAGCAGGACGTTGCCCGGCTTCACATCGCGGTGCAGCACCCCGGCGCCGTGGGCGGCGCGCAGGGCGCCCAGCACGTGGAGGCCGATCCTGGCGGCCTCGCGCGGGTCGACCTCGCCGGACTCCTTGGCCTGGTCGGCGAGTGACGGTCCGTCGACGTACTGCATGACGATCCACGGCCGGTTGTCGTACTCGATCACGTCATGGACGGTGACCACGCCGGGGTGGGTGATGCGGGCGGCGGCGCGGGCCTCCTTCTGGGTCCGCGCGTGCAGGACGACCCGGTCCGCCTCGGCGACGTACAGCCCGGCCGTCAGTTCCTTGACGGCGACGGTGCGGTGCAGCACCTCGTCATGGGCGCGCCAGACCTTGCCCATGCCGCCGCGTCCGAGGACCTCGCCGAGCCGGTACCTCCCGGCCAGCAGCAGTCCCGCTTCCGTGCCCTGTGATCGATCCACGTGTGTCCCCGCCCCGTTCCTTCGGATGACAGGTTACGGAGGGGAGGTGCGGCCACGGAACCTCGCACCGCTCACGAGATCGCACTGTGATGCTTGTCGCTTCCCGGCAGCGGTGTGCCGAAACCGGCCGGGCACACAGCGTCAGGCGGTTCGTCTCACTTCGTCACGCGGTAGGAGGTACTGGCCTGTTGGTAGATGTCGTTCACCTTGTCGCGCTCGCCCACCGGGCCGATGGCCTGGAGGATGTGGTACTTGCCGTCGACGACCATCACCAGGTTGCGGACGAAGAGCTCGCGGCCGCCCGCCTGCCAGGTGTACTGCCCCTCCGCCATGGCCTGCTGCCCGACGTCGATCCGGCGCAGCCCGCTCGCGGACGACCAGCTGGAGTCGCGGAACGGCTTCAACTCCGGTTCCTTGTCCCGCTGGTAGTCGAGCGGGTCCGAGCCGCCGGACTTGACCGTGTCGCGCCCGGGCACGATGAGGACGCTGAACCCGCCGTCGCCGTAGCGGATCTGACGGTTCGCGTTGGGCGCGACGCGCGCCCAGCCCTTGGGCAGCCCGACCTCGAAGCCCTCGGCGTCCTTGCGCAGCGCGTAGCCGGGCGCGAGGGCGACGGCGGAGCGGCTGGTCTGCGGCTGCTGCGCGCCGGAGGACTGCGACGGGTCGGGGTCCGGGCCGCCGGAGCCGCCGTTGCCGGGTTCGGGTGCTCCGGACGCGGTACGGGACGGGGACGCGCCGGCCCCCTGCTCCGTACCGGACTTGGGCATGAACATCACCGCGTACGCGATCGCCGCGACCAGGAGCAGCAGGATCAGGACGAGCAGCAGCCGGCCGAGCCGCCGCGGTGCGCGCTTGCCGCCCTGCTGCGGGCGGGGCGGGGTGCGCAGCGCCTTGGGCCCCTTGGGCTCGCGGACCGGCCTGGGGTTCTTCGGCTCGCGCACCTGCTGCCGGGGGGCCCGCTCCACGGGTTCCGGACGGTCCTTGGTGTGGCGGTGCCTGCCGTGTGCCGCGCCGCCCCGGCGGCCGCGGCGCTTGCGGACGAGTTCGCCGCGGCGGCGCACGACGGGCAGCCGGGTGGCGTCGGGGGACGGCAGCGGCACGACGTCCGCACCGGCCTCCGGCTCCGGCGCCGAGCGCACCAGGGAGCGCAGCCAGCCCCGCAGCTCCTCGAAGTCCGGCCGCTCGGTGGGGTCCTGGCGCAGCAGCGACTCGACGACGGGCCGCAGCGGGCCGCACTCCTCGGCGAAGGCGGGCGGTTCGCCGCAGACCATCTGGACGAGTTCGGCGGCGCTCTCCTCGGGGTACGGGGCGTGGCCCTGGACGGCGCGGTAGAGCAGGGCGCCCAGCGCCCAGAGGTCGGTGGAGGGGCCGATGGGCGGGGCCAGCTGCCAGTTCTCGTGGACCGGTCCGGCCTGCTCGGGCGCCCAGCGCTCGGTGACCGCGCCGACGACGGCGATCCGGGCCTGCCGGGCGCGTTCGGCGGCGAGGGTGGTGGCGGGGCCGCGGTAGGCGGACGGGCCGCGGCTGCCGGCGACGATCTCGTCCCAGCGGCCCGGGGAGGTGTCGCGGGTGGTGGCCGGAACGAGCGGGCTGACGGCCGGGGTGGTGTCGTGGCGCCGGGAGTCGGCGCGCAGGGCGTCCTCGTTGGAACCCCCGGCGGACACCGGGCGTCCGTAGCCGGGGCCGTCGTCCCAGGTGCCGGTCAGGTGGAGCCGCCGGGGCGGCGGCCCGCCGTCGTCGTCCTCGTCGTCGTACGGGTCCTCGTCGTCGTACAGGTCCTCGCCGTACGTCTCCGGGACGCCCGGCAGGCCGAGCGGGGGCTGCGGGTGGGCGGGCCGCTGCACCGGGAGGGTGCCGGTGTCCTGCGTCTCGTCCCGGCCGGCCCGGCGCTCCTCCTCGCTGATGCGGGCGGCGGCGCGGGCACCCGCGCGGTACGCGGCGATGGCACCGGCCCGGGCTGCCCTGGCCCGGGCGGCACCTGCCTCGTCGGATGCGGGGACGGGCAGGGTGCCGGGCGGCATGGGCGCGGGCTGTGAAGGCCGCGGCACGGACTCCAGCTCCCCGGCGCCGTGGGGCTGCGCGGGCCCGTCGCCGTACCCCGGCTCGATGGCCGCGGGTTCGCGGGCAGCGGGCACCTCGGGGGCACCGTGCGGGTCGCTGTACGGGTCGCCGTGGGGATCGTTGTACGGATCGCCGTCGCCCGCCTCCACCGCGGGCGGGACGTACGGGCCGGTGGGGCCGGACTCGACCGCGGGGCTGCCGTACGCACCCTCGGGATCGCCGTCGTCGGGGCGCGGCACCGGCACATATCCGCAGAGCGCCTCCTCGGCCGCCCCGGCCGCCAGGCCGGTCAGCACGACGCGTCCGTCGTCGCAGATCAGCACCGTGCGCACGGTGATGTTGCGGTGGGTCCAGCCGTGGGCGTGCAGGACCCGCAGCGCGGTCAGGACGTCGGAGCCGATCTCGGCGGCCCGGTACGGATTGAGCGGGCGCTCCGCGAGCAGGGCCGCCAGCGGCCGGGCCGCCACCAGCTCGCTCACGATCCAGAGCGAGCCCGCCTCGGCGAACACGTCGAAGACCTGGTCCAGGCGCGGGTGGTCGGGCACCTGGGCCGCCGCCTGGGCGGCCTCTATGGCGCGCCGGACGGCCGGATCGGTGGACCGCCGCACCGTGCGCGCGCTGGTGCGCCGCGCTGCTGTGGGCACCCCGTCCGCGTCGAGCACCTCGGCGTCCACGACCTCGGGCAACGGCACCTGCCGGACGAGGACTTCCTGTCCGCTGTAGGTGTCGAACGCCCGGGTCTCGACCAGTTCGTACTCGTCGGACGGGGGCAGCGGAAGGCGGTAGCGGTCGGCAAGTACCCGACCCGCATAGTCGTCCACGACGCCTCCCCAGAGCGCGCTGTTCCCCCGGTCACGTAGACCGCACGAAGTCGCCAATTGCGGTCACTTACTGTGCAATTGACTTGAGGTTTCGGCTGCGTACGGTCTTCGAGCTCTCACAATACGTGGCAAGCGGCGGCCGCGCGGCAGGGTCGGCGCAACCCGGCCGCACGGCTTGGCTCAGTCGAGCGGCTTGAACGTGTCGAACGCCGTCTTGCGCAGCGTCCGGCACTCCTTGGCGTCCCATGCGTCGGCCGGGCAGCTGATCATGATCGCGTATCCGTGACCGGCGTCGACCTTGAAGCCGCGGTTGATCACCCGTACCCGCTGGCCCTGCTGCGTACGCTCGAACTGCCAGTCGGCGACGGTCGGGTAGCCGTTGTACTGGACCTTGTTTATGCCGAGGTGGTGGTAGTTGTTGCTGGTGCCGGCGACGGCGGCCCGGGCCGCGTTCCACGCGGCCGCGGCATCGCCGCCGGGCGAACGGGTGTAGTCGACCTGGATACGGGGGAAGCCGCCGCTGACGTTGTATATGGCACCGGAGTTGGCGCCCGCCGTCTTGTCGAAGCGGAAGTTCCCGGGCATCGCCATGGAGAAGTGGAACTGCTTGTTCTCCACCGCCCGGAAGCCGGCCGGCACGGCGTCGTCCGAGCCCTTGTCCTTCGCGTCGTCCGAGCCCTTGCCCGAGTCGTCGTCCGCGCCCTGGCCGCCGCCCTTGGCGTCGTCGTCCTCGCCCTTGCCCTGTTCCTTGCCGCTGCCCTGCTCCGTGTCGGCGGAGGACCCGGTGCCGCTGCCGGCGGAGGACCCGGCCGAGGCGGACGCGCCGTCCTTGACCTTGCCCGCGTTGTCGGAACCCTTGTCGTCCCCGCCGAGCGTGAGCGCGAGGACCGTGGCGAGCACGGCGAGCACGATGACGGCCGCGATGATCGCCAGCGTGCGGCGCGGCACCACGTCCGTGAGCGAGGCCCGGGGGGTGACCGGCGAGGTGGCCGGACGCGGCGGCGGTACGGCCCCCGAGGGGGAGGCCGTGGCCGTCGCCGGAGCCTTGGCGGGCCGGGCCGGGGCGGCGGAACCGGCGGCGACACCCGCGCCCGCGGCCGGTGCCGCCTTCGCGTTCCGCACCGAGCGCAGGGCCCCGCGCAGCCGGTCGCGGCCGCCCTCGCCCGTCTCCCCGGACTTCCGGGCGGACTTGGGCGTGGCGTCGGCGACGTTCTTGGGGATCGCCATCACCTGGGTGGCGTCGGCGGGCGGCGGCACCGGGACGTCAGGCTGCTCCGGGGCGTTGATGACGTCGGTGAGCAGGGCGCGCGCGCCCGCGTCGTCGAGCCGCTGCTCCGGATCCCGGGCGAGCAGCCCGTAGATGACCTCCTCCAGCGGGCCCGCGTTCTTCGGCGGGTCCAGCGGTTCGGTCATCACGGCGGTCAGGGTCGCGATCGCGGACCCCTTGTCGTAGGGCGGGCAGCCCTCCACGCTCGCGTACAGCAGTCCGCCGAGCGACCACAGGTCGGCGGGCGGTCCCGGCTTGTGCCCGCGGGCCCGCTCGGGCGAGATGTACGAAGGGGCGCCGACGAGCATGCCGGTGGAGGTGACGGACGGGTCGCCCTCGACCTGGGCGATCCCGAAGTCGGTCAGCACGACCCGGCCGTCCTCGGAGATCAGCACGTTGGACGGCTTCACATCGCGGTGCAGGATGCCCTCGCGGTGCGCCGAGCGCAGCACGTCGAGGATGGCGAGACCGACCTCCGCCGCGCGGCGCGGCGTCAGGACGCCGTCCTCGCGCACCGCTTCGGCCAGCGACTTGCCCTCGATGAGTTCCATGACGATCCACGGCCGGTCGTCCTCGTCGACCACGTCGTAGACGGTGACCGCGCCGTTGTTGCGGATCCGGGCGATCGCCTTGGCCTCGCGCAGCGTACGCGTGATGAGCCGGCGCTTCTCGTCGTCGTCGATGGCCGAGGGGAACCGCAGTTCCTTGACCGCGACCGTGCGGCCCAGCGTCTCGTCGACGGCGCGCCAGACGGTCCCCATACCGCCCCGGCCGAGTACCTCCCCGAGCCGGTATCGCCCCGAAAGGAGGCGTCCGTCCTTGTCCCGTTGGGGCTCCCGTGCCTGCTCCGCCTCCGACATGCGTCCCCTCTGCGATCAACCCGCCCTGGCAGAGCGTTCATTGTCCCTCACCCCGGGACCGGTCCTGGTGCCGGGTCCGGGGACCGTGATGACGGGGCCGGAGGAAGCGATTCCTGTCGGCCCGTACCGGGGAGGGCGCTGCCGCGCCGTGTCCTTGAACCCCTGCCCAGCGAACCACATCTCACGCCGGGCACTCCCCTGCCTACCACGGCCCGTCGTCCACAGCGCCGCTCCGAACCGCCGTATTCCCGGCGGCGGTCCGCCGTCCCGTCCCGCGCCGGAAGGCGGCCGGAGGGAAGCGGACGGCGGACCGCCGCCGTCCGGCCGAGGGAGCCTAGATGGGCACGATGTCCGGTGCTCCCAGCCGTGCCGCGTCCGCCGTCAGGTCGTCGGGCTGGCGCTGCGACTCCCGTTCCGCCTCCACCCGCTTCTCGTAGTGCGTGACCTCCCGGTCGATCTGGCCCTTGTCCCAGCCGAGCACCGGCGCCATCAGCTCGGCGCAGAGCCGGGCGGAGCGGGTGCCCCGGTCGAAGGTCTCGATGGAGATCCGGGTGCGCCGGGTCAGGACGTCGTCGAGGTGGCGGGCGCCCTCGTGCGAGGCGGCGTACACGATCTCGGCCTTCAGGTAGTCGTCGGCGGAGGGCAGCGGTTCGCCCATCACCGGATCGGCGACGATCAGCTCCAGGATCTCCTCGGTCATGGAGCCGTACCGGTTCAGCAGGTGCTCCACCCGGGCGACATGCAGGCCGGTCCTGGCGGCGATCCTGGCCCGCGCGTTCCACAGGGCGCGGTAGCCCTCGGCGCCCAGCAGCGGGATGTCCTCCGTGACGCACTCCGCGACCCGCTGGTCCAGGCCGTGCACCGCCTCGTCGACGGCGTCCTTGGCCATCACCCGGTACGTCGTGTACTTCCCGCCCGCGACGACGACGAGGCCCGGCAGCGGATGCGCCACCGTGTGCTCGCGCGACAGCTTGCTCGTCGCGTCCGACTCACCGGCCAGCAGCGGCCGCAGTCCCGCGTAGACCCCCTGGACGTCGTCCCGGGTCAGCGGGGTGGCCAGCACCGAGTTGACGTGTTCGAGCAGGTAGTCGATGTCCGCGCTGGACGCGGCGGGGTGCGCCTTGTCGAGGTCCCAGTCGGTGTCCGTCGTCCCGACGATCCAGTGCCGCCCCCACGGGATGACGAAGAGCACGGACTTCTCGGTCCGCAGGATCAGGCCGGTGGAGGAGTGGATGCGGTCCTTCGGGACGACGAGATGGATGCCCTTGGAAGCCCGTACGTGGAACTGGCCGCGCTCGCCGATCAGCGCCTGGGTGTCGTCCGTCCAGACGCCGCTGGAGTTGACCACCTGTTTGGCCCTGATCTCGTAGCTGTCACCCGCCTCGACGTCCTCCACCCGAACGCCGACGACCCGTTCGCCCTCACGGAGGAAGGCGGTCACCCTCGCCCGGTTCGCCACATGCGCGCCGTATCCGGCGGCGGTCCGCACGAGCGTCGCCGTGTGACGGGCGTCGTCCACCTGGGCGTCGTAGTACTGCAGGGCCCCCACCAGGGCGTCCCGCTTGAGCGCCGGCGCGACCCGCAGGGCCCGGCGGCGGGAGAGGTGCCGGTGCACGGGCAGTCCGCGGCCGTGCCCGGACGACACCGACATCGCGTCGTACAGCGCGACGCCCGCGCCGGCGTAGAGCCGCTCCCAGCCCTTGTGCTGCAACGGGTACAGGAACGGCACCGGCTTCACCAGGTGCGGGGCGAGCCGCTCCAGCAGCAGCCCGCGCTCCTTCAGCGCCTCGCGGACGAGCCCGAAGTCGAGCATCTCCAGATAGCGCAGCCCGCCGTGGATCAGCTTGCTCGACCTGCTCGACGTGCCGGACGCCCAGTCGCGGGCCTCGACCAGCCCGGTCGAGAGCCCTCTGGTCACCGCGTCCAGCGCCGTCCCGGCGCCGACCACCCCCGCCCCCACGACCAGCACGTCCAGTTCGCGCTCGGCCATCGCGGCGAGCGCCTCGGTGCGCTCCGCGGGTCCCAGTGTCGCTGTCCTCACTGCTGCCTCCCGGTAGATCGGGGTGGTCCGGCACGGGGATGCGGTCCGGCCGCGGGGCCGGGCCCGTGCCCACCTCTCGATTCTGTCCGCGCTCCGCGACTTCAGCCACCGCCTGTGGACAACACCCGGACGACAAGGGCCACACAATGCGACATATAGGTCATATTTACGCCTAGTCTGACATTGCGCTGTCCCCAGCAGTTGCGCTTTCTGTCCTCATGGTCTTAGGGAAGGACGGCCACCCACGTGCCTGCAGACCTCGCCGTCATCGGACTCGGTCACCTCGGCCTGCCCCTCGCCCAAGCCGCCGTCGCAGCCGGCATCCAGACCGTCGGCTACGACACCGACCCGCGCGCCTTCGCGGAGCTCTCCGCGGGCCGCACCCCCGTCGAGGGGCCGCTCACCGCGTCCGACATCCGCCGGATGCTCTCCGGCGGCTTCCGCCCCACCACCAACCAGGCCGAGCTGGGCCGGGTCCGTACCGCCGTGATCTGCGCGCCCACCCCCCTCGGCCCCGACCGCACCCTCGACCTCACCGGTGTGGGCGACGCGGCCCGCGCCCTGGCCGCCCGGCTGCGCCCGCACACCACCGTGCTGCTGGAATCACCCGTCCACCCCGGCACCACCGAGAACTTCCTGCTCCCCCTCCTCGAAGAGGGCTCGGGCCTGCGCGGCGGACGCGACTTCCACCTCGCCTACTCCCCCACCAGGGTCGACCCCGGCAACCGCACCCACGTCTACGCCAACACCCCCAAGGTGATCGGCGGTCTCACCCCGGCCTGCACCGAATCGGCCGCGGCCTTCTACAGCCGCCTCACCGACAAGGTCGTCCGCGCCCGCGGCCCGCGCGAGGCCGAGATGACGAAGGTCCTGGAGACCAACTTCCGGCACGTCAACATCGCCCTGGTCAACGAGATGGCGGTGCTCTGCCACGACCTCGGCGTCGACCTGTGGGACGTCATCCGGTGCGCCGAGACCAAGCCCTTCGGCTTCCAGCCCTTCCGCCCCGGGCCCGGCGTCGGCGGCCACGGCGTCCCGGTCGACCCGGGCTACCTCCCGTACAACAGCCGCACCCCCGGACACCCCCTGCGGATGGTCTCGCTCGCGCAGGAGATCAACGACCGGATGCCGCAGTACGTGATCCAGCGCTCGGCCACCCTCCTCAACGAGCACGGCAAGTCCGTCCGGGGCGCCCGGATCCTCCTCCTCGGCGTCACCTACAAGCCGGACCTCGCCGACCAGGAGGCCTCCCCCGCCCGGGAGATCGCCACCCGGCTGATGGACATGGGGGCGCAGATCGGCTACCACGATCCGCACGTCCTGGACTGGCGCGTGCGCGAACTCCCGGTCCCACGTGCCGATTCGCTCTACGAGGCGGCCTCCAGTGCGGATCTGACGGTGCTGCTCCAGCACCACCGCACCTACGACCTCCAGGGCCTGGCCGTGAAGGCGCAGCTCCTCCTGGACACCCGTGGCGCGACCCCGGCGGGAGCCGCGCACCGGCTCTGATCGCAGTCCCCCCAAGGATTCCGGTGGGTCATTGTCGGAACCGACTGCTAGCCTGCGGCGTCACTCATCGCACACCAGTGCGCCACAGTCCCAGGGGGAACCCACCATGAGCACGCCCGTACCACCGCCGAACCAGCCGTACGACGGCCAGCCGCAGGCCGGCAACCCGTATGCCGCCCAGCCCGGCCAGCCCGGCGCCCCGACCGGCAACCCGTTCGCGGGCCAGCAGCCGGTCGGCGCCCCCTTCGGCGGCGGCGCACCGTTCGCTCCGGTGGCACCGGCGCGCAACAACGTGGGTCTCGGTATAGCCGCCGCCGTCGTCGCGGCGGTCGTCGCGGCGGCCATCTACGGCGCGATCATCGGCGCGACGAAGCACGAGATCGGCTACGCGGCCGTGGGTGTCGGCTTCGTGGTGGGCTTCGCCTCGGGCAAGGTCGGCGGCCGGAACCCGATCCTGCCGGTCCTGAGTGTCGTCCTCTCGCTGATCGCCGTCTACTTCGGCCAGTTGCTCGGCGAGGCCATGATCGCGGCGAAGGAGCTCCCCGTCACGGTCTCCGAGCTGTTCTTCGACCACTTCAGCCTGCTGAACGAGGCGTGGAAGGCCGACTCGGACTTCATCTCGTACCTCTTCTTCGCCGTCGCGGCGGTCGCCGCGTTCTCCGGCGCCAAGAAGGCTGCCGACTAGTCGCTGACGACACGCAGGAAACACGGAAGGGCCCGGACCGCGATCGCGGTCCGGGCCCTTCCGTGTGTGCTGAGCGCTCAGCGGCGGTGCTGCGAGTCCGCCACCGTCACCTCGACGCGCTGGAACTCCTTGAGGTCGCTGTACCCTGTCGTCGCCATCGCCCGGCGCAGCGCGCCGAAGATGTTCATCGAGCCGTCGGGGGTGTGCGAGGGACCGGTGAGGACCTCCTCCGTCGTACCGACGGAGCCGAGGTCGACCAGCTTGCCGCGCGGCACGTCCTCGTGGACGGCCTCCATGCCCCAGTGCCGGCCGCGGCCCGGGGCGTCCGTCGCGCGGGCGAGCGGGGAGCCCATCATCACGGCGTCCGCACCGCAGGCGATGGCCTTCGGCAGGTCGCCGGACCAGCCGACGCCGCCGTCCGCGATCACGTGCACGTACCGGCCGCCGGACTCGTCCATGTAGTCGCGGCGGGCCCCGGCCACGTCGGCGACCGCGGTCGCCATCGGGACCTGGATGCCGAAGACGTTGCGCGTGGTGTGCGCGGCGCCACCGCCGAAGCCGACGAGGACACCGGCCGCGCCCGTGCGCATCAGGTGCAGGGCCGCGGTGTACGTGGCGCAGCCGCCGACGATGACCGGGACGTCCAGCTCGTAGATGAACTGCTTCAGGTTGAGCGGCTCGGCAGCGCCCGAGACGTGCTCGGCGGAGACCGTCGTACCGCGGATGACGAAGATGTCCACGCCCGCGTCGACGACGGCCTTCGAGAACTGGGCGGTGCGCTGCGGGGAGAGCGCGGCGGCGGTGACGACACCGGAGTCGCGCACCTCCTTGATGCGCTGCCCGATCAGCTCCTCCTGGATGGGGGCGGAGTAGATCTCCTGGAGTCGGCGGGTCGCGGACTCGACGGGCATCTCGGCGATCTCGTCGAGGAGCGGCTGCGGGTCGGCGTGCCGGGTCCACAGGCCTTCCAGGTTGAGCACGCCGAGGCCGCCGAGCTCACCGATGCGGATGGCGTGCTGCGGGGAGACGACGGAGTCCATGGGAGCGGCCAGGAACGGCAGCTCGAAGCGGTAGGCGTCGATCTGCCAGGCGATCGAGACCTCCTTCGGGTCGCGGGTCCGGCGGCTCGGGACGACGGCGATGTCGTCGAATGCGTATGCCCGGCGGCCGCGCTTGCCGCGCCCGATCTCGATCTCAGTCACGATGGTGTGGCCTTTCCCTCTACGTCTGCGCTGTCCAGTATCCCCGACACATGAGGGAGGGGCGGTTCCGGGAACCCCGGACCGCCCCTCACCTGCGCTGTCGCGTTACTTCCTGCTGTAGTTCGGTGCTTCGACCGTCATCTGGATGTCGTGCGGGTGGCTCTCCTTGAGACCCGCCGAGGTGATCCGCACGAAGCGGCCCTTGCTCTCCATCTCGTCGACGGAGGCGGCGCCCACGTACCCCATCGTCTGGCGGAGACCGCCGACGAGCTGGTGCAGCACGTTGGCCAGCGGGCCCCGGTAGGGCACCTGGCCCTCGATGCCCTCGGGGACGAGCTTGTCGTCGGAGGACACCTCGGCCTGGAAGTAGCGGTCCTTGGAGTACGAGCGGCCCTGGCCGCGGGACTGCATCGCACCCAGCGAACCCATGCCGCGGTACGACTTGAACTGCTTGCCGTTGATGAAGAGCAGCTCGCCCGGGGACTCCTCGCAGCCCGCGAGCAGCGAGCCGAGCATCACGCTGTCGGCACCGGCGGCGAGCGCCTTGCCGATGTCGCCGGAGTACTGCAGGCCGCCGTCACCGATGACCGGGACGCCCGCGGCACGGGCCGCGAGGGCGGCCTCGTAGATCGCGGTGACCTGCGGGACGCCGATGCCGGCGACCACGCGGGTGGTGCAGATCGAGCCGGGACCGACGCCCACCTTGACGCCGTCCACGCCGGCGTCGATCAGGGCCTGGGCGCCGTCGCGGGTCGCGACGTTGCCGCCGATGACGTCCACGTCGACGGCCGACTTGATCTTCGCCATCCAGTTGAGGGCGTTGCTGTTGTGACCGTGCGAGGTGTCGACGATCAGGAAGTCCACACCGGCCCCGGCCAGCGCCTGGGCGCGGTCCAGCGCCTCCGGGCTGGCGCCGACGGCGGCGCCGACGAGCAGCCGGCCCTCGGCGTCCTTGGCCGCGCCCGGGTACTGCTCGGCCTTCTTGAAGTCCTTGACCGTGATGAGGCCCTTGAGGATGCCCGCCTCGTCGACCAGCGGAAGCTTCTCGATCTTGTGGCGGCGCAGCAGCTCCATGGCGTCCACGCCGGAGATGCCGACGCGGCCGGTGACCAGCGGCATCGGCGTCATGACCTCGCGCACCTGGCGCGAGCGGTCCGACTCGAAGGCCATGTCGCGGTTGGTGACGATGCCGAGCAGCTTGCCCGCCGGGTCGGTGACCGGGACGCCGCTGATGCGGAACTTCGCACACAGCGCGTCGGCCTCGCCGAGCGTGGCGTCCGGGCCGACCGTGATCGGGTCGGTGACCATGCCGGACTCGGACCGCTTCACCAGGTCGACCTGGTTGACCTGGTCCTCGACCGAGAGATTGCGGTGCAGTACGCCGACGCCGCCCTGCCGGGCCATGGCGATGGCCATCCGGGCCTCGGTGACCTTGTCCATCGCGGCGGACAGCAGCGGGATGTTCACCCGCACGTTCCGCGAGATGAGCGTCGAGGTGTCGACCGCGTTGGGCAGCACTTCAGATGCGCCCGGCAGCAGCAGCACGTCGTCGTATGTCAGCCCGAGTGTCGCGAATTTCTCGGGCACTCCGTCGACGTTTGCAGTCATGACACCTTCCCCAAATGGCCTTGATCGGTGCGGATGTCCATGCTAACGGCCTCCGGGGGTGTCTCATTCCATGAACAAGATCACCGGGAGGTTCTGTAGCTTCCTACGGCACGGACAGGTGTCCCGTTCACTGTTCCGCGAGGGCCCGCAGCCGACTCAGCGCGCGGTGCTGGGCGACCCGGACCGCACCCGGCGACATGCCGAGCATCTGTCCGGTCTCCTCGGCGGTGAGCCCCACGGCGACGCGCAGGACCAGCAGCTCGCGCTGGTTCTCCGGGAGGTTGGCGAGGAGCTTCTTGGCCCAGGCCGCATCGCTGCTGAGCAGCGCGCGCTCCTCGGGCCCGAGCGAGTCGTCCGGCCGCTCCGGCATCTCGTCGGAGGGCACGGCGGTCGATCCCGGGTGCCGCATCGCGGCGCGCTGGAGATCGGCCACCTTGTGGCCGGCGATGGCGAAGACGAAGGCCTCGAAGGGTCTGCCGGTGTCCTTGTAGCGCGGCAGGGCCATCAGCACCGCGACGCAGACCTCCTGCGCCAGGTCCTCCACGAAGTGGCGCGCGTCACCGGGCAGCCGGTTCAGCCGGGACCTGCAGTAGCGCAGCGCGAGGGGGTGGACGTGGGCCAGCAGATCATGGGTGGCCTGCGCGTCGCCCTCGACGGCACGATGCACCAGAGCACCGATCACCGTCGTTCCGTCGTCGCGCATCGAACCATGGTGCCCCGGTGCCGCGTCATCCGCGGCACCGCGTCCGTAGTTGTGCACCGAAGCGTTATGAGCGGGTGCGCCGGAAGTCATGTCCTGCGCCCTCCCCTTCCGCTCGACCGAATCGTTCCCGAGGAACTCCACGTCTCAAGGATGCGTCATCGGCCGGGAAGCGTCACATGCCGCCGGGGCGGCGGGCTGTGCGGGCGGGGGACGACGTGTGCCGCACCCCTCGCCCGGGTCGCCCCGTCCGCCGGCGTGCGGACGGGGTGTGGATCGGCGGCCGCCGGTCACGGCCGCACCTCAGAAGCTGTCGCGTGACCTGGGAACGGGCCGCCTCTCAGCGGACCAGGCCCCAGCGGAAACCGAGCGCGACGGCGTGCGCGCGGTCCGAGGCGCCGAGCTTCTTGAACAGCCGCCTGGCGTGCGTCTTCACCGTGTCCTCGGAGAGGAACAGCTCGCGGCCGATCTCCGCGTTGGAGCGGCCGTGGCTCATCCCTTCGAGCACCTGGATCTCGCGCGCCGTGAGCGTGGGCGCCGCACCCATCTCGGCCGACCGCAGCCGGCGCGGGGCGAGCCGCCACGTCGGATCGGCCAGGGCCTGGGTGACGGTCGCCCGGAGCTCCGCCCGGGAGGCGTCCTTGTGCAGATATCCGCGGGCCCCGGCGGCGACCGCGAGCGCGACACCGTCCAGGTCCTCGGCGACGGTCAGCATGATGATCCTCGCGCCGGGGTCGGCGGAGAGCAGCCGACGGACGGTCTCCACACCACCCAGACCGGGCATGCGTACGTCCATGAGAATCAGATCCGAACGGTCGGCGCCCCAGCGGCGGAGGACTTCCTCACCGTTGGCCGCGGTCGTCACACGTTCGACGCCGGGCACGGTCGCGACCGCGCGACGGAGCGCTTCTCGGGCAAGCGGGGAGTCGTCGCAGACGAGGACGGATGTCATGACCGTCCTCCGCAGCTGATGCGCGTCACCTTGGGCCTCCAGGCTGTAACAAGTCGTCACCTGTGCGGTTGACGCTCTCGGACATCTGCCCGATCGCTTTTTCTGCCAACCGCCTCCGCACTCTCAACGATGGTCACTCGAAAGAGTTACGGGTCGGAAGGCCGAGTTCGGCACTCTACGTGAGGGAGCGAGCACGGAGGAGAGCGCCACGAGTCGTCCAGCTGTCAACCGAAACTTCTCATGAACGTATGCCCCATTTAGCGGGTTTTCTTCCCTTTTGCTGGTGTCTGTGGCTAGATTCGCAATCAGTCATATTTACATCTACTAACACCGTAGATGTACGGTCATGGGCACGGTCACCGACGGACGACCACGACGTTTCCGACACAGCATGGTTTCGAGGGGACAAGCAATGGCAGATTTCTCCCGCCTTCCCGGACCCAACGCCGATCTGTGGGACTGGCAGCTGCTGGCGGCCTGCCGAGGGGTCGACAGCTCACTGTTCTTCCACCCCGAGGGGGAACGCGGAGCCGCCCGGAGCGCCCGCGAGACCTCCGCGAAAGAGGTCTGCATGCGATGCCCGGTACGCGCCGAGTGCGCCGCGCACGCACTGGCGGTACGCGAGCCCTACGGGGTGTGGGGCGGACTGACCGAGGACGAACGCGAGGAGCTCATGGGACGGGCCCGCAACCGGCTGATCACCGCGGCGGCACCGGCCTCACCGCCGGGACACGGCTGAACCGGCCGCACACCAGCACAGGCGAAACGTTTCTTCACTTCACGTTTCCCCACACCGGACCCGACGGCCCGCTGCGGGACCGCTCAGCGGGTGGCCGCCCGGGACAGCTGGTCCAGGGTGGCCGCCACGGCCGGGACCTGGGCCAGGTCGGGCAGGGTCAGCGCGACGATCTCGCGCTCGATGGCCGGCTCCACCGCGACGGTCCTGGCCCCCCTGGGGCGTACCGACTCGATCGCCAGCGCCGGCAGCACGGCGACCCCCAGACCCGCGCCGACCAGACCGATCACCGCCGGGTAGTCGTCGGTGGCGAAGTCGATCCGCGGGGTGAAGCCGGACTCCTCGCAGACCTCCACCAGCTGCCGGCGGCAGCGGGGGCAGCCGGCGATCCACGACTCGGCGGCGAGTTCGCCGATGCCGACCTCGTCCCGGTCCGCGAGCCCGTGCCCCTCGGGCACCAGGCCGATCAGCCGGTCGGTGAGCAGGGGACGCACCACCAGGTCGTCCCACTCGGTGCCCGGCGTGCCGTAGCGGAAGGCCAGCGCGATGTCGCAGTCGCCGTCGCGCAGCATCTCCACCGAGCGGGGCGGCTCGGCCTCGACCAGGGAGACCCGGGTGCCGGGGTGGTCCGCCCGGAGCGCGGCGAGGGCGCCGGGGACCAGGGTCGAGCTGCCGCTGGGGAAGGAGACCAGGCGGACCCGGCCGGCCCGCAGCCCGGCGATCGCGGCGACCTCCTCCTCGGCGGCGGTGAGCCCGGCGAGGATGCCCGAGGCGTGGCGCACGAGCGCCTCTCCGGCCTGTGTCAGCCGCATCTCGCGTCCGGTGCGGATGAGCAGCGTGGTGCCCGCGGAGGACTCCAGCGCCTTCATCTGCTGGCTCACGGCGGGCTGGGTGCAGCCCAGCTCGCGGGCGGCGGCGGAGAAGGAACCGGTGCCGGCCACGGCGCGCAGGACTCGGAGATGACGGGCCTCGATCACTCTTCGAATATAAGCGAATCTTGGGTCGGCTGCGAATTATCAGCATGTGACTTTCAGCCGGACGCTGTGGCCGGAAGTCGCTAGCGTGCGGGCATGAACGCGATGAGAGTGCTGACGGTGAACACGGGCCGGCCCGTGGCGGTGCCCTACACCGACTCCAAGGAGGGCCTGACCGGGATCGACAAGCGGCCCGTCGAGGGACTCGTGCGGGTCGCGGACCCCGGTCCCGAGGGCGTCGGCGGCAGCGCACTGGCCGGGGACGCGGTCTGCGATCTGCGCCACCACGGCGGCTCGAACCAGGCCGTGTACGCCTTCGCCCGCGAGGACCTCGACACCTGGGAGCGAGAACTGGGCCGCCCGGTCCGCAACGGCTGGTTCGGCGAGAACCTGACCACGGCCGGGGTGGCGGTCGGCCAGGCGCTGATCGGCGAGCGCTGGCGGGTCGGTGCCGAGCTGGTCCTGGAGGTCACGTCCGGCCGGATCCCGTGCCGTACGTTCGCGGGCCACGTCGGCGAGGAGCGCTGGATCAAGAGGTACACGCGGACGGCCGTTCCCGGGGCGTACTTCCGGGTGATCACGCCGGGCGGCATCCGGGCGGGCGACCCGGTCGAGATCGTGCACCGGCCGGACCACGAGGTGACGGTGGAGCTGCAGTTCCGGGCCGTGACCACACAGCGGGAACTGCTGCCGCTGCTGCTCACGGCCGGTGCGGCCCTGCATCCCGAGGCGCTGCGCAGGGCGCGTGCGTACGTGGCCCGTCAGGGGTGAGCGGGGAGCGGCGGGCGGGTCGCGGGGAGGTGCGGGCCTGGCACTAACGTGCCGCGTATGACGACTGCACTGATTACGGGCGCGACCGCGGGCATCGGGGCCGCCTTCGCGCGCCGGCTCGCGGCCGGGGGACACAACCTCGTGCTGGTGGCCCGCGACACCGACCGGCTGCGGGACCAGGCCACCGAACTGCACGACCGGCACGGCATCGAGGCCGAGGTGCTGACCGCCGACCTGTCCACGGACGAGGGGATCGCCGCCGTCGAGGCGCGGCTGGCCGACCGCAGGGAGTCGGTCGATCTGCTGGTCAACAACGCCGGCTTCGGCAACAAGGGCCGCTATCTGGACGTGCCCATGGCGGACGAGCTGGCGATGCTGAAGGTCCACTGCGAGGCGGTACTGCGGCTGACGTCGGCGGCCGCGGCGGGCATGAAGGAGCGCGGCCGGGGCGGCATCGTGAACGTGGCCTCGGTGGCGGCGTTCGTGCCGCGCGGCACGTACGGGGCGTCCAAGGCGTGGGTGGTCCAGTTCAGCCAGGGCGCGGCCAAGGACCTGGCCGGCTCGGGTGTGCGGATGATGGCGCTGTGCCCCGGCTTCGTCCGGACCGAGTTCCACCAGCGGGCCGGGATGGGCACCGGCAACATCCCGGGCTGGATGTGGCTCGACGCCGACAAGCTGGTGGCCGCGGCCCTGGCGGACCTGGCGCGCGGCAAGTCGGTCTCGGTGCCGGACCCGCGGTACAAGGCGCTGATGGGCCTGGTGAAGCTGACGCCGCGCGGTCTGCTCGGCGGAATGACCTCCAGGACGGGCCGCAAGTACGGGCCCCAGTAGGCAGGACTCCCGCGGCGGGCCCCGCGCGAACGGACCCCGGCGCACGGCCGACCCCCGCGGAGCCGCTCCGGTGTGATCGAATGATCGGAACAGTACCCTGTTCGATCATCCGCTGCCCGATCATCCGCCTGAGGGGGCCGTCACCGTGCGCGAAGGTGCCGCTGAACGTCATGACCGACTGCTGAACCTGGTACGCGAACGGGGCAGCGTCCGCGTCTCCGACCTGGCGGAGCGGCTCGGCGTCGCCCCGGTCACCGCGCGCCGCGACGTCGAGGCTCTCGCGGCGCGCGGCCTGCTGGACCGGGTGCACGGTTCGGTCTCCTGGCCGGCCGAGCGGGGGCTGTCCGGCACCCCCGCGGGCGGCGGTCCGGTCATCGGGATGCTGGCGCCGGCGGCCGTGTACTACTTCGCCGAGGTGATCCGCGGCGCGCACGAGGCGGCCGCCCGGCTCGGTGCCCGGCTGATCCTGCGGGTCACCGACTACCGGCCGGAGGACGACGCCTCCCACGCCGCCGGGCTGCTCGCCGCCGGCGCGCAGGGGCTGCTGCTGGCCCCGAGCTGGACGGAGCCGGGCCATCCGGCCGCATTCAGCGACTGGATCGCCCGGCTGCCCGTGGAGAAGGTCATGGTGGAGCGGACCGGTGCGCCCGGCGGTCCGCTGGAGGGCCTGGACCGGGTCTGCTCGGACCACGCGTACGGCGTGCTGCTCGCCGTACGGCACCTGGTGGGGCTCGGCCACGGGGCCCCGCTGCTGATCGCCCGGGCGGACAGCCCCACCGCCCAGGCGGTGCGGGCCGGGTACGCGCGGGCGCTGGCCGTGCTGGGGCTGCGGGCGCCGGGGCCGGTGATCGAGTCCTCGTCGGACGAACGCGATCCGGAGCTGTTCGAGCGGGCCGCGCAGGCGGTGCGGGACGCGGTGCGGCGGGGGCGGGCGACCGCGGCGCTGATGCACAACGACGAGGACGCGATCCGGATGGTGCGGCGGCTGGCCGAGCTGGGCGTCCGGGTGCCCGGGGACCTGTCCCTGATCACCTACGACGACGAGGTGGCGGCGCTCGCCGACACCCCGCTCACCGCAGTCGCGCCGCCCAAGCGAGAGGTCGGCCGGCGTGCGGCGGAGCTGCTCGTGGAGCGGCTGGCGGGGCGGCGCGAGGGTGGTCCCGACGATCTGGTGGCGCGGCGTCACGTGGCGCTGCTGCCCGCCCTGCGGGTCCGCGAGTCGTGCGGCCGGCCCGCGACACCGCCGACGGTCTCCGGCGAGAACGACGGCGGCTGAATCCGCCCCACGAGCCGCACCCCCTTCATCCCCTTTTGACATGACTCGCCACTCCCTCGTTCGATCATTTTTCGATCATTCAATCTTTCGCTCTTGACTTCGCTCACGAGGGATCGAAACATCACGGCCACTGCCTGTTCCCGCACGTACAGGAGCCACTCCGTGAGCCGCAGCTGGTCCCGTCCCATCCATGCACTGGTCGGTGCCGTCACCGCCGTCGCCGTCCTGACGGCGTGCGGCGGTGGCGGTGGCGGCCGCTCCCCCGCCCGTGGCACCGCCGAGCACCCCGTGACCGTCTCCTTCTGGGCCTGGACCAAGGGGTCGCAGGAAGTGGTGGACGCGTTCAACGCGAGCCACGACACGATCAAGGTCAAGTTCGAGGAGATACCCTCCGGCGGCCTCGGCGGCTATCCCAAGATCGCCAACGCCGTGAAGGCGGGCATCGCGCCCGACCTGCTCTCCATCGAGTACCCGCAGCTCTCCGCGTTCGTCAGCCAGGGCTCGCTCCAGGACATCAGCAGTTACCTGACCGACGACATCAAGAAGAAGTTCCTGCCGCAGACGATCGAGATGACGACGCTCGGCGGGAAGAACTGGGCGGTGCCGTTCGACGCGTCGCCGCAGGTCTTCTACTACCGCAAGGACTTCTTCACCGAGCACCACATCACGCTGCCGAAGACCTGGGACGACTTCCGGACCGCCGCCGCGCAGGTGAAGAAGGCCTCGCCGAAGACCAGGATCGCCACCTTCTTCCCCGACGACCCGACGTTCTTCCAGGCCATGGCCTGGCAGGCCGGAGCCCAGTGGTTCCGGGCCGGCAAGGACGCCTGGCAGGTCGACACGACCGACCCCGCCTCGCAGCGCACGGCGGAGTACTGGCAGGGGCTGATCGACGACAAGCTGGTCAGCACCGCATCCTCGTTCAGCCCGGAGTGGACCAGCTCCCTCAAGCAGGGCACCACGGTCGGCTACCTCGGCGCCTCCTGGGGCGCCGGTGTCCTCGCGGGCATCGTGCCCGAGGAGAAGGGGAAGTGGGCCGCCATGGAGCTGCCGTCCTGGGAGGCGGACAAGCCGGCCAGCGGCATGATCGGCGGCTCCACCTTCGCGGTGAGCAAGAACAGCACCAAGACGGCCGCCGCCGTCGAGTTCGCCCTGTGGATGTCCACGCACGAGGACGCCATCAAGGCCCGGATCGGCGCGAGCACGTCGAGCGCGCTGCCCGCGTCGCCCGCGATGGTGCCGATCGCCCGCAAGGCGTTCGACACGAGCTTCTACGGCGGCCAGGACCTGTACGGCCTGTTCACCCGGGCCGGGGCCTCCATCGGCCCCGACTGGATCTGGGGCCCGAGCCCCGGCGCCACCAACTCCGCACTCGGCGACGAACTCGGCGAGGTCGTCGGCGGCAGCTCCACCCTCCCGCACGCCATCCGGACCGCCCATGACGCCACCGTCGCCGATCTGAAGAAGCGCGGTCTGAAGGTCGAGGAGCCCTCATGAGCACGCCCCCCAACTCCGGTACCCGCACCGGCGGGCTGAGCGCGAAGGCCCGCACCCGGATCGCGGCCGGCACCTTCCTCACCCCGTTCTTCGTCCTGTTCACCGTCGCGATGATCGTCCCGGTCTGTTACGCGCTCTGGCTGAGCCTCTTCACGGAGAAGCAGTCCGGGCTGGGCTTCGACGGCCCCCGTACGGTCTTCGACGGGCTCGGCAACTACGCCGCCGCCCTCGGCGACCAGGCCTTCCGCGACGGCTTCTGGGTGCTGCTGGGCTACTGCGCCTTCTACATCCCGCTGATGGCGGGCGGCGCCATCGTGCTGGCGCTGCTGCTGGACACGGCCCTGGCCCGCGCCCGGCGCTTCTTCCAGCTGGCGCTCTTCCTGCCGCACGCCATCCCCGGTCTGATCGCCGCGCTGATCTGGATCTACCTCTACACGCCGCAGCTCAGCCCGGTCGTCAAGGCGATGGAGGCCGGCGGGATCGGCTTCGACTTCTTCTCGTCCGACGGCACGCTGCCCTCCATCGTCAACATCGCGCTGTGGGAGTGGCTCGGCTACAACGTGGTGATCTTCTACGCCGCACTGCAGGCCGTCGACCGGTCGTTGCTGGAGGCCGCGACCGTGGACGGCGCGGGGAACTGGCGGATCGCGTTCTCCATCAAACTCCCGCTGATCCGTTCCTCGTTGGTGATGGTGCTGCTGTTCACCATCATCGGCTCGCTCCAGCTGTTCACCGAGCCGCTGATCCTCAGCCGGGGCTCCGGCTCGGCCGTGACCAGCACCTGGACCCCGAACATGTACGCCTACAGCGCCGCCTTCGAACGCAACGACTACGGTCTCGCCGCCGCGGCGTCCGTACTCATCGCGCTCGTCGCCGCCGCGCTCTCCTTCGCCGTCACCCGCTTCACCAACCGCAAGGAGGCACGGGCATGACCTCCCCCGTCATGATCGATCCGGCCGCCCCGGCCGCCCGCCCTGCCGACCGCGCCCGCGACCGCGCCGCCGCCGGCCCGGCCGGCCCCCGGTCCAACCGCTGGCTGTCGAAGACCGCGGTCAACGGCGTCCTCGTCATCGCCGCCGTCTACACGCTCTTCCCGCTGATCTGGCTGGTCACCGCGGCGACCAAGGACGCCGGAAACCTGCTGGGCGGCGACGTCTTCTCCTTCGAGGGCTTCAACCTCGGCAGCAACCTCACCTCCCTGTCCACGTATCAGGACGGCATCTACTTCCGCTGGTACGGAAACTCCCTGCTGTACGCGGGCGTCGGGGCCCTCGGCTGTTCCCTGATCAGCGTCGCGGCCGGGTACGCCTTCGACAAGTACCGCTTCAAGGGCAAGGAGAAGCTGTTCGCCCTGGTGCTGCTGGGTGTCCTGCTGCCCTCCACCGCGCTGTCCCTGCCGCTGTACCTGCTGGCCGTCAAGACGGGAACCGTCAACACCTACTGGGCGGTGCTGATCCCGGCGCTGGTCAACCCGTTCGGCGTGTACCTCTCGCGGATCTTCAGCGCGGGATACATACCGGACGAGGTCCTGGAGGCCGCCCGTATCGACGGTGCGGGCGAGATGCGCACCTTCTGGTCGGTGGGTCTGCGCATGGTCATGCCCGGCTTCGTGACCGTCTTCCTCTTCCAGTTCACCGCCATCTGGAACAACTTCTTCCTCCCCCTGGTCATGCTCTCGGACAAGAAGCTCTATCCGCTGAGCCTGGGCCTCTACAACTGGCACAGCACCGCCAACGCCGACCCGAGCTTCTACCCCATGGTCGTCACCGGCTCCCTCCTGGCCGTCACCCCGCTGATCATCGCCTTCGTCACCCTGCAACGTCACTGGAAGGCCGGCCTCACCGCCGGCAGCGTCAAGTGACCTCCGAGGAGCCCGGGTTCCACCATGCACGACACCACTGACAACCGGCCCGCCGCGCTCCTGGCCATGGGGCCGGGGATCGCGGGGCGGCTGCTCACCCCCGGCCGGCGGGACCGGCTGACCGGTCTCGTCCGCACCGATCCCGCGCTCGTCGCCCACCACCTGCCCGACCCGTCCCCGGCGGTGACCGCCGCGCTCGCCGGGGCCGAGGTGCTGCTGACCTGCTGGGGCGCACCCCCGCTCACCGAGGCCGTGCTGGACGCGGCGCCCCGGCTGCGGGCGGTCGTCCACGCGGCGGGCAGCGTCAAGCACCACGTCACCGACGCCTGCTGGGACCGCGGCATCCAGGTCACCTCGGTGGCCGCGGCGAACGCCCGCCCGGTCGCCGAGTACACGCTGGCCGCGATCCTCTTCGCGGGCAAGAACGTCCTGGGCAGCGCCCGCCGCTACCGCGAACTGCGGGCACCGCACGACTGGCGGGAGGAGCTGGACGGCTGGGGCAACCACGGCCGTACGGTGGGCATCGTCGGCGCCTCCCGCACCGGGCGCCGGATCATCGAACTGCTGCGGCCGTTCGACTTCGAGGTCCTGCTGTACGACCCGTACCTGTCCCCCGCCTCCGCGACCCGGCTCGGCGTCGAACCGGTGGCACTGGACGAACTCTGCGCGCGCAGCGGGATCGTGTCCGTCCACGCACCCGAACTCCCGGCCACCCGCCACATGATCGGCGCCGCGCAGCTGGCGGCGATGGCGGACGGCGCGACGCTGATCAACACCGCCCGGGGTTCGCTCGTCGACGAGGACGCACTGCTCCCCGAGCTGACGAGCGGGCGGCTGCACGCGGTCCTGGACGTGACGGACCCCGAACTGCCGCCGGCCGCCTCGCCGCTGTACGACCTGCCGAACGTGCTGCTGACCCCGCACATCGCGGGTTCGCTCGGCAACGAACTGCACCGGATGGCGGACCATGCCCTGGACGAACTGGAACGCTTCGCGACCGGCCGCCCGTTCGCGGACCCGGTACACGGGGACGCGTTGTCGCGCTCGGCGTGAGGCGGGGGACGAAAGGAGGCCCTCCGGGCATCCTCAGCCCCTCCAGCGTTTGAGGTTTCGCGGGCAACTCCAGCCCCGCCGGCGTTTGAGGCGCGGGGTCCGGGGCGGAGCCCCGGGGGCCCTGCCCCCGGACTCCCGCTCCTCAATCGCCGGAGGGGCTGAGGTTGCCCCGAGGGCTGGAGTCGGCCGGCTGAACCTCATACGCGAGCAGAGACAGGTCCGGCCCGGGCCGAGGCCGGGCACGCGAAAGGCCCGGCACCCCGAAAGGGTGCCGGGCCTCACCGCTTGCGCGGAACAGCTACCCGCTAGTGGGAGTGACCGTGGCCGTGACCGGCCTCGGCCTCTTCCTCGGCCGGCTTCTCGACGACCAGCGTCTCGGTCGTGAGCAGCAGCGACGCGATGGACGCGGCGTTCTCCAGCGCGGAGCGGGTGACCTTGACCGGGTCGATGACGCCGGCCTTCACCAGGTCGCCGTACTCGCCGGTCGCGGCGTTGAAGCCCTGACCCTTGTCGAGCTCGGAGACCTTCGAGGTGATGACGTAGCCCTCGAGGCCCGCGTTCTCCGCGATCCAGCGGAGCGGCTCGACGGCGGCGCGGCGCACGACCGCGACACCCGTGGCCTCGTCGCCGGTCTTGCCGAGGTTGCCCTCGAGGACCTTGACGGCGTGGACCAGAGCGGAGCCACCACCGGAGACGATGCCCTCCTCGACCGCGGCGCGGGTCGCGGAGATGGCGTCCTCCAGACGATGCTTCTTCTCCTTGAGCTCGACCTCGGTGGCCGCACCGACGCGGATCACGCAGACCCCGCCGGCCAGCTTCGCCAGGCGCTCCTGGAGCTTCTCGCGGTCCCAGTCGGAGTCCGTGGACTCGATCTCGGCCTTGATCTGGTTGACGCGGCCGACGACCTCGTCGGACTTGCCGCCACCATCGACGATGGTGGTGTCGTCCTTGGAGACGGTCACGCGGCGGGCGGTGCCCAGCACGTCCAGACCGGCCTGGTCGAGCTTGAGGCCGACCTCCTCGGCGATGACGGTCGCACCGGTGAGGGTGGCGATGTCGCCGAGCATGGCCTTGCGGCGGTCACCGAAGCCCGGGGCCTTCACCGCGACGGCGTTGAAGGTGCCACGGATCTTGTTGACGACCAGGGTCGACAGGGCCTCGCCCTCGACGTCCTCGGCGATGATCAGCAGCGGCTTGGAGGCACCGGCCTGGATGACCTTCTCCAGGAGCGGCAGCAGCTCCTGGATCGAGCCGATCTTGCCCTGGTGGATCAGGATGTACGGGTCGTCGAGGACGGCCTCCATGCGCTCCTGGTCGGTCACCATGTACGGGGACAGGTAGCCCTTGTCGAAGGCCATGCCCTCGGTGAAGTCGAGGTCCAGACCGAAGGTGTTGGACTCCTCGACGGTGATGACACCGTCCTTGCCGACCTTGTCCATCGCGTCCGCGATGAGCTCGCCGACCTGGGTGTCCTGCGCGGAGAGCGCGGCCACGGCGGCGATGTCGGACTTGTCCTCGATCGGGCGGGCGGTCGCGAGGAGCTCCTCGGACACGGCCTTGACCGCGGCGTCGATGCCCTTCTTCAGGGCGGCCGGGGACGCGCCCGCGGCCACGTTGCGCAGACCCTCGCGGACGAGCGCCTGGGCGAGGACGGTGGCGGTGGTCGTACCGTCACCGGCCACGTCGTTGGTCTTGGTCGCCACCTCCTTCACCAGCTGCGCACCGAGGTTCTCGTACGGGTCGTCCAGCTCGACCTCGCGCGCGATGGTGACACCGTCGTTGGTGATGGTGGGAGCACCGAACTTCTTGTCGATGACGACGTTGCGGCCCTTGGGACCGATCGTCACCTTCACCGTGTCGGCAAGCTTGTTGACGCCGCGCTCGAGGGCGCGACGGGCGTCCTCGTCGAACTTCAGGATCTTCGCCATGGAGCTGAACTGTCCTCTCAAAACAAGAACTGCGCCCCTGCCGCCCGGCTAGTTATCTCGCAGGGGGCCAGGGGCGCAGAACAGAAGCAAACGTTGGGTGAATTACTTCTCGATGATCGCGAGCACGTCGCGAGCCGAGAGGACGAGGTACTCCTCGCCGTTGTACTTCACCTCGGTGCCGCCGTACTTGCTGTACAGAACGACATCGCCGGTCTTGACGTCGAGCGGAAGGCGCTCGCCGTTCTCGAAGCGGCCCGGGCCCACGGCCAGGACGACGCCCTCCTGGGGCTTCTCCTTGGCGGTGTCCGGAATGACCAGGCCGGAGGCCGTGGTCTGCTCGGCGTCGAGCGGCTGGACCACAATGCGGTCCTCGAGCGGCTTGATCGCAACCTTGGAGCTGGCGGTCGACACGATCCGGTCTCCCCCTTCGGAGATCTCACGGGGTTATCAGTCTGGGGTGGCGACCAGGTGGGCCCGTCGTCGCGGGTGCCGGACCTGCCGGTCGCACAGAACTGCTGGCACTCTCCAGTGGGGAGTGCCAGCACTGAGACTATGACCGCGATTAGCACTCGGTCAAGCGGAGTGCCAATTCACGCCCTCGTGGCGTCTCCGGAGAGGTCCGGACCGCGCGCCGGAGCAGGTCCGGATCCGGCGACTACCGCCTCGCGCACCCCGCCTCCACGGCCGGGGCCCCCGACTCGTAACGTCCCGGCCGCCCCGGCCGTTCCGGCCACCAGTGGACCGGTGGCCGCACCCGGTAGCCGCCGGCCGCGGGACCGCCGCAGGCGACGACGACCATCGCCCCCGGCGCCCCGTGGTCACCGCGCACCGCCGCGGGCCGCGCCTCCGGGTCGCTCGGCGACGGATGCACCCGCTGCACCGCCTTGCGGCCCAGCCGCTCGATCGGGTCCACCGACTGCGCGCAGCCTGCGGTGGCGGTCAGGAGCGCACCGGCGGTCAGCAGTCCGGCCAGCAGCCGGTGCGCCCTTCTCATACGTAGTCCTCCAGCCGGGCCACGGCGTAACCCTTGTCCGTGATGACCTTCATGACGGACCGGATCAGGTCGGGCATGCTGCCCTTCCAGTCCTTCTTGCCGCGGAAGTGCGTGAGGATGATGTCGCCGGGGTGCAGGTCCTGGTCCTCCTCGCGCCACTCCATGTGGTCGGGGAACGCCTCCGCAGCCCACAGGGGCACGGCCGTGATGCCGCAGGACTTGGCGATCCGCAGGGTGTCGCCGTTGTAGTTCCCGTACGGCGGCCGGAAGAGCCGGGGGCGCTCGCCGTACTGCTTCTCCAGGATGTCCTGCTGGTCGCAGATCTCCCGCTGCTGCTCCTCGTGGGAGAGACCGGGCATGTAGCGGTGGTTCAGCGTGTGGTTGCCGAGGACGACGCCGCGCGCCTGGGCCTCCTTGAAGTACGCGTAGTCGTCGCGCACCAGGTAGTCGCTGAGGAAGGCGCTGTACGGGATGTTCAGCTCCGACATCATCTTCAGCAGCTCGGGGTCCTTGTCGTCCCCGTCGTCCATCGTCAGGAAGACGATCTTGTCCTTGGTGGGGACCGTCGTGAAGACCGGCGGCAGGGACGCGTCACCGCCCTCGACCTCGAAGCCCTTGCGGGTGGTGAGGTGCGGTTTCACGGCGGGCGGCGCCGGCGGGGTCAGCGGGGTGCCCGCCAGGCCCCACTTCTTCGCGGCGACGGCCCGTGCGGCCAGGGCGCGGCGCGCCTTCTCGGCCTGCGCGGCGACGGACCCCGCCGCTCCCGCCGGGGGCCCGCCCTGCTGTCCGGCCTGGGCGGCGGCCGCGCGGCCGGGGTCGGCCGGTGCGCGCTCGGCGGTCTCGGCGGCACAGCCCGAGCCGACGGCGGCGACCAGGAGCGCGGCGACGACCGCA
Organism: Streptomyces sp. NBC_01463; assembly: GCA_036227345.1. Lineage (NCBI taxonomy): Bacteria > Bacillati > Actinomycetota > Actinomycetes > Kitasatosporales > Streptomycetaceae > Streptomyces > Streptomyces sp. NBC_01463. Next base: position 3,580,070 of record CP109468.1, read on the forward strand.
TAGCCCGGCCGGCGCCGCAGGTGCCCCCGTCCGCGCCTCGCCCGTCCCTGCCCGCACGACTCCGCACCCGGTCTGCGCCTCTTCATGTCCAATTCTTCCTTTTGTCGTACTGGCTGCATGGCGCCGCATCCTGCCAGCCCGGGGCCGGGCTTCCGGGCCGACACAGCGCCCGCCCCGCACGGTCCCCCGGCTGGCGCGCAGCCGACTGGCCCACAATGGGGCGGGTGAACGCTCTCTCCCCGGCCGGCCCGTCCGACGCCCCCGACCCCCTCGCCGACTTCCTGGCCCTGCGCACCCCCGAGGGCGCCGGACTGCTGGCCGGCCTGCGGTCGTACGACCCCGCCACGGAACTGGCCACCGCCACCCGGCTGCGCCGCACCCACCCGGCCGCCCTCGTCTCGGCGGCCATCGGCCAGGCCCGGCTGCGGCAGCGGGCGGTGGCGAAGTTCGGGGCCGAGGACGCGCACCGGATGTTCTTCACGCCGAACGGGGTCGAGCAGGCGACCCGCACCTCGGTGGCCGGCTACCGCGCCCGGCGGTTCGCGGACGCCGGGGTGCGCAGCGTCGCCGACCTCTGCTGCGGGATCGGCGGCGACGCGATCGCCCTGGCCCGGGCCGGGATCTCCGTCCTCGCCGTCGACCGCGACCCGCTGACCGCCGAGGTGGCCCGCGCCAACGCCGCCGCGCTCGGCCTGGACGCGCTGATCGAGGTCCGGTGCGCGGACGTCACCGAGATCGACACCACGCCCTACGACGCGGTCTTCGTCGACCCGGCCCGGCGCGGCGGACGCGGCAGGATCTTCGACCCGGAGGCGTACTCCCCGCCCCTGTCCTGGGCGACCGCGGCCGCGCTGAAGGCGCCGAGGGCCGCGCTGAAGATCGCCCCGGGCGTCCCGCACGAGGCGATCGGGCCGCAGGCGGAGGCCGAGTGGATCTCGGACGGCGGCGACGTGAAGGAGGCGGTGCTGTGGTTCGGCGAGGGCTTCGAGGCCGGCTCCTACCGCGCGACGCTGCTCCCGTCGGGCGCCACCCTGGCGGCTCCGGCCGAGCTGCCCGCCCCGCCGGTCGGCCCGGTGGGCCGCTATCTGTACGAGCCGGACGGTGCGGTGATCCGGGCGCATCTGGTCGCCGGCATCGTGGAGCGCTGCCACGGCCGGCTGATCGACGGGATGATCGCGTACGTCACGAGCGACGAGCTGTACGACTCCCCGTACACCGCCGGCTACGAGATCACCGATCAGCTGCCCTTCAACGTGAAGCGGCTGAAGGCGCTGCTGCGGGAGCGCGAGGTCGGTGTCCTCACGGTCAAGAAGCGCGGCTCGGCGGTCGAACCCGAGGAGTTGCGGCGGAAGATGAAGCTCCGGGGGCCGCACGCGGCCACGGTCTTCCTGACCCGGGTCGCGGACGCGCCGACGATGCTGGTCGGCCGCCCCGTGACCGGCCCGGAGGCCGGCCTCGGGTGAGTGCGGCCGGCCTCAGGCGAGGTCGGTCAGATCGTCCGCGTACACCTGCGAGAGCGGCTGCGGACCCACGTACTGCTGGCAGTTGCACTGCCCCGACTCGAAGCGCACCGGCTTCTTCTGCTCGTCCCACGCGGTCGGCACCTCGACCCGCTCGTGGCACTTGCCCCGCTTGTCGTGCTTGGCGAGGTGGTGCGTGCAGCCGCAGACCGGCTCCGGCGGCCGGTTCGCCGCCTCGACCGCCAGCCGCTCCTGCTTGCCGGCCTCCAGCAGTTCCAGCTTGCGGGTGTGCCGATTGCGCAGAGCCGTACGGACGTTGTCGACCGCCCAGCCGAAGCCGCCCGTCCAGAAGATGATGAGCAGCCACCAGTACCACTCCATGAAACGCCCTCCCCCTGAGTCGCCCGTGTATGCGCCAAGGATAGGGCCGGGGTCAGCGGTGGGCACCGCCGCCGGAGGGGACGAGGGGATCGGACGCGGCCCGGCCGGCGAGCGTCCCGAGGATCCAACTCCGGTGCCGGAAGGCCTTGATGACGCCGATGAGGCCGATCAGCCAGCTGATGAAGCCGAGTCCCATGATCAGGGCCATCAGGCCGTAGGTGTCATGGCCCCGGACCGCGCCCGCCGGCACGGCGAAGCAGGCGTACAGCCCGAAGGCGCAGAGCGCGAAGGAACTCAGCAGCCAGGCCAGGCTCACGCCGGGCAGCCGGAGCGCACTGTCGCCCGCCGGGTCGCGGTCCAACGCGCCCCACTGCGCGAGCAGTCGGCGGATGTCCCGGTCCCGGCGCAGGCCCACGACGACGAGGACGACCGCGGGCACCAGGGCGGCGGCGCCCAGGGCGAGCAGGACCACGCCCATGATGGAGCTGATGATGTCGTACGACTCCTCGAACGTGATGAACGCGGTGCCGATCAGCGCCCAGCCGAACGCCCCGAGCGCCCCCCACGTCCAGAGCAGCCCGAGGCGGCCGGGCCCGATGTGCATCCGCACCAACGCGCCGAGGATGAAGGCCCGGTCGGCGAGCAGCGCCCCCCGGTCGGGCCAGGTGCGTATCTCCACGGGTGGCGGGGGCGGCGGCAGCGCAGGGCGAGCGGACATGGGCCAGACCCTACCGAGCACCGGACGGCGCCCCCGCCCGGGCGGGGCGGTCTCAGGCGTTGCGCAGGGCCTCGATGTCCAGGCGCTTCATGCCGAACATCGCCTTCATGGCGCGGGCGGCCTTCTCCGGGTCCGGGTCGGTCAGGGCCTCGCCGAGACCGGGCGGGATGATCTGCCAGGACACCCCGAACCTGTCCTTGAGCCAGCCGCACTGGCTCTCCTGGCCGCCGTCCGCGGTGAGCCGGTCCCACAGCTCGTCGGCCTCCTGCTGCGAGGCGCACTCCACCGAGAGGGAGACGGCCTCGCTGAAGGGGAACTGGGGTCCGCCGTTGAACGCGATGTACTCGGCGCCCTCCAGCTGGAACCGCACGGTCATCACCGCCCCGTCGTCACCCGGTGAGGACGCGGTCCAGCGGGTCACGTCCAGGACGCGCGAGTCGCCGCCGATGACGGAGATGTAGTGGTCCGCCGCCTCCTCGGCCTGGTTTTTGTCGAACCAAAGGAACGTGGTGACCTTCTGCATGGTCCTCTCCTCACTCGGTGGTGCGGAACGCGATGCAGGGTAGACCGGTGGCGGGCCCGGAACTCATCGGCCGGCCCGGCCCAGCAGCAGCGCCCTCTCCCGCTCGTTGCGGGTGAGCCCGGCCGCCCGTACGAACTCCGCGCGCGCCTCGTCCGTACGTCCCATCCGCTCCAGCAGATCCCCGCGGACGCTCGGCAGCAAGTGGTAGTCCTTGAGCGCGGGGTCGGCGGCCAGCGCGTCGACCAGGACGAGAGCGGCGGCGGGGCCCTCGGCCCTGGAGACGGCGACGGCGCGGTTGAGCTCGACGACGGGTGACGGGGCCAGGACGGCGAGCCGGTCGTAGAGGGCGGCGATGGCGGGCCAGTCGGTGTCCTCGTACCGCACCGCCCGGGCGTGGCAGGCGGCGATGGCGGCCTGGAGGGCGTACGGGCCCAGTGGCCGTCCCGCCTCCGCGGCCGTTTCGCTCGCCCGGAGCAGGGCCGCGTAGCCGCGGCGGATCAGCAGCCGGTCCCAGCGGGCCCGGTTCTGGTCCGCGAGCAGCACCGGCGCCCCGTCCGGTCCGGTCCTGGCGGCGGTGCGCGAGGCCTGGAGCTCCAGCAGGGCGGCCAGCCCGTGCACCTCGGGCTCCTGCGGCATCAGCCCGGCCAGCACCCGGGCCAGCCGCAGCGCGTCCTCGCAGAGGCCCGGGCGCAGCCAGTCGTCGCCGGCGGTCGCGGCATAGCCCTCGTTGAAGACCAGGTAGATGACTTCCAGTACCGATCCGAGCCGGGCGGCGCGCTCGGGGCCGTACGGCACCTCGAAGGGGACGCCGGCCCGGCCGAGCGCCCGTTTGGCGCGGACGATCCGCTGGGCGACGGCGGGCTCGGTGCTGAGGAAGGCGCGGGCGATCTCCTCGGTGGTGAGGCCGCCGAGGAGGCGCAGGGTGAGGGCGATCCGGGCGTCGGTGGAGAGCACCGGGTGGCAGGAGGTGAAGATCAGCCGCAGCAGGTCGTCGTCGATGCGGTCCGGGTCGGCGGCGGCCGGGTCGGGTCCGCCGGGGACGGTGTCCAGGTCGCGGCCCATCTCGGCCAGCTTGCGGGCGTACGTCTCGCGGCGGCGTACCAGGTCGATGGCGCGGTGCCTGGCCGTGGCCATGAGCCAGGCTCCCGGGTTGTCCGGGACGCCCGACTCCGGCCACTGCTCCAGCGCGGCGACCAGGGCGTCCTGCGCGAGTTCCTCGGCGATGCCCACGTCCCGGACGATCCGGGCGACACCGGCGATGATCCGCGCGGACTCGATCCTGAATACCGCCTCAACCGCGCTCGCTGCCGTCACGGCCACCCATCAGAGCAGCCGGACCGGACCCGGGCAAGCGCGGCCGGCCGGTCAGCCGGTCGCTTCGTCGATGGCGCGGACCTCGCAGGTGACGCTCCAGCTCTCCGGGTGCACGCGCAGGAACCGGTTGGCCCACTCCAGTGCCTCGTCCTTGTCCTTGCACTGGAGGATGGCGTACCCGCCGACGACCTCCTTGGTCTCGGTGAAGGGGCCGTCGGTGTAGCTGAGCTTGCCGCCGGACCAGTGGACGCGGGTGCCCTGGGCGGTCGGGGCGAGTCCGGCCGTCTCCAGCATCACGCCCGCCATGCTGATCTCCTCGAACAGGGCGCCCATGCGCTCGTCGAAGCCGGGGTCGGGCTCGAACCCCGCGGCGGCCTGCTCGTCGATGCGGATGAGTGACATGAAGCGCGGCATGGTGACTCCTCGGTCGGGAGGGCGGGGACCTCTTCCCCGCCTCTCACCCCTGCGTCGAACGGGACACGGCCGGATCGACACTCCCCACGGAATTCTTCTGAGAATCCTGTCGGCCGGCCACCGGGAGGGGTGGTCCGGCCTGCCACCGGGGCGCCGTCCTCAGCCGTCCGCTGCTCCGAGTGACTCGAAACGCCAGCGGTGCACCGGCCGGGTGACGGCGTCCGCGGCCGGCTCGGGCAGCTCCGGCAGCTCGTCGCCGTAGGCGCCGTCCCACCAGGTGATGACCAGGACCCGGTCCTGCGGGGCGCGCAGCAGCTCGCTGCGCAGCGGCGGCCGGGCCAGTTCGCCCGCGCGGGCGCGGGCCCACTCCAGGAGTTCCGCGCCCCGGCCCTCGACGGCCCGGGCCTCCCACATCAGCGCGACGGTCGTCCCGGTACCGCTCATGAGTAGAGGTTGTCCTTGCTGATCTCGTGCACGTGGTCGTGCGTGTGGGAGTGGCCGTGGTCCGCGCCCGGTACGTGGGGCTCGGTGACCGGCAGCGAGGAGTCGGCCGACAGCTCCAGGTCGGAGGCGGGCCGGTTGCGGGCCACCATCTCCGCGCCCAGGGCGGCGACCATCGCTCCGTTGTCGGTGCACAGTCCGGGCCTCGGCACGCGCAGCCGGATGCCGGCCCGCTCGCACCGCTCCTGGGCGAGCGCCCGCAGCCGCGAGTTGGCCGCGACGCCGCCGCCGATCATCAGGTGGTCGACGCCCTCGTCCTTGCAGGCACGGACGGCCTTGCGGGTGAGCACGTCCACCACGGCCTCCTGGAAGGACGCCGCCACGTCCCGTACCGGCACGTCCTCGCCCGCGGCGCGCTTGGCCTCGATCCAGCGGGCGACGGAGGTCTTCAGGCCGGAGAAGGAGAAGTCGTACGCGGGATCGCGCGGACCGCTCAGGCCGCGCGGGAACGCGATGGCCTTCGGGTCGCCCTCCCTGGCGAGCCGGTCGATGACCGGGCCGCCGGGGAAGCCGAGGTGCAGCACCCGGGCGATCTTGTCGAAGGCCTCGCCCGCCGCGTCGTCGATGGTCGCGCCGAGCGGCCGCACGTCGTTGGTGATGTCGGGGGCGAGCAGCAGCGAGGAGTGCCCGCCGCTGACCAGCAGCGCCATGGTGGGCTCGGGCAGCGGGCCGTGCTCCAGCTGGTCGACGCAGATGTGCGAGGCGAGGTGGTTCACGCCGTACAGCGGCTTGTTCAGCGCGTACGCGTACGCCTTCGCCGCCGAGACGCCGACGAGCAGCGCGCCGGCGAGTCCCGGTCCGGCGGTGACCGAGATGCCGTCGAGGTCGCGGCCGGTGACCCCGGCCTCCTTCAGCGCGCGCTCGATCGTCGGGACCATCGCCTCCAGGTGCGCGCGGGAGGCGATCTCCGGGACGACGCCGCCGAAGCGGGCGTGCGTGTCGACGCTGGACGCGACGGCGTCGGCGAGCAGCGTCGTCCCGCGGACGATGCCCACGCCGGTCTCGTCGCAGGAGGTCTCGATACCGAGTACGAGCGGTTCGTCAGCCATCAGTCAGTCTCGTTTTCTTGAACGTGGAGGCGCATGACGAGTGCGTCGATGTTGCCCGGCTGGTAGTAGCCGCGGCGGAAGCCGATGGGTTCGAAGCCGAAGCGTTCGTACAGCTTCTGCGCCCGGGTGTTGTCGACCCGGACCTCCAGCAGTACCTCGGCGCACTCGAAGGCCGTGGCGTGCTTCAGCAGATCGGTCAGGAGCTCGGAGCCGAGCCCGCCGCCCCAGTGGCCGCGGGTGACGCCGATCGTCTGTACGTCGGCGAGGTCGCCGGCGGCCGCGAGGCCCGCGTACCCGACGATCCGGCCGCTGACCGGGTCCTCGGCCACGACGTAGCGGCGGGTGGCCCGCGGGCCGCGTGCGTGCGCCAGCTCGGACCAGAACATGCCGGCCGACCAGGCGTCGTCCGGGAACAGCTCGTGCTCCAGGTCGAGCACCGGGTCGATGTCCCACCAGCGCATCTCGCGCAGCACTGCGGTCGTGGCGGTCACTTGGGAGTGACCACCTTGTAGTTCTTCGGGACCTGCGCGTCGGGCCTGCGGAGGTAGAGCGGCCGCGGCGGCAGCATGTCGGCGCCGGCGGCGAGACGCTCGGCGGCGAGGGCGGCCAGGGCGCCGGCCGCGACGTGCTCGGGGCCGCGCGCGTCCGGGAACGCGTCGGGGTAGAGCACCGCGCCCGCGCCGACGACGGGAAGACCGGCGAGCTGACCGGCGATGTCGGCGGGCCGGTCGACGGCGGGTTCACCGGTCCGGGTGCGGGGGTCCTCGTACCGCGCCCAGTAGACCTCCTTGCGGCGGGCGTCCGTCGCGACGGCGAACGGACCCGCCACCCCGGCCTGCCCCGCGGCGTACGCCAGCGCGTCCAGGGTGCACAGCCCGTGCACGGGGACGGAGAGCGCCGAGCCGAAGGTCGCGGCCGTCACCAGACCGACGCGCAGTCCGGTGTACGGGCCGGGACCGACCCCGACGGCCACGTCGGTCACGGCGTCGAGCGTGACGCCGGCCTCGGCGAGGACCCGGTCGACGGCGGGCAGCAGCAGCTCCCCGTGCCTCCGGGCGTCGACCTGACCGGACTCGGCGACGACGCGGGTCCCGTCGTGCAGGGCGACGGTGACGGCGGGGGTGGCGGTATCCATAGCGAGCAAGAGCACGCAAACAGCCTACGGCTCCGCGGCAGCGGGGGCCGCGCCCCCGTACGGCGTCCCTGGAGCGGGGGTCCCGGCTGCTACCGTCACCGGGTATACGCGGAGTACGTGTAAACGCTTGTAGGACATACGGCGAACCGCGGTACGGCATGCAGCGAACCCGCTGTACGGCACAGACGAACCGCAACGGCGAAAGAGGCGCGAACGGTGGCTAGGGGCAGCTCGGGAATCGTGGCCGCGCTCACCGCGGCGGCCGTCGCCGCGGTCGGCTTCCTGGCCTACCAGGCATCGGCGAACGTCCCGGACAACCTCGGGGCGACACCGAAGGCGTCGGCCAGCGCACCGGCCAAGGGCGGCCACGCCAAGCCGAAGGCGAAGAAGGACCCGCTCGCCGTTCCCGCCGCGTCCGGCACCGGCATGCGCGTGGTGTACGCGCTGGGCGACCGCCGGGTGTGGCTGGTGGACGCGAAGGGCAAGCCGTCCCGGACCTTCAAGGTGATGCCGAGCGCGGTGAGCGCCCTGCCGGGCACCTACCGGGTGAGTTCGCGCTCCGGCAGCGTCACGGGCTCCGACGGCGTGCCGATCGAGCACGTGGTCCGGTTCGCGACCAACAACGACGTGGCCATCGGCTTCAGCGCCGCGCAGGACGGCTCGATGGAGAGCCCGGACCCGACGCTGAAGGCGGGTGGCGTACGGATGTCCCGCGAGGACGGCAACGCGGTGTGGACGTTCGCCACGGTGGGCGTGAAGGTCAACGTCGTCCCGTAGCTCCGCGCGTTCCGGCGGCTCGGAAGAGCCGTCCCGCAGCCCCGGAGATCCCCTCCGGCCCGCTCCCCGGGCCGGAGCTCAGGCCCGCCCGGTTCCCGACGGCTTGCCGTCGCGCGGGACGGGGGCCGTGCGCGGGCGCGGGCCGCACGGCGGGGTGGAGACGGCGGTGGCCGCCGCCCCGGCGGCGAGCAGGTCTCTCATCGATACCGCCCGCGGCGGACGCACTTCTCGCTCCGATGTCGGCATGGACGCCTCCTGGGGCTCCGGTGGAAGGCACGGTTAGGTAGACCTAACCTGCTCTCGCCCTCCATGTCACCACGCCCGCACCGCCCCGCGCAACAATTTGCCGACACCATGTCGGAAACGGACCGTCAGGTCCGGGTCCGGGGGCTCAGGCGCCCGCGGCCTCCCACGGGGCCCAGGACTCCGCACGCAGCCCCGCCCACCGGGCGCCGACGCCGGCGAGCGTCACCACGCGCCGTTCGTCGTCCGTGTCGCCGACGGCGCGGTCGATCAGCACCCGGAGCCGGTCGTCCGAGAGCTCCTCGACCTTGCCGTCGCCCCACTCGACGACCACCACCGACTCCGGCAGCGACACATCGAGGTCCAGGTCCTCCATCTCGTCGAGCCCGCCGCCCAGGCGGTACGCGTCGACGTGGACCAGCGCCGGGCCGCCGCCGAGCGGGGGGTGGACGCGGGCGATCACGAAGGTGGGGGACGTGACGGCGCCGCGCACCCCCAGGCCCTCGCCGAGCCCGCGGGTCAGGGTCGTCTTCCCGGCACCGAGCTCGCCGGTGAGCATCACGAGGTCGCCGGGGCGCAGCACGCCGGAGATCCGGCGGCCCAGGGCCTGCATCTGTTCGGGTGACTCCACGGCCAGCGTCACGGTGACGGTGTCGTCGCGCGTGACTCCGTGCGCGGTGCCTGCGGCGCGCTCAGCGGCCGGGCTGTTGTGCGGTGCTTCCATGCCCGCCAACGTTAGAGGATTCCGGTACGGCACCGGCCCGCACCAGCAGGTCCGCGAGCCGGTCCGTCACCGTCTCCGGGTGCTCCAGCATCACCAGGTGCCCGGCGTCCGGGACGATGACCAGCTCCGCGTCGGGCAGCTGGTCCGCGATGGCCTCGCTGTGCGAGCTCGGCGTCACCAGGTCCTTGTCCCCCGCCAGGATCAGCACCGGTACGTCCCGGAACAGCGGCAGCGCGTTGCTCTTGTCGTGCTCGGCGAAGGCCGGGTAGAACTCCGCGACGACGTCGATCGGCGTGGACTCGATGAGCCGCTCGGCGAACCGCTCGACCGCCGGGTCCACGTCCCGGGAGCCGAACGAGTACCGCTTGATCAGCCCGGCGAACAGGTCAGCGGTGGCCCGCCGGCCCCGCTCCACGAGCTCGGCCTGCGAGCCGAGCGCCTTCAGTACGCCGGGCAGCACCCGCCGTACCGCGTTCACGCCCGCCACCGGCAGCCCGAAGCTGACCTCGGCCAGCTTGCCGCTCGACGTGCCGACGAAGGCGACGGCGGCGACCCGGTCGCGCATCAGGGCGGGGTACTGGTCGGCCAGCGCCATGATCGTCATGCCGCCCATGGAGTGCCCGACCAGCACCAGCGGGCCCTCGGGCGCGGCCGCGTCGATCACGGCCTTGAGGTCGCGGCCGAGCTGGTCGATGCCGACGTGCACGCCCTGCGCCTGGGCCCGGCCGCGCTCGGAGCGGCCGTGGCTGCGCTGGTCCCAGTGGACGGTGCGCACGAGGCCGCGCAGGGCCGCGCGCTGGAAGTGCCAGGAGTCCTGGCTGAGGCAGTAACCGTGGCTGAAGACGATGGTGACGGGGGCGGGGGCCTTGCGTCCGAAGAGGCGGCGCCTGCGCGGACCGGCGGCTCCGGAGCCGGCGGCCGTACCGCCCGTGCCCGTACCGCTGCCCGGGTCGACCTCGTCGATCTCGTAGTACAGCTCGGTGCCGTCGTCGGCCGCGGCCCGGCCCGGCAGGCCGCGCAGGGAGCCGTACGGTCCGGTGGCGTCCAGCGCGAGCCTGGCGCGCTTGCGCATGCCGCGCCCGACCGTCAGCCGCTCGACCGCGACCCCGGCCGCCGCGCCCGCGGCGATCACGCCTATGGCGGCGCCGGCGATCCCCGCCCGGCGCCAGCCGACCGCCGAAGCGGCCGTCGCCACCGCGTCCCCCGCGCTGATCTCACTCACCGTGCCGCGCTCCTCGTCGGTCGTGTCGTATCCATCGGATCAGATCGTGCCTGGTCAGGGGCGCTTCCCCGGTCAGGACCCGGCCGGGCGCCCCTCCGGCGTTCCGTCGTCCCGGTAGACCCGCGGCACCCGGCCGCCGATCCGGGTGACGATCTCGTACGCGATCGTGCCGGCCGCCTGCGCCCAGTCCTCGGCGCTCGGCTCGCCCCGGTCCCCCGGGCCGAACAGCACGGCGTCGCTGCCCTCCTCGACGACATCCCCGTGGAGGTCGACGACGAACTGGTCCATGGCCACCCGGCCCGCGACCGTCCGCCGGACCCCGCCGACGAGCACCGGGCCGCGGCCCGACGCGTGGCGCGGGACACCGTCCGCGTACCCCACCGGAACCAGGCCGAGCGTGGTCTCGGCCGACGTCGTGTAGTGGTGCCCGTAACTGATGCCGTGGCCGGCCGGCACCTGCTTGACCAGGGCGACCGACGCGGCGAGCGTCATCACCGGACGCAGTCCGAAGTCGGCGGAGGTGCCGAGCTCGGGGCTGGGCGAGATGCCGTACATGGCGATCCCGGTCCGGACGAGGTCGAAGTGCGACTCGGGGACCGTCAGCGTCGCCGGCGAGTTCGCGATGTGCCGCACCTCGGGCTCGACACCCGCCTTCTCCGCGTACGCCACCATGTCGCGGAAGGTGTCGAGCTGGGCGGTGATCGAGGGGTGTCCCGGCTCGTCCGCGCAGGCGAAGTGGGACCAGAGGCCGGTGACGCGGACGGTGCCCGCCTGCTCGGCGGTGCGGGCGGCGGCGACGAGCTCCGGCCAGTCGGCGGGCTGGCAGCCGTTGCGTCCCAGGCCGGTGTCGGCCTTGAGCTGGACGCGGGCGGGGCGGCCCGCGGCCGCGGCCGCCGCGGTGACCTCGCGCAGCGCCCACATCCCGCTCACCGACACGTCGATGTCGGCCTCGATCGCCTCGCGCCAGGGTCCGCCCGGCGTCCACAGCCAGCACATCATCCGGCCGCCGAGACCGGCCGCGCGCAGGGCCAGCGCCTCCTGCGGGGTGGCGGTGCCCAGCCAGGTGGCACCGGCTTCGAGCGCGGCGCGGGCGCAGCGCTCCGCCCCGTGCCCGTACGCGTCGGACTTGACGACGGCCATGAGGTGCGCGCCGCCCGCCCGGGCACGCAGAACGCGCACGTTGGCGCGGAGTGCGGCGAGATCGATCTCGGCACGGGCTCTCAAGGACGCTGTCTCGTTCATCGCGCCCAGTGTCTCAGAGCCGGGCGGCGCGGCCCCCGGGCGCCGGTGCGGGGACGGGGCGCGCCGCACCGGCCGGACGGGCAGGTCAGCCGTGGTGCAGGGCGTGTTCCAGGTGGTCGGCGAGGACCGGGACGTGGCTGTGCGGAACATCCTTGACCGCTGTGACGAGCGTCACCGGGCCGCTCTCGCGGACCAGTCTCACCAGCTCGTCCACGGCCGTCGCGTGCAGCGGGTCGGCGAGTTCGGCCCGGTAGCGGTCCACGAAGGCGTCGTAGCGGGTGGCGGAGCGGTCCTCGTGGTACCAGGAGCGCAGTTCGTCCGACGGGGTGACGTCCTTGAGCCAGCGGTCGATCGCGGCCCGTTCCTTGGACACGCCGCGCGGCCACAGCCGGTCGACGAGCACGCGGGTGCCGTCGCCGTCCTCCCGCGGGTCGTACACCCGCCGTACGCGCACGTCACCGCTGTCGTTGCTCACGCCCGGGCCCCTCTCGCCGCTTCCAGGATCACTCAGGCCCGTACGTCCCGCCACGCCGCCCCGATCGCGTCGGCGACGTCCTGCGCGGCGACCGGGGAGCCGTCCGACGCGTGCCGGGCGGCCAGGCCGTGGAGGTGGGCTCCGACGGACGCGGCGTCGCGCGGGGCGAGGCCCGCGGCCAGCAGCGAACCCGTCAGCCCGGAGAGCACGTCCCCGCTGCCCGCGGTGGCGAGCCAGGAGGTGCCGGTCGGGTTGACGCGCACGGGCGTGTGCGGGGTGTCGGTGGCGATCAGCGTCGTGGAGCCCTTGAGCAGGACCGTGGCGCGGAAGCGGGTGGCGAGTGCGCGTACGGCGGCGAGCCGCCCCGCCTCGACCTCCTCGCGCGCCACGCCCAGCAGGGCGGCGGCCTCGCCGGCGTGCGGGGTGAGGACGGTGGGCGCGGTGCGCGCGCGGACGGTGCCGGCGTCCAGCAGCCGCAGCCCGTCCGCGTCGACCAGCACCGGCACGTCCGTGGCCAGCACGTCGGAGACCGCCTCGACGGCGTCCGTGCCGTCGCCGAGCCCCGGACCGACCACCCAGGCCTGGACGCGTCCGGCCTTCGACGGCGGGCCCGTGTGGACCAGGGTCTCCGGATGGCGCGCGATCACCGCGTCGCCCCCCGGCCCGACGTAGCGCACGGCCCCCGCCCCGCCGCGCAGCGCCCCGGAGACGGCGAGCACCGCGGCCCCCGGATAGCGCGCCGACCCGGCGACGATGCCGACGACACCGCGCCGGTACTTGTCGCTCTCCGCGGCGGGCACGGGCAGCAGCGCGGCGACGTCCGCGTACTGGAGCGCCTCCAGCTCGGGCACGTCCGGGAGTTCGGCACCGAGTCCGATGTCGACCAGCAGCAGGGCACCGGCGCGTTCGGCGGCCGGGTCGACGAGCAGCCCCGGCTTGTACGCGCCGAAGGTGACGGTCGCGTCCGCGCGCACGGCGGCCCCCGCCACCTCGCCGGTGTCCGCCTCGACGCCGCTCGGCAGATCGACGGCGACGACGGGCACCCCGTGGGCCGCGTAGTGCTCGACCACGGCGGCCGCCTCCGGACGCAGTCCGCCGCGTCCGCCGATGCCGGTGATGCCGTCGACGACGAGGTCGATGTGCCCGCCCCAGCCGCGGTGCGGGGCCACCTCGCCCCCGTCCATCACCCGTCCGCCGGCCGCCAGCAACGCCGCGGTCCCGCCCGCGTGGGCCCGGCCGGGCGAGACGCGCACGGCCACGACGCCCGCGCCGCGCCGGGCCAGCCGGGCCCCGGCGTACAGCGCGTCGCCGCCGTTGTCGCCGCTGCCGACGAGGAGGACGACCCGGGAGCCGTAGACCCGGCCGCCGCGCCGCAGCAGATCGGCGCAGGCCGCGGCGAGTCCGGCGGCGGCGCGCTGCATCAGCGCACCTTCGGGGAGCCGTGCCATCAGGGCCTGTTCGGCGGCCCGTACGGTGTCAACGCTGTAGGCGGTACGCATGACTCCAACGTACGCAGGAATCCGCACCCCCGCCCCGGCTCAGCCCTCCGCGATCACCACGGCCGAGGCGACGCCCGCGTCGTGGCTCAGCGAGACGTGCCACTGCCGCACACCCAGTTCCGCCGCGCGCGCGGCGACCGTGCCGCGGACCCGGAGCCGGGGCTGCCCGCTCGCCTCGACGTACACCTCGGCGTCCGTCCACAGGAGCCCCGGGGGCGCGCCGAGCGCCTTGGCCAGGGCCTCCTTGGCCGCGAACCGCGCGGCCAGCGAGGCGACCCCGCGCCGCTCCCCGCCGGGCAGCAGCAACTCGCTCTCGATGAACAGGCGCTGGGCGAGGTTCGGCGTACGCTCCAGCGCCGCTTCGAACCGCTCGATCTCCGCCACGTCGATCCCGACCCCGATGATCACGTACGCACCCTCACTGTTGGCTGACGGCTCACTCCACGGTGACGGACTTCGCCAGGTTGCGCGGCTGGTCCACCTCGTTGCCGCGGGCCGTCGCCAGTTCGCAGGCGAAGACCTGCAACGGCACGGTGGCGACCAGCGGCTGAAGCAGCGTAGGCGTTGCGGGGATCCGGACGAGATGGTCGGCGTACGGGACGACCTCGTCGTCGCCCTCCTCGGCGATGACGATGGTGAGGGCGCCGCGGGCCCGGATCTCCTGGATGTTCGACACGATCTTGCCGTGCAGCACGGAGCGCCCGGCCGGGGACGGCACCACCACGACGACCGGCAGACCGTCCTCGATCAGCGCGATCGGCCCGTGCTTGAGCTCACCGGCGGCGAACCCCTCGGCGTGCATGTACGCGAGTTCCTTGAGCTTCAACGCGCCCTCCAGCGCGACCGGGTAGCCGACGTGCCGCCCGAGGAAGAGCACGGTGTCGTGCGAGGCGAGCGACCTGGCCAGCTCCCGCACCGGCTCCATGGTCGCCAGGACCCGGTCGACGGATCCGGAGATCTCGGAGAGCTGGCGGATGACGGTACGGATCTCGTCACCCCACTTGGTCCCGCGGACCTGTCCGAGATAGAGCGCGACGAGGTAGCAGGCCACGAGCTGGGTCAGGAAGGCCTTGGTCGAGGCGACGGCGACCTCGGGACCGGCGTGCGTGTAGAGGACGGCGTCGGACTCGCGGGGGATGGTCGAGCCGTTGGTGTTGCAGATGGCGAGGACCTTCGCGCCCTGCTCACGGGCGTGCCGCAGCGCCATCAGGGTGTCCATCGTCTCGCCGGACTGCGAGATCGCGATGACGAGGGTGTGCGGGTCCAGGATCGGGTCGCGGTAGCGGAACTCGCTGGCGAGCTCGGTCTCGCACGGAATCCGGGTCCAGTGCTCGATGGCGTACTTGGCGATCATCCCGGCGTGGAACGCGGTCCCGCAGGCGACGATCACCACCTTGTCGACCTCGCGCAGCTCGCCGCGCGTGATCCGGACCTCGTCGAGGTGGAGCGTGCCCTCCGGGTCGATCCGGCCGAGGAGGGTGTCGGTGACGGCCTTGGGCTGCTCGGCGATCTCCTTGAGCATGAAGGAGGGGTAGCCGCCCTTCTCGGCCGCGGAGGCGTCCCAGTCCACGTGGTACGCCCGCACCTCGGCGGGCTCCCCGTCGAACCCGGTGACGACGACCCCCTCGCGCCGCAGCTCGACCACCTGGTCCTGGCCGAGCTCGACCGCGGAACGGGTGTGGGCGATGAACGCGGCGACGTCGGAGGCGAGGAACGCCTCGCCGTCCCCCACACCGACGACGAGCGGCGAGTTCCGCCGGGCCCCGACCACCACGTCGGGCGCGTCCGCGAACACGGCGACGAGCGTGAACGCCCCTTCGAGCCGCCGGCACACCTGCCGCATCGCCTCCGCCGGGTCCGCGGTCTGCGAGTACGCCTCGGCGAGGAGGTGGGCGACGACCTCGGTGTCGGTCTCGGACACCAGGTCGTGGCCGCGCCGGCCGAGCTCGGCGCGCAGGGCGGCGAAGTTCTCGATGATCCCGTTGTGGACGACGGCGACGCGACCGGCGTTGTCGAGGTGCGGGTGGGCGTTGGCGTCGGTGGGACCGCCGTGGGTGGCCCACCGGGTGTGCCCGATACCGGCGCTGCCGGCCGGCAGCGGCTGCTCGACCAGCAACTTCTCCAGGTTGACGAGCTTCCCGGCCCTCTTGGCGGCGGCCAGCCCCCCGTCGGCGAGGACGGCGATCCCCGCGGAGTCGTATCCCCGGTACTCCAGCCGCTTGAGACCGGCGACGACGACGTCCTGCGCCGACTGCCCACCGACGTAACCCACGATTCCGCACATAGTGGTCCTTTCCTGGTCACCAGCCCCTGTTCTTCGCATAGTCGCAGAAGCAACCATCATTTCAAGCCCACCAACGAGGCCCGTCGCCCTGTTGGATCCGGATCAAGCCCGCCCGGCGTTCGAGGACGGGCCCGCCGAGGGCGGACGCCGCCCCACCGCGCTCGACTACACCGCCCGCACCGGCTCCGGCACCGCACCGCTCCCCGCCCCCACAGGCACCTTCCGCTCCCCCTTCACCAGCAGCAGCACCGCCACCCCCGCGACAACGCCCACCGCCCCGGCCACCACGGCCGCCGTGTCGAGCCCCGAGGCGAACGCCGCCCGCAGCGCATGCTCCGGCACCCCTGCCGCCCGCAGCCCGGACGCCCCGCCGCCCGCGAGGGTGTGGGACCGGTCGTCGCCCAGCGTCTCCCCGATCCGGGAGGTCAGCACCGTCCCGAGCACGGCAACCCCGAGGGCGTATCCGAGCTGCCGGAAGGTGTTGACCGCGCCGCCCGCCATGCCCGCCCGCTCCGGCGGCACCGCGGCCAGCGCCGCGCCCGCGAGGGCCGGGGACACCAGGCCCGTACCGATGCCCGCGACCACAAGCCCCGGCAGCAGCGCCGGCCACGAGGAACCGGCCCCCAGAACGGCCTGCCCGAGCGTGCCGACGCCGATCAGGACGAGCCCGGCACCGATGGACAGCCGCGGCTGCACCCCGTGCAGCAGCTTCCCGCCGACAGCGGCCACCACGAACGCGGTCGCGGCCAGCGGCAGCAGGGCCAGCCCGCCCTGGACGGGGCTGAGCCCGAGCACGGTCTGCAGCCAGATCGAGGTGTACGGCAGGACGGCGAACGCCGCCAGGTTGTACGCGAGCGCCCCCGCCATCACCCCGGTGAAGGCGGACTTCCGGAACAACGACAGCTCAAGCAGCGGGTGGGTGGCACGCCGCTCGACGAGCACGAAGCACACCAGGGCGAGCACGGCGACCGCGAAGGTCGCGAGCGTGCGCCCCGACGTCCAGCCCAGACTCCCCGCCCGCACCACGCCGTACGTCGCCGCCGCCGCGAACACCGCGAAGCTCGCGGTCCCCGCCCAGTCGATGCGCCGGCCCTTCGCCCCGTGCGACTCGGGCACGGTCCGGACCGTCAGCCAGACAGCGGCGACGCTGACCGGAAGGTTCACGAAGAAGATCCAGCGCCATCCGGGCCCCTCGGTCAGCAGCCCGCCGACCACCGGCCCGATCGCGGCAGCGCCCCCGCTGACCGCGCCCCACAGCCCGAGCGCGACGGACCGGTCCCGCCCCCGGTACACCGAGGCGAGCAACGGCAGCGTGGTCGCGAACATCGCGGCCGCGCCCACCCCCTGGACCCCGCGCGCGGCGACCAGCACCGCCGGCGACGAGGCGAGCCCGCAGGCCAGCGAGGCGAGGGCGAAGAGCCCGACGCCCACGACATGGACCCGGCGCCGCCCGAGCAGATCGGCCGCGGCCCCGATGCCGAGCAGCAGCGCGGCGAGCGCGAGCGCGTACCCGTCGATGACCCACTGGAGATCGGAGAGCGACGCGTCCAGCACCCGTGCCATGTCGGGCAGCGCCACGATGACGATCGTGACGTCCAGCAGCAGCATGAACGTCCCCAGACAGACCGCGGTGAGCGGCCCCCACTTACGCATGTCTTTCTCCCTGTACGCATTCGTCCGTGGCCGGCTGCCACTCCCGTACGATCGGAGAGGGGCGGCCGAACCCCCCAGCCAGTGAGCGTTAAGCGCCGGAATCCGACACCGAAGGGGCCAGACCTCATGGAATCCAACACCGTGGGCGACCCCCTCGACCTCCAGCTCCTGCACGCCCTGGAGCTGGACGCCCGCGCCCCGTTCAGCCGGATCGCGGCCGTGCTCGGCGTCTCCGACCAGACGGTGGCGCGCCGCTTCCGCAGACTGCGGGCGGATGCGGCCCTCAGGGTCGTCGGGGTCCGCTGCGCGGCCGCCGAGGACCGGCTGGACCACTGGCTGCTGCGGGTGCGCTGCGCGCCCGAGGGCGCGACGGCCATCGCGGAGGCACTGGCGAAGCGCCCGGACACGGCCTGGATCGGCCTCACTTCGGGCGGTACGGAGGTGACGTGCACGGCCAACGTCCGCTCCCGGGACGACGCCGACGACCTGCTCCTCGGCAAGCTGCCGCGCACCCCGCACATCGTCGACATCCGCGCCCACCAGCTCCTGCACCGCTTCTACGGCGGCCCGTCCGGCTGGCTCCACAAGAGCGGCGCCCTCTCCCCCGGCCAGGCAGCCGCGCTCGCCCCCACCGCACCCCTCCCGGACCACCCCGGCCCGGCGGTCATCACCGCCGAGGACGAAGCACTGGTCGCCGCCCTGGAGGAGGACGGCAGGGCCACGTACCCCGAACTCCAGAAGGCCACGGGCCGCTCCGAGTCGGCGGTCAAGCGCCGCATGGCCCAGCTGGTGGCCTCGGGCGCGCTGTACATCGACGTCGAGTTCGACGCCGCCCCCTTCGGCTTCCGCCACCCGACGATGCTGTGCATCACGGCCGCACCCCGCGCCCTCAACGCGGTGGGCGAGGCACTCGCCACCCACCCGGAGGTCGCGTACGCGGCGGCGACCACGGGCCCGTCCAACCTGGTGGCGGTGGTGATCACCCGCGACACGGGCCACCTGTACCGGTACCTGAGCGAGCGCCTGGGCGGACTGGAGGGCGTCGAGCACGTGGAGTCGATGCCGTTCCTGCGGCGCGTGAAGCAACTGACGTACCGGCCGTTCCGGGGGTAGCGGAGAGCGCCCGCCACAAAGCAGGAGTGGCTCATACTTTGAGCGGTTCCTACTTCACCGGGTGGAGTTGGAGCACGCCCGGCTCCGGCGGAACCACCGAGGCGCCCCTGATCATCTACGGCGGTACGACAAGCCGTAGCCGTAGGGGGACGCGGACATGGACATGCAGGAAGCTGACGCGGGTACCGGTCGCGCGCGCCGGGCCGGAGGCGGCCCGTGGGTCGCCGCCGGTGCCAATCTCACCCTCGGGGTGTTCGCGATCCTCCCCTTCCGGTACATCCTGTGGCTGACGACGTACCTCTCACCACCGGACCACGGGGACCAGTCCGCCGGGGCCACCAGCTACGACACCGCCCCCTACGCCGCCTCACCTGTCGACATATGGGGCGCCGGGCTCAGCGGTCTCGTCATCCTGGCCATGGCGGTCGTGATCGATGTCCTCATGCCGCGCCAGGAGGGCTGGTCGACGCGCCTCTGGCTCGGAACGGCGGCGTTGATCCCCGTTCCCTTCATCGCCTGCAAGGTCTTGGGCGTGTTCTGAACGGAACGGACGGGCCCGGGTCAGGCCTCCTCGCGGGGCGCAGGGCATATCGACGCCGGGGCGGAGGAACGCGCAACCGGTCCAGGTAGGCCAGTTGATGACCGACTACCTGGCCGGCCTGCGGCCCGGATGTGCGCCGCAGGCCCTCGGGGGATGTCGGCCCTGTGGTCAGTGGGCCGACGCGTACGCGACGAAGTCGGCCCAGACGCCCGGGGCGAAGCCGAGTGCGGGGCCGGGGATGTTCTTCGAGTCGCGGACGTGGATGGTGGTGGGGGCGGTTGCCACCTCGACGCAGGAGGGGCCGTCGGCCGTGCTGTAGCTGCTCTTGAACCACGTCAGTCCGGAAGCTGCTCCGGCTTGCGGCTTGCCAATCATGTCTCTCCAAGTAGCTTCTCGATGAAGGCCCGCGACAGCCGAGGCGTGAGGGCTTGGGCCCGGATCAGTCCGTAGCGCATCTCAAGGATCTGGACTTCCTTGGGATCGCTGATCAAACGGCTGGTGAGCTGGACCTCGTTGTGAGCCACAGCAGTTCCGTCCTTCAGCTTCAACACCCGGTGCGAGCCATCCAGCCCCGCGTGCTCCTCCGTATCTGTGGGCATGACCTGAATTTCGACATGCCTCAGCATGCTCAATTCCAGCATGCGTTCGAGTTGGCCGCGCAAAACCATTCTGCCTCCGGTGGGCCGCCGCAGGACTGCTTCCTCCTGGACAAACGTCAGCAACGGCGCGGGAGCCCGTCCGAGCACGCCCTGGCGGTGCACGCGCGCGGCCACCCGGCGCTCGACTTCACCCTCGGAGAACGCCGGCACCCGTTCACCGAACAGGGCGCGAGCATAGGCCTCGGTTTGCAACAAGCCGTCCACGACATCGCTGCTGTAAGACCCGAGCTCCACCGCCTCGGCCTCCAGCTTCGCCAGATCCCGGACCTTCTTCGGGTACCGCGCCTCCGCCACATCCTGCTTCATCGCGGAGATCTTGCCTCCCGCGCCGACCGCCTCGTCCACACGGTCCAGGAACTCCGGCTTTGGAATCCGCGTCCCGGCCTCCACCTTGTAGACCAGGTTCTCCCCGAACCCGATCGCCTCGCCCAACTCCGCCGCGCGTAAACCAGCCGCCTCCCTCCAGAGCCGGATCTGCCGGCCGACCGCCGCGATCACCGCGCCCGAATCGTCCTCGGGTTCAACATCCCATTCGGACCCGTCCGTACCGTCGTTGACACCCATACGCCACCCGCCTCCACCCGTGAACGGCACCCGCCCGCTGTACGCGTGGGACAGGTCCGCACAACCGCTGGACAGTCACCGTCCGTACACGCGTCGATGCTGTTCAGCGTAGCCACGGGCGGACACGCTGAGTGACGTGAACCGAGAAACCACCCAACCGCGTGCCCGCGCCGGCCAGTTCGCCGTCCAGCTCTCCGCGACCCGTCGGGGCGCCCGACTCGCCCGCCTGCTGGCCACCGAGCAGCTCCGTTCCTGGGGGCTGCCGCTGGACGACGCGAGCCATGTCGTCGCCGAACTGGCGGCCAATGCGGCACTCCACGGATACGTACCCGGGCGGGACTTCCGCGTCCTGCTCACGGTCAACGGGGACACGCTGCGTATCGAGGTCGCGGACGCGCGCGGCGATCAACTCCCCCGCGCCCAGGAACAGGACGCCGCACACGAGGGCGGGCGAGGACTGCTGGTGGTCGAGGCGCTGGCCACGCGCTGGGGCGTAGAACAGGGGCCCTTCCCCCGAAAGACCGTCTGGGCGGAAATCGCACTCACCGGATCGTGACGACCACGACCCGGTCGAGCGCGACGCGATGGAGGGCGACCCGGCCGACCGCGACCCGGCGGCCCACGACGTAAAAAGCTTTCAAGTCCTTTGGGAAGAAGAAATCAACCAAACCCAACCCACCCGGGCGGACCTCAGCAGGCCCCCGCGCGCCCGCGAGCGCAGCCGCGAGGGCCCGTCACTCGCACGGGTGAGGTTCGCCAACTGGGCTGGATTTCGCCCCGGTTGCCTGGCATATGCTCACGAAACCGAACCACAGACTGTGACGGCCCCCGCCGGGATTGCCATCCCGAGCGAGGGCCTGACCACCACGGAAGAGAACGCTTCCCGATGGATACCCAGCAGGTTATCTCCCCTTCCCGCGCCCCGTCCGGCGGCGGCATCGTCCACGTGAACGTGCGCCACGCGAGCCACTTCACCGTCGTGGGCAACCACCTGGCCCAGCACCGCGAGCTCTCCCTGACCGCGATCGGCCTGGCCACACACATCCAGTCGCTGCCCGCCGGGGCGAAGGTCGGCATCAAATGCCTGGTCCAACGCTTCCCGGAGAGCGAGACCCGCATCGCGGGAGCGCTGCGCGAACTGGAGACCCACGGCTACCTGAAGCGCACCCGCGAGCGCCTGCCGAACGGTCGCATCGCCACGCGCACGACGTCGTACAACCAGCCGCCTGGCTTGACGGTTACGCGAACAACCCGCCCGGCAAGGGCCGTTGAACTGTGCGAAGTCCAGACGCCCGCAACACCCCCGAACCCCACTCACCCCGCCCCCGCGCCCGCCCCCAAGCCGCCCCCTCCTCCCCTCCCCCGGCCGGAGACTCCTGCCCTGGACCTGCATCGCATCGCGACGGCCCTCCTGCTGCGCCTCCACGAGGACGTGAAGGAGATCGTGCTGTCGGAGGACAACATCCGGACGCTCGCGCCCGCAGTCGCCACCTGGCTCGAACGCGGCGCCACCCCCGCGTCCATCGGCCAGGCGCTCACGTCGGACCTCCCCGTCCCACTGAAGTACCCGCCGAAATTCCTCGCCCACCGACTCACCGCACTGCTCCCGGCAGCCCTCCCGGCGGCTGGGCGGTCACCGCTCTACGACCCGCTGCAGAACTGCGACGGCTGCGACCGCGCGTTCAGAGCACCCGCACCGGGGAACTGTGCCGAGTGCAACTGGGAGCTGTCCGCTACGGCGTAGTCGCCGCGCCCGGCGATCGCAGCCGACCGTGCGTGCAGGGATCGCAGCAGGCTCGGACTCCACCCCGGCCATGAGCAATTCAATGAAAGCCATGCGTCCGGAGCGGGGGACGAGAACAATCACGCCGCATGAGCATCGACTACCGCAAGCGGCCCAAAGCGCCGACAGCCGCCGTCGGCCTGGAGCACGTCGCAGGAAGCGCCCCCGGCCTCGTCAGCCTCTACAAGACCGCCGCCGTCTCGCTGGCGAAACACCGGGTCAGCGGGGAACGTGCCGCCGTCTATCTCGTGCTTGACCGCTCCGGGAGCATGCGTCCGTACTACCGAGACGGCTCGGTGCAGCACCTCGCTGAACAGACCCTCGCTCTGGCCGCCCACCTCGACGACGACGGCGTGGTGCCCGTCGTCTTCTTCTCCACCGATATCGACGGAACCGCCGAGATCAGCCTCGACGCCTACCGCGACCGCATAAACCCTCTGCACGAATCCATGGGGCACATGGGGCGTACCAACTACCACGTGGCCATGCAGGCTGTCATCGATCACCACACATCCTGCGGCGCGACCGCCCCGGCACTCGTCGTCTTCCAGACCGACGGCTCCCCCACCTCCAAGGCCGCGGCCGAGCACGTCCTGTGCACGGCGGCGAAACTGCCGATCTTCTGGCAGTTCATCGGTTTCGGCTATGACGACTTCCGGTTTCTCCGGAAGCTGGACGAGCTTCCCGTACCCGGAAGGCGCATCATCGACAACGCGGGGTTCTTCGCCGCCGGCCCGTCTCCTAAGCATCTGGACGACGCGGATCTGTACAACCAGCTGCTTCAGGAATTCCCTCAATGGCTGGCCGCCGCACGCAGGGCGGGCATAGTCCGCAGCTGAAACGCGGCTGCCGGTGCGTCGGGCGCACCGCACCCACTCCGTGTTGCATGACCATGCGGGATGATGCATAATCTTCCTATGTCTAAGGTCCTCACCTCCCTGCCCGCCGGCGAGCGCGTCGGCATCGCCTTCTCGGGCGGCCTCGACACCTCGGTCGCGGTCGCGTGGATGCGCGACAAGGGCGCTGTCCCGTGCACCTACACAGCCGACATCGGTCAGTACGACGAGCCGGACATCGCCTCCGTGCCCGGCCGTGCCAAGGCCTACGGCGCCGAGCTGGCGCGGCTGGTCGACTGCCGTGCGGCGCTCGTCGAGGAGGGGCTGGCGGCGCTCACCTGCGGGGCGTTCCACATCCGCTCGGGCGGGCGGGCGTACTTCAACACCACGCCGCTCGGCCGCGCCGTCACCGGCACGCTCCTGGTGCGGGCGATGCTCGAGGACGACGTACAGATCTGGGGCGACGGCTCCACGTACAAGGGCAACGACATCGAGCGGTTCTACCGCTACGGTCTCCTCGCCAACCCGCACCTGCGGATCTACAAGCCCTGGCTGGACGCGGACTTCGTGACGGAGCTCGGCGGCCGCAAGGAGATGTCGGAGTGGCTGGTCGCCCATGACCTGCCCTACCGCGACAGCACGGAGAAGGCGTACTCCACCGACGCCAACATCTGGGGCGCCACCCACGAGGCGAAGACCCTGGAGCACCTGAACACCGGTGTGGAGACCGTCGACCCGATCATGGGTGTGAAGTTCTGGGACCCGTCGGTCGAGATCGAGACCGAGGACGTCACGATCGGCTTCGACCAGGGCCGCCCGGTCACCATCAACGGCGAGAAGTTCGACTCCGCCGTCGACCTGGTGATGAAGGCGAACACCATCGGTGGCCGCCACGGCATGGGCATGTCGGACCAGATCGAGAACCGGATCATCGAGGCCAAGAGCCGCGGCATCTACGAGGCCCCGGGCATGGCCCTGCTGCACGCCGCGTACGAGCGCCTGGTCAACGCGATCCATAACGAGGACACCCTCGCCCAGTACCACAACGAGGGCCGGCGGCTCGGCCGCCTCATGTACGAGGGCCGCTGGCTGGACCCGCAGGCGCTCATGGTGCGTGAGTCGATCCAGCGCTGGGTCGGCACCGCCGTCACCGGCGAGGTGACCCTGCGGCTGCGGCGCGGCGAGGACTACTCGATCCTCGACACGACGGGCCCGGCGTTCAGCTACCACCCGGACAAGCTGTCCATGGAGCGCACCGAGGACTCCGCGTTCGGCCCGGTCGACCGGATCGGCCAGCTCACGATGCGGAACCTCGACATCGCCGACTCCCGCGCCAAGCTGGAGCAGTACGCGGGCCTCGGCCTGATCGGCACCGCCAACCCGGCCATCGGCGCGGCCCAGGCCGCCGCGACCGGCCTGATCGGCTCCCTGCCCGAGGGCGGCGCCCAGGCCATCGCCTCCCGGGGCGAGGTCTCCGAGGCCGACGAGATGCTGGACCGCGCGGCGATGGAGTCCGGTACGGACTAGTACGACGCGAGAGAGGCCGGCCCGGCGCGCTGTGCGCCGGGCCGGCCTCTTTCCGTTGTGCGCTACCGCTGCCGGCTCAGCGCACGTCGACGTAGTCGGCGGTTGAGGTGGCGCCGCCCGTGGTGTCCCAGCCTCCGAAGCTCCAGCGCCAGTAGCCGTCGGCGGACGCCTTGACGGTCGTCCTCAGCGCCCCCGTGGAGCTCGACCGCACCGACTTCACCGTGGTGTAGACCGAGCTGCCCTTCTTGCAGAACTGCAGCCTGGCCAGACCCGCGGCGACACCGGTGTACTTGTGCTTCACCCAGTCGGCACGCGTGAGGCCGCCGGTCACGGTGAGCGTCTTCCCCCTGGTCACCGGCTCCGGCGAGGCGTTGACCGTCGCCCTGGCCCAGCGCTTGATCTGGACACGCCCCGACGTCGCCGTGAACTCCTCGGCCTTGAGCCCGCCGCTGGTCTTCCAGAGCCTCGCCACGACGGCGACCTTCCAGGTCGTCGCGTCGTTGTTCGAGTCCACGCGGTAGTACGGATCGATGCGCAGGGTGCCCTCGCAGTCCGCGATCCGGGAGCTCGTCTCGTAACAGGTGTAGATGCCCATGTGGAGACCGCCGGAGTCCGCGCCCGCCTTGGGGGTGGTGTCGTGGTACAGGAACGGTTCCGCGGTGTACCCGGAGGAATGCGCGGTGCTGTATCCGGACGGAAGGGTGATCCGGAAGGTGACCGGTGGTTCCTGCACGTCGTGCGTTCCCACCACGACGGGCCTGCCGCCGTTCACGACGATCCGCGACACCGTGATCCCGGTGTCGGCGGCCTGCGCCGTCGGCGCCGTGATCGGCACGAGGGCGAGTGCCCCCGCGACGGCGACCACGGCGCCGGTTCTGCCTGCTGTTCTCATGCGCACCTCGTTGCTGCGTAAGAAAGGAGGGATCCGCCGTCCCTGACCGTCACCGGCCGATCGGCGGGGCGGCAGAGTACCAACGGCCCGGCCCGGCACCCCGCGCGGGGTGATCATGGACGCCGTCACACGTGACCGAGCCCACCCCCCACTCCGTTCGAACATCCGTCGAACTCCCGCAACAATGAACCCGTGATCACTTCGCCGACACGGAGCACGAGCCGACGCGCCGAGCCCGCCGCGACGCCGTACGTCGACCTCTCCCGGGCGGAGTGGAGCGCACTGCGCGACAAGACGCCGCTGCCGCTGACCGCCGACGAGGTGGAGCGGCTGCGCGGGCTCGGGGACGTCATCGACCTCGACGAGGTGCGGGACGTCTACCTGCCGCTCTCGCGCCTCCTCAATCTGTACGTCCAGGCCACGTCCGGACTGCGCGGCGCCCTGAACACCTTCCTCGGGGACGCGGGCAACGGGCACGGGGCGCAGCGCGGGACCCCGTTCGTCATAGGGGTCGCGGGCAGTGTCGCGGTGGGGAAGTCCACCAGTGCCCGAATCCTCCAGGCGCTGCTGGCCCGCTGGCCGGAGCACCCGCGGGTGGAGCTGGTGACCACGGACGGGTTCCTGCTGCCGATGAAGGAGCTCCACGCGCGCGGGCTGATGTCGCGCAAGGGCTTCCCCGAGTCGTACGACCGGCGCGCCCTGACCCGCTTCGTCGCCGACATCAAAGCGGGCAAGGACGAGGTGACGGCCCCCGTCTACTCGCACCTGATCTACGACATCGTGCCCGGTGAGCGGCTCACCGTACGGCGGCCCGACATCCTCATCGTCGAGGGGCTGAACGTGCTGCAGCCCGCGCTGCCCGGCAAGGACGGCCGCACCCGGGTCGGGCTCGCCGACTACTTCGACTTCAGCGTGTACGTGGACGCGCGGCCCGAGGACATCGAGACCTGGTACCTCAACCGCTTCCGCAAGCTGCGCGCCACGGCGTTCCAGGACCCGTCCTCGTACTTCCGCAAGTACACGCAGGTCTCCGAGGCGGAGGCGATGGAGTACGCGGCGACGATGTGGCGGACCATCAACAAGCCCAATCTGGTGGAGAACGTCGCGCCGACGCGGGGCCGTGCCACGCTGGTCCTGCGCAAGGGGCCGGACCACAAGGTCCAGCGGCTGTCACTGCGCAAGCTCTGACTCCGGAAAGGGTGCACCGTGCTGCATCTGCGCCTGATCGTCCCCGCCGACCGTACGGACGAGGTGGTGGGCCTCCTGGAGCGTACGGTCGGCACCGCCCACCTCGCGGTACTGCCGGGGGTCGCGCGCGACCCGGTGGGCGACGTGGTGCTGTGCGACGTGGCGCGTGAGGCCGGCGACGAGCTGATCGGGGCGCTGCGGCGGCTCGGGGTCGACGAGTACGGCTCGATCACCGTCGAGAACATGGATCTGACGCTCTCCGCGAGGGCCGACCGGGCCGAGGAGGACGCGCCGGGCGAGGGCTCGGACGCGGTGCTGTGGGAGGAGCTGACGGACGCCACCCACGAGGAGTCGACGTTCAGCGTCACCTACGTGGCGTTCCTGTCGGTGGCGACGATGCTCGCGGCCTGCGGTGTGATGCTCGACAACGCGATCCTGATCGTGGGCGCGATGGCGGTGGGCCCGGAGTTCGGGCCGCTGGCCGGGATCTCCACGGCCCTGGTGCAGCGCGCCCCGCGGCTGGCGGCGCGGTCGCTGTGGGCGCTGGTCGGCGGGTTCGCCGCGGCCATGGTGCTGACCGCCGGCTTCGCCTGGCTGATGGACGTCTTCGGGCTGTTCTCCCCCTCGATGATCGAGGCGCCCCGGCCCAACACGGCGTTCATCTGGCAGCCGGACTGGATGTCGTTCGTGGTGGCGTTCCTCGCGGGCATCGCCGGGACGCTCTCGCTGACCTCGGCGAAGTCCGGGGCGCTGATCGGTGTCGCGATCTCCGTGACGACCGTGCCCGCCGCGGCCAACGCCGCGGTGGCGTTCAGCTACAGCGACTACAGCCAGATGACGGGCTCCACCCAGCAACTCCTCGCCAACCTGGGCGGCATCGTGGTCGCGGGGACGCTGACGCTGCTGGTCCAGCGGGCACTGTGGAACGCGATGCGCCGCCGCGCGACCGGGAACGGTGGCCGGCAGGTGACCGGCCACAGCTGACCGGCCGCACGACCGAAAGAACGCGTCACGGACCGGCAAGGTGGCGCACTCCGGGACTGCCGAACACTCCCCCTGCGCCAACAGCCCGGCCGGTGACACGATTCCGGGCATGGCCGATGCCCCGGAAGTACTCTGCCGCCCCGTCAGGAGGCGCGCCCTGTGGTGGTTCGCCGCGTTCGGCGCGGCCGGCTCGGGTCTGGCCGCGGTGGGCGCCCGGTACGGGCGCGGGCCCCTGGCCGTGTGGATCACCGTGGGCCTGTCGCTCGCGCTCCTGTCCGTCCTCTGCGCGTACGCGGCCACCTCCCGGGTCGGCGCGGACGAGTACGGCGTGCACTCCCGGACGCTGCTGCGCCGGCGCGACATGGCCTGGCCCGACATCGCCGACCTGCGCACGTACCTCCAGTACGGGCGGAACCAGGAGATCCGCCGGGTCAGTGTGCTGCTGCGCGACGGCCACACGCGGCGGCTGCCGCTGCCGATGAGCGGGACGTCCGGGGACCGCGCGGAGTTCGACGCGAAGCTGGCCGCGCTCCGCGCGCTGCACCGCCGCCACGGAGACCCCGAGTCGGACCACGTGCCCGTCATCACCGGCCGGGCCGCCGGGCACAGCACGGCCGTGCTGTGGCTCGTGTGCGTGCTGCTGCTCGCGGGCGCGGGCCTGGCCGCGTCGTTCGTCCCGTCCGTCGGGGCGGAGAAGCGGGCGTGGACGGCCGCCGTCCCCTGCACCGCCGCCACGCCCGCCACGGAGCGGGGCGAGTGCCTGAGCACCCAGCACGCCGTGATCGCACGGACGAAGATCAGCCGGGGAAACCAGCGCAGCTGGCTGTACTTCGCCGACGGCCGGCCGCTGGAACGGCTCGGGGTCTCCCAGGACGGCGCCGCGGGGTTCCACCCCGGTGACCGCGTCGAACTGACCGTCTGGCGGCACCGGGTGCGGGCGGTCGCCACCAACGACCACGTGTGGCGCGATCACTTCACCGGCGCCGGGGACGTGGCCGTCGTCGCGGCCGGATGCGCCCTCGCCGCGGGCTACCCCGGCGCCCGGCTGCTGCTGCGCCGCCGCGGGCGACGGCTGCCGGACGACGACGTCCTGCCCTCGGCCCTGCCGTTCGCGGCCGCGCTCGTGGGTACGGCCCTGTGGCTGATGCCGCTCTGCTATCTCCGGCCCACGGAACCGCTCGACTCGCCCGTGACCCTCACCTGGGCCGCCGCGGGCACGGCGGTCAGCCTGGGGATGTTCACTGCGGCCTGGCGCGCCACCCGCATCCGTACACCAGGCGACACCCCGCCCACCACCACTCTGGAACAGGCGGACCACTTCCTGGCCGCCCGCTTCCTCGATCACACCGACTACAACCCGCACGGCTTCGGCACCCACATCGTCCTCGGCGACGGCCCGCCCGCGGTGACGCCCCACCCCGGCCCGGGCAGGTTCGCGGCCCGGCGGATCCCCGCGGAGCGGCTCACCGTCACCCGAGTACGGCGGGCCAGGGGCAGCGACGGCGACAGCGTCCCGAGGGGCTGGCACATCGCCGAGCTGGACGACGCGGGCGAGCCGGTCCGCCTCGCGGCGGCGCCGGAGGACCTGACCCGCATCATCGACGCGCTGGGCTGCGTCCGCCCGGCACCGGACGCGGAAAGGGCCCGGCCGTGAGGCCGGGCCCTTTCCGGGAAGCGGGGGCGGATCAGCCCAGCGCGGACTTCACCACATCGGCCAGCCGGCCGGCCACGGCACGCGCCTGCTCGATGTCGGCCGCCTCGACCATCACCCGTACCAGCGGCTCCGTGCCCGACTGGCGCAGCAGTACGCGGCCGGTGGCACCCAGCTCGCGCTCGGCCTCGGCGACGGCCGTGGCCAGCTCGGGGGAGGTGCTCACGCGGGACTTGTCGACGTCCGGGACGTTGACGAGCACCTGGGGCAGGCGCTCCATCACCCCGGCCAGCTCGGCGAGCGAACGGCCGGTCGCGGCGACCCGGGCCGCCAGCATCAGGCCGGTCAGCGTGCCGTCGCCGGTCGTGGCGTGGTCCAGCACGATGACGTGACCGGACTGCTCGCCGCCCAGGGCGTAGCCCTCGGCCTTCATCGACTCCAGGACGTAGCGGTCGCCGACCGCGGTCTGGACGAGCTGGATGCCCTCGCGCTCCATGGCGATCTTGAAGCCGAGGTTCGACATCACGGTGCCGACCACGGTGTCCTTGCGCAGCTGTCCGGCCTCGCGCATGGCGAGGGCGAGCACGGCCAGGATCTGGTCGCCGTCGATCTCCTCGCCCGCCGCGTCCACGGCCAGGCAGCGGTCGGCGTCACCGTCGTGCGCGATGCCGAGGTCGGCCCCGTGCTCGACGACGGCGGCGCGGAGCAGCCCCAGGTGCGTGGAGCCGCAGCCGTCGTTGATGTTGAGGCCGTCCGGCTCGGCGCCGATCGTGACGACCTCGGCGCCGGCCCGTGCGAACGCCTCGGGCGAGACGTGGGCGGCGGCGCCGTGCGCCTCGTCCAGGACGACCTTCAGGCCGTCGAGGCGGTTGGGCAGTACGCCGATGAGGTGAGCGACGTACCGGTCGAAGCCCTCGGCGTAGTCGCTGATCCGGCCCACACCCGCGCCCGTGGGACGGGCCCACGGCTCACCGGTGCGGTGCTGCTCGTAGACCGTCTCGATGCGGTCCTCCAGCTCGTCGGCGAGCTTGTGGCCGCCGCGGGCGAAGAACTTGACACCGTTGTCCGGCATGGCGTTGTGGCTGGCGGAGAGCATCACCCCGATGTCGGCGCCCAGGACGCCGGTGAGGTACGCCACGGCCGGCGTCGGCAGCACGCCGACGCGCAGGACGTCGACGCCCGCGCTGGCGAGGCCGGCCACCACGGCGGCCTCCAGGAACTCTCCGGAGGCGCGGGGGTCGCGGCCGACCACGGCCGTCGGCCGATGGCCCTCGAAGGTGCCTGCCTCGGCCAGTACGTGCGCCGCCGCGACCGACAGGCCGAGCGCGAGCTCGGCCGTCAGGTCCGCATTGGCGACACCGCGCACGCCGTCCGTGCCGAAGAGTCGTCCCACTGGTGTCCTCCGAAGGTGCTCCGAAACGCAAAAATTCAGACTAAGTAACCAACAAGCCTATGAACGCCTTATGCCGTTATATGCCCGAGGCTCTCAATAAACGAACGCCCCGGCAGCACGAGGAGTGCCGCCGGGGCGAACGTGTAACGCGGATGAGCAGGCGGTTTAGCGCTTGCTGTACTGCGGGGCCTTACGGGCCTTCTTGAGACCGGCCTTCTTGCGCTCGACCGCACGGTCGTCGCGGGAGAGGAAGCCGGCCTTCTTCAGCGTGGCGCGGTTGTTGTCCACGTCCGCCTCGTTCAGCGAGCGGGCCACACCGAGACGCAGCGCGCCGGCCTGACCGGAGACACCGCCACCCGAGATGCGGGCCACGACGTCGTAGCGACCGTCGAGCTCGAGAACCTTGAAGGGCTCGTTGACTTCCTGCTGGTGCACCTTGTTGGGGAAGTAGTCCTCAAGGGTGCGACCGTTGATCTTCCACTTGCCGGTGCCCGGGATGATCCGGACGCGGGCAATGGCGTTCTTGCGACGGCCAAGGCCGGCCGCGGGCTGCGGGTCGCCGAAGCGGCCCGCGAGCGACTCGGAGGTGTACTCACCCTCGACGGGGACCTCCGACTCGAAGGTGGTCACCTCGGCGAAGGTCTCTTCGCCCTCGGTGACGGGGGTCTCTGCAGTGGTCTCGGCCACGATTCTCCTCAGATCTTTCTTTACGTCTTTGGGGGGAGGCCGGAACTACTGCGCGACCTGGGTGATCTCGTACGGGACCGGCTGCTGCGCAGCGTGCGGGTGCTGGTCGCCCGCGTAGACCTTCAGCTTCGAGATCATCTGGCGGCCCAGGGTGTTCTTGGGGATCATGCCCTTGATGGCCTTCTCGACGGCCTTCTCGGGGTTCTTCGCGAGGAGCTCGTCGTAACGAACGGAGCGGAGACCACCCGGGAACCCGGAGTGGCGGTACGCCATCTTCTGGGTCTTCTTGTTGCCCGACAGGTGAACCTTGTCGGCGTTGATGATGATGACGAAGTCGCCCATGTCCATGTGGGGGGCGTAGATCGCCTTGTGCTTGCCTCGGAGGAGGTTCGCAGCCGTGGTGGCCAGACGGCCCAGGACGATGTCCTCGGCGTCAATGATGTGCCACTGGCGAGTGACATCGCCGGGCTTGGGGCTGTACGTACGCACTTCGTAGCCTTCGCTTCTTCAGTGGATGGGGTCCAGACACACGGCACCTCTGAAGCGATATGCAGCTGGGGCTCACAGTGCCGGGGACGCTGCCCGTATGCGAACCACTGGTAACTGCTCCAGGGAACCTACGTAAGGGCCCTTCGCGTGAGAACGACGAAGCCAATACGTATAACAATCCCCGACAGTACCCGCCTGCCCCCGGACGGGTCAAAACGGGTCGCCCCGGTCCGGGTGGCGGGGTTCCGTCCTCAATCGCCGGACGGGCTTGGTGTGTGCGGGTTCCCCGCGACCCGGGGGCGCCTGCCCCGGTGGGTGGGGGTCCGGTGCCCCTCCGGGGCGTCTCCTCAGACGACGAACGTTTCCAGTCCCACGCAGCGGGAGCCCGGTATGTGTTCGTCGTCCTGCGGGGACTCCCCTGCACGGCCCCGGACCCGGCCGCCGAGCGTCTGCGGCGTTCGTACCGCCGGTGTTCAGACGCACGCGAGAGTGGGTGGGGGCGTGCAGGGGCGTCCCCGCAGAAAAATGGCGTACTACCCGGCCCCCGCAACGTCTCGGGTGGCCACGCCAGTTTTTGAGGAGACGCCCCGGAGGGCCCCCACCCCCACCCACCGGACAGAGGCGAACCCCCAAGCAGCGG
This sequence comes from Streptomyces sp. NBC_01463, assembly GCA_036227345.1. Lineage (NCBI taxonomy): Bacteria > Bacillati > Actinomycetota > Actinomycetes > Kitasatosporales > Streptomycetaceae > Streptomyces > Streptomyces sp. NBC_01463. Next base: position 3,612,631 of record CP109468.1, read on the forward strand.
AGCTACCGCGCCCGCGCGACCCGTCGCTCGTCCCACACCGGCTCCGTCGACTCCCGGACGACACCGTCCGACCCGAAGACCAGGTACCGGTCGAAGGACTTCGCGAACCAGCGGTCGTGGGTGACGGCCATCACCGTGCCGTCGTAGACCTCCAGCCCGTCCTGGAGCGCCTCGGCCGACTCCAGGTCAAGGTTGTCGGTCGGCTCGTCCAGCAGCAGCGCGGTCGTGCCGGCCAGTTCCAGGAGGAGGATCTGGAAGCGGGCCTGCTGTCCGCCGGACAGCTTCTCGAACGGCTGGTCCCCCTGCCGCTCCAGCTCGTACCGCCGCAGCACGGACATCGCCCCGCCCCGGTCCTTGGCGTGCTCCGTCCACAGGATCTCGACGAGCGTCTTGCCGAGGAGCTCCGGATGGGCGTGGGTCTGCGCGAAGTGCCCGGGCACCACCCTCGCCCCGAGCTTCCACTCCCCCGTGTGCGCGACCGGCTCGCCCGCCAGCAGCCGCAGGAAGTGCGACTTGCCCGACCCGTTGGACCCGAGGACGGCGACCCGCTCCCCGTAGTAGATCTCCAGGTCGAACGGTTTCATCAGCCCGGTGAGCTCCAGGTTCGTGCAGGTCACGGCCCGCACCCCGGTCCGCCCGCCGCGCAGCCGCATCTTGATCTCCTGCTCGCGCGGCGGCTCCGGCGGCGGGCCGGCGTCCTCGAACTTCTTGAAGCGGGTCTGCATCGCGTGGTAGCGGTTCGCCATGTCGGGGCTGTTCGCCGCCTGCTGCCGCATCCGCAGGACGAGCGCCTTCAGCCGGGCGTGCTCCTCCTCCCAGCGGCGCAGCAGTTCCTCGAAGCGGGCGAACCGTTCCTTGCGGGCCTCGTGGTACGTGTCGAATCCGGCACCGTGCACCCAGACGTCACTGCCGGCCGGGCTGGGCTCGACGCTGACGATCTTCTCCGCGGCGCGGGACAGCAGCTCCCGGTCGTGGGAGACGAAGAGGACCGTCTTACGGGTCTCCTTCAGCTTCTCCTCCAGCCAGCGCTTGCCGGGCACGTCCAGATAGTTGTCCGGCTCGTCGAGCAGCAGCACCTCGTCGGGCCCGCGCAGCAGCGCCTCCAGCACCAGCCGCTTCTGCTCACCGCCGGACAGCGTGCGCACCTCGCGGAACTGGGCCTTCTCGTACGGAATGCCGAGCGCCGCCATGGTGCACATGTCCCAGACCGTCTCGGCCTCGTACCCGCGCACCTCCGCCCAGTCGCTGAGCGCCTGCGCGTACGTCATCTGCGCGGCCTCGTCGTCGACGGTGAGGATCAGCTCCTCGGCCCGGTCGACGGCCTGCGCGGCCTCGCGGATGCGGGGCTGGGCGACGGAGACCAGCAGGTCACGCACGGTGCGCTCGTCGCGCACGGAACCGACGAACTGCTGCATCACGCCGAGCCCGCCGCTCACCGAGACCGAGCCGCCGTGCGGCTGGATCTCCCCGGCGAGCAGCCGCAGCAGCGTGGTCTTCCCGGCGCCGTTCGCCCCGACGAGGGCGACGACGGCACCGTCCGCGACACGGAACGAGGCATCGCCGAGCAGTACCCGCCCGTCCGGTAGGTAGTACTCCAGATGGCCTGCTTCAAGATGTCCCATGCACAGCATTGTCACGGGCGGCGAAGCCCTGGCCCAACCGGATTACGTTCCGTCTAGGATTCGCGGCATGAGCTTTGGGCAAGGGGGGCCCTCCTGGGGGCCCGGGGGCACTGGGACTCCGGACTGGGCGGCGCTGGCCGAGGCGTCCGCGGCGCGCGCCAGGCGCAAGCGGTGGCTGATGATCGGCGGGGGCGCGCTGGCCACCGCGGCGGTCGCCGCGATCGTGGCGACGGCGGTCATCTCGACCAACAAGAACGATCCGGCCGGCTCGGCCGGGAAGAACGCGAGCGAGCTGCCGTCGGCGACCGATCTGCCGAGCCGGACGGAGCAGCCCGAGCCGTCGTTCTCGTCGGTGGCCCCGCCGCCCCCGCCGGACCCGAAGGACTACATATCCGATGTGAGGAAGGACCGGGCGCCGGTCACGGTCGACGCCTTCTTCCCGGGCAAGAAGCTGACGATGGGCGACCGCGCCTACTCCAAGGGCGCCACGCACCGCACCACGAAGTGCGCGACCACCACTCAGGGCGCGCTCGGCGCGATCCTGGCGAACAACGGCTGTGACCAGGTCATCCGGGCCACGTACAGCCGCAGCGGGGTGGCCGTCACGATCGGCCTCGCGGTCTTCGAGACGGAGGCCCAGGCCAAGAAGGCCGCCCAGCAGGCCAGCGGCGGCATGGCCTCGCTGAGCGGATCGGGTGTGCCGACCTTCTGCCGCGGTGGTTCGGTCTGCCGCCGCACGGCGAACTCGTACGGCCGGTACGCCTATTTCACGGTGGGCGGCTTCACCAGCGGGAAGAACGTCACCAAGGCCGACAAGGGCGTGTTCGCCGTCGGCGACGACCTGACCAACTTCACGTTCCGCCAGATCCGCCACCGGGGCGAGGTCCAGGCCTCGGCGGCCGCCACCGCCCCGGCCGGCTGATCCGCCCGTCCTTCGGTTCAGCCACCTCTCCCGGATGCGGAGGACCGCTGCTGTGCGTCTCGTCTTCCTGGTCGCCTTCCTGCGCATCCTGCGCCACCGCGATGCCGTCGGCGCCGACCTCGCGCCGGACGAGGCGGTGGCCCTGGACCCGCCGGACGCCCCGCTGGGCGCCGCCCTCGCCGCCGCGGCGGCCGGGGACCACGGCCCGGCACGGGAGCTCCTCGCCTCGACCCGGGTGCACGCCCAGTGGGAGCGCCGGGACGCGTACGTGAGCCGGCTGGCCCGGACCGCGCTGCACCACGACGGCTGGCTGGACGCCTGGCTGGCCGAGTCGCCCGACGACCCGGACGGTCTGCTCGTCGTCGCCGACCTCCATCTGCACCAGGCGTGGAAGGTGCGGACGAGCGCCCGCGCGAAGGATGTGGAGCGCGACCGGTTCCAGGCGTTCTTCGCGCTCCTGGAGGACGCGGTCCCGGTGATCGGCGCCGCAGCCGAGCGCAACCCCTCGGATCCGGTCCCCTGGCGCATCGCGCTCACCCACGCCCGTGGGGTCCAGGCCCCGCGCGAGGTCTTCGACGCGTATCTCGCCGAGGCCGGGTCCCGCGATCCGCACCACTTCGGCTGCCATGCGCAGGCCCTGCAGTATCTGTGCGCCAAGTGGTACGGCTCGCACGAGGAGATGTTCCGGTACGCGGAGCGGATCGCCGCGTCCGCCCCGCCCGGCTCGAAGCTGCACGCCCTGCCGCTCCAGGCGGCGCTGGAGTACCGGCTGTCCGAGGAGGACGGGCCCGACGGCCCCGACCCGTACGGCCCGAAGGTCGACGCGGCCATCACCCGGGCCCTGGACCTCTCCGAGACCTACGCGGGCTCGGGCGACCGCGAGGCGGCCGGTTTCCGCAACGAGCTGGCCCTGCTGCTGATCACGCAGGACCGGCCGGCCGAGGCCCTCGACGTGTTCCGGGCCATCGGTGTCCACGCGACCGAGTACCCGTGGAACCGGCTCGGCGACCCCCGTACGGAGTTCCTCGAAGCCCGGTCCGATGTCCGGCTGGACCTCGCGTCCGGCATCCCGTTCTTCGGCCGCCCGCCCGAGCCGCCCGCCGTCGCGCCGGACTGGGCGGAGCTGGCCCCGCGTGCGGTGGCGATCGTCCCCGCTCCCCCGGCCGAGGTCGCCCAGGCCGCGCTGATCTGCGGGTTCTCGCTGCGCACGGCTCCGGCGGGCGAGGGGTACAGCTATGTGGAGGTGGTCCCTGAGGCCGCTCGTGGCCGGCGCGCGGCGCTCCTTCCGGAGGACCCCCTGACCGCGGCGGCGGAGACGTTCACGACGGGGGAGAGCTGGCCCGCCCTGGTTCTGCACCGCTCCCCCGGGCGCAGCCGCATCACCGCGCTCCACCAGGGCCGGCCGACGGCCACGCACACCTGGGACACCGAGGCCCCCGCCCCCGACCACGCCGATGTGCGGTCCGTCGCCGGGGAGCTCTCGCGGCTGTACCGGCTGGCGGACCCGCGCCCGCTGGCCCACATCCTGCGCGCCACCGGCGATCCGGTCCGGCACCAGGCCGACCTGGTCACCGCGCTGGGCCTGCCGCCCGTCCCGCCGGGCTTCGGCGGGGACACCGAGATCCTGGGCGCGATCCCGGGCGCCCGGGTGCAGGTGCGCCGCTCGATCCTGGCGGGGATGCGCGACACGATGACGACGGGCGCGGGCGCCCATCCGCCGGTCCCGGGGGACGGCTCCCCGCGGCCGGCCCGCTGGTGGCTGATCCGTACCGCCCTGCTGGCCGTCATCGGCGCGGCCGCCGTCTACGCCTGGTGGAGCCCGCGCGTCGGCTGGTTCCGCTCATCGGTGCTGAGCGGCGCCGCGCTGTACCTGGCCGGCGTCCTCACGCACGCGGTGCGCCGGCGCGGGCGTTCGGCCGCCTGAGCCGCCGTCAGCAGCAGCCGGCTCCCGGCAGGGTACGGACGTTGCGCGCCTCGACGGCCCGGGCCGCGAGCAACTCGTCGGCCGGGTAGGCGACTTCCTCCAGCGTCAGCCCGTGCGGCCGCACCACGTGCACCCCGGGATCGCGCACCCCGGCGGCCAGCACCTCGGCGGGCCACGGGTACGGGCGGCGTCCGTCGCCCACGAAGAGCATCGAACCGACCAGCGCCCGCACCATGTTGTGGCAGAACGCGTCGGCCTGGACGGTGCCGGTGATGATCCCGGACGCCTCGTCGCGTACCCAGCGCAGCTGCTGCAGCGTCCGGATGGTCGTCGCGCCCTCGCGCTTCTTGCAGTACGCGGCGAAGTCGTGCTCTCCCGTCATGCGCGCAGCGGCCGCGTTCATGGCCTCGACGTCCAACGGCCGGTCGTGCCAGAGCACATGACCGCGCACCAGGGGGTCCACCCCGCCGGGACCGTCCGCCACCCGGTAGGCGTACCGGCGCCACAGAGCCGAGAACCGGGCGTTGAACCCGGCCGGTGCCTCCTCGATCCGCCGGATCCGCACATCGGGCGCCATCCGGCCGGCCATCCGCCGCAGCACCTTGTCCGCGTGCTCGGCCCACACCTCGACCGGCAGGTCCACGTGCGCGACCTGGCCCCGGGCGTGCACCCCGGCATCGGTGCGCCCGGCCACGGTCAGGTCGTAGGTGCGGGTGGACCGGGTGACGGTCCGCAGCGCATCCTCGATCTCTCCCTGGACGGTGCGCCGGCCGGTCTGCTTCGCCCAGCCCGAGAAGTCCTTGCCGTCGTACGCCAGGTCCAGCCGCAGCCGTACGGACCCGGGCTCCACCACATCGCTCACACCAGTGATCCTCTCAAGATCCCCACACAACGGAACGGGCCCGCACCGCCCCGAAGGGTGATGCGGGCCCGTCCAGAGGTCTCAGAACGCTCAGGCGTCCTTCGACTCCTCGGCCTCGGCCGGCTTGGCGTCCTCGACGGACTCGACCGGGGTCTCGTCCTTCTTGAGGGCGTCTTCCTTGACCGCGCGCTTCGTGGCTGCCTCGGCCTCACCGGTGGCGGCCTGCGCCACGGTCAGGGCCTCGACGAGCTCGATGACGGCCATCGGGGCGTTGTCGCCACGACGGTTGCCGATCTTGGTGATACGGGTGTAACCACCGGGGCGGTTCTCGTACCGCGGGGCGATCTCGGTGAAGAGCGTGTGCACGATGCCCTTGTCCGTGATCGACTGCAGCACCAGGCGACGGTTGTGGATGTCGCCCTTCTTCGCCTTGGTGATGAAACGCTCGGCGACCGGACGCAGGCGGCGGGCCTTGGCCTCGGTCGTGGTGATGCGGCCGTGCTCGAACAGCGACTTCGCGAGGTTGTTGAGAAGGTGCTTCTCGTGCGCAGCGCTGCCGCCCAGACGGGCACCCTTGGCGGGCTGAGGCATGGTTTTCTCCTTGTGTGCTGCACCGGCCGTATCAGGTACCGGTGTCAGTTCCCGTGAGGCGGTCGCCCCACGGAAGTTCCAGACGCCGCCCGCACTCGAAATCGAGCCTCAGCCCGAAATCCAAGCCCGTCCGGCGATCGAGGACAAAGCCCTCGCGTACGAGCCGTAATCAAGCCCGTCCGGCGATTGAGGACAAAGCCCTCGCCCGGCCCGGGGCACCCAGCAAAACCGGGCACCCCAGCCGGAGGCGTACTAGTACTGCTCGGTCTCCACGAAACCGGCGTCCGCGTCGTCGTCCGCACCGAACGCGTCGGCCGCGGCGGTCGGGTCGAAGCCGGGAGGCGAGTCCTTCAGCGCCAGGCCCATACCGGCCAGCTTCGCCTTGACCTCGTCGATCGACTTCGCACCGAAGTTGCGGATGTCGAGCAGGTCCGCCTCGGAGCGGGCCACGAGCTCGCCCACCGAGTGGATGCCCTCGCGCTTGAGGCAGTTGTACGAGCGGACCGTGAGCTCCAGCTCCTCGATCGGCAGCGCCAGATCGGCGGCCAGGGCCGCGTCCGTCGGCGAGGGGCCCATGTCGATGCCCTCGGCGTCGATGTTGAGCTCGCGCGCCAGACCGAACAGCTCGACCAGGGTCTTGCCGGCCGACGCCATGGCGTCACGGGGACGCATGGCCTGCTTGGTCTCGACGTCGACGATCAGCTTGTCGAAGTCGGTGCGCTGCTCGACACGGGTCGCCTCGACCTTGTACGTGACCTTGAGCACCGGGGAGTAGATGGAGTCGACCGGGATCCGGCCGATCTCCTGGCCCACCTGCTTGTTCTGGACGGCGGAGACGTAGCCGCGACCGCGCTCGACGGTCAGCTCCATCTCCAGCTTGCCCTTGCCGTTCAGCGTGGCCAGGACGAGGTCCGGGTTGTGGACCTCGACACCGGCCGGCGGGGCGATGTCGGCAGCGGTGACCAGGCCGGGACCCTGCTTGCGCAGGTACATCACGACCGGCTCGTCGTGCTCCGAGGAGACGACCAGCTGCTTGATGTTGAGGATGAGGTCGGTCACGTCCTCCTTGACGCCCGGCACGGTGGTGAACTCGTGCAGGACACCGTCGATACGGATGCTGGTGACAGCGGCACCCGGGATCGAGGAGAGGAGCGTGCGGCGCAGGGAGTTGCCGAGCGTGTAGCCGAAGCCCGGCTCCAGCGGCTCGATGACGAACCGCGAGCGGAACTCGTCAACGACCTCTTCGGTCAGCGACGGACGCTGAGCGATAAGCATGTGTGAATCCTTCAGTCGTGGGCGCCCACTATTTGACGCCCGACAGATGAAACAAGGATACGGGCGGCACACCCCCGTAGGGGGCATACCGCCCGTACCCACGCTACTGACGCACGGCCGTCACCGGCCGTGGCGCATCAGACGCGGCGACGCTTCGGCGGACGGCAGCCGTTGTGCGGCGTCGGGGTGACGTCCTGGATCGAACCGACCTCCAGGCCCGTGGCCTGGAGGGAGCGGATCGCGGTCTCGCGGCCGGAGCCCGGACCCTTGACGAAGACGTCAACCTTGCGCATGCCGTGCTCCTGCGCGCGGCGGGCGGCCGACTCGGCGGCCATCTGCGCGGCGAAGGGGGTGGACTTGCGCGAGCCCTTGAAGCCGACGTGGCCGGCGGAGGCCCAGGAGATCACGTTGCCCGAGGGGTCCGTGATCGAGACGATGGTGTTGTTGAACGTGCTCTTGATGTGCGCGTGGCCGTGAGCGACGTTCTTCTTTTCCTTGCGACGCACCTTCTTGGCTGCGCCCTGACGACCCTTGGGGGGCATGTCTTGACTCCAGATGGAGAGGGGAGGTGATCGGTCCTACAGCGAAGACCGCTGGATGCTGCGGTTGCCCGGTGAACCGGACGTGCGCAGTGCGTCCGCTGAGGACTACTTCTTGCCCGGCTTCTTCTTACCGGCGATCGCGCGACGCGGACCCTTGCGGGTACGGGCGTTGGTGCTGGTGCGCTGACCGTGGACCGGGAGACCGCGACGGTGGCGGATGCCCTGGTAGCAGCCGATCTCGATCTTGCGGCGGATGTCGCCCTGGATCTCGCGGCGAAGGTCACCCTCCGTGCGGAGGTTGGCGTCCACGTACTCGCGGATCTTGACCAGGTCCTCTTCAGCCAGGTCACGAACGCGGGTGTTCGGGTTCACGCCGGTGGTGGCGAGGATCTCCTTGGACCGGGTGCGCCCGATACCGAAGACGTAGGTGAGGGCAACCTCCACGCGCTTTTCGCGCGGGATGTCAACACCTGAAACGCGTGCCATTCAATGGCTCCAGTTGTTATTTCGGGGGTCTTCCGCAGTGCCACTCCCGACCGCCGACCTCTCGCTGGGAGAGGTGGTACGCCCGGGTCCCCGGCCCCCGCCGGAGGTGTCGTCAGCCGTGGCTTGGACGGGCTCTGCGTATGTACGTTTACGTGCGTCGCGCGAAGTACTGCGAGATGCGAGGGGGTCGTGCGTCAGCCCTGGCGCTGCTTGTGGCGCAGGTTGTCGCAGATGACCATGACCCGACCGTGACGGCGGATCACCTTGCACTTGTCGCAGATCTTCTTGACGCTCGGCTTGACCTTCATGGGATGTCAGGTTCTCCGGGTCAGTGCCGGCACCCCGCCGAAGCGAGATGTAGGCAAGATCTACTTGTAGCGGTAGACGATCCGGCCACGCGTCAGGTCGTACGGGGAGAGCTCCACCACGACCCGGTCGTCCGGAAGGATTCGGATGTAGTGCATCCGCATCTTGCCGGAGATGTGCGCGAGGACCTTGTGACCGTTCTGGAGTTCCACCTTGAACATGGCGTTCGGGAGGGACTCGATCACGGTGCCCTCAATTTCGATGGCACCTTGCTTCTTGGCCACGCTTCGCCTTTCGAATCGGCTACCTTGATCGACTTTCGTCACTCGTATGCGGACACACGGATGCACGAGAGCCGACGAGTCAGTCTACGTCAGCGGACTCCAAAAGACGAATCCGTCAAGTTTGCCCACCGCGGGAGATCCTTAGACCTCCCGGTGGGGTACAACCTCAGCCCAGCGGGTCGGGCGCCGCCTCGACGCCGTACTGAGCCAGCTTCTCGCGGCCGCAGTCCGGGGCGGTGAGGACCAGCGGGCCCTGCTCCGTGAGGGCGATGGAGTGCTCCCAGTGCGAGGACCAGGTGCCGTCGGTGGTGATGACGGTCCACTCGTCCTTGAGCACCTCGGTGTGCGGGGTGCCGAGCGAGACCATCGGCTCGATGGCCAGGCAGAGGCCGGGGACCAGCTTGATGCCCTTGCCGCGCTTTCGGGCGACGTAGTTCAGCAGGTGCGGGTCCATGTGCATCTCGGTGCCGATGCCGTGCCCGCCGTAGTCCTCGATGATCCCGTACTTGCCGGTGGCGGGGCGGGGCTGGCGGCGGATGTACGACTCGATCGCCTTCGAGATGTCGACCAGGCGGTTGTTCACCTTCATCGCGGCGATGCCGGCCCACATCGACTCCTCGGTCACCCGGGAGAGCTCGATGAGCTCCGGAGCGTGACCGGTGCCGACGAAGGCCGTGTACGCGGCGTCGCCGTGCCAGCCGTCGATGATCGCGCCGGCGTCGATCGAGATGATGTCGCCGTCCTTGAGGACGGTCTTGTCGTCCGGGATGCCGTGGACGACGACTTCGTTGACCGAGGTGCAGATCGTCGCGGGGAACCCGCCGTACCCGAGGAAGTTCGACTTCGCGCCGTGGTCGGCGATCACCTTGCGGGCGACCTGGTCCAGGTCCTGTGTGGTGGAGCCGGGTACCGCGGCCTCGCGGGTCGCCGCGTGAATGGCAGCGACCACCAGCCCCGCCTCACGCATCTTCGCGATCTGCTCGGGGGTCTTGATCTGCACCATGCTGCGGCGCCTTTCCGGGTGGGGACGGTGAGAGGGGCGGGTACTCCACGATACGGCCGCAAACAGTCGGCCGCGGCGCCCAAGGACGCCGCGGCCGACTGCACTGCATGTACTACGGGTGTGCTCGCTCAGCCCTCGTCGGACTTCAGAGCCTCCATGGCCCGCTCGGTCACGTCGGTGACCTTGCCGAGCGCGGAGATGGTGACCACCAGGTCCTGCGCCCTGTAGTAGTCGATGATCGGCTCGGTCTGCGTGTGGTAGACCTCGAGCCGGGTACGGACCGTCTCTTCGCTGTCGTCGTCGCGCTGGTACAGCTCGCCGCCGCAGGTGTCGCAGACACCCTCGGTCTGCGGCGGGTTGTACGTCACGTGGAACACGTGCGCGCTCTCGTTGCGGCAGACGCGGCGGCCCGCGATGCGCTTCACGACCTCGTCCTCGGGAACCTCGAGGTCGAGTACCGCGTCCAGCTTTACGCCCTCGTCCTTGAGCATCACATCCAGGGCCTCGGCCTGTCCCACGTTGCGCGGGAAGCCGTCGAGCAGGAAGCCGTTGACCGCGTCCGACTGGGACATCCGGTCCTTGGCCATCCCGATCGTGACCTCGTCCGGCACCAGCTGTCCCGCGTCCATGAAGGCGCGGGCCTGCTTGCCAAGGTCAGTGCCCTGGCTGATGTTGGCGCGGAAGAGGTCGCCCGTGGAGATGTGCGGAATCGACAGGTTCTTGGCAAGGTACGCAGCCTGCGTTCCCTTGCCGGCACCCGGCGGGCCGACGAGGACGATTCGCATCAGCGGAGGAACCCTTCGTAATTGCGCTGCTGGAGCTGACTCTCGATCTGCTTCACGGTTTCCAGACCCACACCCACGATGATGAGGATGCTCGTCCCGCCGAACGGGAAGTTCTGGTTGGCTCCACCGAAGCCTGCCAACGCCATCGTCGGCACAAGAGCGATCAGACCCAGATACAGCGAGCCCGGCCAAGTGATCCTGTTGAGCACGTAGCTCAGGTACTCGGCAGTAGGTCGACCTGCCCGGATACCCGGGATGAAGCCACCATACTTCTTCATGTTGTCCGCGACTTCCTCGGGGTTGAACGAAATCGCCACATAGAAGAAGGCGAAGAAGACGATCAACAGGAAGTACGCCGTGATGTAGTACGGGTGGTCGCCCTTGACGAAGTGGTCCTTGATCCAGGTCGCCCAGCCCGCTTGGGAGTTGGAGAACTGGACGATCAGGGCCGGGATGTAGAGCAGCGAAGAAGCGAAGATGACGGGAATCACACCCGCCTGGTTCACCTTCAGCGGGATGTAGGTGGACGTGCCACCGTACGACCTGCGCCCGATCATGCGCTTCGCGTACTGCACCGGGATCCTGCGCTGGGCCTGCTCGACGAAGACGACGAGCGCCACCATCACGAAGCCGATCAGGATGACGGTGCCGAACTCGATCCAGCCGTCCGCGAGCTTGCCGCTCGTCTTGATGGCCCACAGCGCGCCGGGGAAGCTGGCGGCGATCGAGATGAACATCAGGATCGACATGCCGTTGCCGATGCCGCGGTCGGTGATGAGCTCACCGAGCCACATGACGGCGGCCGTGCCGGCGGTCATCGTGATGACCATCGTGATGGTCGTGAACAGCGACTGGTTCGGGACGATCTGGTCGGCGACCGGGCAGCCGCTGAAGAGCGCTCCGCTGCGTGCGGTGGCCACCAGGCCGGTGCCCTGCAGGATGGCGAGTGCGACCGTCAGATAACGCGTGTACTGCGTGATCTTGGCCTGGCCGGACTGCCCCTCCTTCTTGAGCGCCTCGAGTCGGGGAATCACCACGGTCAGCAGCTGAAGAATGATGCTGGCCGTGATGTACGGCATGATGCCGAGCGCGAAGATCGTGATCTGCAGCAGTGCACCACCGCTGAACATGTTCACCAGGCCGAAGAGGCTGTTGTTGCCCTTGCTTGCCTGATCAACACAGGTCTGGACGTTCTCGTAACTCACTCCCGGGACCGGGATGTGTGCCCCGAGCCGGTAGAGAACGATGATGCCGAGCGTGAAGAACAGCTTCTTGCGCAGGTCGGGCGTCTTGAACGCCCGGGCGAACGCGGTGAGCACGGTGCCTCCTGCGACCCCCGCGCAATGCGTAGAGGTGACGGTCTTGAGGATCGACGAATACGTAACAGTCAAAGGTCCCCGGACGCTTGCGCCCAGGGGTTACCACAGCAACGGACGCCACCTTACCGGCGTACATGCCCCCCTAGGAACGACCAACCGGGGATGCCCCATATGAGAGGCATCCCCGGTCGGATGTTCAGGCCACCGAATGGTCCGAGTTGTCTCAGACGAGCTCGGTGACAGTGCCGCCGGCAGCGGCAATCTTCTCCTTGGCGGAGCCGGAGACGGCGTCAACCGAAACCTGCAGCGCCACGGAGATCTCGCCCTGTCCGAGGACCTTGACGAGGTGGTTGTTGCGCACAGCGCCCTTGGCGACCAGATCGGCCACCGTGACCTCTCCACCCTCGGGGTAGAGCGTCGCGAGCTTGTCCAGGTTCACGACCTGGTACTCGGTGCGGAACGGGTTCTTGAAGCCCTTGAGCTTCGGGAGACGCATGTGGAGGGGCATCTGGCCACCCTCGAAGCGCTCCGGAACCTGGTAACGGGCCTTGGTGCCCTTGGTACCACGACCAGCGGTCTTACCCTTGGATGCCTCACCACGACCCACACGGGTCTTGGCGGTCTTGGCACCCGGGGCAGGCCGGAGGTCATGCGCCTTCAGCGGCTTGTTCTCCGCCATGTCAGTCGACCTCCTCAACCGTCACGAGGTGGCGGACGGTGTGAACCATTCCGCGGAACTCGGGGCGGTCCTCCTTGACAACCACGTCGTGCAGGCGCTTGAGCCCGAGCGAACGCAGGGTGTCGCGGTGGTTCTGCTTGCTGCCGATGTACGACTTCGTCTGCGTGATCTTGAGACGGGCCATTACGCACCCGCTCCCGCACGAGCACGAAGCAGAGCCGCGGGGGCGACGTCCTCGAGGGGCAGACCGCGGCGGGCCGCGATCTCCTCGGGACGCTGCAGGCCCTGGAGGGCCGCCACGGTCGCGTGCACGATGTTGATCGGGTTCGAAGAACCGAGCGACTTCGACAGGATGTCGTGAACGCCGGCGCACTCCAGGACGGCGCGCACCGGGCCACCGGCGATAACACCGGTACCGGGGGAAGCAGGCTTGAGCAGAACGACGCCCGCAGCCTTCTCGCCCTGGATCGGGTGAGGGATGGTGCCCTGGATACGCGGAACCTTGAAGAAGTTCTTCTTGGCTTCTTCCACGCCCTTGGCAATGGCCGCGGGAACTTCCTTGGCCTTGCCGTAACCGACACCGACGGTGCCGTCACCATCGCCCACCACGACCAGCGCGGTGAAGCTGAAGCGACGACCACCCTTCACAACCTTGGCGACACGGTTGATCGCGACGACGCGCTCGACGTACGCGGTCTTCTCGGCGGCAGCTGCGCCGCCGTCACGGCCCTTCCGGTCCCGCCGCTCGCCGCCACCGGCACCGCTTCCGCGGCGCTGGGGTCCAGCCATTGGATTTACCTCTCTCTGTTACGTCCGCTGTGCGTAGGAACCGGGGCTTAGAACTTCAGCCCGGCTTCACGGGCGGCGTCAGCCAGAGCGGCAATCCGCCCGGCGTACTGGTTACCACCGCGGTCAAACACGACGGCCTCGACGCCTGCGGCCTTGGCACGCTCAGCGACCAGGGCGCCGACCTGCTTGGCCTGGCTGCTCTTGTCGCCCTCGCCACCACGGATGGAGACGTCCAGGGTCGACGCCGACGCGAGCGTGTGGCCCGCGATGTCGTCGATGACCTGAGCCACCATGTGGCGGTTGGAACGCGTCACAACCAAGCGCGGACGCTCCGGCGAACCGGAGATGTGCTTGCGGACGCGAATGTGGCGACGCTTGAGGGCTGCACGCTTGTACGCGTCGCCCTTGGCGATCTTTACGCCGTATGCCATCGCTACTTACCAGCCTTTCCGACCTTGCGGCGGATGACCTCGCCGGCGTACTTGACGCCCTTGGCCTTGTACGGGTCAGGCTTCCGCAGCTTGCGGATCTTGGCCGCGGTCTCGCCGACCTTCTGCTTGTCGATGCCCTCGACGGTGAACTTCGTGGGGGACTCCACCTTGAAGGTGATGCCCTCCGGGGCCTCGATCAGGATCGGGTGGCTGTAGCCCAGGGCGAACTCCAGATTGGAGCCCTTCGCCTGGACGCGGTAACCGACACCACTGATCTCGAGCGCCTTGATGTATCCCTGGGTCACGCCGGTGATCATGTTCGCCACCAGCGTGCGGGACAGGCCGTGAAGGGCCTTGTTCTGACGCTCGTCGTTCGGGCGGACGACGTTCAGAACGCCGTCCTCACCCTTGGTGACCTCGATCGGCGACGCAACGGTGTGCGCGAGGGTGCCCTTGGGGCCCTTCACTGCGACCGTGCGGCCATCGATGGTGACGTCCACACCGGCGGGAACCTGGATGGGGAGCTTGCCGATTCGCGACATGAGCTATTCCTCCGTTCCCGACTACCAGACGTAGGCGAGGACTTCCCCACCTACGCCCTTCTTGCTGGCCTGCTGGCCGGTCAGGAGACCGTGGGACGTGGAGATGATCGCCACGCCCAGGCCGCCGAGAACCTTCGGCAGATTGGTGGACTTTGCGTATACACGCAGACCCGGCTTCGAGATTCGCTTGATGCCGGCGATCGAGCGCTCGCGGTTCGGGCCGAACTTCAGCTCGAGGACGAGGTTCTTGCCAACCTCGGCGTCCTCGACCTTCCAGCCCGTGATGAAGCCCTCCTGCTGGAGGATCTCCGCGATGTGCGACTTGATCTTGCTGTGCGGCATCGTGACGTCGTCGTGATACGCCGAGTTCGCGTTACGCAGACGCGTGAGCATGTCTGCGATGGGATCAGTCATGGTCATGAGTTGGCCTTCGGCCTCTCTCGCCGGGGTTTCCTGTATGCGCCATCCCTCTCCCTACTCAGAGGCAGGACGGGTGCGGTGCGGGGACCTACGGCGTAGTAAGTCGGTCTTGGGCGGCAGGCGCCCAACCCCACAAGCCTACGGCATGCGAGGACGGGCTCCTGCCGACCAGATGCTTACCGAGAGTCTCCGGTGATTCCCAACGCCCAAAGGGCGAAGGAGAATTACCAGGAGCTCTTGGTCACGCCCGGCAGCTCGCCACGGTGAGCCATCTCACGAAGGCACACGCGGCACAGGCCGAACTTGCGGTAGACGGAGTGGGGCCGGCCGCAGCGCTGGCAGCGGGTGTACCCGCGAACGCCGAACTTCGGCTTACGGGCGGCCTTAGCGATCAGAGCCTTCTTCGCCACGGTCAGTTCTCCTTGAACGGGAAGCCGAGGTGACGAAGGAGGGCACGACCCTCGTCGTCATTGGTCGCCGTGGTGACCACGGTGATGTCCATGCCCCGGACCCGGTCGATCTTGTCCTGGTCGATCTCGTGGAACATGACCTGCTCCGTGAGACCGAAGGTGTAGTTGCCACGGCCGTCGAACTGCTTCGGCGACAGGCCACGGAAGTCACGGATACGCGGAAGCGCGAGCGACAGCGTACGGTCCAGGAACTCCCACATGCGGTCACCACGGAGGGTGACGTGGCAGCCGATCGGCTGCCCCTCGCGCAGCTTGAACTGCGCGATCGACTTGCGGGCCTTGGTGACGGCCGGCTTCTGACCGGTGATCGTGGTGAGGTCGCGCACGGCGCCATCGATCAGCTTGGAGTCGCGGGCGGCGTCGCCCACACCCATGTTGACCACGATCTTGACCAGACCGGGAATCTGCATGACGTTCTCGTAGGAGAACTCCTCACGCAGCTTGCCGGCGATTTCCTCGCGGTAGCGCGTCTTGAGACGCGGCGCTGTGGTGGTAGTCATCAGATGTCCTCACCGGTGCGCTTGGCAACGCGGATCTTGTTGCCCTCGTCGTCAAAGCGGTAGCCGACGCGAGTAACGACCTTGTTGCCGTCCTTCTCAACAACCAGCTGCACGTTGCTGACGTGGACGGGGGCCTCGGTCGTCACAATGCCACCGGTCTGCGAACCGCGAGCGGTCTGACCGGCCTTGGTGTGCTTCTTGACCCGGTTGACACCCTCGACGAGGACGCGGTCCTGAGCAGGGTAGGCAACGATGACCTTGCCCTGCTTGCCCTTGTCCTTACCGGTGATGACCTGAACCAGGTCGCCCTTCTTGATCTTCATGCTTACAGCACCTCCGGCGCGAGCGAGATGATCTTCATGAACTTCTTCTCGCGCAGCTCACGGCCCACCGGGCCGAAGATACGGGTGCCGCGGGGGTCGCCGTCGTTCTTGAGAATGACAGCGGCGTTCTCGTCGAAGCGGATGTACGAGCCATCCTGACGACGACGCTCCTTGACGGTGCGAACGATGACGGCCTTGACGACGTCACCCTTCTTCACGTTGCCACCGGGGATCGCGTCCTTGACGGTGGCGACGATGACGTCACCGATGCCCGCGTAGCGGCGACCCGAGCCACCGAGAACACGGATGGTGAGAATTTCCTTCGCACCCGTGTTGTCGGCGACGCGCAGTCGCGACTCCTGCTGGATCACGTCTATCTCCTGATCGTCTGCCGGTTCCCGGCGGGGGCCGCTCCGTTACCGGAACGGACCCCCGCCGAGCCTGGCGGAACCTGCCTGAGGGGAATGCCCCTCAGGAATTACTTGGCCTTCTCGAGGATCTCGACGACGCGCCAACGCTTCGTGGCGGACAGCGGCCGGGTCTCCATGAGGATGACACGGTCGCCGACGCCGGCGGCGTTCTGCTCGTCGTGAGCCTTGAGCTTGTTCGTACGGCGGATGACCTTGCCGTACAGCGCGTGCTTGACGCGGTCCTCGACAGCGACGACGACGGTCTTGTCCATCTTGTCGCTGACGACCAGACCCTCACGGGTCTTCCGGAAACCGCGGTCAGTGTTCGTCTCAGTCACAGTCTTCTCGCTCATCAGACGCTCTCCACCGTCTCGATGCCGAGCTCGCGCTCGCGCATCAGGGTGTAGATCCGGGCGATGTCCTTACGGACGGACTTGAGCCGGCCGTGGTTCTCGAGCTGTCCGGTCGCCGCCTGGAAGCGGAGGTTGAACAGCTCTTCCTTGGCCTCGCGGAGCTTGTTGAGGAGCTCCTCGTTGCCCAGCTCGCGCAGCTCGGACGTCTTGGTACCGGCCGACATCACGACTCACCTGCCTCGCGCCGAACAATCCGGCACTTCATCGGAAGCTTGTGAGCAGCGCGGGTGAGCGCCTCACGAGCAATCTTCTCGTTCGGGTAGGACAGCTCGAACATCACCCGGCCCGGCTTGACGTTCGCGATCCACCACTCGGGAGAACCCTTACCGGAACCCATGCGGGTCTCGGCAGGCTTCTTCGTCAGGGGACGGTCCGGGTAGATGTTGATCCAGACCTTGCCGCCACGCTTGATGTGACGGGTCATCGCGATACGAGCGGACTCGATCTGACGGTTCGTCACGTACGCCGGGGTCAGCGCCTGGATGCCGTACTCGCCGAACGCAACCTGCGTGCCACCCTTGGACATACCGCTGCGCTTCGGGTGGTGCTGCTTGCGGTGCTTGACCCTACGGGGGATCAGCATTTCGGTCAGGCCTCCGTTCCGGTGCTCTCAGCAGCCGGAGCAGCGGCGGGCGCCTCGGCCTTGGGGGCCTCGGCGGCCGGAGCCGACTGCTGCGGCTTGCGGCCGCGACCGCCACGCTCGCCACCACGGCCACCGCGGCCGGCCGGACGGTCAGCGCCGCCACGGGCCGGGCGGTTGCCCGCACGGGCAGCAGCGTTCTCGGCGCGGACCTCGGCGATGTTCTTGACGTCGCCCTTGTAGATCCAGACCTTCACGCCGATGCGGCCGAAGGTCGTCTTGGCCTCGAAGAAGCCGTAGTCGACGTTCGCACGGAGGGTGTGCAGGGGCACGCGGCCCTCGCGGTAGAACTCCGAGCGGGACATCTCGGCGCCGCCGAGGCGACCGCCGCACTGGATCTTGATGCCCTTGGCGCCGGCCTTCATCGAGCTCTGCATGCTCTTACGCATGGCCCGACGGAAGGAGACGCGGGAGGAGAGCTGCTCGGCGACGGCCTGGGCCACCAGCTGAGCGTCCACCTCGGGGTTCTTGACCTCGAGGATGTTCAGCTGGACCTGCTTGCCGGTCAGCTTCTCCAGCTCGCCACGGATGCGGTCGGCCTCGGCGCCGCGGCGGCCGATGACGATGCCCGGGCGGGCGGTGTGGATGTCAACGCGGACGCGGTCGCGGGTGCGCTCGATCTCAACCTTCGAGATGCCGGCTCGCTCCATGCCCTTCGTCATCATGCGACGAATGGCGACGTCTTCCTTGACGTAGTCCTTGTACAGCTTGTCGGCGTACCAACGGGACTTGAAGTCCGTGGTAATGCCGAGCCGGAACCCGTGCGGGTTTACCTTCTGGCCCATTACCGGGTTCCTTCCTTGCTGCTGACGACCACGGTGATGTGGCTGGTCCGCTTACGGATCCGGTAGGCACGGCCCTGAGCACGCGGACGGAACCGCTTCAGGGTCGGGCCCTCGTCCACGTACGCCTCGCTGATGACCAGCGAAGAGGCGTCAGGGTGGTCGTAGTTGTGTGCAGCGTTGGCAATGGCGCTGTCGAGCACCTTGCCAACCGGCACGCTCGCGGCCTGCGGGGCGAAACGCAGGACCGCCTGAGCCTCCGTGGCATCCATGCCACGGATGAGGTCCACCACTCGGCGGGCCTTCATGGGCGTGACGCGGATGTACCGCGCCTGGGCCCTGGCTTCCATGGTTGTCCCTTCGGTGTGAGTCATAGTCGTTTCCACCCCGCGCTAGCGGCGCTTCGACTTCCGGTCGTCCTTGACGTGGCCGCGGAAGGTGCGAGTCGGCGAGAACTCGCCGAGCTTGTGGCCGACCATCGACTCGGTGACGAACACCGGGACGTGGATCTTGCCGTTGTGCACCGCGATGGTGTGACCCAGCATGGCCGGGATGATCATCGAGCGACGGGACCAGGTCTTGATGACGTTCTTGGTGCCAGCTTCGTTCTGGACATCCACCTTCTTGACGAGGTGGCCGTCGACGAAGGGCCCCTTCTTGAGACTGCGCGGCATCTAAACCCGCTCCTAGCGCTTCTTGTTCGTCTTGCGGCGGCGGACGATGTACTTGCTCGATGCCTTCTTCGGCGAGCGAGTACGACCCTCCTTCTGACCCCACGGCGAGACCGGGTGACGTCCACCGGAGGTCTTGCCTTCACCACCACCGTGCGGGTGGTCGACCGGGTTCATCGCGACACCGCGGACGGACGGGCGAACGCCCTTCCAGCGCATGCGACCGGCCTTGCCCCAGTTGATGTTCGACTGCTCGGCGTTGCCGACCTCACCGATCGTGGCGCGGCAGCGGGCGTCGACCAGGCGGATCTCACCCGACGGCATACGAAGGTGGGCCATGGTGCCCTCCTTCGCCAGCAGCTGCACGGAGGCACCCGCGGAACGGGCGAACTTCGCGCCGCCGCCGGGCCGCAGCTCGATGGCGTGGATGGTCGTACCGACCGGGATGTTGCGCAGCGCCAGGTTGTTGCCGGGCTTGATGTCGGCGGCCGGGCCGTTCTCGACACGGTCGCCCTGCGTCAGGCCACGCGGCGCGATGATGTAGCGCTTCTCGCCGTCCGCGTAGTGCAGGAGCGCGATGCGCGCGGTGCGGTTCGGGTCGTACTCGATGTGCGCGACCTTGGCCGGCACGCCGTCCTTGTCGTGACGACGGAAGTCGATCACGCGGTAGGCGCGCTTGTGGCCACCACCCTGGTGGCGAACGGTCACACGACCGGTGTTGTTACGGCCGCCCTTGCTGTGCAGGGGGCGGACCAGCGACTTCTCCGGCGTGGACCGCGTGATCTCGACAAAGTCGGCGACGCTGGAGCCACGACGGCCCGGGGTCGTCGGCTTGTACTTGCGGATACCCATTTCTCAGTCCTCGTCCGATTCCGGACGACTCGACCTCCGTTAGGAGGTCGGGCCGCCGAAGATGTCGATTCGGTCGCCCTCAGCGAGGGTCACGATGGCGCGCTTGGTGTCAGCGCGCTTGCCGAAACCGGTCTTGGTGCGCTTGCGCTTACCCTGACGGTTGATCGTGTTGACCCCGGTGACCTTGACCGAGAAGACCGCTTCCACGGCCTGCTTGATCTGGGTCTTGTTGGAGCCGGGCGCGACGATGAACGTGTACTTGTTCTCGTCGAGCAGCGCGTAGCTCTTCTCCGAAACAACCGGCTTGACGAGAACGTCACGCGGGTCGGAGTAGGTCTTGCTGGTAACGGTCGCCTCACTCATCAGGCGTCGCTCCCTTCGGTCTCAGCGGTCTGGGGGCCAGACACGAAGGACTCGAAAGCGGCCTGGGTGAAGACCACGTCGTCAGAGACGATCACGTCGTACGTGTTCAGCTGGCCCGGGTCCAGGATGTGCACCTGGGGCAGGTTGCGTGCGGAGAGCCACGCGGCCTCGTCGCTGCGCTCGACGACCAGGAGCACGTTGTTGCGCTCCGAGATCTTGCCGAGCAGCGTCTTGACGGCCTTGGTGGAGATCGCGCTCTCGACCACGCCGGTGACGACGTGGATGCGGGAGTGACGCGCCCGGTCCGACAGGGCACCGCGCAGGGCGGCGGCCTTCATCTTCTTCGGGGTGCGCTGCGAGTAGTCGCGCGGCTTGGGGCCGTGCACGACGCCACCGCCGACGAACTGCGGCGCACGGGTCGAACCCTGACGGGCGCGGCCGGTGCCCTTCTGGCGGTACGGCTTGCGGCCACCACCACGGACTTCACCGCGGCGCTTGGTCGAGTGCGTGCCCTGACGGGCAGCTGCCAGCTGTGCGACAACGACCTGGTGGATCAGCGGAACGCTGGTCTTCGCGTCGAAGATCTCCGCGGGGAGCTCGACGGTACCGGCCTTGTCGCCTGCCGGCGAAAGGATGTCAATGGTGCTCATTACCTCAAGCCCCCTTGGCCGCGGTACGGACCAGGACGAGGCCGCCGTTCGGACCGGGGACCGCGCCCTTGATGAGCAGCAGACCCTTCTCCGCGTCAACCGCGTGGATGGTCAGGTTCTGGGTGGTGACGCGCTCGTTGCCCATCCGGCCGGCCATGCGCATGCCCTTGAAGACACGCCCAGGGGTGGCGCAGCCACCGATCGAACCGGGGGAACGGTGCTTGCGCTGGACGCCGTGTCCGGCGCCGAGGCCCTTGAAGTTGTGACGCTTCATGACACCGGCGAAGCCCTTGCCCTTGCTCTTGCCCGTGACGTCAACCTTGACGCCGGACTCGAACACCTGGGCGGTGATCTCCTGGCCCAGCGTGTACTCGCTGGCGTCAGGGGTGCGGAGCTCCACCAGGTGGCGGCGCGGGGTCACGTCGGCCTTGGCGAAGTGGCCCTTGAGGGGCTTGTTCACCTTGCGCGGGTCGATCTCGCCGAAGGCGATCTGGACCGACTCGTAGCCGTCGCTGTCGTTCGTACGAACCTGCGTCACGACGCACGGACCGGCCTTGACGACGGTCACCGGGACAACCCGGTTGTTCTCGTCCCAGACCTGGGTCATGCCGAGCTTCTCGCCCAGGACGCCCTTGATGTTCTTGCTCATCTCGGCCCGTCCCCTCAGAGCTTGATCTCGATGTCGACGCCCGCCGGCAGGTCGAGGCGCATCAGCGAGTCAACCGTCTTCGGCGTGGGGTCGAGAATGTCGATGAGGCGCTTGTGCGTGCGCATCTCGAAGTGCTCGCGAGAGTCCTTGTACTTGTGCGGCGACTTGATGACGCAGTACACGTTCTTCTCAGTGGGCAGCGGCACCGGGCCCGCGACCGACGCACCAGTGCGGGTCACCGTCTCGACGATCTTCTTCGCCGAGGAGTCGATGACCTCGTGGTCGTAGGCCTTGAGCCGGATGCGGATCTTCTGTCCCGCCATGGCTACTAGTAGTCCTGTCTCTCGTAACGCTCTGGAACCCGGGGTTCTGATTACTCCGCCTCCGACCCACGCGGTCGGGCGTGTCGCATCCCCTCTACGAAAATCTCCCGAAGGAGATCCCAACCAAGGGGGTGCGGGCCTGAGACCGCGGATGCCGGGGGAGGAACCCCACCGGGCGCCTGGCCGGTGCCACACATTGCTTCCCGAAAGATTCCCGTACGTCCGGCCCATGGGGCCGACGAGTACTGTGGGACTCGCTTCCGGTCCTCCCGGCGGGAGGCGCGCAGCATTGACACTCAACCGAGCAACCTGGTCAGTGTGCCATACGGGGCACGAGCCTGGCCAATCGGGCGGAGGATCTTACCCCCCGCTCCACCGTGGTCAAACGCGGGCACGAACCGCCAGCCCGGCCCCTCGCGATATTCGGTCGAGTGCCGTATGTCCCCGCCCCTACAGTGACCGGCCGGGACGGCGACTCACGGGGGCAGCGAACATGCGTACGCACTATCCACGGACCCCGCATCTGCCCTGGTCACCGGGGGCCGCGTCGGACGATGTGCGCCTCACCGACCTCGCCGGACTGACCGGCTCGCAGGTCGTGGTCACCGAGAAGCTGGACGGCGAGAACACCACGCTCTACGCCGACGGAGTGCACGCCCGCTCCCTCGACTCGGCGCACCACCCCTCCCGCGGATGGGTCAAGGCCCTCCAGGGACGCGTCGGCCCCCGCATCCCCGCGGGGTGGCGGATCTGCGGCGAGAACACCTTCGCCCGTCACTCGATCCCGTACGAGGACCTCCCGGGCCACTTCCACGGCTTCTCCGTCTGGGACGGCGACCGCTGTCTGGACTGGGACCGGACCGTGGCCTTCCTGCGGGACCTGGGGATTCCGACCCCGCCGGTGCTGTGGCGCGGCGTGTTCGACGCCCGGGCCGAGAAGGCGCTGCGGGTGCTGAAGCCGGACACCGAGCGCCAGGAGGGGTACGTCGTCCGGCCGGCCGAGGGCTTCGGGGCCGCCGAGTTCGGGCACCGGGTCGCGAAGTGGGTACGGCCCGGCCATGTCACGACGGGCACCCACTGGATGCACACGGAGATCGTGGAGAACGGGCTGGGACCGGCCGCCGCCCTGTGGGCCGTGCGCTCGGGCGCGCCGGTGGACCCGGCGGCACTCGCCGTCGCCACCGGTGCCGGCCCCGGCGACGCACCGGCCGCCCTCGCGACGGGCGAGGCCCTGGACACCCTGGGCCACACGGGTGACGACCGGCTGGCCGGGGTGCTCGCCGCCCTGCACCACCGCACCCGCCGGGCCGCGCTCGCACCGGCGCTCGCCGGCCCGCTCGGCATGCCGCTCGCCCGCCGGGTCGCGGACCTGGTCGGGCTCTACCCCTCGCTGCACCGCCCCTACCCGGACGAGGAGCGCCGCGCCGGTCTGGCGCGGATGTCGCTCGCCGCGGACCTGCCGGTCCTGCACGCGCTGGCGGACGCCCTGGCCGACGGGCCCGAGGCCCGTGAGCAGGTGGAGTGGTCGGCCCTGCACGCCCAGGACGTGGCCGAACCGGACGGCCTGGACCGGGCCTTCGACGACCTGGGACCGGAGGCCGCCGCCCGCTGCCTGGCGCAGGCCCGGGAGGCGTACGCGCTGGGCCGCGTGGGCACGGCCGACGAGGCGGTCGCCGCGACCTGGCGGTGGCGGTCCGGGGACTTCCCGCGCCTGGTCCACATGGTGGGGCCGTCCGGCAGCGGCAAGAGCACCTTCGGCCGCGCCCTGCCCGGCACCGCCACGTACCTCTCGCTCGACGAACTGCGCGACTCACGCCGGTCACGCGCCGACCAGAGCGCCAACGGGGACGTGCTGCGCGAGGGGCTGCGGCGCCTGGACGCCGCCCTCGTGCCCGGCGCCACCGTGGTCTGGGACGCCACCTCGCTCAACCCGCACCAGCGCTCCCTGGTGCACGCCGTCGCCGCGCGCAGGGACGCGCTGGTCACCCATGCCGTGGCGTGGGTGGGCGAGGACGAGCTGACCGCGCGCAACGGCCGGCGCGCCCACCCGGTGCCGCCGACGGTCCTGGCCTCCCAGCTGCACCGCTTCGTACCCCCGTATCCCGGCCAGGCCCACCGCACCTGGTACATCGGAACGAGCGGAACCGTGGAGGACCGGGCCTGATGCGTACGAGCGAGGAGATCTACCACCGGGTCCGCTGGGACGCCCGCTTCGACCCGGCGCGCTTCGTGCTGGGCGTCGCCCAGCGCGGGCGGGACCCCAAGCGGGTACCGCTGGAGCGGTTCACACCGGGCGGGGACATCCCCTGGCACCGGGTGCTGTTCTTCGAGGCGGACGGCGAGGTGGTGTGGGACCGCTCCTCCGGCACGGACCGGATCGACGCGACGGACGCGGGCCGGATCCGGACCCCGCGCCGGCTGCCGTCCCCGTACTTCCTCTCCCGTACGCCGCACGCCTTCTCCCCGGCCACGGGCCGCTGGGAACCGTCCTCCCCCGGGCCGCCGGGCCCGTCGGCCCCGCTGACCGTCCTCACCTGGAACACCCTCTGGGACCGCTACGACAGCGACCGCATCGACACCGCCCGGCGCCGCCCGCTCCTGCTCGACGCCCTGCGCGCGGCGGACGCGGACGTCATCGCCCTCCAGGAGGCGGAACCCGCCCTGCTGGAGATGCTGCTGGACTGCGCCTGGGTGCGCGACGGGTACGTCCTCGCCACCGACCCGGCGGGCCGTGACGTACCGGACTGCGGACTGCTGCTGCTCAGCCGGCTGCCGGTGAGCGAGGCGGCTCTGCACGCGCTCGGCCCGCACAAGGCGGTGGCCGCGGCCGTCGTCGAGACGGCCGAGGGCCCCGTCACGGTCGCCGTGACCCATCTCAGCAGCGACCACTCCCCCGCGGGCGCCACTCGCCGCGAGGCCGAACTGATGGACCTGGCAACGGGGTTGGCCGGCATCGAGGGCGAGCTGCTGCTCGTCGGCGACTTCAATGACGGCGGCGACCGCCCACAGACCCGCCTGGCAATGGCGGACGCGTGGACCGAGGTACACGGCCCCTCCGACCGCACCCCGACCTTCGACCCGTCCGTGAACCCGCTGGCCGCCGTCTCCTCCCTGTCCGGCCGCGTCTCCCGCCTGGACCGGGTCCTGCTGCGCACGGAACGGCTGCGGGCCAGCTCCGCGGCCCTGACCGGCGAGGTCCCGAGCCCGGCGGGGCTGTACGTATCCGACCACTACGGGGTACGGGTGGAGCTGGGCCCGCCCCTCCCGGTGGCCGAAGGGGTGGCGGAACGGGTCGCCGCGGCCCTCCCCGGCGCCCGCGTCCACGTCGTCGGCTCCCGGCGCATGGGCTGCGCGCTGCCCAACGCGGACCTGGACCTGGTGGCGGCGCTGCCCGGCGCCCCCGATCCGGCCGGCGTGCGGCACCGGCTGGCCGCCGCGTTCCCCCGGGCGCGGGACCTGCGCGAGGTGACCGGCGCCCGGGTGCCGGGGCTGCGCTGGCACACCGACGGCCTCCGGGTCGACCTGGTCACCGTGGCGACCGGGGGCCTCTCCCCCGCCGACGCGGTCGCCCGCCGGACCGAACTGGGCGAGGCGGCGGCCGTCGCGCTCAGCGCGGTGAGCGACGCCGAAGCGGTGCTCGCGGCGGCGGACCCGCACCGGGACGCCTTCGCCCCGCTCGCCCGGGACGTCAAGGCGTGGGCGGGGGCCCGGGGCCTGGACTCCGCCCCCTGCGGCGGGCTGCCGGGCCTGGCCTGGGCTGTCCTCGCGGCCCGTACCGCACACGAGGCCGGCGGCCTGCCGCCGTTCGCGCTGCTCCGGCACTTCTTCGCGACGTGGGCGGCATGGGACTGGGACGAGGCGGTGGGGACGGCTGCGGGCGCCGGAGCCTCCGTCACGGTGCTGACCCCGACGGCCCCCGTACGTTCCTGCACCACGCAGGTCTCCGCCGCCGGCCGCGATCTCCTCGCGGCCGAGCTGTACCGCGCGTGGGAGATCCTGGAGTCCGCCGGGGACGGGGACGACCCGCGCCCCCTGCTGTGCGCGCCGCCGCACCTTTCCGAACCACACCCGTCCTGGGCCCTCGCCTCTGTAGCCAGCGGCGGCCCGGACGAGGGACGGCTGCGCGGCAGGCTCCTCGCCCTGACGGCCGCCCTCTCCGAGGCGGGCGCCGCCGACTGCCGCGTCTGGCCGCGCCCACTCACGGTCGGCGCGCGCACGGGGTACGCGATCGGGCTCGGCGCGACCCCGCCACCGGCTCACCGGCTGGCGGAGATCGGGGCGGAGGTACTGCGCGGCATCAGGGACGCGTCGTTGGCCCCGATGGACCGCCCGCCCCCGCCCTAGCGCCCGAGTTCCCCCGGCGCCTCCGGGTGCGCCGAGCGCCACGCCGTCATCGAGCGGTCCCACTCGTCCCCGGACAGCGCGGTGAGCGAGGCCGGGAACAGCCCGTCCTCCTCCTTCGCGATGTGGTGGTGCAGTTCGTCGACCGCCTCCCGCAGCCGGACGACGTCCTCGGTGCGGTCCAGATCGACCCGGCCAAGGAACGCGGCGAGTTCGCGGTGCTCACGCACCAGCGCGTCGATGTAGTCGGCGTACTCCGCACTGCCGCCCATCACCGCGAAGAGCCCCTGCTCCTCCCCCTGCCAGTGGGCCCGCAGCTCCCGCTCCATCCGGCCCACCAGTTCCGCGCCCAGAGTCCGGTCACCATGGTCCAGCGCCCGCAGGGCGCCGCCCGCCGCATCGGTGACGGACTCGTGCTCCGCGATGAACTCCTTGATCAACGGGATCTCGCGGCAGCCGCAGTAATGGCACATGCGGCCACTTTAGGGAGCTATGTCATATCTCCGAACGAGACCCGGCCGACCCTCTGGCAGACTCCCGCCATGCGTGTACGTACCACTCAGGACTGGGCCCTGCGCCCCGCCACCCCAGAGGACGTCGAGGCCATAGCCGAGATCCGGGCCGTCGTGATGCGCCCGGATCTGGTCCGCCTCGGCCGCTACGACGAACACCGGGTGCGCCAGCGGCTGCGCGACTCCTACCTGCCCGAACACACCTCGGTGATCCTCGTCGACGGCCGCTTCGCCGGCAGCGTCACCCTCCGCCCCTTCGAGGACGGGCACTGCCTGGAGAGCTTCTTCCTCGACGAGGCACTCCAGGGGCGGGGCATCGGCTCGGCCGTGCTGGCCGCCCTGCTGGCCCGTACGGACACCGAAGGGGTACCGGTCCGCCTCAACGTCCTCCAGGGCAGCGCGGCCCGGCGGCTGTACGAACGGCACGGATTCACCACGGAACGCGAGGACCCGGTCGACGTGTTCATGGTGCGCCGGCCGCCTCCCGTACCCACCGCCTGAGACAAGAAGAAGGGCCCCGTCCCACCGCTTGCGCGGCGGGACGGGGCCCTTCTCGGTGCTCTTGTGCGGAGCTACCAGGTCAGACGCTCAAGGACTTACTTGAGGATCTTGGTGACCTGGCCGGCGCCCACGGTCCGGCCACCCTCACGGATGGCGAACTTCAGGCCCTCTTCCATGGCGACCGGCTGGATCAGCGCGACGTTCATGAGGGTGTTGTCACCCGGCATGACCATCTCGGTGCCCTCGGGAAGGGTCACAACGCCCGTCACGTCCGTGGTACGGAAGTAGAACTGCGGGCGGTAGTTGTTGAAGAAGGGGGTGTGACGGCCACCCTCGTCCTTCGACAGGATGTAGGACTGCGCCTCGAACTCGGTGTGCGGCGTGACCGAACCCGGCTTGATGATGACCTGGCCGCGCTCGACGTCCTCGCGCTTGATGCCACGGAGGAGCAGACCGACGTTCTCACCGGCCTGGCCCTCGTCGAGCAGCTTGCGGAACATCTCGATGCCGGTGACCGTGGTGGTGGTCTTCTCGGTCTTGATACCGACGATGTCGACGGTCTCGTTGACCTTGAGGACACCACGCTCGATACGACCGGTGACGACGGTGCCACGACCGGTGATCGTGAAGACGTCCTCGATCGGCATCAGGAACGGCTTCTCGACGTCACGCTCGGGCTGCGGGATGGACTCGTCGACGGCCTTCATCAGGTCGAGGACGGTCTGGCCCCACTCCTTGTCACCCTCAAGAGCCTTGAGCGCCGAGACCTTGACGACCGGAAGGTCGTCGCCCGGGAACTCGTACTCGGAGAGGAGCTCACGAACCTCGAGCTCGACGAGCTCCAGGATCTCCTCGTCGTCCACCATGTCGGCCTTGTTCAGGGCGACGACGATGTAGGGAACGCCGACCTGGCGGGCCAGGAGCACGTGCTCCTTGGTCTGCGGCATCGGGCCGTCGGTGGCGGCAACCACGAGGATGGCGCCGTCCATCTGCGCCGCACCCGTGATCATGTTCTTGATGTAGTCGGCGTGACCCGGGCAGTCGACGTGCGCGTAGTGACGCGACTCCGTCTGGTACTCGACGTGCGCGATCGAGATGGTGATACCGCGCTGGCGCTCCTCAGGAGCCTTGTCGATCTGGTCGAAGGCCGAGGCCTCGTTCAGGTCCGGGTACGCGTCGTGCAGCACCTTGGTAATGGCGGCCGTGAGGGTCGTCTTACCGTGGTCAATGTGACCGATGGTGCCGATGTTGACGTGCGGCTTAGTCCGCTCGAACTTTGCCTTCGCCACTGGGTCCTCCTGCGGAGTGGTTCTGTACGCCTTGCTTCATCGGCGCCAGGTGATCTTTGCTGGGATGC
This sequence comes from Streptomyces sp. NBC_01463, assembly GCA_036227345.1. Taxonomy (NCBI): domain Bacteria; kingdom Bacillati; phylum Actinomycetota; class Actinomycetes; order Kitasatosporales; family Streptomycetaceae; genus Streptomyces; species Streptomyces sp. NBC_01463. Next base: position 3,641,170 of record CP109468.1, read on the forward strand.
CGGGCCCACGGGGCATTCGACGCATTGCATGCGCGCCGCGTCAAATGCCCCACCGGGTTCCGGTGATAAGCCTAAAGCGTCAACTCGGAGAGTTACTCGCCCTTGGCCTTCGCGATGATCTCCTCGGCGACGTTCCGCGGAACCTCGGCGTAGGAGTCGAACTGCATCGAGTAGCTTGCGCGACCCGAGGTCTTGCTGCGGAGGTCTCCGACGTAGCCGAACATCTCCGAGAGGGGCACGAGGCCCTTCACGACGCGAGCGCCGCTGCGCTCCTCCATGGCCTGGATCTGGCCACGGCGGGAGTTGAGGTCGCCGATGACATCGCCCATGTAGTCCTCGGGCGTGGTGACCTCGACGGCCATCATCGGCTCCAGGAGCACGGGGGACGCCTTGCGGGCACCCTCCTTGAACGCCTGCGAACCGGCGATCTTGAAGGCGAGCTCCGAGGAGTCGACCTCGTGGTAACCACCGTCGAGAAGGGTGACGCGGACGCCGACCATCTCGTAGCCGGCCAGGATGCCGAACTGCATGGCTTCCTGGGCACCCGCGTCCACCGAGGGAATGTACTCACGGGGGATGCGGCCACCGGTGACCTTGTTGACGAACTCGTAGGACGCGTCGCCACCCTCGATGGGCTCAAGGGCGATCTGCACCTTCGCGAACTGGCCGGTACCACCAGTCTGCTTCTTGTGCGTGTAGTCGATGCGCTCGACGGCCTTGCGGATCGTCTCGCGGTACGCGACCTGCGGCTTGCCGACGTTCGCCTCGACGCGGAACTCGCGCTTCATGCGGTCGACGAGCACCTCGAGGTGAAGCTCGCCCATACCACCGATGATGGTCTGGCCGGTCTCCTCGTCGGAGTGCACCTGGAAGGACGGGTCCTCCTCGGAGAGGCGCTGGATGGCGACACCCAGCTTCTCCTGGTCACCCTTGGACTTGGGCTCGATGGCGACCTGAATGACCGGCGCCGGGAAGTCCATGGACTCCAGGATGACCGGGTTCTTGTCGTCACACAGCGTCTCACCGGTGGTGGTCTGCTTCAGGCCCATGACGGCGATGATGTCACCGGCGCCCACCGACGCGATCTCCTCACGCTTGTTCGCGTGCATGCGGTAGATCTTGCCGATGCGCTCCTTCTTGCCCTTGACCGAGTTCAGCACCGCGGTGCCGGCCTCGAGGCGACCGGAGTAGATCCGGACGAAGGTGAGCTTGCCGAGGTGCGGGTCGCTGGCAATCTTGAACGCGAGACCGGAGAACGGCTCGTCGTCCGAAGGCTTGCGCTGGATGACCTTCTCGGGGTCCTTGACGTCGTGGCCCTCGATGGCCTCGACGTCCAGGGGGGAAGGCAGGTAGCGGACGACCGCGTCGAGCAGGGGCTGGACGCCCTTGTTCTTGAACGCGGTGCCACAGAACACCGGGGTGACGGTGACCGAGTCGGCACTGCCCTTCGACGCGAGGGTGATGCGGCGGATCGCCTCGTGCAGCTGGTCCTGGGTGGGCTCGACGCCCTCCAGGTACAGCTCCATCATCTCGTCGTCGTTCTCGGAGACGGCCTCAAGGAGCTTGCCGCGCCATTCCTCGGCGGCTTCCTTGTGGGTGTCCGGGATGTCGATCGTGTCGTACATCTCGCCCTTGGCGGCCTCTTCGGGCCACACGAAGGCCTTCATCGACACGAGGTCGACGACGCCCTTGAAGTCGGCCTCTGCGCCGATGGGGAGCTGCATGACGAGCGGGACCGCGCCCAGGCGGTCGACGATCATGTCGACACAGCGGTGGAACTCGGCACCGGTGCGGTCGAGCTTGTTGACGAAGCAGATACGCGGAACGCCGTAGCGGTCCGCCTGACGCCACACGGTCTCGGACTGCGGCTCGACGCCGGCCACACCGTCGAACACGGTGACGGCACCGTCGAGGACGCGGAGCGAACGCTCCACCTCGACGGTGAAGTCGACGTGACCCGGGGTGTCGATGATGTTGATGGTGTGGTCAACATCATTGAGCGGCCAGTGACAGGTCGTCGCGGCGGACGTGATCGTGATGCCGCGCTCCTGCTCCTGCTCCATCCAGTCCATCGTGGCAGCGCCGTCGTGGACTTCACCGATCTTGTACGAGACGCCGGTGTAGAACAGGATCCGCTCAGTGGTGGTCGTCTTGCCCGCGTCGATGTGGGCCATGATCCCAATGTTGCGGACCTTGGCCAGGTCAAGCGAAGTGGTGGCCATAAGGCTCAATCTTCTCTCGGTCTCGATGGGGTAAGCGACTACCAGCGGTAGTGCGCGAAGGCCTTGTTGGACTCGGCCATCTTGTGGGTGTCCTCGCGCTTCTTGACGGCAGCGCCAAGACCGTTGGAGGCGTCGAGCAGCTCGTTCATGAGCCGCTCCGTCATCGTCTTCTCGCGACGGGCGCGGGAGTAGCCGACGACCCAGCGCAGCGCGAGGGTGGCGGCGCGACCGGGCTTGACCTCGATCGGCACCTGGTAGGTGGCGCCACCGACACGGCGGGACTTGACCTCGAGCGAGGGCTTGACGTTCTCAAGCGCGCGCTTCAGCGTGATGACCGGGTCAGCGCCGGTCTTCTCGCGGAGGCCTTCCATGGCGCCGTACACGATCCGCTCGGCGGTGGAACGCTTGCCGTTGAGCAGGATCTTGTTGATCAGCGAGGTGACAAGAGGAGAACCATAGACCGGGTCAATGATGACCGGGCGCTTCGGGGCGGGGCCCTTACGAGGCATTCTTACTTCTCCTTCTTGGCGCCGTAGCGGCTGCGGGCCTGCTTGCGGTTCTTGACACCCTGGGTGTCAAGGGAGCCGCGGATGATCTTGTAACGAACACCCGGCAGGTCCTTCACACGGCCACCACGCACGAGCACGATGGAGTGCTCCTGCAGGTTGTGTCCCTCACCCGGGATGTAGGCCGTGACCTCGATGCCGGAGGTCAGACGCACACGTGCGACCTTCCGGAGCGCGGAGTTCGGCTTCTTCGGGGTGGTCGTGAACACACGCGTGCAGACGCCGCGGCGCTGGGGCGAACCCTCGAGCGCGGGCGTCTTGTTCTTCTCGACCTTGTCCTGCCGGCCCTTCCGGACCAGCTGCTGAATCGTAGGCACTACTTCTCCGGTTTCTGTGTGCCGTCGGTGAAACTAACCTGGAACGTCGCCGACCCACGCGGTCGGGTGTGTCGAATGCTGCGGGCCACTCCCCTGGAGCAGTGGAAGCACAGATCACGGTGGCCAAAGACGAGCTCGCCGTGCGGTTGAGGACACGCACACGAGCCCAGGCACACCCCAGGCACAAGGTCTGAGCGTACCTACCTCACGGACTCCGGTCAAAACAAATGCTGTCCGCCGCGACACGCCGGGGCGCGTGCCCGGCTTGTCCTGGCCCGTACGGGATGCCGCAGGGCCCCTCAGCGGCCTCTCAGCGCCTTCACGGGCTCAGTCCACCGTACGCCGCGCCCCGCCGGAGTGACGCATCGCACGCCGGAGGGCGGCCACCCCGTAACGGGATGACCGCCCTCCGGTCGTATCAGGCGACTCGCCTACTGGTTGTACGGACCGTAGTCGTAGTCCTCCAGCGGAACGGCCTGGCCGGAGCCGGTGCCGAACGGCGAGTAGTCGATGTCGTCGTAGCCGACGGCCGAGTACATCGCGGCCTTGGCCTCCTCGGTCGGCTCGACCCGGATGTTGCGGTAGCGGGACAGACCCGTACCGGCCGGGATGAGCTTACCGATGATGACGTTCTCCTTGAGGCCGATCAGGGAGTCGGACTTGGCGTTGATCGCCGCGTCCGTCAGGACCCTGGTCGTCTCCTGGAAGGAAGCCGCGGACAGCCACGACTCCGTCGCCAGCGAGGCCTTGGTGATACCCATCAGCTGCGGTCGGCCGGAGGCGGGGTGACCGCTCTCCTGGACCACACGACGGTTCTCGGTCTCGAACTTCGAGCGCTCGACGAGCTCGCCCGGCAGCAGTTCCGCGTCGCCGGACTCGATGATCGTCACGCGGCGGAGCATCTGCCGGATGATGATCTCGATGTGCTTGTCGTGGATCGACACACCCTGCGAGTTGTAGACCTTCTGGACTTCGCCGACCAGGTGGACCTGGACCGCGCGCTGACCGAGGATCCGCAGCACGTCGTGCGGGTTGGTGGCACCCACGGTGAGCTTCTGGCCCACCTCGACGTGGTCGCCCTCGCCCACCAGCAGGCGGGCGCGCTTGGAGATCGGGAAGGGAATCTCGTCGCTGCCGTCGTCCGGCGTGACCACGAGCTTCTTGGTCTTCTCGGTCTCCTCGATCCGGACCCGGCCCGCGGACTCCGAGATCGGGGCGACACCCTTCGGCGTACGGGCTTCGAAGAGCTCGACGACTCGGGGCAGACCCTGGGTGATGTCGTCACCGGCCACACCACCGGTGTGGAAGGTACGCATCGTCAGCTGGGTACCGGGCTCACCGATGGACTGGGCGGCGATGATGCCGACCGCCTCACCGATGTCGACCAGCTTGCCGGTGGCGAGCGAGCGTCCGTAGCAGAAGGCACAGGTGCCGACCGCGGACTCACAGGTCAGGACCGAGCGGGTCTTGACCTCCTCGACTCCGGCGCCCACCAGGGCGTCGATCAGGACGTCACCGAGGTCGACGTTGGCCGGCGCGATGACCTTGCCGTCGACGACGACGTCCTCGGCCAGCATGCGGGCGTACACCGAGGTCTCGACGTCGTCCGTCTTGCGGAGCACGCCGTCGGCACCCTTGACCGCGATCTTCAGCTTGAGGCCGCGGTCGGTGCCGCAGTCCTCCTCGCGAATGATCACGTCCTGCGAGACGTCCACCAGACGACGGGTCAGGTAACCCGAGTCGGCGGTACGCAGGGCGGTGTCCGCCAGACCCTTACGGGCACCGTGCGTGGAGATGAAGTACTCCAGAACGGTGAGGCCCTCACGGAAGGACGCCTTGATGGGACGAGGGATCGTCTCGTTCTTGGCGTTGGACACCAGACCACGCATACCGGCGATCTGACGCATCTGCATCATGTTTCCTCGGGCACCCGAGTCAACCATCATGAAGATGGGGTTCGTCTTGGGGAAGTTCGCGTTCATCGCCTCGGCAACCTCGTTGGTCGCCTTGGTCCAGATCGCGATGAGCTCCTGCGTGCGCTCGTCCTTGGTGATCAGACCGCGCTCGTACTGCTTCTGGACCTTCTCGTCCTGGTCCTCGTAGCCCTTGACGATGGCCTTCTTGGCCTCGGGGACGACGATGTCCGCGACGGAGACGGTGACTCCGGAACGGGTGGCCCAGTGGAAGCCGGCCGCCTTCAGGTTGTCGAGCGTCGCCGCCACGATGACCTTGGGGTAGCGCTCGGCGAGGTCGTTGACGATCTCGGAGAGCTGCTTCTTGCCGACCGAGTAGTCGACGAACGGGTAGTCCTCGGGCAGCAGCTCGTTGAAGAGCGCGCGGCCCAGGCTGGTGCGCAGCCGGAAGGTGTCACCCGGCTGGTACTCGGGCTCGCCCTCCTCGGCGACCGGCGGCACCCAGCCACGCGGCGGGATGGTGCCCACCGGGAAGCGGATGTCGACGGACGACTGGAGCGCCAGCTCGCCGGCGTCGAACGCCATGATCGCCTCGGCCGTGGAGCCGAACGCGCGGCCCTCGCCCTTGGTGTCACGGAGTTCACCGTCGGTGGTCAGGAAGAACAGACCCAGCACCATGTCCTGGGTCGGCATCGTGACCGGACGGCCGTCGGCCGGCTTCAGGATGTTGTTCGAGGACAGCATCAGGATGCGGGCCTCGGCCTGCGCCTCCGCGGAGAGCGGCAGGTGCACGGCCATCTGGTCACCGTCGAAGTCCGCGTTGAACGCGGTGCAGACGAGCGGGTGGATCTGGATGGCCTTGCCCTCGACGAGCTGCGGCTCGAAGGCCTGGATGCCGAGACGGTGCAGCGTGGGCGCACGGTTCAGGAGAACCGGGTGCTCCGCGATGACCTCTTCCAGGACGTCGTACACGACCGTGCGGCCGCGCTCGACCATGCGCTTGGCCGACTTGATGTTCTGCGCGTGGTTCAGGTCCACCAGGCGCTTCATCACGAACGGCTTGAAGAGCTCCAGCGCCATGGCCTTGGGCAGACCGCACTGGTGCAGCTTCAGCTGCGGGCCGACGACGATCACGGAACGCGCGGAGTAGTCCACACGCTTACCGAGAAGGTTCTGACGGAATCGGCCCTGCTTGCCCTTCAGCATGTCGCTGAGGGACTTGAGCGGGCGGTTACCGGGACCGGTGACCGGGCGACCGCGGCGGCCGTTGTCGAACAGCGCGTCGACGGCCTCCTGCAGCATCCGCTTCTCGTTGTTCACGATGATCTCGGGGGCACCGAGGTCAAGGAGACGCTTGAGGCGGTTGTTGCGGTTGATCACACGGCGGTACAGGTCGTTCAGGTCGGAGGTCGCGAAGCGGCCACCGTCCAGCTGCACCATCGGACGCAGGTCCGGCGGGATGACCGGCACGCAGTCGAGCACCATGCCCTTGGGCTTGTTGCTGGTCTGCAGGAACGCGGAGACGACCTTGAGGCGCTTGAGCGCACGGGTCTTCTTCTGGCCCTTGCCGGTACGGATGATCTCGCGGAGGCGCTCGGCCTCCTCGTCGAGGTCGAACGACTCGAGGCGCTTCTGCAGAGCAGCGGCACCCATGCAGCCGTCGAAGTACGTGCCGAAGCGGTCACGCAGCTCGCGGTAGAGCAGCTCGTCGCCCTCAAGGTCCTGGACCTTGAGGTTCTTGAACCGGCTCCACACCTCGTCGAGGCGGTCGATCTCGCGCTGCGCACGGTCGCGCAGCTGCTTCATCTCGCGCTCGGCACCTTCGCGCACCTTGCGGCGCACGTCGGCCTTGGCGCCCTCGGCCTCCAGCTCGCCGAGGTCGGTCTCGAGCTTCTTGGCACGGTTCTCGAGGTCCGAGTCGCGACGGTTCTCGACCTGCTGACGCTCGACGGAGACGTGCGCCTCCAGCGACGGGAGGTCGCGTGTACGGCGCTCCTCGTCGACGAACGTGATCATGTACGCGGCGAAGTAGATGACCTTCTCGAGGTCCTTCGGCGCGAGGTCCAGCAGGTAGCCCAGACGCGACGGGACACCCTTGAAGTACCAGATGTGGGTGACGGGAGCGGCAAGCTCGATGTGGCCCATGCGCTCACGGCGCACCTTGGCGCGAGTGACCTCGACGCCACAGCGCTCACAGATGATGCCCTTGAAGCGGACACGCTTGTACTTGCCGCAGTAGCACTCCCAGTCCCGGGTCGGACCGAAGATCTTCTCGCAGAAGAGTCCGTCCTTTTCGGGCTTGAGCGTGCGGTAGTTGATGGTCTCCGGCTTCTTCACTTCGCCGTGGGACCAGGTCCGGATGTCGTCCGCGGTGGCAAGGCCGATCCGCAGCTCGTCGAAGAAGTTGACGTCGAGCACTTGTCGTCAATCCCTCTTTCGGGGGTTCGAGCCCCCTCGCGTCACGCGAGAAATCGGGGCACTTCAGCAATGGTCTGAACGGGTCCGGGGAGAGCCGGCCGGATCACGGGGATCCGGCCGGCCAACCCGTCAGACCTCTTCGACGCTGCTCGGCTCTCGCCGGGACAGGTCGATTCCGAGCTCCTCCGCCGCGCGGAAGACGTCCTCGTCCGTGTCGCGCATCTCGATGGACATGCCGTCCGAGGACAGCACCTCCACGTTGAGGCAGAGCGACTGCATTTCCTTGATGAGCACCTTGAAGGACTCGGGAATGCCGGGCTCGGGGATGTTCTCGCCCTTGACGATGGCCTCGTAGACCTTCACGCGGCCGGTCACGTCGTCGGACTTGATCGTCAGCAGCTCCTGGAGGGCGTAAGCGGCGCCATAAGCTTCAAGGGCCCACACCTCCATTTCACCGAAGCGCTGTCCACCGAACTGAGCCTTACCACCCAGCGGCTGCTGGGTGATCATGGAGTACGGACCCGTCGAACGAGCGTGCAGCTTGTCGTCGACGAGGTGGTGGAGCTTGAGGATGTACATGAAGCCGACCGAGACCGGCTCGGGGAACGGCTCGCCGGAGCGGCCGTCGAACAGGTTGGCCTTGCCCGAGGGCTGGACCAGCCGGTCGCCGTCGCGGTTCGGGATCGTGGCCTGGAACAGGCCGGTGATCTCGTCCTCGCGCGCACCGTCGAAGACGGGCGTGGCGACGTTGGTGCCGGGGGCGACCTGGTCGGCGCCGATGAACTGCAGGCGCTTGGCCCACTCGTCACCGAGGCCGGAGACGTCCCAGCCGCGGCTGGCGAGCCAGCCGAGGTGGATCTCCAGGACCTGTCCCGGGTTCATTCGGGACGGGACACCCAGCGGGTTGAGGATGATGTCGACCGGGGTGCCGTCCTCCAGGAACGGCATGTCCTCGATCGGGAGGATCTTCGAGATGACGCCCTTGTTGCCGTGACGGCCGGCGAGCTTGTCACCATCGGTGATCTTGCGCTTCTGCGCGACGTAGACGCGGACCAGCTGGTTCACGCCCGGCGGCAGCTCGTCGCCCTCTTCGCGGTCGAAGACGCGGACGCCGATGACCTTGCCGATCTCACCGTGCGGCACCTTCAGCGAGGTGTCGCGCACTTCGCGCGCCTTCTCGCCGAAGATCGCGCGGAGCAGGCGCTCCTCGGGGGTCAGCTCGGTCTCGCCCTTGGGCGTGACCTTGCCGACGAGGATGTCGCCGGCGACGACCTCGGCACCGATACGGATGATGCCGCGCTCGTCGAGGTCGGCGAGGACCTCTTCGGAGACGTTCGGGATGTCCCGGGTGATCTCCTCCGGGCCGAGCTTGGTGTCACGGGCGTCGACCTCGTGCTCCTCGATGTGGATCGAGGAGAGGACGTCGTCCTGTACGAGGCGCTGCGAAAGAATGATCGCGTCCTCGTAGTTGTGACCCTCCCAGGGCATGAACGCCACGAGCAGGTTCTTGCCGAGCGCCATCTCACCGTTCTCGGTGGCCGGACCGTCGGCGAGCACCTGGCCCTCGATGACCCGGTCGCCCTCGGAGACGACGACCTTCTGGTTGACCGAGGTGCCCTGGTTGGAGCGCATGAACTTCGCGATGCGGTACGTGGTGTACGTACCGTCATCGTTCGTCACGGTGATGTAGTCCGCGGAGACCTCCTGGACCACACCGTCCTTCTCGGCCTTCAGCACGTCACCGGCGTCGGTGGCGCAGCGGTACTCCATGCCGGTGCCGACGAGCGGCGCCTCGGACTTGATGAGCGGCACCGCCTGACGCATCATGTTCGCGCCCATGAGGGCACGGTTGGCGTCGTCGTGCTCCAGGAACGGGATCATCGCGGTGGCGACGGACACCATCTGGCGCGGCGAGACGTCCATGTAGTCGACTTCGGTGCCGGGCACGTAGTCGACCTCTCCGCCACGACGGCGGACCAGGACGCGGGGCTCGGTGAAGCGCAGCTCGTCGGAGAGCGTCGCGTTCGCCTGGGCGATGACGTAACGGTCTTCCTCGTCGGCCGTGACGTAGTCGACCTCGTCGGTGACCTGGCCGTCGACGACCTTGCGGTACGGCGTCTCGATGAAGCCGAACGCGTTGACGCGGCCGTACGAGGCGAGCGAACCGATCAGACCGATGTTCGGGCCTTCAGGGGTCTCGATCGGGCACATGCGTCCGTAGTGGGACGGGTGCACGTCACGGACCTCGAAGCCGGCCCGCTCACGGGAGAGACCACCCGGGCCAAGAGCCGACAGGCGGCGCTTGTGGGTGAGACCCGACAGCGGGTTGTTCTGGTCCATGAACTGGGACAGCTGGCTGGTGCCGAAGAACTCCTTGATGGAGGCGACGACCGGCCGGATGTTGATCAGGGTCTGCGGCGTGATCGCCTCGACGTCCTGGGTCGTCATGCGCTCACGCACGACGCGCTCCATCCTCGCCAGACCCGTACGGACCTGGTTCTGGATGAGCTCGCCGACGTTACGCAGACGGCGGTTGCCGAAGTGGTCGATGTCGTCGGTCTCGACGACGATCTCCCGGCCCGACTCGCCGGTCGTCTCGGTCTCACCGGCGTGCAGCTTGACCAGGTACTTGATGGTCGCGATGACGTCGTCGGTGGTGAGCACGCCGGCGTCCAGCGGCTCGTCGGCGCCGAGCTTCTTGTTCACCTTGTAGCGGCCGACCTTCGCGAGGTCGTAGCGCTTCGGGTTGAAGTAGAGGTTCTCGAGCAGCGTCTGAGCGGCCTCGCGGGTCGGCGGCTCGCCGGGGCGGAGCTTGCGGTAGATGTCGAGCAGCGCGTCGTCCTGGCCCTGGGTGTGGTCCTTCTCCAGGGTGGCGCGCATGGACTCGTACTCGCCGAACTCCTCGAGGATCTGCTCGGTGCTCCAGCCGAGAGCCTTCAGGAGGACGGTGACGGACTGCTTGCGCTTGCGGTCGATGCGGACACCGACCATGTCGCGCTTGTCGATCTCCATCTCCAGCCAGGCACCCCGGGACGGGATGATCTTGGCGGAGAAGATGTCCTTGTCGGACGTCTTGTCGATCGACGAGTCGAAGTAGACACCCGGCGAGCGGACCAGCTGCGACACCACGACACGCTCGGTGCCGTTGATGACGAAGGTGCCCTTGTTGGTCATGAGCGGGAAATCGCCCATGAAGACCGTCTGGGACTTGATCTCGCCGGTCTCGTTGTTGGTGAACTCGGCCGTGACGAAGAGCGGGGCGGCGAACGTGAAGTCGCGCTCCTTGCACTCGTCGATCGAGTTCTTGGGGGGCTCGAAGCGGTGGTCGCGGAACGTAAGCGACATCGACCCGGAGAAGTCCTCGATCGGTGAGATCTCCTCGAAGATCTCCTCCAGGCCGGACTTGGTGGGGACGTCTTGTCCACTGTCCAGAGCAGCCTCGACGCGAGCCTTCCAGGCGGCATTACCGAGGAGCCAGTCAAAGCTCTCGGTCTGCAGCGCGAGGAGGTTCGGAACCTCGAGGGGCTCCTTGATCTTTGCAAAAGAGATGCGCAGCGGGGCGGTGCTGGCACCGTTGTTCGTATTCGCGGTCGAGGCGTTGCGCGAGGCGGCCAAGAGGGGGTCCTTCCGAGGGCTCGGACTCACTACGCGCGTACCGGTCCCAAATTGGACAGGTGGACAGATATCCCAGGTGAGGGATGAGCGGTCCACGGTGCACAGGATGGGTATGCCCCTGGTGACGGGCAGGAGGCAGCTAACAGGCAGCGCAAAGGGTCAGTGTAGCCAAGCGGCACACTGATGTCCAGTCGGGGTTCTCAGAGACCCACGTTGCTCTCAACAGCTGTTCTCAACACCTATGTCTAGCCCTGCGCGAGCTGCGCTCTTCTTTACTGCCCTCTTCGCCATCGATCCATGCCTCGGATCCGGATCGATGTGACGACGCGCCTTGAGAATTGCGCGCCTCGTGCGGTTCGTCAAGGCCCCCCAGCCGGGACGGGCCCCGAGACTCGTGCCCCGCCGCCCCTCGCCACCGCCCGCGCCCCCCACGAGAGGCGCACGGCGAAGATCACCATACTCGTCAGCGCGGGAAGAGCAAGGCACCCGCCACGGGTACGCCGAAAGGCGACCACCCATACGGGTGATCGCCTTTCGCGATGTGACGTCCGTGCCTCGCGGCACGGGGGTCCAGACGAGTCAGAAGACTCGCAGGGTCACTTGACCTCGACGGAGGCGCCGGCGGCCTTGAGGGACTCGGCAGCCTTCTCGGCGGCCTCCTTGGCGACCTTCTCGACGACGGGCTTCGGGGCGCCGTCGACGAGGTCCTTGGCCTCCTTCAGGCCGAGGGAGGTCAGCTCACGCACGACCTTGATGACCTGGATCTTCTTGTCACCGGCGGCGGTGAGGATGACGTCGAACTCGTCCTGCTCGGCAGCGGCCTCGGCCGGGGCAGCAGCGCCGACCGGAGCGGCGGCGACGGCCGCGGCGGCGGTGACGTCGAACTTCTCCTCGAAGGCCTTGACGAACTCGGAGAGCTCGATGAGGGTGAGCTCCTCGAACTGAGCGAGCAGGTCTTCCTGGCTGAGCTTCGCCATGATGGCGTCCTTCCACTATTCGGCAGGTGCCGGATGTATATGTCGGCGGGCGTACGTGGAGCCCGCTGGACCGCTGAGCGAAATTACTCGGCGGCCTCGGCGGGAGCCGGAGTACCGGCACCGCCCTGCTCTTCCCGCTTGGCACGAAGAGCTTCCGCGGTGCGGACGAACTTCGACGGCAGAGCCTGGAAGAGCTGCGCAGCCTGAGTCTGCTTGCCCTTCATGGCGCCGGCCAGCTTGGCGAGCAGAACCTCGCGGGACTCGAGGTCCGCGAGCTTCTTGATCTCATCGGCGGACAGCGCCTTACCGTCAAGGACACCGCCCTTGATGATGAGGTTGGGGTTGTCCTTGGCGAAGTCACGAAGACCCTTCGCCGACTCCACCGGGTCACCGGTGACGAAGGCAACCGCCGTCGGACCTGCGAACAGGTCGTCCAGCGTGTCGATCCCGGCCTCGTTGGCCGCAATCTTGGTCAGCGTGTTCTTCACCACGGCGTACTGGGCGTTCTCACCGAGCGAACGGCGCAGCTGCTTGAGCTGTGCCACGGTGAGACCCCGGTACTCGGTCAGCACGGCGGCGTTCGAGCTGCGGAACTGGTCCGCGAGCTCGGCTACCGCTGCAGCCTTGTCGGGCCTTGCCATGAGCGTCGGCCTCCTTCCGGGTGATGAGGACCGCTCAAAAGAACCCGGAAAAGACGAAACGCCCCGGCGCAGGCGCCAGGGCGAAGCTCGACCGGAACGAGTCCGGGAGCTTTTCCACAGTCACCTGCGCAGGTCGTCCGTATCCAACGGATCCTTCGGTTGCCGTCACCCTTGCGGGTTCCGAGCAACGACCAGCGGTCTTTGGCTTCTGCAGAAGAGTACGCGACCGGGGTCGCGCCGGGCAAATCCGTCCCGCTTCGGGTGCTCCGGAGAGGTTTAGGACGCGCCCGAGGCCGCACCCTGCTGCTGTTCCAGCAGTTCCTTGAAGCCGATGGTCTCGCCGGCCGGCGGCCGCTCGACCGAGACCTTGGTCCCGTAGTCGCTGTAGAACACCGTCGAGTTGAGCTCGCCGGTCTTCATCTGTCCGCGCTCGCTCTTCTTCACCAGGAGGTCGTTCCCGTCGACCCAGATGTCGACCTTCTCCGTGGTGATGCCCGCGTCGGTGAGCTGCTTCTTGAGGGCGGTGAGCTGGTCGGCGTCGAGCTTGGAGTTCTTGGCGGTCAGCTCGGCGACGTCGACGGTGCCGGAGTAGTGCGTGGTGGCGACACCGCGGACATCCTCCTGGCCGACCTTCTTCACGTCACCGGAGGCCAGCAGCGACTTCACTCCCTGGTCGGGAGTGGTGTTCTGCATCTGGTCCTTCATCGCGGCACCGGAGGCACCGCCGAGCTCGGCGAGGTCGTCGTAGGAGTAGCTGATCCAGCGCTTGCCGCCGGTCTGCTTGGCCATGGCCGGGCCCATGTCGGCGGCGTAGCCGTCCTTGAAGTAGCGGGCCTGCATGCTGCCGTCGCTGCCGAGCTTCTTCATGGAGTCGGCCATGGAGCCGCCCGTGTAGGTGATCTTCATGGCGCCGGTGACGCCGTCGGACCACTCCATGACCCCGCTCTGCTTCATGGACATGGTGCTGCCCATGACGGTGGTGCCCTCGATCTTCGCCGAGTTCGCCGTGCCGGTCTTCTTCTGTACGTCGAGCAGCGCCGCGATGGTGTCGGTCTTCACCACCGAGGTGCCGCCGTTCCCGTCCTCGGTCTTCGGCCCGGCGGCGTCGTCCGATCCGCCGCAGGCCGCGACCGACGTCAGCGCCGCCGCCACAGCCACGGCCAGGCCCACGCGCCGTACGGTACTGGTCCTCATGTCCGTCTCCACCCCTCGATCGGCTCCCGGTACGCCCCGCACGCTAGCGCACGGCTCCGACAGCCACGGTTGCGTACATACGAGGACGGGCCCCGCACCTCGAAAGGTTGCGGGGCCCGTCAATGTCACACGTGACACGGCGGTCGTACGAGCACGGAGGCTCAGACGGCGGCCGGGTCCTCCTCGACGAGGAGGTTACGGGTGCGGTTGGAGTCCAGCGGGATGCCGGGGCCCATCGTGGTGGCCAGCGTGGCCTTCTTGATGTAGCGGCCCTTGGCGGCGGACGGCTTCAGACGGAGGATCTCCTCCAGCGCCGCTGCGTAGTTCTCCACCAGCTTGGTCTCGTCGAACGAGGTCTTGCCGATGATGAAGTGCAGGTTCGAGTGCTTGTCGACGCGGAACTCGATCTTGCCGCCCTTGATGTCGTTGACAGCCTTCACGACGTCGGGGGTGACGGTGCCGGTCTTCGGGTTCGGCATCAGACCACGCGGACCGAGCACGCGGCCGAGGCGGCCGACCTTGCCCATGAGGTCCGGGGTCGCGACGACGGCGTCGAAGTCCAGACGGCCCTTCGCCACCTCGTCGATGAGCTCGTCGGCGCCGACGATGTCGGCGCCCGCGGCTTCCGCGGCCGCAGCACGGTCACCGGTCGCGAAGACCAGGACCCGGGCGGTCTTGCCGGTGCCGTGCGGGAGGTTCACGGTGCCACGGACCATCTGGTCGGCCTTGCGAGGGTCAACACCCAGGGCAAACGCGACCTCGACGGTGCTGTCGAACTTCGTGGAGGCGGTGTCCTTGGCGATACGGACGGCCTCGAGCGGGGCGTAGTTGCGCGCCCGGTCGATCTTGGCGTCCGCAGCGCGGAGGTTCTTGCTGCGCTTCACTTCTACTCCTGTGGTTTCAGAGTGTGGAGTCGTGGTGCGGACCAGCGCTTGGTCCTACCACTGAGGGGGTGGGGCTGAATCAGCCTTCGACCGTGATGCCCATGGAACGGGCGGTGCCGGCGATGATCTTCGACGCGGCGTCGAGGTCATTGGCGTTCAGGTCGGGGAGCTTCGTCGTGGCGATCTCGCGGACCTGGGCGGCCGTCAGCTTGGCAACCTTGGTCTTGTGCGGCTCGCCGGAGCCCTTGTCCACACCCGCGGCCTTGAGGATCAGCTTGGCGGCCGGCGGAGTCTTGGTGATGAAGGTGAAGGAACGGTCGTCGTAGACCGTGATCTCCACCGGCACGACCATGCCACGCTGCGACTCGGTCGCGGCGTTGTAGGCCTTGCAGAACTCCATGATGTTGACGCCGTGCTGGCCCAGTGCGGGGCCGACCGGCGGTGCCGGGTTGGCCGCACCGGCGTTGATCTGGAGCTTGATAAGCCCCGTGACCTTCTTCTTCTTGGGAGGCATGTGCTCTCTCCGGGTCCTAGTGAGAGTTTTCGCCGTCATCCGGTCATCCGGATGCAGGCATACCGCACAACGATAACGGGTATAGCTGCGCGACCAAAAACCGAGCAGGTCAGACCGGCTTTGACAGCCGTTCTGACCTGCTCGGTAGGCATGTGTCCAGAAGCTGGTGGGCGCCCGCTCGGGGCAGCCGCTAGTTCTTCTGGATCTGGTCGAAGCTGAGCTCGACCGGCGTCTCGCGGCCGAAGATCTCGACGAGGCCCTTGACCTTCTTCGAGTCGGCGTTGATCTCGTTGATCGTCGCCTGCAGCGTCGCGAACGGGCCGTCGGTGACGGTGACGGAGTCGCCGACCTCGAAGTCCAGCACCTGGACCTCGACCTTGCGGGACGGAGCCGGCTTGCCCTCGGCCTCTGCGGCCTCGCGGGCGGCCTTCTCCTCGGCCTCCGGCGCGAGCATCTTGACGATCTCGTCCAGCGTCAGCGGGTACGGGTCGTAGGCGTTGCCCACGAAGCCGGTGACACCGGGAGTGTTGCGGACGACGCCCCAGGACTCGTTCGTCAGGTCCATGCGCACCAGGACGTAACCCGGGAGCTTGTTCTGCCGGACGTTCTTGCGCTCGCCGTTCTTGATCTGGACGATTTCCTCCTCAGGCACCTCGGCCTGATAGATGAACTCCTCCACGTTCAGCGAGACGGCGCGCTGCTCCAGGTTGGCCTTCACACGCTTCTCGTAACCGGCGTACGTGTGAATGACGTACCACTCGCCCGGGAGGCCGCGGAGCTCCTCGCGCAGGGCGGTGACGGCGTCGACGGGCTCGGCCGGCTCGGCCTCTTCCTCGTCGGTCTCGTCAGCGGCTTCGTCGGTCGCCTCGGCGTCCTCGTCGGAAGCCTCGTCCTCGGCGTCAGCGGCCTCGTCGGCGGCTTCCTCGGTGTGCACGGCGGCCTGCTCGGCGGGCTCGCCCGCGGCGGCGTCGGCAGCTTCAGCCTGGTCCGGCTCCACAGCGTCCGCCGCCTCGACGATGTCGAGCTCGTCCTCGGCGGACTCGAAGGCGCCCGCCGTCGGCTCGACGGCGTCGTTCAGGTTCGGGTCAGACACGGTGGCTGCTTCTTCCTGGATACAAATGGGTGGAACATGCGAAAGGGGCGCCCATGAGGCGCCCTCCGCGGGATCAGCCGAAGACGTACTTGATGACCCGCTGGAAACCGAAGTCAATCACGGTAACAAGACCAATCATGACGACCACGAACACGATCACCACGGAGGTGTATGTCGTCAGCTGGTTGCGAGTCGGCCAGACAACCTTGCGGAGCTCGGCGACGATCTGGCGGTAGAAGAGCGCGAGACGGCCCAGAGGGCCCTTCTTGCCGCGCTTGCCGCCCTTCCGGGTCTTCTTCTTCGACTCGGGGACTTCATCCTCGGCATCAGGCATGTCGATGGAGCCCACGGCGTCCGTCACGCTTCTCACCTGATTCCGGGTCATGGCCGTGCCGCGCCCGGTGGAGCCGCACGGCGGTGCATTGAAGTACGTACATGCGCACACATCCTGGCGAAGGAGTGTGTAGCAGGGCCGGAGGGACTTGAACCCCCAACCGCTGGTTTTGGAGACCAGTGCTCTACCAATTGAGCTACGACCCTTTGTGGTTTCCACCAACCTACCGCATGTTCCCGGATGCTCCGGGTGCAGGAACGGTGCGGCTGGTGAAGGCCAACGACAGGTGAGTGTACGTGCTCAGAGGCCCGGCGTCGAACAGATAGCTCCCGACCGTTCCTGCCCGATGCTGTCCGGTGGCGTTCCGATTGGCTGTCCGCATGCTGTCCGAGTGCTGTCCGGTCCATGAAACCCCTGTGCCGACGGGGAATACGGTCTGGGAGCATGGGGGCATGAGCGCTGCTACTTCTCCCTCCGAGCGCCGGGTCTCCGCCCGCATCGGTGCCATCTCCGAGTCCGCCACCCTCGCCGTCGACGCCAAGGCCAAGGCCCTCAAGGCCGCCGGCCGTCCGGTGATCGGCTTCGGTGCCGGCGAGCCCGACTTCCCGACGCCCGGCTACATCGTCGACGCCGCGGTCGAGGCCTGCCGCAACCCGAAGTACCACCGCTACACCCCCGCGGGCGGGCTCCCCGAGCTCAAGGCCGCCATCGCAGAGAAGACGCTGCGCGACTCCGGCTACCAGGTCGACGCCTCCCAGATCCTGGTGACCAACGGCGGCAAGCAGGCCATCTACGAAGCCTTCGCCGCGATCCTCGACCCGGGCGACGAGGTCATCGTCCCGGCGCCGTACTGGACCACCTACCCCGAGTCGATCCGCCTGGCCGGCGGTGTCCCGGTGGAGGTCGTCGCCGACGAGACCACCGGGTACCGGGTCTCCGTGGAGCAGCTGGAGGCGGCCCGTACCGAGCGCACGAAGGTCGTCCTGTTCGTCTCCCCGTCGAACCCGACCGGTGCGGTCTACAGCGGGGCGGACGCCGAGGCGATCGGCAAGTGGGCCGTCGAGCACGGCCTGTGGGTGCTGACCGACGAGATCTACGAGCACCTGGTCTACGGCGACGCGAAGTTCACCTCGCTGCCGGCGATCGTGCCCGAGCTGCGCGACAAGTGCATCGTGGTCAACGGGGTCGCCAAGACGTACGCGATGACCGGCTGGCGCGTGGGGTGGATCGTCGGCCCCAAGGACGTCGTGAAGGCCGCGACCAACCTGCAGTCGCACGCGACGTCCAACGTCTCCAACGTGGCGCAGATCGCCGCGCTGGCCGCCGTCTCCGGGAACCTGGACGCGGTCGCCGAGATGCGCACCGCCTTCGACCGGCGCCGGCAGACCATCGTGCGGATGCTCAACGAGATCGACGGCGTGCTCTGCCCCGAGCCCGAGGGCGCGTTCTACGCGTACCCCTCGGTGAAGGAGCTGCTCGGCAAGGAGATCCGCGGCAAGCGTCCGGCCACCTCGGTCGAGCTGGCGGCGCTGATCCTGGACGAGGCCGAGGTCGCGGTCGTACCGGGCGAGGCCTTCGGTACGCCGGGCTACCTGCGCCTTTCCTACGCGCTGGGTGACGAGGACCTCGTCGAGGGCGTTTCGCGGCTCCAGAAGCTGCTGGGCGAGGCCAAGGCCTGACGCCTCCCGCATGCGGTCAGCGACCCCCGGCTCCGGCCGGGGGTCGCTTTCTTGTTCGCTCCTTCGTTCGATGGGCAACTCGATGGGGAATCCGGCTACCGCGACACCCCGTCCGTGCGGCAAGATCTTTGAATGGAGCGTGATGTACGGCTGTTGCCCAAGGCCCACCTGCACCTGCATTTCACCGGGTCGATGCGGCCCACGACGCTGCTCGAACTCGCCGACAAGTACGGCGTGCGGCTGCCGGAGGCGCTGACCGGCGGCGAGCCTCCCCAACTGCGCGCGACGGACGAGCGCGGCTGGTTCCGCTTCCAGCGGCTCTACGACATCGCCCGGTCCTGTCTGCGGTCGCCCGAGGACATCCAGCGGCTGGTGCGCGAGGCCGCCCAGGAGGACGTGGCGGACGGCTCGGGCTGGCTGGAGATCCAGGTCGACCCCACCTCGTACGCCCCCCTGCTCGGCGGGCTGATCCCGGCGATCGAGATCATCCTGGACGCGGTGGACAGCGCCTCGCGCGAGACCGGGCTGCCGATCCGGGTGGTGATCGCGGCCAACCGGATGAAGCATCCGCTGGACGCCCGGACCCTGGCGCGGCTCGCCGTGCGGTACGCGGACCGGGGCGTCGTCGGGTTCGGACTCTCCAACGACGAGCGGCGCGGCATGGCCCGCGACTTCGACCGGGCCTTCGCCATCGCCCGTGAGGGCGGCCTGCTGGCGGCTCCGCACGGCGGCGAGCTGTCGGGGCCCTCCAGCGTCCGCGACTGCCTGGACGACCTCGAGGCGTCGCGGGTCGGGCACGGCGTGCGGGCCGCCGAGGACCCGCGGCTGCTGCGCAGGCTGGCGGAGCGCGGGGTGACCTGCGAGGTGTGCCCGGCGTCGAACGTGGCGCTCGGCGTCTACGAGAAGCCGTCCGACGTACCCCTGCGCACTCTGTTCGATGCCGGGGTTCCGATGGCGCTCGGCGCGGACGACCCGCTGCTCTTCGGCTCCCGGCTGGCCGCCCAGTACGACCTGGTGCGCCGCCATCACGCCTTCACCGACGAGGAGCTGGCGGAGCTGGCGCGCCAGTCGGTACGGGGTTCGGCGGCGCCGGACGCCGTGCGGGCGGAGCTCCTGGCAGGTGTGGACGACTGGCTGGCCAAGCCGGCGAGCTGACGTTCCCGGTGCGGCCTACCCCGTGAGGCCGCCCAGCAGCATCCGGGCGATCGAGGCGGCGAAGGCGTCGAGCGGCTGCGGCGGTCCGCCGGTCTCCGTGGCGTCGTAGGCGAAGGCCCGCTGGGCGCAGGCCCCCATCAGCAGGGAGGCGGCCGCGTAGGTGTCCGCGTCGGCCCGTACCCGGCCCGCCGACTGTTCGGCGCGCAGATACGCGTCGACGCCGCGGATGGGGATGTGGGGGCCGGTTCCCAGTTCGCGCATGGCCTCGTTGTGGCGCTCCTTGAGCCTCGGCTCGGCGTACAGGGACGCGGCGATCGGGAAGCTCTGCTCGTAGAAGAGGGCGGCCTCGCGGGCGATCTCGGTGAGATTGCGCTCCAGCGACCGCTCCCCCTCCCCCGGGTCGGCGATCAGCCGCTTCAGGACGCCGTCGACCTTGGGCAGGCGTTCCTTCAGCACCACCACGAACAGCTCCTCCTTGCTCGGGAAGTGCTTGTAGAGCGCCGCCTCCGAGCAGCCGGCGGCCCGGGCGATCTCCTTGGTGGTGGCCCGGGCCAGGCCGATGGTGAGCATCAGCTGGTGGGCGGCGTCGATGATGCGGGCGCGGGCCGGCCTCTGCTCCATGTGCACTCCAACGAAGCTTGACGAGTGGGTGAGTACACGCTCACTCTAGAGGTGAGTGAATACTTACCCACCCTAGGAGGGTGTGCCATGAAGCTCACAGTGTTCGGCGCGACAGGCGGCATCGGGCAGGAGATCGTCCGCCAGGCGGTGGCGGCGGGGCACGAGGTGACGGCGGTGGTCCGCGATCCCGCGCGGCTGCCGGTGCCGCTCTCCGGCCTCACCGTCCACACGGCGGCCCGCATCGACGATCCGGAGGCGCTGCGCGAGGCGGTCGCGGGCCGCGACGCGGTGCTGTCAGGACTGGGCGCCAAGGGCCGTAAGGCGGACGGGATCGCAGAGAGGCTGACCCGCAGCGTGCTGACGGCCATGGAGGCGGAGGGGACCCGGCGGCTGCTCGTGGTGAGCGCGGCGCCGGTCGCCCCGAAGCCCGCGGACGATCCCCTGATCGACCGGCTGATGCTCTCGGCGATCGGCGCGATCCTGAAGGAGGTCTACGCGGACCTCACCGCCATGGAGGCCGCGCTGGCCGCCTCCGCGACCGACTGGACGTCCGTACGGCCGCCGAAGCTCACCAACGGACCGCTGACCGGCACCTACCGCACGGTCATCGGCAGCAATCCGCGCAGCGGCCGGTCCATTTCGCGCGCCGACGTGGCGCACGCGATGCTGGCGCTGACCGACGACCCGGGGGCGGTGAAGCAGGGCGTGGGCGTGGCGTACTGAGGACGGGACGGGGCTACAGGCTCACGCCGACGGTCACCGGTTCGTTGACGAGCGTGACGCCGAAGACCTCGTGGACGCCGGCGACGACCTCGCGCGCCAGGGCCAGCAGGTCCTCGGTGCTCGCGGCGCCGCGGTTGGTGAGGGCGAGCGTGTGCTTGGTGGAGATGCGGGCCGGGCCGGTGCCGTATCCCCTGGTGAAGCCGGCCCGGTCGATGAGCCAGGCCGCGGAGGTCTTGGTGCGCCCCTCGCCCGCGGGGAAGGCGGGGGGCGTCACCTCCGGTCCGAGCCGGTCCGCCACCCGGGCGAGGAACGCGTCGAACTCTTCCCGGTCCAGGATCGGGTTGGTGAAGAACGAGCCGGCCGACCAGGTGTCGTGGTCCTCGGGGTCGAGCACCATGCCCTTGCCTGCCCGGAGCCGGAGCACGGTTTCACGCGCCGCAGCGGCGGGAACGCGTTCACCTTCCGCGACACCCATGGCGCGGGCCGTCTCGGGGTACTTGAGGGGCGCGGACAGACCGCCCGCCTCTTCCAGCCCGAAGCGGACACGCAGCACCACGAAACGGTCGGGTTCGGCCTTGAAGCGGCTGTGCCGGTAAGCGAAGGCGCACTCGGAGTTCGGGATCGTGACCGTCTCCCGGGAGTGCCGGTCGTAGGCGACGACCTCCGTGATGGTGGACGACACCTCCTGCCCGTACGCCCCGACGTTCTGGATCGGTGTCGCACCGGCGGAGCCGGGGATGCCTGCCAGGCATTCGAGGCCGGCGAGACCGGCCTCCACGCTGCGGGTGACGGCGTCCGTCCAGATCTCTCCGGCGGCCAGCTCCAGCATCCCGCCGTCGAGCACGAAGCCCTTGGTCGCGATGCGCAGGGCGGTGCCGTCGAAGCCCTTGTCACCGATGACCAGGTTGCTGCCGCCGCCGATGACCAGGAGCGGGGTGCCGCTGTCGTCGGCCTCGCTCACGGCCTCGACCACTTCGGCGTCGGTCGTCGCGGTGATCAGGCGGGTGGCGGGTCCGCCGAGCCGGAAGGTGGTCAGGGGGGCGAGGGGCGCGTCGTGGAGTTCCTGCACGGGTCAAGAGTACGGTCCGCGGCCCCGCCTCCAGGGCGGGGCCGCGGACCGTGGCGGCGTGACACGTCCTCAGACGGCCACCGGCACCCGCGCCTCGGTCAGGTCCGGCTCCTGCGCCGGGGTGGTGCGGCGGCGCGGGATCAGCAGGGCGACCAGCGCGGCGAGCGCCACCGCTCCGGCCCCGATCCAGACCGCGGGGACGGTCCCGTCCGTGAAGGACTGCGGCGATCCGTAGCCACCCTGGGCGGAGAAGACCGTGGCGAGGACGGCGACCCCGAGGGCGCCGCCGACCTCGCGCAGCGCGTTGTTGGCACCGGAGGCGATGCCCTGTTCCGAGGGGCGGACGCTGGACATCACCAGGCTGGCGGCGGGTGCGAAGTACAGGGCCATGCCGACGCCGCCCACCATCAGTCCGGGCAGCTGCGAGGCGTAGGAGGCGTCGGGGGCGAGGACCATGGCGAACAGGGCGAGTCCGACGGCCTGGAGGGCGAGCCCGGTCACGACCACCGGCCGGCCGCCGAACCGGTCGGCGAGTATCCCGGCGATCGGCGCCACCAGCATCGGCATTCCGGTCCAGGGCAGCATCCGCAGCCCGGCCTCGGTGGGCGAGTAGCCCAGGACGCCCTGGAGGTACTGGCTGAGCAGGAAGATCGAACCGAACATGCCGAGGAACATCAGCAGGCTGGCCATGTTGATCCCGAAGAACGCCCGGTCCTTGAACAGGCGCATGGGCAGCATCGGGTTCTTCGCGCGGAAGCCGTGGCGGACGAATCCGGCCAGGAGCGCGGCACCGGCGATCAGGGCGGTCAGCACGGTGGGGCTGGTCCAGCCGTCGGCGTTGGCGTTCACCAGGCCGTAGACGATGCCGAAGAGTCCGCCGCTGACCAGGAGGGTGCCGGGGATGTCGAGCCGGGACTCGGGGGCGTACGACTCGGCCAGCCGCAGCCGGGCGAGCGGCAGCAGGGCCAGGCCGATCGGGACGTTCAGCCAGAAGATCCACTGCCAGGAGATGTGTTCGGTGAGGCTCCCGCCGACCAGCGGCCCGCTGGCCACGGCGAGGCCGGTGACGGCTCCGTAGATGCCCAGCGCGGCGCCGCGGCGGGCGGGCGGCACGGCGGCCGTGAGGAGGGTCAGGGTCAGCGGCATCATGATCGCCGCGCCCACGCCCTGGACGGCGCGGAAGGCGATGAGTTCGTTGATCCCCGGCGAGAGTGCGGCCGCGGCCGATGCCCCGGTGAAGACGGCGAGTCCGGCGATGAAGAGGCGGCGCCGGCCGAACCGGTCACCCAGGGCGGCGCCGAACATCAGCAGGACGGCGAAGGTGAGCGTGTACGCGTTCACCGTCCATTCGAGCTCCTCCAGCTCGCCGCCGAGGCTCTCCCGGATGGACGGCAGCGCGGTGGTGACGACGAGGTTGTCGAGGGCGGCCATGAAGCTGGCCACGCTGGTGATGACAAGGGCCCAGACCGCTCCCGAGCGGCCTTTCGTGTGCTGGTCCACTGCTCCCCCTGAGGGTTAGTTATTGATTACTAACTTTTCTGGGCAGAAAACCGGGCCGAACCCGGGTGGCACTGTTCAGCCGGCCGGCTTGGCCGAGTCGTAGAACCTCGACCAGATCCGGTGATCCGCCGGATAGCCGAGCGAGGTCAGGGTGTTGACGAGCATTCCGTACGCGAGAAACGTGGTCGCCTCGTTGGGATCGCCGCCGAGCGTGAGGGCGAGGTCGTCGAACATCTGCAGCCAGCCGGCCCGCAGCGACTCACCGAACTCGTGGTCCCCGGCGGCCTCCGCCGCCGCGACGGCGGCGTACATCTGCATCTGCATCAGCAGCCGGTCCGGGTCGTGGATGATCAGGCGCTGGTAGGCCCTCGCCATCGCGTGCAGCGCCTCCTCGCCCTCCAGCCCCTCGGAGGCGTCCGAGAAGACCTTGCGGGTATCCAGCAGGCACCGCTCGGCGGCGGCCAGGAACATGGCCTGCTTGTTGGCGAAGAGCCGGAAGAGATACGGCTGCGAGACGCCCACCCGCCGGGCGATCGCCTCGGTGGACGTCGCGTTGTACCCGCCCCGGGCGAACTCGGTGATCGCTGCACGGATGACGCTCTCGCGTCGCTCGTCTGCACTCATCCTTGCCATGGGGACTAAGTTATTGCTCAATCACTAACTTAGTCAAGCGGGATGCCGGCATTGCTCATGAGTAAGGGGCACGGCCCATGGACCATGCCCCTTACCTCCACCGTTCAGCGCCTCTCGGCGCCCGACGGTGTCAGCCGAGCTGTACGACGGCGCGGGACATGCCCAGCACCTTCCTGCCCTCGCTCATCGCCGTCAGGTCGACCCGCACCCGCCGGTCGTCGAGCAGGGCACCCACCTTGCCGCTGACCTCGATCAGCGCGCCCTTGTCGTCGTTGGGGACGACGACCGGCTTGGTGAACCGCACGCCGTACTCGACGACCGAACCCGGATCGCCGGCCCAGTCCGTGACCACCCGGATCGCCTCGGCCATGGTGAACATGCCGTGGGCGATCACGTCGTCCAGTCCGACCTCGCGGGCGAACTTCTCGTTCCAGTGGATCGGGTTGAAGTCGCCCGAGGCGCCCGCGTACCGCACCAGCGTCGCGCGGGTGACCGGGAAGGACTGCGCCGGCAGCTCCGTACCGACCTCGACCGAGTCGTAACTCACCTTCGCCGTCATCACGCCTCCTCGGCGGCGCGCGCCACCAGCTTCGTCCACGCCGTCACGACGAGGTCACCGGACTCGTCGTGAACCTCGCCACGCACGTCCAGGATGTCGTTGCCCGCCATGGACTTGACTGCCTCGATCGTCGAGACGACCGTCAGCCGGTCCCCCGCCCGCACCGGACGCACGTAGACGAACTTCTGGTCACCGTGCACCACCCGGCTGTAGTCCAGGCCCAGCTGAGGGTCCTCGACGACCTGCGCGGCGGCCTTGAAGGTGATCGAGAACACGAACGTCGGCGGTGCGATCACATCGCTGTGACCGAGCGCCACGGCCGCCCCGGGGTCGACGTAGGCGGGGTTGGTGTCGCCCACCGCCTCGGCGAACTCTCGGATCTTCTCCCGGCCGACCTCGTACGGCGCGGTGGGCGGATAGGTCCGCCCCACGAAGGACTGGTCGAGCGCCATGAGCTCGCAACCTCCTGATGGAAAGACGAAGGGGCCACAGTACGACTACGGCCCCGTACAAACGACACGAGGCCGCCCCCAATGGGGACGGCCTCGTGTACGAGCCTGATTCAGCGCGTTTCGCGGTGCGCAGTGTGCGAGTTGCAGCGCGGGCAATGCTTCTTCATCTCAAGACGGTCCGGGTTGTTACGCCGGTTCTTCTTGGTGATGTAGTTCCGCTCCTTGCACTCCACGCAGGCCAGCGTGATCTTCGGGCGGACGTCGGTGGCAGCCACGTGAGTGCTCCTTGGACGGACGGTGGACGGATGAACGCAAAAAAAAGAGTAGCCGATCGGAGGACCGACCCCACAATCGGCTACTGTTAGTAGCGGTGACCGGACTTGAACCGGTGACACAGCGATTATGAGCCGCTTGCTCTACCGACTGAGCTACACCGCTTTGATGACGAGGCCCCCCGCCGAAGCGGGGTTTCCCGATCACCAGAGCCCCAATGCGGAATCGAACCGCAGACCTTCTCCTTACCATGGAGACGCTCTACCGACTGAGCTATTGGGGCGAGCGATGAAGACATTACACGGTTGGTCGCCGATCGCCCAAATCCGTTTCGAAGCCCCATCCCGAGCCCTTGATCGGGACCGCTCCACACCGCTGGCCGACGCCGTTCCGAGCCCTTGATCAGCGGGGTTTCCGGCCCGTGATCAGCACGGTTCACGCCTCCTGATCAGCCACTCCCGCACCGCCGGCCCCGCACGTACGGCGGAGCCCCACGCGCACCACGGAACCGCGCCGGTACGACTATTCCGCTCCTCCTCGAACCGGACAGGGCTCCCGCCTAGGCTCGACTCACTCTGCGTGATCTTGCCCCCCTTTCCCTTCCCAGGAGCCGCGATGCCCGACAGTCAGCCGCGGCCCCCGGACGACCACGCGCCGGACGCCACCGTCAGCCCGGAGAGCACCGCGCTGACGCTCTGCGGCGCCCGTCTCACCGACGGCCGCATCGTGGACGTACGGCTCGGCGGCAGCCGGATCGAGGCCGTCGGCACCGCGGGCAGCCTCCTCGCGCCCGGCGCCCGGGTGGACCTGCGGGGCCATCTGCTGCTCCCCGCCCCCGCCGAACCGCACGCCCACAGCGACACCGCCCTCACCGCCGAGGGCACCGGACCCGACGCTCCCGGACCGGCCTCGCAGCGCCCCGAGGACATCCAGCGACGCGCCACCGAGGCCGCGTTGCTGCAACTCGGCCACGGCGCGACCGCACTGCGCTCGCACGTGCGGATCGGCGACATACAGGGCCTCACCGCACTCGAAGCCGTCCTCCAGGCCCGCCGCTCGCTGCGCGGGCTCGCCGATCTGACCGCGGTCGCCGTCCCCCGGCTGCTCACCGGCGTCGCAGGGGCCGGCAATCTGGCGATGCTCCGCGACGCGCTCAAGATGGGGGCCGGAGCGGTCGGCGGCTCCCCCGACCTGGACCCGGACCCGACGGGGTACACGGAGGCCGTCCTGGAGGTCGCCGCCGAGCACGGCTGCCCCGTCGACCTGCACACGGACAGTGACGATCCGGCCCGGCTGGCCCGGTTCGCCGCGATGGCGGGCGGGATGCGCCAGGGGGTCTCCATCGGCCCCTGCGCCGGCCTCTCCCGGCTCCCCCGGGAGGCCGCCTCCCGCGCGGCCGACCAGCTCGCCGCGGCCGGCGTGAGCGTGATCTGCCTGCCGCAGGGCGGCTGCTGCGGGACCGAGCGCCGGGGCACCGCCCCCGTGCGGCTGCTGCGCGCCGCCGGTGTGCGGGTCGCGGCGGGCAGCGGGGCGCTGCGCGACCTCGCCAACCCGGTGGGACGCGGCGATCCGCTGGAGGCCGCCTTCCTGCTGGCCTCGCAGAGCGGGCTGCGGGCCGAGCACGCGTACGAGGCCGTCTCCACGGAGGCCAGGCGTGCGATGGGGCTGCCCGAGGTGCGGGTCGAGGCGGGCTTCCCCGCCGAGCTGATCGCCGTACGCGGCGAGCAGCTGGCCGGGGTGCTGTCGCTGTCCTACAGCCGCATCGTGGTGCACCGCGGCCGGGTGGTCGCCCGGACCAGCGCGGTACGCGAGTACTGCGACTCGGAGACGGACGGCTCGTTCGGGCTGCCGCGCCAGGGGCGGCCGGATTCCGCGGCCGGCGGCGGGCCTTGAGCGCCGCGGCGCCGCGCGGCGTACCGTCGACAGCATGCGCATTGTCATCGCAGGTGGACATGGTCAGATCGCGCTGCGGCTCGAGCGGCTGCTCGCTGCGCGCGGGGATGAGGCGGTGGGCGTCATCCGTAATCCGCAACAGAGCGAGGACCTCCGGGCGGTAGGTGCCGAACCCGTGGTCCTGGACCTCGAGTCGGCCACCGTGGAGGAGGCCGCCGAGGTGCTGCGCGGCGCCGACGCGGCGGTCTTCGCGGCCGGCGCGGGTCCCGACAGCGGCACGGGCCGCAAGGACACCGTGGACCGCGGGGCCGCGGTGCTCTTCGCGGACGCGGCGGAGCGGGCGGGGGTGCGGCGTTATCTCGTGGTCTCGTCCATGGGCGCCGACCCGGACCACGCCGGCGACGAGGTGTTCGACGTCTATCTGCGGGCCAAGGGCGCGGCGGACGCGTACGTGCGCTCCCGTACGGCCCTGGACTGGACGATCCTGCGTCCCGGGATGCTGACGAACGACGCGGGCACCGGCGAGGTGCTGCTCGCCGCGTCGACCGGGCGCGGCCCGGTGCCGCGCGACGACGTCGCGGCGACGCTCCTGGAGCTCCTGGACACACCGGCGACGGCGGGCCTGACGCTGGAACTGATCTCGGGCAATGTGCCGGTGTCGGTCGGCGTGAAGGACGTCGCGGGCAACTGACGCCCGCTGCCGCCGCACCGCCCGCCGCGGTCAGTCCCCCGTGGCGGGCCGGACGGTGATCCCGTGCCGCTCCAGCAGGGCGGCGGTGACGCCGTCGCCCACGCGCAGTTGGCCGGCGAACGTACCGTCATGGACGGCGCCGCGCCCGCAGGAAGGACTGCGGGCCATCAGCAACGCCTCGGTGCAGCCGGCCGCGCGCGCCGCCTCCAGCGCCCTGTGGGCGCCGTCCACGAACGCGTCGGTCACATCGCGTCCGGTGTCGTCGACGACCCGGGCCCTGCCGTCCAGGACGTCGTGCCCGTCGCCGCCGGTGATCTCGGCGGGCCGGCGGGGCGTGGGCAGCCCGGCGGCGACCTCGGGGCAGAAGGCGACGGCCCGCCGCCCGGAGAGGACCGCGGCCGTCTCCGCCGAGGCCCTGCCCCGCCCGTCGAAGCGGCAGGGCACACCCCGCAGACACGCGCTGACCAGTACGGATTCCATGGACGCCTCCCCTTCGGTCACGGCACTCGCATCTCGCCGGCCACTCCAGGCACAACAGAGAAGGCCCCCGTCCGAAGGACGGGGGCCTTGCTATGTGGCGGCGCCAGGGTTCGAACCTGGGTAGGCTGAGCCGGCAGATTTACAGTCCGCGCCGTACAGGTCCCCTGAACTGGCCCTACTTGCCTCGGAAGTTCGCCTGCCCCACGGGAGGCCCACACGCACCCTTCTGAGCGCGGTGGGGCTTCAACGGCAACCCCTCTCGGCAGACCGGCCTTTCGGCGGGAATGGCATTTGCAGCAAGGCGCCACCGCGTGGTTCCCTTAACGCCGCGCCGTATCCCAGCACGTGAAAAATCCCCTAAGACGGCGCCGAAGGACAGAGCCATGCCTAAGGCGAAGTATGACTTCGATCTCCCCAAGCATGAAGTGAAGTACGGGGTTCCGGTTTTGACCGGCGAACTCAAGATCGACCCAGAAGCGCAGCGGACTCTCAATGAGAAGCGTGCTCGGAGCATCGCGAACAAGATGGTCAGCGAGGCTCTCGGCTCAGTGATCATTTCGCAGCGGTCCAACGGGGATCTGTACATCGTCGACGGACAGCATCGGGTGCGTGCATGCCAGCTGGCCGGCATCGAAACCATGATGGCGGAGATCCATTACGGCCTGACGCAGGCCCAGGAAGCAATCCTCTTCCTCATCAAGAACCGGGAATCCCACAAGCCTCGCCCCATCGACGAGTACCACGTGGGCCTCACCGGTGGTGTCCCTCTCTTCGTCGACACGAACGCGGTCCTCGACAAGCACGGGCTGACCCTCGGGTCGACGTCCACCAACGGCGTAGGCGCCGTATCCGGAGCGCTCCAGATCGTTGACCGCTTCGGCGCCGAGATCTTCGACCGCACGCTCACGGTCGCCGAGACAGCTTGGGGGCGCTCTCAGGACACCTGGGACGGCATGCTCCTCGGTGGTATCGGTATGTGCCTCGGTCGTTGGGGCGGCGTCATCGACGACAAGGAACTCGCCAAGAAGATGCTGGCCATGGGAACGGCCATGAAGTGGCGCTCCGAGATTCTCAGCCAGTCATCCCGTGGCGGGTTCAACAACAGCGGTACCGGCTCTCGCGTGACCACGGCCTACCGCCTCGTTGTCGTCGCATGGAACAAGGGCCGCAAGGCCGAGAACCGCATCGACGCCTAGTTCGACGATGAGCCGGCGCCTTCCGCATACGCAGGAAGGCGATAGTCCACCGGCGTGACCGGAGCAGACGCTGTTCTGCGTCGACGCACTCCGTCGAACAGCGTCATGCGGGTTCACGGGCTACCCCCGTCATCGACATAGCTACCGATGCACCCGTTTTCGCATACGTCGTACTGGCTCGCGCCATGCGCGGACCCGCGGTCAATGTTGCTCTCGTCCTGCCGGCCCAGAGAAAAGGGTCAGCAAACCGTGTTCCCTCAGCTTCTCGATGGTGTGCCTACGGAGGCCATCATCCCCGTTGCAGCAGTTCTCGTGATGCTCGCCGTGGCGCGGGTGGTCAAGAACCTCCCCAAGGACGCAATCAGCAAGTTCTTCGAGCACCGCACGACTAAGTACCAGATCATCGCCGGCGACTCGAAGGGCCGCATGGCGACGATGCAAATGCAGCGCTTCGTGTTCTTGGGGTTCGTCTTCGTGTGCATCGTTGTTATCGCCCTTGTCTTCATCAACTCGACGAAGAACGAGGCTCAGGCTCCGGCACCCGAACCGGCTCCGACGGCCACCAGCGTCGGGCGCTAGTTGCCCGGGCCTTCATCCGACCGCCTCAGGTGATCACCTGAGGCGGTCGGATGCTGGGCGCTTCGACAGCCTCTCTGCGTCACGGTCTACCGACAGCCAAGAGCCGCTCCGGCAACACCAAATGTGCCGCCGACCTCTGCGCCAACCAGCCGGACCTCCGGTGTGAAGGCGCCTCCGTCCGCACGTGCTTAAACCCTAGATTCTCGTAGTACGCATGGAGCCCTGGGTTTGTCCGCCAGGTGTCGATACGCACCCACTCTCGCCCTTCAAGCGTCGCCACACGAGAGGCCCAATCCACGATGCGAGCTCCGAGCTGTCGACCCGACGCAGCTCTGGCAACGATCAACTTGTATAGGTAGAAGGCGGATTCGGGCTGATCCTCGTCGTTCCAGAAGTCGCGGTCGATGGGGCCGCGGCTCACGGTAGCCAGCGGTGAGCCCGCGTCGTCGACGACGATCCACGCACGGCCGTCATCAATCGTGGCGTGCCACTTGTCGATCGCCCTGGCGCCAGCTTCCCGATCGTTCCACTGGTCCGTGCCCTTCGAGTGCAGCCATTGCTCAGCCTCTGTCCTCAGCGCCATGAGCGCTGGCACGTCGCCCCCCGCAGCGGGGCGGAGGTACTCAGTCGGCATCGACTTCATAGAGGATCTTGTGCCTGTCTCCTGGAAGGATCGTCACCATGCAGCGGAGAGGCTTCCCCTCTCCGTCGTAGCCAGTCCTGGTGTGCTCTGCAACCGGTGTAGCTGCTGGCAGGGCGAGCAATTGGGCCTCATGGAGAGTCGGCATGCGTACCGCGATCTCATCCCGGTATTTCGCCTGAACCAGGCCGACGGAGGCCAGAACGCCACCGGGAGCTGACACGTCGCGGGGCTCCATCAAGGATGTCCCTGCCACAAGCTCCTGCGGGAAGTAGGAGTCTGCGAGCGCGTAAGGCCGGTTGTCGACGTATCGGACTCGCTTCCGCGCCACGGCCAGACCGTCAGCGGGGAGGGCTAGTGCTTCGCGGACGTGCTTGGGGGGTTCGACGATCGAAACGCTGATCTCCTGCCGAGGCGTTTTCCCTTCGTCAGCAACGGCGCTGGCCCACTGGTCGCCGGCAGTCTGGCCGTCGACGGCGGTTGAGTGCCGCTTGCGGCTTTCCAGGGTCGTCCAGTTCCACACAACGGGCGGGAAGTCCTCGCGGACGTACTTCCCCTGCCCCTGCCCCGTCACGACCAGCCCCTCGTCCACGAGTACGCGGACGCCGGCGCGGATGGTTTCGCGGCTGTAGCCGTACTGAGCCATCAGCTTGGACTCGCTGGGCAGCGCCTCGCCACCACCGAGAAGACCGGATTCAATCTGCCCTCGCAGGTCAGAGGCAATTTCTTGAGCCTTCGTTAGGCCGCGTCTCACGCATCCTCCAGTGTCCGGCACTCCAACTCCTCCGTACAAGTTAGACCAGGGGGCTTGACTCTCCAAGAGCGAGTGGGCATTCTCATGTCACGGCACTCCTCCAGACAAGTTGTACAGGGTGTCACGTACATGGCTTTGCTAGGCCGACTGAAAGTGCTCGGTGAGTACCCGTGAAGACGGGAGCCCCCTGGTCAGGGGGTTTCCAGGCTCACCGGAGCGGTTGTCTGTTGAGAACTGAACAGCGTGCCAAGTACGAACGTCAGGGTGGAATTCCCTGTCCCCGCGGCGGTCCGGGTGATGTCGTCGGCGGCCCTTTCTTGCGTGCTGGCCCTGGAGAACACCCACGGGTGCCACCCGGTATGCGCCGCTCTGCTGGCGTCAGAGCAGTGACGATGACGCGCCCGATTTCCCGGCTCGGGACCTGCGCACCGTGGCAACGGTGTGCAGGTGAAGCCGTGCCCCAACTCGTGTGGGAGGTCGACATGGATCGACGACATAGACGGGCGCCGCCTTGATGGACCGGCCGGCGGCGCCCGCACCATTTCCGGTCCGCTCCTTGCCCGTCCGGCTGCGCGCACTGCGCGAGTGCTGGACGGACGGTCGCCCTGATGGTCGTAGGCCGGGTTCGACTCCCGGCCGGGGCGCTGCCGCTCGCTTCTGAGCGGCCCTCCATCACAGACGGCGCGCGGCCCCGGGTCTAGCCACCCGGGGCCGCTGTTCGGGCCGTCCCATCTACAGGAGAAAACGACCCATGAAGAGCATCGTTGCTGGTCGCGAGGCCGTTACCGCGACTGAGTTCATCGAACTGGCGCTGGGTATCGACCTGGAGCTGTTCACCGGCACCGCCACTGAGTCCCCGATGGATCGGGCGGCACGGCTGGACGTCGCCCACGAAGTTCTCGCGGAGCTCCGCGAGAGTGACCCCGAGACCGCCGCGTACGCCGCGTCGCTGCTGCGGACGCTGCCGCTGAAGCAGCCGCGCCCGTCGGGTCGGCGCCCGCGCCGCACGGTCCGTCGCTCGATGACCGGCTGCACCGCCCGGACGGCGGTGGCGGCATGAGCGCCCCGGACATTGGTCTAGCTGCGTGGTGGGTGCGCTACGGCGGTGCGCTGCTGGTCGCATCGTGCGTGCTGTCGTGGCTACTGCCCTTGCCGTCTTGGGGCCGGGGCCTGTGGAACGTGCTCGTGTTCCTCGCCTGCCTCCACCTCCTGGCCTTGACCCGCGCACACCGCGCCCGCGGTGGGGACGGGGGACGCGATGAGGCGTAAGCCGGGTACGGCCGAACAGATCGCCGCACTACAGGGTCTGCAAGCGGGCCTGACGAAGGTACTGGTCGCGGTCGCCGTGGTGGCGCTGGCGTTCACCGCGACGAACGTGACGCTGTTCGCGATCAACCACCACATCAGCCCGTGGATCGCCTGGCTGCTCGACCCGATGGTCGCGGTCGCGCTCGGAGCCGTCCTGATCGTGGACGGCCGGTTGTCCGAGCATGGGGTGCAGCCGTCCGGCTGGGCCACCGGGCTGCGCTGGTTCGCCGGGTTGGGCACCTGGACGATGAACTGCTGGGCCTCACTGTGGCCGGCCGGTTCGCCGTTCGGAGTGCCACGGCAGGTGGACCCGGCCGGGCTTGTCCTCCACTCGATTCCACCCGTCCTATTGATCGTTCTCGCCGAGGCGATCACGTACTACAGGCGCGCGATCCTTGATCGAATCGCCGCTCTGCGCGATCAGGTGGACGCGGTGGTGGAACGGGTGGAAGCCCTGCCGATCCACCCAGCATCCACCCAGCCGTCCACCAGGCCCGCACTCACCCCCGCGGCGGCCCCGGCCGCTCCGGCAGTGGAGGCGTTGCCGCTGGTCATCTGTGGTGCACGGCAGGTGTATCCCCTGCCTGTCCCCCCGACGTCCACCCTGGACGCCGACGGGCAGCAGAACGGCCACCGACTGAGCACTGAAGAGGCCGCGGAAGTCATCGAGCGGTGCCACGCGGACGGGGACACGATCGCTGAGGCCGCGGTGAAATCCACCCGGTCCACCTCCTACGTCCACAAGGTCTACGGGCGCCTCGCCAACCCGCCGCAGGACGGCCCCGGGCTGTCATTGGTGGGGGGCTGAAACCGATGGCCACTGTCCCCGTCTACCGGTGGCACCTGGCCCCGGACGGCTACGCGACGTTCCGGCAACTCCGCACCTGCGGACTGCGGCCCGGCGGTCAGGACGTCGCCGCCGTGCTGGAGCGCCCGCGCAAGCGCCGGGGCCCGCTCGTCGCCTACCTCTACCGCATCGACCTGGCGAAGCCGGTCCGGCCGATGACGCCGGCCAAGCGGGCGGCCCTCGCCAAGGCGAACGCTGCCCGCCGGGTCTGTCCGGCCTGCCGGCGGGACGCCGGGTATCGCATCCCGTCCTCGCTCGGCATGTGCGTGACCTGCGCGTACCCCGAAGAACAGTGCGTCGCCTGAAAGTTCGCAGGGCCCGGCCCTCTCCACCACAGATCCGGCCGGGCCCCTGACTCCGTGAAGGAGTGCACTCAGCATGACCGACACCACCATCACCCCGGTAGTGGCCCCCGAGGCCGCACCGGACAACACCCCGCCCCCGGCACCCGAGCAGAAGCCCGCCCCGGCCGCCGAGGTGGAGCACACCCCGGGCGGCTGGCCGGTCGTCCCGCTCGCGGTGACCGGCACCAACGCCACCACCTCCCTGCTCGCCGCGGCTGCGCTGGTCGGCGGACCGGCCGCCCTGGCCGTCGCCGCTACCGGCGCTGTCGTCCTGGGCACCGCCACCGCCGCCCGCAAGCACCGGGGCAAGAAGCGGAAGCCCCGCAAGGCCGCCGCCTCCACGCAGCGTTCCGCGAGCAGTACGGGATCCACCGGCCGATCGTCCCTCCACGGCGGGACGGGTCGGGTGCCGGGCCAGACCCGTAACGGGAACGCCGGCACCAGTAAGACCGCACGTCACCGCGGGGGCAAGTCCGGCCGTGCCCACGGTGGTTCCTTGCTCGGCAACGGCAAGTCGGGGCTGTCGAAGAGCAGCGCGGCCCGCATCAGTAAGACTCCGGCCCGGCAGACCACGGCCGGTGCCGGGGGCGGGGCGCGGGGCCGTGCGGGGCAGGTCAAGGCGTTGCGCGACGCGGCCCGCACCTCGCCCCCGTCCCGTGCCGGCCGCCGGTCGGAGACGGCCGGGGCGCGGCGGTCGCTGGCGGATGCCCGCCGGGACGTGAAGAGCGCGGCCCGGTCGGCGTCCCAGGCGCGTAAGGGGCCGATCGGCCGGTCCGTGAGCAAGGCCGCCGGCCGGGTCAGCGCAGCCAAGAGCGCGGCCATAGACCGCAACCGGGCGGCCCGGGACCGGCGGGCAGCCGACACGGTCGCCGCCGGCCGGGACACGGTCCGCAAGGCACCGGCCCGCAGGAAGGCCCGCAAGGCCCTGCGCCGGTCCGCGGCCCGGTTCCAGGGACGCCGACTCTTCGCCGCCCTGCTCGCCGGGGCGCTCGGACTGGTCGGCATGCTCTCCACCCCGCTCGGCCGGAAACTCGGCTGGGCCTGGCTCCAGTACCCCGGACGTCGCCTGTACGCCCGGATGACCCGCACCGCCCAGGAGCAGCGCAACGGCAGGGACGACGCCATAGGCGCCGCCCTGCAGGACGAGGAAGCCGCCATCGACACCGAGGCGGCCGAGAACGCCGATCAGGTCGGCGACACGGCGGAGCGGCCCACCGGGCTGACGCCGGCAGCACCCACCACCACCGCGAGTGAGGGAGAGAACGTGTCTGGATTCCGGTTCGAGGAGTACGCCGCGGAGATGGAGTCCGCGGCCGGACAGTACGACCCCGAGAACGCCATGGAGATCCTCGCCATGGTCGAAGGGCTCCCCGCCGCGCTGACCTGCGTGGCGAACGTGATGAAGACCCTGGCCGAGCGGGCCGATTCGGAGTTCCCGCTGGAGAAGGACGTCGCGGACGGCTTCAACGACATCTTCGGCGCCGTGATGTCCGCGGTCGCGGTCGCTGAGGACATGGGGCCGCTGTTCCGCCAGTCGCACGAGCAGGACATCGCACGCCACGAGGACCCGCGCAACGGGTCCGAGGCCGAGAAGGGCTGGAACGTCTGATCATGACCACCAACACCGCCTCTACGGGGCCGGTGTGGGACTGGGCTGCCGGTCACGGACCCGTGACCGGCGCCCTTTCCGCCACTACCGGAGCCCTTGCAGTAGCCACCACCGGAGCAGCTACCGGGATGCCCCCGGGTTGGGCCCTGACCGTCGGCGCGGCCGGCGCGATCGGCCACACCATCAGCTCCCTGCGCGACCGACTGTCCGCCCGCACCATCGCGATGCGCTCCGCATCGTGGCTGGTCGGTGCCGGATGGACGACGTGGGCCATGACCACCGGGCCTCTGACCTGGGCCGCACTCGGTTCCCTGGCCACGATCGGTGTCGGGATCGGCGCCACCGCCCGCTCCACCCTCCTGCACGAGGAAGCCCGCGAGCTGGAGGCCATCGCCGCCGATGAGCGCCAGGTCTCCCGGGAGCTCTCCGCGGAGCGTCGGGCGATCGCCGCGGAGTGGGTGGACCGGGTCCAGCGGGTCTGCAACCTCACCCTGCGGATCGTCGCGGTGGAGATCTGGCCCACCGGCACCGGCTTCACGATCGACGCCGAACTCCCCGCCGGCGGAACCACCTACGACCGGATCGCGCAGCACTCCGCCGCCCTGTCTGCCGATGCGAGGCTGCCCCACGGATGCACGGCGGTGGCCTCGCAGGGCATCCACCAGGGCCGGGTGCTCATCGACGTGACCACGGTCAACGTGCTCTCCGAGGAACGCACCTACCCGACCGACTACAGCCCGCTGTCGATCTACACCGGGATCCCGTGGGGGTATCGCACCAACGCCGAAGAGATCTGCGTGTTCCTGCGCGAGCAGTGCGCTCTGGTCGTCGGCCCCACCGGGTCCGGCAAGACCAACATGGTCCACGTCATCCTCGCCGGGTTCGCCCGCACCACCGACGTCCTGACGTGGGTGATCGACCTGAATGCCGGATCGGCCGGACTGTCCTGGGTCCGCCCCGCACTGGACGCCAACGGGGCCCCCGTGGAAGGGGTGCGGCCCGGCATTGACTGGCTCGCCTCCACCTACGAGGAAGCCGTCCTGATGCTCGATGCGGCCCTGGCGATCGGGCTGCGCCGGAAGGTCGCCTATCAGGACCTGATGGCCCAGCAGAACACCGACCAACTCCCCATCAGCGCGAAGATCCCGCAGATCATGCTGGTCATCGATGAGGGTGCGGAGATCCTGACCAGCACCGACCGGTCCATGAAGACTCTCGCGAAGAAGATCCTCGAAGTGATCCGCATGCTGCGCGCCATGGGCATCCGCACCGTGCTCACGGCGTTGGGTGCGACCGGGGCCGTCCTCGGGAACCTGATGATCCGCCGGGAGGCCAAGGCACGGGTCGTCCTTACTGGCGGTGAGGTGGAGGGCATGGACCTGAGCAAGGTGTTCCCCGGCAGCCGCGGACTGCGGGTGGACCAGGCCCCGTTCAAGGGCGCCGGGTTCATGGGCACCCCGGAGTCTGCGGCGGCGCTGTTCAAGAACTGGCGGATTCTGCCCAACCAGATCCGCGACATCGTCCACGCCACCACCGACATGCACCCCACCCTGGACGACGTCTCCACCAAGGCCGCGGGCACCGCCTACAGCTCACGCTGGGATGCCGGGCGCACCGCGTGGATGCGGGACACCGCCAACGCCCCGGCCGAGGAGGCCGGCCAGTCCGCGGCGGGCGGGCTGAACCTGTCCGCGCTCCGCAGCGAACCGGCCGGACCGGTGACGGAGGAGGACGCGGCGGTCCGGGCGTTCATGGAGCAGATCGATGCTCAGTTCGCGACCGCGCCGGAACCGGCGAGCATGCCGGAACCGCCGGCCCCGGCGGGGCTGAATCTGTCCGCGCTCCGTGACAGCGACGACGAGAACGGACCCGCGTGGGTGGCCGATGCGGTCGCCGCGATCAAGGCCGCGGGCCCGGCCGGCATGAAGCCGTCCGCCGTCGCGGACACCGTGGGCAAGGACCGCAAGACGGTCCGCTCCGTTCTCAAGGCAGCGGCCGAACGCGGTGAGTTGATCTACCGCGAGAACGGGCCGCGCTCCGTCTACGTCCACCCCGACGACGCCTGACAGCCCACACACAGCGCTACCGGGTAGTGGGTACTGGGATCCACCCCACTACCCAGTAGGCGCCTCAAAAGCCCGCACAGGGCCGTTAGTCAGGCACTTTCTACTGGGTGCCCCACTACCCACTACCCGCTAGCCCTCACCGCGCCAAACACACACCGTCACCAACGGGCCCCGTCGGAGCACCCTTCGGCGGGGTCCGTCCGTACCCGGAAGGAGCACGTCATGAACGACCGCGAACCGCCGGGCACCACCATCCGGCACATCCCCGCCGACGACTGGAACCGCGCCCAGACCACCGGCCAGCCCGTCGTCATCGTCATCCACGACACCAACCGCCACGGCATCGAGTGGCGGCGCTGCCTGGTCCCGTTCGCCGTGGCCGGCGCCATCGTGCTCGGCGGCTGGGGACTGGTCGCCGTGCTGTGCGCCCTGCTCGATGCCGCCGCCCACACCATCACCGTCATCGCGGGCGCCGCCGGACCGATCGGGATCGGCGGAGGCCTCACCCTCAAGCTCGCCCGCAAGCACTAGCTACGCGAGGGCGGCCCCTCTCACGCCAATGACCGGGGCCGCCCTCATCCATCAGCCCACTACAGACCTTCTGGAGGCCTCCAGCATGACTCAACCTGTCCCCATCCGGGAGCTCCCGCCCCCGGGTGGCATGAGGTTCTACCTCACCACCCACAAACGTCACTGGGTGAAGCTCACCGATAAGCCGCTGTTCCTGAAGTCCGAGCACTTCGCGGTGGCCCGGACTCTCCCGGAAGCCCTTGGCCCGTACGCGGTGGACTCCGGCGGGTTCTCGGAACTCCAGCGTCACGGCCGCTGGACCCGCACCCCTCGCCAATACGCGCAGGATCTGCGACGTATCTGGGAGTACGTCGGCCCCTACGAATGGGCCGCCGGACAGGACTGGATGTGCGAAGACCTCATCATCCACGGCGGCCAGGCCGGACCCCTGCACTTCGTCGGCACCCACCTCAGCGTCGCCGAACACCAGCGCCGCACGGTGGAGAACTTCCTCGAACTACGCTCCCTTGCCCCCGATCTGCGGGTCATCCCCACACTCCAGGGCCGCACAATCCCCGAGTACGAACACTGCCGGGAGCTCTACGAACGCGCCGGCGTCAACCTGCGCGCTGAGCCCACCGTGGGACTCGGGTCGGTGTGCCGGTTGCAGTCGACCAACGAGGGCGCGGCCATCGTGACGGCCATGGCCTCCCATGGCTTACGCCTGCACGGCTTCGGCTTCAAGACCCTCGGCCTCGCCAAGGTAGGACACCTCCTGGCCTCCGCGGACTCCGCCGCATGGAGCTATCACGCCCGTAGGCGCCCGCCCCTGCCTGGCCACACACACAAGAACTGCGCGAACTGCTTCGACTACGCAATGCGCTGGCGCACCCGCGTCCTCGGCGCCCTCCCCACCTGGCACCAACCCACCTTCGACGGGAGGGAAGCTGCATGAGCACCCACCTCCTGAACGCCGCCCTGAACGCGGCCGAACGCGGCTGGCACGTCTTCCCGCTCCGTCCCGGCGACAAGCGCCCCGCCCTCCACGGCGAGACCGCATGCCCCCGCACCGGCCCCTGCACCACCGGCCACCTGAAGTGGGAGCAGCGCGCCACCACCGATCCCGACCGCATCCGCGCCGCCTGGTCCACCGGAGCGTGGAACGTAGGGATCGCGACTGGCCCGTCCGGGCTGGTCGTCGTCGACCTCGACATGCCCAAGCCCAACAGCGAAGCGGGCACGCCTGACGGCGCGGACAACCTTTCGGCGCTCTGCGAGCGCGCCGGGCACCCGGTGCCCCGCACCCGCACGATCCGGACCGCGAGCGGCGGTACGCACCTGTACTTCACCGCCCCCGCAGCCGCCCGCCTCCATAACACCGCCGGAACCCTGGCACCCCTGGTCGACACCCGGGCATGGGGCGGGTACGTCGTCGCCAGCGGCAGTGCGGTCGGCGGCCGCCGCTACAGGATCGAGGGGCCCGCCCTCATTAACCCCCTGCCCGCGTGGCTCCTGCAGGGTCTCGTGCCCCCGCACCCCAAAGCCGCGGCCGTAGTCCCCGGGCCTGCCCCGGTGCCGCTGCGGTCCCACCGGTACGCGGAAACCGCCCTCCAACGCGAGCGCGACACCGTCCGGGCCGCGGGAGAGGGCAGGCGCAACACCACCCTCCTCGCGTCCGTACGGGCCGTGGGCCGGTTCGTGGCGTGGGGAGACCTTCCCCGCCACGTCGTCGAAGCGGCTTTTCAGGCAGAGGGCGAGACCGCGGGGCTGCCTCCGGCCGAGTGCCGCGCCACCATCACCAGCGCCCTGGACTGGTCCATCCGCAGCTGCCGGCCCCGACCGGAGGCAGCATGACCACCCGCGCCAATCCCCACCTGAAAAGCCTCCCCACCCCGCCCCGGCATCGCCGAACCAGCCCTGACCAGATGAGCGATGGGGCGCCAAAGGTCGTCGCCGAAGGCGTCCCCGTTGCTGTTCGCCCTGACCAGCAGACAGGAGACGGCCGCTACCCCATCGCCTGGCTCACGATCAGCGCGCCCCGCGGCGCGACCCCGAGCGCAACCAGCGTCTGTGAGTGCGGCCGCAACCTCTTCGCCGCCGGCCACCGCAAGGCCCTGGCCCTGATCGCCGACCACGCCGACCACAAAGCCCGCTGCCCGCTCCGTGCCGACCAGGAAGGCGCTGCCGCATGAACGCCACACAGACCACCCCGCCCGTCGACGGGGCCGCCCTCCTCGACGAAGTGGAGGCCTTCCACCGCCGCTTCAACGTCTTCCCCACCGAACACGCCTACGTCGCTGTAGCCCTGTGGGATGCACACGCGCACCTGATGGACGCACTCGACGGCACCGCCCGCATCGCCTTCCTCAGCCCCGAACCGGGCTCCGGGAAGTCACGGGCCCTGGAGATCATCGAAACCCTCACCCCCCGCGCGGCGACCACCGTCAATGCCTCCGCGAACGCTCTGTTCCGGCTCGTCTCCGCGGACGAGGGAACACCCACCCTCCTCTTCGACGAGATCGACACCGTGTTCGGCCCCAAGGCGGGCGGGAACGAGGAAGTCCGCGGCTTCCTCAACTCCGGCTACCGGCGCGGCGCCAAGTCCCTGCGCTGCGTCGGGGACGGATCCGAACAGAAGGCAGCCTTCTTCCCCTCGTTCTGCGCGGTCGCCATGGCCGGTCTCGGGTCTCTGCCCGACACGATCCTGACCAGGTCGGTCATCATCCGCATGCGGAAGAAGGCCCCCAACGAGAAGTGCGAGCCCTACCGGCGCCGCGTCCACGAGAAGCAGGGCCACGTCCTCCGGGATCGGCTCGCGGAGTGGACCGCCACGCTGCACGACCAGGTAGCCGATGCATGGCCCGAGATGCCCGAGGGCGTCACGGACCGACCGGCGGACGTGTGGGAACCATTGCTCGCGGTCGCGGACGCTGCTGGCGGGCACTGGCCGGCCCGGGCCCGCCTGGCGTGCATCGAGCTCATCAAGTCCGCGGCCAGCAACGACGAAGCTTCCCTCGGCGTGCGGCTGTTGACCGACCTGCGGGACAAGGTGTTCTGCGGCGTCGACAAGATGCCCACCGCAGCCATCCTCGAAGTCCTCCTCTCCCTCGACGACGCACCGTGGGACGACCTGAGCGAGGACGGACAGGCCATCAAGCCGCTGACCGCCCGAAGGCTGTCCAAGCTTCTGAGCCAGTACGTGCGGCCCGACAACACCCCGATCAAGCCCAAGGGCATCCGGGTCGGCAGCACCACCCCCAAGGGCTACTACGCCGAAGATCTCACCGACGCGTGGAACCGCTACTGCCGCCCCAACCCCCAGGAATCCGCAACATCCGCAACATCCGCAACACCGCAGGTCAGCGAGGGTGAATCTGTGGCGGAAGCCCTTCCCGGGACCCGCCACATGTTTACGGAATCCGACACACGCACCCTCCGCAGCGTGGTCTGACACCACCGACCGATAGGTGCCGCCGCGCCCGCGTGCGGCGGCACCTATCCGCAACAGAAACGGCATCCGCCACAGATTCAGGCCGCTGACCAGCAATGTTGCGGCGTGGCGGATGTTGCGGATCCCCCAGAGCGAAGACGAGAGACCACCTCGAAGAGGAGTCACACCGTGGCCCGCCCCAAGATGCTCAAACTCTCCGAAGTCCTCAAAGAGATCGACATGAGCCGCGCCGCCTTCTACCGGATGCGCGCCCGTGGGCAGGCACCCCGCCTGCAGAAGCTGCCGAACGGCCATCTTCGGGTGAGTCGTGCCGACTTGGACGCGTGGTGGGAGCGCTGCGGACAGCGCGCTGTCGCCTGACCTGTCCGACACACAACATGGGGCCCGCCGTTCTGGCGGGCCCCTCTCTCTTTGGAGCACCATGCCCACGTACGACGTACGGATCTGGTCCGTCCGGCAGCGCAAAGACCGCGGCCAGTCCTCGGCGGAACTTCGCTGGAAGACCGGCCAGACTCCACACTCACAGACGTTCCGGACCAAAACCCTGGCCGATGGGCGCCGCGCGGAATTGCTGCGAGCGGTGCATAGCGGTGAGCCCTTCGATGAGGTCACCGGTGTGCCGGTCAAGGAGCTGCGGGAGCGCAACGAGGTGAGCTGGTATCAGCACGCTCGCGACTACATCAAGATGAAGTGGACGCACTCCCCCGGCTCCACCCGGCGGACTCTCGCCGAGGCCATGGCAACTATCGCCCCCGCTCTAGTCACGGACACCAAGGGAATGGCCGATCCTGGGAGCGTGCGCGTCGCGCTGTACAGCTGGGCGTTCAACATGACCCGGCGCGCCGAGGAGCCGCCTGCGGACGTCGCCAAGGTGCTGGCCTGGTTCGAGCGGAAGTCACTGCCCGCGTCGGCCCTGGCTGACCGGATGCACGTACGGGCAGCTCTGGACGCACTGACCAAGAAGCTGGATGGCACCACCGCCGCAGCGTCCACCATTCGCCGGAAGCGAGCCATCTTCCACAACGCTCTGGGCTACGCGGTTGACGCTGGCCACCTGTCGCAGAACCCTCTCCCCCAGGTTCAGTGGAAGGCTCCAGAGCAGGTAGAAGACGAGTTGGACCCTGCCACCGTGCCTGACCCGCGGCAGGCTCTCTCCCTGCTGGATGCCGTACGGATGCAGAGCGCCAGAGGCCGCCGGCTGGTCGGCTTCTTCGGGTGCATGTACTACGCGGCAGCGCGCCCCGCCGAAGTGATCGGGTTGCGCATCCAGGACTGCGACCTGCCCCGTCGCGGATGGGGCGTGCTGCTGTTGCGGGAGACTCGCCCCCGGTCCGGATCGGCGTGGACCGACAGTGGA
This sequence comes from Streptomyces sp. NBC_01463, assembly GCA_036227345.1. Classification (NCBI taxonomy): domain Bacteria; kingdom Bacillati; phylum Actinomycetota; class Actinomycetes; order Kitasatosporales; family Streptomycetaceae; genus Streptomyces; species Streptomyces sp. NBC_01463. The sequence continues at coordinate 3,684,247 of CP109468.1, forward strand.
GAGGCGCACGATCAGCGTGGGCTCAAGCACCGCCCGCGGAAAGCCGTCCGCACGGTCCCGATCCCGCCTGACCTGGTCGCCCTGCTCCGGTGGCATGTCACCGCCTACGGAACAGCCGACGATGGCCGCCTCTTCCGCACCCAGCGTGGCGGTCTCATCCAGGACACGGGATACGGAGAGGTGTGGGCGGAAGCCCGCTCGCGTGCCCTCACGCCGCTCCAGCGCGCTTCCCAGCTTGCGAAGCGTCCGTATGACTTGCGTCACGCGGCTGTCTCAACCTGGCTCAGTTCAGGGGTGGAGCCACAGGTGGTTGCGCAACGTGCCGGCCACAGTGTGGCCGTTCTCTTCCGCGTCTACGCCAAATGCCTGGAGGGGGCCGCAGCGACGGCTAACGCTCGGATCGAAGCAACGCTGAGGGGAGGGAGGTAGGCACCCCACGCTGCCCCACGCCCGCCCCACGCAAGCTGGTCAGCACGCGAAACAGGGTGAGACACACCGGCATATAGCGCCCATTTGCGGCTAGCCAAGACCTGGCACGCGGAAAGGGCCCGCGATCAGCGTTTCCGCTGTTCACGGGCCCTTCTTTTCCAGTGGCGGCGCCAGGGTTCGAACCTGGGTAGGCTGAGCCGGCAGATTTACAGTCTGCTCCCTTTGGCCACTCGGGCACACCGCCAAGGGATGCTGCCGTGAGACCCCGCCTTGCGGCGGCGCTCTGTGGCAACGACGTAAACGATACCTGATGCCCGGGGGTGCTACGCCACTGGATTGACCAGCGGCCGGGGCGGGCGCGGGTGGCTAGGCTTTGGTGGGCGGCGTGGTGCCTGCGGGCTCTGCCGCCGCCCCTGTGAGCACTTCCATTCCAGCACCCCGATACAAGGAGCCACACGTCATGGCCGACTCCAGTTTCGACATCGTCTCGAAGGTCGAGCGGCAGGAGGTCGACAACGCCCTCAACCAGGCCGCGAAGGAGATCTCCCAGCGTTACGACTTCAAGGGCACCGGTGCCTCGATCTCCTGGTCCGGCGAGAAGATCCTGATGGAGGCGAACGGCGAGGAGAGGGTCAAGGCGATCCTCGACATCTTCCAGTCCAAGCTGATCAAGCGCGGCATCTCGCTGAAGTCGCTGGACGCGGGCGAGCCCCAGCTGTCCGGCAAGGAGTACAAGCTCTTCGCCACGATCGAGGAGGGCATCTCCCAGGAGAACGCCAAGAAGGTCGCGAAGATCATTCGCGACGAGGGCCCCAAGGGCGTCAAGGCCCAGGTCCAGGGTGACGAGCTGCGGGTCAGCTCGAAGAGCCGGGACGACCTGCAGGCCGTACAGGCGCTGGTGAAGGGGCAGGACTTCGACTTCGACGTCCAGTTCGCGAACTACCGGTAGGACGCGGCGGTCCGGGCGCGGGGGCGGAACGTGTCGCTCCGCGCCCGGACTGCATGTCCGAATACCGCCGGTCGCGGCGGTACGGGCGACGCAGACTGGTCCGTGACGGCCGGCGCTCCGGCCGGCTTCCGGACGAGGAGAGGGACGAGCCATGACCATGTACGCGACGGTCGACAGCCCACTGGGTGAGCTGCTGCTGGTCGGCGAGGAGGCCGCGGGACCTGCGGGTTCCGCCGCGGGGGTCGCGCTGGTCTCGCTCTCCCTGCCCGGCCAGAAGGGCGCCGCGGTCGTCGAGGACGGGTGGGAGCACGCCCCCGCGGCCTTCGAGGGGGTCGCCACGCAGTTGCGGGAGTACTTCGGGGGGCGGCGGACCCGCTTCGACCTCGTGTACGCCGACGGCCGGGGCACGGACTTCCAGCGCCGCGTCTGGGCCGCGCTCGACGCCGTCCCGTACGGGGAGACGGTGTCGTACGGGCAGATCGCCGAGCGGGTCGGTTCGGCCGGCGCGGGCGTACGGGCCGTGGGCACCGCGATCGGGCGCAATCCGCTGCTCGTCGTGCGGCCGTGCCACCGGGTGATCGGCGCCGACGGGGCGCTGCGGGGTTACGCCGGCGGTCTGGAGCACAAGGAGCGGCTTCTCGGGCTCGAGGGCGCCCTGGCGGCGGGCTGATGAGCGGTCTCTTCCCGAGGCCGCGGGCCGTGGTCGCGCCGGGTGCCGTACACGTACCCGAGTGGCTGTCGGAGGGGCAGCAGCGGGAGTTGGTGGAGGCGTGCCGCGAATGGGCGCGCGGGCCCGTTCCGCTGCGGCGCACGGCGCTGCCGGGCGGCGGGGTGATGTCGGTGCGGACCGTGTGCCTGGGGTGGCACTGGCAGCCGTACCGCTACACGCGCACGGCGGACGACGTGAACGGTGCGCCGGTCGCGCCGTTCCCCCCGTGGCTCGCGGAGCTGGGGCGGGCGGCGGTGGCCGAGGCCTACGGGCCGGGGCGTCCGGCGGAGACGTACGCCCCGGACGCGGCGCTGATCAACTTCTACGACGACGCCGCACGGATGGGCATGCACCAGGACAAGGAGGAACGGTCCGGTGCCCCGGTGGTTTCGCTCAGCATCGGCGACACCTGCGTCTTCCGTTTCGGCAACACGGAGAACCGGGGACAGCCCTACACGGACGTGGAGCTGGCCTCCGGGGATCTCTTCGTGTTCGGCGGGCCGTCGCGGTACGCGTTCCACGGAGTGCCGCGGATCCGTCCCGGAACGGCGGATCCCGGGACGGGGATGAGCGGCGGCCGGCTCAATATGACACTGCGTGAGACGGGACTGGGCGGCCCCGGGGGCTAGTGCCTGAACCGAACCAGGGCCCAGGGGTACCGGACGTCTCAGCGGCGTTCGCGGGAGTTCCCGAACAGCAGCCGGTAGCCGATCAGCAGGACCAGTGAGCCGCCGATGGCCGACACCCAGGTCGCCGGGTCGAAGAAGTCCTCGTTGTCGATCGTGCGGTCCAGGAAGCGCGTCGCTATCCAGCCACCGAGGAAGGCGCCGACGACCCCGATGAGGGTGGTCCCCACGAGGCCGCCGGGGTCGCGGCCCGGCAGCAGGATCTTGGCGATGACACCGGCGACAAGTCCGAGAATGATCCAGCCAACTATGGTCGTCATGCGTGCGAACCTACCCGTCACTCGGTCTTGGAATCCAAGACGTTCGCGCCGGTCGGGCGGTTGCGGGCACAGGCTGTGAACTGCCTGTGCCCCGCCTGTCGTACGAGTGGGCCGCCGGGTGCGGGTGGGATGCCCGGGACGGGTGCGCTACCAGCCGGCGAACTCGTCGTCCGTGCTGACGATCTCCTTACCGAAGGGCATCAGCGAGACCGGGATCAGCTTGAAGTTGGCGATGCCCAGGGGGATGCCGATGATCGTGATGCACAGGACGATGCCCGTGGTGATGTGACCGAGCGCCAGCCACCAGCCGGCGAGGACCAGCCAGAGGACGTTGCCCACGCAGGAGGGCGCGCCCGCGTCCCGGCGATCGACGACTCGGTGGCCGAAGGGCCACAGGGCGTAGAGGCCGATGCGGAAGGCCGCCAGGCCGAACGGGATGCCGATGATCGTGATGCACAGCAGGAGTCCCGCGAGCAGGTAGCCGAGGAACATCCAGAAGCCGCACAGGACCAGCCAAATGACGTTCAGAATTGTCTTCACGGTCGGTGACCTGCCATCTGCTCGAGTCGGGCGATGCGCTCCGCCATCGGCGGGTGGGTCGAGAACATCTTGGACATGCCGTGTCCGGGGCGGAACGGATTCGCGATCATCATGTGGCTCGCGGTCTCGATCCGGGGCTCGGGGGGCAGTGGAAGCTGTTTGGTGCCGGCGTCCAGCTTCCGCAGCGCGGCGGCCAGGGCCAGCGGGTCGCCGGTCAGCTGTGCGCCCGAGGCGTCCGCCTCGTACTCACGGGACCGGCTCACGGCCAATTGGATCACGGATGCGGCGAGCGGTCCCAGGATCATGATGAGCAGCATGCCGAGGATGCCGGGGCCCTCGTCGTCGTTGGAGCGTCCGATCGGGATCAGCCAGGCGAAGTTGACCAGGAACATGACGACGGAGGCGAGCGCTCCGGCGACGGACGAGATCAGGATGTCGCGGTTGTAGACATGGCTGAGCTCGTGGCCGAGGACGCCGCGCAGTTCCCGTTCGTCCAGGAGCTGGAGGATGCCCTCGGTGCAGCAGACCGCGGCGTTGCGCGGGTTGCGGCCGGTCGCGAAGGCGTTGGGCGCCTGGGTCGGGGAGATGTAGAGGCGCGGCATGGGCTGGCGGGCCGTGGTGGAGAGCTCTCGGACCATGCGGTAGAGCTGGGGCGCCTCGAACTCGCTCACCGGCCGGGCGCGCATGGCCCGCAGGGCGAGCTTGTCGCTGTTCCAGTACGCGTAGGCGTTGGTGCCGAGGGCTACGAGGAGCGCGACGATCAGGCCCGTACGTCCGAAGAAGCTGCCGATGACGATGATGAGTGCGGACAGGCCGCCCAGGAGGACGGCGGTTCTCAGCCCGTTGTGCCGGCGGTGCACGGTACGCCCTCCAAGTGGTGCAGCAGGGGAACCCTTGCTCGGTGGTGCTCCACTCTCCAGTGGAGCCTCCCGTACTGGTCAACGCCAGGCGAGGAGAGCTAGTTCCCTTGTGCTTACTGCCGCGGGGCCGGGCCGCTCCGGGTGTTCACGGCGGAGCGGGCCGTAGGCCGTACGGGTGGAGGGGTGCCGCGGGGTCAGCGCTGGACGGGGAGTTTGGCGAGTGCCAGCGCCTCGGGGTCGGGCTCGACGTCGCTGGTGCAGTGGGCGCAGCGGGAGGCGACGGCCGGGATCGGGGTGTAGCAGCGGGGGCAGTCGCGCAGGGCGGCCTTGATGTCGACCTCCTCCTGGTCCTTCTTGGCCGTGAAGCGGTCCTGGACCTTGGCCATGGGCATGACGACACAGAAGTAGAGGACCGCGGCGGTGATGAGGAAGGCGATCGCGGCGCTGATGAAGAGGCCGTAGGGGAAGGTCACCCCGTCGAACTTGAAGTGCGCCTTGCTGAAGTCGCCCGTCCCGCGGGTGATGATCCCGATCAGCGGCACGATGAACGCGTTGCTGAACCCGGTGACGACCGCGGTGAACGCGGCTCCGACGGCGAGGCCGATCGCCATGGAGATGACGTTTCCGCGGAGGATGAAGTCCTTGAACCCATTCAGCACTGCCCTTGGCTCCTCTGTGGTGATGTGAAGGTGATACGCGCGGTGCGCGGGCACGACCCTGCCCTGTGCGGCCCGCCGGGGGCAAACCGATCTTGCGGGTGACGCGGGGGTCAGAAGAGGTTGACGCCGGCGAATCTGAGGACGGTCTGGGGGGCGCCCGACAGGGCGATGCCGGCGACGGCGGTGAGGACGATCGCGGCGGTGAGCGGGGCCGGGGTGCGGCGCCGGGTGCCGGCCTGCGGCTGCTCCGTACCGTTCTCTGCGGGGCTGCGGAACAGGGCCGCGGTCCACTGGAGGTAGTAGTAGAGCGCGATCACGACGTTCACGGCCATGACGACGGCGAGCCAGCCGAGTCCGGCGTCGACGGCCGAGGAGAAGACCGTGACCTTCGCGAAGAGTCCGATGATGCCCGGCGGGAGTCCGGCCAGGCAGAGCAGGAAGAAGCCCATCGCGAGGGCGGCGAGCGGGCGCCGGGCGTACAGGCCGCGGTAGTCGGCGATGCGGTTGCCCGGGTGGGTACGGGCGACGAGGGCGGCCACCGCGAAGGCGCCGAGGTTCACGACGGCGTACATCAGGGCGTACGCGACGGTGGACCCGATCTGGCGGTCGCCGGCGTACGCGGCGGCGGCGATCGGCACCAGGAGGTAGCCGGCCTGGGCGACGGAGGACCAGGCGAGCAGGCGTACGGCGCTGCGGGCGCGGGTGGCGCTCTGGCGCAGTGCGGCGACGTTGCCGACGGTCATGGTGAGTGCGGCGAGGACGGCGAGGGCGGGGCCCCAGACGTCCGCGTACGAGGGGAAGGCGACGACGGTGACGAGGATGAGGCCGGAGAAGCCGACCGCCTTGCCGACGACCGAGAGATAGGCGGCGATCGGCAGGGGGGCGCCGACGTAGGTGTCGGGGACCCAGAAGTGGAAGGGTGCGGCGGCCGTCTTGAAGGCGAAGCCGACGAGGGTGAGGGCGACGCCCGCCTCGGCGAGGGTGGAGAGCTGTCCGGGTACGTCGTCGAGGCGGGCGGCGATCTCCGTGAGGTGGAGGGTGCCGGTCGCCGCGTACACGAAGCTGACGCCCAGGAGCATGACGGCGGTCGCGACGACGGAGGACAGGAAGAACTTCAGCGCGGCCTCGGAGGAGCGCCGGTCGCCGCGCTTGATGCCGACGAGGGCGAACGCGGGCAGCGAGGCGACTTCGAGGGCGACGACGAGGGTGGCGAGGTCTCGGGACGCGGGCAGCAGGGCGGCACCGGCGGCGGAGGACAGCAGCAGGAACCAGAACTCGCCGGCCGGGAGCTTGCGGGTGTCGCCGATGGAGAGCAGCGCGGTGAGCAGGGCGCCGCCGAGCACGAGTGCCTGGATGACCAGGGTGAAGTGGTCGGCGGTGTAGCTGCAGGCGCGGCTGCCGGTGGTGAGGCAGAAGGTGGAGCGGTCGCCGTCGTGCAGGGGGATCAGGAGGGCGAGGGCGGCTACGAGGCCGGCGACGGCCCCGTAGCCGAGGAGCGGCTTGCGGGCCGCGGGGACGAAGAGATCGGCGACCAGCACGACGAGGGCGACGGCCGCGACGGTGACCGGGGGCGCGATCGCGAGCCAGTCGACGGACTGGACGAGGCTTGCTGCGCCGGGGGCGCTTTCGGCTGCCACGATCACGACTTGCCTCCTGCGAGGAGCTTCTGCACGGCCGGGTCGGTGAGGCCGAGGAGGACGGCCGGCCACAGTCCGGCGAGGACGGTGAGGGCCGCGAGGGGGGTCCAGGCGGCGAATTCGTAGTTCTGGACGTCGGCGATCGGATGCGGTTCCTCGCGCCTGGCGCCCATGCAGACGCGGCGGACCACGACGAGGAGGTACGCGGCGGTGAGCAGCGTGCCGAACGCGGCGACGGACATGAAGGTGAGGAAGGCGGGGCGGCTGAGTCCGTCGGCGGGGTCGAAGGCGCCGAACAGGGCGAGCATCTCGCCCCAGAAGCCGGCCAGGCCCGGCAGTCCGAGGGAGGCGACCGCGGCGAACGCGAGGAGGCCGCCGAGGCGGGGGGCCCGGCCGTAGAGGGCGGCGCCGGTGGCTCCGGCGAGGGTGTCGAGGTCGGCGGTGCCGTACCGGTCCTTGACCGCGCCGACCAGGAAGAACAGCAGGCCGGTGATGAGTCCGTGGGCGATGTTGGCGAAGAGCGCGCCGTTGACGCCGGTGGGGGTCATGCTCGCGATGCCGAGGAGGACGAAGCCCATGTGGCCGACGGAGGAGTACGCGATCAGCCGCTTGAGGTCGCCCTTGGCGCCGGGCCGGGCCAGCGCCAGGCAGGCGAGCGATCCGTAGATGATGCCGGCGACCGCGAACGCCGCGAGGTAGGGCGCGAAGGTGTGCATGCCGTCGGGTGCGACGGGGAGCAGGATCCGGACGAATCCGTACGTGCCCATCTTCAGCAGGACGCCCGCGAGGAGGACGGAGCCGACCGTCGGGGCGGCGGTGTGGGCGTCGGGGAGCCAGCTGTGCAGCGGCCACATCGGGGTCTTGACCGCGAGCCCGATGCCGATCGCGAGAACGGCGACGACCTGCACGGACGAGGTGAGGCCACGGCCGTTGTCAGTGGCGAGTGCCACCATGTCGAAGGTGCCGCTCTTCAGTCCGATGAGGAGCAGGCCCAGCAGCATGACGACCGAGCCGAGCAGTGTGTAGAGGATGAACTTCCAGGCGGCTGCCTGCTTCTGCGCACCGCCCCAGCGGGCGATGAGGAAGTACATCGGGATGAGCACCATCTCGAACGCCAGGAAGAACAGCAGCAGATCGAGGACGGCGAAGGTCGCGAGGGTGCCGGACTCCAGCAGCAGGATGAGGGCGACGAAGGCCTTCGGGGAAGGGCCTTCGGGCATTTTGAAGTAGCTGTAGAGCGCGCAGAGGAAGGTCAGCAGCGCGGTCAGTACGAGAAGGGGGAGCGAGATGCCGTCGATGCCGAGGTGGATGCGGACGTCGAGCGCCGGGATCCAGCTGATGTCGGTGGTGGCCTGCATCTTCGACGGGTGGTCGTGGTCGAAGCCCAGGGCCAGCACGATCGCGGCGATGAGGATCACGCCGCTGACGGTCACGCCGTGGCGGAGCACGGCCTGGTCCGGGCTCCTGCCCTTCAGCCCGGGCGGGGCCGGGAGCAGGGCGGCGACGGCGCCGACGAGCGGGCCCACGACGACGAACGCCAGAAGGAACTGCATCACGGATGCGCTGATATCGATCACGGCTCACGACCCGGCGTTGACGTTGGCGAAGACGACGGCGGCGACCGCCAGGACCAGCGAACCGGCGAGCAGTGCGCTGAGGTAGGTCTGCACGTTGCCGGTCTGCGCCCGGCGGACGGCGGTGCCGAGCCAGCGTGTGGCGGTGGCGGAGCCGCGTACGTAGGTGTCGACGACCTCGCGGTCCAGGAAGCGGACGAGGCTCGCCGCGGCCTGGACGGGGCGGACGAACAGGGCCGCGTACAGGGCGTCCAGGTGGAATCCGGTGGCCGCGTGGCGGTGGAGCGGGCCGAGCAGCAGCCGGCCGGGGTCGGCCGGGTCGGGGGCGTCACCGGCGGTTCCGTAGGCGGCGGTGTGGCTCTCCATGGCCTCGACCTCGATGAGGGCGGGTTCCTCGTCGGGGTGGGCGACGACCGAACCCATGGGGGTGCGGGGGGCGAGTGCCGTGGTGTGGCGCCAGGCCCCGTAGGTGACGAGGCCGCCGACGAGACCGACGCCGGTGGACAGCACGGCGGTGGTGAGCGACGGGGTGAGGCTGTGGCCGTCGAACCAGTCGGTGATCACGCCGACGGTCAGTCCGAAGGCCATGGTGGGGACGGCCAGTACCCACAGGACCGAGGTCATGGCGACGGGCTGCCTGCCGTGGTCGGGTGCTTCGGCGCCGCGGCCGCGGAAGGCCAGGAGCCAGAGGCGGGTGGCGTACGCGGCGGTGAGCACGGCGGCCAGGAGGCCGGCGACGAGGACGGTCCAGCCGGCGGCGGCCGGGGCGACGTGCCGGTCACCGAGGGCGGTGTGCTCGGCGGCGACGAGAACGGCTTCCTTGGAGAAGAAGCCGGCGAACGGCGGGATGGCGGCCAGTGCGAGGAGGGCGACCGTCATCGTCCAGTAGGCGTCGGGGATGCGCTTGGCCAGGCCGCCCATGCGGGACATGGCGGCCAGTGAGTTGGTGCCGGCGGCGTGGATGACGACGCCCGCGGCGAGGAAGAGGACGGCTTTGAACGCACCGTGCGAGATGAGGTGGAAGACGGCGGCCCCGCGGTCGCCGACGGCCAGGGCACCCGACATGTAGCCGAGCTGGCCGATCGTCGAGTAGGCGAGGACGCGCTTGATGTCGTCCTGCGCGAGGGCGGCGAGTCCGGAGCCGATCATCGTGACGGCGGCCATCACCGCGAGGACGACGAGGGCGGCGCCCGATTCGGCGAAGACGGGGAGGAGCCGGGCCACGAAGTAGATACCGGCGGCGACCATCGTCGCCGCGTGGATCAGTGCGGAGACGGGGGTGGGACCGGCCATCGCGTCGGGCAGCCAGGTGTGCAGGGGGAACTGCGCGGACTTGCCCGCGACACCGGCGAGGAGGAGCAGCGCGATCAGGGTGGGGTGATCGAGGCCGCCGTGGGCGACCGAGCCCAGGATGCCGGTGATGCGGAAGGTGCCGGTGTCGGCGGCGAGGGCGAACAGGCCGATGAGGAAGGGCACGTCGCCGAGCTTGGTGACAAGGAACGCCTTGAGGGAGGCGGCGCGGGCCTCCGGCGTCTCCCAGTAGTGGCCGACCAGGAAGTACGAGCAGATGCCCATGATCTCCCAGCCGACCAGGAGCACCATCAGGTCGCCGGAGTAGACGACGAGCAGCATCGCGGAGGTGAAGAGGGAGACGAGGGCCGCGTACGAGGGGTAGCGGAGGTCGTCGCGCAGGTACGCGGTCGAGTAGATCTGCACGCAGCTCGCGACGAGGCCGACCAGCACGGCGACGAGGACGGCGAAGCCGTCGAGGTGCAGCGCGAGGTCGATCGGGACCGAGCCGGTGGGCGTGAGCTGGGTCGCGGCGTCGATGGCCCGGCCGCCGCCCTGGCGTGCGGCGACGACGACGGCGATCACGAGGGAGGCGAGGGACGGCAGCACGGCGAGCGGCCGCACGAAGCCCGGCGCGGACCGGCCGAGGAGGAGACCGGCCACGGCGCCCAGGAACGGGAGGAGGGGGACGAGGACGGCAAGGGTCGTGGTGGTCACGCGGTGGCCTCTGCCTTCTTTGCCTTCCCTGCCGGAGCAGTGGCCTGGTCTTCGGGGGCGTCGGCGTCGTCCGGATCGTCCGGGAGTTCCTCGGCGTCGTCGGTCTCGGCGGTGTCGCGGAGGTGGTCGACGTCGGAGCTGCCGCGGTTGCGGTAGACGGCGAGGACGATCGCCAGGCCGATGCCGATCTCCGCCGCCGCGATGGCGATGGTGAACAGGGTGAGGGCCTGGCCGGAGTGCAGGGTGTCGCGGAGCCAGACGTCGAAGGCGACCAGGTTGAGGTTGACCGCGTTGAGCATGAGCTCGACGGACATCAGGACGAGGATCGCGTTGCGGCGTGCGAGTGCTCCGTACAGCCCGGTGCAGAAGAGGAGGGCGGCGAGCACGGCGGGATAGGCGAGGTGCATCAGCTGCTCCTGTCCTCTCGGCTCGGGGTGCCGTCGGTTGCGGTGCCGTCGGTTGCGGCGCCGCGGGTCGTGGTGCCTTGGGGTGCGGCGCCGCGGGTCGTGGTGCTTCGGGGTGTGGTGCTGCTTCGGCCGGGGGTTGCGGCGGGTTTCGTTTCGCGGTCCTTGCGGGACAGGACGATCGCGCCGACGAGAGCGGCGAGCAGCAGGACGGAGAGGGCTTCGAACGGCAGCACCCAGTGCCGGAAGAGGAAGGAGCCGGTGGCCTCGGTGGAGCCCTGGGCCGGCCCGTCCAGCGTGATCCACGTGGTGCGGAAGGCGTCCACGACGACCCAGACGAGGGTGCCGGCCGCGGCGACGGCCACCCCGAGGGCGGCCCAGCGGTTCTCCGAATCGGCGTCCGGGGAGCGGCCGATGGGGGCCCGGGTCAGCATCAGCCCGAACAGGAGGAGGACGACGACGGAACCGACGTAGATCAGCACCTGCACCCAGGCGATGAACTCCGCGGTCAGCAGGAGGTACTCGACGGCGAGGCCGCCGAGCGCCACGATCAGCCAGAGGGCGGCGTGCACCAGCTGCCGGGTCGTGACGGTCACGAGGGCCGCGCCGAGGGTGGCGACGCCGACGAGGACGAAGGCGATCTCCACACCGGTCGGGGAGAGGAAGCCGGGGTGGCTCCCGGCGGCGGCGAGGACGGAGGCGGCTCCGGTGGCGGTCATCACTCCGGTCCCCCCTGGTCGGCTGCCTGCTCCGCCGCTTCCTGTTCGCGCTGGGCGCGGAGCTTGTCCGCCGTCTTGCGGGCGGCGGCGATCTCCTTGGGCTCCTCGGCACCGGGGTCGAGGGCCGGCGGCTCCGGGACCGTCCACATCCAGTCGCGCAGCTTGTCGCGCTCATGGGTGAGTTCCAGGATGTCCGTCTCCGCGTACTCGAACTCCGGCGACCAGAAGAGCGCGTCGAACGGGCACACCTCGATGCAGATGCCGCAGTACATGCAGAGGGAGAAGTCGATCGCGAAGCGGTCCAGCACGTTGCGGCTGCGCTCGCGGCCGCCCGGGGCCGCGGCGGGCATCGTCTCCTTGTGGGAGTCGATGTAGATGCACCAGTCGGGGCATTCGCGGGCGCAGAGCATGCAGACCGTGCAGTTCTCCTCGAACAGCGCGATGACGCCGCGGGAGCGGGGCGGGAGTTCGGGCTGCGTGTCCGGGTACTGCGCGGTGACGGTCTTCTTCGTCATCGTCCGCAGGGTGACGGCGAGGCCCTTGGCCAGGCCTGAGCCGGGGATCGGGGGCATTAGCTGATCGCCACCTTCACGATGCCGGTGAGCGCGATCTGCGCGAGGGCGAGGGGGATGAGCGTGGTCCAGGCGAGCTTCTGGAGCTGGTCCTCGCGCAGTCGCGGGTAGCTCACGCGCAGCCAGATGACGACGAAGGCGAGGATGCCGGTCTTCAGGAGCGTCCAGACCCAGCCGAGGCCGTCGGCGCCCAGCGGGCCGTGCCAGCCGCCGAGGAAGAGGACGGTCGTCAGTCCGCAGAGCACGACGATGCCCGCGTACTCGGCGAGCAGGAAGAGGGCGAAGCGCAGGCCGGTGTACTCGGTGTACGCGCCGAAGATGATCTCCGAGTCCGCGACCGGCATGTCGAAGGGCGGGCGCTGGAGTTCGGCGAGTCCGGCCACGAAGAAGACCAGGGCGCCGACGATCTGCCAGGGCAGCCACCACCACTCGAACGCGTCGAGGATGCCGGGGAGGGACACGGTGCCGGCCGCCATCGCCACCGAGGCGGCGGCGAGGAGCATCGGCAGCTCGTACGCGAGCAGTTGCGCGGCGGTGCGGAGGCCGCCGAGCAGCGAGAACTTGTTCGCCGACGCCCAGCCCGCCATGAGCGAGCCGAGCACGCCGACGCCCATCACCGCGAGCACGAAGAAGATGCCCGCGTCGACGACCTGGCCGACCGCGCCCTCGCCTGGGCCGATCGGGATGGCGACGAGCACGAGGAGGTACGGGAGCAGCGCGACGGCGGGCGCGATCTGGAAGACCCGGCGGTCGGCCTCGGCCGGGACGATGTCTTCCTTCTGCGCGAACTTCACGCCGTCCGCGACGAGCTGGGCCCAGCCGTGGAAGCCGCCGGCGTACATGGGGCCGAGGCGGCCCTGCATGTGCGCCATCACCTTGTGTTCGGCCTGGCCCACGATGAGGGGGACGACCATGAACACGGCGAAAACGATGATGAGGCGGAGGGCGACGTCCAGTACGTCGTTCACTCGCGATCGCCTCCGGTCGGGGGCTTGGGGGGCGGGGTGGTCTCGGGGGGTGTGGGGGGTTTGGGGGGTGTGGGGGGCTGCTCGGTGGAGGGTTGCTCGGTGTTGGGCTGCTCGGGGGTGGCGTCGGGGGTGTCGCTGCGCGGGGCTTGTCCCCTACCCGCCCCTTCCCGAACCGGGGGCTCCGCCCCCGGACCCCCGCTCCTCAAACGCCGGAGGGGCTGGGAGGAACCAGAGGCATCGGGGGAATCCGAGGAATCGGGAGCACCGTGGGACTCGGGGGAACCGGATGCACCGGGAGCACCGTGGGGTTCGGAGTCACCCGGGTCACCGGAGTCGCCGGAGTCACCCGGGTCACTGGAGCCGCCAGAGTCGTCGGAGTCGCCCGAAGCACCGAGAGCCTCAGAGGCATCGGAAGCACCCTGGGTCTCAGAGGAACCGGAGTCACCGCGGGAAGGAGCACCGGGGACACCAGAGGTGTCGGAGTCGCCAGAAGCACCCGGCTCACCGGATTCGCCCGGCGCAACCGCCCCGCCGGCCTCTCGTGTCCCACCCGCCGGCTCGTCGAATGCAGGCCGGGCATCGTGCCACGGCGCCTCCGGGGTACGGGACTCCGACGAGGTCCGGGGCTTCGACGGCGTCCGGGAATCCGACGACGTACGAGGCTTCGAAGGGGTGCTGGGCTCTGCCGTGGGACTCGACCCTGCCGCGGGGCTCGGCTCCGGCGTGGGGCTCGGCTCTGCCTTGGGGCTCGGTTCCGACGTGGGACTCGGCTCCGGTGGGGCCGCCTCCGCAGCGTCCCTCGGTGCCTCGCCCGGCTGCACCGGCGGGACCGGCGGCACCGGCGGCACCGCAGGCGCCGCGGGCTGCTGGCTCGCCGAGCCCTGGGACACGGAGCGGCTCCGACGCGCTGGAGCGGGAGCGGCAGCGGGTGTCGTCTGCTCGGTCGGTGTCGTCGTGGGCTGCTGGCCCGCCGAGCCGTCGCTCGCGCTGCGGGTGCGGCGGGCCGGGCGGGCCGCGCGCGCCGGGGCAGGTGGGAGCTGGCCCTTCAGCGGGCCCCATTCGTTCGGGTCGGGCACGCCGGGCGGCAGCATCGTGCGGCGCTTCGGGCCGCCGTGCTCCGACTCGCCCGGCTCCTTGGCGCCGGGCCAGGCCTTCGCCACGCGCGCCGCGAGGACGAAGTCCTTGCGCAGCGGGTGGCCCTCGAAGCCCTCGGGCAGCAGCAGCGGAACCAGGTGCGGGTGGCCGTCGAAGCCGATGCCGAACATCTCGTGGGTCTCGCGCTCGTGCCAGGCGGCGCCCGCGTACACGTCGATCGCGGTGGGCAGCACGGCCGCCTCGTGCGGGACGGTCGTACGGAGCAGCAGGCGGCGGACCCGTCCGCCCGCGGCCGGCAGTGCGGCGACATGGGCGCAGACACGGAAGCCGGTGCCCGGTTCGTCCACCGCGCTCAGCCAGTCGAAGTACGTGCAGCCGAGCCGGTCGCGCGCCGTTTCGAGCGCGGCGATCCAGGACGCGGGCGGCACGTCGACGGTCAGCAGTTCGTACGCCTGCTCCGCCGTCGCGTCCTCGCCGAAGATCTCGGTGACGGCGTCCGGCAGCCGGTCGTATCCCCCGGCGCTCCCGGCGCTACCGGCCCTCTCAGCGCTCTCAGCGCTCTCGGCGCTCTCGGCGCTCCCGTCGGTGGTCACTTCGGCTCCTCCTTCGAGGAGTCAGGGGTCGAGGAGTCGGGAGTCGCGGAGTCAGCGGCCGAGGAGCCGGGCGCGGGCGGGGCCGCTACCAGGCCGCTGCGCAGGGCGGCCGTGGAGGGGCGGCTGCCGCCCGTCGCGTAACGCTCACCCAGCGACTCGCGCGCGATCTTCTCCTGGAGCTTGAGAATGCCCTGGAGCAGGGCCTCCGGCCGGGGCGGGCAGCCCGGTACGTAGACATCGACCGGAATGATCTGGTCGACGCCCTTCGTCACGGAGTACGAATCCCAGTACGGGCCGCCGCAGTTGGAGCAGGCGCCGAAGGAGATGACGTACTTGGGCTCGGGCATCTGCTCGTACAGCCGCTTCACCGCGGGCGCCATCTTGTCCGTCACCGTGCCGGAGACGATCATGAGGTCGGCCTGGCGGGGGCCCGGGGCGAAGGGGATCACGCCGAGCCGGATGAAGTCGTGACGCGCCATGGAGGCGGCGATGAACTCGATGGCACAGCAGGCGAGTCCGAAGTTGAAGACCCAGAGGCTGTAGCGGCGGCCCCAGTTGAGGACCACCTTCATCGGCTCGGGCGCGAGCCTGGACAGCACGCCCAGGCGCTTCGGCTCGGGGAGGAACGTGGGGACGGGCTCGGGCGCGGAGGCCTCGGCGGATTCCGCCTCCGCTCCCGGCCGACCGGCGGACGACGGGCTCGTCACGTCCATTCGAGGACGCCCTTCTTCCATGCGTAGAGCAGTCCCACGGCCAGGAAACCGAGGAAGATGAACATTTCCACGAGCGTCGTCGCCCCGTATCCGGGCGCGGCGAAGACGGTCGCCCACGGGAACAGGAAGATCGAGTCGACGGCGAAGATCACATACAGGAAGGCGTACACGTAGTAGCGGACCTGGGTGTGTGCCCAGCCCTCTCCCACGGGGTCCACGCCGCATTCGTACGTGAGGAGTTTCTCCGGCGTCGGCACCACGGGACGCAGCAGCCGGCCGGCTCCGAAGGCGACGGCGACGAACAGCACGCCGACCACGGCGAGCAGTCCGACCACTGAGTAGCTGTGGAAGTAGTCCGACGCGAGAACGGCCGGTCCCGGCAGCTCCGCTCCCGGCAGGTCCGCCACGTCCGTCACGTCCGCCCCCTCGCTCCCTCAAACCTGTTCGACGATCTGTACGCACGGGAGTCTAGGCCCTGTAAAGGAACGGTAAGCAGTTGCGTCGGGCAACTGGTGGGGTTATCCCCACTTCGCCCCCACCCATGAGCCCCATGGCGTCCGGGAGCCCGGCCCGGCAGGCTGGACACATGACCATGAGCCCCCAGGTGCCCGATCACGACGGGCCGCCTCCTGTCCGCTTCGCCTTCGACCGGTGGACGTGGAAGGAGATCGCGCATCTTCTCGCCAATCTTCCGATGGCCATCGCCGGTTTCGTCTACACCGTGCTGATGGTCTCCATCGGCGTGGGGCTGGCGATCACGGTGATCGGACTGCCCCTGCTCGCGCTGGGGCTCCAGGGCTCCCGGCTGCTGGGACGTGCCGAACGGGGCCGGGCGCGGGGGCTGCTCGGGCTGCGGATCGACGAGCCGAGCCCGCTGGCCCGGGTCCGCCGGGAGGAGGGGTTCTTCGCCTGGCTGTGGTCGAGCCTGAAGGACCCGGTGGGCTGGCGCGCGGCGCTGTACTCGTTCATGCGGCTTCCGTGGGGCGTGGTCACGTTCGCGGTGACGCTCGTGAGTCTCTTCGTCCTGTGGCCGGTACTCCCCTATACGGCGCGGTTCATGGCCAACGCCGACCGCGGCATGGTGCGCGGGCTGCTCTCGCCCTCCGACGAGCTGGAACGCCGCATCGCCGAACTGGAGTCGGACCGGGGCGTCGTCGTCGACACCGCCGCCGCCGACCTGCGGCGCATCGAGCGCGATCTGCACGACGGCGCGCAGGCGCGGCTCGTCGCCCTCGCGATGGGGCTCGGTCTCGCCAAGGAGAAGCTGACCGACGACCCCGAGGCCGCGGCCCGCATGGTCGACGAGGCCCACGGCGAGGTCAAGGTCGCCCTCCAGGAACTGCGCGACCTGGCCCGCGGCATCCACCCCGCCGTCCTCACCGACCGCGGACTCGACGCCGCACTCTCCGCCATCTCCTCGCGCTGCACGGTCCCCGTCACAGTGGGGGTGGATCTGCCCGGCCGGCCCGCACAGGCCATCGAGGGCATCGCCTACTTCACCGTCTCCGAACTGCTGCAGAACATCAGCAAGCACAGCGGGGCGCGTACGGCGTCCGTCGATGTGTGGCGGTCTGCGGACCGGCTGCTGATCCAGGTCTCCGACGACGGGCGGGGCGGGGCCTCGATGGACGGCGGTACGGGGATGGCGGGGCTCGCCGAGCGGCTGGACGCCGTCGACGGGCTGTTCGTCCTCGACTCCCCGGTCGGGGGCCCTACGACCGTCACCGCCGAGCTGCCCTGGCGCGACCGGGAGGACGAGAAGGACGCGGCCGCCGGCCGCACGGCCAGGGCCTGAACCGCGCCCGGCCACGCGCGGCGCCCAGGGGTAGGGAAAACCCCCGGTCGAAGAGGGAGACCGTCCTCATGGTGCGGGATCCGTCGGCACAGCACCCTTGAATCAGGCGCACGACCGCACGTCACCGCGCGAAGTTCGTGCAGAGCAACAGAAACAACTGAGCAGCACGGCAACAGCGCAACAGAGCAACAGAGCAAGTCAGCAGCACAGCAGCACAGCAAGTCAGCGGGCGCTCGGAAGCAGACCCAGAGAAGCAGCGGATACGACGGATGCAGCAGAAACGGACGGAACCCATGGCCACGGCATACGGACCGGACACACGGGACCATCAGCGGTCGGGCTCCGGATACGGGGAGCAGCCGGCGCGACACCGCGTCCCGGCCGTGCTGCGGGCCCCCTTCGAGGGCAGGACCTGGCGCGAGTTCGGCTATCTGATGCTCAGTCTGCCGATCAGCGTCGTGCTGTTCAGCTTCGCGATCACCATGACCGCCGTGGGTGCCGGACTGCTCGTCACCTTCCTGGGGATCCCCGTCCTGGCCGCCGGGCTGGCCATGTGCCGCGGCTTCGGCGCGATGGAGCGGGCCAGGGCGCGCGGTCTGCTGAAGCTGGACGTGGCCGATCCGGCGCCGGTGCGGGGCCGGACCGGCGGTCTGATGTCCTGGGTCGGCGCGGTCCTGAAGAGCGGGGTGTCCTGGCGGCACCTGCTCTACGCGCTGCTGCACTTCCCGTGGGCGGTCTTCGCCTTCTGCGTCTCGCTGACCCTGTGGTCGTACGGCTGGGCGGCCCTCACGTACCCCTTGTACTCCTGGGTCTTCCCGGCCTACGTGGGTATCGACGGGGTGCAGCTGTACGGCGACGCCAATCACCAGGTCTATCTGGACTCGTCCGTCGAACTCACGCTGACCAGCGCCTTCGGTCTGGTCCTCGTCGTCGTCACGCCGTGGATCATCCGCGGTCTGGCCTCGGTGGACCGGCTGATGGTGACCGGGCTGCTGGGCCCGTCGCGGCTGGCCTCGCGCGTCTCGGAGCTGGAGTCGGACCGGGGCGTCGTCGTCGACACCGCCGCCGCCGACCTGCGGCGCATCGAGCGCGATCTGCACGACGGCGCGCAGGCCCGGCTCGTCGCCCTCGCCATGGATCTGGGGCTGGCGAAGGACAAGCTGACCGACGACCCCGAGGCCGCGGCCCGCATGGTCGACGAGGCCCACGGCGAGGTCAAGGTCGCCCTCCAGGAACTGCGCGACCTGGCCCGCGGCATCCACCCCGCCGTCCTCACCGACCGCGGACTCGACGCCGCACTCTCCGCTGTGGCCTCCCGCTGCACGGTGCCCGTCACGGTCGAGGTCGATCTGCCCGGCCGGCCGGCGCAGGCCATCGAGGGCATCGCGTACTTCACCGTCTCCGAGCTGCTGCAGAACGTCAGCAAGCACGCCCGCGCCACCCGCGCCACGGTCGACGTCTGGCGGTCGGCGGACCGGCTGATGCTCCAGGTCGCCGACAACGGACGCGGCGGGGCCGGCCAGGCGTCGGGCAGCGGTCTGGCCGGGCTGACCGAGCGGCTGGACGCCGTGGACGGGATCCTGGTCGTCGACTCCCCCGTGGGCGGCCCGACGAAGATCACGGCCGAGCTCCCGTGGCGCGGCTGATCGCCCTCCCGTACCCGGACGCCGGACGGACCCGTACAGCGGGCCGCCCGGCGTCCGGCGTTCCGCGCCGGGCCGGTCGCGTGACGACTCAACCCTGCGAACGTGCGCGACGTCCCTGCCGATACTGGGATGCTGGACGGCATACGGGTGGGAACAGCGAGCAGTGGGGGATTCAGCGTCGTGGTGGAGGACAGAGTGCGCGTGGTCATCGCCGAGGATTCGGTACTGCTCCGGGAGGGACTCACCCGGCTGCTGACGGATCTCGGGCATGACGTCGTGGCGGGGGTCGGTGACGCGGAGGCCCTGATCAAGACGGTGGGTGACCTCGCCGGGCAGGACGCGCTGCCCGATGTGGTGGTCGCCGATGTGCGGATGCCGCCGACCCACACCGACGAGGGGGTGCGGGCCGCGGTGCGGTTGCGCAAGGAGTACCCGGGGATCGGGGTGCTGGTCCTTTCGCAGTACGTCGAGGAGCAGTACGCCACCGAGCTGCTGGCCGGGTCCAGCCGGGGCGTCGGCTATCTGCTGAAGGACCGGGTCGCCGAGGTCCGTGAGTTCGTCGACGCGGTGGTCCGGGTGGCGCAGGGCGGCACGGCGCTGGATCCGGAGGTGGTGGCGCAGCTGCTGGGCCGGAGCCGTAAGCAGGACGTGCTGGCAGGGCTGACGCCGCGTGAGCGCGAGGTGCTCGGTCTGATGGCGGAGGGGCGGACGAACTCGGCGGTGGCGCGGCAGCTCGTGGTGAGCGACGGCGCGGTGGAGAAGCACGTCAGCAACATCTTCCTGAAGCTGGGGCTCTCCCCCAGCGACGGCGACCACCGGCGCGTCCTGGCCGTCCTGACCTATCTGAACTCCTGACGCCGCGCGTGATGACGCCCGCTATTATCTGACGGGTAGTCAGGTAATAGCGGTGCCGGGGACCGGGAACGGCCCGAAGAGGCGGAACGGGAGATTCCCTCCCGGGTGTCTCCAGCGAAGATCCGCCGATGGGCCGGGCGGCTGGTGAATCATGACGGAACAGCGCCGAAAAGCGTCTCAAAACGCCGTCCAATATGCGATCGGCCACAGGAAGGCGACCCTTACAGACGTAGGGTGGGGCTCGGGACCGCCGGCGGGCCGGATGGTTCCGAGTTGCCGCGCCGAGGGAGGTCCAGTAAGTGACCAGCCAGGTCAGTAGCCCAGCCGATCAGGCCGATGAGGCCAGTGAGGCGCTCGTAGGGGGACAGCGTGCCCCCCAGTCCGCAGCAGGCACCGGCGAGAAAGAGATCCGTCGTCTGGATCGGGTGATCATCCGTTTCGCGGGTGACTCCGGGGACGGTATGCAGCTCACGGGTGACCGTTTCACTTCGGAGACCGCGTCCTTCGGGAACGATCTCTCCACGCTGCCGAACTTCCCCGCCGAGATCCGAGCGCCCGCAGGAACCCTGCCGGGCGTCTCCTCCTTCCAGCTCCACTTCGCCGACCACGACATCCTCACCCCCGGCGACGCCCCCAACGTCCTGGTCGCCATGAACCCCGCCGCACTACGGGCCAACATCGCCGACGTACCACGCGGCGCCGAAATCATCGTCAACACCGACGAGTTCACCAAACGCCCCATGGCAAAAGTCGGCTACGACACCAGCCCGCTGGAAGACGGGTCCCTGGAGGCCTACAACGTCCACCCGGTGCCACTGACCACCCTCACGATCGAGGCACTGAAGGAGTTCGGGCTCTCCCGCAAGGAAGCCGAACGCTCGAAGAACATGTTCGCGCTCGGACTCCTCTCCTGGATGTACCACCGCCCCACCGAAGGCACCGAGACGTTCCTGCGCGCCAAGTTCGCCAAGAAGCCACAGATCGCCGAAGCCAACGTCACCGCGTTCCGCGCCGGCTGGAACTTCGGCGAGACGACCGAGGACTTCGCCGTCTCCTACGAGGTCGCACCCGCCACCCAGGCCTTCCCCACCGGCACGTACCGCAATATCTCGGGGAACCTCGCCCTGTCCTACGGCCTGATCGCCGCCGGCCGACAGGCCGACCTGCCCGTCTACCTGGGGTCCTACCCGATCACTCCGGCGTCCGACATCCTGCACGAACTCAGCAAGCACAAGAACTTCGGCATCCGCACCTTCCAGGCCGAGGACGAGATCGCCGGCATCGGCGCCGCACTCGGTGCGGCCTTCGGCGGAGCGCTCGGAGTCACCACCACCTCCGGGCCCGGGGTCGCCCTCAAGTCCGAGACCATCGGCCTCGCCGTCTCTCTCGAACTGCCGCTCCTCATCATTGATATCCAGCGGGGCGGGCCTTCCACGGGGCTGCCGACCAAGACCGAGCAGGCCGACCTCCTCCAGGCCATGTACGGGCGCAACGGCGAGGCACCGGTGCCCATCGTCGCGCCGAAGACCCCGGCCGACTGCTTCGACGCGGCACTCGACGCCGCCCGGATCGCCCTGACCTACCGCACCCCGGTCTTCCTCCTGTCCGACGGCTACCTCGCCAACGGATCCGAGCCCTGGCGCATCCCGGAGACCGACAGCCTCCCCGACCTGCGCGTCCAGTTCGCCGGCGGACCCAACCACGAACTGGCCGACGGCACCGAGGTGTTCTGGCCCTACAAGCGCGACCCACAAACCCTCGCCCGCCCCTGGGCCGTCCCCGGCACCCCCGGCCTCGAACACCGCATCGGCGGCATCGAGAAACAAGACGGCACAGGCAACATCTCCTACGACCCCGCCAACCACGACTTCATGGTCCGCACCCGACAGGCCAAGGTGGACGGCATCGAGGTCCCGGACCTGGAAGTCGACGACCCGGCGGAGGCGAAGACGCTGGTGCTGGGGTGGGGATCGACGTATGGCCCCATCACCGCTGCCGTGCGGCGGCTCCGGGCCGCGGGACGGCCGATCGCGCAGGCTCATCTGCGGCATCTCAACCCGTTCCCGCGGAATCTCGGCGAGGTGCTGAAGCGTTACGACAAGGTGGTCGTCCCGGAGATGAACCTCGGGCAGCTGGCCATGCTTATCCGGGCCAAGTACCTGGTGGACGCACACAGTTACAACCAGGTCAACGGCATGCCGTTCAAGGCCGAGCAGCTTGCGACGGCCCTCGAGGAGGCCATTGATGGCTGAGACCAACGAACTCTTGTCGCTGGTGCCGAAGACCGAGGCCAAGCAGTCCATGAAGGACTTCAAGTCCGACCAGGAAGTGCGCTGGTGCCCCGGCTGCGGCGACTACGCCGTCCTCGCCGCCGTCCAGGGCTTCATGCCCGAACTCGGACTGGCGAAGGAGAACATCGTCTTCGTCTCCGGCATCGGCTGCTCCTCCCGCTTCCCGTACTACATGAACACCTACGGGATGCACTCCATCCACGGCCGTGCCCCGGCCATCGCCACCGGGCTCGCCTCTTCCCGGCGGGATCTGAGCGTCTGGGTGGTCACCGGCGACGGCGACGCCTTGTCGATCGGCGGGAACCATCTCATCCACGCCCTGCGCCGCAACGTCAACCTGAAGATCCTCCTCTTCAACAACCGGATCTACGGACTGACCAAGGGCCAGTACTCCCCCACCTCCGAAGTCGGCAAGATCACCAAGTCCACACCGATGGGCTCACTCGACGCACCCTTCAACCCGGTGTCCCTGGCGATCGGGGCGGAGGCGTCCTTCGTCGCCCGCACCGTCGACTCCGACCGCAAACACCTCACCAGCGTGCTCCGCGCAGCGGCCGACCACCCCGGCACAGCACTCGTGGAGATCTACCAGAACTGCAACATCTTCAACGACGGCGCCTTCGAAGTCCTCAAGGACCGCGAGCAGGCCCAGGAAGCCGTCATCCGACTGGAACACGGCCAGCCGATCCTCTTCGGCACCGACAACTCCAAGGGCGTCGTGCGGGACACCCTGACCGGTGACCTGAACGTGGTCGCGGTGACCGAGGACAACAAGTCACAGATCCTCGTCCACGACGCACACGCCCCCAGCCCCACCACCGCGTTCGCCCTGTCGCGCCTCGCCGATCCCGACACCCTGCACCACACCCCGATCGGCGTGCTCCGCAGCATCGAACGACCCGTCTACGACACCCTCATGGCCGACCAACTCGACACCGCGGTCGAACAGCAGGGCAAGGGCGACCTCGGTGCCCTGCTCGCAGGCAACGACAACTGGACGGTCGTCGGCTGACACCGGCCCGTCGCGCCTCGATGCGTCGGCCGTGCCCGTCACGGGCACGGCCGACGCATCTTCGTTTTCGCGTGGCGGCGCGTGCCTACGCGTCCTGCTTCTGCCCGTCGTACGCCGTGCGCGCCGCGTCCACCGCGTCCAGGCTCCGCTCCGACCAGCGCGCCAGCGCCCACACCTGCTCGGCGGCCTCCCGGCCGAGCGCGGTGAGGCTGTAGTCGACCCGCGGCGGGATCACCGGCTTGGCGTCCCGGTCCACGAAGCCGTCGCGCTCCAGCGTCCGGAGTGTCTGCGCCAGCATCTTCTCGCTGACCCCGCCGACCTCGCGGCGCAGCTCGCTGAAGCGGTACGAGCGCTCCAGCAGGGCGGCCAGTACGAGGACACCCCAGCGGCTGGTGACGTGTTCCAGCACCAGCCGGGACGGGCACATGGGCTCCCGCACATCGGGCCGTCGCTCCAGGTTCCTTACGCTCATACCAGTACCTTACTTCAAAGTGGGTACTTTCTTTTGGTTAGCGCCACCCTTAAGGTGAGTACCAGAACGCACGAACAGGAACATGAGCATCTAAAGAGGAGAAACACCCCATGAGCATCGTCGTCACCGGAGCCACCGGAGCCCTCGGCCGCCTCGTCGTCGAGCAGCTGCTGACCACCGTCCCCGCGAGCGGCATCGCCGCCGTCGTCCGCGACAAGGAGAAGGCGGCCGCTCTCGCCGCCCGCGGCGTGGAGCTCCGGATCGCCGACTACAGCCACCCCGAGACGCTGGCCGGCGCCTTCCGGGCCGGCGACCGGGTGCTGCTCATCTCGGGCAGCGAGGTCGGCAGCCGCGTCGCGCAGCACTCCGCGGTCATCGACGCGGCCAAGGCGGCGGGCGTGGCACAGCTCGCGTACACCGGCATCCTGGGCGGCCCGGACGCGGACTTCGTGCTGGCCGACGAGCACAAGGTGACCGAGCAGCTGATCCTCGACTCCGGCCTTCCCCACACCTTCCTGCGCAACGGCTGGTACACGGAGAACTACACCGCGAACCTGGCGCCCGTCCTGGCGCACGGCGCCGTCGTGGGCAACGCGGGCGACGGCAGGATCGCCTCCGCCACCCGGGCCGACTACGCGGCCGCGGCCGCCGCCGTCCTGACCGGCGAGGGCCACCTCGGCAAGGCCTACGAGCTGAGCGGCGATGTCGCCTGGTCGCTGACGGAGTACGCGGCGGTGATCGCCGAGGCGTCCGGCAAGGAGATCATCCACAACGACGTACCGGCCGCCGTGCACCAGGAGATCCTGGTCGGCGCCGGTGTGCCCGAGGGCTTCGCGGCGGTCCTCACCGATGTGGACGAGGCGATCCGGCGCGGGCTGCTGGCCCACTCCAACGGCGACCTGGCCCGGCTGATCGGCCGCCCCACGACCCCGCTGGCGGAGACCGTCGCCGCCGCGGTCGCCGCCCAGTAACTCGCGCAGGCCACCCGGCAGGGCGCACCGACCGCGCAAGTCCCGCAGGCCCCGCAAGCTCCGGCGGCCCCGCAGGCGCCGCAGAACTGGATCCGGCCCGGTGTCATGACCGTCTGGCGATACGGCAATGACACCGGGCTCCGTCGGCGCTACCTTCATCTGGTCGGCGGAGCCGTCGGCGGACACCTGCCAGGAGGGGCCCGTGCAAGGGAAGAACGAACAGCGGGCGGGGCTCCTGTCCGGCATCGCCGCCTACGGCCTGTGGGGGGTCGTCCCTCTCTTCTGGCCGCTGCTGAAGCCGTCCGGCGCGATCGAGATCCTGGCCCACCGCATGGTCTGGTCGCTCGGCGTCGTCGCCATCGCCCTGCTGGCGCTGCGGCGCTGGTCCTGGATCGGCGAACTGGTGCGGCAGCCGCGGAAGCTGGCGCTGATCACCGTCGCCGCGGCCGTGATCACCGTCAACTGGGGCCTGTACATCTGGTCGGTGAACAACGGTCACGTCGTCGAGGCGTCGCTCGGATACTTCATCAACCCGCTGGTCACCATCGCCATGGGGGTCCTCCTCCTCGGCGAACGGCTGCGCCCGGTGCAGTGGGTGGCGGTCGGCACCGGCGTGGCGGCCGTGCTGGTGCTGGCGATCGGGTACGGGCAGCCGCCGTGGATCTCGCTGGTCCTGGCGTTCTCCTTCGCGACGTACGGCCTGGTGAAGAAGAAGGTCAACATGGGCGGCCTGGAGTCGCTCACGGCCGAGACCGCGGTGCTGTTCGTGCCCGCCCTCGGCTATCTGGTGTGGCTGGGGACGCAGGGCGATTCGACGTTCACCTCGGAGGGCGCCGGCCATGCGGCCCTGCTGGCCGGGACGGGGCTGGTGACGGCCGTTCCGCTGATCCTGTTCGGCGCGGCCGCGATCCGCGTCCCGCTCTCCACGCTCGGCCTGCTGCAGTACCTGGCGCCGGTCTTCCAGTTCATCCTGGGCATCCTGTACTTCCACGAGGCGATGCCCGCCGAGCGCTGGGCCGGATTCGGCCTGGTCTGGCTGGCCCTCACGCTGCTGACCTGGGACGCGCTGCGGACGTCGCGGCGCACCAGGGCCCAGGCGCTGGCCGCCCGGCTGGCCGCGGCCATCCCGGCCACTCCGGCCACCTCGGCCGCCCCGCCCGGGACCGGGGATCCCGCGTCTAAAATTATTACCTAGTTGCTTTTCTTACTCGGTTGCGTTTCTCTTGAGGTCCACGGAAGCGCAACCGAGGAGTACGCATGCCCACATCCCCGACCACCGTGCTGATCGTCGGCTCCGGGCCGACCGGGCTGACCCTGGCCATCGAGCTCGCCCGGCGGGCCGTCGACGTACGGATCATCGACAAGACACCCGGCTTCCCCCGCAGTTCACGGGCCAAGGGCCCCAATCCGCGCTCGCTGGAGGTCCTGGAGGACCTCGGTGTCGTCGGGGAGGTACTGGCCGCGAGTTCGGCGCCGCTGCCGATGCGGAAGTACCGGAACGGGGTGCCGATCGCCGACGCCGCCCCCTTCGCCGACGCGCGCCCGACGCCGGACGCCCCCTACGACCGGCCCCGGATGATCGCCCAGTGGCGGCTGGAGGAGATCCTGCGCGCCCGTCTCGCCGAGTACGGCGTGCGGGTCGAACTCGGCTCCGAGCTCGTCGGACTGGCCGAGGGCCGCACGTCCGTGACCGCCGCCCTCGCCGGCGGCGGGGAGATCGAGGCGCGGTACGTGGCCGGCTGCGACGGCGGGCACAGTGCGGTGCGCAAGCTGCTCGGCGTCCCGTTCGAGGGGAAGACCGACGAGACGCAGATGATGGTCTGCGGCGACGTCGAGGCGGAGGGCCCGGACCGCGGCTTCTGGCACCAGTGGTTCGACGAGGACGGGGCCGTGATGCTCTGCCCGATCCCCGGCACCCGCTCGGGCTGGTGGTTCCAGGCCGGCCCCGAGACCGACGCCTCGGGCGCCCCCGTACCCCCGTCGCTGGACAGCTTCCGGCGCCTGTTCGCCAAGCACACCCGGCTGCCGGGCAGCGGCCTGTCGGATGCCACGCTGCTCTCCACCTACCGGGTCAACGAGCGCCTGGCGGAGCGCTACCGGGTGGGGCGGGTGTTCCTGGCGGGCGACGCCGCCCATGTGCACTCCATCGCGGGCGGACTGGGGATGAACACCGGCATCCAGGACGCGTACAACCTCGGCTGGAAGCTCGCCCGGGTCGCCTCGGGCCGGGCGGATCCGGCCCTGCTCGACACCTACGAGGAGGAGCGGCTGCCCATCGCCGCCGATGCCCTGGACCTCAGCGCGGAGCGGCTGCGCGCCACGATGGAGGCGATCAGGAAGCCGGGCGGCGGGCTGGACTCGGCGGTCTCCGAGCGGACCAACGGCCTCGGCGGCGGCTACCGCTGGAGCTCCCTGGCCACCGGCGGCGGCACCGGCCGGCTGCGCGCGGGCGACCGCGCCCCGGACGCCCCCTGCCGCGACCTCGCCACCGGCACTCCCCGCCGGCTGTTCGAAGCCTTCGCCGGACCGCACTTCACCCTGCTCGGCTTCGGACCGGGCACGGCACAGGCCCTGCGGGAGGCGGCCGGGGCGCACGACGGCGAACTGCGGGCGTACGGCGTGGACGTGGGCGGTCCGCACGGCCTGGCCGACGACGGCGGGCACGCCCGCACGGCCTACGGCATCGGCCCGGACGAGGACCTGCTGGTGCTCGTCCGCCCGGACAACCACGTGGCCCTGATCATCCCGCCCGGGGACCTCGGGGCGGTCGGCGCCTACCTGAACGGTGCGGCATTGGAGCGAGCTTGAGCGCGTCACGGCGGGTCATCCCGCTCTAACACTCCGCTTATCTTTTCCTCATACTTATGACCCGATCCCTGCGCACCTCCGGAACGTCCCGCACGCTCCTGCGCACCGCCACCACCACCGCCGCCCTGTCCGCCCTGACGCTCCTGGCCTGCGGATTCGCTCCCACCGCAGGCGCGGACGACACGGTGCAGACCGTCAACCCGTCGGGCCTCGGCCCGGCGGGCCCCTGGTTCCGGCTCCAGGAAACGACTCCCGACCGGGACCCGGGCCTCCACGAGGTCTCCCCGAAGCCCGACCCGGTCCATCTGAACGGCAGCCTGCACCTGGCCATCGGTGCGGCCCAGCAGGCCCAGGCCGCCCACTACTTCAACGCGACGTGGACGCCCGTGCCCATGCGGCCGCTGCTGGACGCGGGCATCTCCTACTGGGCGTACACCTCCACCGAGGGCTCCACGACCACCACCATCGGCGCCAACCTCCAGCTCCCGGCCTCCTGCGGCGGGTTCACCACGCTGTCCTTCGAGCCCGGCGCCAACACGGACGTCAAGGGCGAGGCGCTGAAGCCGGACACCTGGCAGGAGTACCGGTTCACCGCCGACTCGGTGATGCGTACCTCGAACGCGGCGGCCGGCATCCCGGCCGGCGGCAGCGCCCCGCTGTCGGTCTTCGTCGAGAAGTGCGAAGGCGCGTACGGCGTGATCGCCAACATCGGCCGGCTCGGTGACGCGAACGGCACGCTCAACACCTACGTCGACAACATCACCGCCCAGGGCACCACCTGGGACTTCGCGGTCACCGGCCGCGCCACGGCGGCGCTCACCGTCCCCGAGGAGATCCAGGCCGGCGACGGCCCCCGTCCGGCCGACGCCTCCTACACCGACCCGGCGGACGGACCGCAGTACCCGGGCATCGGCACGCACCTGACGCTCAAGGGGCCGGCGGGCCTCCGGACCGACCAGCTGACGGTGGTGTCCGAGGGCTCCGAGGTCCCCCTGACCCGGGAGACCGACGGGACGTTCACCGGCGAGCTGCGGACCAACCTCCGGGCGGGCGGCACGCTGGAGCCCGGCGGCAGGGCGGGCGCCGCTTTCACCCTGGCCGCCGCCGATGACGCGCCCACCGGCCCGCTCGACGTGACGGCCGAACTGACCGTCACCGTCGCCGGAGCCGACGGGCCCCGGCGCACGGGTGTGAGCGCGACGGACCACACGCGGATCACCGCTGCCGACGTGGAGCCCAGCCCGTCACCCAGCCCCACGCACCCCCACCACCCGAAGCCCACCCCGCCCGGCGGCGGCCACGGCGGCGGCCACTGGGGCGGCGACAACGGCGGCCACGGCGGCGGCGGTCACGGCAACGGGCCCATGCCCAACGGGCCGGTCGACGCGGGCGACGGCTCCACCGCCCTGACCGGCACCGGCTCGGCCGGTCCGATCGGTACGGGCCTGATGGCCGGAGCGGCCGGTCTGCTGGCGGTCGCGGCAGCCGCTCTCGGCGGCCTGCGCACGGTCCGGCGCCGGCGCGGTTGAGCGCCCGCACCGCGCGGGAACGGCCCTCGCGGCCGTTCCCGCGCCCGATCGCGGCGGCCGGGCTGGTCCCGGCCGCCGCGGCGGCACTCGTCCTGCTCCTGGGCTCGCCCCTGACGGAGCCCCGCGGGGCCGCGCCCCGGCCCGGACCCGCGTCCACGACAGCGGCCCCCCTGCCCGCGACCCGCCCCGTCCGCGTCGACATCGCCGCCCTCGGGGTCAGCGCCCCGCTGGTGGACCTGACCCTGGACAGCCGGGGCAAGCTCGGCGTGCCCGACCCGGCAGAGCGCAATCTCGCGGGGTGGTACCGGGACGGGGTGACGCCGGGCTCCCCCGGCACCGCCGTCGTCGTCGCCCACGTCGACACCCCCACCGGCCCCGCCGCCTTCGCCGGACTCGACACGCTGCGCCCCGGCGCGACGGTCGACGTGCGCCGGGCGGACGGGACCGTCGCGGCATTCCGCCTCTACGCCGTCGAGGAGTTCGAGAAGAGCGACTTCCCCAGCGCACGCGTCTACGGCCCGGCGAAGGACGCCGAACTCCGCCTGCTCACCTGCGGCGGCTCCTACGATCCCGAGGCCGGCGGCTACCAGTCGAACGTGGTGGCCTTTGCCCGGCTGATCGCGGTTCACCCGCCGGATCCCGGCCTTCCGGGGAAGAATGACTCCCATGACTCTTGACTGGAAAGTCGTCGTCGACTCGGCCGACCCGCACGCCCAGGCCGGATTCTGGTCCGCCGCCCTCGGCTACGAGATCGAGGACAACAGCCCCCTGGTCGAACGGCTCCTGGGGCTCGGAGCCGTACCGGAGGCCATCACGACGACCGCGCACGGGCGGCGGGCCTGGCTCGACCTGGCCGCGGTGCGGCACCCGGACGATCCGCACGAGGAGGAGAGCGGGACGGGGCTGGGCCGGCGGCTGCTGTTCCAGCGCGTCCCCGAGCCCAAGACGGTGAAGAACCGCCTCCACCTCGACCTGCACGCCGGCCCTGACCGCCGCGACGCGGAGGTGGCCAGGCTGGAGGGCCTGGGCGCGACCGTGGTCCGCAAGGTGGCGGAGCCGGGCGGGACGTGGACGGTGCTCACCGACCCCGAGGGCAACGAGTTCTGCGTGCAGTAGCCGGAAGCAGGCAGTGCGCAGCAGGCGGTAGCAGGACGGTGCGGCGCGGCGCGGTATGACCGATGGGGGCCGGACGGCCCACCCGGGACACGGACGGATGACCGGGCCGCACCCCCTGAGCAGGGGTTCGTTGATCAGCCCATGAAAAGGATCATGACCGTGGTGCCCCTTGCGATGACCCTCTGCGCCGCGGCGGCGGGGACGGCCGCCGCCGACGAGTGGGACAGCCACAACGCCCCCGTCGTCGCGCTCATCAGCACCGGCCAGATCGACGACCCCTTCGAGGACGTCCTGGAACACGCGCTGAACTTCGGCGACGGACACAGCTGGGGCTGACCCGGGCGGACATCCACCCGGGCGGACGTTTCCTCCGGACATACGGGACATGCGTCCGCACTGGCCCGCCCACCCGGGCAGACCGAACCGTCGCCGCAGGTCAGAGCCGTACGACCGGTTCCGGATCTCCCTACCCTTGATCCATGCCCCTCCCGCCCGCATATGCCATCGTCGCCACGGACCTGGACGGCACCCTGCTGCGCCGCGACGACACCGTCAGTCCCCGCTCCCGCGCCGCGCTCGCCCTGGCCGCGGCCGCCGGGGCCCGGCACCTCGTCGTCACCGGGCGGCCGGTGCCGGGTGTGCGGGAGCTGCTCGCGGGGCTGGGCTACCGGGGGCTCGCGGTCTGCGGACAGGGGACGCAGCTGTACGACGCCGGGGCGCGGCGGATGGTCCACGCGGCCACGCTGGACCGGGAGGCGGCGGACGCCGCCATCGGGAAGATAGAGGCCCAGGTCGGCCCGGTCTTCGTGGCGGTGGACCAGGACGGGACCGAGGGCCGCACCCTGATCGGGCCCGGGTATCTGATGCCGCACCCGACCCTGCCCGCGCACCGCACACGGCACCGGGACGAGCTGTGGGCGGCCCCGATCATCAAGGTCCTCATCCGCCACCCCGGCCTCGACGACGACACCCTGGCGGCCGCGGCCCGGGCGGTCGTCGGCGATCTGGCCACCGTCACACTGTCCGGTCCCGGCACGGTCGAGCTCCAGCCGTACGGGGTCGACAAGGGCGCCGGGGTCGCGCTCGCCGCGGAACACCTGGGGCTGGACCCGGCGACGGCGATCGCCTTCGGGGACATGCCCAACGACCTTCCGATGTTCAGCAGTTGCGGGTACGGGGTGGCGATGGCCAACGCCCATCCGCTCCTGCGGGCCGCGGCCGACGAGGTGACGCTGTCCCACGAGGACGACGGGGTCGCGGTGGTGCTCGAACGGGTCTTCCGCTGATGACAGCCACCCGTCGGACCTGACCGGGGACGTCCGCGCGGCACGCGCCCCTCAGGCGCCGCCGAACAGCCCGCCGAGCAGCCCGCCCAGGAGACCACCGAGCGGTCCGGGGTCCGACGCCGTGTCCCCGTCGTCCGGATCGGCTTCCTCCTGCGGGTCATCGCCGCCGGAACCACCACCGGATCCGCCACCGCTTCCGGTCGCCGGGGAGGGGTCAGGCCCGGCCGACGGCTCATGCGGTGCCGGGGCGGGCGGGGGGACGCCGGGGCTCCCTTCAGCGCTGTCCTGCGTCTGTGCCGGCCGCTCGGGCGTCGAGGGCTTCCCAGTCACTGGGGCCCCGGTGGTGAGCGCGGCAGGGGTGTCGGGGCGCTCGGCGGTCATCTCCGCAGAGGTCTCCGCGGA
Organism: Streptomyces sp. NBC_01463; assembly: GCA_036227345.1. NCBI lineage: Bacteria > Bacillati > Actinomycetota > Actinomycetes > Kitasatosporales > Streptomycetaceae > Streptomyces > Streptomyces sp. NBC_01463. The sequence continues at coordinate 3,715,804 of CP109468.1, forward strand.
CTCGGGCTGCGCGGTCCATCCGGTGGCCTTCGGCCACACGCCGTACGGCAGCGCCGAAGGAGCGTCCTGGGGTTCGGCGGCCGGAGCCGTACCGGTCCCGGCAGCCGTCGGGGCCGGACGCGCTTCCGCCTCACGGTCCAGGCCAATCGCACGCGGCAGTTGGAGGAAGGGCGCGCTGGAATCGACGCCGATCAGCGTGGCGATCACCGTCGTGGCGTAGCAGGAACAGACGACCGCCCCGATGACGCCCGCGCGGCGCCAGCTCCGGCTGCGCCGTCCGGTGGCATCGACGAAGACCGGCCCCCCGGACCGCGCGGCGATTCCGGGGCGCGTTCCCGGGGACCGATCAGCGTCACCCGGGCCGGGGCTGCCGGAGCGCGGTCCGCCGTCACGCGGAGCGATGCCGCCGGGGCGCGGTCCGGGCATCCGGTCCTCGTCGCCGCCGGTACCGGGCGCCTCCGCACCGAAGGCCGCGGCCAGGTCGTCCCACGCGCCCCCGCCGGCGAGTGCGCCCACCCTCTCGCGCACCCCCGCATCGACCTTCGCGTCGGTTCTCGCGTCCTCGGCCTCGTCCACTGACTCGCCGCGCATGCCCACCCCGTGTCGCCCCCTTGTGCCGGCCCGCCCGAAACGGTGCCGGCAGAGCTGGTCGTTGCCGGGGAAGGCGCCGAGTGGCGCGCGAGAGTGACCGGCATCCGGGCCCGGCCGTTCCACCCCACTGAGGAGTTCGGTCCCAACAGCCTTACGGATTGGTGCGATTGAAATATTTTTAGGAGCGCTTCGCCGTACCGACCCGGCCGCCCGTCACGACGCCCTCAGCTCTGCACGGCCCCCAGCGAGCGCAGCACATGGGCGACCAGGGCCGCGACCGCCTCCGGGTCCTGCATCGGCTTGCGCAGTACATGGCGGTAGTAGACCGGCCCGTAGAGCATCTCGACCGCCAGCCGCAGATCGGCGCCCGGCGGGATCTGGCCCTGGTCCTGGGCGCTGCGCAGCCGCCCGACCGCCGCCTCGAAGCGGGGCTCGATGAGCTGGGTGCGAACCGTTTCGGCCAGCTCGTCGTCGTGGTGGACCTCGGAGAGTATGCCCGCGTACGCGGGACCGAAGGGCGGCACGGAGAGCACCCGGACCGCGCCCGTCACATGGGTGTGCAGGTCGCCTGCGATGTCACCGGTGTCGATGAACGGGGTGGCGGTGACCAGTTTCTCCGTGAACGCCTCCAGCAGCACCGCGCTCTTCGACGGCCACCAGCGGTAGATCGTCTTCTTGCTGACACCCGCCCGGGCCGCGATGGCCTCGACGGTGACGCGGCCGTACCCCTTCTCCGTACAGAGATCGAGGGCGGCCTCCAGCGTCGCCCTGCGTGAGCTCTCGCTCCGGCGCAGTGAACTCGGCGATGTGATCATTCGGTGAGCATAGGGCTGTTCGAGCCAATCCTTGTTGACAGTCCGTCGCCAGAAGTCGAACAATGCTCAAGCGGAAACGGAACGTACCGTGTCGGCTCGTTCCTGCGCCTTGGTGCGCTTTCGCACCGTTCGTGCCGTTCGTGCCGCGACGAGCCGATCGGGGGACGGCTCGCCCGGCCGACGGTACGGGTGCCGGAGCCGCTCCCAGCCGGGCACTCCCCGGCTGCCGGACCGCTTCAGGCGGTGATGTCCTTCGCCGTGAACCGGGCCCAGGCCGCCGTGCCGAACACCGCCGCGTACAGCCCCTGGAGTCCCAGGTTCTTCAGCAGGCCGTCCCAGTAGACGGGTTCGCGCAGCAGGTCGGCGAAGGACAGCCAGTAGTGCGGGAAGAGATACGGGTGGATCCCGCTCAGCTGCGGAATGGTGTCCAGGATCTGCACCGTGATCAGCACCCCGACCGTCGCCGCCATGGCCGCGATGCCGCTGTTGGTGAGGGTCGACACGAAGAGTCCGAGCGCCGCGAAGCCGATCAGTGACGCGGCGACCGCCACCGCGACGAACACCGCCCGCAGCAGCCCCTCGCCGAAGCCGATCCGGGTCCCGGAGATCGTCGTGACCTCCCCGACGGGGAACAGCAGCGCGCCCACGGCCAGCGCCGAGGCCGCCACGACCAGGGTCGCGATCAGGCAGAAGGCCAGCGTGGTCGCGTACTTGGCGAGCAGCAGCCGGGTCCGGCCCGCCGGTGCGACCAGCAGGTAGCGCAGCGTTCCCGCGTTGGCCTCGCCCGCGATCGAGTCGCCCGCGACGACGCCCACGGCCATCGGGAGGAAGACGGGGAGCGTGGCGGCGAGGGCGGCGAAGACCAGGAAGAGACCGTTGTTGGTCACCTGGGAGAGGAAAGCGGGTCCGGCCCCGCCCTCGCCGGGTCCGGCCGACGAGCCGTCGGACGTCTCGATGCGCACCGCGATCCCGATCAGCACGGGGACGGCGGCCAGCACCCCGAGCAGGGCGAGGGTGCGCCAACGGCGCAGGGTGGTGGTCAGTTCGGACCACAGGATGCCGAGGGTCCACAGCGGGTTGCGGCGGACCGGAGCGGCGGCCGCGGCGGGTGCGAGTTCAGCCTGCGACATCGAATCCCTCTCCGGTGAGTGCGACGAACGCGTCCTCCAGCGAGGCCCGTTCGACGCCGAAGGACCGGACCCGGACGCCGTCGTGCACCAGGGCCGCGTTCAGGTCGGACAGTTCCACGGAGCCCGGCGGGGCGTCCGCGCGTACCCGGTCGCCGTCGACGGTGACGCCGCCGATCCCGTGCTCCTTGAGGACGCGGGCGGCGTCGGCCGGGTCGGGGGTGGTGACGGCGAGCCGGCCCCGGGTGCCCGCCGCGAGGTCGGCGACGGACCCCTGCGTGAGCAGCCGGCCCCGGGCCATCACCGCCGCGTGGGTGCAGATCTGCTCGATCTCGTCGAGGAGGTGGGAGGAGAGGAAGACCGTGGTGCCCTCGGCGGCCAGTTCCCGGACGAGGGCGCGGATCTCCCGCATGCCCTGCGGGTCCAGGCCGTTGGTCGGCTCGTCCAGGACGAGCAGCCGGCGGGGCCGGAGGAGGGCGGCGGCGAGGCCGAGGCGCTGCTTCATGCCCAGTGAGTACGCCCGGGCCTTCTTGCCTGCCGCGGCGGCCAGGCCGACCCGCTCCAGGGCGTCGCCGACGCGGGTGTTCCGGGTGTGCGGATCGGCGGTGGGGTCGGCCCGGTCGTAGCGCACGAGGTTGTCCCGGCCGCTCAGGAACCCGTACAGCGCCGGTCCCTCGATCAGCGCCCCGACCTGCGGCAGCACGCTGCGGGCCGCGCCGGGCATGGGGCGGCCCAGGACGCTCGCGGTACCGGATGTCGGCTCGATCAGGCCCATCAGCATCCGGATGGTGGTGGTCTTCCCGGAGCCGTTGGGCCCGAGGAAGCCGAAGACGCTGCCGCCCGGGACGGTGAGGTCGAGCCCGTCGACGGCGAGCTGGCCGCCCCGGTACCGCTTGGTGAGCCCCTGCGTCTCGATCACGGGCACGGTGTCCGCCCCTGTCATGGTCTGCTCCCCACGGATCGCGCCCGCCCCGCCGTATGGAGGCTACGGCGGGGCGGGCGGACTGTGCACCGGGTGGCGCACGAGATGGTGTACGAGGTGGTGTCAGCCGGCCTTGTTCGCCGCGTTCACCAGCGCGTCCTTGGTGACCGCGCCGACGTACACCCGGCCGTCGTCCGTCATCAGGGCGTTGACCAGGCGGGTCTTGAAGACCGTGCCCGAGCCGAACTTCCCGGTGACCTTGTCGCCGAGGGCGTCCAGGAACTGCTGCGCCTCGGCCGGTACCTCGCCCGACTCCTTCGTCGGGAGGGCCGCGCCGCCGGGGGTCTTGATCTCGGCGATGCTGTTCCAGCCCTCGCCGATCACGTTCATCCCCTCGAAGGCGCCGAGGTCGCCCTTCGCCTTCTCGGCCTCCGCCTTCCCGTGCTCCTTCGCCTCGTCCGCCTCGGTCACCTTCGCGCCCTTGGGCGGGGTGAAGGCGAAGGAGGACGCGTCGGGCTTCTTGAAGTCGACCGAGGTGAAGCCGGCGTCGACCGCCGCCTTGCCGCCGCTGCTGGGCTGCAGGGTGAACTTGAGCGGCACGCCGTTCTCCGCGTCCACCGCGACGGTGATCGAACCGATCGTCGAGCCGCTCTGCTCCGGCTTGATGACCAGCCGGTACGCGTCGCGCCCGGCGACCTGCGCGGTGCCGCCGACCGTGACGGACGTGGTGCCGTCGGCGGCCTTCAGCGCCTGCTCGGCGAGCGCCTTCGGGGTGGTGGGCACGCCGTCGGGTGCGGCCTTCTCCTTGTCCCGGCCGGCCTCGCCCTCGGCGTGGTAGACGCTGTTCGACTTGCTGTCGTACGCCCAGACCTGGTCCCCGTTGTGGATCAGGCTGTACTCGGACGCCTGGTCGAGGATCGAGACCCGCTGCTTGTCGGGGCCGTCGGCGGCCACCCGCAGGGTGTGGGTGCCGGACGCCAGCTCCGTGAGCTTCGTCTGCGGGTCGGCGCTCGCGCCGCCCCGGTCGCCTCCGCCGTCCGGGACGAGGGAGCCGGCCAGTCCGCCCATGGACGGGATGCCGAGGTCCGTGCTGATCTTCACCGTGCCGGAGAGCTGCTGCGTGTCCGAGGCGGCGATCTTCTCGATGAGCTCCTGGGCGGTGATCTCCGGCAGGTCCGGGTCGCCGGAACTGGCGAGCGCCGGGACGAGCCCGATCGTGGCGGCCGCCACTCCGGCCACCGCCACCGGGACGATGTAACGCACCGCCTTGCGGCGGTTCGCGACGGATCCTCGGGTCCCGTCCGCGACCGTGCCGTTGGTCTCCGCGCTGTCGTTCGGTGCCATGTGTGCCCTACCTCCGTGGTCGGCGGCTTCCGTCGGGATGCACTCGTCCACTCCGTGCCGCCATTCTCACCCGTTTTGGTCAGGAGTGGTTGTTCTCCATCTGACCAAATCGGGCGGCTTCAGGCGTCAGCCCCCGGGAGCAACTCCGCGTACCTCTTCGGGATGACACCGCGCACCGTTTCCTCACCCGTCCCGTAGGGGTCGCGGCGGCGGTGCGTGGAGCGGCGCTCAGCCCGCGCGGTGCACCACGGCGTCGCACATCTCTTCCAGGGCGGCCTTGGCGTAGCAGGAGGGCAGCGGCGCGAGGGTGGCCCGCGCCTCCTCCGCGTACCGGACGGTGTCGCGTCGGGCCTGTTCGAGCGCGGGGTGGGCGCGCAGCCGGCGCAGCGCCTCGGCGAGGCGGTCCGGGTCGCCGAGGTCCCCGTCCAGCAGCTCGACGAGCTCCAGGTCGTCCGGCTTGCCGTCGGCCGCGGCCTGCGCCCTGAGGTGGAGGACGGGCAGGGTCGGGATGCCTTCGAGGAGGTCGGTGCCGGGGGTCTTGCCGGACTCGTGGGAGTCGGAGGCGATGTCGAGGACGTCGTCGGCGAGCTGGAAGGCGACGCCGAGGCGCTCGCCGTACTGGGTGAGGGTGTCGGTCGCCGACTCGTCGGCGCCGGACATCATCGCGCCGAACCGGCAGGCCACGGCGATCAGCGAGCCGGTCTTCCCGCGCATCACGTCGAGGTAGTGCTCGACCGGGTCGCGCCCGTCGCGCGGGCCCGCGGTCTCCAGGATCTGGCCGGTGACCAGGCGCTCGAACGCCTCCGCCTGGATGCGGACGGCCTCGGGGCCGAGGTCGGCCAGGATGTGCGACGCGCGCGCGAAGAGGAAGTCGCCGGTCAGCACGGCCACCGAGTTGCCCCAGCGGGTATTGGCGCTGTCGACCCCGCGGCGCACGTCGGCCTCGTCCATCACGTCGTCGTGGTACAGCGTCGCGAGGTGGGTCAGCTCGACGACCACGGCGGCGGGCACCACGCCCGGGGCGTCGGCGTCACCGAACTGGGCGGCCAGCATCGCCAGCAGGGGCCGGAACCGCTTGCCGCCCGCGCGCACGAGGTGCTGCGCGGCCTCCGTGATGAAGGGCACCTCGCTCTTGGTGGCATCGAGCAGCCCCGACTCGACAGCAGCCAAACCGGCCTGGACACCGGCCTCAAGAGCCTGGTCCCGCACGCTCAGTCCGAACGGCCCGACGACGGTCACGAGGGGATCTCCTGTCTGCTGACGATCACACGGAATGTCGATGTGTCGCTGTCATCACTCAAGTCAGCGTATCCGGTCCCCTTTGGATCACCGTGGGCGCCTTCCCGCCACCGCCGGTATGTTCGGGATCAGCTCATACGATCAGGAGTTGTCCCTTTGTCCCACACCGCCGCAGACACCGAACCCACCCAGCCACCGCCGGGCGACGACCACGCCTTCTTCGGCCAGCCACGGGGTCTGATGACCCTGTCCGGCCTGGAGGTGTGGGAGCGGTTCTCGTTCCTCGGCATGCAGGCGATCCTGGTCCTCTACTTCGCCGACGCCGTCAGCAACGGCGGCATGGGCATGGAGGCCGGTACCGCCGCGTCCGTATCCGCCGCCTACGGCACGCTCGTCTACCTGGTCTCCGTGGCCGGGGGCTGGCTGGCCGACCGGATCCTCGGCTCGTACCGCGCCGTCCTGTACGGCGGCATCCTCATCGCCATCGGGCACTACGCCATGGCGGTGCCCACCGATGTCATGACCTGGGTCGGCCTGGGCCTGATCAGCGCCGGAACGGGCCTGCTCAAGCCCAATGTCGCCACCATGGTCGGCAAGCTCTACCGCACCGACGACGAGCGCCGTGACGCCGGCTTCGCCCTGTACTACATGGGCATCAACATCGGCGCCTTCCTCGGCCCGCTGATCACCGGCTGGCTCGGTGACCACGCGAGCTGGCACTGGGGTTTCTCGGCCGCCGCGTTCGGTATGACGCTCGGCCTGATCCAGTACGTCCTGGGCCGCCGTCACCTGGCCGGGCGTAAGAACGCCGCCGAATTCCCGCTGGCCCCCGGACCCATGCGCCGGGCGGTCCGGCTCATCGTCATCGGCGTCGTGGTGGTCGCCGCGCTCGCCACCGTGCTGGCCCTGGCGGGCTGGCTGACCATGGACCGCTTCGTCGACCTGCTCACGATCGTCTCCGTGATCGCGCCGGTCGTCTACTTCGTGGTGATGTTCCGCAGCCCCCGGGTCACCTCGGAGGAGCGCGGCAGGCTGCGCCCGTACGTGGTGCTGTTCCTGGCCTCGGTCGTCTTCAACTTCATCCTCTTCCAGGCGTACTCGACGATGATGCTGCTGGCGTCGACCAACGCCCGCACGGAGATCTTCGGCTTCCACTTCCCGGCCAGCTGGTACGCCTCCGCGCTCGGCGCCTTCGAGGTGGCACTCGCTCCGGTGGTCGCAGCCGTCTGGGCGAAGATGGGGCCCCGCCAGCCGCACGCGTCCAACAAGATCGCGATCGGGGTGATCCTGGGCGGGCTCTCCTTCCTGCTGATGGTCCTGCCCACCTCCGGGCACTCCTCGGACACGTACAAGATGGCCGCCTGGTGGATCGTCGGCTCGTATCTGCTGCTCGGGCTCGGCGACATCCTGCTGGAGACCTCCGGCATGTCCGCGACCACGAAGCTCGCCCCCAAGGCGTTCGCCAGCCAGACGATGGCGCTCTGGTTCCTCTCGCTGGCCCTCGCCAACGGCATCCAGGCCCAGATCGTGAAGCTGTACGGCGAGGTCTCCAACCCCGCCTACTTCGGTGTCAATGGCGCTATCGCGGTGGCGGCCGGTGTGGCCGTCATCGCCGCCGCACCCTGGCTCAAGCGCACCATGCACCCCGTCCACTGAGGTTCCCCATGCACATCCAGACCGTGTTCCCGTACGAGACGACCCGCGAGGACATCTACATCCCGCTGCCGGACGGCACCCAGCTGTACGCCCGGATCTGGCGGCCGGTCACCGACGAACCCGTGCCCGCGCTGCTGGAGTACCTGCCGTACCGGCTGAGCGACTGGACCGCGCCGCGCGACTGGCAGCGCCATCCCTGGTACGCGGGCCACGGCTACGCCTCGGTCCGGGTGGACGTGCGCGGTCACGGCAACAGCGAGGGGATGCCGGGCGACGAGTACGACGCGACGGAGCTCGCCGACGGGGTCGCCGTCATCCACTGGCTGGCGCAGCAGGAGTGGTGCTCGGGCCGGGTCGGCATGTTCGGCATCTCCTGGGGCGGCTTCAACTCGCTCCAGCTCGCCGCGCTCGCCCCCGAGCCGCTGAAGGCGATCGTCACCGTCTGCTCGGCGGACGACCGCTACGACAACGACGTCCACTACATGGGCGGCTCCGTCCTCGCCGTGGACATGCACGCCTGGGCGGCGACCATGCTCGCCTTCGTCTGCCGGCCGCCGGACCCGGCGGACGTCGGCGACGACTGGCGGGAGATGTGGCTGAACCGGCTGGAAGCCGTCGACCCCTTCATCCACACCTGGCTGGCCCACCAGACGCGCGACGACTACTGGAAGCACGGCAGCGTCTGCGAGGACTACTCCGCCATCCAGGCGAACGTCCTCGCGGTCGGCGGCTGGCACGACCCGTACCGCGACACCGTGCTCCGGCTCGTCGAGCACCTGGACCCGGCGAAGGTCCGCGGGCTGATCGGCCCCTGGTCGCACCAGTACCCGGACCGCGGGCTGCCGCCGGGGCCCGGCATCGGCTTCCTCCAGGAGACGCTGCGGTGGTGGGACCAGCATCTGAAGGACCAGGACACCGGCGTCATGGCGGAGCCGCTGCTGCGGTCCTGGATCAGCGAGTCGCACCGGCCGGCGACGGTCTACGAGACGCTGCCGGGCCGCTGGGTCGGTGACACCAGCTGGCCTTCGGAGAACGTGGCGCCGGTCGCGTACGCGCTCCAGGGCGGGCCGCAGACCGTCGACTCGCCGCAGCAGACCGGGGTGGACGCCGGGCGGTTCTTCCCGTTCGGCAACGACGCCGACCTGCCGCCCGACCAGCGGGACGAGGACGCCAAGTCGGTGTGCTTCGAGTTCCCGGTCGAGGCCGCCCCGATCGAGATCCTGGGCCGGCCCAGGGTGAGGCTGCGGATCCGGATGGACGTGCCGCGCGGCCAGGCGATCGCCCGGCTCTGCGACGTCGCCCCGGACGGCTCGTCCACCCTCGTGACCCGCGGCGTCCTCAACCTCGCCGCCCGCAACGGCCGCGACCGCACCGAGGACTGGCCCGTCGGAACCACCGAGGACGTCACCTTCGAGCTGAACGGCATCGGGCACACCTTCCCGCCCGGCCACCGGATCAGGCTCGCGGTCTCCTCCTCGTACTGGCCGTGGATCTGGCCGCAGGCCGGTTCGAAGGGCTTCACCCTGGACGCCGACGGCAGCTTCGTCGAACTCCCGGTCCGCCGGCACACCGAGGACCCCTCGATCCGCTTCGAGGAGCCCGAGCAGTCGGAGCCGCTCGGCGTCGTCTTCCCCGTCACCCTCGACGAGCAGCGGCCCGAACGGCTGGTGGTCCGCGATGTCGCCAAGGGCGAGTGGCGGATGGAGGTCGACCCGCGCTACGGCGGCACCCGGGTCTACCCGGACGGCCTGGAGTTCACCGAGGACGCGGTGGAGACGTACACGGTCCAGGAGAGCGATCCGCTCTCGGCGCGCACCCGTTCCGACTGGACGATCCGGCTGCACCGGCCGGAGATGTCCTGGGACGTGCTGGTCGAGACGCGCTCGGAGATCTCCGCCGACGCGAGCGACTTCATCACCTCCAACGAGGTGGTCTGCAAGGAGGGCGGCGAGGTCGTCTTCCACCGGACCTGGGAGAAGCGGATTCCGCGCACCGCCGGGTGAACCCAACGCCGTGTCCCCGTACACACGGGGATACGGCGGAACTTTCCGGGCATTGGGGATGGTTGGGGCACTGCCGCGTGGGGATGTCCCCCACGTAACGTGTCCCCCAAGCGACCTGGAAAGCGAGGCAGCAACAGATGCCCGAGCAGAGCAGCCCGCTCGAACTGGCCGAGGGCGATCCCTTCGGTCCGCACAACCTTCCGTACGGTGTCTTCTCCACCCCCGACCGCCCCGGCGAGCGGCGGGTCGGTGTCCGCATCGGCAACCACGTGCTGGACGCCGGGGCGGCCGCGCACGCGCTGGGCTCGCCCTACGCGCAACTGCTGGCCCAGACCGACCTGATGCCGCTGCTGGCCGCCGGCCGCACCGCCTGGAGAGATGTACGCCGCGCGCTGACCGCGTGGGTGACGGTCCCCGCCCACCGCGCCGACATCGAGCCGCTGCTGCACCCCGTCGAGTCGGTGACGCTCCACCTGCCCTACCGGGTCGCGGACTACGTGGACTTCTACGCCAGCGAGAACCACGCCACCAACGTCGGCCGCATCTTCCGCCCCGACGGCGACGCTCTCACCCCCAACTGGAAGCACCTGCCGATCGGTTACCACGGCCGGGCGGGCACGGTCGTGGTCTCGGGCACGGACGTGGTGCGTCCGGCGGGGCAGCGCAAGGCCCCCGCCGACCCGGCGCCGGTCTTCGGCCCGTCCGTGAAGCTGGACATCGAGGCCGAGGTCGGTTTCGTCGTCGGTGTCGGCTCGGAGCAGGGCCGGCCCGTCCCGCTGGCCGACTTCCGGGAGCACGTCTTCGGCCTGTCGCTGCTCAACGACTGGTCGGCGCGCGACATCCAGGCCTGGGAGTACGTCCCGCTGGGCCCGTTCCTCGGCAAGTCCTTCGCCACCTCCGTCTCGGCGTGGGTGACACCGCTGGAGGCCCTGGACGCCGCCCGGACCGCCCCGCCCGCCCGTGACTTCCCGCTGCTGCCCTACCTCGACGACGCGGACGAGGAGGAGCCCGGCGGCTTCGACCTCCGGCTCTCCGTCGCGATCAACGGGCAGGTCGTCGCGGAGCCGCCGTTCTCCACGATGTACTGGACGGCCGCCCAGCAGCTGGCGCAGATGACGGTGAACGGCGCCTCGCTGCGCAGCGGCGACCTGTACGGCTCCGGCACCATCAGCGGCGCCGAACCGGCCCAGCGCGGCTCCCTGCTCGAACTCACCTGGAACGGGCGCGATCCGCTCGAACTCCCGGAGGGCAAGCGGACGTTCCTGGAGGACGGGGACACGGTGACGCTGACGGCCTGGGCCCCGGGACCGGACGGCACCCGGGTCGGTCTCGGCGAGGTGACCGGCCGGATCGTGTCCGCGCCATGATGCCGCCGCAGCCCGCGCCGACGCTGCCCGAGGAGCTGATGCTGCTCGCGCTGGACCCGGTGCGCGGCAAACCGTTCTGCCGCGGCCGTTTCCTGGAGTACGCGATGGCCGGGGCGGCCCTGGCGGAGCTGGAGATCCAGGGGCGGATCACCGGCGGGGGCGGCCGCTTCCAGGTCGCCAATCCGCTGGACCCGCCGGACCCGGTGCTCGCAGGGGTGATGCGGAGCCTGCCGGCACCGGGCAAGGGCGGCCGGTTCTCCGGGGTGTCGGCCAAGGGCTGGGTCCGGCACGCCGGACGGCAGGTCGAAGGCATGTATCTGGACGCCCTGGTGGAGCGCGGCATCCTGCGCCGGGAGACCCACCGCTTCCTCGGGCTGCTCCCCTACCACCGCCACCCGGTGGCGGCGAAGGACCTGGCCGCGCAGGCCCGGCAGCAGTTCGTCCATGCCGAGATGGCGGGGTTCCCCGACCACCGCGGCCGGGCACTCGCCGCCCTCGTCTCGGCGGCGGGTCTCTCCCGCTTCGTCGGCACCGACCGCGGCAGCCGGAGCGCGATGCGCCGCCTGGTCCTCGATCAGTGGCCGGCCCACGCGGTGCTGCGCAACGTCCGCCAGGACAGGTCGAACCAGTCGGGCGGCGGCGGGTAGGACAGCGCCCGGTGACGGTCGCGACGGCCGGCGCCGGTGGCAGATCTTCCGCCACCGGCCCCGTCGCCGCAGGTCACAGCCCTCGCGCCGGCATCCCCAAGTGGCGCAACACTGTGGCAACACCAACTCCCGCACGGCGTCGGTATGGTCCACCGCATGCCAGCCGAACGCATCCGTGAGCACACCGTGCCGGTCGCCGCCGCCCGCCGGCGCCGACTGCGCGCGGACGGTGCCCGGCTCCTCGCCGACCTGCTGCGCCACCAGGTGCGCACGGGTGCGTTCCCGGGCGGTGTCCTGCCGTACGAGGACACCATCGGCACCGACTACCGCGTCTCGCGCAACACCGTCCGCCAGGCGCTCGACCTGCTGCGCGGCGAGGGGATCGTCGAACGGCAGCCGGGGGTCGGCACCGTCGTCGTCGGCGAGAAGTACCCGCACGCCGTGGACCGGCTCCAGGGGCTCGCCGAGACCCTGCACGAACACGGCCGGGTCACCAACGAGGTCCGTACCGTCGGACCGGTCCCCGCGCCCGCCCCCGTCGCCCGGCGGCTCGGCGTCGACGAGCACACCGACGTGCTCTACATCGAGCGCCGCCGGCTGCTGAACGGGCTGCCGCTCTCCCTCGACCTCACCTACGTCCCGATGGACCTCGGCGCCGGGCTGATCGGCGCCGACCTGGAGAACACCGACGTGTTCCGGCTGCTGGAGTCGCTGACCGGGCAGCCGCTGGGCAGCGCCGACATCACCCTGGAGGCCGTCAACGCCGACGCGCACTCCGCCGCCGTCCTGGAGACCCCGCGCGGCTCCGCAGTCCTGATGCTGGAGCGCCTCACCCATCTCGCCGACGGGCGCCCCGTCGACCTGGAGTTCATCCGCTTCCGCGGCGACCGCATCAGCATGAACGGCGTGCTGCACCGCGACTCCTGAACCCCTTCCCTTCCCTCCCCCTTTCCCTGGAGCCCCGCCATGCCTCTGGCGCCCCAGCGGGCCGACGTGCCCGTGACCATCGACGAGTCGAAGTGCATCGACGGCTGCACCCTCTGCGTCGACATGTGCCCGCTCGACTCCCTCGCCATCAACCCGGAGAGCGGCAAGGCCTTCATGCACGTCGACGAGTGCTGGTACTGCGGCCCGTGCGCCGCCCGGTGCCCCACCGACGCGGTGACCGTCAACATGCCCTACCTCCTGCGCTGAAAGGCCCGACTCCCATGCGACGCAAGGCATTCGGCGCACTGTCCGGCGCCGCGCTGCTCGTCACCCTCACCGCGGGCTGCGGCGGCGGGGCGAACGCGGACGACAGCGGCACGGTCACGGTGACCGTCGGCTACCAGTCCCGGACGATCAACACCGTCACGGCCGGCACCCTGCTGCGTTCCCTCGGCTACTTCGAGGACGAGCTGCGCAGCCGCGGGAAGCGGGACGGTGTGACGTACAGGGTGAAGTGGCAGGACTACGCCACCGGCGCCCCGATCACCGCGCAGATGACCGCGGGAAAGATCGACATCGGCTCGATGGGCGACTTCCCGCTGCTGATCAACGCGGCCCGCGGCACGCAGCTCGACCGCCCCACCCGGCTCGTCTCGGTCACCGGGTACAACCTGGCGGGCGGTCTCAACACCGTGGTCACCGCGCCGGACTCGAAGCTGGACTCGCTGACCGACCTGCGCGGCAGGAAGGTCTCCACGAGCGTCGGCTCGGCGGCCGACGGCACCCTCGTCCGCGCCCTCCAGCAGGCCGGTCTCGACCCGGAGAAGGACATCCGCAAGCTCAACCAGCAGCCGGCGGTGGGCGCTTCGGCACTCCAGGCGGGCAGCGCGGACGCCCTGTCGCAGTTCGTGGCGTGGCCCGGGCTGCTCGCCTTCCAGGGCCGGGCGAAGGCGCTGTACGACGGCGCCGAGCTGAAGCTGCCGACCTTCCACGGGGTCACGGTCCGCCAGGACTTCGCGAAGAAGCGGCCGGCGGTGGTGGAGGACTTCCTGCGCGCCCAGGGGCGGGCGACCGACTATCTGCACGAGCACCCGGTGGCGGCGTCCGAGTCGGTCGCGAAGGCCACCGGGCTGCCGGCCGAGGTCGTCCACCTCTACAACGGCGCCCAGGGCATCGCCACCTTCGACACCACGCTGAAGCCCGCCCTGATCGCGGCGCTGAAGAAGGACGTCCCGGTGCTGCGCTCGGCGAAGCTCGTCGGTGATGTCGACGTGGACGCGTTCGTCGACGACAGCTATGTGAAGCGGGTGTACGGCTCCGGCTACGCGAAGGCCCTGGCCGCGGGTCCGCCCGCCCGGCGCGGCGGCGAGGTGTGGCTGAAGGGGAAGGACACCACGACGGCGTTCGCCGGCTCCGCCGAACTGCTGCGGTACGTGGCCGCGCACCGCGACGCGGTCCGGGCGGCGTACGTCCCCGACGCGTCCACCGGCACCCTGTGGTTCGCGGACCGGGCGGTGTGGGTCGCCGACGGGGACGCGCTGCGCCCGTACGTCACCGGCTCGGCCGCCCGCGCCGACGTGAAGGCCCACCCGGGCGCCCGCACGGTCCCGTACGCCACCGCGCTGAGCCTGGCCCGGTCCGCGTCATGAGCGGCCGGTGGTCCCTCGTGCGCCGGGCGCTCTCGCTCGTCGCGGCGCTCGCCCTGTGGCAGGCGCTGACCTCCTACGACATCAACGTGTGGCTGCGCTTCGAGCAGTTCCCCACGGTGACGGAGGTGGCCCGCGCCTACGCGGACCGGATCACGGGCGACACGTACTGGCAGGACCTCACCGACAGCCTGACCAGGATCGTCACCGGGTTCACGCTGGCCGCCGTCCTCGGCGTCACCGTCGGCACGGCCGTCGCCCGCTCGCGGCTCGCCGCCGATCTGCTCGGCCCGGTCCTCGAAGTGCTGCGCCCCGTCCCGGCGATCGCGCTCGTCCCGGTCGCGATCCTGCTCTTCCCCAGCAACGAGCAGGGCATCGTCTTCATCACCTGCACCGCGGCGTTCTTCCCCGTCATGGTCTCCACCCGGCACGCGGTGCGGGCGCTCACACCGGTGTGGGAGGAGGCCGTGCTGACGATGGGCGGCGGACGGTGGCGGATCCTGTGGTCCGTCGTGCTGCCCGGCGCGCTCCCCGGCATCCTCGGCGGTCTGTCCGTCGGCATCGGGGTGTCGTGGATCTGCGTGATCTCCGCCGAGATGATCTCCGGCGAGTACGGGGTCGGTTACCGCACCTGGCAGGACTACACGGTCGTCGACTACCCGGGCGTCTTCGTCGGCATGGCCACCATCGGCCTGCTCGGCTGGCTGACCTCCACGGCCGTGGAACTGCTCGGCCGCAGGCTGACCCGCTGGCTGCCGCGTACGGAGAACCGCCCGGCCGCTCCGGTACGCCGCCGGCCCGCACCGGCGGCGGCCGCCGTCCTCCCGGCCCGTGCGGCACAGGAACAGGAACGGGTGCGCTCATGATCACCGAATCCCACGGCGTCCGGCTCACCCTGCGCGGCGCCACGCTCGGCCGGGCCGGGGTGCCCGTCCTGGACGGGGTCGACCTCGACGTCGTCCCCGGCGAGATCCTCACCGTCGTCGGCCCGTCCGGCTGCGGGAAGTCCACCCTGCTGCGCACCCTGGCCGGGCTGCTGCCCGCGCTCGGCGGCGAGGTGAGCCAGGACGGCGAGCCCGTCACCGCGCCCTGCGCCGAGCGGGCCCTCGTCTTCCAGGACGACGCGCTGCTGCCCTGGCGCACGGTCCGCGCCAACGTGGAACTGCCGCTCGCCATCCAAGGGGCGGGGCGCGGCGAACGCCGGGAACGGGCCGCGTCCTGGCTGGCCCGGGTCGGTCTGGAGGAGCACGCGGCGAAGCTCCCGCACCGGATCTCGGGCGGTCAGCGCCAGCGCGTCCAGCTGGCCCGGGCGCTGGCCGCCGGGCCGCGCGCGGTCCTGATGGACGAGCCGTTCGGCGCGCTGGACGCCCAGACCAGGGCCGGGATGCAGCAGCTGCTCGTCGATGTGCTGCGGGGCACCGGCGCCACGGTCGTGTTCGTCACGCACGACGTGGACGAGGCGCTGTTCCTCGGCGACCGCGTCGCGCTGCTCTCCACCGGACGGGTGCTGCCCGTGCCGCGCCCGCGCGAGCGCGCCGCCCACACCGATCCGGCGACGGTCGCGCTGCGCCGCGAGGTCCTGGAATCCCTCACCTCTTGAACTCCCCTCTCCCGAAAGGCCCTCCCGTGCAGATCCCCGCCCTCGCCGACGCCGAGGAACTCTCCTGCGACGTGCTGGTCGTCGGCGGCGGCACGGCCGGCACGATGGCGGCCCTCACCGCCGCCGAGCGCGGCGCCTCGGTCCTCCTCCTGGAGAAGGCGCACGTGCGTCACTCCGGCGCCCTCGCCATGGGCATGGACGGCGTGAACAACGCCGTGATCCCCGGCCGCGCCGAACCCGACGACTACGTCGCCGAGATCACCCGCGCCAACGACGGAATCGTCGACCAGTCCACCGTCCGGCAGACCGCGACGCGCGGCTTCGCGATGGTGCGGCGGCTGGAGTCGTACGGGGTGAAGTTCGAGAAGGACGAGCACGGCGAGTACGCGGTCCGCCAGGTCCACCGCTCCGGCTCGTACGTGCTGCCGATGCCCGAGGGCAAGGACGTGAAGAAGGTCCTCTACCGGCAGCTGCGCCGCCGCGAGATGCGCGAACGCATCCGGATCGAGAACCGCGTCATGCCCGTGCGCATCCTCACCGGCGACGACGGCCGGGCGATCGGCGCGGCCGGCTTCAACACCCGCACCGGGCAGTTCGTGACGGTCCGCGCGGGCGCCGTCATCCTCGCGACCGGCGCCTGCGGCCGCCTCGGCCTGCCCGCCTCCGGCTACCTCTACGGTACGTACGAGAACCCGACCAACGCGGGCGACGGCTATGCCATGGCGTACCACGCGGGCGCCGAACTGACCGGCATCGAGTGCTTCCAGATCAACCCGCTGATCAAGGACTACAACGGCCCGGCCTGCGCGTACGTCGCCAACCCCTTCGGCGGCTACCAGGTCAACCGGCACGGCGAACGCTTCGTGGACTCCGACTACTGGTCCGGGCAGATGATGGCCGAGTTCGCGGCGGAGGTCGCCTCCGACCGCGGGCCGGTCTACCTGAAGCTGAGCCACCTCCCGGAGGAGTCCGTCAGCGCGCTGGAGACGATCCTGCACTCCACCGAGCGGCCCACCCGCGGCACCTTCCACTCCGGACGCGGCCACGACTACCGCACCCATGACATCGAGATGCACATCTCCGAGATCGGCCTGTGCGGCGGCCACTCCGCCTCCGGCGTCCGCGTCGACGACCACGCCCGCACCACCGTGGACCGGCTCTACGCGGCGGGCGACCTGGCCTGCGTCCCGCACAACTACATGATCGGCGCGTTCGTCTTCGGCGATCTTGCGGGCGAGGACGCGGCCCGTTTCACGGCGTACGAGGGCGAGTTGCCGGCCGAGCAGCTGCGCGCGGCCCACGAGCTGGTCTACCGGCCGCTGCGCAACCCGGACGGGCCGCCGCAGCCGCAGGTCGAGTACAAGCTGCGCCGCTTCGTGAACGACTACGTGGCCCCGCCGAAGTCGGGCGCCCGGCTCGGGATCGCCCTGGAGTCCTTCGAGCGGATGCGCACGGACCTCGCGGAGATGGGTGCGAAGACCCCGCACGAGCTGATGCGGTGCGCGGAGGTGTCGTTCATCCGGGACTGCGCGGAGATGGCGGCACGCTCCTCGCTGGCCCGCACGGAGTCCCGCTGGGGCCTCTACCACGAGCGTACGGACCATCCGGAGCGGGACGACACGGACTGGTTCCACCACCTGGACCTGTACAAGTCTGCGTCCGGGGCGATGGAGTTCACCGCCCGCCCGGTGGCTCCCTACCTGGTCCCGGTGGAGGGCTTCGCCCCGGCCGGGGGGCCCGTGCGGCGGATCGGCGAGGTGGAGCCGGAGGGGGTGGGGACGGCGGGGGCGCGGGACGCGGCGCCGGTGTCCGGCTCCGCGCGCAGGGCCTCTCCCGCCGCGGGCGGTGTCGCCCCCTCCACCTCGCCGCGCATCCTGGAGCTGCTGGCCCTGGCCGAGGGCGAACCCGAACTGGCGGCCCTCGCCCCCTACCTGGCCGATCCCGACCCGGCCGTCCGCCGGGCCGCCGTCGCCGCGCTGACCGAGTCGACCCCGCCGGGCGCGGGCCCCGCCCTGGCGGGGGCGCTCGCCGATCCGGCCGTGGCCGTACGGGCGGCCGTCGCGGCGTCCCTGCGCGAACTGGTCGAGGTGCTGGAGCCCGCGCCCGCCCTGCGCACGCCCTTGGTCACCGCCCTCTCCTCGGCCGACCCGGTGGTCCGCGCCGCCGCCCTCGACACGTTGCGCGCGCTGCGGCTCGGGGACGCGGAGCTGTACGCCGGCACGCTGGACGACCCGGATCTCGATGTGCGGGTCGAGACGGTCCGGGCCCTGGTGTCCGTGGACGCGGTGGAAGGGCTGGTACGCGCGGCCGCCGACCCGGCCCGCGAGGTGCGGGTGGCGGTGGCGAAGGGGCTCGCCGCCGTCCGCTCCCCCGCCCCGGCCCCCCTCGACCCGCTGCTGGACGACCCGGACGCGCTGGTCCGGGCGGCGGCGCTGGCCGCGCTCGCGGGGACGGGGTGCCCGCCCTCGTACGCCGAGCGGGCGGTGGCCGCGCTGACCGACCCGGCCTGGCGGGTACGCGCGGGCGCGGCGACGGCCCTGTCCTCGGCGGACCCGGACCGGGCGGTCACCCCGCTGGCCGAGGCGCTCGACGACCCGAACGCCGATGTCCGCAAGGCGGCGGTGCTGGCACTGCTGCGTCACCCGGGCGACTCGGCGGCGCGGAAGGCCCTGGCGGGGGCGGTCACGGATGCGGACGCGGATGTGCGGGCGTATGCGGGGCGGGGGGTGGGGGTCAACGGCGCGTGACTCGTTCACACGTTCAGGCAGGCCCGAGCCGGTTCCGTGCGGATACGCTGGACGGACCCGCCAGACTCCGGCCCATGGGAGCACTGATGAGCGTCGAACCCGAGGCCCCCGAGCCGCGGTGGGTGGTTCCGCCCGTGGGCGGCTGGACCGCCGATGACCTGGACACACTCCCGAATCTGCCTCCGCACACGGAGCTGATCGACGGGAGCTTGGTTTTCGTGAGTCCGCAGACCGTTTTCCACGAGCGCGCGATCGACTACCTGAAATGGCAGTTGCAGTCGCTGGCACCGCTCGATCTGGAGGTCTTCCGGGAATTCACCATCGACGTCGACTTCCAGAACCGGCCCGAACCCGATGTGGTCGTCGTCCGCGGCGACGCGGTCGAGAGTCTGCGGCAGACCCGGTTCCCCGCGAGCAGCGTGCTGCTCGCGATCGAGGTCGTGTCCGACGAGTCCGTCACCCGTGACCGGGAGACCAAGCCCGTGAAGTACGCACGGGCGAGGATCCCGCACTACTGGCGGGTGGAGAACCAGGACGGCCGTGCGGTCGTCTACGTCTTCGAGCTGGAGCCGGCGACCGGGGCCTACACCTCCACCGGCATCTTCCACGACCGGATGAAGGTCTCTGCGCCCTTCCCCGTCGATCTCGACCTCACCGCGATCGTCTCGCGCCGCCGGGCGGCGGACCCGCAGTAGATCCGCCGTACCCCCGCCCCAGCCTCACTCGTACTCCGGCGGTTCCTCGTCCCAGCCGAACTCCGGGTCGGCTGCCGGGGCTGCGGCCGGGGTTGTCACCCGGGCCGGGGCGGCAGGGGCCGAGGCGGGGGCCGCCTCCGGGGCCGCGGGTGCCGCTTCGTCCGGGAGACCGGCCAGCACCTCCAGCACGCCCTCCCCGTACGTCGCCAGCTTCTTCTCGCCCAGTCCGCTGATCCCGCCCAGCTCGCCGAGCGACGACGGGCGCAGGGTCGCGATCTCGCGCAGCGTCGCGTCGTGGAAGATCACATACGCGGGCAGGCCCAGCTCCTTGGCCTGGGCGCCGCGCCAGGCGCGCAGGGCCTCGAAGACCGGGAGTGCCTCCGGCGGGAGTTCGGCGACGGCCGCCGAGGACTTCGCCTTCCGCTCGCCCTTCGAGGAGGAGCGGGACGACGTGGGCTTCTTCGGCTCCTTGCGCAGCAGCACCTCGCGCTCCCGGCCGAGCACGGTGCCGCTCTCCTCCGTGAGCACCAGCGTGCCGTACTCGCCCTCCACGGCGATCAGGCCCTGGGCCAGCAGCTGCCGGACCACGCCCCGCCATTCCGCCTCGGCCAGCTCCTCACCGATGCCGAACACCGAGAGCTGGTCGTGGTCGAACTGGATGACCTTCGCCGTCTTGCGGCCCAGCAGGATGTCGATGACCTGGCCGGCGCCGAACTTCTGCCCGCGCTCCCGCTTCAGCCGGACCACCGTCGACAGCAGCTTCTGGGAGACCACCGTGCCGTCCCAGGTCTCGGGCGGGGTCAGACAGGTGTCGCAGTTGCCGCAGGCGGCGGTGACGGGGTCCTGGCCGAAGTACGTCAGCAGCTGGGCCCGGCGGCATTCGACGGTCTCGCACAGCGCCAGCATGGAGTCCAGGTGGGCGGCGGCCCGGCGGCGGAACGCCTCGTCGCCCTCGCCGCCCTGGATGAGCTTGCGCTGCTGGACGACGTCCTGGAGTCCGTACGCCATCCAGGCCGTGGACGGGGCTCCGTCACGCCCGGCGCGGCCCGTCTCCTGGTAGTAGCCCTCGACGGACTTCGGCAGGTCGAGGTGGGCGACGAAGCGGACGTCCGGCTTGTCGATGCCCATGCCGAAGGCGATCGTCGCGACGACGACGAGCCCCTCCTCGCGCAGGAAGCGGGACTGGTGGACCGCGCGCGTGCCCGCGTCGAGACCCGCGTGGTACGGGACGGCCTCGATGCCGTTGCGGCAGAGGTACTCGGCGGTCTTCTCCGTGGAGTTGCGCGAGAGGCAGTAGACGATGCCCGCGTCGCCGGCGTGCTCCTCCTGGAGGAAGGTCAGCAGCTGCTTCTTCGGGTCGGACTTCCCCACGATGCGGTACTGGATGTTGGGCCGGTCGAAGCTGGCCACGAAGTGCCTGGCGTCGGGCATGCCCAGGCGCTGGGTGATCTCGCGGTGCGTGGCATCGGTCGCCGTGGCCGTCAGGGCGATGCGCGGGACGTCGGGCCAGCGCTCGCCCAGCACGGACAGGGCCAGGTAGTCGGGGCGGAAGTCGTGGCCCCACTGGGCGACGCAGTGCGCCTCGTCGATCGCGAAGACGGAGATCTCGCCCCGGGAGAGCAGCCCGAGCGTGGAGTCCAGGCGCAGCCGCTCCGGGGCCAGGTAGAGCAGGTCCAGCTCGCCGGCCACGAACTGGGCCTCCATCGAGCGGCGCTCGTCGAAGTCCTGCGTGGAGTTGATGAACCCGGCCCGCACGCCGAGCGCGCGCAGCGCGTCGACCTGGTCCTGCATCAGGGCGATCAGCGGGGAGATCACGATGCCCGTGCCCCGTCTGACCAGGGACGGGATCTGGTAGCAGAGGGACTTCCCGCCACCGGTCGGCATGAGCACGACGGCGTCGCCGCCCGCCACCACATGGTCGACGACCGCTTCCTGCTCGCCGCGGAACGTCTCGTACCCGAAGACCCGGTGCAGCGTCTGCCGCGCATCGCTCTCGGTCACGTCCGTGGTCATGTCCGTCACACCTGTCCCGCCCGTCATGCTCATCGCTCTGTTCCCCCGACGACTGGTCCCGTTCTGTCCCCGTGCTCTCCCCTGCCACGATAGGCGCCGCCTACGACAACGCCGGACGGGCTTGACTTCCAAGCCCGTCCGGCGCTGTCGATGCGGTGGTGCGTCCGGCTACCTCACGAAGACTCCGGCCTGGCTCGCCAGGTCCAGGAAGTACTGCGGGGCCAGGCCCAGCACCAGGGTGACCGCGACTCCGACCGCGATCGTGGTCATCGTCAGCGGGGACGGGACGGCGACCGTGGGGCCGTCCGCCTTCGGCTCGCTGAAGAACATCAGCACGATGACCCGGATGTAGAAGAACGCCGCGATCGCCGAGGAGATCACACCGACGACGACCAGTCCGCCCGCGCCGCCCTCGGCCGCGGCCTTGAACACCGCGAACTTCCCGGAGAAGCCCGAGGTGAGCGGGATACCGGCGAACGCCAGCAGGAACACCGCGAAGACCGCGGCGACCAGCGGGGAGCGCCGGCCGAGTCCGGCCCACTTCGACAGGTGCGTCGCCTCGCCGCCCGCGTCCCGCACCAGGGTGACGACGGCGAAGGCGCCGACCGTCACGAAGGAGTACGTGGCCAGGTAGAAGAGGACCGAGGAGATGCCCTGCGGGGTGGCCGCGATGACACCGGCGAGGATGAATCCGGCGTGCGCGATCGAGGAGTAGGCCAGCAGCCGCTTGATGTCGGTCTGGGTGATGGCGACGACCGCGCCGCCCACCATCGTGACGATCGCGATGCCCCACATGACCGGGCGCAGGTCCCAGGTGAGGCCCGGCAGCACCACGTACAGCAGGCGCAGCAGCGCGCCGAACGCGGCGACCTTCGTGGCCGCGGCCATGAAGCCGGTGAGCGGGGTCGGGGCGCCCTGGTAGACGTCCGGGGTCCACATGTGGAACGGGACGGCGCCGACCTTGAAGAGCAGGCCGGTCAGGATCATCGCGCCGCCGATGAGCAGCAGTGCGTCGTTGCCCATGGTGTCGGCGAGCGCGGGGTCGATCTGCTGGATCGAGCCGTCGACGACGGTGGCGATCTGCGCGTACGAGACGGAGCCCGCGTAGCCGTAGAGGAGGGCGATCCCGAAGAGCAGGAACGCCGAGGAGAAGGCGCCGAGCAGGAAGTACTTCACCGCGGCCTCCTGCGACAACAGCCGCTTGCGGCGGGCGAGGGCGCACAGGAGGTAGAGCGGGAGCGAGAAGACTTCCAGGGCCACGAAGAGCGTCAGCAGATCGTTGGCCGCCGGGAAGACCAGCATGCCGGCCACCGAGAACAGGACCAGCGGGAAGACCTCGGTGGTGGTGAACCCGGCCTTGACGGCGGCCTTCTCGCTGTCGCTGCCGGGCACCGAAGCGGCCTGGGCCGCGAAGGAGTCGACCCGGTTGCCGTGCGACTCGGGGTCGAGCCGCCGCTCGGCGAAGGTGAAGACGGCGACCAGTGACGTCAGCAGGATGGTGCCCTGGAGGAACAGGGCGGGTCCGTCGACGGCGATGGCGCCCATCGCGGCGATGTGTGCCTTTGTCGTACCGTATCCGGCGGCCGCCAGGCCGATCACCGCGGCGAACGCGGCGACCAGGGCGGCGACGGTCAGGAAGACCTGCGTGTAGTAGCGGGCCCGGCGCGGCACGAAGGCCTCGACGAGCACGCCCAGGACGGCGACTCCGATCACGATCAGGACCGGGGTCAGCTGGGTGTACTCGATGACCGGGGCCTTGAACTTCTCGTCCGGGGCGGCCGATGTCACCCCGCCCGCCATTGTCCACAGGCTGTGGACAGCTGTTGCGCTCACTTGGCGGCCTCCACCTCGGGCTGGGGGTCCTTCTTCTGTACGTCGGACATGGTGTGCTGCACCGCCGGGTTGACGATCTCCGTCAGCGGCTTCGGGTAGACGCCCAGGAAGATCAGCAGTGCGATCAGCGGGACGACCACCACCAGCTCACGGACCTTGAGGTCCGCCATGCCCTGGACCTCGGCCTTGACCGGTCCCGTCATCGTCCGCTGGTAGAGGACGAGGACGTAGATCGCGGCGAGCACGATCCCGGTGGTGGCGATGATGCCGACCGCCGGATACGCGGCGAACGCGCCGACCAGGACCAGGAACTCACTGACGAACGGGGCGAGCCCCGGCAGCGACAGCGTGGCCAGGCCGCCGATCAGGAAGGTGCCGGCCAGGACCGGGGCCACCTTCTGCACTCCGCCGTAGTCGGCGATGAGGCGCGAACCGCGCCGGGTGATCAGGAAGCCCGCCACCAGCATCAGCGCGGCCGTCGAGATGCCGTGGTTGACCATGTACAGCGTCGCGCCCGACTGGCCCTGGCTGGTCATCGCGAAGATGCCCAGGATGATGAAGCCGAAGTGCGAGATCGACGCGTAGGCGATCAGCCGCTTGATGTCGCGCTGACCGACGGCGAGCAGCGCCCCGTACACGATGCTGATCAGCGCCAGGACCAGGACCACCGGGGTGGCCCACTTGCTGGCCTCCGGGAAGAGCTGGAGGCAGAAGCGCAGCATCGCGAAGGTGCCGACCTTGTCGACGACCGCGGTGATCAGCACGGCGACCGGGGTGGTCGCCTCGCCCATGGCGTTGGGCAGCCAGGTGTGCAGCGGCCACAGCGGGGCCTTCACCGCGAAGGCGAAGAAGAACCCGAGGAAGAGCCAGCGCTCGGTGCCCGTCGCCATGGTCAGCGAGCCGTTGGCCCGGGCCTCGGCGATCTCGGAGAGCGAGAACGTCCCCGCGACCACGTACAGCCCGATCACCGCGGCCAGCATGATGAGGCCGCCGACCAGGTTGTACAGGAGGAACTTCACGGCCGCGTACGAACGTTGCGCGGCGGCGTTCTCGTCGCTCCCCGAGTGGGCCCGGTCCCCGAAGCCGCCGATGAGGAAGTACATCGGGATGAGCATGGCTTCGAACAGGATGTAGAAGAGGAAGACGTCGGTGGCCACGAAGGACAGGACCACCATCGCTTCGACCATCAGGATCAGGGCGAAGAAGCCCTGAGTGGGGCGCCAGCGAGAGGAGTTGGTCTCCAGCGGGTCCGCGTCGTGCCAGCCCGCCAGGATGACGAAGGGGATCAGCAGGGCGGTGAGCGCCATGAGCGCCAGCCCGATGCCGTCCACGCCCAGTTCGTACCGGACGCCGAAGTCCTTGATCCAGGCGTGCGATTCGGTGAGCTGGTAGCGGCTGCCGCCGGGCTCGAAGCGGACGAGCGCGATGCCCGCCAGCACCAGGGTGCCCAGCGAGAAGGCCAGCGCCAGCCACTTGGCGGCGGTGCGCCGGGCGGCCGGGACGGCGGCGGTGGCGATCGCGCCGATCGCCGGGAGCGCCGCCGTCGCTGTCAGGAGAGGAAAGGACATGTGATCAGACCGCCCTCATCAGCAGGGTCGCGGCGATGACGACCGCCGTACCGCCGAACATCGAGACCGCGTAGGAGCGGGCGTAGCCGTTCTGCAGTTTGCGCAGCCGGCCGGAGAGCCCGCCCATGGACGCGGCCGTGCCGTTGACGACGCCGTCGACCAGGGTGTGGTCGACGTAGACCAGGGAGCGGGTGAGGTGTTCGCCGCCGCGGACCAGGACCACGTGGTTGAAGTCGTCCTGGAGGAGGTCGCGGCGGGCCGCCCGGGTGAGCAGCGAGCCGCGCGGGGCGACCGCGGGCACCGGCCGGCGGCCGTACATCGCCCAGGCGATGGCGACACCGATGACGAGCACCACCATGGTGGCGGCGGTGACGGTGGTCGCGCCGACCGGGGCGTCCCCGTGGTCGTGGCCGGTGACGGGCTCCAGCCAGTGCAGGAAGCGGTCGCCGATGGAGAAGAAGCCTCCGGCGAAGACCGAACCGAACGCCAGGACGATCATGGGGATGGTCATGGACTTCGGGGACTCGTGCGGGTGCGGCTCGTGGCCGTCGGCGTCCGGGACCCAGCGCTTCTCGCCGAAGAACGTCAGCAGCATCACGCGCGTCATGTAGAACGCGGTGATCGCGGCGCCCAGCAGGGTGACCGCGCCGAGGATCCAGCCCTCGGTGCCGCCCTTGGCGAACGCGGCCTCGATGATCTTGTCCTTGGAGAAGAAGCCGGACAGACCGGGGAAGCCGATGATCGCGAGGTAGCCGAGTCCGAAGGTGATGAACGTGACCGGCATGTACTTCCGCAGGCCGCCGAACTTCCGCATGTCGACCTCGTCGTTCATGCCGTGCATGACCGAACCGGCGCCGAGGAAGAGCCCGGCCTTGAAGAAGCCGTGCGTCACCAGGTGCATGATCGCGAAGACGTAG
Organism: Streptomyces sp. NBC_01463; assembly: GCA_036227345.1. Lineage (NCBI taxonomy): Bacteria > Bacillati > Actinomycetota > Actinomycetes > Kitasatosporales > Streptomycetaceae > Streptomyces > Streptomyces sp. NBC_01463. The sequence goes on from CP109468.1 coordinate 3,741,461, forward strand.
CCGATGGGGCCGAGCCCGGCGGCCAGGATCATGTAGCCGATCTGCGACATCGTCGAGCCGGCGAGGGCCTTCTTGATGTCGTCCTTCGCGCAACCGACGATCGCCCCGAAGATCAGCGTGACCGCTCCGACGATGACGACGACCAGCTGGGCGTCCGGTGCACCGTTGAAGATCGCGCCGGAGCGGACGATGAGGTAGACACCGGCGGTGACCATGGTGGCCGCGTGGATCAGGGCCGAGACCGGGGTCGGGCCCTCCATCGCGTCACCGAGCCAGGACTGCAGCGGCACCTGGGCCGACTTGCCGCAGGCGGCGAGCAGCAGCATCAGGCCGATCGCCGTCAGCTTGCCCTCGCTCGTCTGACCGCCCTCGGCGGCATCCAGGACGGGGGCGAAGGCGAACGTGCCGAAGGTGGTGAACATCAGCATGATCGCGATCGACAGGCCCATGTCACCGACCCGGTTGACCAGGAAGGCCTTCTTCGCGGCAGTCGCCGCGCTGGGCTTGTGCTGCCAGAAGCCGATCAGCAGGTACGACGCCAGACCGACGCCCTCCCACCCGACGTACAGCAGCAGGTAGTTGTCGGCGATGACCAGGATCAGCATCGCGGCGAGGAACAGGTTCAGATAGCCGAAGAAGCGGCGCCGGCGCTCGTCGTGCTCCATGTAGCCGATCGAGTAGATGTGGATCAGCGTGCCCACACCGGTGATCAGCAGGACGAAGGTCATCGACAGCTGGTCGAGCTGGAAGGCCACATCGGCCTGGAAGCCCTCGACCGGAATCCAGCTGAACAGCTTCTGGTGCAGCGCGCGGTCCTCGGCGCCCTTCCCGAGCATGTCGGTGAAGAGCACCACGGCGACGACGAACGAGGCGGCGGCGAGCAGGGTGCCGAGCCAGTGGCCCGCGCGGTCGAGCCGGCGGCCGCCGCAGAGCAGCACCACCGCTCCGAGCAGGGGCGCCGCGACGAGCAGCGCAATCAGGTTCTCCACAGTTCAAGCGCCCCTCTACAGCTTCATCAGGCTGGCGTCGTCGACCGAGGCCGAGTGGCGGGAACGGAACAGCGACACGATGATCGCGAGCCCGACCACGACCTCCGCGGCGGCGACGACCATCGTGAAGAAGGCGATGATCTGGCCGTCGAGATTGCCGTGCATCCGGGAGAAGGTGACGAACGCGAGGTTGCAGGCGTTGAGCATCAGCTCCACGCACATGAACACCACGATCGCGTTCCGCCTGATCAGCACCCCGGCCGCGCCGATGGTGAACAGCAGAGCGGCGAGATAGAGGTAGTTGACCGGATTCACTTGGCGACCTCCTCTTCTTCTGCGGTGTCCCGGCCGAGCCGCTCACCGGAGCGCTGCTCCAGTGCCTTGAGGCCGGCCAGCGACTCGTTGGACACATCGCGCATCTGGCCGCGCTTGCGCAGCGTCTGCATGACGGTGAGTTCGGACGGGGTGCCGTCGGGGAGCAGTCCGGCGATGTCCACGGCGTTGTGCCGGGCGTAGACGCCGGGTGCGGGCAGCGGCGGCAGGTGGTTCCCGCGCACGCGGTCCTCGGACATCTCCCGCTGGGTCTTGGCCCGTTCGGTGCGCTCGCGGTGCGTCAACACCATCGCGCCGACCGTGGCGGTGATCAGCAGTGCGCCGGTGATCTCGAAGGCGAAGACGTACTTGGTGAAGATGAGGCTGGCGAGCCCCTCCACGTTTCCGCCGTGCTCCGCGTTGGCCGTGCCGAGTCCGTTGAAGCTGTTCAGCGAGGCGTTGCCGATACCGGCGATCAGGAGGACGCCGAAGCCGAGCCCGCAGCCGGCAGCCAGCCAGCGCTGGCCCTTGAGGGTCTCCTTCAGCGAGTCCGCCGCCGTGACACCGACGAGCATGACCACGAAGAGGAACAGCATCATGATCGCGCCGGTGTAGACGACGACCTGGACGACGCCGAGGAAGTAGGCGCCGTTGGCGAGGTAGAACACCGCCAGGATGATCATGGTCCCGGCGAGGCTCAGCGCACTGTGCACGGCCTTCTTCATCAGCACGGTGGACAGGGCGCCGATCACGGCGACCGTGCCCAGCACCCAGAACTGGAAGGCCTCACCGGTCGAGGTCTGGGAGGCCGCAGCGGCCAGGCCGGTCATGCGTCCACCTCCCGCGTCGAGCCGTTGCTCTCGCTGTCACCGTCGTCCGGCTTCTCGCCCTTGGAGACGGCGGGCTGGCGTTCCGTGCCGGGGGCGGCCTCGGTGACCAGGCCCCGGTAGTAGTCCTGTTCGTCCGTGCCGGGGAAGATCGCGTGCGGGCTGTCGACCATGCCTTCCTCCAGGCCCGCGAGCAGCTCGTCCTTGGTGTAGATGAGGCTCTCGCGGGTGGTGTTGGCGAGCTCGAACTCGTTGGTCATCGTGAGCGCCCGGGTCGGGCACGCCTCGATGCACAGTCCGCAGAGGATGCAGCGCGCGTAGTTGATCTGGTAGACGCGGCCGTAGCGCTCCCCCGGGGAGTAGCGCTCCTCCTCGGTGTTGTCCGCGCCCTCGACGTAGATCGCGTCCGCCGGGCAGGCCCAGGCGCACAGCTCGCAGCCGACGCACTTCTCCAGGCCGTCCGGGTGGCGGTTGAGCTGGTGCCGGCCGTGGAAGCGCGGCGCCGTCACCTTCGGCGTCTCCGGATACTGCTCGGTCAGCCGCTTCTTGAACATGGCCTTGAAGGTCACGCCGAAGCCGGCCACGGGATTCTGGAACTTCTCATCCGGAGTATCCGAGGACCCGGAAGCCTGCGTGGGCTTCGCCGGCCTCTTGGACCCCGGCGACTCAGACAGTTCAGACACCGCCGGCCTCCTTTCCGTCGCTCGGAATTCCGTCACTCTGAGTATCCACGCCGCCACTGACAACGAGCTCCCGCTCGCGGCGCGGCCTGCGCCGGGGCACGGGCGGCAGGGTCTGTCCGGGCAGCGGTGGCACCGGGAATCCGCCCGCCATCGGGTCGAACGCCGGCTCCGGTTCCGCCCGGGCGGCGGCTTCCCTGCCCTTCCGGTCCCGGAAGATGTCGACCACGAAGGAGATCAGCAGGACCGCGATCACGGCCCCGGCCACGTAGAGCAGGATCCTGGAGAAGTCGTAGCCCTCGTTGCGCAGCGCCCGCACCGTCGCGACCAGCATCAGCCAGACGACGGAGACCGGGATCAGGACCTTCCAGCCCAGCTTCATCAGCTGGTCGTAGCGGACCCGGGGCAGCGTGCCGCGCAGCCAGATGAAGAAGAACAGCAGCAGCTGGACCTTGATGACGAACCAGAGCATGGGCCACCAGCCGTGGTTCGCGCCCTCCCAGAAGGTGCTGATCGGCCACGGGGCCCGCCAGCCGCCCAGGAACAGGGTCGTGGACACCGCGGAGACGGTCACCATGTTGACGTACTCGGCGAGCATGAACATCGCGAACTTGATCGACGAGTACTCGGTGTTGAAGCCGCCGACCAGGTCGCCCTCGGACTCCGGCATGTCGAACGGGGCGCGGTTGGTCTCCCCGACCATGGTGATGATGTAGATGATGAAGGAGACCGGCAGCAGGATGATGAACCAGCGGTCCTCCTGCGCCTCCACGATCTTCGAGGTCGACATCGACCCGGAGTAGAGGAAGACGGAGGCGAACGCGGCACCCATCGCGATCTCGTAACTGATCATCTGGGCGCACGAGCGGAGCCCGCCGAGCAGTGGGTACGTCGAACCGGAGGACCAGCCCGCCAGCACGATGCCGTAGATCCCGACCGAGGCGACCGCGAGGATGTAGAGCATCGCGATCGGCAGGTCGGTGAGCTGCATCGCCGTACGGTGCCCGAAGATCGAGACCTCGTTGCCGGACGGTCCGAACGGGATGACCGCGATCGCCATGAACGCCGGGATCGCCGCGATGATCGGGGCGAGGACGTAGACGACCTTGTCCGCCCGCTTGACGATGACGTCTTCCTTCAGCATCAGCTTGATGCCGTCGGCGAGCGACTGGAGCATGCCCCAGGGGCCGTGCCGGTTGGGACCGATGCGCAGCTGCATCCAGGCGACGACCTTGCGCTCCCACACGATGGAGAAGAGCACGGTCACCATCAGGAACGCGAAGCAGAAGACCGCCTTGATGACGACGAGCCACCAGGGGTCGGTGCCGAACATCGACAGGTCCTCGGCGGCGAGCACGGCGCCGTGCGGTGCCGCGGCCAGTTGAGCGAAGGCACTCACGCCCCCACCTCCGGTGTGACGTCGGGAGTACCGGGTGCGGCGGGGCCGATCCGGACCAGGCCGCCGGGCTGGACACCGGTGCCCGCGGGGACACCCCGCCCGACGGAGTTCAGCGGCACCCAGACCACCCGGTCCGGCATCTCGGTGACCTGAAGCGGCAGTTGCACGCTGCCCGCCGGGCCGGATACGGACAGCACGTCGCCGTCCTTGACGCCGGTCTCGGCGGCGGTGTCGGCGGAGAGCCGGGCGACCGCGGCGTGCCGGGTCCCGGCCAGCGCCTCGTCGCCCTCCTGGAGCCGGCCGAGGTCGAGCAGCATCCGGTGGCCCGCGAGGACCGCCTCGCCGTCGCCGGGCCGGGGCAGCGGCTGCGCCGAGACGCGCGGGTCGTCCGCGTGCGTGCCCTGCGAGCCGCCGAGCCGGTCCAGTTCGCGGCGCACGGACTTCAGGTCCGGCAGCGCGAAGTGGACGTCCAGCGCGTCGGCCAGCATGTGCAGCACCCGGGCGTCGCCCGGGGCGAGGTTCCGCGTCATCTGCTCGGGCTTCAGCGCGGCCTCGAACATCCGCGCCCTGCCCTCCCAGTTGAGGAAGGTGCCGGACTTCTCGGCGACCGCGGCGACCGGGAAGACCACGTCGGCCCGGTCGGTGACCTCGCTGGGGCGGAGCTCCAGCGAGACCAGGAACCCGACCTGGTCCAGGGCCTCCAGGGCCCGGGCCGGATCGGGCAGGTCGTCCGTCTCGACACCGGCGACGAGCAGCGCGCCCAGTTCGCCGGTGGCCGCGGCCTCGACGATCTGGCCGGTGTCGCGGCCGAAGCGGGACGGGAGTTCGGCGACGCCCCAGACGGCCGCCACCTCGTCCCGGGCCCGCGGGTCGGTGGCCTGGCGGCCGCCGGGCAGCAGCGACGGGAGCGCGCCCGCCTCCACCGCACCGCGCTCGCCGGCCCGGCGCGGGATCCACACCAGGGTGGCCCCGGTCGCGGTCGCCGCCCGCACCGCGGCGGTCAGCCCGCCGGGCACTCCGGCCAGCCGCTCACCCACCACGATCAGGGCGCCCGCACCGCGCAGCGCCTCGGCCGCGGCGGCTCCGTCGCCGTCCAGGCCGACACCGCCCGCGATGGCGTCCAGCCACTCCGTCTCGGTGCCGGGGGCGGCCGGCAGCAGCGTGCCGCCCGCCTTCGTCAGACCGCGGGTGGCGTGCGAGGCGACGGCGTAGGTGCGCTGTCCGCTCTTGCGGTTCGCCTTGCGCAGCCGCAGGAAGACGCCGGGCGCCTCCTCCTCGGACTCGAAGCCGACCAGCAGCACCGCCGGGGCCTTCTCCAGCGAGGTGTACGTGACCCCTCTGCCGTCCAGGTCCCGGCCGCGCCCGGCGACGCGGGCGGCCAGGAAGTCGGCCTCCTCGCCGCTGTGCACCCGGGCCCGGAAGTCGATGTCGTTGGTGTCCAGCGCGATCCGGGCGAACTTGCTGTACGCGTACGCGTCCTCGACGGTCAGCCGGCCGCCCGTGAGGACGCCGGTCCTGCCGCGCGCGGCGGAGAGTCCGGCGGCCGCCGCGGCCAGCGCCTCGGGCCAGCTCGCCGGCTCCAGCTCACCGGACTCGCCCCGCACCAGCGGGGTGGTGAGCCGGTCGCGCTGCTGCGCGTAGCGGAAGCCGAAGCGGCCCTTGTCGCAGAGCCATTCCTCGTTGACCTCGGGGTCGTTGGAGGCCAGGCGCCGCATGACCTTGCCGCGCCGGTGGTCGGTGCGGGTGGCGCAGCCGCCGGCGCAGTGCTCGCACACCGAGGGCGACGACACCAGGTCGAAGGGGCGGGAGCGGAACCGGTACGCCGCCGAGGTCAGCGCACCGACGGGGCAGATCTGGATGGTGTTGCCGGAGAAGTACGACTCGAACGGGTCGCCCTCGCCGGTGCCGACCTGCTGGAGCGCGCCGCGCTCGATCAGCTCGATCATCGGGTCGCCCGCCACCTGGTTGGAGAACCGGGTGCAGCGGGCGCAGAGCACGCACCGCTCACGGTCCAGCAGCACCTGGGTGGAGATCGGGACGGGCTTCTCGTACGTGCGCTTCTTCCCGTCGAAGCGGGAGGTCGCGTCGCCGTGCGACATCGCCTGGTTCTGCAGCGGGCACTCGCCGCCCTTGTCGCAGACCGGACAGTCCAGCGGGTGGTTGATGAGGAGCAGCTCCATCACGCCGCGCTGCGCCTTGTCGGCGACCGGCGAGGTGATCTGCGACTTGACGACCATGCCGTCGGTGCAGGTGATGGTGCAGGACGCCATCGGCTTGCGCTGGCCCTCGACCTCGACGATGCACTGGCGGCAGGCGCCGGCCGGGTCGAGGAGCGGGTGGTCGCAGAAGCGCGGGATCTCGATGCCGAGGAGTTCGGCGGCCCGGATGACCAGGGTGCCCTTGGGCACGCTGATCTCGATGCCGTCGATGGTCAGCGTGACGAGGTCCTCGGGCGGGAGCGCCGCCTCGCCGCCCCCGGAGGGCGCACTCGTGGTGACTGTCATGCGTTCACCCCCTGGGATGCGTTCTTGTCGTCGGCCCAGACGGTCGACCTGGCGGGATCGAAGGGGCAGCCCTTGCCGGTGATGTGCTGCTCGTACTCCTCGCGGAAGTACTTCAGCGAGGAGAAGATCGGCGAGGCGGCGCCGTCGCCGAGGGCGCAGAACGACTTGCCGTTGATGTTGTCGGCGATGTCGTTGAGCTTGTCGAGGTCGGACATCTGGCCCTTGCCGGCCTCGATGTCGCGCAGCAACTGGACCAGCCAGTACGTGCCCTCACGGCACGGCGTGCACTTGCCGCAGGACTCGTGGGCGTAGAACTCGGTCCAGCGGGTGACGGCCCGCACCACGCAGGTGGTCTCGTCGAAGCACTGGAGCGCCTTGGTGCCGAGCATGGATCCGGCGGCGCCGACACCCTCGTAGTCGAGGGGCACGTCGAGGTGCTCCTCGGTGAACATGGGGGTGGAGGAGCCGCCCGGGGTCCAGAACTTCAGGCGGTGGCCGGGGCGCATGCCGCCGCTCATGTCGAGGAGCTGGCGCAGCGTGATGCCGAGCGGGGCCTCGTACTGGCCGGGTCCCGAGACGTGCCCGCTGAGCGAGTACAGCGTGAAGCCCGGGGACTTCTCGCTGCCCATGGACTTGAACCAGTCCTTGCCCTTGTTCAGGATCGCGGGAACCGAGGCGATGGACTCGACGTTGTTCACCACAGTGGGGCAGGCGTACAGGCCTGCGACCGCGGGGAAGGGCGGGCGCAGCCGGGGCTGGCCGCGGCGTCCTTCGAGCGAGTCGAGGAGCGCGGTCTCCTCACCGCAGATGTACGCGCCGGCGCCCGCGTGCACGGTGAGTTCCAGATCGAGTCCGGAGCCCATGACGTTCGTGCCGAGATAGCCCGCCTCGTACGCCTCGCGCACGGCCTCGTGCAACCGCCGCAGTACGGGGACGACTTCGCCGCGCAGGTAGATGAAGGCGTGCGAGGAGCGGATCGCGTAACAGGCGATCACGATGCCTTCGATCAGGCTGTGCGGGTTGGCGAAGAGGAGCGGGATGTCCTTGCAGGTCCCGGGCTCCGACTCGTCGGCGTTGACCACCAGGTAGTGCGGCTTGCCGTCGCCCTGCGGGATGAACTGCCACTTCATCCCGGTGGGGAAGCCGGCGCCGCCGCGGCCGCGCAGACCGGAGTCCTTGACGTACGCGATGAGGTCGTCCGGGGACATGGTGAGGGCCTTGCGCAGCCCCTCGTACCCCTCGTGGCGGCGGTAGGTCTCCAGGGTCCAGGACTCGGGCTCGTCCCAGAAGGCGGAAAGGACCGGCGCGAGAAGCTTCTCGGGACTGGTCCCGTTCTTGTCGATTTCGGCGGCCAACGTCATCACTCCCCCTCCTCGGCGGCGGGGCCGGCCGGGTGGTCCGGGTCGGACGCCGAGGTCTGCTGCGGTGCGTCGTGGGAGCTGAGGTGCTCGGCGCCCTTCTGCGGTTCGTCGCGCGGGGCCTCGTCGCGAGGCGTCTCGCCGCGCGGGCTCACGACACGGGCCTGCGGTGCGGCCTCGCCCCTGGCCAGCTTCAGGCCGATGAGCGAGGCGGGTCCGGCGCCGCCGGAGGCCTCCACCGCGCCGGGACGCTCGTCGGGGAAACCGGCCAGGATGCGGGCGGTCTCCTTGTACGAGCAGAGCGGGGCGCCACGGGTCGGCTCGACGGTGCGGCCGGCGATCAGGTCGTCGACGAGCCGCGTCGCGCTCTCGGGCGTCTGGTTGTCGAAGAACTCCCAGTTGACCATCACGACGGGCGCGAAGTCGCAGGCCGCGTTGCACTCGATGTGTTCGAGGGTGACCTTGCCGTCCTCGGTCGTCTCGTCGTTGCCGACGCCGAGGTGCTCCTTGAGCCTGTCGAAGATGGCGTCGCCGCCCATCACCGCGCAGAGCGTGTTGGTGCAGACACCGACCTGGTAGTCGCCGCTGGGCTTGCGCCGGTACATCGTGTAGAAGGTGGCGACCGCGGTGACCTCGGCGGTGGTGAGGCCGAGCTGCTCGGCGCAGAAGGCCATGCCCGTACGCGAGACGTACCCCTCCTCGGACTGCACGAGGTGCAGCAGCGGCAGCAGCGCGGAGCGGCTGCCGGGGTAGCGGGCGATCACCTCCTTCGCATCCGCTTCGAGCCTGGCGCGCACCTCGGCCGGGTAGGCGGGGGCGGGGAGCTGCGGCATCCCCAGACTGACTTCGCTACGTGCTTCGGTCACCGGTCGACGCCTCCCATCACGGGGTCGATGGATGCGACGGCGACGATGACGTCGGCGACCTGGCCGCCCTCGCACATCGCCGCCATGGCCTGGAGGTTGGTGAAGGACGGGTCGCGGAAGTGGACCCGGTAGGGGCGGGTGCCGCCGTCCGAGACGACGTGCACGCCGAGTTCGCCCTTGGGCGACTCGACGGCGGTGTACGCCTGCCCGGGCGGGACCCGGAAGCCCTCGGTCACCAGCTTGAAGTGGTGGATCAGGGCCTCCATGGAGGTGCCCATGATCTTCTTGATGTGGTCGAGCGAGTTGCCGAGGCCGTCCGGTCCGAGCGCGAGCTGCGCGGGCCAGGCGATCTTCTTGTCGGCGACCATGACCGGGCCCGGCGCGAGCCGGTCGATGCACTGCTCGATGATCCGCAGCGACTGGCGCATCTCCTCCAGCCGGATGAGGAAGCGGCCGTAGGAGTCGCAGCTGTCCGCCGTGGGGACGTCGAACTCGTAGTTCTCGTACCCGCAGTAGGGGTCGGTCTTGCGCAGGTCGTGCGGGAGCCCGGCGGAGCGCAGGATCGGGCCGGTGGCGCCGAGCGCCATGCAGCCGGTCAGGTCGAGGTAGCCGACGTCCTGCATGCGGGCCTTGAAGATGGGGTTGCCGGTGGCGAGCTTGTCGTACTCCGGCAGGTTCTTCTTCATGGTCTTCACGAACTCGCGCAGCTGGTCGACCGCGCCCGGGGGCAGGTCCTGGGCGAGTCCGCCGGGGCGGACGAACGCGTGGTTCATCCGCAGGCCGGTGATCAGCTCGAAGAGATCGAGAACGAGTTCACGATCGCGGAAGCCGTAGATCATGATCGTGGTGGCGCCGAGCTCCATGCCGCCGGTGGCGATGCACACCAGGTGCGAGGAGATCCGGTTGAGCTCCATCAGGAGCACGCGCAGGACGGTGGCCCGGTCGGGGATCTGGTCCTCGATGCCGAGGAGCTTCTCGACCCCCAGGCAGTACGCCGTCTCGTTGAAGAACGGCGTCAGGTAGTCCATGCGCGTGACGAAGGTGGTGCCCTGGGTCCAGTTCCGGAATTCGAGGTTCTTCTCGATGCCGGTGTGGAGGTAGCCGATGCCGCAGCGGGCCTCGGTGACGGTCTCGCCGTCGATCTCCAGGATCAGCCGGAGCACGCCGTGCGTGGACGGGTGCTGGGGACCCATGTTGACGATGATGCGCTCGTCGTCGGACTTGACCGCCGATTCGACGACCTCGTCCCAGTCGCCGCCGGTGACTGTATATACAGTCCCCTCGGTCGTGGCTCGGGGCGTTGCATGGGGAGTGGTCATCAGGAGTACGACCTCCGCTGGTCCGGAGCCGGGATCTGAGCGCCCTTGTACTCGACGGCGATGCCGCCGAGCGGATAGTCCTTGCGCTGGGGGAAGCCCTGCCAGTCGTCCGGCATCATGATCCGGGTGAGGGCGGGATGCCCGTCGAAGACGAGCCCGAAGAAGTCGTACGCCTCGCGCTCGTGCCAGTCGTTGGTCGGATAGACCGCGACGAGGGACGGGACGTGCCGGTCGCTGTCCGGTGTGGACACCTCCAGCCGGATCAGCCGGCCGTGGGTGATCGAGCGCAGGTGGTAGACGGCGTGCAGCTCGCGTCCCTTGTCACCGGGGAAGTGGACGCCGCTCACCCCCGTACAGAGCTCGAAGCGCAGCGCGGGGTCGTCGCGCAGGGTGCGGGCCACGGCCGGCAGGTGCTCGCGGGCGATGTGGAAGGTGAGCTCGTCGCGGTCGACGACCGTCTTCTCGATGACGTTCCCGGGGAGCAGGTCCTGCTCCTCCAGGGCCCCTTCGAGCTCGTCGGCCACCTCGTCGAACCAGCCGCCGTACGGCCGGGCGGTGGCGCCCGGCAGCGCGACGGTGCGGACGAGACCGCCGTAGCCGGAGGTGTCGCCGCCGTTGTCGGCGCCGAACATCCCCTTGCGTACGCCGATGACCTCGCCGTGCTCGTCGCGCGGGGCGGGAACGCCGTTGGCGCTCTGCTCGGCGCCGTTGTCGTGCTCGCTCATCGCAGCAGCCCCTTCATCTCGATCAGGGGCAGTGCCTTGAGCGCCGCGTCCTCCGCCTCGCGGGCGGCCTCCTCCGCGTTGACCCCGAGCTTGGAGCCCTGGATCTTCTGGTGGAGCTTGAGGATCGCGTCCATCAGCATCTCGGGCCGCGGCGGGCAGCCCGGCAAATAGATATCAACCGGGACAATATGATCAACACCCTGAACAATGGCGTAATTATTGAACATTCCGCCCGATGACGCGCAAACCCCCATGGAGATGACCCACTTGGGGTTCGGCATCTGGTCGTAGACCTGCCGCAGGACGGGCGCCATCTTCTGGCTGACCCGCCCTGCCACGATCATCAGGTCCGCCTGCCGCGGCGATCCGCGGAAGACCTCCATGCCGAACCGGGCCAGGTCGTAGCGCCCGGCCCCCGTCGTCATCATCTCGATGGCGCAGCAGGCGAGGCCGAAGGTGGCCGGGAAGACGGAGGACTTCCGTACCCAGCCGGCGGCCTGCTCGACAGTGGTCAGCACGAAGCCGCTGGGCAGCTTCTCTTCGAGTCCCATATGTGCCCCTCAGCCCCTCAGTCCCATTCCAGGCCGCCGCGACGCCACACATACGCGTAGGCGACGAAGACGGTGAGCACGAAGAGCAGCATCTCGACGAGCCCGAAGATCCCCAGGGCGTCGAAAGTGACCGCCCAGGGATAGAGGAAGACGATCTCGATGTCGAAGACGATGAAGAGCATCGCCGTCAGGTAGTACTTGATGGGAAAGCGGCCGCCTCCGGCTGGAGTGGGGGTGGGTTCGATACCGCACTCGTACGCTTCGAGCTTGGCCCGGTTGTACCGCTTGGGACCGATTAGCGTGGCGCTGACCACGGAGAAGATCGCAAACCCTGCCCCGAGGGCGCCGAGCACGAGGATGGGCGCGTAGGCATTCACGCTCCTCGCTCCTTCCAGTCGTCCTTGACCGTTGGACCGCATCGGGCGACCTGGCTCGCCACCTCACCAAGATCGTGCACATGTGAGGCAGTTCACAAGCCCGACTGCCCCGCATCCTATGCCTGCCGTCCTGTGATCTGCGACACGGGGTACGACAACGTCTTTGTGATCTCCACCACCTGACGAACGATCATGAAGTCGGATGAGCGGTGATCTTCGTACACGAAGCGGCCGAGTGATCACGAGACGTGACATCTGGTGCCGTTACCGCTGGTCAAAGAGGTGTCGCCCTATCAAGCGGACGCACACTCCGCCAAATTGGCGATGGACGCGATGGGGTGATAAAGGGATCTGCCCCACTCTGGGAAGACCGGGGGTCACTCGCGCGGGGTCCGGGACGGAACGAAGTGGACACACCGCGACATCCACCCCCTTACGGGCGAATGGGCAGCCGCGGCCCGCCAGTTCCCCGGGGCCGGGACGCCTCCCCCCGAAGCCGGCTTCACGCCGACGGGGCGTTCCGCGCGCGAGGCGCTCGTATGCCCGTCACGCGGAGACCATGCTGTGACCTGCGTCACTCCACCAGGTCGCCCACAGAAGCGGGCTTGGCCATCGGTGTGAACGGATGGTAAGTGACGGGCAATTCGGGCGTATTACCGAAAGCCCGTGATCACAGCCGTGATCAGCCATGCCCGTTTTGACCGTTACGGCGTCAATAAAGGCCTCCGGAAAGCGGATTCACAGATTCCGGACGTAACTGTGTCGCAACACACGTTTCTTGATGGGACCCCTGAGGCCCTGATAGCGCTAGTACCCATGTCCCACACCGCTCTCATACCCAGCCACCGGAAGCCCCGCCGAAACGCCTCGAAGACGGCGCTGCGGGCCGGAGTTGCCGGTGGCGTCCTCAGCACCATCGCGGTCGCTGGCGCTGCCGGGCCGGCCCAGGCCGAGCCGGTGACCCAGACGATCGAGATGCCGACCATCACGGCCGGGCTCTCCACCACCGTCGCGGCATCCGCCGAGGCCACCCAGCAGGTCGCCCTGGACCTGGAGACGCAGGCCAGCGAGGACGCCGCGGCCACGACCGCCGCCAAGGCCGCCAAGAAGGCCAAGGCCGAGGCCGTCCGCAAGGCAGAGGCCAAGAAGAAGGCCGAAGCGGCCGCCAAGGCCAAGGCGGAGGCCGCCGAGCGCGCCTCCCGCAGCGCCGCGCGCACGACGCTCAGCACCACCTCCGGCTCCTCCTCCTCGGGTTCCTCGTCGTCGTCCGCCTCGACGCCGGTCTCCTCCTCCGCCACGGGCTCCGCAGCGGCCGTCGTCTCCTTCGTGCAGATGCAGGTCGGCGACGCGTACGTGTCCGGCGGCACCGGCCCCAACTCGTGGGACTGCTCCGGCCTCGTCCAGGCCGCGTTCCGCTCGGTGGGCGTCGACCTGCCGCGCGTCTCGCAGAGCCAGTCGACCGCGGGCACCCAGGTCTCCCTGAGCAACCTCCAGCCGGGCGACATCCTGTACTGGGGCGGCGCCGGCAGCGCGTACCACGTCGGCGTCTACGTCGGCGGCGGCCAGTTCGTCGGGGCACAGAACTCCTCCACCGGTGTGGTGCAGAAGTCCCTGGACTACGACCCGCCGTCGGGCGCGGTCCGCGTCCTCTGAGTTCACGGATTCACAAGCGCCTCGGCGCACTTCGAAGGGCCGCCGCTCCCCCGCTCGGGAGCGGCGGCCCTTCGCCGTGACCGGCGAGAACGCGACCTGCCCCCCGGTGGCGGCCGTCGACGTCGCGAACCTGCCGGACTCCGTGCACCGGAGCTTGTGAACTGGGGCCCGTAGGGGCGGACAGCCCGCCCCACCGAGCACAGGACGGCCCCGCCGGGGTCGCGGGGTGGCCGGGAACTTCCTCGGCGGCACCCTGGTCGCACACCGCCCGCGCCCGGCGTTCGGGGCGGCCGCCGCGACGATCGCCACCGCGACGGCCCTGCTGCCCGTCCTGGGCCGCGGCGGGGCGGGGCGGGCGCCTGCGTCCTGCTCGCGGTCCGGGGGCTCGTGGTTCCGCTCCCCGACACCCGTCAGGAGCGCGGAGCCACCTTCGTCAGCCCGTTGATGATGCGGTCCATCGCGTCGCCGCCCGTCGGGTCGGTGAGGTTGGCGAGCATCTTCAGGGTGAACTTCATCAGCAGCGGGTGCGTCAGGCCGCGCTGGGTGGCGACCTTCATGACCTTCGGGTTGCCGATCAGCTTCACGAAGGCGCGGCCCATCGTGTAGTAGCCGCCGTAGGTCTCCTTGAGCACCTTCGGGTAGTTGTTCAGGGCCAGTTCGCGCTGGGCCGGGGTGGCGCGGGCGTGGGCCTGGACGATGACGTCCGCGGCGATCTGGCCCGACTCCATGGCGTACGCGATGCCCTCGCCGTTGAACGGGTTGACCATGCCGCCCGCGTCACCGACGAGCAGCAGGCCCTTGGTGTAGTGCGGCTGCCGGTTGAACGCCATCGGGAGGGCGGCGCCGCGGATCGGCATCGTCATGTTCTCGGGGGTGTAGCCCCAGTCCTCCGGCATCGAGGCGCACCACGCCTTGAGGACCTCTCGCCAGTCCAGCTCCTTGAAGGCGGAGGAGGAGTTGAGGATGCCGAGGCCGACGTTGGAAGTGCCGTCACCCATGCCGAAGATCCAGCCGTAGCCGGGCAGCAGCCGGTCCTCGGCGCCGCGCCGGTCCCAGAGTTCGAGCCAGGACTCCAGGTAGTCGTCGTCGTGGCGGGGCGAGGTGAAGTACGTACGGACCGCGACACCCATCGGCCGGTCCTCGCGGCGGTGCAGTCCCATCGCCAGCGAGAGCCGGGTGGAGTTGCCGTCGGCGGCGACGACGAGCGGGGCGTGGAAGGTGACCGGGGTCTTCTCCTCGCCGAGCTTCGCGTGCACGCCGGTGATCCGCCCGGTGCGCTCGTCCGTGATCGGGGCGCCGACGTTGCAGCGCTCGTACAGCCGCGCGCCGCCCTTCTGCGCCTGGCGGGCCAGCTGTTCGTCGAAGTCGTCGCGCTTGCGGACCAGTCCGTAGTCCGGGTACGAGGCGAGGTCCGGCCAGTCGAGCTGGAGCCGGACGCCGCCGCCGATGATGCGCAGGCCCTTGTTGCGCAGCCAGCCGGCCTCTTCGGAGATGTCGATGCCCATGGAGACGAGCTGCTTGGTGGCGCGCGGCGTGAGGCCGTCGCCGCAGACCTTCTCGCGAGGGAAGGCGGTCTTCTCCAGGAGGAGGACGTCGAGTCCGGCCTTGGCGAGGTAGTACGCGGTCGTGGAGCCGGCGGGACCCGCCCCGACGACGATCACGTCCGCGCTGTGCTCGGAGAGGGGCTCGGTCACGGCGGGGTCTCCCGAAAACTCGACGACATTGCGTATGCGGGCAGTCTATGGGGGACATCCGGAGCCGGAAGGGCGGGTGGGCCGCGGCCGGAACCGGTCCGCACATCGGTCCCCTCACGTGGCCGATCCCGGTGCGATCATCATCCGTGACCATCAAGAAGATCATCACTTGGCGCGGCTCCCTCGTCGCCGCCGCGCTCGCCCTGCTCGTGGAGATCGACCCGGCTGCCTCCGCGCTCACCCTGGAGAGCATCGTCGGCACGGGGGACGCGGACTGACCGAGACGGTCGCCGATCAGCTCGCCGGCGTCTCGTCGGTCGCCGCCCGCCGTCCGTACGCGGGTGTCAACGGCGGCCTGTTCAAGTCCGAGCCCAAGCACCCCGATCACGTCCTGCCGGCCGGTGCCGAAGGCACGACCCTGATGCACATGGGCGTCTCGGTCACGGACGGCGTCCTGCACAGTTCCAGCTGCTGGACGAACGGCGACGGCAGCAACGGGGCGGTCATCCAGTACGGCATCCCGTACATCACCAGGCTCCGTACGGACCTGCGGCTGACCGCCGCCGGCACGACCGTACGGATCGACGACGTCAACCGGGATCCCGGCCGCAGCCGGGGCTGCGCACCCACCTCACCCGCGACGACCGCCCGGCGGTCGGCCTGGAACTCCACGACATGACACTCGACCGGGACATACCCCTGGACGGCTCGGTCGACGTCGTGAGCTCCTTCCACCAGCTGCTCCGCGTCGGCACGGTCCCCGCCGAACTCCCCGACTCGTGCAGCGGCCGCGAGACCGGGGCCGACGGCACGACCCTGATCTGCACGGACTCCCGCACGGCGCTCGGCACCGATATCAAGGGCCGCCCCGTGCTCATCACCCTCACCGGACAGCCGCAGACCGATCCCTCGGTCACCCACGAGGACGGCGACTCCCTCCAGGCCTTCGCCCGGCTGCTCGACTCGCCGGAGCTGGCGCTGGTCGACGTCCTCAACCTCGACGGCGGCGGATCCACGACGCTCATGACGGGTACGGAGGTGCAGACACCGCCGACGGACGCGGGCAAGGATCCGGACGGACCGGAGTACGTCCACCGGCGGGTGGCCGACTCCGTGTACACCGGGGTCGGCGGCTACGGCATGTACGCGAAGCAGTAGCCCGCGTCAGACCGCCTTGGTGCCGCGGTGCAGGGCGACGATGCCGCCGGTGAGGTTGCGCCAGGCGACCTGCGACCAGCCGGCCCGCTGGAGCTTCGCAGCGAGGCCGGCCTGGTCGGGCCAGGCGCGGATCGACTCGGCGAGGTAGACGTACGCGTCGGGGTTGGACGACACCGCGCGCGCGACCGGCGGCAGCGCCCGCATCAGGTACTCGGTGTAGACGGTCCGGAACGGTGCCAGGACCGGCTGGGAGAACTCGCAGATGACCACCCGGCCGCCCGGCTTCGTCACCCGGTACAGCTCACGCAGCGCCGCGTCCGTGTCCTGGACGTTGCGCAGCCCGAAGGAGATGGTGACGGCGTCGAACGTCTCGTCGCGGAACGGCAGCTTCGTGGCGTCGCCCGCGGTGAACGGGAGCCAGGAGTTGCGCTTCTTGCCCTCGCGCAGCATCCCGATGGAGAAGTCGCACGGCACGACGTACGCGCCGGTCGCGGCGAACGGCAGCGAGGACGTCGCCGTCCCGGCGGCCAGGTCGAGGACCTTCTCGGCGGGGCGGGCGTGCACCGCCTTGGCGACCTCCTTGCGCCACAGCCGGGCCTGGCCGAGCGAGAGCACGTCGTTGGTGAGGTCGTAGTTCGCCGCCACGTCGTCGAACATCGAGGCGACTTCGTGCGGCTGCTTGTCCAGGGAGGCTCGGGTCACCCACCCATTCAAGCAGCCCGGCCGGACGGCACCGGGGCGGGCCCGCCGTCCCGGGATGCGGGAAGGAGTTCCGATCCGGCTTCAACCTTTCGTGCCTGCCGGCACTCAGTAACAGGCGTGGTGACCACGACAGACCGCAGAGGAGGCCGCATGACAGCCGGACGCAGCCCGGACGCCGCCGGCTTCGAGGAATTCGCCCGCGCGAGCCAGCGCCGGCTGTACCGCACCGCGTATCTGCTGTGCGGGGACGCCGACGCCGCCCGGGACCTGACCCAGACCACGCTGGCGAAGCTCTTCCAGCACTGGGGCCGGGCGAGCGCCGCAGACCATCCGGACGCCTACGCCCGCACGGTGCTGACCCGTACCTACATCGCCGAGCGCCGCCGCCGGCTGCGCGACTTCCGTGCCCACACCCCGATAGCCGCGCACCCGCCCGCGGTCGGCCCGGAGCTCACGGTGACGCTGCTGACCGCGCTCGCCGAACTGCCGCCCCGCGCCCGGGCGATGGTCGTCCTGCGGTACTGGGAGGACCTGAGCGTGGAGACGGTCGCGGAGCTGCTGCGGTGCAGCCCGTCCACCGTGAAGAGCCAGTGCTCACGCTCACTCGCCACCCTGCGCACCCTCCTGGGCGACGCACACCTCTACACCACCCGAAGCTGAGGAGACCCGTCGTGGACGTTACCGACCGCTCCGGCCACCGGCCGGACCCCGATGCCGAGGCCGTGCTGATCAGGGCGGCCATGGAACAGGCCGCCGAGGGCGCGCCGCCGCTGCCCGACCTGGTGCCGGTCGCCCTGGTCCAGGGCCGTCGGCGCCGCACCCGCGCCCGTGCGGCCGTCGGGGCCGGGGTGACGGGTGTGGTGGCACTGGGAGTGTTCGGCGCGGTGCTGGCGACGTGGGTCCCGGAGGGGCGTACGCAGCCGGCACAGACCTGGTCCTCCGCCGCCTCGCAGACCACGACCGCCGCCCCGTCGCCGGTCCCGTCCGCCCGGCCCGTACCCGCGCCCGTGCACATCGAGCCGAGCGACGGCGAGACGCCGATGGCCGCCCTGCCCGCGGCCGAACGGGCCCGGCAGGAGGCGTTCCAGCAGAAGGTCGCGGTGCTGCTCGACGAACTGCTCCACGAGCAGCTCGGCACCGTCCGCCCGGTCGACCTGGCGGTCAACCGCTACCAGGGCGGATCGGACGGCAACACCTTCCCGGTCGTCGTCTCGGTGCGCCCCAGGGGCGGTCCGGGCGCCGTTCCCGCCGATCCGGCGTGCCGCAGCATCCCTTCGAAGGGCCTCGAGTGCCGGATGGTCGTGCTGCCGGGCGGCATCAGGGCCCGCGCCATCACCGCGGAGGGCAACTGGGACGGCTCGCGGACGATCACCGGCGTCGATCTCAAGCTCGCCTACGGGACCAGCACCGTCCGGCTTTCGGTCGACGGTGACGGCTCCTCGATGGTGTCGTCACCGGTCACCGTGGACCAACTCGTCTCCGTCGCGAGCGACTCCAGGTTCCTGGAGCTCGTGAAGTACGCGGACGGACATCCGATGGAAGACAAGGAGCACTCCGTACGTGGCGGCTGAGACAGGACGGCACCCCGCACCGCGGCGAGGCCGGGGAGTCCGGCGGCGCACCCGGCGGGAGCGGCGGCGCCGCGGCCGGATACGCGTGCTCGCCGCCGTCACCGTCACGGCGGCACTGATCGGGATCGCCGTGGTCGCCGCACCCCGGTGGGCCGGCGGGGACGACCGGCCGGCCGCGGCGGCCGCGCCGGAACCGTCGGACACGCCACGGACCTCACGGCCGGACAACGCGGCGTCCGCCCCGGCCGCGGAACCCACGAAGAGCGCCACGCCACCACCCCCTTCCCCCTCCCCCACGGACTCCGCCCGCGACCCCGTCGTCCCCGCGTCCGGCCCCGGCACGTTCGCCGTCGCCCGCGCGGGCGTCTCCCCGGGCGGCGGGAACGCCTACCGGGTCGAGGTCGAGGACGGTTCCGGCGTCGACCCGGACGAGGCGGCCGGCCGGGTCGCCGGCATCCTGGCCGCGCCGCGCGGCTGGGCGCACGGCGGGGCGCACTCCTTCCACCAGGTCGCGGACGCTCGGGCCGGACTGGTGATCCGCATCGCCACCGCGGCGACCACCGACCGGGTGTGCGGGGCGATGGGCCTCGACACGCACGGAGAGGTCAACTGCCGGGTGGGCGAGGTGGTGATGGTGAACCTGAAGCGCTGGCAGACGGGTTCGCCCGAGTTCCACGGGCCGCTCGCCGACTACCGCGCCCTGATCGTCAACCACGAGGTCGGACACTGGCTCGGCCACGGCCACGAGACCTGCCCCGGCAAGGGACGCCCCGCCCCCGCCATGATGCAGCAGATCTACGGACTCAAGGGCTGCGTCTCCAACGCCTGGCCCTACGCCGCCGACGGCACCTACCTCGGCGGCCCCACCGTCCCGTGATCCATATGTGTGTGGACTGAACCAATCGGCTCCGGCGGCGGTCCTTATAGCGGGGAAACGCCAACCGCAGGGGATGCGGAGGCCGGGGAGGGGCGCGGATGTCCGCAGGGAGTGTGGGCCGGGGAGTGCGGCGCGAGCGCGGCCGGAACCGGCTGTGGGTGAAGGCCGTCGTGCCGGTGGTGCTGGTCACGGCGGCGGCCGTGGCGGTCCGGTGGAACGGCGGGCACGAGCCGAGCTCGTCGTCCGCCGCCGCCACCTTCACCGTGGCCCGCGCGGGTGTCTCGGAGTCCGGCGGCGGTGACGCCTACCGGGTCGAGGTGGAGAAGGGCTCGGGACTGGACCCGGACGCGGCGGCCGCCGAGGTCGCCCGCATCCTGGCCGCCCCGCGCGGCTGGGCGCACCACGGCGAGCACTCCTTCCGCCAGGTCGCCGAGGGGCCGGCCGGGCTGGTCATCCGGATCGCCACCCCGGAGACCACGGACCGCATCTGCGGGAAGGGCGGGCTCGACACGCACGGCGAGGTCAACTGCCGGGTCGGGACCGACGTCATGGTCAACCTCAAGCGCTGGCGGACGGGTTCGCCCGAGTTCCACGGGCCGCTCGCCGACTACCGCGCCCTGATCGTCAACCACGAGGTCGGACACTGGCTCGGCCACGGCCACGAGACCTGCCCCGGCAAGGGACGCCCCGCCCCCGCCATGATGCAGCAGATCTACGGACTCAAGGGCTGCGTCTCCAACGCCTGGCCCTACGCCGCCGACGGCACCTACCTCGGCGGCCCCACCGTCCCGTAGACACTCCCCGGGACGGCCCTCAGCGGCCCCGGTACACCAGGCGTCCGCCCGCGACCGTGGCCACGCAGCTCGCCCCGCCCGCCTCCGCCAGCGCGGCCTCGTCCGGTGCGTCGAAGGCGGCGAGGTCCGCCCGGCCCCCGACGGTGAGGGGTGACGCCATCGCGTCGGCCACCGCACTCACCCCGGCCAGCGGGTCGAGCCGCGGCCCGTCGCCGGCGGGGCTCCCGGTGCCCGGCGCGGGGCCGAGGACCAGCAGGCCGGATCGGCGCACGGCGGTGAGCAACGCGGGCGCGGTGGCGGGCGGAACGGTCACCGCGGTCGTGCCGTGCCGGAGCATCCGGTGCAGCCCGCGCCGGACGCTGCCCGCCCGCCAGGTGTCGTCCGGTCCGAGGGCGTCGAGCGCCGCACCGGTCAGCGGCTCCGTGCCCAGGGTGTCCGCCTCGCGCGGATCGGGGAAGTACGACTCCTCCAGCAGCCGGACGGCGTCCCGCTGCACCAGGCCCGGGGTCAGGACGCCCGGCCAGCGCCGGACCCGGGCGGCGGGGTGGGCCGCGGCGAGTCCGGCGTACGGGCCGAAGGCGGCGATCACCGCGTCCCGGACGGCCACCGCCCCGCCGGGCACGGGCGCACGACCGCCGCCCGGCAGGAGCAGGGCGGCGGTGTGGATCGTCAGCAAGGCGACGGACCCTAGTTGGCGTTGAGGAGCTTGAGCTCGGGGTGGGCCGTGCCGCCCTCGATCGCGGTGGACGAGATGTGCGAGACGACGCGCTCGTCGACCGGGTCGTTCGCCGGGTCGTCGTGGACGACGAGGTGCTCGTACGTGGTGGCGCGCTGGGCCGGCACCCGGTCCGCCTTGCGGATCAGGTCGATGATCTCCAGCCGGTTGGAGCGGTGCTTGGCACCGGCGGAGGAGACGACGTTCTCCTCCAGCATGATCGAGCCGAGGTCGTCGGCGCCGTAGTGCAGCGACAGCTGGCCGACCTCCTTGCCGGTGGTGAGCCAGGAGCCCTGGATGTGGGCGACGTTGTCCAGGAACAGCCGGGCGATGGCGATGATCCGCAGGTACTCGAAGAGCGTGGCCTGCGTCTGGCCCTTCAGCTTGTTGTTCTCCGGCTGATACGTGTACGGGATGAAGGCGCGGAAGCCCCCGGTGCGGTCCTGCACGTCGCGGATCATGCTCAGGTGCTCGATGCGCTCGGCGTTGGTCTCGCCGGTGCCCATCAGCATGGTGGAGGTCGACTCGACGCCGAGGCCGTGGGCGATCTCCATGATCTCCAGCCAGCGCTCGCCGGACTCCTTGAGCGGGGCGATCGCGGTGCGCGGCCGGGCCGGCAGCAGTTCGGCGCCGGCGCCCGCGAAGGAGTCGAGCCCGGCGGCGTGGATGCGGCTGATGGCCTCCTCGGCGGAGACCTTCGAGATCCGGGCCATGTGCTCGATCTCGGAGGCGCCGAGCGAGTGGATGACCAGCTGCGGGAACGCCTTCTTGATCGCGGAGAAGTGCTCCTCGTAGTACTCGACGCCGTAGTCCGGGTGGTGCCCGCCCTGGAACATGATCTGCGTGCCGCCGAGCTCGACCGTCTCCGCGCAGCGGCGCAGGATGTCGTCGAGATCGCGGGACCAGCCCTTGGCGGTGTCCTTCGGCGCGGCGTAGAACGCGCAGAACTTGCACGCCGTCACACACACGTTGGTGTAGTTGATGTTGCGCTCGATGATGTACGTCGCGATGTGCTCCGTACCGGCGTAGCGGCGCCGGCGCACGGCGTCGGCGGCCGCGCCCAGTGCGTGCAGGGGCGCCGACCGGTAGAGGTCGAGGGCCTCCGCCGGAGTGATCCGGCCGCCTTCGGCGGCTCGGTCGAGGATGGGCTGGAGGTCGGCCTTCTCGGTCACCGGGCTGTCACCTTTCGGCGGTTTTTCAACGGATCTACGGACCGCTTCAGCGTACGCCAGCGCCGGTACGGGTCAGCGGCCGGACCGGGTCAGCGTGCCGTAGGGAAGTCCGGCGCCCCGCTCGTCGGACCGGAACCGCAGCGTGCCGTCGGCCGCGCGGGTGAAGTGGAGGTCGGCGGGCGTGGTCGTGCACAGCCCCGCCGTGCCCGGGTGTTCGGGATCGGCGCGCTCCCGGAGCGTCAGCTCCTTCTCCGTGGCGGAGGTGAGGGTGGCGATGCTGTGGCAGCTGACGTCCACGCCGAGTCCGGTGACCGTCGTCGTCATACGGGCGACCCCGGCGCCCTTCTTCCCCTTCACGAGCACCGCGGTGAGCGTGCCGTGCGGCGCTCCGGTCGTCTTCTCGGTGAGCGGCCCCCGCCACGTCCCGACGAAGGCGTCCGGGACCGCGGTGAGCGGGTCCGCCGGCCCGGTCGCGGAGCGCGTCGGCGCGGGGGGCTCCGCGGCGGACGGGCCGGAGGAGGTGGCGGACGGGGTCGCACCGGTATCGCTGGGACCGGCGTTGTCGGCGCCGCGTCCGCCCGGCATCAGGTCGAAGAGGAAGGCGCTGCCCACGGTCACCGCGGCGAGCGCACCGGCCACCGCGAGGGCGACGGTGCAGCTGAGTCTGCGCCCCCGGTGCTCGCCGGGCCGCGCGTCCGCGTTCAGGGTGACGGCGAACCGGGGATCGGGGGTGCGCTGCCCCGGCACCCCGCCGGTCCCGGTGGCGGGGTGGTGCGGCGGCGGGGTCGGCCCGGACGCCTGGGGCGGTTCGACGGGCGGGCCGAAGACACCGAGCGGGCCGTTCGCCCCGGTCGTCCCGAACGACGCGCTGGTGAACGGCACCGGTCCCGACTGCACCGGGGCCTCCTGCGGTTCCAGGTCCAGCAGCGCGACCGCCGAGCGGCTGACCTCGCGCACCAGCGGACCGGGCAGCCAGCCCGCCGCGACCGAGGCCGCCGCACCGCCGGGCGCCAGCTGCCGGGCGAGCTCCGCCGGGGTGGGCCGGACGGCCGGGTCCTTCGCGAGGCAGGAGGCGATGACGTCGCGCAGTCCACCCTCCATTTCACCCAGTTCGGGTTCCTCGTGGACCACCTTGTAGAGGAGTACGGCGGAGGAGTCGCCGAGGAAGGGGGCGGCGCCGGTCGCCGCGTAGGCGAGCACCGCGCCCAGCGAGAAGATGTCGGCCGCGCCCGAGATGTCCAGGCCGCGGATCTGCTCCGGTGCCATGTAGCCGGGCGAGCCGACCGAGACGCCGGTGGAGGTGAGCGAGGCGGTGGCGTCGATGGCCCGGGCGATGCCGAAGTCGATGAGCCGGGGGCCGTCGAGGGCGAGCAGCACGTTGGACGGCTTCACGTCCCGGTGGATCAGGCCCTGGCCGTGGACCGCGGCCAGCGCCTCGGCGAGCCCGGCACCCAGCGTGCGTACCGCCTGTTCGGGCAGCGGCCCGTACTCGGTGACGGCTTCCGAGAGCGGCGGCCCGGCGACGTAACCGTGGGCCACCCACGGAACGGGGGCGTCCGGGTCCGCGTCCAGGACGGGGGCTGTCCACTGCGCGCCGATCCGCCGCGCCGCGTCCACCTCGCGCCGGAAGCGGGCGCGGAACTGCTCGTCGAGCGCGAAGTGCGGGTGGACGACCTTGACCGCGACGGTCCGGCCGCCCGCGCTGCGCCCCAGATAGACGCGCCCCATGCCGCCGGCGCCGAGCCGGCCGAGCAGCCGGTAGGCACCGATGCTCAGCGGTTCGCCGGCTTCGAGCGGCTGCATATACGGACTCCCCTTGTGGACCGGCCGGACCTCCGACCGAAGCCTAGGGGCGAAGGTCATCGGGTCACAGGGGAAACCATCCGCCGATTTCGCCCCCAAGGGAACGAACGGCGTCATTCACCGCAACAAAAGGCGTGAATGTGCCGTTCCGCGGGGCGATTGCGGAAGGGCCCGGGGAGGCACACCCCCGGGCCCTTCCGTCAACCGGCCATTCAACGCGAATTCACCCGAATCGATATCCGCACATCCGCCCGAGCCTTCCCCTCGGGGAAGGGCGGGAACGGCGGAACGGAAAGGCCGGGCATTCCGGCCCGGCCCGCACCGCCGGCATCCGCCGTAGCGGAATGTCCGGCGAAGCCCTCAGCCGCCGAGGAGTTCGACGTTCACATCCGCCGGGAAGCCCGTGGTCGGGCCGGTCCGGCGCGCGAACTCCGTGACACCGGCCAGTTGCGCGGGCCCGAAGCGGAAGTCGAGGGTCGTGAAGTAGCGCTCCAGGACCTCGGCATCGAAGGCCTCCCAGCGCGCCGCCTGCTCCGCGACCTTGGTGACCTCTTCCAGGGACACGTCCCGCGAGGCCAGGAACGCCTCGTGGACCTTGCGGACAGCGTCGGGCTCGGCGGCCAGGTAGTCCTTGCGGGCGGCCCAGACGGCGAAGACGAACGGCAGTCCCGTCCACTCCTTCCACATCGCGCCCAGGTCGTGGACCTGGAGCCCGAGCCGTGGGGCGTCGTGCAGGTTGGCGCGGAGCGCGGCGTCACCGATGAGGACGGCGGCGTCCGCCTCCTGCATCATCACGCCGAGGTCCGGCGGGCACGTGTAGTAGTCGGGGGTGACGCCGTACCGCTCGGCGAGCAGCAGCTGCGCCAGCCGTACGGAGGTGCGGGAGGTCGAACCCAGCGCCACCCGGGCCCGGTCCAGGTCCTCCAGCGGCCGCTGCGACACGATCACGCACGACATGACGGGCCCGTCGCAGCCGACCGCGATGTCGGGGAAGGCGACCAGGTCGTCGGCGTTGCGCAGGTACTCCACGAGGGTGACGGGGCCGATGTCCAGATCGCCCCTGATCAGCTGCTCGCTGAGCTTCTCCGGGGTGTCCTTCGAGAGCTCCAGGTCGAGCAGGGTTCCGGTCCGTGCGAGCCCCCAGTAGAGGGGCAGGCAGTTGAGGAACTGGATGTGGCCGACGCGCGGCCGGCTGCGACGGTCGTCGCCTGCGACGGTTGAGACGGTTGAATTGTCCACATCGCGAGGCTAGACCCGTGACCGGCCGGCGCCCTCACCGGGGGCGCGCGGCGCGGCGCGCTCCCTCTTCCGGGGTGCCCGGCAATGGCCGCGGGAGAGGTGTCCGGAGAGGCCTCCGAGCCACCCGGAAGGGCCTCTCGGTCCGCTCATCCGCACGTCAATCAAACATCCGGGTCAAGTGATCTTTCCCTCTACCCTTCGGCGCAGGCTGCGTGCTAGGCTCAACGCCAAGTTGCAGTTTGGTTTCCCTTGCAGTACAGAGCCTGCGGAGCATGTAACCCGCAGGCTTTTGTAGTTTTCAGACTTCTTTGCAGGTTCTGGAGCAGGGCAACCCTTTGGCCCAAGGAGGGCTTATGGCTACCGGAACCGTCAAGTGGTTCAACGCTGAAAAGGGCTTCGGCTTCATCGCCCAGGACGGCGGCGGCCCGGATGTCTTCGTCCACTACTCCGCGATCAACGCGTCCGGGTTCCGCTCCCTCGAGGAGAACCAGGTCGTGAACTTCGACGTCACTCAGGGACCCAAGGGTCCGCAGGCTGAGAACGTCACCCCGGCCTAGTTGCCCGGGTCGGCCGATCGCGGCC
The DNA here is from genome assembly GCA_036227345.1 of Streptomyces sp. NBC_01463. Classification (NCBI taxonomy): domain Bacteria; kingdom Bacillati; phylum Actinomycetota; class Actinomycetes; order Kitasatosporales; family Streptomycetaceae; genus Streptomyces; species Streptomyces sp. NBC_01463. Next base: position 3,767,328 of record CP109468.1, read on the forward strand.
GGTAATGCAGTACCCAAGGAGCCCCGCTCCTCCGCCTCGGCGGAGAAGCGGGGCTCCTGCCTGTGCCCCTCCCGCCGAACGCGTCCGGGTCGCCTGCCCGTATCCGGGCTCTCAGGGAATGCTCCACGTCAGTTGCCGTCCGCGGCGGGCGAGGAGTTCCCATGACGCGCGTCACACCCGGACCGGGGGTTGCGATGCTTGACCTTGACACCGTGTGAGGCCGTGCACTGGGAGACATCATGTTCACCATCGGAGACTTCGCCCGGTACGGGCGGGTGTCGGCCCGGATGCTGCGTCACTACGACGCGGTGGGGCTGCTGCACCCCGACCGTACCGACCCCTCGACCGGCTACCGGCACTACGGTGCCGCCCAGCTCGCCCGGCTCAACCGGATCATCGCCCTCAAGGACCTCGGCTTCACGCTCCAGCAGGTGCGGGCCGTCCTCGACGACGAGGTGGGTTCCGAGGAGCTGCGCGGGATGCTGCGGCTGCGGCGTTCGGAGCTGGAGGCGGCGATGGCCGCGGCGGCTGCGCGGCTGGCCCAGGTCGAGGCGAGACTCCGGTCGATCGAGAGCGAGGGACACATGTCCGTGGACGATGTCGTGATCAAGAGCGTTCCGCCGGTACGGGTCGCGGAACTGACCGAGGTGGCCGCCGGTTTCGCGCCGGAGGACATCACACCGGTGATCGGCCCGCTGTACGAGCGGCTGTTCCCGCTGCTGGGCGAGGCCGGGGTCGTGCCGACGGGCCCGGGGATCGCCCGCTACGAGGACGTGCCGGAGGGCGGCGGGGCGGTCGTCGTGCACGCGGGGGTGACGGTCTCGGCCCCGGCCGGGCCGCTGGGTGACACCGGTGTGACGGTGGTCGAGCTGCCCGCGTTCGAGGCGGCGACGATCGTCCACCGCGGCTGCATGGACGGCGTCCTGTCGACGGTGCAGACGCTGGCCCGGTGGATCGACGCCGGCGGCTACCGCTCGGCGGGGTATGCGCGCGAGGTCAGCCTGGAGTGCCCCGAGGACCGGGACGCGTGGGTGACGGAACTCCAGGAGCCGGTCACCCGGGCCTGACCGGGTGAGGGGGGTGAGGGGCCGGCCGCCCCCTCACCCCCTCTCTCACACCGCCGTGCCGGGCCCCGCCCAGAGCCCGTCGTCGGTCAGCCCGAGCAGGTCGATCGCGTTGCGGCGCACGATGCGGTCCACGACATCGGCGTCCAGGTGCCCCATCTGCGCCTCGCCGACCTCGCGGGACTTGGGCCAGGTCGAGTCGGAGTGCGGGTAGTCCGTCTCGTACAGGACGTTCCCCACCCCGATCGCGTCCAGGTTCTTCAGCCCGAAGGCGTCATCGAAGAAGCAGCCGTAGACGTGCTCGGTGAAGAGCTCCGACGGCGGCCGGTGGACCTTGTCGGCCACTCCGCCCCAGGCCCGGTTCTCCTCCCAGACGACGTCGGCACGCTCCAGGATGTACGGGATCCAGCCGATCTGGCCCTCCGCGTACATGATCCGCAGGTTCGGGAAGCGTTCGAACTTGCCGCTCATCAGCCAGTCGACCATCGAGAAACAGCAGTTGGCGAAGGTGATGGTGGAGCCGACGGCCGGCGGGGCGTCGGCCGAGGTGGACGGCATCTTCGAGGACGAGCCGATGTGCATGGCGATCACCGTCCCCGTCTCGTCGCAGGCGCGGAGGAACGGGTCCCACTCGTCCGTGTGGATGGACGGCAGCCCGAGGTGCGGGGGTATCTCGGAGAACGCCACGGCACGCACCCCGCGTGCGGCGTTGCGCCGGACCTCGTCGGCGGCGAGCTGTGCGTCCCAGAGCGGGACCAGGGTGAGCGGGATGAGCCGGCCGTGCGCGTCGGGCCCGCACCACTCCTCGACCATCCAGTCGTTGTACGCGCGCACCCCGAGCAGCCCGAGTTCGCGGTCCTTGGCCTCGGTGAAGGTCTGGCCGCAGAAGCGGGGGAAGGTCGGGAAACACAGTGCGGACTGGACGTGGTTGACGTCCATGTCGGCCAGCCGCTCGGGCACCGAGAACGAACCGGGCCGCATCTGCTCGTAGGTGATGACCTCCAGCCTGATCTCGTCGCGGTCGTAGCCGACGGCGGTGTCGAGCCGGGTCAGCGGGCGGTGCAGGTCCTCGTACACCCACCAGTCGCCGATCGGGCCGTCGTCGCCCTTCGCACCCATCACGGGCGCGAACTTGCCGCCCATGAAGGTCATTTCCTTGAGCGGCGCCCGGACGATGCGCGGTCCTGAGTCCGCGTACTTGGACGGGAGCCGGTCCCGCCAGACATGAGCGGGCTCCACCGTGTGGTCGTCCACCGAGATGATCTTCGGGAAGGTCTCCATGCGTCCCACGGTAGCGCCGATCTGACGAACCGTCAGCTATCTGGACGGGGCCCCGTTCCACAATCGTTGTCGAGGGCTTGTGCAGAGAGTCACCCACTGCTGACGCGCGCCCCGTTCACAAGGCAGACTGTTGACGGCGATACCAACGGTATGGAGCAATCCGGATGGCCTCGAAGGAATCCGGACATGTGCCATCGTGCCGGGCAGCGCACAGAGCAGGACAGGAGACAGCAATGGGCCGTGCCGACGGACCACGGGTACGCGTTCCGGAGCAGCGCGTCCCGGAGCAGAGGTCGGTGGAGGAAGCCGGACTTCGTTTCTCCCTCCTCGGTCCGGTACGGGCCGGGCGGGGCGACGAGACGCTGCCGTGCGGCTCGCCGCAGCAGCGCGCCCTGCTGACGGCCCTGCTCCTGAGAGGCGGCCGCACAGCCACGGCCGCCGAACTCATCGACGCCATCTGGGGCGAGGACCCGCCCTCCCAGGCACTGGCCGCGGTACGCACCTACGCCTCGCGCCTGCGCAAGACCCTGGGCCCGCTGACCCTGGCGAGCGACTCCGGCGGATACGCGATGCGGATCGGGCCCGGGGCGCTCGACCTGACCGTGGCCCAGGACCGGGCGGCCGACGCGGAGAAGGCCAGGGCGTCGGGCGACCGCTGCGGGGCCAGGGCGCTGCTGAACGAGGCACTCGCCCTCTGGGACGGCGAGGCGCTGGCCTCCGTCCCCGGGCCGTACGCGGAGTACCAGCGGACCCGGCTGGAGGAGTGGCGGCTCCAGCTCACCGAGACCCGTCTCGATCTGGACCTGGAGGTCGGCTGCCACGCGGAGGCGGTCTCCGAACTGACCGCGCTCACCGCCGCGCACCCGCTGCGCGAACGGCTGCGCGAGCTCCTGATGGTGGCCCTGTACCGCAGCGGCCGCCAGGCGGAGGCCCTCGCCGTCTACGCCGACACCCGGCGGCTGCTCGCCGAGGAACTCGGCGTCGACCCGCGCCCCGAACTCGCCGCGCTCCAGCAGCGCATCCTGCGGGCCGACGAGGAGCTGGCCCGCCCGGCCGACGAACCCACGCCGGCCGCCGCACCGCTCCGCCCCGCGCAGCTCCCGGCCACGGTCTCCGACTTCACGGGCCGCAACTCCTTCGTCCGCGAACTGGGCGACCGCCTCGCCACCGCGGAGGGCTCGGTCATGGCCGTCTCCGCCCTCGCGGGCATCGGCGGCGTCGGCAAGACGACCCTCGCCGTGCACGTCGCCCACCAGGCCCGCCCGCACTTCCCGGACGGCCAGCTCTACGTCGACCTCCAGGGCGCGGGCGCCCGCGCCGCCGAGCCGGAGACGGTCCTCGGCGCGTTCCTGCGCGCGCTGGGCACGGCGGACTCGGCGATCCCCGACTCCCTGGACGAACGCGCCGCGCTCTACCGCTCCACGCTCGACGGCCGCCGCATCCTGGTCCTCCTGGACAACGCCCACGACGCGGCCCAGATCCGCCCGCTGCTCCCCGGCACGGCCGGCTGCGCGGCGCTGGTCACCAGCCGGGTCCGGATGGTCGACCTGGCGGGCGCGCACCTGGTCGACCTGGACGTGATGTCGCCCGAGGAGGCGCTCCAGCTCTTCACCCGGATCGTGGGCGAGGAGCGCATCAACTCCGAACGCGAGGCGGCGCTCGACGTGGTCGCCGCGTGCGGCTTCCTCCCGCTGGCCATCCGCATCGCGGCCTCCCGGCTGGCGGCCCGCCGCACCTGGACGGTCTCGGTCCTGGCCGCGAAGCTCGCGGACGAGCGCCGCCGGCTGGACGAGCTCCAGGCGGGCGACCTCGCGGTGAAGGCCACCTTCGAACTCGGCTACGGCCAGCTGGAACCGGCCCAGGCCCGCGCCTTCCGTCTGCTGGGCCTCGCCGACGGCCCGGACATCTCCCTGGCGGCTGCGGCGGCGCTGCTGAACCTGGAGGCGCACACGGCGGAGGACCTCCTGGAGGCCCTGGTCGACACGTCCCTCCTGGAGTCGGCGGCCCCGGGCCGCTACCGCTACCACGACCTGGTCCGCCTCTACGCGCGTTCGTGCGCTGACCGGGACGAACAGCCGCCGGAGGAGAAGGAACTGGCGCTGTCGCGGCTGCTGGACTTCTATCTGGCGACGGCCGCGGGGGTCTACGCACTGGAGCGGCCGGGGGAGCGGGTCCTCGATCACTTCTCGTCCACGTCCTACCCGGGCCTTGCCTTCCGGGTCCGCGAGACCGCCCTGGACTGGCTGTTCACGGAGTCCAGCGGACTGCTCGCCTGCGCCCGCCAGTCGGCCGCCATCGGCATGCCGCGGCGCGCATCCGACCTGCTGATGGCGGTGGTCGACCTCGGTGAGTCGGGCGCGAACTCACACCAGTTCGCCACGGCCGCGACGGCCGTGGCCGAGGCCGCCGAGGCCGCGGGCGAGGCGCAGGCCGAGGCCAGGGCCCGCACCATGCTGTCCCACGTCCACAGCGTCTCGGGCCGGTTCACCGAGGCGGAGGCCGAAGCGATGAGGGCCCTGGGGCTCGGCGAACTGGCCGGCGACCCGGTCTCGCTGGGGCAGGCGCCCAACCAGCGCGGGATCATCGCGCTCTACGAGAACCGCCACGAGGACGCGGAGTCGCATCTCACGCAGGCCATGACGGCCTTCCGCGCCGACGGCAACAAGCCCGGCGAGGCATCGGCGCTCTGCAACCTCTCGCGTGTGCACCTCGCGACGGACCGGACCCCGAGCGCCGTCCAGCTGGCACAGCGGGGCGTCGCGATCTACGAGGACGACACCACCGGTCTCGCGCTCCGGCTCGCGAACGGGAAGTACGCGCTCGGGCTCGCCCTCATCGGCAGCAGGCAGACCTCCCGGGCCCAGAACGTCCTGCTGGAGGCCCTGCACATCTTCCGCGAGAGCCGCCAGCGGCTGTGGCACGGGATGACGCTCTTCCGGCTGGCCGAGCTGCACATGGCCGAACAGCAGGCGGCTCAGGCGGCGGCCCACGCCGAGCAGGCGCTGGCCGTGCTCCGTGGCATCGGCGGGGACTGGCGCAGGGCCAACGTGCTGACGGTGCTCGGTCAGGCACTGGCGGCCATCGGGCAGACGGACCGTGCGCAGGTCTGCTGGAACGAGGCTCTGACGATCTTCGATACGCTCGGCTCCCCGGAGGCCGAATCGGTCCGTGCACTCGTCAACCCGACTGCCGTGGCCTGACCTTGTCGGGCGTTCATCAATCGTTTATCGCGGCACGCCACTCTCTACTCATCGATCCGCCGCGTCGGGGGGCAGACGGATCGGCGTGCGGCCTCACCACTAAGGTGAACGGCCCTGGAAGGCCCGCCCGGCAGTCCACGGGGGAACAGCCGGGCGGGCCGGCCCAATCCATATGTCCACACTTTCAGGAGTTGACCTTCATGGCCGCCAACAAGGACAGCCTCAAGCCGACCGACGCGCACGCGACGGGCGAGGAGATCACCACCCTGGACGCGCACGCCACGTCCGAGCCGGCCAAGCCCACCGACGCGCACGCCACGTCCGAGCCGGCCAAGCCGACCGACGCGCACGCCACGAGCGAGCCGGCCAACTAGTCCAACCTGCACGGGGAGCGGCCGCGGCGGCGCGGAGGGGGAGCCGTCGCGGCCGCTGCGTGTCCGGGCAGGGACGGCCCACGCGATCGCGTCAGCGTGGGGGCCGCTTCCCGCCAGGGGGTACCGCCGCCGCCGGTCCCGTCGCTAGCGTCACTCCACGTCCGGAAGTTCGCTCCCATCGCAGGAGTTGAGATGACTCGCACCAAGAAGACGCTCGTCGCCGCCGCGTTCGCCGTGGCCCTCGGCATCGGCGGCGCGTGTCCCGCCCTGGCCGACGCCCACGCGAGCGGCGACACCCCGGTCACGACTCAGGATGCCGACACCGGCGTGGCCACCCCGCAGGACGCGCACGCGAGCTGAACCGGCCGGCACGGCGGAGGGGCCCGAGCCACCCCGGCCCGGGCCCCTCCGCCGTGCCGTTCCCCTACCCCCGCCCGCCCCGCAGCTCCCCCTTCACCACCTTGCCGCTCGCGTTGCGCGGGAGCTCGCTGACGAACTCCACCGCCCTGGGCACCTTGTAGTTCGCCATCTCCCGCCGCGACCAGGCGATCAGGTCGTCCGCCGTCACCGTGGCGCCCGGGCGGCGCACCGCGTACGCCTTGCCGACCTCGCCCAGGCGGGGGTCGGGGATGCCGATCACCGCGACGTCCGCCACGTCCGGGTGCAGGCCCAGGAGCTGTTCGATCTCCGCGGGGTAGGCGTTGAAGCCGCCAACGATGAACATGTCCTTGATCCGGTCCGTGATCCTCAGGTTGCCGTCCCCGTCGAGGACGCCGACGTCGCCGGTGTGCAGCCAGCCGTCCGAGGTGATCGTGGCGGCCGTCGTCTCCGGGTCCTCGAAATAGCCCCGCATCACGTTGAAGCCGCGGACCAGGATCTCGCCGGGGGTGCCGGGGGCGCCCAGGACACGGAGTTCCGTGCCGGGGATCGCGCGGCCCGACGTGGCGGCGATCACCTCCGCCGGGTCGCCCTGGCGGCACATCGTGACGATGCCGCTCGCCTCGGAGAGGCCGTAGGCGGTCAGGACGGTGGCGATGTCGAGTTCCGTGCGCAGGCGGTTCACCAGCTGGAGAGGGACGACCGCGGCGCCCGTCACCACCAGGCGCAGGGCCGAGAGGTCGTGGTTCGCGCGGGCCGGGTGGTCCAGGATGGACTGGTGGAGCGTGGGCGGGCCGGGCAGGACCGAGATGCGTTCGGCGGCGATGTTCGCGAGGACCGTGTCCACGTTGAAGACCGGCTGGGGGACCATCGTCGCCCCCCGCATCAGGCAGGCGATGATGCCCGCCTTGTAGCCGAAGGTGTGGAAGAACGGGTTCACGATCAGATAGCGGTCGCCCTCGCGCAGGCCCGCCAGCTCGCTCCAGATCGCGTAGCAGCGCAGGGTCTGCGCGTGGCTGATGACCGCGCCCTTGGGGCGGCCCGTGGTGCCCGAGGTGTAGATGATGTCGGAGGGATTCGAGGGGGCGATCGTGGCGGCCCGGGTGCGGACCTGCCCGGGGGATATCCGCTCCCCCGCCGCCAGGAAGTCCTTCCAGGTGACGTAGTCGGCGGGGGCGGAGTCGGCGAGCACCACCACCGTCTCCAGGTGCGGGAGTTCGACCTCGGACCGGCGCAGGGACGCCACGTACGACGTCCCCAGGAAGGTGCCCGTGACGAAGAGCAGTTTCGCGCGGCTCTGCTCCAGGACGTACGCCGCCTCCGTGCCCTTGAAGCGGGTGTTGAGCGGGACCAGGACCGCGCCCGCGGTCACCGCGCCCAGCGCGGAGACGATCCAGTCCAGGGTGTTCGGCGCCCAGATCCCGACCCGGTCCCCCGGCTCCACCCCCGAGGCCATGCACGCGGCAGCGGCCCGCTCCACGCGCTCGCCGAGTTCCGCGTACGTGACGCGGGTGCGGCCGTCGGCCACCGCCTCCCGGTCCCCGTACCGGCTCGCCGCCGCCCTCACCAGGCTGGGGACCGTGGACCATTCCTCGTCGCCGCGCATCTCGTGCCCTCCCGCCGTCGAACCGGAACGCCATGGCCGCCCCGTAGCTGACTATCCGTCAGATTAGCTGTAGCCTCCTCCGCTGTCAGCAGTCATGACGGCCTCGGAGGTGGCGGGTGGCGACGCTCAAGGACAAGGCGGCGATAGCCGGGATAGGGCAGACGCGTTTCGCGAAGCACCTGCCCGAGTCGGAGAAGACCCTGGCCTGCCGGGCCATCGTCGCGGCGCTCGACGACGCGGGCATCGCCGCGTCGGAGGTGGACGCGTTCTCCTCGTACACGATGGAGGAGACCGACGAGGTCGAGGTCGCCAAGGCGATCGGGGCCGGTGACGTCACCTTCTTCAGCAAGGTGGGGTACGGGGGCGGCGGTTCCTGCGCGACCCTCGCGCATCTGGCCTCCGCCGTCGCGACCGGACAGGCGAGCGTCGGTGTCGCCTGGCGCTCACGGAAACGGGGCTCGGGCCCGCGGCCCTGGAAGAACACCGCGGTGCAGCTGCCCACCCCCGCGCAGTGGACCCGCCCGTACGGGCTGCTGCGGCCCGCCGACGAGATCGGCATGCTCGCCCGGCGGTACATGCACGAGTACGGCGCGACCCGCGACCACCTCTTCAACGTCGCGCTCGCCTGCCGCAACCGCGCCAACCAGAACCCGGACGCGGTGATGTACGAGCGCCCGCTGACCCGCGACATGTATATGACCTCGCGCTGGATCAGCGACCCGCTCTGCCTCTTCGACAACTGCCTGGAGACGGACGGGGCGCTGGCCTGCGTCATCGTCTCCGCCGAACGCGCCCGCGACTGCCGGCAGAAGCCCGTCTACCTGCACTCCGTCGCCCAGGGACTGCCCGCCCAGCACCACGGGATGGTCAACTACTGGAACGACGACCCGCTCACCGGCCCGGCCTGGGCCGCGGCCCGACAGCTGTGGAAGCAGGCCGACTTCGGGCCCGAGGACATCGATGTGGCGCAGATCTACGACGCGTTCACCCCGCTCATCCCGCTCTCCCTGGAGGGCTACGGGTTCTGCGGGCGCGGCGAGGGCGCCGCGTTCACCGAGGGCGGGGCGCTGGAGAGCGGTGGCCGGCTGCCGGTCAACACCGGCGGGGGCGGGCTCAGCGAGGGGTACGTACACGGCTTCAACCTCATCAACGAGGGCGTGAAGCAACTGCGCGGCATCTCCACCGCCCAGGTCCCGGACGCCTCGACCTGCCTGGTCACCGCCGGGGAGGGCGTCCCCACGTCCGCCGTACTGCTGAGGAACTGAGGAGCTGACCGAGATGGATGGACTGCTGCTGCCCGTCGTGGACGAGGACGGGGCACCCTTCTGGGAGTACGCGGCCCGCGGTGAACTGCGCGTCCAGGCGTGCGCCGCCCCGGACTGCGGAAGGCTCCGCTTCCCGCCCCGGCCGTGCTGCCCGCACTGCCAGTCGTTCGAGAGCGAGTGGCGCGAGATGAGCGGACGCGGCCGCATCTGGTCGTACGTGCTGCCGCATCCGCCGCTGCTCCCCGCGTACGCCGACCAGGCCCCGTACAACGCCGTCGTCGTCGAACTGGCCGACGCCCCGGAGATCCGGCTGGTCGGGAACGTGGTCAGCGGGCCCGACGCGCCCCTGAACTCCGTCGATCCGGCGCGGCTGCGGATCGGGGCGGCGGTGAGGGCGGTCTTCTGCCCCGTCTCCCCCGACGCGACCCTGGTCCGCTGGCTGCTGGAGCGGTGACGGGTCATGGCGCTGCGCACGGAGACGGACAAGGGGACCGGGGTGGCGCTGGTCACCCTGGACCGGCCCGAGAAGCACAACGCGATCGATCTCGCGACCGCCGCCGAACTCACCGCCGCCTGGCGGGCGTTCCGGTACGACGACGAGGTGCGGGCCGTCGTCCTCACCGGGGCCGGCGGGCGGGCGTTCTGCACCGGGATCGACCGGGGCGTGGACGTGCCGCAGCCCTCGTCCCCGTACACGATCGACGATCCGCTGATCGCGATCGGGCCGAAGGCCAACGACCTGTGGAAGCCGGTGATCGCGGCCGTGGAGGGGATGGCCTGCGGCGGGGCGTTCTATCTGCTGGGCGAGTCGGAGTTCGTCATCGCGTCCGACGAGGCGACGTTCTTCGACCCGCACACCTCGTACGGCATGGTCAGCGCGTACGAGGCGATCTCGATGGCGCAGCGGATGCCGTTCGGTGAGGTCGCCCGGATGTCCCTGATGGGGACGGCGGAACGGGTCACGGCCCGGCGTGCGTACGAGACCGGGCTGGTCAGCGAGGTGACCCCGCCCGGTGAGGCGGTGGCGGCGGCGCTGCGGGCGGCGGCCGTCGTCGCCTCGTATCCGACCGGGGCGGTGCAGGGCACGGTGCGGGCCGTCTGGTCCGCCAGGGAGGCGGCCCGGGCGCAGGCGCTCGCCCATGCCCCGCACCTGATCGCGCTCGGGAACCTGACGCCGGAGCGGCAGGCGGAGCTGTTCAGGGGGCGGGGCGGGGGCGGCGGCGGAACGTTCCGGCTGCGGTGAGGGCGGTGTGTCCGGCCCGGACCGTCAGTAGCTGAGCTCGGCGGTGACCGCGCACTTCTTCACGCGGGAGACCTTGCCCGGGCTGGCCATCCGGACGGAGACCGTCTTCGTGTCGCCGCCGTCCGCCTGCACGGTGGCCTCACCGGTGTCGACGGTGTTGCCGACCGCGTCGAGGAACTTCACGTCGACCTCGTACGTGTGGCTGCCGACGGCGTTCGCGGTGAGCCGGACGGTGGAGGTGGTGACGGCCTTGCGCTTGCCCTTGCGGGGTGCCGCGCAGCGGAAGACGTACGCCTGCGGGGCGTCCGTCGCGGTGGCGGTGGGGGTCGGGGTGCCGTAGGTGGAGCCGGACGAGCTGCTCGACGAGCTGTAGTCGTCATCGTCGTCGTAGTCGGTGTCGTGGTAGGTGCCGTTGCTCTTCTTGGAGTTGGAGCACCCGCCGCCGCTGCTGCTGCTCGACTTGCTCTTCCCGCTCCGGCTCTTGCCGCCCTTGCCGCCGTGGCTGGAGCTGGAGAAGCCGGTGAGCGCGAGCACCACCGCCACCAGGACCACGGTCAGTTTCACGTGTTGCCGCACCATCGGTACGTCCCCCTTGTGTTGTCCTTCGTCTGTGCCGCGGCCGGCCCGGCAGGCGGGCGGCCGCGCGACACCGTAACGCACAGCATGGCGGGCCCCGTCCGGCGGCCCGGTCATGGCCCTGTCACAGTCTCGTCATCGTCCGTCTGGTGGCGAGGGGCATACCCCGGGCGTAGCGTCGAGTCGAGAGCGGTGGTGATCCGCGTCGCCGGCCGGCGGCGCTCACGCCCGCGGGAGGTCCGGAGATGATCCGTAACGTCCTCGGTTCGATCGTCGCTCTCCTTGGAGCGGCGGCCGCCGTGCTGAGCCCCTTCCGTGACTGGTACGACGGCCGCCTCGGGCGGTACTACGGGGTCGACGACCTCTTCACCGGTGTCACCGGGGCGCACCCGGCCGTGCTCGGTTCGATCCTGCTGCCCTTCCTCTTCGCCGCGGTGCTGGCGGTCGTGGGCGTCGTCCTCCGCTTCCGGCCGATGGTCGCGCTCGCGGGCGTGCTGGTGCTCGGGTTCACGGTGCTGTGGATGGTGCGCCAGGGGCAGGCGGCCGGCAGCCTGACGATCGCGGGCGACGGCTCCGGGCTCCAGCAGGGGGTCGCGGGCGCGGCGGGCGGCGGGGTGCTGCTGCTGCTGGGGGCGGCGCTGATGTCGGGGCGGCGCGGAAGGCCGCGGCGCGAGCGGGTCGACCGGCCGTACGAGGCGCCGGGGTCGGCGGATCCCGATACGTGGCCGCCGACGCGGGAGCCGGGGCCGTCGGTGCAGACGAGCCCGTGGCCGGAGCCGGAACCCGACCCGTACGTGGGCCCGCCGGGGCCGCCGTCGGGGCCGCGTGATCCGGCTTCGGGGCCGCCGCGGGATCCCGACTCGGAGCCGACCGCGACGTACCCGGTCCAGGACCCGCCGGACCGCCCGGGTCCCCCGGGCTACCCGCGGGGGTAGCCGTCACCGGCGCGCCCGGCGCCCGACCGTGCCGGTCCGGCGCATGACGACGATTCGGCCACCAGGTCCAGCCCGTCCGGCGCTTGAGGACGAAGCGGCCGCCGGGCGCCCCCGGACCCTCTCGCGACGCCCGCCCGCTCACCGGTTCCGTCCTCAAACGCCGGACGGGCTGGAGGTGGACGTTTTCCGTCCGGGCGGCGGCCACCACAGCCACGGTTCCGTCCTCAAACGCCGGACGGGCTGGGGTGGGCGCCCCGCTACGCCCGCGCCCGGTTGCCCGTGCCCGTGCCCTTCAGCGCGTCCAGCGCGTACACGCAGCGGTCCTTGCTGCACGCATAGACCACCCCGCCCTGCGCCACCGGCGAACCCGTGATCTCGCCGCCCGTGGCCAGCTTCCAGCGGAGCTGGCCGCCCGCCGCGTCCAGGGTGTACAGGACGTGGTCCGCCGAGCCGAAGTGGACGCGGCCGTCGGCGACGACCGGCGCGCCCACCACCTCGCCACCCGCGGCGAACCGCCACTTCGGGGTGCCCGTGACCGCGTCCAGCGTGTACAGCGCGCTGCCGCTGCCGACGTGCACGTTGCCCGCCACCACCAGCACCGGTTCGATCGACTGCCGGGACTCCGTGGCGATGCGCCAGCGGTCCTTGCCGGTCGAGGCGTCCAGCGCGTACACCGTGCCGAGGTAGTCCGCGAGGTACACGCCACCGCCGGTGACCGCGGGGCCGGGGGCGAACGCGGGCGGGGAGAGGAAGACCGCCGGGGACTCGAAGTGCCAGCGCACATGGCCGGAGGCGATGTCCACGGCCAGGACCCGGGTGCCGGCGGAGACGTACACGTAGCCGTCCGCCGCCGGGGTCACCCGGACCGGAACCCCGCCGCAGGACGCCGCGTCGCCGACCGGGTAGGACCAGCGCTCGGAACCGGTGCGGGCGTCGAGGGCCCGCAGCCGGGCGTCCTGCCAGACGTAGACCGTGCCGTCGTGGAGCGCCGGTCCGGCCTCCGCCGTCTCGAAGTCCGTCTGCGCCCCGTTGATCTCCCAGAGCTTCTCGCCGGTGGACGCCTCCCGCGCCTGGACGCCGCCGCCCCGGGTGCCGGTGAGGACCGTTCCGCGCTCGGCCTTGAGGGAGTACACCCACGCGTCGGACTGCAGCCGCCACCGCTCGGTGCCGGTGGTCGCGTCCAGGGCGTAGAGCGACGGGCCGTCGGAGGCGTGGATGCTGCCGCCGTCCACGGCCATCGCCCAGGCCACGTCCCGGGTCTTGAACTGGCGCCGCCCGTTGCCGGTGTCCAGCGCGTGCACCTCGAAGGAGGTGACGTACAGCAGGTCACCGACGACGACCGGGGTCCCCCACACGTCGTTCGACATCCGGAACCGCCAGGGCCGCCAGCGCTCGGGGGCGGCGGGTGCGCTGTCGGGCGCGTGCGCCGGAGCGGGTACGGGGGCGGTCGGGGCGGTCGCCGCCACGCCGTTCACCCCGGCGGGCGGGCGCACCCACCCGGTCGCCGGACCGGCCTCGGCGGCGCCCGCCGAGGCGCGCACGTCCTGGGCGCGCGGGCCGGGACCGATCGGCACATGCGCGCCGGACAGCCGCACCGGACCGCCCGCGTCGGGTGCCTGCGCGGGGGCGGCGGGCGGCTGCCCCTCGGCTCCGCTGCGCCAGGCGTTGTCCCAGTCGGCACCGGGCGACTGCTGCGGCGGCGGCGCCACGGGCGCGGGCGGGACGGGCGGCGCGGCGGCGATCGCGCGGCCGCCGCCGCGGCGCTGCTCGATCATCGCGGTGGCGTCGGCCGGCAGCCAGGCCGAGGCCGTGCCGCTGTCGTCGTCGCCGGAGGCGAACAGGTGCGGGGAGAGCTGGGCCTGCAGTTCGGCGGGGCTGGGCCGCAGCGAGGCGTCCATCTGCATGCAGGACTCGATGAGGGGCCGCAGGTCGTCGGGCAGACCGCTGACGTCGGGGCCCTCGCGCAGCAGCATGAAGACCGTCTCGACGGGGTTGGCCCCGTGGAACGGCGCATGGCCGGTCGCGGCGAAGACGAGCGTCGAGCCGAGCGAGAAGATGTCGCTGGCGCCGGTGACGCTGCGCGAGTCGCGCGCCTGCTCCGGCGACATGTAGGCGGGCGTGCCCACGGCGACGTTCGTCATCGTGAGCCGGGTGTTGGAGACACCGGAGGCGATCCCGAAGTCGATCACGCGCGGGCCGTCCTCGACGACGAGCACGTTCGACGGCTTCATGTCGCGGTGGACCAGCTTCGCGCCGTGAATGGACTGCAGGGCCTCCGCGATGCCCGCCGCCAGCCAGCGCACGGCCTGCGTCGGCATCGGCCCGCACTCATTCACTATCTCTTCCAGGGAGGGCGCGGGCACGTAGGCGGTGGCGAGCCAGGGCACGGCCGCGCGCGGGTCGGCGTCGACCACGGCGGCCGTGTAGAACCCGCTGACCGCGCGGGCGGCCTCCACCTCGCGCGTGAAGCGGACCCGGAACAGCTGGTCCTCGGCCAGTTCCGTACGGACCGTCTTGATCGCCACCCGCCGGCCCGACGCCGAACGGGCGAGATAGACCAGCCCCATGCCGCCGGCCCCGAGCCGTCCCAGCACCTCGAACGGGCCGATCCGCCTAGGGTCGTGCTGCGTCAGCTGCTCCACCACTTGCCTGCCACCTCCCCGTACGGACCTCCGTGAGGAGAGGTCCGCGAAAAACCCGCCGTGTGCAGCGTCTCATCAGTGGGCACCACCCGGCGGTGCGCACCCCGATTGTTCCTGGCCGAGGCGCCGGTTGCGAACCCGGGGGCGGATCGGGGTGTCCCGTACCGTTCCGCCTGTTTCAGGACACAGGTTCCTGAAGTACGGCGAAGACGGCGCCCTGGTTGTCCTGGAGGACCGCCATCCGCCCGTACGGGATGTCGAAGGGAGGTTCGGAGACCCGGCCGCCCAGCCGGACGGCGGTCTCGGCCGCCGCGTCGCAGTCGGCCACGGTGAAGTAGCTGAGGAAGTGGCTGGGCATCTCGGCGGGGAGCCCGTCCGTGATGACGCTGCGCCCGCCGACCGCGGTGTCGGGCCCCGGTTCGGTGCCGGGCGGGGACCACATGCGGTAGTCCACGCCGGACTCCGCGGTGCCCGGGTCACCGGCGCCCGGCTCGTCGATGTCCATGGAGCGGAAGCCGAAGACCTGCTCGTAGAAGGCGTCGACCCGGTCCTTCTGACGGGTGTAGACCTCGGTCCAGCAGAAGGAGCCCGGCTCGTTCTGCTTCTGGAACCCCTGGCGCTCACCGGCCTGCCAGAGGCCGAACACGGCACCGCCGGGGTCGGCGGCCTGCGCCAGCACCCCGGAGCGGCCGGCCCGGACGGGGTCGGTGATCACCTGGCCGCCGTGCTCGCGGACCCGGGCGACGGACGCGGCGATGTCGTCGGTGGCGAAGTAGATGCCCCAGGCGGTCGGCATGCGGCCGTCCTGCTTGGCGGCGAGCGCGGCGACGAGGGCACCGTCGCTGAGCGCGTCGGCGTACGGCCCGTCGCCCGCCCGGAAGGTCCAGCCGAAGAACTCCCCGTAGAAGCGCTTGCCCGCTTCGAGGTCGGGGAGCTGCACATCCACCCAGCACGGCGCGGACTGCGCGAATGCGGCCATGGGCCCGGATCCTTCCGTCGTGGTGACGCTCGTCACACCCAAAGTAGCCGCGCTCCGGGCCGCCCGCGCACCGGCACCTCCGATGCGAACATATTTTCGATGCACGAAGCGCCCTCATGGACGTCACGGAAAGTTATCCACGGAAGTTATCCACAGGCTGTTGATAACACTAATCAAGCTGTGGGGAACCCGGCCGGGCCTCGGCGGGACGCATCGCCCGATATCACCCCACTCCCGCCTCACTCCCCCCACCACGCCTGCCGCGCTCCCCATTTGCAGTCGGCCGAATCGCGCTCCGATCACCCGTCGGTAAGCTGACGGCATGACAGGACAAGTACGCACCGTCGACGGCCGCGTGGCCGGTCGACGCGGACAGGCGACGCGGCAGAAGCTGCTCGACTGCCTCAGCGAGATGCTCAGCTCCTCGCCGTACCGGGACGTCAAAGTCATCGACGTCGCCCGGAAGGCGGGGACTTCACCCGCGACCTTCTACCAGTACTTCCCCGACGTCGAGGGCGCCGTCCTCGAAATCGCCGAAGAAATGGCCAAGGAGGGTGCCGGACTGACCGAACTGGTCGCCGGGCGCTCCTGGGTCGGCAAGTCGGGATGGCAGACCGCCGAAGAACTCGTCGAGGGATTCCTCGACTTCTGGCGGCGCAACGACGCGATCCTGCGCGTGGTCGACCTCGGCGCGGCCGAGGGCGACAAGCGGTTCTACAAGATCCGCATGAAGATCCTGAACTCCGTCACCAACTCCCTTACGGATTCGGTGAAGGAGCTCCAGTCCAAGGGCAAGGTCGACAAGGACGTCAGCCCCGCGGCGATGGCGGGATCCCTGGTGGCGATGCTGGCCGCCGTCGCCTCGCACCAGAAGGGCTTCACCACCTGGGGCGTGAAGCAGTCGGAACTCCGGCCGAACCTGGCGCTGTTGGTGCATCTGGGCATCACCGGCAAGAAGCCGACGAAGTAGCGCCCGCGCCGGATTTCCCTCGTACTGGGTGACGCGCGGTGATCCCGGGCACCCCAGGTCCTGTCTCACCGACGGCGGACCACGCAGGTGGTCCGCCGTCGGTGTATCCGGACGCCCGTCCACCTCACTCGTGACCGCCGCGCCCCTCCAACGGATCCAACCGGAACAACCGGATCTCCCGTTCGATCCGGGACTGGTACGCGGCATAGGGCGGCCAGAACTTCAGCGCGGCCTGCCACACCCGGGCCCGCTCCTCCCCCGCCAGCAGCCTCGCGCGTACGGGAATGTCGCGGCCCTTCCAGTTGATGACGGCCGCTTCCGGATGCGCCAGCAGGTTCGCCGTCCAGGCCGGATGCCCCGGACGGCCGAAGTTGCTGCCGATCAGGACCCAGCTGTCCCCGCCCCCCTCGCCGTCACCCGGCTGCGGCATGCACGCCAGCGGGGTGGTCCGGGGCTGCCCGCTGCGCGCTCCCGGGACCGTCATCACGACGCCCGGCAGCATCTGCGCGCTGAGCAGCACCCGGCCGCGGGTGAGCCGGTGGACCGTGCGGTCCATGGCGGGTACGACGTGCGGGGCGATCCGGGCGAAGACCCGGGTCGCGGACACCTTCTGGACGAGCCGGACGCCGGGCGCCATCAGACCGCCACCTGCCCGGCCGCCGGTCCGGGCCCGGCCGCGCGCCCGCCGAGCCGCTCCCGGCCGAACAGCCCGGCCCGCTGCGCCGCGTGGTCGCGGAGCCGGTGGACGGGGCCGAGGAGCAGTTCGTCGGCGGCGGCCCGCTTGAAGTAGAGCTGCGCCTCCTGCTCCCCGGCGAAGCCGCCGCCGTGCGGCTGTACGGCCTCGGCGGTGGTGATCCGCAGCGCCTCCAGCGCCTGGGCGAGCGCGAGCCCGCCGGATTCGGGGTCGAGGACCGCGTAGTGGGCGGCGGACCTGGCCGACTGGACCCGTACGTACAGGTCGGCCAGGCGGAGCTTCACGGCTTCGGCGGCGCCGGTCACCCGGCCGGAGGCCTCGCGCGCCTCCAGCCGGCCGGCCGCCCGTTCCAGCACGCTCGCCGCCGCTCCGGCCGCCTCCGCGGCGAGGGCGACGGCGGCCGTGCGCCCGGCGGCGGCCAGGGCCGCCGTCGCGTCCACGGCGTCGTCGGCGCCCAGGAGCGCCGCCTCGGTGTCGCGCAGCTGGACGCGGGCGAGCGGCCGGGTCTCGTCCAGCGAGTCCTGACGGGTGCGGACGAGCCCGGCGGGCGCCTCCGGTCCGTCGGTCCTGACCAGGAACAACAGGGTGCGGCTGCGCGGGAAGCCGCCGGTGTGGGCGGCGACCAGGAGCAGTCCTGCGCTGTGCCCGTCCAGCACCTGGGATGCCTCCCCGTACAGCCGCCAGCCGCCGTCGCCGCCGGCCGGCCGGGCCTGGACACCGCCCGCCCGGCCACCGCCGGCCCAGGCGCCTCCGGTGGGGTCGCCGGTGAGACCGAGGGCGGTGGAGAGCGAGCCGCCGGGCACGGCCAGGGCCGCGGTGAGCTCGCCGGCCGCGATGGACGGCAGCAGGGCGGCGCGCTGTTCCGCGGTGCCGAGGGCGAGGATCAGGGGTGCGGCGAGCACGGTGGTGGCGAGCAGCGGGGACGGCAGCAGGGCCCGGCCGGCCTCCTCCAGGACGACGGCGAGCTCGGCCGGGCCGCGGCCCCCGCCGCCGTACTCCTTCGGGAGGGCGAGTCCGGGCAGCCCGAGCTCCCGGGCGGACCGTCGCCACAGCGCGGTGTCGTATCCGTCCGGTGTCGCCGCGGCGTCCACGGCCCCGCCGGGTCCGCCACGTCTGGCCAGCAGGTCGCGCAGGGTGCGGCGGATCTCGTCCTGTTCCGCGGTGAAGGCGGCATCCATCGTCGGGCTCCTTCCCCTCAGAGGCCGACGGCCTCTGATCTGACGGGCCGTCATGCTAGGGGTGAAGCGGTGAGATTCCCAGAGTCGCGCAGAGCGACACGGACCACAAGATCCCCTCCCTTCAGTGATGTTCACCCTCCCCGTATCTGATGTACCGTCAGATTCATGCTGCCTGCCACGTCCTCTCCCCGCCGCAAGGTCGCTGTCGTCGGCATATCCCTCGCCGACTGCGGACGCGTCGACACGGCCACCCCGTACGCCCTGCACGCCCAGGCGGCGCGCCGGGCGCTCGCCGACTCGGGCCTGGACCGGTCGGTCGTCGACGGCTTCGCCTCCGCGGGCCTCGGCACGCTCGCCCCGGTCGAGGTCGCCGAGTACCTGGGCCTGAGACCCACCTGGGTGGACTCCACCTCGGTGGGCGGATCGACCTGGGAGGTGATGGCGGCCCACGCGGCGGACGCCATCGCGGCGGGGCGGGCCAACGCCGTCCTGCTGGTGTACGGGTCGACGGCCCGGGCGGACATCAAGGCGGGCCGCCGCACGTCGAACCTCTCCTTCGGCGCCCGCGGCCCGCTCCAGTTCGAGGTGCCGTACGGGCACTCGCTGATCGCCAAGTACGCGATGGCCGCCCGCCGCCACATGCACGAGTACGGCACCACCCTGGAGCAGCTCGCCGAGGTGGCGGTGCAGGCCAGGGCGAACGCGGCGGCCAACCCGGACGCGATGTTCCGCACCCCGGTCACGGTCGACGAGGTCCTGTCGGGCCCGATGATCGCGGACCCCTTCACCAAGCTGCACTGCTGCATCCGCAGCGACGGCGGCTGTGCGGTGCTGCTGGCGGCCGAGGAGTACGTGCCCGACACGGCGAAGGCCCCGGTCTGGATCCTGGGCACCGGCGAACACGTCTCGCACTCCACGATGTCGGAGTGGGAGGACTTCACCGTCTCCCCCGCCGCCGTCTCGGGCCGCCTGGCCTTCGAGCGGGCGGGGGTGCGGCCCGCGGACATCGATCTGGCCGAGATCTACGACGCGTTCACCTACATGACGCTGGTGACGCTGGAGGACCTCGGTTTCTGCGCGAAGGGCGAGGGCGGCGCGTTCGTCGAGAAGGGCCGCACGGGCCTCACCGGCGAACTCCCGGTCAACACGGACGGCGGCGGCCTGTCCGCCTGCCACCCGGGGATGCGCGGACTGTTCCTGCTGGTGGAGGCGGTCCGCCAGCTGCGCGGCGAGGCCGGGGACCGCCAGGTCGTCAAGGCCGGGGGCCGGCTGCCGGAACTGGCGGTGGCCTCGGGCACGGGCGGCTGGTTCTGCTCGTCGGGGACGGTGGTGCTGGGGCGGGGGTGAGGGGGCGGGGCGCCACGGGCTTCCGGCGCGGACTCACACGGCGACGACGGTGAGCACACCTTCCAGACCCTTGAAGTCGTCCGCGTTACGCGTGAAGAGCGGCAGCCCCCTGACCGAGGCGATGGAAGCGATCATCAGATCCATCCGCCGGGGACGAGGGTTGCGGCCGGCTGCGACGACGAGGGACACCATGCTCCCGTAACGAACAGCCGCGTCCCCGTCGAAGGGCAGCGGCTCGAAGTCGGCCACGGCGGCCCCCAGCTTCTCCATCCGCGCCGCCCGCCCGGCCGGATCCCCGGCCATCGCCACACCTTGCTGGAGTTCGGCCATCGTCACAGCGGTGAGCGCCGGAAAGGCAGGAAGATCCTCGGCGCGCAACAGGTCGAGGTCGATGTACGTGCAGGTGTCGAGGACCCCCGCACGGTAGCGCTCAGCCACGCGTCCGCTCCCAGGGATCGTCGTCCCCGGCCCGGTCCTCGTCACCGAACAGCTCGTCCGCTTCGCGACGCATCAACGCGCCGTCCACCCGGGGCAGCCGCCTGTGCCGGGCCACCAGCTCCTCCGCACTCAGGCTCCGCTTGCGCGTGAGCGGCCGGAGTTCCGCGACCTCTACCCCGTTACGCGTGATGTGGAAGATCTCGCCCTCCTCCACGGCGTTCATGACGTCCGCGGACCGATTCCGGAATTCCCGCTGCGTGATGGTCTTCATACGACCAGCGTAGCCCCCTGTGTCTCGGTGTGCTACAGCAATCGGTCCCTGCCATCGCCGCACCCGGCCCGCCGGGCAACCGGGCGAAATCCGGTGGCGCGGGATCCGGCCCGGCCTCCCCGGACTCCGCCGCGCCAGGTGAAATGGCCACATGACCGACGCATCGGCTTCCGCCGCACACCGCGCCTTCCTCGACCTGCTCCACGCCCAGCGCGTCTGGGACGTCGAGCTGCCCGCCTTCGAACCGGCCACGGCGCCCTCCGCACCCCTCCCCCTCTTCCACACCTGGTTCGCCGAGGCCGTCGCCGCCGGGCAGGCCGAGCCGCACACCATGTCGCTGGCCACCGTGGACGCCGAGGGGCTGCCCGATGTGCGGACGCTGATGCTGCACGACGCGGATGAGGCGGGCTGGCACTTCGCCACGCACGCCACCAGCGCGAAGGGCCGCGAGCTGGCCGCCCGCCCGTATGCCGCGCTCGGCCTCTACTGGCCCTCGCAGGGCCGGCAGGTCCGGGTCCGGGGCCCCGTCACCGCCTGCTCACCCGCCGAGAGCCGCGCCGATCTGCACGCCCGCTCGACCGGGGCCCTGGCCTCGGCGCTGGTGGGGCGGCAGAGCGAGGTGCTGGGTTCGACGGCGGAGCTCGACCGGGCGTCCGACGCCGCCTGGCGGCGGGCCGGGGCGGAGCCGGATGCCGAGGTCGCCGGCTGGACGCGGTACGTCGTCGAGCCGCGCGAGGTCGAGTTCTTCCAGGGCGACGCCCGGCGGCGGCACGTACGGCTGCGCTACCGCCGGGAGGACGGGGCCGGGGCCGGACCCTGGGTGCGGGAGCTGCTCTGGCCCTGACCCCTCCTCCACCTCAGGTCACCGTGATCGCCTGCACCGGGCAGGCGCGGGCCGCCTCGCCGACCAACGGGCCCGCCAGGTCGTCCTCGGACGCGGGCAGGAGCTCGCTGAGCCCGTCGTCGTCCTGGGTGAACACCTTCGGCGCGACGAGCGCGCACTGCCCGGCCCCGATGCAGACGTCCCTGTCGATCCCGATCGCGATGCCGGTCTCCGTCTCGTCGCGCATGTCCGTCCGTTCTTCCGCTCGGCTTCCGGTCACCGGGTCATCCCTTCACCACGTCACGGGCAGTTCGATGAGCCCCTGGACCGTGTCTCCCGGCTTGAACGGGATCTCTTCGGCCGGCACCGCCAGCCGCAGGCCGGGCAGCCGGTCGAAGAGCGCGGGCAGCGCGATCTCCAGTTCGGCGCGGGCGAGGTTCTGGCCCAGGCACTGGTGGATGCCGAAGCCGAAGGCGACGTGGTTGCGCGCGCCGCGGCCGAGGTCCAGCTCGTCCGGTGCCGGGTAGACGGCCTCGTCGCGGTTGCTCACCGCGGTGGAGAGCAGGACACCGTCCCCGGCGCGGAACGTCACCCCGTTCATCTCGATGTCCTCGACGGCCACCCGGGAGAGCCCGTCGGCGATGGACAGGAATCGGAGCAGTTCCTCGACCGCCGGGGCCATCCCGTCGGGGCCGCCCGCGCGCATCCGGGCCAGCTGTTCCGGGTGCTGGAGCAGGGTGAGGGTGCCGAGCGAGATCATGTTCGCGGTCGTCTCGTGGCCCGCCACCAGCAGGATCTGGGACAGCCGGACCAGTTCCTCCAGGTCCACCGCCCCGGTCTCCAGCTGTTTGGCGATGAGCTCGTCCAGCAGCCCGTCGCCCGGGTCGCGCCGCTTCCGCGCGATCAGGTCGCGGAAGTAGTCACCGAGTGCGATCCGCGCCGCCTCGACGTCGGAGCCCTCGGGACCGCGCAGCAGTCTGCGGGACTGCGCCTCGAAGAACTCGTGGTCCTCGTAGGGCACGCCCAGGAGCGCGCAGATGACCATCGAGGGCACGGGCAGGGCGAAGGCACCGACCAGCTCGGCCGGCGGTCCCTGCGCCACCATCGTGTCGAGCAGCCGGTCCACGGTCTCCTGGATCGCCGGCCGCAGCGCCGCCGTGCGCCGGACCGTGAAGCTCGGGATCAGCATCCGGCGCTGCACGTTGTGCTCGGGATCGTCGACGCCGATCAGCTCGACGCGCCGCTGGGTGGTCGTGGCCAGCCGCTCGGCGAAGAACGGGAACGCGGGGTTCTCCCGGTCGGACGACAGCCGGGGGTCCACGAGGAGCGCCCGCGCCTCGGCGTGCCCGGTCACCAGCCACACCGTACGGCCGTCGAAGAGCCGCACGCGGGACACCGACTCCTGCCCGCGGCTCGCGCTCGGATAGCCGGTCGGCGGGTGGTAGGGACAGCTGCGGTTCTGCGGGAAGGCGACGGCCTCGGATGGGGTCTCGGTCCCGGATGCGGCCTTGGCTTCGGTTTCGGTCTTGGTCTCCGTCATGGCGGACCTCGCAAGGAGAGGGGGGTGTCCTGCCGATCACTCCCTACTAGATGCCCAAGGCACCTAAACGGCTAGGTGCTGTTCGGCCAAATGCCGCACACCGCGTCTCTTATCCGCTTTCGACACCCGAGGAGCACTATGGGAGGCAGGCGAGGACTGGAGGTCACCGATGACCAAAACCCGTAGCCGGTACGCCCCCGACCGCGGTCTGACCACTCGCATGCTCACCACCATGTTCCTGATCGGGCTGCTGTACGTGGTGCTGGTCGGCGTGCTGCTGGCCGTACTGCGCGGCGCCTGGCCGATCATCCTGATCATCACCGGCGGCATGTTCGTCGCCCAGTTCTGGTTCAGCGACCGCATCGCCGCCTTCAGCATGGGGGCCCGCGAGGTCACCCCCGAGCAGGCGCCCGAGCTGCACGGAGCGATCGACCGGATCTGTGCCCTGGCCGACATGCCCAAGCCCCGGGTGGCGATCGCCGAGAGCGACGTGCCGAACGCCTTCGCCACCGGCCGCAGCGAGAAGACCGCCCTCGTCTGCGCCACGACCGGTCTGCTGCGCAGACTGGAGCCGGAGGAGCTGGAGGGCGTGCTCGCGCACGAGATGTCACACGTCGCGCACCGCGATGTCGCCGTCATGACGATCGCCTCGTTCCTCGGCGTCCTCGCGGGCATCATCACCCGCGTCGCGCTCTGGGGCGGCTTCGCCCGCAACAGCCGCAGCAACGACCCCATGGGCATCGCGATCATGCTGATCCCGCTGATCAGCGCGGTCGTCTACGCCCTGAGCTTCCTGCTCACCCGGCTGCTCTCGCGCTACCGCGAGCTCTCCGCCGACCGCACAGCCGCCCTGCTGACCGGCCGGCCCTCGGCCCTCGCCTCCGCACTCACCAAGGTCAGCGGCCAGATGGCGCGCATCCCGACGGAGGACCTGCGGAAGGCGGAGCCGTACAACGCCTTCTACTTCGTCCCCGCCTTCTCCTCCAAGGAGAGCCTGAGCCGGCTGCTCTCCTCGCACCCGACGCTCGAACAGCGGCTGGACCAGCTGGCCCGGATCTCCGCCGACCTGTCCCGCCCCTGACCCCCACCCCGTGAGGAGTACGTCCGTGGGCCTGCTCGACAGCATCCTGGGCCGCAGCAAACCGGTCCGCCCCGACCTCGACCAGCTCTTCGCCGTCCCGTCCGCCGCCCTCACCCTCCAGGCGGCCACGGGTTTCGTCCCGACCGGCAACGGCTCGGTGTGCTTCGCGGGCGTCGAGGGCGCCACCTTCGCCCGCGTCCAGCAGGACGTACGGGAACTGCTCGACGCCGACACCGGACGCGGCGGCGTCCCGGTGGAGTTCAGCCGGGACGCGTACGGCTACAGCTGGCTGCTCACCCGGCAGCCGCCCGATGACTCCGCCGCCCTGGTCAACGACCTGCACGCGGTCAACACCCTGCTCCAGGACGGCGGCTTCGGCCCACAGCTGCTCTGCTCGCTGATCGCCTTCCGCGACCCGGAGGGCCGGTCGCTGGCGCTGGTGTACCTCTACAAGCGCGGCACGTTCTACCCGTTCGCCCCCGTCCCGGGCGGCGACGAGAAACGGGACAACCAGCTGGAACTCCAGGTCCGGGCCGCCCTCGGGGACGACCTGCGGGTGGAGAAGGAGCTGGCCCGGTGGTTCCCGGTGTGGGGGGCGCCGGGGCTGTGAGACCCGGCGCCCCCTACGAGATCGTCAGGCCGCCGCAGGAGCGACCGGGGCGCCGTTCTCTCGGGCGTACGGGCCGCGTTGACGGTGGCCACCACCCCGTTGCGCTCGATTCCGGCGCGCTCTCGGGGACGGCCCTCGGGTGGAGAAGGACCTGGGCGGTGGTTCCGGTGCGGGGCGCCAGGGTTGTGGGGGCCGGCCCCACGGGCGGTGGCCAGGCGTGCGGCCTCAGTCCAGGTAGGTGTCGTACTGCTCGACATCACCGGGCTTGAGCTGCATCTTCGGGTCGGTCTTGATGCTGGAGAGCTCCGTGCCGAGGATCCGTCCGGTGTGCTCGTCGAGGATGATCGTCCACCGCACCGTCCCCTTGAAGTCCACGGCGTACGCCTGGCCCCGGCGTCCCGCACGGTCCTTGACCGGGCCGATGGCGTTCAGGCCGGACTGCTCGGCGAGCAGGCCGTCGATCGCGGCCGTCTGGGCGGGGCCGGGCGTCCAGTCACGCAGCAGCGCTTCCACGGAGTTCATCGTCCAGTACGCGCTGCCGCGGGTATCGGGGTTGTCCTTCGCCAGGTAGTCGGCGAGGCCGGGGACGGTGGTCGGGGGCGCGCTCCGGAACTCGGCGAGCTTCTCCCAGGACCCTGCCGGCAAGTGCGTACGCCGGACGACCTGGCCGTCCTCGATGTCCTGCACCTCACCGCTGCCGTCGGCGTTGAAGCGCTCGCGGGACTCGATCACCGGCATCTGCTCCGGCTTGTGCTTGCCGTCGTCCCACATCCCCAGTGCCCACTCCCTGCGGTGGGTCCCGCGGAGCGCGTCGCCCGGGGAATCCGCGAGGGCCGCGGCCCGCTTCGCGACGGTGGCGAGCGGCACGGTGGCCCGGGAGCCCTCCACCCTGAGCGGGGCGGGCGCGGCGACGGCCGTCTGACCGCTGCTGCCGGTGAAGGCGAACGCCGCCACGGTCGCCGCGACGACGGCGGCAGCCGCCCCGAGGGACATCGACCGGCCGGGCGTCAGCCATCCGAAGGCCGAGGGACGGCCGGCGGCGGCACGGAACGTGGAGGACTTCGCGGGGTCGGACGTGGCGGCCGAGTCGTCGGCCTCCCTCATCAGGTGGGCTTCGAGCTCCGCACGACGGGTGGGCGAAAGCCGGGGGGCGGCGGGCGGCGGGACCATCTCCCGCAACGCTGCGAGCTCGGAGCGGTCGCGGGCCTCCTGCCACTCCCGGCCCCCCTCCTCGTGGCCCGGGGCCGCCGGACGGGAGGACGGGGCGGCGGAACGGTTCCGGAACAGAGCGTTCATGCGAGGTTCTCCTGGGTGGTTCGAGCCAGAATGCCGTCTACGTGCTGTACTTGTCCGCTGCCTCCGGGGAGTTCCCGACCGGGCGCGCGCTGCGTGTCGTCGCGCCGGGTGGCCGGGTGGTCCACGGAGTCGCGCAGTTTGGCGCGGGCGCGGGACAGCCGGGAGCGCACGGTGCCGACGGGTACGCCCAGGGCCTCGGCGGCGGACGCGTAGTCCAGCCCGCCCCAGACGCACAGGGTGAACACCTCGCGCTCGGTGCGCCGCAGCCCCTTCAGCGCCGCCTTGGCCGCTGCCAGCTGTTCGGCGTCCGCCAGCCGCCCGGTCACCTCTTCGGCGAAGTCCGGGACGGCGTCCGATCGCGGCATCCGGGCCAGGGCTCTCTGGTGCCGACGGGCCGAACGAGCGGTGTTGCGCAGGACATTGGTGGCTATGCCCAGCAGCCACGGGCGCAGACTGACGGTCTCCTCCGGGCGCAGCCGCTCACGCGAGCGCCACGCCTCCAGGTAGGTGAGGGAGACGACGTCCTCGGCCGTGGCCCAGTTGCCCGTGGACCACAGGGCATGGCGGTACACGGCGTCCGCGTGCTCCCGGAACGCCTCGGCAAGCGCGGCCGGGTCACCGTCGCGGAGACGGGCGGGGGTTGAGTGAGTCACGTGGATTAATGTCCGACCGGTCCGGCGGGTTCCCGTGACGTGCGTCACGGATCCTGGGTGAAGGTGCGCCGAAGCCGGACTCGAACGTGACGGGTGGGCGGAGCGGCGCCTGGCAGCACCGAGTCTCCACGCTGTGCTGCCGCCACCACGATCGGCATGGACCTCCGCCCCGGCTCGGCGGACAGGTGCACCTCGGCGCCTGACCCGCCGATGTCACGGACGCACGGCGCCCGGTTCCTGCGGGCAGAGGTAGAACAGCTCCGGGTCGCCCTCGTCCAGGCCATGGAGCAGGCCGGCCGGGCTCCATCCCGCGCGTTGCAACAGCCGCTGCATCGGCTGGTTGGAGACGTTCGTCGAGGTGAACAGCTTCGGGGCACTGCACGAAGCCGCGGCGTCCGCCAGCAGGCGCCCGCCCACACCTCGGCCACGGGCGGCGGGCGCCACCATCAGCATCGTGACGAAGCCCTGCTCGAAGAACGTGTACTCCACCACGCAGTATCCCAGGGGCCCGGACTCGTCCTCGGCCACGGCGGCGAGACCCTGCCTGCACCAGTTCCGGATGTTCCGGCGCCGCGCTTCGTCGCCTTCCGCCGCAACCGAGTCGATCCGGGCCAGCGCGTCGGCATCCGCCTCGCTCGCACGCCGCACGGCGAGCGCGTCCGCGCCGGGCATGATCAGCCGTTGACTGTCGCGTGGCCCAGGAACGCGGTCCAGGCGGCGGGCGCAACGGCGAAGGTGGGGCCGTCGGTGACCTTGGAGTCGCGGACGTGGACGGTGTGGGGGCAGGTGGAAACCTCTACGCAGGCACCCCCTTCATTGTTGCTGTAGCTGGACTTGTGCCAGTCGTAGGCGACTTCGAGGCACTCGCCGCCCTCGTTACCGCTGTAGCTGGACTTGAACCAGGTCAGTTCGGGCCCGTGACTCACAGTTGCCTCACCTTCGTCTCGATGATCTCCGCGGATTTCCAGGGGTTGAGCGCCTGGGCCCGCAGAATGCCGAAGAGGTCGAACATGTCGCTGACTTGCTCCGGCTTCGCGATCAACCTATCGCCGCCCTGACCATGGTCTTCCCACCGTTCGAGGCCCGGGAGTCCCGTGGCGGGGCGGGTGGCCCGGGCTTCCTCACGTCCGCTTGAAGTACTCGATCTCCCCGAGCGCGATCGACCGCCCGGCGCCCTGACCCGCCGCTTCCCGTACGACGAACCGGATGGAGACGACATCGCTGATGCCCGTCCGTATCGACTGCTCGCCGGGCTTGTCGGCGAGCGTCATGGTCTTCTCGTGGACCTTCCGGTCCTTCGTCGTGATGAAGACGTCGGCCACGGTCGGCCTGGCGCCTCGCTGGAACACCTCGGGCTTCGTCGACACCCCGGTGTGGACGGTGACGCCGACCAGCCGGAACGGCTTGTCGAACTCGGCGGTCAGTGAGGCGCCGGCCTTCGGGGCGCCCCAGTAGGTGTTCGTCAGCCCGTCCACGGCCAGCTTCGCCGGGTGCCCGGCGGTGGCGGTGCTCGCCGTGACGTCGCTGGGGCTGATCTCCCCCGTACCGCCGAGCTTGTCCCGTACGTCCTCGAAGACGTAGCGCCCCGCCGGCACGAGCAGGAAGCCCGCGATCAGGAGCCCGACGATCAGCAGGGCCAGCACGCTCCCCCGCAGCAGACGCCCCGAGTCTGCCCGCACCTTGCGGTCGAACGGCCATCTGGTACGCCACCAGGGCAGCGGTTCGGCCTGCTCGCCCGGGTGGAGCGGCGTCGCGCAGCGGCCGCAGAACTTGCGTCCCGGCCGGTTGAGGGCCCCGCACGACGGGCAGGGGAAGCCGTCCTTCTCCTCCTGCGCCGCCACCGGTCTGACGACGGGGCGCTGGGCGATCGGCACGCCGGGCTGTACAGCCACCACGGGCTCGTCCTCCACCGGCGGTTCCGGCCGAGCCGGGCGTACGGGGGCGGGCGCGGACGGGCGTACGGGGGCGGGCTCGGCCGGGGGCTCGGGGGGCGCCTCGGCCGTGCGGGGGCGCGGCGGCTCCGCCGCGCCCGGGGCGGGAGGTGCGCGGCGCGGGGCCGGGACCGGGGGCGGCGGGGCGGTCTCGGCCGCAGGCGGGGCGGTCTCGGGCGCGGGCGGGGCGGGCGGCTCGGAGGCCGGCGGTTCGTCAGCCTCCGGTGCGGCAGCCCGGGTTCGGGCACGGCGCGAGGACCATCCCAGGTACGTACCGCAGCTTCCGCAGAAGTCCTCGTCCTCCTCGTTGGCGGCTCCGCACGCCGGGCACGAGCGCGTCACGTCAGTCTCCTGTTGTCTCGTCCGGTGCGCCGGGCAGGATCTCCACCCGGCAGGTGAGGTGAGCGGGGCACGAGGCCCGGACGACGGCCAGGATGCGGGCCTCGTCCACCGGGGTCCCGGCCGGTGCCCGGACCCGTACCAGCAGTTCCCCGGTCGGGGCCGGAGGGAGTTCGGCCCCGGGCTCCGCCGACCAGGCGGCGCCGCCGCCGTCGTGGATGTCGGCCTCGACGCCGAAGCAGAGGCGGAGGTGTCCGGCCAGGCCGCGGCGGGTTCCGCGCCACCGGTGGAGCTCGACGGCGCGGGCGACGGCGGCCCGGCGCAGGGCCACCGGCCACGCGGTGTCGATGTCGGCGCCGACCCAGGACGACAGCCAGGGCAGGAAGTCGTCCGGGGTCAGCGCGGGATCGAAGTACGCCGGGAGGTTGTCGAGGGTGGACAGGACGGGGGCCAGGACCGTGTCCAGGCCCGCCGTGAACCGCTGGGCGAGGTCGTCGTCCGCGTACAGGGCGGGCAGCAGCCCGCCGATCGGGTAGCGGCTCGGGAGTCCGGGGACCGCGGCCCTGGTCATGCGCGCTCACCGGCCCCGGCCGCCGTGACGACGACCTGGTGCTGGTGGGAGAAGACCAGCGCGTTGGAGGCCACGTCGATCCGGTCCGCCGCCGCGGACCGCCGCCCGGTGAGCGGGTCGGCGGGGAACAGCCGCACCTCGTCGACCAGCCGGACTCCGGGCACGTTCTGGAGTACGGCGAAGATCTCGCCGTACTGCACGGGACGGCCGAAGGGCCAGCCCGTCCGGTCCGTGCCGCCCCGCAGCGGGTCGATGTGGCGGAACAGCGCGTCGAGCGCCTCGGCGCGGACGCGGTCCACATCGCCGTCGGCCGCCACCAGTTCGGCGACCACGGTGACGCCCTGGTAGGCGGGCGGTTCCACGACCAGCCTGGTGCCGACCAGCCGCCGTTCGTCGAGCCGCCCGGCGACCGCCGACAGGACCGAGTCCGGGGGTATCAGCTGCTCGAACCGCAGCCGGCCGCCCTCGTCGGGGACCGCGTCGGGCACCACCAGGACGCGCACCGCACCGGCCTCGCCCGCGACGGCGGGCAGGCAGCGGACCCGGTGCAGCGAGGGCGCGGCCTCACGGGCGATGACCTCGTAGTCCTCGGCCGTGACCGCCCGTTCCTGGACCCGGAGGATGTTCGGCGCGCGCACCTTGGCGTTCGCGACGCTCTCGCCGTCGACCCCGCCGCGGGCCGCCTCGCGGTTGTCGACGCCTGCGACGTACGGCACCGAGCTGCGCAGGACGCGGATGGCGCCGCGGGCCACGTTCCCGGCGGCGCCGCCGCCCGTCCGGTAGCGGGGGACGCGGAGCTGGGCACCCTTCGGGGGCACCGCCCCGTACGCACGCATGGTGCCGTCCGCCTCCCGCACCTCGGGCGGGAACGCGAACTCGCCCGTGGCGGCGTCGATCCGCATGTGCCGGTCGCCCGGGGACGAGGCGCCGAAGTGCTCCACGGGCGTCCAGACCTGCCAGCCGTCGGCGGAGGACACCTGGACGACGGGCGGCTCCCCGTCCAGCAGGAGCGGCACCCTGCGTACGGAGAACCGCTGGCCGGCGACCCCTTCGGAAGTGCCGAGCGGTACGTCGAGGACGGTCTCCGCGTGTTCGACGCCGGCGGTGCCGCCGACGGTGAACACCTCGGCCTCCCGGATCGTCGGCGACTCGGAGTAGAAGGGCTGGCCCGGTTCGGGCGCGGTGACCCGGCAGCGCAGCCACCCGGCCCTGATGCCGGCCGTCACCGACGCCGTGTGCCCGGCGGGCACGAACACCGTCACCTCACCGGGCCTGTTCAGGCCTCCCGTGCTGTCGGTGCCCGTCGCGCAGGGCACCCAGCGGGCGCCGTCCCAGGCCTCCCAGACGAGCGGCGGCTGCCGGGGGTCGACGCCGACGCCCTCCACCCGGCTGTCCAGACGTACGGCGACGATGCACCGCGGTACGGCGGTCGGCAGCCCGAAGAGCAGGGAGTCGCCCGGCTCCGGCCGGGCCTGGAAGCACGGGATGTCCTTGCCCGCGCCGAGCGGCGCCGTGCGGTCCGTCCGGTCCCCGGAGGCGGGGGCGGTGACGAGCCTGATCAGTGAACTGGGCACGATCGCCAGGTCCTCGTCGGTCGAGAAGACCACCGACTCCTCCGTCTCACCGCGGGCGGTGGCCACCTCCGTACCGGCGGGGAGGCGCACGGTGTCCGGCTGGGGGGCGGACAGCCAGAAGTCGACGTCGGCGCGGGCGGCCGTCGGCGGGAACAGCCGCACGCCCAACAGGTCCAGGAAGGCTGAGTAGTTGCGGTCGGGGACCCGGTTCAGCCGGTACAGCAGCTGGTCGACCATGTAGGCGAACGTCTCGATGAGCGTGACCCCGGGGTCCGACACGTTGTGGTCGGTCCACTCGGGAGAGCGCTGCTGGACGTACCGCTTGGCCTCGTCGACGAGTTGCTGGAAGCGGCGGTCGTCCAGGTTGGGCGAGGGCAGGGACATCAGGCGGCTCCCGATTCCGGGATGGTGTAGAAGGGGAAGACGAGGTTGCGCAGGTCGTTGGTGGACCGCACGGTGTAGTGCACGTCGATGTAGAGGGTCCCCTCGTCGACGGTGTCGAAGGCGACCACCACGTCCGTCACCTCGATGCGCGGTTCCCAGCGCTCCAGCGACGCCCGCACCTCGTGTGCGATGCGCCCTGCGGTGGCGCCGTCGCCCGGCGCGAAGACGTAGTCGTGGATGCCGCAGCCGAACTCGGGGCGCATCGGCCGCTCCCCCGGTGCGGTGCCGAGCACCAGCCCGATGGCCTCCTCGATCTCCTGGTCCCGCTCGACCATGCCGATGCCGCCGGTGGAGCCGACCCGCAGCGGGAAGCCCCAGCCGCGTCCGATGAATCCGCCCCCGCTCACAGCGGTCCTCCGATCAGGACGTTCGGCGCACCGCTGATGATCTTGGCACCGCAGCTGGTGGTGTCTCCCATGCGGGCGGCCGGCAGCCCGCCGATCAGTACCCCGCCGGCGGCCAGGGCGGCCGGATTCGGCAGGACGACGTTCCCCGGGCCGAGGAGCGCGTGCGGGGGGACGACGCACACGTGCAGGCTGCCGGTGACGGCGGCCGGCCTGCCGCCGATCAGCACGGTGGCGACGGCCACCGCACCCGGTGGCGGGGTGCCGATGAGGCCTCCGTGGACGGTGCTGTCGCCCGTGCGGGCTGCGGGGGGCATGGCTGCTGTTCTCCTTGCTGGGCCGGGTGTTCGGGGGCGGACGGGGCGGTTCGGGTGTCAGTTGATCCGGATGAGCCTGGCCTTGAGCACGGCGAGCAGTCCGCCGTCGACGGTGACCCCGGTCCTGCCGTTGACGGTCACCGAGGCCCCCTTCACCTCCACGTTCCCCGCGCCGGCGTCGAGCGTGATCCCGGACCGGCTCAGGGACAGGGAGCTCAGCACCCGGGAGGTGCCGCGGGCGAGCACCTTCAGTGCGATCTCCCCCCGCCGCTCGTCCAGGGTGACCTCCAACTGCTGGTCGCCGGTGGCCAGTCGTACGCCGGACGGACCGCGCGGGGCGTCCAGCAGCTCGATCCGGTTGCCCGAACGGGACACCAGGGAGCGCCGGTTGACCTTTCCGCTGGTCGGGTCGACCAGCGGCACGTCGTGGGGCGACGGCCTGTCGACGCCGTTGTAGAGGCCGCCCAGCACATAGGGGCTGTCCAGCAGGCCCTGCTCGAAGCCGACGAGCACCTCGTCGTTGACCTCGGGGCTGAACACCCCGCCGCCGCCCTGGCCGCCCCACTGCACCGTACGGACCCAGTCGGACACGTAGGTGTCGTCGAGCCAGGGGAACTTCAGCCGCACCGAACCGCGCTCGCCCTTGCCCCGGCCCTCGCGGATGTCGGTGACCACCCCGGTCGCCAGGCCCGGCATCCGGGGGCCGCGCAGGGCGCCGTCGCCGCCGGTGAGCCCGGCCAGGGAGCGGTCGGGCGAGGAACTGACCAGGACGGTCGTGCGGTAGCCGCCGTGCGGGTCGAGGACGTGGTGGGCCGCCGTCGCCGTGTACCGGCCGGCGAACGCGGGTCCGACGTTGCCGAGGGTGACCGGTTCGCCGGCCCGGAGCCGGGGGTTTCCCTCGGCGACCGCCTCGATCTCCCCGAAGCCGGAGCTGACCCGTGCGGCCACCGCGCCGGCGACCGCACCGGCCTCGGCCTGGGTCCGGTACGGGGTGTCGGCGACCGTCATCCGGGCCTTCCCCCCGAACGCCCCGGACGCGACGGACGGGCTCATCCCGGGGACCACCGTGGTGCTGCGGACGGACTGCTCGCGCGCCACCAGCCGGGTCTTGGTCTCCACGTCCCAGCCGCGCACCTCGACGCTGTCCGCCCCGTCCGACCCGGTCAGCACGGCTCGCAGGGCCAGCAGATTGCGCCCGTACTCCAGCACCATCGGACTCTTGGCCGCCGGTGTGGACGGCGAGGGCGCGGAGGACGCGGGCTTCGGCTTCACGAACTGCAGCAGGCCCTTCTCGTCCACCCGCACCTGCGCACCGCACTCGCCCGCCAGGTACTGGAGGAAGTCCCAGTCCGAGATGTTGGGCTGGGTGAGCTGCTTGTACATGACGGGCGCCGCCTCGACCCTCCCGCAGGGGAGCCCGGCGCCGGCGGCGACCTTGCGGACGATGTCGGCGGCCTTCATGTTGCGGAAGGCCACCACCTTGCGTCCGCGCCGCAGCCGGTGGGCCCTGGAGTAGGCGCGGACGACGGTGAAGGAGCCGGTGGTGTCGCTGTCGAGCTCCAGCGCGGTGACCTCACCGGTGAACAGCCGCTCGCGCGCCCGCTCCCGGACCGTGACCACCGAGATCTTCACGGGGGTGCCGATGGTGATCCCGGTGGCGGTGAGCAGCGTGTGGTACGGGTCCCGGTACGTCAGCACGGCGGCGTCCGGCAGACCGACGTTCTCGTCGACCACACAGCTGACCAGCTGGGCGGCCCAGGCCTGCGGAAGCTCGGCGGGCGCCTCCACGATCGGGTCGGCGGCGAACGATCGGGCGGGTGCGGTTCCGGTCACCGGGCGTCCTCCGCGGCATGGTCTTCCAGCCCGGGCACGAGGAGTTCCGTGCCCGGGGCCAGTTGCATGGGGTCGTCGATGTCGTTGGCCTCGGCGATCGTGCGCCAGGCGGTGGCGTCCCCGTACTCGCGCCAGGCGAGCAGCGGCAGGCTGTCACCGGCGACGACCCGGTGGGTACGGCGGGCCTCCCGCGATCCTGACGTGGGGTTCTGCCCGGCCGGGTCGACGCTCGCCTCCTCGATGGAGAGGGAGCAGGTGGCACGCAGCGGCTTCCCGTCGACGTCGAACAGCGTGTACGAGACGGAGAGACTGGACAGCACCCCGTCGAACGACGTCGTCTTCGCCGTCCCCCAGTCGAACCGCACCCAGGGGCTCGACGGCTTCTTCCGGCCGAGGCTGCTCGGGGTGGGCACACAGGCCGTCATCAGCTGCTCCACCGCCTTCTCCACCGAGTTGTCGTGGGTGGCGGTGGCGTCCAGGAAGACGTCCAGGGACAGCGAGCGGGGTCCGCTGCCGACGAACTCCGGCAGCGCGGACTCACCGGCCGTCCGGGAGGGCGTGCGCCGCCACTCGGTGCTCTTGGTCAGGGAGAGCGTCGCCGGGTTGAACTGCAGCGTGAGCCGGGCGAGGGTGCCGGCGGGCTTCGCACCGACGTCCGCCGGCGGTTCCATGATGGTCAGCTGGGCACGGGCACGGCTCGTGCGGGCAGTCGCTGCCACGGTGCTCCTCCTTCCTGTACGTCTGCGGCGCCGGCCCGGGCACGGCGGAACGGGCGGGCCATCAGGAGGGCACCAGCCCTTCGTGCGCGATCTCCAGGGTCTCGATCGCCGCCTCGGAACTGGACGGGTCGAAGGAGGGCCCCTGCCAGCGCACCGGCACGATCCCCTGGATCTGCCAGCTGATGATCCGGCTGAGGTCGGGCCGCAGTGCGACGATCTCGCCGTCCTTGCGCTCCACCCGCCGGGTCGTCTCGTTGAGCCATCGCGCGATCTTCAGCGTGTCCGCGGTGACGGGGCGGGTCAGCGTGATGTTGGTCCAGGTGATCCGCCCCGGCAGCTGCCAGGTGAAGTCGTTGTTGCCGCCCTCGGCGTACTGCTCCAGCTCCACCTCGGCGCCCAGGCCCGAGCAGGTGTGGAAGGCCCCGAGGTCGCTCCCCCCGATGGCGAGCTTGAAGAACACGCTCGTCGCGAAGATGTTGTCCGTCATCTGCTTCTCTTCTTCTCTGCGTGGGCGGGAGGCGGTTTCACCGGCGGCCGTCGTACGGCCGCCCGGAGCGTTCCCGTCCTCTGCGCACGTCCGCCCGGATCAGCCTGCTGACCGGGTCGATCAGACGGCGGGCGAGTTCCTCGATGTCCGGGCCGGCTGCCTCGTTCCTCGCCGGCGTGCCGGTGGTCTCCGGTGCGGCCGGGGCGGGGCCGGGGACGGACCTCGGCTGGACCACCCGCACGGGGACTCCGGACAACCCCGCTTCGGCCACCGCCCGCTGGAGCGCCCGGGCCGACGGGCCCGGGGCCCGGTTGCCGGTGCCGGGACTCCGGGGAGCGGCGCCGCCCGGACCACCGCCCCGGGCTCCGCCGCCCGGGCCTTCACCGGATCCGGCCGGTGCGGGGCGCGACGCGCGCACGGTGAGGTCCGGCGGTCCGGGCGGGGCAGCGGCGGCCGGTACCGGTCCGATGGCGGGGACGCCGGTTTCGGGAAGCACGGGCATCGAGAACCGCTGCACCGGCACGGCATCACCTCCGGGCCGCGGCGCCCCCGGCGGATGCGGGCGCACCACCGGGACGGGCGGGGCGGCGGGGGCGGCGTGCGGTGCGGGGGCGGAGGCGTGGGTGGGGGTGCCGGCTGGGGTGGGCTGTTGGGGGTTCGGTCGTGCCGGTGTCGGGGTGGTGGGGCGGCCGGGACGCCCGAACCGGGCGGTCCGGCTGGGGCGGTCGGTGGCGGAGCGGTCGAACCGGCCTGGACGGTCGGCGCGGTCCGCGTCCGCCGTGCCGGTGCGCCGGGCCTTCGTGGCCTCGGGTGCCGTGCCCCGAAGGGCCGGGGATGCCGCGGCGGCCGTCGAGGGGCCGCCGGGCACGGCCCGTTGGACGGGCGCGCCGCCGGGCGGCGTTCGCTGCTCCGGTCCCGCCGCCCAGGCAAGTGGGGTCCGGGTGGCCGGAGTTCGGGCGGGGGTGGCCGGGGTTACGGACCGTCGTTCGGTCCCCGGTCCCGTCCCTCGTTCCGTCCCTCGTTCCGTCCGGCCGGTGCCACTGGCCGGCTGCCCTTCGGGACCCGGCTGCCGGGCGTCCCGCCGCCAGGTCGCCGGTACGACGGGACGCGTGGCGGCTGCCGACGCCGGCGCCGAGAAGCCCTCGGCCGCGCCGGTGCGCACGGTCAGCGTCCTTCCGGCGAGCAGGGCGCGCGACCGCTGGACCGACGGCACGGAACCGGCTGCCGTTCCGGACGTACGTGGCGCACCTGCCGTACCTTTTGCGCGTGCCGTTCCCCCCGTGGTGATCCGCCGGACCCGCACCGGGGCGGGTGGGACAGCCCGGGTGGTCGAGGTGGTCGGGGCAGTCGGGCTCGCGGACGTGCGGGTCGTGGTGTCCGCAGCACGTTGGACGGCCGCCGGAGGCAGCGAGGGGGATGCGGGCCCGGCGGCGGGCCCGGCCGGCGCGCGCAGCGGCATGTCGGGGGTCGCCGCGGGAGAGGCCGGGGCGGATGACCGTGGCGACGATGGCTCACCCATCGGAGCGCCGCCCGGCAACGGACCCGTGGCCCCGGGCCGCGCGCGGCGCGGGTCGCCCAGCAGCGGGGCGTCGGGCGAGGGACCGGCGGTCGGCGGGAGCGCGGGAAGGGGCGCGCCGAGCCCGCCCCGGCTACGGGCCCGAGCGCCCGGACCACCGGGGGCGGGCGTCCGGTGCGCGGAGGCGGGCGGGCCGTCGAATGCGGACACGTCCGTGGGCGGCGTGGTGGGCGCGGACAGCGCACGCTGGACGGACGGCGAGGAACCGGAAGTGGCAGAACGGGAGTCGGTGGGACCGGAGACGGGACGGGAAGCGGGACCGGAGGCCGTACTCCCGGACGCGGCGGGCCCGGACGCGGCGGGCCCCGACGTGGGACCCGCGCCGGGACGGGAAGGCTGACGTTCGCTCGCCACCCGCCCCGCGTCCTGCCGCCCCGATGCCCCCCGTTCCACGGGCTGCCGCTTCCGTTCCGCCGACGATGCCCCCGGGGCTGCCCGGCCCCCCGACGCAGCAGCCGAAGCAGCCCCGGCCGCCGACTCCGGCGTCTGCCGCTGGACCACAGGAAGAGCCGGCTCGCCGGGCACGGCCGGTGCCACAGATGCGCCACCGCCAGCGCCCCCGCTCCCGCTCTGACCGGAGGGCGTGAAGAGGGCCGCCCCGGGCGGGAGTTCCCGCAGGGGCTTGCCCAGCGCGGGACGTACCGGAGGTGCGGCGGGCGAGCCCGCGTCGCGCTCCGGCCGGGCGGCGGGCAACCGCTCCCCGGGCCCCGCACGGCCGGCGTCGTGGGCGCTGTCCGACGCGTCGGACGCCACCTCACCCCTCCTGCTCACAGACGGAGTTGGCGCGAACGCGGCGAGGCTCCGCAGGGCCGTTGCCGGGCGGCGGGCGACGACCAGGGGCGGCGCGGTGCGCCGGGGGCGGACGGCCGCGGGCCGGGCCCGCGGTGCCGGGGCCGGGGCTGCGGTGGGCGCCACCGCGGAATCGGCCCCGCTCCGGGTGGCCGTGTCGTCGGGGCCGGGCCGCCGTGTCGTCGGCCCGCGCCCGGTGGACGCGCGGCCCGGGGTCTCCGGCACCGAAGCCTCGGACACCGGCGGCCGGACGGCCTCCTCCGGGGCTCCGGCCGCACGCAGGAGCAGGGGCGCTCCGGGTGCGGATGTGCGGGCGGCACCCGGCCGCGCCACACCGTGGATGAGGCCCACCGGTGCGGAGGGCAGGACGGCATGGCCGAGCTCGCCGCCGTACGCGATGTTCTGCCACGAGGCGAGCCGGGACCGGAAGCGCAGCCCGTCGCTCACCCCGATCGAGGACCGGGCGACGGTCACGGCCGGTGGTGCGACCCGGCGCCAGCCGCCGTCCCAGTCGGCGTCCGGACGCGCGGCCGGCCGGGCGGTCTCCGGCGCGTCCGCGGACCGCGTACCGTCACCGGCGCCGTCCTCCGCGGGCCTCGGCGCGGGTGCTGCCGCGGCCTGCCGCCGGCCGCCCCTGCCGAACCAGTCCCTGAACTCCACGCCCTCACCCGCTCTCGTTGACGCGGGTGTTGATCCGCGCTATCTCCCTCACCCACTCCTGCCGCTCACCGTGGGTGAGGTCGAGGATGTCCTCACGCTGCCAGTGGAAGTGGTAGGCGATGTACGCGAGCTCCTCCCGCAGCCGGGAAGGCGCGTACGTCACGATTCCCCCAGGCGTTCACCCGAGAGGTCCACCTCGAACGACCCGTGGCACAGCGGGCACGTCACCGCGGCGTGGGTGTGGCCCTCACTGTTGATGCGGCGGTAGAAGTCCTGGAGGAACGCCACATCGGTGGCGTACATCCCCTCGACCACCCCGGCGTGCACGTCCGTGACGGTGCCGAGCCGGGTGATCACCTGGCTGAGCAGCACCACGCTCAGGTACGCGGGGTTCTCCTTGACCCGCAGGTCGATCTGCGGGCGCAGCTCGTCCCGTGCCGTGGCGAGCCGCATCGACCCGCTCCGGTGGACCCGGCCCTCGTCGTCGACGTACCCGCGCGGGAGCTCGAAGTCGAACTCCGTGCGCATGTCCTGACGGTCCCGCTCCCTGGCGGGCGGGGGCGCCGGGGCGTCCTCACCCGGGGCGGGTGCGGCGGCGGCGAGGCTGTCGAGGACCTCTTCGAGGCCGCCGCCGGTAACGGTCCTGCGCCTCATTCGACGACGATCTCCTCGAAGGTGATGGTGACCGTCTCCGTCGCCGCGCTGGACTCGCCGGCCTTCAGCGAGGGGCCCTCCCACTTGCTGGCCCAGCCCTGCATCAGCTGGATGCGGCGGACGGTCTCACCCTTCGAGTCCTTGATCTCGATGGTGAGGTTCTGCCGAGCGGTGTCGACGGCGCCGTTGTTCAGCGTCTCCTTGATCCACTTGGTGAACTCGCTGCTCTTGTCGAGCCCGCGGGTGATCGTCACCTCGCCGGCCTGCCGCGCGCCGGGCTGCTTGCGGATGATCTGCTTGCCCTCGGCGGTCACCTGGCGGACCTCGACGACTTCCTCCTCGACGGTCAGACCGCTGATCTCCTGGATCGACTCCACGAGATAGCCGCCGAGCTGTACGCCGAAGACGTGGGTGGAAAGAGCATCGCCCTCTGCCATGACTGTGTGTCACCTGTTCCGTTCGTTGACTGCTGGGGTCACTGCCCGCCGGGGACGGCGGGTGCGGGTCACTCGTCGACGAGGCTGGTGCTGTCCGAGAACTGCGAGAGCCGGAAGATGACGAACTCCGCGGGCTTCACCGGGGCGACGCCGATCTCGCAGACGACCTGGCCGAGGTCGATGGACTCCTGCGGGTTGTTGTCGCGGTCGCACTTCACGTAGAAGGCCTCTTCCGCCGTCCGGCCGAAGAGCGCGCCCCGGCGCCATTCCTCGGTGAGGAACGCGGTGACGTTGCGCCGGATGCTCGACCAGAGGCGGTCGTCGTTCGGCTCGAAGACGACCCACTGGGTGCCCAGGAGGATGGACTCCTCCAGGTAGTTGAAGAGCCTGCGTACGTTGAGGTAGCGCCAGGCCGGGTCGGAGGAGAGCGTCCGTGCGCCCCAGATCCGGATGCCGCGGCCGGGGAAGGCACGGACACAGTTGACGCCGATCGGATTGAGCAGGTCCTGTTCGCCCTTGCTCAGGCGGAGTTCCAGGTCCAGCGCCCCGCGGATGACCTCGTTGGCGGGCGCCTTGTGCACCCCGCGCTCGCCGTCGCTGCGCGCCCAGACCCCGGCGACGTGGCCGCTGGGCGGGATCAGGGTCTGCTGGCCGGTCGCCGGGTCGAGGACCTTGAGCCACGGGTAGTAGAGGGTCGCGTAGCGGGAGTCGTAGCCGGCGTCCTCGTTGCGCCAGGTGCGGACGCGCTGGGCGTTCATCCCGGGCGGGGCGTCCAGCACGGCGACGCGGTCGCCCATCTGCTCGCAGTGCGCGATGACGGCCAGCTGCACGGCCCTGACGCCCTCGGCGTCGATGTCGCCGCGGCGGTGGGCGCTCATCAGGTCCGGGACGGCGACCATGGTGATCTCGTCGATCGCCTCCAGCGCCGCGATGCCCGTACGGGCCGACGCGTCCCCCACGTACTCGCCCGGGCCGCCCGGGACCGTGCCGCCCGCTTCCGGGGCGGCGGGAGCGAGGGAGAGGCTCTGCTTCTCGGGGCGGGTCTGCGCCGCACCGGGCTGCTCGGTGACCTCGATGAGCTTGGACTGGCGGGCCTGGGTGACCAGGTAGCCCTTGACGTTCTTGCGTACGGAGGTGTCGTAGCTCTCCGCCACCTTGCCGCCCTGCCGCACCAGCAGCCGGAAGCGGTCCTCCGGCGGGTTCTCGCCCTCGGGGTCGGCCACTTCGACGGAGAGGCCGTCACCGGCGCCGGGCCGGGCGGAGATCAGGAAGCCGCCGACGGCGACGGACGGCGCCGTCGCCGTCGCCTCGCCCCGCGCCGCGTCCTCGGCCGGGCCGCCGATGCGCACGATGTACGCCGCGCCGCCGCCGTTGCTGAAGTAGCCGTGGACGGCGAGCGTCAGATACGTGTCGGGAGTGAAGGTGCCGAAGGACGAAACGTACTGGTCCCAGCTCGTCACCAGCGTCGGCCGGTGGAAGGGGCCGGTCTCGGCGAACCCGACGAAGGCTGCGACCGCGGTGCCGACTCCCTCGATGGGCCGCGCTCCGGACTGCACCTCCTCCACGTATACACCTGGGGTGAGGTACGACGGCATGCTCGCTCCTTCGGGTGGTCAGTCGTTCGCCTGTTCAGTCTTGCCCGGCGGTGTCTGCGGGCAGTAGGCCTCAAAGTCCTGGCCCCGGGGCAGGGCGGCTGCCTTCCCAGGCACCCCGGCCGCCCCGTGAAGGCCCTTCGCCGCCGCGGGCGTCCGCGGCCGTCCGCGGACGGCGGGAATTCCTCGCCGCCGCTCACCCGATCCGGCGCCCCAGCAGTTAGTTTCAGCCAGAAACTACTCATCGCGCACGGCCGCGGCGGCCGGATTCCTACGGTCGGTCCGGAGCCCGGGAGATGCCGGTTCGCGTCGCCGAGCCGGGGTGTTCGCGGACCGGCCGAATCCCGCCACCCGGGAAATACCGGGAATCACCTGCCGAGGACCGGCATTCACCAGTCACGACGCGCTCCGGCGATTCCGTTCCCGATTCCGGGCGATGTGTGGAAGGACACACTCCGACAAACGGTCATGTGAAGGTTTCCGCTGGCAGAAGCCCTGTTTGTTCACGCCAACGGAACGGAAGGGAAGGAATCCGGCGCTATCGTTCCTACGGCGCGATATCGCTCAGCACACCACTGACATTGAGTACTTGATGGCATTCGGAGGCCTGCGTTCCGGTCGCCGGAGTCCCTGGCTTGGAACAGGTCACGGAAGCCGTGACCGCTGCGTTCTCCGGTATCCGAATGGGGGTGACCCAGTGATAGTCCTGGTTGCGGAACGTCTCCAGGGCAATGGTGGTGATCTTCCGCTCCCCGAAGGAGATGGTCAGCACCCCTTCGTCGCCCTGGAAGTTCGCCACCACGATGTCCGTGACGCCGAATACCTTTCCTTCCGGGACCCGGTACGTCCCGTCCTTCTTGGCTCCGGCACCCGTCTGCACGTCGATGGTCTCGGAACTCTGCTGGGTGTTCGCCGTGCCGCCGCCCGTCGAGCCGGAGCCGCCGTCGGCGGCGCCCCCGCTCCCGGTCTGGCCCGTTCCGGCGGTCTGCCCCTGACCCTCGCCCTGTGCACCGCCGGTGCCGCCGCCCGTGGCGCCGCCTGCCGCCGCACCGCCCTGCGGTGTCTGCCGGTTCTCCTCCTGCGCGGCCTTGGCCCCCGCCTCCTTGGCGGTGCTGCGGACGGCGGGCCGCACCAGCGCGAACCACGCCAGCAGCAGCGCGATGAGCGCCGCAAGGACGATCAGCAGCCACTTCGGCAGCAGCGGGAGCTGTGCGAACTCCCCGGGCAGGGGCTCCGGCCGCTCACGCTGCTCGCCCTCGGCGCCGGCCCCCTCGCTCTCCGCCACCGCGGCCTCGAACGGCCAGGTGACCGGGGCGCCGAACCAGATCAGCTTCCGGGCCCGCACCCGCAGGCCCGCGTCGGCGGACTCGCCCGGCTTCAGGCTCCGGCGTTCCGGTGCGAAGGCGAGGCGGAGCTCCTCCCCCGCCTGCTTTCCGCCGAACACGACGTCGACGGGGGTGTTCCCCCGGTTCTGCACCGAGGTCCGGAACCGGGCGCCCAGCCAGCCCCTGCGCCGGCCCGGCTCCAGCTTCGTCCGGAGCTCGTGGAAGGGCTCGACGACCACCGTCGCCTCGGGGACGGCCACCGACTCGGGGTGCTCCGCGGGCAGGACGCGTACGCC
The DNA here is from genome assembly GCA_036227345.1 of Streptomyces sp. NBC_01463. Lineage (NCBI taxonomy): Bacteria > Bacillati > Actinomycetota > Actinomycetes > Kitasatosporales > Streptomycetaceae > Streptomyces > Streptomyces sp. NBC_01463. Next base: position 3,809,660 of record CP109468.1, read on the forward strand.
CAGGGGGACTTCGCCCGCCGCGACCTCGTGGGACCGGGGCGGCGCGAGCCGCACCGTGACGGTCTCGGAGGTGCCCGGGTAGAGCGAGACCCGGGCCGGCTCCACCGTGGCCCATGCCGCACAGTCGCCGACCACTTCGAGGGTGTACGCCTCGACGATGTCGCCGTCGTTGCGCACGGTCAGCGTGGTCGTCGCCCCGGCGCCCGGCGACACCGTCACCGTGGCTATGTCGAATTCGGCAGATGTGGTCACGATGCGACGCTAGGCCGCGCCCCGGCCCCCGCAGCAGAGGCGGGAGGGCAATGTGCGGGCAGGTCCGGTGCCCCGGCAGCCCCTCCGCGCCGCGTCCTGCCGCCCCACCCCCGGGCCAGGTCGCCCTGTCCGGTCACGGCACGAACGCGCACGACGCCCGACGTATCGGACACCGGCGGAAGCAGTTGAGGAAGACGAGCACATGACCATGACAGAAGTGACGAAGACAGCGGCGCAGACCGGCCGCGGCCCCGGACCGGTGGCGCCCGGTCGCCCCGCGGAGGGCGCGCCCGCGGTGCCCCCGGCGGGCAGGGTCTCGGTGGCGGTCTACGCCGAGGACCTGATCCTGCGGACCGGCATGGTGCACCAGTTGCGCCTGCGGCCGGAGATAGAGCTGATACCGGAGGAGGAGGCCGACCGCGCGCAGGTCTCCTTAGTGGTGGTGGACATGGTGAACGAGCCCACCGTCCAGCTCCTGCAACGCCTCCAGCGCAACACCTCCACCCGTACCGGCCTCGTCGTCGGCCAGTTCGAGACGGGAGCGCTCCAGACCCTCATCGAGTACGGCGTCGCCGCCGTGCTGCGGCGCGGGGAGGCCGACCAGGACCGTCTCGTCCATCTGGTGACGGCGGTCGCCAACGGTGAGGGGGTGCTGCCGGGCGACCTGCTCGGCAAGCTGCTCAGCCATGTCAGCAGCCTCCACCGCACGGTGCTGGACCCCCGGGGGCTGTCGCTCTCCACCCTCACGGCGCGGGAGGCGGAGATGATCAGGCTGGTGTCGGAGGGGTACGGCACCGCGGAGATAGCGCAGAAGACGTCGTACTCCGAGCGGACCGTCAAGAACGTGCTGCACGAGATCACGGCACGGCTGGAACTGCGCAACCGGGCCCACGCGGTGGGCTACGCCATGCGGCACGGCCTCATCTGAGCCGCCCCGGCCGCCTCCCGCGGGACCTCGCGCCGACGGGCCCGCGGGGGCAACGGGTGTTGCCCCCGGGGTGCCCCGGGGTCCCTGGGACGGGCCACCGCACCCGGCCTAGCGTGACCGCATGCGTACCCATGAGAGTGCCGGGCCGACTCCGCGGCCGGCCACCGCCTCCACGCCGCGGACCAACCGCCCCCGCACGCTGGACGGTCTGCAGAGCACGCTGGGCAACGCGGCGACGACGCAGCTGATCACGGTGTCCCGGATGATGACCCCGGAGGCGTTCAAGGAGAGCACCTCGACCCGGACTCCGCGCGGCCGCTCCGAGATCACCAAGGTGGACCGGGCCCTTGATGCCTTCCAGCAGGTCCCGGAGGACAATCAGCGCGCCCGGCTCTTCGCGCTCAGGGAGGTCATCAACGCCTGCAGTGCCTACACCGCCCACAAACCGGCGGGCGGTGTGCGCGTGGCGGGTACCGAGGCGCTCTCCCAGCAGGCCGAGCAGGCGCGGCTGGAGCTGGACCTCGAATCGGTCTACCGCGGCCTGCTGACGGACATCGACCATCAGCTGGCCGAGGGCCTCAGCACGATAGACACGACGGAACAGGCGCATCACACCGCGCAGTTGATACCCGCGGAACGGTTCCACACGATGATGAGCGGCTACGTCCAGCAGCTCGGCGCACTCCGCGGGGACGCCACCATGGCCGACGAGACGCGCGCCGTCATCGGGGAAGTGATGGCCGTGGTGCCGATGGTGAAGGTGCTCCAGTACCCCTGGACCGGCCGGCCCGGAATGAAGCTCAACCCGCCCGAGGAGGGCGAGGACCCGTCGTACGCGTTCAACGTGGGCACCCAGGCCCCCGGCGGCACCCCCTACCTCCTCGGCCACATCGCGCACGAACTGACCCACGTCGCGGCCAACCAGGCCTTCGGGAGCAGCCCGGCGATGGAGCTGGTGGAGTCCGGGGCGAGCGTGGCGGAGGTGGCGGCCCTGGCCGGGGAACGCAAGAGGACGCTGGAGGAACTGCGGTCGCTGCTGGGCCGGAGCGAGGAGTTCACCGGACCCCAGCACCAGCTGCTCGACGAGAAGCTGGACTACGGGGCGATGCCCGGCAAGCTGGAGTCGTACGCGCTCAGTCTGGGGCGCGCGAAACGGATTACCTCGGATCAGCAGGCCCTCCTGATCAGCTACGGCGAGGCCGCCGGAGACGCGTCCGGCACGCTGGTCGAGTACGACACGGTCGTCAACCAGATGCTGGTCTACCTGCACATGTGGGGGATCGGCCAGGAACACCCCTTCCACGTGCGGCTGCTGGCGGCCTCCGGCCAGGCCCGCGGCCGTCGCGACAGTTCCCGGGCCCGTCGGGAGGGGACGGCGGAGTAGCGCGGCGACCCTTCCGGCGGTGAGCTGCCACGGACCGCAAAGGGCACCGGGTCTTCCCCCGCCGCGGGTACTCCGGGCCCTGTCCGTGCCGGCCCGCGCCCGTGATGCTTGAGCTGGACACCCATCGACCAGACCAGACCAGACTGTGAGGTGGACCGTGGGCGGTCCTGCTGGCCCCGCACGACGTACCCGGTTGCGCCGGCTGAGCGGTGTCGTGGTGCTGCTGACGCCGCTGCTGGTGGCGGGTTCCGTCTCCGCCCCGCAGGCCGCCCCGCGGGCGGCCGCCGTCGCGGAGGCGGCACCGGCGGACGCCGGACGGATCGCGTTCGCCGGCAACGGCCACCGCAGCCTCGGGCAGCGGACCTCGGAGACGACGTCCGAGGACCTGTTCGGCACCTCCGGTCCGGTCCACCACGACCAGGACGCCTTCGGCCGCGGGGCGGCCCTCGTCTTCACCAGCCTCCGCGACGAGGCACGGCCGCAGGTGTACGTGCGCGGCGCGGACGGCGCGGTGCGCAGGCTCACCACCGGCCGTGACGCCGCCCATCCCGAACTCTCCGCCGACGGGCGGACCGTGGTCTTCGACTCGGCCGAGCCGGGGGCCGGCCCGTCGGGGCAGCGCGACCTCTGGTCGGTCGGGACCGACGGCTCCGGTCTGCGCCGGCTGACGGACACGCCCGCCGACGAGACCCACCCGACGCTCTCCCCCGACGGCACCCGGATCGCGTACGCGAGTGACGGCGGCCCGGAGCCGGGCACGCAGATCTACGAGCGGGACCTGTCCGGCGGGCCGGTGACCTGTGTCAGCGACCCCGCGGAGGGCGACGCGAGCGAGCCGGAGTGGAACCCGGTGAACGACGGCGCGCACCGGGAGCTCCTGGTCTACACGCTGCACCAGGAGCCCGAGTCGGACACCGACACCGGGTACCGGCTGCGGGTCACCAGCGGCCCGGGGACCGGGCGTCCCCTGCTGACCGGCGACTTCGCCGGCTGGGGCACCCGCTCGGCGGCCTGGCTCCCGAACGGGACCGGTCTGGTCTTCCTCAGCCCCAACACGGACTGCGGATGCTCCGTCTACGACCACGTGTACCGGGCCGACTCCCTCGACGGCCCGGTGCCGGCGATGGTGCTCTCCGAGGACCGCCAGGTGGAGTCCCCTGCCGTGGTCGGGGAGGAGGTGGTCGTCACCCGCAGGACCACCGTGGACCCGGACCTCGTCACGCTCCAGGACATGCGGCAGGACGGTTCGGACCCCCGGGACCTCAGGCTCGACGTCCTGCGCGAGGACCCGAGGGCCTGGTCGAACACCAGCCAGGACCCCGCCGACGACCCGCTGTTCCACCCGGCGGCCGGCTACGACCCGTGGACCGAGCGGCAGACCTACACACCCGACGGCCGGCACATCGCCGTGACCCGTTTCGCGACCGTGGACGGCGAGCGGGTCCAGCGGATCTGGCTGGCCGACGCCGACGGGACGAACGCGGCGGAGCTGACGGTGGACGGACGCGGCCCCCGGGACCGGTACACCGACCCCGCCTTCTCCCCCGACGGCACCAGGGTGGCCTTCACCCGGGTCTCTCCGGGTGCCACGGATGACGCGGCGGAACAGAGCCGGGTGCTCGTCGCCGACCTCGCCACGCACCGGATCGTCGGCGAGGTCGTGCCGCCCGCCGGGGAGGTGGCGGGCGGTGACGCCCAGCCCGCCTGGTCGTCGGACGGCACCACGCTCGCCTTCACCCGCAACGAGGTGATCCGGGGCCTCGGCGGGATCAAGCACGTGTGGACCGCCCCGGCGGACGCGCTCGACCGGCAGAAGGACCTCAGCGTCACCGGCTGCCCCGGTGAGTGCAAGGTGATCGACGACAGCCCCGCCTTCTCCCCCGACGGCACGGCCCTGGCCTTCAACCGCAAGGACCGGGCGGACCAGATCAACCAGCGGGCGAGCGTCCTCGTCACCGCGCCGGACGGCACGGGCTGCCGGGTCGTGCTGCCGTCCTCCCGGCGCGACGATCCCGCCGCGTGCGGCGAGCAGATCCCGGACGTCTCGGCGACCGGACCGTACCAGCCGCGCGACGTGGCGTGGTCGCCGGACGCCGGGCGGCTGGTGCTGAGCTCCCGCCGGGACATCGCGCCGAACTCCCCCGAGCAGCTGTCCGAACTCGACCTCGCCACCGGCACCCTGACCCCGCTGACCGCACAACTGCCGGGCCGCCAGAAGGAACCCGCCTTCCAGCAGCAGGTCGACCTGGCGCTGACCGCGCCGCCCGTCGGCCCCTCGGTGGAGGCCGGCTCCTCGGTGGAGGTGACGGTCACCGTCACCAACCACGGCCCGTCCCCCTCCCCCGGCACCACGTTCGTCGCCGACACCCCGCCGGGCGTCCGCCTGGAGGAGCTCACCACCGGCTCCGGTTCCTGCGGCGCCGGCTCCCCCAGCTGCGATCTGGGGATACTGCCGCCGGGTGCCGAGGTCGAGGTCACCGCGCGGCTGACGGGCGTGACGACCGGGCCCTGGCCGATCGGCTGGTCGGTCACCGGAGCCGTCGTCGACCCGAACCCCACGGACAACGCGACCTCGACGGACATCCGGGTCCGCGACGTGCCCCGGCCGCCCGACCCGACTCCCGCCCCGCCCACCCCCGGACCGCCGCACCCCGCTCCCGCGCCGCCCGCGCAACCGCCCGCGCCGCTGCCGCCCGCACCCGAGGCGGGCCCCGGGGTCGTCGTACGGGCCCAGCCGAGCCCCGGCTACGTCGGCGGCCGGGTCGTGGTCACGTACACCGTGCGCAACGGGAGAAACGCCCTGGCCACCGGTCTGCGGCTGCGGCTCGGACTGCCCGCCGGAATCCCGGTGGCGACCCTCCCGCCGGGCTGCTCCGCCAAGGCGTGCCCGCTCCCCGACCTGGCGCCCGGCGCCTCCTCGGTCCTGCGGGTGGTGCTCGCCCCGGACCGGGCGCTGCGGACCACCGTCACCGGGACGCTGACCACGAGCGGCACCGACGCCGACCGCGGTGACAACGTCTCCCGGATTCCGCTGCGCGTCCTCCAGCCGCGCATCGTCTCGGTGCCCGCGGTCGGCAAGCCCGGGTTCGTCACCTCGGTGCGCGGCAAGGACTTCCCGCCCGGTGCTCCGGTGAAGCTCACCTGGAAGCCGGGGATCACGGCGACCGCGCCGCCCACCGGGCCGGGCCGTGACGGCACCTTCATCTCGCAGCTGCTGATCCTGGTGAAGGACCGGACGGGACCGCGCACCATCACCGCGTCGGGGCCCGGGTTCAGCCCGGTCACCACCGACTTCCTGGTGGTCTACGGAACGATCGTCCCGCCGGACGAGGTGGGACGCCGATGATCCACGAAGTCGACGAGGGGCTGCGGCTGCTGCTGGTCGACGCCGGTCTCCAGGACAGCGGCGTGGACCTGGTCTTCGACGCCCCGACGCGGGACTGGTCCGCGCGGCGCAACGCCCCCACGGTCAGCATCTTCCTCTACGGCATCCGTGAGGACGCGACCCGCCGACGCACCGGCACGTCCGAGGAGTACGACGAGGAGGGCGTGGTCACCGGGCGGCGGACGCCTTCCCGCTGGTTCGAGCTCACCTATCTGCTGACCGCGTGGACCAACCGTCCGCAGGACGAACACCGGCTGCTCTCGGAGGTGTTGCGCTGCCTGATCCACACGGATGTGCTGCCCTCCCGGATGCTCACGGGCAGCCTCGCCGAACTCGGGACGACGGTGGAGATGGAGGCGGCGTCCGCGGGTTCGGGCGACCGGCCGTCCACCGTGGACGTGTGGTCGGCACTCGGCGGCGAGCTGAAGGCCGCCATCGATCTTCGGGTGTGGGCGCCCCTGGCCGGTGTGACGGAGCCCGCCGGGCCGCCGGTCACCGAGGGTCTGCTGGTGCGGACGGTGCCCGGCCGCGACGGCGAGGCGGTGGAGCCGGGACGCAGGCTGCGCTACGACGGTCCTTCGCAGGCCCGGGGCGAGGGCTTCGCGGCCGAGCGCGAACGGCAGCTGCCGCCGGGCCGGCGCAGGCGCGGCGGTCCGGCCCGGTGACCACGGCACAGCGGACCCCGGCCGTCCACCCGCCCGCCGCCGGACCGGACACGGGCACGCCTCCGACGGCCGTGGCCGACCTCTGGGAGCGGCTGGGGCACATCGAGCAGCGGGTACGGAACGCCGTCGCCGCACGCCGGCACACCGACCCGGACCCGGACGATCCGTACCGGGGGCAATACCTCACCCCCGCCGCGGCCGAACGCATCCTGGAGTCCCGCGACGCGTTCCGCCCGGTCCCCGACCACGGCCCCGCCGCCCCGCCGCGATCCCCGGCGAAGGGCCGGATCGACACCCTCGCGGAGAGCTTCGGTCTGGTCCCGCCGGACGTCGACCTGCTGCTGATCGCGATGGCACCGGACATCGACCCACGGTTCGAGATGCTGTACGGCTATCTCAACGACGACCTCACCCGGCGCAGGGCGACGATCGGCCTGGCCCTCGAACTCTGCGGACTGCCCGCCGCCGGCCCCGGCCGCTTCCGGTTCTCGCCGGACGCCCCGCTGGTCGCGGCCGGTCTGGTGGAGGTGCGGGAGAGCGAACGCCCGCTGCTCTCACGGGTCCTGCGCGTCCCGGACCGGGTCACCGCGCATCTGCTCGGCGACGACGGGGTGGACGGCAGGCTGCGGGGACTCGTGCGGGCGGCCGGCCCGCGGGAGGAGGCGGAGGCGGGCCCGTTGACGCTGCGGGTCGCGGCGGCACTGTCCACCGGCAGCGGTCTGGTGCATCTGCTGGACCGCGGCGGCGACCCCGGCCGGCTGGCGGCCGACGCGCTTCACACGGCCGGAGTGCGCCCCCTGGTGGTGGACGCCGCGGCCCTGGCCGCCGCCCCGGAACCGGTGCGGACCGTACGGATCCTGGCGACGGAGGCGCGGCTGACCGGCGGCGGTCTCGTCCTCGGGCCGCTGGAGACGCTCGCCCCGGAGCGGCCCGGGGGCGCCGGCCTGATCGACGCGCTCTGCGAGGCGGTCGGCGGCGCCTCGCCGCTGCTCCTGCACGGGCGGAAGACCTGGGACCCGCTGTGGGCCGGCGAGAGCCCGGTGACGTTCCCGGTCCCGCCGCCGGACCCGGCGGACGCGGCGCGGCAGTGGCGCCGGGCGCTCACCGCGGCCGGTGCCCCGACGGGAATCGCCGCCGGAACCCCGGCCGCCGGGGCACGCCTGGTCGACGCCACCCGCGCCTACCGGCTCGACTCCGGCCAGATACGCCGGGCCGCGGCCGTCGCCACCCGGCTGGCCGCCCTGGAGGAACGCCCGGTGGAGGCACAGGACCTGCGCACCGCGGTCCGGGCCCAGAACGGGGCGGGGCTGGCCCGCCTCGCCCGCCGCATCGAGCCCACGGTCGGCTGGGACGATCTCGTACTGCCCCCGGCGACCCGCCGGCAGCTCTCCGACCTGGCCCTGCGCGCCCGCCACCGCGAGCAGGTGCTCGGCCGGTGGCGGATGCGGCCGGGCGGCGGCCGGGGCCGGGGCATCGTCGCGCTGTTCGCCGGGGAGTCCGGCACCGGGAAGACCATGTCGGCCGAAGTGGTCGCGGCCGACCTGGGCATGGAGCTCTACGTCGTGGACCTGTCCTCCGTGGTGGACAAGTACATCGGCGAGACCGAGAAGAACCTGGAGCGGATCTTCGTCGAGGCGTCGGACGTCAACGCGGTGCTGCTGTTCGACGAGGCGGACGCCGTCTTCGGGAAGCGTTCGCAGGTCAAGGACGCGCACGACCGGCACGCCAACGTGGAGTCGGCCTATCTGCTCCAGCGGATCGAGTCCTTCGACGGCATCGCCGTCCTCACCACCAACCTGCGGGCCAACCTGGACGAGGCGTTCACCCGCCGGCTGGACGTGGTGGCCGACTTCCCCGTGCCCGACGAGCAGCAGCGGCTGGCGCTGTGGGAACGCTGTCTGGGCACCGAGGTCCCCCGCGCACCCGGTCTCGACCTGCGGACCTGTGCGGCGCGGTTCGAGCTGACGGGAGGCTCCATCCGCGCCTGCGCGGTCACCGCCGCCTATCACGCGGCGGAGTCGGGCCGCCCGCTGGACACCGGGCAGCTCGTATCGGCCGTCCTCGCCGAGTACCGCAAACTCGGACGGCTGGTCCTGGACAGCGAGTTCGGCCCGTGGCGGGAGCACACCCGGCGCGAGAACTGACCGCACACCCCGTCCGGCGCCCTTCCGACGCGGAAGGAGCCGCCCGTGAGCCATCCGAAGGGATCACCTCCGTGCACAGCAACGACATCGGCAGGACGCCCGGAACCGGCCGGCGCAAGGCCCCGGAACCGCGCACGGCCAGGCCCTCCGCCGCCCCGGAGGCGATGGGTCCGCAGACGCTCGACGTCCTCCAGCGCACGATGGGCAACGCCGCGGTCAGCCGCCTGCTGTCCGAGGCGGGGCAGGTGTCCGCGGACGGGAGCGAGGGGGACGCGCCCGCGGTGCAGCGCTCCACCGTCGCCGACGTCCTGAGGTCACCGGGCCGCCCCCTCGATCCGCGGCTGCGCAACGAGATGGAGCAGCGGCTCGGCTCCGACTTCTCCGACGTACGGCTGCACACCGGGGCCGCCGCCCAGCGCTCCGCGGAGGAGATCTCCGCGCGCGCCTACACCGCGGGCAGCCATGTGGTCATCGGGACGGACGGCGGGGACAAGCACACGCTCGCCCACGAGCTCACCCATGTGATCCAGCAGCGGCAGGGCCCCGTCACCGGCACCGACGACGGCAACGGCCTGCGGATCTCGGACCCTTCGGACCGCTACGAGCGCGAGGCCGAGGCGGCGGCCCACCGGGCGATGGCCACGCCGACGCCCCCGGCCCGTGCCGCGAGTCCGTCCGACGAGCGGGAGTCCTGACGGGACGGCGCCGAGGAGGACGGGCCCCGCGCTGGGCGGGCGCGAGCCTTCGCCGTACGCATCCGCGTCCGTATCATCAGCACATGACTGCAGAGCCCTCGCGATCCGCCGGCCGTATGCGCGCCTCCGACGCCGACCGCGAGGCGGTCGTGGAACAGCTGCGGGAGGCGGCGGCCGAGGGCCGTATCGACCTCGACGAGCTGGACGAGCGGGTGGGCCGGGCGCTCACCGCCAAGACGTACGCCGAACTCGCGCCGCTCACCGGCGACCTGGGCCCCGTCACCCTCGACGCGGGCGAGCCGCTGACCCTGCGGGGCGGGATCCACGGCGCCTCCAGGACGGGCGGCTGGAAGGTGCCGCCGCGCATCGTCGCGTACGGCGGCCTGGGCGGCGTACGCCTCGACTTCACGCGGGCCGAGTGCCGGCTGCGCGAGATCGAGGTGGAGGTGGACGCCCAGATGGCAGGGGTGGTGTTCGTCGTGCCGGAGGGCTGGAAGGCGGACACGGACGCCCTCGATCTCGGGTTCGGCGGCCTGAAGGACAAGACCTCGGGCGAGCGGCTGCCCGGCACGCCGGTGCTCCGGATCTCGGGTACGTGTGGTGCGGGCGGCGTCGTCGTCCGCCACCCCAACCTCCGGGAACGCCGCAAGCAGCGCAAGGAGCTGTCGCGCTGACCGCTTTGCGGGCGGGGTCAGTTGCCCACGACGGACGAGGCGCCGGGCGCGCGACGGGTGGCGCTTCGCCGGACGGAAATACCGAGGGCGAGCATCCAGTAGCTGAAGACCGCGCCCATCAGGGCGGTGGTTCCCCAGCCGTTCGCCGCGTAGAAATGCGCGGGGGTGTTGCCGAAGAACAGCGAGGGCACGAAGGCCAGGTTGAGCCCTGCCAGGACGTAGGCGGACCGGACGGTCCAGGGCGGCAGCAGATTCGTGCGGGAGACGGCGCAGCCCACGGCGGCCAAGAAGAGCGCGAGCATGAGACGGCCGATGGAGCCGTACAGGATGTAGGTGCCGCTGACCGTGATCGTCGGGTCGATCGGCCGGTCGGCGGCGATGACCGCGCCGGCCTCAAGACCGCTGGAGACCAGGGTGATCGTCGAATAGACCAGTCCGGCGACGAAGGCCAGGTTGCCGGCCCACTCGTTCTCGGGACTCACCGCTTTGACCAGTTCGCGGAAGGCCGTCACGAAGACGAGCAGGAAGACCAGGGCGAGGATTCCGATCAGCAGCCGGGCGAGGACGTTCGTGTCCGGCGGCGGTCCGGAGTAGAGGAAGTACAGCGGTACTTCGATGATGAAGGCGGCTGCGGCGGCGATCCCGGCGGAGCCCGTCAGACGCCTGACGGCGGTTTCGTTCATGGCTGTCCCCCATGGTGGTGTGCTCGGTGGGTTCCTCATGGATGCGATGACAGGAATTGTTCTGCGCCCACCGCGCGCGGTCACTGGGCCTGGACACCGGATGGAGGGGGTTCCACGACACCGTCCGAAGGGTGCGGCCAGCCCCCGGCAGTCGTTCACGTACAAGGCCGGAAAGCGACGGTGGAGCCGACGCCTCCGTGCCGATAATCTGCCTCATGGAACCTACGAATCGGCCGAAGCCGCGGCGACGGGCTATGAGACACGCGTCGACGACGTCGGCTCGGCTGAGGACGTCTCCTCGATGTCCCTGGACCAGCTCGGCGATGTGAGCGCGGCGTTCTCCCGGCAGGAGTACTCCGGCTCGGCGTATAAATACTCCATGGCGACGGTCGTCCGCGCAGGCACCGTGGTGCTCCGGGTCACCTACGGAGGCGGCTACGAGGAGCTCAACTCCTCCGTCCTGACGGGCATCGCCAGCATGGTGACCGAGCGCGCACACCAGGCCCAGAACGGCGAGGACCCGTCTGCCGTCTTCGCCGAGGCGCCCTGATCACCCGTACCGCCGGTGCGCGGCCGCCCGGACCGGCCGGCCCGCCGCGCGCCGGCGGGTCCGAGCCGCGCGAGGAACTCCTCAGCCCTCGGGCCGGGTGACGGTCAGGGCCCAGCGGATGCCCTCGTCCGACGCACCGCCTCCTACGGTGACGCGGGGCCGAGGTGGGCGTCCACCACGGCCGTCACCAACCGTTCGAGCCGCCGCCCGGCGGGGTCGTCCCCCTCCGCCTCTGCCGGTCCGGACGGAGGCAGGGTCGCGTCCAGGGCCAGCGGAAGGCTTCCCCAGGCCCAGAGCTGGGCGACGCCATGCAGGTTCGACCACAACGCGGCGGCCACGACCGCCGCTCCGCCGTCGTCATCGTCGTCCGGAGCCGCGCTCCCGCCCGGCTCCCCCCGGCCCCCCGTGGCCGCCTCCGCGCGGCACTGGGCGACCAGCCCTGTCATCCGCTCGAACAACGGCAGGGACGACTCACGCAGTCTCGGCCGGTCAGGCGCCTGCGGTGGTCCTTCGAGCAGATCGTGGCGGAACATCAGCTCGTACATGCCGCGGCACTCCAGCGCGTACCGCACATACGCCCGCGCGACGGCTCCCAGCCGCGTCCGGGCCGGGCCGGACTCCGCCAGAGCCGCCTCGAACCGCGCTCGCAGCTCCTGGAAGCCGCGCTGCGCAATCGCCGAGAGCAGGGCGTGGTGGGTCGGGAAGTACCGGCGCGGCGCCCCGTGCGACACCCCTGCCCGCCGGGCGATCTCACGCAGCCCCAGCGCCGCCGGACCCTCGGCGGCCACCAACTCGGCCCCGACGTCCACCAGCCGCTCGCGCAGGGAACCCTGATCCTTCATGGACCGTGTCTAGCACGGCGCGTTAGACACTGTCTACGTCACCGGCCTTCACAGCCACCACCCCTCACAGCGGCCGGACCGTGAGGATCTGCTCCGCCCGGCCGACGGGCCCGTCGGCGTCGTGCAGGACGGTACTGGTGATGCCCTGGCCGGTGGAGCCGAAGACGACCGTGGTGTCGAGCCCGGTCCAGCGGCCCGCCGGCGGGCGGTGCAGGTGGATCGTCAGGTCGACGTTGGGGAACATCCAGGCGGTGGGCTGCTCGCGTACGGCGATGCCGTTGGCCGTGTCGACGAGGGCGACGTACGACGCGAGCGGACCGGCGGTCTCGCCCGCGACGAGGTCGAGCGGGGTGGAGATCCAGGCGGTCGCACGGCCGGGGCGCGGGGGCGCGACCGGGCGGACGTCGAGGGAGGCGATGTAGCCGCCGGGCCAGAGGTCGGCCATCGGCCACGGGGCGAGCGTTTCGGGGTCGGCGAGGCGGTCCGCACCGCCGCCTGCGACGGCGGTGGTGTCCGCGGCGGCCAGGCACCAGGCCCTGGCGCGCACGACGGGGCGGCCGGCGACAAGGGCGACGGCTTCGACCAGTTCGATGGTGCGGCCGGGGCGGAGGGTCTCGACCCGGATCTCGCACTCGTCGAGGGCGAGCCGGCCGAGGATGTCGAAGCTGATCCGGGACAGCAGGAGCCCGGCACCCGGCCGGCCGGCCAGGTGCCGCTCGATGACATGGGTGAGGAGGCCGCCGAAGGGGCTGAAGTGCACCTCGTCGGTGCTCCATGCGCCGCTCGCGTGGGCGGTGGGCTTGAAGCGGTGCTGGTCGATGCGCTCGTAGTAGCTGCCGGTGTTCATGCGGTGCGTCCCTCGCGGCCGTACGGATCAAGGAACCTCAGCCTGACACCGCCCGCACCCCGACCGGCGGCCGCCCCCGCCGCGACCGGAACCCTCAGGGCGTGAACACCGCGACGGCCTCGTGCCCCTCCTCCTGCCGGAAGGTCACCCGCAGCTCCATCCCGACGGCGAGCGCGCTCTCCTCGCACCCGACGATCCGCGTCATCATGCGCGGCCCCTCCGCGAGGTCGACGACGGCGGCGACGTACGGCACCTGCCCGGCGAACGGGGGCAGGTCGTTGCGGTGGACGACGGACCAGGTGTAGAGCGTGGCCCGCCCGCTCGCCCTCTCCCAGTCGACATCCTCGCTCCAGCAGTGCGGACAGAACTCGCGCGGGTAGTGGTGCGCCCGGCCACAGGCACGGCAGCGGCGGACGATCAGGTGGCCCTCGGCGGCGGCGTCCCAGTAGGGGCGGGTGAAGGCGTCGGGTTCCGGGAGGTCGTGGCGGGGGGCCGGGGCCGCGGCGGCCGGCTTCGGGGCCGTCACAGGAAGAGTCCGATCGCGTCGTCGAGGGACCAGGTCTGCCAGGACATCGCGAACAGGGCGACGAGGGAGATCAGCGCCATCATGGCGTTCTGCCCCTGCTCGGCCCAGTCGTGGATCATCAGCACCAGGTAGAGCAGGTTGAGCAGGAGCCCGGCGACGAGGGCGACCGGGGTCAGGAAGCCGCTCACCAGGCCGAGACCGAGGGCGAGTTCCGCGTACACGACGACGTACGCCATGGTCTTCGGGCGTGGTGCGACGATCTTCTCGAAGCCGGTCCGGACCACGGGCCAGCGGTGCTTGCCCGCGACGTCCGCCGCCCACGCGATACCGGTGCCGCGCCGGAACCAGCCCTCCTTGTCCTTGTGGCGCCAGCTCTCCAGCCACCACAGTCCGAGGCCTATCCGGAGCACGGCGAGCCACTGCGCTCCGTCGAGCCAGATCGTCCGCATGAGGCCCTCCCGTTCGCCTGAATCTGACGGTACGTCAGTTCACCCGATGGGGGCGGACTGCGCAAGAGGTGTGCACCCGTGATCAATTCGCAATCGATTCCGACCTTGACCGAGACCCATCAAGGAACGGCGCGATTACGCTCCGAAGCATGTCCGACAGCACACCTACCGCCGGTAGCAGCACCACCCCGGCCCCCACCGACATCACCGAGGACCGCCCCGTCTACGTCATCGGCGGCGGCCCTGGCGGTCTGGCGGCCGCCGCCGCCCTGCGCGAGCAGGGGGTGCGGGCCGTCGTCCTGGAGAAGTCCGGGGACGTCGGCGCGTCCTGGCGGCGCCATTACGACCGGCTGCATCTGCACACCACCCGGCGCTGGTCCGCCCTGCCCGGACTGGCGATGCCCCGCAGGTTCGGCCGCTGGGTCTCCCGGGACGACGTGGTGCGCTACCTGGAGAAGTACGTCGAGCACCACGGCCTCGAAGTGGTGACGGGCGTCGAGGTCTCCCGCATCGACCCGGCGGAGGACGGCTCCGGCTGGCGGCTGACCGCGACCGGCGGCCGTGAACTGACCGGCCGGGCGGTAGTGGTGGCCACCGGCTACAACCACACCCCGCGGATCCCCGACTGGCCCGGCCGCGACACCTTCACGGGCGAGCTGCTGCACGCCTCCGCGTACCGCAACCCGGCCCCGTACGCGGGCAAGGACGTCCTCGTCGTCGGCGTCGGCAACACCGGCGCGGAGATCGCCGTCGACCTGGTGGAGGGCGGGGCCTCGGACGTACGGCTCGCGGTACGCACCGTGCCGCACATCGTGCGCCGCTCCACGGCGGGCTGGCCCGCGCAGGCGACCGGCATCCTGGTGCGCCGGCTGCCGGTCTCCCTCGTCGACCGGGCCGGTGGCCTGATGGCCCGCGTCGCCGTGCCCGACCTCGCCGCACAGGGGCTGCCCCGACCGGACACGGGCCTGTACTCCCGCGTCAAGGACGGGGCCATCCCGGTCCAGGACGTCGGCCTGATCGACGCGGTGAAGGGCGGCCGGGTGGTGCCGGTGGCGGCCGTAGAGTCGTTCGACGAGGACGCCGTGGTGCTGGCGGACGGGACCCGGATCACCCCGGACGCGGTGATCGCCGCGACCGGCTATCTGCGGGCCCTGGAACCGCTGGTCGGCCACCTCGGGGTGCTGGACGCCCGGGGCCGCCCGGTCGCGCACGGCGGCCGCACACCGAAGCAGGCGCCCGGTCTGTACTTCACCGGGTTCACCAACCCCATCAGCGGCATGTTCCGCGAAATGGCCCTGGACGCGCAGAGGATCGCCAAGCGGCTGGCCCGCACCGCCTGACCGAAGAGCCCGACCCGCACAGTCCGACCCGCACCACCCGTCCCTCCCCGCGCGCGTCCGGGGAGGACGCCGCCGTTCGCTCAGCACAGCCCCCGCCGGGCACTCCCGGCGGGGCATCCCACCCTGATACGGAGGATGCACGTGGCACGTCAACGAACAGGACAGACCCCGCAGCCGGCCCGCGGACCGGTGACCCGGCGCGCGATGCTGGGAGGTGCGGCGGCGGCGGGGGTCTCGGCACTCACCGCGGCCGGCACCGGCACGGCGCAGGCCGCCGCTCCCGGCCCCGCGGCCGCCGTCCGCGAGGTCGACGTCGCGGTCGTCGGCGGCGGGCTGGCCGGGCTGACCGCAGCTCGCGACCTGGTGGCCGCCGGCAAGTCCGTGCTGGTCCTGGAGGCACGCGACCGGGTCGGCGGGCGGGTGCTCAACCTGACGCTCCCGAACGGCGGGATCAGCGAGGGCGGCGGCGAGTTCATCGGCCCGACCCAGGACCGGATGAAGGCCCTCGCCGACTCGCTGGGCGTCGCCACCTTCCCCACGTACAACACCGGGAAGAACGTCCTGTTCAAGGACGGCAAGCGCACCCCCTACGCCACCGACGGCCTGCTCGGCTCCGTCCCGCCGATCGACGTGGCGGGGCTCGCCAACGCGGCGGCGGTGCAGGCGATGCTCGACGACATGGCCAAGCAGGTGCCGGTCGACGCCCCGTGGAAGGCGGCGAAGGCAGCGGAGTGGGACAGCCAGACCTTCGAGACCTGGCTGAAGCACAACGCGGTCATCCCGTCCGCGAAGTTCCTCTTCGACGTGGCGTGCACCTCGGTCTTCTCCGCCGAACCGAGCGAACTCTCGCTGCTGTTCGTGCTCTTCTACATCCGGGCGGCCGGCAACGAGTCGACGCCCGGCACCTTCGAGCGCCTCACCGAGACGGGCACCGGCGCCCAGGCGACCCGGTTCGTCGGCGGCTCCGCGCAGGTGCCGCTGCGCCTGGCGCAGTCCCTCGGCGACCGGGTCGTCCTCAACGCGCCGGTCGGCCGGATCGCGCAGGGCGACGGCCGGCTGACCGTTCAGACGCCGGACCTCACCGTCTCCGCCCGCCGGGTCGTGGTGGCCGTGCCGCCCTCGCTCACCAACCGCATCACCTTCTCCCCGGGACTGCCCGCCACCCGCGACCAGCTCGGCCAGCGGCTCCCGATGGGTTCGGTCGGCAAGGCGATCGCGGTGTACGACACCCCGTTCTGGCGGGCCGACGGCCTCAACGGCCAGGTCGTCAGCGACTCCGGCGCCGTGCGCTCCACCTTCGACAACTCCCCGCCGGACGGCACGTACGGGGCGCTGATGGGCTTCATCGAGTCCGACGAGATGCGCGGGCTCAACGGGGCGTCGGAGGCCGAGGTGCGGGCGGTGGTCCTGAAGGACTTCGCCACGTACTTCGGCGACCGGGCGAAGACCCCGACCGGCTTCGTGCTCCAGCGCTGGGACAACGAGACCTACTCCCGCGGCGGCCCGGTCGCCTACGCCCCGCCCGGCGTCCTGACCCGCTACGGCGCCGCACTGCGCACCCCCGTGGGGGCGATCCACTGGGCGGGCACCGAGACGTCGACGTACTGGAACGGCTACATGGACGGCGCGGTCCGCTCGGGCGAGCGCGTCGCCAAGGAGGTCGTCGCCGCACTCTGACGCCCGTGCGGCACTCCTGTGGTTGAGAGCGGTGGTCCGGGGAAGATCCCGGACCACCGCTCTCAACCTTTCCCTGCACACCCATTCCTGACGGGCCGTCAGTTCAGTAACCTGACAGAGCGTCAGTTTTGCGGGCCGGGCACCAGACGTGCCGACGGACTTTCGAGCAGGAGTGGGCGGAACGATGCTTGGATCGACTCACGGCACCCTCACCACCGACTTCCGCGCCAGGGTGGTGGCCTGCGGCGAGGAACCGCACGCCGCCGTCCACAGCATGGCGGCCGCCGCCGCGGAGGGCGACCTCGACGTCAGCGGCCGCCCCCTGCACGCGCCCGTACCGGACCTGGACCGGTTCTTCCGGCCGGAGTCCGTCGCCGTCATCGGGGCCTCCGACACCGAGGGGCGGCCCAACACCGGGATCACCCGCCAGCTGATCGCCTGGTCCGAGCGGGTCGGGGCGCGGCTGTACCCCGTGCACCCCACGCGCGAGACCGTCTTCGGCCGGGCCTGCGCCCCCTCCGTCGCCGACCTGCCGGAACAGGTGGACCTGGCGGTGCTCCTGGTCGGCGACCCGCTCCCGGTGATCGAGGAACTGGCGCAGGCCAAGGTGAAGTTCGCCGTCGCCTTCGCCTCCGGCTTCGCCGAGACCGGTGCCGAGGGCGCCGCCGCACAGGCCCGGCTGGCCGCCGCCGTCGAGCGGTCGGGGCTGCGGCTGCTCGGCCCGAACACCAACCTCAACGCCTTCGAGGAGTTCCGCGACGACCTGGACGGTCCGGCGATCGCCCTGATCACCCAGTCCGGCCACCAGGGCCGCCCCGTCTACACGCTCCAGGAGCTGGGTGTGCGGCTCTCGCACTGGGCCCCCACGGGCAACGAGGCGGATCTGGAGACCGCCGACTTCATCGCGTACTTCTCCCAGCGCCCCGAGGTCGGGGCCATCGCCTGCTATGTCGAGGGGCTCAAGGACGGTCGCTCCTTCCTCCTCGCGGCCGACCGGGCGGCGCGGGCGGGTGTTCCGGTGGTGGCGGTCAAGGTGGGGCGTACGGAGACGGGGGCCAGGATGGCCGCGTCACACACCGGCAAGCTGACCGGCGCCGACCAGGTCGTCGACGCGGCGATGCGGCAGTTCGGCGTCATCCGGGTGGACGGGCTCGACGAACTCCAGGACACCGCGGCCCTGCTGGCCCGGGCCCGCAAGCCGCTGGCCGAAGGCGTCGTGGTGTATTCGATCTCGGGCGGCACGGGCGCGCACTTCTCGGACCTGGCGACCGGGGCGGGCCTGTCCCTCCCCGTACTGTCCGAGCAGAAGCAGGCCGAACTGCACACGTGGATCCCCGGCTACCTGAACGTGGCCAACCCGGTCGACAACGGCGGCCACCCGGTCGGCGACTGGCGCGGCCGGAAGATCATCGACGCGATCCTCGCCGACCCGGAGGTCGGGGTGCTGATCTGTCCGATCACCGGCCCCTTCCCGCCGATGAGCGACCGGCTCGCGCAGGACCTCGTGGACGCGGCGGAGGCCACGGACAAGCTGGTGTGCGTGGTCTGGGGATCGCCGGTCGGCACCGAGGACGCCTACCGCACGACCCTGCTGGGCTCGTCCCGCGTCGCCACCTTCCGCACCTTCGGCAACTGCATCACCGCGGTGAAGGCCTATCTGGACCACCACCGCTTCGCCGCCTCCTACCGCTCCCCGTTCGACGAGGCACCGCGCACCCCGTCCCCCTCCTTCCGCAAGGCGCAGGCCCTGATGCGCCCCGGCCACCAGCTGAGCGAGCACGCGGCGAAGCAGCTGCTGCGCGCGTACGGAATCCGGGTGCCCCGGGAGCAGTTGGTGACCAGCGCGGCGGCGGCCGTCCGGGCTGCGGGGCTCGTCGGCTACCCCGTCGTCATGAAGGCGTCCGGCGCGCGGCTGGCCCACAAGACGGAACTGGGCCTGGTCAAGGTCGGCCTCACCTCGGCCAGCCAGGTGCGGGACGCCTATCGCGAACTGACCGACATCGCGCGCTTCGAGGACATCGAACTGGACGGCATCCTGGTCTGCCAGATGGTGGAGCGGGGCGTCGAGATGATGGTCGGGGTCACGCAGGACGCGCTGTTCGGCCCGACCGTGACCGTCGGGCTCGGGGGCGTCCTCGTCGAGGTGCTGCACGACGCGGCGGTGCGCGTGCCGCCGTTCGGCGAGGACCAGGCGCGGGCGATGCTCGGCGAACTGCGCGGCCGAGCCCTGCTGGAAGGGGTCCGGGGCGGTCCGCCGGTCGATGTGGACGCCCTCGTCGAGGTCGTCCTGCGGGTGCAGCGGATGGCGCTCGAACTCGGCGACGACCTCAGCGAACTCGACATCAACCCGCTGATGGTGCTGGGCCGCGGACAGGGCGCGGTGGCGCTGGACGCCCTCGCCGTCTGCCGCTGACCGACCGCCTCGCCGCCGGGCCCGCCATCGGGCCCACCACCCGCCCAGGAGCTGCCTCATGCCGTCCTCCCCCGAAGACACCACCGCTCACGCCGACCCGTCCGGACCGCCTGAATCATTGATACTCCACACCACTGACAACGGCGTCTCCTGGATCACCCTCAACCGCCCCGACGCGATGAACGCCGTCACCTGGGACCAGCGCGAACGCATCATCGCCCTGCTCGCCGAGGCCTCCGCCGACCCCGCCGTCCGGGCCGTCGTGCTCACCGCCACCGGCCGCGGCTTCTGCGCCGGCGCCGACCTGCGCGGCGCCCCCGCCACCGGCGACCGGGTACCGGGCGACGTCGCCCGCACCATCCGGCTCGGCGCCCAGCGGCTGATCGCGGCGGTCCAGGACTGCGAGAAGCCCGTCCTGGCGGCGGTCAACGGCACGGCGGCGGGCATCGGCGCCCATCTCGCGTTCGCCTGCGACCTGGTGCTGGCCGCCGAGTCGGCGAAGTTCATCGAGGTGTTCGTACGCCGCGGCCTCGTCCCGGACGGCGGCGGCGCGTACCTGCTGCCGCGCCTGATCGGCCCGCAGCGCGCCAAGGAGCTGATGTTCTTCGGCGACTCGCTGCCGGCGGCGGACGCGGAACGCCTGGGCCTCGTCAACCGGACCGTTCCGGACGGCGAACTGACGGCGACGGCACGGGCCTGGGCCCAGCGGCTGGCCGAGGGACCGACCCGCTCGATCGCCCTTACCAAGCAACTCGTCAACGCGTCACTGGACGCGGACCGGGCCACGGCGTTCGCCGCCGAGGCCATGGCCCAGGAGATCAACATGACGACGCAGGACGCCAACGAGGGCGTGGCGAGCTTCGTCGAACGGCGGGTGCCGAAGTACCGGGGGGTGTGAAGGGCCGGAGGCTGTGAAGGGCCGGGCCGGAGTGCGAAGGGCCGCGGGCCTGAAGGGCCGTTCTACGCGGGAGAGAGCCCGCTGGTGTCCAGGTCCAGATTCCCTGAACCCTCCACACACCCGAGTTCGACCACTCAGTGTATCCGTGGGTAAACGTCGTGTAGTAGAGGTACCGCGCGCAGCGGGCCGCCCATGACTTTCGGCAATGCCGCCGAGGCCTCCGGTTGCGTACGGTCGGCCGGATGGAGAGAGCGAAGAGCGGCGGCGCGGTCGGGCGGGCCGCCGCCCCGGGGAGCCTGCTGACCGTCGCCGCCGCGTCCTGCGTCGCCCTGAGCACGGTCAGCCTGTGGTGGGCGCTGCCCGCCGCGGTGGCGGCGTTCCTCGCCGGCCGGGAACCGGGCAGGTCCGGGCCCACCCTGCTCGTGCTCGTCGCGGTCGTGGCCGGTGGAGTGGTGGCCGTGGCCCTGGTGCCTTCCTGGGTGCTGATGGCGGGGCGGTTCGTCGCCGTGGTGGCGGTGGCCGCGATGCTGCCGTGGTTCGCGGGGCGCTTCTGGCGTCAGTACCAGGAGCTCGTACGGGCCGGCTGGGAGCGGGCGGGGCGGCTGGAGCGCGAGCAGCGGCTCGTCGCGGAGCAGGCCCGGTCCCGTGAACGGGCCCGTATCGCCCAGGACATGCACGATCTCCTCGGCCACGACCTCAGCCTCATCGCGCTGTCGGCGGGCGCCCTCAAACTCGCCCCCGGTCTGGACGAGGCCCACCGGGCCGCGGCCGGGGAGATCAGGGCCCGGGCGGCGGCCTCGGTCGAGCGGCTGGGCGAGGTGATCGGCCTCCTGCGCGAGGAGGCGGACGACGGGCCGCCCGGACCGCCCGGCACCGGCATTCCCCGGCTGGTCGCGGAGGCCGCCGCCGCCGGGCTCCCGGTCACCCCGCACATCGAAGGGGATGCGTCCGCCATGCCCCCGGCCGCCGCGCGCGCCGCCCACCGGGTCGTGCAGGAGTCCCTGACCAACGCCGCCAAGCACGCCCCGGGTGCCCAGGTCTCCGTACGGATCGCCCATTCGGCCGGAGCGACGACGGTCCGGGTCGAGAACGGCCCGGCGCCCGTACCGGGGGGCGGGCCGGACCTGCCCGGCACCGGGCGCGGACTGATCGGTCTTGACGAACGCGTACGGCTGGCGGGCGGCACCCTCACCCACGGCCCGTACGAAGGGGGCTTCGCCGTCGTCGCGCGGCTGCCGCACACGCCTCCCGGCCGTCTCCCGGCCACCGCGCCCCGGGCCGCCCAGGAGCCCCTGCCCACGGAACACCGGCACGCCCGCGGCCGCGCCCGCCGGGCGCTGGCCCTCACCGTCGTCCTGCCGCTGGTGGCCTGGGCGGTCCTGAGCGCCGCGCTCCTGGGGTGGGACATCCACTCGGCCCGGCAGTCCGTCCTGGACCCGGGCGACTACGCCCGGCTGCGGGCCGGCCAGGACCGGGCATCGGTGGCGCGGCTGCTGCCCGCACGCGAGACCACGCAGCGGCCCGTGGCCGGGGAACCGAAGGGGCCGGGCATCACGTGCGCGTACTACGCGATGACGGCGGACCGTTTCGACGACCGGTCCGGGGACGCGTACCGGCTCTGCTTCCGGAACGGCACCCTGATGTCCAAGGAGGCGCTCACCCCGTGAACCCCGCCCCGCGCCCCGGCCCGGCGGAGCGCCGCTCCGGTCCCACGAAGGAAGGCTCTTGATGATCCGCGTCATCGTCGCCGACGACGAACCGATGATCCGGGCGGGGGTGCGTTCCGTGCTGGCCACCGATCCGGGCATCGAGGTCGTCGCCGAGGCGGGCGACGGGCACGAAGCGGTCGAGCTGGTGCACCGCCACCGCCCCGACGTGGCCGTGCTCGACATCCGGATGCCGGGGACCGACGGCATCGAGGCCGCCGCCGAGATCCGGCTCACCGTGCCGGAGACCGGTGTCGTGATGCTGACGACCTTCGGCGAGGACGACTACATCCTCCGGGCACTCGGAGGCGGCGCCGCCGGCTTCCTGATCAAGTCGGGCGAGCCCGAGGAACTGATCGCGGGAGTGCGCGCGGTGGCCGACGGCGCCGCCTTTCTGTCACCGAAGGTCGCGGCCCGGGTCGTCGCCCATCTCTCCGCGACGGGCGCGGGCGCCCTGGCCGGCCGCCGCACCGCCGCCCGGGAACGGGTCCGCATGCTCACCGCCCGGGAACGCGACGTGCTGGCCTTCCTGGGCGGCGGGCTGTCCAACGCGCAGATCGCGCGCCGGCTCCACCTGGTGGAGGGGACGGTCAAGGCGCATGTGAGCTCGATCCTGGCCCGCCTCGGCGTGGACAACCGGGCCGCCGCCGCGGTCGTCGCCCACGAGGCCGGGGCCGTCTCCCCCGCGGAACCGCCCGCCGAGCGCTGACACCGCGGCGGAGGCGAGCGGCAGGAGCGTGAGCAGCAGGGCCGCGACCACCGCCCCGCCGAGCACCGCACCGGCCAGCACGTCGTGCGGATAGTGCGCGCCCACCACAACCCGCAGCAGCGCCGCCACCCCGGCCAACAGCAGGGTGACGGGGGCGAGTCGGGGCCGGAGCAGGGCGAGGCCCACTCCGAGTCCGGCCGCGAGGGTGGCGTGGTTGCTCGGGAAGGACCAGTCACTGGGCGGCGGGCACTCGGCGACCGCCGCCGCCCGGCCGAGCAGGACCCGGCAGGGCCGCTCCTCGTCGACGACGAGTTTCACGGCCTCACTGGCCGCGTAGGCGAGGACGGTACCGAGCCCGGTGAGCACGGCGCCGGCGCAGACGCGGGCGTCCGCCCGGCGTACGGCACCCCACCAGACCCGCACCAGCAGCAGCCCGAGGACCAGGAGCGTCCCGTCGCAGGCGAGTTCCAGCAGGTGGCCCGCCCAGGAGGGTGCGTCGGCGACCGCCCCGGTCAGCGAGCGGTAGGCCGACGCCGAGGCGCCGTCCGTGACCTCCACGGCCCGATCGGTCCCCAGCCCTCCCGGCGCGAGGCCGGTGACGGCTGCCGCCCCGGCTGCCAGGACGACGCAGGCGAGGAGGGGACGCGCGGTCCCGGTTCTGCTTCCGCTCTCTGCTCTCATGGAAGCCGAACCTAGGAGCGGCGGAGGCGCCGAACCCGGGCCGAACGGCAGCGGCACCCCCTGACGAAGGTCGGGGGTCCGTCCTCGCTCCTGCCCCGCTCTTCCAATCTGACGCATCGTCAGCTCTAATCGAAGGGTGATGGGACACGCAGGCATGGCCGCAACCGCAGTCCGCTACCTCAGGTCCGTCGGCGCCGCGACGGCCACCGGTCCGGAGCGGGTCGATCCGCTGCCGCGCCCGGTCCTGCGGGCCGTCGCCGACGACGAACGGCTGCCGCTCGACCCGGGTGAGTTCCGGCGCGTGCTGGGGCACTTCGCGAGCGGGGTCACCGTCGTCACGGCCCACGACCCGGACGATCCGGCCGGTCCGGCGGGCTTCGCCTGCCAGTCGTTCGCCTCCCTCTCCCTCGATCCGCCGCTGGTCACGTTCATGGTCGCCCGTACGTCGACGACCTGGCCGCGCATCGCCCGCGCCGGGGCCTTCTGCGTCAACATCCTGGGCGCGGACCAGGGGCCGCTGTGCCGCGGCTTCGCGGTCAGCGGGGCCGACAAGTTCGCCGGGGTGGCGTACTCCCCGGCCCCCGCGACCGGTTCACCCCGGCTGGATTCCGTACCCGCCTGGATCGACTGCCGCATCCAGGCCGTCCACACCGGCGGCGACCATCTGATCGTGGTCGGGCGGGTGGAGGCGCTGGGGGCGTCGGTGGACGGGGACGGCGAGGGCCCGCTGCTGTTCCACCGGGGGACGTTCGGGCACTTCAGCCGCTGAGCACCACGGCCCCCTTCACCCGGCGGATCATCAGGGCCATCAGGGCCGCCATCGCGCACAGCGCACCCGCCGCGTACCAGACCACGTCGTACGAGCCGAAGTGGTCGCGCGCCACCCCGCCCAGGAACGCCACCAGTGCCGCACCCACCTGGTGCGAGGCGAGGACCCAGCCGAAGACGATCGCGCTGTCCTCGCCGTACTGCTCCCGGCACAGGGCCAGGGTCGGCGGGACGGTCGCCACCCAGTCGAGTCCGTAGAACACGATGAAGAAGACCATCGGCGGTTCGACCGAGGGCTGCAGCAGGACCGGCAGGAACAGCAGCGAGACCCCGCGCAGCGCGTAGTAGACGGCCAGCAGGCGCCGGGCGTCGAAGCGGTCGGTGAGCCAGCCCGAGAAGACCGTTCCGATGATGTCGAAGATCCCGATGACGGCGAGCAGCGACGCGGCGGCGGTGATGGGCATGTGGTGGTCGTGCGCCGAGGGCACGAAGTGGGTGCGGATCAGGCCGTTGGTGGAGGCCCCGCAGATCGCGAAGGACCCGGCCAGCAGCCAGAACGGTCCGGTGCGCGCCGCGTCGAACAGCACGCGTACGGTACGGACCGCCGCCCCGCGCGCGGGTGCGGGCTTCTCCACGTACTCCCCGCCGTACGGGGCCATGCCCACGTCGGCCGGGTGGTCGTGCAGCAGGAACCAGACGAACGGGACGACGACCAGGGCGGCCAGCGCCACGGTCACGGAGGCGGGCTGCCAGCCGTGCCGGTCGACGATCCAGGCACAGAGGGGCAGGAAGACGAGCTGCCCCGAGGCGCCGGCCGCGGTGAGGATGCCGGTGACCAGGCCGCGGCGGGCGACGAACCAGCGGTTGGTGACCGTCGCGGAGAAGGACATCGCCATCGCGCCGGTGCCGAGGCCGACGAGCAGCCCCCAGTAGATCATCAGCTGCCAGGCGGCCGTCATCCAGTAACTGGCCAGCGCACCGGCGGCGACCGCGCTCAGGGCGACGACCACGACCCGGCGGATGCCGAACCGGTCCATCAGCGCGGCGGCGAACGGTGCGGTGAGCCCGTACAGCGCCATGTCGAGGGAGACGGCGAGGCCGATCTCGCCGCGCGACCAGCCGAACTCCCTGTTGAGGGGGTCGATGAGGAGCCCGGGCAGGGAGTTGAAGGCGGCGCCGCCGATGATCGTCACGAAGGTGACGGCGGCGACGATCCAGGCCCGGTGGATCCGCCGGCGCCGGGGCGCATCGGTGCCGGTCCGCGGGCTGTCGTCACGGGCGGCGCGTTCGGTTGTCTGGGTCACGCCGCCCAGCATCCGGCCCCCGCCGCACTCCTCACGAGTGGCCCGGAGGACATGGTTCGCAGGGATCGGGCCACGGTGCGGTGCGCCGTCCCGGCCCCGGTCCCGGTGCGTGCCGGCGCACCCGCCCTCCGGCTCATCGGGATACGGAAGCCCGGGGGCCGGGCGCACGGGATGCGGCTGCCGTGTGCACGCCCCAGGCGGCCGCCGCCCCCACCCCGTACCAGAGCAGATCGGGCGCGTTGAACGTCGAGCCGAGCACCAGCCGGGCCACCGCACTGTGCCGGGACAGCTCGGCGGGCACGCCGGTGAGCTGCAGGAACTCGACCGCCCAGCTGATCCCCAGCCCGGCCCCGGCCACCGCGAGGGGGCGGGTACGGGGTGCGCACAGGGCAACGAGGGCGCACACCAGAACGGTGTAGAGCGCGTCCCCCGCGTACTTGGCGGCGGCACCGTCCGCCACCGCCCGCACCCCGAGACCGGCCACGACCGTCACCACGGCAGCCCCCGCCGCAACCATCCGGGCCCGCCCGGCACTTCGGAGGTTCCCCGCCGTCACCCGATGCGCTCCAGCCGCCGGATCGGGCGGGCCGCCAGCAGCACACCCACCGCCACCATGTTGATCACCGCTCCGGCGAGCAGCACCTCCGGTGCGCCCACCCGGTCGGCGACCGGCCCGGCCAGGGCCCGGCCCGCCGCCAGCATCAGCAGGGAGCCGGCCACGTCGTACGCGTGCAGCCGGTTCAGCGCCTCCGGCGGCACATGGGTCTGGACCGTCGTCGACCACATCACCAGCCAGAACGCGAACGCCGCGCCCGCCACGAACTGCCCCGCCCCCAGCGCGAACACCGGCAGCCCGAGCCCCAGCACCACCAGGTTCACGCACACGCCGGTCAGGGCGACGGCACCCGCCGACAACGGGCGGCGGGGACGCAGCCGCAGGGCCAGCAGACCACCGAGGACGCTGCCCGCGCCGTTCACCGCCATCATCGCGCCGTACGTCCCCGAGCCGTGCGCCTCGGTGACCTCGATGGCGGTCAGCGGCAGCATCGGACCGAGCACGGTGAATCCGTACACCGTCCAGATCGCGATCACTCCCCACAGCCAGCTGCGCGCCCTGAACTCACGCCACCCGTCGACCAGTTCGGCGACGAACGTGCCACGCGCAGCCTCGTCCGACGGGGCGGGCGCCAGCCGCATCAGGAAGAGGCAGGCGCCGGAGACGAGGAACGTCGAGGCGTTCGCCGCATAGACGGCCCCGGCGCTCGCCAGCCCGACGAGCACGCCCGCGAACGCTGGACCTGCCATGGTCATCAGCGCCTCGGAGACCCGCAGCACCGCGTTGGCCCGCTGCACGTCCGAGGCCACGCGCGGCGTGGTCGACGCGACGCCCGGCTGGAACAGGGCCGCGCCCACACCGGCCACCGCGCTCAGCGCGTACACCGCCCAGAGGGGCGGGTTGCCGGTGGCGAACGAGACCGCGAGCACCGAGGCCCCGATCAGCCGCAGCGCATCGGCGATGATCATCATCCGGCGCGGGGTGAAACGATCCGCCAGGACGCCGCCGAAGAGCACGAACAGCGCCAGCGGGCCCATCCAGGCGGCCAGCGCGTACCCCACCGATGAGTGCGGCCGCCCGGCACCGAGCAGACCCGCGGTGAGGGCCACCGGGATCATCCCGTCG
Source organism: Streptomyces sp. NBC_01463 (assembly GCA_036227345.1). Classification (NCBI taxonomy): domain Bacteria; kingdom Bacillati; phylum Actinomycetota; class Actinomycetes; order Kitasatosporales; family Streptomycetaceae; genus Streptomyces; species Streptomyces sp. NBC_01463. The sequence goes on from CP109468.1 coordinate 3,836,861, forward strand.
CCGAAGAGGGCGGCGGTCCGGGCGACGAAGAAGAGCCGGAAGTTACGGTTCCAGAGCCGCTCCGGCTCGACGGGCAGAGATGGCAGCGGCGGCTGCGGGAACCCCGGAGCATACGGAGCCTGTGGCGACAAAGGGGATGAATGGCGCAAAGCGCTCTCGTGGTCCGCGGCGGGAATGCGCGCGGGGTCAGCTGACATTTCCTTCACACCGATGACATGTATCAGCTTATGGTCTATACCAGCTAGGGGTGAAGGGAGTCCGCTGTGCCGCACCGCGTCGTCGTTCTCGCCCTCGATGGGCTGCTCCCCTTCGAACTGGGCATCCCCCAAAGGATTTTCGGCCGCTCGCTCGGTTCCGAGCCGCTGAACGGGGGCCGCAAACTCTACGAAGTCGTGACCTGCTCGGTCCGCCCGCCGGGCCCGGTCCGCACCGACGCGGACTTCACGATCACCGTCGAGAACGGCCCCGAGACCCTCGCCACGGCCGACACCGTGGTGATCCCCGCCAGCTACGAACTCGGCCCCGTCTACACCGAGGGCCGGCTGACCGCCGAACTCGCCGCCGCGTTCGCGTACATCAGGCCGGGCACGCGGATGGTGTCGATCTGCACCGGCAGCTACGTGCTCGCCGCAGCCGGATACCTGGACGGCCGGCCGGCCACCACGCACTGGTCGTCCGCAGACCACTTCCAGAAGCTCTTTCCCGCCGTCCGGGTCGACCCCGACGTCCTGTTCATCGACGACGGGGACGTCCTGACGTCCGCCGGGGTCGCCGCCGGCATCGACCTCTGCCTGCACATGGTGCGCCGCGACCACGGCGCCGCCGTCGCCAACGACGTCGCCCGGCGCACGGTCGTACCGCCGCACCGCGACGGCGGCCAGGCCCAGTACATCCAGCGCCCGGTCCCCGACACGGGGTTCTCGGCCACGACCACCGCACGGGCCTGGGCGCTCGGGCGGCTGGAGCGGCCGATCCTGCTGCGCGACATGGCGCAGCAGGAGTCGATGAGCGTCCGGACGTTCACCCGCCGCTTCCGCGAGGAGGTCGGGATCAGCCCGGTCCAGTGGCTGACCCAGCAGCGGGTGGAGCGGGCCCGCCGGCTGCTGGAGTCCACGGACCTGTCGATCGACCGGATCGCCCGGGACGCCGGCTTCGGCACACCCACCTCGCTCCGGCAGCATCTGCAGGCGGCGCTGGGGGTGTCGCCGACGGTGTACCGGCGCACGTTCCGCGCGGTCGACAGGCCGGTGGCGACCGGCTGAGGCCTCAGGACACCGCCGGGGCTCAGAAGACCAGCACGCCCCGCGCCACCCGCCCGTGGTGGGCGTCGTCCGCCGCCTTGGCGAAGTCCTCCACCGGGTAGGTCTCGGTGACGAGTTCGTCCAGCAGCAGCCGGCCCTCCCGGTACAGGTCCGCGTACAGGGCGATGTCCCGCTGCGGGCGCGAGGAGCCGTAGCGGCAGCCCAGGATCGACTTGTCCAGGTACATCGACGAGACGAGGAACGAGGCCTCGGCCGTCGCCGCGGGTACGCCGAGCAGGATCGCCTGGCCGTGCCGGTCGAGCAGGTCGATCGCGGTACGGATCAGCTCGGTGCGGCCCACGCACTCGAAGGCGTGGTCGGCGCCGTGCGGCAGGATCTCCTTGACCCCGTCGGCCGAGGTGAGGAAGTGCGTGGCCCCGAACTGCCGGGCCACCGCCTCCTTGTCCGGGTTGTTGTCGACGGCGACGATCGTCAGCGCGCCGGCGATCCGCGCGCCCTGGATCACGTTGAGCCCGATGCCGCCGGTGCCGATCACGACGACGCTCTCGCCGCGGTCGACCCTGGCCCGGTTCAGTACGGCTCCGACTCCCGTCAGCACCCCGCAGCCGATCAGGGCGGCCGACGTCAGGGGCAGGTCGGCGGGGATCTTCACCGCCTGCACGGCCTTGACCAGGGTCCGTTCGGCGAAGGCCGAGTTGGACGCGAACTGGTACAGCGGCTTCCCGCCGCGCGAGAACGGCTGCCCCGGCATCCCGATCGCCTTGCGGCACATCGTGGGCCGGCCCCGGTCGCACTGCGCGCAGGCGCCGCAGCTGGCGAGCGTGGACAGGGAGACGTGGTCGCCGGGCGCGACATGGTTCACGCCGGCGCCGACCGCCTCGACCACTCCCGCGCCCTCGTGCCCGAGCACCACGGGCAGCGGGAACGGGATCGTCCCGTCGATCACCGACAGATCGCTGTGGCAGAGCCCGGCCGCGGCCACCGCCACCAGCACCTCGCCGGGGCCCGGGTCACGTATCTCCAGGTCGTCGACGACCTCGGTCCGTTTGCCGTCGAAGACGACGCCTCTCATCTCGGCTCCCTCGGTAGGCCGAGCGCGTGCTCGGCGGTGGTGTTCCGTACGTTCCCGGGCGAGATCAAGCCCGTCTGCCGTGTTGAGCGGCGCGCCATTCCCTTCGCGTACCTGGCCACTTCAAGCCCGTCTGCCGTGTTGAGCGGCGCGCCATTCCGTACGCGTACGGGCCACTTCAAGCCCGTCCGGCGATTGAGGACCGGGGTCCGGGGCAGCGCCCCGGCGACGCGGCCCGCACGAGGCTTCCTCCGCTCGGCCCCCACCGGGGGCTCCGCCCCCGCACCCCCGCTCCTCAATCGCCGGAGGGGCTGGACGTGCGCCTCGTGCCCCGCAGGGGCAAGCACCCCCGGGGAGGGGCCGGATGCGCGCCCCACAGAGGCGGCACCCGCAGGCGGGCCTACGCGTTCGGACGTGTCGCGGACTTCGCCGCCGCCGCCATCTCCTCCAGCTGCGCCAGCATCGGCATCGGGTCCGTCCCGACCGTCCCGGGCAGGAAGTCCGCGATGCGTTCCGGAGTCCACGCCGCCCCCTCCGCGTACCCCGCGCGCAACTCCCTCGGCTGGGCCCAGACCGCGATCTTCGGGCCCGCGATCGTGTACACCTGGCCGGTGATCTTCTCCGCGCGCGCCCGCTCGCTCAGCAGGTAGACGACCAGGGCCGCGACGTCCTCCGGCTCACCGATCTCCTTGAGCTCCATGGGGACGTTCGCGGACATCCGGGTACGCGCCACCGGCGCGACCGCGTTCGCCGTGACGCCGTACTTGTGCAGGCCCAGCGCCGCGCTGCGGACCAGCGAGATGATGCCGCCCTTGGCCGCGCTGTAGTTCGCCTGCGCCACACTGCCCTGGTGGTTTCCGCTGGTGAAGCCGATCAGCGTGCCGGCGCCCTCCTGCTTGCGCATGACCGCCGACGCCGCCCGGAAGACGGTGAACGTGCCCTTGAGGTGCGTGGCGACCACCGGGTCCCACTCGGCCTCGGACATGTTGAACAGCATGCGTTCGCGCAGGATGCCGGCCACGCACACGACGCCGTCGATCCGGCCGAACCGCGCGAGCGCGGTGTCCACGACCCGCTGCCCGCCGGCCATGGTGGAGATGTCGTCCGCCACCGCGACCGCCTCGCCGCCCGCCGCCTCGATCTCCTTGACGACGGACTCGGCTATCTCGCTGGCGGGCTCACCGCCCTCGATGGAGACGCCGTAGTCGTTGACCACGACCTTCGCCCCCTCGGCCGCCGCGGCGAGCGCGACGGCCCGCCCGATGCCGCGCCCGGCACCCGTCACGGCCACCACTTTGCCTGCCAAGAAGTTCCCCATGCCCGGCCCCTTCCCGCGGTTTCTGACGGACCGTTAGATTCTATGGGTCATCAGGTCCACCGGCACAAGCCCCAGGAGGCGCCATGTCTTTGCCGGCCGAGTTCCACGACCTCTCCAAGCGCGTGAACAACTGGGGTCGCTGGGGTGCCGACGACGAGATCGGGACGCTCAACCTGATCACCGACGAGGTCGTACGGGAGGCCGCGGCCACCGTCCGCAGCGGTCTGCGCGTCCCGCTCGCGCTGCCGCTCCAGCAGGACGGCGTGCAGAGCGGCCTGATCCCGGGGCGGGTCAACCCGCTGCACACCATGGTCCAGATCAACCAGGAGCTCTTCGGCCCCGGCACCGTCGCCACCAGTGACGACACCGCGGTGCTGGGGCTCCAGGCCGCCACCCACTGGGACGCGCTGACCCACGCCTCGCACTCGGGGAAGATCTACAACGGCCGGCCCGCCGCCACCATCACCGCCCACGGCGGGGCGCAGTTCAGCGGCATCGACAAGGCGCCGCACATCGTCTCGCGCGGGGTCCTGCTCGACGTGGCCCGCACCCACGGTGTGGACCGGCTGCCGGGCGGTCACGCCGTCACCCCCGAGGACCTGGACGCGGCCGAGGAGCTGGCCGGGGTCAGGGTGCGGTCCGGGGACATCGTGCTCGTACGGACGGGGCAGGTGCAGGTGTATCTGAGCGGCGACAAGAACGCGTACGGCTATCCGTCACCGGGGCTGTCGATCCGGACGCCCGAGTGGTTCCGGGCCCGCGATGTGGCCGCGGTCGCCAATGACACGCTGACCTTCGAGATCTTCCCGCCGGAGATCGAGGACCTGTGGCTGGGGGTGCATGCGCTCGACCTGGTCGAGATGGGCATGCTGCAGGGCCAGAACTGGAACCTGGAGGCCTTGTCCACAGCCTGTGCGGAGTCGGAGCGCTACGCCTTCCTGCTCTCCGCCATGCCGGAGCCGTTCGTCGGCGCCACCGGCACACCGGTCGCCCCGGTCGCGATCCTCTGACCCCCCGGCGCAACCCCTCGCGCCCCGGCGCGGGCCCGCACGGCCCGGGCACGCGCCACGGCGGCTCCGGGAGCGTTCCTAACCGCGGTGGGTGCCGGCGTGCGACGTCTCGTACGCGGCGCCCGCCTCGCGCTCGCCCGCCTCACGGTTCACGCCGTCGTGCTCGGGCACACCCTGCGCGCCCACGCCGTGGGTGGCGGGCTGCAGCTGCACCTGGATCAGCGGGATGCCCCGGTCGACCTCGCACCAGATGCGCTTGCCCGCGCCCTCGGGCTGCCAGCCCCAGCGGTCGGCCAGGCCGTCGACCAGCTCCAGGCCCCGGCCGCCGGTGTCCTCGCCCTCCGCGTGCCGCTGCTGCGGCGGCCGGCAGCTGGTGTCGGCCACCTCGACGCGGACGGTCCCGGCGTGACCCGGCGCTCCCGTCGAACCGAACAGCATGCGCAGCACGGCCGGACAGCCGGTGTGCACGACCGCGTTGGTGACGAGCTCCGAGATGAGCAGGATGAGCGTCTCGGCCAGTGGCTCGTCGTCTCTTATCCCGGATCCGACGAGCCTCGAACGCGCCCATCTGCGGGCCCGTCCGACCTCCGCGGGGTCGGGCCCGACCTCCAACTGAACCTGAAGCACCTGCACCGCTCACACCATCCGAACCGGCGGACACATCGCCTCGCGCCTCCTCAGGGTCACGGAACGTGATTCCCTTACGAGACAGCATGGTTGACGTACAGTCACCGCAACAAGCGCTTCGGGCATATTCCATCGCGAAGGAGTACGCGTGGTGCATACTGTGCGACGCGCGCTGCGGAGAGTCGAACACGGACGCCCGGCGGCCTCGAAATGCCCGGGAATCGCTTCCCCGGCTGGCCCGGCGCTTCCGCGTGGATCACGAGCAGGGCACCTCTCGCGGACCGGAGCAGCCGCACAGGCCACATCCGGATCGCCAGGTTCCAGAACCACTCGCATCCAACGGAGCGTACCCGAGCCCGGCACCGACGACGGCCCGTGACGAATCACGCAAAGGACACAAGCCGGTATCGACGCCTGCCGACTGCGCTGCGTCACTCCGCAGCGTGAACCTCAGGGGTCCGTCGCGTCACATGCGTGCGCCCGGCACCCACCTGCCCCGGAGTGGCCCAGATCGGCCGCCAGCACCTCCTCCGCCTCCGCCGCCGTCAGCCACTGCCCGGACCGCAGCCAGGCCCGCTTGAGACGCAGATGGACATCCGCCTCCCAGGTGAAGCCCATACCGCCGTGCACCTGGAGGCAGTCGCGGGCGTTGTCCACGGCGGCCCGGTCGGCGAGCAGCTTGGCCCCGGCGGCCTCCACCGGATCCCCGGTCACCGCCGCCGCGTAGACGGCGCTGCGGGCCGGTTCGGCCCGCACCAGCATTCCGGCACACAGATGCTTGACCGCCTGGAACGCCCCGATCGGCGCCCCGAACTGTTGCCGCTCCCCGGCGTGTTGGACCGCCGCCTCCAGGCTGCGGGCGGCACCGCCGAGCTGTTCGGCCGCGGCCAGCAGGGCGCCCTCGCACCGCAGCCGCGCCCCGTCCGGCAGCGCCTCGCCCTCGTACGCCGCCAGGCCGGGCACCCGCCACAGCGGCGTACCCGGATCGAGCGACCGCACGGGCCGGGCCCCGTCCACCACCCGCCGCAGCACCCCGCCGGTCAGCACCCGCGTCCGGTCCCCGTCCAGCACCAGCAGCGCATCGGCCCCGTCCAGGTGCTCCACGGGCCGCCCCGGCTCCGCCAGCGCCACCACGGCCTCCCCCTCGGCCGCACCCTTCACGACACCAGCGGCCAGCTGGGTCGCGGCCAGCGGGCCGGGCAGCAGCGCCCGCCCCACCTCCTCGAACATCAGTACGGACTCCGGAAGCCCGAGACCGACGCCGCCCGCCGCCTCCGGCAGCCGCAGCGCGAAGAACCCGGCCTTGCCGAGCTCCCGCCACAGGGCGCGGTCCACTCCCCCGCCGCCTTCGTGCGCCGCCCGCATCCGGTCCCTGCCGAACCGGCCCGCGAGCAGCTCCCGTATCCCCGCCCGCAGCGCCCTCTGGTCCTCCGACAGCTGGAAGTCCACGGTCCGCTCACCGCCCCTTCGGCAGGCCGAGTATCCGCTCGGCGACGATGCTCCGCTGGATCTGCGAGGTGCCGGCCGCGATCGTGTACGAGAGCGAGGAGAGCCGGTCCAGCACCCACTCCCGGTCCAGATCGAGGGCGTCGCCCGCGCCGAGCACCTCGGCCGCCGCCTCGTACAGCTCCTGGCGGGCCTCCGAGTACCGCAGCTTGAAGACCGAACCGCCGATCCCGGGGACTCCCCCACTGGCCTGCGCCTCGCTGACGTTCCACTGGGTGAGCCGCCACAGCGCCCGGAACTCGGCGCCCAGCCTGCCCAGCCTCCGCCGCAGCACCGCGTCGTCCCAGCGCCCGCTCCTGCGGGCCTCGGCGGCCAGCGCGTCAAGGGTGCGGCGGCAGGCGACGACCTCGCCGACGAACGCCGTACCGCGCTCGAAGGAGAGCGTGACCATGGTGACCCGCCAGCCGTCGTTCTCCGCTCCGACGAGGTGCGAGACCGGCACCCGCACCTCGTCCAGGAACATCTCGGCGAACTCGGTGGACCCGGCGAGCGTGCGCAGCGGCCGGACGGTGACGCCCGGGCTGTCCATCCGCATCGCCAGCCAGCTGATGCCCCGGTGTTTCGGCGCCTCCGCATCCGTCCGCACCAGCAGTTCGCACCAGTCGGCGACCTCCGCGTGCGAGGTCCAGATCTTCTGCCCGCTCACCACGTAGCCGTCGCCGTCGCGCACCGCGCGGGTCCGCAGCGAGGCCAGGTCCGAGCCCGCGTCCGGCTCGCTGAAGCCCTGGCACCACATCTCGTCGCCGCGCAGCACCGGCGGCAGCCAGCGCGCCCGCTGCTCCGCGGTGCCCTCGGCGGCGATCGTGGGCCCGGCGTGCAGCAGCCCCACGAAGTTCGCCCCGACGTAGGGCGCCCCGGCCCGTTCCGTCTCCTCCAGGAAGATCAGGTGCTGGGTGGGGGTGGCGCCCCGGCCGCCCGCGTCGGCGGGCCAGTGCAGGCCTGCGTACCCGGCGTCGTACAACAGCCGCTGCCAGCCGGCGTCGTACGCCCGGCGCCCCGGCCAGTCACCGGGATCCGGCTTCCCGGGCAGCCCGGGGAGCACCGAGCCCAGCCACTCCCGCAGCCGCGCCCGGAAGTCTTCCTCTTCCTCCGTGTACGCGAGGTCCATGACGCCTACTTGTCGAGGTCGAGGCCGAGCATCCGGATCGCGTTGCCGCGCATCAGTTTGTAGACGGTCTCGTCGTCCAGTCCCTTGACGTGGTCGAGGGCGACCTCCTTGGTGTGCGGGAAGGTCGAGTCGACGTGCGGATAGTCGGTCTCGAACGTCGCGTTGTCACGCCCCACCACATCGAGCGAGGCGACGCCGTGCTTGTCGCGGAAGAAGCAGCAGAACATCTGCCGGTAGTAGTACGTGGACGGCGGCTCGGGGATCAGATCGCGCACCCCGCCCCAGGCCCGGTGCTCCTCCCAGACGTCGTCGGCGCGCTCCAGGGCGTACGGGATCCAGCCCATCTGCCCCTCGCTGTACGCCAGCTTCAGCTTCGGGTACTTCACCAGCACCCCGCTGAACAGGAAGTCCATCATGGAGGCCATCGCGTTGTTGAAGGAGAGCGAGGCCTGGACGGCGGGCGGGGCGTCCGGGGAGGCGGCCGGCATCTGCGAGCTGGACCCGATGTGCATGTTCACCACCGTGCCGGTCTCCTGGCAGACGGCGAAGAACGGGTCCCAGTAGCCGGTGTGGATCGACGGCAGCCCCAGATGGGTCGGGATCTCCGAGAAGGTCACCGCCCGCACCCCGCGCGCCGCGTTCCGCCTGATCTCGGCGACCGCCAGGTCGATGTCCCAGAGCGGGATGATGCACAGCGGGATCAGCCGGCCGCCGCTGTCACCGCACCACTCCTCGACCATCCAGTCGTTGTACGCACGCACACAGGCGAGCGCGACCTCCTTGTCGTGCGCCTCGGCGAAGGTCTGCCCGCAGAACCGCGGGAAGGTCGGGAAGCAGAGGCTCGCCTCGACATGGTTGAGATCCATGTCCTTCAGCCGTTCGACGGGGTCCCAGCAGCCGGGCCGCATCTCCGCCCGGGTGATCCCCTCCAGCGTCATGTCGTCGCGGTCGAACCCCACCGCCGCGATGTTCCGCTTGTACGGGAACTTGAGGTCCTCGTAGATCCACCAGTCGGTGGGCGGCCCGTCCGGGTCCATCGTGATGACGTACTTGCCCCCGGTGTACGCCAGCTCCCCGATGCCCGCCGTCAGCGGCTGCGGACCGCGCTCGCGGTACTTGGCCGGCAGCCAGGTCGAGAAGAGGTGCGGCGGCTCGATCACATGGTCGTCGACGCTGACGATCCGAGGCAGTTCCGTCATGGTGTCCCCTTCGGCGCACACGTTTCTGATGACCCGTCAGATTGACGTCGCCCTCAGGCTAGCCCCGCACCCCTGGACCGACAAGGCACAGCGCTCTACGCTCTCCGCACGATCTGACTACCCGTCAGCTGTGAGGGGTTCGCCGTGACCGAGACCGCACACGCCCTGGGTGCATCACGCACCTTCTGGGAGCTCATCGAACGCCGGGCCGCCCTGACCCCGGACCGCGCCGTCCTGATCCAGGGCGACCGCACACTCACCTTCGGCGAACTGCGCACCCGTGCCGAACGGGTGGCGGCGGGCCTGTACGCCGCCGGGATACGCCCCGGCACCGTCGTCGCCTGGCAGCTGCCGACCCGGCTGGAAACAGTCCTGCTCTCCTTCGCCCTGACCCGGATCGGCGCGGTGCAGACACCCGTCATCCCCTTCTACCGCGACCGCGAGGTCGGCTTCGCCCTGCGCGAGTCGAAGGCGGAGTACTTCGCCGTACCCGGCACCTGGCGCGGCTTCGACCACACCGCGATGGCCGGCCGCCTCTCCGCGGACCTCCCGCACCCGCCGCGGATCATCGAGGCGTACGACACCCTCCCGGACGGCGACCCGTCGACCCTGCCCCCGCCGCCCGCCGACGGCACCCCGGTGCGCTGGATCTACTGGACCTCGGGCACCACGTCCGACCCCAAGGGCGTCCTGCACACCGACCGCAGCCTCATCGCGGGCGGCTCCTGCCTGGCCCACGCGCTGCACCTGTCGGCCGACGACATCGGCTCGATGGCCTTCCCCTTCGCCCACGTCGCCGGCCCCGACTACTCGGTGATGCTCCTCCTCTACGGCTTCCCCGCCGTCCTGTTCGAGCACTTCGCGATGCCGGACGCGCTCGCGGACTACCGGCGCCACGGAGTGACCGTCGCGGGTGGATCCACCGCGTTCTACTCCATGTTCCTGACCGAACAGCGCAAGACGCCGGACACCCCGCTCATCCCCACCCTCCGTCTCCTGGCGGGCGGCGGCGCCCCGAAGCCGCCCGAGGTCTACCACGCGGTGGTCCGCGAGATGGGCGTCCAGCTCACCCACGGCTACGGCATGACCGAGGTCCCCATGATCACGATGGGCGCCCCCGCCGACACGGTGGAACACCTCGCCGAGACGGAGGGGCGCCCGCCCGAGGGCATGGAGATCCGGATCACCGACGAGGACGGCAAACCACTGCCGTACGGCACGGACGGCGAGGTACGACTGCGGGGCGAGGCCGTCTGCCAGGGCTACCTGGCCTCCGCCTCCCCCTTCGACGACGACGGCTTCCTCATCACCGGCGACGTCGGGCACGTCCGGCCCAGCGGACACCTCGTGCTCACCGGGCGGCTGAAGGACATCATCATCCGCAAGGGCGAGAACATCTCGGCGAAGGAGATAGAGGACCTCCTCGCCCGCCACCCCGGCGTGGGCGACGCGGCGGTGATCGGCCTCCCCGACCAGACGCGCGGCGAACGCGTCTGCGCGGTGGTGGAACAGCCCCCGGACGCCGCGCCCCTCACCCTCCCCGAGCTGACGGCCTACCTGCGCGACGAGGGCCTGTCGGTCCACAAGCTCCCGGAACAACTGGAACTGGTCGACGCACTGCCCCGCAACGAGGCGCTCCGCAAGGTCCTGAAGTACCAGTTGCGTGCGCGGTTCAGTTGAGGCGGGGTTCCGTCCTCAATCGCCGGACGGGCTTGTGTGCGGGTGCCCCGCGGGGCGCCTTTGTCCGGTGGGTGGGGGTGGGGGCCCTCCGGGGCGTCTCCTCAAAAACTGGCGTGGCGACCGGAGACGTTGCGGGGGCCGGGTAGTACGCCATTTTTCTGCGGGGACCCCCCTGCACGCCCCCACCCACTCTCGCGTGCGTCTGAACCCCGGCGGTACGAACGCCGCAGACGCAAGGCGGCCGGGTCCGGGGCCGTGCAGGGGAGTCCCCGCAGGACGACGAACGGATTCCGGGCTCCCGCTGCGTGGGGCTGGAAACGTTCGTCGTTTGAGGAGACGCCCCGGAGGGGCACCGGACCCCCACCCACCGGGGCAGGCGCCCCGGGTCGCGGGGAACCCGCACCAACAAGCCCGTCCGGCGATTGAGGACGGAACCCCGCACCAAGGACCGGCGCAACGCAAACGCGCCGCCGCCCGCCCAAGGGCTACGCGTCGGGCTCGATCACCGTGAAGTACGCGGCGAGCGCCGCCACCGCTTCCGTTTCCGCGATCCGGCCGTCGTGGTCCGCGTCCAGGCTCTGGGCCGCGAACGCGGCCGCGTCCTGGCTCGCGCCCAGGACTCTCAGGGCGCGCTCCACGGCCGGCACCGCCGCCGCGCCGTCGTCGTCCTGGTCGGCGACGGCGATCGCCGCGCGCAGGAAGGGGCGGGCGATCTCCGCGAAGCGTTCGGGGTTGTCGCGGAGGCGTTTCACCGCACCGCCCACGAACTCCTCACGGGTGACCCGCTGGTCCCCGTCGACGTCGGCGATGCCCGCCATGCCCTGCCAGAACGCCTCGGCCCCGGTGTAGAGCGCCTGGCCCTTGTCGCAGCGGGCCGTCGTACCGAATTCGGTGAGCAGCCTGGCCGCGGCCGCGTTGAAATCCGCGCGATCGATGTATCCGTTGCCGTCCTGGTCGAAGGCGGCGAAGCGGAAGGCGATCTTGCGCTCATACTCTGCGCTGTCCATGCGGGGAGCGTACGACGCCCGCAGGCGTCACGTGTCACTTACGCGCTTCACCGGTGTGACAACCCGGTATTAATGTCCGGCCGCGGTGGCGTCTCAGGCCGAGAGTGGCTGGGCTTCCTCGTCGACGGCCGAGTCCCAGTCGGGGTAGACGTCGAACAGCCGGCGTACGCCGAGGGCCGCGAGCACCCGGTTGACGTGGGAGCCGTCCTCCGCGCCGCGGGCGGGCAGGATCAGCCGCAGCCGGCCGCCGCAGGAGCGCATCAGGCGGCGGGAGGCGATGAGGACGCCGACGCCGCTGGAGTCGCAGAAGAAGACCTCGGAGAGGTCGAGCACGACGTCGTGGCGTCCGACGGCGACCGCGTCATGGACGGACTGGCGGACGACGGGTGAGGTCACCAGGTCCAGCTCGCCGTACATGTGGAGGACGGTCCACCCGTCACGTTCGGTCTCGGCCACTTTGAGCGGCTTGCGGGAACGGTCCTGGGCGAGCCAGGGGACGTGGGTGGTTTCGGCCGGAGGTGGGCAAGGTGTGCTCACGCGACTGGGCCTCTCGTTCCGGGGATTCCGGGGGATTCCAAACGATCCGGAAGTTTGCGTTCCTCCTCGCGGCTGCCCCGGTGCACTCCCATGAAACACCGGCCCCCTCGGGAAGGCCCAGATGGGTTTCGGGCAGAAATGATCACTTCAGGTCCGATTCCATCGCCGAGGGGCACCGCATTCCCTACCATCCAGGGCGCTCGCGGGGACGTACTTGCCGTAAAGGGGCGTGCCCGGTCACCCTTGCCGACTACATTCGATGTGACGAGAGGTACAGGGCCAGGGGCCCTGACGGAACGGAGCTGGGGGTCGGATGGCTAAAAACGCACCACCCCGCTGGGACCGCAGGATGCAGCAGCGGCTGGCCCGCGGCGAGGCGGCCGCGCTCGGCGAGCTCTACGACCGGTTCGCCTCCCTCGTGCACAGTCAGGCCAACCGGATGCTCGACGACGAGAGCGCCGCCGACCTCGTCACCCGCGAGGTCTTCGCCTACGTGTGGGAGAACCCGGACGCCTACGACCCCAAGCAGGGCTCGATGCGCGCCTGGGTGGCCCGGCTCACCCACCGCGAGTCCGTGCAGCGGCTGCGCAGGACCGCCGCGGCGCAGGAGGACGAGGGGTACGACGGGGCCGTCGTGGACCCGGCCGAGCTGGAGGAGCGGGTGCGCCGGGCCACCGCCGCCGCCCGCGCCGACTACATCGTCGCGTCGATGCCCGCACCGCTGCGGGCCGCGCTGGAGCTGGCGTACATCCAGCGGCGGGACTACCGGCAGACCGCGACCGATCTGGGCGTCACCGAGGACGAGGCCCGCCGGCGGCTGCGGCTCGGGCTGCAGCTGCTGTCGACCGCCCACACCCGGCCGCTGGAGGGCTCGTCGCCGCCCGGATACGGGCGGCTGCTGTGAGCGATGACACGGACGGCAGGGACGGGACCGGGCGCGACGAGGTGCGGGGTGCCGGCCGCATACCGGGCCCGCGGGCCGCGGCCGACGACTTCGACCCGAGCCGGCTCACCCCGCCCCCGGAACCGGAGCCGCTCGTGCTGCCGCACCGCGTCCTGAAGGCCCTTCTCGGCGCGTGGGCGCTGACCGCCTGCTCGCCCGAGGAGACGGAGGCCGTGGAGGCGCACCTCACGGAGTGCGCCGCCTGTGCGGACGAGGCGCTGCGGCTGCGCGACGCGGTCGGGCTGCTGCACACCGACCGCACGCTGGACCTCGATCCGATGCTGCGGACCCGGGTGCTGGACAGCTGTCTGACCCGCCGTCCGGCCAAGATCCCGGTCCCGGAGTGGGCTTCTCCGTACGACGCGGAGACGGCCCGGCTCGACGCGCTGCTGCGTGACATCGGCGACTCGGAGTGGCACGCCCCGGTGCGGCTGAAGTGGTTCGAGCACGAGCGCGGGGTGAACCGGAAGACGACGGTCGCCGGGGTCATCGGCCACCTGATGACCGTGGACGGGCTGGTCAGCACCGCCCTCGGGCTCGACGACCCGCTCGCCGGGAGCGTCCCGGGCACAGCGCGCCGGGGTGCCGGGCTGCCGCTCGCGCCCACCCCGCGCACGGAGACGTACTGGTCGTCCGGCCGGCGGCCGCCGACCCGGGCCGTCCGCGAGCCCTGGCGCGACCAGAGCCACACGCTCATCCGCACGGTGTCCTTCGCGGGGCGCGGTGTCTCGGATCTCTCCGTCTCCTACGGCGACTTCGCCCTGCCGTTGCAGGACGCGCTGCTGGACCGCGCCTTCGAGTGCTGGGTGCACGCCGGTGACATCGCCGACGCGGTGGACTACCCGTACGAGGCGCCCGCCGCCGCCCATCTCCACCGGATGATCGACCTCGCGGCGCGGCTGCTGCCGGCCGCACTGGCCGAGCGGCGCAGGGCGGGGCTCGCCGCTCCGGCCCGTCATCTGGTGACGGCGGGCTCCCCGGGGCGCTCGCTCCATCTGGAGGTCGAGGGTTCGGGCGGCGGCAACTGGTACATCGCGCTGGACTCCCCCGCCGCCGTCGGCTCGCCCGATCACACGGTGGCGCAGGTCGCCCTGGACGGTGTGGAGTTCTGCCAGCTGGTGGCGGGGCATGTGCAGCCCGTGGAGGCGGCGGCGGGACAGCGCGGGGACCGCGAGGCGATCCAGGACGTGCTCTTCGCCGCGGCCTCGCTCAGCAGGCTCTGAGGCGTCCGCTAGGCGAAGATCACCGTGCGGCGGCCGTTCAGCAGGATGCGCCGCTCCGCGTGCCACTTCACGGCCCGTGCCAGGGCCTGGCACTCCACGTCGCGTCCGATGGCGACCAGCTGGTCCGGGGTCACGCCGTGGCCCACCCGCTCGACCTCCTGCTCGATGATCGGCCCCTCGTCGAGGTCGGCCGTCACGTAGTGCGCCGTCGCACCGATGAGCTTCACGCCGCGGTCGTGCGCCTGGTGGTACGGCTTGGCGCCCTTGAAGCTCGGCAGGAACGAGTGGTGGATGTTGATGATCCGGCCGCTCAGCTGCTTGCACAGGTCGTCGGAGAGGACCTGCATGTAGCGGGCCAGGACGACCAGTTCCACGTTCTCCTCGCGGACCAGCTCCAGCAGCCGCGCCTCCGCCTCCGCCTTGTTCTCCCTGTTCACGGGGATGTGGCAGAAGGGCACGTCGTACGAGGCGACGAGCTCGGCGAAGTCCGTGTGGTTGGAGACGACCGCCGCGATCTCGACCGGCAGCGCCCCGATCCGGGACCGGAACAGCAGGTCGTTGAGGCAGTGGCCGAACTTGCTGACCATCAGCACGACCCGCATCCGGTCCGACGAGCGGTGGATCTGCCAGTCCATCCGGAAGGAGTCGCCGATCGCCGCGAAGCTCGCCCGGAGCTTGTCCAGGGTCACCGGGCTGTCCGCCGAGAAGTGGACGCGCATGAAGAAGAGACCCGTGTCGTGGTCCCCGAACTGCTGGCTGTCCTCGATGTTGCAGCCGGTCATGAAGAGATAGCTCGACACGGCGTGCACGATGCCCTGTTTGTCGGGGCACGAGAGAGTGAGGACGTACTGCTCGGGAGCGTTGTCAGCAGGCTGCGGCGCGGTCATCCCCGTAGCGTGCCACACCGTCCGCCGTTCAGGCGGTCCTGGTCATGATGCGGAGCACGTCGAGCGAGCGCGGCGGGACGTCGGGGTCCTCGCCGTCGTTCGTGGCGAGCAGCACATGGGCCTCGCGGGCGGCCCGGACGGCCTCCGGCCAGCCGTGATGCTCCAGGTAGGCGGAGACGGGGGCGTCCGCGCCGACCTGGTGCATGATGCGCAGCACCCGCAGCACGGCGACGTCGACGAGGGCCGCCTCGCCGGAGTCCCGGAAGACGGTGCCGACGTACTTCTCGGCGGACCAGTTGTCGAGCCAGGTGTCCTCGACCAGGCGGTACACGGCGTCGGTGACGTCGCCGTATCCCTCCCGGCCGGCCAGCCAGCACTCGTGATGGAAGACGGGGTCGGAGAGCATGTGCAGCGCCGAGCGCACGTTGCTGCGCCAGCGCCACCACGGAATGTCATTGAGCGGCATGCCGCCCATGGTGGAGGAGCGACGGCCGCGACGGGAAGAGTTCTCGGAACCTTGCTGCACGGTTGTCGATCGTACGTTCCCTTTACGGCCTCCCGTACGGCCCCCCGTAATTCACCTGGACGTCACCGAGCGTTGAACGAAGCACACTGCGGCGTTACCCGGGGGCGGGAAGGGTCTGTGTCCATGACCGGACGGCGACGCCCCACCTTCCCCCGCTCCATCGGAATGCTCACCGGCGCGGTGGCGGCAGGGGCGCTGCTGATGACCGGCTGCGGTGCGCTCCCTGGGGCCTCGGGGGACTCCAGGGAGCCGCTCACCGTCGTCACCTGGGCGCCCGGCGGCGACTCGGGACCGGACGCCGCCAACATGGCGGGCATGACCGCGATGGCGCAGACGTACGCCCGCTGGATCAACGGCGAGGGCGGCATCGGCGGACACGAGCTGCGCGTCGTCACCTGCGACGAGCAGGACACCTCGGTCGGCGCGGGGAACTGCGCCCGCCGGGCCGTGAAGGAGAAGGCCGTCGCCGTCCTCGGCTCCTACAGCCGGCACGGGCGCTCGTTCATGGCGCCGCTCGAAGTCGCCGGGATTCCGTACATCGGCGGCTACGGCGCCTCCGAGGAGGAGTTCCGGAGCTACATGTCCTATCCGGTCACCGGCGGCCAGTCGGCGCTCCTGGCGGGCAACGCCAAGCAGCTGGCCCGCACCTGCGAGCGGGTCTCGCTGGTGCGGCCGGACACGCTGGGCGGCGACAGCCAGGCCTGGCTGCTGCGCACCGGTCTCACCGAGGCCCGCCGGCGTGCGCCGGTGGACGTCCAGGCGGCGGAGGGGACCACCTCGTACGACGGGGCGGCCGGGCGTGCGCTCGCCGGAGCGGGCACGGACGGCGGCTGTGTGACGGCCGTGCTCGGCGACCGCACGGAGACGTTCTTCGACTCGTTCCGGCGGCTGGAGCCGGCGAGCGGGTCGGTGCGGATCTCGTCGGTCCTCGGCAGCATCGGCCAGCCGCTCATCGACCGCACCGGCGGCCGGGAGAGCCCGTTCGAGGGCGCGTACGTCACCGGCTGGTACCCGGCCCCGGGCGATGCCCGCTGGGATCTGATGCGGAAGGTGATCAGCAAGCACGCCTTCGGCGACAACCGCATCGACCCGGACGACACGGGCGTGCAGACGACCTGGATCGCGTACACCGCGCTGAAGTCGGTCATCGAGTCGATGAACGAGTCGGAGATCACCGCGCGGAAGGTCACCAAGGCCCTCAACGGGGGCGTCCGCGTCAGCACCGGCGGCCTCACGCCCGAGCTGCGCTGGCGCTACGAGGACATGATCGGCTCCGACTCGTACCCGCGCATCGTGAACAGCAGGGTGACGTTCCAGGTGGTGCGCGACGGCCGGCTGGTCGCCGACAAGAAGGGCTTCGTCGACGTGACGGAGACCCTGTCGGACGCCAGCGCGACCGGCTGAGGCGGCCGGCCCCCGAATCCCGCGCCGGGGGCCTTCACCACCGCGCTCAGAGCGCGGTGGCCTCACGCTTCGTCAGGCCGTACTTCACCGCGATGGTGTTCCACAGCCCGGACGCCTGCCGCTTGGCCTTGCTCGCCTCGCCGCTCTGCACGTTGGCCTGCTGGTAGTGCGCGGTCGGGCGGGCCCTGCCCTTCTTGCACACCTTCTTGCTCTTGGCCTGCGCCGCCCAGGCGGCGTAGTGGTCGTCCGCCGACGCGGACGCCTGCCAGGCCTTGGTGAGCGAGGCGGTCAACTGGGCGTTGTCCGGGAGCTTGTCGACCGACAGGTCCTTGAGCCGCGTCACCAGGTCGCGGCGCTGCTTGGCCGCGCCCTTGAGATCGGACACCGCCTTGTCCAGGTCGGTGCAGGTCTTGGCCTTCTCCACCGCGCCGATGACCGCGGCCCGGCTGTTGTTGCTGTCGGCGAGCAGCTTGTCGAGCTCCTCGGCCTGCGGCTTCGCCGGGTCCGGAGCGGCCTTGCCGGAGGGCTGCGCGGCCGGCGAACTCGCCGATGCCACCGGCTCCTTGTTGTCCTTGCCCTCGTCGTCGCCCCCGCTCATCAGGGCACCGGCCCCCAGACCGATCACGGCGCAGCCGACGACGACCGCGGCGATCAGCGGGATGTGCGCGGACTTCTTGCGCCGGCCGTCCCCGCCGTCCTGCGGCAGCCCGTCCTCGGGGCCGGAGTACCCGGGCCCGTTGTACCCGGGTCCGCCGTAGCCGGGTTCCTGCTGGTACGCCGGGGGCTGCCCGCCCTGGTACTGCTGCTGCGCGGGGTCGAACCGGGGCATCTGCTGCGTGGCGCCCGCGGGCTCCTCGCTGCGGAAGAGGTTGTCGAACTCGGCGGGCGGCTGCCGCTCACCGGGCGCACCGGGCCGTATGCCGTACGGGGCGCCGCCGGGGACCGGCGGTATGTACTGGGTGGCGTCGGCGTCCTGGTGGCCGTGGTGGCCCTGGCCGCCCTGCGGGGCCTGACCGGCGGACTGCTGGTACCCCTGCTGCGGGGCGCGGCCCAGGAACTGGGTGGACTCCGCGCGGTTCTCCGGCGGCAGACCGCCCGGCGCGGGACCGCCCGGCACCGGTGCGATGTACTGCGTGGCGTCCGCGTCCCCGCCGGGCGCGGCCTCGGGCGGCAGCGGCTGGGCGTACGGGGACGGCTGCTGGGGCTGCGGAACCTGGCCGTATCCCGGGGGCTGCTGTCCCTGGCCGTACTGCCCGTGCTGCGGCTGCTGCCCGTACGGCCCCTGCTGCTGTCCGTACGCGCCCTGGTCCTGGCCGTACGCGCCCCGGCCCTGGTCCTGATCCTGCGGCGCGGCGTCCTGGTGGGGCGCCTGCGGCCCCCAGGGCTGCCCCCACGGCTGCCCGCCGGCCGGGGCCGCCTGGTCGGCGGGTCCCCCGGGCGTCCAGGGCTCGCCGCCGCCCGCGGGCAGCACGACGCCCTCGTGCGCGGGTCGTACAGCAGGGAGCTGCTGCTCGTCACCCTGTCCGCTCTGTGTCACCGGGACTCCTACGTGTGAACCTATGGAATCGTCGGCTCACGCTATCGGGTGGTTGCCGCCGTTCGCCAAGCGCGTGTTGTCACTCACCACCCCTTCACACGGGCTGTAACACCCTGCGGCCTTAAGACGCAGTTAAGGGGGACCCGGGCCCGGCCGGCCCCGCGGACCCCCTCCCGTCAGGCCGCCTGAAGCTCCAGACGGGCCCCGAACTCCCGTACCGCGGGCTCGTCCCCGTACGGCACCAGGCGCTGCTGCAGGTCCTCCAGATACTCCGCTCCCCGGCTGGAGCGCACCGTGCCCAGCAGCTCCATCGCCCGCGTCCCGGTGTGGCAGGCCTGCTCGACCTCCCGCATCTGCACCTGCGCCGCGGCCAGCAGGGCCAGCCCGATGCCGCGGCGGCGGGCGCGGGTCTCCGGGAGAGCGGACAGCGCCTCCTTCGCACGGCGCGCGGCGGCCTCCGCCTGGCCGAGGTCGCGGTGGCAGTGCGCCAGCTCGTCGGCCAGATACGCGTGGTCGAAGTGCGCGATCCAGTCGGGGTCGTCACCGTCGTCCGGGTCGGCCTGCTCCAGTGCCGTCAGTGCCCGGCCCGCCACCGCCTGGCTGGTGCGGGCGTCCCCGAGCAGGGCGTGGCCCCGGGCCTCCGCCGCGTAGAACATCGCCTCCGCCCGCGGGGTGACCCGTCCGCGCGCGCCTTCCTGGGCCGCGCGGGCCAGTTGGGCGATCTCCCGCGGGTTGCCGAGCTGGGCCGCGAGATGACTCATCGAGGCGGCCAGCACATAGCCCCCGTAGGCCCGGTCGCCCGCCGCCTGGGCGAGCCGCAGGGCCTGGATGTAGTAACGCTGGGCCAGACCCGGCTGGCCCGTGTCGATCGCCATGTACCCGGCGAGCTCGGTGAGCCGTGCCACCGCCGCGAACAGCTGCCGCCCGGTCGACTCGCGGTACGCCCCCGAGAGCAGCCCGGAGACCACGCTGTTCAGGTAGTGCACCAGGACCGGTCGCACATGACCGCTGCCGAACCGGTGGTCCAGGTCGACCAGCGCGGCCGTCGTCGCCCGCACCGCCTCCACGTCCGGCATCCCCACCCGGGACCCGGCCGCGCGCGCGACCTGCGGGTCCGCACCGCTGATCAGCCAGTCCCTGCTGGGCTCGACCAGCGCCGACGACGCGACGGTGGAACCGGACAGGAAGTCCCGGCGCCCGACGTCACTGCGCCAGAGCTCGCAGACCTGCTCGATGGCCCCGGTCACCGTAGGGGCGAACTGCAGGCCGACGCCCGAGGCGAGGTTCTTGCCGTTGGCCATCCCGATCTCGTCGATCGTGACCGTACGGCCCAGCTTGCGGCCGAGCGCCTCGGCGATGATGCCCGGCGCCCTGCCGCGCGGCTGCTGCCCGCGCAGCCAGCGGGCCACGGAGGTCTTGTCGTAGCGGAGGTCGAGCCCGCGCTCGGCCCCGACCATGTTGACGCGGCGGGCGAGGCCCGCGTTGGAGCATCCGGCTTCCTGGATGAGCGCCTGGAGCCGTTCGTTCGGCTGGCGTGCGACGAGAGGCCTGGCTGCCATGTTTCTCCCCCTGAGGCCGCAGTGATCGGTGAAAGGAATCACTGCCCGGCATATGTCTGAGAAATGCGCCGATTCATCGTGTTGGTCACTTTCATCGCGTCTCTCGCGTTTCCTCCCGGCACGCACCCTAGGATGCCGAGCGAACTGCGCCGGATCTCCGGTATCTGGACTACCCGCCCGGGGCCACGACTCCTCCCGCGCGCCCCCACCGGTGCATCGGTGCGCCCCATATGCGGGAGCGAGTGACCGTAACCGCGTTCGCCACGCCCGTAACCCCAGGTGGCGGCGGGAGTTGTGCTGTGCGTGGAAGAGCCCATCGGAGTCATGGAAGCCGTACAGGTCCCCCAGCAGCGTGTCGAGCAACTGCTCGACGCCGCGGTGCGGTACGCGGAGGAGCGGCACTGGGACGTGTGCCCCGGCAGCTGGCTGGAGCCGGCCGGCGGCACGGAGCGCTGCTCGTGCGGCGAGGCCCGCTGCGCGGCGCCCGGCGCGCATCCGACCCGGGCCGACTGGGCGGGCCGCGCCACCGGCAGCGGCGCGGCGGCCCGCCGGATGTGGACCCAGCACCCCCGGGCCTCGATCCTGCTTCCCACCGGGCGCGGCTTCGACGCCGTGGACGTACCGGAGTCCGCCGGCTTCCTCGCGCTGGCCCGGATGGAGCGGATGAGCCTGCCGCTCGGACCGGTCACCCGCACCCCCGACCGCCGGATGCAGTTCTTCGTCCTGCCGGGCGCCGCCGCCAAGATCGACGGCCTGGTGCAGAAGGTCGGCTGGAACGCCGCGGCGATCGGGCTGCGCGGGATCGGCGAGGGCCACTACGTCGCCGCCCCGCCGACCCGTGTCGGGGGCTCGGGCGTCGTGCAGTGGGCCCGCAGCCCCTCCACCGCCAACCGCTGGCTGCCCGAGGTCGAGGAGCTCGTCAGCCCGCTCGCCTACGCCTGCGGGCGCGAAGCCGCCGACGCGCGGGGGCGCCTTTCGTAGGGTGTCCCCAAGTAGGAGCGTCCCGGCGTGCCCGGGACGCTCCACGGGGACTTCGAAGGGCGCTCATCATGCCGGACCGGACAGCAGACACCGACGGGGCCGACCGGGCCGTCGCACCCGACGTGCCGAGGGCGGCGCCGCCCGCGGTACGCGTGGAGGGGCTGTGGAAACGGTTCGGCGACCACACCGCCGTCGCCGGCATCGATCTGGAGCTGCCCGCGGGCAAGTTCATCGGGCTGGTGGGCCCCAACGGCGCGGGCAAGACCACCACCCTGTCCATGGTCACCGGCCTGCTCCGCCCCGACCTGGGCCGGATCGAGATCGGTGGACGGGACGTCTGGCGCGACCCGGTCGAGGTGAAGTCGCGCATCGGCGTCCTGCCCGAGGGTCTGCGGCTCTTCGAGCGCCTCTCGGGCCGTGAACTCCTCGCCTACACCGGCCGGCTGCGCGGCCTCCCCGGTGCCGAGGTGGACAGCCGGGCCACCCAGCTGCTGGACGTCCTGGACCTGGCGGGCGCCCAGCACAAACTGGTCATCGACTACTCGACGGGCATGCGGAAGAAGATCGGGCTGGCGGCCGCGCTGCTGCACAACCCCGAAGTCCTCTTCCTCGACGAGCCGTTCGAGGGCGTCGACCCCGTGTCGGCGCAGACCATCCGCGGGGTGCTGGAGCGCTACACCGGCTCGGGGGCGACCGTCGTCTTCTCCAGCCATGTGATGGAGCTCGTCGAGTCGCTCTGCGACTGGGTGGCCGTGATGGCCGCGGGCACCATCCGCGCCCAGGGCACCCTCGCCCAGGTCCGCGGCGACGCGACCTCGCTCCAGAACGCCTTCCTGGAACTCGTCGGGGCGGGCGGCCGCGACAACGGTGCCGCTCTGGACTGGCTCGGCGGTGCCCGATGAGCGTGCTCGACGCCCCCGCCGGCTCCGGTCCCCGCACGGCCGGCCCGGCGGGCGGCAGGGAACTGATCCCCGTCCTGGTACGCCTCAAGCTCGCCCTGCTCCGCAACGGTCTGCGGCAGTCGTCCGGCCGGCGGGCGGTGTACATCGCCTCCGTCGTCGCCACCCTGCTGCTCGCCCTGGGCCAGCTGATCGGGCTGATCGCCCTGCGCGGCCACGCGCACGCGGACTCCCTCGTCGTGCTGCTGGCCGGAGTCCTCGCGGTCGGCTGGGCCGTGATGCCGCTGTTCTTCTCCGCCGGGGACGAGACCCTCGACCCGAGCCGTCTGGTGATGCTTCCGCTGCGGCCGGGGCCCCTGATCACGGCGCTCCTGGTGTCCTCGCTGGTCGGCATCGGCCCGCTGTTCACCCTCTGCCTGACGGCCGGTTCGGTGATCGCGCTGGCCCATGGCGCGGGCGCGGCCGT
Source organism: Streptomyces sp. NBC_01463 (assembly GCA_036227345.1). Lineage (NCBI taxonomy): Bacteria > Bacillati > Actinomycetota > Actinomycetes > Kitasatosporales > Streptomycetaceae > Streptomyces > Streptomyces sp. NBC_01463. The sequence goes on from CP109468.1 coordinate 3,859,609, forward strand.
GTTCGCCGTCCTGGCGGCCCCGCTGACCCTGCTGGTCTGCGTCGCGCTGGCCCGGGCCGTCGCCACGGCCAACACCCGGCTGCTGACCTCCCGCAAGGGCCGCGACCTGGCGGTGCTCAGCGGGCTGGTGATCGCGGTCGGGATCCAGATCGTCAACTTCGGTGCGCAGAAGCTCGGCCGGGCCGGCGGCCTCTCCGCGCTCGACCCGGCCGCGGACGTGGTGCGCTGGCTGCCGCCCGCCTCCGCGATCGGTTCCGTGGAGTCCGCGTCCCAGGGGGCCTACGGGCGGGCGGCCGTGCAACTGCTGCTGGCCGCGGCCGCGCTGGTGCTGCTGGTGGTGGTGTGGCGGCGCAGCCTGGAGAAGCTGATGACGGCGCCGGACGGCTCGACGCTGTCGGCCGCGGAGCCGGCCCGTACGAAGTCCGCCACGGACGGCTCGGGCCTGTGGGGGCTGTTCCCCGAGGGCCGTACGGGCACGGTGATGCAGCGCAGCCTGCGGTACGTCGCACGGGACCCGAAGACGAAGGCGGCCTGGGTGACGGCGCTCGCGATCGGGCTGATCGTGCCGCTGCTCAACGCGTTGCAGGGCACGGGCTCGGTCTACTTCGCGTGCTTCGGCGCCGGGATGCTCGGCATCCAGATGTACAACCAGTTCGGCCAGGACACCTCCGCCTTCTGGATGGTGGCCCTGACGATCTCCTCGACCCGCGACGCGTACCTCGAACTGCGGGCGCGCGCACTGGCGCTGCTGCTGATCACGCTCCCGTACACGGTGCTGGTGACGGTCCTGACGGCGGCGGTGCTCGGGGAGTGGACGGTGCTGCCGGGGGTGATGGGGCTGTCGTTCGCCCTGCTGGGCGCGATGCTGGCGACGGGTGCGGTGGCGTCGGCGAACTTCCCGTACTCGGTGCCCCAGGACGGTGCGTTCAAGAACGTGGCGCCCGGGCAGGCCGGGCTCGCCTGGATCTCGATCTTCGGCGGCATGGTCTCGGCGGCGCTGCTGTGCTCGCCGCTGATCGGTCTGACGATCTGGCTGCATCTCGACGGTGCGGAGAACCTGCTGTGGCTGCTGCTGCCGGTGGGAGCCGGCTACGGGGCGCTGATCGCCTGGGGCGGGCTGCGGATCGCCGCGCCCAGGACGGCGGACCGGCTGCCGGAGATCCTGACGGCGGTCAGCAAGGGGTGACGGGCGCGGCGGCCGGGCGAGCGGGGTGCCCGGCCGCGCCGCTCACGGAGCTACCGGCTCCCGGTCGTCCCGGGTGTCCTCGGCGAGCTGTTCGAGGAAGGGTTCGACGGCGGCGCGCCAGCCCTCGGGCTGGTCGTAGTGGACGAGGTGCCCGGCGTCGGCCACCTCCGCGTACTGTCCCCGGGGCAGCACCCGGACCATCTCCTGGGCCTCCGCCCGGCCCAGTTCGCCGTCGAGGCCGCGGAGCACCAGGGTGGGGCATCTGACCTGGGCCAGCTCCTCCCAGTGCGCGTCGAAGACCCAGGTGGCGCGGGAGCGGAGCATCTGCCGGCGGGAGAAGACGGGCCGCCAGCCGTCGGCGCGTTCGGCCATCACCTCGGCGAAGAACTCGCCGCGGGCGGGGTTGGGGTGTTCGACCCAGGGGTCGTCCTCGCCGAACCACTTCCGTACGTCGGCGAGGGTGGCGAACGGGACCGGCCAGGAGGTGAACCAGTCCTCCCACTCCCGCTGCGAGGCCGCGCCGAGCGCGGAGGCCCTCATGTCGCAGATGACCAGGGCCCGGACGAGGTCGGGGCGCTTCGCGGCGAGCTGCCAGGCGGTGAGCGCGCCCATCGAGTGCCCGACGAGGGTGACGGGGGCGAGGCCGAGCTGTTCGATCGCGGCCTCGGCATCCGCCACGTACGCGTCGCGGGTGTACGGGCCCTCGGCCGGTTTCTCGCTGCGGCCGTGTCCTCGCTGGTCGAGGCCGACCGCCCGGTACCGCTCGGCGAGCCAGCGGGTGGTGGAGGCCCAGTGCGAGGCCCGGCCCATCAGTCCGTGGAGGAGTAAGACGCCCCCGGCGCGGTCCGTTTCCGCGCGCCCCTTGGGCGGGTCGGCGAACTCCCAGGCGGCGAGGCGTACGCCGTCGGCTCCGGTCACATCGATGCGCTGCACCATATGTCTGGCACCCCCTTCTGGTCCCTCGATCACCCTGTGGTCGCGTCGGCCAGACTATCGAACCTTTATTCGAAAACCGGGTTCCGGCGCGCAACACCGCTCGTTCGAGTGACCGCCTCCAAGGATTGACGCCCGCCGCTGCGGGGAGATCTTCTCCGGGAGGCGGGCCACTCGGGGATGAGGGCTCGCGGGGACCGACCTCGAGAGCTCGGGGCTCCAGGTCGGAACAGGGGAGGACAGGCCCCGGCGCCTTGCGGCGCCGGGGCCATCCATCGTTCCGGGGCCGGTCGCGGGGCCGGGTGCGGGGGCGCGCTTCACAGGCGCGTGCGCCGGGGCGTGCGGGCACGGCGGACGCCTCGCCGGAGCGGTTTCCGCGGACAGGGCCTGCGGGACCGCGACAGCCGCCTCCCGGTGCGCAGGCCGGACATGCCAGTACGACGGGCGCATTTCCTGCTCCCCTCCCCGACCGCGCGGCCAGGCGGCCGACACTCTCAGGTATCCCTCAGCGACAGACTGGCACGCGATCCGTCCGGGCGCTGCAATTCCGGACGGAAAAACGGAAAACGGACGACGGTCACCGCTGAGCGTCCGCCGCCCGTCCTGAGACCGCCGCCCGTCCACGGGACCGCACGGCGGTCCGAAGACCGCCGGGCGCTCCGCGGGACCGCCCGGCGGCCCTTCTCTAGCGCTTGGCCACGAAGACGTGCGAAGCGACCTCGGCGTCGAGCTCCGCCGCCTCGCCGCTGCTGCCGACCAGCACTCCGCCGGGCGACTCGGTCACGCTGACCACCGAGCCGGGCTGCACGCCCGCGCGACGCAGCGTGTACATCAGCTGGGCGTCCGTCTGGATCGGCTCACCGATCCGGCGGACCACCACCGTCTTGCCGTCGGCGCCCGGGTCGAGCTCCGACAGACTCACCATGCCCTCGTCGAGGAACGGGTCGGCCTCGGCCTTCTCGCCCAGCTCCTCGAGGCCCGGGATGGGATTGCCGTACGGAGACTCCGTCGGGTGGCGCAGCAGCTCCAGCACCCGCCGCTCCACGGCCTCGCTCATCACATGTTCCCAACGACATGCCTCGGCGTGGACCTGCTCCCACTCCAGGCCGATCACGTCGACGAGCAGGCACTCGGCGAGCCGGTGCTTGCGCATCACCCGGGTCGCCAGCCGGCGGCCCTCCTCCGTCAGCTCCAGATGCCGGTCGCCCGCGACCTGCACCAGGCCGTCGCGCTCCATGCGCGCCACCGTCTGGCTGACCGTCGGACCGCTCTGGTCCAGCCGTTCCGCGATCCGGGCGCGCATGGGGACCACGCCTTCCTCTTCGAGCTCGAGGATGGTGCGGAGGTACATCTCCGTTGTGTCGATCAGTCCGGACATTCGTGCCCCTCGATGCAGTCGTGCGCTGGCCCTCGTCCAATTCTGACGCATAGCGCCGACAACCGTGCCCCGCCGTCCGAACGAGCTCCGCCGCGGGGCCCTCCCGCGAGCCTCCGACGCGTCCGGGGGCGGGCCCTGCGGTATTGACATGTCACTGGTCCAGACCGCAACGTGATCCGCGGTACGGACGCCCCATGGACACCCCACCCCGCCGGAAAGGTCCTCCTCGATGAGCGAAAGCAAGCTGGCCGGTCAGTTCTTCGACGCAGCGATCGGCCTGCTGGAGCGCGTGCGCGACGAGGAGTCCGGCAACATCGCGGCCGCCGGCGCCGCGATCGCCGACACCGTCGTGGCGGGCGGCCGCCTCTTCGCCTTCGGCGCCGGCCACTCCTCGCTGGCCGCCCAGGACGTCGTCTACCGCGCGGGCGGTCTCGCCCTGATGAACCTGATGGTCGTCCCGGGCGCCCTCGGCGTCGACGTCATGCCTGCCACCCTCGGCTCGGCCCTGGAGCGGGTGGACGGCCTCGCCGGCGCGGTGCTCGACTCCAGCCCCGCGACCGCGGGCGACGTCCTCGTCGTCGTCTCCCTCTCCGGGCGCAACGCGCTGCCGGTGGAGATGGCGATGAACGCCCGCGCGCTGGGCCTGAAGGTCATCGGCGTCACCTCGGTCGCGTACGCGACGGGCACCCGGTCCCGGCACAGTTCGGGCGGCTTCCTGCGGGACCACTGCGACATCGTCCTCGACAGCAAGATCTCGATCGGTGACGCGGAGCTCGACGTCGACGGCATCGAGGCACCCTTCGGTCCCGCCTCCACGGTCGTCACCAGCGCGATCATGCAGGCGATGATGGCCGCCGCGGCGGAGCAGCTGCTGGAGCGGGGCGTGGAGCCGCCGATGCTGCGGTCGGGCAACGTCGACGGGGGCCACGAGTGGAACGGCCGCGTGATGACGCAGTACGCGGACCGGATCTTCTACCGGCACTGAGCCCGCGCCGCCGCGGGGCGGCCGGAGTCGTGGGGCGGGCGCCCGCCCCCGGCCAGGGCTCGGTCCTCAGTCGCCGGACGGGCCGGGGCTGCCGGTACGGCCGCCCGCCACCGCCCGGTGCAGGTCCACCGATGCCGCCACCCGGTCCGCCACGCTCTCCGCGTACACCGCGTCCGGGCGCTCGAAGGCGGCCCGGTGGGACGAGCGCAGGAAGGTCAGCACCCCCAGCGTCCGCCCCCGGCTCCGCAGCACCACGCAGAGCGCGTGCACCGCGTCGGACGGCCACCGCCGCTCCGCGGCCCACTCCCCCGCCGCCTGCGCCGTACCGGCCCCGGCCGAGGCCCGCACCGAGCCCGTGCGGTCCACGGCCTGAAGGGCCGGGTGCCCCGGCGCGTACCGCAGCGGGATGCCGCCCCCGGCGACCGGCAGGCACGGGCCCGGCGCGTCGGCGGGTGTCCCCGCGGCGCGCACCAGCCGCTCGCCCTCCAGCAGGTCGACGAGCGCGTGGTCGGCGAAGCCCGCGAGCGCGTAGTCCAGCGACGACGTGGCCGCCTCCATCGGGTCCTCGCACTCGGCGGCGGACCGCGAGGCCCGGTGCAGCTGACTGGCCCGGAACCGCACCCGGTCCGCCTCCTGGGCCGCCAGCTTCGCCGCCGTCACGTCCAGGAACAGCCAGCCGACGCCCAGCGGCACCGGCTCCTCCGCGAGCGGCGATGCCAGCCGCAGGAAGCCGCTCCGCCAGCAGCGCCGCCGGTCGCCCTCGGCCGTCCGCAGCGTCACCCACAGCTCGGTGGGGGCGGACGGCGCCCCCACGGCCAGTACGTGCTGGAGCGCGCCCTCCAGGTCCTCCACGCCCTGCACGATCAGCTCGCCGAGCGGCCGGCCGAGCAGGGTTGTGCGGCCGCCGCCCAGCGCCCGGGCCGCGTGCGCGTTGACGACGGTGGGCCGCAGGTCCACGTCGACGAGGACCACACCCCACGACGCGTCCTCGAACAGCGCCTCGCTCAGCGCGATGGACCGCTCCAGATCGATCTGCGCGTGGACCTCGCTGAACGCGCAGTACACCCCGGCGGGCTTCCCGTCCGCGCCCCGCACCCCGGCCGACTGGGTCCGTACGAGCACCCGCCCGCCGTCCTTGCGCAGCAGCGCGAACTCGTGCACCTGCCGCCCCGGCCCGTCCATGACGGCCATCAGCCGCCCCTGCACCTCACCGGCGTCGGCCCGCCGCACGGCCCACCCGGCGAACCCCGGCCGCCCGACGGCCTCCTCCGCGGACCAGCCGAGAATCCGCTCGGCCTCGCGGTTCCAGTGGGTGACGGTGCCGTCCGCGTCGAAGGCGCACAGCGCGGCGTCCATCCCGTCGAGAAGGGCCGCCAGCAGCTCCGCCCCGGGAATCGGCTCCGGGCCGAGCGCGTCGGTCGTTCCGCTGCTCCTGGAAGCACTCATCCCGGGACCCCCTGCAGGACGTGACTGCCATTGCCGCACGTCAGACCATTGAACTCGAACGTGACTCGGCACACAGCGACTTCCCCGAAATCGATCGCCCCGATAATTCGGTTGTGCGCCGCCGCGGACCTTCCTAGGCTGAAGCCACACGTAGGGAAAGGAGGTGTTCCGGAAGTGATTTCTTCTCGGACTCGTGAGGTGACTGCGGGCTGACGCCCGTTGTCGCGCTCTTGCAGTGCAGGCCGGTCATCGGCCAATCCCAAGCAGTCACCGACCCGCAGGCTCGCCGGTAAGTCCGGCCGGCTCCTCCGCAAGGAGGGACCAGAGCCTGCGGGTTTCTGCGTGTCCGGGGCGCTCGGCTACGGGCACAGCCGCTCGACGCGCCACGCCCCCTCGCCGCGCCCGTCCGCGCCCCCTTCCGCGCTCCCGTCCTCCCGGACGTAGCGCAGCCGGTCGTGGAGCCGGTTCTCGTGCCCCTGCCAGAACTCGATCGTGTCGGGGACGACGCGGAAGCCGCCCCAGTGCGGGGGTGCCGGGACCTTCTCGCCCTCCGGGTAGCGGGCAGCGAGGTCCTCGTAACGGTCGACGAGTTCCTCGCGCGAGCCGATCACCGCGGACTGGTCGCTCGCCCAGGCGCCCAGCTGGGAGCCGTGCGGGCGGGTCCGGAAGTAGGCGACCGTCTCCTCGCGGGCGACCCGGGACGCGGTGCCGGTGACGACGACCTGGCGGGCCAGCGGGTGCCAGGGGAAGAGCAGCGAGACGTACGGGTTGGCCGTGAGTTCGCGGCCCTTGCGGGAGCCGTAGTTGGTGAAGAAGACGAAGCCCCGCTCGTCGTACATCTTCAGCAGCACGGTGCGCGAGGACGGGCGGCCCTCGGGGGTCGCCGTGGACACCACCATGGCGTTCGGCTCGTGGAGCGCGCCGCCGGCCGCGATCTGCCGGAACCAGCGGGCGAACTGCTCCATCGGACCGGCGGCGAGCCCGGCCTCGGTGAAGGCCTCGGACCGGTACTGCTCGCGCATCGCGGCCGGATCGGTGGTGGAATCGGAGGAGGAGTCTGCGGTGGGCACGGGGTCATCCTGCCGCAGCGGCCGTGTCCGCCGGGCGAGGAGGTCCGCCGACCGACCTGTGTGCGACGGGAAGCTGTGCCGGATGTCACGCTTCCCGGTCACGTCGGAACCCGCCAGTATCTTGGGTGGGCCCTGGGGCCCGCCCGCAGCCGCCGACCGAGGGAGCCGCCTGATGTCCGACTTCGTACCCGGACTCGAAGGAGTCGTCGCGTTCGAAACGGAGATCGCCGAACCCGACAAGGAAGGTGGTTCGCTGCGGTACCGGGGCGTCGACATCGAGGATCTCGTCGGCCAGGTGTCGTTCGGGAACGTGTGGGGGCTGCTGGTCGACGGGGCGTTCAGCCCCGGTCTGCCGCCGGCCGAGCCGTTCCCGATCCCGGTGCACTCCGGGGACATCCGGGTGGACGTCCAGTCCGCCCTGGCGATGCTCGCTCCCGTGTGGGGGCTGAAGCCGCTGCTGGACATCGACGAGCAGACCGCGCGGGACAACCTGGCGCGGGCCGCGGTCATGGCCCTGTCGTACGTCGCGCAGTCCGCGCGCGGGCAGGGGCGGCCGATGGTGCCGCAGAGCGAGATCGACAAGGCGGGGTCCGTCGTCGAGCGGTTCATGATCCGCTGGCGCGGTGAGCCGGATCCGCGGCATGTGAAGGCCGTCGACGCGTACTGGACGTCGGCCGCCGAGCACGGCATGAACGCATCGACGTTCACCGCCCGCGTCATCGCCTCGACCGGGGCCGACGTGGCCGCCGCCCTGTCCGGTGCGGTCGGCGCGATGTCGGGCCCGCTGCACGGCGGTGCGCCCTCCCGCGTCCTCGGCATGATCGAGGAGATCGAGCGGACCGGGGACGCCACCGCGTACGTGAAGCAGGCCCTGGACCGGGGCGAGCGCCTGATGGGCTTCGGCCACCGCGTCTACCGCGCCGAGGACCCGCGGGCGCGCGTCCTGCGCCGTACCGCCGAGGAGCTGGGCGCGCCGAGGTTCGAGGTGGCGCAGGCGCTGGAGAAAGCCGCGCTGGAGGAGCTGCACGCGCGGCGGCCGGACCGGGTGCTGGCGACGAACGTGGAGTTCTGGGCGGCGATCATGCTGGACTTCGCGGAGGTCCCGGCGCACATGTTCACGTCGATGTTCACCTGTGCGCGTACGGCGGGCTGGTCGGCGCACATCCTGGAGCAGAAGCGGACGGGTCGCCTGGTGCGGCCGTCTGCGAAGTACGTCGGTCCGGGGACGCGCAGCCCGCGGGACATTCCCGGATACGAGCAGCTGGCGGATCTGGGCAACTGAGGCACGAGCGCGTGGGGTCACAGGGGCCGGCGGCTCGTTGCCCGTGCGGTATCGGCGGGGCGCGCAGCCGGCCCCGACCCCGTCGGAGGCAGCCGGTCGCCGCCGCGGCGCGGCCGGTGTGGGCGCCATTGACTCGTCTGTGCCGTTCGGTCAGCATGGTCCGGTGACTGACCAGGCGGGACCGGCACCGTTACGGGCCATCGCCCTGCTCGCCGTCCTGGCGGGAGCAATCGGCCTCTCCGGCTGCGGCGGCGGTGACAGCGGCGACGCCGCCGCCCCGGGCGCCTCCTCGGCCACGTCTGCGAGCCCGCGGCCTTCCGGCGCCGCCACCCCCACGACGCCTCCGTCTGCCACGCCTTCCTGTGTCCGGGGTGACAAGAGCTGGCTGGACGGCAATCTGGGCGGGCGCAGCGTGACCGCTTACCTGCCCATCGAGTTCGGCGGGCCGCCGAAGCTCTGCAAGCCCGTGACCGTCCACGTCGGCTATTTCGACGTCTCCTTCACCACCGTCGTCGACGGGGCGAAGCAGAGGCGGGGTTACACGGTGGAGACGGTCGACCAGCAGAGGTTCACCATCGACGGATCGGCCCTGGTCACGGCGAACCCGCCCTCCGGCGGCGGCAGTTCCACCTCCTCGTGCACCGGGCGCCTGATGATCATGTCGCTCGGCAAGCAGGTGGGGCCGGGCGACATCAAGACCATCAGCTGGTCGCAGTACGAGGGGAGCGGCGCCGTCGGGAACGTGGGGATCTCGTTCAAGGAGAACGTGAGCATCGCCCGCTACGACCTGCTGTCCCCGACCGATGCCGCAGCCTGCTGATCCGTCCGCCCGCGCGACCCGCGCGACCCGCGCGGCCGGGTCCGCCTCTGCCCGGTCTCGCGCCGTGCCGGGCCATGCCTGTGCCGCGCCTGTGCCGTGTCTGTGGCGAGCCTGTGGCATTCCCGCCTCAGCCTGAGATGGCGACGCGGCGCGCCTCGTTGACGTACCGCCGCGATCGTGCCGCTCCGGCGCGTCCGGTCACATGACCGGGCGCTTCGCCCAGTTGTTGAACGTTCCGGCTGTCGCACGAGGCAGCCCTCATTGCCAGTTAGGTCAAAATGACGCACAAGGGACGCATCGTCACCGCAGTCGCCCTCACCACCCTGACCCTCGGGCTCACGGCCTGCAATGACGGCGAGGACTCGTCATCGGCGCAGGAGTCGCCCTCGGCCTCCGCCCCGGCATCGCCGGACCCGGCGTCGTCCGACCCGGGCAGCGAGAGCCCGTCCGCGGACCCCGGCGACGACGCCGGCGCACCGGCCGGCGGTGACGTCGCCGCACCGGGCACGAAGCTCAAGATAGGCGACCGGGCGATCCTGCCGTTCACATACGGAACTGAGAAGAAGGGCACCGTCGCCGTGACCGTTACGGCGATCGAGAAGGGCGCCGAGGCCGACATGGCCCCGTTCGGCGCGAAGGCGAAGGGCATGACGCCCTACTACATCCGCATGAAGGTGGAGAACGTCAGCGGCACCGACCTGTCGTACGCGTCCCTGAGGCTGCGCGGCAGGCTGGAGGGCGGCGGCCCCACGGGCGTCATCCTGATCGGCGACCTCCCGGGCAAGTGCGACAACGAAACGGCCCCGCGCGACTTCACCACCAAGGGCGCGTCGTACGAGACCTGCTCGCTCAGCGCCACGAAGACCGATCCCATCGCGGCCGCCTCGTTCGAGGAGGGTGACGCGTACAGCGACAGCCCGGTCCTCTGGACCAGCTGACCGCCCGTTCCCGTGTCCGCGCGCCGGGCATCTCGTCCTTGACGGCGTGCCCGGCCGGCGGCCACCCGCCTTCGAGCGCAGGCGTGCGGGCCCGAAGGGACGGCCGCGAAGAGGATCAGAGGATTTCGATGTCCTTGACCCGCGGCGGATTGTTCGGGAACGTGATGTCGGTCCACCGGTTGATGCGCACGGAATCGCCGTTCGCGTCGTAGTAGATGAGATCGTTGTTGCCCGTCGAGATCCGGTCGACCCACCAGTTGCCGAATCCGGTCCGGCCCTTGTTGGCGTAGCAGTCCACGCTGGTGCGACCGTCCAGGTGGGACCAGACCTTCAGGAAGTTCTCCCCGCCACGGCATTCGACGTGGTCGATGGCGGCGGCGTTACTCATGGGCATGACCATCGTGACCGCCGCGGTGGCGGCGATCGCCACGCCCACGGAACGGGCCGTCCTCTTCGTCTTCGAGATCACAAGTTCCCCTTCATTCAATGCCCGAACGGGAAGACGGTGGTCGCGGCCGAACGCATGAGGAGTAGAGAAGAAGTATTTTCCCACCTCTGCGCGGCCATTCCGTCATCCCATGCATTGCTCACTTGTTCTTGCTCTACGAAGATCCCCCAGGCGGCCACGCGGGGCAATCGTCCACGGCCTCAGGGTCCGGAAATGAACCCCTAAATGTCCAGATCGAGATGTTGGGGCTGATTACCCCTTAGGGGCGGTTTAGGCCCCACGTCTGCAAGGAGTACGGCCGCCCCTTCTCCTCCCCCTCGATCAGCGGCACGCCGAGCAGCCGGAAGCCCGTCGCCCTGGCCACCGAGACGCTGGCGGCGTTCTCCGCCTCCAGTTCGAGGATCACGTTCTCCACGCCCAGCTCCTCGAAGGCGTAGCCGGCCATCAGCCGCACCGCCCGCGCGGCCAGCCCCTGGCCGCGGTGTGCCGGGCCGACGGCGTAACCGAGTTCCGTGCCCTCGGGCGCGCGCCGCAGCATCACCTCGCCGAGCGGTGCGCCGCCGTCGAGGGTGATGGCGAGCAGGATGGACGTGCCCTCCGCCCGCAGCTGCCGGGCCCTGTCCAGCCGGGTCCGGGCGGCGGCTTCGTCGAACGGCGAGACGATCGGCGTCCAGTACGCGATGTCGGGGTGGTCGAACAGCCCGGGCATGGCGGCCAGATCCTCTTCCGCCCAGTCGCGCAGGACGAGGCCCTCCCCCGTGACGCGGAGGTCGTCGGGAAAGGGTGACGGGGTGCTGTTCATGGTGCGGGACCTCCCTGGCCTGTTCAGGACGAGGAAGGATATCCGGGGGCCGGCGGCGGACGCTGTGCCGCGGTGGGCCTCTCAGCCCAGGGCGTTCTCGACCAGCGCTGCCCACTGGGTGACGACTCTCCGCCGGCGGGCCGTGTCGTCGGTGAGGACGTTGGCGAGGCCCAGGCCGCGGGCCATGTCGAGGAGGCCCTGGACCGTTTCGCGCACGCCGGGGCGGGACTCGTCGGCGTGCAGGAGGCCGACGGCGATGCGGTGGGTCTCGCGGCCGACGCGGGCCTCCAGTTCGGTGACGCGGGGGCGGAGCTGCTCCTCGTTGGAGGCGGCGACCCAGAGTTGCAGGGCGGCGCGGAACAGCGGGCCCGTGTAGAGGTCGACGAGGGCGGCGACGACCGCGGCACGGTCCTGGTCGGGGAGGGCCCGCAGAGCGGCGGAGCGCTCCTCGGCGACGTATTCGACGGCCCCGGTGAACAGGTCCTCGCGGGTCGGGAAGTGGTGCTGGGCGGCGCCGCGCGAGACGCCGGCACGCATCGCGACCACGGAGACCGTGGAGCCGGCCCAGCCATGTTCGGCGAGGCAGGCGACCGCGGCTTCGAGGAGCTTCTGCCGGGTGGCGCGGCTGCGGTCCTGCTTGGGCGGTGTCACAGCAGCCATGCGGGGTCCCGTCGTTCCAGGAAGGCCGTCATCCCCTCCCGGGCCTCGTCGGAGGCGAAGAGTGCCGCGGAGCGGGCGATGAGGTCTTCGGCGTACTGATCGAAAGTCTCCCGCACAGTAGCCGTGACCAGCTCCTTCGATGCGGCCAGGCCCTGCGGCGAGGCTCTGCGCAGTCCGTCGAGTACCGGTACGAGCGCCTCGTCCACGTCCTCGGCGGCGATGCTCACGAGGCCGGTCCTGGCGGCTTCCGTCGCGTCGAAGCGCTCGCCGGTGAGGTAGTAGCGGGCCGCCGCCCGGGGCTCCAGGCGGGGCAGCAGCGGGAGGGAGATCACAGCGGGGGCGAGGCCGAGGCGGGATTCGGTCAGGGCGAAGGAGGAGCCGGGTCCCGCGACCGAGATGTCGCAGGCGGCGAGGAGGCCGAGGCCGCCGGCCCGGACGTGGCCGGTGACCCGGGCGACGACCGGTTTGGGAAGGGTGACGATCTGCCGCAGGAGGGCGACGAAGGCGTGCGGGTCGGCCGGGGCGGTGAGGTCGGCGCCCGCGCAGAACGTGTTGCCGGTGTGGGTGAGGACCACGGCCCGGACGGCGGCGTCCGCCGCGCAGGTGCCGAGGGCCTCGGCCAGGCCGGTCACGAGGCGTGCGGACAGGGCGTTGCGGTTGGCCGGGGAGTCGAGCGTGAGGGTGGTGATGCCACGCTCGTGCGTGGATGGGGCGAGGGTCATTGCTGCTTCTCCCTTTCGCGCAGTTCGCGGCGCAGGATCTTCCCGGACGCGGCGCGCGGCACCGCGTCGATGAACTCGGTCTGCCGGACCTTCTTGTACGGGGCGACGCGCTCGGCGACGTACACCATGACGTCGTCGGCGGTGATGTCCCGCGCGGCCGGCTGGCGGACGAGGAAGGCCTTGGGGATCTCGTTCCCGTCGGCGTCGTACACGCCGATGACGGCCGCGTCGGCGATCGCGGGGTGGGTGAGGAGGAGCGCCTCGAGTTCGGCGGGGGCCACCTGGTAGCCCTTGTACTTGATCAGTTCCTTGACCCGGTCGACGACGAACAGCCAGCCGTCCTCGTCGACCCTGCCGATGTCGCCGGTGTGCACCCAGCCGTCGGCGTCGATCATCTCGGCGGTGGCCTCGGGGCGGTTCAGGTAGCCCTTCATCACCTGCGGGCCGCGGATGAGGATCTCGCCGTCGGTGCCGGTTCCGGCGTCCTCGTCCGGGGCGTCGAGCGAGACGATCCGCATCTCGGTGCTGGGCAGCAGCGTGCCGACGGCTCCGGGCGGCGGGTTCTCCGCGGCGAGCGGGACGACGTGGGTGCCCGGTGAGAGCTCCGTCATCCCGTACGCCTGGCGTACGGGCGGCAGCCCCAGGCGCCGGGAGCAGGCGGTGGCGAGGTCCGCGTCGAGCGGGGCGGCGGCGCTGACGATGTACTCAAGCGAGGACAGGTCGTAGCGGTCGACGACCGGGTGCTTGGCGAGGGCCAGCACGATCGGCGGGGCCACGTACAGCCCGTTGATGCGGTGCGTCTCGATCGCGGCGAGGAACTGGGCGAGGTCGAAGCGCGGCAGGACCACGACGGTGGCGCCGGTGCGCAGGGGCGCGTTCATCAGGGCGGTGAGCCCGTAGATGTGGAAGAAGGGCAGGACGGCCAGGATGCGGTGGCCGGGGCCCATGGGGATGAAGGGGCTCAGCTGCTCCAGGTTGGTGGCCATGGAGCGGTGGGTGAGCATGACGCCCTTGGGGGTGCCGGTGGTGCCGGAGGAGTACGGCAGGGCGGCGATGTCCTCGGCCGGGTCGATCGTCACCATCGGCTCGGGGGCGGTGGTGGTCAGCATGTCGAGGACGGAGGTGTGTCCGTCGGCCTGGTCGCAGACGAAGATCTCCTGGATCCCGCCGACGAGTTCGGCGGCGCGGCGGGCCGTGCCCAGGAGCGGGGAGACGGTGACGATCCAGCGGGCGGAGGAGTCGCGGAGCTGTTTGGCGAACTCCTCGGCGGTGGCGAGCGGGTGGACGGTGGTGACGGTGGCACCGGCCCGGGTCGCGGCGAAGAAGACCGCCGGGTAGGCGATGGTGTTGGGGCTGTGCAGGGCGAGGACGTCGCCCTTGGCGACTCCGGCGGCGGCGAGACCGGCGGATATCTTCCGGTGGAAGCCGTCGAGCTGCCGGTATGTGAGCCGGCTCGCGTCGTCCGTCCCGTCGATCAGGGCGACGTTGTCGCCGAACTCCTCGGCGGCCCGGCCCAGGACGGCGTCGTGGATGGCCGTGTCGAGTGGCTGGACGTCGGGATAGTCGCTCCGGAACACGAACACCATGGCGGATGGTCCCTTCGGTGCGGAATGGCGGGACGGCGGGTGGGCCGTCCCGTACGACGCGTGGGGAGATGGCGTACGGTGCCGTGGCCGGGGCCGCCCCCGGGGGTCGGGGAGGGACGGGCCCGGCACGGTGTGGAGAGACAGAATGGCCCGCGTCAGTACGACTTGGGGAGACCCAGGGACTGGTGGGATACGTAGTTCAGGATCATTTCCCGGCTGACGGGCGCGATCCGGGCCACCCGGGACGCGGTGATCAGGGAGCCGAGGCCGTACTCGCGGGTGAGGCCGTTGCCGCCGAGGGTGTGGACGGCCTGGTCGACGGCCTTCACGCAGGCCTCCCCGGCCGCGTACTTCGCCATGTTGGCGGCCTCGCCCGCGCCGATGTCGTCGCCGTCGTCGTAGAGCCGGGCGGCCTTCTGCATCATCAGCCGGGCCAGTTCGAGTTCGATGTGGGCCTGGGCGAGGGGATGGGCGATGGCCTGGTGGGCGCCGATGGGCTCCTTCCACACCTGCCGGGTCTTCGCGTACTCGACGGCGCGGCCGAGCGCGTAGCGGCCCATGCCGATGCCGAACGCGGCGGTCATGATGCGTTCGGGGTTCAGCCCGGCGAAGAGCTGGAGCAGGCCCGCGTCCTCGTCTCCCACCAGCGCGTCGGCGGGCAGCCGTACGTCGTCGAGGACCAGCTCGAACTGCTTCTCCGGGGCCTGGAGTTCCATGTCGATCCGCGAGCGCAGGAAGCCGGGGGCCTCGCGCGGGACGATGAACAGGCAGGGCTTCAGCTTGCCCGACCTGGCGTCCTCGGTGCGGCCGACGATGAGGGTGGCGTCGGCGATGTCGACCCCGGAGACGAAGACCTTGCGCCCGGTGAGCACCCAGTCCTCGCCGTCGCGGCGGGCGGTGGTGGTGATCCGGTGGGAGTTGGAGCCGGCGTCGGGTTCGGTGATGCCGAAGGCCATGGTGAGGCTGCCGTCGGCGAGGCCGGGCAGCCACTGCCGCTTCTGGGCGTCGGTGCCGAAGCGGGCTATCACGGTGCCGCAGATGGCCGGCGAGACGACCATCATGAGCAGCGGCGAGCCGGCTGCCCCCAACTCCTCCAGGACTATGGAGAGTTCCGCCATGCCGCTGCCTCCGCCGCCGTACTCCTCGGGGAGGTTCACGCCGAGGTAGCCCAGCTTGGCGGCCTCGGCCCACAGTTCGCGGGGGTGGGCGCCGTCGCGGACGACGGACGTCATGTAGTCGCGCCCGTACCGCTTGCCGAGGGCGGCGACGGCGGTGCGCAGGGCCTGGTGCTCTTCGGTTTCGAGGACGGTGCTCATGCGTTCGGTTCCTCCTGTGCGTCAGTGACGACGGCGAGCAGGGCGCCGACCTCCACCTGGAGGCCGGGTGCGGCGTGGAGCGCGGTGAGGGTGCCGGACGCGGGGGCGAGGATGCGGTGCTCCATCTTCATCGCCTCCAGCCAGATCAGCGGCTGCCCGGCCTCGACGGTGCTCCCGGCCTCCAGTCCCTCCGCGAGGCGGACGACGGTGCCGGGCATCGGGGCGAGCAGGGAGCCGGGTTCGGTGCGTGCGGCGGGGTCGGTGAAGCGGGGCAGCGCGGTGAAGGCGTGGGAGCCGGTGGCGGTGTCCACGTACAGCCGCCGGTCGCGGCCGAGGATGTGGAAGTGCCTCGTGACGCCTTCCTGTTCGAGGGTGACGCGCGTGCGGCCCGCGGAGACGACGCGGACGCCCTCCGCGTCGACGGTCACACCGTCACGGGTGGTGCGGTAGGCGATCGCGTACTCGTGGCCGTCCGGCTCGCTGCGGTAGCTCCTGAGCTGGGGCTGAGAGGGGACGTTGCGCCAGGCGCCGAAGCGGACGAACCCGCCCGCGGTGGTCGATGTGGCGTTGCGGGCCGCCTCGGCGAGCGCGGCGGCGGTGGCGGCCAGCCGCACGTCCGCCGCGTCGGGCGCGGAGGCCATCGCGGCCAGGTGCCGGTCGTAGAAACCGGTGTCGAGGCGGGCGGCGACGTAGTCCGGGTGGCGCAGGGAGCGTACGAGCAGGTCGCGGTTGGTGACGGGGCCGTGGATGCGGGCGCGCTCCAGGGCGCGGGCGAGGAGGCGGACGGCTTCGGTGCGGGTGGGGGCGTGGGCGATGACCTTGGCGAGCATCGGGTCGTAGTGCACCCCGATGGTGTCGCCGCCGGTGTAGCCGGTGTCCAGGCGCAGACCCGGCTCGTCCGGCACGTCGAACGAGAGCAGTGCTCCGGTCTGCGGCTGCCAGTCACGCGCCGGGTCCTCGGCGTAGAGCCGGGCCTCGACGGCGTGCCCGACGGGCGTGGGCGGTTCGGCGGCGGGCAGCGGTTCTCCCTCCGCGATCCGCAGTTGCAGCGCCACCAGGTCGAGGCCGAACACGGCCTCCGTGACGGGGTGTTCGACCTGGAGGCGGGTGTTCATCTCCAGGAAGTAGGGCCGTTCGTCGGCGGTGACCAGGAACTCGACGGTGCCGGCGCCCCGGTATCCGACGGCCCGTGCGGCGGCCGTGGCGGCGGTGTGCAGCCGCTCGCGGAGCGCGCAGGTGAGACCGGGCGCGGGGGCCTCCTCGATGACCTTCTGGTGGCGGCGCTGGAGGGAGCAGTCGCGGGTGCCGAGTGCCCAGACGCCGTCGTGCCCGTCGGCCATGACCTGGACCTCGACGTGCCGGCCGCGCTCCACGTACGGCTCGGCGAAGACCTCGCCGTCCCCGAAAGCGGACAGCGCCTCGGCCGCCGCGGCCGTCAGCTCACCGGGCAGGTCGCCCAGTTCCCGGACGATCCGCATGCCGCGTCCGCCGCCTCCGGCAGCCGCCTTCAGCAGCAGCGGCAGGTCCTCGGCGGTGGCGGCCGCCGGGTCGACGGCGGCGAGCAGCGGAACCCCGGCCGCGGCCATCAGCTCCTTGGCGCGGGTCTTGGACGCCATCAGTTCGATGGCCCCGGCCGGCGGGCCCACCCAGAGCAGCCCGGCGTCCTGCACGGCGGCGGCGAATCCGGCGTTCTCGGAGAGGAAGCCGTACCCGGGGTGGACGGCGTCGGCGCCCGCGGCGAGCGCGGCGGCGACGACGAGGTCGCCGCGCAGATACGTGTCGGCGGGGGCCGCCCCCGGCAGCCGTACGGCGGTGTCGGCCTCCCGTACGTGCAGGGCGTCGGCGTCCGCGTCGGAGTACACGGCGACGGTCGCGATGCCGAGCGCACGGCAGGTGCGGAAGATCCGGCAGGCGATCTCGCCCCGGTTGGCGACGAGCAGAGTGGTGATCATCTGGTTTCTCACATCCGGAAGATGCCGAAGCCGCCGCGGGCGCCCTCGACCGGTGCGGTGTGGATGGCGGACAGGCACATCCCGAGGACGGTCCTGGTGTCGCGCGGGTCGATCACCCCGTCGTCGTACAGCCGCCCGGACAGGAACATCGGCAGGGACTCGGCCTCGATCTGCTGCTCGACCATGGCGCGCAGTCCGGCGTCCGCCTCGTCGTCGTACGGGCGGCCCTTCGCGGCGGCCGACGCGCGGGCGACGATGGACAGCACCCCGGCCAGCTGCTGCGGCCCCATGACGGCGGACTTGCTGCTGGGCCAGGCGAACAGGAAGCGCGGGTCGTAGGCCCGGCCGCACATGCCGTAGTGCCCGGCACCGTACGAGGCGCCCATCAGGACCGACAGGTGCGGGACCCTGGAGTTGGAGACGGCGTTGATCATCATCGCGCCGTGCTTGATGATGCCGCCCTGCTCGTACTCCTTGCCGACCATGTAGCCGGTGGTGTTGTGCAGGAACAGGAGCGGGATGTCGCGCTGGTTGGCGAGCTGGATGAACTGGGCGGCCTTCTGCGACTCCTCGCTGAACAGCACGCCCTGCGCGTTGGCGAGGATGCCGACGGGGTACCCGTGCAGCCTGGCCCAGCCGGTGACCAGGCTGGTCCCGTACAGCGGTTTGAACGTGTCGAAGTCCGAGCCGTCGACCAGCCGGGCAATGACCTCGCGCGGGTCGAACGGCACCTTCAGGTCCCCTGGCACGATGCCGAGCAGCTCGTCCTCGTCGTACTTCGGCGGTTCGGCCGGTCCCGGATCGGGCTGCGCCTTGCGCCAGTTGAGGCGGGCGACGATGCGGCGGGCC
Source organism: Streptomyces sp. NBC_01463 (assembly GCA_036227345.1). Classification (NCBI taxonomy): domain Bacteria; kingdom Bacillati; phylum Actinomycetota; class Actinomycetes; order Kitasatosporales; family Streptomycetaceae; genus Streptomyces; species Streptomyces sp. NBC_01463. The sequence continues at coordinate 3,877,982 of CP109468.1, forward strand.
TGGCGCAGGGCGTCCTGCTCGTCGACGGCGAAGTGGTCGGCGAGGCCGGAGGTGCGGGCGTGCATCTCGGCGCCGCCGAGCGACTCGTCGTCGCTCTCCTCGCCGGTGGCCATCTTGACCAGGGGCGGGCCGCCGAGGAAGACCTTCGACCGGTCCTTGATCATGACGGTGTGGTCGGACATCCCGGGGACGTACGCCCCGCCGGCCGTCGAGTTCCCGAAGACGACGGCCACGGTCGGGATGCCGGCGGCGGAGAGCCGGGTGAGGTCGCGGAAGAGCGCCCCGCCCGGGATGAAGATCTCCTTCTGGGAGGGCAGGTCGGCGCCTCCCGACTCCACCAGGCTGATGGTGGGCAGCCGGTTGGCGAAGGCGATCTCGTTGGCCCGCAGGGCCTTCTTCAGCGTCCAGGGGTTGGAGGCGCCGCCGCGTACGGTCGGGTCGTTGGCCGTGATCAGGCACTCCACGCCCGACACCACCCCGATCCCGGTGACGAGCGAGGCGCCGACCGCATAGTCGCTGCCCCAGGCGGCGAGCGGGGACAGCTCCAGGAACGGGGTGTCGCGGTCGACGAGCAGCTCGATCCGCTCGCGGGCCAGCAGCTTGCCGCGCGCCCGGTGCCGCTCGACGTACTTCTCGCCGCCGCCCTCCAGCGCCTTGGCGTGCGCGGCGTCCAGTTCGGCGAGCTTGCCGAGCATCGCGGAACGGTTGGCGGTGTAGTCGGGGCTCGCGGTGTCGAGCCCGGTGGGCAGGACGGTCATGCGTGCACCTCCGGTGCGTCGGCACTGTCCAGCAGCGCCACGGGTATCTCCAGGCGGCGCGCGCGCAGCCACTCCCCCAGTGCCTTGGCCTGCGGGTCGAAGCGGTGCTGGGCGGCGACCCCTTCGCCGAGCAGCCCGTGGACGGTGAAGTTCAGGGCGCGCAGGTTCGGCAGGACCTGGCGTACGACGGTGAGCGGGGCGGTCTCCGGGAGGAGTGCGCGGAACCGCTCGACGGTCAGCTCGTGGGCCAGCCACCGCCATGCCTCGTCGCTCCGGACCCACACCCCGACGTTGGCGTCCCCGCCCTTGTCCCCGCTGCGGGCCCCCGCGACGAGCCCGAGCGGCGCGGACCGGGTGGGCCCCGCGGCCAACGGCTCGGGCAGCGGCGGCTGTTCGGCGTCCACGAGGGGCAGCGTCCGGGCGGGCGGCTCCTGCACCTCGCGCCGCCCGTCCGGGAGCACGGCGACGTGCGTCACGTCTCCCGCCGGTACGTACCGGGCCTCGAACACCCCGTAGGGCGCGCCCTTTCCGGGCGGGGCGGTGACGTGGAAGCCCGGGTAGCTGCCGAGGGCCAGCTCGATCGCGGCGCCGGAGAGGGCGCGCCCTACGGCGTCCGGGTCCTGGTCGCGGACGACGAGCCGGAGCAGGGCGCTCGCGGTCTCCTCGGTGCCGGCGTCGTCCCGGTCGGTACGGGCCAGCTCCCACCGCACGTCGTCCGGCTGCCGTCCGGCGCGCGCGAACGCGTCCGCGAACTGGTCCCTGACCAGCCGGGCCTTGTCCTCGATGTCGAGGCCGGTGAGGACGAAGACGACCTCGTTGCGCCAGCCGCCGAGCCGGGTGAGTCCGGCCTTGAGGGTGGGCGGCGGGGCCTCGCCGCGCACCCCGGAGATCCGGACCCGGCCGGGTCCGTCGGAAGACAGCCGTACGGTGTCGAGCCGGGCGGTGACGTCGGGGCCGGCGTACCGGGCGCCGCCGGTCTCGTAGAGCAGCTGGGCGGTGACCGTGCCGAGGTCGACGACGCCGCCCGTGCCGTCGTGCTTGGTGATGACGGACGTCCCGTCGGCGTGGATCTCGGCGACGGGGAAGCCGGGGCGCCGGACGTCGTGGCCCCGGAAGAAGGAGTAGTTCCCGCCGGTGGCCTGGGTGCCGCACTCCAGCACGTGGCCGGCGACGACGGCTCCGGCGAGCGCGTCGTGGTCCTCGGGGCCCCAGCCGAAGCGGGCGGCGGCGGGTCCGGTGACGAGGGCGGCGTCGGTGACCCGGCCGGTGACCACGACGTCGGCACCGGCCCGCAGACAGGCGGCGATGCCCGCGCCGCCGAGGTAGGCGTTGGCGGTGAGGTACCCGTCGGGTACGGGGATGCTGTCGCCCTCGACGTGGGCGACGCGCACGGGCACACCGACCTTGCCGGCCAGCTCCCGCACCGCGTCGGCCAGTCCGGCCGGGTTGAGCCCGCCGGCGTTGGTGACGATCCGCACCCCGCGCTCGTGGGCGAGCCCGAGCCCCTCCTCCAGCTGGCGCAGGAAGGTGGTGGCGTAGCCGCGCGAGGGGTCCTTGAGCCGGCTGCGGCCGAGGATGAGCATGGTGAGCTCGGCGAGATAGTCACCGGTGAGGACGTCGAGCGGGCCGCCGGTGAGCATCTCGCGCACGGCGTCGAAGCGGTCGCCGTAGAACCCGGAGGCGTTGCCGATCCGCAGCGGCGGGGCGGCGTTCACGGGCGGCTTGGCGGCGGGCGGCGCGGTCATCGGTCCGCCTTCGGCGCCCGCCCTGTTCCGGCGGGCCCGGCGAAGGCCTGCGCGATGTCCAGCCAGGCGTCGGCGTCGGCGCCCTCGGCCCGGACGGCGAGGTCGTCGCGGTGGGCGCGCTGGGTGACGAGCAGGCAGAAGTCGTGGAGGGGGCCGGTGACCCGCTGGGCGGCGTCCTCGGGCCCGAAGACGACCGGATCGCCGTCGGGCGCGCCCAGTTCCACCCGGAACTCCTCGGTGGGCGCCTGGATCCCCCGTACGAGGAAGGCGTAGTCGCGGGCCCGCACCCCGATCCGTGCGACGTGCCGCAGCCGGGCGGTGGGGGTGCGGGTGACGCCCAGCGCGTCGGCGACGTCCTGGCCGTGCGCCCAGGTCTCCATGAGCCGCCCGGTCGCCATGGAGGCGACGCTCATGGGCGGCCCGTACCAGGGGAACCGGGTCCCGGCGGGCGCCGCCCGCAGTGCGTCCTGGAGGCGGGCGCGGCCGGTGCGCCAGCGGACGAGCAGCGCGTCCGGGGCGTACGCCGTGACGACCTCGTCCGCGGCCCGGTCGACGAAGCCCTCGGGGTCCTTCATCGCCCTGGCCACCTCGTCGCCGAACCGTTCGGGCTCGGTGACGGAGAGCAGCGCGACCTCGTCGGTCCAGCTCAGATGGGCCACCTGATGGGCGACCGTCCACCCTGCGGCCGGGGTCGCCCCCGCCCACTGCCGGGCGTTCAACCCGGCGACGAGCAGGTCGAGTTCCTCGCTCTCGCTGCGCAGATCATCGAGCACGGCTGAGGCATCGGACACGGTGCGCTCCCCTCGGGGCGTGGCGGTGTGCCCCGGAGCCTGCCAGGGGGAGGATAAACAATCAAGCACGCTTGCATGATTTTCTGAGCGCAGGACGGCCCGGAGTGCGGGGCGCGGGTGGAGGGTGAGGGTCCGCGCCCCGGGGACCGGGCGTCCCCGCCCGGCTACTGCCCCTTCGACGCCGCCTCGGCCATCTTCGCCGTGGTGCTGGCACCGTCCAGCGCCTCGCGGATGATGTCGGCGTGGCCGCTGTGGTGGGCGATCTCGCGGAAGATGTGCCACAGGACGCGGCGGACCGTCCAGACGACGGGCTCCGGGGGCGACCACGGGTACGCCGGCAGTGTGACCTCGCGGTCGAGGTCGGCCTCCTCGCGCACCGTACGGTCGAAGTCGGCCGCCGCCGCGTGGAAGGCCTCCAGCAGCTCGGGCAGGGTCTCCACGTCGGTCATCCGGTTGCCGTCGGGGTCGAGGTCCGCCCAGTCCACCGCGGCCGGGGCGGTGCCGTCGATCACGTCCAGCCAGCTGCGCTGGACGAGGCCGAGGTGCTTGAGCAGACCGCCGAGCGTCAGCTCGCTCACGGTCGTGCGGGCGCGGGCCTGCGTGTCGTCGAGCCGCTCCACGGTGAAGAGAAAGTTGGTGCGCTGGTCGGTCACGAGGGCGAGCAGATCGTCGCGTTCCGGCATGTGTTCCTCCAGGGTGGTCTTCGCGACCACCCTAGGCACTGTTTCTCGGATCTCCTGACGTGCGTGGGGTGTTGGGGTCAGGCTGTGTGTATGGGACGTGGTGATCTGACGAATGCGGAGTGGTACCGGCTGGAGTCGTTCTTGCCTCCTGGTGGGGCCCGCGGGGGCCGGTGGAGTGACCACCGTCGGGTGATCAACGGGGTGCTCTACCGGGTCCGGACGGGCGTGCAGTGGAGGGATCTACCGGAGCGGTTCGGGCCGTGGGAGACCGTCTACAAACGCCATCGCCGCTGGTCAGCGGATGGAACTTGGACGATGCTGCTGTCGCGGATCCAGGCGGCCGAGGACGCCGCGGGCCAGATCGACTGGGACGTCTCAGTGGACTCGACAGCTGTGCGGGCCCACCAGCACGCCGCCGGCGCGCGCAAGGCGACGGCGGTCGCGGCCCCTCAAAAGGGGATCGCTGGGGGGACGAAACAGGTCGATCCGGTGTTGAGGAATCTGACGGTCCGGCTGGAGGAAGTGGTCAGATCGGCGAGTGTCTGGGACGTTCCCGCGGCGGATTCACCACCAAGATCCACCTTGCCGCCGACGGGCGATGCCGGCCCCTCGCCCTTGTCCTGACACCCGGACACTACGGTGACGGCCCCCAGTTCGAGCGAGTGCTGGAGCAGGTCTCCGTGCCCCGCATCGGAGTCGGCCGCCCCCGGACTCGGCCCGACCATGTCCTGGCGGACAAGGCCTACACCTCTCGAAAGAACCGCCGTTACCTGCGGCGACGCGGCATCCGGCACACCATCCCCGAACGCCTAGACCAGCAGAGACACCGTAAGAATCGCGGTTCCCGAGGCGGCCGTCCCACCGGTTTCGACAGCGAGCGATACAAGAAGCGCAACACCGTCGAACGCGCAATCAACCGCCTGAAAGGCTTCCGCGCCGTCGCCACCCGCTACGAGAAACGCGCCTACATCTACCTCGGCACCGTCACCCTCGCAGCCCTCGTCATCTGGCTCAGAGCATGATCCGAGAAACAGTGCCTAGGATCGGGATCCGGGCCGCGCAGGGCGAACGGGATCACCCGCCCGCGCCCGCGCCGGGTCCGCCGTCACTTCTTCCGGGCGCCCCGCACCTGACTGCGTACGGCCCCCATGCTCGCCCCGATGACCAGCGCGATGGCCAGGGCGTCCGTCGTGGAGAGGGCCTGGTCGAGGATGAGGAAGCCGGCCGTGGCCGCGATCGCGGGCTCCAGGCTCATCAGGATCGCGAAGGTGGGCGCGGGCAGCCGGCGCAGCGCCATGAGTTCGAGGGTGTACGGGAGGACGGAGCTCAGCAGGGCGACGGCCGCGCCCAGCCCGAGCGTGGACGGGACCAGGAGCTTCGAGCCGGACTCCATGATGCCGAGCGGCAGCGAGAGGACGGCGGCCACCACCATCGCGAGGGCCAGTCCGTCGGCCTGCGGGAAGCGGCGTCCGGTGCGGGCGCTGAAGATGATGTACGTCGCCCACATGACACCGGCGCCGAGCGCGTAGGCGGCGCCCACCGGATCGAGCCGGTCGAACCCCCCGCCGCTCAGCAGGAGCACCCCGCCCAGCGCGAGGCCGGCCCAGACGACGTTGACGAGCCGGCGCGACGCGAACACCGAGAGGGCGAGCGGGCCCAGCACCTCCAGGGTGACGGCGGCGCCCAGCGGGATGCGGTCGGCGGCCTGGTAGAAGAGCGTGTTCATGCCGCCCATGGCGAGGCCGAAGGCCAGCACCGTGCCCCAGTCGGCGCGCGAGTGGCCGCGCAGCTTCGGGCGGCAGACGACGAGCAGGACGAGCGCGGCCGCGGCGAGGCGCAGCGTGACGACGCCGAGCGCACCGGCCTTCGGCATGAGGAGCACCGCGACGGCGGAGCCGAACTGGACGGAGAGCCCGCCCGCGACCACCAGCGCGACCGGGGCGAGCGCCGCCCCGCGCCGTCCGCCGGCGGGGCCGCCCTGTTCACCGAGGGCGGTGACCGCCTCGGGGACGGAGACTGCGGCGGCCGGCTCTGCGGCGGTGCCCTGGTCGTTCACCTGTGGCCTGTCCTTCTGGGTTCGGAGGTAACGGTCATGAAGCTGGTCCGAGAATGGCAGTCCACTACAGTGCACTGCCCAATTGAAGATACTGCACTCGCACACCGCAGCACATCTCTCCACCGTAGGGACCTGCGCGCGGCGCGTGAAATACCGATTGGGCTCCCGTTATGCTCCACACGCATGAGCACGGTACCGAGCACGGGCCCATCCGCCGGGAACACCGGCCGCGCCGTCGAGATCCGCCATCTCCGCGCCTTCCTCGCCGTCGCGGACGAGTCGAGCGTCACCCGGGCCGCGGCCAGGCTCCGGCTCACCCAGCCCGCCGTGTCCCGGACCCTGGCCGCCCTGGAACGCCACCTCGGCATCCGCCTCGTCGACCGCTCCACCCACCACCTGGCCCTCACCCCCGAGGGCGTCGCCTTCCGCGACCGGGCGGCCACTGCCGTCGCCGCGTTCGACGCGGCCCTCGACCCCGGGGACCTGCGCCGGCGGCCGCTGCGACTCGGACACGCCTGGTCCGCGTTCGGCCGGCACACCACACCGCTGCTCCGCAGCTGGCAGGAGCGCTTTCCGCGGACCCCGCTGGAACTGCGCCGCATCGACGACCGCACCGCGGGACTCACCCGGGGCGAGGTCGACGCGGCGCTGCTGCGCGGCCCGGTCGAGACACCCGGGCTCGTCACGGAGGTGCTGTACGAGGAGGAGCGGGTGGCGGCCGTGGCGGCGGACGGCCCGCTCGCCTCCCGCGCCACGCTCCGGCTGGCCGATCTGGCGACCGGCACCGTCGTCCTGAACACCGTCTCCGGCACCACCACCCCCGATCTGTGGCCGCCGTCCGCCCGCCCCGCCGCCACCCTGACCGTGGCCAACACCGACGACTGGCTGACCGCCATCGCGGCGGGGCGCGGCACCGGGGTCTCGGCCGCGTCCACGGCGACCATGCACCCGCACGCCGGGGTCACCTACCGCCCGCTCGTGGACGCCCCGCCCCTCCCGGTGCTGCTCGCCCGCCGCGACGCACCCGGCCATCCGGCGCTCGCCGACCTCGCCGCACTGGCCCGCGAGATCGTGGCGCGGGACGCCGGGGAATGAGGGAATTTCCCGGCACAGGTGTGCAGTTGGGGTCCAGTGGAACAGGCGCGAGGGCCGCGCGGAACAGGGGGGAAGTCATGTCGGACCACCACTCGGGCGGAATCACCGTGCACGGCACCGTGGCCGCCGGCTACGAAGCCGTACGGGACGAGTTCGCCGCCGTACTCGCCGAGGAGCCCAACGAGCCGGGCTCGCAGCTCACCGTGTACCGGAACGGCCGCCGGGTCGTCGACCTCTGGGCGGGCGAGGGCGTCGACGCCGACTCGCTGCCCGCCGTCTTCTCCTCCACGAAGGGCGCGGCCCACCTCGTCGTCGCCCTGCTCGTGCAGGACGGCATCCTCGACCTGGACCGCACGGTCGCCTCGTACTGGCCGGAGTTCGCGGCCGAGGGCAAGGGCGCACTGACGCTGCGGGAGCTGCTGGGCCACCGCTCCGGGGTGATCGGCGTCGAGGGCGGCTTCCTCCTGGACGAGCTGGCCGACGACCGGGTGATCGCCGCCCGGCTCGCCGGGCAGGCCCCGTTCTGGGAGCCCGGCAAGGAGTTCGGCTACCACGCGTTCGTGATCGGCGCGCTGACCGGCGAGGTGGTGCGGCGGGTCACCGGCCGTTCGATCCAGGAACTGTTCGAGGAGCGCGTCCGCGCCCCGTACGGCCTCGACCTCTACCTCGGCCAGCCCGCGGAGCTGGAGCCCCGCTACCTCCCCGTCCGGTCCATGAATCCGACACCGGAGCAGAAGGCCGAGTTCGCCGCCCGCCCCTTCGACCCGAAGGGCCTCCAGGCGGTGGCCTTCAACGTCCCGACGGATACCGTCGCCTGGATCAACACCCCGTCCGTACGGGCGCTCGGCCCGGCGTCGGTGGGCGGCGTCGGCTCGGCGCGCGCGCTGGCCGGGATGTACGCGGCCACGCTCGGCGAGTTCGCCGGCCGGCCCCCGCTCCTCACGGCGGAGACCCGGACCGAGTTCGCCCGCCTGAGCATGGCGGGCATCGACCGGGTGACCGACGAGGTGGACCACTTCGGCCTCGGCTTCGAGCGCCCGCGCATGCTCTACCCGTCGCTGGGCGAGGGCGCGTTCGGCCACTGCGGCGCGGCGGGCTCCCAGGCGTTCGCGGACCCGTCGAACGGGATCGCGTACGGCTACACACGCCGACGGTTCGCGTTCCCGGGCGGGGCGGCCCCGGAGAACGTCCGGCTGGTCGCCGCGGTGGTGGAGGCGGCGAACTCAAGCCCCTCCGGCGACTGAGGAGCGGGGGTCCGGGGGCGGAGCCCCCGGGTCCAGCCCCTCGGCCAGTACCTCCGCCAGGTGCCGCCCCCGCACCCCGCCCAGCTGCGCCAGCTGCGTCCGGCACGAGAACCCGTCCGCCAGGACCTCCGCGTCCGGCGGCGCGTCCCGTACCGCCGGCAGCAGCTGGTCCTCCGCGCAGGCCACCGAAACCTCCCAGTGCCCCCGCTCGAAGCCGAAGTTGCCGGCCAGGCCGCAGCAGCCGCCCGTCAACTCGCCCTTCAGACCGGCCCGTTCCCTCAGCCGCCGGTCCGCCCCGTCGCCCAGGACCGCGTGCTGGTGGCAGTGCGTCTGGCCGGTGACCGGGCGGTCCAGCCGCGGGGGCCGCCAGTCGGGGGCGTACTTCTCCAGGTACTCCGCCAGGGTGTGGACCGAGGCGGCCAGTTCGGCGGCGCGCGGGTCGTCGGGGAGCAGCTCCGGGAGGTCGTTGCGGAGCGTCGCCGCGCAGCTCGGTTCGAGGACGATCACGGGGTCGCCGAGCATGCCGCCGAGCCGCTTCAGGGTGCGGCGCATCACCGTGCGGGCCCGGGTCAGCTGGCCGGTCGAGACGTACGTGAGCCCGCAGCACAGGCCGCGGCCGGCCGGGAGCGCCTTGCGGCCCGTCGCCTCCAGGACCCGGACCGCCGCCCGGCCCACCTCGGGCGAGAGGTGCTCCGTGAAGGTGTCGGGCCAGACCACGGCCACCTGGTCGTTGGAGAGGATGAACGTCCCCTTGCCCCAGCGCCGGTTCAGCCACCGCGTGAACGTCTCCCGCGCCAGGACCGGAATCCCCCGCTCCGGCGCGATGCCCGCCAGCCGCTTGGCAAGGGCGGCGAGCGGGCGCACCCGGGCCAGGGCGTTCAGCGCGCCCGCGAAGGGGGACGCGAGGCGCAGCCAGCGCGGCAGCCATCCCATCGCGTAGTGCGCGGCCGGGCGCAGCCGGTGCCGGTAGTGGTGGTGCAGGAACTCCGCCTTGTACGTGGCCATGTCGACGCCCACCGGGCAGTCGCTGCGGCAGCCCTTGCAGGACAGGCACAGGTCGAGCGCGTCCCGTACCTCCGTCGAGCGCCAGCCGTCGGTGATCACCCCGCCCGCGGTGCCGGCCAGCATCTCGTGGAGCAGCCGGGCGCGGCCGCGCGTCGAGTGCGCCTCCTCGCCAGTCGCGCGGAAGGACGGGCACATCACGGACGGGCCGGCGGCCTCCTTCGTACGGCACTTGGCGACGCCCACGCACCGTCGCACCGCCGCGGAGAAGTCGCCGCCGTCGTGCGGGTAGCCGAACGCGACGTCGACCGGCTGTTTCGGGAGCACCTCGAAGCGCAGGTTCTCGTCCAGACGGGCCGGGCGGGCGAGGATGCCCGGGTTCATGCCGCCGTCGGGGTCCCAGAGGTCCTTGAACCGGCCGAAGAGTGCGACGAGTTCGTCCCCGTACATCCGGGGGAGCAGTTCGGCGCGCGCCTGGCCGTCGCCGTGTTCGCCGGACAGGGAGCCGCCGTGGGCGACGACCAGTGAGGCGAGTTCCTCGGAGAAGCGGCGGAAACGCGCCACTCCGTCCCCGGTCAGGAGGTCGAAGTCGATGCGGACGTGGATGCAGCCGTCGCCGAAGTGCCCGTACGGGGTGCCGCGCAGGCCGTGTTCGGTGAGCAGGGCGCGGAAGTCGCGGAGGTAGGGGCCGAGCCGGGCGGGCGGTACCGCGCAGTCCTCCCAGCCGGGCCAGGCCTCGCTGCCGTCGGGCATCCGGGTCGCGGTGCCGGACGCGTCCTCCCTGATCCGCCACAGCGCCCGCTGGCCGGCCGGGTCGGTGACGACGGCGGTGTCCACCGCGCCCCCGGCGGCCGCCCGCGCGATCCGTTCGGCGTGCGCCCGTGCCTCGGCCGGGGTGGCGCCGCCGGTCTCGACGAAGAGCCAGGCGGCGCCGCGCGGCAGCCCTGCGGGTTCGCGTACGAGGTCGGCGGCCATGCCCTCGACGGTCAGCGAGTGGTGCGGGAGGAGGCCGGGGGCGGCCTCGGCGGCGGCCGACTCGTCGGCGTAGCCGAGGACGGCGAGGGCGCGGGCCGCGGGTGCCTCGACGAGCCGCAGCGTCGCCTCCGTCACCACGCCGAGCGTGCCCTCGCTCCCGCAGAACGCGCGGGCGGTGTCGGCGCCGCGTTCGGGCAGCAGCGCGTCCAGCGCGTATCCGGAGATGCGGCGCGGGAGTCCGGGGAAGCCGGTGCGCAGGAGGGCGAGGTGGGAGGCGGTCAGTTCGCGGAGTCCGGCGGGGCCCTCGGCGCCCGGGGCCAGGCGGAGGGTGCCGCCGCCGTAGCGGGCGACGGTGAGGGCGTGGACGTTGTCGGCGGTGGTGCCCCAGGCGACCGAGTGCGAGCCGCAGGAGTTGTTGCCGATCATGCCGCCGACGGTGCAGCGGCTGTGCGTGGAGGGGTCGGGTCCGAAGGTGAGCCCGTGCGGGGCGGCGGCCGCCCGCAGGTCGTCCAGGACGACGCCCGGCTGGACCACGGCGGTGCGGGAGCCGGGGTCCAGCTCGACGATCGACCGGAGGTGGCGGGTGAGGTCGAGGACGACTCCGGTGCCGGTGGCCTGCCCGGCGATGGACGTGCCGCCGCCGCGCGGCACGACGGGCACCCGGTGCGCGCGGCAGACGGCGAGCGCGGCGGCGATGTCGTCGGCGTCGCGCGGGGCGACGACACCGAGCGGCACCCGGCGGTAGTTGGAGGCGTCCATCGTCGTCAGCGCCCGTGCGGTGGCGTCGAACTCCACCGCTCCGCGCACGGCAGCGCGCAGGTCACGGACGAGCTCGGCGGGAGCGCCGTCGCGCGGGGAGCCACCGTGCGCGGCGGCGGCCTTCTCAGGGGTGCCAGGTGCCATCCGGACAGCATGCCGCCCTCCCGGACGGCCCGGCCGACGCCCCCGCGCGTTTTCGTCGATTACGTCAATACGTCGGATTACGTCGGACTCGCGAACATAAACGAAACAGAGAGCACCACAAGTTCTTCCCAAACAGATCGTCAATTCTCATATAGTGACCGAGACTTGTCTGGGAATCTTCTGTTCCAGTTGTCGCATTTGCTCGACGCAGTACCGACTCGCCCGAACCGTCCCATCCGTCACCGTCCGCCCCCCAAGGACTCCGATTGCGCCCCTCAACCCGGCCGACCGCACTGGCCCTGCTGGTCACCGTGGCCCTCACCGGATCCCTGTGTCTGTGGGCGGCCGCCGCCGCCCCCGAATCGGCCAGGACCGCAGTGGCCTGGGGGGCGAGCGCCGCCGCCGTGCTGCTCTCCGCCGCCGTCGCCACCGCCGTCCACGCCCGCGCCACGGCCCGCCGGCTGCGGGAGCTCCTCGCGGCCGAAAGCGGCCGGTTCACCGCCGAGACCTCGCGGATGGTGTCGGCGTCCGCCGCCGACGCCCAGCGGTTCACCGCCGAGACCGCCCGGATCAAGGCCGCAGCGGCCACCGAGACGGCCCGCGTCGTCGCGGAGTCCGCGGCCGGAACCGAGCGGCTCACCAAGGAGAACGCGAAGCTCAAGGCCCGCGTCTCCCGCAGTGAGACCGAGCGCTCCGCCGCCGTCGCCGCCTGCGCCAACGCCGCGGGCCGGATGCAGGCACTGGCGACGAGCATGCTCGCCGACCTGCGCGACATGGAACACCGCCACTCCGCCGAGGACGTCCTGGGCGATCTGCTGCACCTGGACCACCGCACCGCCCAGGCGGGCCGGCTGGCCGACTCCATCGCCGTGCTGACCGGCGCCCGCTCCGGGCGGCGCTGGGCGAAGCCGATCGTGATGGAGTCCATCCTGCGCGGCGCGATGGGCCGGATCAGCGGATACCAGCGGATCCGTCTCCACTCCACCAGCGATGTCGCCATCGCCGGTCACGCCGCCGAGGGCGTCATGCACGCACTCGCCGAACTCCTCGACAACGCCGCGAACTTCTCGCCGCCCACCGCCGAGGTCCATGTGTACGTGGAGGAGGTCCCGGCCGGCATCGTGCTGACCGTCGAGGACAGCGGTCTCGTCATGAGCGATGTGCAGCTGCGCCGCGCCGAACGCGCCGTCTCCGCCGTCAACCAGGACCTGACCGGCCTCTCCGGCACCCGGCTCGGCCTCGCCGTCGTCGGCCGGCTGGCCCGCAAGCACGGACTGACCGTCTCGTTCCGGCCCTCCGCCCGCGGCGGCACGGGCGCGCTGATGATGCTCCCGCAGGAGATCATCACCCGCACCCCGATGCCGGCCCCCGAGCCCGCCGCCGGCCCCGTGATCCCCGCGCCGCGCGAGCCCGAGCCGGTCCACGCCTCCGGAGCCGACCGCACCGGCACCCCGGACACGTCCCCCGACGCGTCCCGCTCCCCGGAGCCCCTGCGCTCCGACTCCGGCTCGGACACGACCGGCGGACTCCCCCGGTTCGGCGACAGCGGACTGCCCAAGCGCTCGCGCGGCCGCACCCTGGCCGCCGCCGAGTCCCGTGCCCGGGCGGCGTCCGACGCGTCGGACGCCGAGACCGCGGACGGCACCACCCCCCGGCCCCGTACCGCCGACCCCAAGGCCCAGGCAGCCCGCTTCAGCAGCTTCCGCCAGGCCGTACGGCCCAACTCCCCGCACCCGGAAGGCAACACCCGATGACCGCGACCACCGACGAGAAGCTCAACTGGCTGCTGGAGGGGCTCCTTGAGCGCACCCCCGGCGCCCGTCACGCCCTCGTGCTGTCCAGGGACGGCCTCAAGCTGTGCCGTACCCCCGAGCTCTCCGTCGACCAGGCGGACCAGCTGGCCGCGATCTCGGCCGGGATCCAGAGCCTCTCGCACGGCGCGTCCGTCGAGTTCGGTGACGGCACCGGCGGCGTACGTTCCGCGATGGCCGAGTTCTACGGCGGCGTGCTGTTCATCGTGGAGGCGGGCGCCGGCGCCCACCTCGCCGTCGTCGCGTCCGAGGACGCCGACGTCGGCCTCGTCGGCCACAACATGAGCGAGCTCGTGGAGCAGCTCGGCGAGCACCTCGTCGCCCCGCCGCGCGAGCCCGCCGAAGCCTCCGAAACCGCGGCCGTATGACTCCCCGCCCCCGCCCCGGCCGGGACGACGACCCGGACCGGCTGTACACCCTCACCGGTGGCCGCAGCCGGTCCGATTCGGCCGCCTTCGACCTGGTGACGCTGGTGGTCTCCGAGTGCGAGCCGGCCCCCGGCATGCAGTCGGAGCACGTCACGATCCTGCGGATGTGCGAACGGCCCACCGCGGTCGTCGAACTCGCCGCCGGACTGAACCTGCCCGTCAGCATCGTGCGCATCCTGCTGTGCGATCTGCTCGACACCGGCCGGATCAGCGCCCGCCACCCCCGTACCGCCCGTGTCGCGGACCGGCTCCCCGACCCCGACATCCTGGAACAGGTGCTCGTTGGACTCCGCAACCTCTGACCGTGCCGCCCTGCAGGCCACGGCCGACAACGGACTGAAGATAGTCGTCGTCGGTGGCTTCGGGGTCGGCAAGACCACCATGGTCCGATCCGTGAGCGAGATCCGTCCGCTCAACACGGAGGAGACGATGACCCGCGCGGGCGAGGCCGTCGACCACCTCGACGGGGTGCAGTCGAAGTCGTCCACGACCGTCGCCTTCGACTTCGGCCGGATCACGCTCGACGCGCGCTCGGTCCTCTACCTCTTCGGCGCACCCGGCCAGGAGCGCTTCTGGTTCCTGTGGGACCGGCTGTTCTCCGGGACGCTGGGCGCGGTCGTCCTCGTCGACACCCGGCGCCTCGCCGACTCCTGGTACGCCATCGACCGGCTGGAACACCACGGCACGCCGTTCATCGTCGCGTGCAACGACTTCGGCGGCCCGCTCCACACCGAGCAGCAGATCCGTGAGGCGCTCGACCTCTCGGACGACGTGCCGCTCGTGGAGTGCGACGCCCGGGACCGGTCCTCCAGCAAGTACGTCCTGATCACGCTGGTGGAGCACCTCTACGCCCTCTCCCGGGGCAAGGTCAGCTCCTCCGCAGCCGCCCGTCCGGACACCACTCCGGAGAAGACCCCGGAGCCCACCCCGTGACCCAGCCCCCCGAACCGCCCCCGGGCTGCCCGGCACACGACCGCGTACCGCTGTCGGGTCCGCGGTTCCAGACCGAACCCACCCAGCTGTACCGGGAGATGCGCCGCGACCACGGCGCCGTCGCCCCCATCGTGCTGGACGGCGGCATCCCGGCCTGGCTGGTCCTCGGCTACCGCGAACTGCACCAGGTCACCAGCGACCCGGTGCTGTTCAGCCGCGACTCCGACCTGTGGAGCCAGTGGGAGCACATCCCCGACGACTGGCCGCTGCTGCCCATGATCGGCCGCAAGCAGCCGTCGATCCTCTACACGGTCGGCCCCCGGCACGTCGAGCGCGCCGCGATGATCAGCAACGCCCTGGAGGCCGTCGACCCGTTCGCCCTCAAGCGGTACGCGGAGGAGTTCGCCGACGAACTCATCGACCGGTTCTGCTCCAAGGGCGCGGTCGACATCATCGCCGAGTACGCGATGCTGCTCCCCGCCCGGGTGCTGGCGCGGATCTACGGATTCAGCGACGAGACCGGCGACGCGCTCGTCGGCTCGATCAACGACATGATCGACGGCCGGGAACGCGCCCTGGCAGGCCAGCAGCACCTCGGCACGTCGATGTTCCAGCTGCTGGCCGACAAGCACGCCGAGCCCGCCGACGACGTCGCGACCCGGATGCTGGCCGACCCCGGCGGCTTCACGGACGAGGAGGTCGCCCAGGACCTCATGGTCATGATGGCCGCCGGCCACCAGCCGACCGCGGACTGGATGGGCAACTCCCTGCGGCTGATGCTGACCGACGACCGGTTCGCCGCCTCGCTCTCCGGCGGCCGGCACAGCGTCGCCGAGGCGATGAACGAGGTCCTGTGGGAGGACACCCCGACGCAGAACATCGCGGGGCGCTGGACCGCCCGCGACACCCACCTCGGGGGCCGTCACATCCAGGCGGGCGACCTGCTGGTCCTCGGCTTCGCCGCCGCCAACGCCGACCCGCAGGTGCGCACCGACGGCTCGGCGCTGACCGGTGGGAACAACGCGTTCCTCTCCTTCGGCCACGGCGAGCACCGCTGCCCGTTCCCGGCCCAGGAGACCGCCGAGGTCATCGCCCGTACCGGCATCGAGGTCCTGCTGGACCGCCTCCCGGACATCGACCTCGACGTCCCCGCCGAACAGCTCACCCGACGCCCCTCCCCGTGGCTGCGGGGCCTGACGGACCTGCCCGTCGCCTTCACGCCCACCCCCGCCACAGGATCCGCCATCGGAGGCCAGATATGACCCGGATCGCCCTCGACCCCTTCGTCGCCGACCTCGACGGCGAGAGCGCCGCACTGCGCGCCGCGGGCCCGCTCGCCGAGGTGGAGCTGCCCGGCGGGGTGCACTGCTACGCGGTCACCCACCACGCGGAGGCCCGGCAGCTGCTGACCGACTCCCGGATCGTGAAGGACATCAACGTCTGGGGTGCCTGGCAGCGCGGCGAGATCCCGATGGACTGGCCGCTGATCGGCCTGGCCAACCCGGGCCGCTCCATGCTGACCGTGGACGGCGCCGACCACCGCCGGCTGCGCACCCTGGTCGCGCAGGCGCTCACCGTGAAGCGGGTGGAGCGGCTGCGCGCGGGCATCGAGGCGCTGACGACCGCGAGCCTGGACCGGCTCGCGGCGCTGCCCAAGGGCGAGAAGGTCGACCTGAAGGCGGAGTTCGCCTACCCGCTGCCGATGAACGTGATCAGCGAGCTGATGGGCGTGGACGGCGCCGACCACCCGCGGCTCAAGGAGCTCTTCGAGAAGTTCTTCTCGACGCAGACGCCGCCGGAGGAGGTCCCGCAGATGATGGCGGACCTCGGCACGCTCTTCACGAAGATCGTCGACGCGAAGCGGGCCGAGCCGGGCGACGACCTGACGAGCGCCCTGATCGCGGCCTCCGAGGACGGCGACCACCTCAGCAACGAGGAGATCGTCAACACCCTCCAGCTGATCATCGCCGCGGGCCACGAGACCACGATCAGCCTGATCGTGAACGCCGTGGTCGCGCTCGAGACCCACCCCGAGCAGCGCAAGCAGGTCCTCTCCGGCGCGCTGCCGTGGGAGAGCGTGATCGAGGAGACGCTGCGCTGGAACACCCCGACCTCGCACGTCCTGATCCGGTTCGCGACGGAGGACGTGACGGTCGGGGAGAAGGTCCTCCCCAAGGGTGAGGCCCTGATCGTGTCGTTCGGCGCGCTGGGCCGGGACGAGGCGCAGTACGGCCCGACGGCCGGTGAGTTCGACGCGACCCGCACCCCCAACCGCCACATCGCCTTCGGCCACGGCCCGCACGTCTGCCCGGGCGCGGCGCTCTCGCGCCTGGAGGCGGGGGTCGCACTCCCCGCCCTGTACGAGCGCTTCCCGGAGCTGGAGCTCGCCGTACCGGCCTCCGAGCTGCGGAACAAGCCGATCGTCACCCAGAACGACCTGTACGACCTGCCGGTCGAACTGGGCTGAACCGGCCCCGTACGGACGTACATCCAAGGTCCACGAGTCGGATCCCCTGTCTCATCCGACGGACAGGGTGCGTGGCCGCCGCACCGAGCGGCTACGCTCCGACTCGTGGCCGACATCCAGATTCCCGCTGACATCAAGCCCGCCGACGGACGCTTCGGCGCCGGTCCTTCCAAGGTGCGGACGGAGGCGCTCGACGCGCTGGCCGCCACCGGCACCTCTCTTCTCGGTACGTCCCACCGCCAGGCTCCGGTGAAGAACCTGGTCGGCGCGGTACGTGACGGCGTGCGCGACCTCTTCTCCCTCCCCGAGGGCTACGAGGTGATCCTGGGCAACGGCGGCTCCACCGCCTTCTGGGACGTCGCGACGCACGGCCTGATCGAGTCGAAGTCCCAGCACCTGAACTTCGGCGAGTTCTCCTCGAAGTTCGCGAAGGCCGCCAAGCTCGCCCCGTGGCTCGCCGACCCGACCGTCATCGCCTCCGACCCGGGCACCCACCCGGACCCGAAGGCCGAGGCGGGCGTCGACGTCTACGCCTTCACCCACAACGAGACCTCGACCGGTGTCGCGGCGCCGGTCAAGCGCGTCGCGGGCGCCGACGAGGGCTCCCTGGTCCTGGTGGACGCCACCTCCGGCGCGGGCGGTCTGCCCGTCGACATCACCGAGACGGACGTCTACTACTTCGCCCCGCAGAAGTCCTTCGCCTCCGACGGCGGCCTGTGGATCGGCGTCTTCTCCCCGGCGGCCCTGGAGCGCGCGGCCCGCGTCCACGCCTCCGGCCGGCACGTCCCGGAGTTCTTCTCACTGCCGACGGCGATCGACAACTCCCTGAAGAACCAGACGTACAACACCCCGGCGCTCGCCACGCTGTTCCTCCTGAACGAGCAGCTGACCTGGATGAACACCCAGGGCGGCCTGGACTTCACCACCGGCCGCACGGCCGCCTCCTCCGGCCACCTGTACGGCTGGGCCGAGGAGTCGAAGTACGCGACCCCGTTCGTCACGGACGCGGCCAAGCGCTCGCAGGTCATCGGCACGATCGACTTCGCGGACGAGATCGACGCCGCCGCGGTGGCCAAGGTGCTCCGCGCCAACGGCATCGTCGACACGGAGCCTTACCGCAAGCTGGGCCGCAACCAGCTGCGCGTGGCGATGTTCCCGGCGATCGACCCGTCGGACGTGCAGGCGCTGACGGCGTGCATCGACTACGTGATCGAGAAGCTGTAGTCCGTACGTTCCGGAACGGCCCTGCGCACCGCGAGGTGAGCAGGGCCGTTTCTGCTTCACTCGACCGAGTGGCATATGCCAGAGCCGGGGCCTGCGGCCGTACCGTCCTACGATGATGCTCTCGACACCAGCCATTCCAGGAGGCCCGCAATGTCTGCAGCAGCAGTCGAGCACCCCTGTGAAGACGAGCCGGAGCTGTCGTTGCTCGAAGAAGCCAACGAGCTCGCGGAGCAGCTTCCCGGTCGTCGCGTCGAGATCATCGGAGGCGTCATCACCGTGGCCCCATCCCCGGACGGCCCGCACGCCCGCGCCCTGACCAAGCTCATGCGGCCGTTCATCGCGGCCGGACTCGACGACGGGGACTCGGTCGTCCTCCAGGGCATCGGCCTCTGGCTGCCGGGCGGTCCCGAGGACTACGCCATCCCCGACCTCGCCCTCGTCGACGCCGATCTCGACGCGCACAGACTCGACAACAACTGCTACGACCCGGCCGTCTTCCGCCTGGTCCTGGAGGTCACCTCCAGCAACTACAAGGGCGACCTGCGGCACAAGGTCGCGGTGTACGCCGAGGCAAAGATCCCCGTCTACGTGATCCTCGACCGCAAGCACAGCCGGGTCCACGTCCTGACGGAACCCGTCGGCGGTACCTATGACCGCCACGAGGTGTACGCCCCCGGCCAGCAGGCCCCGCTTCCCGAGTCGATCGGAGCCGAGGTCACCCTCGACGTCGCCGAACTGATCGGGGCCGGCAGGGCGAAATCGAGCCAGTCTGCCGATTCAAGCCCGTCCGCCGATTCAAGCCCGTCCGGCGATTGAGGACACGGAGCTCGCCGGGGTGTCCCGACACCACCGTTCCTCGCCGTCCTCCCACTCGCCGGTTGGCATGAGCCCCGCCGCCGCGGCCACCGCGGCGGACGCGGCGTGCTCGGGATGGATGTGGGCGATGACCGTACGGACCGCTCCCCCGCCCAACAGGTGCGCGACGAGACCCCGCGCCGCCTCTTTGGCGTACCCCCGCCCCTGCCACTCGGCCCCGGTCACCCAGGCGATCTCCGCGCGCGAGCCGCGCACCGACGCCTGCACATAGCCCGCCAGGCGGTCCTCGTCCCGGACCCGCAGCACCCAGTTCCACCACAGCTCGGCCGGGTCCGGCGATCCGGCCGTCTGCCGTTCGTAACGGGCCCGCAGGGCGTCCGCGTCCTCCGGGGCACCCCCGGTGAAGGTGTGCAGGGCCGGATCGGCGAGCACGCGGGCCATCTCGTCCGCGTACGCCACCCGCAGGGGCAGTGCGTCGAGGCGAGTGGTGGCGAAGGGCGTGGGCCCGTTGTCGGTCGTCATAGGCCTGCCACCCTATGCCGCGCCCGCCACCACCTCCGAAACACACGTTCGACAACTTCCGCGCGGATGAGCACGACGCCCGGGCGGCGGACCATGGAAGGTATGGAGACGATTCCCGAGCTGAGGCCGTTCGTGAAGCAGTACGCCGTCCTGCTCAGCACGCGGCGCCAGGACGGGACGCAGGCCGACACCCCCGTGAACATCGCCGTCGAGGGCGACCACGCCTTCATCCGTACGTTCTCGTCGGCGTGGAAGGTGGAGCGGATGCGCAACCATCCCACCGTGCGCATCGGCCCCTGCACGGTGCGCGGCAGGCCTACGGGACCGCAGATCGCCGCGCACGCCCGGCTCCTCCAGGCAGGCTCGAGGGAGAACACGCACGCCGCCCGGATGCTGTCCCGCAAGTACCCCGTCATGCACGGCGTCCTCGTCCCGCTCGCCCACCGGATCAAGCGCGACCGCACCTTGCACTACGAGGTCCGCCCGCTCGAAACGTGACCCTCGGGTCGCGCCACCGGGGCAAGTCAGCGCCGGCTGCGGCGCCTGCCCAGGAACAGCAGCAGCCCGATCCCGGCAAGCACGGCGACCCCGGTCAGCGTGGTGCCCTTCACCGGCACTCCGCTCCCGTCCCCGGAACCACCCGCCCCGCCGGACGACGGGGACGTGCCACCGGCCCGCGCGGGCCCGTCGTCCCCGGCCTTCTTCAGGTCCACCCGCTCGACGCTGCTCTGCTCCCCCTCGGAGCCGTACATCAGCGCCGAACCGTCCGCCGTGTACGTCACCGACTCGGCCTGCGGCAGCAGCGGGGCCTGGACCGGGTAGTCCTTGCCGAGCCTGCCGTTCGCGAACGCCCAGCCGCGCGCGCTGAAGTACGAGCGCAGCACCAGCTCCTTGCCGTCGGGCGAGAACGCCCCGTCCGTCACCCACGGCACCTCCCCGACCCGCCGGAACACGTTGTTCCCGCCGGTCGTGAGCTTCGCGGGGCCCTCGTACAGCCCGCCGCCGTCCTCGTTCTTCGACGCGATGTACACCCGGCCGGTCTTCGGGTGGACCATCAGCGCCTCGGCGTTGCGCGGGCCGTCGGCGTACGTCACGTCGAACTGCGTGGCCCGGACCGTCGCGTCCCGGAGCTCCTTCGGCTCGGGGAAGCGGTAGATCCAGACGTGGTCCCAGCTGCCGTTCAGGTTGTCGCCGATGTCACCGACGTACAGGTTCCCGTCGGGTCCGAGCGAGATCGCCTCGACGTCCCGGGGCGCGCCCACACCCTTCATCGTGATCCGCGCGACGGTCTTCCCGGTGCGGGAGTCGACGGCGAAGACGTACGGCCCGTCGTCGCTGTCGTTGTGCGTCCAGTAGATCCCCGGGTGGGCGCGGCTGGCCGCCAGGCCGCTGGACTCGGTGATCCGCGGATCCTCGATCGTGAAGCTCCGGTCGGCTTCCCCGTCGTCGGCCACGGCGGGCGCGGCCGCCGCGAAGGACAGGAGCGCGGCGGCGGCGAGAACGGTCAGTCGGTACGAACGCATGGCACAAGTGTCCATCGTCACGTCGCAGGCCGGAGCCATGATCCGCCATGATGGCGCCATGCGTTTCATGTGCGTCGGCGATTCCATGACCATCGGGCGCGCCGGCGACTTCACGTGGCGCTACCGCCTGTGGCAGCACCTCGAAGCGGCCCACGACGGTCCGTACGCGCTCGTCGGCCCGCGCACCACGCTGCACGACACCGATACGGGCACGCCCGTCTCGACCGCGTACGCGGTCCCCGGCTTCCCCGCCGAAGCCCGCCGCCACCTGGCCGGCTGGGGCGAGGGCTGGCTGCACATGGCCCCCGTCATCGCGGACACGGTCGCCGCCCACCGGGCGGACGTCCTGCTCGTCTCGCTCGGCCTGATAGACCTCGGCTTCTACACGGACAGCGAGCAGACCGCGCTGAACGCCCGCGCCTTCCTCAGCGCGGCCCGCACGGCGAACCCGCACATCAGATGCGTGCTGCTCCCCGTCATACCGAACATCCGCGCCGAGTCCGACGCCCCCTTCGCCGCCGAGTGCGCCCGCTTCAACGAACTGCTCGCCAAGACGGTCGCCGACCTGGACGAGCCGATGTCCCCGCTCCTGCTCGCCTCGCGCCCGCCGGGCTACGACATCCACACGGACACGTACGACGGCACGCACCCCGGCCCGTCCGGCGAACACCGGCTCGCGGCCGCCTACGCCGACGCGATGCACCAGGCGTGGGGCCTGGGCGGTCCGTACGCACCCGCCGAACCGGCGGCGGGCCGCCCCCTCATCCCTTCCCCGTCGGCTTCGCCCGTACGTGCATCCGCTCGCCCTGCGGTCCGAACAGGCTGAGGAACTCCACCGGTTCCGGCCCGGCGGCACCCCACCAGTGCGGGGTGTGCGTGTCGAACTCGGCGACCTCTCCCGCCGTGAGCACGAGATCGTGCTCACCAAGCACCAGCCGCAGCCGCCCCGAGAGCACGTACAGCCACTCGTAGCCCTCGTGCACCCGCTGTTCGACGGGCCCCTCCGTGCCCGTCGCGCCGGGCATCACCTGCTTGTACGCGTTCACCCCGCTGAGGTGCCGGGTCAGCGGCACGAACGTCATGCCGTGCCGCTTGAACGGCCGGAACGTCACCCTCGGGTCCCCGGTGTCCGGGGCGCCGACCAGCTCGTCCAGCTGCACCCCGTACGCCTTGGCCAGCGGGAGCAGCAGTTCCAGGGTGGGTTTGCGGCCGCCGGACTCCAGCCGGGACAGCGTGCTGAGCGAGATCCCGGTCGTCTCGCTCAGCTGCGCCAGCGTCGTCCCGCGCTCGGTGCGCAGCGCGCGCAGCCGGGGCCCGACGCCGGTCAGGACGGACGTGAGCTCGTCGTCCCCCATCGCGCTGTCTTCTGTGCCTGCCTCATCCGCTGCCATGGTTCCATTTGCCGACCCGGCAAGCGGTGTTGTCAACCGGAGACGGCGTCCGCCACCCCGGCCGCCGACCCGTCCGCCGGTCCGATCATGGCCATGGACAGCCGGGTGAACTCACTGGTCAGCCAGGCGGGCGGCACCTGGCGCGGCCGGCGGCCGTGATGCGCGAGGAGCTCGTCGACGGACCGGGTCAGCACCTTCACCACCACGTCGAGGTCACCGTCGACCCCGTGACCGCGCCCCCTGGCGCGCTCGGCCTCCTGCGTCAGGAACTCCGTCCACACCGACCGCCACATCGTGAGGTGCTCGTCCATCTCCCGGCTCACCCCGAGCACCTCGACGAACGCGACCCGCGCCTCCTGCGGGTCCCGCGTGACGGCCCGGACGTAGGCGTCGAAGAGCCTGCGGACCCGCTCCTCGGTCGGACACGTCTCCATGCCCTCGGCGGTCAGCTCCACCTCGGACGCCCGCATCCCGCGGGTCGCGACGTCGTCGTACAGATCGACGAGCAGGGCCTCGCGCGACGCGAACTCGCGGTAGAAGTCCCGCACTTCCACGTGCGCCGCGGCGCACAGGTCCTGGACGGAGGTATGGGCATAGCCGTACACGGCGAACAACGTGCGCCCGGCCGCCATGAGTTGTGCGCGCACCCCGCCGGGTTCCCGCGCCGCCCTCGCTCCGTTCCACAGCTCCACTGCCACATCCACCACCGGTCCTCCTCAGTCCGTCCGGCCCCCGGGCCCCCGGGCCCCCGAGTCCCCGGGCCCCCGGTCCACTCTCCTCGCTCCACCGCACCGACGGCGGAACCGCCACACCGGCGAACGGCCGTACGCTTCACCCGGCCACTCCGACGTCCTCGGCGTCCGCGGCCCGGATGGCCGCGACACGCTCACGCCAGGGCAACGGCTCGGGCGCCTTGAAGTTCTCGTCGAAGGGCGGCGGTTCCCATCTGGCCGTGTGTGCCTCCCACGCGGCCTCCCGGGAGCACGGCCCGCACACCGTCTCGTCGCCCCTGGGCCGGAAGACGTGTTCGGCACCCTCCTCCGCCGCCTGGCAGGCGATGACCTGCCTGACGGCGGGCGGGGCAGGCGGAACGGATGCGGGCGGCTCGTCGCGCAGTGGTTCGTCGCGCAGTGGCTCCGGCATCATGCGTACGAGCCGTTTGCGCAGGAACCCGCAGGCGTACCGGACCCCGCCCTCGGGCAGCCCCCTGCTGAGCGCGTGCCGCAGCTCGGCCGCGTTCACCCCGCGCCGAAGCCAGTCGGCCGCCGTGTCGGCGAGACTGCGGGCCTCGCGGACGCCGAGACGCAGCTGAAGGTCCGCGTGCCGGAGCGAGAGCAACACGCGCTCGGCCTCGGCGACTTGCGGGTCGGCGGGGTCCGCGCCGACCGGCTCGCCCGCCTGCTCGGGCGCTTCGGTGGGTGGGTGGGATGAGTTCTCCTCACGTTCTTCATC
Source organism: Streptomyces sp. NBC_01463 (assembly GCA_036227345.1). Lineage (NCBI taxonomy): Bacteria > Bacillati > Actinomycetota > Actinomycetes > Kitasatosporales > Streptomycetaceae > Streptomyces > Streptomyces sp. NBC_01463. The sequence goes on from CP109468.1 coordinate 3,901,801, forward strand.
CACCGGTAGTTGACCACCGACGGACCGGGCGCCCGGATCACCGACGGCCGGATTCCGCTCACTCGGCGGCCGGACCGGCGGCGAGGCGGCCCCGCCGTCGCGGACCCGGCGGGCCTCGTCGTCGGAGAGCGGCACGTTGGAGAGGAGCTGATCGGTCACCCACAGCCCACGGTCACCCTGCCGCCGCCACTCGTGGACGAAGCCGTGGGCCTTGAGCTGGCTCTTGGCCTTCTGGTAGGCCCGCCCGGTGATACCGAGCTTCTTGGCGTGCTCACTGAGGGCCTTGCCGGCCCACTTCTCGGGCAGCCCCTGCACATAGGCGATCAAGATCTTCGCGTCGCTGCCGAGGCGCGGATGGCGCACGATGTCGTGCGCGGCCTTCACATAGCCGCGGGACGGCGAGATAGCATGACAGAGCATTCTCGGTGGACCTCTGATCCATCGTGGGGTGAAGGCCCTCGGCATACGGTGCTGGTAACACCGCCGGGGGCCGCCCTGTGCGCTGAAGCGCACGGAGTGTAATGACGCGATCACCGTACAGCAGGTTTCTGCACGTCGACCACCTCGCACAGCAGCTCGAACAACAGTTCCGCGTCCACGAACGGGACTTGCGCCGTGGGCAGCGAACGCCAGTCCAGCGGGTACGTCAGTCCGCGCAGGGCGGGCACCCCGACGAAGGCACCCCCTTCCCGCACCAACGCCTCGGCCCCGACGGGCCATCGGTACGCACGAGCGCTCCCGGGCGGCAGCAGGAAGTACATGTTGCGTTCGCCGATGTGCGAGCGGACCACGGGACCGGCGGCGAAGTCCGTGAACTGCATTACCTCGTAAGCGACTTGTTCCCCCAGAACGCCGATGACGCGTACGGCGTCGAAGTGAATCCCGGCGTGCCGCAGGGCGTGCCCGGTGGCGGGAATCCAGGAGGGCATCGGGTCCGGTGAATTTTTCGGTTCCATACGTAAAGCGTCGGCGCCCACACGTACGGTGACCAGGGACACAAGGCATCTGTGCACTGCTGTGTACTTGGAGGTGAGGGTGTGCACCCCAGTAGTACCGGTGGCGGGACTGCCGAGATGTTCGGGGCGTTGTTGCGGCATTTCCGCGAACTGGCCGGACTCTCGCAGGAGGGGTTAGGGGGCAGGATCGGGTTCTCCAAGTCGCAGGTGGCGATGGTGGAGCGGGGGCAGCGGCCGCCGAAGGGGGATTTCGTCCCACTGGCCGATGCGGCGCTCGGTGCCAACGGTGCTCTGATCGCTGCGGCGGTGCAGTTGAAGTTCAGCAGCGTGGCCACCTGGTTCGAGCCGTTCGCCGAGGAGGAAGCCAAGGCGGTGGCGCGGTACCAGTACGAGTCCAGCACCATGCCCGGCCTGCTACAGACCGAGGCGCACGCGCACGCCCTGCACCAGGGAGTCTGCCCGCCCCTCGACGATGACGAGATCGAACGACTGGTGGCCGGGCGCCTTGCACGACAGACCCTGCTGACGCGCAAGCCGCTGCCGGACATCAGCTTCATCCTGGAAATCAGCGCGGTCACTCGCCCTATCGGCGGACGAGACGTGCACCGAGCGCAGCTTCAGCACCTTCTTGAAGTGAGCGAGTTGCGGAATGTGCACATCCAGGTGATGTCTCCCCACCGGGAGACGCACGTCGGAATGGCCGGACCCTTCGTGCTGCTGGAGACCGACGACCGGCGACGGCTGGCGTATCTGGAGGTGCAGGGACGGAACTTCGTTGTCAGTGAACAACCCCAACTGGGAGACTTGTTTGCGACGTATGGCATGCTCCGGACCCAGGCTCACGGGCTTGAAGAGTCGCGTGGGCTGATCAAGCAGATAGCAGAAGGACTATGAGCACTGACCTGAAGTGGTTCAAGAGCAGCTACAGCGCCCCGAACGGCGGCGACTGCGTAGAGGTCGCCACCTGCCCCCACACCATCCACGTCCGCGACTCCAAGGACCTCACCGTCCCCGCGCTCGCGCTCTCCCCCGCCGCCTGGTCGCGCTTCCTCACGTACGCGGCGTCGTAGCTCCTCCGGGGTGCCCCGGCCCGGTGTGATCGGATGCGTCGGGCACCTTGTAGCCGGGCACGGACGGCCAGCGGACCGTCAGCACCACGGACTCCTCCTCGGCGAACCAGGAGTGGTCGACGCCGTGCCCCCACACGACATAGTCCCCCTGCTCGGCCAGGAGCACGCTGCGTCCGGGCAGCTCCACCCGGAAACGGCCGCTGATCAGGACCAGCAGAGCGGTGCGCGCCTCGCCGGTCACCCACTGGGCCCGCTCGTCGCCCGGCGGGTGCACACCCCACTTGATCTCCACGTCCTCGCTGTGCCGAGGATCGTTGGCGTCCTTGAAGTGGCCGAGCAGCCAGCCCCGGTCCAGCGCCGCGTCCTTGCCCGCGTTTCCCACGTACACACTGCTGTTCATGATTCCGGAACGTAGCAGGGGCCGAAGTTCCGTCCTGGGACGGGCCGCCGCTTCGATATCCGCCGGGGCCTCTTCCCCGAGGGCTATCGTGGTGATATGGCCGCTGATCTCGTTCGTATCGTGTCCCGTGATTCGCCCATGGCGCTCGCTCAGGTCGAGCGCGTACGCGCCGAGCTGGCCGCGCTGTACCCCGACGTCCGCACCGAGGTCGTCCCGGTGAAGACGACCGGCGACAAGTGGATGGGCGACCTGGCCCTGGTCGAGGGGAAGGGCGCGTTCACCAAGGAGGTCGACCAGGCACTGCTCGCCGGTGACGCCGATCTCGCGGTGCACTGCGTCAAGGACATCCCGGCCGACCGGCCCCTGCCCGCCGGTACGACGTTCGCGGCGTTCCTCAAGCGCGACGACGTCCGGGACGCGCTCATCCACCCGGACGGCCTGCACCTCGACCAGCTCCCGCCGGGCACCCGGATCGGCACCTCGTCCGTCCGGCGCATCGCCCAGCTCGCCGCCTCCCACCCGCATCTGGACTGCGTACCGATGCGGGGCAACGCCAACCGGCGCCTGGAGAAGCTCGCCGCGGGGGACGCCGATGCGCTGCTCCTGGCCGTATCCGGTCTGGAACGCATCGGGCGCACCGACGTGATCTCCGAGATCCTGACGCCCGAGGTGATGTGCCCGCCCATCGGTGCGGGGATCCTGGCGCTTCAGTGCCGTGAGGGCGACACCGCGCTCATCGACCGCGTGAGCGCCCTCGGCGATCCCGCCACGCACCGCGAGGCAACGGCCGAGCGCATGTTCCTGCACGTTCTCCAAGGGCACTGCAACAGCCCGATCGCCGGGTACGCGCAGGTCGAGGGGAACGGCGAACTCACCCTGCGGACCAAGGTCTTCACCCCGGACGGGAAGACCGTCCTGAACGCCCACGAGTGGGCCGGACGCCTCGACCCCGCCACCCTCGGCACCTCGGTCGCCGTCGCCCTCCTGCGCCAGGGCGCCCGGGACCTGATCGACGGGATCGCTCACTAGGTGATCCATTCCAGGGGTCAGTGACCGGAGGTACCCGTGCCATCCCCGCGACCGCTCACCGCCGAGGAGAAGCTCGCCGAAGCGAAGAAGCTGTTGAGCCTCCCTCGGATCGTCGTGATCTGCGGTTCGACCCGCTTCATGGCCCAGATGAACGAGGCCGATCTGCGGGAGACCAAGGCCGGAAGGATTGTCGTCAAACCGGGCTGCGACATGAAGTCGCCGCACGAACTCCGGTCCGATCCCGTCGAGGCCGAGGCACTGAAGCTCCGGCTCGACGATCTGCACCGGGCGAAGATCCGGCTCGCTGACGAGGTACTCGTGGTCGGTGACTACATCGGCGACAGCACGCGGGCCGAAATCGCCTACGCCCGGTCGCTGGGCAGGCCCGTGCGGTTCACGCACCCCGAAGTCGACCCCGACGCCTGACCGGTCGTCCAGGGCGTCCGAGGCCACCCGGTTCGCCCGGGTCAGAGCTTGATCGCGAAATAGGCGGTGGCGGCGACCGCGAGCAGCAGGTAGCCGCCCGGGAACGCGATGTTCCGGAAGACACGCGCGCGGACGTGGGCCAGGACCGCGCCGACGAAGAACACGGTGAGGCCGATTCCTGCCGCAAGGCCCAGCCAGGGCACCCCGAGAAGCCCGACGGCGAGGCCGACGGCGCCCGCGAGTTTGAGGGTGGCCAGGTAGGGCACCGCGGCCGGCGGTACTCCGACCCCCGCGGAGTTCGCGAGTACGAAGGGTGCCCGCGCGTAGTCCGCGATCGCGATGAACGCGTTCGCGACGACGCACGCAACAGTGGCGACGGTCAGTAGGATCATGACGGTGTCATCTCCTCGGGAGGCGAGCAGGAATGGGTTGTCCGACCGTCCTGACGCCGGCCGGACCCGAAAGGTGACACCCATGCCGATCACGGTCGAGGAATTCGAGACCGCACGACCGCATCTGCTGTCGGCTGCCCACCGCATGCTCGGCTCGGCCCATGACGCCCAGGACGCCGTCCAGACGGCGTGGCTGCGGGCCATGGCCGCCCGGTCGTCACCGCCGATCGAGAACCCGTCGGCGTGGCTCACGACGGTCACCGCCAGGATCTGCCTGGACGAGCTGCGCGCCCGGCGCCGTCGTAACGAGGCGCCACTGCTCGCGGACGCCGTCCCGGCCGCGGAACTGGCCGCCGACGAGGCGGTCCTCCGCACGGAGGACGTCTCCCGGGCGCTCATGGTCCTGTTGAACCAGCTGACCCCGCCCCAGCGGGTTGCCTACGTTCTGCACGACCTGTTCTCCGTGCCGTTCGACCGGATCGCTCACGTACTGGACGGGACCGTGTCCGGTGCCAAGAAGCACGCCAGCAGGGCCCGGCAACGCCTCGGCGGAACCCCGCACGCCCCGGAGCGGGACGGTCGCGCGGACCGGGAGATCCCGGACCCGGAAATCGTCGAAGCCTTCCTGGCGGCGGCCCGGACCGGGGACACCCGCAGGATGCTCCAGTTACTCGCGCCCGACAGCGTCCGCGACGCCGACGCCGCGCTCCTGCCTCGCGGCGCCCGCAGCCTCGTCGTCGGTGCCGTCGACATCGCCACCGAGACCGTGCACTTCCGCGACCGCATTCAGGCGCTCTGCACGCTCGCCCTCGACGACCGGCCGGTGTACGTCATCGCCCCCGGAGGCCATCCCCTCGCCACGATCGAGTTCAGGACGGCCGGACCGAAGGTCACTAGGATCACGCTGCGGTCGGCACGAATCGACGACCGTTTCACGGCCGCTCTGCCGTCAGCAACCGCTTGAACCGCAACAACGGGACGTCACCGGTCCCGTCCGCGCCAACGAACCGGGGAAGATTCATGACCAGCAGATTCACCGAGTTGACCGTTGACTGCCACGACCCCGAGATACTCGCCGCCTTCTGGTGCGAGGTCCTTGGATTCAACGTGATCGACCGGAGCGAGGACAAGGTCGAGATCAGCTCCTGGGAGCCGACCGTCGAGGACATCCAGGCCCGTCAGATGCCGCCCACTCTTCACTTCATCCGGGTGCCCGAGGGCAGGACGGTGGTGAAGAACAGACTGCACCTCGACGTCAGCCCGATCGACTGCAGCACCCAGGACGAGGTGACCAGGCTCCTCGGCCTCGGCGCCACGCATGCAGATGTGGGCCAGGGCTCGGACCGTAGCTGGGTGGTCATGGCGGACCCCGAGGGAAACGAGTTCTGCGTCGTGCGCACGCTGGCACCGGCACCGGCACCGGCACCGCAGAAATAGCGCATGCAGCCATTCGCAGTGCCGGTATACGGGAATCGGGAATCACGTCCTGGCCGCTCACCGAATATATGGGCGACGGCACCCACTGCGAGAATGACGGAGTTTATGACACCTGCGGGTGCTATTGCCGCCCTGTCTTGAGCATTCCCGTGTCGCAGACCGATGAACGACCGACCCTGCCGCGCCCGAACCGCGGGATCGGGCGCGGTATAGGGAACCCCTATACCCCCTGCTGATAATTGGTCTTTGCCCCTCGTTCTTTTCCGAACGTACCGTGAAACAGCTCGACCAGGAACCCGCCCATCCACGGCTCCTGTTCCGTCGGGCGGATACTCACGCAGTCGAAAGGAACCGGTGGCATGACCACGATCGGAATCGAATCGGGAACGCGTGAACTAGCCGGAAAGCGGGCCCTGGTCACAGGTGGTTCCCGCGGCATCGGGGCGGCCGTCGTGCGCCGGCTCCTCGATGCGGGTGCCCAGGTGCTCACGACCGCCAGGTCGGCGACGGACACGGTGCCGGAGGGGGCCTCCTTCGTGGCGGCGGACGTCCGGACGCGGGCCGGTGCGGAGGCGCTCGCCGTGAGCGTTCAGGACGTGCTCGGCGGGGTGGACGTCATCGTGCACAACGCGGGTGGGGCGCAGCCGTACCAGGGCTCTGCGGCCATTCCCGACGAGGCGTGGCAGGAGGCGCTGGAGCTGAACTTCCTGGCGTCGGTACGGCTCGACGCGCTGCTGGTGCCGGAGATGCGGGAACGCCGTTCGGGGGCGATCGTGCACATCTCCTCGGCCGCGGTGCCGGCCACTCCCCCGCCGTTCCTGCACTACACGGCCGCGAAGGCCGCGCTGGAGAACTACAGCCGGGGGCTGGCATCAGAGCTGGCTCCGTCGGGAATCCGGGTCAACACCGTGACCCCGGGCCGTGTCGCCACCCCGGGCGGCGAGGCGACGCGGGAGCAGTGGGCCCGGCTGGACCCCGCGCAGAGCCAGGAGGTCACCGCCGTGCCGCTGGGGCGCGACGGCCGGCCCGACGACATCGCCCAGGCGGTGCTGTTCCTCGTGTCCGACCGGGCGAGCTGGGTGACCGGAAGTGATCTCGTGGTGGACGGTGGTGAGTTCCCCCGGGGCTGAGGCCCTCACCGTCGCCGCCGTCAGGACACCGGTGAGACGGGCTCGGGCTCGGACCACGCCGCCGCACGCAGGAGTTCGAGCAGGGCCGTCTCCGCCGGGCCCGCGCCCTGCCGGACCACCGCGATCACGGGCTGGGACACGGCCGGGAGCACCGGACGGACGAGCTGCTCGTAGCCCTCGGGCACGGCGGAGGCCGGGACCAGGGTCACTCCCAGCCCGTGGGCGGCCCAGCGCACGGCCGTCGCCGTCTGGGACACGCGGGCGGCCGTGGCCGGGGTCAGTCCGTTGTCGCGCGCCACGCTCAGCAGCACCCCGTCCAGTGCGCTGTCGCGGTCGAACCTCACCCACGACTCGCCCTCCAGCGCGTCCAGCCCGACCCGGTCCGCGGCGAGCAGCCGGTGCCCGGCGCCCAGCACCACGACGAACTCCTCGTCGCCGAGGTGGTGGGCGTCGGCGGGGCTCCGCTCGCACGCCGCCATCAGCGCGAGGTCCAGCACGCCCCGCCGGCACAGCCGCTCCAGCTCCGCGGAGCTCGGCTCCTCGAAGACGGTGACCTCCAGCCGCGGGTAGCGGCGCCGCAGTGTGCTCAGCGCACCCGGCAACTGCCGCGTGCCGAAGCCCATCTGCGCCGCGACCACCAGCTCACCCACCACGTCGTCCGCGCCGGCCCGCGCCGTCGCCCGCGCCCGCCGCGAGGCGCTCACCGCGACCTCCGCCTCCCGCAGGAACGCGCGGCCGACGACGGTGGGCACCAGCCCGGTCGGCGTACGGGCGAACAGCTGCACGCCGAGTTCCCGCTCCAGGCCGCGGATCTGCTGGGACACCGACGGCTGCGCGACGCGCAGCAGCTCCGCCGCCGCCGTCACCGAGCCCTCCTCGGCAACGGCCAGGGCGTACTCGTACTGCCGGAGGCTCATCGGCTCCCGTCCCATCGACGTCGGTCATCGGCGTTGGTCATCGTGCTGACAACGCGTACGGCGGCACCTTTACTCCTGCGGAGCGCGACGCGCCGATCGATGAGTTTCGGTGCGGCCACCGGTCTGTACGTGTATATCCGCACCTATCTGACCCACCGCAGTCGAGGAGCGCATCATGACCGTCGCCTACACCTTCGACATCTTCTCCAGCCTCGACGGCTACGGCGCCGCCGGCGGCGACTGGACCGGCTACTGGGGCAAACAGGGCCCCGAGCTCCTCGACCACCGCCTCGCGCTGTACGCCGAGGAGCAGCGGATGGTCCTCGGGGCCCACACGTACCGCGCGTTCGCGGAGATGCTGGCGTCGAGCACCGCGGACTCCGATGTGCGTGACCCGTGGGTCACCCGGATGCGGAGCCTCCCGGCCACCGTGGTGTCGACCACGCTGGAGGAGCCCCTCGACTGGCCGGACGCGCAGGTCGTGAGCGGCGACGCCGTCGATGTCGTCGCCCGGCTCAAGGAGGAGTCCCCGGTGCCGTTGCGCTCGCACGGCAGCCTGTCGATGAACCGGGCCCTGATGGCCGCCGGTCTGGTGGACCGCGTCCAGGTGACGCTCTTCCCCGTGATCACCGGCCGGACCGGTCTGGAGCCGATCTTCCGGGGCGCGGCCGACTTCGACCTCGAACTCATCGAGCAGCGGACCCTCGACGGCAGCATCCAGGAGCTCGTCTACCGTCCCGCCCTGCACGCCTGAGCCCTTGCCGGGCACGCGGTCCGCCCGTCACGCCTCAGTCCGTCCGTACGGCGGCCGCGGAGACGAGCGTCGCTCCGGCCAGGCTGCCCCAGAGGGCTGCCGGGCCGTGGGGTGCGAGAGCGGTGATGACCGCCGGGGAGACGGCGAGGCCGAGGCCCGTGGAGAGCTGGAAGCGGGCCAGGGTGCGTCCCAGGGCGTGGGCCGGGGCGAGGACGGTGACGAGCGCGGTGGCGCTGCCCGCGTAGATGATCTCGCCGAGCGTGCACACCACGGACACCGCGGCGACTGCCGGGGCACCCCAGCCGTCCCCCAGCGAGGTCGCCGCGAGGAAGCCCAGGTAGGACGCGGTGAGGACGACGCCGGCGAGGGACAGCACGGTCCGCCGGGGGAAGCGGGACGTCAGGACGGTGACCGGGACCTGGAGGGTGACCACCAGGACCGTGTTCGCCACGAAGATGACCGCCGACCAGGCCGGGGAGGCGTCCAGCTGGGTCACCAGGACCAGCGGGAGCGCGATCTCGGGAACGTTGAGGCAGAAGACGTAGACCACGTTGGCGGCCAGCAGCGTACGCATCCGGGGTGCGGGCCCGTCGTCCCCGTCCGCGGCCGGGGCGGCGCCGGGACGTGCCCGGAGGCGGACCGACCACGCCAGGGCCGCCGCCGCGAGATAGGCGAGCCCGGTGACGGCGGCCAGCGCCTGCAGTGCGGCGGCGCCGCCCGCCAGGCAGGCCAGGGCGACGAGCGCGCCCACGCCCATGCCGGCGTTGCGCAGGGCGCGGCCTCCCGCGAGAGCGACGTCGCGTTCCCGGCCGCGGGCGATCGTGGCGACGAGGGCCGCGTGGGCGGCGGGGAACGCCTGGTTGCCGATACCGAGGAAGAGGGCCGCCGTCGCGAACAGCCAGGCGTTTCCCGCCGGGGTGACCAGCAGCAGCACCACGCCCAGCACCCGGACCAGCATCGACGCCGCCACGACCGTGCTGCGTGCGCCCCGGTCCAGCCACCGGCCCACCCCGGGCGTGCACGCCAGGCCCACGACGACGCCCGCCGTCATGGCGATGCCGGTGACCGGCGCGGACAGCCGCAGCACGGTCACTCCGTAGAGCAGCAGAAAGGGACGCAGCAGGCCGGTCCCGAGCGCGTCCACGGCCAGGGCGACGACATAGCGGCGGCCTCCGGAGGCCCGGACGAGCACGTGCGGCCGGATCTTGGTGGTGGTTGGCATGGGGCAACGGTGCGTCCGGCCGCCGGGGCGGGCCGCGTCGGTTGACGGTGTCCGTCAACCCATGACGCCGTCGGCCGGGCGGTCGGTGATGATGGCGGGGTGACGTTGAGGATCGACATCGGCGGCCTGCCGACCGGGCGACTGCGGTTCACCGCCTCCCCGTTGGCCGAGCTGACCGCGATGCTGCACGTGCTGGCCGCACCCGCACATCATCCGCGGCTGGCCGGCTGGGCCGCGGACGTCCGGGCGCGGCTGCGGCCCGAGCTGGCCGAGCGGCTGGGGGAGGCGGAGTTCCTCTGGCGTTCCTCGCAGGCCGACTTCCTCGTCCCGTCCAGGCCCGGGCCCACCCTCGCCGAGGAGCTGGACGGCGTGGACCGGATCGGCGACGAACGGTACGTGACGGCCGCGCTCGTCACCGCGTGCGGCAGCAACCGGGTCCACTTCGGCACACCGTCGCCCCTGACCGACGCGACCGCGCGCGAGCGGGCCCTCGACCTGGCCCAGTCCCGCGGCGCACAGCAGGAGGCCTTCGCGGAACGGCTGCTGGCCGATCCGGCCGCGGTGCGGGCGCGTGTGCGCCGCACCCTCGAAATGTGCGCCGAGGCGTTCTTCGACGCCGCCTGGGCGGGGATCGCCGCGCAGCTCGCCGCCGATCTGCGGGTCAAGAACGACCTGCTGAGGCGCAAGGGCATCGGGGCGGCCCTCGCGGCCGTCTCCGGCTCGGTCACCCTGGCACCGGACGGCGACAGCATCGTCGTGGACAAGCTGCAGGACAAGGCGACCACCGCTCACGGCACGGGCGTCACGTTCATCCCCAGCGTCTTCGGCAGCCCGCACCTGGTGGCGGTCCACGCACCGGGGTGGCAGCCGGTGGTGCAGTACCCCGTGACCGAGCCCGGTCCGTCCGAGCCGGTGTCGCTGGAGACGGTGACGCTGCGGCTGGCGGCACTCGCGCACCCGGTCCGGCTGCGGCTGCTGCGCACCCTGGCCCGCGGCCCCCACACCACCCGCGAGCTGGCCCACACCTGGGGACTCTCACCCCCGGAGGTCTCCCGCCACCTTGCCGCCCTGCGCCGCGCGGGCCTGCTCACGGCACAACGGGACGGCCGCTACGTCCGCTACACCCTCGACCTGTCCGCCCTGACGGAGCTGGGCACCGACCTGCTCACGGCCGTACTGCGCTGAAGGGCGGTCACCGGTCACAGCCGGCCGGCGACTCCGCACTTCCTTTCCGCGCCCTGCGGCAGGAGTTCGTCCATCGTCGTGTCGCGGTCGTACGGATCGGCCTCGGCACCCTCCCCGGAGCCGCCGGTGACGCGTTCGGCGGCGAACTCGGGGAGGTAGTAACCGGTGTGGTTGTCGCAGCCGCCGTTGGCGGTGTGCGAGCGGTAGGAGACGACGGTGAACGTCCCCGGTTCGGTGATCACCTTCGCCGGGTCGTCCCAGCCCATCACGATCTCGCGGCGCACGATGGTGCGCGTGACCTCGTCGCTCCCCCCGGCGGCCCGCACGACCGGATAGACGAAGGTGACATCGGCGGTCACCTCGACCGCGCCTCGCCTGCCTTCGCGGTACGTGATGCTGCCGCGGGCCTTCACCACGTCCCCGACGACACGCGCCTTCGACGGTGCGAAGCGGCTGAACATCCGCAGCGGATCGTTCCTGCGGCTCGGTGCGGTGAGTGCGGCGGCCAGGTACTGCTGGACGTCCTCCTGCTCGGGGTTGATCAGTGCGATCGCCTCGTCGGGGCGTTCCCCGCGCAGCACCCCGGAGTCGAGGTTGGACTCGGTCATGAAGTCCCGGGACCGTTCGAGCGCCCGGGCGACCTGGGCCTTGCTCATCCAGCCCGTGGCCCGCGCCTCGGGCAGGGTGAGTGCGGCCGGCCCGTCCTCCCAGTCGGTGGCGGGAGAGCCCCTGAACGGATCGTCGGGCGTGGGCACTTCGTCCGCGGACCGGCTCCCCGGCGCGGTGGTGATGACCGCGGTGACCTCACCGTCCCCGCCCCCGTCCCCGCCGAACCAGCCGGTCACCCGTCCGGGATCCAGCGCCACGACGAGCAGGGCGACGGCCACGAGGAACCCGACGACGTACCGGACCCGGCCGGCCGGCCGCGCCGGCGGCTGATGCGTACGCCACCCCTCCGGCGGACCGGACCGCTCCTCCAGCCGGTTCCCCACCATCCGGGCCCGCGCCGACGGCTCCTCGGGCGCGCCGGGAGTCCCCGCCTCCGCGTCCCGCAGGAAGCGCTCCCACTCCTCGTCCGGTATGGACGACCCGTCCTCGCTCACACTGCCCCCACCCCTGTGCCGCACCCGGCCTCACCCCGGGGCCGGGCAATGATCCGTGCATCATCACACAGACCCAACTGCCGTCCTCCTGACGGCCGGCGGCCTGCCGGGCGCTCAGCCCAGCGTGATCCGGGCCGTGATCGGCAGATGGTCACTGCCCGTGGCCGGGAGGGTGTGGATACGGCCGACCGTCGCCGAGCGGGCCAGGATCTGGTCGATCCGGGCCAGCGGGAAGGACGCGGGGAAGCTGAACGCGAAACCGCGTTCCGACACGTTCAGCTGAGAGGTGAGCGGGTTCAGGCCGCGGTCGTCCACCGTGCTGTTCAGGTCGCCCAGCACGATCACCTTGGCGACCGTCTCGGCGGCCACGGCCCGGCCCAGCAGATGGGCGCTCTCGTCCCGCCAGGAGGAGGCGAAGCCTCGCGCTCCCAGCCGGATCGACGGCAAGTGGGCCACGTAGGCGGCGACTTCGCCGCGCGGGGTGTGGACCACGGTGCGCAGACCGCGGCTCCAGCCCCCCTCGATCCCCCTGGGCCTGATGTCCACCACGCGCGTATCGGACAGCGGGTGCTTCGACCAGATCCCGACGGTTCCCCGGACCTCGTGGAAGCGGTACTCCGGGGCGAGCGCCTTCTCGTACGCCGGAAGCGCCACCGGGACCAGTTCCTCCAGCGCGATGAGGTCGGGTCCGGCCGCGGCCAGGGTACGGGCCGTGCCCGCCGGGTCCGTGTTCACATCGCTCACGTTGTGCTGCACCACGACCAGGTCGCCCTCGGCGGGCCCCGGCCCGGCGAGGAACAGCCCGCCGAACGCGTACGCCCAGGCCGCCACCGGCAGCAGCAGCGCCAGCAGGGCGGTGAACGAGCGGCGCAGCAGGGCCAGGACGAGGAGGGGGACGACGGCCAGGCCCAGCCAGGGCAGGAACGCCTCCAGCAGACTGCCCAGGTGGCCGGGCCGGTTCGGCAGCACCCGGGGGAACGCGAGCAGCAGCGCCGTCAGCGCCGCGACCGCGGCAAGCACCCGTCCCCGTGTCCAGGCCGACCCGGTCCGCGCCCACCGCGCCGCCCGCCGTCCCGGCACACGCGACCCCGCGCCGTCCGTCACCGGAGTCGCGCCACCGCCCGACCGATCCGCCCGGTCGGCCCGGCCCACCTGGTCCGCCTGGTCCACCCGGCCCATCCGATCCACCCCGCTCCCTCGATCCCGCGCCTCGCTCACCAGGAGGACGAGCGGACCGGGTGAATCAGTTTCACCGGCCATCCGGTTCGGGACGGACCCGGGGTGACGTGACGGAGTGCGCGCCGTCCCCCGGCAAGCGGCCGCCCGCCAGTGGAAGGAGTGCGGCCGCCGTGCGAGTGACCCTGCGGCCTCGCCGTTCCTCGGGGCACGACCATCACATTTACGGTCCCCGGCATGAAACGCACCCGTCTCACCGGCGCCGCGACCGTCTGTGTCCTCTGCCTGGCCTTCGCCGCTCCCGCAGCCGCCGACTACTCGGGCAATCCGCTGGCCGGCTCCAACGGCTTCGGGGTCCTCGTCCAGGACGATGCCACGCTGGGCAGCACCGAGACCGAGGGCTCGGTGGCCATCGGGGGGAACCTCACCTACGGGCCCGGGTACAACGTCGCCCTGCACACCCCCGGCACGTTCACCGCGCCCGGTGACGCCCGGCCGACGGCCCTGCTCGTGAAGGGCCGGGCCGACCACGCCGCGAGTTCGCCGCAGGGCGTGCTGAAGGTCCTCAGCGACGGCTACGTGAAGATCGGCGACCGGACCGGCTCGTCCGTCGTGGACGCGGACGCCAACGGTGCCGACGTCAACACCCAGGTCGTCGCCGAGGGCGCGGGCCACAACTCGACCCCGCGCATCGAGACGACGGTCCGCCAGCCGGTCCTCTCGGTCCTCGACACCGACGGACTCCCCGATCTGGACGCCCTGTTCGCGCAGTTCCGGGACCGTTCGGACGCGATCGACACGTGCGACACCAATGTCGTCCTGCGCGACGACACCGGCACCCCGCTCCCCGACCAGACCGGCTACCCGGCCGGGACCAACGCCTACGTCGCCCTCACCGAGGGGCGGACGAACGTCCTCCGGCTCACCGGTGAGCAGCTGAACAACCTCGCCGAGATCACCTTCGGCACCCCGCCCACCGCGACCACGCCCTTCGTGGTCGACGTCGACACCACCGGGACCGGCGGGACGTACACCTGGCACATGCCGACCCTCGCCGGGGTGTCGGGCACCCAGGCCCCGTACACGCTCTGGAACTTCCCCGACGCCACCGACATCACCATGGCGGACGGCGACTCGCTGGAGGGCACGGTCTACGCGCCCCGCGCCCACCTCACCGACATCGACGCCTCCAACATCGAGGGCACGATCGTGGCCCGGCAGCTGACGGCCGGCCCGCTCACCGAGGGCGGTGCCACGTCCGTGAACGCGGGCGAGATCCACGAGTTCCCGTTCGCGGCCGACATCGAGTGCGACGACGACGCGTCCCCCTCGCCGTCGCCGTCCCCGACGACGGAGGAGCCGACACCCACCCCGACACCGACGCCGACGCCGACGCCGACCGACGGGACGACGACCCCGACACCGGCCCCGACGCACACGCACTCCCGGCCCACCCCGCCGCACGGCGACGGCGGAGAGCACCACCACCGGCCTCCGGGCGGCGGGCTCGCCGACACCGGGGCGTCCACCACGCTCTACGCCGCGAGCGGCGCACTCCTGCTCGTCGCCGCCGGTGTGTTCCTGCAAGGACTCCGCCGCCGGCCGCGCCACTGAGCCCGCCGCAGCGGTCAGCGGTCGGGGAAGCGTTCGCCGCACGCGCTGCAGTACGTCGGCGACGGCTCCTGCGCCATCCGGCCGCACTCGGGGCAGACCCGGTCCAGGGCGCAGGGCGCCTCGCCCCCCTCGTACGCCACCGCCGGGGCCGGACCGCGCTTGATCGCGAGGCCCGGGCGGCGGCGGTGGACCGTGAGGTAGGCGAGGCCGTCCGGGCCGGCGGCCAGGGCGCGGCGTGAGGTGCGGGGCAGCCAGGTGACCGTGGTGGGCGCCAGGGTGAGGGGCTCGCCGCCGTCGCCCGGGGTGAGGCGGCAGCCGCCCGCGAGGACCACGAGCAGGACGTCGAGGACGTCCTCCTGGTGCTCCCCCACCTCCGCGCCCGGCGGCAGACGGACCAGGTTGGCGTCCAACTCCCGTCCTTCCTGCGCCAGTTGCCACAGCGCTCCGCGATCGTCGGGAGCGGCGGCGGCGAGCAGGTCGCCGAGCACGGCCAGGACCTCGGGAGCGGGAGTGGAATTCACGATTCCCAGGCTACGCCGCCGGGCGGTGCCTCACCCGGCGCCCACCGGGCCCCGGAAAACCGGCGGCCGGACAGCATGATCGCTGTAATCTCCGGCCATGACGCCCACACCGCCCACGACGCCCCTGCCGCCGGAACCGGCGGCGACACCGGGCCCGTCCGACGATTCCGGTGCATCCGACGCCTCCGCCGTCTCCGGCCCGCGCGTATCCGCGCCTTCCGGCGCGCCCGCCTCCGCCGCGCCGGACGCCGCCGAATGTCTCGCGCTGACCCGCGGTCTGCGCCGCCGGGGCACCGTCGTGCTGTCGGTGTTCGCCGTCGTCTGGGCCTTCGCCGGTGCGTCCGGGCTGGCGTCGTCGGGTGCCGCCGTGGCCGTCGGAATCGTCGCGGTGGCGCTCACCGCGTCGGCGGTCCTCCTCGCCCACCGCAAGGGGGCCGCCCCCTCGCCCCGCCTGGTGGACCTCCCGCGGAACTGGGCGCGCACCGTCGGCATCGTGAACGGTGTCGAGGTCGTGGCGGTCTTCGCGGTGATCGCGGCGTCCAACGCGTCGGGCCGCCCCGAGTTCATCCCCGCGGCCATCGCCCTCGTGGTGGGCCTGCACTTCTTCCCGCTCGCGCGCTGCTACGACCAGTGGCAGTACAACGGAACGGCCGTACTGCTGACCGTCGTCGGGATCGCCGGCTTCGCGCTCGTCGCGGCCGGCCTGTCGGACGAGAGCGTGCGCGCCGCGGTCGGCCTGGCCTCCGCGGCCGTGCTGTGGGCCTCCGCGTACCACGTCGCGGTCAAGGGCTGAGGACCAGAGGGAGCACCTGGCATGGAACGCCTGCCCGACGAGAAGTACCCGCCGATCGAACCGTACGAGCAGGGCATGCTCGACGTCGGCGACGGCAACCTCATCCACTGGGAGGTGTGCGGCAACCCCGCCGGCAAGCCCGCCCTGGTGGTCCACGGCGGTCCGGGCTCCGGGTGCACGCCCGCTCCCCGGCAGGACTTCGATCCGGACCGCTACCGCGTGGTCCTCTTCGACCAGCGCAACTGCGGCCGCTCCACCCCGCACGCGAGCGACCCGGCCGCCGACATGCGGTTCAACACGACGGACCATCTGATCGCCGACATGGAGCGGCTGCGCGTGCGGCTGGGCATCGACAAGTGGCTGCTGTACGGGTGGTCCTGGGGCTCCACGCTGATCCTCGCGTACGCCGAGCGGCACCCGGAGCGCGTCAGCGAGATCGTGATCCCGGCCGTCACGACGACCCGTCGCTCCGAGATCGACTGGCTGTACCGGGGCGCGGGCCACTTCTTCCCCGAGGCGTGGGACCGGTTCCGTGCCGGGGTGCCGGAGGCCGCGAGCGACGCGACGCCCGACGTGCTCGCCGCGTACGCCCGGCGGACGGAGAGCCCCGACCCGGAGGTACGGGCCCGGGCCACGGCCGACTGGTGCGCCTGGGAGGACGCGGTGCTCTCCATGGAGGCGTACACCGGACCGCCCCCGTACAGCGGCCGGCCGGGCCGGGCCCAACTGGCGCTGGTGCGGATCTGCGCGCACTACTTCTCCCAGGGTGCGTGGCTTGAGGAGGGCGGCCTCATCCGGGACGCGGGGCGGCTGGCGGGAATCCCGGGGGTGCTGGTGCACGGCCGGCTCGACATGGGCGGGCCGCCGGTCACCGCGTGGGAGCTGGCGAAGGCGTGGCCGGACGCGGAACTGACCGTGATCGAGGACGCGGGCCATCTGGGCGGGGCGGCGACGAGCCGGGCGGTCCGGGGGGCGCTGGACCGGTTCGGCGGATCGTAGACCGGTGTACGCGGACGGTTTCGGCGGAGGGCGGCGCCGCCCGCGCGGATCGGCCGGGTACCGCGATCTGCTGGGCCGCGCGCCGCTTGTCGGGTCATCATGTACGGGGCGGGCAACGCACGTTGAGCAGGGGGGCGCGAAACCATGCGTGGTGAGGTTCTCGACGGACGGTACCGGCTGACGGAACCGGTGGGTTCCGGCGGCATGGGGCGGGTCTGGCTCGCGGAGGACGAACGCATCGGCCGCAAGGTCGCGGTCAAGGTCCTCTCCCGGCCGGACGGGGACACCTCCGCGACCCGTTTCGCCCGTGAGGCCCGGGTCGTCGGCGGTCTGTCGAGCCCGCACATCGTGACCCTGCACGACTTCGGCGAGGCCCAGGTGGCGGGGGAACGCGTCCTCTACCTCGTCCTGGAGCACCTCCAGGGGCGCGACCTCGGGGCCGTACTGGAGGGCAGCAAGCCGGACCTTCCCTCGCCCGAGGAGGTGCTGGGGTGGGGCGTGGAGATCTGCGCGGGGCTGGAGACCGCGCACCGGGCAGGCATCGTGCACCGTGACATCAAACCGGCCAACATCCTGCTCACCGCGGCCGGCACCATCAAGATCCTCGACTTCGGGATCGCCCGGATGCTGTCGACGGCCGCGGAGATGACCCGTACCGACCTGACCGCCGTCGGCTTCGTGATCGGCACCCCGCTCTACATGTCGCCGGAACAGATCCGGGCGCCCGACGTGCTGGACAGCCGCAGCGATCTGTACTCCCTGGGCTGTCTCCTGCACACGCTGCTCACCGGCGCACCGCCGTTCACCGGTGCCGGTACGGCGGTGCTGGCGCAGCACCTCGGGGACGTCCCGCAACCACTGAGCGCCCGGCGGGCGGAGCTGGCCGGGTTCGGCGGACTCGACGCGCTCGTCATGCGATTACTGTCCAAGGAACCGGATCAGCGTCCCGCGGACGCGGCGGAGACCGCCGCCCTGCTGCGGGCCGCGATCGCCGCCGGGCCGGGCCGGGCGGCACCGTCCGCCGAGGCCGAGGCCACCCCGAGCGTCCTGGGGTCGGTCGCGCACTCCGACTCCCCATCCCCCGCGGCACCGGCCCCGGCCGCACCCGTCCTGTCCGCCCCGCAGGTGGCGTACCCGACGGCTCCGCCCACCGCGCCCTTCCCGCAGCCGATGCCCTCCTACCCGTTCCCGCTGCCGGGCGGCCCGCAGCCCGCGACCGAGCCCGAGCGGCTGCGGATCGCCGGGCGGACGTCGCGCGACGGCACGGTCTCCACCCGTACGGTCGCGGCCACCTGGCTCGCCGGTGCGGGCACGGCCCTGGTCATGGGGCTGCTCCTGATGACGTGCACACCGGCCGGGCCGCAGGCGGCTCTCCTCGGGGCCGTCGCCGCCGGGCTGGGTGGCATGGCCGCCGCCCAGGGGTTCACCAACATCTTCGACCCGCAGGACAAGTCGCTGTTCCACCGGTTCGTGTCCGCGCTCCTGCTCGCTCTGCCGCTCGGTATCGCCGGGACGGCGATGAACCAGGCGGCGACGGACGAGGTCTCCACGCGCTTCATCGGGTTCGCCTTCGTGGCCTGTCTCGCGGCGCTGACGCTGGGCGTGCTGCTCGCGGACCAGCTCATCGCCCGTCTGGGCCTCTCGCCGCGGGCGGCGCTCATCCTGTCCATGAGCGGCTGGGTCAACGGCCTCGTGGCCTGGGGGATGCTCGCCTACCGCTCCCCGCTGGAGACCATCGGCGCGCTGCCCGTCGCCTGCGGCATCTGGATCGTCACCGCGGCCCTGCTGGGCCAGATCCTGGCCCCGTCCGGGCACCGGAACGGCCGGACGGTCTGAGTGCGCGCGGCACCCGGGACCGCCCGGCCGGCCGGGTCTACCAGGCGAAGGCCTCCGGCGACGGGCCCGGGCCCGGGAAGATCTCGTCGAGCGCGGAGAGCAGCTCGTCCGAGAGTTCCAGGTCGACCGCGCGCACCGCGGACTCCAGCTGCTCCAGCGTGCGCGGGCCGCTGATCGGACCCGTGACACCCGGCCGGGTCAGCAGCCAGGCCAGGCCCACCTCGCCCGGCTCCAGGCCGTGCTTGTCGAGCAGGTCCTCGTACGCCTGGATCTGCTTCCGGGCCGTGGGGTCGGCGAGCGTCTCGGCGGACCGGCCGGAGGTCGAGCGCGCGGACCCGCCGCCCGTGCTCTCCTTGCGGATCGCGCCGCCGAGGAGACCGCCGTGCAGCGGCGACCACGGGATGACGCCGAGACCGTACTCCTGCGCGGCCGGGATGACCTCCATCTCCGCGCGGCGCTCCGCGAGGTTGTAGAGGCACTGCTCGCTGACCAGACCGAACGAACCGCGGGCGCGGGCCGTCTCGTTGGTCTGGGCGATCTTCCAGCCGGCGAAGTTGGACGAGCCCGCGTAGAGGATCTTGCCCTGCTGGATCAGGACGTCGACGGCCTGCCAGATCTCGTCGACCGGGGTGTCACGGTCGATGTGGTGGAACTGGTAGAGGTCGATGTGGTCCGTCTGGAGCCGCTTGAGGCTGGCGTCGACGGCACGCCGGATGTTCAGCGCGGAGAGCTTGTGGTGGTTGGGCCAGGCGTCGCCTTCGGCGGCCATGTTCCCGTACACCTTCGTGGCCAGGACCACCTTGTCCCGGCGGTCGCCGCCCTTGGCGAACCAGGTGCCGAGGATCTCCTCGGTGCGGCCCTTGTTCTCGCCCCAGCCGTAGACGTTGGCGGTGTCGAAGAAGTTGACGCCCGCGTCGAGCGCCGCGTCCATGATGGTGTGGCTGTCCGGCTCATTGGTCTGCGGACCGAAGTTCATCGTGCCCAGTACGAGGCGGCTGACTTCGAGTCCCGTGCGTCCCAGATGTGTGTACTTCATGGGACCCAAGCCAACGCCTTCGAGTCCGCTCGAAGCAAGCACCCGTCCACATCCGCGCGAAGGTCAGTCCTCCAGTCCGGCCAGGGTCTCGGCCAGCCAGCCCAGCTCCGCTCCACTGGTCGCGCGGGCGATCCTCAGCAGGCCCCGGCGGAAGGGGTCGTCGAACGCCTCGGCGCCGAGCGGCCGCTCCCCCTCGTAGAAGAAACTACTGGGCTCCTCCAGGAACGTCAGCCGTCTGCGCAGTACAGCAGCCTGCTCGGCCGGGTCCGTGAGGTGGCGCAGGAAGGCGAGGACGGTGAACCAGCGGTTCTCGTCGCTGATGTCCAGATCACCGGCCTCACGCAGCCGGCGGAGCAGCTCGTCGCGGCCCCCGCCGGTGAGGGTGAGGGTGTGCCGGGGCGCGGCTCTGCTGCCGGGTTCGGTGCGGCGGTCGAGCAGGCCGGCGCGCTCCAGCCGCTTGATCGCGGGGTAGAGGGTGCCGTCGGCGATCGGGCGCACATGGCCGGTGAGGTGGGCGACCCGCCGCTTCAGTTCGTACCCGTGCAGCGGCTGCTCGTACAGAAATCCCAGGATGGCCAGTTCCAGCATTCCCGTATCTTCCCCCATGTCGTTATACCTCGGCATCGATATATAGTCCCATCGATACTTAAACGAGGAATCGGGATCCGAGGAGGAGACATGCAGGACGCACAGGTGACGGCCGGCGGCGCGCGTATCCGGTGGGTGGACATCGCGGGCCACGACACCACCGCGCCGCCCCGGCTCTATCTGCACGGACTCGGCGCCTCCAGCGGCCCCTACTTCACGGCGAGCGCCACCCACCCGCTGCTCGCCGGCGGCCGCGCCCTGCTGATGGACCTGCTCGGCTTCGGCATCAGCGACCGGCCCACGGACTTCGTCTACACCCTGGAGGACCACGCGGACGCCGTCGCGAACGCGCTGGAGACGGCCGGGGTCCGGGACGCGGAAGTCGTCGCGCACAGCATGGGCGGCGCGGTGGCGATCGTCCTCGCGGCCCGCCACCCGCACCTGGTGGCACGGCTGGTGCTGGTGGACGCGAATCTCGACCCGGTCGTCCCGTCGCCGGTGCCGCCGGCGGGCAGCAGCGGCATCGCCGCTTATACGGAGGAGGAGTTCCTGGCCCACGGCCGGGACGAGGTCCGTGAGCGGGTGGGCGCGCACTGGTGGTCGACCATGCGGCTCGCCGGGCCCGAGGCCCTGCACCGCAGCGCGGTCCACCTGGCGCGCGGGACGACGCCGACGATGCGGGCACTCCTGCTGGAGCTGCCGATCCCGGTGACGTACCTGCGCCCGGAGAGCGACGGTCCGCTGCCGGGCGAGGACGCGCTCACGGCGGGCGGGGTACGCGTGATCGCGGTCCCGGACTGCGGGCACAACATCATGCTCGACAACCCCGGGGCGTTCGCGAAGGAGACGGCGCGGGGGTTCAGCTGAGGCGGGCCGTCATCAGCCGACCGCGGCCGCCACGGCGACGACGGCGAACATCAGCACGAGCACGGCGGCCATGATGCGGTTTCTGGTCTGCGGGTCCACCCGTCGAGCGTAACCGCCCCGCTCACCGTCCCAGCGGCCAGGCCCGCACCACCTCGTACCGCGGCTGCTCCCCCGGCACCCCGTCCACCGGCAGATGACTGCGTACGAGACTGAGCTCACCGGCCTCCCAGCGCAGGCCCTCGAAGCCTTCCAGGGCAGCGGTGAACGGGGTCAGGTCCGCCGGGACGCGGCTGCGGGCCAGGGTCAGGTGCGGGGTGTAGCGGCGGTGCTCCTCCATCGGTACCCCGGCCCGGCGCGCGGCGGCGTGGGCGCGCTCGGCCAGCAGCCGCAGGGCGTCGAGCGCGCCCGCGGCCCCCGCCCACAGCGCCCGTCCGTCGAACCGGCCGCCGCCGTGGACGCGCATCCCGAACGCCTCGGTCCGGTGCGCGGCCCGCTCCAGCCGGCCGTACAGGTCCGGCAGCAGGTCCTCGTCGACCTCCCCGAGGAAGGCCAGCGTGTAGTGCCAGCCCGGGGTCCCGGTCCAGCGCAGGGTGTCGGCGCCGGGCAGGGAGCGCAGCCGGACCACGGCACGGCGCAGCTCCTCGACCGCGGGGGCCGGTGGCAGGACGGCGGCGAAGAGTCTCATGCGGCGAGTCTGGCAGGACCCGGCGCGCCGTCCTGCGCGTACGGCCCCGCCCGATTCCCCGGGCGGGGCCGTGTCACGTCCGTACGGGCGGCTCTCAGGCCGCCGTCGCCAGCTGCTCGCGCGGGACGAACCGCACGTGCGGGCGGCCCGGGCGCAGGTCGACCTTGAGGCGCAGGCCGCCGACGCGGGCCAGCATGAGGCCGACACCGAGCGCGGCCACCAGCGAGAACGCCCCGCCGACCGCCATTCCGGTCCGGACGCCGTACGCGTCGCTGATCCAGCCGACGATCGGGGCGCCCACCGGCGTACCCCCGGCGAAGACCATCATGTACAGGCTCATCACCCGGCCTCGCATGGCCGGGTCGGCCGCCATCTGCACGCTGGTGTTCGCGCTGATGTTGGTCGTCAGGCCGATCATGCCGATCGGGACCAGCAGGATCGAGAACAGCCAGACGGACGGCGAGACGGAGGCGATGATCTCCAGCAGACCGAACGCCGTACCGGCGGCCACCAGCATCCGCAGCCGCGAGGAGCGGCGGCGGGCTGCGAGCAGGGCGCCGACCAGGGAGCCGGCCGCCATCAGGATGTTGAAGAACGAGTACATCCCGGCGCCGCCGTGGAAGACCTCGTCCGCGAAGGCAGTCAGCCAGATCGGGAAGTTGAAGCCGAACGTACCGACGAAGCCGACGAGGACGATCGGCCAGATCAGCTCCGGGCGGCCGGAGACGTACCGCAGGCCTTCGCGCAGCTGCCCCTTGGCACGCGGCACGACGACGGCCTTGTGCAGCTCGCTGGTCCGCATCATCATCAGGCCGACGAGCGGCGCGAGGAACGACAGTCCGTTGAACATGAAGGCCCAGCCGCTGCCGACCGAGGTGATCAGCACACCCGCGACGGCGGGACCGATGAGCCGGGCGGACTGGAAGTTCGCCGAGTTCAGGCTGACCGCGTTCCGCAGCTGGGCGGGGCCGACCATCTCGGAGACGAACGACTGGCGGGCCGGGTTGTCCACGACCGTGACCATGCCGAGCAGGAACGCGATCAGGTAGACGTGCCACACCTGGACCACGCCGGAGAGCGTGAGGACGGCGAGCGCGGTCCCGCACAGGCCGAGTGCCGCCTGGCTGAAGAGCAGGAGCTTGCGCTTCGGGAGACGGTCGGCGATGACGCCGCCGTACAGGCCGAAGAGAAGCATCGGGAGGAACTGGAGTGCCGTGGTGATGCCGACGGCGGCGGCGGACCCGGTGAGGCTCAGGACGAGCCAGTCCTGCGTGATGCGGGACATCCAGGTACCGGTGTTGGAGATCACGGCGCCGGTTGCGAACAGGCGGTAGTTACGGATCTTCAGCGACGAGAAGGTCCCGCCGGGCTTGCTCTCGTGGGTGGAAGTCGGTGCGGGGGCGGAGTCTGCTCCGGATCCCGTACTCAAAAGGGTTCGCCTCCTCGGGCGTGGACATTGCGCTGACTGACAAGGATGCGGCGGTGGGGGCGGTGCGCCGGTTCTGTCCGGCGCGGCCGGCTCCGCTACAGGTGGGCGAGCTTCTCCAGCACGGGCGCCGCGTTGCGCAGCGTCTCCCACTCGTCCTCGTCCAGGCCTTCGGCGAGGGTGGTCAGCCAGGCGTTCCGCTTGTTGCGGCTCTCCGCGAGCATGGCCTCGGCCTGCTCGGTCTGGCTGACCATCTTCTGACGACGGTCATCGGGGTGCGGTTCCAGTCTGACAAGACCCTTCGCTTCCAGCAGCGCGACGATGCGGGTCATCGACGGCGGCTGCACATGCTCCTTGCGGGCCAGCTCACCGGGGGTGGCGGAACCGCAACGGGCGAGTGTGCCGAGCACCGACATCTCGGTCGGGCTCAGCGACTCGTCGACGCGCTGGTGCTTCAGGCGCCGGCCGAGCAGCATGACGGCGGAACGAAGGGAGCTCACGGCGGCGGCACTGTCGCTGTCGTGGATCAGGTCAGGCATGTTTGTTAGCGTAACTCATTACCTACCCTAAAGACCACTCGGTGGTACACGCGCGAGAGCGGAATCACCAATCGATCACCCAAACGAGTGAGTCGGCTGCGGAAAGTCACGCGCGCCGGGCCCGGGGGACGTAACCCTGCATGCCATGGGATCGACAGTGCTCAGCCTGCGGATAGACGGTGAGCTGCTCGACCGGCTCAAGCAGCACGCCGCCAGACGCGGAATGAGCGTCCAGGACTATGTGGTCCGGACGCTCATTCGCGACGACTTCGACGAGCGCTTCCAGGCGGCCGTCGACGAGACGGAGAAGTTCTACGGGGCGGAGGGGGCCCGGGCCGAGGAGGTCACCTGACGGAGACCTCCCGGGCCGGGTGCCCGCGTACCCCGGGGATCACGTGAGGCCGAGCGCCGGCATCGCGTAGTAGAAGACGAAGACCGCCGACACCACGTACATGGCGACCGGCACCTCGCGACCGCGGCCGGCGGCCAGCCGCAGCACGCAGAACGCGATGAAGCCGATGCCGATGCCATTGGTGATCGAGTACGTGAACGGCATCATGACCATGGCGAGGAAGGCCGGGATCGCGAGCGTGTAGTCGCTCCAGTCGATGTCCCGGACCGAGCCCGCGATGATCAGGAAGCCGACCGCCAGCAGCGCCGGAGTGGCCGCCTGCGAGGGGACCATGGTCGCCAGCGGGGTGAGGAACAGCGCCGCCGTGAACAGCAGACCCGTCACCACGCTCGCGAAGCCGGTGCGGGCTCCCTCACCGACACCCGCCGTGGACTCCACGAAGCAGGTCGAGGCGGACGAGGAGCTCGCACCGCCCGCGGCGACCGCGATGCCGTCGACGAACAGCACCTTGTTGATGCCGGGGAAGTTGCCGTCCTTGTCCGTCAGCTTGGCCTCGTCGCCGACACCGAGGATGGTGCCCATCGCGTCGAAGAAGCAGGACAGCAGCACGGTGAAGACGAACAGGACACCGGTGAGGACACCGACCTTGTCGAAGCCGCCGAACAGGCTGACGTCGCCGATCAGCCCGAAGTCCGGCGAGGCGACCGGATTGCCCGGCCACTCCGGCACCGTCAGGCCCCAGGCCGCGCCCGGCAGGTCGGCGATCGCGTCGATGATCAGCGCGACGACCGTCATCGCCACGATGGAGATCAGGATCGCGCCCGGCACCTTGCGGACGATCAGCGCGAGGGTGAGCAGCGCGCCGAGGACGAAGACCAGGACCGGCCAGCCGTTGAGGTGACCGTCGTTGCCGAGCTGGAGCGGCACGGTGGTGTGCGCGACGTCCGGGATGCGGGAGACGAAGCCCGAGTCGACCAGACCGATCAGCAGGATGAACATGCCGATACCGATCGCGATGCCCTTGCGGAGCGAGGTCGGTACGGCGTTCATGACGCGTTCGCGCAGCCCGGTCGCGACCAGCAGCATGACCACGATGCCGGCGAGGACGACCATGCCCATCGCGTCGGGCCAGCTCATCCGGGGGGCGAGCTGGAGGGCGACGACGGTGTTGACGCCGAGGCCCGCGGCCAGCGCGATCGGCACGTTGCCGATGACGCCCATGAGGAGCGTGGAGAACGCCGCCGTCAGCACGGTCGCGGTGACCAGCTGGCCGCTGTCGAGCTGGTGGCCGTACATGTCCTTCGCGCTGCCGAGGATGATCGGGTTCAGCACGATGATGTAGGCCATCGCGAAGAAGGTCGCGAATCCGCCGCGGATCTCACGCGCGACCGACGACCCCCGCTCGGAGATCTTGAAGAAACCGTCCAGGCCGCCGGCGGACCCGGGGGACGGAGGCGGGGTGGAGTCGACCGGAGCGGTGGCCGAGGGGGACATGTATGACCTCAGTCGTACGTAGAGGGGGTAAATGCGGTCAGCTTTGGACGTTCACACGAATAATTCGAGACAGTCGTAAGCAGATTCAGTATGAATACATAAGGCGAAGATCGCTATCTCCGCGCGTAGACCCTTGGGCCGACTGGCCCGACGGCCTTTACGTACGCGCCGCATACACTGGCGGCATGGCGAAGTGGACACCGAAGCACGAGGCACCCGAGCCCCTGGAGGGGCCGGTCGTCGCGACCATCACCGGCGGCACGATCCTCTGGTTCGTCCTCTTCCTGGTCCAGCTCCCCTTCTACGGCTGGTTCGACGACCACGGACACCTGTGGTGGGTGTGGACCTGCCTGGCCGGTGCGGGGCTCGGACTGATCGGCATCTGGTACGTACGGGGCCGCGACGCGGCACTCAAGCGCGCCGCCGCCGCGGGCGACGACTCCGCGGAGACCCCGGGCGCCACCGCCTGAGACCCGGCACCACCACCCGTGCGGGGACGCCCGCACCGGGGCCGTACTGCCACGGGACCATTCGCCTCCTCCCCCGGTCTGATCTTCCGGCCCCCCGGCGGGTGAACCGGACGTTCCGCCCGTACCGTCGGAACCATGACTCAGCGGGCACCCGACCCCTCAGGGGATGAGCCGGACGGCTCCTCAGGACCTCCCGGCGCCGACCGGCCGGTGTTGATCGACGCCGGTTCCGAGCTCGACCCGGTCCACCCGGTCGAGCTGCCCGCCGACGGCCGCGGGCTCACCGCCGCCGAGGTCGCCGAGCGGATCGCCCGGGGCGAGGTCAACGACGTGCCCGTGCGCTCCTCCCGGTCCGTGACCGAGATCGTCCGCGCCAACGTCTTCACCCGGTTCAACCTGATCATCGGCGTGCTCTGGGTGATCATGCTGTTCGTCGCGCCCATCCAGGACAGCCTGTTCGGGTTCGTGATCATCGCCAACACCGGCATCGGCATCGTGCAGGAGTGGCGGGCCAAGAAGACCCTGGACAGCCTCGCGGTCATCGGCGAGGCGAAACCCACGGTGCGCCGCGACGGCGTGGCCGCCGAGATCTCCACCTCCGAGATCGTCCTCGGCGACCTCGTCGAACTCGGCCCCGGCGACAAGGTCGTGGTGGACGGCGCCGTCGCCGAGGCCGACAGCCTGGAGATCGACGAGTCCCTGCTCACCGGCGAGGCCGACCCGGTGCTGAAACGGGCCGGCGACCCCGTCATGTCCGGCAGCTTCGTCGTCGCGGGCGGCGGCGCCTTCACCGCCACCAAGGTCGGCCGCGAGGCCTACGCCGCACAGCTCGCCGAGGAGGCCTCCCGCTTCACGCTCGTCCAGTCCGAGCTGCGCAGCGGCATCTCGACCATCCTCAAGTACGTCACCTGGATGATGATCCCGACCGCGATCGGCCTGATCATCAGCCAGCTCGTCGTCAAGGACAACAACTTCAAGGACTCGATCGCCCGGACCGTCGGCGGCATCGTCCCGATGATCCCGGAAGGGCTGGTCCTGCTCACCTCGGTCGCCTTCGCGATCGGAGTCGTACGGCTGGGGCGCAAACAGTGCCTCGTCCAGGAACTCCCCGCCATCGAGGGCCTGGCCCGGGTCGACGTCGTCTGCCTCGACAAGACCGGCACCCTCACCGAGGGCGGCATGGACGTCACCGAGGTCCGCGCGCTGAACGGGTCGGACGAGGCGTACCTGCACCGGGTGCTGGGCGCGCTCGGCGCCTCCGACCCCCGGCCCAACGCCAGCCTCCAGGCCATCATCGACGCGTACCCGTCCCCCGACGGGCAGAGCTGGGACGTCACCCAGGCCCTGCCGTTCTCCTCGGCCCGCAAGTACAGCGGCGCCGCGTTCGACGAGGGCGGGGGGCGGTCGTCTTCCTGGCTGCTGGGAGCCCCCGACGTGCTGCTGCCCGAGGCCGACCCGACGCTCACCGAGATCGAGCAGCTCAACGAACAGGGCCTGCGGGTGCTGCTCCTGGCACGGGTGCGGGGCGAGCTGGACGCACCGGACATCGCCGCCGGGGCCGCGCCGGGCGCGCTGATCGTCCTGGAGCAGCGGCTGCGGCCCGACGCCGGGGAGACCCTCGCCTACTTCGCCGACCAGCGGGTCGCCACGAAGGTGATCTCCGGCGACAACGCCGTCTCGGTCGGCGCCGTCGCCGCGAAGCTCGGGCTGCCGGGCGCCGAACACACCCTGGACGCGCGCAAGCTGCCCACCGACCCGGACGCGATGGCCACCGCCATGGAGGAGAACACGGTCTTCGGCCGGGTCACCCCGCAGCAGAAGCGGGAGATGGTCGCCGCCCTCCAGTCGCGCGGCCACACCGTCGCGATGACGGGCGACGGCGTCAACGACGTTCTCGCCCTGAAGGACGCCGACATCGGCGTCTCGATGGGCTCGGGCTCGGAGGCGACCCGCGCGGTCGCCCAGATCGTGCTGCTGAACAACAGCTTCGCGACGCTGCCGTCCGTCGTCGCCGAGGGGCGCCGCGTCATCGGCAACATCACCCGGGTCGCCACCCTGTTCCTGACGAAGACCGTGTACTCGGTGCTGCTGGCCGTCCTGGTGGTCTGCTTCCAGGTCGAGTACCCGTTCCTGCCCCGCCATCTGACGCTGCTGTCGACGCTGACGATCGGTATCCCGGCGTTCTTCCTGGCGCTGGCCCCCAACAAGGAGCGGGCCCATCCGCACTTCGTGCGCCGCGTCATGCGGTACGCGATCCCGTCCGGCACCATCGCGGCCGCCGCCACCTTCGTGATGTACCTGATCGCCCGGCACCACTACTCCGGCACCGGCGCACTCGACGCGGAGACCAGCGCGGCGACCCTCACGCTGTTCCTGGTCTCGATGTGGGTCCTGGCGATCATCGCCCGCCCCTACACCTGGTGGCGGATCTGCCTGGTGGCCGCGATGGGCCTGGCGTTCCTGGTCGTGCTCGTGGTGCCGTGGCTCCAGGACTTCTTCGCCCTGAAGCTGGTGGGCACCACGATGCCGTGGACGGCGGTGGGCATCGCCGTGGTCGCCTCGGTCGCCCTGGAGTACACCTGGCGCCTGGTGGGCCGGCGCTTCCCGGTGTAGCGGGAAGCACCGGCGCGCGCGGGCTACTTCACGTCGACGAAGTCGGCCGCGGAGGTCGCCGCCGGGGTGGTGGCCGTACCGGCGAAGCTGTAGCGCCAGTAGCCGTCGGCCGAGGCCTTGACCGTGGTCTTCAGGCTGCCGGTGCTGTTCGTCTTCACCGTCTTCACCGTGGTGTACGTCTTGCTGCCCTTCTTGCAGAACTGCAGCCTGACCGACTGGGCGGTGTAGCCGTGGTACTTGAAGTCGTCCCAGCTGGCCCGCGCCAGCTTGCCCGTGACGGTGAGGGTCTTCCCCTTCCTCACCGGCTCGGGGGAGGCGTTCACGCTCTGCGTCGCCGCCCGCTGGAACTTGAAGGAGCGGGCCTTCTGCGTCCAGATGTAGTCGCCGTCCTGGGCGTCCACCCACGCGTCGACGTACCAGGTGCCGGCGTAGTCGTTGGAGTACATGAGGTCGACCTTGGGGTCGACCGTGAACGTCGCGGTGCAGGTGCTGCCGGAGCAGCGGGTGCTGCTCGTGTCGAGGTAGCCGAACCCCGGTCCGTGCAGGGAGATGTCGGCTGCCGCGATCCCCGAGTCGTCCCTGGCGGTCACGGACACGGTGAACTTCTTGACGAGGCTCGTGCCGACGACCACGTTCTTGCCGCCGTTGACCGTGACCTTGGTGATGGCGGTGTCGCCGTAGCCGCCGTCGGCCTGGGCGGCCGGCACGGCGAGGGCCGTCAGGGCCAGGGCGCCGATCGCGACGGCGGCAGAGGTGCGCATGCGCATGTGTGTGTCCCCGGAGGAAAGGGCCCCGGTCCGCGGGCGGACGGCTGGGGCCGGTCGGTCTGTCGAGTCGGTGACTCGACAGACCAGACGAGGAACACATGTGAAGGGTTGTGCGAGAGTATGAAGATTTTGCGGAGGCCGCCCATATCGGTCCGCCCGCGGCGGGCCGGGAAGCGTCCCGGCCGTCAGTCGAACCAGCGGTCCCGGGCCAGTTCCTCCGTGCGGGACGGGTCCTCCAACAGGGCCGCGACCTCGAAGCGGCGCGGCCACTGACCGGCCGCCCAGGCCAGGCCCGCGGCGACGCCCTCCAGGGTCGAGGCGTGGACGACGCCGTCCGGGGTGCGGCGCCAGTCCAGTTCGACGCCGCCCGCCCGCAGTTCGCCGTGCTCGACGTACGTGTCCGGGGTGCCGGCGCCGAGCAGGATGCGGACCGGCTCCGGGACCCGGTGCTCCTCGCCCTCGGTCGTCACCGCCGCCTCGACGCTCTCGCCGAGCCGCCGCACCTGGAAGAGATCGGCCAGCTCCGCCGCGTTGGCAGGGGCGACCGGCAGGAGTGCCACACCCCCGGTCAGCGGCAGCAGGTCCGGGGCGTCCGCGATCATCGCGTCCGCCGCGTCGACGACCCGCACCTCGCCGTCGACGACGGCCCGCAGCTCGTCGGGCAGCGTGACCTGCTCCGGGTCGAGGTCGGCCAGCGCCGTGTACAGGGAGTGCAGTTGTACGGGAGAGACCGGGCGCTCCTCGTCCGCGAGCCGGCCGAGGAGTTCGGCCGCACCGCCGGGCTCGTCCAGCAGCGCGGCGACCGAGGTCCGCACGCCGAGGGCGCGCAGCACCTGCGCGTCGTCGAAACCGGTCGCGTCGGCGGAGTCGTACAGGCCCGCGAGCCGGGGATCGCCGCCGTGGGCGCGCAGACCGGCGGGGCGGCGGCCGTCCAGCACCGGGTGGTCGCGCAGCCACCACGCCGTGTAGGGGCGCACGGACTGCGTCGTGCCGTCCGGGAGCAGCACGCGCACCGGCTGGGTCAGCGCGTCGCGCAGCGGTGGCTGGGCGAGGAGGGCGAGCGCCTGCGGCCAGGCGTCGTCGTCGACGAGGTCGAGGTCGCGGACGGCGACGAGTTCGGTGGCGACCGGCGGCACCGGGGTGTCGGGCAGCTGGTCGAGGATGTCCTCGCACCACACGTCGACGGCGTCCAGCAGTCCGGCGTCGTCGGGTTCGGCGAAGTCACCGTCGCGGGGCTCCAGTTCGTCCGGGTCGAGCACCACGTCGGTGGCCCGGACGAGCGCGAACGTGGCGAGCACCCCGCACGCGGTGAGCGCCTGCTCGCCCCAGCGGGCGGCCAGGTCCGCGTCGCAGTGGGCGAGTTCACCCTCGCGCATGACGGCGGCGAACGGGCTGCCGGGCAGCACGAGTTCCCCGGCCGGTGCGAGCTCGCCGTCCTCGTCGGGCAGGGCGAGCGCGCCGAGCCAGGGCTCGTCGCCGGGTGTCAGGTCGGCGTCCCGGACCAGGGTCAGGACGGTCTCCACGAGCTCGTCGCCGTCGAGCGCGTCCTCGTCCCAGATCTCGCCCGCGTCCAGAGAACCGGCGACGGCGGCCCGCACCTGCGGGGTCGTCAGCACGGCGCGCGGGGTGGCGGGCAGGGCGCCCAGCTTCTCCAGGAGCGGGTGCGCGGCGTCCGGATGGGCGACCTTCAGGCCGAGCCGGCCGAGCCGGTCCAGGACCGGGCCGGTCAGCGCGTCGGGCAGCGGGAGCAGGATCTGCCGGGGGCCGATCGTCGTCCGGGGGACGGCCGGGGCCTCCGGGTCCGGGCCCGGCGACTCCGTTCCGGCGAGCGGCACCGGAAGGCCGGAGAGCCGGTCCGGGTCGACACCGGCCAGGCTGTCGTACAGCCGCCGCCACCAGCCGGGGTCGCGCTCCAGACCCGCGAGCCGGTCGATCGCCTCGGTCAGCGGGACGCGCGCGACGCCGAGCGTCCGCAGCTCGCTGCGGCGCTCAAGCCCCGCCGGCAGCAGGCAGGGCAGCACCTCGGCGAGCACGGCGACCGTCTCGGCGCCGACGCCCTCCAGCACCTCGGCCTCGATCGGCCGCAGCGCGGTGGTGGCCTTGCGGGCGCTCCCGACGCCCGCGTCCCAGTCGTCCCACCGGTCGGGTTCGGCGGCGGGGTCGCGCGGGGCGGCGGGCTCCAGGAACGCGACGCGCGGCAGCCGCTCCAGCACGGCACCCCGCAACGCACCGTCCAGCTCGCCCTTGCCGAGCGGTCCGGGCACCAGCCCGATCGTGGCGACGGTCACCGGCTGCCAGTCGGCGAGCAGTTCCGCGTACGCGTCGGCCGCGCGCTGCACCAGGAAGTCGGTGAGCGGGCCGGGCGCGGGGTGGCGCCGGGTGGTGTCCAGCGGCAGCGAGGCGATGAGCAGCGCCGGGATGCCGAGGGGTTCGTCAGTGGGCGTCGGGGCGTGCACGACGGGGGCGGTACGGGGGTGGACCGGGGCGCCCTCCGCGTCCACGGGCACGGCCCAGGTCACCGACCAGTGCGGGCGCAGCCGTTCCTCCAGCGGACGGTCGGCCAGCAGCGCGGGCTCGACGGGGCCGTGGTGGGTGACGGTGCGCCAGCGGTTCGTGCCGTGCGCGGAGTCCTCGACGTGCGTGTACGGGCCGTGCTGCGCGCGGCGCAACGTCCGTACGGCGTCCGGGGTTTCGATGACGATCTCGTCCAGGCCGCCGAGCGTGAGCAGCAGCGCGTCGTCCACGGCGGCGAGCAGCCGGCCCACCAGGTCCTCGGCGACGCCGTCGCGCAGCGGCAGGACGACGACGGTGTCGTAGCCGTCGGGGGCGGTGCCCTCGGCGGGCAGCGGGAGCCGCAGCAGCGGTACGTGTCCGTCGCGGCGGCGCAGCTCGTCGCCTAGGCCGGGGCTGCCGACGGCCGCCTCGCGGGCGAGGTCGCGGGCCTCGGCGAGGGACCAGCGGACGCCGCCGTGCCGGCCGACGACGGCCGGTTCGTCGCTCACCGCGAGCACGGCGGCGAACCCGACGCCGAACCGTCCGACGGCCCCCTCGTGCCCCTCGCGCTTGGCGGAGGCCCGCAGGGTGGACAGCGACTCCACGCCGGTGGCGTCCAGGGGGGCGCCGGTGTTCGCGGCGGCGAGGACCGCCGGGGCGGTCGCGGTCGCCGGGCGCAGGGTCAGCCGGAGCCGGCCGGGCACGCGGGCGCGGGCGGCGGCGTCGGCGGCGTTCTGGGCCAGCTCGACGACGAGGCGGTCGCGGTAGCCGCCGAGCGCGAGGTCCTCCTCGGCGTTGGCGTCCTCGCGGAAGCGGGCGGGGCCGGCGCCCCAGGCATCGAGCACGCCGCGTCGCAGCCGTGCGGTCCCGAACGGGTCGGCCCCCTCGGTCGCATTCATGCTCACGCCGTGACTCCCTCATCCGTGGTCCCTGGATCCGGTTACGCGTACCCAGCGCTGCCCATTGTGCGCCCGAAGCTACCGGCTCTTCGCCGGTGCGGGGTTTCGTGGCTGGGGGTTCCGTCCTCAATCGCCGGACGGGCTTGTGTGCGGGTGCCCCGCGACCCGGGGGCGCCTGCCCGGTGGGTGGGGGTGGGGGCCCTCCGGGGCGTCTCCTCAAAAACTGGCGTGGCAACCGGAGACGTTGCGGGGGCCGGGTATTACGCCATTTTTCTGCGGGGACGCCCCTGCACGCCCCCACCCACTCTCGCGTGCGTCTGAACACCGACGAAACGACTGCCGCAGACGCTCGGCGGCCGGGTCCGGGGCCGTGCAGGGGAGTCCCCGCAGGACGACGAACGGATACCGGGGTTCGTTCGCGTGGGACTGGAAACGTTCGTCGTTTGAGGAGACGCCCCGGAGGGGCACCGGACCCCCACCCACCGGGGAACGGCGCCCCGGGTCGCGGGGAACCCGCACCAACAAGCCCGTCCGGCGATTGAGGACGGAACCCCGCACCAAGGACCGGGGCACGGAAGGCGCACGCTGCCGCCCGCCCAAGGGCCCCGCCTCAGGAGTGGCCGAGGTCCGCCGCCGGGGCGTCCGGTTCCGCCGGCACCGAGCCGGAGTCCCGCGCCGGTCGCAGCGGGTACTCGTCCACCTGCATCGTGTCCAGCGCATGCGGCGCCGGCTTCGGCGGCTTCGGCATCACCGCGGCCTCCGAATGCCCACCGCAGCCGTACGACAGGGACACCACGTGCCCGTCCGCCGGACCGAACTCGTTCGCGCAGACCCCGAAGGCCTGCTTCAGGGAACCCGCGAGCGGCACCAGGAAGGCGCACGACACACACGTCGCCGGGGCCGCCTGGGCCATCGGCGTCTTCGCGCCGAAGCCCTCGTCCCAGCGGTCGGCCGCCGCGTGCAGCCCGTACCGGGACAGCACCCGCGCACGCCGCATGCCCAGCTCGTCCGCGACGGCCGCGATCGAACCGCGGCGCGGCGGCTCCGGGCGCGTCGTCAGTTCCGCGTCCTCGGACTCGACGAGGTCGGCCAGCTCGCCCGAGACCGCGGAGTTCGGCGGCACCTCGTCCTCGCCGGTGTAGCCCGGCTCCAGGCGCAGGTCGTCCGCCTCGGTGGGCAGCAGGTCGCCCGGCCCCATGTCGCCCGGCCGCAGCCGCTCGCTCCACGGCACCCACTCCGGCGCGAGCAGCGCGTCGGTGCCCGGCAGCAGGACCGTCTCGTCCAGCGTGACGTTCTTCGCGCGGGAGGCCCTGGCGACCGTCACCGCCCAGCGCCAGCCCCGGTAGGCCGGGTCCTTGCACTCGAAGTAGTGCGTGACGACCCGGTCCCCCTCGGGGATCACGGCCACATGCTCGCCCACCACCCCGGGCGCGGCCGCTTCCTCGGCCGCCGCGCGGGCGAGGTCTACCGCCTCGGCGCACAGACGGTCGGGAACGGGGGTACGGGCCGTACGGCTTCGCGTCGTCGCAGCACTCACAGGTCTCGCTTCTCTCCTACGCCAGTCTCACGAGCGCGCCAGCACATCCATCGATTTCGGCCATTCGGTTGCGGGCGGAGCGGACCTGGGGGCCGCGTCGACGTCCACACCCGTTGTGCCTGCCTCGGGCGCACCTTCTTCGATCCATTCTGCGGGATCGCCGAGAGGCGCGCGGCCAAGAACAACCGCCGGTGGCGCGCTACGCACGCTACCCTCTCCGCCGCTCCCCGCCCACCTGCCCGTCCCAAACGACGCCGTATCCGACACCGTATTGCGCGGGAAGCGCGCTCCGCTGCCCTCTTGATCCGGGCCGCCGCACCCCCTGCGACCTGCCCGATCACTCACCCGACAGGGCGGTGGACCACGCGCCCCGCGCCGATCTCGGTTCGCGATGCCGGGGACTGGGGCACTATGACCAAGTGGCTTCTGCCAGGTCGCACGACGAATCCGGCCCGCTCCGCAGAACGGGCCGGACGATCGGTCATGCCCTCCACACCCCGTTCACCGGAACCGCCAGGGGCATCCGGAAGGCGACGCACGCCCACGGGGCGGGCGAATCCGGCCTGGGCAAGCTGATCGAACTGCACGCGGTGAACGGCGCGGGCGACGTGATGATCACGGTCGCGCTCGCGTCGACGGTGTTCTTCTCCGTGCCGACGGACCAGGCCCGCGGCCGCGTCGCGCTGTACCTGGCCGTCACGATGGCACCGTTCATCCTGCTCGCCCCGGTCATCGGCCCGCTCCTGGACCACCTCCCGCACGGCCGCCGCGCCGCGATGGCGGGCTCCATGCTGGCCCGGGCCGTGCTGGCGCTCACCATGTCGGGCGCGGTCGCCACCGGCGGCCTGGAGCTGTATCCGGCGGCCCTGGGCGTCCTGGTCTGCTCGAAGGCGTACGGGGTGGTGCGCAGCGCCGTCGTGCCGCGGCTGCTGCCACCCCGCTTCTCGCTGGTGAAGGCGAACTCGCGGGTCACCCTCGCCGGTCTCCTGGCGACGGGCGCGGCCGCGCCCGTCGGGGCGGGGCTGCAGACCATCGGGCCGCCGTGGCCGCTGTACGGCGCCTGCGCGATCTTCGTCGGCGGTGCCGTCCTCGCGTTCACGCTGCCGCCCAAGGTGGACTCCGCGAAGGGCGAGCGCAAGGCGCAGCTGGTGCCGCCGCACGGCGAGGGCCCCGGCCGGCCCGAACCGCTGCGGAAGACCGCCACGCCGAAGAGCGGGAAGAAGCCGGCCAAGGAGAAGAGCGGCGAGAAGCGGCCCGGGCTGCGCTCCGTCGGCCCGTCCGTCCTGCATGGACTGCAGGCCAACGCCTCGCACCGGGCGCTCTCCGGCTTCCTGATCTTCTTCCTGGCGTTCCTGCTGCGCGAGCACCCGCTCGCCGGGCAGAGCGCCGCGATCTCCCTCGGCATCGTCGGCGTGGCGGCCGGGGTGGGCAACGCGCTGGGCACGGCGGTCGGCTCCTGGATCCGGGCCCGCGGCCCCGAGATCATCATCGCCTCGGTGCTGGGCCTGGCCCTGGGCGTCGCCGTGCTTGCCGCCGTCTTCTTCAGCACGGTGATGGTCGCCGCGCTGGCGGCCATGGCCGGGTTCACCCAGGCGCTGTCGAAGCTGTCGCTGGACGCGATGATCCAGCGCGACGTGCCGGAGGAGGTGCGGACCTCCGCCTTCGCCCGTTCGGAGACGCTGCTCCAGATGGCCTGGGTGGCCGGCGGGGCGATCGGGATCGCCCTCCCCCTCAATGGCGTACTGGGCATGTCGGTCGCCGCGAGCATCCTCGCCCTCGGCGCGGCGGCGTCCGTACGGGGTCTGCTGGGCGCCGCGCGGCGCGGCTCGCCGCACCCCCGCGTGGCGTGAGCCGGAGCGACCGATAGCCTTCGGCCCATGACCGTTGCGTTCTTCTCCGGTAAGGGCCGTCGAATCGGCGTCGCTCTTGGTGCCGTGTCCGCGGGACTCCTTGTCCTCTCCGCCTGCGACAAGCCGACGCCGCTCGCCACCGTGACGGTCGGCGACAACTCGGTGAGTACCGAGGCGTCCTGCTACAACGACGGCAAGGCCCTCAAGGAAGCCGACATCAAGGGCTGCCTCAACAAGAAGGCCGAGAAGACCGTCAAGGTCTCGATGGAGGACCAGGTCCACTTCGGTGTCGACCCCGAGGTCGCGGACAACGGCTGGACCATCTTCATCAACGGCCAGCAGGCCGAGCAGGCGCCCAACAAGAAGACCTACCGCTCCATCGCGGGCAGCGCCTTCTTCGCCAGCCAGACCGGCGAGACCACGGACAAGACGCAGCTCAGCATCGTGGAGACCAAGGGCAAGGAGCTGCTGGGCATCTGGCACTTCGAGCTCAAGAAGACCGACTGACCCCCTCCCGACCTCGGAGGACTCCTCCCGTGCGTGTGCTCGTCGTGACCGCTGTCCCGGTGGAACGGGACGCGGTCACGCGCGCGTTCGGGCCCGCTGACGCGGTGTCCGTCCGTACGGTGCCGGGCGCGGAGATCCACCGCGCGGGACCGTTCGACGTCCTCGCGGGCGGTGCGGGACCGTCGGCGGCGGCCGCCTCCGCCGCGTTCGCCCTGGCCGCCGACCGCTACGACCTGGTGATCTCGGCCGGCATCGGCGGCGGTTTCGCCGGTGCCGCTCCGGTCGGCACGCTCCTCGTCGCGGACGCGGTCGTGGCCGCGGACCTGGGCGCCGAGACCGCCGGGGGCTTCGTCCCCGTGACCGCGCTCGGCTTCGGGCGCGACCGCTTCACCCCGCCCCCCGCGCTCGTACGGGAGACTGCTGCGGCCACCGGCGCGCGGACCGGCACCGTCCTCACCGTCTCCACCGTCACCGGCAGCGCCGGGCGCGCCGCCGCCCTCCTCGCCGCGCACCCCGGCGCGGTCGCCGAGGCCATGGAGGGCTTCGGGGTCGCGGAGGCGGCCGACCGGCTCGGTGTCCCCGTCCTGGAGATCAGGGCCGTCTCGAACGCCGTCGGCCCGCGCGACCGCGACGCCTGGCGCATCGGCGACGCGCTGAGCGCGCTCACCGAGGCGTTCGGGCAGCTCACCCCCGTACTGGAAGGCTGGATCCACCATGACCGACACGACTCCTGACCCGCTGCGGATCGCCTTCTCGCCGTGCCCGAACGACACGTTCGTCTTCGACGCCTGGGCGCACGGGCGGGTCCCCGACGCGCCCGCGCTCGACGTCACGTTCGCGGACATCGACATCACCAACGGCATGGCCGAGCGCGGTGAGCTGGATGTGCTCAAGGTGTCGTACGCGGTGCTGCCCTGGGTCCTCGACGAGTACGCGCTGCTGCCGTGCGGCGGGGCGCTGGGGCGGGGCTGCGGACCGCTCGTGCTCACGAAGGAGGCGGGCACGGACCTGACGGGCAGGACCGTCGCCGTGCCCAGCGAGCGCTCCACCGCCTATCTGCTGTTCCGCCTCTGGGCCGCCGACCAGGTGCCCGGCGGGGTCGGCGAGATCGTCGTCATGCCGTTCGACGAGATCATGCCGGCGGTGCGCGACGGCAAGGTGGACGCCGGTCTCGTCATCCACGAGGCCCGTTTCACGTACCAGAACTACGGACTCCACAACCTGGCCGACATGGGGCGGCACTGGGAGGACACGACCGGGCTGCCGATCCCGCTCGGCGCGATCATCGCCAAGCGCTCCCTGGGCGCGGACACGCTGAAGCTGCTCGCCGAGTCGGTGCGCACCTCGGTGCGGATGGCGTGGGACGACCCGGAGGCCTCCCGCCCCTACGTCCTGGAGCACGCGCAGGAGATGGACCCGTCCGTCGCCGACCAGCACATCGGTCTGTACGTGAACGAGTTCACCGCCGACCTCGGCGAGGACGGCTACGCGGCGATCCGCGGCCTGCTGACGCGCGCCGCGGCCGAGGGACTGGTTCCGCCCCTCGGCCCGGACGCGCTGTCGTTCGTCTGATCCGCCCGCGTCCGCCGGCTACACGTCGAGCTGGTCCGCGACCGCGCGCAGCAGACCGGCGATCTTGGCGCCCGCCGCCTTGTCGGGGTAGCGGCCGCGCTCCAGCATCGGCGTGATGTTCTCCAGCACGGTCGTCAGATCCTGGACGATCGACGCCAGCTCGTCCGGCTTGCGGCGCTGGGCCGCCGCGACGGACGGGGTGGGGTCGAGGATCGCCACGGAAAGCGCCTGGTCACCGCGTTGTCCGGCGACCACGCCGAACTCGACGCGCTGGCCGGGCTTGAGTGCGTCGACTCCGTCGGGAAGCACGGACGAGTGCACGAAGACGTCGCTGCCGTCGTCGCGGGAGAGAAAGCCGAAGCCCTTCTCGCTGTTGAACCACTTGACCTTGCCAGTCGGCAAAGCACGCACCCCATCTCAACCCGTATGCCGGAACAGAGCCTCAGCAGGTCAGGCCGTCCTGTGGTCGTGCTCCCCTGCTGGCAGAAGCCTCCACAGGTGAAGTACCCCTCGTCAAGCCTGGTCATCCGGACTCTGTCCGGAAACGGCACCTGCTTCTTCGACCGGCCGCCCTCGGGTGCTCCGCCGCCGGGAACTACCCTGGCGGGGTGAGTACTCCCACTTCCGGCGCCGGTGACCGGCTGGTCCGTATCGGCGCGATCGTCTTCTTCGTCGGCGCCGTGTGCACCCTGGTCACGATGGCCCCGCTCTTCCTGGGCACGGACCCGCTGCCGTCGGTCGCCTGGTCGCTCTGCATGCTGATGGGCGTCGGCTTCCTGATCGCCGCGGCGGGCGTGGTCCGGTCGGTGCGGGCCGGGTCGCCCCAGCGCCGGTGACGACGGGGCGTACGCCCTACCCCCGGTAGCTCTCCAGCCACGCCGGGAACTCCGTCAGCGACGTCAGCACCACGTCCGCGCCCGCAGCACGCAGCTCGGCCTCGTCGCACGGGCCCGTGGTCACGCCCACCGACAGCGCGTCCGCCGCCCGTGCGCCGCGCACGTCTCCCGTGTGGTCGCCCACGTAGATCCCCGCCCCGTGCTCCCGCAGCGCCTCCGCCTTCCGCTCGGCCCACAGGCCGCCCACGATCACGTCGGGCTCTATGCCGAGGTGCGTGAGGTGAAGCTTCGCGCTCGGCTCGTACTTCGCGGTGACGACCATCGTCCGGCCGCCGAGCGCGCGGATCGCCTCGACCGACTCCCGCGCACCCGGCATCGCCAGCGTCGGGCCGATCCCGTATGTGGGATAGATCTCGCGGTAGCGGTCGGTCATCGCGGGCACCTCGGCCGCCGGGAACCAGTTCGCGAGCTCCTCCTCAAGGGGCGGACCGAGCCGGGTCACCACCAGGTCGGTGTCGATCCACACCCCCGTCTCGGCGGCGAGTGCCTGGTAGACGGCCTTGATGCCGGGCCGGGAGTCGATGATCGTCATGTCCAGGTCGAAGCCGACCGTCAGCGCGTGGGAAGCCATGCCCTCCATTGTGCCGAGCGCCCGCGCGCGGCGTACCCCTGTTCGACCCCGCACAGCCTCCGCATAGGCTAGCCAAGCCTTACTTCGCTCTGCGTTGTCCCGCTTGCCCGCCTGTCTATGAGGATCGATGTCAGCCGCCGCACCACGCCGTTCCAGACGCGCTCTCGCGACGGCGGCGGCCGTCGTGGCGCTGCTGCTCGCCGTACTGCTCAGCCTCGCCGTGGGGGCGCGCTCCATCGCCCCGTCCGCCGTCCTCGACGCCCTGCTGCACGGCGGCCACTCCGACGCCGCCGAGGTCATCCGGAACATGCGGGTGCCCCGCACCCTGATCGGCCTGATGGTCGGCGCCTCGCTCGCCCTCGCCGGCACGGTGCTCCAGGGCATCACCCGTAACCCCATCGCCGATCCCGGCATCCTCGGCATCAGCCAGGGCGCCTCGGTCGGTGTGGTGCTGGCCATCGCGTACGCGGGCATCCACACGCTCACCGGATACGTGTGGTTCGCCTTCGCGGGCGCCGCCATCGCCTCCGTCGCCGTGTACGCCATCGCCTCCAGCGGGCGCGGCGGCGCGACCCCGGTGAAGCTCGCGCTCGGCGGCGCCGCGATCAACGCGCTGCTGGTGTCCGTGACCATGGCCGTGCTGACCACGAAGGCGTCCGCGCTCGACGAGTTCCGGTTCTGGCAGGTCGGCTCGATCGCCGGCCGCGAGGCCCAGGTCGCCCAGCAGATCTGGCCGTTCCTCCTGATCGGGACGGTCCTCGTGCTCTGTGTGGCGCGCGGGCTCGACGCGCTCGCGCTCGGCGAGGACATGGCGAAGGGCCTCGGCCAGAAGGTCGCGACCGTACGGATCGTCGGCGGCATCGGAGCCACCGTCCTGACCGGCGCCGGGGTCGCCGCGGCCGGCCCGATCGCGTTCATCGGGCTCGCCGTCCCGCACATCGCCCGCGCGATCGTCGGCAGCGACCACCGCTGGGTGCTCCCGATGGCCGCCCTGATCGGACCCGTGATGCTGCTCGTTTCCGATGTCATCGGCCGGATCGTCTTCCCGCCGAGCGAGGTGCCCGCCGGGGTCATGACGGCCCTGATCGGGGTGCCGTTCCTGGTCACGCTGGTGCGCCGGAAGGCGGTGCCCGCATGAGCGCCCCGACGGCCGCCGTGCGGCCCGCCGGCTACGGCCTCGTACGGATCGGGTCGCGCGGACGGTTCCTGCTGCACCGCCGGGCCGCGGTCGTCGCCGCCGTCCTCGTCGTGCTGCTGGCCGTCGTCTGTGTCGCGTACCTCTGTGTCGGCGAGAGTTTCGTCGCGCCGTCCGAGGTCGTGAACGTCGTCCTGGGGCGGCCGTCCCCGGACGAACTCGTCGTCGGCACGCTGCGGCTGCCCCGCATGGTCGTCGGTCTCCTCGTCGGCCTCGCCTTCGGGATCGCCGGCGCGCTCATCCAGACCGTGGCCCGCAACCCGCTCGCCAGCCCCGACATCATCGGCATCAGCCAGGGCGCGAGCGCGCTCACCGTCGGCGCGATGACGTACGGCATCACCTCGTACACCGTGCTGCCCTACCTCTCGGTGATCGGAGGGGTCGCGGCGGCCGCGCTCGTCTACCTCTTCGCCTGGCGCGGCGGGCTGCACGCCACCCGCTTCGTCCTGATCGGCATCGGCTTCGCGATCGCGCTGCGCTCGGTCACCACCCTGTTCCTGACCAAGGGCGACTACCTCGTCGCCCAGCAGGCGCAGATCTGGATGACGGGCTCCCTCAACGGCCGCGGCTACGACGAGGCCGCGCCCATCGGCTGGACGCTGCTGATCCTGCTGCCCGCCGTCCTGTGGGCGGCACGCGCCCAGCGCAGCATCTCCATGGACGACGACACCGCGACCGCGCTCGGGGTCCGGCTGGGCAGGACCCGGCTCGGGCTCGTCGCCCTCGGCGTGATCCTGGCGTCCGTGGCCACCGGCACGGCCGGGCCCGTCGACTTCGTCGCGCTGCTCGCCCCCCAGATCGCCCGCCGCATGACCCGCACCGCGCAGATCCCGCTGCTCTGCTCGGCGCTGCTCGGCGCGGTGATCGTCGTCTTCGCGGACCTGC
This sequence comes from Streptomyces sp. NBC_01463, assembly GCA_036227345.1. Taxonomy (NCBI): domain Bacteria; kingdom Bacillati; phylum Actinomycetota; class Actinomycetes; order Kitasatosporales; family Streptomycetaceae; genus Streptomyces; species Streptomyces sp. NBC_01463. The sequence goes on from CP109468.1 coordinate 3,944,003, forward strand.
TGGCCCGCAGACTCTTCTCCCCCACCGAACTCCCGGTGGGCGTCCTGACGGCGGCGGTCGGCGCCCCGTACCTGATCTGGCTGATCATCCGCGGTCACGGTGGCCGCAGGGGAGGCAACGCATGACCACGACCCGGCAGCAGGACGCCGTACCCAGCCGGCTGCGGGCACGGGAGCTGACGCTCGCGTACGAGGACCGCACCGTCGTCCACGAGCTGGACCTCGCCGTCCCCGACGGGAAGGTGACCGTCATCGTCGGGCCGAACGCCTGCGGCAAGTCGACGACGCTGCGCGCACTCGGCCGGCTCCTCAAACCGCGCGGCGGGGCGGTCCTCCTGGACGGCAGCGAACTGTCCGGCATCCCCACCAAGAAGATCGCCCAGTCGATCGGGCTGCTCCCGCAGACCCCGGTGGCGCCCGAGGCCATCACCGTCTCCGACCTCGTCGCCCGCGGCCGCCAGCCCCACCAGCACTGGTGGCAGCAGTGGTCGCAGGACGACGAGCGGGCGGTGACCGAGGCCATGGAGCGCACCGACATCACCGCCCTCGGCTCCCGGTCGGTGGACGAGCTCTCCGGCGGGCAGCGCCAGCGCGTGTGGATCGCGATGGCCCTCGCCCAGGACACCGACCTGCTGCTGCTCGACGAGCCGACCACCTACCTCGACATCGCCCACCAGGTGGAGGTCCTCGACCTGGTCCGCCGGCTCGCCACCCCGGCGGCGGACGGCACCCGCGGCCGGACCGTGGTGACGGTCCTGCACGACCTGAACCAGGCCGCCCGGTACGCCGACCACCTGGTCGCCATGAAGTCCGGCCGGATCGTCGCCGAGGGCCGCCCGGAGGACGTCGTCACCGCCGAGCTCGTCCGCGAGGTCTTCGGCCTCGAAGCCGTGATCGTCCCCGACCCGGTGACGGGCTCGCCGCTCGTCGTACCGGGAGCGCCCTGGCGGCCGTAGCCGCCGTGGTGCGGGGTGCGGGGTGCGGGGTGCTGTGGAGCGGGGTTCCGTCCTCAAACGCCGGACGGGCTTGTGTGCGGGTTCCCCGCGGGGTGCGCCGTTCCCCGGTGGGTGGGGGTCCGGGGCCCCTCCGGGGCGTCTCCTCAAACGACGAACGTTTCCAGTCCCACGCGAGCGACCCCGGTATCCGTTCGTCGTCCTGCGGGGACTCCCCTGCACGGCCCCGGACCCGGCCGCCGAGCGTCTGCGGCAGAAAGCTGGGCCGGTGTTCAGACGCATGGCGGGCCGGGTGGGGGCGTGCAGGGGCGTCCCCGCAGAAAAATGGCGTACTACCCGGCCCCCGCTACGTGTCGGGTTGCCACGCCAGTTTTTGAGGAGACGCCCCGGAGGGCCCCCACCCTCACCTCGGACAGAGGCGAACCCCAAGCAGCGGAGCACCCACCGCTGGACCTCAACGCCCGCCCGGCCGAGGGCCCCGCGCCCGCCACACCAGGTAGAGCGCGGAGGCCACGGCCGCCCCCCGCACCACCCACGGCCACGTCTGGCCGATCGCCGGGCCCATCTGCCCCTCCGGGATGGGCGCGCCCCACCGGCCGTCCATCCGGCCCCACAGCCACACCAGGGCCGCCACGGCGACCGCACCGGGCAGCCCCATCGCCGCCCACTTCGCCTGCGCCCGGGACAGCTTGCGCGTGCCGTACGCGAGCCCCCAGCCGGCCGCCAGCACCGGCACGGCCTGCGGGGTGTCCAGCACCGCACCGGCCACCAGCAGCACGGCGGCGAGCAGAAGCAGCGGGTGCGAGAAGCCGCGCCGCGCCCCGTCCTCACGGACCCGGACCCGGCGCAGCCGCGGCAGCCGCCGGCGCGGCACGGCGGCCTCCTCCTCCGCGGCCTCGTCGTCGTACTCCTCGTCGTCCTCGGCCTCGGCCTCGGCTTCCTCTTCGTCCTCGTCGTCCGGCACCGGAGGCCGCAGCACCGCCGGGATCTCCACCCCGCCCCGGAAACCCGGCACGTCCGTGCCCGCGCCGAACTCGCCGAACGGGCCCGGGGCGACGCTCCACCAGTCCGTGCCGTCCCCCGAGGACGGGCCGAGCTCCTCCGAACCCGCACGGTGCGGCGGGGACGGCGCCGGCACCGCTCTTGCGGCCTCCGACGCGCCCTTGCGCGAACTGTCTTTCCGGAGCTTCGCCCGGCGCGGGCGCGGGACCCCCGCCGGCTTCGCGGCACCCTGTTCCGGCTCCTGCGGCAACAACGGCGTACCGTCCCCCGACAGGGCCGCCGCCGCGACGAGTTCGTCCGGGGTTCCGAGCCCCCCGATGATGCGGCGCACCGCCCCGGGCGTGTCCGCGGCCTGCTTCACCCGCTGCCGGTCGATCTCGCTCCGCAACGCCGAGACGAGCCTCATCCGGGTGCCCGAGGACAGCTGTTGCTGCTGCGCCAGGTCCCCGACCCGGCTCAGGTAGTCGTAGACCAGCTGGTCGCTCTCGATCCCCACGCGATGGTTCCCCTCTACGGCCCTGCACCGACGGTAGCGCCCTCGGGCCTGTCCGGAGCGACTACCGTGGGACGGATGGGGATGACCACACCACCGCGGACGCTCGCCGAGGCTCTGCGCGCCCGGGACGACGAGTCACTGGCCGGGCTGCTGCGTGCCCGTCCCGACCTCCTCAGCCCCGTGCCCGGCGACATCACCCAGCTCGCGACGCGCGCCGGCACCCGTGCCTCCGTCGTCCGCGCCCTGGAACACCTCGACCGTTTCGCCCTGCAGACCGCCGAGGCGCTGGCCGTCGCGCCCGACCCGGCGCCGTACGACACGCTGCTCGGCCTGCTCACGGGCGACGGCCGCGACGACGGGGAGCACCGGGACGACGCGGGCGCCGCGATCGTGGCCGCGCTGCCCCGCGCCCTGGGCACCCTGCGCGAACAGGCCCTCGTCTGGGGGGAGGACGACCGGCTGCGCCTGGTGCGCACCGCCCGCGAACTGCTGTCGCCCACACCGCAGCACCCCTCCCCGACCGGCCTCGGGCCGACCATCGCCGAGGCCACGGCCGGCATGTCGCCCGGCCGCCTCCAGGAGATCCTCACGGCCGCCGGACTGCCCGCCACCTACGACCCGGTGTCCGCGGTGACCGCCCTGTCCGCGCTCTTCACCGACCGCACCCGGATGGGCGAACTCCTCGACACCGCGCCGGTGGAGGCGCTGGCCGTACTGGACCGGCTGGTCTGGGGCCCGCCGTACGGCGAGGTCACGCCGAACCCCACCCCGCCCGTGAAGTGGCTGCGCGACCGCGGGCTCCTGCTGCCCGTGTCCACCCGCACCGTCGTCCTGCCGCGCGAGGCCGCCCTGCACCTGCGGGCCGGACGCGCCCACCGCGTGCCCGAACCGCAGCCGCCCGCCGTCGTGGCCGTCGCCGAACGTGATCCACAGGCTGTGGACAGCGCCGCGGCCGGCCAGGCGTTCCTCGCCGTCTCCACCGTCGAGGAACTGCTGAAGAGCTGGAACGGCGGCGGCCCCGCCATACTGCGGGCCGGCGGCCTCAGCGTCCGCGAACTCAAGAAGACCGCCGCCGTCCTCGACGTCTCCGAACCCCTCGCCGCGTTCTGGATCGAACTCGCCTACGCGGCCGGGCTGCTGGCCTCCGACGGCGAGGCCGACGAACGGTACGCGCCGACGCCCGCGTACGACGACTGGACCGAACTCTCCGCCCAGGACCGCTGGGTGCGGCTCGCCGCCGCCTGGCTCGCCGCCACCCGCACCTCCGGGCTCGTCGGCGGCCAGGACGCCAAGGGCCGCGCCCTGTCCACCCTCGGCCCCGAACTGGACCGCTCCGCCGCGCCCGAGGTACGCCACCGGGTCCTCGCCCTCCTCGCCACGCTGCCGCCCGGCACCGCCCCCGACCCGGAAACGCTCCTCGCCCGGCTCCGCTGGGAACGCCCGCTGCGCGGCGCCTCCACCTCCGCCGGGGACACCACCGACCTGCGGTCCCGGCTCGCCCTGTGGACGCTGAACGAGTCCGAGCTCCTCGGCATCACCGGCCGCGGCGCCCTCGCCTCGCAGACCCGCGCCCTGCTCTCCGGCGGGCCCGCCGAGGCCGCCGCCCGGCTCGCCCCGCTCATCCCGGAACCCCTCGACCACGTCCTCCTCCAGGCCGACCTGACAGCCGTCGCGCCCGGCCCGCTGGAACGGCCCCTCGCCGACACCCTCGGCGTCCTCGCCGACGTCGAGTCCAAGGGCGGCGCGACGGTCTACCGCTTCACCCCCGGCTCCGTACGCCGCGCCCTCGACGCCGGGCAGTCCGCCGCCGACCTGCACGCCTTCCTCGCCGCGCACAGCCGCACGCCGGTCCCCCAGCCGCTCAGCTACCTCATCGACGACGTCGCCCGGCGCCACGGGCACCTGCGGATCGGTGCCGCCTCCGCGTACGTACGCTGCGACGACGAGGCCGTCCTCAACGAGATCCTCGCCGACAAGCGCTCCGCCACACTGCGGCTGCGGCGGCTCGCGCCCACGGCCCTGGCCGCCCAGACCGACCCGGCCTCCCTCCTCGACGGCCTGCGCGACATGGGCTACGCGCCCGCCGCGGAGTCCGCCGACGGCGACGTCCTGATCACCCGCGCGGGCGCCCGCCGCACACCGCCGCGCACCGCCCCCGTCCCCGTCCCCGAGGGCCCGCCCCTGCCCGACCCCACGCTGCTGGGCGCGGCGGTCCGGGCGATCCGGGCCGGGGACACGGCGGCCACGGTCGTCCACAAGGAGACGGGGCCCTCCTCGCCCGCCGGCGCCCTGCCCCGCACGACCTCCGCGGAGACCCTGGTCACCGTCCAGGCCGCGGCGATGACGGGCTCCGCGATCTGGATCGGCTACGTCAACGCGGAGGGCGCGGCGAGCCAGCGGGTGATCGCCCCGGTCCGCGTCGAGGGCGGCTACGTGACGGCGTACGACCACACGGCGGACGAGGTCCGCACGTACCCGCTCCACCGGATCACGGGCGTCGCAGAACTGGCGGACGACCAGAGCTGACGGGGTTCCGTCCTCAATCTCCCCCATAGCCTTAAGGGCATGGGGGGGGACCCCCTCGACAGGCTTGTGTACGGGTCCCCCGCGGGGCGCGAATGCCCGGTGGGTGGGGGTGGGGGCCCTCCGGGGCGTCTCCTCAAAAACTGGCGTGGCAACCGGAGACGCAGCAGGGGCCGGGTAGTACGCCATTTTTCTGCGGGGACGCCCCTGCACGCCCCCACCCGGCATCAGTCGCGTCTGAACGCCGACGAAACGACTGCCGCAGACGCTCGGCGGCCGGGTCCGGGGCCGTGCAGGGGAGTCCCCGCAGGACGACGAACGGATACCGGGGTTCGTTCGCGTGGGACTGGAAACGTTCGTCGTTTGAGGAGACGCCCCGGAGGGGCACCGGACCCCCACCCACCGGGGAACGGCGCACCCCGCGGGGAACCCGCACCCAAGCCCGTCCGGCGATTGAGGACGGAACCCCGCACCACAGCACCCCGCACCACGACCACAGATGCGGCACACTGGAGGTTTGGCCAACCCGCCGCCCCCGTGGGCGGCCCCGCAGAAAGGGCCGAAGCGCGTGACCGGACCCCTCATCGTCCAGAGCGACAAGACGCTGCTCCTGGAGGTCGACCACGAGCAGGCCGACGCCTGCCGTCGTGTGATCGCCCCCTTCGCGGAGCTGGAGCGTGCGCCCGAGCACATCCACACCTATCGGCTGACCCCTCTCGGGCTGTGGAACGCCCGGGCGGCGGGGCACGACGCCGAGCAGGTCGTCGACGCGCTCGTGAAGTACTCCCGCTACCCCGTACCGCACGCGCTGCTCGTCGACATCGCCGAGACGATGGACCGCTACGGCCGGCTGACGCTGTCCAAGCATCCGGTGCACGGGCTGGTGCTGACGTCCACGGACCGGCCGGTCCTGGAGGAGATCCTGCGGTCGAAGAAGGTCCAGCCGCTGGTGGGGGCCCGGATCGATCCGGACACGGTGGCGGTGCACCCGTCCGAGCGCGGGCAGGTCAAGCAGACGCTGCTGAAGCTGGGCTGGCCCGCCGAGGACCTCGCGGGGTACGTGGACGGCGAGGCGCACCCGATCGAGCTGGACGAGAGCGGCTGGGCGCTGCGGCCGTACCAGCAGCAGGCGGTCGAGGGGTTCTGGCACGGCGGTTCGGGTGTGGTCGTGCTGCCGTGCGGCGCGGGCAAGACGCTGGTCGGGGCGGGCGCGATGGCGCAGGCCAAGGCGACGACGCTGATCCTGGTCACGAACACGGTGTCGGCCCGGCAGTGGAAGCACGAGCTGGTGAAGCGGACGTCGCTGACGGAGGAGGAGATCGGCGAGTACAGCGGTACGCGCAAGGAGATCCGGCCGGTCACCATCGCGACGTACCAGGTGCTGACGACCCGGCGTAAGGGGATCTATCCGCACCTGGAGCTGTTCGACTCCCGCGACTGGGGTCTGGTGATCTACGACGAGGTGCATCTGCTGCCCGCGCCGGTGTTCAAGTTCACCGCCGATCTGCAGGCGCGGCGCCGGCTGGGGCTCACGGCCACGCTGGTGCGGGAGGACGGCCGCGAGTCGGACGTCTTCTCGCTGATCGGGCCGAAGCGGTTCGACGCTCCGTGGAAGGAGATCGAGGCGCAGGGCTACATCGCTCCGGCCGACTGTGTCGAGGTGCGGGTCAATCTGACGGACTCGGAGCGGCTGGCGTACGCGACCGCCGAGGCGGAGGAGAAGTACCGGTTCTGCGCGACGACGGCGACGAAGCGGAAGGTCACCGAGGCGCTGGTGCGCAAGCACAAGGGTGAGCAGACGCTGGTCATCGGGCAGTACATCGACCAGCTCGACGAGCTGGGTGAGCATCTGGACGCCCCGGTGATCAAGGGCGAGACCACCAATGCCCAGCGCGAGAAGCTGTTCGGCGCCTTCCGGGAGGGTGAGATCAGCGTGCTGGTGGTGTCGAAGGTGGCGAACTTCTCCATCGACCTGCCGGAGGCCACCGTCGCCATTCAGGTGTCGGGTACGTTCGGCTCGCGTCAGGAGGAGGCCCAGCGGCTGGGCCGGGTGCTGCGTCCGAAGGCGGACGGGCACGAGGCGCGGTTCTACTCGGTGGTCGCGCGGGACACGATCGACCAGGACTTCGCGGCGCACCGCCAGCGGTTCCTGGCGGAGCAGGGTTACGCGTACCGGATCATGGACGCGGACGAGCTGCTGGCGGAGGGCTGACTCAGCGGCGGACGCCCGCCTCTTCCGCGTACTCGCCGAGGACGACGACGCCGAACGCGGCCCGGGCGAAGATCCTGACGGCGCGCAGGGCGTCTCCGGCCCGGTGGCTGTGGGGGTGACCGGTGGCCGCGGTGGCGCCGTGCGCGGGGCCGGTCCTTCTGGGGTTCAGGGTGACGGTGCTCATGTCTTCCATGGTGCTCCGGACGGGCGCGTCACCGCGTCGGTCCGGAGACGGAAGCCCGGGGGCGGCCGTCTCCCTCTGTGGTCGCACGGCGTCCCCTACGGGGTGGAGGCGTGCCGGTATTCGTTCGCGCCCGGGACGGGTGGTCGCTAGAATCGCCGGTCTGCCCGCCTCCCGCACCGTGGTACCGGCCGCCCGCAAGGGCCTGTCCGGCAGCCGGGGGAGCGCCGCCGACCGGACGGAAACCGGCCGACAGCCAGTGATCGATTCCCGAGCGGACCGCACCCCACGTACACGGGGCGATGCGGTCCGCCGTCCTGCGTTGAATGCCGGAGGCAACACCGTGCCCGCGCACGAACACGAAAGCGACACCACCACCGATCCCCTCGCGCACGAGCGCGCCCATCTCGCCGCATCGCGCGCCGCGCTGCGCGCGATGCGCGAGGACGCCCAGGCCCTCGACATCCGTGACGTCACGGCGAACTGGGTGAACGCCGCCGTCCTTCAGGCGCAGATCACCGACCGCATCAAGTCGCTCGCCGACCTCGCCCACACCCCGCTGTTCTTCGGGCGGCTGGACTACCTCCACGTGGTCGGCGCCGAGCAGGCCGAGGGCGCGGAGGGCGAGCAGTTCTACATCGGGCGGCGCCACGTCCATGACGCCGGCGGCGACCCGATGGTGATCGACTGGCGCGCGCCGGTCTCCCAGCCGTTCTACCGGGCGTCCCGGAAGGATCCGCTGGACGTGGGCCAGCGGCGCCGCTTCGGCTACACGGGCGGTGAGCTGACCGCGTACGAGGACGAGCACCTCACCGACCCCTCGGAGGCGGCGCAGACCAGCAAGCTGCTCCAGGCGGAGATCGAGCGGCCGCGTGTCGGTCCGATGCGTGACATCGTCGCGACGATCCAGCCGGAGCAGGACGAGATCGTCCGCAGCGGGCTCGGCGGCACGGTGTGCGTGCAGGGCGGGCCGGGCACCGGGAAGACGGCCGTGGGCCTGCACCGGGTCGCGTATCTGCTGTACGCGCATCGGGAGCGGCTCGCCCGCACCGGGACCCTGGTCATCGGGCCGAACAAGTCGTTCCTGCACTACATCGAGCAGGTGCTGCCGGCGCTCGGTGAGCTGGAGGTGAAGCAGGCGACCGTCGACGACCTGGTGACGGCACAGGTCGAGGTCCGGGGCACGGACGAGGCGCGGGCCGCCGTGGTGAAGGGCGATGCCCGGATGGCGGAGGTGCTGCGGCGGGCGATCCGTTCGCACGTGACCATGCCGACGGAGCCCGTGATGGTGGTGCGGGGGTCCCGCCGCTGGCGCGTTCCGGCGTACGAGATCGAGGAGATGGTCAAGGAGCTGCTGGACCGCGACATGCGGTACGGGGCCGCCCACGAGGCTCTGCCGCAGCGCATCGCGCATGCCGTGCTGGTGCGGATGGAGGAGGCGGGCGAGGCGCCCGACGACCGGGTGCAGAACGCGGTGGCGCGGAATCCCGCGGTGAAGGCGGCGGTGAAGGCGGCGGTGAAGGCGGCCTGGCCCGCGGTCGACCCGTCGAAGCTGGTGCTGCGGCTGCTGTCGGACCCGGAGTTCCTGGCCGCGCAGGCGGACGGGCTGCTGACCGAGGATGAGCAGAAGACGATCCTGTGGGCCAGGCCGGCCCGCAGTGTGAGGTCCGCGAAATGGTCGGCGGCGGACGCGGTGCTGATCGACGAGGCGAACGACCTGGTGGCGCGTACGCACTCGCTCGGTCATGTCGTCATCGACGAGGCCCAGGACCTGTCCCCCATGCAGTACCGGGCGGTGGGCCGGCGGTGCTCGACCGGTTCGGCGACCGTGCTCGGGGACCTGGCGCAGGGCACGACGCCCTGGTCGACGCAGAGCTGGGAGCAGGCGCTGCACCATCTGGGGAAACCGGACGCGATGGTGGAGGAGCTGACGGCGGGCTTCCGTGTGCCGCGCGAGGTGATCGCGTACGCGTCGCGGCTGCTGCCGGTGATCTCACCGGGTCTGGCCGCGGTGGAGTCGGTACGTGAGTCGCCCGGTTCGCTGTCGGTGCGGGAGGCGGCGGACGGGCTGGACGCGGCGGTGGTCGCGGCGTGCGTGGAGTCGCTGCGGCAGGAGGGGTCGACGGGTCTGATCGCCGCCGACGCGCGGATCCCCGCACTGGCCGAGGCGCTGACGGCGGCGGGGCACACGTATCTCTCGCCCGGTCAGGAGACGACCGCCGAGTCCCGGCTGACCCTGGTGCCGGCGTCGCTGGCGAAGGGTCTGGAGTACGACTACGTGGTGCTGGACGAGCCGGCGGCCGTGGTGGACGGCGAGCCGGACGAGCGGACCGGGCTGCGCCGGCTGTACGTGGCCCTGACCCGTGCCGTGTCCGGGCTGATCGTCCTTCACTCGGCCCCGTTGCCCGCGCAGTTGGGCTGAGGGGATGGGGCGGTGTGCGGGGCTCCCCCGCACACCGCTCCCGTTCAGGCCGTTGTGCACGCCCTCCCGTTCAGCTTGACCGTTCCCGGGTCGGCCGCCGGACCCGAGAGGCTGCTGTTGAACCCGAAGTCGACCGCCGCTCCCGGGGCCAGGGTGCGGTTCCAGGACAGCGGCGCCGCGGTGACCGTCCGTCCGTACTGGGCGAGTTCGGCGCTCCAGGTGTGGCTGAGCTTCTGGTCGCCCGGCAGCAGCCAGGTCAGGGACCAGGGGGTGAGCGCCTCGGTTCCGGTGTTCTTCACCGTGACCGTGGTGGTCGATCCGGTGCGCCACGGGTGCGAGGAGTACGTGACGGTGCAGGCGCGGGCCGGGCCCGTGCCGGCTCCGGCGTCGTCCAGGTAGGAGGCGACGAAGGCCAGCGGTGCGTTCCAGTTGATCGCGACCTCGTTGGTGGCGTACGAGCCGTTGTCGTCGAGGTAGCACATCGCCGCCGCGCACCCGTTGAGCTTGGCCGCGGCCTCCGGGTCGCCCGAGGTGGGGGCGGTGAGGTTCGGTCCGCCCGCGAGGGAGCCGGCGGGCGGGTGGGGCAGGGACGGGTCGCTCTGGTGGGCCCAGACCCGGTGGTGCTGGTTCTCGGAGCTGCGCTCGCCGTATCCGGTGACGTACGACTGGTTGAGCGGGTTGCGTCCGAAGAGGTAGTCGGCGCCGCGCAGGACGGCGTCGCGGTACGCGGCCCTTCCGGTGAGGTCGGCCGCGGTGGCCAGCACGATCATGTTGTTGAGCACCTGGCTGTTGGAGCCCCAGACGTAGTTCTGGCCGGCCGGGGCGTAGGGCACGCCGTACGCCTGGTCCTCGGTCTGTGCCGCGTAGCGGTCGGCGGCGGTGGTGACGACCGTGCGGACCTGTCCCAGTTGGGCGGCGGTCAGGTCGTTGGGGACGGTGGCGAGGGTCAGGACGCCGAGCCCGGCGGTCTCGCCCCACCACATGCCGCCGTCGGCGGGGAACGCCGCGTCGGTGTCGCCGTGCAGCGGGGAGCCGAGGAGGGCCTGGCGGTAGGTGCCGGCGCCGGTGGTGGTGAAGAGTTCGGCGGCGGCCCAGTAGAACTCGTCGGAGACGTCGTCGTCGCTGTACGTCCCGCCGCCCGTCCCGTCGTTCGGGTCGGCGAGCACGTCCGGGTGGGCCTTCGCCGCGGTCCACGCGGTCTCGGCGGCGGTACGGCACCGGGCGGCGAAGTCCGCGTCGTACGGGGCGAAGAGCCGGGCGCACTGGGCGGCGGTGGCGGCCAGGTTGAGGGTCGCGGCGGTGGTCGGCGCGTGCAGCTCGCGCTGCTGGGGGTCCTGGTCGGGCATCATCGGCAGCCCGGTCCACTGGGCGTCGTGCATCTTGTGGTGGACCATGCCGGCGAGCGGCTGCCCGGCCGGGACCTGCATGCGCATCAGGAAGTCGAGCTCCCAGCGCGCCTCGTCGAGGATGTCCGGCACGTCGTTGCCGTGTTCGGGCACGCGCAGCGCGCCGTCGCCGAGTTCGGCGGACTCCGCCCCGTCGGCCGTCAGGGTCCGCTCGTAGGTGTCCATGAGTTCGGCGACCGCGATGCCGCCGTTGACGACGTACTTGCCCTGGTCACCGGCGTCGTACCAGCCGCCCCGCACATCGAGCCGGTAGTCGCAGACCCCCGGCCGGCAGGGCACGTCCGTGTCGCCCTTGTTGGGGGCGACGCCGAGGTGTCCGGCGGGCCGGGCGTACTGCGCGCCGACGAGGTCCGCGTCGATCTCGATGCCGCTGCGGTTCTGGTAGAAGTACGCCAGCGAGTCGCCGCGCAGCGAGTCGTACAGGTCGGACCCGATCGAGAAGGGTTCGCTGACCTGCCCGTCCACCTCGACGGTGTAGCCGTCGCCCGAGGTGGTGACGGCCCCGAAGTCGAAGGTGTGGACGTTCTGGCGGGACGTCGGGTCGACGCCGCCCGGGACGGTGGTGCCGGTGGCGGCGGCGGTTCCGTCGGCAGCGCGCAGCGTCCAGGTCAGGGGCGCGGTGGCCTCGGTGACGAGGGTGCCTTCCTTGGGGCCCAGCGGGAGGTAGCCGACCTGGTTGACGCGGACGGGCGACCCGGTGTCGGGGACGTACACGGGTGGTTCGGCGCCGCCGCGCAGGGACACGTCGTCGAGACAGAAGGCGGTCGCCTCGTCGCCGCCGCCGATCTGGAAGGCGACCTGGGCGGCGTCGCGGTCGGCGGTCGCGGTGAAGACGTGGGTGACGGGCACCGCATCGGTGCCGATCGGGTCGGTCGCGGAGAGGTCGGTCGTGTACGGCTCGGTGGCCAGCTGGACGTTGGTGTGGATGGAGAGCGGGGTGGTGGACGTCGCCGTGTAGGTGAGGGTGTACGTCTCCCCCGCGACGAGCGGGATGTCGTTCTGGCCGACGATCACGTCCCACGGGTTGGCCGTTCCCGCCGGCACGTCGGTGCAGAGCCGGCCGTCGGTGACGGCGGCGGTGTTGGCCGTCCACCACCAGGGCGCGGTGCCCGCGGAGAAGTCGCCGTTGGTGATCTGTTCCGGGGCGGGGTCGGCGTCATCGGCGGCGGCGCCGGGTGCGGTGAGGGCACCGGCGAACAGTGCGGCGAGGGCTAACGCGCCGAGTACACGGCGGCCGTGCGGGGCGCGGGCGCGGCCGGTGGGGGACGGGGGCGGGGAGGCGTTCACCGGGGGCCTTTCGGTAGGGGGCGGGCGGAACGTCGGGAACGAAGCGGAGATGGCGCGGTGGGAACGCTCCCATTAGCGAGGCGCAAGGCCGGGGAGGCATCGTGGGAGCGTTCCCACACCGCCGGTTCATTGTGGCGCCGGGGGTGATTGTTGCGCCAGGGTCATGACAGCACCAGCCTGTGCTGCCGGGCCGGAAACGGCGGCGGGGCGGGTGCCGTTGCCCGGCACCCGCCCCGCCTCGCACGCGACCGCCCTACGCGTCGAGCACGTCCCGCCACTCCCGTACCGCCGCCGCGTCCACCGGTCCCGACCAGCCGCCCGGCCGGGCGGCGCCGCCGATGTGGACGGCGTCGATGCCCGCGTCCAGCAGCTCCGGCAGGTGCTCCAGCCGCAGGCCGCCGCCGACGAGGATCTGCGGTTCGTACCCCGGCTCGCCCTTGCGGGCCGCCTCGACCAGCAGCGTGGGGATGCCGTCGTCGACCCCGGCGGGCGATCCCGCGGTGAGGTACGTGTCCAGGCCCGGCAGGTCCGCGAGGGACTTGCGCAGTGCGTCCCGGTCGGCGGCGCGGTCGATCGCGCGGTGGAACGTCCAGTTGCAGCCGTCCAGTCCGGCGACGATCCGCTCGACCGCGACGAGGTCGGCGTGGCCGCCCTCGTCCAGGAAGCCGAGCACGAACTCGTCGGCACCCTCGGCCCGCAGCTCGCGCGCCTTGCGGACGAGTATGCCGACGTCGCCGGCCGCGAAACCGTCCGCCACTCTGAGCATCACCCGCAGCGGGATGTCCACCGCGGCCCGGATCGCCGCGAAGGTCGCGCAGGACGGGGTGAGACCGTCCGCCGCCATGTCGGTGACCAGTTCGAGCCGGTCGGCACCACCCGCCTGGGCAGCGACCGCGTCCTCCGCGTCGAGAGCGATCACCTCCAGGACTGCACGGTTGCTCATGGGATCCCAATCCTCCAGGAAGCAGCTATAGGTCTAGTCCAATGGGCAGCCTACGGGGCGGGCGGCCGGGGGCACAGCCGCACCGTGAACGTGAAGATACGCGAGGTCAGACGGCCGACCGGCAATCGGACGCGCGCGGGCCACCGCTCCACGGCCGATCACCCTTGCGTCCGGATAGGGGCAGGGGGTATACCTGAATCAGCACCGCATACCCCTAGGGGGTATGAATGATCCAGTGAACGAGGAGGCACCGTGTCCGCGCAGACCGCAGCCACCACCGGCACCACCGTCCCCGGTGACCCCACCGGTGACGGCGCCGCCGCAGAGGTCGAGCTCGCCATCGGCGGCATGACCTGTGCCTCGTGCGCGGCCCGTATCGAGAAGAAGCTCAACCGGATGGACGGCGTCGAGGCCACCGTCAACTACGCCACCGAGAAGGCCCGGGTCAGCTACCGGGGCGCGGACGTCTCCGTACAGGACCTGATCGCGACGGTCGAGAAGACCGGCTACACCGCGAAGGAGCCCGCGCCCCCGGCCGTACGGGCCGACGACGGGCCCGGGGAGGGCGAGGCGGCGGACGAGCTGCTTGCGCTGCGACAGCGGCTGGTCACCGCGGTCGTCCTGGCGGTGCCGGTGATCGCGATGGCGATGATCCCGGCCCTCCAGTTCGACAACTGGCAGTGGCTCTCCCTCACCCTCGCCGCCCCCGTCGTCACGTACGCCGCCTGGCCCTTCCACCGCGCCGCGTGGACCAACGCGCGGCACGGCGCGGCCACCATGGACACGCTGATCTCGGTGGGCACATCGGCCGCTTTCCTGTGGTCGGTGTGGGCGCTGTTCTTCGGCACCGCCGGGATGACCGGCATGACGCACCCCTTCGAGCTGACCATCGGCCGCAGCGACGGCGCCGGGAACATCTATCTCGAAGCGGCCGCCGGAGTGACCGCGTTCATCCTGGCCGGGCGCTACTTCGAGGCCCGCTCCAAGCGGAAGGCGGGCGCCGCGCTGAAGGCGCTGCTCGAACTGGGCGCCAAGGAGGTCACCGTCCTGCGCGACGGCCGCGAGGTCACCGTGGGCACGGCCGATCTGCGGGTCGGGGACCGGTTCCTGGTCCGGCCCGGCGAGAAGATCGCCACGGACGGCACGGTGGTGGAGGGCAGTTCGGCGGTGGACGCGTCGATGCTGACCGGTGAGTCCGTGCCCGTCGAGGTCACGGCGGGCGACCCGGTGACCGGCGCGACGCTGAACGCGGGCGGCCGGCTCGTCGTCGAGGCCACCCGGATCGGCGCCGACACCCAGCTGGCCCGGATGGCGAAGCTCGTCGAGGACGCGCAGAACGGCAAGGCCGCGGCGCAGCGGCTGGCCGACCGGATCTCCGCGGTGTTCGTCCCCGTCGTGATCGCGCTGGCGCTCGGGACGCTCGGCTTCTGGCTGGGCAACGGGGCGGGCCTGACAGCCGCGTTCACGGCCGCCGTCGCCGTCCTGATCATCGCCTGCCCGTGCGCCCTCGGCCTCGCCACCCCGACCGCCCTCATGGTCGGCACGGGGCGCGGCGCCCAGCTCGGCATCCTGATCAAGGGCCCCGAGGTCCTGGAGACCACGCGCCGGGTGGACACGATCGTCCTGGACAAGACCGGCACCGTCACCACCGGCCGGATGACGCTCGTCGACGTCCACACCGCCGACGGCACCACCGAGGCGGACGTCCTGCGCCTCGCCGGCGCACTGGAGCACGCATCCGAGCACCCCATCGCCCAGGCCGTCGCCACCGGAGCCACCGAACGGACCGGCACCCCACTCCCCACCCCCGAGGACTTCGTCAACGTCCCCGGGCTCGGCGTCCAGGGCGTCGTCGAGGGCCACGCCGTCCTCGTCGGCCGCGAACAGCTGCTCGCCGAGTGGGAGATCCGCCTGCCCGTGGAGCTGTCCCGGCGCAAGGCCGCGGCGGAGGCCGCGGGCCGGACAGCCATCGCGGTCGCCTGGGACGGCGAGGCGCGGGCGGTCCTGGAGGTGGCCGACGCGGTGAAGGACACCAGTGCCGAGGCGATCCGACGCCTGCGCGGACTCGGTCTGACGCCGATCCTGCTGACCGGTGACAACCGGGCGGTGGCGCAGGCGGTCGCGGCCGAGGTCGGCATCGAGGAGGTGTACGCGGAGGTCATGCCACAGGACAAGGTCGACGTCGTCAAGCGCCTTCAGCGGGAGGGCCGTTCGGTCGCGATGGTCGGTGACGGGGTGAACGACGCGGCCGCCCTGGCCCAGGCCGATCTGGGCCTCGCGATGGGCACGGGCACGGACGCGGCGATCGAGGCCGGTGACCTGACGCTGGTGCGCGGGGACCTGCGGGCCGCGGCGGACGCGATCCGGCTGTCGCGCAGGACGCTGGGCACCATCCGTACGAACCTGTTCTGGGCCTTCGCCTACAACGTGGCAGCGCTGCCGCTGGCCGCGGCGGGGCTGCTGAACCCGATGATCGCGGGTGCGGCGATGGCGTTCTCGTCGGTGTTCGTCGTCGGCAACTCGCTTCGGCTGCGCGGGTTCCGGGCGGCCGCGTAGGGGTGCAGGCCGTCGTGCGCGGGAGTGGGGCCGGCCCGGTGGGTCAGGTCCTGCGCCCGCGTGCGACGCGTTCCTCCATGGCCTTCCGCCGGTCCGGCCACTCCTGCGCGGTGACCGAGAAGATCGCGGAGTCCCGCAGCATTCCGTCCTCGCCGGGTACCGAGGAGCGGGACCAGTTGCGCAGCACGCCCTCGAAGCGCGCTCCCGTCGCCTCGATGGCGGCCCGGGAGCGGCTGTTGCGCGCGTCCGTCTTCAGGTCGACGCGTGCCACGCCCCACACCTCGAACGCGTGCCGGAACAGCAGGTACTTGGCCTCGGCGTTGATGCCGGAGCCCTGGGCGGACGCGGCGAGCCAGGTGAAGCCGACCTCGATCGCGCTCAGGATGTCCTCGTCCAGCCAGTGCCGCGGTTCCCAGTAGGCCGTGACGCCGACCGCGCGGCCGGACGCCCGGTCCACCTGCGCGTACGGGAACAGCTTCCCGGTAGCGGTGCGGGCCAGCTGTTCGTCGAGGTATCCCTCGATCTCATGGGCGCGGGGCACCCAGGTGAAGCGGTACGAACCCCGGTCCTCCTCCGCCGCCCGGGCCAGGTCCCGCGCATGCCGGTGCCCCAGCGGTTCCAGGCGCACCCGCGAGCCCTCAAGAACCGGTCCCTCCAGCGTGAACCCCATCGCGCACCCCTCCGCTTCCGTCCTCGGGCACAGTCCGCGACGTAGCGTTCCAGAGGCGGCGGTCCGTGTCGCGCGAATAAGCGCGGGCCGGCGTTGCGGGCAGGCGTGGACGGGCCCGGCGCGGTGTGCGACGGCGCGTGTCCCGTCTCATGCCCGCACGAACCGCACCACCGTCCCGGCCACGGCCTGCGCCGCCGCGGCCAGCGCGGATTCCGGTACGACGCCCACCACCGGGTATCCGCCCGTCGTCGGGTGGTCGTTGAGGAACACCACCGGCCGCCCGTCCGGGGGCACCTGGACGGCGCCGAGCACCATGCCCTCGCTGGGCAGTTCGCCCGTGCGGGCGCGCTCCAGGGACGGGCCCTCGGTCCGCAGGCCGATGCGGTTGCTCTGTGGGGAGACGCGGTACGCGGCGGAGGTGAACGTACGCAGGGCGGCGGGCGTGAACCACGTGTGGCGGGGGCCGGGACGGACGGGGAGCACGAGTGTGTCGGGCACGCCCGGCCACGGCACCGCCTCGCCGCTGTGGACGCGGCCGGACGGGGGCGCGCCCAGCGGGAGGACGTCCCCGTCGCGCAGGGGTGCCGGGCCCAGCCCGGAGAGCAGGTCGGCTGACCTGCTGCCGAGCACCGGCCGCGGCCGCAGGCCGCCCGCGAACGCCAGGTAGCCGCGCAGCCCGTACGCGGCGGGGCCGGCGTCCAGCACCGCGCCCGCCGGCACCCGCACCGCGGCCCCCCACGCCACCGGCCGCCCGTCGAC
Organism: Streptomyces sp. NBC_01463; assembly: GCA_036227345.1. Taxonomy (NCBI): domain Bacteria; kingdom Bacillati; phylum Actinomycetota; class Actinomycetes; order Kitasatosporales; family Streptomycetaceae; genus Streptomyces; species Streptomyces sp. NBC_01463. Next base: position 3,961,412 of record CP109468.1, read on the forward strand.
CGTCACCCGGCAGGGCGCGCCGCCGACGACGACCCGCACGGCGCGGTCCGGGCGGACGGCGCAGCCGGTGACGGTCGTCTCCAGGAGCGCGGCGGTCACGGGGTTGCCGGCCAGCCGGTTGGCGAGCCGGGCGGACGGTGCGTCCAGGGCGCCCGCCCGTCCCACGCCCAGGTGCGCGTGGCCGAACCGCCCCTCGTCCTGCACGGTGGTCAGGACGCCGGCGCGGACGACCTCCAGTTGCCCGCTCATGCCGCCGCCTCGACGAAACGCACCCGGGCCCCGGGTGTCAGCAGGGCCGCCGGTTCGCGGTCCGGGTTCCACAGCGCGGCCGGGTCCGGCATCCGCCCGATGAGCTGCCAGCCGCCGGGCGACAGCCGCGGGTACACCCCGGTGTAGGGGCCCGCGAGGGCCACCGCTCCGGCCGGGACCCGGGTCCGCGGGGTGGCCCGGCGGGGCACGTGGAGGCGCTCGGGCAGCCCGGTCAGGTACCCGAAGCCGGGGGCGAAGCCGCAGAAGGCGACGCGGAACGCGGTCCCGGCGTGGAGGGGGCCCACCTCGTCGGCGGCGACGCCCCACGCCTCGGCGACGTCGGGCAGGTCCGGGCCGTCGTAGACGACCGGGATCTCCACCGGTTCGCCCGTGTCGCGGCGCAGCGGCGGCACCCGCCAGGTCACCATCTCGCGGGCGAGCGCGGCCGGGTCCTGTGCGATGCCGTCCAGCAGGACCGTCCTGGCCCCGGGCACGATCTCGCGCACGCCGGGCAGTTCGCCCTTCCCGCGGCGTCGCAGCAGCTCCGCGTGGAAGGCCTCCGTCTCCTCGCCGGACCCGAGCTCGACGAGCAGCGCGGCAGGCCCGGCGGTCAGCACGAGGGGCGCGGGTCCGCGCCCCTCCGCGTCCGGGCGGGGCGTGCTCACGTGAACGCCCGGACCGCGACGCCCGCCTCTTCCAGCGCGGCCCGCACCCGCCGCGCGATCAGGGCCGCGCCGGGGGTGTCGCCGTGGACGCACAGGGACCGGGCCACGACCGGGATCCGTACGCCGTCCGCCGCGATCACGCTCCGGTCCACCGCGATCCCGACGCTGCGGCGCACGACCTCGTCCCCGTCGTGCACGACCGCGTCCGGTTCGGTGCGCGGCACGAGCGTGCCCTGCGGGGTGTACGCACGGTCGGCGAAGGCCTCCTCGACCGTGGGCAGTCCCGCTTCGGCGGCGCGTACGAGGAGCCGGGAGCCGGGCAGTCCGAGCACGGTCAGGTCCCCGCCCGCCAGCCGGACGCCCTCGGTCACGGCGGCGGCCTGCGTGTCGTCGTGGACGGCCCGGTTGTAGAGGGCGCCGTGCGGTTTGACGTACGCGACGGTGGCACCGGCCGCCTCGGCGAACACCCGCAGGGCGCCGATCTGGTAGGCCACTTCGGCGGTCAGCTCGTCGGACGGCACGTCCATGGAGCGGCGCCCGAAGCCCGCCAGGTCGCGGTACGAGACCTGTGCGCCGATCCGGACGCCGCGGGCGGCGGCGGTGTCGCAGACCCGCCGCATCACCGAGGGGTCGCCGGCGTGGAAGCCGCATGCCACGTTGGCGCTGGTCACGCACGCGAGGAGCGCCTCGTCGTCGGTGAGGGGCCAGCGCCCGAACCCCTCGCCGAGGTCCGCGTTGAGATCCATGGGGCCGGCCTCGGCCGGTCCGTCGCCCCGGTCCGCCGGCTGCATCAGATTCGTCACGCTGCGCACGTTAGCGCTCACCGCGGCCGGCCGTCCGTCAGAAGACGCACAGCTCGCTCTCCTTCGCGCCCTCCAGCTCGTACCGCGTCCCCACCAGCGGCCGGCCCGCGTACAGCCTGATCAGCGTCGCTCCGTCGCCCCGGTAGCGGGCGGGTGCGCGGCCGTCCTGTTCGGCGCCGAGGACCAGCTCGTCGCCGCCGTCCTCCAACCGCGCGATCAGCAGCGGTGTCTTCTCGCGGCGGGAGCGCGGGCCGAGGAGCCCGAGGGCGTGTCCGAGTCCGGGGCCCCGGTAGGCCCCGTCGAGCCCCCATGCCTCGCGTACGTCCCCGGCGTGCACCCACTCCCCCAGCGCCACCGCGTCCAGCACCCCGCCCGCCCCGGCGATCGCCGCACCGGCCTCGGTCATCCCGCGCTCCAGCTCGTCCAGCACCTGCGCGTCCGTCCAGCCGGCGCGTTCGGCGATGTCGCGGTCGTTGCTCTCGGGGCTGTACACGTCGGGCCCGAACCGGCTCTCCACCACCCGGTCCAGCGCGGAGCTGCAATGCGCGAGCAGATCGCGCACGGTCCAGCCGGGACACGCGGTGCGCAGGGTGAAGTCGCTCGCCGCGGCGGACCGCAGCAGCGGGAGGAGGAGGTCCCGCTCGGTGCGCAGCAGGAGACCGGGCAGCTCGGGATCGCGTTCGTCAGCCATGGGCCCAGCCAACCACCGCGGGCCCGCGCGGACCGGCGTTCCGCACAGATGTGGCGGGCGGCACGGCCCCGCCGCGACCGGACACCCCTACGCTCGTCCCCATGGACGACACCGCTCAGGGCACCCGCAGCACCGACGACGCCGGGCTCCGCGTCCGCTGGCGCGACTCCCTGACCGCCGCGCGGGCCGGCGGGCCGGGCCCCGACCCGTTGCCGTACGCCGACAACCTGCTGGCCCGCTGGGCCGAACCCCAGCGCAGGTACCACACCACCGCGCACCTGGCGGCGGTCCTGGACCGCATCGACACGCTCGCCGGTCATGCCGCCGACGCGGACGCGGTACGGCTCGCCGCCTGGTTCCACGACGCGGTGTACCGGCCCGACCGGACCGAGAACGAGGAGCGCAGCGCCGTGCTCGCCGAGCGCGCCCTGCCCGAGGCCGGGGTGCCCGCTACGACCACCGCCGAGGTCGCCCGGCTGGTCCGGCTCACGGTCTCGCACGACCCGGCGGACGGCGACACCAACGGCGAGGTGCTGTGCGACGCGGACCTCGCGATCCTGGCCGCGTCACCGAAGGAGTACGCGGAGTACGCGTCCCGGGTGCGCGAGGAGTACGGCTTCGTCCCGGACGAGGCGTTCCGGGAGGGGCGGGCGGCGGTGCTGCGGCAGCTCCTGGAGCTGCCGCGGCTGTTCCGTACGCCGCACGGGGCGGCGGAGTGGGAGCCGAGGGCGCGGCACAACCTGCTGACGGAGCTGGAGCTGCTCGCCTCGCACTGAGCGGGCGGGGCCTCTTTCCGGCCGGCCGGAAGGAGCCGGTGAACGAGGCCGGGGAACGGGGCCGGGGAATGCGACGGTCTGTTTCGCTGTTGGCACCTGTCATGCCCGACTCTGCCGCTAGCCGCTCCCGCATGCCCCTGGCCGTGTACATCCTGGGACTCTCGGTCTTCGCTCTCGGTACGAGCGAGTTCATGCTCTCCGGGCTGCTGCCGCCCATCGCCGATGACATGAACGTGTCGATCCCGCGCGCGGGTCTCCTCATATCCGCGTTCGCGATAGGCATGGTGGTGGGCGCCCCGCTGCTCGCCGTCGCCACGCTCCGGCTGCCGCGCCGCACCACGCTCATCGCGCTGATCTCGGTCTTCGGCCTCGGGCAGGTCGCGGGCGCGCTCGCGCCGACGTACGAGATCCTCTTCGCCTCCCGGGTGATCAGCGCCTTCGCCTGCGCCGGGTTCTGGGCGGTGGGCGCCGCCGTCGCCATCGCGATGGTGCCGGTGAACTCGCGCGCCCGTGCGATGGCCGTGATGATCGGCGGGCTCTCGATCGCGAACGTCCTGGGTGTGCCGCTGGGGGCCTTCCTCGGCGAGAACCTGGGCTGGCGCTCGGCGTTCTGGGCGGTCGGCGCGGCCTCCGCGGTGGCCCTGGCCGGGGTGGCGACGATGATCCCCCGCATCCCGCTCCCGGACGAGAAGCCGCAGCTCAAGCGGGAGATGGCCATCTACCGCGACCGTCAGGTGTGGCTCTCCATCGTGATCACCGCGCTCGCGGCGGGCGGAGTGTTCTGCGCGTTCAGCTATCTGGCGCCGCTGCTGACGGACGTCGCCGGTCTCGACTCGGGCTGGGTGCCGACCGTGCTCGCGCTGTTCGGGGTCGGTGCGCTGATCGGTACGACGATCGGCGGCCGGGTCGCGGACGCGCACCTCTTCGGGGTGCTGCTGAGCGGCATCACGGCGTCGACGGTGTTCCTGGCCGCGCTGGCGCTGTTCGCGTCGAGCCAGGTCGCGGTGATCGTGCTGGCCTTCCTGCTGGGTCTGTCGGCGTTCTTCACCGCTCCGGCGCTGAACGCCCGGATGTTCAACGTCGCGGGCGCCGCCCCGACCCTGGCGGGTGCGACGACGACCGCCGCGTTCAACCTGGGCAACACGGGTGGCCCGTGGCTGGGCGGCACGGTGATCGACCTGGACTTCGGTTTCGCGGCGACCGCGTGGGCGGGGGCGGCGATGACCGTGGTGGCGCTGGTGACGGTGGTGTTCTCGCTGCGGCTGCAGCGCTCCCGCACCTCGGCGTCCCGGCTGGTGGCGGGTGCGCCGGCCGCCGTCGGGGTGCAGGGCAGAGCGGCGGAGGCCGCCTGCCAGAAGGCCGTGTGAGCGGCGGCGGGACAGCGGCCGTGGATTCTTGTCGCCATGCCCGCCCGGCGGACTCCCCCGTTGTCTAGTGTGGGCGGCATGCCGGATCAACAAAATGTAGAAGACGAGGCGGCCCAGGTGCGGGCGGCGTGGACCTGGCTCACGGGCTGGCTGGGAGAGAACGCCCCGGGCTCCGCCGCGTCCCTGCGGCCGGGCGCGTCCGATGACCGCGTGGCGCAGGCCGAACAGCGGCTGGGTTTCACCCTGCCCGCCTCCCTGCGCGCCCTGTGGACACTGAACGACGGCGTCGTCCACAGCCGAACCGGCGCGAGCGCCTTCCTGGACGGGCACGGGCCGCTGCCGATCGAGACCGCCCTGGACACTCACGGCGCCCTGTCCGACGCCTGGCCCGACTGGGACCCGCTGTGGCTTCCGTTCACCGCGAACGAGGTGGACGAGCCGTGGAGCGGCGACTTCATCCACTGCGGCACCGGAGCGACCGGTTTCTGGGGCATGGAGGACATGGAGGACGAACCGGGGATGCACGGCGACGGGTCCGGTGGTGCACTGACCCTGCCCGGCATGCTGGCACAGATCGTCGAAGCCCTGCGAGAGGGCACGGGGCCGAGGATCGGCAGCACCAGCGCCCCGGGGATCGTGGACGGCGGCCTGGTGTGGATGGACCCGCGGGACGTGTGGATGCCCGGCTGGACGCCGCTGCACCCCTGACCGTCGCCACCCCGGCGGAACCGCGGGTGGAGCGGACCCCCGGTTCGGCCGGGGTTCCGCTCCACCCTTGGTGTGTGCGCCGGGCCTAGGGAATGGTGTCCGGGTCCAGATCAGTGATCTCGCACGTGACGACGTCCTTCTTGATGGCTTCCCCGCAGCCGAGGTCGGCCATGGGTGCGTACACGTAGTACGCGTCCTGGTCGAGCATGCGGTGCGCCTTGGCGAACGCGCCGAACGGCGCCATCGAGCCGGAGTTCACACTCAGCGCCATCGACGACCGGCCGCAGTTGATGTTCTTCCAGTCCGGCTCGGGGTAGCGCCCGTCGTCCCGCAGATGGATCTTGCCGTCGTCGGCCAGACCCTCGTACGTCTGGACGCACTGGGCCCCGTTGTCGACGGCGTACGAGGTGATGCCCGACGGAACCATGTTCGCGGGCATACCGGCCGACTCGTAGGTGGAGTTGAAGGAGAACTCGTCGCAGGACGGCGTGTCCCGCTTCGGGTGGTTGTACTGCTTCACGGCCTTCCTGGTCAGGCCGTGCGGCTCGAAGCCGTTCGCGCCGCTCCGGCCGCAGATCTTGTTGCGGTTCGCGTTGGCCCCCCGGTCGTACGCGTTGCGCTGGTTGGCCTTGTGCTCCGCCTTCGCCGTCATCGGCAGGTAGTGCAGCGGGGAGGACGGCCAGCTGCCCGGGTAGGTGCCGGTGCGCTGCCCGATCTTGCCGGTGATCAGCCAGATGTGCGCCGCGGCGGCCGGGAACTCATTGCCCTTGATCACATAGCCGGGCACGTAGTCGGGGAACACACAGCCGGGCGGCATACCGATGTCGGCGAAGTCGCAGCGCGCCTCGGCCTCGAAGATGCTGTCGCCGCTGACGCCGACGTCGGAGTCCTCGTCGGCCGCGGCGCCGTTGAAATCGGGGCCGAAGAAGCTGATCGGCATGGTGCGGGAGCGAGCTTTGTCCTTGCGGGACTTGCCGTCCCAGCCACTGCCGTTGGCGCCGCCGTTCTGGTCGTTCTTGACGTCGTACGTCATGGTGGCGGTCCCGGTCACTTCATGGCTGTCGTACTCCTTGGCGCCCTTCCAGGTCGTCGACCCGTCCCAGGTGAAGGCCGGGACGCCGGTACAGCCGAAGTCGCACCGGGGGGTGAATCCGATCTCGATGTCGTTCTTCATCGCCGGGGTGGGCGGCGGCGCCGTCTTCGGGCGGATCCGCGACCAGAACTTGATGTCCGGTGACTTGGTGTCGGTCTTGATCTGGACGTCTATGAAGAAGTCGGCCTGCGTCAGGCGCTTCTTCGTCTTCTTGTCGTAGGTGTAGTACTCGTAGTACGCGGCCATGCACATCTTCGTGCGGTTGAACCAGCCCCACTGCGCGTTGTCCGGGTTCGGGGTCCCGTCCGGGTTGACCCCCGAGCACTCCGGAAGCAGTTCCGTGCCGGCGCGCGGTGCGACCGGTGCGGCGTCGAGCCGCTCGGTGACGACCGACGGCTCGGTGGCCGGACCGCCCTTGGACGTACGCGGCTTCAGCACACCGCAGGAGACGGTTCCGTCACCCCGGTCGGTGCACTTCGGTGCCGTGCTCCTGAGAGCGGCGGTCGCCCATCCGGGGATCTGCTGCCACTCGCCGGTGGCCTTCCACTTGCCGTCGCTGTACGCCGGCTTGTCGGGCAGCGTGATGTCCACGACATGGTTCGTACGGACCTGGCCACCGGCAAGGAACCCGTAGGTGCCCGTGGCACCGACGTTGTCCGCGCGGTCGACCGTCTGCACCTCGACGTGGTGCGCGCCGTCCGCGCCGGGGGTCGCGGTGAACGAGCCGGTGGTGCCGGCCGTCGGCGCGCTCTGCCACTCCGGGGCGACCGCGCGTGCGGTGGGCCGGGTCGGCGGCCTGGGAGAGTCCCCGCCCTCCGCGTCGGGGGACTCGTCGGTGCCGTCCAGCAGGCCGGGGTCGTCGTCCTCGGGCAGTTCGCCGTCGACGCGGTAGCGGATCTGCTGCGCGCCGTCGTCGCCCGTGTCCACGTCGAACGTGCCCTGGACTCCCGTGCCGCCTCCGCGTCCGTCGTCCGGATAGGTCGCGGAGCCGATCGCGGCCGGCTCACCGGGGGCGGTGGTGTCGACGGCGAACTCGCGCCACGGAGACCAGCCGAGGTTGTAGTGGGTGCCGTCGTAGGCGTTGGTGCGGAACTTGTACGTCCTGCCGTCCTTCAGCTGACCGGCCGGGACCTTCACGCTCGCCCAGGAGCCGGGGGCGACGTAGTCCGAGACGATCGCGCCGTCACCCGCAGGTGTGGTGATGGGCTTGTTCGTCGCGGCGTCGTAGACCTGGAAGGTCCCGTTGACCTTGTCGCCGTCCGCGTCGGCGAACTTGTCCCGCAGGGTCGGGGTGGTGGAGTTGACGGCCCACACCCCGGCGTAGGACTTGAACGGCGCACCGGCCTGCTGCGCGCTGCCGTCACCCGGCCGGAAGTTGTAGTTGACCGTGAGCTTGGGCTGGTTGGCCGTCGCGTTGCGGCTGTTGACGCGCTTCCAGGCCTTGGTGTCGTCGGACACGGCACGCACGCCCATGTGGCCGGCGGTCTGCTTGCCCGATGCCCACACCTTCGCCAGCTCGGTCACATCGGCCTTGATCCAGCCGTCCGCCGTGGAGGGGCATCCCGCCGGGTATCCGGCGGTCTGGGTGCCGGTGGCGTACTGCTGCATCCACTCGGGCTGCTTCGTCCACCGGGAGGCGGAGGACCCGGCACCGGTGTTCCACACCGTCCAGCCCTGCGCCTTGCAGTCGGTGGCACCGGAGTGGAAGTTGTACAGCTGCACACTCGCCGAGGAGACGAGCGCGTCGGCGAAGGGCGCGGTGTTCCACGTCATCAGCGTCCGCGCGGTACGCGGCGTGCCGTCGGCGTTGACCGTGCCGGGGTTGCCGAAGTCGAGCTCGGTCTCCGAGCCCAGGTCGGTGGTCTCGCCCTGCTGCACATAGGTGTCGAACGTGTTCCCGAGCGCGGAGGTCGACGGGTCCACGGTGACCGGGTACTCCGTCGCCGGGTCCGCGAGGAACTCCGCGTCCGGGGTCACGACGAGGTCGATGTTCCCGCCGCCGTTGTCGACGACCTCCATGCCGACCCGGGCACGGTTCTCGTGCCTGCCGGAGATCTTGTCCACGCTCGCGTCCCACATGACGGGGGCGGGCATGGTGGCCTTGGGCGCACCGGTCCTGGCATCGGTGAACCGCACCGAGCCGTCCTTCTGCGCCGCCGCCTTGAGGCCCTTCGCCTTCAGCGGCAGCGTGTAGGTGTAGGCGCCGGCCGCCGGCGCGGAGTCGAGCCGCACGAACTGCTCGAAGCCGGTGCGGGTGGCCTCCACGATCACGTCGGCGCCGGGCACGGCGTCCTTGTACGTGGCGCGGGTGCCCTCCAGGACGGGCTTGGGCAGACCGCCCTTCCACTGCATCGTCACCTGCTCGGCACCGGTGCCGAGGGTGACCAGGTCACGGCCTGCGGCGTCGTTGGCGGCCTGCAGCGATTTCGCGCGGGTGCCACCGCCCGGGGCGAGTCGCAGGCCCTCGGGGTGCGCCTTCGCCGCGACCATGCCACCGGTCTCGGTGAGAGTGGCGTCGACGTCGATCCACTTGCCGTCGCGCTGCATCCGTTCGGGCCCGGTGGTGACCTCTGAGGTCAGCGTCCCGTCGGGGTTGGCGTAGGTGAGGCTGGTGGGTGTGGTCTCGTCCGGGACGAGGGTCTTCCTGCCCGTCCTCGCGGCCTCTGCCAGCGCCCACGGGATGCCGCCCCTGGAGTGCCGTGCGGCCCAGGCGAGGTCGGAGGCCTCGATGTCCTCGGCGGCCGGCCGTATCGCCGCGGCCGTGGACCTGGGGCTCTCCGCGGCCGAGGCCCCGGGAGGGGCCACCGCGAGCGGTACCGCGGTGGCCAGTGCTGCCCCGATCGCGATCAGGGGCACGGTGCTTCGTTTTCCCGCTCTGCTTCTTTTTCCTGTGCCGCTTCTTTTGACTGTGCTGCCGCTCAAAGGCTGTTGATCTCCTGGTTGCAGGGTGTCGCGCCGCCCGTCTGTTTACGGGGAGTTGACATCCGGCAGCAAGAGAAGAAATCAGGAGGATCAGCCGAAGCCGGAGGTTGTGGACGTGACGCCCGACACGGCCCTGGAGAGTTGCAGGCCGAATCATCCGAACTGCCGCCTTCAGAAAGGGGATTGCCTGGAGGGGTCGACAAGTCGCCGGGCGATTCCACCCCTGATCCGGTAACTTGGCGTCAGATTTCGGGAATGGGGGCTTACCGGCGTCGGCCGTCCTCGCCCCCGGCGCTACCGCGGCGCCGGCCGGCCCTTCGGGCGGCGCAGGCCCGCATCGGTGATCCGGCGGACCAGCTCCTTGGAGCCGATCTGCCGGGCGCCGGCCCGGACCGCGTCCTCGTACCGGGCCTCCGGCACGTCGTAGTGGTCCCGCTCGAAGGCCCGCTCCGGGCAGCCGATGGACGCGGCGAAGGCGTGCAGCTCCTCGAACGAGACGTCGCTGACCAGGTGCGACCAGAGCCGTCCGTGGCCCGGCCAGTCCGGCGGATCGATGTAGACGGTCACGGGCGCGGTATCCCGCCGAGCGATCCGACCGGGGCGACCGCGACGGTGGCCTTCGTGCAGACCCAGTGCGGGTCGGGACCGAGCTCCGGCTCGACGTCGAGTGCGTGCGGGTCGCCCGCGTCGCAGACCGGGCAGAGCGGCCAGCGGCCGTACTCCTCCAGCAGCGCGTCCTGGACGTCCTGGGCGACGAGGCCGACGACGAACTCCACCCCCTCCGGCCACTGCTCCACCCACCATCGCCGGTGCGTCACGGCGTCCTCGACCATCGAGACGATCTGCGCCTCGGCGACGTCTCCGGCGGCCAGGTCGGCCATGACAAGGGCGCGGGCGGTGTGCAGCGCCTGCTCCAGGGGGTTCGGCTCCATACCTCCATTGTCCACCTGCGCACCGGAGCCCCCGCCCGTGCCGCCGGAGGCCGGAAACCGCCAGAGGTCAGGACCAAAGGGGGGTTGACGGACCCCGGGGTTGAAAATATCTTTCAAAGGTGACCAATGACCTGAAGGAAAGTTTCAGCGCTGATTCGCCGCCCGCCCCGGCAGCCCTCGCGGCCAAGGTGCGGACGCTCGCGCCGTCCATGACCCGCTCGATGCAGCGGGTCGCCGAGGCCGTCGCCGGTGACCCGGCCGGCTGCGCTGCCCTGACGGTCACCGGTCTCGCCGAGCTCACCGGCACCAGCGAGGCGACCGTGGTCCGCACCGCCCGCCTCCTCGGCTACCCCGGCTACCGCGACCTGCGCCTCGCGCTCGCCGGTCTCGCCGCCCACCAGCAGTCCGGCCGGGCCCCCGCCGTGACCGCCGACATAGCGGTCGACGACCCGATCGCCGACGTGGTCGCCAAGCTGGCCTACGACGAGCAGCAGACCCTCGCCGACACGGCCGCCGGGCTCGACACGGTCCAGCTCGGTGCCGCCGTGGCCGCGGCCGCCACCGCCCGCCGGATCGACATCTACGGCGTGGGCGCCTCCTCGCTCGTCGGCCAGGACCTGGCCCAGAAGCTGGCCCGTATCGGCCTGATCGCGCACTCCCACATGGACCCGCACCTCGCGGTGACCAACGCGGTGCAGATGCGCGCGGGCGACGTGGCCATCGCGATCACCCACTCCGGCTCGACGGGCGACGTCATCGAGCCGCTGCGGGTCGCCTTCGACCGCGGCGCGACCACGATCGCGATCACCGGCCGCCCCGACGGACCGGTCACGCAGTACGCCGACCACGTGCTGACCACGTCCACCGCCCGCGAGAGCGAGCTGCGCCCGGCGGCCATGTCGAGCCGCACGAGCCAGCTCCTGGTCGTCGACTGCCTGTTCATAGGAGTCGCGCAGCGTACGTACGAGACGGCGGCCCCGGCCCTCGCCGCCTCCTACGAGGCGCTGGCCCACCGCCACAACCCGCGCACCCGCTGACCTCACCGAAGCACCCGCACCCGCAGAACCGCACGAGTTCAAGAAAGCAGAGCCGCTCTCCATGACCTCCCTCACCGACGCCGACGCCACCGCTCCCGACGGATACGGCGAACTTCGCGCCCAGCTCGCCACCCTCACGACCGAGGCGTTCCGCCCCGAGCTCGCCGAGATCGACCAGCTGCCCACCTCGGAGATAGCCCGGATCATGAACGGCGAGGACCAGACCGTCCCCGCCGCCGTCGCCGCCCGGCTGCCCGAGATCTCCGCCGCGATCGACGCCACCGCGGCGCGCATGGCCCGCGGCGGACGGCTGATCTACGCGGGCGCCGGCACCGCCGGCCGGCTCGGTGTCCTGGACGCCAGCGAGTGCCCGCCCACCTTCAACACCGACCCCGCCGACGTGGTCGGCCTGATCGCGGGCGGACCGTCAGCGATGGTCACCGCGGTCGAGGGTGCCGAGGACAGCAAGGAGCTGGCCGCAGCCGACCTCGACGCGCTGGGCCTGACCGCCGACGACACGGTGGTCGGCATCTCCGCCTCCGGCCGTACGCCGTACGCGATCGGGGCCGTCGAGCACGCCCGCACCAAGGGCGCGCTGACCATCGGCCTGTCCTGCAACGCGGACTCCGCGCTGGGCGCGGCCGCCGAGCACCCCGTCGAGGTCGTCGTCGGCCCGGAGCTGCTCACCGGCTCGACCCGCCTCAAGGCGGGCACGGCGCAGAAGCTCGTGCTCAACATGGTCTCGACGATCACGATGATCCGGCTCGGCAAGACGTACGGAAACCTCATGGTCGACGTCCGCGCCTCCAACGAGAAGCTGCGCGCCCGCTCGCGCCGGATCGTCTCGCTGGCCACCGGTGCCTCGGACGCCGAGATCGAGGCCGCGCTCGCCGCGACCGACGGCGAGGTGAAGAACGCCATCCTGACCATCCTCGGCCAGGTCGACGGTCCCACCGCCGCGACGCTGCTGTCCGCGTCGGACGGCCACCTCCGGGCCGCGCTCGCCGCCGCCCCGCGCACCACCTGACCCCCTGCTCCACCTCCCCCGCACAGCAAGGCACCACGCACCATGGCTACAGAAGACAAGAACCGCGCCACTGCCGCCGCGATCCTTCCGCTCGTCGGTGGCGCCGCGAACGTCAGCTCCATCGCCCACTGCATGACCCGGCTCCGGCTCGGGCTGCATGACCGTTCGCTCGTCCAGGACGAGGCTCTGAAGGCCGTTCCGGCCGTCATGGGTGTGGTCGAGGACGACACGTACCAGATCGTTCTCGGTCCCGGTACGGTCGCCCGCGTCACCCCCGAGTTCGAGAAGCTCGTCGAGGAGGGGAAGGCCGCGGCCCCGGCGGCCGCCCCCGCCCCGGCCTCCGCCGCCCCGCTCACCGCGGAGGAGCTGGCCGCTCAGGGCGCCGAGATGAGGGCGGCCCGGAAGGCGAAGAACGCCACCCCGTTCAAGCTGTTCCTGCGCCGGATCGCCAACATCTTCGTGCCGCTGATCCCGGCCCTGATCGGCTGCGGCATCATCGCGGGCCTCAACGGGCTGCTGGTCAACCTCGGCTGGCTGACGTCCGTCACTCCGGCCCTGGCGGCCATGGCGTCCGGCTTCATGGCGCTGATCGCCGTCTTCGTCGGCTACAACACGGCGAAGGAGTTCGGCGGCACGCCGATCCTCGGCGGCGCGGTCGCGGCCATCATCGTCTTCCCGGGCGTCGCGAACATCGAGGCGTTCGGCCAGAAGCTCTCCCCCGGCCAGGGCGGCGTGCTCGGCGCCCTGGGCGCGGCGGTGCTCGCGGTGTACGTGGAGAAGTGGTGCCGCCGCTGGGTCCCTGAGGCGCTGGACGTCCTCGTCACCCCGACGCTGACGGTCCTGATCTCCGGCCTGGTGACGATCTTCGGTCTGATGTACGTGGCCGGTGAGGTCTCCACCGCCATCGGCACGGCCGCCGACTGGCTGCTCTCCAACGGCGGCGCGGGCGCGGGTCTGATCCTCGGCGGCTTCTTCCTGCCGCTGGTCATGCTCGGGCTGCACCAGGCGCTGATCCCGATCCACACCACCCTGATCGAGCAGCAGGGCTACACGGTCCTGCTGCCGATCCTCGCCATGGCCGGTGCCGGCCAGGTCGGCGCGGCCATCGCGGTCTACTTCCGTCTGCCGCGCAACGAGTCGATCCGCCGGACCATCAAGTCCGCGCTGCCCGCCGGCTTCCTGGGCGTCGGCGAGCCACTGATCTACGGTGTCTCGCTGCCGCTGGGCCGTCCGTTCGTCACGGCGTGCGTGGGCGGTGCCTTCGGCGGCGCGTTCATCGGCTTCTTCAACCAGCTCGGTGACGCGGTGGGCTCCACGGCCATCGGCCCGTCCGGCTGGGCCCTGTTCCCGCTCGTCGACGGCAACCACGGCCTGGGCGTGACCATCGCGATCTACGCGGGCGGCCTGGTCGTCGGCTATCTGGCGGGCTTCGTCGCCACGTACTTCTTCGGCTTCAGCAAGGACCTGCTGGCGGAGTTCAACGTCTCGCAGGAGCCGGCCGGCTCCACGGTCGCGGCCGCCTCCACGGCTCCGGCGGCCTCCGCCACCGGCCCCGACACCCCGATGAAGGAACCCGCGGGCGTCTGACCTCCCGTCCCCACCACAACGGCCGCCGGCTCAGCGCTCCAGATCGCTGAGCTGGCGGTCGAGTGCGATCTCCACCGCGCTCAGCGGAATGTCCGGCCGCAGCCGCTCCAGTTCACACGGGTGCGGCGGTGGCGGCGGACAATCGGGGATGTGCACCCAGATCCGGCCGGCCGCGATCAGCGCGCGGTAGAAACTGCGCACCAGACGGGCGCCGAATCCGCACAAAGGACGACGCATCGACGGGCTCACCTCTTCTGCCGGCGCGGACGGACTGCCGACGATGCCGCACATGACTTGGATGGCGCTAAAGGGCGTTCGGCCGATCGGCCCCATGTGCGTGAGAACTTCACGCTCCACGGATGACGGGGCCACTGTCTGGCCCGGAGCGCTTTATCGCAGAATCGTCGCGAAGCAACACCGGCTCACATCTCCAGCACAGACCCTCATCCCTTAGTAGAGGAAAGGTTCGTGTATCCATGGACAACGTCATATCGACCGGCGTTCGGAACCTGGACGAGATCACCGCACCGCCCGCCGGCTCCGGCCCCCGGAATCTTGTGATCGAGCATCTCGATCTCTTCTCCGAACAGCACGTCGCGTTGCTGAGCTGGTGCATCCGCACCGAGTCGATCGAGCCACTCGCGGCATGACCGCGCCGGGGGGAAGAGACGTCCTGGCAGCGATGCCGGACGACGCGCTGGTGGGGTTCAAGCGTCATCTGCACCCCACCGTCGTCCCGGGGGAAGCGACGTACCTGGTGTCCCCCCGGAATGTCACGGCACTCCACGGCGTCCACGCCGAGGTTCTGGTGCCGTTGCTCGACGGCACCCGGAGTGTGCGTTCGGTGCTGCACGCCGCGGCACCGGCGCTCACCGCCGAGGAGGCCGGCAACTCGTTACGGGAACTGACCGGCTCGGGGCTGCTGAATTTCCGCCCGGCACCGTCCGGGAATTCCCCCGCGGCCCTTTCCGATCCGGTGGCCGAGGCCTACTGGGACCTGGCCGGCCTCGACGGCGGCCAGGCCTCCGCGGAACTGGCGAAGTCCAGCGTGCGGATCGTGACGGTCGGGGATCTGAACGCCGAGTCGGTCGGGGACGCCTGCCGGGACTCCCGGATCACGGTGGCGGCCCCCGGCGCCCCCGCCGGGTTCTCCCTCGTCCTGTGCGACGACTACCTGGCGCCCGGGCTGCGCGAGGTGGACGCCGAACACCGGGCGAGCGGCACACCCTGGCTGATCGCGAAGATGTCCGGCGCCGATCCCTGGGTGGGGCCGGTGTTCCGGCCGGACCGGGGCCCGTGCTGGTCCTGCCTCGCGGCCCGGCTGCGCTGCCACCGCGGTTCCGAGCGGCCCGTCCGGCGCGCACTGGGCCTGGACGGGCCGCTCGCCCGGCCGACCGCGTCGCTGGCGGCCGGCCGTTCCATCGCCGTCCACATCGCGGTGCTCGAAACGGCCAAGTGGATGGCCGGTATGCGCTACCCCTCGCAGAACCTCGTCCACACCCTGGACACCCTGCTCCTCCAGGTCCGCACCCACCCCGTGAGCCGGCTGCCGCAGTGCGCGGTCTGCGGCGACCCGGGCACGGTCGCCCGGACCGTACGCGCCCCCTTCGTACCCGTGTCGCGGCCCAAGGCCGATCAGGAGCTGGGCGGCGACCGGGCGCTGACCCCCGAGGAGATGCTCGACCGGTACGGACACCTGGTCAGCCCGGTCACCGGGATCGTCAAGGAGATCCGCCGCGCCCCGCACACCCCGGACTTCGTCAACAGCTATCTGTCCGGCCACAATCTCGCGGTCAGCCCGCACACCCTCGCCGGGCTCCGCTCCGGACTGCGCGCACTCAGCGGCGGCAAGGGGCTCAGCGGCACGGAGGCCCGGACGAGCGCCCTGTGCGAGGCGGTGGAGCGCTACAGCGGCACCCGGCAGGGCGACGAGCCGGTGGTACGGGACAGCTACCGTGCGCTGGGCCCGGCGGCCGTGCACCCCAACTCCTGCCAGCTGTACGACGAGCGGCAGTACCGGACCCGGGAGGCCTGGAACCGGGGCCGCTCCCACTTCCAGTACGTACCCCGGCCGTTCGACGAGGACATGCCGACCGAGTGGACACCCGTGTGGTCGCTGACGGAGCGGACGCAACGGCTGCTGCCCACCTCGATGCTCTACTTCGGGAACGGGTCGCTCGCCGGCGGCGGCACCGGCGACGGGCTGCTGGCCGATTCCAATGGCAACGCCGCGGGCAGCAGCCCCGAGGACGCACTGATCCAGGGGTTCCTGGAAATCGTCGAACGGGACGCGGTCGCCCTGTGGTGGTACAACCGCACACGGCAGCCGGCCGTCGATCTCGACGCCTTCGACGCGCCCTACGTCCGGCGCTTCAGGGACGGCTACCGCAGGATCGGCCGCGAGCTGTGGGTACTCGACCTGACCTCGGACTTCGGGATTCCGGTCATGGCGGCGCTGTCCCGGCGCACCGACAAGCCCGCCCAGGACGTGATCTTCGGTTTCGGCGCCCACTTCGACCCGCGTGTGGCCCTGCGCAGGGCACTGACCGAGATGGGGCAACTGCTGCCGGCGGTGTCCATGGCACGGGCCGATGGCTCGGGTTACGCCCTCGACGATCCGGACCTGTGCACCTGGTGGCACACGGCTACCACTGACAACCAGCCATATCTGCAGCCTGATCCAGGCATATGCGCCCGCACCCCGCGCAGTTGGGTGTACACGCCCCATGCGGACCTGCTGGCCGATGTGGAGCACATCACACGGCTCGTGCGCTCCCGTGGCATGGAGCTTCTGGTGCTCGACCAGACACGCCCCGATCTGGCCATGCCGGTGGTGAAGGTCATCGTGCCGGGCATGCGGCACTTCTGGGCCCGTCTGGGACCCGGCAGGCTGTACCAAGTCCCGGTGGAACTGGGGCGGTTGTCCCGGCCAACCGACTACGGCGCACTCAACCCCATTCCGCTCTTCGTCTGAGACGGAATCCGGCCACTGCCCCTCGGTTCCTTCCCATAGGATCCCCAAAAAGCGCACACAGTTGCGAAAGAGGAGGCTGTGGGAACGGGAACGAGCGACGCGTCAGGCGAGAGAGACAGCCGCCCGGAGGCAATTGCCAACAGGGAAAATCCCCGTAAACACAGCAAGAACCTCCCAGGTCCTTTGCTGGCGCGGGTAATCCTCCGGGTGGCTGTGCTGAGTTATCTGGTCATCATCGCACTCAATATCTTCGCCACGGATCTGCAAGTGGGCGTCAAGGCCCTCGCCGTCGCCGTGCTCGCGGCGGTCTTCGTGATCCAGCTCGTCCACTCCGCACCGGACGCCAACCGGGCGCCGGCCGCGCGCAAGTGCCTCACCCTGGGCACCCAGGCGCTGCTCACCTACCTGCCGGTCCTGTTCTTCGGGGCGCAGTGGGGGTCGATGGCCGGCTTCCTCGCCGGTTCGCTCCTCCTGATGCTGCCGACCCGCGCCGGATGGACTCTTTACGGTCTGGTGGGCGTCAGCATGTTCCTGGCGCCGTTCCTGAAGGGCTACCCGCTCGTCGACACCTTCTACTCGGGGCAGAGCACGCTCCTGACCGGCCTGGTCGTATACGGACTCTCCCGCCTCGCCGAGCTGATCCAGGAGCTGCACAGCGCCCGCGACGAGGTCGCGCGCATGGCGGTGACCCAGGAGCGGCTGCGGTTCGCCCGGGACCTGCACGACCTGCTCGGGTACAGCCTGTCCGCGATCACGCTCAAGAGCGAACTCATCCACCGGCTGATCCCGAAGCAGCCCGACCGGGCCATGGCGGAGGTCGAGGACGTCCTCTCCATCTCCCGGCAGTCCCTGGCCGATGTCCGCAGGGTCGCCAGCGGCTTCCGGGACATGTCGCTGACCCAGGAGATAGAGATCGCCGAGTCCGTGCTGATAGCGGCTCGCGTGGACGTGGAGGTCAGGGTCGCGATCAGCGACATCAGCCAGCGGATCGAGAACGTCCTCGCGGCGGTGCTGCGCGAGGCGGTGACCAATGTACTGCGTCACAGCGAGGCCCAGCGGTGCGTCATCGAGGCGTCGCAGGGGGCGGACCGGGTCCGGCTCTCCGTACTCAACGACGGCACCGACCCCGGGCACCGCGACCCGTCGCCGCACAGCGGGAGCGGCCTCGGGAACCTGCAGCTGCGGCTGAGCGAGGTCGGTGGCAGCCTCGTATCGGGGCAGAAGAACAACGGCGGGTTCCAGGTACGGGCCGAGGCGCCCACCGCGTGAGCGGGAATCCGCCCCGGCTCACCGTCGGGAACCGGCCCGGATGCCGTACCATCGCCCCGCGTGCGGCGCGGGGGCGTGGCCGGAGATCGGGGGACACGGTGATTCGGATTCTGTTGGCCGAAGACATGAACATGGTCCGCGGGGCACTGGTGGCACTGCTCAATCTCGAGGACGACTTCGAGGTCGTGTGCGAGCTGGAGCGCGGGGACGAGATCGTGGCCGGAGCCGTGGAGCACCGGCCGGATGTCGCGGTCATCGACATCGACCTGCCGGGTATGGACGGACTGACAGCGGCGACCGAGCTCCGCGAGCGGCTGCCGCAGTGCCACACGCTGATCCTGACCAGTCTCGGCAGGCCCGGCACACTGCACCGCGCCATCGGAGCCCAGGTGTCGGGCTATCTCCTCAAGGACGCCCCGCCCAAGGAACTCGCCAACGCGGTACGGCGTGTGGCCGCGGGACACCGGGTGGTCGACCCGCAACTCGCCGTCTCCGCATGGGGCGTGGGCCCCAACCCGCTGACACACCGGGAGACCGAGGTGCTCAGGCTGGCCGCGAAGGGCGCGGAGCCACCGGAGATAGCGGCCTCGCTGCACCTGTCGACCGGCACCGTGCGCAACTACCTGACGACCATCCTGGCGAAGCTGAACGCCCGCAACCGGGTCGACGCCATCCTCATCGCCCAGGAGTCGGGCTGGCTGCTGTGACCGGGTTCAACCCTCGCCGTCCCACGGCTGGTTGACGGGCGGAGGCGCCGCACGGCCCGGTTGTTCGTCGCCCACCGGGGCCGCCATGCCGGCCGCCGCCAGATACCCGAGGATGGCCTCCGTCACCTCGGCGGGCAGCGGCAGCGCGGCCGACGCCGCGTCCGGGGTGATGGGCCAGGCGAGCAGGCCGACGACCCAGACCGCTTCGGGGCGGTGCAGCTGGACCCGGTGCGGTGATCCGGTGGCCTCCAGGACGAACCCCGCCTTCTCCAGGGTGAGGGACACTCCCCCGGGCAGCCTCAGCCGCCGCCGGGCCGGCACGCGCACGGGTGCGAACGTGGCGTGCCTGGACGTGGCGGACACCGAAAGCAGCGGGCCGTTGAGGTCGTCGATCCCCAGGGTCCGCACGATCAGGTGGGAGAGCGGGCGCAACGTCGGCAGCAGCACCAGATACGTACTGCCCTCGCCGTCCGTGTCCTCGGCCTCTTCCTCGATGTTCGCCAGGAGAACCGGGCCGAGCTCCATCCGCCGCAGGGCCTCCCGGACCAGCGGACCGGGTCTGCTGATCCGCTCCGTGCCCAGCCGGCCCCGCAGTACGAGCACCTCTCCGGTCTCGTCCGGTTCGACCACGACGTCCTCGCGCAGGGACCACAGATCGACCGTGTGACTGCCGGTGGACCGCGCCATGGCGCCCCCCTTTCGTCAGCTGGAGACACCGTCGATTCTGACTCCGTGCACGGCCGGTTCACAGCCACGAGGCCACGTACCGGGGGTGAAGATCTCATACCCGGAGGTCGCGCCCGGGCGCTTTGGCAGGTCACAAGTGCACCTTCCTACGGTGCGGTCTGCAGGACGACAAGCCGAGTCGACGGGAGAGGAGGGCGGCCGGTGGCCGTTCACACAGCCGGGGCGCGTGGAGGAGAGCCGCCGCCGCGAAGTCACGTGGCGGGGAAGGAGGTTCGTCGTCTGGATCGGGTGATCATCCGTTTCGCGGGTGACTCCGGGGACGGTATGCAGCTCACGGGTGACCGTTTCACTTCGGAGACCGCGTCCTTCGGGAACGATCTCTCCACGCTGCCGAACTTCCCCGCCGAGATCCGAGCGCCCGCAGGAACCCTGCCGGGCGTCTCCTCCTTCCAGCTCCACTTCGCCGACCACGACATCCTCACCCCCGGCGACGCCCCCAACGTCCTGGTCGCCATGAACCCCGCCGCACTGCGGGCCAACATCGCCGACGTACCACGCGGCGCCGAAATCATCGTCAACACCGACGAGTTCACCAAACGCCCCATGGCAAAAGTCGGCTACGACACCAGTCCGCTGGAAGACGGGTCCCTGGAGGCCTACAACGTCCACCCGGTGCCACTGACCACCCTCACGATCGAGGCACTGAAGGAATTCGGGCTCTCCCGCAAGGAAGCCGAACGCTCGAAGAACATGTTCGCGCTCGGACTCCTCTCCTGGATGTACCACCGCCCCACCGAAGGCACCGAGACGTTCCTGCGCGCCAAGTTCGCCAAGAAACCACAGATCGCCGAAGCCAACGTCACCGCGTTCCGCGCCGGCTGGAACTTCGGCGAGACGACCGAGGACTTCGCCGTCTCCTACGAGGTCGCACCCGCCACCCAGGCCTTCCCCACCGGCACGTACCGCAATATCTCGGGGAACCTCGCCCTGTCCTACGGCCTGATCGCCGCCGGCCGACAGGCCGACCTACCCGTGTATCTGGGGTCCTACCCGATCACTCCGGCGTCCGACATCCTGCACGAACTCAGCAAGCACAAGAACTTCGGCATCCGCACCTTCCAGGCGGAAGACGAGATCGCCGGCATCGGCGCCGCACTCGGTGCGGCCTTCGGCGGAGCGCTCGGGGTGACGACGACATCCGGCCCGGGCGTGGCCCTGAAGTCCGAGACGATCGGCCTCGCCGTCTCCCTCGAACTCCCGCTCCTCATCATTGATATCCAGCGGGGCGGGCCTTCCACGGGGCTGCCGACCAAGACCGAGCAGGCCGACCTCCTCCAGGCCATGTACGGGCGCAACGGCGAGGCACCGGTGCCCATCGTCGCGCCGAAGACCCCGGCCGACTGCTTCGACGCGGCACTGGACGCCGCCCGGATCGCCCTGACCTACCGCACCCCGGTCTTCCTCCTGTCCGACGGCTATCTGGCCAACGGATCCGAGCCCTGGCGCATCCCGGAGACCGACAGCCTCCCCGACCTGCGCGTCCAGTTCGCCGGCGGGCCCAATCACGAACTGGGCGACGGCACCGCAGTGTTCTGGCCCTACAAGCGCGACCCACAAACCCTCGCCCGCCCCTGGGCCGTCCCCGGCACCCCCGGCCTCGAACACCGCATCGGCGGCATCGAGAAACAGGACGGCACCGGCAACATCTCCTACGACCCCGCCAACCACGACTTCATGGTCCGCACCCGACAAGCGAAAATCGACGGCATCCAGGTCCCCGATGTCGACGTCGACGACCCGGCAGGCGCCAGGACCCTGGTACTGGGCTGGGGCTCCACCTACGGACCCATCACCGCCGCTGTCCGCCGCCTGCGCTCAGCCGGACGCCCCATCGCCCAAGCCCACCTACGGCACCTCAACCCCTTCCCTCGCAATCTCGGCGAAGTGCTGAAGCGTTACGACAAGGTGGTCGTCCCGGAGATGAACCTCGGACAGCTCGCCACCCTCATCCGGGCCAAGTACCTGGTGGACGCACACAGTTACAACCAGGTCAACGGCATGCCGTTCAAGGCCGAGCAGCTCGCGACGGCCCTCCAGGAGGCCATCGATGCCTGAGACCAACGAACTCTTGTCGCTGGTGCCGAAGACCGAGGCCAAGCAGTCCATGAAGGACTTCAAGTCCGACCAGGAAGTGCGCTGGTGCCCCGGCTGCGGCGACTACGCCGTCCTCGCCGCCGTCCAGGGCTTCATGCCCGAGCTCGGACTGGCGAAGGAGAACATCGTCTTCGTCTCCGGCATCGGCTGCTCCTCCCGCTTCCCGTACTACATGAACACCTACGGAATGCACTCCATCCACGGCCGCGCCCCCGCCATCGCCACCGGGCTCGCCTCCTCCAGACGAGACCTCTCCGTCTGGGTCGTCACCGGCGACGGCGACGCACTCTCCATCGGCGGGAACCACCTCATCCACGCCCTGCGCCGCAACGTCAACCTCAAGATCCTCCTCTTCAACAACCGGATCTACGGACTGACCAAGGGCCAGTACTCCCCCACCTCCGAAGTCGGCAAGATCACCAAGTCCACACCGATGGGCTCGCTCGACGCGCCCTTCAACCCGGTGTCCCTGGCGATCGGGGCGGAGGCGTCCTTCGTCGCCCGCACCGTCGACTCCGACCGCAAGCACCTCACCAGCGTGCTCCGCGCAGCGGCCGACCACCCCGGCACAGCACTCGTGGAGATCTACCAGAACTGCAACATCTTCAACGACGGCGCCTTCGAGGTCCTCAAGGACCGCGAGCAGGCCCAGGAAGCCGTCATCCGACTGGAACACGGCCAGCCGATCCTCTTCGGCACCGACAACTCCAAAGGCGTCGTGCGGGACACCCTGACCGGTGACCTGAACGTGGTCGCGGTCACCGAGGACAACAAGTCACAGATCCTCGTCCACGACGCACACGCCCCCAGTCCCACGACCGCGTTCGCCCTGTCGCGCCTCGCCGATCCCGACACCCTGCACCACACCCCGATCGGCGTGCTCCGCAGCATCGAACGACCCGTCTACGACACCCTCATGGCCGACCAACTCGACACCGCGGTCGAACAACTCGGCAAGAGCGATCTGGCCACTCTGCTCGCCAGCAACGACAACTGGACCGTGGAGGCTCCATGACGTACGTCATCGCCCAGCCCTGTGTGGACCTCAAGGACAAGGCGTGCATCGACGAGTGCCCCGTGGACTGCATCTACGAGGGTCCGCGCAAGATGTACATCCACCCCGACGAGTGCGTCGACTGCGGGGCCTGCGAGCCCGTCTGCCCGGTAGAGGCGATCTTCTACGAGGACGCGCTGCCCAATGAATGGGCCGGGTACGCGGCCGCCGACCAGGAGATCTTCGTTCCCCTGGGGTCACCGGCCGGCGCCGCCTCGTTCGGCGTGTTCGCCGAGGACCACCCCACTGTCGGGGCGGAGCCGGTGCGCGAGGCCGGCTGAGCCGCTGCCGGGACGGGCCGGGGTGTCCGGAGCGCCTCGGCCTCCCGTCCTTCTCCCCTGGTTCTTCAGTGGGAAGGTCCACGGTGGAGGAAGCCATATTGAGCCATTTGCTTGACGCCACCGTCGAAGAGCCGTCCGCACACTCGCAAAGGATCTTCATGGACATCGCTTCCCCGACCTCCGCTGTTGGGCAGTCCTCCGGCCCGCGGACCGGCGGCACCACGCACCCCGCTCCCCTGCCCGCGCCCTCACCTTCGGCGTCGTTTCTCGGCCCCCACCACCTGGTGCACTGCCCGGACACTCCGGAGGCGTTCGTGCTCGCCTCGACGGTCCCGGTCCGGCAGCACTTCGCCTTCTCCACCGAGATTCCGCAGAGCAACCCGCTGTTCTCCGACGCCACCGCGCCGTTCCACGACCTGCTGTACCCGGTCGAGTCGTTGAGGCAGACGGCGGTCTTCGCTGCCGGGCGGTACTTCCGGGTGCCGGAGAACCGGCGGACGCTCGTCTCCTCCGGCGCCGCGGTGATCACGGACGTGGCTCCTTGGCAGCGCTCCCGTCCCAGCGGCCAGCTCACGCTGGACCTCGATCTGACACCGACCGAGGTGGTGAAGGGCGTGCCGCGCGGAATGCGGTGCCGCGCGGCGGTGAGCATCGACGGTACGCAGTGCGGCACCGCCGAGGCCCGGCTCGTCTTTCTGATGCCGGGGGTCTACCGCAACCACCGCAAGCAGGGCCGCCGGGAGAGCGAGGGGGCCGGCCGCGGCAACAGCGGGCTCCCGCCGGGCCACAGCACTCCCGCGCCCGAGCTGGTCGGCCGGGCCTCCGCCCGCAACGTCGTGATCGGGCTGCCCTTCGACGAGTCGGAGGAGCGGCTGACGTTTCCGGTCGACGTGCCCGCGGCCCGGGAGGTGCTGCCCGACACGGGGCCTGAGGTGCCCGCCTCGCTCTTCCTGGAGGCCTCCCGGCAGGCCGCGCTGTTCGCCGCCGGTGAGCTCTACGGCTTCGCACCCTCCTACACCTTGCTGACGAACTGGCGCGCCACGTTCCGCGGTTTCGCGGAGCCCGGACTGCCGCTGCGCTGCTCCGTGCGGCCGCTCGGTGGGTACACCGATTCCGACTTGCGCCGGAACGCGTCCGGGCAGCCCGTCGCGGAGCTTCAGCTGACCTTCTTCCAGGGGTCGCACGTGGTGGCGAGCGTCGCGGCGTCCGTCCTGCAGATCTGCTGATCGGCCCGTTCCGGCCTCGCGCCGCCGGAGGGCCGCAAGGGAGCACACCATGCGTTTTCATGTGCTGGGCCCGGTCCGGATGGAACAGAGAACCCCGTCCGCCGCCAAGCCCAGAATCGTCCTCGCCACGCTTCTGGTCCAGAGCAACAACGTTGTCTCCACCCACAGCCTGATCGACGAGCTGTGGGGCATGGAGCCGCCGCGCACCGCCGCGACGACGCTCCAGGTGTACGTGTCGCAGTTGCGCAAGGCACTCGTCGACGCCGGCGACGACCGGCAGCCGTTGCTGACCCGGCCGCCCGGCTACGTGATCCAGGTGCGCCCGGACGAGCTGGACCTCGCGGTCTTCGAGTCGCTGCGCACCCGGGGCCGGGCCGCGTACGAGCGGCGTGACTACGAGGCGGCCTCCCGGCTGCTCGGTGAGTCGCTGGCCCTGTGGTCGGGGCCGGCGCTGTCCGGGATTCCGCACGGGCCGTCGCTGGAGACGAACGCGATACGGCTCAACGAACTGCGCACGGAGGTGCTGGAGCAGCGGATCGCCGCCGATCTCCTGCTGGGGCACCATCAGGAGCTGATCGGTGAACTGATGGCGCTGGTGCACGAGTTCCCGATGCGGGAGACGCTGCACGCGCATCTGATGGTCGCCCTGTACCGGTCGGGCCGGGAGTCGGACGCCCTGCAGACCTACCACCGGGCGCGGCGGACGCTGATCGACGAACTGGGGGTCGAGCCCGGTCCGACGCTGACCCGGCTCCTCGACCGGGTGCTGGCCGCCGATCCCGGGCTTGCCTGGCACGACGCCCCGGTCCGGGAGTCCGGGACGGGTGCGGCGGCCCCGGCGGCCGGGCCGAAGGAGGCCGCGCCGCCGCACCGGCTGCCTCCGGTGACGGCGCACTTCACCGGCCGTACGGAGGAACTGGCGCGCGGGAGGAGGTTCCTGGCGGCCGGTGGTGCCGCGACGGACCGGGTGCTGGCCATCTCGGGCAGGCCCGGGGTGGGCAAGACCTCGCTGGCCGTGCAACTGGCACACTCCGCCGAGGGGTTCGCCGACGGCAAGGTGCAGATCGGGCTACGGAACGCGGCGGGCGCGGCGGTGCCCGCGCCGGCGGCGATGGCGATGCTGCTGCGGCGTCTGTGGGCCGACGGCGCGGACGCGGCCGGGCCTCTCCCGGCGGGCACCGAGGAGCTCGGCGAGCTGCTGCACCGGCACACCCGGGGGCGTGAGCTGCTGCTCGTCCTCGACGACGTGGTGTCCGAGTCCCAGGTGCGGCCGCTGCTCGCGTCCGTACCGGACAGCATGGTGGTGCTGACCGGCCGACGCACGCTCGCGGCACTGGACCACGTGCAGCATCTGGTCCTCGATGTGCTCAGTCCCCAGGAGGCCCGGCGGCTCCTGGTGGACGCGGGCGGGCCGCGCATGGCGCAGGATCCTGCGGCGGTGGCCGAGCTGGCCCGGCTGTGCGGCCGGCTGCCGCTCGCGCTGCGGGTGGCGGCCGGGAGTCTGACGGCCCGGCCGCACTGGACGGCGGGCGCGCTGGCGAAGCGGCTGGCCGACGAGCGGACCCGGCTGTCCGCGCTGACGCTGGGCGATCTGGACGTGCGCAGCGGGCTGCTGGCCGCCTACCAGGATGTCGGGAAGCCCGAGCGCGCGGCGTTCCGGCTGCTCGGCCTCGCCCCGCTGCCCGACTTCCGGCTGTGGACCGCGGCGGCGCTGCTCGGCCTGGATCCGCCGCAGGCGGAGCGCCGGCTGGAGAGTCTCGTGCGGGCCCATCTGCTGGAGGCGCGGCAGCAGACCGGGGCGCGGACTCCGGTCCACTACGGATTCCACTCGCTGCTGCGGTCGCTGGCCCTGGAGATACTGGCCGAGGGGCCCGCGTCCGTGGTGCCCGAGGCGACGGACCGGCTCGGCCGGGCGTGTGTCGAGCTGGCGCGCCGGGCGGACGCGCTGCTCACCCCGGGCCGGGACCGGCTGGCCGCGTCCGACGGTCTCCCGGTGGCGGGGCCGCCCGGCCTCTCACCGCTGGCGTGGTTCCGGTCGGAGGCCGGCGGTCTGCTGGATGTCGCCCGGCAGACCCATGCCGCGGGGCTGTGGCGGCTGACGTACGCCCTGGCGTCGGCCATGAGCGGGTACTACGAGGCGTGTGCCCGCTGGGACGACTGGCAGAGCTGCCACGATCTCGCGCTCGACGCCGCCCGCCGGGCCGAGGACGTGACGGCGGAGGCGGTCGTGGTGCGGTCCCTCGGTGATCTCGCCTGGCAGCGCCGGCGGTACGACCGGGCCATCGGCTGCTACCGGCGCGCCGGGCGGCTCTTCGCCCGGCAGGGTGACCGGATCGGGGCGGGCCGTTGTTCCTGCGGCGAGGCGGACGTGCTGTTCGGCCGCGGCAAGGTGGCGGAGGCCGGGAAGCACTACGCGCGGGCGCTGGCCGCGGGCCGGGCGGAGGTTGATGCCCGGGGTGCGGCGGACGCGCTGCGCGGGCTCGCCTTCGTGGCGCTGTGCGAGGGGCGGGCCGGCGATGCGCGGGGGCTGTTCGCCGAGTGTGCGGATGTGGCGGCCGCGGGGGGCGACGAGCGCTGGCACGCCTACGCCCGGCGGACCGCCGCTCTGGTGGCCGCGAACGGTGACGCGTCGTGGGCCCGGCTGGAGGTACGCCCCGGCGTCTGGCTGCTGGATCCGTCGCTGGGCTGAGGCGGGTGTGCCGGGCGGTGTGTGCGGAGCCGCCCGCCTGAGCCCACCCGCCGGGCCCGGTCCTACTGGGCGGGGCGCAGCACGCGGACCGCGGGGGCGGCGGCGTCCTCGCCGCGCCGGGGGCTGTGCACGGCCGGCCGGCGGCTGCGGAGCATCTGACGCCACTGCTCGGCGCTGTAGTCGGCGGGTTCCGTGGTGGCGATGAAGTCGCGTACGACCTGGAGGAAGCGTTCGGGGTCGCTGCGGAACGGGAAGTGTCCCGCGTCCTCGAAGATCTCCAGCCGGCTGCCGGGCATCGACACATGGCCCAGGCCCGCGTGCAGTGCGGGGACCACCTGGTCGCGTCCGCCCCACAGCAGCATGGTGGGCATGCCCTGGGCGAGGTAGCAGCGGTCGAGCATGGTGCCGACCTGGCCGCGCCAGTCGACCACCGCGCGCAGGGTGCGGATGAAGGCGTTGCGGGCGTGGGCGTCCGGCAGTGCGTCCACCACCCTGAGGAGGTCGGGGGCGTCGACGCCGAGGCCGTTGCCGAGGTGCTGCAGTATCTTGACCGCGATCTCGATCTGCCGGCGCATGGTCGGCAGCCGCAGTCCCTGGAGCAGGAACTGGGCGCCGGGCAGCGAGGCCGCGCGGAGCAGCGGGGTGACCTGGCGGCCGATGCCGCCGGTGCCGACGAGGACGAGCCGTTCGCAGCGCTCGGGGAACTGGTAGGCGAACTGCATCGCCACCGCGCCGCCGAGCGAGTGTCCGATGAGGGTGGCCCGTTCGATGCCGAGGACGCCGAGCAGGTCCCGCATACCGTTGGCGTACGCGGCCAGTGAGTAGTCCGCCCGGGGCTTCTCCGACTCGCCGTGGCCCAGCAGGTCGGGGGCGACGACCCGGTAGGTCCTGGCCAGGTCCGGCATGATGTCGCACCAGGTCTCGGACGAGGCGCCGATGCCGTGGATGAGCAGGACGGCGTCGCCCTTGCCCGCCATCCGGAACGCCCGCCGGTAGCCGTGCACCGTGCGGTGGCGGAGCCGGATCGTCGACCCGGTGGCGGCGCGTCCGGGGGCCTTTCTGTGGTCGCTCACGTCGGTCATGCCTCCTCCGGGCGGGCGGTGCGGCGCTCGGACGCTCTGTGGCCGAACCGTTCGTGGACGGCGGGGGCGGAGAGCGTACGCGTGTGGGTGAGGTCGCTCTCGATCAGGCCGAGCGAGGCGAGACTGTGCCAGGGGCGTACGTGGGCGACCGAGCTCTTGGAATAGCGTTTGTCCGTCATGACTGCCTCCTTGACTGGTTGGCCGGCCGGGGACGGCTGGACGTGCGTCGTCGCGTGAGTCGTGCGCGGAGCAGTGATCCGATGAGCCAGCGCCGCATCGGGGCGAGGTGGGCGGGTGAGCCGTGCACGTCGTCGAAGGTCTTGATCCGCACGTCGGGTGCCGTGCGGAGCAGCAGCCGGTGGTCCGCCTCCGGGATGATCTCGTCGCGGCTGCTGGCCACGTAGCGCACCGGGACGGCGACGGCCCGCAGCTGTCCGGCGGTGAGGGCGAAGTCCGGGAGCCGTTCGCGCAGTTCGTCGCGGCCGTCCGACTCGGTGAGCCGGACGAGGGTGTCCGCGGTGATGCCCGGCACCTTCGGCCACCAGGCCTCGTCGGTGAAGAACTCGGCCACCGGGGCGCCCACGGTCAGTACCCGGCGGATGCGCGGGTCGTCGGCGGCGGCCCGCAGGGCGAGATGGCCGCTGAAGCTGAGCGTCAGCATGGAGGTGTCGGCGGTGTCGGCCCGGCCGGCCAGCTGGTCCATCAGGAAGGTGAGCAGCCGCCAGGAGTCGGGCCGGTAGGCGGTGGTGTTCTCGCCGACGCCGGGGAACTCGGTGACGACGGCGGCGAATCCGAGGCGCCGCAGCAGGGGCAGCAGCCGCGCCCACTGTTCCTTGACGCTGACGATGCCGCCCATCACGACGAGCAGGGGCTTCGGGCGTGCCGCGTCGAGGCCGGAGGCCCAGCACATCACGTCTCCGTCGGGGTGCTTCAGCTCCAGCCGTTCGATGTCCCGCTGTCCGCGTCGCCAGGTGTCGAAGGTCCGCACCCCCAGGCGCTGTGCCTCCTGCCGGGCGGGGTCGCCGTGGTGCGGGAACCGGGCGAGGGCGAAGTGGCTGCAGGCGGAGAGGAGTTCGCCGTCGTCGGCGGCGGCGCGTCCGGCGTCCGTCCACACCGCCGCCCAGGAGGCCGGGTCGCCGGCCGTGTCATTGGTGATCCGGCCGAGGAGCCGGTCGGTGTGCTGCGGGTCCATGCCCTGGCTGCGGGCGTGCAGCCGGGCGAACTCTTTCAGTTCCTCTAGGTGGTTCACGTCCCTCACCGTCCCGTCGACGTCGGCTGTCGCCGCTGTTCCTGGTGCCGTGACCGGCGATCCGGACTCATCCAAACGAGGGGCCCTAGCGGCCCGGTTGTGCCTGCGGGCGGGACGGGAGGGGGCCGGGGCTCACCACCATTCGTTGTCGGTGGGGGTCTCCGCGACGTCCTCGCCGAGTGCTTCGGTGAGGACGTCGACGATCATGCCGTCCAGCGTGGTGTGTGCCTGGGTGTCTCCCGTACCGCCGAAACCGGAGTCCCCGGCGGCGACACTGATGGTGTACTCGCCGTCCAGGTAGAAGGTGCGGAAGGCCCATTCGTTGCCGGTGCCGGGTGTGCCGTCGGGGCGGCGGACCTCCGTGGGGGTGCCGTCCGTCTCGAAGCCGAAGTCGGTGAAGCGGAACTGCATGCCCAGGCCGATGGCCTTGCTGTACGCCTCCTTGAGCGTCCAGAGCCGGATCAGTGCGGCGTCCCGTTCCGACGGGTCCATGGCCTCGACCAGTTCGATCTCGTGCGGGGTGCACAGATGGCGGCCGAGGCCGGGTCCGTAGAGCACGCGGTCGGAGCGTTCGGCGTCCACTCCGATGACCGCGCCGGTCGCGAGCCCCACCAGGAGCAGGTTCTCGGTGTGGCTGAGGCTGATCTGCACACCGTCGTAGCCGCGCAGGTACGGCCTGCCGGACGGTGTGTAGCCCAGCTCCACCGCCTGCGGCGGTACGCGGAGCGCCGCGGCGGCCGCGAACTTGAGGAGCACGCGGGACGAGGCGAACCTGGTGCGTACGTCCGGGTGGGTCAGGTCCAGGTAGCGCGCCCAGTCCCGGCCGAGGAGGGCACGCAGCCGCGGGCCGCCCGCCCGTTCCGGGCGCCAGTCCTCCAGCCGGGCGTACAGCACCGCGCAGGCGTGTTCCGCCAGGTCGGCTCTGACCCTGTCCCAGTCACCGTCGGGTCCGGAGATCAGAATCGGCTCGCCGAACGTCCGGCCCGGGGACTGTTTCCCTGGAGCCGTCATCGAAGTCCTCCATGGTCTGGTGGAGAGCGCTCAGGACGTCGGCCGCAGTGGCTCCGTCGATCACTCGGTGGTCGAAGGTGAGGCCGAGCCGCATCATCGGTGCCGGCACGACCCGGCCGTCGCGGACCACGGCACGGTCCACGATCCGTCCGGCGCACAGCGTGACGGCCGTGCCGCCCGCCGAATGGAAACCGTCGACGGTCCGGTGGCCGAGCGAGCTGACCGACACCGTGCCGAGAATGCCCGGCCGCTTGCCCGGGTCGCGCAGGGCGGCCCCGAAGGCGAGCCGGCCCAGCGGTGCGGGCAGCCGGCCGAGCATGCGCACTCCCTTGAACTCCGGCAGGTCGGCGGCCTGATCGCCCCGGTAGCGCTCCACGCGCTCCTGGATCTCGGCGAGGGACGCCGACTCCAGGCCGGGCACGAGCGCCGAGAGCACGCTGCGTTCCCCGTCGACGGGCCGGTCCAGGGCCAGCTTGGCCGTGACCGACCCGAACCGCATGACGCGCGGGCGGCGCAGGAATCCGGGCCAGCCCGGGGCCATCACCGCGTTGGCCTCGGGGTGGCGGGCGAGGACGCGCCCCGCGGAGTGCAGCAGATAGCTCACCACGGAGTGGCGCTCGCCGCGCTCCCGGGCGGCGGCGCGGTGTTCCTGGATCCGGGTCATGTCGATGTCGGTGTCCAGGTGCACCGGCCGCTGGTCGGCCGCCCACTCCAGGAAGTAGAGGGTGTGCCTGCGGCGGCGGACCGTGCGGGGTCCGCCGCCGGAATCGGTGCTCATGCCGGAACCGCCAGCTCGTAGATCTCCTTCAGGCTGCGCGCCTCCAGGACCTTGCCGACCGGCACCGGTGAGCCGGTGGCCTGTTCCACGGCGGTGACGAGCTTGAGCAGGTAGAGCGAGTCCCAGTCGGGCAGTTCGTCGAAGTCCGCGCCGAACTGCGCGTCGGTCAGCGGCACACCGAGCTCGTCACGGACCGTACGGATGAAGTCGTCGATGCTGTATCCGACGGGGGTGGCGCTGCTCATTTCTCCTCCAGGTTCATATCTTCTCCAGGGCGAATCCGGCCTTGATCCATTTGCTGGACTCGATGGCGACGGCGAGCGCCTTCTCCCCCGCCGACATCCTCGTCAGCGTCTTCTCGATCTGGAGGAAGGGCAGTGCGTTGCCGTTGTTGCCGGTGTCGGCGACGCAGGAGATCTCGTGTGCGGTGGGCACGTCGAGCTCCTCGGTGATCTTCCGGGTCATCCGGCCGGAGAGCTGCGGCGGGAGCAGGTAGTCCAGCTGTTCCGCACCCCAGTCGAGTTCGCCGAGGAGTTCCCAGAGGATCTCCACGGCCATGACCGGGACGTGCTGCTCGATGGCCTTGTAGTCCTCGGTGAGCGCCTGCCGGTCGTCGTGCCGGTCGGCGAGCCCGAACCATTCGATGACCTGTCCGGGCTTGCGGCCGAGGCCGGTGAACCGGTTGAGGACGTGGCGCAGGGCCACCCGCTGGCCGCGCGGTTCGGCACTGACGACGGCGGCGCCCGCCCCGTCCCCGAACAGGACGAAGTTCACCAGGTCGCTCGGTGCCGCTCCGGTCAGGTCGCGCTGGACGTCGAGGTGCTTGCTGCACACGTCACCGCCGATGACCAGGCCGGTGCGGTACTGCCCCGACGCGATCATGGTCTGGGCCAGGCCCAGCGCCTGGACGGCGCCGGCACAGCCCGACTGGAGCTGGAAGGTGGGCACCTGGTCGAGGCCGAGCTGGTCGGCGACGTTGTTGACGGTGGCGGGCATCAGGGTGTCGGGGGTGGCGGTGCCGAGCACGATGAAGTCGATCTCGCCCGGGTCGACGTCCGATGCGGCCAGCGCGCGCTCGGACGCCTGGGCGCACAGGTCCGCGAGCGACCAGCGGACCTCACCGGTTCCGAGGTCACGGGCGAAGTACCGGGTCCTGGTGCCGATGAACACCTCGATCCATTCCTCGTTGACGCCGAGCACCTTGGCGAGCTGGGCGTTGTCCACGGGTTCGCCCGGCAGGGCGGTGCCGACCGACACGATGTACGTCGTCGGGGTGGTGGTCTCCTGGGTCATGCGGTCCTCTCCTCGATGCCGGAGCCGGCGGCGGAGGCGTCACGTGCGCGCAGGTAGTTCACGAGGTCGCCGACCGAGGACAGGACGGGAAGCAGGTCCTGCACGGTGAGCGGGCCGATGCCCGTCAGCCGTTCCTCGATCCGGTTCTTGAGCTCCATGATCATCACGGAGTCGAAGCCGAGTTCCTCGTAGAGCCGCAGGTGCGGCGCGAGTTCGGCGGTCTCGTACCCGCCCACCTGCCCGATCGCCTCCAGCACGGCCTCGGACACGGGGTCCGGGGCGGCCGGGCGGTTCAGTGTGAGTACGGCGGTGGCCCGGTCCCTGCCCGGGGCGCCGGCGGTCTCCGGGACGGCCAGCACCGCCGGGCCGTACGGGAAGTCGTCCCGCGGGGTCTCCACGGCCCGGATCGGGCCGCGGGTCCAGTAGCGGTGTTCGTCGCTGAAGGCGTACAGGGGCAGGCGCTGCGGGGTGCGTTCCCGCTCGGTGTAGACGGCGTCCCAGTTCGGGTCGAGGCCGCCGCGGTAGAGATCGGACAGTGCCTGGGCCAGGTCCCGGCCGCCGGACTCCGCGCCCCGTACGGGCAGGACGAAGGCGGGGCGCGGTCCCTGCCGGGGCGGGCCGAGCTTGCGTGCCATCGAGGCGAGGACCGGCGAGGGGCCGATCTCGACCGCCTGGTTCGCGCCGTCGTCGAGCAGCCCGGTGGCGGCGTCCGCGAACAGCACCGGCTGCCTGATGTGCGCCACCCAGTAGTCGGCGTCCATCGCCTCGCCGTCCAGCCGGCGGCCGTGCACGGTGGAGTACACGGGGAGGTCGGGGACCCCGCCGCCCACCTCGTCGGCAACCTTGGCGAATCGTTCCAGCATCGGGTCCATCAGATACGAGTGGAAGGCGTGCGAGACCGTCAGCATCCGCGTGCGGACCCGGTCGCGGCCGAGGTCCTTCTCGATCCGGCGCAGCGCCGACAGATCCCCCGACAGCACCACGGCCCGGGGGCCGTTGATCACCGCGATGCCCACCTGGTCCTCGCCCGCCAGCCGGTCGGCGAGCTCCTCGCGGCCGGCCAGCACGGCCAGCATGCCGCCGCCCTCGCGGAGTTCCTGCATCAGGGCGCCCCTGGCCGTGATCAGCCGGGCCGCGCCGTCCAGCGGGAACACCCCGGCCAGGCAGGCGGCGGCGTACTCGCCGACGCTGTGGCCGAGCAGCGCGCCGGGCTGGACCCCGAGCTCCTGGAGGGTGCGCCCGAGGGCGTACCCGACGGCGAACAGCGCGGGCTGCGCCCACGCCGTCCGGTGCACCGCCTCGTCGCCGTCCAGGATCAGATCGCGTACGGACCGGCCGGTGTGCGGCAGGAGCGCCGCATCCGCCTCGTCGAGGAACCGCCGGTAGAGCGGGGCGTCCTCGTACAGCCCCGCGGTCATCCGCGGGAACTGGGACCCCTGGCCGGTGAAGAGGAACGCGGTGCGCGGCCGGCCGGTGGGCGCTCCGGTGAGACGCGCCAGCAGATCCGGGTCGGCGGCGGCCTCGCGCAGCCCGCGCACCAGCTCACCGGTGTCCCCGGCCGGCACCGCGAACCGGTACCGGTGACCGGACTTGACCCGGTTCCCGGTCCAGCTCAGCGGGCCGACCGGCACCCGCCGGCCCGACAGCGCGTCGGCCTGGCTCAGCAGGTTGCGGCGCAGCGCGTCCGGGGTGGGCGCGGTCAGGGTGAAGACCGCGGAACCGATGCCGGTGTCCGCCTCTCCTCCGGGAGGGGCGGACCGGGGGCGGACCGCGTGGGCGGGCGCGGACTCCAGCACGGCATGCGCGTTGGTGCCGCCCATGCCGAAGCTGCTCAGGCCGGCCAGCGTCGGCGTGTTCGCCAGTTTCAGCGGTGCCTTGAGCAGCCGCAGACCGTGCTCGCGTAGCTTCAGCTGCTGGTTCTCCTTGGCCGAGAACCGGCTGGGGGGCACGGTGCGGTGGTGCAGGGCGAGCGCCACCTTGATGAGCCCGGCGATGCCGGCCGCGCCTTCGGTGTGCCCGAGGTTGCCCTTGACCGAGCCGAGGGCCATGGGCTTGCCGGTGCGGCCCGCGTGGTGGTGGCCGAGCGCCTTGACCTCCATCATGTCGCCGAGCGCGGTCCCGGTGCCGTGTCCCTCGGTGAACACGACGTCGGCGGCCTCGACACCGGCCCGTTCGTAGGCGGCCTCCAGCACCTCCTGCTGGGCCCAGCGGTTGGGGGCGGTGAGCCCGTTGCTGCGGCCGTCCTGGTTGACGGCCGTGCCCCGGATCACCGCGTACACCTGCTGGCCGTCGGCCAGCGCGTCCTCCAGCCTGCGCAGGACGACGGCTCCGACGCCCTCTCCCCGGCCGATCCCGTTCGCCTCGGAGCTGAACGGCTTGCACCGGCCGTCCGGTGCCGACAGACCGGCCTGGGTGTAGAAGATCGACAGGGCGGGGGTGAGGGCGACGTTGACGCCGCCCGCGATCGCGTGGTCGCACTCCCCCGCGAGCAGCGCGTTGGCCGCCAGGTGCACGGCGACCAGCGAGGAGGAGCAGGCCGTGTCGACGGCGAGGCTCGGTCCCTTGAGGTCCAGGTGGTACGAGATCCGGTTGGCGGTCATGCAGTAGCCGTTGCCGGAGCCCACCTGGGCGGTGACCCGGGCGTAGTCGGTCAGGTGCAGCTGCGCCCATTCGTTGCCCATGATGCCGACGAAGACACCGGTGCGGGTGCCCGCCAGCCGCTGCGGCGGCAGTCCCGCGTCCTCGACGGCCCGCCAGGCGCACTGGAGCAGCAGCCGCTGCTGGGGGTCCATGGCGGCCGCCTCGCGCGGCGAGATGGTGAAGAACTCGTTGTCGAAGGCGTCCGGGTCGTCGATGAACCCGCCCTCGGTGGTGTTGGAGTGCCCCTCGGCTCCGGTGGGCGAGTGGAAGTCGGCGGCGTCCCAGCGCTGTCCCGGGACGTGACCGACCCCGTCCCCCGACCGCATCAGGAGCTCCCAGTAGGCCCCGGCATCGGGCGCCTGCGGGAACCTGCAGTCGATCCCGACAATGGCGATCTCGTTCATCAGGCAGTCCTCACCCCGTCGGCGAACGTCTCCATCAGGTGCCCGGCCAGCGCCGCCACGGTCGGGTAGTCCCAGGCCACGGTCGGTTCCAGTACCAGGTCGAAGTCCTCCTCGATGTCGCCGCACAGGCTGAGTGCGGCCACCGAGTCCAGGCCGTACTCGGCGAGCGGCACGGCCGGGTCGATCTCGCCCGGCTGCCGCTTCAGGTACAGGGCGATGCGCTCGGCCAGCCACGTGGTCAGCTCTTCGGTGGTGTGTCCGGTGGTCGGAACGGGCATGGTGCACTCCTCGGCGAGGGACGGACGGTGCGGCGGTTGCCGACCGGGCTCCGGCTGTCAGCCGGCCAGCGGGGTGTTGTACAGGTCGTAACTGCGGTTCTCGTGGAAGCGGTGGAGCACCTCTTCGTGCACCCTGCGCTCACAGGATTCGGGCAGGTCGGGCAGTGGCCGGCCCAGGCGCCGGCCGAGCCGGTGCAGGGCCGCTGCGGCCCATGCGGGGTCGGCGAGGAACGGGTCGTCACCGTCGCGGGCCTGCTGCCAGACGCCGATCACCGAGGCAGCTGCCAGCAGCACGGCGTACCGGTCCGCCAGGGCGAAGCTGCCCGGGCTCGCCAGGGCCGTGCGGTCCTGCGGCTCCAGGCCCCGGCTCTGCTCCTGGATCTGGCGGAGCTCGTCCATCATCCGCAGCGCCGAACCGTGTACGGCCCGCTCCTCGGGCGTACTGCTGGGCAGTTCGTCCACGGCCGCGACGAGCGAGGCGCTGAGGGAGTCCCGCCCGCTGGCGAGCGTCAGCCGGTCGAACGGGATGGGCGGCAGGTCCTCCCGGAACCGGAACAGGGTGGGCGGCGCCGGGTCGCCGGCGAACCAGGCGCGCTTCGCGAGCCGGGACAGCTGCGGGATGATGGTGGCCTGGCAGGCCGCGGACCCGGCGTGGCCGAGGCTGAGCACCGGCAGGTCCCGGACGTGCTTCTGGAAGATCCCGAACTCGCCCTCGCGGACGTAGAAGCGGGCGCCGAGGACGATCGAGAGGTCGTACATGGCGTCCGTGAGCATCTTCGGGACCAGGTACTTCACCGCTGCCGCGTAGACGCTGGTCTCCTCCGGCAGCACGTGCACGGCGCGGGTGGCGGCGAGCGAGAGGCTGTCGCAGATCAGCAGGTCGAGGAACGCTGCGGACAGGGTGGCCCTGGCGTGCGGGATCTCCATGGCCGAGCGCCGGTACAGCTGCCGGCCGAGCGCGAAGCCGACGACCGTACGCAGGTTGGTGTCGGTCGCCCCGAGCGCCATGCCGGGGACCGCGCTGCGGGTGATCTGGAAGGCGCGCAGGGCGAGTTCGACGCCCTTGCCCTGCTCCCCGACGAGCGCGGAGGAGGGCACCTGGCAGCCGTCGAAGTCCAGGCCGGACAGATGGCAGCCGCGCACCCCCACCGCGTCGTAGCGGGGCAGGACGCGGTAGCGGTCCTCGTCGAGGCCGTCCCGCTCGGCGAAGAGCACGGAGTGGCTGCGGCTGCCGGGCGCGGGGTCGGTCCGGCTGAACAGCACCCAGGCCCTGGCCCGGTCGGCGTTGTTGATGACCTGCTTGGCGCCGTCCAGGCGGTAGCCCCCGGGCACCGGCTCGGCCCGGAACTCGTTGCGCACGAAGTCGTTGCCGTGGGCCAGCTCGTGGTAGGCGACGGAGACCTTGCCGCCGTCGAGCAGCAGCCGGGCGAGCCGTGAGCGCTGTTCGTCGTCGCCCGAGGCCCAGACGTTGACGCCCGCCATGAAGGAGGTGACTCCGTAGCCGAGCCCGAGGGCGATGTCCCGGCGGAAGACCTGGCGCATCACACGCACCAGCGTGTCGATCCGCTCCAGCCTGCCGCCGTGCGCCCGCGGCACGAAGTCGGCGTTGAGGACCAGTTCGTCGAGTGCCCGCTCGCCCGGCTCCGACAGCTCTCCGGCCTCGTCGGCCTCCAGGAGCCGGGCGTGGGAGACCTCGCCCCGCTCGTCGGTCGGGTCGCCCAGGCGCTGTTCCAGCTCGGCGACGCGGGCGACCACCCTGGCTTCCTGGCCGGCGTCGTGGGTCTCGTCAGGGGCGCCGG
This sequence comes from Streptomyces sp. NBC_01463, assembly GCA_036227345.1. NCBI lineage: Bacteria > Bacillati > Actinomycetota > Actinomycetes > Kitasatosporales > Streptomycetaceae > Streptomyces > Streptomyces sp. NBC_01463. The sequence continues at coordinate 3,998,844 of CP109468.1, forward strand.
AAGACGCTCCATACGCTCCCGAGGCCGAAGTACCGATCAGCATGGCGTCCTCTCTCAGCTCGTTCCGGCAGTTGCGCCGGTGTGGTTCAGCGGGAGCCGTCCCGGCAGCTGCTGGGGCAGCAGCGAGAACAGCTCTCCGGTCCGGCGGCCGGCCCGCAGATGCGCCAGCAGCCCTTCGTACGCCTCGGGGTCACCGCTGCCGGGCTCACCGAGACGTTCGAGGATCCGGTCGAGCGCGGCACGCAGCCACAGGCCGTCCTGCCACAGCGCGGCGGTGGCGCCGCCGGCCGCCAGGCCCGAGCTGTGCACCCACAGTCCGATGCAGGCCGCCGCCGCGTAGCAGAGCGTGTACCGGCGCGCCAGGTCGAAGACCTCGGGCGGCACATCACCGATCAGGCCCTGCCGGCTCTCCATCTCGGTGTGCACCCGGCGCTCCACGGCGACCAGCCGCTCGGCGGACTCGACGGCGCCGCGCAGGGCCGGGTCGTCCTCGGCGCGCCGGCGCAGCTCGGCGACGGACGCGTCCAGGCCGGCCAGTACGCCGCTGCCGTGCCGGGCCACCAGGGAGAGCCGGGCCGGGTCCAGCGGCGGGACCGGCACCGAAAGGTCGTAGGCGGCCACCGCTCCCGCCTCGTCTCCGGTGCCGCGCCGCCTGCCGCGTACCAGCGAACGGAACTGGTTGACCAGAGAGTTGAGGTTGACCAGGGTGTTCCCGTCGAAGAGGCCGACGATCCGGTGGTCGCGCTCGATCTTCTGGAACATCCCGCCCGCGTACACGCCCTTGAGGAAGGCGCGGGCGCCGAGCACCCGGGTCAGCGCGGAGAGCACGCCCTCGGTGCCGCTGGGCAGCAGGTACTTGGTGACGGCCGCGGTGACGCTGAGCTCGTCCGTCTGGGTGTGCACGGCCCGGGCCGCGAACACGGCGAGCGCCTCGTGCAGCAGCACGTCGGCGGCCGCGGCGCTCAGCACCGACCTGGCCTGCGGGAGGTCGATCAGACGGCGTCCGTACAGCTCACGCTCCTCGGCGAAGTCCGCGGCGATCCGCAGCCCGTGGTCGGCGGCGCCGAGCGACAGGGACGCGCACATGGTGCGGGTGAGCTGAAGAGCCTTGAGGACCGTCTCCAGGCCGCCGCCCTCGGTGCCGACCAGGTCCTGCCGGTCCACCAGGGCGCCGTCGAAGGCGATACCGGAGATGTCGGCCCCCCGGATGCCGTGGGTGCGGACCTTGGGGAGGTGGCGGTAACTGCCCTTGCCGAGCTTCCTCTTGTCGACCAGGAGCACGCTGAACCCGCGCGGGCCGCCCGCCGGATCGGTGCGGGTGAGCAGGGAGAGCAGGCTGCCCCGGGTGGCGTTGTTGATCAGCCACTTCTCGCCGCTGACCAGCCAGCCCGCCTCCTCGCCCGTACCCGCCACGTCACCGGCCAGCAGGTCGCTGCCGTGGGCCCGCTCGGTGAGCCCGAGCGAGACCGGCACACCGGCCCGGACGTCCGCACCGAGCCGGCGGGCCTGCTCGGGCGTGCCCGACACCCATACGCACACCCCGCCGAGGTAGGTCTTGCCGTGGCCGACGGCCACGGTCAGATCCCGGCGGGCGACGGTCCGCATGAGCTGCAGCACCTGTTCGTAGCTGTGCAGCCGCCCGCCGTGCTCGGCCGGGACGTAGTAGTCGGTGAGACCCCATTCCTCCAGCAGGCGGCAGATGTCGGCGGGGAACTCCTCCTTCTCGTCCAGCTCCACACAGCGCACGTGGGAGAACGGGCCGGCGGGGTCGCCGGGGTCGCCGAGGAAGCGGTCGAGCTCCTCGGCGAGCCGGTAGGGCGGATGCTCCATGTCAGACCGCCGCTTCCAGTGGGCGGTCGGTGGCATCGGCGACGACCTCCCGGACGGCGGGTTCGAGCACCTCGTAGAGCGGGGTGATCGCGCCCTGCAGGAACAGCTTGCGCATCAGGGTGCGCTGGATCTTGCCGCTGGTGGTCTTGCGGATGGTGCCGGGCCGCACCAGCATCACGTTGCCCGCGGAGACGTTGAACTCCTTGCCGATCAGCGCCTGGGCGCCGGTGGCGACCGCGCGCAGGTCGGTGCTGACGGCGCTGGCCCGGACCTCCTGGACGATGATCAGGTGCTCCCGGTCGGTCTCCACCGAGAACACCGCGCCCGAGCCGAGGCCCAGCGAGGAGTCGCTGGACTGGACGGCGCGTTCGACGTCCTGCGGGTAGAGGTTGCGGCCGGCGAAGATGACGATCTCCTTGAGCCGGCCGGTGACGTACAACTGCCCGCCCTCCAGGGCGCCGAGGTCACCGGTGCGCAGCCAGCCGCCCTCGTCGGGGCTGCCGTCGGCGCCGGTGATGTGCGCGTCGAAGATCTCCTCGTTGGTCAGCGGGCGCTTCCAGTAGCCGCTCGCGACACTCTCGCCCTTGACCCAGATCTCCCCGACGCCGCCTGCCGGCTGCTCCAGGAAGGTCTCCGGATCGACGATCCGCACCTCGAAGTCCTCGGCGTGCACCACGCCGCTGCTGACCAGGGTCCGGGAGCGGCCGTCGTCCGCCGGGTCGGCGAGCCGGCCCTGCTCCAGGGCGGCCGGGTCCACGGCCCGGTTCACCGGGCTGAGGCCGAGCGGGGTGCCGGACACCAGCAGTGTCGTCTCGGCCATGCCGTAGCAGGGGAAGAAGGACTCGGCCCGGAATCCGGCCGGCGCGAAGCGCTCGGTGAAGGCCTGCACCGTCTCGCGCCGGATGGGCTCGGCCCCGTTGGCCGCGGTCACCCACCGGGACAGGTCCAGGGTGGACAGCTGCTCGTCGCTGATGCGGCGCACGCACAGGTCGAAGGCGAAGTTGGGCCCGCCGCCGATGGTCACGCCGTGGTCGTCGATCATCCGGAGCCAGCGGTAGGGCCGCCTGAGGAAGGACGTCGGGGACATCAGGGCCGCCGAGCCGCCGATGTAGAGCGGGTGCAGGATGTGCCCGATGAGTCCCATGTCGTGGTAGAAGGGCAGCCAGCCGCCGAAGCGGGACTCGGCGGTGGTGCCGGCCGAGCGCTGGATCGCCGCCTCGTTGGCCAGCAGGTTGGCGTGGCTGACCATGACGCCCTTGGGCTCACTGGTCGATCCCGATGTGTACTGCAGGAACGCCAGGTCCTGCGGCGTCACCGTCGTCTCGGTGTAGGCACCGGCGTCGCCGGCCGACACGTCGTCGGTGGCCAGGCAGACGACGTCCGTCATGCCCTCGGCCGCCAGCCAGGCGGATATCTCCGGGGCGTTGGCGGAGTCGGTGAGCACCGCGCGCACCTCGGCGTCCCGCAGGATGCCGGAGACGCGGGCGAAGTGCTGGCCCTGCTCGGTGGGGAGCGTGGCGGGCACCGCGACGGCCCCCGCGTACAGGCACGCGGTGAACGCCTTGATGAAGTCGGTGCCCGAGGGGTAGAGCAGCAGCACCTGGCGGCCGGCGGCCCCGCTGTCCTGCAGCCACGAGGCGATCCGGCGCGCTTCCCGGTCGAGTCCGGCGTACGTCAGGTGCTCCGGGGCCGAACCGCCGGCGTCGTCCCGCAGGAAGATGAAGGCGTCCTCGGCACCGAGCTCGGCGGTGCGCGTCAGGACGAGTTCCGTAAAGGTTCGGAAGCGTGTCAACGTCTTTCCCTGGCCTCTCCGAGATCCGTCGGCAAAGTGCCGGCGAAGGGTGTTCGGACAGGTCCGATCGTGCGTGTCCGCACTAAGGCATCGCTTGTGTCACCTGCGAGTTCGCCCGCTCGTCCGGGCATGCGGGAGCCTGCCGTCCACCCCGGGGGATGGGCGGACGGCAGGCGGTCTGGGGTACCCGTCAGCCGGGGCCGGGCCGGAAGGAGACGTCGAGGGTCACATGGCCGGGGGCCTGGGGGATGACGGCCAGCGAGTGGCGGAAGGCGAGGTGCCCTTCGGCGTTCTCGTCCGTGGTCTCGAAGCCGAGCGAGGGGAGGAAGTCGCGCACCTTGTGGTTCTTGGCGGTCGGCAGGTAGCTGCCGTGCACGGCCGGCGCCCCGGTCTCCCTGGCGTGGTCCAGCAGTGCGGCGAGCGCCGCCTGCTCGATGCCGCGGGCGAAGACGCGGCAGCTCAGCAGGACGTTGTCGAGGTGCAGGCCGTCCTCGTCGCGGTGCGCGAACAGGGCCCCGACGACGCCGTTGTCCCCGAAGCGGTCGCCGGTGCGGATGGCGAGCACGAGATGGTCCGGGGAGTCGAGCCGCTGCTGGACGTCGGCCTTCTGCAGCCGCTGGGTGGTCAGGTTGAACTGGTTGGTGCGCAGGGTGATCTGGGCGATCCGGGCGAGTTCGTGGGGGCGCACCGGCGAGACGTCGACGCGCACGTCCAGCTCCCGCAGGTAGTCGTCCATCGACCCCGTGCTGTCCAGGAGGTCCCGGCGCCCGGCGTCGGCCCGGTACTGACCGGCCCGGTCCCGGTCGGCGTCGGTCAGCTCGCGGGTGTCGAACCAGCCGTCGGCGAGCAGCCGGCCGATGTGCAGGGCGGGCTCCTCGTCGAGGCGGACCACGGCGGTGTCGGGCAGGTTCGCGGCGACGAGCCCGCATTCGAAGGGCGAGTCGTCGGCGAAGACCAGACTGTCCACGCCCAGGTTGAGACGCTCGGCGATGGCGCGGAGATTGCCGTCCTTGGGCTCCCAGTTGGCGCTGACCGCCACGAAGTCGGCCTCGCGCAGCCGCATGTCCGGGTGGTCGCGCAGTACGTCGATGACGGCGTCCCGGTCGTTCTTGCTGCAGACGGCGAGCAGGACGCCCTGGGAGCCGATCTGCTTGACGACCTGCTGGAAGGCGCCGAACGCCGCTCCGCGGTAGGTCGTCGCCGCCGCGATGCCGCCCGGTCCGTCGTCGCCGAGTATCCCGTCCCACAGGGTGTTGTCGAGGTCGACGACCAGCACCTTCTTGGTGCGGCCGCGCACGGCCCGGGCCAGGTGGCCGATCTCCCGGGCGTACCGGGCCAGCAGTTCCTCGCCGAGGTGCACACCGGCGTACGCGGCGAGCCGGCTGTCGCGCACCGGTCCGGACTCGGCGATCAGCGGGTCGAGGTCGATCACGTGCACCCGCGGGTGATCGAGCGCGAGCCGCAGCAGCCCCGTGTTGAACTCGCGCCATTTCAGCGAGAGTTCCGTACGGGAGCGGTGGTCGACGAGCTGCCGGGTGTGGACGGTCAGGAGCGGCAGGGTGTTGAGCACCAGGACTCCGGAGCCGTGCCGCATGTACTGCTCGACGAGTCCGGTGAGGAGCCGGAGCTTGGCGTCCAGGACCTCGGACACATCACCGGGGCCCCACGGCGCGGGGAGTTCGTCGAAGACGATCTGGGCGTCGAGCAGGCAGAGCGCGAGCTCGGTGTCCGGCGCGTACAGCGGGCTGCCGGTGTCGCGCAGGTCCCGCAGCCAGGAGTCGTGCTCGCCCCGCAGCAGCCGCAGCGGCACGCCGTGCCGGGCGAGCTCCGCGGTGAGCGAGGCGCCGAGCGCGTCCAGGGTGCCGTGGCCGGTGACGGCGGCGGTCAACGGGACCGCGCCGGGGTGGAGTTCACGGACCGCCCCGGGCTCGGTCCTGGCGAGCAGTCCGCCGGCCCGGGACAGGCCCCGCCAGCCGTCCTTCGCCTGCGCGATCTCGGCGAGCAGCCCCGGGACCCGGGGGTACTCCGCCGCGATGCGGCCCTCGTCGTGCAGGGCGCGCAGCCGCTCCGCCGCATCGGCCCGGGTGGTCTGCGCGGTCCTCGGTGCTGTGGGTGCCGTCACGGCCTTTCCCCTCCTCGCTGTCGCTCAGGCGCGGCCGGCCGACCGCGTCCCGTGAAGTCCGGCCCTCGCACGGCGGTGCAGCCCCTTGCCCGCGACCCGCCACAGCAGCCGCACGGGTCCGGGCAGCCGGCCGAGGAACTCGTCGTAGTGTTCGGGACCGGCCGCGGAGGCCATGGCGCCGAGCATGTAGAGCCGGTATTCCTTGGGCACGGCGTCGCGGCCCCGCTCGCTCAGCCGTCCCCACTCCTCGGCGGTGAACCGGCCGGGCACCAGCGGAAGGATGTGCCGCTCCTCGTCCGCGAGGTGTTCGTCCAGGGCCGGCAGGAGGTCGGTGCAGGCCTTGACGAGTACGTCACGCAGCGCCGGATCCGCCGAGTCCCGCCAGCGGGGCAGCACGTCGGCAACCTGTCCCAGGGATCCCGCGATCCGCTCGTGCTGCTGTTCCATCCGTAACAGCAGAGCGGGGTCGACCTCCGGGTCCCCCTCCAGCCTGGGCCATACGAGCTCGTCCTCGGCAAGGTGGTGTTCCTCCAGCATCGAGTCGAGTGCGTCGAGGTGGGATGCCACGGTCCTGCTGCGCCGGGTGTCCCCGGCGTCGACCGCCTCCACCAGACCGACCGCTGTGCGGTACTCCTGCTGGAAGAGCCGGTGCACGACCACCATCTCGCCGGTGTCCGGCTCGCTCGATCGCCGCTTGGCCGCCATTTCCTTCACCCTGGCCTTCATGATCGGTTCGTTGCACCCGGAGCTTGGCCGGGTGCTCTTAAGGGGTACTTGTGCGGACCGCACCGGGACCCGGACCGGCGCCCCCGGAGCGTTTAGCCGGGCTGAAGCGGAGGACCGCAGAGTGCGGCAGGGGCCGGATGCCCCGATTTCCGCCCGACCCCGCCGCCGTGAAAAGGAGTGCACCCTCCCATGCGCCGTATCTCGTCCGAGGTCCACATCGTCGCCGATCCCGGCCGGGTGTGGGACGTACTCACCGATTTCGCCCGCTTCGAGGAGTGGAACCCGTTCCTGGTCTCCGCCGCCGGGCGGGCCGATCCCGGCGCCCGGCTGGCGCTGCGCTTCCGGCTGCCCGGCGGCCGCGAGATGGACTTCGCGCCGACCGTGCTGGCCGCCGAGCCCGGCCGGCTGCTGCGCTGGCGCGGCCGGCTCGGGATTCCGGGGATCTTCGACGGTCTGCACAGCTTCGAGCTGACCGCCCGGGACGGCGGCACCCACGTACGGCAGAGCGAGCGGTTCAGCGGGCTGCTGGTCCCGTTCTGCGGCTCGCTCGTCCGGGAGAGCGGTGAGGGTTTCGCCACCCTGACGGATGCCCTGAAGACCCGGGTGGAGGCGCAGATCCCGCAAGGACGCCTTTAGCTCCCCGCTGGAGCATCCGACCCGACCGTGGCTCCCCAGAGAGGCAGGACGACGATGACAGCAGAGCTGACCGCCCAGGTGTGCGTGGTGGGCGGCGGGCCGGCCGGGCTCGCCCTCGCGGTGGAGCTCGCCCGGCGCTCCGTCTCCGTGGTGGTGCTGGAGCAGAGCGGCCACTTCGACCGCTCCTTCCGCGGCGAGTCGGTGTCGCCCGACTCGGTGTGGCTGCTGGACCGGCTGGGGCTGCTGGACCGCCTGGAGGGCTCCTACCAGCGGATGCACCACATGGAGATCATGGACGGCGGACGGACCGTCATGCGCGCCGACTTCGAGCGCTTCCCCTACCCGAACCCCTACCCGGTGGAGCTTCCGCAGCCCGCGCTGCTCTCCGCACTGGCCGAGGTGGGCGAGGACCTGCCCGGCTTCACGCTGCTGCGCCGCGGCACCGCGGTGGGACTGCTGCGTGACGACGACGGCCGGATCACCGGGGCACGGGCCCGCACCCCCGACGGTGAGGTCGCCGTGCGGGCCGCCCTGACCGTGGCCGCCGACGGACGCTTCAGCAAGGTCCGCGAGATGTCCGGACTGCCGTACGAGAAGGTGCCGCTGGACCGCGACGTGGTGTGGCTGAAGCTGCCGTTCCCCGCCGAGTGGGACGACCGCACCTACCGCATCCGCATCCGGGGCGACCAGCACGGCCTCTTCATCCCCACCCACCCCGACAGCGTCCGGGTGGGTTTCAACATCCCCAAGGGCGGGCTGAAGGAGCTGCGCGCCAAGGGCCTGACCGCGCTGTACGAGCGGCTGGACCTGCTGGCGCCCGAGTTGTCCGGCGCGGTCCGCCAAGAGGTCACCAGCTGGTCGGACACCTCGATGCTGGACATCTTCACCAGTGTGGTGCCGCGCTGGTCGATGCCCGGTCTGGTGCTGGTCGGGGACGCCGCGCACACCCTGACCCCGATCCTGGGGCAGGGCGTCAACCACGCCATCATCGACGCCGTCACGCTGGCGCCGCTGCTGGAGCGGGCGTTCGCGGCCGGCGACGCAGGCGCGGTGGAGCGGGCCACCGAGGAGTTCCAGCGCTCCCGGGAGAAGCCGGTGAGCCGCTCCCGCCGGCTCCAGCTGCGCCAGGAGAAGCTGTTCGAGCTGCACAGCCCGCTGGGCGGCGCGCTGCGGCGCTCGCTCTACCGGGTGATGGATCGCAGCCCGCGGCTCAAGCTGCGGGTTCTGGCCGGGGCCTACTTCCAGCTGCAGAAGCCCGGTCCGGTCGCCGACCGCCGTACCACGCAGCCCCGCGCCGGGGCCTGAGGGTCCGGCGACGCACGGCCTGCACCCTCCCACCGGTCGCCCGGTGGGAGGGCGCAGGCCGTGCGTCGCCGGACATGTCACTGCCCGGGCCTCCGTCGGAGGTCCGGGCAGTGGCGTGGAGCGGTCCGTACCGGGTCGTCACCAGGTGACCGGCAGCCGCTCCAGGCCGTGGACCATCATCCCGGTGGTCATCCGCAGGTTGTCCACGTCGTCGGCGAGGGCGAGGTCCGGGAAGCGGCGCAGCAGTGTGGAGAGCGTGATCTGGAGCTCCGCCCGGGCCAGCGCGGCGCCCAGGCAGAAGTGCGCGCCGTGGCCGAGGGCGAGGTGCCCGGTGGCCGAGGGGCGGGTCGGGTCGAAGCTGTCCGGGTCGCCGTCCGTGAAGCGGTCGGCGTCCCGGTTGGCCGAACTGGTCGCCGCGATCACGCCGCTGTTCTTCGGTATCAGGGTGCCCCCGATCTCGACGTCCTCCAGGGTGATCCGGTACGGGCCGCCGTCGCCGATGGGGTTGATCCGCATCAGCTCCTCGACGGCGTGCACCATCAGCTCCGGCCGCTCCCGCAGCGCCGCCGTGTGCTCGGGGTGGCGGAGCAGCGTCAGCACACAGGTGCCGATCATGCTGACCGTGGTCTCGTGGCCGGCGACCAGCAGCGTGATGCCCATGACGATGAGCTCCATCTCGCTGAGGCTGCCCTCCTCGTCGTGGGCGTTCACCAGCGCGCTCATCAGGTCGTCGCCGGGCTCCTCGCGCTTGCGCTGCACGAGCTGGCCGAGGTAGCCGAACAGCTCCATGCGGTTGGTGTTCATCTCCTCCGGCGACATCGACGTCAGCGAGACGAACGCGTCCGACCAGCCCCGGAACTTGTCGCGGTCCTCGAAGGGCACTCCGAGCAGCTCGCAGATCACCATGACCGGCAGCGGGAAGGCGAAGACGGTGTTGAGGTCGACCGGACCGTCCATCTTCTCCATCTCGTCCAGCAGCTCGTCGGTGAGCTCCTGGATGCGCGGGCGCAGGTTCTCCACCCGGCGGGCGGTGAACTCGCGGGACACCAGCCGGCGCAGCCGGGTGTGCTCGGGCGGGTCCATGGTGAACAGGCTGGCGGGCATGGGCGGCAGGTTGGTCAGCTTCGGCGCGTCCGGCTCCACGGTGGCCGCGCGGCTGAAGCGCGCGTCGCCCAGCACCGCACGGACGTCCTCGTGGCGGCTCACCACGTAGCCCTCGTCCCCGCTGGGGAGCCGGACCTTGGCCACCGGGCACTGGGCGCGCAGTTCCTCGTAGACGGGGGGAACCTGCACCGCCGAGGGGCGGCGGAAGGGGTACTGAAGCTCGTCTTGGCCGACGGAGGACGCGGTGCTGTCCATGGGCTGGATACTCCTTCTGTGGGTGACGGTCGATCGGCACCCACGCTCCCAGCCGGGGCTAGTGGCCCGGTAAAGGACGCCGCGGACTGCGCGGGTCCGGACCCGCGAAGGGCCCGCGGCCTGGGGTGGCCGCGGGCCCTTCGGGTGGCGCCGGTGGTCCGTCAGGCCGTGGGAATCCCGTGTCCCAGGGCGCGCCTGAGCGCGAGGTGGGTCAGCCAGGCCATCCCGAAGGTGAAGGGGGCCGCGGTGTCCTCGGCGGGGCCCGGAATGGCGGAGCAGACCAGCATGATGGCGAGCGGGATCCAGACGCGCAGCACCAGGTTCTGGACGGCCGCCGTGCCCGGCGCGAGCCTGGCGAGTAAGGGCACGAGCAGCCCGGCCACCGCGAGCGGGATGGTGAGACCGGTGTGCTTCACCGCCTCGAAGACCGTCCAGACGAGCAGGAAGAGCCCGAGCACTCCCCAGGCGACACGTACGGCAGCGGACGCGGACTTCGGCTCGGTGTCGGTGCTCTCTGGAGTCATGTCGTCTCTCTTTCCGTGTCATTCGGCGTAGCGGTCGCACTACAGACCGTCAGTATGCAGGGTGGGGACGGGACTTGCCGGTGACTCGGATGCCGCGCGCCCGTCAGGCGGGCACGGCCTCCCCGAGGCCGACCGGCGCCCAGTCCGGCTGCTCGGTGATCTCGAGCACCGCGCAGGTGCAGCTGAAGCCCGATCCCCCGCCGACCATCAGCACCCGGTCGCCGACCGCCAACTGACGGTGCTCCAGCAGGTGGTTGAGGGCGGCGATCTGGTCGCCCGCGCCGAGGTGGCCGACCCGGCGGGCGAAGTCCCAGGTGGACTTCTCGAACGGCAGCCCCAGCAGCTGCGGCACCTGCCACTGCATCCGGCTGCGGCCGCTCGCCAGCACCACGACCCGCGCGACGTCGTCCCGCCCGATGCCCGCGTCGGCCAGGGCGTGGTCCACCACCTCCTTCACCACGGCACCGACCCGCTGCGTCGCCGCGCGGAAACCGCCGGCGTTGGTACGCATGTAGTGACCCACCCGGCCGAGCAGGTCGAGAGGTTCACCGGTCGGAACGGCCTTCAGCTCGGCGCCGCGCACCACGGCCTCCATGGCGTTGTCCGAGCCACTGGCGGTGGACAGCAGCCGGGCGACACCGCCCCGGCCGGACAGCACGAGCGCGGTCGCCCCGTCGCCGTAGACGAAGCCGGGCTCGCTGCTCCAGCGCTTGATCAGCGGTGCGCCGAACCGGTCGGCGGTGGTGACCACGGCCGCCTTCTCCGGCTGCGCGTCCACCTGGCGGGCGGCCAGCTCCAGCGCCCCCAGGGCCGCGTTGCACTCCTGCTGGAAGCCGAACGCGGTCGCGTCCCGGCCCAGCGCGTGGCCGGCGACGTACGACGCGGCCGGCCACATCTCCACGCCCTGGAACCAGATGCCGGAGTGGATCAGCAGCCCCACGTCCGCGGCGTCCAGACCGGACCGCTTGACGGCGGTGGTGGTGGCCTGGACCGCCATGTCGGGCGGCGCGGTGCTCTCGTCGGCCACACAGACCGAGATCAGGTCGTCCTGCTCGGCCTGTTCCGCGTCGTACCGGCCGTCCTCCACGGCGGTGCGAGCCTGCTCGGGCTCGGCCAGCCACACTCCCGTTCCCGCCACATAGACGTTCTCCCAGCGCATGGGACAGCTCCTTTCGACACGGACGTTGCCAGGATCATCGGCACAACGCCTTTGGCCCGGCTAAAGAGCGGGGCCGGCGCCGGTTCCCGGACACGGCGCCGCCCGGGACCCCTGTCACCCGGGTCCCGGGCCGCGCCTCCGCCGGTGAGGCGGCGGTCAGGAGGCGGTCAGGAAGCGCTCGCCGCGGGCTGCTCCGCCTTCTTCTGCGCGGGGGCCGGCTCCTGCGCGGACGGTCCGGCGTCCGGCGGTTCCATCCGGTCCAGGCGCAGGGCCCGGTGCAGTCGCCGCAGGGGGGCCGGGGCCCACCAGTTGGCGCTGCCGAGCAGGGCCATCAGCGAGGGCACGAGCAGGGCCCGCACCACGGTCGCGTCGACCAGCACGGCGAACGCGGTGCCGAGGCCGAGCTCCTTGATGAAGACCAGCCGGGAGAGCGCGAGGGCGCCGACCGCGAGGCAGAACAGGGCCGCCGCCGACGTGACGACGGGACCGGTCCTGGCGAGCCCCTCGGCCACCGCCGCCCGGTCGTCGAGACCGGCCGACCTGCCCTCCTTGATCCGGCCGAGCAGGAAGACGTTGTAGTCCGTGGACAGGCCGAAGGCGAGCGCGAAGACCAGCACGGGTGTGGTGACCTCGATGCCGTTCTGGGCGGCGAAGCCGAAGTGGCCGTCCTGGAAGACCCAGACCAGGAAGCCCATGGCGGCTCCCGTGGACAGCAGGTTCATCACGAGCGCCTTGAAGGGCAGGATCAGCGATCCGCAGAACGCGAAGAGCAGCAGCAGCGTGACGACGGTGAGGATGCCCGCCGCGAGCGGCAGTTTGTCGCCGATGCTCTCCTTCTGGGCCAGGAAGTCCGCGGTCAGTCCGGTGTAGCGGGACGGGTGCGGCGCCTGGACGTCCTGGACCGCCGCGGCGGCCTCCTTGGCCCCGGTGCTCAGCGGCGCGCCGCCGAGCACGGCGTCGATCTCCCAGTGCCCGTCGTCGAGACGGAACGGGGCGCCGACCGACTCGACGCCCGGGACCGAGCCGATCTGCCGGGCGTACGAGGCGAGCGCGGCCCCGTCGCCGTTCGTGTCGAGGACGATCTGGAGCGGCGAGGCGGGCGGCTTCGCGAAGTCCTTCTCCAGGCTCTGGGCCACCTTGCCGGCGCTGGTGTCGGCGGGCAGCGTGGAGGCGTCCGCGCCGGTGAACTTGATGCCGAGCACCGGCGACGCGACCAGCAGCAGCACCGCCGTGGCGGCCACCGCGACGACCGCGGGCCGGTGCATGACGGCCGAGGCCAGCTTGTGCCAGCGGTTGCCCGCCGCCTCGCCCGCCGAGATGTCGCGCTGCCAGCGGCGCGGCGCGAGGGAGTTGACCCGCCGGCCGAGGACCGCGAGCAGCGCGGGCAGCCCCAGCAGGGCGAACAGGGCGGCCGACACGACGGTGATGACGCCCGCGAGGCCCATGGAGCGCAGATACGGGTGCGGGAAGGCGATGAGGGCGGCCAGTGCGGCGGCCACGGTCAGCGCGCTGAACAGGACGGTGCGCCCGGCGGTCGCCACCGTGCGCCGGACCGCCTCGCTGCCCGCGCCGTGCACCGCGATCTCCTCGCGGTAGCGGGACACCATCAGCAGCCCGAAGTCGACCGAGAGACCGAGTCCCAGCGCGAAGGCGAGGTTGAGCGCTCCCGTCGAGACGCTGGTGAACAGTGTGGCGAGCCGCAGCCCGGCCAGGGTGAGCAGCAGGGAGACGATCGCGCCGACGAGCGGCACCAGTGCGGCGACCACTCCGCGGAACACCAGGAACAGCAGGATGAGGATGAACGGCAGGGCCAGCGTCTCGGCCTTGGCGAGGTCGGTGTTGGACACGTCGGCGACCTGGACGTGTCCGGGGGTCGGACCGCCGAGCCAGACGTTGCCCCGGAGTGCCGGGTCGTCCTCGATGGCCTTCTGGAGGGCCTTCTCGGCGTCGATGGTGGCCGACTCCTTCATCGGGCCGACCGAGCCGATGACGAGGGTGCTGCGGGAGTCGTCCGAGATCAGGGACGGGTTGGACGCGGAGGCGTAGTCGAGGACCTGCTCGACCTCGGGCCGTGCGTCCAGCAGCGCGGCCGCGGCCGCCACCCGGGCCGGCTTCGGGGTCTTCGCGTCGAGGGGCGCGTCGGTGCGGACGAGCAGGGCGTACCCCTGCTGGGCGTCGATGCCGGTGGCCTTCTCGATGACGTGCCGGGCCGCGACGTTGGCGCCGCCCGGATCGTCGTAGTCGGAGAGCCCATTGGTCAGTTTGCTCTGCACCGTGCCGCCGAAGAGTGCGGCCAGCACAGTGGCGAGCACGGCCAGTAAGAGGCTGGCACGCCGCCTGGTATGCAGCGCTGAGCCCAGGGCAGAGAACATGGATCCTCACCTTCCGTCGTTGCACCGAGTCTGGACGCGCGCGCTTTAGCCCCGCTGAAGTCCGCTGCCGGACACTCGCCCCGGCCGCATCCCGAACCGTAGCGGCCGGCAACCGCTGTGACGGGAGATCCAGTTGATCGACAATATGTTCGTCATTGATGCCACCGTCCATCCCTACAATGTCGCGGACAGCAATCTCAGGAAAGACGGCGAATTCCCGAACCTGCACGCATTCGCGCTGCGGGAGATGCTCTGGGGCATGCACGAGCGCTTCGCGACGAAGGGTTCGTCGATACCGCGCGAGGCGTTCTGCACCGACTGGCCACCGGAGTTGCTGGCCTGGACCCTGTTCTCCGAGTCCGATGTGGACATGGCCGTCAACCACCGGCTGCGCATCGACAGCGTCTTCGAGGACGGTCTGTGCAATGGCGAGAAGAACCGGGTCCTGGCCGAGAAGTGGCCCCAGCGGATCGTCCCGTACGCGGGTATCAATCCGCTGCTCGGCGTCGACGCCTGTATGCGCGATCTGCGCGAGCAGGTGGAACTCCTGCCGGGCACCATCGGCATCAAGGTCTATCCCAATGCAGGTTCGCCCGACCACAGCTGGCGGCTCGACGATCCGGAGTTCACCCCGTTCTTCGAACTCGCCAAGGAACTGGGCATAAAGATCATCGCCGTTCACAAGATCGTCCCCAATGGGCTTGTCCCGCTGGGGCCTTTCGGAATCGACGACCTCGAGAACGTCGCCATCCGCCACATCGATCTCTCCTTCGAGATCGTGCACGCGGGACTTCCCCCCTTCGTGGAGGAGGTGGCGATGGCCCTCATGCGGCTGCCCAACGTCTACGCCAACCTGGAGATCACCTCGGCGATCCTGGCGCACGGCATGGGATACGTGGAGGAGGCGCTGGCCCAGCTCATCTCGCTCGGCGGCGCGGAGAAGATCATCTACGCCTCCGGGGCCCTGCACTTCCACCCGCAGCCGGTGCTGGAGAAGATGGCGCGGCTCACCTTCTCCGACCGGATCCTGGAGCGGTACGGCCTGGAGCAGATCACCCAGGAGCAGCGCGCGGCGTTCCTGGCCGGCAACTACGCCCGCATCGCGGGGATCGACCTGCCGGCGGCGGCCGAGCGGATCCGCGACGACGAGTTCGCGGCCTACCGCGCGGAGCACGGCACGCGCCCGATGTGGTCCTACTGGCGGGAGACGCAGCCCCAGCTGTGGACCCCCGAGTCCGAGGCCGCGGCATGAGCCCGCAACCGCCCGTCGGTGAACGGGTGCACGCGGCGCTCTGCGAGGTGTACGACCCCTGCAGCCAGTCCTGGCAGCGCCCCATGAGCCTGGTCGATCTCGGCCTGGTGCGGGACGTGGCGGTGGGCGACGACGGCCACGCCACGGTACGGATCAGCCTCACGGCCCCGTTCTGCATGGCCGTGCCGACGATCATGCAGTCGGTCGAGCAGAAGGTGGGCGTCGTGCCGGGCATCACCGGGGTGAAGGTGGAGCTCGACGGCGGCACGATCTGGCGTCCCGAACTGATGACGGACAAGGGGCGCGAACTGCTGGCCGCCGCGCGCGCCACCGACCGTCGCAGCCTGCCGCTGGTCAGCGTCAACGAGAACTGCGACTGAGCGGGACGCCCGGGCGCGCGGGGCGCAGTGGAAGGGGCCGGGCATCCTGGGGGATGCCCGGCCCCTTCCGTTTCCCCGTGCTACAGCGACGCGCCGGCCGGCTCCCGTCCCTGCACCACGGCCTCACGGCCCTGCCGCATCCGGGCGAAGTCCAGTACCTGGCCGGTGAGGATGTCCAGGCGCCGGGCGGTCCGGGGGTCGGCGCAGCCGGTCTCCGTGAACTCCGTGCCGGCCGGCACGACCACGCCCATCGGGACGGTCCAGCCGCGCAGCGACTGGGCACTGGCCCGCAGTCCGGCCAGCGCGGACGCCCCGGCCACGTCGTTCCAGGCGACCGTGAGGCATCCCACCGCCCGCCCGTCCAGATAGCCCGGGGTGTCCCCCGCCAGGTCCTCGGTGTGGTCGAGGGCGTTCTTGAGGAGACCCGACATCCCCCCGTGGTAGGTGGGGCTGGCCAGCAGTACGCCGTCGGCGTTCCGCAGCACCTCCAGCAGCCGCAGCGCCGGTCCGGACCGGGTCACCGCGTCCGGGTCGTACAGCGGCATCACGAGGTCGGGGCCGGACAGCAGCGTGACGCGGGCGCCGGCCAGCCGGGCCCGTGCGGCACAGTCCCGCAGCACGGCCGCGGAGACCGAGGTGGAACGCAACGAGCCGCCGATGGCGGCGATTCGGATCGGGCGCATGACGACTCCGGAAGGGTCTCGGTCGGATCGGAGCGGACTCACAGCCGGGCGGCCGCCTCCCGCGCGGCCCGTACCCCGCTCAGCACACCGGCGTCCGCGAGCAGCCCGTGCGGGCCCACCCAGTCGCCGGCCAGGAAGACACCCGGCTCACCGGCCACGGCGGGCCCCGGCCGGCCGGTCAGACCGCCGAGCCGTGACTCCGGCAGGGCGGTCATGGTGGTGATCCTGGGGAGGAACCTCTCGTGCACCAGGACGTCGCGCCAGCCGGGCTGGCAGGTGTCGAGCAGGGCGTACAGCCGCTTCCGCACCTCGCGGGCGCCGGGCTCCGTCCCGTCGTCGTACCGCGCCAGGTGCAGCACGGCACCCCCGTCGGGTGCGAGCCGGGCGGTGCCGGAGAAGACGGAGAGGTACAGCGGCTCGTCGACGCCGAAGACGAGGGACCGGGACGGTTCGGGCAGCCGGCTCAGCGCCACGTCCAGGCAGGCCGTGTGCAGCGGGCGGCCCGCCGTGCCCGCGAGGCCGGGCTGCTGGAGCAGCCGTCCGGCGGCTCCCGGGGACAGCCCGGCGACGATCACCGACCGGGCCCGGATGCCCGGGCCGCCGGCCGTGGTGACGTGGGCGTCCGGCCCGCCCCGCACCGACTCGGCCCTGACGCCGGTGCGCACGTGCACGCCCAGCGCCGCGGCCCGCGCCAGGAGGGCGTCGACCACCGTGCGCCAGCCGCCGTCCACGTACCGCACACCGCGCCGCGCCTCGGCGAAGTGCGAGGCCAGGGCGTTGGCCCCGATCATGTCGGGGCGGCCCACGTAGGAGCTGATGCGCAGCACCGCGAAGGCCGCCTGGCGGGCGCGCTCGGTGGGGAGCCGGCCGGCCAGCCACTGCGCGGCGTCGCTCCCGTCCGTTCCGGAGCGGCGGCCGGACAGGGCCAGCAGCCGGGCGACGGACACCCGTTCGCGTACCGAGAGGAGCCCGGTGCGCAGCAGCGGTCCGGCCGCGGCGTATCCGGGATGCAGCTGCCCGTCGCGCAGCGCCAGGGCGCCGGCGAGGTCGGGTGCACGGCCCGGGACGCGGACGCCCAGGGCCTGGAGCTGTCGCTGCGTGCCCCGGTACAGGGCGCGCGGGCCGAGCCCGAGCCGGTAGCCGTCGTGCTCGGTGGTGCGGGCCCGGCCGCCCGCCTCACCGCCCGCTTCGAGCAGCACCACACGGCGGCCGGGGCCGGCGGTGGCGGCCAGCGCCACCGCGGCGGCGAGGCCGGTGAGCCCGGCGCCGACGACGACCGCGTCCGCCCACTCGTCCGGCCCCCCGCTCACTGCTGTCCGGCCCCGGGGAGGATGAACGGGAAGCCGTGCTTGTCCAGTTCGAGCGCCGAGTCGGTGACGGCCGTGACGAGCGCCTCCAGGTCCTCGGTGCTGTGCGCGCCTCCGGTGAACAGCATCGGAAGGCTGAGGGTGTAGAAACCGCGCTTGCGCAGCATGAGGGTCAGCAGGAAGAACGCGATCGGGTTGACCGAGCCGGCGAACGAGCGGTAGTCGTCGTAGCTCTCCTTCTCCAGGAAGCCGAACGAGCCGATGAAGTCGCCGAAGCCGACCAGCCGCAGCGGGATGGCGGTCCGGGACCGGAAGTCCGCCAGCCGCTGCTGGACCATGGCGACCTTGGCGCGGGTCTCGGTGTAGTAGGTGTCGCGCTGCTCGTGCAGCAGTCGCAGGCTCGCGTACGAGGCGGAGAGCGCCAGGTGGTTGCCGGCGTGGGTGGTCTGGACGCAGGTCTTGCGCCCGATGTCGGTGAGCGGCAGCCCCGAGGTCTGGGTGTGGTCGAGCAGGGCGGCCCGGCCGCCGACGGCGGAGAGCGGGATGCCGAGGCCGCTGATGACCTTGCCGTAGCAGTACAGGTCGGCCTCGATGCCGAAGTGCGCGGCGGCGCCGCCCGGTCCGTAGCGGAATCCGGTCAGCACCTCGTCGAGGACGAACGGGACGCGCGCCCGGCGGCACGCCTCGGACACGGCCTTGAGCAGCGGCACCGTGTGCTCGACGAACGGGAAGGAGGAGGAGGCCGCCTCGGTCAGCACACAGGCGAGCTCGTGCTTGTGGCGCTCGATCAGCTCCAGTGCGCGCACCGGGTCGTTGGGCAGCACCAGCAGGTCGCGCGGATCGGCGACCGGGACCCCGGTCAGTGCCGACTGGCGCTCGATCCCGCCCTCGGGCGTCTCGCCGGGGAAGGGCTGCGTGGGGTGCCCGTGGTACCAGAAGGCGGTGTTGTGCATCCCGAGGTCGTGCACGCCGTGCAGCGAGCCCTCGAACTTGGCCACCATCCGGCGGCCCGTGTGCGCCCTGGCCAGCCGGATCGCGGCAGCGGTCGCGTCGGTGCCGGAGTTCAGGAAGGCGAACTTCTCGACGTGCGGCACGAACTCGTGCAGCAGATCGACCAGCTGGGCCTCGACCGGGTGGCAGTAGCCGTTGCCGGTGGTGGCTCCGAGCTGCTCCTTCACGAACTCCACGACCGGTTCGGGGCTGTGCCCGTGCAGGGCCTGGGCGCCGAACCCGAGATGGCAGTCGATGTAGTCGTTGCCGTCCAGGTCGGTGATCCGGCTGCCGTGCGCCTCGGTCACCACCAGCGGGAACTGCGGTGAGTGGAAGGGCCAGAAGACATGGGTGGACGCGTCCACCTCACGCAGCCGCCCGGTGGCGGCCACGGAGCGGGTCTGTCGTTCGGTGAGCTCGGTGAACAGGTCGATCAGCCACTGCTGCGAGAGCAGATCACCGACCAGTGACTCGACTGACGTCGCCTCGGCGGCGGTTGTGGTCATCACGTTCTCCAGGAAGGGTCGGGCGGGGCATCGGTCACAGCGGCCGGGTGGCGCGGAGCACGCCGTAGCGCATCACGTCGCGCTCGTACGCCTGCTTCATCAGCGGTACGGAGTTGAGGAACCGGAAGATGTCCATCCCCTTGGCCCGGACGAGCTTCCAGATCATGGAGGGGTCGCGGACCACGGGCTTCACGATGTCCGTGGAGAGCTTCCAGGTGTCCTGCACCCGGTCCGACCAGTCGACGGTCCGGACGTCCTCGAAGCCGAGCTCGCCCGCGATGTCGCGGTACTGGTCCAGGGGCAGCACGTGCGAGACGACGAAGTCCCGGTAGATGCGGTCCAGCAGCCGGGACTCGTCGGGGGTGAGCCGGTCGTCGCGGGCGCACCAGGTGGCGACCAGCAGCGTGCCGCCCGGCTTGAGCACCCGGAAGCACTCCGCCAGGAACGCCGGCTTGTCGGGCATCAGCTCGCAGCTCTCCAGCGCCCAGACCACGTCGAAGGAACCGTCGGGGTAGTCCGTGTGCATGGCGTCCATCAGCCGGAAGGCGGTGCGGTCGCTCACCCCCGCCTCGGCGGCCTTCGTCTCGGCGCGCCCGATCTGCTCCTCGCTGATGGTGATGCCGTCCACCTCGCAGTCCAGCTTCGCCGCGAGGTGGGCCGAGGAGGCGCCGATGCCGCAGCCGGCGTCCAGGACGCGTGACCCCTTCGGCACCGGGGCGAAGGAGATCAGCTCCTCGACCAGCCGCACCTGGGCCGCGTGCCGGCCCGGGTCGGGCTCGCCGTCGGCCCAGTAGCCGTGGTGGATGTGCTCGCCCCACAGGTCCTCGTACAGCTCGATCAGGCCGTCGTAGTGGTCCTTGATGGCGGCGTGCAGATCCGGCGTGGACCAGCGGGGTTTCAGTGCGCTCGTCATGGCGTGATGTCCCATCGGAGTCGGGATCGGAACGGGAGGCGGGAGGGGGTCAGAAGCGGATGAGCGCAGACTCCATGGTCAGCCCGGGGCCGAACGCCATGATCACGCCGTGCTCGCCCGGCGCGGGGCGGGCCTCGCGCAGGATGCGGTCGAGGATGAGCAGGATCGTGGCGGACGAGCAGTTGCCGTTCTCCGCGAGCACCGCCCGGGAGGGGGCGAGCTGCTCGGCGCCGAGCTCCAGCTTCTCGCCGACGAAGTCGATGATCTTCGGGCCGCCCGGGTGGACGCCCCAGTGCCGTACGTCGGAGGCTTCCAGGCCGTGCGGGGCCAGCAGCCGTTTGACGAACGGTTCGATGCTCTCGGCCAGGTAGAACGGAACATACGGGGAGAGCGTCATCCG
Organism: Streptomyces sp. NBC_01463; assembly: GCA_036227345.1. Lineage (NCBI taxonomy): Bacteria > Bacillati > Actinomycetota > Actinomycetes > Kitasatosporales > Streptomycetaceae > Streptomyces > Streptomyces sp. NBC_01463. The sequence goes on from CP109468.1 coordinate 4,019,100, forward strand.
GAACGCCGAGTCCTCGATGTGCCAGCTCATGGCGTGCATGGTCTCGGGGTGGGTCTCGGTGTGCGTGCCGAGGACGACGGGGCCCGGTCCGCCGTCGTCGGCGCCGAGCAGCATCATCCCGCCCGCGTCACCGAACAGGGCGTTCACGACGGCCTGTTCGGCCGTGTACTCGGGGCGCAGATGGACGGAGCACACCTCGGCGGAGCCCGCCAGCACCAGTTCGTCGGGGCGGGCGGCCACCGCGTCGAGCGCGGTCTTCAGCACGTTGAACGCGGCGTTGCAGCCCATGTGCCCGATGAAGGTGCGGCGCAGGTCCTGGCGGAGCTCGAACTCCTTGGCCAGCAGGATGTCGGGGGTGGGCCCGGCGTACCCGGTGCAGCTGGCCAGCACGAGCGAGCCGACGCGCTCCCGCACGGCACCGCCGGCCGCCTCGTCGAGGACTCCGCCGACGGTGCGGCGGCTCATGGCCAGGACGTTCTCCTCCCAGGCCAGCATCCGGGTCTTGATGGGCGGGAAGCCGTCCAGGTAGGCGGTGCGCGGGTCCCACGCCATGTGACGGCTGCGCACCCCCGAGCCCCGGAAGATCTCCTCGGCCTTCGGCACGTCCCGGAACATCTCCCGGTAGTACTCGTCGAAGGCGCTCTGCTGCGGCACCACGTTCTCCGGTGCCGTCGTGCGCAGGGCGAGCAGTCTCGCGGCCCCGCGGGTGCCCGCCGCACCGGACCCGGCGGCGGCCTCGGTGACGGCGTTCATCCCACGTTCTCCAGGACCGCGGCCGGGGACTCCAGCCGGTCCTTGATCGCGTCCAGGAATCCCTCGGTCACCTGGTCGCTCTGCTGCCTGGCGAACGGCTCGACGAGCGGCAGCACGACGGGCGCGATGTCCACGTCGGCCTCCGAGCGGGTGTCGATCTCCAGGTAGGTACTGCCCGGGGTACTGCCTTCCGAGGTGCGGAACTCGCCCCAGGAGCGGAAGTTGTGGCTGCCGACCGGCTCCCAGCGGATCCGTCCCGGGTCGGTCGTGTCGAACCTGGACCGGTGGTCGGGGGTGTGGCTGACGGCGCCGTTGGAGATGGTGGCCAGCACGTAGTGGTAGACGTCGTCGCCTTCGGCGGTGAGCGTTTCGACCCCGGGCATCAGCACGCCGCAGCCGACGATGTCGAGGAGCAGCGCGCGTACGGTGTCCGGCTCGGCCCGGACTTCGGTGGCTACCGCACTGGCAGAGCGTATGGAGACCATGGTGTCCTTCACAGGTGTGAGTACCGGCGCCCGGTTCAGCGTTCGGACGGGCCGGGCTTGGTTGCGTATCCGATGTAGCTGGCCGACAGGTCGTCGCCGACGGCGAACCTGCCGAGCCGGCGGTGCAGCAGCAGTCCCGGCAGGACCGCGGGCAGGGCGCGGGCCGGGCCGAGGCCGCGGGTGTCGGCGAGCCGCATCCCGCGGTCCGCCAGCAGGCCGCTCAGCTCGGCGGGGCGGATGAACATCCGCCAGTTGTGGGTGCCGGGCTTGATGATGCGCACCAGCTTCTCGGCCACCAGGATCAGCAGCAGGTAGCTGCGGACCGTCCGGTTGACCGTGTCGAAGAGCAGCACACCGCCGGGGACCAGCAGCCGCTGGATCTCGGCCAGCGCGGCGGGCAGGTCCTGGAAGTGCTCCAGCACGTCGGAGGCGACGACGGCCTCGGCGCAGCCGTCCGGCAGCTCGGTGCCGTACGCCGAGCCGACGCGGTACGTCACCTGGACCCCGGTGGCCGCCGCGTGCCGCCGGGCCGCCTCCACGGTGCCGGCCGACAGGTCGATGCCGGTCACCGGGTAGCCGCGGGAGGCGAGGTCCTCGGAGACCAGCCCGCCGCCGCAGCCGAGGTCCACGACCCGGATCTGCCCGGGCGTCCGTCCGGCGAACCGGTTGCGCAGGATCGTGTCGAAGTAGCCGGTGCGCGCCGGGTTCATCTCGTGCAGGACGCGCAGCGGGCCCTCGGTGTTCCACCAGTCGTCGCCGACCTCGTCGTAGTACTCGTTGTCGATCGGCACCGGACGCGCGTCGGCCGTCCGGGTCCGGCCCGTGGTCGCGGACATCACACCCACCTCGGTGTCTCGACCGGGCTGATGCCCAGGGTGGCCTTGCCGATGAACTCGCGGGCCATGTCGTTGGTGAAGGGCAGCAGCGGGCCGGCCTTCACGTCCCGCCAGATCTGCCCGATGCGGGAGCCCTCCCGGATGCCCGATCCGCCGATCACCTCGAACGCGGTCGCCACCACGTGCTCGGCCTCGTTGGTGATGTAGTACTTCGGCACGCAGGTGTCGGCCACGAACGCGGGCAGGTCGTCGCCCGGCTCCAGGTGGCGGGTCGCGTACTCCGTGAGGAGCGCGTCCATGGTGGCCAGCGAGGACCGCATGCGGGCCACCGCGAACTGGATGCCCGGCAGCCGCGCGAGGTCGGTGACCGCGGTGGTGGAGCGTCCCCGGGTGCGCCGCACCGCGAGCTCGTAGGCCTGCTCGGCGAGGCCCAGGAAGACGGCCGCGAAGCAGTAGTGGCCCCACTGCTGGCGGGCCATCACGAACAGGGGCGTCAGCCCGTCGGGGAACACCGAGTCGTCGGCGTCGACGTGCAGGGAGTCCAGCTTCAGCGAGTGGGAGCCGGTCATCGGGAGCGCGAATCCGCTCCACCGCGAGACCACCTCGATGCCCTGTTCCGGCTTCTCCACGAAGAACGCGGCGAGGTTGAAGGGCGGTTCCAGGTGGTCGTCGTCCAGGCCCGCGGTGATCACCAGGTGGGTGGCCGCGTCGAAGCCGGTCGCGAAGTGCTTGACCCCGTCGAGGACGAATCCGTCGGGGGTGCGCCGGGCCACGGTCGAGGGCATGACCCAGTTGCCGCCCGATCCCTCGTCGGTGAACGGGCCGACGATGAACGCCCCGTCGCGTACCGCGCCGAACATCCGCTCGCGCACGGCCACGCTCAGGTCGCTGCGCATCGAGCCGGTGAGCACGGCGTGGATGGCGAGGGTGAAGGCGGTGGACCCGCAGCCGCCGGCGATGATCCTCAGCAGCCGGGTGTTCTCCTCCAGCGTGGCCTCGAAACCGCCCATGTCGCGGGGCACGTTCACGGCGGTGAGGCCCGAGTCGATCAGGTCCTGGATGTTCCGGCCGATGAACTCGCCCTTGTCGTAACCCTCCTCGGCCCGCTGGGCGAAGCGGTCGGCCAGCTCCTGCGCCGTGCCGCGCAGCTGCGCCCAGCGGGCGGCGCGCTCCGTGTCGTGTACGGCTGTCGCCATGGCGCTCAGCCCTCCCATCGGGGTTCGGCGAACACCGGCACGCCGAGCGCGTGCTTGCCCGCCCACTCGGCCGTGACGTCGGAGTTCGGGGGTACGAGCAGTCCCGCCACCACGTCGCGGTAGGCGCGCTGCAGGGGATGGCCGGAGAGCAGGGCGGAGCCGCCCTGCACCTGCATGGCGAGCGTGACGACCTCGTGGGCGAGGCGGCACACGCTGTTCTTCATCACGCTCATCTCGATGTAGTGGCCGAGCGGGTCCGCCGCGATCTGACGGTCGTGGTCGGCCCGGACCGCCTGGTACAGATGCGCCTCGGCGGCCGCCAGCCGGGTCTTCATCTCCGCCACCCTGAACTGCACTCCGGGCAGGTGGGCCACCGTCCGGTCCAGGACGTGCAGGGTGCGGCCGCGCTGTTCGGCCACGACTCCGTCGAGTGCTCCGCGCGCGATCCCGAGGAAGACGGAGGCGAAGCTGCACCACGCCCAGTGGACCCCCTGCATGAACATCAGCGGCAGGGCTCCCGCCTCGCCGACCATCCGGTCCTCCTCGACGAACAGGTCGTCCAGCAGGAGCGAGTGGCTGCCCGTGGCGCGCATGCCGGCCGCGTCCCACTCGGAGGTGACGGTGACGCCGCGCTCCGGCTTGGGGACGAGGAAGCCGACCGGCTCGGGCAGGCCCCGGTCGTCGGTCCTGGCGGCCGAGAGGAACAGCAGGTCCGCGGCCGGGAAACCGGTGAAGAAGCCCTTGCGGCCGTTGAGGAGGTATCCGCCCTCCACCGGCTCGGCCTTGGTGGTGGGGTGCCACCAGTTGCCGCCGACGCCGGGCTCGCTGAAGCCGCCCGCGATGACGGAGCCCTCGTGGGCGATCGCCCGGTAGGCGCGCTCGGCGCCCGGGCCCCCGATGCCCGCGATCATCGCGATGCCGTGGACGTGCATGTTGACGGCGAAGGCGGTGTTGGCACAGCCGGCGGCCAGGGTCTCCTGGGCCCGGCAGAGCTCCTCCAGGCTCGCTCCCCCGCCGCCGAACTCGCGGGGGACGGTCATCGCCGTGTAGCCGGAGTCGACGAGTTCGGTGAAGTTCTCCAGCGGGAAGCTGCTGTCCCGGTCGTGCTCCGCGGCCCGCTGCGCGAACCCCTTCGCCAGCTCCGCCGCGAGGGCGACGTAGTCCGTTGCCGCGGCGGCCGGGGCCGCCTGGGTGAGAACGCTCATCGCGGCCTCCCCGCCACCAGCGGGCGGTGGACGTCGCCCGTCACGGTCGTACTCAGGTAGCGGGTGAGACTGCCGACGGTGTCCCCTTCGGCCCGGGTCGCCATCGCCAGCCAGTCGGCTATGTCGACCTCGCCCAGCACGTCCCTGATGCGTTCGAAGAGTTCGGCGAGATCGACCGAGTCGAAGCCGAGGTCTCCGGTGAGACGGGAGTGTTCGGTGACCGGCCGGTCCGCCGTCTCGGGCCGCACGGCGCTGAGTTGCTCGGTCAGTATCGTCAAGAAGGCTTGCGCCCGGTCGTCCTGCACATTCACTCCTGGAAGCCTGAATATCCTCTGTCTGCATGTGCTGCTGCGGTGGCGCCGATGCTGGCACCGGGCCCTGTAGCCACGGTTGCGCCGTACGGTTCAGGCCAGGGCCTGGCGCTCCCGGAGTCCGTCGACCACGGCCCACAGGGTCGCGGGGGAGGTGAAGACCTCGGGCTCCAGCTCCTCGTCGGGGATGCTGATGCCGTACGTGTTCTCGATGCTGATGACCACCTCGACCATGGCCAGCGAGTCGAGTCCCACCGCCTTAAGGCTGATGTCGGGCCCGACCTCGCCCCGCTCGGCCAGCCTGGGCAGGATCTCCTTCAGCAGACCCTCGAACGCCTCGTCCCACTGCTCACTCATGTCAGCTCCTTCGCTGCCGTTCTCGGTCGTTGCGGGGGACGGCCGGGTGACCGCCGGGATCTGCTGCCGGTGCAGGGCCAGCCGGGTGGCCGAGACGACCTCGTCGCCGTCGACGAGGACCTCGGCGGGGGCCCGGTGCCCGAGGAAGCCGAGCAGGCTGGCGGAGAGTCCGTACGCGCCGACGTTCGGGAACGCCAGCACGGCCCCGGAGCGCACCCCGGCCAGCTCCACCCCGCGGCCCAGCAGATCGGCCGGCGTGCACAGCGGACCGGCCAGGGTGACCCGTTCGGTCGCCGCGTCCTGGCCGGTGTGCAGCGGCCGGGCCTTCATCGGCAGCAGCCGGCCGAGGCCGGAGAGGCCGCCGAGATGGTTGATGCCGGAGTCGAGCACCGCGAAGCGGGATCCGCGGCTGTCCTTGACGTCGGTGACGGTGGTCAGCAGGGTGCCGCTGTCGCCGACCAGGTGGCGGCCGGACTCGAAGGCGACCTGCGGCGCGCCCTCGCGCCAGCCGGGCAGGAACTCGTCGAGCGCCTCGCTCACCGCGGCCCGCAGTCCGGGGTAGCGGGGCCGGTCACCCGGCACCGCGTAGGGGGCGGCGAAACCGCCGCCCAGGTCCACCAGGCGCAGCTCGATGCCGAGCAGGTCGCGCAGTTCGGCCGCGGTGCGGGCGGACTGGATGATCTCGGCGCACAGCCCCTTCTCGTCGCGGGCGTTGGTCAGCGGGAAGAAGTGCAGCCCGACGATCCGGACCCCTTCGGTCTTCAGCCGGTGCGGGGCGTCGGTCAGGACGTCCAGGTCGAAGCCGAACTGCGAGGCGCTGCCGGTCATCCGCAGCCCCGCCTCGCCCGGCGCCCCGGCCGCGTTGATCCGCAGGACGCAGTCCAGGGTCACGCCGTGCGCGACTCCGGCCGCGCCGACGCGTTCGAGGTCGCCGAAGGACTCGGTCGAGTAGGAACGCACCCCGAGGCGGACGGCCTCGTCGAGTTCACCCGGCGTCTTGCCGGGGCCCGAGTAGAGCAACTCGTCGCCGGGGCAGCCCGCTTCGAGGGCCGCGGCGAGCTCGCCCCGGGAGGTGATCTCCGCGCGGGCGCCGGCCCGTGTCAGCTCGGCGACCAGTCCGGGGTGCGGGTTGGCCTTGAGCGAGTAGTAGAGACGGGAGTTCTCGGGGAGAGCGGCGGTCAGGTCCCGGTAGGCCTCCCGGACCCGGCCCACGTCGTAGACGTACAGCGGGCTGCCGTACTCCTCCAGCAGCCGCTCGGCCCGCGCGTCGTCGCCGCCCGGCCGCGGGTCCCGCTGTTCAGATGCCACCGTCGGTCTCCTTCAGATAGGCCACGAGCCGCTTGCGGTCGGTCTTGCCGTTGGGGGTCAGCGGCAGCGCGGGGACGACGTGGCAGATGTCCGGCACCTTGGCCGGCTCCAGGCGTTCGGCGAGCCGGGTGAGGGTGTCCTGCGCCGTCGTCGTGCCGGCCACGAACAGGACCATGTCGCGGTCCTTCTCCGGGACGAGCAGCGAGGCCTCCCGGACCCCGTCGACGTCCAGGGCGGCGGCTTCGATCTCGATGGCGCTCATGCGCAGTCCCCGCCGCTTGAACAGGTCGTCCCTGCGGCCCTGGAAGTAGAGGTGCCCGTCCCCGTCGAGCCATCCGTAGTCGCCCGTGTGCAGGGTCTTCACGCCGTCGGGACCGGTGCGGTACCGCAGCGCGGTGGGCTCGGGCGCCCGCCAGTAGCCGGCCATGAGGTGCGGCCCGCGCACGGCGATCTCGCCCGTCTCCAGCGGCGGCAGCGGCCGGCCCTCCTCGTCCAGGATCAGCACCTGGGTGCCCGGCAGCGCGGGGCCGACCGAGCCGGGCCGGACGATGTCGCCGTCCGGTTCCAGGATGGTGATGCGCTTGCACTCGGTGGTGCCGAACATCGCGGCCACCCGCGCGCCGGGGAACTTCTCGCGCAGTGCGGCGATCAGCGGGGCGTTGAGCGCGGCGCCCGTGTTGGTGAACAGGCGCACCTTCGTCGGCCGGGAGTCCCGGGTGGCCAGCCTGACCAGCAGCTCGCCGAGCGAGGGGACGAGCGGCACCACGGTGGCACCGTGGTCGTGGGCGTAGCCGAGCAGCCGGGTGTGCTCGTCGGCGTCGGAGAGCAGCAGTTCGGCCCCGGCGAGCGCGCAGAGCAGCGCCTGGTAGAGGCCGTAGTCGAAGGAGAGCGGCACCGCGGTGAGCACCACGTCCTGCGAGCGGTAGCCGAGCCGGGCGGCGATGGCCCGGGCCGCGAACGCGATCGGTGCGTGCGGGCAGGCCACGGCCTTGGGGGCGGAGGTGCTGCCCGAGGTGTAGATGAGCAGGGCCAGCCGGTCGGCCGGCACCGGGCGGGCCGGGCCGTCCGCCGGCCCGGACGGGGTGAGGTCGATCTCGTCGAAGGCCAGTACGGGCGTGCCCGCCGGCCAGGTCACGCCGTCCGCCGCGGTGCGTTCCGCGGCGTCCACGACGATCAGGGCCGGCTCGGAGTCGGCGAGTACCGGGCCCAGGTGGTACGCCTTCATCGCGGGGCTGACGGGCACCAGCGTGGCGCCGTGGCGCCAGGTGCCGTACAGCAGCGCGAGGAACTCCCGGACGCTGCCGATCCGGGTGAGCACGCGGTCGCCGGGGCGGACCCCGAGCTCACCGAGGCGCTGCTCGAACCCCCGGGCCGCGCGGTCGAGTTCGGCGTAGCTCCACTCCCCCCGGCGGTCACGGACCGCACGGGCCGCGGGGGCGGTGGCCACCGCGGCGCCGAGGAAGGTCTCGGCGGCGTTCTCGACATCGCTGGAGACGAAGGTGGAGGCGGCGAGCGCCTCGGTGGGCGGGGTCGCGAAGGTGGTCACGGTGCTGCCTCCGTGTGTTCCGTGCAGAGGTGGCCGGCCCGGCGTGCGAAGTCCCGGCCGGATTCGGCGAGCGGGGTGCCGGGCAGCGATTCGGCCGGCCCCGGCGGCCGGGCTCCGGCATCCGCCACGTGAACGCGTTCCCAGCGCATGGTCCTCCCATCGTCGTTGCCGCCATCCGCCGGTACGGGTTCGTGACCGCACCCGGGATGCGCCTGCCGGGAATGGTCGGGGCCCCGGCTTTGGCCCGGCTAAAGACGACGGCGCGGGCCCGGTCCGGAGAGGGCGGGCGCCCGCTGCGCAAGCGGGGCTTCAGCAGGCGCGGTGAGGATCGCGGAGGGAGCGCGCGCACGTGCCGCTCCCTCCCGACGGCGACGGAAGGACCCCGATGCAGGAGATGCGTACGGACAGGGGCTCGGCGGGCCCGGACCCGCGGCGCTGGACGGTGCTCGGGATTCTCTCGCTCGCCCTCTTCGTGATCATCCTCAACAACGGGCTGCTCCACGTGGCGCTGCCCAGCCTGATGCGGGACCTGCACGCCGGTGTCGGCCTGACGCAGTGGATCGTCGACGGCTACGCCCTGGTCTTCGCCGCGTGTCTGCTGACCGCGGGCACGCTGTCCGACCGGTACGGCCGCAAGCGGGCCACCCTGTCGGGCGTCGTTCTCTTCGGCGCCGGATCGCTGGTGGCGCTGTCGGCGGACAGTGCGGAACAGCTCATCGCGGCCCGGGCGGTGATGGGCGTGGCCGCGGCGTTCGTCATGCCGGGCACCCTGTCGATCCTCGTGGACGTCTTCCCCGAGGAGGAACGGCCGCGGGCCATCGCCGTATGGGGCAGCACCTCCGCACTGGGCGTCGCCGCGGGCCCGGTCATCGGCGGGGCGCTCGTCCAGCATTTCTGGTGGGGCTCGGTCTTCCTGGTGAACCTCCTTCCGGTGGCCGCGGTGCTCGTCGCCGGTGCGGTGCTGCTGCCGGAGTCGGCCGCGCCGGTGCCCCGGCCCGCCGATCCGGTGGGCGCGGTCCTCGGTTCGGCCGGCATGGTGGGCCTCGTGTACGGCGCCATCCATGCGGCGGGCGGGGGCTGGACGTCCACGGCGGTGCTCGCCTCGTTCGGCGGGGCGGTGCTGGCGGGGGCGCTGTTCGTGGCCTGGGAGTGGCGGCACCCGTATCCGATGGTGGACTTCGCCCTCCTGCGCAGACCGGCCTTCCTCGGTGCGAGCCTGGGCAACATGCTGCTGTTCCTGGGGCTGGCCGGCACCTTGTTCGTGCTGACCCAGTACCTGCAGGTCGCCCTCGGCTACGGGCCGCTGCGGGCCGGACTCGCGATCGCGCCGCTGGCCCTGGCGGTCGGAGCCGGCTCCGCGGCCGCTCCCTGGCTCGCCCGCCGCACGGGGCCGAGGGGCGGCGTCGCGGCCGGCCTCGCGGTCACCGCCACGGGCATCTGGACGCTCGGAGCGGTGTCCGGCGGCTACCCGCAGCTGCTGGGCGGGCTCTGCCTGTGCGGCATCGGCGTCGGCCTGGCGCTGGCACCGGCGACGGACACCGTGATGGGCCTCGTACCGCCGGAGCGCTCGGGGAACGCGGCCGCTCTGAACGACACCATGCAGGAGCTGGGCAACGCTCTCGGCGTGGCCGTGGTCGGCACGGTCCTCGCCCACGGCTACAGCGGACCGGCGGCCGCGGGGCCGATGTCCGGCCGGACCGGCCATCTCCTCGAACAGGCCGCGTCCGACGGCTTCCGGGTGGCGGCCGCCATCGTCGCCGCCGGTGCCGTGCTGAGCGGTCTTCTGCTGCCCGGCCCCGCGCCCGCCGGCCCGGACGAGGACGCGACGGGCGAGGCCGCGGAGGATCACCGCGCACCCGACGCCGACGCCGCCCGCCAGCGAACCCACTGAGGACCGGCAACGCCCCGCCCACCACCTCCCGGTGCTGGACGGGGCGTTGCCGGCCGTCGTCGTCAGGAGACGGTCACCGGCGTACGTTCCCTCAGCTCCCGCACCGCCGGCTCGACCACCTCCAGCAGGGGATCGAGCGCTCCGGCCAGGAACAGCCGCCGCATCAGGGTCCGCTGGACCTTGCCGCTCGTGGTGCGCCGTACGGTTCCGGGGGCGACCAGCAGCACATTGCCCGCCGGCACCCCGAACTCCTCGTTGACCGCGCGCTGCACCCGCTCCAGCAGGTCCTGGTGGTCCGCCGCCTGCGCGTCCGCGCCCCGGCCCCTGACCTCCAGGACGACGACGAGCCGTTCGCGTACGTCGCCGTGCGGCCGCACGGCGAACACCGCACCCGTGCCCAGCGACGGGTGTGCCGAGCGGGCGGCGGACTCCACGTCGTGCGGGTAGATGTTCCGGCCGTTGACCACGATCATCTCCTTGAGCCGGCCGGTCACATAGAGTTCGCCGTCGCTGAGGGCACCGAGGTCCCCGGTCCGCAGCCAGCCGCCCGCTGTCCCGTCCTCCCCGGCGAGCCGCGCCCCGAAGGTCTCCGCGGTCGCCCCGGGGCGGGCCCAGTAACCGGCGGCGACGCTCGCCCCGCGCACCCAGATCTCGCCGATGCCCTCCTCGCCGAGATCCCGCAGGGTGGCCGGATCGGCGATCCGCACCTCGAAGTCCTCGGCGTGCGTCACCCCGCTGCTGACCAGGGTGCGCGCGGCCAGGCCCGGGACGGGCCCGGTGAGCCGCCCGGTCTCCAGGGCCGCGGTGTCGACGGTGCGCGTCACGGCCGGGCGCCCGAGCGGAGTGCCCGAGACCAGCAGTGTCGTCTCCGCCATTCCGTAACAGGGAAAGAACGTCTCGGGCCGGAAGCCGGCCGGGGCGAACCGTCGGGCGAAGGCGTCGATGGTCTCCGCGCGCACCGGCTCCGCACCGTTGCACGCCTGCTCCCAGCGGGAGAGGTCGAGCGTGAGCAGCTCCGCGTCCTTCACGCGCCGGACGCACATGTCGTAGCCGAAGTTGGGGCCGCCCCCGATCGTGACCCCGTGGTCACCGATCATCTCCAGCCAGCGCACCGGCCGGCGCATGAACGTCTCGGGGTCCATCAGTGCGGCCCGCGCCCCCAGCCACAGCGGATGCAGGACATGCCCGATGAGCCCCATGTCGTGGTAGAGCGGCAGCCAGCTGCCCAGGCAGGAGTCGGCGCCGGAGCCCAGCGAGCGCTGGATGGCCGCCTCGTTGGCCATCAGGTTCCGGTGCGAGACCATCACGCCCTTGGGCTCGCTCGTCGATCCCGAGGTGTACTGGAGGAACGCCAGGCTGTCGGCGGACGGTTCGGGCTCCCGCCAGTGCGTGGCGTCTCCCACCGGTCCGGTGTCCGTGGCCAGGCACGGCACGCCGTCCGGCCCGCCGCCCGCCAGCCAGGACTCGGCCACCGGTGCGTGCTCGCCGGTGGTGAGCACCGCGCCGATCCCCGCGTCGGCCGCGATGCGCGACAGCCGCTGGAAGTGCCGGTCGTGTGCGGAGGGAAGGGGTGCCGGCACGGCGACGGCTCCCGCGTACTGGCAGCCGAGGAAGGCCTCGACGAACGCCAGGCCCGAGGGGTACAGCAACAGCACCTGCCGGCCCGCCAGGCCGCGCGCCTGCAGCCAGGAGGCGATGTCCTTGGCCCGGGTGTCGAGCTCCGCGTAGGTCAGCCGCTCCACACGGCGCTGCGCGTCCGTCTCGTGGACGAAGGCGAACGCCTCCGCCGTGCCGCGGGCCTGCGCCCTGGCCAGCACGCGTTGGGTGAATGTTTCCTGGTTCATCGTCGTCTCTCCACTCCTGAGCGGCGGTTCAGACCGGCAGCGGGCCCGCGAGTGCCGGGGCATGGGCGTAGCGGCGGAGCAGGACGGCGAGTTCGCGCAGGAACGTGTCCTCGTGGGCGCGGATGAAGAAGTGCCCGCCGGGCATCTCCCGCACCTCGCAGCCGCGCCCGGCGTGCCGCCGCCAGGCCACCACCTCGGGCACCGACACCAGCCGGTCCCTGGCCCCGATGAACAGGTGCAGCGGGATTCTCAGCGGTTCGGCGGCCGCGGCCACCGGGGAGGTGCACAGCAGCAGGTCGTCACGGGCGACGGGCAGCAGCGCCGCCAGGAACTCCGGGTGGTTCAGAATCACCCGCGGTATCCCGCCCAGCGCCGCAAGGCCGGCCACCAGCTCCTCGTCGCTCGCTCCCGGGTCAGCGATCCTGGGCGCGGGCAGATGGGGTGCGCGGTAGGAGCTGAGCACGAGCGCGAGCGGGAGGGTGGCACCGCGCTGCTGGCGGCGGTGGGCCAGGCCGTAGGCGATGAGCGCACCCATGCTGTGGCCGTACAGCACGTACGGGTGCTCCAGCTCCTCGTCGAGCTGCTCGTCCATGTCGTCGATGAGCGCGTCGAGGTCGGTGAACCTGCGCTCGTTCATCCGGCCCTCACGGCCGGGCAGTTGCACCGGCATCACCCGCGTACCGGCTCCGTGCTCGTCGAGGCCGCGCTGCCAGCGCCGGTACGCCGATGCTCCGCCGCCCGCGTACGGGAAGCAGAGCAGCCGCACACCGGCTCCGGTCGGGTCGGCCGTCGGTATCTGGGGCGTCTGGGACAGGTATTGCGTCATTCTGCTCCGCCTCGGGTTCGTCCGGCGACTGTGTGCCGGCCGGGCCCGGCCGCACGGCGCGGCCGACTGCGGCCGTCCGGGCGGGCCGCGCCCGCCCGGCCCTGGCGGACAGGCACGGGCGGTGCGCCCGCCTGCCCGGCGGCACACCCCTCGGCCAACGGTGGAGCGGGTCCCGGCCGACACGCGCCAAGAGTGCGGCCCGCCGCTAAAAGACGGCCAAATCGTAGGCGGGCGAGGCGAGGGAGGGATCGTCGGCGAGAATGGCGTGATGCAGTCGCTGGAGCCGCTGCGAGGGCTCGATGCCGATCTCCCTCACGAACGAGGCGCGCAGCTTCCGGAAGACCTCCAGGGCCTGCCAGGACCGCCCGCAGCGGTAGAGCGTCAGGATCAGCTGGGCGTGCAGGTTCTCCTGGAGCGGGTAGCGGGTGGTGAGCACGGTGAGTTCACTGACCAGTTCCGCGTGGCGGCCCAGCCGCAGGTCCGCCGCGATCCGGCTCTCCAGCGCACCGCGGCGCACCTCGTCGAGGCGCCGCACCTCGGTCTCGAGCACCGGCCCGGTCCGGACGTCCGCCAGGGCGGGGCCGCGCCACACGGTCAGCGCCTGCACCAGGATGCGTGCGGCGTCGGCGACCTCGTCCTCGGCCAGCGCCCGCTGCCCGCGCAGGGCGAGCCGCTCGAACTCGCGGGCGTCCACGTCGACGTCCGCCTCGGGCGGGTCCAGGATGTAGCCGGTGTGGCTGCGGACGAGGACGTCCTTCCCGTCGGGGCCGCCGACCGGTTCGTACGCCGCGGAGAGTCCTCGCCGCAACTGCTTCACGTAGGTCTGCACCACACCCGAGGGCCGCCCCGGAGGATCGCCGTCCCACAGCTCCTCCGCCATGGCGGCCATGCTCACATGACGCCCGAGGTTGGCCGCCAGCAACGCCAGCACCTGCCGCGGTTTCGCCGCGCTGGGCACCACGGACGTGCCGTTGACCGTCACGACCAGCGGTCCGAGGACTCCGATCACCATCGCCCCTGCTCCCTCCGCTTGCTCCATCCATGACGGTCGCACGTGAGGACCGCGCCCGGACAGGGACGGGTGCACGCACCGGCCGTGAGATCAAGGGGGCACGGTGCATGAGATCTTCATGTCCGGAGACCGGTGAGCACCGCCCCGCCCTGCTCAGCGGCCGGAGGGAACCCGCGCGGCGGGCCGCTCTCCCGTCCGGACCGTGACGAGGGCGATCCCCCCGCAGCACACCGCCAGCAGCAGGATCTCGGCCACCGAGGGCGCGGGTGCGGTCCCCAGGGCCCAGTCGCCGAGGCGGACGGTGAAGGGGACGGCCAGTTGCACGGCGGCCGTGAAGACCGGGCCGCGGAGCAGGATCAGCCGGTGCTGCACGAGGTAGGCGGGGGCGTAGACCGCCGCTCCCAGCAGCACGATGCCCCCTGTCGCGGCGAGGGTCGGCGGGTGCGCGATCAGGGCGGGCAGCGACATCGGGAGCAGCAGACAGGTGGCGGCAGCGAGGAGCACCGGCAGCACGGCGAGCGGCGGCAGCCGGGACAGCCGCGCCCGGTACAGGAACCCGTACACCGCGAAGGCGGTCGTCGCGGCCGCCACCAGCAGCAGCCCCACCCCGTCCAGGTCCCCCGCGTCCGCGCCCAGCGCCGCGTATCCGGCGGCCGCCGCGCAGGCCAGGAGCGCGCCGGCGGCCTTGCGCGGTCCCGGCCGCTCGCCGAAGAACAGCGCGCCGACCGCGACCGAGGCGCACGGCATCAGCGCGACCACGAGGTTGGTGAGCGAGGTGCCGATGCGCGGGATGGCCAGGAGCGTGCCGGCCGCGTACCCGGCGAAGCCGAGCAGCCCCAGCAGCCACACCGTCCCCGGCCGCGCCACCGCCTGCCGCAGACCGGCCCGTCCGCTCGCGGACGAGGCGGCGGCGACGGTCAGGACCAGACAGCACACGGCGGTACGGCCCACCGCCACGGTCAGCGGCTCGGTGCCGGTGACCAGGGCGCCGGAGAGCAGCCAGGTGCCTGCGAGGAGCAGCACGAGGACGGCCGGCATCAGTGGACCTGCCTGGCGGCGGCGCCGGACGGGGTGGCAGGCCTCAACGGGCGGCCCGTGCCTGGTTCATGACCATCCCCAGCAGCGCGTCGTGCGTCTGCCGGTCGGCGGCCGCGATCAGGCCGCCCGCTCCGGTGTACGGCGGCCGGCCGTGGAGGTCGGTCACCACACAGCCGGCGGCCTCGCACAGGGCGATGCCGGCGGTGAAGTGCACGCTGTCGCGCAGGTCCCCGTCGGTGACGTACGCGGCCCTGCGGCCGGCGGCGACCCAGGCCACGGCCAGTGTGGTGGAGACGACGCGCGGCCGGAACCGCTCGGCGAACTCCGGGGCGGCGAGCAGCTCCACCGCCCGGAAGGCGGGGGCGTTGGGGAACTTCGGGTCGAGGTTGACGTCGACCAGGCAGGAGGCGGGCGAGGGGGACAGCTCCTGGTCCGCGCCGTCCTTCCGGACCCGGGCGCGGGTGCCGTCGGTCCAGAACACCTCGCCGCTGAACGGGTCGGCCGAGGCGCCCGCGGTCGTCGCGGAACCCACCCGCAGCGCGACGTTCACCGCGACCAGCATGTTCTGCACGGCGTAGTTCAGCGTTCCGCACAGGGGGTCGACCAGCCATCTGCGCTCCGCGCCGTCCGCGCCGGTGTGTCCGCTCTCCTCGCCCGTCACGGCGTCAGCGGGCCGGGCCTTCCGCAGCACGTCGAGGACGGTCTCCTCGGCGGCGAGGTCCGCGGCCGTCGCGAAGTCACCGCCGGTCTTCTCCACGCGGTGCAGCGATGCCCCGTACATGTCGCGGACCACCGCCGCACCCGCCTGTGCTGCCCTCAGGGCCAGTTGCGCATCGGACTCCGTGCTCGCGCTCGTCATGCGGGCAGGCTATCCGGGGCTCTTCCCGGCTCGGTCCCGGGCCGCCTCGCACCCTCATCTCGGCAGCTGCCCCTCGCGGTTGATCTCCGTGACCCGTGCCCGCAGGACCAGGCCGGGCGGGGCCGGCCGGACGGAGTCGGGCGGACAGTCCCACTCCGCGCCCCCTCCGGGCGGCCGCAGCTGCACATAGGGGCCGACCCGCCCCATCACCCGCCCCACCCGGCCGTCCCGCACGTCGACGGCGAACGCCCCACGCTCCGGTACGGGCAGGGACATCTCCGGACCACCGGCTCCGCCGCTGCCGCCCTCACCTGTCATGGCCGGCCGCCTTTCCGCAACGCGTCCTGTTCCGCTCCCTCATCTTCATGATCCATTCCTTCCACGCTGCGTAACCGAAATGCCTACTCAGCGTGCCTATTCTTCCGCCGGTCGCGAGGCGGCGCCGGTCCGGCAGCCGCACGCGTTGCGGCCGGACCGCGCATCCCCTCATTCGCGTATCGGACTGCGAGACGAATCGTCCCAGTCCTCAAGACCATTGATACGGTCCCGTACGCCCGGCCAGGTCACCGAGAGGAAGGTGCGGCACATGCCGAAGACCGTGATCCATGTGTTCCACGACGACGACGCCTCCATCACCACGGGAACCCGCGTGGCTCAGCGCATCCAGGAGGTCGCCGCCGAGCACGGCACCACCGTCGAGGTCCTGTGCTTCGGTCCGGCCCAGCGCCTCCTCGCCGATCCGGCCGCCTCCGGGGCGAGCGCGGTCTTCAACCGGCAGGTCGACGAGCTGATAGCCGGCGGCGTCGCCGTGGGCGCCTGCGTCAACGCGGCCCGGGCCGACGGGACCGAGGACGCGCTCGCCGGGCGCGGGCTGCGCCTGCGGGTGGCGCGGGACGAGTTCCTGCGCTTCACCCTCGAAGGCGCCACCGTCATCTCCTTCTGACGGCCGCGGAACACGAGAACCCGACAGGGCCGGGTCCCGGGCCCCTGCGCCCCGGACCCGGCCCCGGCCGGACGGCAGGTCCTAGCCGACCCGGGTGAACGTCCACTCGGGCGCGCCGCGGCCCGCCAGCGTCGCCCGGCCATCGGCCGGGGTGAGCGTGCCCAGGGACGGGATCTCGGTGAGGCGGAGGGCGACCGGGGCGCCGTCCTCGTCCGGGCCGGTGATCGTCCACTGGTCCGGCGAGGAGCCGCACGGGCTCAGGAAGACCGGGGGCGGGGAGATCTTCAGCGGCGACAGGCCGAGGCAGTGGGACTCCTCCCGGCCGCTGGCCAGCTGCACCGAGCCGTACGGCAGGTTGCGCAGCTGCCAGACCGCGTCGTTGCCGCAGGGGCCGAGCTGACCGCCCAGGAGGCCCTCGTTGGTCAGCAGACAGGCGCCGGTGCGCGCGTCCTGGATGAAGTAGGAGCCGTTGTCGGCGGCCTGGGACGGGGTGGCGAGCGCCATGACCGCTGCGACGGACGCGGCGAGGGAAAGGACCGGACGGATGCGCACGGGACTCCTCGTACGGATGTGGGGGAGGGGGTTCGGGCCGGACGGCCCGCCCACCCACCAAGATCACAAACATTCGGGGTCCCGCCCCGCCAACACCACACGATCGGCCGGGGCGTACTCGCAGCAGGCAGGCGCACTGCGGCCGCCCCGTGCGCCCCGGGCGGCCGCCGTCCCGCGGCCGTCCGGGGCGTTCCGTCAGCCGCCGACGTACGCCGCGAGATGCTCGCCCGTGAGGGTGGAGCGGGCCTCGACGAGGTCCGCGGGCGTCCCCTCGAAGACGACCTTGCCGCCGTCGTGACCGGCACCGGGACCGAGGTCGATGATCCAGTCGGCGTGCGCCATCACGGCCTGGTGGTGCTCGACGACGATGACGGACTTGCCGGAGTCGACGAGCCGGTCGAGCAGGCCGAGCAGTTGCTCGACGTCGGCGAGGTGGAGGCCGGTGGTCGGTTCGTCGAGGATGTAGACACCGCCCTTGTCGCCCATGTGGGTGGCCAGCTTGAGACGTTGGCGTTCGCCGCCGGAGAGCGTGGTCAGCGGCTGGCCGAGGCTCAGGTAGCCGAGGCCGACGTCGGCGAGCCGCTCCAGGATGCGGTGCGCGGCCGGCAGATGCGCATCGCCCGCGCCGAAGAACTCCTCCGCCTCGGCCACCGACATCGCGAGCACCTCGCTGATGTCGCGGCCGCCGAGGTGGTAGTCCAGCACCGACGCCTGGTACCGCTTGCCCTCGCAGTCCTCGCAGGGGGTGGCGACCCCCGCCATCATCGCCAGGTCCATGAAGATGACACCGGCACCGTTGCAGGTGGGACAGGCACCCTCGGAGTTGGCGCTGAACAGCGCCGGCTTCACGCCGTTCTCCTTGGCGAACGCCTTGCGGATCGGCTCCAGCAGACCGGTGTACGTCGCCGGGTTGCTGCGCCGCGAGCCGCGGATCGGGCTCTGGTCGACCGACACGACGCCCTCCCCCGCCGGGATCGAGCCGTGCACGAGGGAGCTCTTGCCGGAGCCGGCGACCCCGGTGACGACGACGAGCACCCCGAGCGGCACGTCGACGTCGACCTTGCGCAGGTTGTTCGCCGTCGCGCCGCGGATCTCCAGTGCCCCGGTCGCCTCGCGCACCGAATCCTTGACGGCCGCCCGGTCGTCGAAGTGCCGGCCCGTGATCGTGTCACCGGCCCGCAGCCCCTCGACCGTGCCCTCGAAGCAGACGGTGCCGCCGCCCGAACCGGCCCCGGGACCGAGGTCGACGACATGGTCGGCGATCACGATGGTCTCCGGCTTGTGCTCGACGACGAGCACCGTGTTGCCCTTGTCCCGCAGCCGCAGGAGCAGCTTGTTCATCCGCTCGATGTCGTGCGGGTGCAGTCCGATGGTGGGCTCGTCGAAGACGTACGTGACATCGGTGAGCGAGGAGCCGAGGTGGCGGATCATCTTGACGCGCTGCGCCTCGCCGCCGGACAGCGTGCCCGCGGGCCGGTCCAGCGAGAGGTAGCCGAGGCCGATCTCCACGAACGAGTCGAGGGTCTGCTGCAGCGCGTCGAGCAGCGGCGCCACCGAAGGCTCCTTGATGCCGCGCACCCACTCGGCCAGGTCCCTGATCTCCATCGTGCAGGCGTCCGCGATGCTGATCCGCTTGATCTTCGAGGACCGGGCACCCTCGCTGAGCCGGGTGCCGTCGCACTCGGGGCAGGTGGTGAAGGTGACCGCCCGCTCCACGAACGCCCGGATGTGCGGCTGCATCGCCTCCTTGTCCTTGGACAGGAACGACTTCTGGATCTTGGGGATCAGCCCCTCGTAGGTGAGGTTGACGCCGTTGACCTTGACCTTGACCGCCTCTCCGTAGAGGAAGTCCCGCAGCTCCTTCTTGGTGTACTTGCGGATCGGCTTGTCCGGGTCGACGAAACCGGACTGGGCGTAGACCTGCACGGTCCACTGGCTGTCGGACTTCCAGCCGGGGATGGTGAACGCGCCTTCGGCGAGCGACTTGGTGTCGTCGTAGAGCTGGCTGAGGTCGATGTCGGAGACCGAGCCCCGGCCCTCGCAGCGCACGCACATCCCGCCGGTGCGCTGGAAGGACGCCTTCTGCGCCTTGGTCCTGTCCCCGCGCTCGACCGTGATCGCGCCGCTCGCCCGGACCGAGGCGGTGTTGAAGGAGTACGCGCTGGGCGGGCCGATGTGCGGCTTGCCGAGCCGGCTGAACAGGATGCGCAGCATCGCGTGGGCGTCGGTCGCGGTGCCGACCGTGGAGCGGGGGTCGGATCCCATCCGCTGCTGGTCGACGCTGATCGCGGTGGTCAGCCCTTCGAGCACGTCGACCTCGGGCCGCGCCAGCGAGGGCATGAAGCCCTGCACGAAGGCGCTGTACGTCTCGTTGATCAGCCGCTGCGACTCCGCGGCGATCGTGCCGAAGACGAGGGAGCTCTTGCCGGAGCCGGAGACACCCGTGAAGACCGTCAGCCGGCGCTTGGGGATGTCGACGCTGACGTCCTTGAGGTTGTTCACGCGCGCGCCGTGCACCCGGATCAGATCGTGGCTGTCGCCCACGTGCGGCGCGGACGCCGGCGTGTCCGCCCTCTTGGCCCTGGTCATCCTGTCTCCCTCTGTTCTCCGGGTCAGCGCTGTTCCTGGACGCGGATCAGGTTGCCCGCGGGGTCGCGGACGGCGAAGTCACGCACGCCGTACGGCTGCTCGGTCGGCTCCTGGACGATCTCGGAGGTGCCGGCCTGCACCTTCTCGAAGGTGGCGTCGAGGTCGTCCGTGGTCAGCAGGACGCGCGCGAACGTGCCCTTGGCCATCATGGCGACGACGGTGGCGCGCTCCTCGTCGGTGACGGACGGATCGGCGTACGGCGGTTCCAGGACAAGGGACGTGCCGGGCTGCCCGGCCGGGCCGACCGTGATCCAGCGCATCGCGCCCTGGCCGACGTCGCCCCGGACCTCGAAGCCCAGGACGTCGCGGTAGAACGCGACCGAGGCGTCCGGATCGTCGTGCGGAAGGAAGGCGGAGTGAATGGTGAAGTTCATGTCCGCCACGCTAATCCGGCTTCCTGACCGGCGCTTCTCGATTCCTGATCGGTCGTGTCACCTGCTTCTCCAGGCACGAGGGCACCCCCGCCCCGGTCTGCTCCGCCTCCTGCGCCTGGCGCCGGTAGACGCTGGGAGACACCCCGACCAGCTCGGTGAAGCGGGTGCTGAAGGTCCCCAGCGAGGAGCAGCCGACCTCGAAGCAGATGTCGGTGACGCTGAGGTCGCCGCGGCGCAGCAGGGCCATCGCCCGCTCGATGCGCCGGGTCATGAGGTAGCCGTACGGGGGCTCGCCGTAGGCGCGCCGGAACTCGCGGCTGAGATGCCCGGCCGACATGTGCACGCCGCGGGCGAGCGCCTCGACGTCCAGCGGCTGCGCGTACTCCCTGTCGATGCGGTCGCGGACGCGGCGGAGCCGTGCGAGGTCGCTCAGGTGCTGTGCAGGGTCGGTTCTGCTGGTCACCCGTGAAGCGTGCCACGGCGGGCGGCGGAATGCTCCGCGTTGCCGCAAGACACCCCTGCCGCCCCGCGCCCGCCCCCGGTCAGGCGTCCTTGTCGTGCACGATCTGGATCAGGTTGCCGCAGGTGTCGTCCAGGACCGCGATGGTGACCGGTCCCATCTCCAGGGGCTCCTGGGTGAAGCGCACCCCGAGCCTGCTCAGCCGCTCGAACTCCGCCGGCACGTCGTCCACGGCGAAGGCGGTGGCCGGGATGCCGTCCTTGACCAGTGCCTGCTTGTACGGCTTCACCGCGGGGTGGCCGTCGGGCTCCAGCAGGAGTTCCGTTCCGTCGGGGGCCTCCGGCGAGACCACGGTCAGCCACCGGTCCGTGCCGATGGGGACCTCGGTCTTCTTCACGAAGCCCAGCACCTCCGTGTAGAAGCGCAGGGCCTTGTCCTGGTCGTCGACGAAGACACTGGACAGGTGGATCCTCATGGCGTGCTCCCGGTGCGTGGTTCGGATCGTTCCGGATGACGGAGCCTGTCGGCGGCTCCCATTCTCACGCAGGGCCACGGGCGGGGCCCGGCCGACACCCGTGAGAACGCCGCAGGCCCCCGAGTCGTGGACTCGGGGGCCTGCGGCGGTCCGGAACCGGTCAGGCCGGGTCGATCGTCGCCACGATCGTCTGACGCATCGCGGAGAAGGGGCTGGAGTAGCCGCCGCCCTCCAGCGCCGTCGTACGGTCCATGCCGTACTCGTCGAAGTTGAGCGAGACGATCTCGTCGACGCCGTCACCGTTCAGGTCGGTGACGAGGATCTCGTCACCGGCGATCGCGGAGACGTCGGCCACGCTGGACGGGTAGTCGTCCCCCGCGGTGAGGATCGAGGGGTCGTACGTGCCGGCACCACCGATCTGGCCCGAGACGATGATGCGCTTGCCGCCGGGACCGTTCGCGAAGGCGGCCGTGTGCGAGTCCGCGATCGTGAGCACCCGGGAGTCCTGGCCGTTCGGCCCGAAGGTGCGCATCGACACCCTGCTGACCATGGTCAGTCCGTCGGGACCGGTCAGCCAGTTGCCGAGGCCCCACGGGCCGCCACCGGTGGCTTCGTGGAGCAGTTCGCCCGTGCGGCCGTCCCGGATCTGCGTCATGGTCGTCAGGTCACCCGTGGCGTCCCTGGTGAACGCGGTGAAGACGACCGCGTGCCCGTCCGCGTACGGAATGCCCGCCGAGGCGAACGTACCGGCCCGCAAGGGCGCGCCGTAGAGGACGCCGTCCGTCGCCGATCCCGTCTTCGGGGTGACCGCCCAGTCGAGGGCTCCGGTCTTCGCGCGCAGGGCGACCCCGCCGACCACGCCGGGCTGCATGGAGCCCGTGTCGCCGGTGTGCGAGGCGTACTGGGCGTAGACGTGGCCGTCCGCGACCGAGACGTCCGCGAAGACGACGTCACCGGCGGACGCCGGGGCGCCGTACTCCCACAGCTTCTTGCCGTTGCCGTTGTAGACGCGCACCTTGTCGGTGGCGACGATGATCTCGGCCCTGCCGTCGCCGTTGACGTCGGCGGCCTGCACCGTACGGACGAACTGGCCCTTGCCGTCGATCGTGGTGAGGACCTTGCCCGTACGGGAGTCCAGCACCGCGGCCGCGGAGTCGGCGGCGACGATCGTCTCGTCCCGCTTGTCACCGTTGACGTCGGCCTTCACGAGCGCGTGCACCTGGCCGGGCACGGTCGCCGCCCACAGCTGCTTCGGCTTCCCCGACACCGTCGAGGGGCCGTCGTAGGCGAAGACGCCGTTGGACACACCGCCGACGATCAGGTCCTGCTTCTTGTCGCCGGTGATGTCCGTGGCCACCGCCGAGTTGACCGCGGCCCGGAGCGGGACGAGGTCCTTCTGCTTGCCGTCGCCCAGGCCGTAGGTCCGGATGTTCTCGTTGGTGTCGACCGTGCGGAGGAGCCAGCTGCCGCCCTTGCGGAACGGCTGCGCCCACATCTGCGAGGTGACCAGGCCGCGCTGCTCCCAGCGCACCGAGCCGTCCTTGCCGGACAGGACAGCGAGGCGGCCGTAGCGGCTCCCGCCGCGGTTGGCGGCGCTCTCGTAACCGGCGTCGTCCTTGTACGAGGCGACGACCTTGCCGTCGACGACCTGCAGGCCCCAGGCGCCGCCGCCGTCATGGCTGTTGGTCGCGTCGCGCTTGACCGTGCGCGACCACAGCTCGCTGCCGTCGTCGCCGTTGACGGCGCGCACCGTGTTGGAGTTGATGAACTGCCCGTTGTCCAGCGTGGACTCGCTGACCGTGTACTCCGGCCGGGAGTTGCCCTGGATGTCACCGATCACCAGGTCGATCGGCAGTGCGTTGATGCGGCGGTCGACGGTGGTGCGGGTGCCGTCGGACAGCTTGTACGAGGCGAGCTCGTAGACGATGCCCTCGTTCGGGTCGGACTGCTCCAGCGCGACGATGCTCTTGCGGGCCGCGTCGTAGTGCAGCTGGCGCGAGTAGAGCCGGTTGGTCTGCTCCCACTTGACGCTGCCGTCCTTGGTGTCGAACACCAGGGTGTGGCCGGACGGGTCGGCGGTGGCGCTCAGCTTCCGCTGGTCCCACGAAGCGGCGACCAGGCCGTCGCCCAGCGGCTCCAGGCTGGCCCAGCCGGCACCGGTGAACATGCCGGTGTCGTACGTCCAGGTCGTGGCGGGTGTGAGCGCGCCGTCGGCGTACGAGAAGCGGATGCCGCTCAGCGTCGCCTTGGAGTCGGCCGGTGCGTTGAGGTTGAACGTCGGCGAGTCGGCGACGACCAGGGTCTTGCCGACCAGCTTGATGTTGTAGACGCCGGTGTAGAGCTTGCTCCACAGCGTCTTGCCGCTCGCACCGTCCAGGACCGTCACGAACGTGCCCGTGGGCAGCTTCGATCCGGGGGCGGTGAACGGGCGGTACGGGTAGGCGCCGACACTCGCGGTGAAGACCACGTCGTCCACACCGTCACCGGTCAGGTCCCCGGTGGTGTAGCCGTTGTCGGAGGCCATGGTGAAGGGGCTGACCGCGTTGTATCCCATGACGATGCGCGCCGGGTAGGGCTCGGTCTGCCACGGACGGGCGTTCGTGATCTTCCAGTCGGTGTACAGCGAGGCGTTGTCGCGCCGCCACACCTCCTTGCCGTCGGCGGTACGGCGCTGGACGGGGCCGAGCGCGTCCAGCGCGAAGTAGTCACCGTTCGCACCGGCCACCGGGGCGGTCGCGACCATGCCGTAGTCGCCCTCCACGGACGACTTCTTGGTGACCTTCCAGGTGCCGGCCGCGTCTGCGGTGGCGCCGTCGAGCGACGAGCCGCTGCCGCCCGTCGTGCCGGTGGACGGTGCCGTGGCCGCGTCCTCGCGTGCACCGATGTGCTGCGGGTCGTACGCGCCCTGCCCTTCGGCGTCGCCGTAAGGGTTGAGCTGGGCGCGTGCGGTGAGGTCGGCGGTCTGGCTGTCCGTGAGGGTCAGCAGGCCGCTGCTGTCGCCGGCGTCGGCGGCGAGGGCGGCCGGTGCGGCGCTGAGCGCCAGTCCGGCGGCCACCAGGGCGGAGGCGAGGCGGAGGCCTCTTCGATTGATGTTCCTCATCACGCGCCCTTCGGGGAGAAGCGGATCGCGGAGGCGTCCTTGAGGACGGACTCGTTGAAGGAGTACTGGAGGGCGTCCGTACCGGCCTGGTTCTCGACGCCGATGGTCGCCGATGAGCCCTTCTGCGACGCCTTGGTGCCGATCCCCTTGTACTGGAGGGTGATCGCGCCGGTCGCCTCGTCGAAGACGGCCTCGAAGCTGATCCGGACCGAGGTGTCGGAGACCAGGGCGGCGTTGTTCCAGACGATCGCGAAGGTGCGGTGGCCCGTGCTGCCGGTGGTGGTGGTCTGGACGCTGGACTTCTTGTCGAGCGTCAGGTCGTCCCAGAACGCGGCGACGGCGCCGTTGGGCTGCTCGGCGGCGGGCAGCGCGGTGTTCTCGTAGTCGCCGAGCCGCGGCGACAGGAAGTTCACCAGGCCGTTGGTGGTGATGTTGGCGCTGGTGTACGCGACTCCGTAGTAGTTCACGGGGAACGGCAGGGCGACGGCCTTGGCGTTCTCGTCGCCGCTCAGGGCGACCTTCGTCTTCCCGGTGACCCAGTCGTACGCGGCGGGCGCGCAGGAGTACGTGCCGGCGGCGTCGGTGCGCGGCGGCAGCGAGGCCTTGACGGTCTCGTTCCCGTCGACGGTGAGCGCGCCGGACCAGTCGCCGTTGCACAGCACCGGGGCGGCGGGCGTCACGGCCAGGTGGAAGGAGCCCTCCGCGACGGACGGGAAGGCGTACGAACCGTCGGCGCCGGTGGTGACCGCGTCGAGCGGGGCGTCGGCGAACCGCACCGAGGCGCCCTTGAGCGGCTTGCCCGTGACGTCGAGGACCGTGCCGGAGACGGTGTGGTGGGCGACCGCGTCGAGCGCGGAGTCCAGGGTCGCGCTCTCGCCGACGGCGACCGTCATCGAGTCGGTGTGGGAGGCGAAGCCGTAGCCGCTCGTGGTGACCGCGTACGTGCCGGCGGGCAGGTGCAGCTGGAAGGTGCCGTCCGCGACGGTCGTGACCACCCGGGTGATGTCGCCGCTCGCAGCGGTGACGGTCGCGGCCACGGCCTTGCCGGTGGCCCGGTCGGTCACGGTGCCCGTGATGGTGCCCGCGGTGTGCGGGGCGGCGTCGACGGAGGCCAGGATGTCCAGCTTGCCGCTGCCCCAGACGTTGTTCATCGCGGCGGTGCCGCCGCAGTGGGTGTCGTCGACGTCGGCGGAACCCTGGTCGAGCAGCGCGCGGGTCTCGTCGATCTTGCCGATCAGCGAGGGGGCCGCGGACCACAGGAGGGCGACGGCGCCCGCGACGTGCGGGGTGGCCATCGACGTACCGGAGATCGAGTTGTAGCTGTTGCCCGGCCACGTGGAGCGCACGTTCACGCCCGGTGCGGAGATGTTCGGCTTCATCGAGCCGTCGAAGACGGACGGTCCGAAGCCGGAGAAGTCGGCGATCTTCCCGGCGACGTCATAGGCGCCCACGCCGTAGGAGTCGGCCTGCGAGCCCGGCGCGTGGCCGGTCGAGCAGGTCGCGCCGTCGCCGTCGTTGCCCGAGGCGAAGGCCTCGAAGATCCCGGCCGCGTTCCACGCCTTCACGATGTCCTGGTAGAAGTTCGTGTCACCGCCGCCCCAGGAGTTGTTGACGATGTCGGGCGCCAGCTCGGGCTTCGGGTTCTGCCCGTTGTGGTCGGTCGGCGCGAGGATCCACTGCCCGGCCGCGAGCAGCGAGGAGTCGGAGCACTCCCGGGCCTCGCAGCCCTTGGCGGCTATCCACTTGGCACCGGGGGCGACGCCCACGCCGTCCTGGCCGACCATGGTGCCCATGGTGTGGGTGCCGTGGCCGTTGTTGTCGCAGGGGGCCCCGTCGGTGCACTGACCGGTCGGGTCGAACCAGTTGTAGTCGTGGCTGAAGGTGCCGTCGCCCTGGTTGCCCCGGTAGTTCCCCACCAGTGCCGGGTGGTCGTACTGCACACCCGAGTCGACGTTCGCGATGACGATCCCGTCACCGCGGTCCTCGTACTGGTCCCAGACCTGGTCGGCCTTGATGTCCTTGACGCCCCACTCCGGGGTGACCTCGGTGGCACCGGAGTCCGCGTCGGTCTTCGTGCCCGGCGTCGTGGACGACTCCAGGTCGTCGAGCGCGTAGCGCTGCTCCTTGACGATGCTCGCCACGTCGGACCGCTTCGCCAGCTCGTCGACGAGCTTCTGGTCACCCGTGACCTTGACGGCGTTGTTGATCCAGAACGACTCGTGTCCGACCTTCTTCTTGTCGAGGAAGGAGGCCAGGGACTTCTGCGAGGTGCCGGCCTCGGCCCGCAGCGCGGAGAAGGCCGACTTGGCCTTGTCCTTGTGCGCGCGCTTGCCCTGGGCGGCGGTCAGGTCGGCCCGCTGCTTCATGACGACGAAGAAGGTCGACTCCTTCCCCTTGCCGACGGCGGCACGGAGAGCGGAGTCGACCTTGGCGGAGGGTGCGGGGGTCGCGGTGGATCCGGATCCGGTGGCGGCGGTCGCGGACGGCGCCGCGCCGAGTACGGCCAGGGCCGTGAACGCGGTCGCCGCCCATGCGACGCCGCGGCGCCGGGGGCTTCTGGGTGGGTACATGAAGGGGGCTCCTACCGGGGAGAGGGGCGCGTCAACCCGGCCGGACCTCCGGAGACCGGGGGCGGCGCCGCAAGCTCGGCCAGGTTGGTGCGAGAACCTATGAGGAGCCCGTTACTGAGGAATTACTGGGACCACCGCACGCACGTCACCGCGCGCGTCACCACGCCCCCGGTGCGGGCGGCGGGACGACGTCGGGGCGGTCGTTGCAGGTGATGGTGTTCGGCAGCAGCCAGGGCGCGAGCCAGCCGCCGTCGTTGCCGCCCAGGTCCGTCAGGGAGAACTCCGAACCGGTGGCGGGGAAGTTGAACGAGCCGCAGTTGTTCACGCCGACCGCGCCCACGTTCCGCGCGTCCACGTTCTCGAAGGTGGCGCCGCCCGCCGCCCGGGCGCTCAGCACGGAGGTGCCGGTGCCGTCGACCTTGATGTCCTTGAAGTGGACGCCCTTGATGACGTACTGGTCCTTCACCGCCCAGTCGGAGACCAGCATGATCGCGTTGTAGGTGCTGTCGAGGAAGCTGTTGCCGGTGACCCGGATGTCGGCGTCGATGCTCTTGTCGAGCGCGAAGATCCACAGGGCGCCGAGGCCGATGTTCCAGTTCAGTTCGTACGTACCGGCGCGGACCGTCGTGTTGCCCGTGAGGTTCAGCTTCCCGGCGAACGGCTCGGCGCCGAAGCGGGAGCCGACGTGCAGGGCGCTGCCCTCGCGGATCGGGTCGGCGACGAGGTTGTCCGAGACGGTGTTGTCGGTGCCCCCGTAGATCGCTATGCCGTTGGCGAGGACCGGGGTCTGGACGGTGTTGTGGTCGAAGGTGTTGCGGGCGTTCGCCGTCTTCTCGGACCACATCGCGAGGCCGTCGTCGCCGGAGTTGCGCACGAAGGTGTTCGAGACCCGTGAATCGGTCACGCCCGTGTGGAAGTTGATGGCGTCGGCGATCTGGTCGACGATGATGCTGTCGCTGATCCGCAGGTTCTTCAGCGGCCCGTCGAACCACATGCCGACCTTGGTGTGGCTGATGTGCAGGCCCTCGATCGTCGAGTCGCTCAGCGCGCCGCCGATGCCGTTGACCTGGTCGGTGTCGACGCGTTCCCGTACGTCGCCCTCGATGGCGAAGCCGGAGAGGTGGACGTTGCGGCTGCCGCCGTCCGCCGCGTCCTTGCCGTAGAAGCCGACGCCGGTGTGGACGGAGCCGTCGGCGGCGGGCTCGTCGAGCGCCACCTCGCGGCCCTTGATCTTCGTGTACCAGTTGCCCGCGCCGGTGATCGTGACGTCGTCGACGACGATGTGCCGGTCGACGCGGTACGTGCCCGGCGGGATGTACACCTTGAGGTGGGTGCGCCTGGCGAAGGCGATCGCCTTGTCGATCGCGCCTGCCGCGTCCCGCCGGCCGGTCGGATCGGCGCCGAACGCGAGGACGTTGGCGGCGAGCAGCTCGACGTGCGGAAGGCCCACGAGCTCCGAGTCCAGCAGGTCGACCGTCGTCGACGCGGCCCGGCTGCCCGCCGGGACGGTGAGCCGTACGGTGTCGCCGGCCCGATAGGTCCGGCCGAGCAGGAGCCGCTGCTCGTCGTAGAAGTGGCTGGGCCGGAACGGCTTCCCGATGACCGGGGAGGGGGTCGTGGCCGCGGGCACGCAGGAGCACTCGGTGATCCACCAGTCGGGGTGGAGCAGTCCGGCGCCCGGGTCGTTCGAGAACGGGTACTGGTTGTACAGCCAGGAGTACTGCGAGGTCAGCGTCATCGTGGAGCGCTTCTTGCCGTTCACCGCGACATCGAGCGGTGCGGTGATGCCGCCACCGCCCGGGGCGTCCGGAATGCTGTAGCGCACGGTGATCGCGTTGGCGGACGCGGGCAGCGTGAACTCCACATGCTGCCCTGGTGCGAGCGAGACCGCCTTGCGTCCGGACGCCTCCGCCGGAAGCGTGTAGGCGGTGCGGTCCGGGCCGATGACCGTGCCGTCGGTGACCGCGTTCTCGGCCTCCTGCTCGGCGAAGGCCACCTTCGCGCCCCTCCCCGCGACCAGCGCGGGATCGAGGGCGGCCCGGGTGACGGCGGGCGCCGCCGCGGAGGGCGCCGGTGCGGAGGCGGGGCGGGCGCCCGCGGGCGTACCGGCCAGCACGCCGAGGCCGACGGCGGCCGCGGTCATCGAGGCAACCGCGGCCGCACACAGGGCTGACCGGCGCGGTCTTCGTGACCTCGCACCGACAACCGTGATCTTCCGTGACATCGCAGGCCCGTTTCTCTGAGGAGGGGTGAACGACCGGGACGTCCGGTGGGGCGGCCGCCGGGAAGGTGAGGCGACAGTAGGACTCGCGGGTCCCGCCCCACAAGACTCCTGCAAGGAGATTTCTCACCCTTGACGTGTAACTGCGTTGTCTCATCAGGTTTTTGCGTGACCGGACGGCATCGTTGCAGGATCCCAGCCTTGGGCGAAGGGCGGTACCGAGGCCGTCACCGGCGCTCCGCGGCGGCGGGGAACGGCCTGTTGCCGCCCACAACCGACGGTGTTGTCTCCGGTACGATCCCGTCATGTCTGACGGACTTCGGTTGAGTGAGGTATTGGCGAGCCTTCGCAGGGAACTCGCAGCCGCTCACCACCAACGCGATCCACTCATACCCTTAGAGGTAAAGGAGATCGAGGTTGAACTCACGGTCGAAGTGGCCAGACAAACCGCGGGCGAAGCGGGTGTCAGCTGGCTCGTGGTCGCAAAAGGAAGTAAGAATTCCGCGTCGACGACCTCTCATAAACTGACGCTCACCCTGGGCCCGGGATTCGTCGATTTCAACGGCAACCGGGGCGAGCTTCTGGTCACGCCCTCGGTGACCGTCCGGGACGACGACTGAGATGGCCGAGAACCTCGCCGCACGGGTGGCCAAGATCAGATTCGACGCGGCCGACGGCCGGGTGTTCCTCGGCAGCGGATTCCTGCTCGCCCGCGGCCTCGTCCTGACCGCCCAGCACGTCGTGACGAAGGCGTCCGAGCACGCCGGCGGCCGTGTCACCCCCGGGCAGTTCACGGTCAGGCTGGAGGGCGCCACGTCGGCGGCGGCCGTCACGGAGATCGTTCCGCTGGAGGCCGACGGCCTCGACGCCGCACTGCTCATGGTCCCGGACCTGGACGAGCCCAGGGGCACCGCCACCCGCGGAGGCACTCATCGCGGCGTCCAGGCGCTGGAGAACTGCCGGATCATCGGATACCCGGTCGCGGGCATCGAATCCGGCTCCACGTCGCCCAGGCCGACCGTCGTGCGGGTGAACCTCGCCCCCGTGGTCGGCGACGACGGCACAACGATCGCGATTCAGGTCATCGACCCGGTGCCGCGGGCCGACGAGGACTGGGGCGGCATCTCGGGCGCGGGCGTGATCGGCCCGGGCGGGCATCTGCTGGGCATCGTGACCAGCGTCCCCACCCAGTGGAACGGCCGCCTGCGCGGCGTCTCGATCGCCGCGGTCCTGTCGGCGGTACGGCGGCGAGCGGTGAGCGCACTCGAACCGCTGCGGAGCTTTCCGCTCGTCGATCTGTCGGCGCGGCCGTCGGTCTTCGGCACCGACGGCTGGTCCGGTGCCCCGCCGCGGCCCCCCGACGCGAGCCTCTTCGCCTTCGTGAACTACCGTTTCCGCCAGGTCGAGTTCGTCAACGACGGCCAGAGCGGCACGGTGCTCGACAGCATCGTCGACTGGGCGAACGATCTGCCGTCGAGACCGGACATCAGGATCGGACGGCTGACCGGCCCGGCCGGGGTGGGCAAGTCCAGGATCGCCGCCGAGGCCTGCCGAATACTCAGCCGTGACCCGCGGACGATGTGGCAGGCGGGATTCGCCGACTACGAAAAGCTCTCCGGCACGCACACCTTCGCCACGCCGCATTTCATCGTCTTCGACTACGCCGAGCACCAGCACGAACTGCTGGGCACGTTCATCGAGAACCTCTACAAGCAGGCGATCGACGCCGGCCACCTCGGCGCCTCGATCCGGCTCCTCGTCATCACCCGCGGCGAGGAGGCGTGGCCGGGACAACTCCGGACCCGCGATGTCGATCTCCCTTCGCTGCTCACCGGCTCCTTCGCCCTGACCACCCAGGCGTTCGACGAGCAGGAGGCCCGCGAACGGCATGCGGAGGCCGCGTACCGCTCCTTCAGCGAGGCCGTCGGCGGACCGGACACCCCGCGGGATCTGCCGGCCGCGGAGATCCGGCGGATCGCCGCATACGACCGGCCGCTGCTGGTCCACATCGCCGCCCTGCTGGCGGCCTCCGGCCGGGCGGTGCCCATCTCCGCCGCCGACGACTCGGCGCGTCTGCTCCTTGACACCGTCATCGACGTCGAGGTCGACCGGCTGACCAGGTCGAGCACGGCGCACAAGGACGGTGCGCGCGCGCTGGCGGACCGCGGCCGGGCGAAGCAGGCGCTCTGCGTCATGACGCTCACGGGTCCGGCCGTGCAGGATCTCGTGGAACTGCTCGCATCGACACCCGCGTTCGAGGGCGAGCCGGAGCGGTCCCGCACGGACGTCGCCAACGCGCTGCACCGGCGCTACCCGGCCGCGGCCGTCGCGGGCGGAGCCCCGGGCGCCCTGCTCGCACCGATCGAACCGGATCTGATCGCCTCCCATCTGCTCGCGACGACGGAGGGCCGGGCCGCTCTCGTCGAGCGACTCGTCGTTTCACGCGCGGTCGCGGCGCACCCGGCGTATCTCGCGCGCCTGCTGAACACCCTGGCGCTCGCCGCGGACGACTACCCGGAGATCAGTGACGATCTCAGAACCCACCTGGGGCAGTCCCTCGCTCAGCTCGTCGGCAGTGCCGACGCCTCGCAGTCGCTCTCGGAACTGCTCCAGGCGCACCTGCGGCGCCTGGTGGACGTCGCCGTGGAACTCGCCGGGCGGCAGGACCTGACGGCGGCACGGCAGCTGACCACCGCACTCGGCCTGCCCTACCTGACCGGGGTGGACGTCATCAACGAGGCCGCGTACCACGCCCATTACACCGTTCCGTACCCGCACGCCGCGCTCGACGGGCTCGGGGCCGCGCTCGCGGCCCGGGGTGTGGTGTACCGCGCCGCCTCGGGTGAACCCGAGAACGTGTACTCCGTCTACCTGAACTACGGCGCCCGCCTGGGCGGTCTCGGCGAGGCGACCAGGGCGCTGGACGCCGTCAGGCGCGGGATCGGCTACGTCGAGGACGCGGTCGCGACCGGCCGGCGGGACCAGCGGGAGACACTGGCGGTCGCACTGCACGGTCTGGCCCGCGCTCTCGCGGACGCCGGCGAACACGACGAAGCCCTGCGCACGGCCGAACGCGCGGTGGAATGCCTGACGGAGCTCGCCGCCGAGGACCGTGGGAAGAACCTCCACTTCCTGTCACTCGCGCGGGGCCAGTACAGCGGTGAGCTGCGCAGGGCGAAGCGCGATGCCGACGCGCTCAGGGTGTCCCGCCAGGCCTTCCAGGGCTACGAGGAGCTGGCTCACTGGGGCTACAAGTCGTACAAGGCCCATCTGCCGTACATGACTCAGATCACGGCATTGCTCGCCGAGGCTCTCGCCGCCGTCAATGAGCCGGGCGAGTCCCTCATGCTGCACCAGTACAGCGCCTATCTCGCCGAGGAACTCGTGGAGCAGGACGGCGCCGCCTTCCGCCCCGAACTTGCGGCCCGGACCCGCGGACTCGCCACGAGCTACTACGTCCTCGGCAGAACGGACGACGCGGTCGCCGCGAGCTCCAGGACCGTCGAGGTCTACGAGAAGCTCGTCGAGGACGGCGAGGAGCGGTATCTCGTCCCTCTCCTGAAGGAGTACGAAAGGGCGATCAGGTTTCGCTGCACGGCGGGACAGGACCTCGAAACGGCCCTGCGGATCTGCAACCACGGGCGGGCCGTCGCCGAGGACCTGGAGAAGACCCGCCAGGACTTCGTGGGGGACCTCGGCTTCAGGCTCCGGATGGCCGACACCGATCTCGGCCTCAAGTACACCCAGGCGATCAATCAGACGATCGAGATCCTGATCGAACAGGCCCAGGGGCGCCTGTACCGGGACCCCGACTGGCGGACAGCGCCGCCGGTCATGCTCGACGGCACCTCCGTGGATCCGGCGACGCTCGCCGGCCTTGAGGACCTCAAGGACAGCATGGAGCCGGGCGCCGAGATCCGCGTCTACACCGACAACCGACTGCTTCCGCCGCGTCTCGAAGAACTCGTGCGGTTCATCCGCTCGGAGCCGGCGATCGGGATGCTCGCGGATCCGTCGAACGAGAGACTCGCGGCCTGTCTCCGGGCCCTGCCCAGCGTCGCGGAGGCCCTCCAGGCCGAGGTCATCGACAACGCGGGCCAGAAGCAGCTGCGCGAATTCCTCGCGGACCACGCATACCTGTCGAGCCTGGACCCGGACGAGCAGGCGCACTGGGGAAGCTTCAAACTGGCCGTGGGCGCCCTCGGCATGCTCAGCGGGTCGGCCGTGCGGCTCGGAGCGGATTCCGAGACCTTCCGTGCCGTCGTCCCCGGAATCCTCCGCTACACGTATCTGGCCGGTGACCATCTGGCCGGACTCACCGCCGGATGGTTCGTCAAAAGCGTGTGGGACGACGTCCGGGAACCCGACGACCCGGACTCCATGGCGCTGGACGACCGGTTCGCCGGGACCGTGTTCGCCTCCGGTGATCACGGGCGCGCCCTGGCCCTCTGGAAGGACGTGGTCCACCGGCGCGAACAGGTGCTGGGGCCGGATCATCAGCGCACCATTGTCACCGTCGGCAACCTCGCCGCCTGCCTGATCACGTTCGGCAAGGACGAGTTCGACCAGGCGGAGGCCCTCTACGAATCGGCCACCGAACGGGGCGACCGGGTCCTGGGGCCGGATCACCCCGACGTCCTGCGACTGCGGGGCAACCAGGCCGGGCTGTTCTTCAGACGCGGGCGGTACGACGAGGCGCTGCTGCGGCAGCAGGACCTGTTGCGCAGGTACAAGAACAACCTCGGCGCCGACCACCAGGACGCACTCAGCGTCGCGGACTCCCTGGCCCTCACCTTGCGGGCGCTCAAGCGGTACGCGCAGGCGGAGGTTCTGGCGGAGGTCACCCTGGAGCGGGCGCAACGAATATTCGGGGTGGGTGATCCGCGAACGCGGCAGTACGAGGAGCGCCTCGAACGGATCAATGACCCGATCGAAGGCGAAGAGGCGGGCGAGGAGGGGGAGGACGAGGCGGTCTGAGCACCGCCGACCGCCCCCTCACCGGGGCAGCTGCCCCTCCCGGTTCACCTCCGTCACCCGCGCCCGCAGTACGAGCCCCGGCGGGGCCGGCCGGACGGCCCCGGGCGGGCAGTCCCACTCCGCCCCGCCCCCGGGCGGCCGCAGCTGCACATACGGCCCGACCCGCCCCATCACACGGCCCACCCGCCCGTCCCGCACATCGACCGCGAACGACCCGGGCTCCGGCGTGCACGCCTCCAGCCCACCGCCCTCAGCCGTCATGACCCGCCCCCTTCTCCTCCAGCGCCTGCGACAGCCGCAACGCCGTGTCGAGGTTGCAGCGCCCGAGGTCGAGGAGTCCGACCGGATCGTCGCCCGCGAACGAGACCGGGTCGATCCGCAGCGAGGGCAGCACCACGCCGATCCCCGCGAACCCTCCCCGCAACCGCGCCACCAGCTCCTCCGCCTCCCGCACCCTGCCCGCCGCCACCCTGCGCCGCTCCGTAGTCGTCATGATCGATTCCTTCCACTCTGAGTAGTTCCCACGCATACCCAGCGTGTCCAATCCGTCGTTAGCCTGGAAGAGGTGCAGTTCCAACAACCGCACGTGTGTCACAGGGAGTTGTCATGCCTGGTCCCCGAAAGCTCGACCCTTCCTCCTCCCCGCGCGCCCTCCTCGGCGCCGAACTCCGCCACCGAAGAGAGGACGCGGGCCTCTCACAGGCGGACCTCGGCTCGCCGCTCTTCGTCAGCGGCTCGTTCATCGGCCTGCTGGAGTCCGGGGTGCGGCGGATGCAGATGGACCAGGCGGAGAAGTTCGATGAGTTGCTGGGGGCGGACGGGTTCTTCGCGCGGAACTGCGCGGCGCTGAAGTCGTCGAAGTATCCGGACCACTTCGCGGAAGCGGCGGAAGCAGAGGCGCGGGCCACGACGATCAAGGAGTACGCCCCTCAGCTCATCCCGGGGCTACTCCAGTCGGAAGCCTACGCGCGGGCAGTGTTCCGCGAGTACCAGCCGACGGCGGTCGAAAGCGCCATCGACGAATTGGTGGCGGCCCGGCTGGAGCGCGCACAACTGCTCGCCGATCCAACACAGCCAATGTTGTGGGCGGTTCTGGACGAGGCGGTCCTTCGACGGACGGTTGGCGGACCTGAAGTGATGGCGGACGCCCTTCGCCACATCGCCAGCCTCGCTCGGCAACGTCGAATCATCGTGCAGGTCCTCCCCTTCTCCGCAGGCGGCCATGCCGCAATGGGAGGAGGCCTGAAGCTCATGGCGTTCTCGGACGCGCCTCCGCTCGCCTATCTGGACGGGCTTGGATCGGGACAACTCCTGGACGACCCAAGCACGGTACGCACGTACGAACTGACCTACGATCTGGTGGTGGCCAGCGCGATCTCACCGGCAGCGTCCCTGGCCTTGATCGAGTCGGTGGCGGAGGATTACGACCATGAAGCTCAGCGGTTCTGACCACGACCTGTCCACGGCTACCTGGCACAAGTCCTCGCACAGCGGCGCAAGCGGCGGGGACTGTGTCGAGATGGCCACGTGGCGCAAGTCCACATACAGCGACGGCAGTGGCGGCAACTGCCTCGAAGTCCTCGACGGCGTCCCCGCGATCGTCCCCGTCCGCGACTCCAAGGCGACCGACGGCCCCGCGCTGGTGTTCCGCGCGGCGGCCTGGTCCACGTTCGTCGCCGGACTGAAGCGGTCAGCAGCTCTCTGACCTGCGAGAAGTAACGGTTCACGGTCCCCGCGCCAATTGGTAGGTGACAGACTGCCGATCCGCACTGGAGGTCCCGCGTGCCGATACCCACGCACGAACCCGGCCGGAGACCGACCCCGTTCGGCGAGGTGTACGAGGCGCACTTCGATGCCGTCCTCGGCTTCGTCACCCGCAGGACCGCCGACCGGGACGTGGCCGCCGACCTCACCGCCGACGTCTTCGTCGCCGCGCTGGAGGCCTACGCGGGCTACGACTCCGGGCGCGGTACGCATCTGGTGTGGCTCTACGGGATCGCCCGCAACACGGTGGCCTCCCATGCCCGCAAGTCGGCCCGGGAGCGGGAGGCGGTGGCCGCGCTGAGCGGCCGCCGCCTGCTGGACGAGCAGGATGTACAGCGCTTCGAGGAGCGCATCGACGCCGAGCGGGCGGCCCGGGAGCTGCTGGCCGCGCACGCCGTGCTGTCCGAGCCGCTGCGCGCGGTGATCGATCTGGTCGCCGTCGACGGCCTGACCACGAAGGAGGCCGCCAAGGTCCTCCGGATCTCCCAGGCGACGACCCGTGTCCGTCTGCACCGCGCCCGTGCCGCGTTGCGCGCAGGCCGCACCACCCCGCCCGATGCTCTCAGCACGCCACTTTCGGAGGTCACCCGATGAACACTCCGGTCGGATTCAAGCAGCGGCTGGGTGCGGAACTGGCCCTCCTGGAAGAGGCGCAGGCGGCCGATGAGACGTCCGGGCAGAACGTGCCGGTGACCGCCGGCCGTTTCTTCGCACGGCCGGGTGTCCGGCGGACCGCATGGGTGGGCCTGGCAGCGGGCACGGTTGCCGCCGCCGTCGTCGTCGCCACCTCGGGCGGCCAGGGGGTGCGGAACCGGTCGGTGGACGCGATGACGGTCGCCCAGGTCCTGGACGCCGCCGCGACCCACGCCGCGAAGGGCCCGGACAGGGAACCCGGTCTCCACCAGTGGGTCTACACCGACACGGTGGTCTGCTACGACGACTGCGGGCACCAGCCCCACTGGGTGCGGTACGACGGGGCAAGGGCCGCGTCGGTCGGAAAAACGTTCCGCACGGGCGACCGCACCGTCGTCTCCGTGAGCGACATCGCCGCGTCGATGGGCAGTGGGGTCGGGCACAAGCCTCAGGAGACCCGGGAGGTCCTGTCCCGGCTGCCCACCGACCCCCGCAAGCTCCTTGAACGGGTCAGTGACGACCCGTTCTTCGCAGGCGGAGTCGATCCGAGCGCTGTCCTCCCCTACAGTCCGGACAAGAGCTTCAACAGCGCGGGGGAAACCTCTCCGGCCGTCACCCCCGGGGCGCGGTTCGCCCGGATCGTCAACGTGCTCGAGGTCGCGTCGAACATCCCTCCCAGGATCAACGCCGCGCTCTACCGCGCGCTGGCGCTGATCCCCGGAACCGAGCTGCTCGCCAAACCCATGAAGGACGCGGCCGGGCGGCCGGGCACGGCCATCACGTTCGACTTCCACGACCGGGCCCGCACGCGCGCGTACCTGTTCCTGGACCCGGACACGTACGCCTACCGCGGCTCCCGCACCGACTGGCGAGGGGAAGGGAACTTCTCCGACGCCTCCGCCCACATGAAGACCGGCATCGTCGACCATCCGGGCCAGGTGCCCGGCGGCCCCGCTCCGGACCCCTCGGACGTGGTGGAGGAGGAGCCCACGCTCATCGTGCCGCTGAAGCCACGCTGAACCGCCCGGGGCTCAAGCCCCGAGATACGGGCGTTCTTTCAGCGGAATGGATGGCGGGACTGATTCCCACCCACCCTCCCTGCCTGCCGGGTTGACTTTTCGCGACCGACTTGCGACGGACGGTAGTCACGCTCTAGCGTCTGCCTGGACACGACGGCCCCCGCCGGTGCGCAAACACCGAGCAGGGGCCTGACCAGGATGATCGAACGGACCCGATCTCATGGCTGCCAGCCACTTTAGTGCTGCCCCTGTTCCCCCGCCCGGCCCCGCGCCCACACTCGACCACCCGATGGCGAACCCCGGATACGGCAAGCGTTCGGCACCCGGCCAAGGCCCCCGCACCGGAGCGGACTTCGCCCACCTCCTCCCGCGTGACGCCGCCGTCGCCACGTACCTCGACGGGCTGTGCGAGGGTGCCGACATCTCCGTGAAGACCCTCGCCAAGGTGCTGCCATACGGGCAGTGCGCGCTGCGGACCACGCTGAACCGGCTCCAGGAGGCCGGACATCTGCGCCGGGGCAGGGAGTGCGTCGCGACGGAGGAGGTGCTGCTCTGGGTGACGCGCACGTTCTTCTCCCGCACCGCGCGCGACGACCCGTGGTGGGCGGCGTACACGCGTGGTGACGTACCGCAGACGCCTCAACGGCCCACCCGCTCGCGGTCGTTCATCCTGCTGGCGGCACTCGGTAAGGCGTCCCCCGCGCTCCAGCTGTCCGCACGGGACTGCGCGAGGCTGGAACCGCAGGTCAGCGAGTGGTTCGAGCGGGGTGCGACCGAGGCCGAGATCGTGTCCGCACTGACTCAGGGGCTGCCGGTGCAGGTCTACAGCCCGGCCGCGTTCGTCGGCCGGAGGCTGCTCGACAAACTGCCGCCCGCGCGGATCGCCCCCGTGCGCGAGGTCGTCCTGCGGACCCTGGAGTGCGGCGAGTGCCGGGCGCCCGGCAGCCCGGAGGCGATGCGGGGCGGCGTCTGCGGGGCCTGCCGGGGCGCGTCGGGCGACGCTCCCCGAGGTCCGGCGGGCGCCGTGCCCGTGCAGGGTGTGCGGGCCAGGATGAGCGCGGTGCGGGCGGGGCTGGTCCCGCGAGCAGACCGCACCCGCGGGTGACACCCGGGGCGGGACCGCCGACGCCGGTAACGCCCTGCCCCGTGCCATGGCGGCTCTACGACATGTCGAATTGTCGCCACCGCCTTCTGGTGCGCCGGGCCCGTCCGACTCTGTAGACCCGGGGAGCACACCCACCCCGGAAGGAGCAGGACAACCATGTCCCGCAGACCAACCCCCGCCAGACGACGGCTCACCGCCGCCTTCCTCGCAGCCGGGCTGTCCGGTCCCCTACTGGGACTGTCCGCCCTGCCCGCCCAGGCGGCTCCTGTGCCGCGCCCACTGGGCGCGGCCGTACCCGATGTGCCGAAGCAGGCCCTCAAGTCCGTTCGGGACAAGCTCGGTTCGCACGACCGAACCCTGCTCCAGAAGGCCGAGAGCAGGAAGGCCGCCACGGTCACCCTGCTGCTGGCGACCGATCGCGGTGACACGGCCGGCGTGCGCCGTCGCGTCACCCAGCTCGGCGGCACCGTCGGCGAGGTCACCGACAAGCTCGGGTACGTGCGCGCCACCGTGCCCACCGGCAAGGTCTCCGAGCTGGCCGCGCTGTCCTCGGTCCGCGCCGTCGACCTGAACGAGACGTTCAAGATCCCCGATCCGTCGCCGGTCACCGGTGAGGACCGGAAGCGGGACCACTCGTCCGGCACGGAGAGCGGCAGCACTCCCGCCGCACCCGGCAAGGGGACCCCCTCCGACAATCCGTATCTGCCCACCGGCGAGACGGGCGCCACGGACTTCACGTCCGCCCACCGCGACTGGGACGGGCGCGGCGTGACCATCGGCATCCTGGACACCGGCGTGGACGCCGCGCATCCGGCGCTGCGGAAGACCACGACCGGCGAGCCGAAGATCAAGAACTGGGTCACGGCGACCGATCCGCTCACCGACGGCGACCCGACGTGGCTCCAGATGAGCCGCACGGTCACCGCCACCGGCGGCACGTTCCGTTTCAGCGGCGTGGATTACAAGGCGCCGGACGGCACGTACGAGTTCCAGACCTTCGCCGAGAGCACGACGTACGGCGGCGAGCTGGGCGGCGACGTGAACCGCGACGGCGACTACAAGGACACCTTCGCCGTCCTCTACCGGCCCGCCGACCACCGCGTGTGGGTCGACGCGGATATCGACCACACCTTCGGTGACGGCGATGTCGTCGAACCGTACGCGAAGAGCGGGAAGTTCGCCTCGTTCGGCACGGACGACCCGAGTACCCCCGTCACCGAGTCGATGCCGTTCACCGTCGAGTACCGCGACGACGTGGACCTGTCGCCGCTGGGCGGCACCAACGCCGGCAAGACCGCCGACTACGTGAACATCGGCATCGTCTCGGGCGCGCACGCCACACACGTCGCCGGGATCAGCGCGGGCAACAGCCTGTTCGGCGGGAAGATGAACGGCGCCGCGCCCGGTGCGAAGATCGTCTCCGAGCGGGTGTGCCTGTTCGCTTCCGGCTGCACGTCGTACGCGCTCGCCGAGGGCATGATCGACGCGGTCGTGAACCAGCACGTCGACGTCGTCAACCTGTCGATCGGCGGACTGCCCGCCCTCAACGACGGCGACAACGTGCGGGCCGTGCTCTACAACCGGCTCATCGACGACTACGGCGTCCAGATCGTGTCGTCGGCCGGCAACGACGGGCCCGGCATGAACACCGTCGCCGACCCCGCCGTCTCCGACAAGGTGCTCGCGGTCGGCGCGTCCGTCAGCAAGGAGACCTGGTGGGCCGATTACGGCTCCCGGGTGCGCGCCTCCCAGTCCCTGTTCCCGTTCTCCGCACGAGGGCCGCGCGAGGACGGCGGCATGAAGCCGGAGATCGTCGCCCCGGGCGCCGCCGTGTCGTCCATACCCACCTGGATGCCCGGCGAGAGCGTGCCCGACGCCGGCTATGAACTGCCCGCCGGATACGGCATGTTCAACGGCACGTCGATGGCGTCCCCGCAGGTCGCGGGCGATGTCGCGCTGCTCCTGTCGGCTGCGCGGCGCTCCGGTACGAAGGTGACGCCGACCGCGCTGCGCTCCGCACTGACGAGCTCGGCGACCTTCCTCGCCGACCAGCCCGCATACGCGCAGGGCGCGGGACTCATCAACGTCCCGAAGGCGTGGAAGCTGCTCGCCAAGGGCGCCGAGCCGACGTCGTACACCGTCGACGCCCCCGTGTGCGGGGCGCTCGCCGGAATGCTCGCCACCCCGAAGTCCGGCACCGGCGTGTACAACCGGTGCTCCCCCGGAGACGGCGGCCAGACCACCGGCCGCACCAAGGAGTACGACGTCCGGCTGACCCGCACCGGGTCCGGCAGCGGTGTCGCACTGCTGTCGTGGCTGGGCAATGACGGGACGTTCAGCGCCCCGCCCGTCGTGCTGCTCGGCAAGGGCAGGGCGACCACCGTCACCGTCCGCGCGCGGACCGGCTCCACCGGTGCGCACTCGGCGCTGCTGCGCGTCGACGACCCGGCGACCCCCGGTGTCGACAAGCTCGTCCCGGTCACCGTCGTGGCCGCCGCCGACCCGGCGAAGTCCTCGTACACGATCAGCGCCAAGGGTTCGGTGGACCGCAACCAGACGCGTTCGGTGTTCGTGTCCGTGGCCGAGGGCGCCTCGGCGCTGAAGGTGGACCTGAGCGGGATCGCGGGCGACAGCCAGACCCGGTTCCTCGCCATCGACCCGCAGGGCATGCCCGTGGACGCCACCGCGGTCAGCCTCTGCTACACGCACTTCTCGGACGCCGGGACCTGCGACCCTGCCTCGCGCACCTACGAGCAGCCGATGCCCGGCATCTGGGAGTTCGAGGTGGAGGCGCGGCGCACGTCGCCCGTCATGGAGAACCCGTACCGGCTGAGCGCGGCCGTTCAGGGTGCCGCGTTCGACCCGGCGTCGTCCGTCGTCGCCGAGGCCGCCCTGCACGCCCCCACCGAGCAGGCCTTCACCGCCGTCAACCGGTTCGCGCCGGTGACCGCGCACGCGACCGGCGGCACGCTCGGCGCCCTGTCGCAGGCCCGGCCCACCGTCGCCTCCCAGGCGATGACCGGCAAGCAGATCACGGTGCCGCGCGACGCGACCCGCCTGGAGGTCGTGCTCGGCAACGCCTCCGACGAGGACGCCGACCTCGACCTGTACCTGATCGCCCAGTCCGGGGCCCTGGTCGCCTCGTCCACCCATGGCGGCTCGCGTGAGTCGCTGACCATAGAGAACCCGAAGCCCGGCTTCTACTTCCTGTACATCGCGGGCACCGACGTGCCCTCCGGTTCCACCGCGTTCGACATCCAGGACACGATGTTCTCGAAGTCGCTGGGCGCGGTGACGGTGGACGACGAGAAGCCGGTGAAGCTGGCCACCGGGCAGTCCATGAAGATCGCCGGGCGCCTCGTCGCGGAAGCCGTGCCGCCGGCCGGCCGCCGTCTGGTCGGCCGGTTCTCGATGGCGAACGACGCGGGTACGCCCCTGGGCAGCGCGGACGTGCTGCTCGGCAACGTCACCGTGCCGTCCCTCGACGTCACCGGGTCCTTCGGCCCGGCCAGCGGCTTCGGCTTCAACGACCAGGGGCAGGTGGCCGGTTCGGCGCAGGTCTCCTCGGTCACCCGGCCGGTCCGCTGGGACGCCGAGCACGGCGTCACGCTGCTCGACAACACCGGGGTGCGCAACGGCAGCGCCCTGGGCCTGAGCCAGTCCGGTGCGTACACCACGGGTCAGGTGACGCTGACGGGCGGCGGCACCCGCGGCGCCGTGTGGGACGCGGACGGCAAGCTCACCACGCTGCCGCTGCCCGACTGGGAGGCGTACAGCTTCGACCGCGGCTTCGCGGTCGACAACGCCGGAAACGTCGTCGGTAACGCCACCGGGTACATCGACAACCCCGCGACCAGCGGCAAGCTCCAAGTCAACGACCCGTTCATCTGGTCCGCGAAGGACGGGTTCCGCAAGCTGAGCCACCTGACCGACCAGCGCACCCTGACCGAGCCGCTCGCGCTCAACGAGTCGGGCGTCATCGTCGGCCACTCGTACAAGGCGGGCGTCCGCCACGCGGTGAAGTGGAACATGGACGGTTCGGTCACCGACCTGGGCACGCTGCCCGGTATGGCCGACAGCACCGCCAGGGGCGTCAACGCCTCCGGCGTGATCGTCGGCAAGAGCGGCGACGACGCGTTCGTCCTGAAGCCGGGCGGCACCATGACCCGGCTGCCCGACCTGGGCTTCGACGCCCAGGCGCTGGCCGTGAACGACGCCGGCTGGATCGTCGGCACCGCCGAGTCCGAGCCCGACATCGAGACGGCGGTGCTGTGGGACCCGCAGGGCCGGATGTACGACATCGGCTCCATGGTGGACCGCAAGCACTGGGTGCCCCTGGAGGGCCTCGGCATCAACAACCGGGGTGAGGTGGCGTTCTACGCCACCGACGTGACGGCCCAGGGATCGACGAAGATCGTCATCGCCAAGCTGCCGTCCTGACCGTGTCCTTCCCGGCTGCCCGCTCGCGGGCAGCCGGGAAGGCACCTGCGCTCACCCGGCCGGGAGAACCTCGGTGTCTGGTCTTCGCCATGGCGGGAACTCGACACCTTCCGCCGGTGCGCAAGGTGTTCCGGACCGGATAAACCGTTCCCATGCGATCCATACCCAGACGCCGCTACCTCCCCGCCGCCACCGCGCTCACCATGGCTCTCATCGGTTGGGGATCGGTCACAGCCCCGGCGGCCGACGCCGATCCGGCCGCCGGGACGGGGGCCGGTGCACCGGCCGGCAAGTCCTACGAGATCACCCTCGTCACCGGTGATCTGGTGCACTACACCGACCTGCCCGGCAACCACGACGTGGTGACCGTGGACCCGGCCGAGGACGGCTCCGCAGGCGTCGAGGTGCAGACCCGCGGCGACGACACGTACGTCATCCCGCGCCAGGCCATGTCGCTGCTCGCCGCCGGAAGGCTCGACGAGCGGCTGTTCAACGTCACCGGACTGGTGGCGATGGGCTATGACGACGCACACACGGACACCGTCCCGGTGATCGCGACCGCCCCGGCCGCCGCCCGCTCGGCGAGGACCGGGGCCGCGGCCCCGGCCACGCCCAAGGGCGCCGAGTCGGTCCGTACGCTCTCCTCGATCCACGCGAACGCGCTGCGCGCCGACAAGGGGCGGGCCACGTCGTTCTGGAAGGGCATCGCGCCCGGCTCCGACCCGAAGTCCCTGTCGGGCGGCATCGGCAAGCTGTGGCTCGACGGCAAGGTCGAGGCCTCGCTCGCCACCGAGACCGCGCAGATCAAGGCCACGGACGCCTGGCAGCAGGGCCTGGACGGCACGGGCGTCAAGGTCGCCGTGCTCGACACCGGCGCCGACCTCGACCACCCGGACCTCGTCGGGCAGGTCGACGCCACCGCGAGCTTCGTGCCCGGCCAGAGCGTCGACGACGGCAACGGACACGGCACGCACACCGCCTCCACCATCGCCGGCACCGGAGCCGCCTCCGGCGCCAAGGAGAAGGGCGCGGCCCCGGGGGCCCGCCTCCTGGTCGGCAAGGTGCTCGGCGACGAGGGCACCGGCGAGGAGTCGTACTCGATCGCGGGCATGGAGTGGGCCAAGGCGCAGG
The DNA here is from genome assembly GCA_036227345.1 of Streptomyces sp. NBC_01463. Classification (NCBI taxonomy): domain Bacteria; kingdom Bacillati; phylum Actinomycetota; class Actinomycetes; order Kitasatosporales; family Streptomycetaceae; genus Streptomyces; species Streptomyces sp. NBC_01463. The sequence goes on from CP109468.1 coordinate 4,062,980, forward strand.
GCGCGGACATCGTGTCGATGAGCCTCGGCACCCCCGACGGGTCCGACGGCACGGACCCGACGTCGCAGGCCGTGAACGAGCTCTCCGCGGACGGCGGTCCGCTGTTCGTCATCGCGGCGGGCAACGCCTACGACCCGGGCACCATCGGCTCCCCGGGCGCCGCCGCCTCCGCGCTGACGGTGGCCGCGGTCGACAGGAACGACGACCGTGCCGTGTTCTCCAGCCAGGGCCCGCTGATCCGCACGCACAGCCTCAAGCCGGACGTCTCCGCGCCCGGCACGGACGTGACCGCCGCCGCCTCGCAGTCGGTGCCGGGCTGGACGGGCGGCCTGTACCGGACGATGAGCGGTACGTCGATGGCTACGCCGCTCGTCGCGGGATCGGCCGCGATCCTCAAGCAGCGGCACCCCGACTGGAGCGGCGAGCGCATCAAGAACGCGCTGATGTCGACGTCGGACAGGACCGCCGAGACACCGTACGCGGCGGGCACCGGCCGGGTGAACGTGGCCTCGGCCATCAGCTCCACCATCGAGGCGACGGGCTCCGTCGAGGCCGCCGCCTACGACTGGCCGAACGCCGACGCGAAGACGGCGACCCGCACGGTCACCTACCGCAATGACGGCGACGAGGACGTCACGCTGGCCCTCGCCCTCGACACCGACGCCGACGCGTACACGCTGTCGCAGTCCTCGGTGACGGTCCCCGCGCACGGCACCACCGAGGTGACCCTGACCCTCGACCCGTCGAAGGTCCCCGCGGGCACCACGTTCTCCGGCCATGTCGTCGCCACGGACACCGCGACCGGCCGCGCGGTCGCGCACACCGGCTTCGCCCTCTTCAAGGAGGCGGAGATGTACGACTACACCATCAAGCTGACGGGCCGGGACGGGAAACCGCAGTCCGGCAACGTCACGCTGCACACGGCGGACTCCGCCGACGCCGCGCTCATCGCCGTCGACGGTACGAAGACGCTGCGTCTGCCGCCCGGCCGCTACACCACCACGTCTTACGCCGAGGTGCCCGGCGACACCGCCGACTCGCTCGGCCAGGCGCTGCTGATCTCGGACGAGGCCACGCTCGGCGACGGCCACGCGTCCGGCACGGCCGACCTGGACGCGACGAAGGTGCGCAAGGCGTACGCGGTCCCGGAGCGCGAGAGCGAGGAGACGCAGGCCGTCTTCAACCTCCAGCGCACCTACGACGCCGGCGCGGGCGTCAACTGGTCCACCTCCTGGATACTCGCCGCCAAGTACGACTCGCTGTACCTGGCGCCGACGAAGAAGGTGTCGGACGGTTCGATGCGCGCGTTCCTGCACTGGCGGCTGCGGCAGAAGGCGCTCGACGCCGAGACCGGCAGCGGGCGGGACATCGAGCTGACGCCGCAGCCGAACACCGCCTACCACGACGGCTCGTCGAGCCTGCGCACCGTGTACGCGGGCCGGGGCGCGGCGGCCGACTACACCGGCCATGACGTGCGCGGCAAGGCCGTGATCGTCGACCGCACCGACGACGTGACCCCGGCCGCACGTGCCCAGGCCGCGGCCGACGCGGGCGCGACGCTGCTCGTCGTCGTCAACGACACCCCGGGGCGGCTGTACCAGAGCTACGGCGGCGGCGACGGGCTCACCGTCGCCTCCGTGCGGCAGGGCGACGGCGCACGCCTGGTCTCGGAGGCGAAGTCGGGGAAGGGCCGGCTGCGGGTGAAGCAGCAGCAGTACCCGGACTACAGCTACGACCTGGTGCAGCAGTTCAAGGACGTCATCCCGGACAAGTCCCTGGCGTACAAGCCGGACGACCACGATCTGGCCCGCGTGAACAACAGCGTGTACGCGGCGCCGGGCACCCTCGGCTACGGCGGGCGCTACTTCATCCCGGCGTGGGGCCCGGGGCTGGGCGGTGACGCCTACGAGAAGTGGTCGCGGACGACGACGGAGTACGTCACCGGCGGCACCACCGCCGTCGGGTCCTGGTACGAGCAGCACACCGGACTCGGAGCGGCGGACGGCTACTTCGAGCGCGGTTCGACGGACTCGTACGCCGGTGGCCGCCGCTATGACGGCGGCTGGTTCAAGCCGGTCCAGGCCGCGCGCCTTGGCGACACGTACGTCCCGTACCAGACGAGCAGCAACGCCCTGAACTGGAACGTCGCGATGTGGTCCGGCGGTGACGACGGCCATGTCGGGGCCGGCGGCGGCACCAAGCAGACCACGCTCTACCGCGGCGGCACCCAGCTGGCCACGGCCAAGGCCCAGTCGGGCCGTGCCTCCAACATGACGGCGGGCTCGTACAAGCTCGTCGCGACCGGGCAGCGCGCCACCGCCGCCTGGCCCGGCACCACGAGCACGAGCACGACGTGGGGCTTCGACTACAAGCCGCTGCCGACGGGTACGGCCCGTGCCGATGTGCCGATGCTGAACCTCGACTACGACGTCGCCACGGACCTGCAGGGCACGGCCAGGGCGGGCAAGCGCCTCACCCTGGGCCTGCGTTCGGCGACGTACGACGGGGCGACCGCTGCCACGTCGGCCACCCTTCAGGTCTCGTACGACGACGGGGTGACCTGGCGGGACGCCAGGCTCAAGCGGGCCGGTGACGGCCGCTGGACGACGGTCCTGGACACACCGCGCGCCGCGAAGTCGGTGTCGCTGCGGGCCGCGGCCGGGGCACCGGGCGGGCTGACGATCGGCCAGGACGTGATCCGGGCCATCACCCTGAAGTAGACAGGGCCGCGATCAGGGTGGGTGTGGCCGGAGGGGGGTCACACCCACCCGTGCTGTCCCGCGTACCAGCCCAGCTGGAGCCGCGAGGTCGCACCGGCGTGGGACATCATCAGCTGGATGCGGCGCTGCACGGTCCGGGCCGAGAGACCCACCTGCGTGGCAACGGCGGTGTCGGTGAGCCCGGCGAGCAGCAGTCGCAGGATGTGCACGTCGACCGGGTCGATGCCGACGCCCGCCGCCTCCTGGTAGGGGCTGGCGCGCTCCCACACCTGCTCGAACAGTTCCCGGGCCATGTGGGCGAGGCCGCCGCGCAGCACGACCGCCGGGTCGACGTCGGCGTCCCGGCCGTGCAGCGGCAGCATCGCCACGGATTCGTCGCAGAGGATCAGCTTGTACGGCACTTCGGTGACGGTCCGCACCCGGACCCCGTCGGCCAGGGACTGCGCGACGTTCTCCGCGGCGCCCGGTTCGCGCAGGAAGCCCTGGTCGATGACGGCACGCACCCGCACGTCGCGGGCCATGGCCGTCACCTCCTCGCTGTCCGCCGGGGTGACCGCCTGGGGCCTGCCCGCCGAGAAGATGTCGATGGTGCGGCGTGCGGACAGCTGCAACTGCCGGTAGCGGGTGCCGATGGCCTCGCTGCCCTCGACGATCTCCACGAGTTCGCGCTGGGCACGGTCCGCGGTCGCCATGCGGTACGTCTCCGCGAGCCGCGCCACCGTCACCTCGGCACGCTGCAGCCGCTCGCGGTGCGCTGCGAGCTCGGCGCCCAGCGCGACGGCCGGGGGCGCCGCGGAATACCGGTGGCCGTCGGCGGCGCGGACGACGAGGCCACGGGCCACCAGGGAGCGCAGTGCGGCGGTCGCCCTTTCGGCGGGCAGACCAGCCGCGTCGCCGATCGCTTCCGCACGGACCGACGGCCGGGCGATGAGCATCCGGTAGACGGTCGCTTCGTCCGGCACGAGGCCGAGCTCGTCGAGTTCCATGCCCCCGCCCTCCGCTGTCCGGTGGCCATCGGGCACCGAGTGCATGGTAAGCCCGGGCGTGCCGGCCACGCGGTGCTGATCATCGCGGGATCAGCCCTCGACAGCACCGGGCAGGGGCCCGCGTGCACGGTGATCCGTACCGGTACTCAGCCGGTGGCGGGACCGTCCGTGGGCAGCGTCAGCTCCGAGTCCGCGTGCAGGGTGACCCGCACCGGCACGAACTCCGTCGCCTCCACCCGGGATTCGCCCGTGCCGGGGTTGCGCGCATAGCGCGGGTGCGCGCCCGCGCTGATCTGCCAGCGGATGCGGTGTCCCGCGGCGAAGCGGTACGCGGTGACGCTCATCGGGACGGTGACACGGGCCGGTTCCTCACCCGACGTACGCAGTTGGGCGAGCCCGTCGCAGACGTTGGTGGAGCGGCCCGTCGCGTCCACGTCGCACAGCCGGGTGAAGACGTCCGCGTGCCCGGTGTCCGTGGCGGCGCTGATCCGTGCGGAGACCGCGCCCAGGACCGTGACGGGTTCGGTCAGGACCGGGCCGGTGAAGGTGAGGACGTCGTCGCGGGACTCCAGCGTGGCGTTGTCCCGGGGGCCCGCCGTGGCGGAGAGCAGCGGGCCTCCGAGGGAGGGGGTGGGGGCGTTGGGGTCGTGGCGGAAGGACGTCAGCGGGGCGGGGCCGGTGGGCGGCTGCCGGGTGAGGTGGCCGTCGGCGGTGGGGAACCAGGAGGTGGTGGCCGGGGTGGGCGGCCAGGCGTCGAGGTCCTGCCATCCCGCGTCCGCGCCGCCCGTGTGGACGCGTACGGGGGTGGGGCGCAGCTGGGAGGGGTCGTCGCACAGGTGGGCGCGGAGCCAGGCCAGCGACTCGGCGAACACCTCGGGCCAGCCCTTCTGAAGGGCGGAGGTGTGGGTCCAGGGGCCGACGAGCAGGGCGGCCTCGCCGCCGGCCGCGCGCAGCCGGGCGTACTGGGCGAAGGTCTGGTCGGCGAGGGCGTCGTGCCAGCCGGTGACCAGGGCGGTGGGGATGCCCGGCCGCTCGGCCGCCGCGCCCGCCGATGCCCCCTGCCAGTACGGGTCGTCGGCGTCGGGGTGGGTCACCACGTCGTCCAGCCAGGGCACTTCCTGCCCGAGCGCGGCCGGGTAGGCGCCGCGGAGCGGGCGGGCGGCGGCGAGGGTCTTCAGCTGGTTCCTCAGGCGCAGGGTCGCCTTGATGAACGGCCTCATGCCGCGGTGCTGGTAGGTCATGCCGGTGCCGACGAGGAGCGAGTTCTCCAGGTGGAGCACGCCGTCGGTGTGGAAGAGGGCGTACGGGTCGTGCAGGCCTACCTGGACGACCATGGCCCTGAGCTCCGGCGGCGGGTCCAGGGCGAGTGCCCATTGGACGTAGCCGAGGTAGCTGGGGCCGACGGTGCCCAGGGTGCCGTTGAACCAGGGCTGTTCGCGCAGCCAGTCCACCGTGGCGAGGCCGTCGGCGGCCTCGTTGCGCCAGAGGTCGAAGGTGCCGCCGGAGCCGCCGGTGCCGCGGCAGCTCTGGAGGACGACGTGGAAGCCCTGTTCGGCGAAGAGCATCCCGTACTGCGGGGACCACGGCACGCCCCGCCCGTAGGGCGAGCGCACGAGGAGGGTGGGGAAGTCGCCCTCGTCACGGGGGAAGTAGTGGTCCGTGATCAGGGGGCTGCCGTCGGCGGCGGGGACCGTGAGGCCCGGCTCCAGGCCGACCCGGTGGCGCTTGGCGGGGAGATTGCGCCAGGTGGCGCGCATCATGCGGGCGGACAGCGGCGGCTTCGCGGCCGACGGGGTCAGGGCGGGCCTCGGCAGGGCGTCGTGCGCGGGTGATGTCATCGTTCGCCTCCGTCACTCAACTCATTCTCGTACTGTGTACGAGAATAGACGATGCTTGGATGAGCGGGACAGGAGAGGTGCACTGAGGAAGGGAACAGCAGGATCGTGAGCCGTGCCGACGGGTCCGGCGCCGGTGGCGTCGACCCCCGCGAACTCTGGCTGGCCCCGGACCGGCCCCGCCGGGGGCGCCCGCCCGCCTTCAGCCGGGAGGCGATCACGGTGGCGGCCGTGGCCCTGGCCGACACCGAGGGGATCGACGCGGTCACCATGCGGCGGGTCGCGGCGGAGGTGGGCGCCGGCGTCATGTCGCTCTACAGCTACGCCCCCGACAAGGGGACGCTGCTGGACCTGATGATCGACCACGTCAACGGCGAACTGCCGGCGTCCGGTCCGCTCACCGGCGACTGGCGCACCGACCTCAAGACCATCGGGCACCTCCAGCGCGACCACATGCTCCGCCACCCCTGGCTGGCCACCGCCGTGCCCGCCCGCCGCACGCTCGGCCCCCGCACCCTGGCGTTCCTGGAACACGCCCTGGCCGCCCTGCGGCCCAGCGGCCTGGACGGCGGCGCCCGCCTTGAGGTCTTCGCCCAGCTCACCGCGTTCGTGGCCGGGCACGTGGCCCACGAGGTGGCGCTGGCCGAGGCGGCCCAGTCACCGGACCGGGCCGCGGCCGAGGTGCTCTACCTCACCGCCGTCGCGGCTGACGGCCACCACCCGGAACTGGCGGCGGCCCTCGCGTCGGCCGCACGCCCGGTCACTCCGGACGCCACGTTCGCCCGCTTCCTGAACCGGCTGGTCGACGGGCTGGACACGGACTGACCGTGCGTACGGGCCGGGCCCGTACGCACGAAGACACCGGCCCCCGGGGACGAATCCCCGGGGGCCGGTGTCTTGTACCGCTGTGCAGGAACTACCGATCCGTCAGGATCAGAAGTCCATGTCACCGCCGGGCATGCCGCCCGGAGCGCCGCCGGCAGCGGCCTTCTCCGGCTTGTCGGCGATGACTGCCTCGGTGGTGAGGAAGAGCGCGGCGATGGACGCGGCGTTCTGCAGGGCGGAGCGCGTGACCTTCGCCGGGTCGAGAATGCCCTCGGCGATCATGTCGACGTACTCGCCGGTCGCGGCGTTGAGGCCGTGACCGATCGGCAGGTTGCGCACCTTCTCGACGACGACGCCACCCTCGAGACCACCGTTGACGGCGATCTGCTTGAGCGGGGCCTCCAGCGCCAGCTTGACGGCGTTGGCGCCGGTCGCCTCGTCACCCGAGAGCTCCAGCTTCTCGAAGACGGCCGAGGCCTGGAGCAGAGCCACGCCACCACCGGCGACGATGCCCTCCTCGACGGCGGCCTTGGCGTTGCGCACCGCGTCCTCGATGCGGTGCTTGCGCTCCTTGAGCTCGACCTCGGTCGCGGCACCGGCCTTGATGACGGCCACGCCGCCGGCCAGCTTCGCGAGGCGCTCCTGGAGCTTCTCGCGGTCGTAGTCCGAGTCGGAGTTCTCGATCTCGGCACGGATCTGGTTGACGCGACCCTGGACCTGGTCGCTGTCACCGGCGCCGTCGACGATCGTCGTCTCGTCCTTGGTGATGACGACCTTGCGGGCGCGGCCGAGCAGGTCGAGACCGGCGTTCTCCAGCTTGAGGCCGACCTCCTCGGAGATGACGGTGCCACCGGTGAGGATGGCGATGTCGCCGAGCATGGCCTTGCGGCGGTCACCGAAGCCCGGAGCCTTGACGGCGACGGACTTGAAGGTGCCACGGATCTTGTTGACGACCAGGGTCGACAGGGCCTCGCCCTCGACGTCCTCGGCGATGATCAGCAGCGGCTTGCCGGACTGCATGACCTTCTCCAGCAGCGGAAGGAGGTCCTTCACGTTGCTGATCTTCGAGTTCACGATCAGGATGTACGGGTCGTCCAGGGACGACTCCATGCGCTCCATGTCCGTGGCGAAGTACGCCGAGATGTAGCCCTTGTCGAAGCGCATACCCTCGGTGAGCTCGAGCTCCAGACCGAAGGTCTGGGACTCCTCGACGGTGATGACGCCTTCCTTGCCGACCTTGTCCATGGCCTCGGCGATGAGCTCGCCGATCTGGGTGTCAGCGGCGGAGATGGAGGCGGTCGAAGCGATCTGCTCCTTGGTCTCCACGTCCTTGGCCTGCTCCAGGAGGGCGGCGGAGACGGCCTCGACGGCCTTCTCGATGCCCCGCTTGAGAGCCATCGGGTTGGCACCCGCGGCCACGTTGCGCAGGCCCTCGCGGACGAGCGCCTGGGCGAGAACGGTGGCGGTGGTCGTACCGTCGCCGGCGACGTCGTCCGTCTTCTTGGCGACCTCCTTGACCAGCTCCGCACCGATCTTCTCGTACGGGTCCTCCAGCTCGATCTCCTTGGCGATGGAAACACCATCGTTGGTGATCGTGGGGGCGCCCCACTTCTTCTCAAGGACGACGTTGCGACCCTTGGGGCCAAGGGTGACCTTGACGGCGTCGGCGAGCTGGTTCATGCCGCGCTCGAGACCGCGCCGGGCCTCCTCGTCGAACGCGATGATCTTGGCCATATGAAGTGGTCCTCCCGGACAGGGGTGGATTCTCCGGACCGAGTGGCGCCCGCGACGGACGGCCTGCCTGTCCGCCGGTTCCTTGCCCCGGCGGACCTGCGGGCCTCACCGGCCCGGTCCAAGTTTCTGTCACTCTCACCCGGAGAGTGCTAAGCCCAATGATTAGCACTCGACCCCCTTGAGTGCAAGCGTCCCCCTCGGGATGTGGACAGCGGAGAGGGGCGAAGCGCGGCGGAGAGAGACGGAGAAGGCGGCACAGGACGCACGGAGGGCCCGTACCCCAGGGGTACGGGCCCTCCGTGCGTGAGTAGTGTCGTTGGCCGACTGTGTCGCGGCCGGCGCCGGGCTCAGCCGACGGCGAGCTTGACCATGTCCGCCTGCGGCCCCTTCTGGCCCTGCGAGATCTCGAATTCAACTCGCTGACCCTCTTCGAGGGTGCGGTATCCGTCCATCTGGATCGCGCTGTAGTGGACGAAAACATCCGCACCACCGTCGACCGCGATGAAGCCGTACCCCTTCTCCGCGTTGAACCACTTGACGGTGCCCTGAGCCATGCCTAACTCCCCTATTACTGGCCCTTGCACAGGACCGCACTTCGCGGGCCCGGGTCAGAACTCACCCTCCGACAGGAGAGGGTGCGTGCGCCGGAACGCGTCGACCGCGGCCGAATGTATCTGCCCAACTGCCCTCTGCAACAGGTCAATCGGACGAGAATTCTGGGCAGCATCGATCGCCCGAATATGAGGAACTCATGAGATTCCAGGGCAAGTCGGGCCAGGCAAAGGCGACTTATGGCACAAGGAGTTCAGGCACTTTGGCTGCTTCTTGTCGTGGCCAGGCGCATTCTCATATGCGGGCGGCACGGGCAGCGGAGGGGACTTCCCACACTCTACCGCGCTCAACCATGCAGAATTGCCCCCTCCGCTTCTGTCGCAGAGGGGGCAATTCCGGTGACGGGGTGGAGCGGTGGCTCAGCAGCCGCCGGCGACGGCCGGGATGATCGAGATGCCGGCGCCGTCCGGGGTGACCGCGTCCAGGCCGCCCTCGAAGCGCACGTCGTCGTCGTTGACGTACACGTTCACGAAGCGGCGCAGCTTGCCCTGGTCGTCCAGGACGCGGGCGGCGATGCCCGGGTGGTCCTTCTCCAGGGACTCGATGACCTGGGAGAGGGTCGCGCCCTCGGCCGGGACCTCGGCCTGGCCGCCGGTGTAGGTGCGGAGGATGGTGGGGATACGGACCTTGACGCTCATGGTGTGCCCTTCCTGAAGTCTCGGGTGGTCAGAAGCTTCTCAGCTGGTGGCGGCGAGGCCCGCGTCGCGGAAGGCGTCCAGGCTCGGGCGGATCGTGGCGCTCACCTGTGAGGTGGCGGCCACCGCGTCCAGCGTCTTCAGGCCGTCGCCGGTGTTCAGGACGACGGTGGTGAGCGTCGGGTCCAGCAGACCGGCCTCGATGAGCTTCTTCGTCACGCCGACCGTCACGCCGCCCGCCGTCTCGGCGAAGATGCCCTCGGTGCGGGCCAGCAGCTTGATCGCGTCGACGACCTGCTCGTCGTTGACGTCCTCGACGGCACCGCCGGTGCGGCGGGCGATGTCCAGGACGTACGGGCCGTCGGCCGGGTTGCCGATGGCGAGGGACTTGGCGATCGTGTTCGGCTTCTGCGGCCGCACGACGTCGTGACCGGCCTTGAAGGCGGCGGAGACCGGGGAGCAGCCCTCGGCCTGGGCGCCGAAGATCTTGTACGGCTTGTCCTCGACGAGGCCGAGCTTGATCAGCTCCTGAAGGCCCTTGTCGATCTTCGTGAGCTGCGAGCCGGACGCGATCGGGATGACGATCTGGTCGGGCAGCCGCCAGCCGAGCTGCTCGCAGATCTCGTACGCCAGGGTCTTGGAACCCTCGCCGTAGTACGGGCGCAGGTTGACGTTGACGAAGCCCCAGCCCTCGCCGAGCGGGTCGCCGATGAGCTCGGAGCAGAAGCGGTTGACGTCGTCGTAGTTGCCCTCGATGCCGACCAGCTCACCGCCGTACACCGCGGCCATGACGACCTTGCCCTGCTCCAGGTCGTGCGGGATGAACACGCAGGACCGCAGGCCGGCGCGGGCGGCGGCGGCGCCCACGGCGCCGGCCAGGTTGCCGGTGGAGGAGCAGGAGAGGGTGGTGAATCCGAAGGCGCGGGCGGCCTCGACGGCGATCGCGACGACACGGTCCTTGAAGGAGTGCGTCGGGTTGCCGGAGTCGTCCTTGACGTACAGGCCGCCGGTGACGCCCAGCTCACGGGCGAGGTTGTCGGCCTTGACCAGCTTGGTGAAGCCGGGGTTGATGTTGGGCTTGTCCGCGACATCGGCGGGGACCGGCAGCAGCGGCGCGTAGCGCCAGATGTTGTTGGGTCCGGCCTCGATGCGCTTCTTCAGCTCGTCCGGGGAGCCGCTCGGCAGGTCGTACGCCACTTCGAGCGGCCCGAAACAGGACGCGCAGGCGAAAAGGGGGCCGAGGGGGAATCGCTCTCCGCATTCGCGGCAGGAAAGCGCCGCGGCGGGACCGAGGTCCACGGAAGATTCGGTGTGTGCTGCAACAGTCTCAACAGCCATGATGGCGAGGCCCTTTCTCCTCATCTTCCTCGTGACGCATTTCGCCACGAGACGGAATTGGCACCTTCCCTACCGAACCTCGCGGTCGGCAGGAGGGTTGCCGGGACTTCAACGGGCCGTTCCCTCAGTCCCTCTGGATGAGCGCTGTGGCACTGGACCATGGATCCAGGCGTTTATCGGCGGACGGACCCCGGCATGCGACGGCCATCTGCGTTGTTCAAGACTGTAACCGAAGCACCGGACTGTTGAGATAGTCGTCCGTACCGCGAGATGGATCACATACAGGGAGTATCGACCGTGCTGGAAGAGGTCGAACGCTGGCTGACCAGGCGTTCCTGGTCGGCCGCCGACCGTCCGCTGGACCGTCTTCTGGCCGCCAGGGACAGCCTCCGGAACGCCGGGTCGCGCGCCGGGAGCGTCAGCGTCGTGCTGCCCGCGCTGAACGAGGCGGAGACGGTCGGCGACATCGTCGCGACCATCCGGCGCGAGCTCATGGAGAAGACCCGGCTGGTCGACGAGCTGGTGGTGATCGACTCCGGCTCGACGGACGCGACCGCCGAGGTCGCCCGCCGGGCGGGGGCCCGGGTCATCCACCGGGACGCGATCCTGCCGCGGATGCCCGCCGTCCCCGGCAAGGGCGAGGTGCTGTGGCGGTCACTCCTGGTGACCGGTGGCGACATCGTGTGCTTCATCGACGCGGACCTGAAGGACTTCTCGGCGGACTTCGTGTCCGGCATCGTCGGCCCGCTGCTGACCGACCCGTCGGTGCAGTTCGTCAAGGCGATGTACGACCGTCCCTTCGGCGACACCACGGGGCAGGGCGGCCGGGTCACCGAGATGGTGGCGCGCCCGCTGCTCAATCTGCACTGGCCGCAGCTGGCCGGCTTCGTCCAGCCGCTGGGCGGGGAGTACGCGGTGCGCAGGTCCCTGCTGGAGCGGCTGCCGTTCCCGGTCGGTTACGGGGTGGAGCTGGGGCTGCTCGTCGACTCCCTGCACACCGTGGGCCTGGACGCGCTCGCCCAGGTCGACGTCGGTGTCCGCAGGCACCGCCACCAGGACGGCCAGGCGCTCGGCCGGATGGCGGCCGCCATCTACCGCACCGCCCAGCTGCGCCTCTCCCGGGGCCACCTGGTGCGCCCGGCGCTGACCCAGTTCGAGCGCGGCGAGCACGGCTTCGTCCCGCACACGTATCCCGTGGACACCGAGGAGCGGCCGCCGATGCGGGAGATCGAGGAGTACGTTTCGCGCCGCGCGGCATGACGTGGCCGGACTTCGCACGTTTGGGCGGTTGGTGATCGGGCTAGATTCCGCAACATGGTCTCCGAGCACGTCCCTCAGCCCGCTGCCCAGGTCCTCGTCGCGTCCAACCGCGGCCCGGTCTCGTACACCCTGCGCGAGGACGGCTCGCTCGACGCCAAACGGGGCGGTGGCGGGCTCGTCTCCGGCCTGAGCGCCGTGGACGACAAGACGTGGGTGTGCGCGGCCCTCGGGGACGGTGACCGGGAGGCGGTGCGGCGCGGTGTCGCCGAGCCGGGCGTCCGGATGCTCGACATCGACGCGGACGTGCACGCCGACGCGTACAACGGCATCGCCAACTCGGTGCTCTGGTTCGTCCACCACCTGCTCTACCAGACCCCCGTCGAGCCCGTCTTCGACGCGGAGTTCCGCCGCCAGTGGGCGTCCTTCGAGACGTACAACCGGGCCTTCGCCGAGGCGCTCGCCGAGGAGGCGGGCGAGGGTGCGGCGGTCCTGGTGCAGGACTACCACCTGGCGCTGGTGCCCGGCATGCTCCGCGAGCTCCGCCCCGACCTGCGGATCGGCCACTTCTCGCACACCCCGTGGGCGCCCGTCGACTACTTCCGGATGCTGCCCGACGACATCGCCGCCCAGCTGCTGCACGGCATCCTCGGCGCGGACCGGGCCGCGTTCCTCACCCGGCGCTGGGCGGACGCCTTCATCGGCTGCTGCACGGAGATCCTCGGCGGCACCGGCCACACCCGGATCGGGGTGCACGGGCTCGGCGCCGACGCGGACTTCCTGCGCCGCCGCGCCCACGAGGCGGACGTCGACGAGCGGATGGCGGCGCTGCGGGAGCAGGTGGGCCCGGACCGGAAGACGATCGTGCGGGTGGACCGCACGGAACTGTCGAAGAACATCGTCCGCGGTCTGCACGCCTACCGCGCCCTGCTGGACGGGCGGCCCGAATGGCGCGGGCGCGTCGTCCACATCGCGTTCGCCTACCCCTCGCGGCAGGACCTGGCGGTCTACCGGGAGTACACCGCCGAGGTGCAGCGCGTCGCCGAAACCATCAACGAGGCCTACGGGACGGCGGACTGGACGCCGGTCGTCCTGCACGTCAAAGACGACTTCGCCCGCTCGCTGGCCGCGTACCGGCTGGCGGACGTCGCGCTCGTCAACCCGATCCGGGACGGGATGAACCTGGTCGCCAAGGAGGTCCCGGTCGTCTCCGACCACGGCTGCGCGCTGGTGCTGTCGCGGGAGGCGGGGGCGTACGAGGAGCTGGGGACCGACGCGATCACGGTGAACCCGTACGACGTGTCCGCCACCGCCGACGCGCTGCACGAGGCGCTGACGATGGCGGACGACGAGCGGGCGGCCCGCACCAAGCGGCTGGCCGCGGCGGGCACGGCGCTGCCGCCGCAGCAGTGGTTCCTGGACCAGCTAGAGGCGCTGCGCCAGGGCTGACAGGAACTCCACGACCGCGCCCGGCCCCGGCACCGACAGGTCGGCGCGCTCGGCCAGTTCGGGCACTTCCGCGCTGCCGCTGCAGATCAGCAGCCCGGGGGTGCCGTCGGGGCCCTCGGTGCGGAGCTTCTCCACGGCGGCGAACGCGGCAAGGTCGCCGAGGTCGTCGCCCGCGTAGAGCACGGACTCGGCGCCGGTCTCGCGCACGTACTGGGTGAGCGCCACGCCCTTGTCCATGCCGGACGGGCGCAGCTCCAGGACCAGGCGGCCCGGTTCGACGATCAGTCCGTGCCGGGCGGCGAGCTCGCCGAGGGGGCCGCGCAGGGCCTCGAAGGCGGCCTGCGGATCGGCGGCGCGGCGGGTGTGGACGGCGAGCGCCTGCCCCTTCTCCTCTATCCAGGTGCCGTGCCAGGAGTCGAACCTGTCCAGTACGCCGGGGAGTTCGGCGCGCACGGCGGCAACGCCGGGGTGCGGGGCGGGGGCGTGGACGGTGCCGGAGACGGCGTCCCAGCGCTCGGCGCCGTAGTGGCCGAGGACGACGAGGTGATCCAGTCCGGCGACCCCGGCGAAGCCGCCGTAGCGCACCGCGACGCCGGCCGGGCGGCCGGTGATCACGGCGATCGAGGCGACCCTGGGGGCGAGTGCGGCCAGTGCCTCGACGGCGCCGGGGTGGGCGCGGGCCTGTTCGGGGTCCGGGACGATGTCGGCGAGCGTTCCGTCGAAGTCGAGTGCGATGACTGCGCGGTCGGGGCGGGCGAGGAGGGCGGCGAGGCCCTCCCGGCCGGCGGGGGTGGTCGGGGCCGGCAGGGGTGGGGTGTGCGGATGACTGCCCATGGGGCGAGCCTAAGGGCTCGCCCACCCCCGTCGGTGTGAAGCCGGTGTGATGCCGAGTCGATACGGCTCCTGGCTAGCGTCCCCGCAGATGAACAACAGGGAGGCACGCATGTCCGGCGACCGGATGTCCCAGGCCTGGGACTGGCTGAGCACGTACCCGATCCATCCGCATCCCGAACTCGGGCGGGACGGAGTCGTCTGCCCCTACATGGTCAAGGCGATCCGCCGGCGCTACGTCACCATGGCCGAGTTCGACGCGTCCGAGGGTGACCAGGCGTTGATGGCGCTGGCCCGGAAGCTGCGGGCGGGTGTTCTGGAGCGGGCCGAGGAGCTGGGCTCCGACCGGCTCTACCTCGTGGGCATGGCGGTGCCGTACGGGCTGCCCGACACCGAGCTCAAGGCCATGGTCGGGCGCGTGCACGCGGCCCTCAAGCCGGAGTTCGTCGAGCTGGGGCTGATGATCGGTGACTTCTGGCCCGAGCACGAGACGATCGGTCTGCACAACGACGACTTCCGGCCGTTCACCAGTCCGATTCCGCTGCTGGGTATGCGGCACATCACCCCCGCAGATCTTCCGTTCTTCGTGAAGCACGAACCCGTTCCGGCCGAGCGGCTGCGGCTCCTCAGTAATTTCCGGAGGCTTTTCGACGGAAAGCTGAACGCCTATTGGTCGGACCGTCTGGACGAGGCAGAGAGCGCCGCCGGACAGGAACTCGCGCGTTCGCGCGTAGCAGCCTGAAACAGGGTCGGCCGGAAAGGCAGGTGCAACAGGTAATGGACCGGGATATCGAGTGCCACGTCTGGTTGCAGCGGCCTCTGACCCGCCCCGCGTCCTGGTTCGGCCTGCTGGAGGCGGCGGAACTCGCCCGCTGTTCCTCGTACGTGCACGAGCTCGATCTGGCCCGCTTCGTCACCGGGCGGGTGCTGGCCAGGACCGCGCTCGGCGCGCTGCTGGGCGCGGAGCCCGGATCGGTGCGGCTGCACACGCGGTGCGCGGAGTGCGGCGGGGCCCACGGCAAGCCGCAGCCGGTCGGTGCGGCCGCCGGCTGGGAGCTTTCGATCTCCCACTCGGGCGAGGTGGTGGCCGTCGCCGTGGTCCGCGGCCATGCCGTCGGCGTGGACGTCGAGGAGTTTCCCGGGCCGGTGGACCCGGGCGGGCCACCGGGGTCGGCCGGCGGGCAAGGCACGGGCGGACTCCCTGGGGTGCCCGCGGAATTCGAGCTCGTGCTGGCCGACGACGAGCGCGCCGCCGTGGCGGAGCTGCCGCCCCAGGACCGGGCGCGTGCCTGCCTCACGTACTGGACCCGCAAGGAAGCGGTGCTGAAGGCCACCGGCGAGGGGCTGTACTCGGCGATGACCGATCTCAGCGTCTCGGCACCGCACGAGCCTGCCGCGCTGCTGCGCCGCCACGGACCGGGCGGCGGCACGCGGTCGCTGCCGGCGCTCGCCGATCTCCCCATGGGCGAGGCGTACCACGGCTCGGTGGCCGTCCTGGGCGCCGGCTCCGTCACCATCCGGATGCACAGCGGTGCGGAAATGCTCACCGAACGGTTCCGGTAAATCCCATCGATAACAGAAGGAAAACGCGCCCGGATACCTTCGGCACATGGATCATCAGCCGGCGGTACCGCCCGGCCAACGGGCTCGGTCCAGCTCTCTTCTCACCCATTTCTTTCGGTTCCGGAAACAAGGAGACGCTCAGTGATCAAGTCAGTCGTCATCGTCGGCGGAGGCACCGCGGGATGGATGAGCGCCACATACCTCAAGGCGGCATTCGGTGACCGCATCGCCGTCACCGTCGTCGAGTCCGATCGCGTATCGAGCATCGGTGTCGGAGAGGCCACGTTCAGCACGGTCCGGCACTTCTTCGACTACCTCGGTCTCGACGAGACCGAATGGCTTCCCCACGTCGCCGGCTCGTACAAGATGGGTATCCGGTTCGAGAACTGGCGCAGGGCGGGCGAGCACTTCTACCACCCGTTCGAGCGGCTGCGCACCTCCGACGGGTTCTCCCTCGCCGACTGGTGGCTCAAGGAGGGCGACCGGAGCAAGCCCTTCGACCACGGCGTCTACCTCACCCCGCATCTGTGCGAGGCGCAGCGCTCGCCCCGGATGCTCGACGGGTCGCTGTTCGCCGGCGGGCTGGACGATTCGCTGGGCCGCTCGACGCTGCAGGAGCAGCGGACCCAGTTCCCCTACGCGTACCACTTCGACGCCGGGCTGCTGGCGAAGTTCCTCACCACGTACGGCACCGACCGGGGTGTGCGCCACGTCGTGGACGACGTCGTCGACGTGGCCCGCGACGAGCGCGGCTGGATCAGCCATGTCACCACGCGTGAGCAGGGTGACCTGGCCGGCGATCTGTTCATCGACTGCACGGGCTTCCGCGGACTGCTGATCAACAAGACGCTGGAGGAGAAGTTCCTCTCCTTCGAGGACATGCTGCCGAACAACCGGGCCGTCGCCCTGCGTGTCCCCAAGCCGAACCAGGCCACCGAGGGCATGAATCCGTACACGACGGCGACCGCGATGGACGCGGGCTGGATCTGGACGATTCCGCTGTTCGGCCGGAACGGCCACGGCTATGTGTACTCCGACCAGTTCTGCTCCCCCGAGGAGGCCGAGCGCACCCTGCGGGAGTTCGCCGCCCCCGGCCAGGAGGATCTGGAGGCGAACCACATCCGGATGCGCATCGGCCGCAATGAGCGTTCCTGGGTCAACAACTGTGTCGCCATCGGTCTGTCCAGCGCGTTCGTCGAACCGCTGGAGTCGACCGGCATCTTCTTCATCCAGCACGGCATCGAGCAGCTGGTGAAGAACTTCCCGGACGAGAACTGGGATCCCCAGCTGCGCAACGACTACAACGGCCGGGTCGCCGAGGTCCTCGACGGGGTCAAGGAGCTGCTGGTTCTCCACTACGTGGCGGCGGCCCGCGAGGACACTCCGTACTGGAAGGAGGCCAAGGTCCGCGCCCTGCCGGACGGTCTCGCCGAACGGCTCGAACTGGCCGCTTCGCACCTGCTGGACGACCGGAGCATCTACCAGCCCTACCACGGCTTCGAGCAGTACTCCTGGATCACCATGCTGATGGGCCTCGGGCACGAGCCCGCCGGGCCGCGGCCCGCGCTCTCGCACATCGACCCGAGGGCCGCACGCGCCGAACTGGCCGCGGTGCAGAGCGACGCGAAGCGCCTGGTCGACGCACTTCCCAGCTGCTACGAGTACCTCGCCTCGATCCACTGAGCGCGGGCGTACCTTCCTGCCGCCGGTGCCCGCACATCCCCCGTCGTGCGGGTACCGGCGCCCCTGCCGGTGAACTTCCGTATACGCGCCTGGAGGCGAGTGAGAATGCCAGCCCAGCCCGCATCACGGACCACGGACGCCCGTCCGGGTCTGCGCTCAGTGAGACCGTGGCAGCGGCCACCCCACCATGCCGCCGCCGAGCGGGCCCCGGTGGCCGTGGACGAGTTCCGTTCCCTCATGAGCGCGTTTCCCACCGGCGTCGCCGTGATCACCACCTACGGCCCGGACGGTCTGCCGCGCGGGCTCACCTGCTCGTCCCTGGCCAGCGTCACCTCCGAGCCGCCGACCCTCTCGGTCTGCCTGAACACCCGCGGCGAGACGCTGCGGGCGCTGCGGACCCATGGCGCCTTCGCGGTGAATCTGCTGCACGACGGCGGTCGGGGCGCCGCCGAGGTGTTCGCCAAGCCGGTCGCGAACCGGTTCGAGCAGGTGGAATGGCGGCCTTCACCCGGTGCGGGACTCCCCTGGCTGGTCCAGGACGCGTTCACCACGGCCGATTGCCGAGTGTCCGACTTGATCGAAATAGGCGATCATACGATGGTGCTGGGCGAAGTGACCGAAGTTGTCCAGGACTCGGGTACTCCCCTGCTGTACGGGGTGCGCCGCTTCGCGCACTGGCCCGGCGGCGCGGTCCCGGGTGCCCGGCCCTCTCCTGAGGGAGTGGCGTCATGACCCTGTCGTCGGCACGCCCGATGCGCGCAGCCCCGGCCAGGTCCCGGCGCCCCGCGGTGAGCATGGCGGCCGGTCTGGTCGTCCTGGTGAGCGCGACCGTCGTCTGGGGGCCCGGTCTGGTGCGCGGCGGGGGTGAGCATTCCGGGGCCGATCCGACGGCCCGGTTCCTGCTGGCCGTCGCGGTGATCGTGTTGCTGAGCCACTTACTGGGTACGGTGTTCCGCCGCTTCGGCCAGCCCGCGGTGATCGGGGAGATAGTGGGGGGCCTGCTCCTGGGGCCGTCCGCGCTCGGCTGGGTGTGGCCGTCCGCCCAGGCGTGGCTCCTGCCGGCCGAGGTGAAGTCGACCATATCCATGGCAGCTCAGCTGGGGCTGGTCACGTTCATGTTCCTGCTCGGCTGCGAGCTGCGCATGGAGCGGGTCAGGGCGGGGAGCAGCGCGCTGGCCGCCACGGTCCTCGGCGGGATGGGGCTCCCGTTCCTCGCCGGTCTCGGTATCGCGGTGGCCGCGCCCGATGTCCTGCGCGGTTCGGCCGGGCACCACACGAGCTATGCCCTGTTCTTCGGTCTGGCGCTGTCGGTCACGGCGCTGCCGGTGCTCGCCCGGGTCCTGGTCGATCTGCGGATGGACCGCTCCGAACTCGGGACGTTCGCCCTGGCCGGCGCGGCGGTCGGGGACGGCGTGGCCTGGCTGGCGCTCACGGTCATCCTCGCGATGACGAGTGCCACGGGGAGTGTCGCCGCCACGGTCGGCCTGACGCTCGCCCTGGTCACGGTGACCGCGCTGGCCGTGCGGCCGCTGCTGGCGGCCGCGGTACTCACGGCGGAGAAACGGCAGGGCGGAGCGAAGCTCCTGCTGCCCATGATGCTGCTGGCCGGAGCCGTCACCTACGCGGCGATCACCCAGGTGATCGGGCTGCATCCGGTGATCGGCGCTTTCCTGTTCGGCACCGCTGTGCCGCGCGGTTCCCGGGCGGCACAGCGGATGAACGAGCAGTTGCAGGGGTTCACCCTGGCTGTGCTGCTGCCCCTGTTCTTCGCCGGGGTCGGACTCAACGTCTCCGTTCGGGGGCTGGGTCTCGACCCGTGGCACTGGCTGGTCCTCGTCGGTGTCGTGGCAGCCGCGACGGTGTCCAAGTTCGCCGGCGCGGGGGGCGCCGCGATGGCGGTGGGCATGCCCCGCAACGAGGCCCTGCGGCTCGGCGCGCTGATGAACTGCCGCGGGGTGACCGAGGTCGTCGTCGCCGGCATCGGCTGGGAGGCGGGACTGATCAGTTCGAACGGTCTGACCGTCCTGGTCCTGATGGCGCTGGCCACCACGGCGCTCACCGGACCGCTGCTCAAGGCCATCGGTGTCCGTCCCCCGGCCGCTTCCGGCGCCGTCGCTTCCCCCGGCCCCGCGGACCCCGACCCGGTCACCGTCAACTCCGTACGCATTCCGTCGCCCTCTGCCCAGCGAGCACCGCACACCCTGGAGGTCTGAAATGTCCCCGGTCAACTCCGCCCGGCTCATGGAGCGTCAGGCGCACCTCGCCTCGCTCGACCGATCGATCATCTCCCTGATCGAGGAACGCGCTACCACTGATTCCCAACTCCGGACGCTACGCCGACTGTCCGGACTTCACGAGTTCCAACTCTCCCGTGAAAACGATGTCCTGAGTCAATATCACGAAGCACTGGGGCGTCAGGGCACCTCCATCGCGCTCCAGCTGCTGGCGATCGCGCGCAACGAGGGCCGGCGGAAGGTGGACATCGAGGAGACTGCCACCGCAGCCTGACCGCTGTGCCCGGTGGGTCCCTGCCCCCACCGGGCACCTTTCCGCGTCCGCGTCCAAGGAAGGAAACCCCCCATGCCGAACACCGTCCGTCCCCACGCCCCGCTCGCCCGCCAGGACGAGCCAGCCGGTCTGCGCGGGCTGCTGCGTCTGCCGTTTCGGCGGCAGACCTGGAAGTACGTGCTGTACACCCTGCTGCTACCGCTCGCGCTGAGTCTGATCCTGGTCCTGCAGTACGCGATGAAGGCGGCACAGGACAACGGCCACCAGGAACTGGGCCCCTTGATCCTGCTGGCCGTCCTGGTCGTCGTCGCCGTGTGCGGCCCCGGCTTCGAGCGGGTGCGCGCCCGGTTCTGGCTGGGCGAGGAGATCGGCCGCCGTTCCGGGGACAACCGCTTCGTCCGCCATGCCGCCTTCTACGTGCTCAACATGCTCGCGGGCGCGCTGGGTTTCCTCGCGGTGGCCGGCTGGCTGATCGTCTCCGCGCGCAACCTCACGTACCCGGTCTGGGGCTGGCGCTCCTATCCGGATCCGGCGTGGGGCGGACCCCACCCGGCCGGTGTGGTCGCGCTGCACTTCGCGGCAGGCGTGGTGACCTTCTTCGTGGGGCCGTGGATCATCGTGCGGCTGGCGAAGCTGCAGGTCCGTCTGGCGCGCGGGTTCATCGGTTCGGACCGGCCTGCCTGACCGGGCGGCGCGTGAAACGACCGATCCGTCCCCGACGGCCGGGCGGGCTCGATCACCGAGCCCGCCCGGCCGTCGGGGACTTCAGGCTGCCGCCACCAGCTCCCGCCGCCCCGCCCCCGGCCCGGTCCGGTCCAGGGCGTC
This sequence comes from Streptomyces sp. NBC_01463, assembly GCA_036227345.1. Lineage (NCBI taxonomy): Bacteria > Bacillati > Actinomycetota > Actinomycetes > Kitasatosporales > Streptomycetaceae > Streptomyces > Streptomyces sp. NBC_01463. The sequence continues at coordinate 4,083,781 of CP109468.1, forward strand.
GAGGTAGCGCAGGACGGCCAGGACCCGCCGGTTGTCCCCGCTGCCACCGGGGACCTCGAGCTTGGCGAAGACGGCGGCGATCCGCTTCTCCACGGTGCCCTCCGAGATGCACAGCCGTACGGCGATGGCGGTGTTGGTGCGCCCCTGCGCCATGAGGGCCACCACTTCGGACTCCCGGTGGCTGAGGACCCCGAGCCCGGCGGCCGCGGTACCCGCGGCGGCCGGATCGAAGGCCGTGCGCCCCGCACCGATCCAGGTCAGTACGGCGACGAGCCGGTCCACCTCCGTCATGTGCGCCTCCAGCTGATGGCCCAGACCCGGGCCGCCGGCTTCCAGCAGGGCGTCCGTCACTTCCGGTTCGGGTGTCCGCGAGTAGAGCAGGACCCCGGTGCCCGGGCGGCTGCGGCGGACGGCCAGCGCGTCCCGTACGGCGTCGCCGTCCCGTACCGGCGCGGCGGCCGTCCCGACGAGCAGCACGTCGGGGCGGTGAGTATCGGCGAGCGCCGCCAGCGCCCCCGTGTCGCGGACCGCGGTCACCTGATGGCCGAGGTCTCCGAGCACGTGAGCCAGGCCGGTCCGCAGGACCGGAGAACTTTCGGCCAGGACGAGACGCATGGGGGTTCACTTCCTTCGCCGGGCCCGGTGGGGCCGGTCATCGCGATCGGTAACTCTCGGCGATGAGGAAGGCGAGGTCGAGGGACTGGCTGCGGTTCAGCCGCGGGTCGCAGGTGGATTCGTAGCGTTCGGCGAGGTTCTCGAAGTGGAGCTCGTCCGCGCCGCCCACACACTCGGTGACGTCCTCCCCGGTGAACTCCAGGTGCACGCCGCCCGGGTGGGTACCGAGACCGCGGTGGACCTCGAAGAAGCCGGTGATCTCCTCGACGACGTCGTCGAAGTGCCGGGTCTTGTGCCCCGTGGGCGCCTCGAACGTATTGCCGTGCATGGGGTCGCACACCCACGCGACGGGCGCGCCCTCGGCGGTGACCTTCTCCACGAGGGCAGGCAGCCGGTCGCGTACGCCCTTGGCACCCATGCGCACGACGAACGTGAGCCGGCCCGGCTCGCGTTCCGGATCGAGCCTGTCGATCAGGGCGAGCGCCTCGTCCGCCGTGGCGGTCGGGCCGAGCTTCACGGCGATGGGGTTGTGGATCCGGGAGAAGTACTCGACGTGCGCGCCGTCGATGTCCCGGGTGCGCTCGCCGATCCACAGGAGGTGCCCGCTGGTCGCGTAGGTGCGGCCGGTCTCCGGGTCGGTGCGGGTGAGGGCGTCCTCGTAGTCGAGGAGCAGCCCTTCGTGGCTGACGAAGAACTCCACGGCACGGGCGATGCCCTCGTCGGCGCCGCAGACCTTCATGAAGGTGAGCGCCCGGCCGATCTGGTCGGCGAGTTCGCTGTAGCGCACACCCGCCGGGGATCCCGCGACGAAGTCCTGGTTCCAGGCGTGGGCCTGGCGCAGGTCCGCGTAACCGCCGGTGGTGAAGGCGCGGACCAGGTTGAGGGTCGCGGCGGCGGAGCGGTGCATGTGCTGGAGGCGTAGCGGGTCGGGGGTGCGCTGTTCCTCCGTGAATCCGAATCCGTTGACGGCGTCGCCGCGGTAGGCGGGCAGGGTGACGTCGCCGCGGGTCTCGGTGGGACGGGAGCGGGGCTTGGCGTACTGGCCCGCCATTCTGCCCACCTTGACCACGGGGACGGAGGCCGCGTAGGTGAGGACGAGCGACATCTGGAGAAGGGTGCGCACCTTCCCCCGCACCGCGTCGGCCGTGGCCTCGGCGAAGGTCTCGGCGCAGTCCCCGCCCTGGAGCAGGAATGCTTCTCCCCCGGCCACGGCGGCGAGCCGCCGCTTGAGGAGTTCGCACTCGTCGGCGACGACGAGCGGCACCGCCGCGCCGAGTTCGGCGCGGACCGCGTCCAGGGCTTTCGGATCGGGCCAGTCGGGCTGTTGGGCTGCGGGCAGGTCGCGCCACAGGTCCTGGTAGACCACGGGACTACTCCTCGTTCGGGCGGAAGGACGACGGAAAGGATCAGGAGACCGGCGCCGGCACGGACCGGCGGGCCATTTCGAGGAAGTTCGCCATCAGCCGCATACCGCCGACGGTGGTGATGCTCTCGGGATGGAACTGAACACCCTCGACCGGCAGTTCACGGTGGCGCAGGCCCATCAGCGCTCCGTCGTCCTCGGCGTGGGCCGTGGCCTCCAGTTCCAGGGGCAGCGGGTCCTCGACGACGAGCGAGTGGTAGCGCGTGGCGGTCATCGGAGTGGCGAGTCCGGCGAAAAGACCTGTTCCGTCGTGCCGGACCGGGCTCGTCTTGCCGTGTTTGAGCCGGCCCGCGACACTCACCCGGGCGCCGTGGGCCAGACCGATCGCCTGGTGACCGAGGCAGATGCCGAGCAGCGGCACCTGCCCGGCGAACGCGTGCACCAGCTCGACGTGCCCGGAGTCCGCGGGGTGCCCGGGGCCCGGGCCGAGCACGACGGCGTCGGGGCGTCGGGCGGCGAGCTGCCCGGGCGATTCGGAGCGTGCCCTGACGACGTCGGTACGGGCGCCGAGGCCGCGCAGGTACTGGTCGATGATGTGGGTGAAGCTGTCATAGGCGTCCACCAGCAGGATCCTCACCGGGACCCACCTCCCCGGGGTCCGCCGTCCGGGCCGCCCGGCACGGTGACCGGCAGGTCTCCCGCCTCCGCGACAGCCGACAGTTCCTCGCCGGTCAACGCCCAGTACGCGGCCCCCATCTTGTGCAGGGTCTCGCGCCACTCGGCCTCGGGGGCCGAGTCGGCGACGATGCCGGCACAGCTCTGAGTGGAGTAGACCGGCCCGTCGCGCACGATCGTGCGGATGCAGAGCGCGAACTGCCCCCAGCCGCGCACATCGACCAGGCCGACGGCTCCCGCGTACATGCCACGCGGCTCGGTCTCCAGCTCCTCGATGATCGCCATGGCGCGGATCTTCGGTGCGCCGGTCACCGTCCCCGCGGGGAACGTCGCCCGGAGCGCCGACCACACGTCGGCCTCCGGGGCAAGCCGCCCTTCGACGGTGGAGACCAGGTGGTAGACGTGGGAGAACGCCTCCACCTCCATCAGACGTCCGGCGGTCAGCGTCTGCGGCACACAGACACGCCCGATGTCGTTGCGGCACAGGTCGACGAGCATCACGTGCTCGGCCCGTTCCTTCTCGCTCGCGAGCAGTTCGGTGACGCGCCGCGCGTCGGCCTCGGTGTCACCGCTGCGCCGGGTGGTTCCGGCGATGGGCCGCATCACGATGCGTTCGCCCTCGGTCTTGAACAGCAGCTCGGGGCTGGCGCCGATGAGTGTGGCGCCGGCGTGCGGCACCAGATACATGTACGGGGACGGGTTGCGGTCCCGCAGCCGCCGGTAGGCGTCGAGCGGGGTCAGCGCGGTGGTGACGTCGATCCGGTGCCCGATCTGGATCTGGTAGATGTCACCGACACCGATGTGCTCCAGGCAACGGCCGGCGCGTGCGAGGAAGGTCTCCCGGTCGGCGCTGTCGCGCACGGACAGCGGTGCGGGCGCGGCCGGTACGGGCTCCTCGACGGCGTCCGCCGCGGCACGCGCCGCCTCCACGATGTCGAACGGCGCGGGCTGCGGGAACTCTGCTGCCCGGGCCCGGAAGTGGAGGGCCCTGCCGGTGCTCGTGTCGTACCGGACGGTGTTGCGGTAGAGGGCCAGCACGCAGTCCGGTCCGGTGGCGCCCGTGCGCGGGGGAAGGTCCTCCAGGTGCCAGGCGGTCCCGTAGCCGAGGGTGGCCAGGAACCCGAACACGTAGGAGTCCACAGGCTGTTCGGTGTGCAACGCGAACAGGTTCTGAGCGGCTGCGAGCAGCTCCAGGGCCTGGCCCTGCCCGTCGATGCGCAGGGAGCCGGCAACCGGCGGGCCCAGACCGAGCCCGTCGGCCACCGCGAACAGAGCGGTGGCGACGGCCTCGGTCCCGGTGACGGTGATGTGCCCGGGGTGGATGCGGATCTCGGCGAGCCGGTCGTAGCCGATGACCGCCGATGTGCAGTCCTGCTGCGGGCCCTGCGGCGACTCCAGCAGGAAGACGTCGTCGCCGTGGATCTCGCGCAGGGCGGTGCACAGGTCGAGCGGGCGGTGTTCCGGGAGGGGGGTCTCCTCGATGTGGACGTGGATGGCGGGCGGTGGCCGGTACTGCGGGGCGCACGGCGCCGCCGGGGATTTCAGCAACGTGGTCAAGGGCTTCTCGCTTTCCGGTCTTCTCAGCCGAGTACGTAGCCGTCCGCGTCTCGCAGGCCGCGGGAGCGGCGCAGGTCGCTGAGGATGAAACTGCGCTGCAGCCAGCGGTCGTTGCCGTCGTAGCGGGGCCGGAACGCGGTCCGGCCGTGGACGGTGACCCGGTTGTCGACGACGGCCAGGTCACCGGGTTCCAGCAGGGCGGTCCGTGCGGTCAGGTCGAACAGCTCCTGGAGTTCGAGCAGGGCGCGTCCGGCACGCGGGGTGAGCGGCTCGGTGGCCGCGAAGTCGACCCGTACGTCGGGGTCGTCGGGCGCCCCGAACAGGACGGCGTGCGCTTCGGTGGCCCCCGAGGCCGCACCGAAGGACGGCGGGGCGGCGGTGCGGAACTCCTGACTGAACAGCGCCTCACGGCCGTCCGCCGAGAGCAGCGGCAGCACCTGACGGGTGCAGCCGGTGCGGAGTCCGGCGATGCCCTCGTGGTCGGCGCGCAGGCACAGGAGCATGACGAAGTCGGGGCGGTGGGGGTGGAAGGCGTTCTCGGTGTGGAAGGTGAGCAGCACCGATCCGGCGTTGCCCTGGAAGTCCTCCTGTCCCGGCACCGGGACGACGTCCTGCACGAGCGCACCGCCCTTCTCGGGACGGAACGCCGCCGGGTCGCCGAGCCCGCCGGCGATCATCAGCAGCAGTGCGGCGGGCAGCGCCGCGGTGCGCTGCACGGAGCCGGCGGCCGCGGGGGTGGGCGGCAGGCCGGCGTCCCCCACCGGGAGCCCGCGTACCAGCAGGGTTCCCGTGGGGCCCGAGTCACGGCGGAAGTCCCTCAGCGTGCGCCGGAGTTCCACGGGGAGGTCGGACCAGGCGTGCCGGGCGGCGGCGACCCAGGCTCGGTCGTCGACGCGGTCGCCGGCGGCCGTGGGGATTGTCCGGGCCACATCGGCGATGGCCCCGGCCCGGTCGGTCATGTCGGCCACGGGGGTCGTGGCGCCGGTGGAGTGGATGGTTGCTGTCATCTGTGCTTCGCCTTCCTGGTGGTCCTGTACGTCCTCGGTGGTGCGGCCGGGTTCACGCGGCCCGCGCGACGGGCGGGGCGAAGAGGCCCGTGGTGCCGGGCCGGTCCGCGATCGGTGCCACCCGGGGTTCGGCAAGGGCCCGGTAGGCGTGCGCGGACAGGGCAACCGACTGATCGAGCCGGGCGGCGTTGAAGTAGATCTCGTCCTGCGCCAGCAGGCCGGGGTCCACGACCACGTGCAGGTCCGGATGGAACGAGAACGGCACGATGGAACCGCTGACGCAGCCCGTGAGCCGTTCCGCGCTGGCCCGGTCGGCGAAGCCCGCACGGACTCCGCCGACCGCCGCGCACACCGCGTCGAGATCGACGCGGTGGTCCCCGCGCACCACCGCGAGCACGTACTGCCGCTTCTTGCCCTTCAGGGCGACCCGGATCACCAGTGATTTCGCCGCCTGCCGCAGGGGGTGACCGCGCAACAGACTCGCCAGGTCGGTCGCCCCCTGCGGCGGATGCCCGATGAACCGGTGGGGGTGGGGCGCGAAGGCCAGCAAATCCATCAGCCGGGCCCGGGCCCAGGGGCTAGGAGCGACCGGCACGGGACATCGCCTCGGCCACGGAACGCGGACGCATGTCGGTCCAGTGCTCCTCGATGTGGGCCAGGCTCTCCGCGTGGCTGCCCTCCTCCCGGGCGACCCGCCAGCCGGCGGGGACCTCCGCGAAGGCGGGCCACAGGGAGAACTGGTCCTCGTCGTTCATCAGCACGAGGTAGCGCCCCTCGGTGTCCTCGAACGGATTGGTCATGACGCGCTCGCTTCCTGCCGTACGGGTGGTCCGTACGGCTGTCGATAAGAAGGGGCCCGGGGGACGGGCGGTCAGGCCGCAGCCTGCTCGGTGACGTCCTGCGGACTCAGGGCGGTGCTGCCGTAGATGCCCTGCACCCAGTTGGTCTGGTAGACGGTGTCCAGATAGCGCTCACCCAGGTCGGGCGAGATGGTGACCGCGGTCGTCCCGGCGCGTTCGGCGTCGTGGGCCTCCAGCCAGGAGGCCGCTCCCGCGACGACGGTCCCGGTGGATCCGCCGAAGAGGAAGCCGCGGCCGGCCAGCCGGTGGCACATCCGGACGGTGTCGGTCTCCGGGACCAGCACCACCTCGTCGATGTACGCCTCGTCGAGGATCTCCGGGCGCACCCCCGCGCCGAGGCCGGGAATCATCCGGGTTTCCGGCGGGCCGCCGAAGGTCACGGAGCCCACGCTGTCCACGGCGATGATGCGCACGTGCGGACGGCGCTCCTTGAACCAGCGGGCGCACCCCATCAGGGTGCCGGTGGTGCCGGCTCCCACGAAGAGCACGTCCAGGCCGGGGAAGTCCCGGGCGATGGGAGGCGCGGTCCAGCGGTAGTGAGCCCGCCAGTTGTCGGAGTTCGTGTACTGGTTGAGCCAGACGTGCCGGGGGTCGGCGGCGCACAGGGCGCGCACCTGGGCCAGTCTCGCTCCGAGGAACCCCTCCTCCGGATCGGGTTCGGTGACGATGTGGACATCGGCTCCCAGGGCCTCCATCAGCCGCCGCGAGGAAAGATTGCAGCGGGAGTCGGTGACACAGAGAAAGCGGTAGCCCTTGCTCGCCGCGATCATGCTGAGCGCCACGCCGAGGTTCCCGGACGAGGACTCCACAAGAATCGAGCCGGGGGTGAGCACCCCGCTGCGTTCAGCCGCCTCGACCATGGCCAGGGCGGGTTTGAGTTTGATGGAACCTGAGAAATTGAATCCCTCGCACTTGAGGAAGAGCGAAGTGCCGAGAACGGGCCTCAGATCTATGTAGAGGTCGTCCTCGTTGAATTCCTGCGGAGCCGAGATGATCGGCACGCTGCCTCCCGCGTTCGGGCTTGGACGTGAAGGCGGAAAGGTCAGCCGTAACGGCTCATGTCATGGAAGAAGCCGTCGACGACCGCCAGTTCCCCCGCGGCGCGCACGGTGTCGTAGACATGCCTGCCGAGCGCGAGGTCGAGGACGCCGAGGCCGAACGGTGAGAAGACCACCGGACGGTCGGTGGCCGGCTCGACTGCTCCGGTGAGCACGTCGTGGAGGGTGCCGTGCACGAAGTCCCTGTTCCCGGTCCGCTGTTCGGCCAGGTGCAGGGAAGTATTGGCCTTGAGACAGTGCTCGACGTCGTCCACGATGTTCGTGGCCGCGAGCACGACGTCGGGCGACAGGTCACGGAGAGAGATGTGCAGCACGAGTGGGTTGTGTGCGAACCATTCGCTCTCGGTGACGTGCGGCTCCCCCGCGACGGTGGCGAAGACGACGATGTCGCAGGAGCGGATCAGCTTCTCGGCGCTGTCGTGCACGGTGACCGTGCCGGCCGAACCGGAGCGCTCCAGGTAGTCGGCGAAGCCGTCGGCGTGCTCGCGCGAGAGGTCGTGCACACCGCACTCGTCGAACTCCCAGCCGGTGCCCGCCAGATAGGTGTGGAGGTAGCGCGCGATGAGTCCGACGCCGAAGAAGCCGATGGTGCGGGGGCGTGCGCGGCCCCGGGTCAGGACGTCGGCGGCGAGTGCGGCCGAGGCGGCGGTCCGGGTGGCGCTGATGATGGAGCTTTCGAGGCAGGCCAGCGGATAGCCGGTCTCCGGGTCGTTGAGGATGAGCACGGCGGACGCGCGGGGCAGGCCCGCCGCCACGTTCTCCGGGAAGCTGGATATCCATTTCAGGCCGTCGACGGGGGCGTCCCCGCCGATCGAGGCGGGCAGCGCGATGATGCGGGATGTGGGCCGGTCGGGGAAGCGCAGGAAGTACGAGGGCGGGTTGACGGTGTCGCCCTCGCCGTGGGTGCGGTAGGCGGCCTCCACGAGGTCGACGACGTCCTGGTGCCGGCCGTCGAGGACACGGTCGACCTCGGCTCCCGGTATCACGGCGAAGGTGGGACTCGGTGTCATGCGGGGCTCTCCCGTAGGGGTGCGGATGGTGGTACGGAGGTCAGTTCAGGTCCATGACGTGGCCGGCGAGCCGGGTCGGGTTGCCGAGGATCACGACGATCTCGCGCTCGCCCCGGTACTCCTCGCGGCTGTGCGCCATCCGGATGTTGTCCACCAGCAGGACGTCGCCGGCCTGCCACGGCTCGCGCCGGGTGGCGCCTCCGTAGGCCTGGTTGATCGTGGCGATCACCTCGGCGGAGATCGGTGTGCCGTCGCCGTGCGCGGTGGTGAAGGGAAGCGAGTCGGCGCCGTACACATCCGTGAGGTACTCGCGGATCATCGGGTCGAGAGTGAGTTCGTTCAGGAAGGCGATCTGGTTGAACCAGAGGGGCCTTCCGCTGACCGGGTGGTCGCTCACCGCAGACCGGCGCTGGCGGGTGCGCAGGGCGCCGTCGTCCAGCCAGGCGTGCTCGATCCCTGACGCGGCGCAGTACTCGGCCACCTGTCCCGGGTCGTCGGTGCCGAAGGCCTCGGTCCAGGCGACACCGACCTCACGGTAGGTGCGTGTCAGTTGCCATCCCTCGCGGGCGAACCGGGCGACGAGCCCGGCGGGCAGGGCGCTCAGCACCTCCTGGGCGTCGGCGACGGCGGTCGCGCCGCCTTCCCGGGGCGCGATGAGGCAGCCGAAGACGGCGAGGGCGGGCACCTCGGCGGCGTAGCTCAACTCGTGGTGCATGCACATCGGTTCGTCCGGGGGCCATTCGGAGGATCCCTGCACACCGGGACGGTAGGAGCGGCGGCCGGCGAAGCGCTCCCGCTCCTGCACGGGGTCGACGCCCAGCGCACGGGAGACGGCTTCGACGGCCTCGGGAGTGGTGACGGCGAGGCCGCGCAGCAGCACGGCACCGTGTTCGGCGAGGGCGCGCAGCACGGTGGTGCGCTGCTCCGCGGCCCAGGAGGCCGCGTCGGCGGGGTCCGGGGCGCGCAGGACGGCGACACCGCCCGGAGGTGGTGCCTTTACCGGGTCGTACTCCGCTTCCGCGGTGGCTTCGAGTACGGACGTCATCTCTCCGGTGTCTCCCTCGGTGACGGGTGGCGCGGGGTGTCGTACGGGCTTCGGCGCCGGTTCAGCCGACAGCGGCGGTGGGGGCGTCGGCCCGCTCGGCGAGACGCTCGGTCAGCAGGGCCGCCAGGTCGCGGAGGACCGGTGTACGGGCCAGTTCCCCGACCGTGACGAGCCGTTCGAGTGCGATCGCGAGGCGTACGGCGGTCAGCGAGGTGCCGCCGATCTCGAAGAAGTGGGCGGTGCGGCCGATGCGCTCGACCGGCACCTTGAGCACGTCCGCCCACAGTGCGGCCAGCCGGGCCTCGCTCCGGGTGCCCGGGGCCCGGCTCCCGGCACCCGCCGGGTTGTGCGCGGCCGGGTGGTCCCCGGCTCCCTCCGCCTCCCGGGTCAGGGCCTTCCGGTCGGTCTTGCCGTTGGAGGTGAGCGGCAGCGTGGGCCGGCGCTCCAGCCGCGCGGGGACCATGTAGGCGGGGAGGGTGTCCGCGAGCCGGTCCCGGACCTCGTCCGGGTGCGGGCCGTCCGCGCCGGTGTAGTACCCGACGAGGGTGCGGGCGTCGCCGCGGCCTGCGGCGACCACCGCACCGTCCCGCACCCCGGCCACCTCCAGCAGCCGGTTCTCGATCTCACCGATCTCGATCCGGAAGCCCCGGATCTTGAGCTGGGCATCGCGCCTGCCGTGGAACTCGAGCCTTCCGTCCGGCATCCAGCGACCGAAGTCCCCCGAGCGGTAGAGCCGTTCGCCGGGCCGGTGCGGGTCGGTCATGAAGGCGGCCTTGCTGCGCACCTCGTCGTTCACGTATCCGCGGCCCACGCACACACCGGAGAAGACGATCTCGCCGGGCGACCCCAGCGGTACCGGCTGGAGCCGCTCGTCGACGACGTACACCCTGACGTTGCGGACGGGTCTGCCGAGCGGCACGGAGGAGCCGGCCGGGGGGCGGTGCATGACCTCGTGGTTGGTGTCGTCGCACGTCTCGGTGAGTCCGTACGCGTTGCACAGCGTGACGCCGGGGAAGGAGGTGAACCAGCGCTCGACGAGTTCCTTCTTGAGTGCCTCGCCGGTCGCGGAGACCGCGCGCAGGTCCGGCAGCGCGGTTCTGCCGTCGTCGTTCAGATAGGTGAGGAGGACTTCCAGGTACGACGGGACGAGCTGAGCCACCTCGACCCGGCCGACCCGCAGCGTCTCGACGAACCTGCCCACGTCCAGGACCGCTTCCTGGGCGACGATGTGGGTGGTGCCGCCGGTCACGAGCGCGGCGACCAGCTGCCACAGGGAGATGTCGAAGCACTGGGGCGCGGTCTGGGCGACGACGGTGCCCTCGGTGACGCCCAGGTCCTCGATCTTGGCGAGCAGATGGTTGACGAACCCGGCGTGCTCGCACACCGCACCCTTGGGCTCGCCGGTAGAGCCCGAGGTGAAGTAGATGTACGCGGCCGCGTCGCCGGGGACCGGGAATCGCGGGTCGGTGCTGGGCAGCCCGGCCGGGAGCTCGTCGAGGAAGGTGACGACCGGATCGGCCCCCGACTCGGCGACGGCCCGGTCCAGGGCCGGGCACACCTCCCGGGTAGTGAGCACGGTGTGGCAGGCGCTGCGGGTGAGTACGGCCGCGATCCGGGCAGCCGGGAAGTGCGGCTCGACCGGGAGGTAGACACCGCCCGCCTTGAACACGCCGATGACCGCGGCCAGCCACTCCAGATCGCGTTCGGTGACGACCGCGACGACGTCCTCGTCCCACAGCCCGCCGAGCCGCAGAGCCCAGGCGACCCGGTTGGCCCGCTCGTTGAGCTCCGCGTACGTGAGCGAGCGGCCGTCCAGTACGGCGGCGACGGCCCCGGGGTGGCTCCGTACCCGCGCCTCGAAGAGTTCGTGGAACCTGCGGTCGGGAACCTCCCGCTCGGGGCCCGCCAGTTCCTCGGTCTGGTGGCGGAGCTCGGCGTCGGAGAGCAGGGACCGTTCGCCGTGCGGGGCGCCGGAGTCCTCGGCGGTGCGGCGCAGCGCGGTCAGGTAGTACCCGGCGATCCGGGCCGCCGCCGCGGCGTCGAGCGTGTCTGTGCGGTGGCGTACGACGAGGTCGTCGCCGTCCGTGTGGACGTCGAGGACCGTACCGGCAGGCGCCGGTGCGTGGGCACCGGCCCCGGGTGCGGTCACGAGGGAGTCGAAGAGGGCGCTTCCGCCGTGCGTGCCGGTGGAGTCGGGTGCCTGGCCGGCGTACCGCGCGAGCGCGGCGACGCCGGCCCGTGCGGCGCCGACGAGGTCGTCCCAGGTGCCGTCCGCGGTGTTGATACGGACGGGGAGGGCGTCCTGGCCGGCCTGCCGGAATCCGGTGAGCGTCTCGCTGTCGCCGGTCAGGGCAGCGATCACCTTGGCGTGTGCCGCCAGGAGCGCGGGGGCCGTGACCGGGGTGCCGGCGAGCGGTGTCCGGTGCTCGGCGAAGGCCGCAGCGCTCTCGTCCGCGCAGTCGCCGGCCGCGGTCCACCGGGGCAGCGGAGTGAAACCCCCCGCGTCCAGGACACCGCGCCAGTACTCCCGGCCGGCCTCTCCGTCCTTGTCGTCCGCGCACCGCTTCACCTGCGTGCCTCCACCCGAAGTACCCGTCATTTCCGTGAGCCGGGGACGACTTCACGTTGATGTCCGAAACACTATGGAGGGGCCTTATCGACGGAGTATCGGTTCACTTCTCATCGGCCGGGAGGTGAAAAAGCCCGGTGCCGGGCCTCCTCGTAAGGGAGACCCGGCACCGGCCCGTGCGCTTCGCTCAAAGACGCGTGGAAAGAATCCGGCCGATTTCCGAGGCGGGTCCGGGCGCCATCATCGCCTCGTGCGTGGCGGCGACTCCGACACGCTCGAACTCACCGGAGAGATACGGCTCCCATCCCTGCGGGTGGGCCCATTCGCGCACGTTCTCCTCCGCCGCGACCAGCAGCACATCGCCCTTGTACGGCGCCGGTTCCGTCGGGGACGCCAGTCGCACGTTGTTGACCAGAACGTTCAGCACGTCACCGCGCTGCTTCTCGTCGAGGTGGCGCACCTCCCCGTCGCTGCGCCCCATGTAGGCGACAATGCCGGCCCGCACGGCGTCCTCGGCGGCAGGCAGGGTGTCGTCCTCGCCGTGCATGCGCGCGTAGGCCTGGTACATGTCGACGAGGATCTGCCGGGCCTCCATCTCCACCCGGCGCTCCTCCTCCACCGGATAGGCGTCGAGGAGGACGAGCAGCCCCACCTCCTCGCCACGCTGCTGGAGTTCGGCGGCGAGTGCCTGGGCGAGCGTGCCGCCGAGGGACCATCCCAGCAGGTGGTAGGGGCCGTGCGGGCGGACGGACCGGATCTGCGCCACGTAGTCGTCGAGCATGCCCCGCATCGACTCGGCCGTGGGGGTCTCCCCGTCCACGCCCCGTGACTGGAGCCCGTACACGGGGGTGTCCGTGTCCAGGGTGCGCAGCAGGCCCGAGTAGCACCAGCTGAGCCCGCCCACCGGGTGGACGCAGAACAGCGGGGCGCTCTCGCCCGTGGTGCGCAGCGGGAGCAGTACGTCGAACCCGCCGCCCCCGGCCTCGCCCCCCTCGGTGTCGATACGGTGGAGCAGGGCGGCCGGTGTCGGCGCCTCGAACACGGCCCGTACCGGGGTGACGGCGCCGAGCACCTGGGTGATGAGCCCTGCCAGCCGGGAGGCGAGCAGCGAATGTCCGCCCCGTTCGAAGAAGTTGTCGTCGATGCCGACGGTGTCGACTCCGAGGATCTCGGCGTAGAGCCGGCACATCACCTCTTCACGGGCGGTGCGCGGTGCCCGGTACGTTCCGTGGTGGTCCGCGGGTGCGGGCAGTGCGCGTACGTCGAGCTTGCCGTTGGGGGTCAGGGGCAGCCGGTCGAGCGGGACGACGGCGGAGGGCACCATGTGTTCGGGGAGTTCACCGGCGAGTGCCGTCCTGATCGTGGCGGCGCCGGCGCTCCCGTCGCGGAGCACCGTGTAGGCGACGAGTCTGCGGTCGCCCGGCCGGTCCTCGCGTACGGTGACAGCCGCCGCCACCACGTCGGGCAGCCGGGTCAGGGCCGCCTGGATCTCGCCGAGTTCGATCCGGAACCCGCGGAGCTTGACCTGTCCGTCGCTACGGCCGAGGAAGTCGATCCGCCCGTCCCTGCGGCGGGAACCCAGATCGCCTGTCCGGTACATCCGCTCCCCCGCCGGTCCGAACGGGTCGGCGACGAAGCGGCCCGCGGTGAGCCCCGCACGGTGCTGGTAGCCGCGGGCCAGGCCGCTTCCGCCGATGTACAACTCGCCGGGCACGCCGGGCGCCACGGGACGCAGACGGGCGTCCAGCAGGTAGACGCGCACGCCGGGCAGCGGATGCCCGATGGGCTGGCGGCCGGTCTCCGCGGGGTCCATGGCCCACTGGGTGACCTCGACGGTCGCCTCGGTCGGCCCGTAGGCGTTGACCATGCGCCGGCCGGGGGCCCAGCGCTCCACCAGCCGGGGGGTGCCGGCCTCGCCGCCGGACATCAGGGTGGCCAGGTCGGGCAGCTCGGTCTCGGGCAGGCCGGCGAGCACAGCGGGCGGCAGGTGGGCGTGGGTGATCCGTTCGGTGCGCAGGAACTCCGCGAGTTCCTCCCCGACGGGCACCTGCTCCGGGATGACGAGGCAGCCTCCGGTGAGCAGTGCCATGGTGAGTTCGGCGACCGACACGTCGAAGCTCGGGGAGACGAACTGCAGCACCCGGCTACCCGGCCCCGCCCCGTGCAGGTCACGGTGGGTGGCGGCCAGGGCGGCCAGTCCCCGGTGGGTGACGACCACGCCCTTGGGCGTACCGGTGGAGCCCGACGTGTAGATGACGTACGCGGGGTGGTCGGGGAGCAGTTCCACGACCGGGGGCGCCGCGTCCTGAGCGGTGCCGGCCGGCTGCGGGCCGTCCAGCAGGAGGACGGCCGCGGTCCCGGCGGGCAGCCGCCCGGCGTGACCGGCCGTGGTGAGGACGCACTGCGGCTCGGTGTCCGCCAGCATCAGGCCGATGCGCTGCTCGGGGTAGTCCGGGTCGAGCGGGAGATAGGCGGCGCCCGCCTTCGACACCGCCAGGATCGCGACGACGAGATCCGCGGAGCGCGGCAGCGCGAGCGCCACCGTCGTCTCGGGTCCGGCGCCCAGGGCGCGGAGCCGGTGGGCCAGCCGGGTGGAGCGCGCGTCCAGTTCGGCGTATCCGAGGACGAGGTGCCCGTGCTGGACGGCCGGGGCATCCGGTGTGCGGGCCACCTGCCCGGCGAACAGGGCGGGCAGCGTCGAAGGGGCCACGGGCGCCGGCACGCCCAGCCCGGCATCCAGCTCCGCCGCGCGCTCGGCGGCGGAGAGCAGCTCGATGCGGCTGAGCGGCAGGGCCGGGTCGGCGGCGACGGCGGTGAGCAGCCGCACGAAGCGGTCGGCCAGTGCCTGCGCGCTCTGCGGGTCGAAGAGCGCCGTGGCGTACTCGACGATGCCGGTCAGTCCGGCGGGACTGCCGTCGGCGTCGTGCGTCTCGGCGACGGAGAAGGAGAGGTCGCATCGGGCGACGCCCACCCCGAATCCCTCGAACTCGATGTCCAGGCCGGGGAGCCGGATGTCGGGCCGCGCCGTGTTCTGGAACGCCAGCATCACCTGGAACAGCGGATGGGCGGAGGACCGTGCCGGGTTGAGCGCCTCGACGAGCCGTTCGAACGGCAGGTCCTGATGGGTGTAGGCGGCCAGATCGGCCTCGCGGACCCGGCCCAGCAGTTCACCGAACCCGGGGTCCCCCGAGGTGTCGGTGCGCAGCACCAGCGTGTTGACGAAGAACCCGGCAAGGTCGTCGAGCGCCGGGTCCGTGCGTCCCGCCACTGCCGTGCCGATCGGAATGTCGTCACCGGCGCCCACGGCGCTGAGGAGCGCGGCAAGCCCGGCCTGCACCGTCATGAAAAGCGTGCTCTGTCGGGCCCTCGCAAGGTCCGCGAGGCGGCGGTGCGCCTCGGCCCCCAGGCTGAAGGCGACGGACGCGCCCCGGTAGTCGGCGACGGCGGGCCGGGCCCGGTTCGTGGGCAGTTCGAGCTGTCCGGGGGTGCCGGCGAGGGCGGTGCGCCAGAAGTCGAGCTGCCGGGCCAGCAGGCTGTCGGGGTCCTCCGGGTCGCCCAGCACGGCACGCTGCCAGAGCGCGTAGTCGGCGTACTGGACCGGCAGCGGCGACCAGTCCGGCGCGGCGCCGCCGCACCGGCTCGCGTAGGCCTCGGCGAGATCCCGCAGCAGCGGGGCGACGGAACTGCCGTCCCCCGCGATGTGGTGGACCAGGAGCAGCAGGACGTGCTCGTCCGGCGCCATGCGCAGCACGGTGCAGCGCAGGGGCGTCTCGGTCGTGAGGTCGAATGCGTACCGCGCGGCATCGAGCAGTTCCTGCGCCGCTTCACCGGCGGGGGTGTCACGGACCTCGACCACGGGCTCGGTCAGCGGCAGCACCACCTGGCGCGGGGTGCCGTCGCTCTCCGGGAACACCGTGCGGAGCGTCTCGTGCCGGGCGATGAGGTCACCGAGCGCCGCGGTCAGCGCGGGCAGGTCGAGGGCGCCGGTGAGCCGCAGCGGAATGGGGATGTTGTACGTGGCGCTGGGACCCTCCAGCCGGTGCATGAACCAGAGCCGTTGCTGGGCGAAGGACAGCGGCACGTGTGCGGGGCGCTCGGCGCTCTCCAGGGCGGGGCCGGTCCGCGCCCCGCCCTGGAGACGCAGGGCGAGTGAGGCGGGGGTGGGGGCCTCGAAGAGCTCCCGGACCGGCAGCGAGACACCGAACGCGGCACGGACCCGGCCGAGCAGCTTGACGGCGGACAGGGAATGCCCGCCGCACTGGAAGAAGTTGTCGTCGCCGGTGACCTTCTCCCTGCCGAGGACCTCGCCGAACAGCCCGCACAGAATCTCCTCCTGCGGTGTGCGTCCGGAGCGCCGGGGCCGCGGAGCCCGCTCCTCTCCGGCGCCCCGGGCGGCCGCCGCCGGCGCAGCGGGCAGGGCCGCCCGCTGCGCCGCGTCGAGCACGGGCAGTTCCCCGACCGGGCGCCCCGGGCGCTCCGCCATGGCTTCGAGCAGGCGTACGGCGTGCGCGACCAGCATCTCGGCCGCCGGGGCCGCGTAGACGTCGGGCCGGTATTCGAGTCGCAGCAGCAGCCGGTCCCCCTCGATGCCGGAGATCATGCGCAGCGGGTAGTGGGCAGCGTCCTTGCCGGAGACCTCGCGGACCCGCAGTCCCGCGTAGGAGGGGGGTGTGGCGCCGCCACCCGGGTAGTTCTCGACGGTGAGGGCCGTGTCGAAGAGGTCTCCGTGGCCGGCCAGCCGCTGGAGCTCGCCAAGACGCAGGTGCTGGTGGTCCAGGAGTCCGCTCTGCTCGTCCTGGAGGCGGGCCAGCTGGGCGGTGAGCGTGGCGGAACGGTCGAGCCGGACCCGTACCGGCACGGTGTTGATGAAGAGACCGACCATGGTCTCGATGCCGGGTATCTCCGGCGGGCGCCCGGACACGACCGAGCCGAACACCACGTCGTCGGTGCCGGTCAGCGCGCCCAGCACCAGTGCCCACATGCCCTGGAGGAGTGTGTTGACCGTCAGCCCGTTGGCGCGTGCCGCCGCGATGAGGGCCGCGGTCCGCTCCGCGTCGAGGCGGGCGGTGGCGTACTCGGGCAGCAGCGGGGTGCGCTCCTCGTCGGCCGCGGCGACCAGCGTCGGGGCCGGCAACCCGGCCAGCGCCTCGGTCCAGGCCTCCCTGGCGGCTTCCTGGGGGGCGGAGCCGGCCGCGGAGCGCCCGGCGAGCCAAGCCAGATAGGTGCGGTACGGGGTGACGGGAGGCAGCTGCGTGGGGGCGCCGCCCTCCGCGTACAGCGTCAGCAGCTCCCGCTGGACGATCGGCGCGGACCAGCCATCGAGCAGGATGTGATGGTTCGTCAAAACCAGTTGGTGGAGCTCCGCTTCGGCCCGGACCAGGGTGAAGCGGGCGGCCGGGGCCACCGCGAGGTCGAAGCGGCGGCCACGGTCCTCGGCGAGCAGGGCGTCCAGGGCGGTGTGCCGTGCGTCGCCGGACAGGCCCGACAGGTCCACCTCCGCCCAGGGAAGCGTGACCTCGCGGTGGATCACCTGGATGGCCTGTCCGTTCGCCCGCTGCCGGAAGGCGGCCCGCAGGTTGGCGTGCCGGTGCAGCAGGGCGGTCGCCGCCGCACGCATCCGGGCCGGGTCGAGGGGGCCTTCGAGCGCCATGACCAGCTGGGTGTTGTAGACGTCCGTTCCGTCCTCGTCCGCGAGGGCGTGGAAGAGGAGCCCTTCCTGGAGCGGCGAGAGCGGCAGGACGTCCTCGAGCCCCGAGGCCTTCGCAGGAGTCTTCGTGGCGGCCTTCACAGGGGTCTTCGTGGAGTTCGTCATGCGAGTTCCCTCAATTCTGCTTCCAGGTCGTCGATTTCGTCCTGGCTCAGTGACACCAGGGAGAGGTCGGACGGGGTGTATCCCCCGGCGTCCGGTGCCTCGGCATGCTCGGCGAGCGCACGCAGCATGCGGAACCACGCCGTAGCCAGCGCGCGGACGTCCTGCTCTGCGAACAAGGCGTCGGGCCAGGTCCAGGTCGCGGTGAGTTCGGGCCCGGCCGGCAGGTCCTCGGTGACGGCGTTGATCTCCAGCGCGTGCCCGACGGCCATCTCCGGGTCCCGCGGCTGCGGACCGGCCGCGCCGGGCACGACCGTCCAGTCGGCGGTGGGCGCCTGCTCCCCGGGGAGTGCGGCATCGAACCTGCCGAGATAGTTGAACCCGATCTCCGGTGCGGGATGGCTGAGCCGGCCGCCCTCCGGGGTGAGCCGATGGAGCATGCCGAAGCCGATGCCGTGGTCGGGCAGGGCGCGGAGCTGCTCCTTGATCTGCTTGAGTGCCCGCCCGATGAACGGTCCCGGGGCGGTCAGTTCCGCATCGGCGACGTCGCCCGGGTCGAGCCGTACGGGATGGAGGGCGGTGAACCAGCCGACGGTACGGGAGAGGTCGGCACCCGGCACGATCTCCTCCCGGCCGTGCCCCTCCAGGTCCAGCAGCAGCGAGGTGGCGGTGAGCCCCTGCTGCCTGCGGTGTTGCAGGACCGCCAGGGTGAGCCCGGTGAGCAGGACGTCGTTGATCCCTGCGTGGTAGGAAGCGGGGACCGTCGTCAGCAGCTCCCGGGTGACCTCGGCGGGCAGCCGCAGGGTGACGGACCTCGTGGTGCCCGCGACGTCACGCTCCGGGTCCAGTGGTCCGGTGCCGAGCACCGGGTCGGGCGTGGCCACCGTTGTCTCCCACAGCCCGTGTTCGGACCGGCGGGCCCCGGCGGCTTCGGTGAGCAGTCCGGCCCACCGGCGGAAGGACATGGGCACGGGGTCGAGCTCCTGGCCCGCCCAGGCCGCGGCGAGGTCCGGCAGCAGGATGCGCCACGAGACCCCGTCCACCACGAGGTGGTGGGCGACGATCAGGAGGCGTCCGGGCCGCTCGGGTCCCTGGTCGAACCAGACGAACTGGATCATCGCGCCTTCGGCGGGGTCCAGCCTCAGCCGCGCCGCTTCGGCCTCCTGCGCCGTCACGGCGTCGAGCGCCGGGCCGGAGAGACCGGCGGTGTCCACCCGGGTCAGGGGGACCGGCCGGCCGGACTGCGCCTCCAGGGCGGACGGTATGGCGAGCCGCCAGCCATGATCCGCGTCCGGCACGGCACGCATCCGGAGCACATCGTGCCGGGTGGCGAGCGCCCCGAGCGCCGTGGCGAGTCGCGCGTGGTCGGCGCCTGCGGGCACCTGGACGACCATGGACTGGTTGAACCCCTGCCAGGAACCGCCGAGTTCACGAAGCCAGTACATGATGGGCGTGGCCTCGACGGGCCCGGTGCCGTCGTCCGGAGTCCGGTGCTCCACCCCGGTGCCGGCCTCCTCGGCGACGGTCGCCAGGCCTGCGGCGGACTGGTGCGTGAACACGTCCCGGGCGCTGAACGCCAGTCCGGCCCGGCGAGCCCGGCTGACGAGTTGGATGGAGAGGATGCTGTCCCCGCCGATTTCGAAGAAGTTGGCGGTGGGGGCGACGCGTTCGAGGCCGAGGACGTCAGCGAAGAGGCCGCAGAGGATCTCCTCGCGCTGACTGCGCGGGGCACGGTCACCCTCGGTCGCCGCCGTCACGTCGGGCTCGGGAAGAGCCTTCACATCGAGCTTGCCGTTCGGGGTCAGCGGCAGCTCCTCCAGCACCACGAACGCGGACGGCACCATGTACTCCGGCAGCCGGTCACCCACATACGCCCGCAGCCCGGCCATGTCCGCCCCGCCCACCACGTACGCCGTCAGCCGACGGTCACCCGGACGGTCCTCCCGCACCACGACCGCCACCTGGCCGACCCCCGGGAACGTACCCAGCACGGCCTCGACCTCGGCCAGCTCGATACGGAACCCCCGCACCTTCACCTGCCCGTCGGCACGGCCGACGAACTCCAGCTGCCCGTCCCCGCGCCACCGCACCACATCCCCGGTCCGGTACATCCGCTCCCCCGGACCACCGAACGGACACGCCACGAACCTGCCCGCCGTCAGCCCCGACCGGCCCAGATACCCACGGGCCAGCCCCGCACCCGACACATACAGTTCCCCGGCCACACCCGGAGCCACTGGCCGCAACCCCGCGTCCAGCACGAACACCCGGCTGTTCACGATCGGACCACCGATCGGCGCGATCACCGCACCCGTCAAAGGGCCGCTCATCGTCGCGCACACCGTCGTCTCCGTCGGACCGTACGCATTGATCATCCGACGCCCGACCGACCACCGCTCCACCATCGCCGGCGGACACGCCTCACCCGCCACCACCAACGTCATGCCGTCCGGCAGACCCCCCACCGGCATCACGGACAACGCCGCCGGCGGCAAGGTCGCATGCGTCACACCATGCCGCGCCAGCACACCCGCCAACCCCGTACCCGGCAACAACTCCTCCGACGTCCCCATCACCAGACACGCCCCGGACAGCAGAGCCATGCAGACTTCGGAGGCGGCGGCGTCGAAGCTCGGGGAAGCGAACTGCAGCACCCGGCTCCCGGCCGTCACACCGAACCGTTCGACCTGTCCGACCGCGAGGCTCGCGATGCCGGAGTGCGTGACGACCACACCCTTCGGGCGGCCCGTCGAACCGGACGTGTAGATCACCCACGCGGGAGCGTTCAGCCCCAGCACCGCCACCCGGTCCGCATCGCTCAGGTCAGTGCCGTCGTACCCGTCGAGGACATCCGCCAGCTCCTCGACCACCACCCTCTCCGCACCGGGCAGCACACCGGCGGACGCGCTGTCGGTGAGGACGAGCAGGGGCTGGGCATCATCGAGCATGTACGCGATCCGCTCGGCCGGATACGACAGATCGACCGGCAGATACGCACCACCCGCCTTCACCACGGCAAGCACCGACACCAGCCACTCCACGGACCGCGGCAACGCCACCGCCACCAGCCGCTCCGGACCCACCCCACGCCCCACCAGATACCGCGCCAACCGGTTCGCCCGAACGTTCAACTCCCCGTACGACAGCGACACATCGCCGCACACCACGGCCACCGAGTCCGGCGTCGCGGCCACCCTCTCCTCGAACAGCACCGGCAGCGTCCCCACCGGCACCTCACGCGCACTGTCGTTCCACTCCTCCAGAAGCCGCACCCGCTCCGGCTCCGACAACACCTCCAGCGAACCGATCGGACGCTCCACATCCACCACCGCCGCATCCAGCAACCGCACCAGACGCGCCACGAGGAGTTCGGCGGTGGAGCGGTCGAAGGAGTCGGTCGCGTAGACGAGACTGCCCGCGATGCCGTCGGGGGCACCGCACGGGTCGCGGTGTTCACTCAGGCTGAAGGCCAGGTCGAACTTGGCGGCCGGCGTGTCCAGGCCGTCGATCCCCGTCCTCAGACCGGGCAGCTGGATATCGGCGTCGGACACCTCGGTACGGAAGGTGAGCATGACCTGGAAGAGGGGGTGGTAGGCCAGCGACCTGACCGGACTGACGACCTCGACGACGCGCTCGAACGGAACATCCTGATGCGCGAACGCAGCAAGATCCGCCTCACGCACCCGCTCCACCAACTCACGGAACCCCGGATCCCCCGACGTATCCGTCCGCAACACCAACGTATTGACGAAAAACCCCACCAGATCATCCAGCGCCTCATCCGAACGACCCGCCACCGCCGTCCCGATCGGCACATCCGACCCCGCACCCAACCGCGTCAACAACGCAGCAACAGCCGCCTGCACCACCATGAACACCGTCGAACGCGTCGACCGCGCCAACTCCACCAAAGCCCGATGCGTCCCCGCACCCACACACACATCCACATCACCCCCCACATGCGAAGCCACCACCGGCCGAGACCGGTCCAACGGCAACTCCACCAACTCCGGCAACCCAGCCAACTCCGCAGCCCAAAAAGCCGACTGCCGAGCCATCAGACTCCCCGGATCACCCTCATCCCCCAAAACCTCCCGCTGCCACAACGCAAAATCAGCGAACTGCACCTCCAACGGAGCCCACCCCGGCACCCCACCACCCAACCGCGCCCCATAAGCCACCGACAGATCCCTCAACAACGGACCCGCAGACCACCCATCAGCAACAATGTGATGCATAAGCACCAGCAACACATGCTGATCGGGGCTCACACGGAACAGCGTGACGCGCACAGGGACCTCACGCTCCAGCACAAAGCCATACCCGGCGGCCTCGCCCAGGGCAGCTTCCACACCCTCCTCGTCCACATCCACCACCGTGAGGGCGGACACGTCGGCGTCCACCGGCAGCACCCGCTGCCGAGGCACCCCACCCACCTCCGGAAACACCGTCCTCAACACCTCATGCCGACCCACCACATCCCCCCACGCCAACCCCAACGCCCCCACATCAAGCGGACCATCAAGGGTGAGTGTCAGAGGAACGTTGTAGGTGGCGTCGGCGCCCTCGACCTGGCCGAGCACCCACAGCCGGCGCTGGGAGTGGGAGAGCGGCAGGATGCCGGGCCGCTCCTTGCGGACCGGTGAGGTGCGGGCGGAATCGGCGTCGTCGATGCGCCCGGCCAGAGCGGCGGGCGAGGGAGCCTCGAAGAGTGTCCGGATCGCCAGCTCGACCCCGAAGGCCGAGCGGATGCCGCTGATGAGACGGGTGGCGAGGAGCGAGTGCCCGCCGATTTCGAAGAAGTTGGCGGTGGGGGCGACGCGTTCGAGGCCGAGGACGTCAGCGAAGAGGCCGCAGAGGATCTCCTCGCGCTGACTGCGCGGGGCACGGTCACCCTCGGTCGCCGCCGTCACGTCGGGCTCGGGAAGAGCCTTCACATCGAGCTTGCCGTTCGGGGTCAGCGGCAGCTCCTCCAGCACCACGAACGCGGACGGCACCATGTACTCCGGCAGCCGGTCACCCACATACGCCCGCAGCCCGGCCATGTCCGCCCCGCCCACCACGTACGCCGTCAGCCGACGGTCACCCGGACGGTCCTCCCGCACCACGACCGCCACCTGGCCGACCCCCGGGAACGTACCCAGCACGGCCTCGACCTCGGCCAGCTCGATACGGAACCCCCGCACCTTCACCTGCCCGTCGGCACGGCCGACGAACTCCAGCTGCCCGTCCCCGCGCCACCGCACCACATCCCCGGTCCGGTACATCCGCTCCCCCGGACCACCGAACGGACACGCCACGAACCTGCCCGCCGTCAGCCCCGACCGGCCCAGATACCCACGGGCCAGCCCCGCACCCGACACATACAGTTCCCCGGCCACACCCGGAGCCACTGGCCGCAACCCCGCGTCCAGCACGAACACCCGGCTGTTCACGATCGGACCACCGATCGGCGCGATCACCGCACCCGTCAAAGGGCCGCTCATCGTCGCGCACACCGTCGTCTCCGTCGGACCGTACGCATTGATCATCCGACGCCCGACCGACCACCGCTCCACCATCGCCGGCGGACACGCCTCACCCGCCACCACCAACGTCATGCCGTCCGGCAGACCCCCCACCGGCATCACGGACAACGCCGCCGGCGGCAAGGTCGCATGCGTCACACCATGCCGCGCCAGCACACCCGCCAACCCCGTACCCGGCAACAACTCCTCCGACGTCCCCATCACCAGACACGCCCCGGACAGCAGAGCCATGCAGACCTCCCAGGCGGCGGCGTCGAAGCTCGGGGAAGCGAACTGCAGCACCCGGCTCTCCGGCGTGACGTCAAAGGCCTCGGTCTGGGATCGGACGAGGCTCGCGATGCCGGAGTGCGTGACGACCACACCCTTCGGGCGGCCCGTCGAACCAGACGTGTAGATCACCCACGCAGGAGCCCCCAGCCCAAGCGACACCACCCGGTCCGCATCGCTCAGATCGGTACCGTCGTACCCGCCCAGAACACCCGCCAGCTCCTCCACCACCACGACCTTGTCCGCACCGGGCAGGACATCGACGGACGCACTGTCGGTCAGAACAAGCAGGGGCCGGGCGTCCTCCAGCATGTACGCGATCCGCTCGGCCGGATACGACAGATCGACCGGCAGATACGCACCACCCGCCTTCACCACGGCAAGCACCGACACCAGCCACTCCACGGACCGCGGCAACGCCACCGCCACCAGCCGCTCCGGACCCACCCCACGCCCCACCAGATACCGCGCCAGCCGATTCGCCCGGGCATTCAACTCCCCGTACGACAGCGACACATCGCCGCACACCACCGCCACCGAGTCCGGCGTCGCGGCCACCCTCTCCTCGAACAGCACCGGCAGCGTCCCCACCGGCACCTCACGCGCACTGTCGTTCCACTCCTCCAGAAGCCGCACCCGCTCCGGCTCCGACAACACCTCCAGCGAACCGATCGGACGCTCCACATCCACCACCGCCGCATCCAACAGCCGCACCAGACGCGCCACGAAGTCCTGAGCCGTCGTGGCGTCGATGGTGTCCGTGGCGTAGGTCAGGCCGCCGGTGATGCCGGCGGGGGCGCCGTCCTGGGCGGACTGCTCGTGGAGACTGAGAGTGAGGTCGAACTTCGCGGTGCCGGCGCTGAGGTCTTCCAGCCTGCCCGTCAGGCCGGGCATCGAGAGTTCGGCACTCGCGTTGTTCTGGAGTACCAGCATGACCTGGAAGAGGGGGTGGTAGGCCAGCGACCTGACCGGACTGACGACCTCGACGACGCGCTCGAACGGAACATCCTGATGCGCGAACGCAGCAAGATCCGCCTCACGCACCCGCTCCACCAACTCACGGAACCCCGGATCCCCCGACGTATCCGTCCGCAACACCAACGTATTGACGAAAAACCCCACCAGATCATCCAGCGCCTCATCCGAACGACCCGCCACCGCCGTCCCGATCGGCACATCCGACCCCGCACCCAACCGCGTCAACAACGCAGCAACAGCCGCCTGCACCACCATGAACACCGTCGAACGCGTCGACCGCGCCAACTCCACCAAAGCCCGATGCGTCCCCGCACCCACACACACATCCACATCACCCCCCACATGCGAAGCCACCACCGGCCGAGACCGGTCCAACGGCAACTCCACCAACTCCGGCAACCCAGCCAACTCCGCAGCCCAAAAAGCCGACTGCCGAGCCATCAGACTCCCCGGATCACCCTCATCCCCCAAAACCTCCCGCTGCCACAACGCAAAATCAGCGAACTGCACCTCCAACGGAGCCCACCCCGGCACCCCACCACCCAACCGCGCCCCATAAGCCACCGACAGATCCCTCAACAACGGACCCGCAGACCACCCATCAGCAACAATGTGATGCATAAGCACCAGCAACACATGCTGATCGGGGCTCACACGGAACAGCGTGACGCGCACAGGGACCTCACGCTCCAGCACAAAGCCATACCCGGCGGCCTCGCCCAGGGCAGCTTCCACACCCTCCTCGTCCACATCCACCACCGTGAGGGCGGACACGTCGGCGTCCACCGGCAGCACCCGCTGCCGAGGCACCCCACCCACCTCCGGAAACACCGTCCTCAACACCTCATGCCGACCCACCACATCCCCCCACGCCAACCCCAACGCCCCCACATCAAGCGGACCATCAAGGTGCAGGGCGAGAGGAACGTTGTAGGTGGGGCTGGGACCTTCCAGGCGGTGCAGGAACCACAGCCGCTGCTGGGTGTACGAGAGCGGAATCATGACGTCTCCTCGGTCCTCTTCATCGGCCGCAGCTTGGGCCGTGCCTTTGCGGCGCCGGCCAGTACGCCTGCGAGGGCTTCGGCCGTCGGGTTCTCGAACAGGGCGCGGATCGCGAGTTCGGCGTCGAACACCGTGCGGATCCGGCTGATGAGCCGGGTGGCGAGCAGCGAGTGGCCACCCAGCTCGAAGAAGTTCTCGTCGGCCCCCACGGTCTCCAGGCCGAGGAGTTCGGCGAACAGGGCGCAGAGGATCTCCTCCTGCGCGGTCTGCGGGGCGCGGCCCGTCCGTTCGGTGGTCTCCTGCGGCACCGGGAGGGCCTCGCGGTCCAGCTTGCCGTTGGGGGTGAGCGGCAGCTCCTCCAGCGTCACGAACTCGGACGGCACCATGTACTCCGGCAGCCGGACTCCGGCGGCGGCCTTCACGGCCGCCGCGTCGAAGCCGGGACCCGCCACCACATAGGCGACGATCCGCTTGTCGCCCGGCCGGTCCTCGCGGACCACGACGGCGCTGTGCAGCACCTGGGCGCTGCGGTTCAGCTCGGCTTCGATCTCGCTGAGTTCGATGCGCAGTCCGCGAATCTTCACCTGGCTGTCGGCGCGGCCGACGAACTCCAGCTGACCGTCTGCGCCCCACCGCACCACATCCCCGGTCCGGTACATCCGCTCCCCCGGACCACCGAAGGGACACGCCACGAACCGTCCGGACGTCAGGCCCGGCCGGCCCACGTATCCGCGGGCGAGACCGGCACCTGCGAGGTAGAGCTCGCCGGGGACGCCTGGGGCCACGGGGTGCAGCCGGCCGTCGAGTACATAGGCCGCGGTGTTGTCCATGGGTCCGCCGATCGGCGGCGTCCCCTCATAGTCGTACGGGCGGCGCACCTGGTGCCGGGTGGCGTACGTGGTGGACTCGGTGGGCCCGTAGACGTGCACGATCCGGGTGCGCGGGCACGCTTCGACGGCGTGGCGGAACGCCGCCGCCGATCCCGCCTCGCCACCCGTCCACACCTCGCGCAGGGCGCCGAGGGGGTTGTCCTCGGCCTCGGCGAGGACGTTGAACAGCGCGGTCGTGAAGAACGCCGCCGTGACGGTCCCGCCGGTGAGCAGCGCCGTGAGGGTGTCGATGTCGGTTCGGCCGGGCGGGGCGATGACGATCTCGCCGCCGCTCAGCAGCGGCACCCACATCTCGTAGGTGGTGGCGTCGAAGGCGAGGGGCGAGTGGAGCAGGACGCGGGCGTGGCCGCCGCCGGCGAAGGAACGGTCCGCGGCGAGTGCCGCCACATCGGCGTGGGTGACGGCGACGCCCTTGGGGACGCCGGAGGAGCCGGAGGTGAACATGGCGTAGGCGAGCCGGCCGGGGTGGATCGGGAGCCCCGGGTCGTGGTCCGGCCCGGCCTCCGTGCTGTCGAGGTGGAGGACCGTCGTTCCGTCGGGCAGTTTCGGCGCCGCCGGGTGTCCGCGGTCGATGACGATGTGGGAGGCGGCTGCCTGGTCGAGGATCGTGCGGATGCGGTCGGCGGGGTAGCGGGTGTCGAGGGGGACGTACATCGCGCCGGCCTTGAGGACGCCGAGGACCGTGGCGACCGCGTCGAAGGACCGGTCCTGGAAGAGCACGACCCGGGTCTCCGGTCCCGCTCCCGCCGCGATGAGGCGGTGGGCGATGCGGTTGGCGCGCCGGTTGAGCCCCTCGTACGAGAGGGTGTCCGCGCCGAGCCGGACGGCGGGGGCGGCGGGGGTCCGCGCCACCTGTGCCTCGAAGAGCGCGGGCAGCGAGCCGTCCGGCAGGGGGGTGGCGGTGGTGTTCCAGCCGTTCAGCACCAGGTCGCGTTCGCCCGCCGGCAGGATCGGCAGGTCGCTGATCGGCAGGTCGGGATCGGCGACGGCGGCTTCGAGGACGCGCACCAGGGCGTCGGCGAAGAACTGTGCGGTGGAGCGGTCGAAGAGATCGACCGCGTAGCCGAGGGCGCCGGTGACGCAGTCCTCGTGCTCCTCGACGCTGAAGGTGAGGTCGAACTTCGCGGCGCCGGCGCTGAGATCCTCCGCGCGGGCCGTGAGTCCGGGCAGTTCGGGGGCCGCCGTGTGGTCCTGGAGGACGAGCATGACCTGGAAGAGCGGGTGGTAGGCGAGAGAGCGTGCGGGGTTGACCGCCTCGACCAGCCGCTCGAAGGGCACGTCCTGGTGCGCGAACGCTGCGAGGTCCGTCTCGCGGACCCGGTCGAGCAGGGTGCGGAAGCCGGGGTCGCCCGCGGTGTCGGTGCGCAGCACCAGGGTGTTGACGAAGAATCCGACGACGTCGTCGAGTGCTTCGTCCGCGCGGCCGGCGACGGCGGTGCCGATGGGCAGGTCCGTGCCCGCTCCCAGCCGGGTCAGGACCGTCGCGAGGGCCGCCTGCATCGCCATGAAGACGGTGGTGCCGGTGGCGCGGGTGAGCGCGGTCAGGGCCCGGTGGGCCCCGGTGCCGAGCCGGAAGCGGATCTGCTCGCCCCGGTGGTCCGCCACCGCGGGACGGACCCGGTCCAGCGGCAGTTCGAGCACGTCGGGCAGGCCCGCCAGCTGCTCGGTCCAGTAGGCGCACTGCCGGGCGAGCGGGGTAGCGGGGTCGTTGCCGTCGCCGAGGGTGCCGCGCTGCCAGAGCGCGTAGTCGGCGTACTGGACGGGCAGCGGCGCCCACTGCGGGGGCTGCCGGCCGATCCGGGCCGTGTACGCCTGGGACAGGTCGCGGAGCAGCGGCCGGGTGGACCAGCCGTCGGCGGCGATGTGGTGGATCAGGACGAGAAGGACGTGGCGTTCGGGGGCGAGCCTGAACAGAGTGGTCCTGAGGGGGAGGTCGCGGTCGAGGGCGAACCGGTACCGGGCCGCAGCCTCCAGGGCGGCGGGCAGCCGCTCGGTGTCGCATCCGACGACGTCGAGGTGCGGCACGCCCTCCTCGGGCGGCAGGATCTGCTGATGGGGCTCTCCGCCGCTCTCCGGGTAGCGGGTGCGCAGCGTTTCGTGCCGGGCGGTGAGGTCGGCGAGGGCGGCGCCGAGCGCGGCCACGTCCAGGGGGCCGTCGAGGTGGAGGCCCAGGGGCACGTTGTAGGTGGAGCCGGCGTCGTCGAGCCGGTTCAGGAACCACAGCCGCTGCTGGGCGTGGGAGAGCGGGAGCCGCTCGGGGCGCGTCCCCGGTCGTGGTCCGTCCGGGGCGGTGTCGGCGTGGTCGAGGCGGGCCGCCATGCCGCCCGGGGTCGGTGTCTCGAAGAGGGTGCGCAGCGAGACCTTGACGCCGAACACCGTACGGATCCGGCTGATCAGCCGGGTGGCGAGCAGGGAGTGCCCGCCCAGGGCGAAGAAGTCGGCGTCGGTCCCGGTGCGCTCGATGCCCAGGACCTCGGCGAAGAGGCCGCAGAGTATCTCCTCGCGGGCGGTGCGGGGGGCGGTGCCGCCGGTGCCCGCCTGCGGGGTCGCGGGGGCGGGCAGGGCATCGCGGTCCAGCTTCCGGTTGGCGGTGGTGGGGAAGGCGTCGAGCAGCACCACGGCGGCCGGGACCATGTAGTCGGGCAGGTGCTCGGCCGCGTACGCGCGGATGGCGGCGGGGTCGGCACCGGGGCCGGCCGGAACCGCGTAGGCCACGATCCGTTTGTCACCGGGCCGGTCCTCCCGGACGACCACTGCGGCCTGCCGGACGTCCTGGTGTGCGCCGAGCAGGGACTCGATCTCGCCCAGCTCGATCCGGAAGCCGCGCACCTTGACCTGGTGGTCGACGCGGCCGATGAACTCGAGGAGCCCGGCCCGGTTGCGGCGGGCCAGGTCGCCGGAGCGGTACATGCGGGCCCCGGGCGGGCCGAAGGGGTCGGCGACGAAGCGGCCCGCGGTGAGGCCGGGGCGGGCGTGGTAGCCGCGGGTGACCAGCGCTCCGGCGATGTAGAGCTCGCCGGGGACTCCGGCCGGCACGGGTTGCAGCCGGCGGTCGAGCACGTACATCCGGGTGTTCCAGATGGGCGTGCCGATGGTGACGACACCGGAGGGGACCGGGTCGCCGGGAGCGATGCGGTACTCGGTGCAGCCGACCGTGGTCTCGGTGGGCCCGTACTCGTTGATCACCGTCGCGTCGGGGTGCCGGGCGCGCCAGGCGTCGAGCACCTCGCCCATGAGTGACTCGCCGCCGAGGACGAGCTGACGGGTCGGCGAGTACCTGTCGTCGATCTCCATCAGGAGCGGCAGGTGGCTGGGGGTGGCCTTGACGAAGGCGGGGGCCTCGCGGATCGCGTCGGGCCGTGCGGAGCCGTCGAGCTCGGCCAGCTGGACGGTGCCGCCCGAGGTGAGCGGGGCGAACAGGCCGGTGACGGTGAGGTCGAAGGAGACCGGTGAGTGGACCAGGGACCGGTCGCTCACGCTGTCGTACGCCTGGCGGGTCCACGCGAGGTAGACGTTCAGGGAGCGGTGCTCGACCATGACGCCCTTGGGGCGGCCGGTGGAGCCGGAGGTGTAGATGACGAAGGCGGTGTTGGACGGCGCGGCGCGGCGGATGATCCCCGCGTCCGTCGCGGGAGCGTTGAGACGTGTCGCCGTGCGGGCGTCGTCGATCACCATCCGGGGGTACTGCGGGGGCAGTTGGCCGGAGAGTTCGGTGATGGTGATGACGGCGACCGGGTCGACCTCGTCGAGCATGAACGCGATGCGGTCGGCCGGGTGGCCGAGGTCGAGCGGCAGATAGGCGCCGCCCGCCTTGCCGACGGCGATGAGCGCGGCCACGAGATCGGTGCCCCGGGGCAGTGCGACGGCGACGAAGCGCTCGGGGCCCGCACCGAGCCGGGCCAGTTCGCGGGCGATCCCGTCGGCCCGCGCGTCGAGCTCGCGGTAGGTGAGGGACGTCTGCCCGTGCTCGACGGCGACGGCGTCCGGAGTGCGGGCCGCCTGCGCTTCGAAGAGGTCCGGCAGGGTCGCTTCGTCCACCGGGTGCGCGGTGTCGTTCCATCCATCGATCAGCCGGTCGCGTTCGGCCGCGCCGAGGACGGGGAGCGCGCCGATCGGCAGGTCGGGGCGGTCGGCGGCGGCGGTCAGCAGCCGAACCAGGCGGGCGGCGATGTCCTCGGCGCTCCGCGCGTCGAAGAGTGCGGCGGAGTACTCGAGAGTGCCCGCGAGGCCACCCGGGGCGGCACCCTTCGGCGCGGTCTCCTCGAACAGGAACGAGAGGTCCACCTTCGCGGACTGCCGGTCGACGGTGCCGAGTTCGGCGGTGAGGCCCGGGAGGGAAAGTTCGGCGCGGTCGCCGCCCTGGAAGGTCAGCATGGTCTGGAACAGCGGGTGGTACGCGAGCGAGCGCACCGGGTTGAGGTGCTCGACCAGCCGGTCCAGGGGCAGTTCCTGGTGGGCGAAGTCGCCCAGCGATCCCGCTCTGACGCGGGCCAGGAGGGTGCGGAAGGAGGGGTCGCCCGAAGTGTCGGTGCGCAGGCACACGGTGTTGACGAAGCAGCCGATGACGTCGTCGAGCGCCTCGTCGTCCCGTCCCGCGGCGGCTGTGCCGAGGGGGATGTCGGTGCCCGCGCCCAGCCGGGTGAGGAGGGCCGCGATGCCGGCCTGGACGGTCATGAACAGAGTCGTGCCGGTACGCCGGGCGAGCGAGTCGAGCCCGCGGCGCAGCCCGGCGTCGAGGGTGAACGCGACCCTGCCGCCGCTGGTGCCGGCGACGGCGGGGCGGGGGCGGTCGGTGGGGAGGTCCAGCACGTCGGGCAGACCGGCGAGGCGCTCCTCCCAGTAGGCGAGATCGCTCTCGCCGCTGTCGTGGGTGTGCTGCCACAGGGTGTAGTCGGCGTACTGGACCGGCAGGGGCTGCCAGTCGGGGCCTCTGCCGGACAGACGGGCCGCGTAGGCGGTCGACAGATCCGTGGCGAGCGGGCCGAGTGAGCCGCCGTCCGCCGCGATGTGGTGCACGACGATCAGCAGGACGTGGCTGTCCTCGCCCGTCGTGAACAGGACGGTGTGGAGCGGCGGCCGTGCGGCCAGGTCGAAGCGGTGCCGGGAGGCGGCGGTGAGCAGCTCGGGGAGTTCGGCCTCGGTGACCGTGTCGGCGGAGAGCAGGACCGGCGCGTCATCGAGGACGACCTGCCGGGGCTCGCCGTCGGACTCCCGGTAGACGGTACGCAGGATCTCGTGCCGTGCGGTGAGGTCGTCGAGCGCGGCCCGCAGCGCGGCCCGGTCGAGGGAGCCGGTCAGCCGGAGCGTGTACGCGGTGTTGTACGAGGTGTCCTCGGCGTCGAGCTGGGACACGAACCAGAGCCTGCGCTGGGCGGCGGAGAGCGGCACCTGACCGGGCCGCTCCGTGGGGGTGAGCACGGGCCGGCCCGTGGCCGCCGCGCCGAGGCGGGCGGTGAGCGCGGCGGCGGTGGGGGCGTCGAAGACGTCGCCGACCCGGAGGGTCACGCCGAAGACCCGGCGGATGCGGTTGATGAGGCGGTTCGCCTTCAGGGAGTGGCCGCCCAGGACGAAGAAGTCGGCGTCAGGGGCGACCCGTTCCTGCCCGAGCACCTCGGCGAAGAGACCGCACATGAGGTCCTCGCGCACGGTCCGGGGCGCGCGGCCCGTCCCGTCGCCCCCGGACGGTACGGGCAGCGCCGCCCGGTCGATCTTGTTGTTTCCGGTCATGGGCAGGGCGTTCAGGACCAGCACCCGGGCGGGCGCGCTGTACGGGGGCAGGTGCGCCGCGGCGAACCGGACGACGGTGTCGGGGACGAGGTCCGCGTCCCGGACCGGGACCACGTAGCCGGTGACGGCACCGTCCCGTACGACGGCGGCGGCGCGGGCCACGCCGGGCGCGCGCAGGAGGACGGACTCGATCTCCGCGGGCTCCACCCGGAAGCCGAGGATCTTGACCTGGTCGTCGCGTCGCCCTTCGTACCCGAACGTCCCGTCCGGCAGGGCCCGCACCAGGTCTCCCGTGCCGTACGCACCGGCGAAGCCCGCGGGATCGCTGTCGTCGGCGTACCGAGCCAGGTACGGGGTGTGGACGGTCAGTTCGCCGTCGGGGCTCCTGCGCAGCCGTACGCCGTCGATGCCGGGGCCGAGGGGCACGAGGGCGCCGTGGCGTGCCGATGCGGCCGGGGCACGGCCGGGCTCGCGGGCGACCAGGACGGATACGGCCTGCGGGGTCTCGGTGGTGCCGTACATGTTGAGGACGCGGGCGTTCGGTGCGAGGGCCGCCCAGGTGTCGGCGGTGGTCCAGCCGAGTGCCTCACCGCCGAACCCGGCGAGCCTGAGCGCGGGCCACCCGCCCTCGGGCGCCTCGTCGGCCAGCACGTCGCCCAGGCCGGGGGTGAGGTGGGCGACGGTGATGCCCGCGCGGCCCAGCCAGTGGGCGATCCGGCCCGCTTCTCGTACCTCGCTCTCGGGGAACACGAGGGCCGCCCCGGCCCACAACGGGGCGAACACGTCGCGCAGCAGGGGGTCGTGGCCGAGGCCGGACAGCGCCGCGAAGCGGTCGTCCTCGCCCAGGTCGAAGCGTGAGGTGTACCAGTCGAGGAAGTGTTCGAGCGGTGCCCAGTCCCCGAGGACGGCGCGGGGTTCGCCGGTGGTGCCCGAGGTGAAGGCCAGATAGGCAGGGCCGGCACCCGTCAGGGGCGGCCGCGGTCCCGGGGCGGTCCCGGCGTCGTCCTGCACGCAGTCGTCGGCGTTCAGCACCGGAACACCGGCCGCGAGGTCCTCGGGGACGCCGTCCCCGTCACAGGCGATCCAGGCGCGGGGGCGGGCCAGAGCCGCGTACCGGCTCAGCCGCTCCCGCGGGTGGGCGGCGTCCAGCACGGTGAAGGCGGCGCCGCTCTTCGCGATGCCGAGCAGCGCCAGCGCCAGGTGCGGGGTGCGCCGTGCGTACACCGCGACGGTGTCGCCCCCGGTCACCTCCAGAGCCCGCAGCCGGTCGGCGAGGCGGTCCGTCGAACGGTCGAACTCCCGGTAGCTCCACGAGATTCCGGCGCCGGTCACCGCCATTCGGTCCGGCGTTCGCCGGGCCTGTCCACCGAGCCGTGCCACCGGGCCGGGTCCGGATCGCTCCGGGTCCCGTATCACCACACCTGCCATGGGTCCGACTCCTCAGTTCGCGCATCACCGCGGTACTCGCATTCGACCTGGGGACACAACCTAGGAATGAGCGCTTTCGCCGCGTTATTGAAAGCCTTTCAGTCACCGCACCAGCGGCGGCATAAGCCGGTGATATGCCGCCGATAAGCCGCTCGCCTACTTTCGGGTGTCGCCGCCATTCCCGCGGAAGACCGAGAGGATCTGATGACAATCACGCCCCCTGCGATACGGACAGAAGATCTCGTCAAGAACTTCGGGGACACTCCCGCCGTGCGGGGTGTGAGCCTTGAGGTTCCGACCGGCACGGTCCTTGGTCTGCTGGGCCCCAACGGGGCCGGCAAGACCACCATCGTCCGGATGCTGTCCACGCTCGTGAAGCCGGACGGAGGCCGCGCCCTCGTGCACGGCTACGACACGGCCAAGCAGTCCCGTGAGGTGCGCTCGCTGATCGGCATGACCGGTCAGTACGCGGCCGTGGACGAGGACATCTCCGGCTGGGAGAACCTGTATCTCATCGGCCGCCTGCTCAACATGGGCCGCAAGGAAGCCCGGTCCTGCGCCGGCTCCATGCTCGAGAGGTTCCGTCTCACCGACGCCGCGCACCGCCCGGTCGCCGGCTACTCCGGTGGGATGCGCCGCCGCCTCGACCTCGCCGCCTCCCTGATGGGCGAGCCCCGGGTGCTCTTCCTCGACGAGCCCACCACCGGCCTCGACCCCCACAGCCGCAACGAGCTGTGGGAAGAGGTACGGAGCCTCAAGAGGAACGGCGCCACCGTGCTCCTGACCACGCAGTACATGGAGGAGGCCGAGGCACTCGCCGACGCGATCGTGGTCATCGACCACGGCCGGATCATCGCCTCGGGCACCAGCGCCGAGCTGCGCGAGCGGATCGGCGGCCCGGTGCTGCGGATCACCCCGGAGCGGCCCGCCGACCTCACCGCCGTCCGCACCGCGCTGATCGCGTCGGGGCTGCGCCCCTCCGTCGGCGACCAGGACACCGACCGGGTCTCCCTGCCGCTGAGTGCCGGCGGACACGAGCTGACGTCCGCGATCCGGGTACTCGGCGAGGCCGGCCTCCCGCTGGCCGGGGTCGACACCCACGTACCGAGTCTGGACGAGGTGTTCCTGACCCTCACCGGGACCGGTGGGGCGGGTTCGCCGTCCGGCGGCCCCGCCACGAACGACGAACTGACGAGGAGTGCGGCATGAGCGTGGCGATACCCACGGCCGGGGTCCCCGGCGTGCAGGAGGCCGTGCGCCATTCCCTGGCCATCTGCCGGCGCAATCTGCGCAAGGTGCTCAGCAGCCCGGGGCAGGTGCTCGACGCCACGCTGATGCCGGTGATCTTCGCCCTGATCTTCGTGTACGTCTTCGGCGGCGCGATCTCCGGCAGCAGCGGCGCCTACCGGCAGTACGTGATGCCCGGCATCATGGCGCTGACCACGACCATCGCGTCCCGGACCTCGGGCACCAGCCTGAACGTGGACTTCACGACCGGTGTGATGGACCGGTTCCGCTCCCTGCCGATGGCCCGCTCCGCGGTGCTGACGGGCCGGATCCTCGCGGACACGATCCGCATGCTGGTCAGCCTGCTGACGGTGTTCGGCTTCGCGCTCCTGATCGGGTTCAGGGTGCACACCGGGCCACTGCAGGCACTGGCGGCGATCGGGCTGATCCTGCTGTACGGGATCGCCCTGGCCTGGCTGCACGCCCTGATCGGGCTGACCGCCCGCACCATCGAGACGGTGCAGAGCGTGGGCATGCTGGCCATGGTCCCGCTCCAGTTCGGCAGTTCGATCTTCGCGGCGCCGGGCACCATGCCGGGCTGGCTGGGCTTCCTCGTCGAGCACAATCCGATGACCTCGGTGGTGGACGCCGCCCGCAACCTCATGGTGGGCGGGCCGGTGGCGGGCCACGTGCTGACCGCCCTGGCCTGGAGCATCGGCATGATGGCCGTCCTCGTCCCGCTCTCCGTCCGCCAGTACCGGAACCGGAAGTGACCGCGCCGACGGGAGCCGTGCCGTACTCTCCCTGGCTGCGCGCGCCCGCCGCCCCCGGCTCCGGGGTCCGTCTCGTGTGCTTCCCGCACGCCGGTGGCGCCGCCAGCTTCTTCCGGGACTGGGCGCAGCGGCTCGGCCCGGCGGCCGAGGTGTACGCGGTCCGCTATCCCGGCCGTGAGGACCGGATCGGTGAACCGCTCGCCCGCACCATGGAGGAGCTCACCGTCCCGCTCGCGGACGCCCTCGCGCCACTGTTCGACCGGCCGGTGGTGTTCTTCGGGCACAGCATGGGCGCGTCCGTCGCCTACGAGACGGCGCTGCGCCTGGCCGACCGCGGGGCCGGCACCCCGGCCGCGCTGCTGGCCTCCGGACGCGCCGCGCCGCACCGGCTCGTCCCGACCGGTCTCGCCGACCGGGACGACGTCGCGCTGATCTCCGATGTGCGCAGCCGGGGCGGGCCCCTGGCCGAGGCGCTGGACCACCCCGATCTGCTGGAACTCGTCCTGCCCGCCATCCGGGCCGACTACCGGCTGCTGGACGACTACGCCCCGAGGGCCCGGCTCCGCACCCTCGACACCGCGGTGACCGCGTACTACGGCGAGCACGACCCCCATGTCAGCCCTGATTCCGTACGGGCCTGGTCCGGTGTGAGCCCGGACCGGTTCACCTCGCGCGGATTCGACGGCGACCACTTCTACCTCGTGCCGCACGCCGCCGCCCTGGCCGACGACGTGTCCGGCCGGCTGACCTCTGTGACACCCCACCCCCACCTGGAAAGGACCTGTTGATGACTGCACCGGCCCCCGTGGTCGAAGCCCGCGGACTCACCAAGCAGTACCGCGGCAAGACCGCCGTGCGGGATCTCAGCTTCACGATTCAGCCCGGCCGGGTCACCGGCTTCCTCGGCCCCAACGGGGCCGGGAAGTCGACCACCATGCGGCTGCTGCTGGGCCTGGACCGGCCCGACAGCGGCACCGCCACCATCGGTGGCAAGCCCTACGCCGAACTGACGAGCCCGCTGCGAACCGTCGGCGCGCTCCTGGAGGCGAAGGCCGTCCACAAGGGACGCAGCGCCTACAACCACCTGCGCTTCCTCGCCCGGACCCAGGGCCTGCCCCTCACCCGGGTGGACGAGGTATTGGAGCGGGTCGGGCTCACGGAGGTGCGCAAGGCCCGGGCCGGCGGATTCTCGCTCGGGATGGGCCAGCGTCTGGGCATCGCGGCCGCGCTGCTCGGCGACCCCCGGATCCTCCTGCTGGACGAGCCGGTCAACGGGCTCGACCCGGAGGGCGTGCTGTGGATCCGTAACCTCATGAAGTCCCTGGCCGAGGAGGGCAGGACCGTCTTCGTCTCCAGTCATCTGATGAACGAGATGGCGGTCACCGCCGACCACCTCATCGTCATCGGCAGGGGCGCCCTGCTCGCCGACTGCCCCGTGGCCGAGTTCATCGACTCCAACTCCGCCTCCTCCGTCCTGGTCCGCACGCCGGACGCGGTACGCCTCAGCGGCCTGGTCACCGCGGCGGGGGGCGAGGTCATCGCCGGCCCGGACGAGCTCGTGATCACCGGGGCCGACACCGCGCACATCGCCGCCATCGCGGCGGAGAACCGCATCGTCATCCTTGAACTCACCCCGCAGCGCGCCTCCCTGGAGGAGGCGTTCATGCGCATGACCAGCGAGAGCGTCGAGTACGGGGACGCCACGCCTTCCAGGAGCGCCGCATGACCACCACCCTTCCCTCCCCCACGCTTCAGCTACCTGCCCGCAGCGGTGGATTCACCGGCCTGCTCCGCGCCGAGTGGATCAAGCTGACCTCGGTACGTTCCACGCTGTGGACCCTGGCCCTGATGACGGTCACCGCGATCGGTGTCTCGGTGCTCATCTCCGCGATCACCGCCTCGCAGTGGGACGGCGCCTCGACGGCCGACCGCCAGGGCGTCGTGGACGACCCGGTCGGCACGATCTTCGGGGCCCTGGGCCTGGCCGAACTCGTCATCTGCGTCCTGGGCGTTCTCGTCATCACCAGCGAGTACTCCACCGGGACGATCCGGGCCAGTGTCCTCGCCGTGCCGCGCCGCTCCCCCATGCTGGTCGCCAAGGCGGTCGTCTTCGCGGCGCTGACCCTGGTGGTCGGCGAGATCGCCGCGTTCGCCTCGTTCTTCGCGGGTGCCGGGCTGCTGCAGTCGCACGCTCCGGTCTCGCTGGACGACCCGGGTGTGCTGCGGGCCGTCGCCGGTACGGGGCTCTTCCTCGCCGCGATGAGTCTGGTCGCTCTCGGGGCGGGGGCGCTCATCCGTCACACGGCGGGGGCGATCGCCGGCGTCATCGGCTTCGTGCTGGTGCTCTCGCCGCTCGCCTCCAGCCTGCCGGGGACGGTCGGCGAGCACGTCTCCGCGTACCTGCCGACCAACGCGGGCCAACTGATCGTGTTCGCACACCCGGACCCGGAGGCGCTGCTCAACCCGTGGCAGGGCCTCGCGGTGTGCGCCGTGTGGGGCGTGGCGCTGCTGGCCGTCGCCTCGCTCCGGCTGAAGCGGCGTGACGTCTGAGCCGGCCCTGCCGGACGAGGAGAGCCCCGGACCACGGTCCGGGCTCTCCCATGGGGCCCTGTAGTCCGTTCGGGAACGACAGACGGGAGGGGCGGGACCGGTTACCGGGTCCCGCCCCTCCCGCTGTGCGTACGCCCCGCACCCTCACGGCCGCTCGTCCACCGCATCCTCCAGGAGCCGCTGAATGGCCGCCACGCGCTCGCGGACCTCGGCCAGTTCGGCGCGCAGCCCGTCCCGCTCGGCCGCGGCGCTCCTGGCCGCCGCACCCCGGTCCCTGGCACGTTCCGTCGTGAACCAGAAGAGCCCCGCGAGTACCAGGATCGTGCTGCTCAGCATGATCGAACTCGCGATGACGGCACCCGCGGCGGAATTCACGGCCTCACCTCCCAGCGGGCACAGAGCCCAATTGTGAAACGGTTTGCATGTTTTCTCAATGTTAGCCATCGGGTCTGAAGTCGAACAGGTAGGAAATCCCTATACTTTCGGACAATGATGAGCGGGGAAAACAGCTGAGCCGCCCCGGGGAACAGGACGGCTCGAATTGCTGAAATAAACAGGAGGAAAATAAATCGTTCAGGCGGCGGATTCCATGGCGTACTGAGCCGTCGCCTCGACCCAGCGGTCCAGCGTGCCGGCCGCGGCCCCCGAGTCGATGGAATCGGCGGCACGGGCGACGGCCGGAGCCAGCCGCTCCGTCACCGTACTGCCCCCGGACGGTTCGGCCGACGCCAGAGCCGCCGCGGCCGAGAGCAGCACCGCGTCGCGCACCGGCCCGGGCTCGCCCGCCAGCACGCGGCGCGCGACCGCGGCGTTGAACTCCGCGTCCGCACCACGCAGCGCCTGAACGGGGGCGTACGGAATGCCGACGCCGCGCGGGTCGAAGGTCTCCCGCCGTACGGTGCCCTCCTCGACACTCAGCACGGTCGACGTGGTGGTGACGGTCAGTTCATCGAGTCCGTCGTCGCCGCGGAAGACCAGCGCCGTGGAACCACGCCGGGCCAGCACCCCGGCGATCAGCGGCAGCAGCCGGGCATCGGCGACACCCACGGCCAGGGCCGTCGGGGACGCCGGATTGGTCAGCGGGCCAAGGGCGTTGAAGACCGTGGGGATACCGAGCTCGCGGCGCGGAACGGCCGCGTGCCGCATCGCCGGATGGAAGTCCGGCGCGAAGCAGAACGTGATGCCGACCTCCGCGACGAGCCCGGCAACCCGCTGCGGAGCGAGCCGCAGGGTCACCCCCAGCTGTTCCAGCACATCGGCGGAACCGCACGCGGAACTGGAGGCGCGGTTGCCGTGCTTGACCACGCGCACACCGGCGCCCGCCACAACGAGCGCCGACATGGTCGAGATGTTGACGGTTCGGGCCCCGTCGCCGCCGGTGCCGACGACGTCGACACACGGCCCCGGCACCTCGATGCGCACCGCGTGGGCGAGCATGCCGCTGACGAGCCCTTCCAGCTCGTTCACGGTCTCCCCCTTGGCGCGCAGGGCGACGAGAAGTCCGGCAATCTGAACGGCGGATGCCTCCCCCCGCATGACGCGGTCCATCATCCAGGACGCGTCGGGGGCCGACAGGTCACGCCCGTTCATAGTGGCGTGGAGCAACCTCGGCCAGGTGGGACGGGGGCTGAGCGGAGCGGTATCAACGATCACCGTTTCTCCCTGTGGAACATCGGCGGGCCGGGCGCTGCGGTTCAGTTCCAGTCCTCGTTCCCCGGCCCACTGGTCAGCGGGGTCGCGGAGGCCGACTCCGTCGGCCCACCCGCGACCGAGGTTCTCGCGGCACCGTCGGCCACGTCGGTGCCGACGTGAACGGCGGTCAGCAGTGCCGCCGCCCCGATCAGTGCGACGGTGGTGTGCTTGATGCGTGAACCCCAGGTGCGCTGCATGTCGTTCCCTCTCCCGTGAACTCCGCTGAGCTGCGGCTTTCTTCGACGGGATGAACGTTATGAAGGCACGGCTTCGGCTCGGTATTGTCCGGACTTCGTGGCCCGCGCCGGACGATAACCCCTATGTCAGACGGGCGCCGTTCGCTCAGGGAGACTCCACCCGCCCCACATCGCCCTGGTCGAGACGCGCGAGAATCCGGTGCGCGCGCTCCTCCCAACGCGGCGCACCGACCTGGCTGAACAACGCCTCGGCGGCCGTCAGACAGTCCCGGGCCTCCGCGGACCGGCCACTGCGCCGGGCCGCCTCGCCGAGAGCCAGACTGATCATGCCCTCCACGAGGGGGCTGTCGACGCGCTGGGCGATGTCCAGCGCGTCGAGCAGGGTGATCTCCGAGAGCTCGGGTGACCCGGCACCGAGCCTGGTCTCGCCGAGGCCGAGCAGGGCGTAGGCCAGGCCGACCATGTCGGACTTCTCCTTGACGATCAGCACCACGCGCAGGAAGGCCTCCTCCGCGGAGCCCCACCGCTCCAGGGCCAGATGGGCACGGGCCACCCGGTACGTGGACTGGGCCAGGTTGCGCTCCCCGCCCTCTCCGATGCTCTCGGACACCCGGACCGCTTCGACCCCCAGCTCCAGGGCGACTTCCGGCCGCTCGCGTTCGAGTTCCAGCTGCGCCATCCCGCTGAAGGCGTACGCCTCCGACGAGAGGTCACCGTGCTTGCGGAAGACCGGCAGCGCCGCCTCAAGACGCCTCATGGCCGCTCCGACGTCGCCCCGGATGCGGTCGATGACCGCCAGGCTCTGCAGCACCAGGGCCAGGCCCAGCTCCTGCCCCACCGCCGCGTACAGGTCCAGTGCGGTCAGGAGGTGCTTCTCGGCATCGTCCAGCTTGCGCAGCCGCAGTTCAGCCGCGCCCAGGCTGTGCGACATCGTCGCCCGGCCCCGCACGTCCCCGGCGGCGCGGGCGGCCTCGAGGGCCTGCTCGGCGCAGGCCCGCCAGTCGTCGATGTAGTTGCGCGTCTCGAAGAGCACCGTCATGGACAGGGTCAGGTCCCAGGCCAGGGCCGTCATACCCATCCGCGCCGCCTGACCGATCGCCGCGACCAGCGGGAGCCGCTCGGACTCGTACCACTCCAGGGGCAGCGACAGCAGCGACTCGAGCAGCACAGGATCGGTGGGCCTGCGTGGAACGTCGCTGTGCACGATGCTGAAGTGGCCCCCGTACTCACGCCGATGGGCCTCCTCGGCAATGGTGAGGCAGGTGCGGAAGACCCGCTCGCAGGCGGCCACTCGGTCCGCCTCCTGCTCCTCGTCCTGGGCCCGTTCCCACGCGTACAGGCGCAGCAGGCTCTGGAAGCGGTAGCGGAGCTGACCCGTGGCATCGACGCCGATGACTTCGAGGAACTGGGCGTCGACGAGGTGCTCTATGAGCCGTTCCGCCTCCAGTACGTCGATGTCCAGCAGCGCGCCCCCCACCCAGGCGGTGACGTCCGGCGCGTCCAGCAGACCGATCCGCCGGTACAGCCTCGCCGCCTCCGGGGGCAGGTACCGGTAGCTGAGGGCGAATCCGGCACGTACC
Source organism: Streptomyces sp. NBC_01463 (assembly GCA_036227345.1). Lineage (NCBI taxonomy): Bacteria > Bacillati > Actinomycetota > Actinomycetes > Kitasatosporales > Streptomycetaceae > Streptomyces > Streptomyces sp. NBC_01463. The sequence continues at coordinate 4,125,188 of CP109468.1, forward strand.
TGGGACTCCCCCTGACTCAGTTCGTCGAGCCTCCGGCGCTCGTCGCTGAGCCGCGCCACCAGATGGCGGACGCTCCAGTGCGGCTTGGACGCAAGGCGTGCTGCGGCGATCCGCAGGGCGAGCGGCAGTCGGTCGCAGAGCTCGGTGAGACGCACGGCGTCGGCATGCTGGGCGTCCACCTTGCCCCTGCCCACCACATGACCGAGGAGCTGGAGCGCCTCCGCCTCGGACAGCGGCCCGAGGTGCACCCGCGCCTGTTGCGACGAGGTCACCAACGACTCCAGCTGCTCCCGGCTGGTGACCAGCACGCAGCACTTGCCGCTGCCCGGCAGCAGCGGCCGGATCTGCGCCAGTGTGCGTACGTTGTCGAGCACGATCAGGACGCTGCGGCTCGCCAGCATGCTGCGGTAGAGCGAGGCCCGTTCCTCCGGAGCGGCCGGAATCTGCTGGCTGGGCACGCCCAGTGAGCGAAGGAGCCTGCCGAGCACTTCGGTCGCCGCAGTGGCTTCGTAGTGTTCGTCGTAGGCGCGCAGGTCGGCGAAGAGCCGGCCGTCGGGGAACCGGTCGGCGACCCGGTGGGCCCAGCGCATTGCCAGCCCTGTCTTGCCCACCCCGGCGACCCCGGTGATCAGCCCGAGCGGAGTGACGTTCTCCTCACCGGTACCGGTCATCAACGTGTCGAGTGCCGCGAGTTCGGCGGCACGGCCTGCGAACCCCGGTACATCGGGCGGAAGTTCCGACGGAATGATGACGACGTCCTCGGCGGCGGCCGACCGCTCCCGCGGCGACTGGGCCGGTTCGGCGGCCACGGCCGCCAGGGACGGGTCGTCGGCCAAAATCGCGTCGTGCAGCTCCTGGAGATCGGGACCGGGTTCGAGGCCGAGCTCGTCGATGAAGTGGCGCCGGGCGTCACGGAAGGTCTCCAGCGCCTCCGCGCGACGGCCCGACCGGTACTGCGCGAGCATCAGGTTGTGCCGGGTCCGTTCACGCAAGGGGTGTTCCCGTACGACGGCGGCCAGTTCCGGGACCAGTTCCTGTTGGCGTCCGAGCTCCAGCTGCACCGACGTGCTGTCGTCGAAGACATTGAGCCGGAGCTCCTCCAGGCGGCCCGCCGCGTCCTCGACGAGCTGGCCCGTCACCCCGGTGAGGGCGGGCCCGCGCCACAGCCCGAGCGCCCGCGCGTAGGCGTGCGCGGACTCGGCGGTCCGCCCTTCCTCGGCTGCCAGTTCGGCTTCCTGTACGCGGCGGCCGAAGTCCACCGCGTCGATGTCGTGACCGGCGGTGTTCAGCTGATAGCCGGGGTGCGCGGTGGCGATGATCTCCTCGTCCACTCCCTGGGCTCTGAAGGTCTTGCGCAGCGCCGCAATGCAGATCGCGATCTGCGTGCGCGCGGTCGCCGGTGGTCTGCCGTGCCACACCACATGGACCATCGTGTCGACGGACACGACGCGGTCCGGACTGAGCAGTAACAGCGCGAGAATGGTGCGCTGGCGTGCGCCGCCGACCGCGACGCGGGTCTCCCCGTCCGTCACCGCCAGTGGTCCCAAAATCCTGAAATTCAGACGTTCCCCCACGATTCCCCCTGCTGTACACCCCCGCCCCCCGAGGACATGCGCAGATCACGTTACCCAACCACGCGTTCGAAAGGGGAGGGAAAAGGGCCGCGGACGGCCTTCACGCGATCGCGGCGGGCCGCTCCGGGCCGCTGGGTACGGCCGCTCGGCACACCACCGCGGCGGTGTATCCACGGGGAACGGCCACCTGATCCACGGTCCGGTCCCCGATGGTCCCCGGGCCTGCCGCACACCCGCCGCGGATCAGCGCGCGGCCGGCCGCCGTCCTGCGGGCCGCCCGCCGTGCGTCCCCCCTCGCGGCCGGGTCGCTGTCCTCGGCGAACGGGGCGGCACCCACCCCCACGGTCGTCCCGGCCAGCGCGTAGACGACCAGATCGCCGCAACGGTCCCAGGACAGGTGCACGGGCCCGGCCCCCTCGCCCGCCGCCACGCAGTCGTGCAGCCGTGCGCACAGCGGGCAGGCGCCGTCCAGGACGGCGACCCGGCCCGGCAGACACCCCAGATGCGCTGCGGCGAGCAGCCGCAGCCCTCCGCGGACGACGGCGAACCGGCGTCGTGCCGCGCCCGGTTCGAGTCCTGAGTACACCCCGTGTTCCGCCGCCGTGAGCGCGGCTGCACCGGCGGCCTCGTGGCGCGGACCCTGCTGCGACAGCAGCAGGGTCCACACCTGCGCCCCCTCGGCCGGAGGGCGGAGCCGCTCGGGGGGCGAGGCGAGGCCGAGCACGGACGAGGGAAGCCGGCCGCCGCCCCCTTCTCCTCCGGGCCATGGCGGCCGCATCGGGAGGGGCGACGGCCGGCTCGCCCTCATCCGCTCGGGTGTCCAGCGGTACGGAGGCCCGTCGACGGGCTCATGCCCATGGCCTGGTTCGTCCCGCATCGGGCTCCCTCCGTCCTCCTTCACCGTACGGCTCAGGCCGCCGTCGGGCCTTCAGGACTTCAGGGCCGTGCCCCGGCTATCTGCTCCATCAGGTCCACGAAGTCGACCGCGCGGTCGTCGAACTGCGGCGAGAACGCCGTACCGCCCGCGATGCCCTGGCTGGTCAGCCCCGCGACGTGTCCGGAGCCTGTGGCGGGGTCGTAGCCGACGATCCACGGGCCGCCGCTCGCCCCGCCGGTGATGTTGGGGCAGTCGGTTTCCCAAAGGTTCTCGGGCGGCGGAGCGGGCAGGATGAGGTCTTCGCAGAGCTCTTGGTGCTCCCCGTCAAAGGGCTTGCCGGAGTATCCGATGACGGCGACGGGCTCGCCGTTGTCGACCTCGTACTCAGCGGCCAGCGGCTGGCCGCCGACCGCTTCCCCGAGCCGCTGGCCCTTACTGTTGTTCTCGGTGATCACCATGCCGTAGTCGTGCTCGAAATCGGGCTCGGATCCGCTGGACCAGAGCGAGTCGGTGGCGATGTTCCACGCCTCGAACAGCCCGTGCCCCGAGGCGCCGTTGTCGTACGCGGGGACGAAGACGATGTTCTTCATCCAGCCGCCGTCCGGGCCTTCGTGCAGACAGTGAGCCGCGGTCAGCACGAGTGTCTGCGACGCTGTGGCGACGGCCGTCCCGGTGCAGTGGGAAGGCGTCCCGTCCGGGTGGTTGAACAGCAGATAGCCGACGGTCTCGGACAGCGCCTCGTCCGCCACGGCCGCCGCCGCCGTTGTCCCCGCCGCGGTACGGGCCGTTGCCGCGCCCCCTTCCTCGTCCCCGATCGCCTCGCGCATCCGCTCGGGCGTCCAGTAGGCCCGCAGCGCGGCCCGCTGCGCCTGGCTGCCGGGACCAGCACCGGGAACGTCGATGCGCGCCCGGGTCATCGTCATGAGGTCGTCGTCACCGACGGCCTGCGCCGACGGGGCCGCCACCAGCGAGGCGAGTACCGCGCTCAGGGCGACGAGCAGTCCCCCGATCCTGCGGCGGTTCCCGGCCCGGAGCCCTCTCTTCTCGTGCGGCCCGTTACTGCTCCGTTCGGACATGAAGAGTCCTTTTCCCTAGGAAGCCTGACGCACACGGAGTGCCGCGTGCGTCAGACGACGCTAGGAAAGGGCGACTTCGGACTCCTATCGTCCGGGCTTCGCTCCGCGAAGCGGCCCCGTCAGGAGCGGTGGGCGCGACCGGATGTCACCGGCGTCCACGCCTGGCCTCCCGCACCCGCCGCAGCCGGTTCACCGTCACCGGGTCCGCCTCCAGCGCCCGCCGGTCGTCCAGCAGGGCGTTCAGCAGCTGGTAGTAGCGGGTCGGGGAGATGCCGAGCCGCTCCCTGATCGCCCGCTCCTTCGCCCCCGGGCCCGCCCACGACTGCCGCTCGACGGCCAGGACCGCGCGGTCCCGGTCGGTCAGCGGAGTGGAGTCGTCGGGGCCGGCGGGGCCGTTCGGGGGGAGGGCGGTCATATCAGCCAATATATTGCGCGGGCGGCGGGCCGCTACTCCGCGTTCTCCGCGGCCGTCGACTCCTGCGCGATGTGTTCGAGCACGCTCCCGGGGTTGGCGCCCGGCTGGACCGCCTTGCCGATGTTCTGCTTGATCGACTCACTGGCCTGGGCCCAGGAGGTCTTGCCGAACGGGTAGAACTCCGCGTTGGGCAGCGTGGCCAGGAACTTGTGCAGCGGCTTGAACCTGGGGTCGTCCTCCATCGCGGCCGACGCGCTGTCGGTGACCGGCAGCAGGTCGTAGGTGTCGGCGAACTCGATCACGTTCTTGTCGCTGAACATGAAGTCGAAGAACTTGCCGATCTCGACCCGGTGGTCGTTCTGCTTGAACCCCATGATCCAGTCGGCGACGCCCATCGACTCCTTGATGGGGCCGTCGGTGCCGGGCAGCTGCACCATGCCGACGTCCACGCCCTGCTTCTCGGCCTCCTCCATCAGGGTCGGGTGGCCGTTGAGCATGCCGACCTCGCCCTTGGTGAACGCCGCGAAGGCCTTGGCCCGGTCGAGCTTGCCCGGGGCGACCGGGCCGACGAGACCCTTGTCGACGAGGTTCGACTTCAGCCAGTCGAAGGTCTTCACGTTCTCGACCGAGTCGATGTCGTACGAGCCGACGTCGTCGGTGTAACCGCCGCCGCCGCTGAGCAGCCACATCATGGTCTCGGCCTGGGACTCCTCCTGGCCCAGCGGCAGCGCGAAGGGGTAGGACACCCCGCGCTGCTTGAGCGCCGCGGCGTCGGCGGCTATGTCGTCCCAGGTCTGCGGGGCGTGCAGACCCGCCTTGGAGAAGAGCTGCTTGTTGTAGAAGAGCAGCCGGGTGCTGGCGACGAACGGCAGCCCGTACTGGATGCGGTTGACCCGGCCGGCCTCCGCGAGCTTCGGCAGGAAGTTCGCCTGGGTCGGGATGCTGAGCATCTGGTCGGCGGAGTAGAGCTTGCCGGCCTTGGCGTAGTCCGCGTACGCGCCGATCTGCGCGATGTCGGGGGCCTTTCCGGCCTTCACCATCTCGGCGACCTTGCGGTCGATGTCCGTCCACGGCAGGACGGTCACGTCGACCTTGATGCCGGGGTGGGACGCCTCGAAGCTCCGGGCGACCCCGTCCCAGTACGTGTCGGACTTGTTCGCCTCGCCGGTGCCGTAGTCGGCCGCGACGAGCTTCAGTGTGACGTCGCCCGAGCCGCTCTCACCGCCGCAGCCCGACAGCGTGGCCGTCATCCCCAGTGCGGCGACAATCGCCGTCAGTCCCAAGTAACGCCGCTGCACAGCCCAGTCCGTCCTCGTTGATCACGCCATCCGCGGCACCCACGTCGGCATGGGGCCCTCCGGATGAGCTGCGATTTTCCCCCACCCCTCACCAGGAGGTCTACACCACACGGGTATCGCTTCCGCAACGCAGCCGCATTGCACCGGACGCGGAGCGGCTGCTAAGGAGGTCTCGGCCGGACACCCGGACACCGCGGTGTCGCCGGACCTCCCAGCCATCCGCCAGCCGCAAGGAGCCGTCCAGCATGTCCCGTACCGCAGCAGAAATTGCCACCCAGCCCAGCTGCTGGCGACGTGCCGCCGAGGCGGGTGCGGTCTTCGACGGACTGCCGCGTCCGGGCGAGCGGGTCGCCGTGACCGGGTGCGGCACCTCCTGGTTCATGGCCATCGCCTACGCCGCGCTGCGGGAGGCGTCCGGGCAGGGCGAGACGGACGCCTACGCCTCGTCGGAGTTCCCCGCCGGGCGGGCGTACGACCGGGTCGTGGCCATCACCCGCTCGGGCACGACCAGCGAGGTGCTGGCGCTGCTGGGCGAGCTGCGCGGGCGGACGGCCACGGTCGCGCTGACGGCCGACCCGAAGACCCCGGTGATGGAGGCCGCCGACACGGTGGCCGTCCTGGACTGGGCGGACGAGGAGTCCGTCGTCCAGACCCGCTTCGCCACCACCGCGCTGGCCTTCCTGCGGGCCGGCCTGGAGGCGGCGGGCCCACTGCCTGCCGGGGTGAAGACGGTCGCCGAGGCCGCCGTGGACGCGGAGCTGGCGGTGACCGAGCCGCTGGACGAGGCGGTGGTCGCGGCCGAGCAGTGGACGTTCCTGGGGCGCGGCTGGACGTACGGGCTCGCGCAGGAGGCCGGGCTGAAGATGCGCGAGGCGGCGGGTGCCTGGACCGAGTCGTACCCCGCGATGGAGTACCGCCACGGCCCGATCGCCATCACCGGCCCGCACCGGGTCGCCTGGGTCTTCGGCGCCCTGCCCGAGGGGCTCGCGGGCGAGGTGGCCGCCGTCGGCGGGACGCTCGTCGCACACCGCTCCGCCGATCCGATGGCCGACCTGATCCGGGCGCAGCGGCTCGCGGTGGTCCTCGCCGAGTCCAAGGGGTACGACCCGGACCACCCGCGCAACCTCTCGCGCAGCGTGATCCTGCCGGGCGCGTAAAGGTTCCGTACCCGCCGACCGCCGGTTGCGGACGGATGTCGGCGGGTTGCGGCCGTGTTGCGCCCCCGACTTTTGTATGGATGCGCAACAAACAGCGATAGTGGACTAGACCTTTTGGGGTTCGTCGGGCGAAACTGTTTCCCGTGAAACACGTCATCGCCCTCGATGTGGGCGGCACCGGAATGAAGGCCGCACTGGTCGGGGCCGACGGCACCCTGCTCCACGAGGCACGGCGCGCCACCGGCAGGGAGCGCGGTCCCGACGCCGTCGTGGAGTCGGTCCTCGCCTTCGCCGCGGATCTGCGCGCGCACGGCGAGGAGCACCTCGGCGAGAGCGCCCTCGCGGCCGGTGTCGCCGTGCCCGGCATCGTCGACGCCGAGAACGGGATCGCGGTCAACGCCGTGAACCTCGGCTGGCGCGACGTACCCATGCGGCGGCTGCTGGGCGAACGGATCGGCGTACCCGTCGCCCTCGGCCACGACGTCAGGACCGGCGGGCTCGCCGAGGGCCGGATCGGCGCGGGCAGGGGCGCCGACCGTTTCTTCTTCGTGCCGCTGGGCACCGGCATCGCCGGCGCCATCGGCATCGCGGGCCGCATCGAGTCCGGTGCCCACGGCTACGCGGGCGAGATCGGCCACATCGTGGTCCGGCCGGACGGCCCGGACTGCAACTGCGGCCAGCGCGGCTGTCTGGAGACCCTGGCCTCCGCGGCCGCCGTCAGCCGCGCCTGGGCCGCCGCGTCCGGCGACGCGAAGGCCGACGCCGCGGACTGCGCCAAGGCCGTCGAATCGGGCGACCCGAAGGCCGTCGAGGTGTGGCGCGACGCGGTCGACGCCCTCTCCGCCGGACTCGTCACCGCGCTCACCCTGCTGGACCCCCGCACGATCATCATCGGTGGCGGTCTCGCCGAGGCGGGGGAAACCTTGTTCACACCACTCCGTGCGGCCGTCGAGGAACGCGTCACGTTCCAGAAGCTGCCCCACATCGTCCCGGCGGCCCTCGGGGACACCGCCGGATGCCTGGGCGCAGGGCTGCTCGCCTGGGATCTTCTCTCCACGGAGGTATCCGCCTGATGGCCGGACGCGCAGAAAGCACCGTTCTCGCAGGTGCCCGGGTGGTACTCCCCACCGGCACCGTCGAGAACGGCCGGGTGATCGTCGAGGGCACCCGCATCGCCGGCAGTTCGGCACAGGACGCCCCGGTCGTCGACCTCTCCGGTCACTGGGTCGTGCCCGGCTTCGTGGACATGCACAACCACGGCGGCGGTGGCGGCTCCTTCACCTCCGGCACCGTGGAGGACGTCCTCACCGGCGTCCGTACCCACCGCGAGCACGGCACCACCACCCTGGTCGCCTCCACCGTCACCGGCGAGATGGACTTCCTCGCCGAACGGGCCGGCATCCTCTCCGAGCTCGTCGAGCAGGGCGACCTCGCCGGAATCCACTTCGAGGGCCCCTTCATCTCGCCGTGCCGCAAGGGCGCCCACAGCGAGGAGCTGCTGCGCCACCCGGACCCGGCCGAGGTCCGCAAGCTGATGGACGCCGCCCGCGGCACCGCGAAGATGTTCACCCTCGCCACCGAACTTCCCGGCGGCATCGAGTCCGTACGGCTGCTCGCCGAGCACGGTGTCATCGCAGCCATCGGCCACACCGACGCCACGTACGAGCAGACCGTCGAGGCGATCGACGCGGGTGCCACCGTCGCCACGCACCTCTACAACGCGATGCCGGCCCTCGGCCACCGCGCGCCCGGCCCGATCGCCGCCCTCCTGGAGGACGAGCGGATCACGGTCGAGCTGATCAACGACGGCACGCATCTGCACCCGGCCGCCCTGGAACTGGCCTACCACCACGCCGGCGCCCACCGCGTCGCGCTGATCACCGACGCCATGGACGCGGCCGGCTTCGGCGACGGGGAGTACCAGCTGGGCCCGCTCGCCGTCGAGGTCAGGGACGGCGTCGCCCGGCTCGTCGAGGGCGGCTCCATCGCGGGCTCCACCCTCACCCTGGACACCGCCTTCCACCGGGCCGTCACCATCGACCGCATCCCGGTCGGCGACGTGGTGCAGTCGATCTCCGCCAACCCGGCACGGCTCCTCGGCGTGTACGACCGGGTCGGCTCGCTGGAGCCCGGCAAGGACGCCGACCTCGTCGTCCTGGACGAGGAGTTCCGGCTCAGGGGCGTCATGCGCAAGGGCGAGTGGATCATCCGGCCGCAGACCGGCCGATGACCGCGCCGGCCCGCCGATGACCGCGGCCGGGCTACGTAACGAAGAGACGGCGGTTGGCCCGGAGGTCTGGGCCGACCGTCGCCCTTTTGACATGATCGCCAGGGAAACAGACGGGGAAAGCGCGTTCTGGCAAGGGATCCGCGCTCCACACGGATCGAGGGGGCGGCCGAGGTGATCCTCACGGTCACGCTGAACACGGCACTCGACCTGACGTACGGCGTCCCGGCACTCGTCCCGCACTCCAGCCACCGGGTCACCGACCTCTCCGAGCGCCCCGGCGGCAAGGGCGTCAACGTCGCCCGGGTGCTGGCCGCCCTCGGCCACGAGAGCGTCGTCACCGGCTTCGCCGGAGGCGCCACCGGAGCCGTCCTGCGCGCGCTGCTCGCCGCCCTCCCGGCCGGCCCCGCGACCGTCACCGACGCGCTCGTCCCCGTGTCCGGCGACACCCGCCGCACCCTGGCCGTCGTCGACCGGGCCACCGGCGACACCACCCAGTTCAACGAACCCGGACCGCACGTCACCGCCGACGAGTGGACCGCCTTCCTCGCCTCGTACGGGAACCTGCTCGCCACGGCCGACGCGGTCGCCCTGTGCGGCAGCCTGCCGCCCGGCATCCACGTCGGCGCCTACGCCGAACTGGTCCGCCTCGCCCGCGCCGCCGGTGTCCCCGTCCTGCTCGACACCAGCGGCGAGCCGCTGCGCCGCGGCATCGCCGCCCGCCCCGACCTGATCAAGCCGAACGCCGGTGAGCTGGCCCAGCTCACCGGCTCCCGCGACCCCCTGCGGGCCACCCGCGACGCCCGCCGCCGCGGCGCCCACGGGGTGATCGCCTCCCTGGGGCCCGACGGCATGCTGGCGGTCGCCTCCGGCGGCAGCTGGCAGGCGTCCCCGCCCGCGCCCGTGAAGGGCAACCCGACCGGGGCAGGCGACTCCGCGGTGGCCGGACTGCTGTCCGGACTCGTGGAGGGCCTGGACTGGCCGGACCGGCTGCGACGGGCGGTGGCACTGTCGACGGCGACCGTGCTCTCCCCCACGGCCGGTGAGTTCGACCGTGCGGCGTACGAGGAACTGCTGCCGCGCGTCCGTATCGAGGAACACGCACCCGGAGCGGCCTGAGCGCCGCTCCCCCACCGGGTCCTCCCACGGGCCCGAGGAATCGACAGAGGTCCGCAATGCCGCTCGTCACCACCGGTGAACTCGTCTCCGCCGCACAGGCCCGGGGACGCGGAATCGCCGCCTTCAACGTCATCACGCTGGAGCACGCGGAGGCCATCGCCACCGGTGCGGAGCGCGCCGGGGCCCCCGCCATCCTGCAGATCTCCGAGAACGCCGTGAAGTTCCACGGCGGCCGGCTCGGCCCCGTCGCGGCGGCCGCCGCAGCCGTCGCCCGCTCCTCCACCGCCCCGCTCGCCCTCCACCTCGACCACGTCGAGTCCGTGGAACTGCTCCACCAGGCGCACGACGAGGGCTTCGGCTCGGTGATGTTCGACGCCTCCAAGCTGGGCTACGAGGAGAACGTGCGGGCCACCGCCGCCGCGGTCGCCTGGGGCCACGGGCGTGGCATCTGGATCGAGGCCGAGCTCGGCAAGGTCGGCGGCAAGGAGGGCGAGGCCCCGCTCGACGCCCACGCCCCCGGCGTCCGCACCGACCCGGCCGAGGCCGCCGCGTACGTCGCCGCCACCGGCGTCGACGCGCTCGCCGTCGCCGTCGGCTCCTCGCACGCCATGACCGAGCGCACCGCCGCCCTGGACCACGGGCTGATCGGCCGGCTGCGCGACGCCGTTCCCGTCCCGCTGGTGCTGCACGGCTCCAGCGGCGTCCCGGACGAGGAGATCCGCCGGGCGGTCACGGCCTCCGGCATGGTCAAGATCAACGTGGGCACGGCGCTGAACACCGCGTTCACCGGAGCCGTCCGCGCCCACCTGGCCGAGCACACCGCGGGCGTGGACCCGCGCAAGTACATCGCCCCGGGCCGCGAGGCGATGGCCGCGACGGTGGCCGGCTTCCTCGCCCTGATGGGCTGAGCGTCCGGGACGCCGACGGCCCCCTCACCGAGAATGGCGAGGGGGCCGTCGTGCGTACGGGCGGGGCGGGTCAGCGCGTCTGGTGACCGGCCTTCAGCGACAGCTGGTCCAGATTGGCGTCGCACTGGTCGCCGTCGTTGCAGGAGATCATCAGGGTGTTCGGGCCCTTGGTGAGGTTGACGTAGGCGTACGTCGTCGTCCACCCCTTCTCCAGATCGCCCTCGGGGGCGTTGGCGAAGTTCTTCATGTTGATGGAGCGCGGGTCCTCGGAGTTCACCGTCAGGGACGTCTTGGCGTCCTTGCCCGGCACGCCGTACGTCACGAACAGCGTGTACTCGCCGGCCTGCGGCACCTCGACCGACCAGGTCGCCGACCTGCCGACCGCGTTGAGGTTGATGTACTGCCCGTTGTTGCTCTTGGCGCCCTTGACGGTGTTGTCGAGCCCCGCGTCACCGCCGAGCTTCAGCGAGGCCGCGTCCTGCTTCGGGAGCTCGACGGGAGCCTCGGAGCTGGCGCTCTGCTCGGGCTTCGGGGACTCCTCGACCTGTCCGGCCGCGCCGGAGGAGGTCGCGGCGTCGTCCTTCTTCTCGCCCTTGTCGCCGTCGCCCGTCATCAGCGCGGCACCGATGCCGATGAGCACGACCGCGACCACCGCGACCGCACCGATCAGCAGGCCCTTGGTGTTGGGTCCGCCCTTGCCGGGGCCGCCGCCACTGCCGCGGCCGCCCTGGTGCGGCACCTGCGCGGTGGGGGCGCCACCGGGGTGCGTCTCCGGGGCCGCGTACTGCGCGTTCGGCTGGCCGTACTGCTGGTTCGGCTGGCCGTAGGGCGCCTGCGGCTGCCCGTACGCCTGCTGCTGCGGCACCTGCTGGCCGTACTGGCGCTCGCCGACGGTCCGCACCTGGTTGTACGAGGTCCGCGGCACGCCCGGCTGCGCGGCGGGACCCGGGTAGCCGTAGCCGCCCTGACCACCCGGCGGCTGTGCGCCGGCTGCCCGCCCGTCCTCGTAGAGGTAGCCGAACGGATCGTCGTCCTCGGGTGTGCTCGCGCCGTTGTTCCCGGCCATCCCTGGGTCACTCCTCACCATGTCGCCAGCCGTCGCCGTATGCAGTCAGCCGTCGCCGACCGGCCGAGCCTACCCCGAACGGCCGTCACCAAGAATTGCCGGAGGTGCGGCGGGAACCGGGGTGGGGTACACGCGGAACCCGCGGTGCGAAGCGCCGGCGAACGTCAGCCGGCCCTGCGGTGAACCTTCGACCGGGACCGCTTCTCGACGTACATCCGCTGGTCGGCGGAGCGCAGCACCTCTTCGGCGGTCATCCCGCAGGCGGCCCAGCCGATGCCGAAACTCGCCCCGACCCGCACCGCCCGGCCGTCGACCCGAATGGGCGGAATGATGGCGTTACGCAGGCGTACGGCCAGGTCCGCGGCGTCCGCCGCCCCGAGCCCGTCCGCGAGAACGACGAATTCGTCACCCCCGAGCCGGGCGACGGTGTCCCCGTCGCGGACACACGTGGTGAGCCGCCGGGCCACCTCGATGAGAACCGCGTCACCCGTGTGGTGGCCGAACCGGTCGTTGATCGACTTGAAGCCGTCGAGATCGCAGAAGAGGACCGCGAGCCCCTTCGACCCGTCGTCGCCCGACGTGTCGGGTGCGACGGAATGCACATGGTGGTCGTACGGGGCGACGCTCCGCCCGGCGTCGAACGCCTCGGAGGGGAAGCCGTGCACACGGGCCTCGTCGATATCGCCGTACGCCGCGTCGAGCGCCTCGACGTCCGTGGACGCCACCGAGTGCGGACGCTCGCACAGCCGGGCGCCGAGCCGGGCCCGCAGCTCCGCACTGTTGGGCAGCCCGGTCAGGGCGTCGTGCGAGGCGCGGTGCGCGAGGTTCAGCTCGTGGCGCTTGCGCTCCTCTATGTCCTCGACGTGCGTCAGCAGGAAGCGCGGCCCGTCCGCGGTGTCCGCGACGACGGAGTTGCGCAGCGAGACCCAGAGACAGCTGCCGTCCCTGCGGCCCAGCCGCAGCTCGGCGCGGCCGCCCTCGGCGGAGGTCCTGAGCAGGGTGCCGATGTCCTCGGGGTGGACCAGGTCGGCGAAGGAGTAGCGGCGCAGCACCGAGGCGGGGCGGCCCAGCAGGCGGCACAGGGCGTCGTTGGTGCGCAGCAGCCGGCCGTGCTGGTCGCCGCCCAGCTCGGCGATGGCCATGCCGCTGGGGGCGTACTCGAAGGCCTGGCGGAAGGATTCCTCACTGGCCCGCAGCGCCTGCTGCTCGCGCTCCAGGCGGACCAGGGCGCGCTGCATGTTTGCCCGGAGCCTGGCGTTACTGATCGCAATGGCCGACTGGGACGCGTACATCTGGAGCGCCTCGCGGCCCCAGGCACCGGGCCGGCGGCCGTTGCGGGGGCGGTCGACGGATATGACGCCGAGGAGATCGAGGCCGCCGCCCGAGGCGTACATCGGTGCGTAGAGCCGGTCCTGCGGGTGCCACTCGTCCTCGAAGCGGGGTTCGGGGCCCTCGGTGTGCCACTGCGGGACGTCGTCGTCGAGGAGGACCCATCCGTCGGTGTGGGGTATGAAACGGAGCTCGTCCCATATCTCGCCCATGCCCAGCCGGCGCTCCCAGGATTCGCGGGAGCCGACGCGGCCGGTGATCAGGGCCTCGGCGGCGCTGTTGCCGGCGAAGGCGGCGACGACGAGGTCACCGTCGGGGCGGACGAGGTTGACGCAGGCAAGCTCGTAGCCGAGACCGGCGACGATTCCGTCGGCGACGGTCTGCAGTGTGTCGGCCAGGCTCCGCGCCGTGTTGAGATCGGCCACGGCCTGATGCAGCTGCCGCATCGTCGCAAGACGGACGTACGGCTCCGACTCGGCCTCCATCGCTCGCACTCCCCGAGACCTCGACAGCACTCCAGATTTCATATCGACGTACCTGACGTACTTACTGCAGTGTCACGGCCACTGAATCACAGTGAGCTGTGCACCCGGTACACAGGGTCAACAAATATTGCGCTCTGTGACTCAAGTCACAACAGATGGTGAAGGGTCCCGGTCTCGCCCCCAAGTGGTCCGTCCTTTTCTTGAACGCAAAAACGCAAATCCTCCGGCGGACCCGCCCGGGACGGCAGGTCCTAGGACCTGGCTGGTCCCCTGGCCCGATGCGGGGCCCCACCGTACGCGGCTAGCGTTCCCGGTGTGTTGCAGACGAAGCCCCCAGTCCCGCGTACCGAGCCCGTCCCCCATGCTGAGGGGGTGAGCAACGACGAGTTCCGCGGCGCCCTTGCCCGGCTGGCAGCCGGAGTGGTGCTGATCACCGCCCAGGAGCCGCCGCTCGACGAGCACGGCCGCGGCGAGGACGTCGGCATGACGGCGACCGCCTTCATGTCGGTGTCGCTCGACCCGCCCCTGGTCATGGTGAGCCTGCGCAACGACTCCCGGATGGACGACCTGCTGGCGGAACAGCCGCTGTGGGCCGTGTCCGTACTGTCGGAGAGCCAGCGGCACATCGCGGGACGGTTCGCCATGAAGGGCCGGATCAGCGACCGGCTGCTCTTCGAGGACATCCCCTATGTACGGGGAGAGGTGACCGGCGCACCGCTGGTCGGGGGCGCGCTCGCGACACTGGAGTGCCGCACCGAGCAGCGGATCGTGGCGGGTGACCACACGCTGGTGATCGGCCGGGTGCTCGGCGCGCAGCTGCCGAGCGGCGACGGCGGGCCGCTGGCCTACTTCCGCGGGCGCTACCGGCAGCTGGGCTGAACCGGACCGGCCGCGGGCCGCCCGCTACCAGTCGCGGCCGGAGCGGCCGCGCTTGGTGTCGGCGCGCTGCTTCTTCTCGCGCAGCCGGCGTTCGTTGATCCCGCGCGGGATCTTGCGCTTCACGCGCGGCTTGGGGGGCGGCGCGGTGGCCTCGGCCAGCAGGGCGGTGAGCCGCACGGCGGCCGTCTCACGGTTGCGCCACTGCGAGCGGTGCTCCGAGGAGCGGACCGAGACCACGCCGTTGACCAGCCGGTTCGCCAGCCGCTCCAGCGCGCGTTCCTTCCACACCTCGGGCAGCGACTCGGTCGCCGCGAGGTCGAAGCGCAGCTCCACCTGGGAGTCGCTGGTGTTGACGTGCTGTCCCCCGGGCCCGGAGGACCGCGAGAAACGCCACATGAGCTCGGCCTCCGGCAGGAGGACGGCACCGCGGATGACATAGGGCCCGGACATGACACCCATGTTCCCTGTCCCGCCGGGGGTACGTCACCTTCTTTTGACGCGCCCCTGACGTATCCCGTCCGCCGTCTGCCGCGCCCCGTCATCAGTTCGGTAAAGAAAGTAAAGGCGGAAGGAACCTCACGGTCCCCTGCCTGCGTTATGAACTGTGACGGTAGCTTCGTGATGGCACGAAGCCCGCACCCGAAGATGAAAGGGACTTCCCATGGCAGTAAGCCTGTCCAAGGGCGGCAACGTCTCCCTCACCAAGGAGGCCCCCGGCCTCACCGCCGTCACGGTCGGCCTCGGCTGGGACGTCCGTACCACCACCGGCACCGACTTCGACCTCGACGCCTCGGCGATCGCGGTCAACACGGCGGGCAAGGTCTTCTCCGACGGCCACTTCGTCTTCTTCAACAACAAGTCGACGCCGGACCAGACCATCGTGCACACCGGTGACAACGTCACGGGTGAGGGCGAGGGCGACGACGAGCAGATCAACGTCAACCTGGCGGGCCTGCCGGCCGACATCGACAAGATCGTCTTCCCGGTGTCGATCTACGACGCCGAGACCCGCAGCCAGAACTTCGGCCAGGTGCGGAACGCCTACATTCGCATCCTCAACCAGGCCGGCGGCGCCGAGATCGCGCGCTACGACCTGAGCGAGGACGCCGCCACCGAGACCGCCATGGTCTTCGGCGAGCTCTACCGCAACGGCGCCGAGTGGAAGTTCCGTGCCGTCGGCCAGGGTTACGCCTCGGGCCTGCGCGGCATCGCGCAGGACTTCGGCGTCAGCCTCTGACGTCCAGCACCCAGCCCCACCGAAGCCCCCGGCCGAACGTCCTGCGGCCGGGGGCTTAGGCGTGCCCTTATACCACTGATCGCGGCCAACGGAGCGCACGCCACGCGTGTTTGCCCAATCGAAGGAAGTCCGCCGGATAGCGGACACAGTCCTGCCCCAGTCGGACAAGAACTGGTCAAAGAATTGTGAGGTAATTGTTGGTACACCGTCAAAGCTGGTCATTCGGTGGCACGCTCTCCGCTCGTAACCCCCCACGGAACGAGCAACGGAGAAAGCATGACCCCCCACATGAACACCCGTCGCGCCGCAGCCCTGGCCGCCGTGGCCGCGATGGTCGTCGTCGGAGTGCAGACGGGTGCGGCGAACGCCGACCCGAACACCCCCGGTGACGGTCCCTCCGCTTCTCCCCGCACCACCTCGCCCGCCTTCAACAGCGCCTCCGCACGGACGTCCGCCATCAAGTCGGCCCAGAGCGACGCCTCTTCGACCGCCGACTCGCTGGGGCTCGGCAGCCAGGAGAAGCTGATCGCCCGTGACGTGATCAAGGACGCCAAGGGCACCGTCCACACCCGCTACGAGCGCACCTACGCCGGGCTGCCCGTCCTCGGCGGCGACCTCGTCACCCACACCACGGGCAACGGCAAGCTCAAGAGCGTCACCAAGGCGACGAACGCCAAAATATCCGTGCCGTCCACGACGGCGAAGATCAAGACGGTGGCCGGCGCCCGCAAGGTGATCTGGGCGGGAGGCTCCAAGCCCGTCCTCGCCCTGGAGTCGGTGAAGACCGGCGTGCAGCAGGACGGCACCCCGAGCCGCAAGCGCATCATCACCGACGCCACCACCGGCAAGGTCCTGCACAGCTACGAGGAGATCGAGACCGCCGGCGTCGGCAACAGCCAGTACAGCGGCAAGGTCGACCTGACCACCACCGCGTCCGGTTCCGGCTTCGAACTGACCGACGGCGACCGCGGCGGCCACAAGACGTACGACCTCAACCAGGGCGAGAGCGGCACCGGCGACCTCGTCACCGACGACGACGACACCTGGGGCGACGGCACCGGCAACGACCGCCAGACCGCCGCCGTCGACGCCCACTACGGCGCCGCGCAGACCTGGGACTTCTACAAGTCGGCGCTCGGCCGCGACGGCATCGCCGGTGACGGCAAGGCCGCCTACTCCCGGGTCCACTACGGCGACGCGTACGTCAACGCGTTCTGGGACGACAGCTGCTTCTGCATGACGTACGGCGACGGCGCCGACAACAAGAGCGCCCTCACCGGCCTCGACGTCGCCGGCCACGAGATGAGCCACGGCCTGACCGCCTCCACCGCCAACCTCGACTACGTCGGCGAGTCCGGCGGCCTCAACGAGGCCACCAGCGACATCTTCGGCACCTCGGTGGAGTTCTTCGCCGACAACGCCACCGACGTCGGCGACTACCTCATCGGCGAGAAGATCGACATCAACGGTGACGGCACCCCGCTGCGCTACATGGACCAGCCCAGCAAGGACGGCGGCTCGGCCGACTACTGGGACAGCAGCGTCGGTGACCTGGACGTCCACTACTCGTCCGGTGTCGCCAACCACTTCTTCTACCTGCTGGCCGAGGGCAGCGGCGCGAAGACCATCAACGGCGTCGACTACGACTCCCCCACCTCCGACGGCTCCACCGTCACCGGCATCGGCCGGGACAAGGCCGTCCAGATCTGGTACAAGGCCCTCTCCGAGTACATGACGTCGACCACCGACTACGCGGCCGCCCGCGAGGCGACCGAGAAGGCGGCGACCGACCTGTACGGGGCGGACAGCGCCGAGCTCGCCTCGGTCAGCGCCGCCTGGGCCGGCGTCAACGTGAAGTAACACCCAACGCGTTGCCCCGGGAGCCGGTCAGCCGTCCGCGGCGGGCCGGCTCCTGCCGTACAGCCAGCTCTTCCACAGGTCCGACAGATCCTGCCCGGTCGTCTTCTCCACATAGGCGGTGAAGTCCGCCGTCGAGGCGTTGCCGTGCCGGTGCGCCTTCGTCCAGCCGGCCAGCAGCGCGAAGAACTCCTCGTCGTCGTCGACCGCCTCGCGGATCTTGTGGATCACCATGGCCCCGCGCCCGTACACCGGCTGCTCCGAGATGTCCGCGGCGCCGGGCGGATCCGCCGGCGGGAAGGCCCAGTTGGCGTCGTCGTCATAGGCCTCGTCGAAGGAGTCCTGGGCCGGGGTGTCCTCCTTCTCCTCCTCCCACAGCCACTCCGCGTACGTCGCCAGACCCTCGTTGAGCCACATGTCGCGCCAGGATTCGGGCGTGACGGAGTCGCCGAACCACTGGTGCGCCATCTCGTGGACGAGCAGCCCGATGCTCGGCGGCCCGGGGAAGAACGGCCGGTTCTGCGTCTCCAGCGCATAGCCCGCGTCGTCCTTGCGGTCCACGATCGCGCCGGTGGCGGAGAACGGGTACGGGCCGAAGTGCTCCGCCTCCCACTTCACGACCTCCGGGACGCGGGCCAGCGTGGCCGCGCTCGCCTTCGCCGACTCCGGGTCCACGGCGGTGAACACCGTGATGCCGCCCGCCATGACCGACGTCCTGGTCGTGAAGCGGCCGACGGCCAGGGTCGCGAGGTAGCTCGCCATGGGTTCGGCGGTGTGCCAGCGGTACGTGGTGCGGTCCCCCGAGGTCACCGGCGGGCCGGCCGGCACCCCGTTGGACACCGCCGCCAGTCCCTCGGGGACGGTGACCTTCAGGTCGTAGGAGGCCTTGTCGCCCGGGTGGTGGTTGCCCGGGAACCAGGCCATCGACCCGGTCGGCTCCCCGAGGGCGAGTGCGCCGTCGTCGGTCGGCAGCCAGCCCTCCTCGGACCCGTCCGCGTCGGTGATGGTCCGCGGGGAGCCGGAGTAGCGCACGACGGTGCGGAACGTCTCGCCCTTGTGGAGCCGGTCCTCGACCCCGGCGTCCGTACGCAGCGTCAGCTCGTCGCCCGCCCGGTTGACCGCTGCCGGACGCCCCTCCACGGTCGCCGAATCGACGGTCAGCCCGGCCAGGTCGAGATTGAACGAGCTCAGGTCCTGGGTGGCCCGCGCGGTGATCTCGGCGGTTCCGCGCAGCGTCTGCTCGTCCGGGTCGACGTCGAGGGTGAGGTCGTAGTGCGTCACGTCGTAGCCGCCGTTGCCCAGCTTCGGGAAGTACGGATCGTGCACACCGGAGGCACCCGGCTTCCCCTCGACCCCGCCGGTCCCGGCGGTGCAGGCGGGGGCCAGGACCGCGAGGGCGAGCAGCAGGGCGGCCGCCCCTGCCGTGCGGGGGCCGCGGGCCGTGCGGGATGCCGGAGGTCGATGATCCACACCGGTGATCCTATGTGCGGAATGTCGGAGTCCGGAGGCGCCTGACCGGGGCGGGGAGCCCCGGCCCCCGGCCGTCAGAGCACCGCGATCCCCAACGGCCGCTCGCCCGCCGCCAGCCGGACCGGCGCGCTCTTCCCTGCGAGGTCCACGACCGTGATGCCGTTCCAGTACCCGTCCCGGGTGAAGCCGCCGGTGACGTACGCCGTGCGGCCGTCCCCGGAGACCGCCACGTCCTCGTGCGGACCGTCCAGCGGGACGACGCGCTCGGAGCCGTCCGGCTTCCGGACCGTCAGCGACGCCTCCTCGTCGTCGGAGGCGATCGGTCCGGTGCCGACGACGAGGAGCGTGCCGTCCGGGGCCAGGGCCGCACCGTGCTGGTGGGTGCCGGCCGTCATCGGCTCGATCGCGACCTTGCCGGTGCGCGGGTCGAGCACGGCCAGCCGCTCGCCCTCGAACGGCAGCAGCAGCTTCCCGTCCGCCGGCCGGACGGCCGCGTAGTGCGGCTTCAGCCAGGAGCCGAGACCGCCCTCGGTGCCGTACGGAGCCACCTCCATGCGCCGGGTGCGCAGGGTGTCGGTGCGCACGGACGTCACGTCGAAGGAGTCGTGGCCGGTGGCGTACACCTCCGCGCCGTCGCGCGAGACGTCCACGTCGAAGGGACGGCGGCCGACCGGGGCGGTGCCGGTGACCTTCCGGGACCCGGTGTCGATCACCTCCAGCACCCCCTCGGCACCGGGCACGTTGACGCCCACGTAGACGTGCCGGCCGTCGGGCGCCAGGGCGATGCCCATGCCGCCGCCGCGGTACTCGCCCGTGGTGACCGGCCCGGTCTCCGTCTCGTACGGGATCAGGGCCGGCCGGGTGCGGGTCCGGGTGTCGACGACCGCGACGCCCTCGGCGGTGGCCACCCAGGCCCGGCCGTCGTCCCCGACGACCAGACCGTAGGGGGCGGTGCCGACCTCGACCCGGTCGAACGCCCCGCGTTCCGGATCGACGAACGTCACCGTGTCCCCGCCGAAGTCGGCGACGAGCAGCGTGCCGTCGGGGGTGTTCCCGGCCGCCGCCGGAACCGAGGGGGTGACCGCCGGACCCGTCGCGGCCGGGCTCTTCGCGGCCGCGCTCCCGTCCGGTGCGCCGGTGGTCCCGGTGGCGCAGCCGGCGAGCGCGGCCGCGGCGGCCAGCAGCAGCACCGCCCGCCGGGCCCTCACCGGGTGTCCTCCGCGTCCCGTGCGCCCCGCAGCAGCGCGGCGATCTCCGTGAAGCCGCGGCGTTCCGCGTGCGCCAGCGCCGTCACACCGTCGCCGTCCGGCAGCCCGGGCGTCGCGCCCGCGGCCAGCAGCAGTTCGACGATCTCCTGATGCGCCCGGCCGCCGTCGCCGAGGATCACGGCCTCCAGCAGGGCCGTCCAGCCCAGCCGGTTGACGTGGTCCACGTCGATGTCGGTGACCCGCAGCAGCTCCCGTACGTAGGCGACGTGGCCCCGCTCGCTCGCCGGGATCAGCGCGATCCCGCCGAACCGGTTGCACAGCTTCAGGTCCGGACCGGCCGGCAGCAGCACGTGCAGCATCGCGACGCTGCCGGTGACCCCGGTGGCCAGCCAGGGGCTCTCCTCCCGGCTGTCCTGCGCGTCGGGGTCCGCGCCCGCGTCGACGAGCAGCCGGGCGGCCTCCACATGACCGCCGTGCACGGCCAGCAGCAGCGGGGTGCGCAGCTCCCCGTCGCGGACGTCCACCCGGGCGCCGCCCTCGACCGCGGTCCGCACGGAATCGGTGTCGCCGGTGCGTGCGGCGTCGAGCAGCTGCTGATCGAGGGCGTTCATGTCCGTCTCCCGTACGTGGTGGCGACTACTTGGCGAGGGCGGCGACGCCGGCCTCGGCGAACTTCTCGTCGAGGTCGCCGCTGGGCGCTCCGGCCACTCCGATACCCGCGACCGGAGCACCCTTGACCTGCACCGGGGCGCCGCCCGCGAGGAACAGGGTGCCAGGGATGTCCTTCAGGTTCGGGGTCTGGGTCAGCCGCTTGGCCAGCTCGGAGGTGGGGGCGTTCCACGACACGGCGGTGTACGCCTTCTTCTCGGCGGACTCGTACGCCTGCGGGCCCGCGCCGTCACCGCGCAGGGTCAGGATGGTGTTGCCGTTGCGGTCCACGACGGAGACGGCGACCCGCTGGTTCTCCTTCTCCGCGGCGTCCAGGGCGGCCTGCGCGGCCTTCGATGCGGCGTCCGCGGTCAGGTGCGTGGACTGCTGGAGGTTGCGGTTCGCGGTGTCCGCCTTGACGGTGGTCGCGGGGGCGGCGGCCGGGGCGGAGGCGTTCGCGGACATGGCGCCGAAGGTGCCGGCCCCGAGGGCGGCTGCGGCGACGGCACCGGTCAGGACACGGGTGCGCAGCGAGATCTTCTTCATGGTGAGCTCCTTCGGCGGGGGTGGTGCGTGGCTTCTGCGTTCTGTTTCCATCCTTGGGCCGGTTCCGGCTCCGAACGGTCGGCGTACCGGCTCGACAGCACGTGCGGGACGGCTGACGGCCCCATCGGCCGATCGGTTGATGCGAAGACGCCCGTTCGGCGTGACGATGAAGGTCCGCGCAGGTCAGAAGCAGTTCCCGCGAGGGGGCCCGGTGAGGGGAAGGGGGACGGGGTGGAGCAGCGGAGGCGGCGGGCAGGAGACGCGGGGCGGGCCGGTGACCCCGGCAGCCGCGCCCTGGCCCTGCTCATGCACGCCGCGTTCTTCCTGCTGCTGGGCGCCTCGCTGACCCGGTTCCTGCTGCGGCACCCGGGCGAGACACGCACCCCGTGGATCATCGGCCTGTCCGTCGCCCTGGCCGTCCTGTATGTCCTCGGGCCGGTCCTCGGCTCCCGCCCGACCCCGCGCAGCCTGCTCTGGCTCGGGGTGCTGGTCGCCGTCTGGATGGTGCTCGTCGTCCTCGCGCCGAGCTTCGCGTGGTGCGCGGTCCCGCTCTTCTACACCGGGCTGCGCATCCTGCCGCCACGGGCCGCGCTCGCGCTGGTGGCCCTGCTGACGCTGTTCGTCGTCGCCGCGCAGCTACGGCTGGCGCACGGCTTCGACCCCAACCTGGTCCTCGCCCCGCCCGCCGTCGCGGCCGTCGCCACCGCCGTCTTCGTCCATATGCAGCGCCAGGCGGAGACCCAGGGCGAACTCATCGACGACCTGCTGCGCACCCGCCGGGAACTGGCCGCCACCGAACGCCGCGAAGGCACCCTCGCCGAACGCCAGCGGCTCTCCATGGAGATCCACGACACCCTGGCCCAGGGCCTGTCCAGCCAGCAGATGCTGCTCCAGGCCGCCGACCGCACCTGGGACGCCGACCCGGCGACGGCCCGCCGCCACGTCCGTACCGCCACCGGCATCGCGGAACGCAACCTCGCCGAGGCCCGCCGCTTCGTCCACGACCTGGCCCCCGCCGACCTCGCCGAGGGCGGCGGCCTGGAGGCGGCCCTGCACGCGCTCGCCGCCCGCGAGACCGCGCAGTCCGAGGGCCGGCTCACCGTGCGCTGCCATGTGGAGGGCACACCGCACAGCCCGCTGCCCGGCCGGGTGCAGTCCGCGCTGCTGCGGATCGCCCAGGGCGCCCTCGCCAACGTCCGGGAGCACGCGGGCGCCACCGAGGCCGCCCTGACCCTCACCCATGTCGACGACCGGACCGTCCTCGACATCGCCGACAACGGCCACGGCTTCGCACCCGCCGCACGGGCCCGGACGCCCGACGGGGTGCGCGGGCACGGGCTGCCCGCGATGCGCGCCCGGATCCAGCAGCTCGGCGGCACCCTGACCATCGAGTCCGCCCCCGGCGAGGGCACCGTGGTGACCGCCACCGTGCCCCTGCCCGACGCACCCGCCCGCCCCACCGGCCCCCTCACCCACCGGGACACCGCATGACCGACGCGAACCCGCCCGTCCGGATCCTGCTCTGCGACGACCACGCCGTCGTACGCGCCGGGCTCCTCGCCCTCCTCGGCAGCGAGCCCGACATCGAGGTGGCCGGCGAGGCCGGTAGCGGCGAGGAGGCCGTCGCCCTGGCCGCCAGGCTCACCCCGGACGTCGTGCTGATGGACCTCCAGCTGGGCGAGGGCATCGACGGTGTCGAAGCGACCCGTCGCATCGTGGCCGGCACCGAGGGCGCCCACGTCCTCGTCCTGACCACGTACGACACGGACGCCGACATCACCCGCGCCATCGAGGCCGGCGCCACCGGCTACCTGCTGAAGGCCGAGCGCCCCGAGGAGCTCTTCGCCGCGATCCGCTCGGCCGCCCAGGGCCGCACCACCCTGTCCCCGCCCGTCGCCAGCCGCGTCATGGCCCGCATGCGCAAACCACTGCCCAGCCTCACCGACCGCGAACGCGACATCCTGGGCCAGCTCTCACAGGGCCTGGGCAACCGCGACATCGCCCGCGCGCTGTTCATCAGCGAGGCCACGGTCAAGACCCACCTGGGCCGCATCTACGACAAACTCGGCGTCGACACCCGGGCCGGCGCGGTCTCCGTGGCCAAGGAGCAGCGGCTCCTGCCCTGAACCACCCTCCGCGCCGGACCCCGCCCCTCCGCTGGTGCGGGAGCGACACGCCGGGCATGACACCATCGAACCGTGCTCGACATCGGCTACTCCCTCTCCCGACGCTTCCCCGACCCCCCGCAGACCGACTACCGCCGGGCTGACGTCCACGCCCTGCGCCACGATCTGTTCTCCGGGGACGTCTACCTCGCGGACACCAAGGAGGACCGCGAAGTTTCCACAGCCTGGGGATGGGTGCCCGTACTCGACTTCGCCTGGGCCCTGTGCGACATCGTCGAGCAGCTCGACCGGGACCCGCGCGGCAACCGCTCGCACCGCCGCCAGTTCGCCGAACTCGACTTCACCGAATCCTCCGACCGCATGCTCTTCGAGCGCCGCTTCGGCTGGGTCGACGTCGAGGCCGACTGGATGCCCGCCGAGGAAGCACCGCTGACCTTCGGCCACTCCCTGCTGCGCCGCGAGGCCCGCGACTTCCTGCACGACCTGATCGCCGACCTGGCCGACATGCACGAAGGCCTCGCCGACAACCCCACCGTCTGGGACCTCCAGGCCCGCTTCCCCCGCATCTGACCGGGCGCGGCCCGCCCGCTCACGCCTCGACCCGCACCCCGATCTGCGCCGCGAACGCCGGAGCCAGCTCCATCAGCTGCGACGGGCTGATCACCGCACCGGCCAGCCGCTCCACACCCCGTGCGATGTCGAGCTCCGCGACCGTCCGCAGATCCACGGACTCCATCCGCACCGCGCTGAAGTCCGCCCGCTTCAGCACACAGTCCCGGAACTCCACCCGGGTCAGCTGCGCCTCCCCGAAATCCGGCTCCGACAGCACGCAGCCCTCGAAGACCACGTCCTTCAGCCGGGCCTTCCGCAGATTCAGGTAGTCGATCTTCCCGCCCCTGATCAGCACCCGCTCCAGCACCGCGCCGTGCATCTGCACCCCGCCCAGGCGCGCGTCCACGACCTCCACGTCCCGCATCGACACCCCCGCGAGGTCGGTGCCCACCCCCCGTACCCCCGTCAGCACCGAATCGATGAACCGGGACCTGACCAGCTCCGTACGGTCCAGGGCGCAGCCCTCCAGCGCACAGTCCATGAACCGGGCCCCCGGACCCGACTCGTCCGCCAGGTCCACCCCGTCGAACCGCACCCCGTCGTAATCCCCGTCCGCCTCCAGGCCGCCCCCCTCGTACGCCACCAGCGGCGGCAGCCGCACCTCAGGACGACGCGCCTCGGGGACACCGCCCCTGGCGCCCCTGCCCGACCTGCCCGTCCCGCCACCACTACCGCTGCTGCGCACCATGCCCCCATCGTGACGCACACCACTGACAACGCCCCGCCGCGGACATCGCGGCAGGGCGCCGCCCCGGTCTCAGCGGCCGAGCTCCGCCAGGGCCCCGTCCGTCAGCCGGTAGACCGTCCACTCCTCCTGCGGCCGGGCGCCCAGGGACTCGTAGAACGCGATGGACGGGGCGTTCCAGTTCAGCACCGACCACTCCAGCCGCTCGTAACCGCGCTCGGCGCAGATCCGCGCCAGCTCCTTCAGCAAGGCCTTCCCGTGCCCGCCGCCACGGCGCTCCGGGCGCACGTACAGATCCTCCAGGTAGATGCCGTGCACCCCGCGCCACGTGGAGAAGTTCAGGAACCACAGGGCGAAACCGACCACCTCACCGTCGTCGTCCGACACGGCGACATGCGCGTACGCGGCAGGACGCTCACCGAACAGCGCCTCGCGCAGCTGCTCCTCGGAGGCCTTCGCCTCGTGCAGCGCCTTCTCGTAGTCGGCCAGTTCGCGGACCATCGCGTGGATGGCGGGGACGTCGGCAGCAGTAGCGGTACGAATCATGAGGGCAGCGTAGACAGCACCGGCACACCCCCTACTCCCGCCCCAGCAGCCTCCGCGCCAGCTCGGCGTGGACGGGCGCCAGCCGCCGCCCGCCCTCCTCCGTGTCCCAGCACGCGTTCTGCAGCACCCGCCCCAGCGTCCACGCCCGCGCCCGCCCCCGGTCCAGCCCCAGCACGTCCGTCATCAGATCGAACCGCCACACCGCGTCGGCCGCGTCGAACCGGTCCGCCAGCGCCGGGAACAGCTCGAACCCGGCGTCCCCGGCCAACGGCTTCGGATCGATCGCCACCCACCGGTCCGCGTCCCCGGCGCCGCCGCCGAACCCCGCCAGCACGTTCCCGAAATGCAGATCCCAGTGCAGCAACCGGTCCCCCGGCTCCCCCGCGACCTCCCGCACCGCCGCCGCGCAGTCCGCCACCAGCCGCCGCTCCTCCGCGTCCGCCAGCAGCCCCGCCACCTCCGGCGCCGACGCCACCATCCGGTCCGCCGCCTCACCCAGCCCCCGCAGCCCGGCCCCCTCCGGAACCCGCACCGCGGTCAGCCCCGCCAGCAGCTCCGCGACGACCCTCACCGCCTCCCGCGCATCCGCCAACCCCGACAGCGGCCGGCCCCCGTCCAGCCGCTCCAGCAGCATCGTCCCCGTCGCCGCGTCATGCTCCAGCAGCCCCACCGCGCCGGCCGCCGCCGCACCCCACATCCGCAGCGCGACCGGCTCCCCCACCGTCTCCGCGTCGACCGCCTGCAGCTTCAGCGCGGCCGGAAGCCCGTCCGCCTCCCGCACCACGGGCAGCACCAGCGCGCACACCCCGTACGCCGCGTCCCCGTCCAGCCGCAGCCCCCACCGCTCCAGGAACCCCTCGGCCGTCCCCGGCAGCGCCGCGACGAACGCCCGCCCGGCCGCACCGTTGTACTTGGACTGAGTGGCGATCAGCGCATCCGGAATGTCAATCACGCGCACGATCCTAGGAGCGTGCGTCAATCGGCTATGACCCCGAGCCAGCCCGCCCCGCCCACCCGGCCCCGCTCCGCACCCGCCGCGTGGCTCCGTGGCGCCGGCTCCTGGATCCGCAGCGCCCCGGGCACGTACATCTGGCTGGCCGTCCTCTTCGTCACGACCGTCATCGTCCACCAGATGTCGCCCGCCTTCGAGGAGGACTTCCTCCGCCAGCGCTCCACCAACATCCACGAACTGTCCCAGAACCCCGTCCGCGTCCTCATCAGCAGCGCCTTCTGGATCGACGGCGGCCGATGGCTCCCCTACGCCGTCCTCTACACCGTCTTCCACGCCCCCGCCGAACGCCGCCTGGGCACCCTGCGCTGGCTCACCGTCGCCGCCACCGCGCACGTCCTCGCCACCCTCGTCAGCGAAGGCGTACTGGCCTGGGCCATCCGGCACGGCCACGCCCCCGAGACCGCCGTCAACACCCTGGACGTGGGTGTCAGTTACGCACTCGCCGGTGTCGTCGCCGTCCTCACCTACTACGTGGCACGCCCCTGGCGGTACGTCTACCTCTTCGCCGTCCTCGTCATCTACGGCGTCCCCCTCATCACCGGCGCCACCTTCACCGACGTCGGCCACTTCACCGCCGCACTCATCGGCCTCGCCTGCTACCCGCTGACCCGCACCACTCACAAGACGAAACCCCGCCCCGCGCAGTAACGTCCCGCCAGAGAGCACCGCACTCCACGGCCACACGGACAGCAGGGGACACATGAGCACCGTCAGTACCGTCAACGGCGGCATATCCTTCTGGTACGCGAACCAGGGCACCCCGGCCCCCCGCGAACCCCTGCCCGGCGACAGCAACGCCGACGTCTGCATCGTCGGCGGCGGATACACCGGCCTCTGGACGGCGTACTACCTCAAGAAGGCCGTCCCCTTCCTCAACATCACCGTCCTGGAAGCCAAGTTCTGCGGCTACGGCGCCTCCGGACGCAACGGCGGCTGGCTCTACAACGGCATCGCGGGCCGCGACCGCTACGCGAAACTCCACGGCCACGACGCGGCCGTCCGCCTCCAGCAGGCGATGAACGACACCGTCACCGAGGTCATCGACGTCGCCGCCGAGGAGAAGATCGACGCCGACATCCACCGGGGCGGCGTCCTCGAAGTCGCGTACACCCCCGCCCAGCTCGCCCGCCTCAAGGACTTCCACTCCGTCGAGATCGCCTTCGGCGAGAGCGACCGCACCCTGCACGGCGCCCGCGAGACCGCCGAACGCGTCCGCGTCACCGGCGCCGTCGGCTCCAGCTGGACCCCGCACGGCGCCCGCCTGCACCCCGCCAAACTGGTCACGGGCCTCGCCGACACCGTGGAGGCGCTCGGCGTCACCATCCACGAGTCGACGCCCGTCACCGAGATCAAGCCCAAGCACGCCATCACGCCGTACGGCACGGTCCGCGCCCCCTACATCCTGCGCTGCACCGAGGGTTTCACCGCGAACCTCAAGGGCCAGAAGCGCACCTGGCTCCCGATGAACTCCTCGATGATCGTCACCGAGCCCCTCCCCGCCGCCGTCTGGGACACCATCGGCTGGGACGGCCGCGAGACCCTCGGCGACATGGCCCACGCCTACATGTACGCCCAGCGCACCGCCGACGACCGCATCGCGCTCGGCGGCCGCGGCTTCCCGTACCGCTACGGCTCGGCCACCGACAACGACGGACGCACCCGGCCGGCCACCATCGAGGCCCTGCGCGAACTCCTGATCCGCCTCTTCCCCACCACCGCCGGCACCCCGATAGCCCACGCCTGGTCCGGCGTCCTCGGCGTCCCCCGCGACTGGTGCGCCACCGTCACCCTCGACCGCTCCACCGGCCTCGGCTGGGCCGGCGGCTACGTCGGCTCCGGCGTCGCCACCACCAACCTCGCCGCCCGCACCCTGCGCGACCTCATCCAGCAGGACTCCGGCCAGTCCGGCCCCACCGACCTGACCACCCTCCCCTGGGTCAACCACCGCGTCCGCCGCTGGGAACCCGAACCCCTCCGCTGGCTCGGCGTCCACGGCATGTACGCCGCCTACCGCACCGCCGACCGCCGCGAACTCACCTCACCGCGCCCCGGCACGGACCCGATCGCGAAGTTCGCGGACCGGCTGTCGGGGCGGGGCTGAGCGTCCGGCGAAATCGAGGAACAGCACCGAACACCTGGCACAGGCGTCCCTCTCCTGACGAGGTGCCCCGAACCGAAGGAAGCCGTCATGCGGCTGACGGAACGCCGGCTGACACTGCGCTACCTGGAACGCCAGTTGCTGCTCGCCCGCTCCCCGATGGGGAGCGGGCAGGCGGTGCGGCTGCTGCTCGGACTCCAGGCCCAGTACTCGCCCTCGCCCTATCTCGCCCTGCTGGCACGGCTGGACGGAGCCTCCACCACCGGACTGGAGGACTGTCTGCGCGATGCGACGGTGGTGAAGTCCACCCTCATGCGCGGCACCCTGCATCTCGTGGCGGGGGCGGACTATCCGGTCTGGGGCGAGATCTGGCGCGAGCAGGCGACCGAGCACTGGAGCCGCCGCTGTCCGGGCCTGGACGAGAAGACCGCGGCCGCGGTCGCCGAGTTCACCCGCGAGCCGCGTGAGCGCGAAGAACTGCGCGCCTTCATGGGCGAGTTGACGGGTGACGCGGTGACGCCCCGCGAACTGCTCCATGTCGCCCGCGCCCTGGTGCCGCTGGTGCAACCGCCGCCGTCCGGCTTCTGGCGACACCACGGCAAGGCGAGTCTGCAGTGCCACCGGGAACCGCCGGAGCTCGTCGGCCCGGCGGCGATGGGCCGCTGGCTGCGCGCCTACCTGACCGCGTACGGACCCGCCGGACTGCGCGACGCGGCGAAGTTCGCGGGCCTGACCGTGGGACGGGTCCGGGCGGGTCTGCCGTACGCGGACCCGGTGGAGCGGCTGGAGGGGCCCGACGGCCGGGACCTGCTGGACGTGCCGGATGCCATGGACCCGGACGAAGGGGTCCGGGTGCCGTTCCGGCTGCTGCCCAAATGGGACTCGGCGCTGCTCGCCCACACCGACCGCGGCCGGATCATGGACCCGGAGGTCCAGCGCCGCGTCGTCAACCGGTCCAACGGTGACGTGGCGGCCACCTACCTGGTCGACGGCCGGGTGGCCGGCACCTGGTCGGCCGGCGAGAAGGGGTCGGCCGCCCGGCTCGTTCTCACCCCGCTGGTCCGCGCGGAGCTTCCGGACGACGCCGAGCCCGAGGGCGTACGACTGCTCCGCTTCCTCCATCCCCGGGCCGCCCGGCACAGCGTCGAGGCCGCCCCGTTCGACGGAGACCCGCTGCCATGACCGCTCCCGCCGCGGTGGCCGCCCTGGTCGCCGAGTACTGCGCGGAGTCACTCGGGCCCACCATCGCGTCCAGGCAACAGAAAACCCCAGGTCACAGCACACGTGACCTGGGGTTTTCGCCGAGCCCCCTATCGGATTCGAACCGATGACCTACGCATTACAAGTGCGTTGCTCTGGCCAGCTGAGCTAAGGAGGCGTGCCGGAGCAGTGTAACCAACGGCGGCCCCCGCCCCGCGCAGAAATCTCACACACCTCCAACTACTGACAGATCGCAAACCGCCAGGTAGCGTCGCTGGAAGTTCACCCAGGTGGACCAGACCACTCCCTTTGCAACGGATCGTCCGGCACGTTCCTGCCGGTTGAGGAGAAGATTCAGCATGGCCAGTGTCACGTTCGACAAGGCGTCCCGCGTCTACCCCGGCTCCACCAAGCCGGCGGTCGACCAGCTCGAGATCGACATCGAGGACGGCGAGTTCCTCGTCCTCGTCGGTCCCTCCGGTTGTGGCAAGTCGACCTCCCTGCGCATGCTCGCGGGTCTCGAGGACGTCAACGGCGGCGCGATCCGCATCGGTGACCGCGACGTCACGCACCTGCCGCCGAAGGACCGGGACATCGCCATGGTGTTCCAGAACTACGCGCTCTACCCGCACATGTCCGTCGCGGACAACATGGGCTTCGCGCTGAAGATCGCCGGTATCAACAAGACCGAGATCCGCGCGAAGGTCGAAGAGGCCGCCAAGATGCTGGACCTCACCGACTACCTGGACCGCAAGCCGAAGGCGCTCTCCGGTGGTCAGCGTCAGCGTGTGGCGATGGGCCGCGCCATCGTGCGTGAGCCGCAGGTCTTCCTCATGGACGAGCCGCTGTCGAACCTCGACGCCAAGCTCCGTGTCTCCACCCGTACGCAGATCGCCTCGCTCCAGCGCCGCCTGGGCATCACGACCGTGTACGTCACCCACGACCAGGTCGAGGCCCTCACCATGGGCGACCGTGTCGCGGTCCTCAAGGACGGTCTGCTGCAGCAGGTCGACTCGCCGCGCAACATGTACGACCGCCCGGCGAACCTCTTCGTGGCCGGCTTCATCGGCTCCCCGGCCATGAACCTGGTCGAGGTCCCGATCACCGACGGTGGCGTGAAGTTCGGCAACAGCGTCGTCCCGGTCTCCCGCGAGGCGCTCACCGCCGCCGCGGACCGCGGTGACACGACCGTCACGGTCGGCATCCGTCCCGAGCACTTCGACATCGTCGAGCACGGCGGCGCCGCCGCGAAGACCCTCACCAAGGACTCCGCCGACGCCCCGGCCGGTCTGGCCGTCTCGGTCAACGTCGTCGAGGAGCTCGGCGCCGACGGCTTCGTCTACGGCGCCGCCGAGGTCGGTGGCGAGCACAAGGACCTGGTCGTCCGCGTCGGCGGCCGCGCCGTCCCGGAGAAGGGCACCAAGCTCCACGTCGTGCCCCGCCCGGACGAGCTGCACGTCTTCGCGACCTCGACCGGTGAGCGCCTCACCGACTGATCCCGCGCACGCTGTACGGTGGCCCCGCACGTCTCTCGTGCGGGGCCACCGCGCGTTGGGGGGTTTGGGCGGGCGGCGGCAAATTCCCCGGCACAACGGGCATTTCACTACCGGTCGTCAACACGGGATTCGAAAAACTCACTCGAACCGTCCCCCGCGAGGGTGACGAAATGTCGCCAAATCATCACTGACCGCTACGCTCGCTGCGTGACCCACACCGCGCGCCGTATCGGCCGAACTCTCGCATTCGTACTGCCTGTCGTCATGGTCCTGTCCGGGACCCTCGCGGTCACCGCCGTGCCGTGGGCAGCCTCCAACTCCGACGCCCAGATGCTCACCGCGTCCGCGCAGACCGTCTCCAAGCGCGCCAAGCCGCGTGCTCCGCAGGACATCCTGCGCGACAAGCTCCTCCTGGAGCTCCAGGAGAAGGACCCCGGTGCCGCGCTGACGGATCTGCAGCGCGCCGTCGAGGGGCGCCCGTCGCTCGCCCGGCACTGCATGTCGATCGCCAGGGCCCTGGGCAAGGCGGCCGTCGCGCAGTACGGACCGACCCGTGCGCACCGCTTCTCGCGGCCCGTCTGCGACACCTCCTTCGCCTCGGGTGTCGCGCAGTTCAGCTGACCGCTCCCGGCCGGGCACGGCATATCGTGCCTGGCATGCATACGTTTCCGACGCAGGCCGTGATCCTGGCGGGTGGCCAGGGATCGCGGCTGCGCCCGTACACCGATGACCGCCCCAAGCCGATGGTCGAGATCCCGGGCACCGGGACTCCGATCATCGGCCATCAGCTTTCCTGGCTGGCCGCCGAGGGCGTGACCGATGCCGTGGTGTCGTGCGGGCATCTCGCCGAGGTGCTGCAGGAGTGGCTGGCCGAGGCCGTGCTGCCGCTGCGGGTCACCACGGTGGTGGAGTCCGAGCCGCTGGGGCGTGGTGGCGGGCTGAAGTACGCGGCGGCCCGGCTGCCCGATCCGGAGCAGCCCTGGTACGCGACGAACGGTGATATCTGGACCCGTTTCTCGTTGCGCGAGATGGCCGCGTTCCATGCCGAGCGCGATGCGACCGCGACGCTGGCGCTGGCCCGGCCGCGCATTCCGTGGGGTGCGGTGGAGACGGATGCGTTCGGGCACATCACGGACTTCATCGAGTCCCCGCCTTCGCCGTATCTGATCAATGCGGGGGTGTACGTGTTCTCCCCCGCGTTCACGGGGCTGCTGCCGGACCGGGGCGACCACGAGCGGACGACGTTCCCCCGGCTCGCGCGCGAGCGCAGGCTGGCCGGGTATCCGTTGCCGCACGGGGCGTACTGGCGGGCCATCGACACCGCGAAGGACCTGACGGAGGCGGCGAAGGAGCTGGACGGGCAGTAGCGCGCACACGCCGAAGGGGCGGGTACCGGAGCCGTTTCCGGTACCCGCCCCTTCGGCGTGCTCGTGGGGGTCAGCCGAGGAGGCCGCCGATGGGGTTGCGGCCACCACCGCCGCCGCCACCACCGCCACCGGTGTCGCCGCCGCCGGTGGAGCCGCCCGTGGAGCCGCTGCCGGGGGCGGTGCCGCCGGTGGACGAACCGCCGCCGCTGCCGGCGGGGCCGGATGAGCTGGGGCCGGAGCTGCCTGCCGGGGACTGCTGCTGGGGGGTGGTCCGCTGCGGGGTACCGGGGCCGGTGCCCTGGGTCTGGCTGGGCTGTCCGGCACTCGCGCCGGCCGCCTGGCCGGACTCGCGGACGCTGTCCGTGGCGGGCGTGGAGGCCTTCGCGGACGGGGTGCGGGGAGCGGTGCTGCGGGAGGGCGCGGGCCGCTGTCCGGCGGGGGACTTGGAGGCCTTGCCGCCGCGGGACTCCCCGGGGAGCGGGGAGCCGGGGAGCTGGTTGGTCGGGACGCCGTTCGGGCCGGGGACGGTGACGACCTCGGAGGAGCGGACGGCGCCGCCGAGCATGGAGCCGATGAGGAGGGTGAGGCCGACGACGACGGTGGCGACGACGCCGCCCCGGCGCAGGACGCGGCGGCGGAGGTCCCAGATCTCGGAGCGGGGGCCGAGCTTGCGCCAGGCCTCTCCGGCGAGGCGTCCGTCGACGGAGTAGACGGGGGCGCCCGCGATGATCAGGGGGCTCCAGGCGGCGAGGTAGATGATGTCGGGCGCGTCGTACACGGCGACGGTGCGCCAGCTGACGGTCACCAGGAGGGCGGCGGACAGCAGGGCGCCGACGGAGGCCGCGACGCGCTGCCAGAGGCCGAGGACGGTCAGGACGCCGACGACGACCTGGAGGAAGGCGATCGTGAGTCCGGCGCCGACGGGGTGCGAGAGCGCGAAGTCGCGCAGGGGTCCGGCGAGGGCCCACGGGTGCAGCGAGGTCAGCCACTTGACCATGGAGCCGCGGTCTCCGCCGTCGAAGTAGACGGGGTCGCAGAGCTTGCCCATGCCGGCGTAGATGGAGATGAAGCCGAGGAAGACGCGCATCGGCAGCAGGACGACGCCGAGGTTCATGCGGCGGCCGGGGTAGTACGCGTGCCGGACGGCGTCGGCGCCCTGGCGCCGGCCGCGGGTGTCGGTGATGTCGTCGGCGTAGTCGTCGTACGCGTCCGGGTCGGGCCCGTCCTGGTCGTACCGGCCGGGCTCGACGGCGTCGTAGGCGCCCACAGCCTGGCGCATGGGCGGCAGCAGCGGGCCGCCGGGACGGCCGGGCCCCTGCGGCGCGGTGACGACCGGGTTGGGCTGGGTCTCTTCGAGGCGCGGGATGACCTGGGTGCCGGCGCCGCCGCGGCCGCTTTCGAACTCGTAGGAGGCGTACGGCTCGTAGGGGTCGTACGCGGTGTCGGGCCGGCCGGCGGTGGAGTTCCGGACGGCCTGGAGGAGTCCGGTGGCGCCGGGGTCGCCGGGGGCGGACCTGCCGCTCCACACGACGGGGGCGCGCCGGCCGCGGCCGGCTCCGCTGCCGCTCATGGCGGGGATCCTGGGCGCACCGGCGGGGGTCACACCGCGCAGCCGTGCGCGCTGGCCGGGGGCGAGCTGCACCCGGAAGCTGGCGTGGTTGACGATGACCTGCGCAGGGTCGCAGTCCACCTTGGTCATGCTCAGGGCGGGTTGTTCGTCGAACCGAGGCGTTCTGGTGTCCACACTCATCTAACCGAGTGATGTGTGTTTAGGACACTGCCTTGACGGTGTCGAAGTGTCCGAGGCCCGTCAACAGGGGGTGGCGGGGTGCGCCGGGGCGTGCGCGGGTCCGGATGCGCCCCCGGTGTGACCCGTGCGGAGGCGGCCCGGGGGCCGGTCGGGCGCCGCCCGGGCGGGTGGTCCCGCGGGACGGGCCGTGCGGCCCGTCCCGGTGGCGGATCAGGCGCGGCGGCGCGCGACCTCGTACATCACGATGCCGGCGGCGACACCGGCGTTGAGGGACTCGGCGCCGCCCGGCATGGAGATGCGGACGCGGTAGTCGCAGGTCTCGCCGACGAGGCGGCCGAGGCCCTTGCCCTCGCTGCCGATGACGATGACGACGGGGCCGCCGAGGGCTTCGAGGTCCTCGACGGTGTGCTCGCCGTCCGCGGCGAGGCCGACGACGGCGATGCCCTCCTTCTTGTACGCCTCCAGTGCCCGGGTCAGGTTGGTGACGCGGGAGACGGGCGTACGGGCGGCGGTGCCGGCGGAGGACTTCCAGGCCCCGGCGGTCATGCCGGCCGCGCGGCGCTCGGGCACGACGACGCCGTGGCCGCCGAAGGCGGAGACGGAGCGGACGATGGCGCCGAGGTTGCGCGGGTCCGTGACGCCGTCGAGCGCGACGATGAGGGGGTCCTCGCCGTTGTCGTAGGCGGCGGCGGTGAGGTCCTGCGGGTCCGCGTACTCGTACGGCGGGACCTGGAGGACGAGGCCCTGGTGGTTGAGCCCGTTCGTCATGCGGTCGAGCTCGGGGCGCGGGGCTTCCATCAGGTTGATGTTGCCGCGGGCGCCGGCGAGCTGGAGGGCCTCGCGGACGCGCTCGTCGTTGTCGATGTACTGCTGGACGTACAGCGTGGTGGCGGGCACGCCGTCGCGCAGGGCCTCGAAGACCGGGTTGCGGCCGACGACCATTTCGGAGGTGCCCTTGACGCCGCCGCGGCGGGGCGCGGGACGGCGGTTGGCGGCCTGCTTGGCCTTGGCGGTCGCGATGCGGTTCTTCTTGTGCTTCTTGCGCTCCTCGGCGGGCGGCGTCGGTCCCCTGCCTTCGAGAGCGCGGCGTCGGTTACCGCCGCTGCCGACCTGCATGCCCTTCTTGTTGGACGTGCGGCGGTTCCTGCGCTGGCTGTTCCCGGCCATGACCTACCTGTTTCGTTGCTTCAGACGTGCATGCGTATAAGTGAAAGTGTGCCGCCCGGCGGGCCGGGCGGCACATGGAGGACTACTGGCGCGGGCCGAGTGTCCACCGTGGTCCGGTCGGGCTGTCCTCGATGACGAGGCCGGACTGGTTGAGCTGGTCGCGGATGGCGTCGGCCGCGGTCCAGTCCTTGCGCTCGCGGGCGGACTGGCGCTGGTCGAGGACGAGCCGGACGAGGGTGTCGACGACGCCGTGCAGATCGTCGCCGCGGTCGCTCTCGCCGGCCCAGTGCTCGTCGAGCGGGTCGAGACCGAGGACGCCGAGCATGGCACGGACCTCGGCGAGGCGGGCGACGGCCGCTTCCTTGTCGTCGGCGGCGAGGGCGGAGTTGCCCTGACGGACGGTGGTGTGGACGATCGCGAGGGCCTGCGGGACGCCCATGTCGTCGTCCATCGCCTCGGCGAAGGCGGGCGGCACCTCGGCGGCCGGCTCGACGGTCTCGCCGGCCTTCTCGGTGACGCGCTGGACGAAGCCCTCGATGCGCGCGAACGCGGACTCCGCCTCGCGCAGGGCGTCCTCGCTGTACTCGATCATCGACCGGTAGTGCGGGGTGCCGAGGTAGTAGCGCAGCACGATGGGGCGCCAGGCCTTGACCATCTCGCTGACCAGCACGGAGTTGCCCAGCGACTTCGACATCTTCTCGCCGGCCATGGTGACCCAGCCGTTGTGCACCCAGTACTTCGCGAACTCGTCGCCGAAGGCCTTGGCCTGGGCGATCTCGTTCTCGTGGTGCGGGAAGATCAGGTCGATGCCGCCGCCGTGGATGTCGAAGGCGGTGCCGAGGTACTTGTGCGCCATCGCGGAGCATTCGAGGTGCCAGCCGGGGCGGCCGCGGCCCCAGGGGGTCTCCCAGCTGGGCTCGCCGGGCCTGGATGCCTTCCACATGGCGAAGTCGCGCTGGTCGCGCTTGCCGGTCTCGCCGTCGCCGGAGGGCTGGCGCAGGTCGTCCAGGTCCTGGTTGGAGAGCTCCAGGTAGCCGGGGAAGGAGCGGACGTCGAAGTAGACGTTGCCGTCGGCCGCGTAGGCGTGGCCGCGCTCGATGAGGCCGCGCATCATCTCGATCATCTCGGTGATGTGGCCGGTGGCGCGGGGCTCGTACGTGGGCGGCAGGCAGCCGAGCGCGGCGTAGCCGTCGTTGAACGCGCGCTCGTTCTCGTAGCCGATGGCCCACCAGGGGCGGCCCTGCTCGGCCGACTTCTTGATGATCTTGTCGTCGATGTCGGTGACGTTCCGGACGAACGTCACGTCGTAACCGCGGTGGGCGAACCAGCGGCGCATGATGTCGAAGTTCAGTCCGGACCTGATGTGCCCGATGTGCGGGGCGGCCTGGACAGTAGCGCCACAGAGGTAGATCGAGACACAGCCCGCTGTGAGCGGGACGAAGTCACGGATCTGCCGGGCGCTGGTGTCGTACAGGCGAATAGTCACGCCTCAAGGGTAGTGGGCGCGCACCAGTGCCCAGCGACCCCTTGGGCGATTGCGTGGACAGTTGTTACGGCTCCGGGCGGGCCGGAGCCGTGACAGGTGATCGTCCGGGGTGCTCAGACGGCTCCGACGACCTTCCGGGGCGTGATCCGGACGACGACCCGGGGGTCGTCGGCACCGGAGGTGGGGTTGAAGTCGGCGTACTTCTTGCCGGTGTACTTCAGGGACAGCTCGTCGATGAGTTCCTGTCCGCCCTCGGTGGTGAGGGTGGCGGTGCCGCGGATCTCGGCGTACGTGTACGGGGCGTCGAAGGGCTGGACGACGACGGAGACGCGCGGGTCGCGGGCGAGGTTCTGTTCCTTGCGGCGGCCGGTGGTCGTGGAGATGAGGACGTCGTCGCCGTCCCGCTTCACCCAGACCGGGGACACCTGGGGGCTGCCGTCGGGCTGGACGGTGGCCACGGTGACGAAGACCGGGGTGTCGAGCAGCGCCTTGAGTTCGGGGGAGAGTGCGGCGGTCATGGCGTACGTCCTCCTGAGCGGGTCGGTGATGCCTCTACCCCTACCCCAACCACGCCTCCCCCGCCCCGCTTCCCGCTTCCGGCGCCGCGTACCGCCGCCGCGGTGAGGACGGCCAGGGCGCCGAGGACGGCGAGGGCGGCCGCGGGGGCGAGGACGGACCAGGGGGCGCGTTCGGCGTAGGGGAGGTTCTCGGAGAGCATGCGCCCCCATTCGGGTGAGGGGGGTGCGGTGCCGAGGCCGAGGAAGCCGAGGGAGGCGAGGGCCAGGGCGATGGCGGGGACGCGCAGGACGGCGTGGCGGGCGATGGGCGGCAGGACGCCGGGCAGGAGGTGGCGGCGCAGCAGGTGGAGCGGTCCGGCGCCGAGTGCGCGGGCGGCGGCCAGGTGCGGGGCGGCGCGTTCCTGGGCGTGCAGGGCGCTGGTGTGGGCGGCGAGGGGCGCCCAGGCCACGGCGGTGACGGCGGCC
This sequence comes from Streptomyces sp. NBC_01463, assembly GCA_036227345.1. Lineage (NCBI taxonomy): Bacteria > Bacillati > Actinomycetota > Actinomycetes > Kitasatosporales > Streptomycetaceae > Streptomyces > Streptomyces sp. NBC_01463. The sequence goes on from CP109468.1 coordinate 4,163,092, forward strand.
GCGGCCCCCCAGGGACCGGGGCCCGCGACGCCGGCGACGACGAGGCCGGTGAGGATCGCGGGCAGCGCGTTGGCGGTCTCGGTGAGCGCTCCGGCGCGTACGGCTCCGATGACGAGGCCGATGAGCAGGGTGGCGGCGGAGACGGCGACGGCGGTCAGGACGGTGCGGGCGGCGCCGTGGCCGAGGCGGGCGAGGATGTCGCGGCCCAGCGAGTCCGTGCCGAAGGGGTGGGCGGCGGAGGGTCCGGCGAGGCGGGCGGCGGCGTCGATGTGGAGCGGGTCGCGCAGGAGTCCGGCGGCGGTCACGGCGGCGAAGAGCGCGGCGAGGAGGAGTGCGCCGGCGATCAAGGACCGGCGTGCGCGGGCGGCCGGCGGGACGAGCGCGGGCAGGGCGTCCTCGTGGAGGGCGGGGCCGAGCAGCGCGCGGGTGGTGAGGCGGGCCGCGAGGCCGGCGGCGGTGCCCAGGACCAGCAGGATCAGGACGCAGGCCTGGAGGACGGGGAGGTCCTGGGCGAGGGCGGCGGCCAGCGCGGTGGAGCCGAGTCCGGGGACGGCGTAGAGGGTCTCGACGGCGACGGCTCCGCCGGTGAGCCCGACGACGACCATGCCGAGCTGGGGCAGCAGGCCGGGCAGGGTGCGGCGCAGGGCGTGGCGGGCGGTGCGGTGTCCGGGCAGGCCGGCCGCGGTGGCGGCGCGGGCCCACGGCTCGGCGAACGCGGCGGGCAGTGCGTCGTCCAGCAGCCGGCCGAGGAGTGCGCCCGCCGGGATACCCATGGCGAGGGCGGGCAGCACGGCCTGTGCGGGGGTGCCCCAGCCGAGGGCGGGGAGCCAGTCGAGGCGGACGGCGACGACCGCGGCGAGGACGGCGGCGATCAGGAACTCGGGGAGCGCGGCGAGGACGGCGGCGCCGGTGCCGGCCCCGGCGGTGACGATCCGGCTGCGCGCCCCGCGCCGCAGGGTGCGGGCGGCGAGCGCGGCGGCGGTCAGGAGGGCGACGGCGAGTGAGACGCCCATCAGGGTCAGGGACACCCCGAGGGCGGATATCGCGTCGGGGGCGACGGGCTGCCCGGAGACCCAGGAGGTGCCGAGGTCGCCGCGGAGGAGCCCGCCGAGCCAGCCGCCGAGTACGTGGAGCGGCCCGCCGTCGAGGCCGGTGTCGGCGCGGATGGCGTCGAGGGTCTCGGCGGTGGGCGGCCGGTCGGCGTACCGGGCGTGCAGGATCGTCAGTGCGGGATCGGTCCGGGTCAGCCGGGGCAGCAGCCCGATGACGGCGACGACCGCGAGGAGTGCGGCGAGCCGCCCGGCCAGTGCCGCGGCCGGCAGCGTCGGCCCGCGGCGGAGCGGCGTCCGGCGCGTGCGCGCGGCGGGAGTGCGTGCCGGGCGTCGCGGCGGGGCCGGCGTCTCCCGCCGCTGCACCGGGTGCTTCACCCGGTCACCCGACGCGGGTGTCTGCGGTGATGAGGGTGCGCTCCATCGGGTCGAGCGAGACGCCGTGGACGCGGCTGTCGTCGTAGCCCTGGACGAAGCGTTCGTGGAGGAGCGGTACGAGGGCGTCGGTGCCGAGTACGTCTGCCTCGGCGGCCGCGGCGGCGGCGTGGCGGGCGTCGGTCCCGGCGGTGCCCGCGGCCTTGTCCACGGCGGCGTCGACGCGCTCGTCGCAGAGCTGGGAGATGTTGAAGCTGCCGTCGCAGGTGAAGTCGGAGGCGAGGTAGGAGACCGGGTCGGCGGTGTCCAGGAGGGTGTTGCGGGCCTGGATGAAGGCGTCGTACTTCCCGGCGAGGGCGTCGGCCTCCAGCTGGGCGTAGTCGCGGACGACCTGCCTGACGGTGAAGCCGCGCCCGGTGAGCTGCTGCTGGACGACGGTGGCGACCTCGGGGAGCTCGGGCCGGTTGGTGTACGTCGCGAGGACGATCTCCTTCGTCTTCGCCACCTGCGCCCGGTCCGCGGCCGCCGCCCGGCCGACGGGGGCCTTGCGGGCGGCGGCCGCCCACGGGACACCGGGGCCGAGCAGGCCCTGCGCGGTGTCGGCGCGGCCTTCGTGGACGGCCTTGACGAGGGCCTCGGAGTCGATGGCCGAACGGGCGGCGGCGCGCATCGCCGGGTCGGCGAAGACACCGTGCCGGGTGTTGAGGGAGAGGCCGTTGGTGCGGGCGGAGGGGAATGCGTGGACGAGCCCGTCACCGAGGAGGGAGGCCTGGGAGATGGGTACGTACTCGGCGACGTCGACGGCGCCCGTGCGCAGGGCGTTGGCACGGGCGGTGCCGTCGGCGACGAACGTGACGTCGGCGCCGGGGGACTCGGCCCTGCCGCCCCAGTAGGTGTCGTTGCGCTCCAGCGTGGCGCTGACGGCGCCCTTGACCGCGGCGAGGGTGAAGGGTCCGGTGGCGTGCCCGGCCGGGTTCACCTTGCCGTCGCGGTAGGCGGCGGCGGACAGGATGGTGAGGGAGGGGTTGGCCAGGCGCTGGGGCAGCAGCGGGTCGGCCTCGTCGGTGACGATCCGTACGGCGCCGGCACCCGCCGCGCTCGCGGTGATACCGGTGTCGGACAGGACGCGGGGCTTGGGCGACGCCTTCTCGGCGGCGTTCAGCGACCGGACGACGGCGGCCGGGTCGACCTTCGTGCCGTCCTGGAAGACCGCATCGCGCAGGGTGAAGGTCCACTCCTTGGCGCTGTCCCGCTTCCAGGAGGAGGCGAGTGCGGGCTCGGCCGCGCCGTCGCGGCCGAGGCCGGTGAGGCCCTCGATGACCGCGAGGCGGCTGAGGGTGACGGCGTCGTCGCCGTAGGGGGACATCGCCTGGGCGGGCGGGAAGGCCATGACGACCCGGAGGCGTTTCCCGTCGTCCGCCGCGCCATCGGTGCCGGACGCGCCGCCGGAGCAGGCGGTGGCGAGCGGGACGAGGAGGGCGGTCGCGGACAGGGTCAGCGGCAGCGCGGAGCGACGGCGTCGGGGCGTGGGCATGGCAACGACCTTATATGAAAATGATTGTCATTTAACGGGCGGGGTGACCGTGGCGCCCGCGCCGACGGCGGCGCCCTCGCGCGGCCCGGCCCCCGGGAACGGCAGCTCGAAGTGGACGATGCCCTGGCCGCCGCCCGGCAGTGCGCGCTCGTCGCACACCTCCGTCGCCAGCGACCGCCAGAACGGCTCGGCGCCCGGCACGGCGGGATCGGTGTGCAGGTAGACCGCCTCGTACCCGCCGGCGTCCGCCACGAAGGCGCACAGCTCGCGCACCATCCGGCGCGCGAGCCCGCGCCTGCGGTGCTCCGGCCTGACGTAGATCCGGCAGAGCTGGGCGGTGGTGCCGGACGGGAAGCGGTCGGCGACCCACTGCGGATTGGGCGGCGCCTGGGGGCCCCGGTCGCGCACGGCACCCGTGGCGACGATCTCGCCCGCGTGCTCGGCCACCAGCAGCGTGCAGCGCCCGGGGCTCAGGTAGGCGGCCCCGGGATCGATGATGTCGGCGTGCCAGCGCGGTACGTAACCGGACCGCAGGTCGCGGTAGACGGTGTCGAGCATGACGGCCCGGGCCCCGCCGACGTCCTGCGGACCGGCGGTGCGCAGGACGTACCCGTCGGCGTCGGCCCCTGCCGGAGCGATCGTCGTCGTGCTCATCCCGGAGCTTCACCGTCCCTTGCGCGCCGCATCATTGCCGTATCAGCGTACGTGCAAGTGATGTGCAACAAGGCCGCGGGTTCCGGGTAGCCCCAGGTCAGGCCGTCGGCACCACGACGACCCGCTCAGCCCGTGCGGTAGACCAGGGCCGTCGCGATGCCCGCGATGCCCTCGCCGCGGCCGGTGAAGCCGAGCCCGTCGGACGTGGCGGCGGAGAGCGAGACCGGTGCGCCCACGGCCGCGGACAGCACCTTCTGCGCCTCGTCGCGGCGCTTGCCGATCTTCGGCCGCACACCGACGACCTGGACGGCGACGTTGCCGATCTCGAAGCCCTCGGACCGGACGATGCGGGCCGCCTCCGTCAGCAGCGTGACGCCCGCGGCGCCGGACCACTCGGGGCGCCCGGTGCCGAAGTGCTGCCCGAGGTCGCCGAGACCGGCGGCCGAGAACAGCGCGTTGCACGCGGCGTGCGCGACGACGTCGGCGTCGGAGTGCCCGGCCAGGCCGGGGCCCTCGCCGTCCCAGCGGAGACCCGCGCACCACAGCTCGCGGCCCTCCTCGAAGGCGTGGATGTCGGTGCCGATCCCGACGAGCGGGATCACGGGTGCGCTGCGCCCCTCGGAGCTCTCAGAAACCATCGTTCGCCCTCCTGCGTGCGAGTACCGCCTCGGCCAGGACCAGATCCAGCGGCCGGGTCACCTTGAACGCCTCCTCGTGCCCCGGCACGACCACGACGGGCGCGCCGAGCTGCTCGACCATGCCCGCGTCGTCGGTCGCGCCCTCGCCGCTGACGGCGACCTGCTCATGGGCGCGCACCAGGGTGGCGCGGTCGAAGCCCTGCGGCGTCTGTACGGCCCGCAGCCTGGCCCGTACCGGAGTGGAGAGCACCGGCTCGGGCTCCCCCGGCGCTCCGGGCTCGACCTCCTTGACGGTGTCGGCGAGCGGCAGCGCGGGGACGACGGCGGGTGCCCCGTCCCGTACGGCCTCGATCACCGCGTCCACCGTGTCGACGGGCACCAGCGGGCGGGCCGCGTCGTGGACCAGGACGGCGGTGACATCGGCGGGCAGCGCGTCCAGCCCGAGCCGCACCGACTCCTGCCGGGTCTCGCCGCCGGGCACCACCAGGAAGTCGGTGCGCTCGGGCAGGGCGTGCTCGTCGAGGAGGTTCCGCACCTCAGGAGCGCCGTCCGGCGGCGCGACGACCACGACCAGGGACACATGGCGGGAGGCCGCCATGGCCCGCACGGCGTGGACGAGCATCGGGGTCCCGCCCAGCGCGCGGAGCGCTTTGGGGGCGCCCGGGCCGAGCCGTACGCCGCGGCCGGCCGCGGGAATCACGGCGGCGGTGCGGTAAGGACGCGGTTGTTCAGACATCGGTTGCACTCCGAAGCATCGGCATGTTTGTCTCCACGGCCGACGTGGGTATGGCCACAAGCGAGCCGGGCGCTGCGCCCTGACCCGACCGGGACCCTTTCCGTGACCCCGGGCGAGACGGGTACCGCCCCGGCCGCTCGGGATCGACGCCGCACGTCGTCTTCACAAGATCGCGAGCAAAGTACCGGGGGATCGTCGACGAGGCCAACGCGTCGGCGCTTCGCGAAGAACATCCGGGTTCGCCGGGCCGCGCCGCCCGCAGGAGTCCCGCGAGCGTGCCTTCCTGCCCGGATTCCCCGCAGGGAACGCCCTCCCCGTGGGAGCCCCGCGTCATGACCGCGCCCGGACATGCCGCAGCGCCCGACGACACACCGTGTGAACGGCTGGTCAGCGGGCACCGCGGCACATTATTTACGACCGGTGCGATCCGGTTCAGGACGCGAGGACCTCGTCGAGAAGAGCCTCGGCCTTGTCCTCGTTCGTGTTCTCCGCGAGAGCGAGCTCGCTCACCAGGATCTGGCGAGCCTTGGCGAGCATGCGCTTCTCACCTGCGGAGAGTCCACGCTCGCGCTCACGACGCCACAGGTCACGGACAACTTCCGCGACCTTGATGACATCGCCGGATGCGAGCTTCTCGAGATTTGCCTTGTAGCGTCGGGACCAGTTCGTCGGCTCCTCGGCATACGGTGCGCGCAGCACCTCGAAGACCCGGTCCAGCCCTTCCTGCCCGACCACGTCGCGCACACCCACGAACTCCGCATTGTCCGCTGGTACACGCACCGTCAAGTCGCCCTGAGCGACCTTGAGCACCAAGTAGGTCTTGTCCACGCCTTTGATCTGGCGAGTTTCGATAGCCTCGATCAGCGCGGCCCCGTGATGGGGATAGACCACGGTGTCGCCAACCTTGAACGTCATGTGACAGGTACCCCTTCCGTGGCTATCAAGAGTAACACGAGAACTGCTTCTCCTGAATGGCGTTTTCGCAGGTCAGGGCATATCTCGGGGCTTGACAACTGCAACACGGACGTGCTGCGGAAGGCCCGCGGAGGACGGTATTCGCAGGTCGGAGCCGCTGTACGGGCGAGGAGAAACGCGGACGTTACACCTACCGGAACCCGCTCGGAAGTGACGAGAAGTCCCGTTTTGCCGGGTTCCGGATGATGAACAATCCGTACTCCGTTCGGGCATCGATCACCCGTACGGCGGTAAGTGCCGATGGCCAATGAAATTGATCAACGCCGGACGCCGTGGAAGCTCCGCGCGGATTAAGCGCAATGAATGCGCCACGGCACGTGAACAGCGGCGCGAAGCGCGTGGCGAACGCGCGGCGGAATTGATCAAGCGTGTTATGTGAACGGCGTGCGAATGATCAGCCCCGTGACGGCCCGCGATCCCCGGGCCCGTGAGGGGCGGGTCGGGTGCGGGGCGGGGACGGGGGCTCGGTAACCTGGCCGCTGACACACCCTTAGGGCGGCTTTACACCGCTCGCCCGACCCCGTCCGCACGTCCGCTCGTTCAAGGAGTTGCCGCCGCCGTGAGCCGCAGCCTTCGACACGGCGCCCTCGCCGCCACTGCCATCGCGTTCTCGATCGCCGCGCTCTCCGCATGTGGTGCGGGCAACAACGCGCAGACGCTCGAGGTCAGGCCTGACAACGCCGCCACTTCGTCCGGCGACATCAAGATCCAGAACGCCAATGTCGTCACCCAGCCGGTGCGCGGCGCCAACGGTCCGGCCGTGGTCACCGCCACGGTGTTCAACAACGGCTCGAAGGCCGAGACCCTCGACGCCATCACCCTGACGGGCAGCAGCGGCTCCGTGCAGCTGCACGCCGCCAAGGGCTCGGGCCCGGTCGTGGTGCCGGCCGGCGGCCGGGTCGTCCTCGGCGGCAAGGGCAACGCGTCCGCCGTGATCGAGAACGGCAACGAGGCCACGAAGAACGGCAACGTGCAGCCGCTGGTCTTCAAGTTCAGCCGGACCGGCGCCCTCACGCTGGGCGCGTCCGTCGTGCCCTCCGACAACTACTTCAGGGGCTTCGGCCCCAGCTCGCTGCCGAAGGCGCCGAAGCTGCCGGAGAAGACGCCCGAGGCGTCGGCCGGCGGTTCCGCGTCCGAGACCCCGGACGCGTCCACCACGCCCTCGGGCTCGGCCTCCGCGAGCGACTCGGGCACCCCGACCGACGCGGCGTCCGACTCGGCGCAGCCGAACGGCTGACCGCACACCCCGCACGCGCACACGGCTGAGGCGCCTCCCGGACCGGGAGGCGCCTCAGCCGTATCCATGACCCCCGCAGGCGGCCGTGGGCCGGTTTACGGCTCGAACTTGTACCCGAGCCCCCGCACCGTCACGAGGAACCGCGGGGCGCCCGGGTCCGGCTCGATCTTGGCGCGCAGCCGCTTCACGTGGACGTCGAGGGTCTTGGTGTCACCCACGTAGTCCGCGCCCCAGACCCGGTCGATCAGCTGCATCCGGGTCAGCACCCGGCCGGCGTTGCGCAGCAGCATCTCCAGCAGGTCGAACTCCTTCAGCGGCAGGTCGACCTTGCCGCCGGAGACCGTGACGACGTGACGGTCCACGTCCATCCGGACCGGTCCCGCCTCCAGGGCGGCCGGGGTGACCTCCTCCGGCTCCCCGCGGCGGCGCAGCACCGCGCGGATGCGGGCGACGAGCTCCCGCGAGGAGAAGGGCTTGGTCACGTAGTCGTCGGCTCCTATTTCCAGGCCGACGACCTTGTCGATCTCACTGTCCTTGGCCGTGACCATGATCACGGGAACGTTGGACCTGCTGCGCAGCTGCCGGCACACCTCGGTGCCGGGGAGGCCGGGCAGCATCAGGTCGAGGAGCACGAGGTCGGCGCCGTTGCGCTCGAACTCGTCCAGGCCGTCGGGTCCGGTGGCCGCGATGGCGACCTCGAAGCCTTCCTTGCGGAGCATGTAGGACAGGACGTCGCTGAAGGATTCCTCATCCTCGACGACAAGCACTCGGGTCACGGAAGAGCCTCCGGGGCAGGGAACGAATCAAAAGTGTCGGGTGCGGCGTCCTGGTAGGACGCCTCGTCGCCGTTGACGATGAGCGGGCCGCCGGATGTGCGGTCCCGGTCCCGTGCGGAGCCCGCTTCGGGCAGCCGCAGGGTGAAGGTGGAGCCCTGTCCCTCCGAGCTCCAGACGGTGACCTCCCCGCCGTGCGAGGCGGCCACGTGCTTGACGATGGCGAGGCCGAGGCCGGTGCCACCGGTGGCGCGCGAGCGGGCCGGGTCGACGCGGTAGAAGCGTTCGAAGACCCGTTCCCGGTCCTTCTCGGAGATGCCGAAACCCTGGTCGGTCACGGCGATCTCGATCTCGTCCCCGCCGGGTACGACCACCCGGCGGACGGCGATGCCGACGCGGGTGCGGGCGGGGCTGTAGTTGACGGCGTTCTCGACGAGGTTGCCGAGCGCGGCGGCGAGCTGGCCGCGGTTGCCCCATATCCGGAGCTCGGCGGTGCCGCCCGCGGCCATGGTGATCTGCTTGGAGCCGGCCTGCTGCCGGCAGCGGTCGATGGCCTCGGCGACCAGCTCGTCCACCCGGACCGGTTCGGCGTCCTCCAGCGGGTCGTCGTTCTGCACCCGGGAGAGGTCGATGAGCTCCTGTACGAGGTTGGTGAGCCTGGTCGCCTCTATCTGCATCCGGCCCGCGAACCGTTCCACCGCCTCCGGATCGTCGGAGGCGTCCATGACGGCCTCCGAGAGCAGGGACAGCGCACCGGTCGGCGTCTTGAGCTCATGGCTGACGTTGGCGACGAAGTCGCGCCGGACCGCCTCGATGCGGCGGGCCTCGGTGAGGTCCTCGACCAGCAGCAGCACCAGCCGGGACCCCAGCGGGGCGACCCGGGCGGAGACCGCGAGGGCCTCGCCCCGGCCGGTGCCGCGCCGGGGCAGGTCCAGTTCGACCTGCCGTATCTCGCCGTCGCGCCGGGTGTCCCTCGCCATGTTCAGCATCGGCTCGACGGCCAGCCGCCCTCCCCTGACCAGTCCCAGCGCATACGCGGCGGAGCTGGCCTTGACGACGCTGTCGCTCTCGTCGAGCACGACCGCGGAGGAGCTGAGCACGGAAAGGACCGTGTCGACCCCGGGGGGAAGGGGCGTACCGCTGTCGGGCCGCAGGGACGTACGCGTGGGTTTCTTCTGTTCGCGCTCGCTCCAGCGGAACGCCAGCATGGCGATCACACCGGTGCACACCCCGGCGATCGCTGCAGCTGCGGCGACCGCCGCGTTCACGTCCATGCCTCCAGGTTATGCGGCACGGCGGACACTCTCCCAGCCGTCCGGGTGCCTGTCCGAACACTCGTCGCCCAGAGTTCACCGAGGGGCAAGCACCGGTTCACTTGGCCGGTCGGAACCCGACGCGTACGGCCGTCACGGTGGCACCGTGGGGTGCAGAGCTGGCCCCGGCCTCGGTTCAGGACTGGAGAGGGACATCCCATGCGTGACGCGTACCACGAGGAACTCGACTCGATCGGCGAGGGGCTGGTCGAGATGGCCCGGCTCGTCGGATCGGCGATCGGCCGGGCGACGACGTCCATGCTCGACGCCGATCTCAAGCTCGCGGAGACGGTGATCGCCGCGGACCAGAAGGTCGACGACCTGCAGCACGACCTGGAGGCCAGGGCCATCGCACTGCTGGCCCGCCAGCAGCCGGTGGCGACCGATCTGCGGATCGTGGTGACCTCGCTGCGGATGAGCGCCGACCTGGAGCGCTCCGGCGACCTCGCCCAGCACGTCGCCAAGCTGGCCCGGCTGCGCTTCCCGCAGTCGGCCGTCCCGCACGACCTGCACGCCACCATCCTGGAGATGGGCCAGCTCGCGCAGCGCCTGATGGCCAAGGCCGCCGAGGTGATCATCACCAAGGACGTCGACCTGGCGCTCCAGCTGGAGCAGGACGACGACGAGATGGACCTGCTGCACCGCACGCTGTTCCAGCACCTGATGGACGACCGCTGGAAGCACGGCATCGAGACGGCGGTCGACGTGACGCTGCTCGGCCGCTACTACGAGCGGTTCGCCGACCACGCCGTCTCCGTGGCCAAGCGCGTCGTCTACCTGGTGACGGGCGAGCACGCGGACGACATCCAGCAGCCGACACCGGTCGACGGCGCGTAACGCTCCACGAAGTCACATAACGGCAGACACGGAACATATCCAGCACATCCGGATACGCACATTCGTTCCTGCGCGTGTGCGCCGTTGATGCGCCCGCCCGGGTGGGCATGCAATGGGGTGGGGCGGCACGACTTGTCCGTACGCCCCGGTCGTGGGTCCCGCGCGGGCACACGGCCCTGTCGTACGTCCTGAGGAGGAACCATGGCCGATTCCCCCACGACCGAACCCCAGCGGGAGACACCCGTCGATGCGGCGCACGGCGGCGTCCTCGGCGCCTGCGGCTGCGGCTCGGGCTGCGGGTGCGGCTGCCAGTCCGGAGCGCCGTGCCAGTGCGGCGGCTGCTCCGGCTGACCGGCGCCGGGGCGCCCCCGCGGAAGTCTCCGCGCGGGGCGCCCCATTCCGCGTCCCGGCCGGCCCTCAGGCCATCCGCTCCACGGCGGGCTCCGGCCCGGTGGTCCCGGCGACGATCCCGTCCGCCGCACCAGCGGGCCCGCTCTCCACGACCGCGGGGACCGCGGCCGCCCCCTCCTTCGGCAGGCTCCGCATCAGCAGCCAGTAGCCGAGGGCCGCCAGGGTGCCCAGTACCGCGCACGTCCCCCACAGCCAGCCGGCCCCGAAGTGGTCGATCACCACACCGGACATCAGCGGGGCGACGAGTGCGGCGGCCGACCACGACAGGGTGTACATGCCCTGGTAGCGGCCCCGGCCGTGGGCCGGCGAGAGCCGGACGACCAGGCCGTTCTGCACGGGCGCGTTGACGATCTCGGCGACGGTCCAGACGCAGATGGTCAGCGCGTAGACCGCGACCGATCCGGCGAAGGCGGTCAGCCCGAAGCCGTACCCGGCGAGCAGCGACGACACGATGAGCAGCCGGCGAGGGTCGCGGCTCTGGATGAACCGGGTGACCGGGATCTGCAGGACCACGATCAGTACGCCGTTGACGGCGACCGCCGTACCGAAGTCGGAGCTGCTGAACCCGTCCGCCCCCATGGCCACCGGCAGCCCCACGTACCCCTGCTGGAAGATCAGGGCGATCACGAACGACAGCCCGACGACCCCCATGAACCGCCCGTCGCGCAGCACCGTCCCCAGCCGTACGTCGTCGGAGGCGACGGCTGCGGAGGCGTTGCCCGGCACCGCGGACACGGTCTTCCGCGGCCGGGACTCGGGCACCTTCATGAAGACGACGACCGCGCAGACCAGCGTCATCACCGCCTCGGCGACGAAGCCCGCGAGATAGCTGTACTCGGCGACGAAGCCGGCCCCCGCGGACGAGACCGCGAACCCGAGGTTGATCGCCCAGTAGTTGAGCGAGAAGGCCCGCACCCGGTCCTTCGCCGGAACGATGTCGGCGATCATCGCCTGGACGGCCGGACGCGAGGCGTTGCTCGCCATGCCGACGACGAAGGCGACGGCGGCGATCGCCACCGGATGGACCATGAAGCCGAGCACGGCGACCGACACGGCGGTCGAGACCTGCGCGGCCAGCATCGTGGGCCGCCGGCCGATCCGGTCCGTCATCACCCCGGCCCCCAGCGAGGAGACGACCCCGCCGAGCCCGTGCAGGGCGGCGACCAGACCGGCGTACGAGGCGGAGTAGCCCCGGTCCAGGGTCAGGTACAGGGCCATGAAGGTGGCGACGAACGCCCCGAGGCGGTTGACCAGCGTGCTGGTCCACAGCCACCAGAACTCCCTGGGGAGACCGGACACGGTTTCACGGGCAGCCCGTCTGAGACCGGCGACAGGCATGTGGGTTCCCCCCGGGACGTACGGATCGAAGACCGACGGTAAGAGGCCCGCCAGCCGTCCGAACATTACAAATCCGGGATTCCGGCCTGCCACTCATTTGACGGCAGCCGTCAATCGGCGCCGCCGCCGCCCCACCTGTCCGCCCTGTGGCCGGGCGCGCGCTGCCCGTACGGGTTCGATTACGCTCGGACCCATGGCCGACGCACCGTACAAGCTGATCCTCCTCCGCCACGGCGAGAGCGAATGGAACGCGAAGAACCTGTTCACCGGATGGGTGGACGTCAACCTCACCGAGAAGGGCGAGAAGGAGGCGGTCCGCGGCGGTGAGCTGCTCAAGGACGCCGGCCTGCTCCCCGATGTACTGCACACCTCGCTCCAGAAGCGCGCGATCCGCACCGCCCAGCTCGCGCTGGAGTCCGCGGACCGTCACTGGATCCCCGTCCACCGCTCCTGGCGGCTGAACGAGCGCCACTACGGCGCCCTGCAGGGCAAGGACAAGGCGCAGACGCTCGCCGAGTTCGGCGAGGAGCAGTTCATGCTCTGGCGCCGCTCCTACGACACCCCGCCGCCCGCCCTCGAGGACGGCACCGAGTTCTCCCAGAGCGACGACGCGCGCTACGCGACGATCCCGCCGGAGCTGCGCCCGCGCACGGAGTGCCTGAAGGACGTCGTCGACCGCATGCTGCCGTACTGGTACGACGGCATCGTCCCGGACCTCCTCGCCGGCAAGACCGTCCTGATCGCCGCCCACGGCAACAGCCTCCGGGCCCTGGTCAAGCACCTCGACGGCGTCTCCGACGCCGACATCGCGGGCCTGAACATCCCGACGGGCATCCCGCTCGCCTACGAACTGGACGAGAACTTCCGTCCGTTGAAGCCGGGCGGCACCTACCTCGACCCGGACGCGGCGAAGGCCGCCATCGAGGCCGTGAAGAACCAGGGCAAGAAGTAGCGGACAGCCCCGAAGAAGCCCCCTGCCCGCGGATGCTCCGCGGGCAGGGGGCTTTCTTGGTCTACCGGGTCGCGCTGTGGGGATCAGGTGCGGCGGTGGCTCCGGTAGTAGCCGCCGACCTGCTCGTGGTAGCCGGCGTCACCGACGTGCTTGTCCTTGTCGAATTCCGGGGAATGCTTGATCTGGTCCTTGGTCAGGTCGACAAAGACCTTCCGCTGCTCGGTGTCCACGGTGAGTACCGTGCCCGCCGGCAGCAGGACGTGCTTTCCGAAGATCCAGACACCGGTATCCACAACGAGATACGAGGAGTTGACTTCGTCCGAGTGCTTGTCGACCGATCCGATACTTCCGTCGGTCGCCTCTACCTTGTAGCCGATCAGGTCAGCGCCCGCGGTGTGGCCGGCGGCCGGCTGATAGCCCCAAATGTTGTCACTCATGGAAAAACAGCTCCTTCTTCGAGATTCTGCGCCCCTCCACCGGATAGTCCGGGGAGTCGCGTCTTGGTGCTGACCGAAAGGCCGGCACCCTCTCGGAAGATCGCCTGCCCTGCATCAAGAGCCCTACACACGTTCGCGGCAGAAGAAGCTCCGGGCCCTGTGGCGACGGGCGTCACGGCCCTGGTCCCGGCTCCGGGCCCAGCACCCTTTTCGCTGGAGCGCGCAATAACGCGGGGTGGGCCACGACGAATTGTCGTGGCCCACCCCGCGTTATTGTGCGGTCAGTCTTCATGCCGCGTCACCACCGGTACCAGCGGCCTCGCTTACCGCCGGATGCGGTCGGACGGATAACGAATCCGAGCAGCCACACCACCAGCACGATGACGGCTATCCACCACAGAGCCTTCAGTGCGAAACCGGCACCGAAGAGAAGCAGCGCGAGCAGAAGAACAAGAATGATAGGAACCATGGGTATCAACCTCCGAGGCGTCATGTGCCCCGGTATTCGCGCCCTACTCACCCCGGGTCCACAAGTTCGCCGCAAAGCCCGTTCCGTGTGTGGTGGTTCGCGGTACCGGCGTGGCCGGACGTGACGCGCCTCACTCGCCGTCGTACCCTGTGGCGCATGCGGGGAGAGCGGGGAGAGAGCCATGAGTGAGCCCCTGAAGACCTTTGTCGGCGGCGCCGAGGTCGAGGTGCCCAACAGCATCCCGGCCATCCGTGACGCCCTGCCCGAGGCGAGACGCGAGGAGTTCGACCACGCGATCAACGAGGCCGGGGTGCACGAGATCCAGTCCGTGATGCGGCACTGGATGCTGGAGGCCGTACCCGATCCGGAGGCCGAGCGGATCCTGGACCGGCTGGCGCAGGACGAGGCCGAGAGGCGGAGCGTCGCTTGAGCTTCCGCATCTCCTACGCGCCGCCCGCCGACGACACCCTGGCCAAGATGCGGGACGGCGACACCTTCCGGGACGAGATGGCGCGCACGCTGGGCCGGGACCCGTACGGGCACGCCTCGTCCGCCGTCAAGAGTGAGCACGATCGCCGTGAGGCCACGGTCGCCGGGGCGATCGTGCTCTATTACGTCTCCGGATCGGTCCTCACCGTCACCGTGGTGCGGCTCGTCCCGCTGCCCTGACCGCGCTTCAGGCGAGCTTGGCGGCCTGGGCGTCGATCACGGCGGTCGGCAGCTCGAAGTCGCCGCCCGCGCCGGCCGCGCCCAGGTTGAGCGAGGTCAGCGAGGCGACCGTGGCGCCCTGACGGATCTCGATCAGCTTCATCGCACTCTTCTCGCCCTCCGCCTCGACCGTCACCGACCAGGCCACGGCCTCCTCGCCGCCCTTGACCGGCACCTCCGCGATCTTGACGATCTTCTGCTTCGAGCCGGCCGCGGTGAGCGTGAAGCCGGAGGCGCACTCGGTCGCGGCGGTCCGCAGGCCCGACAGCGTCTTCTCGGCGCCCCCGTCCTCGTACGAGGCGAGGGTGACGAGCGTCGTCGTGATGTCGAAGGCGGCCTTGAAGGCCTCCGCCGGGTCGTCGCTCTCCTTGTCGCCGCCCTTCTTCGGCTCGCTGACCACCTTGCGCTGTGTGGACGCGGCCGGCTGTCCGGCCTTGGCGCCCATCAGGGCGTCGGCGAAGGCGTCACAGGCCGCCTTGTCCGTGGTGACGTCGTCCCCCGAGATCGCGTCGGCGGGACCGGCCTTGGCGATCTTGTGGCCCTTGACGTCGCCCTGCGCCAGCGAGACCTTCTCCAGCTCGGCCGCGCTCAGCGCCTTCGCGCCGGCCTTGTCCGCGGGCTTCGCGGACGAGGAGGCGCCCGCCTTGCCGCTGTCCTTGTTCGCCGCGTCGCCGTCCGCGGTGTCCGAACCGCAGGCGGCGGTGAGGAGGGCCAGGGACATCACGGTGGCGGCAACGGCGGTACGGCGTATGGCAGTGGGTCGCATGGCCCGTCCTTCTTGTCTCAAGGTGTTTCGCCCGCACGAGAGCGGCCGCCACCGGGTTCGGCGCGGCTGTGGGGTCGTGGGGGTTTGCCAACTCTATGAGCACGCTGTGGTTTGGCGATCCGTCAAAGCGGGCATCGCACGTGATCGTGACGACGTCGTGATCACTCCGGCAGGGCCCTGAACGGGGCATCCGGCACAAACGGCAGCAACCCGCGCCGGAAGACGTCCGGGGAGCAGCTGGAGTGGACGTGGAACGAGGTGGTGCCGCAGCTCGAAGCGGCGCTCGGTGAGGTGGAGTCGGCACTGCGCGGACGAGGGACCCCGGACAGGGCCCGAGGGCCGCGGCAGCGCCGGCTCCCGTTCCTCAGCGCCCGAGGGCCCGTTGGGCGTCGTGCAGGTTGGCCGGCCGGACCGCGCCCGGGGTTCCGTAAGCCTCCAGGCGGGTGTGCAGTTCGCCGGTGAAGTCGGGGACGTCGATCTGGTCGAACTCCGTCACCTCGCTGACGCCCACGGTCGCGCTGTACGGGGCGAGGCCGTCGATCCGCATCAGGCCGGCCCGGCCGTTGGTGACGCGGATGTTCCAGTGCGTGAAGCGGGCGCCGAACAGCGGTCCGGCGCTCGCGTCACCGCCGTGCCGCCCGTTGTTGTTCACGGTGATGTCGGTGCGGACGTTGGCGAACGGCATCCCGCGGTGCGAGTCGAACGTGCCCATCTCCATCACCCCGCGCGACCACACGTTGTGGCTGGACAGGCCCTCGACGTTGATGCCGTGCAGCTGGGTCCCGTCGGGCGCGGGGACGGTGCGCTGCTCGATGGTGAAGTCCTCGACCAGGTTGTCGTGGCTGCCCTCGCGGCAGTAGTACGGGTGGTGCGAGCCGCGCCCCGCGACCCTCGTGCGGCGCAGGGTGCAGGCGGAGGCGCCGATGAGGCCGAAGCCGTTGTCGACGTGGCGGACGGTGATGTCTTCGGCCCAGCAGTCGTACGCGCACTGGAACGCGACGCCGTTGTACCCCTTGTCGAGCAGGTGCTGCGACTGCGGGGTCTCGACCGCTTCGAGCGTGAGCCCTTCGACGCCTGAACCGGTGAGCGGGGTGGCCAGGGTGGTCAGGCGCGGGTCCCACTCGGGGCGGACGTCGAGCGGGAGGGGCCGCTCCAGGGTGACCTGGCGGCCGTGCACGGCGGTGATGCGGACCGGCCATTCGTAGGGGACGTACGAGGTCAGCTTCGTCTTGTCGTCCCAGTAGTACGCCTCCGGGCCCGCGCCGCCGCCCGCCATGTGCTCCAGGAGGGTGTGCGCGGAGTCGTCGGCGAGGCGCAGCAGGACGAGCGCGCCGCGCTTCAGCTTCCGGGCGTCGTCGACGGTGATCGTGCGGTCGCCGAGCCGGGCGGGGGCGACGGTGGTCAGGGTGCGCCACTCGTCGCGCTTGTTGCCGGTCCACCCCTCGAAGGGCCAGGCCTTCGCCTTGATGGCGTCGGTGAGCGAGGTCCAACGGGCCTCGGGGCAGAGCCAGATGAGCCCGCCCGCCCAGGACCAGCTGGACTTGTCGCCGCCGTAGCGGCTGCCGTACACGCCGATGAGCTCGGTGAGGTTCTTCGTCGCGTACAGGGTGGTGCGGCCGCTGCCCGCGCCGCGCACGACGACGTCGCTGTGACCGATGCGGATGACGTCGTCGATGCGGTACGTGCCCTCGGGGATGAGGACCGTGCCACCGCCGCGCTCTCCGGCAGCGGCGATGGCACGGTTGATCGCGGGGGCGGCGTCGGCGGAGTTGTCCGGCCTCGCGCCGTAGTGCAGGACGTTGGCGGTGAAGCCGTGGCCGCCCCGGGGGCGGGGCAGGGCGGAGCCGCCGCGGTAGCCGGCCCGGCCGATGAACGGGATCTGCGGGTGGGTGAAGGGCTCCGCGGCGAACTCCCCCCAGAGCGGGGTGAACCGGGGCCCGCCGCCGGCCGTCGCGGCGGTGGCGGCGCCGTCCGCGGCGAGGGCCGTCCCGCCGCCGAACGTGCCGGTCGCCGCGGCCGCGGCGACGGCCACCGCGCCGCCGAGCAGTCCACGCCTGCTGATGTCCGCCCTGTTCCCCATGGTCACCATGAGCCCGATCCGCCTTTCATGGATGTGAACGACGTTCATGTCCTCGTCGGCGGTGAGCATGCCACGAGTCCCCGGCACGGCGAAAGAGCCGTGCACCGGGGAAATCAGACAGGGGAACCGGGCGGGAACCGCCGGGCAATGAGCGTCAGTTGGCGGGACGCTGGGTCAGATGCGTGAACGCGTCCAGATTCCGCGTGGACTCGCCGTTCGCCACCCGCCAGGCGTACTCCTTGCGGATCGCACTGGCGAAACCGAGCTCCAGGAGGGAGTTGAAGGCGCCGTCGGCGGCCTCCAGGACGGCACCCAGCAGCCGGTCCAGCTCCTCAGGCGTGACCACGGAGAGGGGCAGCTTGCCGACGAGGTAGACGTCCCCGAGCGAGTCGATCGCGTAACTCACCGCGAAGAGCCGGAGGTTGCGCTCCAGCAGCCAGCGGTGGACCGCCGCGTCGTTCTCGTCGGGGTGGCGGATGACGAAGGCGTTGAGGGAGAGCGCGTGCGCGCCGACGATGAGCGAGCAGGTGGTGGCGAGCTTGCGGGTGCCGGGCAGCTGGACGACGTAACTGCCGGGCGCGGGGCTCTCCCAGTCGAGTCCGGCGTCCTCGAACGTCGCCTCGATGATCCGCAAGACCTGCGCGGCCTGCCCGCCCGCCTCGGCCTGCCCGCCCGCCTCGGCCTGCTCGCCCTGCTCGACAGCCTCGGCCTGCTCGCCCTGCTCGACCTGTGTCTTTGCCGCTTCGCCGGGTACGTCAGCCATGGAACGAGCGTACGTCAGGCACCGGACGCCCGTCCGGCGGGAAGCCTGCGGGCGGGCACCCCTCAGGCGTGGTGCGACCGCGTCCGCCGCCGGTGTTCCTGCATCGCCGCGCCGTACACGTCCGCCGTCGCCGACGCCGCCGTGTCCCAGCCGAAGCGCTGGGCGTGCTCCGCCGCCGCGCGGCCCATCCGGCCGACCAGCTCGGGCGCCACGGCGAAGCGTTCGAGCGCGCGGGCGTACGCCTGCGGGTCGTGCCCCGGGATCAGGAAGCCGCTGACCTCGTCGCGCACCGCCACCGGCAGCCCGCCGACGGCCGCGGCGACGACCGGGGTGCCGGCCGCCTGGGCCTCTATGGCGACCAGGCCGAAGGACTCGCTGTACGAGGGCATGACCAGCACGGACGCGGCCCGGAACCAGTCGGCGAGCTGGTCCTGCCCGACCGGTGGATGGAAGCGCACGACATCCGCGATCCCGAGCCGGGCGGCCAGCTTCTGCAGCCCCTCCGGCTTGGCGAGGCCGCTGCCGCTGGGGCCGCCGACGACCGGCACGACGATCCGGGAGCGCAGCGAGGGGTCGCGGTCCAGCAGGACGGCGACGGCGCGCAGCAGCACGTCCGGGGCCTTCAGCGGCTGGATGCGGCCCGCGAAGAGCGGGATCAGGGCGTCCTGGGGCAGCCCCAGGCGGTCCCGGGCCGCGGCGCGCCCGTCGGCGGGGCGGAAGCGGTCCAGGTTGACGCCGGGATGGACGACGGCGACGGATCCCGGATCGGCCTCGTAGAAGCGGACGAGCTCGTCCGCCTCCTCCGCGGTGTTCGCGATCAGCCGGTCGGCCGCGCTGACGATCTGCGTCTCGCCGATGACCCGGGCGGCGGGTTCGGGGGTGTCGCCCTCGGCGAGCGAGGCGTTCTTGACCTTGGCCATGGTGTGCATGGCGTGGACGAGCGGGACGCCCCAGCGCTGGGCGGCGAGCCAGCCGACGTGGCCGGAGAGCCAGTAGTGGGAGTGCACCAGGTCGTAGTAGCCGGGGCGCTGGCCGGCCCATGCCTGCATCACGCCGTGCGTGAAGGCGCAGAGCTGGGCGGGCAGCTCCTCCTTGGCCAGGCCCTCGTACGGGCCCGCGTCGACGTGCCGGACCAGGACGCCGGGCGACAGCTCGACGGCCGGCGGCAGCGCGCCGGTGGTGGAGCGGGTGAAGATCTCGACCTCGATGTTGATCGCGGCCAGGCGCTTGGCGAGCTCCACGATGTACACGTTCATGCCGCCCGCGTCGCCCGTCCCCGGCTGGTGCAGCGGGGAGGTGTGCACGGAGAGCATCGCGATCCGGCGCGGCTTGCGGGGGCCGCCCGCGAAGGTGCCGGTGAGACCGGCGGGGAACCTGAGACGCGGTGCGACGCGGCTGCTGCCGAGCCGAGAGACGTACTGGCTCACGTCGTCCGGTCCTCCTCGCTCAGGGCACTGGTACCGACTTCGTTCAAGGCATGGCACCGAAGGGACACAGGGTCCCTTCGAAGGTCTGGAACAGCGGAACTCCTCCTTTCATTTCCGCTTTGCCAAATCATTACGGTCGGGCTCCGGCGTGTCGCCGCAACGGCTGCCGCACCCCCGCGACCGCGTCACGGCGGTCCCGGGGCGGGCCGTCCGCCGGGATCGTTACGCTCTGTGTCATGCGCCCGATCGGCACCGCGACCCGCGGGACCACCAACCCGAACCGGCTGCGCCGCATGGACCGCTGGATCGCCGCCACGCACGGCCCCGCCCTGCGCCGCGCCGACGCCCCCGTGGCGGTCGACCTCGGGTACGGCGCCGCCCCCTGGACCGCCGTGGAGCTGCTGGAGCGCCTGCGCACCGCCGAACCGCGCACCTCGGTGGTCGGTATCGAGATCTCCCCCGAGCGGGTCGTGGCGGCGCGTCCGTACGAGCGCGAGGGCCTCACCTTCCGGCACGGCGGCTTCGAGATCCCGCTGCCGCAGCGGCCCGCCCTGATCCGGGCGGCGAACGTGCTGCGCCAGTACGACGAGGGCGAGGTCGCCGCCGTCTGGCAGCGGCTGTGCGAACGGCTCGCTCCGGGCGGACTGCTGGTGGAGGGCACCTGCGACGAGATCGGGCGCCGCCACGTCTGGGTGGCGCTGGGCCCGGAGGGCCCCCGTACGGTCACGTTCGCGACCCGGCTCGGCTCCCTCGGCCGGCCGTCCGACCTCGCCGAGCGGCTGCCCAAGGCGCTGATCCACCGCAATGTGCCGGGCGAGCCCGTCCACGCGTTCCTGCGCGACTTCGACCGCGCCTGGGCGGCCGCGGCGCCGTACGCCTCGCTGGGCGCCCGGCAGCGCTGGATCACCGCGGTGCGGGCGCTGTCCGGCGACTGGCCGCTGACGGACGGCGTACGGCGGTGGCGCCAGGGCGAAGTGACGGTGAAATGGGCGGCACTGCGACCCGAGCAGTAGCCCAACACATGGAGAACGGGGAGGAATCCCCCTCCAACGGGAACACCGGCCCGGCATCGTTCGTCCCAGAACAGGGAAGCCGGATCACGGGAGCCGGGCCATTGGAGTGACACGAGGGGCGCGGACCGGCGGAGATGTGTCTGCCTCTGTTGCTTTTCGGTAGGGCATGGCACGATCTCGTCGGCACCATAAGTTACTGACGGTAAATCAGATTCATGGGATCTGCTCGGAGGGGGAGTTCGTGTACCGACGTCACTGCGCCGCTGCCGCGATGACTCTGGTGTGCGCCATGGCCGTACTGGCCGCGCCGGTCCAGGCTTTCGCCGCACCCGCCCCTCCCTCGCCGGCTCCCCCCGCCGAGCCGGGGAAGAAGAGCCTCGAAGAGGTGCGCCAGGAGATCGACGGCCTGTACCGGGCGGCGGGATCGGCCACGGACGCGTACAACCTCGCCGAGGAGAAGGCCAAGAAGCAGTCGGGCGAGATCGTCAAGCTGGCCCAGGCCATAGTCGAGGGCCAGGCGAAGATCGCCGACCTCAAGAGCAGGGCGGGTGCCCAGGCCCGCGAGCAGTACCGCAACGCCGGACTCCCGGCGGGCGCCCAGCTGATGCTCAGCGGCGACCCGCGGCTCTTCCTGGACGGCGTCAGCCGCGCCCGCCAGGGCCAGCAGGCCACCAAGGGACTGCTGGGTGAACTGAACAGGACCCAGCAGGACCTGGAGACGTACACCCAGGACGCGAGCACCAACTGGACCAAGCTCGAAGCCAATCGCGTCAAGCAGGCCAAGGCCAAGAAGAAGATCAACGAGCAGATCGCGGCGGCGAAGAAGCTGGAGTCCCGGCTGGAGAAGAAGGAGCGCGCGCGGCTCCTCCAGCTGGAGCAGGAGGCGGAGTACAAGTCGCAGACCGCCTGGCTGAGCTCCGGCGCCCTGAAGGAGATCAACCGCGAGGCGAGTGCGAGCGGCAAGAAGGCGGTGGCCTTCGCCACCGCCAAGATCGGACTGCCGTACGTGTGGGGGGCCGAGGGCCCCAAGTCGTACGACTGCTCCGGGCTGACCTCCCAGGCGTGGGCGTCGGCGGGCCGGCCCATCCCGCGCACCTCGCAGGAGCAGTGGGCGCAGCTGCCGCACATCGCGATCGAGGACATGCGCCCCGGCGACCTGATCATCTACCACGGCGACGCCAGCCATGTCGGGATGTACATCGGCGACGGCGCGATCGTGCACGCCCCGCGCCCCGGCCGCAACGTCACGCTCGCCGGTGCGGGCTCGATGGAGATCCTCGGCGTCGTCCGCCCGGACAAGTAGGGCTCCCGGACCCGTCCGTCCGGACGAGCGGACGCATCCGGGCGCCGACGACTCCTCCCCCGCGGCCACCGGCGTGAGCGGTGCCACTGCGGCCCGGACGGCCGGCGTGACCTTTGTCATGCCGTCCCGGGCGGCCGCGGACGGCACATCGCGCCGGATCCGTGACCTGACGCGGCTTATGGCGGTGCATATGCCGGAGGCGGAGTGCCGCGCGCCATTCCGTTCCCGTATCCGGTACCGCTATCGTCCCCGTCTGGCGGGTCGTCGATCGTCGTTCCGCCGCGCCCTCGGGGGGAGGGAAGGAAACCCGAACCGATGCCCGTACCCGTACCGCAGCAACGTGCCGCTCCCGCTGCGGAGGCCAGCTCCGGCACCGACCTCACCCTCCTGGTGATCGAGGACGACCCGGCGGGCACCTTCACCGTCCCGGAGCTCTCCACCGCCGCGGGCACTCGGGTCCGCATCCGCGCCGCCCGCAACCTGACCGAGGCGGGCCGCCTCCTCACCGACGACGTGGACTGCATCCTGCTGGACCTGGCCCTGCCGACCGGCGCCGAGACACGCGGCGAGCGGGGCACGGAGCCGGACGGTCTCGCCACCCTCAAGCACGTGCTGCGCATCGCGCCCCGGCACGCCGTCCTCGCGCTCACCGCGGAGGACGACGCCGAGCTGGCCGCCGAGGCGGTACGGGTCGGCGCGCAGGACTACCTCTTCCGCGACGAGCTCGACGGCAGGCTGCTGAGCCGCGCCATCCGCTACGCCGTCGAACGCAAACGCGCCGACGTCGCCCAGCACCAGCTCACCGAGTCCCGGCTGCGCGCCCAGGAGAACGCCCGGCTGGAGCGCGGACTGCTGCCCACGCCCCTGCTGGACGGCTCCGATCTGCACTTCGCGGCCCGCTACCGCCCCGGCCGCAGCCGCGCGCTGCTCGGCGGGGACTTCTACGACACGGTCCGCACACCGGACGGCACGGTCCACGCGATGATCGGCGACGTCTGCGGGCACGGCCCGGACGAGGCGGCCCTCGGCGTCGAACTGCGCATCGCCTGGCGCGCCCTGACCCTGGCCGGGCTCTGCGGCGACGAACTGCTCTCCACCCTCCAGCAGGTCCTGGAGCACGAGCGGGAGAGCGAGGAGATCTTCGCGACGCTCTGCACCGTCGACATCGCGCCGGACGGCCGCCGTGCGGGCCTGTGCCTGGCGGGCCACCCCGCACCGCTGATCGCCCGGCAGGGACGGGCCGCGCATCTGCTGCCGTACGAGGACGGCGGCCCGGCGCTCGGGCTGCTGCCGCGCGCCCGCTGGCCGCGCCGGCAGGTGGAGCTCGGCGGCTCCTGGAGCCTGATGATGTACACGGACGGACTGATCGAGGGCCGTGTCGGCAACGGCACCCAGCGCCTGGGCCAGGACGGCATGGTCGCGATGATCAACCGTCAGCTGTCCGAGGGCCTGACCGGCGAGGACCTGCTGGAAGCGGCGGTGACCCACGTCCGGGAGCTGAACGGCGGCGAACTCACCGACGACGTCGCGGTCCTGCTGCTCGACCGCGACCAGGAAGCCGTCCGCCGCCGGGCGCAGCAGTGCGACCGGGGCCGGAGCATCCCGCGCCCCCGCCCCGGACAGGTGTCACCCGCGGGTGCTCAACGCCCGCCGTTGTAGGGCCCGTACGGACCGTCGCTGCTGGAACCGCCGCGACGCCCGCCGCCGGAGACGGCCTTGAGCGCGGGCCGCACGTCCACGAAGAACACGATGGACGCGATCAGCCCGGCGATCTGCACGAAGAGGAACGGCACCCAGAGGTTCACCACCACCGCGATGCCGAGGATGATCAGCCAGAACGACTTCTTCTGCTTGTCCGCGGCACGGTAGGCGTCCTCGCGGGCGACCGCGGCCATGACCAGCGCGACCACGGCGAGGACGAGCATGGCCGTGTAGATCAGCCCGAGGAACGTGTTGAAGCCTTCGAGCAACATGATGTGCACCGCCTAGTGAGTGAATGAGCGCCTCGCGGCCAAGGTACCGGGACAACGACCGGCACACCCCGAAAGGTGCCCGCCCGTCCTCCCGGCACACCTGCCGGGCACCGCGCCGCCGCTACTTGGCGGTGGGCGGCGTGGTCTTCTTGGCCGCGGGCTTGCGGGCGGGCGCCTTCTTGGCGGCGGGCGACGGCTTGGCCTCGGCCTTCACCGTCTTCGCGGCGGGCGCGGGCTTGGCCGGCGCCGGCTTGGGCGCGGGCTTCGGCGCGGCCTTGGGCTCCGCCTTCACCGTCTCCGGCTTCGACTCCTTGCGCGGCTCGACGACGACGGCGATCTCGACGATCTCCTCGGCCGTCTCGCCACGCCAGGTCCGCACGGTCTGCTCGCCGCGCTCGGCGACCTTCTCGTACGTCTCCCGGGCCCTGACCGCGTACTCCGCGGCCACGCCGACGCTGCGCAGCGCCAGGTCCTGGGCGCTCTCGCCCAGCTTCTTCAGGTCGGTGTCGAACGCCCCGATCACCTCGGTGACCTTGGCCTGCAGGGTGGCCTGCGCCTCCTTGGCCTGCCCGGCGACCTTCTCCTGGACGGCCTTGGGGTCGGTGTTGCGCACGGCCTCGATGCGCTCCGGCGCGTCGGCCCGCAGCTGCTCGATCAGGGCCGGAACCTTCCGGGCCTGCTGCACGGCGAGATCGGCCGTACCGGCGGCGAAGTAGAGGGGGGTCGGGTCGGTGAGGGTCTTGCGCAGGTCATCGGTGATGGCCATGACTGTGGTCCTCCCGGATCATCAGACTCAGTGTGAGGGTTTTGAGGGCTTTGAAGCTGTATCGGCAGCACTGCCGTCGACACTGAAGGGCGCATCCGCACCGGACGCACGCCCCTCCTCGTCCACTGGCTCGTCCACGGGCTCGTCCTCGAACCCGTTCTCCTTGCGGAAGGAGGCGTAGATCTGCAGCAGCACGCTCTTCTGCCGCTCGTTGATCGACGGATCGGCCAGGATCACCGCCCGCGTCTCCAGCTCCTCCCGCTCCCGCTCGTCCAGGATCCCGGCCCGCACGTACAGGGTCTCGGCGGAGATCCGCAGCGCCTTGGCGACCTGCTGCAGGACCTCGGCGCTGGGCTTGCGCAGCCCGCGCTCGATCTGGCTGAGATAGGGATTGGACACGCCGGCCGCCTCGGCGAGCTGCCGCAGCGACAGCTGCGCGGTACGGCGCTGCTCGCGCAGGTACTCGCCGAGATTGCCGACGTTGAGTGATGCCATGACCCGATACTGGACCCTCGTTGCTAACTTTTGCAAGCAGGTGCTTGCAAAAGTGTTCCGTACCACTCGTACGGGTGACCCATGCGGGGCACGACCGGCGCCGCTGTCCCCTCGCACGCCGTCCGCCACCTGCTCCCGTGCCACCCTTCCTCGCGCACGAGCTACGAGCTACGAGCTACGAGCTACGAGCTACGAGCTACGAGACGACGAAAGTCGCTGGCCTTCCGCTCCGGCCGGCGATGAGACTTCCGGTGTGACGCTTCACGAGAACGAGATCCCGGTCGACGAGACGCTGGTCCGATCGCTGCTGAGGGCGCAGCGCCCGGAATGGGCCGCCCTGCCGCTGTCGCCCGCGGGCGCGGGTACGGACAACACCATGTACCGGCTGGGCGACGACCTGCTCGTACGCCTTCCACGAACCGCCGGCAACGCACAGTCCGTGCGGAAGGAACAGGAATGGCTTCCCCGTCTGGCCCCCCACCTTTCGTGTCCGGTTCCTGAACCCGTCCACGCCGGGACGCCCACCGACGCCTTCCCGCTGGTCTGGTCGGTCTACCGCTGGATCGACGGGGACGAGGCGGGCCCCGGCACCGTCCGGGACTGGGCCGGCTTCGGGGCCGACCTGGCGGCGGTCGTGAGGGAGCTCCACCGCATCGACCTCATGGGCGCGACTCGCACGGACGGCCTCAGCTGGTACCGCGGAGGCGGCCTGACGCCGTGCGACCAGTGGATCAGCGGGTGCCTCGACGACTGCCGGACCACCGTGGGTCAGGAGCTCGACGTCGACACCCTGGAACGGTTGTGGCGAGCCGCACTCGCACTGCCCGAGCCCTCCGGGCCTCACGTGTGGCTCCACGGCGATCTCAAGCCGACCAACCTCCTGGTCCGGGACGGCAGACTCCACGCGGTGATCGACTTCGGCGGGCTGTCGGTCGGCTTCCCCGACGCCGAGCACTCCACGCTCTGGGACCTGCCGCCGCAAGCCCGACAGGCCTACTGGAACGCCCTGGACCTCGACACCGTGACCTGGACCCGTGCCCGCGCCTGGGCGATCGCGGTGGGCGTCAGCGGGATCTCCTACTACTGGGACACGTTCCCCGCCTTCGTCGCCGAATGCCGAGCCCGGCTTCAGGCGATCCTCACTGACGCGACCACGCGCTGAGTCACTGAGCAACTGAGTCTCTGCGTGTCCGCGTCTCTGCGTGTCCGCGTCTCTGCGTCTCAGAGGGGACTCCGGGCCGGGGGCGAGGCACAGCGCAGGCAGTGTCACAACAACTCTTTCGAAACAACTGTTGTGGGTCTACTCTCTGCGGCCATGACCCCTTCGCCCGCACCGCCCGACCAGCCCGCCGGGACCCAGGACATCCGGCTCGACACCGCCAGACTCCGCGTGCTCGCCCACCCGTTGCGCCTGAACGTGCTGGCCCTGCTCCGGCAGCGCGGCCCGTCCACGGCGACCCGGATCGCCGCCGAGCTCGGCATCAACCCCGGTTCGGCCAGCTATCACCTGCGCCGGCTGGCGGCGGGCGGGCTCATCGTGGAGACGCCGGGTCGCGGCACGGGGCGTGAACGATGGTGGGAGTCCGTGCACCGTCAGTCGATCCACGACCCGGCCGACGAACCCGAGCACGAGCGCGCGGCCGGGCGCGCCTACGCCCATGCTGTCGCCCTCGCCGCCGTCGAACGCCTGCGGAAGGCCGCCGACGAGGTGCCGCTGCTTCCGGCGGAGTGGTACGAGGCCAGCGTGTACAGCGACTTCACGATGCGGCTGGCCCCGCAGGACGTCGAGCGGATGCGCGCCGAGATCTTCGAGGTGATCTCGGCCTACCGGCAGGGCGAGGCCGGAGCGCCGCATGGGGCCGTCCCGGTGTCACTCCAGGTGCAGGCGTTTCCCGTGCCCGGCACCGTGGATCTCGACGTGGGTGACGCATGACCCCGCAGGGCGTCCCGGTGCCCGGACCGCCCGCGTACCGGGACGCCGACGTCCTGCGCTGGCTCGCCGCCTACACCGCCTCCGTCACCGGTGACGTGGTCTACTTCCTCGCCCTCTCCTGGTCCGCGGCCAGGGTCGCGGGGCCGTCGCAGGTGGGGCTCGTGATCGCCGCCGGGGCGTTGCCACGGGCGGTGCTCATGCTCGGCGGGGGTGTGGTGGCGGACCGGTTCGGGCCGCGCCGGGTCGCCGTCGCGAGCGACGCGACGCGCAGCGTCGTGATTCTCGCCGCCGCGGCGGCCGTGCTGCTGATCTCGCCGGGCCTCTGGCTGCTCGTCCCGGTGGCCGTGGTGTTCGGCGTGGTCGACGCGGTGTTCATGCCGGCCGTGGGCGCCCTTCCGCCGCGCATCGCGGCCCCGGAACAGCTCGCCCGCGTCCAGGGGATGCGCGGCCTCTCGATCCGGCTCAGCAATGCCGCGGGCCCTCTCCTGGCGGGGGTCGTGCTCGCCGTGGGCGGCGCGGCGGGCGCGTTCGCCGCCGCCGGTGCGCTGTTCGCCCTCTCGCTCGCCCTGCTGCTCACCGTCAGGGTGCCGCCCCTGCCTTCCCTTCCGTCGACGGACGACCGTGCTTCCGCCGTGAGCGAGTTGCGTGACGGGCTGCGCTACGTCCGACGCCATCGGATGCTGGCGCCACTGGTCACGGTGATCGGGCTGAGCGAGATGTGTTTCAGCGGTCCGGTCGCCGCCGGTCTGGTGCTCCTGGCGGACGAACGCGGTTGGGGTGCCGCGGGGATGGGGTGGATCGCGAGCGCGTTCAGCGTCGGCGCCGCGGCCGCCGCGCTGCTGCTGACGGTGGGCTCCCGTGTCCCGCGCGCCGGAATGACCGTGTCGGGCGCACTGTTCGTCACGGCCGCGGGAACCGTCGCCCTGGGGCACGCCCGATCCCTGCCGCTCGCCGTCGCGTTCGGCGCGCTGGTCGGGCTGACCAGCGGCGTCACCGCGACGGTGACCGGCGCCCTGGTCCAGACGGAGACCGACCCCCGGTACCTGGGCCGGGTCACCTCGGTCACGACGCTCTGCGCGCTGGGTCTCGCCCCGGTCCTCTTCCCCGTGGCCGGCGTCACCGTGGACGTGTGGGGCGCCGCCATGTTCTTCACCGTGTGCGGTGGAATCTGCCTGCTCGCGGCGGTGTTCGGTGTCGCGGCCCCGGCGCTGCGCCGCGCCGAACTCCGTGGCGATGGAGCCGAATCCACGCCCGCACCCTCGTCATCCCCGGCATGACGGGCCGGGGCGCCGGGGCGCCGCAGTGACGTGGACCGAGGGGGTGGCACCTGCCGAAACGCCCTTGCTCCTCGGCCCCGGCGCTCCGTAACGTGGATCAGGTGGCTTGATCTCCGTTGCCGCCGGCCCGACCGGCGGCCGACGCATGCGCCCCGCCGCCGTCAGCGCCCGACCGCGGCCCGTTCGACGTGCCAGGAGATCCCCGTGCCCCGGAACAACCCGCCCGGCCGAGCCGATGCCCGTACGGCGCAGGCCGTCCTGACCGAGGCCAACCGTACGCATCACACCCGGTTCCGGCTCGACCACCGGTTCGACGACGGTTTCCAGTCAGGAGCCTGGCTCCTGACCGATGACACCGGCCGACAGGCGGTACTCAAATGGAACCCCGCCCGCGACCTGGCCCGCCGGATCGAGCGCGCCGCCGAGGGAGTCGCGAGGATCCGCGCCGCCGGATATCCGACGCCGGCCTGGCTCGCCGTCGGCACGAGCGCGGACGGATTCGGATACCAGGTCCAGGAGTACGTCGTCGGACACAGCCCCCAACAAGTGGGCGCGTCTGAGGCCAGGTTGCTGATCGGTCTGCTGGAGACGCACACCGGTCTCGATCCCGACCCCGGGAGGTGCTGGTCGCGGTTCGTCACCGGCCGCATCGCCGACCGTCGCGGCGACCTGTGGCGGCAGGCGGACGGGACCGGCCCGGTCGGGCGGGAACTCGTCCGTATCTGCGAACGGCTCCTCGCCCTCCACGGACCGGTGGTTCTGCCCACCGGAGACCTGGTCCACGGCGACTTCCGCCCCGGCAACATCCTCCTGCACGCCGATCGCGTCAGCGGTGTCATCGACATCGAAGCCCTGGGCAGTGGAACGAGGGTCTTCGACTACGCGACGCTGCTGAGCGCCCACGGCATCACGCCCGACGCGGTGCGGATGCTCTGCGCCGCCGGCGAGCACGTGGCCGGCCCCGGCGTGCTGGCGTACTGCTTCGCGCAAGTCGCCCTCGATCTCACCGTCTTCGTCCACAGCCGAGGCCTTGAGCCGGGAATCCGGAACGTGAGCGAGCTCCTCGATCGCGCAGCGATCCTGCTCGGCCGTGCGGAGGCCACGACCGCCTGAAGCCGCCCGACGCCGGTCAGCCGTACAGCGCGACGCGGTACAGCTCCGCGAGTGCGGCGTCGATGGGGTGGGGCTGCGGCCGGCCGGCGGAGTCCAGCCTGTTCCACCGCTGCATGTTCACCGCGACCGCCATCCGGCGCCCGCCGTCGGCCCGGGCCATGGCCAGCGCGCCCCCGCCCCAGACGGTGCCGCCGTGGCCCCAGAAGTCGCCCTGCCCGGAGCCCTCCATCGGGTGCAGCCCGAGTCCGTACTCGATGATCCTGCCCTCCTGGGAGACGACCGGGACCGTACGTCGCATCTGCTCCAGCGACGACGGGCCGACGATCTCCCCGGCCAGCAGCAGCCCGTAGAAGCGGTTGAGGTCCGCGACGGTCGATATCAGCGATGCCGAAGGGCCCACCCAGGACATGTCGTACACGCTGTAGTCGCGCGGCGGGTCGATCATGCCGAACCAGGACTCGTAGAGACGCGAGTGCGGGCCGTCGACGTGCGTCCCGGCGGGGAGTTCGGTGTCCCGGAGCCCGGCCCGCTCGATGACGTTCCGGGTGATGCACTGCTCGGCCGTGCCGCCGGTCACCTGTTCCAGGAGCTGGACGAGGAGCAGGTAGTTGGTGTTGGAGTACACCCCCGGACTGCCGCCCGGGGTGCCGACGGCGGGGGCGGTGACGCCCATCGCGATCAGCTCGACGGGGTCGAACCGCGTGAACCGGTGGTCGTCCAGGCTCTCGGGTCCGGTCTCCGCGAGGACGGGGAACGCCTTGAGCGACGGATAGGCGTACGGGAGGTACTCGGCGAGGCCGCTCGTGTGGTTCAGCAGCATCCGGACCGTGATCGCGTCACCGCGCTCCCCCGGAACGAGCTTCGGCAGGTACCGGCCGACCGGCGTGTCCAGGCCGATCCGGCCGGCCTCGACCTGTTGCAGGACCGCGGCGGCGGTGAAGGTCTTGGTGATGGAGCCGACGCGGTGCCGCATCCCGGCGGTGACGGGGCGGCGGGTGGAGACATCGGCGACCCCGGCGGCGCCCTGCCAGACCTGGTCGCCGTCCCGCACCTCGGCGAACAGTCCCGGCATCCCGGCGCGGTGGACGTTGTCGACGGCCGCGTTCAGCGCTGCGGTGTCCAGTGGGTTCTTCACGTCATGCGTCCTTCCGTAATCCCCGGGGCGAGCTCCGCATCGGTCGCCCGGCCCGGGACAACAGGGCACGAGTGGCATGCCGGCCCGTCCTTGCCCGGCCGTCCGGCACACTCATGTCCCCATTATGCACGCGGTGCGTGCAACACCAAGTGCATAAGCTAGGCTGAAGGCAGTCGAGAGGCAGTGGCGAGGAGCGAAATGGCAGGCCGAAGGCGTTGGTCGACCGAAGAGATCCTGGATGCGGCGGCGGAGCTGCTGCGCACGAGCGACGCGGACTCGTTCAGCGTGCGCAAGCTGGCCGCGGTGCTCGGGACCGATTCCTCCAGCCTCTACCGGCACTTCCGCAGCAAGACCGAACTGCTGCGCGCGGTCGCCGACCGGATCATCCTGGCCGCCATGGAGGAGCACAGCGCCGAGGGCGACTGGAAGCAGCGCATCAGGGCCCTGGCCCTGTGCATGCGCGAGGCCTTCGGCCAACAGCCGCAGCTCGCCGCCGTCTGGGGGCGTTACGCGTCGAGCGGCACCGGTTCCCGGCTGGTCATGGAGGAGGTGCTGCAGGCGCTGCGCGCCTCGGGCCTGCCCGACGCGGAGATCCCGGTGCGCTACCACCGGATCGCCGTGCTCATCTCCGCGCTGATCGCTTCCGAGGCCGGGGGCAGCACGGTCACGCCGGAGGAGCACGAGCAGGGCATGGAGCTGTTCCGCGTGGCGGTGCTGGGCGCCGACCCCGAGCGCTTCCCGGCCCTGGCCCACTTCGCCCGCGACGTCCGCCCGCTCGGCGCGGACCGCCGCGCCGCGTTCGAGGAGATCCTGGCCGCGCAGCTCGCCGGGATCGAAGCGGAGGTCGAAGCGAAGGCCGGGGCGGCCGTCGGAACCGCGGACGGAAGCCGGGGCTGAATCCGGGACTAACCCCAGGGCTGAATCCGAGGCTGAACCCAGGACTGAACCCGGGGCTGAATCCAGTCTTGGCCCCGGGAGCATCGGATACGGGCCTGAGGCCCGGTGGGGCGGGACCGGAGGGCAGGCCCCGGGGCCGCGACGGCCACCCGTCCGGCCCCGTCAGACCGCGTGCGTGCTGCGGAACGCGCGCCGATAGGCGTCCGGCGGAACCCCCACGATCCGCTTGAACTGGCGCCGGAGCGTCGTCGCCGTCCCCATGCCCGTGGCAACGGCGACCGCCTCGATGCTCTCGTCGGTGGCCTCCAGCAGCTCCTGCGCGCGGCGCACGCGCTGGATCAGGAGCCACTGGATCGGCGTCTGTCCGATCACGGACCGGAACTGCCGCCCGAGGTGGCGCGGGCTCGTGTTCGCCTTGCGCGCCATGTCGGTGACCGACAGCGGCTGGTCCAGCCGCTGCTGGACCCAGGCGAGCAGCTGGGCGAGGGCGTGGTCGCCCGAGACCTGCACCGGCGTGGCGACGAACTGGGCCTGGCCGCCCGGCCGGTGCGGCTGCATGACCAGGCGGCGGGCGACCGCGTTGGCGACGGCAGCGCCGTGGTCGAGGTGGATCAGGTGCAGGCAGAGGTCCACGGCGGCGGCCTTGCCCGCGGACGTGAGCACGCTGCCGTTGTCCGTGTACAGGACGTCCGGGTCGACCACGGCCTGTGGATGGCGGCTGCCCAGCTCGGCGGCGTGCGCCCAGTGGGTGGTGGCCCGCCGGCCGTCCAGCAGCCCCGCGGCACCGAGCACGAACGCCCCGGTGCACAGCGAGGCGACCCGCGCGCCCGCCTCGTGCGCCGCGCGCACCGCCTCGACCAGTTCGGCCGGCGGCGGCACGTCGATGTCGACGCACGCGGGCACGATCACCGTGTCGGCGCCGGCCGCCCGCTCCAGCCCGTGGTCCGGCTCGACCGTGAAGGGGCCGACCCGCACCGGACCGGGCCCGCAGAGCAGTACGTCGTACCAGCCGTCCGACGCCTCGCGCGGCGGGTTGCCGAAGATCTCGTACGCCACCCCCAGTTCGAAGTGGAGCAGGTCACCGGCCGTCAGCAGCGCGACAGTTGGCATGTCCGAAAGTGTACGCATGCTGTCGGTCCGGACCCTCACGGCCGGACACCGCACGCACCGAGACTGGACACCTCAGCACACCGAACCACCAGGTCGAGAGCGGGAAACCATGAGTACAGCGACTGCGGTCGTGGTCTACGGGGCGACGGGACACACCGGTCGCTTCATCGTCGCCGAGCTCCGGCGGCGCGGATTCACCCCGGTCCTCTCCGGCCGGAACGCGGCACGGCTGGAGGCGCTGGCGGCCGAGTGGGGCGAGGCGGAGGTACGGCCGGCCGGCGTGGACGACGCGGGCGCGCTCGACCGGGCGCTCGCCGGCGCGGCGGCCGTCATCAACTGCGCCGGCCCCTTCGCGGTGACCGGCGGCCCGGTCGTCGAGGCCGCCCTGCGGGCGGGGATCCCGTACGTCGACGTCGCGGCGGAGATCGAGGCGAACGCCGCGATGTTCGCCGACCACACGGAGGCGGCCCTGCGGGCGGGCACTCCCGTGGTGCCGGCCATGGCCTTCTACGGCGGGCTGGGCGACCTGCTGGTCACCGCGGCGATGGGCGGGGCGACGTCCGCCGATTCGGTGGACGTCGCGTACGGACTGAGCAGTTGGCGCCCCACGGCGGGCACCCGGGAGGCGGGACAGGTCTCCCACGACCGCCGCGCGGGCCGTCGGGTGCGGTACGCGGACGGCGCGCTGCGCTACCACGACGACGCGGTGTCGCAGGGCGACTGGCTGTTCCCCGAACCGCTGGGCCGGCGCGCGGTGATCACGGAGTTCACCATGGCCGACGTCGTCACCGTGCCCAGCCATGTGAAGGTGTCCGAGGTCCGTACCCACATGTCCGTCGAGGCGGCGGGCGACCTGGCGGGGAAGGACACTCCGGCACCGGAGGCGGTCGACACGCTGGGGCGCTCGGACCAGACGTTCGTCGTCGACGTCCTGGTCCGCGCGGACGGCGTCGAGCGCCGCGCCACGGCACGCGGCCAGGACATCTACGCCGTCACCGCACCCCTGGCGGTGGAGGCCGTCGCACGCATCCTGACCGGCCGCACGCGGACCACGGGGGTGGCCTCGGCCGGGGCGATGTTCGACGCGGCGGACTTCCTCCGCGCGCTGGCCCCGTACGTGACGGTCGAGTTGCCGGCCTGACCGGCCGCGCCTCGGGCGTGAGGGCCGAGCCGCCGGCCCGGCCCTGCCCGCCTGGCAGGATCCCCTCCCATGACTGCCGATTCCTGGAGCACGCACGGTCTCGACCTCGGGCCGGACACCGTGATCAAGACGTTCCGTCCCGGCCACCACGAGCAGAGCGAGCGCGAATGGCGGGCGCTCACGCTGCTCGGCGCCCACGCTCCCGGGCTCGCCCCCGCGCCCCGGCACGCGGATCTCACCTCCGACGAACCGACCGTGGCGATGTTCCGCCTCCCGGGCCTGCCGCTCCGCGGGCAACGGATCGACGGCCCCCGGCTCGACGCCCTGGTCTCGGCGGTGACCGAGGTGCACGACTGCGTGCCCGCGCACCTGCTGGACGAGGTGCCCGTCAGGCCGGGGCACCGGCAGTACCTGGCCCGTCGGATCGAGGCCTGGGCGCCGCGGACCCGCCCCCGGGTCGGGCCCGGGGTGGGCGGGGCCATGGACCGCGGCCTGGAGTGGCTGGCGGGCGCGGACCCGTGGCACGCGGGAGACCGGCCGGGCATCCGGCCGGTGTTCGGCCCGGGGGACGGCAACCTCGCCAACTACCTGTGGGACGGCTCCCGGGTACGGATCGTCGACTTCGAGGAGTCCGGCCGCAGCGACCGTCCCCTCGAACTGGCGGAGATCACCGAGCACGTGTCCGCCTGGGTCGGCGAACCCCTCGACGCCGAGGAGTTCATCGGCCGTTTCGAACTGGACGCCGCGGAGCGGGCCCTGCTGCTCGACACCCGTCGGCTGGTCGCCCTCGTATGGCTGTTCCTGCTCTCGTTCGACGACCCCGAGCACCCCCGCAATCCGCCGGGGACGGCCGAACGTCAGGCGGTTCGGCTGTCCCGGCTGCTGGACTGAGACCGGGCGGGCGCGATCCCGTACGGTCCGGCGAGGCGCGCCGGCCCTATGCCAGGAACGCCGACACCAGCTCCGTGAACCGGTCGGCGTCATCGACCCACGGGTAGTGCCCCGCCCCCTCCTGGACGACGAGTGTCGCGTCGGGGAACAGGGCGGCGAAGTCGGCCGCCGAGCGGGGCGGGCTGTTCAGGTCGAACTCCCCGGCGAGCAGCAGGACGGGCGCCCCGAAGGCGGCGAGCGCGGCACGGGTGGCGGGCGGGTCGAAGGCGCCCTCGGCCCCGAAGCCCGCGACTGCGTCCGGGTTGTCGGGCCGGCTCGCCGCGTGGTGGGCGCGGGCGGCCTCGTCCCACCGGCCGTAGAAGAACGGGTCGACGGCCGCCCAGTCCGTGCCCGTCCCCCGGGTGATCGCCTCCAGCGCGGCGAACGCCGCCGGGAACCACGGCTCGCCGCTCCGCAGCCGGGCGAGCGCACGCCGCTCCTCCCCGCCGATGTCGATGCCGACGGCCCGGGCCCCGGGGGTGATCAGGGCGAGGCGGCCGACGCGCGACGGGTGGCGGGCCGCGTACTGGACGGCGATGTTCGCTCCGGCGGAGTGCCCGAGCAGGTCCGTACGCGCGAGACCGAGGTGAGCGCGGAGGGCCTCGATGTCGTCGACGAGCCGGTCGCAGCGGTAGCCGGCGGTGTCCTCGGGGACCGCCGAGCGGCCTGTGCCGCGCAGGTCCGGGACGATCAGACGGCGATGGGCGGAGAGGCCGCCGAGCTCGCCCAGGTAGCGGGAGTCCGCGGGGCCGCCGGGGATGCAGACGAGCGGATCGCCGGCTCCGTACGTGCGGTAGGCGAGCTGGGTTCCGTCGGAGGCGCAGAAGGTGGACACAGGGCGATCCTGTCACTCATAACCCGGTTATACAACTCGGTTATGACGTATGGAGCAGGGTATATAACTGGGTTGTGGCAGCAGCCGAAGAGAACACACGACACACCCCGCGCACCCCGGCGGCCGCGGCGGGCACCGGCGGTACCCCCGCTCTGACCGAGGAGCAGGCCGGGCGGATGTTCGCCGGGATGAACGACGTGATCCGCGCCGGCGAGGAGATGCGCAGGCTCCGCGCCGAGATGATCCAGGTGCTCACCGGCTTCGGCTGGACCCAGGAGCGCATCGCCCGGCTCACCGACATGAGCCAGCCCGCCGTGTCCAAGCAGGTGGCGAAGTACCGGGACGCCGGTCCCGGACCCTCCATGGACGTCTCCCTCGGCCAGCACGACCTGCCGTGGCTGGAGGGACGCCTGTGGGGGCTCGCCGAGGACCTCTCGGAGACGTACGACGGAGCCGCCCGCTGCACTCCCTGCGTCGGCGCACTCGCGCGCGGGAAGAAGCGCTTCACCGAGCGGACCGTCGACGAACTGCGCCGGCTCGTCGAGGAGGACCTGCGGCTGCACGCCGCGGAACTGCCCGCCGGCCACCGCGAGGCGTACGACGAGATCAGCCGCGGCCTCGACGTACCGGCCGGGACCGCCACCGCCCCGGCCGGCTCGGCCTCCGTGCGCCGCGCCCTCGCCCACCGGATCCAGCGCGACCGGCTGAGGGGCTAGACGGCCCCGGCGCGCCCCCCTCCTTCAGGCTTCGCGGGCCCTGACCGCGAGCGTCGCCGCCAGGACGCTCGGCACGAGCAGCAGGCCGAAGGCGGCGGCATAGGCCGCCAGGTCGGCGGAGCCGAAGCCCAGGAAGAGGTTGAACAGGGCCGCGGCCACCCCCATCACCGCCATCTGGCCCAGGTTCTGACTGGTCTGCATGGCGCTGCTGGCGTACCCCTGCCGGCCCGGCGGGCTGTGGGTGAGCGAGAGCAGGGTGAGGGAGGGCGTGGCCATGCCCATGCCGACGGCCGCGAGGACCATGGCCCCGGCGGCGGTGAGGGCGGGCAGCGCGGGCAGCGTGCCCACCGCGGCGAGCGCCACCGCCGCCCCCATCACCAGGGCCCCGGCCGTGACCAACCGGTGGCGGGAGACCCGGCCCTGGAGCCGCCCCTGGAGCCAGGAGGAGCCGGCCCAGGCGATGGCGGCCCCCGTGAAGGCCAGTCCGGTCTGCACGGGCGGCACGCGCCTCGCGGTGTTCAGCAGCAGCGGCACGAAGGCCTCCAGCGTGAAGTACGCCCCCGAGGTGAGGCCGCGCAGCAGCACGGCGGCGGGCAGTCCGCGCGCGGCACGCCACGTGCCCGCCGGGAGCAGCCTCGGCACGAACACCACCAGCAGGGCGACTCCCGCCACCCCGCACAGCAGATGGCGTACGTCCCAGCCCGAGACGGCGTACTGCCCGAGCGCCGCCCCCACGCTCACGGCCGCCGCGACCATCAGCGCGGGCCGCGGCGTCACGTCCGCCGCCGGACCGGTTTCCTGCTTCGACCGCGCCCGGGACCGCCCCTGCCCCTGTCCCTGTCCCTGTCCCTGCCAGGATGGGTTGCGGAGCATGACGACGACGACCAGCGACGGGATCACGGTGAGGGCGGCCAGCCCGAAGAACACCAGGCGCCAGGACCACCAGGCGGCCACCAGGCCCGCGAGCGGCGGGCCGGCCAGTGACGGGATGATCCAGCAGGTGCTCATCAACGCCAGGGCGCGCGCCCGCAGCCGGTCCGGATAGGCGTGGGCGATGGCCGTGTTGATGGCCACCGCGATCATCCCGGCCGCCACCCCGTCCAGGAAGCGCCCCGCCGCCAGTTGCCAGATGGTGGTGCTGGTGGCCGAGACGACCAGGGTGACCACCGCGAGCACCACGCCCGCCGCCAGCGGGCGGCCCGGCCCCGCACGGTCCGCCCAGTCACCGCCCAGCACCCCGCCGAACAGGCTCGCCGCGACGAAACAGCCCGCCACCAGCGGGTAGAGCGGCACCCCGTCCAAGTCGCGGGCGGCCACCGGCAGCATGGGCACGACGGCGAGTGCGGCGAACCCGGTCAGGAACATGACCGCGGCGAAGCTGAACGTGGCGGCCGCGTACGTCCGGGAGAACAGCCGCTCATCGGCGGCCGCGGGCCGCACCGCCGCCTGGCCGGTCATCGCCTGCCGCCGGTCATCGACCGGCCGAATCCCTCGCCGCGGACGGGAGTTGGCACGAACTCGGTGCGGGCGGGAGCATGCGCGCACCCGTCGGCGAAGGCTTTCGGATCATGGGTCACGGGCGTCCAAACTAGGCGGAGCGCACGAAGGCCCGCCACCGGATTTCATGCCGTCCGAAGCCGCACCGCCGACCGCGGCCGCCGCCCTCGGATCCGGGCCGTACGCCTCAGCGTCCGCCCACCGCCGCACTCGCCGCCCGCAGCGCGTCCCCGTCCCTCCCCATGAGCAGGTCGGTGCTGTCCGCCCACTGGTCGACGACCCCGGTCAGCGGCAGCCCGCGCAGGTCCGGGTCGGTGACCGAGGCGGCCAGCGGGCGGGCGAAGCGTTCCGCGTGCAGGACGAGGAACGGACGGCCGTGGTACGGGCGGGGCGACGGGTCCACCGGGTCGGTCAGCCCGGCCGCGTTCTGCCGGACCGCCACCGCTTCGTACGCCGCGCACAGGTGCCGCTCCCGCTCCGGGTACTCCGTCGCCGCCAGCGCTCCCCGCAGCGACGGCGTCAGCTCCCCGGCCGCCTCCAGCCGGGCGAACGCGCTGCCCAGCCACTTGCCGTACGGCGGGTAGCGCCGCTCCAGCAGCAGGCACAGCCGCATGAGGTCGCGGACCAGCCGCCCGGCGACGACGGCCGAACCGAGGTCGTCGCCGGCCTCGGCGCAGCGTCCGACGAACGCCTCCTCCTGGGAGATCCGCTGCCACTGGCAGGCCAGGACGTGGCGCCACACCTGTTCGGGGTAGCGGGCCAGCCGCGCGCGTGCGGTGGTGAGGAGACCGGGGCCGTCGTGGAACACGGCGCCGGCGGTGACCTGGGCGAGCCTCTGCTGCGGCATGGCGAGCCAGTCCCGTACGGCGGGTTCCGTGGTGGAGGCGTCGAGGCCCACCTCCCGGACCAGCCAGGCGCCGGTGTCGTGCGCGACCACGCGGTGGTCGACGGGTCCGTCGGTCATCGCCATGTGGCCGACCGGGTCGAGCGGGTCGGCGGCCGGGCGGAAATGGGTGGGCCAGCCGCGGATCTCCTTGGGCAGCCGGTCCGCCAGCAGCCGCCGGATCGCGTCGCCGTGGGCCGCCGCGTCGTCCGGCGCGAGGAAGAGGTCCAGGCACGGGCCCCAGTCGTGGTCGGTCGAGCGCGCGGTGTCGAAGCCGAGCACC
This sequence comes from Streptomyces sp. NBC_01463, assembly GCA_036227345.1. Taxonomy (NCBI): domain Bacteria; kingdom Bacillati; phylum Actinomycetota; class Actinomycetes; order Kitasatosporales; family Streptomycetaceae; genus Streptomyces; species Streptomyces sp. NBC_01463. Next base: position 4,201,864 of record CP109468.1, read on the forward strand.
TCCGATCCGGCGCCGATCCGCGCGGCGGCGTACGGCAGGCCGGGGAAGGCGTCGTCGAGGACGGGCCGCACCGCGGTCTCGTACAGAATCCTGGAGAGCTCCAGACCGGGCAGGAACGCGGCTTCGACGGGGATCGGCATACGGTCGACTCTGCCGCCGCCGGAAGGGGCCCGCCAGCGATTATCCGGCGACCCTGCCGGGCGGAGGGGCAGGAAGCAAGACGTCCACTTGCGGACGATCTGCCACAGACCGAATTGTTACGCTGGCAGACATGACCGCCATGGCACCCACCCGCACCGCACCGGACCTCTCCTACCTCCTGGACCACACCAGTCACGTCCTGCGGACCCAGATGTCGGCGGCGCTCGCCGAGATCGGGCTCACCGCACGCATGCACTGCGTCCTGGTCCACGCCCTGGAGGAGGAGCGCACCCAGATCCAGCTCGCCGAGATCGGCGACATGGACAAGACCACCATGGTGGTGACGGTGGACGCGCTGGAGAGCGCGGGCCTCGCCGAGCGCCGCCCTTCCAGCCGGGACCGGCGGGCGCGGATCATCGCCGTCACCGAGCAGGGCGCGGCCCTGGCCGCGCGGAGCCAGGAGATCGTCGACCGGGTGCACGAGGAGGCGCTGGGCAGCCTGGCCCGGGCGGACCGGGAGACGCTCCTGCGCGCGCTGAGCCAGCTGGCCGGCGAGCACCTGGCCACCCCGGCCGAGAACCCGCGGGCGGTCCGCAGGGCCCGCCAGAGCCAGAAGTAGGCGACACCACCGGCCCAGCACCCATCCCCCACCCCGCCACCCACGGGCGCAGCACGGCGGAAGCCGCGCCATCCGCGGAAAATAGAACCGAAAGAAATAGTCCGCAACAAAACCATCTGCTACGTTCTCTCTTGTCGAACCGACCGACAGGAGAGCCCGATGTCCGCGCCCGCTCGCCCCGTTCCCGCCCCGGCCCCCGCCCCGCCCGTCGCCCGCTCGCGCCACCTCGCTCTCGGCGTGATCGCCACCGGTCTGCTGATGACCGTGCTCGACGGCTCGATCGTGACCGTGGCGATGCCCGCCATCCAGAACGACCTCGGCTTCACTCCCGGCGGCCTCAGCTGGGTCGTCAACGCGTACCTGATCGCCTTCGGCGGCCTGCTGCTGCTCTCGGGGCGGCTCGGTGACCTCATCGGCCGCAAGCGAATGTTCCTGGCCGGCACGGCGGTCTTCACCGCCGCCTCCGTACTGGCGGGAGCGGCCGGTACCCCCGCCCTGCTGATCGCCGCCCGCTTCCTCCAGGGCGCCGGCAGCGCCATGGCGTCCGCGGTCGGCCTGGGCATCCTGGTCACCCTCTTCACCGAGAGCCGCGAACGGGCCCGCGCCATCGCCGTGTTCAGCTTCACCGGCGCGGCCGGGGCCTCGATCGGGCAGGTGCTCGGCGGGATCCTCACCGACGCGCTCGGCTGGCACTGGATCTTCTTCATCAACCTGCCGATCGGACTCGCGGCGCTGCTCGTCGCGGCGCGCGTCCTGCCCGGCGACCGCGGGCCCGGCCTCACCGCGGGCGCGGACGCCGTCGGCGCACTCCTGGTCACCGCGGGGGTGATGGTGGGCATCTACTCCGTCGTCGAGGTCGAGTCGTACGACTGGGTGTCACCGCACACGCTCGGGCTCGGCGCCCTCGCGGTGGCCCTGCTCGCCGCGTTCTTCGTCCGCCAGGCCACGGCCGCGACCCCGCTCCTTCCGCTGCGCATCCTGCGCTCGCGCAGTGTCGCGGGCGCCAATCTGGTCCAGATCCTCATGGTGGCCGCGCTGTTCTCGTTCCAGATCCTGGTCGCGCTGTATCTGCAGCGGGTGCTCGGCTACGGGGCCACAGCCACCGGGCTCGCCATGCTGCCGGCGGCCGCGGTCATCGGTGCCGTGTCGCTGGGGATATCGGCCCGGCTGAGCACACGGTTCGGCGACCGGAGCGTGCTGCTGGCGGGGCTGGTCCTGCTGATCGGCGTGCTCGGCCTCCTCACCCGGCTCCCCGTCCACGCGCACTACGCCACGGATCTGCTGCCGGTGATGTTCCTCGCCGCGGGATTCGGCCTCGCCCTCCCGGCGCTGACCACGCTCGGCATGTCGGGGGCGGGCGAGGAGGACGCCGGACTCGCGTCCGGACTGTTCAACACCACCCAGCAGATCGGCATGGCGATGGGCGTCGCCGTCCTGTCCACGCTGGCCGCCTCCCGTACCGACACCCTGCTCGCCGACGGCAGCAGCCGGGCCGAGGCGCTGACCGGCGGCTACCACCTGGCCTTCGCCGTGGGAGCCGGACTGCTCACCGCCGCGTTCCTCGTCGCGCTGGTGGTGCTCGGACGGCCGGACCGCCACACGGCCACGGCGGCAACAGCCGCACCGACAAGTCCCGCACCTTCCGCCTGACCACTGCCCACCGGTCCCCGCCGGCCCTGAGGAGAAACCCATGCCGCCCCTTCCCACCACCCCCGTCGAGAACGAACCACAGTCCGTCACCGACACCGGCTCCGACTCCGGTCCGGGCGCAGGTCCGGGGCCGCGCGTGCTCACCGAAGCGGAACTGTCCCGGCTGCTCCGGGAGCAGCAGTTCGGCGTCCTGGCGAGCGTGCGGCGCACCGGGCACCCCCATCTGACGACGGTGCTCTACTCCTGGGACGCCGAAGAGCGTGTGGTGCGCGTGTCCAGCACCGCCGACCGCCTCAAGCCGCGTCAGCTGCGCACCGATCCGCATGCGGCGCTGCACGTCAGCGGCCCGGACGTGTTCTCGTTCGCGGTCGCCGAGGGCGAGGCGGAGGTGTCGGCTCCGGCGGCCGTGCCCGGGGACGACGTCAGTCGCGAACTCCTCTCCCTGACACCGGGTTTCGCGGACCCGGCCGAGGAGGCGGCCTTCCTGGCCCAGGTGGTCGCGGACCGGCGCGTGGTGATCCGGATCCGCGTCTCCCGGCTGTACGGAACGGCGCTGGACATCCCGGCCGCGGACTGAGCTCGGCGGCCGGGCCCCACCCGGGGCCACATGAGCACCTCCCGGAAGCTCTAGGATCCCGCCCATGGCTACCGACCCCGGCTACACCTGCTCCCGCTGCGGCGAACACCACACGGAACTCCCGATGGGGTACTCGACCATGGCGCCCGACGTCTGGGACGCGAGCCTGGAGAGCGACCCCGACAGCATGCTCTCGTCGGACCAGTGCATCGTCAGACACGAGCACTACTTCATCAAGGGCCTGATCGAGATACCCGTGGCCGGCAGCCCGGAGCCGTTCTCCTGGGGTGTCTGGGTGTCGCTGAGCCGGGAGAACTTCGGCCGCGCCCTCGATGTGTGGGAGACGCCGGGCCGGGAGTCCGAGAAGCCGTACTTCGGCTGGCTCACCACCGAGTTGGGGCTCTACACCCCCCGTACGACCAACCTCAAGACCAATGCGCACACCCGTCCGATCGGCCGGCGCCCGTTCATCGAGCTGGAGCCCACCGATCATCCGCTGGCCGTCGAGCAGCGCACGGGCATCACGTTCGACCGGGTCCGGGAGATAGCGGAAGCGGTGCAGCATGCCGTGGACGGCCAGTAGCGGAGCAGCCCGGGAGCCGGGCGCCAGGGCGGCGGGGCCGGACTACCGCCGCTCCCCCAGCCCCGACCGCAGCTGCGCGAAGCCCCGTTCCGCCTCCTCGACCGCCGCCCCGTACACCTGGTCCGCGCTGCGGCCCTCGCTGATCCGCCGCCAGTTCTCCATGGCCAGGATGCGCAGGACCGCGATGATCTGGCCCGCGGCCAGCCGGTCCGTCACCCGGTCACCGAGCGCGCGGGCGAGCGCGGCCTCGGAGCGGCTCTGGTACGCGTGGAGCCGGGCCACCAGGGACGGTGTCCCGTACAGCAGCCGGTGGAACGCCAGCACCTGCGGGACGTCGCACAGCCCCGTGACCGGGTCGCGCCGCTCCAGGCCGTCCAGGTAGTGGCGGCGCAGCGCGTCCAGCGGGGATTCGCCGTCGGCGCGGCCGGCGACGACCCGGGCGGACTCGTCCTCGTGGTCGGCGAACCGGTGCAGCGCCAGGTCCTCCTTGGCCGGGAAGTACCGGAACAGCGTCGGCTTGGAGATATCCGCGGCGGCCGCGATCTCCGCCACCGAGACCTTGTCGAAGCCGCGTTCCAGGAACAGGGAGATCGCGGCCTCGGACACCGCCTGGTACGTCAGCTGCTTCTTCCGCTCCCGCAGACTCGTCGGCGCATCCGGCGCGGCCCGCCCGGCCGCTCCCCCGCCCGTCGCCGCCGCATCCGCCGATGTCCCTGACCCGGGCTTCTCTGCGCTCATGACCATGCAGCGTACGCCCTTGACCTCAAGCGGACTTGACGTCCAAAGCCCCGCAACCGGTACGACACCCGTCCCCTACCGCCGGGACCGGACCAGCGCCTCGATCCCGTCCAGCACGCGTTCGAGGCCGAACGTGAACTCGTAGTCGGGTGCGTCCGGCGCCCACATCACCTCGGAGGCCAGCAGCCGGGTGAGCGAGGGATGGCGTACGGGATCGACCAGCCGGTCCAGCGTGCGGGCGTAGCCCTCCATGACCTCCGTCTCCGAGACGCCGCGGGCCTCGACGGCGGCGCCGAGATCGCCCGTCACCAGCGCCTCGTTCCGCACGAAACCACTGACCAGAAGGATGACGGAGACTTCCTCGCCCGGCCCCAGACCGGTGCCGTCGAGGGCCTGGAGGCCCTGTTCCCACCAGGCGACCGAGTGGGGGCTCGCGGGCGGTCCCGCGATGGGGATGCGGAGCATCCAGAGGTTGGCGTGGTAGACGCGGCGCATCGCCCCGGCCCACTGCGCGAGGGCCTCGCGCCAGCCCGCGTTCTCCTCCAGGGCGGGCAGCGGGGGCGGCGGGCCCATGGCCGCCTCCTGCATGAGCACGTAGAGCTCGTCCTTGGCGGCGACGTACCGGTAGAGCGACATCGTCGAGGCGCCGAGGTCCTTGGCGACCCGGCCCATCGACACCGCGCCGAGCCCCTCGGCCGCCGCCACCGCCACCGCGGCGTCCACGATGCGCTCCAGCGTCAGTCCGGGCTTGGGCCCCTTGACCGGGCGCGCCCGCAGTCCCCAGGCCGCCTCGATGCTGGCCGGCAGGCCCGTACCGCCCTGCGAACCGTTCCCTCGCGTCACCTGAACCCACCTTCCCTTGACGTCCATCCTAGTTATGCGTAACCCTTACGCACTACCACGTACCACATACGCAGAAGGGGAAGTCATGCCGTCGTCCGCCATGATCGAGGCCCACGGCCTCACCAAGTCGTACGGAAGATCCGCGCCACCCGTCCTGCACGGCATCGACCTACGGGTGGACCGCGCCACCGTCTTCGCCCTGCTCGGCCCCAACGGCGCGGGCAAGACCACCGTCGTCCGCATCCTGGCCACGCTCACCGCGGCCGACAGCGGCACGGCCCGTGTCGCCGGGTACGACGTCGTCGCCGACCGGAGCCGGGTCCGCCGCGCGATCAGCCTGACCGGCCAGTACGCCGCCGTCGACGAGGCCCAGACCGGCGAGGAGAACCTGCGCATGATGGCCCGGCTGGCCGGCCGCTCCCGCGCGGACGCCCGCCGCCGCGCCGCCGACCTCCTCGAACGCTTCGGCCTGACCGAGGCGGCCCGCCGCCCCGCCCGTACGTACTCCGGCGGCATGAGGCGCAGGCTCGACCTGGCGGCCGGGCTCGTCGGCAGCCCGCTGCCGGAGGTGTTCTTCCTGGACGAGCCGACGACCGGCCTCGATCCGCGCAGCCGCCAGGAACTCTGGCAGGTGGTCCGCGACCTCGCCGCCGAGGGCGCCACGGTCCTGCTCACCACCCAGTACCTGGAGGAGGCCGACCGGCTGGCCGACCGCATCGCCGTCCTGGACCACGGACGCACGGTCGCCGAGGGCACCGCCGAGACCCTCAAGTCCCGCGTCGCCGGTCACCGCCTCGACGTGGTCCTGGCCGACCGGGCGGCCTACCTCCGCCTCACCCACCGCGCGGTGCACCACGCACCCTCGACGCTCACCCTCGGCCTGCCGACCGACGGCTCGGCGGCCCATGTCCGGGCCCTGCTCGACGAGATCGACCCGGCCGGGACGGCGGTCGAACGGTTCTCCCTGCACAGCGCCACGCTCGACGACGTCTTCCTGGCCCTCACCACGACGAAGGAGACCCGGACCGCCCATGTCTGAGACCCTCACCGCGCCCCTGGCCCGCGCCGGCACCATGGCGGGCCGATCTCTGCGGATCAGCAGGCGCAACACCGACGCGCTCATCACCTCGCTGATGCTGCCGGTCCTGCTGATGCTGATCTTCGTCTACTTCTTCGGCGGCGCGATCGACACCGGCGCCCCGCACTCCTCGTACGTCACCTACGTCGTCCCCGGTGTCCTGCTCATGTGCGCGGGCTTCGGCTCCGCGAGCACCGCCGTGGCCGTCAGCGAGGACATGCAGAACGGCATCATCGACCGCTTCCGCTCCCTGGACATCGGCGGCGCCGCCATCCTGGCCGGCCATGTCGCCGCGAGCACGGCCCGCAATCTGGTCTCCACCACCGTGGTCCTGGGCGTCGCCCTCCTGATCGGCTTCCGCCCCAGCGCCACCCCCACCGGCTGGCTCACCGCACTCGCCGTCCTGACCACGTACATCGTCGCGCTGTCCTGGCTCTCCGCGGCCATCGGCCTGCTCGCCAGGACCCCCGAGGCGGCAGGCGGATTCACCTTCCTGATGTCGTTCCTCCCCTACCCGAGCAGCGCCTTCGTCCCGGTCGACTCCATGCCCACCTGGCTCCACGCCTTCGCCGACCACCAGCCGGTCACCCCGGCCATCGAGTCCCTGCGCGCCCTCCTCCTGAACCAGCCGGCCGGCAACACCCCCTGGATCGCCCTCGGCTGGGCCACGGGCCTGCTGCTGCTCGCGATCGGCCTGTCGGGGGCACTGTTCAGGGTGCGGACGCGGTGACGGCGGGCGGTCGGTCGCCGAACCACCGGACATACACGGCGGCCACCTCGTCCGCGGAGAGCTCACAGGTGAGCCCGAGGGTCCGGCGCGCGGCCCCCAGCGCCCTCTCGATCCGCCGGGCCGCCCGGGGCAGCTGCCGTCGCCGCTGCTCCTCCGTGAGCCCGCCGAGGGCCAGCGCCGCCCGGATCACATCCGTGTAGACGGACTGCGCCTGCTTGTAGGCGAGGAGCACCGGGAGGTCCGTCTCCCACCCGTCCGAGCTCCCGGGCCGGGCGTTCTCGACCGCGCGGCGCCAGATGCCGGTGATCCGCGCCCGCTGCCCGGGCGGGTAGTGCATCAGATGGAGGTGGGTGGCCAGGTCGTAGAGCGGATCACCGATCATGGCCAGCTCCCAGTCGATCGTCCACAGGTCGTCGCGGGCGTCGACGATGAAGTTCTCCCGGTGCAGATCGCCGTGGAGCAGGGCGAAGGGGCGGGACACGAGATCCCCGGCCGCCGCACGGAGACCGTCGAGGGCGCCGCCGGGTATGCCGAGGTCCCGGAAGAGCGGGTGGTAGCGCGGCAGATGCCGTTGGTAGATGTGGGCATCCGTGAAGTCGATCAGCCGGGCGAGGAAGGCGGCGGAGTCGTTCTGCCGTCCGGCGGGACGGAGCCCTGCCGCCCGGCCGGCCGACGCGACCACCGACTCGGGCCGGACGGAGACGAGTTCGCCGAACAGGGCCCCGAGCTGCCCCGCGTGACGCCCCGAAAGCGGCTGCCCGGGAGGGCATGCCTCGCCGAGCGTCCGCCCCTCGACGAAGGTGTAGAGGGAGACCCCCTCCCGCTCGATCACCACGGGGATGCGGGTGATGCTCCCCTGCAGGGCCCGTACGAGCTCCTTCTCCGAGGCGAACGCGCGCAGATCGAACCAGAACAGGCCGGCGCGCGGATCCCGGCACTTCCACCAGGTCTGCCGTCCCGAGCCGTCGGCGTCCGGAAGCGGAAAGGCGTACGTCTCATGGTGGTAGCCCTTGAGCGGGCCCACCAGGAGCCGCTCGTCGGAGACGAGCGCGGCCGCACGCCGCCGGGCCGCCGACACTTGGGCGTCCACCCGCCCGGCGGGCAGCGCCAGGTCGCCGGACAGGTGGTCCTGCGTCACCGCCGCCACCGGCCGGGGGTGACCGGCGCCGTGGGTGGCGGCGCCGGCTGCCGGCCGCGGACCGTCGGGGTACGGCGTCCCCCCGCGTTGAGACCCATACAGGGACGGTACAACTTCCCGCCGGTTCAGCGCACTTGCGCCGACAACGCCTCGGCGGCATCGGCCAGCACCGCCATGGAGCCCACGACCGTACGCGCACCGGCCGCCGTCAGGGCGTCCCGCCCCGCCCGATCCCGGTGATAGCCGATGAACGGCATGCCGATCGCACCGGCCGCCCCCAGATCGGCGGTGGAGTCGCCGATCATCACATGGCCGTCGACACCGAGACCCGTCGCGGCGACGACCCCGTTCAGCACCCAGGGATCGGGCTTCATCCGCCGGGTGTCGGCATCGCAGCGCCCGATGACCGGTGCGCCCCCGAAGTACCGGTCCAGCGAAGTGCGTTCCAGATAGCGCCGCACCGCGTCCGCATGGTTGTTGGACGCCACGGCGAGCCCTCGGCCGAGCGCGTGCCAGGCCCTGACGAGCCGGTCCGCCCCGGGGGTGGGGGTAGCGTGTTCGGCGGCCTTCAGCTCCCGGGCGGTGAGCGCGTGGCGCATCTCCACCACGATCGCGCGCGCCCGTTCCGTGGCACCCGGCCGATGCGCCAGCCGGTCGTACCGCCGGAAGACACCGTGCGGGTCCGGATTACCCCGCACCTCGTCCGGCACGGGGCCGTGCTGCGCGGCGATGCCGATGAGCTCGTCGGCGATCAGGTGCGCCTCGCTGTCCCCGCTCCCCTGCTCGCTGACGAAGAGCCGGACCATGGGCCCGTCGAAGTCCCAGACGAGGCACTGGGCACGGGCGAGCAGATTCCGCGCACGCCGGACGGCCTGGGCCTCGTCACGTACAGGGGCAGCAACTGGGGACAGCACGATCAGAGATCCACCCTCGTGGCCTGGTGATTCCAGTACGAATCGAAGAACGCCTGGCACTCCTGCACGATGTCGCGCTGTCCGCTCCCGGCGGTCTTCGCCGTCGCCGCGACACGGTACGGAAAGAGGGTGGCTCCCGTGCCGTACGCGTCGTATATCCGGACCTCCTCACGTCCCGGAGGGAGCGGGATGCTGCCCACATCCACGACGTAGAAGCCCTGCAGCGCCAGGCTGCGGTTCAGAATGTACAACTTCATCTGGGGCGAGCACGGCACCACTCGCACCTCGACGTCCACTTCCGGCGCGGGGTCGCAGCGCTGGAGCTCGAACAACGCCTCCTGGAACATCGTCGCGTGGCTCTGCAGGATCGACTTCAACCGCTGCCGCACGCGGGGGTCGTCCTCGCCGTCGACCCTGCGGGGAATGGTCAGCATCGGGGAGTCGCAGTCCGGAAGCATCAGCCGGGCCTTGATGCTGCGGGGCGGCGGGATGTTCTCCTGGATGAACCGGTCCTTCAGGTCCGACACCCGCTTGGCCAGCGTCTCCGTGGTCATCGAGAAGACATCGAGCGTCACCTCGGACGCCTCGAACGCCTCGGCCAGATACGGTCCGAGCTTCACGGGCTTGACGCCCTCGGCCATCACGGCCCAGGGACCGCCCGGCCCCCCGGCGCCCTCACCGGCACGGGCCCCCTGCGACGCCGCACGCCCGTCACCATGCGGTCCGCCGCGGACGAAGGTGCCACTGCCCTGCCGGGTGACGATCAGGCCCTCGCCGCGCAAGCGCTTCAGCGCCTCGTTGATCGTGGCGGGCGAGACGTCGAACCGCTCGGCGAGCTGGGCGCGCGTGGGCAGACGGTCGCCCGGCCCCCACTCCTCGCCGCTGATGCCCTGACGCAGCTCGTCGGCGACGCGCTGATAGATGAAGTCACCTTCAGCCAAGTCATGCTCACGATTCGTCACATCACAACCATACAACTGGTCGCCAGACAGGGAGACTTCGGGTGAGCAACCATGAAAATCACATGACCATCACGACAACCAACCAATCCAGGCAACCATACAAGTTTACGACTACTCATTCGTAGGGAAACCTACAGTCAAGCCAACCAGTCAAATCTAAGAGGTTAATCGGTTGTTCTAGGTACACAGGCAGCGTCCTCTCGACACAACGGAGTGCGAGCATCGACGCCCCTTCACCGCCGGAGGAGTGATCGTCATGCCATTCGTCACGCTGGGCATCGAGCAGATCGTGCAGTGGAAGTACGGGCTGATGGGGACGGTGGGCTTCGCCCTGCTGTCCTTCGGCCTCAAGGCGGGAAGCCCCAACTGCGCCTGTGCGGGGGCCCTGATCCTGGCCCTGCTCCTGGTCCCGACCGACTCCTGACCCGCGCTCGCACGGTCAGGCACCGCCCCCCGCCGCCCTAGAACACATCCGGGCACCAGGCCCGCCGCCCCGCCCTCAGCACCCCGTCCGCGCGAGCCGCGGCGCCCGGGGTCAGCTCCTCGATGCGGCCCAGGGCCGCCAGCCGCAGGGGCGACTCGTCGCCGAGGTACAGCGTGCCCAGCTCCCGTACGTCCATCGCCAGATCGGCCGACCGCGTCGTCGGGGTGCACGTCGCGCCCTCGCGCGTGGCATCCAGGTGGAAGCGGCCCGCGGTGAGGCCCGTCGAGTCGTGGATGTCCAGGACGAGCGAGCCGGGGACCGCGTAGGTACGGGCCTCCAGGGCGCGTACGACGTCGAGGACGCGGACCCACATGAAGTCGGCGTGCGTCACCACGCGGGCCGCGCGCGGGTCCGGGAGGAGGAGCGGGAGCAGGTCGTCGGGGGCGCGGTGGCCGGTGCGGATCGTGGAGATCCAGTCGATGGAGCACAGGAAGTGCCACAGTGCCCGCTCCGCCGCCGGGGTCACCGCGATCAGGCTGCGCACCGTCGCCCGGTTCAGCGGCTGCTTGGCGTCGCCCCAGTTGTCGTCGGAGCGGTAGACCAGCAGGCCGTCGACGGTGCCATCGGCCCCGCGGTAGACGGCGTAGAACGGCTCGGTCCAGGTGTCGTGCGGGAAGAGCACCTCACCGGTGACGAGGTCCCACCAGCGTTCGCCGCGGCTCACCGCCCCGTGCTGCCGGGCCCGCAGCCGGTCGTGGAGCACCGGCCCCAGCTTGCGGACCTCCGCGCCGTCGACCAGGTCGATCCGGCCGCCGTCCTCGGCCGACGGGACCCTGCGGTGCGGGTCGAGGCCCGTCCGGGGGACGTCGACCTCCCACTCGGTGGTCCACGCCGCCGGGCCGAAGCCGTACCGCCCGTAGATCGGGTACTCGGCGGCGATCAGCGTGGCCGCCACATCGCCGCGCTCCTTCGCCGCCGCCAGGTCCGTCGCCATCATCCGCGAGAGCAGCCCGCGGCGGCGGTGCGTGGGCGTCACCGTGACGTTGGTGACCGCGTCCGTCGGCACCGTGGCACCGCCGACGACCGTCATCTCCTGCGCGAACGAACGGAACGTCGCCACGCACCGCCCCTCGTCGAACACCCCTTGCATGCGTGCCAGGTCCAGGTACGGCAACCGGCCTGCCACCTCCTCGTCCGACGGTGTCGGCGCCCGCAGGAAACCGGTGTTCAGAGCGCGGAGCCAGTCGTGGAGCTCGGATTCGGCGACGGTACGGACATCGAGGCTGGTCATACGCCCCACGCTAGATTCGGAGGGTCCGGATGTCGCCCGGTTTTCGGCCGGGTGGTACGGGGACGGGCACGGGCAGCAAACCGGGCACGGCCGGGCTGCCCGGTCAGCGGGTCAGCGGCGGATCAGAACGCCGCCCTGATCTGCCCGACCTCCGCGCTGCCGCCCAGCAGCGGTGCCCGGCCGATCCGCGACACCACCGGCGCGTCCACGCCCAGCAGGCCCAGCGCCCGGGCCAGCACCGGACCCAGTGCCCGGGTCGAACCGTCGTCGATCTTGAAGGCCAGTGCCCGGCCGTCCGCCAGCGCCACCGCCTGGACCGCCTCCGCCCCCATCTTGGACAGCGTGCCCGGCACCTCCCGCATCAGCCAGGTGTCGGGCCGCCGGGTGCCGGCCACGTACTCGGGATGGGCGCGCATCGCGTCCGCCACCCGGCGCTCGGCCGTGCCCTGCTCCGCCGTGACGAACGTACGGAACGCCCGCGCGAGACCCACCAGCGAGATCGCCATCAGCGGCGCCCCGCAGCCGTCCGTGCCGACCGCCGCGACCGGCTCGCCCGCCGCCTCCTCCACGACCCGGTGGACCAGCTGCTGGAGCGGGTGGGCCGGGTCGAGGTAGGTGGCCGGGTCCCAGCCGTTGTGCAGGCACACCGCGAGCATCGCCGCGTGCTTGCCGGAGCAGTTCATCGTGATCCGCTCCCGGACGTGGCCCGCGGCGAGGTACGTCTCCGCCTCGACCGGGTCCAGCGGCAGATCCGGCGGGGTCTGCAGATCGTCGGGCGACAGCCCGTGCTCGGTGAGCATCTTGCGTACGAGATCGAGGTGGAAGCCCTCGCCCGAATGGCTCGCGGCAGCCAGTGCCAGCCGCTCCCCGGACAGGTCGAGACCGGCCCGCAGCACCGCCGCGGCCTGCATCGGCTTGTTGGAGGAACGCGGGAAGACCGGGGCCGCCGGATCGCCCAGGGACAGTTCCACGCTGCCGTCGGCGGCCAGGACCACCAGGGAGCCCCGGTGACGGCCCTCCACGAAACCGGACCGGACGACCTCGGCCAGCACGGGCAGGGCGGGAGCCGGGCCGGATATGCCGGACGGGGGCGACGGGACTGCGCTGGAGGTCATGGTGGCCTTCCGGGGACGGGCGGGACCCGCCTCCGGAAGGATCGCTTCAGGCGAGCAGGTCGTCTACTTGTGCTTCCCCGTCACGGTACCTGCGGGCGATCTCCGCACTGCAATCGTCCGCGGTGCGCTGGAGCCGTGCCCGGCGCCGGGAGACCTGCTGTTCGTAGCGGACCAGGCGCCCCATGGCGGTGTGCAGCTCTTCGTCCGTCCGGGCGTCGAGGTCGGAGAGTTCGACCTCGGCGAGCGTCTCGGCCGCCAGCTTCCGGTACTCGTCGCTGCGCGGCGTGCTCAGCGTGACGTGCCGGGCGGAGGAGCGGTGCAGCGACGGGGTGTCGGCGAGGATCTCCGAGAGCCGGTCCACCACCGGCGACTCGGGGTCCCGGCGCCGGGCCAGCTCGGCCCGCAGGATGTCGACGCGCCCCTGGACGAGCCGCCGCACATAGCTGAGATCGGCCTCGTCACGCTGCGAGTCGCGCCGCAGCGCACGCAGCTCCGGCAGCCGCAGCGCGCCCAGATCGGGCGCGGCCGCCCCCGCGGACCCGTCCTCGGAGCCGTGCCCGGTCCGCTGAACAGGTGGCCGCATGGTGCTCGTACTCGCAGCCGTACTCGTACTGACACTGCTGTTGACGCCGGGGCGCGCGACCGGCACTGCGCCCGGGGGCTGCCCGGTTCCATGCGTGCTCATGTTTGTGTCCATCCCCTCGACCGGTGCGTCGGCACACCGCCTCTTGTGCATGGTGCCACTCCGAGGGGGCCCGTGGAGTTGCTCTGTACCCGTTCAGCCCAAGATAGGTTGGTCTGTATGCGTGCAGTGGTACAGAGGGTGGACGGGGCGAGCGTCACGGTGGCCGGCGCCGGGGGCGAGGACGGCGGTCGCGAGGTCGTCGGCGAAATCGTCGGCGAGGGGCTGTGTGTGCTGGTGGGAGTCACCCACGGCGACACCGCGGAGAAGGCGGCGCAGCTCGCCCGCAAGCTCTGGTCGGTCCGCATCCTGGAGGGCGAGAAGTCCTGCTCCGATGTGAATGCGCCACTTCTGGTGATTTCGCAGTTCACTCTCTACGGGGACGCCCGCAAGGGCCGCAGGCCCACGTGGAACGCAGCGGCGCCCGGCGAGATCGCCGAACCGCTGGTCGACGAGGTCGTGGCGCAGCTGCGGGCGCTGGGCGCGCACGTGGAGACGGGCCGGTTCGGAGCGGACATGCGGGTCTCGCTCACGAACCACGGCCCGTTCACCGTCATCGTCGAGGTCTGAGCCGAGGTCATCGTCGAGGTCTGGGCCAAGGCCTGAACCGAGGTCCGAAACGGCCTCGGGGCGGAACCGGGCCCTACGGCTCGACGACCGTCTCCTGGGCCGCCGCCGTGTCCCCCGCCAGCAGCTCCGCGTCCACCGCCACGTTCCGCTTCACCAGGGCCAGGGCGATCGGCCCCAGCTCGTGGTGGCGGGCGGAGCTGGTGATGAAGCCCAGCTGACGGCCCTCGGCCCCGTCCGCGGCGAGCCGCACCGGGGTGCCGTGCCCGGGCAGCAGCACCTCGCTGCCGTCCAGGTGCAGGAAGACCAGGCGCCGCGGCGGCTTGCCGAGGTTCTGCACCCGGGCCACGGTCTCCTGGCCCCGGTAGCAGCCCTTCTGGAGGTGGACGGCGCTGCCGATCAGGCCCAGCTCGTGCGGAATCGTGCGGTGGTCGGTCTCGAAACCGAGCCGCGGACGGTGGCCCTCGACGCGCAGCGCCTCGTGGGCCAGCACCCCGGCGGCCGGGCCGTGCGCCGCCGCGTACGCCTCCAGGTCCGCGCGCGGCAGGAACAGGTCACGGCCGTACGGCGTCTCGCGTACGGCGGCACCCTCCGGCACCTCGGCGATGGAACCGGCCGGCAGGTACACGACCGCGAAGTCCTCGGTGCGGTCGGCGACCTCGACGCGGTAGAAGAACTTCATCGACTCCAGATAGGCGATCAGCTCACCCTGGGTGCCCGGCTCGACGTGCATCCACACGGTCTCGCCGTCGTCGACGAGGTACATGGCGTGCTCGATGTGCCCGTTCGCCGTGAGGATCAGGGAATCGGTGGCCTGGCCGGGCGCGAGGTCGGTGACGTGCTGCGTGATCAGCAGGTGCAGCCAGGCCAGCCGGTCGCTCCCGGTGACGGTCACGACTCCGCGGTGCGAGAGGTCGACCAGTCCGGAACCATCGGCGAGGGCGCGCTGCTCGCGGAACAGGTCGCCGTAGTGCGCGGCGACGCCTTCGTCGCGCCCCTCGGCGGGGACGGCGCCGGGCAGGGACAGCAGGGGGCTCTTCATGCGACCAGCGTACGACTCGATCTAGGGCGCGGTACCGGGTGTCGCCTCCTGGGCGGCCGCGGCCGCCTTCGCCGTGCAGTCCGCACAGCGGCCGAAGATCGCGAAGTGCTTCATGTCCGTCTCGAAACCGAACGTGCCCCGAAGCTTCTCGGTGAACTCGGCGACGACGTCGACATCGGCCTCGATGACGTTCGTGCAGTCCCGGCAGACCAGATGGATGTGGTGATGGCGGTCGGCCAGGTGGTACGTCGGGGCGCCGTGGCCCAGATGGGCGTGGCTGACCAGATCCAGCTCCTCCAGGAGCTCCAGGGTCCGGTACACGGTGGAGATGTTCACGCCGGACGCGGTCCGCCGCACCTCCGACAGGATGTCGTCGGGCGTCGCGTGTTCCAGCGTGTCGACGGCTTCCAGGACAAGCTGCCGCTGCGGCGTCAGCCGGTAGCCGCGCTGCCGAAGATCGGTCTTCCAGTCGGTGCTCACCACAGGCTCCAGTGTAGGTCCGGGTGACCGCCCGGCCCGGGCTGTCCGCAGGAACGGCCGCGCGGGCGGGCGGAACGGGCCGCGCCGGCTACTTGAAGAACGCGATGCCGTCGTCCGGCAGGTCGTCACCGAGGCTCTTCGCCATCGCCTCGACCTCTTCCGGGGTGACGACCTTCTTCAGGTGCGCCGACATGTACGGCCGCAGCTCGACCTCGGGGGTGGCCTTCTCGCCGACCCACATGAGGTCGCTCTTCACATAGCCGTAGAGCCGCTTGCCACCGCTGTACGGGCCGGAGGCCGCGGTCCGGGCCACCGCGTCGGTGACCAGGTCGATCTGCGGCTTCTGGTCGGCCAGCTCGCCGTACCAGATCTCGATGACGCCCTGGTCGCGGGCCATGACGACCTCGACCTTGCGGTCCTTGTCGATGCGCCAGTAGCCGGACTCGGACTCCAGCGCGCTGACCTTGTTCCCCTCGGCGTCGAGGACCCAGGTGTGCGAGACGTACTCCAGGAAGTCCCGGCCGTCGTGGCTGAAGGAGACCTCCTGGCCGAAGTTGCACTTCTCGGCGCCGGGGAAGTCGGACACGCCCGCGCCCGCCCAGTTGCCCAGGAGGAAGGCCAGCGGGACGAGGTCCGGGTGAAGGTCGGACGGGATCTCGATCATGAGCGGCTCAGTCGATCTGTGAGGCGGGAGGCGGGGACGCCGGGAACGGGAGGAAGGGGTTAGCGCTGACCCTGGTACAGCTTCTTCACGGTCACGCCGGCGAAGGCGAGAACGCCGAGGCAGACCAGGACCAGCAGGGCGGAGAAGAATGCCTCAAGCACGGGAGCTCCTTGAACGAGCGGTATGGCGGCAGTACAGGGCCGGGCCCCAGCCTAATGGGTGGGGGCCCGGCCCGTCGGTTCGGGGTTTGCCGCGGGGCGGCTCAGCCCAGCAGCTGGTTCTGAAGGATCAGGGTCTGGTGGAAGGGGACGCGCGGCGTCCCCCCGCCCCCCTTCCGGGACTGGACGACCAGGGCGACGGTGTCGCCGGCGACCAGATAACCCTGCCGGGCCTGCGCGGCCCCGAAGGGCTTCTGCTCGCTGAACACGTACGACGACGTGTTCACCACTCTTCCCCCGCCCGCCCACGACTCGTCGAGGGCCATCTCGGCCGCACCGGCCAGCGGATCGCCGGCCGAGGACCCGATGGAGCGCTCGTCGCGGTACGCGTCCGCGTCGGCCGTCGAGTTGAACTGGAGCAGGTAGATCCGGCTCGACGTGCCGTCCGGCATGGTCCAGCCGCGGGCAGCGATATGCCGCAGGGCCGCGTCCCGCAGGGTGACGCCCAGGCCGGCGCGGGCTTCCTTGTCGTACTCGGAGACGAACTGCTGCGTGGAGACCCAGCCGCCCGTCAGCTTCTTGTCCGCCGTTGCTCCGGCCGGGGCCGGGAGCAGCAGCTTGCGCAGGTCGGCGTGGTGGACCTCGGCCGTGTTGCCCTCGTGGAAGGGGCGCGGCGCGCCCGCCGGGAGGGCGGGCAGGCTCAGCCGGGGGTACTCCCAGCGTCCGTCACCCTCGGTGGCCAGCCCCGGCACCTCGGTGCGCTCCATCGAGGTGATGCCGTACGCCGTGCCGGCGCCGACTCCGCCGAGCACCAGGACGGCGGCGGTCCACCGGGCCACGGCCCGCAGGACCCGCCGCGGCGGCCGGGGTGCGGCGGGCGGCGGGGGCAGGGGCGGCAGCAGCGGCATGGGCGGGAGCTGCGCGGGTGCGGGCTCGGTGACCGGTGCGGTGTCGGTGGCGGCCGGCGCGGCCGTCTGCTCGGTCATACGTACTCCCCCGGGGACGTGATGTGGTCGAGCTGGTCCTTCACCAGTTCGGCGACGGCCGACTTGTCGAAGGGCTTGGTCCCGGACGCGTTGAAGGTGAGCACCAGCTCGCCGTCGTAGGCCGTGCAGAACATCCCCTCGATCGTCTGCTTGCTGCTCTTCGGGTCCAGGAAGCACGTGGCGTTCTTCTTGTGACCGCTGATCGCCGGGCCGTCCCGGAAGACGCCGATGCTGTCGAAGAGCTCCGACTTGAACGTGTAGAGGTCCCGGACGGCCTTCTTGTCCTTCATCCGCACCAGTTGGGTGTCGACGGTCAGGTCGTTGGCGTCCGAGGCGTACGTACGGATCGCGAGGCCCTGCACATGCAGCTTGTCGATCCGCTTCTCGAACTCCCGGCGCTGCTTGCCCGACAGACCGCGGCTGGCGTCCTTCATCTGGGCGGTCGCCGCGCGGCCGCTGAGCTCGGTGTCGTTCCCGTACGTCCCGGAGTCCGGACCGAGCCGGAAGCCGGAGGGAACGGGCAGCAGCAGCCTGCTCAGCTCGGTGGAGGCCCGGCCCCGGGCGACGTCGCCGGCCGGGTCCTTGCCCGGTCCGTGCGCGGGCTTCCGCCAGAGGGCCGTGCTGACCGTACGGTCGGCTCCGTCGACCGTGACCTTCGTGTACGCGGCCGCGCCGGCGACGGCGGCGAGCACCAGCACGACGGGGACGGTCGCCAGGACGACCCGGCGGGCCCGGCCCTTACGGGCGGGCTCCGGAGCGGTTCCGGGCGCGGGCCCGGCAGGGGCCGGCGGGGTCACGTCGTCGTTCACAGGCGCTCCAGCTGTCGCTCGGCCAGCGTCCGGATGTCCTTCTTGCTGATCGACTCGGTGTCGTAGATGTTGATGTCGACCATCACGTCGCCCCGGTGGAAGACCGCTCTGGCGTGGTGCAGCGGCATGTAGCCGGCTTTCCGTTCGGCCGGAAAGACGTAGTAGCGGCCCGTGCCGCTGCCCTTGAGCGCGGAGCCCTCGTTGCCCGCGCCGTGGTCGGAGTCGGGCATGTACGCGCGCTGGCCCTCCGCGTGCTCGGCCGCCGCGGCGCCCGAGCGGAACTGCACCAGCCAGACCGCGGCCGTGCGGTACCGGCCCTTCTTCCAGGCCTTGGCCGCGACCCGGCGGATGTCCGACTCCAGGAGGTTGGTGTACATGAAGTCCTCGTCCTCGAAGTCGAGTGCGTAGTCCTCCACCCCCATCCACCCGTCCGGCGCGAACATGTCCAGTTCCTTGTCGTCCTCCCAGCCCGCGGGCCGGGGAGCGATCAGCTTGCGCAGATCACCGTCCGTACGGACCCGGCGGTCCTGCGACGCGGGGAGCGGGGCCGGCGCCTGGCCGGCGGGCAGTGCCTTGGCCGGGTAGGCGAGGCCTGGCTGCGAGAGCGCGGTCAGCGGGGTCGGTTCGCGCCGGGCCTGCACGCCGTAGCCGACGGCGGTGCCGGCCGCGATGCCGAGCACCACGGCGGCGGCGATGATCAGGGTGGTGCGGCCGCGCGGGCGCCGCTTCGCCGCGACGGGCCGCGGACCGGACGGCTCCTCGGCCGGAGCCTCGGGAAGCGGCGTCACCGCTGCGGGTGCGACTGCCGGTGCGGGTGCGGGTGCGACTGCCGGTGCGGCTGCCGGTGCGGCTGCCGGTGCGGCCGGCTGTACGACGCCCGCCGCTTGCGGAGCAGATGCTTCCGGTACTGCCGGGTCCACCGCTCCCACCTGGTCGGACGGCTCGGCCGGTCCGTCAGGAATGGTGTCTTTCGGATTCAAAAGGGGTCCCCCCACGAGACCTGAGGCGCGGATTCCGTTATCCGCGCACCCACCTGACCCCCAAGGCGCCAACGAGGTTGCACGGCCGAGGATTACAGTTCGGCATATGCCGAAGAAGCTCGTGATCAAGGTGACCGCAGGTGCCGACTCCGCAGAGCGCTGTTCGCAGGCGTTCACCGTCGCGGCGGTCGCCGTCGCCAGCGGCGTGGAGGTCTCGCTCTGGCTGACCGGGGAGTCCGCCTGGTTCGCCCTGCCGGGGCGTGCCGCCGAGTTCGAACTCCCGCACGCGGCCCCGCTGCCGGATCTGATCGAGTCGATCCAGGCGGGCGGCCTGATCACCCTCTGCACCCAGTGCGCGGCCCGCCGCGACATCACCGAGCAGGACGTCCTGGAGGGCGTACGGATCGCCGGCGCCCAGGTCTTCGTCAGCGAGGTCATGGCCGACGGCGTCCAGGCCCTCGTCTACTGACGGGGCCGGTCGCTCACTGGCGGCGCTTCTTGCCGTCGAGCTCGTCCCACCACGCGTCCGACTCCGGATCGCCGGTGGGACCCTTCGGCGGGGGGCCGCCCCTGCCGGAGCGGGGCGGGCCCGCGGGCCGGGGCCGGGACCCCGGGGCGGGGTCGTCCCACCAGCGGTCCTCCGGGCCCTTCCGGTTCGCGACCATCGCCGCGACGGGCGGGATCACCATCGCGACCACGCACATCACGATGGCGGCTGGCATCGACCAGAGCCTCACGAAGGCCCAGGCCGAGACGAAGAGGACGAGACATCCGCCCATCATCAGGAAGTAGGCGCGCCGGCGTCGGCGGTACATGAATCCAGCGTAGGCCCGATTCGCCCACCCGGCCGGTCCTGGACCGCGCCGGCTTGCGCCCGGACGGCACGAAGGGCCGTACCCCGGTTTCAGGAAGGCGTCCAACCCCCTGGGGTACGGCCCTTCGGCCGGTCGTCGGCAGAGCCGCGACTACCGCTGCCGCATGTGCGGAAGAGGCACTAGACGGCGATGGCCACCTCGGAGAGGCCGCCCGTCTGCGCCACGACCGTACGGTCGGCGCTGCCGCCCGGAACCAGGGCGCGCAGCGTCCAGGTGCCCTCGGCCGCGTAGAAGCGGAACTGTCCGGTCGCCGAGGTCGGGACCTCGGCGGTGAACTCGCCGGTCGAGTCCAGCAGGCGCACGTAGCCGGTGACGGGCTCGCCGTCGCGGGTCACGCTGCCCTGGATGGTGGTCTCACCGGGCTTGATCGTCGAAGCGTCGGGGCCGCCGGCCTTTGCTCCACACATGGCGTTCTGTCCTTCTGGTCGGGGGTCGTGCTGGTCCAGGTCGTACGGGTTACTTGTTGGCGCCGAGCTCGATCGGCACGCCCACGAGGGAGCCGTACTCGGTCCACGACCCGTCGTAGTTCTTGACGTTCTCCTGGCCGAGCAGCTGGTGCAGCACGAACCAGGTGAGCGCGGAGCGCTCACCGATGCGGCAGTAGGCGATGGTGTCCTTCGCCAGGTCGACCTGCTCGTCCTCGTAGAGGGCCTTGAGCTCGTCGTCCGACTTGAAGGTGCCGTCGTCGTTGGCGTTCTTCGACCACGGGATGTTGCGGGCGCTCGGCACGTGGCCGGGGCGCTGCGACTGCTCCTGCGGGAGGTGGGCCGGGGCGAGCAGCTTGCCGCTGAACTCGTCGGGCGACCGCACGTCGACCAGGTTCTGGGTGCCGATGGCCTTCACGACGTCGTCGCGGTAGGCGCGGATCGACTCGTCCTGCGGCTGGGCCTTGTACTGGGTGGCCGGGCGGGACGGGATCTGGTCGCCGTCGACCAGGTCGCGGGAGTCGAGCTCCCACTTCTTGCGGCCGCCGTCGAGCAGGCGGACGTCCTGGTGACCGTAGAGCTTGAAGTACCAGAACGCGTAGGACGCGAACCAGTTGTTGTTGCCGCCGTACAGGACGACCGTGGTGTCGTTGCCGATGCCCTTGCCGGACAGCAGCTCCTCGAAGCCGGCCTGGTCGATGAAGTCGCGGCGGACCGGGTCCTGGAGGTCCTTGGTCCAGTCGATCCGGATCGCGTTCTTGATGTGGTTCTTCTCGTACGCCGAGGTGTCCTCGTCGACCTCGACGATGGCAACCTTCGGGTCGTCGATGTGGGCCTCGACCCAGTCGGCGTCTACCAGGACGTCACTGCGGCTCATTCTGTTCTCCTCCGGGGCAGTCTGCGGCGAGATGATGCGAGTTGGTGCGTGATGGTGCGCGGTCCGGATGTGCGCGGCGCGGGCTCGGCGCGTGCACCGTCGTCACGCGGGATGGCCCCGACGAGCGGTCGAGGGGCCGGGAATGCGGGAGGTCGAAATCGACAGATCCCGCTCAGACAGTGCGACAGAGCATGGCGGCGACGCGGCACAGGTCCACTGCCCGCCGCTTCGTGAGATCCGCCTGTCCCCGCTGTCGGAGACCGCTAATAGAGCACTGCATGGGACCGATCGTAGGGACGTACGGGCGGACATGTCACCGTTGTGTCGCATATTGAGACACGATCGTCCGGAATGCGAGACGAGAGTCGGAACACGGAGGGTCCGGAGCGCCTGCCCGGGGCGTGGGGCCCGTCGGGCATCTACGGAACGGACTCCGGCGTCTCAGCATGTGGCGCGGCGGCCCTCAAGGCGCTCAACCGCTGTCACGGCGCCAAGGGGCGGTCGGGCCACCCAGGGCCTCTACCCGGCCGCGGGAGGTGTTATCCGGCGAGACGGACGTCCGTGCCCGTCACGGAGATCTCCAGGCCGTCGGCGGTGGGCTGGATCTTCTGCAGCTTCAGACCGTTCGGCAGTCCGCCGACCCCGCGCTCGAAGTCGGTCTTCTCGCGGATCAGACCCTCCAGGCCGGGGATTCCCTCACCCGGGACCTTGTCCGCGTGCACCCGCACGGTGTGGCCGTCGACCAGGGTGACGGTGGACAGGACGCTGCGCGTGATCGTGCGGCCGAGGATGTTGACCGCACCGGTCACCTTCACCTTGCCGTTGCCGCCGTACTCGACGACGACGTCCTTGTCGGCCGCCTCGGTCAGGTCCGCGTACGAGATGACGGCCGTGCCGCTGGCACGGGCCGCGGTGGCGCCGGAGAAGCCGTCGGTCAGCCGGACCTGGCGCAGCTCCGCGTTCATCCGGCTGATCCGGAGCGTGCGGCCGCCGGCGCTCGTCTCGATGCCGGTGACCTTCACGTCGACCTCGTCGAGCTCCGATCCGGCCACCTGGGTCAGGAACGGAAAGCCCTTGATGGAGACGTCGGTGGAACCGATCCTCGCCCCCTGGACCACGACCCGGTCCGCCGCCTCCGACTCGGCGAAATACACCGCCGCACGGTCCACGGCGATGAACACACCGGCCAGAACCACCACGACGACCAGCAGTATTCGCAGCGCTCGCATGCCTGTCCTCCCCCACCCCGCGTCCGTCCGGACGCCCGGCGCCCGTGAGCCTACTGCGGCCGCACGTCACGCCCGGGGTGATCGACGTACGGAAGCCCCCCACCGGTTCCCCGTGGAGGGCTTCTCATGCCTGCGCCGCGAAACGGATCGCGGATCGTTCGCGGAAAGGGCCTACGAGAGCATGCGTCCGATCAGGTAGACGGCCGGGGCGGCCGAGGTGAGCGGCAGCGCGACTCCGGCGGTCATGTGCACGAAGCGTGACGGGTAGTCATAGCTCGCCACCCGCAGCCCGATCAGCGCGCAGCCGCCGGCCGCGAGGCCGAGCAGTGCGCCCTTGCCGCCCAGGTCCGTGACGGCGCCCGCCACCGCGCCGGCGCCCGCGGCGACGACCAGCGCCGCCACGACCGAGGCCGGTCCGGGCAGCGGGAGCGCCCGGACGAGCACGGCGAGCGCGACGGCCACGCCGCCGACCGTCACCGCGTCCGGAACGGCCGCGAGGTGACCGGCGGCGAGGACCGCGAGGGCGGCCGACGCGACCGTGGCCATCAGCCCCTGCATCCGCTCGTCGGCGCCCGCCCGGCTGCGCAGCTGGAGCACGACGGTGAGCAGCACCCAGACGCCGAGCGTGCCGAGCATCGCGGCCGGCCCGTTCTCCCGGCCCGCGGCCAGCAGCGCCACATCGGCGACGAGTCCGCCGGCGAAGGCGAGCGCGATGCCCTGCCGGGCCGGCCACATGCCGTTGAGCCGGAACCACCCGGCCGCGGTCACCGCCTGGAGCAGCACCAGCGGAACGACCAGGGCGTACGGCCCGACGGCCGCCCCGAGCGCGAGCAGCAGCCCGAGCCCCGCGGTGATCGCGGCCGGCTGCATGCCGGGGGCGATGATCGGCGAGCGGCCCTCGGCACGGGCGCGCTGGGCGTCGGTGATGCGGCTGTTGCCCAGGGTGGTCGGCGCGCTGTAGCCGTCCTCGCCCTGCGCGGCGGCCTGCGGCCCGGCCACCGGTGCGGGACCGGCCGCCGGGACGTCCTGTGCCTCGGGAGGCAGCGGGTACGAGCCTGCGGCGCCCTGCGGCGGCAGCTGGGAGGCGGCCGGTGCGGGCTGGATCGTCGGCTGGTACTGGGTGTCCCAGGTCTGCCCCTCCCACGTCTGGGTGACGCCCTGCTCACCGGCCGGCCAGCCACCGCCGGCCTGCGCCTGGGGCGCTTGCTGGACCTGTGGGGCCTGGGGCGCCTGTGGGGCTTGTGGGGCCTGCTGCGGGTCGTACGCGCCCTGCGGGTCGTAAGCGCCCTGTGGGTCGTACGGGACGCCGTACGGCGCCGCATCGCCCGCGTAGGGCGCCTGCTGCCCGTACGAGGGATCCGGGTACCCCTGCTCCGGATACCCCTGACCGCCGTAGGGCGACGGCTCTGCGTACGGGTACTGCGGCTGCTGCGGCTGCTGCTGCGGCTCCTGTCCGTACGGATACGGCGGCGGCGGCTGCTGCGGGTACGGCTGCTGCTGATCGCTGCTGCTCATGTTCTGCGGTTCACCCTCCTGCGAACGGCGGGAGCACCTCGACCGTGCCGCCCTCGGCAAGGCGTACGGTCTCATGGCTCCGGGTCCCGACGGGGTCACCGTCGATGAGGAACGAACACCTTTGGAGTACCCGGCTCAGCTCACCGGGGTGCTGCGCGCGCACCGCGTCGAGCGCCTCCTTGAGCGTCGCGGCGGTGTACGGCTCCTCCGCGGTTCCGGCCGCGGCCTTGGCGGCGGCCCAGTAGCGGATCGTTCCCGCGGGCATGGCGGCGCTCCTCTCGTCTCGCGTCAGCTCACGCGTCGGCTGTCCATCATGGTTCACGGCGTCACCGGGTCCATCGCCCAGTCGGCGATGCGGGTGAGCAAGGTCTCGTCGGCCGCGTTCTCCGCGTGGCCCATGCCGTGCTCCAGCCACAGGCCGGCCGCCCCGCCCGCCGCGTCGGCCAGCATCCGCGGATGGTCGAGCGGGAAGTACGGGTCCTGGTCGCCGTGGACGATCAGCAGCGGGGCGGGGGCGATCAGCCCGGCGGCCTCGGCCGGGGAGAGCGGCACCGGGTCCCAGTCGTTCCGGTCGATCCGGGTCCGGAAGCCGTACCGGCCGACGACGCGGCCGGTGGGCCGGGTGACCATCCAGTGCAGCCGCCGCATCGGGGCCGTCCCCCGGTAGTACCAGCGCGCGGGGGAGCTCACGGACACCACCGCGTCGGCGTGCGCCTCCCCGTGCGCTTCCGTGCGCCCCTCCGCCTCCCCCTCCGCGCCGGGGGCCGTATACAGCGCCCCGTGCCGAAGCACCACGGAGCCGCCCATCGAGAACCCGGCCGTAACGATGCGCCGGTGTCCGAGCGACCGCGCCCAGGCCACCGCGGCCGCCAGATCCAGCACCTCGCGGTCGCCCACCGTGGACCGGCCGCCGGAGCGCCCGTGCCCCCGGAAGGAGAACGTGACCACCGCCGCACGCTGGGAGAACACCTCCGCGGCGCGCCGCACCGCGGGGCGGTCGGCCGAACCGGTGAATCCGTGCGCGACGACGATCGCCGTACCCGCGTCACCGGCCTCCCCGCCCGCGCCGGCATCCGCCGTACACGGTTCGTACACCGCCTCGATCAGGACCCCGTCATCGGTCGGCAACGTGGTCCGCAGCGCACCGCGCGTGATCAAGGGAACAGAAGAAGTGCGAAATCGCCCCTCGGACACAGAACTCATGTGGGCTATTCTGCTGGGAAGAGGATCCGGGCAAAGCAGCCCCCGGGTCCTTTTGTGCTTTCCGCGCGTTGTTACGACGACGTTTCGACAAGCTCAGCGGTCCTGGGCGCGGGCCGCACCGGTAAAAACCGTATGACGAAATGTCGTACGGCCCCGCACGAAAAAGCGTACGAAGCAGTGCCGAATACTCCCCCGGGTCCCACCCGGGAGTGCCCCTCTCGCAGGGAACGAGGAGGACCGACGTAATGGGCGAGCCAACCGTGCACGATCATCGACCGACGACCCAGGCAGGTGGGCGGCGATGAGTTCACTGCTGCTCCTGACGAATGCCCTCCAACCGTCGACGGAGGTGCTTCCCGCCCTCGGCCTCCTGCTGCACAGCGTGCGGGTCGCCCCCGCCGAAGGACCCGCTCTGGTCGACACCCCTGGTGCCGACGTGATCCTCATCGACGGACGCCGCGACCTTCCCCAGGTCCGCTCGCTCTGTCAGCTGCTGCGGTCCACCGGACCCGGCTGTCCGCTGATCCTCGTCGTCACGGAGGGCGGCCTCGCGGCCGTCACCGCGGACTGGGGCATCGACGACGTGCTGCTGGACACGGCGGGCCCCGCCGAGGTCGAGGCGCGGCTGCGGCTGGCCACCGGCCGGCAGCAGATCACCTCCGACGACTCCCCGATGGAGATCCGCAACGGTGATCTCTCGGTGGACGAGGCGACGTACAGCGCCAAGCTGAAGGGCCGGGTCCTGGACCTGACCTTCAAGGAATTCGAACTGCTCAAGTACCTGGCGCAGCACCCGGGCCGGGTCTTCACCCGTGCCCAGCTGCTCCAGGAGGTCTGGGGCTACGACTACTTCGGCGGTACGCGGACGGTCGACGTCCACGTACGGCGGCTGCGCGCCAAGCTCGGCCCCGAGCACGAGTCGCTCATCGGCACCGTCCGCAACGTGGGCTACCGCTTCGTCGCGCCGGAGAAGGTGGAGCGGGCCGCCGCCGAGGAGGCCAAGGCGGCCGCCGCGAAGGCGGCCACCGAAACCGTCACCCGTTCGGAGCAGCCCGAGGTAGCGGAGGTCACGGAAGAAGCCCCGGTCCAGCCTGCCAAGAGGTAGGTCCATCCGCGTAGACTGCCGCGCGTGGCCAAGGTGACGCGGGACGATGTGGCGAGACTGGCGGGGACGTCGACCGCAGTGGTCAGTTACGTCATCAACAACGGACCCCGGCCGGTCGCCCCGGCCACGCGCGAGCGGGTACTCGCCGCGATCAAGGAGCTGGGCTACCGGCCCGACCGGGTCGCCCAGGCGATGGCCTCGCGGCGGACCGACCTCATAGGCATGATCGTGCCCGACGCGCGGCAGCCGTTCTTCGCGGAGATGGCGCACGCGGTCGAACAGGCCGCCGCCGAGCGCGGGAAAATGGTGCTCGTCGGCAACTCGGACTACCGCGACGAGCGCGAGGTCCACTACCTGCGGGCCTTCCTCGGCATGCGGGTCTCCGGGCTGATCCTGGTCAGCCAGGGTCCCAGCGAGCGCGCGGCTGCCGAGATAGAGGCGTGGGACGCCCGGGTCGTGCTGCTGCACGAGCGGCCCGAGGCGATCGACGACGTCGCGGTCGTCACGGACGACGTCGGCGGCGCCCAGCTCGCCACCCGCCATCTGCTGGAACACGGCAACGAGTACGTCGCGTGCCTCGGCGGCATGGAGTCGACCCCGGCGGTCGGCGACCCGGTCGCCGACCACGTCGAGGGCTGGCGCCGGGCGATGCACGAGTCGGGCCGCTCCACGGAGGGCCGGCTCTTCCAGGCCCCGTACAACCGCTACGACGCCTACCGGGTGGCGCTGGAGCTCCTCGCGGGCCCGGACCGTCCCCCGGCGATCTTCTGTTCGACGGACGACCAGGCCATCGGGGTGCTGCGGGCCGCGCGCGAGCTCCGGATCGACGTGCCGGGCGAGCTGGCGGTGGCGGGCTTCGACGACGTGAAGGAAGCCGGTCTGACCGATCCGCCGCTGACGACGGTCTTCTCCGACCGCCCGGCGATGGCGCGGGCGGCCGTGGACCTGGTGCTCGACGACTCGCTGCGGGTGTCGGGCTCACGGCGTGAGCGGCTGAAGCAGTTCCCGTCGGCCCTGGTGGTCCGGCGCTCGTGCGGCTGCGGAGAACCGCCGGCGGCACGGGTGCTGTCCTGAGGGCTGGCCTTTATATCGGGCATACGAGGTTCTGCCGGGCTTCTCAGGACGTACTCAGGGTCCTCTCATGTTCGCTGGACACTCTCGTAGACATGACAGAGAGCCAGCGCCCGAGCGGCGAGTACCCGATGTACCCCTCGTACGGCAACGGCGACGCGGCCTACCCGCCGCCGCCGTCATACCAGCCCGCGCAGCCGGTCAGCACGGGCCCCGGAACCACCGTGTGGCCCGGTCCCGGCGCGGCCGACGCGTACGACGGCGGTGCGGGCCACGGCGGTGACGGCCTCCACGGGCTGCCGCAGCCGGCGCCCGAGCCCGCGCCCTCCCGGCGCCGGGTCCGCCGCCCGGTCGCGCTCCTCGCGGCCGTGGCCATCGCGGCGGCGATCGTCGGCGGCGGCACCGCCACCGTGATCGGACAGCTCACCGACAACGGCACCACCAGCAACGGCAGCGGCGTCGTCCCCGGCACGACCGTCGCGCAGAGCAGCAAGGGCACCGTCTCCGGCGTGGCCTCGGCACTCTCACCGACGATCGTCGAGATCGGCGCGACCTCGAACGCGGGCGAGTCCACCGGCTCCGGTGTGGTCATCACGTCCGACGGCGAGATCGTCACCAACAACCACGTCGTCGCGGGCGCCACCTCCGTCAAGGTCACGCTGAGCACCGGCAGGACGTACACCGCGGACATCGTCGGCACCGACGCCGACAAGGACCTCGCGCTGATCAAGCTGCAGGGCGCGAGCGGGCTGAAGACGGCCACGCTCGGCGACTCCTCCAAGGTCGCCGTCGGCGACCAGGTCGTGGCGATCGGTTCCCCGGAGGGCCTCACCGGCACGGTCACCAGCGGCATCGTGTCCGCGCTCGACCGTGATGTCACGGTCGCCAAGGACGGCGACAGCGGCAGCGGCAGCGGCAGCGGCAGCGGCCAGGGTCAGGGGCAGGGGCAGGGCGGCGGGCAGCAGTGGCCGTTCGAGTTCGGCGGACAGCAGTTCAACGGCGAGACCGGCGACTCCACCACCACGTACAAGGCCATCCAGACCGACGCCTCGCTCAACCCGGGCAACTCCGGCGGCGCCCTGATCAACATGGACGGCGAGATCATCGGCATCAACTCGGCCATGTACTCGGCGAGTTCGAGCAGCGGTTCCACCGGCTCCAGCGCGGGCAGCGTCGGCCTCGGCTTCGCCATCCCGGTGAACACCCTCAAGGCCGACCTCGACACCCTGCGGGCCGGCGACGGCTCCTGATCCGCGCCGCCGCACCCGGGCCGTGCGAGGCTGAGAAACTGGCGGGCGGCGCCCCGCCCCGTACGGACCGAGAAGAGGACGAAGCAGCGATGAGCCCCGCCGAAGACGATCCGCAGCGCATCCTGATCGTCGACGACGAGCCCGCCGTGCGCGAGGCCCTGCAACGCAGTCTCGCGTTCGAGGGATACGGCACCGAGGTCGCCGTCGACGGTCTCGACGCCCTCACCAAGGCGGAGTCGTACGCACCCGACCTCATCGTCCTCGACATCCAGATGCCCCGGATGGACGGGCTGACCGCAGCCCGCCGCATCCGGGCCACGGGCACCACCACACCCATCCTGATGCTCACCGCCCGCGACACCGTCGGCGACCGCGTCACCGGACTCGACGCGGGCGCCGACGACTACCTGGTCAAGCCCTTCGAGCTGGACGAGCTCTTCGCCCGCATCCGCGCCCTGCTGCGCCGCAGCTCGTACGCGACGGCGTCGGGTGCCGACCTCCCCGACAACAACGTGCTGGCCTTCGCGGACCTCCGGATGGACCTCGCCACCCGCGAGGTCAGCCGGGGCACCCGCCGCGTGGAGCTGACCCGCACCGAGTTCACCCTGCTGGAGATGTTCCTCGCGCACCCCCGCCAGGTGCTGACCCGCGAGCAGATCCTCAAGGCCGTCTGGGGCTTCGACTTCGAGCCGAGCTCCAACTCGCTGGACGTGTACGTGATGTACCTCCGCCGCAAGACCGAGGCGGGCGGCGAACCGCGCCTGGTCCACACGGTGCGGGGCGTCGGGTACGCGCTGCGGGCGGGCGGGGGCGAGGGGTGACGGGGCCCCTGCACCGCTTCCGCACCCTGCCGCTCCGGTCCCGCCTGGCGCTGCTGGTCGCGACGGCGGTGGCGGTCGCGGTGGCGGCGGTCGCGGCGGCGTGCTGGTTCGTGACGAAGGCACAGCTGGAGCAGCAGCGGGACACGACGCTGCGCTCCACCAAGGTCGACAACGAATACCTGATCGACCTCTACCAGCACTGCACCGGCATCAGCAAGCAGCCGACCCGGCCCTACACGGGCTTCACCGTCCAGCTCATCGACGCCCAGGGGACGGCCTGCACCTCCCCGGACTCGTCCGCGCTCCCGGTGACCGCGGACGACCTCGCGGTCGTCAGTCACGAGCGGAGCGGGGCGCTTCACTCCGAGGCCGATGCCGATGGGGTGAAGATGCGGGTCTTCACCTATCCGGTGACCGTGACGGTGTCCCGCGGGCCGGGTCAGCCGCGCGCCGAAATCGATCTCGGCGTCTCCGTCGCCCGCCCGGTGAGCGAGATCGACAAATCCCTCTCCACCCTCGCCTGGGTCCTCCTCCTCGTCTCCGGCATCGGCGTCGTCGGCGCGGGCGCCGCCGGTCTCTGGGTCGCCCGCTCCGGCCTGCGGCCCGTCGACGAACTCGCCGAGGCCGTGGAGCACGTGGCACACACCGAGGACCTCACCGTCCGCATCCCGGTCGAGGGCGAGGACGAGATCGCCCGCCTCTCCCGGTCCTTCAACTCGATGACGGCCTCCCTGGCCACCTCGCGCGACCGCCAGGCCCAGCTGATCGCGGACGCCGGCCACGAGCTGCGCACCCCCCTCACCTCACTCCGCACCAACGTGGAACTGCTCGCCCGCAGTGACGAGACGGGCCGGGCGATCCCGCCCGACGACCGCAAGGCCTTGATGTCCTCGGTCAAGGCCCAGATGACCGAGCTGGCCTCGCTCATCGGTGACCTCCAGGAGCTCGCCCGCCCGGACGCCGCCCAGCCCGGGCCGCTCCAGGTGGTGCCCCTGCACGACATCACCCGCACCGCCCTCGAACGCGCCCGCCTGCGCGGTCCCGAGCTGACGATCACGGCCGACCTGGCCCCCTGGTACGTAAGGGCCGAGCCGGCCGCGCTGGAGCGGGCGGTCGTCAACGTCCTGGACAACGCGGTGAAGTTCAGCCCGCCGCGCGGCACGATCGACGTCGTCCTGCACCGCGGCGAGCTGACGGTCCGCGACCAGGGCCCCGGCATCCCCGCCGACGAACTCCCGCACGTCTTCGAACGCTTCTGGCGTTCCCCCTCCGCCCGCCAGCTGCCGGGCTCGGGCCTCGGCCTGTCGATCGTCGCGCGCACGGTCCAGCAGGCCGGCGGCGAGATCGCCCTGCTGCCCGGCCCCGGCGGCGGCACGGAGGCCGCCATCCGACTCCCCGGAGCACCCCAGCCACCGCCGGAGCCGCTGGGGTGAGGGGGCGGGGCAACTGCCGGGGTGGGCAACGCGCAGCTCAGCAAGGGTCCGGGCAAGCCCTGTGCCTTTCGTCACAACGAAAGGCACAGGGCTGAGAGCAACTGCGCCCTTTCGTGACGTCTGTCCGCGACCGGGGCCCCGGACCGGTCCATAGCGCCGGAAAAAGCACGCCACCGCCTCCAGCGACAGCCATAGCATCTTCACAGCCGCCCGCGTGATCCTGCCGCCGTGGCAGCCGTTCGCCCCTATTTCTTTCCTTTTCGGATCCGGACCCAAGGGCTCATGTGAAGATTCGCCGCATTCTCGCCACTGCCGTGGCCGTCGCCGTGACCGCACCCGCCGTACTGCTCTCCGTCACCCCCGCGTTCGCGGACGCCCCACCGACGGCACAGACGCAGGCCAAGCCGACACTGGAAGAGCTCGAAAAGGCCGCGGCCGTGGCACAGGAGGCCTACGACAAGGCACTCGCCGCGAAGACCGCCGCCTACGAAGTGCTGAAGGAGGCGCTCTCCGACACGGCACCGCTCACCCTGGCCGCCAAAGCCGCCAAGACGGCCGCAGACGAGGCAGGCACCTCCAAGACCGCCGCCGACCAGGCCGTCACCGACGCGAAGGCCGCCCTCGACGCGCTGCCCGAGACGGCCACGGAGGAGGAGCGGACCGCGGCCGAGACCGCCGTCACCCGGGCCGAGGCCACCGCCGCAGCCGCCGCCGCCGACAAGACGGCAGCCGACGCGAAGGCCAAGGAGGCCGGCAATGCCGCCGACGACGCACGGGTCGCCGCTGCCCGCGCCTACTCCCTGGTGCAGAAGGCCCTGACAGACGCCCTCCACGCGAAGACCGCCGCCGACGACGCGCTGGCCAAGGCCCGCGAAGAGGAGAACGAGAACCAGGACTGCGTGGCCGAGCCCGGTCTCACCACCGTCCTGACCGGCGTTCCGGACTCGATCACCGCCGGTACGACCACCGCCCTCTCCCTCCGGGTGAGCAACCGCACAGACAAGGCCATGGACGACGTCCTCGCCCACGCCTTCACCCACGCCACCGACACGAGCGGCCTCAAGGAGACGGACAAGCTCGTGCACCTGCAGTGGTCCACGGCGTCCTCCCCGAAGTGGCACAGCATCGGCGGCGACCACCTGATCGACGGCATCGGCCCGCTGAAGGCCGGCGCCCACGCCGACATCAAGCTGCGCCTCACCATCGACGCGTCGGCCCCGGCCGGTAACGGCGCCGCCTTCGTGTCGGCCGACTACACCAACGAGAACGGCTCCTGCGGGGGCAACCCGGACATCGCCATGTACGACTTCGGTGTCCTCAAGGCCGCGAAGCCGAAGCCCGGCAAGACCGACTCCGGCACCACGGGCACGACCGGCACCGGCACCACCGGCACCTCGGGCGGCTCC
This sequence comes from Streptomyces sp. NBC_01463, assembly GCA_036227345.1. Taxonomy (NCBI): domain Bacteria; kingdom Bacillati; phylum Actinomycetota; class Actinomycetes; order Kitasatosporales; family Streptomycetaceae; genus Streptomyces; species Streptomyces sp. NBC_01463. The sequence goes on from CP109468.1 coordinate 4,234,245, forward strand.
AACCCGTCGGCCCAGGGCACGGCGTCGAGCAACCCGGTGGCCACCGGCGACGGCACCCTCGCCTCCACCGGTTCGTCCGATACCTCGCAGCTCGGCCTCCTCGGCGCTGCGGCCGTGGCACTCGGCGCGGCGGCAATGTTCGTCGTCCGCCGCCGCAAGGCCGGCTCCCAGGTCTGACAGCCGGGAACCGCGGTCAGGGGTGGCAGGCCGGTCGGCCCGCCACCCCTGACCGCGTACTCCGGGGCTCCGGAGCCCGCCGCCTTTTCGACGTCGGTGCGGTCGATGGTCACTCCGGCCCAACGGTTCGGTATGAAGTGCGGCTCAATTGGTCTTGCAGCCGTGCGTGCCCGAACCGGTAGACCGCACCGGACCGCAGCAGCACACCCCGCTCGTGGGCGTCGTCGAGAAAGGCGATCAGTGCCCAGGACAGGCGTCCCCGCAAGGGCAGCCAGATGCGGCACAGGGCCACCCACTGGCACCACGCGGTCATGGTGAGTCCGTGTCCGATCCCGCCCGCGAACGCGGACACGAGCCCGAACACCAGCCCGCTCAGGAAGCCGCACAGAGGACCGTGCTGCACACCCTCGGTGATCCCGGCCAAGGGGCCGAGTACGCAGGTCCAGGCGAGCAGGTCGTAGACCCGGAACGGCGGCTCAGGCCGCCGGGTTGTGCCGGAGCAGGGACTCCACCAGTCCGGACCGGGTCGCCGGGAAGTCCAGCGGAACGATGCCGAGACCGGTCCAGCCGGACGCCTCCGCGCCGTCGAGGAACGACTGGACCTGGGGGTTGAGCCGGTCCGCGTTCCCCCGGGGCGGCAGGAGAGCGGCGGTCGAGACGTAGTTCATGAAGAGCTTGCCCGGCTGCTCCGCCGCCTTGCGGAACTGGGCCTCGATCTTCGGGTACTTGGCGAACGGCTCCGCCATGTAGTCGTCCTGGATGTCGAAGAGGTCCGGATCGGCGTAACGCACCCCCGGCAGGCCCCCGTTGTCAGCCAGCAGCACCACCTTGCCGCGCGCCTCCCCCAGCGCGGGCAGCGCGGAGTCGATGCGGAACAGCGGCCGCCAGCCCCTGGCGTCCAGGTAGTCGTCGAAAACCGCCTGGAACGCCGCGTCGCTCTCCTCCGAGTACTCCTGCTTGACCCGCATCAGTACCGTCTCGGTGGGCCGCGCGGACAGGAAGTCCCGGCAGGCGCCCAGGACATCCCCGAACATCAGGTTCTGGTACGAGGCTCCGTGGTGGATCGCGAAAGACCCGTCCGTGATCCGGCACCGCACGTCGAGGAAGCGCAGCCCGCTGTTCAGCTGTTCCGCGATCGTCGTGTTCTGGCACTCCGTCCAGGGCCCGCCGTAGCGGGCGCCGGAGTCGTGCGAGCCGGGGATGGTGAGCCGTCGCAGCTCCGTGGCGTCCGCGATGCCGCTCATCCAGTCCTGAGCGGTGAGGGCTCTGCGGGCCGTGGCGCGGGCGGGTGCCGTGCCCAGGACCGCGGTGGCGGAAACGGCCAGTGCGCCGGCCAGGAAGTTCCGGCGGTTGGCTGTGTACGGGCTCATGCGGGGTCGCCTCCGGGTGCCGTGTGGGGTCAGCGTGGTACTGGCGTGCGGGCCGGGCCCATGGATTATGTCGGGTGCACGTCACCGCAGGAAGAGGCCGTCCCCCGGGCATCCGGACACCCGTGGACCCGTTCCGGACAGAGTGGTGCAAGCACCGGCAGCGTGCCGCTGACGCGTGGTTGGAAAAGAGCCCCCACACCGGAGGAGCCGCGGATGAACCTCGGAACGATCGGCATATGGAGCCTGGCCTTCACACACGGGGACCGCGGCTCGCCGCCGCCCGGTCCGCCGGAGTGCGTCCGTACCTCGTGGACGTCACCCACACCGCCTGGGCCCGGTCGGACCTGAACACCGCATCCCTGCTGGCCGCGGAACAGACGGTCATCCTCAGCACCGGCCCTGGGACCGCCCGCACCGACTCGGACACGGGCGCGGGGGCGGCGGACCGTCCGGCCCACCGCCCCCGCGCCCCTGCCACGTACGTCCTACTGAACGACCGTGATCCGGTCCGTCGCCGGCGGGGCCAGCGGCGCCGCGGCCGTGGAGTGCGCGGCCAGGTAGGCGTTGAACAGGTCCAGGTCGGATGCGCCGACCAGCTTGTTGGTGCCCGCACCGAGGGCCGCGAAGCCGTCGCCGCCGCCCGCCAGGAACTCGTTCATGGCGACGCGGTAGCTCTTGGCGGGGTCGATCGCCGCACCGTTCAACTTGATCGTGTCCGCGACCACCCGGTCCGCCCCGCTCTTCGTCATGTCGAGCGTGTAGGTGAGGCCCCTGGACACCTGGAGGATCTTCGGGCTGGCCTCGTTCGAACCGCTGACCTGCTGCTGGAGCGCGGTGACGAGCTGCGCGCCGGTCAGGTCGACGACGTTCATCATGTTGGTGAAGGGCTGCACGGTGAACGACTCCCCGTACGTCACCACGCCGTCGCCCTCGCTGCCCGTCGCCTTGTAGACGAGGTCGGCGCGGATGCCGCCCGGGTTCATGAAGGCGACGACCGCCCCGCCCTTGTCGGCCGGGGCCAGACCCTCGAGCTGCGCGTCGGCGATCAGATTGCCGAGCGGCTTCTCCGGGGCCGTGGAGCCGCGGCCGTTGATGTCCGCGGAGATGAAGCCCTGCGGCCGGTTGGCGATCGGCGCCGCGAGGGTATTCCAGCGCGCGATGAGCGCCGTCATGTCCGTGGCCTTCGCCTGGTCCCGGGTGACGACGTGGTTCGCCGAGACCGGGTTCGCGGGCGCGGGGTGGTGCTTGGAGGACTTCGCCGTACCGGAGCCCTTCACCGCCGTGCGCACGATGTCCTTGGTGCGGCGGTCGTACGTGAGCGTGGTGTCCGTGTACAGCTTGCCGAACGACGCGGCCGACGTGACCAGGCGCGGGTTGCCCGCCGGGTCCGGGATCGTGCAGACGTACGCCTGGTGGGTGTGGCCCGTCACCAGCGCGTCGACCTTCGGCGAGATGCCCTTGGCGATGTCGGTGATCGGCCCGGAGATGCCGTCACCGGCACCCGGGCTGTCGCAGTCGTAGTTGTACGAGGACGAGGCCGGGGCGCCGCCCTCGTGGATGAGCGCGACGATCGACTTGACGCCCTGGCGGTCCAGCTCCTTGGCGTACTTGTTGACCGTCTCGATCTCGTCGTGGAACTTCAGGCCCTTGACGCCGTTGGCCGTCACGATGTTCGGCGTGCCCTCCAGGGTCACCCCGATGAAGCCGATCTTGACGCCGTTCTTCTTCCACACGGTGTACGGCTTGAGGATCGGCTTGCCGGTCTTCTCGTCCGTCACATTGGCGGCGAGGTACGGGAAGTCGGCGCCCTTGAACTTCTTGCCCTGCTCGTAGCACCCCTCGACCGGGTGGCAGCCGCCGTTCTGGAGGCGGGCCAGCTCGGTGGCGCCCTCGTCGAACTCGTGGTTGCCGACGCTCGTCACATCGAGGTCGATCTTGTTGAGCGCCTCGATGGTGGGCTCGTCGTGGAAGAGACCCGACAGCAGCGGGCTCGCGCCGACCATGTCGCCGCCGGCCGCGGTGATCGAGTACGGGTGCCCCTTGCGCGCGGTGCGCAGCGAGGAGGCGAGGTACTCGACGCCACCGGCCGGAACGGCCTTCACCGTGCCGTCGGCCTGCGTCTCGTTGACCGTGCCGGCCGAACCGGCCGGCGGCTCCAGGTTGCCGTGCAGGTCGTTGAAGGACAGCAGCTGGACGTCGACGGTCCGGGCCGGGGGGTGATGGCCGTGGCCCTTGCCGTGCCCGTGGGCGCCGGCCGGCATGGCGGCGACGAGCGCGCCGACGGTGGCCAGACCGGCCGCGGCGGCGAGCACCCGCCGGGACGCGCGGTTCTTCTGCGGTGTCGCTGACATCGGACCCCTTGTGAGTTCAGCGGGAGGTTTGAGGGTGGTGACGAGTCTGGATCCTGCGTGCCGCAGCCTAGAGTCAACGCGCGTAGCGCGACAGATGTTTGGGGTTACGAAAAGGTTGCCGCCGAGGTTTTCGCGGGGTTCGCCCCTGTCCGGTGTGTGGGGGTGGGGGCCCTCCGGGGCGTCTCCTCAAAAACTGGCGTGGCAACCCGACACGTAGCGGGGGCCGGGTAGTACGCCATTTTTCTGCGGGGACGCCCCTGCACGCCCCCACCCACTCTCGCGTGCGTCTGAACCCCGGCGGTACGAACGCCGCAGACGCTCGGCGGCCGGGTCCGGGGCCGTGCAGGGGAGTCCCCGCAGGACGACGAACACATACCGGGCTCCCGCCGCGTGGGACTGGAAACGTTCGTCGTCTGAGGAGACGCCCCGGAGGGGCACCGGACCCCCACCCACCGGCAAGCGCGCCCCGCGGGGAACCCGCACACAAGCCCGTCCGGCGATTGAGGACGGAACCCCGCCACCCCCCGTACGCTCGTACACATGACGACTGACGTACCCCTCCCCGCCCCCGGACGCGAGATCCAGACGCTCGACACCCTCTCCCCCGACCAGGCCGGAGCCGTCTCCGAGCTCCTCGCCGAGGCCGCCCGGTCCGACGGCCGGCAGGCCGTGTCCGAGCAGGGGCGGCTCCAGCTGCGGGGCGGGCACCGGGAGGGTGTGCGGCACTTCCTGCTGACCGCCGGGGGCGTGCTGGTCGGGTACGCACAGCTGGAGGACACCGACCCCGTCGAGGCACCGGCCGCCGAGCTGGTCGTGCACCCCGCGCACCGCGGGCACGGGCACGGGCGGGCGCTCGGGGCGGCGCTGCTCGCCGCGACCGGCAAGCGGCTGCGGGTCTGGGCGCACGGCGGGAAGTCCGCGGCACGTCACCTCGCCCAGGTGCTCGGCCTGTCCCTGTTCCGCGAACTGCGGCAGCTGCGAAGGCCGTTGAGCCCGCTGAACCTCGCGGAGCCGGTGCTGCCGGCGGGCGTCACCGTCCGCGCCTTCGTGCCCGGCGAGGACGACGCCGCCTGGCTCGCGGTGAACAGCGCCGCGTTCGCCCACCACCCCGAGCAGGGCTCGCTGACCCAGCGCGACCTCGACGACCGCAAGGCCGAGCCCTGGTTCGACCCGAAGGGCTTCTTCCTCGCCGAGCGGGCCACCGACGACGGGGGCACCGAGCTCATCGGCTTCCACTGGACGAAGGTGCACGCCGAGGAGCAGCTCGGCGAGGTGTACGTGGTCGGCATCCGTCCCGACGCACAGGGCGGCGGCCTGGGCAAGGCGCTCACCGCGATCGGGCTGCGCCACCTCGCCGCCGAGGGGCTGCCCACGGCGATGCTCTACGTCGACGCGGACAACGTCGCGGCCGTGACGGTCTACGAGCGCATGGGCTTCACCACCCACGAGGTGGACCTGATGTACCGCACGGAGTCCTGAGCTCCCCTCAACACCCCGCGGGGCGGCGTCTCTTGACGCCGCCCCTTTCTTGCGCCACCCTTTCACTACTCAATTAGTGAAAGGGGTGAACATGGCACAGTCCGCAGCGGTCGAGTTCCGCATCGACCGGCGCAGCGGCGTCGCCACGTACCTCCAGATCGTCCAGCAGACCAAGCACGCCCTGCGTCTGGGGCTGCTGGAGCCGGGTGACCGGCTGCCCACCGCCCGCGAGGTCGTGAAGGCCACCGCCATCAACCCGAACACCGTGCTCAAGGCCTATCGCGAGCTGGAGCGCGAAGGGCTCGTCGAGGCCCGGCGTGGGCTCGGCACCTTCGTCACCCGGACCCTCGGCGGCGCGGCGGCCGCCGATGACGCCCCGCTGCGCGCCGAACTCGCCGGCTGGGCCCGCCGGGCCCGCTCCGCCGGCCTGGACAGGGACGACGTGAGCGCGCTCTTCACCGCCGTACTGGACACGACCTTCGAGGGGGATCAGCCCGGATGACAGGCGCTGCGATCGAGGCCGACGGCCTCGGCATGAAGTACCGGGGCAGGGGCGGGGGCTGGGCGCTGCGCAACTGCTCGTTCCGGCTGCCCGCCGGGCGCGTGTGCGCCCTCGTCGGACCCAACGGTGCCGGAAAGTCGACCCTGCTGGGCATCGCCGCGGGCTTCCTGCGGCCCGCCGAGGGAACGGTACGGGTGCTGGGCTCGCCGCCCGCCGAAGCCCGTAGCCGGATGGCCTTCGTGGCCCAGGACAAGCCGCTGTACCCGCAGTTGACGGTGACCGAGACGCTCTGGGCGGGTGCCGAACTCAACCCGGCCACCTGGTCCCAGGAGGCCGCCGAACGCATCACCGCACCGCTTCCCCGGGATGCGAAGGTCCGCTCGCTCTCCGGCGGCCAGCGCACCCGCCTCGCCCTGGCCCTCGCCCTCGGCAAGCGGCCCGAACTGCTGCTGCTGGACGAGCCGATGGCCGATCTCGACCCGCTGGCCCGGCACCAGCTGATGGGCGCCCTGATGGTGGAGGCGGCCGAGCACGCCACGACCATCGTGATGTCGTCGCACATCCTCACCGAACTGGAGGGCGCCTGCGACTACCTTCTCCTGGTCGACGGCGGCCGCATCCGGCTCGGCGGCGAGACGGACGAACTGCTCGCCGCACACACCCTGCTCACCGGCCCGGTGCGGGACCTGTCCCCGCACACCGTCGTGGAGTCGCGCACCACGGGACGGCAGCTGACCGCACTCGTCAGGAAGGAGGGTCCGGTGGACACCTCGGCCTGGGAGACGACGGAACCGTCCCTCGAGGAGCTGCTGCTGGCGCACCTGCGGTCCCCCGACGCACCCGCCCTGCTCACGCCGAGCGCGGACGCCGGGACCCGAGTGGCGGTGAGCGCGGCATGAGTACGACCATCGCACCCGCACCGCCCCTCCCTACCAGGTCCGGCCCCACTCTGCGCGCCAGTACCCGCGTCGTTCTGCGGCAGCACCGGCGGGCCCTGTGGGCCGCGGGCGCACTCGCTCTCGTCGGGGCCCTCGTTCTGGTCGGCTACACACTGTGGGCCGTCCACGTCACCGACGCGTTCGAGAGCGACCCCTGTTCGTCGGCCGGGGCGAGCGGCGCCCGCTGCGATGCCAGGATCCAGGAGTTCGGCGACTCCATGTCCGAGTTCGGCACGTTGCTCACGTACACCGGACTGGCCATGCTGCTCCTGCCCGTGTTCGTCGGCGCATTCGTCGCGGGGCCACTGATCGCCAGGGAGTTCGAGAACGGGTCGTACAAGGTCTCCTGGACGCAGTCGGTGTCCCCGACCCGCTGGCTGCTGGCCAAGCTCGCCGTTCCGGCCCTGCTGCTCATCGCCGTGGTGTCCGTCCTGTCCGCCGCCTTCGCCTGGGCCCGGTCACACCTGGACTTCGACCACACGTCCAGCTGGTGGTCGCCCCTGGTCTTCCCCGCCATGGGCACCGCGCCCGTCGGCCGCGCCCTGCTCGGGCTCGCCATCGGTGCGCTCGCCGGCGTCCTGATCCGCCGCACGGTGCCCGCGATGTCCGTGGCAGTACTGGCCCCCTGCGCGTCCATCGTGGTACTGACCACCCAGCTAGATGCTCTGTGGCCCCTGCGGACGTCGATCAGCACCGAAATCAGCGGCCTAGAGGGGAACTCCTGGGAAGTCGACATGGGCCGGATCACCGCCGACGGCCGCCGACTGGCGATGGAGACCTGCCGGCCGGACTTCAGCGCTGCGGAGGCCCGCTGCGCGGCGGAGCACCACGCGACCGGGTTCTACATCGACTACCACCCCACCTCGCACTTCTGGCCGCTCCAGCTCGTCGAGACCGGCATCCTGCTCGTCCTCGCCGCGGCCCTGGTCGCCGTCACGTTCCGGGTGCTGCGCCGACGGCACGGCTGAGGCTCGGGGAACCGCGTCCGGGGGCCCCACCGGCCCCCGGACCGGGCCCACACCGCTTCCTGCATGTCATGTCGCCGTTACCGGCCATTCAGACGGTCTTGCGACCCTCACACAATGCAGCCAGCTGTGCCGACCCCCCGCAACGGGAGAATTCCCGGCGGAGAGCGCGCCGACCACGCGATCTCCGCGATCTCATCCCCCTCCGACGCGCCCCCCGAGCACTCCGCGCGGAAGAATGGGCCCATGAGCCAGCAGCCCAGCTCCGAGGTCCCGGTCCAGCCCACCGCCCAGCCGTCCGTCGGCTCCCTCGCCGCGCACCGGCCGCACGCCGTCGCCACCGGGTCGGCCGGCCACGCCGCCCTGTCCACCGCGGCGGATCTCGACCCCGACATCGATGCCGACGTCGACGCGTACGAACCCGATGCCGACGGCGACGAACTGCCCCAGGGCCGATTCCTGGACCGGGAACGCAGCTGGCTCGCATTCAACGAACGCGTTCTGGAACTGGCCGAGGACCCGTCGACCCCCCTCCTCGAACGGGCTAATTTCCTCGCCATCTTCGCCTCGAACCTGGACGAGTTCTTCATGGTCCGGGTCGCGGGCCTCAAGCGCCGTATCGCGACCGGTGTCGCCACCCGGTCCGCCTCCGGCCTCCAGCCCCGCGAGGTCCTCGACCTGATCTGGACCCGGTCGCGCGAACTCATGGCCCGGCACGCCGCCTGCTACCAGCAGGACGTCGCCCCCGCGCTGTCCGACGAGGGCATCCAGCTGATCCGCTGGCCGGAGCTGAACGAGAAGGAGCAGGCCCGCCTGTTCACCTTCTTCCGCCAGCGCGTCTTCCCCGTGCTGACCCCGCTGGCCGTGGACCCGGCGCACCCCTTCCCGTACATCTCCGGCCTCTCGCTCAACCTCGCCGTCGTCGTACGCAACCCGGTCAGCGGCCACCGGCACTTCGCCCGGGTCAAGGTCCCGCCGCTGCTGACCCGCTTCCTGGAGGCCTCGCCGCAGCGCTACGTCCCCATCGAGGACGTCATCGCCGCCCACCTGGAGGAGCTCTTCCCGGGGATGGAGGTGCTCGCGCACCACATGTTCCGGGTCACCAGGAACGAGGACCTGGAGGTCGAGGAGGACGACGCCGAGAACCTGCTCCAGGCCCTGGAGAAGGAGCTCATGCGACGCCGCTTCGGGCCGCCGGTCCGCCTGGAGGTCGAGGAGTCCATCGACCCGTACGTGCTGGACCTGCTGGTCCGCGAGCTGAAGGTGTCCGACGCCGAGGTCTACCCGCTGCCCGGGCCGCTCGACCTCACCGGACTGTTCGGCATAGCGTCGCTGGACCGGCCGGAGCTGAAGTTCCCCAAGTTCATCGCCGGCACGCACCGCGACCTCGCCGAGGTCGAGTCCGCCTCCGCGCCCGACATCTTCGCCGCCCTGCGCGAACGCGACGTACTGCTGCACCACCCGTACGACTCCTTCTCCACCTCCGTCCAGGCCTTCCTGGAGCAGGCGGCGGGCGACCCGGACGTCCTCGCGATCAAGCAGACGCTGTACCGGACCTCGGGCGACTCACCGATAGTGGACGCCCTCATCGACGCCGCCGAGTCCGGCAAGCAGGTCCTCGTCCTCGTCGAGATCAAGGCCCGCTTCGACGAGCAGGCCAACATCAAGTGGGCGCGCAAGCTGGAGGAGGCGGGCTGCCACGTCGTCTACGGGCTGGTCGGCCTGAAGACGCACTGCAAGCTCTCCCTCGTCGTCCGCCAGGAGGGCGACACCCTGCGCCGGTACTCGCACGTCGGCACCGGCAACTACCACCCCAAGACGGCCCGGCTCTACGAGGACCTCGGCCTGCTCACCGCCGACCCGCAGGTCGGCGCGGACCTCTCCGACCTCTTCAACCGGCTCTCCGGCTACTCCCGCCGCGAGACCTACCGCCGGCTGCTCGTCGCCCCGAAGTCCCTGCGCGACGGGCTGATCGTCCGGATCAACAAGGAGATCGCGAACCAGCGGGCCGGCCGGCCCGCGTATGTACGCATCAAGGTCAACTCGATGGTCGACGAAGCGATCATCGACGCCTGCTACCGGGCCGCGCAGGCGGGCGTCCCGGTCGACATCTGGGTCCGCGGCATCTGCGCGATCCGGCCCGGCGTCACCGGCCTCTCCGAGAACGTCCGGGTCCGCTCGATACTCGGCCGCTTCCTCGAACACTCCCGGGTCTTCTCGTTCGGCAACGGCGGCGAGCCCGAGGTCTGGTTCGGCAGCGCCGACATGATGCACCGCAACCTCGACCGCCGCATCGAGGCCCTGGTCCGGGTCACCGACCCCGCCCACCGGGCCGCCCTCAGCCGGCTCCTGGAGACCGGCATGGCCGACACCACCTCCTCCTGGCACCTGGGTCCCGACGGGAACTGGACCCGGCACGCCACGGACGCGGAGGGCCGGCCGCTGCGGCACGTACAGGAAATGCTCATTGACGCCCGGAGGCGCCGGCGTGCGACGCCCTGACCACCAGACACAGGCGGACGTGACCGCGGGGGCGGTGCTCGCACCGTATCTGCGGGCACAGGCCGCGGACTTCCTGCGCAGCCTGCGTCTGCACCGCGAGAACAGTGCCCCCACGGACGCGGGACCCCAGGCCGCCGAACAGGCCGCCTGGGCGCTGCGCCGATCGGCCCGCCGGATCAGCGGCACCCTGCACACCTTCCGGGCCGCGCTCGACCCGCTCTGGGCCGAGCAGCTGCGCACCGAGCTGGCCTGGCTGTCCGGCACGCTCGGCCGCGAGCACGCGTACGCGGACCGGCTGAACCGGCTCCTCGACGCACTGCACGGCCTCTCGGGGGCGCCGCTGCCTGCGGCCCGTACCGCGTCCGGCACCGCCTCCGCCTCCGCCTCCGCCTCGGCCTCCGCCGACAAGGAGCGCGCCGTACTCGGCGTCGGCGCCGCCCGCGCCGGGGCGCTGCTGGAGCGCCAGCTGACCCTGGCCCGGACCCGCGCCCACTCCGCCGCGCTCCAGGCGCTCGGCTCCTCCCGCTTCCACGCGGTGGCCGACGCCGTCGCGCTGCTCGCCTCCGAGGTCCCGCTCTCCGCCGCGGCCGCCGACCCCTCCGGCGACCTGCTGCACGACCCGGCCGGCCGCGCCGAGCAGCGCCTGCTCGGCGCCGTCGCCGCCCTCCCCCCGTACGGGACGACCGAGCCGTACAACGAGGCGCACGACGCGCCCTGGCACCAGACCCGGCTGCTGCTGCGCCTGCACCGGTACGCCCACGAGGTGGTACGCGGCGCCCCCGATCCGGTCCTGGCCGGCCCCGGCCACGCCCTCGACCTGCACCGGGACGCGGCGGAGGCGGCGGCAGCGGCGGCAGCGGCCGCCCGCACCCCCCGGATCGCGCCGACGACCGCGTACGCCCTGGGCGTGCTCCACGCCGACCAGCGCCACGAGGTGGAGGCGGCGCGGTCGGTCTTCCGGGAGTGCTGGCCGTACGCGACCGCGGCGGCGACCCGGCCATGACCCGGACGGCGAACGGCACGGTGCGGGCGGCGGGGTGCGTGCTCTGGCGCCGCCCGCCCGCGTCCGCCGGCGGGGGCGTGGAGTTCTGCCTCGTCCACCGGCCGCGTTACGACGACTGGTCGTTCCCGAAGGGCAAGCTGAAACGCGGCGAGTCCCCGCGGGACGCGGCTCTGCGCGAGGTCCTGGAGGAGACGGGCCACCACTGTGTGCCGGGTGCCGTGCTCCCCACGGCCCGGTACGTCGCGAACGGCCGCCCGAAGGAGGTCACGTACTGGTCCGCCGAGGCCACGGCGGGCGCCTTCGTCCCGAACAGTGAGGTGGACGGCGTGCTGTGGCTCCCGGCGTCGGCCGCCCGCACCCGCCTGACCCAGCCCCGCGACCGCGATCTGCTGGACGCGGCCCTGCGGACCCTGCCGGCCGCGTAACGCCGGCCGCTCCGCCCCGCCCGCTGTCCGAGGGCGGAATCCGCCGCCCGGGACCGGGCCGCCCCCGCGTGTGGCGTGCGCCCGGAGCCGTCATGCCGTGGACCCCGCCGCCCCGGAACCGGGCCGCCCGACACGGTTCACCTTCCGTTCACTCACCCCCGCAAACCGCTTCACCTGTTCTGCCTAATTTCGGCAGTACACGGTGCGCGGCGAACGACCGCACCACTCCGGGAATCTCCCGCACCGGACATGACTTCCGCACCACCCACACCTCGCACGCCGTCGTAGACCGAAACCACCGCGGCGGCTTCTGGAAGGAACACCCGAAAGTGAAGCTTCAGCGCAAGAACCGGCTTCGTGCCACCGCGCTCGGTGCCCTCGCCGTCTCCGGCGCCCTGGTCCTCACGGCGTGCGGTTCGGACAACAACAGCGGTGGCGACACCGGCGGGAACGCCAGCCAGACGAAGGCCGCCTCGAACGTCAAGTGCGACGGCGCCAAGGGCCAGCTGCGCGCCTCCGGCTCCAGCGCGCAGAAGAACGCCATGGACCTCTGGGTCAAGGAGTACATGGCCGCCTGCTCCGGCGTGGAGATCAACTACAACTCCTCCTCGTCCGGCGAGGGCATCGTCGCCTTCAACCAGGGCACCGTCGGCTTCGCCGGCTCCGACTCGGCGCTGAAGCCCGAGGAGGTCGCCGACTCGAAGAAGATCTGCAAGACCGGCCAGGGCATCAACCTCCCGATGGTCGGCGGCCCGATCGCGGTCGGCTTCCACCTGGAGGGTGTCGACAGCCTGACCCTGGACGCCCCCACCCTCGCCAAGATCTTCGACACGAAGATCAAGAAGTGGAACGACGAGGCGATCGCCAAGCTCAACCCGGACGCCAAGCTGCCGGACAAGGCAATCCAGGCCTTCCACCGCTCCGAGGACTCCGGCACCACGCAGAACCTCGGCAAGTACCTGAGCGCCACGGCCCCGTCCGACTGGAAGTACGAGCCCGAGAAGAAGTGGCCGGCCCCCGGCGGCCAGGGCGCGACCGGCTCCTCCGGTGTCGCCACCCAGGTGAAGCAGGTGGACGGCTCGATCGGCTACTTCGAGCTCTCCTACGCCGCCTCGCAGCAGATCACCACGGTCGACATCAACACCGGCGGCTCCGCCCCGGTGAAGGCCTCCTCGGAGAACGCCTCCAAGGCCATCGCCGCCGCCAAGGTCAAGGGCACCGGCAAGGACCTGGCGCTCGACCTCGACTACACCACCAAGGCCGACGGCGCCTACCCGCTGGTCCTGGTGACGTACGAGGTCGTCTGCGACACCGGCAACAAGGCCGACACCCTCGGCACCGTGAAGTCCTTCCTGACCTACACCGCCTCCGCGGACGGCCAGAAGCTCCTCACCGAGGCCGGCTACGCCCCGATCCCCGAGGCGATCAACGCCAAGGTCCGCGAGACGGTCGCCGGCCTCTCGTAACGAGCACGACGCAAGACGTACGACGCAACAGGCGGCCCGGTCCGGTGCACCCCTCCGGACCGGTCCGCCACCCCCATCCGGTGCACCGCCGCCAGGGGAGCCCCGCTCCCCCACACAGACCGGAAAGACCATGGCTTCCACCACGCAGACAGAGTTTCCACCGGCCCCGCCGGGCAGGCGCGCCCGCGCCAAGTCCACCGGCCGCGCCGGTGACCGGATCTTCCTGGGCCTCTCCCGCGGCTCGGGCATCCTGCTGCTCGTGATCATGGCGTCGATCGCCGTGTTCCTCAGCTACCGCGCAGCGATCGCCATCTCCGGGGACGAGGGCAACTTCCTCACCACCTTCGACTGGAACCCGGCCGGCGACCCGCCCGTCTTCGGCATCGCCGTCCTGCTCTTCGGCACCGTCATCAGCTCGATCATCGCGATGGCCATCGCGGTTCCGATCGCTGTCGGCATCGCCCTCTTCATCTCGCACTACGCACCGCGCAAGCTCGCCGGTCCGATCGCGTACGTGATCGACCTGCTCGCCGCGGTGCCCAGCATCGTCTACGGCATCTGGGGCGCGCTCGTCCTGGTGCCGTACCTGGAGGGCCTGAACCTCTGGCTCGACCAGTTCTTCGGCTGGACGTACATCTTCGAGAAGACCGAGATCGGCGTCGCCCGCTCGCTGTTCACCGTCGGCATCCTGCTCGCGATCATGATCCTGCCGATCGTGACCAGCGTCAGCCGCGAGGTCTTCCTCCAGGTCCCGAAGATGAACGAGGAGGCCGCGCTCGCCCTCGGCGCCACCCGCTGGGAGGTCATCCGCCTCTCGGTGCTGCCGTTCGGCCGCTCCGGCGTGATCTCCGCGTCCATGCTGGGCCTGGGCCGCGCGCTCGGCGAGACGATGGCCGTCGCCACGGTCCTGTCGCCGAGCTTCCTCATCTCGCTGCACGTGCTCAATCCGGGCGGCGGGACGTTCGCCCAGAACATCGCCGCGAAGTTCGGCGAGGCCGACGCGTTCGGGCGCGACGCCCTGATCGCCTCCGGCCTGGTCCTCTTCGTCCTCACCCTGCTGGTCAACGGCGCCGCGCGGCTCATCATCGCCCGCCGCAAGGAGTACTCGGGGGCCAACGCATGAGCCACGCATCCACCAGCGTCCAGGACCGCCCGACGCCCCCCGCGCCCGCCGCGCCGCGCAACAGCCTCAGCAGCCGGACCCTGCCCCGCCTGGCCCCGCTCGGCTTCGCCGTCGTGTCGATCGCCCTGGGCGTCGGCATCGGCGTGGCCGCCGGCTGGCACAGCCGCGTCCAGTGGGGCCTGATCTCCGCACTGCTCTTCCTGACGATCTCGTACGTCGCGACCACCGTCGTCGAGAACCAGCGCCAGGCCAGGGACCGCCTCGCCACCAGCCTCGTGTGGGTCTGCTTCCTGATCGCCGTCGTCCCGCTGGCCTCGCTGCTCTGGACGACCATCAGCCGCGGCTCCGAGCGCCTGGACCCCTACTTCCTGACCCACTCGATGGCCGGCGTCCTCGGACCCGAGGCCAGCGGCGGTGTCTACCACGCCCTGATCGGCACCCTGGAGCAGGTCGGCATCGCCACGGTGATCTCCGCCCCGCTCGGCCTGCTCACCGCGGTCTACCTGGTGGAGTACGGCAAGGGCGCGCTCGCCAGGGCCGTCACCTTCTTCGTCGACGTGATGACGGGCATCCCGTCCATCGTGGCCGGTCTGTTCATCCTCTCGATCATGCTGATCGCGGGTCTCGAACCCTCCGGTCTGATGGGCGCCCTGGCCCTGACGATCCTGATGATCCCGGTCGTGGTCCGCTCCACCGAGGAGATGCTGAAGCTCGTACCGAACGAGCTCCGCGAGGCGTCCCTGGCCCTCGGCATCCCGAAGTGGCGCACCATCCTGAAGGTGGTCCTGCCGACCGCGATCGGCGGCATCGCCACCGGCGTCATGCTCGCCGTCGCGCGCATCGCAGGCGAGACCGCGCCGATCATCCTGCTGGTCTTCGGCAGCCAGCTGATCAACCCGAACCCCTTCGAAGGCGCCCAGTCGTCACTGCCGTTCTACATCTACGAGCAGTACAAGATCGGTGAGGCCGCGTCCTACGACCGCGCATGGGCCGCCGCCCTGGTCCTGATCGCCTTCGTCATGATCCTCAATCTGGTGGCCCGCGGCATCGCCCGCTGGAAGGCCCCGAAGACCGGCCGCTGAGGCCACGGAAAGCAGTGATTCAGATGGCCAAGCGCATCGACATCAGCGGCCTCTCGGCCTACTACGGCAGCCACAAGGCGATCGACGACATCTCGATGACGGTGGAGCCCCGCTCGGTGACCGCCTTCATCGGCCCGTCCGGCTGCGGCAAGTCCACCTTCCTGCGCACCCTGAACCGGATGCACGAGGTCACCCCCGGCGGCCGCGTCGAGGGCAAGGTGCTGCTGGACGACGAGAACCTGTACGGATCGAACGTCGACCCGGTCACCGTGCGCCGCACGGTCGGCATGGTCTTCCAGCGCCCGAACCCGTTCCCCACCATGTCGATCTTCGACAACGTGGCGGCGGGCCTGCGGCTGAACGGCAAGTACCGCAAGAGCGCCCTGGGCGACATCGTGGAGAAGTCGCTGCGCGGCGCGAACCTGTGGAACGAGGTCAAGGACCGGCTGAACAAGCCCGGCTCCGGTCTCTCCGGCGGTCAGCAGCAGCGGCTGTGCATCGCCCGCGCCATCGCGGTCGAGCCGGACGTCCTGCTGATGGACGAGCCGTGCTCCGCCCTGGACCCGATCTCCACCCTCGCCATCGAGGACCTGATCGGTGAGCTGAAGGAGCGCTTCACGATCGTCATCGTGACGCACAACATGCAGCAGGCGGCCCGTGTCTCGGACCGCACGGCGTTCTTCAACCTCGCGGCGGTCGGCATGCCCGGCAAGCTCATCGAGATAGACGAGACCGAGCGCATCTTCTCCAACCCGTCGGTCCAGGCCACGGAGGACTACATCTCCGGCCGCTTCGGCTGACCGGTCCCCCTGACGGCCTTGGGGTGCTGCATGGCGGTGCCACCACAAGGCGAAGGGTCCGCCCCGCTCTCCGTGAGGAGAGCGGGGCGGACCCGTTCGTACGGTGGACCGGCCGGCGGTCAGCCGAACAGCAGCAGGACGATCCCGTAGCTCGCCGCGGCGACCAGCGCCGCGGCCGGCATCGTGATGAACCAGCCCAGGATGATGTTCTTCGCGACACCCCAGCGGACCGCGTTCACCCGCTTGGTCGCGCCCACACCCATGATCGCCGAGGTGATCACGTGCGTCGTCGAGATCGGCGCGTGGAACAGGAACGCCGAACCGAACATGATCGACGCCCCCGTCGTCTCCGCGGCGAAGCCCTGCGGCGGGTCCAGCTCGATGATCTTCCGGCCGAGCGTCCGCATGATGCGCCAGCCGCCGGCGTACGTACCCAGCGACAGCATCAGCGCGCAGACCAGCTTCACCCAGACCGGGATCGGGTCGCTGTACGTCTCGTGGCCGGAGATGACCAGGGCCATCACCACGATGCCCATCGTCTTCTGCGCGTCCTGCAGACCGTGGCCGAGCGCCATGCCCGCGGCCGAGACCGTCTGCGCGATGCGGAAACCGCGCTTGGCCTTGTGCGGGTTGGACCGCCGGAACATCCACATGATGGCGACCATCACCAGATAGCCGACCACCAGGCCGATCACCGGCGAGATGAACATCGGGATGACGACCTTGTCGAGCACCCCGTCCCAGTGCACCAGCGTGCCGCCCGCGAGCGCGGCGCCGACCATGCCGCCGAACAGGGCATGGGAGGACGACGACGGCAGGCCGAAGTACCAGGTGATCAGGTTCCAGATGATCGCGCCGACGAGGGCGGCGAAGAGGATTCCCATCCCCTTGTCGCCCTCGGGCGTCGCGATCAGACCCTCACTGACGGTCTTGGCGACGCCGCTGCCGAGGAACGCACCGGCGAGGTTCATCACCGCGGCCATGGCCAGGGCCGCACGGGGGGTCAGCGCCCGGGTGGAGACCGACGTGGCGATCGCGTTCGCCGAGTCGTGGAAGCCGTTCGTGTACGTGAATCCGAGCGCGACGCCGATGGTCACGACCAGTACAAAGGTGTCCACGTGGTTCAGGACTCCTTGACCGCGATGGTCTCCACCGTGTTCGCGACGTGCTCGAACGCGTCGGCAGCCTCTTCCAGCACGTCCACGATCTGCTTCAGCTTCAGCACCTCTATGGCGTCGTACTTGCCGTTGAAGAGCTGGGCGAGCAGCTTGCGGTGGATCTGGTCGGCCTGGTTCTCCAGGCGGTTGACCTCGATCCAGTACTCGGTGAGGTTGTCCATGGTCCGCAGGTTCGGCATGGCTGCGGCGGTCAGCTCCGCCGCGCGTGCCAGCACCTCGACCTGCTGCTCGACGCCCTTCGGGAGCTCGTCGACCTGGTACAGCACGACCAGGTCGACGGCCTCCTCCATGAAGTCCATGATGTCGTCGAGCGACGAGGCGAGATTGTAAATGTCCTCGCGGTCGAACGGCGTAATGAAGGAGGAGTTCAGCTGGTGGAAGATCGCGTGGGTGGCATCGTCCCCCGCGTGCTCCGCTGCCCGCATGCGCTCCGCGATCTCGACTCGGGAGGCAGAATCCGCCCCGAGCAGTTCCATCAGGAGTTTCGAGCCCGTGACGATGTTGTCCGCGGATGCGGAGAACATGTCGTAGAAGCTCGTCTCCCTGGGGGTCAGACGAAAGCGCACGTGGGGTCCTCGGGGTGCTTTGGATTCGGTCAGGCTGATGCTAGGCGCATCATCCGGCCACGGCTAACCGGCATTCTTCAGTGTCGCGCATCAGGCACAGTGATCAGCACGGGCCCCCGGTCACGTTTCAGCTGAATTCGTTAGGATATACCCACCAGGGGTATATAAACGGCAGGGTAAAGGGAAAACGGGAGGCAGTAATGACCACCACCGAGGCCACCGAGGCGGATCGGTCGCCGGACGGCACGGGCGCCACGGCCCCCGCGGACACGGACGCGATCATCACCGACCACGACCGCGGGATACACGGCTACCACCACCAGAAGGCCGAACACCTCAAGCGGCTGCGCCGCATCGAGGGCCAGATCCGCGGCCTGCAGCGGATGGTCGACGAGGACGTCTACTGCATCGACATACTCACCCAGGTGTCGGCGTCCACCAAGGCGCTCCAGTCCTTCGCGCTCCAGCTGCTGGAGGAGCACCTGCGCCACTGCGTCGCCGACGCCGCGGTCAAGGGCGGCGAGGAGATCGACGCGAAGGTCGAGGAGGCCACCAAGGCCATCGCCCGTCTGCTGCGCACCTGACCGGGGCCGGCTTCCCGCCCGTCGCCCCCTCCCCCGTCACCCCCGGTGGTCCGCCTGCCGGGGGACGGTGGTGCGTTCGGTGATCACCTTCACGTCGAGCACCTCGTCGATCCGGTCCGCGCTGAGCCGCTCCCCGATCGCCGCCGACGCCGCGATCATGAGCTCGCCGCACAGCTCGATCTCGGCGAGGGCCACATGGTCCGATACGGTCCGCGCGCTGAGCGTCACCACGTCACTCACCTCTCACTGCCGTCGCCGGCTTCCTAGGGTAGGGAGCGGAACACACACCGCGCATGGCACGGACGGACCATTTCGCCGCCGCCAGATGCCTAGGACCTCTCGTCCGGATCATGCCGCGACCGCTGCCCCGGGGCAGCGCCCGCGCCCGGCGGTCACTCCCGCCGCCCCTGCCCGCTCTCCCCGGTGTCGATCTCCCCGGTGTAGATGTCGCGCTCGTCCGGCAGCGGTACGGAGACGGGCACCCCGAACCCGTACAGCAGCGTCGTCGACACCACCTCCCGGTCCGGTCCCTCGTTGGCGAAGCTGAACCGGTGCCGCACCTTGCGCAGCCGGCCCTGCTCGTCCAGATACGCGTCGAACGGCACCGCGTCCGTGCTGAACCCTTTCGCCGCGGCCGTCAGCGCCCCCCGCGAGGCGGCCGACGCCTGGCGCGCGGCCCGTCCGATGTCGGCCGTCCCCCGGTAGTGCCGCACGGTGACCCCGGCCAGATCGCTCTCCCCCACGTACGTCACCGCCCGCACCCCGCGCAGCAGCTCGGCCGCGGCCATCGGATCGGTCACCCCGCCGGTCACCAGATTGCCGTCCGCCAGGGCCGTCGTGTCGATCCGCACCCACTTGTCCGCGGGCACCCCGGCGCCGCGGTTCATCATGTAGAGCGCGCCCGGGGCCAGCAGCTCCGTGATGGGCCGGTGCTCCTCCTCGCCCGCCGCGTCCTGCGGCAGCACGACCTTGAGCCGGCCGGACTGGGTGCGGAAGTCGTACGTCCCCTTGCCCCTGATCGTCACCCGGGTGCCGCCGGACGCCGTCTCCATCGACGTGCTCACCTCGGCGCTCCCGGCCGCGGAACCCGTTCCCACGAGCACCGCCGCCGCCTGCCGCACCGCTTCGACGGCCCCGGCGCCGGCCCGGTCGTCGGCCGCGGCACGATCCCCGCCCCCGCCCCCGGCACACCCGGCGGCCGTCGCCATCACGCCCATCACGGCGAGGGCGCACACAGCGCGCGCCCCGCCTCCGGCCCTGTGCTGCTGCACCACCATCGCCTGCCAACCCCCAACGCCGACCGCCTGCCCGAGCCCCCCACCCGTTCCGCATAACGACAGCCCCAGCCCCCCGTAACGCCGCTCGCACACCCCTCACCGCCGGACGGCCCCGCCCAGTACCGTGGACGCGTGTACGACCAACACACCGCAGAGGGCCCGCCGGCCGTCCCACCGGCCCGGCCCTCCCACGAACCCACCACCGTCGAACGCGGTTCGTTCTGCACCGCCCGCTGCGGCTGCGGCTGGTCGGGACCGGCCCGCCGGTCCCGCGACCGGGCCCGCACGGACGCCGAGGAACACAGAGCATCGACGCTCTGACCACCGCACCCTCCTCACCCCCCACTCCTCCCTCCTCCCTCTCCCAGGGACGGCTCGCTTCCTCTCCCCCCACACCGGAGGTCCGATGACCCTGCTGAAGCGGCGCACCGTCCTGACCGCCGGCGCCGCAGCCGTACTCACCGGCGCCACCGCAACCGCCTGCGACAGCAAGGACCCCGGCGCACCGGCCGGCGGCTCCACCCCGGCCCCCACGGGGAGCACCGCTTCCCCGGCGACACCGTCGAAGAGCGCGTCGGCCGTGGCCGCGGACTGGCCGGCGCTGGCCAAGAGCCTCGCCGGTTCCCTCGTACGCCCCGACGACGCGGACTATCCGACCGCCCGTCAGCTCTACAACACCCGCTACGACGGCCAGAAACCGGCCGCGGTCGCCTACGTCCGGCACGAGGCCGACATCCGCGAGTGCCTGGCCTTCGCCCGCCGCGCCTCCGTGCCCGTCTCCATCCGCGGCGGCGGACACTCCTACGGCGGCTGGTCGAGCGGCACCGGGCGGCTGGTCGTCGACGTCTCGTCACTGAACCGCGTCGGCGGGGACGGCACGATCGGCGCGGGGGCCCGGCTCCTCGACGTCTACCAGGGCCTCGCCGCGCACGGCCTGACGATCCCCGGCGGCTCCTGCCCCACGGTCGGCATCTCCGGCCTGACCCTCGGCGGCGGCCACGGCGTCGTCTCCCGGGCCTACGGCCTGACGTGCGACAGCCTCACCGCCGCCACCCTCGTCACCGCCGACGGCAAGACCCTCACCGCCGACGCCAAGCACCACCCGGACCTGTTCTGGGCGCTGCGCGGCGCGGGCAACGGCAACTTCGGCGTCGTCACCGAACTCCGCTTCCGCACCCGCTCCGCCCCGCAGACCGTCTCCGCCTACATGTCCTGGCCGTGGTCGCGCGCCCGGGCCGTCCTGACGGCCTGGCAGGAGTGGGGCCCGGACCAGCCGGACGAGATCTGGTCCTCGGCCCATGTCGCGGCGGGACCGGGCGGCGGCAGTCCGACGGTGTCGGTCTCGGCCTTCAGCCTCGGCACGTACGGCGATCTGCAGAACGCCGTCGACCGCCTCGCCGACCGGATCGGCGCCTCGGCGGCCTCGGTCTCGCTGCGCCGCCGCAGCTACCAGGAGGCGATGCTCGTGTACGCGGGCTGCTCGGGCATCACCGACGACCAGTGCCACCTGCCCGGCACCACCCCGGGCCGCTCCCCGCAGGGTTCGCTCCAGCGCGAGACGTACGCGGCGGCATCCGACTTCTACGACCGCTCGCTGCCGCCGGCCGGCATCCAGGCCCTGCTCGACCGGACCGAGGCCTTCACCCGGATCGGCGAGGACCAGGGCGGCGGCGGATCGGTCGCCCTCACCGCGCTGGGCGGGGCGGTCAACCGCGTCGACCCGCAGGCCACCGCGTTCGTCCACCGGCGTTCACGGATGCTCGCCCAGTACATCGGCGCCTGGCGTGCGGGCACGGCCGGCACGGATCAGCAGAAGTGGCTGAAAGACACCCACTCCGCGCTGCGCCGGTACGCCTCGGGGGCGGCGTACCAGAACTACGGCGACCCGAAGCTGACGGACTGGCGGCAGGCCTACTACGGATCGGCGGCAGGCCGACTCGGCGAGGTGAAGAAGCAGTACGACCCGGAGGACGTGTTCACGTACCCGCAGTCGCTGTGAACCGCGGGGCACCCCGCGGGACCGGGCCGTGCCGGGCGTCACCGAGCAGGCGGGACTTCCGGGACAGCCCCTAAGGGCTGTCCCGCAATTCCTGGTGGATCAGCGCGCGGCGTCAGATGCGGTGCATCGCAAGGCGGAGAGGCGCCCGCATACTGGACGTATTCGGGCGTTTCGACAACGCGGCGAGGTGCCGTAGTTGTCGTCGTGCGCCCGCCAGGAATTGCGGGACAGCCCTTAGGCCTGCGCTTAGGCCGCGAGGCCCTTCTCGCCCTCCGAGCCGCCGCCCGAACCGGGCCGCGGCTCGGGGATCCCGAGCGCCTCGCCCCGGCCCCCCGCCACGGAAGGGGCGAGCGGCCGGCGCGACCGGACGAGCCGGCCCACCCGGCCGGACCGGGCGACGGCGCCGATCAGCGGGGTCAGCAGCATCATCGCGAGGGGCGCGAGGAGCAGCGCGGCGGCCGTGCCGAGCGCGAAGCCGCCGATGACGTCGGTCGGGTAGTGGACGCCCATGTAGATCCGGCAGAACCCCTCCAGCAGGGCGAGCGCGATCGCCGCGATGCCGAACTTCCGGTTCGCCACGAAGAGCCCGACGCCGAGGGCCATCGCCATGGTGGCGTGGTCGCTGACGAAGGAGAAGTCGTTCTTCCCGTCGACCAGGACTTCCAGCCCCTGGTGGTCCTTGAAGGGCCGGGGCCGTTCGACGAAACCGCGGATCGGGATGTTGATCAGCAGGGCGATCCCGGCGGCGAGCGGCGCCCAGACGAGCCCGGCGACCGCGGTCACCGAGTCCTCGGCCGTGCCGCGCCGGCGGACGCTCCACCAGCACCACAGGACCACCAGGACCATGCCGAGCATGATTCCGTACTCGCCGACGAACTCCATGATCCGGTCGAACCAGGTGGGAGCGGATCTGGCGAGTCCGTTGATGTCGTAGAGCAGGCTGACATCGGGGTTCGACCCATCCAGTGCGAG
The DNA here is from genome assembly GCA_036227345.1 of Streptomyces sp. NBC_01463. Taxonomy (NCBI): domain Bacteria; kingdom Bacillati; phylum Actinomycetota; class Actinomycetes; order Kitasatosporales; family Streptomycetaceae; genus Streptomyces; species Streptomyces sp. NBC_01463. Next base: position 4,257,004 of record CP109468.1, read on the forward strand.
TCCAGCCATCTGCCGCGGCCCCTTGCCTTGTCTGCTGCTGCGACGCACACCCATGTGCGCCGCTTTGACGAACCCCCGTGTTCGGTTCGATCACTCACGTGCGTGGGGGCGACGCTAGGTCAGTGGCTGCGGCCCCGGTCCAACCAGAGAACGACGCGTCCCGTGCGTACGTTCCACTCTCCACCGAATGATCACCATGACGTTATCGAAGAGTGACTCATCGTCGCAGCTCAGGGCCCAGGCTTCACGGAGAGTTCCGGCCACCGGCGCCCGGATGTCAGGCCGCGGGCCGGGTGGTCGGAAGTGCCGCGGCACCGTCCTTGGTGACGCGTGTCGCACCGAAGTAGTCGGGCGTGTCGATCTTGTCGAAGCGGATGACGGCACCGGTGTACGGGGCGTTGATCATGTACCCGCCCCCGACGTAGAGGCCGACGTGATGGATGGCCCGCGAGTTGGTCAGGTCGTCCGAGAAGAACACCAGGTCCCCGGGGAGCAGTTCCTCGCGCGAGGGGTGCGGACCGGCGTTGTACTGGTCGTTCGCCACCCGCGGCAGCTCGATGTCCACGGTCCGGTACGCGGCCTGGGTCAGCCCCGAACAGTCGAACCGCCCGCCCTGCTCCGGGGTGCCGTTGCCGCCCCACAGGTACTTCGTGCCGAGCTTCTTCTGCGCGAAGTAGATGGCGCCAGCCGCCTGCTGCGAGGGCTGCACCCGCCCGACGGGCCGGGCGAAGCTCTTCTCCAGGGTCCGAATGATCTTGACGTAGTTCTGTGTCTCCGCGATGGCCGGGACGCCGCCGGACTTGATGACGCGGTACGCACCGGCGTTGTAGGCGGCCAGCATGTTGTTCGTGGCGTCGCCGGGGACCTTCTTCACGTACCCGGCGAGCTCGCAGTCGTACGAGGCGGCGGACGGAATCGCGTCGGCGGGGTCCCAGACGTCACGGTCACCGTCCTGGTCCCCGTCGACCCCGTGCGAGGCCCAGGTCCCCGGGATGAACTGGGCGATGCCCTGAGCGGCGGCCGGGCTCCGCGCCCGCGGGTTCCAGCCGCTCTCCTGGTAGAGCTGGGCGGCGAGGAGGGCGGGATTGATGGCGGGACAGAGGTTGCCCCACTTCTGGACGAGCGGCTGGTACCTGGCGGGCACGGCCCCCTTGGCCAGACCCACGGCACCGCCCCCACCGCCGCCGAGACCGGCCGCGGCGGAGTACGTACCGACGACGAGCAGCGCCACGAAGCACATGGCGACGCCGACGCCGATCCCACCAGCCATCCAGAATTTCCGCACACCTCAACCATCCCCCATCGGTGCGGCGTTCATGGCCGGTTTCGAGGGTGTGTACGAGTCATCCGGGTCAATCAGGGGTCAATGCGGGTGCAATCCCGGGTCGCCGGGGTCACCGGGATCACGGCCCGGCGCACAGGACGCCCGGTACGGCGCACGGATCTGCGCCGTACCGGGCGTGCCGTGCTCATGCCCGGCTCGCTTCCGCCCGCCGGGCTCCGGCCCCATCCCTCCGACTGCTCCTCAGGCCTGCCCCGCGGACCAGTAGTCGGACCGCACGTTGGGACCGGGGAGCGGATAGACACCCCGGTACGCGGGCCCGTTCGGCTTGGACGCGGAGTCGGCAACCTTCGACTCCTTCACACAGGGGGTGTCCGCCTCGAAGAAGGCCTGCCCCTTGGCACGCACGCTCACGCTGATGCCGAAACCGTCCTTCGTCACCGCGTAGACCGCCGGGAACACCGCGTCGTCGTTCTTTGCCTTGATGCGGTACTCGCTCGTCCGCCAGAACTTCTCGACCTGGTCGAGGAAGGTCTGCCGGCGGTCCGCGGACACGATGGTCATGACGGTCCGTCTGCGGGTCACGTCACAGCTGCCCTTGGTCGTCGGGCCGTGGGCCCACTGCACCTTCGGGTCGATCTGTTTCAGTACGGCGTCGAGCATGCCGTCGGCGTGCTCGGCAGCCCCCTGCATGTCCATGCTCTTCCCCTTGCTGCCGCTCGGGCTCTCGGAGGCGCCGGCCCCCACGCTCCCGCCCGACGAAGCCGTCTCGCTGCCACAGGCGGACAGCGTGAAACCGGCTGCCAGAGCCACCGCGATGATCTGGAACCTTCGGCTCATCGCTGTTCCTCCATCTTGAGCCGGTCGGCATGTCCCGACACGATAAGAGCAATGCTGTCGGCGGACATCGCGTCCCGCACCGGATTGAAGTAGTTCGAGTGCGCGTCGAAGCTCACCCCGTCACCGCTGACGAGCGGCTTGCCCGGATCCACGGGGAACCGTACGGCCCCGAACGCCTTGCTCGCCGGATCCTTGCCGAACCAGAGATCGTCGTCGCCCGGATCGGCCAGGTCCCCGGCCACGTACGCGCCGGCCGGCCCGCCCAGGATCATCCCGATCGCGCCCACCGCCACCTGCGTCTTGGACGGGAGCTGGGTCACCGGATCGTTGGCCGCGGCGCCGACGTAGACGTGCGCCGCCCCGACCCCGAGATCCACGGCGTGGTCCACGCCCACCCCGGGGCTGCCGACGAGGATGATGTCGTCCACCCCCGGAATCCCGTTGAGCCGCTGGGTCGCGGCGCCGACGGCACGGGAGCCGTAGGAGTGCCCGATCGCCGTGATGTGCGGATCCTTGCCCTGGTGGGTGGCCGCGATGCCGCCCATGAAGTCGTAATAGGCGGCACCGCCCTTCTCCGCCCGCCCGGTACCCGCGACGGCCAGGCTCTGCAGCCCGTCGGGGGCCTGCGGTGTGTCGTACCCGAGCCAGACGATCGCCGCGCTGGACGGGTCGTACCCCTGGGCGCCGATCGCCGTGTCACGGGCGCGCTTGAGGTCGTTCTTCGCGAACTCCTCGTCGAGGGAGGTGTTCAGTCCAGGGACGTAGGCCGACACGTTCTGCGAGGTGTCGGGGTTCCCGTACGAGACGATCGCCCGCCCCTGGCCCTCGTCGCTGATGCCGATGAGGTACATCGGGGGCTGGCTGTCCTCCTTCAGCTGCCGCTCGATCTCGCGGAGCCCGGCCAGTTGCTCCTTCGACTGCTTGTCGGTCTGCCCCTCCAGCTTCTCGATCAGATCGGGCAGGTGCCGGCGGTTGGCCGTGTCCCGGTCGGCGACCGGAATGCCGTCCAGGGCGCCGATCCGGTCCGGGGAGAGCTCCAGGTACCGGTCACGCTCCTGCTGCGTCAGCCCGTTCCACCAGGCCTTGCGGCCGGCGGCGCTGGAACCGGTCGGAATGCGGTCGTTGAGGTACTGCCGCTCGGAGTCCCGGACCGCGGACTCTACGCGCGTACCCGAACCGGGCAGGCCGGTGACACCACCGACCCCGCCGGACCCCTTGGCCACGTCCCACGCGGCGGCCACGTACTGGCCGTTGCCCCATTTGCCACCGGACTTGTTGGCGGCCTGGGCGTACTGGTGGGCGACGCCCTTGGCGGTGTCGACGGGGTGCGCGATGGTGTCGACGGCCCCGGTCACGTCGCCCAGCAGCCCGTCACCACCGACGAGCCCGGTGAAGAAGTTGCCGTCGGAGCCGCGGTCGGAGCCGGGTTTCGAGGCTTGTCTACCCGCGTCGACTCCTGAAGAAGAACCGGCGGTTCTGCCCGAACCGGCGGCCGGGTCGGAGGCGCCGGAGGTTCCGGACTTGCTGGAAGTGTCGGAGTTGGCGGCCCCGTTGGCGTTGCCGCCGACGCCGTTGGCGTTTCCGCCGGCGGCGTTGCCTCCGGTCGCGTCGGACCCACCGCTCTCGGTCGCACCGGAGTCGGCTCCGCCGGAATCGCTTCCACTGGATTCGGCTCCGCCGGAATCTGCTCCACTGGAATCGGCTCCGCCGGAGTCAGTCCCCCCGGAGTCAGTTCCCCCGGCCACGGTCGCGCCTTCGAACCCGTCACCGGAGCTGGACCTGCTCCGGACGCCGCCGCCCTTCACATCACTGCCGCCGTCGGCGACGACCTGGGGCGAAGGGCAGGCATTCCCGGTCACCTGGCAGACGGCACCGCGGAATCGACCGGACACCGGCCCACCGACCCCGGTGGCCAGGAGGCCGCCGACGAGAGCCGCGACGACGAGGACCAGGCCCACGTACTCCAGAGCGGACTGCCCGGTGTCCAAGCGCCATCTGGCCAACTGGGGTATGTGGAACGGGCGGTGCTCGACGCGCTGTTCGGGGGCGAGCCTGAACCACGCGCGGGACCGGGGCAGGCACAGGAGGACGAGAACGGCTACCGGCAGCACCAGTTGCATCACGCCCCGGCTGTTGTCCGCGTCGTTGAGCGTCGCGAGCGCGCCGAGCACGAGCCAGGCGTGAACGGCGAGCAGCCCGCACCAGATGCGGACGCCTCCGGCGCGTACGTACAGCGACAACACGAACCCGGTGATGCCGGGAAGCACGGCGTACAGCAACATGCCGAGCAGCCGACCGTCCACCGCGTCGGCCGAGGACGCCACGAGCAACACGTTGAACGCGCCGACGATCGTGACGACAAAGAGTAATCGGACGAGAGTCAGTACCGCCTGCAAGGGGCGCGACAGCGGTTGTCTGCCCGGGCGGACCTCGGGGGTGCCTACGTCAGCACCATCCGGTAACGCTACTTCTCCTATGCCAGACACGAAGAGTCTCCCCAGCTTTGTGAGCAGGCGCAGCGACGGTTCCCCCGGTATCCGTATGCGACCACAACGCTGCGGGGTTGTGCATGGGCCCTAGGGCCCAATGCTGGACTCAACCTGAGGTCAATCAGCCGTCCCTTACCCCCACCGACCATGCCGTTCCGGTCATTGGGGGCAGGGACGAGCCGTCAGGAGGCCCCGGCGGACCAGAAGTCGGAGTGGACGTTGGGGCGGGGGATCGGGTAGATGCCTTCGTAGGAGGGGCCGTTGGGAGGTGTCGTCGACTCAGCGACTTCGGACTCCTCCACGCAGGGACTGTCCACTTCGAAGAAGGCTTGCCCTCCCCCGAAGATAAGGCTCACGCCGAACCCGTCACGGGTTTGCCCATAGATCGCGGGCGAATCTCGGTCATTGTTGACCCCCTTGATTCTGTAATCACGTTTCCGCCAAACCCTCTCCACCAACCCCAGGAAACTACCCCGCCGTTCGTCAGACACAACAGTCATTACCGATCGGCGCCGGGTCACATCACAGCTACCTGTGGTGGTGGGCCCGTGAGCCCACTCAACAGACGGCTCAATGCTCGCCAGTGTTGCATCCATAATCCCGTCTGCGTGGTCCGCAGCTGACTGCATGTCCATGTCCGCCCTCTTCTCGCTTATTACGCATCCGGACAGAACTGCGCTTAGGATTAGCGTCACCGTGCATCGCAAAACGCGATCCATCATCGATACTCCTCGGCCTTGAGCCTCCGAGATTGCCCAGCCGCAACCAGAGCAATGCTGTTCGCGGATGAAGCATCTCGATCCGGATCGAAATACTGAGAGTGCGCATCGATAGATAGGCCGTGACCGCTAACAAGCCTTGGCCCGTCATCTACGGGAAATCTCCTGGCACCGAACGCCTCGCTGGCAGGATCCTTGCCAAACCAAAGATCATCGTCTTCCTTGTCGGCGATCTCACCGAGCAGGTAGGCACCAGCAGGGCCCGCAGCAGCCCAGCCAACCGCACCAACCGCACCCTGCTGCTTCGAAGGAAGCTTTGTCACAACATCGTTCTCTGCTGCACCAACGAAGACGTGCCCCTTACCCACACCAAGGTCATCCGCGCGATCTACACCGACTCCCGGACTGCCCACCAGGACGATGTCATCAACCCCTGGAATGCCGTCTTCATGCTGCGTCGCAGCACCCACTGTGCGCGAACCGTATGAATGCCCGATCGCCGTCATATGCGGATCCTCGTTCTCATTTGTGGCAGAAATGCCACCCATGAAACCATGGAAGGCTAATCCACCTTTCTCGGCCCGCTCATCGCCCATTACGTCAAGACTGTCCAAACCATCCGGAGATTGCGGCGCGTCGTAACCAAGCCAGACGATCGCCGCACTAGATGGGTCGTGCTGCTGCATTCCGATCGCCGTATCACGAGCTCGCTTAAGGTCATTCTTCGCAAAATCCGCATCCAACGAAGTATTCAACCCCGGCACATAAGCCGAAACATTCCGCGCCGTATCCGGATTCCCGTAAGAAACGATCGCGCGCCCGTTCCCCTCATCACCGATGCCGAGCAGGAACATCGGCGGCTGCCGGCCCGCCCGCAGCTGCCGGTCGATCTCCCGCAGCCCCGCCAACTGCGTCTCCGCCCGCTCACCGTCCCTCCCCTCCAGCTTGCCGATCAGCAGCTGCAGGTTGTCCCGGTTCGCCGTGTCGCGGACCAGGGCCGGGATGCCGTCCAGATTGCCGATCTGGTCCGGGTACACCGCGAGGTACTCCTCGCGCTGTTCGTCCGTCAGGCCCGCCCACCACTCGCGCCGCGCCACCGCACTCGCCTCGTACGGGATGCCCGACTTCAGGTAGCCCCGCGCCGCGGCCCGTACCGACGCGGCGTCCCCCGCCGTGTCCGTCCACGTGCGTTCCGGGACCGTCAGGCCCTCCTCGGCCTTCAGCTTCCGCAGGATCCTGGCGAACCGCCAGTCGATCTCGGCCGCCGTCCGCACCGCCTTCGCCACCCGGTCCGCGATGTCCTGCGCCTTCGCCGCATGCGGGTTCGGGGCCACCAGCTCCGACGGTGGCAGCAGTCCCGGCGCCGCCCCCACCGACGCCGTCCCGCCCGCCAGCGGCTTCCCGTCGATCAGGCCCTCCCCCGCCGCCGGATACGTCACCGACCCGTCGGCATGCACCGTGAACCTCAGCGACTCCGCGTCGTCCAGTGCCTCCCTCAACACCCGTTGCTGGGCCCGCATCTCGAAGGCGAGGCTGTTCAGCGCCGTCCGGACCAGGCCGCACTCCGTGTAGACGTAACTCAGGTTCCGGCCCAGCCGCCGCAGCCGCCCCACGGCCGCTTCCGCCGCCGCGCCCTGCTGGGTCTCACGCAGGCCGTTCAGCAGTTGGTGTTCGATCCGGTCACGCCCGGCGTCGGCCCGGTTGCTCGCCTTGCCCCAGCCGTCGGCCGCGCCCTCCAGTTCGGCGCACTTCAGATCCCGTAACTGGGCCCAGGTCAGCGGCGAGGCAGGGGCGGCAGCGGGCGTCATCGTTCGACCCCCCGCGTCCGCCTCGCCACCGGGGCGAAGGACGACTTCACGGTCTCGTTCGTGTCGCCCTGGGCCCGGGCCACGGCCCGCAGGTTCCCGGCCAGGGCCCCGCACTCCCGCCGTGCCGTCTCGATGCGCCGCTCCCAGGACTCGCGTACCGACCCCAGCTCGGCCAGCGCGGTCAGGCCTGCGGTCCCGGCGAGCAAGCCCTCGTGCGCCGTGGCGAGTTCCGTCCTCACCGGGCCCAGGTGCACCCCCATGCCGTCCGCACCCCCCGCGGCCCGCAACCACACCCCGTCGCTGTGGCTCAGCCGGTCCCCGCCGCCCGGGCCGCCCCCACCACCGGTCCCGCCACCGGCCAGATCACTCAGCCTCTGCATCCCGTTCACCCCGCTCGCCCGTTCCTTGATCGTGGAGCGGCACTGTGCCAAACGGAGATGTCACGACACGCCGGGCACACGGATGCCGGGGCGCGGGCCGGTCGCCCACTCCCCGGGCCTCCCAACGCATCGCCGCCCGGGCGCAGATCACCCGAACGGTGGACCGGGCACTACGCCCCGTACGTCCTCGGGTCCACCGTGGCGAGCCGGTCCAGCGCGGCGGCCGCCCGGTCCTCCGGCGGGGTGCCGTCCTCCGGGATCTGCCACATGCGGTGCCGGGGGGCGCCGTCGTCCCCGGCGTACAGCAGGCAGACCGCCGTACGGTCCGGGTCCTGGAAGTCCGTGGCGATCCAGCCCAGTTCCATGTCCCACCGGGTGAGCAGTTCCGGCCGGTCGCGCAGTCCGGCGGCGATCAGCCGGGACGTCCTGCGAGCCGGCCACGTCCACGCGTGGTCGTTCTCGGCGCGCGCGATCTCCGCGTCGTACGCCGCCCCGTCGAAGCGCAACTCCGGGATCTCCCGCAGGTACAGCGGCGAGGGCGGCGGGGGCGGGCGGCGCCAGTCGGACCAGACGACCTGGTCGCCGTCCCGCCGGACGGTGACGTACAGCGCACCGCAGCAGCCCTCGGTGCAGTACGCCTCCGCGAGCTGCACCTCCCGGGGTTCCGCGGTGGCCCGCAGCACGCCGCTGTCCAGCAGGTCCTCGGGGGAATGCGCGGCACCCCGCCCGAACGCCTCCTGGACCAGCGGCCGGCCGTCGATCAGCATCCGGGACTCCACGGTGTGGGCATCGGCCGGGTCGCGTACGACGGTCTCGATCCGGAGGGCCCGTAGCGAGGGACCCGGCCCGCCGATGGCATCCGCACCAGCCGCCGCGTCGGCGAACGGCCGCTTCCCATTGCGTACGGCCCACTGGAACCGCCGCCGCTCCACACCCTCCGCACCGGGTCCCGGGTCCGCTCCGGGGACCACGACAGCGCGCCACTCGGGCCGGTCCAGCACGGACTCCACCTGCTCCAGCACCGCCTCGCGCCGGCCCGTCCCCCAGTCGTGCAGCCGGCCGGGGCCGCTGTGGAGGTCGAAGGCCGCCGAGAGCAGCAGCGCGTAGTGGTCGAGCGTGGGCGCCAGTCCCGCGGCGCACGACACGAACGCCTCGTACGTGCTGACGGCCTCCGCGCAGAAGAGGATCTCGGCCCGGTCGTCGCGCAGGCTCGTCGCACGGAACAGCAGCCATCCCGTACGCGCCGTCAACGCCTCGCGCAGGGACGGCGTGACGTCCGGCGACCTCAGGATGTCGGCCGGCCGCACCGCGTCCACGATGCGTCGCGCGGTCTCGGGCCCCACGTTCCGGCGTTCTCTCGGAACCGCCGCGAGCCCCCGGCGCACCGCCGCCCCGTCGTCCGCCTCCAACGCGGCGACCAGCGAACGCAGTTCCGGCCCTTCGGCGTGATGGCCCAGCCACACCAGTGCCCCGGCCCGCCGGTCGATGGCGTCGAGCGCGTGCACGGCGGGGGTCACGAGGTCACGCAGCGCGCCCAGGACCTCCAGCAACGGCACGTCCTCCGGCTCGCCCAGCCGGGCCAGCAGGCCGAGTCCGACGCAGACCGCGGTGGGGGTGGTTCCCGTACGGGCGAGGCGGCGTCCGAGCGCCCGCGCCCGGTCCTCGTGCTCCAGCGCCAGCTCGCGGACGATGCGGCCGATCTGAAGGTCCCGGACGACTGGTCGCAGTCCGGCGAAACGCCGTTCGGTCTCCGCCGCGGCCCAAACCGTGTCGGGGTCGGCGAGCAGCGGGGCCACGATCTCCGTCACCGCCGCCCGCGCCTCGGCCCAACTGCGGCTGTACCGAGGCTTCGAGCGGGAGGCACCGGACGGACCGGACGGACCGGAGAGGTCGGGTAGCGGATATCCCCCTGCGGGGAGCCGGCCATCGGGCTCGTCGCGGCACAGGCGCACAGCGTACGAATGGAGCGAGGGAGGAGTGAGCGCCTCGCGCTCTGCCCCGGCGCTCAACGGGCGGGGTGGTTCTCGATTCCGTAAGTCATGCGGCGCAGTCTGGCAGGGCCGCCCGCCCCGTTCCAACAGGTTTCGCACCCGCAGGGCAGGAAGAATGCGGGCCATGAGTGATTCACAGCCCACCTCCAGCGCCTGGCACCGGCCCATGGTCGCCCGCCTCACCGACGAGCGGCACCGCACCGCGACCATGCTGGAGCTGTTCTTCGACCTCTGCTTCGTCACCGCGGTGGCCCAGGCCGCTGCCGCCTTCGAGCACGAGCTCGCGGAGGGACGCATCGGTCACGGCGTCCTCGGCTACGCGATGGTCTTCTTCGCGATCTGGTGGGCCTGGATGAACTTCACCTGGTTCGCCTCCGCCTACGACACCGACGACGTGCCCTACCGGCTCCTGACCCTGGTCCAGATCACCGGGGCGCTCGTCCTGGCCGCAGGAGCGTCCGAGGCCCTCGTGCACGAGGACTTCACGGTCATCACCTGGGGCTACGTGATCATGCGGCTGGCCATGGTCACACAGTGGCTGCGTGCCGCCAGGTCCGACCCCGAACGGCGCCGCACCTGCCTGCGCTACGCCGTGGGGATCCTCGTGGTGCAGATCGGCTGGCTCGTCCGCCTCACCCTGCCCGACGACATCGGGGTCGCCACCTTCGCCGTCCTCGTCGTGGCCGAGATCGCCGTCCCCGCCTGGGCGGAGCGCGCGGCCACCACCACCTGGCATCCGCACCACATCGCCGAGCGGTACGGCCTGTTCACCCTGATCGTGCTGGGCGAGTCGATCACCGCCGCCACGGGTGCGGTACGTGCCGCGCTCGACACCCACGCGCCGCTCGGCGACCTCGCCGTCCTCGTCGTCGGGGGTCTCCTGACCGTCTTCGCCCTGTGGTGGCTCTACTTCGCGCAGAGCGCTCCTGAACGGCTCACCACCCTGCGCGTGGCGCTGCTCTGGGGCTACGGCCACTACCTCGTCTTCGCGTCCGCCGCGGCCGTCGGCGCCGGCCTCGCCGTCAACGTGGCCCATGCGACGGGCCACGGTCACCTCTCGGACCGTGCGGCGGCAGCGGCGTACACCGTTCCGGTCGCCGTGTTCGTCTGCCTCGTCTGGCTGCTGCACCACCGGAGCGACGGACTGCGCCGGGCGGCCGACGCCGTCCACCCGGTCGCGGTCCTCGCCGTCCTCGCGGCGACGTTCGCGCCCGGCCCCTACCCCGCGCTCGTCACGGGCCTCGTCACGGCGCTGCTGGTCACCACGACGGTGATCCTGTCCGCACGCGCCAAGGCCAGGACCGGAACCTCCTGACTGCGGCCAGGACCCGGATTGAGGCTGTCCCCTCCCGGGCCCGGGAGGGGACAGCCTCAGCCCCGGCCCCTGGCCGTCTGTCCCGGCAGGGCGATCCCCTGCGCCTGGGCCGTCTTCCCCGGGCGCAGCGTCCACGGCACCGGCGAGGTGTCGGTGAGCCATCCGTCGGCGAGGATGCCGCCCACGACGAGGCCGCGCAGCGAGCGCGACAGCTTCTTCCAGCCCAGGCCCTTGCACAACTGACCGTACGAGGGCCCGTGTCCGTGCTCGGCGCGGAAGGCCAGGGTGAACTCGGCGGCCTCCCGGCCGCACTCCGGATGCGCGTCCCGCCACACCTCGTGGTCACCGGCCACCGGCCGGGGCGCGGGGACGGGTGTGGGCGAGGACATGAAGGCCCTGGCGACCCGCCCGAAGGAGCACCGGCACACCGCGCACTGCTCCACGGCCTCCACGTGCCGCAGCAGCGCCGGACTGATGCCCGACTTCCACGCCGCCCACTGCTCCGGGGTGACCTCCACGAGTTCCTCGGCGGCCGCCGCCTCACGCACCGCCCGCCGCTCGGCCTCCTCGGCTTCCTGTGCCGCGACTTCCTCGGGCGTACGGAACATGCCGGCGAGGTGCCGCACCGCCGGACCGAGCCGGTACGTCCGGCCGGAGATCTCGGTCAGGAACCCCTTGTCGAGGAGGACGGGCACGGCCCCGTAGCAGGCGACGGGCAGCTCGGCGGGAGCCTCCCCGACCAGTTCCTCGGTGCAGTACGCCGCCAGGAACAGCGCGGCGAGCCGCGCGGCCGGCGGGGTCTTCTTCACCGGCTTGGCGATCCGCGTGCGCATGGCCCATCCCGAGACCTTCGACCGCACCCCCTTGCCCAGGGGCAGTACGTGCCCGGGCCCCGGTGACATCTCCGGCACGATGATCCCGGCCGGCTTGTCCGGGTCACCGTCGAGCAGCGAACCGGGCACCTGCCAGCCGGCCGCGATCAGTTCGGCCACGGCCCCCTGCGGATCGTCCAGCCGCAGCGACCGCAGATCGGTGCCGGTGAGGTTGCCGAGCCCGGTCCGCGCGGCCCGGATCGCCACGACGACCGCGAGGAGTTGCGCGTCGACGGAGGTCAGCGGCAGCCCCGCGACGTACGAGAGGAGTTCGCGCGCCGCCTCTCCCTGTCGCGTCGTCAGCAGGAAGGGCAGGGGCGCGGGCGGCGGAGCCGGCTGAGTGGGGGGCTCGGGCGAGACGGCAGGCTTGGGCACATCACATCTAACGGTGATCAGACCGCAGAAGTCACGCGTGACGTGGGCCACACCGCAGGGCTGGCCCTTGAGCGGCCCGACGAAAGGGAGACCTCGCGGGACGCGGCCGTACGGGGGACCGCGGCACCGCCATTCCGGGGGACGTCAGCGGGACGTCAGGGAGGCGTTAGCAGAACATGAGCGGCGGGCGGGAAGCTTCAGAAGTCAGCAGGTCAGGAGGGGGAGCGGTTCGCCGCAAGTTCCGGGCCACGGCTGGACGACCACACTCGACCGCCACACACACGGGGATTCCTCATGCGCACGAACCGCACCCGCATCCGCACCGCCACCATCGGCGCCGCCGCCACCGCCGCACTCGCCCTGGCGCTCACCGCCTGCGGCGGCGACGGCAGCGGCACGAAGTCCGCCGGCCCGGCGAACAACTCCTCCACCTCCTCCGCCGGCACGTCCGGCGCGGCCAAGTCCCACGACGCCAACTCGGACACTGACAAGGACGCGAACGCGGACGCCGCAACGACCGGCGGCTCCGCGAAGGCGGTCACGTCCAGCACGGGCAAGTCCAACGGCGGCGCCGCCAAGGCCGGCGGCACCACCGGCGGCGACACCAGCGACAGCTACGCCTACAAGCACCCGTGCAAGAGCGAGGACCTGTCGGTACGGGTCTACGCCCGCGAGGGCTCGGCCACCCAGCAGGTGATCGAGGTCAACAACACCGGGGCGAACTCCTGCGGGCTGAGCTACTTCCCGCGTGTCAGCCTGGGCAGCGCGACCGCGAAGGACCACAGCGGCGACATCAGGCCGCTGATCCCGAGCGGCCTGGGCGGCGCTCCCGCGTACCCGGTCAAGCCGAAGACCGCCGCCATCGCGGTGATCGACCTCAACCCGAGCGGCGGGGGCTCCGGCGTGACCTGGATCAACGAGCTGAACGTGCTGGCCGACGGCGACCACATGCCCAACGCGGAGCAGCTCAACTTCCCGCTCGGCCCGGACGTGAAGGTCCTCGACCCGAAGCTCGGTCTCTACGAGAGCACGGTCGCCGACGCCGTGGCCTCCATGAAGCAGGCGGACACGAAGTCCTGACCCGCCGCCCCCGACTGCGGTCGGGGAGGCCGCCCCGTACGCCCTCCTCGACCGCGCACGCCGTGCCGGAGACGCCGGCCCCGCACCGGGCGTCAGCGCCGCACCAGTGCCAGCAGGCTCAGTCCGAACATCAGCACACCCAGCGGGAGATGGACCGAGGGCACGTGCGCGATGCCGAGGACGACCTGGACCGAGGCGAGCACGAGGAAGCCGGACGCGTACCAGATCGGCCGGACCGGCCCGCCGCCCGGCTTCCACGCCAGCACCGCCGCGAGGACGTACAGCATCGACGCCCCGTACATCACCCGCGCGCCGGCGCTGTGCAGCGTCTCTCCGTAGGACGAGGTCAGCAGCAGTCCGGCGGAGACCGCCTGGAGGAAGATGGTCAGGGTCTGCAGAGCGACCGCGATCTGCAGAAACGAGAAGTGGTGCCGTTCCGTCGCCTGGGTGGCCATGACGCGGTCCCCTTTTCCGCCCCCGGGGGCAGTAGATCGATAAGGTCTCACCGGCCCGACGACGCGGGCCCGCGAAAGGTAAGGCGAGGGGGCGGTCGGGAACATGGGAGCGGCGGGGGCGAGTGCCGAGGGGATAGCCGGCGAACGGCGCCAACTGTTGAACGTCGCGTACCGGTTGCTCGGATCGGTGGCCGAGTCCGAGGACGCCGTGCAGGAGGCGTTCGCCCGCTGGTACGCGCTGCCACGCAGCCGGCAGGACGAGATCGTGTCCCCCGGCGCCTGGCTGACGACGGTGACCGGACGTATCTGTCTGGACGTGCTCGGCTCGGCGCGGGCACGGCGTGAACGGTACGTCGGCGCATGGCTGCCCGACCCCTTGCCCGGGCACGCCGCGCTGAACCCCGGCCCCGGCCGGAGCACCGCCCCCGCCTCCACCGACCCCGCCGACCAGCTGGTCCTGGACGAGTCGGTGACCATGGCCTTCCTCGTCGTCCTGGAGTCGATGACGCCCGCCGAGCGGGTGGCGTTCGTCCTCCATGACGTCTTCCGGTACCCCTTCGCCGAGATCGCCGGCATCCTCGGCCGGACCCCCGCGGCCTGCAAACAGCTCGCGGCCTCCGCCCGACGGCGGGTGCGCCCCGCGCGGGCGCCCGTGTCGGCGGCCGGCCGGGCCGAAGCGGTGCGGCAGGTCAAGGAGGCGTGGGAGACCAAGAACATCGCGGCCCTCGTCGACCTCCTCGACCCGGCCGCCGTGATGACCGCCGACGGCGGCGGCATGGTCGGCACCGTCCTGCGCCCGATCGAGGGCGGCGCACGCATCGCCCAGTACATGGTCGCCATCGCCGACAAGGCCCCGGGCCTCGAACTCCTGGAGCGCCCGGTCAACGGGCTGCCGGGCCTGGTGGCCCAGCAGGGCGGCGCCGTCATGACCGTGGCCGCGTTCGACATCGCCGACGACGGCCGCATCAGCCGGATCTGGGCGGTGCGCAACCCGGAGAAGCTGCGCCCGTGGACACGGGACGGCTCCTGACAGGCACGGCGGTGGGAGCCGGAAGGCGGGAAGGAGGCGGGGCGGGGGAAGGGAACGTTCCGCGGCGACCGTCTCGTTAGGCCTGCGGCCGTCCACGTCACCCCGCCGCCACGTCACCCCGTCGCCCCGTCGCCCCGTCGCCCCGTCGCCCCGTCGCCCCGTCGCCCGAGGAGCACCGTGCCCGAATCCACCCCCGCCACCACCACCGTTCTCCCCGCGCTTCCGCCCCTGAGCGCACAGGCCGAGCAACTGATCGAACTCGGGGTGCACGAGATCGCCGGGCTCTCCCCCAACGAGATCCGCGACTTCGCGGCGGAGGCGGAGGCGAAGGCGAGGGAGGCCGGCGGGAGTGCGGACACCGCCGAGGCCGCCGGGAACGGCGAGGGACTCGGCGACGGACGCGGCGGCCTGCTCGCCGTCCACCCGGACCGGGCCCCCGCATCCGCACTCGCACCGCTGCTCCGCCGCGACGACAAGCCGGGATTCGTCGTCGTCGACATGCCGGACGTCGACCTCTTCACCCCGCTCGACACCATCGCCCTCCCCGACGCACCGCTCTACGTCCTCAACGGCGTCGACCGCGGCGACCAGATGGCCAACTGGAGCCCCGACGAGGCACTCCCCGCCCTCACCGCTCAGGGCCGCACCCCGCTGCTGCTCGCCGAGGGCATCCACTGGGTGCTGCAACAGCCCGCGGCCCTGGAGCGCAATCACTGCTTCATGACCATCGGCTCCCGGCTGCGCAAGGCCAACGGCGCATTCGACGCCCGTACGCCGGCACTCTGGATCAGCAACGGCACCGGCCGGGACGGCCGGGAGCGGCGCAACGCCCCGAAGGCCGGGTGGTGCTGGGCGGGCAACCGGCACACCTGGCTGGGCTTCGGCTCCACGACGGGCCGCCACTGAGGCGTTTTTCGAAAGTAGCGCCGTCTGCCCGAAAGGCGGGCCCGGCCTAGGGAACGGGAGACTCATGTCATGTCCCACACCACACGCCTCAGACGTACTGCCGCGGCAGCCGTCCTCCTCGCGCTCACCGTGACCGCGTGCGGAACGGAACACGCCGGGCAGCGGCAGTCCCGGTCAGCGTCCGGGCAACAGTCCCGGTCCGCG
This sequence comes from Streptomyces sp. NBC_01463, assembly GCA_036227345.1. NCBI lineage: Bacteria > Bacillati > Actinomycetota > Actinomycetes > Kitasatosporales > Streptomycetaceae > Streptomyces > Streptomyces sp. NBC_01463. Next base: position 4,272,750 of record CP109468.1, read on the forward strand.
ATCCCGCGACCGTCGTTCACCCCCAGGCCCAAGTGCGCCCAGCCCTCCGAGACCCCGAAGGGCCCGCCCTCCTCCGCGTCGCCCAGGGCGAGCGCGGCCATGTCACCCCGAGAGGGCAACGACGACGACCGGCCTCCCAACTACGCCGACAACCACGCCTATCGCATGTCCGCCGAGCTCACTCCGGAGAAGCGCGCCCTGGGCGAGGCGTCGGCCGGACTCATCCGGTCGGAACTGGAGAAGGCCCGGACGGAGGGCGACGTCAGTGTGCAGCGGATCACGGCGGCGCTGGAGCACCTCGGCTGCGGCAAGGAGCACGGGGTCTACATCTGGCACGACTTCTACAGCGTGCACACGGGGGACGTGTGCGTGTCGGGGCACGTGACGGAGCGGGAACTCACCATCGCGGTGCACGGCGCCTACGCCGAACCCCAGCCGGGTACGGGCCCGTGCGTGGAGAACCGGGGAGGTCACTGACCCGGCACCCGGCCCGGGGCCGCCGTGAAGCAGTGCCGTTCGCCCGCCCGGACCAGACAGGCCCTGACATGGCCCGGAATGGCACCGGATGCGGCGGCCATGGATGTGGAGACCGAACCCGTCGCGTCGTGGAGCACTCCAGGTCCTCGGCATCCTTGCCGGTGCACGTGGCCCCGTGGTGCCGGTGCACGTGGTCCCGTGGTGCCGGTGCGCGTGGTCCCGTGGTGCCGGTGCACGTGGTCCCGTGGCAGCCGGGTCCGGGCACCGTCGGAGGAGCTCAGCGACCCGATCACGCAGCAGGCGCTCGGCACCCAGCACCTCATGGCCTCCGTCGAGGGCTTACTGCGCCGCCCGGTCTGCCGCTCCGCGTCCCCCCGCGTGCCAGGGCGCAGGGCCTGCCGACGACCGGCGGGACCTGCGCCTTCCACGTGTCCGACGCACGCACCGCGGGCATGATCAATCACATGAAAACCGACAAGCAGGACGTCGCGAACAACCGCACGAGCAGCGAGAAGGGACGGATCCTGCACTGGAACTTCTTCATAGGCGGCCATCTGAGCGCCTCCGTACCCGTGCGCCTCGTCGAACGCACGCCCGAGGGCCAACTGGTCTGGATGGAGACGGGCACCCCGATGTGGCGCACCGCCCTCCCGCGCGGCGCCACCCACCTCCGGGACATCGCACCGCACGAGCGCCCCGCCGAGGGCTATCCCGTCGTCGCCGACCGGTGGCCGATGGGCGACGCGCTCTTCTACCAGCCGGCCGGGGCCGCGCACTCCGTCCTGTGGCTCTTCGGCCGCAGACAGAAGTTCCGCGGCTGGTACGTCAATCTGGAACGGCGCGTCCACCGCGGCGACGACATCGACATCACCGACCACGAACTCGACATCAACGTGGCACCGGACCGGACCTGGTGCTGGAAGGACGAGCAGTCCTTCGCGGAGAAGACCGGCCATCCCGCGTACTGGACGGCCGAGGAAGCCGTGGCCATCAGGACCGAGGGAGACACCGTGGCCCGGCTCGCCGAGGCCGGAACCTTTCCCTTCGACGGCTCCTGGTGCGATTTCCGGCCGCCCCCGGCCTGGACGACCCCGCCCAGACCCCCCGTCCCCCGCCACCCACTCCTAAGCCCGTCGACCGTCCCGACGTTTCCGACCTCCCCGACCTCCCCGGCCTCCCAGCAGAACCTCTGATGGGTGCGGTTCGAGCCCAGTTGCGAGTCTCGGTCAGGGTGGCGTGATGGCGATCATTGCCCGGCGTCACCCTCCGTGATACACAGAGTAACCATACGCAAATCACTCACACACCGATTCGATCCGCAGGTCAGGGCGGTCAGACCGGTCAAATGTACGAGATCCGGGTAAAGAGAGCCGCCAAGTCGTCGTACGAGAGCAGTTTCATCAGCGAAGATAGAGGGTGACCCGTGCCGTGCGGTACGGGCGCCGAACTACCCAACAGGGGCGGTGACTTACATGATCCTGGCAGCTGAAAAGGGCGACATCACCACCATCATCGGCGGAATCGCCCCGAACTGGGGGCCGTTCGGGACCCTCGGCAACGAGGCCCGCGTCATGATCGAGGTCGTGATGGCGATCGCGATCCTGCTCTGTCTCGGCATCGCGGTCTGGGGAGCGGCGAAGCAGCGCATCGGCGCGACGGCCCTGCGTGACACGTTCAGTGCGGAACAGGGCAAGGGGCTGATCGTCGCCGGCCTGACCGGTGTGTTCATCATCGGATCGCTGGGAACCTTGTTCACCATCGTCTACGGGATGGCCGTCTAACCAGCCGTCGGCCCGCTCCCCGGGGCAGTCCCGCCCCACCTCCCACCATCCGTCCGTCGTGCCCACCGGCAGAGGTTGCGTCTCCCTGATGTCGAGTCACCACACCGCGTCCGCGCGGAAACCAGCACGACTACCGTCGTACCACGAGGCGGTTCAGGCAACGGTTGAGGGGGCGTACGCGGCATGAGTCTCGACGACGACGGCTACGGCAACGACTCGGGGCGCTCCGGCGACGGCTACAGCACCATCGGCGGCACCCGCCAGACCCGTACCCGCCTCCCCGACGGCGAGGGCGGCGACGGCTACGGCCCCCGCCGCCCGGCCCGCAGCTCCCGCTCGCTGGTCACGGTGGTCGGCGTGATCGTCCTGCTGCTCGGAGCCATCGCGTTCGCCAACATGGGCGGGGACGACGGGGACAAGGGCGGCACCTCGGGAAACAACGGCACCCAGGCAGGCACGGCACCGACGGCGGCTACGGGGACGAAGCCGGTGACGGGGAAGAACGGCGAGATCGCGGCGGGCTTCGCGCATGACCAGCAAGGGGCGCAGAGCGCTGCGGCGAACTACTCCGTGGCGCTCGTGTCCGCTGACATCCTGAAGCCGGCTCAGCGCCCTCAGATCGTGCGGCAGGTCTTCGTCACCAGTCGGGTCGACGAGCTTGAGACAAAGTTCAACAACGCCTACACCAAAGACTTCCTCGACAAGGTCGGCCTTGATGAGAGCGGCAATGCTGCTGCGGGCATGACATATGTGTCGAGGACCGCGCCGGTCGGTACCAAAGTCACTCAACTCTCGGACTCCTCCGCGACCGTGGAGGTGTGGTGCACAGGAGTCTTCGGCACCGCTGGTGTCGGCTCCACCAATCCCGTGAGCAACGACTGGTTCACCATGACGTTCAAGCTCCAATGGGAAGGCGGCGACTGGAAGGTCGACAGCTTCTCTCAGAAGGACGGCCCGGCGCCGGTCAATACCGACCGTACGGCCTCCAACGCCGATGAGATCGCCAAGGCTGTCGAGGAGTACGGAGGGTTCACCTATGCCCGCTAAATCGCGGAACGCACTCAAGCTGGGTGCGTTCCTGGCGAGCGTCCAAGCAACCGTGGTGATTCTGGCAACCCGCGCTGCGGCGGCCCCCACTCCTTCTCCCTCCCCGCCCAGCAACGGGAACTGCTCCCTCATCGTCGGCCCGGCCAAGGACTACTGCGAAGGCAGCAACTCCGCTCCCAAATCCAACGCCCCCGACAGCGTCGACCCCGCCCTCGACCCCCTCACCTCCCTCGGCCGCGGCTGCGCCGACGCCGCGGCCTGGATCGTGGGCAAGCTCAGCGAAGCCGTCAAAAGCACCGCGAACGTCGACTTCACCAACACCCGCTTCCTCCAGCAGTACGCGATCGTCTTCGCCGCCTCCACCGTGCTGACGCTCGTCCTGTGGCTGCTCGCCGTCGCCAAGCGGGCGATCCGCGGCGTGCCGCTGACCACCGCGATCTCCGAGGCCATCGGCTTCCTCTGGCTCACCGTGCTCGCCTCGGCCTTCACCCCGCTGATCCTCTACACGATCGTCTCCGCCACCGACGGCGTCACCGAGGTCATCGCCTCGTCATCTGGCGGGCAGACCGACGTCTTCTTCGGGTCGTTCGCCGAGGCGCTCAAGAAGGACTCCGACATCGGCGGCGGCCCGATCATGCTGATCGTCGTCTCGCTCGTGTCGATCCTCGCCGCCGGAATCCTCTGGCTTGAGCTCGTGATCCGCGCCGCCCTGCTCTACGTCGGCGCCCTGCTCGGAACCGCCGTGTACGCGGGGCTCGTCGACAAGAACATGTGGGGACACGTACGCCGCTGGGCGGGCATCATGATCGCGGTGATCATGGTGAAGCCGGTCATCGTCATCGTGCTCGGACTGGCCGGCGCACTGTCATCGGACGACGGGCCCGACGCGTTCTCGGCCGTCGTCTCCGGGCTGGCCATCATCCTGCTGGCGATCTTCGCCTCCGGCATGATCTACCGCTTCGTCCCCGGCTTCGGCGACGAGATCCAGGGCGCCCGCACCAACCGCAAGCAGGCCACCGACGGCTCCCAGGCCGCCGCGATGATCAGCTCCCCCGCCGCTCTCGTCTCGCAGGGCATCAAGACCCACAGCAGCCGCGGCGGCGGCCAGGACGGCGGCAGCAACAGCGGCGGCGGACGGCCCGCCAACCCGGTCAGCGGCGGAGTCGCCGCGCACAGCTCCCGCAACTCCGGGAGCGGGGTCGGCGGCGGATCTGTCCCCTCCGCCGCACCTCCGCCCCGCAGCGGTTCGGGCCCCACCTCCGGCACCCCGCACAGCAGCCGCGGCTCGCGCGGATCAGGCAGTTCAGGTAACAAGAGCACAGGAGGTGGCGGGCGTTGAGCACGCAGTCCCATCCGATCGCGCCCCGCCGTACGTATCTCATCGGCCGGGCCCGGCCGAACGCGATGGTCGGCAAGAACCGCGAGACCGGCGAGATCGCCCTGATCATCGCCGGGGCGTTCCTCGGCATGATGAGCGGACTCCTCGTCCCGGTCCTGTCGCTGCGGATCGTGCTGCTCACCGGCTTCCCGATGCTCGCCCTGGCGATCGTCTACGTCCCGTACAAGCACCGCACGTTCTACAAGTGGTTCGAGATCAACCGCAGCTTCAAGCGCTCCCTGCGCCAGGGCACGGCCTACCGCTCCTCCGCCATGGAGGCCGGCGTCAGCGCCGACGGGCGCGAGGTCGAGATCGGGCCGCCCCCCGGCATCGGCCGGATCAACTGGCTGGCCGCCCCCTTCGGCCCGGACGAGATCGCCGTACTGCTGCACGCCGACCGCCGCACCGTCACCGCCGCGATCGAGATCGAGGGGCCGGGCGTCGGGCTGCGCGACAGCGAGGACCAGGAAGCGCTCGTCGACCGCTTCGGCACGCTCCTCAAGCACGTCGCGAACGGCGACGGCTTCGTGACCCGCATCCAGATGCTGGCCCGCACCCTGCCCGCCGACCCCGACGCCCACGCCAAGGACGTCGCCCAGCGCGGCGACAAGGCCTCCCCCGGCTGGCTGCAGGAGTCCTACGACCAGCTCCAGTCGATGGTCTCCACCTCCAGCGAGCAGCACCGCGCCTACCTCGTCGCCTGCATGGAGTTCGACCGCGAGCTCGCCGCCGAGGCCAACGCCATGGCCCGCGCCGCCCGCCCGCACGCCGGACGCAAGCTCGACCGGGACGCCGGGCTCGCCGTCGTCATGGCCCGCGAGCTCACCGACATCTGCGCCCGCCTCGCCGAGGCCGACATCCGGGTGCGCCAGCCGCTCGGCCAGAGCCGTCTCGCCTCCCTCGTCCATTCCATGTACGACCCCGACCACCCCATCGACCACATCCAGGCCATGACGAAGCGCAACGCCTGGCCGGCCGAACTGGACGCGGTCGAGCCCACGTTCCTCCAGGCCAAGACCCGCGAGTCCTCCACCCGCGCCCCCTGGTGCCACTCCACGGCCTGGGTGAAGGAGTGGCCGATGACACCCGTCGGCGTCAACTTCCTCGCCCCGCTCCTCGTCCACACGCCCGACGTGATCCGTACGGTCGCGGTCTGCATGGACCTGGAACCCACCGAGGTCGCCATCGAGCGGATGCTCACCGAGAAGACCAACGACGAGGCCGAGGCCAGCCGCCAGGCCAAGATGAACCGCACCGTCGACCCCCGCGACATCGCCGCCCACGGCCGGCTCGACCAGCGGGGTGAAGATCTCGCGAGCGGCGCGGCCGGGGTGAACCTCGTGGGGTACATCACCGTGTCGTCGCGTTCCCCCGAGTCCCTCGCCCGCGACAAGCGGACGATCCGGGCCTCGGCCGGCAAGTCGTATCTGAAGCTGGAGTGGTGCGACCGCGAGCACCACCGCGCCTTCGTGAACACCCTGCCCTTCGCCACCGGCATCCGCCGCTAGCCCCGCACGACCGAGAGAGACGAAAGGGAGGTCGGTCACGCCATGCGAGATCCGCTGTCCGCGTTGTCGGACGCCTTCACCGCCTTCCTCTTCGGGAAGGTGGAGACGACCCGGCTGCCCGTCCGCACCTCGACCGGACAGGCCCAGGCGGTCTACCTGCCCACCGCCGCCCCCGGCCTCGGCGACTCCGGCGTGATCATCGGCCGCGAGGTGTACTCCGGCAAGGGCTACATCTACGACCCCTTCCAGCTCTACGGCCAGCAGCTCCCCGCCCCGCACTGGCTGGTGCTCGGCGAGTCCGGGAACGGCAAGTCCGCGCTGGAGAAGACCTACGTGCTCCGCCAGCTCCGCTTCCGCGACCGCCAGGTCGTCGTCCTGGACGCCCAGGGCGAGGACGGCGTCGGCGAATGGAACCTCATCGCCCAGGAGCTCGGCCTCACCCCCATCCGTCTCGACCCCACCTCCGCGCTCAACGGCGGCATCCGGCTCAACCCGCTCGACCCGGCGATCACCACCACCGGGCAGCTCGCGCTGCTGCGCACCATCATCGAAGTCGCCATGGGACACGGCCTCGACGAACGGTCCGGCTTCGCGCTGAAGGTCGCGCACGCCTATGTGAACGAGACGAAGACCGAGCGGCAGCCCGTCCTGATGGACATCGTCGACCAGCTGCGCCACCCGGAGCCGGAATCCGCCGAGGCGATGAACGTCGACATAGACGACGTACGGGCCTGGGGCCTGGACGTCGCCCTCGTCCTGGACCGGCTCGTCGACGGCGACCTGCGCGGCATGTTCGACGGACCGACCTCCGCCGACATCGACCTCGACGCCCCGCTGATCGTCTTCGACCTCTCCCACATCGACCGCAACTCCATCGCCATGCCGATCCTGATGGCGATCGTCGGCGTCTGGCTGGAGCACACCTGGATCAGGCCCGACCGGAAGAAGCGCATCTTCCTGGTCGAGGAGGCCTGGCACATCATCAACTCCCCGTTCGTGGCGCAGCTCTTCCAGCGGCTGCTGAAGTTCGGCCGCCGGCTCGGTCTCTCGTTCGTCGCCGTAGTCCACCACCTCAGCGACGTGGTCGACGGAGCCGCGGCGCGGGAAGCTGCGGCCATCCTGAAGATGGCCTCGACCCGCACGATCTACGCCCAGAAGGCCGACGAGGCCAGAGCGACCGGCCGGGTGCTCGGGCTGCCCCGGTGGGCGGTCGAGATCATCCCCACGCTCACCCCCGGCATCGCCGTCTGGGACGTCAACGGGAACGTACAGGTCGTCAAACACCTGATCACCGAGGCCGAACGGCCTCTCGTCTTCACCGACCGCGCCATGACCGAGGCCTCTGCGACCGATCTCCTCCCGGAGGACGTACGCGCCGCCGAGCTGGAGGCGGAGCAACGCGCGGCGCGGATCGAGAACCAGCAACGGCTGAACGAGTCGTCCGAGTCAACGGTGGCATGACATGGCGGGTGCGGGGCGCGGTGACGTACGCGGCGGTGGCAACGGGAGCGGCGGCATCCCCGACGGGCTGCTGATCGGCCTGCTGGCCTTCCTCCTCGGCCTGACCCTCCTGGCGTGGTCGGCCACCGGGCTGGCCGGCCTCCTCGCCCACGGCGGCTGGCCGGACGGCGTCACGCTCGCCGAGACCCCGCTGGCCATGCGCCGCCTGGTGGAGGCACCGCACGACCTGCCGGCCGCCTGGCCGACCACACCCGCCGGCGAACTCTCCGGATACGGGCTTTTCTGGGGCCTGTTCATCGGCGAACTGATGGTGCTGGTGGTGCTGTCGGTGTTCGCGATGGGCGTGGTCGCCCGCTGGCGCGGCGTCCGGGCCCGACAGCGCGCCGAACGGCTGGAGCCACGGATCGAGTCCCCGCAGGAGTACGCGTACGAGGAACGGCCCGCTACCCGCCGGCCGGAGCCCACACCCACGCCCGCCAACCACAGGCCGGAACCCACGCCCGCGTCCCCGCCCGTCACCGAACAGGCGGCCGCCCCGGACGACACCGCCCTCCCGCTGGCCGCCCTCCCGCCCGTCGTCCCCGCCCCGCGCACCCCGCTCGTCCTCTACGGCCCCGCCGCGACCCGCCGGCCCACCGCCGTCCAGGCCATCCGGGAGGCGGACGGGCCCGTGCTCGTCGTCACCTCCGACCCCAGCGTCTGGGCCGAGACCAAGGACGCCCGGGCCAAGCTCGGCCCGGTCCTCGTCTACGACCCCGGCCACCTCTGCGACACCCCCGCCCGGCTCCACTGGGCCCCCACCGCCGGCTGCGAACAGCCCGACCGTGCCGCCGCCCGCTCCGCCGCGCTCCTCGCCCCCGTACGGCCGCAGTCCCGCATCGACGCGGCGACGGCCGACACCGCCGAGACCCTCCTGCAGTGCTGGCTGCACGCCGCCGCCATCGACGGACGCCCCTTCCGCCAGGTCCACCGCTGGGCCCTCGGCGGCAGCGCCCACGAACCGGTGCGCCTGCTCCGTACGCACCCCAAGGCGGCCTCCGGACTCGCCGGACTCCTGGAGTCCGCGCTGACCGCCCACCCCGAACGCCGGGAGATGGCGCAGGAGCTGACGGTACGGGCCTTCGGCGCACTGTCCTCGGTCCACATCCGGGAGGCCTGCACACCGAATCGAGCCGATTCGCTCGCGCTGGCATCTTTCGCGGACGAGGGGGGCAGCCTCTATGTGGTCGGTGAACCCATCGAGAACCCCCGCTCGGGCCCAGGGGCCATGCCCCTGCTCACCGCGCTCGCCGCAGACGTGGTCGAGCACGGCCGCCGCATGGCCGCACGGTCATCCGACGGCCGGCTCGACCCACCAATGACGCTCGTCCTCGACGACGTCGCCGCCGTGGCGCCGCTGCCCCGGCTGCCGGAGCTGCTGGCCACCGGCGAGGACCAGGGCCTGCCCGTCGTCGCCCTGCTCCGCTCCCCCGAGCAGGCCCGCGCCCGCTGGACCCAGCAGCTCCAGACCCCGACCACCCTCTGACAGCCGCGCGCCCCGTCGTACGCACGTCAGGGGCGGGGCACCGCGTACTCCAGCTCCCGGGCCGTCGGGTCACCCGGCATCGGCACGGTCTCCCCGGTCGGCACGAAGCCGATCCGGCGGTAGACGGCCGCGGCCCGCGGATTGTCCTCGTGCACATACAGCCGGACCCGCTCGATCAACGGCTCGCCCAGCGACCACGCCCAGTCCGTACCGACCCGGAACAGCTCATCGATCAGCCCCCTGCCCCGCGCCTCGGGCCGCACGAACACACCGACCACATGGGCCTGGTGCACCACGGCAGCCCCGCCGAACACCGCATCCCCGTCGGGCCGCTCGATCAGCACACTGACCGTGCCCGCCCAACTGCCGTCGGATCCCTCGGCGACGAACTGCCGCACCCCGCCGGCCCCGTCCTCCGAAGCGCCGAGCGTGCGCTCGCGCCAGAAGTCGTCGGTGCGCTCCAGGCAGGTCTCGTACGTCTCCAGGAACGCCACCGGAGCCGCCGGGTCCCGCAACGCGGCCAGTCGGAGTTCCTTCGCCTGCTGCCACTCGTCGGCACGCACCGGCCGTATCACGTAGTCCATGCACCGATCCTGACCTGCGCTCCCGCGCCACGCAATGTGATTCCCGCCCGATCCGGCAGGTCCGCGGCGGTGGCCGCCGCGTCGTACCCCGGTACTACGCCCGTCGCCACATCCCGCCCCCGGTCCGACGCCCCGCGCCCGCCCGCTCCGTAGCGTCGGCCGCATGATCAGGGCATACGAACTCACCAAACGGTACGGCGGCACGACCGTCGTCCAGGACCTCGACTTCACGGTCCGGCCGGGCACCGTCACCGGCTTCCTCGGCCCGAACGGCGCCGGGAAGTCCACGACCATGCGGATGCTCCTCGGCCTGGACGCCCCCACCCGCGGCCGCTCCACGATCGGCGGGCGCGCGTACGCCACCCACAACGCACCCCTCACCGAGGTCGGCGCCCTGCTGGAGGCCCGTTCCGTCCACCCCGGCCGGACCGCCTTCCACCACCTGATGGCCCTCGCCCACACCCACGGCATCCCGCGCAGCCGCGTCGAGCACGTCCTCGACCTCGCCGGACTGACCGGGGTCGCCGGAAAACGCGTCAAGGGCTTCTCGCTCGGCATGGGCCAGCGGCTCGGCATCGCCGCCGCACTGCTCGGCGACCCGGCCACCCTGATCCTGGACGAGCCGGTCAACGGCCTCGACCCGGAGGGCGTGCTGTGGATCCGCAACCTGCTCAAGTCCCTCGCCACCCAGGGCCGCACCGTCCTCGTCTCCTCGCACCTCATGAGCGAGATGGCCCTGACCGCCGACCACCTCGTCATCATCGGACGCGGCCGCCTCCTCGCCGACACGACCGTCGCCGACTTCGTCGCCACGGCGGGCGGCAGCGCCGTCAAGGTCGTCACCCCCCAGGCCCCGGCCCTCAGCGACCTGCTGCGCGGCCCCGGCATCGACATCAGCGGCGCGGCGGGCCCGGACCAGCTGGAGGTCCGCGGCACGGACGCCGCCCACATCGGGCGCGTCGCCGCCGCCCACGCCATTCCCCTCCACGAACTCACGCCCCGTACCGCCTCCCTGGAGCAGGCGTTCATGGATCTCACCCAGGAGTCGGTCGAGTACCGGATCACCGCCCCCGAACCGACCGGAGCCCTCGCATGACCACCGCCACGCCCACCGCCGCCACCACCGGCGCACCGCCCCGCTACCGCGTCACCCCGGCCCGCGTCCTGCGCTCCGAGTGGCACAAGCTCCGCACCCTGCGCTCCAGCTGGATCACCCTGGGGTCCGCCGCGGCGCTCGTCCTCGCCGTCGGCCTCGTCATGGGCATCACCTACACGTCCGACGGCGGCGACTCCGACGTCGACACGGTCATCCTGGTCCTCTACGGCACCACTCTCGGCACGCTCTGCACGGTGGTGCTGGGCATCCTCGTCACCGCGGGCGAGTACTCCTCCGGCATGATCCGTGCCTCGCTCACCGCGGTACCCCGCCGGCTCCCCGTCCTGTGGGCCAAGGCGGCCGTCTTCAGCGCCACCGTCCTCGGCGTCATGCTGACGACCTCCCTGCTCACGTTCGTCGCCGCCCAGCTGTTCCTCCACGACACGGACCAGGCCGCCTCCCTGACCGACCCCGGCGTGCTCCGCGCCGTGGCGGGCAACGCCGTCGGCACCACCCTCCTCAGCCTCATCGCCCTGGGCCTCGGCGCCCTGCTCCGCTCGGTCCCCGGCGCGATCGGCGCCTTCATCGGCGGCGTGATGGTCCTTCCGGAGGTCCTCGGCATGCTCCCGTACGACGCGGTGGAGACCGCCATCCGCTACTTCCCGACCCAGGCCGCCGGAGTCCTCGGTTCCGCGACGCCGCTCCCCGACGCCGCCCCCGCCGGCGGGGCCCTGCTCGCCCTCCTCCTGTGGTCGGCGGCCACACTGATCGCGGCGGCCGCGCTCCTGCGCCGACGCGACGCATGACGCAGCCGGGACCGGTCTCGATGACGGACGCGAGGAAGCACAGGTGATGCACGGGTGACGGATCACGGCACGGGCCGCTCCACGACGGGCGCCTTCCCGCTCACCGGTCACATCCAGCGGCTGCTCCAGCGCGTCCGCGCGTACGACCGGCGCCGGCCGCTGGTCTGGGACGGGCTGCTGGCCACGTTCTGGGTGCTGTTCGCGGTCCTCGACGTCTCGTCGGGCGGCTGGCGCACGGTCGCCGTGGACCGGAGCGTGCCGGCGCCCCTGGTGCTCGTGATGAGCGTGGCGTTCTCCGCCCCGCTGCTGTGGCGCCGCAGTCATCCGCTGGCCGTGCTGGTGTTCATGGCCCCGTTCTCCCTGGTCAACGTCTGGACGGGGGCGGTCATCCAGGCCGCCTTCCTCCAGGAGATCGTCGTCTTCAACATCGCGCTCCGGCAGCCGATGCGCACCCTGGCGTGGTCGGGCGGCATCGTGCTCGCCCCGCTGGTGATCGGCGCGGGTCACTTCCCGGACGACTGGAACCGCCTCTTCGTCCCGCATCTGTACGCGTTGGCGTTCGCGTCCCTGGTCGGCATCGTGGTGCGTACGCGCAAGGAGTACACGGAGGCCCTCGTCGACCGGGCGAACCGGCTCGAACTCGAACGCGACCAGCAGGCCCGGCTCGCGGCCGCCGCCGAACGGACCCGGATCGCCCGGGAGATGCACGACATCATCGGCCACAACCTCTCCGTGATCACGGGCCTCGCGGACGGCGGCGCCTACGCCGCGGCCAAGAGCCCGGAACGGGCCGCCCAGGCCCTGGACGCCATCGGCACCACCAGCCGCCAGGCCCTCGCCGAGCTCCGCCGCCTGCTGGGCGTCCTGCGGGACGCTCCGGACCGGGCCGACCGCACCCCGCAGCCCACGCTCGACGACATAGACGCCCTGCTCACCGGTGTACGTGCCGCCGGGCTGCCCGTACGCCTGCACCGCCACGGCACACCGCCGGCCGTCCCGCCCACCGCCGGACGGCAGCTGACGGTCTACCGGGTGGTGCAGGAGGCGCTGACGAACACCCTGAAGCACGCGGCCACGGTTCCGTCCCTGGCGGCGGAGGTCACGCTGACCTACCGTGCGACGGAGTTGGAGGTCCTGATCACCGACAACGGCACCCGCCGCCCCGGGACCGGGGCGCCGGACGGCACCGGCCAGGGCATCACGGGCATGCGCGAGCGCGCTTCCCTGTACGACGGCACACTCGAAGCCGGCCGGTCCGTCACCACGGGCTGGCAGGTCCGGCTCCTACTCCCCCTGGAGGACTCCCTCTCGTGACGACCGTGCTGATCGCGGACGACCAGGCCATGCAGCGCTTCGGTTTCCGCATGCTGCTGGAGAGCCAGGACGACATGACGGTCGTCGGCGAGGCCGCCACCGGCCACGAGGCGCTCCAACTCGTCGCCCGGCACCAGCCGGACGTCGCCCTGATGGACATCCGCATGCCCTTGCTCGACGGCATCGAGGCCACCCGCCGCATCATCAGGACGGGCTCCCGCACCCGCGTCCTCATCGTCACCACGTTCGACCTGGACCGCTACGCGTACGACGGTCTGCGCGCCGGAGCCAGCGGCTTCCTGATCAAGGACGCGCTGCCGGAGGAGCTCCTCTCCGGGGTACGGGCGGTGGCCAGCGGCGACGCGGTGGTCGCCCCGAGCCTGACCCGCCGTCTCCTGGACGCGTACGTACAGCACTTGCCGGCCGTTCCCGGCGGACCCGCGACCCCGGACGCCCGGATCGCGAAGCTCACCGACCGGGAGAGAGAGATCCTCACCGTCATCGGCCGCGGCTGGACCAACTCGGAGATCGCCGAACGTCTCCACCTGGCCGAGTCGACCGTGAAGACCCATGTCTCGCGCATTCTCGCGAAGACCGGCGCCCGGGACCGCGTCCAGGCGGTCATCCTGGCGTACGACACCCACCTGGTGACTGCCGGCTGAAAGGCCCTGCACACAGAGTAAGGACCCGTAAACGCGGAAAAGCCCCGTGCCACAAGGGCACGGGGCTCAACCATTTTAAAAGGAGTTCGGCGGCGTCCTACTCTCCCACAGGGTCCCCCCTGCAGTACCATCGGCGCTGAAAGGCTTAGCTTCCGGGTTCGGAATGTAACCGGGCGTTTCCCTAACGCAATGACCACCGAAACACTATGAAATTAACCAACACCGGAACAAAACACGGCCGTTCGTTATTTCAGAACTAACACAGTGGACGCGAGCAACTGAGGACAAGCCCTCGGCCTATTAGTACCAGTCAGCTCCACCCGTTACCGGGCTTCCACATCTGGCCTATCAACCCAGTCGTCTACTGGGAGCCTTAACCAATCAAGTTGGTGGGAATACTCATCTCGAAGCAGGCTTCCCGCTTAGATGCTTTCAGCGGTTATCCTTTCCGAACGTAGCCAACCAGCCATGCCCTTGGCAGGACAACTGGCACACCAGAGGTTCGTCCGTCCCGGTCCTCTCGTACTAGGGACAGCCCTTCTCAATATTCCTACGCGCACAGCGGATAGGGACCGAACTGTCTCACGACGTTCTAAACCCAGCTCGCGTACCGCTTTAATGGGCGAACAGCCCAACCCTTGGGACCGACTCCAGCCCCAGGATGCGACGAGCCGACATCGAGGTGCCAAACCATCCCGTCGATATGGACTCTTGGGGAAGATCAGCCTGTTATCCCCGGGGTACCTTTTATCCGTTGAGCGACAGCGCTTCCACAAGCCACTGCCGGATCACTAGTCCCGACTTTCGTCCCTGCTCGACCCGTCGGTCTCACAGTCAAGCTCCCTTGTGCACTTACACTCAACACCTGATTGCCAACCAGGCTGAGGGAACCTTTGGGCGCCTCCGTTACTCTTTAGGAGGCAACCGCCCCAGTTAAACTACCCATCAGACACTGTCCCTGATCCGGATCACGGACCCAGGTTAGACATCCAGCACGACCAGAGTGGTATTTCAACGACGACTCCACAACCACTGGCGTGGCCGCTTCAAAGTCTCCCACCTATCCTACACAAGCCGAACCGAACACCAATATCAAACTATAGTAAAGGTCCCGGGGTCTTTCCGTCCTGCTGCGCGAAACGAGCATCTTTACTCGTAGTGCAATTTCACCGGGCCTATGGTTGAGACAGTCGAGAAGTCGTTACGCCATTCGTGCAGGTCGGAACTTACCCGACAAGGAATTTCGCTACCTTAGGATGGTTATAGTTACCACCGCCGTTTACTGGCGCTTAAGTTCTCAGCTTCGCCGACCCGAAAGTCAGCTAACCGGTCCCCTTAACGTTCCAGCACCGGGCAGGCGTCAGTCCGTATACATCGCCTTACGGCTTCGCACGGACCTGTGTTTTTAGTAAACAGTCGCTTCTCGCTGGTCTCTGCGGCCACCCCCAGCTCAGGAAGCAAGTTCCCTCACCAGTGATGGCCCCCCTTCTCCCGAAGTTACGGGGGCATTTTGCCGAGTTCCTTAACCATAGTTCACCCGAACGCCTCGGTATTCTCTACCTGACTACCTGAGTCGGTTTAGGGTACGGGCCGCCATGAAACTCGCTAGAGGCTTTTCTCGACAGCATAGGATCATCCACTTCACCACAATCGGCTCGGCATCAGGTCTCAGCCTTAATGTGTGACGGATTTACCTACCACACGGCCTACACCCTTACCCCGGGACTACCACCGCCCGGGCTGGACTACCTTCCTGCGTCACCCCATCGCTTACCTAGTACAAGTCTGGTTCGTCGGCTCCACCACTACCCTCAACTCCGAAGAGATCGGGCCGGCTTCACGGACTTAGCATCGCCTGATTCAGTATTGGGCGTTTCAAAGCGGGTACCGGAATATCAACCGGTTGTCCATCGACTACGCCTGTCGGCCTCGCCTTAGGTCCCGACTTACCCTGGGCAGATCAGCTTGACCCAGGAACCCTTAGTCAATCGGCGCACACGTTTCTCACGTGTGTATCGCTACTCATGCCTGCATTCTCACTCGTGAACCGTCCACAACTCGCTTCCGCGGCTGCTTCACCCGGCACACGACGCTCCCCTACCCATCCATACTCCCGTTGGGGATATGTGTATGAATGACACGACTTCGGCGGTACGCTTGAGCCCCGCTACATTGTCGGCGCGGAATCACTTGACCAGTGAGCTATTACGCACTCTTTCAAGGGTGGCTGCTTCTAAGCCAACCTCCTGGTTGTCTCTGCGACTCCACATCCTTTCCCACTTAGCGTACGCTTAGGGGCCTTAGTCGATGCTCTGGGCTGTTTCCCTCTCGACCATGGAGCTTATCCCCCACAGTCTCACTGCCGTGCTCTCACTTACCGGCATTCGGAGTTTGGCTAAGGTCAGTAACCCGGTAGGGCCCATCGCCTATCCAGTGCTCTACCTCCGGCAAGAAACACACGACGCTGCACCTAAATGCATTTCGGGGAGAACCAGCTATCACGGAGTTTGATTGGCCTTTCACCCCTAACCACAGGTCATCCCCCAGGTTTTCAACCCTGGTGGGTTCGGTCCTCCACGAAGTCTTACCTCCGCTTCAACCTGCCCATGGCTAGATCACTCCGCTTCGGGTCTTGAGCGCGCTACTAAATCGCCCTATTCGGACTCGCTTTCGCTACGGCTTCCCCACACGGGTTAACCTCGCAACACACCGCAAACTCGCAGGCTCATTCTTCAAAAGGCACGCAGTCACGACGCACCGAGTAAACTCGATGCGCGACGCTCCCACGGCTTGTAGGCACACGGTTTCAGGTACTATTTCACTCCGCTCCCGCGGTACTTTTCACCATTCCCTCACGGTACTATCCGCTATCGGTCACCAGGGAATATTTAGGCTTAACGGGTGGTCCCGCCAGATTCACACGGGATTTCTCGGGCCCCGTGCTACTTGGGTGTCTCTTAAACGAGCCGTTAATGTTTCAGCTACGGGGGTCTTACCCTCTACGCCGGACCTTTCGCATGTCCTTCGCCTACATCAACGGTTTCTGACTCGTCTCACAGCCGGCAGACTGTGAAAAAGAGATCCCACAACCCCGCATGCGCAACCCCTGCCGGGTATCACACGCATACGGTTTGGCCTGATCCAGTTTCGCTCGCCACTACTCCCGGAATCACGGTTGTTTTCTCTTCCTGAGGGTACTGAGATGTTTCACTTCCCCTCGTTCCCTCCACACTGCCTATGTGTTCAGCAGCGGGTGACAGCCCATGACGACTGCCGGGTTTCCCCATTCGGACACCCCCGGATCAAAGCTTGGTTGACAGCTCCCCGGGGCCTATCGTGGCCTCCCACGTCCTTCATCGGTTCCTGGTGCCAAGGCATCCACCGTGCGCCCTTAAAAACTTGGCCACAGATGCTCGCGTCCACTGTGCAGTTCTCAAACAACGACCAGCCACCCATCACCCCACCCTTACAGGCGAGTTCACTGGGGCCGGCAACCGAAGGACGACCTTTACGGCCGTACCTTCAGATACCCAACAGCGTGCCCGACACAGTCAACCCGTCTTCATGTTCCACGCCGAAGCAGTACTTACGAAAACCAGCCAACCGTGCCGAATAGTCAACGTTCCACCCATGAGCTGACCACCGTCGAACATTTGTCGACGTAGTGGCTCTGGATTCCTTGCGGAATCTAGATGCTCCTTAGAAAGGAGGTGATCCAGCCGCACCTTCCGGTACGGCTACCTTGTTACGACTTCGTCCCAATCGCCAGTCCCACCTTCGACAGCTCCCTCCCACAAGGGGTTGGGCCACCGGCTTCGGGTGTTACCGACTTTCGTGACGTGACGGGCGGTGTGTACAAGGCCCGGGAACGTATTCACCGCAGCAATGCTGATCTGCGATTACTAGCAACTCCGACTTCATGGGGTCGAGTTGCAGACCCCAATCCGAACTGAGACCGGCTTTTTGAGATTCGCTCCGCCTCGCGGCATCGCAGCTCATTGTACCGGCCATTGTAGCACGTGTGCAGCCCAAGACATAAGGGGCATGATGACTTGACGTCGTCCCCACCTTCCTCCGAGTTGACCCCGGCAGTCTCCTGTGAGTCCCCATCACCCCGAAGGGCATGCTGGCAACACAGAACAAGGGTTGCGCTCGTTGCGGGACTTAACCCAACATCTCACGACACGAGCTGACGACAGCCATGCACCACCTGTCACCCGACCACAAGGGGGGCCGTATCTCTACGGCTTTCCGGGCGATGTCAAGCCTTGGTAAGGTTCTTCGCGTTGCGTCGAATTAAGCCACATGCTCCGCTGCTTGTGCGGGCCCCCGTCAATTCCTTTGAGTTTTAGCCTTGCGGCCGTACTCCCCAGGCGGGGAACTTAATGCGTTAGCTGCGGCACCGACGACGTGGAATGTCGCCAACACCTAGTTCCCAACGTTTACGGCGTGGACTACCAGGGTATCTAATCCTGTTCGCTCCCCACGCTTTCGCTCCTCAGCGTCAGTAATGGCCCAGAGATCCGCCTTCGCCACCGGTGTTCCTCCTGATATCTGCGCATTTCACCGCTACACCAGGAATTCCGATCTCCCCTACCACACTCTAGCCTGCCCGTATCGACTGCAGACCCGGGGTTAAGCCCCGGGCTTTCACAACCGACGCAACAAGCCGCCTACGAGCTCTTTACGCCCAATAATTCCGGACAACGCTTGCGCCCTACGTATTACCGCGGCTGCTGGCACGTAGTTAGCCGGCGCTTCTTCTGCAGGTACCGTCACTTTCGCTTCTTCCCTGCTGAAAGAGGTTTACAACCCGAAGGCCGTCATCCCTCACGCGGCGTCGCTGCATCAGGCTTTCGCCCATTGTGCAATATTCCCCACTGCTGCCTCCCGTAGGAGTCTGGGCCGTGTCTCAGTCCCAGTGTGGCCGGTCGCCCTCTCAGGCCGGCTACCCGTCGTCGCCTTGGTAGGCCATTACCCCACCAACTAGCTGATAGGCCGCGGGCTCATCCTTCACCGCCGGAGCTTTTAACCTTCCCCCATGAGAGAGAAAGTATTATCCGGTATTAGACCCCGTTTCCAGGGCTTGTCCCAGAGTGAAGGGCAGATTGCCCACGTGTTACTCACCCGTTCGCCACTAATCCACCCCGAAGGGCTTCATCGTTCGACTTGCATGTGTTAAGCACGCCGCCAGCGTTCGTCCTGAGCCAGGATCAAACTCTCCGTGAATGTTTTCCCGTAATCGGGTAGACACACACGAGAGCGGAACGGTCAGGTCGGAATAAGACCGACCGTTCACTGTGTCCTCGCTGTGTTCATTGCCTACCAGGCCGGTAAAGGCCTGTTAGGACTTTCAAAGGAACCTCGAACCTGCCGAAGCAGGTCGGGGTATCAACATATCTGGCGTTGACTTTTGGCACGCTGTTGAGTTCTCAAGGAACGGACGCTTCCTTTGTACTCACCCTCTCGGGCTTTCCTCCGGGCGCTTCCCTTCGGTCTTGCGTTTCCGACTCTATCAGACTCTTTCGTGTCCGATTCCCGGTCGAAGCGGGCCTCGCATTTTCCGCTTTCCAGTTCTTCGCTTTCGCGTTTCCCTTTCCGGCGAGTCCGACTCTATCAGATCCTTTCGGGCCTGATTCCCAGTCAGTGGGGCTTGTCTTCCCGGCTGTTGGGCCGTTCCGACGTCCAAAACTCTAGCGGATTCTTCCGGCGACTCATAATCGAGTCATCGAAATCAATTTCGGCACGCCGAAATTCTCCCGAGTGGGAGATCGTGCTGAGAGTTGGTTGCCGCATGAGCGGCGTGATCGGTTGTCGGTGAACCGTTCCGGCTCCGTGACAACTCGAAGAACCTTACGGATCGCCCAAGGGTGTGTCAACCCCTCCTCGGCCCTGCCGAGCGGTGCGGCTCCGGTCGGGCTCAGTCCAGGTCCTTGAGGCGGCCGCCGGCGTCCGGCTGGGCGTGCTCCACCCGGCGCAGGAGACGGATCAGCATCTCGCCGAGGGCGCCGCGCTCGTCGCCCGAGAGGTCCTGGAGCAGCTCCTCCTCGAAGTCCGAGGCCATGCGCATCGCCTCCAGCCACTTCGTACGGCCCTCGTCCGTCAGCTCGACGATGACGCGCACCCGGTTGTTCTCGTCCCGGTCGCGGGTCACCAGGCCCTCGCCCGCCATGCGGTCGATGCGGTGCGTCATCGCTGCCGGGGTGAGACCGAGCCGCTTGGCCAGTTCGCCCGGGCCCAGCCGGTACGGGGTGCCGGCCAGCACGAGGGTCTTGAGGACCTCCCATTCCGCGTTGCTGATGCCGAGGGCGGCGACCTGCCGTCCGTACGCCACGTTCATCCGGCGGTTCAGCCGGCCCAGGGCCGAGACGACCTGCTCGACCTGCGGGTCGAGGTCGCGGAACTCGCGTTGATAGGCGGCGATCTGCTCGTCGAGGCTCGGTTCCTGGAGTCCGGGCTCGGTGGTGTCAGGCATGGCGCGCAGTATGGCACGCCGCCCACAGCCGTCGAAGTCCTTCAGGCTGTATTGTTGAGCTTCTAACTTTAGTGCTAAAGTCTTCGGGTTCGAGTCGTTCGATGACGTGGTTTCGAGACCTTGAGGTAGGTGAGTGTGACCAGGGAAATGGGTGCAGCACTGCGGCGGATCCAGCTGGGGAGCGCGCTGAGCGCGTTCGGGCTGGGGTTCACCGTTCCGTATCTGTACGTCTACGTGGCGCAGGTACGGGATCTGGGTGCCGGTACGGCGGGAGTCGTACTGGCGGTCTTCGCCATGGCAGCGCTCGCCGTCCTACCGTTCACCGGCCGGGCCATCGACCGTCGCGGGCCACTGCCCGTACTGATCGTCGCCTCGGTCGTCGCCTCCCTGGGCGCTGCCGCACTGGGCTTCTCCTCGCAGGTCACCGCGTCCGTCCTGTCGGCGGCCGTGCTCGGCGCGGGTACCGCCGTCATGCAGCCGGCCCTCGCCACGATGCTGGTCCGCTGCTCCGACACCAGCACCCGTACGCGGGCCTTCGCGATGCAGTTCTTCCTGCAGAACCTGGGGCTCGGCATCGGCGGCCTCGTCGGCGGACAGATCGTCGACACGAGCCGGCCGGCGTCCTTCACGCTGCTGTTCCTGATCGAAGCGGTGATGTTCCTCGTGCTCGGCGCCATCACGGCGACCGTGCGGATGCCGTGTACCGCCGCTGTCGTGACGGAGACGGCGGCCGACGGGTCCGCGCCGCGCGGCGGGCTGCGGGTGCTGCTCTCGCACCGGGCCATGGTGCAGCTGTGCGTGCTGGGCTTCGTGGTGTTCTTCGCCTGCTACGGACAGTTCGAGTCCGGCCTCGCGGCGTACGGCACCGAGGCCGCCGGCATCCAGCCCTCGACGCTCGGGATCGCGCTGGCCGCCAACACCGCCGTCATCGTCGTGGCCCAGTTCGTGGTGCTGCGCCTGGTGGAGCGCCGCAAGCGCAGCCGGGTCATCGCCTCCGTCGGTCTGATCTGGGCGTTCGCCTGGATCGTGGCGGGCTACGCGGGCCTCGGGCACGGCAGCCAGACCATGGCGACCGCCGCGATGATCTCCACGTACGCGCTCTTCGGGCTCGGTGAGGCGATGCTGTCGCCGACCGTCGCCCCGCTGGTCGCGGATCTGGCGCCCGAGTCGATGGTCGGGCAGTACAACTCGGCGTTCGCGCTCTGCAAGCAGCTGGCGCTGGCGGTGGGTCCTGCCGTGGGCGGGCCGATGGGGGCCTCGCTGCACGGGCCGTACATCGTGACGTTCGTGCTGTTCTCGCTCGGCATCACGGTGCTGGCGCTGCGGCTCGGCCGGCGGCTCACCCCCGTACAGGACCAGCCCTCGCTCGCGGCGGTGCCGTCGCGGGTGGTGGCCGTGTCACTGCCGGAGCAGGCGCAGGGCGAGGTGCCGGCCCCGGTCGCCGTCGTTCACTGACGGACCGGGCCGGCCGGCCTGCGGGCCGCTACTGCGGCAGGGCGAACTCGCACCAGACCGCCTTGCCGCCGCCGGGCGTGCGGCGGCTGCCCCACGACGTCGCGATCGACGCGACGATGGAGATGCCCCGGCCCGCCTCGTCCCCTGGTTCGGCGCGGCGGCGGCGCGGCAGGTGGTCGTCGCCGTCGGTCACCTCGATGATCAGCCGGCGGTCGGTACGGCGCAGGCCCAGGCGCATCGGCGGTGTGCCGTGCTGCAGGGAGTTCGCCACCAGCTCGCCGGCCGCCAGGACACCCAGGTCGCACAGCTCGACCGGGAAGCGCCACGACGTCAGCACGCCCGTCGCGAAGGCGCGGGCGCGCGGGGCCGCCTCGATGCCGCCGAGCAGATCGAGCGAGGCGTTGTGGAAGAGCTCCGCGGTCGGGCCCGTGCGGGCGGGGTGCTGGACGACCAGCACCGCCACGTCGTCGTCGTGCTCCGCCGTGACGTTCAGGGAACGGATCAGACGGTCGCAGACCACCTGCGGTGAACCCTTCGCACCGGACAGCGCCCGCTCCAGCGCGGCCACGCCTTCGTCGATGTCCTCGCTGCGGCGCTCGACCAGGCCGTCCGTGTAGAGGACGGCGGTGGAGCCGGGCGGCAGGGCGATCGTGCCCGAGGTGTGGATCCAGCCGCCGGTGCCGAGCGGGGGGCCGGTCGGGTCCGCGGCGCGGTGGACCGCGCCGTCCTCGTCGCGCACGAGGATCGGGAGGTGGCCTGCGGAGGAGTAGACGAGCAGGCCCTCGTTGGGGTCGTGCACGGCGTAGGCGCAGGTGGCGATCTGGCTGGCGTCGATCTCGGCCGCCAGGCCGTCGAGCAGCTGGAGCACCTCGTGCGGGGGCAGGTCGAGCCGGGCGTAGGCGCGCACGGCCGTGCGCAGCTGGCCCATCACCGCGGCGGCGCGCACCCCGCGGCCCATCACGTCCCCGATGACCAGCGCGGTGCGGCCCGCGCCGAGGGTGATCACGTCGTACCAGTCGCCGCCGACCGCGGCGTCCGTGCCGCCCGGCTGGTAGGTGGCGGCGATCCGCAGGTCGTCGGGCTGTTCCAGCTCCTGCGGGAGCAGCGAGCGCTGGAGGGTGACGGCCGTCTCGCGGTGGCGGCTCTCGCTGGTGCGCAGCCGCTCGGCGGCCTCGGCGTGGTCGGTGACGTCGGCGGCGTACACGAGGACTCCGCCCTCGTGCCCCTTGTCCTGGTCGCGCCGCACGGGGGTGCAGGTGACGGTGTACGAGTTGCCGCTGCCGGCCTTGCGCGACTTGACCGTGCGGGGGGTGCCGCTGCGCAGGACCTGGTCCATCAGGGGGAGCAGGCTGAGCTCGGTCAGCTCGGGCATGGCCTCGGCGGCGGGGACGCCGGACGGGCGCGGGCCGAACGCCGCGGCGTAGGCGTCGTTGACGTACGCGATGCGGTGGTCGGGTCCGTGCACCAGGGCGACGAGAGCGGGGAGCTGGCCGAGGATGTCGCGGGCGGAGAGGTCCTCGAGGGCGGGCGCGGCGGGCCGGGCGCCGGGGCTTTCCGGATCGGCGTCCGGGGGGCCGGATCCGGTGGCGGCCTGTGCGTACTCGGCGCGGGCCGCGGGTACGGGACTGCGGTCGTCCCGGGCGGCTCGACGCTGCGTACCGGGTAGGCGGGCGCTCCAACGCGTGAAGTTCACGGAATTTCTGGCCTCGTGTGTCGGTCTGGTCCGCTCGGGCGGGCTGCTTCCTCTGCCGGGGCGTCACAAGTATGTAGTGGCGGTCTGGTTGCCCCTGGGACGGTGTTCGGTGGTCACTGTCGGTCGCTGCCGGCCGGGTCACTCTGTGCAGATGTGAGCCCACCTATGGTCACACGTCCAGTGTGTCGGACCCTACTGACAGTCGTCGTCGTCCGGCCGGGGCTGCCGGCCTGCGGCGATTTCGAATTCGGCCCTGGGGTGTTCCAGGGAGCCGAGGGAGACGATCTCCCGTTTGAAGAGTCCGGCGAGGGTCCACTCGGCCAGCACCCGGGCCTTGCGGTTGAACGTGGGGACGCGGCTCAGGTGGTACATGCGGTGCATCAGCCAGGCCGGGTATCCCTTGAGGCGGCGTCCGTAGACGTGGGCGACGCCCTTGTGGAGGCCGAGCGAGGCGACGGATCCCGCGTAGCTGTGGCGGTAGTCCGCGAGGGGGCGGCCGTCGAGCGCCGCGACAAGGTTGTCGGCGAGGACCTTG
Source organism: Streptomyces sp. NBC_01463 (assembly GCA_036227345.1). Classification (NCBI taxonomy): domain Bacteria; kingdom Bacillati; phylum Actinomycetota; class Actinomycetes; order Kitasatosporales; family Streptomycetaceae; genus Streptomyces; species Streptomyces sp. NBC_01463. The sequence continues at coordinate 4,296,547 of CP109468.1, forward strand.
GCCTGGCGGACGGCGTGCTGTGCGTTGGGCGCGGTCTCCCTGCCCGGTTCGGCGGCGGTCAGGTCGGGGACGGCGGCGGCGTCACCGGCCGCCCAGGCGTGCTCGGTCCCCTCGACGGTGAGCCGTGGCGTGCAGACGAGCCTGCCGCGTTCGTTGCGGGGCAGGTCCGTGGCGGCGAGCAGCGGGGCGGGTTTGACGCCGGCTGTCCACACGAGCGTGCGGGTCGGGAAGCGGGAGCCGTCGCTGAGTACGGCGACCCGGTCCTCGCAGGACTCCAGCCGGGTGTCGAGGCGGACGTCGATGTTGCGGCCGCGCAGCTCCCGGACCGCGTACCGGCCCATCGACTCGCCGACCTCGGGGAGGATGCGCCCGGTGGCCTCGACGAGGATCCACTTCAGGTCCTCGGCCTTGATGTTGTGGTAGTACCGCGAGGTGTAGCGGGCCATGTCCTCCAGCTCGGCGAGCGCCTCCACTCCCGCGTAGCCGCCGCCGACGAAGACGAAGGTGAGGGCGGCGTCTCGGATCGCGGGGTCGCGGGTGGCGGAGGCGATGTCCATCTGCTCGATGACGTGGTTGCGCAGGCCGATGGCCTCCTCGATGGTCTTGAAGCCGACGCCGTGCTCGGCGAGGCCGGGGACCGGGAGGGTGCGCGAGACGGAGCCGGGGGCGAGGACGAGTTCGTCGTACGGGATCTCCACGGCGCCGGTGCCGTCCTCGCCCGTGGCGAGGGTGGTGACCGTGGCGGTGCGCTTGGCGTGGTCGATGCTCCGGGCCTCGCCGATGACGATCGTGCAGTGGGGCAGGACGCGGCGCAGCGGCACGACGACATGGCGCGGTGAGATCGAACCGGCGGCGGCTTCGGGAAGGAACGGCTGATACGTCATATAGGGGTCGGGGGTGACGACGACGATCTCCGTCTCACCGCCTCTCAGCCGCTGCTTCAGCTTCCGTTGGAGACGCAGTGCGGTGTACATCCCGACATAGCCCCCACCGACGACGAGAATGCGCACACCCGGCGGGGGGCCGGGGGGTGTTCCCCCGGAATCTGAAGCCATCACCACCCCATGACGCAACGTGCACAGGAGTTTGTCCACAGCCCCGGCAAATTGTGTGACCGGAGGTTCCGCACGGGCCGGTGCCGCGGATCGACCCGGTTGTACGGAAGTCCCGCAGGTCAGGGGTTACGGGGAGGGATACGGGCGGGGGCCCAATCGGTGACCAACCGGTCCTTGCTCCGATCAGGGGGCGCTCCGGACGGACTGCCCCCTTCTGAATTGACCCGGGCTCAACTATGTTCGTGTGTCGTCGGGGTGTCGGACGGTGACCAACGGTCCACCCTCGACTGACACGGCGGGAGTCTCCGGGGGGAGACGTCATAACCGGGGGAACAGTTATGCATATTCAGGAATCGCATTGGCCGACTGCTGCGGTCGCGCCCGAAGGAAACGGGCGAATCGGGGCAGTCGGCACAGTGAGCGGGGTCGGGTCGGGCGCGACCGCCGCATCGACGGGAACAGTGAGCACGCTGGGGGCCGCGCTCGGCTCGGCCTCAGGTGCCCACAACCGCTCGGCGCCGTTGCGCGTGGACGCGCAGCGCAATCTGGAGCACGTGCTGCGTGCCGCCCGCGAGGTGTTCGGCGAGCTGGGATACGGCGCTCCGATGGAGGACGTGGCACGCCGTGCACGGGTCGGCGTCGGCACGGTGTACCGGCGCTTCCCCAGCAAGGACGTGCTGGTGCGCCGGATAGCCGAGGAGGAGACCGCCCGCCTGACCGACCAGGCCCGGTCCGCGCTCGGGCAGGAGGACGAGCCGTGGTCGGCGCTGTCGCGCTTCCTGCGGACCTCGGTGGCCTCGGGCGCGGGACGGCTGCTGCCTCCGCAGATACTGCGGGTCGGGGTGGATGTCGACGACTCGACGGTGGTCGGCGAAGCGGGCGAGGTACGGACGCCGGCGGCGCCGCAGGACACGCGGGACGAAACCCGGGTGCCCCAGCAGCGCCAGGAGACCGGCCAGGCCGGGCTGCGGGCGGCCGAGCGCCGCGCCGCACCGGAGGACGAGGCCGTTGACCTCGGCGCGGGCGCGGCCGAACTGCTGGAGGTCGTGGGCCGGCTGGTCGAGCGGGCGCGGACATCCGGTGAGCTGCGCCGCGATGTGACGGTGGCCGATGTGCTGCTGGTCATCGCGACGGCGGCACCCTCGCTGCCGGACGCGGCTCAGCAGGCGGCCGCTTCGGCCCGGCTGCTGGACATCCTGCTGGAGGGCCTGCGCTCGCGGCCCGCGTAGGGGTGCGGCGCACCGTTGCGGAGTGCGGTCCGGTGGGGCGCGGTGCGCAGTGCGGTCAGGTAGGGCGCGGTGCGCAGGGCGGACCGATGTGGTGCGTGCGTTGCGCAGTGCTGGCCGGTGCCGAGACGCTCGGGCCGGTGCGGTGATGCTCGGGCCGGTGCGGTGATGGCCGTCCGGCCCGGGAGCGTCGCGGCGTCCGGCCGGGCTGCCCCACCCTGTCCGGGCAGGGCACTTGTGGTGCTCTCGGTGCGTTCCGCCCCAACTGTCCCGTCAGCACATCCTGTTACTCCTTCCCCGAATGGGTCGTCGTTAGAGCTCACATTCGGGAAAACGCCCCGGATGAGTGGTTGGCTAGGCTGAGGGTTCGCCGCTCCCGCCCGCTGTGGCACGCTTGCCCGGTGTTCGGGTCCGACAGCGCATACGGGGGCGACCGCGATGAGCGGTGACGGGCAGCAGGAAGAGTCGCTCGACGGCGCCGTCGCCGCGGGCGGCGGCACGGAGACGGGCGGGCTGCCCGGCCAACAGGTGCCGAGCCAGGCCCGACCGCGCCGGTCCGACGCCGAGGACGACAACGAGGGCGGCACCGTCCTGCCCGGGCCGTGGCCGCCCGCCCCCGTCGAGAACACGGCGGACACGGTGGACACGGCGAACTCTGCGGACAGGACCGGCAGGACCGACAGGACTGACACGGACGCGATCGATGCCGCCGCCGCGGCCGCCGTGCCGCAGCAGCGGGCGCCCGGCAGCGCGTCCGGCGTCGCCTCCTCCGGACTCGCGCCCGCCGACGCCCAGTTGATCCAGCAGATGCGGGACGGCGACGACCTGGCGTACGAGGAGCTGTTCCGGCGCCACTCCGACGCCGTGCGCCGCTATGCGCGCACCTGCTGCCGTGACGCGCACACCGCCGACGACCTGACGGCCGAGGTCTTCGCCAGGACACTGCAGGCCGTCCGGGGCGGCAAGGGCCCCGAGGAGGCCGTGCGGGCCTACCTGATGACGGCGGTTCGGCACGTGGCCGCGGCATGGACGAAGACCGCGAAGCGTGAGCAACTGGTCGACGACTTCGCGGTGTTCGCCGCCCAGGCGGCCCACTCCTCCGATATCTCGGACGCCGACACCCTCGATCTCGGCGCCGATGTGATGGCGATGCACGAGGCCGAGCAGTCGATGGCGATGCAGGCCTTCCGCAGCCTCCCCGAGCGCTGGCAGGCCGTCCTGTGGCACACCACCGTCGAGGAGGAGTCGCCCAGCGACATCGCCCCGCTCTTCGGACTGACCGCCAACGCCACGTCCGTCCTGGCCAGTCGCGCCCGTGAAGGGCTCAAGCAGGCCTATCTGCAGGCCCATGTGAGCCAGGCGCTCACCTCGGGCGGCGACTGCGCACGCTACGCCGACCGGCTCGGCGCGTACGCCCGGGGCGGGCTGCGGATGCGGGCCGAGCGCGGGCTGCGCGGGCATCTGGACGAGTGCGCGAAGTGCCGGCTCGCCGCGGGCGAACTCGCCCATGTCAACGCCGGTATCCCCGCGCTGCTCCCGGTCGCGGTCATCGGCTGGTTCGCCGCCGGATACGCGCTCAAGGCCGCCGGGATCGTGGCGGGCGGCGCGGCCGGTGCCGCCGGTGCGGGGGCCGCGGCCGCCGCGACCGGCGGGGGCTCGTCCGCGGGCTCGGCCGGTGGCGCCGCCGCCTCCGAGGGGCTCGGTGCTCCGGCCAAGGCCGGTATCGCTGCGGCGGTCGCCGTCGCGGCCGCGGCCGGACTCGTATGGGCGCTCGTCGGGGACGAACAGCCGCGCCCGGAGGCGAAGCCGGTCGCCAAGCCCCCGGCCGTGGCGCCCGCGGTGCCGAGCCCCGCACCGCCGAAGCCGAAACCGAAGCCGACTCCCCCCGCGCCCGCTCCGCCGGCTCCCACGCCGCCGAAGCCCACACCCACGCCCACACCCACGCCGACCCCCACCCCGACACCCACCCCCACCCCGCCCCCGAAGCCCACACCGAAGCCGACGCCGCCTCCGTCACCACCTCCGGCGCCGCCGGCCCCGACTCCCCCGCCGCCGCCCGCACCTGCGCCGGAGGTGTACCAGGTCAGCGAGCTGGACTACACCCTGCTCGGCGACCACACCGGCCCCGAGGTGGTGCTCGGCGAGAGCAGCTGGGTCTGGCAGCGCTCCGGCATGTCGATCGGCGGCACGCGGTACGCGCACGGGGTGACCGTCCACAGCCGGTCATCGGTGATCATCCAGCTGAACCGCCGGTGCAGCCGCTACGAGGCGATGGTCGGCGTCGACGACCTGACGATGGGGCTCGGCTCGGTGCGCTTCTCGGTGTTCAACGGCGACGGGGCGCGGCTGTGGCAGTCCCCCGTGATGAAGGGTGACGACCCGGCCGTTCCGGTGAGTGTCGGCATCGAGGGGCAGGAGCGGATCCGGCTCGTCGTGGAGCCGACGGGCCCGTTCGGCGGGGTCGCCCTCGCCGACTGGGCCGAATCACGGATCAGCTGCCGCTGACCGGGCGGGAGCCGCCCGGTGCGCCTCCCACCGTGCTCCTCCGGCTCACGGGAGGTCCGCGGTGACGCTCTCCATCAGCGCGGTGACGTCATCGAGGCTCAGCTCGCGGCCCGCGGCGTGCTCCTCCTCGTACCGCAGTTCGCCCAGTTCCTTGCGGGCCAGCCGCTCGGCGGCGTCCACCTCGGACTGCTCCATGGCGGACCTGGGCCCGGAGAGCCGCCAGGTGTCGGCGGCGGCGAGGATCCGTACGGCTTCCGCGTGCCGGCCGATCCTCGGCAGCGCGACTCCCGCGCTGTCCGCCAGATACCCCGTGACGTTCTCGGCGCACTGCGCCTCCTTCGCCAGGACCAGGGCGGCCGTCAGCCCTCGCACCCCGACGGCCGGGCCGCCCGCGGGCCCGGCCTCGTGTATCGCGATCCGGGCCGAGAGGCCTTCCTGGATGACGGTGAAGTGCGAGGCCGGGCCGCCGCGCCCGTTCGCCTCCTGGGCGGACGTGAGCTGCCGGCGGGCGGTCACCGCATCGCCCCGGTCGAGCGCCATGAGGGCCCGCAGGTAGTGGACGTACGAAGTCGCGTCGTGCGTCCGGTGCCGTTCCGCCTCGGTCTCCGAGCGGTCCAGGCCCTCCTCGGCGGCGGCCAGGTCGCCGGTGCGGTAGGCGAGTTCGGCGAGCCGGGCCAGCAGGAACGGGGCCTCGGCATGGGCCCCCACCTCGCGGGCGAGCAGCAGCGCCTCCTCGTAGTCGGCGCGCGCCTCCTCGTACCGTCCGCGCATCATGCCCGCCTCGGCCGCCGCGCTCGCGACCTGGGCGCGCATCCAGCGGTCGCCGACGCGGCGGCTCAGGACGCGCAGTTCGGCGAGGTCCTCGTCGACGCCGGGCATGCCGCCGGGCATGTCGACGACCATGTGCGTACGGAACATCAGGGCGACGCCGTACTCCCACGGGCCACCGTGGACACGGGCGTTGTCGACGGCCACGTCGATCTTCCGCCGCACGTCGGCCGTGGTCCAGGTGAGGAACGAGGTCATCGGCCAGAGCAGTCCGGGGAACCGGGCGCCCTGCGGCCCGGATTCGGCGAACGCCTCGGCGACGCGGCTCATGACCTCCTGGACCTGCTGGTCGTCCGGGCCCTCCTCGTCCCGGTCGGCGGGCCGGCTGTCCATCATGAGGAAGAACCGCACCATGTGCAGGTTCATCCGGGGCCAGTAGCGGGGGTCCGCGGGGTCCGCGGTTTCGGGGCCGAGGGCCAGGGTCCGGTCGGCCCAGGCGTGGCCCTCGGGGCGGTAGTTGCGCAGCCACCAGAACCAGGCCATGCCCAGCACCAGGCGCGCCGCGTCCGGTTCGCCGGTAGGGCCGGCGGTGGTGGTGCGCTGGAGGGCGGCCCTGATGTTGTCGAGGTCCGTCTCCAGGTGCTGGATCCACGGCAGTTGTTCACTGGAGCGCAGGAGGGGTTCAGCCTGCTCGACGAGTGCGGTGAAGTACGCGGTGTGGGCGCGGCCGGCGGCGGTCCGTATGTCCGGCGTCTCGGCGCAGCGCTCGGCGGCGTACTCATGGATGGTCTCCAGGAGGCGGTAGCGCATCGTGCCGTCCCCCGCCGGGGACGCGACGACCAGGGACTTGTCGACGAGGGCGCCGATCAGGTCCGCGGTGTCGGCCAGGACGGTGCCGCCGGTTTCCGCCGGTGCGCCGACGACGGCTTCGGCGGCGGCCAGATCCCAGCCGCCCGCGAAGACGGAGACCTGGCGCAGCGCGGTGCGTTCATCCTCGTCGAGCAGGTCCCAGGACCAGTCGACGACGGCCTGCAGGGTCTGCTGGCGGGGCAGCACGGTCCGGCTGCCACCCGTCAGCAGGCGGAAGCGGTCGTCGAGCCGGTCGGCGATCTGGCGCGGTCCGAGCAGCCGCAGCCGGGCGGCGGCCAGTTCGATCGCGAGCGGCAGCCCGTCCAGCCGGCGGCAGATCTCAGCGACGGCCTCGGGATCGTGCGCCGGCTCGTGTTCGGGGTCGAATCCGGGGCGTACGGCCCGGGCCCGTTCGGTGAAGAGACGCAGGGCGGGGTCGGCGGGGAGCGGGTCGACCGGCCGGACGGACTCGCCGGGGACGCCGAGCGGTTCGCGGCTGGTGGCGAGGACGCGCAGCTCGGGGCAGCGGGTCAGCAGCGTCTCGGCCAGTGCGGCGGCCGCGTCGATGACGTGCTCGCAGTTGTCGAGGATGAGGAGGACGGGCCGGGACCGGGAGCCGTGCGCGAGATGGTCGACGAGCAGGTCGACCGGGTCGGTGCGCGGCAGCGGACCGTCGTGGGTGCTGTCCCGCAGCAGGGCCGTCTCGCGCAGCCCGAGCGCGGAGAGTACGGCTCCGGGGACGGCGTCGGGGTCCTCCACCGGGGCGAGTTCGGCGAGCCAGATCTCGCGCGGGGCGGCGGCGGTGCGGTTCTCGTGGGCCGCGGACTCCTCGGCGAGGCGGGTCTTCCCCGAGCCGCCGGGGCCGGTGAGGGTGACCAGGCGGGACCGGGTCAGCTCGTCGCGGATGGCGTGCAGTTCGGGCTCGCGTCCGACGAACGAGGTGAGCCGGGGGCGGAGGTTGCCGCGCGCCGCCGGCGGTGCGCCGTCCGGAGCGGGCGGGACGGGCGCGGTGGGCGCGGGGCTGAGGAGCTCCTGGTGGAGCGTGGTCAGTTCGGGCCCGGGGTCGGTGCCGAGGCCGTCGGCGAGGGTGCGGCGCGCGTCCTCGTACGCCGCGAGGGCGTCGGCCTGTCTGCCGTCGGCGCGCAGGGCGCGGATGAGCTGGGCCCGGAAGCGCTCGTCGTACGGATGGGCGGCGGTCAGCTCCGTCAGCTCTGCGACGAGGGCGGCGGGGTCGGGGGCGGTGCTGGTGTCGCTGTCGGCGTCGGCCGGGGGCCTCCCGGTCGCTGCCGCCCAGCGCAGGTCGGCCTCGATCCGGCGCTCGCGGGCGGCCAGCCGGTGGGCCTCCGGTCTCAGGGCGTGGCCCCGGTCCCCGTCGGGCAGGTCGGCGAGCGCGGGACCGCGCCAGAGGGCGAGCGCCTCGCGCAGCGTACGCGCGGCCTCGGCCGGGGCGCCGGCCTCCAGCTCGGCCGTGCCCTGCCGGGCGAGCCGCTCGAACACGTACAGGTCGACGTCGTCCCGACCGGCGACGAGGCGGTAGCCGCCCGGGGTGCTGGCCAGCGCGTCCTTCCCGAGCACGCGGCGCAGCCGCCCGACGAGGGCCTGGAGCGCGGCGGGGGCGTCGGCCGGGGGTTCGTCGGCCCAGACGTCGTCCACGAGGTCGGTGACCGGCACCGGGCGGCCCGGGCGCAGGGCGAGGGCCGCGAGCAGGGCGCGCAGCCGCGTACCGCCGAGGGACAGCGCGTCGCCGCTCTCGTCTCGCGCCTCCGTGACGCCCAGGATCAGATACCGCACTCTGCCATTGTGTCCCGCCCCTCGGACAACGGTCACCGAACGCCTGTACCGGGCGCGGTCACCGGGCCGCGGGCACGGCCGGCATCGGATGCGGGCCCCGGATCACGGCCTCGGTGCACGGGCCGCGCGGGTCACCCCTGCAGCGACCGCCGGGCCGGAGCCACCCCGCCGGCGACCGCGCGCTGGCGCGGTGCCGCCGTGCCCGTCCAGCAGGTGCCGCGGCGCGAGACGAGGCGGCGCAGCCACAGCTCCGTGGAGGCGAGGTCGGCCAGGCCGTCCAGGGGGAGGGGCTCCCCCTCGGAGGCCGCGCGCAGGGCCTTGCGGACGACGCGGGCCTCGACCAGGCCCGCGTCGGCGAGCAGCGGGGCGTCGAAGAGGGCGATCAGTTCGGGCAGCGAGGCGCGCAGGCCGGTGCGCGTGACGGCGGTCGAGGTGGCCTGGGACGGGGTGCCCCAGCCGGGTGGCAGATCGTGGATGCCGGTGCCCGCCAGGACCCGGCGCAGGATCGCCGCCCGGGCGCCCGGCTGGACGCGCAGGGACTCGGGGAGCGCACGGGCGGCGCGTACCACCTGGTTGTCCAGGAAGGGCGCGTGCAGCCGCTGGCTGCGGATCTCGGCGGCCTGCTCCAGGATCCGGTGGTCGGCGGCCTGCCGGGCCAGCGAGGCCCTGGCCCGGGCCTCGCCGGGGCGCTGGACGGACGTGGGGCGGATTGCCGCCTCCTGGAGACGAACCGATACTTCAGCCAGCGCCTCCCCGGTCAGCCACCGGGCGGCCGGACCCGGCCGGGACCAGGCCAGTGCGGCGAGCGAGGCGTCGGCGGGGGTGTCGAGGTCGGGGGTGAGGCGGTTGGCGTCGGTCAGCCGGCCGGCCGCCGTTTCGAGACCGGTGCGGTAGGACGTACGGGCCAGCCGGCGGGCCGCCCGGTAGACGGTCAGCGGCACGAACAGGGAGTGCGCGGAGGGCCCTTCGGCCTTGGCGAGCGCGGCGACCGGGCGGACCAGATGGCGCCGTCTGCGGTCGATCAGCAGATCGGCGAGGCGCGCCGGATGGGCGTCGAGCACCTGCCGGGCACCGTCGCCGACGAAGTGGTCGGCGCTGCCCGCGGAGAGCCGGCGGCGGTGTCGTTCGACGAGGACGAGGGAGGGGGCCGGCTCGTCGGTGAGCGGGCCGTTCTCCAGATCGGCGTACGGCAGGGCCTCCTCGCCGGCGGCGACCACGACGTGGTGGAGCCTCGGATTGGCGGCGATGACGCGGGCCCGTTCGAGTTCGTCCTCGTGGGCGCGCGTCGTCAGGTCGTTGAAGGTGACGGCGAGCAGCCGCTCCCCCGCTCCCGTGCCGTGGCCCAGGAGCGTGCCGGGCAGACCGGGCAGGCCGGCGGCGAGCAGGGCGAGGGTCGCCGACGCGCTGCCCCCGGAGAGGTCGGAGCCGATGCCGGGGACGGGTGCGCCGCGGGCGGCGCGGCGTTCGGCCGGGCCCATGCCGGGCACCGGGCCGGGGTCGGGCGGCAGGGTCTCCGGGGCGTGGCGCGGGGCCAGGAGCCGGGCGCGCACCGCGTCGACCAGGGCGTCGCGCACCCCGTCGACGGCGCTCACCGGGTCGAGTTCGGGTGCGGCCACAGCGAGGGAGGCCACCGCCTCGTACCCCGTGATCTCCCGCGAACCCTCGCGGAGGATCAGCGCGTGCCCGGGCGGGATGCGCTTCACTCCCGTGTACGGGGTGCCGTCGCGCAGCGCCTCCGGGGTCTCGGGGCAGGCGAGCAGGGCGGCGAGGTGGCCGATGTCCAGCTGGGCCTCGATGAGGTCGGCGAGGGGGAGCGCGGCGGTGGCGTACGCCGTGCCGCCGGCCCAGGGCGTGTAGAAGACCGGGCGGGCACCGGCGAGGTCCCCGGTCACGGTGATCCGTCGCCCTATCTGCACGACGGCCGTGTAGCTGCCCGTCCACGCGGTGAGGTGGCGCAGCGCGCCACCGCGGGCGGCGAGCAGCCCGATGCGCAGCTGCTCGTCGGTGGCGCCGCAGCAGCCGAGTACGGCGAGCCGGGCGGTCGGGGTGCCCTCGGCGGTGTCCACCCGGACGGTGCGGATCTCGTCGGGGCGCCAGTCGCCGACCGCCCACAGCGGATCCGGGTCCCCCCACAGGAGTTGGGAACCCACGGGGTGCATCGTGCGCCCCTCGTCACTGCCGCCGACCGCTCCGACCGTGCCGAAGCTCGCGGCGATACTGCTCCAGCCCACCAACCAACGCATCGCCGCCTCCACAGGCTGTGGACAAATCGGCGCAGCAGGGCGGTATCGGGAGAACTCCGGTAACGCGTGGCGCCGTTGCGGACATGCTGCCACGACAACGGCGTGCAGGAGGGGCTACGGACGGCGCACGTCGCGAGCGCATGCGCCCCTGGCAAAGGCCGGAGAGCAGCCGCCGGACCCGGCGTTCGGCGTACGGCCCGCGCGCGTCGGCCCCGGCGTCAACGGAGCGTTGCATTCCGCGCGTTGCCTTCCCCGTACGCGCCCGGGCCGAACGGCCCCGATCCGGCCATGGCCGGCCACCCGTCCGGACGACCGCCGGGATGTCCGCGGATCCGTCGGCCCAACCGCACCCGACCGGCGACATCCGGCCAATCTCAGGAGCCGCGGGAACCGATCGACCTGGTCTTCGCGGCCGAATTCATCATTGTTCGCACCGGTTTGTTCCGGACCGCTGCGCGGCTGTGCCCGAGCCGCTGCCGGGCCCCTGCCGAGTGATCGGTGCGCGGGCTCCGAGCCGTGACAGGTCTCGGGCGGCGCCCCGGTCAGCGCCCCGCGGCCCGGCCCGGCGGACGGCCCGCGCGGGCTCGTCGCACGGTCCGGGAGGCGCAGTCCGCCCCCCGGACCGGTCCGCCGCCTGCGGGGAATGAGGCAGCGGTATTCCCCCAGCCCGCCGAGTCCAGTGCAGCGGGCCGACCCACGCAGCATCCATGCAAGCGCTGCCGTGGTGGCCGGGCCAGAGCGCACGGCCGGGCGCACGGCCACACGCCAGGAGCACGCGGAGACACCTCGGAAGGGGACCGCGGAGGGGGCCGCCGGGGCCGTGCGGACCGGGCGCCGGGACAGCCCCCGGCACCCGGGTCCTGGCAGGTCGACGGGCGGGCGGGACCCGGAACCGTACGGTCCGCGCACCCTCCGCACCGCCCCGCGCACCGGCACCGGGCCGGGCGCCGCACGGCCGGGCGCGGCCCGCTCCGGCGATCTCCCCGGGCCGGCCGGGGCAGGTCCGGCGGAGTCTCCCCCGGGCCTCCGCTCTTCCCCCGCTCTTCCTCCGCGTTTCCTCCCCCGCTCCTTCGCGCATCCTCCGCCTCCCGCTCACCCCACCCGCCCCGCGGGCCCCTCGCCCGCTCCGGCTCCCCGCTGTTCGCCGCGCGTGGCCGGGGACGGACAACAATCCCGCCATACGGACGTCTGCCCCTTAACGGTAGGGATGCGGCGAACTACGCTGGGTTTACTGATGTTCTCAGCAGGGCGGCATATTCCTCGGGGCTCGGCCAAATGCGTGTGCGGCCGGAGTGCCGGGGTTCGTCCCTGGGGAGAACACGGTACGAATGCCGCGCGCCTCCACGGTGACGCGGCTGCCGTCTGTGTGTCGAGGGGTGGCGCATGTCCAGGGAGCAACGCGGACCGAACGAGAAGCTCGGAACCGTTCTCGCCCTCGCGGGAATCAGCAACGCCGGGCTCGCCCGGCGGGTCAACGACCTCGGGGCGCAGCGCGGACTGACACTTCGGTACGACAAGACCTCGGTGGCCCGGTGGGTCTCCAAGGGCATGGTGCCGCAGGGCGCCGCGCCGCATCTCATCGCCGCGGCGATCGGGGCCAAGCTCGGCCGCCCGGTCCCCCTGCACGAGATCGGCCTGGCCGACGCCGACCCGGCGCCGGAGGTCGGGCTGGCGTTTCCGCGCGATGTGGGCGAGGCGGTCCGTTCGGCGACCGAGCTGTACCGGCTGGATCTGGCCGGACGGCGGGCCGGCAGCGGCGGGATCTGGCAGTCGCTGGCGGGTTCGTTCTCCGTGAGCGCGTACGCGACCCCCGCGTCCCGCTGGCTGATATCCCCTGCCGACCCGTCGGTGGCCCGTGCCTCGACGGCGGCTGAGGTGGCGGACCCCCAGCGGTACGGCACGCAGGGCGCACGGGGCGCGTCGGGGGCGCAACGGACATCGGGCGCTCCGGGAATCCTGCTCCCGTCCGGACCCCCGGGATCATCCGGATCGCCCGGTGCACCGGGGCAGCGGAACCCGTCGGGCTCCGCGCTCGTACCGGACACTTCGGGTCCCACGGCGGCGACCGGGCCGTCCGCGCCCGCCGGGCCCGGCACGGCAGCGGTTCCCGGGCACGGACTGTCGATCCCCGTCCAGCCGGGACCGGAGTCCGCCCACGACATCTCGTCGCTGCGGGTCGGCCACAGCGACGTGTCCAAGCTGCGCGAGGCCGCCCAGGACGCGCGCCGCTGGGACTCCAAGTACGGCGGCGGGGACTGGCGTTCGTCCATGGTCCCGGAGTGCTTACGCGTCGACGCGGCACCGCTGCTGCTCGGTTCGTACAGCGACGAGGTCGGCCGGGCGCTCTTCGGCGCGGCGGCCGAACTGACCAGACTCGCCGGGTGGATGGCCTTCGACACCGGCCAGCAGGAAGCCGCCCAGCGCTACTACATCCAGGCGCTGCGCCTGGCCCGGGCCGCCGCCGACGTGCCGCTCGGCGGCTATGTCCTCGCGTCCATGTCGCTGCAGGCGACCTACCGCGGCTTCGCCGACGAGGGCGTCGACCTCGCCCAGGCGGCGGTCGAGCGCAACCGCGGCCTCGCGACGGCCCGCACCATGAGCTTCTTCCGCCTGGTGGAAGCGCGGGCCCACGCCAAGGCCAACGACGCACCGGCCGCCGGAGCCGCGCTGAAGGCCGCCGAGGGGTGGCTGGAGCGCTCGCGGGACGGCGACGCGGACCCGTCGTGGCTGGGCTTCTACTCGTACGACCGGTTCGCGGCCGACGCCGCCGAGTGCCACCTCGACCTGAAGGCGCCGCGGCAGGTGCGGCGCTTCACCGAGCAGGCGCTGTCCCGGCCCACCGAGGAGTTCGTCCGCTCGCACGGGCTGCGGCTCGTCGTGTCGGCCGTCGCCGAGCTGGAGTCGGGGAACCTGGACGCGGCGTGCGCGGCGGGTACCCGGGCCGTGGAGGTGGCCGGCCGCATCTCGTCGGCCCGGACCACCGAGTACGTGCGCGACCTGCTGCACCGGCTGGAGCCCTACGGGGACGAGCCGCGCGTCGTCGAGCTGCGGGAGCGCGCCAGGCCGCTGCTCGTCGCGCCCGCGTAGCCGGAGGACGAGGCCCCGGCCGGGCCCCGCCGGGCCGGGACCGGGACGTGGCCGTGTCGTGGCCGGGATCCGCCACGCTGTGCCCGCACTGGTTTGAGCGCGTTGTCAGTGGGTCAGTGCACTATCGGGGTGGGAGGTGGCGTGATGATGACGCACGCGGCGTACGACTGCGATGTGCTGGTGATCGGCGGCGGGATCGTCGGCCTGTCGGCCGCGTATGCGATCACGCGGACCGCACCGGGCACGAGGGTGACCGTGCTGGAGAAGGAGTGGGGCCCCGCGCGCCACCAGACGGGGCGCAACAGCGGGGTGATCCACAGCGGCATCTACTACCCGCCGGGCTCCCTGAAGGCGCGGTACGCGCTGCGCGGCTCGGCCGAGATGGTCGAATTCTGCCGCGAGCACGGCATCGCGCACGCGGTGACCGGCAAACTGATCGTCGCGACCGGGCGCTCCGAGCTGCCCCGGCTGCACGCCCTGGTCCAGCGCGGCCGGGAGCACGGACTGCCGGTGCGCGAGCTCGGACCCGCCCAGATCGCGGAGTACGAGCCGCATGTGCGCGGCCTCGCCGCGATCCGGGTGGGCACGACGGGGGTGTGCGACTTCGGCGCGGTCACCGAGCGCTTCGCCGCCGAGGTGCGGGAAGCCGGCGGACTGATCCGGTTCGGCGCGGAGGTCACCGCGATCGACCGGCGCCCGTGGGGCGTGGCGGTGCGGACGGCGGACGGCCTGGTGGTGCGGGCCCGGGTGCTGGTCAACTGCGCGGGGCTGCACAGCGACCGGGTGGCGCGGCTGGCGGGCGACGATCCCGGGATGCGCATCGTGCCCTTCCGGGGGGAGTACTACGAGCTGACCCGGCCCGGTCTGGTGCGCGGCCTGGTCTATCCGGTGCCCGATCCGGCGTTCCCGTTCCTCGGGGTGCACCTGACCCGCGGTCACGACGGCGGCGTCCACGTCGGTCCGAACGCGGTGCCCGCGCTGGCCCGTGAGGGCTATGGCTGGCCGGTCGTCCGGCCGCGCGAGCTGTTCTCCACGCTGAGCTGGCCGGGCTCCTGGCGGATAGCGCGCAGACACTGGCGGTACGGGGCGGGCGAGGTACACCGCTCGCTGTCGAAGCACGCCTTCACGACGGCCGTGCGACGGCTGCTGCCCGAGGTGACCGAGGACGACCTGCGCCCCTCCCCGGCCGGGGTCAGGGCCCAGGCCGTGCTGCGGGACGGCACCCTGGTGGACGACTTCCTGATCCGGGAGGCCCCGCACACCGTGCACGTGCTGAACGCCCCGTCGCCCGCCGCCACGGCCGCGCTGCCCATCGGGCGGGAGGTGGCACGCAGGGCGCTGCTCCGGGCACAGGGCACGGGGTGGAAGCCTCCCGCCGTAGAATCAGGGCATTGTGTCTGAGCCCTTGAACCCCTCCCCCGCGACGCCCGGCGACGCCGCTGCCGAGACGGACAGCACGCTCCCCACCGGGACGCCCCCCACCCCACCGCACGCCACCGCCGGGATCCCGGACGAGCTGCGCGCCGCGGCCCTGGACCGTGCGCGCAGGCTGCGCCAGGAACCCCGCTTCCCGGGCGGCCCCGCGGCCGATCCGGCCGGTTCGCACCACGAGCGCCGGATCCGCAGTTTCCAGCCGCGCCGCAGCCGGGTCACCCCCGGCCAGCAGGACGCCCTGGAGCGGCTCTGGCCGAAGTGGGGCCTGGACATCGACGGGCTGCGCGTCATCGATCTGCCCGAGCTGTTCGACGGCCTCCCGGTGGTCCTGGAGATCGGCTTCGGCATGGGTGAGGCCACCGCACAGATGGGCGCCGACGACCCGGGCACCGGCATCCTCGCCGTCGACGTGCACACCCCGGGCCAGGGCAACCTGCTCGGTCTCGCGGACCGGAACGGCCTGTCCAACATCCGGGTCGCCAACGGGGACGCGATCATCCTGCTGCGGGAGATGCTGGAGCCGGACACCCTGGACGGGCTGCGCGTGTACTTCCCCGACCCCTGGCCCAAGTCGCGCCACCACAAGCGCCGCCTGATCCAGCCGGAGTTCCTGGACCTGGCGGCGCAGCGGCTGAGGCCCGGAGCGGTCCTGCACTGCGCGACCGACTGGGAGCCGTACGCCGAGCAGATGCTGGAGGTGCTGACCGCGCACCCCCGCTTCGAGAACACGGCCGCGGACGGCGGCTACGCACCCCGGCCCGCGTTCCGGCCGCTGACCCGGTTCGAGGGACAGGGCCTGGACAAGGGCCACGTCGTGCACGACCTGCTCTTCGCCCGCTGCTGACGGCGGGCGGGCCGGCCCGCCTCCCCTGCCGTCCCGTCACACCGTGCGTGCGCCCTCTTCCGGCCGGGGGCACCCACACGCCATGGCCGTTGTCAGTCCTGCTCGTTAGGGTCGTGGGGTGTCCGACGGGTCTGTCCAGCAGCAGCAGTCACAGCCGGCCGTCCCGTTGCTCGAGGAGCAGCGGGTCGGCGAGATCCTGGCTGCCGTGCCGGACCGCGGTCAGTGGCGCTACCACCCGCGCCGCGTCGGCGTGCTGTGGCGGAGCAGGACACTTCGCGTCGTCGCCGTCTTCACCGTGCTGGCGCTCTGCGGTCTGGTGATCCTGGCCCTGGTGCGCGACCAGACCGGGACGCAGGGGTTCCTCGTCGGTCTGGGGCTGGCCGTGCTGCCCGTCCCGGTGCTGATGACGGCCTTCCGCTGGCTGGACCGGGTCGAGCCGGGCCCCTGGCGGAACATGACGTTCGCCTTCGCCTGGGGTGCCTGTGCGGCCGCCCTGGTCGCGATCCTCGCGAACTCCTTCGCGACGCAGTGGATCGCCACCGCCACGGCCGATCCGGGTAACGCCGACACCCTGGGCGCCACGGTCATAGCGCCCGTCGTGGAGGAGAGCGCCAAGGCGGCCGCCGTGCTGTTGCTCTTCCTCTTCCGAAGACGGGACTTCGGCGGAATCGTCGACGGCGTGGTCGTCGCCGGCTTCACCGCGACGGGTTTCGCCTTCACCGAGAACATCCTCTACCTGGGCAACGCCTTCGGCGAGGACCAGCAGATGGGCTCCGGTTTCGCCTCGGTGACCGTGGCGACGTTCTTCGTACGGGCGGTGATGTCGCCGTTCGCGCATCCGCTCTTCACGGTGCTGACCGGCATCGGTTTCGGGATCGCCGCGAGCAGCGCGCGCCACCAGCGCCTCCGCCGCATCGCGCTCCCGCCGCTGGGCCTGCTCCTCGCGATGGGCATGCACGCCCTGTGGAACGGTTCGTCGTCGTTCGGCCCGTACGGCTTCTACGCCGTGTACGGGGCGTTCATGGTGCCGGTCTTCGGGCTGATGACCTGGCTGGCGGTCTGGTCCCGGCAGCGCGGACTGCGCACCCTCGGCATCGAACTGCCGGCCTACGCCGCGGCCGGCTGGCTGTCCCCCGCCGAACCTCTCGCCCTGTCCTCCATGCGGGCCCGCGGCATGGCCAGGGACGTCGCGCGGCAACGCGCCGCGGCGGAGGCGACGGCCGCGGCACACACCCCCGCGCACGCCGCTCACCACGCACACGTCGTCCCGCACCACGCCGCTCCTCACCACGCCGCTCCTCACCATGTGCACGCCCGGGCGCAGCTACCGGCCGCGGTGCGGAAGGCGGCGAAGGCCCGGGGCAAGGAGGCGGCCCGCGCGGTCGCCGAGTACGAGTCGTTCGCGACCTCGCTGGCCTTTCTGCGCCGGCAGGCCCGCCGCGGCACGGCGGGCCCGGACTTCGGCGTACGTGAGGTGGAGCTGCTGCACCACCTGTGGCAGCGCAGGGAGACCGCGGGCCCGGCCCTGGCGTACGCGGCACAGGCCACGGGCCGGCTGCGCCCCCGCTTCATACCCGCGGCGCCCCAGCCGTACCGGCCCCAGGGGTACGGGGCGTACGGCTCGCACCACCCCCGGACCGGACCGGCCCCGTACGCCCAGTACCCGCAGTACCCGCACCCCGCGTATCCGTACGCCGGCCGGCCCCATGGCGGGCAGACCTACGCAGGACAGACCTACGCCGGGCAGCAGCCGTACAGCGCACCGCCGTACGCGGGCCCCGCACCGTACGACCCGCCGCACGGCCCGTCGGACGGACCGAACGGGCCCGGGCAGCCGGGCTAGACGTCCGGACCTGGCAGCCGGGCCAGACGTCCGGACCGGGCAGCCGGACTAGGCGGAAGCCTCGGTGAGGAGCGCGAGCTCCTGGTCCGTCAGCCGCAGTTCGGCGACGGCCACCAGCGCGGGAAGCTGCTCGACCGTACGGGCCGACGCGATCGGCGCGGCGACGGTCGGCCGGGCGGCCAGCCACGCCAGCGCCACGGTCGCGATCTCCGCGTCCCGCTGCTGCGCCACCGTGTCGAGCGCGGCGAGCACCTTCTGCCCGCGCTCCGACTCCAGGTGCGTGGCCGCACTGCCCGCGCGGGCGCTGTCGACGGAGGTGCCCGGACGGTACTTGCCGGTGAGGAATCCGGAGGCGAGGGCGAAGTACGGGACGGCGGCGAGCCCGGCGGCGGCCGCGGTGTCCTGGAGCTCACCCTCGTAGGTGTCGCGGGAGACGAGGTTGTAGTGCGGCTGCAGGGCCACGTACCGGGCGAGTCCCTCGCGCTCGGAGAACTCCAGCGAGGCGCGGAGCCGCTCCGGGCTGATGTTGGAGGCGGCGATCTCGCGGACCTTTCCGTCCTTCACCAGCTGGTCGAGCGCGGTGATGATCTCCTCGACCGGGACGGTCTCGTCGTCGAAGTGCGTGTAGTAGAGGTCGATGTGGTCGGTGCCGAGCCGGCGCAGCGACTCCTCGGCGGCGGCCTTGATCGTGGTGGCGGAGAGCCCCTTGTACGAGGGGTGGGCGCCGACCTTGGTGGCCACGACGATGTCGGAGCGGTTGCCGCGCGCGGCGAGCCACTTGCCGATGAGGGTCTCCGACTCGCCGCCCTCGTTGCCGGGGACCCAGGCCGAGTAGGAGTCGGCGGTGTCGATGAAGTTGCCGCCGGCCGCCGCGTACGCGTCGAGGACGGCGAAGGACTGCGCCTCGTCGGCGGTCCAGCCGAAGACGTTGCCCCCGAGGGCGAGCGGGAAGACCTGAAGGCTGGAGGAACCGAGTGTGCGAAGAGAAGTCATGGGTGGAACAACCCGCTCCACCGGCTCCGCTATTCCATGCCCGGTACAGGTACATGGATGAACGCCGTGGAGACGGACCGGCAGCCCTGACGTCGGGGGGTGAGCGTCAGGGCTGCCGGGGTTTCATCGTCCGGCCGGAGGACCGGCGGAGGTGAACGGTCTCAGACCGTCAGACCACGGGCACGCAGCCAGGCCATCGGGTCGATGCCGGTGCCGTCCGGGGTGTGGACCTCGAGGTGGAGGTGCGGGCCGGTCACGTTGCCGGTCGCGCCGACGCGTCCGATGGTGTCGCCGGTGGTGACCTTCTGGCCGATGCTGACGTCCATCGAGGACTGGTGGCAGAACCACAGCTCGGTGCCGTCCTCCAGC
Source organism: Streptomyces sp. NBC_01463 (assembly GCA_036227345.1). Classification (NCBI taxonomy): domain Bacteria; kingdom Bacillati; phylum Actinomycetota; class Actinomycetes; order Kitasatosporales; family Streptomycetaceae; genus Streptomyces; species Streptomyces sp. NBC_01463. Next base: position 4,315,554 of record CP109468.1, read on the forward strand.
TCCAGGACCGTGCGGTAGCCGTAGGAACCGGAGTAGCCGGCCGACTTGACCGTGCCGCTGTGGATCGCCTTGATCGGCGTACCGGTGGGCGCCGCGAAGTCGAGGCCCGTGTGGTAGCCGGAGGACCACATCGATCCGGCCTCGCCGAAGGTCGAGGTGATCGTGTACGACGAGGTGGGGATGGCGTAGCTGGCGGCGAGCTTGGCGAGCCGCAGGGCCTCCGCCTTCTTCTTCGCCTCCTCGGCCGCCTTCTTCTTCTCGGCGGCGATCTTGGCCTCGGCGGCGTCCTGCTGCTTCTTCGCCTCGGCGGCCGCCTTCTCCGCCGCGGCCTTCTCCTCGGCCGCCTTGACCTCGGCGTCGGCGGAGTCCTGCTGCTGCTCGGCCTGCTGGAGGATGCGGGCGCGGAGCGCCTCGCCCGCGTCGGTGGTGCCCTGCTCGGCCTCGGCGGTGGTGATGCCGGCGGACGTCAGCGGGGCGGCGGCGATCGCGGCGTCGGCCTTGTCCGCCGCGGACTCGGTCCCGCCCGCGAACAGTGCGCCCACGCCAGGAAGGGACTTGGCGTCGGGGAGATTGTCCGAGATGGCATCGGGTAGGGAGATGGAGACCGGCGGCTTGCTCTGGGCGGTGGCCATGCCACCCGCACCGACGGCCGCTATGACGCCGACGCCGAGGACGGTGGAGCTGCGGGCCAGACCATTGCGCTGCTTGGCGACGCGGTGCTTGCCGCGCACGGGACGGACGGACTCCTCGGTGGGATTCCATTCCTCCCAGGCCCGGTCGGCCCCGGCCTCGTCGGCGCGGAAGGTATCGACGCGGACGCCGTCGGCGCGGAAGTCGTTGGTGAAGTCGCTGCCCCGATCGGTCCCGTAATCGGTCGCGTAGTCGGCCCCGTACTCCGTACCGAAAGCGGTAGCGGATCCGGTCGCGAAGTCATTGCCGTACTCGGACCCGAACCGGGAGGGAGATTCTGGGGCAGGCTTGTTGGACGCCACGGGGGCGCACTCCTTTCCTTCCTTCTCGCCTACCGGGTTAGCTGACGGGTTCGGAGCAGGAAGGTCTCCTACGAGTACCTCCGCCTCGAAACGAGACAGAGATGCCCGATTCACCCCATGTAGGTGGTTCCCCGGTTCCCTTGCGGAATTCGGCGCTCGCGCACGGTGCCGCCACTGACGGCGGCAGGGACAACCGCGCTGCGTTATCGAACGTTAATAGACACCCGGGTCCGATTCCAAGCCGTTCCCACTGATCGTTCACGTCTTTGGCCTGGACTTTACGGGACACAACCGGGTGGAATCGGGCGAGTTGATCGCCTCTCGGGCGATACCGTCTTTCTGACGTTACGTCAAACGTTATGCGGAGGGGTGTCTTTCAGTTACGGACAGTGGTATCCGCGGCCGGAGCCCTCCCGCACCGTCCCCCGCCGCCGGCACCGGCGGCCACCCGCTCAGCCGGAGCCGTCGCCCAGACCGACGATCTTCACGGTCGTCCGCCGGTCCGGCTGGCCCTCGGCGGGCCGCAGGACCGCGAGCAGGGCCATGTCGTCCGTCGACTCGCCACCCGTGTGCAGCCGGACGTCGTCGGTCAGCGCGGACAGCAGTTCCTCGGGCCCCGGGAAGATCCGTCCGCGCAGCCGCTCGGCGGGGTCGTAGAAGACCCCTTCGGTGTTACGGGCCTCGGAGAGGCCGTCCGTGTAGAAGAGGAGCGTCGACCCGGCGGGCAGCTCCCACTCGTCCGCCCGGTCCGGCCACACCCCCAGGTCCATGCCCAGCGGCAGCGCGGGCACGGACGGGCCGAGCACGTCCAGCGCCCCGTCCGTGTGCAGCAGCAGCGGCTCGGGGTGGCCGCGGTTGACGATCCGCACCCGGGCCGAACCCGGCGGGATCTCCGCGAGCGCCGCGGTGATGAACCCCTCGACCGCGTCGAGACCGCCGCGCCGGCTCGACTCGCGCGCCAGCGCACGCTCCAGCCGCTCCGCCACGCCCTCCAGCGTCTCCTCCTGCTCGGCCGCCTCCCGGAACGCCCCGATGATCACCGCCACCGCCTCCACGGCGTCCAGCCCCTTGCCGCGCACGTCCCCGACCACCAGCCGCACCCCGTGCGGGGTGTCCGTGACCGAGAAGAGGTCGCCGCCGACGAACTCGTCCGCCTGGGCCGCCTCGTACCGCGCGGCCACGTGCAGTCCGCCGATCCGCTCGGCCGGCGTCGGCAGCACCGCCCGCATCGCGGTCTCCGCGATGACGCGGGCCGAGGCCAGCTGCTCGTTACTGCGCCGCACGACGCCGTTGATCACCACGGCGAGGACGGAGACGGTGAGGACGGTGAGCATCTCGATGGAGGGCACGACCCGGATCACATGGCCGTCGTAGAGACGCACCCCGGCGACGGCCAGCAGTGCGGCGATGCCGGTCCGAACGGTGCTGGCGAGCGAGAAGAAGGGCGCCGCGATCAGCGGGGCCGCCGCGAACAGCGGGATGGCGGTGAAGGCGGGCGGGGTGAGGAGGTCGAACGCCACGCCACCGATGATCATCAGTGCCGGCAGCGCCCGGACGAACCGGCGGGCGCGCACGCTCCCGGCACGCCCCTTCCGCCGCTTCTCCCGCTTCCCCACCTGTTTGGTCTCCTGCCCGGCGCACCCACGGCCGCGGACGGTACCGCGCACCACCTCCAGGCTTCCCGGAGCGGGGTCGCGGGGCGACTCCACGTCGGCCAATGGGGGTACGTGCGCGGTGCGGGTCCCGCCGGTCGCCGGGCCGACGGCCCGGCGACGTACAAACGAATCAGGCCCGGCACGCTGTATGCATGCCGGGCCTGATTCTTCAGTAGCGGGGACAGGATTTGAACCTGCGACCTCTGGGTTATGAGCCCAGCGAGCTACCGAGCTGCTCCACCCCGCGTCGGTAAACACAACTCTACGGCATGTTCGAGGCGCGCATGACCACTCCGCCCCCGCACCCCTGACCGGCCGCCCGCCACGCCCCGCCCGCTCGCACTGGCCTGCCACCACCTCACACCCCCGCGAACACCCCGACGGAACGTCAAAGTGTTGAAACCGAGAAGGTGTTGCGAGGAACACGTGTTCTGCCGCAAGGTGTCTGCTGCACCCTCCGGACCGGTGGGCTGCCCGTGCGAGCAGTCCCTGGAGCGCGCATGCCGCCGCGCCCGTGAGCCGCTCCCGGTCTCCATCGCAGCCTGTCTGGAGGGCCCTCGACGATGACCGCACCGCTCACCACTCCTGCCCCCACCGCCACCTCCGCCCCGGCGGCCCCGGCCGCCCCGCCCTCTCCCGTACGCGCAGCCGCCGTCAGCGGCCTCATCGGCGGCGTGATGGGGGCACTGATGAGCGCGGCGGTGAACTACGCGGCCATCGGGCTTCCGGACAGCGAGTCGGTCAACGCGGTCAACCACGCGATATCGGGTCTGGCCAGCGGCTTCCTCGCCGGCTTCATAGGACTCCTGATGCACATCCGGAAGACCACGACGGTCGCGCACGCGGCGCAGACCGCGCCCGCGCCCGCCTCGGACGCCTCCGGGATTCCGCAGCAGGCCGAGCCGGCCGAACCCGCCACCGGCACACCCGACGCCGAGGCCCCAGTCTCCGTACCGGAGAAGTAGCCGCTGCCGAAGAAACGGCCAGCACAGGAGAAGTTGCCAGTAGCGGGTACAGGAGAAGCGGCCACCGCGCGCCCCGCCACACCACGTCGCACCCCGCCCTCCCCCGCCCGGCCCATCCCGGGCCACGCCAACGGGCGAGTGGATAAATGCGGTGATATGACTGATTTCAGATTCAGCCATGTCGGCGCGGCGTCTGGAGTGGACGATGGACGACTATCCCCTGCTCAATCTGTTCTGGACCATGCTCTGGTTCTTCCTCTGGATCATGTGGCTCTTCCTTCTGTTCCGGGTCATCATGGACATTTTCCGTAGTGACGACCTCGGCGGCTGGGCCAAGGCGGGCTGGCTGATCCTGGCCCTGGTGCTGCCGTATCTGGGCGTGCTGATCTACGTGATCGCACGCGGCAAGTCCATGGGGACGCGCGATGTGAAGGAAGCGAAGGAACGTGACGCCGCGTTCAAGGCGTACGTGAGAGACGCCGCGGGCACGTCCGACGCGAACGGCGCACCGAAGGCCAGCCACGTCGAGGACCTGTCGAAACTCGCGGATCTCAAGGACAAGGGCGCGATCACGGAGGACGAGTACCAGCGGGCGAAGACGAAGCTCCTCGTCTGACCTCCGGATCACGCACGGCCCTGGCGCCGGTGCCGGCCACGAATGGCCGGCACCGGCGCCGCCGTGCTGTCGGGACCGGGAGCGGCGCGAAACCTCCCCTCCCTCAGAGGGGCTGCCCGGCGGCCCGCACGGCCGACTCCCACTCCTCGCGGGCGGGCCCGTCGAACACGGGGGTGAAGTCCGGGTGTTCCGCCAGCCAGCACGCGAGGCGGGCGCGTACCTCCTCCGTTCCGTACGCCTCGTCGGCGGGCTGGACGAGATGACGGATGCGGGCCCTGGCCCGCATCACGACCGGGTCGTCCCAGGAACAGGCGGACAGGGCAGCCTGCGCGCGGGCCTCCTCGGTGCGCGGATTCCGCGGCACCCGGGCCGGGTTCCTGAGCCGGCTGTCGTTGGCCCGGTCCATCGCGACCTGCACGTCGAACCACGGCCGCAGCGCCCGCCCGGTCCAGCGGTGGAAGTCGCCCGCGAACCCCGCCGGGTCGCCGGCGGCCTCCCCCGCATGGGCCGCCACCCACTGCGCCGCCCACAGGGCCAGCGCCACTCCCTGCCCCATCGTGGGATTGGTGTGGGTGACCGCGTCACCGACCCCGACCAGCCCCGTGACCACGGGCCCTGCGTCGTCGCACAGCCCGGTCCACCGGTTGTCGAGACCGCCCATCGCCAGCACCCCGGAGATCGCCTCGGGCCGCAGATCCAGCCAGGCGGCCACGGCGGGGAACGTCCTGGCGACCCGTTCGAAGACCTCGGGGTCCAGGAGTGCGCCACGGGTGGGGTCGGCCGTGGACACGGTCAGGGACACCGCGAAGGTGCCGTTGTCCGAGGGGAACACCCCGCCGACCGCGAAGGCCGCCACCGAACCGGCCTTGACCCGCCCCGGATTCCTCGGCCCGTCCGGCGACAGCCGGTACCAGCGGCAGAAGTACGCGATCCCGATCCGGTGGTTCTCCACGACCACCTCCCGGCAGCCCGCGGCGGACAGCCATCCCGGCACCGGGGAGCGGCGCCCGCAGGCGTCGAGCACCAGATCGGCATCGTGGCGCCCGGACCGCGACCGCACCCCTGTCACCCGGGGAACGTCACCGCGCCCATCCACGATCAGCCCCTCCGCGGGCTCCCCGAGCCGGAGATCGACGGCCGGCTCGCGACGTACGGCTTCATACAGCGCCGTCTCCAGCACGATGCGCCGCGTCTGGACGGTGACGAGGTCCTCGTCCCCCGGGCGGGCGGGCGGCGGTTCGGTGAACCATTCGAGTTCGTTGCGTTCGCCCGCGCCCATGCGCAGCATCGCGTCGTACACGTCGGGGGTCTCCGCCCGCAGCACGGTACGGACCGGGGCGAGGAGTCCGTGCGGCTGGACGGCCTGGGGCACTCCGGGGCGCCGCCAGTCGAAGAAGTCCTCGTCGAGACCGTGCCCCGGACGGTGTCCGTCGCGCTCCAGCACGGTGACCGTGTGCCCACGACGCGCCAGGAACAGCGCGGCGGCCAGCCCGCCGATCCCGCCGCCGACCACCGCGACCCGTGTGCCCGCGCCCTGTGTCAATGCAGCTCCCCGGAGGCCGTGTTGCCCGTCCACGCCGGCCGGGGAACGAATTGCCCCGGGCGTCGTCGCGAACCTCCCCCGCCCACAGGCGGACAACACACGGAAGGATCCCAAGTGGCCCATGCAACAGGGCGGGACCGGCCCCCTCCGAGAAGGCCCTCCCAGCCCGTACGTCCCTGCTGAACGGCTTCCGCGCCGCCAGCCGGTCCGCGCGGATCCATGCTGACGACACGGAACGACGGCGAACGGCGTCGGCGCCGTGGCAGACCGCCGGCGCTCTTCGGCTTGCAGTGCCGTCGTTCGCGGGAATCATGGGGACGGGAGAAAAGAGCGGGGGATCCGTGCCCTGACCTGGGGGCACCGTATGCACTGGAGCACTGATGACGCAGCTTCCCCCGCCCGTCACGCCCTACCTGGAGCCCGCCGCGAAGGAACTCGCCGACGCGACCGACCCGCACCCGCGGATCTACGAGGTACCGCCGGAACAGGGCCGCGACATCCTCGCCGGCCTGCAGAGCGGCGAGGGCGTCCCCCGCCCGGAGGTCGACGAGGAGTGGGTGGACGTCGATGCCGGCGAGTGGGGCACGGTCAGGACCCGCATCATCCGCCCCAAGGGCGCGACGGGTCCGCTGCCGGTCGTCGTCTACATCCACGGCGCGGGCTGGGTGTTCGGCGACGACAAGACGCACGACCGGCTCTTCCGCGAGCTGGTCGTCGGTGCGGGCGCCGCGGGCGTCTTCCCGGTGTACGACCGGGCACCGGAGGCGAAGTACCCGACGCAGGTCGAGCAGAACTACGCCGTGGGCCAGTGGGTGCTCAAGAACGGCGCCGACCACAGCCTCGACACCTCCCGCGTCGCGGTGACCGGCGAGTCGGTCGGCGGCTGCATGTCGGCGGTGTTCGCGCTCATGAACAAGGAGCGCGACAACGGCATCGATCTCAAGGCGCAGGTCCTGCTGTACCCGGTGACGGACGCCGACTTCGAGACACCGTCGTACCAGCAGTTCGCCGAGGGCTACTACCTCACCCGCGACGGAATGAAGTGGTTCTGGGACGCGTACACCGCCGACCCCGCCGAACGGAAACAGCACTACGCCTCCCCGCTCCGCTCCAGCCTCGACCAGCTCAAGGGGCTGCCGGCCACCCTGGTCATCACCGACGAGGCGGACGTCCTGCGCGACGAGGGCGAGAAGTACGCGAACAAGCTCCGCGAGGCGGGCGTCGACGTCACCGCGGTCCGGGTCGCCGGAATGGTCCACGACTTCCTGCTCCTGGACAGCCTCCGCGACACCCGCGCCGCCAACGTCGCACGCCACCTGGCGATCGACGCCCTGAAGAAGGCACTGCACGGGAGCTGAACGGGCTCCTTCCCGGCCGGCCCGTGGGCCGGCCGGGAGGTTCCTCGGGTCCGAGGCGATCGAGACGGTCAAGGCACAGACGGGATTCCCGATCCGCCCGTCCCGGTCAGCAGGTGCTCGGGGCGGACTCCCCCGCGAAGCGGTCCGCGAGCCAGGGGAGTCCGTCGGCACTGGTCGCCTCGGTCGCTGCGATGTGTCCGGGGACGATGTTGCCCGCGAACCTGACCGTCACGCCCAGCCGGCACCAGTCGGCGGCCAGGTCCTTGCCGACCTGCTGGGGGATGACGTCGTCCAGGGCGCTGTGCGAGAGCAGGACGGGTACGGCGGGCTTGCGCTCGCCGAGCCGCTGGTCGGCCACGATCGCGTTCCACGGGGCACGCTTGAGGCGCTCGGTGAGCGGGCGCCCGTCCACGGTCAGGAAACGCGAGTTCAGGAACGGGTACTTGGCGAGGGCCTGGGTCGTGCACAGGTTGTCGCGCAGGTCGTTCGTCACGCGCTTGCCATGGGCGGTCAGGTACGGGTCGATGTCGATGCCGTACGCGGTGGCCAGGCCGGAGAGGGCGTAGTTGAAGAAGGCCCCGTAGGCGGAGCCGTCCATGCTGTCGGCCACCTTGTTCATGTCCGCGGGCGGAGCGCCGACGACGGCGCCCTTGATCTTCAGCTCGGGCGCGTAGGTGGGGGCCAGTTCGGCGGCGGACGCCGTGGCGCCGCCGCCCTGGGAGTAGCCGTAGAGCGCGACCGGACCGGCGTCCGGGAGATCCACCGCGTCCAGGCGCTGGGCCGCCCTGACGGAGTCCAGGACCGCGCGGCCCTGCGCCTCGCGGGTCATGTACGTGTGGACTCCGGGCGTGCCGAGCCCCTGGTAGTCCGTCACCACCACGGCATAACCCCGGTCCAGGAGCCGCTTGATGGGCAGCGCCTCGTACTCGGTGCCGTCGGCCATCTGGTGCGAGGGGGCGCACTTGTCCGCCAGGCCCTGCGTGCCGGGGGCGAACGCGACGATCGGGCGTTCACCGTACGGGGACGTCGCGGGGTTCAGCACGGTGCCGGTGACGACGATGACCTTGCCGGTGCGGTCGGTGGTGCGGTACATGATCCGGTGCACGGTCGCCTTGACCTTGATCGCCTTGAGCGGGTCCAGGTAGAAGACACCCGACTCCGAGCTGAGCACATCACCGTTGTCGGCAGCCAGAACGGCCGGCCGTGACTCAACTCGCGACTGGCCGCCGGCGGTGGCCGCCTGACCGGACGAGGCGGTGAGGGCGAGCGCGGCAACGGCGGTGGCAGTGACGGCGGCCGCGGCAGGCAGGTGGGGGGCGTGACGACGCAACACGAGGGGCTCCTCGGTCGGGGAATCGGAAGATCCACTGACTACCGGAGACGCGACGCTCGACACCACGTATGTGTTGATGTGTCGCGTATTTGGCGGAAAGCGGCTCTCGCATGGAAACCCGGCGTCTGTTGTCGGCCCGTCCGCTCACGCAAGAGCCCCGGAACGACGCAGCGCCCCGACCGGATGGAACCGGTCGAGGCGCTGAGCGGCAGGTCGGATGGGCTTCCCCGCCCTGCATCGCGTAGGCCGTGTGGGACTCGAACCCACAACCAACGGATTAAAAGTCCGCTGCTCTGACCAATTGAGCTAACGGCCCTCGGCGAATCTCCCACGAGCATAGCCCGCCGTGGCCCGGCCTCCGATCGGGTATCGGTTGCCGGGCCCGGTCGTCGTGGCAGCGCCCCCGTTCAGCGGGGAGTATTGCGGGCGATCGTGCGTTTGTGATCCGGATTGAGGAACCAGTGGCGGGCCGAGGCGAACCACCAGGTGGCGGCGAAGCCCAGGACCACCAGGACCGCGACCGGGGCGTAGTTGAAGGTCTCCCAGGTGACGGGCGACACCTGGGGCAGCATGAAGAGCACCGTGATCACCACGACCCACACCACCGCGACGATGCCGATGGGGCGGGACCAGCGGCCCAGGTGCCAGGGGCCGGGGCGGAAGTCGTCGCCGCGCAGGAGGCGGAGCAGGGTGGGGATGACGTAGGCGATGTAGAGGCCGATCACCGCGATGGAGGTGACGGCCGCGTACGCGGTGACGTTGATCAGGTACGGGAGGCCCAGGACAAGCGCGCCGGTGGCGGCCAGCCAGACCGCCGCCACGGGGGTCCTGGTGCGGGGGCTCACCGTGTGCCAGACGCGGGAGAACGGCAGGGCGCCGTCCCGGGAGAAGGCGTAGATCATCCTGCTGTTCGCGGTCACGGACGCCATGCCGCAGAAGAGCTGGGCGCCGATCACCACCAGGAGCAGCAGCTTGCCCGTGGTCGCGCCCAGGGCGTCGAGGAGGATCTGGGCGGGCGGGGCCCCGGTCGGTGAGCCGAGGGCTCCGTCGTACGACTGGATGGCGAAGGTGAAGCCGAGCAGCAGGACGAATCCGGCGATCCACGAGGTCCAGATCGACTGGACGATGCCGCGCGGGCCGGCGGTCGCGGCGTCGTGCGTCTCCTCCGTCATGTGGGCGGAGGCGTCGTAGCCGGTGAAGGTGTACTGGGCCATCAGCAGCCCGATCATCACCACGTAGAAGCCGCTGCCCCACCCGGTGTTGTTCACGAACTCGGTGAAGACGAACGAGGCCGACTGGTGCGAGTCCGGTACGAACGTCAGCGCGCCGACGATCACCGCGACCCCGAGCACGTGCCACCAGACGCTGACGCTGTTGAGGATCGCGACGATCCGCACGCCGAACGTGTTCAGCAGGCCGTGCAGCAGCAGGATGGCGGCGAAGAGGAGGATCGTGCGGCCCGGGGTGACCTCGAAGTCGAACTGGAGGTTCAGGTACGCCCCCAGGAACGACGCCGCCCCGAAGTCGATCCCGGCGGTCACGGCGACCTGCCCCAGCACGTTGAACCACCCCGTGAACCACGCCCACGCGGCCGCCGAGCGGGGCGGGGCCAGCCGGTGGGCCCAGAAGTACAGGCCCGCGGAGGTCGGGTACGCCGAACAGATCTCGGCCATCGCCAGACCGACGAACAGCGTCATCAGGCCGACGCCGACCCAGCCCCAGGTGATCAGGACCGGGCCGCCGGTGTTCATGCCGAACAGGTAGAGGGTCAGGCAGCCGGAGAGCACCGAGATGATCGTGAACGAGACCGCGTAGTTGGAGAACGCGGACATCCGGCGCGCGAGGACCTGTGTGTAGCCGAGCTCGGCCAGCCGCGCCTCGTCCGAGTCTGCGGGTGGGGCGGGAGAGGGTGGCGGGGGCGGCGGGGACGGGTTCTCGGGCGGCGCGCCGCCTGGGTTGTTTGTCATGCCCCCAGCGATTCCCTCGCTGGGGGCATGACATGCGCAGGGCGCGTCCCACGTACGGGACGGCCCACCGTCAGAACGCGACCCGCTTTACGGGACGGCCCACCGTCAGGACGCAGCCCGAGTACGGGACGGCCCGTACGCGGGCCGTCCCGCTGTCAGTAGATCCCCTTGTAGACCTGCCATCCGGTGGCGATCGGGGTTCGGGCCCCGAACGACCCCTTGCCGTTACCGTCGTTGCGGAAGAGCTTCCCCGCCGAGTCGCGTACGACGATGTCGTGCCTGCCGTCGCCCGACAGATCCCCGATGCCCACGACGGTGTCGTACGTACGCCCCCAGTCCGAGAACACCTTCACCCGCGGCGCGAACGTGCCGTCGGCCCGGCCGTCGTACCGCCACAGGCCTCCGCTGCGGTCGTGCCCGAGCAGGTCGGGGCGGCCGTCGCCGGTGAGGTCCCCCGCGCCCGTGATCTGCGCGTACGTCTTCCAGTTGTTGAAGATCTTCACCCTGGCCGCGAACTTCCCGCCGGCCGCACCCGCGTAGAAGTACATGTCGCCGGTGCTCGTCTGCCGTGCGACGAGATCGGCCCGGCCGTCCCCGTTCACATCACCGGGCGAGGTCAGCACGTCGTACTGCTGCCAGCCCTTCCCGACCGAGAGGTGACTGCTCGCAGGCGTGTATCCCGACGTGCCGCAGCGGCCCGCGTACTGACGGAGCTCGCCGCCCGGAAGCCGGACGAGCAGTTCGGCGCAACGGTCGCTGCCGGTGTCCGCGAACGGCACGGCGAGAGTGCCCGCCGGCCATCCGGAGCCGGACGTCTTGCCGTCGAAGCGTCCCGCGATCTGCCCGAACTGAACGGTCAGGGCACCGGAGGAGTTGAGGGTGACCAGGTCGCCGAAGGCGTAGTAGCCCTGGTCGTGGAAGCCTTCCTCGCCGCCGGCGACACCGACACTCCCGCTGGTGGTGTACGTGCCGCCACCGTCGGCGGCCGTCGCCTTCAGGGACCAGGTGTGGGGCCCGCTGCGGGTGTAGCCGCCGGTGTCGGTGGTGCCGTCCCAGGTGACGTCGACCTCCGTGCCCGGTTCGCCCTTCATGGTGCGTACGGTGCGCCCGAGCCAGTCCTTGACGGTGAACGTCCAGTTCACGGGCTTGTTGAACTGCCAGGTGCTCGACCGGTCCGGGAGGCCGTCCGCACCCCCGATGTAGATGTCGTTCGTGGCGGGATCGGACGCGATCTTCGCGAGCGGCTGGGCCGATACCCCGCTGGGCACGATGTGCACGGTGGCCGTGGAGTCGAGGTAGGCGATGTCCCCGCCGAACTTGTCCACCGCCCAGGTGAGCCGCCGCTGGTCGGCGACCGTTCCGGCCGGCACATCGGCAACCGCTCGCGGCGCCGCGACAGTCCCCGTGTGGAAGTCCGTGAGCATCAGCTTGCCGGCCGCCCGGTCGTGCCGGACCAGGAATCCGTCGCCGACGAGCGCGGGCCCCGACGGCACGGAGACGGATCTCTTCGACGTACGGTCGTAGACCCCCGCCGGTCCGGCCGAGCCGCAGTTCCAGTAGACCCAGCGTCCGACCACCCGCAGTTCCTTGATCACGCAAGGGGCGCCGGTGGCGACCGTCTCCATGACCTTCTTCCGCGCGATGTCGGTCGAGGTGACGGCACCCGCCGTGGCACTCGCGGCCCAGAGCCTGGTCCCCCACACCGCGGCGGCGGTGGGTTTGCGCGTCCATTCCTCCTGGGTGAGGCGGTACTTCTGGACCCCCAGTACGTACTGCCTGGACGGTGATCCCGCGTCGACGACCGAGTAGCGGCCGGTCAGGTCCACGATGTTCGCCGCGGGGAACTGCGCGTCCGGGGCGTAGTACAGCTCGTTGGGATCCACCCAGACCTTCACGGTCTCCAGACCGCCGGACGTCACCTCGGTCACGCCGTAGTGGCCGTTGCCCGCAGCGGTCAGGGGAACGCAGGAACCGGCGTCGCACTGCACCCGCTCCAGGTGGTCCCCGGTCGCGTACACGCCCGCGAACGCCCCGCGCAGCGGCTCGCCCACGGACGTCCCGTCCGCACTGATCCGGCGCGACAGGACGTACTGCATGTCGTTGGTGAAGCGCTCCACCGTGTTCAGCACGCCGCCGCCGAAGTCCAGACCCCAGACACCCGTCGTGCTGATCCTGGCCGGAGCGGCGGCTGCCGGCGGGGCCTCCCGGGCGGCAGCGCCGGTGGCGGGCAGCGCCCCGCCGACGGAGGCGAGCACGGCCAGCGCTGCCGCCGCCCTGAGTGCACGGGCAGATATGGACAAGGATTTCCCTCTGTCTCCCGGACGAACCGGTGTGGTTGCGGGTCGGGACATCAGGCGAGCCTGGAGTACGTCTGCCAGCCGCCCCCGACCCTCGTCCGGGCCGAGAACAGCCCCTTGCCGTCGCCCCGGTAGCTCCACAGCACCCCGGACGTGTCCCGGGCCAGCAGATCGGCCTTGCCGTCGCCGCTCAGATCACCCACGCCCACCAGCGAGTTGTACACCTGCCAGCCACCGCCGACCTTCACCCGCGCCGCCAGCGTGCCCTTGCCCGTCCCGGCATACCGCCACAACACCCCGGCCGCATCCCGCGCCAGCAGATCACCCCTGCCGTCCCCGGTCACATCCCCGGCACCCGCCAGCAGATAGCCCTTCCAACCCGTACCGATCTTCACCCGCGCCTTGAAGACACCGGCACCCCTGCTCTCGTACAGATACAGATAGCCCGTCGCCTTCTCCCGGGCCAGCAGATCCGCACGCCCGTCACCCGTGAGATCACCCGGCGACGTCAATTCGTCGTACACGTTCCAGCCACCACCGACCCGCGTGTACGCAGTCGTGTTGTACAGCGCACCACCACACTTCGGCTTGTACGCCCGCAGTTCACCGCTCGGGATCCGCACCAGGACGTCATTGCACCGGTCACCGCTCACATCGTCGAACGGCACCGCTTCCGTCACCGCTTTGGCGCCGTACCAGTCCATGCTGCCCGGCTCGTACGAGTCCACCCGGCCCGTCCCCGTACCGGCCCGGAACGCGGAGTCTCCGTTCGACGTGAACACCAGGAGGTCGCCGAAACCGTCACGCCCCACAAAGTCACGCGGCACTGCCGCACCACCGGTCAGCTTCAGGGTGCCCGAGGTGCTCGCGTCCGGCCCCTTCCCGTCGAGCGGCTTGGCCGACAGCGTCCAGACGTACGCGCCGTTAGGCACGTAACCACCCTTGTCGTTGCGGCCGTTCCAGGTCGCCGAGCCCGATACGCCACCCGCGTTCGGCAGGCCGTCCATGGTGCGTACGACCGTGCCGGTGGCCTTGTTCCTGATGACGATCCTCCAGGAGCCCACCGGCCGGGACATCAGCCAGGTGGCCTTCCAGGGGTTGGCCCATCCGGTGCTGCCGCCGGCCTCGGTCTCGACGACCGCGACCGGCTGCCTCGCCACCCCGCTCGATACGAGATACACGCCTTGGTCGGCCGCGATGTAGGCGACCGGACCACCGAACCTGTCCACCGTCCAGGTCACCCCGCGCTCAGCGGTGTCCGGCACCTCACCGATGGCATGGGTGTCGTTCGCCGTGCCGTCCTGGAAGCCGGTGAGCATCAGCTGTCCGGTGCTCCTGTCGTGCTGCACCAGATAGCCGTCGCCGATGAGCGCTTCGCCGCGGGGCACCCCGATGTTCTTGCCTGCCGTGACGTCCCATACCCCGGCCTGTCCGGTCGGCCCGCACGACCAGTAGACCCACCGTCCGACCGCCTGGAGTTCCTTGAACACGCAAGGCAGACCGGTGTCGATCGTCCGGGTGATCTTCCTCGTCTTGAGATCCTGTGCGGTCAGCACCCCCTTCGCCGTCGTGGCCGACCACAGCGTGGTGCCCCACACGGACGCGGCTCTGACCGGACGGGACACGACGATGGAGGGGCTCTCCCCGAGATCACCGATGTACTGGAGCACCGGGTTGCTGCCGTTGATGACCGCGTAGCGCCCGGTGATCTCGACCACCGAGTCCAGGTCCGCGTCCATGCGCAACGACCGCCGGTCGTCCTCGTCACCCACCGAGCTGACACTCGTGGTGCCGGCCTCATAGCGGTACAACTCGAACACGTGGCCGTCACCGCTCGGGTAGGGACCCACGTATGCGGCGTCCGTGTGACCCAGGAGCTCGGGACCGCCCACAGTGAGCCCCGCAGGCGTGGCCGTCACCATCCGGCGGTAGAAGGCCTCATCGGAGCCGTTCGACTCCCTGGTCGCCAGCACGCCGTTGGCCAGCGAGACCCGGCTGACCCCTCCTGCGACCGGAGCGACCGCACGCACCGTCTGCGCCGCGAGACCCCCTGGCGCATCCCCCGACGAGCTTTCGCCGGCAGCCGCAGCCCCGCCCGCGAACATCCCTGACCCCACCATCAGCCCGACCGCCACCACAGTGGAGATCGTTCTGCGCGCACGAATACGCCTCACGTCCGTGTCCCTCCCCAGGAGCAGAAACGGGCACGGGGGACCACGGTGGTCTGTCTGCGAAGAAGAACGCGGAAGTGATGACGGCCGAGTGGTGAAGATCCGAGCGGGGTCCCCACCCCGCTCTCCCCGATGAGCCCGGAAAGCTGAGCGGATCCTAGCAACGATGTGACCAGCCACGAAGCCCCTTCTCGAACTCGTTCAAAAGAGCGGGCACAGGCCCAACGCGGCTGGCCCGTACGGCAAGGAGTGCCGTACGGGCCAGCCGCGTGCGCCCTGTCGGGCCCTGCGTCAGGACAGCGTCCGGTACGTCTGCCAGCCGCCCCCGACCCTCGCCCGGGCCGAGAACAGCCCCTTGCCGTCGCCCCGGTAGCTCCACAGCACCCCGGACGTGTCCCGGGCCAGCAGATCGGCCTTGCCGTCACCGCTCAGATCGCCCACGCCCACCAGCGAGTTGTACACCTGCCAGCCACCACCGACCTTCACCCGCGCCGCCAGCGTCCCCTTGCCCGTCCCGGCATACCGCCACAACACCCCGGCCGCATCCCGCGCCAACAGATCACCCCTGCCGTCACCGGTCACATCCCCGGCACCCGCCAGCAGATAGCCCTTCCAGCCCGTGCCGATCTTCACCCGCGCCTTGAAGACACCGGCACCCCTGCTCTCGTACAGGTAGAGGTAACCGGTCGACGTCTCGCGGGCGATCACGTCCGCCCGGCCGTCCCCGGTCAGGTCTCCGGGTGACGTCAGGGCGTCGTACACGTTCCAGCCCAGACCCACCTTCGTGAACGGCGTCGTCGACTTCAACGCGCCACCGCACGCGGGCTTGTACGCCCGCAGCTCGCCGCTCTGCACCCGCACCAGCACGTCGTTGCACCGGTCACCGCTCACGTCGTCGAACGGCACCGCGGCAGTCACGCTGTTCGCGCCCGTCCAGCCCGAGCCCGACACCTTGGCGTCCACCGAACCCGTCCCCGTACCCGTACCGGCCCGGAAATCCGCCGCGCCCGCCGGCGTGAACGCCAGCAGGTCGCCGAAGCCGTCGTTGCCGACGAAGTCGCGGGGGACGGGCGCGCCGCCGGACAGCCTCACCGAACCCGAAGCCGTGAGGTCCGCACCCTGCCCATCGGCCGGCTTCACCGACAGGGCCCAGGCGTAAGCGCCGTTGGCGACGAACCTGCCCGCCGCGTCCTTGCCGTCCCACACCGCCTTCACCAGGCCACGCGCTTCCCCGCCCGTGAGAGTCCGGACGGTGGCACCCGTGGCCTGGTTCTTCAACGTCAGCTGCCAGGAGGCGGCAGGCTTCGACAACCACCAACGCGCCGCCCAGGACGGGACGCCGCCCCGCAGCGTCGCCGATGCCGGAACGTCGGAGTCGATGCGAGCCAGCGGCGAGGCGGGGATCCCCAGGTCGGCGACCGTGATGTCTCCATCGGCCTGCCGCTGATACGCGAGACGTCCGGTGCCGGCATCGATGGCGTACTGCTGTTCCCGCTCACCGTCGCCGGCCATCACGTACGTGTGCACCGGTACGGGGGTCCCTCCCCGCACATCAGTGATCTTCACGTCGTCTCCGTTGCGCCACCCGACGTACCCGTCGCCGAGCACGGACACCGGGTCGGGATAGGTCAGATTGGTCTTCTTCTCAAGATCGAAGACGCCGCCCCTGGCCGTGCTTCCGGCGCAGTCCCAACTGAGCCAGTGCAAGGTCACCTTGATGTCCTCGGCCTTGCACCCGGTGCCGAGATCCACCGTCTGCTGCACTGCGCCGGTGCGCGCGTCGCGACCGGCCACCGTGCCCGCCACGGCGCCCGCCCCCCACACCCGGTCTCCGTACAGATCGGCGTCCTCACCACTGAATGGCATGCGCGCCAGCAGCGTCCCCGTGTCCAGGTCGACGGTGACGGTGCCGGCGTCGCTGCCGTCGGTACGGCCGCCGCGACCCAGTGCGTAGCGTCCCGACACATCCACGACCTGGAACCAGGCAAGACCGGGGACCGACAACGGAACGGCCTCGGTCCCTCCCGGCCCCACGAGCGACGGCATCTGTGCGCCACCGCCGTTGGGGGCAGGCATGATCACGGTTCGTCCGTCGCCCGTGGCGAACAGGGTCGGGCACCCATCGCCGTCCCCGCAGTCCGCCAGATCGAAACCACGGTCACCGGCCGGCCCCGTATCACCGACGGCAAGCGGACCCGACACGGATACCGTTCGCGAGCGGAAGCCCTTGCTCTGGTCGGACAGGAGCTCCAGCGATTCGAGCCTTCCCTGGCTGAAACTCATCCCCTGTGGGCGCGACGTAGCCGGTGTGACGTCGACCAGCTTCTCCGTGGTCGATCCGCCGTCACCGGGACGGACCAGCTGCACGCCCAGCCCGTCAGGGCGGGAGCCGGCCACCACGAGCAGCCCGCCGTCCGGGGTGGGCATGGCGTCGGCCCGCCCGTACGCGAAGAGCGCCTCCTCGGGACCGCCGTCCAGCGGAACGGTCACGAGTCGGTACGGAGTCGAGCCTCCCGCCCCCGAGGCGCGTGCGACCACGAGTTGTTGCCCGGTGACGCCGAGAAGCCTGTCGCCCTCCGCATACGGAAGGTCCTTCACCTGGCTCACGGACAGCTGCCCGGACTGCGATGTGCCCTTCGCGTAGAACGTCACCTTGCCGTCCTTGGTCCACTCCACCACGTGGTCGCGTGACACCACCGTGGACGCCGTCCCGGCAGAGACACCGGGGCCCACCGGGCGGGCCTCACCGGTCGACAGCGAGATCCACAATGGCCGGAGGCGGGCTCCTTGGCGGTACTGCACGAGAACCCCATCGGCCCCACCGGTGACCGCCTTGAGAGGACGCTCGGCGCCATCGGGCCATCCGACGACCTCGGTGTCCTGGACGGCACCGTCCACGAGCCGCAGCAGATGCCACTCCGGCGCGGCTGTGGGGCTCGTGCGGCTGTACGTCACGACCGTCGTGCCGTAGGTCCCCACGTACTGGTGCCCGTCGGGCAGCTCCACGTAGGAATTGGTCCCTGCGACCACGTCATACAGCCGGATCTCGCCGGATTCGGACATCCCCCGGCTCCGGTACGCCGCCACGACGTCGGACCCGGCCCCGTAGGTACCGTCGGCGTCGGGCCCCTCGAGGTCGTTGTAGATGATGTGGTTCTCACCACTGTACGAACTCCAGAACTGACCGCGCCCTTCCTCGTACCGGAGGTACCCCGTCGGCCCGGCCGACAGCGGAATGACCG
The DNA here is from genome assembly GCA_036227345.1 of Streptomyces sp. NBC_01463. Lineage (NCBI taxonomy): Bacteria > Bacillati > Actinomycetota > Actinomycetes > Kitasatosporales > Streptomycetaceae > Streptomyces > Streptomyces sp. NBC_01463. The sequence goes on from CP109468.1 coordinate 4,333,693, forward strand.
TCCTCGGCTGTCCGGCGACGTCTGCGGGGAAGACCACCTCGCCACCGGTAGCCGCACGTGCGGGTCCTGCGTTCAGCGGTACGAAGCCCGCGCCGATGACAATGGCCGCAACAACGGCGACCGCACTGCGCACGCCCATGTGACGTCTCAAGCCGAGTCCCTCCCGGACACCCTCGAAGAGGCATGGGAAGGACGCGGCAGCGTGTGCCGCGGTCTGCGCGAAGTAAAAGCCCCCCGGCCCCAACCCCCCATGCGAATGAGGTGACATTAACAGCCGCCGCGCGTGCACCGATAGACAGATTCGAACCCGTTCAAGGAACGAGCCGGGCAAAAAGCAGAGCGGGCCCGTCCGTGAAGGACGAGCCCGCTCTCAGAGGTCGGAAGACCTACTGACGATCAGCCGTTGCGCTTCCAGCGCGGCTTGTCGTCGCGGCGGCCGAAGGTGCCGGTGCCGGTACCCGTGCCGGTGCCACCGCGGTGGTCGTCGCGGCGGCCGGTCGGGCGGTCGCTGCTGCCGGAGCGGAAGCCGCCCGACGGGCGGTCGTCACGACGGTCGCGGTTGAACGGACGGTCGCTGCCGCCGGAGCGGAAGCCACCGGACGGGCGGTCGTCACGGCGGTCGCGGTTGAACGACGGGCGGTCGTTGTCGCGGTTGAACGACGGACGGTCGTTGTCACGGCGCTCGAAGGAACGGCCGCCGCGGTCGTCACGACGGTCACCGCCACCGGAGCGGAAGCCGCCCGAGGGGCGCTCGTCACGACGGTCGCGGTTGAACGACGGACGGTCGTTGTCACGGCGCTCGAAGGAACGGCCACCGCGGTCGTCACGACGGTCACCGCCACCGGAGCGGAAGCCGCCGCCGACGGGACGGTCCTCACGACGGTCGTTGCTGCCGCGGAAGGACGGACGGTCGCTGCTGCCGCGGTAGCCGTTGCTGCCGGCCGGACGGCCGCTGCGCTCGCCGGTGCGGTCGCTGTTGCCGCCGCGGTAACCGCCACGGTCGCCGCCGCGGTTGTCGCGACGCTCGTAGTTGCCGCGGTCGTCGCGACGCTCCTCGCGCGCTGCGGGCTGCTCCGGAACGGAGGTGGCGGCCAGCAGTGCGGCCTCCGCCTCGGCGGTGACCTCGGCCACTGCGGCCTCGGGGTCGTCGCCCCGCTCGCGTGCGGCGCGGGCGACCAGACGGCCGGCCTCCTCGCGCAGCTCCACGGCACGGCGCTGGACGCGCTCCAGCTGCTTGGTCAGGTCGGCGGCCTCGCGCTCGGCCTGCTTGGCGGCGTTGTTCGCGGAGTCGGCCTGGACCTCGGTGAGCGAACGGGCGCCGGTGATCTCGGCGACCTCCGGCTCGAAGACGCCCGCGCCCTGGACGATGTGGCGCGACGCGTCGACGCCGGCGTCCTCCATGAGGCGGAAGATCTGACGGCGCTGGTGCGGAAGCGCCAGCGACACGACGACACCGGACTTGCCGGCGCGGGCGGTACGGCCCGAGCGGTGCAGGTAGTCCTTGTGGTCACCGGCCGGGTCCACGTTCAGGACCAGGTCGATGCCGTCGACGTGGATACCGCGGGCGGCGACGTCGGTCGCGACGAGCGCGTTGACGTAGCCCTTCTTGAAGTCCTCGAGAACGCGGGTACGGGCGCCCTGGGTCATGCCGCCGTGCAGTGCGTCCGCCTTGACGCCCGCCTCGACGAGCTGCTCGGCGATGCGGTCGGCACCCAGCTGGGTGCGGACGAAGATGATCGTGCGGCCCTTGCGGGCGGCGATGGCGGAGGTGACCGGCGCCTTGTCCTTCGGCTTCACGACGAGGACGTGGTGCGACATGGTCGAGACGTTGCCCTGGGCGGAGTCGACCTCGTGGGTGACCGGGTTGCTCAGGTAGCGCTTGACCAGGGTGCCGATCTCGTTCTCCATGGTGGCGGAGAAGAGCATGCGCTGGCCGCCGCCGGGGATCTGGTCGAGCAGCTCGGTGACCTCGGGCAGGAAGCCCAGGTCGGACATCTGGTCGGCCTCGTCGAGGACGGCGACCTGGACGTTCTCCAGGGAGCAGGCGCCCCGGTTGATGATGTCGCGCAGCCGGCCCGGGGTGGCGACGAGGACGTCGACACCGCGCTCCAGCGCGTAGATCTGGTTGCCCATCGACGTACCGCCGCAGACGACCTTCATCTTCAGGCCGAGCACGTCGCCGTACGGCTGAAGCGCGTCCGCGACCTGCATCGCGAGCTCACGCGTCGGGGTGAGGATGATCGCGCGGGGCTTCTTCTTCTCGGTGTGCCCACCGGCCAGCGAGGCCAGGGTCGGCAGACCGAAGGAGAGGGTCTTGCCGGAGCCGGTACGGCCTCGGCCCAGGATGTCCTTGCCCGCCAGGGCGTCCGGGATGGTCGCCGCCTGGATCGGGAAGGGCGCGGTCACACCGTTCTGCGCGAGCTTGCGGACGATGCCCTCGGGCAGGCCCAGGTCGGCGAAGGTGATGGTCGGCTCGGCGTCCGCCTCGTCGGCGGCGTCGGTGTCGGCCTGCTCGGCCTGGGGGGCGTCCGCCTCGATGGCGTCGGCGGAGTCGATGGAGTCGGCGGACTCGGCGATGACGGCCTCCGCGACCTCGATGAGTTCGGCGCTCTCGACATCGTTCTCGACGTTCTCGGGCATGACGGTGTGGTCAGAACTGGAAATTGACATGCGAAATGCGAAACCTTCCGGAGTCTCGGCACGCGCCCGTAACTCCGTGTTTTCGCAATTTCGACCGCCTCAATGCGGTCCAGCCACGGCAAGGGAGAGTACGCGCCACACGGCGCTCTTCTGTGTCGGCGCCGGGCAATGGGATCAAACGATCTACCACCATACGCACTCTCCCCCACTTTGCGCAAACCGCTCCCTGCCGACCGCCCCGTCAAGCGGGTCCCACCTGCGGTGATGCCTGCGGAGTCCGCAACGCGTAGACGCCGTCCGGCGAGCCTGGCGCACCGTTACGGAGCTGCGCGGCCGGCGACGCGGAGGGCGCCGGCGGCTGGGGGTCCGAGGGCTCCGGATCGGGCTCCGGCTCCACCGGCGGCTGCGGGCTCTCGGGGGTGCCGGGTCCCGGGTCGGACGGCGCCGGCGTCTGGGGCTGCTCGGGAACGCCCGGCCCGGGCGCCGATGGCCCCGGCGCCGACGGATCGCCGCCCCGGGCCGGTCCGGGCCGGTCCCGGCCGCCGCCGGGGCTGCCCGAGGGGGCGGCGGAGGCACTCGGATCACCGGACCGGCCGCCCTTGCGCTCGGAGTGCGCCCCGGAGCCGCCCCCGGTACGGGCGCTGCCGGTGCCGGCCACCGTGGAGCCGTCCGGCTCCGCCGCCGCCCCCTTGGGCGAGGCGGACCGCGAGGGCGCCGGTTTCCCGCCGTCGGAGCCGATGCTCATGCAGCCGGTGGACGCGGCGATCGTCACCGCAGTGACGGCCGCCCAGCGGACGGGAACGGGAAACTGGCGCACGGGGGCACCTCCGGGGGCGCGAGGAAGGACGGGGCGGGACGGAAACGAGCCGGGAGCGCTGTGCCCAACTCCCGCCGCCCCGCCGGGGACACGCCCCCGGGCAGGCCCGCACAGGTCGTTCACACCTCACGGCGCACTCCGCGGACCCCCGGAGCCGGGCCGGTACGGCCCGCCCCGCGCCCTCACCCGAAGCCGATCCCGCCTGCGGCCGGCCCCGCGCCCTCACCCGTAGCCGAGCGCGTGCAGCCTCTCGTCGTCGATGCCGAAGTGGTGGGCGATCTCGTGCACGACTGTGATTTCCGTCTCCGCCACGACGTCCTCGCGCGACTCGCACATCCGCAGCGTCGGTCCCCGGTAGATGGTGATCCGGTCCGGCAGCACGCCCGCGTACCACTCACCGCGCTCGGTCAGCGGTGTGCCCTCGTAGAGCCCCAGCAGTTCCGGATCGTCGGACTCCGGTTCGTCCTCGACGAACACCGCGACGTTGTCCATCAGCCGGGTGAGCTCCGGCGGGATCCGGTCGAGCGCCTCGCCGACCAGTTCCTCGAACGCTTCCCGCGTCATCTCCAGCACCCCGCCATTGTCACGTACGGCCGCCGGATGCGCCCCGGACCGGCCGAAGGGCATATTCGCCCCCGCACCGGGGCATACGCGCCCAATGGCCCGCGCCCCGTTCCGCGCCGCAGCAACCCGCGTCCGGCACCTCCTGCGCTCCGGCCGCGGCCCCGGCCGCCGGCCCCGCCCCGGCGCCCTGTCCGCCGTCTCGCCCCGCCCGTTCGTCCGGGCGCTCGGCCTGGTCACCGTCGTGCTGTGCGGCGCCTGGCTGGGACTGCTGGTCGTGGGGAGCGTCCGTACGCCCGTCGGCCCGATGGACACGACGATGACCCTGCGCCCCTCCCTCAGCGGCGGCACCAAGATCAACGTGTCCCCGCTCGGCGCACTGGAACTGGACTCGCACCACGCCCCTGTCCGTCTCGACGTGGACGTCGACCGCCTCGACCCGGTGCGCTCCGAGGCCCTGGTCCAGCACCCCGAACGGCTCGCAGGCCTGGAGAACGAGGTCACCGGCGACGTCAACACCGGCGCCCGCGAGCTCGCCGTGCGCTCCTGCGTCGCGGTCGTCTCCGGGGCCACCGCCCTCGGCCTCGCCGTCTACCGCCGGCCCCGCCGCGCCCTGGCCGCCGGCGGGCTCGCGCTCACCCTGCTGGCCGCATCGGGCGTCAGCGCGTACGCCACCTGGAACCCGGAGTCCGTCCTGGAGCCGAAGTTCTCCGGACTGCTCTCCAGCGCGCCCTCCGTCGTCGGCGACGCCCGCTCGATCGTCAGTGACTTCGACGTCTACCAGCAGGAGCTGGCCCGGCTGGTCACCAACGTCACCAAGCTGTACGACGCCACATCCACGCTCCCCGTCTACAGCCCGAACCCCGCCACGCTCCGCGTCCTGCACGTCTCCGACATCCACCTCAACCCCGCGGCCTGGCACATCATCGGCTCGCTCGTCGAGCAGTACGACATCGACGTGATCATCGATTCCGGCGACACGATGGACCACGGGGCGGCCGTGGAGAACAGCTTCCTCGACCCGGTCAGCGATCTGGGCGCGCCCTACGTCTGGGTCCGGGGCAACCACGACTCCGCGGTGACGCAGAAGTACCTGGAGGGGAACAAGCGCTTCAAGAACGTGCACGTGCTGGACGAGGGCCGCGCGGTGACCGTCGGCGGGCTGCGGGTGGCGGGCATCGGGGACCCGCAGTTCACCCCGGACCGCACGGGGCCGGAGCAGGCCGCGGACGTCGAGCGGGCGGCGGGGCTGCGGCTCGCCGGCGCGCTGCGCGCCCAGCAGCGGGCGGGCACCCCGGCCGACATCGCCGTCACCCACGAACCGGAGGCGGCCCGGCAGACGGACGGGGCGGTCCCGCTGGTGCTGGCCGGTCATGTGCACCACCGGCAGAACGAGCTCATGAAGGGCGGCACCCGGCTGATGATCGAGGGGTCCACGGGCGGCGGCGGGCTGCGGGCCGTACAGAACGAGAAGCCGGAGCAGGTCCTCGCGTCGGTGCTCTATCTGGACCGCTCGACCCGCCGTCTGCAGGCCTGGGACGAGATCACGCTGGGCGGTCTCGGGCTGACGACCGCCGAGGTCAGCCGCCATCTGCCCAAGGACGACCCGGCCCTCCGGAGCCCGCTCCCGACGTCTCCCACCCCCTCCCCGTAAACCGTTTTGGCGATAGCCGCCGCCATCCCATATGCTTCTGACGTCCCCGACGCGCTGGAAAGCGCGCAGGTGGGCCCTTAGCCCTCATCGTCTAGTGGCCCAGGACGCCGCCCTTTCAAGGCGGTAGCACGGGTTCGAATCCCGTTGGGGGCACGCTTTAACGTGTGCGAGACTTGTTCTCGCACATTGCTTGGTCCTGTGGAGCAGTTTGGAGTGCTCGCCACCCTGTCAAGGTGGAGGCCGCGGGTTCAAATCCCGTCAGGACCGCTGCAGCCCTTGTGAGCTGCGTGGCTGGGTAGCTCAGTTGGTACGAGCGATCGCCTGAAAAGCGATAGGTCGCCGGTTCGATCCCGGCCCCAGCCACCACCCGAAAGCCCCGTCCGTCGGACGGGGCTTTCGCCGTGTCAGGCACCCTCCCGGTCCACGGTGTTCAGCTCCTCCGCCCCGCCGCGGTCCCGGCGGCGCCCGGACCGCACCGCGATCACCAGCAGCGCCACGGCCACCACCGCGACCAGCAGCAACGCGTCCGGCACGTGCTCGCCGATGCCCCGGGCCCACTGCTCGACGGCGAACGACTGGTCCACGTCCAGCAGTCCGGGCAGCGCCGTCGTCCCGTCGTACACGAGGAACACGGCGCCCAGGGCGATGAAGAAGAGCCCCGACAGCAGCGTCGTCGTGTGCAGTTCGAAGCGGCCCAGCCGCAGGGCGCGGCCGCGCAGCCAGGCCCGCCGGCCCAGCTCGAACCGCTCCCAGAGCAGCGCGAGCACGAACAGCGGCACCGCCATGCCCAGCGCGTAGACGGCGAGCAGCAGTCCGCCGTACGCCGGGCTGCCGCTGACGGCCGCGACGGTCAGGACGCTGCCGAGGATCGGTCCCGCGCAGAAGCCGGCCAGTCCGTAGACGGCGCCGAGGGCGTAGACGGACACGGCCGTGGTGGGCCTGATCCGGCCGCTGAGGGCGGAGATCCGGCGCGAGGCGAAGCCCAGGCCGACGATCTGGGCGACGCCGAGGCCGATGATCAGCCAGCCCGCGCCGAGGACGAGGGCGTCGCGGTGGCTGTAGAACAGCCGCCCGGCGTACGAGCCCGCGGCGCCGAGCGGCACGAGCGTGGTGGCCAGTCCGGCGTAGAAGATCCCGGTCCGGGCGAGCAGCCGGGAAGCGGAGTCGATGGAGTACGCGAAGAAGGCGGGGAGCAGCAGGGCGCTGCACGGGCTGAGCAGGGCCAGCAGCCCGCCGAGGAACGCGGCGAAGTAGCCGATGCCGGGCGTCACTTCGCGGCGCTCGCTTCGGGGGACGCGGTGCTCGTCCCGGAGGCCCCCTCGGCGTCCTGGCCCGCGCTGCCGATGTTCTTCGCGCGCTCCGCCGCCTGGTCGATGGCCCGGGTGAAGGTCTCCGCGGGCTGCGCCCCGGCGATCGGGCGGCCGTTGACCAGGAAGGACGGGGTGGACGTCGCGCCGATTCCGTACCCCTGCTCCTGGTCCTCGCTCACCGCCGCCGCGGCCGCCGTACCGTCCGTGTCGCGCACGAAGCGGTCGAGGTCGGGCACCCCCGCCTGGCGGGCGAGCGCCCTCAGGCGGTCCTTGCCGAACCCCTTCTCCTTGGCCCCTTCGGCGTACGCGGCCCGGTGGAACTCCCAGAAGCGGCCCTGCTGTCCGGCGGCCCAGGAGGCTCGCGCGGCGGCCTCGGACTCGGCACCGAAGATCGGGAAGTTGCGCCATTCGATGCGCAGGGTGCCGTTGTCGACGTACTTCTTCACCAGGGCGGGTTCGGTGTCCCGGGCGAACTTGCCGCAGTAGCCGCACTTGAAGTCGGCGTACTCGATGAGGACGACGGGCGCGTCCGCCCGGCCCAGGGCCAGCTTGTCGCCGGCCTCGCGGCGGGCGAGCTTCGCCAGCTCGGGGTAGACGCCCTCGTCCGGGCCCGCGGTGACGTCGGCCACCACCGAGGACGAGGAGGCGCCGGCGGATTCGGGGGCGGTGGCCCGGTAGGAGACGTAGCCGAACAGGGCGGCGGCCACGACGACCCCGGCGGCGTAGACGAGCGGCTTGCGCGAGGACTGCTTCAGGGACGACGGCTTGGGCGGGGATGTGGGCATGCGGAACTCCGAGCTGGCGATGCGGGAGGGAGAGAGAAGGAGGACGGCCGGGAGGTGCGGGCCGTCTACACCCTCAGTACGGAGAGTTCCACCGGGGTCGGCGCGGCCGCGTCCGGGCCGCGCGGGTTCATCGGTGCGGACCACCGCAGCGGCTCCGGTCCGACGGCCTCGGGCAGACCCCATTCGGCGAGGCCCGGTGCCTGGTCGTGGGCGGCTCGGGACCGCCCCGGGACACCCGGTTCACCGCCGTCGTGCCCGCTCCTGCGCCCACAGCCCGCAAGCCCGTCCCGCTGCCCGATGTCCCGGGCCACCGTCTCGGTCGCGGTCACCGTCTCGTTCACGGTCACAGCTGCAACGGACGCGTCCGGGAGAGGCGACGGCACCGCGGCCGTCGCCGTCGCCGGTCCGCAGAACAGTCCCAGGACGACAGCGAGGGCCGCCGGCAGGCAGCACCACGACGAACGGGACACGGCGGACAGGCCTTCCGGCAGGGGCTCGGCAGAGAGATCGACTGTCCGGAATGGTACGTGCTGTGACCGCGCGCTCCCCGACCGTGCGGGTCCGGTGACCGAGACCGCGCGAAATAGGTTCGCCGTTCCTCGGGCCCGGGTGAGATCCTGGGACCCGTATGTCTACTTCCTTTGCCGATCTCCAGTCCCAGCTCGGGCAGCTCTCGCTCCGCGACGCGCACCGGCTCGGCCGCCGCCTCGAAGGCGCGCGCCGCATTCGTCAGCCCGAGGCCCAGCAGGCCGTGCTGGACGAGATCGCGGGCCAGGCCACCAAGGCAGCCGGGCGGCTCGCGCTGCGGGCCGGGCGGCTGCCTGCCCTGTCGTACCCCGAACAGCTGCCGGTCAGCCAGAAGAAGGACGAGATCCTGGAGGCGATACGCGACCACCAGGTCGTGATCGTCGCCGGTGAGACCGGCTCCGGCAAGACCACCCAGATCCCCAAGATCTGCATGGAGCTGGGCCGTGGCGTCCGCGGCATGATCGGGCACACCCAGCCGCGCCGGATCGCGGCGCGCACGGTGGCCGAGCGCATCGCCGAGGAGCTGAGGACGCCGCTGGGCGAGGCCGTCGGCTGGAAGGTCCGGTTCACCGACCAGGTCAACCAGGACGCGACGTTCGTCAAGCTGATGACGGACGGCATCCTGCTCGCCGAGATCCAGACGGACCGCGAGCTGCTCGCATACGACACGATCATCATCGACGAGGCCCACGAGCGGTCGCTGAACATCGACTTCCTGCTCGGCTACCTGGCCCGGCTGCTGCCCAAGCGCCCGGACCTGAAGGTCGTCATCACCTCGGCGACCATCGACCCGGAGCGTTTCGCGCGCCACTTCGGCGAGGCGCCGATCGTCGAGGTCAGCGGGCGTACGTATCCCGTCGAGGTGCGTTACCGTCCCCTCCTCGAAGAGGACAGCGAGGACTCCGACCGCGACCAGATCACCGCGATCTGCGACGCCGTGGACGAGCTCCAGACGGAGGGGCCGGGCGACGTCCTGGTCTTCCTCTCCGGCGAGCGGGAGATCCGTGACACCGCGGACGCGCTCGGCAAACGCAACCTCAGACACACCGAGGTGCTCCCCCTCTACGCGCGCCTGTCGCACGCCGAGCAGCACCGCGTGTTCCAGCGCCACACCGGACGCCGGGTCGTCCTCGCGACGAACGTCGCCGAGACCTCGCTGACCGTCCCCGGCATCAAGTACGTGATCGACCCGGGCAACGCCCGCATCTCCCGCTACAGCCACCGCACCAAGGTCCAGCGGCTGCCGATCGAGCGGATCTCGCAGGCCAGCGCCAACCAGCGCAAGGGCCGCTGCGGCCGTACGTCGGACGGCATCTGCATCCGGCTGTACTCCGAGGACGACTTCCTGACCCGGCCGGAGTTCACCGACCCGGAGATCCTGCGGACGAACCTGGCGTCCGTCATCCTCCAGATGACCGCGGCCGGCCTCGGCGACATCGAGAAGTTCCCCTTCATCGACCCGCCGGACCACCGCAACATCCGTGACGGTGTGCAGCTCCTCCAGGAGCTCGGCGCGCTCGACCCGGACGAGAAGGATCCGAAGAAGCGGCTCACCCCGCTGGGGCGTCAGCTCTCCCAGCTGCCGGTGGACCCGCGGCTCGCCCGCATGGTCATCGAGGCCGACCGCAACGGCTGTGTCCGCGAGGTCATGGTCATCGCCTCCGCGCTCTCCATCCAGGACCCGCGCGAGCGGCCGTCCGAGAAGCAGACGCAGGCCGACCAGCAGCACGCCCGGTTCAAGGACGAGACGTCCGACTTCCTGGCGTTCCTGAACCTGTGGCGCTACATCCGCGAGCAGCAGAAGGAGCGCGGCTCCTCCAGCTTCCGCCGGATGTGCAAGCAGGAGTACCTGAACTTCCTGCGCATCCGCGAATGGCAGGACATCTACGCGCAGCTGCGTACGGTCGCCAAGCAGATGGGGATCGAGCTCAATGAGGACGATGCCCCGGAGCAGTCGGTGCACACCTCGCTGCTCGCCGGTCTGCTGTCGCACATCGGGCTGAAGGACACCGAGAAGAACGAGTACCTGGGCGCCCGCAGCGCCAAGTTCGCGATCTTCCCCGGTTCGGCGCTGTTCAAGAAGCAGCCGCGGTTCGTGATGTCGGCCGAACTGGTCGAGACGTCCCGGCTGTGGGCGCGGGTGAACGCCCGGGTCGAGCCGGAGTGGATCGAGCCGCTGGCCCAGCATCTGCTGAAGCGCACCTACAGCGAGCCGCACTGGGAGAAGGACCAGGCGGCGGTGATGGCGTACGAGCGGGTCACGCTGTACGGCGTACCGATCGTGGCCCAGCGCAAGATCAATTTCGGCCGGATCGACCAGGAGACCTCGCGGGACCTCTTCATCCGCAACGCCCTGGTCGAGGGCGACTGGCGCACCCACCACCAGTTCTTCCACGACAACCGCAAGCTCCTGGGCGAGGTCGAGGAGCTGGAGCACCGCGCCCGGCGCCGCGACATCCTCGTGGACGACGAGACGCTGTTCGACTTCTACGACCAGCGGATCCCGGAACACGTCGTCTCGGGCGCGCACTTCGACTCGTGGTGGAAGCACAAGCGCAAGGACGAGCCGGACGCGCTGGACTTCGAGCGCTCCATGCTCATCAACGAGAAGGCCGGGGCCGTCACCAAGGACGACTACCCGGACTCCTGGCGGCAGGGGAAGCTCAAGTTCCGGGTGACGTACCAGTTCGAGCCCGGCGCGGACGCGGACGGTGTGACCGTCCACATCCCGCTCCAGGTGCTCAACCAGGTCACGTCCGACGGCTTCGACTGGCAGATCCCCGGCCTGCGCGAGGAAGTGGTCACCGAGCTGATCCGCTCCCTGCCGAAGCCGATCCGCCGGCACTACGTGCCCGCGCCGAACTACGCGGACAAGTTCCTGGACCGGGCCGTGCCCCTCCAGGAGCCGCTGCCGTTCACCCTGGCGCGCGAGCTCCAGCGGATGGTCGGCGTCCCCGTCACGGCCGACGACTTCGACCTCACCCGGGTCCCGGACCACCTGAAGATCACCTTCCGGGTCGTCGACGAGCGGCGCCGCAAGGTGGCCGAGGACAAGGACCTGGAGGCGCTGCGCGTCCAGTTGCGTCCCAAGGCCCGTCAGGCGCTCTCCAAGGCCGCCGCGGCGACCGCGGGCCCCACCGGTGAGTCCATCGAGCGGTCGGGCCTCACGGACTGGACGATCGGCGCGCTGGACCGGGTCTTCGAGACCCGTCGGGCCGGTCAGCCGGTGAAGGCGTTCCCGGCTCTGGTCGACCAGGGCGAGACAGTGGCCGTACGGCTCTTCGACACCGAGGCCGAGCAGCAGCAGGCGATGTGGCGCGGCACCCGGAAGCTGATCCTGCTGAACATCCCGGTGAACCCGGCGAAGTTCGCATCGGACAAGCTCACCAACCAGCAGAAGCTCGCGCTGTCCCGCAATCCGCACGGCTCCATCCAGGCGCTCTTCGACGACTGCGCGACGGCGGCCGCCGACCGGCTGATCGCCGCGCACGGCGGCCCGGCCTGGGACGAGGCGTCGTTCCGGAAGCTGTACGACAAGGTGCGCGCCGACCTGGTGGACCTGACCGTCCGCACGATCGGCCAGGTCCAGCAGATCCTGGCGGCCTGGCAGGCCTGCGAGCGCCGGCTGAAGACCACCAACAGCCTGGTCCTGATCAACAACGTCACGGACGTACGGGACCACCTGGCCCGTCTCGTGCCACCCGGGTTCGTCACCCTGACCGGACTGCGCAGGCTGCCCGACCTGATGCGCTACCTGGTCGCCGAGGACCGCCGGCTCCAGCAGATGCCGACGAACGTCCAGCGCGACACCACGCGCATGGAGAAGGTCCACGAGATGCAGGACGAGTACGCCTGGCTGCTGGAGCAACTGCCGCAGGGCAGGCCCGTTCCGCAGGAGGTCCTGGACATCCGCTGGATGATCGAGGAGCTGCGGGTCAGCTATTTCGCGCACGCCCTGGGCACCGCTTTCCCCGTCTCGGACAAGCGGATCGTGAAGGCGATCGACGCCGCCGCCCCGTAAGCCGTACGGCGGCGGGCACGCGGGCGGCCCGGGGGTGCGCGCGTAACGGCCTCACCACCAGGAGTGAGGTCGACCGCACCCTCTGACCTCCTGTACAGTCTGTCTTCGCAGCCAGCCGCAAGGCAGCCGCGAAAACCTGGTCCTGTGGAGCAGTTTGGAGTGCTCGCCACCCTGTCAAGGTGGAGGCCGCGGGTTCAAATCCCGTCAGGACCGCAGTAACGAAAGCCCGGATCCCCTGGATCCGGGCTTTCGTGCGTCTTGACTCCGGTGTCCGCCGACGAGTACTCAGAAACCAGGGGCTGTCCCTGGTTTCCTGGGGCGGGACGGCGCGCAACCACCGGGAGGTGGCGCGGATGGCGGCATCCACGGGCGAGGACTTCCGGCCGGACCGGTCCGGTGCCCGCGAACCCGTCCGCGGGAGGACGCCCCGGCACGAGATCCGCGCCCTGCTGCGCGCCCATCTGGCGGCGGCCTCGGGCTATCGCCACCTCACCCGGCACTGCGCGGTCTGCGCGCGGATACTCCGGCTCGCGCTGGACCCTGCGACGGCCTCCGGGGCCCGGGAACGGACCGCGGAGGGCCCGGCGGCCCACAGCGCCCCGGAGCGCGCCCGGGCGTCCGAGGAGGCCGCCTCCCGGGCGCAGGAGCCCTCGGAGGCCGGCCTTCGGGCGCCTGTGGCGCGGGCCGCCCCCTTGCCCGCGCCGGCCTTCCATGCCGCCGTACGCGCCCCGGCGCCGCCCGGCCGGCCCGAGGAGGCCCCGGACACCGGCCCCCGAGCCTCACGGACCGAGGACGAAAGTCCTGCCGACGCGTGACCAATGGCGTGGCCTTCCGCTCCACAGCAGTGGCAGTCTCGTACTTGGCAAGACTCATGCCATGTGACGGGTGTCACCGAATCAGTTTTGAGAAGGGGTGACTTTACGCCCTTCCTACAACTGGCGAATTTAATATGTGCAATTGCACCACCCGGACAGGGGCCCCGCAGGAACCCTCGAACCACCCCGGTCCGGCCCTCGCGGGGCGAGGGCGCACAGTCCCGCACAGACCCGAGCAAGCTCGCACGAGACCCCCACGGGGCTCGCACGGAGCCAACCGGACGCCCGGTTTTCAGCCCGCGAGAGGCGCGAGCAGCGGGGACACGGCAGGACTCACGCCGGCCGCACAGCGCACAAAAAAGATCGCGCTGGACCCGGCGGAGTCCAGCGCGATCTCATGACAAAACCCGTATGGCACAGGTATGGCGCCCGTTGGGGCGGACGCCCGTCATATGGAGCTATGGGTGGGCTATGTGGGTTGGGGGACCCAAAAGCCCAGTTGTGACGCGGCGACAGGGGTATGTCAGGCCTCGCTGCGCTGCTGCGGAATACCCGCAAGCAGTGCGCGGACCTCTGCCTCGCGGTACCGGCGATGTCCACCGAGCGTGCGGATGGACGTGAGCTTGCCTGCCTTGGCCCAACGGGTCACCGTCTTCGGGTCCACGCGGAACATCGTGGCAACCTCAGCCGGGGTCAGCAGCGGCTCGGCATCAGGGGTGCGAGCGGTCATGAGCGGCCTCCTCGGGAGAACCGAACCATCTCGGTTCTTTCCTCTAAATTCTGCACCTTGACCCGCGTTGCCCGAAATGGCGGACGCGGGCCGAGTCGGTTATAGGACGAACGGCTTGTCCTCGGCACTACAACTACACCATCCGTCCAGCCACGTCGGCCAAACCGATGGAATTGCCCTCCCAGGTGTTCATCAGCGACGGAAGCCGATGGACCATGCCATAGCGGACAGTCACACCACCGTGACGATCAGTCACAGAGCGATCAGGAGTCATCAGACCCCCCATAGAGTGCAATGCAGAGCAATCCGCCCTTACTTGGACGGATGGAGCCCTCCCCGGACTCCTTGTCCTATTTTGGCACGAGGAGTAGGGAAGGACGCAAGGGCCCCGTAAGTGCTATCCATCACGCTTGAGGCAAAGGCCCGGTTCGGGACGTAGGTCCTAAGACCACTGAAGTACGCTTCCGCCTCTTCACTCTCACGTGTCACACAGGGCACAGGTTCATGGCACGTCAGTTCGCGAACTGGCGGTCCCTCACGGCCCTCCAGCGCTCCGCGAGACGCGCGTACGCCTCGCCCGCCCCCTCCGCGTCCCCGGCACCGAGCGCCGCGATGCCCTCCGCCACATCGGCGGCGCTCCGGTCCCCCGCAAGCTGCTCCGCGGGCAGCGCGTGCACGAGCCCGCCGTAGTCCAGCTCCACGAGCGAGCGCGGGTGGAACTCCTCCAGCCACCGCCCGACGTCCACCAGCCCCTCGGTCAGCGGCCCCTCGTCCATGGACTCCCGCAGCGTCTTCAGCGCCCGGGCCAGCCGGCGCCGCGCCTGGACCATCGGCGTCCGGTACCGCAGCACCGGCGGGTCACCGTCCTCGCCCGCCACCAGGTACTCGCGCTCCTCGTCCGAGAACAGGACGAACCAGCGCACCGGCACCTGCCACACCGCCGTCCTGATCCACGGCCGGGCGTCCGGATTGCGCTCCGCCCACCGCTCGTGGTCCGCCACCGCCTGCCCGCGCACCACCGGCGGCAGCACCGCGTCGAGCACCGGACCGGGGAACATGTCCGCCAGCCCGTCCAGCGCCAGCCACCCGCGCAGCCGGGTCCGCCACGGGCAGACGCACACCACCCCGTCCACCTCGGCGACGAACGCGTCCGCGCTCTCGTGCGCCGGCACACCGACCGGCGGGGTCGCCGCCAAGTCGGCCAGCGAACGGCGCAGTTCGTCCTGGGCCGTGGGAATCCGCTCGCGGCCCGCATAGCGGGCCCAGTGCGCACGTTCGGCCTCCGGGAAGGCCGCCAGTGGCTCGTACACCCGGAGGTAGGACGCGTAAGGGACGAACACCGAAGACACCACCGACATGCAGCAGATCGTGTCACGCCCGTACTCCCCTGGTGGGTGATCCTCTCCACGCGACCGGATCTTCCTCGGCCGGGGGCCGGCGCCGGCCTTAAGCTCATGCCCGTCGGACCTGCCGTCACGGCCGGTCCGGGGCCCTCCCCACCTTCAGGAGGGTCTTCTCCGCCGCTTCGTACTTGGGAGTCACCACAGTGACCGATGTGACCGGCGTGCCCGTCGACGTACTGCACACCCTGTTCCACTCGGACCAGGGGGGCCACGAACAAGTCGTCCTCTGCCAGGACCGCGCCAGCGGCCTCAAGGCCGTCATCGCCATCCACTCCACCGCCCTGGGCCCGGCCCTCGGCGGCACCCGCTTCTATCCGTACGCCTCCGAGGAGGAGGCCGTCGCGGACGCGCTGAACCTGGCGCGCGGCATGTCGTACAAGAACGCCATGGCCGGTCTCGAACACGGCGGCGGCAAGGCCGTCATCATCGGGGACCCCGAGCAGATCAAGAGCGAGGAACTGCTGCTGGCCTACGGCCGCTTCGTGGCCTCGCTCGGCGGCCGCTACGTGACGGCCTGCGATGTCGGCACGTACGTCGCCGACATGGACGTCGTGGCCCGCGAGTGCCGCTGGACCACCGGCCGCTCCCCCGAGCACGGCGGCGCCGGCGACTCCTCCGTGCTCACCTCCTTCGGCGTCTTCCAGGGCATGCGGGCCTCGGCCCAGCACCTGTGGGGCGACCCGACGCTGCGTGGCCGGAAAGTGGGCATCGCCGGTGTCGGCAAGGTGGGCCACCACCTCGTCGAGCACCTGCTGGCGGACGGCGCCGAGGTGGTGATCACCGATGTGCGGGCCGAGTCCGTGCGCCGGATCACCGAGAAGCACCCCGAGGTCGCCGTCGCGGTGGACACCGACGCGCTCATCCGCACCGAGGGCCTGGACATCTACGCCCCGTGCGCGCTCGGCGGCGCCCTGAACGACGACACCGTCCCGGTGCTCACCGCCTCGGTGGTGTGCGGTGCGGCCAACAACCAGCTCGCGCACCCGGGCGTCGAGAAGGACCTGGCGGACCGGTCGATCCTGTACGCCCCCGACTACGTCGTGAACGCGGGCGGTGTCATCCAGGTCGCGGACGAGCTGCACGGCTTCGACTTCGACCGGTGCAAGGCGAAGGCGGCGAAGATCTTCGACACCACGCTGGCCATCTTTGCGCGTGCGAAGGCCGACGGCATCCCGCCGGCCGCCGCGTCCGACCGGATCGCCGAACAGCGGATGGCCGAAGCACGCCGCGGCTGACAGGGGCGGGCCCCGTCGGGCGTCACCGCCTGTAGGCAGCACGCACACGGTCCGCGCACGGCACGGCTACGGCATGCGTACGGTTTGCGACCCGTCGACCGGCGAGACAAGACTCACCCCGGTCGGCGGGTCGCATGCCAATATGAGGTTAAAATCGCAGTTGACCAGCGAGGACAGAGCTCTTCGCGGGTCCTCTTCCGAGGCGCGTGATGCGGGCGGCGTACCGTATGGCCGCGGAAGCAGGTACCGTTAAAGCACTACAGGCGCGGTCTCTCTGCCGAGAGTCCGTCCTGAAACATGAACGCGTGTCAAGACTCTGGGGCCATCGAGCCCCGTCACCGAGGGGGTCGAGCCATGGGGCGCGGCCGGGCAAAGGCCAAGCAGACCAAGGTCGCCCGTCAGCTGAAGTACAGCAGCGGCGGGACTGACCTGTCGCGTCTGGCCAATGAGCTGGGCGCATCACCTTCGAGTCAACCACCGAACGCTGAGCCGTTCGAGGACGACGACGAGGAAGATGACCCGTACGCACAGTACGCGGATCAGTACAACGACGATGACGAGGACGAGGACGATCAGTCCGGTCCGTCGTCACAGCGCCGCGGCGCTTGACCTCGCGCTGACACATCAACCCGGTCCGGGCCTGTCCCGGACCGGGTTCTGTGCTGTCCCGGTCCGGATCGTGCGCGGTGTGCCGCATGCGGGGTCCACTGCCACTGCCTGCCGGCGTCTGCCGTCCTGCGCCGCATTCGACGTCGTCGCGTGCCCTGTGTCCGCTGCGGCACTCGGCGTCGCGGGCTGAGTGTCCTCCGCCGCCCGCAACGTCACTCGCCTTGGTTCGTCCGCCGCACGCAACGGTGCGCCACGGGCTCGTCCCGGGCCGTCATGGCCATGGCACCCGGACGGGCCGTCGCGGCCCGTCCGGCGCCTGCGGGCATCCCGCGCGCCCGCGCTCAGCGCGCGTACCCGCCCACGAGCTCCGCGCCCGTCGTGTGCGCACCGCGGTCGGTGATCTCGCCGGCGACCCAGGAGTCGACGCCACGGTCGGCCAGTGTCGTCAGGGCCGCGTCCACCGACTCCGCCGGGACGATCGCGATCATGCCGACGCCCATGTTCAGCGTCTTCTCCAGCTCCAGCTGCTCGACCTGACCGGCCTTGCCCACGAGGTCGAAGACCGCGCCGGGCGTCCAGGTGGAACGGTCCACCGTCGCGTGCAGGGAGTCCGGGATGACCCGGGCCAGGTTGTTGGCCAGTCCGCCGCCGGTGACGTGGCTGAAGCCGTGCACCTCGGTCGTACGGGTCAGCGCCAGGCAGTCCAGGGAGTAGATCCGGGTCGGCTCCAGGAGCTCCTCGCCGAGCGTCCGGCCGAACTCCTCGACCTGGCGGTCCAGCGCCCAGCGGGCCCGGTCGAAGACGACGTGACGGACGAGCGAGTACCCGTTGGAGTGAAGACCGGACGATGCCATCGCGATGACGGCGTCGCCCTTGCGGATACGGTCCGGGCCGAGCAGGCTGTCGGCCTCGACGACACCCGTACCGGCGCCGGCGACATCGAAGTCGTCCGCGCCGAGCAGGCCGGGGTGCTCGGCGGTCTCGCCGCCGACGAGGGCGCAGCCGGCCAGCACACAGCCCTCGGCGATGCCCTTCACGATGGCCGCGACACGCTCGGGATGCACCTTGCCGACGCAGATGTAGTCGGTCATGAAGAGCGGTTCGGCACCGCAGACGACGAGGTCGTCCACGACCATGCCGACGAGGTCGTGGCCGATGGTGTCGTACACGCCCATCTGGCGGGCGAGGTCGACCTTCGTGCCGACGCCGTCGGTGGCGGAGGCGAGCAGCGGACGCTCGTAGCGCTTGAGGGCCGAGGCGTCGAAGAGCCCGGCGAAGCCGCCGAGACCGCCGAGGCCCGCGACCTCGGGGCGCTGCGTCTTCTTCACCCACTCCTTCATCAGCTCTACGGCGCGGTCGCCGGCCTCGATGTCGACGCCCGCTGCCGCGTAGGAAGCACCTGTTGTCTCAGACATTGCCTGGGATCTTTCGTGTGGAAATACGGGGCTGGGGGGAAGGCTGCCGTGCGGTCCGGGTCACGGACGGCGCAGCGCGTCGGCCGCGGCGGTCGCCGCAGGGCCTGCCGCCAGCTCGGTCTCCAGCAGCTGCTTGCCGAGCAGCTCCGGGTCCGGCAGCTCCATCGGGTACTCACCGTCGAAGCAGGCGCGGCACAGATTCGGCTTGTCGATCGTCGTCGCCTCGATCATCGCGTCGATCGAGATGTACGAGAGCGAGTCGGCCCCCATCGACGTGGCGATCTCGTCGACGGACATGCCGTTGGCGATCAGCTCGGCGCGGGTCGCGAAGTCGATTCCGAAGAAGCAGGGCCACTTCACCGGCGGGGACGAGATCCGGATGTGGATCTCGGCGGCGCCGGCCTCGCGGAGCATCCGGACGAGTGCGCGCTGGGTGTTGCCGCGGACGATCGAGTCGTCGACGACCACCAGTCGCTTGCCCTTGATGACTTCCTTGAGCGGGTTCAGCTTGAGGCGGATGCCCAGCTGCCGGATGGTCTGCGAGGGCTGGATGAAGGTCCGGCCGACGTAGGCGTTCTTCACCAGTCCGGCGCCGAACGGGATTCCGCTGGCCTCCGCGTAACCGATGGCCGCGGGGGTGCCGGACTCCGGTGTCGCTATGACCAGATCGGCCTCGACCGGGGCTTCGGCAGCCAGCTTGCGGCCCATCTCCACCCGGGAGAGGTAGACGTTGCGCCCGGCGATGTCCGTGTCGGGGCGGGCCAGGTAGACGTACTCGAAGACACAGCCCTTCGGCTTCGCTTCTGCGAAGCGCGAGGTGCGGAGCCCGTTCTCGTCGATGGCGACGAGCTCGCCCGGCTCGATCTCGCGGACGAAGCTGGCACCGCAGATGTCGAGGGCGGCGGACTCGGAGGCCACCACCCAGCCACGCTCCAGCCGGCCGAGGACCAGCGGGCGGATGCCCTGCGGGTCGCGGGCCGCATAGAGGGTGTGCTCATCCATGAAGACGAGGGAGAAGGCGCCCTTCACCTCGGGAAGCACCTTGCCGGCGGCTTCCTCGATGGTGAGCGGCTTGCCGTCCTCATCGGTCTGGCCGGCGAGCAGAGCGGTCACCAGATCGGTGTCGTTGGTCGCGGCGACCTGGGTGGCGCGGCCGTCCTTGCGCGGAAGGTCGGCGACCATCTCGGCGAGCTGGGCCGTGTTGACCAGGTTGCCGTTGTGACCCAGGGCGATCGAGCCGTGCGCGGTCGCACGGAACGTCGGCTGCGCGTTCTCCCACACCGAGGCACCGGTGGTGGAGTAGCGGGCATGACCGACCGCGATATGGCCCTGGAGGGATCCCAGAGACGTTTCGTCGAAGACCTGCGAGACCAGTCCCATGTCCTTGAAGACCAGGATCTGGGACCCGTTGCTCACTGCGATGCCCGCGGACTCCTGTCCACGGTGCTGCAGGGCATACAGTCCGAAATAGGTGAGCTTGGCGACCTCTTCACCCGGAGCCCAGACACCGAAGACGCCACAAGCGTCCTGGGGGCCTTTCTCTCCGGGGAGCAGGTCGTGGTTGAGTCGTCCATCACCACGAGGCACGCCACCGAGTGTAGGCGAGATCGACCACTGGTCCGAATTGGGGACACCCCGCCCGAGCACGGGTGAACGGACTCCACACCCCCCTTCCGACCCCCTTCCACCCCCTACCGCACGGTGACGCGGAGTGATCACGCTCCGGTGTGCGCATGAGGGCCGCAACGGGCGGAGGGCAGTCGTCGCCCCGATCAACGGCGGGTTACCGACAGGTTCCGGCCACTGGGCTCGGGCACCGGCGGGACGAGTTCGTGGCACTCCGTGAGGCGGCCGACCCCGCCGTCCCGCGGGGTGGCCGAACGCTCATTTCGTGGCGAGCCTCACACCGGGACGACCGGTATGCGGCTTCTGGCGAGCGGCTGGAGGTGGGGGAGGTGGCTGTGGGGAGGTCGGCTGGGGCGACGGGGGCGGCGGTGCGGCTGTCAGGAGCCGTCGACGTCCGCGGGCGGACCCGTCCGAGGCGCGAGACCGGCGTTGACAGGCGCATGGCGCGTTGGCAGGCTCCTGGCCCATGCAGCCCCTCGGTGACCGCACGGTCACGCTCGTGGAGCGCCGTCACGTCGATCTGGGACGTGTATCGAGCGCCATCTGTCGCCGCGCCTGATTCCTCCGGCGCGCACGAGGGTTCCGCTGCCTCACCTCTTCTCCCCCTCTCCTGCTGTCCCCTCCCCCGCTCCGCCCTCCCGGCTCCGCCGAGGCCGCCCGGGCCCGTAGGCACGCGCATCCACAGTCGCCCCCGCCGCCGACGGACGTGACGGGACCCTCCTCCGCCTCCACTGCCGTCTCCACTGCCCCCTCCGATGCCGCATCCGCTGCCGTCCCGCTGAGCGGCCCAGCCCTGCCCTGGAGCAGTCATGCCTTCTCACGACTCGAACCACAGTTCCGGCTCTCCGCTGACCCGCCGCGCCTTCGGAACCGCCGTCGGCGCCACGGCCGCGACCGCCGCGGTGGGCGTGACCGCAGCCGCCCCCGCCGCTGCGGAACCGGTCGCCCCCGAGCAGGCCTTCCGGGCGGCCCGGGGCCGGCACTCCCGGCGGCCCAACATCCTGTTCATCCTCGGGGACGACCTCGGCTGGGCCGATCTCTCCTCGTACGGGTCGCCGGACATCCGTACCCCGAACCTGGACCGGCTCGGCCGGCAGGGTGTGCGGTTCACCGATGCCTACGCCGGGTCCGCGACCTGCTCACCGACCCGGTTCAGCCTGTACACCGGCCGCTATCCCGGGCGTACGAAGGGCGGCCTCGCCGAACCCATCGCAGACCGGTCGGTCGGTCTCGAACCCACTCACCCGACGCTCGCCTCGCTGCTGCGCGGCGCCGGATACGCGACCGCGCTGATCGGCAAGTGGCACTGCGGCTACCTGCCGGACTACAGCCCCACCAAGTCCGGCTGGGACGAGTTCTTCGGCAACTTCGGCGGGGCGCTGGAGTACTACTCGAAGCTCGGTCTCGGCGGTGAGTACGACCTCTACGAGGGCGATGCCGAGTACAAGGACCTGCGCTACTACACGCGCATCCTGACCGAGCGGGCGAGCGAGTACGTCCAGCGCGACCACGACAAGCCGTGGCTGCTCAACCTCAACTTCACCACACCGCACTGGCCCTGGATCGCCGAGGGCGACACGGCCGAGAGCGCCGAGATCGTACGGAAGATCAAGGAGGGCGGTCTCGGCGGGCTGTTCCACGCCGACGGGGGCTCGCTCGCCAAGTACAAGGAAATGGTCGAGGACCTGGACCGCTCGGTCGGCGAGGTACTGAAGGCGCTGAAGCGGTCCGGGCAGGAGGAGGACACCCTGGTCTTCTTCGCCAGCGACAACGGCGGTGAGCGCTTCTCCTACCAGTGGCCGCTCTCCGGCAACAAGGGCTCCCTCCAGGAGGGCGGCATCCGGGTGCCCGCCGTACTGCGCTGGCCGGCCAGGATCGATCCCCGCCAGGTGAGCGATCTGCCGCTGTT
This sequence comes from Streptomyces sp. NBC_01463, assembly GCA_036227345.1. Taxonomy (NCBI): domain Bacteria; kingdom Bacillati; phylum Actinomycetota; class Actinomycetes; order Kitasatosporales; family Streptomycetaceae; genus Streptomyces; species Streptomyces sp. NBC_01463. The sequence continues at coordinate 4,355,751 of CP109468.1, forward strand.
CTCCCCCGACTGGACGGCGACGCTGCTGGAACTCGCCGGTGCCCGCCCCGATCCGGCATACCCGCTGGACGGCATCAGCCTCGCCGGATACCTCCTGCGGGGCGAACAACCCCGGGAACGGGACCTGTTCTGGCGGGTGCGCGGGGAGCGCGCGCTGCGCCGCGGGGACTGGAAGTACTACCGGGGCAGCGGCGGGGCGGACCAGCTCTTCCACCTGGCGAAGGACCAGCGGGAGCAGGCCGACCGCGCGGCCGCCGAGCCGGCACTGCTGGCAGCACTGAAAGCGGCCTGGGAACGGACGGACGCCGGCCTGCTGCCCTATCCGAAGAGCTCCTGACCGGCGCTCGTCACCCCATCAGGGGCAGCAGCGCGGCAAGGTCGGCCCGTTCGCCGCTGGCGCCGACCTTCGCCGCGTCGAGTTCCCGCGCCCACGACGTACGCCCGGTGGCGAGCCGGATCCAGGTGAGCGGATCGGTCTCGACGACATTGGGCGGCGTGCCGCGGGTGTGCCGGGGTCCCTCGACGCACTGGACGACGGCGAACGGCGGGACCCTCACCTCGACCGAACCGCCCGGCGCCTTCTCCGCCAGGGCGTCGGCGAGCAACCGGGTGCAGGCGGCCAGCGCCTGACGGTCGTACGGGATGTCCAGCCCGGCCGCCTCGTTGAGGTCGTACGTGTGGACCACGAGCTCCACGGTGCGCGTGACCAGGAAGTCCCCGAGCCGCATGACACCGACCCGGGTGGCCAGCAGCCGGTCCTCGGAGGTGCCCAGCACCAGCGCCTCGAATCGGTCGGCCACCTCCGCGTACAGGGCGTCCGGATCGGGGTGCCCGGCGGCGAGCGCCACGGTGTCGTCGGCGATCCGGCCGGCCCGCTCCGCTGTGGCGAACGGCCACTCCAACAAGGTCGTCTCAGGCTTGGCCAGAGCCGGTTCGGGCAGTTCGAGATGCCTGCTGACGTGCGAGAGCGCCATGGTCACGTGGACGGCGAGCTCGCGCACGGTCCATGCGCCGAGCCCACTCGGCGCGTCCAGCTGCTGCGGTGTCAGCGCGCTCACTGCGGTGCGGACATGGGCGAACTGCGCCAGGACCGCAGTGCGGGTCCTGACCGGGTCGTAGCGACGGGCGCGCTTCCGGGACGGCGGCATGCACGGGAGCCTACGACGTACCGCCGGAGTCGCGTGACGGGCGGGGGAGAGCGCGGCGGCAGACCGGGGTCGGGCGGGGGCGGGCGGGGGCGGGCGGGGGCTGGGCCGGGCAGGAGAGAGCGAGGGTGGGGGTGGGGGTGAGGGCCGGGGTCGGGGTCGGGGTCGGGGTAGGCAGGGTGGCCCGGGTCAGGCGCGGGTCGCGAAGTCGCCCAGGCCCTTCTCCAGCAGGTCGAACCCTCGCTCGGCAAGCGCGACGGCGTCCGCCGCGATCGCGTCGGCCGACTCACCTGCGAGCAACCGCCGTTGGTTCTCGGTGATCAAGGTATTGCGGGTGCTGATCAACTGGGCAGCCACGATGCGCGCGACAGCCGGATCCTCCCCGTCCTCGACCAGGACGTCGACCAGCATCTCGTCGGTGCGCGCGAAGAACGCGTAGGCCCGGGTCAGCAGGGCCGGCGTCTGCTGGATCAACTGGATGAGCCCCAGCGCCACCGGCGAATCACTCATCCCGACCGCGGGGTCCCGGTCCTCGATCGCGGCCAGGAAGTGGCGACGCATACCGGCCACCGCTGACTCGCCGGGGGCCCGGTCACGCACCACCCGGGCGACATCGCCGATGTGCTCCTCCATGGGAGCGAGAACCAAGTCCTCTTTGCTGTCAAAGTAGTTGAAGACGGTCATCTTCGACACATCGGCCGCTTCGGCGATTTCCGCAACCGAGACCTCGTCGAACCCGCGCTCGCCGAAGAGCCTCGTGGCCTCGGCCAGCAGACGGCGTCGCGTCTGGATCTTCTTGCGCTCGCGCAGGCCCATCCCCTCGGTCATGCCATCACTGTACCAGGATGAAACTTGATCTCAGAATAATTTTTATCCTGGATGTAAAGTTGACCCAGTACATTTTTACGGGAACAGTGGTGCCCACCAAGGCGGTACTTCGCCGCCCAGGAGGGGAGCCCGCCATGCCCAAAGCCCTGTCCACAGCCTTGCCCGAAGCACCGTCCGGACGGCCGTCTGAAGCGCCGCCCAACGCACCGTCCGACGCGCCATCCGACGCATCGCCCGACGCATCGCTCGACGCGCCCACCGGCGCGTCCACCGAGGCCGGTCCCACGGCCTCCGCCTCCCCCGCCCGCCCGCCGGGCTCCGGCGGAAGGCGCACCCTCGGCATCGCGCTCTGCGTCATCACGATCCTCCTGGCCGTGCTCGACTCGAACATCGTGTCCTCGGCGACCGTGCCGATCGTCCGCGACCTCGACCCGGCCCATGGCCTCGACCGGATCCCGTGGCTGATCGCCGCCTACCAGCTCGCCGCGACCGCCGCCCTCCCGCTGTACGGAAAGCTCTGCGACTCACTCGGCCCGAAGAAGGTCTTCATCGGGGCGCTGGCCACGTTTCTGACCGGGTCCGCGCTGTGCGGCATGGCGCAGTCCATGGGCGAACTGATCGCCGCACGCGCCCTCCAGGGCATTGGCGGCGGTGGCCTGATGAGCGTCACCATGGTCGTCCTGCACCACCTCGCCAGACAGGGGCCCGAGGCCGACGACAGCGGCACCCGGAGCCAAAGCCCAAGCCGCAAGCGAAGCCACAAGGACGCATCCGGCGCAGGCGGCACCGCCGGCAACGCGTCCTCCGGCACGGGCCGGAGCGAGAAGGGCGGCAACCTCGGCGGAGTCATCGCCGGTGCCGGCATGGCCCTCGGCCCCTGGCTGGGCGGATCCCTCGCCGACCATGCCGGGTGGCGATGGATCTTCTACGTCAATCTGCCGGTCGGCATCGCCGTCCTGGTCGCCGCCATCACAGTCCTGCAGCTCCCCTCCGGCACCACACGCCACAGGATCGACTTCCTCGGCGCAGGTCTCGCCGCCGCCTTCTCCACCTCGCTTCTCCTGGTCACCGAGTGGGGCGGCCAGGACCACGCCTGGTCCTCCCCGCTGATCGTCGGCCTGCTGGTCACCGCCGTCGCCGCCCTCGGCCTCTTCCTCCGGCGCCAGGCCACCGCGGCCGAACCGATCCTGCCGCTCACCCTGTTCGCCAACCGGACGATGCGCTACGGCTTCGCCATCCAAGGGCTGGTCGGCGCCGCGATGATGGGGTCGATCGTCTACGTCATGATCTATCTCCAAGTCGTACGGGGAGTCGCCGCGACCTCGGCCGGGCTGTATCTGGTCCCCATGGCGGTCGGCATGACCGTGGTCGGTCTCGTCTCCGGCCGCCTCGTATCGGCCGGCTGGTCGCAGAAGACCTTCGTTGTCAGCGGCACGGTCTTCGCGTCGGCCGCCCTCGCCCTGCTGGCCACCCTGACGACGGACACCGGTCTCTGGACGGTGCGCGGCGCGATGCTGCTCATGGGGCTGGGCTTCGGACAGCTCGTCGGGCAGCTCATCCAGCTGATCCAGGACACCGCCCCACCCCGCCAACTGGGCGTCGCGACCACCGGAGTCCGCTTCTTCCAGACCCTCGGGACCGCCCTCGGCGCCGCCCTCCTCGGCACCGTGCTCAGCAGGGTGTACGCGGCCCGCGGGCCCGGTGGGACGACCAGCGGGATCGGCTGGCTCACCGGCGCCGCGCACCAACAGGCCCTGAACGCCTTCGCCTCCTCCACCGATGTGGTGTTCGGCTGCGCCACCGCCGTGATGGTCCTGGCCCTGGTCCTGGCCACCCGACTGCCGGGCGCGGCGGCGCGGGCTCAGGAAGGCGCGGCGGCGCGGACTCAGGAAGCGGTCTGAGCCGCGTCCTGACCGGGAACAGGACTCCCGTCAGCAGGCCCTCCGACCGTGAACGTCTCGCCGTTGGCCGGCACGCCTATCCCGCGCCAGGTAAACGGAATTCCGATCGCCACATCCAGGTCCGGATCGTCCATCAGCTGGAAATGCACATGCGGTTCGGTGGAATTCCCCGAGTTTCCGCATTCGGCGAGCTGCTGCCCGGTCCGGACGGTGTCCCCCACGCGCACTCGGAGCGAGCCGCGCCGCAGATGGGCGTAGAGCGCATACGTACCGTCGCCCAGGTCGAGCACGATGTGGTTCCCGACGATGCTGCCCGGTCCGAGCACGTCCCGTATGGACGCCTCGATCACCATCAGATACACCAGCGCGGGCATGGAATTGCGGCTGAGATGGTCGCGCCGTCCGTGCGAGGCGTGGACCACCGTGCCGTCGGCGACCGCGAGCAGCGGGGCTCCGAACGCCGGAAAGTGGTGGTTGCGCCGGGCGACCGGCCACAGGCGGCGGAACTCCGGACGGGACAGGCCGTCGTCCGCAGCGGCCGATCCCCCGGGGCCTTCTGCCGGATCCTCCCCGGCTCGCGGCGGAGGCCGGGAATCGTCACGCGGCTGAGGGTCGTCACGCAGCTGAGGGTCGCAAGGCGGCTGAGGCTCATCGCACGGCCGGGGCTCGGCCACGATGTCGATCGCGTACGTCTGCCCGTAGCCGTGTATCCCGTGGCTGGGCACCTTGTCCGCCGGACTGTTCAACGCGGTCCAGCGCCCGGACACCGGAGGTTCCACCTCCACCGCGGGCGGCGGGTCGGCCACGGCCGCGCGGGCCTTGCGGCCCGCCGTCAGCAGCAGGGCGATCGCGGCGACAGCGGGCACCCAGGTCACCCAGTACGGGAACGGTGGGCGGGTGGAGAGGCTGATGACCACCATCGCGAAGAAGATGATCCAGCAGAGCCGGTAGAGCACCATGACGGTCTTGCGGGCAGACATGACTTCCCCCTGGTCGTCGGGTCCGAACGTCGGTCTCTTCGTCGTCGTCTCGTCAGTGGTCGCGGATGGCCCGCACGGGCCTCCTCAGGGTCTGGCCGCCGTGAGGATCACCAGCAGCGGCACCACGCGGGCCCCCGGGACCTCGTATCTCCCGCGCCCCTTCGTCTGCAGCCAGCCCGCGCCGGTCAGCTGACGCAGATGGTGGTAGATCTGCCCCGTCGTCCCGGTCTCCTCGAGCGCGGCGAGCTCCGCCGCCGTGCGCCGGCCGCCGAGGATCTCCCGGAGCAGCCGCAGCCGCACCGGGTGGCCGAGGGCGGCGAAGGACTCGGCGGTATCCGACCAGTCGGCACCGGGCGCCGCCCGACCGCTCTCCTCTCCGCCCCCCTCCTCCGTCCTGTCACTGCCATCCGCCTCGGCGGGCCTTTCCACGTCCAGCAGCTGCTCGGTCAGCGCGCCGTACTGCCACTCGTACCGCTCACCCGTCGGCAGCCGCACCGCCCCCGTATAGAGCACTCCCCCGTCAGCCACCCCCGCCCCCGAGAGCTCCTGCTTCAACCCCTCCAGGGCCCAGAAATCGGCCCCGGTCGGTCGCGGCGCCTCGGGGTGGTCGCCCACGAGCGCCTCAAGCCGTCTCTCCAGCTCCGAGACCCGTTCCTCCAGTTCCATTGCTCAAGGATTACGTAATTACGTAATCCCCGTCAAGCCCTCCCCTGAAACCGGCGGAACCAACCCGGGCATGCAGAAGCCCCCGTCCGGTCGAACCGGGCGGGGGCTTCTGCAAAGCGTGACGCGCGCACGTGGCAGCACATCACGACACGTCACAGCACGTCACAGTGCCTGACAGTCGGGCGGGGCTACGCCAGCAGCGCGGGGATCGTTCCCTCGTGCGCCGTACGCAGCTCGCTCAGCGGGATGCTGAACTCGCCCTGGATCTCGATCTCCTCGCCGTCCACGACACCGATCCGGGTCACGGGCAGACCCCGCGCCCCGCACATGTCGTTGAAGCGGAGCTCCTCGCTGCGCGGGATCGAGACGATCGCGCGTCCCGCCGACTCGGAGAACAGGAACGTGAACGCGTCCAGTCCGTCCGGCACGACCAGCCGGGCACCCTTCCCGCCGCGCAGGCAGGACTCGGTGACCGCCTGGATCAGGCCGCCGTCGGACAGGTCGTGCGCCGCGTCGATCATGCCGTCGCGGGACGCCGAGATCAGGATCTCGCCGAGCAGCTTCTCGCGGCCCAGGTCGACCTTGGGCGGCATGCCGCCGAGGTGCTGGTGGACGACCTCGGACCAGGCCGAGCCGCCGAACTCCTCGTGCGTGTCACCCAGCAGGTAGAGGAGCTGGCCCTCTTCCTTGAAGGCGACCGGCGTACGCCGGGTCACGTCGTCGATCACACCGAGCACGGCCACGACCGGCGTCGGGTGGATCGCCGTGTCACCGGTCTGGTTGTACAGCGACACGTTGCCGCCGGTGACCGGGGTGCCCAGCTCCAGGCAGCCGTCCGCCAGACCACGGGTGGCCTCGGCGAACTGCCACATGACGTCCGGGTCCTCGGGCGAACCGAAGTTCAGGCAGTCCGAGATGGCGAGCGGCTTGGCGCCGGAGGCGGCGACGTTGCGGTACGACTCCGCCAGCGCGAGCTGCGCGCCGGTGTACGGGTCGAGCTTCGCGTACCGGCCGTTGCCATCGGTCGCCATGGCCACGCCGAGGTTGGACTCCTCGTCGATGCGGACCATGCCGGCGTCCTCGGGCATCGCGAGCACGGTGTTGCCCTGCACGAACCGGTCGTACTGGTCCGTGATCCAGGACTTCGAGGCCTGGTTCGGGGAGGAGACCAGCGCCAGCACCTGCTCGCGCAGCTCGGCGCCGTTCGCCGGACGGGCCAGCTTTCCGGCGTCGTCGGCCTGCAGCGCGTCCTGCCAGGACGGGCGGGCGAACGGGCGGTGGTAGGTCGGGCCCTCGTGGGCGACGGACCGCGGCGGCACGTCCACGATCTGCTCGCCGTGCCAGAAGATCTCCAGCTGCGAGCCCTCGGTCACCTCACCGATGACGGTGGCGATGACGTCCCACTTCTCGCAGATCTCCAGGAAGCGGTCCACGTGCTGCGGCTCGACGATCGCGCACATGCGCTCCTGCGACTCGCTCATGAGGATTTCCTCGGGCGAGAGGGAGGAGTCGCGCAGCGGCACGGTGTCCAGCTCGACGCGCATACCGCCGGAGCCGGCCGAGGCCAGCTCGGAGGTAGCACAGGAGAGCCCGGCGCCGCCGAGGTCCTGGATGCCCGCGACGAGCTTCTCCTTGAAGATCTCCAGGGTGCACTCGATGAGGAGCTTCTCCTGGAACGGGTCGCCGACCTGGACGGCGGGCCGCTTGGTGGGCTTGGTGTCGTCGAAGGTCTCCGAGGCCAGCACGGAGACGCCGCCGATGCCGTCGCCGCCGGTGCGGGCGCCGTAAAGGATCACCTTGTTGCCGGGGCCTGAGGCCTGGGCCAGGTGGATGTCCTCGTGCTTCATCACGCCGATGCAGCCGGCGTTGACGAGCGGGTTGCCCTGGTAGCAGGCGTCGAAGACGACCTCGCCGCCGATGTTCGGCAGGCCGAGACAGTTTCCGTAGCCGCCGATGCCCGCGACGATGCCCGGCAGGACGCGCCGGGTGTCGGGGTGGTCGGCCGCACCGAAGCGCAGCGGGTCGACGACCGCGATCGGACGGGCACCCATGGCGAGGATGTCGCGGACGATGCCGCCGACGCCGGTGGCCGCGCCCTGGTAGGGCTCGATGTACGAGGGGTGGTTGTGCGACTCGACCTTGAAGGTGACCGCGTAGCCCTGACCGACGTCGACCACACCGGCGTTCTCGCCGATGCCGACGAGCATCGCGTCGTTCTCCGGGACCTTCTCGCCGAACTGCTTGAGGTGGACCTTGCTGCTCTTGTAGGAGCAGTGCTCGGACCACATCACGGAGTACATGGCGAGCTCGGCGCCGGTGGGACGGCGGCCCAGGATCTCGCGGATCCGGGCGTACTCGTCCTCCTTGAGGCCGAGCTCCTTCCAGGGCTGCGCGGTGTCCGGGGTTTCGGCCGCGTGCTTGACCGTGTCCAGGCTCATGCGTTGACCAGCTTCTTGATGATCGAGGTGAAGAAACCGAGACCGTCGGTACGACCGGTGCCGACCAGCGGCTCCACGGCGTGCTCCGGGTGCGGCATCAGGCCGACGACGTTGCCCGCGGCATTGGTGATGCCGGCGATGTCGCGCAGCGAGCCGTTGGGGTTCACGTCCACGTAGCGGAACGCGACACGGCCCTCCGCCTCCAGCTCGTCGAGTGTGTGCTCGTCGGCGGTGTAGCGGCCGTCCATGTTCTTGAGCGGTACGGAGATTTCCTGGCCCGCGGAGTAGTCCGAGGTCCAGGACGTCTCCGCGTTCTCGACGCGCAGCTTCTGGTCGCGGCAGATGAAGTGCAGGTGGTTGTTGCGCAGCATCGCGCCGGGCAGCAGGTGCGCCTCGGTCAGGATCTGGAAGCCGTTGCAGATGCCGAGAACCGGCATGCCCGCCTTCGCCTGCTCGATCACCGTCTCCATGACGGGCGAGAAGCGCGAGATGGCGCCGGCCCTCAGGTAGTCGCCGTAGGAGAAACCGCCCGCCAGGATGACCGCGTCGACCTGGTGCAGGTCCTTGTCGCGGTGCCACAGCGATACGGGCTCGGCGCCGGCGACCCGTACGGCCCGAAGGCTGTCCTGGTCGTCGAGCGTGCCCGGAAAGGTGACGACTCCGATACGAGCAGTCACTTCGACTCCTCGGCCTTCTCCACCTTCACGGTGAAGTCCTCGATCACGGTGTTGGCGAGGAACGTCTCGGCCATCTCGTGAATACGGGTGAGGGCGGCGTCATCGACCGGCCCCTCGACCTCCAGCTCGAAACGCTTTCCCTGACGTACGTCCGCGATTCCCTCGAAGCCGAGACGGGGCAGCGCACGCTGCACAGCCTGTCCCTGCGGGTCGAGAATCTCGGGCTTGAGCATGACGTCGACTACGACGCGTGCCACTGGCACTCCCGGTGTGGTGGTGTGGTGCGGCTGTTTCTCCGGGGGGTTCCCCAGACCCCCGCGGGTCCACTCAGCGTACCTGGCCTGAAATTCTACGCGGGTAGATATCGAGCGGCCCGGATCACGCCGAGATATCGGCCGCGACAACGGGTGCGGAAAATCCTGCAAAAAAAATCCTCACCAGCAGCACACAAAGCCGGTTGACACGCGCAGGTAATTGGGCGGGCTTCACAATGCGGCACCCATCGCTGTACAAATGATTACCAGGGAAAGCAACATTGCCCTTAAACGGCCGACACCGGTCGGCCCGCATCCGCGCTCACAGCCGGAAGGCCGGCATCCGCGCATGTCAGGCGAGGATGCCGTAGGAAAGGACCGAAATCCGTGGCTCAGCGCGTAGTGGTCACGCTCTCCGACGACATCGACGGGGGAGCAGCAGCGGAAACGGTCGCCTTCGCCCTGGACGGGAAGTCGTACGAGATCGACCTCAATCCGTCCAATGCAAAGAAACTGCGCAAGGCCCTGGCGCCGTACGTGGCGGCCGGCCGCAAGCAGACAAATGCAGGCAAGCACGGCAAGGTTCCCGTCTCGTACCGGCACACCTCCCTCGCGCCCGACCCCGCGGCCGTCCGCGCATGGGCCCGCTCGCACCGGATGGAGGTGCCGGCCCGGGGCCGGATTCCGAAGAAGGTCTACGAGGCGTTCCAGGAAGCCAGTTGAGCGATCGGGTGGCGCCGGCGGGCCGGCCGGCGAGCATCGGACGGCCTGTCAGCGACCACTCGGGCGACACCTCGCGGGAGCCGACTTGCGCGACACCCCCGCAGGTCGGCTAGAGTCTGGAGCACGCCGAGGGGCAAGGCCGAAAAGCTGGCCCTCACGCAGCGTGCGGGTGTAGTTCAGTAGTAGAACACCCCCCTTCCAGGGGGGAGGCGCAGTGTGCAATTCCTGTCACCCGCTCTGCATCGCTCTTCCACAACCACTCAAGTGGATCAGGTAGAGTAGTGCTCGCTCCACCGGTGAAAGCCGAGTGGTTGCAATGCGGACGTAGCTCAGTTGGTAGAGCGCAACCTTGCCAAGGTTGAGGTCGCCAGTTCGAACCTGGTCGTCCGCTCTTGATAGAAGGCCCCAGTCGATTATTCGACTGGGGCCTTCTTCGTGCTTCGTATGAGGTCGTACGGGAGGGCGCGGTTCGAGCCGCGGGTTCGAGGTGCCGGGTCGAGACGCGGTTCACGACGCGGTTCGAGGCAGGCATATCTCTTCACCACCCTCTCCACCACCACCCATGACGTTTGTCATGGGTGGTGGTGACAGCTCGCACTGCCCCCGGTCCGGGCCGGGAGGAAACCTTGAGTGCATGACCAGCGACGAGATTTCCCGGGAGTGCGTGATCGAGGCGACCGCTGTCCGGCGCAGTTACGCGGGCGGCTTCGAGGCGGTGACAGGCGTCTCCTTCTCCGTGGCGCGCGGCGAGTTGTTCGCCCTGCTCGGGACGAACGGCGCAGGCAAGACCTCCACCGTCGAGCTGCTCGAAGGACTGGCCCGTCCGGACGGCGGCGCGATACGGGTGCTCGGCCACGATCCGTACACCGATCGCGCCGCGGTCCGGCCGCGGATCGGTGTGATGCTCCAGGAGGGCGGTTTCCCGTCCGATCTGACGGCCGAGGAGACCGTACGGATGTGGGCGGGCTGCACCAGCGGCGCCCGGCCGACCGCCGAGGCACTGGAGCTGGTGGGACTCGGTCACCGGGCCTCGGTCCGGGTCAAGCAGCTCTCCGGCGGCGAGCGGCGGCGGCTCGATCTGGCCCTGGCGCTGCTCGGCCGGCCCGAAGTGCTGTTCCTCGACGAGCCGACCACCGGTCTCGACGCCGAGGGACGGCGCGACACCTGGGAGCTGGTGCGACGACTCAAGGAGGACGGCATCACCGTCCTCCTCACCACGCACTACCTGGAGGAGGCCGAGGCGCTCGCCGACCGGCTGGCGATCATGCACCGGGGCCGCATCGTGACCACGGGCACCACGGCCGAGGTGACGGCCGCCCGTCCGGCGCGGATCCGGTTCGAGCTTCCCGACGGAGTCGCGGCGGGACAGCTGCCGCTGAGCCTGCGCGCCGCGGCCGACGGCCCGCGGATCGAGATCCGTACGCACCGGCTCCAGGAGTCACTGACCGAACTGCTGCGCTGGGCAGGTGAGTCGCAGGTCCCCCTGATCGGGCTCGACGCCCGTTCCGCCTCGCTCGAAGAGGCCTTCCTCGACATCGCGAAATCCGCCGCCAGGACCGAAGAGGTGACCGTTTCATGACGACCCCCGCCAGCACCGCCCCTGCCCCGCCCTCGGTGGTCCGGGCGGCGACCACGGTCCGCAGCAGGCTGAACGCGCTCGGACGGGCCGAACTGACATTGCTCGCCCGCAACAGGACCGCCGTCGTCGTCGCGCTGATGGTGCCCGCGGCCATGATCCTGGCGATGAAGTCGACGTTCGAGAAAGTGGACCTCGCCGGCACCGGGCTGACCGTCGCCGGCGCCGCGCTCACCGGCGGCATCGGCACGGTGCTCATCCAGGCCGTCTACATGAACATGGTCGCCGCCTACGTCGCGCGGCGCGAGGACCTGGTCCTGAAGCGGCTGCGCACCGGCGAGGTCACCGACGGGGAGATCCTGACCGGGACCGCACTGCCGTCGGCCGCACTGGCCCTGGCGCAGTCCGCCGTGATCATCGCGGCCGGCACGGCCTTCTTCGACCTCTCCGCGCCGCGCAGGCCCGAACTGCTCCTCGCCGGGCTGCTCCTGGCCGTGGTGCTGCTGACAGCACTGGGCGCGGCCACCTCCGTGCTCACCCGCACCGTACAGACGGCGCAGCTCACCACCATGCCGCTGTTCCTCGTCTCGATGATGGGCTCAGGACTGTTCGTGCCACTGGAGATCTTTCCCGACCCGCTCGCATCGGCCTGTGAGTTCCTGCCGCTGACCGGCGTGATGACCCTCATACGATCGGGCTGGCTGGGTGTCCCCGAGAGCGCTGACCTGCTCGGAGCGGCCCTGACCGGACTGGTCTGGACGGCACTCGCGGTGTTTGCTGTGCAGCGGTGGTTCCGCTGGGATCCGCGACGCTGAGGAAGGTTGTGCCGTGGTGATGCGCGTACGGAGCTGGCGCCGAGGCTGGCAGGAGCGCGGCAAGATGGAGCGGATCGACCTGTACTCGCGGTTCACCATCTCCTCGATCCCCTGGCTCTTCGCCCTGTCGTGGCAGCTGGCGCCGTTCAAGGAGGACATCCGCCACGAGCCGCTCCCGCTGGCGCTCGGTGCGGCGCTGCTTCTGGTGAGCCTGACGCAGTGCCTGCTGAGCAACCGCAACGTCCGTCCCTCGTACGAGCACTACCTCGGCGTCTCCGAGTTCCCCCGCCGGCGGATGGTCGCGCCGCTCGTCCTGCTGGTGCTGGGCGTGGGCCTGCTGGCGGCGCTGGCCGCGGTGGACGGGATCAACAGCCCCGGGCTGCTCCTCATGACCCTGAACGCACCGATGGCGTTCGTGATCACGCGAGTGCTCCTCGTCCCCGTCCGCACGTTCTTGTTCGAGTCGCTCCTGCTCGTCGCCGTGACCACCGGCACCCTCGCTGCGGCCGGGGTTCGGGGCGGCCCCCTCGCGGGGATCGTGCCGACCACGCTCTTCGGCTGTGTGCTGGTCCTGATCTCGGTACGGCCCAGCGCCTGGAGTCTGAGTGTGATGTGGCAGGCCGAGGGGGCCCGGGACATACAGGCCAGGCTCGCGGTCGCCGAGGAGCGGCTGCGGTTCGGGCGGGACCTGCATGACGTGATGGGCCGCAATCTCGCGGTGATCGCGCTGAAGAGCGAACTGGCGGTGGAGCTCGCCCAGCGCGGCAGGCCCGAGGCGGTGGACCAGATGGTCGAGGTGCAGCGGATAGCCCGCGCTTCGCAGCAGGAGGTGCGCGATGTCGTGCGGGGTTACCGGGAGGTCGATCTGAGTACGGAACTGGCGGGGGCCCAAGGCGTGTTGCGGGCGGCCGGCATCGACTGTGCGGTGACCGCCGACGACGGCGGAGGCATGCCCGCGCCCGTCCAGTCGGCGCTCGGCTGGGTGGTGCGCGAGGCCGCGACCAATGTGCTGCGGCACGGCGATCCCCGCCGCTGCACGATCAGGCTCGGTGTCTCGGCGGATGCGGTGGTGCTCGATGTGGAGAACGACGGGGCGCCCGCGGCCGCAACCGGGAAGGCGGGCTCCGGGCTGGCCGGACTGCGTGAACGGCTCGGCGCGATCGACGGCTCGCTCGACGCGGCCCCGGCGGGTGACGGACTGTTCCGGCTGACGGCGAGGATCCCGCTGGCCCGCACGGAATCGCGGGCACCCGCCGGTCGCACATCCGGTGACATGGCGCGTACGGCTGCCCGGGCGGCCCTGGTGGAGGAACGACGATGACCGCGGTACGGGTGCTGCTCGCCGACGACGAGCACCTGATCCGGGGCGCACTCGCCGCCCTGCTCGCGCTGGAGGACGATCTGGTGGTGGTCGCGGAGGCCGCGACCGGCCCCGAGGCCCTCGCCATGGCGCGGGCGCACCACCCCGATGTGGCGGTCCTGGACCTGGAGATGCCGGGGGCTGACGGTGTGAGCGTCGCCACATCGATACGGGCCGAACTCCCGGGCTGCCGCACCATGATCGTGACGAGCCACGGCCGCCCTGGGCATCTCAAGCGGGCACTCGCGGCAGGCGTCCGGGCGTTCGTGCCGAAGACCGTCAGCGCCAGACAGCTGGCCGGGATCATCCGCACCGTGCATGCCGGAAACCGCTATGTGGACCCGGAGTTGGCGGCCGACGCGATCGCTGCCGGGGACTCGCCGCTGACCGTGCGCGAGGCGGAGGTGCTGGAGCTGGCGGCGGACGGAGCGCCGGTCGCCGAGATCGCGGAGCGGGCGTCCCTGTCGCAGGGGACGGTGCGGAACTACCTCTCGGCGGCGGCCGCGAAGCTCGGGGCGGAGAACCGTCACGCCGCGGTGCGTCTCGCCCGCGAGCGGGGATGGGTATAGTAGTCCTCGCGCTTCGGCGCTTGCGGACGTAGCTCAGTTGGTAGAGCGCAACCTTGCCAAGGTTGAGGTCGCCAGTTCGAACCTGGTCGTCCGCTCGGTTCAGCAAGAAGCCCCCGGCCCTTCGGCCGGGGGCTTCTTCGTGTGCGGCGGGTGCCTACTTCCAGGGCGTACCGGTGAGGAGTTCGTACGCCTCCAGGTACTTGGCGCGGGTCGCGTCCACGATCTCCTGCGGCAGCGCCGGCGGCGGCTGCTCGCTCTTGCGGTCCCAGCCGGAGGCCGGGGAGGTCAGCCAGTCGCGGACGAACTGCTTGTCGTACGACGGCTGGGCGTGGCCCGGCTCCCAGGTGGCGGCCGGCCAGAAGCGGGAGGAGTCCGGGGTCAGCACCTCGTCGGCGATGATCAGTTCCTCGCCGCCGTCGGCGGTGGGCGTGAAGCCGAACTCGAACTTCGTGTCCGCGAGGATGATCCCGCGCTCGCGGGCGATGTCGCGGGCCCGGCTGTACACGTCCAGCGTCGTGCGGCGCAGCTGTGAGGCGGTCTCGGCGCCGACCTGGCGGGCCACTTCCTCGTAGCTGACGTTCTCGTCGTGGTCGCCGACGGCCGCCTTGGTGGCGGGGGTGAAGATCGGCGCCGGCAGCTCGGAGCCGTCGACGAGGCCCTCGGGGAGGGCGAGACCGCAGACGGTGCGGGACGCGTCGTACTCGACCAGGCCGGAGCCGGTCAGATAGCCGCGGGCGACGCACTCGACCGGGACCATCCGCAGGGACTTGCAGATGGTGGTGCGGCCGGCCCAGTCCGCCGGGGCGCCGGGGGGCAGCTCTGTGGACAGGACGTGGTTCGGCACCAGATCGGCGAGCTGGTCGAACCACCACAGCGAGAGCTGGGTCAGGACGCGGCCCTTGTCCGGGATCTCGGTGGGCAGGACCCAGTCGTACGCGGACATCCGGTCGCTGGCGACCATGACGAGGTCACCGGCCTCGTTCCGGTACAGGTCACGCACCTTGCCCGTGTGCAGGTGGGTGAGCCCCGGAACCTGCACGGGCTCGGGCTTTTCTACGAATCCGGACACGCTGCCTCCGCGTAGGTTGATCCAGGAGCTGTTCCGATTGTCCCGTATCCGGGTGCGGGCGGCTTCGGAGGGGTGGCGGACGCGGCTCCGGGCGGGGGCGGGGCGCCCGTTCCCTCAGGCGCGCTTGCAGATGCGGTCGAGGAGGTTGGCCGTGGCCCGCTGGATGCGCGGGTCCACATGGCCGGGCCGGTCCAGGGCCGGGGACCAGGCGAAGGTGCCGGAGGCGAAGACGAGCGCGCCCGACGGCGCCCGGTACAGGGATGTCTCCTGGTGGCGCGTCACGCCGTCGCTGTCCAGGTACGGCGAGTGCGCGAGGAGGATGCGGTTGTCGTGCTCGGGAAGCGTGGTGCGCGGGAAGTAGCGGTCGGCCTCCCCGGCGACCAGGCCGTCGATCTCGTCGCCCTCGACGGCACCGGTCGCGTCCCAGAGCCAGTGCTCCGCGTTCCGCACGACCAGGGGGTGGGGGTCGGGGACCCGGCCCGCGTACTGGATGCCGAGCAGTTGCTGCTCGGGGCGGTCGATCTCGCGCCAGAGCGCGGGCTTCCCCGGGCCGCGGCGCTTGCGGCAGGTGAGCAGGCGGTCGGGGACGCCGGAGGGCGACGGCGCGAGGCTGACCTGCCAGTACATGGTGTTGGCGGAGAGGAAGACGAGCGAGGTGCCGTGGTCGCGGGCGGCTTCGGCGGTACGGCGCATGGGCACCGACCAGTACTCGTCGTGGCCGGGGAAGACCAGGCCCCGGTAGCGGCTCGGGTCGATCCGGCCGGCGTGCAGGTCGCGGGTGTCGGCGTAGGCGATGTCGTAGCCGTAGCGCTCGGCCCAGCGGATGAAGTCGTAGGCATGGCCCACATGGAGCGGGAGGCCCGCGCCCGCGTAGGGGCGGTCGAAGGAGACCGTGACCGCCGCGTCCTCCTCGCCCAGCAGCCGGCCCTGTTCGTCCCAGGCGTGGTAGAGGCTGGCGCCGGTCCGGCCGTCCTCGGGGTAGAGGTTGTACGCCTGCCACGTGATGTCCGGGAGCACCAGCAGCAGGTCGGCCGGGTGGTCGTCGCGCACCGTGAACGGGATGTGGGAGCGGTAGCCGTCGACCGTGGTCAGCACCGCGACGTAGGCACCGATCGACCAGTACGTCGGGATCTGCAGCCGCCAGGACTGCCACCAGTGGTGGCAGGAGACCGTGCGGTCGGCGGTGAGGGGCGGCGGCTGGACGATGCCGGAGAGCCGCGGGCTCGTGGTGATCTTGGCGGCGCCGTCGCCGCCGTAGTGGCCGATCCGGTAGATGTCCACGGAGAACTGCTGGGGCGGGTCCACGGTGATGTGGAAGTCGATCGCCTCGCCGGGGGCGGCGGCGCCGGTGGAGATGAAGCCCTTGATCTGACGGCGGACGTCGTCGGCGGTACGGGTGCCGCCGCCGGTGGAGCCGCGGGGCAGGGTGGGGTCGGCGTACCAGGGGACGACCTGGCCGGTGTCGTCGAAGTAGTTCTCACTGCCGCGCAGCCAGGGGAGCGGCCCCTGGCCGAAGGGATCGGTGACGGCGTGCGCGAGGGCACCCGATTCCCAACGGCGAATCTGCTCCGCCCCCATGACGCATCCCTCCCTCAGGCCCCCGGAACAACAGTGGTGCGCCGACTGTCAGCGCCGGTCCCCAGCACATCACATAACGCATGCACTCCGTCACCGTTCGTCGCGAATTGACGTGAACGGAACCTGGTGTTCCGGATATCGGGAGCCGGCCGCGTCAACAGCCGTCTCCCCAGACCTGTTTCAGACGAGACGGACGGGCTTGTCGGTGCGCACGCCGACCGAGGCGAGCCACGACCGCAGGGGGCCGGCGTCACCGTCCTCGACCAGGCTGAGGACCGGGCTGCCGAGATCGGCCGGGCGTTCGCCGTCGACCAGCAGGGCGGGGCCGTCGAGCCAGTCCAGACCGGGTGCCGCGCCCGCCGTGTCGACGGCTGCGCAGCAGACCATCGCCGCGACGTGGTCGGCGAGCAGCTCGGTGCCCGTACGGGGCGGCTGGAGCGGGAAGAGCGGCAGGGGATCGGGTCCCCAGAGGTCCAGCACGTCCCCTCCCGCGTCACCGGAGCCGCCGGTCACCGGTTGCGGGGCCAGCGCCTCGTCCCGGGCCACCGCCGCACTGATCCCTGCCGCGAGCTCCTCGCCACCGCCCTCGCCCACGGCGAGGTGCTCGACGACGCGCGCCAGCGTGGGCACCCCGGCGCACGCGGTGTCGGAACCGGCGCCGGACGCGGGCGGCACGCCCATGGCGTCCAGGACGCGGTGCAGCCGGGCCGCCTCGGCACGCCACTTCCGGTCGACGACCTCTTCCGGATACTGCTGCCAGTCCACCGGGGCCCAGTCGGGGCCGGTCTCCGCGGGGCCGCCGTGGAAGAGCCGGGCGGCCAGCAGGGACGCCGCCTCGTCGGCCGCTCCCGGTTCCTCCAGGAGATCGCAGGCCGGGCGCTCACCGAGCCGGGAGGTGAACCCCTCGGCCAGCCGGTCGCGCCGGGAGAGCTCGGTGAGGGCCGAGACCACACCCGCGTCCAGCCGTGAGGGCCAGCGGCCCATCCGCCAGGCGGGGAGCGCGACCCGGGTGAGCAGCCGGTCCCAGCCCGCGTAGGCGAGACCGACCTGTTCCTGCGCGACGATCCGCAGCCCGTAGTCCACGGTCTGGGCACGGGTCGACGCCGCGGCCGCTACGCCTCGCTCCATCTCCGCCGCATGGCCGCGACAACTGCGCAGCAGCAGCCGGGCGATCCTGCCGATGAACAGACGCGGCAGCCGCAGGACCCTGCGCACAGGACCCTGTACGGGCAAGGCCGCATCGGCGACCACACCGTCCAGGCCGCGCACGAAGCGCCGGGCCGCGGCTATGTCGGGGTGGGCGGAGGGGCCCGTGCCTGCGACGACCGGGGCGAGCACCGCCCGCAGCTCCGCGACCCGCATCCACCACAGGAAGGGGGAACCGATGACCAGCACGGGCGCCGCCTGAACCCTGCGCCCGCGTCCCGGCCGACGGCCGTCCGCCGGACCGCTCGGGTCCTGCCGCGCGGCCTCCTTGGCCGCCCGGTCCGCGGCCGGGTGGGTGCGGTCCTCCAGCCAGCTGTCGCAGTCGGGCGTGAGCGCTATGGCCGAGGGCGCGGGCACACCGAGCCGCTCCGCCAGATCACGGACCAGCCGGTAGAGATCCGGGGCCGCCTTCTCGCTCAGCGGGACGGTCGGGCTGACCGCCGGCTTCGCCCGTACGACCGCGACCGCGACGGCGGCCGCGACCAGCAGGACGACGACGGCGCAGGCCGTCACGGCCCAGCGCACCGTGTCCCAGCCGCTGCCGACGGCGAAGCCCTGCCCGCCCGCGGCGAACAGCACGACGGCGAGCGCTGCCGGAAGCAGCGCGACTGCTGTTGCCCTGCTGCGGATGCGCAGCAGGACGAGAGCCCGGGCGCGCGCTGCCTGCGCACCCAGCTCCTCACCTGTACCGGTACCGGACACGGCCGGACGTCACCCCCTCTGCCCCCACGGCGGTGTTGCTCACTCCCCCACTGTGGCACCCGTCACTGACATCGCAATGCCGGTGGGCCAAGTGCCGGAACGCTTGCGCCGCACCCTAGTTGGGGCTTCGGTGGGCGTCATCCGGATGGCTCAGCCGTCACTCGATGGAATGGCTTTGGGCAAAGGTGCTGACGCGCCGCTGTCCATGGGGCAGCGGCGCGTCAGTGGTGGTCGGAGCGGTACGGCTGAGGTGTCCGTGGCTCTCGTCGGACGGGTGCGGCTCAGGCCTCCGCGGCCTTCTTCGCGATGTCCGTACGGAGCTGGGAGCCGTCGAGCCGGATCCGGGCCGCCGCCGCGTAGGCGCGCTCACGGGCGCCCGCGAGGTCCTTGGCGGTCGCGGTCACGGAAAGCACCCGTCCGCCGGCGCTGACCACGGTGTCGCCGTCCCTGCGGGTCCCGGCGTGCAGGACGTACGCATGCGGGGCATCCTGTGCCGCGACCTCGTCGAGCCCCTCGATCGGATCACCCGTTCGCGGGGTGTCCGGGTAGTTGTGCGAGGCGATGACCACGGTGACCGCGGCCTCGTCCCGCCACTTCAGCGGGGGCAGCTCGTCCAGAGTGCCGTTGGCCGAGCCCAGCAGGACACCGGCCAGCGGGGTCTTCAGACGGGCCAGGACCACCTGGGTCTCCGGGTCGCCGAACCGGGCGTTGAACTCGATGACCCGTACGCCGCGCGAGGTGATCGCGAGGCCCGCGTACAGCAGCCCGGAGAAGGGCGTACCGCGGCGGCGGAGCTCGTCGACGGTCGGCTGGAGGACCGACTGCATGACCTCGTCCACCAGCTTCGGGTCCGCCCACGGCAGCGGGGAGTACGCGCCCATGCCGCCGGTGTTCGGGCCCTCGTCGTTGTCGAGGGCCCGCTTGAAGTCCTGGGCGGGCTGGAGCGGCAGCACGGTGGTGCCGTCGGTGATCGCGAAGAGGCTCACCTCGGGGCCGTCGAGGAACTCCTCGATGACCACGCGGTCGCAGGCCAGCGCGTGTGTACGGGCCGCGTCGATGTCGTCGGTGACGACGACGCCCTTGCCTGCGGCGAGACCGTCGTCCTTGACGACGTACGGGGCGCCGAACGCGTCGAGGGCGGTGTCGATCTCCGCGGGCGTGGTGCAGACGTAGCTGCGGGCGGTCGGAACACCCGCCCCGGCCATCACGTCCTTGGCGAAGGCCTTGGAGCCCTCGAGCCGGGCCGCCTCGCCGGACGGGCCGAAGCAGGGGATGCCGGCGGCGCGCACGGCGTCGGCGACCCCGGCGACAAGCGGCGCCTCCGGGCCGACGACCACCAGCTCGGCGCCCAGTTCAGTGGCGAGGCGCGCGACGGCAGCGCCGTCGAGGGCGTCGACCGGGTGCAGTTCGGCCACCTCTGCGATGCCGGCGTTGCCGGGAGCGCAGTACAGAGCGGTGACGTCGGGGTCGAGGGAGAGAGAGCGGCACAGGGCGTGTTCGCGGGCGCCGCCGCCGATGACGAGGACCTTCACGGGGTGCAGCCTAGCCGCCGGGGCACGGCGCCCTTGACGGCCGCCGCTCCGTGGACACGGCGGCGACCGGGCGGGAGGGGCTCGGCGCGGGGGTTCGGGGGGCTGGGGCCTCTCGGGGAGAGGGGCCCGGGGCCGAGCGTCCGGGGCCTCTCTTACCGCCGGGGTCGGCGCGAGGGCCCTGGAGTGGAGGGCCTCTCCGCGGGCCGGGCTCGGGGGACCGTTGGAACAGCGCGCCCCCACCACCCGCCCTACTCGTTCGTGAACTCCTCGACGACCGTGGCGCCCAGTTCGCGCACGATCAGCTCGTGTCCGGACAGGGCGGAGTCGACGAGGTCGGGGTCGTCGGCCTCGGGGGTGTCGTCCTCGGGAGCGACCGACCGGGGTGGTTCGGGAGCGGTGTACGAGGGGGGTGCGGGCTCCGGCGCCGGGTCGCCGCCCGACGGCTGTTGCTGCTGCCGCTCCGGGGCTGGCCTGGGCTCGTACGACTGCGGCGCGGGGGCCGCCGGGCGCTGCGGCGCGGGCGGTGCGGCCGCGGAGGGACGCCCGCCGCCGACCTGCGGGGGCTGTCCCGCGCCGCCGGACGGGTCGACGATCGCCTCGATCTTCCACACCGCGTTGAACCGCTCGGCCAGCGCCTGCTTCAGCACCTCCTCACTGCCGCTGCTCGCGAAGTTGTCGCGGGCGCCGGCGTTGAGGAAGCCGATCTGCAGGGTGGTGCCGTCGAAGCCGGTGACCTGGGCGTTCTGGCTGAGCAGGATCCAGGTGAACCGGCGGCGGCCCTTGACCGCCTCCAGGATGTCGGGCCACATGGTGCGGACCTGCCCGGCGCCCTGCGTCATGCCGGGGGCGGGCGCGGCGGCGGCGGGAACCGGTGCGGAGGGTGCCGCAGAGGGCGCGGCGGGAGCGGCGGCCTGCGGTGCTGGGGCCTGGCCCGGGGTGGAGGCGGTGGGCCAGCCTCCGGGCCTGCGGCCCTGCTCGGGTGCGGCCGCGGCGGGCCAGGCCCCCGGCCGCTGACCGGCCGCAGGCGATTCGGCGGGCGGCGGCTCCACGGGAGCGGGAGCCGGAGCGGGAGCCACTGGTGCGGGGGCGGGCGCAGACGGGGCAGCATCCCCGCGCACCGCCGCACGCGCGGCGGCGGGCCCGGAACCGGCCTCCGGCTGAGGGGCGGGAGGAGGGGCGTACGCCTGGGGTGCGGCAGGGGCGTGGGCCTGGGGCGCGACGGGAGCGTGTGCCAGTGCCTCCGGCCCGGGGACGTACCCCATCGAGGGCCCCGGTCCGGTGGTGGCGAAGGACGCCCCCCGCTCCAGCCGGTCCAGCCGGGCCTGAAGCGAACGCTCGTCGTCGAAGGCCGCCGGCAGCAGCACCCGGGCGCAGATCAGCTCGACCTGGAGACGCGGCGAGGTAGCCCCGCGCATTTCCGTGAGCCCCTCGTTGACCAGGTCGGCGGCGCGGCTCAGCTCGGCGGCGCCGAAGACGGACGCCTGGGCCTGCATCCGCTCGACGACGTCGGCCGGTGCGTCGATGAGGCCCTTCTCCCCGGCGTCCGGCACGGCGGCCAGGATCACCAGGTCACGCAGCCGCTCCAGGAGGTCGGCGACGAAGCGGCGCGGGTCGTTGCCGCCCTCGATCACCCGGTCCACGACCTCGAAGGCGGCTGCCCCGTCGCCCGCCGCGAAGGCGTCCACGACCGAGTCGAGCAGGGAGCCGTCCGTATAGCCGAGCAGGGACGTCGCCATGGCATACGTCACACCGGCATCAGCCGCACCGGCCAGCAGCTGGTCCATGACCGACATCGAGTCACGCACGGAACCGGCCCCGGCCCGCACGACGAGCGGGAGCACCCCGTCCTCGACGTAGCTGTTCTCCCTGCCGCACACCTCGGCGAGATACTCGCGCAGCGTCCCGGGCGGCACGAGCCGGAACGGGTAGTGGTGGGTACGCGAACGGATGGTGCCGATGACCTTCTCGGGCTCCGTGGTCGCGAAGATGAACTTGAGGTGCTCCGGCGGCTCCTCGACCACCTTCAGCAGGGCGTTGAACCCCGCCGAGGTGACCATGTGCGCCTCGTCGATGATGTAGATCTTGTAACGACTCGACGCGGGACCGAAGAACGCCTTCTCCCGCAGGTCACGGGCGTCGTCC
Organism: Streptomyces sp. NBC_01463; assembly: GCA_036227345.1. Taxonomy (NCBI): domain Bacteria; kingdom Bacillati; phylum Actinomycetota; class Actinomycetes; order Kitasatosporales; family Streptomycetaceae; genus Streptomyces; species Streptomyces sp. NBC_01463. The sequence goes on from CP109468.1 coordinate 4,377,912, forward strand.
ACGCCACCGTGCGAAGCGGCGTCGATCTCGATCACGTCGATCGATCCCGGCCCGTTGCGCGCGAGGTCCTGACAGGACTGGCACTCCCCGCAGGGCGTGGGCGTGGGCCCCTGCTCGCAGTTCAGACAGCGGGCGAGGATGCGCGCGCTGGTCGTCTTGCCGCAGCCGCGCGGACCACTGAACAGGTACGCGTGATTGACCCGGTTGTTCCGCAGGGCCTGCTGCAGGGGGTCAGTGACATGCTCCTGACCGATGACCTCGGCGAACGACTCGGGGCGATAGCGGCGGTACAGCGCAAGGGACGACACACATACGAGGTTATCGGGGCGGACTGACAACCGGCCCCGCACCGGGCACACCACCGGTTGCGGGACATCTCACCACGACCCGTCCGAACGCCCTCGGCCCCGGAAGCCCCGCCGCGCACCGGGCCCGGACACACAAGGGCCCCCCACGCACCCGCCAGAGCCAACCTACCCTTGCTGCCTTCCGGCCCTGGGGGAGTTCAGTCAGATAGCGCCACGTGAGGGGCTGACGCCCACCTTAGCCGATCCCCACCCCCGCAAGTCCACCTCCCCCGCAACCGGAGACCCCTCCAGGACCGCCCGGAGAGCTCCGAGGCGGAACGGGTTCGCGAGCACCCTTCAACGTCTTGTATTGTTTGCCGCGGAGGATTCGCCTAGTGGCCTAGGGCGCACGCTTGGAAAGCGTGTTGGGGGCAACCCCTCACGAGTTCGAATCTCGTATCCTCCGCCATTGCTCTCACCGGGCAATACGTCGAAGGCCCCCGCTGCTTGCAGCGGGGGCCTTCGACGTTCAGGAACGCAACGGCGCCCCCGGGTCGCAGTGGTCGGGCGGGGCCGGAGGACTACGCGTCGGACAGCAACGGGTCGTAGGGGGTCGAGCGCTGACGGCCTGACATGAAGGACAGGAATTCCCGGACGAACGCGCTTCGGGAGTATCGCCCTTCGCCCTCCGCGACGGATCGCGCGAAGCCTCTCCTGAACAGGGCCCGGTACTCCTCGGCGTCGATGGACTGGTCGCCGTCCGCGTCGGTGACATCGAAGAGGACCTCGGCGACCCTGATCAGCGCCGGTCCTGCCAGGGACGGGGCTGCGGCCGCGTACTCGTCAGCGCTCACCCGACCGTCCCCGTCGCTGTCCAGGGCTGCCTGGAGTTCCCTCCACCACGCGGCGAAAGCGTCGTACAAGCGGGTCTCCTCCGGCTCGTCCAGGTCGAGACGGGAGCAGAGTTCCCGGGCCATGGCGGCGAGGTCGGGCCAGTCCAGACAGCCGTCCCCGGTCTGGTCCAGTACCTCGGTGAAGAACTCTCGGGCACCTCGCTGGTTCCCGGCCCCGCCCGGAGCGCCCTGCTGTGCCGCTACCGGTGTGATCAGCCGGAACAGTGCGCCGGCCCGCTTCGTCCGGGTGCGCAGGGTGGTGAGCCTCTCGGACCAGGGCCCGTCGCCGTCCGGCGACAGATTCAGCAGACTGACGACGTTCTCCGTCTGGATCCAGTTGTCGGGCAGGGAACCGGTCAGACGGGCGGCCATGTAGGCACCCTGCATCAGGGTCTGGGCACCAGGGATCTCCGGCAGCCCGGCACGACGGCGGAAGACCTCGGGAAGCGATGCCACGGTGATGGTGCCGATCACGGGCCCTGCCAGTGCGCGACCGGTCGCCCAGAGCGTAGGAAGTCCACGGAACAGCGGCGGCGCCGGCAGATGTTCGAAGAGCTGATAGAGGATGATGCGCAGCGCCTCCGTGTTCTGCAGTTCCTCCGCGACCATGCGGTCGTAGTACTGCCAGAACTCGGGCAGCGTGGGCGGGAGGTGGCCCGCCCGGTCCCCCAAAGCGGCCAGGAATGCCTGGAATTCGGCGTAGAGCTGTTCCATCGTGAGCTGGTCCAGGGGCTGTCCGCTCAGTCGGCACATGGTGACGGAGCTCTCGAAGAGCGTCGCGACCACCCACGCCCGTACCTCGGGGTCCATCGCGTCGTAGGGCTGGTTCCTGGCGTCCGTGCCGCTCAGCCGTGCGTGCAGGCGGTTGAGTCGCGCCGCCTCTCTCTGCCTGGTCTCCTCGTCGGCGCCGAACATGCGCTGCAGGCTCACGAGGGTGTTGCTCAGGCGGCGCCACGGGTGCACCACGAAGGAGGAGTTGTCGGCCAGGGCCGCGCCGATCTGCGGGTGGGCCGCTTCCATCACCGTGGCCCTGACGACGGCCAGGGCCCATCGCGGATCGTTGAAGAATCGGTGGAACTGCGAGCCGGGGCCGAACAGGGATTCCTCCGGCGGTCCGGCGGCCTCCCGGTCGGAGTTCTCGTACGGCACCCCGGTACCGGGCCCGTTCGGCGTGAAGCGGCTGCTGTCCGTGTCCTTCACTTTTGAGGTCGTCCCTTCGTCTGCGGTGCCACACCGCCGAATCGGCGGTCGCGGCGTCGGTATTCGTGCAGGCACTCCAGAAGGTGCGGCGCACGGAAGTCGGGCCAGAGCACCGGCGGGAAGACCCACTCGGCGTAGGCCACTTGCCAGAGCATGAAGTTGGAGATGCGCTGTTCGCCGGAGGTACGGATCACCAGGTCCACGTCAGGCGTGTCGGGCACGGGCAGATGCGCGGCGAAGCACGCTTGGTCGACGGCATCCGCGGGCACCCCGGCGCGGATGAGGGACCGCGCTGCGGCGACGATGTCCTGCCGCCCGCCGTGGTCGAACGCCACGGTCAGCGTCATGCCGCGATTGGCCTCGGTGAGAGTCATCAGGTCGGCGAAGTCCTGGGCCAGCGGGGCGGGAATGCGCGGGTCCTCGGCTCCCAGGAGCCGGCATCGGATGCCGCGCGCGTGCAGCAGCAGCGCGTGTTTGCGCACCACTCGGCGTACCAGACGCATGAGAAAGTCGACCTCGTCGCCCGGACGCCGCCAGTTCTCGGTGGAGAACGCGTACAGGCTGAGCCATTCGACCCCCGCCGACCGCGCCGCCTCGATGACATCGATCACCGTCGCCTCCGCCGCACGGTGCCCGGACGTGCGCGGCAGGGAGCGTTGCTGCGCCCACCGGCCGTTCCCGTCCATCACGCACGCGACGTGGCGAGGCACCGGGCGCCACCCCTCATCGGGCGGCTGGGACGGTTGCTCCGGAACCGTCCGCACGCCGGGAACCTCCGGCTGCACACCGGCGCTGTCGGCCGGCTCGTCCGTCGCGTGCCTGTGGCCGGATGGCCCTGTCGCACCGAACGTCACTGAATCGCCCCCTTCGACTCGCGCCCGCCGGGCTTCGCCGGGACCGTGATGCCGATTGCGGAGGGCGGAGGCAGCGGGCCACCGGCCTGCGCAGCGCATACCCCGCCTGCTCCTCACTCAGCAGGGTGCCGGTGCCCGAGCCGCCGTGCAGCGCGATGGGCGCCTGTTCACCCGTAGCACGTCAGTCGGAGGGGTCGATGGCGTGCGGGGGCAGCCCGGATGGTGCACGAGATGTTGGCTGCCCCCGCACCCCGCGGTGACGCTGAGCGGGACGTCGCCGGGGTTCAGCGAGCGCGGACGGATCCGCGCCGGTCCCGGAGGACGGAAGGAGCCACGCCATGAGGGTCATGCTGCGAGCACAGCTGGACACCCAGCTCGCGAACGAAGCGGTCAAGAACGGCACCCTGCCGACGATCATGCAGTCGCTCGCGGAACGCCTCAAGCCCGAGGCGGCCTACTTCGGCCCCAGCGAGGGCAAGCGATGCTGCACCTTCGTGTTCGACATGCCGGACAGCTCGCTGCTGCCCTCCATCGCGGAGCCGCTCTTCGAGGGACTCGGCGCGTCGATCGAGATCCAGCCGGTCATGAACACCGAAGACATGAAGAAGGGCCTCGCCGCACTGAAGCAGGGCTGAACCAGGCACAGGCTGAACCAGGTACAGGTTGGACCAGGAGCCGGCTGAACCAGGCGCTCTGACCCGGAACACTTCTTGATTGCTTCTTCACAGGTCCTTCATGGGTGCGCTCCTACTTTCGTCACCACCGGGCGCAGTGGGTGGCCGGCGGTGGCTGTGAGGAGCACGCGGGGATGAGTGCGCGTCGGAGGTTCAAGGGGCAACTGTGGCTGATGGGTGCGGCGTCGTTGACGGCGCTGGCCCTGACGACGGGCTGCGGTGGTGACGGCGGTGGCGACGGCGAAGTGGCGTCGGCGGGCAGCGCGAAGAACTCCGCCACCGCATCCGCATCCGCGGGCGGTACGAGTGAGCTGGCTGAGTACGTCGACGCCCAGCGCAAGTGGGTCAAGTGCCTGCGTGACGCGGGCCTCGACGCCCCCGACCCTGATGCCAAGGGAAATGTAGACGTCGGCGACCGGTCGAAGTGGAAGCGCGACCCGAAGGCACTGAAGGCGCAGGAAGAGTGCGCCGGCCTCAGCGTGGCCGTGCCGGACAGCGTCGAGAAGGCGCAGCAGCCTCCGCTGTCCGAAACCGAGATCCGCAAGAAGAAGCAGTACGCCACGTGCATGCAGGAGCACGGCGCACCCGACTTCCCCGATACCGACGATTCCGGGCACTTCCAGGACGTCACCTGGGACTCGGCGTCAGCGGGTGCGAAGCGCGCGACGCGTGCCTGCGCTTCCGTCATCGGTATTCCGGACGACGCACCCGCGCCCCAAGGCTGACGGGTTCGAACGGGTGGACGGGATGAACGAGCCGGAGCAGCAGTTCGCCACGGACGGCAGCTCCGCGGCCGAGCACGAAGCCGGAAGCGCCCCCGGAGGCAGACGCCGCCGGGGACCTGCCCTGGTCGCGGTGGGGATTCTCCTGGTCGCCGCGGTCAGCACCGCCGGCGCCCTCGGACTCGGCGGGGGCGATACGGACGATGCCAAGGTGCCTGGCAGAGGGGGCCGGACGGTTCAGGTGTCGCGCGAGACGCTGACCGACCAGACGGAGATCGACGGTCAGCTCGGGCACGGCCCGGAGGTGCCTTTCCCGTTGAAGGCCGAGGGAACGATCACCTGGCTTCCCGCCTCCGGAACCACTGCGCGGCGCGGGCAGCAGGTGCTGCGGATCGATGACCGGCCGGTGGTGCTGCTGTACGGGAGCCTGCCGATGTACCGGGATCTCGGTCTGCAGGAGGCAGCAGCCGGCGAGACCGACGCGAACGGGGGCGGGGACGGGGAGAGGGAGGGGAGCGGAGATGCGAACGAGGGTGCTGCCGGCGGAGGCGGCGCGCAAGCCGGCAAAAGCCGCTCCGGCGCTCCGGACACCACCGCACAGCCGGCACCTGACGCGCGGCCGCGATCGGTGCCCCTGCACGGTATGGACGTCCAGCAGTTCGAGAGCAACCTCAGCGCTCTGGGCTATTCGGGCTTCACCGTCGACGAGTCCTACACCGAGCTGACCGCCGCGGCCGTCAAGCGCTGGCAGAAGGATCTCGGTCTGCCGCAGACCGGCACCGTCGACGCCGGATCCGTCGTCTACGCGTCCGGCGCGGTCCGTATCGCCGGCACCACCGCCCCCGTGGGCTCCGGGGCGGCCGGAAACCCGGTCACGTACACGAGCACATCGCGCATGGTGACCATCAACGCACCGGCGAACGAAACGCGCTGGGCGGGGCGTGGCACCACGGTGAGCGTGGATCTCCCCGACGGGAGCTCCGTACCGGCAACCGTGGCGAGTGTGGGCAAGGACGCCTCCGCGTCCAACTCCGGGAAGGAGGGCGAGGCGGCGGGTGCGGGCGAGGGGTCCGGGGAAGCCGCCGCCACGGTGGCTGTCGTGATCGTCTTCAAGGACCAGGAGTCCCTCGGCAGGCTGCAGAGCGGACCGGTCACCGTGCGCTATGTGGCCAAGCGGCGCAAGGACGTCCTGGCCGTTCCGGTCGCCGCTCTCATCGCGCTCGCGGAAGGCGGTTACGGGCTGGAGGGCGCCGACGAGGACGGCACCGGCGATGGCTCGCCCAGTCGCTTCGTACCGGTCGGAACCGGGCTGTTCGCGGGGGGCAAGGTCGAGGTGAGCGGCGCACAGGTGCGCGAGGGCATGAAGGTGAGGGTCCCCGAATGACCCCCATGACCGCAGGCAGAAGCGGGACGGGGACGGTCGTCGAGTTCACCGCGGTGTCCAAGCGCTATTCCGGTGGGGTGACAGCCGTCGGGGGCGTCGATCTCGGCGTCCGGTACGGCGAGTTGGCCTGCATCGTCGGACCCTCGGGTTCGGGGAAGTCGACCATGCTGCATCTGATGGGAACGCTCGACCGGCCGTCCGGCGGGCGCGTCGTCATCGACGGGTACGACATCGCCGCCCTGTCCGACCGCGAGGTGTCCGCCCTGCGTGCTCAGCGCATCGGGTTCGTCTTCCAGCAGTTCCATCTGGCCGTCGGGGTGCCGGTGCTCGACATCGTCGCCGACGGACTGCTGTACGCCGGTGTGCCGATGCGGGAGCGGCGGCGCCGGGCAGCGCGGGCGCTGGCCCGTGTCGGGCTCAGCCATCGCCTCGGCCATCTGCCCCACCAGCTCTCGGGCGGCGAGCGGCAGCGGGCCGCGGTCGCCCGTGCCGTGATCGGCGAACCGGCTCTGCTCCTCGCCGACGAACCCACCGGCAACCTCGACTCCGCTGCGGGCACCGCGGTCCTGGCACTCCTGCGCGAACTGCACACCGCCGGCACCACGGTGGTGGTGATCACGCACGACCGTGAGATGGCCGAGGTGTTCGACCGGAAGGTGGAGATGCGGGACGGCCGGATCGTCGCCGACAGCGCACACACACCGACCGGTACGGAAGTGCACGGATGACCCCCTCCCGGCATTCCAGGCGCGCCCGCGCGGCAGCCTCCGCGCTGCGGCCCGCCAGGCTGGGCCCGGCCGACTTCGTACGGCTCGGCGGTACCGGCCTGCGTACGCGCCCCTTGCGGGTGTTCCTGTCCGCCCTGGGAATCGCGATCGGGGTGGCCGCCATGGTCGCCGTCGTCGGGATCTCCGGCTCCGGTCGTGCGGAGATCGACCACAAGCTCGACCGGCTCGGCACCAACATGCTGCGCGTCGCCCCCGGCCAGTCGCCCGACGGAAGAACGACCAGGCTGCCGCAGGAGGCGGCGGCGATGATCCGGCGGATCGGTCCCGTGCAGCAGGTGGCCGCGACCGGTGAGGTCGAGGGGGCGGCCGTCTACCGCAACGACCGGATGCCCGTCGGCCGCACGGGCAGCATTCAAGTGGCGGCCGCGGACCCGGAGCTGCCGGCCGCTATCGGCACGGAGGTGGCGATCGGCCGCTGGCTGGACAGGGCGACCGAGGAGTATCCGGCCGTCGTACTCGGCGCGCAGGCGGCCCGGCGCCTCGACGCGTACACCCCGGGCACCCGGCTGTGGCTGGGAGGCACCTGGTTCTCGCTCGTCGGGGTGCTGCGGCCGGCCCCCCTCGCGCCGGAGATCGACAGTTCCGCGCTGGTCGGCCGCCAGGCGGCTCGGACGTATCTGCGTTTCGACGGGCACCCGTCGACCGTCTACGTGCGTGCCCGCGACGACCGGGTCGGTGCCGTACGCGGTGTGCTGGCCCCCACCGCGAACCCCGAGAAGCCGGGCAGTGTGCTCGTCTCACGTCCCTCGGACGCGCTGGCGGCCCGCGAGGCCACTGACTCCGCGTTGACCGGGCTGCTGCTGGGGCTCGGCGGTGTCGCCCTGCTCGTCGGCGGGGTCGGCGTCGGCAACACCATGGTCATCTCGGTCCTCGAACGCCGGCCGGAGATCGGCCTGCGCCGCGCCCTGGGCGCCACCAGCGGGCAGATCCGCGGCCAGTTCGTCTCCGAGTCGCTGCTCCTCTCGGCACTGGGCGGGCTCGGCGGGACGGTACTGGGTACGGCGATCACCGCCGGGTACGCGTACGTACGGGACTGGCCGACCGCGGTGCCGATGTGGGCGGCGGTGGCCGGCGTGGGGGTCACGCTGGTGATCGGCGCGGTCGCCGGTCTCTATCCGGCGGTACGCGCGGGCCGGCTCGCGCCGACCCAGGCGCTGGCAGGCGGCTGAGCGGCCGGTCCCGTGGAGATGCCCGGCTCCCCCGGGACCGTCGCGCAGGGGGTCACTCGGTGACGGCCGTGAGGGCGACGACGAAGGTGGTTCCGGTCCCCACCACGCTCTCGACCCCGATCGTGCCTCCGTGGTCGGTGACGATCTGCTGGGCGATCGCGAGCCCGAGGCCGCTGCCGCCCGTGGCGCGGCCCCGGGCCGGATCGGCACGCCAGAAGCGGTCGAAGAGCTGGGGCAGGTGCTCGGCCGGTATGCCCTCGCCGGTGTCCCGCACCCGGATGACCGCTGTCCGGCCCTCCCGCCGCAGCTCCAGCGTCACGGTGCCGCCCGGCGCCGTGGCGCGCAGCGCGTTGCCGACGAGGTTTCCGATGACCTGGCGCAGCCGGTCCGGGTCGACCGCCGCGTGGACGGGGAGGGGCGCCGCCAGCTCCAGGGCGACACCCGCCTGTTCGGCCGTTGCCCGGTGCGCTGTACGAGAGGCGTCGAGGACGTTCCGCAGGTCGGTGACCGCGCGATGGTAGGTCAGCACCCCGGCCTCGGCCAGGGCCAGGTCCTGGAGGTCGTCGACGATCCGCTGCTGCAGCATCGCTTCCTCGTGCAGGGAGTCGAGCAGTTCGGGCGTGGGCTCGACGAAGCCGTCCTGGAGCGCTTCCAGGTAGCCCCGCAGATTGGCCAGCGGTGTGCGCAGTTCATGGGCGATGTCGCCGGTCATCCGGCGCTGGCGCTCCTCCGCGCTCCGGAGGGAGTCCGCCATCCGGTTGAAGGCGCGCCCGAGTTCGGCGATCTCGTCGCGGCCGGTGACGGGGACCCGGTGTTCGAGATCGCCGCCGCCGAGGCCGCGGGCCGCCGCGGTCAGTGCACGGACCGGGCGCAGCACGGCCCGGCTCAGGACCAGGGCCGCGACGATCGCCGCGAGCGCGACCGCACCCGCTACGGCCACGGTGGGCGCGGCGGCCAGACCGGCCGGTGACTCGTCGAGCGCCCCGAGGCCGATCTGCAGGCGCGGTGGCGCGACGGAGAGGGTGCGTTCGTTGAACACCCGTTGCAGGCATGCCGAAAGACGAGGATCGCTCTCGCACTTCACCGCGGCGGCGCTGTCCTGTGCGACGTAGGGGGCGGAGTCCCCCGCCGTGGGTTCCTTGCACTGCGCGGGACGCCGGTCGGCCTGGACCCGGGGAATGCCGACGCTGTCCGGACGTGCCGTCACCGCGGCCCCCGCACTCGTCAGACAGGCCGCGTACGCCACCGAGGCCCGGTAATCGGTGATCGCGGTCACCGTGCGCTTGACGGAGGCACGGGGGATCTTGGCGGCGGGGAGCCGGAGCCGGGGACGGGCATCGGCCAGTACGGGAGGCCGGCCGCTCACCTCGCGGGCCGGGCGCCCGGCGAGGACATCGGAGTCGGCGACCAGGACGTCGGTCTCCGTGACGACGCGGATGCGCTGCCCCGTGGCCGCCGAGAGGGAGCGCACCGTGGGCGCCGCTCCCTCCCAGGTGCCGTGCACGAAGCCGTACGTGGTCATCCCGTCGAGGATGCGGGACACCTCCTCCTGGCCCGCTCTGGCGGATTCCCGCACCTGGTTGTTGGCCTGCCGGAGCGTGAGCCAGGCGGTCGCCGCGGTGGCCGCCATCGCCACCAGCATGAGCAGTCCGAGCACCCTCAGCCGGAAACTCATCCCGCGGTCCCGGTGCCGTACGCCAGCCGGTAGCCGCGGCCGTAGACGGTTTCCACGTAGCGCGTGCCCTCGCCGCCCCTCTCCAGCTTGCGCCGCAGGTTCATGACATGGGCGTCGACCGTGCGCGGCAGAACGTTCTGGTCGAACCCGAAGACCCGGTCGATGATCTGGGCCCTCGTGAACACCCGTCCCGGCTCCTCCGTCAGCACGGTCAGGATCGCGAACTCCTTGCCGGTCAGCAGCACCGGCCGCCCGGCGGCCCGTACCTCGAAGCGCGCCGCGTCGACCTCCAGGTCCCCCACGGTCAGCACCGCCGGCGCGACGGGGGCGGCAGCCTTCGACCTCCGCAGCAACGCCCGTACCCGAGCGGCCAGCTCCCGGGGGCTGTAGGGCTTCGTCAGGTAGTCGTCGGCCCCGAGGTCGAGGCCGAGGAGCAGGTCCTCCTCGGTGCTGCGCGCGGTGAGGAGGAGGATCGGCACCTGCGACTCGGCGCGCAGGATGCGGCAGACGTCGAGTCCGTCGACGTGCGGCATCATCACGTCGAGCACGATGAGGTCCGGCCGCGACGACCTTGCCCGGTCGATCGCCGACCTGCCGTCCGAGACGATCTGGACCTCGTCCCCGGCCTGCTCCAAGTAGATCCGGATCAGCCGCGCCTGTTTCTCGTCATCCTCGGCCACCAATATGCGCGCACTCAACGAGGCTTCCTCCGACTCGATCGCACAACACTTTTGATTGACTACAGAACATATGGCCCATGACCGGCCCCAGGCCCGGTCCGGACAACCGAGCGGTGGCCGGAGCCGGAATCAACCGCAATGACCGGGTGCGGGCAGCCACCACAACCACTTCTTGCCGCTTGCCTGTTACCGGCGCCCGGCTACCGGCGACCACGGGCCGGGGCGACGGCCGCGCATGACGCCGGCCTGGCACTTCGCCCGCAGGCTCCGTACAGCACACAACCGAAACACACGGTTCCTTCACGGCTTCTCCATTCAAGGACTACCGTCCTTCTGGTGCGCAGCGGCTTGTGCTGTGCCACTGATCAACATGCGCCGCTGCCAGGGCACCACCCGACTCGGCTGCGCGTCTGGGGGGATTACATGCGTGAGATGACCAAGGGCGCCAACGTCGGTCTGGCGGACCTCAGCGACGACACCGGAGCGGTCATCGCGAGTCTGAGCTGGAGCAGCACCGCGGGCGACGGCGACGCCGACGTGTCGGTGCTCCTGCTGGACGGCAACGGCAAGGTGCGCAGCGACGCCGACTTCTTCTACTACAACAACACGACCGCTGCCGACGGCAGCGTGCAGCTGCTCGGCAAGACCCCGACCGACAGCGGCAGCGAGGACCGCATCAGCCTCGATCTGACCGCCGTACCGGCGGACGTCGAGCGTCTCGTAGTGGCTGCGAGCCGGTACGGCGGCTCGCGGTTCGGAGAACTGGACGATCTCCGGATGACGGTCGCCGACCGCACCGGCGAGGTGCTTCTGGGGTTCTCGATCGCCGATGCCGGGGTGGAGAGCGCCTTCCTCTTCGGGGAGCTCTACCGGCGCGGCACGGAGTGGAAGTACCGCGCCATCGGCCAGGGGTACGAGACCGGTCTGGCGGGTCTCGCCACGGACTTCGGGATCGACGTCGACGACGAGGGGGAGAACGAGGGCGAGAGCGGGAACGTGGCCGGGGAGACGGACGGGACGGCGGAGCCGCTCGGCGCGCAGACCCCGCCCCGCACCGGCGAGGCCGAACAGCCGTCCACCGCGGAGCAGTCCGTCTCGGTACCCCGTCAGCCGGTGCGCGAAGCCGAGGCCACTGGTCCGGCAACGGCCCCTCCCAAGCGCACCCGCGGCCCCCGGACCGCGAAGAAGAAGGTGACGCTTCCGGCCTTGGTCAAGAAGTCACTGGCAGAGAACGACGCGTGGAAGTCTGCGCGGCTCTTTCCCGCCCCGACGCTCAAGAGCGACAAGGAGCGGGAGGTACGGGCCACCTCCGTCCTGCTGTCCGTCATGGCACAGGTACCGGAGTTCGGGCGCCGGCTGACGGCCGCCTTCGGCGCTCCGGCCGGCCGCATGCAGACCTTCACCGAGGTCTCGCTCCCGCACGGGGACACTCCCAAGCGCCCGGACGGCGTGATCCGGGTGGAACGGGCTGGAAAGCTGTGGACCGCACTGGTCGAGACGAAGACCAACGGAAACGCCCTGCGGTCGGACCAGGTCCAGAACTATATGGACATCGCCGCCCGTCGGGGGTACGAGGCCGTGATCACGCTGTCCAACGATGTGGCCCTGGAAGGCAGTCCGCTCGTCGCCGTCAAGACCGACGGACGGCGCAAGCACAAGGTCGCGCTCTGGCACCTGTCCTGGGCCGAGGTGGCCCACCAGGCACACATGCTGATCCGGCACGAGGGCGTCGGAAACGCCGCTCACGCCTGGCTCCTTCAGGAACTGCTGCACTACCTCCAGCACGAGAACTCCGGCTGCCACGGCTTCCAGAACATGGGGCCCTCGTGGGTCCCCGTACGCAACGGCATCGACACGGAGACGCTCAGCGAGGGCGATCCGCGCGCCGTCGAGGTCGTCGAGAGCTGGGAGCGCCTCATCCGTCAGGTATGTCTGCGACTCGGGGGTGAACTGGGCCAGAAGGCCCTGCCGGTCCAGCGCGCCCAGCGCGGCACCACTCCGCAGTCCCGGCGGGCGGCTCTCGCCGACCGGCTCTGCGAGGAGGGCCGGCTCACCGCCGAACTGCGGGTCGACGGTTCGCCGGGCATCATCACGATCGTTGCCGACCTGCGGACCGGAAAGCTGCGTACCTCGGTGGAGATTCCGGTCCCGGAAGGGGCCTACCCCCTCACCTCGGCCAAGCGACTGATGCGACAGCTGGCCGAGGCGCCCGCCGACCTCCACGTCGAGACGCTGCTCGAAGGTCACAGTGGTCCGCGCGGCACTCTGGAACGGCTGCGCCCGGAGCCGGGCGACATGCTTCCCACGGACGGCAGCCGGATCACTGGGTTCCGGCTGTCCCTCTTCAAAGGGATGGGAGCCTCTCGCGGCAACGCCGAGTCGGGCTTCATCCGAAGCGTCGACGACGCCGTCGACCGTTTCCACGCGCACGTCATCGCGTATCTCCCGCAGGCCGAACGCCGCACTGCGCGCCGGTCGCAGGAGACGGCACAGGAGGCGGGGTCCGTGCCTGCTGCTTCGTCCGACACCCTGGTGCCCGCCTGAGCAGCCGGCCGCCTGGCCGCCTGCGCCGTTCCGGGAATTCTCGGCGCTTCCCGGGAATCCCTCCGGCGCGGTGTCGAGAACCGTCGACCCGCTCCGACGTCCCCTGTGAGAGCCGCCCACGAGGGGCGGCAGGGAAACCGAGGGAGCGGACTCATGAAGTACCTGGTGATGGTGCAGGGCTCGCAGACCGACTACGAGGCGATGCGCGGGAACGCGTCCGCCGGGAATCCGGCCTGGGGCGAGAAGGATGTGCAGGCCATGTTCGCGTTCATGGGCGCGGTCAACGACGATCTCGCCGAGAGCGGTGAGCTCGTCGACGCGCAGGGGCTGACCGAACCGGCGAAGGCCCGGTTCGTCAGTGCCGGTGACGACGGCCGGCCGGTGATCACCGATGGTCCCTACGGGGAGACGAAGGAACTGCTCGCCGGGTACTGGGTCCTCGAGTGCGAGAGCCTGGAGCGGGTCACCGAGATCGCCGCGCGCATCACGGAGTGTCCGGCGCCCGCCGGAGCGCCCGTCCGTCCGGTGGTCATCCGGCCCATCGACGGCGGCGGAGGCGATGTGTGAGACGTACGACCGAGGTCGAGGACCTGCTGCGGCTGCACGCCCCGCAGGTCCTCGGCGCGCTGGTCCGGCGGTACGGGCACTTCGACCCGGCCGAGGACGCGGTGCAGGAGGCCCTGATCGCCGCCGCCCGGCAGTGGCCGGAGCAGGGGGTGCCGGACAATCCGCGCGGCTGGCTGATCAGGGTGGCCTCCCGGCGGCTCGTGGACCGGCTGCGCAGCGACGACGCGCGGCGCGCGCGGGAGGAGGCGGCGGCCGCGCTCACGCCGCGGGACGCCTTCACCGCTCCGGCACCCGACGAGCCCCTGCCGGGCGGGAGCCGGGCGCCGTCCCAGGACGACACCCTGACCCTGCTCTTCCTGTGCTGCCATCCGGACCTGGCCCCGGCCGCCCAGATCGCGCTGACCCTGCGGGCCGTCGGCGGACTGACCACGGCCGAGATCGCCCGCGCGCATCTGGTGCCCGAGGCGACCATGGCCCAGCGGATCAGCCGGGCCAAGCGGAAGGTCCGGGGTGCCGCGTTCGTCCAGCCGGGGCCCGCCGAACGGGACGGGCGGCTCGCCGCCGTGCTCCAGGTGCTCTATCTGATCTTCAACGAGGGCTACACGGCCACCTCGGGGCGTGCCCTGCACCGGGCGGGCCTGGCGGCGGAGGCGATCCGGCTGACCCGTTCGGTGCGCCTGCTGCTCCCCCGGGACGGCGCGGTCGCCGGGCTGCTCGCGCTGATGCTGCTGACCGATGCCCGCAGCGCCGCGCGTACCGGACCGCACGGTGAGCTGATCCCCCTCGACGAGCAGGACCGCACCCGCTGGGACCGGGCGGTGATCGCCGAGGGCGTGGCCCTGGTGGAGGAGGCCCTGGGCGAGGGGCCCGCCGGGCCCTATCAGGTGCAGGCGGCCATCGCCGCGCTGCACGACGAGGCGGCCCGTGCCGAGGACACCGACTGGCCGCAGATCCTCGCCCTGTACGACGTCCTCGTCCGCATCGCCCCCGAGCCGATGGCCGCGCTGAGCCGGGCCGTCGCCGTCGCGATGGTGCACGGGCCGCAGGCCGGGCTGTCCGAGGCCGACGCCCTCAGGGAGCGGCTGGCCGGCCACCACCGGCTGGACGCCGTCCGCGCCCATCTGCTGGAACGGGCCGGCGACCGCGAGGGCGCCCGCGCCGCCTACCGTGCGGCGGCCGCCGGGACCCTGAGCATCCCGGAGGCGCGCTACCTGAACAAACGTGCGGACAGACTCGACGGCAGCGGCTGAGGACTGCGGGGGACGAGGCGCGACGAGCCGTGGAGAACAGCGGCAAACGGCTGCAAAGAGCCGCACCGGCGTGGTTTCGCTGGCTGTCGCGCCCTCGGCTCGCAATCATCGGGTCCATGACCAAGAGCAGCAAGGGCCAGGACATCACCCTCCGGATCGCTCAGCAGCCGGAGGCGGACGCGCTTCTCGCACGCAGCCCGCTCGCCGCCCTCGTGGGCATGCTGCTGGACCAGCAGGTGCCGATGGAGTGGGCGTTCTCCGGGCCGTACGCACTGGCACAGCGCATGGGCGGGGACGATCTGGACGCGCATGAGATCGCCACGTACGACCCCGAGGCGTTCACCGAACTCTTCACCGCCAAACCCGCGTTGCACCGCTATCCGGGCTCGATGGCCAAGCGTGTGCAGCAGCTGTGCCAGTTCCTGGTGGCGCAGTACGACGGCGAGGCGAGCGCGGTGTGGACCGAGGCCTCCACGGGGGCCGACCTGCGCAAGCGGCTCAACGCCCTGCCCGGGTTCGGCACCCAGAAGGCGCAGATCTTCCTGGCGCTGCTGGGCAAGCAGTTCGATGTGCGGCCGCCGGGCTGGCGGGAGGCCGCGGGTCCGTACGGGGAGGCGGGCGCGCACCGTTCGGTCGCCGACATCACCGGGCCCGAGTCACTCGCCGAGGTCCGCGCCTTCAAGCAGGAGGCCAAGCAGGCCGCCAAGGCCGCGAAGGCGGCGGCCAAGGGGAAATGAGCCCCCGGCCCCGCCCCCGCACCGTCCGCCGGGGCACGCCCTACCGTCTGCGGCGGGCCGTGCCGAAGAGCGAGCGTGAGATCTCCCGGCCCAGCTGCGTGCCCACGGACCGCGCCAGCGACTTGAACATCCCGCTGCCGACCACCTGCTGGACCAGCGAAGGGTCCTCCCCGGAGCGATCGTCCGAGCGATCATCCGAGCGCCCGTCCGCGCGCCCGGCCGGGCGTTCGCCCGACGCGACCGCCTTCTCCACCGCCGCCCGGTCCGCCGCCTCGGCCGCGGCGCGCTGCTCCGCCTCCTGGGCGGCGCCCAGCTTCTCGTACGCCGACTCCCGGTCCACAGCCTGTGCGTAACGTCCGTACAGCGAGGAGCCCTTCACCGCCGCGTCCAGCTCCGCCGCCGGGACCGGTCCCATCAGCGACTGCGGGGCACGCAGCCTGGTCGCGGCGACCGGTGTCGGCGCACCCCTCTCGCTCAGCACGGTGATCACCGCCTCGCCGGTGCCGAGGCCGGTCAGCACCTCCTCCAGGTCGTAGGGGGAGTCCGGGAAGGTCTTCACCGTCGCCCGCAGCGCCTTCGCGTCGTCCGGCGTGAACGCGCGCAGCGCGTGCTGGATCCGGTTGCCGAGCTGACCCAGCACGTCGGCGGGGACGTCGCGCGGGGTCTGCGTGACGAAGAAGACGCCCACGCCCTTGGACCGGATCAGCCGCACGGTCCGGGTGATCGACTCCAGGAACGCCTTGGACGCCCCGTTGAACAGCAGATGCGCCTCGTCGAAGAAGAAGACGAGCTTGGGCCGGTCCGCATCGCCGACCTCCGGCAGATCGTGGAAGAGATCGGCCAGCAGCCACATCAGGAACGCGGAGAACAGCTCCGGCTTGTCCTGTACGGCGGCCAGTTCCAGTACGGAGACGAGTCCCCGCCCGTCCGGCGCCTGCCGCAGCAGATCCGCCGTGTCGAACTCCGGTTCGCCGAAGAAGTCCGACGCACCCTGCTGCTCGAACGCGGTGACCGAGCGCAGGATCACTCCGGCCGTGGCCGTCGAGAGCCCGCCGATCCCCTTGAGTTCGGCCCGGCCGGTGTCCGAGACGAGGAACGCGGCCACCGACCGCAGATCCTTGAGGTCCACCAGTTCGAGGCCCTTGGCGTCGGCGTAGTGGAAGATCAGGCCGAGCGACTGTTCCTGCGTGCGGTTGAGGCCGAGCGACTGTTCCTGCGTGCGGTTGAGGCCGAGCACCTTGGAGAGCAGGACCGGGCCGAAGCCGGTCACCGTCGCCCGCAGCGGAATGCCGGGGCCGATGCCGCCCAGTGCGTAGAACTCGGCGGGGAAGGCGGTGGCCGTCCACTCCTGTCCGACCTGGCCGGCCCGTTCGGCGACCTTGTCACCCGCGGCGCCGGGGGACGCGATGCCGGAGACGTCACCCTTGATGTCGGCGAGGAAGACCGGCACCCCGTTCGCCGACAGCTGCTCCGCGATCAGCTGGAGCGTCTTGGTCTTGCCGGTGCCGGTGGCGCCGGCGACGAGTCCGTGGCGGTTGAGCATGGCGAGCGGGATACGGATCTGCGCGCCGGGCAGACAGGCGCCGTCCCAGAGCAGGGCGCCGAGGTCGAGGGCGGGCCCGGCGGCCGCGTATCCGGCCGCGATCTCCGCCGCCCGCGGGGGCAGTGCGCCGTCCGTGCCGGTGGCCCCGCTCGCACCCCCCTTCGCGCTCCCGAGTGCGCCCCCGCTCGCGCTGTCGCTCTCACTCATCACGGCCTCAATTCCGGAATGAACGCCTATATGCCGCCTCGGTCAGCATCGCAGTCCCGCTCCATGGCTGCGCCCGGAGCCTCTTGACCGGTAGGCTTTCCGTGTGATCTTCAAGCGCATCGGAAATGGGAAGCCTTATCCCGACCACGGCCGGGAAAGCACCCGGCAGTGGGCGGATGTCGCGCCGCGCCCGGTCCGCCTCGACCAGCTCGTGACCACCAAGGGACAGCTGGACCTCGAAACACTCCTCGCCGAGGACTCCACGTTCTACGGCGACCTCTTCGCGCACGTAGTGAAGTGGCAGGGCGACCTCTACCTGGAGGACGGGCTGCACCGCGCCGTCCGCGCCGCGCTCCAGCAGCGCCAGGTGCTGCACGCCCGCGTGCTCGAACTCGGCTGAGGGTTCACCCGCCGGCACACGCGCCGACAGCGACACCGGCACCGGCACTCGTCGAACGCCTGTCCGCCGAACGCTCCCCCGCTGCACACCGCCTGCTGAACGCCGGTCCGTTCGATACCGGCAGGGTTCGTTCGGGTGCTTTCCCACCCGGACGGGTGCGATCCGGCGATCATTAAATAGGCATCATCACCGGGTCGCACTACGCTGCGCCCATGAGCATGCTCACTCCTCCCGGCATGGGCGGAAAGTACCGCATCACGGGTGACAAGTACCCGCGCATGCGGCGCCCCCGCCGCCGCAGCAAACTGGTCCTCGCGGCCACCGCCTCCGTCGTCGCCCTCGGGCTGGCCGGATGGGGCACGCTGCAGCTCATCGACGTCTTCACGGGCGGCGACAAGCAGGCCAGCGCCGCCGACCGCACGGCTGACTGCCCGTCCGCCAGACCGTCCGCGCCCGCCAAGGTGCTGCCGAAGCCCGCGAAGATCACCGTCAACGTCTACAACGCGACACCGCGCGGTGGACTCGCCAAGGCGGCAGCGGACGAGCTGAAGAAGCGCGGCTTCACCATCGGCAAGGTGGGCAACGCCACCGCCGCGTACGACAAGAAGGTCCCCGGCACCGCCCTGCTGCTGGGCGCCCCGGCCGCGGTCAACGGCACGCTCCCGGTGCTCGGCACCCAGCTGGCCGGTGCGGCTACGAAGACCGACGCCCGCAAGGGCGCGGACATCGACCTGATCATCGGTACGAAGTTCAAGGCGTTCAGCACGCCGCAGGCGGCCGCCACCGCGCTGACCGCCCTGACGAAGCCGGCCCCGGCACCGTCCTCCTGCTGAGGCGGGGCCAGCGGGCGGACAGCCGGGCAGGCAGAACGGCGACGGCCGGGGCGCTCTTCGAGCGCCCCGGCCGTCGCCGTTCCGTGTCCCGCGTCCGTCCTAGTCGACGGTGCCGTACATCCGGTCCCCGGCGTCGCCGAGGCCCGGCACGATGTAGCCGTGCTCGTTGAGCCGCTCGTCGACCGAGGCGGTGACGACGGTGACCGGTGTCCCCGCCAGCTCGCGCTCCATCACCTCGACGCCCTCGGGCGCCGCGAGCAGCACGACCGCGGTGACATCGTCCGCACCGCGCTTGATCAGCTCCTGGATGGCCGCGACCAGGGTGCCGCCGGTGGCCAGCATCGGGTCCAGGACGTACACCTGGCGGCCCGAGAGGTCCTCCGGCATCCGGGTCGCGTACGTGGACGCCTGGAGCGTCTCCTCGTCGCGGATCATGCCCAGGAAGCCCACCTCGGCGGTCGGCAGCAGCCGCACCATGCCGTCGAGCATGCCGAGACCGGCCCGCAGGATCGGTACGACGAGGGGCCGCGGGTACGACAGCTTCACGCCGGTGGTGGGTGTCACCGGGGTCTCGATGTCGACCAGCTCGGTGCGCACATCGCGGGTGGCCTCGTACGCGAGCAGGGTGACCAGCTCGTCGGCGAGGCGCCGGAAGGTCGGGGAGTCGGTGCGCTTGTCGCGCAGGGTGGTGAGTTTGTGCGCGACCAGCGGGTGGTCGACGACGTGGATCCGCATGACACCCACAGTAGCCGTGCCTCCCGTACCCGTGCGCTGGCATCAACCACGCGTTCGGGGGGAAGGTGGGGGCATACGTACCCAGCCTTGGGGTGATGAGCCGATGCCGGACGGGGCGCAGCAGCAGCGGGACGACCAGGACCCGCGGGACGCGCAGAAGGCGCAGGACGCGCCGGAGACCGACGCGCAGCGCCGCAGGCGCCGCGCCCAGTTCCTCCGCGAGCTTCACGAGGCCAAGGCACTCCGTGACCGGGTCCAGCCGCGCCGGGTCAAGGCCGCCAGAATGCGCCAGGCCATGCGGATGCGGACGTTTCGCTGGTAGCCGTCCGGCCGGGTGGAAGACCCCCTGGTGGCGGTGCCGGAGAGAACTGATGGCCGACGCAACGGCGGAACTGCTCTCGCGAGGCCCTCGTTTCTGCCACGATTCCGATGGGCGGGACCCAGGGCAGCCGGACCACCGGCGGTCCTCCCGCCGGACCGACACGACTGGGGTCTTCTGTTCGGGTCCGGCCTGATCCGAACGCGAGCCCCTGAGACCAGTGGGAGAGTCACGGTGTACTTCGCCGCACTGCTCGCGCGCACCGAAGACGGGTGGGAAGCGAGCGACACGGAGCTCGACGATGTGGAGACCCTGTCCGATCTGACCGACCTGGCCCGTGAGGCCTCGGTGGACGAGGACACGGTGCTCGTCTTCATCGAGCAGGAGGACGCCTGGTTCGGCGTCGTCCGGGTCGACGGTGAGGAGGACCCCCGGATCTACATCTCGGACGCCTCCGCCGCCGCCCGCTCCTCGTACGGGGAGATCCTGCTCACCGATGAACTGCTCGGCCGCGAACCCGGGGCCGAGGACTCGATTGCCGCCCTCGAAGAGCTCGTCGGCCTCGACGGTACGGAGGACGGCGAGCCGGACACCCCCGGCAACAACTCCAACGACAACTCCAACGACGATGACGACGGGCCGGACGACGACGCCGTGCCGGCGGGTCCGCTCGGTGACACCGGGGTGCTGTCCGACCTCGGGCTCCCCGAGGCGGAGCTGCTGATGCTGCGGACGGACGCCCTGGTGGAGATCGCGGACGCGCTGGGAGCGGCCGAGGTCCTGGAGACCGTCCGCTAGGGTCCGCGGGTGACCGAACCACCGCACCCGCACGACCCGTCCCCACCGCACGATCCCGTACGGAACCCGTGGCGGGCGCCCATGCGCCGCGCCCTGGACGAGGCCGACCTGGCGGCGGCGGCCGGCGATGTGCCGGTCGGCGCCGTCGTCCTCGCCCCGGACGGCACCCTGCTCGCCACGGGTCACAACGAGCGCGAGGCGACCGGTGACCCGACCGCCCACGCCGAGATCCTCGCCCTGCGCCGGGCCGCCGCCTCGCTCGGCCGGTGGCGGCTGTCCGGATGCACGCTGGTGGTCACCCTGGAGCCCTGCACGATGTGCGCGGGCGCCCTGGTGCAGTCCCGCGTGGACCGGGTCGTCTACGGCGCCCGGGACGAGAAGGCCGGAGCGGCCGGCTCGCTCTGGGACGTCGTACGGGACCGCCGGCTCAACCACCGCCCCGAAGTGATCCACGGCGTCCTGGAGGCCGACTGCGCGGCCCGTCTCACCGCCTTCTTCCGCGACCGCTGACCTGGGCACCCGGCACCTTCGCCGCCCGGCGGGGAATCGGATTTCGACGGACGGCCGAGATGGTCTAAGCTCTCTCTCGGTAGCGTGTCCGAGCGGCCGAAGGAGCTCGCCTCGAAAGCGAGTGTGGGGAAACTCACCGAGGGTTCAAATCCCTCCGCTACCGCAGGTAGATGAAGGGACCGACCCGCTTGGGTCGGTCCCTTCACTGCGTTCCGGCAGCCGCTAGCGCTTCGCGGCGCCGGCGGCCCGGAACGGTGCGGCTTCGGGGTCCGCCTCCGCCGAGCGGGGCGCCTCCTCGAACAGACCGGTCGAGGCCTCCAGCTCGGCGCGGGTCGGCGCCAGCAGGGAGCGTCCCCTGGTCTCCGGGCCGAGGAGGACCGCGGGCAGGCCGATCACCACGCAGGCCAGCACCGCGAACAGCGCGACCGCCCAGGAGCTGCCACCGGTCCACTCGACCAGGGACAGCGCGATGATCGGGGTGAGGCCGCCCGCGAGGGCGCCGCCGACCTCGCGGCTGAAGGTGAGCCCCGTCATCCTGATCCGCGCGGAGAACAGCTCCGCGAAGTAGGCGCCCTGCGGTCCGAACATCGCGCCGACCCCCAGGCCGAGGCCGATGACCAGCGCGGTCGTCAGTCCGAACCGGCTGCGCGTGCTGTCGATGATCCAGAAGAACGGGAACGCGTACACCGCGCAGAACACCGTGCCGAAGAGCAGCACCGGACGTCGTCCCACCCGGTCGGAGAGCGCCCCGAACAGCGGCATCGTCACCAGCGCCACCGCCGCTCCCACGGTCACCGCGAAGGGGCCCGCGGAGTCGTCCATGTGGAGCGTGTCGGTGACGTACGCCGTGATGAAGGTCAGGAAGAGGTAGGCCATCACCGACTGGGCGACCTGGGTTCCGATCAGGACGAGCGCGCCGCGGCGTTCGTGGGTCAGCACCTCGCGCAGCGGTGCCTTCATGACCTCGCCCTCCCGCTCCACCTCCTTGAACGCGGGGGACTCCTGGAGCCTGAGGCGGATGAAGAGCGCGAGCCCGATGACCACGACGCTCGCCGCGAACGGCAGCCGCCAGCCCCAGCTCAGGAAGGCGTCGTGCGGCAGGCTCGCGACTCCGCCCATGGCGGCCGACGCCAGCAGCAGGCCCAGGTACACCCCGGAAGCGGGCCAGGCGCCGTGCAGCCCGCGCCGGCGCGGCCGGGCGAACTCCACGGACATGACGGCCGAGCCGCCGAACTCCGCCCCGGCGCCCAGCCCCTGCACCAGCCGCAGGACCAGGAGCATGGCGGGGGACCAGAAACCCGCCTGCTCGTACGTGGGGAGGAACGCCATCAGCACGGTGGCCCCGCCCATCACCAGCAGGGTGATGACCAGGACGTGCCGGCGTCCGACCCGGTCCCCGAGACTGCCGAACAGGGCGCCGCCCAGGGGGCGGATGAAGTAGCCGAGGGCGAGGGTCGAGAACGCGGCGAGGGTGCCGATGAACTCGTTGCCGACCGGGAAGACCACCTTGTTGAAGACCAGGGCGGAGGCCACGGCGTAGAGGTAGAAGTCGTACCACTCCAGGGCCGAGCCGATCAGGGCCGCCGGTATGACGCGTCGCATCGACGCGCCTGCCGCGGGCTCCTGGCCGGAGGGGGATGCCTGACCGGACGGGGACGTTGCCATTTCCTGCTCCTTTGCGGAGAAATGGGGAGGGCGGGGAGGCGGGGAGGGGCGAGCGGGCCCCGGTGTCAGGCGACGCGCAGGTCCGCGATCGCGTCCTCGTCCCACTCGATGCCGAGGCCGGGGGCCTCGGGCGGTACGACGCAGCCGTCCTCGATCCTCAGCGCGCTGCGGGTGATCGCACCGAGCTGCGGGATGTGCTCGACGTACATGCCGGCCGGAACGGCGCAGGCCAGGCTCGCGTGGATCTCCATGAGGAAGTGCGGGGCCACCTTGACGTTGAACGCCTCCGCCGCGTGGGCGACCTTCAGCCACGGGGTGATGCCGCCGACGCGCGCCACGTCGACCTGGATGATGCCGGCGGCGCCCCTTCCCAGGTACTCGGCGAAGTGGCCCACGCTGTAGACGGATTCGCCGACGGCCACCGGCACGGTGGTGGAACGGGCCAGGCGCTCGTGGCCGGCCACGTCCTCCGCGGGCAGCGGCTCCTCGAACCAGGCGATGTCCAGCGGCTCGTAGGTGCGGGCGCGCCGGATCGCCTCGGGGCCCGTCAGCGACTGGTTGGCGTCGACCATGATCTGCCAGTCGGGGCCGACCGCCGCGCGGACCGCGGCCAGCCGCTCGGCGTCCTCGGCCGCGCTGGGCTTGCCCACCTTGAACTTGGCGCCGCTCAGCCCGGCGGCGCGGGACGCCTTCGCGTTCGCCACCAGTTCCTCGACGGAGAGCTGGAGCCAGCCGCCCTCGGTGTCGTAGACGGGCAGCCGGCTGTGCGCCCCGCCCGCGAGCCGCCACAACGGCTCGCCGGCCCGCAGGCACCGCAGGTCCCACAGCGCGGTGTCGAGCGCGGCCATCGCGAGCGCCGTCAGCGCGCCGTGGGCGGTGGCCCGCGTGGCGTACAGCATCTTCGTCCAGAGGGCCTCGACGCCGCGTGCGTCCGCGCCGATCAGCGTGCCCGCGAGGTGGTCGCGCAGCAGGGCCACCACGGAGGAACCGCCGGTGCCGATCGTGTACGAGTAGCCGGTTCCCCGCAGCCCGTCGTCGGTCTCGACGGTGGCGAGGACGGTCTCCTGGCGTACGAAGGTCTGCGAGGCGTCGGTACGCAGCACCTCGGGCTCGATGTTGACGAGCCGGATGTCGACCTTGGTGATGATGCTCATGGGGGAGCGGGCCTTTCACAGGAGGGTGGAGCGCGTAGCGGTGCGGGGTCCACGGGGAAGGGCGGAAGCCCGCAGAGGATCGACCATTTCCTATAGGAAATGAGAACGAGAGGAGACTACGCATCACCCTCCCGGCCCGGTCAAGGGTTTGCGGTGAGTCAGTTTCTCCAGCCTGTGCCATGAATACGCCACCCCGATGGCGTATGCGGCGGCGAGCGTGAGCACATCGCTCAAGCTTCGGGGTTCACGAGCCGATTCATTTCCTATAGGTTTCCGGCAGTGACACCGCGAGGCCAAGGAGGCTGTCGGATGCAGCTCATGCGAGTAGGACCAGCCGGCCGGGAGCGCCCGGCCGTACGCGACGGCGAGGGCGATATCCGCGACCTCGCCGCGCTGACCGACGACATCGACGGGGCCTTCCTGGCGGACGACGGCATCGCCCGGGTCCGCGCCGCACTGGCGGCGGGCACCCTGCCCGTACTCCCCGGCGCCGCCGGGCTGCGGGTGGGCGCCCCGGTGGCCCGCCCGTCCGCCGTCCTGTGCGTGGGGCAGAACTACGCGGCCCACGCGGCCGAGTCCGGCAGCGAGCCGCCGGCCGCCCCGATCATCTTCTTCAAGCACCCCAACACCGTCGTCGGCCCCTACGACGACGTGCTGATCCCGCCCGGCGCCGAGAAGGTGGACTGGGAGGTCGAACTCGCCCTCGTCATCGGCACCCGTGCCGCGTACCTGGAGAGCGCCGAGGACGCCGCCCGCCACATCGCCGGCTACGCCGTCTCGCACGACGTCTCCGAGCGGGCCTACCAGCTCGACGTCTCGGGCGGTCAGTGGTCCAAGGGCAAGTCCTGCCCGACCTTCAACCCCCTCGGCCCCTGGCTCGTCCCCGAGGCCGACCTGCCCCGAGGTCCCCAGGCACTGACCCTGCGCAGCCGCGTCAACGGCGAGGGCAGGCAGGACTCCTCCACCGCCGACATGATCTTCGGCGCGCACGAGCTGGTCCGCCACCTCAGCCACTACCTGACGCTCGAACCGGGCGACGTCATCAACACCGGCACCCCGCAGGGCGTCGCGCTCTCGGGCCGTTTCCCCTATCTCGCGGCCGGCGACGTGGTCGAGCTGGACATCGACCACCTCGGCCACCAGCGCCAGCGCATGCGGGCCACCCCGGCCTCCTGAGATTCCCGCGCGCAGCGCCACGGCAGCACAGCACCGCATACGTACGTACGAAGGACGGCGAACACCCATGGCAGAGCAGACGGCAGACACGGCGGCGGGCACCCCGGCGGGCGCGGCAGGGGAGTTCGGCTCACTCACCGCGGCGGTGACCGGCGGCGCCTCCGGCATCGGACTGGCCACCGCCACCGCGCTCGCCCGGCGCGGAGCCACGGTCGTCGTCCTCGACCTGCGCACGGACCGGCTGCCCGAGGGGCTGCACGGCGAGAGCTGCGACGTCACCGACCGCGCGTCCGTGGACGCGGCCCTCGCCTCCGTCGGCGAGCGCTTCGGTCGCCTCGACATCCTCGTGAACAACGCGGGGATCGGCGCCCAGGGCACCGTCGCCGACAACGACGACGCCGAATGGCACCGCGTCCTCGATGTGAACGTCGTCGGCATCGCCCGCGTCACCGCCGCGGCCCTGCCGCTGCTGCGCGCCTCCCGGCACGCCGCGATCGTCAACACCTGCTCGATCGCGGCCACCGCGGGCCTGCCGCAGCGCGCCCTCTACAGCGCCAGCAAGGGTGCCGTGCTCGCCCTCACCCGGGCCATGGCCGCCGACCACGTCCGCGACGGCATCCGCGTCACCTGCGTCAACCCCGGCACGGTGGACACCCCTTGGGTCGGCAGGCTGCTCGAATCGGCGGCCGACCCGGCGGCCGAGCGCGCGGCACTCGAAGCCCGTCAGCCGACCGGGCGGCTCGTCTCCGCCGAGCAGGTCGCGAGCGCCGTCTGCTACCTGGCGAGCCCGCTCTCCGGCGCCACCACCGGCACCGACCTCGCCGTCGACGGCGGCATGCAGGGCCTGCGGCTGCGGCCCGAGGGGACCGGGAACGACCGGTGAGCACCGGCAGCGTGCGCGCTCCGCGGGAGCCGGGCGCGCCCAAGGGCCGCAAGGCCCGGCTCGATAGACTGCGCCGCAGGTGCGCGGTCCCGCCACCGCCCACTGCCGCAGGAGGCCGGATGCCGTCGGAAGAGTCCGCCGGCTCCTCCCAGTCGCCGGAGCCTCCCCGGCAGGTGCTGGCCGACACCGTGTACGAGGCGATCAAGGCCATGGTCATGGACCATGAGATCGCCCCGGAGGCCCGGGTCGGGATCGACGCGCTGGCCCGCACCCTGGCGGTCTCGCCCACTCCGGTACGCGAGGCGCTGGCCCGGCTCGAATCGGACGGCCTGGTCGTCAAGCGGTCCCAGGCGGGCTACCGGGCGACCGCGCTGCTCACCTCCCAGGGGCTGGAAGAGCTGTTCGACATGCGGCTGCTCCTGGAGCCCGAGGCGGCCGCGCTGGCCGCCCGGCACGCCGACGAGGCCCGGCTCGACCGGCTCGAACAGCTCCAGGAGTCGATGCGCAGCCTGCCGGGATCCGGCGACAGGTACGCCGTCTACCGGGAGTTCGCCGCCCTCGACCAGCGCTTCCACGAGACCGTGGCCGAGGCCGCGGGACGTCCTCTGCTGTGCGACGCGGTGGAACGTCTCCACTCGCACCTGCACATCTTCCGGCTGAGCAGCATCCCGGGCGCGGGCGAGCCCACCCATGCCGAGCACGACCGGATCGTCCGGGCCATCCTGCGCCGCAGCCCCGAGCGGGCCGCCGAGGCCATGACCGACCATCTGCGGAGCAGCCTGGAGCGCCAGCGCGGCCGCCGCGGCCGGCCGGCCTGAACGGGCCGGGCGTCGCCTGCCCCGGACGGGTCATGACAGAGGCCCCGGGTCCGACCGTCGTCGGACCCGGGGCCTCGTGTGCGTTCAGGTCGGGGGAAGCGGCATCGGGGGGACAAGCCGCTTCCCCCGATGAGAACAGGCCCTACCAGCCCTCGCCGCGATCGGGGGAGGCCGCGGCGAGGACCCCACAGAGAGGTCCTGTTCCTCGCCCCTCGGATTCCTGCCAGATCCCCGGGGGCTCGTTCTCCATGCTGCCTTGCCGCATAAGCCGCGGGGGCGGGCGAAGGACCCCGATCACCGGGTCCTTGGTCCTTAAAGACCGTATGTGTGATCGGAAACAGCAGGCGGATACGGCCATGTGTACGGATAGACTCGCCCGACCGCACAGGGGATCGAAGGGGAGTCAGGGGCTGATGGTGCAAGCGAAGAAGATTGCTCTCTACTTGATAGTCGTCTTCGTGCTCTACACGATCATCACGTCCCCCGCCCGGGCCGCGGACCTCGTCCAGGTAGGGTTCGAGGGCGTTTCGAGTGCCGCACAGGGCGTCGGCGACTTCATGTCCGAGCTCGTGAAGTAGGAGTACCCCCATGATCCGCCATCTGGTCCTGTTCAAGCTGAACGACGGCGTCGAGCGGGAGGATCCGCGGGTCGTCGCGGGCGCCGCCGCCTTCCGGGAACTGCCGGACAAGGTGCCCGGGCTGGAGTTCTGGGAGTGCGCCTGGAACATCACCGACCGGCCGATCGCGTACGACTTCGCCATCAACTCCGCGGTCGCCGACGAGGCCGCGCTGAAGAGCTACATCGAGCATCCGGCCCACCAGGCGGCCGCCGGGCAGTGGCGTGAATTCGCCACCTGGGTGATCGCCGACTACCCGTTCTGACGCCTTCGGCCCTGCGAGCCCCTCACCACGATGGTGAGGGGCTTTTCTTTGTGTTTAAACCGATTCAGGGTCAACACGGCGCTATGGGGTGCTTGCACATAGTGGACATGTCTTGTGATGCTATGACCGCTTTTGAAGGATGAGTTGACCGAAGTTGACCGCAAAGGGGTGGCGTCATCGTGCCGGCCAGTACAGCGCCTCAAGTGCCTCCCCAGACCGTCCAGGCCGTCCAGGCCACCCGGACGCCGTCCCCGGCGGCGGCAGAGACGGCCCAGACAGTCCAGACGATCCAGACCGAGACGCCCGATGACACGGTCGCGCCCGCCAGGACCCGGGGCGCGGACACCAGGGCGCTCACCCAGGTGCTCTTCGGCCGCCTCCAGGGGCTGGAGGCGGGCACCCCGGAGCACGGCAGGGTCAGGACGGCCCTGATCGAGGCCAACCTGCCGCTCGTGCGGTACGCCGCCGCGCGGTTCCGCAGCCGCAACGAGCCGATGGAGGACGTCGTCCAGGTCGGCACGATCGGCCTGATCAACGCCATCGACCGGTTCGACCCCGAACGCGGCGTCCAGTTCCCCACCTTCGCGATGCCGACCGTGGTCGGCGAGATCAAGCGGTACTTCCGGGACAACGTGCGGACCGTCCACGTACCGCGCCGGCTGCACGAGCTCTGGGTCCAGGTCACCGGCGCCACCGAGGACCTGACGACCGCTCACGGCCGCTCCCCCACCACCGCGGAGATCGCCGAGCGGCTGAAGATCTCCGAGGACGAGGTGCTGGCCTGCATCGAGGCCGGCCGCTCGTACCACGCGACCTCGCTCGAAGCCGCCCAGGAGGGCGACGGGCTGCCCGGCCTGCTCGACCGGCTCGGCTACGAGGACCCGGCGCTGGCCGGGGTCGAACACCGCGACCTGGTCCGGCACCTGCTCGTACAACTGCCCGAACGCGAACAGCGGATCCTGCTGCTGCGCTACTACAGCAATCTGACGCAGTCCCAGATCAGCGCCGAACTGGGAGTCTCCCAGATGCACGTGTCAAGGCTCCTGGCCCGAAGCTTTGCCCGACTGCGATCCGCAAACAGGATCGAGGCGTAACCGGATCGGGTAGACCGATCCTCGGGCGCCCCTCGCGGACCAAAAGCCGCACACCCCTTGTTAACTGCGCAGACACCCCCAGAACTTGTCGACAAGTCACTACAGCGTGTTGCCGACATGTGACATTCTGCGGGAACCGCGTTTGCCGCAGCCTCCCCTCCGGTATTCAGGTGGAGGCTGCGTTCCTCCGATGGTCGCGGCCACCGCGACCGTCCGCGACCTCAAGGGGGTGGCATGTCCGCAGAACAGGGCAGCTCGAAGGTGCTCACGCTCACGAAGAGCGCACCCGCACCCGTTGTGCTCACCAGCTCGTCGGAAGCCATCGACACCCGCACGCTGTCCCGCTCCCTGTTCCTGCGGCTCGCCGCGCTGGGTCCCGCACCGGGCCCCGACGGAACGGACAGTCCGGAGCGCGCCTATGTGCGGGACACACTCATCGAGCTCAACCTGCCGCTGGTGCGCTACGCCGCGGCACGGTTCCGCAGCCGTAACGAACCCATGGAGGACATCGTCCAGGTCGGCACGATCGGCCTGATCAAGGCGATCGACCGGTTCGACTGCGAACGCGGCGTGGAGTTCCCCACGTTCGCGATGCCCACCGTCGTCGGCGAGATCAAGCGCTTCTTCCGCGACACCTCGTGGTCGGTGCGGGTGCCGCGCCGGCTCCAGGAGCTGCGGCTCGCCCTCACCAAGACCAGCGACGAGCTCGCCCAGAAGCTCGACCGCTCGCCGACCGTTCCCGAGCTGGCCAAGGCGCTCGGCGTCTCCGAGGAGGACGTCGTCGACGGCCTGGCCGTCGGCAACGCCTACACCGCCTCCTCGCTGGACTCGCCCTCACCCGAGGACGACGGCGGCGAGGGCTCGCTGGCGGACCGGCTGGGGTACGAGGACGCGGCGCTGGAGGGCGTCGAGTACCGCGAGTCGCTCAAGCCGCTGCTGGCCAAACTCCCGGCCCGCGAGCGCCAGATCATCATGCTGCGGTTCTTCGCCAACATGACCCAGTCGCAGATCGGCGAGGAGGTCGGCATCTCGCAGATGCACGTCTCGCGGCTGCTGACCCGCACGCTCGCCCAGCTCAGGGAGGGGCTCATCGCCGACTGACCCGGAAGCCGGGACCCGAGGGTTCCGATTTGACGGTCCGTCAGACACACTGGCGCGATGCGACGTCAGACATGGGTCAGGTCCGGCCGCCGGGGCACCGTGCTCGCCGCCTCGGCGGCCGTGCTGTGCCTGGGCGGTGCGCTGACAGGCTGCGGCGACCGGGCGGGCGGCGAGGGCTACACGGCGGTCGGCGCCGCCGGTGCGGGCCCGGGGAGGACGCCGTCGGGTGCGGTGGCGCCCTCGGGGAAGGTCACGCTGGTCCCGCTGGACGGGGCCGGCGGCACGAGCGGGACCGGGGACCCTTCGGACTCCTCGCCCTCCGCCGGAAGCCCGGACAGTGCGGGCGGTGCGGGCGGTACGGGTGCCGGCGGCGGTACGGGCGGCTCCGGGGCGGACACGGCGCGGCCGGGAGCCTCCGGCAGTCCGGCACGGACCTCGGGCGGCGCGTCCGGCAGCACCGGAACGGCCGGCGGCACCCCGTCAACCGGTTCCGCGGCCGGAAGCGGGACCGGAACCAGTTCCTCCGGCGGGTCCACGGGCGGATCTACCGGATCGACCGGGTCCACCGGCCCCGCATCCCCCTCCGCACCCGGCTCCACCGCTCCCGCCGGCCCCGCCGTCCTGAAGGTCGGCGCGCCCGTGCGCGCGGCGGCGGACGAGCGGTGGTGCGAGAAGGTGACCGTGGAGTTCCGCAACACCGGCGGCTCACCGGTGCGTTCGGGCACCGTCACCTTCGCCACGCACATCATCGGCGGGCTGGGGATCGACTGGGCGACCCGGGAATCGACAGCGCCGCTGCCCGCACCGATCGGCGCGGGAGCGGCGCTGAAGAAGACGTACACCGTCTGTGTGGACGCCTGGCGGGTGCCCCTGGGCATGCATGTCGATACCCGGGACGTCACCGCCGTCTGGAAGTGACGGGTGGGTGCGGAGTGACCGGAGGGCCGGTCAGCCGAGCGCGAGCCAGGCGACCGCGCCGAGCACGACGATCACCGCGACGACCGCGGCGATCATCCCGGTCCTCGGTCCGGACGACACGGCGGCGGGCTGCTGCCTGCGCTGCGGCTCGCCCTCGTCGACGAAGGCGCGGAACATCTGGGTGTTGCCTGCCGGGTCGCTGTTGCCCTCGGGACCCTGCGGGGCGTGGGGGTTGTGTGCCATGTCGCAGGACCCTAGCGAACTCGGCGGAAGGGCCCAACCCCCGGGGCGGTGAAGGCGCGAGGCCATAACCGGGGAAGCGGTGAAGGAGCGGTGCCGATGCCGCCGCGTCCGCCGGCCCCGGCACCGGGCCCGCGACGGCGGGGATCCACCAACCAGCCCGCACCCGCGTGCAGTTGACGGATCACCCCGCCGTGACGCCCGCCCCGCACCCGTATATGTGCGCGAAGGGCCGCCGAGGTGCGCGCGACGGGGCGTCGCACGTACGTCCCGCGGAACTCGGCAGCCCGCCCCGAGCCACCGCATCCCGACCCCGGTGTGGCAGGAGACACACCTGCCACTCCTGTGGCGCACACGCTGGGCGTTTGACCCGCGCCCTACACAGCCTTTTGCGTTCCTTTACTTATGCAAGGCACTTTTCGTTTGCCTGCAGCAACCAACGGCTTCTATGGTTGCCCTAAGCAACAAGATGACCGGTGCGAGATGTCTGGGGGTCCCGTGGCCGCACGGAGTCAGTACGAAGAACTGGCCCGGCAGCTCAGCGCCATCGGCGCCGTCAAACGGGGACTCGCCCGCATCCTGCCCGCCGAGTGCCCTGCCGGCTCCGCCGCCGTGCTGGCTCTGCTGAGCCAGCACGGGGAGATACGGATCAGCAGACTGGCCGAGCTCCTCGCAGTCGACATGTCGGTGACCAGCCGGCACGTCGCTCACGTGGCGGAACGCGGCTGGATCGAGCGGTCCCCGGACCCGGCGGACAAGCGCTCCCGGATCCTGCGGCTGACCCCCGCGGGCGAGGGCGTGCTCGGCGAACTGAACCGGCGGACGACCGAGATGTTCGCCCACCACCTCGAGGATTGGTCCGACGAAGAGGTCGGGCAGCTCAACACGTTGCTGGCCCGGCTGCGCGACAGCTTCTCCTGTCGCGGCTCCGGCGGGTGCGTCCCCGGAAAGCACAGCGGCGACTGCCGCTCCCGGCACACCGACAGCCACAACGGCTCGTACACCCGTACACCCGTGTAACAGAAGCAAAGACAAGGATTTAAATGGCTACGACCACACCAACCGGTGTGCGGGGCGGCCACGCCAAGCACGGAGGGAACGACTCCTCCGACGGCACGCCGATGACACACCGGCAGATCATGGAAGCGCTCACCGGGCTGTTGCTCGGCATGTTCGTCGCGATTCTGTCGTCCACCGTCGTCTCCAACGCCCTGCCGGAGATCATCTCCGACCTGGGCGGCGGCCAGAGCGCCTACACCTGGGTCGTCACGGCCTCGCTGCTGGCCATGACGGCGACCACCCCCCTGTGGGGCAAGCTCTCGGACCTGTTCAGCAAGAAGCTGCTGGTCCAGATAGCACTGATCATCTACGTCGCGGGCTCGGTCGTCGCCGGTATGTCGACCAGCAGCGGCATGCTGATCGCCTGCCGTGTGGTGCAGGGCATCGGCGTCGGCGGTCTCTCCGCCCTGGCCCAGATCGTGATGGCCGCGATGATCGCCCCGCGCGAGCGCGGCCGCTACAGCGGCTACCTCGGCGCGGTCTTCGCCGTCGCCACCGTCGGCGGCCCGCTGCTCGGCGGTGTCATCACCGACACCAGCTGGATGGGCTGGCGCTGGTGCTTCTACGTGGGTGTGCCGTTCGCGGTCATCGCCCTGATCGTGCTCCAGAAGACCCTGAAGCTCCCGGTCGTCAAGCGTGAGGTCAAGGTCGACTGGACCGGCGCCTTCTTCATCAGCGCCGCCGTCTCGCTGCTGCTCCTCTGGGTGACCTTCGCGGGCGACAAGTACGACTGGATGTCCTGGCAGACCGGCGCGATGCTCGCGGGTTCCCTGGTCCTCGTGCTGCTGTTCGTCTTCACCGAGTCCCGGGCCAAGGAGCCGATCATCCCGCTGCGGCTCTTCCGCAACCGGACGATCACGCTCGCCTCGCTCGCCTCGCTGTTCGTCGGTATCGCGATGTTCGCGGGAACCGTCTTCTTCAGCCAGTACTTCCAGCTGGCACGCGGCAAGTCGCCGACGATGTCCGGTGTGATGACGATCCCGATGATCACGGGTCTCTTCCTCTCGTCGACCCTCTCGGGCCAGATCATCACCAAGACGGGCCGCTGGAAGGCCTGGCTGGTCAGCGGTGGCTTCCTGCTCACCGCGGGCCTCGGGATGCTCGGCACCATCCGGTACGACACCACGTACTGGCACATCGCGATCTTCATGTTCGTGA
Source organism: Streptomyces sp. NBC_01463 (assembly GCA_036227345.1). Taxonomy (NCBI): domain Bacteria; kingdom Bacillati; phylum Actinomycetota; class Actinomycetes; order Kitasatosporales; family Streptomycetaceae; genus Streptomyces; species Streptomyces sp. NBC_01463. The sequence goes on from CP109468.1 coordinate 4,410,829, forward strand.
TGGGTCTCGGCATCGGCATGATGATGCAGAACCTGGTGCTCGCCACGCAGAACCAGGTCGACCCCTCGGACCTCGGTTCGGCCAGCTCCGTCGTCACCTTCTTCCGTTCGCTCGGTGGTGCGATCGGGGTCTCGGCCCTGGGCGCCGTCATGGCGAACCGCGTCACCCACTACGTCAAGGACGGCCTGGCGGACCTCGGTCCGCAGGGCGCGGCCCTCGGCCACGGCGGGACGGGCGGCGGGGGCATCCCCAACCTGGACACGCTGCCCGCACCGTTCCGCACGGTCGTGGAGGCCGCGTACGGGCACGGCGTCGGTGACGTCTTCCTGTACGCCGCTCCGGCCGCGCTGCTCGCCTTCCTGATCACGATCTTCATCAAGGAGGTCGCGCTCAGGACGAACGCCGCCAACGACGCACCGGCCCCGGCCGAGACCGCGGCACTCGCCGAGGTCCCCTCCGGTACCGCCGCCCTGGTCTCCGAGGGAACCGCCGGCGTCACCGCCGTGGACACCCTTCAGGACCCGGTGGCCGCCCCGGTGACGGCCGTGCAGGGCACCGCGGTCCGCGGTGTGGTGCGCGGCGCCGAGGGTGTGCCGGTCGCCAAGGCCGCCGTCACGCTGATCTCGCTGGGCGGCCGGCAGCTGGGCATCTCGGTCGCGCAGGCCGACGGCTCCTACGGGCTGGACGCCCCGGGCGCCGGAAGTTACGTGCTGATCGCGTCCGCCGACGGTTTCCAGCCGCAGGCGTCCACCGTGGTCGTCGGTGACTCACCGCTCGCCTACGACATCCTGCTGGCCGGCACGAGCGGCCTGGCCGGGACCGTGCGGGCCGCCGAGGGCGGCACTCCGGTCGAGGGCGCCATGGTCATCGTGACCGATGTGCGCGGCGACGTGCTGGCGACCGGCAAGTCCGGCGACGCGGGCGAGTTCACCTTCGGTGAGCTGGTCCCCGGCGCGGTGACCGTCGCGGTCAACGCGGCCGGCTTCCGCCCGCTGGCGCTGCCTGTCGAGGTCGGCGGCCAGGGTGTCACCCGGGTCGACGCCGCACTGCAGTCCGGTGCGCTGGTCCAGGGCGTGGTGCGGGCCGGCACGAGCCGGCGGCCGCTGCCCGACGCCCGGGTCACGCTGGTCGACGCGGCCGGCAACGTGATCGCCACTTCGACGACCGGGGAGGACGGGGCGTACGCCTTCGCCGACCTGGACGCGGGCGAGTACTCGGTCATCGCGACCGGCTACCCGCCGGTGGCCGGCGCCCTGACCGTGGCCGGTCGCGGGGTCGACGGCCACGACATCGAGCTCGTCCACCCGGGCGCGTAACCGGTCCGGGGGTTCTCCCCGGACCCGCAGGACCCCTGGCGGGACGGCACTTCGAGCGGAGAGTCTGTCCGGGCAGGCGGAAAATGGGCCCCGGCGGTGGGGACGGCAGGCAGGGGACGGCCTGCCGTCCCCGCCCCGGGGCCCGACTCATTGAGTGACCCGTTCCGGGAGCGGACGGGCCATTGAGCAAGGACGCAAGGAGAGAAAACGGGATGGGACTTCGCGCACAGGTACGCACGCGGGACGGCTGGGCCGTCCAGCACGCGGTCGTGACGGTCACCGACATGACCGGTACGCAGGTGCTGCGGGCCGCCGCCGACGAGGACGGGACGGTGCGGACCGACACCCCGCTGTCCGCGGGCGCGTACACCGTGATCGTGACGGCGGTCGGGTACGCACCCGCCGCCTCCACCGCCCTCGTCACGGCGAGCGGCCGGGTCGAGGCCGGCACTGTGGTGCTGGCCCGCCAGGGCGGCGTGGAGCTGCCGCCGCCGGGCGCCTGGTCGCTGGACCCGGCGCACTCCTCGGTCGCCGCGGTCGCCCAGCACCTGGGGATCTCCAGCGTGCACGGCCGGTTCACCGAGTTCGGCGGCCGGATCGAGATCGCCGAGGACGTCCAGCGCTCCCGCGTGGACGCGGTCATCAGCGCGGCCAGCATCGACACCGGCAACGGCATGCGGGACAAGCACCTGCGGTCGCCCGACTTCCTGGACACCGAGCGGTTCCCGGAGATCACCTACCGCTCCGGCGGACTGACCCCGGCGGGCCCCGACCGCTGGACCGTGCACGGCGAGCTGACGCTGCACGGCGTGGAGCGCCCGGTCGATCTGGACCTGAGCTACCTCGGCACCGGCCCCGACCCGTGGGGCGGCGTCCGTGCGGCGTTCCGTGCCACGGCCGAGCTGCGCCGCGAGGACTTCGCCATGAACTACAACCAGGTGGTCCAGGCGGGCATCTCGGCGATCGGCACGACGCTGCGGGTGGAGCTCGACATCCAGGCCGTGCAGGGCGATTCCCTGCCGACCGCCTGACCGCACGGTCGTAGGGTCGGTTCCATGGCATCCAACATCGCGACCAACACCGCCGTGGAACTCGACGACTTGCTGGCCTTCGTACGGCCCCGGCACCGGGCGATCCTGCTGACCACCCGGTCCGACGGCCGCCCCCAGGGCTCGCCGCTCACCTGCGGCGTCGACGACGCCGGCCGGATCGTCGTCTCGACCTACCCCGAACGGGCCAAGACCCGCAACGCCAAGCGCGACGAGCGGGTCAGCGTCATCGTCCTGTCGGACGAGTGGAACGGGCCGTGGGTCCAGGTCGACGGTTCGGCCGAGGTGATCGACTCACCGGACTCGGTCGAGCCGCTGGTCGAGTACTTCCGGAACATCTCGGGGGAGCACCCCGACTGGGACGAGTACCGGGCGGCCATGCTGAAGCAGGGCAAGTCGATCATCAGGATCACCCCCGAGCGGTGGAGCCCGGTCGCCACCGGCGGCTTCCCGGCGCACCTGGCCCCGGGCAGCTGACCGCTATGACGCTCCCGCCGCCCCCTGCCGAACGGCTCGCCCGGGCCCGGCTGCTGGCCGGCCCCGAGGTGGGGCCCACCACGGCCGCCGCCCTGGAGCGGGCCACCGGACACCGGGTGGAGCGCGCCGCGGACGCCGGAGGCGGCCCCTACGTCTACGTGGGGGCCACACTGCCCGAGGCGCTGCGCGGGGACGGCCTGCTCTGGTTCCACAGCGTGAACGCCGGTACGGACGCCCTGCTGGGCGCCGGGCCGTGGCCGGCCGGTGCGCTGCTCACCCGGACGGTGGGCCGGATGGGCGAACGGATCGCGCAGTACGTGCTGGGCTGGGTGCTCGCCGAGTGCCAGTCGGTCCCGGAGTTCGCCGTACAGCACGCCCGGGCCGAGTGGCGCCGCATCCCCTCGGAACTCGCGGCCGGGCAGACGGCCCTGGTTCACGGCACCGGACGGATCGGCTCGTCCGTCGCCGGGCTGCTGCGGGCGTGCGGCATCCGGACGGTGGGCGTGGCCCGCACACCGCGCGAGGTGCCGCCGGGCTTCGACGCGCTGGCCCGTCCGGACGAGCCGGTGGCCGCCCGCTGGGTGGTGGCCGCGCTGCCGCTGACGGACGCGACGGCCGGGTACTTCGGGGCGGACCGGTTCGCGGCCATGGGCGGGGCCACCTTCGTCAACGTGGGCCGGGGCGCGACCGTGGACCTGGCCGCGCTGGAGCGGGCGCTGCGTGCGGGCACGGTCGGGCGGGCGGTGCTCGACGTCCTGCCCGATGAGCCCGCGGCGCCGGACGATCCCTGCTGGCGGCTGCCCCGTACGGTCATCACCTCGCACTCCGCGGGCATCACGGCCGACGAGGACGTGGTCACGGACTTCACGGCCTGTCTGCGGGAGCTGACGGCGGGGCGGCTCCCGGCGCTCGCCGTGGACACGGCTCGCGGCTACTGACGGGGGCGGGCCTCTTCCCCGTCCCCGGCTTGCTCCCGTCCGGCCCGCTCCCGCATCGCGACGATGCCCGCGATCAGCAGGTCGAGCGCGAACGCGAAGTCCCGCTCGTGCATCTCGTGCACGGTGTCGGCGCCGCGCGCGGCGATGAGGTCCTGCGAGTTCTCCACGATCGGGCCCAGCTGCGGCTGGCCCTGGATGGCCGCCATCGCCTGCTGGAAGTACTCGTCCTGGGTGAGCCCCGCCTCGGCACTGCGCTGGGCGAACTGGCCCTCGACGGTGCCGAATCCGTACACGAACTGGAAGACCGCGGACAGCGCGCCGGTCTGCCGTCCCATCGGCAGGCCGGTCGCGCGGATCACGTCCTGGATCGCGTACGACATGAGCATCGCGTGCGGGCCCGTGTTGAGGAACTTCCCGACGAGCGGGGAGACCCAGACGTGCCGGACCAGCAGCTCCCGGTAGGCCGTCGCCAACGTGCGCAGCCGGGTCTCCCAGGGCGCGTCCTCCTGCGGGGGGTCGATCTCGCTGTAGACCGAGTCGAGGGCCAGTTCCAGCAGGTCGTCCTTGGTGTCGACGTACCAGTAGAGGGACATCGCGGTGACGTCGAGTTCGGCGGCGAGCCGGCGCATGGAGAACTTCGCGAGCCCCTCGGCGTCCAGCAGCCGGACCGTGGCCGCGGTGATCCGGTCGCGGTCGAGTCCTGCGGGCTGGTCCGGTTTCCGGGCGCGCGACGGTGGCCGGTGGTTCAGCCACACACTCGTCCGGGCAGGGTCCTTCGCGCGGTCGGCCGCGGACACCATGGCGCACTCCTCGTCTCACCGGCGGGACGGACCGGATACGTACTCCGTGCTCACGTACCCGTGCTCACCTACTCCGTGCCCGCATACCGCGTGCTCACGTGTCCGTGCCGGTAAACGGAGCAGTACGGTCCGGTACATCCCGCCTGATGCTATGCCGCCGCCGCGGCAGGATCAGCCTGCCCCGATTCTCCCCGTTCCGCCCGCCGCAGCAGCACCGCGGCCAGCAGACCGCCGGCCAGCACGGCCACCGCCCCCACCAGCATGCTGGTCTCCAGGCCCGAGGAGAAGGCGTCGGTGATGGCCCGCCGCTCCCCCGCACCGTCCGCGGCGGCCAGCGCGGCCGGCAGCGAGGCGGCGCCGACGGCCGACGGGACGAGCGCGGCGAAGCGGGAGTTGAGGACCGCGCCGAGCACCGCGACCCCGAGGCCGTTGCCGCATTCGGCCAGGGTGCCGTTGACCCCGGCGCCGACGCCCGCCTTCTCCGGCGGGATGGCGCTCATGATCGCGTTGGCCATCGCGGGCATGGCGAGCGCGATGCCGGCGCCCATCACCAGCAGGCCGAGCAGGGTGCCGCCGTAACCGTCCCCGCCGAACAGGGCGATCGCGGCGAGGCCCGCGGCGAGCAGCCCCATCCCGGAGGCGATGGTGACCGGCGTACCGAGCCTGGGCACCAGCCGGGCGCCCAGCCCGGTGAGGTTCAGCGCGACGACGCTCAGCGCCAGCGGGGCCGTGCGCAGCCCTGCCTCCAGCGGCCCGTACCCGAGCACGAACTGGAGCTGCTGGGTGAGCAGGAACAGCGAGCCGCCCATTCCGAACGCGACCAGGATCGCGCCCGCGACCGCGCCGATGAACTTCTGGTTCCGGAAGAAGTGCATGTCCAGCATCGGATACGGGATGTGCAGCTCCCACAGCACGAACCCGGTGAGGACGGCGACCCCGACGAAGGCGGTCAGCAGCACCTGGCCGGAGGTCCAGCCGTGGCCCGGGCCGGAGATGATCGCGTACACGACCGCGGCCATGCCGATGGTGGAGAGCAGCGCGCCCAGCAGGTCGGGGCGCTCCCCGCTCGGGTTCTTCGACTCCGGGACCAGCCGCGCCACGGCCACCAGGCCGATCACGGCGACCGGGATGTTGATCAGGAAGATGGCGCCCCACCAGAAGTGGTCGAGCATCACCCCGCCGATCAGCGGGCCGACGGCGAAGCCGAGCGAGCTGACGGTCGACCAGATGCCGATCGCCTTCACCCGCTCGGTGTCGTCGAAGATCTGGACGACGACGGCGAGGGTCGTGGTCATCAGCAGCGCACCGCCGATGCCCATGCCCGCCCGGGCGGCGATCAGCTGCCCGGACGACTGGGCGAGCCCGGCGACCAGTGAGCCGACGCCGAACAGGGCGAGGCCCGCGATCAGCATCTTCTTGCGGCCGTATCGGTCGGCCGAGCTGCCGGCGGTCAGCAGCAGCCCCGACTGCACGAGCGAGTATGCGTTGATCATCCACTGCACATCGGCGGTGGAGGCGTGCAGCTCCCGGGTGAGGGAGGGGATCGCGACGTTGAGGACGGTGTTGTCGAGCAGCACGGTGAGCTGCGCGAGACAGATGACGCCGAGGATCAGCCAGCGCTGCGGATGGCTCGGCGACACAAGGCGGTTCGGCTCGGCGGAGGTCGCCGTCATTCGGACTCCCGGGCGTCGGATCAAGTCCCTATACGGCGTACAGGGGAATCGTTGTACACCGTATAGCCGTGCATGAGCCACGTACAAACGACTTTCCCGCGATAGCGTTCCGGTCGCTGATCCGACAAGGGCTGGAGTGGTATGTCACTGCGTCGTCGTACGGTGGAAGTTCTGCTGGCCGCAGGCCTGTTGGGGGCGGCTCTGATGCCGCCCGCGGCCGCTGCGGGGCACGGGCCGGGTCAGCTGGTGCCCCTGCGCGTCGCCACGTACAACATCCATGCGGGAGCCGGCATGGACAACGTCTTCGATCTCGACCGGCAGGTGGCCGAACTCCGCTCGCTGCACGCGGACGTGATCGGGCTCCAGGAGGTCGACGTCCACTGGGGCGACCGCAGCCAGAACCGCGACCTGGCGGCCGAACTGGGCCAACGGCTCGGCATGCACGTGTCGTTCGCACCGATCTACAGCCTCGATCCGGCGACGGCGGACGCTCCGCGGCGCGAGTTCGGCGTCGCGGTGCTGTCCCGCTACCGCATCGTGAGCGCCGAGAACCACGACATCACCCGGCTCTCCACCCAGGACCCGAACCCGGTCCCGGCCCCCGCGCCCGGCTTCGGCGAGGTGGTGCTGCGGGTGAAGGGGGTCCCGGTGCACGTGTACGCGACGCACCTCGACTACCGCGGCGACCCGTCCGTCCGGACCGCCCAGGTGGCCGACACCCGGCGGATCATGGCAGAGGACCAGGAGTCGGAGCGGCGGCCGGTGCACCAGATCCTGCTCGGCGACTTCAACGCGGCACCGGCCGCGCCGGAGCTGGCCCCGCTGTGGGAGACGCTCACCGACATCGAGCCGGGCGGGCCGACGTATCCGGCGCAGGACCCGGTGCAGCGGATCGACTACGTCGCGGTGTCGAAGGACACCGTGCGGGTACGCGACGCGGCGGTGGCCGAGACGCTCGCCTCGGACCACCGCCCTGTTGTCGCCGACCTGCTGCTGCGGCGCTGAGGGGCTGCCGCCTCAGGCGCTCTTGGGCTGTGTCAGGTCGTAGAAGGTGGCGCTGCCGGCCGTGACCTCCTTGTAGTTGGCCTCCACCCAGGCGGAGATCTTCGACGAGGTGCCGCCGCTGCCGCCCATGCCGCCACCGCCGCCCGTGCCGCTGGAGACGAAGTAGTGGATCCGGCCGTCCTCGACGTACTTCTTGAACTGGGAGAGCGTCGGGGACGGGTCGCTCCCGTTGAAGCCGCCGATCGCCATCACCGGGTCGCCGGTGGCGAGCTGGTAACTGGCCGCGTTCTGCGAGCCGATGGCCGCGGCGGCCCAGGTGTAGTCGTCCGCGTCGGCCGCGAGGAGCTTCTTGGCCGCGGCGTCGACGGACGCGCCGTTGAGCAGCCCGCCCATACCGCCGCCACCGCCCCGTCCGCCCTCGCCCATGCCGGGCATGGCTCCGGGCCGCTGCCCCTGCTGTGCGGTGCCGGTACCGCCCTGCCCCTGCGGGGTGCCGGTCGGGGGCTGCCCGCCCCGGCCACCGGCCGGCGGCTGTCCCATGCCGCCGCCCTGCTGGTTGCCCTGCTGGGCACCCTGCCCGGGCGGCCGCATCCCGCCACCGCGGCCGCCACCGCCGCCCGGACCGCCGCCCATGCCGCCGGAGGCCGGGCCGGCCGTGACGATCGAGCCCTGGTGTCCGGTGTTCAGCGTGCTCACGGTGTACGCGGCCGGCCCGGCCAGTGACGCGGCGAAGCCCAGACCCACCGCGGCGAGCGCCAGCCGGCGCCCCAGCCGCGAGGCGAGCAGCAGGCCCACCGCGCCCACGAGACCGACGACGAGCACCGCCGGCCGCAGCCACGCCTGGTAGTCCGGGGTCCGCCCCAGCAGCACGTACGACCAGTAGGCCGTCACCGCCACCGTGACACCGAGCGCGGCGCCCGCCCACCAGCGGGACCGCTCCTCCCACAGGACCGTGGCGCCCATGCCGACCAGCGCCGCGAGGTAGGGCGCCAGAGCCACCGTGTAGTACTGGTGGAAGATCCCCGCCATGAAGCTGAACACGGCCGTGGTCATCAGCAGCGAGCTGCCCCAGGCGAGGAACGCCGCCCGGGCGGTGTCCGTCCGCTTCGCCCGCCAGGTCAGCCAGACGCCCGCGACCAGCAGGATCAGCGCGGCGGGCAGCAGCCAGGAGATCTGGCTGCCGATCTCGGAGTTGAACATCCGGCCGATGCCGGTCTCGCCCCACTGGCCGCCGGAGCCGCCGCCCGGGCCGCCCCCGCCGCCGACGCTGCCGGTCTCCTCGCCGTTGATCCGGCCGAGCCCGTTGTAGCCGAAGGTGAGCTCCAGGAACGAGTTGTTCTGCGAGCCGCCGATGTACGGGCGCGAGGAGGCGGGCCACAGTTCGACGATCGCCACCCACCAGCCGCCCGCGAGGATCATCGCCAGCGCCGAGAGGCCGAGCTGGCCGAACCGCCTGCGTACGGAGACCGGCGCGAACACCGCGTACAGCACCGCCAGCGGTGGCAGGATCAGGAACGCCTGAAGGGTCTTGGACAGGAACGCCAGACCGACCGCGACGCCCGCCCACACCAGCCACTTGGTGCGGCCGTTCTCCATCGCGCGCAGCACGCAGTAGACCGTGACGGTCATCAGCAGTGCGAGCAGCGCGTCCGGGTTGTTGAAGCGGAACATCAGCGCGGCGACGGGCGTGAGCGCGAACACCGCCATGGTGATCAGCCCGGCGGCGGCACTGAACCGGCGGCGCACGGAGGCGTAGAGCACGCCCGCCGTGGCCGCGGCCATCAGCACCTGCGGGGCCAGGATCGCCCACGAGCTCAGGCCGAAGATCCGCACCGACAGCGCCATCGGCCACAGGGTGGCGGGGGGTTTGTCGACGGTGATGGCGTTGGCCGAGTCCAGCGAGCCGAAGAAGAAGGCCTTCCAGCTCTGGCTGCCGGCCTGCACGGCCGCGGAGTAGAAGGAGTTGGCGTAGCCGGAGGAGCCGAGGTTCCAGAGGTACGCCAGCGTGATGACCAGCAGCATGGCGAGGAAGGCCGGGCGCGCCCAGCGGGGGTCCTCGGGCCTGCCCCGCCACAGCCGGCGCGGCAGCGGGCCGGCCGTCCGTCCGAGGCTCGGCGAGCCCGCGTGGGGTGGGGCCGGGAGGTGGTCGAGCGTGGTCATCGGACGTTCCTCAGTTCGTGGTGGGTGTCGTCGGCCGGGGCGGCGGCCGGGCCGGGCGCGGGGGTGCCCGCCGGGCGGGCCGCGTCACCGCCGCGGCCGCCACCGCTCCGGTCGCGGTCGCGGTCGGGGAAGACCCAGGCGCGGAAGAGCAGGAACCGCAGCACCGTCGCCGCGAGGTTGGCCGCGATCAGCACGGCGAGTTCGGTGCCGTGCGAGGGCGAGCCGGAGGCCGCGCCCAGTGCGGCCAGCGAACCGCTGGTCAGCGCCAGGCCGATGGCGAAGACCACGAGGCCCTGCGCCTGGTGACGGACGGCCCCGCCCCGGCCGCGTACGCCGAAGGTGAGTCTCCGGTTCGCTGCCGTGTTGGCGACGGCCGACACCAGCAGCGCGCCGCCGTTGGCGATCTGCGGGCCGGCGCCCAGCCGGAAGAGCGAGTAGAGGAGCAGGTAGACGAGCGTGGAGAGAGCGCCCACGACGCAGAACCCGACCAGCTGCCGGGCCAGTCCGCCCGGCACCCCGCCGATCCCGCGGTCGCGCGGGTCGTCGCCGAAGGGCCGGGCCAGACGGTCGAGCGGCAGTGCGCCGACGGCCAGCGCCCGCCCGACCCGCCACACGCCCTTCAGGTCCTCGGTGGCGGTCCGCACGATGTGGACCGTCGAGTCGGGGTCGTCGACCCAGTCCACCGGCACCTCGTGGATGCGCAGCCCGGCCCGCTCGGCGAGCACCAGCATCTCGGTGTCGAAGAACCAGCCGGTGTCCTCGACCATCGGCAGCAGCCGCTGCGCGACCTCCCGGCGGATCGCCTTGAACCCGCACTGCGCGTCACTGAACCGGGCGGCCAGCGACGAGCGCAGGACGATGTTGTACGCCCGCGAGATGAACTCCCGCTTCGTGCCCCGCACCACCCGCGAACTGCGGGCCAGCCGCGAGCCGATCGCCAGGTCCGAGTGGCCGGAGATCAGCGGCGCGACGAGCGGGAGCAGTGCGTTCAGGTCGGTGGACAGGTCCACGTCCATGTAGGCGAGGACCGGGGCGTCCGAGTGCGACCAGACGGTGCGCAGCGCCCGTCCGCGGCCCTTCTCCTCCAGCCGGAAGGACCGCACCCCGGGCAGTGACCGTGCCAGGCGCCGCGCCACCTCGGGCGTCCGGTCGGTGCTCGCGTTGTCCGCGACGGTGATCCGGAAGGCGTACGGGAAGGTGCGGGCCAGATGGTCGTGCAGCCGCAGCACGCACGGCTCCAGGTCCTTCTCCTCGTTGTAGACGGGTACCACCACGTCGAGTACGGGGGCACCTGCCGCATCGCCCGCGCGGGCCAGGAGGTGGTCCCGGGCCGGCAGGGTGCTCCAGGGAGTGTCGGTTCGCATGACACCGACACTCGCCAACCGCGCTGTCACACCCGTGTGGTGAGCCTGTGGTCCCGCTGTGAGGTGGTGGAACCGTCCGGGCCCGGACCGCCCGCGTGCCCGCCATCGGCCGGCAGATGGACGGCGAACACCGTGTCCCCGGGCACCGAACGCACCTCGGCGACACCGCCGTGCGCGGCGGTGACGGCCTGCACGATGGCGAGCCCGAGCCCCGTCGAACCGGCGTGCCGGGAGCGCGAGGCGTCCCCCCGCGCGAACCGTTCGAAGACGTGCGGCAGCAGCTCCGCCGGAATGCCCGGCCCGTCGTCCCGGACCTCCAGCGTCACCCACGGCTGCCCGGCCCCCGCGAGGACCCGGACCGTGACCGTGGTCCCGGGCGGGGTGTGCGTACGGGCGTTGGCCAGCAGGTTGACCAGCACCTGCTGAATCCTGGTCGGGTCGGCCCGGACGGTCGCGGGCACCTCGGGCAGCTCCAGCCGCCAGTGGTGCGTGGACCCGGAGCCGTCCGGTGAGGCGACCCGCCCCGCGACGCGTGCGTCGCTCACCGCGTCGATGACGAGCGGCGAGAGATCAGTGCTCTCGCACGAGAGCGGCCGGCCTGCGTCCAGCCGGGCGAGGAGCAGCAGATCCTCCACCATGCCCGTCATGCGCTCCGCCTCGGACTCGATCCGGCCGAGAGCGTGCCGGGTGTCGGGTCCGGCGTTCTCCCGTCCGCGCCGGGTGAGTTCGGCGTATCCGCGGATCGAGGCGAGCGGGGTCCGCAGCTCGTGGCTGGCGTCGGCGACGAACTGCCGCACCCGCATCTCGCTCTTCTGCCGCACGTCCAGGGCCGAACCGACGTGGCCGAGCATCCGGTTGAGGGCCGCGCCGACCTGCCCGACCTCGGTGCGCGGATCGGCCTCGGCGTCCGGGACCCGTTCGAAGAGGGTGACCTCGCCGCTGTGCAGCGGGAGTTCGGAGACACGGGTCGCGGTGGCGGCCACCCGGCGCAGCGGCCGCAGGGCGACCGTGACCATGGCGGCGCCCGCGATCCCGGCGGCGATGAGCCCGGCCCCGGTGACGCAGACCTCGACGAGGATCAGGGTGGTGATGGCCCGGCTCACCTCTTCGGTGGGGATGCCGACCAGGACGGTCGTCCCGTCGCTCGCGGGGGCGGTGGCCTGCACCCGGTAGCTGCCGAGCCCGGGGAGGTCGACGTCGTGCGCACGGCCGTCCGAGGTGACCCCGGCCGCCTCCAGGGCGGCCTCCTGGGCACCGGTCAGGGGGTCGACGTTCTCCTTGGCGTCGAACCCGCCCCCGTTCACGACCGCGGACTCCGAGACGTCACCGTCCAGGGACAGCGCACCGAACGTCTTCAGCGGCTGCCCGCCCATCCCGATGAAGCCGAGCGGGTCCTTGTTCTTGAGCCCACCGGGAACGGGCTCACCCGGCCTGCGCTCGGCCCGCATCGTGATGTCACGCAGCTGGTCGTCCAGCTTGCCGTACATGTAGGTGTGGAACGCTATGGCGGTCACCGTGCCGATGACGGCCGCGACGACCGCGATCAGCGTCACCGCGGAGACGACGAGCCGCGTCCGCAGCGTCCACGGCCCCTTCGCCAGCCGTTTCACGGTGCTACTCACCGGGCTTGATGAGGTATCCCGCCCCGCGCCGGGTGTGGATCATCGGCGAGCGGCCGGCGTCGATCTTCTTGCGCAGGTAGGAGATGTAGAGCTCGACGACGTTGGCCTGTCCGCCGAAGTCGTAGTTCCAGACCCGGTCCAGGATCTGCGCCTTGCTCAGCACCCGGCGCGGATTGCGCATCAGGAAACGCAGCAGCTCGAACTCGGTTGCCGTGAGGTGGATGTTGGCCCCGCCGCGGCTCACCTCGTGGCTGTCCTCGTCCAGCATCAGGTCGCCGACGACGAGCGTCGACTCGCTGCGCACCGCCGCCGTGCCGGACCGCCGGATCAGGCCGCGCAGCCGGGCCACGACCTCCTCCAGGCTGAACGGCTTGGTGACGTAGTCGTCGCCGCCGGCCGTGAGCCCGGCGATCCGGTCCTCGACGGAGTCCCGGGCGGTCAGGAACAGCACGGGCACGTCGGAGAGCTCCCGGCGCAGCCTGCCGAGGACGGCGAGCCCGTCCATGTCGGGCAGCATCACGTCGAGGATCACCGCGTCGGGCCGGAAGTCCCGGGCCGTGCGCAGGGCGCCCGCGCCGTCCCCCGCGCTGCGCACCTCCCAGCCCTCGTAGCGAAGCGCCATGGAGAGCAGCTCGGCCAGCGGGGCCTCGTCGTCCACGACCAGCACCCGGACGGGCGTCCGGTCCGGCCTGAGCAGTTCGGTACGCCCCTGGGGCGAGGTCGTCGTCGTCATGCCCCAACCCTGTGAGACGCCCCTGAGAGAGTTCTTTTCCGATTCTGTGAATTCCCTGAGAAAGCGTTCGAGGCGGCCGCCCCCGCGCCCTCAGCAGTCGAACAGCGCCTTCGCGTTGTCGTGGCAGACCGCCCGCAGCCAGTCGTCCCCGAGCCCCAGCCGTTCCAGCGCGTGCAGCTGGTGGGCGTACGGATACGGGATGTTCGGGAAGTCCGTCCCCAGCAGAATCCGGTCGCCGAGCGCCGCGAGCCGCCCGCGCTCCGCCGCCGGGAAGGGGGTGAGCTCCTCCGTGAAGTCGGTGAACGCCATCGTCGTGTCGAGCCGCACCTCCCGGTACGTCTCCGCCAGCGCCAGGAACTCCGCGTACTCCGGCATCCCCATGTGCGCCACGACCAGCCGCAGCCGGGGGTGCCGGGCGAGCAGTCCGCCGACCGGTCCCGGCCCGGTGAACCTGCCGGGCGCGGGCCCCGACCCGCAGTGCGTCACGACGGGGATCCCGGCCTCGGCGAGCAGTCCCCACACCGGGTCCAGCAGCGGATCGTTCGGGTCGTACGCGCCGACCTGGACGTGCGACTTGAAGACCCGGGCCCCCGCGTCGACGGCCTCCGCCACGTACTTCCCGGCGCCCTCCTCCGGGAAGAAGGTCGCGGTGTGCAGACAGTCGGGCACCCGGGCCGCGAATCCGGCCGCCCAGCCGTTCAGCCAGGCCGCCATGCCGGCCTTGTGCGGGTAGAGCATCGAGGTGAACCGGAGCACGCCGAACGAGCGCAGCAGCGCGAGGCGTTCGTCCTCGTCGTGCCGGTAGGCGATCGGCCACTCCATCCCGGTCAGCGGGCCGGCCGAGTCGAAGTACGCCCAGACCTTGCGCAGCACCTGCTCCGGCATGAAGTGCGTGTGGACGTCGATGATCCCGGGCAGTCCGAGCCGCTCATGGAACCGCACCACGTCGTCGCGTCCGTCATCCGTGTCCATCAGGCGCTCCTCCTTCGACCGTCTCCGACGATCTCAGAACAGCCCGGCCTGCGAAGCGCCGCCCCCCGCGGTGACGGTCGGCACGCTCACCCCGCTGTCCGGGCCGGCCGCCGCCAGGTCCCAGCCCGTCATCAGCCGGGTGTCCACCACGACGACCCCGTCCGTCCCGGTGTCCAGATGCAGATCCGGCCCGGCCGCCGCGACCAGCCGCCCCGCGACCGCGCCGCCGTCCACCAGCCCGCTCACCGCCCGCACCGGCCCGGCCGTCCCGGCCGCCCCCTCGATCCCGAAGATGCCCGCGTGGTCGACGGCCTCGAACGGCAGCCGCTCCAGCGCCTCGGGCCAGCCCCGCCCGTCGAGCGCCGCGGCCTTCCCGTACAGCTCCGCCACCTCGCCGGCCCGCTCGCCGGCCACCGGGAGATCAGCCCGCACCGCCCGCTTGCGCGCGTACGGAATCCGGTCCGGCACCCCGAGCGCGGCCCGCAGCACCTCCTCGGCCCGCCGCGCCGCCATCAACGGCCCACGCCCCAGCCAGCTGAAGACCACCGCCCCCTGCTCCCGCAGCCGGGCCGCGCCCCGCTCCTCGGCGGTGATCCCGACCTTCACCATCCCGGGACCGAACCAGGCCAGGTACACGCGGTACGTCCGCGGGTCGTCGGGAATCGTGTCGGCCGCCACCGAATGCGCCCGGTCCAGCCGCCCGCACTCCGCGCAGCGCGCGCCGGTGCTGCGCTCCGGGACCGCGGCCGTCACCGGGCACGCGTTGCCCCGCGCGCCGATGCACGTCCGCCCGCCCGCGGCCCGGAACCCGAGCTCCGTCCCGTACGCCAGCACGCTCCCCCGCGTCTGCCGGCCCCGGTGCCACGCGAGCACCGGACCGCCCCGGTCCTCGGGCCACCGAAGACCGCCGCACTGCCAACCCATGCGTGAACTCCCGGACTTCTGGACGTGGACGGAAAGAGAGGCGAAACGGGATACGAGCCGGATACCGAGGGGCACCACGGATACGAACCCACAATGATCCCACACATATCGCCTTGTGATGTGACCTGCGTCACACTGGAAGGGCGGTGGGTTCGCCACCGGAATCCCTCAGAGGTGTTCGGCCATGACCACCACCATCGACGGAACCGCCCTCGACACCCTGCGCACGGCCCTGCGGGGCCCGGTCGTCGCGCCGGGGGACCCGGACTACGACCCGTCCCGCAGCCTCTACAACGCCATGATCGACCGGCGCCCCGCCGCCATCGCCTCGTGCGTGGACGTCGCGGACGTACGGGCGACGCTCGGCTTCGCCCAGGAGACAGGGCTCGGCCTCGCCGTCCGAGGCGGCGGACACAGCGGGCCCGGCCTGTGCCTGACCGACGGCGGGCTGACCCTCGACCTGTCCCCGATGCGCTGGGTGCGCGTCGACCCCGAGGCCAGAACGGCCCAGGTGGGCGGGGGCAGTCAGCTGGGCGACCTGGACCACGCGGCGGACACCTTCGGCCTCGGCGTGCCGGCCGGAATCATGTCGACGACCGGAGTGGGCGGCCTCACCCTGGGCGGCGGACACGGCTATCTGACCCGCAGATACGGGCTCACGATCGACAGCCTGATCGCCGCGGACGTCGTGCTGGCCGACGGCACCTTCGTCACCGCGAACGAGAACCACCACGCCGACCTGTTCTGGGCGCTGCGGGGCGGCGGCGGCAACTTCGGCGTGGTCACGTCGTTCACGTACCGGCTGCACACGGTGGGCACGGTCGGGGTCGCGGTGACCGTGTGGCCGGTCGACCGCACGGCGGAGGTCCTGCGCTGGTACCGGGAGTTCCTGCCCGCCGCGCCGGAGGACCTCTACGGCTTCTTCGCCCTCCTGTCGGTCCCGCCGGGACCGCCCTTCCCCGAAGCGATCCACGGGCAGAAGATGTGCGGCGTGGTCTGGTGCTGCACGGCCGACCCGGCGTCCGGCCGGCTGGAGGAGCTGCTGAAGGCGGTCGAGGAACCGGCGCCGCCCGCGTTCCACTTCACCAGCCCGATGCCCTACCCGGCCCTGCAGACCATGTTCGACGGGCTGATCCCCAAGGGGCTCCAGTGGTACTGGCGCGGCGACTTCTTCGACGGGATCCCGGACGCGGCGGTCGACGTGCACGCGGAGTTCGGCCGCAACCTGCCCACCGGCCTGTCGACGATGCACCTGTACCCGGTCGACGGAGCCGCCCACCGGGTCGGCCCCGCCGCGACGCCCTGGGCCTACCGGGACGCCACCTGGTCCGGTGTCATCGCCGGCATCGACCCCGACCCGGCCAACGCCGAACGGATCCGCCGGTGGTGCGTCGACTACTGGACCGCGCTGCACCCGCACTCCATGGGCGGCGCGTACATCAACTTCCTCGGGGAGGCGGAGGACCCGGACCGCGTCCGGTCCACGTACGGCGGCAACTACGACCGCCTGGCCGCGGTCAAGCGCACCTACGACCCGGACAACTTCTTCCACGCCAACCAGAACATCCCGCCGGCCGCGGCGTGAGAACCCGTCCGCGACCGCCGGGGAATCGCCCGGGACGCCCCCGGGACCCGTGCGGCGGCGGGCGTTAGGATCCGGTCCATGCCCCTGAGCGTGCAGGACGTGGAGCGGTTCGAGACCTCCAGGCCCCGTCTGGAGGCGATCGCCTACCGGCTCCTCGGCTCCGCGACCGAGGCCGAGGACGCCGTGCAGGACACGTTCCTGCGCTGGCAGGCAGCCGACGTCGACCGCATCGAGGTCCTGGAGGCCTGGCTGACGAAGGTCCTCACCAACGTCTGCCTCAACCAGCTCACGTCGGCCCGCGCCCGGCGCGAGACCTATGTGGGCGAATGGCTCCCCGAGCCGCTGCTCGCCGGAGACCCGATGCTCGGGCCCGCCGACACGGCCGAGCAGCGCGACTCCGTCTCGTACGCGGTCCTCACCCTCATGGAGCGGCTCTCCCCCAACGAGCGGGCGGTGTACGTCCTGCGGGAGGCCTTCGGCTACCCGCACCGCGAGATCGCCGAGATCCTCGACCTCACCGAGGCCGCCACCCAGCAGATCTTCCACCGCGCCAAGAAGCACCTCGCGCACGGCAGGCCCCGCACCGGGATCGACGAGGCGGCCGCCCGGCGGATCGTCGAGGAGTTCCTCGCGGCCGCGACCACCGGCCGGACCGAGCCGCTCGTACGGCTCCTGACCGAGGACGCCGTCGCGATCGGCGACGGCGGCGGCAAGGTCCCGGCCCGCGCCAAGGCGTTCGAGGGCGCTGTCGCGGTCGCGACGTTCATGCGCGGTCTGTTCAAGCCCAGCAAGGCCAAGCGCGACATCGCCGGCGGCTCCCCCGAGGTCCACACCACGACCGCCAACGGCCTCCCGGCCGTCGTGGCGGTCGTGGGCGGCCGGGTCATCGGCGTGATGTGCCTGGAGATCACCGCCGAGGGCATCGCCGCGTTCCGCAACCAGGTCAACCCCGACAAGCTCGAACGCGCGACCCGGCGCTGGGCGGCCTCCGACCACGGGGACCCTCTGTTCCGAGCCTTCTAGCCCCTCGTGACGCAGGTCACACACACCCCCTGTCAGAAATCGCCGGGCCGCCCGGTTCAAGAGGCGAACCCGCGCGAGACAGGAGCAGGGAAATGCAGCAGCAGCACCGCATCATCGTCCTCGGGGCCGGATACTCGGGAGCCATCGCCGCCGGCCGCCTTGCCAAGCGGCTGCGCCGCGAGGACGTCGCCATCACCCTCGTCAACGCCGAGCCCGACTTCGTCGAGCGCGTCCGGATGCACCAGCTGGCGGTGGGCCAGGAGCTGACCCCCAGGCCCTTCGCCGAGATGTTCGCGGGCACCGGCGTCGCACTGAAGCACGCGAAGGTGACCGGCATCGACCCCGACGGCAAGCGCGTCACGGTCGTGGACGTGAACGGCGCGCAGGACGACGCGCAGGAGGTCACCGAGGACCTGCCGTACGACACCCTCGTGTACGCCCTCGGCAGCGGCTGGAACAGCCAGGGCGTCCCCGGCACCGCCGAGCACGCCCACCAGATCGCCGGCCGCCCCGGCGCACTCCGGCTCCGCGAACGCCTCGACCGTCTGGACGCCGGCGAGCAGGTCCTCGTCATCGGCGGCGGCCTCACCGGCCTGGAGGCCGCGACCGAACTCGCCGAGGCCCGGCCCGACCTCTCCGTAGCCCTCGCCACGCACGGCGGCCTCGGCGACGGGTTCTCGCCCAAGGGCGCCCGGCACCTGCGGAAGGTCTTCGCCGGCCTCGGCATCACGGTCCACGAACACACCAGGATCACCGAGGTGACGGCCGACGCCGTCACCACCGCCGACGGCATCTCCCTCCCCGCCGCCGTCGCCGTCTGGACCGCCGGCTTCGCGGTCCACCCGATCGCGGAGGCGACCACACTGGACGTCTCCGACACCGGCCGGATCACGGTCGACGCGACCATGCGCTCGCTCTCGCACCCGGACGTGTACGCCATCGGCGACGCGGCCCTCGTGGCGGGCCCCGGCGACAAGCCCCTGCGGATGTCGTGCGCCTCGGGCGTCCCCACCGCCTGGCAGGCCGCCGACGCCATCGCGGCCCGCCTGACCGGCACGAAGGTGCCGAAGACCCCGCTCCGCTACTTCAACCAGTGCATCTCGCTGGGCCGCAGGGAAGGCCTCATCCAGTACGTCACCGCGGACGACCGCGCCGTGAGCGCGGCCCTGACCGGCAGGACGGCCGCCCTCTACAAGGAACTGGTCTGCAAGGGCGCGGCCTGGGGCGTCGCCCACCCCACCCTCGGCGCCCCGACCCGACGCCGCCCGGTACTCCGCCCCGAGCCCGGGCCCCAGGTGGCCACCACCGCCAACGCCGAGGCCTGACGGACGACGGCGTTCCGGCACGGTTCACTCGCGCCAGGTGGCAACCAGGCGCGCCGCCAGAGCCGCCACCAGCGCCACCGCGAGGAGATACACACCAAGACGTTCCTCGGACACCACCGGCGACCACACCCGCCAGGAGGACGGGTGGTTGCCGTCGGTGTCCGGGGCGGACGAGGCCAGGAACAAGCTGGGTGCCGTGCCGGTCCGGCTGCGCAGCCACAGCAGGGCACCTATGGCGGCGCAGGTGGCGGCTGCGGCATACAAGGCCGTGGCGCTGCGCGGGGTCTGTCTGTTCACGGACTCGTCCTCGTCTCCGTCGTTGTGGTGTGCGGATCCTCTCGCCGCCCCACCGGGCTCATGAGGGCGGGGTATTGCCCGGCGTCGGGACGCCCACGCCCCACTCCGGCGAAAGCTCGCAGCAGCACCTCCTCCACGAGCCCGTCACACCCATCCGGACGAATCCCGCCCGGGAAACGACCCGGACTATTCGGAGTCGGGCGATCCGGGGATGTCGAGAACGTGCCACCGGCTCCGTCCCAGGAGCATCAGGGGCCGCCACCGGCCACACGGAACGAAGGAGAAGCCACCATGGCGATTCAGCGGATGGACAACGTCGGCATCGTCGTCGAGGACTTGGACGCGGCCATCGCGTTCTTCGTGGAGCTCGGTCTGGAGCTGGAGGGCAGGGGGACGGTCGAGGGCCTCTTCGCCGACCAGTGCACCGGACTCGACGGTGTCCGCTGCGACATCGCGATGATCCGGACCCCGGACGGTCACAGCCGGCTCGAACTGGCGAGGTACCGGAGCCCCGAGGCGACCAGCGACGAACCGCGCAACCGGCCGCACAACATCCTGGGCACGCACCGCGTCATGTTCGCCGTCGACGACATCGAGGACACCGTCGCCCGCCTGCGCCCGCACGGCGCGGAACTCGTCGGCGAGATCGCCCGGTTCGAGGACAGCTACCTGCTCTGCTACCTCCGCGGGCCGGAGGGCATCATCGTCGGCCTGGCCGAGCAGCTGGGCTGAGAAGGCGTACTTCGCTGCTGTACGGGCAACGCGAGAGGCCCCCAGGATTTCTCCTGGGGGCCTCTGGCCTGCTGTGCACTCGGCAGGATTCGAACCTGCAACCTTCTGATCCGTAGTCAGATGCTCTATCCGTTAAGCTACGAGTGCTTGTGCGTTCCGGGCTTTTCTCTGCCCCGTCGGCGTTGCGAGAACAACATTACATGACCTGCGCCGTGACGCGAAATCCATTAGCCGCACCCCTGCTGAGCTGCGAGATCACCGGTTCGAGACCCTCCCGGTGGATGCCGCTCGGACCCGGGAACGACCGAAGCCCCGGGCCGTTGGCCCGGGGCTTCGGTGATCAAGCGGAGGCGGAGGGATTTGAACCCTCGATGGGCTTTAAGACCCAAACCGCATTAGCAGTGCGGCGCCATAGACCGGACTAGGCGACGCCTCCAGCACACCCGCGCATGCGCGGTGGTGCGTGCAGATGATGACACAGCTGAGCGTTGCGTCACCAATCGATGCCTACGGTACTAGGCAGTCGGCCGCGAGAGCAAAGCGCCTGCGGTTGCGCAACGCCGTGGCGTGCGGAGCGTTAGTCGGGGTGGGGCGTCCGCCCTTCGTTACCCGCGCCGCCGGCCCGGTCCGGCGGCACGTACGACCACAGGAGCCCGCATGATGCGTCGTCTCGCCCTCACCGCCCTCGTGTCGCTGGCCGCACTGTCCGCCGCCGCGCCCGCGGCGACGGCCGTGGCCGGTCCCCTTCCGCTGCCGGTGCCGCTGCCCGTGCTGCAGAGCGACGACGAGGGCACCCACCTCACCGTCGTCGTCTCCGGCTCGGGGGACCCGGCGGCCGACGGCACGTACGAGCTGGACTGTGAGCCGGCCGGCGGCAGCCACCCGGTGGCGCAGCAGGCCTGCGACCGGCTGGCGCAGCTGCCGGGCGAGAGCGCGGACCCGTTCGCACCGGTGTCCCGGGCCGCGATGTGCACGCAGCAGTTCGGCGGACCGGCCACCGCCCGGATCACCGGAACGTGGCAGGGGCGAAGCATCGACTCCGCGTTCGACCGGACCAACGGGTGCGAGATCGGGCGCTGGAACAGCCTGCGGCCGGTGCTCCCGAACGTGCGGTGAGCTGCGGCTGCACGGCATTCGGGGCGGGTAGCGGGGCACGTAATGGGCCAGAGTCGTACACCGTATGCACAGAACCTTGGTGAGAGCTCCCCCTCATCCGCCGCCCCTTGCCCCTCCCCTGCCTTTAGACTCCTCCAGTGACAGCCTGAGGCCCGAGGGGCAAGATGGGGCCCGCTGTCGGCAAGGTGCAGTAATCAGGGAGGAAGCGTCGTCGTGAGCAGCAGGCCATCCCGAGGCGCTGCTCGCCTCGCAGCCATACTCGACGCCCTTCCGGACGGGCTCCTGCTCGTCAACTGCAACGGTACGGTCGTCAACGCCAACACCATCGCCCTCGAAATGTTCGAGACTCCGGGCACCGCGCTCGTGGGTCGCGGACTGCTCGATCTGCTGCCGGAGTTCGACTCCAAGCTGATCCCGGGGTCGATGCGGAGGCCGGAGGCTGCGGACGAGCGGGGCCGGACCAAGCCCACGCGGATGATCGCGCGGCGGACCGACGGCAACGAGTACCCCGTCGAGGTGACGAGCGCCAGCCTGGAGGACGGGCAGGCGGCGTACAACGACGTCCAGAGCTCGTACAGCGGCAGCTACACGGGTGACGAGCTGCTCATGCTGGTCGTGCGCGATCTGTCGGGCACCGTCGACACCGAGGCCGAGCTGGCCCGGTCGCAGCGCCAGACCGAGATGATCCTGCGGGCCGCCTCCGAGGGCGTCGTCGGCACGGACACCGACGGCCGGGTCGTCCTCGTGAACCCGGCCGCCGCGCAGATCCTGGGCTTCCGCGCCAGCGACCTGGGCGGCCAGGAGCTCCATCCGCTGATCCTGCACTCACGTGCCGAGGGCGAGCCGTTCCCGTACGAGGAGTCGCCGCTGGCCGACACCCTCAAGTCGGGGCGCAAGCACCGGGTGCGCGGGCAGGTCCTGTGGTCCAAGAGCGGTGCGCAGGTGCCCGTCGACCTGACCACGGCCCCCGTGCGCGACGGCGACCAGTTGGTCGGCGCGGTCATGACGTTCACCGACCGCAGGCCGTACGAGGAGCTCGACGAGCAGCGCAGGACCGAGGTCACCGAGCTGACCGACCGCCACACCGCGGAGGTCACGGAACTGACCGAACGGCACACCGCCGAGGTCACCGGGCTGACGGAACAGCACGCCGCCGAGCTGGCCGACCGCACCGAGCGGTACGCCTCCGAGCTGGAGGAGCAGGCCGAGCGGCTCGCGGACCTGTCCGCCCGGCACTCCCAGCTGACCGCCGTGCTCGGCGAGTCGCTGCGCGGACCGCTCCAGGAGCTGCGCGGCGAGCTGTCCACACTGGCCGCCGACCCGGCCGGGCAGCTGTGGCCCGAGGCCAACCAGATCCTGCACCACCTGGCGGCGGGCTACGCGCGGATGACGACGCTCGTCGACAACGTGCTGAGCTACCAGCGGCTGGACGGCGGCTCCGAGGCGCTCGTCAAGACGAACGTGCTGCTCGACGGCGTGGTGACCGCCGGCATCGACGCGGCGGTCGAACTGATCGGCCCCGGCCGTGCCCAGTTCGCCGTGCATGCCCCGCCGATCGAGGCCGAGGTCGACGCGGGACGGCTGGTGACCGCGCTCGCGCACCTGGTCGCGGACGTCGCCGGAGTCGACTCGACCGGCAAGGCCCGGCTGGTGCCGGGCGGCGGCTACGTCGACTCGACCGTCGTCGTCGCGGCGGCCCAGCGCGGTGATGTGGTCCGCATCGAGGTGCGCGGGCCTTTCGCCGGGGGAGACCCGGTGCACGTGCCGATCGTGCGCGGGATCGTGCGGGCGCACGGCGGTGTGCTCCAGACGCACGAGATGGCCGGGATGAGCGGCAGCGCGTACGTCCTCGAGGTCCCGCTCGGCGCGGGCGCGGGGACCGTCATGCCGCCGATGGCTCCCGAGCAGCAGGCCCTGGGGCCTGTGCCCCCTGAGGTCCACGGCGATCCCGGCGTGCCCGGGGCCACGGTGCCCGGGGCCGGGGTGTCCGGGCCGGGGGCGTTCGATACCGGGGTGTCCGATTCCGGGGCGTCCGGTGAGGTCGCGCTTCCCGAGGGCGGCCGGGGGCGGCGCCGGGCGCGCAGGGCCTCCACGGATGCCTTCCTGGACAGCCCGGTGGACGGTTCCGACGGCGTCGGCGAACCCGGTGCCGCCGGTCCCGGAACCGAGCCGGCCGAGCCGACCGGGCGACGGCGTGCGCGCCGGGAGGCCGGGAGCGGGCCCGGCCACGGGGCTGTTCCGGAGGCCGGGGCCCTTCCGGGCTCCGCCGATGCCGCAGCGCCCGGGGCCGGACATCCGCACGCGCTCGTGCCGGCCCGGCCCAGCGAGGGTTCCGGGCGCAGGCGCGGGCGGCCCAGTCCCGCGGAGAGCGGTGACCGGGACGGTGCCGGGCAGCAGGGGCCGGGCCAGGCCCTCGCGCTGCCCGCCTCCCCGGGGCCCTCTCCTTCGGAGGGGTCCGTCGTGACGGCCGCCGAGGGTGCTCAGGGTGCCGGGGGCCGGCCGCAGCGCGGGCAGACCGTGCCGCCGCAGGGCGTTCCGGCCGAGGCCCAGCGGCCGGTGCCCGCCGGCGGGCACCGGGCGCACCGGGGCGGCGAGAGCCAACTGGCTCTTCCCGCCGCCGTGAACGCCGTGCAGTCCACGGCCCCCGCGGCCTACACCGACCTCCACGACGCCCCCCGGCCCCATGGAACGTCACCGGCCGACGCGGGAGCGCCCCAGGCGCCCGCTCCGGCGCAGCAGCCGACCGGGCGGCGGGCGCGCCGCGCCCTGTCGGCCGCCCAGGACCGCGCCGCCCAGGCCGAGGCGGGCCCGCGCGTCCCCTTCGCGCTCCCGCCCGCCGACGCCGACCGGGTGCCGCCCACCGCCGGTGAGGCGGACGCCTCGCTGCCCGGGCGCCACGACGCGGTGTCCGGTGCGCCGGGCGACGACCACACCCCGCCGCAGGCGCACCCCGTCCCGACCGGACGGCGCCGTGCGCGGCACGCCGACGCGCCCCAGCAGGACGGGCCGGGCGCGCCGTTCGGATCACCGGGGCAGCCCGGTCCGTACGACCCGAGGGACCCGAACGGCCCCGGCAGCCCGTCCGACCTTCCGTCCCCGCCCGCGCAGCCCGGTGGCTGGAGCACGGACGACGCGTCGGGCCAGGGCCCTGCCGCCGCACCGGGCACGCCCGACGGACCCGGCGGCGATCCGGAGCTGCCCGGGTCCGGCCGGACCACGCACACGACCGGGACGACCCCGGCCGGCAACGCCCGTGGCGCCGATTCCGAAGGCCCGGAGGGTCCCGCGGTTCCCGCCGGCCCGGACGCCCATGACGGGACCCGTCCGCGGACGCTCTCGCCCGGCCCGGACGCGCGGCGGCAGCCGCTGCCCGCCGAGGCGCCCATGCCCGGCGGCTCGTCCGACTCGACGCAGGGGCGCGCGTTCAGCGTGCGGACGCTGGGGCAGGGCGTGCCGTTCTCCCAGCACATCGCCCATCAGCAGAACCAGACGCTCGGCGGCGGTGGCGCCGGCCGGCGCCGCAAGCTCGCCGCCCCGCCCGAGGGCGACCGCAACGAGCGCGCCGCCCTGCCGCCGGCGGGGCCCGCGGCACCCACCGCCACACCGTCGCAGCCGCCCGCCGCGCAGAGCGGCCCCGGCGGCACAGGAGGCATGGGCGGTGCGGGCGGCACCGTGCAGGGCCAGGGTTCCGGGCAACTGCTCGCCGCTCCGGCCGCCGAAGGACGCGCGTACGCGATAGGGGCGCCCGACGAGGGAGCCGCCGAGGGGCCTGAGCCGCTGGACGGGCCCGGCGGCGCGGTCGAGGTCGCCAACCGGCCCTCCCCGCAGCCCGTCGACGACGAACTGCCCCCGGAGCCGCTGGACAACCCGCGCCGGCTCCTGGTCTGGCCGGCGCCCGACGTCTCCACCCAGCAGGCACTGAGCGACCGCGGCTACCGGCCGGTGATCGTGCACTCGCGCGAGGAGGTCGACGCGCAGATCGCGGCGTTCCCCGCCGCGCTGTTCGTGGACCCGCTGACCGGTCCCATCACCCGCAAGGCGCTCCAGTCGCTGCGCCAGGCGGCGGTGGCGGCCGAGGTGCCGGTGCTGGTGACGGCCGGTCTGGGGCAGGCCTCGCGAGAGGCGGCGTACGGCGCCGACCCGGCCGTACTCCTGAAGGCGCTCGCCCCGCGCGACAGCGAACAGCATCCGCCCCGCGTCCTGCTCATCGAGGAGAACGGCGACATCGCGCTCGCGCTGACGCAGACGCTGGAGCGCCGCGGCATGCAGGTCGCCTGCGCCGCGACGGACAGCGAGGCCGTCTCGCTCGCGACCCGGATGCGGCCGAACCTGGTGGTGATGGACCTGATGCAGGTACGCCGCCGCCGGGCCGGGATCGTGGACTGGCTGCGCGCCAACGGCCAGCTGAACCGCACCCCCCTGGTCGTCTACACCTCGGCCGAGATGAACCCCTCCGAGCTGCCGAAGCTGAGCTCGGGCGAGACCGTGCTCTTCCTGGCGGAGCGCTCGACCAGCGACGAGGTGCAGTCCCGCATCGTCGACCTGCTCGCGAAGATCGGCACGAACTGACCGCCGGAGGCGCTGCTTCCGCACACGGCGAGGGCGGTACGGGAACCTCCCGTACCGCCCTCGTCGTGTCAGCGGCCCCGGCTCGGACGGCTCAGAGCCGGGTGATGTCCAGCTCGCCCGCCGCGTACTGCTTGCGGATGACCTTCTTGTCGAACTTGCCGACGCTCGTCTTCGGCACGGACGCGATGACCGACCAGCGCTCCGGCAGCTGCCACTTGGCGATGCCCGCGTCGGCGAGGAACGTCTGCAGCGCCTCGTAGTCGGCGGTGGCGCCCTCCTTCAGGACGACGGTCGCGAGCGGGCGCTCGCCCCACTTGTCGTCCGGGACGGCCACGACGGCGGCCTCGGCGACATCGGGGTGCGCCATCAGGGCGTTCTCCAGCTCGACGCTGGAGATCCACTCGCCACCGGACTTGATGACGTCCTTGGCCCGGTCGGTGAGGGTGAGGAAGCCCTCGCCGCTGATCACGCCGACGTCGCCGGTCTTCAGCCAGCCGTCCTCGCTGAACTTGTCCTCGGGACGCAGCGCCTCGCCGTCCGCGCCGCCGTAGTACGAACCGGCGATCCAGGCGCCGCGCACCTCCAGCTCACCGGCGGACTCGCCGTCCCACGGGAGGTGTTCGCCGCCGGGGCCGACCAGGCGCGCCTCGACGCCGGCCGGGAAGCGGCCCTGGGTGATGCGGTAGGGCCACTCCTGCTCCTCGGTCAGCCCGGCGGGCGGGTTGGCCATCGTGCCGAGCGGCGAGGTCTCCGTCATGCCCCAGGCGTGACAGAGGCGGACACCGAGCCTGTCGTACGCCTCCATGAGGGAGGGCGGACAGGCGGCGCCGCCGATGGTGACGTTGGCCATCGAGGTGAGGTCGCGCGGGTTGGCGGTGACCTCGGCCAGCAGTCCCTGCCAGATGGTGGGGACGGCGGCGGCGTGGGTCGGCCGCTCGCGTTCGATCATGTCGGCGAGCGGGGCGGGCTGCAGGAAGCGGTCCGGCATCAGCATGTTGACGCCGGACATGAACGTCGCGTGCGGCAGCCCCCAGGCGTTGACGTGGAACTGGGGGACGACCACCAGGGTGGTGTCCTTGTCGGTGAGGCCCATCGACTCGGACATGTTGACCTGCATGGAGTGCAGGTAGATCGAGCGGTGGGAGTAGACGACGCCCTTCGGGTCCCCGGTGGTGCCGGAGGTGTAGCACATGGCGGCGGCCTGGCGTTCGTCCAGCTCGGGCCAGTCGTAGCTGGTGGGCCGGCCGGCGATCAGCTCCTCGTAGTCGTGCACCCGCACCGGGGCGCCGTCCAGGACGGAACGGTCACCGGGGCCCGCCACGACGACGTGTTCGAGCGACGTCAGCCGGGGGAGCAGCGGGGCGAGGAGCGGCAGCAGGGAGCCGTTGACGATGACGGCCTTGTCGTCCGCGTGCCCGACGATCCAGACCAGCTGCTCGGCGGGGAGCCGGAGGTTGAGGGTGTGGAGGACGGCGCCCATCGACGGGATGGCGAGGTACGCCTCCACGTGTTCCGAGTTGTTCCACATGAGGGTCGCGACCCTCTGGTCCCCGTCGATGCCGAGCTCGTCGTGCAGGGCGTGGGCGAGCTGGGTGGCCCGCCGGCCGATCTCGGCGAAGCTGCGCCGGTGCGGCTCGGGCTCTCCGGTCCAGGTCGTGACCTGCGACTTCCCGTGGATCGTCATCCCATGGGTCAGGATGCGGGTGACAGTCAGCGGTACGTCCTGCATGGTGCTGAGCACGGCGTCCTCCCGGTGGGCGCTACGCGGCAGTAAGGTTCCGCTGATTCTGCGCACATACCGAGCGGTATGTCACTACTTCCGGGCGTACGAATCGGTGTCGTCCGGAACATCCGTCCCGGCCGGGGCGTCGCGGGACAGCCCGGACACCTCGCCGGACGGCAGGC
Organism: Streptomyces sp. NBC_01463; assembly: GCA_036227345.1. Lineage (NCBI taxonomy): Bacteria > Bacillati > Actinomycetota > Actinomycetes > Kitasatosporales > Streptomycetaceae > Streptomyces > Streptomyces sp. NBC_01463. The sequence continues at coordinate 4,438,414 of CP109468.1, forward strand.
CGAAGCGGCCCGGGCAGGTCACCGGACGGGTGACAGCTCCGGGTCCTGCCGCAGCTTGCCGAGCGCCCGGGACACCGCGCTCTTGACCGTGCCGATGGACACCCCGAGCACCTCGGCGGTCTGCGCCTCGCTGAGGTCCTCGTAGTAGCGCAGGACGACCATGGCCCGCTGGCGGTCCGGAAGCTTCAGCACGGCGCGCCACATCGCGTCGTGCAGCGACTGCTGCTCGGCCGGGTCGGGGCCGGGCACCGCCTCCTGCTCGGGCAGTTCGTCGCAGGCGAACTCGTCGACCTTGCGCTTGCGCCACTGCGAGGTCCGGGTGTTCAGCAGGGCCCGGCGGACATAGCCGTCGAGCGCCCGGTGGTCCTCGATCCGCTCCCAGGCGACATACGTCTTGGTCAGCGCCGTCTGCAGCAGGTCCTCGGCATCGCTCGGGTTCGCGGTGAGCGAGCGGGCGGCCCGCAGCAGCACCGGACCGCGGGCCTTCACGAACGACGTGAACGACGGGTACGGCACGTAGGGCGCCCGCGCGCCGTACGGCGTTCTCGCGGTGGCCGGGGTGCGCGGGAGGGCCGGGGCGCGGGGCACGGCGTAGGGAGCGAGCGACGCGTGGGGCGGATGCGCGGCGGGCGATGCGTGCGGGGCGCGCGGCGGGTGGCCGGTGTGCGGCGCGCGCGGGCTGCGCTGTGCGTCCCCGGTGGTGGCAGCGGCTCCCCTGGAGGCGCCCGTGCAGACTGGCGTGGTCATATCTCCACGCTAGGAGCGGGCGCCGCCGAGGGGATCGCCCCCAGGTCCCGAAACGGGGTCCGCCTCAGGGAGTAGGGCCGGCGCCGCGTCCACCTCCTGTAGGTGGAGGGGCCGTCCTCCCGTACTCAGGGTCGTCCCCGAGACCGCCGGCCGGCTCACGGAAGCGGCGCGGACCCATCCGGTACGGGACTGGCCGACGCCCTCGCCGCGGGACGGCCGGACTCTCCACCGCGGGACGGCCCGGCACCACGCCCCGGCCACTTCGCCGTGCCATGACCGGACCGCTACTGGGCCCGGCCCAGCAGGAGTCCCGAGGTCGGCACCCCCGTACCGGCCGTGACCAGGGAGGTGGCGGCTCCCGGCACCTGGTTGACCGAGGTCCCCCGGATCTGCCGGACCGCCTCGGCTATGCCGTTCATCCCGTGCAGATACGCCTCCCCGAGCTGCCCCCCGTGCGTGTTCAGGGGCAGCGCGTCGGCGGCCACGAGATCCGCGGCCTCCCCCGGTCCGCAGAAGCCGAACTCCTCCAGCTGCATCAGTACGAACGGGGTGAAGTGGTCGTACAGGATCGCCACGTCGATGTCGGCGGGACCGAGCCCCGCGTTGCGCCACAGCTGGCGGGCGACGACGCCCATCTCCGGCAGCCCGGTCAGCCCGTCGCGGTAGAAGCTCGTCATCTGCTCCTGCGCCCGCCCGGCGCCCTGCGCCGCCCCGACGATCACCGCGGGCGGCTGCCGCAGGTCCCTGGCCCGTTCCGCGCTGGTGACGACGATCGCCTGCCCGCCGTCGGTCTCCTGGCAGCAGTCGAGCAGCCGCAGCGGTTCGACGATCCACCGCGAGGCGGCATGGTCGGCCAGGGTGATCGGCTTCCCGTAGAAGTACGCCGCCGGGTTGCGCGCGGCATGGCGGCGGTCCGTCACCGCGACGTGGCCGAAGGCCTCCGGCGTCAGCCCGTACGCGTGCAGATACCGCTGGGCCGCCATCGCCACCCAGGAGGCGGGGGTGAGCAGCCCGAACGGCAGGTTCCAGCCGAGCGCGGCCCCTTCGGCCGTGGGTTCCCGCTGCTGCACCCCGGAGCCGAAGCGGCGGCCCGAGCGCTCGTTGAACGCGCGATAGCAGACGACCACGTCGGCCACGCCGCAGGCGACGGCGAGCGCTGCCTGTTGCACCGTGGCGCAGGCCGCGCCGCCGCCGTAGTGGATGCGGGAGAAGAACGACAGCTCGCCGATGCCGGCCGCCTGGGCGACGGTGATCTCGGGGCTGGTGTCCATCGTGAAGGTGACCAGTCCGTCCACGTCGGCGGGGACGAGCCCCGCGTCGTCGAGCGCCGCGTGCACCGCCTCGACGGCCAGTTTGAGTTCGCTGCGCCCGGACTCCTTGGAGAACTCGGTGGCCCCGATCCCGGCCACCGCCGCCTTCCCGCCGAGCGAATCGGCCCTGCGCACGCTCATGCGGATCCCTCCGGAACGCTGATGGTCACCGTGCCCGTGACATGCCGTCCGATCCCGTTGTCGCCGACGACCGCCACCTCGGCCGTCCCGTCGTCGTCCACCGAGACGACCGTGCCGCTCAACACCATCGTGTCGCCCGGATAGTTGGGCGCCCCGAGCCGGATGGCGACGCGTCTGAGCACCGCGGCGGGCCCGAAGTGATCGGTGACGTACCGCCCGACCAGGCCGTTGGTCGTCAGGATGTTCATGAAGATGTCCGGGGACCCCTTCTCCCGCGCCAGTTCCGCGTCATGGTGCACGTCCTGGTAGTCGCGGGAGGCGACGGCTCCGGCCACGATCAGCGTGCGGGTCACCGCGATCTCCAGCGGTGCCAGTTCCTCACCGGCCTTCACTCCGGTCCCTCCTTCACGAGCAGTCCGCCCAGTTCCTGGAGCACTTCGCCGCCGCTGCCGAGATGGGCGTCGAGCTGGCGCCCCCACAGGAAGTGGCGGTGCACGGGGTGGTCCAGGTCGGCACCCGTGCCGCCGTGCAGATGCTGTCCCGCGTGGACGACCCGTCTGCCGGCCTCGGACGCCCACCACGCGGCGGTCAGTGCCTGCGCCCCGTACGGCAGCCCCTCGTCGTGCCGCCATGCCGCCTCGTACGCCGTGACCCGTATCGCCTCGGTGTCCATGTACGCGTCGGCGGCCCGCAGCAGGACCGCCTGGTTGGTCGAGAGGGGGCGCCCGAACTGCTCTCGTGTGCCGGTGTGTTCGACCGCGCGGGCCAGCGAGCCCGCGCACACGCCCGCCTGCACTCCGGCGAACGCCGTCCGGGCGGTGGCGAGCATCTCCTCGTACGCCCCCGGCCCCCCGAGCCGCTCCGCGGGAGCGCCGTCCAGCACGAGCCGGCCGGCCGACCACGGGGCCGTGGTCTCGACGGGCTCGGTCAGCACACCGGGATCCGCGGTCCGTACGATCCACAGCGTCCGGTCCGCGGCCGCGACCAGGACGTGGGTGGCGTCCCGCAGCCACGGCACCACCGGCACGCTGCCGCTCAGCCGCCCGCCCGGCTCCGCGCGCACGGAGCCGCGGTCCGGGAACGCCCCCGCCGCCACCGCCGTACCGTCCCGCAGCGGCGGCAGCAGCCGGCCGCGCTGCTCGTCCGTCCCGTGCCCTGCGACGGCGAGGAGGCCGTACACACAGCTCGCCGCGAACGGCACCTGCGCGGTCGTCCGGCCCTGCTCCTCCAGCAGGAGCACCAGTCCGAGGAGTCCGATCTCCTCGACGGCGCCGGGCAGTCCGGCCTCGCAGAGCTCCTTCCAGAGTGCGGCGTCCGTGCCGCTGCCTGCCGCGACGAGACGGTCGTGCGTCGACAGGTCCCCGAAGATCCGGGCGGCGAGCCCGCGTGCCTCGGCCTGTTCCTCACTCGGTGTGAAATCCATGTCAGCCCTCACTCCCCCGGAAGACCGGCAGCACCGACTCGGCGTCCGTACGCAGGAACTCCAGCCGCACCGGCATGCCGACCCGCACCTTGTCGCACGGCACCCCGAGCACGTTGCTGACCATCCGGACGCCTTCCGCGAGTTCGATCAGTGCCACCGCGTACGGTCCGCCCTCGCCGGACTCGCCGTAGGCGGGGAAGGAGGGGTGGTGCATCACGACGTAACTGAAGACGGTGCCCTCGCCGGACGCCTCGACCGTGTCCCACTCGGACGACCCGCAGGCGTTGCACCCGGGCAGCCAGGGGAAGCGCAGGGCGGTGCACGCCCCGCAGCGCTGGATCAGCAGCCGGCGGGCGGCGACGCCCTCCCAGAAGCCGGCGTTGTCCCGGTTGATCACCGGCCTCGCCCGCAGAGCCCGGTCCGTGCCGCGCACCGCCTCCTTCGCCCCGGGCTTCGCCGCCTCTTTCGGCTTCGTCGTCTCCTTGGGTTTCGCCGGGCGGTACTTGAGGATCCGGAAGCGGTGCGTCCCGGCCGGCTCGTCCTGCGCCCGGATGTCCATCCGGGTGGTGACGAAGTAGCCCGTCCCCAGCTTCGTCGTCTTGCGCTCCGACACCGACTCGATCACCGCGTCGAACGTGATCCGGTCGCCGGGCCGCAGCGGACGCAGGTACTCCTGCTCGCAGTCGGTCGCCACCACGGAGGTGCAGCCCGCCCCGTCGAGGAGGCCCAGCAGTTCGTCGTAGGCCCCGCTCCGGTCCGCGTACCCCGACAGGCCGGCCATCGTCCAGGCCTGGAGCATCGTGGGCGGCGCGATCGCGCCCGGCCCCGCGTACGCCTCGTTCGTGTCGCCCATCGCCTCGCACCAGTGCCTGATCATCGGCTCGTTGACCAGGTCCTTGCCCACGCCCGCGGTGGCGGCCGCCCGGCCCTCGTACGACCTGAGCCGCTCGTACAGCTCGTCCCGAACGCCCTGCCCGTCCGTCACCGCTTCCCCCTCTTCATGCCGAGCCGCATCGTCGCGACGATCTCCCGCTGCACCTCGCTCACCCCGCCCCCGAAGGTGTTGATCTGCGCCGCCCTGTTCATCCGCTCCAGCTCCCCGTCCCCGAAGGAACCGGGCGAACCGCCCCGCACCGTTCCGGCGTCGCCCGTGACTTCCTGGCACATTCGATACACCTCCACGGCGGATTCGGTTCCCGTGAACTTCACGCCGCTCGCGTCGCCGGGGGCCAGCGCCCCCGCGCCCACGTCCCCCACCAGCCGCCAGTTGAGCAACCGCGTCGCGGCCAGCCGGGCGTGCGCCTCGGCCAGCCGGGAGCGCACCCACGGCTCGTCGGCTGGCCGCCGCCCGGTCACCGGGTCGGGGGTGCGCGCGAAGGCGAGCGCCGCGTCGAAGAAGTCCTCGGCCTGCATGCCGATCGCCGCGAGCGCCACCCGCTCGTGGTTGAGCTGGTTGGTGATCAGCCCCCAGCCACCGTTCTCCGCGCCGACCAGCGCGGTGCCGGGCACCCGTACCCCGTCGTAGTACGTGGCGGTCGTGGTCAGCCCGCCCACGGTTTCGATGGGTGTCCAGGAGAAACCGGGCGCGTCCGTCGGCACGAGCACGATCGAGATGCCCCGGTGCTTGGGCACATCCGGGTCCGTGCGGCAGGCGAGCCAGATCCAGTCCGCGTTCTGGGCGTTGCTGGTGAAGATCTTCTGACCGTCGATGACCCAGGAGTCGCCCTCGTGGACGGCCCTGGTGCGCAGCGCGGCGAGGTCGGTCCCGGCCTCGGGTTCGCTGTAGCCGATGGCGAAGACGATCTCGCCGGCGAGGATGCGCGGGAGGAAGTACTCCTTCTGCTCCTGGGTCCCGTACTTCATCAGGGTCGGGCCGACCGTGTTGAGGGTGACCATGGAGACCGGAGCGCCGGCCCGGTAGGCCTCGTCGAAGAACACGAACTGTTCGTCCGCGCCCCGGCCCTGCCCCCCGTACTCGACGGGCCAGCCCAGACCGAGCATCCCGTCGGACCCGATACGGCGCAGCAGCCGGCGCTGCGCGTCCAGGTCCTGGGGCGTGGAGCCGGCGGGCCCGCTTCTGTCGGGCATCACGTCGCGGAAGTAGGCGCGGAGTTCGGCGCGCAGCTCCCGCTGGCGCTCGGTCGGGGCCAGATGCACGGCGACTGCCTCCCGGGAACGGGCACGAGGATCAGGGTTTCTGACTGTCCGTCAGATTCCGTTCGGCTGTCAAGGCACCGGACGTCCGGACCCGCCCCGATTCCCGGCTACCCCCCTGCCCGCCACCGCACCCCGCGCCGAGCGTCCGGCACGCGACCGCCGACAACACCGAACCGCTCGCGCACGACCGCCCGCACGCTCGCCCGTCCGTCCGTTCCGCCCGCCCACCCATCCACCAAACGCCGAACGGCCTGTGCGGCGCCACCGAAGTGGCGCCGCACAGGCCGTCGTTCCCCCCACCGCGACCCGACCCCCCGACCGGATCGTGGCAGTCACCGGCTCACCAGAGATTGGTGAAGTTCACCGCCAGGTTGTGGTTGGACTGGTCGATCGCGGTGAACGCGGAACCGTTCACCTGGGCGGAGTTGCTCTGGTTCGACGCCCCGGAACCGACGGCCTGCTGCTGCGAGGTGGACGAGTTGCCGAGGTTGTTCCCACCGACCCCGCTGCCGCTGATCGTGGCCACTCCCGCGTTCGATCCGTCGTTCGCGAACGAGCCGTTGTCGGCCTGGGCCACACCGCTGAGGAGAACGGCGGCGAGAGGCAGGGCGGCAACAACGGCGAGGGCACGAGCGGTACGGATGCTTGCCATGTCTATTCCTCCAGGAACCGAAAGTAAGGCTGATCCCGGGCCAGTTGGCCGACCGACCGGGTGATGGTCACGACGTCGCGAGATCAGAGTTGCCCAGCACCTCACCGACGAACCACCCATGCACTCCGATTCCCCCGCAAGCATGAGGAAGCGAAGATAAACCCCCACACCCATCGAACTCGCAGGTCAGCCCGGCACGCCGGAAGAACCCTTGTCCCACCGGAGAAGAAGCGTTCCGTCATGCCACTCCGACGACCTCCCTCCGCCCCCCCTTCCCTTATTCGAACATTAGTACGAACATGGATCCATGGCCACCACTGACCGGCGAACCGCCACCCTGGCCCTGGCCCACGCGCTCTCCGCCGCGGAGCACGGGCTCCCCGTCATCCCGCTGTCCGCCACCAAGCTCCCCGCTCTGCGCTCCCCGCACCGCCACGAGACCCGTCCGGTCAGCTGCCGGGGAGCCTGCGGCCTGCCCGGCCACGGTGTCCACGACGCGACCACCGACCCCGTCGCCGTACGCGCCCTCTTCGCCGCCGCCCCCTGGGCCACCGGCTACGGCATCGCCTGCGGGCGCGCCCCGCACCACCTCATCGGCCTGGACCTCGACATCGACGCGACCGGCCGGAACGACTCCGTGGCGTCCCTGCAACAGCTGGCCCTGCAGCACCTGTTCACCATCCCGCCGACCGTCACGGTGCTCACCCCCAGCGGCGGCCGCCACATCTGGCTGTCCGGCCCGCCCGACGTGGCCGTGCCGAACTCGGCCGGCCGCCTGGCCCCCGGCATCGACATCCGCGGCACCGGCGGCTACCTGGTCGGCCCGGGCTCGGTCACCGCCCACGGCACCTACCGCCTCGTTCCCGGAACCGGCCCCCTCCCGCCCGCACCCTGCCCGAGCGCCCTCCTCCACCTCCTGACTCCCCCGGCCCGCCCCCGCCGGCACGCGGACCACACCGACCAGGGCGGCGGCCTGATCCAGTTCGTCCTCGCTGCGGACGAGGGCCAGCGCAACACCCGGCTCTTCTGGGCGGCCTGCCGCGCCTACGAACACGGCTTCGGCGACGCCCTCGCGGACGCCCTCACCCGGGCCGCCGTCCGCACCGGCCTCCCCGAACACGAGGCCCGCGCCACGATCGCCTCCGCGGCCCGCCTCACCGCGACCCGCTGCGAGCCTCCCGCCTGACGGCGGACCGGCGGACCGGTAGCCCGGCAGCCCGGTAGTGGCGACCGGCGAAGTCCGGGCGCCCGGATGCCCTCAGCGCCCTCACCGCGGGCGGGCACGCGAACGGCCCCCGACCGATTCACCCGGTCAGGGGCCGTCTCTCTGCGGTGGGTGTGGGATTTGAACCCACGGTGACTCGCGCCACGACGGTTTTCAAGACCGTTCCCTTAGGCCGCTCGGGCAACCCACCCCGCGCCGGCGGTCAACGAGGACCGGATCGGCGCGAGGACAGCCTAGCCGGTCAGCTGTCGCCCTTGCGCTCGCCCAGGGTGACTTCCGCCGTCGCCGTCTTGCCGTCGCGCTTGTACGTCAGCGTGACCTTGTCGCCCGGCTTGTGGGTCCAGATCTCGCCGATCAGGGTCGGGCCGCTGTCGACGACGGTGTCGTTGAACTTCGTGATGACGTCGCCCGCCTTGAGACCGGCCCGGGCCGCGGGGCCGTCCTTCGAGACCGCCTCCGTGCCGCCCGCGCCCTGGTCCGAGATGACCGCGCCGCCGGTCTTCTCGTCCATCGTCACCGTGGCACCGATGACCGGGTAGACCGGCTGGCCCGTCTTGATCAGCTGCTGTGCGACGTTCTTCGCCTGGTTGACCGGGATGGCGAAGCCGAGGCCGATGGAGCCGGCCTGGCTCTGGCCGCTGCTTCCGGTCGACTGGATCGCCGAGTTGATGCCGATGACCGCGCCGCCGGCGCTCAGCAGCGGGCCGCCGGAGTTGCCCGGGTTGATCGAGGCGTCCGTCTGCAGCGCGCTCATGTACGAGTTGCTGCCGCCGGAGCCGTCACCGGAGGCCACCGGGCGGTTCTTGGCGCTGATGATGCCCGTGGTGACCGTGTTGGAGAGGCCGAACGGGGCGCCGATCGCGATCGTCGAGTCGCCGACCGCCACCTGGTCCGAATTGCCCAGCGGCAGCGGGGTGAGCCCCTGCGGCGGGTTCTTCAGCTTCAGGACGGCCACGTCGTAGCCCTGGGCCCGGCCGACCACCTCGGCGTCGTACTTCTTGCCGTTGGAGAACGTCGCCGTGAGCTGACCGCTGTCCGCCGCGGAGGCCACCACGTGGTTGTTCGTGAGGATGTGGCCTTCCTTGTCGTACACGAAGCCGGTGCCGGTGCCGCCCTCGCCGTCACCGCCCTGCGCGTCGATCGTGACGACGCTGGGCAGCGCCTTGGCCGCGACGCCCGCGACCGTCCCCGGGTCGCGCTTGAGGTCCTGCGGGTTGCCCGACGCCGAGACCGTGGTCGAACCGGAGGAGTCCGAGCTGTTGTTGCTGTCCGCGGCCCAGAAGCCGAGGGCGCCGCCGACTCCGCCCGCGACGAGCGCCGCGACGACCACCGCGGCCACCAGTCCGCCCGCGCCCCGCTTGCGCGGCGCGTCGGGCGCGTGCACCTGGCCGGGTGCGCCCCACACGGGGCCGCCGCCCTGCGCATGGTGGGCGTACGCCGGGACGGCGGGCGGCGGCGGGGGCCAGCCGGCGTCGGCCGCGGCCTGCGGTGCGGGCGGCGCGTACTGCGGCGCGGCCGCCGGGACCGGGTTCATCGGAGCGGTCGCCGGGTCCGGTGCGGGGGAGTGCGGCTGCTGCTGCGTCGCCGTCGCATCCGGATGCGGCGGGGCGGCGGGCGCGCTCTCCGGGGGCCCCTGGGGAGCGTCGGCCGGCACTGGAGGTGCGGACGGAACGGACGGGGCGGCCTCGGCCGCGTTGCCCTCGTTGCCCTCGTTCTCTGTGCTCACAGCTCTTTACTCCTCGGTTCCACATCATCATTCGGCAAGAGATCCGCTGTGTACGTGTCTGGAGTCAGCTTTTCCCACAGCACGTCAGGCCACTGTAAACAGGACCTGTGCATCTGCGCACGGGCCTTTACATCGGACAAAACGGTCCGACTTCATCAGGTGCGCTCACCCATGGTCTCCCGGTGACACCATGGCGCGGGTGACCCAAGCACGGCAGCAGCGCCCCAAGCAGCATCCCATCCAGGTCATCGCACACCGGGGCGCGTCCGACGACGCCCCCGAGCACACCCTGGCCGCGTACCGGAAGGCGATCGAGGACGGCGCCGACGCCCTGGAGTGCGACGTACGGCTCACGGCCGACGGTCATCTCGTATGCGTACACGACCGCCGGGTGAACCGCACGTCCAACGGCCGCGGCGCGGTCTCCGCCCTGGAGCTCAACGAGCTCGCCGCACTCGACTTCGGGTCGTGGAAGGACCGCGAGGAGTCGGAGTCCCCGGACTGGGACCCGGTGCCGGGCGAGCTCACCTCCGTACTCACCCTGGAGCGCCTCCTCGAACTCCTCGTCGAGACGAGAGCCGCCGGCCGGCCGCTCCAGCTGGCCATCGAGACCAAGCACCCCACACGCTGGGCGGGCCAGGTCGAGGAGCGGCTGCTGCACCTGCTGAAGCGCTTCGAGCTCGACGCGCCGCCCGCCGACGAGGCCTCGCCGGTCCGCATCATGAGCTTCTCGGCCCGCTCCCTGCACCGCATCCAGGCCGCCGCACCCGGCCTGCCCACCGTGTACCTGATGCAGTTCGTCTCCCCGCGGCTGCGCGACGGGCGGCTGCCGGCCGGGGCCCGCATCGCCGGTCCGGGGATGCGGATCGTACGCAGCCACCCGGGATACATCGAACGCCTGCACCGCGCCGGACGGCAGGCGCACGTCTGGACGGTGAACGAACCGGAGGATGTCGAGCTCTGCATCCGGCTCGGCGTCGAGGCAATCATCACGAATCGCCCAAAACAGGTTCTGTCACAACTGGGACGCTCTTAACATCAGTTACACGGAGTACACCGGCGCATTCGGCGTGTGCTCGATCGTTACGAGTGCGTCACTGGCAGGCCATTGGCCGGTTTCCGGTCCACGTCAGGGGGGCATCCACTCCGTGGCGTGGGGCAAAGGAGGTCTCGGGGGTGGCGTTGGTGGTGGCACAGGAAGTGCCCACGTCGTCGAGCATGGCCGTACCCCATGGCCCTGCGGGCGTGGGTCAGGCACGGCACCGGATGCGTGAGCAGTTGCGCAGCTACGGGGTGTCGGATTCGGTCGTCGACGATGCTGTATTGATCCTTTCCGAACTGCTCAGCAACGCCTGCCGGCACGGCAGGCCACTGGGCCGGCACACCGATGTGGGGGACGGGGACGTGCGCGCCGCCTGGCGCGTCGACAGAACGGGCGGTCTGACCGTCGAGGTGACCGACGGTGGCGGCCCGACCCGGCCGGTTCCGGCCACTCCTTCGGTGACCGCACGCGGTGGCCGGGGGCTCAACATCATCAGCGCCCTCGCCGAGGCGTGGGGCGTGCGTGACGACTCCTCGGGCGAGGTCACCGTCTGGGTGCTGGTCAACGAGGGTCACGGGCACCCGGAGGAACGGCCGGGCGCACGGCCCAACGGCCGGACACCGGCCGGGACGGCACCCGCGGGCACCGGCTCCGCGGTGACCGGCGCGGGCCTCGACGGGCTGGATTTCGCCGACGCCTTCGACGACGCGGGCTGACCGGGGCGCCGGCCCACGCCGCCTCCCGGGACGGTCCCACCGGCGTGGAACCCGGTCGGCATCGCGCGTGCCGATCATCGGACATCGGCGGGCGCGGATCTCGGGGCAGCCGTGCCACCGGACGGTGCGCGGGCGGCTAGGCTCGCGGCCCAGACCGCACTGTCGCAATCGGGAGAAAGCCCACCATGGCGAAGAAGCGCCCTCAGACCAAGGCCGGGAAGCAGCAGCTCAAGGACGGCGAGATCCCGGTGGTCGGGGCTCGCGAGCCCTGCCCGTGCGGTTCGGGCCGCCGCTACAAGGCCTGTCACGGCCGTGCCGCCGCCCAGGCCGTGACCGAGCTCGTCCAGCGCCCCTTCGAGGGCCTGGCCGGCGAATGCGACTGGGTCGCGCTGCGCGAGCTGGTCCCCGCCGCCACGGTCGAACTGACGCTGAAGGGCGGCCTGCCCGACGGTGTGCCGTCGGTGACGCTCGCGACCGTCCTGCCGATGGCGTGGCCCGCGCTGCGCCGCGACGACGGTTCGGTCCTGCTCGCCCTGCAGAACGACACCTCCTCCGGCGACCTGAGCCGCGACCTCGCCGACACCCTCCAGCGCGCGCTGGAGACCGAGCCCGGCTCGCCCGTCGCCGCCCGGCGTGTTCCGGCCGACGGTCCGCGGCTGCAGGACGTGCTGGACGCCGACGCCGCGTTCTCGCCCGTCGTGCACCCCGGATTCGAGTTCTGGGTGCCGGACGCGGAGAACGCCACGGCCGAGGTGTCCGCGTCCCTGGAGCGGGCCAACGACGCGGCGATCCCGACCGTCCTGCTGTCCGGGGTGGACGCCGCCTACTGGTGCGAGACCCCGGAGAAGAACCATCTGCGCTGGGTCATGCCGCACCCCGAGGAGCAGCTCCTCGACGCGCTCGCCCGGCTGCACGCCGCCGGCGCCTCCTCCCTCGGCGAGGGGACCCGGCTGGTCGGCTCCTTCCGTGCCCACGGCCTGATGGTCCCCGTCTGGGACCTGCCGAGCGCGATGGGCGCCGAGGAGTGCGAGAAGCCCGCCGCCGCGTTCGCGGAGCAGCTCGCGACGGCGCTCGCGTCGGACGCGCCGCTCACCGCCGAGGAGCGACGGGCGCGCGGCGGGCTCACCAACCGCCAGGTGACCCTCAGCTGACAGTGACCGTCACCCGGCCCGAACGGTGACTCCCGTCACAACTCGGCGTACTGGCAGGTAAATCGCTGTCCGAATACGCGAGATCGAATTTGCGAACGGCAGATCTCTTGTTACCGTTCTAGAAGCCCGGTCGCTGGTGCATCCCCCGTCGCCAGCGATCGGGCATCCTCATGTCCGGGGGCGGCGCACACGGCGCGCCAGACGGCGCACGAACCGCGCACAGGCCCCCCACAGCTTCCCGGTCAGGCCCCCCTGGCCACCCACGCGTCCGGCCCTCGCGCCTCGCGTCCTCCCGACGGCTCCGCCAGGGCTCCACAGGCGATGGAACATCAACCCGCCACCGGGGCAGCCCTATTGGACCCCCTGTCGACAGCGACGGCAAACGGTGACGCGGCTCGGCCGGACCGTTCGGTATCGGACAGAAGTCATCGGCCGGCCCCTTTCCGAATACGCCGTGGAACAGCCCACCGAAGAGATCTTCGAAGACGGTTCGAACGATTTCCGGAAGGGGCATCAGAAAGCCGACCACCGGCCGACTTTGCACCGGCAGACTTTGCATGGCCGAAAAAGCTCACACCGATCCGACCACTCGGAAGGGATACGTCAGGGATCCGACAGCGCTCGGTAATGAAAACGGACCGAGAAGAACAGACAGAGATCAAGAACGGAAGCGACGCTCGCCGTCCCAAAGCGGCGCTCGCCGTTCAGTAGCGGCGCTCGCCGTCCCGTAACGACGCTCGCCGTTCAGTAGCGACGCTCGTCCCCGAGCAGGCGCGGCGCCGCCCGCCGTTCAGTAGGCGAGCCGGCTTCCGCCGTCCGGGGCGCTGTTGCTCGCCTCGACCAGCGCGTCCAGAACCGCCCCCACATCCGGCAGCCACGGCGATGCCGCCGCACGGACCGACGCCCCGCCGAGGCTCAGGCGTCCGATGCGCTCCGGCGCCCGCTCCCAGCGCACCTGCCCCGTGCCGATCTCGGACGGCGGCAGGACGAGATAGCCGCCCTCCCCGTGGAACCGCAGGGAGCTGGGCACCCAGTCCTGGGCGTGCAGCAGTTCGCCGAGCCGTTCAAGGGTGTACGGGGCCACCAGCAACGACCACCGGGTCGGGGTCGCCACCACGGGGCCCAGTCGCAGCCCCATCCGGTCGAGTTCGGCCAGCGCCCTGGCGCCGGCCACGGCAGGCAGGCTCAGTGCGCACGGCGCACGCCCGCCCGTGGCCAGCAGGACCGGCGCGGTGGGCCGGTTCGTCCACCACCAGCGCACCATCCGGGCGTCGGTGGTCGCGGCGAGCAGTCCGGGATCGAAGGGGTGCGCGCCGGGCACGGCGCACTCGGGATCGGGGCAGGCGCAGCCGCGGCCGCGGTCACCGAGGCTGCCGGCCGCCTGGAGTCCCGCCCCTGGGAGCACGGGCCACTGCCATGCGGTGGCACAGGTCAGGGCCGCGTCGAGCCGGGCGGTCCCGCCCCTGCGTCCGAACCGGAGCCTGCGTCGCCTTCCGAGGATCTCGCGCATGAGCGCTCGTTCCTTTCCGTTGAACGCCGAGGGTCCACATCACACCGCGTGTAGGTCACACCACGCGTGTAGATGCTTACTTTGTGTACATGCTCGTCGAGCCTGCGGTACGGGTGAATCGTCGGTACCGAGCGTGAGCTGTGCTGAGCCGAATCGAGCCGGTTCCGGTCGGGATCATGGCGAGGTGCAGGGCGCGTGCGGCGCCTGCCGTCCGTCGTGCGGCCTTGCCACTCGGGGGCGGGGCGTGGCCGTCACAAGTGAGGACGTCCGGGCCCGCTGCCAGGTTCCGGAGGCGGTCGGAACCGCCCCTGGTCATCTGCCGATCATCTACCGATTTACGTACCCAGCATGCCCGGAATGACGCTCCCTCTGGGACGTCACCCCGGGGGCAACCCCCGTCGAGCAGACCCAGTCGACCTCAAATGGCAGCCACGGGGTGCATTTTTTGGCCAAGTTAGTAGTCGCGTGGACACCACAAATCCCGTGGGGACAATGCTGGACATCCCCTTACTTGTGCGTGTACATGTGGATGCACTGATAGCGGCGCAGAATGACATGGGGGTTTGCGATGCTATTCGACGAAACACACCAGTCGGAAAGCCGGCGACCATGAGCGCCCCACACCTGCCGAAAGTGGCTGGAATCGATCCCACAGTTCCGGTTTCGGCGCACACTGCCGGGCCTCTCTCCGAGGTGCCCGCAGCCCCCGGCGCCTTCATCCAGGACCGTCTGGCGGGCTGGGTCTCCGACCTCACCACGCTGCACGAGCTCACCGAACGGCTGGCCAGAACCAGCACCCTCGACGACGCCCTCCACGAACTGCTCGACGCCGGAGCGGCCCTGGTCGGCGCCCGCCGCGGACTGATCGTCTTCGAACCGTCGGACCTCCGCGGCCCCGTCAGCACCATCGGTCTCGGGCTGGCCCACGCGGAGCTCGGCCAGATCGAGACGGTGCCGCGCAGCGCGACCTCCTACGGCCGCATCCTGGAAGGTCTGCCCAACCCCGACGGCCCGCTGACCACCCCCGATCTGCTCGGCGACACCAGCCTGGACCCCCGCAGGCGCGAGGTCGCCGCCCGCCTCGGCTACGCCGCCAGTTACGCGCTGCCGATCACCACCGATCGCACCGGACGGCTGGGCGCCGCGGTCTGGCTCTACGACGAACCCGCCGAACCGCTGGAGCGCCAGCGCCACCTCGCCGGCCTGTACGCCGGATACGCCGCCGAACACCTGGCCCGCCTGCTGGAACTGGAACGGGCCAGGACCGACGTCGCCACCATCGCCGAGGAGCTCCTGCCCAGCCGGCTGCCCCGCGTCCCCGGCGTCCAGCTGGCCGTACGCCATCACGCGGCACCGCAGAGCGGCAGCGACTGGTACGACGCGCTGGCCCTGCCGGAGGGGGCACTCGGTCTCGCCGTCGGCTCGGTGGGCGGTTCCGGACCCAGCGCCCTGGCCGCCATGGGACGGCTGCGCGCGGGTCTGCGGGCCTACGCGGTGATGGAGGGCGAGGATCCGGTCGCGGTCCTCTCCGACCTCGAACTCCTGATGCGGCTGACCGAACCGTCCCGATCCGCGACCGCGCTCTTCGCCTACTGCGAACCGGCGCGCCGCAAGATCCTCCTTGCCGGTGCCGGGCACACCCCGCCGCTCATCGTCGGCGACCGGCGCACCGAGTTCGTCGAGACCACCCTCTCCGCCCCGCTGGGCATGCTGGCCTGCTGGGAGGCGCCGAGCGTGGAGATCGCCCCGGCGCCCGGCGAGACCGTGCTGCTGTACACCGACGGGCTGCTGCGCCGGGCCGGCGACTCGATGGACCGCGCGTTCGCACGGCTCCACTCGGCGGCGGCGAGCGTCCCGAAGGCGCTGCGCCACGACGCCGCATCGGTCGCCGACCATGTCGTGCGCACCGTGCTGCCCGGCGGGATCGACCAGGGCGACGACACCGAGGACGTGGTCCTGCTGGCGGCCCGCTTCGACTGAGCCGCCCCGTACGGGCCGGTGCGGGAGCCCTCGCAGGTAAGAGGCCTTCCGGCCCTGGGCCCCCTTCCGTACGCCCGTACGATGGAGAGGGTCCAGTGTCGTATCAAGGAGAGTCGAAGTCGTGTCTGAGGAGCTCACCCCGGAGAACCCGGAGACCGAAGAGACCGAGCCGGTCAAGCAGCGGAAGAACGGCCTGTACCCGGGCGTCTCCGATGAGCTCGCCGCGAACATGAAGTCCGGCTGGGCCGACACCGAGCTGCACGGTCTGGAGCCGATCGCCCAGGCCGGCCACACCGCCGACCGCCGTGCCGCGCTCTCGGCGCGCTTCCCCGGCGAGCGGCTGGTCATCCCGGCCGGCCGGCTCAAGACGCGGTCCAACGACACCGAGTACGCCTTCCGCGCCTCCACCGAGTACGCGTACCTGACCGGTGACCAGACCCAGGACGGCGTTCTCGTCCTGGAGCCGAAGGGCGAGGGCCACGAGGCGACCGTCTACCTGCTGCCGCGCTCCGACCGTGAGAACGGCGAGTTCTGGCTCGACGGGCAGGGCGAGCTCTGGGTCGGCCGCCGCCACTCCCTCACCGAGGCGGGGACCCTGCTGGGCATCCCGGCGAAGGACGTCCGCGAGCTGCCCGCCGCGCTGACCGAGGCCACCGGTCCGGTGCGTAACGTCCGCGGTCACGACGCGGGCATCGAAGCCGCGCTGACCGACAAGGTCACCGCGGAGCGCGACGAGGAGCTGCGGGTCTTCCTCTCCGAGGCGCGCCTGGTCAAGGACGCGTTCGAGATCGCCGAGCTGGCGAAGGCCTGCGACATCACCGCGCGCGGCTTCGAGGACGTCGTGAAGGTCCTCGACAAGGCCGAGGCGACGAGCGAGCGCTACATCGAGGGAACGTTCTTCCTCCGCGCCCGCATCGAGGGCAACGACATCGGCTACGGCTCGATCTGCGCCGCGGGCCCGCACGCCACCACCCTGCACTGGGTGCGCAACGACGGCGCGGTGCGCTCCGGCGAACTGCTGCTGCTCGACGCCGGTGTGGAGACCAACGACCTCTACACCGCCGACGTGACCCGCACCCTTCCCATCGACGGCACGTTCACGCCGCTGCAGCGGAAGATCTACGACGCGGTGTACGAGGCGCAGGAGGCCGGCATCGCCGCGGTGAAGCCCGGCGCGGAGTTCCGCGACTTCCACGACGCCGCGCAGCGCGTGCTCACCGAGAAGCTGGTCGAGTGGGGCCTGCTCGGCGACCTCTCCGTGGACAAGGTCCTGGAGCTGGGTCTCCAGCGCCGCTGGACCCTGCACGGCACCGGCCACATGCTCGGCATGGACGTCCACGACTGCGCCGCCGCGCGGACCGAGTCGTACGTCAACGGAACGCTGGAGCCCGGCGTGTGCCTCACCGTCGAGCCCGGCCTCTACTTCCAGGCCGACGACCTGACCGTGCCCGCGGAGTACCGCGGCATCGGCGTCCGGATCGAGGACGACATCCTCGTCACCGAGGACGGCAACCGGAACCTCTCGGACAAGCTGCCCCGGCAGGCCGACGAGGTCGAGGCGTGGATGGCCCGGCTCAAGGGCTGATCGACCCCCCGTTCCACGCGCCGGAGGGCGCCCCGCTCAGGACGCCATGAGCAGGGCGCCCTCCCGCCATTTCAGGACCTTGTCGAAGCTGACCACCGCGCCGCCCTGCCCCGGCCTGTTGCCGAAGTGGACGTGATCGGCGAGCTGCTCGATCAGACAGAGCCCCCGCCCGTCCTCGGCGGTGAGCGGCGGGTACTCGGCGTACTGCGGTCCGTGCGGCTGCTTGGACCCTGGCAGCGGAACCGCTTCGTCCGGCTGTGCGGCGGTGCGAAGCACACGCCTGGCGGGGAAGCCCGGTCCCGAATCAGCGACTTCGATACGGCACTTCTCGCCGTCCAGATACGCGGTGACCCGGTACTGCCCGCAGGCCGTACCGGACGGCTCCTCCCAGGCGTCCCAAGCGTCCCAGTCGTTCAGGACATCGCCCGCGTCACCGTGCGCCCCGCCGTGCTCGACGGCGTTCGCGCAGGCCTCGCTCAGGGCGAGCGACAGGTCGAAGGAGATGTCCGGGTCCACGCCCGCGGATTCCATCGTGCCCAGCAGGAACCGACGGGCGAGCGGAACGCTCGCAGCTTCGCGCCGCAAATGGAGTGACCACCAGATGCTCATGCTCCAGCCTCCTGGCTGCGGCTCGACATACCGATACGTATTGCCGCCCGAGGCCGTTCGTAAGCACGGACGGGATGTGAGACCGCTCATTCGGCGGATACCCGCGCTCGCCACACGTGTGCATCCCCGGCCCACAGAACCGTTCTGCCCCGTCAGTAACCAGTCCGAACAGGCCCGCGCGCGGGCATTCGGGCGGAAGGTGACCTTCCGGACCTGCCGTACGGAGGGCGGGGCCTCAGTGCGATGATGTCCCGGCCATGACTACGTCTGTGGGACGCGCCGGAGCCGGTATGCGGCTGCTGAGGGCCGCGGTGTTCGCCGCGGTCTGTGTCGCGTTGTCCGCTGCCGGGCACACCATGGCCGCCTGTGCGACCGTCCCCTGGTGGACGCTGCTCGCCGGATTCCTCGGAATCCTCGCGGTGGCCGTCCCGCTCGCCGGCCGCGAGCGCTCACTCCCGTCCATCGCCGCGGCCCTGGCCGGCGGACAGGTCGCCCTCCACACGTTGTTCGGCGTGGGGACGCACACCGCCGCGCCCCAGGCCACGGCCGGCGGTGACGACGCCCTGGTCCGGTTCGCGGCGAGCCTCGTCTGCGGTGCCGGGCCCGGTCAGCTCAACGCGGCCGACGCCCACCGCATCGTCACCACCGCGGGCATCGACCCGCAGTCGGTGGCCGACCAGGCTCACCAGCACATGGCGGCCGCCTCCTCCGCGACGGCCGGCGGCACCGTCGCCGACGTCGTCGGAATGCTGCCGACCCTGCCCATGCTGCTCGGCCACCTGCTGGCCGCGCTCACCGCGGGCTGGCTGCTGCGGCGCGGCGAGATCGCCCTGTTCCGTATCGCCCGGCTGTCGGCCCACGGCGCCCAGCAGGTGGCGGCCGGGGCCCGGCTGCGGGCGCTGCGGGCCGCGCTCGTCCTCGTGGCCGCCCTGCGCGCCGGGCTTCCCGGCGGGCCGACGACCGGGCCGTGCACCCCCCGTACCGCCGTGGACGCGCCGTCGCCGGTCACCGGGGATCCGCTGCAGCACATGGTGATCAGGCGCGGGCCGCCTCCCGTACTCACCCTCGCAGCCTGACGCGACGCCCTCCACGCAAGAACGGAAGCGGTGTCGCGATGCCGTCGCGCACCCGCGCGCCGGAGCACCCTTCCTTCGTGCATCCGTGGAGTGATCCCTGCCATGAACATTTCCCGCATCGCCCTCGCCGGCGGCGTCGCCGCGTCCACCGTGCTGATCCTCGCCGGTACGGCCTCCGCCCATGTCAGCGTCCAGCCGCAGGGCGAGGCCGCCAAGGGCGGTTACGCCGTCATCAACTTCAAGGTCCCCAACGAGCGCGACGACGCCTCGACGACCAAGCTCGAGGTCAACTTCCCCACCGACCACCCGCTGGCGTCCGTCATGCCGCAGCCCGTACCCGGCTGGAAGATCGACGTCACCAAGAGCAAGCTGGCCAAGCCGCTCGACATGCACGGCAAGAAGATCAACGAGGCCGTCTCCAAGGTCACCTGGACCGCGGACGGCGGCAAGATCGAGCCCGGCCGCTTCCAGCAGTTCCCGCTCTCCGTCGGCCAGCTCCCCGAGGACGCCGACCAGCTGGTCTTCAAGGCCATCCAGACGTACGACAACAAGGAGGTCGTGCGCTGGATCGAGGAGCCGAAGGACGGGGCGGAGGAGCCCGAGAGCCCCGCTCCCGTACTCAAGCTGACGGCGGCCGCCGACGACGCGCACGGTGCCACCGCCGCCTCCGGTTCCGGCGCCGCCGACAAGGACGCCGCCGCGAAGGACAAGCAGACGACGGCTTCCGCGTCGTCCTCCTCCAGTGACACCACCGCCCGCGTCCTCGGCATCGTCGGCATCGTCATCGGCGTCGCGGGCGTCGCCTTCGGCGTCCTGGCCGGCCGTCGCCGCACCGCCTGATCACCCCTGGCCCCACCCGTAATACCGACCCATCAGGAAACAGTGCTCCATGGTTAAGAAGTCTGTGCTGGCCGCGGCGCTCGTCGCCGCGGCCGCGCTCACCCTGTCCGCCTGCGGCGGCAGTGACAACGACAGCAAGAAGCCCATCGCCGACGTGTCGGTGGAGGCGAAGACCCAGGCCGCGACGGTGCTGGACCAGCCGTTCACCAAGCCGAACCTCGTCCTGACCGACACGCACGGCAAGAAGTACGACCTGCGCGAGAAGACCAAGGGCAAGCCGACGCTCATCTACTTCGGCTACACGAACTGCCCCGACGTCTGCCCGCTCATCATGAGCAACATCGCCGTCGCCAAGAAGTCCCTCCCCAAGGCCGACCAGGAGAAGCTCCAGGTCGTCTTCGTCACCACCGACCCGGAGCGGGACACCCCGTCCTCCCTGGGCAGCTGGCTCAAGTCCCAGGACCCGTCCTTCATCGGTCTCACCGGCGACTTCCCGACCATCCAGGCGGGCGCCCGGCAGATCGGCATCGGGATCGACGCACCGAAGAAGGAGAAGGACGGCACGATCGTCTCGATGCACGGTTCCCAGGTCATCGCCTTCTCCCCGAAGACCGACCAGGGGTACGTGCTGTACAGCGAGGACACCACGCCCGACGACTACACCAAGGACCTCCCCAAGATCGTCAAGGGGGAGAACCCGTGAACCGCCGCACCACCCTCGCCGGCGTCCTGACCCTCTCCACGGGTCTGACGCTGGCGGGGTGCTCCACCTCGGACAGCACACCGGAACTGAAGGTCATCGGCGCGTTCATGCCGCAGCCCGTCAGCGACATGGCGGCCGGCTTCCTCGTCGTGAAGAACAACGGCGGCAGCTCGGACCGGCTCACCTCGGTCACCAGTCCGCTGTCGGACGACGTCACGATCCACGAGACGAAGAACCAGGTCATGCGCATGGTGACGTCCTTCGACGTACCCGCGGGCGGTGAGCTGGACCTGGAACGCGGTGGAAACCACATCATGTTCGCGAAGCTCAAGCAGCAGCCCAAGCAGGGCCAGAAGGTGTCCGTGGAACTGCACTTCGAGAAGGCCGGCCCCATCAGGGTCGACCTTCCCGTGAAGGAGACCACCCACAACCCGAAGAAGCAGTGAGGGACTGACCGACCATGACAGCCACCGCCCCGCCCTTCGGGCCGGCCCCGTCCATATCCGCACCCGCCCGGCGGCGGCCGCTCGCCGTCGCCGGGCTCCTCGCCGCGCTGGCCGGCGTGGTGTTCGGTCTGCTGCTGGCCGTCGCGGGCCCCGCGTCGGCGCACGCCGCGCTGACCGGGAGCGATCCGCAGGACGGGGCGGTGGTCGCCACCGCACCCAAGGAGGTCACGCTCACCTTCTCCGAACAGGTCGCCATGGGCGAGGGCTCCATCCGGATCCTCGACCCGGACGGCAAGCGCGCCGACACTGAGAAGGCCCCGAGCGACCTGACCGCAGGCTCCACCGTGAAGTACGGCGTCTCCCTGCACACCGGGCTGCCCGACGGTACGTACACCGTCGCCTGGCAGGCGGTCTCCGCCGACAGCCATCCGGTGTCCGGCGCCTTCACCTTCTCCATCGGCGCGCCCTCGGAGACCACGGTCGCCCTCCCGGACAACGAGGCCGGCGGCGGCCTCGTCGGCACGCTCTACGGCATCGCCCGCTACGCCGCGTACGCCGGATTCATCGTGCTCGCCGGCGGTGCCGCCTTCGTGCTGGCCTGCTGGCAGCGCGGGGCGGGCGCGCGCCCGCTGCAGCGCCTCGTCGTCCGCGGCTGGATGACCCTCACCGCCGCGACGATCGCCATGCTGCTGCTGCGCAGCCCGTACACCGGTTCCGGGAAGCTCGGCGACGCCTTCGACCTCGACGGTCTGAAGGCGGTCCTCGACACCAAGCCGGGCGCCGCGCTCGTCTCGCGGCTGCTGCTGCTCGGCGCCAGTGCGCTGTTCATCGCGGTGCTGTTCGGGGCGTACGCGAAGCGCGAGGACGAACGCGAGAAGAAGGACCTCACCTTCGGCCTCTCCCTCGGCGGTGCGGTCATTGCCGCCGGAATCGCCGGAACCTGGGCGCTGGCCGAGCATGCGTCGACCGGTATCCAGCCGGGCATCGCCATGCCCGTCGACGTGCTCCATCTGCTGGCCGTCGCGGCCTGGCTGGGCGGACTCTCCGCCCTGCTGGTCGCGCTGTACCGCACCCCCGACATCACCGCCGCCGCCGTGCGGCGCTTCTCCCGCATCGCGTTCACCAGCGTGCTCGTGCTCACCGCGACCGGGATCTACCAGTCCTGGCGCCAGGTCGGCTCCTGGTCCGCGCTGACCGGGACCGGGTACGGGCAGCTGCTGCTCGTGAAGGTGGGGCTCGTCGCCGTCCTCGTCGGGATCGCCGGGATCTCCCGCAGGTGGACCGCCCGGCTGGCGACGGGCGGAAGCACGGAAGAGGCAACCGAGTCCGCCACGGCCGAGGCGGAGAGCACGGCCGGTGAGGAAGAGGAGCGGGAGGCGGCGGAGGTCACGGCTCCCGCGGCCCCGCACTCCGCCGGTGCCGAGGACCCCGCGCGAACCGCCCAGCTCGCCCGGCAGCAGGCCGCCGTGGCGACCGCGCAGAAGAAGCGGATACGGGACGCCGACCCCGACCGGTCCGGCCTGCGCCGCTCCGTGCTCGCCGAGGTCGGCGTCGCGGTGGCGCTGCTGGCGGTCACCACCATCCTGACCTCGACCGAGCCCGGCCGTACCGAGGAGGAGGCGGCGCGCTCGTCCACGCCGGCCGCCGCACCCGCGGCGAGCGGCCCCGTCAACCTCACGCTGCCCTTCGACACGGGCGGCAAGAACGGCAAGGGCACGGTCCGCATGGACCTGGACCCCGGACGCACCGGAACCAACGTGGTGCACCTCTGGATCGACGGCATCGACGGAAAGGCCATGGACGTCCCCGAGGTGAAGCTCGCCTTCACCCTGAAGTCCAAGGACATCGGGCCCCTGCCCGCCGTACCCGTCCGGCTGACCGAGGGCCACTGGACGTCCACCGGCGTCCAGATCCCGATCGCCGGCGACTGGAACGTCGCGGTGACCGTGCGGACCTCGGACATCGACCAGACCACCGTCGACAAGAACGTGAAGATCGGCTGAGCAGGACCGTGAGCGGAAAAAGCAGAAGCACCACAAGGACCGGCGGAAAGCCGTCGGTCGGCACGGGCAGCAAGCCCGCTGCCGACGCCCCGGCGGCGGGCACGATCTCCCGGCGGCGCCTCCTGGGCACCGCCGGCGCGGCCGGGGCGACCGGTCTCGTGCTCGGTGCGGCCGGTGGCGCCACCGGCTATGCCGCGGCCCAGGACGAGGCGCCGGCCGCGCTGACCTCCGTCGGCTCCACCGAGGTGATGTTTCACGGGAAACATCAACCGGGGATCACCACTCCGCTTCAGGCCCGTGGCCACCTCATCGCCTTCGACCTGGCCCCCGGGGCCGGCCGGAAGGAGGCGGCGGCCCTGATGCGCCGCTGGTCGGCCGCGGCACAGCGGCTGATGGCCGGTGAATCCACCGGCGGCGCGGCGGACGGTACGGGGCACGACACCGGCATCGCGCTGGACGCCGGGCCGTCCTCGCTGACCGTCACCTTCGGCTTCGGCGCCACCTTCTTCACGCGCACGGGACTGACGGACCACCGCCCGCCGGCACTCGACCCGCTGCCGCCGTTCTCGGCCGACCATCTCGACGCCCGCCGCTCCAACGGCGATCTCTGGGTGCAGATCGGCGCCGACGACGCGCTCGTCGCCTTCCACGCCCTGCGGGCCGTGCAGAAGGAGGCCGGCTCGACGGCCACCGTGCGCTGGCAGATGAACGGCTTCAACCGCACCCCCGGAGCCACCGCGAAGCCGATGACCGCCCGCAATCTGATGGGCCAGGTCGACGGCACCGGAAACCCGAAGCCGGCCGACGGCGACTTCGACCGGCGCATCTTCGTCCCGTCCGGCGACGCCGCGTACGAGTGGCTGGCGGGCGGCTCGTACGCGGTGGTCCGGCGCATCAGGATGCTGCTCGACGACTGGGAGAAGCTCCCGGTGGAACGTCAGGAACGGGTCATCGGCCGGCGCAAGGCGGACGGCGCCCCGCTCAGCGGCGGCACCGAGACCACCGAGATGGACCTCGACAGGACGGGCGCCGACGGCAAGCTCCTGATCCCCGACAACGCGCACGCCCGGATCTCCTCGCCCGACCGCAACAGCGGTGCGGCGATGCTGCGGCGCCCGTTCTCGTACCACGACGGCATCGCCGCGGACGGCACTCCGGACGCCGGGCTGCTGTTCATCTGCTGGCAGGCGGATCCGCTGCGCGGCTTCGTGCCGGTGCAGCGGAAACTCGACCGCGGCGACGCCCTGTCGCCGTTCCTCCGCCACGAGGCGAGCGGACTGTTCGCGGTGCCGGGCGGTGCGGCGGACGGGGAGTACGTGGGACAGCGGCTGCTGGAGGCCTGAGCCGCGACGGGCACATTAGGGTGACGGTATGTCCGCCACGCGCTACGCCTATCTCGGCCCCGAGGGCACCTTCACCGAGGTCGCCCTCCGTACGCTCCCGGAAGCCGCCACCCGTGAACTCGTGCCGATGGTCTCCGTACCGGCGGCACTGGACGCGGTGCGCAACGGCACGGCTGCCGCGGCGCTCGTACCGATCGAGAACTCGGTCGAGGGCGGCATCACCACCACCCTCGACCAGCTGACCACCGGCGAACCGCTCATGATCTACCGCGAGGTGCTGCTCTCCATCACCTTCGCGCTGCTCGTGCGTCCCGGCACCAAGCTGTCCGACGTCAAGACGGTCACCGCTCACCCGGCCGCTCAGCCGCAGGTGCGCAACTGGATGGCGGCCCATCTCCCGCAGGCCGTATGGGAGTCGGCGGCGTCGAATGCGGACGGGGCCCGGCTGGTTCAGGAGGGGCGGTTCGACGCCGCCTTCGCCGGGGAGTTCGCGGCGGCCACCTACGGCCTGGAGCCGCTGGTGACGGAGATCCACGACGCGGAGAACGCGCAGACCCGCTTCGTGCTGGTGGGGCGGCCGGCCCGGCCGGCGGCACCGACCGGCGCCGACAAGACCTCGGTGGTCATCTGGCTCGGCGACGACCACCCCGGTGCGCTGCTCGAACTGCTCCAGGAGTTCGCGGTGCGCGGGGTGAACCTGATGCTGATCCAGTCCCGGCCGACGGGCGCGGGGATCGGCAACTACTGCTTCGCGGTGGACGCCGAAGGCCATATCTCCGACCGGCGGGTCGGAGAGGCGCTGATGGGGCTGAAGCGCATCTGTCCGAACGTGCGGTTCCTCGGCTCCTATCCGCGGGCCGGTGTGACGCCGGCGGAGGTACGGCCCCTGCGCGCGGGGACGTCGGACGTGGAGTTCGCCGAGGCCTCCGACTGGCTCACCCGGAGCCGGGACGGCCGGGCCTGACGGCTCGGGTTCCGCGTACTCCGGGTCCTTCGCGCCCCGGGCCCCCTGCACTGCGGTCCCGGGCCTCCACAGCCCCGTACAGCCGGTGCG
Source organism: Streptomyces sp. NBC_01463 (assembly GCA_036227345.1). Lineage (NCBI taxonomy): Bacteria > Bacillati > Actinomycetota > Actinomycetes > Kitasatosporales > Streptomycetaceae > Streptomyces > Streptomyces sp. NBC_01463. The sequence continues at coordinate 4,463,853 of CP109468.1, forward strand.
ATCAGCCGATTGTCCGTGCCGGGCAAGTTATCCACAGGCGCACGCCTCGACCTGGGGACAAGTCGACACCGCAACGCGACATGGTCGACAAATCTGCCCACTCCGCTCAGATCAGTCCACAGGTCGGCGGGTCGCCCCTTGTCAGCTCAATTCCATTGATCAACTCTTTAGGGCGAGGAATTCCCACCCGAACGAGCGTGTGATGGGGGTTTGAACCGTGAATCCACAAGCCTTGATGCGGCTTTCGGAATGATCTCCTCCATGTCCACAGGTCTTCCTCACAGCCTGTGGATAACCCACCCGGACCGGTCACTCCTGTGGACAAGCGGCAGCCAACTCCCCTTGCGATCAAGGCTGATGCGTCAAGATCCATAGCCCTTCTGCCCCATTTAGGGGAAAAGGATCTCTTTTCTTGACGATGCCGCCCCGTGCCACGCCGCACCATCCGCAGATTCCGTTCCCAGCATTACCAATACCGGCAATTCGGGCAAACTGACACGCTTGGCGATATCGGTTCGAGCGGGGGAAGCCGACACCGGTAGCCTGGAGGGGTGATTGACCTTCGCCTGCTTCGTGAGGACCCCGACCGTGTTCGCGCCTCCCAGCGCGCCCGTGGAGAGGACGTCGCACTCGTCGACGCCCTGCTCTCCGCCGACGAACGGCGCAGGTCGTCCGGGGTCCGGTTCGACGAACTCCGTTCCGAGCAGAAAACGCTCGGCAAGCTCATCTCCAAGGCCTCCCCCGAGGAGCGCGCCGAACTCCTGAAGAAGGCCGAGCAGCTGAAGGCCGACGTCAAGACGGCCGACGCGGCGCAGGACGAGGCCGACGAGGAGGCCAAGGGCCTGCTGCTGCGGCTCGGCAACATCGTCCACACGGACGTGCCGGTCGGCGGCGAGGAGGACTTCGTCGTCCTGGAGACGCACGGCACCATCCGCGACTTCGGTGCCGAGGGCTTCGAGCCCAAGGACCACCTGGAGCTCGGCGAGGCGCTCGGCGCGATCGACATGGAGCGCGGCGCCAAGGTGTCCGGCTCGCGCTTCTACTACCTGACGGGCGTCGGCGCCCTGCTGGAGCTCGCCCTCGTCAACGCGGCGATCGCCCAGGCCACCGAGGCGGGCTTCATCCCGATGCTCACCCCCGCGCTGGTCCGCCCGCGCGCCATGGAGGGCACCGGCTTCCTCGGCCAGGCCGCGGAGAACGTGTACCACCTGGAGAAGGACGACTACTACCTGGTCGGCACCTCCGAGGTCCCCCTCGCCGCGTACCACATGGACGAGATCATCGACGCGGAGAAGCTGCCGCTGCGCTACGCGGGCTTCTCGCCGTGCTTCCGCCGCGAGGCCGGTACGTACGGCAAGGACACCCGCGGCATCTTCCGCGTCCACCAGTTCGACAAGGTCGAGATGTTCTCGTACGTCGACCCGGCGGACGCCGAGGCCGAGCACCAGCGGCTCCTGGACTGGGAGAAGCAGTGGCTCACCGCCCTCGGACTGCCCTTCCAGGTGATCGACGTCGCCACCGGTGACCTGGGCGCCTCGGCCTCCAGGAAGTTCGACTGCGAGGCGTGGATCCCGACCCAGGGCAAGTACCGCGAGCTGACGTCCGCGTCCAACTGCGACGGCTTCCAGGCACGCCGCCTGTCCGTCCGGATGCGGGACACCCGCGACGGCAAGAAGGTCCTGAAGCCTCTCGCCACGCTGAACGGCACGCTGTGCGCCGTACCGCGGACGATCGTGGCGATCCTGGAGAACCACCAGCTGGCCGACGGTTCGGTACGGGTGCCCGAGGTGCTCCGTCCGTACCTGGGCGGGCGTGAGGTTCTGGAGCCGGTCGCCAAGTGACCTTTCCCTACAAGCTCGTCGCGACCGACCTCGACGGCACGCTGCTGCGTGACGACGACACGGTCTCCGGGCGCACGCGCGAGGCACTGGCCGCGGTCACCGCGGCCGGTGCGGCGCACATCATCGTCACCGGCCGCGCCGTCCCGTGGACCCGGCACATCCTGGACGACCTGGGCTACGAGGGCCTCGCGGTCTGCGGCCAGGGCGCGCAGGTCTACCACGCGGGCGAGCACAAGCTGCTGACGTCACTGACGCTGGACCGGCAGCTGGCCGGTCTCGCGCTGTCCAAGGTCGAGGCCGAGGTCGGTCCGCTGGCGCTGGCCGCGAGCCGCGACGGGCTCGACGGCGAGGTGCTGGTCGGTCCCGGCTACCGCGTGCAGGAGGGCCCGCTGCCGGCCGTCCGCATCGAGGACCCGGCCGAGATGTGGTCCGCCCCGCTGAACAAGGTCTACATACAGCACCCGGAGCTGGACGACGACGCGCTGGCGAAGGCCGCACGGGCGGCGGTCGGGAATCTGGTGGACGTGGTCATGGCGGGCCCGGGGGTCGTGGAGATCCTCCCGCTGGGGCTCAGCAAGGCCACCGGCCTCTCGCTGGCCGCGCGCCGGCTGGGTGTGAAGGCGGCGGACACGATCGCCTTCGGTGACATGCCGAACGACATCCCGATGTTCGCGTGGGCCCGGCACGGTGTGGCGATGGCCAACGCGCACGAGGACCTGAAGGCCGTGGCCCACGAGATCACCGCGTCGAACGAGAACGACGGCATCGCGGTGGTACTGGAGCAGCTGCTCTAGCGTCGGGGCCGGTGGCTGTCGGCTCTGATGAGCGACAGGTCCGACGGACGCCGACGGCTGGTTTTCCCTGGGCGGAGGATGCGCGGATCGAACGCGCGCGGGGTTCGGTCCCCGACGACGGCTTAGCAAGCCGCTGCCTTACCACTCGGCCAATCCTCCGGGAGGGCGGCCGCGCGCGATGCGCAGGAACGGCCGCCCGGGCGTGCTGCTCGGAGCGGCGCGGCGGGGCAGTCGCTCGACTACTCCGGTGCCGGCTCGGGCACGCCCTGCTGGGAGCTCGACGGACTCGGACTCTCGGTCATCGCCGCGCTCCTCTCCCGGTCCGTGGTGCCGCGTTCGCGGCAGGTGCCGCACTGACTTCGTGGTGCCGGCCGCGGCATCTGCCGCACTGACCACTGTGCCGCGTCCCTGTGGGCCGGTGCCACCCAATTACGGGTGGCACCGGCCCACGGGCCTTCTCAGCGGCTCCTGTTGCGGCGGCTCAGGTCCTTGAGGCTGCGCGCGAGCTCGTCCATGCGCCCGTCGAGCCGGCCGATGTCCTCGGCCACCCCGCCCAGCCGCACACTCATGGCGCCGACCACCTGATGCGTGACCTCCAGCCTCCGGTCGAGGCTGTCCAGCCGGTGCGACATCCGGCCGAGCACGGGCCCGAGCTCCTGCAGCGCGGTGCCTACGCCGGCCAGGCAGCTTTCGACCCGGGTGACGCGGTATTCGAGCGAGGTGTACCCGGCGCGCAGGTCCTGCTCCGCGTCGAGGAGATACGTACGGACGCATCGCGCGATGTCGCTGTCGCGAAGAAGCATGGCGACGTTGAGGACGGTCCTGCGGGTGTAGAGGCGCAGCTGGGTCGCCGCCTGTGGATAACTCTCCGCCCCCTCACCACCCCATAGCGACAGCATGTCGCTATGGAAGGTTCGCAGGTCGGAGCCCCGGAGTACACGCATCCCGTTCTGCGCGAGCTCGTCCTGATGGCGGTCCGTCAGCCTCCTGACCGCGCCTGTGGATACTTCGAAGTACCGGGCCACGTCCTCGGTGCGAACGTGAACTCCGTCCGGGAGCATGACAAGGCTCTTCACCTTGTCCAGGGCGTCGACGCGCCCCATCTGTTCGACGCGCAGCGCGCGTGATTCGAGCAGGGCGACTTCCGTGGGCATGAGCATGCCTTCCGCTGAGGGAATCCGATGCCGGACCGCCCCGGTACCGGACGGTCCGCGCTGGGCAGGACAGCCCTCTCCCCGGGCTTCAGGGGCGGAGGACGCTCACGGTTGCCACTCACTCAATGACCGGCCGACGGGTGATTCCCGCCGGATCGGCTATCCCGATTTCACGAAAGCTACGACGCCACAGATTCCAGTTGCCTCCACGCATGAGGAACAACGAACCGATAACCGTACAGTTACGCGTAAGACTGTCCGACATACGGCAACCCCCGCCCAGGGGACGGGGGTTGTCGTACGTCACGAGCCGCCTGCGCTCACTCCTCGCCGGCGAGCTTCAGCGTCCGCAGCTTCTGGCCCGCGTACCAGGTCGCCACCACGGTGACCGCGACCAGCAGGACCGTCGCGGCCGGCAGTCCGACGTCGGAGGTGATCGCGCCGCCCCCGCCCACCTTCTCCGCCACCGCGAGGGACCACTGCTGCACGCTGAGCGTGCGCGCACCGGGGACCAGACTGCCGAACAGGGCCTCCCACACCAGCGCGTAGACGAGTCCGAGGACCACCGCGTGCCGGCTGATCGTGCCCAGCAGCAGGAACAGCGCGCTGTAGGCGATCGAGGCGACCAGCGCGGCGATCGTGTACGCCACCGCGATCTGCTGGCCGTTGCCGTTGAGGATCAGACCGGCGATCAGGGTCGGGACCGCCGAGAAGACCATCGTCACCGCGATCGCCACGATCAGCTTGGTGAAGATGATCGTCGGCCGGGTCACCGGCTTGGACAGCAGGTAGACGATCGAACCGTCGTCGATCTCGGGGCCGATGGCGCCGGTCCCGGCGATCACACCGATCAGCGGCACCATGGTGGCGATGGCGAAACCGCCCAGCACGTCCGAGGCCACCTGGTCGTCGGCCCCCGCGAACATCCGTACCGCCACCGCGATGACGATCAGGAGCGCGGGCAGGACGAACAGGATGGCGGCCCGGCGCCGGCCGAGCAGGGCCCGGTAGGTGAGCCGGGCGACTGTGGGGTCGTACATGACGTCACAGCTCCTTTCAGGCCACTACTCAGGCCGCTACGAGATAGGAAAAGACCGATTCGAGGGACTCGTCGGACGGCGAAACGGTCAGAAGACGAATGCCCTGATCACGTGCGACCTTCGGCAGCAGCGTGGTGAAGCGTCCGAAGTCGACGGCCTGGATGCGCAGGGCGTTCTCGCCGAGGTCGACCTCGATCCCGGCCGTCGACGGGTCGGCGATGAGCGCGGCGGCGAGGGCGCGGTCGTCGCTGGACCGTACGAGATAGCGGTGCGGGCGGTCCGTCATCAGCCGGCGGATCTTGCGGAAGTCACCGGAGGCGGCGTGCCGGCCGGCCACGATCACCTCGATGTGCGAGGCCAGTTGCTCGACCTCTTCGAGGATGTGGGAGGAGAAGAGAACCGTGCGGCCCTCCGCCCCCATCCGTCGCAGCAGTTCCATCAGCTGCATCCGCTGACGCGGGTCCATTCCGTTGAACGGCTCGTCGAGCAGAAGCACGGACGGGTTGTGGACCAGCGCGGACGCCATCTTCACGCGCTGGCGCATGCCCTTGCTGTACGTGGAGATCTTGCGGTCCTGCGCGTACTCCATCTGGACCGTGACCAGCGCGGCGGCCGCCTCGGCGTCGCCCAGACCGTGCAGTTCGGCGTTGGCCACCACGAATTCGCGGCCGGTCAGGAAGTCGTACATGCCCTCCCGCTCCGGCACGATGCCGATCTGCCGGTACACGGCCTCGTTGCGCCAGATCGCCTTGCCGTCGAGCGTGACCGTGCCCGTCGACGGGGCGAGGAATCCGGCCATCATGTTGATCAGCGTCGACTTGCCGGCGCCGTTGGGGCCGAGCAGACCGGTGACGCCCGGTCCCACGTTCATGCTCACGTCGTTGACGGCGACCACGTTGCCGAACCAGCGGGACGTGTGGTCGATCTCGATGGTGGTCACAGCCCGACCCTCCGGTAGCGGCGCATCAGGACGGCGTACGAGCCGGCGACGAGCGCGAGAACAACGATCAGATAGACCACACCGGCACCGGCCCCCGGGCCTTCCCCTCCGGGGAAGGCGGAGGTCGCCCCGAGGAACGCGGTCTGCACACCGTCGACGAGCGTGATCGGGGAGAAGAGGCCCAGCCACGGCACGGCGCCGGTGGACCCGGTGGACCAGGCGATGCCCTGGATGGTGCTGACCGCTCCGTACGTGATGGTCAGCACGGCGATCACCGCCGCGACGCCGAAGCCGCGGCGCGGGGTGAGCGCGGCCATCACCAGGCCGAGACCGGCGAAGAGCACGGACAGCAGGGCCACCGACACCATCCCCTGGGCGAACCACTTGGTCTGGTCCGCGAAGTCGAACTTCCCCAGCAGCGCGCCCACGTACAGGATGACCAGCGGCGCGCCGGTGATCACCAGGAGTGCGGAGACCATGGCCGCGAACTTGGCCAGTACGTAGTCCGCCCGCTCGATCGGCCGCGAGAAGTACAGCGGCACGCTCTTGAACCGCAGGTCCCTGGAGACCGACTGCGGTGCCTGTGCGGCGAGGAACAGCCCGATGACGGCCTGGAGGTAGATCGCGAACGAGGTGTACTTGATCGGCAGCTTCGTCGAGTTGGGGGTGGCGATGGCGACCGCCACGAGGATCGCCGCGACGAGGCACATCACGCCGAACAGCAGCATCGGCAGCACCTTGGACTTGGCGGAGCGGCCGAGTCCGAACGAACCGCGCAGGGACTGCGAGTAGAGCGAGCGCCGTGCGTAGGCGCGGCCGAGGCGCGGCCCGTCGTAGGCGCGGTAGCCGATGTTGTGGATCCGGGAGGTCTCGCTCCCGGTCGCGGCGCCGGTCTCAGTGCTCATCGCGACCGCTCCCCTTCTGCTGTACGGCACCGGCGGCCACGGACGCGGTCCGTGCCTCGGTGTGCGCTTCCGGTGCCTCTTCGGTGCGGAAGACCTCGGCGATGTGGTGGCGGCGCTGTTCCATCCGGACGAGGCCGAGGCCGAGGCCGGCGACGCTGTCGCGGACGAGGTCGTACGTCTCCTCGCCGGTCGCCTCGATCAGCAGGATGTGGCCCGCCCCGGGCAGCCCCTCGGTGTCCAGTCCGTCGAGACCCACCAGCTTGATCCCCGCACCGGTGAGGACCTTGCGCACGGCGTCGGTCCCGTCCGGGTGGGTGTCGCTGTCGGTGACCTCGACCGCGAGGGTCGTGGTGGTCTGGGTGAAGTCGCTGGTGGAGCTGGAGCGCAGCAGCGATCCGCCGTCGATGACGACGACGTGGTCGCAGGTGCGTTCCAGTTCGCCCAGCAGGTGCGAGGTGACGAGGACCGAGATCCCGAAGTCCGTGTGGATCCGCCGGATCAGGCCGAGCATCTCGTCGCGTCCGACCGGGTCCAGCCCGTTGGTCGGCTCGTCGAGGAGGACCAGCTGCGGGTCGTGGACCAGCGCCTGGGCGAGCTTCACCCGCTGCTTCATGCCGGTCGAGTAGCCGCCGATGGGCCGGTAGCGCTCCTCGTACAGGCCGACGTGGCGCAGGGTGTCCGCGGTGCGTTCGCGGGCCGCGGTCGGCGGCAGTCCGGACATCCGTGCCATGTGGACGACGAACTCGGTGGCCGAGACGTCGGGCGGCAGGCAGTCGTGTTCCGGCATGTAGCCGACCCGTTCCCGGATGGCGGCGCCGCTCGTCGCGACGTCGAGCCCGAGCACCGCGGCCCGGCCCTCGGTCGCGGGGGACAGACCCAGCAGGATCTTGATCAACGTGGACTTGCCGGCTCCGTTGGATCCCACCAGCCCGGTCACACCCGGGCCGATGTCCAAGGAGAGCCGGTCAAGCGCGGTCACCCGGGGGAACCGCTTGCTCAGGCTTTCGGTCGCAATGACAGTCACGTCATCGACGGTAGTGGTGCGGGCCACACCGGTCGTCAGACCTGGCGGCTGGATTCCCGTCCGACTCCAGGCGTACGGACCCGTAAGGGGGACCCCATGGAGGAGGACGGTGGGACGGCCGCGCAGGTCCGGACCGGCCGGCCGTGGAGTTGTCCACAGGTCCGGCACACCTCTTGACGCAGCCGCCGGACATTGTCACATTCATCAGTGTCACGTTACGGGCACGTACCGCACACGGCAGGGAACGGACGGTGGCATGACCGCGCGAGCCAAGGACGAACGGGCCCCTGAGCTTCAGGGGTTCAGAGAAGTGCAGCGTCTCGCGTACGAGTGCGCGGAGGCGGTCGCCGCCCGTCTGAGGCCGGGGGTGACGGAGCGCGAGGCGGCCAGGATGCAGCGCACCTGGCTGCGCGAGCGCGGGGTGCGGGACTGGTTCCACCTCCCGTTCGCCTGGTTCGGGGACCGTACGGCGTTCGCCGGGTTCAGGGTGCCGCTCCAGTTCTTCCCGACCGACCGGCGGCTGGAGCCGGGGATGCCCTTCATCCTCGACATGGCCCCTGTGTACAAGGGATTCACCGCCGACATCGGATACTCCGGCTGCCTCGGGCTGAATCCGCTGCACGACCGACTGCTCGCGGACCTGGAGGCCCACCGCGGCCTGATCCTGCGCGAGGTGCGTGAGCGGCGCCCGCTGCGCGAGATCTACGAGGACGTGGACCGCCTGATGACCAGGCAGGGGTACGCCAACCGGCACCGCGCCTACCCCTTCGGCGTCATCGCCCACAAGGTCGACCGGGTGGCCGAACGCCGTTGGTCGCCGCATGTGTTCGGGTTCGGCACCCAGTCGCTGAAGGGGCTGCTGAGTGACGCGGTGCACGGGCACCGGGACGGCTGGTCGCCGCTCTGGAGTCCGTACCGCTTCTCCGACCATCCTCCGCAGCCGGGCCTGTGGGCGGTCGAACCGCACCTCGGATTCCGGGGTACGGGCGCGAAGTTCGAGGAGATCCTGGTCGTCACCGACTCCCGGGACCCCGAGCAGAGCGCCTTCTGGCTGGACGACGATCTGCCGCATGTGCGGCGCTGGGCCGAGGAGAAGGTGGCGGCGTGAGTCTGCTGAATCTGCCGGGGGCGCGCGAGCGCCGGGTGGCCACGGGCGGTATCGACCTGTGCGTCGTCGAGCTGGGTGACGCGACGCGGCCCACGATCGTGCTGGTGCACGGCTATCCGGACAGCAAGGAGGTCTGGACGCAGGTCGCCCGGCAGCTCGCCGAGCAGTGGCACGTGGTGCTGTACGACGTACGCGGCCACGGCCGGTCGACGGCCCCCGTCCCGCTGCGCGGCGGCTTCACCCTGGAGAAGCTGACCGACGACTTCCTGGCCGTCGCCGACGCGGTGAGCCCGGACCGCCCGGTGCACCTGGTCGGGCACGACTGGGGCTCGGTGCAGTCCTGGGAGTTCGCCACGGTCAGCCGCACCGAGGGCCGGATCGCCTCGTTCACCTCGATGTCCGGTCCGTCCCTGGACCACTTCGGGCACTGGATCAAGCAGCGGATGTCCCGGCCCACCCCGCGCCGGGTCGGCCAGTTGCTGGGACAGGGCGCCAAGTCCTGGTACGTGTACATGCTGCACACGCCGGTGCTGCCGGAGCTCGCCTGGCGCGGGCCGCTCGGCAAGCGGTGGCCGCGCATCCTGGAGCGGCTGGAGAAGGTACCGCGGGGCGACTACCCGACGCCGTCCCTGCCGGACGACGCGGCGCACGGGGCCTGGCTCTACCGCGACAACGTCCGCTCCAGACTGCGCCGTCCGCGCGCCGACGCGTTCGCCCACGTCCCCGTCCAGCTGATCACGCCGACCGGCGACATATTCCTCTCGGAACAGCTCTACGACGGACTCGACTCCTGGGTACCGCAGTTGACCAGGCGCTCGCTGCCCGCCAAGCACTGGGTGCCGCGCACCCGGCCGGACCAGCTGGCGTCCTGGATCGACGAGTTCGCCGCGGCCAACGAGTCCGCCCTGGAGGGCGGTCTCCCGGTGCAGGACACCGTCCCGCGCGGGGCGTACGCGGACCGGTTCGGCGGGCAGCTCGTCCTGGTGACGGGGGCGGCCGGCGGGATCGGACGGGCCACCGCGTTCGCGTTCGCCGAGGCCGGGGCCCGGGTGGTGGCGGTGGACCGGGACGCGGAGGGGGCGAGCCGGACGGCGGAGCTGGCCCGGCTGATCGGAGCCCCGGCCGCCTGGGCCGAGACGGTCGACGTCAGCGACGAGCAGGCCATGGAGAAGCTGGCCGAGAAGGTCGCCGCGGAGTACGGCATCGTCGACGTGCTGGTCAACAACGCCGGTATCGGGCTCTCCGGTTCGTTCCTGGAGACCACCGCCGAGGAGTGGCGAAGCGTCCTCGACGTGAATCTGTGGGGCGTCATCCACGGCTGCCGGCTCTTCGGCAAGCAGATGGCCGACCGCGGACAGGGCGGCCACATCGTCAACACGGCTTCCGCTGCGGCGTATCAGCCGTCGCGCGCACTGCCCGCGTACAGCACGTCGAAGGCCGCGGTGCTGATGCTCAGCGAGTGCCTGCGCGCCGAGCTGGCGGAGAAGTCGATCGGGGTCAGTGCGATCTGCCCCGGCATCGTCAACACGAACATCACGTCGACGACGCGGTTCGCCGGGACGGACGCGGCGGAGGAACAGCGGCTGCGGAAGCGGACGAGCACGCTGTACGGGAAGCGCAACTACCCGCCGGAGAAGGTCGCCGAGGCGATCCTCAGGGCGGTGGTGCGCAACCAGGCCGTCGTCCCGGTCACCCCGGAGTCCCATGCGGTGCGGTTCCTGTCCCGGCTCAGTCCGGGCGTGCTGCGCGGGATCGCCCGGCTGAAGCCGCCGCTGTGAGCGGGCCCGGAGCGGCGGCGGCCGGGCGGTCGGCCGCCGAGTACCGGATCGAGGACCTCGCGCACGCCAGTGGCGCCACGGTCCGCACCATCCGCGCCTACCAGGACCGCGGGCTGCTGCCGACCCCGGAGCGGCGGGGCCGGGCCAACGTGTACCGGGACACCCATCTCGCCCGGCTCCGGCAGATCGCTGACCTGCTCGACCGCGGCTACACCCTGGCCAGCATCAAGGAGTTGCTGGACGCCTGGGACACCGGCAGGGGGCTCGGCGGGGTGCTCGGACTCGTCGCCGAGGTGCACGGTCCGTGGACGGACGAACGGGCCGACCGCATCACCCGGGCGGAACTGGAAGCGAAGTTCGGCGGGCACACCGACAACGAGGCGGTCGCCGAGGCGGTGGACCTGGGCATCCTGGAACCGATCCCGGGGCGCGACGACGAGTTCCTGGTGCCGAGCCCGCAAGAGCTGGCGGTCGCGGTCGAGTTGTTCGCTGCCGGTGTGCCGCTGAGCGCAATCTCGGGTCATCTGAGGGAACTTCGCGGCCAGGTCGAACAGATAGCCTCCCGCTTCCTGGAGTTCACGACCGAGCACGTTTTCGCCCGCTACCTCGGCCACCGTCCGCCGACCGACACGGACGCGGCCGAGGCGGCTTCGATGGTCCGCCGGCTGCGGCCGCTGGCGCAGCAGACCGTGGACGCCGAACTCGCCAGAGCGATGCGGACGTTCGCCACCCGGCACCTGGATCACCATCTCGCCGCGGACGGGCCGTTCACCTCGCACACCGCCGGCCCGCCACCGGCCTCGGTGACGCTGCCGGCCGGGACAATAGGCGCGGTGGAACGACTTGTTGGGCGCGAGAACACCGCGGCGTTCATCGCGGCTGCTGCCGAACGAGAGGTACAGACAAGGACATTGGACACCCTTACGGCATCTCGCTTCAATACATGACAAGTTGACCAAATAGTGCCATTCACAAGCCACTTGTCCACAGATTCGCCAAATAGCCTGTGGATAACCCGAGTTGGTTGTGGATCAAACCTGTGGACGAAAACTGTCGGAGTGAAAATTGCTCAAGTGAACCGGCGGCGAAATCTGGATGCGAAGGGGACGGCGGCACGGGCACGCTGTCGGTATGGATGAAAGACGCACCGTCAAGGTGTCCAAGTACCTCTCGAAACACCTGCGGCATCAGCCCGAACGGATCGGGCTCACCCTCGACGCCAACGGCTGGGTGCCGATCGACGAGCTGCTGGGGGCCCTCGCCCGCCACCACTTCCCTGTCACCCGCGCCGAGCTCGACCATGTCGTCTCCTCCAACGACAAGCAGCGCTTCGCCGTCGAGGGCGACCGCATCCGGGCCAGCCAGGGGCACACCGTCGACGTGGACCTGGACCTGCCGCCGGCCGAGCCGCCCGCGTACCTCTACCACGGCACCGTCGGCCGGGCCCTGGACGCGATCCGCGACGAGGGGCTGCGCCCGATGAATCGCACCCATGTCCACCTCTCGCCCGACCGCGAGACGGCGACCCGCGTCGGGGCCCGACGCGGCCGCCCCGTCGTCCTGTCGGTGGACGCGGGGGCGATGCACCGGGCGGGCCACACCTTCTACGTGAGCGCCAACGGGGTCTGGCTCACCGCCGCCGTACCCCCGGAGTTCCTGCGCCTGCCCGGCTGAGCCGGGACCATCGGCGGCACACTCCGCGGCTAGCCGGCGAGCTGGGCCAGGCCCTGCGTCGCGATCTCCTCGAACAGCTTCTCGTCCGGCACCGCCGCCGGGAAGTCCGGGCTGCCGTCGGGCACCGGTGCGTGGACCACGATCTCGGTGAACCCGAGCTCCGCATACCGGCCCGCGAAGTCCACGAACGCGTCCACGGAGTCGAACGGCCCGCCCCCGGCGAGATCCGGGTTGAACTCCGGCGTGAACCCGGTGAGCAGGATCTTGTCGAGCTCGTCCACGTCCCTGCCGCTCTCCGCGCAGGCCTTCCCCAGCTTGTCGACCTGACCGCGTACGGCGTCGAGCGACTCCGCCGCGCTGCCCGCCTCGTACTGCTTCGGATCGCCCGTGGTCACCCACGCCTGCCCGTACTGCGCGGCGACCCTGAGGCCGCGCGGCCCCGTGGCGGCGACGGCGAACGGGAGTCGCGGCCGCTGTACGCAGCCGGGCACGTTCCGCGCCTCGGTGGCCGAGTAGAACGAGCCCTCGTGTGTCAGCCCGGCCGGCTCGCGGAGCAGACCGTCCAGCAGCGGAACGAACTCACCGAAGCGGTCGGCCCGTTCGCGCGGCGTCCAGGGCTGCTCGTCGCCCCGCAGGAGCGTCGTCGCGTCGAAACCGTTGCCACCGGCCCCGATGCCCAGCGTGATGCGGCCGGCCGAGATGTCGTCGAGCGAGATCAGTTCCTTGGCCAGCGTGACCGGGTGCCGGAAGTTCGGCGAGGTCACGAGCGTGCCCAGCCGCAGACGTGATGTGGCGCAGGCGGCCGCCGTCAGGGTGGGCAGGGCGCCGAACCACGGCCGCTCGCGAAAGGCGCGCCACGCCAGATGGTCGTAGGTGTACGCGGTGTGCAGACCGAGCTCCTCGGCGCGCTGCCAGGCGGAGCGCCCGCCCTCGTTCCAGCGGTGGACGGGCAGGATGACGGTGCTGAGGCGCGGAGTGGAGCTCATGGCTCGAGTTTACGGCGGCCCCGGTACGCCACATCTTTTGCGCTCGGCCGCCCGGACGAGCACTTGGAGCCGGGTGCGGACGGCGGGACCGAGGACGGCCCGAGGACGGCCCGAGGACGGGCCGGCGAGCATCCAACTCCGCAGACATATGCCAGAGGAATGTTCTGCTGCTCACGGGCGTACGCACTCAGATGTGCGCCCCTGCGCACGCCCGTGCACCCTCGTACGCGAGAATGGACCGGTGACCTCAGCTACCGAACAGCCCGCTCCTGCCACTCCCCGGCTGATCGCCACCGATCTGGACGGCACTCTCCTGCGCGACGACAAGACCGTCTCGGACCGCACCGTCGCGGCGCTCGCCGCCGCCGAGGAGGCCGGGATCGAGGTCTTCTTCGTCACCGGCCGTCCCGCCCGCTGGATGGATGTCGTCAGTGCCCACGTGCACGGCCACGGCCTGGCGATCTGCGCCAACGGCGCCGCCGTCGCCGACCTGCACGACGGCGGCAGGCTGCTGAAGGTGAGGGCCCTGGAGCGGGCGGCGGCCCTCGACGTCGTGCACACGCTGCGCGCGGCCGCCCCCGGCACGTCCTTCGCCGTCGAGCTGGCCACCGGCATCCACTACGAGCCGGACTACCCGCCGTTCCACCTCGACCCCGGTGCCACGGTGGCGGTGGCCGAGAAGCTGCTCCACGAGGAGACGCCGGGCGCCGGCGCTCCCGTACTGAAGGTCCTGGCCCACCACCGCGAGCTGGCCCCTGACGACTTCCTCGCCCTGGCCCGCCGGGTCGCCGGCGACCGGGCCTCCTTCACCCGGTCCAGCCCCACGGCACTGCTGGAGGTCAGCGGGCCCGGCGTCTCCAAGGCCAGCACCCTGGAGCTGTGCTGCGCCGAGCGCGGGATCTCCCCCGCCGAGGTCGTGGCCTTCGGGGACATGCCGAACGACGTCGAGATGCTGAGCTGGGCGGGCACCTCGTACGCGATGGGCAACGCCCACCCGGCCGCTCTGGCGGCGGCCTCCGGCCGGACGGCCACCAACAACGAGGACGGCGTCGCGGTCGTCATCGAGCGGATCATCGCCGACCGCACCCGGCTCCGGACGGAACGCTGAAGGACTGACGGACTGAGGGACTGGCGGACTGGCGGGCACACGGGCAGACGCCCGCCGACGCGTAGACGGCCGGGCCTGCCGCCTTCCCGAACCGGTCAGAGCGGCGCCTGCCACACCACCGTCGTACCACCGCCGTCGTCCCCGATGCCGGGTCCGAACCAGCTGGCCCCACCGAGCGATTCCGCCCGGCGGGCCAGGTTCCGCAGCCCGCTGCGACGGCCCCCGGGCGGAATGCCCACCCCGTCGTCGGCGACCGAGAGCCGCACCGCGTCCCGGCCGTCGGGCAACGTGGCCGTCGCGTCGACCACCACGTCGATCCGTGCCGCTTCGGCGTGCCGGAAGGCGTTGGACAGCGCCTCTCGGAGCGCCGCGATCAGGTTCTTGCCGGTCAGCTCGCCCACCAGCGTGTCGACCGGACCGAGGAAGCGGTGGGACGGCTTGAAGCCGAGCGGGACGGCCGCCATGTTGATCTCCCGCAGCACCCGGGTGCGCAGTCCGGACGGGGCCTCGGCGGGCTCCTGCTGCAGGGCGAAGATCGCGGTGCGGATCTCCTGGATGGTGACGTCCAGCTCGTCGACCGCCCTGCCCACCCCCGTCTGCACCTCCGGCACGTCCGAACGGCGCTGGGCGCTCTCCAGCATCATCCCGGTGGCGAACAGCCGCTGGATGACCAGATCGTGCAGGTCACGGGCGATCCGGTCGCGGTCCTCGTACACCGCCAGCCGCTCCCGGTCGCGCTGCGCCTCGGCCATCATCAGCGCCAGGGCCGCCTGCGAGGCGAACTGGGTGGCGAGGGTCCGTTCCGTCTCCGTGAACGGCCGGCCGCCCTTGGCCCGCGGTGTGGCGAGCGCACCGAGCACACGGCCACCGCTGTGCAGCGGCAGCATCATGCTCGGCCCGAACCGGTCGGCCAGCCTGGTGACCATGCGGGAGTCGGTCGCCGAGTCGTCTATGAAGACCGCCTCCCCGCTCAGCAGCCTCGCCACCACCGGGCTGTGCGCCGGGATGATCACCCCGAGCGAGGCGGACGGGTCGTCCGCGGAGACGGCGACGATCTCCAGTCCCCCGTCCTCGGCCGGCAGCAGCACGATGCCGGCGGCGGATCCGGCGAGATGACGGGCCTGTTCGGCGACGACCGACAGCGCGTCGTCGGCGTCCCCGCCGGACAGCAGGGCGGTGGTCACGGCCACCGAACCGTCGATCCACCGCTCGCGCTGCCTGGCCGCCTCGTACAGCCGCGCGTTGCCGATGGCGATGCCGGCCTCGGTGGCCAGCACGCGGACCATGTGCAGGTCGTAGTCGTTGAACTCGGCGCCGCCGTCCTTCTCGGCGAGATAGAGATTGCCGAAGATCTCGCCCTGGACCCGGATCGGAACGCCGAGGAACGTACGCATCGGGGGATGGCCCGGCGGAAAGCCCGCGAACCTCGGATCGCCCGTCAGATTCGCGAGCCGCAGGGGGCTGGGGTCATGGATCAGGGCGCCGAGCAGCCCGTGGTGCCCGTCGGGGCGGCGGCCGATCTCACGCGCCACCGCTTCCGGGACCCCGTACGTGACGAAGTCGGAGAGCCCTCCGCCCTCCTCGTCCACGACGCCGATGGCCGCGTAACGGGCGTGGGCCAGCTCGGCGGCCGTCTCACAGATCCGGTCGAGCGTGGAGTGGAGTTCGAGTCCCGTGCCCACCGATCGCATGGCTTCGAGCAGCCGCGGTACGCGGGCGGTGAGCTCGGTGGACAGGCCCTGCAGGCTGCGCGTCGCCTCCGTCGCGGCGTCGAGTGAGTCATTCGGTTGCTGCGGCTGGTTCGGGTCCTGCTCTGACATACCCAGAGCGTAGTTAGTGCCTTTTGTCGGGGAAAGTCGAGACAGGGACCGGGCCGGGCCGAACCGGAAGGGGACGAGGAGGCCGAAGGCGGGAGCCGGATCGGCCGGTCAGGCCTGCGCGTCCGGCCCGACCGGCCTGTCAGACCTTCGCGGCCGCCTGCCCGACCGGCGCGCCCACGGTCTCCCGCTCGCGCTCCAGCATCCGGCTCAGCGGCCCCTCCACCGCGGCGAGCGCGGCGTACGGACCGCGCTGCACGGCGGCGCCCGCCTCCAGCACCACCACCTCGTCGACGGCGTCCAGCCCTTCGAGCCGGTGCGTGATCAGTACCGTCGTACGTCCCCGGGTGGCCGCGAGCAGATCCGCGGTCAGGGCGTCCGCCGTCGGCAGATCGAGGTGCTCGGCCGGCTCGTCCAGGACCAGCACGGGGAAGTCCGCGAGCAGCGCGCGGGCCAGCGCGAGCCGCTGGCGCTGACCGCCGGAGAGACGGGCGCCGTGTTCGCCGACGAGCGTGTCCAGGCCGTCCGGCAGCGCCTCCGCCCAGTCGAGCAGCCGGGCCCGGCGGAGCGCCTCGCGCAGTTCGGCGTCCGTCGCGCCGGTACGGGCCAGCCGCAGGTTCTCCCGGATCGAGCTGTCGAAGATGTGGGCGTCCTGGGCACATAGGCCGACGAACCGCCGGACCGTGTCCCCGTCCAGCGCGGACGCGTCCACTCCGCCGATCCGGTACGTTCCCGTCCGCGCGTCCAGGAAGCGGAGCAGGACCTGGGCCAGTGTGGTCTTTCCGGAGCCGGACGGGCCCACCACCGCGATGCGCCGGCCCGCCTCCAGCGTGAGGTCGACCGAGTCCAGCGCGTCCGGTCCGTCCTCCGCGTAGCGGGCCGACAGCCCCCGTACCTCCAGCGGGAAGGGTGACGCGGGCGCCTCGGCCGGCTCGGCGGGCTCCCGCACCGGCACCGGGGCGTCCAGCACCTCGAACACCCGCTCAGCGCTGCGCTTGACCCGCTGCCTGTACTGCACGGCGAGCGGCAGGCCGGTGACGGCCTCGAAGGCGGCCAGCGGTGTGAGCACGACGACGGCGAGTTCCACCCCGGCCAGCCGCCCGTCGGCCACGGCCGGGAGGGCGACGAGCGCGGCGGCGACCACGGTGAGCCCCGCGATCAGGGCGCTGAGACCGCTGCCGAGCGCGGTGGCGGTCGCCGCCCGGGAGGCGATCCGGGTCAGCACACCGTCGGCCTCCCTGGTCCGGTTCAGCCGTCCCGGCAGGGCGCCCGCGACGGTCAGTTCGGCGGTCCCGCCGAGCAGGTCGGTGATCCGGGTGGCCAGCGCTGCCCGTGCGGGTGCCAGCCTGCGCTCGGCGTGCCGTGCGCAGGCCCCGCTGACGAGCGGCACCCCGACGCCGGCCAGCAGCAGTCCGGCGGCCAGTACGAGGCCCGCCTCCGGCAGCAGCCAGCCGGTGAAGCCGGCGGCACCGGCCCCCACGACGACCGCGGTCCCGGCCGGCAGAAGCCAGCGCAGCCAGTAGTCCTGGAGGGCGTCCACATCGGCGACGAGTCGCGAGAGGAGGTCCCCCCGCCTGGTCCGGCGCAGCCCCGCGGGCGCGATCCGCTCCAGGCTCCGGTACACGGCGACGCGGAGTTCGGCGAGCATCCGGAGCACCGCGTCGTGCGAGACGAGGCGCTCGGCGTAGCGGAAGACCGCCCGTCCGATACCGAAGGCGCGGGTCGCCGTCACCGCCACCATCAGATAGAGCACCGGGGGCTGTTCCGAGGCGCGGGAGATCAGCCAGCCGGAGACGGCCATGAGACCGACGGCCGAGCCCAGCGCGAGGCTTCCCAGCAGCAGGGCGAGCAGCAGCCTGCCGCGCTGCGCTCCGGCGGCCTCCCGCACCCGCGCAAGCACGTGCCGCCGGGCCCCTGCCACGGTCTCCCGCAGCACCTCCTCGGGTTCACGCAGCCTCGTCCCGGCACCGGCGCCTCCCTCGGCGCCGGTCGCAGGACGAGGCACCACGACAGACCCCTCAGCCGTCACCGTCACCGTCGCCCCCGGGCCCGCGACGGCCTCCAGGTGCCGTCCCCCATCGGCATCCATGGCGTCCACGGCATCTCCGGCCGGTTCCAGCGTCACCACGCGGTCGGCCACCGACAGAAGCGCGGGCCGGTGCACGACCAGCAGCACGGTCCGGCCCACGGCCAGCCTCCGTACCGCCTCGACGATGCCCGCCTCCGTCTCGCCGTCCAGGCTCGCGGTCGGCTCGTCCAGGAGCAGGACCGGCCGGTCGGCGAGGAACGCCCGGGCGAGGGCGAGCCGCTGGCGCTGTCCGGCGGAGAGCCCGGCGCCGTCCTCGCCGAGGAGCGTGCGGGCGCCGTCCGGCAGCTCCGCCACGAAGTCGTACGCCCCGGCGTCGCGCAGCGCGGCCGTCACCGCGCTGTCGTCCGCCTCCGGCCGGGCCAGCCGGACGTTCTCCGCGATCGTGCCCGCGAAGAGGTGCGGACGCTGCGGCACCCAGGCGATCCGCTCGCGCCAGAGTCCGGGGGAGAGGGCGGCGAGTTCGGCCCCGCCCACCCGCACCCGTCCCTCGTCGGGTGCCACGAACCCCAGCACCACGTTCAGCAGCGTGGACTTGCCCACCCCGCTCGGGCCGACCAGCGCGACCGTCTCCCCCTCCTCCACGACCAGGGAGGCCGCGGCGAGCGAGGGCTCGGTGCGCCCCGGGTGCCGGACGGTCACGCCCTCCAGCTCCAGTCGCAGGGAGCCGGGGACCTCCTGCGTACCGCCCGTACGCGGTTCGGTCTCCAGGACGGCGAAGATCTCCTCCGCAGCCGAGAGTCCCTCGGCGGCGGCGTGGTACTGCGCCCCCACCTGCCGGATCGGGAGGTAGGCCTCGGGCGCCAGGATCAGCACCACCAGGCCGGTGTAGAGATCGAGTTCTCCGTGGACGAGCCGCATGCCGATGGTGACGGCGACCAGGGCCACCGAGAGCGTCGCCAGCAGCTCCAGAGCGAAGGACGACAGGAAGGCGATCCGCAGGGTGCGCAGGGTCGCCTGCCGGTACTGCGAGGTGATGGTGCGGATGGACTCGGCCTGGGCCTTGGCCCGGCCGAAGACCTTCAGTGTCGGCAGTCCCGCGACGACGTCGAGGAAGTGCCCGGAGAGCCGGGAGAGCAGCCGCCACTGCCGGTCCATCCGCGACTGGGTGGCCCAGCCGATCAGAATCATGAAGAGCGGAATGAGCGGCAGCGTGACCACGATGATCGCCGCCGAGATCCAGTCCTCGGTGACGACCCTGGCCAGCACCGCCACCGGCACCACCACCGCGAGTCCGAGCTGCGGCAGATAGCGCGCGAAGTAGTCGTCGAGCGCGTCGATCCCCCGTGTGGCGAGCGCCACCAGAGACCCCGTGCGCTGCCCGCTCAGCCAGTCCGGGCCGAGCTCGGCCGCCCGGGCGAGCAGGCGGCCGCGCAGCTCGGACTTGACGGCCGCACCGGCCCGGTAGGCAGCTAGCTCGGTGAGCCAGGAGACCAGGGCCCGGCCGAGTGCGACCGCGGCGAGCAGCAGGAGCGGGGTGCGCAGTCCCGCGCCCGTGAGTCCGTCCTCGAAGCCGCCCACCACCACTTCGGCGACGAGCATGGCCTGGGCGATGACCAGCGCCGCCCCGGCCAGGCCCAGTACCACCAAGGCCACCAGGAACAGGCGGGTGGCACGGGCGTGGCGGAGCAGACGCGGATCGATCGGTTTCACGTGAAACACCCCACGGGGCTCGGCTCGGTCAAGGCACTCACTGCGTTCAGTGCGCGTCGGCGATGTGCTGCGTACCGATGCGCTTCCGGAACACCCAGTACGTCCAGCCCTGGTAGAGCAGCACGACGGGAGTGGCGATCCCCGCACACCAGGTCATGATCTTCAGCGTGTACGGGCTGGACGAGGCGTTGGTGACCGTGAGGCTCCAGTCGTCGTTCAGCGAGGACGGCATGACGTTCGGGAAGAGCGTCAGGAACAACATGGCGACCGCGGCCGCGATGGTCACCCCGGAGAAGGCGAAGGACCAGCCCTCGCGCCCCGCCGCGATGGTGCCGATCGCGGCGACCAGGGCCACCACGGCGATGATCATCGCGATCAGGCTCCAGCCGTCCCCGTTGTCGATCTGGGTCCAGATCAGGAACCCCAGCGCGAGGACCGCGGTGACCGCGCCCAGCTTCAGCGCCAGCCTGCGCGCCCGGGCCCGGATGTCCCCGACCGTCTTGAGGCCGGCGAACACCGCACCGTGGAAGGTGAAGAGGGTGAGCGTGACCAGTCCGCCGAGGATCGCGTACGGGTTGAGCAGGTCCCAGAAGTTGCCCACGTACTCCATGTCCGCGTCGATCTTCACACCGCGGACGATGTTGCCGAAGGCCACGCCCCAGAGCAGGGCCGGGATCAGCGAGGTCCAGAAGATCGCGTTCTCCCAGTTGGTCTGCCACTTCGCCTCGGGCCGCTTCGCCCGGTACTCGAAGGCGACACCCCTCACGATCAGGCAGAGCAGGATGATCAGCAGCGGCAGGTAGAACCCGGAGAACAGCGTGGCGTACCACTCGGGGAACGCGGCGAACGTCGCTCCGCCGGCGCTGAGCAGCCAGACCTCGTTTCCGTCCCAGACGGGCCCGATCGTGTTGATCAGGACCCGCCGTTCCTTGCGGTCCCGCGCCAGCAGCTTGGTGAGGACACCGATCCCGAAGTCGAATCCCTCCAGGAAGAAGTAGCCGGTCCAGAGAACGGCGATGAGCACGAACCAGACGTCGTGGAGTTCCATCTCTCGGCTCCCTGTGTTCTCAGTAGGAGAAGGCCATGGGCCGGTCGGCGTCGTCGTGGTCGCCGCCGATCCTGGTGGGCGGGTTGAGGTCGGCGTCGGTCAGCTCCGGCGGTCCGGCCTTGATGTACTTCACGAGCAGCTTGACCTCGATCACGGCGAGCGCCGCGTACAGCAGCGTGAACAGGATCATCGAGGTGAGCACCTCGCCCTGCGAGACGCCGGGGGAGACCGCGTTACGGGTCTGCAGGACCCCGTAGACGACCCACGGCTGTCGGCCCATCTCGGTGAAGATCCAGCCCCAGGAGTTGGCGATCAGCGGGAAGAGCAGGGTCCACAGCGCGACGATCCAGTAGCACTTGGTCAGCTTCGGGCTGAGCGCCTTGTTCTTGAACAGGACCAGGTGGGGCACCTCGTCCTCACCGGTGCGCATCCCCGGCGGCAGCATGAACTTCTTCCGGGTCAGCCACAGCCCGAGGATGCCGAGACCGAACGACGCCATGCCGAAGCCGATCATCCACCGGAAGCTCCAGAAAGCGACGGGGATGTTGGGCCGGTAGTCGCCGGGACCGAAGCGCTCCTGCTCGGCCTTGTTGATGTCGTTGATGCCGGGGACGTACGAGTTGAAGTCGTCGTCGGCGAGGAAGGACAGTATCCCGGGGATCGAGATCTCGACGGAGTTGTGGCCCTTGCTCACATCGCCGTAGGCGAAGATCGAGAAGGGTGCGGAGTTCTGTCCGTCCCACAGGGCCTCGGCCGCGGCCATCTTCATCGGCTGCTGCTTGAACATCACCTTGCCGAGCTGGTCACCGCTGACGGCGGTGAGCAGACCGGCGATCACCACGGTGATCAGCCCCAGCCGCAGCGAGGTCCGCATCACCGGGATGTGCTTCTTGCGTGCCAGGTGGAACGCGGCGATGCCCACCATGAACGCGCCGCCGACCAGGAAGGCCGCCGTGATGGTGTGGAAGAACTGGGTGAGCGCGGTGTTCTGCGTGAGCACGTGCCAGAAGTCGGTGAGCTCGGCGCGTCCGCGTTCCTTGTTGATGCGGTAGCCGACCGGGTGCTGCATCCAGGAGTTGGCCGCCAGGATGAAGTACGCGGAGAGGATGGTGCCGATCGAGACCATCCAGATGCAGGCGAGGTGGATCTTCTTCGGCAGCTTGTCCCAGCCGAAGATCCACAGCCCGATGAACGTCGACTCGAAGAAGAACGCGATCAGCGCCTCGAACGCGAGCGGGGCACCGAAGATGTCACCGACGAACCGCGAGTAGTCGGACCAGTTCATCCCGAACTGGAACTCCTGGACGATGCCGGTGACGACGCCCATGGCGATGTTGATCAGGAAGAGCTTTCCCCAGAACTTGGTGGCCCTGAGGTACTTCTCCTTGTTGGTCCGCACCCAGGCGGTCTGCAGGCCGGCGGTGAGCGCGGCGAGAGAGATCGTCAGGGGAACGAAGAGGAAGTGGTAGACGGTGGTCGTTCCGAACTGCCATCGCGCCAGGGTCTCCGGCGCCAGAGCTAGCTCCACGTCGTCTTCTCCTTACGTCGCCGTAGTTTCACCGGCAGTTTGTCCTTTAAATCCGACGGATCACGGGATGAAGCAGGACACGCTTGTGAACGCGTTCACATTCACAAGCAATTATGGCGCACACATTTTCGGGATCTACGGCGGGGTACCCCTCCCGCACCGGGCAGGCCCCTCCCCGGCCGGGCACGCGAACGGGCCCCGCACCTCGCGAACGAGATACGGGGCCCGGCAGACGGATTTCCGGGGCTACAGCTCCCGGCGGTACGACTCCGCCACCTTCAGGAACAGGTCGTTCGCCTCGTCCTCACCGATCGTGACCCGGACCCCCTCGCCCGCGAACGGCCTCACCACCACGCCGGCCTTCTCGCAGACCGAGGCGAAGTCGACGGTCCGGTCCCCCAGCCGCAGCCAGACGAAGTTCGCCTGGGACTCCGGCACCGTCCAGCCCTGCCGCACCAGCGTCTCGTGCACCCGCTGCCGCTCACACACCAAGGAGCCCACCCGGCCCAGGAGTTCGTCCTCGGCACGCAGGGAGGCCACCGCCGCGTCCTGGGCGAGCTGGCTGACCCCGAAGGGCACCGCCGTCTTGCGCAGCGCGGCCGCCACCGGCTCGTGCGCCACGGCGAAGCCGACCCGCAGCCCCGCCAGGCCGTAGGCCTTGGAGAACGTCCGCAGCACCGCGACATTGGGCCGGTCCCGGTAGATCTCAAGGCCGTCGGGGACCTCGACGTCCCGGATGAACTCCTTGTACGCCTCGTCGAGCACCACGAGCACATCGCCCGGCACCCGGTCGAGGAATCGTTCCAGCTCGGCCCGGCGCACCACGGTGCCGGTGGGGTTGTTGGGATTGCAGACGAAGATCATCCGGGTCCGGTCGGTGATCGCGTCCGCCATCGCGTCCAGGTCGTGCACCTCACCGTCGGTGAGCGGCACCTTCACCGAGGTCGCGCCACTGACCTGCGTGATGATCGGGTACGCCTCGAAGGAGCGCCAGGCGTAGATGACCTCGTCGCCCGGGCCCGATGTGGCCTGCAGCAGCTGCTGGGCCACGCCCACCGAACCGGTGCCGGTGGCCAGGTGCGACAGCGGCACGCCGAAACGGTCCGCCAGTTCGTTCATCAGACCGGTGCACGCCATGTCCGGGTACCGGTTGAAGTGCGCGGCCGCGGCCAGCGCGGACTCCATCACCCCCGGCAGCGGCGGATACGGATTCTCGTTGGAGGACAGCTTGAACGCGAGCGGTCCGTCCGCCGCAGCCGGCTTGCCCGGCACATAGGCGGGAACGCCATCCAGTTCGGCGCGCAGCTTCGGGCTCGTCTCGCTCACCGCAGGTCCTCCTCGACCGTCCGTACACATCAATACTGCTCACCTTATGAGGATTGGGCGCCGGTGCGAATGGGTGGACCGTGGATTCGTCCGGTGGACCCCGGAATGAGGGGGAGCGCTCCCCGCCATGGCGCGCGCCGGTGGCTCACTCCGTGGCGCGCGTCCCTCGAAGAGGTGAGTTGAGACCTCTTCGAGACATCGACCTATCGGCAGGCCGCTCCGGCCCGACAGGTGAGACACAACGGCTATGACCCTTAACACCCTTTGTTAGCAAGGCGATTGAGGCTCGATGATCATGCAGAAACGTGCCTGTCAACGAGTGAATATGCGACCGGACCAGGTACCCGCCCGAGCCCTACTATCGGCTCGCCATGACAGCAGCAGGGAAGCACCAGGTGAGCCGGACGGAGACCCCCCGGCGCGGGGGCCGACAGGGACGAGCAGGAATCCGGGATGTGGCCGCCGCCGCCGGGGTCTCCATCACGACCGTCTCCGACGCGCTCAACGGCAAGGGCAGGCTCCCGGACGCCACCCGCCGCCATGTCCGCGAGGTCGCCGAGCGCCTGGGCTATCGCCCTTCCGCCGCGGCCCGAACGCTCCGTACCGGCAAGTCCGGCCTGATCGGCCTGACCGTGACGACCTACGGGGATGAACCTTTCACCTTCACCGAATTCGCGTACTTCGCCGAGATGGCCAGAGCCGCCACCTCCGCCGCGCTGGCCCGCGGCTACGCCCTCGTCATCCTCCCCGCCACCTCACGCCACGACGTCTGGTCGAACGTCGCACTCGACGGCACCGTCGTGATCGACCCCTCCGACCAGGACCCGGTCGTCACCGAACTCGTACGCCAGGGCCTGCCCGTCGTGTCCGACGGCCGGCCGGCCGGAACCCTCCCGGTCACCGCATGGGTGGACAACGACCACCGGGCCGCCGTCCTGGACCTCCTCGACCATCTGGCCGCCGCCGGGGCCCGCCGCATCGGGCTGCTCACCGGCACCACCACCGACACGTACACCCGGCTCTCCACGACCGCGTACCTCCACTGGTGCGAGCGCGTGGGCCAGGACCCGGTCTACGAGTCCTACCCCGCCCACGACCCGTGTGCGGGCGCGGTGGCCGCCGACCGCCTGCTGGCCCGTCCGGACCGCCCGGACGCCGTCTACGGGCTCTTCGACCCCAACGGCACCGATCTGCTGGCGGCCGCCCGCCGGTACGGTCTGCGCGTCCCGGAGGACCTGCTGCTGGTCTGCTGCAGCGAGTCGACCGTGTACGCGACGACCGAGCCGCCCATCACGACGCTCTCGCTGAAGCCCCGCCGCATCGGCACGGCGGTCGTCCAGCTCCTCATCGACGCCATCGAAGGCGTCGACCAGGACGGTCCGGTGGAGCAGGTGATACCGACGGAACTCATCGTCCGGACCTCCTCGCAACGCCGCCCACCCCGCACCACGGTGAGCCCGCCGCGTTCGCCGGCAGGGGATTGATCAGCCCAATTGGGACCAATCGACCGACGAACCTGGTGTGCGGACGGATTCACCACCCCTGGTGCGTCACAGAGCACGATCCTCATTCCTATGATGGGCGCACGACACCGCGGACCACCCCGACCAGCAGGGCCCGTCAGGTGTACGGCGGCGCGACGGTGGTGGAGGGGTCGATGACACAGGGGGCCGGTCAGGAACCCGTGGTGCGGACGGCGACGTTGCGCGACTTCCGCGTACCGCCCTATGCGCAGTCCGCTGCGCCGCCCGCTTCACCGCACCCGGGCAACGCGTTCCCGGGGGGCGAGCCGCCGGAGGGGTACACCCCGACCGCGCGCGACCTCCCCGTGATCAGCCGCGAGGACACCGTCCAGGTGCGGAACGTGCCCGACCCCCGGCCCGCCCAGGACCCCGGGCTCGGACCGCTGTACGTCGTCGGTGACGTCCACGGCTATCTGGACGAGCTCATCGCCGCCCTCTCCGAGCAGGGCCTGATCGACTCCGAGGGCAGCTGGTCCGCGGGCAACGCGCGGCTCTGGTTCCTCGGCGACTTCACCGACCGGGGACCCGACGGGATCGGCGTCATCGACCTCGTGATGCGGCTGTCCGCCGAGGCCGCGGCCTCCGGCGGCTACTGCAAGGCCCTGATGGGCAACCACGAGCTGCTGCTGATCGGCGCCAAGCGCTTCGGGGACACCCCGGTCAACTCCGGCGCCGGCACCGCCACCTTCCAGGCCGCCTGGCTGCTCAACGGCGGCCAGAAGAACGACATGGAGCGGCTCCAGGACGTCCACCTCCAGTGGATGTCCCGCCTCGACGCGGTCGCCGAGGAGGACGAGCACCTCCTGATGCACTCGGACACGACGGCCTACCTCGACTACGGCTCCACCATCGAGGACGTCAACGACACGGTGCACGCCATTCTCACGCGGAACGACGCCGATGAGTGCTGGGACCTCTTCCGCAAGCTGACCAAGCGGTTCGCCTTCCGTGACGAGTCGGGTCCGCAGGCCGTGCAGGAGCTGATGGCGGCCTACGGCGGACGACGCGTCGTCCATGGTCACAGCCCCATTCCGTACCTGCTGGGCGACGTCGGATCGGAAGACGGCGAGGACGGCTCCGGGCCGGTCGTGGACGGTCCGCACGTGTACGCGGACGGGCTCGCCATCGCCATGGACGGCGGAGTGACCATGGCCGGAAAGCTACTGGTCGTCCAACTCCCCCTGCATGACTGACGTTCTTCCGGGAAGACGCATCCCGATCTGAACACGCGACCACTGGGCCTATTTCCGGAAACCCCCTGTCACCCCGTGCCGTGAGCGCTCTACCATCGGCGTACCAGTAGCAGGCTCTCCTCCGTTTCCGCCCGACTGCCCGGTTCGAACGGGCACACAGGCCCTACGGAGCATCGGGGGATGCACATGAACAGCGCTCCGCACCTGCTGACCGAGGACCGGCCCGAGTACGAGCGGATCCTCGACGACGCGCTGCGTCACGCCCATGAACGACCGGATCTGGCCGCTGTCGGAGAACGGCTCAATCCGGTGCAGCTGCGCACCATGGCGATGGCCGCCACCGCACTGATCACGGCCGCGGCGGCCACCGAGTACGAGTACTACGTGAAGGCCCGCGAGGAGATCCGCGCCGCGGCCGAGGACCCGTACGACAACGGGGCCGGCGCCGGGGAAGCGGAGACGGCGCCGACCGGCTCCTACCAGTCGGGCGCCGGCATAGGAGCCGTCGTCACCGTCCTGGCACCGGTACTGGCGGGCACCGCCGCGGTGATATTCCTGCTCATCGGCTACATCCTGAAGATGCTCGACCCGCCGCCGGCCTTCGCGGGCAGCATGGTCGGGGCCGGCTGGTTCTTCGCGGCGGTCACCGCGGCCGCCATCCTCGTCGCCGCCGTCGTGCTCCTCGTCACGGCCCTGCGCAACGGCTCGACCTCGCTCGCGGCCGAGGAACACGGCGAGGAACTTCCGGAGGACGTGGCACGCGCCAGGGAGGCCTGGCGGCACGCCCTGCTGGAACGCGGCATCCTGCCGTTCCTCCGGGACGCCCTCGCCGACCCGGGCGCCGCGCCCGCCGCGCGCACCCCGCACCGCTCGCCCAACCGCATCCCGAAGATCGGCTACAGCAGGCCGGACTTCTCCAGCCCGGACGACGGCCCGGCCGCCGCCCCGCGCCCGACGTTCACCAGCCCGGACTTCACCAGCCCCGACTTCGGCGGCCCGGACCACGAACCGGAGTAACCGGTCAGGAGGCCGGAAGGCCCGGACCCGGCGAACCGCCCCCGGGAGGCCCGCCCCCGGGCCTCCCGGCAGACGACGGCGCCCGGGTTACAGCGCCGCGAGACTGCCGACCAGGTCGTCGAGCCCCAGCGAACCCTGCGAGAGAGCCTTCATGTGCCAGGTCTTCAGATCGAAGGCGGCACCCTGCCGGCGCTTGGCGGCATCCCGGCCCTGCAGCCAGGCACGTTCGCCGAGCTTGTAGCCGATGGCCTGGCCGGGCCAGCCGAGGTAGCGGTCGATCTCCGCGTTGCGGCGGGCGGCCGGGCTGCCGTTGTAGGTGGCCATGAACTCCGCGGCGAGCGCCGGGGTCCAGCGTTCACCCGGGTGGAAGCCCGAGCCCGCGGGGACGGCTAGTTCGAGGTGCATGCCTATGTCGATGATCACCCGGATGGTGCGCAGCATCTGCCCGTCCAGGAAGCCGAGGCGGCGTGCGGGTTCGGCGAAGAAGCCCAGATCGTCCATGAAGCGCTCGGCGTACAGGGCCCAGCCCTCGATATTGGCGCTCACCATGCCCTCGGTGACCTGGTACCGGCTGAGCCGGTCGGCGACCGCGACCCACTGCGCGAGCTGGAGATGGTGGCCGGGAACGCCCTCGTGGTACCAGATGCTGACGAGCTGCCAGGTCGGGAAGGAGTCCTGCCCGAGGGTGGGCAGGTACGTGCGGCCCGGGCGGCTGAAGTCGAGGCTCGGACCCTGGTAGTACGGCCCCGAGGCGCTGCCCGCGGGCGCGATCCGGGACTCGACCGTGCGGATCGGTCCGGAGAGATCGAAGTGGCTGCCGTCGAGGGCGTCGATCGCCTCGTCCATGAGCTGCTGAAGCCAGTCGCGGACGGCCTCCTCGCCCTTGACCGCGTGGCCGTACTCGTCCAGGTGGTGCATGGCTTCGAGGAGCGGGGCGCCGGGCAGGACGCGCCCGGCTTCGGCGCGCATCTCGGAGAGCGTCCGGTGGAACTCGTCCCAGGCCCAGGCGTAGGCCTCGTCCAGATCGAGCTCGGCCCCGGTGTTGTGGCGGGCGGCGTGCAGGTAGCGCTCCCTTCCGACGGCGTCCGGGGTGCCCGCCGCGGCGGGGAGATAGGTGTCGCGCAGCCAGTCGCGGAACTCGGACACCGCGCCGGTGGCCGACCGGGCTGCGGCGTCCAGCCCGGGCCGCAGCCGGTCGGTCCCCTTCGCGGCGAAGTCGGCGAACCAGCCCGCACCCGCCTGCTGTCCCCCGGTCCAGTCGGACAGCTGCCCGATCACCCCGGCGGCCTGCCGGGGAGCGGCGAGCAGGCCCCGCCTCATCCCCTCGGTGAGGGTGGCCCGGTAGCCGTCCAGGGCTCCGGGCAGGTTGCGCAGCCGGCCCGCCACCGCCGCCCAGTCCTCGTCGGTGGTGGTGGGCATCAGCGTGAAGATCGCCCGCACCTGGTCGACGTGCGCTCCGACGGTGCGCAGCTGCCGGAAGTTCTCGCCGGTGTCGTGCATCGCGAGTTCCGCGGTGAGGCGTTCGCGCAGCAGCCGGGCGCAGGCCTGTTCAGCGGGGTCTTCCGCTGCCGGGGCGGCGCCGAGTGCGGCGAGAGTGCGGCGGGCGAGCTCGGCGTGGGCCTCGAAGCCGTCCGGCGAGAGGTCCGGCTGCCGGTCGTCGCCCGGGTTCAGGCCCAGCCACGCGGCGGTCAGCGGGTCGTGCGCGGCCACCTGGTCGAGATGGCTGTCGGCGATACTCCGCGGGGTCCTCGACTCGTTTGTCATATCGACATCCTGACGTGCCGTCGGCCCCGGCCCCAGGGGCGGACGGACACCGGTACCGGAGTGCGGTTCCGGCTGTCCCGGGCCCTCCGCCGCCCCGCCGCCCGCTGTGACGACCTACGATGCGTCAGTCCTCCGGCGGATCCGGATCATGTCGCGGCAAGGGAAATCCATGCGCCTGTCCAGCTACATCAGGAAGGCCGCCATGGGTACGGCGGTCATATCCCTCCTCGCCGGGTGCGCAGGGGGACAGGGCGCGGGCGGGGTCGCGGAGCGAGCTGTGGAGAGGCCCGCGTACTGGACGGACCTCCCTGTGCTGACCAGCGCACAGGACGTAACCCACACGGATACCCAGGACCGGTCGTACGAGGTCAGGATCACGGTCAAGAGCCTGATCCGGGGCTCGGAGGGGGACATGCGGGGCGCGCGCGTGGACAAGGAGCTGAAGGGCACGGTCCCCCATTACCTCACCTTCGAGGTCACCAACCTCAGCCGGAAGACGATCCCCTCCGCCTACATGGTGTCCAGCAAATTCACCCTGAACGGCACCGACTGGACACGCGGGGAGCAGGTCTGGATCAGCGGCGGCAAGCCGGACGGGAGCGACCGGCCCTGCGAGGACACCGCGCCGAAGACGCTGGCGCCCGGCGACTCGTACACCACCTGCCTGACCTACGCACTGCCCGAGGGCATCGGCGTGCTGTCACTCACGCACAACGCCGACGGCTACCTCGACGAGGGCGGCGCGATGGCCGCCTGGCCCGTCGAAGGCGGTCTGGAGGCGGCGAACTCCGGGCTGGCGAAGCCGGGCGATGTCATCCCCGTCCAGTGGAACGACGTTGAGGACGGCACCCTCGACCTGCCCGCCGCGCTGGTGTCCGTGCGCCGGGGCAAGGCCGCCGACCTCGCACGCCTGGACCTCGACCTCAACGAGAACGAGCGGCGCGGCGTCCCGTACTACGTGTTGGTCACCTACACCAACCCCGGGCCGAACGACCTCTACCCGGGCCAGGCCGACGATGTCCGCCTGCTCACCGAGGGCGGCCGGCGAATCCCCGGGAAGGCCCCCTTCGGCCTCCACACGAAGATCCCCGACTGCCCGTCCGACTGGCTCACCCAGCTGGTCGCACCGGGCGACAGCGTGACGGAGTGCAGCGTCCACCTGGTGACGGACGACGGCGACAAGCCGTTCGCGGTGGGTTTCGCGGAGGCGGACCGGCCAGGACTGGTGGCCTGGCGGGCCCACCTCCGCTGAGACAGCGGGTCAGCCGGCCGTCCTGCCGCCCGTCTCCGCGAGGGGCAGGTACACCCGGTTGCCCGAGGCCGCGAACTCCTTGGACTTCTCCTCCATGCCCGCCTCGATCTCACCGGCGTCGAGGTCCCCGCCGTGCTCGCGGCGGATGTCCTGGCTGATCTTCATCGAGCAGAACTTCGGCCCGCACATCGAGCAGAAGTGCGCGGTCTTGGCCGGCTCGGCCGGAAGCGTCTCGTCGTGGAACTCCCGTGCCGTGACCGGGTCGAGGGCCAGGTTGAACTGGTCCTCCCAGCGGAACTCGAACCGCGCGTCCGACAGCGCGTCGTCCCACTCCTGCGCCCCCGGATGCCCCTTGGCGAGGTCCGCCGCATGGGCCGCGATCTTGTAGGTGATGACCCCGGTCTTCACATCGTCCCGGTTGGGCAGTCCGAGGTGCTCCTTGGGCGTCACGTAGCAGAGCATCGCCGTCCCCCACCAGGCGATCATCGCGGCGCCGATGCCCGAGGTGATGTGGTCGTAGGCCGGAGCCACATCGGTCGTCAGCGGACCGAGCGTGTAGAACGGCGCCTCCTCGCAGATCTCCTGCTGAAGGTCGATGTTCTCCTTGATCTTGTGCATGGGGACGTGCCCCGGGCCCTCGATCATCGTCTGGACGCCGAACCGCTTGGCGACCGTGTTCAGTTCGCCGAGCGTACGCAGCTCCGCGAACTGTGCCTCGTCGTTGGCGTCCGCGATCGAACCGGGCCGCAGCCCGTCGCCCAGGGAGTACGTCACGTCGTAGGAGGCGAGGATCTCGCAGAGGTCCTCGAAGTGCTCGTAGAGGAACGACTCCTTGTGGTGCGCGAGGCACCAGGCCGCCATGATCGAGCCGCCCCGCGAGACGATGCCGGTCTTGCGGCGGGCCGTCAGCGGCACGTACGGCAGGCGCACGCCGGCGTGGACCGTCATGTAGTCGACGCCCTGCTCGGCCTGCTCGATGACGGTGTCCTTGTAGATCTCCCAGGTCAGCTCCTCGGCCCGACCGTCGACCTTCTCCAGGGCCTGGTAGAGCGGCACGGTGCCGATCGGCACGGGGGAGTTGCGAAGAACCCACTCACGGGTGGTGTGGATATTGCGGCCGGTGGACAGATCCATGACCGTGTCGGCGCCCCACTTGGTCGCCCAGGTCATCTTGTCCACCTCCTCCTCGATGGAGGACGTGACCGCGGAGTTGCCGATGTTGGCGTTCACCTTCACCAGGAACCGCTTGCCGATGATCATCGGCTCGATCTCCGGGTGGTTGACGTTGGCGGGCAGCACGGCCCGGCCGGCCGCGATCTCCTCGCGCACCACCTCGGGCTCGACGTTCTCCCGGATAGCGACGTACTCCATCTCCGGGGTGATCTCGCCGCGGCGGGCGTACGCGAGCTGGGTGACCGGCCGGCCGTCCCGGCTGCGCCGCGGCTGCCGGGGGCGGCCGGGGAAGACCGCGTCGAGGTTGCGCAGTCCCCCGCGCGGTGAGGTGTGCTTGAGCCCGTCGTCCTCGGGGCGCGCGGGGCGTCCCGCGTACTCCTCGGTGTCGCCGCGGGCGATGATCCAGTTCTCCCGCAGAGGCGCCAGGCCACGGCGGACGTCGGTCTCCGTGGCGGGATCGGTGTACGGCCCCGACGTGTCGTACAGCGTCACGTCCTTGCCGTTGGTGAGGTGCACCTGACGGACCGGCACCTGGAGGTCCGGGCGTGAGCCCTGGACGTACCCCTTGTGCCAGCCGATGGACTTCCCGGCCTCGTCGCTCTGATTCGAGGCAGGCGTGCGTGCGTCCGATGTGGTCATGAGACCTACTCCCTACGCCGGCATTACCCGGTAACAGGTTCGGCGGTCGGCGCAGCCTGTCCCGTACGGCTGTACGGAGAATCAGCGCCCTCTCAGCCCGGTGCTCCGAGCTCCCGCGTGTGCAAAGGTGCCACCACGCTAGCGCCCCCGTGGGCGAGCTGAACAGAGGGCCTCCTCCCTTCTTGGGATGATCGGCCGGTGACGTCCCCTCATAGCGCCTCCGAAACGCAGGGTCATCAGCACTCCCACACGCACAGCCACGGCCCCGCCGCACCCGTCTCCACCCATCTGCGCCGGGTGATCGCCGCCGTGCTGATCCCGTTCGCGGCCGCGGTCGTCGTCGGGCTCGTGGTGCTCTGGCCGGGAGGTGCGCCGGCGCACGAGCGCACCGGTGTCGGGTTCGACCGGCAGACCCAGCAGGGCCGGGTGGTGAGCGTCGCCAAGGTCGACTGCAAGGACGTGAACGCCTCCCAGGTGCCGGTCAGCGGTGAGACCCCACCGCCGACAGGGGAGCAGGGCGGCGGGGCCGGCCTCTGCGAGAAGGCCACGGTGGAGGTCACGAGCGGTCAGGACGAGGGCCGCAAGTTCGTCGAGGTCGTCCAGCCCGACGCGCCCCGGCAACTGCGCGAGGGACAAGGCGTCGTCGTCGCGTACGCCCCCGACGCGCCCCACGATCTCCAGTACTCCGTGACCGATGTGAACCGGAAGTTCCCGTTGATGCTGCTGGCCGGCATCTTCGCGCTGGTGGTGGTGGCCGTGGGCAGAATGCGCGGGGTGATGGCGCTCGTCGCGCTCGCCCTGTCGTTCGCCGTACTGACCCTGTTCATCCTCCCCGCTATCCTGCAGGGCTCGAACCCGCTGGTCGTGGCGGTGGTCGGGGCCAGCGCCATCATGCTGATCGCGCTCTACATCTGCCACGGGCTGACCGCCCGCACCTCGGTCGCCGTCATCGGCACCCTGATCTCACTGCTGCTGATCGGGCTGCTCGGCTCGCTCTTCATCGGCTGGGCGAGTCTGAGCGGGAACACCGACGACAACACCGGCCTCATCCACGGCCTGTATCCGCACATCGACATGAGCGGTCTGCTGCTGGCCGGCGTCATCATCGGCTCCCTGGGGGTGCTCGACGACGTGACGGTCACCCAGACATCCGCGGTCTGGGAACTTCATCAGGCGGACCCGACGATGAGTGCGAAGAAGCTCTACCGGGCAGGGATCAGAATCGGGCGCGATCACATCGCCTCGGTGGTCAACACCCTGGTGCTCGCCTATGCGGGCGCCGCGCTTCCGCTGCTGCTGCTGTTCTCGATCGCCCAGAGCAGCGTGGGGACGGTGGCCAACAGCGAGCTGGTGGCGGAGGAGATCGTGCGCACACTGATCGGCTCGATCGGACTGGTCGCGTCGGTGCCGGTGACCACCGCACTCGCGGCGCTGGTCGTCTCCGCCGACCGCACAGGGCTCGGCGCGGAAGCCGGAGCTCCTGCACCCGTACGGGGCGGCAGGGGACGCCGTCGGCGGGTGAAGGCCTGAGGGTCCGGACACGGAGAGCGATTCACCCGTTCGGCAGGTGTGCTGTTCGACCGGCACGCAGGTCCTGGGCACGGCCCGGTTCAGCCCGCGTTCTGTTCCTCGGCCAGAATCCGCCCCAGGGCCTCTTCCAGATTGCCCTCGAAGTCACCCAGCGTGCACTCCTGTCCGAGCGGGACGAGCTTGTCCGTCCGGTCGAGAAATGCCACAAGGGGCGCCGTGCCGGCCCGGAACAGCGCTCGGTCGGCGCCCACCTGGAGCCGGATGTGGACGTCGGACAGCCCTTCGGGCTCGGTCGGCCCGATGTGCACATCGCCGTCGCCACTGGGGCTGTTGAGACCGTCGAGCAGCAGCTCACGGCCGAAAGCCCAGGTGACGGGGGCGTCGCCGGGCAGATGGAAGGTCATCCGGATCGCGTACGGATCGCACACTTCGTACCGGAGCTCCACCGGGATACGGAATGAGAGCTCCTCGGAGACGAGGAAGCTCATCATGACCTCAGCTTGAACCGACTCGCGCATCGTTCAACCCCGCAGTAGATGAATCTGGCCAGGAATGATCCCCCATGGCCCTATTGACGCCATCGTGGTGCACGCGATAGCAGATCACAAGGAGTGATTTTTCAGATACTGATAGAGAACACGAACGAACGCAAGAGGCTGGCCACTTCGCCACGTAGTCGTTCGACTGCGGGGAGCAACCGATCTTCCTGGTCGAGAGGGACCGAAATGGCCATCGCGGCGGCCGTGAATCCGGCCGTGATCGGGATGGCCGCGCAGACCGTCCCGAGCGCGTACTCCTGTCGTTCGATGACAGGTTCCGTACGCTCAAGTGACCGAAGCCGCTCAAGGAGTGCCGGGCGGTCACGTACCGAGTAGCGCGTCAGCGGGCCCACCGGATGCCGGTCGAGGTGATCCTCGCGCGCCTGGTCGTCGAGCTGGCTCAGCAGACACTGGCCGATCGCGTGGGCATGCCCGGTCTCCCCGAAGGCGGCCCACTCCTCCACCGCCGGCATCGCGGGGGTGTCCGCGACCGCGACGAGTTCGATCTCGCCCTCGCGGTAGACGGCGCAGTACACCGGGGCGCCGATGATGTCGCGCCAGTGGCTCAGGGAGCGGGTCATTCTGCTGCGACGATTCTGCAGCGCGCCGTCGTCCACCAGCCGCTCCGCGGCGGCGCCGAACAGGAAGACCCCGTTCTCCCTGCGCAGATAGCCCTCGTGCGTCAGCGTGCGCAGCAGGTGGTAGGCGGTGGGAAGAGGAAGCCCCGCTTCCCTCGCGAGCTGCTTGGCCGGCGCCCCGTCGCGATGGGTGCCCACAGCCTCCAGCAGCCTCAGCGCCCGCTGCACCGATCCGATCAGCGTCGGGACGGCGGTACTCGATGCCGTGGTCAACGGTCACCCCCAGGCATGGTGACGGGCGGTCAGCCCGCCTGTGGGGGCCGCCCCCACAGATCTGCCGCAGGCCTGGGGCCCTAAGGCCGGATGCCGTACAAACCACTGGTCAGGGTGGCGAATGACGGTGCTTTCCCAGGCGGCGGCAGCGGACTGCCACTGTATCGGGAGCATCCGGACGGGGTGCCGTTTCGCATTCCGCTTAGCTCAGCTGGGCTAATCGGGCGGCCGGTCGTGCGCGGGGCCTTCGCGGCTACCAGTCGCCTCGCGAGGAGGAGGACGACATGAACTTCCGTACGACGAAGACGAGACCGCCGACCAGGATCACGAAGACCAGGACCTTGAACAGCAGGCCGATCACGAAGCCGACGACGCTGGCGATCAGGCCCCCGAACACGACGATCGCGATGACGGGCACCGCGATCCACTTCACCCACCAGGGCATTCCCGCGTATATCTCCCGCACGGCCATCGTCCTTACCTCGTCTCTGTGAGTTCCTGCTTCGATGCTAGAGGCGCGGGGGTGGCCTGCGGGGCCTCCGGATCCCTTGAACTCCCCTGATCCGTCCCCTAGGGATCCCCGGGGGGCGGCTCAGCCCTCGGGCGGCGAGAACACCACCATCACGCGCAGATCCTCCGTGATGTGGTGGAACTTATGGGCGGTTCCGGCGGGTACGTACACCACGCTTCCTCTGCCCACCTGAGTGGTTTCCATGCCGACGGTGATCGACGCGCGGCCGCTGACGACGAGATAGACCTCGTCCTGGTTGTGGGGCTGCTGCGGGTCGAGTTCACCCGCGTCCAGTGCGTACAGCCCGACGGACATGTTGCGTTCGCGGACGAACTGGAGATAAGCCCCGTCGTTGGCGGCTCGTTCCGCCTCCAGTTCGTCCAGTCTGAATGCCTTCATGGCCCGTCCGCCCCTTGCCTCTGCCCAGCCGGTGTCCGCCACCGATCATGTCTGCCACGATCAGACACATGAAGAATTTCGTAGTCAAGACGATCGCCAACGCGGGTGCGCTGGCCGTGGCCATCTGGCTGCTCCAGGACATCACGCTGACCGGCGGCAGCACCGGCCGCAAGACGGTGACCCTGATCGTGGTCGCGTTGATCTTCGGTCTGGTCAACTTCCTGGTCAAGCCGGTGGTGAAGCTGCTCACACTGCCGCTCTTCATCCTCACCCTGGGGCTGATCACCCTGGTGGTGAACGCCCTGATGCTGCTGCTGACCTCGTGGCTGGCCGATGTACTGGACCTGAGTTTCCATGTCGACGGCTTCTGGACCGCCGTCCTCGGCGGTCTGATCATCTCGATCGTCTCCTGGGCGCTGAACGTGGTCCTGCCCGACGAGGACTGATTCCCGGATACCTGAAACAGTGCAGGCAGGACCGGTGACCGACCGGGGAGAGAAGCGAGGACAACAGCATGAGCAGCATGGGCGACGGAACCCGCGCGGTACGGGCAGGCCTGCCGGAACCGCAGCAGTACGAGCCCACTCTCCCCGGTCCGGTCTTCGCCGCGCACTTCCACCTGTCGGGAGAGCCGACCGGCCCGTACACCTACGGCCGTGACACCAATCCGACCTGGACCCATCTGGAACGGGCCATCGGTGAGCTCGAAGCACCGGGCGAGAGCGTCGAGACGACGGTCTTCGCCTCCGGCATGGCGGCGGTCTCCGCCGTGCTGATGTCCCAGGTGCGCACCGGGGACGTCGTCGTCCTGCCCGACGACGGCTACCAGGCCCTCCCGCTGGTACGTGCGCAGTTGGAGGAGTACGGCGTCGAGGTGCGGACCGCACCGACGGGCGGTGATGCCCAGCTGGCCCTCCTGGAGGGGGCGAAGCTCCTGTGGATCGAGACCCCGTCCAACCCCGGGCTCGACGTCTGCGACGTGCGGCGGCTCGTCGAGGCGGCGCACGCCGGCGGCACACTGGTGGCTGTCGACAACACCCTCGCCACCCCGCTCGGCCAGCGCCCGCTGGAGCTCGGCGCCGACTTCTCGGTGGCCAGTGACACCAAGGGCATGACCGGCCACGGCGACATCCTGCTCGGCCATGTGACCTGCCGCGATTCCGGGCTCGCTGCGGGGGTGCGGCGCTGGCGCAAGGTGGTCGGTGCCATCCCCGGGCCGATGGAGGCCTGGCTCGCCCACCGCTCCCTGGCCACGCTGGAACTCCGGATCGAGCGGCAGTGCGCGAACGCCCTGACCCTCGCCGAGACCCTTGCCGCACACCCGGAGGTGAGCGGTCTGCGCTATCCCGGGCTGCCCACCGACCCCTCCTACCCGAACGCCGTGCGGCAGATGCGGCGCTTCGGCTCCGTGGTGTCGTTCGTCCTCGCCGACCGGGGGACCGCCGAGCGTTTCCTCTCGGCGCTGCACCTCGCCGAGGACGCGACCAGCTTCGGCGGCGTACGTTCCACCGCCGAACGCCGGGCCCGATGGGGCGGCGACGCCGTACCGGAAGGCTTCATCCGCTTCTCCGTCGGCGCCGAGAACGCCTCGGACCTGGTGGCCGATGTCGAGCGGGCTCTTGCCGAGGCCGTCACCGCCCGCTGAGAGCCCCTGCCGAAGGGGTCGTGGACCGCCGGAAAGGCCCCGGTGCGGTACGGACGGTCCGAGCCTCCCCCCTCGTGGCTCGGACCGTCCCGGCTCTTCGCTTTCGCCGCGTGCAGCGTCCGCCGCGTCCGCGGCGTTCAGCGTCCACGCGTTCGCCGTGTGAAGAACCGCCTCGACAAGGCTAGTTGACTCTGCGTCAGTGTCCAATCACAGTAGCGACAGCGACCTATCGACATATTTATAGTTGTCCGGGTCCGGGGTGCCGCGAGGGTGAGGGGACAAGAGATGGATCTGGCCCTGCTGCGTACCTTCGTCACCGTGCACCGGGCCGGCTCGTTCACCCGCGCCGCCGCACTCCTCGGCCTCTCCCAGCCCGCCGTGACCTCGCAGATCCGTACGCTGGAACGGCAGCTGGGCCGCCCGCTCTTCCTCCGCCGGGCCCGCGGTGTGACCCCGACCACCATCGGCGACGAGCTCGCGCACCGGGCGGCTCCGCATCTGGACGCGCTGGTGGAGATCGCCGAGACCGAGCTCGACGAGGAGTCCGGCGTACGGACGCTGCATCTGGCGGGACCGCCGGAGTTCACCTCGCTGCGGGCCCTGCCCGCCCTCACTCCGCTCATCGCCCAGGGCCTCTCTCTGCGCACCTCGTTCTCGGCGGACACCGACGAGACGCTGGAGGGCCTGGCCGCCGGCCACCACGACCTGGCCATCGTGACGGCCCGGCCGCGCGGCGAACTGCTCACCGCGACGCCGCTCTGCGACGAGGAGCACGTCCTGATCGCCGCACCGCGCTGGGCCGGGCGCCTCGGGCCGGGAACGCTGCGGCGCAACGGCCCGGTGGTCCTGGAGCAGCTGCCGGTGGTGGAGGTGCACGAGAGCCTGCCGCTCGTCTCCCGTTACTGGGCGGCGGTCTTCGACAGCCGGCCCGCGGCGGCCGGAGCCGTCATCGCGCCGGATCTGCGGGCGGTCCTGGAATGCGCGGCGGCGGGGGCCGGACTTGCCGTGCTGCCGCGCTACCTGTGCGAGGAGGCACTGGAGCGGGGCGAGGTGGTGGCGCTCCTCGATCCGCCGGTGCCACCGCTGCGCACCTACTTCCTCGCCGCGCGCACCGGCACGCTCGCGCTGCCGCATGTCGCTCGGGCGCACGATTTGCTGCTGCGTTCCGCGGCCGACTGGTGACCGCAGGAGGGCCCAGCAGCCCCTTGGTGTTTCAGAAGCGGTTCTGCGGGCCACTCTCTTGCCATGACCGAACGTCCTGTGGTCAAGCGCACCGCACGCGCCGTCCTGCTCGATGGCAACGACCTCATCCTCATCAAGCGCACCAAGCCTGGGGTCGACCCGTACTGGCTCACACCGGGTGGCGGGGTCGAGCCCGAGGACGCCACCGTCGTCGAAGCCCTGCACCGCGAGCTGGACGAGGAGCTCGGCGCCAAGATCACTGACGTGGTGCCCTGCTTCGTCGACACGGTGGAACACATCGAGGGCGGCGGGGTGAAGGGCGTCAAGGTCCAGCACTTCTTCGTCTGCCGGCTCGAGTCGATGGACCTCTCCCTGCGGCACGGCCCCGAGATCGACGACCCCTGCGGGGAGTACGACGTCGTGCGCGTGCCGTTCAGCCGGGTCGGGATCGCTGCCGTGCACCTCGTGCCGCTGTCGCTGCGGCACTACCTGGACGGCAACATCGAGGGCGTCCGCGCGATGCACGCACCTGACCTGGGTTGATCCGCGGCTCCATCCGCGGGCCCGGTTCAGGGTGGTCCGCGGGCCCGGTTGGGCCTCATTCGGCGTGACGGGCAGGCTTCAGACGGGCCTTGTGGCGCCCACATCGCCTGGGCGGGCCGGCTTCGCGCGCTGGCCGTACGCCGAAGCCAGTACGCGGGGATACTCCCCTCGTCAGATGACCCGGCACCCGGCCCCCGGCACCGTGTTTCACGTGAAACCACTCAAGCGCCACACCCGCAGAGGCCTCCTCGTCGCCCATGTGTCGGTATCCGTCAGCTGGCTCGGTCTCACCGTCGGTCTGCTGGCCCTCGGTATCACCGCCTTCTCCACCGGAGATCCCGAAACCGCGCGGGCCGCCACCCGGGCCATGAAGATCTTCGGTGACTGGCTGGTCATCCCGATCGCGCTGGCCACCCTGGTCAGCGGCTTGATCCTTTCGCTCGGCACCCCCTGGGGGCTGGCCAGGCACCGCTGGGTCTGGACGAAGTTCTGGCTCACTCTGGTGACGACCGGCCTGACGGTCTTCTCACTGCGACCCGGCATCAACGAAGCCGCGCAGCGCGGAGCTGCCGACATCAGCATGGTCGCCGCTCCGTCGGTGGCCACGGCGGCCTATCTCTTCATGACAGCGATCTCCGTGCTGAAGCCATGGGGGCCGACCCGGCGCGGCCGACGGCTACGCGTCTCGGCCAGATCCGTTAAAGCGGTGGACGAGCGATCACTGCGTCGGACAGCCTGACCCCTATGTCCCGCTCACTGCCCCGCCCGCTCGCCGATCTGCCCCTGCGGCGCCTCACCCGGGACGATCTGGTCCCGTGCGCCGATCTCAGCGAGGACCGCGGCTGGCCGCGCGATGAGCACCGGTGGGGCCTGCTGCTGGCTGCGAGCACGGTCTACGGCATCGACGATCCCGAGGGCAGAGGCCTGATGGCGACGTGTGTGGTGACCCCGTACGGGCCCCGCATGGCGGCCATCGGCATGCTGCTCGTCGCCGGACGCCACGCCCGGCAGGGCATCGGGCGGCACCTGATGCAGAAGGTGATCGAATCGGCCGGGGACGTCCCCCTCAGCCTCCACGCGACGGATGCGGGCAGGCCGCTCTACGAGGAGCTCGGGTTCCTGGCCGTGGGCCGGACCGAGCGGGTGAGCGGGCTGTTCCGGCCCACGGGGGCGACGCCTCCCGGCCCGGCAGGCGGTGCGGGGCCGACGGTTCGCCCCGCATCGGCCGGAGACCTGCAGGCCATGCTCCGCCTGGACGCGGATGCCTTCGGCCTCGACCGGACGCACATCCTGGCCCGTCTCCCCGCTTTCGCCGACCATCTTCGAGTGGCCGAGGACGGCGGGGAACTGATCGGCTACGCCGCACTCTGGCCCAGCGCGGAGAGCCATGCGGTCGGCCCGCTGATCGCGCGGGACACCGCCACGGCGAAGCTGCTCGTGGCGTCACTGGCCGGGGCGACGGACCGGCCGCTGCGTGCGGACATCGACGCCCGCCACAAGGAGTTGCTGGACTGGTTCAAGGAGTGCGGGCTGGAGTCCGGCTCGGCGACCACGGTGATGATCCTCGGGGCATCGGAGCTGCCGGGGGACCGGGCACGCCGCTTCGCGCCGCTGAGCGTGGCGACGGGCTGACGCCGGGCAGGGGTTCGATCCGAACCGTCCGGCCGCGGACCCTCGGGGGAACGCCCTCGCTCAGTTGTCGAACCACACGGTGAGCCGGACGTTCTCGTCCCCGTGGACGGCGGCGAGGGCTTCCATCACGGACCACACCGGCTTCCACTCGCCGTCAGGCCGCACCGCCTCGCGCCGGGTCATCCGCTCCACCCGGTAGAGGCGGTCACCGTCGCACCACTCGGTTCCCTCCGGCCAGTCCTCGCGGCCGTCACCCTCACTCGCGTCGGTCACCGGATCGGCCGGCAGTCCGGCGACCCGCGCGAAGCGGGCACTCCAGACCGCCTTGGAGACAAGAGCCCATGCGCCGTCCACGACTTCGTACGCGTGGACCCGCCGGTCCGTGGTCTCGGCCGGCTCGTCCCAGTCGACACGTTTCACTTCGCCCCACGAGATCCAGCTGAGGCTGTGGGCGTCGGCGCCCCAGTCATCGAGTTCCGCGCGAGCGGCGCCGGAGATCTGCCCCGGCAGCCCCCGGTCCGCGGCGAGCGGAGCGAAGCCGGCGTGGTTGCGCACACCGAACAGGCAGCCGAACGCGTCGTAGTCCCGGCCCATGTACAGCAGGTCGAGATCGACGGCCGCCGTCCACGCGTCCGCCGGATCCGCCCATCGGGTCCGGCACTCGACGAACCCGTGAATGTCAGCTCCCATGTGCGGAGATTCTCCGGCCACATGGGAGCTGACACCAGCGAATTACCCCTGCGTGCAGGGCGGACGGGACCTCAGAGGAGACCGGCGACGGCGGTCGTCGCGAACCCGTGGTCCTGCTCGGGAGCGCCGCCACCGACCCCGATCGCGCCGATCAGGCGGCCGTCGCGGTGGACCGGGACGCCACCGGCGATGAAGAGCAGCGGCCGGTCGAGTGCGGTCGGCAGGGTGTGGAAGAGGCCGCCCGGCTGAACCGCGTCGACGAGGTCGGCCGTGGGGGCGTTGAGCTGAAGCGCCGTGTACGCCTTGCGGGTGCTGGTCTCGCCTGCGATCAGGACGGCCCGGT
This sequence comes from Streptomyces sp. NBC_01463, assembly GCA_036227345.1. Lineage (NCBI taxonomy): Bacteria > Bacillati > Actinomycetota > Actinomycetes > Kitasatosporales > Streptomycetaceae > Streptomyces > Streptomyces sp. NBC_01463. The sequence continues at coordinate 4,506,089 of CP109468.1, forward strand.
CGTCGCGGCGGAAGGCCAGCAGGTGACCGCCCGCGTCGAGGACCGTGACGGCTGCCGCGACGCCTGCGGTCTCGGCGGCGGTACGGGCCGCTTCGATCAGCGCCTCCGCGTCCTGCGTGGTCAGCGGGGCTACGGCGGTGGAGAGGGTGCTCATGGGGGTTGCTCCTAGATGTGGTGCGTGGGAAGGGGAGTGGGGGGATCAGGGGTGCTCAGTGCCGGGCCGCGGGTACGGCGGCAGGCTCCGGGACGTGGGCGGCCACGAGACGGCCGCGGGTGGCCGTCCGGCGCTCCAGGGTGCTGGAGACGACGGCGAGCACCAGGGCGGAGGCGGCGAGTGCCGCGCCGACCCAGTTGGGTGCGGTGTAGCCGAGTCCGGCGGCGATGACGATGCCGCCGATCCATGCGGACAGGGCGTTGCCGAGGTTGAAGGCACCGATGTTCACCGCGGAGGCGAGCGTCGGAGCGCCGGCCGCCTGGTCGAGCACGCGCTTCTGCAGCGGGGGCACGGTCGCGAAGCCCAGGCCGCCGATCAGGACGATGGTGACGGCTGCCGCGATCTTGTTGTGGGCGGTCAGCGTGAACAGCGACAGGACGACCGCCAGGGAGCCCAGCGACACGTACAGCAGAGGCATCAGATGGCGGTCGGCGAACTTGCCGCCGAGCAGGTTGCCTCCGACCATGCCGAGTCCGAAGAGCACCAGCAGCCAGGTGACGGAGGAGGCCGAGTAGCCGGCGATCTCGGTCATCATCGGCGTGATGTAGGTGATCGCGGCGAAGACTCCGCCGAAGCCCAGCACGGTCATCGCCATGGCGAGCAGCACCTGCACGTTGCGGAAGGCCGCGAGCTCGTGGCGGATCCGGACGCCTTCGGGGCGGGGCTGCTCGGGTACGAGCTTGGCGACACCGAGCAGACCGATGACACCGAGCGCGGCGACGACGAAGAACGTGCTCCGCCATCCGGCGTTCTGGCCGATGTAGGTGCCCAGCGGCACACCGACGACGTTGGCGACGGTGAGGCCGGTGAACATCATGGCGATGGCGCCGGCCTTCTTCTGCGGGGCGACCAGTCCGGCCGCCACCACCGAGCCGATGCCGAAGAACGCACCGTGGGCGAGCGAGGCGATCACCCGGCCGGCGAGCATCACCCCGAAGACGGGGGCGGTCGCGGAGACGACGTTGCCGATGATGAACAGGCCCATGAGGATCATCAGCATGCGTTTGCGGCTGACCCTGGTGCCGAGGACGGTCATCAGCGGGGCTCCGAGGACTACACCTAGCGCGTAGCCGGTGACGAGGAACCCCGCGGTGGGGATCGAGACCTGGAAGTCCGCAGCCACCTCGGGGAGAAGCCCCATGATCACGAACTCGGTGGTTCCGATACCGAATGCCCCGATGGCGAGGGCGAGGAGCGCGAGCGGCATGGGTTCTACCTTCCCTGGAGATTGCGTCTGCGCCTTACGAGCGTCCACAATAATTGCAGACGCGGGCTAATTGCAAGCGCGGGCTATTGCGGTCGTCGCCTATCCTGGACGCAAGCAGCTCCGCCACGGAGGAGAGACCCATGACAGCGACGGACCCGGCACTGACCGCCCTTTCCCAGGGCTGGTGCGCGCTCTCCCTGCTCCACGGGAAGATCGAGGCCCATATCGAGCGAGCCCTCCAGACCGGGCACGGCCTGAGCGTGCGGGAGTACTCCCTGCTGGACGTCCTGAGCCGGCAGCACAACGGGCCGGGCGGACATCTGCAGATGAAGCAGGTGGCCGACGCCGTCGTGCTCAGCCAGAGCGCCACCACCCGGCTGGTCACCCGCCTGGAGGACCGGGGGCTGCTCACCCGGTACCTCTGCGACACCGACCGCAGGGGCATCTACACCGATGTCACCGAGGCCGGCCTCACCCTGCTCTCCGAGGCCCGGCCCACCAACGACACCGCGCTGCGCGCTGCGCTGGACGAGGCCGCCAAGAACCCCGAACTGGCCCCGCTCGTCCGGACGGTCGAGGAGCTGAAGGTCCCCGTGTAAGGGCCCTGCCGTGAACCCGCGGCGTAGGCTGTCGATCATGAGCGATCTGGAAATACGCCCCGCGGCCACCGGTGATCTCGCCGAGATCGTGGCCATGCTCGCCGACGATCCGCTGGGTGCCCAACGCGAGTCGCCGGACGACCTGAGCCCCTACCTCGCGGCGTTCAGGCGGCTGGCCGGCGATCCCCACCAGCATCTGATGGTCGCCGTGCGCGCGGACCGCGTCGTCGGGACGCTGCAGCTGACAGTGATCCCCGGCCTCTCCCGGCGCGGCTCGACCCGTTCCGTGATCGAGGGCGTCCGCGTCCACGCGGACGAACGCGGCAGCGGTCTCGGCACCCGGTTGATCCAGTGGGCAGTGGACGAATCCCGGCGCCAGGAATGCCAGTTGGTCCAGCTGACATCCGACACGACCCGGACCGACGCCCATCGCTTCTACGAACGGCTCGGCTTCGTCGCCAGCCATGTGGGCTTCAAGCTCACCCTCTGACCGCAGCCCCGCCTCCAAGGAGTCGACTGTGCACCGCATCAGCGACGAACAGCGCCGCATCAGGATCGGCCGGCGCCACCTCCTGGCCCCCTCCGTGCGGTCGGAGTCCCCCGTTGCCGTGGCCGACGCCGTCGTCGCCCTGCACGCCACCGACGCCGCCACCGTCTTCCTGTCCGCCTGCGCACGGCTCCGGGCGCCCGGGGCCGTCGCCGTGGAGGCATGCCTCTACGAGGACGTCTCGCTGGTCCGGCTGCTCTCCATGCGCAACACCCTGTTCGTCGTGTCGGCCGAGGCGGCCCCGCACGTCGAGGCGTCGAATGCGCGCGCTGTCGCCGCCAAGGAACGCCGGAACCTCCTGAAGCACCTGGCGGAGGACGGCAACGGGCTCGACGAGCAGTGGCTGGCCGGCACCGAGAAGGCCGCCCTCGCGGTTCTGACGGCCCGGGGGTCCGCCACGGGCAGCGAGCTCTCCGCCGCCGTACCCGCCCTGCGCACCAAGATCACGCTGTTCCCCGGCAAGAAGCAGGAGGCGGTGCAGGGCGTGGCCTCGCGCGTCATCCGTGTCCTCGCCGCCGAAGGGCGGATCCGCCGGGACCGGCCCCGCGGCTCCTGGACGTCGAGCCAGTTCCGCTGGACGGCGTCCGAGCCCCGGCCCGTCGAGGAACCCGGCCGGGCTCAGGCGGAGTTGGCACTGCGCTGGCTCCGCGCGTACGGCCCCGCATCCGAGAGCGACCTCAAGTGGTGGACGGGCTGGGGGCTCGGCCAGGTCCGTAAGGCGCTGGCGGCCGCGGGAGCGGAAGAGGTACTCCTCGACAGTGGCGCCACGGCATGGGTCGCACCACAGGACGTCGCGCCCGACCCGGAGCCCGAGCCCTGGGCGGCGCTGCTGCCCGCCCTCGACCCCAGCGCCATGGGATGGGCCGACCGTGGTTTCCACCTCCCGGCCGAGCACCGGGCGGCACTCTTCGACCGCTCCGGCAACATCGGGCCCACCGTGTGGTGGAACGGGCAGATCATCGGCGGCTGGGCCCAGCGAGCCACCGGGGAGCCGGTCTGGCGGTTGCTCACCGACGCCGGCCGGGACGCCTCCGCGGCGGTCGAGGCGGAGGCGTCCCGGCTGGCGGGCTGGGTGGGGGAAGCGCGGATCACACCCCGCTTCCGCACCCCGCTGGAACGGGAGCTGACGGCCTGAGCCGCCGCGCCTGTTTCACGTGAAACGGATGCTCAACTGCCCAGCCCGCGCCAGCCGTCCGGGTCCACTCCGCCCGGAACGGCCGCCGCCGGATCGTACGGCTCACGCGTGAAGACGAACGACCCCAGATCCAGATGGCTCACGCTGCCGTCCTCGTTCCGTACGAGCCGCAGCGTCTCCCCCGCGTAATAGCCGTCCAGCCCGATCCAGCTGCCGTCCGGACGAGCGGTGAACCGCGCACCCCGGCCCCGGCCGTTCAGGGGCTGCAGTTCCAGCCCACGGTCGGGAGTCAGCCGGAGGACGTTGGCACGCGTGCCCCAGTACCACGGGCCGGTCAGCGCCAGCAGATCCTGATCCACTTCGGGCAGCGGGCGCCATGGCTCGGGGATACGGGGTTCGGCCTCCGCGACGATGTCCACGAGTTCGGCGGCCACCTCACCGACCAGCAGCCCGGACGTGATGTTGGCGAACATGACAGCCGCCACATCGTCCTCGACGCTGATCCAGAGAGCGGCCAGGAAACCGGGGAGCGAGCCCGTGTGCCCAACGAGCGTACGGCCGTTCCTGCGGATCACCTGCAGCCCCAGACCGTAGTGCCCGTCCCAGTCCCCCGACTCGGGCGGAGCCGACGGCTCCCTCATCTCCGCCACGGACGCGGCGGCGAGCACCCGGTCGTCCCCCTCGGCCAGGAAGGCGGCGAAGCGGAGAAGGTCTGCGGTGGTGGACCAGAGCTGCCCGGCCGGCGCCATCAGCCCGAGGTCCTCGGCCGGTTCGGGCAGCATGACATCCGCCCACGGATGGACGGCCCAGCCGCCGGCGTGCGGGGCCTGCTCCTGCGGGGTCGTCCGGAGCATGCTCAGCGGCTCCAGGATCTCGGTGCGCAGCACCTCCGCCCACGATGCTCCGCGTACCGCTTCGATCAGCGCTCCGAGCAGTGTGTAGCCCGGGTTCGAATAGTGATGCCGGCGGCCCGGAAGGTGCATCCTGGTCTGCTCGCCGAGCACGTCCGCCAGCTCCGGACGCAGACTCCCGGGAGTCCGCTCCCACCACGGCGCCGGCGACTCCGCGGCCAGCCCGGCGCTGTGGCCGAGCAGCTGATGGATCGTGACGTCACCCACGCCGGTGCCGGGCAGGTGCTTCTCCAGCGGATCGGCCAGGTCCAGCAGACCCTCGTCCCGCAGCCGCAGGACCAGAACGGCAGTGAACGTCTTGGTGAGGGAACCGATCCTGAACTGGGTGTCCGTATCCGGTGCATGGCCGTCGACACAGCTGCGGGAGCCGTCCCAGACCATCCGCCCCTGTCGTTGTACGGCAGCGACCACCGAGGGCGAGCGCCCCTGGGCCTGGGCGGTGGCGATGCGGTGCAGCAGCGCGCGCCGCGTACCGGGAAGCAATGGTTCAGCGGGAGAAGTCATCGTCAACAAGTACCTCCCCCACCGGCGCACGGCGACCTCATTTACCGTCGCCCGGACGCGGGGGTCTCCTCGGGCCGGAGCAATCGCCGGGCGACGAGCTCCGAACGGGTCAGTTCGAGCAACCGCCCCATCCAGTTGCGTCCCCGGTCGTCGGGAGCGTCTCTCCAGAATGGTGAGTCCGAGAGGCCGGTGTAGCTGATCCTGGCGTCCCCTGTGGAGACGAGGACCTCGGCGAGTTCAGGGTGCTGGGTGAACTTCGCACGGACGAGCCCTGCCATCACCGCGAGCCGGACGTCGGGCCAGTCGCTCCGGTGCGCTGCCCGGCCACCCAGGTCATGCGCCTCTCTGCCGGAGGCCGCGTCCCGGATCCTGCCTCTGTCGGAGGCGTCCGCCGCCGACAGCGCCCAGTACCCGTGCAGTACGGACGCATAGGACTCGCCGGCGAACACGATCCAGGCAGGGAAGTCGTTGCGGAGCATGAACAGACCCGGCTGCTCGGGCCACCCCTGTGGGTACACGGTCTCGTGCGAGACGAGAGCCGGTCGGCCGGGTTCTGAAGGATCGTCGGAATGCCGGACGGCTCGCTGTTCCTGCTCGCTCTCGACTCCCTCGTCTCCGCGGCCGAAGTAGTCCAGGACGCCCTGATGCATCTCCGCTGTCACTACCGGACCGTCGCCGCCGACGGCCTCGCCAACGTTCGTGAGCAGGATCCGCAAGGGACGGTCCTGGCGGTCCATGTCTCCGAGGACATAGATCCGAAGATGCGGTGGCACCGACAGATACGCCGCCCGGAGAAGTGCCCGGTTGGACTCGTCCGGCTCCCGCTGGAAGCGCCGGATCGCATCCCAGCAACGCTGCCCGGCTGTTGGCCGTTCATTGAGTTCCTCGATGCGGTCAGCGACTTCCAGGAGGAACCCCTCCGGCGTCAGCGGTTCGCCGCACCGAGAGGCCCACTTCGACGGCTCGTCGGGAAGCGGCGGAGCCTCAGGATCGGTCGCCGCCAGTCGGCCCGTTGCCAGCCACTTCACGAGGCCGGCGAGGTCCGTACGTTCTCCGCAGCTGATCGCTCCGTCAGCGAAGACGACCAGGTCGTCGAGGTAGTACTCACCGTCCGGTCGATACCGCCGCCAGACGTGGCACCAGGCCCCGTCGATCCTCTCTCCGTCCACCATCCGATAGGTCGGTCCCCGCCAAGTCATGGGCGCACGCTACTGCCTGCGGGACGATCATGGGAGTGGCAACGGAGTCCCCAGGCCGCTGCCTCCTGCCCGGCCGGGGAGGGCGGTGGAACCTTCGGGGCGAGCCGGTCGCGGGCCGCTCGTGGCCGGGAGCCCGTCAACGGTCGTTCCCCGGTCGCGGGCGCTGTGCGCTTCCGGATCAGGTCTGCGCCATGTCCACGAAGCGCGAGTAGTGGCCCTGGAAGGCGACGGTGATCGTCGCCGTCGGACCGTTACGGTGCTTGGCCACGATCAGGTCCGCCTCGCCCGCACGCGGCGACTCCTTCTCGTAGGCGTCCTCGCGGTGCAGCAGGATCACCATGTCGGCGTCCTGCTCGATCGAACCGGACTCACGGAGGTCGGACACCATCGGCTTCTTGTCCGTGCGCTGCTCGGGGCCACGGTTCAGCTGGGAGAGCGCGATGACCGGCAGCTGGAGTTCCTTGGCCAGCAGCTTGAGGTTTCGCGACATGTCCGAGACCTCCTGCTGGCGGCTCTCGGCCCGCTTGGAACCGCCGGACTGCATCAGCTGCAGATAGTCGATGACCACCAGCTTGAGGTCGTTGCGCTGCTTGAGACGGCGACACTTGGCCCGGATCTCCATCATGGAGAGGTTCGGGGAGTCGTCGATGTAGAGCGGGGCCGCGGAGACGTCGGGCATGCGCCGCGCCAGCCGCGTCCAGTCCTCGTCGGTCATGGTGCCCGAGCGCATGTGGTGCAGCGCCACCCGGGCCTCGGCGGACAGCAGACGCATCGCGATCTCGTTCCGCCCCATTTCGAGGGAGAAGATCACGCTGGGCAGATTGCTCTTGATCGAGCAGGCCCGGGCGAAGTCCAGCGCCAGGGTGGACTTACCCATGGCGGGACGGGCCGCGATCACGACCATCTGGCCGGGGTGGAGGCCGTTGGTCAATGCGTCGAGGTCGGTGAAGCCGGTCGGTACACCGGTCATCTCACCGCTGCGTGAACCGATCGCCTCGATCTCGTCGAGCGCGCCCTCCATGATGTCGCCCAGCGGCAGGTAGTCCTCGCTGGTCCGCTGTTCGGTGACGGCGTAGATCTCGGCCTGGGCGGAGTTGACGATGTCGTCGACATCGCCGTCGGCCGCGTATCCCATCTGCGTGATCTTCGTGCCTGCCTCGACGAGCCGCCGCAGAACGGCGCGCTCGTGAACGATCTCCGCGTAGTACGAGGCGTTGGCCGCGGTCGGCACCGACTGGACCAGGGTGTGCAGATACGGAGCTCCACCCACCTTGGTGATCTCGCCGCGCTTGACCAGCTCGGCGGCGACCGTGATGGGGTCGGCCGGCTCGCCCTTGGCGTAGAGGTCGAGGATCGCCTGGAAAACGGTCTCGTGCGCCGGGCGGTAGAAGTCGTGGCCCTTGATGATCTCGACGACGTCGGCGATGGCGTCCTTGGACAGGAGCATGCCACCCAGGACGGACTGCTCCGCGTCCAGGTCCTGGGGAGGGACCCGCTCGAAACCGGGGGAACCACCCTCCCAGCTGCTGCTCTCCCGGCCGCGGTCGTGCTGCTCCCCGCGGTCCCTGCCCTCGCCCCGACGCTGGCGGGAAACAGGCAGACGGTCGCTGGGACCGGTGTCGGCCCAGGGGTCGTCCAAAGGCTCGGGAATGCTCATCCGGCCACCTCCTCCCGTCCGCTGTGCGGACCTAGCCGTGCCACTCTTTCTTACGGCACGGCACCGACAAACAAGACGCCCGACTCCGGTTCCGGTGTGTCGGGTTCTGCGGGTTTCGGGGCCGAAACGAGGTGGGGGCGCCGGACCACGGTAGGCCGCCCCGCACCGTCAGCCAATCTGGTTATCCACAGGGCATGTGGACGACGGACCAGATGCTGTGGAGAACCCTCCAGAACCTGTGCACGGACCGGGGGACAGCACTGTGGACAAACTCATAGCGACCTTTCTATCGCCGTCCTGACCTGCACTTTCTCCATCCACGGGCTGTGGGGGAGAAAAACTTTCACAGTCGGCACAAGATCCCGGCAACCGGCCCATGACAGAACGCCATCCTGCGGCCAATGTAAGGATCACTAAGGTCTTGCATCTATTACCTGTGGAAGATTAGATTGGCACCCATGATCCAGGCACCGGCGACCCCGCCGTCTCGTCGCCGTCGGCACGACCGCGAGATCATCGCGCTCGCCGTCCCGGCCTTCGGCGCGCTCGTGGCCGAGCCCCTCTTCGTGATGGTCGACAGCGCGATCGTCGGCCACCTCGGCACTCCGCAACTGGCCGGCCTCGCCGTTGCCGCAGCCCTGCTGACGACCGCCGTGAGCATCTTCGTCTTCCTCGCCTACGCCACCACCGCGGCCGTCGCCCGCCGGGTCGGCGCCGGGGATCTGGCCTCCGCGATCCGCCAGGGCATGGACGGCATCTGGCTGGCGATACTGCTCGGCCTCGCCGTCATCGCCGTGACCCTCCCCCTGGCTCCCTGGCTCGTGGGGGTGTTCGGCGCCTCCGACACCGCAACCCCCTACGCCACCACCTATCTGCGGATCTCCAGCCTCGGCATTCCCGCGATGCTCGTGGTGCTTGCCGCGACCGGTGTCCTGCGGGGCCTGCAGAACACCCGCACACCGCTGTACGTCGCCATCGGCGGATTCGCCGCCAACGCCGCCCTCAACGCGGGACTCGTCTACGGCGCCGGGCTGGGCATCGCCGGCTCGGCCTGGGGCACGGTGATCGCGCAGGTCGGGATGGCGGTCGCCTATCTCGTCGTGGTGGTCCGCGGCGCCCGGCGGCACGGGGCCTCATTGCGGCCCGACGTCGCCGGCATCAGGGCCAGCGCCCAAGCAGGCGTGCCCCTCCTGGTCCGTACGCTTTCGCTCCGTGCCGTCCTGCTCATCGCCACGGCCGTCGCCGCTCGGCTGGGCGACACCGACATCGCCGCGCACCAGATCATTCTTTCGCTGTGGAGCCTGATGGCCTTCGCGCTGGACGCCATCGCCATCGCGGGCCAGGCCATCATCGGGCGCTACCTGGGCGCCGACGACACCAAGGGAGCGCGCGAGGCCTGCCGCCGCATGGTGGAGTGGGGCATCGCCTCAGGTGTGGTGTTCGGGGTGCTGATCGTTCTCGCCCGCCCCCTGTTCGTACCGCTCTTCACCAGCGATCAAGCGGTGAAGGACACACTGTTCCCGGCCTTGCTGGTGGTGGCGCTGACCCAGCCGGTCGCCGGAGTCGTCTTCGTCCTGGACGGTGTCCTGATGGGCGCCGGGGACGGCCCGTATCTCGCCTGGGCCATGCTCGTCACCCTGGCGGTCTTCGCCCCCGCGGCCCTGCTGGTCCCCGCCCTCGGCGGGGGACTGACCGCCCTGTGGTGCGCGATGGCGCTGATGATGCTGGTGCGCATGGCGACCCTCTGGCTCCGCGCCCGTTCCGGCAAGTGGCTGGTCACCGGCGCGACCCGCTGACGCGGGATTTCTCCACAGCCCGGCCCAGTCCAGCCCACAGACGGTGTCCCGTTTCACGTGAAACGGGACACGGTGAGCCGCAGAGGGCAGAGGGCAGAGGGAACCGGACCGCCCACGGCGAAGGGCCGCACCCCTGGGGGTGCGGCCCTTCACTGTTCTGCTGAGGTGCGGCCTATTCAGGCAGCAACAACCTCGATGCCGAGCTTCGCAGCGACCTCGGGGTGCAGACGCACGGACACCTGGTGTCCGCCGAGCGTCTTGATGGCCGAGCCGAGCTCGACGCGACGCTTGTCGACATCCGGGCCACCGGCGGCCTTGATCGCCGAAGCGATGTCGGCCGGGGTGACGGAGCCGAAGAGACGGCCGGCGTCGCCGGAGCGAACAGCCAGACGGACCTTCACGGCCTCGAGCTTGGCCTTGATCTCGTTGGCCTGCTCGATGGTGGCGATCTCGTGGATCTTGCGGGCGCGGCGGATCTGCGCCACGTCCTTCTCGCCACCCTTGGTCCAGCGGATGGCAAAGCCACGCGGGACCAGGTAGTTACGGGCGTACCCGTCCTTGACGTCTACAACGTCGCCCGCAGCACCGAGGCCGGAGACCTCGTGGGTGAGGATGATCTTCATGATTCGGTCACCCTTCCCTTATCGCGCGGTGGACGTGTAGGGCAGCAGCGCCATCTCACGGCTGTTCTTCACTGCCGTGGCGACGTCACGCTGGTGCTGAGTGCAGTTGCCCGTAACGCGGCGGGCACGGATCTTGCCGCGGTCGGAAATGAACTTCCGCAGCATGTTCGTGTCCTTGTAGTCCACGTACTGGGTCTTGTCCTTGCAGAACGCGCAGACCTTCTTCTTAGGCTTGCGCACAGGCGGCTTCGCCATGGTGTTTCTCCTGTGTGATCAAGAAGTGGGGGTACGAGCTGCCCTAGAAGGGAGGCTCGTCCGAGTAGCCGCCGCCAGAAGAACCGCCGGAACCGCCGGAGCTTCCGCCCCAACCGCCTCCGCCGCTCTGCTGGCCCCCGCCCTGCTGGCCGCCGGCCGGCGCGCTGGTGGCCCACGGGTCGTCGGCGGGAGCACCGCCACCGCCCTGCTGACCACCTGAACCGGGACCGCCGCCCCAGTTACCGCCACCCTGCTGGCCGCCGCCGTATCCACCCTGGCCGCCCTGGCCACCACGACCGGTGGTCTTGGTGACCTTGGCCGTGGCGCTCTTGAGACTGGGGCCGACTTCCTCGACGTCCAGCTCGTAGACCGTGCGCTTGACGCCCTCGCGGTCTTCGTACGACCGCTGCTTCAGCCGGCCCTGCACGACAACGCGCATGCCTCGCGTGAGCGACTCGGCGACGTTCTCCGCCGCCTGACGCCAGACCGAGCAGGTGAGGAACAGGCCTTCGCCGTCCTTCCACTCATTGGTCTGCCGGTCGAAGATGCGGGGAGTGGACGCGACGCGGAACTTCGCGACCGCCGCACCGGACGGGGTGAAGCGCAGCTCGGGGTCGTCGACGAGATTGCCGACGACCGTGATGACGGTCTCGCCTGCCATGGATGAACCTCTCGGCGGGGATTGCTTCTGGCTGCTTGCTGCTACTCGAACCCGATGACCACTGAGCTAGAAGCTCAGTGGATCTCGGGACGGAGGACCTTGGTCCGGAGGACCGACTCGTTCAGGTTCATCTGGCGGTCGAGCTCCTTGACGACCGCAGGCTCGGCCTGCAGGTCGATGACCGAGTAGATGCCCTCGGGCTTCTTCTTGATCTCGTAAGCGAGCCGACGACGGCCCCAGGTGTCGACCTTCTCAACCTTTCCTTCGCCCTCACGGACGACGGAGAGGAAGTTCTCGATCAGCGGGGAGACTGCTCGCTCCTCGAGATCGGGGTCGAGGATGACCATCACCTCGTAGTGACGCATGTGGAACCCACCTCCTTTGGACTCAGCGGCCACGGTCGTTCCGTGGCAGGAGGGTCGTGATGCGTGAAGCATCAGTGTCTCCGAGTAAAACAGCCGCCACTGACAACGCCCTCCCTCGAGGAGGGGCTGACTGTGCTGGCCTGGGCAGACACCGGTGCAGACCGTACAGAGTACCTGTAGACCGGCTTCCGGTTGAAATCCGGTGGTCAGGAGACGCAATCTGTACACATCGGGTGTGAGCGGCGCCACGATGCGCCGCCTTTCGGCCAGGAGGTACTCCATGGCACAAGCAATGCGATCCCGCTCCTCCGTCTCCCTCTTCGCGACCGACGGCAGGCCCCACCCCCTCCAGGACACCCTGGTGGCGGTGACGGTGGTGCTCGGCGCCCTCGCGTTCGTGACGGCGATGTTCCACAGCCTGCATCTGATCAGCTCGTGGGCCGGGCTGATCGGGATCATCACGGGTGCGTACGGGCAGTACATCTCCGTGACCACCCGGGAACGGTTCCCGCTGATCCTCGGTATGGGAGCGGCCGCCCTCGGGTTCTTCCTCGGCATGGCCCACGGCGGTCTCTTCGGCGGCGTGGTCGGCTGACCGCGCCGCAGCAGCGGCCCGGCGGTGTGCGGGGCGGTGCCGTCCACGGACGGGGCCGCCTCGCGGACCGTGCCGGACCGCACAGGTACGACGGGGCCAGACCGCGCGCTTCCCGGTCACAGTAGGCTTCGGCGCGAGAGCCGGAGCCCCTGACCGATGGGGACACACCTGCCGAGGAGCGCCCCGCATGAGCCTGACCCTGAGGACCATCAGCCGAGAGCAGCATCTGGCGTACATCCAGAGTCTGCCCGCGGCCAGTCACATGCAGGTCCCGGCATGGGCGGATGTGAAGGCCGAGTGGCGCTCGGAGAGCCTGGGCTGGTTCGACAAGGACGGTCAGCTCGTCGGAGCCGGTCTGGTGCTCTACCGCCAGCTGCCCAAGATCAAGCGCTACCTTGCCTATCTGCCCGAGGGCCCGGTGATCAACTGGTACGCCCCGAATCTGGCCGACTGGCTGCAGCCGATGCTGACGCACCTCAAGCAGCAGGGCGCCTTCTCGGTGAAGATGGGCCCGCCGGTCGTCATCCGGCGCTGGGACGCCGCCGCCATCAAGGCCGGCATCCAGGACCCGGACGTGAAGCGCCTGCGTGACGTCGAGGCCACCCACATCGAGCCGCGCGCCTTCGAGGTCGCCGACCGGCTGCGCAAGATGGGCTGGCAGCAGGGCGAGGACGGCGGCGCCGGATTCGGTGACGTACAGCCCCGCTACATCTTCCAGGTGCCGCTGGCCAACCGTTCCCTCGAAGACGTCCACAAGGGCTTCAACCAGCTCTGGCGGCGCAACATCAAGAAGGCCGAGAAGGCCGGCGTCGAGGTCGTCCAGGGCAGCTACGCGGAGCTCGCCGAGTGGCAGCGGCTGTACGAGATCACGGCGGAGCGCGACCACTTCCGCCCGCGCCCGCTCGGCTACTTCCAGCGCATGTGGACGGCGCTGAACAACGAGGACCCCAACCGGATGCGGCTGTACTTCGCGCGTCACGAGGGGGAGAACGTCGCGGCCGCGACCATGCTGATCGTGGGCGGACACGTCTGGTACTCCTACGGCGCATCGGCCAACCACAAGCGTGAGGTCCGGCCCTCGAACGCGATGCAGTGGCGGATGCTGCGCGACGCGTACGCCATGGGTGCCACCGTCTACGACCTGCGCGGCATCTCCGACTCCCTGGACGAGACCGATCACCTCTTCGGCCTGATCCAGTTCAAGGTGGGCACGGGCGGCCAGGCCGCGGAGTACCTCGGTGAGTGGGACTTCCCGCTCAACAAGCTGCTGCACAAGGCGCTCGACATCTATATGTCGCGCCGCTGATCCATGCGTCCGCCGCGCCGCCGATCCTCGGCGCAAGGCTGACGAAACCGGCTTCATTCGTTTCAATGGGCTCTTCGAGTAGCTCCGCACACCTCTGATACACCGCAGCCACCAGAAAGGTTCCGGACCGGCCATGGCGCTCTCCCTGTACGTCGACACCGCGCGCTGGCGGGCGCACCAGAAATCCGTTCTCGACCAGTTCCCCGGTCTCGTACCGGTCTGCAAGGGCAACGGGTACGGCTTCGGCCACGAGCGGCTGGCCGACGAGGCGATCCGTTTCGGCTCCGACATCCTCGCGGTCGGCACGACCTACGAAGCGGCCCGCATCAAGGACTGGTTCAGCGGTGATCTGCTGGTGCTCACGCCGTTCCGGCGGGGCGAGGAGCCGGTGCCGCTGCCGGACCGCGTCATCCGTTCCGTGTCCTCCGTGGACGGCGTGCACGCCCTGGTGGGCGCCCGGGTCGTCATCGAGTGCATGAGCTCGATGAAGCGCCACGGCGTCAAGGAGGAGGAGCTCGGGCAGCTGCACGCCGCCATCGAGGACGTACGCCTCGAAGGTTTCGCCCTGCACCTGCCGCTGGACCGCACGGACGGCTCGGACGCGGTCGAAGAGGTCATCGCCTGGATGGACCGCCTCCGGGCGGCCCGGCTGCCGCTGCACACGATGTTCGTCAGCCACCTCCGGGCCGAGGAACTGGCCCGGCTGCAGCAGCAGTTCCCGCAGACCCGGTTCCGCGCCCGCATCGGTACCCGGCTGTGGCTCGGCGACCACGAGGCGACGGAGTACCGGGGTGCCGTGCTCGACGTCACGCGCGTCGTCAAGGGCGACCGGTTCGGCTACCGGCAGCAGAAGGCCGCATCCGACGGCTGGCTGGTCGTCGTCGCGGGCGGTACGTCGCACGGCGTCGGCCTGGAGGCCCCGAAGGCCCTGCACGGCGTGATGCCGCGCGCCAAGGGGGTCGCCCGGGCAGGTCTGGCCACCGTCAACCGCAACCTGTCGCCGTTCGTCTGGGCCGGCAAGCAGCGCTGGTTCGCCGAGCCGCCGCACATGCAGGTGTCGATCCTGTTCGTGCCCTCGGACGCCGAGGAACCGCGGGTGGGCGACGAGCTGGTGGCCCATCTGCGCCACACGACCACACAGTTCGACCGGCTCGTCGACCGCTGAGCCGCCGGCCGGCCCCGGTCCTCAGTCGGCGGCCGGGGTGCCCGCCGTGCCCCACTCCACACGCGGTCCCGCGACCGTGAGTGCCGCGTGGCGCGGCGGATGCGCCGCCGCGTGTCCCAGGACGAAGACGTCCTCCGCACCGTCGAGCACCCCGCCCGACGGGTCGTCGGAGCCGTCGCGCCGCACCACGTCGCGCTCCGGCATCAGGATGTCCCGTACGACCACGGCGCACAGGTACAGCGTGCCCAGCAGATGCAGGACGATCGCGAGCTGGTAGCCCTCCGTCGGCAGCCCCTGGTGCTTGTCGCCGCTCGTCGTGTACGCGAGGTACATCCAGATCCCGAGGAAGTACATGACCTCGCACGCCTGCCAGATCAGGAAGTCCCGCCAGCGCGGCCTGGCCAGCGCGGCGAGGGGGATCAGCCACAGCACGTACTGCGGTGAGTAGACCTTGTTGACGAGGATGAACACCGCGACGACGAGGAAGGCGAGCTGCGCGAACCGCGGCCTGCGGGGGGCCGTCAGCGTCAGTGCGCCGATGGCGGCGCACAGGACGAGAGTCGCCAGCGTGGAGACGGTGTTGACCGTGGAGACCTCGATGGGGGCGCCGGTGCGCTGGGTGATGACCAGCCAGAAGGACCCGAAGTCGATCGAGCGCTCCTCGCTGAAGGTGTAGAACTTCTTCCAGCCCTCGGGGGCGAACACCATCACCGGCAGGTTGACCACCAGCCAGGATCCGGCCGTGCCGAGCGCCGCCACCCCGAACTCCCGCCATTTCCCGGCCCGCCAGCACAGCACGAAGGCGGGGCCCAGCAGGAGCACCGGATACAGCTTGGCGGCCGTGGCCAGCCCGACGAGGATGCCGAACGCCAGGGTGCGGCTCCTGGACCACATGAGCATCGCCGCAGCCGTGAGGGCGACGGCCAGCAGGTCCCAGTTGATCGTGGCCGTGAGCGCGAACGCGGGCGCCAGCGCCACCAGGAGGCCGTCCCAGGGGCGGCGCCGGTGCGTGCGGGCGACACAGACGGCGATGATCGCGGTGCAGATCATCAGCATGCCCGCGTTGACCATCCAGTAGGCCTGTTCCTGCTCCTGGATGGAGCCGCCCGGGGTCAGCCAGGCGGCGACCTGCATGAACACACCGGTGAGGACCGGGTACTCCAGGAACTGCATGTCGCCGGGCAGCCGGTCGAAGTACGGCACCAGGCCCTCGGCGAAGCCGCGTCCTGAGTACAGATGCGGAATGTCGGAGTAACAGGCATGGGTGTACTGGGAGCCGGCTCCTCTGAACCAGGCCCAGTTGTAGCAGGGCAGCTTCTGCACCATGCCGAGCGCGAACATCCCGAGCGCCACCAGCGCGACGGCGCCGACGGGGGTGAGCGCGGTGCTGCCGAGCCGCGTCCAGCGCTCCGACCTCCCGCCGATCAGCTCGCTGCCGGCCGCGGCGATCTCGTCCTGGTGCGTGGGCCGTACGACGGACCGTTCCTGGTGCACGCTCGTGTCCTCTGCGCTTGGCATGCCGCACATCCTGCCGTACCGGTCTGTGGAAACGACGAGGGCCGCCGCACCCCGTGGTGCGGCGGCCCTCGTCATCCTGTCCGGGATCACCCCGCGCGGGCCTGTCGGACGCGCGCGGTGTGCTGCCGGCCGGGGGAGCTATCCGCCCCCGCCGCCGAAGAGACTCCCGTTGCCATTGCCATTGCCGTTCCCGTTGCCACCCGTGTCGGGCGAGGGACTGGTACCCCCGTCACCGGCCGTGGTGCCTGCGTCCGTACCGCTCGTGGTGCCGTCCGTCGTGCCGGCGTCCGTACCCGCGTCGGCCCCGCCGTTGGCGTTGCCGCCGTTGTCCTGGCAGTCCCAGCCCCATGTGCCGCAGGTCTGGGACGGGTCGGGCGTGGGCAGGTCCGGCGTCGGCGACGGCGTGCTGCTCGGCGTCTCGGAAGGCGTGGGCGTCGGCGTCGGCGTCGGCGTGGGCGTGGGGGTGGGGCTGTGCGCGCCGCCACCGTAGACCGTGTCACCGATCGGCTCCGGCTTCGGGAAGGACACCTTGTCCTGGCCCTCCATCGCCTCGGCCATGTAGTCGTGCCAGATCCGGGCGGGGAACGAGGCTCCGTGGATCTTCTCCTCACCGCCGGTGCCGTACATCTTCTCGAACTTGCGGTTCTTGTTGTTGTCGTCGTCGTCCAGCCGGTACATGCTGATCGCCGTCGACAGCTGCGGGGTGTAGCCGACGAACCAGGCGGACAGGTTGTCGTCCGTCGTACCCGTCTTGCCCGCGACATCCCGCCCGGGAAGCTTGGCCGGGGTACCGGTTCCCTTGTCGACGACGTTCTTGAGGACGTCGGTCACGTTGTCGGCGATGACGTTGGAGAAGGCGCTCTTGGTGACCACCTCGTGGCGGTAGATCACCTCGCCGCGCTTCTTCACCTCCGTCACCGAGAAGGGGTCACGCTGCTGGCCGCTGGCCGCGAACGTGGCATAGGCGCCCGCCATGCTGGTCGTGCTGGGCGAGGAGGTACCGATGGAGAACGACGGAACGTTGGCGTTCGCCATGTACTTGTCGTCCTTCAGGCCGGCCGCGATGGCAGCCGCCTTCACCTTGTCGGTGCCTACGTCCATGCCCAGCTGCACGTAGGGCGAGTTGGCGGACACCCGCATCGCCTCGCGAAGGGTGACAGGGCCCAGCGACTCGTGGCCGTCGTTGGCCTGGAGCCATTCGTCGCCGTTCTCGTCGGTCCAGATGTCGCCGTTGTACTTCTTGATCTTCAGCTTGTCGTCGCCGTTGTAGATGCTCTTGGGCGAGACCTTCGTACGTTCGGACTCGCCCTGGTCCGCACCGCCCGTCGGGTCGCGCTTGCCGTACTCCATCGCGGCCGCCAGCACGAAGGGCTTGAAGGTCGATCCGACCGCGGCGCCGGTCGGGTCGGCGTTGCTCGTGTAGTGCTTCGTCGCGTCCTGACCACCGTAGATCGCCTCGATGGCACCGGTCTTGGGGTCGACAGAAGAGCCGCCGAACTGGACGTGGGTGTCCTTCGTCGGGCGCTTCTTGGGGTCGATCCTCTCGTCGTAGACCTTCTTGACGGCCTTGTTGAGCTGAGCGATCTTCTTCTTGTCGAAGGTCGTGTGGATCTCGTAGCCGCCCTGGTCGAGCTGATCGCGGCTGACTTCCTTGTGGCTGGTGAGGAACTCGGTCCTGGCCGTCGTGACGAGGTAGCCGATCTGGCCGCCCAGCTGAGCGTCCTTCTTCGGCTTCAGCGGCATCGGGAACTTCGTGTACTTGTCTCGTACCGACTGCTCCAGCCGCCCGTCCTTGACCTCCTCGTCGAGGATCCACTTCCAGCGCTTCTCGGCCCGCTCCCTGTTCTTCTGCGGGGTCGCCTGCACCGGGTCGACCTCCGTGGCGCCCGCGGGGTCGTAGTAGCTGGCCCCCTTGAGCAGGGTGGCCAGGAAGGCGCACTGGCTCGGGTTCAGGTCCTTGGCGTCCTTGTTGTAGTACGTCCGCGCCGCGGCCTGGATACCGGAGGCGCCGCGGCCGTAGTACGAGACGTTGAGGTACCCGGCCATGACCTCCTTCTTGTCCATCTCGCTGCCGACCTTCAGCGTGATGAAGAGCTCCTCGAACTTACGGCTCAGGGTCTGTTCCTGGGAGAGCCGCGAGTTCTTCACGTACTGCTGGGTGATCGTCGAGCCACCCTGAGTCTGGCCGCCCTTGGCCATGTTGAACACGGCCCGGGCGATACCCATCGGGTCGATGCCGTGGTCGTGGTCGAAGGACTTGTTCTCCGCCGAGATGACGGCGTTGCGCATCGCCTCGGGAATCTGGGCGTAATCGATGACCTGACGGTTGACATCACCGCCGGTGGCCACCATCTGGGTGCCGTCTTTCCAGAAGTAGACGTTGTTCTCCGCCTTCGCGGCCGCCTGGACCTCGGGCTTGGCCACCATCGCGTACGCGAGCCCCGCAAGGCCCATCAGAAGGCCGAGGAAGCCGATACAGAGGCTGGAGACCAGCTTCCACGACGGCACCCAGCGCCGCAGGCCGGACCGGCCGGCGCGCGGGTAGTCGATGAAGCGCTTCTTGGCCGGGCGCTGACCGGCGCGGCCGCGGCCCCGGCCGGGGCCTTCCTGGCCGCCGCCACCGCCTCCACGGCGACGGCCACCGCCGCCGCCGTCGGAACCGCCACGGCCTGCGCCGCCGCGCTGTGCGGCCTTTCTGGCCGCGGCACGGCCGCCGTACGGGGCTTCCTCACCATAAGAACCGGAAGGTGATTCGGACGTCACTCCGCGTGACGGTGCCGCGCGGCGTCCGGTTGGCTGCTGGGCGGCTCGTCTGGCCGCGGCACGCCCGCCACCTTGCGGTTGCGGCATCTTGCGACGGTGCTCGCTCATCGAACGACTACTCCTCGGGCAGGCGAGATCGCCTGGAAGCGGCAGTTGAGATCCGGTCCCCCCGAATTACGGACCAGCCCTGCGACAGGCTCATCCGCAGTGCATCCGGTCAGTCCGCGAAAACTGACGCACTCGGACGTCACACGGTTCCCGGTGGTCTGCATGCCGCACAGACTACGCACGGTCAAAACCCTCCCGGGGCCGAACTTCACCCCAAATTACGCAAGTCGGTTGCTACGAATTACCGATGTGACACCGCTCACTAAGGCCGCCCTTGTCGCGGGGCGGAGTCCGATCTATCGTGCTGATGTATCGAGTCGATACATCAGCTCGGTACATCGGCTCGGCATACTGTTCGGCACAGGGCCACGCGAGAGCATTCGGAGAAGGAGGAGGCGAGGTTGAGCAGACGCTCAGGCATCCTCGAGTTCGCCGTCCTCGGACTGCTCCGCGAGTCCCCGATGCACGGCTACGAGCTGCGCAAGCGCCTCAATACCTCACTGGGGATCTTCCGTGCGTTCAGCTACGGAACCCTCTACCCCTGCCTCAAGACGCTGGTCGCCAACGGCTGGTTGATCGAGGAACCGGGAAACGCTCCGGCAGACCTTCCGCCCGGCCCCGGCCGGGCGGTCGCCCCCTCCTCCTCACTGGCAGGGCGTCGCGCCAAGATCGTCTACCGGTTGACGGCAGAAGGTAAGGAGCACTTCGAGGAGCTGCTCTCGCACACCGGCCCCGACTCCTGGGAGGACGAGCACTTCGCTGCTCGGTTCGCCTTCTTCGGGCAGACGGAGCACGACGTGCGGATGCGGGTGCTGGAAGGCCGTCGCAGCCGGCTGGAGGAGCGCCTGGAGAAGATGAGCGCCTCTCTGGCCCGCACCCGCGAGCGCCTCGACGACTACACACTTGAGCTGCAGCGACACGGCATGGAGTCCGTGGAGCGCGAAGTGCGCTGGCTGAACGAGCTCATCGAGAGCGAGCGGTCGGGACGGGATCAGCGACGATCCTCGCCCGAGGGCTCAGCTCAGCAGAACACCGCAGGAGAGCCGGACGGCCTGCCCCGGCGGGATAACAACCCGCCGGATCCGTCCGGCGACACCGCCAAGTGAGTTCCCCGCAGATCCGCGGGGTCCTCATCAGGAACATCCATTACACACAGGGAGCAACCGGAATGGGTTCGGTTCGCGTAGCCATCGTCGGCGTGGGCAACTGCGCCGCCTCGCTGGTCCAGGGCGTCGAGTACTACAAGGACGCCGATCCGGCCGGCAAGGTGCCCGGTCTGATGCACGTCCAGTTCGGCGAGTACCACGTGTCGGACGTCGAGTTCGTCGCCGCCTTCGACGTCGACGCGAAGAAGGTCGGCCTCGACCTCTCGGACGCCATCGGCGCCAGCGAGAACAACACCATCAAGCTCTGCGACGTGCCGAGCGCCGGTGTCACCGTCCAGCGCGGCCACACCCACGACGGCCTGGGCAAGTACTACCGCCAGACCATCGAGGAGTCCACCGAGGCCCCGGTCGACATCGTCCAGATCCTCAAGGACCGCAAGGTCGACGTCCTCGTCTGCTACCTGCCGGTCGGTTCCGAGGTCGCTGCGAAGTTCTACGCGCAGTGCGCCATCGACGCCAAGGTCGCGTTCGTCAACGCTCTCCCGGTCTTCATCGCCGGCACCAAGGAGTGGGCGGACAAGTTCACCGAGGCCGGTGTCCCGATCGTCGGCGACGACATCAAGTCGCAGGTCGGCGCCACCATCACGCACCGCGTGATGGCGAAGCTGTTCGAGGACCGGGGCGTCGTCCTGGACCGCACGATGCAGCTGAACGTCGGCGGCAACATGGACTTCAAGAACATGCTCGAGCGTGAGCGCCTGGAGTCCAAGAAGATCTCCAAGACGCAGGCCGTCACCTCGCAGATCGTTGACCGCGAGCTCGGTGCGGACAACGTCCACATCGGCCCGTCGGACTACGTGGCCTGGCTGGACGACCGCAAGTGGGCGTACGTGCGCCTCGAGGGCCGCGCCTTCGGTGACGTTCCGCTGAACCTGGAGTACAAGCTCGAGGTCTGGGACTCCCCGAACTCGGCCGGTGTCATCATCGACGCCGTCCGTGCCGCGAAGATCGCCAAGGACCGCGGCATCGGTGGCCCGATCCTCTCCGCGTCCTCGTACTTCATGAAGTCCCCGCCGGTCCAGTACTTCGACGACGAGGCGCGCGACAACGTCGAGAAGTTCATCCGCGGTGAGGTCTCCGAGTAACGTCACCTGACACGGTGCGTCGGCGCGGCGCAGTGAGGAGCGGCAACACTCCTCGACTCCCGCACCATTGAGGGTCCCCGGGCAATCCGCCCGGGGACCCTCAACGTATGTGACCCTTGCTCCCATGCCCGTCGTGCGTGACCTGCGCGTACTCCTGCGCCTTCGGAACTTCCGCCGCCTGCTGGCCGTGCGGATCCTGTCCCAGTCGGCCGACGGCGTCTACCAGGTGGCCCTCGCGGCACACGTCGTCTTCTCCCCGGAGAAACAGGCGTCCGCCGGCGCCATCGCCTCCGCGATGGCCGTCCTGCTGTTGCCCTACTCGCTCATCGGCCCGTTCGCCGGGGTACTGCTGGACCGCTGGCCACGCCGCCAGGTCTTTCTCTACGGCAATCTGCTGCGCGCCGCACTCGCCTGCTGCACCGCGCTCCTGATCCTCGGCTCCGCCCCCGACTGGCTCTTCTACACCTCGGCCCTCTGCGTCACCGCGGTCAACCGGTTCGTCCTGGCCGGCCTCTCCGCAGCGCTGCCGCGTGTGGTCGACCGGGACCTGCTGGTACTGGCCAACTCGCTCTCACCGACCGCCGGCACCCTCGCCGCCACAGCGGGCGGCGGCCTCGCCTTCGCCGTCCGCCTGCTGCTGGCGGATTCCGATGCCGCGGTGGTGCTCCTGGGTGCCGGGCTCTACCTCGCCTCGGCACTGGCGTCCCTGAGCCTCGCCTCCGGGCTGCTGGGGCCGGACCGGAAAGACAAGCGCCTGCGGCTGCGCACGGCTCTGGCCACCACCGCCCGCGGGCTGGTCCATGGGGTGCGCCATCTGGCGGAGCGGAAGAACGCCGCACGGGCGCTCGCTGCCATGACGGTGATCCGCTTCTGTTACGGGGCTCTGACGGTCATGGTCCTGATGCTGTGCCGGTACGCCTGGGCCGACAACGACTCCGACGGGCTGGCCCTGTTGGGCCTGGCGGTGGGCGCGTCCGGTGCGGGATTCTTCGCCGCGGCCGTGCTGACCCCCTGGGCCGCGGGACGGCTCGGCAGGTTCCGCTGGATGGTGGTGTGCGCGGCGGCAGCCGCTGTACTCGTACCGGCTCTGGGTCTGTGGTTCAGGCCCGCGCCGATGCTCGTCGCCGCGTTCGTGCTCGGCCTTGTCACGCAGGGAGCGAAGATCGCGACGGACACGGTGGTGCAGACCGCGGTGGACGACGCGTTCCGCGGCAGGGTGTTCTCGCTGTACGACGTCCTGTTCAACGTGGCCTTCGTAGGCGCTGCGGCGGCCTCCGCCCTGCTCCTGCCGCCCGATGGCCGATCGCCCGTCGTGGTGATCGGGGTGGCGGTGCTCTATGCCCTCGTGGCCGTGAAGCTGTTCCGGTGGCGCAGGCAGGAGTGAGGGCGCTGTTTCACGTGAAACAGCGCCCTCGGTACAGCCGCCGGCGGTCATGTTTCACGTGAAACATGACCGCCGGCTCTCCAGGCAGAGCGGACCTCAACGGTCCTGGCTCTGCGTTTCCCACCACTTCTTGAGTTCGGCGACTGCGGCGTCATGCTCCATCGGCCCGTTCTCCAGCCGCAGTTCGAGCAGGAACGCATACGCCTTGCCGATGACAGGGCCCGGCGTGACGCCCAAGGTCTGCATGATCTCGTTGCCGTCCAGGTCCGGCCGGATCGCGTCCAACTCCTCCTGGTCCTGCAACTGGGCGATGCGCTCCTCCAGCCCGTCGTAGGTCCGTGAGAGGGCATTGGCCTTGCGCTTGTTCCGCGTGGTGCAGTCCGAGCGGGTCAGCTTGTGGAGCCGCTCCAGCAAGGGCCCGGCATCACGCACATAGCGACGGACCGCGGAGTCGGTCCACTCCCCGTCCCCGTATCCGTGGAAGCGCAGATGCAGCTCCACGAGCTTCGAGACGTCCTTGACCATGTCGTTGGAGTACTTGAGCTCGGCCATCCGCTTCTTGACCATCTTCGCTCCGACCACCTCGTGGTGATGGAACGAGACCCGCCCGTCCTTCTCGAACCGCCGGGTCCTCGGCTTGCCGATGTCGTGAAGCAGCGCCGCGAGGCGCAGAACGAGGTCCGGTCCGTCCTCCTCCAGCGCGATCGCCTGCTCCAGGACGGTCAGGGAGTGCTCGTACACATCCTTGTGACGGTGATGCTCGTCACTTTCCAGCCGGAGTGCGGGGAGCTCGGGGAGCACCTGCTCGGCCAGTCCCGTGTCCACGAGGAGGGCCAGACCCTTGCGGGGGTGCAAGGACAGCAGGAGCTTATTGAGCTCCTCCCGGACCCTCTCGGCGGAGACGATCTCGATCCGGCCCGCCATCTCCGTCATCGCGGCGACCACGTCCGGGGCCACCTCGAAGTCGAGCTGCGCGGCGAAGCGCGCGGCCCGCAGCATCCGAAGAGGGTCGTCGGAGAAGGAGTCCTCGGGCGTTCCGGGGGTGCGCAGCACGCGCTCCGCCAGGTCGTCGAGGCCGCCGTGCGGATCGACGAACTCCTTCTCCGGCAGTGCGACAGCCATCGCGTTCACCGTGAAATCGCGGCGGACGAGGTCCTCCTCGATGGAGTCACCGTAGGAAACCTCGGGCTTCCGTGAGGTCCTGTCGTACGCCTCGGACCGGTATGTGGTGACTTCGATCTGGTAACCGTCCTTCTGGGCACCCACCGTGCCGAAGGCGATCCCGACCTCCCACACCGAGTCCGCCCAGGGCCGGACGATCTTCAGCACGTCCTCGGGGCGGGCGTCGGTCGTGAAGTCCAGGTCGTTCCCCAGCCTGCCGAGGAGCGCGTCCCGGACCGAACCGCCGACCAGCGCGAGACTGAATCCGGCATCCAGGAATCGGCGGGCGAGATCATCGGCGACCGGGGACACCCGCAGCAGTTCACTGACTGCGCGGAGCTGCACCTGGGTCAGGGCGCTGGGGTTGTCTTCGTTGGCGTTCGGCACAACAGAAAAGGGTACGTGCCCGGACCGGCCCGGGCGTCATGGTTTCCGTCGGCCCTGCGAGACTCTCCCGATCATGTGGCGCACTCCCCGGCACTTGGTCACGGCGCACATCGTTACCATGCGGGGACGCAGCAACGGACGACGATCGACAGCAGCCGACGATGACGAGGGACGGGTACGCGTGGCCGAGGCGGCAGACATCCAGGGGATGAGTCCCTCTCCTGCCCGCCGGTGGCTGCGGCGCACAGCCTCCGCGCTCGCCGGGGCTCCGCTCGTCGCCGCGGTACTGGCAGGCGTGGCCGCCCCGCAGGCGCAGGCCGGCGCGGTGACCAAGGCTCCGCCCACGGGGTCCAGCACCGTTTCCGTGGCGTTGGACACCCTGACGCCCAGCGCCCCCGTGAAGGGGGACACACTCACCGTCTCCGGGACCCTGACCAACAAGGGCAAGGAGACCGTCACCGACGCGCAGGTCGATCTGCGAGTCGGTCCGCGGCTGTACAACAGGACCTCGATCGACGCGGCCGCCCGGCGCACCGGGTACATCCCCGGAACCGATCCCTATCCGATCGGCGGCAAGTACACCGTCGAGATCAACAAGCTTCCTTCGGGCATCAGCCAGGACTTCTCGCTGTCCGTGCCCGTCAGCAAGCTGGAGCTCGGCGACGACGGCGTCTACCAGCTGGGCGTCTCCCTGACGGGCCGGACGTCTCACGCCCAGTACGACCAGGTGCTCGGCATCAAGCGGACCTTCCTGCCCTGGCAGAGCGAGGACCGGGAGACCAAGACCGGGATCAGCTACCTCTGGCCGCTGATCGCATCGGCCCACCTCACCGCGGAGACGGGCTCCGACGAGCAGCAGACGCCGGTGTTCGCCGACGACGACCTGGCCGGCGAGATCGCGCCGGGCGGCCGCCTCGAACAGATGGTGTCGCTGGGCAGTCAGCTGCCCGTTACCTGGGTCATCGATCCGGATCTGCTGGCAAGTGTCGACGCCATGACCAAGAGTTACCGGGTCAAGTCCGGTGACACCACGGTCGCCGGGACGAACCAGACCGTGGCCAAGAAGTGGCTCACCTCGCTGGAAGCGGCCGTGGCCGATGGGAAGGTCGTCGCGCTTCCCTTCGGAGACCCCGACCTGGCGTCGATCGCACACCGCGGCAAGAACGTGTCGGGCACGCTCCGCCACCTCCAGACCGCCAGTGAGGTCGCCGGGACGACGGTGGAGACCATCCTCCACATGAAGCCGTCGACCGACTTCGCCTGGCCCGTCGACGGTGCGATCGACCCGTCGATCGTCGACGTGGCCACCTCCGCCGGCGCTCACAACGTGATCGCGCGCAGCGACAGCCTTCAGGAGACGGCCGGCCTGCCGTACACGCCGAACGCGGCCCGGCCGATCGGCGGCGGTACCACCGCGGTGGTCTCCGACGCCCGGCTCTCCACGGCCTTCCAGGGCGACATGGCAGACGCCGGGAACTCCACGCTCGCCGTGCAGAAGTTCCTCGCCCTCACCCTGGCCCTGTCCGAACAGGACACGGACAAGGACCGGAACATCGTCGTCGCCCCCCAGCGCATGCCGACGATCGCCCAGGCCCAGTCGATGGCCCGTGCCCTGCACGCTCTCGACGACGACCGCTGGACGCAGTCCCGGACCCTGGTCCAGGCCGCGGCGGCGAAGCCCGACGCAGAGGCCACCACGGCGGTCCCCCGGGCGTCCCAGTACCCCAGGAAGCTCCGCAGCCAGGAGCTGCCCACCCAGGCCTTCCAGGACATCAAGTCCACCCAGGCCTCGCTCGACGACTTCCAGGTCATCCTCACCCAGCCCGAGCGGGTGGTGACCCCCTTCGGCAACGCCGTCAACCGGTCCATGTCGACGTCGTGGCGGGGCAAGCCCCTGGAGGCGCAGCAGTACCGGGACTCGGTGCGCACCTACCTCCAGGGCCTCATCAGCGAGGTCCAGCTCATCTCGAAGTCGGACGTCACGCTGTCGGGCCGCAGCGCCACGATCCCCGTGACGGTGCAGAACAGGCTTCTCCAGGACGTCGATCACCTGGTGCTCCGGCTGAGGTCGGAGAACGCGACGCGTCTCGAGCTCAACGACGGCGGCGCGGTGGCTGAGCAGCCGATCCAGATCGGCGCCGGCCACAGCCAGTCCGTGAAGTTCGACGCCGCGGCCAAGATCAACGGCCAGGTGCAGATGACGGCGCAGCTCTACACGGAGGACGGGAGGCCGTACGGCGCGGCGATGCCCTTCACCGTGAAGGTGTCCGAACTCACTCCGACCGTGCTGCTCGTGATCGCCGGCGGACTGCTGCTGCTGGTCCTTGCCGGCATCCGGATGTATGCACATCGCAAGCGTGCGAACGCGGGCGGCGCGGCGGGCGACGACGGCAGTGAACCCGAGCAGCCGAGTGACCCGACGCCGGACACCGGTCCCGAAAGCACGGAGCCGTCGGGCACGGGTGAGAAAGTGGACCGTTGAGCGATGTCTGTCGTGGCCGGTCGGCCGGGGACGATGAGGTGGGGTTTCGATGAACGCGCCGTACGACGGTGACCGCGGTCAGGGTACGGGCGGAGCTGGGTCTTCCGGCGGACCACCGGTACCCCCTGGGCCGGAGCAGGTGCCACAGGCACCCGACCCCTATCTGCAGGCGGCGTACGACTACGACCCCTACCGGGCACAGGATCTCTCCGCCCAGGACCCGGTGAGCGAGGCGCTGTACGACCGCGCCGCGCATCCGCCGCCGCCCCCCGGGACCTACCAGCAGCCGCAGCCGCTCTACCAGCAGCCGCCGGCCGCTCCGTACCCGCCCGATCCCCGGATCTGGGCACAGACCCCGCCTCCCGAGCCCGACGGTCCTTCGCGTCATCTGCCGTACGGGGACGACGCCGCGACCACGCAGTTCGTGGGTGTGGACGATCTCGTCACGCAGGCGTCGACGAACAATGAGGAGCCGGACGCCTTCGCGCACCTCTTCCGGGACCAGGAGGGCCCCGCGGGATCCCCGCCCCCCTCCCAGCCGGAGCCTGCTCCCGCACCCGCCCCGGCGAAGTCCGGCGGTGGCCGGGCGTCCAGTCTGCTGAAGTCCAGTGCGGTCATGGCCGCCGGAACCCTCGTCTCACGCCTCACCGGGTTCGTTCGCAGCCTGGTGATCACCGCGGCGCTCGGCGCGGCCCTGCTCGGCGACAGCTTCACGATCGCCTACACACTGCCGACGATGATCTACATCCTCACCGTGGGCGGCGGTCTCAACTCCGTCTTCGTCCCGCAGCTCGTCCGGTCGATGAAGGACGACGAGGACGGCGGCGAGGCCTACGCGAACCGGCTGCTGACCCTCGTGATGGTCGCGCTGGGCCTGATCGTGGCCGTCGCGGTCTTCGCAGCGCCCTTCCTCATCCGGCTGATGTCGTCGACGATCTCCAACGATCCCGCGGCCAACAACGTGGCCACCACGTTCGCCCGGTACTGCCTGCCCACCATCTTCTTCATGGGTGTGCACGTCGTCATGGGCCAGATCCTCAACGCCCGCGGGAAGTTCGGCGCGATGATGTGGACCCCGGTCCTCAACAACATCGTCATGATCTTCACGTTCGGCCTGTTCATCTGGGTCTACGGCACGTCGCACGAGTCCCACATGGGCGTCGACACGATCCCGCCGGAAGGCGTCCGGCTGCTGGGCATCGGTACGCTGCTCGGCCTGGTCGTCCAGGCCCTGGCCATGATCCCGTACCTGCGCGAGGCCGGGTTCCGCTTCCGTCCGCGCTTCGACTGGAGGGGCCACGGGCTCGGCAAGACGGTCAGGCTGGCGAAGTGGACGGTGCTGTTCGTCCTCGCCAACCAGGCCGGTGTGCTGGTCGTCACCCAGCTCGCCACTTCCGCGGGCAAGGCGTCCGGCCAGAACGGGGCGGGCTTCCTCGCCTACTCCAACGCCCAGCTGATCTGGGGCATGCCGCAGGCGATCATCACCGTGTCGGTCATGGCCGCGCTGCTGCCGCGCATCTCCCGTGCCGCCCACGACAACGACCCGGGCGCGGTCCGCGACGACATCTCCCAGGGCCTGCGCAACTCCGCCGTGGCCATCGTGCCGGTCGCCTTCGGCTTCCTCGCCCTGGGCGTGCCGATGTGCACCCTGCTCTACGCCTCCAGCGGCCCCGAGGCAGCCCGCTCCATGGGATTCATCCTGATGGCCTTCGGTCTCGGCCTGATCCCCTACTCGGTGCAGTACGTGGTGCTGCGCGGGTTCTACGCGTACGAGGACACCCGCACCCCCTTCTACAACACCGTGATCGTCGCCCTGGTCAACGCGGCGGCCTCGGCGATCTGCTACGTCGTGCTGCCCGCCCAGTGGGCCGTGGTGGGCATGGCAGCCTCCTACGGGCTCGCCTACGCCGTCGGCGTCGGTATCGCCTGGCGGCGGCTTCGCAACCGCCTCGGTGGCGATCTGGACGGCGCCCATGTCGTGCGCACCTACGCCCGGCTCTGTCTCGCCGCTCTCCCCGCCACCGTGCTCGGCGGCGTCGTGGGATTCGGTCTGCTCCACGTGCTGGGCGACGGAGCCTTCAGCTCGCTCGTCGCGCTGATCTGCGGTGGTGCCATGCTGCTGGGAGTGTTCTTCGTCGCGGCGAAGCGCATGCGGATCGAGGAGATCAACGGCATGGTCGGCATGGTCCGAGGACGGCTCGGCCGCTGAGGATGGCCGGCCCGCACAACCATCGCCGGTCTCCGCGTGTCGTGCATGGTGCCGGAGTATGGGCACAATTGGCGTGACTGTGCAGAGCTGGCTGGCATCGCGCAACGGATGGGGAGGCAGGAACGACCGTGGCGGAACGTAGCACGGCTGCCGTCGACGTGGCCGACAACAGCGGGGACGAACCGCTGGCCGCCAAGGCGGACGAGGCCACGACCGACGGCACGGCAGAAGCTCAGGATTCGACGAGCACAGGCCATGAGGAAGCGGAGGAGGAGCCGGGCGGCTCCGATGTCTCCATGTCCTCGCCTGATCTCCACAGCGGGCACAAACTCGCCGGCCGCTACCGGCTGGAGGAGTGCGTCACCCGTCTGGACGGATTCAGCAGCTGGCGCGCTGTCGACGAGAAACTGCGGCGCGCTGTGGGCGTCCATCTCCTGCCCGCCGACCATCCACGGGCCCGCTCGGTGCTGGCTGCGGCCCGTTCCTCGGCGCTCCTCGGCGACCCCCGCTTCGTGCAGGTCCTCGACGCGGTCGAGGAGAACGACCTCGTCTACGTCGTCCACGAGTGGCTTCCGGACGCCGTAGAGCTCACCGCTCTCCTGGGCGCCGGCCCGATGGACGCCCACGACGCCTATCAGCTCGTCAGCCAGCTCTCCCAGGCCATGGCAGCAGCGCACCGCGAGGGCCTGGCCCATCTGAGGCTCACGCCCGGAGCGGTGCTGCGCAGTTCCTCCGGCCAGTACCGCATCCGTGGTCTTGCGGTGAACGCCGCACTGCGGGGCATCACCTCCGACGGACCCCAGCGGGCCGACACCGAGGCGATCGGCGCCCTTCTGTACGCGGCGCTGACCCGGCGCTGGCCGTACGAGAGCGATGCCTACGGCCTCACCGGGCTCCCCAAGGGTGTGGGCCTGATCGCACCCGACCAGGTGCGGGCCGGAGTCCACCGCGGGCTCTCCGAGATCGCCATGCGGGCGCTCGCCAACGACGGAGCCACGGCCTCCCGTCAGGAGCAGCCGTGCACCACACCGGACGAGCTCGCGAAGGCCGTCGCTGCGATGCCGCGCATCCGCCCGCCCGAGCCCACGTTCACGGCTCCGCCCGACTACCAGCGGACCACGTACCAGCAGGGCACCTACGGACGCCCGGCCGGGCCCGGCGGCAGCGTCCCTCAGCCCGTGCTCGCCACACCTCCCGCCCCTCTCCAGAGCCGCACCGGAAAGGCCCTCAAGTGGGCCGTGTCCGCGCTGCTCATCGCGGCGCTGGGGCTCGGCAGCTGGCAGCTCGCCGAGACGCTCCTCGACCGCGACAACGGCTCCAGCGACCCGGGAACCACCCAGACCAACCCGGAGAACGGCGACGAGCCGAAGCCCAAGCCGCCCGCCACCCCTCTGAAGATCACCGACGCCGCGGAGTTCATGCCCAGCGGTTCAGGGATCAAGCAGGAGCAGGTACCGAACACGATCGACGGCAAGCCGGGCACCTCGTGGGTCACCCCGCGGTACCAGGGCTACCCGAACTTCGGCAACATCGTGGCCCGCAAGGACGGCAGCGGGATAGTCGTTGACCTGGGCAGCGTGAAGGACGTCTCGGGCATCGACGTCACCATGTACCGCAGCGGGCAGAAGACGGAGGTGCTGGCAGCCGACGAGAACGCCTCCGCACCCTCGTCCCTGTCGGACTTCCCGCAGCGCCTCACCCCGCTCGCCACGGCGGGAAGCAGTCTCAAGGAATCCCTCGCCAAGCCGGTACGGACCCGCTACGTCCTGATCCACGTCACGGAACTCCCTCAGGACGACACCGGGAGTGGCTATCGCGGAGGAATTTCGGAGATCTCCGTTCTCGGCTGACCGGCCCTCCCCCTGCCCACCTGAACCGTGATAGACATGCGGACCTTGATTCAGCGAGGGAGGGAGGGGGAGGTGGCCGCCGAGCCGTCGGGACAACTCAGCGACTCAGACCTCCTCGCTCGCCACGTAGCCGGTGAACCCGATGCCTTCGGCGAGCTCGTACGACGTCATCGCGACCGGCTGTGGGCCGTGGCGCTGCGCACCCTGGGCGACCGCGAGGAAGCGGCCGATGCCGTGCAGGACGCCCTGATCTCCGCCTTCCGCGCCGCCCACACCTTCCGCGGCCAGTCCGCCGTCACCACCTGGCTGCACCGCATCACGGTCAATGCCTGCCTGGACCGGGTCCGCAAGGCCTCCTCCCGGAAGACCGCACCGGTCGACGACCCGGAACGGCTCGACCAGCTCATGGAGCCGCACGAGTCCGCCGAGGCGCCGGCCGAGCGTCAGGACCTCCACCGCGAGCTGTTCGCTGCCCTCGCCACTCTCCCCGTCGAACAGCGCGCCGCGCTCGTCCTCGTCGATATGCAGGGATACCCGGTGGCCGAGGCCGCCGACGTACTCGATGTGCCTGTCGGCACCGTGAAGAGCCGCTGCGCGAGGGGCCGCGCCAGGCTGGCTCCTCTGCTCACCCATCTCCGCGGCGGAAACAGCGACAGAAGCGGAACCGGCGATAGCCCGGGGCAGGAACAGGGCCAGGAGACGGCAGGGAACCGGACGCCGAGAACATCCGTCCCACCGGCAGCGGCACCGAGAGACGCAGAGACGACTGATCCAGCAGCAGCGAAGGGCGGAGGTGGACACGCATGACATCGACGACCGACACGACCCGGCACCCGGACGTCTCGGAGATCTCCGATCTCACCGAAGGTCTGCTCTCCCCGTCCCGCACGGCTCATGTCCAGCATCACGTGGAAGGCTGCGAGCTCTGCGCCGAGGTGCACACATCGCTCGTGGAGATCCGCGATCTTCTCGGCGCTCTGCCCGCCCCGGAGCCCATGCCCTCCGACATCGCAGACCGCATCGACGCCGCGCTCGCTCTGGAAGCCCAATCCATACATACAGCGGTGCCGGAAGCGGCCACCGATGTTTCACGTGAAACCGAGCCCTCTGCCGCCATTGCCTCCCCGGAGGTCACAGACCGCCCCGCCGGACACCCGCGCGCTGCGACAGGTCCCGGCCGTCGTCCGGCACGGCGACGGCGGCGCACCGCAGTGCTCGGTGCAGCCCTCGGCGCTGCCGTGGTCGGCGTGAGCATCTTCCTGCTGCAGAACGTCCAGTTGTCCCAGAGCAGTGACGACAACACCGTCATGGACCGCGGGTCTTCCCTCTCGGAGACCGGCACGGACACGTTCTCGCAGTCCACGCTCGAAGAGCAGGTCTACGACCTCCTGGGCTCCCACACGGACGCTGCCAGCCCGCAGGACAGCAGCGGCGACAAGGAGGCTCCTTCCCTCGGCACGAAGTCCTCGCCGAAGAGCACGTCGACGACGTCCGCATCGCCGCAGTCCCCGCTCCGGGCGCCCTCCGTGAGCGTCCCTTCCTGTGTGGAGCAGGGAATCGGCCGGAACACCGGCGCCCTCGCCCTGGAGCGCGGCACGTATGAAGGTGCTGATGCCTTCCTCGTCGTGCTGCCCCACCCCACGGACGCCGGCCGGGTCCAGGCCTATGTCGTCGACGCGGCATGTGTCGGTGCCGAGCCCCCGGCCAAGGGGAAGCTCCTGCTGACACACACGTACGCACGCCCCTGAGGACCACGCCGGATGCCGCCCGGCACGTCGGGAATGCATCCCCCGTAGGATCCGTTGGGTGGGGTGAGAGTCGTTGAACCGACCCCAGTAGGCGTGGACAGTAGGCAGTCTGCAGAGACGAGGAAGAATCCCGTGAGTGACGTGCGTAATGTGATCATCATCGGCTCCGGCCCCGCGGGCTACACAGCCGCCCTGTACACCGCGCGCGCCTCACTGAAGCCGCTGGTCTTCGAGGGCGCCGTCACCGCCGGCGGTGCGCTGATGAACACCACCGACGTGGAGAACTTCCCCGGTTTCCAGGACGGGATCATGGGCCCGGAGCTCATGGACAACATGCGCGCCCAGGCCGAGCGCTTCGGCGCGGAGCTCATTCCGGACGACGTGGTCGCCGTGGACCTCACCGGTGACATCAAGACGGTCACCGACACAGTCGGCACGGTGCACCGCGCCAAGGCCGTCATCGTCACCACCGGCTCGCAGCACCGCAAGCTCGGTCTGCCCAACGAGGACGCCCTCTCCGGACGCGGCGTCTCCTGGTGTGCGACGTGTGACGGGTTCTTCTTCAAGGACCAGGACATCGCCGTGGTCGGCGGTGGCGACACCGCGATGGAAGAGGCCACGTTCCTCTCCCGCTTCGCCAAGTCGGTCACCATCGTCCACCGCCGTGACTCCCTGCGTGCCTCCAAGGCCATGCAGGAGCGCGCGTTCGCCGACCCCAAGATCAAGTTCGCCTGGGACAGCGAGGTCGCCGGTGTCCACGGTGAGCAGAAGCTCTCCGGTCTGACCCTGCGCAACACCAAGACCGGCGAGACCTCCGAGCTCCCCGTGACCGGCCTGTTCATCGCCGTCGGCCACGACCCGCGCACGGAGCTCTTCAAGGGCCAGCTCGACCTCGACGACGAGGGCTACCTCAAGGTCGCCGCTCCGTCGACGCGCACCAACCTCACGGGGGTCTTCGGCGCCGGCGACGTCGTCGACCACACCTACCGGCAGGCCATCACCGCTGCCGGCACCGGCTGCTCCGCCGCTCTCGACGCCGAGCGCTTCCTGGCCGCGCTCGCCGACAACGAGAAGGCCGCTGCGGCCGCCGTCTGATCCACGCCTTACCCCACACCCCGCGAAGTTAAGGAGGCCGCCGTGGCCGGCGCCCTGAAGAACGTGACCGACGACTCGTTCGACGAGGTCGTCCTGAAGAGTGACAAGCCCGTACTGGTGGACTTCTGGGCTGCCTGGTGCGGCCCGTGCCGTCAGATCGCCCCCTCCCTGGAGGCGATCGCGGCCGAGCACGGCGAGATCGAGATCGTCAAGCTCAACATCGACGAGAACCCGGCCACCGCTGCCAAGTACGGCGTCATGTCCATCCCGACGCTGAACGTCTACCAGGGCGGCGAGGTCGCCAAGACGATCGTCGGCGCCAAGCCGAAGGCCGCGATCCTCCG
The DNA here is from genome assembly GCA_036227345.1 of Streptomyces sp. NBC_01463. Classification (NCBI taxonomy): domain Bacteria; kingdom Bacillati; phylum Actinomycetota; class Actinomycetes; order Kitasatosporales; family Streptomycetaceae; genus Streptomyces; species Streptomyces sp. NBC_01463. The sequence goes on from CP109468.1 coordinate 4,540,128, forward strand.
CGACCTCGAAGGCTTCATCAGCGAATAAGTCAGGACCGCAGTCCTGTTGTTTCACGTGAAACGGGCGCACCCCCCCTCGCAGGGGGTGGGCCCGTTTCACGTTCGGGCTCACAGCGGCCGGAGCGCGGGCTCCTTCTGTACGGCCCCGAGCAAACGGTCCAGGGCCATCTCGACATCTTCCTTCCACGAAAGCGTCGTACGCAGCTCAAGCCTCAGCCGCGGATGCACCGGGTGGGGCCGTACGGTCTTGAATCCCACCGCCAGCAGATGGTCCGCAGGCAGCACACAGGCAGGCTCCTTCCAGCGGGCGTCCCCGAATGCCTCGATCGCCTTGAACCCCCGCTGGAGCAGGTCCTTGGCCACCGTCTGCACCATGACCCGGCCCAGCCCCTGGCCCTGGTAGCCCGGAAGGATCAGGGCGGTCATCAACTGGACGGCATCGGGGGAGACGGGGCTCGTCGGGAAGGCCGTGGACCGCGGCACATAGGCGGGCGGAGCGTAGAGGACGAAGCCGACCGGCACATCGTCGACGTAAACCACGCGTCCGCAGGAACCCCACTCCAGCAGGACCGCGGAGATCCAGGCCTCCTTCTCCACCTCGGGCTTCCCGCCCTTGACCGCGGCCTCTCCACGCACCGGGTCAAGCTCCCAGAACACACACGAGCGGCAGCGCCGGGGGAGATCAGTCAGGTTGTCCAACGTGAGCGGTACGAGCCGACGCCCCATGAAGGCTGTTCCTCACTTCCCTCACCCACCGCATCGCGCGACGGCCGGTGCACTCCGATCACGGAGGTGGATCAATTGGGTGTGCCCTACCAGAACGCATCGTATCCACCCGGGGATCAAGCCGACACCGAGAGAAAGCAAAGGGCGACCGGGGGAACGCAAAGAGCGGGCTGTCCTCCGTCACCGACCGGAACACAACCCGCCCTCAGCGCTCAGAGCGTCAGCTCTCGTCGTCCTCGGACGCTTCCTCCTCCGACGGGGCACGGTCCAAGACACGGCCCTCACCCGGCGCGAGGCTGTTGAGGATGCGGTCCAGATCCTCCATCGAGGCGAACTCGACGACGATCTTCCCCTTCTTCTGCCCGAGGTCGACCTTCACCCTGGTCTCGAACCGGTCGGAGAGCCGCGACGCCAGGTCGGTCAGCGCCGGCGACAGCCGGCCACCGGCCCGAGGACCCTTGGACCGTGTGGTGCTCGTGGGCCTGGAGCCCATGAGCGTCACGATCTCCTCGACCGCACGCACCGAAAGCCCTTCGGCCACGATGCGGTGCGCCAGCTTGTCCTGCTCCTCGGAGTCATCCACCGACAGCAGCGCCCGCGCATGTCCCGCGGACAGCACCCCGGCCGCGACCCTGCGCTGGACCGGCGGCGACAGCCGCAGCAGACGCAAGGTGTTGGACACCTGCGGCCGCGAACGCCCGATCCGGTCGGCCAGCTGGTCGTGGGTGCACTTGAAGTCCTTGAGGAGCTGGTCGTACGCGGCCGCCTCCTCCAAGGGGTTCAGCTGAGCCCGGTGAAGGTTCTCCAGGAGCGCGTCCAGAAGGAGCTTCTCGTCGTCCGTGGCCCGGACGATCGCAGGGATCTGCTTGAGCTCGGCCTCCCGGCAGGCCCTCCAGCGCCGCTCACCCATGATGAGCTCAAAGCGTCCGGTCCCCGACTTCCGGACCACGACGGGCTGGAGAAGACCGACCTCCTTGATGGAGGTGACCAGCTCGGCGAGCGCGTCCTCATCGAACACCTCGCGGGGCTGACGAGGGTTCGGTGTGATCGAGTCGATGGGCAGCTCGGCGAAATAGGCTCCCGCCACCTCGGCCGGCCCATCGGTCCCGTCGGACACCGACACAGGGCTGCTCGGCTCCGGCACCACAGGGCCCGAGCCGAGGGTGGTCACCTTCGCGACGGCCACGCCCCGCTCGGACGTCAGCACCGGTCGTGTTCCGGGCGTGGACGTACCCATCCCGGCCGACGGCACCTGCTTCTCCTGCGGAGCGGCGGGGATCAGGGCACCGAGCCCACGCCCCAACCCTCTACGACGCTCACTCACTGGATCCCCTCCGAAGTATTCTGCTGGCTGTTCCGACTGCCCGTGTGGGCATGCTGGGCCTCGTACTGGACCCCGACCCCGCGCAGCGCGATCTCGCGAGCCGCTTCGAGGTACGACAGGGACCCGCTCGAACCCGGGTCGTAGGTCAGTACGGTCTGCCCGTAGCTGGGAGCCTCGGAGATCCGCACCGAACGGGGAATGCTGGTCCGCAGCACCTCCTTGCCGAAGTGGCTGCGCACCTCCTCGGCGACCTGCGACGCGAGCCTGGTCCGGCCGTCGTACATGGTGAGCAGGATCGTCGACACATGGAGATCGGGGTTGAGATGTCCCCGCACCAGGTCGACGTTGCGCAACAGCTGGCCCAGCCCTTCCAGCGCGTAGTACTCGCACTGGATAGGGATCAGCACCTCCGCGCCGGCCACCAGAGCATTCACCGTCAGCAGGCCGAGCGAGGGCGGGCAGTCGATCAGGATGTAGTCGAGAGGCTGCTCGTACGCCTGAATCGCTCGCTGCAGTCGACTCTCCCGCGCCACCAGCGACACCAGCTCGATCTCCGCACCGGCGAGATCGATGGTCGCCGGGGCGCAGAAGAGACCTTCGACGTCCGGAACGGGCTGAACCACGTCGGAGAGCGGCTTGCTCTCCACCAGGACGTCATAGATAGAGGGGACTTCGGCATGGTGGTCGATGCCCAGCGCCGTAGAGGCGTTCCCCTGCGGGTCGAGGTCGACCACCAGAACGCGGGCACCGTGGAGTGCAAGCGACGCGGCAAGGTTGACCGTCGAGGTGGTCTTACCCACCCCACCCTTCTGGTTGGCCACCACCATGACCCGCGTCTGGTCAGGCCGCGGCAGCCCCTCACCGGCACGGCCGAGGGCCTCCACCGCCAGCTGGGCCGCACGGCCAATAGGTGTGTCATCCATCGGCGGCGGTGTTTCACGTGAAACACCGTCCCCCGCCGATTCGGATCGGGGACCGGGGACCGGATCGGTCATCGGTCCCGCGATGTTGGCGTCGGACCGCAAGGATTCACTCTCCTCGACTTCAGGCTCGCAATGAACAGAGCCTGCCATGGTTTCGGGGTCGTGAACCAGCGAGGCCCGCTCTTCTGTGGATGAATCCACTTCTGTGGACAACTCCGTAGCCCTAACGGGCCTGCGATGGCGAGGGGTGGCGGCCGCACGACCGCGGCCGATGATTCCATGCAGCAGAGAGCGACGTTTCACGTGAAACACGATGCCCCTGCAGCGTAGCTACAGGGGCACGACACTCCGCACGGGGTACGTACAGCTCGTTGGTTGACACATGGCCGAGACCGGGACTAAACGGTGCGTAACGGTCAGATGCGCAGCGTCATCGCGTCACTCAGCGGCGACGACGGGTCCGGCTGACCCTCGCGGCCCTGGCTCGCTTCGTCGCGAACCTCACTCCGCCGGGGCTCTCACCCACCACCACACGCACCACGGTGGACAGCGGGTCGACGACGCCTTCGCCCACGTGGAGCACCTCGGTCTCCACGACCCCGAGCTTGCTGAGGGCCGCTCGTGCGCCGTTGATCTCCTCCTCGGCGGTATCACCCTTGAGCGCCAGCATCTCCCCGTAGGGACGCAGCAGCGGCACTCCCCAGCCCGCCAGGCGGTCCAGCGGGGCCACCGCGCGAGCCGTCACCACGTGCACCGGCTGAAGTGTCCCCAGAACCTCCTCGGCCCGGCCGCGGACGACCGTCACATGCTCCAGGCCCAGCAGCTCGACGACCTCCTGGAGGAAGTTGGTCCGTCGCAGCAGCGGCTCAAGCAGGGTGATCTTCAGATCCGGGCGCACCAGCGCCAGCGGAATCCCCGGAAGCCCCGCGCCGGAACCCACATCGCAGACCGTGACCCCCTCGGGCACGACCTCGGAGAGCACCGCACAGTTCAGCAGGTGCCGCTCCCACAGCCGAGGGACCTCCCGCGGGCCGATCAGCCCTCGCTTGACCCCCGCATCTGCCAGCAGTTCCGCGTACCGGACGGCTTCGGGAAAGCACTCACCGAACACCTCCCGGGCCTCGTCGGGCGCCTGGGGAAGCGCTACTTCCTCCGTCACGGGAACCGTCCTTCCATACCGCATTACCGCACCATGGGTGGCTGACTATCAGGCTGACAAAGATCGGCCCCGCCTGCGAACAGACGGGGCCGACTGGAGAGGATCCGGTCAGGCCGGCAGGACGACGACGAAGCGCTGCGGCTCCTCGCCCTCCGATTCGCTGCGCAGACCCGCGGCCGCGACCGCGTCGTGCACAACCTTGCGTTCGAACGGCGTCATCGGGTCCAGCTTCACCGGCTCACCGGTGCTCTTGACCTCGTCCGCGGCCTTGGCACCCAGCTCCGCGAGCTCCGTGCGCTTCTGCGCCCGGAAGCCCCCGATGTCGAGCATCAGACGGCTCCTGTCACCGGTCTCCCGGTGGACGGCCAGCCGCGTCAGCTCCTGGAGTGCCTCCAGCACCTCACCGTCGCGGCCCACGAGCTTCTGCAGTTCACGTGCCGATTCACTGATGATCGAGACCGCGGCCCGGTCCGCCTCGACGTCCATGTCGATGTCGCCGTCCAGGTCGGCGATGTCGAGCAGGCCCTCAAGGTAGTCCGCTGCGATCTCCCCTTCCTGCTCGAGGCGGGTCAAGGTGTCGCTGCCCTCAGCGGCCGTGGAGGTGGTGCCTTCCGTCACGGATGGACTCCTTCTTACTTCTTGGACGGGTGCTTGGGCCGCTGCGGGCCCTTGCGCTGTCCGGACTTGGCTTGGCGTGAGGAGCCGGACGCGGGCTTGGCCGCCGGCTTGGGCTTGTCGTCCTGGGGGGCGCTCTTCTCCAGGGAGGTCTTGGACTCCGACTCGCTGGAGTCGGCGTCCTTGGCTCCGCCCTGGTGGCCCGCACCGGTCTGGCGCTTCGCCTTGGTCTGGCGCTTGGGCTGCTGACGGCGCTGGGCCGCTCCACCCTCGGCCTCGGCCACGGCGGTGTCGCTCTTGACCACCGAGCCGTCCTCCTGGGGAGCGAGGCCGAGCTTGGCGAGGCTCGTGACGAACTTCCGCTCGATGTCATTGCGGTCCGGGCCCTTGGACACGATCCGCTTGACGGTGTTGCGCCGGGTCCGGCCGCGCACCTCGCCGTGCGTGGTGACGCTCTTCAGTAGACGGCCGAGGTACTGCTCCTGCGCCTTGCTGCCCGGGGTGGGGTTCTGGTTGATCACGTACATCTGCTGACCCATGGTCCAGACGTTCGTGGTCAGCCAGTAGACGAGGACACCGACGGGGAAGTTGATGCCCATGACGGCGAAGATCAGCGGGAAGATGTACATGAGCATCTTCTGCTGCTGCATGTACGGCGTCTTGACCGTCAGGTCGACGTTCTTCGTCATCAGCTGGCGCTGCGTGAAGAACTGCGAGGCCGACATCATCACGATCATGACCGCGGTGACGACCCGCACATCCGTGAGCGAAGCGCCCAGGGCTTCGACCTTGTCCGCGCTGTCCATGAACTTGGCGGCCAGCGGAGCACCGAAGATGTGCGCCTGACGCGCGCTGTCCAGCAGCGACTGGTCGATGACGCCGATCTTCTTGTTCGACGCGATGGCCGAGAGCACGTGGTACAGGGCGAAGAAGAACGGCGACTGCGCGATGATCGGCAGGCACGAGGAGAGCGGGTTGGTACCCGTCTCCTTGTACAGCTTCATCATCTCTTCGGACTGACGCTGCTTGTCGCTCTTGTAGCGCTCCTGGATCGCCTTCATCTTCGGCTGGAGCACCTGCATGTTCCGCGTCGACTTGATCTGCTTGACGAACAGCGGGATCAGACAGATACGGATCAGCACCACGAGGGACACGATGGAAAGACCCCAGGCCCATCCCGTGTCAGGGCCGAAGATCGCCCCGTACAACTTGTGGAACTGGACGATGACCCAGGAAACGGGCCACGTGATGAAGCTGAACAGACTGGCAATCGTGTCCACTAATCAGGCTCCTTGAGCATTGGGCGAAGTCTCTGCGGCCGAGCTCGGGAGATCGTTGACCGATCCCCCGGGAGGCACATCAGCGGCGGAGTCCCCGCCCTTGCTGCCGCGCATGGCACTGCGCAGCAGTTCGTGCCAACGCGGACGTTTGCGTGGGGGAACGTGATCCACGCCGCCGGGTGACCACGGATTGCACCGCAGGATGCGCCAGGCTGTCAGCGCCGTTCCCTTGATCGCTCCGTGCCGGTCGATCGCCGTATATCCATAGTGGGAACACGACGGGTAGTAACGGCAGACAGGCCCGAGAAGTGGGCTGATCGTCCACTGGTACAGCTTGATGAGAGCCAGCAGCGGGTACTTCATCGCGCGCCCCCTCCCAGCAGCCGCTGAAGAGCGGCATCCAGGTCTCGGGCCAGCTGTTCATGGTCGGCGTCACCCGAACCGGGCAACGCACGTACGACAACCAGGCTACCGGGGGGCAGCAGGGCGAGCCGTTCGCGGACCAGATGGCGAAGCCTGCGCTTCACCGCTGTGCGGACGACCGCACCACCCACTGCTTTGCTGACAACGAAACCCGCACGCGGCGGGGGAGCAGTCTCCCCAGTCACGTGCGGGTCCGTTGCACCGCTACGCAGATGGACGACGAGCAGCGGGCGGCCGGCCCTGCGTCCTCGTCGTACCGCGGTCGCGAAGTCCTCGCGCCGCCTCAGCCGATTCTCGGTAGGCAGCACGTCATGACGACCTGTACGCGATCAGGCGGACAGGCTGGCGCGGCCCTTGCCACGGCGGGACGCGAGGATCGCGCGGCCGGCACGGGTCCGCATACGCAGGCGGAAACCGTGGGTCTTCGCGCGACGACGGTTGTTCGGCTGGAAGGTGCGCTTGCTCACTCGGGGGCTCCAGTAATGATCGTGTATTGGCGGGACATCGCCTGGCTGTCACCGTGCGCCCACGAGAGACTCGCGTAAACGCCCTAGTTGCACCGCTTCACAATCACAGATCGTGATCTTTGCCCATCGGAGGCAGGCGGCAGCAGCCATCGACAACTCGACCTGGTCACGGTACGCGCGGCTACGCCATCCGGTCAAACCGACCCTGTCGGACCCCCCATTGTGCACAGCCTGTGGACAACGACTTGAACCGCACGGGTCGGCCCGCCTACCGTGGCTGAACCCCGGTTCTTTTTCTTCCCGCCTGCCGGTCCTCACCCATCCCGACCCATACGTCCCGAGAAACACACATTCGTGGGACCAGCGAGAGAGCGTGCCTTGTGGCTGACGTACCTGCCGATCTTGCCGCAGTGTGGCCACGAGTGCTTGAGCAACTCCTCGGGGAGGGCCAGCAGGGCATCGAGCCGAAGGACAAGCAGTGGATCGAGCGCTGCCAGCCGCTCGCACTGGTCGCCGACACCGCCCTGCTCGCCGTCCCCAATGAATGGGGCAAGCGCGTCCTGGAGGGCCGGCTCGCCCCGCTCATCAGCGAGACGCTGAGCCGCGAGTGCGGCCGGCCGATCCGGATCGCGATCACGGTCGACGACTCCGCGGGCGAACCGCCGAACCCGCCGGCCCCGCCGATGCACCAGTCCCAGCAGCCGCAGCAGCATCGCTACCAGGGACCGCAGCACGACGAGCGGCAGCACAACGACGGGTACGACGGCTACGGCCACCGGCCCTCGGACGACGGAATGCCGACGGCCCGGCCCGCCTACCCCGACTACCAGCAGCAGCAGCGCCCGGAACCCGGCGCCTGGCCGCGCACCCAGGAGGACCTCTCCTGGCAGCAGCCCCGGCTCGGCGGATTCCAGGACCGCGATCCGTCCGCCGACCAGTGGCGCGAGCCGTACGGCGGCCGCCCCCAGCAGCAGCCGCAGCACGACTACCGTCCGCAGCCGCCCGAGCGCCAGGGGTACGAGTCCCAGCGCCCCGAGCGCCACGACATGCAGGAGCCGCAGCACCGGCAGGGCGGCGGTACCGGCCGGCCCGGCGGCGGCACCGGTCCGATGGGCGCACAGCCCGCACCGGCACCCGGCCCCGGCGAACCGCACGCGCGGCTGAACCCGAAGTACCTCTTCGACACCTTCGTCATCGGGGCGTCGAACCGGTTCGCGCACGCCGCGGCCGTCGCCGTCGCCGAAGCACCCGCGAAGGCGTACAACCCGCTCTTCATCTACGGGGAGTCCGGGCTCGGCAAGACCCACCTGCTGCACGCCATCGGGCACTACGCCCGCAGCCTCTACCCGGGCACCCGGGTGCGGTACGTGAGCTCGGAGGAGTTCACCAACGAGTTCATCAACTCGATCCGCGACGGCAAGGGCGACACCTTCCGCAAGCGGTACCGCGATGTCGACATCCTGCTCGTCGACGACATCCAGTTCCTGGCGAGCAAGGAGTCGACGCAGGAGGAGTTCTTCCACACCTTCAATACGCTTCACAACGCCAACAAGCAGATCGTGCTGTCCTCGGACCGCCCGCCCAAGCAGCTGGTGACGCTGGAGGACCGGCTGCGGAATCGATTCGAGTGGGGTCTGACCACCGATGTGCAGCCTCCGGAGCTGGAGACGCGGATCGCGATCCTGCGCAAGAAGGCGGTGCAGGAGCAGCTGAACGCTCCGCCCGAGGTCCTGGAGTTCATCGCCTCCCGCATCTCCCGCAACATCCGTGAGCTGGAGGGCGCTCTCATCCGGGTGACGGCCTTCGCCAGCCTGAACCGTCAGCCGGTCGACCTCGGGCTGACCGAGATCGTGCTTAAGGACCTGATCCCGGGCGGCGAGGACGCGGCTCCGGAGATCACGGCGCCGGCCATCATGGCGGCGACCGCCGACTACTTCGGTCTGACGGTGGAGGACCTCTGCGGATCCTCGCGCAGCCGTGTGCTGGTGACGGCACGCCAGATCGCCATGTATCTGTGCCGCGAGCTGACGGATCTGTCACTGCCCAAGATCGGGGCGCAGTTCGGCGGCCGTGACCACACGACGGTCATGCACGCCGACCGCAAGATCCGCGCGCTGATGGCGGAGCGGCGCTCCATCTACAACCAGGTCACCGAGCTCACCAACCGCATCAAGAACGGCTGACGGGGCGCCATACCGTCTCCCGCAGGCACCGGAAGGGCGTTGTGCGGACTCTCCAGGAGTCCGCACAGCGCCCTTCTCGCATCTCCCGGAGCGCCTCCCTCACGTCTCCGGAAGCCCTCCCGGCGTCCGCCGAAGCGCCCTCGACCGCTCCCGGAGGCCCTTCCCGGCGCTCCGGGCGGTCCCGAAGAGGGGGCGCGGCCGCCCGCGCTGTTCGAATACCTGCTGGGTTACGGCTGTTCTCCACAGATCTGGGGAGAATTTTCCCTCCACAGCCTGGGGATCCAAAAGTTGTCCATACTGCTTCCACAGGCGCGGCGTCCGATACTCCATCAGGCCAGCTCAGGAGCCTGGGGATTTGTGGTCAACAATGATCCACAGCCTGTGGACAAGTTTTTCGTCCACAGGGAGCGATCAAGGTTGTCCACCGTCGGCCCACAGGCGGGCCGCCGTTTTCCCCAGTCCGGACGGGCTTCTCCACACCGCTGTCCACTGTTCGGCAACGCAACACCCGCTTTCACCGCACCGAGTGAAAGGCGTCACACCAAGAGGGTCGGTTGGGCTGTGGGGAAGGTGGGTAAAGCTGGGGACAGGCCTGGGGAGAAACCCCCCTGCCCTGTGCATCGGTTGTGCAGAACTTTCGGGTGTCCACAGAAACCCCGGGTTGTCCACCGGTGCCACCCACAGGGTCGGTGGACAAAAAACAGGGTCTGACCTGCGAAAACGACGTTATCCACGGTTTCCACAGGCCCTACTACTACTGCCACCTATAGTTAGCCCGGAATCCGCTTCGAAGTGGGGCCTGTGCACAACTCGGCGCCGGAGCTCCCCGAACCTCTTGTCGCGACTTGACCCCGAGCAGCACCGAGTGTCGGTGCCGTACGTCAGACTGGTCCCCGGCGTCCTCCCCCGGCATCGGTGGAGCGACCCGACCAGACGACGAAGGCCAGCAGGGCGAGCGAGCAACAGCAGGAGGCGGTTCCGGTGAAGATCCGGGTGGAGCGCGATGTACTCGCGGAGGCTGTGGCCTGGGTGGCCCGTAGCCTCCCGGCCCGTCCGCCGGCGCCCGTTCTCGCGGGCCTTCTGCTGAAGGCTGAGGACGGAGCCCTCAGCTTCTCGAGCTTCGACTACGAGGTCTCGGCCCGGGTCTCGGTGGACGCCGAGATCGAGGAGGACGGCACGGTGCTCGTCTCCGGCCGGCTGCTCGCCGACATCTGCCGCGCCCTGCCCAACCGGCCGGTCGAGATTTCCACAGACGGTGTACGGGCGACCGTCGCCTGCGGCTCCTCGCGGTTCACACTCCACACCCTGCCTGTGGAGGAGTACCCGGCACTCCCGCAGATGCCGACCGCGACCGGCACCGTGCCCGGTGAGGTCTTCGCCTCCGCCGCGGCCCAGGTCGCCATCGCCGCCGGCCGCGACGACACGCTGCCCGTGCTCACCGGTGTGCGGATCGAGATCGAGGGCGACACCGTCACCCTCGCCTCCACCGACCGCTACCGCTTCGCCGTCCGCGAGTTCCTCTGGAAGCCGGAGAACGCCGACGCGTCCGCCGTCGCCCTGGTGCCCGCCAAGACGCTGCTGGACACCGCCAAGGCGCTCACCAGCGGCGACACGGTGACGCTGGCGCTGTCGGGCTCCGGTGCCGGAGAGGGCCTCATCGGCTTCGAGGGCGCGGGCCGGCGCACCACCACCCGACTGCTCGAAGGCGATCTGCCGAAGTACCGCACGCTCTTCCCCACCGAGTTCAACTCGGTCGCGGTCATCGAGACGGCCCCCTTCGTCGAGGCCGTCAAGCGTGTGGCCCTGGTCGCCGAGCGGAACACCCCGGTGCGGCTCACCTTCGAGCAGGGCGTGCTGATCCTGGAAGCGGGTTCCAGCGACGACGCACAGGCTGTGGAGCGCGTCGACGCGGTGCTGGAGGGCGACGACATCTCGATCGCCTTCAACCCGACCTTCCTGCTGGACGGCCTGAGCGCCATCGACTCCCCGGTCGCCCAGCTCTCCTTCACGACGTCCACCAAGCCCGCGCTGCTCAGCGGCCGGCCGGCCGTGGACGCCGAGGCGGATGATGCGTACAAGTACCTGATCATGCCGGTCCGCCTCTCCGGCTGATCCGGTCACCGGTCCTGCCCGACGTCCAAGGAATCGCGGCAGGACCCGACGGGCACGTTCAGCGCCGAGCATGCCCGGCGTCCTGTCCCCTGCCGGGCGTAGGCTCGGTCCAGGGTACGAATCGGCACAACGCTTAAGGAATCTCTGATGGAGCTCGGTCTCGTCGGCCTCGGCAAGATGGGCGGCAACATGCGCGAGCGCATCCGCCGCGCTGGCCACACCGTCATCGGTTACGACCGCAACCCGGACGTCGCCGATGTCCACAGTCTCGAAGAGCTTGTGGGCAAGCTGAAGGGCCCGCGGGTCGTGTGGGTCATGGTCCCGGCAGGTGCCGCGACCCAGTCCACGATCGACGAGCTCGCCGAGCTGCTCTCGCCCGGCGACATCGTCGTGGACGGCGGGAACTCCCGCTGGACCGACGACGAGAAGCACGCGGTCGAGCTGGGCATCAAGGGCATCGGCTTCGTCGACTGCGGCGTCTCCGGCGGTGTCTGGGGCCTGGAGAACGGCTACGCGCTGATGTACGGCGGCGACGCCGAGAACGTCGCGAAGGTCCAGCCGGTCTTCGACGCACTGAAGCCCGAGGGCGACTTCGGTTCCGTCCACGCGGGCAAGGTCGGCGCCGGCCACTTCGCGAAGATGGTTCACAACGGCATCGAGTACGCCATGATGCAGGCCTACGCCGAGGGCTGGGAGCTCCTGGAGAAGGTCGACTCCGTCACCGACGTGCGCGAGGTCTTCCGCTCCTGGCAGGAGGGCACGGTCATCCGTTCCTGGCTGCTCGACCTGGCGGTCAACGCGCTGGACGACGACGAGCACCTGGACCAGCTCCGTGGCTTCGCCGCCGACTCCGGCGAGGGCCGCTGGACGGTGGAGGCCGCGATCGACAACGCCGTGCCGCTGCCCGCGATCACCGCGTCGCTCTTCGCCCGCTTCGCCTCGCGCCAGGACGACTCCCCGCAGATGAAGATGATCGCCGCGCTGCGCAACCAGTTCGGTGGCCACGCGGTCGAGAACAAGAAGTAGCCACAACGAGGAGCGGGCCCGGCCGGTCGGTCGGGCCCCGCCCCACGAAGCACGGAGCAGCAGCCGGGAAGGTCGGCGTACACCATGCACGTCACGCATCTGTCGCTGGCCGACTTCCGCTCGTACGCCCGGGTCGAGGTGCCTCTCGACCCGGGCGTCACCGCGTTCGTGGGGGCCAACGGCCAGGGCAAGACGAATCTGGTCGAGGCCGTCGGCTATCTCGCGACGCTCGGCAGCCACCGGGTCTCATCCGACGCACCGCTGGTGCGCATGGGCGCCGAGCGGGCCGTGATCAGGGCCGCCGTCACCCAGGGCGAGCGGTCCCAGCTGATCGAGCTCGAGCTGAATCCGGGCAAGGCCAATCGCGCCCGGATCAATAGATCGTCGCAGGTCAGACCGCGTGATGTGCTGGGCATAGTGCGTACGGTGCTGTTCGCGCCTGAGGACCTGGCGCTGGTCAAGGGCGACCCCGGCGAGCGCCGGCGGTTCCTCGACGAGCTGGTCACGGCACGCTCGCCGCGGATGGCCGGAGTGCGTTCCGACTACGAGCGGGTGCTGAAACAGCGCAACACCCTGCTGAAGTCCGCGGCGATGGCGCGCCGGCACGGTGGACGCTCCATGGACCTGTCGACGCTCGACGTCTGGGACCAGCACCTGGGGCGGGTGGGCGCCGAACTGCTGGCGCAGCGTCTCGACCTGATCGCGACCCTCCAGCCGCTGGCCGACAAGGCCTACGCGGACGTGGCGCCTGGCGGCGGTCCGGTGACGCTGGAGTACCGGAGCTCGGTCGGCGCGGGTGTGGAGCCCGCGCGCACGCGCGAGGAGCTGTACGCGCAGCTGATCGAGGCCCTCGCCGAGGTGCGCAAGCAGGAGATCGAGCGCGGTGTGACGCTCGTCGGCCCGCACCGCGACGACCTGGTCCTCGGGCTGCGCGGGATGCCGGCGAAGGGGTACGCGAGCCACGGGGAGTCCTGGTCGTACGCGCTGGCCCTGCGGCTGGCCTCGTACGATCTGCTGCGCACCGAGGGCAACGAGCCGGTGCTGGTGCTGGACGACGTCTTCGCCGAGCTGGACGCACGGCGCCGCGAGCGGCTGGCTGAGCTGGTGGCTCCGGGCGAGCAGGTGCTGGTGACGGCCGCGGTGGACGACGACGTCCCCGGGGTGCTCGCGGGCGCGCGGTACGCGGTGTCCGCCGGTGAGGTGGAGCGGTTGTGAGCGGCGAAGGGGACGGCAAGGACCCGGCGAAGCAGCCGGAGCCCTCGGGTGTGGATCTGGCCCGGGTGGCCCTGCGCGCGGCGAAGGAGCAGGCGCGGGCCCGCGGCGCGGCCGCGCAGCAGAAGAAGCAGGCCAGGCGCGGTGGCGGGCTGCGCTCCGGGGCGCGGGCCGACGGCCGGGATCCGCTGCCGCTGGGGGCCGCGATCAACCGTCTGATCACCGAGCGCGGCTGGGAGACGCCCGCCGCGGTGGGCGGTGTGATGGGCCGCTGGCCGCAGATCGTGGGTGACGATCTGGCCAATCACTGTGTGCCGTTGCGTTACGACGAGGACCCCGACGAGCGGGTCCTGACGGTGCAGTGCGACTCCACGGCGTGGGCGACGCAGCTGAGGCTGCTGGCGCCGCAGCTGGTGGCCCGGCTCAACGCGGACCTGGGTCACGGCACCGTGAGAATGATCAAGGTGCTGGGCCCGGGCGGCCCGCAGCGCCGGTACGGACCGCTGCGCGCCCCGGGCAGCACGGGCCCCGGCGACACCTACGGCTGACCGGTCCCGACTCGCTCCCACCCGTCCTGACCTGGCCTTTTTGCCCTGCTCGCCCGCGGCTGCCGTGGTGCGCGGGAGGGAGTCGCGGCGGGGTGTGTCCCGGTTGTCACCGAGGGGCCGGGGACCCGTGTTGCCCGGGTGCGTGGTGGTGGAAACCGTATGCCGGGCAGCGGGCGTCCCTCACCGTAGTGGGGAGCTGACAGGCCGAAGCGCTCAACGCCCGTGTGAGCCTCTTGAGGCCCCTTCCCGAATATGGGGAGTCGTCAGGCGCTCATTCAGGGCGGCACATGCGGACTCAGGTACCGGCAAACCCCCATTCGGGTCGGCGCTACCGGTAGACTGGTGGACAATCCCGCGTCCTTGCGGGATTCGTCGATACAAGCCGAACGACGCAGCCGCTCCCGCCTGCCCGGAGAACGGCCTGTGCTGTGCCAGAAAGGGCGCTTCGTGGCCGATTCCGGCAACCCCAACGAGAACATTCCGTCCACCCCCGGTGAGAGCAGCGTCGCTCCCGCCTCGGGCGAGGTGACAGCCTCGTACGACGCCAGCGCGATCACCGTGCTCGAGGGTCTGGACGCGGTCCGCAAGCGGCCTGGCATGTACATCGGCTCGACCGGTGAGCGCGGTCTCCACCACCTCGTCCAAGAGGTCGTCGACAACTCGGTCGACGAGGCCATGGCCGGGCACGCGAACACCATCGACGTCACGATCCTCGCCGACGGCGGGGTGCGCGTGATCGACAACGGTCGCGGTATCCCGGTCGGCATCGTGCCGTCCGAGGGCAAGCCGGCCGTCGAGGTCGTGCTCACCGTCCTGCACGCGGGCGGAAAGTTCGGCGGCGGCGGCTATGCCGTCTCCGGTGGTCTGCACGGCGTCGGCGTCTCCGTCGTCAACGCCCTGTCCACCCGGGTGGCCGTCGAGGTCAAGACGGACGGCTACCGCTGGACCCAGGACTACAAGTTCGGCGTCCCGACCGCCCCGCTGGCCCAGAACGAGGCCACCGACGAGACGGGCACCTCGGTCACCTTCTGGGCCGACGGGGACATCTTCGAGACGACCGAGTACTCCTTCGAGACCCTCTCGCGGCGCTTCCAGGAGATGGCCTTCCTCAACAAGGGCCTCACCCTCAAGCTGACCGACGAGCGCGAGTCGGCGAAGGCCACGGCCGGCGCCGACAGCGCCGAGGCGACCGAGGTCCCCGAGGACGAGACGACCCGCACGGTCACGTACCACTACGAGAACGGCATCGTCGACTTCGTCAAGTACCTCAACTCCCGCAAGGGCGACGTCATCCACCAGTCGGTGATCGACATCGAGGCCGAGGACAAGGACCGTCTCCTCTCGGCCGAGATCGCCATGCAGTGGAACACGCAGTACAGCGAGGGTGTCTACTCCTTCGCCAACGCGATCCACACGCACGAGGGCGGTACGCACGAGGAGGGCTTCCGTGCGGCACTGACCTCGCTGGTCAACCGGTACGCGCGCGACAAGAAGCTGCTGCGCGAGAAGGACGACAACCTCACCGGTGAGGACGTCCGCGAGGGTCTGACGGCGATCATCTCGGTGAAGCTGGGCGAGCCGCAGTTCGAGGGCCAGACGAAGACCAAGCTGGGCAACACGGAGGCCAAGACCTTCGTGCAGAAGGTCGTCCACGAGCAGCTGACGGACTGGTTCGACCGGAACCCGAACGAGGCCGCCGACATCATCCGCAAGGGCATCGCCGCCTCGACCGCCCGGGTGGCGGCCCGCAAGGCGCGTGACCTGACCCGCCGCAAGGGGCTCCTGGAGAGCGCCTCGCTGCCGGGCAAGCTGAGCGACTGCCAGTCCAACGACCCGACGAAGTGCGAGATCTTCATCGTCGAGGGTGACTCCGCCGGTGGTTCGGCGAAGTCCGGCCGTAACCCGATGTACCAGGCCATCCTGCCGATCCGCGGCAAGATCCTGAACGTCGAGAAGGCCCGGATCGACAAGATCCTGCAGAACACCGAGGTCCAGGCGCTGATCTCGGCCTTCGGCACCGGGGTCCACGAGGACTTCGACATCGAGAAGCTCCGCTATCACAAGATCATCCTGATGGCGGACGCCGACGTCGACGGTCAGCACATCAACACCCTGCTGCTCACGTTCCTCTTCCGTTTCATGCGTCCGCTGGTCGAGGCCGGGCACGTCTACCTCTCGCGCCCGCCGCTCTACAAGATCAAGTGGGGCCGGGACGACTTCGAGTACGCGTACTCGGACCGCGAGCGCGACGCCCTGGTGGCGCTCGGCAAGCAGAACGGCAAGCGGATCAAGGAAGACTCGATCCAGCGCTTCAAGGGTCTCGGCGAGATGAACGCCGAGGAGCTGCGTGTCACCACGATGGACGTCGACCACCGTGTGCTCGGTCAGGTCACGCTCGACGACGCGGCGCAGGCCGACGACCTGTTCTCGGTGCTGATGGGTGAGGACGTCGAGGCGCGGCGCTCGTTCATCCAGCGCAACGCCAAGGACGTCCGCTTCCTCGACATCTGAGTCGGCCGTACAAGCAAGCCGCAGCCGCAGCGCGAAAGGATTTTGACCAGCAATGGCCGACGAGAACACCCCTGTCCCCGTGACGCCCGAAGAGGTCCCGCCCGTCGAGGGCGTGGGCATGCGTGTCGAGCCCGTCGGGCTCGAGACGGAGATGCAGCGCTCCTACCTCGACTACGCGATGTCCGTCATCGTGTCGCGTGCCCTGCCCGACGTGCGGGACGGTCTCAAGCCCGTCCACCGCCGGGTGCTGTACGCGATGTACGACGGCGGCTACCGGCCCGAGAAGGGCTTCTACAAGTGCGCCCGCGTCGTCGGTGACGTCATGGGTACGTACCACCCGCACGGCGACTCCTCCATCTACGACGCCCTGGTGCGCCTGGCGCAGCACTGGTCGATGCGCATGCCGCTGGTGGACTCCAACGGCAACTTCGGTTCCCCGGGCAACGACCCGGCCGCCGCCATGCGGTACACCGAGTGCAAGATGATGCCGCTGTCCATGGAGATGGTCCGGGACATCGACGAGGAGACCGTCGACTTCCAGGACAACTACGACGGCCGCAACCAGGAGCCGACGGTCCTGCCGGCGCGCTTCCCGAACCTGCTGGTCAACGGCTCCGCGGGCATCGCGGTCGGCATGGCGACCAACATCCCGCCGCACAACCTCCGCGAGGTCGCCTCCGGCGCCCAGTGGTACCTGGAGCACCCCGAGGCCTCGCAGGAGGACCTCCTGGACGCCCTGATGGAGCGCATCAAGGGACCGGACTTCCCGACCGGCGCGCTCGTCGTGGGCCGCAAGGGCATCGAGGAGGCGTACCGCACCGGCCGTGGCTCGATCACGATGCGCGCGGTCGTGGCGGTCGAGGAGATCCAGAACCGCCAGTGCCTGGTGGTCACGGAGCTTCCGTACCAGACCAACCCCGACAACCTCGCGCAGAAGATCGCCGACCTGGTGAAGGACGGCAAGGTCGGCGGCATCGCGGACGTCCGTGACGAGACCTCGTCGCGTACCGGCCAGCGCCTGGTCGTGGTCCTGAAGCGGGACGCGGTCGCCAAGGTCGTCCTGAACAACCTGTACAAGCACACCGATCTGCAGAGCAACTTCGGCGCCAACATGCTGGCGCTGGTGGACGGCGTGCCGCGCACCCTGTCGATCGACGCGTTCATCCGCCACTGGGTGACGCACCAGATCGAGGTCATCGTCCGGCGTACGAAGTTCCGGCTGCGCAAGGCCGAGGAGCGCGCGCACATCCTGCGCGGTCTGCTCAAGGCCCTGGACGCCATCGACGAGGTCATCGCCCTCATCCGGCGCAGCAACACCGTGGAGATCGCGCGCGAGGGCCTGATGGGCCTGCTGGAGATCGACGAGATCCAGGCGAACGCGATCCTGGAGATGCAGCTGCGCCGGCTGGCCGCTCTGGAGCACCAGAAGATCACCGCCGAGCACGACGAGCTCCAGGCGAAGATCAACGAGTACAACGCGATCCTGGTGTCGCCCGAGCGGCAGCGGCAGATCGTCAGCGAGGAGCTGGCGGCGATCGTCGAGAAGTTCGGCGACGACCGGCGCTCCAAGCTGGTGCCCTTCGACGGCGACATGTCCATCGAGGACCTGATCGCCGAGGAGGACATCGTCGTCACGATCTCCCGCGGCGGCTATGTGAAGCGCACGAAGACGGACGACTACCGCTCGCAGAAGCGCGGCGGCAAGGGCGTGCGCGGCACGAAGCTCAAGGAAGACGACATCGTCGACCACTTCTTCGTGTCGACGACGCACCACTGGCTGCTGTTCTTCACCAACAAGGGCCGGGTCTACCGGGCGAAGGCGTACGAGCTGCCGGACGCCGGCCGTGACGCGCGCGGTCAGCACGTGGCGAACCTGCTGGCCTTCCAGCCGGACGAGCAGATCGCGCAGATCCTGGCGATCCGCGACTACGACGCGGCGCCGTATCTGATCCTGGCCACGAAGGGCGGTCTGGTGAAGAAGACCGCGCTGAAGGACTACGACTCCCCGCGCTCCGGCGGCGTCATCGCGATCAACCTGCGCGAGACGGCCGACGGCAGCGACGACGAGCTGATCGGTGCGGAGCTGGTGTCGTCCGAGGACGACCTGCTGCTCATCAGCAGGAAGGCCCAGTCGATCAGGTTCACTGCGACGGACGACGCGCTGCGGCCGATGGGCCGTGCCACTTCGGGTGTCAAGGGCATGAGTTTCCGCGAGGGAGACGAACTGCTCTCGATGAATGTCGTCAGGCCCGGTACTTTCGTGTTCACTGCCACTGACGGCGGGTACGCGAAGCGGACCCCCGTCGACGAGTACCGCGTCCAGGGTCGCGGCGGCCTCGGCATCAAGGCCGCCAAGATCGTGGAGGACCGGGGCTCGCTGGTCGGTGCGCTGGTGGTCGAGGAGACGGACGAGATCCTCGCCATCACGCTCGGCGGTGGTGTGATTCGTACGCGAGTCAATGAAGTCAGGGAGACGGGCCGTGACACCATGGGCGTCCAACTGATCAATCTGGGCAAGCGCGACGCCGTTGTCGGTATCGCTCGCAACGCCGAGGCAGGCCGCGAGGCCGAAGAGGTCGACGGAGCCGTCGACCTCGATGCCGAAGGCGAGACGACCGAGGCAGTGACAGCCGAGGCCACCACGGCCGAGGCGACTGCCGAGAGCACGGTCGACGGCACTGTCGAGGGCAACACGTCCTCGACCGGGGAGCACGAGGAGTAGAGCGTGAGTGGAGCCACGGGCGCCGGTCCGGCAGCTTCCGAAACCGGAGGTAACGGTGCCCGTGGCCCTGCCACGGACTCCCAAGGGGGCACTGTGACGGATACCCGGGGCCCTCAGCCCCAGTACGAGGGTTACGCGACCGGGCCGTTGCCCGGTGAGCGGGAACCCGCACCGGGGCAGGCGGGCCCTTACCACCCGCCGCAGGCCTACCCCTCGCCCCCGGGCGGGACCCAGGGAGGCGGCCGGCCCCGCGGGGGCCAGCAGGGCGGCATGCCGGGCGCAGGCACGGCACAGGCGACCCGCAGACCCCGGACGGGGGCGCGGACCACTCCGCGCACCCGCAAGGCGCGTCTGCGGGTGGCCAAGGCGGATCCGTGGTCGGTGATGAAGGTCAGCTTCCTGCTGTCCATCGCACTGGGCATCTGCACGGTGATCGCGTCGGCGGTCCTGTGGATGGTGATGGACGCGATGGGCGTCTTCTCCACCGTGGGCGGCACGATCAGCGAGGCGACCGGTTCCAACGAGGGCAACGGCTTCGACCTGCAGTCGTTCCTGTCGCTGCCGCGGGTCCTCATCTTCACCTCGGTCATCGCGGTGATCGATGTGGTGCTGGCGACCGCGCTGGCGACGCTGGGCGCCTTCATCTACAACTTGTCGGCCGGCTTCGTGGGCGGTGTCGAGCTCACGCTGGCCGAGGACGAGTAGCGACGCATCTATCGATTTTGGGACTGGCCCCGACGTGCGCTAATCTTCTTCACGTCAGCGCGACACAAAAGCGCGGCGGGGCTATAGCTCAGTTGGTTAGAGCGCATCCCTGATAAGGATGAGGCCACAGGTTCAAATCCTGTTAGCCCCACAGTGACAACAGAAGGCCCGGTTCCTCTTCGGAGGGACCGGGCCTTCTGCGTGTGCGGGGGTGTCCGACGTGGGCGGGGAGAGCGCCCGGCGCCTGGCCCCCGCGCTGACCCTGTGCCGCTGTGCGCGGCTGCGTGCCGCCGCGTGTCCCTGTCGTACGCACCGGGGCTGCCCCGGTCACATGCTGACGCACGGAAAGTACCCCCGAACCCGGAAAGCCCCGCACGCGGCCTCACGGGAGGAGGCGTGAGCGGGCGCAGGGACGGGACGGGGCTGTGTGCGGGACGGAGATGTGTGCGGGGGCACGGGAAAGCCCCCGTCCGGTGTGAACCGGCCCGGGGGCTCTGGGCTTCAGGTGCGCCGCTCTCAGGGCGGGAGGAGGGACGCGTCCCCCGCCGGGGCTCCGTGCGAGGCGCGGGCGGTGCTGGTGGTGTTCGCGGTGTCCGTCGTGTCTGCGGACAGGTGCCGGGTGGCGGGTGAGGAGCCGTGGGCCTCGGCGCGGATCCGCTGCTTCATCGTGGGCGGCAGGGCCCGGTCACGCGGAAGGGTCCATCGCACGGACGGTGTGGTCACGGTTGCCGTGGCCGCCCCCGTGTGCTGCTGGGTCGTGGTCGCCGGCTCCGTGACCGTGGCTTCCGTGGCCGCGGCGGTGGAGCTTGCCAGGCCCAGCGACGCCAGGAGTGCGAAGAACGCGGTGATGAAGGCGGTCCAGATGCTCTTGGCCTTGAAGGTGCTCATGGCCCCTCACTTTCAGGTGGTCCGTTTTGCTTACCTTTCTGATGATGTGGATCCGGCTCCCGATTTCGTGGACCGACGGCGCCGATGCGCCGATCTTCAGATGAACACCACTCGTATGGTGCAACCGGTCCCCGGAGGCGGTGTCCGGGCCGGCTCCGGGCGGTGTTCCCGGGGTGCCGGAACCCGGCGGCCGCGGATGCACAGTCTTCGGGCGATCGCTCTTCGGCAGGCGCCAGTTGGGTTGCGGGGAGGTCACCGGTCGATATCGGCCGATGTGTATAGTCGGGCAGCAGAAGTCCCCTACGCCAAGGAAAGACGAGGTCGCGCGGTGAAGAAGCTTCTCCTGGTCGCACTGGCCGCCATCGGCGGGCTCCTCGTGTACCGCCAGATCCAGGCGGATCGCGCCGAGCAGGATCTGTGGACGGAGGCGACTGACTCCGTGCCCGCAGGTTCGGGTGTGTGAGACAGAACAGCCTGTTGCGAGCCCCGGTCGCTGATGCGGCCGGGGCTTCGTGCTGTTGCGGGACCGTGACGCCTGTGCTCTTGAGTTCACTCAAGCAAATCAATAGGTTGCTTGAGCAAACGAGCTGAGGTTTCGGTCGAGGGGGCACGGGTGACGGCACGCACACACCACCGCACTGCGCGGGCGGGGACATTGATCGGCGGGGCGCTGTTCGCCCTGGTGGCAGGCGCGCTGCCGGCCCTGGCGGGTCCGCCCGGTGCCGGCGCCGCGGTGGACGCGGCCCGGTCCGACGGAAGCGGCAGCCTGGTCATGGTGCTCGACTCGTCCGGCTCGATGGGGGACGACGACGGGACCGGGCACACCCGGATGGAGAGTGCCCGCACGGCCGTCGGCACGGTCGTGGACGGTCTGCCCGACGGTTATCCGACCGGTCTGCGGGTGTACGGCGCCGACCACCCGCAGGGCTGCACGGACACCCGGCTGGTCCGCCCGGTGCAGAAGCTCGACCGGGCCGCGGTGAAGCGGGCCGTCGCGGGCGTACGGCCCCGGGGCGACACCCCCATCGGCCTGTCGCTGCGCAAAGCGGCCCAGGACCTGCCGGAACCCACGGGCGGCGCCATCGGTACGCGCACGGTCCTGCTGATCTCCGACGGAGAGGACAACTGCGGTACGTCGCAGCCCTGCGAGGTCGCCGAACAGCTCGGCAGGGAGGGGATCGGGCTGCGGATCGACACGGTCGGCTTCCAGGTGAAGGGCGCGGCCCGCAAGCAACTGGAGTGCATCGCGAACGCGGGCAACGGCCGCTACTACGACGCACCCGACGCCAAGGCGCTGGCCCGCCAGCTCCAGCGTGCCTCGCAGCTCTCCGCGGACGGCTACCGCCTCCGGGGCCGGCGCGTCGCGGGCGCGGCCACCGCGGACCGGGCGCCCGTGCTCGTACCGGGGCAGTATCTGGACACCATCGGCCCGGGCGAGAAGCGCTACTACGCCGCCGATCTGGACTCCGAGTCCACGGTGGACCTCGCGGCGACGGCGGTGCCGCAGCCGGGTGCGGCCGTGGACACGTTCGACGCGCTGAGCACCAGGATCGAGTACGACGAGCACGGCTCCTGCGGGACGCACACCGAGCGTTTCGCGCAGAAGGAGGGGGCCGTACCGCTGACGTCGGCGGTCGCCCGCATCCGCTCGAAGACGGGGACGCGTACCTGCGACCGGGCGGGCCGGTACCGGCTGGTGGTGGAGCGGGAGAGCAAGAAGGGCTCGGACGCCGCACGTTGGCCGCTGGAGCTCGTGCTCGGGGCGGAGGCGCCGCTGGCGAAGGGCGTGACGCCCGCCCAGTCGCAGACGGAGTACGGCCGGGGCGGCAAGGAGGCCACGCTGCCCGCGGGCAACCCGCGGGACGTGCGCGGCGGCACCGGGTTCAACGACGCCCGGACCATCGCCCAGGGCGTGTGGCGCGACCGGATCCTGCCCTCCCAGACGCTCTGGTACAAGGTCCCGGCGAGCTGGGGCCAGCAGGTGCGCTACGACGTGGAGTTCGCGAACGAGCCCACGGTGGACGGGACGGCCGCCACGTACTCCTACGGCGCGACCCGGCTTTACACGCCGGCCCGCCATCCGCTCACCGGGGGCGGCGAGTTCAGCACGAGCACGATGTACAGCGGCCGTCCTTCGGCGGTCGCGATGGGTGGTGTCCCGGTCGCCTGGACGAACCGCTACGAGGACCGGACCGACGTCCAGCCGGTGCACGCCGGGGGCGAGTTCTACATTTCGGTCACGCTGGGCGCGCAGGCCGCCGAGATCGCGGAGAATCCGCAGATCGGTCTGGTGCTGCGGGTGTCGGTGCTCGGCGAGGCACGCACCGGACCGGAGCACGGCGCCCCCGCCGCGGCAGGGAAGGCGGGCGGCGAGGCGGGCCAGGATGCGGACAAGAGGGGCGATTCGATCGCGTCCGCAGACAGCGGTGGTGCGGGAGGGGCAGGATGGACCGGCATCGCGGCTGCTGCCGGGGCGGGCGTCATGGCCGTACTGGTCGCCGTGTTCGTATATGTACGCAGCCGCCGCGGGTCAGCCGCACGGACGACGAGGGGAAGCGCGTGATGAGGCAGCGCAGCAGGGGCCGGGTGGCACTGGCCGCGTTCGCGGCGATGTGCGCGGTGGCGGCGCTGCCGGGACAGGCGTACGCGGACGGGGCGAACGGCGCGTACGCCTTCGACCCGGGCGCGAAGCCGGTGACCGGGGCCGAGGTCAACACCGAGGCGTCGGAGCTCAAGGCCGGCTCGGTCTACAAGAGCACGATCAAGGCCGGCCAGAAGCTCTACTACCGCCTGAACCTGGCGGCGACGACGAACGCGTACGTCTCGGCCGTCGTGGTGCCCAAGGGTGGCGGCAAGGTGGCCTACGGGGACGGCGTCACGGTCAGCATCAGGGACAACTCCGACCTGCGGTGCAGCTCCGAGGACGCCCACTTCGAGTCCGCGGAGTACCCGCGGCCGATCGCCGCGTACGCCTACCGGACCGTGGAGAAGGACAGCAGCACCTGCCAGGGCGCCGGTACGTTCAACGTCCTGGTCGAGCGGGAGAGCAAGGACACCTCGGGCCCGGAGGACTGGGACCTGGAGCTGCGGTACGAGACGGAGCCGGAGCTCGCCGAGGGCGGCTCGATGCCGACGAACGCCCCGGAGGAATGGCCGTCCGCCTCGCCGGAACCGCCTGCCGCGGCGGCCGACAACCGCAGGCAGGGCGGCAGCAGTTACTACGACGCCACGAGCCTGGAGACGGGCGAGTGGAAGGACGAGATCACGCCGGGCCAGACCCTCTTCTACCGGGTCCCGGTCGACTGGGGGCAGCAGGTCTTCGCCACCGCCGGCCTCGGCAACAGCACGGGCACCGAGGAGAACGAGTACATCGGCAACGCGCTCGCGATGTCCCTGGACAACCCGGCCCACGGCCATGTGGACGACGTCTCGCCCATGGCGTACTCGGGCAAGCCCGCCTCCGTCTCCCTCGACCCGGTGCCGCCGGTGGCGTACAACAACAGGTTCGACTCCGACAGCAGCGTCAGCGCCATGCGCTTCGCCGGCTGGTACTACCTGTCCGTCTCACTGAGCCCGGAGGTCGGTACGGCCTACGGCAAGAAGCCGTTCCCGCTCACGCTGACGGTCAAGGTGGACGGCGAGGCCAAGGGGACGCCGTACAAGGGTGACGCCGGGATCTTCTCCGTCACGCAGGACGACAAGGACATGGCGAAGAACGGCCAGAGCGATCTGCAGGCGGCCGAGAGCAAGAGCGACACGATGAAGCTGGTCGGCGCGGCCGGCATCGGCGCCGGCGCGGTGCTCGTCATCGCGCTCGGCGCCTGGACACTGCTCGCGCGCCGCCGTGCGAGCAGCGCCGGTAGCGGGCAGTCACCGTACGGAGGGCCGCCGCAGGCCTGGTAGCGGCCCGGCCCCCCTCACGGGCCGGGCTCCGCTCAGGCCTGGGTCAGCGCCCAGATGCCCACGGCGAAACAGATCAGCGCCACCAGCAGGACCGGGACCGCCACCTTCGGGGACGGTCCCGGACGCGTCTGCGGGGCCGGGGCCGCGTGGGAGGCCACCGGGGCATGGGAGACCTGTGGGGCCTGTGGGTGCTGGGCGGTGTAGGCCCGGGTGAGCGGCTGGTCGTGCGGCACCGCGGCGGTGGGGGCCTGCGAGGCGTCCGGTACGGCAGCGGGGTAGGGGGCGGCCTGCTGGGCCGGATGCGCCGCGACGGGCGTCATCGCCTGGGGCGCGGGCGTGGGGTGTTGCGGGGGCGGCGGGAGGTGGAAGCTGCCCGTCTCCGACATCGCGGAGGGCGGCTGCGGCTGCGCGTACGGCTGCTGCCCCGTTGCCTGAGGTGCCTGAGAGGCCTGAGGGGATGCCTGGGGGGTCTGAGGGGCCTCGGAGGTGTGGGAGGTCCGGGAGGCCTGCTCGGGGCCCGTGGGGCCGAACCCGGCGGGCAGCGGGCCGATTTGGTCGAAGACCTCCACCGGCTCGTCGTCGATCCCGGGTTCGGGCAGCATCTCGACGGCGGCGGTGAGGGCCTTGCGCGCGCCCGTGGCCGTACGGAAGCGGGCCTGCGGGTCCGGCTGCAACAGCCCCGCGAGGACCTGCCACAGCGGTTCGGGGATGCCCTGCGGGGCGCTCGGCGTCCCGTACGAGGCGAAGTGCTCGACGAGCGCCTGGGAGTCGGGCTTCTGGCCTTGGAGCAGATAGAGGGCGACGAGGCCGACCGCGAAGAGGTCGGCGGGGAAGTCCGGCTCCGCGCCCATCATCTGCTCGGGGGCGAAGTAACCCGGCGTCCCCACCACGTAGTTCGTCTCGGTGAGGCGCGGCTCGCCCTTGCGCATGGAGATCCCGAAGTCGGAGAGCCGCAGGTGCGGCCGTCCCGTTCCGGTGGCCTCCATCAGGATGTTCGCCGGCTTGATGTCCCGGTGGACGACCCCTTCGGCGTGCACCGTCGACAGCCCGGACAGCAGCTGGTCGAGGAGCGTGCAGACGAACCTGGGGGGCAACGGGCCGTAGTCACCGATGACATGGGCCAGCGAGCCACCGCTGACCAGGTCCATCGTGAACAGGACCTTGTCGTCGTCCGCCGCCCAGCTCGCCGGGGCGAGCACGTGCGGATGCTCGATCCGCAGGGCCTGCTCCCGCACGAAGCGCAGCAGCGTGTGCGCGTCGCTCTGCTGGAGGACCTTGGCCGCCACATAACGGCGGCGCCGGTGATCCCAGGCACGCCAGACAGCACCGACCCCACCACGTCCGATCGGATCGATCAGTTCGTACCGACCAGCGAAGACCTCACCCATTGTGCTGCGCCCGCTCCCCGTTCCCGTCTCGGTCCGTGCGTTCTGCTGCCACTGCCGCCGCCGTCCGGTCCGGCGTCTAGTTCTGGTGGCCCTCGTAGTGCGCCACGGCGTCCGCGGTGCGCCCTGCGCCGTAGACCCTGAGGAACTCTGCCAGTTCCGGGTGGGTCGGGGCGAGGGAGTCCGCGGCATCGATGATGTCACCGGCGGCCGCGACGGACCGCAGCAGCGACTGGATCTCGCGGACCACACGGCGCACGGTGGGGGCGCCGCCGGTCGTCGTGGTCTGGCCGGTGCCGGTGAGCACGGAGCCGCCCTGGGACTTCTTGATCTCTTCCATGCGGTCGGTGGCCTCTCCCGCGCTGACGCTGCCGTCCGCGACCTGACTGGCGAGTTCCTGGAGCGCCTGGACGCGCTGGACGACCGCGGGGTTGCCGATCTTCGCCCGCTGACCGCTCATGAGCTGGGAGAGCATGGGGGCGGACAGCCCGAGCACCGCGGCGAGCCGGGCCTGGTTCAGACCGAGATCATCGATCAGCCGGCGGAAGAGCGCGCCCAACGGCTCCCCGTACCAACTGCGCTGAAGATCCCTGGCTCTCGCCGTTGCCTCTTGCTGCGCTGCATCCATGGCGTCTCCCCTTCGCTGCGGCTTCGCTGCTGCGAACCTCGACGAGCATCTTACGGAGCGTGGTTGCCGACCGGGAGCCCCCATCTTTTTGGAGGAATCAGGGGGTGACCCGGTACTCTGGTCTGCGGCGGTGGCCCACGACGCCGAGCGTCGGGTGCTGCCTGCTTCTCGGGGCCTTAGCTCAGTTGGTAGAGCGCTGCCTTTGCAAGGCAGATGTCAGGAGTTCGAATCTCCTAGGCTCCACATACGAAATGCCCTCTGATCTGCGCGAACGCAGATCAGAGGGCATTTTTCGTGAGCGGGTCCGGCGGCAGGTCAGGGACGGTCGTCCAGGTCCTTGCCGTCCACGGTGTCCCGGCCGTCCGCCTCGGCGTCGGCCTGCTTCGCCTGGACCTCAGGGTCCAGGATCGGCTCGCCGCTGCCGTCGACCGAGGTCAGCGGGGCGCGGTCGTCGACCTCGGTGGGGGCGGGGGGCTCGACCAGCCAGTCGGGGTTGGCCTGCTTGTCCCACCAGCGCCAGACGGCATACGCGCCGCCCGCCAGGAGGCCGGCCACGGCCAGACCCTTGAACGCCCGGCCGGCCCTGGCCCGCCGGTCGTGCTTCTTGGTGAGCTTCCTGATCTCCTTCGCCGTGACCTGTCCGCGCAGGGCGGCCAGCGCGGCCGAACTGCGGGCTGTGGCCTCCTCGGCCACGGGCTGGGCGGCGGCGAGGGCGTGCTCGAAGCGGGGCACGGTGTAGTCCGCGGCGCTCTTGGCGGCCTTACGGGTGCCCCGCGCGGCGCGCTGTGCCGCCTCGTCGACCTTGGGGGGCACGTGTGCGAGGGCGAGTTCGAGTCGTGGTGCGAGGTGCGCGTCGTACTGGACTCGGGCCTGCTGCGCTGCCTTCGACACCTTCGGCGCGAGCAGCGTGCGTGCCTCGTTCGCGTAGTGAGCGGCCTGCTCCTTGGCCGAGTCGGCGTAGGGCGCCACCACTACCGCGGCGTGCTGCACGCTGTCCTTCGCCGAGTCGGTTGCGGCGCGCACGCTGTCGATGCGGGTCACGGGATCCTCCTCCTTGGTGGCGGGTAGGTACTCCGCCTTTCCACCCAATTCGAGATCATGCCTGCAGGGGGCCTGTGGGGCACGTGGGACGGGCATCCGGGTCATTCGAGTCATGCAGGATGCCGTGGGACAAGCAGGTGCAAGGGGAGCCTCCCGATGACAATGCCACGGTTCGGTCCGCCACGCGCCGATTGGTCACACACTTGGCCGCATTTGTTCTTGTGCCCCGTTCGGCGCGAAGTATGGGAAGCCGCAGGCGGACGGCGTGCGAGGGGGCGCAGGGGTGCGAAGGCTCCGTGCGGCGCGGCCGGGCCGGGCGCCGGGCGGGGTGGACCGTGCGAGGATCGGTGGACGTCAGACCAGACTTACGGAAGGCAGATCGTGGCCGAGCAGCTTTACGCCACCTTGAAGACCAACCAGGGCGACATCGAGATCCGGCTCCTGCCGAACCACGCGCCGAAGACGGTCAGGAACTTCGTCGAGCTCGCCACCGGTGAGCGCGAGTGGACCCACCCCGCGACCGGGGCCAAGTCCACGGACCGGCTGTACGACGGCACCGTCTTCCACCGGGTCATCAGCGGCTTCATGATCCAGGGCGGCGACCCGCTGGGCAACGGCACCGGGGGTCCGGGGTACGAGTTCGGTGACGAGTTCCACCCCGACCTCGCCTTCACCAAGCCGTACCTGCTGGCCATGGCCAACGCGGGCCCGGGCACCAACGGCTCGCAGTTCTTCCTGACCGTGTCGCCGACCGCATGGCTGACCGGCAAGCACACCATCTTCGGCGAGGTGGTGGACCCGGCGAGCCAGAAGGTGATCGACGCCATCGCGGCCATCCCGACCAACGCGCGCACCGACCGCCCGCTGGACGACGTGGTCATCGAGTCGGTCGTCGTCGAGAAGCGCTGATCGCCTTTCGTCACCGGCCGGTCACTCTCCGGTCCTTCCGTTCGGGAACCAACCGCCCTGCCCGTCCGTACTTGATGAGAGAGCGGATGCGCAGGGCGGTGGCGTGCGCGCCGCCGCGACGACGAGGACCGAGGGGCCGGGAGTGATGGGACCGATGGACCAGCAGCCGCCCGGCGGCCAGGACCCGAGCCCGTCCGTCGACGGTCCGGTCAGCTGTTACCGCCACCCGGGCCGTGAGACGGCGGTTCGCTGCACCCGCTGCGAGCGCCCGATCTGCCCCGACTGCATGGTCAGCGCCTCGGTCGGCTTCCAGTGCCCCGACTGCGTGCGCGAGGGGTCGGGTACGGGACACCACCCGGCGGCGAACAGTCCGCGCACGGTCGCCGGCGGCACCGTCGCGGCCGATCCCCGGCTGGTCACCAAGATCCTGCTGGGGATCAACCTCGCGGTGTTCGTCGCGGTGCTGGCCAACAAGGCCCTGGTCGACGACCTGGTGCTGCTGGGCCGGGCCAACTTCTACTACGGCGGTCCGCCCGAGGGCATCGCCGAAGGCCAGTGGTACCGGCTGGTGACGTCGATGTTCCTGCACCAGGAGGTGTGGCACATCGCCTTCAACATGCTGGGACTGTGGTGGCTGGGCGGTCCGCTGGAGGCGGCGCTCGGCCGCGCCCGCTATCTCGCGCTCTATCTGATCTCCGGGCTGGCGGGCGGCGCCCTGACCTACTGGCTCGCCGCGGAGAACCAGCCCTCGCTGGGTGCTTCGGGTGCCATCTTCGGTCTGCTGGGCGCCACCGTCGTCCTGATGCGCCGGCTGAACTACGACATGCGCCCGGTCTTCACGCTCCTCGCGCTCAACCTGGTCATCACCTTCAACCCCTGGGGCGGCATCGCCTGGCAGGCCCATGTGGGCGGGCTGGTCGCCGGTGCGCTGATCGGGATCGGCATGGTGCACGCGCCACGGGAGCGGCGGAATCTGGTGCAGTTCGGCACCTGTGCCGCGGTGCTGCTCGTGGTGATCCTGATCGTCGTCGCGAGAACGGCCTCGCTGACGTAAACGGCTCCGCGGCTCGATAGGCGGATGCGGATGCCGACGCGGATACGGCTGCGCACGAAGCCACCGGGGCCGTTATCGACCGTTTGTGATCGAAGTTGTCCACAGCGTGCACGCGATCTTGTGCATGCAGCGGGTACAACTGTGCCCCTTGTCACTGAGCTGGGTTTTTCCAGCGAGGACAAGGGGCGTGCCGCCCGCGTCGAGGGTGGCTGCAGTCACACCGGCGTCAACGGCCGAGGAGTTATCCACAGATCGTCTGACCTTTTCCCCCGCCTGTGGATAACGCTGTGGGTAACTCAGGGCAAGGGTTGCGGGACGGGTGCCCGCTGTGGTGCTAGACGGTCCGCGGAGCTACTTCCACTGGGTCGAGACACCGAAGCCGCCGGCGATGAAGCCGAAGCCGACGACGATGTTCCAGTTCCCCAGCGAATCGATCGGCAGGTCGCCGTCGGTCACGTAGAACACGACGATCCAGGCCAGACCGATCAGGAACAGCGCCAGCATCACCGGCGCGACCCAACTGCGGTTGGTCAGCTTTATGTTGGTTGCCTGCTTCGCCGGAGGGGGCGTGAAGTCGGCCTTCTTGCGGATACGTGACTTCGGCACGAGGAACTCTCCTGTCGATGCGCTGCGTGACCGCGCAGGGAACTGTGGCTGGCGCCGGGGCTGGGCGCGAGGGGGAATGCTGCCTCCCCCGGGCGTCCGTTAGCGTAGTGCTTCCGTGGCGCCGAAGGAGATAAGGGTACGTTGAGCAATTCTGCCGACTCTCCCCCAGGGCCGGTCCGGCGCACCTTCCGGCATCCGGCCAAAGTGCTCACGGCTGCCGTTTTCGCCCTGGCCGGACTCATCTTCGTGACCAGTGCGAACACCGCCAAGGGCACCAATATCCGTACGGACTCCTCGCTGCTGAAACTCTCCGATCTCATTCAGCAGCGCAGCGAGAAGAACGCCGCTCTGGACGAGTCCGCCGCCTCCGTGCGCCAGGACATCGACACCCTCGCCCAGCGCGACGACGGCAGCACCAAGGCGGAGGACGCCCGGCTGAAGGCGCTGGAGCGGGCCGCCGGCACCTCGAAGCTCTCGGGCCGGGCCGTGTCCGTCACCCTCGACGATGCCCCGCAGAACGCCACCGCGAGCCCCGGCTACCCCGATCCGCAACCCAATGACCTGGTCATTCACCAGCAGGACCTCCAGGCCGTGGTGAACGCCCTGTGGCAGGGCGGCGCCCGTGGCGTCAAGGTCATGGACCAGCGGCTGATCTCCACCAGCGCGGTGCGCTGCGTCGGCAACACCCTGATCCTCCAGGGGCGCGTCTACTCACCGCCGTACAAGATCACCGCCGTGGGCGACCCGGGGAAGCTGGAGCGCGCGCTCAACGCCTCCCCGGCGATCCAGAACTACCTGCTCTACGTGAAGGCCTACGGGCTCGGCTGGAAAGTCGACGAGCACGAGGCGGTGACTCTTCCCGGCTACTCGGGCACAGTGGATCTCCACTATGCGGAGCCGGTGAAGTAGCGAGCAGCTGCGGGGAGGCCGACCGGTGTCGGTGCGACTGATCGTCAGGACGTTCAGCGAGCTGTGCATCACCGTCGGCGCCCTGATCGTTCTCTTTGTGGTGTACGTCCTGTTCTGGACGGGAGTGAAGGCCGCGGGTGCGACCGAGGGCCAGATCGACGCCCTGCAGAAGCAGTGGGCCCAGGGAGCGGTGGTCACGCCCGCACCCGCACCGGCGCCCGCCCCGTCGGCGTCACCGGAGACGCCCGACCCGAAAGCCCCGGACCACAAGGCCCTCCGCGACGGAAAGCCGTTCGCGATGCTGTACATACCCCGCTTCGGCAAGAGCTGGGAGCGGCCCGTCCTGGAGAACACCGAGGTCAAGACCTTGCAGAAGGGGCTGGGCCACTACCGCGGCACGGCCGGCCCCGGCGAGACGGGCAACTTCGCGGTGGCCGGGCACCGCCGCACCTACGGAGACCCGTTCAAGGACTTCCCGAAACTGCGCCCCGGCGACGCGGTGCTGGTGACGGACGGGACGACGTGGTTCACGTACCGCATCGACAAGAAGCCGTACCGCACCGTGCCGAGCGATGTCGGGGTCATCGACCCGGTCCCCCGCAAGTCCGGTTTCGACGGGCCCGGCCGCTATCTGACGCTGACCACCTGCGAGCCGGAATGGGGCAGCAGCCACCGGCTGATCGCCTGGGCGCACCTGGACGCGACGCAGCCGGTGACCGACGGCAGGCCGGCGGCCCTCCGCAGCTGACCCGCCGTGGGCCCGCGGCTTTCCACAGCTGACCCACGGCGATGCCCGGGCCCTTTAGTCTGGTCCCGTACCGAATGGAGGGGTCAGCATGTACGGCTGGATCTGGCGGCATCTGCCGGGCAACGTCTGGGTGCGTGGGGTCATTTCGCTCGTGCTCGCCCTGGCGGTCGTCTACGTGCTGTTCCAGTACGTCTTCCCGTGGGCGGAGCCGCTGCTTCCGTTCGGCGATGTGACGGTGGACGGCGACGGCACGAGCGCGATGGGGGCCGTCCGGTGAGCGCCCGCATCCTGGTCGTCGACAACTACGACAGCTTCGTCTTCAACCTCGTGCAGTACCTCTACCAGCTGGGCGCCGAGTGCGAGGTGCTGCGCAACGACGAGGTGACCACGGCCCACGCGCAGGACGGCTTCAACGGCGTCCTGCTCTCGCCGGGCCCCGGCACCCCCGAGCACGCGGGTGTCTGCGTCGACATGGTGCGGCACTGCGCGGCGACCGGTGTCCCGGTCTTCGGCGTCTGTCTGGGCATGCAGTCGATGGCGGTGGCGTACGGCGGTGTGGTGGACCGCGCCCCCGAGCTGCTGCACGGCAAGACCTCCCCGGTGATCCACGAGGGCGGGGGCGTGTTCGCCGGCCTGCCCTCCCCGTTCACCGCGACCCGCTACCACTCGCTCGCCGCCGAACCGGACACGGTCCCCGATGAGCTGGAGGTCACCGCGCGGACGGCCGACGGCATCATCATGGGGCTGCGCCACCGGGAGCTGGCGGTCGAGGGAGTGCAGTTCCATCCGGAGTCGGTGCTCACCGAACACGGCCATCTGATGCTGGCGAACTGGCTGGCACAGTGCGGTGACACCGGCGCCGTCGAGAGGTCGGCGGGACTCGCGCCGGTGGTGGGCAAGGCCGTCGCGTGACCCCACCCCGCCACGGATCCGACGCCGGACAGGACGGCCCGTACGACCCCGGTGCGTACGAGGCCTCAGGCGCGTTCGAGGCGGCGGTCGACCAGTTGGTGGACCCACTGAACGATCCGCTGCCGGGGCGGCACGCGTCCCCCTGGTTCCGGGCGGACAACATCCCCGCGGAGCAGTCTGCCGCGGACGGCGGCGGGGCGGCCGAGCCCGTCGCCGCAGGGACCCCGACGCAGGCGTCACAGGGGCCACAGGCGGGCCAGGGCCAGCCGAGCGAGTGGTACGACCCCGAAGGGTACGAGCGGGACTGGTACGGCCACCAGGAGTCCGTGCGGCGCTCGCCCGCGCAGTCCCCGCCCGCCGCCGTGCCGGCAGAGCCGGTTCCCACGGCGCCCGCTGTTCCGATGCCCCGCCATGAGGAGACCGTCGCGCTGCGGAAGGCGGAGCCCCGGCGAATAGTCGTCGCCGACGAAGCGGTCACGGCCGTCCTGCCGGTGACGACGGTCCGCCCGGACTCGCAGCCGGAGCCGGAGCCGGAGCGGGATACCGATCCCGGGTCCGCGGCCACCGGTGGCCGGGCCGAGCGGCGTCGTGCGGCGAAGGGCCGCGGCCACCGGCGCGGGGACGCGCAGCCGGTGACCGGGGCGGCAGGAGCGGACGGCGCGGCGGCCCCGGCGAAGCCGATGTCGCGGGTCGAGGCGCGCCGTGCGGCCAAGGCGGCCAAGGACAGCCCCGCGGTCGTCGTCAGCCGGGTGGTCGGTGAGCTGTTCATCTCGCTCGGCGTGCTGATGCTGCTGTTCGTCACGTACCAGCTGTGGTGGACGAACGTGCGTGCCGAACAGATCGCCGGCAAGGAGACGCACAAGATCCAGGACGACTGGGCCCACGGCAAACGCAGCCCCGGAGTGTTCGCACCGGGCCAGGGTTTCGCCATCATCCACATCCCGAAGCTCGACGTCGTCACGCCGATCGCCGAGGGCATCAGCAAGGAGAAGGTGCTCGACCGCGGGATGGTCGGCCATTACGGGGAGGAACCGCTGCGCACGGCGATGCCGTCGGACAAGCAGGGCAACTTCGCGCTGGCCGGTCATCGCAACACGCACGGCGAGCCGTTCCGCTACATCAACCGGCTGAACCCCGGCGACAAGGTCGTGGTCGAGACCCAGGACGCCTACTACACGTACGAGATGACGAGCGTCCTGCCTCAGACCTCGCCGTCCAACGTGTCGGTCATCGGCGAGGTGCCGCCGCAGTCCGGCTTCAAGAAGCCCGGGCGGTACATCACCCTGACGACCTGTACGCCCGAATTCACGAGTACGTACCGTTTGATCGTCTGGGGCAAGATGGTCGACGAACGGCCGCGCAGCAAGGGGAAACCCGACGCGCTCGTGGAGTGAGCGGGCCGAACGACATCACGACAGGGACGGTGCGGTGGCAGCGAGGACCGAGGACCAAGAGCAGACCGGCGAGTCCGCGCCCCCGGTGCGACCCAGGGGCCGCCATCCCGTCGCGACCGCCGTCAGCGTCTTCGGCGAACTCCTGATCACCGCAGGTCTGGTGCTCGGCCTGTTCGTCGTCTACTCCCTCTGGTGGACGAACGTGCTCGCCGACCGCGAGGCCACCGCGCAGAGCCACACCGTCCGCGACCGCTGGGCGGGCGGCCCCGGCGCCCTGGACACCAAGGACGGCATCGGCTTCCTCCACGTTCCGTCGATGAGGAACGGCGAGGTGCTCGTGAAGAAGGGCACCGACACCGAGAATCTCAACGACGGCATCGCCGGCTACTACACCGATCCGGTGAAATCTGCGCTGCCCTCGGACAAGACCGGCAACTTCACCCTGGCCGCCCACCGCGACGGCCACGGGGCCAAGTTCCACAACATCGACAAGGTGCGGACCGGGGACGCGGTCGTCTTCGAGACCAAGGACACCTGGTACGTCTACAAGGTCTTCAAGGAGCTTCCCGAGACGTCGAAGTACAACGTCGACGTGCTCCAGGCGGTGCCGAAGGGCTCCGGCGCGAAGAAGGCCGGCCGCTACATCACGCTGACGACGTGCACCCCCGTCTTCACGTCGAAGTACCGCTACATCGTGTGGGGCGAACTGGTGCGTACGGAGAAGGTCGACCGCGACCGTACGAAGCCGGCGGAGCTGCGCTGACCCGGTCGCAGACAGACACAGGGCCCCGGTCACCGTTGAGGTGACCGGGGCCCTGTGTGTACTGGACCGTGCGTCCTACTGGCCGTTCCCGCCGCCCAGGAGTCCGCCGTTCCCGTTGCCGCCCATCGTCGTGAGTGTGATGACGGTGGTGGCCGGGTCGGCCTGGGTGTTCGGCTGCGGGTCGATGTTGACGACGGTGGCGTTGTCGTCGGGCGAGCTGCCGTCGGCGAACTTGATCTGCGTGAAGCCGGCCTGGGTCAGCTTCGCCTTGGCGTCGGAGACCTTCCCGCCCCTGACCTCGGGGACGGGCACCGTCGCGGGCTGCGTCGGGCCCTTGGACACCTTGAGGACGATCGCGGTGTCCTTGCCCACCTTCTCGCCGGCTGCCGGGTTCTGATCGACCACTTCGCCCGCCGGCTTCTCGGAGTCGACCTCGCTCTTGCCGATGTTGGTGAAGCCGTTCCCGTTGAGCTGGGCGACCGCGTCGTCGAACGAGCGGCCGGTCACCGGCGGCATGGAGAGCAGCTTCTCGGTCGCGACCGAGAGCTTCACCTCGGAGTTCTTCTCGGCCTTGGCGCCGCCCTTCGGGGACTGCTTCAGGACCGTGCCGGGATCGGCGTCGGCGGACTCGACCGAGGTGACCGTGACCGTGAAGCCCTTGTCCTCGAGGTTCTTGCGGGCGCTCTCCTCGGACTTCTCCGTGACGTCCGGCACCTCGATCTTCGGCGCGCCGCTGGAGACGAAGACCGTGATGGTGTCGCCCTCCGAGACCTGCTGGTCCTTCGTCGGGTTCTGCCGGCAGATCTTGCCCGCGGGCTGGTCCTCGCACTCTTCCTTGGGACCCTGCTTGACCACGGTGTTGGTGTTGTCCGCGAGCTGCTGGGCTTCCTTGAAGGTCGAACCGACCATGTTCGGCGCCTTGAACGTGCCGTCGCCGCTGTCGCCGTCGCCGCCGAAGACGGCCTTGCCGATGAGGATCGCGCCGATCAGCACCAGGATGCCCGCGATGACCAGCAGGATCGTCGAGGTGTTGCTCTTCTTCTGGCGCCGGCGGTCGGGGCGGTCGTCGTAGCCGTAGCCGCCGTCGTCCGGGTTGACCGGCGGCAGCATCGACGTCCGCTCGCCGTTCTGGTCCGTGGCGCGCAGGGCGGTGGTGGGCTGGTCGTTGTCGTAACCGCCGTAGCCGCCGTAACCGGCCGCACCCATCGCCGCGGTCGCCGCGACCGGCTGGCCGTCGAGGCAGGCCTCGATGTCGGCGCGCATCTCGTCGGCCGACTGGTAGCGGTAGTCGGGGTCCTTGGTGAGCGCCTTCAGCACGATCGCGTCCATCTCGGGCGTGATCTCGGGGTCGAAGTTGCTGGGCGGCTGAGGCTCTTCCCGTACGTGCTGGTAGGCCACCGCGACGGGCGAGTCCCCGACGAACGGCGGTCTGACGGCCAGCAGCTCGTAGAGCAGGCAGCCGGTGGAGTACAGGTCGGAGCGCGCGTCGACCTGCTCGCCCTTGGCCTGCTCCGGGGAGAGGTACTGGGCGGTGCCGATGACGGCCGCGGTCTGGGTCATCGTCATGCCGGAGTCGCCCATGGCGCGGGCGATGCCGAAGTCCATGACCTTGACCTGGCCGGTGCGCGTCAGCATGACGTTCGCCGGCTTGATGTCGCGGTGGACGATCTGGGCGCGGTGCGAGTACTCCAGCGCCTGGAGGATCCCCACGGTCATTTCCAGGGTGCGCTCGGGCAGCAGTCTGCGGCCGGAGTGAAGCAGTTCCCTGAGCGTCGACCCGTCGACGTACTCCATGACGATGTACGGGATCGAGACCCCGTCGACGTAGTCCTCACCGGTGTCGTAGACCGCGACGATCGCCGGATGGTTGAGCGAGGCGGCGGACTGGGCCTCACGGCGGAACCGGGCCTGGAAGGACGGGTCGCGGGCGAGGTCCGCCCGGAGCGTCTTCACAGCTACGGTGCGGCCGAGCCGGGTGTCGTGAGCGAGGTAGACCTCGGCCATGCCACCACGGCCGAGCACCGAGCCCAGCTCGTACCGGCCGCCGAGGCGACGCGGCTCTTCCATAACTGTTCCAGCCCTCTCCGTCAGTCCTGACCGCACCGGTGTGCGGTCCGGCGGTGTGCTGTTCGCGCATACGCTACCGGCCGCGCACTACGTGATCAGCCCGCAGCCCGTACCTGATATCCGACCGGTATCCCAACGTGCGGATATGGCGTCCGGCGTGACGGGCGTCACTTCTTGCTGTCGATGACCGCCTGCATGACCCTCTTCGCGATGGGGGCCGCCAGGCCGCCACCGGAGATGTCGTCGCGGGTGGCCTTGCTGTCCTCGACGACCACGGCGACGGCGACGGGGGAGCCGCTGTCGGTCTTCGCGTACGAGATGAACCAGGCGTACGGGTTCTCACTGTTGCCGAGACCGTGCTGGGCCGTACCCGTCTTGCCGCCGACGGTGACGCCCTGGATCTTGGCGTTGCTGCCCGTTCCCGACTCGACGACGGTCTTCATCATTTCCTGGAGCTTCTGGGCGTTCTCGGCCGACAGGGGCTGGCTGAGCTGCTCCGGCTCGTGGGTGTAGATGTCGTCCAGACCGGGCGACTGCCGCTTGGCGACCATGTACGGCTGCATCAGCTTGCCGTCGTTGGCGACCGCGGAGGCCACCATGGCCATCTGGAGCGGGGTGGCGCGGTTGGACGCCTGGCCGATGCCGGCCATCGCGTTCTGCGGCGGGTTGTCCTTGGGGTAGACGCTCTCGGTGGCGCGGACCGGGGTGAAGACGTCCTTGTTGAAGCCGAACTTATTGGCTTGGTCGATCATCTTCTGGTTGCCGAGGTCATCGCTGATCTTGCCGAAGACGGTGTTGCAGGAAATCCGCAGCGCTTCCCGGAGCGGGACGTTCTCACACTGGATGCTGCCCTCGTTCGGCAGGTCCTGGGTGGTCTGGGGCAGGCGGAAGGGCACCGGCGACTTCGTCTTGGCGTCGATGTCGGTGTAGAGCCCGTTCTCCAGGGCGGCGGCCGCGGTGACGATCTTGAAGGTCGAACCGGGCGGGTAGGTCTCGCGCAACGCCCGGTTGAGCATCGGCTTGTCCTTGTCCTTCTGGAGCTTCTGCCAGGCCTTGGAGTCCTTGTCGGAGTTGCCCGCGAAGGTCGAGGGGTCGTACGACGGGGTGCTGGCGAGCGCCAGGATGGCGCCGGTCTGCGGGTCGAGCGCGGCGACGGCGCCCTTCTTGTTGCCGAGCCCCTCGAAGGCGGCCTTCTGGGCGGCGCTGTTGAGGGTGGTGACGACGTTGCCGCCCTGCTTCTTCTCGCCCGTGAACATCGACATCGTGCGGTCGAAGAAGAGCTGGTCGTCGTTGCCGGTGAGGATGCCGTCCTCGATCTTCTCCAGCTGCGAGGCGTCGAAGGCCTGCGAGGAGTAGCCGGTGACGGGGGCCCACATGGGGCCGTCCTGCCAGACCCGCTTGTACTTGAAGTCGCTGCTCGTGGTCTCGGTGGATCCGGTGATGGACTTGCCGCCGTCCACGATGATGTTGCCGCGCTCGTGGGCGTACCGCTCGATGCGGACGCGGCGGTTCTCGTCGCGGGTGTTGAGCTCGTCGGCCTTCACGTACTGCAGGTAGTTGGTCCGTGCGAGCAGGGCGAAGATCAGGACGCCGCAGAAGATCGCGATCCGGCGCAGGGGCTTGTTCACGGTCGGACCACCTGGGTCATCTCGGCGTCGGAGGAGGGAGCGGGGGCCGGGGCGGGGCGGC
Organism: Streptomyces sp. NBC_01463; assembly: GCA_036227345.1. Lineage (NCBI taxonomy): Bacteria > Bacillati > Actinomycetota > Actinomycetes > Kitasatosporales > Streptomycetaceae > Streptomyces > Streptomyces sp. NBC_01463. Next base: position 4,578,960 of record CP109468.1, read on the forward strand.
GGGCGGTGTCGCTGATCCGGATCAGAATGGCGATCAGCGCCCAGTTGGCCAACACGGACGAACCACCGTAGGCCAGGAACGGCATGGTCATACCGCTCAGCGGGATGAGGCCCATGACTCCGCCGGCCACCACGAAGACCTGGATCGCGAAGGCGCCGGAGAGGCCGATCGCCAGGAGCTTGCCGAAGGGGTCGCGGGCGGCGAGCGCGGTGCGCACGCCCCGCTCGACGATCAGACCGTAGATCAGCAGGACGGCCATCATTCCGGCCAGCCCCAGCTCCTCGCCGACGGTGGAAAGGATGAAGTCGGCGTTGGCGGCGAACATGATCAGGTCCGAGTGGCCCTGGCCGAGTCCGGTGCCGAGCGTGCCGCCGGAGCCGAAGGACATCAGGGACTGGGCGATCTGGTCGCTCTGCTCCATCGTCGCCTTGGAGAACGGGTCGAGCCAGGCGTTGACGCGGTCCTGCACGTGCGGTTCGAAGGACGCGACGCTCACCGCGCCGACCGCGGACATCGCCAGACCGAACACGATCCAGCTGGTGCGCTCGGTGGCGACGTACAGCATGACGACGAAGAGACCGAAGAACAGCAGCGACGTACCGAGGTCGGTCTCGAAGACCAGGATCAGGATCGAGAGGGCCCAGATGGTGATGATCGGGCCCAGGTCGCGGCCGCGCGGGAGGTACAGCCCCATGAAGCGGCGGCTGGCCAGGGCCAGTGCGTCGCGCTTCACCATGAGGTACCCGGAGAAGAAGATCGCGATGAGGATCTTGGCGAACTCACCCGGCTGGATGGAGAACGGGCCGAGGCTGATCCAGATCTTCGCGCCGTTCACCGCGGGGAAGAACATCGGGATGACCAGCAGGACCAGGGCCGCAGCCATCGAGATGTAGGTGTACCGCTGCAGGATGCGGTGGTCCTTGAGGACCATCAGCACGGCGACGAAGAGAGCGACGCCGATCGCCGAGTAGAGAAGCTGCTTGGGCGCGTCCGGGCTGTACGCCCCGTACAGGTACTCCGCACGCTGGATCAGCCTCGGAGACTGGTCCAGCCGCCAGATCAGTACCAGGCCCAGCCCGTTGAGCAGGGTGGCCAGTGGCAGCAGCAGCGGGTCGGCGTAGGGCGCGAACTTGCGCACCACGAGGTGGGCGACGCCGCCGAGCAGGATGAGTCCCGCCCCGTAGCCGAACATGCCCGAGGGGATCTTGCCGTCCATGGCAAGTCCCACGTTGGCGTAGGCGAACACCGAGATGGCGATGGCGAAGACCATCATCATCAGTTCGGTGTTGCGCCGGCTCGGTGCGTCGATCGCGCCGATCGTGGTCGTGTTGGTGACAACGCTCATGGTGCTGAAGGCCCCCTACGGCTTTACTGCTTACCGCACTGCGGGACCAGCTTCTTCTCTTCCTCCGAGAGGCTGGGACCAGGAGTGGGAGTCGCTGAAGTCTGCTTGGTCTTGGTGGTGCCGGACGTCGAGGACGTCTTGGTGGCGTCCGCGTCCGTACCGCCGGCCTGGCCCTCGTCGCTGGGGGCGTTCTTCTCGGCTGCGCGGCGCTGGGCGTCCTTCTTGCAGGCGGTGGCCTGTGCGGAGAGTTCGGTGATCTTCGCCTGGGCGTGCGCCAGGCTGCCCTCGGCGATCGTCGCCTCGACCTTCTCGCGCTGGTAGGGCGGGAGGTACTTGAGTTCGATCTCGGGGTGGTCCTTCTCGACCTTCGAGAGCGACACCCATGCGAGGTCCTGGCTGATGCCCCGGTACAGCGCGACGTTGTCGTTCTTCGCGCCGACGTAGAACTGGGTCTGGGTCCAGCGGTAGCCGCCGTACAGCCCGCCGCCGATGACGGCCAGGGCGAGCACGATGTACAGCGACCGCTTGAGCCACTTGCGGCCGCCGCCGGGCTTGACGAAGTCGTCGTCGGAATAGGCCCCGAAGGACCCGTCCGGCATGCCGCCGTAGCCGACGTCGTCACCGCTGCCGGGAGGGCCGAAGCCGCCCGAGGGCGGCGGGACGGGGCGGCCGAGGCCGGCCGCGCGTCCGGCCGGGGTCTCCATGGCGCCGCCGTCGTTCTGCTGGGCGGCCTGGTTCTCCGCGACCGCGCCGACGATGACCGGGGTGTCGTTGAGCTGTCCGGCCAGGGTGTCGTTGCTGTCGACGTCGAGGACGTCGGCGACGATGCAGGTGATGTTGTCCGGACCGCCGCCGCGCAGAGCGAGCTGGATCAGCTCCTGGATGGTCTCCTGCGGGCCCTGGTAGCTGGCGAGCGTCTCCTCCATCGTCTGGTGGGAGACGACGCCGGAGAGGCCGTCGGAGCAGATCATGTACCGGTCGCCGGCCCGGACCTCACGGATGGAGAGGTCGGGTTCGACGTGGTCGCCACTGCCCAGCGCGCGCATCAGCAGGGAGCGCTGCGGGTGGGTGGTCGCCTCCTCCTCGGTGATCCGGCCCTCGTCGACCAGCCGCTGGACCCAGGTGTGGTCCTGCGTGATCTGCGTCAGGACGCCGTCCCTCAGCAGGTACGCGCGCGAGTCGCCGACGTGGACCAGGCCGAGCCGCTGACCGGTCCAGAGGAGAGCGGTGAGCGTGGTGCCCATGCCCTCCAGCTGGGGGTCCTCCTCGACCATCATGCGCAGCTGGTCGTTGGCCCGCTGGACCGCCGTACCGAGCGAGGTGAGGATGTCGGAGCCCGGCACGTCGTCGTCGAGCTGGACGAGCGTGGAGATCACCTCGGAGCTGGCGACCTCGCCGGCCGCCTGGCCGCCCATGCCGTCGGCGATGGCGAGAAGGCGCGGACCGGCGTAGCCGGAGTCCTCGTTGCCCTCCCGGATCATGCCCTTGTGCGATCCGGCGGCGAAGCGCAGGGACAGACTCATGCGCACCTCGCCCGTCGGTTCGGGGTACAGCCGGTCTCGAGCCACACTGCCCACCCTCCGGTCGGGAGCCTGGCCGGGTCCGTTGCCCGGACCGCCGCGGCTCGCTCGCTCCGCTCGCTCATTGTCGTACTACTTCCGCAGCTCGATGACGGTCTTGCCGATCCGGATCGGCGCGCCCAGCGGAACAGGCGTCGGGGTGGTGAGACGGGTCCGGTCCAGATACGTGCCGTTGGTGGACCCGAGATCCTCGACGATCCACTGGCCGTCACGGTCGGGGTAGATCCTGGCATGCCTGCTGGACGCGTAGTCGTCGTCCAGCACGATCGTTGAGTCATGGGCCCGGCCCAGGGTGATGGTCTGGCCCTGGAGCGCCACCGTGGTGCCGGTGAGCGTCCCTTCGGACACGACCAGCTTGGTCGGCGCCCCGCGGCGCTGGCGACCGGGCTGCTGGCGTTGCTGCGGCGGTGCCGCAGCGGTCTGGCGCGCCTGTGGAGGCCGCGCGTCGGCAGCAGTGCGGCGTGAGCCGCGCTGCGTGACGCGCGTTCCGAACAGGTCACTTCGAATGACCTGGACGGCCACGATCACGAACAGCCACAGAACAGCCAGGAAACCTAGCCGCATGACCGTCAGGGTCAGCTCTGACATTGCCCCCGCTTCACCCTTCGGCTTGCCGGTAAACGATGGTGGTACTGCCCACGACAATCCGCGAGCCGTCGCGGAGCGTAGCGCGGGTTGTGTGCTGCCCGTCTACCACGATGCCGTTGGTGGACCCGAGATCCTGGATCGTCGAGGGCGTTCCGGTCCTGATCTCACAGTGCCGACGGGACACACCGGGGTCGTCGATGCGCACGTCGGCGTCGGTGCTGCGTCCCATCACCAGCGTGGGGCGGGAGATCTGATGACGGGTGCCATTGATCTCGATCCAGCGTCGCACCTGCGTGTTCGGCAGGGGGCTGGGGGTGGCCGGCGGGCGCCGGCCGGGGCCCTGCGCTCCGGCATGCCCGGCGCCCGGCGGCGGGGCCGCGGGCATGGGCGGCGGGGAGCTGGGCGGGTACCCGTAGCCGCCGGGCGCCTGGGGCCGTCCCTGGCCGGGACGGGCGGGCGGTGCCGCCTGCTGCCCCTGGTGGTTCGGGAAGCCCTGCTGGGCGTGCTGGCCGGGCGGCTCCTGCTGTGACGAACTCGACGCCAGGGTGCGGCTGCGCACACGGTAGAGACCGGTGTCGAGGTCGTCCGCCTTCTCCAGGTGGACCTTGATGGGGCCCATGAAGGTGTACCGCTGCTGCTTGGCGTAGTCCCTGACCAGGCCGGAGAGCTCGTCGCCCAGCTGGCCCGAGTACGGGCTCAGGCGCTCGTAGTCGGGGGCGCTGAGCTCGACGATGAAGTCGTTGGGGACGACGGTCCGCTCGCGGTTCCAGATGGTGGCGTTGTTGTCGCACTCCCGCTGGAGGGCACCCGCGATCTCGACCGGCTGGACCTCGGACTTGAAGACCTTGGCGAAGGTGCCGTTGACCAGACCTTCGAGACGCTGCTCGAAACGCTTCATGACTCCCATGGGGCACCTCCTCCGGTGTCGTCGGCCCTGTACTGCTTACTGATCGTATCCACGCGTCGGGAAATCGGCTGGTTCCCCTTGTCTGCAGAGTGGATGAGTGTCCCCCCTCACACGGATCGTAGAGGCGGCCTCCTGACAGTGTCCCGCACCTTGGGTGCACTCAGGAGGAGTGGGGGGCGGCTGCTCCGGGTTCCCGGTTCCCTCCGGACGTTCGGCGAAACAAACGGATGTGAATCCACCCTGTCCAGCGTGCTAATCTTCCGTTTGTCGCCAGGCGCTCGCACCACAAGGGAGAGCTTGGAAACACCACTCATGCGCGAGTGGCGGAACGGCAGACGCGCTGGCTTCAGGTGCCAGTGTCCTTAGGGACGTGGGGGTTCAAATCCCCCCTCGCGCACAAGAGAGAAGCCCCACAGACCTCTGGTCTGTGGGGCTTCTTCAGTTGGGTCCGGTTCTTGCCGGGCCGGGCGGTTCCGGGGGCGGGGCAGCCCGGTTCCGGGGGTTCGGTTTCACGTGAAACGTCCGGAACGGGAAGCTGTGTGAGATACGGCGACTGTGTGAGGCGCGAGGAAGGGGCGGGGTCCGCGGACCCCGCCCCTTCCTCGTCTTCTGCGCCGTGCGCCCGTGTGGGGCTCTGCGCCCTGCGTACCGCGCCTCTGTGGGGCGCTCTGTGCTCTGCGCCAGTACTCAGGCGGCGAGGCGGGACGCGAGCGCCTTGGCCTTCTCCGCGGCGTCCGTGAGCGCCTTGGCGCGGGAGGTGTCGGCGAGCGGGATGAGCTCGGCCATCTGCGGGTTGGTGTGGGCCAGGGTGAGCTCCGGCACGATGAAGTCGACCTCGGCGGCGAACATGGACGTCAGCAGCTTCTCCAGGTAGTTCTGGACGAACTCGGCGTCCTCACGCGGGGTGCCCGCGGCGTACGAGCCGCCCCGGCTGGCGACGACGGTGATCAGGGTGCCGGCCACCGGGCTCTCGGGGCCGACGTTGTGGCCGACGATGATCACGTGGTCGAGCCAGGCCTTCAGCGTCGACGGAATCGTGAAGTTGTACATCGGGGCCCCGATCAGGACCGCGTCCGCGGCGGCGAGTTCCGCGGCGAGCTCGGCGCGCAGCGGGTGCTCGACGCCGGCGGCGACGGACTCCGCGTTGAGGTGCGGCAGGGGCTCGGCGGCGAGGTCGCGGTAGACGACCTGACCGTCGGGGTGCTGCTCGCGCCAGGTCTGCACGAAGGCGGCGGTGACCTCGCGGGACGCGGAACCCTGGGGGAATACGGCGGAGTCGAGGTGCAGGAGTGTGGCCATGGGGGTCTCCACGGTTCGGTGAGGGGCGGGCCGGTGCGGCGGGCCAATTTTTCGTGTGTACCTAGTAATAACATAGTGGCTTACGAATAGTAAGTCCCTCACGTCGACGCAGTACCCTGGGCGTATGGCGGATCACAGCGAGCAGGCGTGCAAGCGGGTGGACGTGGGCATCAGCCGCGTCTTCGAGCTGTTCGGTAAGCGCTGGACCGGGCCGATCGTCTCCGTACTGATGCAGCAGCCAGTGCACTTCGCCGATCTGCGGCGGGCCATTCCGGGCATCAGTGAGCGCATGCTCTCCGACCGGCTGACCGAGCTGGCGGGGGCGGGGCTGGTGGTCCGTGAGGTCGATGAGGGACCGCCGCTGCGGGTGTCGTACCGCCTGACGCAGGCCGGTGCCGCGATGGAGCCCGCGCTCAAGGAGCTGGGGAGCTGGGCGGAGACCCATCTGAGGAACGACCTCGGCGACTGCTAGGGCGGGCCCGGTCGTGGCGCTGCGCGGGGGCGCGCGGAGGGCTGTGGGTCAGTCCGCTGGCTGCTGCGGGCCTGCGGGGTCCCCGGCCGAGTTGTAGCGGAGCAGGTACGTGGCGAACCGTGCCAGGTCGTCGGCCGTCCATTCCGCGAGCCGCTCCTGGTAGGCGGCACGCCGGCTGGCCTGGGTCGAGGCCAGTGCCTGTGTGCCGGCCTCGGTGGGGTGAAGCACCTGGATGCGGTGATCGTCCGGATCCGGGTGGCGCTCGACCAGGCCCAGTTTCTCCAGGGTGCCGAGCTGTCGGCTGACCGTGGACTTGTCGAGCATGTAGTGCGCCGCCAGATCCGTGGCCCGGCAGCCGTGCCGGTCGTCGATGTGTGCCAGCAGGGTGTACGACACCAGGGGCAGCTCGGGATGGAGTCTGGCCGCGGCGGCGCGCGCCCGGCGGGCGAAGGCGGTCAGTTCGCGCTGGATGACGTCCAGCGACTCCTCGCGTTCTCCGGGGGTGCCTGGCATGAGCCGCCTTCCTCGAGTTCAGTTGTATAGTACAACGGAATGTGAGTTGTAAAAGCCAACCACCTGCCGTTCGTCTGGAGAGTTCCGATGTCCACAGGCCCGAGTGCCGCTGCCGGCTCCCATGCCGCCGCCCTGCGTCATGTGCTGAGCCATCTCGTCACGCCACTGCTGATGTGTGTGGGCATGGGGCTCGCCTATCTCGGGGCGTTCCACGCCCCGGAGCCGCACGATCTGCGGGTGGACGTGGTCGGTTCGGGGCCGAGTGCGCAGGTGCTGGCCCAGACCCTCCAGGACAAGGGGGACGGGGCGCTGAGCGTCCGTACGGTCCCGGACCGGGCCGCGGCGGTCGACCACCTGAGGACGCAGGACAGCTATGGCGCCTATGTGCCGGGCCGGAGCCCCGAACTGCTGGTGGCCACCGCGTCCTCCGACACCAGCGCGACCGTGGTGGAGAAGGTCTTCACCGAGGTGGCGGCGGGACAGGGCGCGCCGCTGAAGGTCACGAACACGGCACCCACCGCTGACGGTGACCCGACCGGGCAGGGGATTTTCTTCCTGCTGGTCGCGGTGAGCATCGGCTCGTACGCGTCCGTCGCCGTGATCGGCGGAGCGGGCGCGGTGCTGCCCCTGCGGATCCGGGCGGCGCTGGCCGTTGCCGCCTCGCTCGTGGTGAGCGTGATCGGGGCAGTGTTCGCCGGTCCGCTCTTCGGCCTCGTGGACCGCGGACTCGGGGGCCTGTGGGCGATGGCGTGGCTCTACGCGGCAGGCATTCTGCTGATCGGTGTCGGGCTGCACACCTTCCTCAAGCGGTGGACCACGCTCGGCGTCATGGTGCTGTTCGTCATGCTGAACTTCACCAGCTCCGGTGGCATCTTCCGGCCCGAGCTGCAGCCGGGGTTCTTCGGCGCACTGCACGCGTTCTGGAACGGAGCGGGCTTCGTCGAAGGTGTCCGCAGCCATGTGTACTTCGGCGGGCACGCCCTCGGCGGACATCTGCTGGTGCTCGCGCTCTGGTTCGTGGTGGGCATCCTCGCGATGGCGCTGGCGGGGCTGGCCGAGCGGAAGCGGCGGGTGGCCGTGGCGGCCACCGCACCGGCTGCGGGGGAGCGGCGGCGCGGAGAACAGGCCGGGGCGGGGACGGAAACGGAAGAGGAGACGGAAGAGGAGATCGAGGAGGCCGTGGCCGTCTGACCAGGCGATTACGCAGCCCCTCGGCTGGAGGCGTCGGCTGGGTGTCGGCCTCGGCGGGAGTGCGGGGGCGGGCGTTTTCCACAGGTGTTCCGGTCGGCTGTTCAGTTGTCCACAGGGGCAGACGGATATCGGCGGACGGCGGTACCGTCATCGGCAGTTGATGTTGGACCGGGACGCCGGACGGTGGTGCCGGGCGAGGTCGGGGGAGGCTGCGCGCCATGAGCGAGAGCGAAGTGACCGTGCCGGTACAGCGGGCGGTCGAGGACGGTCCGCGCATTCCGGCCGTGCCCGGGTTCGCCCCCCGCGGGGGCGGGGCGGACCGGAGCGGGCCGTCGTCGTTGAGAGACGCGGGCAAGGCGCTGCGCGAGCGCGTGCCACGCTCGTCGCACGGCTCTCTGGTGCTTCCGTCGGGCCGGCCCGACGCGGTGCGGGCGGTCGAGGAGTCGAACCAGGGCCGGGTGCCGGGTCTGACGCCGATACGGGTGGGCCGGATGGCGGCCACGCCGTTCGCCTTTCTGCGGGGTTCGGCCGGGCTGATGGCCCATGACCTGGTGGGGACGCCCGTCACCGGGGTGGCCGCGCAGCTCTGCGGCGACGCGCACGCGGCGAATTTCGGGCTGTACGGCGATGCGCGGGGCAGCCTGGTCATCGACCTGAACGACTTCGACGAGACCGTGGCGGGCCCGTGGGAGTGGGACCTCAAGCGGCTGGCCACCTCGCTGGTGCTCGCGGGCCGCGAGGCCGGGGCGGACGAGGACACCTGCCGCAGGGGCGCCTACGACACGGTGGGCGCGTACCGGCGGACGATGCGGCTGCTGGCGAAGCTCCCCGCGCTCGACGCGTGGAACGCCATCGCCGACGAGGAACTGGTCTCGCACACGGACGCGCGGGATCTGCTCGGCACGCTGGAGCGGGTGTCGGAGAAGGCGCGCAACAACACGAGCGCCCGCTTCGCCGCGAAGTCGACGGAGGACTCCGCGGACGGCGGGCGCCGCTTCGTCGACGCGCCGCCGGTGCTGCGCCGGGTGCCGGACCAGGAGGCCGCAGCCGTGGCGGCGGGGCTCGGTGACTATCTGGGGACCGTTTCCGAGGACCGGGTGCCGTTGCTGGCCCGGTACGCGATCCATGACGTGGCGTTCCGGGTGGTCGGCACGGGGAGCGTGGGAACCCGGTCGTACGTGGTTCTGCTGCTGGATCACCGGGGTGAGCCGCTGGTCCTCCAGGTGAAGGAGGCCAGGCCGTCGGTGCTGGCGCCCTATCTGCCCGCCGTGGGCTTCGGCGTGCCGGAGGTGGAGCACGAGGGCCGCCGGGTGGTGCTCGGGCAGAAGCGGATGCAGGTCGTCAGCGACATCCTGCTGGGCTGGGCGACCGTGGACGGGCGGCCGTTCCAGGTGCGGCAGTTCAGGAACCGCAAGGGCAGCGTCGACCCGGCGGCACTCGCGGCCGACCAGGTCGACGACTACGGCCGGATGACCGGTGCCCTGCTGGCGCGCGCCCACGCACACAGCGCCGACCCGCGGCTGATCGCGGGCTACTGCGGAAAGAACGACGAGCTGGACGAGGCGGTGGCGTCGTTCGCGGTGACGTACGCCGACCGGACCGAGGCGGACCACGCGGAGCTGGTGCAGGCCATCGGGGCAGGGCGGATAGCCGCCGAGCTGGGGGTGTGAGGCCCCGTTCCGCCGACCGCGCGTCCTCGGCAGGCGGGCCGTGGCCATACGCTGGACGGGTGACCCACGAAGCCGCCGGGGTGCCGACCACCCGGAACGACGATGACCGGCAGGACGACGACCGGCAGGACGAGCAGCCCGGCTCCCCGGCCGAGGCGCACTCGGAGGCCCCTGCCGGGGCGGCCGAGGACGCCACGGACGCTGCGGATGTTTCCGGGGCGGCTGAACCTGCCGACGGTGCTGCGGGAGCGGACGGCTCCGGCGTCGGCTCCGGCGTCGGCTCTGCATCCGGCTCCGGCTCCGCCTCAGGCGAGGCGCGTCCCGAGGCGCGGTTGGCGCATGCGGTGCGGGTGGCCGAGCAGGCTCTGATCGAGTTCGAGATCGCGGTGGAGACCTTCCGGGTCGAGGTCGAGAACTTCTCCCGGCTGCACCACCAGCGGCTGGGCCCCATGTACGCACGGCTGGACGAGCTCGACGCGCAGATCGCCGAGGCGCGGGCCGCCATGACGGGCGATCCCGAGGACCTGCGCAAGGCGCAGGACGCACGGTCGATGGTGATGCCCATGCCGGGCGTCGACGAGTTGTTCCATGACTGGATCGACTCCGACGGGCTGTCCCCCGAGGCATCGGCCATGCTGACCGAGCAGCCGGTCCGGCCGCCGAAGCGTGTCCGGCCGACCGAGGAGGCGCGCAAGCTCTACCGCGAGCTGGCACGCAAGGCCCACCCGGATCTGGCTCAGGACGAGACGGAGCGGGCCCGCCGGGACGAGTTCATCACCCGGGTCAACGGTGCGTACGGGCGCGGGGACGAGGCGCTGCTCAGGGAACTGGCGCAGGAGTGGGCGGCCGGACCCGCCCTGCCCGAGGCGGAGCTCAGCGAGGCCGACGAGCTCTACGCCCGGCTGAACTGGCTGACCCAGCGCAAGGAACTGCTGACGGTGCTCGCCCAGGAGCTGGAGCAGAGCGCGATCGGCGCCATGCTGCGGATGGCGCCGGACGACCCCGATCACCTGCTGGAGGAGATCGCCGAGCAGTTGCTGGGCGAGGTCTCGCAGCGTGAGGCCGAGCTGGCCGGTCTGGTGCAGTAGCGTTTCCGGAGACTTCGGTGCGCATTGACGAGAGAAGGCATGACCCATGAATTTCGCCCAGCTTCCCGCGGTCGACGCCACGGCGGTGCCGGCGGACGGCTTCGTGCTGGACGTCCGGGAGGCCGACGAATGGGCGGCCGGGCATGTCGACGGCGCCCTGCACATCCCGATGAGTGACTTCGTCGGCCGGTTCGGCGAGCTGGCCGAGGCGGTGGAGGACGGCCGGCGCGTGCACGTGATGTGCCGGGTCGGCGGCCGGTCCGCCCAGGTCACCCAGTACCTGGTGCAGCAGGGCATCGACGCCGTGAACATCGACGGCGGCATGCTCGCCTGGGACGGTGCGGGGCGCCCGATGGTCAGCGACAGCGGTGACCCCGCGTTCGTCGTCTGAGACCTCGCTCTTCTTCAGCCCGGTTTCTTCGGTCCGGTCTTCAGCCCGGTTTCTTCAGCCGGGCCCGCTTCTTCAGAAGGGTTCCTCAGCCGAGGGGGTGGGCGGCCAGCAGGTCGCCCAGAGCCTCTTCGTGGGCTGCCGCCGGGCCTAGGGAGAGCTCGATCTGCTTCGCCCAGGCGTGGAAGCGGTGCAGGGGGTAGTCGGTGTCCGCGCCGAAGCCGCCGTGCAGGTGCTGTGCCGTCTGCACGACCCGGCGGACCCCGTCGGACGCCCAGATCTTCGCCACCGCGACATCACCCGCCGGCGGCAGCGCGCCCGCACCGCCGACTGCGATCCGCCAGGCCGCCTGCCAGAGGGTCACCTCCATGGCCCGCAGATCGATGTAGCGGTCGGCGGCCTGTACGGCGACGGACTGGAAGGTCGCCACAGGGAAGCCGAACTGTTCGCGCTTGCCGGTGTACTCGCTCGTCATGGCCAGTACGGCCTCACCGAGCCCCAGCGCGAGGGCGCACGTTCCGGTGGTGAGCAGGGAGTGCAGCCATTCCCAGGCGTCGGCAGCCTCGATCAGCTCGCTGCTCTCGATCCGTACCCCGTCGAGCCGTACCTCGCCGAAGAGTTCGCCGTTGGTGGAGACCTGCTCGGCGATGGTGACGCCGTCGTGGCCGCGGCGTACCAGGGCCAGGACGGCCCGGCCGTCCCCGGTGTGGGCGGGCACCGCGATCCAGTCCGCGGCCTGAGCCCACGGCACTCCCGACTGCACCCCGTCGAGCACCCAGTGCGACCCGCCGCCGGTCCCGTCACCGTTCCCGCTACCGGCGTTGCCGCTGGTGGTGCCGCTGGTGGTGGTGCCGTCCGGCCTTGCGGTGACGGCGAGTTCGGCGGGGTCATGGCCGGTGCGGCCGTTGGCCCCGACCGTGAGGACCAGTTCTCCCCGTCCGACGCCCGGCAGGAGCTCTGCCGCCAGAGCCCGGTCCCCGTAACGCTGGAGCGTCATCGCGACCGCGCACGTCTCCAGCAGGGGAACCCGGGCGAGTACCTTGGCGGACTCGCGGAGCACCAGGCAGAGCGCGACCATGTCGAGGCCCGCGCCCCCGTGCTCCGGCGCCAGTGTCAGGCTCAGCAGGTCACCGGCGGCGAGACCGGCCCACAGCGGCCGGTCGATGTCGTCGGCCACCGCCCCCGGCACGAGCGCCGGACTGGGCACCGCATCAGGGGCGACGCCCGAGAAAACCGCTCGTGCCGCCTCTGCGGCTGCCTGCTGTTCCTCGGTGAAGGTGAAGTCCACTGTCCTGGCCTCCCGCGAACCGCTGCGCCCGTACCCGGACCTGACGGATCGTCAAGATAGAACAGGTTCTACAAGAAGGGAACAGTCCGGCCGCACCGCGGGTCAGCGGTCGAAGTCGAGCTCCACTTCTCCGGTCACCGGATGGGACTGACAGGCCAGCACATAGCCTCCTTCCGTCTCCTCCGGCTCCAGGGCGAAGTTGCGGTCCATCCGCACCTCGCCCGAGACCAGGAAGGCCCGGCAGGTCCCGCACACCCCGCCCTTGCAGGCGTACGGCGCGTCCGAGCGGCTGCGCAGCACCGTCTCCAGCAGCGACTCGCCCTCCTGCACCGGCCAGGTGCCCGAGCGGCCGTCCAGGGTCGCGGTGAGCGTGCTGTGCGCGGACGCCTCGACGCGAGCCCGGGCGGCGGCCTCCGGGACGTCCTCGACGTGGAAGATCTCCTGGTGGATGCGGGTCCGGTCGACGCCCAGGCCGTGCAGCGCGCCCTCGGCGGCCCGGACCAGACCGAGCGGACCGCACAGGTACCAGCCCTCGACCTCGGCCACCGGCAGCAGGGCCGGCAGGAGTCCGGTGAGCCTTTCGCGATCCAGCCGGCCCGACGGGAGACCCGCCTGCTGTTCCTCCCGGGAAAGCGCGGTGACCAGCTGGAACCGGTCCGGGTAGCGGTCCTTCAGGTCGGCCACCTCGTCCAGGAACATCGTGGACGCCGCGGTCCGGTCGCTCCGGATCAGGCAGAACGAGGCCTCGGGTTCCCGGGCCAGCAGCGTCGCCGCGATGGACAGCACCGGGGTGATGCCGCTGCCCCCGACGATCGCCGCGAACCGCCCGGCACGCGGTGCGAGCACGAAGCGCCCCATCGGGGGCATCGCCTCGACCTGGTCGCCGACCGACAGTTCCTTGAGCGCGTACGTGGAGAACGCGCCGCCGTCGACGAGACGGATGCCCACCTTCAGCGACGGGTCGGCCGGCCGTTCGGTCGCCGGTGCGCAGATCGAGTACGAGCGCCGGATCTCCTCGCCGTCCACGGTGTAGCGGACATTGAGGTGCTGACCGGGTTTGTGGCGGAAGGTCTCGCGCAGTTCGGACGGCACGGCGAAGGTGACAGCCACCGAATCGTCCGTGAGCCGCTCGATCGCGCTGACCCGGAGCGGATGGAACATCTACAACTCCTTGAAGTGGTCGAACGGTTCGCGACACGACACACACCGACGCAACGCCTTGCAGGCGGTCGAGGAGAACCGGCTCAGCAGCTCCGTGTCGGTGGAGCCGCAGTGCGGGCAGCGCACCGACAGGGTGAGCGGCACGGGTCCGTCGGCGGGGGACCCGGCGGCGTGCGGCCTCGGGGGTGCGATGCCGAACTCGGCGAGCTTGCGACGCCCTTCCGCGCTGATGTCGTCCGTGGACCAGGCGGGGGCGAGGACGGTGACCACGGAGACCTCGGTCATGCCGTGGTCGTGGAGCACGCGCTCGATGTCCGTAGACATGGCCTCTATCGCCGGGCAGCCGGTGTAGGTCGGGGTGAGCCGGACCGTGACGCGGCCCGGTGCCAGCACCTCGACGCCCCGGAGCACGCCCAGCTCCTCCAGGGTCAGCACGGGAAGCTCCGGATCGGGGACGGAGCCCGCGAGACTCCGCAGCTCCTCCTCGAGCGGTGTCCAGGTCACCATGACGCCCCCGGATGACTGCGGTGCAGGTGCTGCATCTCGGCGACCATGCGGCCGAAAGGTTCCGTGTGGATGCCCTGCCGGCCCGCGCCCGCCGTCCAGGCGCCGGTCTGCGGTCCTGTCGGTACGGTCAGCGTCGCCCGTTCCAGCACGGTGGTGACGGAGTCCAGCCAGCGGCTGTGCAGTGCCTGCCAGTCCACCTCCACGCCCTCGACGGGCTGGAACAGCTCGCCGGTGAAACGCCACAGGGCGTCCACGCCGCGCTGCATGCGTGCGTGGCTCTCCTCCGTGCCGTCGCCGAGGCGCAGGGTCCACTGCTCGGCGTGGTCCCGGTGGTAGGCGACCTCCTTGACCGCCTTCGCCGCCAGCCCGGCGAACTCGCCGTCACCGGCCGCCAGCTGTTCGTACAGCCCGTGCTGGTGCACGGAGAAGTACAGCTGACGGGCGATGGTGTGGGCGAAGTCGCCGTTCGGCTGCTCGACCAGCTGGACGTTGCGGAAGGCGCGCTCCTCGCGCAGGTACGCCAGCTCGTCCTCGTCACCCACCAGGGACAGCAGCACCCGCGCCTGGCCGAGCAGGTCCAGGGCGATGTTGGCGAGGGCCACCTCCTCCTCCAGCACGGGCGCATGGCCCGCCCACTCCCCCAGCCGGTGCGACAGCACCAGCGCGTCGTCGCCGAGGGCGAGGGCCGCGGTCACAGGTGCTTCACCCCGTCCGGGATCGCGTAGAAGGTGGGGTGCCGGTAGGGCTTGTCGCCGGCCGGCTCGAAGAACGTGTCCTTCTCGTCCGGCGACGACGCCGTGATCTGGCTGGAGGGCACCACCCAGAGCGAGACGCCCTCGGACCTGCGGGTGTACAGATCGCGGGCGTTGCGCAGGGCCATTTCGGCGTCCGGTGCGTGCAGGCTGCCGGCGTGGGTGTGGGACAGCCCGCGCCGTGAGCGCACGAACACCTCCCACAGCGGCCAGTCGGTCGAGCTGCTCATGCTGTCGCCTCCCCGTTCGGTGCATCCGGTACGTCCGTGTGCTTCTGTGCGTACGCGGCGGCGGCTTCCCGCACCCAGGCGCCTTCCTCATGGGCCCGGCGGCGCTGGGTGAGGCGCTGCTCGTTGCACGGCCCGTTGCCCTTCAGGACCTCCTGGAACTCCGTCCAGTCGATCGCCCCGAAGTCGTGCTGACCGCGCTCCTCGTTCCACCGGAGGTCCGGGTCGGGGAGGGTGAGGCCCAGGACCTCGGCCTGCGGGACGCAGATGTCCACGAAGCGCTGCCGCAGCTCGTCGTTGGAGTGCCGCTTGATCTTCCAGGTCATCGACTGCGCCGAATGGGACGAGGCGTCGTCGGGCGGGCCGAACATCATCAGGGACGGCCACCACCACCGGTTCACCGCGTCCTGTGCCATCTCGTGCTGCGCCTGGGTGCCGGCGCTGAGGGCCAGCAGGAGCTCGTACCCCTGGCGCTGGTGGAAGGACTCCTCCTTGCAGATGCGGACCATGGCCCGGGCGTAGGGGCCGTAGGAGCAGCGGCAGAGAGGGACCTGGTTGGTGATCGCGGCGCCGTCCACGAGCCAGCCGATGGCGCCGACGTCAGCCCAGGTCAGCGTCGGGTAGTTGAAGATCGATGAATACCGCTGGCGTCCCGCGTGCAGCTTGTCGAGCAGCTCCTCGCGGCCGGTGCCGAGGGTCTCCGCCGCGCTGTACAGATACAGCCCGTGGCCCGCCTCGTCCTGCACCTTGGCCATCAGGATGGCCTTGCGGCGCAGCGAGGGCGCGCGGCTGATCCAGTTGGCCTCCGGCTGCATGCCGATGATCTCGGAGTGGGCGTGCTGGGCCATTTGCCTGACCAGCGAGGCGCGGTAGGCATCGGGCATCCAGTCACGTGGCTCGATGCGCTCGTCGGCCGCCACCGCGGCGTCGAAGGCCGCCTCCAGGGCCTCGTCCGCCCCATCGGTACTGCCCGCTGTCGCCTGCGCTGTCTGGCCCGCAGTCACTGCCGCCATCCCGGACTCCCTACCGACCGATCGTTCGGTTCAATGTCTTCAATGGTGAGTCTGCGGCCCGTAGGGTGTCAACCCTGTGGATAACTGACCGGGATCGACGGGGATCGGGGCGGGATGGATTCGTACGACGGCAAGGACGTCGGCGGGGGCGTCAGCGGTGGCGCCGGCGGTGGGGGTGACGGCGCGGCCGACCCTGATCCGCGTACGGATTCCGAGCCACGGAAGGATTCCGAGCCACGGAAGGGTTCCGAGCCGCGTGAGGTTCCTGAGCGGCAGACCGTTCCCGAGGCGCAGACCGTTCCCGAGACGCGCACCTTTGCCGAGGCTGATGTGCGTGCCGATGTGGCGGACCCGGGTGCTGATGCGGGTCCCGGGCACGACTCCGAGCGCGGCTCCGGTCGAGGCCTCGGTCTCGGCTCCTGTCCCGGTTCAGTTCCCGATTCCGGCCCGGAGCCACCCCCTGAGCCGGCCCCTGAGCCCCGGGTCGGTATGGCCGGGCTCTCGTTTCCGTATCAGGTCGCCGCATCCGTGGCGCTGTCGGTGATCGGGCTGTTCGCCTGTGTCCAGCTCGGCATGGTGTTCCTGCACGTCGCCCCCTCCAACACGCTGACCAAGCAGTACGGCGAGGCGGTCGACCAATGGGTCTACCCCGAGTTCGAGCAGAACTGGAAGCTGTTCGCTCCCAATCCGCTCCAGCAGAACATCGCCGTGCACGTGCGGGCCGAGATAGCCGGCCCCGGCAGCCGTCGGACCACGCCCTGGATGAGCCTCTCGGGCGAGGACGGTGAGGCGATACGCGGCAATCTGCTGCCCAGCCACGTCCAGCAGAACGAACTCCGCCGGGGATGGGACTTCTACCTCGGCTCGCACGACAACGAGAACCGCGCCAACGGCATGCGCGGCCGGCTCTCCGAGCAGTACATCCGGCGCATCGTGATGCTGCGCCTCAGTGAGCACGACTACGGCGGCACCGTACTGAGGATTCAGGTCAGGTCCGAGATCAGGTCCGTAGCGGCTCCCGCGTGGAGCGGCGAGAAGATCAGCACCAAGCCGTCCTACCGGGTTCTGCCCTGGTGGACCGTCACCGCGGCCGACCTCCCGAAGGGCTCGGCCGCCTCCGAGGAGGCGGACCAGTGAGCACGCCCGGCCCCGACAGCAAGCCCGGTCCCGGACGCAGCCCCGGCCTCGACCGCAGGCCTGGTTCCTCTCGCCGGTCCGGTTCCGAGCGCGGGCTCCCCCGCGGCATTCAGCGCATCACGGCCTCGGCCCTGGGCCCGTACCAGAGCGCCGTCATCCGGATCGGCTTCTCCGCCACGTACCTGCTCTTCCTGCTGCGCGAGTTTCCGCACCGGCACGAGATGTACGGCCCCGATGCTCCGTGGCGCTGGGACATGGCGCACCAGCTCATCTCCGGCAATCAGGCCTTCACCACGCTCATGTGGTCGGACAGCTCGGTCTGGTTCGAGTTCGTGTACGGGCTGGCGCTGGTCTCCGCCGCGCTGCTGATGGTCGGCTGGCACACCCGTGCCATGTCCGTGCTGTTCATGGCCGGTGTTCTCTCGCTGCAGAACCGCAGCATCTTCATGGGCGACGGCGGCGACAACGTCATCCACCTCATGGCGATCTACCTGGTGCTCACCCGGTGCGGGCAGGTCTGGTCCCTGGACGCTCGCCGTGCCCGGCGCCCGGTCGACGGCGAACCGCGGGCGGGTGACCTGGCCGGTCCGCTGCTGTGGGTGGCGTTCGGCGCGGTTCTTCTCGGGGCCACGGTGACGGACAACCTGGGCGGGACCTCCTGGCTGCCGGTCTTCTTCTGGATCCTGTGGATCGGCCACGGCGTCTGGTGGGCCGTGAGCCGGTACGCACCGCAGAGCGAGCCGCGCACCCTGCTCGATGTCGTCGCCAACCTCGCCCACAACGCGACGCTCGTCGTGATCATGGCCGAGGTCTGCCTGATCTACTCGACCGCGGGCTGGTACAAGATCCAGGGCTCCCGGTGGCAGGACGGCACGGCGCTGTACTACCCGCTCAAGCTCCACTACTTCACGCCCTGGCCGGCGCTCTCCGACATCCTCGCCTCCAGCGGGGTGATGGTGATGGTGCTGACCTACGCCACGGTCATCGTGCAGGTCGCCTTCCCGTTCACGCTGTTCAACCGGCGCGTCAAGAACGTGCTGCTCGTCGTGATGATCTGCGAGCACGCCGGTATCGCCCTGCTGCTGGGGCTCCCCTTCTTCTCGATGGCCATGATCGCGGCGGATGCCGTCTTCCTGCCGACCGTCTTCCTGGTGTGGCTCGGAGGCCGGGCGGCTCTCGGGCGGGACCTGCTGGTGCGGCGCCGGAACGGGAAGGGGCGGCGTGGCGAGGTGCCGGGGCCACGGGACGGTGCGGACCGGCGGGAGGCACCGCAGCACAGTGGCGACGGGGGCCATACGCTCGTCGGGTGAGCAGCGAGATGGGTAGTGCGAGTGGTGCGGACAGTGCCGGTGGTGTCAGTGGTGCGGGTGGCCCTGGCGCTGTCGGTGGTGCCGACGGTGTGGATGAGCCGGCCCAGATGGGTGAGCCGGCTCAGTACGACGAGGGGTTCGGGACGGAGATCGGGGTCGGGCCGCATCCGCTTCCCTGGCCCGTCGGAGAGCGGTACGACCCCGAGCTGCTTGCCCATGGCGACCGGCGCAATGTCGGTGATGGCTACCGCTACTGGACCCGTGAGGCGATCGTCGCCGATCTCGATCTGCGGCGGCACGACTTTCATGTGGCGGTGGAGAACTGGGGCCACGACTTCAACATCGGCTCCGTCGTCCGTACCGCGAACGCCTTCCTCGCCAAGGAGGTGCACATCGTGGGGCGGCGGCGCTGGAACCGTCGCGGAGCGATGGTCACCGACCGGTATCAGCATGTCCGGCACCACCCGGACACCGCCGATCTGACCGCCTGGGCGGAGGCCGAGGGGCTGCCGATCATCGGTATCGACAATCTGCCGGGTGCCGTGCCGCTGGAGCGGACGGAGCTGCCTCGGCGCTGCGTGCTGCTCTTCGGGCAGGAGGGGCCGGGGCTGACCGAAGAGGCCCGTAAGCACGCCTCGATGGTGTGCTCGATCGCGCAGTTCGGGTCGACGCGGTCGATCAATGCGGGGGCTGCTGCGGCGATTGCGATGCATGCGTGGGTGCAGCGGTATGCGGAGATTTCTGGGGGCGGGGCGTAGGCCTGACCCTGGGCTGTTGCCCGGACCGGGGTGGTCCGAGTCCCTGGACCGGGGTGGTCCGGAGCCCGGACCGGGGTGGTCCGGGGACTGGTTGCGGTCGCGGCTGGGTGTGCGGGAGGGGGTGGGTGGGGTCGCCTGCGGCGGGGCTTTTTCCCCTACCCGCCCCTTCCCGTAACCGGGGCTCCGCCCCGGACCCCGCTCCTCAAACGCCGGAGGGGCTGGGTGGGACGAAGGGGCCGGATGAGGGCCGGGAGGGGAGGGGAGGGGAGGGGACTGGGGTTAGGGCCCCACACCGGGAGGGGCCTGGGTCGGTTAGGGCCCACAGCGGGAGGGGCCTGGATCGGGTAGGGCCCACAGCGGGAGGGGCCTGGGTCGGTTAGGGCCCACAGCGGGAGGGGCCTGGATCGGGTAGGGCCGACAGCCGGAGGGGCTTGGGTCGGGAAGGGCCTGGATCGGAGGGGCCCACAGCGGAAAGGGCCCGGATGGGGAGGGCCCGTCGGTTGGTGCCGGGGTCAGCGTTGGCGGCGGACTTCCAGGGTGCGGAAGCGGTTCGAGACGAAGGCGCCGTCGCACAGGGCGGCGTTCGCTGCCGGGTTGCCTCCTGAGCCGTGGAAGTCGGAGAACGCCGCCGTCTGGTTGACGTACACCCCGCCGGTCAGGTTCAGCGAGAGCTGGGCCGACTCGTCCAGGCAGACGTCCTCCATCGCGCGCTCCACCTCCGGTGAGGTCGTGTAAGCGCCCACCGTCATCGCTCCCTTGTCGCGGACGGTGCGGCGCAGCAGCTCCAGCGCGTCCGCCGTCGAGTCGACCGCGACCGCGAACGAGACCGGGCCGAAGCACTCCGAGAGGCAGGGGGAGTCGTCGTCCGGCTTGGTGCCGTCGAGCTTGACGATCAGCGGGGTACGGACGACCGCGTCGGGGAAGTCGGGGTTGGTCACTTCCCGGGAAGGCAGCGCCACGTCGCCCAGCTGCGCGGCCTCCTCCAGGCGGGCCTTCACCTCCGGGTTGACCAGGGCGCCCAGCAGGCCGTTCGCACGGGCGTCGTCGCCCAGGAGGCCGGTGACCGCGGCGGCGATGTCGGTGACCACGTCGTCGTACGTCTTGTCGCCCGTGTCCGTGGTGATGCCGTTGCGGGGGATCAGCAGGTTCTGCGGGGTGGTGCACATCTGGCCGCTGTAGAGCGAGAGCGAGAACGCGATGTTGGCGAGCATGCCGCGGTAGTCGTCGGTCGAGTCGAGGACGATCGTGTTGACCCCGGCCTTCTCCGTATAGACCTGCGCCTGGCGGGCGTTGGCCTCCAGCCAGTCGCCGAACTCCGTGGAGCCGGTGTAGTCGATGATCCTGATCTCGGGGCGGAGCGCCAGGGTCTTGGCGATGCCCTCGCCCGGCCGCTCGACGGCCAGAGCGACCAGGTTGGCATCGAAGCCGGCCTCGGCGAGCACCTCGCGCGCCACCTGGACGGTGAGGGCCAGCGGGAGCACGGCCCGGGGGTGCGGCTTGACCAGGACCGGATTGCCGGTGGCGAGGGAGGCGAAGAGGCCCGGGTAGCCGTTCCACGTGGGGAAGGTGTTGCAGCCGATCAACAGCGAGATGCCGCGTCCGGACGCGGTGAACGTCTTGTGCAGGTCGAGCGGGTCGCGCTTGCCCTGCGGCTTGGACCAGTCGGCGGTGCGGGGGGCGCGGATCTGCTCCTCGTACGCATACGCCACCGCCTCCAGACCGCGGTCCTGGGCGTGCGGGCCGCCGGCCTGGAACGCCATCATGAAGGCCTGTCCGCTGGTGTGCATCACCGCGTGGCCGAACTCATGGGTGCGGGCGCTGATCCGCGCCAGGATCTCCAGACAGACCAGGGCCCTGGTCTCCGGTCCGGCCTCGCGCCAGGCGGGGATTCCCGCGCGCATCGCGGGGAGCAGGACATCCAGGTCGGCGTGCGGATACTCGACGGCCAGCTCCGGACCGTAGGGCGAGATCTCACCGCCCGTCCAGCCGTCCGTGCCCGGCTGGTCCAGGTCGAGGCGGGTGCGCAGCACGGCGTCGAAGGCGGCCTTGCCCTCGGCCGCGCCCAGGCTGCCGGGGGCGCCGCCCTCGCCGTACGCCTTCGGGTGCTCGGGGTGCGGGGACCAGTACTCCCGCGTGCGGATCGCTTCGAGGGTCCGGTCCAGCGTGGGGCGGTGCTTCTCGGACAGCAGGTGCGGGGAGAGCTCGGCGGCCATGACGGACCAACTCCTCATCGAGCTGGGCAGGGACGGGCGGACAGAGTTAGAGTAACCGAACGATCGGTCGGGACAAGGGGGCCCACGAAACCTGTGGACAACTCGTAGGGGAGGATCGCGGGCATGACCACGGCCAAGCGGGACACGTACACCCCGGAGACTCTGCTCACGGTCGCCGTCCGTGTCTTCAACGAGCGCGGCTACGACGGCACGTCCATGGAGCACCTGTCGAAGGCGGCGGGCATCTCCAAGTCGTCCATCTACCACCACGTCGCCGGCAAGGAAGAACTGCTGCGGCGTGCGGTCACCCGGGCCCTGGACGGGCTCTTCGGCATCCTCGACGAGTCGGGCGCGACGCGGGGCCGCGCGATCGCGCGGGTCGAGTACGTCACCCGTCGCACCGTCGAGGTGCTGATAGCCGAACTGCCCTATGTCACGCTGCTGCTGCGCGTACGGGGCAACACGAAGACCGAGCGCTGGGCCCTGGAGCGGCGGCGCGAGTTCGACCAGCGCGTGGCCGATCTGCTGAAGGCGGCGGTGGCGGACGGCGATCTCCGCTCCGACGTGGACATACGGCTGGCGACGCGGCTGCTCTTCGGGATGGTCAACTCGCTCGTGGAGTGGTTCCGGCCGCTGCCCGACGGCGGCGCGGAGGGGGAGCGGCTCGCCGACACCGTCGTGCAGCTGGCTTTCGAGGGCATGAAGTCGAGCCGCTGACCCGGCGGCTGCCCGCCGGGGTGCCCGGGCTCAGGTGAGTTCCGTGGGGCGTTCCGGGCCCGGGGCCAGGTCCGTCTCCTCGAACACCAGCAGGGTGCGCGTGGACAGCACCTCCGGAATGGCCTGGATCCTGGTCAGGACCAGCTCGCGCAGTGAGCGGTTGTCCGGTGTGTGCACCAGCAGCAGTACGTCGAAATCACCGCTGACCAGCGCGATGTGCGTGGCCCCCGGCAGCGCCTGAAGCTGCTCGCGCACGGTGCGCCAGGAATTCTGGACGATCTTGAGCGTGATGTACGCGGAGGCTCCCTGCCCCGCACGCTCATGGTTCACCCGGGCGCTGAAGCCGCGGATCACGCCGTCGTCGATGAGCCGGTTGATCCGGGCGTACGCGTTGGCGCGCGAGACATGGACCCGGTCGGCCACCGACCGTATCGAGGCGCGGCCGTCCGTCTGGAGCAACCGGAGGATGGCGCGATCGATGGAGTCGAGCGGGCGTGCCGGCGGAACCTGGCCGGGCTCCTCGGCCCCGTCGGCCATTTGTTCAGCTGCCATGTTCCCGTGCCTCCCCGTCCTGGACGACCTGTTCCCATCCCAGGCTGTGGAGAACCGTTTGTCCACAGGCTGGCGGTGCCTGTAGCCAAAATGCGCTCGCGACCGAACAATCGGTAGGTGAGACGCACCACATCCGCGGCTCGCACGGCTTTCGACATTTCGACATATTTCGACACCCCTCGGCATCGGGTACCCCTGATGCCGCCAGACGCCGCTCGATACCCCTCGATGCCAGGAGGTGCTTGTCATGACGGTCCAAGAGCTGCCCGGCGCGGCCGCCTACCGGCCCACGCCGCCCCCGGCCTGGAAGCCGCTCACCGATCCCGCGCCGCTGCTCCCGGACCCCGAGCCGTACCGCGTGCTCGGTACGGACGCCGTGGCCGACGCAGACCCCGAGCTGCTGCTGCGGCTCTACGCCGAGCTCGTGCGCGGCCGGCGGTACAACGCGCAGGCGACCGCCCTCACCAAGCAGGGCAGGCTCGCCGTCTACCCGTCGAGTACCGGGCAGGAGGCCTGCGAGGTCGCGGCCGCCCTGGTGCTGGAGGAGCGGGACTGGCTCTTCCCGAGCTACCGCGACACGCTCGCGGCCGTGGCCCGGGGCCTGGACCCGGTCGAGGCGCTCACCCTGCTGCGCGGCGACCGGCACACCGGCTACGACCCGCGCGAGCACCGCATCGCGCCCCTGTGCACCCCGCTCGCCACCCAGCTGCCGCACGCCGTGGGCCTGGCCCACGCGGCGCGGCTCAAGGGCGACGACGTGGTCGCGCTCGCCATGGTCGGCGACGGCGGCACCAGCGAGGGCGACTTCCACGAGGCGCTCAATTTCGCGGCCGTCTGGCGGGCCCCTGTCGTCTTCCTCGTCCAGAACAACGGCTTCGCCATCTCCGTACCCCTGGCCAAGCAGACCGCGGCACCGTCCCTGGCCCACAAGGCCGTGGGGTACGGAATGCCCGGCCGGCTGGTCGACGGCAACGACGCGGCAGCAGTGCACCAGGTGCTCTCCGAGGCGGTGGCGCGTGCCCGCAGCGGCGGCGGTCCGACGCTCGTGGAGGCCGTGACCTACCGGATGGACGCGCACACGAACGCCGACGACGCGACGCGCTACCGCGGGGACAGCGAGGTAGAGGCCTGGCGGGACCACGACCCGGTGCGGATCCTGGAGCGGGAGCTGACCGGGCGCGGGCTGCTCGGCGACGAAGGCATCGAGGAGGCGCGGGTGGCCGCGGAGCAGATGGCGGCCGGGCTGCGGGACCGGATGAACGCGGACCCGGTGCTCGACCCGATGGACCTCTTCGCCCATGTGTACGCGGAGCAGACGACACAGCTGCGCGAGCAGGCGGCCCGCCTGCGCGTCGAGCTGGACGCGGAGAACGACCAGCACGACCAGCACGGCACGGACGACAGGGGTGCAGGGCGATGACCACCGCAGCGGCCACGGCCGGAGAGCGGACGGCGAAGGCCAAGCCCGCCACGATGGCCCAGGCACTCGGGCGCGCGCTGCGCGACTCGATGGCCGACGACCCTTCCGTGCACGTCCTCGGTGAGGACGTCGGGACACTCGGCGGGGTCTTCAGGATCACCGACGGCCTGGCGAAGGAGTTCGGCGACGAGCGGTGCACGGACACCCCGCTGGCCGAGGCCGGCATCCTCGGGGCGGCCGTGGGCATGGCGATGTACGGGCTGCGGCCCGTGGTGGAGATGCAGTTCGACGCCTTCGCCTATCCGGCGTTCGAGCAGCTCATCAGCCATGTCGCCAAGATGCGGAACCGGACCGGGGGCGCGATGCCGCTGCCCATCACCGTCCGGGTGCCGTACGGCGGCGGAATCGGCGGTGTCGAGCACCACAGCGACTCCTCGGAGGCGTACTACATGGCGACCCCGGGTCTCCATGTCGTCACACCCGCCACCGTCGACGACGCCTACGGGCTGCTGAGGGCCTCGATCGCCTCCGACGACCCTGTGGTCTTCCTGGAGCCCAAGCGGCTCTACTGGTCGAAGGCGGACTGGTCGCCGCAGGCACCCGCCGCCGTGGAGCCCATCGGGCGGGCCGTCGTGCGCCGTCAGGGCCGCAGCGCGACGCTCATCACGTACGGGCCGTCCCTGCCGGTCTGCATGGAGGCGGCGGAGGCCGCCGTCGAGGAGGGCTGGGACCTCGAAGTAGTCGACCTGCGGTCGCTGGTGCCGTTCGACGACGAGACCGTTGCCGCGTCCGTGCGGCGTACCGGCCGCGCGGTCGTCGTCCACGAGTCCACCGGCTTCGGCGGGCCGGGTGGCGAGATCGCCGCCCGGATCACGGAGCGCTGCTTCCACCACCTGGAGGCACCGGTGCTGCGCGTCGCCGGATTCGACATCCCCTATCCGCCGCCGATGCAGGAGCGCCACCATCTGCCGGGTGTGGACCGGGTGCTCGACGCCGTCGCCCGACTGCAGTGGGAGGCGGAGCACTGATGCCGCAGGTACTCGAATTCAGGCTTCCTGATCTCGGTGAGGGGCTGACCGAGGCGGAGATCGTGCGCTGGCTGGTGGAGATCGGCGATGTCGTCGCCATCGACCAGCCGGTCGTCGAGGTCGAGACGGCCAAGGCGATGGTGGAGGTGCCGTGCCCGTACGGGGGCGTGGTGACCGCGCGGTTCGGC
The DNA here is from genome assembly GCA_036227345.1 of Streptomyces sp. NBC_01463. Classification (NCBI taxonomy): domain Bacteria; kingdom Bacillati; phylum Actinomycetota; class Actinomycetes; order Kitasatosporales; family Streptomycetaceae; genus Streptomyces; species Streptomyces sp. NBC_01463. Next base: position 4,604,272 of record CP109468.1, read on the forward strand.
GAGGAGGGGGCGGAACTTCCTGTCGGGGCACCCCTGTTGACCGTCGCTGTCGGGTCGGCGGAGGCGTCGGGGTCGGGGGCGAGTGCTGATGCCGGTTCCGGTTCCGGTTCCGGTGCCCGTACGGGCCCGGGTGCTGACGGCGCGGAGCCGTCCGGGTCCGGGAACGTACTCGTGGGATACGGGACCGGGGCGCCGCCGGTGCGGCGTCGGCGGGTCCGGCCCGAGGGCCTTTCCGCGTCTCCCGGCGCGCCTGCTCCTAGTCATAGCCCGGGCCCTGTCACTAGTCCTGGTCCTGGTCCTGTTTCTGCGCCTGACCCGACTCCTGCTCCGGCTGCGCGGGTTGCGGTCGCGCGGGTTTCGGACGGGAGGCAGGGGCCGGTCGCTGTCGTCTCCCCGCTGGTGCGCAAGCTGGCGCGGCAGCACGATCTCGATCTGCGACAGCTCGCCGGGTCCGGGCCCGACGGCCTGATCCTGCGGGCGGATGTCGAGTCCGCCATCCGGTCGGCAACGTCGGCTCCTGCCGTCGCTGTCGCCACTGCCGCGGCCGGTTCCGCCACGGCTGCTTCCGTCACCGCTGCTCCCGCTGCGCCTGCGTCGCCCGTGACGTCCGTGTCGCCTGTGACGGGTGGGTCTTCGGTGCGTCCTGCCGGGGAACGGATTCCATTGCGCGGGGTGCGGGGAGCGGTCGCGGACAAGCTGTCGCGCAGCCGACGGGAGATCCCCGACGCCACGTGCTGGGTGGACGCCGATGCCACCGAGCTGATGGCGGCCCGGGCCGCGATGAACAGCGTGGGTGGTTCCGGTTCCGGTGCCGGTCCCAAGGTGTCGGTGCTGGCCCTGCTCGCCCGTATCTGTACGGCGGCCCTGGCCCGCTATCCCGAGCTCAACTCCACGGTGGACGTGGAAGCGCGCGAGATCGTGCGGCTGCCGGAGGTCCATCTCGGCTTCGCGGCCCAGACCGAGCGCGGGCTCGTCGTCCCCGTCGTGCGGGATGCGCAGGTGCGCAACGTGGAGTCGATCGGGGCGGAGATCGCCCGGCTGACCGAAGCGGCGAGGACCGGGACGCTGAAGCCGGCGGAGCTGACCGGCGGCACGTTCACGCTGAACAACTACGGGGTGTTCGGCGTCGACGGTTCCACACCGATCATCAACCACCCCGAGGCGGCGATGCTCGGCGTCGGCCGGATCGTCGCCAAGCCGTGGGTCCACGAGGGCGAGCTCGCCGTACGACGGGTCGTCCAGCTCTCGCTGACCTTCGACCACCGGGTCTGCGACGGCGGTACGGCGGGAGGCTTCCTGCGGTACGTGGCCGACTGCGTGGAACAGCCGGCGGTGCTCCTGCGGACGCTGTAGGTCCCGGAGGGGCCGGCCCGGGGGTGGTGGGGCTGACGCCCTGCGCGCCCTGGTCTCCCCGTTCGCGTTCTCCGTTGATCCACGGGAATGGGGACGGGGAGGATCCACCGGGCGCCGTGGCACGCATACTCGGGGCATGACCGCGTATGACGCCATCGTTCTCGCCGGAGGGGCCGCGAAGCGGCTCGGCGGCGCCGACAAGCCCGGGCTCCGGGTCGGTGGCCGGCCGCTGCTCGACCGGGTACTCGGTGCCTGCGCCGGTGCCGGGACCACCGTGGTCGTGGGAGGCAGACGGCCCACCGCGCGTCCGGTGACCTGGACGCGCGAAGAGCCGCCGGGCGGCGGCCCGTTGGCCGCGCTCGGTGCCGGGGTGCGGCACACGGCGGCGGAACACGTGCTCGTGCTCTCCGCCGATCTGCCGTTCCTGGGCGCGGACACCGTCGGCTCGCTGCTGGAAGCGCTCGGCCGGGGAGACGTCGAGGGTGCGGTCTGCACCGACCAGGACGGCCGGGACCAGCCTCTCGTGGCCGTCTACCGTGCGGAGCCGCTGCGCCGTGAACTGGCGCTCATCGCCACGGAGCACGGCAGTCTGGCCGGGCTGCCCCTGCGGCTGCTCACCCATGAACTGGAGCTTGCCCGGGTGGCGGCGGACCCGCTCGCCTCGTTCGACTGCGACACCTGGGAGGACATCGCTTCGGCCCGGGCCCGGATCAGAGAACATGGGACCGTGCTGGACGAATGGATCACCGCAGTCAAGACCGAACTGGGCATCGAACTCGACGTCGACACCGGCGTCCTGCTCGACCTCGCCCGTGATGCCGCCCACGGCGTCGCCCGGCCCGCAGCGCCCCTGACGACCTTCCTGGTCGGCTACGCGGCTGCGCAGGCGAGCGGCGACGGCGGCGGACCCGAAGCGGTGGCCGAGGCCGCCCGGAAGGCCGCCGCGCTCGCCCTCCGGTGGGCGGACGAGAACGAGTCGCCATGACGGGCCCCAGCGGCAGCGCCGAGCGGCCGCCGCCGTCCGGCCGGGTCGCCGGACAGAAACGCGCTCCCGTCGCCGAAGGGACCAAAGGGACTGCGGCGACCGAGGCAACTGAAGCGACTGAAGCGACCCAAGCGACCCAAGCGACCGAACCCGCTGAACCCGCAGAGCCTGCCGAACCCGCCGAAGCGGTCGCAGCCGCCGGAGCCGCCCGAGCTGCCCTGGCGGCCGAAGCCGCCGAGGAACTGGCCGTGGCGCAGGCCCTCGCCCTGGTGGGCCCGCCCGCACCTTCAGATCCGACAGCCGCAGCCGCAGCCGCAACTGCCTCCACCACCGGCCCCGCATCCGCAGGCGCCTCCACCACCGCCACCGCATCCGCCTCCGGAGACGACCCCGACCCCGGCCACGGGCGCCGGCAACCCCCCGCCCAAGCCCACGCGGCCCCGGACCGCGGCGAGCGTCTCCCGGCGCACTCCCCCGAGCATTCCCCCACCCCCACCCCCGCCCCGGGCCGGCACTCCGCCCAGGGCCGGCGGCACGTCCGGCCGACGTCGTGGGGCGAGGCCCGTGCCCTTGCCGCCCGGGCCGGGCGCGCGGTTCCTCCGCGTTCCGTGCGACTGCCCCTCGACCGCGCGCTCGGTCAGGTGCTCGCCGAGCCGCTCACCGCTCTCACCGATCTGCCCTCCTTCGACACCTCCGCCATGGACGGCTGGGCCGTGGCGGGACCGGGGCCGTGGACCATCCGGGCGGACGAGGGGATTCTCGCGGGACACGCCACCCCGGCCCCCCTTCCCGACGGCGACGCCATCCGCATCGCCACGGGTGCCCGGATCCCGTCGGACGTCACCGCCGTCATCCGCAGCGAGCACGCCCACGCCGACGAGGCCAAGGGGCTGCTGCACGCGCAGCGTCAGGTGCACCCCGGGCAGGACATCAGGCCGCGTGGTCAGGAATGCCGCTCGGGCGACCAACTCCTTCCCGCCGGAACGCTGGTGACACCCGCCGTCCTCGGGCTTGCCGCGGCCGCCGGTTACGACGAGCTGACGGCCAGACCCCGGCCGCGGGTCGACGTCCTCGTCCTGGGTGACGAACTCCTGACCGCCGGTCTGCCGCACGACGGGCTGATCCGGGACGCTCTCGGTCCGATGATCGGGCCCTGGCTGCGTGCGCTGGGCGCCGAGGTCGCCGCACCGCGCCGCCTCGGCGATGACGCGGAGGCCCTTCGGCACGCGCTCACCGGCTCCCGGGCCGACCTGATCATCACCACCGGCGGCACCGCCGCCGGACCCGTCGACCATGTGCACCCCGTCCTCGACCGGATCGGCGCCGAGTTGCTCGTCGACGGGGTCGCCGTGCGGCCCGGTCACCCCATGCTGCTGGCCCGGCTGGCGGCTGGAGGCCCGTATCTCGTCGGGCTGCCCGGCAACCCCCTGGCCGCGGTGTCCGGTCTGCTCACTCTCGCCGAGCCCCTGCTCGGCGGGCTGGCGGGCCGGACCCCTCAGGACCGCTACCGGATCGCCATAAGGGACGAGGTGCACGGCCACCCGCACGACACCCGGCTGGTCCCCGTGGTCCATCGCACAGCCGACCGGCCCGGCGGCGTGCCGGGTGCCCCAACTCGTCGGGACGGCAACGGAACCGGCGGCGGTACGGATCACGTCGTACCCCTGCATTACAACGGTCCCGCCATGCTCCGCGGCATCGCCGCCGCGGACGGGCTGGCCGTTGTGGAGCCGGGCGGGGTACGGTCCGGCACCGAGGTGGAGATCCTCGATCTACCGTGGGCCCCGGCGACGCCGTGGACTGAAGGGTGTTTCACGTGAAACTTCCCGGCCATGACGCGATGGCCAGGCGCGCCGACGAACATGCCGTTCCCACGCGGGTGATGCTCCCGCGCAGGGTCATCGACGGTCCGGCGCGCCAGGTGGCCAAGCGGCTGATGATGGCCCTGATGGTGCTCGCCATCACGGTGCTGATCGTCTGGGTCGACCGCGACGGTTACCACGACGCGGCCGACGGCAAGGTCGACCTGCTGGACGCGGTGTACTACGCGACGGTCACCCTCTCCACCACCGGGTACGGCGACATCACCCCGTACAGCGACGGTGCCCGGCTCATAAACGTGGTGCTCGTGACACCACTGCGCGTGCTCTTCCTCATCATCCTGGTCGGCACCACCCTCGAGGTCCTCACGGAACGGACTCGGGAGGACTTCCGGCTGAAGCGTTGGAGAACCAACTTGCGTGACCACACCGTCGTCGTCGGCTTCGGCACGAAGGGCCGCTCGGCCATCCAGACCCTCTGCGCCACCGGGCTGCGGAAGGACCAGATCGTCATCGTCGACCCGGCGTCCAAGGTGATGGAGATCGCCAACGCCGAGGGCTTCACCGGAGTGCTCGGGGACGCGACACGCAGCGATGTGCTGCTGCGGGCCGAGCTGCAGAAGGCGCGTCAGATCATCATCGCCACCCAGCGCGACGACACGGCCGTCCTGGTCGCGCTCACCGCGCGGCAGCTCAACCGCGGCGCGAAGATCGTGGCCGCGGTGCGCGAGGAGGAGAACGCCCCGCTGCTGCGGCAGTCCGGTGCCGACGCCGTGATCACGAGCGCCAGCGCGGCCGGGCGGCTGCTCGGTCTCTCCGTGCTCAGCCCCAGCGCCGGCACGGTGATGGAGGACCTGATCCAGCAGGGCAGCGGGCTCGACCTCGTCGAACGGCCGGTGATAAAGGCCGAGGTGGGCAAGAACGTCCGCGAGACCGACGATCTCGTGGTCAGCGTGCTGCGCGGGCACCGGCTCCTGGGGTACGACGATCCGGCGGCCAGCCCGCTGCAGCTGACGGACCGGCTGATCACGATCGTGCGCGCCACCAACGAACCGCCGCTCAACCAGCCGCCGCAGGCCGCCCCGCGCAACTGAGCGGAGTAGCCTCGCGGCCATGTATGCGATCACGATCCCCGAACCCGGTGGCCCCGAGGCGCTCGTCTGGGCCGAGGTGCCCGATCCCGTAGCCGGCGAGGGCGAGGTCCTCGTCGACGTCGTGTCCAGCGCGGTCAACCGGGCCGACGTGCTGCAGCGGCAGGGCTTCTACAACCCGCCGCCCGGTGCGTCCCCCTATCCGGGCCTGGAGTGCTCGGGCCGCATCTCGGCGCTCGGCCCCGGAGTCACCGGCTGGTCGGTCGGCGACGAGGTGTGCGCCCTCCTCGCGGGCGGCGGCTACGCGGAGAAGGTCGCCGTTCCCGTCGGGCAGCTGCTCCCCGTACCGGACGGGCTGGACCTCACGCTCGCCGCGGCACTGCCGGAGGTGACGGCCACCGTCTGGTCCAACGTGTTCATGGTGGCGCATCTGCGGCCCGCCGAGACGCTGTTGGTGCACGGGGGATCCAGCGGTATCGGCACGATGGCGATCCAGCTCGCCAAGGCGGTCGGGGCACGGGTCGCCGTGACCGCCGGCGGACCGACGAAGCTGGCGCGCTGCGCCGAGCTCGGTGCCGACATCCTGATCGACTACCGGGAGCAGGACTTCGTCGAGGAGCTTCGCAAGGCGACGGACGGGGCGGGCGCGGACGTCATCCTCGACATCGTCGGCGCGAAGTACCTGGACCGGAACGTGCAGGCGCTCGCCGTCAATGGCCGGCTCGCGATCATCGGGCTCCAGGGCGGTGCCAAGGGCGAGCTGAACCTGGGCGCCCTGCTGACCAAGCGGGCCGCTGTCACGGCGACGTCGCTGCGCGGGCGCCCGCTCGCCGAGAAGGCCGCGATCGTCGCCGCCGTACGCGAGCACGTATGGCCGCTCATCGCCGACGGCGTCGTCCGGCCGGTCGTGGACCGCACGCTGCCGATGCCGGACGCGGCGGAGGCCCACCGCGTCATGGAGTCCAGCACCCACGTCGGCAAGGTGCTCCTGCAGGCGCCCCAGGCGTCCGCCACGAACTGAACCGACCGCCCCGGGCGTCCGCCAAGAACTGAACCGACCACCACCCCAGGCGTCCGCCAAGAACTGAACCGACCACCCCAGGACCGCAGTCACGCGGGACCACGCGCAGGGCCCGGCACACGGAGTTCGTGTGCCGGGCCCTGCGCGTGTGCTTGTGCTCGTTCGACGGGTTTCGGCAAGAAGTACGGAACCGGACCGCGGCCTACAGGTACGGGCCCGAGCGGATCGCCCCGTGCGGGTCCGCGCCGCCGTCCTCCTCCTCGTGGCCGCTGCCGGGAGGCAGCGCGCGGCGCATCTGCTCCAGCTGCGCACGGGCCGCCATCTGCTGGGCGAACAGTGCCGTCTGGATGCCGTGGAAGAGGCCCTCCAGCCAGCCGACCAACTGGGCCTGTGCGATCCGGAGTTCCGCCTCGGAGGGAACCGACTCCTCGGTGAACGGCAGGGAGAGCCGCTCCAGTTCCTCCACCAGCTCCGGCGCGAGGCCGTCCTCCAGCTCCTTGACCGAGCTGGCGTGGATCTCCTTGAGGCGTACCCGGCTCGCCTCGTCGAGGGGAGCCGCCCTGACCTCCTCCAGGAGCTGCTTGATCATGCTGCCGATGCGCATGACCTTGGCGGGCTGTTCGACCATCTCCGTCACCGGGACCTCACGCGACTCGTCGTCAGTGCCACCGCCGCCGATCGCCATTCCGTCCTGCCCCACTACGAGGACCTGGGGGTGCTCCTGCGACCGTTCATTCCTCGGCATCTCCATGCCGTCCATTGTCTCGCACACGTGCCGTTCAACACTGTGGTGCCCCCGGAAACGGATGATCCACCGTTTCCGAGGGCACCGAATCGGCTGCGAAGCAGCCGGTCAGGCCGTCTGCGCGGGCTCTCTCCCGGTCATCCGGCGCGCCGCGCCAGCGTCAGCCGGGAGCGGGTGAACACCGCCGCCAGCACCCCGGCCAGCAGCGGAACGGCCACGGCCAGCAGTCCGATGGTCGCCCAGGGCAGCACGATCGGCGTGAACGCGGACTCCATGGGCTCGATCCGCATCGCCTGCAGCGCCTTGCGCTGGTCGACCAGGCGCAGCGCCACCGCGGGCACCAGGCCCGCCGCGGTGCCCAGCAGCACCCCGGTGAGCGCCACCACCACGCACTGGAACCCGGAGAGCGACCGCCGGACGCGCGGGGGCGCGCCGACCGCGCTCAGCGTGGTGAGGTCGGCCTCCGCGTCCGCCTTGGCGAGGCCGGTGGTGATGGCCGCCGCACCCAGGGTCACCACCCCGGCGAACAGGGTGAGGATCAGCAGGATGACGTCCTCCCGGTCGCCCGGACCGTTCTCGGTCTGGAGCCAGATCCCGCCGCCGGCCTGTTCGATGGCGGCCGAGACGCTCTGCGTCCCGGCGTCCGTGGGCGGTCCGGGGACGGCGTACACGGTGCCGGACCGCGCGGTGTGCAGGCCGAGCCGCTCGGCGGTCCGCTGCGGCATGATCATGCGGATGCCGGGGGTGGCGGCGTACTCGGCGTCCGCGACGTACACCTTCAGCCGGTCCGTGGTCTTCCGGGCCGGGCCGGGGTGCAGCTTGCGGTTCCTGGTGTCCTTGGCGTTGTAGGTGTGGACGGCCTTGAGGGTGACCTCGCCGTTCTTCGCGTACGCCCGGTTCAGCAGGACGGGGGTGCCGGCCTTCAGCGCCGCGGCGGCCGCGGGGTCGTCGAGTTTCGCGTACGTGTGGAGCAGGGCGGCGTCGCCCACCACGATGTTGTTCGTCTCCGAGCTGAAGCTGCCCGACGAGAGGTACTCGTCCATGCAGGCGGGGGACCGCATCATCGCGCGGTGCTCCTCCGCGGAGAGCCGTGCGGCGAGTTCCTTGGCGCCCTTGGTGTTGAGGGGGCAGGTGTGGCCCTTGCCGGTGGGCTTGACCAGCTCCAGGCTGCCGCAGCGGGACTCGTCCTCGTAGTAGACGGAGCAGTCGCTGCCGGCCCAGAGGCGGGAGAAGTCGGCGTGGCCGCCGGTCACCGCGATGTTCCGTTCGACGGCGGCCCGGGCCAGCGGCAGCCGTTCGGCGGCCTCGGTGTCGACGGCCGAGAGCACCATCGTCCCCTTGGACAGCATGGGCGTGTAGTCGTGGTCGGACTCCGCCAGGCTGCTGGACATGTACGTCGCGATGGCCACCGAGCCCGCGACGGCGGCCATCACGGCGGCGACCGCCGGAGCGGTGCGGCCGCGGTTGCGGGCGGCGTCGCGCAGGGCCATCCGGGGCGAGAGCGGCAGCCTGCGGCCGAGCCGGCCCAGCAGGCCGACGATCACCGGAATGCAGGCGAGCAGCCCGAGTTCGGCGACGACCGAGCCGCCGGACACCAGGGTGGAGTTGCCGGTGGTGCCGCCGTACGCGGCGACGGCGACCCCGAGAGCCAGGGCGCCGGAGCCGATCGCGGGAAGCACCCGGGAGCTGCGGCGCACACCGCGCCGCCCGGTGAGCGACTCCAGTACGGACTGCCGGGCGGCCACGATCGCCGGGGCGAGCGCAGCGAGGAGCCCGGTGACCAGGCCGAGCACGGCGATGACGAGGAGTTCCGTCGGCTTCAGGAGCAGGGAGCCGAAGCGCTGACCCGCCCAGTCCTCGATCAGCGGCCGGAACGCGACCGTGAGCAGCAGCCCGGCCGCGACCCCGGTCACCGCCCCGATGCCGCCCAGCACCAGCCCGCCGGAGAGCACCACCGCACGGATGTGGCGCCGGTCGCCGCCGCAGGTGCCGACGAGTCCGAGCTGGCGGCGCGAGCGCCGCGCCCCCACGGCGAAGGCCGGTCCGGCGAGCAGCACGATCTCTAGGACGGTCATGGCGACGACGGTGACGGCGGCCGTGCTCACCTCGACCGGTTCGCGCGGCGTGTAGTCGGTGATGGTCCGCGCCATCGGGATCTCGGAGTCCGGCGGCGGGTCCAGGACCACCTGGCGGGACACGACGAGCGCACCGGCCTTGTTGGCCGCGAGCACATCGCCCCAGCCGATCCCCGCCGTGCCGGAGCCCTCGACCAGCCACTCGGTCGAGCCGGTGTTGGGCGGCAGCACCTTCCTGTCGCGGTCGGCCGCGGCCTGCCACGGGGCGATGACCGCGCCCGGATCGGCGTACAGCTGCTTCGCCTTCAGGTCGTCGGGCTCCTCGACCACACCCGTGATGGTGTACGTCCGGCCGGCGCCGTTCACCGTGGTGCGGGAGCCGATGTGCAGCCCGGACGACTTCAGGAACGGCTCGGTGGCCGCCATCTCGTCCGTGCCGTGCGGAAACGCGCCCTCGACCAGGTCGATCTTCCCGCGCGCCATGCGGTCCGAGGTCCGGACCTCCGTGATGTCGGCGTCGGTCAGTCCGTACGCCGTCGTCACGCTCGCGGGCACCGAAAGGATACTGATCGCCCGTGCGCCCTCGGGGAAGGCCGTACTCATGTCGACCGGCGGGGCCTCCCCGTCGGGGGCCTCCTTCCCGGCGGCGTCGTACATGTTCCCGTCGGGCATCTGCTGCAGCGGCCCCAGCCCCGGATCGCTGAACAGCGCGTCGGCGGAACCCATCCTGGCCGTCAGCTTCTCGGCCTCGGTGGAGTCGACACTGCGGTACGCGATGTCAGCGGCCGTCACCCCGAGCACCGGCAGCGCGATCATCGCGACGACGAGCGCGCTGCGGCCCTTGGCCCGCATGGCGTCGCGCCGGGCGATCCGGAGGGCGGCGCGCCACCCCGTGAAGACGCTCACTCGGGGCTCCCGGCGGCCAGCAGCGAATCGGCCCCGGCGGTCAGCGTCTGGTCGACGATCGAGCCGTCCCGGAGGAAGACGACCCGGTCCGCCCAGGCGGCGTACCGCGGTTCGTGCGTCACCATCACCCCGGCGGCGCCCTGGTCGCAGCGGTTGCGCAGCAGCGCGAGGACGGTCTCTCCCGTCTCGGAGTCGAGGGCCCCGGTCGGTTCGTCCGCGAGCACCAGGCGGCGGTCCCCGACCAGCGCGCGGGCGATCGCGACGCGCTGCTGCTGGCCGCCGGACATCTCGTCCGGGAAGCGGTCGCCGATCTCCAGGAGGTTCATCTCCTCCAGCGCGGCGCGGGCCTCCTTGCGCGCCTTGCGCACCGGGACGCCGTCGAGCTCACGCGGCAGCGCGATGTTCTCGGCGGCGGTCAGGGCGGGGATCAGGTTGTAGTCCTGGAAGACGTAGCCGACGCTGCGGCGGCGCAGCGCGGCCACCCCCTTGCGGCCGAGCGTGGAGATGTCCTGGCCCTCGATGACGACCTGTCCTGCGGTCGCGGTGTCGAGACCGCCGGCGATGGTCAGCAGGGTGGACTTGCCGGATCCGGACGGTCCCATCACGGCGACGAGCTCGCCGGGGTGCACGGACAGGTTGATGCCGCGCAGCGCGTGCACCTCGGCGATACCGGTGCCGTGGGTACGGGTCAGGTCGCGGAGTTCGAGCACCGGCGCGTCCACCGACAGGGGCGGAGCGGCCGGGGACGGGGACGGGGACGGGACGTGCAGGGACATGACGGTGGGTTCCCCCTCGGAACGGTTCTGTGGTCGGCAGGAACGGTTCGGTGGCCGGCGGCGGAGCGCGCGGTACCGGACGCGGTGGTGGCAGGCGGTGCAGGAGAGCGCGGTCCGGCGGCGGTGGTGGTGGCAGGTGGTGCCGGAGTACGCGGTCGGGCTGACGTGGCTCAGCGGCGTGCGCGGGGCCCGGAGGCGCCGCGGGCGGGGCTGCGCGGGGCCGTGGGCGCCTCGGGCTCGGTGGCGGCGGCCTCGGCGAGGCGGACCAGCCGGGCCTCGCAGTGGTCCAGCCAGCGGGCCTCGGCCTCGGCCTGGAAGATCAGCTGCTCCAGCACGAGCAGCCAGGCGACCTCGTCACGGTTGGCGGGCACGTCGGTGAGCGCCTGCGCCTTGAGGCGCGTGTAGTCCTGCATCGCCTTCACCGTGTGGTGGCGCTGGGACTGGATGACGGCCCGGATGTCGACGCCGGGGGCGCCGACGGCCATGGCGAGCTTGATCGCCAGCTCGTCGCGGGGCGGGCTGCTGCGGTCGACCGGCGTCTCGAACCAGGAGTGCAGCTCGGTGCGTCCGTCGTCGCTGATCGAGTAGAGGGCGTGCCCCTGGTCGTCCTCGCCGTCCTGGACGACCAGGCCGTCGCGCTCCAGTCTGCTCAGCGTCGTGTACACCTGCCCGACGTTCAGCGGCCAGGTGGAGCCGGTGCGCGACTCGAACTCGGTGCGGAGCTGGGAGCCGTAACGAGGCCCCCGCTCCAGGAGGGCCAGCAGCCCGTGACGGATCGACATACTGAGTATGTATACCGAGTATGTTGCCGGACGCAAGTCTCCGCGGGCAGCTCCGTGTCCGCCGCTCCTTCGGCCGTCCGGCGTTCAGGCCGAGCGGCGGATGCGGAAGGCGAGGAAGCCGAGACCCAGCCCGACCAGGGCGATTCCCGCGCCGAGCGACAGCTGCTGGACCTGCTCGACCGCCGCCCCGTCAAGCGCCTGCCGCGACATCCGGCCCGTTCCGGGTGATGTGCTCGGCTCCGGGGTGACGGCCGGTACGGCGGCGGGTTCGGTCGCCTCGGCCTCCTCCTCCGCTTCCTCGGCCGCCTCCTCCTCGGACGCTTCGAGGGCGTCGGCCCGGGCGATCTCCTCCGGTGTCATCGTCCTGCCGGGGCGCGGCCGCCCCTCCCCGGCGGGCCGCCCCGCCAGCGGCGACTGGGCGTCGTCCGGGCGAGGCGATCCCGCGCTCGGCGAGGGCTGCCCGGGCGCAGCCGCGTCGTCCGTGGGGGAGGGCGTGGCGGAGGCCGGGGAGAGCGACGGCAGGGGCGCGGGATGTGCGGGGTGTGCGGGCACGGCGGAGGGGACGCCGGAGGCGACGGGAGCGGAGTGCGACGCGGCCGGGGAGCCCGAGGGGAGGAGCGCCTCCGGTGTCACGGACAGGCGCGCGGGCGCCCGGGTGGGCGTCTGCTGGTCCGCGTGCGCCTCGCCGGCCGTCAGGCCCCCCAGGGTCGCGGCCGCCGTCAGCGCCAGGCAGGCCACGCACCTTGAGAGCCGTGAGGCGAGGTGTCCTGAAGCCATGCGACCACCGTCACATGTGACGGTGTGTCCGGCATCTCAGGTGATACGGATGGATGGCGGGCGGGACCGGGTCACCTCACGACGACGCGGCCCCGGACCCCGTCCCCGGCTACGCCGGGTCGCCCGTGGCGATCCGCAGCTCGAAGTGGGCGCCCGTCTTGGGCACCGCGGTTCCGGACGTGGGGAACTGGTCGATGACCTGGTCCTCCGCGTACGCGTTCCCGGGAACCTTGATGATCTTGAGGGTCCAGCCGGCCGCGTCCGTGCAGGCACGCGCCGAGAGGATGTCCTTGTAGAGGAAGCTCGGGGCGTCGACCTTGTTCGGGTCGTCGTCGTCCTCGTACGCGTCCGTGCACTTCTCGGTTTCCATCGTCCGGTTCCGCTCCGGATCCTTGTGGCCACCGGCCGGGGACTCGCTCGACGAGGCCTCGGTGCCGCCCTTGCCCGGGTCGTCGTCACCGTCGCCGTTCAGCGCGAGCGCGGTGATCAGGCCGCCGATCGCGATCAGGGCGACCACGATCGAGCCCACGATCACGGGCATGTTCCGCCCGGAACCGCCGCCCGACGACCCGCTCTGTGTCTGTGTCTGCGGCGACATGGAGTACGGCGGCGGGGTCTGCTGCTGCATCGGCGACATCGCCGCCGGTGTCTGGTAGGCCGGAGCCGACTGCGGGTAGCCGTACGAAGGCGCCGGGGCGGGCGTCGGGGCGTACGGACCGGGCTGCTGCTGCGACTGGTACGGGCCAGGCTGGTACGGCGTCTGGACGTTGTGCGGCGCCGGGGTGGACTGGTCGACCGGCGGGAAGACGGCCGAACCGACGCCCGAGCCGCTGTTCGACGGTGCGCCCGCACCGCTGACGATCACGGGGGCGCCCGTCTGGCCGCCCGCGTTCAGCACGCGCGTGATCTCGTCCTGCATCGCGGCGGCGCTCGGGAAGCGCTCGTTCGGATTCTTCTTCAGGGCGCGGGCGACGAGCGCGTCCATCGCCGGGGTGATGGAGCGGTTGATGGTGGACGGGGCGACCGGCTCCTCCTGCACATGCGCGTACGCGATGGCGAGCGGCGAGTCCGCGTCGAACGGGATGCGGCCGGTCAGCAGCTGGAACAGCATGATGCCGACCGAGTACAGGTCGGACCGCGCGTCCACCCCACGGCCCAGGGCCTGTTCGGGGGAGAGGTACTGCGGGGTGCCGACGACCATGCCGGTCTGCGTCATCGACGTGACGCCCGACTGCATGGCGCGGGCGATGCCGAAGTCCATGACCTTCACGATGCCGCGCTTGGTCACCATCACGTTGCCGGGCTTGATGTCGCGGTGGACGAGCCCCATTTCGTGGCTGGTGTCCAGGGCGGCCAGCACGTCGGCCGTCACCTTGAGCGCCTTGTCGGCGGGCATCGCGCCGTAGGAGCGGATGTCGGCCTGGAGGACGGAGCCGAGCGGCTGCCCCTCGACGTACTCCATGACGATGTACGGCATCAGCGCGCCGCCGAGTTCGTCCTCGCCGGTGTCGAAGACGGAGACGATGTTGGTGTGCTGGAGCTTGGCGACCGCCTGCGCCTCGCGCCGGAAGCGCTCACGGAAGGACTGCTCGCGGCCCAGTTCCGTGTGGAGGGTCTTGATCGCGACCTGCCGGTCCAGCGCGGAGTCGTACGCCAGATAAACGGACGCCATCCCGCCCTCGCCCAGCAGGTCGCGGAGCTGGTAGCGGCCGCCGGCGACCGAACCGCCCGCGTAGCGACCCTGGGCACCCTGTGCGCCGTCCTGGCTCATGACTTGCTTCCCCCTAGGGCGCGCGATTCGCGCGAAGATCCGTATTACTGGCCAAGTCTGCCCGAGGGGTACGACACGTCAAGCCAGGTGCCCGTTCCGTGACCCTACGCACAAGAAGCGTCTCGGAAGCGTTACAGGAACCGCATGGAATTTGCGTGGTGGGCGCGCCAGCCGGTTGGATGGCCCGTCCCTCTCGGAAACGGTGTGTCCGACGGAGGCTGTAGCGTGACGTCGCAATGCAGCAAGGCACCGTGAGAACCCGCGGACGCGCGGACAGAAACGACGGCGAGGACTGATGGCACCCGAACCCGAAGCAAACGGCGGCGGAGTTCCGGATGGCACCGACTCCTGGGGCGTCGGCGGTGTGGTCGGTGACGGACGTTACCGGCTGACCGGCCGCCTCGGCCGGGGCGGCATGGCCGAGGTGTTCGCGGCCGAGGACGTCCGGCTGGGACGTACGGTCGCGGTGAAGCTGCTGCGTTCCGATCTTGCCGAGGATCCGGTCTCCAAGGCCCGGTTCACGCGTGAGGCGCAGTCGGTCGCCGGCCTCAACCACCATGCGGTCGTAGCGGTGTACGACTCCGGTGAGGACACCGTGGCCGGCCAGACCGTCCCGTACATCGTGATGGAGCTGGTCGAGGGCCGCACCATCCGTGACCTGCTGCTCAATGCCGAGGCGCCGCCCCCCGAGCAGGCGTTGATCATCGTCTCCGGGGTGCTGGAGGCGCTCGCCTACTCGCACCAGCACGGGATCGTGCACCGCGACATCAAGCCGGCGAACGTGATCATCACGCACTCCGGCGCGGTCAAGGTGATGGACTTCGGCATCGCCCGTGCGCTGCACGGCGCGCAGTCGACGATGACCCAGACCGGCATGGTCATGGGGACGCCGCAGTACCTCTCCCCCGAGCAGGCGCTGGGCAAGGCCGTCGACCACCGCTCCGACCTGTACGCCACCGGCTGTCTGCTGTACGAACTCCTCGCGCTGCGGCCCCCGTTCACGGGCGAAACGCCGCTTTCCGTTGTGTATCAGCACGTTCAGGACATTCCGGTCCCGCCGTCGGAGATCTCCGACGTGGTGCCGCCGGAGCTGGACGGGCTCGTGATGCGCTCGCTCGCGAAGGACCCGGACGACCGGTTCCAGAGCGCCGAGGAGATGCGCGGGCTCGTCCAGTACAGCCTGCAGATGCTCCAGGTGCAGGGCGGTCACACCGGTACGTGGAACACCGGCCCGGTCGCGCTGCACGAGGGCGCGGGCGGCACCCCGCCGCACGGCACGAGCGGCTCCACCCGCGCGATGGGGTACCAGCAGCACGGGGACACCTCGCAGGGCCCGATCCTGCCGCCGATGAACCCGGACGACGGCGGTTACGACGGCAGCACCCGGCAGGGCGGTGGCGGTCGCGGCAAGCTGTGGCTGTTCGTCGTGCTCGCGCTGATCGCGATCGGTGTGGGTGTGGCCTTCGCGGTCAACGCGGCGAAGGGCGGCGGCGAGAAGCCGAAGACGCCGGTCACCTCGACGTCCAGCTCCCCCTCCCCGACGAAGTCGTCGGCCTCGCCGACCGACGAGGAGACGACGCAGGACACCGAGCAGCCGGGCAACTCCACGGGTGATCAGCAGGAGACCCCCGAGCAGCCGTCGTACACCCCGTCGTACACCCCGAGCAAGACGGCCGACCCGTCGCCCACGACCTCTCCGACCGAGACGGACACGGAGGGGACGACCGAGGGCAACACGGGTACCAGCGAGGGCAACACGGGAACGAGCGAGGGCAACACCGGTACCAGCGAAGGCAACACGGGCACCAGCGAGGGCAACACCGGTACCAGCGAGGGCAGTACGGGAACGAGCGAGGGCACGGACGCCGGTGGCGCGGACGCGGGCGCAACGACCGGGACCGCCGCCGGAGCAGCCGCGGGCGCGGGCGGCACCACCCCGTAGCCCGTCCTCACCCCGTGAACGCCTCGCGCACCG
This sequence comes from Streptomyces sp. NBC_01463, assembly GCA_036227345.1. Lineage (NCBI taxonomy): Bacteria > Bacillati > Actinomycetota > Actinomycetes > Kitasatosporales > Streptomycetaceae > Streptomyces > Streptomyces sp. NBC_01463. Next base: position 4,620,349 of record CP109468.1, read on the forward strand.
CCTCGTATTCACGGGTCCACCAGACCGCCAGGGCCGACACCGCAGGGAACTGCGGGTCGGCCCTTCGGTCGTTCAGGCAGTAGCGCCACCGCAGTATCCAGAAGTCGTTGAGCCGCTCCCACCACACCCGGTGCACCGCCGCGGCCAGTTCGTCGGCCCCCGCGCCGGCCGCCCGCCGGTAGGCGCGCGCGTACGCCCGCACCTTGCCCAGTTCCAGTTCCCCGGCCGGCAGTACGAAGAAGATGACCGCGGCGCGCACCGCCTCCTCCGCGCGCGGCTGCACGCCGAGCCGGTCCCAGTCGAGGATCGCCACCGGGTCGGCGCCCCGGTAGAGGACGTTCAGCGGGTGGAAGTCGCCGTGCACCCAGCCGGTCGCCGGGCCGTCCGGGGCGGGCGGTCGGCGGTCGGCGTGCTGTTCCAGCAGGGTGCGCCGCTCCTGGAGCCGGTGTTCGGCCAGTTCGTCGAAGGAGTCCCGGGGCCGGCGGCGGCGCGCGGCGGTCAGTAACTCGTCGATCAGCGCGAAGGTGTCGGCCGGATCGGGGCTGGCATGCCCGGACCGGGTCCCGGCCCCCGCGTCCATCACCTGTTCCAGTCCCGTGTGTACGGCGCCGAGCAGCGCCCCGAGCCGCAGCGACTGGGCGAGGGTGAGCTGCGCGCCGGCCCGGTGCAGGCCGTCGACCCAGGGGTGCAGGGCGTAGCAGCGGCCGCCGATCTCGGTGACCGTGCCGCCCTCGGTGTCCTCCACGGGCGGGGCCACGGGCACACCGAGTGACTGGAGGCGCTGGGTGGCGCGGTGCTGGCGGACGATCGTGGCCCGGTCGCCCGTGGTGTCGTCCAGGTGGTGCTTGAGGAAGTACGAGCCGCGGGTGGTGGACACCCGGTAACCGTGGTTGAGCAGGCCCTGGGCGAGCGGCTTGCAGGTGAGCGGCTCGCCCGCGTCCGGGTAGCGGCGGAGCACCTCGCCGACCGGGGGAACAGGCGGGAATGTTACAGATGAGCGCGGCACTCGCCAGATGTTAGATCACGCTGCGTTGCGGATCTGCGGAGTTGCGTGGAAGTCCAGAGTGTGCACAGTGACGAAGTGCGGGTCGAGCCGGATGTAGGCCGGTTCGAAGGGCTCCCCGTTGACCTCGACGGGGGCGGGGCCGAAGTCCTTGCGCTGGGCGCAGGTCGGCTCGACGATGCGGGCGGGTCCGGTGAACTGCACGGACCACAGGTCGCGGCTGCCGGCCGAGGTGGCCGCGTTGTAGTTGTCCGCCCCGTACGCGACGACCGCGCCGTCGCAGGCCTCGTGGTAGCCGAGCCCGCTGTGCATGCGCAGGAAGACGCGGCCGTCCGTGACGATGTGCCGGGCCACCGTCAGGATCGGGAGGGCCCGCATGCTCGTCGCCAGGCGGCCGTAGGGGACCCGGCCGAGCAGTTCGATCGCGTGGAGTTCCTCGGAGGACATGCCTTCCACTGTCCGTCACCCGTGTGGACGGAATAAGAGGCCGGGGCCCCGGGTGGGCCGGGACCAAAGTCCTGAACCCGGCCCCTCGGGGGCGTGCCCCTCAGCGCTTCTCGGCCTGGAGCCGTGCCACATAGGCGGCGGCCTGCGAGCGGCGTTCCATGCCCAGCTTGGACAGCAGGCTGGAGACGTAGTTCTTGATCGTCTTCTCGGCGAGATGGAGCCGTTCGCCGATCACCCGGTTCGTCAGCCCCTCGCCGATCAGATCGAGGATCTTGCGTTCCTGATCGGTCAGGGCCGCGAGTTTGTCGTCGCCGCGGCCCTTCTTGCCGTCGCGCAGCCGCTCCAGCACCCGTGCGGTGGCCACCGGGTCGAGCAGCGATTTTCCGGCCGCCACGTCCCGTACCGCATTCAGCAGTTCATTGCCGCGGATCGCCTTGAGCACATATCCGGCGGCGCCCGCCATGATCGCGTCGAAAAGCGCCTCGTCGTCGGCGTACGAGGTCAGCATCAGACAGTTGATGGACTCGTCCTGGGAACGGATCTCGCGGCAGACCTCCACCCCGCTGCCGTCCGGCAGCCGTACGTCGAGGACGGCCACATCGGGCCGGGTCGCGGGGATGCGTACCAGCGCGTCCGCCGCCGTACCGGCCTCGCCGACCACCTCGATGTCGTCCTCGACCGAAAGCAGCTCATGGACTCCGCGGCGGACGACTTCGTGGTCATCCAGCAGAAAAACAGTGATTTTTCCTTCTTTGCGCACAAACGCAGTCTCACACACTCCCCTCTTCCCTGCCGCTGTCGGGCGGGATAACGTGCCGTTGTTCCGGCGGCCTGCAAGGCTGTTCCCAGTGCTGTGACCAGCGGGAGTTCCCGAATTCCTGGATTTACTTGGATATCCAAGCAAAATCGCAGGTCAGCAAGGGTTTCGCAGTTATGCGGCCCACTGGGTAACGTGCCTTTGACAGGGCGCTCGCCGGGGCACCTGTCACGCCTGTTCCCGGACCGAGCGGCACCCACCCCGTGCACGGGTACGGACACAGGCGAGCCGCACTGGTCTCCCGGCAGACCCCGGGGGCCGGACCGACGGAGGAGCACGCACGTGACCGTGGAGAGCACTGCTGCCGCGCGTAAACCGCGACGCAGCAGCAAGCGGACCAGCGCCGCGAAGACGCCCGCGAAGACGCAAGAGACTTCCGCGCCCGAGCTCGTACAGCTGCTGACGCCCGAGGGCGAGCGGATCGAGCACCCGGACTACTCGATCGACCTGACGGCGGACGAGCTGCGCGGTCTGTACCGGGACATGGTCCTGACCCGCCGCTTCGACGCCGAGGCCACCGCGCTGCAGCGTCAGGGCGAGCTGGGCCTGTGGGCCTCGCTGCTCGGCCAGGAGGCCGCGCAGATCGGTTCCGGCCGGGCCCTGCGCGACGACGACTACGTCTTCCCGACCTACCGCGAGCACGGTGTCGCCTGGTGCCGCGGGGTCGACCCGACCAATCTGCTCGGGATGTTCCGCGGTGTGAACCACGGCGGCTGGGACCCGAACACCAACAACTTCCACCTGTACACGATCGTCATCGGCTCGCAGACCCTGCACGCCACCGGTTACGCCATGGGTGTGGCCAAGGACGGCGCGGACTCGGCCGTGATCGCGTACTTCGGGGACGGCGCCTCCAGCCAGGGCGACGTCGCCGAGTCGTTCACCTTCTCCGCGGTCTACAACGCCCCGGTCGTGTTCTTCTGCCAGAACAACCAGTGGGCCATCTCCGAGCCGACCGAGAAGCAGACCCGGGTGCCGCTCTACCAGCGCGCCCAGGGCTTCGGCTTCCCCGGCGTCCGGGTCGACGGCAACGACGTGCTGGCCTGCCTGGCCGTCACCCGCTCCGCCCTGGAGCGCGCCCGCCGCGGCGAGGGCCCCACCCTCGTGGAGGCGTTCACCTACCGCATGGGCGCGCACACCACCTCCGACGACCCGACGAAGTACCGGGCCGACGAGGAGCGCGCCTCCTGGGAGGCCAAGGACCCGATCCTGCGCCTGCGCACCTACCTGGAGAAGGAGGGCGTCGCCGACGAGGCGTTCTTCACCGGTCTCGAGGAGGAGAGCGAGACCCTCGGCAAGCGCGTCCGCGAAGCGGTGCGGGCCATGCCCGACCCGGAGCGGCTGGCGATCTTCGACCACGCCTACGCCGACGGGAGCCCCCTCGTCGACGAGGAGCGCGCCCAGTTCGCCGCCTACCAGGCATCGTTCGCCGAGGAGGGCAAGTAGCCATGGCCGTGGAAAAGATGTCCATCGCGAAGGCGCTCAACGAGTCGCTGCGCAAGGCCCTCGACACCGACCCCAAGGTCCTCATCATGGGTGAGGACGTCGGAAAGCTGGGCGGTGTCTTCCGGATCACCGACGGGCTCCAGAAGGACTTCGGCGAGGACCGGGTCATCGACACCCCGCTCGCCGAGTCCGGCATCGTCGGCACGGCGATCGGTCTCGCCCTGCGCGGCTACCGGCCGGTCGTGGAGATCCAGTTCGACGGCTTCGTCTTCCCCGCGTACGACCAGATCGTCACGCAGCTCGCGAAGATGCACGCCCGCTCGCTCGGCAAGATCAAGCTGCCGGTCGTCGTGCGCATTCCGTACGGCGGCGGCATCGGCGCCGTGGAGCACCACTCCGAGTCGCCCGAGGCGCTGTTCGCGCACGTCGCGGGTCTGAAGGTGGTCTCCCCCTCGAACCCGTCGGACGCCTACTGGATGATGCAGCAGGCCGTCCAGAGCGACGACCCGATCATCTTCTTCGAGCCCAAGCGCCGCTACTGGGACAAGGGCGAGGTCGACACCGAGTCCATCCCCGGCCAGCTGCACCGCGCCTCCGTCGCCCGCACCGGCACGGACCTCACGCTCGTCGCGTACGGCCCGATGGTGAAGGTCTGCCTGGAGGCCGCCGCGGCCGCCCAGGAGGAGGGCAAGTCGATCGAGGTCGTGGACCTGCGCTCGATGTCCCCGATCGACTTCGACGCCATCCAGGCCTCGGTCGAGAAGACCCGCCGGCTCGTCGTGGTGCACGAGGCGCCGGTGTTCTACGGATCGGGTGCGGAGATCGCCGCCCGCATCACGGAGCGCTGCTTCTACCACCTGGAGGCACCCGTGCTGAGGGTCGGCGGCTACCACGTCCCGTACCCGCCGGCGCGGCTGGAGGACGAGTACCTGCCGGGTCTCGACCGCGTGCTCGACGCCGTCGACCGCTCGCTGGCGTACTGAGGACGGGGACGTGACAACGATGACCGACACTTCCAACGCTGCTCGCTTCCGTGAGTTCAAGATGCCCGACGTGGGCGAGGGACTGACCGAGGCCGAGATCCTCAAGTGGTTCGTCCAGCCCGGTGACACCGTCACCGACGGCCAGGTCGTCTGCGAGGTCGAGACGGCGAAGGCGGCCGTGGAGCTGCCGATCCCGTTCGACGGAGTGGTGCACGAGCTGCGCTTCCCCGAGGGCACGACCGTCGACGTCGGCCAGGTGATCATCGCCGTGGACGTGGCACCGGGTTCCGGTGACGCGGCCCCGGCGGCACCGGCCGCGCAGCCGGAGGCCGCGCCGGCACCCGCCGCTGTCGCGGAACCGGAGCCGGAGGCCGAGGCGCCCAAGGGGCGCCAGCCGGTCCTCGTCGGCTACGGCGTGGCCGAGTCCTCCACCAAGCGGCGCGCCCGCAAGGGCACGGAGGCGGCCCCCGCGGCCGCGGCTGCCGCGATCCAGGGCGAGATGAACGGCCACGGCACGGCCGCCATTCCCGAGGCCCGTCCGCTCGCCAAGCCGCCGGTCCGCAAGCTGGCCAAGGACCTGGGCATCGACCTGGCGACGGTCACCCCGACCGGCGAGGGCGGCGTCATCACCCGCGAGGACGTGCACGCGGCGGCGACGCCCGCGCCCGTCGTCGAGCCGGTGCGGACCGAGGCCCCGGTCGCGGCCCCGGCCGTGGCCCCCGCCCCGGTGGCGGCGGGTGCCCGCGAGACGCGCATCCCCGTCAAGGGCGTACGGAAGGCCATCGCGCAGGCGATGGTCGGCAGCGCGTTCACCGCGCCGCACGTCACGGAGTTCGTCACCGTGGACGTGACGCGCACGATGAAGCTCGTGGCGGAGCTCAAGGAGGACAAGGAGCTGGCCGGGGTGCGGGTCAACCCGCTCCTGATCGTCGCCAAGGCCCTCCTGGTCGCGATCAAGCGGAACCCCGAGGTCAACGCCGCCTGGGACGAGGCGAACCAGGAGATCGTGCAGAAGCACTACGTCAACCTGGGCATCGCCGCCGCGACCCCGCGCGGACTGATCGTGCCGAACATCAAGGACGCGCACGAGCAGACCCTGCCGCAGCTGGCGGCGTCCCTGGGCGAGCTGGTCGCCACGGCCCGCGAGGGCAAGACGTCCCCCGCGGCGATGGCGGGCGGCACGGTGACCATCACCAACGTCGGCGTCTTCGGCGTCGACACGGGTACGCCGATCCTGAACCCGGGCGAGTCCGCGATCCTCGCGGTCGGGGCGATCAAGCTCCAGCCCTGGGTCCACAAGGGCAAGGTGAAGCCCCGTCAGGTGACGACGCTGGCCCTGTCGTTCGACCACCGTCTGGTCGACGGCGAGCTCGGCTCGAAGGTCCTGGCGGACGTCGCCGCGATCCTGGAGCAGCCCAAGCGGCTGATCACCTGGGCGTAGCCCCCCGGCGGTACGTGTGTGAGGTGGGCCCGTGCGAGGTGTGCGCGGGCCCACTGCCATGTCCGCCGCCCGCCGGGCATAACGGCAGGTCAGGGGGCTCCTCCTCGCGCACCCACTGGTCCGTTCCGGCTCGGCGGGCTTGTAACAGGCATGTATTAGCCGGTGACCGGGCGGAACGGCCGAGCCGCTCAGGCCGCTCCTGTTGATCAGAAGCGCTCGCTGGTACCGACCCGTACCGAGTGGGCCGGTACTGACCAACCGATGCTGAGGACGAAACCATGCGCGCTCGTAAGCTCACCTTCGCGGCCCTGGCCCTCGCCGCCGGTCTCTCGCTCACGGCCTGCCAGAACGACGACGACGCCGCGGGCCAGGCCGACCCGTCGTCCGGGCAGTCCGCGTCCTCCGCTTCCTCCTCCGGCGGTGGCTCGGACTCGGGTGGTACGGACGAGGCCGGTGGCAAGGACTCATCCGCCCCGGACTCCGGCGGCTCTGCCTCCGGCGGTTCTTCCTCCGGCGGGAGCGGGAGCGGCTCCGAGGCCAAGAGTGGCAAGTGCACCACCGACGGGCTGAAGGTCACGGCGCAGAACACCTTCATCGACGGCGACCGCGAGGGCAGCATCGCGGTGGGGCTGACGAACACCAGCGGCGCGGACTGCGTGATCTCCGGGTTCGTGGGCGTCGACCTGAAGACGAACGCGGGGACCATCTCCGCCACGCGCAAGGGTGACCCCGGTGACCCGTACACCCTCAAGAACGGCAAGGAGATCGACTCCAACGTCAGCTACCCGCTCAACAAGACGGGTGGCTCCGGCATCACCATCACCGGCCTTGTGGTGACCCCGCCGAACGAGACGAAGTCGGTCACCCTCGACTGGCCGGGCGAGAGCTCGCTGCCCGCAGGGGACAGCGGCAACGGTGACCAGGTGCTGGTCGGCCCGATCGGCAGTGCCGGCCAGGGCGGCTGACCGGTACTGCCGCCCCGGCGGTACGTGTGTGAGGTGGGCCCGTGCGAGGTGTGCGCGGGCCCACTGCCGTGTCCGCCCGCCGTGCGGCGTAAATCCCCTGTCCGGCCGCCGGGTGACGGTGATAGACACCTGGAGTGGAAAAGACCCTGGAATTCTCCGACCTGCTGTGACTGATCGACGAGCGGTCAACTGCCTTCCGCGCGGCGGTCGCTGTCGCCCCCGACCTCGACGCTCAGGTGCCGACCTGCCCCGAGTGGACGCTGTTCGACCTGGTGCAGCACCTGGGCGAGGGGCGCCGCTCCTGGGCCGCGACCATCGCCGCCGGGCCCGACGCCGTCGCCAAGGCCGAGTGCGAGAACGCCCCGCAAGTCCAGCTACGGCGCGACGGCCAGTGAGTGCGTCGAGGTCGCCCGCAACGTCCCCCACGCCGTCGCCGTCCGTGACTCCAAGCGGCTGGACGGCCCCGTTCTCCTCCTCGCCCCCGCCGCGTGGGACGCCTTCCGGGAGACCCTGGGGCGACAGGCGTAGAACGTAGGCGCTCCGACCGGTCAACTCGGCTGCGGTGCAGGCCCGGTAACCGCCCAACCCTCACGTCACTCCGTTGCGTCACCCCATCACGCTTATGGGTGACTGCGAGCTGTAGGCGCACCGGGACAAGATCGCTTACATGAAATCTTCCTTGTTCCGCCGCGCCTCTCTCGCGGCATTGGTGCTGGTGACGACGGTGGCCCCCGCTGTGGCGGCCCAGTCGGACGGCGCCGCCGCGCGGTCGGAATCCGTTGTGAAGTCCCGCATCGGGGCGCAGGCCCGGTTGCTGGGCGAGAAGATCGTTCCGCACAAACTCGCCTTCCAGGGAACGACGGTCGGCGGTCTGTCCGGCCTCGACCGGAACCCCTGCACGGGTGAGTACGTCGCGATCAGCGACGACCGCTCTGTTCTTCAGCCCGCCCGTTTCTACACCGCGAAGATCGCAGTGGACGGCGCCGGGGTGCACTCCGTCGACTTCACCGGCACACACCCGTTCCGCCAGCCCGACGGTTCGGTCTACCCGCCGGCGAGCGCGGGGGACGGCAAGGCGGTGGACCCGGAGGAGGTGCGGGTGGACCCGCGCAGCTGCCGGTACTGGTGGGCCCAGGAGGGGGACCGGCCCAAGTCGGCGAGTGAACCGCTGATCCAGCCCTCCATCCAGTTCGCCGGCCGCCGCGGTGCCTACCGGGGACAACTGCCGCTGCCGGCCAACTACGAGAACACGATGACCGATCGGGGCCTGAGGCGGAACAAGGCCGTCGAGGCGATCACGTTCGGGGACGGGGACCGCGTGCTGACCAGCGCCGTCGAGGGCCCGCTGCTCCAGGACGGGCCGGAGCCGACCCTGGAACACGGCGCCCTGGTCCGCGTCACGCAGCAGAGCCGCAGGGGCGACGTGCTCGGGCAGTTCGCCTACCCGCTGGAGAAGATCTTCGCGGCGTCGGACCCGACCAGCCCGTGGGGGCCGGACACCGGGGTGTCCTCGATCCTCGCGTTCCCCGACGACCCCAGCCGCTATCTCGTGCTCGAACGCAGCTGGGTCGCGGGCTCCGGCTACAAGATCCGGCTCTACGACGCCACCACCCGGGGTGCGACCGACGTGCGGAACGTTGACTCGCTCGCCGGCCACCGGGTCCAGCCGATGCGGAAGAAGCTGATCGCGGACTTCGACGACCTGGGCCTGTCCACCGTCGACAACACCGAGGGCATGACGTGGGGCCCGGCCCTGCGGGGCGGCGAACGGTCGCTGGTCCTGGTCAGTGACGACAACTTCGCGGACGACGCGGTCACCCAGTTCGTCGCGCTGGGAATCCGCTCCAGCTGAGGAGCCGTGCTCACCGGGCCCGGTCCTACGTACAGGACCGGGCCCGGCGTGCTGGGAGCGCTCAAGTCTCCGGTGGGGGAAGGGCGTGAGGCCAACGCAGCGCGTTGTCGGAATACAGAAGGAAAATCTCGTGATGTCCTGGTCGGACAGATGCGCGCTAACCGCGTCGGGCCTCGGTATCGCCGTTGACGGTGCGCAGGCTCAGCCGGTGTGTGTGGTCCGAGGCGTCGGACGGGATGTTCGTGGTCGAGCGGCCGTTCACGGTCTGCGCGTCGGTCGCGTACGCGGGGGCGTCGGACGGCAGGGTCACGCGCACGGAGCCGTTGCGGGTCACGCCGTCGAGCGTGCCGGGCGAGGTGGCGCACCCCAGATCGACGTCGCCGTTGACCGTCTCCGCCTCGATACCGGCCCCCTTGAGGCCGGTCGCGCGGACGGACCCGTTCCGCGTCACGAGGTGCTGGCGGGCGTTCTTCGTGCCCGCGTCCTGCACGGTGACGTCGCCGTTGACGGTGCTCAGGCTCAGCGCGCCCCGCACATCGCTCACATCGATGCCGGCGTTGCGCGCCCGCACCGTGAGCGTGACGCCGCTCGGCACGCGTACGAGCGGCATGCCGCCGCAGTTCGCCTTCGCCCGGTCGTCGCCCTCGTCGCAGGGCAGGTCGAGGCTGTACGTGCCCCCGTCCCCGTCCCCATGGGCGAGAACTGCCTCGTCCACCGTCAGGTGGTCGTCGTCCGTCCCGACGACCCGGACGCCGCCCTGGGTGGTGATGACGAGCCGGCTCCCCTGCGTGAGGGAGGCGGTCCGGAACGCCCCGTCGGACGAGGTGTGCGCCGCCCCGGGCTGCGCCTGGTCCGCGCCGTCGTGCCCGCAGGCCGTCAGCACCAGCAGCGGAACCAGCGCGCACCCGGCCCGGACGGTGCGGCCCTTCGCTTCGTTCCACGATGAGGTCATGGGACGCGTATACCCCGGGAACGGGGGTCCACGAGGCGGGTGGGAGCCCCGCGGAGGGCGTCCGTGAGGACACACCCCGTGCGGGGGCCCGCCCGTACGAGCAGCCCGGCGGCCGGCGCCGGGAACGCCGGGGGCCGAGCCCGGGATGACCCGGCCCCCGACGCCTCACCGCTTCAGCAGGAAGCCGAAGTCGCCGGAGACCCGTCCGGTCAGGCGGACCGGTGAGACGAGTTTCCCCTCGGCGAGCAGGCGTTCCGTCTCGGCCCGCGAGAGGCCGGAACCGTCCGCGATCAGACGCAGCGGACGGACCGGTATCCGGGCCGCGAAGCGGACCGATACGTCGAGTGCTTCGCGGTCCGGGGCGTCCGGTTGGCCCGTGTCGAGGCGCCAGGCGTCGGTCCAGTCGAGGGCGATGCGGTTGCGGCGCCGCAGAACCGGGTCCTGGAGCAGCTCGGCCGTCAGGCCCGGATCGTTGTCGTGCATCCGGTCCAGCAGTTCGGGCCGGATGGAGCGCACGTGCGCCCGTTCCAGGACCGTGAGCTTGGTGGTCTCCCCGCACGTGGTGCAGAGCGCGAGGAGCCACGCGTCGAGGAGCTTGTGGTGGGCGTTGACGCGGAACTTGCCGTTCGCCCGGAAGCTCCCGGACGCGCACGAGTGGCACCGTCGCAGGACAAGAGGCAGGCAAGTGGGCATGACAACCCAGGTGTTGAGCACAGGGGTACACCGGTTTCAGTGAGAAGTCCGCAGCGGGAAGCAGCACGGCGCACAGAGCGCGACGCGCGACAGATCAGCAGTGGGATGTCTCAAACGGTGTACAACGGGACGCCTTTGCCTGGAGGACTCGGTCGGCAGCACCGTAGTGGCGCAACGCGGCGGCGTACCACCGGTTTTCGGCGAAACACAAAGAGGGGGCAGGGGCCTGTCCGCGGGCCCCAGCCCCCTCTTGCGTGTCGCGGTTACTTCTTGAAGCCGTAGTCCATGAGCTTCTTCGCGTCCGCCGTGCGGTTCGCCTCCGACGTGGACGTCAGGACCGTACCGATGACGGTCTTGCCCTTGCGGGTCGCCGCGAAGACCAGGCAGTACTTGGCCGTCGGGCCGGAGCCGGTCTTCACACCGATCGCGCCGCTGTAGGTGCCCAGCAGCTTGTTGGTGTTGGCCCACGACATGTAGCGGTAGCCGCCGCTCTTCGTCGTGACCTTCTGCTTCGTCGACTTCGTCTTCACGACCGTGCGGAACGTGGAGTACTTCATCGCGCTGCTCGCGAGCTTCGTCAGGTCGCGCGGGGTCGAGTAGTTGGACCCGTTCCCTATGCCGTCGAACGAGTCGAAGTGGGTGTTCTTCAGGCCGAGCGTCTTGGCCGTGCTGTTCATCTTGCCGATGAACGACTTCACCCGGGCCGCGCGCGTCGAGCCGGAGCCGAACTTGTCGGCCAGCGCGTACGCGGCGTCGCAGCCGGACGGCAGCATCAGGCCGTACAGCAGCTGACGGACCGATACCTTGTCGCCCACGATCAGGCGGGCCGAGGACGCGCCCTTGGAGACGATGTAGTCGCTGTAGGCCTTCTGGACCGTGACCTTGGAATCCAGGTTCAGGCCCTTCTGCGCCAGGACCACCCGGGCCGTCATGATCTTCGTGGTGGATCCGGTGGAGCGACGGGTGTCCGCGGCCTTGGTGAACAGGGTCTTCCCGGTGCCGTTGTTCATCACGAAGCCGCCCTTGGCGACGATCTTCGGAGTCGGCGGCGTGGCGGCCTGGGCCGTGGTGGCGAAGGCACCGCCCGCCATGACGGCACCTGCGGTGAGGGCTACGGTGGCGGTGGCCGATACGCGCCTTATGCCCTTAATGCCGAGTTTCAAGTTGAACGCTCCAAATGCCCCTGGAATGCGGCCACATGAGGGTGCCGCGCATCTGTGAGACGTATGGGGTCGATGAATGGTTGTGGCGGGGCCGGGTGATTTTTCACGACATACGGGAGGGGCTCTCACTGCACGCGAAAGGGGTGGCGTCCGGATCGTGGAACGGGTCCGCCTTGCGTGCATGTTGTATCTATGCTGTGTGCATGCCTGCCCCCGCCGCGTCCCCCGTCCGTCCTCCCGTGAAGCGGCCCCCCGCCGCCGAGCGCGTCTACACCCACATCAAGGACGCGGTCCTGGACCGCCGCTACGAGGGCGGGACGCTCCTGACCGAGGGCGACCTCGCCGAGGCCGTGGGGGTCTCCCGCACGCCGGTGCGCGAGGCGCTGCTGCGGCTGGAGGTCGAGGGGCTGATCAAGCTCTATCCGAAGAAGGGCGCCCTGGTGCTCGCCGTATCCGCCCAGGAGATCGCGGACGTCGTGGAGACCCGGCTGCTGGTCGAGGAGTTCGCCGTGCGCAAGGCGGTGCCGGCGTCGGCGAAGCTGATCGCCCGGCTGGAGGAGCTCCTGGAGGAGCAGCGGCAGATGTCGGACGCCGGTGACCTGGCCGCCGTCTCCGTGAAGGACCGCTGTTTCCACGCCGAGATCGTCCGGCACGCGGGCAACGAGATCCTTTCGCGCCTCTACGACCAGCTGCGCGACCGGCAGCTGCGGATGGGCGTCGCCGTCATGGAGTCCCACCCGGGCAGGATCGCCGCCAACATCACCGAGCACGGTGAGCTGCTGGAGGCCATCAGGTCCGGCGACGCGGACGGTGCCGCGCAGGTCGTGCGGCGTCACGTCAGCCGGGTCAAGGTGCTGGTGCGGGGTGAGGACCGGTGAGCTCCGCCGCCGCCCCCACCCTGTCCCTGCCCGGTGATCCGCCCGGCGGCCGGCGTGCCGCCTGGGTCTGGGGCATCGGTGTCGCCGTCTACTTCGTCGCCATCATCTTCCGCACCAGCCTGGGTGTCGCCGGGCTCGACGCGGCCGAGCGCTTCGACGTCAACGCCTCGGCGCTCTCCACCTTCTCGATCCTCCAGCTCCTCGTCTACGCGGGCATGCAGATACCTGTCGGCCTGATGGTCGACCGGCTCGGCACCAAGAGGGTGCTGGCCATCGGGGCCGTCCTGTTCACCCTCGGGCAGCTCGGTTTCGCGCTCTCCCCCTCGTACGGCACCGCGCTGGCCTCCCGCGCCCTGCTGGGCTGCGGCGACGCGATGACGTTCATCAGCGTGCTGCGGCTGGGGGCGCGCTGGTTCCCGGCCCGGCGCGGTCCGCTGATCGGGCAGGTCGCCGCCCTCTTCGGGATGGCGGGCAACCTCGTCTCGACGCTGGTCATCGCCCGGTCGCTGCACGGCCTCGGCTGGACCACGACCTTCGTCGGCAGCTCGCTGGCCGGGGTGCTGGTCCTGGTGCTGCTCCTGCTCTTCCTGAAGGACCACCCCGAGGGGTTCGCGCCGCCGCCCGCCGAGCACGCCGGAGCGACGTACGTACGCAAGCAGATCGCCGCCGCCTGGCGGGAGCCCGGCACCCGGCTCGGGATGTGGGTGCACTTCACGACTCAGTTCCCGGCCATGGTGTTCCTGCTGCTGTGGGGCATGCCGTTCCTGGTCGAGGACCAGGGGCTGAGCCGGGGGACGGCGGGGGAGCTGCTCACCCTGGTGGTGCTCTCCAACATGGCCGTCGGCCTCGTCTACGGGCAGGTCATCGCCCGCCATCACGCGGCCCGCATCCCGCTCGCGCTGGGCACGGTCGCGATGACGGCGCTGCTGTGGGCGTCGGTGATCCTGCACCCCGGGGACCACGCGCCGATGTGGCTGCTGGTCACCCTCTGCCTGGTGCTCGGTGCCTGCGGACCCGCGTCGATGATCGGCTTCGACTTCGCCCGCCCGGCCAACCCGCCGCAGCGCCAGGGCACCGCGTCCGGCATCGTCAACATGGGCGGCTTCGTCGCCTCGATGACCACCCTGTTCGCCGTCGGCGCGCTGCTGGACGCGACCGGTGACAACTACCGCGTCGCGTTCTCCTCGGTCTTCGTCCTGGAGACGCTCGGCGTCGTGCAGATCCTGCGGCTGCGGCTGAAGGCCGCGCACCGGGAGCGCGAGCACCATGTGATCAGCCGGGTGGAAGCCGTGCACGTCCCCGCCTGATCAAGGGCCGGAAACGGCGGTGCGCCCGTCCCCCCTGCGGGGCGGGCGCACCGGCTGCCGTGGCGAGGGCGGGCGTCGGCTACGGGGTGATGGCGAAGTTCTGCAGGATGGCGGCGGCCAGGTCCTGGTCGCCCTCGGACTTGATCCGGTCCGCCACCGCGCCCGGCCGCACCCGCCCGCAGGCGAGCCGGACGTACGTCTCCCAGTCCATCGCCAGCGTGACGGCCGGGCCCAGCGACGGTGCGCCGTCCACCGAACCGCGGCCCTCCGCGTCGACCCTGACGGTGCGCAGGAACTCCACCGGACCGTGCACATCCAGCACGACCGCCGAGTTGGGCGGTGCGCCCGCGTCCTTGGCCACGACCTTCGGCAGTGCCAGGAGCAGTGTGTCCCGGACGATCGCGGCGCCCGGCGAGTCCAGGTTGCCGGGCTTCCCCAGCGTCGTACGCAGGTCCTGCTCATGGACCCAGACGTCGAAGGCGCGCATCCTCAGCGCCAGTTCGAGGGTCTGCTCCGCGCCGAGCGGCGCCCGCGTCATGGTCTCCGGGTCACGCGTCTCGTTGCGCAGCTGACGGGACCGGCGGATGATCGTGTACTCCAGCTCGGAGGTCATCTCCGGTGCGGTGTGGTGGCGCCGCACGTCCACCTGCATCTCCATGTACCGGGCCATGTCGCTCTGCACGTGGTAGAGATCGCGCGGAAGGGTGTGGATGGGGCGCGGATCGCCGAGCTGCTCGCACTCCATGCCGATGACGTGCGACACGATGTCGCGCACCGACCAGTTGGGGCAGGGCGTACGGCCGTTCCACTCCCCCTCGGTGAGCGGGCTCACCAGCTCGGCTATCGACTCGATGGAGTGGGTCCAGGCGTCGGCGTAGGTCTGGAGGCTGGGATGGACGGTCACGGGACCCCTCGTGCGGTTCTGTGCATGGGCTGGAGAACTGGGCGCGGTCGGCGGGCTGCGGGCGGCGAGCGGCGATGAGGTTCGGTGGCTAAGTTACGCTGCGAGCAGGCACCCCGGCAGTGCTTTCGTGTGACGATCGTAGGCCCGTGTTGACGGCTCGAATGCCAGGACGGTGGTAGTGTGCGCGCCTCCCTCATCCAGATCGCAGTAGACCCGGACGAATCCGTCAATTCCCGTAGGGAACGCGCGGCTTCACTGATCGCGGCCCAGCAGGGCGCGGATCTGGTGGTTCTCCCCGAACTCTGGCCGGTCGGAGCCTTCGCCTACCAGGCCTTCGAGGACGAGGCCGAGCCGCTGCGGGGCCCCACCCACGAGGTGATGGCCAAGGCCGCCGCCGATGCGGGCGTCTGGCTGCACGCGGGCTCCTTCGTCGAACGGGATTCCGACGGCACCCTCTACAACACCACGCTCGTCTTCACGCCCGAGGGCGAGCGGGCGGCCTCGTACCGCAAGATCCACCGCTTCGGTTTCGACAAGGGTGAGGCGGTGATGATGGGTGCCGGCGATGAGCTGGTGACCGTCGCCCTGCCGCAGACCACGCTCGGCCTCGCCACCTGCTACGACCTGCGCTTCCCCGAGATGTTCCGCGGCCTGGTCGACGCGGGCGCCGAGGTCCTGGTCGTCGCGGCCGGCTGGCCGGAGCGCCGCCGCGCCCACTGGACGCTGCTCGCCCAGGCCCGGGCCGTCGAGAACCAGGCCTACGTCCTGGCCGTCGGCTGCTCCGGCACCCACTCCGGGGTCCCGCAGGCGGGGCACAGCATCGTCGTCGACCCCTGGGGCGAGGTGCTCGCGCAGGCGGGTCCGGACGAGGAGGTGCTGAGCGTGGAGTTCGACCCGGCGAAGGTCGCCGCCACCCGGGAGCAGTTCCCCGCGCTCAAGGACCGCCGGCTGGGGCTGGCCGCGCCGACGGACCTCGTGTAGCCGAGGGCTGTCGCGCCGGCCCTCTTCGTACGGAGACCCGGTGCCTGTTTCACGTGAAACAGGCACCGCCGGGGCTCACCCCTCGTGCTCCTTCTCCGCGAGCACGATCACGCACACCGCCACCGCGATCAGCAGACCCGCGTCGGCGTCCTCGCGCACGATGTCGATCCCGTAGGTGTCCCGGACGGTCAGCCAGCGGCGCGAGATCTGGGCCAGCAGCTCCCCGTCGTAGTCGACCGCGAACTCACGGTCCAGGATCTTGCCGCTGACATCGAGCTCGGTCCCGTCCACCAGCGTCACCCGGTAGTGGTTGCGCAGCAGCGACAGCCGCTTCCGCTTGACCTTCGCCAGCTGCTCGCCGTCCCGCTCGATGAGCATCGTGTCGCGCAGGCTGAGGAGCTTCTGCTTGATCTCGACGACGATCCGGCCCTGCGCGTCCTTCAGCTCGAAGGTGTCGCGCACCCGCATGGCCTTGCCGTCGACGAGGAAGACCTTGCGGCCGTCCGCGTCCTCGATCCAGTAGTCGTCACCGATGCCGAACAGTCGCTCACGTACGAGAAGTCTCATGGCTCACAGGTTCCCCGAGCCCTCCGCGGAATGCGTGGACGCCACGGTGATGTTGACTGTTCACATGGCAACACGTGCACGCGTCAGGGCCCCCGAACTGATCGGAAAGGGCGGCTGGCTCAATACGGGAGACCAGCAGTACACCCTCGCTGACCTGCGGGGGCGCATTGTGATCTTGGACTTTTGGACCTTCTGCTGTGTGAACTGTCTGCATGTCCTCGATGAGCTGCGCGAGCTGGAGGAGAAGCACCGCGACACCGTGGTGATCATCGGTGTCCACTCGCCGAAGTTCGTCCACGAGGCGGAGCACCAGGCCGTCGTCGACGCCGTCGAGCGGTACGGGGTGCACCACCCGGTGCTCGACGACCCCGAGCTCGCGACCTGGAAGCAGTACGCCGTCCGCGCCTGGCCGACCCTCGTCGTGGTGGACCCCGAGGGCTATGTCGTCGCCCAGCACGCCGGCGAGGGCCACGCCCACGCCCTCGCGCAGCTCGTCGACGAGCTGGAGACCGAGCATGCGGCGAAGGGTACGCTGCGCCGCGGCGACGGGCCCTATGTGGCGCCCGAGCCGGTGGCCACGCATCTGCGGTTCCCGGGGAAGGCCCTGCTCCTGGCCGACGGCGGCTTCCTGGTCTCCGACACCACCCGGCACCGTCTGGTCGAGCTGGACGCGGACGGCGAGAGCGTCCGCCGCCACTTCGGGTCGGGCGAGCGCGGGCTCGCGGACGGCGGGCCCGACGACGTCAGGTTCAGCGAGCCCCAGGGGCTGGCGCTGCTGCCCGACGGGCGGATCGCCGTCGCCGACACGGTGAACCACGCGATCCGCGCGCTCGACCTCACGACCGGCGAGACGACGACCCTCGCCGGAACCGGGCGCCAGTGGTGGCAGGGGGCACCCACCAGCGGCGCGGGCCGCGAGACCGACCTCTCCTCGCCGTGGGACGTCGCCTGGTTCGAAGGGCGGCTGTGGATCGCCATGGCGGGCGTGCACCAGCTGTGGACGTACGACCCGGAGAGCGGCACCGTGCGCGTCGCCGCCGGCACCACGAACGAAGGGTTGGTCGACGGTCCCGGCCCGGAGGCGTGGTTCGCCCAGCCCTCCGGGCTCGCGGCGACCGAGGACCGGCTCTGGGTCGCCGACTCCGAGACGTCCGCGCTGCGCTACGTCGACCGGGACGGCGCCGTGCACACCGCCGTCGGCACCGGACTCTTCGACTTCGGCCACCGCGACGGCGCCGCCGGCCAGGCGCTGCTCCAGCACCCACTGGGCGTCACCGCGCTGCCGGACGGGTCCGTCGCCGTCTGCGACACGTACAACCACGCCCTGCGCCGTTACGACCCGGCGAACGGTGAGGTCACCACGCTGGCCACGGACCTGCGCGAGCCGAGCGACGCCGTGCTGGTGGACGGCGACCTCGTGGTCGTCGAGTCCGCCCGGCACCGGCTGACGCGTCTCCGGCTGCCCGAGGAGGCGGTACGGGTCGCGGACCAGGCCCACCGCACCCAGCGCGTCGCCACCGAGATCGCCCCCGGCGCGCTCCGGCTCGACGTCGTCTTCCAGGCGCCCGCCGGCCAGAAGCTCGACACCCGCTACGGGCCCTCGACCCGGCTGCTGGTCTCCTCGACCCCGCCCGGGCTGCTGGCCGGGGGCGAAGGGGCGGGCACCGACCTGTTCCGCGAACTGGTCCTCGCCGACGGCGTCACCGAGGGCGTCCTGCACGTCTCGGCGATGGCCGCGTCCTGCGACGACGACCCGGCGAACGAGTACCCGGCCTGCCACGTCCACCAGCAGGACTGGGGCGTCCCCGTCCGGGTGACGGCCGAGGGGACGTCACGACTGCCCCTGGTGCTCGCCGGCATGGACGAACAGGGCTGAGAGGAGGAGCCGGGCGGTACGGCGGAGGGCGTCGCCCCCGCCCGCCCGGCTCACCCGTCGTCGGCCAGCCGCCGGACCGCTGCCTCGTACCGCCGCACGTACACCGGCTCCGCCGTCACCCGCAGCAGCGCCTCCAGGGCCCGCACCGCGCCCTCGTCGTACCCGGCGCGCTCGGCGTCCGCCGCCGCCAGGTCCAGCAGTCGGACCCCCTCGTCCTCCGCGCCCAGGGCGAGCCGGGCCTCACCGCTGACCGTCGTCAGCAGCACCCGGCGGGCCGCCTCCTCCGGCTCGGGCCCCAGATCGAAGGCGGCGCGGGTGGAGTCCAGGGCGTCCTGCGGGCGCCCCGCGGCCAGCTGCATCCGGGCCAGGTGCTGAAGGGCCAGCATCTCCGTGTGCGCGTCGGGCTCCTTCCGCGCCAGCTCCAGCGCCTGCCCGCAGCCCTCCAACGCCACGTCCAGACCGCCCTGTTCCGCCTGCACGATGGCCAGGTTGATCAACGCCGTCGCCTCGCCCAGCCGGTCCCCGGCCCGCCGCGCCAGTCCGGGCGAAGGCTCCAGCAGGTCCGCGGCCTCGGTGATCCTGCCCTCCTCGGACAGCACCCAGCCCAGCAGATTGCGCACCCGGGACTCGGCGTACGGATCACTCCGGGCGGCCGCCGCGGCCAGGGCCAGCTCCAGCATCGGGGCCCAGCCGTCCCGCGCCCGCCACACCACGTGCGGCCACTGGAGCAGGATGATCCGCCAGGCCCGGTCGTCGAGACCCGCGCCGCGGGCAGCGGCCGCGGCCAGCGACAGGTCCTCGCGCTCGGCCGCCAGCCAGTCCATCGCCGCGGCCCGGTCGGTGAAGTCCCGCACGGCGGCGGGCCGGTGATAACCGTCCGGCAGCAGGAAGCAGGGCTCGCCGCCCGGTTCGGCCGTGTCCGCGGCGGCCAGCGCGGTGGCGATGTAGTGGTCGAGCACGCCGATGAGCGCGCCGGGCCCGGCGGCGGGGTCGAGCCCCCGGGCATAGAGGCGCACCAGATCGTGCAGCTCCCAGTGGCCCGGCCCGGTCTCGGCGATCAGATGGGCGGCGGCCAGCCGCTCCAGGGCGGCCGCGGCGACGACCGGGTTGCTGCCGGCGAGGGCGGCGGCCGTGTACGGGTCGAAGCGGCTGCCCGGATGGTGGCCGAGCCGGGTGAAGTGGTGGAGGGCGTCCGGTGGAAGCTGCTGCACGGTCAGCCGCAGCGCTGCGGAGACCCCGGTGTCCTCCACGGCGAGCAGCGACAGCCGGCTCCGCTCGTCGGCCAGCTCGTCGGCCATCGCGGCGAGCGTCCACTGCGGGCGGCCCGCCAGCCGGGCCGCCGTGACCCGCAGCGCGAGCGGCAGTCCGCCGCAGAGTTCGGCGAGCCGCCGGGCCGCCACCGGTTCGGCGCGCACCCGCTCCTCGCCGAGCACCCCGGCCAGCAGCGCGGTCCCGTCCAATGGTTCGAGCACGTCCAGCGGGACCGGAACGGCGGCGTCGGACGCGATGAGCCCCTCCAGCCGGTGCCGGCTGGTGATCAGCGTGACGCAGTCGGCGCCGCCCGGCAGCAGCTGCCGGACCTGCGCGGAGTCACGGACGTTGTCGAGGACGACGAGCAGGCTGAGCCGGTCGGTCAGCGAGCGGAAGAGCGCCGCGGAGCCGGCCACGGACTCCGGGACCCGGCGCGGCGCCACACCGAGGGCGAGCAGGAACTCGCGCAGGACTTCGAGGGTGGTCGGCTCACCGGTGTCGCCGAACCCGCGCAGATCCGCGAAGAGCCGCCCGTCCGGGAAGGCGGCGGGGGACCGGCGCGCCCAGTGCAGGGCCAGCGCGGTCTTGCCGACGCCGGCCGGCCCGGTGAGCAGACAGACGGGCGCCTCGCCCGCCGCCGCCCGGGAGAGCGCGGTGAGTTCGGCGCCGCGCCCGTGGAAACCGCGCGGAGCCCGCGGCAGCAGATCGGTGGGGTGCGCCGGTCCCCCGGGGTGCGACGGCGGCACGGCGCGCGGGGGGCGGGGCGGCGCGACGGGTCCGGACACCCCGGCGGTCCGACGGGACTCCGGTTCCGGTTCCGGCCCCGCGCCCTGCCCGGCGGCCGCCGGGTCCGGGTCGCCGCGCAGGATCTGCGCGTACGCGTCGGCCAGTTCACGACCCGGGTCGATGCCCAGCTCGTCGGCGAGCAGCCGGCGCGTGCGGTGGAACCGGTCGAGCGCCTCGGACTGGCGCCCCGACCGGTACAGCGCCGTCATCAGGGCCGCGGCGAGGGACTCCCGCAGCGGCTGGGCATCGGCCTCGGCCCGCAGCACGGCCGCCGCCCGGTGGTGCTCCCCCAGCACGGCGTAGGCGTGCGCCAGTTGCTCGACCGTCGTCAGCCGGGACTCCTCCAGCGCGTGCGCCGCCGCCTGGAGCGGTGTGCTGGCGTACGTACCGGTGAGCGCGGGGCCCTGCCACAGGGACAGCGCCTCCTTCAGCATGAGCACCGTGTCGGCCGGGCTGCGCTGCTCCCGGGCCAGCATCAGCAGTTCCTCGAACCGCTGGGAGTCCAGGAGGGTCTCCGGCGCCCGCAGCACGTACGCGTCGCCGAGCGTGGCCAGTTCGACCCCGTACGCCTCCGCGTCCGCGCCCGTGAGCAGCGCGCGCAGCCGGGACACATGGCCCTGGATGACCGTGCGGGCGTGCAGCGGCGGGGCGTCGTCCCACAGACAGTCCGTCAGCCGCGCCATGGACACCGGTGTGTTGGCGCGGAGCAGAAGGGCGGCGAGCAGGCTGCGCCGCTTGGCGGGGCCCAGTGGCAGCGGGCCGGTCAGCGTGTCGACGCAGACCGTGCCGAGCAACCGGAACTCCACGTACGGCTTCCCTTCCGGGTGGGACGCGCCCGGTGCCGGGTCACGGACAGATGACCAGAATATCCGTGATGGCGGGTCACCGGCCCCGGGGCGGGCCCGGTGACCGGGCCGCGCCCGTCGGGGTCACAGCCGGCGTTCGTCCTCGGACACCACGGTGGTGGTGGGGGGTACGACCATGCGGCGGCGCCGCATCACGCTGGCGTAGACGAAGACTCCGATGATGCCGACGATCATCATGATCCAACCGACCAGGTCGACGTTGACGGTGTCCAGTTCCCAGTCGGTGGCAAAAGCGAGTATCGCCCCCGCGCCGATGAGAATGAAGCATCCTCCGAGTCCCATGAATCCCGCCTCCTCGACGGACCGGAGGCTCCGGGCCGTGTACGCAGCGGGTACCCGGCCCGGCCGCGACCATGCGCGCCGGGCCGGTGCCGGGCTGAGGTCAGCCCGCGAGGAACGACGCCAGGGCGTTCGCCAGGTGGTACGGGTCGTCGGCGCCGCACAGCTCACGGGCGCTGTGCATGGACAGGATGGCCACGCCGATGTCGACGGTCTGGATGCCGTGCCGGGCCGCGGTGATCGGGCCGATCGTCGTGCCGCACGGCATCGAGTTGTTGGAGACGAACGTCTGCCACGGCACGCCCGCCTTCTCGCACGCCGCCGCGAACACGGCCCGGCCGCTGCCGTCGGTCGCGTACCGCATGTTGACGTTGACCTTGAGGATCGGTCCGCCGTTGACGACCGGGTGGTGCGTCGGGTCGTGGCGCTCCGCGTAGTTGGGGTGGATCGCGTGGCCGGTGTCCGAGGAGAGGCAGACGGTGCCGGCGAAGGCGCGCGCCCGGTCCTCGTACGTACCGCCGCGGGCGAACACCGAGCGCTCCAGGACCGTGCCGAGCAGCGGTCCGTCGGCGCCGGTGTCGGACTGCGAGCCGTTCTCCTCGTGGTCGAAGGCGGCCAGCACCGGGATGTACGGGATCTCGGCGTCGGGCTGCCCGGCGACGGCGGCCAGCGCGGCGGTCGCCGCGTGCACCGAGAGGAGGTTGTCCATGCGCGGACCGGCGACCAGTTCGCGGTCGCGGCCCAGGTAGGACGGTGCCTCGACGGGGTGCGGCATCAGGTCCCAGCCGGTGATGTCCTCGGCGTCGACACCCGCCTCCTCGGCGACGAACCGGATGAGGTCGCCCTCCTCGACGTCCCCGAGCCCCCAGATCGGCTGCATGTGCTTCTGGCGGTCGAGCTTGAGCCCGTCGGGGTTGGCCGAGCGGTCCAGGTGCACGGCCAGCTGCGGGACGCGCAGCAGCGGCCGGTCGATGTTCACCAGCCGGTGCGTGCCGTCGCGCAGGGAGATCCGTCCGGCGAGCCCGAGGTCGCGGTCCAGCCAGGTGTTGAGGAGCGTGCCGCCGTAGACCTCCACGGCGATCTGGCGCCAGCCGTACGCGCCGGTGTCGGGAAGCGGCTTCACCCGCAGGTTCGGCGAGTCGGTGTGCGCGCCGGCGATCCGGAACGGGGTGTGCGCCCCGGCGCCCTCCGGCACGTACCAGGCCACGATCGCGCCGCCGCGCAGGACGTACTTCCCGCCGGTGGTCCCGTCCCAGGCCGCGATCTCCTCGACCTGCCGGAATCCGGCCTTCTCCAGCCGTGCCGCGGCGCTGGCCACGGCGTGGTACGGGGAGGGGGCGGACATCAGGAAAGCCATCAGGTCATCGGTGTGGCTGCGGTCGAACCGGAGGGAGGAACTCATGTTCTTCACTGTAACCAGACCCGGCCGGGACGATTCACCGTCGTCCCCCCGGGTGCCGCCGCTATCCTCCGGTGACGCCCGCGGACGGCTTGTCGCCGTCCTGTGCCTGCTGGGCGCGCTCGGCGAACATGGCGGCGAGGTCCTTCACCTCCTGGTCGGAGACGGCCTTCTCGCCCTGGGTGCCGGTGCTGATGCCGAGCACGGTCGTGCCGACCCGGAGCTGGGTGATGGTGGCCGGGCCGCCCATCGTGCCCGTCGCGGCGCGGTTGGCCTCGCGCTCGGCGCCCGGCTCGCCGATCTTCACGGGCACCGCGCCCACGCCGACCCGGTCCCCGCCGTAGTACTCGGCGATCGCGTCATAGGCGGCGTCGGCGGTCTTCTCGTCCTTGTAGGCGAGCACCCAGTAGTTGAGCGAGGTGACGTCGGGCTTGCGCACGTAGGCGGCGACGCCGTAGAACGTGATCTCGCCGCAGGCCGTCGCCCGCTTCTTCTTGTCCTTCGTCAGGCAGAACGCCGGCGGGTACTCCGGCACCGGTTCCTGCGCATCGGGCTCCAGCTGCGTCCGCCAGCCCGGCATCGCCTTCGCGTCCGGCAGGACCGAGACCACCTCCGCCTTGCCGAGCGCCTTCGCGGCCGCCTCCTCGCCCCCGCCCCCGCACCCCGCGAGCACCAGCGCCGCCGCTCCGGCCGCCACACCCCGTACGTACCACCGCTCGCTCGCACGCCTCATGCGCCGGCCTCCCCCTCGTCGGTCCGTCCGATCATAGAGAGGGCGTACGACAGCACCGCCGCCCGGAAAACGTCTCCGGGCGGCGGTGCTGGGTGGTCCAGAAGGGCGAGGTCCTAGAACGCGGCCTCGTCCAGCTCCATCAGGGAGTTGTCCACGGCCTCGGCGAGTGCGCGCTCGGCGCCGACGCCCGGCAGGATGTTCGCGGCGAAGAACTTCGCGGCGGCGATCTTGCCCTGGTAGAAGGCGACGTCCTTCGCGGAGGCGGTCGGCAGCTTCTCGGCGGCCACGGCCGCGCCCCGGAGCAGCAGGTAACCGACGACGACATCGCCGGAGGCCAGCAGCAGACGGGTCGAGTTGAGGCCGACCTTGTAGATGTTCTTGACGTCCTCGCCGGTCGCGGTGAGGTCGGTGATCATCGTGCCGACGATCGCCTCCAGGTCCACGGCCGCCTTCGCGAGGTGGTCCAGCGAACCGGCCAGCTCCTCGTTGCCCTGGGCGCCCGCGAGGAACTTCTTGATCTCCTCGGAGAGCGCGTTGAGCGAGGCGCCCTGGTCGCGGACGATCTTCCGGAAGAAGAAGTCCTGGCCCTGGATGGCCGTGGTGCCCTCGTACAGCGTGTCGATCTTGGCGTCACGGATGTACTGCTCGATCGGGTACTCCTGGAGGTACCCGGAGCCGCCGAAGGTCTGGAGCGACTGGGCCAGCTGCTCGTAGGACTTCTCCGAGCCGTAGCCCTTCACGATCGGGAGCAGCAGGTCGTTGAGACCGTGCAGCGCCTTCGCGTCCTCGCCCGCGGCCTCCTTCTCCTGGATCGCGTCCTGGACGGAGGCGGTGTACAGCACGAGGGAGCGCATGCCCTCGGCGTAGGCCTTCTGCGTCATCAGCGAGCGGCGCACGTCGGGGTGGTGCGTGATGGTGACCTTGGGGGCCGCCTTGTCCATGAACTGCGACAGGTCGGTGCCCTGGACGCGCTCCTTGGCGTACTCCAGCGCGTTCAGGTAGCCCGTGGAGAGGGCGGCGATGGCCTTCGTGCCGACCATCATGCGGGCGAACTCGATGATGCGGAACATCTGGCGGATGCCGTCGTGCTTGTCGCCGATGAGCCAGCCCTTGGCGGGGTGCCGGTCGCCGAACGTCATCTCGCAGGTGTTGGACGCCTTGAGGCCCATCTTGTGCTCGACGTTGGTCGCGTACACGCCGTTGCGCTCGGCCAGCTCGCCGGTGGTCCAGTCGAAGTGGAACTTCGGGACCATGAAGAGCGAGAGGCCCTTGGTGCCCGGGCCCGCACCCTCGGGACGCGCCAGGACGTAGTGGAGGATGTTCTCGGACATGTCGTGCTCGCCCGAGGTGATGAAGCGCTTCACGCCCTCGATGTGCCAGGAGCCGTCCTCCTGCTCGACGGCCTTCGTCCGGCCCGCGCCGACGTCGGAGCCGGCGTCCGGCTCGGTCAGCACCATCGTCGAGCCCCACTGCTTCTCGACGGCGATCTCGGCGATCTTCTTCTGCGCCTCGTTGCCCTCCTCGAAGAGGATGCCGGCGAAGGCGGGACCGGAGGAGTACATCCACACGGCCGGGTTGGCGCCGAGCAGCAGCTCCGCGTAGCCCCAGATCAGGGAGCGGGGGGCGGTGGTGCCGCCGATCTCCTCGGGGACGCCCAGACGCCAGTACTCGGAGTCCATGAAGGCCTGGTACGACTTCTTGAAGGTGTCCGGAACCGGTGCGGTGTTCGTCTCGGGGTCGAAGACCGGCGGGTTGCGGTCGGCGTCGGCGTAGGAGTCGGCGAGCTCGTTCTCCGCGAGGCGGACGACCTCGTCGAGGATGCTCTTCGCGGTCTCGACGTCCATCTCCGCGAACGGTCCGGTGCCGTACAGCTTGTCGCGCCCGAGGACCTCGAAGAGGTTGAACTCGATGTCGCGGAGATTCGACTTGTAGTGCCCCATGGGAAGGCTCCGTAATCAATAGCAGTGGCGCGCAGCGCCCCGTGGAGGGGTGGCCCGGACGGACGTATCAGCTGTTCCCTACGATGATGCTACCCGTCAGTAATAAGACGCAACCCCTCAAGGGCCAGATGTGTCCGATTACTCTTTGCCTCATGTACGGCTACGACCAGAATCAGGGCGCACAGCAGCCGATGGGTGGCGGCTACGGCGAGCAGCCGCTGTATCCCGAACCCTCGCCGCCCTCGCTGGGCGACGCGGTACGGGCCTTCACGACCGGCTCGCTGGCCGCCGAGGACTTCCAGCAGATCTTCGCGACGTCGAAGGTCTACTGCCCGCGCGGTGACAATCCGGGCTTCCTCGCGCTGCACAACACCCAGCAGCCCGTGATCCCGATGTTCACCACGCTCAAGGAGCTGAGGCTGTACGCGGGCAAGGAGTCCAAGTACTTCGTGATCACCGGCGCCGAGGTGATCGACCTGCTGCCCACCGGCTACGGCTTCGTCCTGGACATGGAGGGCGAGCACCGGATGGTCTTCGACGCCAAGGCCGTCGAGCAGATGGTCGACTTCGCCATGCGCCGCATGTACGGCTGACCGCAGACCTCCACGAAGGGGCCCGTACCGATCGGTACGGGCCCCTTCGTGCTGCCTGACGCGGCACGGGAATGGACGACGCCTTGCAGGATGTTCACCATTCAACTAAATTGGTTCCAGAACAATCCCCGGAGGTGGCTTCCATGCCCGCAGTGACCGTCGAAAACCCGCTGACCCTGCCCAAGGTCGTCGCCGCCGGCGACGCAGCGGCCCGTCCCGTGCTCGCCGTGACCACGGCGCCGAGCGGGTTCGAGGGCGAGGGCTTCCCGGTCCGCCGCGCCTTCGCGGGGATCAACTACAAGTACCTCGACCCGTTCATCATGATGGACCAGATGGGTGAGGTGGAGTACGCCGCCGGAGAGCCGAAGGGCACCCCCTGGCACCCGCACCGCGGCTTCGAGACCGTGACCTACCTGATCGACGGCACCTTCGTGCACCAGGACTCCAACGGGGGCGGCGGCACCATCCGCAACGGCGACACCCAGTGGATGACGGCCGGATCCGGGCTGCTCCACATCGAGGCGCCGCCGGAGTCCCTCGTCACGTCGGGCGGCCTCTTCCACGGCCTCCAGCTCTGGGTGAACCTGCCCAAGGCCGACAAGATGATGGCCCCGCGCTACCAGGACATCCGTGGCGGCCAGGTCCAGCTGCTCGCCTCCCCCGACGGCGGCGCGCTGCTCCGGGTGATCGCGGGCGAGCTCGACGGCCACGAGGGCCCGGGCATCACCCACACCCCCATCACGATGATCCACGCCACCGTGCGCCCCGGCGCCGAGGTGACGCTGCCGTGGCGCGAGGACTTCAACGGCCTCGCGTACGTGCTGGCGGGCCGCGGCACCGTCGGCCAGGAGCGCCGTCCCGTCCACATGGGCCAGACCGCGGTCTTCGGCACCGGCTCCTCGCTGACCGTCCGCGCGGACGAGCAGCAGGACGGGAACACCCCGGACCTGGAGGTCGTGCTGCTCGGCGGCCGTCCCATCCGGGAGCCGATGGCGCACTACGGGCCGTTCGTGATGAACAGCCAGGCCGAACTGAAGCAGGCCTTCGAGGACTTCCAGGCCGGCCGCCTCGGCACGGTGCCCGCCGTCCACGGAATGTGAGTCCCGCTGCCGCCGTATGACGGTCCATCACCCGTACGGCGGCACGGGCGGGACACGGCTCCCGCGGCGTGATCGGCTGAGGGGGTGCAGACCCAGAAGCCCCTCCTGCCCGAGGTCGCCCGGCGTACGGCCGCCTGGTGCGGTGTCGTCCTGCTGGTCGCCGGTGTCGCCGCTGTCGCCATCTTCCTCTGCATCGTCCTCAAGACCGCCGTCACGCCGGTCCTCCTCGCGCTGCTCGGTACGGCGCTGCTCGGCCCGGTCCACCGGCGGATGACCGCCCACGGGGTGAACCGCTCGCTGGCCGCCGGCGTCACCTGCGCCCTGCTCGTCGCGGTGGGCGGCGGCGCGGGTTACATCGTGGTGGCGGCGCTCATCGAGACCGGCGACCAGATCGTCGACTCGCTCAAGGACGCCGGACAGTGGGTCATCGACCACTTCGGGCTGGAGGACGGGGCGAACGTGGACGCCCTCGCGGACAACGCCAAGAAGCTCGTCGAGAAGTTCGGCGCGAGCGCCGCGGGCGGGATCCTCTCCGGCATCAGCCTCGTCGGCTCGTTCATCGCCACCGCCGTGCTCTCCCTCCTGCTGACCTTCTTCTTCCTGCGCGACTCGGACCGGGCCGTGAAACTCGCGCACTCCATCGCCCCCCGGGGCACCGGTGACCTGGTCGAAGCGATGGGCCGCCGCGCCTTCGAGGCGGTCGAGGGCTTCATGCGCGGGACGACCTTCATCGCGCTCATCGACGCGGTCTGCATCACGGTCGGCCTGCTGATCCTGCGGGTGCCGGGCGCGGTGGGGCTCGGCGCCCTGGTCTTCGTCGGCGCCTACATCCCCTATCTGGGCGCCTTCCTGTCGGGGGCCGTCGCGGTTCTGGTGGCGCTGGCGGACCGGGGGTTCGCGATCGCGCTCTGGGCGCTCGGCATCGTCCTCGCCGTCCAGGTGCTGGAGGGGCACATCCTGCAGCCGATGATCCAGAGCCGGACCGTGCAGATGCACCCCGCCATGATCATGATCGCGCTGACCGCCGGGGCCAGCGTGGCGGGTCTGCTGGGGATGCTGCTCGCGGTCCCGGTGTGCGCCGCGGTCTTCGGCATCATCGGCGAACTGCGCAAGGGCCGCCCGGAGGGCCCTGAGGCATCATCCGCGGGGCCATCGGCGGGACCGCCCGGGGAGCCCGCGCCGGGAACGCCGGGAACGCCGTAGAGCCCCACGGCTACGACGGAGCCTGCTCCGCCGCCTCGTCCAGCTCGAACCAGATCGACTTGCCCGCGCCCCGCGGATCGACCCCCCACGCGTGGGCGAGCATCTCCATCAGCAGCAGGCCCCGGCCGCTGGACGCCATCTCGCCGGGCCGCCGCTTGTGCGGCAGCTCGTCGCTGCCGTCGGACACGTCGACCCGCAGCCGCCGCTCGCCGTGCTCCCCGGTCGCCTGCGCGACCATCAGCGCGTCGCCGTCCGTGTGGACGAGCACGTTCGTGCACATCTCGGACACCATCAGCACGGCCGAGTCGACCTGCTCCGGGTCCGCCCAGTCGTGCAGCATCTCGCGCAGCAGCTGCCGGGCCGCGGCGATCCGCTCCGGCGCGGCCTGCGCGATGGTCAGCACGGTCCTGCGGGGCGCGGTCAGCTGCGCCGGGGAGGCCTCGCGCCGCAGCAGCAGGACCGCGATGTCGTCCTCGCGCCGGTCGGCGAGCGGCCCCGTCGTGTAGTGCGAGGTCGGCCCGTGCACGGCCTGCACCAGCGAGTCCGCCAGCTTCTCCAGGTCGTCGGTGTGCCGCTCCAGGACCGGCCGGAGCCGGACCCAGCCGGTGGCCAGGTCGTGGCCGCCGGTCTCGATCAGCCCGTCCGTGCACAGCATGATCGTTTCTCCCGGCTCCAGTGTGATCCGGGTCGTCGGATAGTCCGCGTCCGCCTCGATGCCGAGCGGCAGCCCGCCCTCGGTCTGCCGGATGACGGCGGTCCCGTCGGCGGTCATCACCACGGGGTCGGGGTGGCCGGCCCGGGCGATGTCGAGGGTGCCGGTCACCGGGTCCGCCTCCGCGTACAGGCAGGTCGCGAAGCGCGCACCCGTCTGCTCGCCGTCCTCGTACGCGTCGGTGAGCCCGGAGAGGAAGCGCGAGGCGCGCGAGAGCACCGCGTCCGGGCGGTGCCCCTCGGAGGCGTACGCCCGCAGCGCGATCCGCAGCTGGCCCATCAGCCCGGCTGCCCGTACGTCATGGCCCTGGACGTCGCCGATGACGAGGGCGATGCGGCCGCTGGGCAGCGGGATCATGTCGTACCAGTCGCCGCCGACCTGGAGGCCGCCGCCGGTCGGTACGTAGCGGGCGGCCACCGTCATCCCCGGGATGTCCGGTCCCAGGGACGGCATCATCGAGCGCTGAAGCCCCTGCGACAGCTCCCGCTCGGTCTCCGCGATCCCCGCCCTGGCCAGCGCCTGGGCGAGCATCCGGGCCACGGTCGTCAGCACCGACCGCTCGTCCGGCGAGAACGACACCGGGTGCCGGAACCCCGCCATCCAGGTGCCCATCGTGCGCCCCGCCACGATCAGCGGCAGAAAGGCCCAGGAGCGTCGCCCGAACCGCCGGGCCAGCGGCCAGGTGGCCGGGTAGCGGTCCCGGTACTCCTCCGGTGACGGCAGATAGATCGCCCGCCCGGTCCTGACCACCTCGGCGGCCGGGTAGTCGGTCTCCAGCGGCATGTCCGTGAAGGGGCCCTCGTCGCCCGTGGTGTGCCCGTGGTGCCCGACGATGGTCAGCCGCTCGCCGTCGACCCCGAAGACCGCGAGACCCTCGGGCGAGAAGCCGGGCATGGACAGCGAGTACGCGACCCGCAGCACCTCGGCCGTCGACCGGGCCTCGGCCAGCGCCCGCCCCGCGTCCAGCAGGAACGCCTCGCGGGACCGCCGCCAGTCCCCGGTGATCGGGGTGTGCGCCCCGGTGGTGCCGGGCTGCGGTTCGGCGACCTCCTGGAGGGTGCCGACCAGCACGTAGTCCGTCTCGTTGCCCGCCTCCGGCGGAAGGGGCTTGGAACGGCTCCGTACGGTACGCAGTACCCGGCCGTGCTCGTCCACGATCCGCACCCGGGCCTCGGCGAGCGTGCCCTCGGCGACCGCGAGGTTCACCACTCCGTAGATCTCGTTCCAGTCGACGGGATGGAAGCGCGAGCGCACCTCGGACTCGCGGAAGACGCCGTGCTCGGCGGGCAGCTCCAGCAGCCGGGCCGCTTCCGCGTCGAGCGTGACCGTCCCGGCTCCGTTGTCCCAGCGCCAAAGACCGGTCGCGGTCGCGGCCAGGACATCCTCGGTGCGCATTGCCCCACTTTAGGAAGATGTAGCACTCAAACGCCACCGAGGGCCGTGTTCCCGCCCCCCGCCGACGATCTTGCTCCGGACAATGGCAATGAAACGGCCCGGTCGCGGGCGGTAGCCTGGGGAGGCTGAATCCGCCCCCAACCGCGAAGACTGGATGAACGACGATGCATCGGTACAGGTCCCACACCTGCGGCGAGCTCCGCGCCTCTGACGTCGGCACCGACGTCCGGCTGAGCGGCTGGCTGCACAATCGCCGAGACCTGGGTGGCATCCTCTTCATCGATCTGCGCGACCACTACGGTCTGGTGCAGCTCGTCGCCCGCCCCGGCACCCCGGGCAACGACGCGCTGGCGAAGCTCACCAAGGAGACCGTCGTACGGATCGACGGCAAGGTCTCCGCCCGCGGCGCCGACAACGTCAACCCGGAGCTCCCGACCGGCGAGATCGAGATCGAGGTCACCGCGGTGGAGGTGCTGGGCGAGGCCGCCCCGCTGCCCTTCACGATCAACGCCGAGGACGGCGTCAACGAGGAGCGGCGCCTGGAGTACCGCTTCCTCGACCTGCGCCGCGAGCGCATGCACCGCAACATCATGCTGCGCTCGGCCGTCATCGCCTCGATCCGCGCCAAGATGGTCGCCCTCGGCTTCAACGAGATGGCGACGCCGATCCTCACCGCGACCTCCCCCGAGGGCGCCCGTGACTTCGTCGTCCCGTCCCGGCTGAACCCGGGCAAGTTCTACGCGCTGCCGCAGGCCCCGCAGCAGTTCAAGCAGCTGCTGATGATCTCCGGCTTCGACCGCTACTTCCAGATCGCGCCCTGCTTCCGCGACGAGGACGCCCGCGCCGACCGTTCGCCGGGCGAGTTCTACCAGCTCGACGTCGAGATGTCCTTCGTCGAGCAGGAGGACGTCTTCCGCCCGATCGAGAAGCTGATGACCGAGCTCTTCGAGGAGTTCGGCAACGGCCGCCACGTCACCTCGCCGTTCCCGCGCATCCCGTTCCGCGAGTCGATGCTGAAGTACGGCAACGACAAGCCCGACCTGCGCGCCAAGCTGGAGCTCGTCGACATCTCCGACGTCTTCGCGGACTCGGAGTTCAAGGCCTTCGCCGGCAAGCACGTCCGCGCCCTCCCGGTGCCGGACACCGCGGGCCAGTCCCGGAAGTTCTTCGACGGCCTCGGCGACTACGCCGTCGAGCACGGCGCCAAGGGCCTGGCCTGGGTGCGCGTCGGCGAGGACGGCAAGCTGGCCGGTCCGATCGCCAAGTTCCTCACCGAGACCGACGTCAAGACGCTCACCGAGCGCCTCTCCCTCGTCCCGGGCCACGCCGTGTTCTTCGGCGCCGGCGAGTTCGACGAGGTCTCCAAGATCATGTCCGTCGTCCGCGTCGAGGCCGCCAAGCGCGCCGGCCACTTCGAGGAGGGCGTCTTCCGGTTCTGCTGGATCGTCGACTTCCCGATGTACGAGAAGGACGAGGACACCGGCAAGATCGACTTCTCGCACAACCCCTTCTCGATGCCCCAGGGCGGCCTGAAGGACCTTGAGGAGAAGGACCCGCTCGACATCCTCGCCTGGCAGTACGACATCGTCTGCAACGGCATCGAGCTGTCCTCCGGCGCCATCCGTAACCACGAGCCCGAGCTGATGCTCAAGGCCTTCGAGATCGCCGGCTACGACCGTGAGACCGTCGAGCACGAGTTCGCGGGCATGCTCCGCGCCTTCCGCCTCGGCGCCCCGCCGCACGGCGGCATCGCCCCCGGCGTCGACCGCATCGTGATGCTGCTGGCCGACGAGCCCAACATCCGCGAGACGATCGCCTTCCCGCTGAACGGCAACGCCCAGGACCTGATGATGGGCGCGCCCACGGTGCTGGACGAGACCCGCCTGCGCGAGCTGAACATCCAGCTCCGCAAGCCGGTCGCGGCCGCCAAGGACGCCACCGAGAAGTAGCCCGCGCAAGCTCCGGGGGGGTGCCCCCGGGTTTCACGTGAAACAGCCCCCGGCCATCGGCCGGGGGCTGTTCCGCGTCCGTTCGGCGGTGAGCACGGCGCTCCCGAACGCATGGCTGTGTGCATACAAGTACACGAATCACCCGAACGGTGAGACCCGGATGGCCCCGGCGCCGGATTGGCGGAGTCCGGCTGCGGCAAAGACTGCCTGGGCCGACATCGGCACAGCGGACTCCGGACCAGGTCCGCCGGAGCCCCGTGGCTTCGTCACCGACCGCTGAGGAGCCCTCCGTGCCCCTGCCCCGCCCGCGCGTCCCGCTGCGCCTCCCGTACGTCGTCTGCGCCGCCCTCCTGCTGCTGCTGGCCGGGTACGGCTCGGGGACCCTTGCCGGGTGGGACGGGGGCCGTGCCACCACGAAGGGCGCGGGCGCCACCGGCGTGCCCGGACCGCCCGGGGCAGCCGGAGCAGCCGGAGCACCCGGCGCACCCGCAGGGCCCCGGGCCTCCGTCGTACCGCCCGCCCCGCCGCAGGAGATCCCCGGGCTCGGGCCGCGGACACGGGCGCAGATCCCGGCCGGGGCCCATCAGGCGTTCGTCGTCACCGGGGAGTCCCCGGACTCCAACCGCTCCACGGCCGTGCTCTACACCCGGGACGACCCGGCCGTGGGCTGGCGGCCCGCCCTGGCGCCCTGGCCCGCCCACAACGCGCTGAACGGCTGGACGGCCGAGCACTGGGAGGGCGATCTGCGCTCACCCGTCGGCGTCTTCACCCTGACCGCGGCAGGCGGCCGCCTCGACCCGCCGGACACGGCCTTCCCGTACGACCTGAGCCCGGACTTCAAGGTGGAGGGCGAGGGCTTCCACGGGGAGCCGCTGGAGGGCTCGTTCGACTACGTCATCGCCATCGACTACAACCGCCTCCCCGGCACCTCGCCCCTGGACCACACCCGGCCCCTGGGCGACGAACGCGGCGGCGGCATCTGGATCCACGTCGACCACGGCGGCCCCACCCAGGGCTGCGTCTCGGTCACCGAGGACCGGATGGAGGAACTCCTGGGCGTGCTCGACCCGGCGAAGGAGCCCGTCATCGTGATGGGGGACGCGGCGTCGCTGAGCCGCTGAGGCCCCTTTGGGGCCGGGTCCTTGTTGTGGGGTGCCGCCGGTCCGGGTGCGGGTCTTTGTCCTCAAGCGCCGGACGGGCCGGCTTTGTGCGGGTGCCCCGCGGGGCGGCGCCGTTGCCCGGTGGGTGGGGGTGGGGCCCCTCCGGGGCGTCTCCTCAGAAACTGGCGTGGCAACGCACTCCGTTGCCGGGGCCGGGTAGTACGCCATTTTCCTGCGGGGACGCCCCTGCACGGCCCCACCCGACGCCGGCGTGCGCCCGCACCCCCGGTGGCACCACCGGTGGAAGAACCGGGGGTGCGGGCGCACGACGGGCTCGGGTTCGGGGGCGTGCAGGGGAGTCCCCGCAGGACGACGAACACATACCGGGGTTTCGCTGCGTGGGACTGGAAACGTTCGTCGTTCGAGGAGACGCCCTGGAGGGACCCCGGACCCCCACCCACTGGCGCGGGCGCACCCCGCGGGGCTCGGCGCCCCCACCAAGCCCGTCCGGCGCTTGAGGACAGAGACCCCAGCCCCGGGCCGGGGGCAAGCAACAACCGAGGACCCGGCCCCGCAAGGGGCCTACGGCTTCTCCTCCAGGCGTGGGAACAGCACCGCGCCCTTCGTCACCGTCGCACCCGCCGGCAGCAGGCCCCAGGTGCCCGCGTCCTGCACGTGCTGGCCGGCCAGCGCGCCCAGGGACTCCTCGGCGCCCAGCGACTCCCACAGCTTCTGGGAGGTGTCCGGCATGACGGCGTTCAGCAGGACCGCGACACCGCGCAGCGCCTCGGCGGCCGTGTAGAGGATCGTCGCGAGGCGGGCCTGGCCCTCGTCGGACGTGTCCTTGGCGACCTTCCACGGCTCCTGCTCCGTGATGTAGCCGTTGACCTGCTTCACGAAGTCGAAGACCGCCAGGATGCCGCCCTGGAAGTCCAGCTCCTCGCCGATCTTCAGATCGGCCGTGGCGACCGCCTTGGCCAGGCCCTCCTGGACCGCCTGCTCGGCCTCGCCCGCGGCGGTGGCCGCCGGCAGCGCGCCGCCGAAGTACTTGCCGACCATGGCCGCGAGACGCGAGGCCAGGTTGCCGTAGTCGTTGGCGAGTTCGGAGGTGTAGCGGGCGGTGAAGTCCTCCCAGGAGAACGAGCCGTCGCTGCCGTAGGCGATGGCCCGCAGGAAGTACCAGCGGTAGGCGTCCACGCCGAAGTGCGAGGTCAGGTCCTGAGGCTTGATGCCCGTCAGGTTCGACTTCGACATCTTCTCGCCGCCGACCATCAGCCAGCCGTTGGCGACGACCTTGCCGGGCAGCGGCAGCCCCTGCGCCATCAGCATCGCCGGCCAGATGACCGAGTGGAAGCGCAGGATGTCCTTGCCGATCAGGTGCACGTTCGCCGGGAACGTACCGTCGAACTTCTCCTGGTTGGCGCCGTAGCCGACCGCCGTCGCGTAGTTGAGCAGCGCGTCGATCCACACGTAGATGACGTGCTTGTCGTCCCACGGGACCGGGACGCCCCAGTCGAACGTCGAGCGGGAGATCGACAGGTCCTGGAGGCCCTGCTTGACGAAGTTCACGATCTCGTTGCGCGCGGACTCCGGCTGGATGAAGCCGGGGTTGGCCGCGTAGAACTCCAGCAGCTTCGGACCGTACTCGCTGAGCTTGAAGAAGTAGTTCTCCTCCTTGAGGATCTCCACCGGCTTCTTGTGGATCGGGCACAGCTTGACGCCGGCCTCGTCCTCGATGAGATCGCCGGGGAGCTTGTACTCCTCGCAGCCCACGCAGTACGGGCCCTCGTACCCGCCCTTGTAGATCTCGCCCTTGTCGTACAGGTCCTGCACGAACTCCTGCACCCGGTCGGTGTGCCGCTTCTCCGTCGTACGGATGAAGTCGTCGTTCGCGATGTTGAGGTGCTCCCAGAGGGGCTTCCAGGCCTCCTCGACGAGCTTGTCGCACCACGCCTGGGGCGTGACGTCGTTTGCCTCGGCCGTGCGCATGATCTTCTGACCGTGCTCGTCCGTGCCGGTGAGGTACCACACCTTCTCGCCGCGCTGGCGGTGCCAGCGGGTGAGCACGTCGCCTGCGACGGTCGTGTAGGCGTGGCCCAGGTGAGGAGCGTCGTTGACGTAGTAAATGGGGGTCGAGACGTAGAACGCCGTCGCCGCCTGCTTCTCGGATCCAGTGGCCGCCATGGTCGAAATCCTAACGGTCCGGGGGAGATCCCCTCACACCGATAAACCCGGCACCGGAACGGAGAGCTTTGCGAAACATCCCTTCCCGTAGCAAAGACGCATCCTGGGAGGGAGTGGACACGCATGCACGAGGCAGGGGACATCACGATGCGGGTACTGGTCGCCGAGGACGAGGAGATCCTGGCGGAGCTGGTCGCCACCGGGCTGCGGCGGGCCGGGTTCGCCGTCGACACGGTGTACAGCGGTGATGCCGCCCAGGCCTACCTGGGGCTGCACGACTACGACGTCGTCGTCCTGGACCGCGATCTGCCCCGGGTGCACGGCGACGACGTGGCCCGCGGACTGGTCGCCGCCGGCTCCCGGACCAGGATCCTGATGCTGACGGCCGCCGGGACCATGGAGGACCGCGTCTCCGGGCTCGACCTGGGCGCCGACGACTACCTGGGCAAGCCGTTCGAGTTCCCCGAGCTGGTGTCCCGGGTCCGCGCCCTGCGGCGGCGCAGCGCCCGCCCCGTGCCGCCGCAGCTGGTGCGGCACGGCATCCGGCTCGACACCGTGCGCCGCACCGCGACCCGGGACGGCCGGGAGCTGGACCTCTCGCCCAAGGAGTTCACCGTGCTCCAGCTGCTGCTGGAGGCCGACGGCGGAACGGTCAGCGCGGAGGAGCTCCTGGAGCGGGCCTGGGACGCCAACGCCGACCCCTTCACGGGCGCCGTCCGCGTCTGCATGAGCAAGCTGCGCGGCAAGCTCGGCGAACCGGCCCTGATCCGCACCGTGCAGGGCGTGGGGTACGCCCTGTGAGGCGACCGGCCCGGGTGCCGCACGCCACGATCAGGACCCGGATCGCCCTCGTGTACGGCGGGGTGTTCCTGGTCCTCGGGACCGCGCTCCTCGCCACGGTCAACCTCGCCTCCCGCGCAGGTACGGACTCGCAGGCCCGCGCCATCGCCCGTACCGCCGCGGTCGTCCAGCCCGGCTACGCGGTCAACGGCCCCCTCGTCACCCGGCGCAGCCTCGGGCCGCCGACCGTCTACGACCTCACCGACCACGTCAGCGACGCGGCCGGGGACCAGTTGCTCTACTGGTCCGCGGCCGCCCTGCTGGTGATGACGGCGTGCGCGGTGGGCGTCGGGTGGTGGACGGCCGGGCGGGTGCTGCGCCCCGTCCACGCCATGACCGCGAAGGCGCGCCGGCTCTCCGAGCACACGCTGCACGAGCGGATCGCCTCCCACGGCCCCGACGACGAGCTCAAGGAGCTGGGCGACACCCTGGACGCGCTGCTGGCCCGGCTGGAGAAGGCGTTCGACAGCCAGCGCCGGTTCATCGCCAACGCCTCGCACGAGCTGCGGACCCCGCTGGCCACCCAGCGGGCGGCGATCCAGGTGGGGCTGGAGGACCCGACACCGGACGATCTCGTACGGACCCGGCAGACGCTGCTGGACAACAACCGGCGCAGCGAACGGCTCATCGAGGGGCTGCTGGTGCTGGCGCGCAGCGAGCGCGGGCTGGAGAGGAGCGAGCGGGAGACCGTGGAGCTGGACCGGGTGGTCGCGGAGGAGGCGGCCCGGCACCCGGGGGTGGCGGTCGACGCCGGGCGCTGCGCGGTGCGCGGAAGCCGGCTGCTGCTGGCCCGGCTGATGGCCAACCTGCTGGCCAACGCGGTGACGTACAACGTCCCCGGCGGGAGTGTGCGGGTGTCCCTGGTACCGGCGGGGGACGGGGTGCTGCTGGAGGTGCGCAACACCGGTCCGGTGGTGGACGCGGCGGACATTCCCGGTCTGTTCGAGCCGTTCCGGCGCGGTGAGGGCAAGGACCGGATGGGGCCGGGCTCGGGGCTCGGCCTCTCGATCGTCCGCTCCATAGCGGTGGCGCACGGCGGTACGGTCACGGCGGTGCCGGGCCCGGAGGGCGGGCTCGCCGTGACCGTACGCCTGCCGGCGGATCAGGCGCCGGCCGAGACCCAGGCGGGGAGCGCGGCGAGGACCTCGCGGTAGAACGCGGCGTCCGGGACCTCGCGCGGGGCGGGTCCCGCGTGGAAGAAGCCGGCGTTCGGGGCGTCCAGCTTCCGCAGGAACTCGAAGCCCTTCGCGTCCGCGTCGCCGAACGCGACGAACTGGAAGAACAGCGGCAGCCGGGCCGCGTCCGCCAGCGCCTGGCGGGCGGCCTGCTTGACGTCCGGCGGGCCGTCCGTCTGGAAGACCACCAGCGCCGGGCCGGTCGCCCCGGACTTCTCGTAGTGCGCGACGACCTCTTCGACGGCCCGGTGGTAGTTCGTCCGGCCGAGGCGTCCGAGACCGGCGTTCAGCTGGTCGATCCGGCCCTCGTGCGCGTCCAGCTCCACCGTGCCGGTGCCGTCGATGTCGGTAGAGAAGAACACGACCTGGACGGTGGCGCTCTCGTCGAGGTGCGCGGCGAGCGCGAGCGTGCGGTCGCCCAGGTGCTGGGCGCTGCCGTCCTTGTAGAACGGCCGCATGGAGCCCGAGCGGTCGAGCACCAGGTAGACGGTGGCGCGCAGGCCGGTGAGTCCGTGCGCCTTCAGCCCGGCCTGGGCGGCCTTGTACGGCCCCACGAGCTCGGGCGCACGGGCCTTGACCTTGGCGAGGGTGAGCGCGGGCTTGCCGGCGGGGGCGGCGATGTCCGGGGCCGGGGTCGCGGCGACCGGCTCGGGCGCGGCGATGGGCTCGGCCACGGGCTCGGCCACGGGTACGGCGACAGCAACGGCGACCGGCTCGGGCGCGGCGACAGCAATGGCGACCGGCTCGGGCGCGGCGACCGGCTCCGGCTCGGCCACGGCTGCGGCGATCGGAGCCGGGCCCGGTTCGGGTTCCGGTTCGGGCTCCGGGTCCATGTCGATGGTGATGGGCGCGGGGGTGGCCTCGTGCTCGACGGCGGGGGCGGCCTCGGGCTCGACGACGGCGGGGGTGGCCTCGGGCTCGACGGCGGCGGGGGCCTCGGGCTCGACGGCGATCGGCTCGGCCACGGCGGCGGGGGCCGGGGTCTCGACCGGCGGCTCCACCGCCTCTACCGGCTTCACGGCCTCCGCAGGCTCCACCGGCTTCACGGCCTCCGCAGGCTCCACCGGCTTCGCGGGCTTCACGGCCTCCACCGGCTTCGCGGGCTTCACGGTCTCCACCGGCTTCACGGTCTCCACCGGCTTCGCGGGCTCCGCGGCCTTCGTCCGCGGGCCGGAGCCCTGTGACGGAACCGTGGGGGCGGACTTGGGAGCGGCCTCGGGGGCGGGCGCGGCCGCCTTGTCGAAGGCAGCGGCCACCAGGTCCGTCGCCAGACCGCCGTCGTCCGTCGCGGTCCGGGACGCGGTGGTCCGGGATGCCGTGGCCGGGGCCGGGACCGACGCCTTGACGGCCGGGGCGGGTTCGGTCGCCGGCTCGGCCTGCGCAACCGGCTCGTCCACCGCCACCGACTCCGACTCCGTGGACAGGGTGCGCTCGCCCTGGGGCGGGACCGTGGCCGTCGTCGGCTCGTCCTGCTCCGTGCGGTCACGGCCGAACACCTTGCGCAGCAAGCTCCGAATGCCCATGGGCGAGGCCTTTCACGTGAGTTGGGTGCGATGAATGTCCGTACTGCGGGAATTGATCCCTGGCCAGGGCGGATACGTAAGGTTAGCGGCCGGATCCGGCCCTTCGTCGGTGCGGCCCGCCTGTCGGGCAACCGAGCCGCAACCGAGCCGCAACCGATCCCGGACCGAGTCCCTGTGACCGGGCTGTGCGGACCTCATGGATGTCGTCGGCAGGTCTCTCCCATCCGCCCTGAGGTGCACGGCGGCGTTACTAGCGTGTTCGGCCGACGTGTCTGACGATCAGTCAGGCACACCGGTGTCCGTTGTCCGTCTGTGTGACAAGAAGGGCTCTCGTATGAAGAACCCATCCCGCCGAACACGACTCGTGGCCTGTGCCGTGGCAGCCGGGGCGATGCTTTCAGGCCTTGCCCCGGCCGTGGGCGCGAACGCGGCCCCCGCGACCGGGCCGGCCTCGTCGGTCCCGGCCGTGGACGACCCCGTGCCGGGCCACGAGGGCATGCCGGACGACGGGTTCGACGACGAACCCGAGGGTGAACAGGACGACTTGGCCGGTACCGGAACGGCCGGTGCGAGCAGGGGCGCCCCGGCCGCCGTGGTGCCGGGCCGTCCCGCCGACTTCAGGCTGGCCAAGGGCACGGACCTGTCCGGCCTGGTCACCGGGCTGGACGCGGGCCTGCCCAAGCAGGGCCTCACCGAACTGATGGAACAGGCCAACCGGCCGGCTGCCGACTGCGGGACCGCCGGCATCTACGGACCCGACCTCACCGTCAGCCACCGCGTCTGCTGGAAGAGCGACGACGCCACGTCCTCGGAGTGGGTGCCGCAGGCCATCTCCGGCGTCTCGGACGCCCAGGAGGACGAGGACTGGGGCACGTCGAACGCCGAGCCGGTCGCCGTGGGCGGTTACGACGCGGCGAACCCGGGGCGCAGCGACTACATCGCGGGCCGCGACGACTGTCTGCGGAGCTCCGCGTCGGACGCCTGCAACGAGAAGGGCATCCGGGTCACCTTCTTCAACCGGGCGACCGGGATGTACCGCCATGTGCTGCTGGTGTGGCCGTACATGAACTCCAAGGACCACATATCCTTCGACGCCCTCCACGCGCGTGAGGGCCGGTGCAACCCCGTCGTCGTGACCGGCTGCGCCGCGCAGAACGGCATACACGCGGGCGGCATGGTCTGGTACGGCGACTACCTGTACGTCGCCGACACCGCCAACGGCATGCGGGTCTTCGACCTCCGCAGGATCATGGACCTCAACCCCGACAACGACGACACGGTCGACGACCCGACGCCGGACGGACTCGTCAGCAACGTCCGGGACAAGAAGCTGATCGGCCGGCAGAGCAACGTCTGGTACGGATACGGCTACCGCTACGTCATGCCGCAGGTGGCCACGCTGAAGTTCACCACGGCCAAGAACACCGGCACCACCAGCGGCAACCAGTGCTACGCCACCGGCCGGCCGAAGGCCTCGTACATCTCGCTGGACCGCACCGGGACCGACCACATGGTCCTCGGCGAGTACTGCAACACCAACAACGGCGGCAGCAGCCCCGGGCGCGTCGGCGCCTACCCGATGACCGCGCTGACAGCGGCGGTCGAGGGCGCGGCCGGGACGACCGCGGGCGCCGACCAGGCGTACGGCCTGCCGGCCGGCGCGAAGTTCGGCGACGAGGACCTGTGGCACAAGATCCAGGGTGCGATGCGGTACGAGGGCAAGTGGTACTTCCACCGCAGCAACGCCTACGACAACGGGCGGCTGCTCCAGGCCTCCGTCGGGGCGAACGGCGAGCTCGTCGGCAACACGAAGACCCTGCAGACGTCCTTCGGCCCCGAGGACCTCTACCTCGCGCACGGGCGGGGTGACGGCTTCCCGCCGCGGCTCTGGTCGCTGAGCGAGCACGCGCCGAGCAAGTGCGGGGTGTGCAAGCGGGAGGTGTACAGCTACCCGATGGCCGAGGTGATCAGCTCCTTCGGCTGATCCCTGAGGCTGAGGCGTGGTGCCTGGTGCCCGGTTCCGTGCGTGCCCGCCGCACCGGAGTCTGCCGGACTAGAGTCGGACCATGGTTTCCGGTGAGGCGCCGCAGGCGGCGGGCAGCGTTCGGGTCGATGTCTGGATCTGGTCGGTCCGGCTCACGAAGACCCGCGCGCAGGCGGCCGCCGCCTGCCGCGCGGGTCATGTGAAGGTCGCCGGTGAGCGCGCCAAGCCCGCCCAGGCGCTGCGCGTCGGCGACGAGGTGCGGCTGCGGCACGACGGCCGGGACCGGGTCGTCGTCGTGTCGAAGATCGTGAAGAAGCGGGTCGGGGCGCCGGTGGCCGCGGAGTGCTTCGTCGACAACAGCCCGCCCCCGCCGCCGCGCGAGACCGCGATCCAGATTCCGGTACGCGACCGGGGCGCGGGAAGGCCGACGAAGCGGGACCGGCGCGAGATGGACCGGCTGCGAGGCGCGGGCCCCGACGCCGCGGAGTGACGGGCGCGGGGCCGGACCGGCGCCGCCCACCACTACGGCGCGGGTGAGGCGATGGCCCGTGCCGCCGCGACCTCCTGGCGCAGCGGGGCGAGTACGCCCTCCTCGTCGCCCGGGAGTTCGGCGCGCACCTCCACCAGGACCTCGCTCGCGCGCAGTCCGTCGGCCAGTTCGCGGAGCTGGGCCCGGACCGCGGCCACTTCCTCCGGTTCCGGTTCCTGGGCGCCGTGGTTGACGCGGACCCGGGCCGCGGTCGTGGCGTCCACGATGCGTTCCACCGCGACGACCAGCGGCCACCAGGCGGCGGCGCGGGTGCCGGTCGGGGGCGGTTCGGTCAGGGCGCGCTGGAACTCGGAGCGTACGGAGGACAGATCGCGGTAGATGCGGCGCCGGGCCCGGACCCGTTCCGCCCGGTCGCCTCCGCCGCCCGGCTCGAACGCGTACGCCACGTAGTCCGCGATGTCCGTCACCGCGTCGGCCAGCCGGTGGCCGATCCGGGTGTGCCAGCTCTCCGGCCACAGCAGATATCCGGCCACCAGCACGATCGCGCAGCCGATCAGGCTGTCCAGGAAACGCGGCCAGACCAGGTGCACGCCCTGGTGGTTCAGCAGATCGGACAGCAGCAGGATGACCGGGGTGACGGCCGCGGTCTGGAAGGCGTAGCCCTTCGCCGTGAGCGCCGGGATCAGCGCGGCGAGCAGCATCATCACCGGCACGTCCCACCAGCCGAGCGGCACCTCGGCCAGCACCGGCGCGGCGATGACGAGCCCCGCGGCCGTGCCCACCGCGCGCAGGACGCCGCGGGAGAAGACGGAGCCGAAGTCGGGCTTCAGCACGAAGGTGACGGTCAGCGCGACCCAGTAGGAGCGCGGTACGTCGATCAGTGAGGTCAGCGCCTGGGCCAGTCCGATGCAGAGTGCGAGGCGCAGCCCGTACCGCCAGGAGGGGCCGGAGAACAGGACGTTGCGGGTCGCGCGGCGGACGCGTACGCCGAGCGCGGCGGGGCGGCCCAGCCGGTCGTCGACGTTGTACGGATCGGGTTCGGCCTTGTGGACGACCGTGAACGCGTGGCGCAGCGCGCTGTCGACCGCCCGGGTGGCGGGCGAGTCGGGGGCGGGCAGGCCGGGCCCGTCGCCGCCGGTGCGGGTCTCCGCCACGTCGGCGGCCAGGTCCCGCACCGCCGCCGGGATCGCGTCGGGGAGCCGGATCCGCCGCACGTGGACCGCGGGGGCCGCCTCGACCAGCGGGATGACGACGTTCAGCTGGGACAGCAGCCGCACCATCGCGCCGCTGCGGCCGTGGTAGCGGGCACGGCGGGCGAGGATCAGGTCGTAGGAGGTGTTGAGGGAGTCGGTGACGGCCTGTCGCTTCTCCTCGTACGCGTCGGTGCCCGCGGCGGCGAGCAGGTCGGCGACCGCGAGATAGGTGCCGGTGACCGAGACCCGTTCCGGCAGCTTCCGCCTGAACGGCCAGGCCAGCAGCGTCAGGACGAGGACGAACAGTCCGCCCAGCGTCAGCAGCAGCGGTGCCACCCACCACGGGTCCGGCATCGGGAGTCCGGCGCCGACCACGGAGTTGAGCAGGAGCAGCAGTCCGGACACGGAGGCGACGGCGCCGATCGTCGACATCATCCCGGAGGCGAGACCGATGGCCGTGAGCACGGCGACGGCCGCCCAGCCGGTGCCGTACACGAGCGTGCCGATCATGATGCCGAGGGCGCCGAACAGCTGTGGCACGGCGATGTTGAGGATGCGCATCCGGTACGCGTCGGCGGTGTCGCCGATCACGCCGGACAGGGCGCCCATGGAGGCGAGCGCCCCGTACACCGGCCGGTCGGCGGCGAATCCGACGGCGAGCGGTGCGGCGAGTGCCACGGAGGCGCGGGCGACGGCGGCCCAGGGGACGGGGGTGGGCTGGGGGCGCAGCCCGTAGCGGAGCCAGACGGGGGGCGTGCCCCGCCGGTGCGCCAGGGTGGACCGGGCGGGTCCGTCGGCCTCGGTGCCGGTCAATGCGTCCCCCTCCGCCGCTCAGCGGTCAGCTGCGATGTCCTGCGGCCCGTCGGCCGGCCGGACCTCCAGCGTATGCAGTCGGGCCTGCTCGCAGGTGCGGAGGGCGGCTGCCCGCCGGCCGCGGCGGTGTCCGGCCGGCGCCGTTCTCAGCAGTGGCCGTTCTCCCGCAGCACGATGACGGTCTTGCCGCGCGCCCCGCCGGTCCGGTTGCGGTCTAGGGCCTGCGGGGCCTTCTCCAGGGGGAGTTCGATGTCGATGAGGACGCGCAGGACACCCTCCGCGGCACCCGCGGCCAGCACCTCCAGCAGGACCGGGTTCGGATCGAGGCGGAAGTCGATGCCCCGCACTC
The DNA here is from genome assembly GCA_036227345.1 of Streptomyces sp. NBC_01463. Lineage (NCBI taxonomy): Bacteria > Bacillati > Actinomycetota > Actinomycetes > Kitasatosporales > Streptomycetaceae > Streptomyces > Streptomyces sp. NBC_01463. Next base: position 4,664,481 of record CP109468.1, read on the forward strand.
CCCCGGTGAGCGGTGCCCCGGCGGCGACGCCGAGGGTGGAGAGCGCGATGCCGCCCGGCCGGACCGCCGCGGCGTGCGCGGCGAATGCCGCGGGGGTCGCGGAGGCCAGGTCGGCCAGCGCGTCGACGCCGTCCGGGCAGGCCGCCCGTATCGCCTCGGCCACCGGTCCCGCCGTGACGTCGAGTGTCGCGGTGGCGCCCAACGACCCCATCCTGGACCGTTCGTCACCCCGCACCGCCGCGATCACGCGGACGTCCCGGGCCGCGGCGAGCTGGGTCAGGAAGCTGCCGACACCGCCGGCGGCCCCGACGACCAGCAGCGTCTCGTGGCCGCGCAGCGCCACCGCCTCCAGGATCTGGGCCGCGGCGGTGCCGGCGGACGGCAGCGCGGCCGCGGTCCGGGGATGGAGGCCGCGCGGGACGAGGGCGATGGCGGAGTCCTGCGGCACGCAGACGTAGTCGCAGTACGTGCCGGGGCCCGCCGCGGGTCCGCCGGCCCGGCCGAAGACGTGGTCGCCGACCCGGAAGCGGTTGTCGCCGCTGCCGATCATGTCGACGCGGCCCGCGTAGTCCACGCCGACGAGGAGGGGGAGTGCATCGGCTCCGGCGCCGTCAGCGCGCTGCCAGTCGTGCGGGTTGAGGGAGGCGTACTCGATCTTCACCCGCACCTCGCCGGTGTCCGGGTCCGGCTTGGGCACCTCGACCAGGGCGGGATCGGCCCGGAACGTGCTGACGGCGATGGCTCGCATACGGAAGACCTCCCAGTCGCCCCCGGCAGTCACCTCCTCCACTCTTCCCCGGCGCGTCCCCGCCCGCACGTCGGCACGGACGGGCCCGGTCTCATCCGCCGCCGTGCAGTTCCAGGGCGACGAGCAGGGCGCGGTGGTCGGTGGCGGCGAGGTGCAGGAAGCGGGCCGAGCGGACCGAAAACGCGTCGCTGACCAGCACATGGTCGATCTGGGTGCGCAGCGGTGTGGTGCGGTCGGCGGGCCAGGAGTACGTACGGGAGGCGCCGGCGAGACGGGCGCTGTCGTGGAGGCCGCCCGCGTCCAGGACGGCCCGGAAGGCGGCGTGGTCCTGGGAGGCGTTGAAGTCGCCGGCCACGACGGCGGGGGCCGCCCGGACCGATGCGGCGAGGTCCCGGATCCGGCCGAGCTCGCGGCGCCAGAGGGCGACCCCGCCGGGGACCGGCGGCATGGGGTGCGCGAGCTGGAGCCGCACCTCCCGGCCGGCCACGACGGCGACCGCTCCAGGCATCGCCATCTCACCGGCGACCCGGCCCGCCGGGCGCAGCGGGAACCTGCTGAGGATCGCCGAGCCGAGCGAGCCGTCGAGCCGGACGACCTCGCGGTACGGGTAGGAGGCGGCCGGGACCCGGGCGTCGAGGGCGTCCGCGCACCCGAGGTCGCACTCCTGGACGAAGACCACGTCCGGCCGTTCCCGGCGGACGGCGGTGATCAGCGCGTCCGTCGCCTCCCCGAACTCCACGTTGGAGGTGAGGACGTCCAGCCGGGCCAGCACCGGACCGTGCGCGCCCGTGGCGCCGGGACCGTACGGGCGCACGAACCACACCGTCAGCGCGAGGACGACCGCCGCCCACCCCAGGCCGCCGCGCCAGCGGGCCAGCGCGGCGAGTCCGAGACCGGCGGCGCCGGGCACCAGGAGCCAGGGCAGGAAGGCAAGCGCCTGCGGGACGGGGGTGGGGCCGTCGGCGCCGGCCGCCCGGAAACCGATCACGAGGCTCACCGGCGCGAGGAGCAGCACGGCGCAGCAGAGCACGGAGCGGCGGAGCGGTTCCGTCATGGGCCGGACGGTACCGGCAGCACCCGCTGGGCCCAGATCCGTGCCGCCACCGCGCACACGGCCACCGCGAGGCCCGTACCGAAGACGATCCACACCGTGGTGCGCAGCGATCCCGTCAGCGCGTCGTACACCGCGGCCGCCGCGTCCCTCTCGCTGCCCGGCACCTCGGCCAGCACCCGGTTGCGGGCCAGTGCGACCGCTCCGCGCAGCACCAGCGCGCCGAGCGCGAAACCGGCCCCGGCGACGGCGGTCGCGGCCAGTGCGGCCAGCGCGGAGCCGCGGCGGCCCGGTCCGCCGCGCACCCAGGCCACGACGACGGCGAGGAGCGCGAACACGAGCGTGCCGACGGCCGGCCACACACTGGCGGCGCGGAGCCAGCGGAAGCTCTGGCGCAGCTGGTCGGCGCGGTCGGCGGAGATGATCTGGATGTCGGTGTGCTGGACGGGGATCTGGTCGGCGAACGGCACCCCGTTGTCCACCAGGTTCTGCTTCACCTTCTCCGTCACCGGCGCCAGGTCGATGGTGACGCTCTCGCCGCTCTCCCCGTCCAGTGCCGCCGTCACGGCCTCGTGGGCGGTGCGGTTGGCCGCGTTCCAGGCGTCCTGGAACGCGGCCGTGGTGGTGAAGGACTGCACGGCCTGGTGGAGGAAGTCGCGGACGGTGTCCTGGAGCGGGCCCACGTCGATCTGCTTCATCGCCTCGTCGGTGATCAGATCGGCCACGGTGTTCTGCACATCGGCGTCGGAGGCGAGCGGCGCCACCGCGGCCACGTACCGGTCCGTGTCGTCGATCTCCAGGTCGACCCAGGCGGAGAGCGCGCTCAGCGGCACCAGGACGGCGAGCAGCACCAGGAGCACCGCCGAGAGAGCCGCCGAGAAGTAGGTCCGCACCCCACCAGGGAATCCCGGATGACGGCGGCGCGCTCCGGGCCGTAGCCCATCCGAGTTGCCGGGCGGCCCGGCCGGGTGTGCTCTGGAGGAAAGCGGGGGCGACGGAAGGAGCTCTCTGCCATGGCCGCACATGCTTCGGTGCAGGCACGCGGAACGCGCGCGCGTGCTCAGCGCCACTCGACGCTCAGCTGGGCCGTTCCCGTCACGCTCGGCGTGATCCTCGGCTGGTACGCGACCTCCATCGTCCGCGGCGGCGGTGTGCTCACCGGCACGCAGCTGGCGCTCGGACTCGTCTCCGGCGCCGTGCTCGCGGCGCTCTGCTTCGGTCTGGGCCGGGTGCAGAAGAGCCTGCCGCGCGAGCTCAGGGCGGTCGCGTACGGCGCGCTGTTCGGTGGTTCGGTCGGCTTCCTCTACAGCCTGTCCGGCAAGAGCGTGCTGGCCGCCTCGGTCCTCGGACTGCTGACCGGCGCGGGCATGCTGCTGGCCGCGTTCTACACCTTCTACACCCGGGAGGACTGAGCCGGGCGCCGCGTCCCGGACCGCCTCCGTGAGCGATCCTTGACCTTCTCCATGGGGGAAGGCCAAGGATCGCGTGTGCCGGGAGGGAACGGAACCCGCCCGGTATGAGGAGGCGTGAGGTGACGGACGAGGGCCAGGGGCGCGCGCCCGGTGCGGGACTGGTGACGATCGGGGCGTTCGCCCGGCTGTCCCGGCTGTCCGCCAAGGCGCTGCGCCGCTACGACGAGCTCGGTCTGCTGGCGCCCGCCCTGGTCGATCCGGTGAACGGCTACCGGTACTACGACCCGGCGCAGGCGCGGACGGCCCGGCTGGTGGCCTGGCTCCGCCGCATCGGGATGCCGCTCGCCCGGATCACGCGGGTGATCGCGCTGGAACCCGGCGCGGCGGCGGCGGAGATCCGGGCGTACTGGGCGCAGGTCGAGGCCGAGACGGCGGCCCGGCGCGACCTCGCGGCCTTCCTCATCGACCAGTTGTCGACGGAGGATGTCATGACACAGGTGGGAACGCTCGGAATCCGGTACGCGGCGGGCACCGACGCCGGTGCGGTACGGGAGACCAACCAGGACGCGGCCTACGCCGGGGCCCGGCTGCTCGCGGTCGCCGACGGCTTCGGCGCGGGCGGCGCGGGGGCGAGCACCGCGGCCATCGAGGCGCTGAAGCCGGTCGCGCTGGGCGGGGTGCCGGCCGGGGAGCTGCTGAACAGGCTGCACGACGCGGCGGAACAGGCCGCGCGGGCGGTGCGGGACGCGGTCGCGGCGAGCGGCGGCGGGGAGCCCCAGGAGTCGGGGACGACGCTGACCGCGATGGTGTGGACGGGATCGCAGCTGGGCCTGGTGCACATCGGGGACTCGCGGGCGTATCTGCTGCGCGACGGCGAGCTGTTCCGGATCACGCACGACCACAGCCTGGTCCAGTCGATGATCGACGACGGTTCGCTGACCGAGGAGGAGGCGTTCTCGCACCCGCAGCGGGCGATGCTGCTCAAGGTCCTGGCCGGCGGCGGTCCGTACGGCTCAGGCCCCGATCTGGACGTCCGCGACGCCCGGCCCGGCGACCGCTATCTGCTCTGCTCGGACGGGCTGTCGGCGGTCGTCGAGGGTACGGACCTGGCCCGGGTGCTCGCCGCGGCGGACGGCCCCGGCACGGCGGTGCGCGAGCTGGTTGCGCTGGCCGGGGCGGCGGGCGCGCCCGACAACGTGGCCTGCGCGGTCGCGGACGTCGTGGAGCTGTGACGGACGGGGCGGGCCCGCGCGTCCTCGGTCCGGTCCGGAGCGAGGAGGCGCGGGCCCGCCCGTCGTCAGTCGCGCACCACGGTCACCGGACACGGCGCGTGCTGGGTGACGTGCAGGCTGACCGAGCCCAGCAGGGTGGCCTTGAAGCCGCTGAACCCGCGTGCGCCCACGACCAGCAGATTCGCGCCCTGGGCGCGGTCGAGCAGGGCCTGCGCCGGGTTGCCGATCACCACGATCTTGCTGACGGCGGCGGCGCCCGAGGCGCCCAGGGCCTCCTCCAGCGCCTCGGTGAGCGACACCGTGGCCAGGGCCTGCGGGTCGAAGTCCTCCGGCATGCCCGGCATCATGGACGCCCAGCTGGTGGCGGGGTACTCCCAGCTGTTGACGGCCTCCACCGTGTCACCGGTCAGCTCCGCCTGGCGTACGGCCCAGTGCAGCGCCTTGATCGACGACTCGGAGCCGTCCACGCCCACCACGATCCTGCCCATCTCTGCCTCCAGCTCGGTTCGGCCCGCTCGTACGGGTGCGTCGCACGGGATGCCCGTACAACGCACCTTCTCGTACAACTGTAGTCAAACCGGACGAAAGCATCGTCTCCGGGCCGGGCGGTCAGTCGATGCGGAGATCGGCCAGCTGCTGCTCGAAGGGGATCACTTCGTCGTCCAGGCCGAGGGCCCTGGACGCGCCGGAGACCGCCCGGCCGCCCGCGACCGCGTGTGCGAGCTCGCCGCCCGCGCGCCGGATGCGGGCCGGCAGTCCCTCGGTGTACTCGTCGCCCGACGAGCCCCAGTCCTCCGACGCGGCGTACACCGACGTCGGCAGGGTCACGGCCCTCAGATAGGCGAAGAGCGGACGCATCGCGTGCTCCAGCACCAGCGAGTGCCGGGCGGTGCCGCCGGTCGCCGCGACGACGACGGGCTTGCCGGTCAGCGCGGTGTTCTCGACGAGGTCGAAGAACGACTTGAACAGTCCGCTGTAGGAGGCGGTGAAGACCGGGGTGACGGCGATCAGCCCGTCGGCCCCCGCCACCGCGCCGATCGCCTCCGCCAGCGTGGCCGACGGGAAGCCGGAGACCAGGTTGCCGGCGATGTCGACGGCCAGGTCACGCAGTTCGATCACCCGGACCTCGACGGCACGGTCCTGCTCCGCCTCCAGCCGTTCCCGGGTGGCCGCCGCCAGCCGGTCGGCCAGCAGCCTGGTCGACGAGGGGCTGCTCAGGCCGGCCGAGACGGCGACGATCCTCAGCGGTTCGGTGGCGAACACGGTGTCAGCTCTCCTTCGTGACAGCGGCGGCGGCGGCGACGGCCGCCGGGTGCAGCGGCGCGGACTCGGGGACCCCGGCCGGCCGCAGGCTGGCGAACTCCTTGCGCAGCACCGGCACGACCTCCTCGCCGAGGATGTCGAGCTGCTCCAGGACGGTCTTGAGCGGCAGTCCCGCGTGGTCCATCAGGAACAACTGGCGCTGGTAGTCGCCGACGGCGTCCCGGAAGGACAGCGTGCGCTCGATGACCTCCTGCGGGGAGCCGACGGTCAGCGGGGTCTGCCGGGTGAAGTCCTCCATCGACGGCCCGTGCCCGTAGACCGGCGCGTTGTCGAAGTACGGGCGGAACTCCCGTACCGCGTCCTGCGAGTTCTTCCGCATGAACACCTGGCCGCCGAGGCCCACGATGGCCTGCTCGGCGGTGCCGTGCCCGTAGTGGGCGTAGCGCTGCCGGTAGAGCGCCACCATCTTCTTCGTGTGCTCGATGGGCCAGAAGATGTTGTTGTGGAAGAAGCCGTCGCCGTAGTACGCGGCCTGCTCGGCGATCTCCGGGGAGCGGATGGAGCCGTGCCAGACGAACGGCGGTACGCCGTCCAGCGGTCGCGGGGTCGCGGTGAAGGACTGGAGCGGCGTACGGAACTTCCCCTCCCAGTCGACGACGTCCTCACGCCACAGCCGGTGCAGCAGGGCGTAGTTCTCGACGGCGAGCGGGATGCCCTGGCGGATGTCCTTGCCGAACCAGGGGTAGACCGGTCCGGTGTTGCCGCGGCCCATCATCAGGTCGACGCGGCCGTCGGCGAGGTGCTGGAGCGTGGCGTAGTCCTCGGCGATCTTCACCGGGTCGTTGGTGGTGATCAGGGTCGTCGAGGTGGACAGGATGATGCGCTCGGTGCGGGCGGCGATGTAGCCGAGGGTGGTCGTCGGCGAGGAGGGGACGAACGGCGGGTTGTGGTGCTCGCCGGTCGCGAAGACGTCGAGGCCGACCTCCTCGGCCTTCCGTGCGATGGCGACGGTGGCCTTGATCCGCTCGTGCTCGCTCGGCGTCGTGCCGGTCGTCGGGTCGGTGGTGACGTCTCCGACGGTGAAGATCCCGAACTGCATGGCGCCCGCCTCCAGGTGATCGCTTCAGGTGGTTGAACGTTGAACTATCTGAACACACCCTACAACGGAGCACCCCTCCTCCCTATTCCGCCGCCACCGGACCCCGCCCGCGCTGCTCCTCCACCCAGCGGTTGGCCCGCTCGATGGCCTCGCGCTGGGCCCCGAAGATCTCCTCGCGGGCGGGCACCACCCGGTCGTCGCCCAGCTCGGCGGTGAGGCCGGTCCGGCGCAGCACCGCCAGCAGCGTCGGCTGCACCCCCGCCAGATAGAGCCGCCCGCCATGGGCGTCCAGCTCGTCGGCGTACCGGCTGAGCAGCTTGACCACCGCGGAGGAGGGCACCTCGGGCGTGGTGCGCAGCGCCAGCACCACGGCGGAGCCGCGCGCCTGCGAGACGTCGGGCCACTGGGCGTCGATCCGGGGCGCCTCGGCGAAGAGGCTCGTCCCCGCGTAGAAGAGGACACGCACCTCGCCGGGCCCGACCCGCGAGGGCGGATCGGTGAACCGCCAGCTCCCGGGCCCGGCGCCGGGTTCGAGCCCGCGCAGTCCGCTCTGCCGGGCCGCCTGCACGCAGTACAGCAGCAGTGAGAGCAGCGCCCCGATCACGATGGCCTGCTGGAGGGGCAGCTGGGTGGTGGCGACGAACGTGACGGTCATCGCGGCGGCCGACAGCCACGACGTGCGCAGCACCAGCAGGATGTCCTTGCGGCGGCCCCGGATGAGCTCGCAGCCGATCACGATGATCAGGCCGCCGATGACCGGCATCGGGATCCGCTCGGCGAGCGAGCCGAGCGTCAGCACCAGCAGCGCCAGCCACACCCCCGCGAAGATGCCCGCCCACCGGGTGCGCGCGCCCGCGCTGACGGCGACCCCGGTCCGGGACATGGAACCGCCGGCGGGCAGCGCGCCGAACAGCCCGCCGCCGATGTTGCCGATCCCCTGGGCGACGAAGTCCCCGTCGACCGAGGACTTGGAGCCGTCCGGGTTGCGGACCGTCGGACCGATCGACGCCGCCTGGGCCAGGGCGACGAGCGCGACCGCGAAGGCCCCGGGCAGCAGCGAACCGACGGCGGACAGGTCCGGGGCGGTGAAGTGCGGCAGCGCCGCCGGGATGTGCGCGATGTCCCGGGCCAGCTCCACATCGACGGAGAGCAGCCCGACGCCGAGACTGACGGCGACCAGGGCGACCAGGATCGCCACCGGCTCCAGCCGCTTGACCAGCCTGACGAGCGCCCACACGGCGACCGTCACCAGGGCCGTCAGGGTGGTGGTGAGCTTCCAGTCGCCGGCGTGGACCACCCAGTCGGCCAACTGGGTGAGGCGGTTGTGCCCGTCGGGCTTGTAGCCGGTGGCGTCGTCGAGCGAACCGGTGATGATCTGGAGCGCGATCCCGGTCGAGAAGCCGGTCATCACGGCGTTGGAGACGAAGCTCATCACCGCACCGAGCTTCAGCAGCCCCAGCACCACCATGATCAGCCCCGCGAGCACGGCGACGGTGGCGATGTTCCCCGCGTCCTTGGGGTCCAGGTGCGCCCCGGACAGCACGCTCTGCGAAGTCAGGGCGATGGCGGAGGTGAGGGTCGTGACCATCAGCACGGTACGGGCGAAGAACGACCCCAGGATCGTCGGCACGACGCCCGCGTAGATGCCGGTGACCGGGTTGAATCCGCCGATCGCCGCGTAGGCCATGCCCTCGGGGATCGAGAAGAGTCCCGTGACCAGCCCGGCCGACACATCGGCAGGCGTGGGCCGTCCCAGCGCCGCCTTCTTCCCGCCCGCCTCGCTCATGACAACTCAGTAGAACCCGGTCGGGTTATGTCCGCACTTCATCACCATGGGGGGAGCCGGGAGCCCGGCGGGGCTGTCCCCCTTGCGGGTGATGGCCGTGCGGTGACGGGCACCGGGCACCCCCGGGTCACGGACCGCTGATGGGCCCGGGCAGGGCGAGACCGCCCGGCAGGCGTACGTCCCGAAGTCCTGGCCCGGGCCGTCAGCCGATCCGTGTGTCCGCGGCGACGGCGCCGGGAATTCCCGCGACCCGGTTCACCTCCTCGGCTACGCTCGGTCCATGACCTCCGTACCGTGCCGGAACTGGTGGCGCTCCTCCTAGGAGCGGCCACCTCCTCAGCGCGGGACCAGGGCCGTTCGCCACGGACGGCCCTTTTTCTCCGCCCTCTTCCGGTCGGGCCCGGCGGGGTCGTCCTCCACGCACACACCATCGCGAGGAGAGACCCCCATGACCACCGCACTCAGCGCCCCCGCCACCCTCGACGAGCGGATCCGCCGGGACCCCGGCAGCTTCCGTGTCCTGAGCGGTGACCGGCCCACCGGGGCGCTCCATCTCGGGCACTACTTCGGCACCCTCCACAACCGGGTACGCCTCCAGGACCTCGGGGTGGAGACGTTCATCGTCATTCCCGACTACCAGGTGCTGACCGACAGAGACGTCGCCGAGCGGCTCACCGCGACCGTCGAGGGGCTGCTGCTGGACTATCTGGCCGTCGGCATCGACCCGGACCGATCGGTGATCTTCAACCACAGTGCCGTTCCCGCGCTCAACCAGTTGCTGCTGCCGTTCCTGAGCCTGGTCTCCGTCGCCGAGCTGGGCCGCAACCCCACGGTCAAGGACGAGATCGCGCACTCCCGGCAGGCGTCCGTCAGCGGTCTGATGTTCACCTATCCGGTCCACCAGGCGGCCGACATCCTGTTCTGCAAGGGCAATCTGGTGCCGGTCGGCCAGGACCAGCTGCCCCACCTCGAAGTGGCCCGGACCGTGGCCCGGCGGTTCAACGAGCGGTACGGGCCCGTCTTCCCGGAACCCGAGGCGCTGCTCTCCGCCGCGCCGCAGCTGCTCGGCACCGACGGCACCAAGATGAGCAAGAGCCGTGCCAACTCCATCGCCCTGAGCGCCGACGAGGACACGACGGCGCGGCTGGTCAAGGGGGCGGTGACGGACGCCGAGCGGCACATCACGTACGACCCCGAGGGGCGGCCCGGGGTGTCCGGTCTGGTCCTGCTCGCCGCGCTCTGTCTCGGCCGGGACCCGCACACCGTGGCCGAGGAGATCGGCGGCGGGGGCGCGGCGGTGCTGAAGCGGACGGTGACCGACGCGGTCAACAGCCGGATGGCGCCGCTGCGGGCCCGACGGGCTGAGTACGCACGGGACATGGGGTACGTACGGGCCGTGCTGCGCGCCGGCAACGAGCGAGCGAACGCCCATGCCGACGCGACCCTGGCGGAGGTGCGGGAGGCGATGGGGGGCCCGGTCCCGGCCCTCTAGGGAGCGTCCGGGGACGGCCATCCGCCGCGGGCCACGAGATCCAGGATCAGGGCCGCGATGTTCCACGCGTCGTCCGCGCCGCTGTGGTGGCGGCCCTCCAGCGGGAGATCCGCGAACCGGAGGGCCTGCGCCATGCCGGGGCGCTTGCGCAGGCCGTGCGTGGCGGTGAAGGGGATCTTGGCGTTGGTGTGGCGGTGGCCGAAGGGGTAGGGAGTGCCGGTCGCCAGGCACTGGTGGGTGAACTGCTTGCGGTCGTAGTCGCCCCAGCTGGCCCAGGGGCGGGCGCCGGCCGCGTGCTCGGCGGCCAGCAGACGGCAGGCGTCCGCGAAGGGGAGGCCGGTCTCCACCTCCGCCTGGGTGAGCCCGGTCAGTCCGGTGCAGAAGGCGCTGACCGCCGACCGGGCCGGCCGGACCAGGACGCGGTGGCGGGCCAGACGCTCGCGGGCCCGCAGATCGACGACCGTCAGCCCGATCTCGATGATCTCGCTCACCGCGCCGGGCGGCGGCTGCCCCTCCCAGCAGGTCGCCTCGATGTCGACGACGTTGAGGAGGCTCGGCTCCGGTCCCTTGTCCATGGAGGGCAGAGTAGGAGGACGTGACCGTGCCCGGCACCCGGATTTCCCGGCACCCGGATGCGCTCCCGGCACCGTCCGCGCTGCCATCAGCGCCGGGACAACGAGCTCCGCCTGCGCAGGAGTTCAGCCAGGCCGCGGCGGGTCGCGGCGATCACCACACGGTCCGTGGGCTGGAGGACGTAGCCGGGGTGCAGGTTCCACACCAGCCCGCCGGGCCGGCCCTCGGCGTCCGGGCCCGTGCCGGCCAGGTCGGGGCGGCGGTCGGCGGGCGGGGCCACGTCCAGGGCGAGGACCCGCCAGGCGCCGGCCCGGAACGCCTGCTCCACCGTCCGGCCCTCCAGCTGCGGATGCCCGGCCACCTCGATGGCGGCGAACAGCATCACCTTCCGCTCGACCGGCACCGCGCCCAGGATCTGGCGGCCCATCATGGCGACGGCGAACGAAGGCGCCGCCAGATGGGAGACCGACCGGGAGCGGGTCAGCGCGTGCGGGTGCGCGGTGCGCAGGGTGCGGTAGACGGCGGTGGCGAACTCGTCGTCGAACAGCCGCAGCGACACCCGCAGATCCGGCTTGACCGAGCGGGCGTACAGCGCGGCCTCCAGGTTCGTGGTGTCGATGCTGGTCAGGGCGAGCAGGGCGCGGGACCGCCGGATCTTCGCGGCCTCCAGGACGCCCTCCTGGGTGACGTCGCCGAGGACCACCGGTACGTGCAGCCGCCGGGCCACCGGGATGCCGCGGGCGTCCGGGTCGTCCTCCACGCACACCACGGGGATGCCGAGTTCGCGCAGCTGGACCAGGACGCGGGTGCCGATCTTGCCGAGGCCGAGCAGCACCACGTGTCCGGACAGGCCGCGCGGCGGGCGGCGCAGCGAGGAGGCGGTCCGGAGCGATCCGAAGGCCTCCAGCACCCCCGCCACCAGCAGCGGCAGCAGCATCAGACCGGCGACCCCGGACAGGATCTGGATGACCTGGCGGGCGGTCGGGTCGCCGATCGCCGGGTCGCCCATCGCGAACAGGTCGAGCAGCGTCAGATAGGCGGCGTGCAGCGGATGGTCCCCGGTGGTGAACGTGGACGCCACGGTCAGCCCGAGGACGGCCGTGCCCACGCCCAGCGCGGACCAGCGCAGCCGGCGGGAGAAGACCTGGCTCAGCGGGGCGCCCCGGCCGCCCATCCGGGGCCGCCGGCCCGAGGTGCCCGGCCGGCTGACCGCCTCCAGGACGACGGTGCCACGGCCGCCCGCGGCCGCCACCTGTGCCCGGTCGGGCAGGAGCTGGGGCCCTTCGTCGCCGCTGCTGTCCGAGCCCTCGGTGCCGGCCGGGTCATGGGTGGTGGAGGAGAGCAGGGCCAGGGTGCACAGGCCCGGGTCGGCGGTCTGGCCGGCCCGGGGCGGGGTGCGTTCGGCCGCACGCAGGAGCAGGCCCTCGGCCTGGATCACCTTGCTGGAACCGGAGAGCGCGGTCGCCGCGAGGGCGGGGGCCGCGGTATCGGCGTCGGACAGGACCGTGGTGGAGGCGTCCAGCGCGGTCGCGTCGAGGCCCGGTGAGGCGACGGCGGCCGCCTGGTCGAGGAGGGCCTCCAGATGCTGGCCGAGCTTGCGGTTGTAGAGCCGGATCACCAGCCGGACCCGGGGATTGAGCCGGCGGGCGGTCAGCGCGGCGCGGATGTTGCGCTCGTCGTCGTCGTAGACGAGGGCCAGCGCGGCGGCCGTGTCGACGCCCGCCTCCTCGAACGCCTCGTCGGACGGCTCCGCCGCCTGGAGGATGCGGATCGCCTCCACGCCCGCGTTCGTGTCACTGTCGCCGCCCCCGGAACCGCCGTTGCCGAGGCCGCCGTTGCGGTTCATCGCCGACGACATCCGGCCGAACAGGGCGGCCGCCCGGCCGCGCCCGGTCAGCGGCAGCTCCGCTCTCGCGGTGCCCGGCTCCGGCGGCAGGACGAGGGTGACCCGCTCCCCGTACACGTAACGCAGCTCCACGGCGAGCCGCTGTGCGAGTGCGTCGTCGCCGCAGACGACCATGTGTCCGGAGAACGGGGAGCGTTGGGGCTGCTGCGGAAGTGGGGGCACATGACCCAGCATGCCCTGCTCCCTTCGGAAGTCCGGTACGGATCAGTGGTCCTCGTGTGTCCCGGCCGGTGGCCCGGAGCGCGGATGGCGCGGGTCCGCCGCCCGGCTGATCGCCGATTCGACGGCCGCGATCCGGTCGGCGAGCAGCCCGAGTGCCGCCACCGCCCGGGTCAGCGGATCGCCGTCCGGTCCGCCGAGCGCCTGGCCGCGGACGTAGGAGGCCGACACGGCGGACCGGCGCGCGGCCTGTTCGGGGGTGAGGGTGCCGCGCAGGGCGCCGAGCTTCAGCAGGGACGCCTCGGCGCCCGAGGTGAGCGTCTGGGCCTCGCCGGCGTAGTGGTCGTCGATGACCGCGGACAGCTCGGCGTCGTTCATCACGGGCACGATCCGCTCCGCGATCCGGTTCATGTTGCGGTACGAGCCCTGCAGCCTGAACGGCGGCTCGGTGCGCGTGCCGTCCGTCCGCGCGGCCGACTCGATGTAGGCGGCGTTGACCGCGAGGACGGTGTCGCGGGCGTGCAGCAGATGACGCAGCACGGCGGTGATCCGTTCCACCTCGGCCGGGGCGCAGCGGTGTTGGAGGTGCTCGGCCCGGGCGGTGCTGTCGGTGCCGGTGGCGAGCCGCAGGAGCAGGGCGAGGTCCTCCCGGGAGCGCCCGGCGAGCGGGGCCAGCACCGGGTTGGCGGTCAGCGCGTTCTCGACGAAGCTCAGCGCGAAGACGTCCTCGCGGCCGCTCAGCACCTCGCCGAGGTTCCAGACGTCCGCCCGGTTGGCGAGCATGTCCGGGACCCTGAACCGCTCCCCGGACTCGGTGTACGGATTGCCCGCCATGCACACCGCGAACCGCTTGCCCCGGAGGTCGTAGCTGCGCGGCTCACCGTCCCGTACGCCCTCGATCCTGCGGGTGGCGTCGCAGAGCGGGATGAACTTCTGGAGGAGCTCCGGGGAGGTGTGCTGGATGTCGTCGAGGTAGAGGAGGGTGTTGTTGCCCGCCTCCAGTGCGAAGTTGATCTTCTCGATCTCCTGGCGGGCGGTCGCGCCGCGAGCCTGCGCGGGGTCCAGCGAGGTCACCTCGTGGCCCAGGTTGGGTCCGCTGATCTTGACCAGGACCAGGCCGAGCCGGTCGGCGACGTACTCCATGAGCGTCGTCTTGCCGTAGCCCGGCGGCGACACGAGCAGCAGCAGGCCCTGCGAGTCGGTGCGCCGGCCGGCGTCCGCGGTGCCGAGCTGCTTGGCGAGGCTGTCGCCGATCAGCGGCAGGTACACCTCGTCGAGCAGGCGGTTGCGGACGAACGCCGACATGACCCGGGGCCGGTGGTCGTCCAGCCGCAGCCGTGCGCGCTCGGCGGCGACCAGGGCGGTGCGCCGCCGCTGGTAGTCGCGGAAGCGGGGGACGGTGCGGGCGCGGAACCCGGCCGTACGGGAGAGGAGTTCGTCGATCCGGACGGTGAGGCGGCCGCGCTCGACGCGGGGGTGGACGCCCAGCAGCCCGTCCACCGTCGCGGTGAGCGGCGCGTCGCCCTCGTACCGCGTCAGGAGCGGCTCCGGGCACAGTTCGACGGCGACGGCCTCCGCGATATCGCCCGCGTCGAGGTCCGTCCCGCTCGCCCGCGCGTACGAGGTCAGCCAGCCCTCGACGAGCTGGCGGCGGGCCGGCAGGTCGTCCCCGAGTGCGGTGAGATCGTCGTCGTACGCGGAACTGCTCGCCGTGCGGCGGAACTTGTCCAGGAAGCCGCGGACGGCGGCGCCGGTGACGAACCCGTCCGGGCCGCTCGTCAGCTCCTCGAAGAGGTACGAGGCCACGGCGGCGGAACCGTCCACGTCGATGGCCGCGGCCCACTCCTCCTGGAGCGCGTCGACGGCCGGGGTGAGCCCGAACGTCTCTCGGGCGCGCGCCAGGGAGCGGGCCCGGCGCGTCCAGGACGTCCGGCGGGCCTCGTCCGCCCCGTGGACCCAGAACATCTGGGCGGCGGCCCGCACGGCGGGCGGGTGGCGCAGCAGACCCGCGCCGGTGTGCAGCCGCAGCAGGGCGGCCAGGATCGCGGTGGCGTCCTCGTCGTGGACCCCGCGCTGATAGCCCTCGTCGTACGAGGCGGCGGCCGACTCCCGTACCAGGGTGGCCAGTTCACCGTCGTCCAGCGCCGTCAGCCGGTCCGCGCCCTGCTCGGCCAGGAGCCGGGCCGCCAGGTGCTCGCCCCGGTACACGGCCGGGGACTCGGACGGCAGCGACTGGTCCCAGTACGGGCGGGTGGCCGCGAACTCCGGGTCGGTGACCGGCATCCGGTAGTCCGTCCCGGTCACGGCGAACGCGAGGCCTTCGCCCTGCGGGACGAGGGTCAGCTCGAACGGCTGGGTGTTCACCGCGAACCGGTGCCGGCCCAGCCGGATCGTCGCCCCGTCGTCCGTGTACAGCTCACTGCGGTCGCGCAGCGCCCGGCCCGCCTCCTGGCGGGCGGCGAGCAGCTGCCCCTCCAGCTCCCCGGCGCGCACCGTGTCACCGAGCGCCCGCAGCTCGCCGGCCGTGCGGCGGACCTTGGCGACCATCGGGTCGGAGGCGAAGTAGGTGTGCACGGCGTCCGCGTCGGGCAGCGCGGCGCTGCGGCGCGCGACGGTGTCCAGGACCCGGGCCGCGGAGCCGGCGAGGCGTTCCGTGCGGCGGGCGACAGCGTCCTGAAGGGTCTGACGGCGGGCCGAGAACGCCTCGTACACCTCCGTCCGCCGCTCGCCCAGCTCCGCCAGGAAGTCGTCGAACTCGGCGAACCGCGCCTCCAGGTTCTCCAGCTGGAGCAGCAGCCGCGCGAGCTGGTCGTCGCAGGCGTCCGGGGTGTCCGCGGCGGCCAGCGCGGCCGTGACGGCCTGTCCCAGCAGGGCGAACTCGGCGGCGAACTCCGCCCGGCCCTCCCGGTCGAGCAGCGTGCGGCGGCGGGCGTCGAGCGTGGCGCGGGCCCGGTTCACCCCGCCGAGCACCTCCGCGATCCGCTCCAGGATCGAGGTGCGGACCACGCCGTCACCGATGTCGAGACCGGTGACGACGTCCGTCACCGTGCTCAGCCCGTCCGTCATCCCCGCCAGCCGCTCGCCGAGCGCGTAGGCGTCGGTGACGGTCGCGAGCTCACCCGCCTCCTCGGTGAGCCGGGCGACGTCCTCGTGGCAGCCGGCGAACGCGTCCTCCCCGGACAGGAACGCGACCGCGCGCCGCCCCGCCGCCGTGAGGTCGTCGGCGGTGGCGGCGGTGAGCTCGGCGATCCGGCCGGTGTCCGCGTACCGCATCTCCGCGAGGGTCGCCAGATGACCGTGGGCGTGCCGCAGTTCGGTCAGCCGGCCGACCCAGTCGGCGGCCGAGCGCGGCGCCTCGCCGCGGACCCGGCGCACCAGTGCGGTGATCCGCTCCGCGGTCTCCTCGACCGCTTCGGCGGCATGCCTGGTCTGCTCCCGGACGGCGTCGAACTCGGCCAGCACCTGCTGCGCGGTGTCACGCAGCTCGGCCAGCGGAGCACCGAGAGAGCCCAGTTCGCTCTCGTCCAGCCAGTGGTAGCGGTCGGTGGCGCGCGCGCAGTCGGCCACCAGGCGCGCGTATCCCGCGCCGGTCGGGGCGGGGTCGGCCGCGCCCTGCGCGAGCGCGAGGCAGTCGGAGATGCCGCGTACGAGGTCGGCGTTGCCGACCCGGGCCAGCGGGCCCGTGCCCGCCGGGCGGGAGGCGGCGTAGGTGTCGGAGACGTACGGCGTCTGCCAGCGCTGCACGGCGTGAACCCGGGCCGGACCGCCGTCCGGCCCCTCCACCGGGTCCCGCAGCAGGACGAGCGTGCCGTCGTCGAGCAGGGCGTGGCCGCGGCCCTGGAGCGGGGTGGCGACCTCCTGCCGGATCACGTTGTACGGCAGCAGCAGGCTGCGCCCGTCGTCCCGCGAACGGAACACGTACAGCACGTCCTCGCCGTTGGGGGAGCGGACGGCCCCCTCGAAGACGGGGTCGGTGAGCGGTTCGGCGATGTCGAAGGTCTTCGCGGTGCCTGCGGTCAGGTAGTAGCCGCCGGGGAAGATGATCCCCTGGTCCTCGGGGAGCCGGTGGCAGGCCGGACCGATCCCGTCCAGCCGCTGCACGGTCCCGAGCAGCTGGTTGAAGACGAGATGGCGGCTCGTCCCCTCCTTGTACGGCCGGATGCGGAGCAGGACGAGCGGTCCGGTCCTCGCGTACTCGACCTCGGCGTCGGCGAGCGACTGGAGGGGTTCGGTGACCGGCTCCCGGTAGATCCCGTCGGGGGTCGAGGTGTCGTCGGACGTCTTGAGGGTGAGGTGTCCGCCGAGGGTGCTGACGAAGAGCGGGGCGGGGTCGCCGTCGCCGGTCGCGCCGACGGCGATGTGCGGGTGCGGGCCCGCGATGTGGGCCTCGCGCCCCGCGGCGGTCCAGGTGAGTTCGTGCGACGGCGGGAACACGTGGTCGCGCTCGCCGCGGGCGTCGAGGAACGCGCCGGGCGATCCGTCGGCGTTCAGCGCCCAGCGCAGGACGCGGATGTCCTCGGCGGTCTCGCCGGTACGGAACACGGCGAGGAGCCGGCCCTCGGTGCGGCGCAGGCGGAGCAGTCTGGCGTCGCGGTAGTAGCGATGGAGACCGTTGAACTCGCGTACGAAGTCCTCGTCGGCGAGGAGGGTGGGGGCGGGGGCGGAGGCCGGGGCCCCGTCCTTCAAGTCCGCGTCGTACAGGGCGAGTACGTCGTCGACGGCGGGCCCTTGGGTGCTGGTGGCTGCGGGTCCGCGTTCGAAGCCGAACAGGAGCCGGCCGCCGATCGCGACGAGGTCGCGCGGGACGGAGGGCCGGGCGGTCCGGACCCGCTCGCTGCCGAGCAGCCGCAGTCCGGTGGAGCCGAACTCCTCGGTCCGCCGGGAGTTGAGCGCCTCGGCCCGCCGGGTGAGCTCGGCGGCCCGGTCCCGGAGCCGCCGCCGCAACACGTCGTATCCGGCGTCCTCGGTCCCGCCCGGGGGCGTCGGGCTGACGGTGTCCATGCGGTGCGGCTCCTTACGGGGTGGAGGTGGGGTGCGGTGCCCTGGCGGGGGCGTGGAGTGGGTGCGGGTTCTCCGGTCGCGCGCCGTCCGTCCTCAATCGCCGGACGGGCTTGAGTTGGATGCGGGTTTCCTGGTGGCGCCGTCTGTCCTCAATCGCCGGACGGGCTTGATATGCCCGCCGTTGCCGTGAGGCGGCGGGGCCCTCCAGCCCGTCCGGCGATCGGGGACAGCGGGCGGCGGGCCCGGCTACGGCACCGGTGTGCCGTTGCGGGACGGCGGCGGGACCGCGCCGACCGGCAGGTCCGCCAGGCCCAGGGACCGCGCGTGGTCCAGGAGTTCGCGGACCCGGTCCGCATCCGCACCCGCACCCACCCCCGGCGCGGCCATCATCCGCATCAGCAGCGCCGACACCGTCAGGTTCTGCACGTCCCCCGACGTCACCGACCCCAGCACCCGCGTCAGGTCCTCCGTGAACGACGACGTGCCGTTCAGCCACGCCCCGCCCAGCGCCTTCGCCGTGTCCGAGTTCTCGACGAACCCGTCCAGGCTCTTGCCCATCGAGATCGACGAGACCAGCCGGTCGAAGAAGACCGACTCCCCGCCGACGATGTCGATGTCGGCGTTCTCCAGACCCGTGGCCAGCACCGTCGCCTGTGCCTCGGCGACCTGCCGCTGCACGTCCAGGCCGGCCAGCCGGATCTCCTTCTCCGCGGCCAGCCGCAGCCGGTACTCCTCGTGCCCGCGCGACGCGTCGTCCAGCGCCGCCATCGCGGCCGCCTTGTCGGTGAGCCCCGCCGCCTCGGCCTTCAGCTTCTCGCCGATCATCGCCGCGTCGGCCGTCGCCTGGGCCCGGGTGCCCTCGGCCGCCGCCAGCGCCTTGAGCCGGGAGCCCTCCGCCTCGGCCCTGAGCCGCGCGGACGTCGCCTCGGCCTCGGCCAGGCCGGTCTTCTCGATGACCTCGGCCGCCGCGTCCCGTACCTGTACATCCGCGAGGCCCGGCGCCGCCGACTCCGCCCGGACGCCCTCGGCCAGCCGCAGCTTCGCCCGGGCGTCCAGGTCCGCGGTCTTCAGCCGGGCCTCCGCCAGGGTCAGCTGCTCCGCCGCCCGGTGCGTGGCCGCGGCCTCCGCCGCCTCGGCCGCCTTGATGTCCTTGACCAGCTGCTCCTGCGCCTCCGCCTCCGCGGCGATGATCACCGACTTGCGGGTGCGCTCGGACTCCTCGACCGACCGCAGCGTCTTGATGGACTCCTCCTGCTCGGCGACCGTACGGTCCACCGCGATCCGCTCCCGGATCACGTCGGCGACCTCCCGGCGCTCCGCCTCGACCTCCTTCGTCGCGGCGATGCGGTTGAGCTCGGTCTGCCGTTCGCGGCCGATGACCTCGATCAGCCGGTCCTTCTCGATGCGCTCGTTCTCCACGGCGATGACCCGCTCGCGGTTCTTCTGCGCGACGGCGATCTCCCGCGCCTGGTTCTCCCGCTGGATGCCGAGCTGCTCCTCGGTCCGGATGAACGCGGCCTGGGCGCCCAGGCGTTCCTCCTCCTGGACCCGCGCGGTGGCCGCCTCCTCGCGGGCGCGCAGCGTCTCGACCTCGCGGCGCTGCTTGATCTCGGCCTCGGCCTGCCGGCGCTCCAGCTCCAGGATGGTCTCCCGGGCGTCGACGTCCTGCCGGGTGATCTCCTTCTGCTCGGTGCGCTGGAACTCGTTCGTCCGTACGTGCTCGATCGCGGTCAGCTCCGTGATCTTGCGGATGCCCTGCGCGTCGAGGATGTTGGCGCCGTCGAGCTGCACCATCGGGGTCTGTTCGAGGAAGTCGATCGCCGCGTCGTCGAGGTGGTAGCCGTTGAGGTCGGTGCCGATGACCCGGATGATGCGGTCCCGGAACTCCTCGCGCTTGGTGTACAGGTCGACGAAGTCCAGCTGCTTGCCGACGGTCTTGAGCGCCTCGGAGAACTTCGCGGCGAAGAACTCCTGGATCGCCACCTTGTCGCTGGCCCGCTCGGTGCCGATGGCCTGGGCGACCTTGATGACGTCCTCGACGGTCTTGTTGACCCGGACGAAGAACGTGATGTGGATGTCGGCGCGGATGTTGTCCTGGCAGATCAGGCCCTCGCGCCCGGTGCGCCGGATCTCGATGGTCTTCACCGAGATGTCCATGGACTCGGCCTTGTGCAGCACCGGCAGGACGACGGCACCGGTGAAGGTCACGTCGACCTTCTTGGTCTTGGAGATGATCAGGGCCTTGCCCTGTTCCACCTTGCGGAAGAGCCGGGTGACGATCAGCAGCAGGGCGATCGCGATGAGCAGGACCACGGCGATGAGCAGGCCGAGGCCCAAGGAGATGGCTTCCATGTCAGTCCTTGGCGGCTGGTGGTACGGAACGTGGGAAGTGCGCGAGCGGAGAGGCGCGCGGCCGCGGCAGGGCGCGGCAAGGGGCCGGGCGGCGTGAGCGGGCCGGTGGGGTGCGGACGGGGTGTGCGGGTGCCCGGATCAGACGGTGCGGTGCGGCGGGCCCGGGTCGAGCGCACGGTCGTACGGCGAGACCCAGAAGAACTCGCCCGCGTCGTCGTACGCGTAGAGCAGCCCCGCGCTCCCGGCGGCGAACTCCGTGTCGCCCGGCTGCAACTGGCGCACCTGGACGATCGCGGTGGATCCGTCGGCCGCGGCCACCTCGGCCTGGCCGAAGTCCGTACCGACCGAACCCGTGCGGATCGTGCAGACCCGGCCCAGGAAGTCCTGGCGCGATGGAGGGGGCTGGTCCGGGAAGAAGCGGCGGAAGTGGTGGACGAGCAGCCGCGCCACGGCCCAGGCGATCAGCAGCGCCCCGGCGAGGACACCGAAGGCGAGCACGGCCCGGGCGGTGCCGGCGGTGCCGCTGCGGTGCAGCAGGACCGAACCGGTCAGGGCGCTGAACCAGCCGACGGCCACCATCACGGAGACCGAGACGGTGACGGGCACCCCGCCGATCCCGGCGAGGTCCGCGTCCAGGTCCGCGTCGAAGGAGTGGTGGTCGGCCGCGCCGACCAGGACGAGCAGCCAGAAGGCGATGACGACGACGAGCGCCGCGGAGAACAGTACGGCCGGGAAGGACAGCGTCGCGGTCAGAAACTCCTGCATCGGTCCCACCCCCCGCCCGCTCCGCCGGCAGTGCCTGCCGGTGCCTGTGCAGGGTCCGGCGGCGACCCCGGTGCTGCGACGCCGCGTTCGGCGGCACCGCAGCAGCCGGGTCTTCCCCCGTCCCCCGTGCACCGCCGTGTTTCCCCCGTGGTCCCCCGGTCGGTGCTGACAGGATCGTGTCATTTGCGTCCGGAGCGGCGCACTGCCGGGACCCGGCAATCTTTCGGAGCCCTCCATGCCGGGCACCGGCATGCGTCCGTATGCGTTGTGTAAATATCAAGGACGCATGAGGAGTGGAGGCGGACGCGTGGCGGAACCGGAGATCCCCGGCAGTTTCCTGGAGGGCTACGCCCGGATCCTGAGTGAAGTGGCCGTCTCCGGCCGTCGGCTCACCCGGGAGGAGCTCGACATCCGCCGCACGCTGGGCCGGCAGGCCGCCGAGGCCGGTCACCAGCTGCGCGCCCTGGTCCGGATGCATCTGGCCGAGACCCGCACCGGCTGGCCGGCGGGCGCCCCCGGGGCGACGGCGTCCGCCACGGCCGCGGCCGCCGAGAGCGTGCTGGCCGCGGTGGAGCAGTCGGTCGACGCGTTCGCCGAGGGGTTCGAGCGGGCGCAGCGCCTCACCGTCCGGCGGGAGGAGGCCGCGCGCCGGGAGTTCATCGACGACCTGCTCTACGGGCGCAGCGACCTGGGCCGGCTCGCCGAGCGCGCCACCCGGTTCGGCCTGCGGCTCTCCCGCGCCCACGCCGTCGCGGTGGCGGCCGGACCGGAGGCGTACACGGAGACGGACGCCGTGCCGCGGCAGGTGGAGTCGGCGCTGCTGGCCCGCTTCAGCGGCCGCAAGATCCTTCTCACGACCAAGGACGGCCGGCTGATATGCATCGCGCCCGGCAGCCAGCCCGACGTCCTGCGGTACTTCGCCAAGCAGGCGCACGCGGCGACGGACGGCGGCCGGGTCGCCGTCGGCCGGGCCCACCGGGGCCCGGGCGGTGTGGTCCAGTCGTACGACGAGGCGCTGGACGCGCTCGACCTCGCGGACCGGATGGGTCTGGACGACCCGGTGCTGTACTCCGCCGATCTGCTGGTCTATCCGGTGCTGACCCGGGACCGGCAGGCGATGGCCGATCTGGTGCGCAGCGAGCTCGGCCCGCTCCAGCAGGCGCGGGGCGGCGCGGAGCCGCTGCTGAAGACGCTCTCCGTGTACTTCGACGCGGGCTGTGTCGCGGCCGAGACGGCCCGCCGGCTGGCGCTGAGCGTGCGCGCGCTCACCTACCGGCTGGAGCGCATCCACCAGCTGACCGGCTCCGACCCGTCCGACCCGATGCACCGCTACACCCTGCAGACCGCGGTCATCGGCGCCCGGCTGCTGGACTGGCCCGCCAAGGACGTCTGAGCGGCCGGCCCCCGGCCGCTGCTGCCGGGTCCCGGCAGCATCACCCCTCGCCACCCCTCCCCGAATGCGGGGACGCCCACCTCCGCCTAGCGTGATCACTCGGGGGATTCCGGTGTCGTGTGCAGCGAGGGAGAACCGCACCATGGCCCGTCATGCGCGTCAGCCAGGGGACCCGGCCGGGGACGGAGAGCAGGGCCGGCCGGCCGCCGTCGCGGCCTCCACGGCCGCTCCCGGACAGGGACCACAGGGACCGGGGCCGGGCCGGGAGCGCGGTCCCTCCCACCGGTGGTGGGTCCTGGGCGTGATCGGACTGGCCCAGCTGATGGTCGTCCTCGACGCGACGATCGTGAACATCGCGCTGCCCTCCGCCCAGCAGGACCTCGGCTTCAGTGACGGCAACCGGCAGTGGATCGTGACGGCGTACGCCCTCGCCTTCGGCTCGCTGCTGCTGCTCGGCGGACGCATCGCGGACCTGGTCGGCCGCCGGGTGGTGTTCCTGATCGGGCTCGTCGGCTTCGCGGTCGCCTCGGCGATCGGCGGCGCCGCCCCGAGCTTCGAGATCCTGGTGCTGGCCCGCGCGCTGCAGGGCATGTTCGGCGCACTGCTCGCCCCGGCCGCGCTCTCGCTCCTGACCACGACGTTCACCGTGCCCAAGGAGCGGGCCAAGGCCTTCGGGATCTACGGCGCCATCGCGGGTGCGGGCGGCGCGGTGGGGCTGCTGCTCGGCGGGGTGCTCACGGAGTATCTGGACTGGCGCTGGTGCCTGTACGTGAACCTGCTGTTCGCCTTCGTCGCGTTCGTCGGCGGCTGGCGCCTGCTGACCGCGGGCGCGCCCGTCGACCGCCCGAAGCTCGACATCCCGGGGACCGTACTGGTCTCGGCCGGCCTCTTCTGCATCGTGTTCGGCTTCTCCAACGCCGAGACGCATCCGTGGAGTTCGGTGCAGACCTGGGGCTTCCTGCTGGCCGGTGCGGTGCTCCTCGCCGCGTTCGCCTGGTGGCAGACCCGGGCGGAGCACCCGCTGCTGCCGATGCGGGTGGTGCTCGACCGGGACCGCGGGGCGTCGTTCCTCGCGATGTTCATCTCCGGCGGCGGCATGTTCGGCGTCTTCCTGTTCCTCACGTACTACCTGCAGAAGAGCCTCGCCTACTCGCCGGTCTCCACCGGTCTGGCCTTCCTGCCGATGGTCGCCGTCATGATCGTGACATCCGTGGTGACGACCAACGCCCTCGTGCCCCGCTACGGGGCCAAACCGATCGTGCCGCTCGGCATGGGCATCGCGGCCGCCGCCATGGTGTGGCTGACCGCGCTCAACCTGAGCAGCAGCTATCTCGCCCATGTGCTGCCGCCGCTGCTCTGCCTGGGCCTCGGGCTCGGCATGGTCTTCGCCACGGCGATGAACCTGGCCACCGCCGGAGTGGGGCCGCGGGACGCCGGGGTGGCCTCGGCGATGGTCAACACCAGCCAGCAGGTGGGCGGTTCCATCGGCACGGCGCTCCTCAACACCCTCGCCACCAGCGCCGCCACCAACTATCTGGTGGGCCGCAAACCGACGCCGGAGGCCGTGGCCCAGGCCCAGCTGGAGAGCTACTCCACGGCGTACTGGTGGTCGGCGGGCTTCTTCGCCCTCGG
The DNA here is from genome assembly GCA_036227345.1 of Streptomyces sp. NBC_01463. Taxonomy (NCBI): domain Bacteria; kingdom Bacillati; phylum Actinomycetota; class Actinomycetes; order Kitasatosporales; family Streptomycetaceae; genus Streptomyces; species Streptomyces sp. NBC_01463. The sequence continues at coordinate 4,688,345 of CP109468.1, forward strand.
CCTGCTGATCACGGTGATCCTCTACCGCAGGGGCGCGCCCAGCCCCCACCTGGTGGAGGAGACCGAACCGGCCCGCGCCTGACGCACCCGGGCCGAGGAGCTCACCGGCCGGTCTCCCGGCGGCCGCCGCCGGGCCCGGTGCCCTCCACCAGCCGGACGAACGGCAGGGACTCGCCGACCCGGCGGTAGTCCTGCGTACTGCCGTCGACCGTGAACCCCATGTACGCGCAGAGCCGGCGGGCGGTCCGGGGGTGGCGCGGCGCGTACCGCGCCATCAGCTCGCCGCCCTCCTCGGTCGGCAGGACGTGCGCCGTCACCGCGTGGAACGCGCGGCCGGCCTGCACGGTGGCCTGCGGCGTACGGCGCAGATTGCGGTACCAGTCGGCGCCGGGGCCGAAGCCGGACGCGACCGTCCAGCTCCGCCGGCCGTCGACGGGCGCGGACTCCACGACCTCGATCACGGTCCGGCGGGGGAGCCCCGAGGTGCGCCCGGTGTGGACGAGCAGCAGCAGCCGCCCGCGGAACAGCGGCCCGAGCCCTGCCCGGAACATGTGGAGCGGCAGCCGGAAGGCGGCACGCCGCAGTCCGGTCGGCAGGGGTGGGCGCTGAGGTGCGGGCGACGGCCCGGATTCATGCATCACTGTGCAAACGTTGCACAGTCCAATGGTGGTGTCATGGCCGCACGCCAGGGATTCGGTACCGGTTCGACACCGTTTCGGCCTCGGCGCGGTACGGAGTCGAGTCCGGCTTGCCGGCACGGTAGAAAGAGGCATGGCCGCGCACGAACAGTCATCTGAGGAACGACCGGTCGACCCGGGCAGGGACGACGTCGACGCGGTGACGCGTGCGGTGCTGACCGCGTCGAGACTGCTGGTGGCCGTCTCCGCCCGTTCGCTGGCGGCCGTCGAGGACCGGGTGACGCTGCCCCAGTTCCGGCTGCTCGTCGTCCTCGCCACACACGGCGACGCCAAGCTGGTCTCGCTCGCCGAGCGGCTCGGGGTGAACCCGTCGACCGCGATGCGCATGGTGGACCGGCTGATCACCGCCGGTCTTGCGGAGCGCCAGGTCAACCCGGCCAACCGCCGGGAGACCTCGCTGCGGGTGACGCCGGAGGGATGCCGGCTGGTGGAGGACGTCACGGCCGCCCGCCGCCGGGAGGTCGCCGGCATCGTCGAACGCCTCGCGCCGGAGCAGCGGACGGCACTCATCGACGCGTTGACGGCGTTCACCGCGGCGGGCGGCGAGCCGGCCGTGCCCGCGGACGCCTACCCGCTGGGCTGGGCGCCCGACCTCCCCGCGGTCCACGAGGCCTGACGGCGCCCCGGCCCCGCCCGGCATCCCGGGGTCAGTCCGTGGTCGCCGAGAGCTTCTGCTCCTCCTTGGGAGCGGGGACGTGCACGGTGGCCATGCCACCGGTGTCGCCGGTCCCGGTGGTGGTGGCGGCCGGTCCGTCGTCGCCGCCGCGCCACTTCCGGATCAGTTCGACGGCCGGCTGCGTCCAGCGCGCGGTGAGCGGGCCGACGATGACCAGGATGAGCACGTACGCGGTGGCGATGGGCCCGATCCGGGGCTCGGTCGCCACGGCCAGACCGGCGATGACGATGGAGAACTCGCCACGGGCCACGAGCGTGCCGCCCGCCCGCCAGCGCCCGCGCGATCCGATGCCCGCCCGCCGGGCGGCGTACCAGCCGGTGGCGATCTTGGTGAAGACGGTGACGACGGCCAGCAGCGCGGCCGGCAGCAGCACCGGCGGGATCTCCGCGGGGTTGGTGGAGAGCCCGAAGAACACGAAGAAGACGGCGGCGAAGAGGTCCCGCAGCGGGGTCAGCAGCTTGCGCGCCCCCTCCGCGACCTCGCCGGAGAGCGCGATGCCGACGAGGAACGCGCCGACGGCCGCCGAGACCTGCAACTGCTGGGCCACCCCGGCGACCAGGACGGTCAGCCCGAGCACGACGAGCAGCAGCATCTCCGGATTGTCGGAGGACACCGCCCGGCTGATCAGCCGGCCGTGCCGCAGCGCGAGGTAGAGCACGAACCCGACGGTGCCGAGCGCGACGAGCAGCGCGATGCTGCCCCCGGCGAAGCCGACGCCCGCGAGCATCGCGGTCAGCAGCGGAAGGTAGACGGCCATCGACAGGTCCTCGATGACGAGCACCCCGAGGATGACGGGCGTCTCCCGGTTGCCGAGGCGCCCCAGGTCCGCCAGGACCTTGGCGATCACCCCGGACGAGGAGATCCAGGTGACCCCGGCCAGCGCCACGGCCCCCACCGGCCCCCAGCCGAGCAGCAGGGCTGCGACGGCGCCCGGGGTCGCGTTGAGGACGAAGTCCACGGCACCGGACGGGTACTGGGTCTTGAGACTGGTGACGAGTTCGGACGCGCTGTACTCGAGCCCCAGCAGGAGCAGCAGCAGGATGACGCCGATCTCGGCGCCCACGGCGGTGAACTCCTCGCTCGCCCCGAGGGGCAGCAGCCCGCCCTCGCCGAAGGCGAGTCCGGCCAGCAGGTAGAGGGGGATCGGGGAGAGGCCTATCCGGCCGGCGAACCGGCCGATGATGCCCAGTCCCAGGATGACGGAGCCGAGCTCCACCAGCAGTGCGGTCGTGTCATGCACGGTCAGCCCTCCGCAATGATCTCGGAGAGCGTGTCGACGCCCTCCCTCGTACCGACGGCGACGAGCGTGTCCCCGATGGCGAGCCGGAAGTCCGGCCCGGGTGACGGATGCGCGCTGTGGGTCCGCAGCACCGCCACGATGGAGGCCCCGGTCCGGGTCCGGGCCCGGGTGTCCCCGAGCAGCCGGCCGCCGTACGGGGAACGCGTCCCGAGCGGGATGTGCTCGGTGACGAGGTCGATGCCCTCGGTCCGCACGGCGTCGATCGGCGCCGCGTCGATGAGGTGGGCGAGCCCGGTGGCCTCCTGTGGGGTCAGGGGTACGGAGAGCCGGCAGGAATCGGGATCGTCCTGGTCGTAGAAGCCGATGAACCGGCGCCCGTCGTGGTGGACGACGACGGAGATGTGCTGCCCCGACTCGGTCGTGTAGTCGTACTGCACGCCGACTCCGGGCAGCGTGGTGCGGTGGGTTCCCATGGCTTCCTCCCGAGGAGCGCGGCGTGCTGTCGCGATGCGCTTGGTGATCTCTTTAGCTCCGCATTACCCTATCCGGAGGGTTCCGCCGCCTTGCGGGGACGGGTTCTCCCGCACGGCCGCCCCGCTACGCACGCGTGCCCGGCCGGTGCGCAGCCGGCCGGGCACGCGGGGGTCGACGCGGGGTGTCAGTCGCCGATCTCGATCTTGCCGTTCTGCTTGGCGGGAGCGTCGGACTGGGCCGGGACCTCCGGCTTCGGGCCCGCGCCCTTGAGGTTCTGCAGCAGCGCGGCGAGGTCGACTCCGGTGGTGGAGCTGAGGAGTTCCATGCCCTGCGCGACGTTGTCCGTGACCGTGCGCGACAGCTGGCTCGCGCCGTCCGTCGAGATGACGGTCAGCTTGTCGATGGCACTCAGCGGCTCGGACGCCTTGGCGACGACCTGCGGGAGCACCTCGACCAGCATCTGCAGGACGGCCGCGTCGCCGTACTGCTTGAAGGCGTCGGCCTTCTTCTGCATGGCCTCGGCCTCGGCGGCACCCCGTGCGGCGATGGCGGCCGCCTCGGACTCGCCCTCGATGCGCACGGCCTCGGCGAGCGCGGAGCGGTGCAGCTTCTCGCCCTGACCGGTCAGCCGGGAGCGCTCGGCGTCCGCCTCGGCCTCCTTGACCTGGGCGATCCGGCGGGCCTCGGCCTCCTGCTCCGCCTGGTAGCGGGCGGCGTCGGCGGGCTTGCGGACCTTGGTGTCGAGCTCGCGGTCGGTCAGGGCGGCCTGGCGCTGGGCGACCTTCTCCTGCTCCTGGAGGACCTCCTGCTGGCGCGCGGCCTCGGCGAGCGGACCCGCGGCGTTCGCCTTCGCGGCGGCCGCCTCCGTCTCGGCCTTGATCTCGGCCTGCTTGAGGTAGAACGTCCGCTCGGCGATGGCGATCTCCTCGGCGGCCTTCAGCCGGGCCTGCTCCGAGGCGCGGCGGGCGATCGCCTCGGCGATGTCCGCCTCCTGCTTGGCGCGGGCGGCCTCGGGGCGGCCGAGGTCCTCCAGGTAGGAGCCCTCGGTGGTGATGTCCTGGATCTGGAAGGCGTCCAGGATCAGGCCCTGGCCGGACAGGCTGGCCTCGGCCTCCTCCGCCACCTGGCCGGCGAAGGCGGCCCGGTCCCGGATGATGTCCTCGACCGACATCCGGCCGACGATGGCGCGCAGCGCGCCGGAGAGCACTTCCTGGGTGAAGCCGACGATGCCGTTCTGCTGCTGAAGGAAGCGCTGGGCGGCGGCCCGGATGGCGTCCTCGCTGCCGCCGACCTTGACGATGGCGACGCCTTCGAGGTGGGACTTGACCCCGCGCAGCGTGACGGCCCCGCGCACGGCGACCGGGATGTGCCGGCTGGAGAGGTCCAGGGTGAACTTCTGCTGGACGAACGGCACGACGAAGACGCCGCCGCCGACGACGACCTTCTGGCCGCTGTTGTCGATGCTGGCCCGCCCGGTCACCGGGTCGACGGACTTCTTGCCGCGGCGGCCGGTGATGATGAACGCCTGGCTGGGACCCGCGACCTTGTAGCGGGTGATGACGGCGAGGGCGAGCAGGAAGAGGAGTACGACGACTCCGGCGATGGCGATCAGGACTGGACTCATGGACGTGTCCCCCTCTGCCTCCCGACGGGGACGGCAGTTCTGTGGCGAGCGGTGGCGGGCCGGCCGGCGTGCCGGCTCAGCGTTCGACGGGACGGACCGAGACCGAGGTGGTCGAGAGCGTGGCCTCGACCCAGATCTCGGTGCCCCGTTCGACGGGGACCTGACTCTTCGCCGAGAGCTTCACGGGCTGTCCCCCCAGCCGCAGCAGCACCTCGCCGTACCCGCCGGCCGGGATCGCCGTGACCACGGAACCCGCGGTGCCGACGAGATCCTCGCCGCGCGGGGTGGCGGTGGTCTGATCCCGCATCAGGGCCTGGCTGAACTTCCAGGTCAGCCAGGCCGCGACCAGGCCGGCGAGTGCACCGGCCGCGGCGGCGGCGATCGTGCCGGCACCGGTCGTGCCGAGCACGATGGCGCCGCCGAAACCGAGCATGGAGACGAAACCGGCGATCACCGGAAGGGAGAGCAGCCCGTTGAAGAGACCGTCCAGCACGCCCCCGAAGAGTCCTTCGAGGATCCCGTCGAAGACCAGGGACACGGCGAGCAGGACGACTCCCGCAATTCCGAGACCGAGAAACAAGGTCACGTGATCACCCCTCCCGGCTGCGGAATCCCCCGTAGATTTCCGTCGAACTGGCTGGATGATCCCATACCTGCCGCTCTGGGAACACTGCCGGGAACCGGCAGTGTTCTACGCGTTCTTGATGCCGGAGAGGTGGCCCGCGAGCGTGTCCAGCGACTGGAACGTGGCCCCGAGCAGCGCCACGTGCTTCCAGCGCAGCACCCCGTCGGCGTCGATCAGGAACACCGAGCGCCGCACCCCGATCCCCGGCGCGGCGACGCCGAACGCGCGGGCGGTCTCCCGGCCCGGGTCCGCGAGCAGCGGCATCCGCAGCTGCTGGGCGCGGGCGAACGACTCGTGGCTGTCCACGTCCTGCGGGCTGATCCCCCAGACCTCCGCGTCGAGCCCCTCGAACGTCTCCATGCCCGAGGAGTACGAGCAGAGCTGCTTGGTGCACACAGCCGTGTTGTCGCCCGGGTAGAAGGCGAGGACGACGGCCCGGCCGCGCGCGGCGGAGAGCGTGTAGTCGCGGCGCTCGAACGCGTCCCCGTTCAGGGCGCCTCCCGCGAGGGTGAAGTCCGCTACCTGCTGGCCGAGTTGCGGTGACGATCCCATGTCATGTCCTTAGAGGTCCGGCGCTGTGTTGGTGCTGTCCGTGCTCCGTACAGCATGCTCGTACGGCTCCGCCCTCACCTACCCGGAGGTACGCATGCCCCAGGAACGACCGCCCGCCGCCGCGGTACTGGTCCTGCACGGCGGCCGGGAGACCGGTCTCGGGGCGCCGCCGCCCGGGCCGCTGAACCTGCCCGGGGTGCGGATGCGCCCGTTCGCGCGCGGTCTGCGGGGGGCGCTGCCCGGGGACGTCCTGGTGCGGGCCGTCCGTTACGGGCACCGCGGCTGGAACGGGGCCAGGGCCGATCCGCTGCACGACACCGTGCGCGCGCTGGACGAACTGCGGGGTGAGGCGGGGGAGATCCCGGTGGTGCTGCTCGGGCACTCGATGGGCGGCCGGGCCGCGCTGGCCGCTGCGGGGCATCCGCTGGTACGGGGTGTGGTCGGCCTCGCCCCGTGGTGCCCGGCCGGTGACCCGGTCGGGCAGCTCGCCGGCCGGGACGTGGTCCTCGTGCACGGCAGCCGGGACCGTGTCACGGACCCGGCGGACTCCCGCGCGCTCACCGCACGGGCCCGGAAGGAGGGTGCCCGCACCTGTCTGGTCACCGTGGACGGCGGCGACCACCCGATGCTCCGGCGGGCGGCCGCCTGGCACCGGCTGACGACCGCTCTGGTCACCGGGCTGCTGGACCGGGGCCCGCTGCCCGGACCCGTCGCCGAGGCGCTGCGGCTGCCGCCGGGGGCCACGGCCGACGAGGGGACCGTGGAACTGGACCGGCTGCCGGTGTCCTGATCAGCCGGCGGCCGCCGGTTCCCCGTCGGGTTCCGTCAGGAACACACCGAGCAGCAGCGCGAGGGCCGGGATCGCGCACAGGATCGTGAACACGCCCTGCGGGCCGTACGCCTGTGCCGTCGCACCGAGCGCGGGCGCGATCAGTCCGCCGATGCTGACGGCCAGTCCGAGCGTGACACCGGCCGCGGTGCCCGGGCGGCCCGGCAGATAGTCCTGGCCGAGCTTGACCAGGACGGCGAACGGGATGTTCAGCGCGAGGCCCGCCAGGACCGCGAAGAGCAGCGGCAGGACCGTGCCCGGGGTCAGCCGCAGCGCGACCAGGGCCGGTACGGCGAGGACACCGCCCAGCTGGACCGTACGGACCATGCCGATGCGGTCGGCGATCCGGCCGCCGAGGAGCGTGCCGGCCACCCCGCCGACGAGGAAGCAGGCGAGCGCCACGCCCGCGATGCCCCGGCCGGAGTGCAGATGGCGGATCCAGAACAGCTCGATGAACGTGATCGCGCCGAAGAACGCCACCGACCGCACCACCTCGATGCCGGTCAGGACGAGGAAGGGCCCCCACCGGTCCCGCCCCGCCCGCGCCGCCCGGTGCGTGGCGGCAGCGGCCGGGCGGTGCCTGAGCAGGACGAAGGCCATCAGGACGGCCGGCGGGATGAAGAGCGCCGTCGCTCCCACCCCCATCGCGACGAGGAGCGGGGTCGCGAGCACCGGGGCGAGGAAGAAGCCCACGCTGCCGCCCGCCGCGAAGATGCTCATCGCGGACGCGCTGTCCCCGGCCGCCTCGCGGGCCGCCTTGCCGGCCGCCGGGTGGAACATCGCCACGCCGAGACCGGAGAGCAGGATCAGCAGCCAGACCGCGGCGTACGGCCGGACCAGACCGGACAGGCCCAGGCCGATGCCGGCGACCGCGAGTCCGGCGGGGGCGAGCCGGCTCAGCCGGTAGCGGTCCACGGCGACGCCGATGAACGGCTGCGGGACCGAACTCCCGAGCGCCGCCGCGAGCGTGAGCCCCGAGGCGGCGACGTAGCTGTAGCCGCGGTCCAGCACGAAGTAGGGGACACAGGCGGGGACGAGCCCCTGGTAGAGATCGTCGACGGCGTGCGCCGCGCCCCACATCCGCATCCGGCGCCAGGCGGACACGGGCTGTGCCGGGGCGGGCGAAGCCGGTGGTGAGGAGGCGGCGGGCTGGGCCGGGCGGGCCCTGGGACCGGTCATGTGCGGGGCTCCTTGCTGAGGTCCCTTCGAGGATTCCGGCCGCGGCCGTCAGCGGGCTATCGATATCCTGCCGACTTATGTCGCCAACCTGCCGCACGCTCCACGGGCCGGCCCGGGTGCCCCTCGCGCACCAGGAGCGCATCGAGCGGCACCACCACCTGGAGCACCAGCTCGTCTGCCCGTCCCGCGGGGTGCTGGAGGTGTCCACGCCGCTCGGGGTATGGGCCGTGCCGCCGCACCGGGCGGTGTGGATCCCGGCCGGTGTGGTCCACGCCCACCTTGCCTACGGCCCCACGGAGCTGCGGGCGCTCTCCTTCGGCCCGGCGGACAACCCGCTGCGGCTCGACCGGCCGACCGTGCTGGCCGTCACCCCGCTGCTGCGCGAGGTCGTGGCGTGTCTGACGGACGACGCGGAGCTGACCGGCGACGCCCGGCAGCGGCGGAACCTGGAGCGGGTCGCGCTCGACCAGCTGCGCCGGGTCGAGCCGCTCGGCGTCTGTCTGCCGTCACCGGCCGACGCGCGGCTGCGGGACATCGCCCGGATCCTGCGGGACGACCCGGCGGACGGGCGGACCCTCACCGAGCTGGGCGCCGCCGTCGGGTCGGCGTCCCGCACCCTGAGCCGGCTGTTCCGTGCGGAGACCGGGATGTCGTTCCCGCAGTGGCGCACCCAGCTGCGGCTGCACCACGCGCTGACGCTGCTGGCCTCGGGCGGATCGGTCACCGCGGTCGCCGTGGCGTGCGGCTACAGCGGGCCGAGTGCCTTCATCCAGTCGTTCCGGCAGGCGTTCGGCACCACTCCCGGGTCCTACGCGGCGGGCGGCGCGTAGTAGCCGAGGAACATGTCCACGCCGTGGGTGATCAGCCGGTCGGTGGCGTCGTCGTCGACCGTCGTGCCGTACGAGCCGAAGACCAGGTGCGGGAAGACCAGCAGCGCGTACAGCTGGATGATCGCCGTCTCCAGGTCGGCGATGACGAGCCGGCCGCGGTCCGCCAGTGCGCGCAGGGCGTCGGCGACGGCGGGGTGGTGGCCCTCGGGGCCGTGGCCCTGCCAGCCGTGCGCGAGTTCCGGGAAGCGGTGCAGTTCCGCGGCCACGAGGGTGCGCAGGGCGATCACCTCGGCGTTGCCGCGGACGGCCGCCACCCAGGTGCGGGCCGCGTCGACGAACGCGGCCCGCAGGTCGGGGGCGTCGGCGAGGCCGGCGAGCGCCGTGGCCGAATCGCCGCCGAGCGGCTCGTCGAGTGCGCCCGCGATGACCGCGGTGAACAGCGCTTCCTTGCTGCCGAAGTGGTTGTAGACCGTCACCTTCGAGACGCCCGCCCCGGCGGCGATGGTGTCCATGCCGACCCCGAAGCCGTCCCGCAGGAAAGCCTCGCGGGCCGCCTTCACGATGGCCTGCCGCTTGGCCTCGGCGCGGGGTCCGGCAGGGCGGGGCTTGGTGTCCATGGACCGATGCTAACAGCGACCTGAACTGAACGGTTGAGTTCATGTGTACTGAGCCGTACAGTTCAGTTCATGAACCCTGACGCCCCTTCGCAGCCCCCCGCGACCCCGCGGACCACCGCCCACGGCCACCACCCGCCCCCTGCCGTCCGCAGCCCCGGAGTGCTGCTCGCACTCATCTGCGCCGCCCAGTTCATGCTGGTGCTCGACGTCACCGTGGTGAACGTCGCGCTGCCCGGTATGGCCGCCGACCTGCACCTCGACCGCACCGCGCTGACCTGGGTGGTCACCGCGTACACCCTCTGCTTCGGCGGGCTGATGCTGCTCGGCGGACGCCTCGCCGACGCCCTCGGCACCCGGCGCACCCTCCTGTCCGGGCTGGCCGTCTTCACCGCCGCCTCGCTGGTCTCCGGGCTCGCCGGCAGCGCCCCGGTGCTGATCGGCGGCCGGATCGCGCAGGGCGTGGGCGCCGCGCTGCTGTCACCGGCGGCGCTGTCGCTCGTCACCACCTCGTTCCACGGCCCCGCGCGCAACAGGGCGCTCGGGGTGTGGGCCGCGATCGGCGGCACCGGATCGGCGATCGGGGTGCTGGTGGGCGGCGCGCTGGCCGGCGGGCCGGGCTGGAGCTGGGTCTTCTACGTCAACGTGCCCGTCGGCATCGCCCTGCTCGCCGCCCTCCCCGCCTTCGTGCCGGCCCGCACACCCCGGCCGCCGGCCCGGCTCGACGTGCCCGGGGCGGTCCTCGTCACCGCGGGCACCGGCGCGCTGATCTACGGACTGGTCGAGGCCGGGGACGGCGGCTGGGGCGCGCCCGGCACCCTGCTCCCGCTGCTGGCCGCCGTCCTCCTGTACGCGGGGTTCGCGGCGGTCGAACGGGTCGCGCGGGAGCCGCTGATGGACCTGCGGATGTTCACCCGCAGGCCGGTCCTGGCCGGCGCGTTCCTGATGCTGATCGCCACCGGGCTGCTCATCGCGTTCTTCTTCCTCGGCTCGGTCTACCTCCAGCACGGCCGGGGCTACGGGGCGCTGCGCACCGGTCTCGTCTTCCTGCCGGTGGCGGTGGCCGTCGGCGCAGGCGCGCATCTGGGCTCGCGGCTCGTCACGTCGGCGGGGAGCCGGGCCACCGCCGTCGGCGGGATGGTGGTCGCCACCGCAGGCTGTGCCCCGCTGGCCGGACTCGACGCGGACAGCGGGGTGTACGGGGTGCTGCTGCCGTGCCTCGCGGTGGCCGCCTTCGGTCTCGGCGCGGTCTTCGTCACCGCCACCACGACGGCGCTGGGCATGGTCGCGCCCGGGGAGGCGGGCCTCGCGTCCGGGGTGGTCAACACCTTCCACGAGGTGGGCGGGTCGATCGGGGTCGCGGTCGTGTCCACGGTGGCCGCCGCGGGCATCGGCGGCGCCCCGGGCACGGTGACCGGCTTCGCCGACGCGTTCCTGGTGCTGGCGGTCAGCGCGGGCGGCTGCGCGGCGGTGTCCGCGGTGCTGGTGCCCCGGGGGAGGCCGGAGACCGGGGGCGCGATGCCGTTGCACTGAACGGGGGCGGCGGGCGGTCTGCGGATGCGCGCCGGGTGCGGTCGGCCGACGATGAAGGGCCGGGCAGTCGGGCGGCCCGCGCCCTGCCCCAGGAGGTTGCCTTGCAGGCCGATGTGCACGCCGACGGTCCGTTGCCGCTCGACATCGCGGCGCTCGCGGCTCTGATCGACGGCACCACGGCAGGAGTGGGCGTCCTCGACACCGGGCTGCGCTACCTGTACGTGAACCCGGCCCTCGAACGGCTCAACGGCGTCCCGGCCGCCGCGCACCTGGGCCGTACGGTCGCCGAGGTGCTGCCCGAGGTCGACGCCCGCGAGGACATGATGCGCGAGGTGCTGGCCGACGGCCGGGCCCGCGAGATCACCTCCAGCGGCCGGACCCCGGCCGAGTCCGGCACCGCCCGGCGCTACTGGCACGGCGCCTACCACCGGCTGGAGGTGGGCGGCCGGGTCGTGGGCCTCGCCGGGATCGTGCTGGAGGTCATGGCCTCCGACGAGGAACAGCGCCAGCTGGCCCAGGCCCGGCGCCACCTGAACCTCCTGGACACCGCGAGCACCCGGATCGGCACCACCCTCGACATGGACACCACCTGCGCCGAGCTCGTCGACCTCGTCGTCCCGGCCCTCGCCGACCTCGCCACCGTCGAGGTCTTCCCGCCGGACGTCGCCCCGCCGGTGCGGCCCGCGCCGCCCGGCGTGATCCGGCTGCGGCGGGCGGCCCTGACGGCGGTGCCGGGGCTGCGCGAGGAGGTCGAGCGGTTCGGAGTCGCCGGCGACTACATCGACTACCAGGAGGACTCGGCCGTACCGCGCTGCCTGGCCACCAACCAGCCCGTGGTGGAGAACCTCACCGGCGACGAGCAGCTCGGCCGCTCCGCGCCCTCACCCGAACGGGTCGCCGCCTACCGGGCCCTCGGGATGCACTCGGCGGTCATCGTGCCGGTCACGGTCCGCAGCGGTCCGATCGGCATCCTCGGCCTGGTCAGGGCCGGGGACTCCCCCGTCTTCACGGACGAGGACGTGGTCGTCGCCCGGGAGCTCGCCGGGCGGGCCGCCGTCGACCTCGACCACGCGCGCCGCTTCACCCACGAGCACACCATCGCGCTGGAGCTCCAGCGCTCCCTGCTCTCCGAGCCGCGTGCGCCGCACCCGCACATCGAGATCGCCACCCGCTATCTGCCGGCCGACCGGAGCGTGCTCGTCGGCGGCGACTGGTTCGACGTCATCCCGCTGCCCGACGGACGCCACCTCAAGGCGATGGGCGATGTGATGGGGCACGGCGTCGAGGCGGCCGTCGCGATGAGCCACTACCGCTCGCTGCTGCGGCTGCTGGCCGACGAGGAACTCCCGCCGCACCGCATCCTGGAGCAGCTCGACCGGATGGTCGAACGGTCCGGGCTCGACCGGGCCGCGACCTGCCTGATCGCCGTCGTCGACCGGGCCGGCGGGGTGTGCCAGGTGTCCAGCGCCGGCCATCTGCCGCCGGTGTTCATCGACCCCGGCCCGGCCGGCACCTGGCTGGGCGACGTGGCCGCGGGCCCGCCGCTCGGTACCGGCTTCGGCGGCTACCGGACGACGAGGGTGGAGTGCGGACCGGGCACCGTGCTGTTCATGTACACCGACGGACTGGTGGAGCGGCGCGGCGAGGACATCGACGTGTCCGTCGGCCGGCTCAGGGAGCTGACCCTGCCCGGGAGCGGCGATCTGGAGGAACTCCTGGACGCCGTGCTCGACCGCTTCGGCCCGGGCGCCGAGGACGACATCGCGGTGATGGCCTCCCGGGCACGGGTACCGGCACCGGACGGCGGCTGCGCGACGGGCTGAGCCGCGGGCCGGCGGCGTTGTCAGTGCCGGGTGCGACGATCGGGGACATGAAGCCGTTGCTCCTCGCCGACATCGAGGCCGCCGTCCGCAGCAGCTGGGGTGCCGACACCACCACACCCGAGCACCGCCCGCACTGGACACCCGCGAACCCAGCCCGTGACCAGTGCGGCGTCACCGCCCTGGTCCTGCACGACCTGCTGGGCGGTGAGCTGATCCGCGGCGAGGTCCATGTCGACGGCGTGCGCACGGACTTCCACTGGTGGAACAGACCGGCCCCGGGGACCGAGATCGACCTGACGCGCGAGCAGTTCGGCCCCGGGGAGATCGTCTCGGGCGGCACGGCGGTCGTCCGCCCGCCGCGGATCGTCCGGCTCCGCGAGGAGTACGAGCTGCTCCGCGACCGGGTCATGGAGCTGCTCCACGGTGAGGCGCGGCAGGCCCCCGCGGATCAGCCCAGTTCGAGACTGGTGATGCCGAACAGCCCGGTGTGATCGACGTCCGGCGGAGTACCGGTGTACATCCGGGCCGTCTCGAACGACGGGGTGAGCCCCAGCTGTTCGGCCAGCCGTACCGCCGCCGGGTTGACGTCGGGCACGTCCACGGCGACGGGCGTGGACGGATCGGTCGCCGCGAGCGCGCCCACCAGCGCCCGGGCGATCTCCGGCGTGGCCGCGTACAGCGGGCCGATGCGTGAGGACGTCCGGCAGGCGCGCAGCACGGCGAGCCCCCGCACCTCGCCCTCGGACAGCGCGGCCAGCGCGGTGCGCCCCGGCGTGGTGGTCCAGGCCGCCAGGAAGCCGTCCCGCTCCTCCGGGAAGAACCGCCGGTCGTACGCGGTGACCTGGCCGAAGGGCAGTGTGCGGACGTCCACCAGGGTGACGCCGGGAGGCAGGTCGATGCCGTCCGGGACGAGCCCCTCGTACCGCAGGTTCGTCCAGGCCGGACGGAAGCCGGACTTCCGGTAGTTGGGCTGCTGCTCCACGACCCCGTCCAGCCCGGTGTTCCGCCCGGCCAGCCGCGCCGTCCCGGTGGCCCAGAGCCGGCTCCCGTACCCCTGGCCGCGCAGTTCCGGGCGGGTCAGATAGAAACCCAGGAAGCCGGAGCCGGAGCCGTAGCGGACCACGGAGACACAGGAGGCGGGCGCCCCGTCGAGCCGGCCGACCAGGAAGCCGCACGGGTCGGCGGCGAAGAACGCCTGACCGTCGGTCAGCCCCGGGTTCCAGCCCTCGGCATGGGCCCAGTCCGCCATCATCCTGATGTCGTCCGAGCTTGCTGTGGTGATCTCGAATGTCGGCACGGATCCACCATGGACCCGCCGGGCGGTCCGTTCAACGACGCCCCGCCCCGCTCACACGAACAGGAACGCGCCCGCCGTCACCGCTCCCAGGGCGGTCCCGGCGGTCACCTGGCCGACCGTGTGATAGCCGAGCGCCACCCGTGACCAGCACACGGCGGCCGTCATGACGTACCCGAATCAGCCACCACGGCGAGTGCACCGCGGCGAGCAGGGCGACGACGGCCGAGGCGACGGAGGCGTCCACCGAGATCTTCCAGACCGTGTTGACCGCCAGCAGGACCACGGTCATCACCCACAGGCCGAGCATCGCGATCAGGATGCCGTCGGGAGCACCGCCCAGCACCATGACGGCCGAACCGGTCCCGATGGAGCCGAGGATGACGAGGAAGATCGGTGCCCGCTTGGTCCGGTCGACGACATGGCGGTCGCCCCAGGTGCCGCGCCCCCGCTCCCACTCGATGTACCCGGCCGGGACGAGCCCGGCGCACAGGGCGCCGAGGAAACCCCAGAGCAGCCCGGTCCAGTCGCCCGCCGCCGCCACCCCGATGCCGAGCATGCCGGCCAGCAGGAGGTTGCGGGGCTGGAAGACGTCGGTCACGGTGCGCGCGGCGGACCTCTCGGTGCCGGGGCCCGTCACGGTGTCGTCGGTGGTGCTCATGCCTGCTGCTCCTCTGCCGCCGCGGTGGATTCCAGTACCTGCCGGGCCCGTTCCGACGTGACCGTGCGGTAGGCCGCCGCCACCCGGACCAGCCGGGCGACCTCGCCGTCCTGGTCGGTCGCGTGCGGGCTGCCGACGGCGGCCGCCCCGCCCGCGGGCGCCCCGGCGCCGTGGGCCGCGAGCGCCGCCTTGATCCAGTAGGCGTCGGCCAGCGGCCCGGCCTGCTCCGGGCCGGAGGCGTCGGCAGCGGCGGCGGCCTCGGCGGCCGGCAGCAGGGTGTCTGGCACGTGGTGGCGCAGCTTCTCCACCGCGTCGGCGATGTCCGCGGACCAGCGGTCGATGCGCAGGTCGGCGGGGGCGTCGAAGCGGGTCAGCTCGCGCAGCAGCGGCGCGGGGGGCTCGAAGGGCTGGTCGGGGAAGGCAGCCATCAGCTCGTACCAGAGGGCGTGCAGCCGCACCTGGGCCCGCCAGAGCTTCGCCCGGCGGCGGACGCTGCTCAGCGCGGGGACGGAGGCGCCGACCGCGAAGAAGGCGAACAGCACCAGCTGCGCGGCCTCGGTGATCTCGTCGAAGTCCAGCGCGAAGGCCTCGCTCGGCCGGTCGACGACGCTGACCCAGAGGAACAGCGTCCGGCTGACGGTGTAGCCGACGCCGATGAACATCGCGAACGTCATCATCCCCAGGCCCACCCGCAGATGACGCAGCCGGGCGGCAGCGGTGGCGAGCGCCCACTGGTAGGCGCAGACGGCGGACGCGGCCCCGAGGTAGAGGTAGAACACGCTCATGTAGAGCGTCGCGCCCCACTGCCCGGCGTGGTCGGCGACGAAGCGGTCCGAGGGTGTGGACCGGTCGACGACGGTGAAGAACAGCACCGTCAGCAGCACGAGTGTGGCGACGGACGCCTTCGCCGCGACCTGCTGGATCAGCCGCGCGAACCGTACGTGGCGCGGGACGGCCCCGGCGTCGGCGTACTGGCCGTAGATCGCGACGATGTAGCTGAGAATGGCCAGAATCGCGACGGTCGCGGTGTAGTGCTTGATGAGCACCGAAAGATCGGTCACCGGGCTGTCGTTGAGCCCGATGCGCACGGCCCGCGTCTTGGTCCACAGCGCGGCGGCGAATCCCGCGTAACAACCCCACAGCGCCCGTCGGCGCCGGTCCTCCTCGTCGCCCCACAGGGCGGCCGGCATGCGCCACAGGGCGACGGCTGTCATCAGGCCGGCTATCAGATAACCGGCGACGTCGAGCGGGGTCACGGCAGAAGTCCTTGCGGTGCGGGGAACGGGGGAAGGGGCGGACACGAGCGGGACGGAGCGGTGCGGCCGTGCGGACCGCGGTCCCGCGGACCTAGAAGCGGCGGAACAGACCGCGGCGGCGGTGGGCGACAGGGCGGGACAGCGAGTTCGCGAGCCGCCCCACCATGTCATCGCTCGTCACGTCCCGGGCCATGCGGGGGATGAGGGAGGCGCCGAATTCGGCCATGCGTTCGTCATGGGTGTCGTACTGGGCGCGGGCCTGCACCGCGTCGGGGTTCCGCAGCGCGTCGGGGCCGACCACCCGGGCGATCAGCGAGGTGTCGAAGACGGGCAGCAGCCGCCGCAGCTGCTCCGCGTCCAGCGAGGTGCCGTGGTCGAACCACTCGTGGCAGAGCTCGTGGAGGATGACGTGCTGGGTCTGGTACGCGGTGGGGCGGCGGCGGAAGAGGACGAAGCTGGTGCCGCCGGCCTTCAGCCGCAGCCCGCAGGCGGTGCCGGCGCCGACCAGCCGGTCGGGCATCTCGTGCAGCACGATGGTGCGGCCGCGGGCCGCCTCCATGTTCGCCACCAGACCCTCGACGGTGAAGGGGGAGGGGAGGGGGAGACCGGTCAGACCGGCCTCGCACTCCTTCCGCAGGGCGCGCAGGGACACGGCGCTAGCTCCGTGGTCCGCCGTCGGCGGGCGGCTGCCGGTCCTTCGCGTCCTGGAGCAGGGCGAGCGCGAACCGCAGCAGCTCCGGCGGCAGTCCGTCCTCGTCCAGTCCCCGCCCGGCCAGCCCGCTGATCTCACCGGTGCGCCGCTTCGCCAGGAACTGCAGTCCGGCGACGACGTCGTCGACGACCTCGGACTCCTCCTTGAAGAAGCGCCAGTCCACCCCGAAGCCGAGGCCGAGCGCCTTGAGGATCTCCTCGGACGGCTGGGTCACCTTGCCGGCGAGGATGTTGGAGAAGTAGCTGTGGGAGAGGGACCCGCCGCGCTCCTTGACCAGGTCGGCGAAGACCCGGCCCGAGATCTTGCGGCCGGGGAAGGTCTTCTCGACCATGTACTCCACCTTCTGCCGCAACGTCCGCAGCTCCGGCGCGCGCTCTTCGCCGCTGTCCATCGGACCCCCACGTTCACGTCCACCGCCCGGGCCGCCGTCCGGTTTCCGCGCGGTGATCGATTCGGTCAACGGGCTCGTACTGTAACCAACGCGCCGGAGGCGGCCGCGGTCCGGGAGCGCCGGCGGGGTTCCGTAAGGGGATGAAGTGGAACATCCTTCTCCGGTGTCCGGATCGGGCTTGCGCAAACACTCTACGTCACTGTTAACTCGAAAAAACATGGGCAGGGGACCACGAGGGGAGCCCCTTGCCCATGAAGTCGGCTGCGCGAAGCCGCCCGGTGTCCGGGGTCCGGTGCGCACAGGGGTGTAGCCCTTCACGACGGGGGATGCGTGAAGGGCTACACCTGCATTATGGCCCCCTGGTCAGGCAGTCATCAACTGACCGGCCGGTCAGTGTTCTTGGCCGCCGCCGTCAGGGCTGCCTCCCGGCTGCCGTCGCGGCGGCCGAACCGGTCGGTCCGCGCAGGGGCCGGGCCAGGTCAGGGGCGGGCCCGGAGGAGTGCCGGGGGCCGGTGCGGACCAGATTATTTCCCCCGTCCGGCCCGGGAAATCTGTCGCGGCTATGCTAGACCCGATGGCTCGCACAATGAGAGTTTCTCTTTCGGTCAACGAAGTCAGCGATACGCGGCAGGTGCACATGCCCCCCGAGACCCCTCCGCAGTCCACCGACCGTCTCGATGACGACGACTTCCCCGCCTACACCATGGGCCGCGCCGCGGAGATGATCGGCGCCACGCCCGGTTTCCTCCGCGCGATCGGTGAGGCCCGGCTGATCACACCCCTGCGGTCGGAGGGCGGTCACCGCCGCTACTCCCGCTACCAGCTGCGCATCGCCGCCCGCGCCCGCGAACTCGTCGACGGGGGAACCCCGATCGACGCGGCCTGCCGCATCGTGATCCTGGAGGACCAGCTCGAAGAGGCGCTCCGGCTGAACGAGGAACTGCGCCGGCCCCGCGCGGGCTCCGGCGGCCAGGCCGGCGCCTGAGCGTCCGGGGCGGCCGCCCGGCGGGACGCCGGAGCGGGGCCCGCGGCGACCGGCGGAGTGTCCGGGGCCGCCGCCGGCCCGGCGGCGCGGTGGCGCAGCCCGCGCATATCTATAGCCGCAGCGACAGAATTTGATGCAATGTGCGGTGAAGGTTTATGACGCGGCGGGCGGAGTGAAATTACTTGCCGCGCCCGCTCGCATTCATTGTGCTACTGTGGATCTCAGTTGCAGTTGTGGTTCCCAAAGACTCCAAGTGCTCTCCCCGGCTAAATGGGCCGGTGGGTGCGCTTTTGTATTTTCCGGTTCATTATCCGGATGGGGTAATCATCGCGGCGACGCGGGGCTCGCACAGTGCGAGTCCCACGGGCTCTGCCCCAGAAGGAGATAAAACATGGCTACTGGCACCGTCAAGTGGTTCAACGCGGAAAAGGGCTTCGGCTTCATCGAGCAGGACGGCGGCGGCGCTGACGTCTTCGCCCACTACTCGAACATCGCCGCCAGCGGCTTCCGTGAGCTGCAGGAGGGCCAGAAGGTGAACTTCGACGTCACGCAGGGCCAGAAGGGCCCGCAGGCGGAGAACATCACCCCCGCGTGAATCTGATGGCACCGGCGCGCAAGCGCTGAGATGTGCATCCACAGCTGGGGCCCGCACCTTGGGTGCGGGCCCCAGCTCGTTGCTTTTCCAGGGTCCGCCCCCGTGCACGCCGTGCCGGCACCACCGCCACGAGCCGCCGGGGAAGCGCACAGGACCCCTGACTTTCCACCGTGCGGCGGACGATCCGCCATGGCTCCCGGACCACCGGTCCGCCGGAGCCCCGTGACGTGACCTGCAGGCCCGCATTCCCGGCCGGTGTGTTCCGTCATTGCGAAGCGCCGGACCCGGTTCTGCCGGGCCCGTATCGGCTCAAGACCGGCTGCCGGGCTTCGTTCACGTATGCCAACGGCCCGTTCTTGCGATTCTTGTGCCGCTCGTCGCCGCAATGAATTCCTCGATACGCGCCATATCGAGGAAGGGTTCCGTATGAACCGCGACCGCACACCCCGCTCGAACGACCGATTCACCCGCACCTCCCGCACCGGCGGCGGCTCCGCCACCGGTGGCTCGCGGGCAGGCGGCGGCTTCCGCTCGCAGGCCCCGGGCCGTCAGGGCGGCGGACAGGGACGCTTCGGCGCCCCGGCGCAGCGCTCCGGCGGCTACGGCCGCCGTCCCGCCGCGAAGCAGGGCGAGTTCGCCCTGCCGAAGACCATCACGCCGGGCCTGCCCGCCGTCGAGGCCTTCGCCGATCTGGAGATGCCCGCGGCCCTGCTGTCGGCGCTCGCCACCCAGGGCGTCACCGTGCCCTTCCCGATCCAGGCGGCCACGCTGCCGAACTCGCTCGCCGGCCGTGACGTGCTCGGCCGCGGCCGCACCGGCTCCGGCAAGACGCTCGCCTTCGGGCTCGCCCTGCTGTCCCGGATCGAGGGACGGCGCGCCGAGGCCCGCCGCCCGCTGGCCCTGGTCCTCGTCCCCACCCGGGAACTGGCCCAGCAGGTCACCGACGCCCTCACCCCTTACGCCCGTTCGCTCAAGCTGCGGATGGCCACGGTCGTCGGCGGCATGTCGATCGGCCGGCAGTCCGCGGCGCTGCGCGGCGGCTCCGAGGTCGTCGTCGCCACCCCCGGCCGGCTCAAGGACCTGATCGAGCGCGGCGACTGCGCCCTGGACCGGGTCTCGATCACCGTCCTGGACGAGGCCGACCAGATGGCCGACATGGGCTTCATGCCGCAGGTCACCGAGCTGCTCGACCAGGTGCAGCCGGAGGGCCAGCGGATGCTGTTCTCGGCCACCCTGGACCGCAACGTCGACCTGCTGGTCCGCCGCTATCTGCACGACCCGGTCGTCCACTCGGTCGACCCGGCCGCCGGTGCGGTGACGACGATGGAGCACCACGTGCTCTACGTCCGCGGCGCCGACAAGTACGCCACCACGACGGAGATCGCCGCCCGCGACGGCCGGGTGATCATGTTCCTCGACACCAAGCACGCCGTGGACAAGCTCACCGACCACCTGCTCAGCAGCGGTGTCAGGGCGGCGGCGCTGCACGGCGGCAAGTCCCAGCCGCAGCGCACCCGCACCCTGACCCGGTTCAAGACCGGGCACGTCACCGTGCTGGTCGCCACCAACGTCGCGGCGCGCGGCATCCACGTCGACAACCTCGACCTGGTCGTCAACGTCGACCCGCCGAGCGACCACAAGGACTACCTGCACCGCGGCGGCCGCACCGCCCGGGCCGGCGAGTCCGGCAGCGTCGTCACCCTGGTGCTGCCCAACCAGCGCCGCGAGATGACGCGCCTGATGGCCGACGCCGGGATCACCCCGCAGATCGCCGAGGTCCGCTCCGGCGAGGCCGAGCTGAGCCGGATCACCGGCGCGCAGGCGCCCTCCGGTGTGCCCGTCACCATCACCTCGCCCGCGTCCGAGCGTCCCAAGGGCGGTTCCTCGTCCCGCGGCCGGCGCAGCCGTCCGGCGCAGGCCCGCCGCACGTCGTCGGCGTCGTCGTCCTCGGCGCCCTCCGCTTCCTCCCAGCCGAGGGGCGGCGGCGCTCAGCGTCGCTCCTCCGGCAATCGCGCCGCCTGACCGACATCCGCGTTCCCGCCCGGTTCCGCTCCCCGACCCCGTGGAGGCACACAATGCGCTGCGTCATCGCCCGTTTCCCCTTCGACCTGTTCAAGCACGAGGTCGAGGATTCGATGAAGGGCATCAAGCCCGAACCCGTCACCGGAGAATCGGTGATCATCAGCCGCCGTGTGTACCCGGTCAAGCAGGTGGGTGAAGTGATCACCCGGCAGGACCGCCGCGACTTCTCCGCCGGTGAGGTGACCAGGGCGCTCTCGCGCCTCGGCTTCACCTGCCGCTCCGTCCCGGCCCCGGCCGCGCCCGTGGAGCTGAGCCCCCTGGAGGCGGCATCGGCCGCACTGGGGACGCCCGGCCAGGACGCCTGACCCGTCAGCGCAGAGCCGCACGGCAAGGCCCGGTCTCCCTTCGGGGAGGCCGGGCCTTCGGCGTACGGGCCCGGGTCCGCCCGGCGGGACCGGGGCGGGGCGGCTCCTCAGGCCCAGAGCGCCTCGGCGAGCCCGACGCCCACGAACACCGCGCCGAGCCCCGCGACGACGCTCGCCACCACGTTGGCCGCCGCGTGGAACCGGGCCCCGTCCTCGGCCAGCCGCAGCGTCTCGTAACTGAAGGTCGAGTACGTGGTCAGCGCCCCGCACAGGCCCGTGCCGAGCAGCAGCTGGACGTGCGAGGACGCGGCGCCTGCCGCCACCGCGCCGGTCAGCAGGCCCAGCACCAGGCAGCCGCTGACGTTCACCGTGAAGGTCCCCCACGGGAAGGCGGTGCCGTGCCGGGCCTGCACCGCGCGGTCGGTCAGATACCGCAGCGGGGCGCCGACCGACGCGCCGATGATCACCAGCAGCCAGTTCACCGGCGCTCCCGCGGTACGCGGCCGCCCGGCCGCGGGTCCGGTCCGGTCGTCGGCGCTGTCATGCCTGCCTCCACGCCAGTGCGCGGCGGGTCAGCCACACCGCGCTCCACACCGCCGCGAGGGCCGCGAGCAGTGTCAGTCCCAGATAGGCCAGGCCGGTGCGGGCCCGGCCGCCGTCGACGAGGCGCTCGATGTCCACGGCGTAGGTCGAGAACGTGGTGAACCCGCCGAGCACGCCGGTGCCGAAGAACGGCCGCACCAGCCGGTGGGCGGACCACGCCTCGCTGATCACCACCATGAACACACCGATGACCGCGCAGCCGACGACGTTCACCACCAGGGTCGTCCAGGGGAATCCGCCGGTCGCGGTGGGCCACAGGAGCGATGCCCCGTAGCGGGCACAGGCTCCCGTCGCGCCGCCCAGCGCGACGACCGCGACGACGGCGGTCTGCGGGTTGCGGGGTTTCGTGGACACACGTCTCCTACCTGCCGGGGCGCCCGCAGGACGCGGGCGCGCGCTCGTGCGCAAGTAGGGACCGTTGGCGGCGCTCCGGCCGCGGTTCGGGTACGGCGGGCCCCACCGCCGTGCGGCGACCGTCACCGGTCCCCGCTCCGTCCAGGCTAGCGCCCGGGCCCGGGGAGCGGGTAACGGGATCCCGCCCGGCCCGGCC
The DNA here is from genome assembly GCA_036227345.1 of Streptomyces sp. NBC_01463. NCBI lineage: Bacteria > Bacillati > Actinomycetota > Actinomycetes > Kitasatosporales > Streptomycetaceae > Streptomyces > Streptomyces sp. NBC_01463. The sequence continues at coordinate 4,710,476 of CP109468.1, forward strand.
CGGTCGGAGCGAAAGGCTCTAGGGTTGCCGGGTGTATGCCAGCGGGGAGTTGCGGAGAGCTGTAGAGGGCACGGCACGGGGGCGCATTCCGAGGCAGCGGGCACCGGAGGCCCGTGCGTCCTGGTGGCGGCGGCAGCGGGTGCCGCTCACGGCGGTGGCCGTCGTGGTCCCGCTCTATGCCGTGTGGGCGGCGGTCCTGGCCACCGGCGGCGGTGACCTCGCCGCGCAGCTGGCCTGGTCGGGCTTCACGGCGCGCCATCCGGGCGCCGCGTACAACCTCTCCTGGTACGGCGGGATGCACACCGCCAACTACAGCGTCTTCTCCTCGTACCTGATGGCCTTCCTCGGCGTCCGGACGGTGTCCGTGGCGGCCGGGATCGCGGCCACCTGGCTCATGGCCCTGCTCTTCGTCCGCAAGGGCGTGCCGCACGCCGTCTGGCCCGCGGTCCTCGCGGCGCTCGCGCTGTGGTGCAACGTCGCGTCGGGGCGTACGACGTTCGCCCTCGGGGTCGCCGTCGGGCTCGTCGCGCTCCTGTACGCCCACCGCCCCTGGACCGCGCTGGTGGCGGGGGCGCTGGCGACGATGGCCAGTCCGGTGGCGGGGCTGTTCCTCGTGGTGGCGGGTGCGGCGTACCTCCTGGACCGGCAGTGGCGGAAGGGGGCCGTGCTGGTGCTGCCGTTCTTCGTCGTCGTGGGCGCCACCACGCTGTTGTTCCCCTTCCACGGCGAGCAGCCCATGGCGCGCGGCCGACTGTGGATGCCGCTCCTCGTCTGCGCCGCCCTGGCGGCCGCCGCCCCCTCGGCGCGGCAGTGGCGCGTCCAGCGGTACGGCGCCGTGGTGTACGCCGTCGGGGTCGTCCTCACGTATTTCATCGCGTCCCCGATCGGTACGAACGTCGAGCGGCTGCTCGGTCTCGTCGCCGTGCCGGTGCTGCTCGCGGCGGTCCTCGTCCTCGTCCGGGAGAAGGCGTGGAAGCGCGCGGCCGTGCTGACCGTCGTCCTCGCCCTGTCCGCCAGCTGGCTCGTCGACAAGACCATGGACGACCTCCGGGTCTCCGGCGAGGTGCCGGCGTGGGCGTCCCGTACCGGAGGCGTCGTCGGTGAACTGCACCGGCTGGGCGCCCAGCTCGGCCGGGTGGAGGTCGTGCCCGCCCGCAACCACCGGGAGGCGACGGTGCTCTCCCCGTACGTGAACATGGCGCGCGGCTGGAACCGCCAGCTGGACGTCGAACGCGGGCGGCTCTTCTACGACGGGACGCTGTCGCCCGCCGAGTACCGGGCCTGGCTGGACCGTTGGGCGGTGGGCTATGTGGTGCTGCACCACGGGCAGCCGGACGGTCCCGCCGAGGCGGAGGCGGCTCTCGTCAGGTCCGGGCTGCCGTGGCTGCGGAAGGTGTGGCAGGACGGCGGCTGGACGATCTACCGCGTGCGGAACGCGACGCCGATGGTGCCCGCCCCGGCCCAGGTGGTCCGCAGCAGCGATGCCGAGCTGGTGGTGCGGATACCGGCGGCGGGCTCGGTGACCATCCGGCTCGCCCATTCGCCCTGGCTGCGGGTGCGCGGCGTCGGCGGTGCCGGCGGCGGCTGTCTGCGGCCGGACGGCGAGTGGACGAAGCTGACCGTGCCGGCGGGCGGGACCTACCGGCTGGACTCGGCGTACCGGATGCCGCGCCACCGGGGCTGCTGACCGGTCGGGACGTTCAACTCGCCTTTCCGCGGGCCCGTTTGGTGCGTGAGAAGCGGGAGGTGACCGGCTCTCGCGGCACGGCCCCGTGCGGATTCCGGGGTGCCCGTGATCGCCGATCCCGGGTGTTGGGCTCGCGCGGCCGTCCGCGTGGACCGCCGTTCACGCGGGCCCGGAGGACCGACGCGAGGAATGGCCGTGGAGAAGACGCCCCCGAGGATCGTGGTGGTCGTGCCCACCTACGACGAGCGGGCGAACCTGCCGGTCCTCGTCGGCCGGCTGAGCGAGCTGGACCTGCCCGGCCTGCACGTTCTCGTGGTGGACGACAACTCTCCCGACGGCACCGGGCAGGTCGCGGACGCGCTCGCGGCGGACACCGGCGGCCTGGTCGGGGTGCTGCACCGCGAGGAGAAGGACGGGCTGGGGCGGGCCTACGTGGCCGGTATGACGCGCGCGCTCGCCGAGGGCGCGGACGTGGTGATCCAGATGGACGCCGATCTCTCCCATCCGGTGGAGCGGGTCCCGGTCATGGTCGAGACGCTGCTCGCCGGGGACGCCGCGGTGGTGGTCGGGTCCCGCTACGTGGCCGGCGGTTCGCTCGCGACGGAATGGCCGTGGCACCGCAAGGCGCTGTCCGCCTGGGCGAACTTCTATGTGAACGCGGTCCTGCGGCTGCGGGTGAAGGACGCGACCGCCGGATTCAAGGCGTGGCGGGCCTCGGCGCCGAAGGAGATCGACGTGACCTCGGTGCGCAGCAACGGTTACGCGTTCCAGGTGGAGATGAACCACCGCGCGGTCCGGCGGGGGATGCGGATCGCGGAGGTCCCGATCCGCTTCGAGGAGCGGGTCGCCGGCGAGTCGAAGCTCGGGCTGAAGGTGGAGATCGAGTCCGCGCTCGCCCCGTGGAAGCTCCTGCTGGGGCGCGAGAAGCGCTGACGGCCGTTTCGGGCCCGGGGGCCCCGGGCGGGGCATGATCCGGCGGGCGCCGCGTCCGGGCCACGGCCCGGACCAGCGGTTTCACCCGATCGGCCACGGTATCTGCGCGCGGGGCCGTGAGGCCGCAGGGTGGTCCCATGTGGCCCCGTCGAGTCTGGCCGGCCGCCGCGGCCCTCCCGCTCACTCTCCTGATGCTGCGGGACGCCCCGGTGCGCCTCGCCCTGCCCACCCCCGTCGCCCCGGTGCACGAGCGGGCGCCCGGGGTGCCGCAGCCGGCGATCGTCACCCGGGCGGCCTGGCACGCGGACGAGAGCATCGTGCGGGAGCGCGCGGTCTACACGGGCGCGGTGCGGGCGGTCTTCATCCATCACACGGGCGAGTCCAACGACTACGACTGCGCGGACGTGCCGAGCATGCTGCGCTCGGTCGAGGAGGCCCACATCAAGGGCAACGGCTGGGACGACATCGGCTACAACTTCCTCGTCGACCGGTGCGGAACGATCTACGAGGGCCGGGCGGGCGGCATCACGCGCCCGGTCCGGGGCGCGCACACCACCGGCTTCAACGCCGACAGCGTGGGCATAGCGGTGCTGGGCAACTACGGCCGCGGGACGGAGGTGCCCCGGGTGCTCGTCCGGGCCCTCGCCAAGGTGGCCGCGTGGAAGCTGCGGCCCGGGGCCGATCCGCGCGGCACGGTGCGGCTGGTCTCCACGAACGACGCGAGCAGGTACCCGAAGGGCCGGGCGGCCGTGCTGCACGTGATCTCGGGCCATCGTGACGCGTACCAGACCAACTGTCCGGGCGAGGCGCTGTACGGCGAGCTGCCCGCGATCCGGGCCGCTGCGGCGGCCCTGCGCCGGGCACAGACGGGCACGGAGGACGCCGAGACCCCTCGCTGAACATCGCATCGATGAACATTGCACTAGTACAGAATACTTTTCTCCCTAGTTCGAAGTGGGTTAGCATGCGGCATGCCTGCGACGACCCCGCTTCCCGTGACCCTGACCGGCCGCCACGTCCGCATCGAGCCGCTGTCCCCGGACCATCTCGACGGCCTCTTCGAGGCCGGCGGCGGTGACGACGAGGTCTGGCGCTGGCAGGGCGGACCGACGCCGCACACCCCGCAGGAGCTCGGCGAGAAGCTCACGGCGCTGCTCGCCGCCGCGCGCCGCGGGGAGTGCGTCCCCCTCGCCGTCGTCGACCGCGCGAGCGGCCGGGCGGTCGGCTGGACCACGTACATGGACATCGACGTGGTCAACGAACGTCTGGAGATCGGCTCGACCTGGTACGGCCGCGCCCACTGGCGCTCGGCGGTCAACACCGAGACCAAGCTGCTGCTGATCACCCACGCCTTCGAGGAACTCGGCATGGGGCGCGTGCAGTTGAAGACCGACCACCTCAACGTCCGTTCCCAGGAGGCGATCGCCCGGCTCGGCGCCCGGCGCGAGGGCGTGCTGCGCCGTCACCGCCGCCGCCCGGACGGCACCTGGCGCGACACGGTCTACTTCTCGCTGCTCGCCGACGAGTGGCCCGAGGCGAGGGCCCGTCTCGAAGCACGGCTCGACGGCAGGCTCGCAGCCAGCGGCTGAGCCCGTTGCCGGGCCCGTCCGTGCGTCCGTGCGGGGGCCTGCCCCAGGGGCCGTGTCCACCGGCCGGTGGACACGGGGTTCCACCGGGCGGGGCTGCCGGGCGGACGGGCCCGCGAACCAGCATGGACGCATGAGAATTCGACCCGTACGTATGGCCCGTTGGAGCGCCCGGCACCCGTGGCGCGCGATCGTCGGCTGGTTCGTCTTCGTGCTGCTGTGCCTCGGCGCGGGCATCGCCGCCGGCAGCAACCCGGCCACCACCGAGGACTTCTGGGTCGGCGAGGCGGGGCACGCCGAGTCGATGGCCACCGACGGCGGCCTCCAGCGCCGGCCCGCCGAACACATCCTGATCCGCGCCGGATCCGGCCCCCTCGACCCGGAGCGGGCCACCGCCGCGGCCCGCGACCTCACCGCCCGGATGGAAGCGCTGCCCGAAGTGGCCGACGTGGCACCGCCGGTCCGCTCGAAGGACGGCACCGCCCTGCGGGTCACCGTGGTCATGAACGGCGCCGAACTGGACGGGAGGAAGAACGTGGTCCCGCTCCTCGACCGCACCGCCCAGGTCGCCGCCGCCCACCCGGACCTCGTCGTGGAGGAGACCGGGTCGCCCGCCATCAGCAAGGGCGTCAACGACCAGCGCGGCGAGGACCTCGCCCTGTCCGAGCGGCTCTCCCTGCCCGTGACGCTCGTCATCCTGCTGGTCGTGTTCGGCTCGGTGGTCATGGCCGGCGTGCCCCTGCTGCTGGCGCTCTCCTCGATCGCCGCGACGATGGGCCTGGCCATGCTGGCTTCGCACCTGATGCCCGACCCGGGCGTCGGGACCAACATGATCCTGCTCATGGGGCTCGCCGTCGGCGTCGACTACACCCTCTTCTACCTCAAGCGGGAGCGCGAGGAACGGGCCCGGGCGGCCGGGCGGCTCAGCCCCGAGGCGCTGGTGGAGCTCGCCGCGGCGACGGCGGGACGGGCCGTCGTGGTCTCCGGCCTCGCGGTGATCGTCTGCACCGCCACCCTCTACCTCGCCACCGACGTCATCTTCTCCTCGCTGGCGACCGGCACCGTCCTCGTCGTCGCGGTGGCCGTGCTCAGCTCCCTCACCGTGCTGCCCGCACTGCTCGTGAAGCTCGGCCGCCGCGCCGACCGCCGCGCCGCGAAGAAGGCCGCCCGCCGGGCGAAGCGCGGTGCGCCGGCCCGTACGACGACGGCGAAGCCCGAGAACGGCCGGATCTTCGGCGCCCTCATGCGCCCCGCGCAGCGCCACCCCGCGATCACCCTGTGCGTCTCGGTGCTGGTCATGCTCGCCGTGGCGGCGCCCGCGGTGGGCCTCAAGCTCATCGACCCGGGCAAGGACACCTTCTCCCGCTCCATCCCGGCGATGCGGGTCTACGACCGGCTGACCGCCGCGTACCCCGAACTCCTGGTCAAGCACGAGGTGGTGAGCCGGGCCACCCCCGGGCGGGCGCCCGAGGTCAGGCAGGCGCTGACCGAGCTGGGCCGGCGCGCCCAGGCGGACCCGCTCTTCGCCCGTACCGGGCAGCCCGTGGTGCGGACCTCGGCCGACGGCCGCACCAGCGTGCTGGAACTGGCGGTTCCGCACCCGGCGCCGTCCGACGAGGCGATCGCGTCGCTGGACCACCTGCGCCACCGCTACATCCCCGCGACCGTCGGTGAACTGACGTCCGTCGACACGGCGGTCAGCGGTGACGTGGCCCGCGGCCAGGACTACGTGCACCACGAGCGGGACAAGCTGCCGCTGGTGATCGGCTTCCTGCTGCTGCTCACCTTCGTGACGACCGCGGTGGCGTTCCGCTCGGTGGTCGTCGGCCTGCTCGGAGTCGTACTGAACCTGCTCTCCGCGGCCGCCGCCATGGGCGCGCTCGTCCTGGTCTTCCAGGGCACCTGGGCGGAGGGACTGCTCGACTTCGACTCCCTCGGCGCCATCGCGTCCAGGGTGCCGCTCTTCCTCTTCGTCCTCCTCTTCGGTCTGTCGATGGACTACCAGGTCTTCGTCGTCAGCCGGATCAAGGAGGCCATGGAGCACGGTATGACGGCCCGCGAAGCGGTCCTCGACGGCATCGCCCGCTCGGCGAAGGTGGTGACGAGCGCGGCACTCGTCATGGTCACGATCTTCGCGGCCTTCGTCTTCCTGCACCTCACCGAGATGAAGCAGATGGGCTTCTGCCTGGCGGTCGCGGTCCTGCTGGACGCCGTGGTGATCCGGATGATGGTGCTGCCGTCCGCGCTGCTCCTCCTCGGGGAGCGCGCCTGGCGGCCGCTGCGCCCGACACGCGGCAAGGACACCGGAGTCCGGCCCGCCCCGGCCGGCTCCGCAGCCCCGGCCGGCCCGTCCGTCCCGCACGTAGGCTGACGGGCATGCTTCAACGGCCTCAGCGCGGCGATCCGGTCTGGATCTGGGTGCTCCACGGGTGGGAGGTCTTCTCCTGGGCGCTGATCGCGCTCGTCGTCCTGATCACGATGACGGGCGGCACCCCGCCGGACCGGAAGCTCGCCATCGTCGCGCTGACGGCCGTGCTCGCCCTCTGTTACGCGCTGGTGCGCATGCGCCCCGGCAACCGGCTGCTGAGGCCCTACGGCTATCTGGCCGTGCTCGTCGCCGTGCTGGGCGGCCTGTCCGGCCTGGGCGACGGCTTCGGGGTGTTCTACACCGTGATGATCACGCAGTTCATCGTCTTCGCGGACAGCCCCCGGGGCGCGATCCTCTTCACCGGGCTCGGCGCCCTGGCCATCACGGTCGGCGGCAGTCTGCGGGAGGGCGGCGGAGCCGATGTGTTCCTCACCAACACCCTCTCCTCGGCCGCCGTCTGGGCGGTGGCCGTCGTGATGGTGCTGCTCACCCCGCGCGCACTCGCCCAGCGCGACGAACGTGCGTTCCTGCGGGCCGAGTTGAAGAGCACGCAGGTCGAACTGGCCGAGGTCTACCAGCGCCAGGGCGCGGCGGAGGAACGCGAACGCCTCGCCCGGGAGATCCACGACACCCTCGCCCAGGGCTTCGCCTCCATCATCGTGCTCGCCGAGGCGGCGAGGTCGCAGCTGGCCGTGGACGTCGACCGCAGCGCCCAGCAGCTCCAGTCCATCGAGCAGACGGCCCGGGAGAACCTCGCCGAGGCCCGGGTCCTGGTCGGGGCCGCCCCCAGCAGCGGGGTGGCCCCCGGATCGGTGGCCGCGACGCTCCGCCGCACCCTGGACCGCTTCACCGAGGACACCGGACTCGACGTCTCGGCTGAACTCGCGGACATCGACTGCGACCAGCCGACCCGGATCGCGCTGCTGCGCTGCACCCAGGAGTCCCTGGCCAACATCCGCAAGCACGCGGCGGCGACCACGGTCGGCGTGGTCCTGGCGCACGGGCCTGACGCCGTCGAGCTGGAGATCACCGACGACGGCCGCGGGTTCGCCGTCGAGGACTCCCACGGCTTCGGCCTGGACGGCATGCGCAAACGGCTCGCGGAGTTCGGCGGCGGCCTCACCGTCACCAGCTCGCTCGGCGACGGCACCCGGATCCTCGCCACCATCCCGCTCGCCCCCGACGGTCAGGTGTGACATGACAGCAGAGCCGGCCACCCCATCCCCCCTCCGGATCATCCTGGCCGACGACCACACGGTGATGCGGGCCGGACTCGTCGCGCTGCTGTCCTCGGAACCCACCGTCGAGATCGTGGGCGAGGCGGGCGACGGCCGCGAGGCGGTGCGCCTCGTCGAACGGCTGCGGCCCGACGTGGCGTTGCTGGACCTGCGGATGCCGGTGCTGGACGGGGTGGGCGCCACCCTGGAGATCGTCGCGGGCGAGGCCCCGACCCGGGTGCTGATCCTGACGACGTACGACACCGACGCGGACATCGAGCGCGGCGTCGAGGCGGGCGCCACCGGCTATCTCCTCAAGGACGCCACCCGCGAGCAGCTGGTGGAGGCGATCCACTCGGCGTCCCGCGGCGAGACCGTCCTCGCCCCGCGGGTGGCCCAGCGCCTGGTGGCGAAGATGCGCCGGCCGGTGGCCGTCACGCTGACCGCCCGCGAGTCCGAGGTGCTGCGGGCGGTCGCGGACGGCCTGTCGAACGTGGAGATCGGCCGCCGGCTGTTCATCGGCGAGGCCACGGTGAAGACCCATCTGCTGCGGATCTTCGCCAAGCTCGACGTCAGCGACCGCACCCGCGCGGTGGTGGTCGCGATGAACACGGGTCTGCTGCAAGGGCGTTAGGCGCCGGGCGGGCAGCCTGCCGGTCAGGAGCTAGAGCGCGTCGGGTCCGCGCTCGCCCGTGCGGACCCGCACCACCGTCTCCACCGGCTGCACCCACACCTTGCCGTCGCCGATCCGGTCGGTCCGGGCGGCGCGCACCATCGCGTCGATGACCGGCTCGGTGTCCGGGTCCGCGACGACGACCTCGATCCGGACCTTGGGGACCAGGTCGACGCGGTACTCGGCGCCCCGGTACACCTCGGTGTGGCCGTGCTGCCGCCCGTATCCGCTGGCTTCGGTGACGGTGAGCCCGTGCACGCCGAGTTCCTGCAGCGCGGTCTTCACCTCGTCGAGGCGGTGCGGTCTGACGATCGCGGTGATCAGCTTCATGAGGCGGGCTTCCTGTCCTTGGTGAGCGTCGTCGGCCGGGTCACGGCCTGCGGAGCGCCGTGACCCAGGGCGCCGTGATCGTAGGCGCTCTCCGCGTGCACTGTCTGGTCCAGGCCCGTGAGCTCGTCGTCCTCGGAGGCCCGCAGGCCCATGAGGCGGTCGACCGCCTTGCCGATCGCGTACGTCATGAGGAACGTGTACGCCGCCACGGCGAGTACGGCGACGGCCTGCCGGGCGAGCTGGCCGAACCCGCCCCCGTAGAGGAGCCCTTCCGCACCACCGGTCATGGCGGCGGTCGCGAACAGGCCGATGAGCAGGGTGCCGACGATGCCGCCGACGAAGTGCACGCCGACCACGTCCAGCGAGTCGTCGTAGCCGAAGCGGAACTTCCAGGCGACCGCGTACGAGCAGACGACGCCCGCGGTGAGGCCGACCGCGGCGCCGCCGAGGATGCCCACCGTGCCGCACGCGGGGGTGATCGCGACCAGCCCGGCGACCGCGCCCGAGGCCGCGCCGAAGGTGGTGGGGTGGCCGTCGCGCTTCTGCTCGACGAAGAGCCAGCCGAGCAGTCCGGTGCAGCCGGCGACCAGGGTGTTGAGGAGGGAGGCCGCCGCCAGGCCGTTGGCGCCGAGCGCGGAACCGCCGTTGAAGCCGAGCCAGCCGAACCAGAGCAGTCCGGCGCCGAGCATCACCATGGGCAGGTTGTGCGGGCGCATCGCGTCCTTCCGGAACCCGATGCGCGGCCCGACCACGAGGGCGAGCGCCAGCCCGGACGCCCCGGACGCGATCTCCACGACGAGCCCGCCGGCGAAGTCCAGCGCGCCCAGCGAGTCCTTGATCCAGCCGCCGGGACCCCAGACCCAGTGCGCCACGGGGGCGTAGACGAGCAGCGTCCACACCGGTACGAGGACGAGCCAGGCGGCGAACTTCGTACGGTCCGCGATCGCCCCGCTGATCAGCGCCGCCGTGATGATCGCGAACGTCAGCTGGAAGGTGGTGAACAGCAGGGTCGGCACGCTGCCGGTGAGGGTGTCCGGCCCGATGCCGGCCATGCCGACGTGCCGGAGGTCCCCGATGACCCCGCCGAACGCGTCGTCGCCGAAGGCCAGCGAGTACCCGGCGAGCAGCCAGGCGACGGTGACGAGGGCGATCGACACGAAGCTCATCATGAGCATGTTGAGTACGTTCTTCGAGCGGACCATGCCGCCGTAGAAGAGCGCGAGCCCTGGAGTCATCAGCAGAACGAGTGCGGTGGCGGCGAGCAGCCAGGCGGTGTCGCCTGTGTCGAGGCCTGTCGCGGCCACGGTCACGGGGGTCACGGGGGGAGTCCCTCCTCGGGGCGGCGTGCGGTGGGGGCGACTGCGAGCGTGACCGGCGCGCGTTTCGTCATGGGGTCCCGTATGTTTCCGCCGCATTTCGTTGCGCGGTGGTTGCCGAAAACTCACGGTCCGCCGTGGCGGCGCGGATGGTGCCGGGTAGTGGGCACCCTGGTACATTGCATTGCATGGAACCCGGTAAGGCAAGTGGCGGCCAGGAGAGTGGTGCCGCCTCGGGCAGGATCGAGAGCCAGCTGCTCAAGGGAGTGCTGGAGTACTGCGTGCTCGCGCTGATGCGGGACGAGCCGAAGTACGGCGTCGAGCTGCTGCGGGAACTGCAGGAGACCGGCGCACTGGCGACCGGCCAGGGCACCGTCTACCCGCTGCTCTCACGGCTGCGGCGGGAGGAACTCGTCGTCACCACCTGGCGGGAGTCGACGACCGGACCGCCGCGGCGCTACTACGAACTGTCCGAGGCCGGCCATGCCGCCCTCGCCCGGTTCGCCGCGGTCTGGCCGGGATTCCGGACCGCCGTCGACCACCTCGTCATACCGGGCAAGGGGCTCGGTGCATAGGGAAGGCCACCACCTTGAAGACCGATGAGACGCTGACGCGCGAGTACCTGGCGGCGGTCGAACGCGAGACGTCGGCCCTGCCGCCCGCGGCCCGCCAGGAGCTGATCGCGGACCTCGGCGAGCACATCGAGGTCGCGCTCGCCGAACGGCCCGGCAGTGTGCGCGAGATCCTCCAGGAGGTCGGCGACCCGCGCGCCATCGCCGCGACGGCCCTCCAGGAGCTCGGTGGCACCCCGGCCGCGCAGCCCCGCAGGCCGGCCCGCCGCCGCTCCCCGGCCTGGCTGCCGCCGGTGCTGCTGGTGGCCGGCGACGTGCTGCCGTACCTCGGGGGCGGCATCGTCCTCACCTGGACCGGCTTCGCGGCCATGGTCGCCGCCGTCGTGATCGTGTGCCGGGCCCGCTACTGGACGGTGGCCCAGAAGTGGACCGGTCTGACCATGACGGTCCTCGTTCCGGTGGCCGCGCACGTCATCTGGTACTTCTCGCCGGTCCCGCACCACGGCAGTCCGGCGGAGCCGGTGGCGCGCTGGACGGTCATCGTCCTGGTCTTCCTGCTGACGGTGGCCGGCTCCGGCTGGCTGTGGCGGAACAAGCGGCCGTAGGCGTGTCCGCACGCGCCACGGCTCCCGTACCGCCACTGCGGCACGGGAGCCGGCCCGCTCAGGCGGGAAGGGCGTCGGCGGTCGGGACGACGAGGCCGAACAGGTCGGTGACGGTGGTCAGCGCGGCGGTCCGGAGCGTGGCCGCGGGCAGCACGGTGCCGTCCGGGGCGGCGAGCGACCGGGTGGCGGTGGCCTCGGCGACGACGGTCGGCCGGTAGCCGCGGTTGAAGGCGCCCTGTGCGGTGAAGGTGACGCACATGTGCGTCATGAAGCCGGCGAGCACGAGGTTCCGGCCGGTGCCGGACTCGACCCCCAGGCCGCGCAGGCTCTCCTCCAGGGTGGTGGCGTGGAACGCGTCGGGGAACTGCTTGACCACGACCGGCTCCCCGTCCACCGGCGCGACCTCCTTGCTGAGGGCGCCGATGTCGGCGCGGATGTCGTACGGGGTGCCCTCGCCGCCGTCGTTGATGACATGGACGACGGGGATGCCCGCGGCACGGGCCCGTGCCAGCAGCCGGGCGCCCGCGGCGAGCGCCTCCTCGGCGCCCTCCAGGGCCATGACGCCCTCGCGATAGGTGTTCTGGAAGTCGATCAGGACCAGCGCGGACTCGCTCAGCCGGGGCGGCCGGCCGTCGAGTCCGATGACGTCGCGCAGGGGCGTGGACGGGGTGTTCGTGCTCATGGGGAGCCTCTCGTTGTCGGTGGTGGACGGGCAGGCCGAAGAGGCCGGCCACATGGGCAGGGTGGATGGGCAGGTCACATGGGCAGGGCAGGGCCGGGCAGGGATCCGGACCGGTCGGGCCGGATCAGCGGGGCTGGGTGCGGAAGCGCCTTCGGTAGGCCGCCGGGGTGGTGGCGAGCTGCCGTTTGAACGCCCGGTGGAGGGTCTCCGCCGAGCCGAGCCCGGCGGTGGCGGCGACCAGGGTGAGCGGGACGTCCGTGGTCTCCAGCAGCCGCCGGGCCGTCTCGACCCGGGCGGCCTCGACGTAGGCGGCCGGACTGGCCCCCGTCTCCTGCTTGAAGACGCGGGCGAAGTGCCGCTCGCTCACGCACATCCGGGCCGCCAGGACCTCCGCGGACAGGTCCGCGTCGAGGTGGTCGGCGATCCAGAGCCGCAGCTCGTCGATGTCACGGCGGGCCGAGGCGGGCCGGCTGAGCGGTACGGAGAACTGGCTCTGGCCGCCCTGCCGCTTGAGGTACATCACCAACTGCCGGGCCACCGCCAGCGCGACGTCCTCGCCCAGGTCCTCGGCCACCAGGGCCAGGGACAGGTCCAGACAGGCGCTGATCCCGGCCCCGGTCCACAGCCTGCCCCGGTCGGCGCGGACGAAGATCGGATCGGGATCGACCGTGACGTCCGGATGACCGGCGGCGAGCTGGGCGGCGGTCGACCAGTGCGTGGTCGCCGTCCGCCCGTCCAGCAGCCCGGCGGCCGCCAGGACGTGCGCACCGACGCACACCGACGCCACGCGCCGGGCGCGCGGTGCGGTCTCCTTCACCCAGGCGACGACCTCGGCATCGATCCGGGCCACCGGGCCGGCCTCGGTCATGTCGACCGCGCCGGGGACCAGCAGGGTGTCCACCTGCCCGCCGACCTCGTCGAAGGCCAGGTCGGCCAGCACCCGCACGCCCGCGGACGTCCGCACCGCTCCGGCGGCCGGCCCGGCGAGCCGGACCCGGTAGCCGGCCCGGCCCCCGGTCTCCCGGTTGGCCAGCGCGAACACCTCGGCCGGGCCGGTGACGTCGAGGAGGTCGACATCGGGGAAGACCGCGATGACGACCCGGTGCGAATCGCTCATGGATCCATCCTCACCGCCGCGCCGGATGGCCGCAATGACGATTCCCTGTCACATCCGGACATGGGGGCGTCGGCGACACCGCCGGTGCCCTCACTCGCGACACATTGGCGCCATGCCTGTACCTGCCTCTGACCTGGGCTTATCTACTCCTACGGTGCTGAGTGGCGCCATGTGGCGCCACTTTCTGGACCCAATAGCTTGCGCATGGCGCCATCGTGGTGCCACTATTGCGTCATGGACCTCACGCCGTACGTCGAAACACTCCGCAGGGAACTGGCCGTGGCCGCCGAGGCCGGGGGTGACGAAGCCCGCGAGCTCGCCGAGCGGCTGACCGCGCCGCTGGAGTCGGCCACCCGGCTGACCCTGCTCAATGTGCTCTCCGCGGCCATGGACGAGATCACCCGCGAACTCGCCCCCGGCTCGGTCGACGTACGACTGCGCGGCCTGGACCCCGACTTCGTGGTCGTACTGCCGCAGCACGAGGACCGCACCGAACCGCTCGGATCGCCGGCGCCCGCACCGGCACCGGCCCCCGCCTTCGCCGACACGGACGAGGGCGGCACCGCCCGCGTCAACCTGCGCCTGCCGGCCCAGCTCAAGACCCGCGCCGAGGAGGCGGCGGGCCACGAGGGACTGTCGGTCAACGCGTGGCTCGTCCGCGTCGTGTCGGCGGCCCTCGACACGGGAGGCGCCGCCGCGGCCCCCCGTGCCCCCGAGAAGACCAGGACCAGCGGCCAGAGCTTCACGGGCTGGGTGCGCTAGCCCCCGCCCGGCACCGGACACCGATTCGCCCGCACCACGTCCCACCAGCGGGGACGCCACGAACATCCAAGAGGACCCAAGAGGACGGGACAGCCATGCCTTCTTTCGACACTCCCCAGCCGATCTCGGTCAGCGCCCATGTGGACGCCGGATCCATCCAGTTCGTCGCGGCGGACCGCGCCGACACCGTCGTGGAGGTCGCGCCCCGCGACGCGAAGAGGGACCAGGACGTGCGGGCCGCCGAGCAGACCGAGGTCACGTACTCGGGCGGCACGCTGCGCATCAAGACGCCCAAGCCCAACCTCTTCGGGCGCACCGGCACCGCCGACATCACCGTCCAACTGCCCGAGGGCTCCCAGGTGGAGGCGACCGGTGCGTGGGCCGAGGTCCGCGGCGACGGGCGGCTCGGTGAGGTCCGGGTGAAGATCTCGTCCGGCGACGCCCGCTTCGACACCACCGGCCCGCTGAACCTGACCGCCTCCCACGGGTCCATCACCGTGGACCGCGTCGAGGGTCCCGCCGAGATCGCCACCAGCTCCGGCAGCATCAGGGTCGGCACGATCACGGGCCTCGCCGTGCTGAAGAACTCGCACGGCACCACCAGCGTCGGCGACGTCGCCGGTGACCTGCGGGTCAGCGGCGCCAACGGCGACATCATCATCGACCGGGCCAGGGCCTCCGTCGCGGCCAAGACCGCCAACGGCACCCTGCGGGTCACGGAGATCGCCCGCGGCAGCGTCGAGCTGGAGACCTCGCACGGGGCCATCCACGTGGGCGTGCGGGAGGGCACCGCCGCCTGGCTCGACGTCAGCTCGGGCTACGGAAGCGTGCACAACTCGCTGACCGCGTCGGAGAGTCCGGAGAAGTCCGAGGACACCGTCGAGGTGCGGGCCCGCACGCGCCACGGAAACATCGACATCCGCCGCGCCGCGGTCCGCGCCTGAGGGCCGACGCCCCCTGCGCCTCGCTCCCCTCCACTCCCCGTCCCCTTCGTCTTCCAGCCTTCTACCGGGAGGGCCCCATGCCTTCATCTGTCATGCCCACATCCAAAAACGGTCACGGCCAGGAGCCGTCCGCCGACGCCGTCTCCGCCGTCGGTCTGCGCAAGTCCTACGGTGACAAGGTCGTCCTCGACGGCATCGATCTGCGCATCCCGGCGGGCTCGGTGTTCGCGTTGCTGGGTCCGAACGGGGCCGGCAAGACGACGGCGGTGAAGATCCTGTCGTCTCTGGTGTCGGCGGGCGCCGGGTCCGGGGAGATCCGGGTCGGGGGCCACGACCTGGCCACCGAGCCGCAGGCCGTGCGTGCCGCGATCGGGGTCACCGGCCAGTTCTCCGCCGTGGACGGTCTGATCACCGGCGAGGAGAACATGCTCCTGATGGCGGACCTGCACCACCTCACCAGGGCCGATGGCCGGCGCGTCACCGCCGAACTCCTGGAACGCTTCGACCTGGTGGACGCCGCGAAGAGGCCCGCCTCCACCTACTCCGGCGGCATGAAACGCCGCCTGGACATCGCGATGACCCTGGTCGGCAGCCCCCGCATCATCTTCCTCGACGAACCCACCACCGGCCTGGACCCACGCTCCCGCCACACCATGTGGGGCATCATCCGCAGCCTCGTCACCACCGGCGTCACCGTCCTGCTCACCACCCAGTACCTCGACGAAGCCGACGAACTCGCCGACCGCATCGCCGTACTCGACAACGGCAAGATCGCCGCCGAGGGAAGCCCGGCCGAGCTCAAGCGGCTCGTCCCGGGCGGACACGTACGGCTGAGGTTCACCGACCCGTCCGCGTACCGGTCGGCCGCCACCGCCCTGCACGAGGCCGCCCGGGACGACGAAGCCCTCACCCTGCAACTCCCCAGCGGCGGAAGTCAGCGCGAACTGCGCGCCATTCTCGACTGGCTCGACTCGACCGGCGTCGAGGCCGACGAACTCACCGTCCACACCCCCGACCTCGACGACGTGTTCTTCGCCCTCACCACCCCCACCGGCGCGCTGCCGCACCAGACCCAGGAGACCACCCGATGAGCACCCTGCCCCTGGCCGTCCGCGACTCCCACACCATGCTGCGCCGCAACCTCCTGCACGCCCGCCGCTACCCCTCCCTCACCCTCAACCTCCTGCTCACCCCGATCATGCTGCTCCTGCTCTTCGTCTACATCTTCGGCGACGTCATGAGCGCCGGCATCGGCGGCGGCGGCGCCGACCGCGCCCAGTACATCGCCTACATCGTCCCCGGCCTCCTCCTCATGACGATCGGCTCCACCACCATCGGCACCGCCGTCTCCGTCTCCAACGACATGACCGAAGGGATCATCGCCCGCTTCCGCACCATGGCCATCCACCGCGGATCCGTCCTCATCGGCCACGTCCTGGGCAGCGTCCTGCAATGCATCGCCAGCGTCGTCCTGGTCGGCGCCGTCGGCGCCGCCATCGGCTTCCGCTCCACCGACGCCACCGTCCTGGAATGGTTCGCCGCCTTCGGACTCCTGGTCCTCTTCGCCACCGCGTTCACCTGGATCGCCGTCGGCATGGGCCTCATCAGCCCCAACGCCGAAGCCGCCAGCAACAACGCCCTCCCCATGATCCTGCTCCCCCTCCTCTCCAGCGCCTTCATCCCCGTCGACACCATGCCCGGCTGGTTCCGCCCCATCGCCGAGTACCAGCCCTTCACCCCCGCCATCGAAACCCTCCGCGGCCTCCTCCTCGGCACCGAGATCGGCAACAACGGCTGGCTCACCCTCGCCTGGTGCCTCGCCCTCACCGTCCTCGGCTACCGCTGGTCCACCGCACGCTTCAACGACGACCCCAAGTAACCCCCAGCGCCGATCGCCACCAGCCCCCGCCCGCAGCCGCGGCGGGGGCTGTTCCGGGTTTTCACGCGGGCGGGTTGAGCTTCCGGAAGTACGTCCAGCTGGTCTCGTTCGGCTCGCTCCACTTCTCCGGGGCCCGGGCGAACTCCGGGTGGTGGGCGGCGATGTACGCACGGGTGCGCTCGGGGACCTCGGCGTACGAGCCGAGCTTGCGGCCCCGGCAGTGGAAGGTGAGCCCGCCGGGAGCCTGGGCGCGGGCCATCCAGGGGAGCCACGGGGACATCCGGGTCCACGACATGGTGGCCGGGACGCTGGGCGCCGGCCCGGACAGATCGGCGCGGTCGGCGAAGAACTGGAAGAGCTCCAGGGCCTTGTAGGTGTCACCGGAGGAGTGGACGGGGTACTCGGCCACCGGCAGCGGCGAGGGGTAGGACAGCGGGATCTCCAGGCTGAAGCAGACCTGTCCGCCGAGCTCGGTCGTCGGGACCGGGAAGGGGCGCCACCTCTGGTTCGCCGGGTCGTTCCAGACGTGCACCACCGGCAGGTCCTGCCAGGTCTCCAGGATCTCGCGGCTGACGGGGTCCAGGTAGAAGGCGGCCTCCCGGGTGAGCAGTCGGTACGCGTCCGGGCCGGCCTCGGCGTCCTGGACCAGGCGGGCGACGTTGAGCCCCTCGAAGCCGAAGACGCGCCGGTAGGGCTCGTCGGGGGACCAGGAGTACACGTCTCCGGACCACCAGTACGTGACCTCGTCACCGTCGAGCGAGGCGCGGGTGCGGGCGAAGGAGCGGAGCAGCTCCGCGGGTGTCGTCGTCATACGGACCACTCTGCGCGACTCCCGGTCCGGGCGTGCGGGAAAAGCTCCAGACCCTCCGCCCGTACGGTGCCGTCGTGCACGAACTCCCGCGCAGAGAGCCGGCCTTCCGCTCCGGCACGGAGCACTGAGAGAGTCCTGCCATGCCGAACTTCGAGATCACACCCATCGGTACGGTCCGGAACGACCGGACGGACGTCCAGCACACGGACAACTGGGGGGCCGTCCGCAGCACGATCACGGTCGACGAACGCTTCGGCGAGGCGTGCCTCCAGGG
Source organism: Streptomyces sp. NBC_01463 (assembly GCA_036227345.1). Lineage (NCBI taxonomy): Bacteria > Bacillati > Actinomycetota > Actinomycetes > Kitasatosporales > Streptomycetaceae > Streptomyces > Streptomyces sp. NBC_01463. The sequence goes on from CP109468.1 coordinate 4,728,232, forward strand.
GCTCGAGGGCTTCTCTCACGTGGAGGTCCTCTTCGTCTTCGACCGGTTCGCCGAGAGCGACGACTACCGCGAACCCCGTCCCTACCGCGGCCGCTCCGACCTCCCGCCGGTGGGCGTCTTCGCCGGCCGCGGCCCCCGCAGGCCGAACCGCATCGGGGTGACGTGCTGCGCCGTCGAATCCGTCGAGGGCCGTGAACTGACGGTGGTGGGCCTGGACGCGGTGTCGGGCACCCCGGTGATCGACCTGAAGCCGGCGATGCGGGAGTTCCGGGCGGTGGACGTCACACAGCCGGAGTGGGTCAGTCTGATGATGGCGGACTACTTCCAGCCGTGAGAAGCGCTGGTCGGGAGCCCTTCCGAGGGCGTCGGGCCGCCGCAGCCGCCGCGTCGCCCCGGGGTTTGTCGCCGGTCTCCTTCGGGTTCGTCTGCAATCGGTAACAGGAGCATCCTGTGCGGGCGTTCGTATGTCTTGATGGGGGCAGGGCAGGCAGGGCATCGGCGCAGGCAGCAAAGGGGCGGGCGGACATGGCGAAGCACAAGGGAAGGGCATGGCACAGCCGGCTTCTCGCGGCGGCGCTCGGGGTGACGGCGCTGGCCGCGGCCACCTCGATGTGGACCGCGCAGGCCGGCACCGCCGGAGCGCGGCAGTCCGAGGCCCGTGTGCAGGCGCCGCACTCCCAGCCCGCCGGCCAGGTGTCCAAGGTCGCGGAGGACATCGTGCACGCCTCGGACGCGGGGGCCCGCGGCGTCAACATCACCATCGACGACGGACCCGACCCGACTTGGACGCCGCAGGTGCTGCAACTGCTCAAGGACAGCGGGGTGAAGGCGACGTTCTGCATGGTGGGCACGCAGGCCCAGGCGTACCCGAACCTGGTCAAGGCCGTCGTGGCGGGCGGGCACCGGCTGTGCAACCACACCGTCTCCCACGACACGGCCATGGACAAGAAGTCCGAGGCCTACCAGTCCAAGGAGATCCTGGACGCCGAACGCATGATCACCAAGGCGTCCGGCGGTGTCCGGCCGCAGTACTACCGGGCCCCGGGCGGCGCCTTCACCCCCTTCAGCCGGCACCTCGCCGCGTCCCGGGGGATGCGGCCGCTGGGCTGGAACGTCGACACGAAGGACTTCGAGCACCCCGGCGTGGACACCATCGTCGCCACCGTGAAGCGGGAGATCTCCGAAGGACCGACGGTGCTCTTCCACGACGCGGGCGGCGACCGCTCCCAGACCCTGGCCGCCCTGGGCCAGGTCCTGCCGTGGCTGCGGCAGGAGGGGTACTCCTTCGGCTTCCCGGTGCGGTAGGGACCGGGGCCGCCCCGCCCCGGTACGTACGAGGCAGCCGTACCGTCCGACGGCAACCGGCAGCGTTACAAGGCGTGTTGGACCGGTACGGCGAGCGCGATCGGGCGTGACGCCGTACCGGCCTGCGCGTCATGCGGATGTTTATCGCCGTTTCCTACCCTCAAGGGAGACCTTCGGGGGAAGGAATCAGCTCATGTACACCATTATCGTGGTTCCGGGGCCCGGGATGGCCCCCTGCGAGAAGCTCCGGCTGGCCCCGGGAGAGACCCTCCGCTTCGGCCGGGAGGCATCGGCATCCACCGGCGCACAGACCCTCCTCACCATTCCGCACGACGGCGTCTCGCGTTCCGCGGGCGAGATCACCGCGACGGACACCTACTGGTCGCTCAGCAACTTCAGCCGTGCGGCGACCTACGCCGTCGAGAACCCGGAGGGCGCGGGGGAACACATCAAGGTGGCGCCGAGGCGACTGGGCGCCCCGGTGGCGTTCGAGTTCTCCCGGGTGGTCCTGCCCGCCGGCACCGACCTGCTCAGCTTCGACGTATGGGCTCCCCGGCACGACTACGCCGCCCCGGCGGAGGGCGCGGAGCAGCCGGAACGGCCGGGCGGACCGGACGGTGCGGGCCGTCGGGGCCGGAACGAGCCCGCTCGGGGCCGCGGCGGGGAGCCGACCGCGCTGGCCTTCCCCCTGGACCGCTCGAAGCGGTACTTCACCGTGCTGGCGGCCCTGTGCGAGCCCCGGCTGCGCGGTGAGCCGTACGCCCCGCTGCCCACCGTGGAACAGGTCGTCGAACGGCTGCGCCCGTGCTGGCCGGCGGCCAACCGGGCCGCGGTGCAGTGGAACATCGACTATCTGGCCGTGAAGCTGCGGCTCAAGCCTGGCCCCGACTCCTGCGAACCCGGACCCCGTCTCAACGGCAAGAAGGAGATGCTGGTCTCCCTCGCGCTCCGCTTCGACCTGGTGCGCGAGGACGATCTCGCGGCGCCGGCCTTCTGCGCGGGCGGCGGGGGCCGGTGAGCGGGCCGGAGCCGTACGCCGTCGCGTCCGTTCCGCCCGGCTACCGGGTCGGTCCCTGGATCGTCGAGGAGCCCCTCGGCGCGGGGGCCTTCGGCCATGTGTACGCCGCGCGGCACGAGGACGGCGCCGCGGAACTGCCCCGTGCCGCCCTGAAGTTCCTCCCGACCGGCACGCGTACGCCGCGCCAGCTGCACCACCTCCGGGAGCTGGCCGAGCGGGAGGTCGACCTGCTGAGCCGGCTCCGTTCGCCCCGGCTGATCCGGATGCACGACGCGCTGACGGTGGACGACCCGGCCCATCCGGAACTCGACGGCGCGACCGTCCTCGTCCTGGAGGAGGCACGCGGCTCCCTCGACGCGCTGCTGGCGGCGGACCGGCCGCCGCGCCAGGGGCCGCGCCTGCTCGTGCAGATCTGCGAGGGGCTGCACCAGCTGCACGAAGCGGGCTGGGTGCACGGCGATCTCAAGCCGGGCAACGTGCTGCTGATGGAGGACGGCACGGCACGGCTCGGGGACTTCAACATGGCGGCCGAACTGGAGGGCACGCACGCGTACTCCCCCGGGTTCGCGACGGCCGACTACACCCCGCCCGAGCTGCTGTGGTCCGAGGTCGGCGAGCGTGGCATGCAGATCCGCAGGACCACGGACGTCTGGGCGTTCGGCGTGCTGGCGCACGTGGTCCTGACCGGTTCGTTCCCGTTGCCGGGCGGTACCCCGACGGCCCGGCGGGACGCGGCGGTGCGCTACGCCCGCGGTGAGGAGGAGTTACGCCTTTCCTCCGAACTCCCCACCGCCTGGCGGGAGATCGTGGCGGACTGCCTCTCCCGTACGCACGAGGAACGGGCCCCGTACGACGCGGCCTCGCTGCTGCGGCGGACCTCGGAGGCGGCGGCGGGCCGGCCGCCGCGCCGCAGACGCGCGCGCCGTCCCCTGCTCGCGGCGGCGGCCGGCGTGCTGGTACTGGCGGTGGCCGGCCTCGGGGTCCGGACCCTGCTGACCGACGACCCGGCGCCGAGGCCGGAGGCCCGGACGGGAGCCGGGGCCGGGGCAGGCGCGGACGCGCGTGCGGGCCGGAGCCCCGGGCCGACGGGGACGGCCACGGGCTACGACCGCTGCGCCCCGGGTTCCGTCTGCTTCTTCTCGGCGGCGGACGGCGGGGGGCAGATGTGCGCCTGGTCGGGGGACGACTCCGACTGGACCGACGGCCAGCACGACTGCAGCTGGGCGATCGCGGGCACGCCGGGCTCGATATACAACAACGGAGTGGCCGACCCGAAGGGCTTCGTCGACGTCGCGTACTTCGCCGAGGCCGGCCTGCGCAAACGCATCGGCTGCGTCGAGCGGGGGCAACGCCGCAACCTCGCCCCGGGGCGGTTCGTGCACTCCCACACCTGGGCGAAGACCTGCACCCCATGACGTACGGGACACCGGGAACCCGGGACCCGAGGGGCCGGACCGGGACGGGCGGAACGGCCGCGGACCCCCGGCGCCACGGAGGTGTTGTCCGGGCGGCCGCCCGTTCGTCCCCGACTGTCAGTGCGGTGCGCTTCACTGCCGCCATGGAGCTCACGCAATTGACCGTCAATGACCTGCTGGCCCGGCTCGGCCCGGAGCACACCCACCTGTTCCTGCCCGGTGACCTGGACCCGGAGGCGCTGACCGGCCTGCTCGCCAACCGGTTCGGGACGCCGCGCACCCTCGCCCTCGACGGCTTCACCGATCCGACGGCCGGCGACTGCGGGGGAGCGGCTCTGCTCGCCCCCTTCGGGGACCGGACCGTGACGATGAGGGGGTGGGCGTACGGGGACCAGTGGTTCGGCACGGGGACGGTGCGCGACGCCGGAGGGGAGGTGCGGCCGGTGCTGGTGGTCGTCCGCAGGGACGTGCCGGAAGTCCTGGCGCTCGCTCCGCACGAGGGCGATGACCTCGACTGGATGGAGCGGCTCAAGCGGATCACGGGCTGGAGCGGGCCGGACGAACGGCCGGATGTGGACTGGGCCGAGATCGAGTCGCGCCTGGGCACCGCACTGCCGGGCGACTACCGGCGCATGGTCGAGACGTTCGGCGCGGGCTCGTTCGACGCGTTCCTGGACCTGAACCAGGAGCCGTGGACGCACCTCAGGGACGACGGTCTGCTCATCTGGGCGGGCACCGAGCACGAGGACCTGTACTGCTGGCGGACCGACGACGCCGACCCGGACCGCTGGACCGTCGTGGTGCGCACCTTCGACGGCGAGGACGTCCCCTTCGGCTGCCGGGCCGCGGAGTTCGTCTGCCGCGCCCTCACCGACCGGTCCCACCCGTTCACGCTGGCCCATTACTTCGACACCCACTGGTTCATGCGCCACGGCCGGGACGACTGACCGGCCACCGGTACCGAACCTGCGGCGGGTCCGGTCAGCCGTTCCCGCTGTCGGTGTGCGCCACGTGGCCGGGGAGGTCGGTGAGCCGTTCGATGCGGAGCACCGCCGCGTCCGCCGCCGGCGACGGCCCACCGGTGACGAAGTCGATGCCGCGGTCCAGCCAGATGCCCGTCAGCCCGGCGAGGCCCGCCGCGTCGGCATCGCTGCCCAGCATGTCGCCCACGTTGACCGCCCGCGCCGGGTCCGTACGCATCCACCGGCAGGCGGCGGCGTAGGCGGCGGGCTTGGCCGCGCCGAGCTCGGCCGGGGTCAGGACGGCCTCGAAGCAGCCGAGCAGTCCGAACCGGGCGAGCTTCGCGCGCTGCTGTCCCGGGTCCCCGTTGGTGAGGACGGCCAGACGCGGCCCCCGGGGGAGCGCCTTCAGCGTCTCCAGGCAGGGCCGGACATCGGGATAGCACGTCCAGGACTCCTCGAACGGGGCGAGGTAGCGCTCGGCGATCCAGGAGTCCAGGAGGGCCGGGCTCCCGGGCACCGGCTCCCCGAGCATCGGCAGGAACGACCGGATCCGCCGCCGGTGGTGTTCGGCGAAGGAGCACTGACCGGCCAGGTACTCCCGCATGTGGCGCGCCTCCAGCGCCCACCACGACGCGGCCAACTCCTCGGGCGGCGCGGTCGCGTTCGGCGCGGAACGGATGATCCGGCCGATCGTCGCGAAGACCGCGCTCCGGTGATCGACGAGGGTGCCGTCCAGATCGAAGAAGACCACGTCTGTCATGGGCCCATCATCCCGCTCCGGTCAGGAAGACCGGCCGTCACCCGAACGGCCCCATCGGCTCGCAGGCCGTTCCGGCCCGGGTGAGGCTCTGGGGGCAGGGCCGCGCCGAGCCGGCCGGTGCGGCCGGCGAACGAGAGGGAATTCTCATGGCCTACGCGCCCAAGCCCGCCACCCCCGCCACCGCCGCGATCAACCGGGAGGCCGTCTCCAGGTACGCGATGGAGGACCGGCGGGACTTCGCCGACAACGACCGCGGATTTCTCGCCCCGTTCCCCGGCACGGTGCAGACGCGGGACGGGCGGGTGATCTTCGACCCGGCGTGGTTCGACTACATCGGCGACGACACCCCGGCTCCGGACACGGTGAACCCGAGTCTCTGGCGGCAGTCGCAGCTCATCCGCAAGGGCGGCCTGTACAAGATCGCCGAAGGGGTCTTCCAGGTCCGCAACGGCGACATCGCGAACCTGACCGTCATCGAGGGCGACACCGGCCTGGTGGTGGTCGACTGCACCGCCTCGGTCGAGACCGCGACGATGTCGATGCGGATGATCCGCGAACACGTCTCCGACAAGCCCGTGGCCGCCGTCATCTACACCCACACGCACATCGACCACTACGGCGGCGTCAAGGGCGTCGTCAGCGCGGACGACGTCGCGTCGGGCAAGGTGCCGATCATCGCCCCGGGCACGATCGCCTCCTTCGACGCGCATGCGATCGGCGAGAACGTGATCGCCGGCAACGCCATGTCCCGCCGGGCCGGATACGCCTTCGGCAGCCTCCTCGACCGGAACTCCTGCGGCTGCGTCACCAGCGGCATCGGCATCTACGCCCCGTCCGGCAGCACCATCTCGTACATCTCCCCGACCGACTCCGTGACCAGGACCGGGGAGAAGCGGGAACTGGCGGGCCTGGAATTCGAGTTCCTCTACGCCCCGGACACCGAGGCGCCCGAGGAGATGCACATCTGGGTCCCGCAGCTCAAGGCGCTGACCTGCGCGGAGAACGCCAACCACTCCCTGCACAACATCCAGACCCTGCGCGGCGCCCGCACGCGGGACGCCCGCAACTTCGCCCGCTATCTCGACGAGACGCTGGAACGCTGGGGCGACGAGGCCGAGGTGCACTACGGGCCGCACACCTGGCCGGTGTTCGGGAACGAGAACATCACCACGTTCCTGGAGTCCCAGCGCGACACGTACAAGTACATCCACGACCAGGCGCTGCGGCTCGCGAACAAGGGCTACACCCCGCTGGAGGCCGCCGAGGCCGTCGAGCTCCCCGAGGAGCTGCGCAGGAACTGGGCCAGCCGCGGCTACCACGGCACCCTCCACCACGACGTCCGTGCCGTCTTCCACAAGGAACTGGGCCTGTGGGACGGCGACCCCGCCACCCTCCACCCGCACACCCCGGCGGAGACCGCCCGCCGCCTCACGGACCTGATCGGCCCCGGACAGATCCTCGCCGAGGGCCGCCGCGCCTTCGAGGACGGCGACTACCGCTGGGCCGTCCAGATCCTGCACGCCCTGGTCTTCGCCGACCCGGGCAACACCGAGGCCAAGAACCTCCAGGCGGACGCGTACGAGCAGATGGGCTACCAGGCCGAGGGCCCGCAGTGGCGCGGCATCTTTCTCACCGCCGCCAGGGAACTGCGCGACGGCGTCGTACCGGCCGCGTTCGCCACGGCGAGCCCCGACTCGATCCTCGCGATGCCGGTCGGCATCCTCTTCGACTTCGCGGCCGTGCACCTCATCGGCGACAAGGCCGCCGACGCCGACCTCCGCATCGACTTCCACTTCACGGACACCGACGAGACCTGGACCATGTGGGTGCGGCGAGGAGTCCTCAACGCCCGCCGAGGCGCCCACCCCGGGACCCAGCTCACCGCCCGCGGCCCCAAGGCCGCCCTCGTCGCCACCGTCCTCAAGCCCGGGGAGGCGCACCGGCTCGCCGAGGCCGGGAAGATCACCCTCGACGGCGACGACACCGTCCTGCGGACCCTTGCCGGACTCCTCGACGACTTCGACCCGAACTTCCCGATGATCACGCCCTGAAGGCCCTGAAGGCCCTGAAGGCCCTTTACAGGGGCTGCTGTTGCTGTCGCGGTGAGAGGTGACCGGTCGGCGCGGGGCTCGTGCCCTGCGCCGAAATCCCCTGTGCGGATCTCCCTCCGCCTGCTGGGATGGGGACATGAGCCTCCTGCCTGCCGCGGCGGACGAGATCGTCGTCCCCGTCCTCGTCCGTGACCTGGTGCCCGCCGATCTGCCGTCCTGCGCCTGGTCCGGCACGCCGCTTCATCTCGCGCACGTGGCGCATGAGCTGGAGCGTGCGGCGGCCGGGGAGGTGGACTATCTCGCGGTCTGTACGCCGGCGGATCTCCCCGTCGCGATCGGTGGCGTCGACTACCGGGGCGCGGCCGGCGCCGGCACGCTGTGGCAGCTCGGGGTGCTGCCGGCTCTCCAGTCGTGCGGTCTGGGCACCGTGCTCATCCGTGCCGCGGAGGACCGCATCAGGTCACGCGGCCTGCGGCGGGCGGAACTCGGGGTGGAGGAGAGCAACCCGCGTGCGCGGGCGCTGTACGAACGCCTGGGGTACGAGGCCTACGGCAGCGAGCCGGACTCCTGGGACGTGGAGGCGCCGGACGGTTCGCTGCGCCGGTACGAGACCATGTGCACGCTGATGCGCAAGGACCTGTCGTAGGGGGACAGCATGGCCTCGGAGGTGTGGACTTCGGTCCTCTCGCTCACGGGCGTCGCGCTCGGCGGCGGGCTGACGGCCCTGTCCCAGCGCGCCACCCAGCGGTCCGCCGACCGGGCCGAGGAGCGGCGGCTGAGGGCGGCCACCGGCGAGGCCCGCCGGGCCGAACAGCTGCAGGCGATCAAGGAGTTCATCGCGTGCGCCCAGGCAGCCGAACGGGCGGCCTACCGCCGCCCCGACGCATGGGGCGAGGACGCCGGCTGGAACGCGTCGGCGGGCGCCGACATGACCGCGCTCTGGGTCGCCGAACGGCACCTCGTGCTGCTCTGCCCACCGGACCTGCACGCCGCGGTGCAGGCGTACGGCCGCGCGCTCAACCAAGCGGTGTGGCGCGAGATCGGCGACACCGAGGTCAACGAGCACCTGGACGAACGCAAGGCCGCCTTCATGTCCGCGGCCCGCGCCGCCCTGTCCGCCCTGTCGGGCCAGGCACCATGAGCGCCGAGCAGATGCCGGTCCCCGCGGGACTCGTCGTACTCGTCGGACCGCCCGCCTCGGGCAAGACCGCCTTCGTCCGTGAGCTGGTCGCCCGGGGGAGTCTCGACCCGGAGGCCGTCGTCTCCAGCGACGCGATCCGTGCGGAGCTCTTCGGGGACGAGGGAGCGGATGCCGTCTGCGACGCGGCCGACGCGCGGATCTTCGACGAACGCGACCGCCGGATCGCCGGCAGACTCGCCGCGGGCCGCACCGCGGTCGCCGAGTCGACGAACGTCACGCCGCGGGCACGCGCACGCCTTGCGGCCCTCGCCGAACGCTTCGGTGCGCCGGTGACCGTGCTGCGTTTCCCGCAGGGCGAGGCGGACCTGCTGAGACAGAACGCGGAACGGCCGCGGGACGACGTCTCCGCCGCGGACGTCAGGGCCTACGCCGCCCTCATGAGGCAGGACGCGAACGAGGCCCGGCTGCGAGCGGAGGGCGCCGCCTTCGTGTACGACGTCCCCGGGCGGGGACAAGGGGTCACGCCCGCGGAGGCCGCCCGGCGGTTCACCTTCCGCCGGGCCTGAACCGCGGCTGCTCGGACGTGGGCCGGACCCCGAACGGGTGGACTCGCCGGAGCGCGCGTCGGACGGTGCCCCGCCCCCGCGGTCCGGATGGTGATGTGGCGCTCCGTTCCCCCGACCCCGGAAGAGGCGCTCCGACATGCGACGCACCCCCGCCCGACGGCTGTTCGCCGCCACACTGCTCGTGGCCTCCGTGCTGGCCCCGATGACCCTGGCCGGCTCGCCGCCGGTCCAGGCCGCGGGCATCGACCGGCACGACAGCTGCGCCCGGGACTGCCTCGATCCCGCGCTGAGAGCCCGGCTGGACAGAGCCATCGAGGACGTGCGCGAGCAGGCCGGCATTCCCGGCGCCGTCGTCGGCCTGTGGATGCCGGGCAAGGGGAACTACGTCCGCGCCTCAGGCGTCGCCGACACCGCCACCGGTGAGCCGATGGCCGCCGACTCGTACGTCCGGATCGGCAGCGAGACCAAGACGTTCACGGTCACCGCCCTGCTCGAACTCGTCGACGAACACCGGGTCGGCCTCGACGACCCGATCTCCGACTACGTACCCGGCGTGCGCAACGGACACCGGATCACGCTCCGCCAGCTCGCCGAGATGCGCAGCGGCCTGTTCCCGTACACCGCCGACGCGGACTTCGAGCACGACCTGCTGAGCGACCCGCAGCGCTACTTCACCCCGCGGGAACTGCTCGCGTACGGCATGAAGCACAAGAACACCTTCGCGCCGGGCGCGGAGTTCCAGTACTCCAACTCCAACCTCATCCTGCTCGGCCTGGTGATCGAGAAGGTCAGCGGGCAGCGGCTCGGCGACTTCATCCACGACCGGGTGCTCCGCCCGTCCGGTCTGCGCCACACGCTGTTCCCGACGGGGCCCGAGTTCCCCGCACCGCACCCGCACGGATACACCGACCAGACGCTGAGCGGCGAGACGGCGGACGCCACCTGCTGGAACCCCAGCTGGGCGTGGGGCGCCGGCGCGATGATCTCCGATCTGCACGACCTGCGCAGCTGGGCCAGGAACGTCGCCACCGGAGAACTGCTCAGCCCCAGGACGCAGGCGCAGCGGCTCAAGACGCTGCCGACCGGCGTTCCCGGTCTCAGCTACGGCCTCGGCATCTTCGAGACCGGCGGCTGGATCGGGCACAACGGCTCCCTGCCGGGGTACGAGACCGTCACCGTCTACCTGCCCCCGCTCAAGGCCACCCTGGTCATCATGATCAACACGGATTCCCTCAGCGGGACCCAGGAGCCCTCCACGCTGCTCGCCCGGGCGATCACGCAGATCGCCACCCCGGACAACGTCTACGACGGCGGGGTCTCCCCGACGTAGCGGGCGTCCCGTCGGCCGGCTCCACGGGCCGTGCCGCCGGAGCAGAGCGGATCAGCCGGGTGAGGGCCCCGTCAGCGAGGGCTCCCACCCGGTTTCCGTCCCCAGGCGGTGAGCATCCCGGCCGACAACGCCGCGCACTCCTCGGACTCCAGGTAGCGCACCGCCGCGTCGACACCCGCGTCGTCGACCAGGCCGGTGGCGACCATCGCCTCCCTGCTCCGCTCCCACGTCTCCGCCCAGAATCGGCTGAGGGCACTGCCCGGAAGCAGCGGGGGCACATGGATCTCGGCGGCGACGGATCCGAGCCCCGCCCCGCGCAGCAACTGCGGATACGACGGCACCCAGGACACATCGGTGCCGATGGTGGCCCCCAGGCCCTGCCACATCGCCCGCATCGCCGCGGTGTACGGCGTGCCGGGCGCCCGGTCGCTCGTCAGGTCGACCGCGTCACTGAGCACCAGCACACCACCGGGCGCGACGAGGCCGGCCAGTGCCGCGATCAGACGCTCACGATCCGGCAGATGCATCAGCACGAAGCGCGCGTGGACGAGGTGGAAGGGACCGCGCAGCCCGGTGGCGAAGCCGGGGGCGGCGATGTCGGCCTCCAGGACCTCCAGCCCCGGGACCGACCGTTCGGCGAGAAACCGGACGTCGCGGTCGACCGCGAGCACGCTCGTCACCCCGGCCTCGCCCAGCAGCCGGCCGGAGACCGTGCCGGTGCCGGCGCCCACGTCGAGACAGCGCCAGCCCGGACCCGCTCCCAGTGCCCGCAGCCGCGCCATCGTGATGTCGTCGTAGGCGAGCGCCCCGAAGTCGATCCGCTCGCCCTCCCCCGCCTGTTCGGGACGGAAGAAGGCTTCGCCGTAGCGGCCGCCGCCGGGGAACGGCGCATCGTCGGGCATCTTCATCACCAGGCTTCTCCACTGCGGGGCGGGTTCGCGGCCCGGCCCGGGGCCGTCGCCCACCCATCCTCCGCGGCCGGGCCGCGGCCCGGCCGAGGCTCGCCGCGCCTGAGCCGATCGGACCTGCGCCTACAGTGCGGAGAGGCAGCGACCGATCGACCGAGCGACTCACGGAAGGCGGAGGCCTGTGGGCAGTGGAGAAGAAACCGGCGTTGCGATGAGCACCCCGGTGAACACCCCGACGAATCACCCGACACACGGCCCGACGAATGACCCGAAGAGCGCCTCGACGCACACTCCGACGGACGTCTCGACGCAGGGCGCAGCCGGGCACCCCGACATGGCGGCCGCGGCGCGCCTGGCCGCCCACAGCACTGTCTCCACCGCCCTCGCCCTGCGAAGTGACCACGAGCTGGCCGCACTTGTGGACGCCGCCCCGCCGCTCGGCTCCGGTATCGGCGGGAGGTCCGCGCTGCTGGAGGCCGACGGGAAGCAGGTCTTCGTGAAGCGGGTGCCGCTCACGGACCTGGAGCTGCTGCCGGAGAACGTACGGTCCACGGCCAACCTGTACGGGCTGCCCATGTGCTGTCAGTACGGCGTCGGCGGGCCCGGCTTCGGGGCGTGGCGGGAGCTCGCCGTCCACACCATGACGACGAACTGGGTGCTCGAAGGCGCGTACCCGGGGTTCCCGATGATGTACCACTGGCGCGTGCTGCCGGAGACGGCCGTACTGCCCGAGGACCTCGCGGACGTGGACAAGGTGGTGGCCTTCTGGGGAGGGAGCCCGGAGGTGCGTCGCCGCATCGAGGGCCTTCAGCAGTCCTCGGCGAGCCTCACGCTGTTCCTGGAGTACATCCCCCTCACGCTCCACGACTGGCTCACCGAGCTGGCGCAGACCGGCGAAGAGGCCGCCGACGAGGTCCTCCCCATGGTGGAGCGCGAACTGGAGGCCGGTACGTCCTTCATGAACGCGCACGGGCTCCTGCACTTCGACGCCCACTTCCAGAACATCCTCACCGACGGCCGGCGCCTCTACTTCACGGACTTCGGCCTCGCCCTGTCCTCCCTGTTCGACCTGTCACCCTCCGAGGCCGGCTTCCTCGGCCTGCACCGGACCTACGACCGCTGCTACACGGTCAGCTGGCTGGTGAACTGGCTGATCACCGCCCTGTACGGATACGAGCGCGACGAACGCATCGCACTCATCCGCGCATGCGGCCGGGGAGAGGACCCGCTGCCCGGGCCGCCGAAGGCCAGGGCCGTCCTCTCCCGGCACGCGCCGCTCGCCGCAGAGCTGACGGACTTCTACCTGAAGGTCCAGGACGGGGACAGGGAGACCCCGTACCCCGCGGCCGAGCTCCGCCGGATCCTCGAAGCCGACGGAGCGCGGCCGAGGCCTCAGGCCGATGAACCGCTGTCGACGACCAGGTCGGTGCCGACCACCGATCCGGCCGCGGTTGACGCGAGGTAGAGCACCGCGGCCGCCACCTCCTCGGCCGCCGCGACCCGGCCGAGCGGGTTCTCCGACTTCACCCGCTCGGTCCGGCCCGCCTCGGTCTCGCCGGGCCGGAGCGACATGGGCGCGGCGGAGGCGCCCGGGCTGACCGCGTTGATGCGAATGCCCTGCTGGATGTGGTCGAGCGCGGCGGCGCGGGTCAGTGCGGAGACCGCCGCCTTCGAGGTGATGTAGGCGGCGGCGTTCGGGATGCGCAGGTGGGCGCCGAGGTTGGAGGAGACGTTGACGATGACCCCGCCGCCGTTCTCCCTCATGTGCGCGATCTCGTGTTTCATGGCCAGCCAGACGCCGGTGACGTTGGTCCGCAGCACCGCGTCCCAGTCCTCCTCGCTCACGTCCGCGACCGGGCCGGCGCCGCGGAGTATCCCGGCGTTGTTGACCGCGATGTCGAGCCCGCCGAAGCGGGTGACGCTCTCGCGCACGAGGTCCTGGAGCCGGCCGGAGTCGGTGACGTCGACCGTACGGGCGGCAGCCGTGCCGCCGGCCGCCTCGATGAGGCCGACCGTCTCGTCCAGGGTGGCCGCGGTGCGACCGGCGGCGATCACGGAGGCGCCCTCGGCGGCGAAGGCGAGCGCGATCGCGCGGCCGAGACCGGAGCCTGCGCCGGTGACGAGCACGGTCTTGCCGGTGAAGCGGTTCATGGTCCGGTAACTCCTCTGATGAATGGCTCAGTTGGCGTGCAGGTGCTGGTTCAGTGGGTGCGGTGGTTGAGGACGGCTGTGACGGCGAGGGCGCACCCCGTCGCGGCCAGCGAGAGGGAGTCGCTACCGAGCGCGAGCAGGAGGGCGAACAGGACGGTCGGGCCGAGCTCCATCGCGCTGTTCAGCACACCGCCCGCGAGCCCGGTCCGGTGCGGCGGCACACCTGCGGTGGCGAGCACGGCGGCCCCGCCGAACGCGGCGGCGGTACCGGCCGCCAGCAGCACGAGTCCCGGCAGCAGCCCGTACGCGTACGGGGTGTGCGCGTGGAGTCCGGGGCCGGCGAGGAGGGCGAGCCCGGCCGCGCCGGTGCCGAGTCCGGCGGTCGTGACGGCTCCGGCCCCGTACCGCACGGCGAGCGGCCCTGCCGCCCGGCCGGATGTGATCAGGGCGAGGGCGAACGGCACGAAGGCCGCCGAGGTCCGGAGGGGTGACCAGTCGCGTGTCTGCTGGAGGTGGAGCGAGAGGACCACGGAGGTCATCGCGGTCGCACAGGCGCTCAGCGCGATGGCCGTGAGGGCGAGGCCCCGCCGCCGGTCGAGCAGGAAGCGGGGCGGCAGCAGCGGGTCGCCGGCGCGGCGCTCGGCGCACAGGAACACGACGAGCAGGACGGTCCCGCCGAGCAGGGGCACGAGCACGCCCGCCGACAACCAGGGCCGGACGTCGGTGACGACGAGTCCGTAACTGGCGAAGGTGATCCCGGCCGTGGCGAGCAGAGCGCCCGGCAGGTCGAGCGTCCTGCCGCGGTGCGGAGCGGTGTGCGGCAGCAGCCGGGGCGCGAGCGCCAGGGCGGCGACCGCGACCACGAGCGGCACGACGAACGTCCAACGCCACGAGAGCCACGTCAGGATGACGCCGGAGAGCAGATTCCCGGCGGTCGCGCCGAGCACGGAGAGGCCGCCCCAGGTGGCCATCGCCCTGCCGTACGCGGCGGGTGACGGATGGGCGGCACGCAGCACCGCCATGGCGGCGGGCGCGACGAGGGCCGCACCGGCGCCCTGCGCGAAACGGGCCGCGAGCAGGGCCCCGACACCGGGAGCGAACGGGGCGGCGGCCGAGGCGGCGGCGAAGAGAAGGAGGCCGAAGGCGAGGGTGCGCCGCCCGCCGTAGCGGTCGGCCAGACGGCCGCCGAAGAGCAGCAGCCCGGCGAAGGTCAGCCCGTACGAGGCGCTGAGCAGGATCAAGTCGGCCCGCTGCAAGCCGAATTCCCGCCCGATGACCGGCAGCGGTACGGCGATCGCGGCGAGCGTGAAGATCAGCGTGGTCTGCACGCTGCCGAGAAGGGCGAAGGCGTAGCGGTGCTGCACGTCGACGACGTGGGCGGCTCCCCCGGCGGTCATACCCCTCCTCCTACGCAATATTTGAACGATCGGTCCATTATCTGGGCGTGCGGCACGCGGTATGCGGTATGGGGGTGGAGGGCGCCGATGACCCCGGCGCCCCGTGACTCAGTCCAGCAGGGTGAGCGCCTGCTCGGCCGCGTCCCGCACCCGGGCGGGATCGTCGGACGCCTTGCCGACGATCCGTACGCCCTGGAGCAGGACGAGCAGCATGCGGGACAGTGCGCGCGGATCGCGGTCCGCGGGCAGCTCGCCCTGCGCCCGTGCCCGGACGAGCGCGGAGTGCAGCAGCGTTTCGAGGTGCTCCCAGCTGATCTCGACCCGGCGGGCCGCCGCGGAGTCGTGCGGCGCGAGTTCGGCCGCCGTGTTGGTGATGAGGCAGCCGTGCAGCCGGTCCTCGGGGGAGGCGGCCTCCGAGGCGAAGCGGCGGACCACCGCCCGTACGGCGGGCAGGGCCGGCCCCGGCTGGGACAGCTCGGTGAGGAGGAACGGATCGCGGCCCTCGGAGTACCGGTCCATGGCCTTCAGGTACAGCTCGTGCTTGCTGCCGAAGGTGGCGTAGATGCTGGCGCGGCCGATGCCGAGGTGCTCGACGAGATCGGCGATCGACGTCGCTTCGTAGCCGCGCCGCCAGAACAGCTCAAGGGCCGACTGCAGCGCGGCGTCCGGATCGAATTCCTTGGTCCTGGCCACATCGGAGACCGTAAGCCATTGCGGAACGATCGGTCAATAAAGGTGCTCCGCCCGGGAGCCGCGGCCGAGCCGTACTCCAGGTCCGGCTGGACCTGGAGTTGCCGAACAGTAGTCGAGCAGGAGGGGGATCCGGCGCGGAGCCGCCGAGGTGATCGACGAGGTGCGCGTGCGCGGACGGCCGGTACGCCGTCCGCGACGGCGTCCTCGTCGCGGACGGCCCCGTGAGCGCTCAGCCTTCGCGCCGTGCCGCGTCCTCCTGCAAGTACGCGGAGATCATGGCGAGGTCGTCGGCGATGTCCAGCACTTCGTTGACGTCGGTGGTCCGGGTGGAGGCGCCGTTCACGCCCGCGAAGAAGGCGTCGAAGCGGCCGTGGCCCTTGTCGAGGTAGCCGGCGATCGTGATGGCGCCGACGGCCAGCCGGTTGTTGAGCGCATCGAGCCCGACCGCGGCCCCGGTCTTCGCGAACACCTTTCCGCGGGCCGGGCAGTGGGTGCAGTTCTCGGCCAGCAGACCGTCGACGCCGAGGATGGGCAGTGTGTTCCGGAAGACCTTCGCCTCGGGCGTGTGCTGCCAGTACGTCAGCAGCTGCACCACGGCCCTGGGCGTGGTCCGGTCGACGGGGTTTCCGCCGCGGCCGTCCAGGAGCTGGACCTGCTTGCGGTCGACGCCCGCGCGGTCCAGGAAGTCGGCCAGCACCGGGAAGCCGTCCATGCAGTCCTTGCTGCCGGCCGTGACCGCCATCAGACAGATGGCGAGGTTGCCGCCCAGGTTGTGGCTGACCTTGAAGATGAGCTTGGCGTACTGGGAGAACGGCGGCGAGGTGTACAGGGCCACGCGCGGCCGGCCCGCGTACGAGCCGGGGAGCTGCCCGACCGGGTTGGCACCGGTCGCCTTCGCCGTCACCTGCACCCCGGCCCGCTCCAGCGCCTCGATCAGCGCGGTGCGCCCGAAGGCCGCCGGGTCGGTGATCGGGGACACCTTCAGCGCCGGTTCGGAGCCGGCCGCGATGGTGCCGGAGAGCCGGATCCGGGTGCCGTCGGCGGAGGCCGTCACCTGGATGTCCGTCGGCTGCCCCGCAGCCACGGTCCGCACGGTCGACGTGACGCGGTACGGGGAGACCTTCGGCCGCCAGTCCAGCCGGGCGGGCGAGCCGGGACGGGCGCCCGGGGTGGTCAGCAGGTCGATGAGATTGTCGTTGATGATCAGCGGGGTCGGGACGGGGTCGAAGACCGGCTCGGGCCGGAACAGCCGGTCGTCGACGATCACGTTCCCCGCGACACGGGTGATGCCGGAGAGCCGCACCTGCTGGGCGAGCTTGTCGATCCCGGCGAGCGGGTTCTCCGGGGTGAGCGTGGCGCCGGGGAAGTCGTCGGCGTACGTGTGGTCGAGATCGGTGTAGTCGACCGTGCCGTCCCGACGGGTCCTGCCGCCCATGGTGAGATCGCCCTGGGCGACCAGGCCGAGATCGCCGTTCAGCGTGCTGCCGCGGCGCTCGCCGATCGCGTACACGGGCGTCCTGAAGCGGTGGTCGCCACCGAGTGCGTCCCACGCCCCGGAGGTCCCGAACAGCTTGGCCACGGAACCGGGGATGAAGAACTGATCGGCGAACCGGCTGTGGACGACCCGCCCGCTGTCCGGGTCCTGCTGGAGCAGACCCCACTGGGCGTGGGGGTAGTCCGGCTTCCGCATGATCTCCGTGATCCGCGGGTCGAGCCGGTCGGGACCGGCGGTGTCGGGCGACGAGACCGCCTGGGCGGCGGCGCCCGATGTCAGGGCCAGGAGCAGCAGCGCACTGCATCCGGCGACCACACGACGCCGAAGGGACCGGAAGTCTTCTCCTCGCACTGCACCACGCACCGTTCGTCTCGGCAGGTTGCTGTTCATGGGGTCAGGTATGGACCCCGGTGGGCACGGAAAACGGGCGGCGCGAACGGGTGTCACCTGAACGGCACGGCGCATTCGTCGAAATGCGCAGCGAACGCGCGGCCGGGACGGTGGGCGCAGCCGCTGCCCGCATCCGCCGGGACGGCCGGGCAGCGGCTGCGGCTGCGGCCCGATTCAGCCCTCGGCCCTCTCAACGGCGGTTCCGCGGGGGAGGCCTCCGGCACGAGCGCGGTCATCCGCGGCGGGTGTGGTGACTCCGCAGGACGAACCAGCCCCAGGCCACTGACCTGGGGCTGCGCTCCGGAGCGTGTGACGGGTTCAGGAGAAGACGACGGAGCGCACGAGGAGCCGGTCCGATGCGCCGCCTCCCGGGCGCAGGGTGAAGTAGGCGCCGCCCGTGCAGTCGGCTTCGAGGAAGACCGTCGCCGTCGCGTCGGTCCGGTTCTTGGGCGCGTAGGCGGCGGATCCCGGCTCGGATCCGGGTCCCTGGATGTTGATGCACGTACCGCTGGGCGGGTCGTTGACGAAGCCGACGGCGTCGTAGCCGTCGGAGGTCGTGTACGAGTAACGGAATTGGCCGTCGGCGGCCGAAGCGGAGCCGGGGGCGGTGAGGAGCAGTACGAGGGCGCCGGCCGAAGCGGCCATGGCGGAGCGGAGACGCATGACGTGTTCCCTTTATCTCGTGGGCGTACGAAGATCACGGCAAGCGCTGCCCGCCCCGGACGGGAGGTAGGCCCCGCGTCGCCCGAACGAGGGGTGAGGAATCGTTCCTCTCGCGCGTTCGGCTCTATCGGCCCGCGGCTTCCGCCCCGGGCGCCCGCAGTGGCCTCGCGCCTTCGGACGGTCCACGCACCGCGACCACCTCTGACCGCCCGCAACCACTGCGTGCGGCCGCGTGACAGACTGTCGCAACGCGTGTGTTGGTCAGGGGAGTTGGGGGCGGCGGATGCTGGGGCAACTGCGTGGGACGTCACCGCGCGCCGTCGGACCGTATGTGACGCTGGCCCGGCTGGGCGCGGGAGGCATGGGCGAGGTCTTCCTGGCCCGCCCGGAGCGCCTCGGCGCCGGGTACGGCCCGGCGGACCTCGTGGCCATGAAGGTGATCCGCAACGAGGTGGCCCGGGACGAGGCGTATCTGCGGCGCTTCGCGCGGGAGGTCGTCGTCGCGGCATCGGTGACCAGCCCCTACGTGGCGCGCCTCACCGACAGTGAGGTGACGGCGGAACCGCTCTGGCTGACCACCGAGTTCGTGGTCGGGCCGACCCTGGCCCAGGCCGTGGGCCGGCACGGTCCGCTGCCGCTCGGGTCGCTCGCCCGGCTCGGTGAGGGCATGGCGCGCGCCCTGGTGGCCGTGCACGCCGCGGGAGCGACGCACCGCGACCTGAAGCCGGCGAACGTGCTGCTCGCCGCGGACGGCCCGCGGCTGATCGACTTCGGTGTGGCCCGTACGAGCACCGCCACGACCCTGACAGCGACCGGACACCTGGTCGGCACGCCCGCCTACATGTCACCCGAGCACATCGCCGGTGGGCGGCACGTGGTCGCGGCGTCCGACGTGTTCTGCCTGGCCTCGGTCCTGGCGTACGCGGCCACCGGCCGGGACCTGTTCGGGAACGGGCCGGTCGCGGCGGTGCTCTACCGGGTGGCGGAGGCCGACGCCTCACTCGACGGACTTCCCGCCGGGCTGGTTCCGCTGATCTCGGCGTCCCTGGCCAAGGACGCGGCGTCGAGGCCGACCGCGGAGGACCTCGTGGAGCGGTTCGCCGCACTGCGCGCGGCGCACGACGAGGCGGGGGACGGTTCCGGGACGGGCTGGCCGGACCCCGTGACCCGGGACATCGAGGACGAGTACCGCGACGTGACGGCGCTCTGCGCGACCGGTTCCCCGCTGCTGCCGCTGACGAATCCCGACACCGCCCAGGATCCGTACGCCGGTCGCCCGCTCGGCGCAGGCACCCTGGCTCCGCATCAGTTCCCGACCCTGGGCCCCACCCCGCCGGCATCCGCCCCGCCCCCGACGACCCGCCGTCGCGGGCGGCTCCGGGTGCTCGCGGTCATCGCGGCAGTGGCTGTGGCCGGGGCGGGAGCGGGGGCGTATCTGGCCCTGCGCGGCGGGGGTGACGGATCCGGGGACGGGGGTGGCGTACCCGGCCCGACGACGACCCTGACCCCCGCACAGCTGGTCGCCCAGGCAGGGGTCGACGACACCGGCACGGTCGACCGCAGCGGCTACGTACCGCAGTTCGCCGCGCAGCGGGCCCCCGGCTGGAAGCCCTGGCAGGGACGGTTGAGCAGGGCGCGCATGAGCTGCGCCGCGGACACCCGGGCCCTCGTGTGCCTGCTGACCAACGGCACGTACGAGGCGGTGTCCACGGTCGACGGGCACCGGCTGTGGGTGGCCAGTGGCCAGTCCGTCGTCGAGAACGGCACCGGAGAGGCCTATCGCGGGCCCAGCACCGGCACCTTGTTCATGCCGGGAGACTCCCTCGTCCCACAGGTGAGAGGCGGGCGCGCCCTGATCGCGTCGGACGGCGAACTGCAACTGCGCGACTCGCGCACCGGTGCCGTTCGCTGGCGGGCCCAGCCTCCCTCCGGACGGGGGGAGCTGAGCGAGCAGCCGCTGCTGGCGGATGACACGGTCATCGCCACCATGGAGGGGAAGTCGCTCAGCGCAGAGCCGAAGGGCGCCTCGATGCGCGCGTACGACATCACCGACGGCAGCACCCGGTGGGACCTGACACTCGACAGGGGCGACAGCCCGAGCCATGCCGAGGACGGCAGGTATGCGGCCCGGGCGCTGATCGACGGTGTGGTGTACGCGCAGACGCCCGACGGGCTTCTCGCGGTCGACGCCCGGAAGGGAGACGTCCTCGGCCGCGCGTCGCCCGCCTCGGACAGCGGCTGCCGCACCGTGTCCTCCGGCGGCGGCACGATCCTGTGCGAGAGCAGGGTGGACGACGAGCAGCCGAGCGCGGACGAGGGCAGGGCCGAGGTCCGGGTCGACCGCTACGAGGCCCGCAGCCTCAAACCCGCGGGCCACTACGCGTACCTGCTCGACGAGAAGGCCACACGCGTCGACATCAGCGTGACGGCGACCGACAGCACGTACGCCCTCGCCCGGCGCAGCGACGACGACAAGGACACCGGCCTCATCGTTCTGACGGATCTGCGCACCGGCAAGCAGACGCAGACTCTGAAGGCCCCCGTGAGCGGGCCGAGTGTGTCCACCCCGCTGCTGGCGGACGGGCAGGCGGTGTTCGCCGACAACCACTCCCTCTACGTGACACCCCTGGACCGGAAGAGCGGCCGCCTCGGCAAGCCGAAGGCCATCCCGCTGCCGGGTGCGCCCGGTGACCGCAGCGAGACCCCGGACGACGGGAACGGATTCGTCATCCGGGACCAGATCCGGCCGCCGCAGGTCCTGATGCTGGGGGGTGTGGTCCACGTGGTCTTCGACCGCGGCACGATCTCCTCGGTGAAGCTGCCGTGAGCGGGGCCCGCACCGCGGACAAGGACTCGCCGTGCTGACCCCCTGGCAGGGGCCGATCCGGCGCATCGGCCCTTACCGGCTCATCGGCCGGATCGGCGCGGGCGGAATGGGCGAGGTGTTCCTGGCGCGCCGGGAGGCCGCGGGCGGTGTCGTGGCCGGGCCACTCGTCGCCGTGAAGACCCTGACGGCGCCGGCCGACGAGACCGGCTCCGACTTCCGGACCCGTTTCCGCCGCGAGATCCGGGCGGCGCACGCGGTCACGGGGCCGTACACCGCCGCGCTCCTCGACGGCGACGCCGATGCCGAGGACGCCTGGCTGGCCATGGAGTACGTCGCCGGTCCCGCGCTGGGCGACGCGGTGGTCCGCTGCGGCCCGCTGCCGGTCCCGGCGGTACGAACCCTGGGCGCGGGGCTCGCCCGGGCGCTGGACGCGGTGCACACCGCGCGTGTCCTGCACCGCGACCTCAAACCCGGCAACGTGCTGCTCACCGCCGACGGGCCGCGGCTGATCGACTTCGGCATCGCGCAGGCCTTCGACGCGACGGCCCTCACCGCGACGGGCCTGCTCATCGGCACCCCGGGCTATATGGCACCCGAGGTGCTGACGGGCACCAGCGGGCAGGTGCCCGCGTCGGACGTGTTCTGCCTGGGCGCGGTCCTGTGCTTCGCCGCGACAGGCCGTGGCCCCTTCGACGACGAGGAACCGGCGTCGGTGCTGTACCGCATCGCGTCCGGCGCCGCGGACCTGTCGGCGCTGCCACCGGCGCTGCGCGATGTGATCAACTCCTGTCTGCAGCCCGATCCTGCGGCGCGCCCCACGGCTGCGGAACTGGCGGCGGAGCTGTCGGCGGAGCCGTCCCGCACCACCCCCGGCCGACCGCTGTGGCCGGCCTCCTACCTCTCTCTCTTCGCCGCGCACCGCGAAGCCGTGGAACGCTGCGAACAGGCTTCGGGCACCGTCCCGTTGGAGCAGGCGGCCACCTCCGCCGCCACCCCGGCTCCGCCCCTCGTCGCGCCGCCCTCGCCGACGGCGGTCTCCGGGCGTCCCGGGCCGCCGTCTTCGGCGCCACCCGCCACGCTCAGGCGGTGGCCGTTGGCCGCGACGGCCGCGGCCCTGGTCGCCGCGCTCGCCGTCACGCTGGCCGTGGTGCTGCCCGACGACAGCACACGCACCCCGGCTCCGGCGGCGGAGGACAAACCGAAGGTGAAGCAGACCGGCCCGTTCGCCGTTCCGGACGGGGACGCCGCACACAGCGGCGAGTTCACCGCTGCCGCACTCGACGGGAAACAGCGGCCTGACGGCTGGCGCGCCTGGGCCCGCAGCGTCAAGGGCGCCGGAGCGACCGGTGGTTGCACGGCCGCTGCGGGGCTGCTCGTCTGCGGAGACGGGCACGGAGCCGCCCGCGCCCTCGATCTGGCCACCGGCAAGGAGAAGTGGCGTACGGAGGCTTTCGACGAGAGCAGGACGGCCGACGACAGCTTCCCGGAGACGCCGCCGGGCGACCCCGCCATCGCCCCCGTCACGGACGGCACCCTCTTCTTCGTGCCCGCGGAGGCCGGGGTCAGCGCCGTGGACGCGGCGACGGGCCTGGTCAAGTGGCGTTACCAGCGCGCAAGTTACACAGGGCTGCGGGCGCTGACCTACGCGGACGGCCGACTGTACGTCGCGCACATCGACGACCAGGCGGCCTCCGATGCCGAACTCGTCGAAGTGCAGGCACTGCGCACGAAGGACGGCGCCCAGGAGTGGACCGGCCACCTGCCGGAGGCCAACGGCCCCTTGATCGTCCACGACGAGCAGCTCTATCTGACCCTGGCCGACGGATCGGTGGCCGCTCTGGACACCACCGCAGCCGTGCCGTCGCCGCGGATCCGCGACGACATCGACTGCTCCGGCCTGCTCGCGCACGACGACACCCTGCTGTGCTGGTCGACCCGGCGCAGCGGCGTCCTCCTCCTCGCCCCGGACACGCTCGTGACCCGGCGGACCCTGGCCCCGTCGGCCACTCCCGCCGCCGCGCCGGTGGCAGGTGACCGCGACATCCTTGTCCTGCGGGACACGAGCGGACGCCTGAAGGGTTTCGACTGGCCGACGGGCAAGCCCCTCTGGGACCGCCCCGCACCGACGTCGACCACCGGCCTGGCCCTCGCCGACACCCGCGTCCTGGCGGTGGGGCGACGAGAGCTACGCACATTGGACATCACCGACGGCTCCACAGCGGGCACCACACACCTCCCCACCCCCGAGGGCCTCCGCCTGGACCTCGGCCCACTCGCCGAGCCACTGTGGCTGGGCGGCGTCCTGTACCTCACGGCACAGACGGGAATCACGGGCTCGATCGCGGCACCTGGTGCGGCTGTGCCGAAGGGATAGCGAGGGCCGAGGGGGGCATCGGTGCCGCCCGGAGCAGGGACATGAGCGGAGGCAGGAAGCGGCGACGGGCGCTAAGCCCCTTCCGGTCAACACCCGTTGCTGGGCCGAGGAGGTGGACACCGGTGGCGCGTCCGAGGCGGTCGTCGACCACGGTTCGCCCGAGAACCCGGCGGCGGGCACGGCCGACGGCCCGGAGGGCGGGGGCGCGGTCAGCACCGTCACCGACACCTTCCCGGCGGCGAGGCTGACCGTCACCAAGCACGTGGTCAACGGCGGATCGGGCCGGTGCGGCTTCGGTCCCGACTGCACCACGGACCAGGGCGACGTGGCCCTCGCGGCGGACGACAGCGCCTTCTCCCTGAAGGGCGGCGAGGAGCGCGAAATCAGCGTGCCCGAGAGCGCGGAGTGCGCGGGCTGCCGCGGAGCCTGCCACCCAGCGCGACGCCCACTCTGACCTGCTGAGATGCGCGGAGAGGCCGCCGCGCGAGGAGGCCGCAGCGTCTCGACGGCTCAGGCCAGGCCCGCCCCGAGGGCGCGGCGCACGGCGTCGGCGCGGTCCTTGATGTCCGCCTTGGCGAAGAGGTTGTTGATGTGCGTCTTCACCGTGGCCTCGCTGATGAAGAGCTTCTCGGCGATGGCACGGTTCGGCAGGCCCTGGCCGATCAGGGCGAGGACCTCGCGTTCGCGCGGGGTGATGTCACCGGGCAGCGGCTGTCCTGCGGGTCCGGAGGCCGGGGGCCTGGTGCGGGCCGTGGCCAGGAGGCGGTTCTGGACTTCGCGGTCGAGGACGGACTGCCCCGCGGCGGCGGCGCGGATGGCGCGGGTGATGTCCTGGCGCCCGGCGTTCTTGGTGAGGTAGCCGATGGCGCCGGCGCTCAGCGCGGCGAGGATGGAGTCGTCGTCGGCGAACGTGGTCAGGATGACCACGGCGACCCCGGGGTGCTCCTCGGTGAGCCGCCGGGTCGCCTCGGTGCCGTCCATCACGGGCATCCGCAGGTCCATCAGGACCACGTCGACCGGTCCTGCGGCGACTGCGGCGAGTACTTCGGTGCCGTCGGCGGCCGAGGCGACGACGTCGATGTCCTCGGCCAGACCGAGGACCGCTGCCAGCGGCTCCCGTACGGCAGCCTGGTCGTCGGCGACGATCACCCGCAGCCGCTGGGGATTCTGCGTCGGTTCACTCATCCCGGAATCACTGCCTCCACTTGCCAGCCGCCCTCGTCCGGTCCTTCGGTGACCGGGCCCGCAGTGATCGTGCCACCCAGCAGGGCGACCCGTTCCCGCATGCCGATCAGCCCCATTCCGCTGCCGACGCCCGCGCGCACCGCACGGGTGGCCGCGCTGTTACGGATCCTCAGTGTCGTCGACGCGGCGTCGAACGTCAGCTCCACGCGGACCTCGCCGCCGGGCGCGTGCCGGACGGCGTTGGTCAGCGCCTCCTGCGCGATCCGCAGCAGGTTCTGCGTGACCCGGGACGGTACGTCGCGCACGGTGCCGGTGAGGACGAGGGCGTCGCGGTGGCCGGACGAGTCGAGCATCGCGGTCAGACTGCCCACCAGCGGCAGGGAGTCCTCACGGAGCGCATGGACGGTCCACTGGGCCTGCTTCAGGCTCTCCTTGACCATGCTGTGCGCCTTCTGGTTCGCCTCACGGACCTTCTCCAGGTCACCGGTTTCGATCAGGGCGTCCGCCAGTTCCAGCTGCATGTTGATGCCGGCGAGGGAGTGGGCCAGGACGTCGTGCACGTCGCGGGCGATCCGTCCCCGCTCGGTGAGGACGGCGGCCTGGGCCTCGGCGCGGGCGGCCCGCTCGGCGGACTCCGCGGCCTCGATGACCGCCTGGACGGCGCGCCGGCGGCTGCGGTTGATGATGCCGAGGACGACCGGGGTGGCGGTGGCCAGACCGACCGCCCAGGGCAGCAGGTGGTGGCCGGGGCCGATGCGGAAGTACAGGACTCCGCCGCACAGCAGGCCGCAGAACGCCGCGAGGGCCAGGGCCTGCCTGGGCTGCAGCCGGTATCCGGCGTGGCCGACGATGAAGAACGCGAAGAGGTAGCTCGATCCGCTGCGGCTGACGGCGATCAGGGCGGCCGCGGCGACGATGCCGAGGGTCAGCCAGACCAGGGCGACGCGGGGCGGGACCCGGCGCTCGGGCAGGTGCCGGGCGAGGAGGGCGAGGGAGTTGACGACGATGAGCACGGCGACCGCGAGGCCCCGGCCGCTGAGACCGATCGGCCGCACCGTGAGGAACGCGGAGCCGATGACGAACAGGGTCAGGACCCAGCCCACGCGAGGATCGTGACCTGTGAAGGCCAGGGGGCCGGACGCTCGATACGGGGCCGGGCCCGTATCGAGCGCGCTCTCCTCTGCGGGAGTGCTCTGCTTCTCCGGGACGCTCTGTGCTTCGGGCACGGCGTGACCATAGTCCACGGTCAGGCCGCGCGGTCGAGAGAGGGCGCCGGGTGCGTCGCCGCGGCCGTCCGCGCCTGCTTGCCGTTCACCATCCGGCTTCGGACGAAGATCGTCGCGAGTCGCGTGACGACCTCGGTGAGGGCCATCAGGACGAAGGCCGCGACCCAGGCCTGGTCGGTGGTGATGTGGTGGGCGATGCTGAACCGCGCGACGTTGTCGCCGCCGCCGTGCGAGACCCAGAACTGGAAGCCCATACGGGCGCCCATGCCGAGCACCCAGAGGATCGCGGAGACCGCACCGGCCTTGATCAGCAGGTGCTCGCCCGCAACCCGGATGCGGGTGTAGACGCCGCCCGCGATGCCGAGCGCCGCGCCGACGGCCACGAGCGCGCCGATCAGCACCAGGTCGTTGCCCGAGGTGGGCACGCTGTCGAGGTACGTGTGGGCCACGAAGGCCACGATCCCCAGCGGGATCAGGAAGGTCTTGAGGTCGAGACGGCCTTCCCGCAGTTGCCGGAAGACGATCAGGACGAGGGCGATGTCGGTGATCCACTCGGTCGTTGTCATGCCCCCAAGCCTGCTGGCGCAGGGCCTCGCGCACCTGGACCCATGGGTGGAACGACGGGTGGAGATCGGCGCCCCGCAGACCTCCACCCCACCTGCTCCTGCTCCCTGCGCCTCTGCGCCGTACGGCTCGGCGAGGCGGGTGCGGAGGTCCGCCACGGTCGGCCGCCGGCCCGGGGCTTTGGGTTCGAGCTGTGGAGCGGGTGACGAGAACCGAACGCGCGCCCGCGGCGGACGGCCGCCGCCGGGAGCGGCGACACACACCCGCAGCAGCTCATCCGCCGCAGGGCGCCGTGGAAGGATCGCGGCAAACCGGACATCGATCTGGCCGGTTCGAGAACTCTGCGCGGGGGAGAAGCGATGTCCCTACCGGAACCGGAACGCGAGGCCGAAGCGGCGGCGGCCATCGGCTTCGACCTCAGCGAATGCGTCCGGGAGCCCATTCACCGGCTGGGCATGATCCAGTCCCACGGCACCCTGCTCGCGGTGGAGGCCGATACCGGCACCGTGGACACCGCGGCACTGAACACGCTGTGCCTGCTGGGGATCGCTGCCGAGGAGCTGGTCGGAGGGCCCGTCACGCGGGTGCTGTCCCCCGACCACTGGGCCGAGGCGCTCCAGATCAGCGCTCAGCACGATGCGGCGAGCCTGGTTCTCCCCGTCTCCGTCGATGTGGCGGGCGCCCCCCGGATGTTCGACGTGACCGCGCACCGGCACGGGCCTCTGGTCGTTCTGGAGTACGAGTCGCGCACCGTCGCGGCGCCCCACTTCCCGCACTTCTACCAGGGGGTCCGGCGCGCTCTGGCGCGTCTGCGGTCCTCGACGACAGCGGTCGAATGCTGCCAGGCGGCCGCCCGTGAGATCCGGGCGCTGACCGGCTTCGACCGCGTGGTCGGCTACCGCTTCGACGGGGAGAACGGGCCGGGAGAGGTGGTCGCCGAGGACCTCGCCGAGGGCCGCGAGCCCTGGCTCGGACTCTGGTTCCCCGCCAGCGACATCCCGCCCCAGGCAAGGCGGCTCTACCGCGAGAACTGGATCCGGGTCATCGCCGACGTGGACGACACCAGCGTGGGTCTGCACCCTCCGCTCCGAGCCGGTTCGGGCCTGCCACTGGACCTGTCGAACTCCGTGCTGCGCACGGTGTCCGGCTTCCACCTGGAGTACCTGCGGAACATCGGTGTGAAGTCGTCGATGTCGGTGAGCGTCCTCCGGGAAGGCGAGCTCTGGGGGCTGATCGCCTGCCACGGCTACGCGGCTGTCACCGTCCCCCCGGAAATGCGGGCGGCGTGCGAGTTCTTCGGCGTCGCCTTCTCCCTCCAACTCGCGGTCATCGAGGAACGGGAGCAGGCCGAGGCGCTCACCGCATCCCGCGAGCGCCTCGACCGGATCATCTCCCGGGTCACGCCGGACCTGGAGGGCTCACTCCTGGCAGGCGACGACGCCCTCAGACATCTGCTGCACGCCGACGGTGCGGTGCTCTGCCGCGGCGGCCAGAGCACCATCAGCGGAATGAGCGTTCCCCCCGCCCTGCTGGAGGCCCTTCAGGCACGCGCGGCAGGGCCGGCACCCGGCACGGTCTGGAGTACGGACCGCCTGTCGGAGGTGTCGGAGGTGTCGGACGATCCGGACGGCTTGGCGGAAGACGGCCCGGCAGGGGCCCTGATGGTCACGCTGAGCCGCTCGG
The DNA here is from genome assembly GCA_036227345.1 of Streptomyces sp. NBC_01463. Lineage (NCBI taxonomy): Bacteria > Bacillati > Actinomycetota > Actinomycetes > Kitasatosporales > Streptomycetaceae > Streptomyces > Streptomyces sp. NBC_01463. The sequence goes on from CP109468.1 coordinate 4,756,336, forward strand.
GTGACTTCCTCGCCTGGTTCCGCGAGGCCCGTCCGACCGCCCGCCAATGGGCCACCGACCCCTCCATGCCCGTCCAGGTCGGACCACGTGGCGAACGGCTCACCCCGCGCGGCTCAGGTGCCGTGTACCGCGCGGTGGTACGAGGACAGAGCCTGCCCTGGACGCCCACCGACCGTGCCACCGCACAGGAGCTCTGGCGCACGCTGACAGGGCTCGTACTCCGGCACGAGGCGGAGCTGGCAGCGTTGAACGAGCAGCTGCGCATCACCAACTCCGACCTCGACTCATTCGCTCACGTGGCGGCTCACGACCTGAAGGAACCACTGCGAGGCATCTCCAACGCCGCGACCTTCGCCATCGAGGACGCCGCCGCGGAGCTCGACGCGACCACCGTCCGCCGGATGCACACCGTGCGACGGCTGGCCGGCCGGATGGACGACCTGCTCGACTCGCTGCTGCACTTCGCCCGACTGGGCCGAGGCGGGCTGCACCGCGCCCGTGTCCCACTGGACCGCGTACTGGATTCCGCGCTCGACGTGGCCGGCGAACGCCTGGCCGAAGCCCGTGTGCGGGTCGTCCGACACGACCTGCCCGAGGTGTACGCCGATGAGAACCGGCTCTACGAAGTGCTGGTCAACCTCCTGGTGAATGCGGCCAAGTACGCCTCCGACCAGGACGATCGCACGGTCGAAGTGCTGGTCGCCACGCTCCGCCCACCGGCCGGCGGGCCTCCACAGCAGACCGTCGTGGTCCGGGACAACGGCATCGGCATTCCCCCCGACCAGCAGCACCAGGTCTTCGAGCTCTTCCGCAGACTGCACGGACAGGGTGAGCGCGGGGGCGGCACCGGCGTGGGGCTCGCGATCGTCAGGCGGATCGTCGAGCGCCACGGCGGCGAGCTGTGGCTCGACAGCGCACCGGGCCGCGGGACGGCCTTCTTCTTCACCCTGGGTCAGGAGGGCGGCTGAGCGGCCGGGCCCTCGTCCCCGCCCTTCGCCTTTCTCTGCCAGTAGTCGACAGCCCCTTTCAGCACCGCGCTGAAGAGTTCGAAGTTGACCGGCTTGTAGATGTAACTGTCGGCGCCTGCCGCATAGGTCGTGTCCACCTCGTCCGGGCCGGTGGACGAGGTGAAGGCCACGACGGCCACGCCGTCCAGTTCCGGCCGGGAACGGATCGACCGCAGCACATCGGCCCCACTGGGACCGGGCAGTTTCAGGTCCAGAAGGACGAGCCCCGGCCGGCGTGCGGCTTCCAGCAACCGCTCGACGAATCCCGTCCCCCGGTCGGTGAAGTCCAGTGCCAGACCCGGATGGGTGCGCCGGAGCGCCCGCGCGATGGCCTCGGCGTCCTCCGCCGAATCCTCGACCACCCAGACGAGGTCGTGATCGATCCTCTGCTCCCCGGCAGGCCCGCTCATCCGACGGACTCCGCCCGTGCGACGAGCACGGCGATGTCGTCCGCACCCGTCGCCCGGAATTCCACTACAGCCTCGGCCAGCCGCTCGGCGAACCGCCCCGCCCCGCCGGCACCCTGCCGCGCGACCTCGTCCCGCAGACGCGATTCGAAGTACATCCCGTCGGCCGCTCTCGCCTCGGTCACTCCGTCGGTGAACATCACCAGCGCGTCCCCCGGCGCCAGGCGCACCGACCCGGATCCGTACTCGATGTCCTCCAGCACGCCCAGCAGATCCCCGTGGGCGACGAGTTCCTCCACGGTGCCATCCGCACGCCGCAGCAGAGGCGCCGGATGCCCGGCACTCCAGTAGCGCGCACGAAACCCCCCTCCGTCCGGTACCAGTACCACTACGAGCGCCGTCACGAAGCGGGTCGTGCCCTCCCTGACCAGGGCCTGATTCAGCCGTTCCAGCGCGTGCTCGGGCGTGCTGCCGTCCTCGAGAAGGGTGCGCAGGGTGTGGCGGGCCAGACCCGTCAGCGCCGCAGCCTCCGCCCCGCGTCCGCAGACGTCGCCGAGGAGGAGGGTCACACCACCCTGCGCCCTCGGGACGGCGTCGTAGAAGTCACCGCCCACGTCGAGCGAGACGTCACCCACTTCGTACGCGGAACTCAGCGTGATTCCCGGAATCAGCGGCAGCTCGCTCGGGAGCAGATGCCGCTGGAGAGAGACCACGTGGCGGCGCCGCTGTTCGTACAGGGTGCTGCTGTCGATGGCCAACGCCGCCCGGTCGGCCAGACCCGCAAGGAACTGTGAGGCCCCCTCGGCCACGACCGCCCGATGGTAGAGAAACGTCAGGGTGCCCAGGACCCGGCCCCGGGCCTTGAGCGGGTTCACACTGATCGCCCGCACGGCGCGGCCCGCCCCGGACGACGCGGGCCCGAAGGGCCCCCCTCGCAACCCCTCACCCTTCAGCGCCAGCGCCTGCCCGTTGCCGAGTACCTGCCGCAGCATCTCCGTCAGCCAGGCGTCATCGGCGGCAACCTCGCCGAGCCACTGCTGGTCACCGGCGTCCATGTGCGCGAAGGACACGGATTTCAGTCCTTCGGGAAGAGAAAGATGCAGAACGCACCCCTCGGCGATGGCGGGAACGGCCGTGCGAGCCACCCGCTGCAAGGTGCTTTTCACATCAAGGCTCGAATCCATCTGCAACGACGCCTCCGCCAGAAAGGCGTCACTCACCTGACGCACCTCATCGGCGCGCCGCGCCGTGATGCGCCTGTCCGAGACCATGGCGACCTCGGCCACCTGCTTCAACCGGGTCCGCAGCGTCACATCGATGGTGTCCCTGTCCGCGGTACCGACCATGAACGAGGCCCAGCCGTCCTGCCCCAGCGGCACGGCACACTCGGCCAGGCTCCGCGTGCCGGCCGCCGCCAGCACCTGGATGTGCGGCATGGCGCCGTCGAGCTCCGACACTTCGTGGACCGTGACAGTCGGATCACCGTCCGGAGCCCCGGCTGCGCCGGATTCGCCGTAATTACGTTCGATTTCCACGAGCGATGACGTCGGCTCCGCCACGCTGACACTCCGCAGATAGTGCAGCAGCCCGCCGCTCCAGCGGGTACCCACGACGGCCAGTACACCGGGCATGCGGAGCAGCATGTCGTAGAGGGAGTCGGCCAGCCCCGTCACGTCCTGCGCGTTCTCGGCGACGCGCCAGAGCTCGTGCAGACGGCCCGACCACCATCCGTCATCATCCGCCTGACGTGAAGCCCTGCCCTCGTGCTGCTCCACCGCTGATCCGCCGTCCCGTATCACCACTCGGCCCCGGCCCGTCATGGGAAACGCTATGCCACCCCGCGACTGAGCGCCTCCAGGCGCGGTCCCGGTGGCGCTCGGCGGGAGACGCGAGAGGCCGACCGCCACAGCCGTCGCCCGTTCCGTCCGCCCGGGCGCCCCACGGGCTGCTTCGCACCGCCACCTTGTGGATCGCGGGCGCGGAGGCGTGCTGGTTGTGCCCGGAGACTGTCAGCATCAGGTGGCAGGGTGCCGTCCATGAACGTATCGATCAGTGAGTCGTGGACGCGCATCGAGAACTGGCTGTCCGAGCATGCGCCGGCGACCCACGCTGCGCTGGCGCCGCCCGCGCATCCGGAGGACATCGCCGCGACCGAACGCGTCATCGGCCGGCCGCTCCTCAAGCCCTTGGTGACGTCGCTGCTGCGGCACAACGGGCTTCTGGACCAGCGGAGTTCGCTGCTGCCCGGGACCTACGGGCCGATGAGCGCAGGTCGGATAGCGGCTGACTGGAAACTCTTCACCGGCTTCTACGACAAGCGCACGGCGGATGAGCAGGGAGAGGAGGCGGACTACGACTTCATGAGGATCGGGGTCAGCAGCGTCCTGTACGGCCACCCGCAGCTGATTCCCTTCGCGCGGGACCTCGGTGGGGGTTACCTCGTGCTGGACCACCGTCCCGAGACCGACCAGGGACGCGTCCATGAAGCGGAGGCCACGGAAGGCATCATGCGCGGCTCGCACGATAGGTGGACGTCCCTGCCCGTGCTCATGGAGGCGGTCGCCACGGCTCTGGAGACCGACCGGCCCCTCGGCGACAACATGCCCGTGGTCGATGACGAGCAGCGACTGCAATGGGACTACATACCGCTGCGCAGTGGCCGGAACGTGCTTTAGCCACGGTGCGGCAGGGGATGGCGGGCACGTTCACGACGTACTGCGGAACGACGGTCAGGACAGGATGGCCCGGGCTCTTCCCGGGAGCGGGTGACGAGAAGCGAACTCGCGCTCCGAGCTGGGGAGTCAACGTTGCCTGGCCGGTCTTTCCTGACTCCGAGCTGCGGGAACGGCTGGGGCACGGGGTGCCGACGATCATCCTTGACTCCCGCTGCCCCCCGATCGCAGCGATCGCGCCCGAAGGGAGCGGGCCAGGGCCTTACATGCGCGCTCGCGTGACCTGCGGATATCCTCCGGGCGCTGCTCGGTTCTGCTGTTAGCATCGCGGCGTTTGCATGAGGCGGTACGGCTGGGGGGCCTTTCGCTGGTACTCGCGCGGCTGGATGAGCCGGATGCCGTGCGCCTCCTGCCTCTTGGCCCTGGGGAGGGACCTCACTTTGACTCCTACGAGCAATGCCCGGATGCGCGGAAGCGGCCGAACCCGTGCCGCTCTCGCGTTGGCGCTGGCGACGCTGACAGCATCGACACCGGGAATCATGGCGCCGCCGGCGTTCGCCGACTCGGCCCAGAACGTCACCGTCCTGCCTGCGGCCCCGCGCTTCTCACCGCGTGCCACCTCGATCCTCAACGCGGGTGAGACCGGTTACCTGCTGGCGCAGGAGGGCGACAACCGCCTTCTGTGGATCGACTATGCGACGGGCTCGGCGTCGCCTCTCGCCGTCACCTTGCCCGAGATACCGCGCTATGACTTCGAGAACGGCTACTGGGACCACATCCAGGGGCTGAACATCGGGGGTGGCGGCTACTACGGCGACGGCTCCGACACCGTCGCCCTCTACTCCGCGACCCCCGCACCCCACGTGACGCTGCAGAAAGGCGCGGGCGCTGTGTTCGCCGACGTACGACTGCCCGAGGGCCAGTCGTACGTCGGGACGTTCGGCGACACCGTCCTGACCCGCACGGGCGAGGCGGACGCGCCGACCGGCTATCACCTGCTGCGGTACGAGGCCGGCCAGCTGACTGACACACCGGTCACCGGATTCCCCGAGGGGGCCGTGCTCGGTGGGCTGGAGGACGCCGACGCGACGTCGCTCATCCTCCGGTACAAGGACTCCACCGGAGGGTGGGGGCGCTGGGTCCTCGTGAACCTCTCGGACGGGGTGGCGAAGCCTCTCCCCGACCGTCCGGTTCCTGACGATCCCTGGAGCGTGCGGAGCTTCCGGCTCGGCGCAGGGACGATCCTGCGGGACGGGAGCGATCTCCTGGACCGTGCCGCTCCGCACGCCGTGCTTCGTACCGTCAACACCGGCTCTGTCTCCTACGACGCGACCATCGTTCCCGTCGGCACAGCCATCTTGGCGGTCCAGCGCCAGAACCCCGGGAACAACGAGTACCGGGGCTCAGAGCTGTGGAGCCTTCCGGAGGAGGACGAGGGCATGGCCCCGCCCGTGCTGCGACAGGCGTACGCGCAGGTCGTCCTCGCGCCCGACGGCACCGCGCTCGTCGCCGGAGCGAAGACCGCGGAGGACCGGGGCGACATCGATTGGGCTGTGCACCGGCTCGTTCCGACCGCCGGCGGCGGGGTGGAGGCGCGTCGCGTCCGGACCGTCGCTCCCATGCCCGCCCGTGTCTACGGCCTCTCGCTGGGCTCCGGCATCCTCACCACGGCAGAGAACAGCACCTATTACCAGCCGGGCGACTACTACGGGGTGTACCGGAGCACCTGGCTGAGTTCTGCCGGGCAGCCGCAGCCGGTGCGTACGACCGTGGACGGGTTGCTGAGGACCGGTAACTGCGTCACGTTCATCCCGGGCCGCTGTGTCTCGCTGCGGGCGAGCGGCGACGGCTTCCACGGACAGCGGACCGCCGCCGATGACCGGGGGGCCACGCTGCTCTACAAGAACGGCGAGAGCGCCTGGGGACCGCGCGTCGACACGGGCGGGGAACGGGTGGATGACCTCTCCGGCCGGTTCGGCGTGACCGTCACCGGTGTCACCGGTGACTCGCCGTCCATCGTCGAGTTCAAGCCCCCGACGGGCGGAACCGTCCTGCAGCGGACCGACTCCGCGCTGGCCGCAGTGTGGGGTTCCACCCTCTGGAGCGTGGCCAAGGACAGCCCGACGATCACGTCGAAGACCCTGCCGGCCGGTGCCGCCGGAGCGTCCTTCACCACACCCAACGCGTGCGTGCCGACGGAACTCCAGGCTGCGGGACGCTGGGTGTACTGGTCCTGCGAGGACAGCGAGTGGGGTCCCGAGGCGGGGTCGGGTGTCTACGACCGCCTGACCAAGCGGACCATGCGCGTGCCGGGACGCAACATCCGCAACGTTCTGCTCGGCGACGGCTACCTCGTCCGGCAGAGCGGGGAAGGGCTGCGGCTCTTCGACCTGCACGCCGGTCTTCCCGCCACCGACACCGTGCCGCAGCGCGTGGTGGTGAGCGCGGCCGATCTGGGACCCGACAACAAGCCCGAGATGGGCTGGACGGTGGACCGCTTCGGCGGCCAGATCGCCTATGCGGGCGACGACGAGCGTGTCCGTATCGTCGGTACCGGGGTCCCCGCCCCAGCCGTCAGCGTGATCGACTCCGTCGTCGGCGGCACCACGTTCAACCTGGCTGCTGCCGCTCCGCGCTGGTCGGGCACCTGGTGGACCTCCAAGCCCACCGGTGCGTGGCGCCTGTCGCTGACGGAGGCCGCCACGAAGACCGTGGTCCGTACCGTCTCCGGCGCCGATGCGCGCGGCCGCGTCGATGCCGCTTGGGACGGCAGGAACGACTCCGGGAAGATCGTGCGGAACGGAGCGTACGTCTGGACCCTGACCGCCGAGCCCGCCGACGGGATCGGCGCCGATCTGACGGTGACCGGCTCGGTGACCGTGACCGGTGGCGCTCCGGCACCGCTTCCCGCGTGGCGGGATGTCAGCGGTGACGGCAGGGGCGACCTGCTCGCGCTCACCTCGGCCGGGGCACTGACCGTGCGCACCGGTACGGGAACCGGCGGGCTCGGGATGGGGGCCTCGGCGACCGGATGGCCGTCGACATCGATGGTCGTGCCGTTCGGGGATCTGTCGGGCGATGGGTGCAACGACGTGCTCGTCCGCAGTTCCGCAGGTGTGCTGACCCGATACGACGGAGGCTGTGGGAAAGCGTTCTCGCCGAGTGGGGTCCGCCTGACGATCGGATCGGGCTGGCAGATGTACAACATGCTGACCGCCCCCGGAGATCTGACCGGCGACGGACGGACGGACCTTGTGGCACGGACGCCGGCCGGCGAGCTGTGGTTGTACGCCGCCGACGGCGCGGGCAAGTTCAAGGGCCGCGTGAGGGTGGGCGGCGGCTGGCAGGTCTACAACGCACTGGTCGGCACCGGCGATCTGAACGGTGACAAGGCCGGCGACCTGCTGGCCCGCGACACCTCCGGGGTCCTGTGGCGGTACCACGGCAACGGCAAGGGTGCGCTGGGCGGCCGGGTGAAGGTCGGTGGCGGCTGGCAGGTCTACAACGCCCTCCCGGGCGTCGGTGACATCACCGGTGACGGCAGGGTGGACCTGATTGCCCGAGACGCCTCTGGGATCCTGTGGCGCTACAACGGCACCGGTGCGGGCACGTTCTCGGCGCGAGCGAAGATCGGCGGCGGCTGGCAGATGTACAAGACGCTGTCCTGACCCGTGACGCGAGGGCCGCAGCGACCGCTTTGGCCCTCTGGCCGTCACGCCCCCAGGCACGCGTCCTGAGGGCGTGACGGCATGCGCGACTCGTTGGTCGATCAACTGGGTCGGATGAGGCCGCTCGGTCCGGGCTGCGTGGCCGGTGCTGATCACCGGGTGGGCCGGCTGCAGGCGCAACAGGTCGGCTCTCGGAGGGCCTTGGTGCGGTGTGACCGGTGGCTACCGGGTCGTCAGGTCGACTGCGTGGACACAGGGGGAGCGGATGTGTCTGTCACTCGGTGTTCCTCGGGTCTTCTCGACTGCGGGGCGGAGACGCATGCTGCCCTGTCCGGAGACGAGGAACCCGCGGGCACGGATGGGGCACGACGGCCGAGGGTCGATCAGTCCCTCTCGCGCACCGCAACCTGTCACGCAGTGGGCGCCGTCGGCCATCAATCCTCGTGCGGGACTCGAGCGGGGCTGCTCGGGTCCTCGCGCACGAGGCAGGTCCTCTCGTCGAGGACCACCACACTGGGAGAGATCGGTGGGCAGCGCGGAGGCGTCTGCCTCTCAGGCGCCCCTCGTGCTTGCCCTGCCCAATCTCGTGTGGACGGGCTCCCCCCATGGCGCTGCCGCCGGGCGGGCCGACGCCGAGAAGGGCCCGGACGGACTGTCTTTCGTGGGAGAGGGCGGCAAACCGTTGCGCGCTCCACGTTCGGGCGTAAGCGGCGTGCTACTCGCTCGACGGTAGGTCTCTCCAGTGGCTCGTCATCTGCGGCCTTCGTTACGCAGGGTGCACCCAGGCAAGCCGGTTCAGTGCCACGCTGAAGAACACGATGGTGCGAGCGGGCGGTCACGCCTTCTCCCACGCGAAAAGCTGGCGAATCCTTACCAAGCTCTGCCTCGACACCCGCGACGCCGCCACGCTGCTGCGGACACTGCTCGTACTCACGAACCACGAAGTCCCCCGCGGACAGACGATTCACCGTCAGCCCCCGCCAGGACCAGCGACTTCCAGATTGACGCTCTTCAATGGTGAGATCCCCATGCCGGCGCAGCGAGTGCGGAGTCGGGGTGGTCGCGCGCGGGGCGGCAGTGGACTGGTAATGGACCGTCATCGCCCCAGCGCTGCTCCCCCGTTCACATGCACGATCTGCGCCGTCATGTACGCCGCTTCAGGTGACGCCACATAGTGGACCGCGGCGGCGATGTCCGAGGGCCGGCCCGCCTGGCCCGTCAGCGACTGCTCGGTCCGGGCGGCGACGAACTCGGGCGTGGCCCGGTCGCCGAAGAACTCGGTGTCGGCGACGAAGCCCGGGGCGACCGCGTTGACGGTGATGCCCTGCGGGCCGAGCTTCTGCGCCAGGTCGACGGTGTAGGTGTTGACGGTGGCCTTGGAGCCGCCGTACGAACCGGAGCCGCGCAGCGCGGCGATGGACGACATCTGGATGATTCGGCCGCCGGGCCGGGTGAGGTGCGGCAGCAGCCCTTCGGTGAGCAGCACGGCGGTGAGGACGTTGGCCTCGAAGTTGCGGCGGAAGCTGTCCGCGACGCCTTCGAGGGTGCCGTCGTGGGCCGGTGCAACGTTGCCGCCGGCGTTGGCGACGACCACGTCGATCTGCGCGCCGCCCGCGGTGCAGAATTCCACGGCTCTGCGGGCTTGGCCGGGATCGCTCAGATCGGCGGCGATCCAGGAGGCCGTTCCCGCACCATGCGCGGCGTCGAGCTCTCCGGCGGCCTTCTCCAGGGGCCCCTCGCGCCGTCCGATGAGGACGACGTGGTCGCCGTCCGCCGCAAAGACCTCGGCCACCGCCCGCCCGATCCCCGTACCGCCACCCGACACTACGACCTTGCGCTGCCCCACGACCCCACCCCACGTCCTCGGTTATGAACGACAGTCACATCTCTGTCCGCCGCACGGTACGACCGCCGATCGTCGGAGTCAACGGGCATGTGCCGCAGGCTCCTCACCCGGATGACGGAGCCGCGAACCGATCCAGCACGCCCAACATCCGCTCCTTCGCAGGTCACCGATCCGGAACGGATCGTAAGAGTCCGTTGCCCTAGTGATCTTGAGTGCGCTGTGATCAAAGTGGCTGACGGGTCGGGTGATTCCGCGGTCGTTGTGCATGAGGATTGGGTCTCTGGGGGAGTTCGGAGTTGCTGAGGCTCGCTCGGTCCTCAACTCACCATCGCCGACCTGGACGCATGCGAGGGCACGCGCACCCGGCGGGGCACCGTGGGGGCCCAGGACGTCGTGGAAAGTGACCTCATCAAAAGCGCACGAGGCGCGGACAAGATCGTCTCCATCGCGCACGAGGTCATCGGCAACTACGGGCCACGCCTGGAGCCGGAGTGGCGGCTGGACCGCATCGCGCTCAACCGCCGCTGGCCGGAGCACCAGCCCTCCACCATGCCGGTCAACGCACTCGGACTCCCCGTGCACCTGGAGTCCTGCCTGGCGGAATCCCTTGACCGGACCACCGGCTTGCGCCCGATGATCGACCTGCTCGCCGTCACCGGAAGCGGTGCCCGGGGCAAGTACCAGCACGGATGGAGCGACCTCGACGTCCTGGTCGTGGCCGACACATCCTCCCCGCCCAGCACCGCGCGCGGCCGGAGGACCATATCAAGCGCCAGTGTGCCCCGCGCCGTGGCCGGCCCGAGGATGTCGCGGCCCTGGTGGCGTTTCTCGTGGGCCCCTCCGCCTCGTTCGTCACGGGGCAGTCCGTCCACGTCGACGGCCGCTGGCTGCTGCCCTGAGACCATCTACAAGCAAGGAGACAGACCGAAATGATGGAACGAGTCCGCGCCGTCCTCGTCACCGCAGACGGCACGATGCTGGTCATCCGTCGCACCCGGCCCGGCATCCCCGAATACTGGGTCCTGCCCGGCGGCGGCGTCGAACCCAGCGACGAGTCCCGGGAGACGGCCCTCCACCGGGAGATCCACGAGGAGATCGCAGGGAAGGCCGACATCATCCGTCTCCTCCACACAATGGAGTCCGACGACGAGCGGCAGCTCTTCTACCTCGCCCGTATCGCGACCTGGTCCTTCGACGACCGCACCGGCCCCGAGTTCATCGCCGAAGGCCGCGGTGAGTACGCGCTGGAGGAGATTCCGCTGACCATGGAGGGGCTCGACGGCATCGATCTCAAGCCCGAGGAGATCGCCCACGTTCTTCGGGGAGCCATCAGGGCCGGAAGTCTCGGAGTCGAGGCATCGCTCTGAGCCTTCGAGCGCGTTAGCACGCCATCAGGGGCCGGCTCCGAGATGACCCGACCCTGATGGCGTCCGTACGCGCTGCGGGCGCAACATCGGCTCGATGCCGCACGCCCTGGACGTAAACGGGAAACGAGCCGCGCTCGCGTCTCCTAGGTCGAGCGGTAGTGAAGCCCTCGCTCTGAGGGTGAGGATCCGCGATTGGTGCAGGTCGGGAGAGTCGCTAGGGCACGCAAATGGCACGGGCCTAAAAGTGGTCTAGACAACAAACAGCCCTGGTCGCTGACCAGGGCCTTCATCGAAGAGCGGGTGACGAGAATCGAACTCGCGCTCTGAGCTTGGGAATCAACGGTTCTTGGACAGCCAAAACCGACCTGACCTGCAGGTTCGACTGGAGGGCGCGAGGCCGGTGTGGTCTCTGCGTGCCGCACTTGACCGCTGTCTCCGAAGGGCACGGATGGGGCACACCGACGGGAGGTCATCAACCTGAGGTGATGTGCGGAAGCGGTGGCAGGAAGCGGAAGCCTCCCGTGGTGCGGACGCCGCGGTGACGCAGGCCTCAGGCCCAGAAGGCTTCGGTGACGACGATCTGTGGGTCGGCGTGGCGGCGCATGAAGGTGTAGATGAGCCAGCCGCGTCCGCCGGCCAGGTCCACGATGTGGGGACCACCGGGGCTCGTGGAGGCCAGCGGTCGGACGGTCATCCAGTGCGGGAGCGAGACGTCAGCGTCGATTCCCCGGAAGTACGGGTCTTCAGCGGTGATCAGTTCCGCACGAGCACTCATGACCAGGTCACTGCCTTCGGCAGGCATGCTTTGGAAGTCGTGCTGTGCCTGCTTCGTCCAGTCCATCTGCCAGGGCGGCCGGAGTGGTTCGTCGATCACTCTCCGGGCTTCCTCTCGGCGGCTTCGTGCCGGAGGCGGCTGTACTCCTCCAGGAGCTGGATGGACTCCTCGGGGTCGTCGGACTCGGCTGCGCGGGCTTCGAGATCGCGAAGGTGCGAGTCGAGAACGGGATTTCGTGCGATGGCGTACTGCGTCCACCACAGGCGCATGAAGGCAGGCACGGGGGTGATATTGAAGGCATCGCCGATGACGCGCTTCCAGTGAGCCTCAAAGTCCGGGAGGAGGTGAGGAGCGTGCTCCTGAATGGCCAACCGGAGTGCTTGGGGCGTGCGTTCGGGCATGGGCGGCAACCGCAGGGGTTCCCCCTCGTACCCATCGAAGTGAAGTGCATGGGCGGGCATGGTTCGGGCTCCTTGGTAGTGGAGGGTGGTCAGGCGGCCTCGTGCGACTGCTGCCGAGAGGCCATCTGCTCGAACCACTCGGCCGGCACCAGGTAGGCGACCGTCTTCCCTTTGCGGGTGATGGCGGCGGCCTCGCCGGCGATGCGGGTCCGGTCCAGGATCTCGCCCATCCCCCGGCGTAGGTCGATGGTTGTGTACGTCTTCGTCTCCATGCACTGAAGGGTATAACAACTATCATAGTTGCCATATGTGCTCGTGGGGTTCTGGTGACCGGAAGTCGACGGGTGCGTGTCGACGGGCGCGTTGGGTGCAGGGGGCTCGACCGAGCTTGAGCAATAACAAAAAGCCCCGGGCCGCTGGGCCGGGGCTTTTTCATGGAGCGGGTGACGAGAATCGAACTCGCGCTCTGAGCTTGGGAATCACCCTGCGCCTGGGCCTGTGTAAGGCCACTGAACTGCGCGAACGTTCGGCGAGGGCCTCATCCTGACTGCTTCGTCCGGCCCCGTGGTGACCGCTGCTCACCGCCGCTACTGGCACGTTGTGGCACGGCCCGCCACAGGAGGAGAAGGGGCTGCTGCTTATGGACACCGAGTCGCCGTACGCGCGCCTGATGACGCGTCGCATCGAGCGGGCGTCGGGTCGGCATGCTGCCCGGGGCCTTCCGGCTCCAGGCGGCGGATGCGGCGGCCGACCGGTTCGAGGCTGCGGGTGCGGCCCGTGATGCGGGGCCGGCGATCACGGTGGAGGGGATGCCGGCGTGCGTGGCGAAGCTGGTCTCAAGACCGGTCAGGAATCGAGAAGCACCGGCCTCGGCACAGCCCCTAGCGTGATGGTCATGGCAACCACCGCTTCCACCGCAGCCGTCACGTCCCTTGCGTCCGTCACTCTTGAGGTGGCCGACCTCGATGACGCTCGCCGCTTCTACAGCGCCTTCGGCGTGAACACGTACATAAGCCTGCGGGCGTCCGAGGCGCACTCCACCGGATTCCGTGGCTTCACCCTGGCGCTCACGGTGTCCGGTCCGGCCACCGTCGACGGCTTCTTCGGCGCCGCCGTGGACGCCGGCGCCACCGTCCTGAAGCCCGCCGCGAAGTCGCTGTGGGGCTACAGCGGCGTCGTCCAGGTCCCGGACGGGACGATCTGGAAGATCGCGACCTCGGAGAAGAACGACACCGGCCCCGACACTCGGGAGATCGACGAGGTCGTCCTGCTGATCGGCGTCGAGGCGGTGAAGGCCACCCGACAGTTCTACGTCGGCCGGGGCCTGACCGTGGCCAAGAGCTTCGGCGGCAAGTACGCCGAGTTCGCCGCCGGTCAGTCCAGCCCCGTCAAGCTGGCGCTGTACAAGCGCCGCGCCCTGGCCAAGGACCTCGGCGTTCCCGTCGACGGCACAGGCTCGCACCGCATCGTCCTCGGCAGCACCGCCGGCGCTTTCACCGACCTGGACGGGTTCGCCTGGGAGGCCGTCGCGTAGCGCGTCCCCACGCGGAGGCTCAGCAGGCCACGGGGCCACGGCCCTCAAACCGGCCGGCACTCTGCCGTGGGGCGGGTACGGCGGCACCTTTGCCGACCCGGACGGCTACATCTGGAGCCTCGGCCACAGCACCCGAGGAACCGGCCAGCCCTACGCCGAGCAGTCGAGATCTCTTGCCTTACCGCCGCCCAGGGCGGCGTGGCGTTGCCGTGGTCGTCCAGGAAATGGCGATGGTCCGGGTGGGGAAGTGGGAGCGGGTACCCGGAGCCGGGCGGGACGGAACCGTGGCGAGTTGGCAGAACACCGGCAGAACAACAGGAGAAACACCATGAAGTTCCGGGCACACGTCGAGCCACCTGAGCCCATGCGGGGCCTGGAAGTTCCGCCCGAGGTGGTAGCGGCGCTCGACGGGGGCGCGCGGCCGCCGGTGACCATCACGGTCAACGGGCATTCCTGGAAGAGCCGGGTCGCCCTCCTGCGTGGCCGCCACCTGCTCGGTCTCAGCAACGCCAACCGGCAGGCCGCCGGTGTCGAGATCGGCGAGGAGGTCGAGGTCGAGCTGGAGCTCGACACCGAACCTCGCGTCGTCGTCGAGCCTGCGGACTTCGCCCAGGCTCTGGACGACGAACCGGCCGCCCGTGCCGCGTACGACAATCTTGCCTACAGCCGCAAGCGCGAGCACGTGCGCGCCATCGAGAGCGCGAAGAAGCCCGAGACGCGCCAGCGGCGTATCGAGAAGGCCATCGCCACTCTGCGGGGCTGACCCCCGAAAGCAAGACTCCGCCGGCAACGTAATCGCCGTGCGAAGGCATCGCCCTGCCCAATTCCTCCTGAAGGGACAATCATGTCGAAGCGACTCGTGACCGGTCTGTACTGGTTCCTGGCCTTTGAGTTCGCGCTTGGCGCCGTGACCAAGTACTGGCCGGGCGACACGGTATTCAGCTCGGCGTACTCCGTGAAGTTCGCCGAGTGGGGATACCCGTCCTGGATGCGCTTCGTGGTCGGTGCCCTGGAAGGTGCGGCGGCCGTCCTGCTGGTGATCCCTGATAAGCGAACACGCTTCCTGGGCGCCACGACGCTGATGTTCGTGCTCACCGGCGCGGTCACAACCCACATCGTCAACCATGACCCGGCGGTGGAAAGCTGGGCTGCGCCGACCCACCTCGTCATCATGGGTATCCTCGCGCTGGCCAACTGGCCCGCCGACTGGCGAGACCTCCTGCGGGCTTCTGCCGCGCCGACAGCCAGAACACCACGTCCATCCAACGAAATGACAATGCCGTAGCACCTTGGAAGCCATCCAAATGTGATGACTTCGTCTTCGGTGCGTACGGTCCCATGAGGGCGGAGGAACAGGCGGAGCTCCGCCGCAAGGACGTGGCCCTCGACGAGATGACCATCCGGGTCTGCATGGCGGCGCCCGAACTGATCACCGGTCGTCGTGCGCCTGGCGACGCCAAGTCGGAGGCGGGCGAAACGATGGTCCGCGCCGGCCAGTCGCCGGAGAAGGCCGCGCTGATCCATCAGCACTCAGACCTTGAGCGGCAGCAGGAGGTCGAGAGCGGTCTGGACAACTTGCGGGCGGATCTGGTGCGGGGCCCCTGAACCGGTCCGTACAACAAAGAAGCCCCCGGCCGCTGGCCTGGGGCTTTTTCATGGAGCGGGTGACGAGAATCGAACTCGCGCTCTGAGCTTGGGAATCAACCGGCGCTCGGGCATCGATGTGCGGCCTGACCTGCAGGAACAGGCTGACGTTTATCGGATCCGAGTGTCGTATCGATACCTGTGCTGACCGCTCTGTACCGCTCCGACCGGCACGTAGTGGCACGGCTGGTCACAGATTCAGGTCCAGGCGCCATGGAGGTCCTCCGGCGTGAGGGTGGGGACGTCGGCGGTGCAGCCGCTGCGGGTGACGGCGAGCAAAGGGGTGGTGTCGTCGGCGCCGGGAAGCTGGGAGCGATGGGTGATGAGGCGGGCGAGGTCGCGGTTGTCGAAGGGCTTCTTCTCCAGCCACTTGACCGAACCCACGAGAGTGATCTTCTTGGCGATGGGGGCGCGGTCGGCGCCGACGATGTCGATCTCCGGATCGTTGGTGCGGGTCCAGTAGCCGCCGATCGCATCGGTGCCCCCAGGCAGCTGTCCGTCGTCGGAGCCAAGTCGCCACAAGGCTTCGCGGATGACGGGCTCGATGGCCCTGCCCCGCCAGGACGTCCAACTGCCACGGATGGTCTCGAGGACGCGGTCTCCCCGGCCGCGTTCGATCGCGGGGATGCCGGGGCCGATGAAGGAGAGCCAGAAGCGCAGATACGGGTCGTCGACGCGATAGCGGGTCTCACGGCTGGGTTTGGTGGAGAGGGGCAGTTCCGCGGAGACCATGCGGCGGGAGGTGAGGAGCTCCAGTGAGCGGGATACCGAGCTGGGGTTGAGGCCGCCGGCGGCTCTGCCGATCAGGGTGAAGGTGCGTTCGCCGTGGCCGATGGCGCCCAGGACGGTGCGAGCCTGCGCCTCGGCGGGGAACTCGGCAGCCAGGGAACGCTCGCCGCTGACCAGCAGGGCAGAGGTCGGCCTGCGCAGAGCCAGTTCGAGGTACTCCCACAGCCCGGCGCCCTGTGGCCATTCCTCCAGGATGAGCGGCAGCCCGCCGGAGATCAGGTAGGCGTCGAAGGCGTCGGCAGGCCGCAGATCGAGCATTGCGGCGACCTCTGCCGGATTCAGCGGTGGCACGACCATTTCGGTGCCCCGCTGATAGAACGGCCGCCCGTAGGTATTGAGTTGCTCCATCATGGCCATGTCGGAGCCGATGAGGATGAGCAGAACGGGCAGTTTCGACAATGTTCGGTCGAATGCTTTCTGCAGTGTCCCCTCGAAGCTCGGGTCCTCGCGTACGAGGTAGGGCATCTCGTCGAGGACCACCACGCTGGGAGAATCGGTGGGCAGCGCGGAGGCGAGCATGGCCAGCGCAGCGTCCCAGTTCAGAGGGGCGGCGAAATCACTGAACCGCGCAGCATCGGGAAGCCGGGAAGCGGCCACCTCGGCGGCGAAACCCGCCAGATCCTCCTCGCGGGAGCCGCCCACGGCGGTGAAGAACACATGCGGCAGACCGGCCTGCTCCAGGAACTCCTCAACCAAGCGGGACTTGCCCACCCGGCGACGCCCGCGGATCAGGACGGCCCGCCCCGGACGCCCGCTGCGGCTGCCGGTCTTCAGTGGACGCAACAGGTCGTCCAGAAGACTGAGTTCGGCGCGGCGTCCGATGAATCCGTTCACGACAGTCCACCTCCATCGCATGGGCCCTGATACTTCTATTCAAGATACTATCGTTAATAGAAGTATGGAGCGGCGACGGAGCGTGATATGGCGGTTCGTGGGGGCGGCCCGGGCTTGTCGAGTCCGCCGGGGTTGCTCGGGTCCTCACGAGACAGGGCATCTCGTCGAGGACCACCACGCTGGGAGAGATCGGTGGGCAGCGCGGAGGTGAGCATGCAGGGACTGGTGACGACCCTTCAGTACAGGGGTGGGTGGCCCCTTGGGTGCTGCGGTACTGGGCAGAGCCGGGCGTCCCGCTTGGCTGAAGGTCAGGACGCCGCTGAACTGCGGTCAACCGCGGCGATGAGCGCTGCTAGGATCCGCCAGAATTCGAACGTGGGGGGCCGCCGGAGAATTCGTCCTTCCGGCGTCGGTGTTCTCCGCGCGGCCCTCCTCGGTCGTTGCGTCTGCTCGCGCCTTGCGCGGCAGCCCGTCCAGGAGGACACGTGTCGTACAGCAACTCATCCCGCAAGGTCCTGGCCGGGACGGTGGCCCTCGCCATCGCCGCCATGGCCGGACCTCTCGCGCTGCCCGCGGTCGCGGATTCCGGGACCGGGGTGACCCGCCCGGATACCGGGGCCCAGGCCACCAGCACCGCTGCGCTGCCTCCGGGTTCTGAGGTAGTCATGTCCGGTGCGACGGGCTTTCTCGTGTCGACTCGCGACTACGACCTGCTGTGGATCCGGTATGACGACGGTTCCATCACCAACCTGGGCCGTGGCTATTCGCAGGTGCCGAAGACCCAGTCCTTCGGGGCGGTGTCCGATGTGGTGGCACTGGAGCAGGGCTACCTCGGCGAAGCCGACCATCGGGCCGAACTGCACGACATGTCCACCGGAGCGGTTACCGTCGTGGCGCTGGGCAAGTACCTTGATTTCGTCGGTGCCGTCGGTTCGACAGCGATGGCCTGTCCCTACGCGCCCCCACAAGGCACCGACTGCAGGGAACTGCACCTGCTCACCGTCGTGGACGGGGTGCAGAGCGACCGGACGGTCACCGGACTGCCCGATGACACGCGAACGGTGGGCATAGCGTCCACCGCCCCCGGCTCCCTGGTGCTGTACTACAACCGCCTCACGGGCACAGACACCGACTTCTCCTACGCGGTGGTCGATCTTGCCTCCGGTGTCGCGACATCCACGCACCTCACCCGTTCGAGCTGGGCCGACGCGGCTCTGTCCCCGAAGTACCTCGCCACCCTGCAAGGCGCGGCGCGGCCGGCCACCTCGCAGTTGCGCGTGGAGAACCGGGGTAACGGCAAGGTGTCACAGATCGACACGCACCAGCATGTGTCCGGACCCTTGGTGGGGCTGGTCGGGGACTGGGCCCTGTTCGGCTCCACAACCCCGCTGTCAGCAGGATCCACCGACGAGGACTTCTCCTTCCGGGCGGTACCGGTCGGCGGGGGCACCAGCCGCAAGATCCTGGATCACGCCACCTCGCTCGCGGCCACCCCTGACGGTGAGTTGCTGGTGATGGGCGGCACCCTCGCCCAGGGCGAAGGCGTCTACCGGGTGTACCCCGGTGCTGACGGTGCGCCGGTGGTGGAGCTGGTCGCCGGTACCGGTGAGCCGGAGGGGATCACCCTGGTCAGTTCCGACGTTCCTGCAGTGGCCACGCTCGACACAGCGCCCTGGAAGGCGAGGTGGCAGCTGTCGCGCTACAACGCGGAAGTGACCCTCACCCTCCGCAACACCGCCACAGGCGTCTCCAACATGTCGCACCTGTATCCGTCCGACGACACCACCCGGCCGGTGGGGATGGACTATCACGGGCGGATACGTATGGACTGGACGGGGTGGACCGACACCGGTGCGGCACCCAACGGCAACTACACCTGGCAGATCACCGCCAAGCCGCTCAACGCCCTCGGGCCGGACCTCAAGGTGAGCGGCACCTTCAAGGTCACGCGCCGGCCTGCACCCCATGACTACACCGACAACGGGTCGCCGGACCTGCTGGCGCGCGACAGTGCCGGCGTGCTGTGGCGGGTGGACACCTACCAGGACCCGTGGTACCGGAAGTTGTACGGCACCGACCGGGTGAAGGTCGGCGGCGGCTGGAACATCTACAACCGCATGGCTGCGGTCGGTAATGTCGCCGGTGGCCCCGGGGGTGATGTGGTGGCCCGTGACAGCGCGGGTGTGCTGTGGCTCTACCTGGGCACCGGCAAGGGTACCTTCGCCACCCGGACCAGGATCGGCGCCGGCTGGAACGCCTACACCCAGCTGACCGGAACGGGAGACTTCTCCGGCGACGGCAAGGCCGACCTCGTAGCGCGCGACCGCGACGGCTTCCTGTGGCTCTACAAGGGCACCGGGAACTGGAAGGCGCCGTACGCCGCCCGGACCAGGATCGGCGGCGGATGGAACGCCTACAACCAGATCACCGCGGTCGGTAACGTCGCCGGTGGCTCCGCGGGTGACCTGGTGGCTCGTGACGGCGCGGGTGTGCTGTGGCTCTACCAGGGCACCGGCAAGGGCACCTTGGCCGCCCGCACCAGGATCGGCGGCGGTTGGAACACCTACACCCAGCTGACCGGCATAGGTGACAGCAATATCGACGGCAAGCCGGATCTGTTCGTCATCGACCGGGACGGTGTCCCCTGGCGTTACCGCGGCACGGGTAACGCGAAGGCTCCCTTTGCGGCACGCGAGATGGGCAATCTCTTCTCCGTGGATCGGCACTACAACACCATCGTCTGATTCGATATCGGAATCTCATGGCAGTGAGTTGGTGAAGACGCATCGAACTGGAGCTGCCGTGGGGCAAGAGAGCACGGCCCCTGGAGCCGGCCCGCGAATCGGGCCGGCTCCGTTCCTGTTTCGGCGCGCACGATCGCTTGTTCGGCGAGTCCCGCGGCAGCGAATTCAGTGTCGTCGATCCAGTCGGCTCCGCCCAGGGCGCTTGAAGCTCGCTCAGTCCGAAGGAGTAGCGGACGTGTCGCCGTCCGAGTTCCTCAAGGTGGGCGGAGAGTGCTACGCGCAGGCGCCGGGCGAACTTGGCACGGCGGAGATCTGTGAGGCTGTGATGCCATCGTCGACTATCCAGGACGAGCCGACCGGACGGCTACAAGGCGACCCAACAAAGAAGCCCCCGGCCGCTGGCCTGGGGCTTTCTCATGGAGCGGGTGACGAGAATCGAACTCGCGCTCTGAGCTTGGGAATCACCGTTCGCGTTAGCCTGGATGGGCGCCTGACCTGCGAGGGAACGAGCCTGCGGAGGGTCTACTTCGGTATCGGCGATCCGGCGTTGACCGCGGCTGACCGCTCGATCTGGTGCGCATCTGGTGCGATCAGATGATGAGGCAGACGGCCCATGTCGCACCCCGGGTCCCGCCCTTTACCGTGCGGACGACCTCATCAACGGGACCATAACAGTGGCGTATGTCCTGTCAATGGGGCCTGACCAGGTGCCGGCGGGCTGTTCGTCCCGAAGCGTCTTGGGATGCTCGCCTTTATTGGGCTGCTGTGCCCGATACCTGCGCTGATGGTCCACTGACGTGCGTGGTTGATCGCTGCTGTGTCTTGCTGGCGTCACGCAGTTGGGCACTCAGCAGGATGGGCATTGTCAGTGGTGACTGTTAGCTTCCCCAGCAGAGATGCGCCGGTTCGATGCTCTCCTCGAAGAGCGCGGCGGCCAAGGGGGGTGGCCGGATAGGGGTCCCCGGACGACTAGGTCGCAGGACGCCGAATGGCTCCGCACCCACCCCCCTCACAAACCTTCTGGTCCATAGCTCTAGCCGGACCGGTCAGCGACGGTCATACCGGCCGTTACGAGGGTCCGGAGAGACCGTGGCGGGCGGGGGCGGTGGCTGTGGTTGCGGTACTCCGCTGCTGTGCAGCAGCCCCAGCCACAGGCGGCCCCTTCGGATTGATGCCACCCTCGTCATCGCTCAGTCTTGGCCAGCGGGTCAGACGGCGGAAAACGTCCCCACTTCGTCAAGACGCCTCACTTGAGCGGCGCCCGCTCGGCAGCAGCGGCTGGCACCGTGATGGGACCCCGGCCAGCCGACAGAAGCCCAGCAGCTGAAAACCTCTCTCCGGCGAGGGCGCTCAAACTCCGTGATGGATAACGCGCCATTCGGGTGTGCCGGGGTAAACCCCTTGCCGCGCAAGCGGCATGAAAAGCTCTCCCGCTAGTAACTCATCTTGGACATTCCAAGCACGGCGCGGTCGAAAGCGTGAACGAAAACGGAGGCCACACGCAGTGCATTCTGAGCGGAATTTGGTGAGAAGACAATCTCGGTCCCGTGAACTCGAACACCAAGAACCGACTCAAGTTGCTTTCTCAGTTGGATAAACTTCCCAAAACTGCTTCGCTGCCTCCGCGTGAGGTGCCCAGATCCGTGCACCACTGCATTCCTGCACTCAACTAGTGCTTGAAACTCTTGTTGGAATGTTTCTCCCTTAATTTTGACACCAAAGCCGTCTGCAAGCCATTCATATCGGGCATCCCAAGTTCTGTTCATTTCCTCTGCGTAGCGGGAAAGGAAGTGGCCTCCGACAGGAATCGACGATATTCCGGAAGCGACCACCAGGGTCTCCATGCTGTGATCTACGTGCACCTCGACGGCTGTCACCGCGTCCACAAGAATCCACTCAGGGCTTACAGTGGACTCGCCGGAGAGGGGACTCAGGCGCGACAGTGCTTTGAGGCAAGATTCCCCAGATGTTGTCAGCTCGTTGAAGTCTTTCCGTTCTCTGCCCATTCGAACGCCTTCCTATTCAGGGGGCCATCCTGCTTTACGGATTGCACGATTCCCTTTCCGAATCCCTGCTGCTTTCCCATGCAAGCGGCTAGCGCATGCTGACTCAGTGGCGATGCGTGCGTGTATAGATCCATCAAGGCGCTTTCGGAGAGGCGCTCGTGGCAGCTGGCCGCCCATGCGGCCTGGGCGCGTACCACCTCGTGACGGTCGCTTACCTGTTGATCGACCCAGTTCATTACAGGCACGTAATGCCACGAATTCGATTTGCGAATATTAGTCCGAGCCACGGAATCGAGAAGCCAAAGCTTAGCCCAAGGACTTTGGCGCCCCATATTAACGAGCGTATGGAGGGTTTGCCATGGGTCTTCCAATGGGGCGTGCGTTACGACCCTCGCACTAACATAATCACAGACTGGAATCAAAAATAGAGGGTGCTTGAAAACGATTTCTTGGAGCACTTCATCCGGCAGGCGCTCATCATGCTCTTCGAGCAGGCCAAGGGCCTTACTTAGGAGCGGTCGATAGAGGACATCTACGCGAAATGAGTCCTCGGGCGCGACGGATTTTACCAGCCTGTGCCAGTCATCAACTAGGGACCACATGGTGGGCTCCATGGCCTCCCTATCGCGCAGCGTCTCGGCTTCTTCGATTAGATCGTCATATCGACTCCAGAGAAACGTATTTACCAATTGCGTGCTGGCGCTCTTTTCGTGATAATTATTGATGAACCTAGCCTTAGCTTCCTCCTCGCTCATGATGGTAGCTCGCTTCTTGATTACGGTCTTCTCGCTAGAAAGAACAAGCCCCAACTCTCGGGCGTACTCTGCCGCTCTCTCGATAATTACGTTTGCCGTTTCCCAGTCAGGGCATGCCGCCTTAAAGTCATCAGCGAATCGGACTGTCGGGTATCCATCCCTGGCTAGACGGCGCTCAAGCGTGCCGATATACACGTCTGACAGGTGGTCGCTTGCCGACAAGAGTTGAGGTAGTCCTCTATTTCCCTTCGAAACAGAGAGCAAGACACGGCGAAGTTTCTGCACCGCTTC
The DNA here is from genome assembly GCA_036227345.1 of Streptomyces sp. NBC_01463. Lineage (NCBI taxonomy): Bacteria > Bacillati > Actinomycetota > Actinomycetes > Kitasatosporales > Streptomycetaceae > Streptomyces > Streptomyces sp. NBC_01463. The sequence goes on from CP109468.1 coordinate 4,779,076, forward strand.
TGAGTTCAGCGTATGGGACAAGAGTTGCTGCGACAAAATGCCGTGGTCCACATATTCGTAAAATGAAACAATGTCGAACTCTACGATGTAATTACTCTCATTTCGGGCTGTGAAAGACTCATGTTTTTGACGATTTCCCTCGTCTCTGCTCCTAGGCCCCAGGGAGTCACTAATGCTATTCACTAGCGCCGTGTATGCCACACGTGCGGCAGTGCTTGTTACGGTTACCGGTCGAGGTTCGAACTTTTTCTTCGGCATTGCCAAAGTCTCACTAGGAAGGGCCACGGCTCCCGACAGAACCATATCGGCGATAGCTGAAAGCTCGTTCGCGCAACCCGTCAGGCATTGATCAATGATCAGGTCAGGAAGGTTTTGGAACTTTACAGCGTCAAGCTTTTGCGCAACCGCTCTGGTGTCAATTCGATAGGCCATCGATTTACCCCTTCTTTAAGGTCTACCGCAGTTGCATGGAGGAGCTGCGCGCGGCCGATAACTCTATAATGATCGACTGGACCTTGATCTGTATCGGCATTGGCGAAACTGAAAAGGATAAGCACGCTGTCGCCAGGAGCAACCTACACACGGCTCCGCATCACTACCTGACATCAACGTCGGGGCACACGGTCGGAGGCCTCAGCCGTACCTGGGCCCCGTCGGTCGCCGTTGTTCCCCTGGTTTCCCGCCCTATCAGGCACGGAAGGGGAACGCGGGGGGCACGGCCTGGGCACTGGCCTGGAGCTGCCCGAGGGCGCCCACTACTGGTTGATCGGGATCTCGTAGACGATCTCGCAGTGTGCTGCGGGCACCACGATGTCCGCTGTTTCCACGGGGCGGCCTTGGTCGCTGTAGTACGTCCGTCGGATGTGCGTCACGAGTGCGGCCTTCTGGATGCCGAGCAGCGACGCTTCCTCGGCGGTCGCCTGCCGTGGCTCCGGCCGTTCCACCGCATGGCCGACGGTGACTCCAATCGCGGCCATGCGGTTCACTACACCCGCCCCGGCGTGCGGCCCTCCCTCGGGAAGGACGACGAGAGTGCCGGCGGTGAGGTCATACGGTTCCCAACTCGTCGACAGCTGCACAGGCCTGCCGTCCGCCAGGAACTCGTACGTCGTCCTCACGCACAGCTCGCCTTCGGCGATCCCGAGCCGCGCCGCGATCTCCGCCGGGGCCAGCACCTTCGCGTCGGTCCGGCTCTCCCAATCGCCCTGCCTGCCGAGGGCCTTCATGTCCCCACGGAACGGAGACGCGCCCGGCTGCTCTCGCGCTGATGACCGGACCACCCGCACCCGTTGCCGAGCTTCGGCGACGTAGGTGCCCGATCCGGCCCGGCCCTCCAGTACTCCCTGGGAGATCAGCAACTCCTGTGCCCGGCGCACCACGTTCTCGCCCACGCCGCACTCCTGGCCGATCTGGGCGCGGGAGGGGAGGCGGTCCCCCGGTTCCCAGACGTGCTCCGCCATTCGCCGCCGGAGTTCATCGGCGATGCGGAGATACGGCGGTTGCTCAGACATATGGAAAATCTAGTCCACTAGCTCTAATCTAGTTAACTAGCTTCACTGAAAGTGATTGCTGGTGACGGGAGGCTGCCCTATGTCTGCTTCAGGCGTGAGCGCGGCTGCCCTTGCCGCCCGGCTGTCCACCGTCGGGCTCCCCACACGCGTGGAGGAGCACGCCCGGTTCACGACGGTCGAGGCGGAAGTGCCGGAAACGCTCTCCGTCGAGTCATGGCGGGAGGCCCTGGAAGTAGTGGCGGAGGCCGATCGATTCGGGCTCCTGGCCACCAGCTTGAACGGCCGCACCTTATGGGCGGTCGTACGCAAAACGGTCCACACGACGGGCGATGTCGGGGGACCGGGCTATCAGCGATAGGAGCTGAACAGCATGCTCAACCGTATCCGCCGTGCCGCCTCGCTCACCAGAGAGCGGTACTTCCCCAAGGGCCGGTATCGCCGCCCCTTACCGCCCTCCCGGCCGCTGGTCCACCCCAACTCCGCTGTGCCGGCTGACGCGTCGACCGTCGCCTTGGACCAGGCTTCGGCTGGCGCGGTCCACCGTTGCCCGCTGAGGGGTGAAGACGTCGCGCTTGTCCGTCCGTACTTGTTGGCGTGGGAAGCGCGTGTACCGACGCGAGCGCTGGTCGTCGTGCCTCGTCTGCCGGCCGAGGCCTTGTCGGCACTCGCGGGGGTTCACTGATGCCCCCTCGTCGACAGCCTCGCGTTGCGGACACTACTTCCGTCCCCTACCGATCGATTGCGTGTCGGATCGGCACACACTCCTCCTGCGTTGAGCCCTCCCCGTTCTTGGCACCGGTCGACATCCCGGTGATCTACGAGGCGTGCGCCTGTCCGTGCCACTCGACGCCCGACCAGTATGTGCCCGTGGAGGTGGCGCTGTGAGGCCTCAAGTCCCCGGCGGTGCGCTGGTCTCCCACATCGAGGTCACCGCGGCCACTGTGCAGCGCGGCGACATCATCCAACTCGGGGGCCAGGCTTGCCGGGTGAGAGACCTCTTTCAACTCCCCCAGGGAGCCAAACAACTGGTCTTCGAATCTGGCGAGTTGCTGGCCATACACACACGCACCCGGCTCGTCGCCGTGCGACTGCTGAGAAGGCGGTGACCAACTCCGTGCCTTCGCGTCACCAAGACATCGCCGACGATCTCCGCCGCCAGATCACGACGGGCCGCCTCAAGCCTGGCGAGCGCCTACCGTCCGAAGTCAGCCTGGCTGCCCGGTACAAGGTCAGCACAGTGACCCTGCGAAGGGCCCTCGCCGTGCTCCAAGGCGAAGGGCTCATCGAGAAGATCCACGGCAAGGGCAACTTCGTCCGCCGCCCCAGGCGCAAGATCATGTACGTCGGCGGCTGGGGCACGCTGGATCCTTGGGCCGCTGCTGAGCCAACGTTGCGCGTTACGGTTCGCAGCACCACGGTTCCGGCCTCCGTGCCCCTGACGACGTTGCTGAAGGTACCAACGGGCAGCCCCCTCGCGGAGTACTCCTGCCTCAGCCGCGAACAAGGGGCGCCGCACGGCCTGGCTCGTATCTACATCCCGCGCGACCTGGCCCCGGCCGGAGTGCTCGACGACGACGCTGCGTGCCGGGAAGCGTTCACGAGATTCGCCGTCCTGGGCCCGCCGCCGGCCAATGTCCGAGAGACGGTATGTGCCCGCTCCCCCACACCGGACGAAGCCTCGGTCCTCCGGATCGGAACCACCACAGCCGTTCTCGCGATCACTCGCATCTCCACCGACTCCACGGGCCGCGTCATCGAAGCCGCGCTTCTGGCTTTCCCGGGAGACCGCATCGATGCCATCTTCACCGCCCACCGCGTGCTTGACGAGAGGCAGACCCACGGATGAAAGCACAGGACGAAATGCGGCTTCTCCCGTGGTCGGGCCCGGAGAACAAGCCGTGTTACCTAAGCACGGATGACCCGGATGGCTACATGTCCCGCCTGGCGGACAACATGGAAGCGGTCCAACTCGGCACGGCGGCCGCGCTGCTGGAAGAGGTCTCGGGAACTCGCGACGACCAGAACACGGACCAGAATGATCTGCGCCGCCTGGTTCACGACCTCTCCGGCGCCCTGCGGGACGTGCTTCGGGTTGCGGTCAGCCGCGGACATCTGCTCGCAGTGAGCGATCCTCACCGAAGCTGAAGAGGCTGCGGCACAACGGCGCCAGCCGAGGACCGACAATCCCTGCTACGCGGGAGGGGAACTTGAATGAGATTCTCGGGTTCCCCTCCCCGTTCCGCTATGACAGTCCGGTTGCTCGCCGCAAACTGAGGCGGCCAAACCGGCACGTTGCCCCAAGGTCGGTTCGGTAGGACACCACGCAATGCCATGAGCTTGGAAATCACGGTGCTTCTGGAGGCTCTTGGTGAGCTGACCTGCGGCAACGCTTGTCAAGGCAGAAGCCTCGGGCTCTGCCTGGCACCCGCTGTTGACCGTGGTTTACCGCCCCTTCGGGCACGGATCGGGCACGAGGCTGACCATGGCCTTAGGAGTTCGATCACCCTGCGGAGCGGGCGTGCCGAAACGAGGTTCGGTGGTAGCCCGTCGATCCGGCTACGGTCGCCAAGGTCGCCGCCGTTGATGTCGGCTCCTGATGTGAACCTGCCGGCTTCCGCGCATATGGGCAACTTCCGTGGCCACTGAGGGCTTTGGCTCTCAGGCCATCGAGGCAGTTACGGAATGAGTTGTGGTGGTTCTAGTCGAGGTTCAGCGGCAGGGATACCGATTTCCCTGATTCTACCCACAGAACCATCCGCAACCATCCAGAATGTCCTTATGCTCACAGTGCCTCAGGCAGTAACCGATGAGAACCCTGACCGTCCGCAAGCTCCCGCCTGGGAGCAATACGAGGACTGGCTGCTGCCCAAGTGGAAGACGCTGCTTGGGTCGAACCCTCATGAGCGCCAGATGCAGGAGTTCTTGGAGCTTCATCCCTGCCTTCTCCCTGGAGCGACTGACAGCATTGGTCAGGGGGGACATCACGGCCCATCCTTTGAAGCAGTGGTCAGGCAGCCTCCACTGCAAGGCCTCGGACCGAAGCGCGTTCCCGACTTCATGTGGGTGAGGCGAGACACTGGGGCAATTCGACCTATTTGCATAGAGATTGAGAGTCCCGGAAAGTCCTGGTTCAACAAGGACAGAACGCCAACGGCAGAACTAACCCAGGCAATCGATCAGCTCACCGAGTGGAAAGTCTGGTTTAACTCTCCTGAAAATAGCCTGATCTTCGCAAAGGCGTATGCGCCTCGATATTCATATCGTCCAGTAGAACCGCAATTTGTTCTAATCTTTGGCAGGAATTCTGAATTTAAGGCCGGATCCTCCAAACATGAGAACCCGGACTACCTGCGCCTAAAGCGCGATCACATGGCCCGCAGGGATGAGCACTTCTTCACCTACGATCAGCTGAAATCCGAACGCGAGGCTGGAGACTACGCAACTATCACCAATAGTGCCTACGGGTGGTCTCTACGTTCGATCCCGCCAACCTTCTCCACCGGTTCTCACATCATGGAGCTGAGCGGGGCTGTGAGCGATCCGTCACAAGCTATCTCTCAAGTCGACCTCGTGAGTACGGAACGCAAGGCATACATGCTGAAACGCTGGAACTACTGGCGCTCGATTGCGCTGGCTCCCGAGAACCACATGTTCTCGCTCGGACGAGAGTAGCCCGGCGATGCGTAGTCGGCAGGACGGTCCCGCGACGCCACAGGTTGAGCTGCATGCTGCCCGTGTGTTGGGGTGGCGGGACTGAACCCACGGCCTGTTCGTCCCGAAGCAACTCGGGTGCAAGCCCTGCCTTGGGCTGGTGCGTCTCTCACCTGCGCTGATGGTCCGTAGACGTGCGCGCTCGGCCACCCCTGTTCGGCGGCGTTATCACGCAGTTAGACACTCATCGCTCAATGGCCCCTTCGTGGACAGAGCCGCTGCCTGCGCCGACCTTTACGTCTCAGTGTTCGCATCTTTTTGCTCGGTCGCTTGAGCTGCTTCCCAGAACGCGGCCAAGACGTCGGGGATGGGCGTGGTTGGACCTCGCCGCAAGATTGACCGGCCGACAGAGATGCTCTCACCAGGTTCCATCGCCTCAAGTGCATCGAAGTCCATGTGAGAGTGCCACTGCTCCAAGAAGAGAGCGAAAACCTTGGGGTCTTTCAGGAGGTGCTGCCGCATAGTGTCCAAGAGGAGCTGGACATTTCCGACCATCCATCGGGCATCTTCTTCGCTGACTACCGTGGGCAGGAGCGGGCCGTCGCTCGTGTAGTCGACATAGAGCCCTCTGAACTTCGTCTCGTTGGAGCTCTTGGCGAGTTCCTCAATCTGACGAAAGAGTTGGGCTGCAGCAGGCGGTGGGGCCTCTGAAGCTGCCGCGATCAGAGCAAAGTGGGCCATCTTGAGCTTCTCTGTGTGCCCTGCGAAGCTCTTCTGGAAGATCTCCTCACTAGTCAGCCGGTGCTCTGGTCGCATGATGAGGGGCCCCAGGCACAAGTGAGCCTTGCCAAGCTCCTCAAATGCCAACGTTGCTAGGACGAAGCTGTCTGGCCACTCTCCTGCAGCAAGCAAGATCTGGGCTGACCGGAGGTGCCTTGTAGCGTGCTCGGCCGCTTCGTACATGATCTCTATGAGCCCCAGGGTGTCCGGGACAGGTTGCTTCTTCTTGGCCACGGCGACAACTTTGCCAGTCCAGACCCAGCCTGCACATGCATATGCAGGCTTCACCCACTACCCACCCCAGCTCCCATCCCGTCCGCCTTCGGCCCACACACCGTGGAGCGGGCGTGGTTCAGGGCGTCAAGGTGGAGCGCGCCACTGTACGAACGACCTTGACGCCCTGAACCACGCCCGCTCGGCTCTGCCTGGGTCGAAGGTGGTCGGGATGGGAGCCCACAACGCTCACCACGAATCCGCCGGCACCCGCAAACGGCGCCCCATCCATCCCGGAGTCTGAGCGCCCCCGCCGGAGGCATGTCCTTGAGCCGCGCGGATGATTTCTCACTTCCGTCCGCCGCACGTAGCGCGCCGCCGGGCGCGGCCAGCCGGGGCGGAGACAGGAGGCAGGCCGCGCCGCAGAGGCGGCGTGCGCCCGCGCCGTGCGCGGGCCTTGATGAAGTAGAGAAACTCTTACCGCATGGCCTGCTGGGTGCCCTCGCGCCGCGCCAGGCGGAACTCGTCCAAGAGGTCGAAGAACATGTCCAGAGGTGCGATGTCTGCTGCTTCAGCTGCCCGCTCGATCTCAACAGCCCAGCCGAGCGCGCTTGGGTACTGCATGTCGAGTCGAGGCCACAGCCACTCGCTGAACGGCCCGGTGTGAACGAAGTCCGTCATCGCCGGAACTCCATGGATCTCACAGGCGACGCTGTACCCGAACAGGATCGACTGGAGGTGCAGGACGGAACGGCCTCGCACGTACATGCTTGGCCGTAGGCGCACGTCGTCGAGGAAGTCGTGCACGCTGTCGAGCTCATCCAGGGGTCTGGGCTTGGGGAGTCTTCTACCGCTGTTCATGCTGATGCCTCTAGCAAGCGGTGGCCGTCATGGCTCCTGACGTGGGGGCCGGCTTTGTCCAGGGCATCGAGTAGGCGGATTGCGTAGACCTCGGACATGCGCTCGGTGATCTGCTCCGGCGTGAGCCAGTCGACCGCGGTTGACTCGGTTGATGTCCGCTCGGTGCCCCCGGAGGGCTTGCACCGGAAGACCATGGCAACGATGCCCCGGGTCGTGTTCTTGTAGACGCCCGTGAGCTCGTTGACCTCGACGCGGATGCCGGTCTCTTCCCAGACCTCGCGGCTGACGCCTTGCTCCGGGGACTCCTCCAGCTCCAGCACTCCGCCCGGCAGCTCCCATGTCCCGTTGTCCGCGCGGCGGATCGCCAGGAGTCGGCCGTCCTCGCGCACGACAGCCCCCGCCACGGACACACTGTGCTTCGGCGTTGACGGAGCTTCCTGGGCGCTGTTACTCATGTACAGGAGCATAGGAGAGTGAGTAGGTCGATGGGAACAGCAGTAGGAGGTGACAGGGCCGTACCTCGGTACGTTCAGATCGCCGAGGAGATCGTTCAGCAGATCCGGGCAGGTGTCCTCAAGCCTGGTGACATGGTGCCGAGTGAGTCAGAGCTGGTGGACCGCTACGGCGTCTCCGGCGGGACGATCCGGAAGGCCATGGTGGAGGTCCGTGCGAGTGGCCTGGTGGAGACCCGGCACGGCAAGGGGTCCTTGGTGAAGGCTCGACCCCCGGTACGTCATCGGTCTTCCGATCGGTTCCGGCGCTCGCATCGCAAGGGTGGCAAGGCCGCGTACCTGGCGGAGTCGGAGCAGGCCGGCGCGACCGCCAAGGTGAGCGTGCTGTTCATCGGCCCGGCCGATGCACCCGCCGACATCGCGGAACGTCTCGGTGTGGACCCCGGAGCCAAGGTGCTGGCCCGCCGCCGCCTCTACTTCCGCAACGGCACTCCGGTCGAGACTGCAACGTCCTACCTACCGTGGGACGTCGTGAAGGAGATCCCGGAGCTGTTCTCCGAGAACCCCGGCCCCGGTGGGATCTACGCCCGGCTTGAAGACGACGGCCATGTCTTCGCGGAGTTCGTCGAGACCCTCCAGGCGCGGCCGGCCTCGAAGGCGGAGTCCTCCGAACTCGCGCTGAGCCCCGGCGCCCCGGTCATTCACCTCATCCGAGATGCCGTGACCGAGGAAGGTCGTGTGGTCGAGGTCTGCGACACCCTCATGGCCGCTGACCAGTTCGTCTTCAGCTATCGGATCCCCGCCACCGACTGACGTCCGCTCAACTCACCCCAGCCCGCTGCGATTTCCTCTTCGTAGCGGGTTGACTCATGTACAGGAGTGATGCACTCTTCTTCATGTCACTCATGTACATGAGTGACAGAGTTCAGCACCTACAGAGGAGTGATCTGCTGTGCGTCAGATTCCCGTCGACACCACGAACGCGACCGTGATGGTCGCCAAGGCCCCCCAGCCCAAGGTCAAGGACCGCCGTACCGGTGAGATCGCCCTCGACAAGGACGGCGTGACGCTGATGACGGTGGAGGTCATGTTCTCCACGCCGGAAGAGGTGGAGATCCTCAAGCTCACCGTTCCCCAGCCCGGCGTCTCCGAGGACCTGGCCATGGGCACCCCGGTCGCGCTGACCGGCCTGGTCGCCTCGGCGTGGGAGAACGAGTTCAACGGACAGAAGAAGCACGGGATCGCGTTCCGTGCGGTCGCTGTCACCTCGCTCGCCGCCGCTGCATCGCAGTCGAAGGCGGCCTGATCATGACCGGCTTCACGGTCGCCCTGGTGCTGGTTGTCGCTACCGCAGTGATCCTGCGGTGGCGGCGCCCCGCCTGGTACTGGCTGGCCTTCGGCGCTGCCTTAGCCGCTCTGCGGGTCCTGGTCCGCTACGTCTCCGTGATGGACGCGTGCGGACTGACCGTCCCGCCCTCCCGCTGGCGTCTGGCCCTGGCCCGGATCGCGAACCGGCCTGTGCCGGAGTCCCGCGCCCCGCGCATCCTGCGCGTCCACCCCACCCGAACCGGCCTGGTGCTACGCCTCAAGCTCCGCCCCGGACAGGACGCGTTCGACGTCTCCGCCGCCTCGGACCGGCTGCGCCACTCCTTCGGCATGTACGGCGTGACCTCACGCGAACTGCGCTCCGGCGTCGTCGAAGTGCGGATGACCGGATACGACGTGCTCAAGCGGGTGCAGATGCCCGCCAAGACCGACCCTGCACCGATGCGGGTTCCGGTCGCCCTGCGCGAGGACGGGGCAGTCCACTACCGCGACTACCGCGCCGTGCCGCACGGGCTCACCCTCGGCGCCACCGAGTCGGGGAAGTCTGTCTACCAGCGCAACCTTGTGGCCGGCCTCGCACCCATGGATGTCGCCCTGGTCGGAATCGACTGCAAGCAGGGCGTCGAACTCTTCCCGCTGGCACGCCGGTTCTCCGCCCTCGCCGACAACCCCGACACCGCCCTGGAGCTCCTCGAAGCTCTCGTCACGCACATGGAGAACGTCTACCAACTGATCCGGGCTGAACAGCGGATCACGGTGAACGTGCCGGACGCGGCAATAGCCGCTGACATCTGGGACCTGCCCGAACACCTGCGGCCGGTGCCGGTCGTGGTCCTGGTGGACGAGGTCGCCGAACTCGCCCTGTTCGCGTCCAAGGACGAAGAGAAGCGCCGGGACCGGATCATCACCGCGCTGGTCCGCCTCGCCCAGCTCGGCCGCGCTGCCGGGATCTACCTGGAGATCTGCGGGCAGCGCTTCGGCTCCGAACTCGGCAAGGGCATCACGATGCTCCGCGCCCAGCTCACCAGCCGCACCGCCCACCGCGTCAATGACGAGTCCTCCGCCAACATGGCCTTCGGCGACATCGCTCCGGACGCCGTCCTGGCTGCTATCCAGATCCCCACCGATACTCCCGGCATCGCCGTCACCGGCGACTCCTCCGGCGGCTGGGCCCGCATCCGCGCCCCGCACACCTCGCTGCGCCAGGCCGTGAACATCTGCAACCGGTACGCCGACCGCACCCCGGCCCTGCCCGTCCTCGCGGCCTTCCGTCCCATGGTCAGTCCCCTGGCCCCGGCCTCCGAGCCGCTCGCCAAGGCCACCCCCGCCACGGCCTGAGTCCTCCCGCACCCCCGGTCGGCGCGACCGCATCGCGCCAGGTCCCTACCCGCTCCATGCCTGAAGGAAGGGAGACCGACTCCCATGTGTGAGCACATCGAGGACTTCCACCGCACCGTCCTGATGCTCGGCGCCCTGGCCCTGTACGCCGAAATGCCGGGTGCCGACGACACGTTCATCGACTCCATTGGTCCGTCCCTGGCCGTGTCGCTTCCGGGGCCTCCGCCGGGGATGTTCCCGCCCGGCTACGACCCCATCGGCGACACCGACCACCCCGGGGGCGTCTGATGGCCCGCCCCGCCTTCCGCGTGGACGCCGTCCTGGTCCAGGCCGTCATCGCCGGTGCCCTGTCCTTCGCCCACCTGCACGACCTCGCCGACGCCGCTGGGCAGGACGGCTGGAAGGCCTGGGCCTACCCGATCTCGGTGGACCTGCTCCTGGTCGCTGCCTGGCGGCGCCTGCGCAGCGAGGGCCCGTCCCGGCTGGCCTGGTGCTGGTTCCTGATCGCGCTGTTCGCCTCGCTGGGTGCCAACGTCGCGACCGCCGGATTCCTCGACCTCACCCACCCGCCGGCCTGGCTGCGATTCGGCATCGCGGGATGGCCCGCGCTCGCCTTCCTCGGCGGCACGCTCCTTGCCCACTCGCACTCCGCCGAGGAGCCGGAGCCCGTTCCGCCGGCACCCGCAGTCCCGCATTCCGCGACAGAAGTCGAGCGGAGATCCGCCCCCGATCCGGCGCCCGAGCCCGAGCCGATCGCCGCCGCTGCCGAGAACACCCCGGCACTCGCCCCCGCCGGTCCGCCGGTCCCGGCTGCCCTCGTCGACCACGCCCGCAAGCTCGCCGCCGACCACCACGCCCGCACCGGCGCCCCGATCGACACCGACACCTTGCGCGCCCGGCTCGGCGTCCCGCCGCAGCTCGCCGAAACCATCGCCGCCCAACTCGCCTGACCAGACGGGAGAACCACCGCCATGCCCGCTCGTGATCACTTCCACTCCGTGATGCGGATCGGCCCCGTGCAGATCGGCACCCACCGCGACCACCGCGGCCAGACCAAGCACGCCGCCGTCTGCACCGCTGACCGCTGCGGCTGGTCCGCCGACTACTCCAGCCAGACCGCCGCCCAGCTCGCCGCCCGCACCCACCGCTGCACCGCCCGATAGGAGAACGGCCCCGTGGATGTCCCGCTCTGGTTCGCCCTGATCATCGTCGGCTGGCTCGGCATCAAGCTCATCCGCCCGCCCCTGTGGCTCGTCGCCGTTCTCCTGCTCGGCGGCTACCTCCTCGCCGACAGCCTCCTTGCCCCCGCCATCGACACCGCCGTCAAGTAACCACCCGCGAAGGGAGATCCACCATGTTCAAGCCCAAGGTTCCGACCATGCCCCAGCCCACCGGCCTCATCACCCGACCGACCGTCGTCGAGCCGACCGCCGTGGTCCAGCACACCCCGCCGAGCCCTGCCCCGCTGGCTGTCCCGACCACTGCAGCCAGGCCCACCGTCCAGCTCACGCCCGGCGCCGTCGTCGCACTTGTGGGTGGTGGGACGGCCGTCGTCCTGGTCGTCGGCGCGGTCCTGGTCTCGATGCTCCTCGCGGTCGCCATCACCGGCGCATCCGTCGCCATCTGCGCCCTGGTCATCCGCTCGCTCATCACTTCCGCAGACCAGCACCGCTGACCGGACCCCGGACGGCGCACAAGCCGCCAAGCATCGCCGCCGCCCGGACAGTCCAGCCCCTTCCAACCGCAGCCGAAAGGACCGCCATCATGGCCCAGCACAGCCCTGCCCCGCTGCGTCTCTGCCCGGACTGCAACGGCTTCCCCGTCGTCGCCATCGACACCGGCACGCTCCTCGACAACGGCACCCGCGCCATCCTCCTGGTCGCCTGCCGCCTCTGCCGCGGCACCGGCTCGGCCCGCACCGCGACTCCCGCCCCGGTCGTCCAGCGGGAGCACGCGTGACGGACTCGATCCTCGCGCGCCTGGACCCGGCCACCCTCGGCGATCTGCTGCAGGTGGCCGGGTCCACCGGCTTCGACCGCTGGCAGGACCAGATCCGCCGCACCGGCGGCTGCTCCAACCCCATCCACCTCTCCGGCTGGACCCTCACGAAGGACAAGACCACCGGCCAGACCCTCCACCGCTACTCCACCCAAACCGAGCCCGGAGGACGGCTCCGCGTCGCCTGCGGTAATCGCCGTGCTTCCCGCTGCCCGGCGTGCGCCTGGACGTACTCCGCCGACACCTACCACCTGATCCGCGCCGGACTCGCGGGCGACCAGGACAAAGACGTCCCCGCCACCGTCCGCGACCATCCCCGCGTCTTCACCACGCTCACAGCCCCGTCCTTCGGCCCGGTCCACAACCGCCCCGACACCGGCCGCTGCCGCTGCGGCACCACCCACAGGCCCGATGACGATGCCCTCGGCACCCCGCTCAACCCCGACACGTACGACTACGCGGGCGCGGTCCTCTTCAACAACCACGCCGGGGACCTCTGGCAGCGCTTCACCAACCGCCTTCGCCGCGAGATCGCCGCCCGCGCCGGCCTCACCCAACGCGAACTCAAAGAAACGGCACGGGTCTCGTACGGCAAGGTGGCCGAGTTCCAGAAGCGCGGCGCCATCCACTTCCACGCCGTCATTCGCCTCGACGGCCCGGACGGGCCCGACAGCCCGCCACCCTCCTGGGCTTCCGTGCAGCTGCTCGACGACTCCATCCGCGCCGCCACCGCACACGCGTACACGACCATCACCGTCCCGGCCGCCGCCGGCCAACCCGCCCGCCCCCTGCGCTGGGGTACCCAGCTCGACATCCGCCCCATCCGCGCCTTCGACGCCGGGACCGACATCACCGAACAGGCTGTCGCCTCCTATGTCGCCAAGTACGCGACCAAAGCAGCCGAGACGACCGGCACCGTCGACCGCCGCATAGGTAACCGCGAGGCCCTGGCCCTCCTCGACGTCCCCGACCACCCGCGCCGCCTCATCGAAGCCTGCTTCGATCTCGATGCGCTCTACCCGGACCGGCGACTGAGGGCTTGGGCACACATGCTCGGCTTCCGCGGCCACTTCTCCACCAAGTCCCGCCGCTACTCCACCACCCTCGGCGCACTCCGCCAGATCCGCGCCGACTACCGCGCCGCCCAGCAGCGCGAAGAACTCGGCCTGCCCGACCCGGACCAGGACCCGACCGTCCTCGTCCTCACCGACTGGCAGTACGCCGGACAAGGCCACAGCCCCGGCGAATCGATCCTCGCCGCCTCGATCGCCAGAGACCTGCAACACAACCGAGAGACAGCCCGCGAAGCCCTCGCCGACCTGGAAGGAGACCGGTCGTGACTGACCTCCTGCTCACCGTCGACCAAGCCGCCGAACGCCTCGGCACCACCACACGCTTTCCGCGCCGCCTCGTCGCCGAACGCCGCATCGCCTTCGTCAAGGTCGGCAGCCACGTGCGCATCAAGGCGAGCGTCCTTGAGGCGTACATCGAGGGCAACACCGTCCAGCCGATTCGCCGCCGTCGCTCCCGCTACGGAAGGGCTGCCTGATGGGGAACGCCAAGGGAAGCCGCCGGCGCTTCGGTGCCGTGCGTCAGTACAGGTCCGGCCGCTGGACTGCGAGTTACCTGGGCCCGGACGGACAGGACTTCCGAGCACCCGAGACCTTCGACACCAAGAAGGACGCCGAGGTCTGGCTCTCCCAGATCGAAGCAGACCTCACGCGCGGCAACTGGCAGGATCCGGACGCCGGGGCGGTGAACTTCAAGGAGTACGCCCTCCAATGGGTGGATGAGCGCGGTCTCTCCGCGACCACCGATGAGCTGTACCGGCGTCTCCTGCGGCTTCACCTCCTGCCCACCTTCGAGGGCCTGGACCTGGACGAGATCACCGCACCCCGTGTCCGTACCTGGCGAACCGAGCGGCTGTCGTCCACCGGAGCAGCTACGACCGTGGCCAAGGCCTACCGGCTGCTCAAGGCCATCATGGAAACCGCGGTCGATGACGAGCTGATCCGCCGCAACCCCTGCCGCATCCGGGGCGCTGGGAAGGAGGCGTCCGCCGAACGTCAGATCGCCACCGTCGCCCAGGTCGACGCGCTCGCCAATGCCCTCGGGTCTCGCTGGCGGCTGATGGTCTTCCTCGGTGCGTACGGTCCCATGAGGCCGGAGGAACAGGCCGAGCTCCGGCGCAAGGACGTCGACCTGGACGAGATGACCATCCGGGTCCGCATGGCGGCTCCCGAGTTGACCACCGGTCGCCGCGCTCCTGGCGACACCAAGTCGGATGCGGGCAAGCGGGTCGTGGTCCTGCCGGCCTTTCTCCGGACCGACCTCCGGCGTCACCTCGACTGGTACGCGGAGAAGGGGGCGGACGGACTTCTGTTCGTGGGGGAGAAGGGCAAGCCGTTCCGGCGTTCCACCTTCGGGCGGAAATGGCGCAGGGCTCGCGCGCTCGTCGGTATGCCGGAGGGCTTTCGCTTCTACGACCTTCGTCACACGGGGCACACCCTGGCCACCCGGTCCGGGGCCACGCTCAAGGACACGATGGTTCGCGCCGGCCAGTCGTCGGAGAAGGCCGCGTTGATCTATCAGCACTCGGACCTTGAGCGACAGCAGGAGGTCGCGAGCGGGCTGGACGACCTCGTGCGGTCCGCCCGTAAGAAGGCTGATCAGGGACCTTCTGGTGCGGATCTGGTGCGAGAGCCTTGAACTGGTCCAGACAACAAAGAAGCCCCCGGCCGCTGGCCTGGGGCTTTTTCATGGAGCGGGTGACGAGAATCGAACTCGCGCTCTGAGCTTGGGAAGCTCATGTTCTACCATTAAACTACACCCGCACAACGCACTGGCTGACCAGCGACGCATCGTCCCACACTGTACCCCATCGCCGATCCCCCGAGGCCGCGGCCCGGGTGCGGGTCGTGATGGACGTGGGGTGTGTCGGGGAGTGGATGCGGTTGTGGTGGGCGGGAGTTGGGGGCGTAGCGTGAGTGGTCGGAGTGCCGCGTGGAGTGGCGTCCTGTTCATCCCCTAATGTGGCTTTCTCGTCCACGGCTTGATGGGGAAGGGACTTGATGGACTCCATGGAGCGCACTGTCGTCCGCTGTGCCGAAGGGCACGTTTTCGCTACCGCCTCGTTCCCGATGCAGCAGCTCGGGTCCGGGCGGATCGGTCCCGGGCGGCTTATCCGCTGTCCTCGCTGCGCCCGGTTGCGGCATGCCGTGCCCGTGGTGTTCGAGGAGCGGTAGGGCTTCCGGGCAGGTGGCGACAGGCGCGCGGGCGGCCCGATGAGGGTGGGCCCGCGCGTTCTGCGTATCCTCGGTGGGTGCTTCTCTCAGACAAGGACATCCGGGCCGAGATCGACGCCGGACGCGTACGTATTGATCCGTTCGATGCGTCGATGGTGCAGCCGTCGAGCATTGATGTGAGGCTCGACCGCTATTTCCGGGTGTTCGAGAACCACCGCTATCCGCATATCGATCCGGCCGTCGAACAGGCCGATCTGACCCGTACCGTCGAGCCGGACGGGGACGAGGCGTTCATCCTGCACCCCGGTGAGTTCGTGCTCGCCTCGACGTACGAGGTCATCTCGCTGCCCGCCGATCTCGCCTCGCGGCTGGAGGGCAAGAGTTCGCTCGGCCGGCTCGGGCTGGTGACGCATTCGACCGCCGGGTTCATCGATCCCGGGTTCTCCGGGCACGTGACCCTGGAGCTGTCGAACCTTGCCACGCTGCCGATAAAGCTGTGGCCGGGGATGAAGATCGGGCAGCTGTGCATGTTCCGGCTGAGTTCTCCGTCCGAGTTCCCTTACGGCTCCGAGCGGTACGGATCGCGGTACCAGGGGCAGCGCGGGCCCACCGCGTCGCGGTCCTTCATGAACTTCCACCGGACGCAGGTGTGATGCCGGGTGAGTGATGACGTGCGGGAGAATCTGACGTACGACGGTTTCGGGCACGCCGTGCGGGAGCTGGCGCAGGCCGTCGCCGATGACGGGTACGAGCCGGACGTGGTGCTGAGCATCGCGCGCGGCGGGGTGTTCGTCGCGGGCGGGCTGGCGTACGCGCTGGACTGCAAGAACATCCACCTGGTGAATGTGGAGTTCTATACCGGGGTGGGCACCACACTCGAAATGCCCGTCATGCTGGCGCCCGTGCCCAATGCCATCGACTTCTCCGACAAGAAGGTTCTGATCGCCGACGATGTCGCCGATACCGGGAAGACGCTGAAGCTGGTCCGCGACTTCTGTATCGATCATGTCGCCGAGGTGCGCTCAGCCGTCATCTACGAGAAGTCGCATTCGCTCGTGAAGTGCGAGTACGTGTGGAAGAAGACCGATAGCTGGATCAACTTCCCGTGGAGTGTGGAGAAGCCCGTCGTGCGGCGCAGCGGACAGGTTCTCGACGCCTGAGCGGTTGGGTGGCGATCGGGTGCGTGCCGGTCGCGTGTGCGTGTGCGTGTGCGTGTGCGTGCAGAGAAGAACCCCCGGGCCCTGGTGAGGGCGGTCCGGGGGTTCTGTCGTTCCTGGTGCTGTGGTGCTGTGGTGCTGTGGTGCTGTGGTGCTGTGGTGCTGTGCTCAGATCGTGCCCAGTTTGAGGATCGAGACCAGGGCCAGGAGCTGGATCGCTGAGGCGCCCAGGGCCTTCGGCCACGGCAGGTCGTGGGACTTGCTCACCATCGAGGTGAACAGGGCAGCCGCCGCCAGCCAGGTGATCCAGCCGAGGATCTGGACCAGGGAGTTCTCGCCGCCCAGGAAGAGCGCGAAGATCAGGCGCGGGGCGTCCGTGATCGACATGATCAGCATGGAGAGGCCCACGGTCGGCTGCCACGCGCCGTCGCCGCCGAGCTGGCGGGCGAGGGTGTGGGTGACCGCGCCGAGCACCAGGCCGCCGAGCACGAAGCACGCGCCCGTGAGGATGACGTAGGGGACGGCCGAGGAGACCGGCGCGTGGATCGCGTCGTCGCGGGCCTGGTCGAAGCCGAAGAGCGCCAGCAGGCCGTAGAGGAACGTGACGATCAGGGCCGGGCCCCAGACCGGGTAGTCGCGCATCTGCCAGAACGTCGGGCCGGGGCGCGTCACGATGCCGCTCAGCAGCTGCTTCCAGTGCAGGCGCGGGCCCGTGGGCTGGGCGGGGGCCTGGCCGGCGCGGTAGGTGTTGCCGTCGCCGTACGGGTCCTCGTTGATGCTGAAGGCCTGGGTGTGTCCGGGGCTGTTCGCGTACGGGTCGCCCTGCTGGGGGTACGGGGCGTGGCCCTGCTGCTGCGGGTACGGGTCGGCGAAGTACTCGGGCTCGTCCGGCCCGCCGCCTTGGTAGCCGCCGCCACCGTTGTAGTTGTTGTGGTGGCCGCCGTTGGGCGGGCCCGTGTTGCCTCCCGTCGGCGGCCATTGCTGCTGTCCGTACGGCGGTGGTGCCTGAGTGCCGTACGGCTGCTGCCGCGGTTGTCGCGCTTGCTGCGGGGTGCGGTTGTCCCGGCCGCGTCCGATCCTGAATCCAGCCACGTAATCGAACGTACCTGGTCCGCGCGGGTCGGGTGGGAGGGGCGGGGGAACTGGACCGCCTTTGCGGCCTAGCTGTGACATCCCCTAAGGGAACCCTGGGGGGTTGTCCTCAGCCCGCCGTGAACAGCGCGCTGGTGAAGGTGATCAGCGGGCGGTCCGGCGTGGCGGCCGGGTACAGCGCGATCAGGTCCGCCGTCTCGCCCCGGTGCGTACGGACCACCGTGTCCGGCTTCTTGTCGCCGTCGAAGTCCCCGTACCGCTGGAGGAGGGTCGTTTCCGCACCGCTCGTCGCCGCGGGCGATCCGCTGCCCTTCGCCGTGCGCAGCGGTGCTGCCGGGAGCTTTCCGGCCGGTGCGCGAAAGCGGTACGCGCCGCCCGGGCGGGCCGGTCCGTCGGGGGTGCCGAGCAGCAGCGTGCCCTTGCCCGCGGTGCCCGGCTCGTGGGGGAGGGTGGTGTACACCAGGTCGTCGTAGCCGTCCTTGTCCGTGTCCCCCCGGGGCTCGGGGGCGGACAGGGCGGGGCCCGCGCCGGGGATGGTGCCGCCGGCGGCGTGCGGGCGGCCGTCGCGGGTGAAGGGGCCCCGCAGGAAGCTGAGCCGGCCGGCGCTCGCCGTCACGGCCAGGTCCGGTTTCCGGTCGCCGTCGAAGTCGCCGCAGACGGGGTGGTCGGGCCACTCGTTGCCGAAGCGGGCCCGGTCCGGGATGCGGAGCGTGACGGCCTTGCCGGTGAGGCCCGCGGGGGAGCCGAAGAGGATCTGCAGCGGGACGGGCGGGCGGCCGATGCCGTTGTACGGGGGGTCGGTGGCCACGATCAGATCGGTGAAGCCGTCCCGGTCGAGGTCGCACGACGCCTCGGCGTCGAACGCCGACGGGAGGGTGTCGCCGCTCTTGGCGGCGTTCGCCCGCGCGCTGAGGAGCTGGCGTACGGAGGGGGCGAGGCCGCGGGTGGCGGAGCCGTACACGATGCCTATGCCGGCGTCGTCGCCGTGGCTGTCGGCGGCCGGCTTCACCAGGTCGTCGAGGACCAGGTCGCGGAGGCCGTCGCCGTTGAAGTCGTCCGGGGTGTGGCTGCCGGTGCCGTGCGGGACGGCGTGGCGCTCGGCGCCCGCCAGGCCGGAGAGCGCGGTGGGCGGGGCGTCGCCGTTCTTCGGGGACGCGGGGTCCGGGGAGCCCGCGCAGGCCGTCAGCAGGAGTGCGCAGAGGCAGCCGAGCGCGGTGGCCGCCGTCGGTCCGGCCGCGCCCCGGGGGCCCGCCGCCGTTCTCGCGCGTGTCCTGGCGATGCGTATCCGCACGGGATACCTCCGATGCGTATCCCCGTGGGGACACCTCGTACGTCTCGTCGGTCTCGGCCGTCCGGCGGGGCTCACGCGCCCCACGGCCGTTCCACATGATGCGCCACCGGGGCCGTACAACAGAAGCGGCCGGTCCTGCCCCCGAGGCAGGTCCGGCCGCTTGTGCAACGCGGTGGCGCGTGACGGGTTACCCGTTACTTCACCGGTTCCGGCT
This sequence comes from Streptomyces sp. NBC_01463, assembly GCA_036227345.1. Lineage (NCBI taxonomy): Bacteria > Bacillati > Actinomycetota > Actinomycetes > Kitasatosporales > Streptomycetaceae > Streptomyces > Streptomyces sp. NBC_01463. The sequence goes on from CP109468.1 coordinate 4,798,205, forward strand.
CCGGCGCGTCCGCCGTCTCCGGCTCGCCCGCCGGGTCAGCCGGGGTACGCACCGAGTCGAGCAGCAGCTGCGACACGTCGACCACCTGGATCGATTCCTTCGCCTTGCCGTCGTTCTTCTTGCCGTTGACCGAGTCGGTCAGCATGACGAGGCAGAACGGGCAGGCGGTGGAGACGATGTCCGGGTTGAGGGAGAGGGCTTCGTCGACGCGCTCGTTGTTGATGCGCTTGCCGATCCGCTCCTCCATCCACATCCGGGCGCCACCGGCACCGCAGCAGAAGCCGCGCTCCTTGTGGCGGTGCATCTCCTCGTTCCGCAGACCCGGCACCTTCGCGATGATTTCGCGCGGGGGCGTGTAGATCTTGTTGTGACGGCCCAGGTAGCAGGGGTCGTGGTACGTGATCAGACCCTCGACCGGCGTCACCGGGATCAGCTTGCCCTCGTCGATGAGGTGCTGGAGCAGCTGCGTGTGGTGGATGACCTCGTACTCGCCGCCGAGCTGCGGGTACTCGTTCGCGATGGTGTTGAAGCAGTGCGGGCAGGTCGCGACGATCTTCTTCGTCGCCTTCGCCTTCTTCGTCGAGTCGTCCTCGTCGTCCTCGCCGAAGGCCATGTTCAGCATCGCGACGTTCTCCTGGCCGAGCTGCTGGAACAGCGGCTCGTTGCCCAGGCGGCGGGCCGAGTCACCCGTGCACTTCTCGTCGCCGCCCATGATCGCGAACTTGACGCCCGCGATGTGGAGCAGCTCGGCGAAGGCCTTGGTGGTCTTCTTCGCGCGGTCCTCCAGGGCGCCGGCGCAGCCGACCCAGTAGAGGTAGTCGACCTCGGTGAGGTCCTCGACGTCCTTGCCGACGATCGGGACCTCGAAGTCGACCTCCTTGGTCCACTCGACGCGCTGCTTCTTGGCGAGACCCCAGGGGTTGCCCTTCTTCTCCAGGTTCTTGAGCATCGTGCCCGCCTCGGACGGGAACGCGGACTCGATCATCACCTGGTAGCGGCGCATGTCGACGATGTGGTCGATGTGCTCGATGTCGACCGGGCACTGCTCCACGCACGCACCGCAGGTGGTGCAGGACCAGAGGACGTCCGGGTCGATGACACCGTTCTCCTCGGCCGTGCCGATCAGCGGGCGCTCGGCCTCCGCGAGGGCGGCCGCGGGGACGTCCTTGAGCTGCTCCTCCGTCGCCTTCTCGTTGCCCTCCATGTCCTTGCCGCCGCCGGCCAGCAGGTACGGGGCCTTGGCGTGCGCGTGGTCGCGCAGGGACATGATCAGGAGCTTCGGGGAGAGCGGCTTGCCCGTGTTCCAGGCGGGGCACTGCGACTGGCAGCGGCCGCACTCCGTGCACGTGGAGAAGTCGAGGATGCCCTTCCAGGAGAACTGCTCGACCTGGGAGACACCGAAGACGGCGTCCTCGGCCGGGTCCTCCCAGTCGATCTCCTGGCCGCCCGTCGTCATCGGCTGCAGCGCGCCCAGCGCGACCGCGCCGTCCGCGTTCCTCTTGAACCAGATGTTCGGGAAGCCGAGGAAGCGGTGCCAGGCGACACCCATGTTGGTGTTGAGCGAGACCGTGATCATCCAGATCAGCGAGACGCCGATCTTGATCATCGCGGTGAAGTAGATGAGGTTCTGCAGGGTGCCGAGCGCGAGTCCCTTGAAGGCGAGGACCAGCGGGTACGAGACGAAGTACGCGGCCTCGTAGCCGCCGACGTGGTGGATCGCACCCTCGAGACCGCGCAGGGTCAGGATGGCCAGGCCGATGACGAGGATGACGTACTCGACGAAGTACGCCTGCCAGGCCTTCGAGCCCGCGAACCGGGACTTGCGGCCGGCCCGGGAGGGGAGGTTCAGCAGCCGGATGGCGATCAGCACGAGGATGCCGACCGTCGTCATCAGGCCGATGAACTCGATGTACAGCTCGAACGGCAGCCATTCACCGATGATCGGCAGCACCCAGTCGGCCTTGAAGAGCTGTCCGTACGCCTGGAGCAGCGTCGGCGGCAGCGTCAGGAAGCCGATCGCGACGAACCAGTGCGCGAAGCCCACGATGCCCCACCGGTTCATCCGGGTGTGGCCGAGGAACTCCTTGACCAGGGTGATCGTGCGCTGCTTGGGGTCGTCGGTGCGACTGCCTGCCGGTACCGGCTGTCCGAGGCGGACGAACCGGTAGATCTGCGCGACGGCTCGGGCGATGAGCGCAACGCCGACGACGGTCAGCACCAGCGACACGATGATCGCGGCGAGTTGCATTTGGGGGCTCCTCGGGCCTGCGAGGGTGGGATTCAGCGGTGGTCGCTGATTACTCAGGTGATTACTAAGCAGTAACTTAATCAGTCTGTGCTGACACTATCCACTTATTCCGCCGTCCTGTAGCCGGGCAGGCGGTGATCTGTGTCGCTCAGGTCTGCCTTGCCGTGCCGCACAAGGCCACGGGCCGCTTCGCGCAGGGGTGCGCCGACGGCTTCCGCGAGGATCGCCAGGTCCAGCGCCGGGCGGTGGTGCTCGGCGTAGTGCTGGTCGAGGAGGGCCGGTTCGTCCCACGGCATCGTCGAACGGTGGCGCACCTGGGCCAGGCCGGTCAGGCCGGGCTTCAGTTCCTGCCGCCAGTCTCGCGCACCGGTCGCCCGTTTCCGTACCTCGGCCGGCGTGAGCGGCGCCGGTCCGACCAGCGCCAGCTCTCCGCGTACGACATGGGGCAGCCGGGAGATGACGTGCAGCCGCAGCCGCCGGGTGCGCAGCGACCGCAGCACGAAGGGCCGGCCGCCCGCTCCCACCCGGGTGGATCGGGTCAGTACGCCCCCGGGGCCGCGCTGCACGGCGAGGACCAGGGCGGCCGCGGCGAGCAGGGGGGCGGCCAGGAGCAGCAGGGCCGAGCCGAGGGCCAGGTCCAGGGTTCGTCCGGCCGTGGGGCGGGGCAGGCGCGTCAGTGGGGCGAGCCGCTTGAGTGCCCTGAGTGCTTCGGAAGCCCTGGGCGTCCTGAGCGTTCCCGCGAGGTACGGGCGGCGGCCGCGCCTTGCCGGGCCTCGTCGTTGCCGCGGCCCGTGATGCCGGCCTTGCCTCTGCGTCTGCATCGTTCGCACCTGCCTGGTTCGGCGGTTCGTGTGCCGGTTTTGCGCGGCTCACGGCATTTTGTGACAGAACGATCCCATGAGGCGATGATGGGGAGGGCCGTGTGGCCCGTGGGGCGGGTCGGTGTCGCCCGGGTGCCGCCCGTAAGTGGGCCGAACGGCGTGCGTCCGCCGTCACGCATGGCGGTGTTTTCGCTGGTGGCGGCTGGTGCGTGCACAATAGTTGAGTCGGCTCGACTCAGGTCTGTTGACTCTGGGGCGGGTGTCATGCATCCTTGAGTCAGATCCACTCAAGTAGTCAGTTGGAGGAATTGAAATGGCACGTGCGGTCGGCATCGACCTGGGCACGACTAACTCCGTCGTCAGCGTTCTCGAAGGCGGCGAGCCCACCGTCATCACCAACGCCGAAGGCGCCAGGACCACGCCGTCCGTCGTCGCTTTCGCGAAGAACGGCGAGGTGCTGGTCGGCGAGGTCGCCAAGCGCCAGGCAGTGACGAACGTCGACAGGACGATCCGTTCGGTCAAGCGCCACATGGGCACTGACTGGAAGATCGAGATCGACGGCAAGGGCTTCAACCCGCAGCAGATGAGCGCCTTCATCCTGCAGAAGCTCAAGCGTGACGCCGAGTCCTACCTGGGCGAGAAGGTGGCCGACGCGGTCATCACCGTCCCGGCGTACTTCAACGACTCCGAGCGTCAGGCGACGAAGGAGGCCGGCGAGATCGCGGGCCTGAACGTCCTGCGTATCGTCAACGAGCCGACGGCCGCCGCGCTGGCGTACGGGCTCGACAAGGACGACCAGACGATCCTCGTCTTCGACCTCGGTGGCGGCACCTTCGACGTGTCCCTCCTGGAGATCGGCGACGGCGTCGTCGAGGTGAAGGCCACCAACGGTGACAACCACCTCGGTGGTGACGACTGGGACCAGCGCGTCGTCGACTACCTGGTGAAGCAGTTCGCCAACGGGCACGGCGTGGACCTGTCCAAGGACAAGATGGCTCTCCAGCGTCTCCGCGAGGCCGCGGAGAAGGCGAAGATCGAGCTGTCGTCCTCGACGGAGACCTCGATCAACCTGCCGTACATCACGGCGTCGGCCGAGGGCCCGCTGCACCTGGACGAGAAGCTCACGCGCTCGCAGTTCCAGCAGCTCACCGCTGACCTCCTGGACCGCTGCAAGAACCCGTTCCACAACGTCATCAAGGACGCGGGCATCCAGCTCTCCGAGATCGACCACGTCGTTCTCGTCGGTGGCTCGACCCGTATGCCGGCCGTCGCCGAGCTCGTCAAGGAGCTCACGGGCGGCCAGGACGCCAACAAGGGTGTGAACCCGGACGAGGTCGTCGCCATCGGCGCCTCGCTCCAGGCCGGTGTCCTCAAGGGCGAGGTCAAGGACGTCCTGCTCCTCGACGTCACCCCGCTGTCCCTCGGTATCGAGACCAAGGGAGGGATCATGACCAAGCTCATCGAGCGCAACACCACGATCCCGACCAAGCGCTCCGAGATCTTCACGACGGCCGAGGACAACCAGCCGTCCGTGCAGATCCAGGTCTACCAGGGCGAGCGCGAGATCGCGGCGTACAACAAGAAGCTCGGGATGTTCGAGCTGACCGGTCTGCCGCCGGCCCCGCGCGGTGTGCCGCAGATCGAGGTCGCGTTCGACATCGACGCCAACGGCATCATGCACGTCGCTGCCAAGGACCTCGGCACCGGCAAGGAGCAGAAGATGACCGTCACCGGTGGCTCCTCGCTGCCGAAGGACGAGGTCAACCGGATGCGCGAAGAGGCCGAGCAGTACGCGGACGAGGACCACCGCCGTCGCGAGGCCGCCGAGTCCCGTAACCAGGGCGAGCAGCTCGTCTACCAGACGGAGAAGTTCCTCAAGGACAACGAGGACAAGGTCCCCGGTGACGTGAAGACGGAGGTGGAGACCGCGCTCACCGAGCTGAAGGAGAAGCTCAAGGGCGAGGACACCGCCGAGATCCGCACGGCCACCGAGAAGGTCGCGGCCGTCTCCCAGAAGCTGGGCCAGGCGATGTACGCCAACGCCCAGGCCGAGGGCGGACCGCAGGCCGAGGGCCAGCCGGGTGCCGAGCAGGCCCAGGCCGACGCCCAGGACGATGTCGTCGACGCCGAGATCGTCGACGACGAGAAGGACTCCAAGGGCGGTGCGGCGTGACCGAGGAGACTCCGGGCTTCGAGGAGAAGCCCGACGTCCCCTCCGGCGCCACCCCTGACGACGCCGAGCCGAAGGCCGCCACCCCCTCTTCGGAGGAGGAGGCGGCCCCGGCCGGGGACGCGAACCTGACAGCCGGTCTGACCGCTCAGCTGGACCAGGTCCGCACGGCGCTCTCCGAGCGCACGGGCGACCTCCAGCGGCTCCAGGCCGAGTACCAGAACTACCGCCGCCGTGTGGAGCGGGACCGGGTCACGGTCAAGGAGATCGCTGTCGCGGGTCTCCTGTCCGAGCTCCTGCCCGTGCTCGACGACGTCGGCCGGGCCCGTGAGCACGGTGAGCTCGTGGGCGGGTTCAAGTCGGTGGCCGAATCGCTGGAGACGGTCGTCGCCAAGCTCGGACTGCAGCAGTTCGGCAAGGAGGGCGAGCCCTTCGACCCGACGATCCACGAGGCCCTGATGCACTCGTATGCGCCGGACGTCACCGAGGACACCTGCGTGGCGATCCTGCAGCCTGGGTACCGGATCGGCGAGCGCACCATCCGTCCCGCGCGGGTGGCGGTGGCCGAACCCCAGCCGGGGGCGGCACCCGCGACCGCGAAGGAAGAGAAGACAGACGACGAGGAGAGCGGTGGCGGCGAGGAGGTCTGACATTCTGTCCGACCACCTGGCAGTACATCGCCCGGCCACCGGGCCTCGCGTACGGAGCACGCCGCACACCGGCCTGATCCGTACGGGAGGCCCCCGGCCGGTCGTCCGGAAGGAGGGACGTCGATGAGTACGAAGGACTTCGTCGAGAAGGACTACTACAAGGTTCTCGGCGTCCCGAAGGACGCCACCGACGCCGAGATCAAGAAGGCGTACCGGAAGCTCGCCCGCGAGTTCCACCCGGACGCCAACAAGGGCGACGACAAGGCGGAGGAGCGCTTCAAGGAGATCTCCGAGGCGAACGACGTCCTCGGTGACACCAAGAAGCGCAAGGAGTACGACGAGGCCCGCGCCCTCTTCGGCAACGGCGGGTTCCGCGCCGGACCCGGCGGGGCCCAGGGCAACTTCAACTTCGACCTCGGAGACCTCTTCGGAGGCGCCCCGGGCGGCGGCCAGGGCGGCGGTGCCGGCGGTTTCGGCGGCGGCGGTCTGGGAGACGTCTTCGGCGGCCTCTTCAACCGCGGCGGAGGCGGCGCAGGCACACGCGTGCAGCCGCGCCGCGGCCAGGACATCGAGTCCGAGGTGACGCTCAGCTTCACCGAGGCGGTCGACGGGGCCACGGTCCCGCTGCGGATGTCCAGCCAGGCGCCCTGCAAGGCGTGCTCCGGCACCGGCGACAAGAACGGCACCCCGAGGGTCTGCCCCACCTGCGTCGGCACCGGACAGGTCTCGCGCGGCAGCGGCGGCGGGTTCTCGCTCACCGATCCCTGCGTGGACTGCAAGGGCCGGGGCCTCATCGCCCAGGACCCCTGCGACGTCTGCAAGGGCAGCGGCCGGGCGAAGTCGTCCCGCACCATGCAGGTCAGGATTCCGGCGGGCGTCTCCGACGGCCAGCGGATCCGGCTGCGCGGCAAGGGAACCCAGGGCGAGCGCGGCGGACCGGCCGGCGACCTCTACGTCGTCGTCCACGTCGACGCCCACCCGGTCTTCGGCCGCAAGGGCGACAACCTCACGGTCACCGTGCCCGTCACCTTCACGGAGGCGGCGCTCGGCGGCGAGGTGAAGGTGCCCACGCTCGGCGGGCCGCCGGTCACCCTGAAGCTTCCGGCCGGTACGCCCGGCGGGCGCACCATGCGGGCCCGCGGCAAGGGCGCGGTCCGCAAGGACGGCACCCGCGGCGACCTGCTCGTCACCGTCGAGGTGACGGTCCCCACGGACCTGGGCCCCGAGGCCCGGGAGGCCCTGGAGACCTACCGGAAGGCGACCGCGGACCAGGACCCGCGGGCGGAGCTGTTCCAGGCAGCGAAGGGAGCTTGAGGTGGACGGCCGGAGACGTAATCCGTACCAACTGACCGATGAATCCCCGGTGTACGTGATCTCGATCGCGGCCCAGCTCTCGGGCCTGCATCCGCAGACGCTGCGCCAGTACGACCGCCTCGGCCTGGTCTCGCCCGACCGCACGGCCGGGCGCGGCCGGCGCTACTCGGCCCGTGACATCGAACTGCTGCGCACCGTGCAGCAGTTGTCGCAGGACGAGGGCATCAACCTGGCCGGTATCAAGCGCATCATCGAGCTGGAGAACCAGGTCGCGGCCCTCCAGCAGCGGATCGCCGAGCTCTCGGCGGCCGTCGACGGGGCCGATGCGGCGCTGCAGCAGCGCGAGGCGCAGGTCCACGCCTCGTACCGGCGCGACCTGGTGCCCTACCAGGACGTGCAGCAGACCAGCGCCCTGGTGGTCTGGCGGCCGAAGAGGCCGAAGGACTGAGGGGATTCGTCCCCGCCACGGAGAAGTCCGTCACCCCGGAACGTCAGGGGCGGCGGGCTTCTCCGTCGTCGTGACCGGCGGCACGGGCTCGGCGATGCCTGAGCGGACGAGGAGGGCGCCGAGGTGGGTGCGGCTGGTGGCGCCGAGGATCTGCATCAGCTTGGCGATGTGGGCGCGGCAGGTGCGGACGCTGATGCCGAGGGTGCGGGCGACGGCCTCGTCCTGTTTTCCCTCGATCAGGAGGCGCGCGATGCTGTGCTGGACGGCGGTGACCGGGACGCCGGGCAGCGTGGTGGGGAGCTGCTGGGTGAACGGGGTGGCCCCTTCCCACAGCGTCTCGTAGATCCCGGCCAGGAAGCCGACGAGTGCGGGGTGGCGGATCTCCAGGGCGGCGCTGCGGTCGGGGCTGGCCGGGAGGTAGGCCACCTTGCGGTCGAAGATGAGGAGGCGGTCGACGACCTGCTCCATGGTGCGTACCTGGAGGAGGCTGCTTGGCAGTTGGCCCATGTACGCCTTGAGCGCGGGGCTGTAGCGCGCGGAGTGCTGGTAGATGTGGCGCAGCCGGACATCTCGCTCAACAGTGGGCAGGGTGCCGGCCAGCGCTGTCCGGAGCTCTTCGGGCGACCGCGTGCTGCCGGGCTGAATCGTCAGGATCTCGGCGTGTGTCTCACTCAGTGAACGGGCGATGCCCGCCTGGATGGCCGGTGGCCCGACGATGACGTCGATGCTGCGATGCGGGGCGTCACCGAAGGACGTCAGCGGTACCAGCGCCCTCGCCAGCAGGTCGGAGGCCCGGACCTGGTCCACCAGGCCCTGGGCCAGGGGGCCCAGCAGGCGGGCGAGGGCCACCGAATGCGGTACGGGGCGCAGGAGCCCGCTGTCGTGCGGGTCGGGCAGGAGGAGCGCCGTATCGACGAGACAGGGCGTTGCTTCGGTGGCTGACCGGGCGAGGCTGCCTTTGCCCAGTGCTTCGGCGTAGAGGCTGACAGCCGCGTCGCACAGTCCGCGGTCGCTGTGTTCGTGCACGGGCGGCGCCGTCATGCCTGGGTGCCTCCGGCGATGCCGGACTGGACGAGGAGGGCGCCGAGGTGGGTGCGGCTGGTGGCGTCGAGGGTCTGCATCAGCTTGGCGATGTGGGTGCGGCAGGTGCGGACGCTGAAGCCCAGCTTCCGTGCCACTGCCTCGTCGTGGTGTCCCTCGACGAGGAGGCGGGCGATGCTGTGCTGGACGGCGGTGACGGGAGTGCCCGGGGCGGCCGTCTGCAGGTGTTCGGCGATCGGGGTTGCCTGCGCCCACAGGACTTCGTACACCTGTACCAGGTAGCGGACCAGTGCCGGATGCCGGATCTGGAGAGCCACATCGCGGTCGGCCGTCGCGGGGATGAACGCCACCGCGTGGTCGAAGATGATGAGCCGGTCGATGGTCAGCTCCATCGTTCTGACCTGTACCTGCCCTGGCGGCATCTGCTCCAGGTAGTTCCGGACGGGGGCGCTGTAGCGGGCCGGGTGCTGGTAGATGTGGCGGAGCCTGGCACCTCTTTCCACAGCTGACAGGCCGTTGGCGAGTCCCTGCTCGATCTGCTCGGGTGATCGGTGACCGCCCGGCTGAGCGGTCAGGACCTCCGTTTCGGCGGCGGCAGCCGCCTCGTGCAGGGCGGAGTCGATCAGCCGTTTGCCTTCGAGCACGGTGATGGAGAGGTTGGGGTCCTCGCTCGCGATGGCCGCCAAGGGTGCCAGGGACTCGACCAGTGCGGCGCTGCGGCGTACCTGTTCATGGACGTTGCGCGTGATGGGCTGCAGCAGATGGGCGAGCACGGCCGAAGGTGTTGCCGGGCGCAGCATCGCCGGATCACGCGGGTCCGGGTGGAGCAGTGCCATCTCGATGAGGCAGGGGGCCGGTGCGACCTCGGCTCGTGGGAGACGCCCTCGGCGCAGGGATTCGGAGTAGAGCCGGATTGCCGGCTCGCACAGTTCGAAGTCGCTGTGCGGGTGATCTGGTATGCCCGTTTCCGTGCCCATCTGGACCCCCCCATTCTTTGCAGTGCAACAAGATGACGGTGGTGAAACCCTAGCGACCGAGGGAGTGTTGACGTGTCGGGGGAGCCGGGAACTCTCCCGGCTGATCCAGGGCACGGCCATGCTCTCCCCCTTGCGTGGCGGTGCCCCCGGCCCGGGGGTGGGGACTTTGGGTGCCGGCCGGTCAGGAGTCCTGTTCCAGGATTCCTGACCGGGCGATCAGATAGCCGAGTTGCGCCCGGCTCTTGGTGCCGAGGGCGGCGTTGAGTTTGGCGATATGAGTCCGGCAGGTGCGCACGTTCATGCCGAGGCGCCGGGCTATCGAGTCGTCGACGTGTCCCTCTACGAGGAGTTGTGCGATGGAGCGCTGGACACCGCTGATGCCTTCGGGGGTGGGGTCGTACCGCACGTCTTCGAGGAGTGGGGTGGCGCGCTGCCAGAGTTGTTCGAAGACCCTGGTCAGGTATGCGACGAGCCCCGGGTGGCGCAACTCCAGTGCCACTTCGCCATCTTCCTGTGCCGGGATGAAGGCCACCGTGTGGTCGAAGACGAGCATGCGCTCGACGAGTTCTTCGAGGGTGCGGATCTCGACCTTTCCCTCCGCCAGGCGTTCGGCGTAGGCGTACGTTCCGTGATGGTGCCGGACGGTGTGCTGATAGAGCGTGCGGATGCTGACGCCGCGGTCGATCACGGCCTGTCCGCGTTCGACGCCCTTGCTCAGAATGAGCTCGCTGCGACCACCGCCCGGCTGGATGGTGAGTACTTCGGTGGTGCACTCTGCCGTTGCGACATCGATGGCGGCATTGATTCTGGCGTTGCCTTCCAGCACGGTGATGGCGTGCGTGGTCGGCGCGTCCTGAGCGCTGATGTCCATGAACGGTTCGAAGGATTCGGCCAGTTCGAGGGAGCGTCTGCGCCGGTCCTGGATCTCCCGCTCGATGGGGTGGAGACGCTGGGCGAGCGCGGCCGACGGCGGCACGGGACGGAGCCACTCGGGGTCGTCGGGGTCCGGGTGCAGCAGGGCGAAGTCCATCAGGCAGGGTGCGGGTGCCACGTCTGAGCGAGGTATTCGTCCGGATCGCAGTGCACTGGCGTAAAGGCGCTGCCCTGCTTCGCACAGGTCGGTGATCCCATGAGGATGTCCGGTATTGGGTCTACTTGTGGCCATATCTCCACCCCCCATGTTCTTGAACCAGCAGGAACATGATGCATCGACCCAGTGGTGTTCGCGTCCTTGGGTGAGACATCGTCTTACGTGCGGGGGAGATGACCCATCAAGTGAGGACGAAGCCGAAATGTATAAGCGAATGCTTCGCTCGGTGCTTGCCACTGCGTTTGCGGGGGCCTTGGCCTACGGCGTGCTGGGTGCCACGGACATTACGTGGGGGGGCGCTCCCTCGGCATCGAGTCACGTCGCGGCAATCCCCGCCGGTGACATCACGTGGGGCGGCGTTGCGCCGAAGGATGCCAAGGGTGACATCACGTGGTCCTTCACGCCGACTTCGGCGGGCTCCTGACATGACCACCCCGCCGGACGACCGGACCTTCAGACGCGAGATGGCGACCGCTTACCGCTCAGGGTGGCATTTCATCGACCTCGTCACGGCACTCCCCCATCGTGGTGATTCGTTGATGGTCACTCTGTTCGGTGATCCCGTCGTCGTCGCCCGCGAGGACGACGGGGAACTGCGCGCCTACCGGTGCCTCCGCAAGCCGCGTGGAGCACCGCAGCCCGTCCGCTGCACCATCCGGTACGACATGATTTTCGTGAACCTCGCACAGCGTGACCACCAGCTGTTCGAACCCGAGACCATCGCCGCCACCCCCCGCAGTGCCTGAGCGATCCCCCGTCGTTCCACGTCGCTCAGACACTCCCCCACACAACGGCGCCACCGTGACCTGAACACGGTGGCGCCGTTGTGCTACTCCCGGAGACATTCCGGTCGGAGCGGCACAGAAGGTGTCGAAGTTCGCCGTCTGTGTGGGTGGGGGCACGGTCCTCCATGCTCCGCCCTGCCACCCCCAAGGGGCATTCATGAGCGGACACGAGGTCGAAGAACTGCCGGGCCGGCGCGGAGACGACGGCGAAGCCGCCCGTGCCGTCGCGTCGCTGCTCCATCGCGAGGTGGAGGTCTCCTTCGACGACGCGGTGCGGGGGAAGGTCTTTCTGTCCCTGTGGCTGAGGGCGGCCGCCGTGGCGTTCGGCGTGCTGCTCCTCTTCTGTTTCGTCGGGCTCATCACCCTGGCCGGTGATCCGCAGAGCGGTCTCGGGATCATGGGGATCGGTCTGCAGATCGCCATGATCGCCTTCGTCGCGGTGTTCCTGGCGTCGAGGACCGCCGAGCCGGTCGGGGAGTGGCGGGTGCTGCTGGACGGCGAGGCCGAGGAGGAGCAGCGCGCCGAATCGGCGTACGCCGGGATCGCGAGGGCCGTGCGGGAGCGCCGGCTGCCCGTCGAGCCGGTGTTCCGGCGCATCCGCACGGCGGGCGTGCACCCCCGGGTGACCCACCGGATGGTGCTGCGGGACGGGAGCTACGTCGCGTACCTCTCGGTGTTCGCCTACGGGTCGAGCGTCTACCTGGGCTGGGTGATGTGGCGCAGCCGGCGCGGCACCGAAGTCGTCGGGCGCGTCCTCGCCGACTTCGCGGCGGACTTCGGCGGCGCCGACCCGGAGAAGGCCGCGATGCGGGCCGAGGCGCCGCGCGCCCTGCGGGAGGCGCTGCACGCCGCCGCGCTGGAGGGGCTGTCCGTCGCCGTCGACGGGTGTGTGGTCGCTCCCGAGGCGGGCTTCCCGCAGGGGCTCCCGCCCGTCGAGGAGGAGGACGCGGTCGCGGCTCCCCTCCCGGCCCAGGCCGCGGCGCCCGCGCCGATGGCGCCGCCACCCGTGCCGCCCCGCAAGCCGTGGGCGAAGGGCGGCAAGTGAGGGCGGGCGCGGTGCCGGCGCTCAGGGGCGGTGCGGTCAGCCCCGGCCGAGCGCCCGGTCCAGGGCGATCTCGATGACGACACGGTCCGGATTGGGCGACGGCGTGCGCTCGTAGCGCTCCGTGTGACGGCGTACCGCCTCGTCGACCCTGTCCTGCTCCGTACGGACCCTGGCGACGCCCTCCAGGGTCGCCCAGCGCCTCCGGTGGACCTGACAGGCGGCGACGCGGGCGCCGTCCGGGCCCGCGGCCAGGATGTTGGCGACCTTGCGGCTGTTCCTGTTGGTGATGATGCGGGCGAGACCGGCCTCGGGGTCGTACGTCACGCACACCGGCACCACGTGCGGGGTGCCGTCGGGGCGGGGGGTGGTGAGGGTGCAGAGGTGGGACTCGCGCCAGAAGGCGAGGTACTCCGGGCCGGGATCACGTACGTCGACTGCCATGGGGTCAGCGTAGGCAGCACCGGGCCGCGCTGCGGTGGCGGGCGGCCGGACCGGCCGGTTCACTCGGACAGTGTGGGTCCGTGAGGGGCTGCCCCCTTTTTTGCCTTGAGTGGAATAGACTCAACTTTGTGCACGTTGATCGTGTCAGTAGTGAGGACGGACCAGTCACCGCAAGGAGGAGAAAGCGCACGTGGACGCCGAGCTGACCAACAGGAGCCGGGACGCCATCAACGCGGCCACCAGCAGGGCCGTGAAGGACGGGCACCCCGATCTGACCCCGGGACATCTGCTGCTCGCGCTGCTGTCGGGCGAGGACAACGAGAATCTCGTCGATCTGCTGGCCGCCGTGGACGCGGACCAGATCGCCGTACGCACCGAGACCGAGCGGCTCCTGGGCGCGCAGCCCAGCGTGACCGGCTCGACCGTCGCCCCGCCGCAGCCCAACCGCGAACTGCTCGCCGTCATCTCCGACGCCGCGCAGCGCGCGAAGGAGCTCGGCGACGACTTCATCTCCACCGAGCACCTGCTCATCGGTATCGCGGCCGAGGGCGGCCGGGCCGGTGAGATCCTCGACGGGCAGGGTGCCAGTGCGAAGAGGCTGCTGGACGCGTTCGAGAAGAGCAGGGGAGGGCGCCGGGTGACCACTCCGGACCCGGAGGGCCAGTACAAGGCCCTGGAGAAATTCGGTACGGACTTCACGGCGGCCGCGCGCGAGGGCAAGCTCGACCCGGTCATCGGGCGCGACCAGGAGATCCGCCGCGTCGTCCAGGTTCTGTCCCGCCGCACCAAGAACAACCCGGTGCTCATCGGTGAGCCCGGCGTCGGCAAGACGGCCGTCGTCGAGGGGCTCGCCCAGCGCATCGTCAAGGGCGACGTCCCGGAGAGCCTGAAGAACAAGCGGCTGGTCTCCCTCGACCTCGGCGCGATGGTCGCGGGGGCGAAGTACCGCGGCGAGTTCGAGGAGCGCCTGAAGACCGTCCTCTCCGAGATCAAGGAGAGCGACGGCCAGATCATCACCTTCATCGACGAGCTGCACACCGTCGTCGGCGCGGGTGCCGGCGGCGACTCCGCCATGGACGCGGGCAACATGCTCAAGCCCATGCTGGCCCGCGGTGAGCTGCGGATGGTCGGCGCCACCACGCTCGACGAGTACCGCGAGCGGATCGAGAAGGACCCCGCCCTGGAGCGCCGCTTCCAGCAGGTGCTGGTGGCGGAGCCGTCCGTCGAGGACACCATCGCGATCCTGCGCGGGCTCAAGGGCCGCTACGAGGCCCACCACAAGGTGCAGATCGCGGACTCCTCCCTGGTCGCCGCCGCCACGCTCTCCGACCGCTACATCACCTCGCGCTTCCTCCCCGACAAGGCCATCGACCTCGTCGACGAGGCGGCCTCCCGGCTGCGCATGGAGATCGACTCCTCGCCCGTCGAGATCGACGAACTCCAGCGCTCCGTCGACCGGTTGCACATGGAGGAGCTGGCCCTCAAGAACGAGACCGACACCGCCTCCAAGCAGCGACTGGAGAAGCTGCGCCGCGACCTCGCCGACAAGGAGGAGGAGCTGCGCGGTCTCAACGCCCGCTGGGAGAAGGAGAAGCAGGGCCTCAACCGCGTCGGTGAGCTGAAGGAACGCCTCGACGACCTGCGCGGACAGGCCGAACGCGCACAGCGCGACGGCGACTTCGACACCGCGTCCAAGCTGCTGTACGGGGAGATCCCCGGCCTGGAGCGCGAGCTGGCCGAGGCCGCCGAGGCCGAGCAGGAAGCGGCGAAGGAGCCCAAGGAGACCCTGGTCAAGGAAGAGGTCGGGCCGGACGACATCGCCGATGTCGTCGGCGCCTGGACCGGCATCCCGGCCGGCCGGCTCCTGGAGGGCGAGACCCAGAAGCTGCTGCGCATGGAGGAGGAGCTGGGCCGGCGCCTCATCGGGCAGACCGAGGCCGTGCAGGCCGTCTCGGACGCGGTACGCCGCACCCGGGCCGGTATCGCCGACCCCGACCGGCCCACCGGATCGTTCCTCTTCCTCGGCCCCACCGGCGTCGGCAAGACCGAGCTGGCGAAGGCCCTCGCCGACTTCCTCTTCGACGACGAGCGGGCCATGGTCCGCATCGACATGAGCGAGTACGGCGAGAAGCACAGCGTGGCCCGGCTGGTCGGCGCCCCGCCCGGGTACGTCGGCTACGAGGAGGGCGGCCAGCTGACGGAGGCGGTCCGCCGCCGCCCGTACAGCGTGGTCCTGCTGGACGAGGTCGAGAAGGCCCACCCCGAGGTCTTCGACATCCTGCTCCAGGTCCTCGACGACGGCCGGCTCACCGACGGACAGGGCCGGACGGTTGATTTCCGCAACACGATCCTGATCCTGACGTCCAACCTCGGCAGCCAGTACCTGGTCGACCCCCTGACCAAGCCCGAGGAGAAGAAGCAGCAGGTCATGAATGTCGTACGGGCCTCGTTCAAGCCGGAATTCCTCAACCGGCTCGACGACCTCGTGGTCTTCTCCGCGCTGTCAGGCGACGAGCTCGCCCACATCGCGGGGCTCCAGATCGACCGGCTCGCCAAGCGGCTCGCCGACCGGCAGCTCACCCTCGACGTCACCCCGGCCGCCCTGGCCTGGCTGGCGGAGGAGGGCAACGACCCGGCCTACGGTGCCCGGCCGCTGCGCCGCCTCATCCAGACGGCGATCGGCGACCGGCTCGCCAAGGAGATCCTCGCGGGCGAGATCACGGACGGCGACACGGTCCGCGTGGACCGGGCCGGCGACGGTCTGATCGTCGGCGCGGCGAGCTGACCGGAGCACCTGTTCCGCGACCCGCGGCCCCGGTCCCCGCCGGCTGGATATCAGCTTGTGGCGGATCGGGGCCGTCCGGGCTTGCCATGCCCCGCCCGGCATGGGAGAGGATGGCAGCCAACCGCACGAAGGGAAATTACGGTGAGCATCGATCCGTCCTCGATTCCTAACTTCGGGGGCCAGCCCGAACCGCAGGCGGCAGGACCGGAGGGCCCCGTCGTCCCTGACCAGGACCTCGTCAAGCAGCTCCTGGAGCAGATGGAGCTGAAGTACGTCGTCGACGACGAGGGCGACCTCGCGGCGCCGTGGGAAGAATTCCGCACGTACTTCATGTTCCGTGGCGAGGGCGAGCAGCAGGTCTTCTCGGTCCGTACGTTCTACGACCGCCCGCACGACACGGACCAGCGCCCGGTCCTCCTCGACGCGATCGACGACTGGAACCGCCGCACCCTGTGGCCCAAGGTCTACACGCACACCCACGAGCCCGAGGAAGGCGCCGAGGACACCGGCACCTCGGTCCGGCTGATCGGTGAGGCGCAGATGCTCATCGGCACCGGCGTCGCCCTGGAGCACTTCGTCTCCTCGACGGTCAGCTGGGTGCGCGCCTCCATCGAGTTCGACAAGTGGCTGCTGGAGCGGCTCGGCCTGGCGCCGGCCGAGGAGAAGGCGGAAGGCGCGGAGCAGGACGCTCCCGAGGCCTGAGCCCGGTCCGTCCCACGAGAGCCCGGTGGGGAGCGGTCCGGCCGGACCGCTCCCCACCGGGCTCTTTCACAGCCCCTTGAGCCGGGAGACGGCCTCCTCCAGCACCTCGGTCCGCTTGCAGAACGCGAAGCGGACGAAGGGCGCGCCCTGCTCCCGGTGGTCGTAGAAGACCGCGTTCGGGACGGCCACGACACCGCAGCGCTCCGGCAGCGAGCGGCAGAACGCGAAGCCGTCGCCTGCGGGGTCCAGCGGGCGGATGTCCGTGGTGACGAAGTACGTGCCCGCAGGGCGGTAGACCTCGAAACCGGCCTCCGCGAGCCCGGTGCTCAGCAGGTCCCGCTTGGCCCGCAGATCCGCGCGCAGCGTGTCGAAGTAGCTGTCGGGCAGGCGCAGGGCCTCGGCGACCGCGTACTGGAACGGCCCCGCGGAGACGTACGTCAGGAACTGCTTCGCCGAGCGCACCGCCGCCACCAGCTCCGGGCTCGCGGTGATCCAGCCGACCTTCCAGCCGGTGAACGAGAACGTCTTGCCGGCCGAGCTGATGGTCACCGTGCGCTCGCGCATGCCGGGGAACGAGGCGAGCGGCAGGTGTTCGCCCTCGAAGACCAGGTGCTCGTACACCTCGTCGGTGACCACGAGGAGATCGCGTTCGCACGCCAGAGCGGCGATCGCCGACAGCTCCTCGCGGGTCAGGACGGTGCCGGTGGGGTTGTGCGGGGTGTTGAGCAGCAGCAGCCGGGTGCGGGGGGTCACGGCCGCGCGCAGTTCGTCGAGGTCGAGCCGGTAGCTGCCGGCCGACGGCTCGGGGTGCAGGGTGACGGGGACGCGGGTGGCGCCCGCCATGGCGATGCAGGCGGCGTACGAGTCGTAGTACGGCTCCAGGGCGATGACCTCGTCCCCCGGCTCCAGGAGCGCCAGCAGGGCCGCCGCGATGGCCTCGGTGGCGCCCGCGGTGACCAGGACCTCGGTGTCGGGGTCGTACGCCAGGGCGTAGCGGCGCTGCTGGTGGCCGGTGATCGCGGTACGCAGTTCGGGGACGCCGGGCCCCGGTGGGTACTGGTTGCCGTGCCCGGCGCGCAGGGCGCGGACCGCGGCCTCGCGGACCTCCTCGGGGCCGTCGGTGTCCGGGAAGCCCTGGCCGAGGTTGATGGCGCCGGTGCGGACGGCCAGCGCGGACATCTCCGCGAAGATCGTCGTGCCGAACTCGGCGAGGCGGCGGTTGAGCAGCGGTCGTCCCTGTGTCATGACCGCCATCCTGCGCGGAAGCTCTGGAGTTGCTCAAGTCTGCTTTGGCCTCACGGGGGCGGGGGAATCCCCCCTGCACGCAGGAATCGGTGCGGAGCGGGGGGCCTCGCTTCGGGGGAACGGAAGGACGTGAGGTCCGTGAAGGGACTGTTCATCGGGGTGCTGGTGGTCGTGGGGGTCGTGCTCCTCGTCGTGATGATGGCGGGCGCCGGAAGCCGGGGGAAGCCGCTGGGCCGGGGCAAGCGGCGCGGCGCCGCCGGTGCGGCCGGCGGGGGGAGCTGGTGGGCCGGCGGGGGCGGCGGCTCGTCCTGCGGCGGCGGCAGCGGCGGCCACTCGGGCGGTCACTCCGGCGGTCACTCGTGTGGCGGGGGTTCTTCGTGCGGCGGCGGTTCGTCGTGCGGTGGCGGGGGCGGATGCGGCGGAGGCAGCTGACACGGGGCAGCTGGTCCGCGGCCGGGCCGGGACAGTACGGTCCGGTGCCCGCGAGGAGGCCCGGCGGGACGGGGGAGGCCCTCAGGGGTCACCTGAGTCCCGCCGGGCCACTTTTCTTCGGGACGCGCGTCGTGTTCCCGGTGAACACCTGAACCGGGAGGCCCCCGAGGGGATGGAAACCACGCCAAGTTGGGCAAAAACGCTGCGACTACGGCGTAGTTCGTGATTCCCTCGGTTGAGAGAACATTCAGCCCTCGGACCCCAGTTGGACCTGATCGGGCGCTTCCCACCTCCCACGTGCATCACGTCGGGGCGCCCCCTGTCCACGTGTCCATGTGTGTTTTGCGGAGCCGACCCATGCTCACGACCCTCCATACGGCCTATTCCGACACCCGTGCCGCCGATCTGGCCTGGGCGCTGGGGCGTGAACCGCTCCCGGCGCTGGCCGTGCTCGACCTTCATCTCGGTGGCGCCGAACTGCAGTTGCGCCTGCTCGGCGCCTCCCACCAGGTACTCCTGGAGGAGGAGAACGGCAGCTGTTCCGAAACCGTCGCCTGCATCCCCGGCAGCAGCACCCCGCTGCCCCTCGGCGTCTCCAAGCGGCTCGGGGAATGGGAGTACGAGTTCGCGGCGCGCGTCGAGACGCTCGGCGCGGGCTCCTTCGCGGGACGTGCCCAGGAACTGCTGGCGCTCGTCGCCGACCACCCGCACGGACTGGCCGGGACCTTCCCGGGGAGCCCGCACGCCTTCACCGCCATGCTCGCCCAGCGGACCGAGGGCCAGGTGCGCTGGCGCACCTGGCACGCGTATCCGCAGGAGGGCCGGCTGGTGGTGACACGGACCCGGGTGGGGGTGCGGATGCCGGCGGCCGCAGCGCTGTGACCGGGGTCAACTCCGTTGTGAGTGCACCGATTACACCCTTGTGGGTGACAAGCGACGACGTTTCCGTGACGTAGCGTTCGCGGCATGATCGACCAGCAGGTGTCGCTGCGAGGGGGCGCGGCGCGGCTTCCCGTGCGACCGAGGACCGGCCGGTACCTCGTGCTGGCCGCTGTCTTCATCTGCGCCGCCTGTGGGCTGGTGTACGAGCTCGAACTGGTCGCGCTCGCCTCCTATCTGATCGGCGACTCCGTCACCCAGGCGTCCGTCGTGCTGTCCGTGATGGTGTTCGCCATGGGCATCGGCTCGCTGCTCGCGAAACGTTTACGCAGCCGCGCCGCGGTCGGCTTCGGGCTGATCGAGGCGGCGCTCGCCCTGGTCGGCGGCTTCTCCGCACTGGTGCTCTACGCGTCGTTCGCCTGGATCGGGGAGTCGCAGTACGCGCTGGTCGGGTTCTCGCTGGCGATCGGGATCCTGATCGGTGCGGAGATCCCGCTGCTGATGACGCTGATCCAGCGGGTGGACCGGCAGGACGCGGGCGGGGCGGTGGCCGACCTCTTCGCCGCCGACTACGTGGGCGCGCTGGTCGGGGGCCTGGCCTTCCCGTTCCTGCTGCTGCCGATGCTCGGACAGCTCACCGGTGCGCTGTTCACCGGGGCGGTCAACGCGGCGGCGGGCGGCGCCCTGGTCCTGTGGGTGTTCCGGCGGGACCTCACCGCCCGCTCCCGGTGGCTCCTGATCGCCGCCAACGTGACGGTGATCGCCGTGCTCGCCACGGCCGCCGTGCTGGCCGACGACTTCGAGCGGGCGGCGCGGCGGGCGGTCTACGGCGGCCAGGTGCGGGTCGCGATGCAGACCGAGGTCCAGGAGGTCGTGCTGACCGGGGCGGACCGCAGCTCCCTCGACCTCTACCTGGACGGGCGGCTGCGGGTCAGCTCCCGCGACGAGTACCGCTACCACGAGGCGCTGGTGCATCCGGCGATGAACGGGCCGCACGGGCGGGTGCTGATCCTGGGCGGCGGTGACGGCCTCGCGGCCCGTGAGGTGCTGCGCTACCCGGACGTGCGGGGGGTGACCCTGGTGGAGCTGGACCCCGGCGTCACCCGGTTGGCCCGTACGGACCACGCGCTGTCCGCGCTGAACGCGCACGCCTACCGGGATCCGCGGCTGACCGCCGTGAGCGGGGACGCGTTCAGCTGGCTGCGGGCGGCGCACGACCGCTACGACGTGGTGATCGCGGACCTGCCGGACCCGGGGATCTCGGCCAGCACGAAGCTCTACTCGGCGGAGTTCTACGGACTGGCCGCCGAGGCCCTGGCGCCGGGCGGCCGGCTGGTGGTGCACGCGGGACCGGCGGTGAGCCGGCCGCGTACGTACTGGACGGTCGAGGCGTCGATGCGGGCGGCGGGCCTGCACACCAGCCCCTATCGGATCAGCGGGCGGCACGCGGGGTTCGCGGTCGGCCCGGACCGGACCCGGGGGCGCCCGGCCGAGGCGCGGGGCTGGGGGTTCGTACTGGCCGGAACGGCCGCGGCGCCGGCTGTCGGTCTGGACCCCGGGGCGCCGCCGCTGCGGTCCCTGACCGCCCCCCTGCTGCGGGACGCGGGGCGGCAGGCGGAGGCCGGGCGGCTGCGGGGACTGGCGCCGTCGACGCTGGTGCATCCGCGGTACTGGGGCGAGCAGTGAGCGCAGGGGCGAGGACCCTCGGTCGCTGCGTGCCGGGCCGGTGGCGGGGGGTCTCGGGAGGCGGAAGCGCTGACGTGGTGGCCGGGGCTGAGTAGGCTCGGTTTCCATGGAGCATGAGGTGTTCGTTCCGGTTCCGGTCCCGGCCCTTCGGCGGACGCTGGGCGATCCTGCCCGGGTCGCGCGCTGTGTGCCGGGCCTTCAGCGGGACGCCGACGCGTCCGCGGGCCCGCTGGCCGGCCGGCTCAAGGTCCGGGCCGGTGGCCACACCATCACCTACCGGGGTGCGCTCCGGCTCACACCGCTGCCGGAACCCCCCGAGGGGGACGCCGCCTACGGCCTCTCCGTGTCGGGCGAGGGTGTGGAGGCGCGCGGCAGCGGAGCCGCGAAGCTCGCCCTGACCGTCCGGCTGACGGAGCGCGACGGCGGTACGGCGATCGCCTTCGACGGCACGGTCAGCGGTGACGGGCGGCTGCTGGAGCTGGACCCGGCGGCCGCGCTGTCCACGGCCCACCGCCTGCTGGACCGGTTCGCGCAGCAACTGGTGACGGAGTCCCTCGCCGGGCACGAGGAGGCGGACGGGACGGTGCCGGACGGGACCGTGCCGGACGACGCCGGTTCGGGCGAGGTCACGTCGGACGAGGCCGTGCCGGACGAGGCCGTACCGGAAGCGGAGCAGCCGGCCGCGGCCGCTGCGGCCGTCGTCGCCGCCGATGAGCAGGCGGTCGGGGAAGCGGTGGAGCAGGCCCTTGAGGAGGCCGCCGAGGAGGCGGACACCTCGGGTTCCGGCACCCCGTCGGCGGAGACTCCGCCCACGGACGACGCCTCCGCCGACGAGGCACCGGCCGGGGAGCAGCCGTCGGAGTCCTCCGTCTTCGACACCCCGGTGCCGCCCTCGGCGCTCGACCCGGTGGCCGGGATCGAGTTCACCGTCCCGGACGGTCCGCCGGCCGAGGCCGCGCACGCCCGGCGCACCATGATCGGGCGCAGTGCGGAGGAGGTCGACCACGCCCCGCCGCGCGGCCGGTACGCCCCCGTGCCGTCGCCCGATTCGACGGGAGCGGGCGCCACGCTCCGCTGGGTGGCCCCCGCGGCCGCGCTCGCCCTCGCCTCCGCTGTGGTGGTGGGCCGGGCGCTGCGGCGCCGGAGGTAGCCGCGCCAGTAGGGTCGTCGTGTGAGCAGCAGCGAGAAGGACGTCCGGCTGTCCGTCGGCGACGCAGAGTTGACCGTGAATCCCGCCAACGGCTGCCGTATCAGCAGCCTGCTGATCGGCGGCACCGAACTGCTGCGGCAGGGGGAGCGGTACGGCTGCTTCCCGATGGTGCCGTGGTGCGGGCGGACCGAGAACGGGCAGTTCCACAACGGTGGTGTGCTGCATCAGCTGCCGCTGACCGCCCCGCCGCACGCCATCCACGGCACGGGCCGTGACACGGCCTGGCGCACCGCGCGCGAGAGCACGACGGAAGCGGCGTTCTACTACGACCTGACCGACCCGTGGCCGTACCCGGGGCGGGTGACGCAGACCTTCGAGCTGACCGAGTCCTCGCTGACGGCGGCCTTCGGCATCGAGACGTACGGCGACTCCTTCCCGGCCCAGGCGGGCTGGCACCCCTGGTTCCGGCGCAACCTCGGCGGCGAGGACGTCCGGATCGGCTTCGACGCCGCATGGCAGGAGGAGCGGGGCGAGAACCACCTCCCGACCGGCCGCCGGATCCCGCCCCTGGCCGGGCCGTGGGACGACTGCTTCGGGATGCCCGACGGCGTCGATGTGACCCTCACCTGGCCGGGACAGCTGGAGCTGACCGTGAAGAGCCGGACCGAGTGGGTCGTGGTCTACGACGAGCAGGACGAGGCGGTCTGCGTGGAACCGCAGTCGGGCCCGCCGAACGGGCTGAACACCGCGCCCCGCTACGTCACCCCGATCGAGCCCCTGGAGATCGCGATGACGTGGAGCTGGCGCAGCCTCTGAGTGCGGGGCGCACGGTGCGCCACCGGGCGGCCTATCCTCGTAGCCATGACTGACGTACGTGCTGAGCTGTTGCAGCAGATCAAGGACAAGGCCGTGGTTCACGGCAAGGTGACGCTCTCCTCCGGCCTCGAGGCCGACTGGTACATCGATCTGCGCCGCATCACGCTGGACGGCAAGGCCGCTCCGATGGTCGGTCAGGTCATGCTCGACGCGACCGCGGAGCTCGACTACGACTGCGTGGGCGGGCTGACGCTGGGTGCCGACCCGGTCGCCACCTCGATGCTGCACGCCTCCGCCGCCCGCGGCCAGGAGCTGGACGCGTTCGTGGTGCGCAAGGCGCAGAAGGCGCACGGTATGCAGCGCCGGATCGAGGGCACGGACGTCAAGGGCCGTCGCTGCCTGGTCGTCGAGGACACCTCGACGACCGGCGGCTCGCCCCTGACCGCCGTCGAGGCGGTGCGTGAGGCGGGCGGCGAGGTCGTCGCCGTCGCCGTGATCGTGGAGCGGGGTGCCGCTCCGGCCGTCGCAGAGGCCGGCCTCCCGTATGTCCACGTCTACTCGGTCCCGGACCTCGACCTGTCCTGACGGCGGTGCGGTCGCTCCGGGAACGGCTCTGACCTGCGGTTTCCCTCAAGGGGGGTCGGTTTCACGTGAAACCGACCCCCCTTGTCGTATCCGCGCGGCGGGAGCCCGGGAACGCTGGGGAGGTACACCGGGTGGAGCCGGGACGAGAGTCTGGGAAGATGGGGGCGACGATGACGTCGCCCCCAGGTCAGGGAACCAGCAACGCACACCCGCACATCCCAAGGAGCGGACAGATGCCCATCGCAACCCCCGAGGTCTACGCCGAGATGCTCGACCGGGCGAAGGCAGGCAAGTTCGCCTACCCGGCCATCAATGTGACGTCGACGCAGACCCTGCACGCTGCGCTGCGCGGTTTCGCTGAGGCCGAGAGCGACGGCATCGTCCAGATCTCCACCGGTGGGGCGGAGTTCCTGGGCGGCCAGTACAACAAGGACATGGTCACGGGCGCCGTCGCCCTGGCCGAGTTCGCGCACATCGTCGCCGCCAAGTACGACATCACGGTCGCGCTGCACACCGACCACTGCCCCAAGGACAAGCTGGACACGTACGTCCGTCCGCTGATCGAGGTCTCCGCGGAGCGCGTCGCCAAGGGTCTGAACCCGCTGTTCCAGTCCCACATGTGGGACGGCTCGGCCGAGACGCTGGCCGACAACCTGGCCATCGGCCAGGAGCTGCTGGCCAAGGCCGCCGCCGCCAAGATCATCCTTGAGGTCGAGATCACCCCGACCGGTGGCGAGGAGGACGGCGTCACCCACGAGATCAACGACGAGCTCTACACGACCGTCGACGACGCGCTGCGCACCGCCGAGGCGCTCGGCCTGGGCGAGAAGGGCCGCTACCTGCTGGCCGCGTCCTTCGGCAACGTGCACGGCGTCTACAAGCCGGGGAACGTCGTCCTGCGTCCCGAGCTCCTCAAGGACCTCCAGGAGGGTGTCGCCGCCAAGTACGGCCAGGCGTCCCCGTTCGACTTCGTCTTCCACGGCGGCTCCGGCTCCACCGCCGAGGAGATCGCCACCGCGCTGGAGAACGGCGTCGTGAAGATGAACCTCGACACCGACACCCAGTACGCCTTCACCCGCCCGATCGTGGACCACGTGTTCCGCAACTACGACGGCGTGCTGAAGGTCGACGGCGAGGTCGGCAACAAGAAGGTCTACGACCCGCGCAGCTGGGGCAAGTCCGCCGAGGGCGGCATGGCCAAGCGTGTCACGGAGGCCTGCGCCAACCTGCGGTCCACCGGCACCAAGCTGAAGTAACTCCGTCCGTACGGATGTCTGCGTGGGCCCGGTACCCCTTGGGGTGCCGGGCCCACGGCATGTCCGTGCCCCGCCCGCACGAGATGAAGGAACAGCTGTGAGCACCACCTACGACTTCGACACCGTCATCGACCGCCGCGGCACCTGGTGCGTGCAGTGGGACGGGGTCGCGGACCGGTTCGGCGTGGACGGACTGCTGCCGTTCACCATCTCGGACATGGACTTCGCGACGGCCCCCGAGGTGCTGACCGCGCTGCGGGCCCGGCTCGACCACGGCGTTTTCGGCTACACGGACTGGCGGCACGACGACTTCCGCGGGGCGGTGGCCCACTGGTTCGCGACCCGGTACGGCACCACGATCGACACCGGCCGGCTGGTGTACGGGCCCTCGGTGCTCAGCCAGTTCTCGCAGCTGCTCCAGATGTGGACGGCCGAGGGCGACGGCGTGGTCCTGCACACCCCGACGTACGACGGCTTCCGCAAGGCGATCACCGGCCTCGGACGGGAGCTGCGGGGCGTGCCGCTGGGGGACACGGACGCGCTGGAGCGGGAGCTCGCGCGGGAGGACAGCAGGGTCCTCGTGGTCTGCTCGCCGCACAACCCGTCCGGGCGGGTGTGGACGGAGCCGGAGCTCGCGGAGATGGCGTCGCTCGCCGCGCGGCATGGGGTCGCCGTGATCAGCGACGAGATCCACGCCGACTTCGTGCACGACGGGCGGGCGCACGTGCCGTGGACGCGGGTGGGGGGTGACGGGCGCTATGCGCTGATCACCTCCGCCTCGAAGTCGTTCAACTTCCCGGCGCTGACCGGTTCGTACGGGATCATCGGCCGGGCCGAGGACCGGACGGAGTACCTGCGCCGGATGGAGACCGCGGAGGGTCTCGCCTCCCCGGCGGTCCTCTCGCTGACCGCGCACATCGCGGCGTACCGGGAGGGCGGGGCATGGCTGGACGCGGTGCGTGAGTACGTCGCCGGGAACCTGGCGCTGGTCGCGGAGCGGCTGAACGCGGCGTTCCCCGAGCTGGGGTGGGAGCCGCCGCAGGCCGGGTACCTGGCGTGGATCGACGTGCGCAGGGCGGGTGTCGCGGACGACGAGGCGCTCCAGCGGGTGCTGATCGAGCGGGAGCGGGTCGCGGTGATGCCGGGGGGTGTGTACGGGGCGGAGGGCTTCGTGCGGCTCAACGTGGGGTGTGCGCGGAGCAAGGTGGTGGCGGGGGTGGAGGCGTTGATCCGGGGCGTGGAGGCGGTGCGGGGCGCGGCGTAGCCGCGGGGTGGTGGGGTGGTGGTGCGGTGCGGGCAGTGTGGGGTGCGGCCGGTTTCGGGGGCGCTGCCCCCGGACCCCCGCTCCTCAATCGCCGGAGGGGCTTGATTTTTGAAGTGGGCGGCAGGGGTTCAGTGTGCCGGGTGGCCCTTCCGGGGTGGGGCGTTGATGCTGGGGCCATGGCGGAGAGATCAGCTGACCCCGGTGGCCTTCGTGTCGCCTCGACCGCCGGGCGCTGGGTCGTCCTCACGACCGTGCTCGGGTCGAGCATGGCCATGCTCGACTCCACCGTCATCAACGTCGCCCTGCCCCGCATCGGCGAGGACCTCGGCACCGGCATGGCCGCGCTCCAGTGGACCGTCAACGCCTACATGCTGACCCTCGCCGGGCTGATCCTCCTCGGGGGAGCGCTCGGTGACCGGTACGGGCGGCGGCGGGTCTTCGTCACCGGGGTGGTGTGGTTCGCCGCCGCCTCGCTGCTCTGCGGGCTCGCGCCCGACGCCACCGTGCTGATCGCCGCCCGCGCCCTCCAGGGCATCGGCGGCGCGCTGCTCACGCCGGGGTCGCTGGCCCTGATCCAGGCGAGTTTCCATCCGGACGACCGGGCCCGGGCGGTCGGCCTGTGGTCGGGGTTCGGCGGGGTCGGTGCCGCCGTCGGGCCGTTCGTGGGCGGCTGGCTCGTCGACGGGCCCGGCTGGCGGTGGGTGTTCCTGCTCAACCTGCCGGTCGCGGCGATCTGCGTGCCCGTCGCCCTGCGCCACGTACCGGAGTCCCGGGACCCGCACGCGCACGGACGCTTCGACGTCCTGGGGGCCGTGCTCGGTGCGCTCTCGCTCGCGCTGGTGACGTATGCGCTGATCGAGGCGCCGGGGCAGGGCGCATCGGCGGTCGTGATCGGGGCTGCGGTGGGCGGGGTGCTGCTCGGGGCCGCGTTCGTCCAGGTCGAGCGGCGGCGGCCGGACCCCATGCTGCCGCCGTCGGTCTTCGCGTCCCGGCAGTTCACCGCCGTCAACCTCGTCACCCTCTGCGTCTACGCGGCACTCGGCGGCTTCTTCTTCCTTTCCGCGATCCAGCTCCAGGTCGTGGCGGGGTACTCCGCGCTCGGGGCGGGTACCGCCCTGCTGCCGACCACCGTCCTGATGCTGCTGTTCTCGGCCAGGTCAGGTGAGCTGGGGCAGCGCATCGGGCCCCGGATCCCGCTCACCGCCGGTCCGCTGATCGCCGCCACGGGCATGCTGCTGATGCTGCGCGTCGGGCCGGGGTCGAACACCGTCTCCGGGTACCTCACCGACGTCCTCCCGGCCGTCGCCGTCCTCGGCGTCGGGCTGGTCACCCTCGTGGCGCCCCTCACCGCGACCGTCCTGGCCTCCGTGGACACCGCCCGGGCCGGTCTCGCCAGCGGGATCAACAACGCCGCCGCCCGTGCCGCCGGGCTGATCGCGGTCGCCGCCCTGCCGCTGCTCGCCGGGATGGGACCGGAGGCCTACCGGGACGCCGGGGAGTTCGCCGCGACCTTCCGGCGCGCCATGCCGATGTGCGCCGGGCTGCTGGCGGCCGGCGCCGTCATCGCCTGGGCGACCGTCCGGACACCCCCGGCCGCCGTACAGGACACCGCACGCCCCGAGTGCACCGTGAACTGCGGCGTCACCAGCCCCCCGCTGGAGCCCGCGCCCGGAACCGCCCGACCGGCCGGTACCCCCGAGTAGTGCTTTGTGCGCACCGGGTGCCCCGGGCGGCGCCCGTGCCAGGCACACTGGAACCCATGTCGATCCACGAGAACCTGCTCGGGGGCCCTGCCCCGACCCACCTGCCCGACGACCCGGGGCCGCGCGAACTGCTCGCGGCGGACGTCGCGCCCGCCGACGTCGCGGCGAAGTACCCGACCTCCTCCCTGGCCTGGGCGCAGCTCGCCGACGAGGCGTTCGAGGGCGGCCGGGTCATCGAGTCGTACGCGTACGCCCGCACCGGCTACCACCGCGGCCTGGACGCGCTGCGCCGGGCCGGCTGGAAGGGCCACGGCCCCGTACCGTTCGAGCACGAGCCGAACCGCGGCTTCCTGCGCGCCCTGCACGCCCTCGCGCGCGCCGCGCAGTCGATCGGCGAGCAGGAGGAGTATGAGCGCTGCTCGACCTTCCTCCGCGACTCCTCGCCGACCGCCGCCGAGACCCTCGGCTAGCCGACCCGTACTCCTGCCGGCCCCGCGGACGATCACCGTCCGCGGGGCCGCTGCCGTTCGCGGGAGAGGTCGTTAGGATGCGGGCAGGGGACCGGAGCTCCACCACCTGACCGGTGGGGGCGGACCGCTACCCGGAAGCTCGTGTCGAGGAGACAGCGATGTCGACGATTCACCCCGACCCCGAAGCCACCGGTGCGCAGACCCCGCACCTCGACTTCGCGGGAACGACTCCGTACGAGGACTACGTCCAGGCGGATGTCCTGACCCACCTCCAGCACCTCCGCTCGGACGACCCCGGCGAGATGGTCTTCCTGGTCACCACCCAGGTCATGGAGCTGTGGTTCACCGTCATCGTCCATGAGTGGGAGACCGCCGCGCACGCCCTGCGCGAGGACCGGCTGTCCGTCGCGCGTGACGCGCTGAAGCGGTCCGTGCGGGAGCTGGAGGCGCTGAACGCGTCCTGGACGCCACTCGCCCAGCTCACGCCCGCCCAGTTCAACTCCTACCGGTCCGCGCTCGGCGAGGGTTCCGGATTCCAGTCGGCGATGTACCGGCGGATGGAGTTCCTGCTCGGCGACAAGTCCGCGTCCATGCTCGTGCCGCACCGGGGCGCGCCCCGGGTGCACGCGGAGCTGGAGAAGGCGCTCGGCGAACCGGGTCTCTACGACGAGACGCTCGCTCTGCTCGCCCGCCGCGGCCACGCGATCCCGGCCGCCGTGCTCGGCCGCGACCTCACCCAGAAGTACGAGCCGTCGCCCGAGGTCGAGGCCGTCTGGGCGGAGATATACGCCAACCAGGACCAGCACGACGAGCTGGTCCGGCTCGGCGAGGCGCTCACCGACGTCGGCGAGCTCGTGTGGCGCTGGCGCAACGACCACCTCGTCGCCACCCGGCGGGCCATGGGCTCCAAGACCGGCACGGGCGGCTCCGCCGGTGTGGCCTGGCTGGAGAAGCGCGCCACGAAGAACGTGTTCCCCGAGCTCTGGACGGCCCGCAGCCATGTCTGACCTCCAGGAGCGCGCACAGGCGCTCGACCTCGCCGACGAACTGGCTCCGCGGCGCGCGCTGTTCACCCTCGACGACACCGTCTACCTGGACGGCAACTCGCTGGGCGCCCTGCCCCGCCATGTGCCCGCCCGGCTGCAGGAGGTCCTCACCCGCGAGTGGGGCGAGCTGCGCATCCGGTCCTGGGACGAGAGCGGCTGGTGGACGGCGCCGGAACGGATCGGCGACCGCATCGCCCCGCTCGTCGGGGCGGCCGCGGGACAGATCGTCGTCGGTGACTCGACGAGCGTGAACGTCTTCAAGGCCGTCGTCGCCGCGAGCCGGCTGGCGCCCGGGGGCCGCGACGAGATCCTGGTCGACGCCGCCACGTTCCCCACCGACGGGTACATCGCCGAGTCGGCGGCCCGGATGACCGGCCACCGGATCGTCCCGGTCGCCCCCGCCGACGTGCCGGACGCCCTCGGGCCGCGTACCGCCGCCGTCCTGCTCAACCACGTCGACTTCCGCACCGGCCGGCTCCACGACCTGCCCGGCCTCACCGCCGCGGTGCACGCCGCGGGCGCGGTCGCGGTGTGGGACCTGTGCCACAGCGCGGGCGCGCTGCCCGTCGGCCTGGACGCGCACGGTGTGGACCTGGCCGTCGGCTGCACGTACAAGTACCTCAACGGCGGCCCCGGTTCGCCCGCCTACCTGTACGTCGCCGAGCGCCACCAGGCGGCCTTCGACTCGCCCCTGCCGGGGTGGACGTCGCATGCCGACCCGTTCGCGATGACCCCCGGGTACGCGCCCGCGGACGGTGCCGTACGGGGCCGGGTCGGGACGCCCGACATCCTGTCCATGCTGGCCCTGGAGGCGTCCCTCGATGTCTGGGACGGGGTCGGGATCGAGTCCGTGCGGGCCAAGTCCCTGGCGCTGACGGATTTCTTCCTTGAGTGTGTCGCCGCGTACGCCCCCGAGGGCCGGGTCGCCTCCGTCACCCCGGCGGCCCACGCCGAACGCGGCAGCCAGGTTGCGCTGCGGTGCGCGGACGCCGCACCCGTGATGAGCGCGCTCATCGAGCGCGGCGTCGTCGGCGACCTGCGCCGGCCGGATGTGCTGCGGTTCGGCTTCACACCGCTGTACGTGGGGTTCGCCGACGCGGAACGCGCGGCGCGGGTCCTCGCGGACGTGCTGGCCGGTCCGGCGGCGTAGGCTGCCGGGTCAGTCCGGCGACCGGCTCGCCCCGGTCGCCGGACGGCAGCACCGGGCCGCGGCAGCGACGGGCGACGACCAGGGGGTGGCACCGGATGCTCTTCGACGCAGACGCAGACGCCGGTGGCGAGGACGGGAGCGGTCGCGTCGGGTACGTACGGGCCTCGCGCGAGGTCCTCGCCGATGTGGTGCACCGCCCCGATGACCTTCGCGCACTGGCTGACATCGGCTTTCCGCAGCGCCCGTTCTGGCTGGCGCCGGCCCTCGCCGCGGACGGCTGTGCGGTGACGGAGAGCCGCCCCGTGGTGGACCTCGGTGACGAGGTGGAGATGATCGAGGAGGAGTCCGGCGTACTGCTGCTCTTCGGGGCGGTCCAGGGCTGGTACCTCTTCCTCCACCTCGGGGACGGCACGGTGCACGCCGTCCCCGACGAGCTGGAACTCTTCGACGGTGACCTGCGCATGGTCCACTCGGACCTCTCCTCGCTCCGGCACCTGCTGGAACTGCTGCACCGGCGGGCGCTGAAGGCGGACAGCGAACCGGCGGACGACTGGAGCACGCCGTACGCCGAACTGGCCCGCTTCGCCGACGGGATCCAGGCCGAGTTCGCGCGCACCGACCCGGTGGCCTTCTCCGAGGAGGAGTCAAGGGAAAGCCTCTGGGTCCACTTCTTCGGTGACATCCGGAACGGGCTGTACGGCAGGTACTACGCCCGGCCCGGCCGGGTCTGACGCCGGATCACCCGTCACCGGCTCAGCGGGGTGTCTCCGTACTGATACCGTCCCCGCAGGTCAAGCCAGTTGGGCATGTACCAGGGACGGTTGGAGCAGCATGTCGGATTCTGCCGCGCGTGATCGGGACGCCGCCGAGACCGAGTCGGCCTTCTCGCATCCGGCCGTCGTCCCCGATACCTCGGCCGCCTACGGCAGCCACCCGGACCAGGTGATCGACTTCTACGCCCCGCGCGACGGGCGCACCGGTGCGCCCGTCGTGGTCGTCCTGCACGGCGGGGCGTGGCGGGCGCCGTACGACCGGGCCCATCTGTCGCCGTTCGCGGACTTCCTGGCCCGGCGCGGTTTCGCCGTCGCCAGTGTCGAGTACCGGCGGGGCAGCGAGCTCCCGCAGCAGCGCGGCTCGGGGCCCGTGGCGGGCCGCTGGCCGGAGACCTTCGACGACGTCGCGGCGGCGCTGGACGCGCTGCCGGAGCTGCTGGCGCGGGAGCTGCCGGCGGCGGACGCCCGGCGGGTCGTCGTCACCGGGCACTCTGCGGGCGGGCAGCTGGCGCTGTGGGCCGCCGCCCGGCACGTCCTGCCGGAGGGGTCGCCGTGGCGGCTGCCGCGCCCGCCCGCGCTGCGCGGCGTGGTCGCGCTCGCCCCGATCGCGGACTTCACCGCAGCCGTCGCCCTGGATGTGTGCTCGGGGGCGATCGGGCAGTTCCTGGGGCGCGAGGAGGACTTCGCCGAGCGCAGCGCGCACGCCGACCCGGCCCTGCTGCTGCCCACCGGCATCGCCACCGCCGTGGTGCAGGGCACGACCGACCTCACCGTGCCGCAGGCCGTCTCGGAGGCGTTCGTCGACGCGGCGGCGAAGGAGGGCGAGACGGTGGGGCTGACGCTGCTGCCGGACGTCGGGCACTTCCCGCTGATCGACCCGGCGGCCGACGCGTGCGCGGTCGTCGCGGAGGAGATCGCCCAGCTGGCCTGGTAGCGCCGCCGCGGCGGCACGGCGGACCCCCGTAGTACTTGCGACGGACGGTTCAGGATCCGTATCGCTGCTGACGACCCGGGACGCCGCGCCCCCTACCGTGGAAGCGTGACCGAGACCAAGACGAGAAGCCCGGAGCTCCGGATGGCCGCAGGAGCGATAGGCGGCCTGCGCCAGGACCTCATCCATGACGCGTTCGCCTACCGCCCGCTGCCGCCGATGCGCACCGGCGGGCCGCTGACCCGGCGGCTGCCGGAGCGGGTCCGGGCGCGGGCCCAGTGGACCCCGCACGCGGTGGTCCTGGCGTCCGCGCTGTTCGCCTTCGTGATGGGGTTCTCCATCACCGGCAACGCCGGGGTCCTCGTGTCGGGGCTGCTGCCCGCCCTGTGCGTCGCGATGACGCTGGTCAGGCCGGTCGGGGCGTTCTGGATGTCGATGGCGCTCATCCCGGTCAGCATGGTCGTCGGCGGTGTCGACGGGCCGTGGGGGCCGAGCGCCTTCTTCGCGTACCTGGTGGTGCTGGTCGTCGTCGCGGCGCGCACCCGGCCGCGGACCGCGGCCTGGATGTGGGGCCTGACCGTGCTGTTCGGCACGCTCCTGGAGAACGCCGCGGGGTGGGACTCCGCGCCGTCCACGGCGGCCATGGCGGTGGTCTCCGCGTTCGCCCTGCTCCTGGTGAGCCTGGTGCAGATCCGCCGGGAGGCGGAGCGCGAGGTCACCGTGCAGCGCACCGTCACCGCCGTCGAACGCGACCGGCGCACACTGCTGGAGGAGCGCACCACCATCGCCCGCGAACTGCACGACGTGGTCGCCCACCACATGTCGGTCGTCGCGATCCAGGCCGAGGCCGCCCCGTACCGGGTGGAGAACCCGCCGCCTGAGCTGGAGCAGGCCTTCGTCACGATCCGGGAGAACGCCGTCGCGGCCCTCACCGAACTGCGCCGGGTCCTCGGCGTCGTACGGGCCGAGGACTACGAGGCGCCGGACGCCCCGCAGCCCACCCTGGCCGAGCTCGACGGGCTGCTCGCCAACGTCGGCGAGGCCGGACTGCCCGCCGAGAAGACCGTGACCGGCGCGGTGCGCGAACTGCCTCAGGGCGTCGAGCTGTCGGCGTACCGGATCATCCAGGAAGCCCTCAGCAACAGCCTGCGGCACGCGCCGGGCGCCACCGCCAAGGTCGAGATCGGCTACGTGCTGGGCGGGCTCGGGCTGCGCGTCGTCAACGGCCCGCCGACCGGTCCGGTGAAGCCCTCGCCCGGCGCAGGCCACGGGATCACGGGGATGCGGGAGCGGGTCGCGATGCTGAACGGCGAGATGACGGCCGAGGCGACCACGGAGGGCGGTTACGAGGTCACCGCCTTCATCCCCGTGCAGCCGGCCCCCTCCGACGCCCCCGCCAAGGAGCAGTCATGACGACGCCCGCCGCCGCGCCGATCCGGGTGCTGATCGTCGACGACCAGATGATGGTCCGCGAGGGCTTCTCGGTGCTGCTCAACGCGATGCCGGGCATCGAGGTCGTCGGCGAGGCCGTCGACGGGCGCCAGGCCGTCTCGCAGGTCGCGGCGCTCCGCCCCGACGTGGTGCTGATGGACATCCGGATGCCGGAGCTCAACGGCATCGAGGCGACCCGTGAGATCGTCGCCGCCGACGCGGACGCGAAGGTGCTGGTGCTCACCACCTTCGACCTCGACGAGTACGTCTACCAGGCACTGCGCGCCGGTGCGTCCGGCTTCCTCCTCAAGGACGCCTCGGCCCGCCAACTGGCCGACGGAGTGAGGGTGGTGGCCTCCGGCGAGGCTCTTCTCGCCCCCACGGTCACCCGGCGGCTGATCACCGAGTTCTCGAAGCTCGCCGCGGCCCCGCGCCCGCCGGCCCTTGCCCAGATCGGTGATCTCACCGAGCGCGAGACGGAGGTGCTCGTCCTGATCGCGCAGGGCCTGTCGAACGCGGAGATCGCCTCGCACCTGGTGGTCGCCGAGTCCACCATCAAGACGCATGTGAGCCGCATCCTGGTGAAGCTGGGCCTGCGCGACCGCACACAGGCCGCCGTCTTCGCGTACGAGGCCCGGCTGGTCACGCCGTCGTGAGGCGGGACGCTTGCGGCGCTTCCGGCCCTGGCAGGGCAGGGCCGTCCCCGGTAGGGCGGGCCCGGGCGCGGGTGGCCGGTTAGCGTCGCTCCGTGACTCCTCCCCGCCCTCCCACCGAAGGTCCAGCTGTCCATACTGGTCAACTCCCTCAAAGGGGTCTCCTCTCGGTACTTGCGCCAGGAGTTCACCGGCCGCACCGACCGGGCAGTCATGCACGGCCGTTTCTGGTCCCCGTCCTACTTCGCGGGGTCCTGCGGCGGAGCACCGTTGAGCATCGTCAAGCAGTACATCGAGCAGCAGAAACGTCCGCTCTGACCATCACGTCACAGCAGCCACGAGATGGCGTCCCGCCCGACCTGCAAGCCGGGATTCCGTGCGAAGATCGGGGATGGACCTGCCCACGCGTGCCGACTCCGGCCCCGCCGCCCCGTTCGACCCCTGGTCGGCGGCGTTCGTCGCCGACCCGTACCCTGCCTACGCCGAGCTGCGTGCCACCGGCCGGGCGCACTACTTCGAGCCGACCGACCAGTGGCTCGTCCCGCACCACGCCGACGTGTCGGCGCTGCTGCGCGACCGGCGGCTTGGCCGGACGTATCTGCACCGGTTCACCCACGAGGAGTTCGGCCGGACGCCGCCGCCCGCCGCGCACGAGCCGTTCGAGACGCTCAACGGGCAGGGGCTGCTGGACCTGGAGCCGCCGGACCACACCCGCATCCGGCGGCTCGTCTCCAAGGCCTTCACCCCGCGCACGGTCGAGCAGCTCGTCCCGACCGTCGAGCGGCTGGCCGCCGGACTCGTCGACGACTTCGTCGCGCAGGGCGGCGGCGATCTGCTGACCGCCGTTGCCGAGCCGCTGCCCGTCGCCGTGATCGCCGAGATGCTCGGAATCCCGGAGTCCGACCGCGCCCTGCTGCGGCCCTGGTCGGCGGCGATCTGCGGCATGTTCGAGCTCAACCCGTCCGAGGAGACGGCCCGTGCCGCCGTCCGCGCCTCCCTCGACTTCTCCGCGTATCTGCGCGAACTGATCGCGGAGCGGCGCGGGAACCCGGGGACCGACCTGATCTCCGCGCTCATCGCCGCCCACGACGAGGGTGAGCGGCTGACCGAGCAGGAGATGGTCTCCACCTGCGTCCTGCTGCTGAACGCGGGACACGAGGCGACCGTCAACACCACCGTGAACGGCTGGTGGACGCTGCTGCGCCACCCGGAGCAGCTGGCCGCGCTGCGGGCGGACCACGCGCTGCTGCCCACCGCGGTGGAGGAGCTGATGCGGTACGACACCCCGTTGCAGATGTTCGAGCGCTGGGTGCTCGACGACATCGAGATCGACGGCACGGTCATTCCGCGCGGCTCGGAGGTGGCCCTGCTCTTCGGCTCGGCCAACCGCGACCCGGCCCGCTTCACGGACCCGGACACGCTGGACCTGTCCCGGCAGGAGAACCCGCACATCACCTTCGGCGCGGGTATCCACTTCTGTCTCGGGGCGCCGCTGGCCCGGGTGGAACTGACCGCCTCCTTCGGCGAACTGCTGCGCCGGGCGCCCGGTATGCGGCTGGTCGCGGAACCGGAATGGAATCCGGGCTACGTGATCCGAGGCGTGAAGGAACTGCACGTCGAGCTCTGAGGAGCGGGCGGGGAGGAGTGGAGGGCCTCGCCCCCACTCCTCCCCGCCCGGGGGAGGGGCGGGCCGCCCCACTCCTCCCCGCCCGGCCGCCCCCTCAGCTCAGCATGTCCCGCCGCCGCAGCGCCGCCAGGCCGCCGGCCACCAGCACCACCGCGCCCGCGGTGAGGAGCACCACCGGCCCCCACTCCATGCCCGCCGCCCCCGGCAGCCTGGGCAGGTGGGTGAAGGGCGAGACGTCCATCACCGGCTGCGGGAGATCCAGGGCGGGGCCTATCCAGCCGAGCGCCAGACAGAGGCCGACCAGCCCCCAGCCGGCCGCGGCGGCCTTCGGCAGCGCCCCGTACAGCAGGACCGTCACCCCGCCCAGCAGCCAGACCGCGGGCAGCTGCACCAGAGAGGCGCCGAGCACGGCGGGGAGTTCGTGTCCGTAGCCGGCCGCCAGGCCGAGGCCGCCGACCGTCATGATCAGGGCCGCGCCGCCGAAGGCGATGAGCAGATGGCCGGCCGCCCAGCCGATCCGGCCGACCCCGCCCGCGAGCACCGGCTCCGCGCGCCCGGCGCTCTCCTCGCCGTGCAGCCGCAGCACCGAGGAGACGATGTACAGGGCCGCCACCGTGCCGAGGACGGAGACCATCGAGGCGAGGAAGGCATCGGTCAGACCGGACTGTCCGCCCATCCGCTCGAAGATCTCCCTGGTCTTCTCGTTGTCCCCGACGAGATCGGCCGCCCCGCCGGTCAGCCCGCCGAAGACGAAGCCGACGACGGCGAACGACGCCGTCCATCCCAGGAGTGCCCCGCGCTGGAGGCGCACCGCGAGTCCGGAGGCGGTGGAGAGCCGGCCCCGGGCGGGTCCCGGCCGCGTCGCCAGGAAGCTCATGCCGACGTCGCGGCGGCCTGCCAGCGCGTAGGCCACGGCGCACTGCACGGCCACCGCGCCGGCGATCACGAGGAGCACCCACCACCGCTCGGTGGCGTACGGTCTGACGTTCTCCGCCCAGCCGAGGGGGGAGAGCCAGGTGAGGACGGACGAGCCGTCGTCCGTCGCGGAATCGCCCGCGGCCTTCAGGACGAACGCGGCGCCGATCACCGCGGCCGTCAGCCCCTTGGCGAGCCGGGCGCTCTCGGTGAACTGCGCCGCGATCGCGGCGGTGCAGGCGAACAGCGCGCCGACCCCGGCGACGGCCAGCGCGAGGGCCACCGCTCCGGCGCCGCCCGCACCCGAACCGGCCATGCCCGCCACGATCATCAGGGCCAGTGCCGCATCGGCGACGAGCGCGGCGAGCAGCGCCGCGGTGAGCGGGGCCCGGCGCCCCACCACGGCGGAGGACAGCATCTCCTGACGGCCCGTCTCCTCCTCCTCGCGGGTGTGGCGCACGACGACGACCAGGCTCATCACGGCGGCAAGCGCGGACCCGAAGGCGATCATGCGCCAGCTGACGAGCCCGCCCACGGAGTCGCCGAACACGGGCCCGTACATCGCCCGCACGGAGCTGTTGCCGTTCATCGACGCGGCGAGCTCCGCGCGTTGTCCTGCCGTGTCGTAGAGCGAGGAGATGGATTGGCCCACGGAGGAGAACGAGCCGCCGAGGACGACCACCCAGACCGGCAGGATGATCCGGTCCCGCCGCAGGGCGAGCCTCAGCAGGGTCCAGGTCCCGGCTAGCTGCCCGGTCCCGGCCGTCCGGCGTCCGGCGCCGGCCGTCGTCCTCATGGTCACGGCAGTCATCGCGCCGCCACCTCCGCGCCCTGTTCCGCGTCCGTCGTGTAGTGCCGCAGGAAGAGTTCCTCCAGCGTGGGCGGGGTGCTGGTCAGCGACCGGACCCCGGACGCGGAGAGCGACTTGAGGACGGCGTCCAGCCGGTCCGTGTCGACCTGGAGCGAGACCTGCCGGCCCCGGATGTCGAGATCGTGCACCCCGGGCAGCCGCGCCAGGCCGTTCGGATCGGTCAGCAGCTCGGCGGTGATGTTCGTCCGGGTCAGATGACGCATCCCGGCCAGCGAACCGGTCTCCACCGTCCGGCCCTGGCGGATGATGCTGACCCGGTCGCAGAGCGACTCGACCTCGCTGAGGATGTGGCTGGAGAGCAGGACCGTCCGCCCGCGGTCGCGCTCCTGCGCGACACAGCTCTGGAAGACCTCCTCCATCAGCGGGTCCAGCCCGCTGGTCGGCTCGTCCAGGATCAGCAGATCGACATCCGAGGCGAACGCGGCGACCAGGGCCACCTTCTGCCGGTTGCCCTTCGAGTACGTCCGCCCCTTCTTCGTCGGGTCGAGCTCGAACCGGTCGACGAGGTCGGCGCGCCGGGTCTCGTCGAGACCGCCGCGCAGCCGCCCGTACAGATCGATCACCTCGCCGCCGGAGAGGTTGCGCCACAGCGTGACGTCCCCGGGGACGTACGCCACCCGCCGGTGCAGGTCCACGGCGTCGCGCCAGGGATCGCGGCCGAGCAGCTGGGCCGCACCCGAGTCGGCCCGCAACAGGCCCAGCAGGACCCGGATGGTGGTCGACTTCCCCGAGCCGTTGGGCCCGAGGAAGCCGTGGACCTCACCGGACTCGACGGTCAGGTCGAGCCCGTCCAGCGCATGCGTCCGGCCGAACGACTTGTGCAGTCCGGCCACGGTGATTGCCTTCGTCATGATTCTGAACGTACGCTACTTTCACAATTTTGTGAAGTTAAGGAAGCGTATAAAGTCAGAGGCGTACGTGACCGGGGGACGCAGGGAGCAGGGAGGACGAGGACCGATGAGCAGCGAGAGCGAGTCCGCAGGGGGAGCGCGCGATCCGTGGGGCGCCGGCCGGGAGCGCGGACAGCGGGACCCGGACGCGGTCGCGCGGTTCGTGGAGCGGTTCGCGTCCGAGATGACCGAGGCGGGGATGCAGCGGATGGCCTCCCGCGTCTTCGCCGCCCTGCTCGCCGACGACGACGCCTCCATGACCTCGGCCGAGCTGGCCCTGGCCCTGCAGATCAGTCCCGCGGCCGTGTCCGGCGCGATCAACTACCTCACCCAGGTCAGCATGGTCGGCCGCGAACGCGACCCGGGCTCGCGCCGTGACCGCTACCGCCTGCACAACGAGATCTGGTACACCACGTTCGCCAGCCGCGACCGGGTGCTCACCCGCTGGGAGCAGACCCTCAGGGACGGGGCGCGCACCCTGGGCGAGCACACCCCGGCGGGCGCCAGGATCGCGGAGACGGCGGCGTTCTTCGAGTTCATGCAGTCGGAGCTGGGCGCGATGATGGACCGCTGGGAGGAACACCGCAAAACGCTCGACCTGCCGGCGGCTGAGGGCGCGCGGGACGCCTGAACGGCGGACCGAGGTGTCCGCCGTTCAGGCGCTTCGGTCCGGGCTCAGCCCTCCGCCTCCGGCAGCATCAGCCCCCAGGCCCCCGCCCGTACCGTCCACGTCCGGGTCCGTACCGGCCCCCCGACCTGTATGTCCGCGCGATAGCGGAAGTCCGCGCCGGAGACCGTGACGGCCTTGGCCTCCGTGGTGACCGGGGCGCCGTCCGGGGCGTGGATCGTCACCTCGGCGAGGCCGTCGTCGCCGCAGCCCGAGGTCACCGTCACCCATTCGACCGGTCGGCCCAGGTCGTTCAGCACGACGCCGTCCGCCTCGACGCGCAGGCGGTGCGTGGGCGCCTGTGCGGGGGGTGCCGAGGGGGTGGGGTGGACCAGGGTGCGGACCAGGGAGCGGCAGGTGTCCCAGACCGCGGTGACGCCCGCGCGGTCCGTCCGGACGCCCGGTGGGCCGGTCAGGGCCGGGATGCGCAGCGCGCCCAGGACGACGCCGTCGCTGTCGTCGACCAGCAGGTCCAGCCGGCGCACCACGCCGTCCAGTGCCGTCCGCGCCGCCGCCACCGCGCTCATCGGCACGCCGAGCGAACGGGCGAGTTCCAGCGCAGCCGCGGCGCCGACCGGGATGAGCGAGAGGGCGCTCATGGCCGGTTCTCGCTCCCGGTGGAGCAGGGACACCGCACGCCGCAGCGTCCGGTCGTCGCCGATCACCACCGGCCTCCGGGTGCCCCGGCGGGACAGGGCCCGGGCGAACTCCTCGGGGTTGTCGGGGAGGCAGATCTTGGCGTGCGAACCGGCGCTCAGCACGTCTTTGGCGATCCGGACGGACTCGCCGTCCGTCCGGCGGGCGACCGGATCGATCACCACCAGCAAATGGGGCGCACCGTTACCGGGGGGCTGGGCAGCCGACACCTCGGTCCTTCCTCGGGTAGCATCTTGGTGCAAGAGCCCCTTGCGCTATTGCGCCAGGGGCTTCGTCTATTCCGGGGCACCCGGTTCGACGGTTCAGGCCTTGTCGTACAACGTCGTACGGCATGTACGACGTTTACGTACGCCCCCTGACCTTGGACATGCCCCGCCCGGAAGGGGTGTACGCCTGTGCCCGCACTTGTGCTGCTCGGTGCTCAGTGGGGTGACGAGGGCAAGGGAAAGGCCACCGACCTCCTCGGTGGATCCGTGGACTATGTGGTGCGCTACCAAGGCGGCAACAATGCCGGCCACACGGTGGTCGTCGGTGACCAGAAGTACGCACTTCATCTCCTCCCCTCCGGAATCCTTTCACCGGGGTGTACCCCGGTCATCGGTAACGGTGTCGTCGTCGACCCTGCGGTCCTGCTCTCCGAGCTGAGTGGGCTGAACGACCGCGGCGTGGACACGTCCAAGCTGCTGATCAGCGGTAACGCTCATTTGATCACCCCGTACAACGTCACCGTCGACAAGGTGACGGAACGGTTCCTCGGCAAGCGCAAGATCGGTACGACCGGCCGCGGTATCGGCCCGACGTACGCCGACAAGATCAACCGGGTCGGCATCCGCGTCCAGGACCTCTACGACGAGTCGATCCTGGAGCAGAAGGTCGAGGCGGCCCTGGAGCAGAAGAACCAGCTTCTGGCCAAGGTCTTCAACCGGCGCGCCATCGAGGCGGGCAAGGTCGTCGAGGACATGCTCCAGTACGCG
Organism: Streptomyces sp. NBC_01463; assembly: GCA_036227345.1. NCBI lineage: Bacteria > Bacillati > Actinomycetota > Actinomycetes > Kitasatosporales > Streptomycetaceae > Streptomyces > Streptomyces sp. NBC_01463. The sequence goes on from CP109468.1 coordinate 4,838,793, forward strand.
GAGCAGATCAAGCCCTTCGTCGCCGACACCACGCTGATCCTGAACAACGCCATCGACGAGGGCAAGGTCGTCCTCTTCGAGGGCGGCCAGGGCACGCTGCTCGACGTCGACCACGGCACGTACCCCTTCGTCACCTCGTCGAACCCGACCGCGGGCGGCGCCTGCACCGGTTCCGGTGTGGGACCGACGAAGATCAGCCGGGTCATCGGCATCCTCAAGGCCTATACGACGCGTGTCGGTGCCGGTCCGTTCCCGACGGAGCTGCTCGACGAGGACGGCGAGGCGCTGCGCCGGATCGGTGGCGAGCGCGGTGTCACCACCGGCCGTGACCGCCGCTGCGGCTGGTTCGACGCCCCGATCGCGCGGTACGCGACCCGGGTCAACGGCCTCACCGACTTCTTCCTCACCAAGCTGGACGTGCTGACCGGCTGGGAGCAGATCCCGGTGTGCGTGGCGTACGAGATCGACGGCAAGCGCGTCGAGGAGCTCCCGTACAACCAGACCGACTTCCACCACGCGAAGCCGGTCTACGAGATGCTGCCGGGCTGGTCGGAGGACATCACCAAGGCGAAGACCTTCGGTGAGCTGCCGAAGAACGCGCAGGGTTACGTGAAGGCGCTGGAGGAGATGTCCGGCGCCCCGATCTCCGCGATCGGTGTCGGCCCCGGCCGGACCGAGACCATCGAGATCAACTCGTTCCTGTAGGGAACACCGTCTCGTTCCTGCAGGGAACACCGTGAGGGGCGGCCGGTGCGCGGAGTGCGCGCCGGCCGCCCCTTTCATTCCTCCCCGCAGATCCGCAGCCCCTGAGGCGTCGCGCACGGCAGGTGTCCGTGGGTGCGGATGACGTCCTGGCCGCTGCCCCGGCTGAGGTAGGCGAGGAAGCTGGAGACCAGTGAGTCGGCGGGCGGGCTGCCGTACGTGTACGCGTACTCGATCTCCCGGTACGGATAGCTGCTGGTGGCGATCGTGTCGGCGGACGGGATGGCCCCGTCGATCGCGATCTGGTGCGCGCCGGGCGGTTTGGTGCCGGAGCGCAGTTCGCTGTAGCCGATCGCGCCGTCGAGCCGGCCGGTCTCGGCCAGGACCTGGTCCGTGGAGTCGAGTTCGCAGCGGATGACCGGGGCCTCGGGGTCGTCCTTCGTGGTGCAGTCGCGGGAGGACTGGGCGGGTTCGTTGCGGCCCAGCACGCGGCGCTGGAAGACCTCGCGGGTACCGGAGTTGGCGTCCCGGCTGACCAGGAGGACGGGGAGGTCCGGGCCGCCGAGCTGCCGCCAGTTGCGGATCTCGCCGCGGTAGACGGCGCGCACGGTGGCGGTGGTCAGGTTCTTCAGTGGCACCTTGTCGTTGACGACGAGGCGGAACAGCGAGACGGCGACGCGGTTCTCGCGCAGCTGCGGGAAGCCGCTCGGCTTCGGACCGTCGGAGAGGGCCAGCAGGGCGGGCGATCCGGACTTCCCGGCCGCGGCGCCCCGTTCGGCCAGTTCCCGTATGCCGGCGGTGCTGCCGTGCGCGTCCACGGTGACGGTGGCGCCCTCGCACGCCCTGCCGTACTTCTCCGCCAGCTCCCGCAGGACCGGTTCGAACGCCGTGGAGCCGGTCACGGTCAGCTCGCCGCGGGCGCAGCCGATCGGGGGCGGGGTGTCGTCCCGTACCAGGATGATCGAGGCCAGCGTGATGACGCAGACGGTCAGGGCGACGGTGATGAAGCGCGCGGCCCGGCCGAACAGCGGCGGCTTCTCGTCCGGGCGGGCCGCGGTGTTCGGCCGCACCTCGCCGTCCCGGATGCCGCCGGTGATGCGGATGGGGCTGCCCACGTGCGAACCGGTCAGCAGGACCAGGAGTTTGAAGTGCTCGCCCCGGTTGAGCGGGACGCGCGGCAGCCGGATGAGGGAGCCGCTGCCGCGGAGCCCCTCGGACGGGGTGAAGTGCTCCATGAGGTGGTCGGCGCCCGGGGAGTGGGTGACGGCGATGCCGCGTACCCGCCGTTCGGTGAACTCGACCACCAGTCCGTGGAGTTGTCCGTCCGGTCCGGTGTAGTCGCCGCGGTCGACGGACTGCGAGCCGTCGTTCTCGATGCGGAGCAGGACGAGGGTGGCGTCGGCCATGTCCGGGGTCTCGTCGAACAGGCCGAGCCGTACGTTGGCCCGCGCCTGGCTGACGTCGCTGCCGATGGGGGTGTCCATCTGGACGCGGTAGCCGATGCGTTTGCGGCGCGGGACCCGGCGCTCGTACCAGAGCACGCCCACGGAGGCGAGGACGCCCAGCACCGCGGTGAGCACGGCCACGATGTTCTCGGCGCTGAACCACTCCACGGCCCGTTCCCCCTCGGCTGCCGGACGTCTGTACGAGTGCGGGTCACCGTATGGGGCGCGGGGTGCGGGTGGCGGTGAGTACCGGGTCCCGTCGCCAGGTGTTCGTCCGCCGTTCGTCGCCGTTCGGAGAGCGGGGCAGTTGGTCCGGACCTTGACAGGTCCAGACCAATCGGGGTTGGGTGTCGGGATGCCCGGCGGCATGCGGAGCCCGTTCGGGCGCCCTGTCGAAGGAGTGAACAGCGCTTGAACCGCATCAAGAGCCTTCTGACCGCACTGGGTGCCGTCGTCGCGACGGCGGTCCTCCTCCCCGTTCCCGCGCACGCGGCCCCCGCCGGCCCGGCCGGGTGCGCGCCCCTCTGGAGCTCCTCGACCGCCTACACGGCAGGCGGCACCGTCTCGCACCACGGCCGAACTGGACGGCCAAGTGGTGGACGCAGAACGAGAATCCGGGCGCCACCACCGTCTGGTCCGACCGCGGCGCCTGTACGGGAGGGGTCTCCGACTTCGTCATCAGCGAGGCGGAGTTCGACGAGATCTTCCCGGACCGCGACGCCTTCTACACGTACCAGGGCCTGATCGACGCCCTGCACGCCTACCCGCGCTTCGCGAACACCGGGACCGAGGCGACCAGGAGCCGGGAGGCCGCGGCGTTCCTGACGCACGCCGACTTCGAGTCGGTCGGCCTGCAGTACGTGAAGGAGATCAACGAGGCCAACTACTGGCGCAAGTGCGACTACAGCCAGCCGTTCGGGTGCCCGGCCGGCCAGACCGCGTACTACGGACGCGGCCCGATCATGTTCAGCTGGAACTTCAACTACAAGGCCGCGGGCGACGCCCTCGGGCTCGACCTGCTGAACGACCCGTGGCTGGTGGAGCGCGATCCGTCGGTCGCCTGGCAGACCGCGCTCTGGTACTGGAACACCCAGAACGGCCCGGGCACCATGACCTCGCACGACGCCATGGTCGGCGGTGCGGGCTTCGGTGAGACCATCCGTTCGCTCAACGGGGCGCTGGAGTGCGACGGCGGCAACCCCGCGTCCGTGCAGGCGCGGGTCGCCAAGTACGAGCGGATCACCGGCGTCATCGGCACCGACCCCGGTTCCGGACTCACCTGCTGACCGCTCGCGGGCGTGCCCGGCACTGAACGGCCGGACAGTCCGGTGTCCCGCATGCTGGACGCGCCCGAAGGTTTTTACCTTCGGGCGCGCCGGGGTTCCGGCCCATGATCCGGACTGACTGCCTCCGGAATCACCGCTGTTGAGGGGTTCTTTCGGGGCGGGGAGCCCATTCGCGGGGGCGCGGGAGGGCAGCGTCCGGAAGGTTTCCTCACTATGGTCTAGACCTTGACAGGTCCAGACCATCACCGCTTGAGTGTCGGCACCCCCCATGGCGGCGCACCGATGAGCTCGGTGCGCCGCGCCGAAGGAGTGATCACATGATCAAACGCATCATGGGCCTGATCGCCGCGCTGGGCGCGGTCCTCGCGACGGTCGTCATTCTTCCCGCCACCACCGCCTCGGCGGCCGAGTGCGCGGCTGCCTGGAACTCCTCCTCCGTCTACACCGGCGGTGGCGCGGCCTCGTACAACGGGCACAACTGGACCGCCAAGTGGTGGACCCAGAACGAGACCCCCGGCAGCTCCGACGTCTGGGCCGACCAGGGCAGCTGCGGAGGCGGCGGCACGGACCCGGGCGACCCGGGGTCCTCCGACGGCTTCGTCGTCAGCGAGGCGCAGTTCAACCAGATGTTCCCGGGCCGGAACTCCTTCTACACCTACAGCGGTCTGACCGCCGCCCTGAGCGCCTACCCGGGCTTCGCCAACACCGGCAGCGACGCGGTGAAGAAGCAGGAGGCCGCGGCCTTCCTCGCCAACGTCAGCCACGAGACCGGCGGTCTGGTGTACGTGGTCGAGCAGAACACGGCCAACTACCCGCACTACTGCGACACCAGCCAGTCCTACGGCTGCCCCGCCGGCACGGCCGCGTACTACGGCCGCGGGCCGATCCAGCTCAGCTGGAACTTCAACTACAAGGCCGCCGGTGACGCGCTCGGCATCGACCTGCTGGGCAACCCCTACCTGGTCGAGCAGGACGCGTCCGTGGCCTGGAAGACCGGCCTCTGGTACTGGAACACCCAGAACGGCCCGGGCACCATGACCCCCCACAACGCCATGGTGAACGGCGCCGGGTTCGGCGAGACGATCCGCTCCATCAACGGCTCGCTGGAGTGCAACGGCGGCAACCCCGCCCAGGTCCAGAGCCGCATCGACAAGTACCAGGCCTTCGTGCAGATCCTCGGCACCACGGCCGGCTCCAACCTCAGCTGCTGACCGGCTGAACTCCCGTGGAACGGGGGGTGCGTCGGGGCCGACGGCCCGGCGCACCCCCCGTTGCGGTTCAGCCGCCGTCCGCCGCGAGGTCCAGCGCCCGGAACGCCAGCCACAGGTCGTAGCGGGCGCTGGGGGTCCGCAGGAGCGAGCGCTGGAGGACGGTCTCCAGCCGGGTCAGCCGCTTGCGCATACCGGGCACGGAGATGGCCAGCGCGTCCGCGGCCGGGCCGAGCTGGGCCTCGCACTCCAGCCAGGTACGCAGCGTGGTGCACGGATCCGCGGTGCCGCCGGCCTTCTCCGTCCCGCCTGCCGCCTCCGCTCCGCCGAGCGGCCGCAACTGCTGCACCGCCCAGGAATGGACCGCGGGCAGGAGCAGGATGTCGTCCAGTGAGTGCCCGGGCGGTCCGGACGGGCCCCCGCCCGGACCCGCCGGCCGCGGCAGGGCGGGCGTGGCGCGGATGCACAGGGCGAGATCGAGGGCGGACTGGTCGGCCACCTTGTGCAGGTCCAGGCCCAGCAGTTCACCGATCAGCCGCAGCCGCGCGGAGAGCGTGTTGCGGTGGATCTTCAGGTGCTCGGTCGCGTGCGAGGAGAACGCGAGCCAGGACGCGAGCGTGGCCGCCAGCTCCTGACTGCCCGGGTCCTGGCTGCGCCGCGGCAGATGGGCGAGCAGCGGGGCGAGGAGCGCATCCGCCCACAGGGCGCCCTCGGCGCCGGTCACCAGGGCGAGTCCGGGCGCGGCGCCGAAGCGGGCGACCCGCTCCGGCAGCCCGCGGGCGACGGCGAGCGCGTGGAACGCCTGGCGGTACGCGGTCGCGGTGTCGGGCAGCGCCACGTCCTCGCTGATGCCGACGACGCAGTCGTCCACCACCGAGGCGACGCGCGGGCCGAGCCGCGCGTCCGCCGGTTCGGGGCCCGCGGGCGCGATGAGGATCAGATGGTGTGCGTACACCGGGCACCGCACGATCCAGGACCGGCCGCCGGAGAGCTCCGCGCAGACCCGGGCCACCTCGTCCCGGTCGCGGCCGGCGCACTCGACGACACAGACCCGGACCGGGTTCGGCAGGCTGGGCTTCAGGGCGCCCGCGACCTGGTGCGCGATCGACAGCTGGCCGGTCATCAGCAGGTGCAGCACCGCCTCCCGGCCGCGGGACTCCGCCAGGTCGACGCGGCGGCGCTTGCGCTCGACGGTCTCGGCGGCCCAGCACATGGCGAGCGGCAGGGCGGCGTCGGCGAGCAGGGTGGAGAGCCCGTCCGGCAGCGGGCGCCGGCCGACGACGGCGAGGACGGGCGGAGTGACGTCCGGCGGCCCGTCCAGGGCGAACAGCAGCGCGGTGTGCGGCCCCTTGTCGAAGGAGGAGGAACGGGCGCCGAGCGCGGACAGCTCCCGTGCGCAGTCGGCAGCGAGGACGGCCGATCCGGCGCTCGCGGCATCGGGGACCCGGGCGACACCGTGCAGGACGGTGCCGTCGCCGTCGAGCAGTCCCGCCCAGCCGTCCGCGCGGCCCGACACCCAGCGCAGCAGCTCCTGCGAGCCGCCGGACCGGGCCAGTCCATGCATCCGAATGACGTCGTCCGCCCGTCTCCGCGCGTGCACTGTTCCCCCGCTCCCGCCGAAAACCGGAGTGCAGAGTACCGGTTTGGCTGTGCGAACTGATACCCCGGTCCGGCCACACCGTGCGAACTGAATCTTTCGCGTCGACTACCCCGCAACCTAGAGTCCGAACGCGGTTGCGGGCCTTTCGGGGGAGAGGCACGGGGGACGACGGCAGCGGCTCACGGGGGTGGCCGCTGTCGTCGGCCGCAACCGCCTCTTCGTCGCGTTGTCAGTGGTGCCCCTTAACGTCGGAAGCCTGAAACGGCCGGCGTGCGAGGAGAGGTCACCACCATGGAGTTCCGGATCGAGCGCGGCCGGCTGGCCGACGCGGTGGCCTGGGCGGCCCGGGTGCTTCCCACCCGCTCTCCCGTTCCCGTGCTGGGCGGTCTGCTGCTGGAGGCCGCGGACGGCCGGCTCGGCATCTCCGGCCTCGACTACGAGGCGTCCGCCCGGATCGAGGTGGACGCCGAGACCGTACGGCCCGGCAAGGTGCTGGTCATGGGCCGCAGGCTGCTGGACGTGTGCCGGGTGCTGCCCGAGGGGGCGGTGGAATGCGCCGTGGAGGGCTCCCGGTTCACGGTGACGGGCAGCGGTGCGGGATTCGGTCTTTCGGTGCTGCCGCTCGACGACTATCCGGCGCTGCCGCCGCTGCCGGAGGTCCTCGGGGCGGTGGACGCAGGGGAGTTCGCGGCGGCCGTCGCGGACGTGACGGTGGCGGCGGGCCGGGACGACACCCTGCCGGCGCTGACCGGCATCCGGCTGGGGCTCGACGGCGACCGGATGACCCTGGCGGCCACCGACCGGTACCGCTTCGCGGTCCGCACGCTGGGGTGGAAGCCCGCGGCGGCGGACGTCACGGCCGATGTCCTGGTCTCGGCCCGCAGACTCTCCGAGATCGCCCGCTCCTTCGGCCATGCGGGCCTGGTCAGCCTCGCCCTGGACGGCGGGTCGGCCGGCTTCGAGCTGGCCGGGACGCGCACGACGGTCCGGCTCCTGGACGGCCGACTGCCGCGCCACGACAAGCTGTTCGCGATGGCGGACCCGGTCACGGCGGTGACCGAGCGCGAGCCCCTGGTCGAGGCGGTGAAGCGGGTCTCGGTGGTGGCGGACGGCGACAGTCCGCTCCAATTCGCCTTCCGTGACGGTTCGGTGCTTCTCCAGGCGGGTTACGAGGACGACGTGGCTTCCCAGCGGCTGCCCGCCGAACTGGTGGGCACCCAGGAGCTGACGGTCGCCTTCAATCCGTCGTACCTGATGGACGCGCTGTCCTCGTTCGACGCCCCGGTCATCCGGTTCCACCTGATGGGTCCGGGGCAGCGCGCCATGGTCACCGGGCATGCGACGCGGGAGGACGCGACGGGCCCGGCCGGGGGGACCCACCAGCACCTGCTCATGTCCGTCAAGCCGCTGATGTAGGGGCGGGGTTCGCCGGTGCCGGGCTGGTGCGGCCTGAGCCGGGTCAGTCGGTCTTCGTGTACGTGAGCTTCTCGCCGGAGTCCGTGTTGAGACGGCTCAGGGTGCCGTCGGGGAGCAGGGTGAGCGTGGTGGCACTGCCCGGGGTGCAGGACGTCATCGGTTCGCCCAGCGTCACCGTGGACGGCCCGACGCTGACCGGTTCGCCTTCGGACGGCACGGATGCCAGATCCGCCTGGAAGACGCAGCGGTAGGTGCCGCCGGTGTCCATGGGGCCCTCCGCGGTGAGGGTGAGGACGGCGTCGCCCACCTGGCCCTGCCGGATGACGAGTTCGCGGGTGGAGTGGCCGGCGGCGTTGTCGATGCTGCCGGACCAGGTGCCGAGGTACCCCTCCGGGATGCCGTCGTCGTCGCCGTTCTGCGCGTCGTCGCTTGGCGAGGGGTCCGGGGGACCGTCGGGGGACGGGGAGTTGGAGGAGTCGTCCGCCGGGGAGGGGCCGGCCGAGCGGGTGGGGTCGGCCGTGGTGGTCGCGTCGCGGTCGTTCATCAGGGCGTAGACGGACCCACCGGCCCCGATGGCGACGAGCACGGCGATCACGACGAGGGCGATGGTCGAACCGGTGCTCCGGCGCGCGGGCGCGGTCGGCTGCCCGCCGGCCGGGTGGGCCGGGCCGTACGGGGGCGTGGAGCCGAAGCCCGGCTGCTGCGGGTACCCGTACGCGTAGCCCTGGTTGGGGGCCGGCTGCTGCGGTACGCCGTAGCCCTGGACCGGGTACGGCTGGGCGGGCTGCTGCGGATAGCCGTACGCGGGGAAGGACGCTCCGGGGAGGGACGGCTCGGCCGGAGAGGGCGCGGGCGGCGCGGCCGGGGCGGGTGTCTCGACGACGGTGGCCGGAGGGGCGGAGGGGGCGGAGGGTACGGGGGGCGCGGGCGCGACGGGGGGCGGACCTGCGGGGAGCTGCGGGGGGTTCGCGGCTGCCGCGTGGACGGGTGCCGTACCGCCGGGGGCGGCGTTGTCCGGAACGGCGTCGTGCGGGACGGCGTCGTGCGGAACGGTGTCGTTCGGAACGGCGTCGGTCGGGACGCCATCGTTCGGAACGGTGTCAGCGGGTGCGGGTGCGGGTGCGGGTGCGGCTTCGGCCGGGGCGGTGTCCGCCGGTGCCGGTGCGGGTGCGGGCGGGACCGCGTCCATCGGGTCCTCCGAGTCCAGCAGGCCCACCGCGTGGCGGCCGAGCTGGGCGATGAGGGCGCCCGGCAGCCAGGGCTCCACGGTGTCGCCCCCGTCCAGCCGCGCCAGGATCTCGTCCGTCGAAGGACGGGCCCCGGGGTCCTTGTGCAGGCAGTGCCGGATCAGCTCCACGAGATCGGCCGGCACCCCGGTCAGGTCCGGGTCCTCCTGCGCGATCCGGAACATCAGCGCGTGCACCCCGCTGGCCGCCACGCCGAACGGCAGCCGGCCGGTCGCCGCGTACGCCAGCACCGAGCCCAGGCAGAACACGTCGCACGCGGTGGTGACGCGCTCGCCGCGCACCTGCTCGGGCGACATGAAGCCGGGGGAGCCGACCAGGGCGCCGGTGCGGGTGAGGCCGCCGTCGGTGACGGTGTCGAGTGCCCGGGCTATCCCGAAGTCGATGACGCGCGGGCCGTCGATCGTCAGCAGGATGTTGGACGGCTTGAGGTCGCGGTGGATGAGCCCGGCGGCGTGGATGGCGCGCAGCGCGTGGGCGAGGCCGGTGCCCAGGATGTGCACGGAGCGGTGGGGCAGTGGTCCGTACGCCCCCGGGGCCGGACCGGCCGAGGTGCTCGCGCGCCCCGAGACGGTGGCCTGGAGGGAGGGGCCCGCGACATACCCCGTGGCGACCCAGGGAACGGCGGCCTCGGTGTCGGCGTCCAGCACGGGCGCGGTCCAGGTCGAGCCGACCCGGCGGGCGGCCAGCACCTCCTGCCGGAACCGGTCGCGGAACTCCTGCCGCTCGGCGAGCTCCTCGCGGACCAGCTTGATCGCGACCACGCGGCCGCGGTCCGAGCGGGCCAGATAGACCTGGCCCATGCCGCCCGCCCCGAGCCGGCCCAGCAGCCGGTAGGCGCCGATGCGTTGCGGATCGGCGGACCCGAGCTTCTCCATGGTGTGCAGTCCTCCCCCGTACGGCGACACGCCGGACGGGGTCGAGAATAGCGGCGCGGTTCGCACCGGCGGGTGCCGGTGCGCGGGGGCGCGGTCCGGCGGGCACCGTGCCCCCGCACCCGGCGTGGGTCCGGGCCGCCGGTCCTTCCGTCACGGAGCGGGGGCCCGCGCAGACCCGACATCCTGCCGAACCAGGCGCTCCACGCCATACAAGGTGGCCATACCGGGCGCCGTCCGCCGCCGCCTACGCTCGTCGCATGACCCCTCATCCCACGCCCGACTCCGCCGCCGGGGCGGCCGTGAAGGCCGCCGACCGCGCGCACGTGTTCCACTCCTGGTCCGCTCAGGGCCTGATCGACCCGCTCGCCGTCGCCGGCGCCGAGGGGTCGTACTTCTGGGACTACGACGGCAACCGCTACCTCGACTTCACCAGCGGCCTCGTCTACACCAACATCGGTTACCAGCACCCCACCGTCGTCGCCGCGATCCAGGAGCAGGCGGGGAAGATGACGACCTTCGCGCCCGCCTTCGCGATCGAGTCGCGCTCCGAGGCCGCACGCCTCATCGCCGAGCGCACCCCCGGCGACCTGGACAAGATCTTCTTCACCAACGGCGGCGCGGAGGCCGTCGAGAACGCCGTCCGGATGGCCCGGCTGCACACCGGCCGTACGAAGGTGCTCTCCGCCTACCGCTCGTACCACGGCGCCACCTCCACCGCGATCAACCTGACCGGTGACCCGCGCCGCTGGGCGTCGGACAACGGCTCCGCCGGCGTCGTCCGGTTCTGGGCCCCGTTCCTCTACCGCTCGCCGTTCTACGCGCAGACCGAGGCCGAGGAGTGCGCCCGCGCGCTCCAGCACCTGGAGGACACCCTCGCCTACGAGGGCCCGTCGACCATCGCCGCGATCATCCTGGAGACCATCCCGGGCACGGCCGGCATCATGACGCCGCCGCCCGGCTACCTCGCCGGTGTCCGCGAGATCTGCGACCGGTACGGCATCGTCTTCGTCCTCGACGAGGTCATGGCCGGCTTCGGCCGCACCGGCAAGTGGTTCGCCGCCGACCACTTCGACGTCACGCCCGACCTGCTGACCTTCGCCAAGGGCGTGAACTCCGGATACGTGCCGCTCGGCGGCGTCGCCATCTCCGCCGAGATCGCCGCCACCTTCGACACCCGCCCCTACCCGGGCGGCCTCACCTACTCCGGCCACCCGCTGGCCTGCGCCGCCGCCGTCGCCACCATCCATGTGATGGAGGACGAGAAGGTCATCGAGAACGCCGCCCACATCGGCGAGAGCGTCCTCGGCCCCGGTCTGCGCGAGCTCGCCGCGAACCACCCGTCGGTCGGCGAGGTCCGCGGCCTCGGCGCGTTCTGGGCGCTGGAGCTGGTCCGCGACAAGGAGACCCGCGAGCCGCTGGTCCCGTACAACGCGACGGGCGAGGCCAACGCGCCGATGGCGGCCTTCGGCGCCGCGGCGAAGAAGCACGGCCTGTGGCCCTTCATCAACATGAACCGCACCCACGCCGTCCCCGCCTGCAACGTCACCGAGGCCGAGGCCAAGGAGGGGCTGGCCGCGCTCGACGCCGCGCTGTCGGTGGCCGACGAACACACCGCGTAACGCCGCCGCGCCCCTCCCCGCGCCCTCGTCTAAGGTGACCCGAGGCCGAAACAGGGGAGGGGCGCCATGCGCGCGAGCGGAGCTGTCACACGCAGTACGCTGCGGCAGCAGATCGCGGACGCGCTGCGTGACGAGGTGCTCGCCGGGCGTCTTCAGCCCGGCCGGGAGTTCACCGTCAAGCAGATCGCCGAGCAGTACGGCGTCTCCGCCACGCCCGTCCGCGAGGCGCTCTTCGACCTCGCCGCACAGGGCCTGCTCGAATCCGACCAGCACCGCGGGTTCCGGGTGTACGAGTTCAGCGTCGCCGACTACCGCGCGATGGTGGAGGCCCGCACCCTGGTCATGGACGGGGTCATCCGGGAGGTCTTCACCTCGCCGTCCCCCGGCGGAGCCCGGCAGACCGCCTACCGGGACGCGCTCGTCTCCGTACGCCGCCGCGCCGAGGAGGCCTCCCGCGCGGCGCGCGGCGGCGACCTGGACATCCTGATCGGCTACGACCTGCGCTTCTGGCGCGAGCTCGGCGCCCTCGTCGGCAACACCTACATCACCGACTTCCTCCACCGGCTGCGCGTCCAGGCCTGGGTGTTCGCCGTGCCGTACCTGCGGGGCGACGCGGACGTACGGGACTGGCTCTGGAACGGGCACCCCGACCTCGTCGCCGCGATCTCGCACCGCGACCGCGACGCCCTGCGCGCGGCCGTCGAGGACTACAACAACCACGCACTGAGCTGGGCGGACCGGCTGGCGGCCGGCGATCCGGCCCCGCCCGGGCCCGGCCCGGAGCCGGACGGACCGGACGGTTCCGCGGACCCGGGGCGTCCGGAGGCCTGAGCGCGCGGGCGGCCGCGGCGGCCCGGCGAAGTCCGTCGTGAGGGAGCACTGTGCGCGACGTCCCGACCGCATTACGCTGTCCCGACCATCGCACCACCGCACGCATCCCCGCATGAGAGCGAGACTTCGTGGCCTGTGACCTGTGGCTGGTCCCCCTCGTCGATGTGCTGTGCCACAGCCCCGACAACCCGTTCGCCGATGAGATAGCCGTCTACGACAAAGCGCTGGGCGAGGCAGGGCTGCCGCCCGTACCCGTCTACGCCTACATGCCCGGCCTGACCGGTGACGTGGCCCCGGTCGCGGGCTTCGACTACGACGCGCTGCACTTCCTGCGCCGCGCCTATCTCCTTCAGCTCAGCGGCCTCGCCGTCACCCCCGTCGACGAACTGGGCGGGGACTACGAGCAGTTGCTGGAGATGTTCGAGCCGACCGCCCAGCAGTCGCATCTGGTGTGGCACTACGACCACGCGGGCGCGTACGTCCCCGTGGACTTCGCCGCGCCGCTGACCAACGACGACCTGCTGGAGGGCGGCGGCCCGCTCGGCTCGGCGCACGGGCTGCTGCGGGAGCTGGAGTTCGTCGCCGCGTCCATCGGCATCGATCCGGCCAATCCGCCGGCCGCCCCGCTGCCGCCCGCCGCGCCCACCTCGCTGGAGGAACCGGCGAGTCCGATCCCCTACGACGACAACCCGTTCGCCCGGGAGCGCCACGTCTGGCTCGGCCTGCACGCGGCGGTCACCCGCAGCCTCGCCCAGGGCTCGATGATCATCTTCAGCTGAGAGGCCACCGGCCTCCCGGCCCCGCCGCCCCCGCGGTGCTCACCGGTGACCGGTCACCGCGGGGACTCCGGCGGCCGCTGCCGCGGCATGTTCGGCCGGCTCATCGACTGCAGCGGGAAGCGTCCCGGCTGCGCACCCGGCTCCGTACGCCCGCCGCCCGAACCCCCGGAGACCAGCGCCTGCATCCCCATCGGCGCGGGACCGGCCCGGAACTCCACCATCCAGTCCGCGGTCTCCGACCGCACCAGCTCCGTGACGTCCTCCGAGAAGCGCCGCAGCACCCCCAGGCACCGCTCGGCCGCCTCGCTCGCCGTCCCCTCGGCCGGGCCGAGCACCTCGCGCACGCACTCCGAGGCCCAGTCGAACTGGAGCACCTGGAGCCGTCGCTGCACGGCCTGCGCCGTGGCGAGATTCCTTATCCACCCCGAGGTCAGTCCGAAGTAGCGGTCGCACGCCATGCACGCGGCGCCCAGCAGCAGCGACAGATACCCCCAGCCCGCCGCGCCGTGCAGCGCGCCGGTCAGATCGAGCAGCGGCAGCGCGGCGCCCGCGACGGCCCCGAAGGCGGTCCCCAGCCGCAGCGCCCTGGCGCCGCGCCGCTTCCACACCCGGTCGCCCAGATACCAGTCGGCGGTGCGCAGCGCGTCGGCCTCGACCCACCGGTACAGCTCGTCGAGCCGCTGCGCGGGTTCGCCCCAGTCGCCGAGCGGGAAGGGTGTCCCGGTCAGATCCCGGCTCCGCGCCTCATGGCTCCGAGCGCCGGAGCCCGTACCGGAAGGAGCGGCCGGGCCGGGCACACCGGATTCGTTGCGGGGCGGCCCTTCGGGCTGCATCTCCGGCTGACTCACCGGGGTACTCCTCTGCATGCTGCATAGCGACGCGTGTGCTCGACCGCGTACTCGACGATGGGCGGATCTCTGCTCTCCGTGCACTCACTGCTCACTGGCCCGGTGCGACCCGCAGTCCCCCTTGCGTAACCTTGCGTGACGGGAGATGCGCGTGCGTGTGCCGGGACGCATGCCCTTCCTACCGCCGAATGGTGGGCCATGGGGTCGAAATCGCGGTATTCCCGGGTGCGCAGGGCCTCTGGTCAGGTATAGGAGTCCAGCCATCGCCCACCCGAACTCACTCGAAAGAGTTGCTCGCCAGTGGGTGGGGCGCGCCGCCCGGGGAGCACGTAGGCTCGGCTTACCGAAACATTTGTCGTCGAAATGCCTGGAGTGACCGTGATTCCCGGTGGTGGTCAGCCCAATATGCAGCAGTTGCTGCAGCAGGCTCAGAAGATGCAGCAGGACCTCGCGGAGGCTCAGGAGGAGCTGGCCAGGACCGAGGTCGAGGGCCAGGCGGGCGGAGGCCTGGTGAAGGCGACGGTCACCGGCTCCGGTGAGCTGCGCGGCCTGGTCATCGACCCGAAGGCGGTGGACCCCGAGGACACCGAGACGCTCGCGGACCTCGTCGTGGCGGCGGTCCAGGCGGCGAACGAGAACGCCCAGCAGCTCCAGCAGCAGAAACTGGGCCCGCTGGCCCAGGGCCTGGGCGGCATGCCCGGCCTCCCCTTCTGACCGCGGGCGCACCGCCCGCGGCCGCGGCCGTGTTCCGTACGACCGCGGACGTACCCAAGACCGTACGTACCCCCTACGGTACGTACCACGACTCGGCCGACCCGGCCCGAAAGGCGTTCCGTTGTACGAAGGCGTGGTTCAGGACCTCATCGACGAACTGGGCAGGCTGCCCGGCGTCGGTCCCAAGAGCGCGCAGCGGATCGCCTTCCACATCCTGCAGGCCGAGCCGACGGACGTGCGCCGTCTCGCCCACGCCCTGCTGGAGGTCAAGGACAAGGTCCGTTTCTGCGCCGTCTGCGGCAACGTGGCCCAGCAGGAGGAGTGCGGGATCTGCCGCGACCCGCGCCGGGACCGGACGGTCATCTGCGTGGTCGAGGAGCCGAAGGACGTCGTCGCGATCGAGCGGACCCGTGAGTTCCGGGGCCGTTACCACGTCCTGGGCGGGGCGATCAGCCCCATCGAGGGCGTCGGTCCCGACGATCTGCGCATCCGCGAGCTGCTGGCCCGGCTCGCCGACGGCTCCATCACCGAACTGATCCTGGCGACCGACCCCAACCTGGAGGGCGAGGCCACCGCGACGTACCTGGCGCGGATGGTCAAGCCGATGGGGCTGCGCGTCACCCGGCTGGCCAGCGGTCTGCCGGTGGGCGGCGACCTGGAGTACGCGGACGAGGTCACCCTCGGCCGCGCCTTCGAGGGGAGGCGCCTGCTCGATGTCTGATCCTCTTCCGGCCGTTCTTCCGCGGTCTCACGACGGCTTTACGTTCAGCGCCGTTATCTTCGTCCCACCGTCTGCGACCGTGCCCATGGGAGGTCTCCTCGATGTCTGACGCCACGCTGAACACAGTCACTCAGGACCCGGACGACTTCGCGGTCCAGATCGCCGACCAGATCAAGACGTTCATCGTCGCGGTCACCGAGGTGTCCCAGGTCGAGGAGCCCGAGGAGGCCGTACCGGTCCTGCTCCTCCAGGTCTCCCAGCTGCTGCTGGCCGGCGGCCGGCTCGGCGCGTACGAGGACATCCTTCCCGACGAGCGCTACGAGCCGGACCTCGGTGCCGAGCCGGACGCGGACGGCCTGCGCGAGCGGTTCGCCGCCCTGCTGGAGCCGATCGACGTCTACTCCGAGGTCTTCGACCCGTACGAGCCGCGCAAGGCCCCGGTCCCGGCCCGCATCTCCGACGACCTGGCCGACCTGGTCACGGACCTGCGCCACGGGCTGGCCCACTACGAGGAGGACCGCACCACGGAGGCCCTGTGGTGGTGGCAGTTCTCCTACTTCTCCAACTGGGGCTCCACCGCCTCCGCCACCCTGCGCGCCCTGCAGTCCCTGATCGCCCACATCCGGCTCAACCAGCCCCTCCAGGAGCTCGACGGCCTGGACACCGACCAGGACGCCGGAGACGACGACCTGGCCGAGGAGGCGGGCCGCGTGATGGTCGAGGAGATCGCGGGCCCGCTGGGGCTGCGGCCGGTCAAGTAGGGGCGCCGAGGGGCCGGTTGCTGGCCCTCGGTAGCCGTCGCAGCGCAGGTCGGCGGCCGCATGAACCCCAGGTGCACGGCGTTGTCCTGCGCGGCGCCTGCCCGGACCGCGGAGCTCGCCGCTCGTCGTGTGGGCTGGGACACATAAGGGAGTGACCGGGCGAACGGCGGGCAGCAGCCTCCTACGAGCAGTTCGGGGCGACACGCCGATGATCACGTGGTGAGCGGGACATCTCAGCATGTGATATCAGCGGGGCGTTTCCGGACTGCTCGTTAAACTGAGCCGACCGCGATAAATGGATTGAGCGAGGAGCGCACGTGGGCCTTGTCGTGCAGAAGTACGGAGGCTCCTCCGTAGCCGATGCCGAAGGCATCAAGCGTGTCGCCAAGCGAGTCGTCGACGCCAAGAAGAGCGGCAACCAGGTGGTTGTCGTGGTGTCAGCGATGGGCGACACGACGGACGAGTTGATCGATCTCGCCGAGCAGGTATCTCCGATGCCGGCCGGGCGGGAGTTCGACATGCTGCTGACCGCCGGGGAGCGGATCTCCATGGCCCTGTTGGCGATGGCGATCAAAAACCTGGGCCACGAGGCCCAGTCGTTCACGGGCAGCCAGGCCGGTGTCATCACCGACTCGGTCCACAACAAAGCGCGCATCATCGATGTCACGCCAGGCCGCATCCGGACCTCGATCGACGAGGGCAACATCGCCATCGTCGCCGGGTTCCAGGGGGTCAGCCAGGAGGGCAAGAACATCACGACCCTCGGCCGCGGCGGGTCCGACACCACCGCTGTCGCGCTCGCGGCCGCGCTGGACGCCGAGGTCTGTGAGATCTACACCGATGTGGACGGTGTCTTCACCGCCGACCCGCGGGTCGTGAAGAAGGCCCGGAAGATCGACTGGATCTCCTTCGAGGACATGCTGGAGCTGGCCGCGTCCGGCTCCAAGGTGCTGCTGCACCGGTGCGTGGAGTACGCACGCCGCTACAACATCCCGATCCACGTCCGCTCGTCCTTCTCGGGACTGCGGGGCACCTGGGTCAGCAACGAGCCGCAAGGGGACCAGCAGGTGGAGCACGCCATCATCTCCGGAGTCGCCCACGACGTCTCCGAGGCCAAGGTCACGGTCGTCGGCGTGCCCGACAAGCCGGGCGAGGCGGCCGCGATCTTCCGTGCCATCGCGGACGCCGAGATCAACATGGACATGGTGGTGCAGAACGTCTCCGCCGCGTCCACCGGTCTCACCGACATCACGTTCACGCTCCCCAAGGCGGAGGGCCGCAAGGCCATCGACGCCCTGGAGCGCAACCGGTCCACGATCGGCTTCGAATCGCTGCGCTACGACGACCAGATCGCCAAGATCTCCCTGGTCGGCGCGGGTATGAAGACCAACCCGGGGGTCACCGCGGGCTTCTTCGAGGCGCTGTCGGACGTCGGTGTGAACATCGAGCTCATCTCGACCTCCGAGATCCGCATCTCGGTGGTCACCCGCGCCGACGACGTCAACGAGGCCGTGCGCGCCGTGCACACCGCCTTCGGCCTCGACAGCGACTCCGACGAGGCAGTCGTGTACGGGGGCACCGGCCGATGACCGCACGCCGCCCTTCGCTCGCGGTCGTCGGCGCGACCGGGGCGATCGGTGGCGTCATGCTCCAGATCCTCTCGCAGCACGCGGATGTCTGGGGCGAGGTGAGACTCATCGCCTCGCCGCGTTCGGCCGGCCGCAAGCTGGTCGTGCGCGGCGAGGAGACCGAGGTCCTCGAACTCACCGAGGACGTCTTCGACGACGTCGACGTGGCGCTGTTCCTGGTGCCCGACGAGGTGTCCGCACGCTGGGCGCCGCTCGCCGCTTCCAAGGGCGCCGTCGTCATCGACGACTCCGCGGCCTTCCGGCTGGAGGGGGACGTCCCGCTGGTCGTCCCCGAGATCAACCCCCATGCCGTACGGATCAGACCGCGCGGCATCGTCGCGAGCCCGAACTGCACCACGCTGGCGATGGTCGTCGCGGTCGGCGCCCTGCACGCCGAATTCGGCCTGCGGGAGCTGGTCGTCTCGTCCTACCAGGCCGTGAGCGGGGCCGGGCGCGAAGGCGTCGCCGCGCTGCGCGAGCAGCTGTCGATGGTGGCCGGCACCGAACTCGGTACGCAGCCGGGCGACGTACGCCGTGTCGTGGGCGACCTGGACGGCGGTCCGTTCGCCGCACCCGTCGCCCTCAACGTGGTGCCGTGGGCCGGTACGGACGCCGGTGACGGCTGGTCGTCCGAGGAGCTGGCGATCCGCGACGAGTGCCGCAAGATCCTCGATCTGCCGAGTCTGCGGGTCTCCGCGACCTGCGTGTACGTCCCCGTGATCGGCACGCACTCGATGTCCGTGCACGCCCGCTTCGAGAACGAGGTCGCCGTCGACCGGGCCCACGAGATCCTGGCGACCGCGCCCGGTGTGGTGCTGTACGACAGCCCGGGCGCCGGCGACTACCCCACTCCGTCCGATGTGGTGGGCACCGACCCGACCTGGGTCGGCCGGGTCCGCCGCTCGCTGGACGATCCCAGGGCGCTGGAACTCTTCGTCTGCGGCGACAACCTCCGCAAGGGCGCGGCGCTGAACGTGGCGCAGATCGCCGAAGCGGTGGCTGTCGAATTTCCCCGGTCCTGATCGAACCTGTTTTGTACGCTCTGTGAATGCCCTGTGAGCAAGTTGCTGGTCTGAACCTCTTGAGCTGGGACGTTGCGGTGTCCGACGATGACCTTTCGGTCCGTTGCAACCACCCGTCGGGTGGCAGGCGTCTAAGCGGTCACTTCTTGCGTGACGAGGCGCACATTCGGGGCATTTGGGGAAGAGCGGGTACGTATGAAGGCATATCGCATGGTGTCAAACGCGGTGCCGTATGCGTACAACCCTGACGGGGGGAAGCGTGTCCAACTGGCGTGGCAGAGGTTCTCGATATCACAGTGGTGGGCCCCTTGCGCGGCGCTTCGGTGCGACCGCTCAGACGGCCCCGCGCGCCCGGCGGTATGCCGGTGATCGCGCCCATGCCCGCCGCTCGCCCGGCAGGGCTGCCGTCGCAGCGCGAGGGCGCTGAGGAGAGCGTGGCAGCCGGAACCACCGTCGACCATCTCACCGAGACCTATCGCGCCCACTACCGTTCGCTGCTCGGCCTCGCGGCCCTGCTGCTGGACGACACGGCGTCCTGTGAGGACGTCGTGCAGGAGGCGTTCATCCGCGTGCACTCGGCGCGCAACCGGGTACGGGAGCCCGAGAAGACACTCGCGTACCTGCGCCAGACCGTCGTCAACCTCTCCCGCTCCGCACTGCGACGCCGCATCCTCGGGCTGAAGCTGCTCTCCAAGCCCATGCCGGACATGGCGAGCGCGGAGGAGGGCGCGTACGACCAGCTGGAGCGGGACGCGCTGATCAAGGCGATGCGGGGGCTGCAACGGCGCCAGCGGGAGGTGCTGGTGCTGCGTTACTTCGCGGACATGACCGAGGCGCAGGTCGCCGAGACGCTGGGGATCTCCCTGGGCTCGGTGAAGGCGTACGGGTCCCGGGGCATCGCGGCGCTGCGCGTGGTGATGGAGGCGCAGGCATGAGCCGGCGCCACGACCACGACCACGAAGAGGAACGCGGGCGCGAGGGCGGGAGCGGATACCGGCGCAGGCCCTCTCGCGGACATCGGATTGACCGGACTGGAAACGGAATTGTGAACCACGGGCCGGAGAACACCCCGCACACGGACCGCGCGGCCGGAGAGGGCGCGCAGCCCGTCGCCGGTGGGCCCACCGGCGACGGGAACGCCGACACCCCGGCGTTCGGCAGCACGGCCGCGCTCTTCGGCCGGGCCGCCGAGTCCTCGGGCGGCGCCCCCGGCGGCGACTTCCCGGGCAGCGCCTTCCCGGGCGGTGCGTCACTCGACGAGGACGCGTTGCGCCGGATGATGCGCGGTGCCGTGCAGGACCTGGAACCCGGTGAGGGCACGCTCGACCAGCTGCACCGCGCGGTGCCCGCCCGGCGTGCGCGCCGGCGGCAGGCGCTCGTAGGAGTGGCCGCGGCCGCCCTGCTCATCGGTACCGCGGTCCCCGCCTTCGTCCATGTCGCGGGCTCCGACGGCTCGAACACCGCCAGCCCCTCCATCGCCGGCCACGGCGAGCAGGCGCAGGGCGGCAACGGGGACGAGCCGGGCGCGGTCTCCGGCAACGGTGGCGGCACCGGTGGCGGCGACGGACAGCAGGGCGGCGACCACGGCCTCCCGGACGGTACGGCCACCCCGTCGGACAGCAGCGGGCAGGGCGTGGACGGCGAGGTGTCCGCCGGGCCCGCGGACCCGGCCGCCAGCGCCGAGACCGTCATGCCGGCCTGCGCACCCGAGCAGCTCGGAGTCGCATCGGCGAGCACCGGAGCGGCCGGTGCCGACGGCACGGTGTACGGAACCTTCCGCATCGCCAACGTGTCCGGCAAGAACTGCTCGGTGAGCAGCAGCGGCACGGTGGGCTTCCAGGCGGCGGGCGCGGCCGACCCGGCCAGGATCGTGGTCGTCCGGCACACCCAGGGGGACCCGGCGTCCGGACTGCCCGATCCGGGTGAGGAGGAGGCGACGGTCCTGCTGAAGCCGGACATGGTCTACGAGGTGCAGTTCGCCTGGGTGCCCCAGGACACCTGTCCGACCACCGGCGGCTCACCCTCCCCGACACCCACGGACGGCGCGGCCGGCAGCACCGGGGTCGCGGCCGGGTCCACCACGGGCAGCGGGACCGGGGACGGCGAAACGGGTACGGAACCGCAGCTCGGCAGCGATGAGGGCGACGGCGCGGCACAGGGCAGCGTCTCCGTGCAGCACACGCCGGAGCCGGGTGCCCCGGTCGCCGAGACGAAGATCGCCAACGCCTGCGCGGGCACGATCTACCGGACGGGCGTGCTCGAACCCTCGTCGTAGGCGCGGGGGCAGGCGTCGTACACAGGCGTCGTTACAGGGGGCGGGGACGCGACTGCGGCCACGCGGGCGCCGGGTGCGGGCCCGTCGGGATGAGGCCCGCGGCGGTCAGGGGTTCGCCGGGGTCTCCTCGTCGGCGATCAGGCCGAGCCGCAGGTCCCGGGCCGCCTCGGCCTCGCGCCGGAGCAGCCGGAACCACATGAAGACCACGAACGCGGCGAAGACGAACCACTCGCCCGTGTAGCCGAGGTTCTGGAACGCCTTCAGGTCGAGCCCGCTGCCCTGCGGCGCCGCGGCCGGTACGGGGCGCAGACCGCCGCCGTCCTTGCCCGGGGCGTCGGTGAGCGCGGCGCCGGCGGTACCGGACGCGGGAGTGCGGGCACCGGTCTCCTGAAGGGTCACCCAGGCGTCGTACACGTCGTACGTGACGAGGTTGACCAGGGACGCGGCGCTGATCATCCCGACCTGGCCGTCGGGGAGGCCGCCCTTCGCGTCGACCCCGGCGGTGCCCGCGCTCTCCGAGGCCTGGAGGTCGCCGGTCACGGTGACCCGGCCGGTCGGCGCGGCCGGCACCGGGGTCTGTCCGGCCTTTCCGGGCAGCCAGCCGCGTACCACCGGCAGGGCCTTGCCGCCGTCGGTGCGCAGCATGTCCAGGACGTAGAAGCCGCTGCGGTCGTCCAGCTTCCTTCCGGGCACCAGGAACTGATCGGCGTACCGGCCGCTGGCGGTGGCGGGACGGCCGGAGGTCACCGTGTCGACGGGCAGCAGCTCGTCGAGCGGTTCGGCGGCCAGGCTGCCGGGGGCGGGCTGCTTCTCGGCGGCCTCGTGCGTCTGCACGCGGTCCTCGAAGCGGCCGAGCTGCCAGGTGCCCATGAACACGCAGAACGGGATGGCCAGCACGACGAAGAGGTTGATCCCCCACCATCGCGGGGTCAGCAGGAACCGGTACACCCCTCCACGGTACGGTCCCCGCTCCGGCCCGCCGGAGCGGGGGCACCCCGGAAGCAGCCCTTTATACGGCTCCTACGCCACGCCCGTGCCGTGTCCCTCGCCTCTCCGTACCGCCGCTACGCCCCCTCGGCCGGGTCTCCCAGATGGCGCCGGGCGAAGTCGAGTTCCAGGCGCACCTGCTTGATCCGCTCCTCCACGACGAGCGAGCCGTGGCCCGCGTCGTACCGGTAGACCTCGTGCACGGCGTCGCGGCCCTTCAGCCGGTCCACGTAGTTCTCCACCTGACGGATCGGGCAGCGCGGGTCGTTGACGCCCGCCGAGATGTAGACGGGTGCCCGCACGGCGTCGACGTACGTCAGGGGTGACGAGGCCTCGAACCGCTCGGGCACCTCCTCCGGTGTCCCGCCCAGCAGGGTGCGGTCCATCGCCTTCAGGGCCTCCATCTCGTCGTGGTACGCCGTGACGTAGTCCGCGACCGGGACCGCGGCCAGGCCCACGGCCCAGTCGCCGGGCTGTGTGCCGAGGCCGAGCAGCGTCAGATAGCCGCCCCAGGAGCCGCCCGCCAGGACCAGCTTCGCCGGGTCCGCGAGGCCGGACTTCACCGCCCACTCCCGGACCGCCGCGATGTCCTCCAGCTCGATCAGGCCGACCCGGTGCTTGAGCGCGTCCGTCCAGGCGCGCCCGTAGCCGGTCGAGCCGCGGTAGTTGACCCGGACCACCGCGTAGCCGTGGTCCACCCAGGCGGCGGGCCCGGCCGCGAACGCGTCGCTGTCGTGCCAGGTGGGTCCGCCGTGGATCTCGAAGACGGTCGGGAACGGGCCCTCGGCCGGAGCGGCCGGGCGCTGGACGAGCGCGTGGACACGGCCCCCGGGCCCGTCCACCCACACGTCCTCGACCGGCACGGAGACCGGGGCCTTCGCCCCGGGCGGATCGAGCACCACGGCGCCGGTCGTCGAACGGACGACGGGCGGCTCGGCGGCCGACGACCACAGGTACTCCACCGTGCCGTCCGGCCGGGCCGTGGCACCCGAGACCGAACCGGCGGGCGTCTCCACCCGCACCAGGGCGCCGTCCGCCGCGACGGGTTCGTACCGCCACAGCTCGCTGCGGGCCTCGAAGCCGTGCTCGACGAGGAGCGCGGAGCCGTCCGGATACCACTCGGCGCCCACATCGCCCGGCAGGTCGATGGCGAGGTCCGTCTCCGTGCCCGCGACCGGGTCCCAGATCATCGGCTCCCAGCGGCCGCGCCGCTGGTGCCCGACCAGCAGCCGGGTGTCCCCGGCGACCGGCGCGAAGCCGAGGACCGCCAGCCCCAGCTCCTTCGTGCCGCCCTCGGTGTCGTCCAGCTCCGCGACCGTGGTGCCGTCGGCACGCACCACCCGCAGCGCGGAGTGCATCGCGTCGCCGTGCTCCGTGTGCTCCAGCGCGATCAGCGTCCCGTCGTGCGACATGTCGCCGACCCCGGCCGACTCGCGGTGGCGGTAGATCTCCACGGGCGCGGCCCCGGGCCGTACGACATGGACCGTCGTGCCGTCCTCGTCCGTCGAACGGCCGATCACCGCCGTTCCGTCCCGTCCGATGGCGAGCCCGGCCGGATAGGACGGTTCGAGCCCGGGAGCCGCCGGCTCGTCCACAGTCACCTCCGCGCTCCCCTCGCCCCCGGCACTGAACGGCTGGCGCATCCACACCCCGAACTCGTCGCCGTCGGTGTCGCTGAACCACCAGACGGCCTCGCCGCCCGGCGTCAGCACGCCGTCCGTCGTCCCGTTCGGCCGGTCGGTCACCTGGCGCTGCCCGCCCGTCGCCCGGTCCCATGCGTACAGCTCGTACGTCCCCGTCGCGTTGGAGACGAACAGCGCGCGGTCCGGTGCGTCCTCCGCCCAGTCGGGCAGCGACACCCGGGGGGCCCGGAAGCGCTGCTCCCACTCCGGGACGGAATCGGTCGTCGAACCAGTGGTCTCAGTCATGCCCCCCATTCTGCGCCGGGCCGCCGACAAACCGTTCGCGTCGTCCGCAGCCTGTGGATAACCTCGCGGACATGCCTTCCCCGACACCCGCCGACTGGCGCGAGGCCAACCGCGCGATGTGGGATGAGCGTGTGCCCATCCACGCCGAAAGCGACTTCTACGACCTCGACGCCTTCCGCGCGGGCAAGGAGGCCCTGCGCCCCTTCGAGCTGGCGGAGGTCGGGGACGTGACCGGGCGGACGCTGCTGCACCTGCAGTGCCACATCGGGGTCGACACCCTGTCCTGGGCCCGGCACGGCGCCGCGCAGGTCGTCGGCCTCGACTTCTCCGAACCGGCCGTCGAGACCGCCCGCTCGCTCGCCCGCGACCTGGGCCTCGGTCCGGACCGGGCGGCGTTCGTCGCCGCCGACGTCCACGACGCGGCCGAGGCCGTGCCGGACTCCTCGTACGACATCGTCTACACGGGGATCGGCGCGCTGAACTGGCTGCCCGACATGGACCGCTGGGCCGAGACGGCGGCCTCGCTCGTCGCACCCGGCGGGTTCCTCTATCTGGCGGAGTTCCATCCGTTCACCGACTGCCTCGACGACGCGACCGGATCGAGGATCGTGCACGACTACTTCAGCCGTGACGCGTGGGTGGACGAGACGCCGGGCACGTACGCCGACTTCGACGCGCCGACCGTCCACAACCGCAGCGTCGAGTGGCAGCATCCGGTGGGCAGCGTGGTCTCCGCCCTGTGCGCGGCCGGTCTGCGGATCGAGTTCCTGCACGAGCACGACGCCTCGCTCTTCGCCCGCTTCCCGGTGCTGGAGCACCAGTCGGACGGCTTCTTCCGCTTCCCGGCGGAGCGGCCGCGGATCCCGCTGATGTACTCGATCAAGGCGACGCGGCCGGCCCCGTCCCGGTAGGGGGCGGGGCGGGCCGCGGGGCCGGCTGTCAAGCGTGAGCCCGATTGTCAGTGGTGGGGTCCAGACTCGGATTCATGACCACGTCTGCTGACTCGTCCGCCGGGCCGACCGCTGATCCGCGTGCCACGGTCGGGCGTTACTGGACCGCGGCCGATCTCCGTGACTGGGACACCTTCGCGGCGACACTGGCCGACGAGGTGGTGTACGACCTGCCTCAGACGCGTGAGCGGATCCGCGGCAAGGAGCCGTACCTGGCCTTCAACCGGGAGTACCCGGGGGACTGGCGGGCGCGCGTCGAGCGGATCGTGGCCGACCGGGACGGGCGGCAGGTCGCCGTCCGGACGCTGTTCACGGTCGACGGACAGGAACTGCACGCCGTCCACTTCTTCACGTTCGACGCGCAGGGCCGGATCGACGGGATCACCGACTTCTGGCCCGAGCCCTACGAACCCCCGGCCGGCCGCGAACACCTCGTCGAGCGGTACTGAGCCGAGCGGTACGACCCTCAGCCGGCCGGAACGGGGCCCGCCCGGTCCCACCCGGGGGCTCGGACGTCCACGCTGAGCGTGTTCATCGCGATCTCCTGGCCGCATGTCCGGCACACCCATGCCGCGTCCAGGTCGTGCGCATGACGCCCGCGGCCGTCCGCGCCGGTGCCCGGCTCAACAGCGTCCGGTTCGTGAGCGTGCCGTTCAGGGGCGTCCGGTTCGTGGACCATCACCACCGGCCGGTCCTCCCGCACCCACCGGTCGCCCCAGTCCAGCAGCGCCCGGATCACCGGAGCGAGCGCGCGCCCCGACTCGGTGAGGTGGTACTCGTGGCGCGGCGGCCGCTCGTTGTACGGGCGGCGCTCGACCACGTCCGCCTGTTCCAGTGAGCGCAGCCGGGCCGCCAGCCGGTCGCGCGGCGCGCCCGTGTTGCGCGCGATCGCCTCGAACCGGTGGTTGCCGAAGAAGATCTCCCGCACCGCGAGCAGCGCCCACTTCTCACCCACCACATGCAGTGCGGCCGCGGCGGAGCAGGGCCGGCCGGGCAGCCCCGCCGCCACCGCGGCGGGGGAGTCTGCGGGGGTGCCGGCTGGTGAGCCGGCGGGGGCTTCGGAATCGCGTGCGGCACTCATCCCTACAAGGTTGCCATCTCAAACTCACTGGCGCTACCTTGCCGTCATGACGGTTGGAGAATCAAACTCACCCCTGCCCGGGGCCGCCGCGCCCCCTGTGGAGACCCCCGTCCCCGCCGCCCCGCGCGCCACCGTGTGGATCGTCTCGGCCGGTGTCTTCGTCGTGAATCTCGACCTGTTCATCGTCAATGTCGCGGTCCCCGCCCTGGGTGCCGCGTTCGACGGCAGCTCCCTGGCCTCGCTGTCCTGGGTCCTCAACGCGTACGCGATCGTCTTCGCCGCCCTGCTGGTCGTCGCCGGCCGGCTGGCCGACCGCTTCGGGCACCGCCGGGGGTTCCTGCTCGGGCTCGGCGTCTTCACCGTCGCCTCCGCGCTCTGCGCGCTCGCCACCGGCGTCGGATGGCTGGTCGCCGCCCGCGCGCTCCAGGCCGTCGGGGCCGCCGCGCTCATGCCGACCTCGCTGGCGCTGCTGCTCGTCACCACCCCGCCCGGGCGGCGCCCCCGGGCCATCCGCGGCTGGGCCGCGATCGGCGGGATAGCCGCCGGGCTCGGGCCCGTCATCGGCGGGCTGCTGGTGGCGGCGGACTGGCGCTGGGTGTTCCTCGTCAACGTGCCGGTCGGCGTGGCCGGGCTGGTCGCCGGAGCGCGGCTGCTGCCGGACGCCCGCCCGCACCGCGAAGGGCCCTTCCCCGACCTGGCCGGAGCCGTTCTGCTCACCCTCGCCATCGGCGCCCTGGCGCTGGGCCTGGTCAAGGCCGATGTCTGGGGCTGGGGTTCGGCGCGCGTGCTGGGCTCGCTGGCGGCCGCCGTACTGCTCACCGCGGCCTTCTGGCTCCGCTCGGCCCGGCACCCCGCCCCCGTCGTCGAGCTGCCGCTGCTGCGTACGCCCTCCTTCGCCGCCGCGACGCTCGCCGCGCTGCTCTTCACGGCAGCCTTCGCGGCGATGCTGCTCACCTCGGTGCTCTGGTGCCAGCAGGTGTGGGGGTACTCGGCGATCCGGACCGGACTGGCCATCGCCCCGGGGCCGTTGGTCGTCCCGCTGCTGGCGGTGGCGTCGGGGCCGGTCGTCCGCCGGCTCGGTGCCGGCGGCACCGCCGCCCTGGGCTGTCTGCTGTTCGGGACGGGGCTGGCCTGGTGGGCCGTGGCGCTCGGCGTGGCTCCGCACTACGCGTCCGGCTTCCTGCCCGGCATGATGATCACCGGTGTCGGGGTGGGACTCGCGCTCCCCACCCTGGTCGGCGCGGCTGCGGCGGCGCTGCCGCCGACCCGGTTCGCCACCGGCTCGGCGGTGACCACGATGGCCCGCCAGACCGGCTCCGTCCTCGGCGTCGCCCTGATGGTCACCCTGCTGGGCGCCCCGCGTACCCCGGCGCTCGCCGTGGACGGGTTCCGCCAGGGCTGGTGGGCGGCGGCCGCCGCGTCCGTGCTGGCCGCGGCGACCGCCTCGGCACTGCACCGGCGCGCGGCCGCCGCCCGTACCTGAACACGACGGAGGCGCGGCATCACTCCGGAGCCGGGAACTCCGGAGTGATGCCGCGCCTCCGCTTCCGTACAGCTACGCGACCGAACTGAAGGCGGGCAGATAGCCGCCCGACTGTCCCACGGCCTTGGGGTGGTACGAGTTGTAGACCGGGATCGAGACGCTGTGGATCCATGCGTCACCGGAGCACAGCTCGTGCCCGGTGAACTCGTCGACGACGCTGGAGAAGGTGAACCCGGCATTCGCCGCCTGCTTGGCGATGACGCCGTTCAGCACGTCGGACGCGTCGTTGATGGCGGTGCGCTCCGCCTCCGAGAGACCGGCGATGCAATTGCCGCCGATCTTGTAGAACCGGGGGTAGCCCAGCACCACGACATGCGCCGCGGGCGCCTTCGCGTGGATGGACGAGTAGAGCGAGCTCAGACCGGACGGAAGTGTGCTGTTCATCTTCCCGACAGCCCCGTTCACGGCGGCGAGGCAGGTGGCCTCGCCGGACAGCACGCAGTCCTGCATGACATCGGCGAACCCGACGTCATTGCCGCCCGCGGTGACGCTGACCAGCGAGGTGGAAGAGCTCAGCGAGCCGAGCTGGCTGCTCGCCACGGACCCCGAGGTGGCGCCCGAACAGGCGACGAAGGCGAACGACGAAGGGGAGTTCGCCGCCGCCCAGAGGGAGGGGTAGGCGTTGGTGCTGCGGCGGCAGTCACCGCTGTCGGACAGATAGTCCCCGGCGCCGACGCCGGACGAGTACGAGTCGCCCAGGGCGACGTACCCGCCGGCGGCGGCCGAGGAGGTGGCCGAGGCCGGCTGGGCCACGCCCAGAGCAGCGACGGCGGCGAGGATCAGAGTGGATGCGGACGCCCAGAATCTCCGTACTGACATGGCTGTCAGGCCTCCGAAGTGTGGGGGGTGGGTGGGGGGTTGATGGAGCGTCACCCGTTCTAGCAGCTTCCGGTACCAGTCGGTAATAGCCATGCGGGAACCCGTCGGATTTGCCCGAATGATCGTTCGGTACTCGTAGCTCCGCGCGTAGATAAACCTTGAACTCCCCCTGAAACAAAGGTTTTTACGACTACCCGCTCATCACTTCACAGGTTCCCGGATCCGGGGTTCGCGGGCTCCGGAGAGGGGGAGGAGGCGCCTTCAGCGCACGCTGCTGCGCCCGACCACCGCGCCCGCCCGGTCGATGCAGATGACGTCGACGGCGACCGGCGCGCCCCGCAGCACCGACAGCGCCTCGTCCCGCGCCGCGACGGCCACCAGGTCACCCAGCGGAACACCGCGCGCCCGGCACAACTGAAGTGCCGCCAGGCCCGTGTTGGCGGCCGCAACCCCGGCGGCCAGCTCCTCGTCCGCGCCGCCCCGCCGGGCCAGCCCGGCCAGGAAGGACGTGTCGACCTGGGAACGCCCGGAGTGCAGGTCGAGATGGCCGGCGGCGAGCTTCGACAGCTTGGCGAACCCGCCGCAGACGGTGAGCCGCTCCACCGGATGACGGCGTACGTACTTGAGGACGGCGCCCGCGAAGTCGCCCATGTCCAGCAGGGCGATCTCCGGCAGCCCGTACTCGGCCACCACGGTCTTCTCCGAGGTGGAGCCCGTGCACCCGGCCACATGGGTCTGTCCGTCGGCCCGCGCCACGTCCACACCCCGGCGGATCGAGTCGATCCACGCCGAGCAGGAGTAGGGCACCACGACACCGGTCGTGCCGAGGATGGAGAGACCGCCCAGGATGCCCAGGCGCGGATTCCAGGTGGAGCGCGCGATCTCCTCACCGTGGTCCACGGAGAGCGTGACCTCGACGTCCCCCGCGCCCCCGTGCGCCGCCGCGACCCTGCCGATGTGCTCCCGCATCATCCGGCGGGGCACCGGGTTGACGGCGGGCTCGCCGACATCGAGCGGCAGGCCGGGCAGCGTGACCGTGCCCACGCCCGCACCGGCCCGGAACACCACCCCCGAGCCGGCCGGCAGTAGCCGCACGGTGGACCGTACGAGAGCGCCGTGCGTGACGTCGGGGTCGTCGCCCGCGTCCTTGACGATCCCCGCCGTGGCCCGCCCCTCGCGCAGCTCCTCCACCGCGAGCGCGAAGGCGGGGGTCTGCCCGCCGGGCAGGGTGATCGTCACCGGGTCGGGGAAGCCGCCGGTCAGCAGGGCCGTGTACGCGGCCGTGGTGGCGGCCGTCGCACAGGCGCCGGTGGTCCAGCCGGGCCGCAGACCGGTGTGCTTGAGTTGGGCGCCGCGGCCGCCCGTCGACTCACCCATGGAGGGACCCGATGCACGTGCTCGTACTCGGCGGGACGACGGAAGCCCGCCGGCTGGCCGGGCTGCTGGTGGCGGAGCTGCCGGCGGGGTCCCGGGTGACCAGCTCGCTGGCCGGGCGGGTGGCCGGGCCGAGGCTGCCGCCGGGCGAGGTGCGCATCGGCGGTTTCGGCGGAGCCGACGGCCTGGCCGCATGGCTGCGTACGCACCGGGTGGATGCGCTCATCGACGCCACCCATCCTTTCGCCCAGACGATCAGTTTCCACGCGGCCGCCGGTGCCGCTGCCGCCCATGTTCCTCTCCTCGCGCTCCGCCGCCCCGGCTGGGTGCCCGGCGCGGGCGACGACTGGCACCCGGCCGCCTCACTGGAGGAGGCCGCGGCGGTCCTTCCGTCGCTCGGGCGACGGGTGTTCCTCACGACCGGGCGCACGGGGCTCGCCGCCTTCGCCGGGCTGGACGGGCTGTGGTTCCTGGCGCGGTCGGTGGAGGCGCCCGGACCGCCGTACCCCGCGCACCTGGAGACCCTGCTGGACCGGGGACCCTTCACCCTCGAAGGGGAGCGCGAGCTGATCCGCCGCCACCGCATCGACGTCCTCGTCACGAAGGACAGCGGCGGCGACGCGACCGCGCCCAAACTCGCCGCGGCCCGCGAGGCGCGGATCCCCGTGGTCGTGGTCCGCCGGCCGCCGGTCCCGGCGGGGGTGACGGTGGCGGGCACCCCGGAGGAGGCCGTCAGCCGGCTGCGCGCCCGCCTCGGCCACCCGCGCTGACCGGCCGGCGGCTCACTCCTCCTCGCTGGCCAGTGCGTTGACGGCCGAGGCCGCCATCGCACTGCCGCCCCGCCGGCCGCGCACGATCAGATGCGCCAGCCCGGACGGGTGCGCGGCCAGGGCGTCCTTGGACTCGGCCGCACCGACGAAGCCGACCGGCACACCGATGACGGCGGCCGGGCGCGGCGCCCCCTCCTCGATCAGTTCGAGCAGCCGGAACAGCGCGGTGGGTGCGTTCCCGACGGCGACGACCGCCCCGTCCAGCCGGTCGCGCCACAGTTCCAGGGCGGCGGCGCTGCGGGTCGTACCGAGCTCCGCCGCGAGACCGGGCACCGCGGGATCGGACAGGGTGCACACCACCTCGTTGTCCGCGGGCAGCCGCCGCCGCGTGATGCCGCTCGCCACCATCGCCACGTCGCACAGGATCGGCGCACCGCCCCGCAGCGCCGCACGGGCGCTGCTCACCACGTCCGGGGTGAAGGCGAGATCGCGCACGAGGTCGACCATGCCGCAGGCGTGGATCATGCGGACCGCGACCTGGCTCACATCGGCCGGCAGGCCCGCCAGATCCGCCTCGGCCCGGATGGTGGCGAAGGACTGGCGATAGATGGCCGGTCCGTCCTTCTCGTACTGGTGCACAGTGCTGCCGCTCTCGTCTCGTCGTCTCGCCCGCTCGCCGCGCGCGGGCCCAGGGAGGGCCGTGGTGGGGCCGTGGGGGAGGGCCGTAGTGGGGGACCGTACGGGCCGGACCGAGGTTATCGGCCCGGGCACCGGCTTCCGGCGGCCGACCGGTTAGTCGGCCTCCTGCCGCTTCCGGGAGGCGTAGGAACGGGACTTGTTGCGGTTCCCGCACACCCTCATCGAGCACCACCGGCGGCTGCGGTTCTTGGACACGTCCCAGAACGCCCAGGCGCAGGTGTGCTCCGCGCAGCGCTTGAGCCGGGCGGCGTCCCCGGTCGTGTTGAGCTCGTTCCAGGCGATCGCCAGAGCGGCCAGCGGCGCGCGCTCCGGAGGCAGCCCGGCCGGGGCGGTCAGCGGGCCGCGTGCCGTGACGAGCACGGGGTGCGCGGCCAGCACCCGGTCGGCCGCTTCGAGCAGGCCCGGGTCGGGGGTGTCGCCGACGTGCGCGCCCAACTCCTCGCGGATGCCCGCGCGCAGGGCCAGATAGCTCGCGTGGACGTCGGCGGGCATCTCACCGGGGGCGTCGGACAGACCCCGGTCCCTGAGCCAGGCGGACAGCCCGGCCGCAGTGGCGATCTCGTCGCTCGCCTCCTCCACGTCGACCGTGTTCGCGAAGGCCTCCACCAGGACGGCCGAGGCCGGTGGTTCCAGCATCGCGCGTCACCTTCTCCCGCTCTCGCGCATCCCGATCCCGTACATCCCGATCCCGCGTATCCCGATCTCGTACGGCCGCTCTCGAATCTCCAGACATTCTACCGGCTAAACGCTTTACCGGTTGCGCGGCGATGGAGGCGTACGGCACAGTGCTCTCACCGCCTAAGCCGTTAGGCGGTGAGATCGTGAACCAGTGAATCGTGATCCAGTGAGGGGATGGTCATGGCCACAGCGGTGCCCGAGCGAACCGGAAGCGCCAGGACAACCGGCACGATGACCGGCGGGGCGTCGAAGGACGGTCCCGCCGCGGATTCCGGCCTTCGCAACACCGCCGTCCTGGTCGGCTTCACTGCCGCGACCAACCTCGCCGACGGCGTGATGAAGATGGCCCTCCCGCTGCTCGCCGCCCGGCTCACCGGCTCGCCCGCTCAGGTCACGGCCGTCTCGCTGACCCTCACGCTGCCCTGGCTGCTCGTCGCGCTGCACATCGGTGTGCTCGTCGACCGCTTCGACCGGCGAGGACTGCTCTGGATCGCGAACGGGATGCGGCTGGCCGCCATGGGCTGGCTCACCTTCTCCGTCCTGACCGAAGGCATCACGCTCGGCCGGCTCCTCGCCGCCGGGGTGGTCCTCGGCGTCGCCGACGTGGTGGCCTCGACCTCGGCATCCGCGCTGGTCCCGGCCGCGGTGCCGCCGGCGGGGCGGGAGCGGGCCAACGCCTGGATGGTGGGGGCCGAGACGGTGGGCCAGGAGTTCGCGGGCCCGTTCGTCGGCGGACTGCTGCTGGCGGCCGGAACCGGCCTGGCCCTGGGCCTGATCAGCGTCTCCTACGCGGTCGCCGCCCTCGCCCTCCTGCTGCTGGTGGGCCGCTTCCGGCCCACGGGGCCGGCCGCCGGTACGGCTCCCGTCCCGGTGAACAGCCGGATCGCCGAGGGCCTGCGCTTCCTCTGGCGCGACCCGCTGCTGCGCACACTGTCGCTGATCGTCGCCGTCCTGTCCGCCGTCTGGGGTGCCTGGCTGGCGGTCATGCCGCTCTACGCCAGGCAGGCCATGGACCTCGGCCCGCAGCAGTACGGCATTCTGCTCAGCGCCCTCGGCATCGGCGGACTGACCGGCGCGGTCACCGTGACCTGGGTCAACCGGCTGCTCGGTGCCCGGCGGGCGATGCTCGCCGACCTGATCGGCACCACCGCGATGGTGGCGCTGCCCGCCCTGACCACCAGCATCTGGGCGGTGGCGGCCGGGGCCTTCCTCGGCGGCATGGGCGGCACACTCTGGTCGGTCAACGCCCGCACCCTGACCCAGCGCAGGGTCCCGGACGAGATGCTCGGCCGTTACGGCGCGGCGGCCCGTCTCTTCAACTTCGGCGCCATGCCGCTGGGCGCGGCCCTGGTCGGCCTGCTCGCCGAACTGGGCGGCATCCGGGCGGCATTCGGGATGTTCGCACTGGTCACGGCGGCGACGCCGGTGCTGTTCGTCCGGAGCGTCGGCCGGTCCGCCCTGGAAACCCGCTGACGGTGACCGACGGCCGCCGCGGCGGCCCCGGCACACACCGGCCTCCGCGGCGGCAGCCCCCGGCGGACCGGATCAGCGCAGTCCGGCGAAGAGATCGGTCTCGGGGACGGCCGCTCCGGTGGAGTCCTTGACCCGGACGAAGGTCTCCAGGCCCATGAACTCGCCGAACCTCTCCTTGCCCATCTTGAGGAAGAAGATGTTCTCGCCCTGACTGGCGTGCGCGGCCAGCGCGTCGAACTTCTGGCCGCTGAACGCGGTGGTGTCCACCCAGGTGGTGACCTCGTCGTCGGGAAGGCCGATCTTGGCCATCGCGGCGACCTCGGCGGGATCCGGCTCCGGCATGTCCTCGTGGAACTCGCGCATGGTCTCCCCGAACCGCTGCATCATCGAGCGCGGCATCGTCGTCCAGTACACCTTCGGCGTCAGCGAGACCATCTCCAGCGCGGCCATGGTGATCCGGTGGGCCTGGATGTGGTCGGGGTGGCCGTAGAAGCCGTTCTCGTCGTAGGTGACGACCACATCGGGCCGGTAGTGCCGCATGAGCTCCGCGAGACGGGCGGCGCCCTCCTCCACGGGGGTCTGCCAGAAGGACCCGGGGGCGTCGTTGCTCGGCCAGCCGATCATCCCGGAGTCGGCGTAGTCCAGCGTCTCCAGATCGCTGATCCTCAGGACCTCGCAGCTCGCTTCGAGTTCCTTGCGGCGCATCTGCGCGACGGCCGCCGGATCATGCCCGGGCTCACCCGGCTTGACACCCCCCGCCCCGTCCCCGCAACCGCCGTCGGTACAGGTCACGAGGACCGTACGGATGCCTTCCGCCGCGTACTGCGCGAGGACCCCGCCGGTACCGGTGGCCTCGTCGTCGGGGTGGGCGTGCACAGCCATGAGCGTCAAGGGCCGGTCAGTCATGAAGATCCTCCTGCGTGAGTACGGCGTGGTCCGGGCGGGCGCGGCGGTACCGCGGCCCCGGGGCCCGGATCGGTCCCGGCGGAGCGGCCGGCCTTACGGCCCCGCGTTCCCGGCCGTGCGGCACCGGCCCCCGGTCGTGCAACCGCGCCGACCGGACCGGCTGTTCCCGGCGCCGTTAATTCGGTTGTGCGGCGACGAGGCGGCCTGCATCCTGGACCGAGTTGTGCGGCTACGAGTGCTGCCTGGGCCCGAGGAGGCTGAAGAGATGTCCGTCACTGTGCTGCGGCATGCCCGCGTCAGCCTCACTTCTTTCCCCAGGAGCTCATCAGATGTCTTCCGACGTCTTCCGTACCCACCACACATCCTCTGACTTCACCGACGAGCGCCCGGCCGCGCCGGCCGGCGACGGGTCCGCACCGGACATCGCCGACGCCTTCGTCTTCCGTTTCGACACGGTCCAGGAACAGCTCGGCCCCGACCAGCGCTGGTCCAGCTGGCTGGACGTCGAGCGCGGCTGCCGCGGCCCGGAACCACGCCCCGACTGGGTGGTGACGGAACAGGCCGCGATCGACACCGAACTCGGCATCCTCAAGACCGGCAAGGAGGCCGACGTCTTCCTGCTCGAACGAGCAGTGGAGCAGATCGGTGACAGCCCGGCACGACGGTCCCTGCTGGCCGCCAAGCGGTACCGCACCGACGAACACCGCTCCTTCCACCGCAGCGCCTCGTACGTCGAGGGCCGCCGCGTGCGCAACAGCCGCGACAGCCGGGCGATGGCGAAGAAGTCCGCGCACGGCAAGAGCGTGGCGGCCGGGCAATGGGCGTACGCGGAGTGGGAGGCGCTCTGCCGCCTCTGGAAAGCCGGTGTCCCCGTGCCCTACCCCGTACAGGTGGACGGCACCGAGCTGCTCATGGAGTTCATCGACGACGGCGACGGCGGTGCGGCTCCACGCCTTGCGCAGGTCCGGCCCAAGGGGGAGCTGCTCGCGTCGTACTTCGAACAGCTTCGGGACGGGATGCGCGAACTGGCCCGGGCGGGACTGGCCCACGGCGACCTGTCGCCGTACAACGTGCTGGCGCAGGGCGACCGCATCGTGATGATCGACCTGCCCCAGGTGGTCGACATCGTCGGCAACCCGAAGGGCATGGACTTCCTGATGCGGGACTGCCACAACATGTGCACGTGGTTCACGAACCGCGGCCTGGAGACCGACGAGCAGGAGCTGTTCGCCGACCTCCTGGCCATGGTCTTCTGAGGAACAGGGGCGGAGGCCGAGGCGGTGGAGGCCCCGGTGAGCACCCGACAATCACGGTGCGGGAAGTGTGGGGCGCCCGGGTCCGCTGCCGCCGCACCATGGCGGCATGGATGACAAGACCCTGGTGTCCCGCTTCCTCCGCGACGGCTTCGTGAAACTGAAGGGCGCCGTGGCGCCGCGCGTGGCCGAGCACTGCGCGCGGCTGCTGTGGCGGGAGACCGGCTGCGACCCTGACGACCCGGCGACCTGGACACAGCCCGTGCACCGGGTGGCCGGCATGGCGCAGGGCCCGTTCGCCGCGGCGCCCAACTCGCCTGCCCTGCACCACGCGTACGACCTGCTCGTCGGCGCGGGGCGGTGGGAGCCGCGGTACTCGCTGGGCACGTTCCCGCTGCGCTTCCCGCACGAGGACGAGCCGGACGACGCGGGCTGGCACATCGAAGGGAGCTATCTGCCGGAGGGTGAGACCTGGTACTTCACCAATCTGCGCTCCCGGGGCCGGGCCCTGCTGATGCTGTTCCTGTTCAGCGAGGTGGGTGAGGAGGACGCCCCGACGCGTATCCGGGTCGGCTCGCACCTCGACGTACCGAAGGTGCTGGAGAAGTACGCGGAGGAGGGGGCCGACGGACCGACGCTCGCCCCCGACCTGGTGGCGGCCTCCGCCCACCGCCCGTTGGCCCTCGCCACCGGGTCCCCGGGCGACGTGTTCCTGTGCCACCCCTTCCTGGTCCACGCGGCACAGCCCCACCACGGACGGCGGCCGCGCTTCATGGCCCAGCCGCCACTGATGCCGGCCGCCCCGTACGAACTGGAGCGGGCCGACGGAGCGTACTCACCGGTGGAGACGGCGATCCGCCGGGGCCTGGGACGGGACGTCCCCGGTCCGGGAGGGGGTGGCACCGACCGCGGTGACGGATAGCCGAAACAGTGGGCCTTTTCAACGTGGCCACGACCGAGTGACGCCGGGGTCACGACGGCTCATCTACGCCCGCGCCGCCGGCCTCTCCACGTCGAACTGCTCGTGGAGGTGCTCCAGCGCCCGGGCGACGACCTCGGTGAGCGGGTCGGCGCCGATCTCCTCCGGTAAAGGCCTGTCGAGGTAGCGCCCTCCTGACCGCCCGAGCGGCGCGGCGGGACCACCAGTCGGCGGGCCAGGGCCCCTGCCGCCTCGTTGCCGCGGTCCGTCCGCACGATGTGGAGAGAGTCGTCTCAGGCACCCGGCATGTCAGCCAAGTTGTGCAACGCCCACTGAACCGCTGCGGATCGATGGAGGCCC
Source organism: Streptomyces sp. NBC_01463 (assembly GCA_036227345.1). NCBI lineage: Bacteria > Bacillati > Actinomycetota > Actinomycetes > Kitasatosporales > Streptomycetaceae > Streptomyces > Streptomyces sp. NBC_01463. The sequence goes on from CP109468.1 coordinate 4,875,510, forward strand.
GGGTGAGGCTTCGCACTGACAGCGGTGGGTACATCCGCAAGTATGGACGCCGGCGCATGGATATCGCTGATAGCTACGGGGATCGTCCTGCTCATCGGGGCGGGGCTCATCTGCTACGAGCATGGGGGATCCGGCGCGAACCAGAGCCGGGAGCATGACCTGGGTCCGGACCACACCAGCGGCGGAGGCGGAGGCGGCTGACGCCCACGGTTGGGCCGAACCGCCTCGGCCCGAACCTGTCGCCGATCAGGACCGCGCTGCAGCAGAGCATCGAACAACGGCCTGGATCTCGTCGGACTCTCCTCGCGATAGATCGGTGTGAGTGGTCGGCCCGGCTGTCGCCGACCCGGTCGCACTCCGCCAGAGAGCCATCGAGCAGAACGTGATCAGGGTCGGCCTCGCGCAGAGTGCGCAGCAGGCCGGGCGCGTGGTCGACCGGCATGTCGTCGACGGCTGCCACGTAGGCGTGCGCGGTGCCGACGGAGATGCCGAACCCGGCAGCGAGCTGGGCGAGAGTGTCGTGCCGCCGCAGGCACACCAGGCCGGCCAGGGCACGCTGGTGCGGCGGGAGCTTGCAGCGGCGGTCACCCTCGCGGGTGACGATGAGCATGGTGACCCACTCGACCAGGGCATGAGGCAGGTCGAGTGCGGCTGAATACGGATCCAACGCGGCGTCTGTGCTTGTGGGTTGAGACCTCGAACACCTCCCCAACGGCACGGGAGCCTCGTGCGTTGCGCACACCGCCGGCATCACCCGATCAGTGGCGACTACGAAACAGCTCAGTGGGTGAGGCGCCTGTCGAAGACGACAGGCGCCTCAGTCGTGTTGTGGCCCGGGCGGACATCCCCGGCGGCCTTGGCCCCGCAGGGCCTGACAGGAATGGCCCGGAAAGCCCCTGGCCCCCCTGTCCCCGGGGCCCGGCGGTCGTTCGGGAACCCCGGACCGAAGGAGGCGTGGGAGTCCGAGTTCTTAGACGGATAAGCAAAGAGGATCGTTCCGTAATTCGCAATCAATTCTCAGTAAAGAATCCGGGACTCGCGGGGATATTGAGACTCATGCGAAATGGGGAAGTCTGTCGGATCGTTGATGCTTGAACCTCCTTGCCGCACTACGTGACCTTGTGGGGCGAAATCGTTCGGACCAGAGCAAGCCAGATGGCTTGAATCAGTCTTGCGGGGCCGGGGCGAAAGACGAGGATGAGTTGGTGTAGCCAGCAATAACCGCCCTCTTGAGATTCAGCCTGTGGCGGTTCGACCGAAATCGGGACGGGTAGTGGTTCGACGACAGGGACTTCAGGCGGAGGGCTCATCGCGGCGGCCGTTCCCTCGCGCTCTGTTACTCGGCGTTCCAAGGCGTGAGGGGTGGCTGCTCGCTGTCCCGGAAGCTTCACATTTCGGTAGGGCGTACGGGCGGCGAGGTTACATCTCGGGCTGAGGGAGGATCGCGAGCTTGAATCCGCGAGACGAGGCTGCCGCTCCTTTGGGTATGCCTCCATTCGTTGGCGAGTTGCCCGATCGGCAACCCAATGAATCCACTTCACCAATCGGTCCAAGAACGGGCGCAGACGGGGGAATAATGGCTGAAAAAGATATGAAGAGTCGCAACGTACTGATACTCGTAGGGGGTGAAGTCGTACGCACCGGGCTCGAGGCCCTGTTGCTGCGACTGCCTCGGATCGGCGAGGTCCGTGCGTGTGGACAGGACACCCTTTGTTCGGAGTTGGCCACCGGCTCGTGGGATGTACTGATCGTGGCCTTCGAGCAATGGAGAATGCTGGGCGCGCACGCGGACTCCGGGCCCCTGCCCGTCGTCCTGGTGCTGGGCGACGAGGTACCCGACCAACACGGCGATCTGTACGCCTCGCTGCCGGCCGACGGCTTCATCTCACTGGCCGATCTGTCCCAGCAGTCCCTGGAGGATGTGATCACCCGGGCGATGGCCGGCGAGATGCCCATGCCGGCCTCACTGGCGCGCCGGCTGCTCGCCGCCAACCCGACGCGCATCACCGGCGGCGACGTCCGGACGGTCTCCCTCACCCCGCGGGAGACCGAGACCCTGTCGCTGCTGGCGAACGGGCTGAGCAACAAGCAGATCGCCCGCGCCATGAGCATTTCCAGCCATGGGGCCAAGCGGCTGGTCGGTTCACTGCTCCTGAAACTGGGGGTCAACAACCGAACCGCCGCTGTCATCACGGCTCTCAAGGCCGGGCTCGTCTGACGCCGGCCTCCGGGGCCGTCCGGGCATCAGGGGTCGCCCTGAAGCTCTGCGTCCCCGAGGACGGCACATCGGCCGGGCGGACGTGCAGTTCGCCCTGGGCCGGCAGCATCACCACCGCGGCCACCGTGCGCTCCTTGCGGATGTCGCCGTTTCCCGGGACGTGGAGCGGTGGGGTGGAGAGCAGCGAGAAGTGATCCTCGGCGCTCGCCGACGGGGGCAGGTCCGCCTGCCCCCGTCGGCACGCCTCCAGCCTGCGCACCGACGACCTACGGGCGAACGGGTTGATCCGGTCCCCCGGCGCCAGGTCGGGATGCAGGAAGTGGTTCGTGTGCTCCAGCCGGTCGCCCGTCATGGTGCGTATCTCGTCGCCCAGGACCTCCACCCAGGCGGTCGTCCGCCTGTCGCACAGCATGAACGAGCGTGAGCTCGCCAGCGGAAGTTCCCGAATGATCGCGACGGCGTCCGCGACGGAGTCGGCGGTGTCCAGCAGGTGGCGTATCGCCAGATACGGCGGGACTCCCGGCCGCCACTCCCCGCCGAGCACCAGGTTCAGGCCCACGGCCAGCCCCCGGTTGTTGATGCCGAGATAGCCGAGCAGGCCCCCGAAGCTCAGCAGCAGCGACTGCCGGCCCCCGGCACGGGTGATGTCCAGCACGGCGAGCCGGTCGTCCAGGTTGCCGTTGAGATCCACGGTCTGGGCGAGGACGGGAGCCGCCGCGGCCCCCGTTCCCGTACGGGCGTACGTGGTGCAGTCGCCCGAGGTCCGCACCGTGCGGTAGCCGAGCAGTTCGCGCCGGATCTGCAGCAGCACCGCCTCCTCGCGGGTGATCCCCGCGCCCTCGGCGAGGCCCGTGATCTCTTCGGCCAGCTCCGGCAGCGCTGCCGTGATCACCGCGTCGTGAGCGGCGATCACCGGGCGCAGTGCCTCCAGCGTGACCGGGCGGGGCAGCAGGTGCCCGAGGCGGGCCAGCCGGTCGTCGAGGAACGAGCGCAGCGCGCCCGACAGCGCCCGGCCGTGGCACAGCCCCGCCTCGTACGCGGTGCCCGAGGCGCGCACGAAGGGGATCACCGGTGCCGACCGCGGTCCGGGCTCCGGGCTCATCGCCTGGCGTCCGCCGAGACCTTGGGACTCTTGGCCAGCTGTTCCTTCACCCAGGGCCACTCGGCGCCCAGCACGCTGAAGAACACCGCGTCACGGCGGCGGTTGCCGGGCATCGGGTTGAAGCTGCGCAGGATGCCCTCCTCGACGGCGCCGATGTTGCGCAGTCCGCTGCGTGCCTGGACGTTGAGCGCATCCGTCTTGAACTCGACCCGTTCGGCTTTCAGTTGTTCGAACGCGTGCTGCAACAGCAGGTACTTGGCCCAGCGGTTGATGCCCTGCCCGCGGAAGTCGCTGCCGAGCCAGGACCAGCCGATCTCCAGCCGGCCGTCCTGCTGGGCCAGGTTGCCGTAGCTCATGCTCCCCGCGATCCGCCCGCTCTGCTTGTCCGTGATCACGAAGACGGCGCGGCGTCCGGCCCGGTGGTCTTCCAGCGTGGCGTCGAAGAAGGCGTGGAAGTCCTCGTCATCGTCGACGCGGCTGACGAAGTAGCGCCAGATGTGGGGATCCATCGCGATCGCGTGCAGCCCGTCGCGGTCGCCGGCCTCGATCGGCCGCAGCCGTACGTCCTCGTTCTCCAGCGTCGTCGTCGCGGTGTCCCACCAGCGCCGTACGTGTGTGTCACCGGGCATGGATGCCTCCCTGGCTGTCGTCGATCTGGGCCCGCACGGCCTCTTGGATCTTCTTGCGTTGAGGTTTGAACTGTGAGGTCAGCAGGCCGTTCTCGATACTGAAGCGCTCTTTGGCCACCACGACCCGGCGGATCTTCTCATCCTTGCCGAAGGCGGCGTTGGACCGCGCGAGCTGGTCGGCGATGGCCGCCTCGTCGGCGGGGTCACCGGCGGGGGAGACCACCGCGATCAGCTGCGTACGGCTCGGGCACAGGACCACGCACTCCTCGATCGCGGGGCTCTGCTTCATGTAGTCCTCCAGGGGACGGACCATGATCTTCCGCGCGTCCTCCAGCACGATGACGTCGTCCGCCCGGCCCTGGATGTACAGGAAGCCGTCCTCGTCGAGATGACCGATGTCACCGGTGCGCACGATGCCCGGTTCGCTGAACACCCGCTCGGACGTCCCTTCGGGGGCGTACAGATAGCGGTCGGCCACCGGGTGGACACTGCGCACGCTGATCACGCCGTTCTCGTCGAACAGCACTTCCTTGCCCGGCACCACCTGACCGACGCTGCCCAGCCGGTGCGCACCCGGATGGTTCTTGCTGACGATGCAGGTCTCGTTGAGGCCGTAACCCTCGAATATCGGCACACCGATGTCGGTGAAGAAGCGCAGCACCGTCTCGGCCGCGGGAGCGGAGCCGGTCCACAGGTAGCGGATGCGGTCACCCAGCAGCCGGTCGGCGGCAGCGCGCAGACCGGCCGTCGTCGGCGGGCCGTCGGCGGCCCTGCGGGCCCGCGACTCGATACGCTGCTGGGCGATCTTGTAGAAGGCTGGCACGCCCATGACCACGGTGGGGCGGGCTTGGCGCAGCGCCGAGAACGCCGTCTCATAGGCGCTGAGTGTGACGTCGTGACCATGACGCAGCGCGGAGTAGATCCAGTACCGCTGCTGGAGCAGTGACAGCGGCAGGAACACGAACACGTCGTCGCCGGGGCCGTGCGCGAACATGCTGTGCGCCGCGCGCAGGGAGCTGTCGATGCTCCCGGCGGTGGCGGCCAGACCCTTGGGTTCACCGGTGCTGCCCGACGTGAACTTGATGGTGGTCGACTCGTCGGAGGCGTACTCCACGGGATCGGGTGCCGCGTCCGGCTCCGTCGACGCCACGAGCTTGGACACCTCGTCGATCGGCAGGACACCGTCGCCGTGCCCGTCCCGGTCGGTGAAGAGCAGCTTCAGCCCGTAGCGCGCGAGGAGGGCAGGTCCGGGGTCGAACTTCCCCGGCTCCAGTCCGGCGGTCACCGCCTTCAGCCGCAGCGCCGCGAGGTCGAGCAGCACCCACTCAGGGCAGTTGGCCGACAGGATGCCGATCCGGTCGCCGGCGCGCACACCGAGCCGCGCCAGGGCCACCGCGAGCCGGCCGGACTGCTCGTACAGCTCCGTCAGGCCGAGGGAGCGGGAGTCGCCGGGGCCGATGAAACGGAGGCGATGGCCCGGTGCCGGCGGATGCCCGAGGACATGGGCGAGTACGGAGTCGCTCATCGTTCGCCCCGGTCCGTGGTGAAGAAGACCTGGCCGCTCAGGTCGACGACGCTGCCCGCGGGCAGCAGGGTCGAGGTCGCGGGCCACTCACTGGCCGGCGGCATGCCCAGGGCCGTGGCCAGCCTCTCCGCGAAACGCGGCATGACCGGCGTCGCGCACATCGCGAGAAGCCGTGCCGCGCACAGCTCCAGGGCGATCGTGGTGCGGTTCTCGTCGGACCACTTCTCGCTCTGTGCGGTCCTCGCCTCCACCCGGGAGAACCGGATGGCGTCCGCGACGATTCCGCTCAGCTCGTCGGCGGCCTGGTTGAGCGAGAAGGCGTCGGGCCCGAGCGCCGCGGTGAGCGCGGCGAGCCGGCCGTTGAGCCGGGCGAGGAAGGCGGTCTGCTCCCGCGTCCAGATCCCGGCGTCCGGGGCCCGCCCGGCGTGGTCCTTCTCGATCCGGCCGCCCAGGTCCTGCAGCCACGCCTGCCAGCCGCCGGTCAACTCCTCGTCCAGGACGGCCCCGTAGGCAGCGTGCCGGAAGTCCGTGCGCCGCCCCTCCGGGCGGGTGCGGGACAGGAAGAAGCGGACGGCGTCCACGCTGTCCGGACCGAGGATCTCCTTCCCCCACACCGCGTGGCGACGGCTGGTGGAGAACTTCTCGCCCTCCAGGAGGTAGAACTCGTTGACGTGATAGTCCACGTCGGGCGTCCACCCGGGATGGGCCAGCTTGTACAGGACCGGGTACAGCATCGAGTGGTAGAAGCTGTTGTCGTACCCGAAGAAGTGGACGATCTTCCAGTCCGCTCCGGGGGCGCCGGCCCGCCAGTCGCGACCGTTGGCACGCCCGATCGCCTCGATCCCGTACAGGAAGCCGTACGACATCTCCGGCCAGACCCAGATGACCTGTTCCCCCTCGGCGTCCGACGAGGCCGGGGCAACGCCCCAGGACGAGGGGTGGGTGAGGGCGATGTCGAGGCGGTCGCGGCCCAGGAGCCGGTCGGTCAGTTCCCGCAGCCGGGCGGGCACGCGCCCCAGGCGGTGATGCTCGGCCAGGTCGGTGCCGAACTCGTGCAGCGGCAGGGAGTAGCGGGTGACCGAGCCCTGTTCCGGAACCAGGTCCGAGCGCCCCGAGCGGGCGCCGCCCAGCTCGGCGCAGTTGTTGGGCTCACCGCACTCCTCGCAGATGTTGCCGCCCGCCGGTGCCGCGCACGACGGGCAGGAGCCGTGCACGTCGACCTCGTACAGGTACTCGCCCGACCCGGCGTCGAACAACGCCGGGCCCGGCCTCGGCTCCACTCTGCCGGAGGCCACCACGCGGTCGAAGAACGCCCGCAGTCCCTCGGCGTACTCGGCGTTCCCCGCCGTCGTCGTGTACTGGTCGGGGTGGATGTCCATCAGCGCCAGCGTCGCCGCGATCTCCGCGCCGTAATGGGCCGCGGTCTCGGCCGAGGTGCGTCCCTCGCGCCGTGCCGCCTCGGTCACATAGCTCTGGTGGTCGTCGCTGCCGGTGATGTGCCAGGCGTCCGCGCCGTTCATCCGCTGGAAGCGCACATAGGCGTCGGCCCCCAGGTAGGGGCCCGACAGATGCCCCAGGTGCAGATCGCCGTTGGGTGTCGGAGGGGTCGAGAAGACGAACCGCGGACGGTGGCCGAGCCGTGCCCCGCCGCCGTCCGCGGCCGCGGTGGAGGCCCGCCGGGCGTCGCGCCAGTAGAAGGTGGCGAACACCAGGTCGTCGCTGCCGTGGTTCTCGAGCACATGGGTGTCGAAGGGTTCGAAGAGCGCCACGACGCCCGGCGCGGCCGGGTGCCGCACCTGTCCGTTCACGACGATCTCGCCGCGTCCGGAGACGATCACGAAGACCTCGTTCTCGTCGTGCTGGTGGGCCATGGACGACGCTCCCGGCACGACCCGGCCCCAGCCGGTGTGGACGCCGACGTCACCGGAGCCGCCGGGCCCGGGGCTGCCGAGGTCCAGGTCGCTCATGTCGATGCCCAGCGCCGCCCGAAGGGCCGCGGGGTCGTAGGCACTGATCTTCACAGGGTGCTCCTTCGGTACGCGGGACCACTCGGCAGGCCGAGCAGATCGGCCGTCTCCGCGGCTGTCGCCGGGGCGAGCCGGTAGCCGGATCCATTGGCGGCGCCCGCGAACACGACGCGGTCGTACGGGTCGAGCGAGCGGATCAGGGGTTCGGCCGTGGTGCTGTACGCATCGCAGAAGACGCGGCCCGAGACACAGCTCCCCGCCAGGTCCGGCGCGTAGCGGCCGAGGACCTCACGGGCCTCGGCCAGGTCCCGGGGAAGCAGTCCGGCCCGCAGCTCGTCCGGGTCGACGTCCCACTCCCGGCATGTGTAGCTGAACAGCCAGTGGCCGGCGTACCCCAACGGCAGCAGGAAGGCGTCCTCGTCGTGGAAGGAGACCACCGGGGCGTCCGGCTCCGGCTGCCGCTCGACGTGCAGGGCGACGACCTTCTTCACCCGGGCGCCGAGCGGCTCGACCAGGCCGCCCCACGCGGGATCGGCCAGCCACGGCCCGGGAGCCAGGACGACCCGTCCCGCGGTCACGGTGTCACCGGAGCCCAGCCGGAGGGCCACGGACGACGTCCCGGGCTCCACGGCCGTCACCCGCACCCCTTCGAGGAAGCGGACACCGGGGCGCAGCTCCCGGGCCAGCAGCCGCGTGAGGCCCGGCACGTCCGCGTACTGGCAGCCCGCCACCGACCACACCCCGCAGCCCGCCGGCGGCAGCACCGGGCTGCCGGCCACGACCAGCTCCTTCGGGTCCGCGGCCGCCGGAGCGGCGTCGGGAAGATGCACTTCGCGCAGCCCGGGTTCGGACTCCAGCGCCGCCACCACGTACATGTCGCGGTCGTGGATGGGCACGTCGGACCGCTGTTCCCGCAGGGTCCGGTAGAAGTCCTGGCTGTAGGCCGTCATGCGCCGTACCCGCTCGGTCGCCCCTCGGGGGAAGTGCAGCCCGGCCGAGCGGCGGCTCGCACCGGAGGCCACGGCGTCGCGCTCCACGACGAGGACGGAGAGGCCCGGATCGCGCCGGACCACCTCCCGGGCGATCATGACTCCGGCGATGCCGGCACCCACGATCGCGATGTCCGCTGTCTCCAAGGTGTTCAGGCCTCCTGGTCTTCGACGCCGGGCTGGTCGGCCGCCCACTGAACGAAGGACGGGTACGGATCGGGGGTGCGGGTGCCGAGTATCCGGTCGGCGATCCGCCGGCTGCGCCAGGCGTTGAGGCTCAGATTGGGGTCGGCGAGGCCGCGCTGCTGCCGTGCCGCGTTCTGCAGGAAGATGTTGCGGTCGGCAGGGCCGTCCCACTGCACGGCGAAGTCACGGTCGATCCGGTACTCCGTGCCCGCCCGCTCCAGGCGCTCCGCGAGGGGGGCGAGGAAGTCGGTGCCGACCGGCCGGAAGCCGGTGGCCCAGACGACGGTGTCGCAGGCCAGCGTCTCGGCGGCGAAGGGCTGCTCGTGGTGGTCCAGCGTCAGCTCCCAGCCACTGGTGTCGCTGCCCTTGACCTCGCGCACGTGCCGGTTCGGCAACAGGCCGAATCCGCCTCGCGGCCGGCCGGCCAGGACGAACCGGAGGAAGTAGAGGCGCTGGTAGATCTCCCGCAGAGTCGACTCGGAGATCCCGTCGCTGGTCAGCACCTGCCGTTCCGTGAACGCGCCACGCGCGTCACCGTCGAGCGAGGCGAAGTAGTCCGAGTGGGCCGGCACGTAGTACTCGTTGGTGAACGGCGAGTCGTCGATGGGCAGGAAGTTGGCCCGCCGGGACACCCACGTCACCTGAGCGGGACGCTCGGAATCCGGCCGGGAGATCAGGTCGAGGAACGCCTCGGCACCGGACTGCCCCCCGCCGACCACGCAGACGCGTCTGCCCGCGAGCTCCGCCGCCCGTGGGGCGAAGTCGGCGACGTGGAACTGGGTCCGGCCGAGGGCGTCGCGGGCCGCCGGCGGCACCCAGGCACGGCTGCCGACGCCGATCGCGATGTTGTCCGCCCGCACCACACGTCGGTCGGTGTGCACGACGAAGTGCTCGTCGAACTCCACGGACAGCACCTTCTCGCCGAAGGTGACGTTCTCGTTGCGGCGGCTCGCCCACTCCAGGTAGTTGCGGAACTCCTGGCGGGGTACGGCATCGAAACTGGCGTTGAGGAAGTGGTAGATCCTGCCGCTCGCGTGCAGATAGGACAGGAAGGAGAACGGGTTCGTCGGATCGGCCAGGGTCACAAGGTCCTTGAACAGGGAGACCTGAAGCAAGGCGCCGTGCAGCTGCTGGCCGTCGTGCCAACTGAAGTGTTCCTTCTTGTCGACGAAGAGGTTCGGAACGTCCGGTCGCCCGTGCAGCAATGAAGCCAGGCTCAGGTTCGCCGGACCGGCACCTACGCCGACACAACGGAAATGCGGAACGGCCCGCCGAGAATTCATCTCACCAACCATCAGATGTCGGGTGCCGTCATGGCGGACAGCGCAGACGCCAACGGCCTCTGCACACGAGGTCCCTCTCAGTGCGGTCTGACAGTGACCACCCCAGCGTTCAGCACTCCCGCCAGGATTGGCAGCCCTCCTTGGGGTATGCCTATCCCGTCAGGTCTGTGGTGCGTCCTTACGAGCCTTGTCGGTCTGCGGTGTCCCGGGCGAGCGTTGTCCTGTCACACCGCTGGGTCCGGTCGAGGAAAGGGGGGCACCGTCATGGACGAAACGGCCTCGCACACTGTCGCCAACGGTTCACAGGGCACGCACGGCGTCGCCGACGTGGTGATCACGGCACTGGCGGACATGCTCAAGCGGCCGGCGGAGACCCTCTCCCCGGACGCGCGTCTCGTCCAGGACCTGGACTTCGATTCGACGAGTTTCCTGGAGCTCCTCCTGCGCCTGGAGGACGACCTCGACACGGAGTTCGACCCCGACACGTTCGGCGCCGGCGGCTTCGAGACCGTCGCCAGCCTGATCGGTTACGTCGGCGAACAGAGCGGACAACGATGACGCGGGCCGAAGCCGCGTACAGCACCACAACCCGCCCGCCCGGGCCGTACCGCGCCGCCCGTGACCACGAGCCGCGCGCGGCGCTGGACGGACTGCACGCGGCGGTCGCCGACGATGCGCTCGTGTGCGGCCCCTCCGGCCACGCCGTGGCCTCGGCCGAACGCGTGGCATCGGCCCGACGGACCTGGCAGAACGGGGAGTTCGCGGAGTTCACCGCCGGATCGGGGGCCGGGCCGTACCCCCTCGGCGCGCCGGTCCTGGCCGAGCTGGGCATCGTGGCACTGCGCTGCGCGCCCCCGCGCCCCGCCGATGCCGGCCCGCCCGCGGACCCCGGCCCCGGAGACGGCTGGCAGCTCGGACTGCTCCGGCTGCGGCTGGGACTGTCCGAACGGCTCCGCGACGCCGTTCTCACGCACCTGCGCGAGCGGTCCTTCGGCGACACCCCGCTGCTCCAGCACCAGTTGCTGAGAGGCGCGCTCGCCGACGTCACCATCGAGCACCTGGAAGTGCACGGCATGCTGGACGAGGCACGGCTCGGCCCCGCCGCTGTCGCCGAGCTGCACCGCAAGCTCGGCCGGGCGGACCGGATCCTGCTGAGGTCGTTCGGCGCCGCCGGGTTCCTCGCCACGGGACCGGGGGCGTACGCCTGCCTCAGCGAACTGCTCGGCGACGTCTACGCGTTGCGCACGACGACGGAGACCGGCCGGTGACCGACCTGGACCCGTGGCGCCCCCTGCGGGAGCAGACCCGGCGAGCGGCCGCCGAGCTGCGTTCCCACGCGCTGTCGGCCGAGCGGGACCCCGACACGGTGGTCCGGCTCGCCGGACTCGAGCTGCCGCTGCGGCTGGCGACGCTGTGCGTCCCGAGGGAGTTCAACCCCTTCCCGCCGACCGCCGACGGCCGCCGCTACGACCTGACCCGGATCATGGACCAGGCGGTGTTCTTCGAGGAGGCCGCCTGGGGCGACATGGGCCTCGTCCTGGCCGCCCCCGGCTGTCTGCTGTCGGGCGCGATGGTGGCCCGCCTCGGCGACCGGACGCAGCAGGAGTGGTTCTACGGACGGCTCGTCGAGCGACGGCCCTCCTGGACCTTCCTCGCGATGACCGAGCCGGCCCATGGTTCGGACGGGGCCGGCGTGCAGGCGGAGCTGACCGTCTCCCCCGACGACTCGGAGCCCTGCCGGCTGAACGGCACGAAGACCTTCATCGGGAACGCCGCACGGGCCGACACCGGCGTCGTCGTGGCGCGCACAGGTCCCGGTCCGCTCGGAATCCGGTCGGTGCTGGTGGACACCGGGACCCCCGGATTCACCGCCGCGCACCTGGCCACGGTCGGACTCGGAGGCCTTCTGGGCACCATGACCTTCGACGACGTGGAGATCCCGCGCAGCCGCCTGCTCGGCTCGCACCTGCCCGCCACCCGGCGCGGCATGTGGGGCTGGATGACCGCCTTCAACGGTCTGCGCACCGTCGTCGCCGCGATGGGCGTCGGACTCGCGCGCGCCGCGTACGAGTACGTACGGGACGAGCGGCCGGCGCTCCACGGCACGGCACGGCACCGGCTGGACGCGATCGGTGCACGCATCGAGTCGGTGCGACGGCTGACGCACCGGGCCGCCGCGGCCGTCGACCACAACCCTGCGGACGGTGCGCTCGCCTCCGCGGCCAAGGCCGCCGCGGCCCGGCTGGCGGAGGACGTCACCCAGGAGTCCCTGACGTTCTTCGGCCCGGGGGCCCGGCTGGACCATCCACTGCTCGACAAGTGGGCCAGGGACGCCCTGGGGATGGAGTTCATGGAGGGCACCGGCAACATCCAGCGGCTCAACGTCGCGGGAGCCCTCCTGCGTGGATCACTCGACCCGGCCGGTTGCCCGCCCGCCACGGCGGAGGGCGTCCGCTCATGAACGTGGAGAACCCCGACGTGGTGCAGGTGTGGCACATCGACCTCGACGAGCCGTCCGCCGCCACCGTGCACCGACTGGAGCAGCTGCTGTCGCCCGAGGAGACCGAGCGCCGCCGATCCTTTGCCGGGGACCTGGCCCGCAGCCGGTTCACCGTCTCCCACGGGGCGGTCCGGCTGCTCCTTGGCCACCGGCTCGGCGTTCCGCCCCGTGCCGTCCGGCTGCGCAGCGGGACCTGGGGAAAGCCCGAGGCCCTGGCGCCGCGCGGCAGACCGGCGCCGCGCTTCAGCCTCACGCACTCCCGAGGGCACGCGCTGTTCGCACTCACCGGACGGCGCGCCGTGGGCATCGACCTGGAGTACCACGAGGGGCGGTCCACAACGGCGCTTGCCGCACGTCACTTCCCCGCGGCGGAAGGAGCGGCCGTCCGCCGCCGCGGACCGCACGGCGGACCTCTCTTCGTACGGCTGTGGACCCGCAAGGAGGCATGCGTGAAGGCGGTGGGAGCCCGGCTGGCCGAGGGGCTCGCCCTGCCCACCGCGGGCACCGGACCCGGCCTGCTCGTCAGCGATCCGGCCGGACGGCTGCCCGGCCCCTGGCGCGTGCGCGACCTGACGGCACCGGCGGGATGCGGCGCCGCCGTGGCCCTGGCCGGGGCCGCCCCGTACCGCGTCATCGAGCACCGCTTCGCCCCCGCCGAGCACGACGGCGGTGCGGAACTCCCGGCCGGCGCTCAAACATTCTGTGTCTGGAGGCACGCACATGAAGACTGACGCCCGGATCACGATTGCGGCGGCCGGACTCTGGCTGCCGCCCCGGCGTGAATCGGCGGCCGACGTGGGAAGCACCCCGCAGAAGGCCGGGTACGACTCGGTCGCCGTCTCGGACGACACCGCCCCACCCGACATGGCCGTGCACGCCGCGACCACCGCCCTCGAAAGCGCGGGGTGGGACGGCGGGCGACTGGACCTGCTGCTGCACGCCTGGGCCTACCACCAGGGGCACGACTACTGGTCGGCACCCCACTACGTGGCGGACCGCCTCGGAGCCGCCCGTGCCCTGCCGATCGGCATCCAGCAGATCTGCAACGGCGGCGGTGCGGCGCTCCAGACCGCGGCCGCCCACCTGCTCGCGGACGCCGGCACGAGCCACGCCCTGGTGACCACCGCGGACCGGTTCTGCGCGCCCGGCTTCGACCGCTGGCGCGGCGACCTGGGAGTCTCCTACGGCGACGGCGCCAGCGCCCTGCTGCTGTGCCGCACCGGCACGGCCGAGACGCCACGAGGACTCAGCCTGCTGGCCATCGCCTCGCGTGCGGCGTCGCAGCTGGAGAAGATGAACCGGGGCCAGGACGACTTCTCGCCCGCGGCCCGCTCCAACGGCGAACAGGTCGATGTGCGCCGGACCAAGAAGGCGTACCTGCGCGAGCACGGCGTCGCCGGGTTCCGCGAGATCGAGCAGGACAGTCTGCGCTCGGTGGTGACGGCGGCGCTCACCGAGGCCGGGGTGCCGGGCGACGATCCGGCCCTGCGCTGGTGCGTGCTGCCCAGGCTGCGCACCGATGCGCTGGAGTCCTCGTACCTGCCCCTGCTGGGCGACGTGACCACCGCCAAGATGCTGGACGTGGGACGCACCACCGGGCACCTCGGCGCGGGTGATCTGCCCGCCGGCATTGCGGAGTTGATGGACCGAGACCTGCTGGAGCCCGGGGAGCGGGCGCTGGTCCTCGGCACGGGATCGGGGTTCACCTGGTCCTGTGCGGTGGTGGAACGTCCGATGGCGGCGGTTGCGGAGGAGCCCGCGTGAACATCTTCGTCTCCGGACGCGGCGCCTTCGCCGTCCAGGTCGCCGAAGCCCTTCAGGAGGGCGGCCACTCCCTCTCCGGAGTGGCGGCGCCCCGGATGCGCAAGGGGCACAGCACCGAGAGCAACCCGCTGTCCTGGGACAGGCTGCGTTCCTGGGCGCTGCCCAGGAACATTCCCTGGACCGACGCCGACGCACTGCGGTCCATGCACGTGCCGAAGGACGTCGACATCATCGTCGCCGCCCACTCCCACGCCTTCATCGGCCGGCACACCAGGGCCCGGGCGGCGGTCGCCACGATCGGATACCACCCCAGCCTGCTGCCCCTGCACCGCGGGCGCGACGCGATCCGCTGGACCATCCGCGACGGCGACAAGGCGACCGGCGGCACCGTCTACCACCTCACCGAACGCACCGACGGCGGACCCATCGCGGCCCAGGAGCACGTCCTGGTGCCGCCGGGCTCGACGGCGCAGAGCCTGTGGCGCGAGCACCTGGCGCCGCTCGGCGTGCGGCTGCTGCTGAAGGTGGTGAACGACCTCGCCAAGGGCCGTCGGGTCGAGGTGCCCCAGGACGAGCGGCTGGCCACCTGGGAGCCCGCCATGGACGCGGCCCCGCTCTTCAAACCCGAACTGACCGCCCTGCCAGGGGCGGTCTCCGTGCAGGGCGACAAATGGGCCCTGCACGCCGAACTCTGAGGGCCGTCCGACGGCCCGTTCCAACGCCGACTCGCCCCGGAGGGGACACCATGCCGGAAATCGTGGACGACCGCATCGCCGAAGTACTGCGGCGGGTCGCCGAGCTGCCCGACTCGTTCGAGATCAAGGGCTCCCAGGAGCTGAAGGCCGACCTCGCGATCGACTCACTGAAGATGATCGACGTGATCATCCAGGTGGAGGGGGAACTCGGCATCGAGATGGGTGACGACTTCTCCCGTGAACTGCTCACCGTCACGGACCTGCAGCACCACGCCGAACGGCTGGCCGCCGGCTGAGCCGCCACGCACCGGCCCGCACCACCTTCGGAGAGGGCAATGTTCACATTCACTCTGAGAGAGGTCACCCTGTGCTCCCCGGAGCACAAGGACCACACCGGCGACCTCACCGGGCTGCCGTCCGATCTGCACGACGTGATCGGAACCGGCGGCGACCAGTTCAGGGACTGGTTCACCCGGCTGTGCCTCTATCTCGTGCTCAAGAGCGACGCGCCCGCCGGCCCGGGTGACGACACCGTCGTCATCGGTACCGAGTACGGCAACTCCGCCGCACTGGCACGGCTGCAGCAGGAAGGGATGGAGCGCGGCCGGATGCTGTCGGCTCAGGTCTTCCCCAACGCCACGTCCGGTTCGGCCTCCGCGTTCACCAACATCAAGATCGGTGCCAAGGGCCGGAACATGACGCTCAACGCCGGCCGGCTGACGCCGGTGATGGCGTTGTGGGAGACGCTCTCGGCCCTGGCGACCGGCCGCTCAGCCACCAGCCACGTGCTGGTGGGGGACACATACTCCGCACAGGCGCTGGAGGACGTCCGCGCACACGGCACCGAGAGTTCCTGCCGGCCCGGCGTCGTGCACGCCCGGTTCGAGCGCGGCGACACCTACACGGCCCGGTTCGACTTCGCCGGCCCGTCCCACCGCGACGCGACGGACGCGGACCCGCCGGGCGGGCGGGACCGTAACGGCGCGTTCGCCTTCGCCGAATTCCTCACGGCACTGCGGGAGCTGGCGCCCGGCGCGAGCACCCGACTGGAGTGCCGGGACGGCGACCGGCGGGCCGCCGTGACCGTGACCCACGCCGACACCACAGGACCGGACACCGATCCGGGCCACAATCCGGGGAGGTCTCGGTGAGCAGCACACCGGTCCGGCTGTACGTCACCGGCCTGGGGGCCATCTCACCCGCCGGCGCAGGCGCGGACGCCCTCTGGAAGGACCTGAGCACCGGCACGTCCCGTTTCGTCGAGCTGGCGCCGGAGTACGCCGGGATGAAACCGGGCGTGCTCGGCGGGCGCGTGCCGCAGGACGCCCGCGAGACCGCTCTGCGCCGTCTGGGCCTGCCCGCGGGCGCCCCGGCGCGCACGGCGTCGCTGTTCGCGGAGTACGCCGCTCTGGAGGCCGTCGCCGACGCGGGTCTGCGCCCCGGTGACGAGACCCTGCGCAATGCCCTGGTGTGCGTCGGGACCAGCGACGGTCAGGCGGATGCCTTGGAGGACGCCGTGGCCGGCCGCGGGGCCGGGGCGGACAGCTTCCGCAGTTGCTCGATCTCCGACGGGGTGGCCCGCTCCGTCGGCGCCGCAGGCCCGGCGTTCGTCGTGCAGAACACCTGCGCCTCGGCCAACGTGGCGCTTTCCTGTGCCATCGAGATGCTCCGGGCCGGTGTCACGGACGTCGCCGTGGTGGGCGGCTGCGATCCGTACTCGGTGAAGAACATCATCGGCTTCAGCAGCCTCCAGGCGATCGGCCCGACACCGTGCCGCCCGTTCACGAGGAGCAGGCGCTACGTCACACCGTCGGAGGGGGCCGGCATCCTGGTCCTGCAGACCGAGCGCGCCCTGCGGGACGGGCAGGAACCGTACGCCGAGCTGCTCGCCTCGTCCGTAGGGAACGACGCCAGCCACCCGACCGCACCCGACCGCGCGGGTGTCGCCGCCTGCCACCGCCTCGCGCTGTCGGAGGCGGGGCTCGAGGCGGACGACATCGACGTGATCTTCGCCCACGGCACGGGCAGCCGGGCCAACGACGCCATCGAGGGGGAGCTGTTCGCCGAGCAGTACCCGCGGGCGGCCGTCACCGCGGTCAAGGGCACCATCGGCCACCTCATGGGGGCCGCCGGAGCCGCGGGCGCGGTCGCCGCCTGCCTCAGCCTGAGGCACCGGCTGGTCCCGCCCACAGCCGTCGATCCGGCGGATGTGGAGCCCGGCATGAACCTGGTCACCGGTGCGCCGTTGGCCATGCCGGGGATGCGGTACGTGCAGAGCAACGCCTTCGGGTTCGGCGGCAACAACGCCATCGCCGTCTTCCGGAGCCCGTCGTGACAGCCGGGCCGGGAGAGGCGGCCGCACCCGTCGTGACAGCCGCACCCGGGGCGGCGGCCGGGTCCGCTGACACGGCCGGGCCGCTGCGGCTGACCAGGGACGGTCCGCTGGCCGTGCTGACGATGGACAGCCCGCCGCTGAATCTGTTCGACGCGGCCATGTGGAGTGCCTGGGACGACGCCGTGCGGCGGCTCGCAGCCGATCCGCCGCGAGCCCTGCTCGTCCGGGCGGAGGGGCGCGTCGTCAGCGCCGGCGTCGATGTGGACGTCTTCGCCCGGATGGATCCGGCCGAGGCCGAGGAGTTCTGGCGCCAACGGATGGGTATCACCCAGGAGCTCGAGCGGCTGCCCTGTCCCACGGTGTTCGCCGCACACTCGCTGACGCTCACCGCCGCCTTCGAACTGGCCCTGGCCTGCGACCTCGTGGTCGCCACCGAAGGGGCCCGGTTCGGACTCGTCGAGCAGCGGGTGGGTTTCACCCCGGCGATGGGCGGCACCCAGCGCCTGGCGCAGCGTGCCGGACCCTCCAGGGCCCGCGAACTCGTCATGACGGGTGAGCTGTACCGCGGGTCGACGCTGGCCCAGTGGGGCGTGGTGAACGCCCTGTTCGGGCAGTCGACCTTCCACGCCGACGCCCATGCGTACGCGCTGCGTCTGGCCGAGGGTCCCACGCGGGCGCACGCGGCGACCAAGGCGGTGGTGCGCTCCTTCCTGGACGGCGGGGTGCCGGCGGCGGACAGGATGCTGCCGGCGCTGGCGGCGAAGGTCACCCGAACCGAGGACCACCGCCGTGCCGTCACCGCGTTCCTCACGGACGGCCCCCAGCACGAGACCCCCTACCGCGGACGCTGACACGTCCCGAAGCACCGAAGCACCGAAGCACCGACGCACCGACCTCCGACGCACCGCCCCCCGATTCACCGGACTCACAGCCCCCGGCCACGACTGGCCGGGGGCTCGTCGGCGTACCCGGACACCGCCCCCGCGCACGGGGGAGACGGAGGGGCGGCCTGGTGGAGCGGCAGGGTTAACGCTCAGGTAGCCATACCCGAATCGGCTGGTTGTCGGCCCCATGCCCGGCCCGTAGTGTCTTGTGACAGCGGTAACGCGATCACAGATCAGCGACGCACACCCCCCAATCCTCCGTGCGACGGTTCCGCCTGCCCTTCATCCGCATGACCGAGGTGGGAGAAGAGTGTCCGAAAGTCCACAGCTCACCGATCCCAGCTGCTACCACTCGTCGTTCGCGGCCGTGCTGAGGTCCGTGGACCCCACGGCGGACCCGGTTGCCGCGCTCGGCAGGAATGCCGCCACCTCCGCGCGCCTCGACGACGAGGGACTGCTGAAGTTCGCAGACCCGGTCGAGCCGCTCGGGGAGTCCCTCCGCAGAAGCGGCTACTCGCTGGTGCGTCACCCCGTCGGCGCGGCGGAGGACTGGCGGGAGGCCGAGCACGCCCTGGACGAGGGCCGCACGATCGCGGTGGCCGCCGACTACTTCCACCTTCCCCACTACTGGCCCGGACAGGGCCGCATCCATGCACTGCACGTGGTCGCGCTGCACAGCCCGGACCGCGACGAGGGCACGGTGGGGATCAGGGACCTCGGAGACGTCATCCACTTCGACGGCGAGATCCCGGCCACCGACCTCCGTGCGGCGATGCACGGTAGTGACCTGGGCCAGGCGTGGTACGAGCTGCGTGCGGCCGACCCGTTCACCTACGAACCATCCCAGCTGGCTTGGCAGTTGACCGGCCCGGGGAGCGAGTGGCTCAGCGGCACCGAGCTGGTCGGCGCCCTGCGGGACGGGCTCGACGACTATCTGGAACGGGTCGCCTCCCGTGGGCGCGCGAGCACCGCCGGCCAGTCCGGGTGGGGCCTGGGACAGCGGCTGCCGCTCGGACTGTGGTGGTACCACCACACGCTGCGCTGGTTCGCCCGTCACCTCCGGGCGGAAACGGACTCGCCGGTCCCGTACGAGCACGTGGAGCTTGCCGCGGACGACGTACTGGCGATCCGGAACCTGATCATGAGGCTGGGCGCGATGGGCGCCGCCAATCCGCGCGCCGGAACCTTCCGCAAGCAGTTGGAATCGCGGCTGGCTGATGCCACGGCGAATCTGGAGGCGGCCGGCGCGCGGACCGGCAGGTCGGGAGCCACCCCATGAACACACCGCTCCCCCTTCCGCCCCTCGTGGACGGCGTCGCCCTCGATCTCGCACCGCACCGCAACAACGCCGGGTGCCTCGCCCGTTCGCTGATCGTGGCCGAGGGGCTCGACGGCTTCGGCCGCGCCTTCTCCACAAGCGGACTCGATGCCGCTGCCACCGCCCTCGGGCTCCCCGCCCAGTGGGGCGAGGGTGAACCGGACAACGTGGCGTGCGAAGGCCAGACCGTGGACGTCGGCGCACTCGCGCGGGTGACCGCGGTGCGGGTCGCGGGCGTGGCGTCCGGCGGAACCACCGCCGGGGTCTTCCGGCTGCACGGCGACGACGGGACCGTCACTCCGGTCCGGTTAAGGCTGGCCGACTTCCTGTCCCGGCAGCCGGCCGAGGACAGCACCCTGTTCGCCGAGGCCGACTTCCTCTACGACATCGGCGGCCGGACCCAGCGCAAGGCACAGCCCCGGATCTGGCTGGCCACCGTACGACTTTCCGAACCGGCGCCCTGTACCCGGCTGGAGCTCCCGGTCAACCCCGATCTCCACCTCTTCGGCATCTGGCTGACTCCCGACGGCAGTTGAAGTCCGCCCACCACCGCACCGTCCGCAACCTCGTCAAAGGGGCCTTTCCACACAGGGGGACTTCGTCATGCCCACAGCAGGTACAGAGCTGTCCATCAACGGACACGCAAGGTACGACCTGGCAGAGCACTTCGGCATCACCGAGAACGACGACAACTACCGGACCCTGCGCGCGGCGTACGACGAACTGCCCGCCGACCCCTACGCGCCGGGCTCCGGACGCTACCGCCGCTACGCGCGCGGACTGTTCCTGCCCTGGTCCAGGGAGTTCAGCTGGATGCCGGCCACCGAGTCCCAGCGCAGCAACGGGATGCACGGTTACTACCAGGGCGACCACAACCCCGAGTACCCGGGAGTCGTACGCGACCTGGCCGCCATCTCCGACGAGTCGTGCGCCAACCAACTGTTGCTCGACATGGTCCAGTTCGACTTCGAGCAGACCCGCTGGAGCGAGGACGACCGGGTCTGGCCGCTGTTCGTCGGCGTGCACCTGATCAAGCTGCACATCGAGGACGACGGCAGGGAGGCCGTCTCCTCGCCCAACGAGCTCCACCAGGACGGCGAGCCCTATGTCTTCGCCCATCTGATCTACAAGCACAACGCCGAGGGCGGGAACAACGTCATCGCCACGCCCGCCTACCGGGGCAAGCAGCCGGAGGACGTGCCCCCGGCGGACCGGCTCGCGGAGTTCCAGATGAACCGGCCACTGGAGACCTACGCCGTGACCGACCATCTCGTCAGCCACTACGTGGGCCCCATCCGCAAGGGGCCCGACGCCGGGCCCGGTGAGCGCGCCATCGTGCTCACCGACTGGGTCCCCATGCGCCACCGCATCTGACCGTCCGAGACAGACTCGCATCCAGAGAGGTGCACAGTGTTGGTGCGCTATCACCACAAACGTGCTGTCACGGCAGCGTCCGCCGATGAACTGCGGAAGGCGCTCGCCTTCTACTACGGCTCCGACGCCGTCCTGGTGCGCCAAGAGGACGAGGGCGTCCTGGTCGAGGTCGGCGGCAGTCTCACCGAGCTCGAACTGAGCGACATCGTCCGGCACTTCCTGCGCGGGCACCGGGACGTACCCGTCCGTGTGATCGCGGAGCACGGACCCGCCGCCGGGGCCGCGCGGCCGGTAAGTCTGCCACCGGCCGACGACCGGATCGCGATCAGCGGGGGCACCTACCTCCAGGGACCGGAGTGGAACGACGCCCTGGAACGGACCCGGCAGCTCGTGTACGAACGGGTCGCCGCCGACTTCGACGCGCCACGGCTCACCGGTTCGGCGCAGATCCCGCGCGAGGTCCTGCTCCGCGCGGGCTACTACCGGAAGTTCCCCAACCTGGTGAACGCGGTGTCCCGGATCAGACCGGACTACTGGGACGGGGTCACCGTCTCCCGGCTGCGGCCCGGACAGAGCGAGGCGCTCGCCTCGTTCTACGAACCGTCGGACCTCGTCCTCAACCCGGTGACCTGCTACCACGTCTACTCCAACGCGCTGGAACTGCGCCGGCGTCACGGCACGGACCTGTTCGCCATTGAGGGACCGGTCTTCCGGCACGAGGCGCACAACCACAACGCGACGCGGCTCGCGGAGTTCCGGATGTTCGAACTCGTGCGCCTCGGGCGGAGCGAGGAGGTGCGGGCGGAGTTCGACCGGCTGCTCGACTCCTTCTGCCGCTTCTTCGTGTCTCTCGGTCTGCCGCACCGGGTGGTCAGCGCTTCCGACGCCTTCTTCGGTGACGACCCCTCGTTGTCCAGGGACGCGCAGCTGCTCAACGGCAGCAAGTTCGAGGTACGGGTGCCCCTGGCCGAGGGCGAGCTGTCGGTGGCCAGCGTCAACGCCCACGGCGAAGTCTTCGCGGACGCCTTCGGGCTGCGCGAGGCGGCGGGGATCGAGGCCACCTGCTGTGCCGGCATCGGTCTCGACCGGCTGGCCTACGCCCTGCTCGCGCACGGTCTGCTGCCGACAGAGGCGGCTCCCGCGGACCCGGACCTGATCACCGCCGACACCCCGACTGAGATGTGAGTGCCATGGAAGACATCACCGTGGTCGTGAACGACCTTCTCGGACAGCTCGCGGCGGCCCGCGACGTCCCGGCCGACTCGGAACCCGACCGGATCGTCGTCAGCTCACTCGACCAGATGCGCTTCCTGGTCGGCCTGGAGGAGCGGCTCGACACGATGCTGGATGTCGGCGACACCCTGCCGTTCGACCTGACCGGACGAGAGGCGCTGGTGAAGAGCGTGCTGACCCTTCTGCAGGAATCCGGACTGGCAGAGTGAGTGGTCCCAGTCGCCCATTGCCCGAGGAGAGTTGATGGCCGGACCGCGGGTTCGCCTGGACCTGGAGACGACCCGGGAGGTCGTCCGGGTCTCCCTGCCGCTGATGCTGGGCATGGCCGGCAACCTGATCATGATGCTCGTCGACCGGATCTGCCTGGCCCGGTACTCGGAGGACACCCTGAAGGCCTCGGGGCCGGCGGTCTTCACGGCGGGCACCCTGATCATGGTGATCACCGGGACGGTGGGCATCACCCGGTCGTACGTGGCCCAGGCGCACGGCCGCAAGGACCGGGACGCCACCATGGAGGAGGGTGCCAACGGGCTTCTGCTGGCGCTGATCCTCGCCATCGTGCTCCTCGCCACCACCCCGCTGGTGGCCCGGGTGCCCGACCTGAGCGGACAGCCGGCCCACATCAGGGCCCTGGAGTCGCAGTTCCTGACGCTGTCCACCAGCTACGGCGCCGTGATGGCCCTGAACATGGCCATGTCCTCGTACTTCAACGGCACGGCCCGCACCAGGGTCCCCATGACCGTGGGCCTCATCGGTCAAGCCGTCGGCATCGTCGTGATCCCCGGCCTCGTGTTCGGACGCTTCGGGCTGCCGGAGATGGGGATGCGCGGTTCGGCCATCGGCACGCTCGTCGCGGTCGGCGTCATGTTCGCCGGATACGCGATCTGCCTGCCCAAGGGCTTCTTCGTGAGCTTCCTCCGCCTGCTCGGGCAGGGGGTGCGCGCGATCACCGAGAAGCTGTGGCTGCGGCTGCGCAGGGGTGCCCCGTCGGGTGGCGGGGCCGGACTCGACGAGCTCGGCAACACGTCCTTCGTCTGGCTGGCCGGTGTCCTCGGCCCGGTGGCGCTGGCCGCCAACAACGTCGCCGTCTCGCTGAACTACGTGGCCGTCATCCCGCCCATCGGCTTGGCCCTGGGCTGCAACGTGCTCTGCGGCAACGCGCTCGGCGCGGGGCGCCATGACCGCGTGCCGCACATCGTGCGGGTCACCCTGGGTGTCGCCGGCGTGTATGTCGGGCTGATCGTGTTCCTCCAGATCGTCACGCCGAAGCTGCTCCTGTACCCCTTCGGCCTCGACCAGGTGGAAGCGGCGGCCGTCGGCAGCGCCGTCGACACGTCCCGCATGCTGTGGACCTACGCGATCGCGTTCATGTTCTCCATCGTCGCCACCGCGGTCCTGGACTGCTTCGGGCTCGCCAGGTTCGGGTTCCTGGCCCGCGTGGTGGTGATGTGGGGACTCAGTGTCCCCACCATCTGTCTGATCACTCTGACCCATCGCGGCGAGAC
Source organism: Streptomyces sp. NBC_01463 (assembly GCA_036227345.1). Classification (NCBI taxonomy): domain Bacteria; kingdom Bacillati; phylum Actinomycetota; class Actinomycetes; order Kitasatosporales; family Streptomycetaceae; genus Streptomyces; species Streptomyces sp. NBC_01463. The sequence goes on from CP109468.1 coordinate 4,899,017, forward strand.
GGGACTGCTCCCGCTCGTCTGGGCGGTCTACTCGGCCTTCGAGGCCGTGATCGCCGCCGTGTGCTTCTGGCGTATCCGCCGGGCCGTCGCGGGCCGGGAGAACGCACTCGTGAAAGTGGCGGCGGTTCCGGAAGCCGTCTGACACCGCACCGCCGACCCCTGTTGCTGAGGAGAGTTGAGACGCCTGTGAATGTGCTGATCCTCGGGCACGAGGAAGACTGCCGCGACTACATCGACTACGCGGCCGAGCGTGGCTTCGATGTGCGGTTCCTCGCTCCGCCACGACTGGCCGGAATCGACCGGGCCGACTGGCAGCGCACCGTCGCCGACAGTGCCCGGGACACCCTGGACCTGTCCGATGTCGACGATGTCGTCTCCTTCCACGACGGATACCAGATCCAGCTGGAGCTCCTGCGTACGGAACTCGGCCTGCCCGCACGCGACATCGACACCCTGCTGAGCCTGACGGACAAGACCCTGTTCAAGGCGCACCCCGCGATCCGCGACCACATCACCCGGCACATCGAGCTCTCGCCCTCGCTGCGGGCACCCGAGGCACTGGCCCTGGTGACCGAAGCCGGCCTGCGCTTCCCGCTGGTGCTCAAGCCGTCCAACGGCTTCTACAGCGCGGGTGTCGTCAAGGTGGACGACCCCGCGGGATTCGCCAAGGCGCTCATCCAGACCAAGCGCGTCTGCACGGTCCTGAAGGAGAGCACGGGCAAGAGCGTGCTGCTCGCCGAGGAGTACCTCGACGGCAAGGAGTACGCGGTCGACGGCATGATCAGCGGTGGCCGGGTGCTGCCCCTGCAACTGCACCGCAAGCTGCCCGATCTCGTCGGACCGCTGTTCCACGAAATCGCCTACCTCACCGAGCCGTTCGACGAGGAGAAGGGCGCGAGGTTCAAGGCCCTGCTCGACACGGTGGTGCCCGCCCTCGGCCTGGACGAGTCGCCCTTCCACGCCGAGTTCAGGTTCGACGGCGAGGGCCGGCTGTACATCCTCGAGATCGCTCCCCGCCTGTGCGGCGGCGGCACGACGACGTACCAGCAGCTGAGCATCTGCACCGGCATGGACGCCTACGACTTGCTCCACCGGCTCGGCCGGGAGCCCCTCGAACCCCGCGCCACGCACCATCGGGTGGCTCTGGAATTCGATGCACCGATCGAGCGGAGCGGCTTTCTGCGCAACACCGGGCGTGCGGTGGAAGTGTGCCGGAAGAACGACGTCACCACGGTCCTGCTGCACCGGCAGGACGGCCAGTTCGTCCTCGCCCCGCCGCTGAACTTCGAAACCGTCCTGACCGCCTACTTCTCGCGGGAGACCCGGGAGGACGCCGAGGCGCTGCTGGACATTCTGCTCACCGATTGCGTCATCGAGACCGAAGTGGAGAAGCAGTCATGAGGCCGGAGATCGAGCGGGCCCGCAAGGTCATTCCCATCGGAGCGAGTTCGCCCCTGCGGGCCTGCCGCAACGTCGAGGCCGATCCGCTGGTCGTGGCCGAGTCCCACGGCCAGTACCTGCACGACGTCGACGGCACGCGGTACGTCGACTTCATGTACGGCTTCGGCCCGCTGATCCTCGGCCACGCGCCGGAGACCGTCAGCCGGGCGATCGCGCGGCAGGCGGCGAAGGGAACCCTGTTCGGCACCTTCTGTCCGCAGGAGGCCGAGCTGGCCGAGCGCATCACTGCCACCGCCGCACACCTGGAGCAGCTGCGCTTCGTCTGCTCGGGCACCGAGGCCATGATGTCGGTGGTCCGGCTGTCCCGCGCCTACACGGGGCGCACCCGGATCATGCGCTTCACCGGTGGCTACCACGGGCACTTCGACCTGGTCCAGAACAAGGACGAGACGCGGATGCGCGCCGCGGGCCTCGACCCGGACGCCATGCGCTCCAACCTCGTGGCGGACTACAACGACATCGAGAGCGTCGAGCGGCTGTTCGCCCGCCACCCCGGCGAGATCGCCGCGGTGTGCATCGAGCCCGTCGCCTGCAACATGTCCCTGGTGCTGCCGCAGCCCGGCTTCCTGGCGGACCTGCGCCGCGTCTGCAGCCGTGAGGGCGCCCTGCTCGTCTTCGACGAGGTCATCACCGGCTTCCGGCTCGGCTTCGGACCGGCCGGTGTCGCGCTCGGCGTGGAGCCGGACCTCACCGCCTTCGGCAAGATCATCGGTGGCGGCACCCCCGTCGGCGCCTTCGGCGGGCGGCAGGACGTCATGGCGCTGCTCGACGAGGAACGGGTTCTTCAGGGCGGCACACTCGCGGGCAACCCGCTGACGATGGCGGCAGGTCTGGCCACGCTGGACGTGCTGGCGCAGCCCGGCTTCTACGAGGAGCTCGAACGCAAGGGCGCTCTGCTGGAGGCCGAGATCGAGCGGCACCGAGCGGCCACCGGGCTGGACTTCGTCTTCACGAGGACGGGGAGCATCTTCGCCTTCATCTTCGTACCGCAGACAACCGCCGTCGTGGGCAAGGAGGATGTGGCCAAACAGGACCACCAGGCCTACACCCGCCTCTACGCGGGGATGCGCGAGGCCGGCTACCACCTGGCACCGGATGTCGAGGAACCGATGTACCTGTCGGCCGCGACGACGGACGAGACGATCAAGGACTTCGCCGAACGGGTCTGCGCCGTCCTTGCCGGAACATCGTGACCGGGCAGGGCAACGACGCGGACTTCGCCGCCCTGCTGCCCCTGCGGACCGGCGGGACCGAGCCCCCGCTGTTCTGCATCCACCCGGGGTTCGCGCTGTGCTGGGCCTACGGCCCCCTGATGCGCGGCCTCGGTCGGGACCAGCCCCTCTACGGGATACAGGCGCGCGGCATCATCGGTGACGAGCCGCTGCCGGAGACCTTCGACGAGCTGGTGGACGACTACCTCGGCCTGGTCCGCTCCATCCGTCCGCACGGACCGTACCGGCTGCTCGGCTGGTCCTTCGGCGGCCTCGCGGCACACGCCATGGCCACCAGACTGCAACAGGCCGGGGAGGAGGTCGAGCTGCTGGCGATGATGGACACGACCCTGGTCGCGGACCCGGCCATACTCTCCACGCCCGCGCACGCCCGGCAGCTGGAGAAGGAGTTCGCTTCCGTACGCGACATCGTGCCGGATTCCGACCGGCTGCTGCGCATCGTCATCAACCTCAACCGGCTGCGCGGCGTCTTCGATCCGGACCGCTTCACCGGGGACCTGGTGATGTTCACCGCCGACCAGGAACCGGCCCGTGACGTTCCGGTGGCCGAGGCCTGGGGGCCGTACGTCACCGGCAGCGTCGTCGAGCACCGTATCGACTGCAGCCACCTCACCATGATGTCCGCACGGCCCGCGCGAGCCATCGCGGGCCTGCTGGCCACGGCGGTTCGCGATCGTGTCTAGGCGCGTCCCGACGGCGCGGCCGGTGGTCATGACCGGCCGCAGCCAGGACGTCCTGCGGCTGTGGTCCGACGTGCCCCTCGGCCCGTGGGAGCGCCGCCGCGCCGCTCGGCTGCCCACCGACGGGGCGAGGGCGGACTACCTCGCCGCCCACATCCTCGTACGGGTGTGCGCGGCGCGGCTGACCGGCGAGCCGGCGCACCGCCTGGAGCTCCGGCAGACGTGCGACGAGTGCCTGGCACCGGACCACGGCAGACCCTTCCTGCCGGAGTGGCCGGAGCTGGGCGTGAGCCTCTCCCACACGCGCGGTGCCGTAGCCGCCGCAGCGGGCCGGGGCAGGACCGGCGTCGACATCGAGAGCACCGCCGATGCCACGCCCGTCGACGAACGGGTCGCCCGCCGCGTGCTGAGCGCGGCCGAACTGCGGACGGTGGACGCCTCGGACGACCCCGGCCGCGCCTTTCTGCGGTTCTGGGTGCGCAAGGAGGCACTGATCAAAGTGGGCGAGGCCGCGATCGGGACGCTCCGGCACACCGACGTGTCGGCCCTCGCGGACGCCGACGCGGACCGGCACGTCCTGGACTGGGCGAGCGCCGACGGCCGTCTGCTCGCCGCCGCCGTCACCGAACTGCGACCGACCCTCATCGAGTTGCCCCGGCGCCCCGTGGACACACAGCCGAATCCCGAACGGACGAGAACGCATGCCTGAGCCTGCCTCTGTCGATCAACCCGAGACCGCCTCGGCCATGCGCCTTCCCGGGACGGGCGACACGTGTCGGCGCGACGTGGCGCACGCCGGAAGCGCGGGGCCGACGAGCAGGGCGGGAGCACCGGTGAAGAGCCATGTCCTGGAGCGTTACGACGAGACGGCCGTCAACTGCCTCACCGGCAGCTACGCGCGGCTGAGCGTGATGCGGGGCCGCCCGGTCGAGGAAAAGACCGTGTTCGAACGCGGGAGCGGCTATCTGTTCCAGGCCGGCCTCGACGAGGCGGGCTATCCGGAGTACATCTTCCCGGTCGAGGAGACGGGCGCCCTCGGGATGCGGAACTGCGGCTTCGCCGTGCACAAGAAGCCCATCGACGTCCGTGACGTCGCCGGTCAACTGGCGTCCCTGATCGAGGAGTACGAGGGCGTCGTGGTCTGGGTCAACACGGCTCACCTGGCCTATGCCGACGTCTACCGTGACAACGCCCCCTATCTGCACGCCGTCGTCCTCGACTCCCTCGCCGACGACCGGCTGTCGGTGGACGTACTGGACTGCCTGGTGGTCGACCTGAAGCCGTTCGCCTGCCGGGCCCGGCTCGCGATCACCGACCTGGAACGGGCCGCCGGCGACCACATCAGGAGCGAGGCCCACGACGGCATGGGCTACTTCTACGCCGTCACCGACGAACGGACGCTCACCGCATCGACCGACGGCGCGGAGCCGGACCTGAGCAACGCGCTCGTGAGCCAGGCCAGGCGCTTCGCCGAGGAGGAGCGGTTCCACTCCGCCATCCGGCGCTACCGGCAACTGTGCGAGGAGTGCTTCACCGACACCCCGGACCGCGCGACGCACGCCGCCCGGCGGCTCTTCCACCACAGCACGGTGCTCTACGCGGTACCCGCGCTGACCCTGATGGAAGGCTCCCTGCGAGCAGCGGGCGCCTCGGCCCACACGCTCCGCCTGCACGAGAAGGCCCTCCGCGACTGGCAGGCCATGGGCGTCCTCGCCCTCCGCTTCGAGGCGACTGCCGCACCGTCCGTACTCAAGCGCATCAACGACCGCTTCGCCTCACTGGACGAGACCACGGCCGCCTTGTGGGAGTCGATCGCAGCCTGAGCTCAGGATCCGCGGGGACGGCCCGGGAGAGGGTCGAGCAAGATCTTCCCCGGCTCTCTCCCAAACGATCTCCGGAAGCCACTCAGGGGCCTGATCCACCAAGTGGATCAGGCCCCTGACCTGGACTTACGGCTGTCGGGGTGGCGGGATTTGAACCCACGACCTCTTCGTCCCGAATGAGGGCCGGTTACTGCTCTGATCATTACGGATGGCGTTTTCCCTGGTCAGAAGCGTGGTCCCGATTGGTCTTGCGCGGTGTGGCTGGGGCTTGGGGAGTGGGTTGGCTCCCAAACGGCTCCCAGGGCAGGGGTGGCCTGCGGGGCTGCATCCTGTTCCAAGGGGGCGACTCCTCACTGCGGTGCCGGAGCGTATGCTCCGGCACCGTGCTTCCTTCTTGAGCAGCCTGGGTCGAGCATCATTGGCATGAAGGCGCGGCTTTTAGCGGGTGATCCTCGGTGCGCCCGCTAGCCTGCCTCCGGCGCGAACTCCGGATTCCACATCATCTGCGCTCCGCCTAGAGTGCGGCAACGCTTTCCCCGCTGTGGGAACTGAGGGTGAGCAGTTGGATGAAGCTTCTGGGAGATGGACCAGGCGTGCCCTGCTCAAACTGACCAGCGCGAGCGTCAATGTCACCAGGACCGTGGCAGCGAGCGGCCCTCCGGGAGCTTTCGCCCACGCGGGCGCAGTGGAGCCGAGAGGGCCGCTGGAGGCCAGCGCTGGGAGACAGGCAAAGAGTCCTGCGCCGGCAATCCAGGCTCGCCGCACCCGGTAGCCAGAGCCGGTCGCGGCAGCAAGGGCTGCGAGGGTGAAGGCAGCGATCATGGGCGCGCCAGGTGATCGGACGTTCCAAGCTGGCTGTAGCCCTGACAGCATGGTCAATCCCAGGGCTCCCAAGAAGGAGACCACGGCGCCAATCGCCAACGCCAGGGTTGCAGCCGCCCTGTGCTGGGGAGCCACGATCGTGACTGATGGTGCTGGCTGCGGTTCACCTCTCAGTTCGGCGTCGAGCATGGCAACAAGTTTCCGATGGCTCCTCCGTCCCCGCCAAGTGAATGCGGCGCTGAGTAACACCGTCGCCGCCGCGAGCACCTGCCAGCTGCCGACGACCGCGTCGACGAGGGTCGCTCCTCGCGCCATGCGGGGAGTCAGGGAGCCTGCTGCCACCCACAGCATGAGAACTCCTTGGAAGCACCGCCTTCGATCATGTTGCTTCCGCAGGGCTCGTTCGTATCGGGCCACGGTCTCCGCCCACCGGCTCGCGCCGAGGCTTTGGTGAGTTGAGGACTCGACGTCGGCAAGCAGTCGGGCTGCCAGGTGGCGTGTGAGTAGTCCATCGTCATCGAAGTACCTCGTGTGATCGCCGAGCGGATGGCCGAGTACCGGCGTGGCCTCCTGCTCCACACCGCGTGGAAGTGTGGGCAACAGCATCCTGCCCACCATGTCGTGCTGGCTGCTGTACTCCTCCCACTCCAGTTGCTGCGGGCCGTTGGACGGTGGCAGGGCAAAGAGCCTCTCCGCCGTGGGGCGGATACGGAACCTGATGGTCAGCCCACACGCGAGCGTTAGCGCCGCACTCACCGCAATCGCCGCCCACCGTTCCCAGGGCATGTCACCCAGAAAGAGAAGGCCGAACTGAACTTGTCTCATCGATTCAGCCACGCTGTCCAGCATCGCTGACGTGAACTCGGGGGACTGTGCGCCCAGCGGCACTACCAGGGCAGGCATCGTCGCCTCCAAGTACATCAGCATGCCCGCTGCGATCTCGGAACTGCTCGGCTCGATAAGCGGCGAAGCCCCCCATGCCAGGCATAGGGACGCGGTGGGCAGCATCCATGCCACTGCCCAAACAAGCGGGCGCCGGAGCTGCTGGAGGAGCCGGATGGGCTTGAGGCCCGATCCGACTCCCACCAGCCGCATCACCTTTGACTGGTTGCGGCCCCCGTCGCGAGTCATGAGCTGGTGGGCCAGGAAGCCTCCCTGCGAGTGAGCGACAATCACAATCTCGTCGCAATGCGCCTGCATCCACCGCAGCCGTTCTTCCAGGAAGTCGAGCAGTTTCTCTCGCTCCTGGCTCCGTGCAGCAGCCATGATCACGTGGTCTGCGACATTCAGCCGCGTACACAGGAGGCCGATCAGAACGGCGGCACAGCCGACGGTCCACCGGGGGTGTTCCGTGAGCAGCTCTTTGAATGCGGCCAGGAGTACAAGCAAAGTCAGGAACCGCCAACCCATGCGGGCGACGTGGCGAAAGTCCGGACTGACGAGGAAGGCGCCTGGCCGCAGTCCGTCGCTGAGGGGTCTCAGGAAGGTCCGCCTGCACGAGGCCCCAGTGGACTCCCAGATGCTGCGGTCGCGGCGGTCCGGACCTACCAGCAGAAGCACTGCGGGCAGGCTCAACACCACGTAACCCACAGTCAGTAGCCACCGCAGGTACCACGGCGGGCGACGGAAGCGGTCGGCCCACACTGCTTCCGCGATAAGCACCGTTTTAGTCTTCTGGCCGAGAGCGGTGATACGAACAGCAGCGTGGGCAGGGGTGCCCAACGGCCATTCGGCAGTACTTCCTCTGTTCTCTGGTGTCTCGGTCCATGTAACCGATGACGAGCCATGAGCCTTGGCGATCGGGTCCACGATGCCCCGACCCATGTGGTGCAGGACGGAACGTCCCGAGCCGATACCCCGGTGCTGGTTGCCGACTCCGTGGACAACGAGATAGCCGACGCGGGGCGCACTGTTGTTCCGGCTGGGCGCCATGAGACCTGGGGCGGCCTTGTCGCTCACCCCCCTGTGTCCCCTCTTGCTTGCCCGATTTCGGCCATGCCGCTGCCGCGACCGCTTCACTCCGGCTCCTCTCCGTTTGTGGCGCACGGGAGCGATCATGCCGCCTGTCGAGCACTTAAAGCATCCGTACGGATACTCAAAGTGACTGCCTGGGTTTGTCTGGCGGGAGGGTTCAGTGGGGCCGGGTGGAGCGACCGCACGTCCGAACATGATGGCGTCCAACAAGGGGGACTGGTGCCTAGTGGCTTTGGTGTCCCTGCTCCTGAGTTGGAGTCGGCCGCAGCCTCGTTCCAGGACGGAACGGTGGAATTCAAGCGGGACAGTCAAGGGGTAGCCAACTGCGAAAAAGATCAAAAAGGGTCTACCCAAGCCCGGTTGCGTGGGTATGCACTGGGCTAGTGATCGGCCACATTCGGTAGGGCCGACACGGAGGGGGAGTCGATGGCGATCACGGTGCTGCCGGTGTCCGGTGAGCAAACCGATCTGCTTGGCGCGGTTGTGGCCCTGGGGGACCGATACACCAAGTGGCTGGGGCTGCTCACGCCACCCGCCTATCGAGCGGCTGCCGAGGATGGCGGTCTTCTCGTTGCTGTGGAAGGGAACGAGGTCGTCGGGTATGCACTGTTCGGGCTGCCGAAGCGCAGCACCCATGTGCGCCTTGCGCATCTCTGCCTGCCCGAGGAACACCGAAGCAAGGGCATCGCCCGCTCACTGATTCAGACCATCTGCGAGCGGCACCCGGAGCGGCTGGGGATCAGGGCCAGGTGCCGGCGTGACTACGAACTCAGCGGGATGTGGACCAGCCTGGGCTTTGTACCCCTTGGCGAGGGGCTGGGGCGCGGCAGAGACCAGGAGACCCTGGACACTTGGTGGCTTGACTTGGGGCACCAGGACTTGTTCGCGGACGTCCAGAGCGACGCCCTGGCGGTGGTGACTGTGGACCACAGCGTTTTTGCCGGCCTTCGAGGTAGTGGCACCGCGTCCGATATCGAGGAATCACGTGCTCTTGAAGCCGGATGGCTTGCCGATCTGATTGAGCTCGCGTTCACACCACAGTTGCTTCACGACGTGCGAGATGTCACCGATCGAACCGCGCGGCAACATCAGCGTGCTGGTTTGCCAGGTCTGCGGCAGATCACCCCCGTTCCGGAGGCCGTGGCTGCTCGCCACAAGGAACTTCTGGAAGCGGTCGAGAAGGATCTGCCAGAACTACCGATTGACGCAAAGATGCAGAGCAGGCTGAAATACGTGGCCGAGACGTCCTGCGCCGGGCTTCAGATTCTGGTGACCCGCGACCCGGTGCTGGCTCGGCTGTCCGACACCGCCTGGGCCGTTGCTGGCGTCAAGGTAGTCGTTCCCTCCGTGGTGACTCTCCACGTAGATGAGCTGCGTCAGGCGCAGCTCTACCGGCCCAAGGACCTCTTGGGCACACCGTTCTCGGCAGGCGAGGTGACGCCGGGCGGAGAGGGAGAACTGGTCGCCTTCTTCGACCAGGCGGACAGTGACAACGGATCGGCCTTCGAAGCGCGACTCAAGGGCTTTGTCAACGATCAGATCCTTTGGCGGCGGGAACTGCTGAGGGATGGCGAGGGGCACCCGGTCGCCCTGTACGTCTGGGCCTTGGACGGGCGAACCCTGAACGTCTCGTTGCTTCGCACCGCGACGCATTCGCTTGAGGAGTCCCTCGCCCGGCAACTGCTCCTGATGCTCAAACGCTTGACTGCAGGCTCCCGTGACCATCCGGGCCATGAACACCCGTGGACGTCAGTTGCCGACGATCACACTCTTGAGGAAGGTCGAGTCGCACTTCGAGCACTTCAGGCGATTGGTGCTGGTCGGATGCAGTGTCTGGGTACCGCAAACCGGACACTTGTGACCCTTGGGCATCTCGCTACTCCTGATATCAGATGGGTGCGCTTCACGCGATAACCGCGAGAGTACGCGCGTCCTGCACTATTAACCGCGTTTCGGTCTAATCATTGAGGATCTGCTGGAAGCTGATATGTAGCCGTATCGACGCAGGTCAACGTCCTGATGTTGGGCCTATGGGCGAGCGGTGCTGATGTGGCGTCAGCGTCTGGGGAGGGGTAGAACATGCGCTGACCTGGCCGTACAGCTCCTGGCTCAGATGCGGTAATAGTTGGGCTTGGGCTCGGCAATGCCCATGCATCGCCGAGCCGTGGGCCCACGCGGGCCTTGTTACCACGGCCTTGGGTCAAGGTCCCCCACCCGTCCGGGACTAGCTTGGCCGCCCTCTTCGAGTGTGCTGTGTGTCTTCCATCGCGGCGAGAGCTGGGCGGGGCAGGGCTACGCGGAGGGGGTGTGGCCGTCCGGTCGTCGACGGTGAAGAGATGACCCACGGCGCCCCCCGTGCGCCGGACGCCCAGAGCGTAAGTGGCGGGGTCCCCCCTCCAGACACTCGGCTCGGCTGCGCGCACCGCTCACAAAAGGAGGCCCACGCGAGCTCGAAACTGTCATGCTCCGGCTGAGCCGAATGAATGGTCCGCCCTCTGGAGGAGTCACGTGGCAATCCGTAAGAGCATGGAGGAGGTCCTCGTGGTCGCGGGGCAGCGCGAGGAGTGGCTTACCCGCTGCGAACAGGGCCTCATTACGGCAGGGTTCAAGGACGTGCGGACACTCGCAGACCTCGGGCAGGTGACGGGCACGTACAGAAAGTTCCCGACCTGGGGCGAGCTCACGATCACGGTCGTCCCGAGCGCCCAGTCGGGACGCACACGACTGACGCTTCGCTCGACCGCCGCAGTCGACAACATCTACGCCATCTTCTCCAGCCCGAACAAGAAGGTACTCGAGGCTGCGAAGGCCGGCTTTGCGTGAGCACGGCATCGCGTCTGCAACTTGGAGTCGCGGCGCGGTTGGAACAGCCGTTGCGGGTCAGCTGCGGGTCAGCCCGTGGGCCAGAATTTGGGTGCGTCCACCTGAGGATCGACGGTGCGGACACGGGTGGCGCGAGTTGGGTCGACAGAGGTGAGGGAGACCAGGCGTTGGCCGTCTGCGACCGATAGCTCGGCCAGAGCGTGGGGGAGACCCGCGCAAACCGTGGCGATGGCCGAGCCCAGGCCGACCAGCCCGCCGTGCTTGTTGTTCTGTCGGTACTCGATCCGATGGAGCCCGGATGCAGCGATCGCCGCGACTTCAAGGTGCCGGCTCATCTGTTTGGTGTCGTTGGTGAGGACTGCGTCGAAGCCTTCAGCGCGGGCCTTCTCGAACAGCTTGATGTCTTTGGTGCCAGCCCATCCGGGCAGGTCATGCACGTGCAGGACGTCATGAGCCTTGAGAAGGATGCGGACGATGTCGGCCATAGGGCGTGGCACGTTCTCGTCGAGCAGCAGCTTCAAGCGGCGCCTCGGCTCGCACCTGCGCCTGCACCGGTTGGCGTTCCGGTGTAGCTGTCGACGTAATCGGTGAAGTCGGTTGCTTCAAGTGCTGCTCCGGCGCTGACCCCGGGGAAGAAGTCGGCGATCTGCTCCGGACGAATTCCATCTCGGATCAGGGCCGCGACCTCGGCTGCGGGGACGCGAGTGCCACGGATTACCGGCTCACCGCCGCGTACGGATGGATCCACGGCGACATCTGGGCGGGGGGACAGCAGGTCGGGAATGTGCCGGCCGTTCCGGTAGAACGGGGCTAGGACATCGACGAGCTGGTGGATGACGAGGTTGCTTTTGCCACCCTTGCGGCCGATCAGGTCGACGGCATGGTCAGGATCGGCCAGATACACCGTGCCCCCGTCGGTGACGAGCTGGTAGGCCGAGAGGTGCTCTCGCTCGCCCAGATCGTCCCTGAGGGAGTCCACTGCGCGACGGATCCGCTGCAGCGAGGTCTCCTGCCGGAGGCGCACGCAGGTTCGCAGTGCAACGACATCTCGGAAGGAGTACAGGATGGGCCGTGTAGCCGAGATCTCTGGGACGAGGACTGCGCCTCCTGCGCCTGAGGCGTGACGCCAGTGAGAGAGCTGGGCCATCGTCGCGCCCGACAGCGCCGCTGCGAGCTTCGGTTCGTACGACATGAACCCTCCTCTCTGTGCCTACCCGTATGAGCGCGACCGTACTGCATTCTCTGTCGAGGGCCCGCTCAGTGCGACCCCTTCGAGATAGGGGAGTCTGAACGTCTTGCTGCGCGGTGGCTGCCCCTTCCAGCGCCGGGGCCTTGGGAGCCGCCTTCCCGTACTTGGCTCCCAAACGGCTCCCAAGACACCCCAGGAAACCACTCAGGGGCCTGATCCACAAAGTGGATCAGGCCCCTGACCTGGTCTTACGGCTGTCGGGGTGGCGGGATTTGAACCCACGACCTCTTCGTCCCGAACGAAGCGCGCTGCCAAGCTGCGCTACACCCCGATCGCCGCCGGTCTCCCGGCGACATCGATTACTTTAGCCCACCGGCGCCCGGAGACGAAATCCGCTTTTTGTGCCGATCGGGGGGTGCCCCGGTCACGCGTCCCGTGCCGTCAGCGTCAGCAGGGTCGCTTCCGGGGGGCAGGCGAAGCGGACCGGGGTGTAGCGGTTCGCGCCGCAGCCGGCCGAGACGTGGAGGTACGCGCGGTGGCCGTCGGCCGTGTGGGAGGAGAGGCCCTTGACCCGGTCCGTGTCCAGGTCGCAGTTGGTGACCAGGGCGCCGTAGAAGGGGATGCACACCTGGCCGCCGTGGGTGTGGCCGGCCAGGATCAGGGGGTAGCCGTCCGCGGTGAAGGCGTCGAGGGAGCGCAGGTAGGGGGCGTGGACCACGCCGATGGAGAGGTCGGCGCCCGTCTCGGGGCCGCCCGCGACCTCGGCGTAGCGGTCGCGCTTGATGTGCGGGTCGTCGAGGCCGGTGAAGGCCAGCTCCAGGCCGTCGATCTTGAGGCGGCCGCGCATGTTGGACAGGTTCAGCCAGCCCGCGTCGTCGAAGGCGTCCCGCATCGGCTGCCACGGGTTGTGGATGACGCCGACCGCCGGGGCGTTCCCGTTGAGCCCGTGCTTGCCCGCGGCCTTCTCGAAGAGGTAGCGGACGGGGTTGCGGAGCTTGGGGCCGTAGTAGTCGTTGGAGCCGAAGACGTAGACGCCCGGGAACTCCATCAGCGGGCCGAGCGCGTCGAGCAGCTCCGGTACGGCCTCCGGGTCCGAGAGGTTGTCGCCGGTGTTCACGACGAAGTCCGGGCGCAGTCCGGCCAGGGACTGCAGCCAGGCGCGCTTCTTGCGCTGGCCGCAGACCATGTGCACGTCGGAAACCTGCAGAACGCGCAACGGGCGGGCTCCGTGCGGGAGTACCGGGACGGTGATCCGTCGCAGGCGGAACGAGCGGGCCTCGAATCCGGCCGCGTAGGCGAGACCGGCGGCGCCGGCCGCGGCGGTGACCGCCGTGATTTTCAGGGGTACTCCGTAGCGTGCGCGCATGCGCCCATCGTCGCAGACAGGGCGTGCCCGCAGGAAAACCGGCGGGCGGCGGGTACCCCGCACCTGCCACAATCACCCCATGACCACGCTCAAGTCCAAGCTCAAGGAAGACCTCACCACGGCCATGAAGGCGCGCGACGAGCTGACCTCGTCCACGCTCCGGCTGACCCTCACCGCGATCACCAAGGAGGAGGTCGGCGGCAAGACGGCCCGCGAACTCTCCGACGACGAGGTGCAGAAGGTGATCGCCAAGGAGGCCAAGAAGCGCCGCGAGGCGGCGGAGGCCTTCGCCAAGGGCGGCCGGACCGAGCAGGCCGAGCGGGAGAAGCGGGAGGGCGAGCTGCTCGACGCCTACCTCCCGCAGCAACTGAGTGACGACGAGCTGACCGCGATCGTGGCGTCCGCCGTCGACGAGGCGAAGGCCGCCGGGGCCGAGGGGCCGCGGGCGATGGGCGCCGTCATGAAGATCGTGAACCCGAAGGTCGCGGGGCGCGCCGAGGGCGGCCGGGTGGCCGCCGCGGTGAAGAAGCTCCTCGCCGGCTGAGGCCGCGCGTACAGCGGGCGGACAGGCGTACAGCAGGCGGACATGAAGGTGGGGCGCACCTCGTACGAGGGGCGCCCCACCTTCATGCGTGCCGTGCGGAGGAAGCGGCTCAGGGGCCGTTCGTCCCGCCGTCCTGCTGACCGCGGCCGTCGCCGTCGTTTCCGCCGATCAGGTTCGGCGGAATGCTGATGCCGGGGAAGGGGCTGTCGTCGCCGGGCTTGTCGTCGCCCTCGCCCGGCTTGTTCTTGTCGCGGCCCTTCTTGTCCTTGTCCTTGTCCTCCTTGGGCTTCGCCCGCGGTACGTCGACCGGGGTGAAGGCCGGAGTCTCCGAGGCGTTCAGGGAGCCCGTCATCGCCGTGCGCCAGATCGGGCCCGGCAGACAGCCACCGCAGACGTCCTCGTAGTACTGGCCGCCGATGGTGATGTTGCTCATCGGGACCTGGTGGGAGCCGTCGCTGCCGACCCACACCGCCGTGGACAGGTTCGGGGTGTAGCCGACGAACCAGGCGTTCTTGCGCTCGTCGGTCGTACCGGTCTTGCCCGCGTTGTCACGGTCGCTGAGGCCGGCCGCCGTACCGGTGCCGTCCTCGACGACGCCCTTGAGCATCTGGTTGATGGTGTCGGCCGTGTGCTCGCTCATGGCGTCCCGGCACGTCGACTTCGGTACGTCGATCTTGCCGCCGTCCGGCTTGGTCACCGACAGGATCGCGACCGGGGAGCAGTACTTCCCGCGGTTGGCGAAGGTGGCGTACACCGAGGCCATGGCCAGCGGTGTCGACTCCTGGCCGCCGAGGGTGGTGGCGGGGTTCTGCAGCAGCGGCTTGTTGTCGCCGCGGTCGTAGCCGACCTTCTTCGCCATGGTGAGCGTCTCGCAGAGGCCGGCCTTCTCCTCCAGCTTGGCGAAGTAGGTGTTGATCGACTTGCCCAGCGCGCTGGTCATGTCGAAGGTGCCCTTCTCCGACTCCGTCTCGTTCTCCACGTCCCACGGGATGGTGTCCGCGGCCTGGCCGTCGCAGGTGTGGAAGGCGTCGGCGGGGAGGGTGATCGAGGAAGGCGTGGTGAAGCTCTGCGCCGGGCTGATGCCCTTCTCCAGTGCGGCGGCGGCGGTGATCGGCTTGAAGGTCGACCCGACCTGGAAGCCGGCGTAGCTGCCGCCCATCTTGTTGTCGACGGAGAGGTTCAGCACGGTCTGGTGCTTGGACTGGTCCAGTCCGTACGGGCGGGACTGGGCCATCGCCAGGATCTGGCCGGTGCCGGGCTGTACCTGGACGACCGACGCGGCGACCTTGTCGGTCTCGTTGACCCGGGAGGTCGCGGCCTCGTTGGAGGCGGCCTGGGACCGCGGGTCCAGGGTCGTCTTGATGGTCAGGCCGCCGGTCGCCCAGAGCTTGGCGCGGTCCTTCGCGGTCTTGCCGAAGGCCGGGTCGCTCGTGACGATCTGGCGTACGTAGTCGCAGAAGAAGCCGGACCCGCTCACCGCGGTGATGCAGCCGTTCTTCGGCCGCTTCACCTTCAGCTTGATCGGGGTCTCCTGGGCCTTGGTGGCCTCCTCCTGCGAGATGTCCCCGACATCGGCCATCCGCTGGATCACGGTGTTGCGACGCTTGGTCGCCTCCTCCGTGTCGTTGACGGGGTCGTAGCGGCTGGGCGACTGCACGATGCCGGCCAGCAGCGCCGCCTCCTCCAGCTTCAGGTCCTTCGCCGACTTGGAGAAGTAGCGCTGGGAGGCCGCCTCGACCCCGTACGCCTGCTGCCCGAAGAAGGTGATGTTGAGGTAGTTCTCCAGGATCTTCTTCTTGCCGAGTTCTTCCTCGACCTGGATCGCGTACTTCAGCTCCTGGACCTTGCGGCCCAGCGTCTGCTGGGTGGCCTCGGCGACCTTGGCCGGGTCGTCGCCGGCCTCCTCGACGAAGACGTTCTTCACGTACTGCTGGGTGAGGGTCGACGCGCCCTGCGCGGTCCCGCCCGCTTGTACGTTGCGGTTCATCGCGCGCAGGATGCCCTTGAGGTCGACCGCGCCGTGCTCGTAGAAGCGGGCGTCCTCGATGGCGATGATCGCCTTCTGCATGTACGGGGAGATCTTCGTCAGCGGCACCACGGTGCGGTCCCGTGAGTAGACCGTGGCGATCTGGCCGCCCTGGTTGTCCAGGATCGTGGTGCGCTGGCTGAGCGGCGGAGTCTTCAGATTGGCCGGGATCTCGTCGAATCCGTCGACCGTTCCCTTGGCGGCGAGACCCAGTGCTCCGGCGGCCGGCAGCGCGATGCCCGCCAGGACCACTCCGGAGAGTGCGGCGACACCGAGGAACTTGGCGGCCTGCTGGGTCGTCGTGAGACCCCCGCCCGAGCGCTTCTTTGGCATGGGGGCAGCCTACGTTCTCATTCGCCGGACACACGTATATGCCTTGGCCTAAGCTGCTCTCAACTGTCACAGCAGTCCGGTTTCGTATCAACCCCCCTGCATGACCCTGTGCACGACCCGGCCACGAGTTCAGGCGCTCCCGAATTCGCCTCTTGTGTCATCGAAAGTCCGTTGTGACTCAGGTGAACTGTCCCGATTCTTCCGGGATAGTCGCGCATGTCCTCACCTCACTCCCCTGGGTGATCTGCCGCATACGCATAGTCCGTTCGGGCCATTCAAGATTGGGCCCGAAGGGGGTGTTGTGCTGTCGCCACCTTCCGTAACGTCCTCAACTGGCAGCGGTGAATATGCCGCTTCCGCCGTGGGGGAGCCTCGATTCGGGAGAGGACGGCGCCGGGATGGGCTGGGTAACCGACTGGAGTGCGCAGGCAGCCTGCCGCACTACCGATCCGGATGAACTGTTCGTACAAGGGGCAGCGCAGAACAGGGCCAAGGCGGTGTGCACCGGATGTCCGGTGCGGACCGAGTGCCTGGCCGATGCGCTGGACAATCGCGTCGAATTCGGCGTGTGGGGCGGAATGACCGAGCGGGAGCGCCGCGCACTGCTGCGCAGGCGCCCGACCGTCACGTCCTGGCGCCGGCTGCTGGAGACCGCACGCAGCGAGTACGAGCGGTCCACGGGCATCCTGCCCGTGGCGATCGGGCTGGAGGACGACGAACTGCACGAGACGTTCGCCGCCGTGGGGTAGCCCCGGGCGGCAGGACGGACGAGGGGACTACGCAGCTCCGGCCGAGGCGGAACCGGTCGCGAGCCGGTCCCCGATGGCCCGCAGCCCTGCGAGGTCATGGACATCTCCGGGGAGCGCGGCCACCGCGGTCACGGCCACCTCGGGATGCAGCGCGGTGAAGCGGTCGCGTGTGCGCTGTTCGCGCGCGACCACCTGCATCCGTTCGGCATGCAGACGCAACAGACCTGCCGTCAGCTGTTCGACGGTCACGGCGTCCGCAGGCGTGTCGCCCTCGACTGCGGGGGCCTCTCCGGCGCGGGCGCCGGCGGGCTCGTGCTCCGAGGCGTGCTCGGGCTGTTCGGGGGTGGCGGCTCCAGGGGTGTCCGTGGTCGGTGCGGAACCGGCCGCGGGGGAGTCGGCGGGCTCACGAAGTCCAGCCTTCCCGGCCCCCTGATCCACAATGCCGTCGGCCTCAAGATTTTCCGCGGCGGCCAGCGCGCGCTCCGCGGAGAGCCGGGCGGCGTCACTGCCGTGCACCCGGTTGAGGACCAGACCCGCCAGCGGCATGTCCTCCGCGGCCAGCCGCTCCACGAAGTACGCCGCCTCGCGGAGCGCGTCCCGCTCGGGCGTCGCGACGACGAGGAACGCCGTGCCGGGTGCCTGGAGGAGCTTGTACGTGGCGTCGGCGCGGGTGCGGAACCCGCCGAACATGGTGTCCATCGCGGCGACGAAGGTCTGCACATCACGCAGGAACTGGCCGCCGAGCAGTTTGCCCAGCGTCCCGGTCATCATCGACATGCCCACGTTGAGGAACTTCATTCCGGCCCGGCCGCCCATCTTCGCCGGAGCCATCAGCAGCTTGATGAACTTCCCGTCCAGGAACGAGCCCAGCCGCTTCGGCGCGTCCAGGAAGTCCAGCGCGGACCGCGACGGCGGGGTGTCGACGACGATCAGGTCCCAGGTGTCGCGCGCCCGCAGCTGGCCGAGCTTCTCCATCGCCATGTACTCCTGCGTGCCCGCGAAACCGGCCGACAGGGACTGGTAGAAGGGGTTCTCCAGGATCGCGCGGGCCCGCTCGCCGTCCGCGTGCGCCTCGACGATCTCGTCGAAGGTCCGCTTCATGTCGAGCATCATGGCGTGCAGCTCGCCGGAGCCCGGCGTCCCGACGCCCTCCACCCGGCGCGGGATGTTGTCCAGGGAGTCGATGCCCATGGACTGGGCGAGCCTGCGGGCCGGGTCGATGGTGAGGACGACGACCTTGCGGCCGCGTTCCGCCGCGCGTACGCCGAGGGCCGCCGCGGTCGTCGTCTTGCCCACGCCGCCCGAGCCGCAGCACACGACGATCCGGATGTCCGGGTCGTCGAGGAGGGCGTCGGTGTCCAGGGCGGGAGAGGCGGCCGTGCCCGCGGCCGCATCCTCGGTGTCCGCGCCCGTATCCGTTTCCGTGCCGGTGTCCGCGTCCGCTGTCATGAACCCACCCCTTGTTCCGCTTCCGCCGCCCCTTCGCCCACACCCTGCTTGCGGAGCTCGACCGCCAGCTCGTACAGCCCGGCCGGATCCACGCCCTCACCGATCAACGGGAGTTCGTACCCCGCGAGTCCCAGACCCGCCAGCACGGCGCGCTGCTCACGCTCCAGCTCCACCCGCTGGGCGTGCTCGGCCGCCTGCTCGACCAGGGGGCGTACGAGCCCGGCGGAGCCGGTCACACCGGCCCGGGTGAGGGTCTTGGCGATCTCCTTGCGCCGGCCGCCCGCGGCGGTGCGCAACGCGTCCTCGTCCAGCAGGTGCGGGCGCACCATGTTCACGATCACCCGGCCCACCGGCAGCTCGGCGGCCCGCAGCTCCGCGATGCCGTCGGCGGTCTCCTGGACCGGCATCTCCTCCAGCAGGGTCACCAGGTGCACCGCGGTCTCGGGGGACTTCAGCACCCGCATCACGGCCTGCGCCTGATTGTGTATCGGGCCGATCCGGGCCAGGCCCGCCACCTCGTCGTTCACGTTGAGGAAGCGGGTGATGCGGCCGGTCGGCGGGGCGTCCATGATCACGTAGTCATAGACGAACCGGTTCCGCTTGTCCTTGCGGCGCACCGCCTCGCACGCCTTGCCCGTGAGCAGGACGTCCCGGACGCCGGGCGCGATGGTGGTGGCGAAGTCGATCGCGCCGAGTTTCTTGAGCGCCCGGCCCGCGCTGCCGAGTTTGTAGAACATCTGGAGGTAGTCGAGGAGGGCGCGCTCGGCGTCGATCGCCAGTGCGTACACCTCGCCGCCGCCCGGCGCTACGGCGATCTTGCGCTCCTCGTAGGGGAGGGACTCCGCCTCGAAGAGCTGGGCGATGCCCTGTCTGCCCTCGACCTCGACGAGGAGGGTGCGCCTGCCCTCGGTCGCGAGGGCGAGCGCGAGGGCGGCGGCGACCGTGGTCTTACCGGTACCGCCCTTGCCGCTGACGACCTGGAACCTGCTCACGTATTCGAGCCTAACCAGTCGCACCGCAGGCTACGCACGAGGCTGCGCGTGCAAGGGATTGCGCAGGCATTACAGTCGGGCCATGACCAAGTGGGAATACGCGACCGTGCCCCTTCTCGTGCACGCGACCAAGCAGATTCTGGACACCTGGGGCGAGGACGGCTGGGAGCTGGTCCAGGTCGTTCCCGGCCCGAACAACCCCGAGCAGCTCGTGGCCTACCTGAAGCGGGCGAAGCAGTAGTGGCGGGCGCCGTCGAGGCGAAGCTCGCCGAGCTCGGACTGGCCCTGCCCGACGTCGTGCCGCCGCTGGCCTCGTACCAGCCGGCCGTGCAGTCCGGGGTGTACGTGTACACCTCGGGCCAGCTGCCGATGGTGGACGGCAAGCTCGCCGTCACCGGCAAGGTCGGCGCGGAGGTCACGCCCGACGAGGCCAAGGAGCTGGCGAAGACCTGCGCGCTCAACGCGCTGGCCGCCGTGAAGTCGGTCGCGGGCGACCTGGACCGGATCGCGCGCGTCGTGAAGGTCGTCGGCTTCGTCGCCTCGGCCACCGACTTCACCGGTCAGCCCGCCGTGATCAACGGGGCGAGCGAGCTGCTCGGCGCGGTCCTCGGCGACAAGGGCGTCCACGCCCGCAGCGCCGTCGGTGTCGCCGTGCTGCCGCTGGACGCGCCCGTCGAGGTCGAGGTCCAGGTCGAGCTGACCGGAGCCTGAGCCGAACCCCGTACCGAAGCCGTACCGCAGCCGGTGTCCGACACCGGCCGCGCCGTTCTGATCCCGCCCGGTCGTGACGACCGGGCGGGATCAGCTGCGTACGGGACTGGGTGCGGGACTCCCGCGCAGGGCCGGCTCCGTGCCGACGGAGCGGTGCACGGCGCTCGCGTCGCAGAGGACTCCCGCGCACGGCAGGCTCTGTGTACGGGGCATGTACGGATCCCCGTCCCCCTCGAACATCCTCGCTGTTCCGGATAGCCTCCGGCCATGTCCAATGGTCAGTGGTACCCACCGGAATGGCCCGACCGGATCCGGGCCCTCGCCACCGGCGAACTGACGGCCGCGGCCCCCCGGCGGGCCGCCACCGTGATGCTGCTCCGGGACGCCGCCGCGGGTACCGGGGGCGGACCCACGGTCCACATGCTGCGCCGGCGCACCTCGATGGCCTTTGCCGGAGGTGCGTACGCCTATCCGGGTGGCGGGGTCGACCCGCGGGACGACGACCGGCTCGTCCGCTGGGCCGGACCCGCGGTGGAGGTCTGGGCGCGGCGGCTCGGTGTCGGTACGCCGGCCGAGGCGCAGGCGATCGTCTGCGCGGCGGTCCGCGAGACGTACGAGGAGGCGGGCGTCCTGCTCGCGGGCCCGACCGCCGGCACGGTCGTCACGGATACCACCGGCGCGGACTGGGAGGCCGAGCGGGAGGCACTGGTCGCGCGGGAGCTGTCGTTCGCCGATTTCCTCGACCGCCGCGGGCTGGTGCTGCGCTCCGACCTGCTCGGCGCGTGGGCGCGCTGGATCACTCCGGAGTTCGAACCGCGCCGCTACGACACCTGGTTCTTCGTCGCCGCGCTCCCGGCCGGCCAGCGCACCCGCAACGCCTCGACGGAGGCCGACCGCACGGTGTGGATCGCTCCGGGCGAGGCGGCCGACGGTTACGACCGCGGTGAGCTGCTGATGATGCCGCCGACGGTCTCCACGCTGCGCACGCTCAGGCCGTACGCCTCCGCCGCGCAGGCGCTGGAGGCGGCGTCGGGCCAGGACCTCACCCCCGTGCTCGCACAGGCCCGTCTGGAGGGCGACGAGCTGGTGCTGAGCTGGCCGGGGCACGAGGAGTTCACCAAACACATCCCCGCGGGCGGCGCCGGGGGCGGTGCGGCATGAGCGACGCGGCACTGCTGCCGGGCCAGCCGCGCGGCGGCGTGATCTCCGGGGCGGCCACGGCCCGTACATTCAACGTCCTCGCACCCAACGCGTCGGCGATGACCCTGGACGGCACCAACACCTGGATCGTCGCCGAACCGGACTCGGACCTCGCGGTGGTCATCGACCCGGGGCCGCTCGACGAGACCCATCTGCGGGCCGTCATCGACACCGCCGAGCGGGCGGGGCGCCGGATCGCGCTCACGCTCCTCACCCACGGGCATCCCGACCACGCGGAGGGCGCGGGCCGGTTCGCCGAGCTGACCCGGACGAAGGTGCGGGCCCTGGACCCGGAGCTGCGCCTCGGCGACGAGGGCCTGGGCACGGGTGACGTGATCACGACCGGCGGCCTGGAGATGTACGTGGTGCCGACCCCTGGCCACACCGCGGACTCGCTCTCCTTCCATCTGCCCGCCGACCGCGCGGTGCTGACGGGGGACACGATCCTCGGGCGCGGTACGACGCTGGTGGCCCACCCCGACGGGCGGCTGGGGGACTACCTCGACTCGCTGCGGCGGCTGCGCTCGATGACGGTCGACGACGGGGTGCAGACGGTGCTGCCGGGACACGGCCCGGTGCTGGACGACGCGCAGGGCGCGGTCGAGTTCTACCTGGCGCACCGGGCGAACCGGCTGGCGCAGGTGGAGACGGCCGTGGAGTCCGGCTACCTGACGTCGTCGCAGGTGGTGGCGCATGTGTACGCGGACGTGGACCGGTCCCTGTGGCCGGCGGCCGAGCTGTCGGTGCGGGCGCAGCTGGACTATCTGCGGGAGCACGGGCTGATCTGACGGGCGGCCGTGCCGGGACGGTATGCGCGAGGGGCCCCGCCGGTGTCGGCGGGGCCCCTCGGACGTTGCGTACGGCGACGGTCAGCGGGACCGCTTGGCCAGCCGCTCCACGTCCAGCAGGATCACCGCGCGGGCCTCCAGCCGCAGCCAGCCGCGGCCGGCGAAGTCGGCGAGGGCCTTGTTGACCGTCTCGCGGGAGGCGCCGACCAGCTGGGCGAGCTCCTCCTGCGTCAGGTCGTGCACGACGTGGATACCTTCCTCCGACTGGACGCCGAAGCGGCGCGACAGGTCGAGGAGGGCGCGGGCGACGCGGCCCGGCACGTCGGAGAAGACCAGGTCGGACATCTGGTCGTTGGTCTTGCGCAGGCGCCGGGCGACGGCGCGCAGCAGGGCCGTGGCCACCTCGGGGCGGACGTTCAGCCAGGGCTGAAGGTCGCCGTGGCCGAGGCCGAGGAGCTTGACCTCGGTCAGCGCGGTGGCGGTGGCGGTGCGCGGGCCCGGGTCGAAGAGCGACAGCTCACCGATCAGCTCGCCGGGGCCGAGGACCGCCAGCATGTTCTCGCGCCCGTCGGGGGAGGTGCGGTGGAGCTTCACCTTGCCCTCGGTGACCACATAGAGGCGGTCGCCCGGGTCACCCTCGTGGAACAGCGCGTCTCCGCGCGCGAGGGTCACCTCACTCATCGAGGCGCGGAGCTCCGCGGCCTGCTCGTCATCGAGCGCCGCGAAAAGCGGGGCGCGCCGCAGAACGTCGTCCACGAGTTCTCTCCTTGTCGGCCTGTTCAGGGAACCGTGGTCCCCATCATGCCGGACGGTAAAACAGTGCGATCAATCACAAACCAGTTTGACGCACGCGCGTGCCGGAGCGTACGGCAGGGGGCCGATTGGGGGCGGATCACCGGTGACCGGGGCGGATGTCAGTGCTGGGCTCTAGGCTGGCCGGGTGTCCAGATCGCCGGTGAGAGTGCAGGCCAAAGGGGCTGATGGGGTGTCGGAAGGCCGTAATTCCGCTGTGGGCGAACAGGGTGCAGAGGGTCTGAAAAAGACGACAAAACGCCCGGCGGGGCGAGCGGGCGGCACGGACTCGGCCACGCGGGCGAAGTCCAAGGCGGCGGAGGCGTCGACGGCGTCAGGGAAGGCCGAGGCGGCAAAGACGTCCACGGCGTCAGGGAAGGCCAAGGCGGCAGCGAAGACCGAGGCGACGGGGAAGGCCAAGGCGGCAGCGAAGACCGAGGCGACGGGGAAGGCCAAGCCCGCCAAGCCGTCCACGTCCGCCAAGTCCGGAGGCGGGCGGTCGAAGGCGGCCCCGGCGCCGAAAGCGGCCGGGAAGGCCAAGCCGGAATCGCACCTGGCCATGGTCCGCAGGGCCCGCCGGATCAACCGCGAACTCGCCGAGGTCTATCCGTACGCCCATCCCGAGCTGGACTTCAGGAACCCCTTCGAGCTCCTCGTCGCCACGGTCCTCTCCGCCCAGACCACCGACCTGAGGGTCAACCAGACCACCCCCGCGCTCTTCGCCGCCTACCCCACCCCCGAGGACATGGCCGCCGCCGTGCCGGAGGAAATGGAAGAGATCATTCGGCCGACCGGCTTCTTCCGGGCCAAGACGAAGTCGCTGATGGGCCTCTCCACGGCCCTCCGGGACAATTTCGGCGGCGAGGTGCCCGGGCGCCTCGCGGATCTCGTGACGCTGCCGGGGGTCGGCCGCAAGACCGCCAACGTCGTCCTCGGCAACGCCTTCGGCGTTCCCGGCATCACGGTCGACACCCACTTCGGCCGGCTCGTCCGCCGCTGGAAGTGGACCGAGCAGGAGGACCCGGAGAAGGTCGAGGCGGAGATCGCGGAGATCTTCCCCAAGAGCGAGTGGACGATGCTCTCGCACCGGGTCGTCTTCCACGGCCGCCGCATCTGCCACGCCCGCAAGCCCGCCTGCGGCGCCTGCCCGATCGCCCCGCTCTGTCCTTCGTACGGCGAGGGCGAGACCGATCCCGAGAAGGCCCGGAAGCTCCTGAAGTACGAGATGGGCGGCCAGCCGGGCCAGCGGCTGAGCCCGCCGCCGGACTACCCGGGCATACCCGCCCCCGCCCTGGGCGCCGGCTGACCGATCAGGCGAGGCGCTCCGGAACGAAAACCGCGGGGACAGGCGTTGAGAGACGAGGGGTGCCTATGAAGACGCATGAACACAGCACGGAAGCGGCCATCACCGCCGCATCGGCCCAGGCCGGTGCGGCGGCCGGACGCGAGGCCGCGATCGCCGTCACGACCGAGGGCCTGCCCGGCTGGCTGGACCCCGTCGCCCGGGCGGCGCGGACCATCGAGCCGCAGCAGCTCAGCAGATTCCTGCCGCCCGAGAGCGGTGCCGGCCGGCAGTCCGCCGTGCTCATCCTGTTCGGCGAGGGCGCGCGCGGGCCCGAGCTGCTCCTGATGGAGCGCGCCGGAAGCCTGCGTTCCCACCCGGGGCAGCCCTCGTTCCCCGGCGGCTCCCTGGATCCCGAGGACGGCGACCAGGCGACGACGGGACCGCTCCGGGCCGCGCTGCGCGAGGCCGAGGAGGAGACCGGCCTCGATCCGCACGGAGTGCAGCTCTTCGGTGTGCTGCCCCGCCTCTACATCCCGGTGAGCAGCTTCGTGGTGACGCCCGTCCTCGGCTGGTGGCGCTCGCCCAGCCCGGTCGGCGTCGTGGATCCCGGCGAGACCGCCCGGGTCTTCACGGTCCCCGTGGCGGATCTCACGGATCCGGCCAACCGGGTGACGACCGTCCATCCCAGCGGCCACCGGGGCCCGGCATTTCTGGTCGAATCCGCACTCGTATGGGGGTTCACGGCCGGGGTGATCGACCGGATTCTGCACTTCGCGGGCTGGGAGCGCCCCTGGGACAGGGCCAAGCAGGTGCCGCTCGACTGGCGCTCATGACAGGCTGACTCCCGTGCTCCGCTGCTCCGGGCCCTCCCGGCCACGGGGAGACGTACGGGCCCGGTGACGAATCTGCGAGGCTATTGACGGTGAACGTGCTGGACATCCTGCTGCTGGCCGGCGCCGTGTGGTTCGCGGTCATCGGGTACCGCCAGGGGTTCGTCGTCGGCATTCTGTCGGTGATCGGGTTCCTGGGCGGCGGACTCGTCGCCGTCTATCTGCTGCCGGTTCTGTGGGACCAGCTGACGGACGGCTCGGAGGTCTCCTCGACCGCCGCCATCGTCGCGGTCGTCATCGTGATCGTGTGCGCCTCGGTGGGCCAGGCCTTCACCACCCACCTGGGCAACAAGCTCCGCCGGTACATCACGTGGTCGCCCGCGCGCGCCCTCGACGCGACCGGCGGTGCCCTGGTGAACGTCGTCGCGATGCTGCTGGTGGCCTGGCTCATCGGCTCCGCCCTTGCGGGTACGTCGCTGCCGACGCTGGGCAAGGAGGTCCGGAACTCCTCGGTCCTGCTCGGCATCTCCCGAGTTATGCCGCCCCAGGCCTCCACCTGGTTCACGGACTTCTCCTCGGTCCTGGCGCAGAACGGTTTCCCGCAGGTCTTCAGCCCGTTCGCCAACGAGCCGATCACCGAGGTCAGGGCCCCCGACCCGGCCCTCGCGGGCAGCCCCGTCGCGGCCCGGGCCAAGGAGTCCATCGTCAAGGTCGTCGGTACGGCCCCGAGTTGCGGCAAGGTCCTCGAAGGCACCGGCTTCGTCTTCTCCGACCGCCGGGTGATGACCAACGCCCACGTCGTCGGCGGGGTCGACGAGCCGACCGTGCAGATCGGCGGCCAGGGACGGCTGTACGACGCGAAGGTCGTCCTCTACGACTGGCAGCGCGACATCGCCGTACTCGACGTACCGGACCTCGACGCGAAGCCGCTGCAGTTCACCGACACCGACCACGACGCCGCCACCGGGAACAGCGCGATCGTCGCGGGCTTCCCGGAGAACGGCTCGTACGACGTGCGCTCCGCGCGGGTCCGCGCCCGGATCGACGCGAACGGCCCCGACATCTACCACCGGGGCACCGTCCGCCGCGATGTGTACTCCCTCTACACGACGGTCCGTCAGGGGAACTCCGGCGGACCGCTGCTGACCCCCGAGGGCAAGGTGTACGGAGTCGTCTTCGCCAAGTCGCTCGACGACCCCGACACCGGCTACGCGCTCACCGCCGACGAGATCCGGCAGGACATCACGCAGGGCCGTACGGCCAACCAGCAGGTCGACAGCCAGGGGTGCGCGCTCTAGGGGCCGGGCGGGCCCGGGGAGCCCTCGGCAGCCTGCGCGGACCTCCGGGGAACCCCTGCGTCATCCGCGCGGATGACGCAGCCGCGCCGAGACCCAGCGGGCCCTGCGGCGGAGGATGCGCGGAATGCCGAGCCGGGGATCATGCAGAACATGCATAGCGTGCACCCGGCCCTGGAGGCCGCCCCCCTCATGAGTGCCCGGAACCGCCGTGGCGGTCGAGCGACGATTGCGTGCTGCGTCACCGAAGTCGTGCGTCCAGCCCATACCCGGACGTCTGCCCGTGCCTCATGGTCGGTAATCGCCCATCCGCCAGCCAATTGGCCTATGCGCCAGGCAAGTGGCTGTTCGTAGGACGTGTGTGCCCATCGGCTAACGGTCGGGCTCGGAATCCTTGAGCCAGCTGATGAGTTCGGCCGAGAACCCGGCCGGATCCTCCTCGTGGGGGAAGTGCCCCAGACCGTCGAAAAGTCGCCAGCGGTACGGTGCCTCGACGTACTCGCCGGACCCCGCCGAGCTCCGGGTACGGACGGCCGGATCGAGTGAACCGTGCAGATGCAGCGTCGGCACCCGCACCGGCCGCTTCATGCGCCGGTTGAACTGGATGCCGTCCGGGCGGGCCAGCGAGCGCACCATCCAGCGATACGGCTCGACCGAGCAGTGCGCCGTCGACGGGATGGACATGGCGCGTCGGTAGACGTCCAGAGCCGCGTCGTCGGGGAAGTCCGCCGTGCCCGGCCCCGCCCAGTCGCGGATCAGCCGGCCGACCAACGCGGCGTCGTCCGCCACGAGCTGACGCTCCGGCACCCAGGGCCTCTGGAAGCCCCAGATGTACGAGCCCGCGCGGGACTGGGCGAAGTCGGAGAGCATCGACGAGCGCCACCGCCGCGGATGCGGCATCGAGGAGACCACCAGCCGGCGCACCAGCTTCGGGCGCATCACCGCCGCGGTCCAGGCCAGATAGCCGCCCATGTCGTGGCCGACCAGGGCGGCGTCCGGTTCGCCGAGCGAGCGGATCACGCCGGTGATGTCCAGCGCCAGGTTGGCGGGGTCGTAACCGCGCGGGGTGCGGTCGCTGCCGCCCACGCCGCGCAGGTCCATCGCCACGGCCCGGAAGCCCGCCTCGGCGAGCGCGGGGAGCTGGTGGCGCCAGGTCCACCAGAACTGCGGGAAGCCGTGCAGGAGGAGGACCAGTGGCCCTTCACCCATCTCGGCGATGTGGAAGCGGGCGCCGTTGGCCGCGACGTCCCGGTGGGTCCAGGGGCCGTCGAGGCGGACAGGCCCGCCGGACGCGGCCGCGGGGCCCGCCGGACCGCCGGGGACCGGTGCGGGGGCGGGCTCGGCGGGGCCGGCCGGCTTCTCGTGATCCGCCCGGTCGTCCGGGCCCACCGGGCCGAGTGCGCTGGAATCGGGGACCGTCATGTGGATGAGCGTGCCACAACCGACGCCTTGTCCTGGACCGGACGGTTCTCGATGGCCTTGTCCGCAAGTGTGCTGCCGCCCGCCGGCAGGATCGCGTCGGCGCCGACACTCGCCCGCGGGTGGGGCTTGACCCCCTGCAGGACGGCGGCGGTCTGCTTGGCCGAGGCGATGGACTTCTCCGGCGGCTTGACCTTCTTGAACTTGGCGTAGCCGAACAGCGCGAGCAGGATCCCCAGAAGGATGAACGCACCGCCCACGATCAGGAACGACCAGGCGAGGCCGAGTCCCAGGTTGTGGATTCCGTACGCGGCCGCGAAGCTCAGCACCGGGATGGCGAACAGAATCAGCACGCCCGTGACGAGGAACGCCGCGCTGCCGATGACGCCGCGCTTGACGTCCTGTCGCACCTCGGCCTTGGCCAGGGCAATCTCGTCGTGCACCAGCGCCGACATTTCGGCCGTCGCCGAGGCGACCAGCTGGCCGAGACTGCGGTCGGCGCTGCCCGCGTAATTGCCGGGGTCGCTCATCCCTGACTCCCTCTCCTGTTCAACACATCCGATGTCAGATCATGCCGGACTGTCCGGCTTGCTGCTCGCTGCCCCCGCCAGTTGGGCAAGGCGGCGGTGCTCGGCCGCCTTCCTCTCGTACAGCGCGGCCATCCGCAGGTGGTACTCCGGATCGTCCTGTTCGTAGATGTCCGGTACCCCGGACGCGTCCTCGTCGAGCTCCTCGGCGTCGAACAGCGCCCGGTATCTGCGTACCCGCAGTTTGAGCAGTACACCGGAGACTACGGCCGCAATGAGCGAGCCGATGAGAACCGACGCCTTGACCTCGTTGATCATGTCGTCGTCTCCGGCGAAGGCGAGCTCCCCGATCAGCAGCGAGACGGTGAAGCCGATGCCGGCCAGGGCGGCGACGGCGAGGACATCGGCCCAGGCCAGTTCCTTGTTCAGCTCCGCCTTGGTGAACCGGGTGGCCAGCCACGTACCGCCGAAGATGCCCAGCGTCTTGCCGACGACAAGTCCCAGAACGACGCCGAGCGTTTCGGGCCGGTTGAAGACGCCGGCCAGCGCGCCGCCGGAGAGGGAGACCCCGGCGGAGAACAGCGCGAACACGGGCACCGCGAAGCCGGCCGAGAGCGGGCGGACCAGGTGCTCGATGCGTTCGCCGGGGGAGTGGTCCTCGCCGGTGCGTCGCGTGCAGCGCAGCATCAGGCCCATGGCGACACCGGCGATGGTGGCGTGGATGCCGCTGTTGTACATCAGCCCCCAGATGACCAGGGCGAGCGGTACGTAGACGTACCAGCCGCGCACGTTGAGGCGCAGCAGCAGATAGAAGACGCCCAGGCCGACGAAGGCGCCGATGAGTGCGACGAAGTCGATGTTCTCGGTGAAGAACACCGCGATGATCAGGATCGCGAAGAGGTCGTCGACGACGGCGAGGGTCAGCAGGAAGGCGCGGAGCGCGGACGGCAGCGAGGTGCCGAGGACGGCGAGGACGGCGAGCGCGAAGGCGATGTCGGTGGCCGTGGGGACGGCCCAGCCGTCCATGGAACCGCCGCCGATCACGTTCCCCAGGGTGTAGACGACGGCCGGCACGGCCATGCCGCACAGCGCTGCGACGACCGGCAGGGCGGCCGCCTTGGGGTCGCGCAGTTCACCCGCGACGAGTTCCCGCTTGAGCTCGACACCCGCCACGAAGAAGAAGACCGCGAGCAGTCCGTCGGCCGCCCAGTGCGCCACGGAGAGATGGAGGCCGAGTGCCTCCGGTCCGAAGTGGAAGTGGCTGACCGTCGAGTAGCTCGACGCGAAGGTGTTCGCCCAGACCAGCGCGGCGACGGCGGCGGCCAGCAGGATGACTCCGCCGACGGTCTCCGTACGCAGGGCTTCTGCGAGGTAGTTCCGCTCGGGGAGCGACAGCCGGCCCAGGAAGGTGCGACGGGGGGAGGGGGGTGCGGGGGTGGGCGTGGCCACGGGGTGAGACCTCCGGGTCGGTACGGCAGCGATGGCATGGCTGATGCACTTGCCGACCAGACTTCCCGGCACACCCTGTGGAGATTTCTTATCGTTTTATTGATCAGCTGCCACTGTACCCGGGGTGTGCGGGGCTGTGACCGGTGATCTTCACCCTAAATGCCCGAAGGGCATCCGGCGCGTCGCCGGATGCCCTTCGGGGTGTGTGCCGCTTGCCGGTTCTCAGTCCTCGGAGGAGGCCGACGGCAGCTGGGTCTGGATGAGGTCCATGACCGAGGAGTCGGTCAGTGTGGTGACGTCTCCCAGGGCCCGGTTCTCGGCGACGTCGCGCAGGAGGCGTCGCATGATCTTGCCGGAGCGGGTCTTGGGGAGTTCCGCGACCGGCATGATCCGCTTGGGCTTGGCGATGGGGCCGAGGGTGGTGCCGACGTGGTTGCGGAGTTCGGCGACGAGGTCGTCGGATGCGGTGGCGGTGCCGCGCAGGATGACGAAGGCGACGATGGCCTGGCCGGTCGTCTCGTCGGCGGCGCCGACCACGGCGGCTTCGGCGACGGCCGGGTGCGACACGAGGGCGGACTCGACCTCGGTGGTCGAGATGTTGTGCCCGGACACGAGCATGACGTCGTCGACGCGGCCCAGGAGCCAGATGTCGCCGTCCTCGTCCTTCTTGGCGCCGTCGCCCGCGAAGTACTTGCCCTCGAAGCGCGACCAGTAGGTGTCGAGGAAGCGCTGGTCGTCGCCCCAGATGGTGCGGAGCATGGAGGGCCACGGCTCGGTGAGGACGAGGTAGCCGCCTCCGCCGTCGGGGACCTCACGGGCTTCGTCGTCGACGACGGTGGCACTGATGCCGGGCAGGGCGCGCTGGGCGCTGCCGGGCTTGGTCTCGGTGACGCCGGGGAGCGGCGAGATCATCATCGCGCCGGTCTCGGTCTGCCACCAGGTGTCGACGATGGGGCACTTGTCGGCACCGATGTGCTTGCGGTACCACATCCACGCCTCGGGGTTGATCGGCTCACCGACCGAGCCCAGGACCCTCAGGCTGCTCAGGTCGAACTTGGCGGGGATGTCGTCACCCCACTTCATGAACGTGCGGATCGCGGTCGGCGCGGTGTAGAGAATGCTCACGCCGTACTTCTGGACGATCTCCCAGAAACGCCCCTGGTGCGGGGTGTCGGGGGTGCCCTCGTACATGACCTGCGTCGCGCCGTTGGCCAGCGGTCCGTAGACGATGTAGGAGTGACCGGTGACCCAGCCGATGTCGGCGGTGCACCAGTAGACGTCGGTTTCCGGCTTGAGGTCGAAGACCGCGTGGTGGGTGTAGGCCGCCTGGGTGAGGTAGCCGCCGGAGGTGTGCAGGATGCCCTTGGGCTTCCCGGTGGTGCCCGAGGTGTAGAGGATGAACAGCGGCTGCTCGGCCTCGAAGGCTTCGGGGGTGTGCTCGGTCGACTGGCGTGCGGTGATCTCGTGCCACCAGACGTCGCGTCCCTCGGTCCACGCGGTGTCCTGACCGGTGCGGCGCACGACCAGGACGTGCTCGACGCTCTCGATACGCGAGACGGCGTCGTCGACGGCCGGCTTGAGCGCGGAGGGCTTGCCGCGGCGGTAGCCGCCGTCGGAGGTGATGACGACCTTCGCGTCCGCGTCCTGGATGCGGGCGGCGATGGCGTCGGCGGAGAAGCCGCCGAAGACCACCGAGTGCGCGGCACCGATGCGGGCGCAGGCCAGCATCGCGACGGCGGCCTCGGGGATCATCGGCAGGTAGACGGCGACCCGGTCGCCCTTGCCGACACCGAGCTCGGTCAGCGCGTTCGCCGCGCGGGAGACCTCGTCCTTCAGCTCGGCGTAGGTGATGGCACGGTTGTCGCCGGGCTCGCCCTCGAAGTGGATGGCGACCCGGTCGCCGTTGCCCGCCTCGACGTGGCGGTCCACGCAGTTGTACGCGACGTTGAGTTTGCCGTCCGCGAACCACTTCGCGAAGGGCGGGTTGCTCCAGTCGAGCGTCTCGGTCGGCTCGGTGGCCCAGGTCAGGCGGCGGGCCTGCTCGGCCCAGAAGCCCAGCCGGTCCGCCTCGGCCTGCTCGTACGCCTCCGCAGTGACATTGGCGTTCGCGGCCAGATCGGCAGGCGGTGCGAACCGCCGCTCCTCACGAAGCAGATTGGCCAAGCTTTCGTTGCTCACGACATCTCCCATTCCCAGGGTGTCCGTTGTGTCCCGGGGCATAGCTCATCAGGCCAAAGGCCGGGTGACAAGTGTCTGCCGGGAATTGGTTTAGACCTGTGCTTTCGTGTATGGGGGCACGATCCCGCTTCCGCGGCGGGGTGATGCGATGGTGCGGATGGTGCACGTCGTGGCTGTGCGGTGACGCGGAAGCGGGACCACAAGGTCTCACGGACCCAAGGGTGATGTGGTTCAGGAACCTGTACGTGCCAGCTCGGCGACCCCGGCCAACGCGGTCGGATCGGGCGAATCGGCTGGATCGGTCGGATGGGCCGGACCGGATGGATGGGCCGGATCGGATGGGGCAGCTGGATCAGATGGGTCAGACGGATTGGCCGGATCGCCCGGGGAGGCAGATGCGGACGCGCTGATCGGGTCGAACACCGCGTCGGGCTCATTGCCCGTACCCGCCCCGTCGGTCAGCAGATACGACTGCGCCTCGGCCACATGGAAGTACATCCCGTGGAGCTGGAGGGTTCCTTCCGCGAGGCGGCGTGCCACGGATGGATGGGCCCGCAGATGGTCGAGTTGCTGGACCACGTTGGTGAGGCACAGCTGCTCCAGCGCATCGGCGGGCAGCCGACCGGAGATCCGGGCCCATGCACGGTCCCGCGAGGCCATCCTCTCCAGGCTGGGGAACCCGTGCCGGAGCCAGCGCCAGAGCGAGCTTTCCGTGCTGTCCGGCCTGGCGCCCAGCAGCGCGTTCATCGCGCCGCAGCCGGAGTGTCCGCAGACGGTGATGGACTCGACTCCCAGCACGTCCACCGCGTACTCGATGGCCGCACCGACCGAGTGGTCACCGGCCTCGGACGAGGGCGGCGGCACCAGGTTGCCGATGTTGCGCACGGTGAACAGATCGCCCGGGCCACTTGCCGTGATCATGCTCGTCACAAGGCGTGAATCCGCGCAGGTGATGAACAGCTGCGAGGGGCTCTGCCCCTCCCGGGCGAGTCTCGCCAGCTCCTCACGGACCAGCGGTGCCGTGTTGCGCTGGAACGAGCTGAGGCCACTGACCAGACGGTGATCGCCGGCCGTGCGCGGCCGGGCCGCCGCCGAGTGGTCGGGCGTGAAGGCGTCTGCCTTCTCGGGCTGGTGTTGCTTCCCGGGCTCGTGCTTCCCGGGCTCCTGCTCACTGGGCTCGTGCTCGGCGTTGGGCGCTGGTGGGGCGTCCTGTCCGTGGGATGGTCCGCGGTCCCGTCCTTGGCCGGATTCTTGGTCCGGTTCGCGGGACGGCCCGTGGTTCAGCCCGAGGCTCGGTCCGTGGTCCGGTGTGCGAGCCGGGTCGGTTTCTGGCCCTTGCCCCGGATGGGACTGGGGCTCGGACTCGGGCTCGGACTGGCCTGCATGGTCGGAGGCTTCGGAGGCGGGCGTGCCGGAGGTGTGGGCGGCCCGGGGCGTGCCGCCGTCCTGATCCGGTGCCGGTGTTGGTGCCGGCTGTTCCGTTGTGCCGGTGTTGGTGCCGATGCCGGGGGCCTGGTCGTGGCAGTGGTGGTTGCGCCAGGGAGTCCAGGGCCGGCAGCAGGAGTGTGCCGCGGATGCGGGCTCGGCGATGCGGCCTCCGAACCGGCCGGTGAAGTCGACCCGGCCGCCGTGGGCGGCATGGGCGTTGCTCCAGTCCTGGATCATCTCGTACGCCGCGTGATCCATGAAGAAGCCGTCCAACTCGACGATCACGTCGGCATCGTGAGGCAACTGACCCAGCGCTCTGCTGAGACGGGGGACAGCCAGGAAGGTCAACTGGCCCCGTACGGCCACCAGATGCCGGCCGTTCTGCTCGGACACGGTGATCCGGGTCCGGGCCAGCCGGTGCAGGGCGACGGCCACCGCCACGGCGATCCCGATCGCCACGCCCTTGAGCACGCCGAAGAGCAGCACGCCCGTGATCGTCGCGCCGTACACCAGGAACTCCCGGTGCCTGTGGACGTTCCGGATGTGAGCGAAGTTCACCATCTGGATGCCGACCACCATCACGAGCGCGCCCAGGGCGGCCAGCGGGATCCACTCCAGTGCGGTGACCAGCAGACCGGTGGCGACCAGGACCCAGACGCCGTGCAGCACCGTGGAGGCGCGTCCGGTCGCTCCGGCCCGTACGTTCGCCGAGCTGCGCACCGCGCCGCCCGAGACCGCCAGTCCGCCGAGAAGGCCGGAGACGGTGTTGGCGATGCCTTGTGCGCGTAGTTCCCGGTCGAGGTCGGAGCGCTTGACCGGGAGTGTGGTCTGGGGGGAGGCGGCGCCGGGGCTGTCGGCGGCGCTCTCGGGGGACTCGCTGTCAGCGGACGTGAGAGATGTGGCAGGCGAGGCTGACCTTGCGGCGAGTCTGGTCGACTGCTCGCGCGTCCGGTCGGCAGCCAGCTTGTCCACGGCGACGGCGGCGAGCATGGATTCCAGGCTGGCCACCAGCATCATCGTGAACACCGCTGTGGCCAGGCCGAGCACGGGCCCCTGAGGCATTTCGGGCAGGGCGTGCGAGCGCCAGGACGGCAGATCGACCCGGGCGATCGAGGGTGCCGCGACCGCGGCCACCGCGGTCGCCATGACCACGGAGGCCAGGGCGGCCGGGACCCGGCGCATGATCCGCCCAGCCCGTCCGGGAAGGCGCGGCCACAGCACCAGGATCGCGACGGTGAGTCCGCCGATCAGTGGTGCGGCCGGCCCCACCCGCTCCAATTGGGCGGGCAGATGCAGGGCGTTGGAGACGGCCGAGCTCTCCGGGGAACCGCCGAGCACGATGTGCAGCTGCGCGAGCGCGATCGCCACACCGATGCCGGCAAGGGTGCCGTGCACGATGGCGGGGCTGACGGCGAGGGCGCTGCGCGCGGTCCGCAGCGAGCCCAGCACGATCTGCAGCAGACCGGCGCCGATGGTGATCGCGCAGGTGGTGCGCCAGCCGTAGATCTGGATCAACTCGGCTGTCACCACGGTCAGTCCGGCGGACGGGCCGGAGACCTGGAGGGGTGTGCCGCCGAGAAGTCCGGCGACGATGCCGCCGACCGCGGCGGAGATGAGGCCGGCCTCCAGCGGGGCGTCCATGGCGACGGCCAGGCCGAGCGACATGGGGACGGCGAGAAGGAAGACAGTGATCGACGCGGACAGGTCGGCGCCCGAGATGCGGAATCGTCCACCGCGGTGCGGCGGTGGCGGGCTGTGAGGTCGCTTCACTCCCGAGGAACGGGGAGGGCGCGAACTGCGGGGCGAATGGTCATGACGAGTGGGGACGCAGGCAGACATGTTTCCCGTCTCCTCCGGGGCAGCGCGGTCGCGGAACGTGGGGACGCGGCCGTGGGTCACGGCGTGCAGCGGCGGGATATCTCAACTCTCAGTAAACAGATCGTAATGGAGAGTAAAGATCTGTGTCCAGGATTAAGGGCAAATGGGCCATTCGAGCACCCGTTCCAGTGAATAGGCAGCTTTTCATGCGGCCTGTCGCCCGAATTTGTGTGCAGTGCGTGCGACTTTGACCGCGCCGTTCGGCACGTCAGCGCAAGTTACCTGCAAGGAAGAGGGTGGGCGGATGATGGCCGCCACGAAGAGGACCGCCTTGGGTGTCATGGCCGTTGCGCTGGTGGCGGCAGTGGCCGGCTGCTCCGGTGCGGGCTCCGTTTCGAGCGGATCCGGTCCGGGTGCTGCGAACGGCTCCGCGAACGGCGCTGCTAACGGTGCGGCAGGGGGCAAGAAGAAGGCTGCCGAGTCGGCCCCCAAGAGTGTGTTCCGGCTCATCGGCGACGGTTCCACCTCCTTCACGGGGGCCCAGCCGAAACAGCCGACCGCTCAACGCCTGGCGCCCGGTCAGAAGCCCCCGCAGTTCGTGGTGTTCTCGTGGGACGGCGCGGGTGAGGACAGCCAGCGGCTCTTCTCGCACTTCCGTGAGGTGGGCAAGAAGTACGACGCGAGCATGACGTACTTCCTCAGCGGCGTGTACCTGCTTCCGGAGGCGAAGCGCGCGCTCTACGACCCGCCCAAGCACAACGCGGGCAGCTCGGACATCGGCTTCAACGACACCGAGGGCATCCGCGACACCCTCACCCAGGTCCGTGGCGCCTGGGAGGACGGCAACGAGATCGGCACCCACTTCAACGGCCACTTCTGCGGCAAGGACGGTGGCGTCGGCACCTGGTCCGTCGACGAGTGGAAGAGCGAGATCAGCCAGGCCAAGTCCTTCGTGAAGGGCTGGAAGACGAACGACCCGGATCTCAAGGACGAGAAGTCGCTGCCCTTCGACTACGACAAGGAGCTGATCGGCGGCCGGACCCCCTGCCTGGAGGGGCAGAAGAACATGGTCGCGGCGGCACGCTCGATGGGCTTCCGCTACGACTCCAGCGGGGTCAACGACCAGGTCTGGCCGAAGAAGAAGGACGGCGTCTGGGACCTCTCGATGCAGCTCGTCCCGGTGCCGGGGCGGGAGTTCGAGACCCTGTCGATGGACTACAACTTCATGTTCAACCAGTCCGGTACGACGCAGGGCGACCCGGACCAGCACGAGTACTGGGGCGACCAGATGCGGGACGGTCTCCTCCAGGCCTTCGACCGCGCGTACGACGGGAACCGGGCTCCCCTGATCATCGGCAACCACTTCGAATCCTGGAACGGCGGCACGTACATGCGCGCCATCGAGGAGACGATCGAGACGGTGTGTACCAAGGAGGGCGTGCGCTGCGTGTCCTTCAAGCAGCTGGCGGACTGGCTGGACGCGCAGGACCCCGCGGCGCTCGCGAAGCTCGGCACGCTGAAGGTCGGGAAGGCGCCGGGGACCAGCTGGGCGTCGTTCCTCGGCGGCGCCGGGAGCGCCGGCAAGGGCCGGGGTGAGGGTCAGGACAGTGCAGAGGCGAAGACGAAGGCGGAGGCCGGGTCGGCGGGGAAGGCTGCCGACCACTAGGGCCTGCCCGATGGAGGCCGGCCATCAGGACCTGTCAGGTTGGCCGTTGCCTGCCCGGCCGCGCCGTTGCTCTGTCCGGCCGCGTCGGTGCCTGCCCGGCCGGTTGTGGCCGGACAGGCATCGGGGCCGGCCGCGCTCAGGGAGTCGGCCGGCTCCGGTCGCTCAGGCTGGCTGACCGGCCCCTACGCGGGTGTACCGCTCGTCGAGCACGAAAGAGGGGTCGACCTGGGCGGCCAGGTCGGCCCCGGTCTTGGCATTGCCCCAGCTCTCGGCGTTCTTCAAATGGAAGTGCACCATCTGTCGCGTGTACCGGTCCCAGTCCCGTCGGCCGTACGAGTCCTCCGCGGCGTCCTGCAGTGCCTGCAGCGCCATTCGGTTGTCGGCCTCCAGCAGTTCGAAGCGGGCGGGGCGCCCCTTCTCCATGGCCCGCACCCAGTCGGAGTGGCCGATGGTGACCAGCAGGTCCTCGCCGACCTCGGAGCGGAGGAACTCCAGGTCGTCCTCGCCCTGCACCTTGTTGCCGACGACCTTCAGCGCGACGCCGAAGTCCCGTGCGTACTCCTTGTACTGGCGGTAGACCGAGACGCCCTTACGGGTCGGCTCGGCGACCAGGAACGTCATGTCGAACCGGGTGAACATCCCGGAGGCGAACGAGTCCGAACCCGCGGTCATGTCGACCACGACGTACTCCTCGGGACCGTCGACGAGATGGTTGAGGCACAGCTCGACCGCGCCGACCTTGGAGTGGTAGCAGGCCACACCCAGATCGGACTCGGTGAACGGTCCCGTGGCCATCAGCCGGATGTCCCCGTCGTCGAGCCCGACCGTGCGGGCGCAGGCGTCGTAGACCGGGTTGTCCTCGCACACCCGCAGCAGCCGGGAACCCTCACCCGGCGGCGTCGTCTTGATCATCGTCTCGGCCGATGCGATGCGGGGATTGCTGCCGCGCAGGTACTCCTTGATCAGGGGCAGCTGCGCTCCCATGGCGGGCAGTGCGGCAGCCTCCTCCTCGTCGAGGCCGAGCGCGGCCCCGAGGTGTTGGTTGATGTCGGCGTCCACCGCGACGACGTGAGCTTCATTGGCGGCAAGGTGGCGGATGAAGAGCGAGGACAGCGTGGTCTTGCCGCTGCCGCCCTTCCCTACGAAAGCGATCTTCATGTTCACCTAGGGTAGCGGTATGAATGCGTTCCGCTGTCGAAGTTCGTGAAGAAGGCCACTCCGGGCCGGTGGGTGTGCAAGTGGCGCGTAGCCTCGCTACTTATGAGTACGACTTCATCGGACCCGCTCGCCACTCTGGGCACCCTGCCAGGTGTGACCGATGCGGTGGACTCCGTACGCAAGGCTGTCGACCGGGTATATGGCCACCGCGTCATGCGGCGGCGCAGCAACGAGGTGACCGCTGAGGCGGCCCTGCGGGGCGCCCGGGGGTCGGCTGCGCTCTCCGGCGCGGACTGGAACCTCGAAGAGGTACGCCGCCGCACCGACTTCAGCGGTGAGGGTGAGGCTCACGTGATCGGGGCGGCCCTGCGGTTGACGGCCGAAGCGGGGCAACTGCTCTCCATCTGGCGGCAGTCGCCCCTGCGCGTCCTCGCGAGGCTGCATCTGGTCGCGGCCGGGGGGGCTGCGCCCGACGACGCGGTCGGCCGGCCCCGGCTTGCGGGCGAGCCGGTGGACGAGCCGCTGATCGAGGCGCCTTTGCCGGGCGCCGACGAGGTCGCGGGGCGGCTCGAAGGCCTCAGCGGACTCATTCTTTCGGGGAGTGAGGCACCCGCTCTGGTGACGGCCGCCGTCGTGCACGGCGAACTGCTGGCCCTGCGCCCCTTCGGTTCGTACAACGGTCTTGTGGCGCGGACCGCGGAACGGATCGTGCTGATCGGGAGCGGCCTGGATCCCAAGGCGATCTGCCCGGCCGAGGTCGGCCACGCCGAGCAGGGGCGGGCGGCTTACGTCGCGGCATTCGAGGGATACCTGTCAGGAGCGCCGGAGGGCATGGCCGCCTGGATCGCACACTGCGGACGCGCGGCGGAACTGGGCGTCAGGGAGTCGACGGCGGTGTGCGAGGCGCTTCAGCGCGGAGCCGCGTAGCGGGAGGCGACGGGGCCCCTCGGTGGCGGGGGCGGCTTCGTCCCTGCCGGCGGGGCGGCTTCATGCCCGGTGAAAAGGGTTGCGGCGGTACCGTCCTCGGTACCGCCGCTGGCATGTCCACCCAGTTACCAAGCGTCCTCGATATATGCCCATCAGGTCGGGTACTTTGCCCGTCCCTGGTGCGGCTGGCCCGTAATCGACGGGTCGACGTCGCGTGGGTGCCCGGTTTTCATGCGCGGTCCGTGGGGCCTTGTCTGCGTAAACAGGTCATCCTCACGGATGTCCTTGGTCTCGCGGGCCGTTGAGTCCTTTGTACTCCAGGGGCCGGTAGAGCGGTAGTGCTGGCCACACTTCTTTACTTTTAGGTTCAATTACGGACGAGTCGGTCCAATGTGAAAGCCGTGATTTCGGGTCGCCGTGGGACGGGCCAGGGGCGGGACTGTCCCGAGGTGGACCACCCGGCTAGAGGTGGTGTGGCGCGCTCGGCGCTGCGTGGCACTCACGACGCCGGCTCTGCGCGGGGTGGCGAGGTAGGGCCCGCTGCGCAGGGTCGGCTGGTCGACTCAGGTCAATGTCATGCCGACGTCATGCAGAGGCTGTGGCCGCGCGACGCCGGGCGGTGTACCAGACGAGGCCCGCTGTGATGGCGGCCGCACCCACCGCTGCCGCGGCCATGAGCGCAGGTCGTGGCGGCATGGAGAGTGAGGGCAGGCGTTGCTTGAGCCGGACCGGGCGGTCGAAGACGAGAATCGGCCATTCCCGGAGAGTGGCCTCGCGGCGCAACGCACGGTCCGGATTGACCGCGTGCGGATGGCCGACGGACTCCAGCATCGGCACATCGGTCGCCGAATCGCTGTACGCGTAGCAGCGGGCGAGGTCATAGCCTTCCGATACGGCGAGTGCCCTGATGGCCTCGGCCTTCGTCGGGCCGTACGCGTAGTACTCCACCTCGCCGGTGAAGCATCCGTCGTCGCCGACGACCATGCGTGTGGCGACGACGCGGTCGGCGCCCAGTAGCTCGCCGATGGGTTCCACGACCTCGGCGCCCGATGTGGAGACGATGACCACATCGCGTCCGGCGGTGTGGTGCTCCTCAATGAGCGTCGCAGCCTCGTCGTAGATGATCGGGTCGATCAGGTCGTGCAGGGTCTCGGCGACAATTTCCTTCACCTGCTGCACGTTCCAGCCCTTGCAGAGCGATGAGAGGTATTCACGCATCCGCTCCATCTGGTCGTGATCTGCGCCCCCGGCGAGGAAGACGAACTGCGCGTACGCAGTGCGCAGTACGGCGCGGCGGTTGATCAGCCCGCCTTGGTAGAAGGACTTGCTGAAGGTCAGCGTCGAAGACTTCGCAATGACCGTCTTGTCCAGGTCAAAGAAGGCGGCCGTGCGCGGCAAGAAGCGGTTTTCCACAAGGCAGAGCATAGGGGCCCACCATTCGGCGTAAACCCCGGCGCGTGGGTTTGCCTGAGAAGGCGCTCGGGTACACCATGGAAGTCACGGATCGTTCGCGACCGTGCTAACCCGGTCCGACTCCTCCCCCCCCCGAGTCGGCCGTGGGGACGACCCCCGCTCTCCCCCCCGGCGGGGGTCGTCGCATGTCCGGACGCGGTTCTGCTGTTCGGAATCAAGCATCTCTCCTCCTCCTCGGCCGCGATGGCCCACATCCGTGTTCGACTCGCACCAGCATGCGTCGTCACGGTGCGTAACGGAAGGGGTGCTCTCCGGAAGTCCCCGGTATGAGCTACCGAGTTATTCACAACGGTGGAGATGTCCACAGTTCTGGACCAAGATCCACACGATTTCCCGAAGCGCTGCACCGTGATTCCACCCGTGAAGTCCACGGGTTCCGGAATCACCGTTCTCGGAACGTTGCGAGAACACCGCGGACCGCGGTGAAGGTGAGTGAAGAAGGGGGCGGAGATCGTGGCTGAATCCAGTGCACGGGATCGTCTGCCGGCGGCCGAGGCGCGACGGGGCGGACCCTTGATCGTGACCGAGGATGTGGACCTGCTCGACGATCTGCTGAGGCTGTGCGCGGCGGCAGGGGCGGAGCCCGAGGTCCATCACACCCTGCCCGAGCGCCGAGGCGGATGGGAGCAGGCTCCCATGGTTCTCGTGGGGGACGATGCGGCGGCGCGGTGCCGTGGAGCGGCCCGCAGGCGGGGCGTGATGCTCGTCGGACGGGATCAGGATGCGCCCGATGTGTGGCGCAGGGCCGTGGAGATCGGGGCCGAGTATGTGCTGCGGCTACCCGATTCGGAGAACTGGCTGGTCGATCAGATCGCCAATGCGGCCGAGGGGGTCGGCCGTCCCGCCCTGACCGTGGGGGTGATCGGTGGCCGGGGCGGCGCCGGCGCGTCCACGCTGGCCTGCGCGCTCGCTGTGACCGCGGCCAGGGCCGGAAGGCGGACCATGCTGATCGACGGCGACCCGCTGGGCGGCGGCATCGACGTGCTGCTCGGCGGCGAGCGGGCCGAGGGGATGAGGTGGCCTGATTTCGCCCATTCGAAGGGGCGGGTCGGGGGCGGCGCCCTGGAGGAGTCGCTGCCGGCTCTGCACGGGCTGCGCGTGCTCAGCTGGGGGCGTGACGACTGGGTGGTCATTCCGCCGCAGGCCATGCAGGCGGTCCTCGGGGCCGCGCGCAGGCTCGGCGGGGTGGTGGTGGTCGATCTGCCGCGCCGGATCGATGAGGCGGTGGCCGAAGCCCTGGCGCAACTGGACCTCGGACTCTTGGTGGTGCCGGGTGAGTTGCGTGCGGTCGCGGCGGCGAAACGGGTGGCGTCGATGGCCGGGATGGTGCTGGGAGATCTCCGCGTCGTGGCGCGCGGGCCG
Organism: Streptomyces sp. NBC_01463; assembly: GCA_036227345.1. Taxonomy (NCBI): domain Bacteria; kingdom Bacillati; phylum Actinomycetota; class Actinomycetes; order Kitasatosporales; family Streptomycetaceae; genus Streptomyces; species Streptomyces sp. NBC_01463. The sequence goes on from CP109468.1 coordinate 4,940,786, forward strand.
TACGCATCCGGCCTCGACGAACAGTGGGTGGCCAGTGCCATAGGGCTTCCGCTGGCCGGTGAACTCCCGCTGGAGCCGGGTCTGCTGGCCGAGCAGGACATGGGCGAGCCGCCCGGCGGAAGTCCCCGGGGGCCGCTCGCCAGGTTCTGTTCGGCCTTCTGGGACCGCGCGCTCGCCGGCGAGGGGGCCGGGGGCCAGACCGCGGGCGGGGCGTCATGACGGAGGCGCTGCTGGACGCGGTGCGGCGGCGGCTGGCGCAGAGCGGGGCCGCGCCGACCCCTGCGGGGGTGGCGGCCGCGTTACGGGCCCAGGGGAGGCTGCTCGGGGACGCCGAAGTGTTGGGGACGGCGGACGAGTTGCGAGGCGAGCTGGTGGGGACCGGAGTGCTGGAACCGCTCCTCGCCGACCCCGCGGTCACGGATGTCCTGGTGTCCGCACCCGACCGGGTGTGGGTGGACCGGGGCGGCGGGCTCGAAATCACCTCGGTGACCTTCGCCGACGCGGCCGCGGTCCGCAGGCTCGCGCAGCGGCTCGCGGCCGTTGCGGGGCGGCGCCTGGACGACGCCAGGCCCTGGGTGGACGCACGGCTTCCGGACGGGACCCGGATGCATGCCGTGCTGCCGCCGGTGTCGGTCGGGTCGACGTGCCTGTCCCTCCGGGTGGTCCGGCCGAAGGCCTTCTCGCTGAGGGAACTGGTCGCGGCGGGCACGGTACCGCCGGGCGGCGACCGGGTGCTGCGGGCCCTGGTCGAGGCCCGGGTGTCCTACCTCATCAGCGGGGGGACGGGTGCGGGCAAGACAACGCTCCTCTCCAGTCTGCTGGGTGCCGTGGGGGAGCAGGAGCGGATCGTGCTCGCCGAGGACTCGGCAGAACTTCGTCCCGACCATCCGCACGTGGTGCGCCTCGAATCGCGCCCGGCGAACCAGGAAGGCGCCGGCCGGGTGACCCTCCGGGACCTGGTGCGACAGGCGCTGCGCATGCGCCCCGACAGGCTGGTGGTCGGAGAGGTGCGAGGGGCCGAGGTCACCGAGCTGCTGGCAGCTCTGAACACAGGCCACGAGGGCGGCTGCGGAACGGTTCACGCGAATGCGGCCGAGCATGTCCCGGCCCGGCTGGAGGCCCTGGGGACCTCCGCCGGCCTGGACCGGACCGCCCTGCACAGCCAGTTGGCGGCGGCGCTGTCGGTGGTGGTCCATCTCGTACGGGACCGGTCCGGCCGGCGAAGGATCTCCGAGATCCAGGTGCTGGAACGGGATGCGGCCGGCCTGGTGGTCACCGTCCCGGCACTGCGCTGGGGTGCATCCGGATTCGAGCGGGAGCGGGGCTGGGAGCGGCTGCGCTCTCTGATCGGGGGCGAACGATGAGCGGGGGCACGCCGGTGGGAGTGCCGGAAGTGGTGCACGCGGCCGCGTTGTGTGCGGGCGCTGCGGCCTGGCTCGTGGTGGTCGCACGGAGTCAACGACTCCGTAGAGCACGGGTGTTGTTCGTCGCAGGGCTGACGGATGCGGCTCTTCGAAAGGGCTGGGAGCACGGCGTGAGCCGGTGTCGTGTGTGGCTGAGGGGGCGGCGGGAGTGGTTGTGCCTGCCGGTGGCGCTGGTGCTGGCTGCGCTCGGTGAGTCCGTGCTGCCGGTGATCGCGGGCCTGGTCGCGGTGCCGTTGGTGCGGCGGTGGCTGCGGGGGAGGGAGCTGCGTAAGGACCTGGAGCGCCGGGCCGATGGGGTGGTGGACCTGTGCGGCGCGGTGGTGGGTGAACTGAGGGCAGGCCAGGAGCCGGGGCGGGCGTTGCTGGTCGCGGTCCAGAGCACGGGGGCGATGGGTGCGGCCGGAGCGGGGGTGTCGGCGGCGGCACGGTTCGGGGGCGATGTCCCGACCGCCCTGGGCCAGGCGGCGTGCGAGCCGGGGCTGGAAGGGCTCGCGGGGGTGGCCGCCTGCTGGCGGGTGGCGGCGGACGGCGGGGCCGGACTCGCGGCCGGACTGGACCGCCTGGAGGGTGCGTTACGGGCCGAGCGGTGTCGGCGGGAAGAGCTGCGGGCCCAGTTGGCCGGGGCGTGGTCGACGGTGGTGGTGCTGGCCCTGCTGCCGGTGCTGGGCATCGGACTCGGATCCGCGCTCGGGGCTGATCCGTTGAGGGTTCTGCTGCACAGCACGGCCGGGCTGGCCTGTCTGGTGATGGGTGGATTGCTGGAAGCGGCCGGCATCGTCTGGGCGGCTCGGATCGTCCGTAAGGCGGAAGCGGCATGAGCGCCCTGGTCGGTGAAGTCGTCCACAGGGTGGGGACGGTGGGGTTGTTGCTGGGTGCGTGCGTCCAGCCGGCACTCGCCCTGGCGCGACGCCGGACCGGGCGGCGGGTGCGACGACGCGGCCTGGTGCTTTTTGCCGACGCCCCTGGAACCCCGGGGTCCGGGGTGAGGGCTGCGGCTCGGCGGGGCCGGTGGGCCCGGGCGTCCGGTGTGGACCGGGTGAGCCAGACGAGCCTGATGGGCCAGATGACCTTGATTGGTCAGACGAGCCAGCTGAGTCAGACGCGGCCAACGGGTCGGATGCGATTGCCGGGTGGCGGCTTCGGAGTCGGGCAGTGGTCGGCGGTGCTGGGTGCGGTGCCGACGGGCTGGATTCTGCTGGGGGGTCCCGCGGGATGGGCCGTGGGTCTGGCGGCGGGCTACGGGCTCTGGCGGTGGCAGCGTGCTCGGCTCGGGCCGGCAGCACGAGCCGCTGCCGAGGAGGCGGCGCGAACTGCGGAGTCCCTGCGTCAGCTTCCGCTGGCGGCCGATCTGCTGGCGGCCTGCCTGTCCGCCGGAGCCGGTCCGAGGGAGGCGGCCGAGGCGGTGGGGCAGTCGCTGGGCGGGCCGGTCGGCGAGCCACTGGCACGCACGGCGGCGGAGATCCGGCTCGGTGGCGATCCCGCCCTCGCCTGGGGGAGGTTCGGCGAGGTACCGGGTGCAGCTGCGCTGGCGCGCTGCCTGGACCGAGCCGGGGCGACCGGTGCTCCCGCGGCGGAGCCCGTCGCGAGGCTGGCCGAGGCGATGCGGGCCGAGCGGGTGAGCGCTGCGGTGGCGCGGGCCCAACGGGCCGCTGTGTTGATCACCGCACCGGTCGGGCTCTGCTTCCTCCCTGCCTTTCTGAGCGTGGGGGTAGCGCCTGTGGTGATCGGACTGGCAGGGGGACTGCTGCAGTCTTGACAGCCCAGAAACGCTAGATAAGACCAGTTTATCCAGGGAAAATAGTATTCACGGGGGTTCGAAGTGATGCGAAAAGGCGTGCACTGGGTGCGAAATGCCGTGGTCCGGGTGCGAAGCACGGCATGCAGGGCGTGGACGGATCGGGTGGGTCGGGCGGACCGCGGAATGACGACGTCCGAGTACGCGGTCGGGACGATTGCGGCCTGTGCGTTTGCCGCGGTGCTCTACAAGGTGGTCACCAGCGCGCCGGTCATGGCGCAGCTGCAGTCGCTTCTGAAGGACGCACTCGATGCGAAATTCTGAGGGGGCGATGGATGCGGCGGATGTGACGGATGCGACTGGGGTGCTGGCGTACTCGGGGCCCGGGGCCGTGAGGCAGAGACCGGCGCGGAAGGCGGCAGCGCCTGCGAGGCAGTGCGGAGGGCGGCGGCGCGGGGAGCGCACGTGCAGAGAGCGGCGCTGCAAGAAGCGGAGGTGCGGCGATCAGGGGGCTGTGACGGCCGAGGCGGCCATGACGATCCCGGTGCTGGTGATCTTCGCCCTCGCTCTGCTGTGGGCGCTGATGGCGGCGTCGGCCCAGATTCGGTGTGTGGACGCGGCGCGGGCAGGTGCACGGGCGGCAGCTCGCTCCGAGCCGGAGGCACAGGTGAGGGAGACCGCCCTCTCGGCGGCGCCCGGCCGGGCACGGGTCCAGGTGGAGCGGGCCGGGGACCTGTGGAGAGTCAGCGTGACGGCGCCGACGCCCGGCCCCGGGCCGCTGGCCGTGACGTTGAGCGCCGAAGCTGCGGCGGCGGCCGAGGACACGGTGGGGGCGGTGCCGTGACGCGCTCCCGGCCTCGGAGGCCCGTACTGAGGCAAGAGGCGAGGCCGGTCCTGGGGCCGCTGCGGGAGCTGTTCCTGAGGCGGGAGTTCCCGAGGCCGTTCGCGGGGCCGCTGGGGCCGCGCACGGGCCGTCTGCGCCGCGACGAGGGGCTGGCGACGGTGTTCGCCGCGGTGACCACGGCGACGCTGTGCGTGGTGTTCGCGGTGGTCCTGGCACTCGGACAGGCGGTGGTGGCCCGGCACCGGGCCGGGGGCGCCGCCGACCTGGCCGCCCTTGCGGCAGCGGATCGGGCGCTGGAGGGAGCGGCTGCCGCCTGCCGGTCGGCCCGGGAGGTGGCCGGGGCGCAGGGGGCCTTGATCGTGCGGTGCAGCGTTCAGGGGGAGATCGCCGACGTCACGGCCAGGGTGCGTGATGGGCCGTACACGCCGGAGGTCAGATCCCGGGCAGGTCCGCCATCAGCGGCGCCCGCCGGGCCGGTTAGGCCCGCGGAGACGTGGGGGCTCCAGGAGAGTCCGGTTCCGCCGACTCACCCGACTCACCCGGCTCACCTGACCCACCCAGTTCACCCGGCCCAGTCGCTCCGCCAGGCCCACTCACTCCAACAGCCTCACCCGGGTCGGGCGGGGCCGATCGGAGGAGCTCCGTGAGCAGGCGGATGGCGCCTCGTTTGTGCAGGGGCTCGTTGCCATTGCCGCACTTGGGGGACTGGATGCACGACGGGCAGCCGGCTTCGCACTCGCACGACGCGATCGCCTGGCGGGTGGCGGTCAGCCAGCCGCGCGCGGTGTGGAAGGCGCGTTCCGCGAAGCCGGCACCGCCCGGGTGGCCGTCGTACACGAAGACGGTCGGCAGCAGGGTGTCCGGATGCAGCGGTACGGATACGCCGCCGATGTCCCAGCGGTCGCAGGTGGCGAAGAGCGGCAGCATCCCGATCGACGCGTGCTCGGCGGCGTGCAGCGCGCCGCCGAGGACCTCCGGGTTGATCCGCGCCGTGTCGAGCTGGTCCTGGGTGACCGTCCACCACACGGCACGGGTGCGCAGGGTGCGGGGCGGCAGGTCCAGTTTGGTCTCGCCGAGGACCTCGCCGGTGATCAGTCTGCGACGGAGGAAGGAGACGACCTGATTGGTCACCTCGACGGAGCCGTAACAGAGCCGTCCGTCGCCCCACGGGATCTCGGTGTCGGTCTCCAGGACGGCGATGGCGGTGGTGTCGCGTGCGGTCGTCGAGTACGGCGGGACGGCCTCCTCGACCAGCGCCACGGAGTCCTCCAGATCCAGTTTCCGGACGAGGTAGGTGCGGCCCTGGTGGAGGTGGACGGCGCCCTCGTGGACGGCGGCGTGCGCGGCGGACTCGTCGACGGTGCCCAGCAGCCTGCCGGTGCCCTCCTCGACGATCTGGACGGGCCGGCCGCCCTCGCCTCGGATGTCGGTGAGATCGGCGGCCCGTTCGCGGCGGGTCCAGTGCCAGCCCGATGCGCGTTTGCGGAGCAGTTTCGCGGCTTCCAGCTGCGGCAGCAGTTCGGCCACGGTGGGGCCGAAGAGAGCCAGGTCGGAGTCGGTGAGCGGCAGCTCCGCCGCGGCGGCGCACAGATGGGGCGCCAGGACGTACGGGTTGTCCGGGTCGAGGACGGTCGACTCCACGGGCTGCTGGAACAGCGCTTCGGGGTGGTGGACGAGGAAGGTGTCCAGCGGGTCGTCACGGGCCACCAGGATGGCGAGGGCGCCCTGTCCGGCCCGTCCGGCGCGACCGGCCTGCTGCCACAGCGAGGCTCTGGTGCCGGGATATCCAGCGATGACGACGGCATCCAGGCCGGAGACGTCGATGCCGAGCTCGAGGGCGGTCGTCGCGGCCAGGCCGAGCAGGCTGCCGGAGTGCAGCGCGCGCTCCAGGGCGCGGCGTTCCTCGGGGAGGTAGCCCCCGCGGTAGGCGGCGACACGAGCGGGCAGGGAGCGGTCGATCTCGGCGAGGCGTTCCTTGGCGATGACGGAGATGAGCTCGGCGCCGCGCCGAGAGCGTACGAACGCGACCGAGCGCACGCCCTGCACGGTCAGGTCGGTGAGCAGGTCGGCGGTCTCGGCCGTGGCGGTACGGCGTACGGGGGCGCCCTTCTCGCCGTGCAGGTCGGTCAGGGGCGGCTCCCACAGGGCGAAGACCAGTTCGCCGCGCGGGGAGGCGTCGTCGGCGACCTCCGTGACCGGGAGGCCGGTGAGACGGCCGGCCGCGACGGAGGGCTCCGCGGAGGTGGCGGACGCGAGGAGGAAGACCGGATCCGCGCCGTAGCGGGCGCACAGGCGGCGGAGCCGGCGGACGACCTGGGCGACATGGGACCCGAAGACGCCCCGGTAGGTGTGGCACTCGTCGATGACGACATAGCGCAGGGCGCGCAGGAAGGAGGACCAGCGAGGGTGGGACGGGAGTATCCCGCGGTGCAGCATGTCGGGATTGGTGAGGACGTAGTTGGCGTACTGGCGCACCCATTCGCGTTCCTCGACGGGAGTGTCGCCGTCGTAGACCGCGGGCCGGATCCCGTTGCCCAACGGAGCCGAGAGTTCTTTCACCGAGCGCCGCTGGTCGGCGGCCAGGGCCTTGGTGGGCGCGAGATAGAGCGCGGTCGCTCCACGGCCGTTGGGGGCCTCGGAGCCGTCCAGGAGGGCGCTGAGGACCGGCGCGAGGTAAGCCAGCGACTTGCCCGACGCCGTCCCCGTGGCGATCACGACCGATTCGCCGTCCAGCGCGTGCTCAGCCGCGGCGGCCTGGTGGGCCCAGGGATGGTCGATGCCGGCCTTCTGGATGGCGGCGATCACTTCCGGACGGATGCGATCGGGCCAGATGGCATGGGTTCCCGTACGCGGGGGCAAGTGCTCCGTATGAGTGATGCGCGCGGACCGGCTCGCCCCTGCGGCGAGCCGGTCGAGGACCACGTCGGGAGAGGGGCGGGAGCCCCCGTTCTCGGGCGGTCGACTGGGGCGGTGATTCTTGGCCATCGGCACCGAGTGTGTCACTGGCGAGACGGACAATGGTCCCAAGGCGTCGTGCATGGCTGCTGGTAAGTGATTGAATGCCATCGCGGCTGGCGATCCGTCCCCTGGCTCCGTCGGGGAGACCGAGGGGCGACCGCTCGATAGCAAGGTGCTGGAGGATCCGTGGACCTGTCCTTGTCGACTCGCAATGTGTCCGGCCCTGGTGGCGACCGTACGGTCGTCGAGGTCGGTGGCGAGATTGATGTGTATACCGCGCCCAAGCTGCGCGAGCAGTTGGTCGAGTTGGTGAATGACGGCAGCTACCACTTGGTTGTCGACATGGAAGGTGTCGACTTCCTCGACTCCACCGGCCTCGGCGTGCTCGTGGGCGGCTTGAAGCGCGTTCGAGCCCATGAGGGCTCGCTGCGCCTGGTGTGCAACCAGGAGCGCATTCTCAAGATTTTCCGGATCACCGGTCTGACCAAGGTGTTCCCGATTCACACCACGGTCGATGAGGCCGTGGCGGCAACCGACTGACGTACCGCCCGCGGTCGGACCGGCTCTGCAGCCGGTCCGGCGGCGGTCGGGGCGATGACGGTCCGGACCGATCTGACTTCCGGGGCGACGGCAGCCGTTCTTCGGTGGCAGGTCACCCCGGTGGCCTGCTGTCACCCGTTCGGCGGTTCACCGGCTGATTTCATCCGGCAACCGGTCGCACACGCGATGATCGGGTCCAGCCGTCAGCCGTTCGGTGGCTGTCGGAGGGTGGCCGGGCTTCGTCCGTCGGCCGGATGGGCCTGCGGTGTCGGCCGAGTGGTCGAGTCGGTCCGAGTGGCGGGCCGGCCGAGTCGGCGGCTTTCGCACACGGGGTCAGGGGTACCGGGCCGCCCGCCCGGCTTCTGCCGATGCACACACGTACGTTCGAGGGGGATTGCATGGCCACCGTTGAACTCCGCTTCAGCGCCCAGCCCGAACACGTCAGAACGGCCCGCCTCGTGGCGGCTGCCGTGGCGCGCCGGGCAGGGGTCGACGAGGCCGTGCTCGACGAGGTCAGGCTCGCCGTGGGCGAGGCCTGCAGCCGTGCCGTCGGACTGCACCGCAGCCACGGCATCACCGCGCCGGTGACGGTCATCCTGATCGAGGAGGAGAAGTCCTTTTCCATCGAGGTCGGCGACGAGGTGCCCGGCCCGGGAGCCGACGGCTCCGTGCCCGGCGGTGCCTCCGGGCGCCATGACGCCACGCCCGGAGCGGCAGCGGACGAGCCGGACGGCGACGGTGAGGACGAGATGGGCCTCGCGGTCATCAGCGGTCTCGTCGACGACGTGGAGGTCCGGTCCGGTGCGGACGGCGGAGTGATCCGTATGAGCTGGCCGAAGACACCGGCCATCGTTCTTCCCTGAAGCGGCGCTCCCCCGAGCCCGGGCTTCGCTTCCCCGAGCCCGCGCGGCGCTCCCCTAGGCCCACGCTTCCCCGAGCCCGCGCGGCGCTTCCCTGAGCCCGCGCTCCCTCGAAGCGTCTCTTCGACGGGACCGTTCTTCGCTGAGGCGGGGCGCGTCTCCCGGGGCGGTCGGGGCGTCCCGGCGACCCCGGCCGGTCGCTGTGATCCACTATTCCGAGACCCCACTGGGCCCTGCTGAGCAGGGCCTTTTTTCGTTTCTGCTTGATCAGTGATCTCCGGACAATGCCTCTGCCCCATTACTGCATTCGGTCCAGGCAGCGAACGCGATCAATTGCCGTTCGGTGGATGAAGGTCAATCACATTTACCGCGCACTGTTTTGATCGTGTTCCGCTCCCTACAATCCGTCCACGTCTTGAGCGCTGAGCGTCAAGGAGGACGTATGGCGGGGTTCGGCACCACACCACTGGCAGAACTGACGCAGTTTTCCGCACTTTCCGACCCACCCACCACTCTCGCGGCCGCGGTACTCACGGATGACAACCGCGTCATCGTGATCGTCGTCGCGGTCGTCGCCGTCGCTGCACTGATCGTCGCCCAGCTGCTGGTACGCCAGGTGCTGGCGGCGGGCGAGGGCACCGAGCGCATGAAGGAGATCGCGGCGGCCGTCCAGGAAGGCGCGAATGCCTATCTGGCCCGGCAGTTGCGCACGGTCGGTGTCTTCGCCGTCGTCGTCTTCTTCCTGCTACTGCTGCTCCCGGCCGACAACTGGTCGCAGCGTGCGGGCCGTTCGGTGTTCTTCCTGGTGGGTGCGCTTTTCTCGGCAGCCACCGGATACATCGGTATGCGGCTGGCCGTAAGGAGCAATGTCCGGGTGGCCGCCGCCGCGCGTGAGGCGACCCCGGCGGAAGGCGAACCGGAAAAGGATCTCACCACCGTTTCGCACAAAGCGATGAAGATCGCATTTCGCACGGGTGGCGTGGTCGGCATGATCACGGTGGGACTGGGACTCCTGGGTGCCTCCTGCGTGGTGCTCGTCTATGCCGCCGACGCGCCCAAGGTCCTGGAGGGCTTCGGGCTCGGCGCGGCACTGATCGCGATGTTCATGAGGGTCGGTGGGGGCATCTTCACCAAGGCCGCCGACGTCGGTGCCGACCTGGTCGGCAAGGTGGAACAGGGCATCCCCGAGGACGACCCCCGCAACGCCGCGACGATCGCCGACAACGTGGGCGACAACGTCGGGGACTGCGCGGGCATGGCGGCCGACCTCTTCGAGTCGTACGCGGTCACGCTGGTCGCGGCGCTGATCCTCGGCAAGGCCGCCTTCGGCGACGCGGGACTGGCCTTCCCCCTGATCGTTCCGGCGATCGGTGTGCTCACCGCGATGATCGGCATCTTCGCGGTCGCCCCTCGGCGCACCGACCGCAGCGGCATGACCGCCATCAACCGTGGATTCTTCATCTCCGCGGTCATCTCGCTCGTCCTGGTGGCCGTCGCCGTCTTCGTCTACCTGCCGTCCTCGTACGCCGGGCTTGACGGAGTCACCGACGCGTCCATCACCTCGCACGGAGGCGATCCGCGGGTCTTCGCGCTGGTCGCGGTGGCGATCGGCATCGTGCTCGCCGCCCTGATCCAGCAGCTGACCGGCTACTTCACCGAGACCACCCGGCGGCCCGTCAGGGACATCGGCAAGTCCTCGCTGACCGGGCCGGCCACCGTCGTGCTCGCCGGCATCTCCATCGGCCTGGAATCCGCCGTCTACACCGCGCTGCTGATCGGGCTCGGCGTCTACGGGGCGTTCCTGCTCGGCGGTACGTCGATCATGCTGGCGCTCTTCGCGGTGGCGCTGGCCGGGACGGGACTGCTCACGACCGTCGGGGTCATCGTCGCGATGGACACCTTCGGTCCGGTCTCCGACAACGCGCAGGGCATCGCCGAGATGTCCGGCGATGTCACCGGCGCCGGCGCTCAGGTCCTCACCGACCTGGACGCCGTGGGCAACACCACCAAGGCCATCACCAAGGGCATCGCCATCGCCACCGCCGTCCTGGCGGCGGCGGCGCTCTTCGGCTCGTACCGTGACGCGATCGCCACCGCGGTCGACGACGTCGGCGCCTCGGCGGGTGAGATGGGGCTGAGCCTGGACATCTCGCAGCCCAACAACCTGGTGGGCCTGATCCTCGGCGCCGCGGTGGTCTTCCTCTTCTCCGGACTGGCCATCAACGCGGTGTCCCGCTCCGCGGGCGCGGTTGTCTACGAGGTGCGGCGGCAGTTCCGCGAGCACCCCGGGATCATGGACTACACGGAGAAGCCGGAGTACGGGCGCGTGGTCGACATCTGCACCAAGGACGCGCTGCGCGAGCTGGCCACCCCCGGACTGCTGGCGGTACTGGCGCCGATCGCGGTCGGATTCACCTTCGGGGTCGGGGCGCTCGGCTCGTATCTGGCGGGTGCTATCGGCACCGGGACGCTGATGGCCGTCTTCCTCGCCAACTCCGGCGGTGCCTGGGACAACGCCAAGAAGCTCGTTGAGGACGGTCATTACGGCGGCAAGGGGAGCGATGCCCATGCCGCGACGGTCATCGGGGACACGGTCGGCGATCCGTTCAAGGACACGGCCGGGCCGGCGATCAACCCCTTGCTCAAGGTGATGAACCTGGTGGCGCTGCTCATCGCCCCCGCGGTGGTGCAGTTCAGCTACGGCGAGGACGCGAGCGCGGGGGTGCGTGCGGTGGTGGCGACGGTGGCCGTCGTGGTCATCGTCGGTGCGGTCTACGTCTCCAAGCGGCGCGGGATCGCCGTGGGGGACGAGGACGATTCCGGTGGCGCGGACGGAGGTGGTCCGGCTCGCCCGGCCGACCCCGCGGCCGTGGGGTGACCTGGCCGGTCCTCGTCGGTCAGGGCCGGACCGGACCTCGGCGGCGCTGCTCGCGGAGAGCGTCCTGAGAGACCCTCGGTCAGAAGGCGGACGGGCGCGGTCATCTGATGCCGCGTCCGTCCGGCGTTACCTCCGCCGGGTGATGATTCGTGCAGGCGTTCCCGCGCTCGGGGGCCGTGCGGGTGAGTTGTATCTCCCTCATTTCGCTTGGTGCAAATGGCTGCAAAAGGGCATCCACCGGACGCCCGGCACCCGGACGGAGGGCGCTCGGCGTGTAAGTTCCGGGGCCGAGAGCCTTGGAAGGGACCAATCCGGTGAACAAGAAGCTTGCGGCCGCGCTGTCCGGCGGTGCGGTACTGGTACTTACGCTGTCGGGCTGCAGCGACGACAGCGACAACAAGGTGAACGACTGGGCCAAGAAGGTCTGTGACCAGGTCCAGCCCCAGCTGCAGAAGATCGCGAACGCCAACGCCTCCATCCAGCAGCAGACCGCCGACAACAGCAAGCCCGCCGACGTCCAGAAGACCGACTCGGCCGCCTTCCAGCAGATCTCGCAGGCGTACAAGGCGCTGGGCTCGGCCGTCGACTCGGCGGGTCCGCCGCCGGTGGACGACGGTGAGACCACGCAGAAGGAGGCCGTGAAGGAGCTCAACGCCTCCTCGGTGGCCTACGCGAATCTGCAGAAGAAGGTCGACGACCTCGACACGAAGGACCAGGCGGAGTTCGCCGACGGCCTCAAGGGCATCGCGGACGAACTGAACAAGATCAGCACCAACGGTGACCAGGCGCTGAAGAAGCTCCAGTCCGGCGAGGTCGGCACCGCGATGGCCAAGCAGAAGGGCTGCCAGAAGCCGACCGCCTCGGCGGCGCCCTCGGACGGCGCTCCGAAGGAGGCGTCGTCCTCCAAGGAGCCGTCCGCCTCGCCCAGCAAGAAGTCGTAACCCCGGCAGGCCGCCGGCCGTCGCCGCAGACCCCTGACGAGCAGCTGTACGACCGCGACCGGCGGACGTACGACCGGCCCGGCGCCCCTGAGGGGCTGCCGGGCCGCTGCCGTTGTCAGTGGGAGCCCTCACAATGGGTCATGTGAGTAAGACCAGCCTTCCTGCAGCAGACCACACGACCCGGCTCCGCGAAGCCCTGCTCGCCGCCGCCTTCACCGCCGACGGGCTCCTGGACCTGCTCGGTGCCCCTGCCTACGCCGCGCTCGCCCGCAGCGAGACGGTCCCGGCCCTGCGCGCGACCCGGGGCGAGGCGCCACTCGACACGCTCGTGCGCCTCTTCCTGCTCCAGCGGCCCGTCCCGGCCGGGCGGGCCGCCGCCGTGCTGCCGCTCGAGGAATGTGTCGCGGACGGCTGGCTGACCGAGGCGGACGGCGAGGTACGGGCGACCGTCGACGTACGTCCGTACAGCGGGCCGGAGGACCAGGACTGGTTCATCGTCTCCGACCTGGGCTGCGCCGTCGGCGGTGCCGGCGGGATCGGCTCGCACGAGGAGGGCGTCGTCCTCGGGATCGGCGGGGCCTCCACCACCCTCGCCGGGATCACCGTCCGCAGGCCCGTCGCCTCCGCCCTGGACGTCGGTACGGGCTCCGGCATCCAGGCGCTCCACGCCTCGCAGCACGCCACCCGGGTCACCGCCACCGACCTCAACCCGCGTGCCCTCGAATTCACCCGGCTCACCCTCGCCCTGTCCGGCGCTGCCCCGGCCGACCTGCGTGAGGGCTCCCTGTACGAGCCGGTCGGCACCGAGACGTACGACCTGATCGTCTCCAATCCGCCCTTCGTCATCTCGCCCGGCGCCCGCCTCACCTACCGCGACGGTGGCATGGCGGGCGACGACCTGTGCCGGACCCTGGTGCAGCAGACCGGAGACCGGCTCAACGACGGTGGGTACGCCCACTTCCTGGCCAACTGGCAGCACACCGAGGACGAGGAGTGGCAGGACCGGCTGCGGTCCTGGGTGCCGCGCGGCTGCGACGCCTGGATCGTGCAGCGCGAGGTGCAGGACATCACCCAGTACGCGGAGCTGTGGCTGCGCGACAGCGGCGACCACCGCACGGACCCCGCGGAGTACGCCGCGCGGTACGACGCCTGGCTGGACGAGTTCGAGGCCCGGGGGACGAAGGGCGTCGGCTTCGGCTGGATCACGCTGCGGAAATCCGCCGCGGCCGCCGCCGGGGAGCCCTCGATCGTGATCGAGGAGTGGCCGCACGCGGTGGAGCAGCCGCTCGGACCGGCCGTCGAGGCGCACTTCGCCCGGCAGGACTATCTGCGGGAGCAGGACGACGCGGCGCTGCTGGCCGCGCACTTCACCCTCGCCGCCGAGGTCGTGCAGGAACAGGTGGGGCTGCCGGGAGCGGAGGACCCCGAGCACGTGGTGCTGCGTCAGAACCGCGGCATGCGGCGTGCGACGAAGGTCGACGCCGTCGGAGCGGGCTTCGCGGGCGTGTGCGACGGATCGCTGCCCGCCGGCCGGATCCTGGACGCGATCGCCCAGCTGATGAACGAGGACCCGGTGCTGCTGCGCGACCGCACCCCGCAGGCGATCCGGCTGCTGGTCGAGGAGGGCTTCCTGGAGCCCTTGCCCCCGGCCGGGCGGGCGGCCGGATGATCCGGATCGAGCTCGACGAGGCGTCGCTCGGGGCGACGCGGATCGCCATCAGCCCGCTGTGGGACGCGTTCTGCAGCCTGCATCTGACCATGCCGCACCGCACCCCCTCGCGGCCCTACGAGGAATGGGTGGTGCGCGCCCGCGAGGTGCTGCGGGAGGACGACCGTACGCATGCGCTGCGGCTGCTGATCGACGGGCCGAACACCTTCCCGGACTTCCTGCTGCCGCGCCCGGTGGGGGCCACGTCGGTCGAGGCGGAGCTGGAGACGGTCCGTACGACGCCGGCCGATGTCGTACGGGCGGGGATCGCCGAGCACTATGCGGGCCTTGAGGACCACCCCCGTATCCGTCCCTACGTGGTGGATCCCGAAGGGGCCTGCGCGGACCTCGCCGATGCGTACACCGCGTACTGGGAAGGCGCGATGGCCGCGCACTGGCCCACCATGCGCCGACTCGTCGAGGACGAGGTCCTCATCCGCGCCCGGACCTTCGCCACCGAGGGCATCGACGCGCTCTTCACCGGCCTGGAGAGCCGCGCCAAGTGGACGCCGCCCGTCCTTGAGCTGACGAAGCACATCGACGCGGAGTACCGGGCGGGCGAGCGGAGGCTGCTCCTCGTCCCGCTGGTCTTCGCCGAGGGCTGCCGGCTCTACTCCACCGACGACCCCGAGGTCCTGACGGTCTCCTTCCAGGCCCGTGGCGCGGGCGCGCTGCGCGAGCGGCCGGCGGAGCGCGCCGAGAGCGGCGACCGGCTCGGTCTGCTGCTGGGCCGCGGCCGCGCCTCGGTCCTGCGGCAGCTGGGCGGGCCGCTGACCACGGCCGGGATAGCCGACCGGCTGGGGCTCGCGCCGAGCACGGTCTCCGAGCACCTGTCGGTCCTCTCCGAGGCGGATGTGGTCACCAGGCACCGGATCGGCCGCAGCGTGTACTACCAGCTCACGGACACCGGCCGGGCCCTGCTCGCGCTGCTCTCCGGGGAGGACGTGCTGCGCGCGGTGTCCTGAGGAACCGGGAACCGGGAGCCGGTATCCGGCGGGGCGGGCGCGGGACGATTCGGTGGCCCCCGAATTGATGGCGGGCGGTTCGTGGCGGGGCCTAGCGTCCCCGGCATGCTTGCGATCGAGGCGAAGAACCTGCGCCGCACCTACATCAGCCGGACCGGCTTCCTGCGGCCGCGCCGTACCGAGACAGAGGCCGTGCGCGGAGTCACCTTCGAGGTGGCACGCGGCGAGCTCTTCGGACTCCTCGGGCCCAACGGCGCGGGGAAGACCACCACCATCAAGATGCTCAACACCCTGCTGCTGCCCACCTCCGGCACCGCACGGGTGCTGGGCCACGACGTGGCGACCGACCCCGTCGCCGTGCGCCGCAGGATCGGTTACGTCTTCGGCGGCGACCGGGGGCTGTACGACCGGCTCTCCGCCCTCGACAACCTGCGCTACTTCGCCGAGCTGTACGCCGTCGAGCCGCGCGACCAGAAACGGCGGATCGCCGAACTGCTCGACCTGGTGGGCCTCGCCGGCCGGGAGAAGGAGCGCGTCGAGGGGTATTCGCGCGGGATGCGGCAGCGGCTGCACATCGCGCGCGGACTGCTGCACCGGCCCGATGTGCTGTTCCTCGACGAACCGTCCATCGGGGTCGACCCGGTGGCGGCGCGGGATCTGCGGCGCACGGTCGCCGATCTGCGAGCCGGGGGCACCACCGTGCTGCTGACCACCCATTACATGGCCGAGGCGGATGAACTGTGCGACCGGATCGCGGTCATCGCCGGCGGCACGATCCGCGCACTGGGCACCCCGGACCGGCTCAAGTCCAGGGTCCAGGAGCGGGGCATCCTGGAGATCGAGGCGTACGGCGCGGGCGAGGAACACCTCGACCGCATCCGGGCCCTGGCGGGCGTGCACGGAGTGGCGGCCGAGGACCGGGGGAGCCGACAGGCCGTCATCGTGCAGACCGAACGTGGCGCGGAGCTGCACACCCAGGTCCTGGCGGCGCTCGACGGGGTCAGGGTCGGACGGGTCGACACGCGTGAACCCACGCTGGAGGACGCCTACATCGCGATCGTCGAGGAAGCGGATGCGGAGGCGGACGCGGAGGAGGACGCGGACGCGGGAGGGGATTCGGGAGCGCGAACGGCCGAGGATCCGGGTCCAGGTGCGGATCCCGGTGCGGATGCGGATGCGGACGCGGGTGCGGACGCGGGTGCCGGGCGTGCTGACGGGATCGAGGCTGCGGCATGACCGGTGCCCGGGCGCTGCGCCTTACCGTCGTCGGTGTGCGTACGCACGTCACGTACATGAGCCGTTCACCGCTCGAAATCACCTTCGCCGTGCTCGTCCCCCTGGTGTACGCGACCCTCGCCGTCTATCTCTTCCGCGCCTCCGACGACCCCGACCGGCTGCTCACGGCGGCCGTCGGTGCGGGGCTGATGGGCATCTGGTCATCGGTGCTCTTCGGATCCGGCGGTGCCGTGCAGAACCAGCGCTGGCTCGGCACGCTGGAGACGCTGGTCGCCTCGCCCACGCCGCTCTGGCTGGTCCTGCTGCCGATCACCCTGGCCACCGCCGTCATCGGCACCTACGCGATGGGGGCGACGGTGATCTGGGGGGCCGTCCTGTTCGATGTGCCGCTCGACTTCGCGCACCCGCTGCTCTTCCTGGTCGCCGTCCCCGTGTGCGTCCTGTCGCTCGGGATGATGGGGCTGTTGCTTGCCGCCACCTTCGTGCTGTTGCGCAACGCCAACGCGCTCGCCAACCCGCTGGACGCCCCCGTGTGGCTGCTGTCCGGGATGCTCGTGCCCGTCACCGTGCTGCCGGACTGGACGCGTCCGGTCTCCTGGGCGCTGCCCACCACCTGGGGCTCGCGCGCGGTGCACGCGGCGACGTCCGGCGGGGCGGGAACCGCCGGTGTGCTGGTCCCGATGGCCGTGGCCCTCGCCCTCGGCACGCTGTACGCGCTGGTCGCGGTCATGGTCCTGGGGCGCGTCGAACAACGTGCGCGGGCCGCCGCCACTCTCTCCCTCGCCTGAGCCTCCCGCGACGTCTCGGACGCGTACCTCGACGCTCAACCCTGACGCCCCCGCCCGCCCACACCAGGAGTTGTCCCGCATGCCCGCCCCAGCCCCTGCCTTCACCGCCACCCTCGACCCCGGCCTCGACCCCGGCCGCGACCTCGCCCCCAGCCCTGGCCTTCGGCGGAGGATCGTTTCTGCACTGCGGCTCGTCGTCATCGGAGGTGCCCTGTCCTACCGGGCGTTGTTCAACTGGACGACACCGCCCATGTTCATCGGCACCCTGCTGGTCGGGCCTCTGCTGCAGTTGCTCTTCTTCGTCTTCCTGGGGCGGCAGCTCCAGGTCGCCGACGACCAGTTCTATCTGCTCGGCAACGCGGTCGTCTCCGCGTCGACCGCCTGTGTGTACGGCGGCACGATGGCCGTCGCCAACGAGCGCCGGTACGGGACGCTCGGCGCCGTACTGCTGAGCCCCCGGAATCGTGCTCCGCTCTGGTTCGGACGCGCCCTGCCGTATGTACTGAACGGCCTTGTCATCAGCGTCTTCACGCTCACCGCGGCCTGCCTTCTGCTGGGGCTCCGGATTCCGGTTGGGTCCCTGCCCGGACTGGCAGCGGTCCTGCTCGCGGCTGCGGCCGGATGCTCCGCCTTCGGGCTCGCGCTGGGTGCGCTGGGGCTGCGGTTCCGCGATGTCTTCCTCATCTCGAACGTGGCCAGTTCCGCACTCCTGCTCCTGACCGGCGCGAACGTGCCCCGGGAGAACCTCCCGGACTGGATGCGGAGCGTCGGCGACGTCCTGCCGATGACCCACGCGGCCGATGCCGCCCGTCAGTTGTCCGCCGGTGGCGGCCTCGACGGCCGGGGCATCGCCGCCGAACTCGCGACAGGGGCGGGATACGTGCTGCTCGCCCTGGTGCTGCTGGCGGTGTTCGAACGGGGAAGCCGGCGGCGCGCGACCCTCGACGTGATGTGAGCACGTGATGTGAGCGGGGGATGTGAGCGGGGGATGCGAGTGGGGGTGCGCGCTGGGTGATGCGAGCTGCGTGATGTGTGTGGCGTGATGTGAGCGGCGTGATGTGAATTCGGCCATGGCCCGGCGGTCTCGGCTCGGCTCAGCTGGGCTCGGCTCGGGCTGTTCACCCGGAGTTCGCGTCCGCGACGTTCCGTGGTGGGAGCCTCCCCCCGAAAGGCGCGCCGGGCCGCGCCGGGCCGGGGACAGGGAGGCGTACGGGTATGGAGAGCGGACCTGCAGTCCTCGCCGGAGCGGCGTTCGCGCTGTTCGGTGCCGCCTTGCTGCTGTGGACAGGGGCGCGCGTGCTGCACCGTGCGCCGGTGGCGCACGGGGTGAGCCCCGTCGTCTCCACCGCACTCGCCACTCTGTTCGGCGTACTTTTCCTCGTCCTCGGGGTGTGGTGCGTCACCCGCATCTGAACCCCACCTCACCCGGGCCCGCCCCGGCTCCGATCGCCCGCGCCGCCCGGAACACGCCCGGACCGCCCCCCTCTCGCCCCCGGCCCCCGCAGGGCAGCCACAGCGCCGCCGAAACCCGCAGGCAGCGGCCGTGCGCGCGGCGGACCGAGCGGGCCGGGCGGCAGGAATGGCGGAAGTCGGGTTACCGTTCGAGTGGCCGTTGCGGGCTTTTGCCGTTTGACACGGGGGCGGGTTGTACCGTCACACTCCGCAGCGACAGCACTGTCGGCAGCGCCATCGCGCTGCCCTGATGCCCACCGAGCGTCGACCGGAGAGAAGAGCGAAGTTGTCCCCGACCAGCGAGACCGCACAGGGCGGCCGCCGACTCGTCATCGTCGAGTCGCCTGCCAAGGCGAAGACGATCAAGGGCTATCTCGGCCCCGGATACGTCGTCGAGGCGAGCGTCGGGCACATCCGCGACCTCCCGAACGGCGCCGCCGAGGTGCCGGACGAGTACACCGGCGAGGTGCGCCGCCTCGGCGTCGACGTGGAGAACGACTTCCAGCCCATCTACGTCGTCAACGCCGACAAGAAGGCCCAGGTCAGGAAGCTCAAGCAGCTGCTGGCCGAGTCCGACGAACTCTTCCTCGCCACCGATGAGGACCGCGAGGGCGAAGCCATCGCGTGGCACCTGCAGGAAGTCCTCAAGCCCAAGGTCCCGGTCCACCGGATGGTCTTCCACGAGATCACCAAGGACGCGATCCGGGCCGCCGTCGCCAACCCGCGCGAGCTCAACCAGCGCATGGTCGACGCCCAGGAGACCCGACGCATCCTCGACCGCCTCTACGGCTACGAGGTCTCGCCGGTCCTGTGGAAGAAGGTCATGCCCCGGCTGTCGGCGGGCCGTGTCCAGTCCGTCGCCACCCGCCTCGTCGTCGAGCGGGAGCGCGAGCGCATCGCCTTCCGCTCCGCCGAGTACTGGGACCTGACCGGCACTTTCGCCACCGGCCGCTCCGGTGACGCCTCCGACCCCTCGACGCTCACCGCCCGCCTCAGCGCGGTCGACGGGCGCCGCATCGCCCAGGGCCGTGACTTCGGTCCCGACGGGCAGCTCAAGGCCGGGTCCGCGCAGACCCTGCACCTGGACGAGACGAACGCCCGGGCGCTGGCCGCCGCGCTCGCCGAGTCCACGTTCGCCGTGCGGTCCGTCGAGTCGAAGCCGTACCGCCGCTCCCCGTACGCTCCGTTCCGTACGACGACCCTCCAGCAGGAGGCGAGCCGGAAGCTGGGCTTCGGGGCCAAGGCCACCATGCAGGTCGCGCAGAAGCTGTACGAGAACGGCTTCATCACCTATATGCGTACCGACTCCACGACCCTCTCGGACACCGCGATCTCCGCGGCCCGGGCCCAGGTCACGCAGCTGTACGGCGCCAATTACCTGCCGGACAAGCCGCGCACGTACGCCGGCAAGGTCAAGAACGCGCAGGAGGCGCACGAGGCGATCCGCCCCTCCGGCGACCGCTTCCGCACCCCTGCCGAGACCGGTCTCACCGGTGACCAGTTCCGGCTCTACGAGCTGATCTGGAAGCGGACCGTCGCCTCCCAGATGAAGGACGCGGTCGGTAACTCCGTCACCGTCAAGATCGGCGGCCGGGCGAGCGACGGCCGGGACGCCGAGTTCTCCGCGTCCGGCAAGACGATCACCTTCCACGGCTTCATGAAGGCGTACGTCGAAGGCGCCGACGACCCGAACGCCGAGCTCGACGACCGTGAGCGCCGGCTGCCGCAGGTCGCCGAGGGCGACGCGCTGACCGCCGACGAGGTCACCGTCGACGGCCACGCCACCAAGCCGCCGGCCCGCTACACCGAGGCCTCGCTGGTCAAGGAGCTGGAAGAGCGCGAGATCGGCCGCCCGTCGACGTACGCCTCGATCATCGGGACGATCCTCGACCGCGGGTACGTGTTCAAGAAGGGCACGGCGCTCGTCCCGTCCTTCCTGTCGTTCGCCGTGGTCAACCTGCTGGAGAAGCACTTCGGCCGGCTCGTCGACTACGACTTCACGGCCCGCATGGAGGACGACCTCGACCGCATCGCGCGGGGCGAGGCCCAGTCCGTGCCGTGGCTGAAGCGGTTCTACTTCGGTGCGCAGGCCGGTGACGACGCGGCCGGTGCCGGAAAGGCCTCCGACGCGGGCAACGGCGACGGCGACCACCTCGGCGGTCTCAAGGAGCTCGTCACCGACCTCGGTGCGATCGACGCCCGGGAGATCTCCTCGTTCCCCGTCGGCAACGACATCAAGCTCCGCGTCGGCCGCTACGGCCCGTACATCGAGCGCGGCGAGAAGGACTCCGAGGGGCACCAGCGCGCGGACGTCCCCGAGGACCTGGCACCCGACGAGCTGTCCGTCGAGTACGCGGAGGAGCTGCTGGCCAAGCCGAGCGGCGACTTCGAGCTCGGTGCGGACCCGGTGAGCGGGAACCAGATCATCGCCAAGGACGGGCGCTACGGTCCGTACGTCACCGAGGTGCTGCCCGAGGGCACGCCGAAGACCGGCAAGAACGCGGTGAAGCCGCGGACGGCCTCGCTGTTCAAGTCGATGTCGCTGGACACGGTGACGCTGGCCGACGCGCTGAAGCTGATGTCGCTGCCGCGTGTGGTCGGTGAGGACGCCGAGGGTGTCGAGATCACCGCGCAGAACGGCCGCTACGGCCCGTACCTGAAGAAGGGCACGGACTCGCGGTCGCTGACCTCCGAGGACCAGCTCTTCGACATCACCCTCGAAGAGGCCCTCGCCATCTACGCCCAGCCGAAGCAGCGCGGGCGGGCCGCGGCGAAGCCGCCGCTGAAGGAGCTGGGCACGGACCCGGTGAGCGGGGCTCCGGTCGTCGTCAAGGACGGGCGCTTCGGCGCGTACGTCACCGACGGCGAGACGAACGCGACGCTGCGGACCGACGACAGCGTCGAGGACATCACTCCGGAGCGCGGCTACGAGCTGCTCGCCGAGAAGCGGGCCAAGGGGCCGGCCAAGAAGAAGACGGCGAAGAAGGCTCCGGCGAAGAAGGCGCCTGCCAAGAAGGCGACGGCGGCGAAGAAGACGGCTACGGCCACGAAGAAGACCGCGGCGAAGAAGACCACTGCCGCGAAGAAGACGACGACCGCGGTGAAGAAGTCCGCGGCCAAGAAGACGGCGACTTCCGCGTCTTCCTCGGTGTCTTCGGAGGACTGACCTTCCGGGTTCCTGAACGCCGGGTGGGCTGGACGAGTGTCCGGGCCGCCCGGCGTTGCCGTGTTCCGGGGCGGGTGGGTGAGTGGGTGGGTGGGTGTGGACGGGGGCGGGTGGCGCGCCTGCGGCGGGCCTTGTCCCCTCCCCGCCCCTTCCCGAAACCGGGGGCTCTGCCCCCGGGCCCCCGCTCCTCAAACGCCGGAGGGGCTGGGAGGCGCTCCGGAAAGGCTGGAGGGTCTCGCTCCCGAAGGGCTGGGGGAAGGGACCCTGAGGGGGCAGGGAAGGGACCCCGGAGGGGCGGGGACGGGACCCCGGAGGGGGCGGGGAAAGGACCCCGGAGGCGCGGGGAGAGAACCCCCGCGGAGGCCGCTGCGGTCGTATGTTCGGACGCGGACCGCGGGCACCGGCTTGCTCCCGATAGGCTGGGCGGATGACGCGAGCCGAGCAGCCAACGGTCGTGAGCCCCACCTCCGACACACTTGCCGCAGACTCACGCGAGCGCGCCGTACGAGCCCTGTTGCGTGTTCCCCCGCTGAAGCGGTTGTGGAGCGCCCAGCTCGTCGGCAGTACCGGCGATGCACTCGCCCTTCTCGTGCTGGTGTTGCTGTCGCTGCAAGCGGCGGTCCTTGAGGGCTCATTCGGATCCGGATACCGCGGGGCGGCCTTCGCCGTCGCCGCCGTGTTCGGGGCCCGGATTATTTCCACCCTGCTCTTCGGAGCCGTACTCCTGGGGCCGTTGACGGCCCTGACGGCGCCGGGAGGGCCGCTCGACCGGCGGTGGCTGATGATCGGCGCCGACGGGCTGCGGCTCGCGCTGCTGGTCGTCGCGCCGCTGTGGATCGACTGGATGCCCGACAGGGCGCTCCTGATGATCCTCATCACCGTCTTCGTCACCGGCGCCGGTGAGCGGCTGTGGACGATCGCGAAGGACGGGGCGGCGCCCGCGCTGCTGCCCGCGCCGCCGATCGAGGGCGCCGCGGTGCGCCCGCTGCCGGATCACCTGGACGCGCTGCGCAGGCTCTCCCTGCGGACCGACTTCGCCGCCGTTCCCGTCGCCGCCGCCGTGCTGCTGGTCGCCACACTGATCGGCAATCTGCTGGGCTCGGGCCTGGAGTGGTTCTCCTTCCACCAGGCGGCCCTCGGCTCGTACGTCGCGGCCGGGCTGTTCTCCGCCTCCATCTCCACCCTGTACTTCCTGGAACTGCCCGGTTCGCCGACGCCCCGGCCGCGCTCGCCCCTGGAGGGGCTGCGCCGGCCGTCCGCCGGCAGCGGACCGGACAAGGGCCGCACCGGCGCCGTACCGCTGATCGTCGCGACCTGTGCCGCCGTCGCCGGAGCGATCGCGGCCGCGGCCGCCGTCGCCGTCCTGCACGCCACCGACCTGGGTGGTGGCCCCGCCACCTTCGCCCTGCTGATCCTCGCCCTGACCGGCGGCACGGGCGTCGGCATCCGTACCGCGCAGAAGGTGCTGCCGGCCCTGTCGCGCCGCCGGCTGCTCTCCCTGGCCACCGCCGTCACCGGGGTCGCGCTCCTTGCGATGGGCCTGGTGCCGGACACGGCGACCGTCGTCCTGATCGCCGTGCTCGCCGGATACGCGGCGGGTGTCGCCGCCAACACCGGCCATGTCCTCGTCGACCAGGAGACCGAGGAATCCCGCCGGACCCGCACCGCCGAACACCTCCAGGCCGTCGTCCGGGTCCTGATCGCGCTCGGCGCGGTCGGCGGCCCCCTGGTGGCCGCCGCCATAGGAACCCACCGGCTGACCGCGGGGGACTTCGTCTTCGCGCACGGTGGCGCGGCCTTCACCCTGATGCTGATCGGCGCCCTGCTGCTGCCGGTCGCCGCGATCGTCCTCGCGAAGACGGACGACCGTTCTGGAGTGCCGCTGCGCCGTGATCTGCGGGAGGCGCTGCGTGGCGGCGACCCGGCGGTCGCCCCCGCCGCGACCGGCTTCTTCCTCGCCCTGGAGGGCGGCGACGGAGCGGGCAAGTCCACCCAGGTCGAAGCGCTCGCCGACTGGATCCGCGCCAAGGGCCACGAGGTCGTCGTCACCCGTGAACCGGGCGCGACCCCCGTCGGCAAGCGGCTGCGCTCGATCCTGCTCGACGTTTCGTCGGCCGGGCTCTCCAACCGGGCCGAGGCACTGCTGTACGCCGCCGACCGCGCCGAGCACGTCGACTCGGTCGTGCGTCCGGCGCTGGAGCGCGGCGCGATCGTCATCTCCGACCGCTACATCGACTCGTCCGTCGCCTACCAGGGCGCGGGCCGTGATCTCGCGCCGACCGAGATCGCCCGGATCTCGCGCTGGGCGACGAGCGGCCTCGTACCGCATCTGACCGTGCTTCTGGACGTCTCCCCGGAGACCGCGCGGGAACGGTTCACCGAGGCGCCCGACCGGCTGGAGTCCGAGCCGCTCGAATTCCACAACCGGGTGCGTTCCGGCTTCCTGACGCTGGCCGCCGCCGACCCGACGCGCTACCTGGTGGTGGACGCCGGCCAGGAACCGGAGTCGATCACCACGGTCGTACGTCACCGGCTCGACCAGCTCCTTCCGCTCTCCGAGGCCGAGATCAGGGCCCGGGAGGAGGCGCGCAAGGCCGCCGAGGAGGAGGCCCGTCGCCTCGCCGAGGAGGAGGCCGCGCGCAAGGCGGAGGAAGAGCGCCTGGAGCGCGAACGGCAGGAGCAGCTCGCCAAGCTCCGCGCCGAGGAGGCGGAGCGCAAGCGCCGCGAGGAGGAGGAAGCGCGCCGCCGCGAGGCCGAACGCCAGGCGGAGGAGGCCCGTCAGCGTGCGGAGGAGGCGCGGCAGCGCGCCGAGGAGGAGCGGGTCAGGCTCGAAGCGGAGGAGGCCGCCCGCGAGGCGGAGCAGGCGCGGCTGCGCCGCCAGGCCGAGGAGGAGGCCCGGCTCCGTCAGGAGGCCGAGGCCAAGCGGCTGGAGAAGCAGCGCAAGGCGGAGGAGGCCCTGCTGAGGGCCGAGGCCGCTCGCAGGCAGGCGGAGGCCGATGCCGCGGCCGCGGCGGAGAGTGCGCGGGCCCAGGCGGCCGCGGCCCAGGCGGAAGCCGAGGCAGAGGCGGCCGAGGCCGCTGCTGCGGCGGAGGCTTCGCGTGCCCGGACCTCGCGGTCCGCGCCGCATTCCGAGCCGTCTGCGTCTTCCACGTCCTCGTCCTCGTCCTCGTCCTCGTCGTCGTCCTCGTCCTCGTCTTCCGTTCCGGACAACGAGCTGACGGTGCCGACCCCGATCGTGAACCCGAACGAGATCACTCAGCCGGTGCCCTCTCCGGTGGATCCGTCCTCCGGCCGGGGACGGACTCGGCACGCGGCCCCGTCCGCGCCCTGGCCGTCCGACGAGGCCGAGACGGCGATGATCCCGAAGGTCTCCGATCCGTCCGGGCCGTCCGGTGCCGCGGACGAGACGGCGGTGCTGCCGCCGGTACGGGACGCCGACCCCGCCGACCGGGTGCCGCGCGGCATCTTCCGGGACGAGCGCTCAGCGGGCTCCGCACCTGAGGGCGAGAACGAACGCACCCGTGAGCTGCCGCAGATCACCGATCCGCACGCGGACCGGGAGCAGCGGGAGCAGGAGCAGCATTCGGGCCGGTCGCGGCGGCCGCGTCCCGACTGGGCGGAGGAGACTCCGCTGGACGATCTGCCCACGCTGGCCGACGAACTGCTCGGTGACCACGACGACGAGGACCCCGGGTCCACCGGCCGGGGGCGCCGCCCGCGCCGCTGACGGTATCGAGTACCGAGCGAGTACCGAGTACCGAGTACGCCGATGGTCCCGCGCGAACAGGCGCGGGGCCATCGGCGTTCCGGAGTCCGGCCTCCGCCGTATCGCCGTATCGGCGCATCGGTGAGGTCCCGGCAGTCCGTCCGCCGGGATTGTCAGACGCGTCCCTCACAATGGGAGGCCAGGGGAAAGCCGGATCGACGAACGCCACGGCGACAGCCGTGACGAGAGCCGCACACCACGGAAGGGCGGTGACCGATGTCCGTATGGGACGACCTGGTCGGCCAGGACCGCGTGCAGGAGCAGCTCGCTGCCGCCGCCAGGGATGCCGACGCGCTGGTCACCGCCCAGGCCACGGGGGAGCCGGTGCCGCCCGGCTCGAAGATGACCCATGCCTGGCTGTTCACCGGCCCGCCGGGCTCCGGGCGGTCCACCGCCGCCCGGGCCTTCGCCGCGTCGCTGCAGTGCACCAGCCCGGACCGTGCCCTGGGCGGGGCACCGGGCTGCGGTTTCTGCGACGGCTGTCACACGAGCCTCATCGGGACACACGCCGACGTCGACGTGATCCGCACCGATCTGCTGTCCATCGGTGTGAAGGAGACCCGCGAGCTAGTCCGCCGCGCCCAGCTCTCGCCGGCCGTCGGACGGTGGCAGGTCATCGTCATGGAGGACGCCGACCGCCTCACCGAGGGCGCGGGCAATGTGCTGCTGAAGGCGGTCGAGGAGCCCGCGCCGCGCACGGTGTGGCTGCTCTGCGCGCCCTCGCTGGAGGACGTGCTGCCCACGATCCGTTCCCGCTGCCGCCATCTCACCCTGCGCACTCCGTCGGTCGACGCCGTAGCGGATGTGCTGATCCGGCGGGACGGCATCGAGCCGGAGCGGGCCGCCGCCGCAGCCCGGGCCACCCAGGGACACATCGGCAGGGCCCGTCGCCTCGCCACCGACGAGCGGGCCCGCGCCCGCCGGGCGGCCGTCCTGAAGCTGCCGCTGCGCGTCGAGGACATCGGGGGCTGTCTGAAGGCCGCGCAGGAGCTGATCGACACCGCCACGGACGACGCGAAGCAGGCCTCGGAGGATGTCGACGTCAAGGAGACGGAGGACATGAAGGCCGCGCTCGGCGCCTCCGCCGGGGGCCGGATGCCGCGTGGCACCGCAGGGGTGATGAAGGAGCTGGAGGACCGGCAGAAGCGCCGCAAGACGCGTACGCAGCGCGACAGCCTCGATCTGGCCCTCACCGAACTGACCGGGTTCTACCGCGATGTGCTCGCCCTGCAGCTGGGCTCGCGCATCGCCATCGCCAACGCCGACGCGCAGGATTCCCTCGACCGGATCGTGCGCTCGTCCACGCCCGAGCGCACCCTGCGCCGGATCGAGGCGGTGGGCGCCTGCCGCCGGGCGCTGGACCGGAATGTGGCCCCGCTGCTCGCGGTGGAGGCGATGACGATGGCGCTGCGGGCGGGCTGACGCTCCCGGCAGGCCGCTCACCGAATCACCCGAAAGAGCAGGGAATCGGATGAGTCGTCGCCCGGCGGCTACGCTCCGGACATGGACACCAGGCGCCCGTTCCGCACCCTCGCCCTCGCGCTCGGCACAGCCGGCCTCCTCATCTCCGGCTGCAGCAGCGGAAGTTCGACTTCGGGCGCCTCGTCCCCGGCGCAGGCGGCCTCGGCCTCTCCGTCCGCCGTGCCGACAGCGCTGAAGTCGTTCTACGGCCAGCACCTGAGCTGGCGGGACTGCGGTGTCAGCGGATTCCAGTGCACCACGATGAAGGCGCCGCTCGACTACGCGAAGCCGGACGGCGACGAGATCAAGCTGGCGGTGTCCCGGAAGAAGGCCACCGGACCGGGCAAGCGGATCGGCTCCCTCCTGGTGAACCCGGGAGGTCCCGGCGGATCCGCCATCGGCTATCTCCAGGGCTATGCCGCGATCGGCTACCCGGCGCAGGTGCGCGCCCGCTACGACATGGTCGCCATCGATCCGCGCGGGGTGGCGCGCAGCGAACCCGTCGAATGTCTCACCGGTTCGCAGATGGACGCCTACACCCAGGTCGACCAGACGCCGGACGACGCGGTCGAGGTCACGAAGCTGAGCGGTGCGTTCAAGAAGTTCGCCACGGGCTGCGAGCAGCGCTCGGGCGAGATCCTGCCGCACGTCTCGACCGTGGACACGGCCCGCGACATGGACATGCTGCGCGCCCTGCTCGGTGACGAGCAGCTGCACTACGTCGGCGCCTCGTACGGCACCTTCCTGGGCGCGACGTACGCCGAGCTCTTCCCCGGGCGGGTGGGCCGGCTCGTCCTCGACGGCGCGATGGACCCCTCGCTGGCATCGGTCGACATGAACCGCGACCAGACGGCGGGCTTCGAGACCGCCTTCCAGTCCTTCGCCCAGGACTGCGTGAAGAAGGCGGACTGCCCGCTCGGCACGACATCCGCAGCCGACGCGGCGACCAACCTGAAGAAGCTGTTCAGCGACCTCGACGCGAAGCCGATCCCCACGGGCGAGTCCCGGAAGCTCGGCGAGTCCCTCGCCACCACCGGCGTCATCGCCGCGATGTACGACGAGACGGCCTGGCCCCAGCTCCGCGAGGCGCTCACCGCTGCCCGGGCGGGCGACGGATCGGGCCTGCTCGCCCTGGCCGACAGCTACTACGAGCGCGAGCCGAACGGTACGTACGCGAATCTCATGTACGCCAACGCTGCCGTGAACTGCCTCGACCTCCCGCCCGCCTTCGCCACCTCCGAGGCGGTCACCCAGGCCCTCCCCACCTTCGAGAAGGCCTCCCCGGTCTTCGGCAAGGGCTTCGCCTGGGCCTCCCTGAACTGCGCCTACTGGCCGGTCCCCGCCACCGGCACCCCGCACCGGATCAAGGCCGAGGGCGCCGCCCCGATCGTGGTCGTCGGCACCACCCGCGACCCGGCGACCCCGTACAAGTGGGCCCAGTCCCTCGCCGGCCAGCTCTCGTCCGGCACCCTCCTCACCTACGAGGGCGACGGGCACACGGCGTACGGCCGCGGCAGCGACTGCATCGACACGGCGATCAACACCTACCTCCTGGAGGGCACCCCGCCGGCCGACGGCAAGAAGTGCTCCTGACCCCGCCCGCCCGGCCTCCGGCCCGCCGCCGGGGCACCCCACTGACCTGGGCATACAGCCGCACGACGGGCCGGTACGGAGCACCCTCCGAAACTGTGTAGACTTGGCGACGCTGCTGACCGCACCATGGTGCGACAGCGCGTGCCGCCTTAGCTCAGTTGGCCAGAGCAACGCACTCGTAATGCGTAGGTCTCGGGTTCGAATCCCGAAGGCGGCTCGGATCAGCCCCAGGACTCACTCGCCGTGACCTGGGGCTTTTTCATGTCCGGCCGCCCGCGCCCGGCCGGTGTACCCCTCCGGTGCACCGGCTTCTCCTCTCTTCTGCGGCCCTTGCGGTTACCTGAAGGCCGCGATGTTGCGTCCGGCCCAGTCGGCGAACGTGCGGGCCGGGCGGGCGAGGAGCTGTTCCGTCACCGGGCTGATCCGCTGTTCGGCGGGGGTGGGTTCGCCGAGGATCGCGAGGGTGGTGTCGATCACCGGGTCGGGCATGAACCGCCGCATCTGCGCCCGTGCTTCGTCGGCCGTCTGCTCGACGAAGTCGACCCGTTCGCCGAGCAGGTCGGCCAGGGTGCGGGCCCGTTGCCTGGGCGTGGTGAGGGCGGGGCCGGTCAGTTCGTACGTCGCTCCGGCGTGGCCGTCCTCGTACAGCGCGATGGCCGCCACGTCGGCGATGTCGGCCGGGTCGACGACCGGCAGGCCCACATCGCCGAAGGGTGCGGCCACCGTCCGGTGCGTGCGGACCGGTTCGGCCCAGGCGTAGGCGTTGGAGGCGAAGCCTCCGGGGCGCAGGATCGTCCAGTCCGCGCCCGACTGCCGTACCGCCTCCTCCATGGCCCGGCCCGCGGCGCCGTGCGAGGCGGACTGCGGCCGGGTGGCGACTCCCTGGGAGGACAGCAGGACGATACGGGCCACGCCGCCCGCTTTCGCCGCGTCCAGGATGGCCGGCACGTTCAGCAGGTGCGCGCCCGCGCCGGTGTCGTGCAGGAACAGCGCCTCGGCGCCGTCGAGTGCGGGGCGCAGGCTTTCGGGGGACGCGAGGTCCGCGCGGTGATGCCGCACCTGCGCCGGTGCGGCGCCGGGACCCGCGGCGGCATTCCGCGACACGGCCGTCACCTGCCGGCCGGCTGCCGCGAGTGCCTCGACGAGCGGGCGTCCGACGTTTCCGGTGGCTCCGGTCACCACGATCATGAGTTCACGTTCCTTCGTTGAATGGGCCGATGGGAGACCTGTGCGCCGCGAGCTGCCGCCGCTTCGGTCATGACCTCATCCTGAAAGCTGAACTGGCCACCTTCTGGCCAGTTTTCCCAGGAGAATCTCCGGCATGAGAGCTGATCGTCTGGTGGCGCTGCTGCTGTTCCTCCAGGTACGTGGCCGGGTCACCGTCGCCCAGGTCGCGGCCGAACTCGACGTGGCCGAACGCACGGCCCGCCGCGACCTGGAGGCGCTCGCGGCCGCCGGGATCCCCGTCTACTCGCAGCGGGGGCGCGGCGGGGGCTGGTCCCTCGTGGGCGGAGCCCGTACCGACCTCACCGGACTGACCGCCGACGAGAGCCGGGCGCTCTTCCTGCTCGCCGGTCCGTCCTCCGCGTCGCCCGAACTCCGCACCGCCCTGCGGAAGCTGGTGCGGGCCCTGCCCACGCCGTTGCGCCCGGGCGCCGAGGCGGCGGTGCGCGCGGGGGTCGCCGACGCCACCGACTGGTCGCGCACCGCCGTGACGGCGGATGAGCCCCAACTCGGTGCGCTCCAGCGCGCCGTGGTCGACGGGGTGCAGGTCAGGATGGGCTACGCGACACCCGGCAGGCCCGCCGGTGAGCGGACCGTGCATCCGCTCGGGATCGCCTCGAAGGCCGGCGTCTCGTATCTCGTCGCCGGCACGGAGAGCGGGCTGCGGGCTTTCCGGCTCAGCCGGGTCACCTCCGTGGCGGCGACGGGGGAACCGGTCGTGCGGCCGGACGGCTTCGACCTCGCCACGGCCTGGCGCTCCCTCGCCGCGGTGATGGAGGACCGGATGTACGCGGTGACGGTGCGCGGGCGGGCCGAGGCCGGTGCCGAAGGCGTCCTGCAACGGCTGTTCGGCGCCCGGCTGCGCATCATCGGTCCGGCGGTCGCCGACGGGTGGCTCGGGATCGAGGTGGACGGGCCGTCGGCAGAGGTGCTGGCCGCGCAGCTGGCCGGTCTGGGGTCGCGGGTCGAGATCCTCGAACCGGCGGCCGCCCGCGCACGGCTCGCGGAACTCGCGTCCGAACTGGCCGCCGTCTACGGGCCGCCGTGACCGCGTTCGGAGAGAGAAAGAGAGACGGTCTCCGTCAGCCGTCAGCCGTCAGCCGTCAGAGCCGTCAGCTGTCACCCGTATCCGTCGCCCGTCTCCGTACCGCCTCGCGGTCCGGTCGGGGCCTGGTCACCCCCGCAGATACGCCAGTACCGCCAGCACCCGGCGGTTCGTGGTGTCGTCCAGCGACAGGTCGAGCTTGCCGAGGATGCTGCCGAAGTGCTTGCTGACCGTGCCCTCGCTGACCGTCAACGCCGCGGCGACCGACGCGTTGGACCTGCCCTCCGCCATCAGGGCCAGCACCTCCTGCTCGCGCGCGGTCAGCCGGGAGAGGGGGGCCCGGCGGCGGCGGATGAGCTGGCGGACCACCTCGGGGTCCACGACCGTGTTCCCGGCCGCGACCCGGTGCAGGGCGTCGATGAACTCCTCGACGTCGCCGATGCGTTCCTTGAGCAGGTAGCCGACGCCCGTACCGTCCGAGGAGTCGAGCAGGTCCTCGGCGTACGTGCGCTGGACGTACTGACTGAGTACGAGGATGGGCAGCCCGGGCTGCCGGATGCGCAGTTCGATCGCGGCCCGCAGCCCCTCGTCGGAGAAGCCCGGCGGCATGCGGACATCGGTCACCACGATGTCCGGGCCGTGCTCGGCCACCGCCGCGATCAGCTCGTCGGCCGTGCCGGCGCCCGCCACCACCTGATGGCCGAACCGTTCCAGCAGGCCGATCAGTCCCTCCCGCAGGAGCACACTGTCCTCGGCCAGTACGATGCGCACGCTCACGTCCTTGTTTCCGCAGGTGACATGGGGACCTGCAGTCGGAACACCGTGGGCCCGCCGGGCGGACTGGACAGTAGCAGGCGGCCGTCGAGCACCGAGACGCGGTCGGCCACGCCCTGAAGTCCCGTACCGCCGCCGGTGTCGGCGCCGCCCGCCCCGTCGTCGTACACCTCCACCACCAGCCGGCCCTTCTCCGTCCGGCCGCTCACCCGGGCCCGCTCCGCCCCGCTGTGCTTGGCCACATTGGCCAGTGCCTCGCAGACCGCGAAGTACACGGCCGTCTCGACCGCCTGGGGCAGCCGGTCCGGCAGGGCGAACTCCACGTCCACCGGGATCACCGAGCGGTCCGCGATGTCCTCCACCGCCGCCGCGAGTCCGCGGTCGGTGAGGACCTGGGGGTGGATGCCCCGGATGAGTTCCCTGATCTCCGCCAGCGCGACCCCGGCCTCCTTGTGCGCCTTGGCCAGCAGCCCGGCCAGCGGTTCGGCCGGGCTCTCCAGCCGGGCCAGTCCGAGCGTCATGGACAGGGCGACGAGCCGCTGCTGCGCGCCGTCGTGCAGATCGCGCTCGATCCGGCGGCGCTCCGCCTCGAAGGCGTCCACCAGACGCATCCGGGAGCGTCCCAACTCCCTGATCCGCGAGTCCAGTCCGGCCTCCGGTGCGCGGAGCAGCTGCCGGGTCAGCTCGGCCCGGCCGGCCGCCAGCGCCCCCAGCGGATACGCGAACAGGGGCAGCAGCACGAGTCCGGCGAGCAGGGCCGCGACGGCGGGCGGAGGGGAGTGGATCAGCCAGATCTTCAGTACGCGGGCCTCCTCGCCGCCGTTCGCCGCCAGCATCACCGGAGCGGCGATCAGGCCGCCGCAGATGACTAGGGCGGTCCCGACGGCCAGGGCCTCCAGGGGCCACAGCACCAGGGCGAACAGCAGCGC
Organism: Streptomyces sp. NBC_01463; assembly: GCA_036227345.1. Classification (NCBI taxonomy): domain Bacteria; kingdom Bacillati; phylum Actinomycetota; class Actinomycetes; order Kitasatosporales; family Streptomycetaceae; genus Streptomyces; species Streptomyces sp. NBC_01463. The sequence continues at coordinate 4,973,073 of CP109468.1, forward strand.
GTAGCCCAGCTCCCGCCAGGTGGCGCGTTCCCGGAGGCGGGTGCGGAGCCAGGACGAGAGGCCGGTGCCGTCCGGGTCGCGGTGCGCCGGGGCGAGGGGGCGGGGGTCGAGCAGGCGCAGTCTGCGCCGCTCCACTGCGGCCACCGGTATGCCCGCGAGCACGAGCGTGAGGAGCAGCGGGATGCCGATCAGGAGCACGCTCAGTGCGCTGCCGGCGACGGCCAGGAGGAGGAGCGCGGTGAGGTTCGCGAGGCCCAGGGGCACGCTCGTCAGCAGGTAGAGCGTGGCGCGCCACGGCCAGGCGCTACGCAGGTAGCGGCGCTGTCGCAGGGCCTGCCACAGGCCCGGGGAGGGCAGGGGGTCAGCGGCGGAGGAGGGCATGGGGGGAACGGTAGGCCGGGCACGGGGAGGCAGACCACCCGGCGGGGTGGAGCCGTGGGGTGGAGCTGGCTCCACCCCGGGGACTCCCGTTCGCTGCGATGTGGCGCGGGAGCGGCGCCGGTTGAGTGGTGGCCATGAATCAAGCAGCTGTCCGGCTCCGTTCGGTCACCAGGTCCTACGGCAGGAACACCGGCGCGGTGACCGCGCTGCACGGGGTCAGCCTCGACGTTCCCCGGGGCACGTTCACCGCCGTCATGGGGCCGTCCGGCTCCGGCAAGTCGACGTTGCTCCAGTGCACCGCCGGCCTCGACCGGCCCACGGGCGGCCAGGTGTTCCTCGGCGACACCGAACTGACCGGGCTCAGCGAGCGGAAGCTGACGCTGCTGCGCCGCACCCGGATCGGCTTCGTCTTCCAGGCGTTCAACCTGCTCCCCTCGCTCAGTGCCGAGCAGAACGTCGCCCTGCCGCTGCGGCTGGCCGGCCGCCGGCCGAAGCGGGCCGAGGTCCTCGGCGTACTGGAGCGGGTGGGGCTGCGCGACCGGGCCGGGCACCGGCCCAGCGAGCTGTCCGGCGGCCAGCAGCAGCGCGTGGCCCTGGCCCGCGCCCTGGTCACCCGGCCCGATGTGCTGTTCGGCGACGAGCCCACCGGCGCCCTGGACTCGACGACCGGGCAGCAGGTGCTGAGCCTGCTGCGGACCATGGTGGACGGCGGTCAGACCGTGATCATGGTGACGCACGACCCGGTCGCCGCCTCCTGTGCGGACCGGGTGCTGTTCCTGGCCGACGGCCGGGTGCGGGACGAGCTGGCCTCCCCATCCGCCGAGCAGGTCGCGGCGCGCATGACGCGGATGGCGGCGGTCCCGTGCTGAGCCTCGTGCTGCGCGGCATCCGGACCCGCTGGGTCACGTTCGTCGGCTCCTTCCTCGCGCTGGCCCTCGGTGTCGGGATCGTCGCCATGACCGGTCTCGCGCTCGCCGCCACGTTCGGCGCACCGCACCACGGGCCGGAGCGGTTCGCCGCGGCCCCGGTCGTGGTCCGGGGCGCGGACCTGCTGCGGGTGCCGACACCGATCGGTGTCCGGACGCAGGAGCTGACCTCGCCCCGGCCCGTCTCGGCGGCGCTCGCCAACTCGCTGGCGGAGCTCGGCCGTACCGTCGAGGACCGTACGTTCCCCGTCTCGGTCGGCGGCGCGGACCTCGACGGCGGCAGCGGTGCCGGTGAGGTGGTCGGGCATCCGTGGCCGGTCGCGGCGGCCGCCCCCTACCGGCTGGCCGCCGGGCGGGCCCCGGCCGCCCCCGGCGAGGTGGTCGTCACCGCGGGGCCACGGTCACAGGTGCGTACGGGGGACCGGATCACGGTCACGACCCCGCGGTCCATCGCCACCGGGACCGTCGTCGGCACGGTCCGGTCCGCGGGGTTCGAGACCGCAGTGTTCTTCACCGCGGCCGAGGCCGCCCGGATCTCCCCGGCCGTCGACGCCCTGGTGGTGCACGCCGACCCGGCCGCGGTGCGCGCGGTCGTGGACAAGGAGGACCGGATGGTGGTCCTCACCGGCGACGACCGGCGCCGGGCCGATCCCGACCCGGACCGCGACGCCGAGGCGCTGGTCTCCGTCAACGCGCTGCTGGGCACGGCCGCCGGCATCACCGCCTTCGTCTCCGTGTTCGTCGTCGCCTCGACCTTCTCCTTCGCTGTCGCCCAGCGCCGCCGCGAGTTCGGCCTGTTGCGCACGGCGGGCGCGACCCCCGGTCAGGTGCGGCGCACGGTGTACGCCGAAGCGGCCGTCATCGGCGTGTTCGCGTCGGCCGCGGGCTGCCGGCTGGGTGCCCTCGGCGCGCCGCGGCTCGCCTCCTGGATGGTGGGGAAGGGGATCGCGCCCCGCTGGTTCGCCGTCGGTGACCAGAACTGGCCGCTGCACACCGCCTTCTGGACCGGACTGGCCGTGGCGCTGGCCGGTGCGGTCGCCGCCTCGCGCCGGGCCGGGAAGGTGGGGCCGGCCGAGGCGCTGCGCGAATCCGCCGTCGACAGCGGTGCGATGCCGCTGAGCCGGGTGGTGCTGGGCGCCGCAGTCCTGCTGACCGGGGTGGTGCTGGCGGCCGTCGCGCTCGTCCATGATCCCGGCAGCCTCCTCAAGCGCAAGACCTACCTCACCCAGCCGATGCTGCTGATCGTCGGGTTCGCTCTCTTCGCACCTGTTCTCGTGCGGCCCGTCACCCGCCTCCTCACCTGGCTTCCGGCGCAACTGCCGGGCGCCACTGGTGTACTGGCGAGGGAGAACGCCTCCGCCGGACTGCGCAGGACCGCCGCCGTGGCCGCCCCCGTGATCGTCACGGTGGCGCTGGCCGCCTCGCTCATGGGCACGACGGCGACGCTCGGTGAGGCCAGGGCCACCGAGGCGCGCACCCAGGTCACCGCGGACTTCGTGGCCACGGCGGGCCGTGACGGTGGCGCGCTCTCCCCGCGGTTCGTCGAGCGGGTCCGGCGGATCCCGGGCGTCGTGGTCAGCGTCTCGCGGTCCACCTCCGTGACCGTGCTGGAGGAGGGCACGGCGCTGGTCCGCTCCGAGGCCAGGGCGGTGGACCCGGCCGACGCGGCGGCGGTGTCCGCGCTGCCGGTGGTGGCGGGGAGCCTGTCCGGACTCGACGACGGCTCCGTCGTCGTCAACGAGGAGTGGCTGACCACGACGGTCGGCGAGCGCGTCGGCGTCTGGCTGGCCGACGGCCGCAAGGTCACCCTTCGGGTGGCGGCCGTGCTGAGCACCGGCACCGGGAACAACGGGGTGTACGTGACCCCGCGCAACGCGGGCGGCGCCGCCGTCGACCGGATCGACGTCAGGGTGCGGGGCTGGGCGGACCGTTCGGCCGTCGCGAAGGAGTTGTACGCGGCAGGCCGGGACACGGGCGCCGAGGTGCGGACCGGGGCCGGCCGGGCGGCGGAGAGCGTCCGGCGGACCGGGGAGAACACCCGTACCGGCCTGCTGATGATCCTTCTCATCGCGCTCGTCTACACGGGCATCGCGCTCGCCAACACCCAGGTGATGGCCACCGCCGACCGGGTGCGCGACCTGGCGGTGCTGCGGCTCGCCGGGGCGACGAAGGCGCAGGTGCTGCGGCTGGTCGGGGCGGAGGCGCTGGTCGTGGTGGGGGTGGGCGCCGTGCTCGGCGGGGCGGTGGCCGCGCTGGACCTGGCCGCCGTACGGACCGCCCTCGGACGGCTCGGCGTCCACTCGGCCGTCGTGGTCCCGTGGGAGACGCTGGGCCTCGTCCTCGCGGTGAGCGCGCTGCTGGCCGTGGTCTTCGCGGTGCTGCCCGCAGCGCTCGCCCTGCGCACCCGGCCGGTCGAACTGGCGGGCACGCGGGAGTAGTCCGGGGGTCCGGCGGTACGGGGATCTCAGCCGGAGAGTGCGGTGACCAGGGCCACCGCCTCGCCGATGAGGTCCCGTTCGGCCGGACTCATCGTCGGGTTGACGGCCCGGCGGGCCGCGGCGTCGGCGAGGTGCGCGGCCGGGACGCCGCCGTCCTCCGCGAGGCGCGGCATCAGCGCGGTCAGCAGCTCGCGGGCGCCGTCCGCCCCCGGGCCGTCCCGGTCGACCGCCACCTGCGCCAGGATCAGCGCCGACATGGCACGGTCCAGGGCCGGCGGCCCCTCCTCGCTGTTGCTCCAGTCGATCACCACCGGGCCGTCGGCGGTCAGCATCACGTTGTCCGGATGCAGGTCGAGGTGGAGGATCCGGTCCTCGGGATCCGGCGAGACCCGGGCCGGGACGGTGTGCAGCTCGGCGAGCAGCCGGGCCAGCAGGGCGGAGCCCTCGTCGCCGTCGGTGTCGCCGGAGAGCAGGGACTCCAGCATCGTCGGCCCGGTCAGCCGCTGCAGGACCAGATCGCCGGGGCCGGCCGACGCGGGCTGCGGGCCGAGCCGGGGGACCGGATAGCCGGATGCCGACAGATACGACATGACGGGCAGTTCGCGGGAGGCGTCCAAGCCGTCGCGGTAGCGCCGCAGGACCCACTGCTCGTCCAGTTCGTATACGTCGGCGTCGCGCCCGCTGCCCAGCATCTGGCCTATTCGCATGAGAGGAACCTACTCGGGCGGGCTGTGCGCGGGGAGGTCGTACGCGCGTGTTTCGCCGCATCGCGGCCGGTCAGGACTGCCCCATAACGTGATGCGATGGGGCGGACGGGATCTCCTGGAGCTGACGTGTACGCGGCTACGTTGGCGGCAATTCCCCCGAAGTCAAGGAGAGTTCCGTGGAGAGATCCATGCTCCGCAGACGTGTACTGGCCGCGTGTACCGCCACCGTGGCCGTCGGCGTGCTCGCGCTCGCCGGGCTGACCGGCACCGCATCCGCCGACCCCTCCCCCCGCGTCCCCGCCGCCGGGGCGGACCACCTCTCGCCCGGCCTGCTGAAGGCCATGCAGCGCGACCTCGGCCTCACGGAGGCCCAGGCGCGGAAACGGATCGGCAACGAGTCCCGCGCGGCCGCCGTGGCCGCCGGGCTGCGCGACTCGCTCGGCACCGGATTCGCCGGCGCCACGGTGGGCGCCGGGACGGCGGAGCTGACCGTCGCCACGACCGACGCCGCTGACACCGGCCGGATCACCGAGGCGGGCGCCCGGGCCGTCGTCGTCGGCCACAGCCTGGCCGAACTGACCTCCGCCAAGGCCGCCCTCGACCGGGTGGCGCTGCGCAAGGCGCCGGAGGACGTGCCCGCCTGGTACGTCGACGTCCGCACCAACCGGGTCGTCGTCCAGGCCGGCCGGAGCTCCGCCGCCGACACCTTCCTCGCCGCCGCCGGTGTCGCACGCGATCTGGTGACGGTCACTCAGTCCGCCGGGCAACCGCGCACGTTCGCGGATCTGCGCGGCGGGGACGCGTACTACATGAACGGCTCCGGGCGCTGCTCCATCGGCTTCCCCGTCAGGCGCGGCACCCAGAGCGGCTTCGTCAGCGCCGGGCACTGCGGCACCCCCGGTGTCAGCACCAGCGGCTACAACCAGCAGGCCCAGGGCTCCTTCCAGGGCTCCACCTTCCCCGGCCGCGACTACTCCTGGGTCGCCACGAACACCGGCTGGACCCCGCGCCCGCTGGTGAACGGGTACGGCAACGGCGATGTGACGGTCACCGGTTCCACCGAGGCGCTGGAGGGTTCGTCGGTCTGCCGCTCCGGCTCGACGACCGGCTGGCACTGCGGCACGGTCCAGCAGCGCAACAGCAGCGTCACCTACCAGGAGGGCACCGTCTCCGGGGTGACCCGCACCAACGTGTGCGCCGAACCGGGCGACTCCGGCGGCTCGTTCGTCTCCGGCAGCCAGGCCCAGGGCGTCACCTCCGGCGGCTCCGGCAACTGCTCCCAGGGGGGCACGACGTACTTCCAGCCGGTGAACCCCGCGCTCCAGGCGTACGGACTCACCCTGGTCACCAGCGGCACCCCGACCGATCCGCCGACGGACCCGCCGACCGAGCCGGGCGGCAGCTGGGCCGCCGGGACGACGTACACGGCCGGTGACGTCGTGACGTACGGCTCCGGCCGTTACCGCTGCCTCCAGGGGCACCAGGCGCAGCCCGGCTGGACGCCGCCGAACGTCCCGGCGCTCTGGCAGTCCGTGTAACACGGGCAGCCCGGCCGAACCCCTCCGGAGACGGCGGAACGGGTCCGGGGGCCGAGCCCCGACCTCGGCCCCCGGCCCCTCGCACCCGCACGTGCCTTCCCCCACCACCCAGAGGAATCAGCCATGACTCCCGTCCCGAACCCCGGCCCGGCCGACGGCGCCGACGGCGACCGTTCCGCCGCCGGCCCGTCCGCCGCAGGCCGGCGGATCAGCCGCAAGACCCTCCTCAAGGCCGCCCTCGTCGCCTCCGCCGCCCCGCTGCTCGCCGGGGGCGGGGTCGCGCTGGCCCGCGATGCCGGTTCCACCGGGGCGCCGCTCGCCCCGACGCCGGACTGCGACGACGGCGACGGCCCCACGCACGACCAGATGGAGGGGCCGTACTTCAAGCCCAACTCCCCGCTGCGCAGCAGCCTGGTGACCGCCGGAACCCCCGGGGTCCCGCTCACGGTCAGCGGCTATGTCTTCGGCCGGGAGTGCCGGCCCGTCCCGGGCGTGCTCCTGGACTTCTGGCAGGCCGACACCAACGGTGCGTACGACATGAGCGGATACGCCTTCCGCGGCCACCAGTTCACCGACGCGTCCGGGGCCTTCAGCCTCACCACCGTCGTGGCGGGGCTGTACCCCGGGCGCACCCGGCACATCCATGTGAAGGCCCAGGCGCCCGGCTCGGGCATCCTCACCACGCAGCTGTACTTCCCCGGCGAACCGCGCAACAACACCGACACTCTCTACGACCCGGCGCTCCTGATGAACGTCCGGTCCGTGGGCTCCGGGAAGGAGGGGACGTTCGACTTCGTCCTCGACGTCGCCCAGGACCCGACGGACCCGACCGATCCGCCCACCGGCCCGACGGACCCGCCCGGTCCGGGCGGCGGCTGGGCACCCGGGGCGTCCTACAACGCGGGCGACCGCGTCACGTACGGCGGGGTCGGCTACCGCTGTCTGCAGGCTCACACCGCCCTGACCGGCTGGGAGCCGCCGAACGTCCCCGCGCTGTGGGAGCGCGGGTAGACGGGCAGACCGGCGGGGCACCACCGCCGCGCCCGCGTGCCCCGGGCTCTCTTCCCGGGGCACGCGTCGCGCCGGCCCGGGCCGGAGGTCTTCCGGCCCGGGCCCTTCCCGTCCTCCGCCGTGCCGCCGCGAGGCCGTTCAACCGCAAGGCCGTTCAGCCGTCCGGCGGCATGGGCGCCGGGTCACTTCGCGTCCGCGTACCGCTCCACCACCGCCGTGGTGAACGGGAAGCGCACCGGTGTATCGCCGAAGGCGGTCCGCCCGGCCAGTTCACCGGCCGCCCGGATCGCCTCCACGACGGTCCCGGCCTCCTCCCGGGGGCAGTGCACGATCACCTCGTCGTGCTGGAAGAAGACCAGCTCGGCCCGGAGCCCGGCCGCCGCGATCGACTGGCGCAGCGCGGCCAGGAGCAGCAGTGCCCAGTCGGCGGCGCTGCCCTGCACCACGAAGTTGCGGGTGAAGCGGCCGCGCGCACGGGCGTCGGACGAGGCGTAGCCGTAGCCCGGGTTGAACCGGCCGTCCGCCGGTGCGGAGCCGTCGGCCGGCGGCACGTCGCTCTCCTGCGGGATGCCCGCCTCTCCGTCGTCCCCGCTGCCGGCCGCGGGCGGGCTGGTGCGGCCCAGCCAGGTCCGTACGAGACGGCCCTCCTCGCCCGCCTTCGCGGCGTCGTCGACATAGGCCACCGCGTGCGGGAACCTCCGGCGCAGGGCGGCGAGATTCTTCAGGCCGTCCCCCGAGGTCTGGCCGTAGACGGCACCGAGCAGCGCGATCTTGGCGTGGTCGCGGTCGCCGTGGAACGCGCGGTCGGACAGCGCGGTGTAGAGGTCGCCGTCGTGTCCGGCCACCTCCATCAGGCCCCGGTCGCGGGAGATCGCGGCCAGCACCCGCGGCTCCATCTGGTCGGCGTCCGCGACGACGAGGCGCCAGCCCTCGTCGGCGACCACCGCCTGCCGGATCACCTTGGGGATCTGCAGTGCCCCGCCGCCGTTGGTCGTCCAGCGGCCGCTGACCGTGCCGCCCGGCTGGTACTCGGGGCGGAAGCGGCCGTCGCGGACCCAGTCCTGGAGCCAGCTCCAGCCGTGCGCTGTCCAGATCCGGTACAGCTTCTTGTACCGGATGAGCGGCTCCACCGCCGGATGGTCCAGCTCCTCCAGCTCCCAGCGGCGGGTCGACCGCACCTTGATGCCCGCCTGCGCGAAGGCCTTCACCACATCGGCGGGGAGGTCCGGGCGCACCCTGCGGCCGAACGCGGCCGACACCTCGTCCGCCAGCTCGGCCAGCCTCCGCGGCTCGCCGCCGCCCGCGTACCTCTCGCCCAGGAGGTCGTGCAGCAGCTCCCGGTGGACGTCGGCCCGCCAGGGCAGACCCGAGCGGTTCATCTCCGTGGCGACCAGCATGCCGGCGGACTCGGCGGCCGTCAGCAGCCTCATCCGGCCGGGGTGTTCCGTGGTGTCGTGCCGGGCGAGCTGGTCCGCGTACACCTGGAGCAGGGCATCGAAGGGCAGCTCCGTCCCGGACGTCGGCTCGAACAGGGAGGACTGGGAGCCCGGGACGGCGGAGCGCGGCGGCGGGTCGGCCGGCACCGGGGCGTGGCGCAGCCGGGCGTGCGCGGCCGCGGCGGAGCGGGGCTCGCCGAGCCGGCCCGCGTGTCCCAGCAGGAGGGACTCGGCGACCTCGACGTCGTAACAGCGCGCGACGGGCACTCCGGCGGCCAGCAGCCGGGGGTAGATCTCGGCGGTCGAACGCCACACCCAGCGGGTGACTCCGGGCCTTGAGCGGACGGCTTCGACCAGGTCCGGCTCGGTCACGGCCGGGGCCGTGGGCAGGCCGGTGGGGTCCAGCGGGGCGAGGCGCGCGCCACCGCTCTCCGTGACGGCCACCGCCCAGCGTTCGGTCATATGGCCGAGTCTGGCACCCGGCACTGACAGCGCAGCGCCGGGCGCGTGGGGGCGTCGGCTGAAAGGATCAGGTTCGGCTCATCCCACCGAGGAGGCAGACGACACGATGGAAGCGATCGTTTTCGAGGAGTTCGGCGGGCCCGAGGTGCTGCATCCGGCCCGCGTCGAGGACCCGCACCCCGGTCCCGGGCAGGTGCGGGTGAAGGTCCGGGCCGCCGCGGTCAACCCGATGGACTACAAGATCCGGCGCGGCTGGATGGAGGACGTGTTCCCGACGTCGCTCCCGGCGGTTCCGGGCGTCGAGTTCGCCGGGGTGGTCGACGTGACCGGCGCAGGGGTCACCGATGTGGCGGTGGGCGACGAGGTGCTGGGCTGGAGCGCCACCGGGTCGTACGCCGAGTACGCCCTGGCCGACGCGTCGCTCGTGGCCCCCAAGCCCGCGGATCTGAGCTGGCCGGACGCGGCCGCCCTGACCATCGCGACCAACACCGCCCAGCGCGTCCTCGACGAGCTCGCCGTGGCCGAGGGCGACACGCTGCTGCTGCACGGGGCGGCCGGAGCCGTCGGATCGGCCGCGGTCCAGCTGGCGGCGGCCCGCGGCGCCACCGTGATCGGTACCGCGTCCGCGGGCAACCACGACTACCTGCGGGTGATCGGCGCCACCCCGGTGGAGTACGGCGACGGGCTCGTCGGCCGGGTGCGCGAGATCGCTCCCCAGGGTGTGGACGCGGTCTTCGACGCGGCGGGGCGCGGCGCCCTGCCGGACTCCATCGAACTGCGTGGCGGCACCACGGACCGGATCGTCACCATCGCCGACCCGGACGCGGCCAAGCACGGGGTGGCCTTCTCCGGCGGCGGCTCCCGGTCCCGGGAGCGGCTGGCCGAGCACGCCCGGCTCGCGGCCGAGGGCGCGCTGAGAGTGCCCGTCGCCGAAGCCCTCCCGCTCAACGACGCGGCCCGGGCCCAGGAACTGAGCGAGGCGGGGCACGTGCGCGGCAAGATCGTCCTGCTGCCGTGACACGGGGCTGACGGTCGGTGGCCGGGGGCGTCGACGGCGGGCGGGAGCCGGTTCCGGGGCGGATCTGTGCAGGGTCCGACTGTTCGGTGAAAGTTGTCCACAGGGTGTGGATGAATTCCGGTGAGCCGGCCCTGCCTACCCTGACCCCATGGAACCGGTGATCGACCAGGCATTCGCGGCGGCCCTTTACTCGGACGGCGACGCCGGTCTCGACACCGGCGCGTCCCTCCTCGCCGCCGACCCCGACTCCGACGCGGAGCTGGCGCGCCGCGGCGAGGAGTTCGTCCGGCGCGCCTGGGACCGGGGCTGGCTGCCGGCCGACCTCCTGCGCATCGTCCGCCGCGAACGCGACGAGCACGCGGCCGGCCTGGCCGCCGGGCTGGTCCGTGCGGAGGTCCGCCGCTACGAGGTGCTGCCGCCCCGCTGGCAGGCCCAGCTGGACGAGCTGCCCGCCCCGCCGCCGGCCGGCCGGCCCGACCGCTTCTCGTACGCCTCCGCGCTGCTGGGGCTCTACCGGCTGCTGCTCCGGCTGCCCGCCGTCGAACCGGTCGGGCCGCCGCCCGGCGCGATGCGCGACACCCTGCACCTGCCGCCCGCGCCCGACGAACCGCGCATGCTCACCCGGATCCGTGCCCTGCTGGCCAAGGCCGAGGCGACCGGATTTCCCGAGGAGGCGGAGGCGCTCACCACCAAGGCGCAGGAGCTGATGGCCCGGCACAGCATCGACGAGGCGCTGCTCGCCGCCCGTACGCACAGCGGCAGCGTGCCGGGCGCCTGCCGGATCGGCGTGGACGCCCCGTACGAGACGGCCAAGGCGATCCTGCTCGACGCCATCGCCTCCGCGAACCGCTGCCGGGCCGTGTGGAACAGCGACCTCGGCTTCTCCACGGTCGTCGGCTTCGAGGCGGACCTGGAGGCGGTGGAACTGCTCCACACCTCCTTGCTGGTGCAGGGCACGGCCGCGATGACCCGGGCCGAAGCGGGCCAGCGGGCGGGCGGCCGCAAACGGACCAAGACCTTCCGGCAGTCGTTCCTGATGGCCTACGCGCAGCGGCTCGGCCGCAGGCTGGCCGACGGCACCGCCCGTGCCACCGCCGAGGCCGACGCCGAGGGGGCCACCGCCGGCACGCCGTCCGCCGGGACCGGCGCGGGACTGCTGCCGGTGCTGGCCGCCCGGGACGTGGCGGTCACGGACACCGCCGAGAAGATGTTCCCCGAGACCACGAGCACCCGGGTCCGCGGCGCCACCGACCTGGACGGCTGGACCCATGGGACGGCGGCGGCCGACCGGGCGCGGATGGGCGGGAGGGGACCGGGGAACACGCCGGAGATCCCCGGCTGAGGCGTGCGGCCGGCTGGGGGAGCCTGTCCGTACCGCCCGGTGCCGGAGAGGTCCGGTTGTGGTCGTGCTCGGTTCCGCCCGGTGTCGGACAGGTCCGGTTGCGGTCCTGCTCGGTACCGCCCGAAGCCGGACGAGATCCGCCCGCCGCTCCGTCCCGTACCGCCCGAGCGCGCCCGACAACTCGGGCATATCGGTAAATCCGGTTAGGCTCTGGGCATGAGCTGGCTCCGGGCGCTGAGGGAGACCGCCCGCTCGGGGCTGACGATCGAGAGGACGCGTCTCGAACCGCTGATCGCCGTTCGCGGCGCGGCCGGTCTCGCCCTGGTGATCGGGGTGAGCCTCGCCCTCTTCGGGCCGGTGGTCGCGGCCAGCTCCGCGTTCGGCGCGTACCAGGCGGCGATCGCCACCTTCCAGCGCAGCTGGCGCCCCCGGCCCGTACTCGCCCTGGTCTCCGGCTTCAGCCTCGGCATGTCCACGTTCCTCGGCTATGTCACCGGCTCCCACCTCCCGCTCTTCATGGCCCTGCTGGTGCTCTGGACCTTCCTCGCCGGGCTGGCCTGGGCGGCGGGTCCCACGGGCGGCATCATCGCCGCGTCCAACGTCGCGATCATGCTGGTGACGGTCACGCTGCCCACCTCCGTCGCGGCGGCGGCCCTGCACGGCGTGATGATCATGTTCGGAGGGGTGGTCCAGGCCGCGCTGATCGTGCTGTTCCCCGTCCGCAGATGGGGTGCCCAGCGCGACGCCCTGGCCGACGCGCTCGCCGCCGAGGCCGACTACGCCCGCAGGCTGCGCCACGACCCGGTCGCCCAGTTCGACCCGGTCCCCCTGATGGAGGCCCGCAGGGCCGCCGCCGTCACCGCGCGCCAGGCCCGCCGCCGCCCGGCCGAACTGCACGGATCACGCGGGGTCGCCGAGCGGATCCGGCCGGTGCTCGCCTCGCTCGCCGACCCCGCGATGGGCGTGCCGGCCGAGGGGCCGGAGCGCGACCGGGTCCGTGAGCTCCTGGCCGCCGCCGGCTCCCTGCTCGACGCGGCCGCGCGGGCCATCCGCCACGGCGACCCGGTGCGGCTCCCCGCGCCCGCCGTCGCCGCGCTGAAGACCCCCGACACCGGCGCACTGCTCACCGGCCCCCCGCTCCGCGCCGCCGACCGGCTGGCCGCCCTGCTCTCCGACGTCATCGAGGCGGCCGAGGGCGACGGCACGAAGGAGGAGCGGGCCGGGGCCGAGGAGGCCGCCGACGCCATCGAGGCCGGCCGCACCGGCCGGGTCACCGCCGAGCACCACCGGCGGCCCACCCTGATGCGGCTGGTCCCGGTCGTGGCCGGCTCGATGCGCCGCGAACTGCACCACGGCTCCCCGATCCTGCGGCACGCGATCCGGGTCTCCGTCGTCGCCGCCGTCGGCTATCTGCTGGGCCTGGCCCTGCCGTACGGCCACGGCTACTGGGTGCCGATGGCGGCCGTCATGGTGATGCGGCCGGAGTTCTCCCAGACCTACTCACGCTCCGTGGCGCGCTTCGGCGGCACCGTCGTCGGGGTCTTCGTGGCCAGCGCGATCGTCCAGACGGCCCAGCCGGGCACCGGCCCGTCCGCGGTGCTCGCCGTGGGCTGCGCGCTGCTGATGTACCTGCTGATGCGCACCGGTTACGCCGTCGGCCAGGCCTGCGTCGCCGGGTACGTGGTCTTCCTGCTCGGGATGGCAGGCGACGACCTCTCGCAGACCGTGTTCGAACGGGTGCTCCTCACCCTCGTCGGCGGGCTCCTCGCGATGATCTCGTACGCCGTCTACCCGGCGTGGGAGACCCCGCGGCTGCGCGGCCGGCTCGGCGACTGGCTGAAGGAGGACGGGCGGTACGCGGCCTCGGTCGTCGACCAGTACGCCGACCCGGCCGACCGCGGCCACGACGACGTCCGCCAGGCCCTGCTCGCCACCCGCAACGCCCGCGTCGCCTGGCAGGAGGCGGTCGCCACCGCCCAGCTCGAACCGGTCCGCCACCGCGGCCTGTCGCACGCGACCGCCGACGCCACCCAGCACGCGCTCGCCCAGCTCGGCCGGGTGGCGATGCTGATGGAGGCGCACCTCCCGGAGACCGGCGCCACGCCCGTACCGGCGGCCGCCCCGCTGGCCGAGGCGCTGCGCCGGGCCACCGAACAGGGCGCGAAGGCGGTGCGGGAGCGGCGGGTGCCGGACTGGGAGGCGGTCCGGGAGGCGCTGGAGCGGTGGGACGAGGCGGACCGGGAGCCCGGCGGGGGGACGGACCCCGTCGTGCGGAACGGGGCCGATCTGCTGCTCCAGGCCCTGGAGGAGTTCTCCGACGGCCTGGACAGCGGTCCACGGTCCTCGCAGCCCCGCCCGTCCGACAGCCCTTAGGGCCCGTCGGACGGACGGAACAGCGGGCCCGCCTTACGGGGTCGGCAGGTCGGGCAGCCCCTCCAGCGAGTCGGCGTCCGTCTTGGCGAGCGTGTCCTTGGTGCCGCCGTCCCACGAGACGACGACGGTCTTGCCGTCGTTGGACTCGATGGCTCCCATGGTCCGGTCCTTGTCGCCGTCGGCACAGGTGAGTGCCAGCATCGGCTTGCCTCCCATGTCCTTGGCGGTGCCCGAGCAGACATGGGACTCGGCGACGACGACGGCCTTCCCGGATGCGACGGACAGCACCACGGCCTTGCCGCCGGTCTGCCCGGCCCAGGCGCCCTCCAGCGCCTTGAGATCACCGGTGGAGCCGCTGTCGCCGCCGCCCGATCCGGAGCCGGAGTCGGCGCTGCCGCCGGGCGCCGGGGTCGCGGTGGGGCCGGAGCTCTTGTCCGCGCCGTCCTTGTCGCCGTCGCTGCCGCACCCGGTGAGGGCGAGAGCGGTCAGCAGGCCGGTGGCGACGAGTGCACCGGTACGTGCGAGTTTGTACATGCCGAATTCCCCCTGGATGACGAATGACCGTTCAAGCTACCAGTGAGTCGCATCCGGTGAGGAACGGTCAACTCCCGGAATCGGGAGCCGAACAGCGCCTTCGCCCGTCTTCTCCTCCGGGGGAATGAGTAACCGAGGGAACACCCCGCGTGCACGTGCATCTGCCGGTGCATCCGCTCATGCGCGGGAAATTGAACACAGCTATGATCCGAGACAGTTGACACTTGCACCTTGCAACTCGGGGAGCGTCCTGTGCACCACGTGTACAACGGCATGGCGGCCACAGAGCTTCGCGGAGTCGTCTGGCAGAAGAGCAGACACAGCAACTCACAGGGATCCTGCGTGGAGTTCGCGAAGCTGCCCGGAGGAGATGTGGCGATGCGCAATTCGCGTCACCCCGACGGGCCGGCGCTCGTCTATACGCCCGCGGAGATAGAGGCCCTGCTGCTGGGTGTGAAGGACGGGGAGTTCGACCACCTCATAGCCGAGGCCTGAGCGCCTCCTGCCGGTGCGTCACTTCTCCACCCGTGCGTCCGCGCGTGATCCGGTCCGTGCGCCGGTCCGCGTCAGCCGTCGCGTCAACTCGTGTGTCACACCGGGTCGGACAGCCGGAAGAGCGCCCAGACGACCTTTCCGCGCGGCGCCGGTCCGCCGGCGGCACTCTCCGTACTCAGTACGGGTGAAGGGTGCCAGCCCCAGCAGTCGCTGAAGGACTCCACCAGGAACAGACCGCGGCCCGACTCGGCCGAGTCCGGGGCCTCCGACGCGACCGGGCTCTCCTGGCTGGGATCGCGCACCGCGCACACCAGCCGCGAGGTCCAGCGCATCAAGTGCAGCCGTACGGGCGGGTCCTGGGGTTCGCGCGGGGTGTCGGCGGGCAGCGCGTGCCGCAGGGCGTTGGTGACGAGTTCGGAGACGACGAGTGCGACGTCGTCGAAGCGCTCGCTGAGACCCCAGCCGCTCAGGGTCGCCCGGGTGAACTGCCTGGCCCCGCCCACGGCCTCGTAGCGGGGCGGCAGGGAGCAGGTGGCCGATCCGGAGACGTCGGAGGGATCGATGGGGGGAAGCCCCTGCCGTAACGGCTCGAGCATCGTCGATCCATTCGTCCCCATGCGAAGCACTCCCGGGATTCGCGGCTGTATCGGTACTGCGGGTACACGCGTACAGCGGCACAACACGAACGAGCACGCAGGTGCGCGAGCTCCATGGTTCCGAATGCGCAGAGCAGATGCAAGGGCAGATGCACGTGCACGCGCCTGACCTGTCCGATCCCGTGCCGGTTCTTGCTCATTTCTTCCCGTGCGGAGTTTTCGGGTCGCCGGGAAGTCTTCTCATTTCCGTAATCGAATGAGTACGGGCTGAAGCGTTTTGATGGCAGAATCCGGCACTTGGGGTTCCGGGGGGACCCCGATGCCCGCAGGAAGCGATGGGGAGGGTTGGACCGGTGGCGGCAGGCGAGTCGAGCGGATCCGTGGTGCGGCGCATCCTTCTGGGCTCACAGCTCAGGCGGCTGCGGGACTCACGAGGTATCACCCGTGAGGCGGCCGGCTACTCCATCCGGGCTTCCGAATCGAAGATCAGCCGCATGGAGTTGGGACGGGTGAGCTTCAAGGCCAGGGATGTCGAGGACCTGCTCACGCTCTACGGAGTCACGGACGAGGCGGAGCGCGACTCCCTGCTCGGCCTGGCCCGTGAGGCCAACGTGGCGGGCTGGTGGCACAGTTTCGGGGACGTACTGCCCGGCTGGTTCCAGACGTACATCGGCCTGGAGGGTGCGGCCTCGCTCATCCGGATCTACGAAGTCCAGTTCGTGCACGGTCTGTTGCAGACCGAGGACTATGCGCACGCGGTCGTCTCCCGGGGCATGCGCGGCGCCCCCGCCGCCGAGATCGACCGCCGGGTCGCCCTGCGGCTGGAGCGGCAGAAGGCCCTCGTCTCGGAGCGGGCCCCCCGCTTCCACGCCGTGCTCGACGAGGCGGCGCTGCGCCGCCCGTACGGCGGGCGCGAAGTGATGCGCACCCAATTGCGGCATCTGATCGAAATGTCGGAACAGCCGAACATCACGCTCCAGGTGATGCCCTTCAGTTTCGGCGGCCACGCGGGCGAGAGCGGCGCCTTTACGATGCTGCGATTCCCGGAATCCGATCTGTCGGACATTGTCTATTTGGAGCAGCTGACAAGTGCGCTCTATCTGGACAAGGCCGAGGAAGTCGCCCAGTACGAAAAGGCGATGGTGCGGCTCCACGCGGAGAGC
Source organism: Streptomyces sp. NBC_01463 (assembly GCA_036227345.1). Classification (NCBI taxonomy): domain Bacteria; kingdom Bacillati; phylum Actinomycetota; class Actinomycetes; order Kitasatosporales; family Streptomycetaceae; genus Streptomyces; species Streptomyces sp. NBC_01463. The sequence continues at coordinate 4,989,493 of CP109468.1, forward strand.
CCGGGCCCCGAGGAGAGCCGGGATCTCCTCCGCGGTCTTCTCCAACTCTCCTGATATTTCAGTACGATGACGTTCCGCCAGGAGTCTGCACCTGAGTTAAGGGATCGCATGTCCTTCTTCCACGAGCTGGCCGCCCAGTACATCGACGGTGAATGGTGCACCGGCACGGGCTCGTGGGACATCATCGATTTCAATCCCTACAACGGCGAAAAGCTCGCCGCCATCACCGTCGCCACGGCCTGCGAAGTGGACCGCGCCTACCGCGCCGCCGAGCGCGCACAGCGGGACTGGGCCGCCGCGACTCCGTACGAGCGCCGCGCGGTGCTGGAGCGGGCGGTGCGGATCACCGAGGAGCTCGCCGAGGACATCGTCGAGGCGGTCATCGACGAACTGGGCGGTACGCGCGCCAAGGCGCGGTACGAACTGGCGGCGGCCCAGGCCTTCCTGCGCGAGGCCGCGCACCAGGCACTGCACCCCGAGGGCCGCATCCTGCCCTCCCCGGTGGACGGCAAGGAGAACCGCCTCTACCGGCTGCCGGTCGGGGTCATCGGGGTCATCAGCCCCTTCAACTTCCCCTTCCTGGTGACGATGAAGTCCGTCGCGCCGGCCCTGGCGCTCGGCAACGCGGTCGTCGTCAAGCCCAACCAGAACGCCCCGGTGACCGGCGGCGGGCTGATCGCCCGGATCTTCGAGGCGGCCGGGCTGCCGGCCGGACTGCTCAACGTCGTCGTCACCGACATCGCGGAGATAGGCGACGCGTTCATCGAGCACCCCGTGCCCAAGGTGATCTCGTTCGCCGGATCGGACCGGGTGGGCCGCCATGTCGCCGCCACGGCGGGCGCGCTCTTCAAGCGCACCATTCTCGAACTCAGCGGCAACAGCGCCCTGGTGGTGCTCGACGACGCGGACATCGACTACGCCGTCGACTCCGCCGTCTTCAGCCGCTTCGTCTATCAGGGCCAGGTCTGCATGGCCGCCAACCGGATCCTGGTGGACCGTGCCGTGGCCGGCGCGTTCACCGAGAAGTTCACCGCCCGGGTGGCCGCGCTCAAGACCGGCGACCCGCGCGATCCGGAGACCCAGATCGGCCCGGTCATCAACACCTTCCAGGCCGACGCGCTGACCGCCCTCGTCGACCAGGCGCTCGCCGAGGGCGCCACCGCGCTGGTCCGCGGTCGCACCCGGGGCAACCTCGTCGAACCCACCGTCCTCACCGGCCTGCCGGACGGCTCCCCGCTGCTCTCCCAGGAGATCTTCGGCCCGGTGGCGCTGCTGATCCCGTTCGACGGCGAGGAGGAGGCCGTACGGATCGCCGACGACAGCCCCTACGGGCTCAGCGGCGCGGTGCACACCGCCGACGCCGAGCGCGGGGTGCGCTTCGCGCAGCGGATCGACAGCGGGATGTTCCACGTCAACGACGCCACCGTCCAGGACGATCCGCTGGTCGCGTTCGGCGGCGAGAAGGCCTCCGGCACCGGCCGGCTGAACGGCGAGGCGACCGTCGAGGCCTTCACCACCCAGAAGTGGATCTCGATCCAGCACGGCCGGAGCCACTTCCCGCTCTGACCCCGGATCCCTGCCCCGCTCCCGATCACGGCACCGCTACTCTCGTCAAAGTTGAGTAGAGAGGTGGGCGGTATGTCGGCGATCCGGTTGCTGGTCCTCTGCGCGGTGCGTCAGCACGGCCGGGCGCACGGCTATCAGATCCGCAACGACCTGGAGTACTGGGGCGCGCACGAGTGGTCCAACGCCAAGCCGGGCTCGATCTACCACGCACTGAAGCAGATGGCGAAGCAGGGCGTCCTGCTCGCCCACGAGGTCGCCCCGAGCACGGTGGGCGGCCCGCCGCGCACCGAGTACGAGATCACCGAACAGGGCGACGAGGAGTACTTCACGCTGCTGCGCGCGGCGCTGACCTCGTACGACCAGAGGCTCGACATGCTGTCCGCGGGGCTCGGCGGGATCGTCGACCTGGAGCGGGCCGAGGCGGTGGCCCTCCTCAAGGAGCGGGTGGCCGGCCTCGCCCGGTGGCGGCGCTCGGTCACCGAGTACTACACACCCGAGGCGGGACCCGGGTCCATCGGGCACATCGGCGAGATCATGAACATGTGGGTGCACTCGGCGGACTCCGGTGCGCAGTGGACCCGGGGGCTGATCGACCGCATCGAGGGCGGGGCCTACACCTTCGCCGGTGAGGGCGATCCGTTCGTCGGCGTGCTGGCCGAGGGCGAGGAGAACCCGTACGCGACCGGCTCCGCCGACGACGGACGCTGACCGCCCTCAGTGGTGGAACGAGGTCGCCGGTGCGTGCTCGGCGCTCAACGGGTGTGACTGGGCGCGCAGTTCGGGCAGGAGCAGCCGCAGGTCCTCCAGCAGCAGTTCCGCCAGGTCGGAGGAGAAGCCGTTGCGGCACACGATCCGGAGGACGGAGAGGTCCTCCCGGTCGGCCGGGAAGGTGTACGCGGGCACCAGCCAGCCGCGCTCGCGCAGCCGGCGCGACACGTCGAAGACGTCGTACGCGGTCACCTCCGGCCTCGTGGTCAGCGCGAAGACCGGCAGCTGGTCGCCCCGGGTGAGCAGACGGAAGTCGCCCAGCTCCTCGATCTTCCGCGCCAGCCCCATGGCCACGTCCCGGGACGCCTGCTGCACGGCCCGGTATCCCTCCCGGCCCAGCCGCAGGAAGGTGTAGTACTGCGCGACGACCTGGGCGCCCGGCCGGGAGAAGTTGAGCGCGAAGGTCGGCATGTCGCCGCCCAGGTAGTTCACCCGGAAGACGAGCTCCTCGGGCAGTTCGGCGGGCGAGCGCCACAGCGCCCAGCCGACACCCGGGTAGACCAGGCCGTACTTGTGCCCGGAGGTGTTGATCGAGGCGACCCGGGGGAGCCGGAAGTCCCACACCAGGTCCTCGTCCAGGAAGGGTGCCACCATCGCGCCCGACGCTCCGTCGACGTGGACGGGGATGTCGAGGCCGGTGCGCTCCTGGAGCGCGTCGAGGGCCGCGCAGAGCTCGGCGATGGGCTCGTAGCTGCCGTCGAAGGTGGAGCCGAGGATGCCGACGACGCCGATGGTGTTCTCGTCGCAGAGGTCGGCGGCGGCCTGCGGGTCGAGGTGGAAGCGGTCGCCGTCCATCGGGACGAGACGCGGCTCGACCTCCCAGAAGGTGCAGAACTTGTCCCAGCAGACCTGCACGTTGATGCCCATGACCAGATTGGGCCGGGCGGTCGCCGGATAGCGGTCGGCGTTCCTGGCCGCCCAGCGGCGCTTGAGCGCCAGTGCGGCCAGCATGCAGGCCTCGCTGGACCCGGTCGTCGAACAGCCGACGGCCGTGGCGGGGTCGGGGGCGTTCCACAGGTCGGCGAGCATCGCCACACAGCGCCGTTCCAGTTCGGCGGTGCGCGGGTACTCGTCCTTGTCGATCATGTTCTTGTCGCGGCACTCGCCCATCAGCACACCGGCCTGGGGCTCCATCCAGGTGGTGACGAAGGTGGCGAGGTTGAGCCGGGAGTTGCCGTCGAGCATCAGCTCGTCATGGACGAGGCCGTAGGCGGTGGCGGGCGGCAGCGGTCCGTCCGGCAGCTTGTGCCGGGGCGGTGCGGACTCCATCCCGGCGGTCGGGTCGGCCTCCCCGAAGAACGGGTTGAGCGCGAGCCTGCGCCGTTCGTCGGACGGTTCGGTGGAGTGTGCGGAGCCCTTGTGGAGCGGCATCGCAGACCTGCCCTTCTCGGCTCTCATCGGCGAGGCCGGATGAATCCGACGGTGCGGACGAATTCCGACGATACGGACAGTGGGTGGGTCCGGCGCGCCGGGCGGCTCAGCGCAGCGGCGTACCGTCCTCGCGCAGCTGCATCAGCGGCCGTCCGGTGACCAGCAGCCAGGCCGGCAGGGTGGCGACGCACAGCAGGGGGAGCAGCGCCATGTCGGAGGCCAGTACCGCGGCCGTGAACAGGCTCAGCCAGCCCTGCCGGGTGATGGCGAGCAGGACGCCGAGCACCCCGCAGGTCACCGCGAGTGATACCGGGACGGCGTCGACCAGGGCGTGGGCGCACAGGCCGAGCGCGACGCCGGCGAACACCGCGGGGAAGATCCGGCCGCCCCGGAAGCCGCAGGCCGCCGCGATGAGCAGGGCCGCGGTCTTCACCACCGCCATGCCGCCGAAACCGGCGGCCGACCAGCCGTCCGGGTCGCCGGCGAGCACCTTCACCTCGTCCAGGCCCTTGAACAGGGTGAGATGCCCACCGAGCGCCCCGAGCAGGCCCAGCAGCAGTCCGCCCGCGGTCATGGCCAGGACCGGGTGCCCCAGGGTGCGGAAGACGCGGTGCACGTGCGGGAAGGCGTAGACCGCCGCCAGTCCCAGCACCGCTCCCGCGGAGGCGATCACGGTGGCCGAGAGCAGGTCGCCCCACTGGGCCCCGGGGTACTCGGGCAGCGAGAGGTCGAAGCTGGGGTGGGCGGCCAGGGTCATGGTGAGCGCCCCCGCGGCCCCGGCCGCGAGCGGCCCGAAGAGCCGGTCCCAGAGCGCGCCGGGTCCGGGGCGCGAGGCGAGCGTCTCGGAGAGGATCAGGGCGGCGGCGACCGGGGTGCCGAACAGCGCGCCGATGGTGCCCGCGGCGGCGAGCGAGATCCACAGCTCGGCCGGGGCGTCCGGTGCGAACCGGCGGCCCGCCCAGTAGGCCAGCGCGATGTTGGCCGCGGTGATCGGATTCTCCGGCCCCAGGCTGACCCCGCCCGCCAGCGCCAGGACCGTCACCAGGAGCAGCCCCGGAACCACCCCTGGCGGCAGTGGCGGATCGACGAGCCCGGTGGTCGCCGGGTCGGGACCGGCCCGGCCGGGCACCGCCCGGACGGCCAGTCCGGTCACCAGGCCGATCGCGGTGAGCATCACGATCATCCACAGCGAGGAGTACCGGCCGATCGACAGGGCGTCGGGCAGCGTCCCCCAGAGCACGTCCTGCAACTGCTCGGCGAGCACACTGATGCCGAGCAGGACGAGCGCCGCGACCACGCCGACGGCCAGGGAGGGCAGCAGGAGCAGCAGGAGCCGGCGCGCGGGGGCCGGTCCGGCGGAGACGGTCGAATCGGTGGCCATCGGCTCACCATAGCCATGCAAAAGACCTATAACCGGTCAAATGGTGCAGTGCTCGCGGCATTTCGGACTTGCACCTCACGTCACGTCAGGGCCGAGGCTCGGACACGTACCCACACAGGGAAGGAGCGGGGCGCCATGGAGCACTCCGTGGGACAGGTCGCCGGATACGCCGGAGTCACGGTGCGCACCCTGCACCACTACGACGGCATCGGGCTGCTCTCGCCCGGCGGGCGCAGCCACGCGGGCCACCGGCGTTACAGCGACGCCGACCTCGACCGGCTGCAGCAGATCCTGTTCTACCGGGAGCTCGGCTTCCCGCTCGACGAGATCGCGGCGCTGCTCGACGACCCGGACGCGGACCCGCAGGAGCACCTGCGCCGCCGGCACGAGCTGCTGTCGCACCGGATCGCCGAACTGCAGCGCATGGCCACCGCCGTCGAGACAGCCATGGAGGCACGGAAGATGGGCATCAACCTCACGCCCGAGGAGAAGTTCGAGGTCTTCGGGGACAAGGACCCGGAGCGCTACGCGGACGAGGCGGAGCGCCGCTGGGGCGGCACCGGCACCTACGCCGAGTCGCAGCGCAGGACCGCCCGCTACACCAAGGAGGACTGGCAGCGGATGCACGCCGAGGTCGCCTCCTGGGGCGAGCGCTACGACGCCCTCATGGCGGAGGGTGAGCCGGCCGGCGGCGTACGGGCGATGGACCTCGCCGAGGAGCACCGGCTCCACATCACGACCTGGTTCTACGAGTGCACGACCGAGATCCACCGGGGGCTCGGCGAGATGTACGTCGCCGATCCGCAGTTCAAGGCGTTCTACGAGTCGATGCGGCCGGGCCTGGCCGAGCACCTGCGCGACGCGATCGACGCGAACGCGGAGCGGCGGGGTGAGAGGCCCTAGGTGCCACGGCGGGCGTGGCGCCGGGCAGGCGGGACTTTCAGAACACGCCCCAGCTGTCCCGGCGGTCGTGGGGGCGGGCCGTCCCGCCCCCACGACGGCGCGCTCAGCTCCGGCTGATCACCGCCGCGGTTCCGTACGCACAGACCTCCGTGCCCACGTCGGCCGCCTCGGTCACGTCGAACCGCATCATCAGCACCGCGTTGGCGCCGCGCGCCTTCGCCTGCTCGACCAGCCGTTCCATGGCCTGGTTGCGGGTCTCGACGAGCGTCTTGGTCAGTCCCTTCAGCTCGCCGCCGATCATGGACTTCAGCCCGGCGCCGATCTGGCTGCCGAGGTGGCGGGAGCGCACGGTCAGGCCGAACACCTCACCGATGACCTGGGTCACCTGATAGCCGGGTACGTCATTGGTGGTGACGACCAGCACATCCGACTGTGCCGCCTGGCCGCCGCCGTAATCATCAATGCCCATGGGATGGCACCTCCTGAGCACGATTTTTGTCCCGGTTCACCCGGTGTGCATCTCCACAGGGGCCGCTGGAACCGGGAGGGGGTCCGCGGCGTTGATAGCTTTGGGCGGCCACGCAGCCGCGCCATCGACCACATCCTGGAGCCCGGACCCTTGAATACGCTTGCGCTCGGACCCAGCTGGCTGGACCCGGACCATCTGATCGGGCAGTTCGGGCTGATCGGCGTGCTGGTCATCGTCTTCGCCGAGTCCGGGCTGCTGATCGGGTTCTTCCTGCCCGGCGACTCGCTCCTGTTCACCACGGGTCTGCTGGTGACGACGGGCAAGCTGGACACCCCGCTGTGGCTGGTCTGCGTCCTGGTCGCCCTGGCGGCGATCATCGGCGACCAGGTGGGCTACCTCTTCGGCCGCAAGGTCGGCCCCTCGCTCTTCAACCGGCCGGACTCCCGCCTCTTCAAGCAGGAGAACGTCGAGAAGGCCCACGAGTTCTTCGAGAAGTACGGGCCGAAGTCGCTGATCCTGGCCCGCTTCGTGCCCATCGTGCGGACGTTCACGCCGATCATCGCCGGTGTCAGCCGGATGAACTACCGCTCGTTCATCACGTTCAACATCATCGGCGGGGTCCTCTGGGGCGTCGGAGTGACGCTGCTGGGCGCGGGCCTCGGCCAGATCGAGTTCGTGCACAAGAACATCGAGGCGATGCTGGTCCTGATCGTGCTGATCTCGGTCGTGCCGATCGGCATCGAGTTCCTGCGCGCCCGCGGCAAGGCGAAGAAGGAAGCGGCGGCGGGCGAGCGCGAGGACCAGGACCCGCCCGCCGGTGGCGGCTCGGCGGCGGGCCGCCGCGGCGGCCGCCACGCCAAGCGCTGACCCCGGCGCCCGCAAGGGGCGCGGGGCCTCGCGTCAGAAGCCGCGCGTCCGCTTGGCCGCGCGGCGGTTCGCGCCGCCGACCGCGCCCGGCACCCGCATGAACAGCCGGGAGATCTCGCTTCCCAGGTTCACCCCGATCGCGATGGCCAGCGCCGTCGCCACCGCGGTCGACAGCGAGGCGAGCCCCCGGTCCAGCTCGTTCTGCGCGACACCCAGCAGACCGAAGTACGTGGCCGAGCCGGGCAGCAGCGGACCGATCGCGGCCGTGATGAACGGCAGCGACGAGGTGTAGCGGTAGCGCGAGAACAACTGCCCGAACAGCCCGACGAGCCCAGCCGCCGCGGCGGTGGCCGCGACCGCGGAGAGGTTGCCCGTCCGGGCCATCGCCCCGTAGATGACCCAGGCCACGCCGCCGTTGAGGGTCACCGCCAGCACCGTGGACCGTTCCTGCTGGAGCAGGATCGCGAAGGCCAGGGTCAGCACCATCGACGCCAGGATCTGCACCACCGGCCGGTCGTGGGAGATGAGCCGCGCCTCCGGGTCCAGCTCGGCACCCAGCTGTAGCCCCCCGTAGAGGGCCAGCAGCACCCCGGCGACGATCGCGATGAAGAAGTACATGACCTCCAGCAGCCGGGCGGAGGCGGTGATGTAGTAGCCGGTCAGGCCGTCCTGCACACCCGCGACCAGGGCCCGCCCCGGCAGCAGCGCGAACAGCCCACCGGTGATCACCGCCGACGGCCGTACGTCCGACCAGTGGGTGAGGGTCAGCGCCACACCCATCGCGGCGGGCGGCATCGCCGCCACCACGAACTGGTAGAACTCCGGCAGCCCGCGCCCGGCACACAGCCAGGCCAGCCGGTCGCCGAGCATCGCGCCGAGCGCCGCGATCAGGAACACCAGCGGACCACCGCCGACCAGCACCGACGCGGCGCCCGCCAGCCCGCCCGCGGCCAGTGTGAGCACCCAGCCCGGGTACGGGTGACGGTTCCTGCGGATCTCCGCGAGACGCCGGTAGGCCTCCTCCAGGGAGACCTCGCCCTCCACGGTGGTGATGTCGTCGATGAGCCGGAAGACGGCCGCCAGCCGGGTGTAGTCGGTGCCCCGGCGGCGTACCGTACGGCTCGCCGTCACCGGGTCCTCCACCAGCGACGGCTGGTGCGAGATGGACAGCAGCGTGAAGGTGACGGTCGGCTCGCAGCGGTCGAGCCCGTAGCTGCGGGTCACGGCGAACATCGCCGCCTCGACGTCCTCGGCGCCCTCGCCGCCGGCGAGCAGCAGCTCCCCGATACGCAGCGTCAGGTCGAGCACGCGCGGCACCGCCGGGCCCGCGTCGTCGTGCTTCTGCACCGGCTCCGGCGCCGGGCGGTCGGCGACCGGCATCCGCAGCATCGTGCGCATCCGGTCCTGCCAGGGGGCTTCCTTGGTCAGCCGGATCATCGGAATGCCGTGCGCGGGGGTGAAGGCGGGCGGCGAGTTCCGGGCGTCGTAGGTGCTCGGCAGGGCGAAGGCGGAGCCGCCCGAGTCGGCTCCGGCCGCGGAAGCGGAACCTGTGCCCGAGCCCGAACCCGTGCCCGGACTCTGCGGCTCGGGGGTCAGACCCGACGGAAGGGCGAACTCCGACGTCGGGTGGTCGTCTTCGGACGCCGGTGCCGGCCTGCCCACCCCCGCGGGCTGGGAGAAGGCGCTGCGCGCCTCGTCGGACTGGGGCTTCTGGTCATCGGGACCGCCCGGTTCCGCCACCACTCGACCTCGTTCCTCGTCGGCTGCGCGTCCTCGGATGCGCTCCTGCCCAGTATGGCCACGTGCATGGGCGCGCATGCGAACGGGCGGCACACCCGTGAAGGTGTGCCGCCCGCAGCGTGCTCAGAACCGTAAGCGGAACCTCAGTGGGCGCCGCCCTGCGCCTCCAGGCGCTTGTACGAGTTCTCGATCTCGGCCTCGGCCTCGACGCGGCCGACCCAGTCGGCGCCCTCGACGGACTTGCCGGGCTCCAGGTCCTTGTAGACCTCGAAGAAGTGCTGGATCTCCAGGCGGTCGAACTCCGACACGTGGTGGATGTCGCGCAGGTGCTCCACCCGGGGGTCGGAGGCCGGCACGCACAGCAGCTTGTCGTCGCCGCCGGCCTCGTCGGTCATCCGGAACATGCCGATCGCGCGGCACTTGATGAGGCAGCCGGGGAACGTCGGCTCCTCCAGGATGACCAGCGCGTCCAGCGGGTCGCCGTCCTCGCCGAGGGTGTTCTCGACGAAGCCGTAGTCCGCCGGGTAGCTGGTCGAGGTGAAGAGTCGACGGTCCAGGCGGATCCGGCCGGTCTCGTGATCCACCTCGTACTTGTTCCGCGAACCCTTCGGGATCTCGATAACGACGTCGAACTCCACGGGTGGCTCCTCCATGATCAACACATACGACTGATGGTTAAGTGTCCCCCACGGAGATGCGTGCTCGCGAAAGGGGCTGGTCAACGGTGGCCGAGCCGGTGAAAAGACCGTCGATCAACCCGTTCGCCAAGCTGAGCAAGGCAGCCCTGGCGGACCATCTCGACCTGCGGAACGGGCTGAGCAACTGGCAGTTCACGGCCGTTTCCGCCGTCCTGGGCCTGGCGCTCGCAGCCGGCGCCGTCCTCGCCGCCGGTCCCTGGGACTCGGGTCAGCGTAAGGCCGAGCAGGACTGGGCGGCCGCCCGGACCCCCACAGGTGGCACACATCACGACCCGGACGCGCCCGCGGGTCCGGCCCCCGCACCGAGCGCCCCGGCGGTGCTCGCCGCCCTCGGCGCCGCACCCGGCAAGCCGGCGGCGGACGCCGTGGACGCCCCGGACGGAGCAGCGGCCGCGCTCCGCTCCGTGCTGGCGCCGCTGCTGAAGGACCCCGCGCTCGGCACCCGGCGCAGCGCCGTCGTCATCGACACCGCGACCGGCCGGCGGCTGTACGGGGTGGGAGCCGACACCCCGATGACCCCCGCCTCCACGGTCAAGATCGCCACCACGGTCGCCGCCCTCACCGCGCTCGGCCCCGCCCACCGCATCCCCACGGCAGTCCGGGCCTCCGCGGACCTGCGCACCGTGACCCTGGTCGGCGGCGGCGACCCCACCCTCGACCGGGCCGCCCTGCGCACCCTGGCCGCCGACACCGCCCGCGCCCTGAAGGACGGCGGGGTCCGTTCGGTGCGGCTGCGGTACGACACCTCCGGCTACTCCGGGCCCGCGCTCCACCCGATCGGCCCCAACGAGAACATCGCTCCCGTGAGCGCCCTGATGATCGACGAGGGACGGCTCGACGACACCTCCAGCGGGCCCGCGCCACGCAGCGGCGACCCGGCCCGTGACGCCGCCGACGCCTTCGGCGAACTGCTGGACGAGGCCGGGATCACCACCACCGACGGCCCGGAGGCGGGCCGGGCGGCGGCCAAGTCCAGGCCGGTCGCCAAGCACCTCTCCGCCCCGCTGTCCGCCCTGGTCGAGCGGGCGCTGACCAACAGCGACAACGACATCGCCGAGGCGCTGGCCCGCCAGACCGCGCTGGCCACGGGCGAGGCGGCCGACTTCAAGGGCGGCCGACGGGCCGTCACCGCACAGCTGAAGAAGCTCGGACTGCCCCTGAAGGGCGTGAACATCGCCGACGGCAGCGGGCTCGACCGCCGGGACAAGGTCACCGCCGCCCTGCTCGCCGGTCTCCTGGCCCGCGCCGCCGACCGGGACCACACCGAACTGCGCCCCGTCCTCACCGGCCTTCCGGTGGCCGGCTTCAGCGGCACGCTCAGCGGCCGCTACACGACGAAGGCCGGCGGCACCGGCCTGATCCGCGCCAAGACCGGCACTCTCACCGGCGTCAACACGCTCTCCGGCACGGTCGTCGACCCGCACGGCCGGCTGCTCGCGTTCGCCTTCCTCGCCTCTGGCACCACCGCCCCGGCCGAGGCCCAGTCGGCCCTCGACGCGCTCGCCACCGCCCTGGCCGCCGGGAGACAATGAGGTCCCAACACCTCACCGCGCTCCGGGCCGAGCACGTACGGTTGACGCATGACGAGCATCGGTGGTGCCGGGATGGTCGACTGGAATCTCGCGGTCGCGACCGCGACCCGGCTAGTACGGCCGGGTCCCGAGATCAGCCGCGAGGAGGCCCGCGAGGTCGTCGCGGAGCTGCGCAGGCATGCCAAGGCGGCGGAGGAACACGTCCGCGCCTTCACCCGGATGATCCCGGAGGGGACCGAACCGGAGGACACCCCGGTCCTGGTCGTCGACCGGGCGGGCTGGATCAAGGCGAACGTCGCGGGCTTCCGGGAACTGCTCCGCCCCCTCCTGGAGAAGATGGAGGAGCGGCGCGGCGGCGGCGCGGGCGGCGCCGTGCTCGGCGCGGTCGGCTCCAAGGTGACCGGTGTCGAGGTGGGGATGCTGCTGTCGTTCCTGGCCTCCCGGGTCCTCGGCCAGTACGAGACGTTCGCCCCCGCCACCCGTGAGCTCCCCGCGTCGGCCGACGGCGGCGGCCGACTGCTGCTGGTCGCGCCGAACATCGTCCACGTCGAGCGGGAGCTGGAGGTCGACCCGCACGACTTCCGCCTCTGGGTCGCCCTCCACGAGGAGACGCACCGCACCCAGTTCACCGCGGTGCCCTGGCTCCGCGACCATCTGCAGGGCGAGATCCAGTCATTCCTCGACGAGACCGACGTCGACCCGATGACGGTGCTGGAACGGCTCCGCGAGGCCGCCCAGTCGCTGGCCGGCGGCCGGCCCGAGGGCGAGGAGGGCGAGGACGGCGGGCGCAGCCTCGTCGAGATCGTCCAGACCCCCGCCCAGCGCGAGATCCTCGGCCGCCTCACCGCGGTCATGTCCCTGCTGGAGGGGCACGCCGACTACGTGATGGACGGCGTCGGCCCCGAGGTGGTGTCCTCCGTCGGCGAGATCCGGGAGAAGTTCCAGCAGCGCAGGGCGCGCGGCGCGAGCCGCCTCGACCAGGCGCTGCGCAAGCTCCTCGGGCTCGACGCCAAACTGCGCCAGTACCGCGACGGCGAAAGGTTTGTGCGCGCCGTCGTCGACGAGGTCGGGATGGACGGCTTCAACCGGGTCTGGACCTCGCCCAACACGCTTCCGACCAAGGCCGAGATCGCCAAGCCGGAGGACTGGATCGCGAGGGTGCACCGTAAGGCAGAGTCATGATCACGGCCCGTGCGCGGGCCCGGGACCCGAGGGCAACGCGCCGGTAATCACCCATCCGAGGGACCGTAGGGGCATGGGAAGGCGTGCAATGCTCGATGAACGGCTTTGCTCTGTCACCATCGACGCACTCTGAGTGACGGCACTCTTTTCCGTCCCGGCACTCGGAGGCACCTCTCCAGAACTTCACGAAGGGCACCGGACATGGGTCCCCATCCTGCGGTCGCGGCGATACGCCTGGCGGTCCGCCGCGTACTCCACGACGTACTCACCGAATTCTCCGAACAGACCGAACGCACCGGGCACACCGGACGCGCCCCGCACCCCGAGCTCGCCGAGGCCGGAGCGGGCAGGCGGCGCGCCGCACTTCCCGAACGCCCCGGTACCCCGCTGGTACTGGTGGCATGCTCCGGCGGCGCCGACTCGATGGCGCTCGCCTCCGCCCTCGCCTTCGAGGCCCGCAAACTCGCCGTCCGGGCCGGCGGCATCACCGTCGACCACGGCCTCCAGGACGGCTCCGACGCCCGCGCCGCCGAGGTCGCCGACCGCCTCGCCGCCATGAACCTCGACCCCGTCGAGGCGGTCGCGGTGCACGTCGGCCACGGCGGCGGACCCGAGGCCGCCGCCCGCGACGCCCGCTACGCGGCCCTGGACGCCGCGGCCGAGCGCCACGGCGCCGCCGCCGTCCTGCTCGGCCACACCCGCGACGACCAGGCGGAGACGGTCCTGCTGGGCCTCGCCCGCGGCTCCGGCATCCGCTCCCTGTCCGGCATGGCCGCCGCCTCCGGACCGGCCGGCCGCTACCGCCGCCCCTTCCTCCAGCTCGACCGGCAGACCGCCCGCACGGCCTGTCTGGCCCAGTCCCTGCCCGTCTGGGACGACCCGCACAACATCGACCCCGCCTACACCCGCTCCCGGCTGCGCCACGAGGGCCTGCCCGCCCTGGAGAAGGCGCTGGGCAAAGGAGTCGTCGAGGCCCTGGCCCGTACGGCCCAGCTCTCCCGCGACGACGCCGACGCCCTCGACACCTGGGCCGCCGAGGCCGGACGTGACGTACGCGACGACGCGGGCCGGCTGGAGTGCGCCAAGCTCAACGCGCTGCCGCCCGCCGTCCGCCGCCGCGTCCTGCGCCGGGCCGCCATAGAGGCGGGCTCCCCGGCCGGTTCGCTCTTCGCCCGGCACATCGAGGAAGTCGACCGCCTCATCACCGGCTGGCGCGGCCAGCAGGCCATCAACCTCCCCGGCCGCGTCGAAGCCCGGCGGCAGGGTGGCAGACTGGTCATTCGGCAGAGCTGACGCACAAGCGGCTGACATGCAGGCGAGCGGCCGCGCAGGCCCGGGACTCCACCCCGGACCCGGCAGGCAAAGAAAGAGACGCGGGTGAACGAGAAGGACATGGGTACCGACCTTCAGTCGGTGCTCCTCACCAAGGAAGAGATCGACGCGAAGCTCGTCGAACTGGCCGCGAAGATCGACGCGGAGTACGCGGGCAAGGACCTGCTCCTCGTCGGAGTCCTCAAGGGCGCGGTGATGGTCATGGCGGACCTGGCGCGCGCGCTGTCCACCCCCGTCACCATGGACTGGATGGCCGTCTCGTCGTACGGCGCGGGCACCCAGTCCTCCGGTGTCGTCCGGATCCTCAAGGACCTGGACACCGACATCAAGGGCAAGCACGTCCTGATCGTCGAGGACATCATCGACTCGGGCCTGACGCTGTCCTGGCTGATGTCGAACCTCGGCTCGCGCGAGCCCGCATCGCTGGAGATCTGCACCCTGCTGCGCAAGCCGGACGCGGCGAAGGTCGCGCTCGACTGCAAGTGGGTCGGCTTCGACATCCCCAACGAGTTCGTCGTCGGCTACGGGCTGGACTACGCGGAGAAGTACCGCAACCTGCCCTTCGTCGGCACCCTCGCCCCGCACGTCTACGGCGGCTGAGCACGACGCCGGCGAACCCGCCCCGGCTGCGGGGAACCCTCACCGATTTCCCGCCGTTGAGCCTTCGAAGGCGGGTTTGACAGACTTCCTCTGCGGTCGTCGGTGACAATGCCGGTGTACCGTCCGAAGAACAGTCTTTACTCACAGCAGCATTTACCTACGGGCAGGAGGGACGGGGCGACTTCGCTCCGTATGGATGGACGTGAAGCGATACTTCCGTGGGCCGGTCATGTGGATCGTGCTGGCCGTCCTCGCCGTGGTCGTGTTGATGCAGGTCGTCGGCTCGGGTGGCGGCTACAAGACGGTGGACACCGGCAAGGTGATCCAGGCGATCAGTAAGAACCAGGTGGAGCAGGCCAAGCTGACCACCGGTGACGATCAGATCATCAAGATCGAGCTGAAGGACGGCCAGAAACTCTCCGGCGAGTCCGGCAGCAAGTTCCAGGCGAGCTACATCGGCAACCAGGGTGTCCAGCTCGCCGACACGCTGCAGAAGAAGTTCGAGAGCGGTGACATCGACAAGGGTTACACCGTCTCGCCGTCGAAGCAGTCCCCGTTCGTCTCGATCCTCTTCTCGCTGCTGCCGTTCGTCCTCATCGTGGTCGTCTTCCTGTTTCTGATGAACCAGATGCAGGGTGGCGGCTCCAAGGTCATGCAGTTCGGCAAGTCCAAGGCCAAGCTGATCACCAAGGACACCCCCAAGACGACGTTCGCCGATGTGGCGGGGTCGGACGAGGCGGTCGAGGAACTCCACGAGATCAAGGAGTTCCTCCAGGAGCCGGCGAAGTTCCAGGCCGTCGGCGCCAAGATCCCCAAGGGTGTCCTGCTGTACGGGCCTCCCGGTACGGGCAAGACGCTGCTCGCACGCGCCGTCGCCGGTGAAGCGGGCGTCCCGTTCTACTCGATCTCCGGTTCCGACTTCGTCGAGATGTTCGTCGGTGTCGGTGCCTCCCGTGTCCGTGACCTCTTCGAGCAGGCCAAGGCGAACGCCCCGGCGATCGTCTTCGTCGACGAGATCGACGCAGTCGGCCGGCACCGCGGTGCCGGTATGGGCGGCGGACACGACGAGCGCGAGCAGACGCTGAACCAACTGCTCGTGGAGATGGACGGCTTCGACGTGAAGGGCGGCGTCATCCTGATCGCCGCCACGAACCGGCCGGACATCCTCGACCCGGCGCTGCTGCGCCCGGGCCGTTTCGACCGGCAGATCGCGGTCGACCGGCCGGACATGCAGGGCCGTCTGGAGATCCTCAAGGTCCACCAGAAGGGCAAGCCGGTCGCGCCGGACGTCGATCTCGGCGCCGTCGCCCGTCGCACGCCCGGATTCACCGGTGCCGACCTGTCGAACGTGCTGAACGAAGCGGCGCTCCTCACGGCGCGCGGCAATCTGAAGCTGATCGACAACAACATGCTCGACGAGGCCATCGACCGCGTCGTGGCGGGTCCGCAGAAGCGGACCCGGATCATGTCCGAGAAGGAGAAGAAGATCACCGCGTACCACGAGGGCGGACACGCCCTGGTCGCGGCGGCCTCACCTCAGTCGGACCCGGTCCACAAGATCACGATCCTCTCCCGCGGCCGCGCCCTCGGTTACACGATGGTGCTCCCGGAGGAGGACAAGTACTCCACGACGCGCAACGAGATGCTCGACCAGCTGGCTTACATGCTGGGCGGGCGCGCGGCCGAGGAGCTGGTCTTCCACGACCCGACGACCGGCGCTGCGAACGACATCGAGAAGGCCACCGCAACGGCCCGCGCGATGGTCACGCAGTACGGCATGACGGAGCGGCTCGGCGCCATCAAGTTCGGTGGCGACAACACCGAACCCTTCGTGGGCCGCGAGATGGGCCACCAGCGCGACTACTCGGAAGAGGTCGCCGCGCTGGTCGACGAAGAGGTCAAGAAGCTCATCGAGACCGCGCACAACGACGCGTGGGAGATCCTCGTCGAGAACCGCGACGTTCTGGACGCCCTGGTTCTCCAGCTCCTTGAGAAGGAGACCCTCGGCAAGGCGGAGATCGCCGAGATCTTCGCTCCGATCGTCAAGCGTCCGGCCCGTCCGGCGTGGACGGGCTCCGCCCGGCGCACGCCGTCCACCCGGCCGCCGGTGCTCTCCCCGAAGGAGCTCGCCCTCACCAACGGCGCCGCCACGGCGAACGGCTCGGTCACGGACACGGTTCCGGCGGCCGAGGCGATCCCCGAGGAGCGTCCCGAGAGCTAGACACCGACCCCGGTGTGGCCCCCGTCACGGAGGCTCCACCGGGCCCGGAATGGATGCCGCGCCCCCCAGGTTTTAGCCTGTGGGGGCGCGGCTTTTCCGTATCACCTGCGCGGATGTCCACGCAGTGACAGCTCAGAGGAACGAGGCACAGATGACCGACCCGGTGACGCTGGACGGCCAGGGTTCGATCGGCGAGTTCGACGAGAAGCGGGCCGAGGCGGCCGTACGCGAGCTCCTGATCGCCGTCGGGGAGGACCCTGACCGGGAGGGGCTGCGGGAGACGCCGGGGCGGGTGGCACGGGCGTACAAGGAGATATTCGCGGGCCTGTACCAGGAGCCCGAGGACGTCCTGACGACCACGTTCGACCTCGGCCACGACGAGATGGTGCTGGTCAAGGACATCGAGGTGTTCAGCACCTGTGAGCACCATCTGGTGCCGTTCCGCGGAGTGGCGCACGTCGGGTACATCCCGGCGACCTCCGGCAAGATCACCGGGCTGTCGAAGCTGGCCCGGCTGGTGGACGTCTTCGCCCGCCGGCCGCAGGTGCAGGAGCGGCTCACCACGCAGATCGCCGAGTCCCTGATGGAGATCCTGGAGCCGCGCGGCGTGATCGTCGTCGTGGAGTGCGAGCACATGTGCATGTCGATGCGTGGGATCCGCAAGCCCGGGGCGAAGACCCTGACCTCGGCGGTCCGCGGACAGCTCCGCGACCCCGCGACGCGCGCCGAGGCCATGAGCCTCATCATGGCGCGCTGAGAACCCCGGCCGGGCCGGGGCGGTGGCGGGACGGGCGGCGGTCTACGCGGCCGCCGCGTTCTTGTTGTCGTCCTCGTCGTCCGGGAGCTTGCAGACGTGCTCCAGGAACAGCGCCGCCGCGATCACCGCGATGCCGGCCAGGACCGCGAAGCCCGCGTAGATGGCCTGGTCACGGCGGGGCGGGATATCGAGGGAGCCGAGCAGGAAGACGCCCGTGCCGCCGTACACCCCGGAGACCAGGGCGACGACGAGGGCACTGGCCTGGCCGAAGACCACGGCACGGGCCGCCATCAGGGGTTCGACGCCCTTCGCGCCCGGCCGCCGCTCCCGCTGGGCGCGCAGCCGGGCGCGGATGGACAGTGCCGTGGCCAGCAGGACCACGGCGATCACGGCGATGACGACGGGCGCGGCCAGCGGCACGCTCGGCAGGGTGCCGAGGGAGTCCCAGAGGCGGGCGCCGCCCCAGGACAGCACCCCGGCGGCGGCGAAGAGGCCGGCCAGTACCCCGAGCCGTAGTTGCTTCACCGCGTGAGCCGCCCTTCGCCGCCTGTGGACCGTCCTGCCGGTCCTGCTTGTCTCTGTGAGCCTAACGACTACTCGGGCAGCCGGAGTTCCAGGTCGGACCGGGGCAGTACGCCGTCGCGGCCGACACCGGCCAGCAGCTCGGATACCGCGCCGATGCCCGGCAGCTGGGCCTCGGGGTCCACGTCGTGCCACGGGGCGAGGACGAAGGCGCGCTCACGGGCCCGGGGGTGGGGGAGCGTGAGCACCGGGTCGTCGGAGACCACGTCGGCGTACGCGACGATGTCGACGTCGATGGTGCGCGGCCCCCAGCGCTCCTCACGGACCCGGTCGAAGGCCTCCTCGATGGCCTGGCCGCGCTCCAGGAGGGAGGACGGGGGCAGCGTCGTCTTCACGACGATCACCGCGTTGAAGTACGAGGGCTGGGAGCCCGGGTCGACGCCCCACGGCTCCGTCTCGTACACCGGGGAGACCGCCTTGACCCGGAGGCCCGGGGTGTCCTCCAGGGCGTCGATGGCGCCCTGGAGGGTCTCCAGCCGGTTGCCCAGGTTGGAGCCGAGGGAGATCACGGCCCGTTTGGGGTTGGAGAGGGTGATGTCGGCGGCGTCCACCTGCTCGACCACGGAGGCGGGAACCGGCTGTACGGTCGGGTCGCTCTGCCCCTCGGTAGAAAATGCAGTCATGCTCGGCTCCGGGTGATGGTGACGGTGACGTCGTCGAAGGGGACGGTGATGGGCGCATCCGGCTTGTGGACCACGACCTCCACCTCCTCGACGCCTTCGTGCTTGAGGCACTGCTGGGCGATGCGCTCCGCGAGCGTCTCGATCAGATCGACGGGTTCGCCCTGGACCACACCGACGACCTCCTCGGCGACCACGCCGTAGTGCACGGTCTTCGTGAGGTCGTCGGCGGCTGCCGCGGGGCGGGTGTCGAGGCCGAGCACCAGGTCCACGATGAACGTCTGTCCCTCTTCCCGTTCCCGGGGAAAGACGCCATGGTGCCCACGGGCCTTGAGGCCGCGCAGCGCGACACGATCCACGCGAATCACTCCTGCTGTTGTTGTCGTAGGGGCACATGGCCGCGTGCGGGCGGCCGGGTACCCGTTTCCGAATCTACCCGCGCGCACCGACAGTCCTCCCCCGCGGGGGCTATGGACACGACGGCACGGGACTGGTAGCCGCTGATACCCGGATGTGCCCGGTCCCAACCCCGCCGAGCTGCCTTTTGGGCCTCCAACGGCCTTGTACCCACTCAGGAGGAGGAGTCTTCGTCCTCTTCCTCACCGGTTTCGGCCAGTACGGGCGAGCCGTGGTGGGACCACAGCTTCCAGCCGTCCGGAGTGCGGCGGAACACATTGGTCGCGACGACCAGTTGACCGACCAGCGGGCCCAGGGAGCTGCCCTCCTCCGCGGGACCGCCGCTGAGGATGTTCTCGGTGCAGGTCACCAGGGCGGTGTCGCCCGTCATGGAGACCCCGACGTCGGTCAGGAAGAACTGGATGTACTCGGTGTTCGCCATGATCAGGGCGTAACTGCGCAGCACCTCGCCGCGGCCGGAGAGCACCGGCCAGCCGGGGTGGACGCAGGAGACCGTGAGGTCCTCGCCGGGCAGCCAGAGCCCGGTCAGCTCGTCCAGGTCCCCGCGCTCCATGGCCTCGTAGAACGCGGTGTTGGCCCGCTCGACCGCCTCGATGTCCTCGGCGGCGGAGGCCTGCTCGTCCTGCGGCTCGTTCACGCGGCTCCCTCGACCGCGCGGGCGACCCGCACGGCGTCGGCGGTGGCCCGTACCTCGTGGACCCGGACGGCCCAGGCACCGGCCCGGGCGGAGAGCGCGGAGACCGCGGCGGTGGCCGCGTCGCGCTCGCGGGCGGGTGGCGGGGCGGTGCCCGCACCGGCCAGTACATGGCCCAGGAACCGCTTGCGGGAGGCGGCGACGAGCAGCGGGCGGCCGAGGCCGTGCAGCGCGTCCAGGCGGGCGATGAGCGACAGGTCGTGCGCGGCGTCCTTGGCGAAGCCGAGGCCGGGGTCGATCACGATGCGTTCGGGGGCGACACCCCCGGCGACCACGGCGTCCATCCGGGTCCGCAGCTCCTCGACGACCTCGGCGACGACGTCCCCGTAGACCGCCCGGCTGTTCATGGACTCGCTGAAGCCGCGCCAGTGCATGACGACGAACGGCACCGCGGCGGCGGCGACGACCGGGACCATGTCCGGGTCGGCCAGTCCGCCGCTCACGTCGTTGACCAGGACCGCTCCCGCGGCGACGGCCTGCTCGGCGACCCGGGCCCGCATGGTGTCGACGGAGACCGTGACCCCTTCGGAGGCGAGGCCGCGGACCACGGGGACCACGCGCCGCAGCTCCTCGGACTCGTCCACCCGGCTGGCGCCGGGGCGGGTCGACTCACCGCCGACGTCGACCAGGTCGGCGCCCTCACCGACCAGGTCGAGGCCGTGCTTGACGGCCGCCGTGGTGTCGAACCAGCGGCCCCCGTCGGAGAAGGAGTCGGGCGTCACGTTGACGACACCCATGACCGCGCAGCGGTCCCACTCCGGCAGGCCCTGGACCGTGCCTCGTCCATGCAACGTACTCATACGACCAGCCTAGGCCCGTATGGAGGGAGGTCACGCCGGGCGGATGCCCTGCTCGGTGCCGGAGGCGCGTACGTGCCCGCAGGGGCGCCGGCCGCCTGCCGGGAGCCGGCGGGCGAGCGGGCGGGGGAGGGCGAAGCTCACGAAGCCCTCCGCCTGCATGGCGGCCAGCGAGATCCGGGGCAGGTCGCGGGCGGTGCGGTAGACCACGAACCGGGGCTCCCAGCGGGGCCGGAACTTGGCGTTGAACTTGTACAGCGACTCGATCTGGAACCAGCGGGACAGGAAGACCAGCAGCCCGCGCCAGATCCGCAGCACCGGTCCCGCCCCCAGTTTCTCGCCGCGCGCCAGGGCGGAGCGGAACATCGCGAAGTTCAGCGACACCCGGGTGATGCCGAGCCGGGGCGCGGCCTGGAGGGAAGCGGCGATCAGCAGCTCGTTCATGCCGGGGTCGGCGGCCCGGTCGCGGCGCATGAGGTCCAGGGACATGCCGTCGGTGCCCCACGGGACGAAGTGGAGCACGGCCTTCAGGTCGCCGTACGGGGAGTCCGCGGCCTGCTCGTCGGCCTTGTGGGCGGTGGCGACGAAGCAGTCCCTGTCGGCGCCGTCGCCGATCCGGCCGAGCGCCATGGAGAAGCCGCGCTCGTTGTCGGTGCCGCGCCAGTCGGCGGCGGCCCGCCGGATGCGGACCAGTTCGGCCTCGCCGATGTCGGCCACCCGCCGGACCCGGGTCTCGTAGCCGCCGCGCTCAATGCGCTTCACCATCTGGCGCACATTGCGCATGGCGCGTCCGGCGAGGGAGAAATCCGCGACATCGACCACCGCCTCGTCGCCGAGTTCCAGGGCGTCGAGACCGGTCTCCCGGGTCCAGACCTCGCCGCCGGTCTCGCTGCAGCCCATCACGGCCGGTGTCCAGGAGTGGGCCCTGGCCTCGTCCATGAAGCGTTCGATGGCACCGGGCCAGGCCTCCACGTCGCCGATCGGGTCGCCGCTGGCGAGCATCACGCCGGACACCACCCGGTAGCAGACGGCGGCCTTGCCGCTGGGCGAGAAGACCACGGCCTTGTCGCGGCGGAGCGCGAAGTGGCCGAGCGAGTCGCGGCCGCCGTGCCGCTCCAGCAGGGCGCGCAGCCGTGCCTCGTCGTCCTCGGTGAGCCGGGCGGCCGGGTGTTCGGGGCGGAAGGCGAAGTAGATGGTGGTGACGGCGGTCAGCAGGCCGAGCGCGCCGAGGGAGTAGGCCACGGTCCAGGAGGTGACACCGGCGTACTCGACCGGGCCCTCGAAGCCGAACAGCCCGTACAGCACGTGCTGGAGCCGGTCGGCGATGCTGGGGTTACCGACCAGGCGGCCCGGGTGGACGCTGACGATGACCAGACCGAGCCCGAGCGAACCCGCGCCGAGCAGCACGAAGTTGGCCAGGGCCCTCCAACGGCTGCGCGGGTCGGGGAGCGCGGCGAATTCACTCCGGTGGCGTACGAGCAGGTAGCAGAGCGTCAGCGAGACGAGTGTGCCCAGGACCGAGTGCCGGTAGACGAACTGGGCCGCCGCGCCCGCCGGGAGCAGGACGACCGCGGCCCGCCAGGCCCGGCGCTTGTGCCGCTTCAGTCCGTGGGCCAGGAGGAGCAGCAGGACGCCGGCGCTCAGTGAGAGGGCGGCGGCGAAGGGGCCGAGGGCCCCGGGGAGGACTTCGGCGAAGGTGTGCATCCGGCTGTGCCGGAAGCGCGGGAAGACGCCCGCGGCGACGTCGATCAGGCCGACGGCGGTGCAGGCGGTGCCGACGAGCACCGGTACGGTCTCGGGCCGCGGTCCGTGTACGAACTTGCGTACACCATTCGGAACCGATCCCGATTTATCCCCATCTAGCGTGACAGACATCGCTTCCCGTGGTTCCGCGAGAGATTCTTGGAGTCCGTCGGCCGGAGCCCTGCGGACGATGTGCGACCTCTAGGACGAGGCTTCCGGGCCACGGGTTCACCCGGCACCCGGAAATTTCCTGACAAGAAAGTTCAACCGCCATGGGCCTTACCGGTAACGCAGTGCTGATCCTGGCGATCGTGCTGGCCGTCGCGCTGTTCGCCGTCACGATCTGGCTCTGGCCCAGGCTTGCCCGGCGAAGTGTCCCCGCCGTGTTCGGCCGGGTGGGGCTGCTGCTGGGGACGCAGGTGGCGGTCTTCGTCTCGGTCGGCCTGATGGCCAACAACTCGTTCCTCTTCTACGGCTCCTGGGCGGATCTGTTCGGCCAGAAGCAGGAGCTGGGCGTGGTCACCGACCACGCGGCGGGGACGCTGGCGGCGAAGAACATCGTCCGGGTGGGGACGCAGCGGCCGGACGTGCCGGGAGGCTCGGGGCCCTCCGCGGTCGGCCGGATCGACAAGGTAGTGATCGCGGGGCGGCGCTCGGGGATCGAGTCCTCGGCGTACGTGTACCTGCCGCCGGAGTACTTCCAGCCGGCGTACGCCCGGCGGAAGTTCCCCGCGGTCGTGGTGCTGACCGGTTACCCGGGCACGTCGGAGAACCTCATCAAGGGGCTCGGATACCCCCGGACGGCCCTGGAGCGGGTGCGGGCGGGGCGGGCGCAGCCGATGATCCTGGTGATGCTGCGGCCGACGCTGGCGCCGCCGAGGGACACCGAGTGCGTGGACATAAAGGGCGGTCCGCGGACGGAGACGTTCTTCGCCGACGACCTGCCGCCGGCGGTCTCGGCCGGCTACCGCGTGGGCCGGCACGCCCGTAACTGGGGCATCATCGGCAACTCGACCGGCGGCTACTGCGCCCTGAAGATCGGCCTGCACCATCCGGCCCGCTTCACGGCGAGCGCGGGTCTTTCCGCGTACTACGAGGCGGCCGAGGACCCGACGACCGGAGACCTCTTCCACGGCGACCGGCGGGCCCGCGAGCGCGCCGACCTGCTGTGGACGCTGGAGAACCGGCCGCAGCCCGACTCGTCCTTCCTGGTGACGACGTCCCGCCACGGCGAGTCCAACTACGCCGAAACCCAGGAGTTCGTGGCCAGGGTGAAGCGGCCCGCGCAGGTCTCGTCGATCGTGCTCGCCAGCGGCGGGCACAACTTCAACACCTGGCGCCGGGAGATCCCCGCGGCCCTGGACTGGATGAGCAGCCGGCTCAGCGAGAACTGACCGGGGCGGCGGGGCTGGTGCGCGCCGCTCGTCCTGCCGCGCGCCTCAGGGCCCCGCGGTCTTCGCCGCCACGCCCGCCACGCTCTCCACGGCCACCTCGGCGCGCGGCACGGACCGGTCGTCCGCGCTGACGGAGCGGCGCAGCGCCTCATGGAGCCGGGCCGGTGTGAGCACGCCCAGGAACCGGCCCTCGCCCTCCTCGTCGATGACCGCGATCCATCCGGCGTCGTGCTGGAGCATGGTGGCGAACGCCTGCTTGAGCGGGGCGCCGACGGGCAGCCAGGCCTCCATCCGGCGGGCGTGTTCGCGGACCGTGCCCTTGGTGGCGGCGAGCGCGTCACCGGCCGGGATCCAGCCGTGCAGATGGCCGTCGCCGTCCAGCACCACGGCCCACCGCGCCCCGTCAGCGCGCAGCCGCTCGGTGGCCCTGGCCAGCGGGTCGTCGAGGTGGACGACCGGCGGCCGGTCGAGGTCGCTCTCCTCGATCGGGGTGACCGAGAGGCGTTTGAGCCCCCGGTCCGCGCCCACGAAGTCCGCGACGTATCCGGTGGCGGGTGCGCCGAGCACGGTGGCGGGGGAGTCGAACTGCTCGATGGAGCCCTGTCCGTAGACGGCGATACGGTCGCCGAGCCGGACGGCCTCCTCGATGTCGTGCGTGACGAACAGCACGGTCTTGCGGACCTGGGCCTGAAGCCTCAGGAATTCGTTCTGCAGGCGTTCCCGGACCACCGGGTCGACCGCGCCGAAAGGCTCGTCCATCAGCAGGACCGGCGGGTCCGCGGCCAATGCGCGTGCCACGCCCACGCGTTGGCGCTGACCTCCGGACAGCTGTTCCGGATATCGGTCGCCATAAACGGAAGGATCGAGTCCGACCAGATCGAGGAGTTCCGCGGCGCGTGCGCGCCCCTTTCCGCGTTTCCAGCCGAGGAGATGCGGGACGGTCGCGGTGTTCTCGAGAACCGTGCGGTGCGGGAACAGGCCGACCTGCTGGATCACATAGCCGATACGGCGCCGCAGCTGGACGGGGTCGATGGCGGATATGTCGTCCCCGTCGAGGAATATCCGTCCCTCGGTCGGTTCGATCAGCCGGTTCACCATCTTCATGGTGGTCGTCTTGCCGCAGCCCGACGGTCCGACGAGCGTGACCAGTTCGCCCTCGGCGACCTCGAAGGAAAGGTCGTCGACGGCGGTGGTGCCGTCCGCATACCGCTTGGTGACGTGCTCGAAACGGATCATGGTTCCCCATTGTGGAGGGTGTTCTGTGAAGGACATGTTGCTGGAATACAACGGCCTCGGCGATTGTCAGTGGTCGAGGATAGGCTCGCCGGACATCAGTACGAGAGGGCGACGGGGAGGAGGGGACGGATGGCCGCACAGAACTGCCTGGTGACGAACGACTGGATCTGCGGGGAGTATCTGCGCTCCCGGAGCCAGGAGTTGACCGACGCGACGGTCCAGCACATCTGGATCACCGTGGTCTCGGTGGTGATCGGCGTCGTCGTGGCCTTTCCGCTGGCGCTGCTCGCCCGCCGGAGCAGGCGCTTCGCGGGACCGGTCCTCGGGCTGACCACGGTGCTCTACACCGTGCCCTCGCTCGCGATGTTCTCGCTGCTGCTGCCCCTGTTCGGGCTCTCCGCGGCGCTCGTCGTCACCGGACTCGTGCTGTATTCGCTGACCATCCTCGTGCGGAACATCCTGGCGGGCCTGGAATCGGTCCCGCAGGAGGCCAAGGAGGCCGCCCGGGGCATGGGGTACGGGCCGGCCCGGCTGCTGTGGGAGGTCGAACTGCCGCTCGCGATGCCCGCGTTGATGGCGGGCGTCCGGATCGCCACGGTGTCCACGATCGCGCTGACGACGGTCGGGTCGATCGTCGGCCGGGGCGGTCTGGGCAATCTCATCGACGACGCCCTGCCGAGCTTCTTCAAGGCCCAGGTGCTGGCCGCCTCCGTGCTCTGTGTGCTGCTCGCGGTGGTCGCGGACCTGCTGCTGCTCGGCGTGCAGCGGCTGCTGACCCCCTGGACCCGCATCCGGACCACCCACGACGCCGTGAGCACGGCCGGCACGGCGAAGGCGGTCTGACCATGGGAGTTCTCGGCGAGGCCTGGACCTGGCTCACCACCGGCGCCAACTGGTCGGGGGAGAGCGGGGTGGCCCACCGGCTCGGCGAGCATCTGTACGTCAGCGGGGTCGCGCTCGCCCTGTCCTGCGCCATCGCGCTGCCCATCGCCCTGTACCTGGGACACATCGGGAAGGGGGGCGCGCTGGCCGTCAACATCTCCAACGTGGGCCGGGCGATCCCCGTCTTCGCGGTGCTGGCCCTCTTCATGGTGTCGCCCCTGCGCAACGCGGGATACATACCGACGATCATCGCCCTGGTGCTGTTCGCCGTGCCGCCGCTGCTGACCAACGCCTACGTCGGGATGACGGAGGTGGACCGTTCGGTGGCGGAGGCCGCGCGGGGGATGGGCATGTCGGGCGGGCAGCTCTTCGTCCGCGTCGAACTCCCGCTGGCCTACCCGATGATCATGACCGGGCTGCGTTCGGCCGCGGTTCAGGTCGTGGCCACCGCGACGATCGCCGCGATGGTCGGACAGGGCGGCCTCGGCCGGATCATCACCGCCGGCTTCAACACGTACAACACCCCGCAGGTGGTCGCGGGCGCCCTCCTGGTCGCCGTGCTCGCCCTGCTGGTGGAGGCGGCGCTGGTCGCCGTCGACCGGCTGCTGTCACCGCTGCGCCGCCGCCGGACGGCCTGAGCGCCCGGCCACCCACCCGACAACCCACAACGCTTATCGCATATGGCCTCGTTGCCGTGGACGGAGAACAACATGAGCAGGACCTCGCGCATAGCCGGCGCGGTCATCGGCATCGTCGCGCTCGCGGGCTCGCTCGCCGCCTGCGGTGGCGACAGCCTGGAGAAGGACAAGGGCGGATCCGCGTCCGACACGGACAAGGGCTCCGGGAAGAAGGGCTCGCTCGTCGTCGGCGCCGCGGCCTTCACCGAGTCCAAGGTGCTCGCGGAGCTGTACGCCGGAGTGCTCTCCGACGCCGGATACAGCACGTCGGTCACCACCGTGAAGAACCGCGAACTCTACGAACCGTCGCTGGAGAAGGGCGAGATCGACGTCGTCCCCGAATACGCGGCGACGATCGCGGAATTCCTCAACGCCAAGGTGAACGGGGCGAAGGCCGCCGAGTCGAAGCCGGTCGCATCGGGTGACACCGCGGCCACGGTCGCCGCCCTGGAGAAGCTCGCCACTCCGCGCGGGCTGAAGGTGCTGCCGGCCGGCCAGGCCGTCGACCAGAACGCCTTCGCGGTCACCAAGGAATTCGCCGACAAGAACAAGCTCAAGACCCTTTCGGATCTCGGCGCCGCCAAGATCAAGGTGAAGATCGCGGCGGGCGACGAGTGCGAGGTGCGGCCGTTCTGCGCACCCGGACTGAAGAAGACGTACGGCATCGACGTCACGGGCATCGACCCCAAGGGAGTCGGCACCCCGCAGTCCAAGCAGGCCGTCAAGGACGGGAAGGACCAGCTGGTTCTCACCACCACCACGGACGCGGTCCTGGACACCTTCGGCCTGGTCTTCCTGGAGGACGACAAGAAGCTCCAGAACGCGGACAACGTGCTGCCCGTCCTGAATGCCAAGGACGCCGGCGCCCAGGACATCGCCGACGCTCTCGGCAAGCTCACCTCCGCACTCACCACGCAGGATCTGGCGGAGCTGAACCGCAAGGTCGACGCCGAGCGCGCCAAGCCCGCCGATGTGGCGAAGGAATACCTTCAGTCGAAGGGCCTGATCAAGAAGTAGCCCGCGACCGGAACGCGGACCGGAACGCAGGACCGGAACGCAAGGCCGGAATGAGTGATTCAGGGGCCGTCAGGTAACTGCCGGGGAACAGATTGCCGGGCGGCCCCCCAAGCGGCCCGTACGCACGGTAAATTTCAGGCCATGCCACGTGGACGCCATCGCCATTCGCCACCTCTGCACAGAATCCTTCCGCCTTCGGCCGTCGCCGGGGCCTCGGTCCTCTGTGCCGCGGGAGCCTGGCTGCTCGCCGAGCCGCTGGTCCTGCGCGGACTGGCCGCCGCCGCGGCCGCCGCCGCCGTCACCGGCGCGTATCTGATGCGCAGCTGGGACCGGGAGGCGGGCCGTCGCGTCGCGGAACTGACGCGCGCCCGCGCCAGTGACGAATGGCGCGCCGAGGAGCGCGTGGCGGAACTGGAAGCGGATCTGGAGGAGTCGCGCGAGCTGCGTGCCCGCCTGGAGACGAAGCTGCGCCGCAAGCGTGTGGAGCTCGCCGGGCTGCGGGGCGAGCACGCCGCGCTGCTGCGGCGGTACGCCACCGCCGAGACCCAGCGCGCCAGCGTGCTGGAGAGCCGCCGGCAGCTCGCACTGGAGGCGGCCGCGCCGCCCCGCGAACTGCCCGCCGCCCGCAGCACCCCCACCCCTTCCGCCTATCTGCGGGCCGCCCAGGCGCTGGAGGACCTCTCGCGCAACGGGGCGCTCCAGGAGGCGCGGCGCACCACAGAGCCGGCCAGGAAGCGCGATCTCGCCGAACGCGCCAAGGAGGCGGAGGAGCCGCAGGGGAAGCACGCGGCGGCCGCGGACCCGCACGGATCCACCGGCCGGCCGGGTGCCGAGCAGCACCGCCGCCCGCAGTCCGCCCTGCCCGCGGCCCGGCCGGACCGGGCGCTGCCCGCCCCGCGCCCGGTGCAGGCCGCCAGCGCGGTCGTGCCGTACGCGGCGTCCCGCCGTCATCTGGTGCCGCAGGGCAGCTTCGACTTCTTCGGTACGCAGAAGGCGCACGCCGCGATCGAGTCCGTACAGAACGAGGACCTCGCCGACGTGGTGGGCGAGGAGGCGCTGGCCGCGCACCGCACGGGCACGGCCGAGAACCGGGCCGTCGGCAAGGTCATCGACCTGACCGCGCACGACGAGACCGAGCAGCTGGACGTGGCGGAGCTGCGCAGCGCGATCTCCTAGCGGATCCTCGGCGGGCCGGCCGCGCGCCGAGGCCGCCCTACTTGTCGATGTCGCCGACGACGAAGAACAGCGAACCGAGAATCGCCACCATGTCGGCGACGAGCGTGCCCGGCAGCAGTTCGGTGAGCGCCTGGATGTTGTTGAACGAGGCGGAGCGCAGCTTCAGCCGGTACGGGGTCTTCTCGCCCTTGGACACCAGGTAGTAGCCGTTGACCCCGAGCGGGTTCTCGGTCCAGGCGTAGGTGTGGCCCTCGGGGGCCTTCAGGACCTTGGGCAGCCGCTGGTTGATCGGACCGGGCGCCAGGTCGGCCATCCGGTCCAGGCAGGCGTCCGCCAGGTCCAGGGCGTTGTGCGTCTGGTCCAGCAGGCATTCGAACCGGGCCAGGCAGTCGCCCTCGGTCCGTGTGACGACCTTCAGGGTGTCCCGCAGCTCCCCGTACGCGAGATACGGCTCGTCGCGCCGCAGGTCGAAGTCGACGCCCGAGGCGCGGGCGATCGGCCCGGACACCCCGTACGCGTGCACCGCCTCGGCCGACAGGACGCCCACCCCGCGGGTCCGGCCGCGGAAGATCTCGTTGCCGAGCACCAGCTTGTCGTAGACGTCCATCCGGGACCGTACGGAGGCGACGGCGTCCCGGGCACGGCCGAGCCAGCCCGCCGGGAGGTCCTCCTTGAGCCCGCCGACCCGGTTGAACATGTAGTGCATCCGGCCGCCGGAGACCTCCTCCATCACGGCCTGGAGCTCCTCGCGCTCCCGGAACGCGTAGAACACCGGGGTGATCCCGCCGAGTTCCAGCGGGTACGAGCCGAGGAACATCAGGTGGTTGAGGACCCGGTTCAGCTCGGCGAGCAGGGTACGGGTCCAGACCGCGCGCTCCGGGACCTCCATGGCGAGCATGCGCTCGACGGCCATCACGACGCCCAGTTCGTTGGAGAACGCCGACAGCCAGTCGTGGCGGTTGGCGAGCATCACGATCTGCCGGTAGTCGCGGGCCTCGAAGAGCTTCTCCGCGCCGCGGTGCATGTAGCCGATGACCGGTTCGGCGTGCTGGATGCGTTCGCCGTCCAGGACGATGCGCAGACGGAGCACGCCGTGCGTGGAGGGGTGCTGGGGGCCGATGTTGAGCACCATGTCGGTGCTTTCCGCTGCGCCGCCGATGCCGACCGTGGTCTCCGTCATGCCGACAGTATTGCCTGCGGCCCGGCTTCCCGGGGCTCCGCCCCGGACCCCGGCCTCAAACGCCGGCGGGGCCGGATACGCCCCCGGGCGGGAGCGGCACCCGATGCGTCAGCCAGCCGAAGTCGCCCAGGCCGCCCCGGGCCGTGAGTTCAGCCGCCTCGCCCGCCGATGCCAGCGCGCGCACGTAGCGGGCCGGGTCCGTCGACGCCAGGGACAGCGGCGGGCGTTCACCGGCCACGCCCAGCTCCCGCAGCGCCTCGCGCTGGGTGCGGATCTCCGCGTCCGGTCCGCCCGCCGCCGCGCACGCGTCCAGCGCCACGTGCGCGGTGAGGTCGCAGCTGCCGTCCGGCACCGGCGGCACCTCGCGCCCGGCCCGGAAACCGGTCAGCGTGCCGAACGGCGGCCGCTCCTCCCGTACGTGGCAGTAGTCCACCGCCACCGCGAGCCCGCCGGCCAGCGTGGACACCGCGGCCGCCCACGCCTCGTCGCGCGGGCGGCCGATCTCCGCCCGGCAGCCCGGCCCCGCCGACGGCCACCAGCGGCGCAGCCACCGCAGGTCGGCCCCGCTCACCGGCTCGCCCAGCCGCTCCGCCCCGTCCGCCGTCCGCACCTGGACGTACCGCTCGACGCCGTCCTGATCCGTCTCGGCGACCGGCAGCGGCACGTTGTCCAGCCACTCGTTGGCGAACAGCAGCCCCCGCACGCCCCGCGGCGGCCGCGCGCACCACTCCACCCGTGGGTCCAGGCCGGGCGGGCGGGCCGCGATCTCCACGCCGTACGCCCGTACCGTGAGGTGCTCGCCGCCCTCGGCAGGCAGTGCCGCGAGCACCCCGGCCAACAGCTCTCCGCGCCCCGCCCCGACGTCCACCAGGTCCACATCGGCGGTCCCGAGTCCGGCGGCCGTCCGCACCAGCAGCCGGGCGACGGCCGCGGCGAACAGGGGGGAGGCGTGCACGGAGGTGCGGAAGTGTCCCGCGGGCCCTTCCTGGCTCCGGTAGAACCCCTCGTCCCCGTACAAAGCGGTCTCTGCCGCCTCCTGCCACCCACGCCAGTCATCCGTCACGTTCCCAAGTCTCCACCTTGGGGAGTACGGTCTCCGGACCTGGATCGGCCCTTCGGCTGACCCACGCACCCCTTGCCTTTCCCTACGCTGGGTTACGTGCAGCGCCTCTACGATTTCATCCGCAGACACCCGACGGGCGTCGACTGCTTCTGGGCGGTCTTCCTCCTCGGGCTCTCCGGCATGACCATCGTCGTGGGCGATGCCGGCCGCGGCGGCGGCGCCGAGCGCATCGCGGTCGTGCCGGTCGTCCTCGGTCTCTGCGCCGTCGTGGCGCTGCGCCGCCGGGCACCCGAGAAGATGCTGCTGCTCGCCATCGGGATGGGCGTCGTCCAGCTGGCGTTCGGGGTCCGCCCGACCGTCGCCAACTTCGCCATGCTGGTGATCACCTTCACCGTGGCCACCGTCGGGGAGCGCTGGGCGTCCCGGCTCGCCCTGGCCTGCAGTCTGGTTGCGGCGGGTCTCTCCCAGCTGCGCTGGCCGGACGAGTCGCCGCGCGGCTGGGTGGAGTCGGTGTTCGTCGTCGTCGTGATGACGGTGCCGTTCGTGCTGGCCTGGGTGCTCGGTGACTCGATGCGGACCCGACGGGCCTACTTCGACCAGCTGGAGGAGCGCGCGGCCCGGCTGGAGCGGGAGCGCGAGGCCCAGTCGAAGGTCGCGGTGGCCGCCGAGCGGGCCCGTATCGCCCGCGAACTCCACGATGTCGTCGCGCACAACGTCTCCGTGATGGTGGTGCAGGCCGACGGCGCCGCCTACGTGCTGGACGCGGCCCCCGACCAGGCCCGGCAGGCGCTGGAGACCATCTCCAGCACCGGCAGGCAGGCGCTCGCGGAGATGCGGCGGCTGCTCGGTGTGCTGCGCACGGGGGACACCCGGGAGAGCGGGGAGTACGTCCCGCAGCCCGACGTCGACCAGATCGAGGACCTGATCGACCAGGTCCGGACGGCCGGTCTGGCCGTCGACTTCAAGATCGAGGGCACCCCGCGCCCGCTGCCCAGCGGCGTCGAGCTGACGGCGTACCGCATCGTGCAGGAGGCCCTGACCAACACCCGCAAGCACGGCGGTCCGAACGCGGGGGCCAGCGTGCGGCTGGTCTACTTCGACGACGGGCTCGGCCTGCTGGTGGAGGACGACGGCCGCGGCGCGGCGCACGAACTGTACGAGGACGGCGGCGCCGACGGCGCGGGCCACGGCATGATCGGTATGCGCGAACGGGTCGGCATGGTCGGCGGCACGCTGGACGCCGGACCGCGGCCCGGCGGCGGATTCCGGATCAGCGCACTGCTGCCGCTCAAGGCCGCCGGCTAGGCCGCGCACGCCGTGCGGCCGCCCCATCGACCGACCCGACCGCAGAACGAACAGGAGACAGGGACCCCATGGCGATCCGCGTGATGCTCGTCGACGACCAGGTGCTGCTGCGCACCGGCTTCCGGATGGTGCTCGCCGCGCAGCCGGACATGGAGGTCGTCGCCGAGGCGGGCGACGGCGCGGAGGCGATCGAGAACCTCCGTTCCACCGCCGTCGACGTGGTGCTGATGGATGTGCGCATGCCGAGGCTGGACGGCGTCGAGGCCACCCGCCGCATCTGCGCGCAGCCCGATGCGCCCAAGGTGCTCATCCTGACGACGTTCGACCTCGACGAGTACGCCTTCTCCGGGCTGAAGGCCGGGGCCAGCGGCTTCATGCTCAAGGACGTGCCGCCGGGCGAACTGCTCGCCGCGATCCGTTCCGTGCACAGCGGTGACGCGGTCGTCGCCCCGTCCACCACCCGCCGGCTGCTCGACCGCTTCTCGCCGCTGCTGCCCAGCGGTACGGCCGAACCCCAGCACAAGGACGTCGCCAAGCTCACCGAACGCGAACGCGAGGTGATGCTGCTGGTCGCCCAGGGCCTGTCGAACGGGGAGATCGCGGGGCGCCTGGTGCTCTCCGAGGCGACCGTGAAGACGCACGTCGGCCGCATCCTGACCAAGCTGGGCCTGCGCGACCGCGTGCAGGTCGTCGTCCTCGCGTACGAGACCGGGCTGGTGCGCGCCGGCGGCGGGACGGGCTGAGCGGTGGCCGGGCTGGTGTGGATCAACGGGCCGTTCGGCGGTGGCGATACGGCAGAACACAGACGGCGTACGAGCTGCAACGCCGGCTGCCGGGCAGCGTGGTCTGCGATCCGGAGCGCGTCGGCTTCGGTCTGCACCGGATGCTGCCGCCCGCGCTGCGCGGTGACTTCCAGGATCTGCCGGCCTGGCGGCAAGGCGTGCACGACATGCTCGCTCTCGCTCTCGACGGGCATCCCGGCACGGTGATCGCCCCGATGACCCTGGTCGACCCCGGCTACTTCGCGGAGATCATCGGACGGCTGCGCGAGGACGGGCACACCGTGCACCACTTCGCCCTCCTCGCCGAGCGCGAGACGGTGCTGCGGCGGCTGCGCGAACGCGGACTGGGGCGCGGGCTGAAGCGCGAGAGCTTCGCCGTGGCGAAGCTGGACCACTGCCTGGAGCGGCTCGCGGCCCCGGAGTTCGCCGAGCACATCCGTACCGACCGGGTGACGGTCCCGCGGGTCGCCGACCGGATCGCCGGATCGGCGGGGCTCACCCTGCTGCCGGACACGGACAGCGCGCTGCGGCACCGGGTGCGGCGGGCCTGGACGGGCATCCGGCACATCCGGTTCGACTGAGACGGGCGCCCTGCACCACCCCGCCTCAGCGCAGGATTCCCTCCAGGAAGTCGCTGCCGAGCCGCGCCACCACGGTCAGGTCCAGCTGGTGCAGTACGTACCGGCCGCGGCGCCGGGTCGTGACCAGGCCGGCCTTCTTGAGCACCGACAGATGGCGGGAGACCTCGGGGGACGTGATCCCGTTGGAGTCGGCGAGTTCCCCCGTCGTGTACGGCGAGCGCGCGATGTTGCGGCACAGCCGCATCCGCATCGGGTGGGCCAGCGCCTCCATCCTCAGCTGGAGCAGCTCGACGGAGGCGGGGGAGGGGAGCTCGGGGCGGTGCACCGGGTAGTGGATCACCGGGCGCCAGCCGGGGGCGTGCAGCACCATCAGATGCGGCCAGCCGAAGCTGGTCGGGATGAGGGTGAGTCCGGGGCCGACGGCCGGGTCGGTCGCGTCGGTCGAGCCCTCGGTCAGCTTGTCGACGCTGACCCGCTTCCCGTCGTCGTCGACGGCGAGCGCGGTGGAGACCGCGCCCATCGCCTCACCGATCCCCTTGTGGCGCAGCAGATCCGTCTTGTGCCGGGCGTCGGCCACCAGCTGGACGCGGATCCGCCGCCAGGTGTCCGCGAAGAACGCCTGGTCGCAGTCCTCGAACAGGCGGCGGATCCAGCGGCGCACGGAGGCGGGGTCGGCCAGCAGCTGCTGGGTGAACTCCGTCTGCTGCGGGCCGCGCGCCGCCGCCATGTCCAGGGCCCGGGCGCGCATGCCGGGATCGACGAGGGGCGAGGGTGCCCCGGCCCCGTAGAGACTGGCGCAGGTGAACTCCAGGGCGGCGGAGACGAACCGCTCGTCGTCCAGCCGGTCCAGGATGTCCAGGTCCTCGGCCAGGTCGGCGCCCGTCCTGCCGTTGCCGCCACGGACCCCCGCGAACGGCATGAAGACGTCCGAGAACGTGTTCCGCCACAGGAAGTCGGCCTCGTGCAGCCGGTCGGCCAGATCGGGCTCCAGCGCCGTGGTGGTGGCCGTCGCCCAGCCGTGCAGACCCGGATGGTGCCCGGGCTCGGAGAGCGCGTGCAGGGCCAGTCCCAGCTCGGCGAGGGGGGAGGTCTCGAAGACGATGCTCCCGGGGCCGAGGCCCGCGATGTCGATGGTCACGCTCACCCCTCCATGGTGAGGGGTCGGCGCGACGGCCCGGCCCCCGATTGACGGCAGCCGTCAATCGGGGGCCGGGCGCGGGGGCTCAGCCCTGTGCGGTCACCCGCTTCACGAAGTCCGCCGCCGCGGTACGGACGTCCGCCGCCGTCCACTCCAGCGCCGCCTCCGACACCGTGACCTCCGTGAACGACAGCTCGGGCGGTCCCGCGGGGGCCGGGTACCACTTGCGGAACAGCGCCACGCCCGTCTCCTCCGCCTGCCGCACGGACGCCTCGTCCAGCACCTGCGCCGGGTACGGCAGCCAGACCTGGAACTGATGGGTGTGCGGCGGCTCCGGATGCACCCGGGACCACGGGGCGCCGGACCGCTCGAACTCCTCGGCCAGCGCCGCGGCGACCACCTTCGCCTGCGCCACGTACGACGGCAGCTTCGGCAGCTCCCGGTCCAGGCCGATCAGCGCGGCGAGCGCCGCCGGGAACTGCTGGAACAGCTGGCCGCCGTACCGGTGCCGCCAGGTGCGGGCCTCCTCGGCCAGCGAGGCGGAACCGGCGAGCGCCGCCCCGGAGATCCCGCCGAGGGTCTTGTAGAACGACACGTACACACTGTCCGCGAGCCCGGCGATCTCCGGCAGTCCGCGCCCGAACCGGGGCACGCACTCCCACAGCCGCGCCCCGTCGAAGTGCACCACCGCGTCGCGCTCCCGGGCGGCCGCCACCACCGCCTCCAGCTCCTCCCACGTGGGCAGGACGAAGCCCGCGTCGCGCAGCGGCAGCTCCAGCATCAGGGTGCCGAACGGCTCGGCGAAGTCGCGGATCTCGTCCGCCGTGGGCAGCCGCCGCTCGGACGTCGGGTGGACCGTGCGCAGCCCGCTGACGGCCGACAGGGCACCGCGCTCGTGCACCTCGGGGTGGGCGAGGGGGTGCAGGGCCACCGTCGGGTTGCCGGTGCGTCCGGCCCAGCAGCGCAGCGCGACCTGCTGCGCCATCGTCCCGGTGGGGAAGAACACGGCGGCCTCGGTGCCCAGCAGCGCGGCGATCCGCTCCTCCAGCTCGGCGACGACGCCGTCGCCGTAGATGTCGGCGGGCCGGTCGAGATCGGTGACCGTGGCCGCGCCCGCGGTCAGGGACGCCAGCTGCTCGCCGAGCGACCGGTCCACCGGCGGCCGGGACAGGATCCGCTCGGCCTGGCGCCACGCGGTGATGCGGCGCAGCCGCTGCCGGTCCTCGTCCTCGTCCCGGTGTCCGCCCGGGAGCCGGGCCCCGTCCGCCGCCTCGTCGCGCACCTGCTCGTATTCGTCTGCCATGGGACGATCATCACGCAGAACGCAGTGCCTGCCCATCGGGTTACGGGCGCCCCCGGGGGGTTTCCCACAGCCTGTGGACAGCCGGAAGCCCGGGCGAAACGCTGGCGTAGCATGCAGAGAAGTCGTCCGGTACCCCCCGCGGACTGGAACGGAAGGCCACTGCCGCGTGAATGCAACAGCCCCCAAGGAGCCCCTCGACGCGAGGGACCGACCCGCCCGGCTCACCGTCGGCGTCGTGGGAGCGGGCCGTGTCGGCCCCGCCCTCGCCGCCTCGCTCGCCCTCGCCGGGCACCGCCCGGTCGCCGTGTCGGGCGTCTCCGACGCCTCGGTGCGCCGCGCCGCGGCCCTGCTTCCCGACGTCCCCCTCGTAACGCCCGCCGAGGTCCTGGCGCGCGCCGAACTGGTGCTGCTGACGGTGCCCGACGACGCCCTGCCGGGGCTCGTCGAGGGCCTCGCCGAGACCGGTGCGGTCCGCCCCGGCCAGCTGATCGTCCATACCTCGGGGCGGTACGGGACGAAGGTGCTCGACCCCGCGCTGCGGGCCGGCGCCCTCCCGCTCGCCCTGCACCCCGCGATGACCTTCACCGGCACCTCCGTGGACATCCAGCGGCTGGCCGGCTGCTCCTTCGGGGTCACCGCCCCCGAGCCGCTGAGGCTCGCCGCGGAGGCCCTGGTCATCGAGATGGGCGGCGAGCCCGAGTGGATCGCCGAGGAGTCCCGCCCGCTCTACCACGCCGCCCTCGCCCTCGGCGCGAACCACCTGGTCACCCTGGTCGCCCAGTCCATGGAGCTGCTGCGCACGGCGGGGGTCGCCGCCCCCGACCGGATGCTCGGCCCGCTGCTCGGCGCCGCGCTCGACAACGCCCTGCGCTCCGGTGACGCCGCGCTGACCGGCCCGGTCGCCCGCGGCGACGCCGGCACGGTCGCCGCGCACATCGGGGAGCTGCGCGCGCACGCCCCGCAGACGGTGGCCGGTTACGTCGCGATGGCCCGCGCCACCGCCGACCGCGCCCTCGCCCACGGCATGCTCAAGCCGGAGTTCGCAGAGGACCTGCTCGGCGTCCTGGCCGACGGCTCCGCGGACCCGGGCACCGCCGGAAGCACCGGCACCGGACCGGAGGAGTCCCGATGACCGAATCCGCCGCCACCCTGCTCCGCACCGCGGCCGAGCTGGCGACGTACGCCCCCGGCACGGAGCCGGACGGCTCGGCCGCCGCGTCCCGGGGCGAGCGGGCCGTCGTCATGACGATGGGCGCCCTGCACGAGGGCCACGCCTCCCTGATCCACACCGCACGCGCGATGGCCGGCCCGGCCGGCCAGGTCGTCGTCACGGTCTTCGTCAACCCGCTCCAGTTCGGGGAGGCGGCCGACCTCGACCGCTACCCGCGCACCCTGGACGCGGACCTCTCGGTGGCCGGCGCGGCCGGCGCCGACGCGGTGTTCGCGCCGTCCGTCGACGAGGTCTACCCCGGCGGCGAGCCGCAGGTGCGGATCTCGGCGGGCCCGATGGGCGAGCGCCTCGAAGGCGCCTCGCGCCCCGGGCACTTCGACGGGATGCTCACCGTCGTCGCCAAGATGCTCCACCTCACCCGTCCCGACGTCGCCTTCTTCGGGCAGAAGGACGCCCAGCAGCTGGCGCTGATCCGCCGCATGGTGCGCGATCTGAACTTCCCGGTGGAGATCGTGGGCGTGGAGACGGCCCGGGAGCCGGACGGGCTCGCGCTCTCCAGCCGCAACCGTTTCCTCGACCCGCACGAGCGCCACACCGCGCTCGCCCTGTCCGGCGCCCTGTTCGCGGCCCGGGACCGGCTCGCCGCCCAGCAGGCGCTGCACGCCCGCGCGCAGACCACCGGGGCCACGGAGGACCGGGCCGCCGGGCTCACCCGGCTCGGCGAGGCCAGACTGGCCGCCGACGCCCAGGCCGTCGCCCGCGCCCGGCCGGACGGCGGCCCCGCCGCGGTGCGCGCCGCCGCCCGCTCGATCCTGGACGACGCGGCGTCCGCACAGCCCCCGCTCGACCTCGACTACCTGGCGCTCGTGGACCCGGCGGACTTCACCGAGATCCCCGACGACCGCACCGCGGGCGACGCGATCCTCGCCGTCGCCGCACGGGTGGGCGCCACCCGCCTCATCGACAACATCCCGCTGACCTTCGGAGCCACCCCGTGACCGGAATACGGCTGACCGCCCCCGCCCCCGGCTGGTCCATCGACGCCGATGTCGTGGTCGTCGGTTCCGGCGTCGCCGGACTCACCACCGCGCTGCGCTGCGCCGCCGCCGGCCTCGCCACCGTCGTCGTCACCAAGGCCCGCCTCGACGACGGCTCCACCCGCTGGGCCCAGGGCGGCGTCGCTGCCGCGCTCGGCGAGGGCGACACCCCCGAGCAGCACCTGGACGACACCCTGGTCGCCGGTGCGGGCCTCTGCGACGAGGCGGCGGTGCGCACCCTGGTCACCGAGGGACCCGACGCGGTGCGCCGGCTCATCGGCACCGGTGCCCACTTCGACACCACGGACGACGGCGACATCGCGCTGACCCGCGAGGGCGGCCACCACCGCCGCCGCATCGCCCACGCGGGCGGCGACGCGACCGGTGCGGAGATCTCCCGCGCCCTGGTCGAAGCGGTCCGCGAGGCCGCCCTGCACACCGTCGAGAACGCCCTCGTGCTCGACCTCCTCACCGACGCCGAGGGCCGTACCGCGGGCGTCACCCTGCACGTCATGGGCGAGGGCCAGCACGACGGCGTCGGCGCGGTCAACGCCCCCGCGGTGGTCCTCGCCACCGGTGGCATGGGCCAGGTCTTCTCCGCCACCACCAACCCGCCGGTCTCCACCGGCGACGGGGTGGCGCTCGCGCTGCGGGCCGGCGCGGAGGTCTCGGACCTCGAATTCGTCCAGTTCCACCCCACGGTCCTCTTCCTCGGCAGCGGCGCCGAGGGCCAGCAGCCGCTCGTCTCGGAAGCGGTACGGGGCGAGGGCGCCCACCTCGTCGACGCGCACGGGACGCGGTTCATGGTCGGGCAGCACGAACTGGCGGAGCTGGCCCCGCGCGACATCGTCGCCAAGGCCATCACCCGCCAGATGCAGCTGCACGGCACCGAGCACATGTACCTCGACGCCCGCCACTTCGGCGCCGAGATGTGGGAGCAGCGCTTCCCCACGATCCTGGCCGCCTGCCGGGCCCACGGCATCGACCCGGTCACCGAGGCGATACCGATCGCCCCGGCCGCGCACCACGCATCCGGTGGCGTCCGTACCGACCTGCGGGGCCGCACCACCGTGCCCGGCCTGTACGCCTGCGGCGAGGTCGCGTGCACCGGGGTGCACGGCGCGAACCGGCTGGCGTCCAACTCGCTCCTGGAAGGGCTCGTCTTCGCCGAGCGCATCGCGGCGGACATCGTCGAGGAGCGGCCCCGCGCGGGCGAGGCCGTCAGCACGGACCCCGCGCCCTCCCCGCTCATGGCCCCCGAGGCGCGGACCACGATCCAGCGCATCATGACCCGCGGCGCCGGTGTCCTGCGCTCGGCGGACAGCCTCGTCACCGCGGCGGACGAGCTGGAGGACCTGCACCGCAGCGCGGCCCTGCGGGCCGGGGCGGCCGACCCGAAGGCCGCGGTGCCCGGCGTCGACGCCTGGGAGGTCACCAACCTGCTCCTGGTCTCCCGGGTCCTGGTCGCCGCCGCCCGGCAGCGCGAGGAGACCCGCGGCTGCCACTGGCGCAAGGACCGGCCCGAGCGCGACGACGAGAACTGGCGCCGCCATCTCGTCGTGCGGCTCACCCCGGACCGGCAGCTGGTCCTCCGTCGGACGGATACCGAGGCGTTCGGGCCCGTACAGCCGTCCGGGGCAGCAGACTGCGCAGCAACAGGCACCACCCACCCCACTCCCGAGGAGCCGTAACCGTGAGCACGCCCGAAGAGAATCCGCGCCCCACACCCGTGGACGTACCGCTGATCCAGATCGGCGCGCCCGCACCTGCCGCGGGCGGCTGCGGTGACGGCTGCGGCTGCGGCGGGGAGGACGGCTACGACCTGGACGCGCTGGAGTGCGGACTGGACCCCGCGCTCGCCCAGCTCCTGGCCGCGGCGGGCCTGGACCCGGTCACCGTCGAGGACGTCGCGCACGTCGCCATCGAGGAGGACCTCGACGGCGGGGTGGACGTCACGACCGTCGCCACCGTCCCCGAGGACGCGGTGGCCACCGGCGACTTCACCGCCCGTGAGGCGGGCGTCGTGGCCGGTCTGCGCGTCGCCGAGGCCGTGCTGTCCATCGTCTGCACGGACGAGTTCGAGGTCGAGCGGCACGTCGAGGACGGCGACCGTGTCGCCCCCGGGCAGAAGCTGCTGACGGTCACCACCCGCACCCGCGACCTGCTGACCGGCGAGCGCAGCGCGCTCAACCTGCTGTGCCGGCTCTCCGGCATCGCGACCGCCACCCGTGCCTGGGCCGATGTGCTGGAGGGCACCAGGGCCAAGGTCCGTGACACCCGCAAGACGACGCCCGGCCTGCGCGCCCTGGAGAAGTACGCGGTGCGCTGCGGCGGCGGCGTCAACCACCGGATGTCGCTGTCCGACGCCGCGCTGGTCAAGGACAACCACGTGATCGCGGCGGGCGGCGTCGCCGAGGCCTTCAAGCGGGTCAGGGACGAGTTCCCGGACCTCGCGATCGAGGTCGAGGTCGACACGATGCAGCAGGTCACCGAGGTCCTGGACGCGGGAGCCGACCTGATCCTGCTGGACAACTTCACCCCGTCGCAGACCGCCGAGGCCGTCGCGCTCGTCGGCGGCCGCGCGGTCCTGGAGTCCTCGGGCCGGCTGTCCCTGGACTCCGCCCGCGCGTACGCGGACGCGGGCGTGGACTACCTGGCGGTCGGCGCGCTGACCCACTCCTCGCCGATCCTCGACATCGGCCTGGACTTCCGCGACTCCGACGGGGCCGGCGCCTGATGCTGCTCACCATCGACGTCGGCAACACCCACACGGTCCTCGGCCTGTTCGACGGTGAGGAGATCGTCGAGCACTGGCGGATCTCCACCGACGCACGGCGCACCGCGGACGAGCTCGCGGTCCTCCTCCAGGGCCTGATGGGCATGCACCCGCTGCTGGGCATGGAGCTGGGCGACGGCATCGAGGGCATCGCCATCTGCTCCACCGTCCCGGCCGTCCTGCACGAGCTGCGCGAGGTGACCCGCCGCTACTACGGCGACGTCCCCGCCGTCCTCGTCGAGCCGGGCATCAAGACCGGCGTGCCGATCCTCATGGACAACCCGAAGGAGGTCGGCGCGGACCGCATCATCAACGCGGTCGCCGCCGTCGACCTGTACGGCGGTCCGGCGATCGTCGTCGACTTCGGCACGGCCACCACCTTCGACGCGGTGTCCGCCCGGGGGGAGTACACCGGCGGTGTCATCGCGCCCGGTATCGAGATCTCGGTCGAGGCGCTCGGCGTCAAGGGCGCCCAGCTGCGCAAGATCGAACTGGCCCGGCCGCGCAGCGTGATCGGGAAGAACACCGTCGAGGCCATGCAGGCGGGCATCATCTACGGCTTCGCCGGCCAGGTCGACGGTGTCGTCGGACGCATGAAGAAGGAACTGGCGGCCGACCCCGACGACGTCACCGTCATCGCGACCGGCGGCCTTGCTCCGATGGTGCTGAACGAGTCCTCGGTCATCGACGAGCACGAGCCCTGGCTGACGCTCATCGGGCTGCGCCTGGTGTACGAGCGGAACGTGTCGCGCCTGTAGCCGCGCGGCCCCGAACCGGGAGGTTCCCGGCGCGGTGGCTCACCGGAGCCGCCGCGCCGCCGACGGCCAGTTAAACGGATTTTGTCCATTTAGCACGTATTGTCGCGCTATGCCCACGCCCTACGGATCACGCGGCGGTATGGCGTTCAGTGCGGACGAGCTGCGAGTGCTCCGACGCGCCCTCGCCATCGCCCTCCACCCCGCGCCCCTGCCCGACGAGGACGTCCAGGACTGCCTCCGGCTGGCGGGCTCCGTCGACGAGGCGGCGGGCGAGGCCGGACGGCTGCGCGCCTTCCTCCTCGCCGACCTCGTCCGCTACCGCAACGCCCTCCCCGGCTCCCTCAGCGGCTACCTGGAGCTGCTCCAGGACGCCCTGGCCGCCGGTTACGACCCCCGCCCCGAGGATCTGGCCGCGCTGCGCGCCCTGCGCGGCGGTCCGGTCGCCGCGGCGCTCCTGGAGCGCTGCCAGGTGCTCGCGGAGCGTTCGGTGCGGGCCCGCCTCGCCGGACGGGCGGTGCCCGCGACGGCCCCCGCACCCCGCAGCCGGCTGCTCGCGCTGCCCGGCGGCCGGGTCGCGGAGCCCGAGAAGCCGAGGACGCCGGCGGCCCCGGCCCGTCCGGCGGCGCCCTCCGAGCGCCCGGCGCCGAAGCCCTCGGAGGTCTTCCCGCCCCGCCGCCGCCCGGTTCCCCCACCGCAGCAGCGCGCCGCGGGGTAGGGCCTTTCACCGGGCCCGGCAGGGCTCGCTACTCTGGACGCCATGGACTACGTATCCGCGCTTGTGCCGCCCGTGGTGATGGCCGCCTTCTTCATCGGCCTGGTCGTGACGATCGTCAAGAGCCAGGGCGGGCCGAACAAGGCCAAGGAGGACGCGGCCGTGGACGCCGCGATCACCCGGGCGGAAGCGGCGCACCAGACGCCGCGCGCCGACGGGGTCTGACCTCCCCGTCCCGCATTTCCGCACACCGCACGTACGAAGGGCGTACGGCTCCCGAGAGAGCCGTGCGCCCTTTCGTTGTGTAAATAACCGGCCATTCCAGACATCTGACACTAAGGTGACGCTGTGCCCCGTCAATTGGGAGAGCTGGAAGACGCCGTGATGACGCGGGTCTGGCAATGGAACCGTCCGGTCACCGTGCGGGAAGTCCTTGAGGACCTTCAGCAGGAGCGGTCCATCGCCTACACCACCGTCATGACGGTAATGGACAATCTCCATCAGAAGGGCTGGGTGCGCCGGGAAGTGGACGGCCGCGCTTATCGATATACGGCGGTCTCCACCCGTGCCGCGTACTCGGCCGCGCTGATGAACGAAGCCTGGTCACGCAGTGACAACCCCGCCGCCGCGCTGGTCGCGTTCTTCGGCATGATGTCGGCCGAGCAGCGTGAGGCCCTCCGGGACGCCATGCGGATCGTTCTGCCCACTCTTCCCGAGGATGCCGTGCCGTCGGCCGGCGAAGAGACGGGTGAAGAGACCGCCGAAGCGGCCGATGACGCGCGGCCGGAGGCCGGACGATAGCGTCGGGGTATGTCCTCAGAGCATCCGCGAACCGATTTCCATACCGAAGAGTCGGTTATAAACGTCGCCATCACCGTCCGACGTGCCAGGACGAGCGATGTGGCCTCGGTCCGCCGTCTCCTCGACGGCTACGTACGAGAAGGCATCCTGCTCGACAAAGCGACGGTGACGCTTTACGAGGACATCCAGGAGTTCTGGATCGCCGAACGCGACGAGGACGCCAGGGTCATCGGCTGCGGCGCACTCCATGTGATGTGGGAAGACCTGGCCGAAGTCCGTACTCTCGCGGTCGATCACAGCATCAAGGGTGCCGGAGTCGGGCATCAAGTCCTGGACAAGTT
Organism: Streptomyces sp. NBC_01463; assembly: GCA_036227345.1. Classification (NCBI taxonomy): domain Bacteria; kingdom Bacillati; phylum Actinomycetota; class Actinomycetes; order Kitasatosporales; family Streptomycetaceae; genus Streptomyces; species Streptomyces sp. NBC_01463. Next base: position 5,033,063 of record CP109468.1, read on the forward strand.
GTTGCAGACCGCCCGCTGGCTCGGTGTGCGACGGGTTTTCTGTCTCACCTTCGAAGTCGACTTCTTCGCGAAGCACGGCTTCGTGGAGATCGGAGAGACTCCGGTCGACGGAGATGTCTACAGCGAGCTGCTGCGTTCCTATGACGAGGGAGTCGCGGAGTTCCTCGGTCTCGAACGAGTGAAGCCGAACACCTTGGGCAACAGCCGGATGCTTCTGCACCTGTGACCGCCGGAAGAAGCCCGATCCCTATGTCCGAATCGCGCACGTTTCCCGTCTTCTTGCGCTCCTGAACCTCTCCCGGGGGTTTGTGTTTTCCGGGGAAAAGCGGTTTCCTTTCCGCGTACTCCATTTTCGATGAAAGGAAATCCGGTGGCACAGAAGGTTCAGGTCCTTCTTGTTGACGACCTCGACGGCGGCGAGGCGGACGAGACCGTCACGTTCGCGCTGGATGGCAAGACGTACGAGATCGACCTCACCACGACCAACGCGGACAAGCTCCGGACGCTTCTCGAGCCCTACGCGAAGAGCGGCCGGCGTACCGGTGGCCGTGCCGCGTCCGGACGTGGCAAGGGCCGCGCCGTTCCCGGTGGCAACAAGGACACCGCCGAGATCCGTAAGTGGGCGCGCGAGAACGGCCACAGCGTGAATGACCGCGGCCGTGTTCCCGCGGACATCCGTGAGGCTTACGAGAAGGCCAACGGCTGAGCAGTCGTTCCACCGGTGCGCGGTCCCGTACGGGCACGCATCAACCGGGCCCGATGGCATTCCGTCGCCACGGCGTCCACGAGCCGGATGAGATCGGGAGTATCCCCACCCCTGCTCCCGAAGCCGGAGAGGGCCGGGAGGACCGGCTCCTCCCCCTGCTCGTGCGGTGGACAGGGGGGTCGCAGCCATACGGCGGCCCCCGGCGGACCCGGCCGGCCCGGCGGGGGCGGAGCGGTGATCCGGCCACCCGCGCCGAGGGCGCCGATCGCGAGGGCGACCCCGCCCCACTCCAGCCAGTCGAGCAGCCCGGGCAGTTCGTCGGCGCTCCCCGGCGCCACCAGCAGGGTCATCCGCCGGCCCGTCAACGTCACAGGACCGGTCCGGCCCACCCGCCGCAGCGCCGCGTGACCCGCGGCCGCGGGGACGACGAGCGCGTCGAACCGCAGCCCGGTCAGCAGGCGCACCGGGGCGCTGCCCGCCGTCGCCCAGCCGAGCTCCTCCTCGTACCACCGGGCCCACGCGTCGCGTGACGGGCCATCGGCGCGGCCACCCCGCTCTGCGGGGGACGCGGTTCGGGGCGGCGGGACGGTGAGGGCCATGTGGGAAGAACTCCCGATCCACCCCAGGAGTTACGCAGAGTTCTTGATCGAACGCATAGTGTGTCCGGGTTGGGGGCGTACGGGCGCATTCGGGAGTACGAAGATGTTCGCCCGTAGCGGAGGGAACCCGCGTACGCCGCATGGACTGTCTGTAATTGCGGGTAAGACATCCCTAGTGGGGAGGGGCGACACGCAAGCCACCGGACGTCTCACGTTCGCCATCGGCGTACTGGCGATAGGGGTATCTGCCTGGCCTGCGGGAACATCGTCTCGCACCATCGGGTTGGAGCAGTTGTCGGCGTTCGGGGCAGCAGATCCCCCGGGAAGCAGGGCCGGGTGTCGGCAGTTGAAATGAGCGGTCCCCGCTTGCGGGACTAAGCTGCGGAAGGACAGGGAGGGGACCGACCCCTTACTGCCTGACCGCTCTGAGGAGCGATTAACGATGTTCGAGAGGTTCACCGACCGCGCGCGGCGGGTTGTCGTCCTGGCTCAGGAAGAAGCCCGGATGCTCAACCACAACTACATCGGCACCGAGCACATCCTCCTGGGCCTGATCCACGAGGGTGAGGGTGTCGCCGCTAAGGCCCTGGAGAGCCTCGGGATTTCGCTCGAGGCGGTCCGCCAGCAGGTGGAGGAGATCATCGGTCAGGGCCAGCAGGCCCCGTCCGGCCACATCCCCTTCACTCCCCGAGCCAAGAAGGTCCTGGAGCTGTCGCTCCGCGAGGCCCTTCAGCTCGGCCACAACTACATCGGCACCGAGCACATCCTGCTCGGCCTGATCCGCGAGGGCGAGGGCGTCGCAGCCCAGGTCCTCGTGAAGCTGGGCGCCGACCTGAACCGGGTCCGCCAGCAGGTCATCCAGCTGCTCTCCGGGTACTCGGGAGGCAAGGAGGCCGCCACAGCCGGCGGCCCCGCGGAGGGCACGCCCTCCACGTCCCTGGTGCTCGACCAGTTCGGCCGGAACCTCACCCAGGCCGCTCGTGAATCCAAGCTCGACCCGGTCATCGGGCGCGAGAAGGAGATCGAGCGGGTCATGCAGGTGCTGTCCCGCCGTACGAAGAACAACCCGGTCCTCATCGGCGAGCCCGGCGTCGGCAAGACGGCGGTCGTCGAGGGCCTGGCGCAGGCCATCGTCAAGGGCGAGGTGCCCGAGACCCTCAAGGACAAGCACCTCTACACCCTCGACCTCGGTGCGCTGGTCGCGGGCTCCCGCTACCGCGGTGACTTCGAGGAGCGCCTGAAGAAGGTCCTCAAGGAGATCCGCACCCGCGGCGACATCATCCTGTTCATCGACGAGCTCCACACCCTGGTGGGTGCGGGCGCCGCCGAGGGCGCGATCGACGCGGCGAGCATCCTCAAGCCCATGCTGGCGCGAGGCGAGCTCCAGACCATCGGTGCCACCACGCTCGACGAGTACCGCAAGCACCTGGAGAAGGACGCCGCTCTCGAGCGCCGCTTCCAGCCCATCCAGGTCGCGGAGCCGTCGCTGCAGCACACCATCGAGATCCTCAAGGGTCTGCGCGACCGCTACGAGGCCCACCACCGCGTGTCCATCACGGACGAGGCGCTGGTCCAGGCCGCGACGCTGGCCGACCGGTACATCTCGGACCGCTTCCTGCCGGACAAGGCGATCGACCTGATCGACGAGGCCGGTTCCCGGATGCGCATCCGCCGGATGACCGCGCCGCCGGACCTCCGCGAGTTCGACGAGAAGATCGCGGGCGTGCGCCGCGACAAGGAGTCGGCCATCGACTCCCAGGACTTCGAGAAGGCGGCGTCTCTCCGCGACAAGGAGAAGCAGCTGCTGGCGGCGAAGGCCAAGCGCGAGAAGGAGTGGAAGGCCGGCGACATGGACGTCGTGGCCGAGGTCGACGGCGAGCTCATCGCCGAGGTCCTCGCCACCGCGACCGGCATCCCGGTCTTCAAGCTGACGGAGGAGGAGTCCTCCCGTCTGCTGCGCATGGAGGACGAGCTGCACAAGCGCGTCATCGGCCAGAAGGACGCCATCAAGGCCCTCTCGCAGGCGATCCGCCGTACGCGAGCCGGTCTGAAGGACCCGAAGCGCCCCGGTGGCTCGTTCATCTTCGCCGGTCCGTCCGGTGTCGGTAAGACCGAGCTCTCCAAGACGCTCGCCGAATTCCTCTTCGGTGACGAGGACGCGCTGATCGCCCTCGACATGTCGGAGTTCAGCGAGAAGCACACGGTCTCGCGTCTCTTCGGCTCTCCCCCCGGTTACGTGGGTTACGAGGAGGGCGGCCAGCTCACCGAGAAGGTGCGCCGCAAGCCGTTCTCCGTCGTCCTCTTCGACGAGGTCGAGAAGGCCCACCCCGATATCTTCAATTCCCTGCTCCAGATCCTGGAGGACGGTCGCCTGACCGACTCCCAGGGCCGGGTGGTGGACTTCAAGAACACGGTCATCATCATGACGACCAACCTCGGGACCCGGGACATCTCCAAGGGCTTCAACCTGGGCTTCGCGGCCCAGGGCGACGTGAAGACGAACTACGAGCGGATGAAGACGAAGGTCAACGAAGAGCTCAAGCAGCACTTCCGGCCCGAGTTCCTCAACCGTGTCGACGACACGGTCGTCTTCCACCAGCTCACCGAGGAAGACATCATCCAGATCGTCGACCTCATGCTCGCCAAGGTGGACGAGCGGCTGAAGGACCGCGACATGGGCATCGAGCTCAGCGCGGAAGCGAAGTCGCTCCTGGCGAAGAAGGGCTACGACCCCGTGATGGGCGCCCGGCCGCTGCGCCGGACGATCCAGCGCGAGATCGAGGACATCCTCTCCGAGAAGATCCTCTTCGGTGAGCTGCGCCCCGGTCACATCGTGGTCGTCGGCACCGAGGGCGAGGGTGAGGAGAAGAAGTTCACCTTCCGTGGCGAGGAGAAGTCGGCTCTGCCCGACGTCCCTCCGATCGAGCAGGCGGCAGGCGGCGCCGGCCCGAACATGACGAAGGAAGCGTGACAGGCGCCTAGCGCCCGAGCGTCCGAAGGGGCGGCCCCGGACCGGTTCACACCGGTCCGGGGCCGCCCTTTTGCTGTGGCCCTTTGCTGTGCCCCTGTCGTGGCCCTTTGCTGCGGAGTGCAGCGTGACGGCACGCGTCACGGAGATGTCCCGGTCGCGTCGGCTCCGGCTAGCCCCTGCCCGCTCCCGCTCGCGTCGGCTCCGGCCGGACCCACGCCCGCTCCCGGCCCGTAGCCGCGGACCGCACACCACACCGGCAGCGGGAAGCTGTGCCGGGCCTGCAACGACGGCAGCGGCGACTGCGGCGGTGGAACCTGGCGACGACGGGGGCGCCAAGCGGCTCGTGGCCCTGCACGCGAAGCAGGTATCCGGCCTGCCCGTCATGCAGGGGGAGGCCGCGGGGCGGCGATCGGTTGCAGGCCGAAGGTCCCGAAACGGACAGCCCTTGGTCCCACCGCCGGTGACAAGGCGCACAGCCCATTTGAGGCCTACTAGGTGCCTTAGGAGCAACGGGCATGATCGCGGGCGGGACCTTCGGCCCTGCGCCCGGCGGGACCTTCAGGGGTTTGGGGTGAACTGCCCGGATGGCGGGGCTGTGTCCGTTTAGGTCGGGTTCGAACTGGGGTTAAACCTGTCCGGCCGAAGACTTCCGGCTGTGCGCGGAGGCCGCCGTCCGGGACCGTCGGCGGCGAATTCCCCGGGCTCCGGCTACGGCTTTTCTTCGTAGATGGGGGGTTTGAGCACCGGCGGGGGTCCGGGTTACCAAGGAATGGCCAGCCCGGCACGAACGCCGGGTCCAGTCATCTCCGGAGGTCTTCCGCTTATGTCGAAGCGCGTTACGTTCCAGTCCCGCCGCCCGTCCGCTTCCCGTGTCCGTGGCGCCGTGGTGGCAGCCGGCCTGGGGACGTCGATGGTTCTCGGTGCGGGCGCTGCGTTCGCGGCCGGCACGACGGGTACCACCGGCGCCGCGAGCCTGGCGAGCACCACCACCGCCGACTCGGTCGCCCAGCAGGCGGTCGCGCAGGGCAAGGCGGCCAAGCACGCCGCGGCGAAGAAGGCCGAAGCGGCCAAGAAGAAGGCCGCGGCCAAGAAGAAGGCGGCCGCCAAGAGGGCCGCGAAGCTCGGCTGGGAGACCCCGGTCCACCACTACGAGCTGAGCGCCAGCTTCGGCAACGACGGCAGCCGCTGGTCGCACAAGCACTCCGGCCAGGACTTCGCCGTGCCGATCGGCACCAAGGTCGAGGCCGCGCACAAGGGCACCATCGTGAAGGCCGGCCCGAACGGTGGCGGCGACGGTCCCGCGTACGGCAACGCCATCGTGATCAAGCACAGCAACGGCACGTACTCCCAGTACGCGCACCTCTCGAAGATCAAGGTGCACATCGGCCAGCACGTGAAGAAGGGCCAGAAGATCGCCCTGTCCGGCAACACCGGCAACTCCAGCGGCCCGCACCTGCACTTCGAGATCCGCACCACCCCGAACTACGGTTCGGCGGTCAACCCGGTCAACTACCTGCACAAGGAGGGCGTCTCGGTCTGATCCGACCGCGACACCACCCCCTGTCGGGGGACGCTACTGGGCGGAACCCGGGTCATGGGCCCGGGTGACCAGTTCGACGGCGACTTCGAGGACGGCCTTGCGCTTGTCCTCGGGGTCGCCTTCGACGTCTCTCAGCGCGAAGATCCCGGCGTGCATCGTGAAGAGTGCGCTGAAGCAGCGCACCTGATCGGTGAGCGGGGCGTCGGGATCCTTGATCAGGTCGACGAGTCCCAGGATCCGGCCCTTGATCGTGTCGCCGATACTCAGGTCGCGCACGGTCGCCTGGTTCTCCTGCATGAAGCGGAAGAGCGGGGCGGCGCCGGCCAGCGCGTCGCTGTAGCGGCTGAGGATCTCCTTCTTCGTCTCCAGGGTGCGCGGCTGTGTCGCGCCCCAGGCGATCAGCTCCTCGATGGGACGGTTGAGGTCCTCGAAGATGCTGACGAGGATGTCTTCCTTGGTCTTGAAGTGGTAGTAGAGCGCTGCCTTGGTGACGTCGAGGTGCTCCGCGATCTCGCGCAGCGAGGTCTTCTCGTAACCCTGCTCGGCGAAGAGCTCCAGAGCGACGTCCTGGATGCGCTGACGGGTGTTGCCCCGGCGCGGCTGTGGCGTGCTGCCCATGGCTGCTCTCCCAATAAAACGTACTTGACGCCCGGCTAGTTACGGGGTTACTTTCCCCTAGTGTAGTCAACTAGCCGGGCGGCAAGTAAGTGGTCCGGTATCGGGGATCTGGGGAGTTGGGGAACATGGCGGACCTGATGAAGGCGGCGGACAGGAAGGCGGACGACGCCTCGTCCGGACCGGCGGGAAAACCGGGGCCGCAGCAGCGCAGCGTCCGGGTGGTGGTGCTCGCCCTGATGATCGCCATGCTGCTGGCCATGCTCGACAACCTGATCGTCGGCACCGCGATGCCGACCATCGTCGGTGACCTCGGCGGTCTCGAACACCTCTCCTGGGTCGTCACCGCCTACACCCTGGCCACCGCGGCCTCCACCCCCATCTGGGGCAAGCTCGGCGACATGTACGGGCGCAAGGGCATCTTCCTCACGTCCATCGTGATCTTCCTGATCGGCTCGGTCCTCAGCGGCATGTCCCAGGACATGGGCCAGCTGATCGGCTTCCGGGCCGTGCAGGGCCTGGGTGCCGGCGGTCTGATGGTCGGTGTCATGGCGATCATCGGCGATCTCGTGCCGCCCCGTGAGCGCGGCAAGTACCAGGGCATGATGGCCGGCGTGATGGCGATCGCGATGATCGGCGGACCGCTGGTCGGCGGCACCATCACCGACCACCTCGGCTGGCGCTGGAGCTTCTACATCAACCTGCCGCTGGGCGCCGTCGCCCTGGCCATGATCACCATCGTGCTGCACCTGCCCAAGCGGGAACGCACCAAGGCGAAGGTCGACTACCTCGGCGCCGGACTGCTGACGGTCGGCATCACCGCGATCGTGCTGGTGACCACCTGGGGCGGCTCGGAGTACGACTGGAACTCCGCCGTCATCATGGAGCTCATCGCCATCGGCGTCGCCTCGCTGGCCGGCTTCGTCTTCGTGGAGACCAAGGCCGCCGAGCCGATCATCCCGCTCCACATCTTCCGCAACGCCAACTTCACCCTGATGTCCGTGGTCGGCTTCATGGCGGGCTTCGTGATGTTCGGCGCGGTGCTCTACCTGCCGCTGTTCCAGCAGTCCGTCCAGGGCGCGTCCGCGACCAACTCCGGACTGCTGCTCCTGCCGATGCTGCTGGCGATGATGATCGTCTCGCTGGTCGCCGGCCGGATCACCACCAGCAGCGGCCGCTACAAGATCTTCCCGATCGTGGGATCGATCCTGATGGTCACCGGACTCTTCCTGCTCTCCACCATGGACACGGGCACCAGCCGGTTCACCTCCGGCGTCTACATGGCGGTGCTCGGCGCGGGCATGGGCTTCCTGATGCAGATCACGATGCTCGTCGCGCAGAACAGCGTCGAGCTGAAGGACATGGGCGTCGCCTCGTCCTCCACCACCCTGTTCCGTACGCTCGGCAGCTCCTTCGGTGTCGCCATCATGGGCGCGCTGTTCACCGGACGGGTGAGCGACGAGATGGCCGCCCGCGGTGGCGCGGGCGCCACCATGCACGGCGCGCAGCTGGACGCGGCGAGCCTGGCGAAACTGCCGGTGCCGGTGCGCGAGGCGTACGAGTACGCGGTGGCGTCCGGTACGCACATCGCCTTCCTGGTCGGGGCCTCGGTCGGACTCATCGCCCTGGTGGCGGCGGTGTTCGTCAAGGAGGTGCCGCTGCGGGGAGCCGGCCCGGAGTCCGCCCCGGTGACCGACGCCGCCGTCTAGCCTCCGGCCTGTGAAGGGGCCCCGGGACGCATGCGTCCCGGGGCCCCTTCCTGCTGTACGGACGCTCAGCGGCCCGGCCGCTCCCCGCCACGCAGATGCGCGTCATCGCCCGCGGCCGGGCGGCGCTGCTCGGCCAGCTGCAGCATCGGGTAGCTGCCCGTGTCGGTCGGTGCGTGCTCGGGCAGCCACAGGACGGCGATCGCGCCGCCCGCGCCCTCCGCTGCGCCCTCGGGCGCCGCGTTGCGGAAGGTCAGCCGGGCACCGAGCACCCGGGCCTGACCGGCCGCGATCGTCAGCCCCAGCCCGTGCCCGTGCCCGGCCCGGTCGGTGGATCCGGTACGGAAGCGGCTCGGCCCCTCCCGCAGCAGCGCCGCCGGGAACCCCGCACCGTGATCGCGGATGCGCACCACCCGGCCCTCGACCGTGACCTCCACCGGCGTGGAGCCGTGCTTGGCTGCGTTGCCCAGCAGATTGCCCAGGATGCGCTCCAGCCGGCGCGGATCGGTGCTGACCCACGACTCGTGGACCACCTGCACCCGCACCTGCGGGTCCAGCAGCGCCACCCGGCGGCCGACGAACTCACCCAGCGCGATCTCCTGCAGCTCGGCCCGCTCGGACGCGCTGTCCAGCCGGGCCACTTCCAGTACGTCCTCGACCAGCGTGCGCATCGCCTGCGCCCGGTCCCGTACGAGCTCGGTCGGCCGCCCGGGCGGCAGCAGCTCGGCAGCCGTCAGCAGCCCCGTCACGGGGGTGCGCAGCTCGTGCGCGATGTCCGCGGTGACCCGGCGCTCGGCCTCGATCCGCTCGTTCAGCGCGTCCGTCAGGGCGTCCACCGCGCCGGCCAGCTCATCGGTCTCGTCCCGGACGACCCCGCCGACGGCGTCCCTGACGCGTACGTCCGTGTGGCCCTGCGCGACCTTCCCCGCCGCGGCCGCCGCCTTGCGCAGCCGGCGCGAGAGCTGGCCGCCGATCAGCACCCCCAGCGCGGAGCCGCCGAGGACCACCGAGACCGAGCCGATGATCAGGGCCCGGTCCAGATCGCCCATGATCGTGGTGGACCGGTCGGCGAACCGGGTGTGCAGCGAGAGCACGTCACCGTTGGCCAGCGGTACGGCCGCCCACACGTCGGGCACCCCGCCGCCGTCCTCGACGTGCGTCGCGCGCCGGTTGCGCCGGGTCTCCTGGCGCAGGCTCTTCGGCATCGTCGGATCGTTGAGCTTCGCGCCGAACCGCGGATCGGCCTTCTTCGTCTTCGTCGCCTCGTACAGCAGCTGGGCGTAGGTCAGCCGCTCCAGCTGGACCTCGCGCGCGTTCTCCAGCATCGAGACCCTGGCGGCGTTGTGCACGACCAGGCTCAGCGCGACCGCGATCAGGGCGCCGACCGACGCGATCGCGATGCTGATCTTCCAGCGGACGCCCGTCCGCAGGGCCAGGCGCCTCATGCCCTGAGCTTGTAGCCGAAGCCGCGGACCGTCTCGATGCGGTCCTGGCCGACCTTCGTGCGCAGCCGCTGCACATGGACGTCCACGACCCGGGTGTCACCGCCCCAGCCGTAGTCCCAGACCCGCTCCAGCAGCTTGTCCCGGGAGAGCACCGTGCCGGGCGCGGACGAGAACTCCAGCAGCAGCCGCATCTCGGTCGGGGTCAGCGCCACCTGCTCGCCGCCCCTGCGGACCTCCATGCCCTCGGTGTCGATCTCCAGGTCACCGAAGACCAGCACACCGCCCTCGGACCGCGCCGGGGCCTCGCCGCCCGCACCGCTGCCCGACGCATGGCCGAAGCGGCGGAGCACGGCCCGGATCCTGGCGACCAGGACCGCACCGTCGAACGGCTTGGTGACGTAGTCGTCGGCACCGGCCTCCAGGCCGAGCACCACATCGATCGAGTCGGCCCGCGCCGACAGCATGATCACGGGAACGGTCGACTCGTCCCGGATGCGCCGGCAGAGGCTGACCCCGTCCAGGCCCGGCACCATCACGTCGAGCAGCGCGATGTCGGGCCGGTCGGCCCGGAACGCCTCCAGGCCGCTCAGGCCGTCGGGCATCGCGGTGACCACGAAGCCGTCCCGCTCCAGCGCCAGCTGGGTGGCCTCGCGGATGACGTCGTCGTCCTCGACGAACAGGACATGGGTCTCGGCCATCGGACTGCTCTCAGTTCTTCGTCGGTGCCGCGGGCTCCGGGAAGTCCCCTTCTCCGGCTCCGACGGCTCTGTTGAAGTCGTTGTGCACCCGGTCCTGCTCACTGAACCGGCTGCTCGCCCAGTGGTACGTGACCACTTCCTCGCCCGAGGGGTAGGCGACCGCGTCCTTCTTCCCGTACACCTGGGTCGTCACCACCAGATCACCGCGGTCGATGGTCCCGTAGACCGCGGGCTGCTCGATGGCGAACACGTTCTCGTACCTGCCGTCGGGCCGGGGCCGGTACACGTACGTGCCCACGCCCACCGAGTCGCCGCAGGTCATCACGTTCACCACGACGTCGGCGGAGGGGCCGCCGGTCAGGCTGCCGTACGAGGTGTCCACCGGGTACTCGTCACCGGTGCACGGCCTCAGGTCCGTCCGGACCCGCTCGCTGACCTTGGTGTCCGCCTTGAGCAGGCTCACGGCGTCGACCCGGGGCGTCGGCTTCGCCGTGGAGGGTGTGGTGGAACTGGGAGTGACCTGGGCGACCGGCTGGCTGCCCGCAGGCCCCTCGTCACGCGTGCCCGTGCCGCCGGTGGAGCAGCTGACGGCGAACAGCCCGAAGACGGCGAGCCCGGCCAGAGCCGTACTGCTCGCCGCCCAGCCCGCCGGCCGGCGTCCCCGCCCGCCGCCGGCCCCGCCCCCCGTGGGGCCTCCGGTGACGCCGCCGGCTCCTGTGCCGCCGTCGTCACCGCTGCCTGTCAGGCCGCGCACCGCTCCCGCCCCCGCTCGTCGTGACGCCCCTCCCGGGGCGCCCCTGCCTGTGTCCGCGACCGTGCCGGCCGACGGGCCGCCACGATGCGGCCGGCCACAGCGCGGTCCCGGTCCTCCCGGATCCGGTCCTCGCGGCCCGCCGCTTCCCTGCTCTCCAGCTCCTGGCGCAGTCGCGCCAGCGCGCGGTGCAGCGTGCTCTTCACCGTACCGGCCGACATGCCGAGCGCCGCGGCCGTCTCCTCCGTGCTCATCTGCTCCCAGTGTCGCAGCACGACCACGCTGCGCTGCTTGGGAGCCAGGACGCCGAGTACGTCCATCAGCAGGGCGCGGTCGGCGCGCTGCTCGGTGCCGTCCTCGACGCTGGCGTCGGGGAGCTGCTCGGTGGGGACCTCGTCCAGCTTGCGCGCCCGCCACCACTCGGTGCGGGTGTTGATCATGACGCGGCGCAGATAGGCGTCGGCGAGGGACTTGTCGGCGATGCCGTCCCAGCGGCCGTAGGTGCGGGCCAGTGCGGTCTGCAGCAGGTCCTGCGCGTCCACGGGGTCGGGGACCAGCCGGCGCGCACTGCGCAGCAGTGCGTCCTGCCGGGTACGTACGTACTCCTCGAAGCCGAGCACCTCGCCCTGCGCCATTACAACCGCCTCCGTCCCCGTGAAACCCCGTAGAACCACCGTCAGCCGCTGGTCATCGGGCTGACGTCGGTGACGCTACGGAGCTGTTGTCACGAGGCTGTGCGGAGCAGCCGTACGCGGACGCACGGCTGTCCATCGGTTGTGTAACAGCGCAGGGAGGAGCGGGACAAAGGCCCCGCGGGGACCGTCACCCGGCGGGCGGGAGGCCCGCCGGGCCGGTCGGGTCAGGTCAGCGGCAGCCGGTACTGGCCGCCGGCCAGCGGTTCGACCAGACCGTCGGCGACCAGGCCGTCGAGCGCGCGGGCCCGCTGCACCGGCTCCTCCCAGACCGCGTCGAGTGCCGACTGCGGTACCGGCGTCACCGACTCGCGCAACACCGCGAGGAGCCTGCCGCGCACCTGCCGGTCCGTACCGGCGTAGGTCTGGCCGCGGCGCGGGGGCCCCTGGTGCGCGGGCTTCCCGGCCAGCCGCCAGGCGCACTGCCCGGAGATCGGGCAGCGCGTGCAGTCCTCGTTCTTCGCGGTGCAGACGAGGGCCCCGAGCTCCATCGTCGCGGCGGCCCACTGTGCCGCCTGCTCGTCCTCCTCCGGCAGCAGCGCCCTGGCGAGTTTGCGCTCGGCCGCGGTGGTCGCGTTCGGCGGGTACTGGATGCCGCTCGCGGCCCGGGCGAACACCCGGCGGACGTTCGTGTCGAGGACGGCGTGCCGCTGCCGGTAGGCGAACGAGGCCACGGCCGCCGCCGTGTACTCGCCGATGCCGGGCAGGGCGAGCAGCTGGGCGTGCTCGCTCGGTACGTCTCCGCCATGGCGTTCCGCTATTGCCTGGGCGGCCCCGTGGAGGCGCAGCGCTCGCCGGGGATAGCCGAGCCGGCCCCAGGCGCGGACGGCCTCGCCGGGCGGCTCCGCCGCGAGGTCGGCGGGGCGCGGCCAGCGGGCCAGCCACTGCTCGTACACCGGGAGGACCCGGTTGACGGGGGTCTGCTGCAGCATGAACTCGCTCACCATCACACCCCAGGCGCCCGCTTCGGGGCGGCGCCAGGGCAGATCGCGGGCGTGCTGGTCGAACCACCCGATCACAGGGGTGTGGAGGGAGGCGGGGGGCGTCTGTGTCGCAGTCGTGGCAGTCATCGCACCGACGATCCTGGCACGGAAGGGCAGACGGACGTCACGGGTACGGGGGTGTCGCCCCGCAGAAGAGCCCTTGGAGTGATAGGGCCACCCCTCTGTCCCGCGCCCCACCGGACCTGCGCTCCGGCAAGTGGCGGCACGCCCCGCGAGCCGTTGCGGCAACTGGCCCCATGACGGGCGAACGGTCCGGGCCGGCCGGTCGCGCACGGCTGTCACGTACCGCTGTCGTGCGAACGCCGAGGGTGTCCGCGGGGGAGTCCGGAGCGGGAACAGGCCGTCCCGGGATGATGATCCGCAAATTCGGCGGCCCATGGCGGCGGGTGGGGCGGGAGTTGGCGCTGTTCTCTCGTACAGTTTGCGCCGTGGGATCTCTGCGTAATCCGATCGGTCCGCTTCCCTCCACCATCTACTGGCGACGGAGGGCGGTAGCGGCGACGCTGATTGCGCTGCTCGCGTTGCTGATCGTATGGGCCGTCACGTCCGGTGGCGGCAAGGGGAATCACGACGACTCGCGGCCACCCGGATCGGGTCCGACCGATTCGATCACTCCCGGTCCCTCCGGTTCCGGACCGGCGATCAGTGAACAGCCGGGCGGGGGCGGCGAGTCGGGCGGCTCCGGCGGCGACGACGGCGGAAGCGGCGGAAGTTCGGACGGCGGTGCGGGCGGCTCCGGCGGCTCAAGCGGAACGGGCGGCGACGGCAACGCCGCTGGCACGGACGGCGGTTCCGGCTCCGGCGGCGGAGTGGGCGGTACGGCCGGCGGCAGCGCCGGACAGCAGGTCCCGGCAGGCTCCTCGCTCCCCGACTGCGTGCCCGCCACGCTGCGGCTGACCCTCAAGACCGAACTGCGCTACGGACCCGACGAGAAGCCGAGGTTCCGGCTGATCGCCGAGAACACCTCGTCGACCGCGTGCAAGGCCGACTTCGGCCCGAAGGCCGCGGTGCTCACCATCACGGAGGCCGGCGGTGACGACGAAGAGGTGTGGTCCTCGAAGGACTGCCCGCGCAAGGCGGCGGCCGTGTTCCTGAAGGTTCCGGCGGGCGCGACCGTCGAGCACGCCGTCGAGTGGGACCGCGCGAAGAGCGCCCCGAAGTGCGCGACGCCGCCCGCGGGGAAGGCCGGACCGGGTACGTACCTGGTCGAGGCGAAGGCGCCGGGAGAGCCCGTGCAGCGCGCCTCGTTCGTCCTCGCGAAGGACTGACGGGCCCGGAAGGGCCGGCGGGGCGCTCGTGAGCGCCCCGCTCGTGCGTACTCCCCTACACGTACCGTTCGAGGATCGACGACTCGGCCAGTCGCGACAGCCCCTCGCGCACACTGCGCGCCCTGGCCTCGCCGACGCCGTCCACCGTCTGGAGATCGTCCACGCTGGCCGCGAGCAGCTTCTGCAGACCGCCGAAGTGCTCCACCAGCCGGTCGATGATCGCCCCGGGCAGCCGCGGCACCTTCGCCAGCAGCCGGAAACCGCGCGGCGACACCGCCGAGTCGAGGGTCTCCGGGGAACCGCTGTACCCCAGCGCCCTTGCCACCACCGGGAGTTCGAGCAGCTCGGTGTGGGACAGCGCGTCCAGCTCGGTGAGCGCCTCCGCCACCGTGCGCGAGCGCTTCGCCGTGGGCTCCGGCACGTAGTCGCGCACCACCAGCTCGCGCTCCGGCTCGACCCCGGCGATCAACTCGTCCAGCTGGAGCGAGAGGAGGCGGCCGTCGGTCCCGAGCTCCACCACGTACTCGGCGATCTCGGTCGCGATCAGCCGGACCATCTCCAGCCGCTGGGCGACCGCCGTCACGTCCCGGACCGTCACCAGGTCCTCGATCTCCAGCGCGGAGAGCGTGCCCGCGACCTCGTCGAGCCGGAGCTTGTACCGCTCCAGCGTGGCGAGAGCCTGGTTGGCCCGGGAGAGGATCGCGGCGGACTCCTCCAGGACCCGGCGCTCCCCGTCCACGTACAGCGCGATGAGGTGCATCGACTGCGAGACGGAGACCACGGGGAAGTTGCACTGCTTGGAGACCCGGTCCGCGGTGCGGTGGCGGGTGCCCGTCTCCTCGGTGGAGATCGAGGCGTCCGGGACCAGCTGGACGCCGGCCCGCAGGATCTTGGTCATGTCCTTGTCGAGGATCAGAGCCCCGTCGAGCTTGGCGAGCTCACGCAGCCGGGTCGCGGTGAATTCCACGTCCAGCACGAAGCCGCCCGTGCACATCGACTCGACGGTCTTGTCCATGCCGAGCACGATCAGGCCTCCGGTGTTGCCACGGAGGATGCGCTCCAGGCCGTCCCGCAGGGCCATTCCGGGCGCGACGGCGGTCAACGAGGCGCGCATCAGCGCCTCGTTACCGGTGCCTTGGCCGGACTTTCCGGGCGATGCTGCCCGGTCGCTGGCTGCCACTGCACTCCTCCGGTCACAGGTTTGCGGTGCCCTTGGGCCTCTTTGTGGATCATGCCGGGCTCGCGGTTTCCGGTGTGCACCGGACCCCGTCCCCGGCCCGGCCTGATCCGGACGAAAGACCCTGTGTCCCTCATACCGTTCGTACGGACGGGCGAGACCAGGGCAAAGTCTACCGGCGTGCGCCGTCCTCCTGTGGGGCCTGTGCACGAGAGCGGCGCGGGAGCACCCTGAGCGCGTCGCCCATGTTGGCGACTTCCGTGACCTTCATACCGGCCGGGACCTTCCCCGGATCGGTCGGAACGAGCGCGTGGGTGAAGCCCAGACGGTGTGCCTCGGCCAGTCTGCGCTGGACCCCCGTTACCCGTCTGACCTCGCCCGCGAGACCCACCTCGCCGATCGCGACCAGGTTCTTGGGCAGCGGTGTGTCGCTCGCCGCACTGGCCAGCGCGAGGGCGATCGCGAGGTCCGCGGCGGGCTCCGAGAGCTTCACCCCGCCGACCGTCGCGCTGTAGATGTCCCGCTTGCCCAGCGAGCTGATCCGGCCGCGCTGCTCCAGGACGGCCAGCATCATCGAGACGCGGGACGTCTCCAGACCCGAGGTGGTGCGCCGGGGCGAGGGGATCTGGGAGTCGACGGTGAGCGCCTGGACCTCGGCGACCAGGGGCCGCTTGCCCTCCAGGGTCACGGTCAGGCAGGTGCCGGGCACCGGCTCGTCACGCCGGGTGAGGAAGAGGCCGGAGGGGTCGGCGAGGCCGGTGATGCCCTCGTCGTGGAGCTCGAAGCAGCCGACCTCGTCGGTCGCCCCGTAGCGGTTCTTCACGCCGCGCACGAGCCGCAGCCGGGCATGGCGGTCACCCTCGAAGGACAGCACCACGTCGACCAGGTGCTCCAGCAGCCGCGGCCCGGCGATCGCGCCGTCCTTGGTGACATGGCCGACCAGCAGGGTCGACATGCCCCGCTCCTTGGACGCGCGGATCAGCGCCCCCGCGACCTCGCGGACCTGGGCCATGCCGCCGGGCGCGCCCTCGATCTCGGGGGAGGCGACCGTCTGTACGGAGTCCAGGACCAGCAGCGACGGCTTGACCGCGTCCAGATGGCCGAGAACCGCGGACAGATCGGTCTCCGCCGCCAGATAGAGATGGTCGTTGATCGCCCGGATCCGGTCGGCGCGCATCCGGACCTGACTGGCGGACTCCTCGGCGGTGACGTAGAGCGTGCGGTGCTCCTCGCTCGCCGCCTTGGCCGCGACGTCCAGCAGCAGCGTCGACTTCCCGACGCCCGGCTCGCCCGCGAGCAGCACCACGGCACCGGGCACGAGACCGCCGCCCAGCACCCGGTCCAGCTCGCCGACACCGGTCGAGCGGGCGGTGGCCTGCCGGCTGTCGACCTGGCCGATGGGGAGCGCGGCGGTGGAGACGCGGCCGGCCGCGGTGGTGCGGACGGCGGGGGCGCCGCCGAACTCCTCGACCGTCCCCCACGCCTGGCATTCGGGGCAGCGGCCGAGCCACTTGGCGGTCGTCCAGCCGCATTCGGTGCAGCGGTAGGACGGCCGGTCCTTCGCGGATTTCGTACGGGTGGCCATGGCGCCACCGTATAGGTGGGGTCGGACAGTGGAGCCCGGCGCGGGCCGCGGCGGGGAGCGGGCAGCGGCTCCGGGGCGCCGCGGACGGAATCCGGACAGGGGTACCGAGGGCGTCACGGGCGGAATCCGGACAGCGGATCCGGGGGCGGAATCGCAGATTCCTGTCCCTTATTGAGCGATACGTTCACCCGTAAGGGTTAAAAGTGTTCAAGGGGTGCGAGACGTATGCCCCGCGCTGCCTACGGTCGCAAGGTGACGAGCAGCAGGCTGGAGACCCCCACGAACACCCCCGGCGCACACCGGGGGCAGCGCCGCGCGCCCCATCCGTCGCCGAAGCAGCCGCCCGCCCGTTACGAGCCGCATCTCGACGGCCTGTTCACGTACTGCCTCTCGGTGCTCTGCGACCACGACGCCGCCACCGAGGCCCTGGGCAGTGTGCTCGCGCTGGCGGAGCGGCAGGGCGGGCGCTGTCCCACCGGCGAGGAGGAACGTAAAACCTGGCTGTACGCGCTGGCCAGGTGGATGTGCCTGCGCAAGCTCACCGAGCAGAAGCAGGGCCGCCAGGCGCACCGCAGGTCCGACGGGCCGCAGGCGCGCAGGAAGCAGCCCACTGACGAGCACCGCGGCCCGGTCGCACCGCCGGCCCGCGCGGTCCGGCGCACGCCCCCCGCCGCACACGCCCCGAAAACCCCGGCCGCACCACCCCTCACCCCGTCCGCACCCCGGCCGGCCGGCTCCCCGCCCCCCGGCCCCGCGGGCAGCCCCGCGGCCGTCGAGGCGCACCGCCGCGAGCTGGCCCAGCTGGCCTGGCCCGAAGCGGCGGGCACCACCCCCGAACAGCGCGAGGCCCTGGAGCTCGCCGTGCGCCACCGGCTCACCCCGCGCGCCGTCGCCGCCGTCCTCGGGCTGGAGCTCGCCACCGCCCGGGAGCTCCTGGCCGCGGCCGCCTGCGAAGTGGAACGGACCAGGGCCGCCCTCGCCGTAGTGGAGACGGGCAACTGCCCCACGGTCGGCCGGCTCACCGGCGACCACCGCGTGCTGCTCTCCGCCACGCTGCGCCGCGAGCTCGTACGGCATGTGGACGACTGCCCGCGCTGCCGCCGCGCGGCCGAGCGCGCCGACGCACAGGGGCCCTGGCCGGGGGCCGCCGTCACCCCCGCGGCCGCGCTGGCCGTCGTCGAGGCGCCGCGCCCCTCCGCCTATGTGGCGATGATGCACGCGCAGAAACATCAGAAGAATCGGTCCGCCACCCCCCGGTTCGACCGCACAGGCTTCCCGATGGACCCGAAGGACCATGCCGCGCGCCGGGACCGGCTGCGGTCGAGGGTCATGACGACGACGGTCGTCGCCACGGTCGTCGCCGCTCCGGTGATCGCCCTGTGGTCCGCCTACCGGGGCGCGCCGCTCACCGGCGAGGGCCACGACGGCTCGGCGGTCACCGCGACCGAGGCGGACGACGGGCGGGGGGACGACCCCTACGGCCACTACGAGAACGCGGGCAACGCCCGCCCCGAGCCGGGCCCCGTCTTCACGGACGGCAGCGGACTCCCGGACGTCTCGGCCGAGGTCATCAGCGTGGACGCGGCCCCGGGCCGGGACGGCACCGCGGCCGGCCGCCTCACCGTCGAGGCCCGCTCGTCCGGCGGCACGACGACGATCACCCTCACCGCGTCCAAGGCGGGCCCGGTCACCTGGTCGGCCGGCACGGGCCAGACCTGGCTGCGGCTGAGCAGCACGTCGGGGAAGCTCGCCCCCGGCGGGAGCATCACGATCCGCGTCCTCGTGGACCACGCCCGCGAGCCGGCCGGACGCTGGACGGCACGGATCGTCGTCGCCCCGTCGGGGTCGGTCGTGGCGATGCGGGGGTACGGAGGACGGACGACGCCCCCCGGAGTCCCGTCGCGGCCCCCGCTGCCGGGCACTCCGGCGCATCCGCATCCGCCGGTCCCCTCCGACCCGACCCCGTCGGACCCGGATCCCACACCGACCCCCACACCCGATCCCACGGGCAGCACCCGGCCGCCGACGGACCCGGGCGAGCCGAGCCCGTCCCCGGACCCGACCGACTCCCCGTCCCCGTCCGACCCGGGCAAGGGCCCGAGCACCCCGCCGGCCGCCGACTGACGGACCCGCCACCCCCGGGGCGGCGGGCCCGCAGGCGTTACGCGGGGTCCGCCGGGTGCGGCGCCATCGGCAGCAGCGACGAGAGCCGCTCCTCGCACAGCTCGACCAGCCGGTCGTACGCCTCCTTGCCCATCAGCTCGGTGAGCTCGGGCCGGTAGGACACGTACACCGGCTCCCCGGCACCGTGCGCCGACGTCGCCGACGTGCACCACCAGTGCAGGTCGTGACCGCCCGGACCCCAGCCCCGGCGGTCGTACTCACCGATCGTCACCTGGAGCACCCGGGTGTCGTCGGGCCGGTCGATCCAGTCGTACGTACGCCGGACCGGCAGCTGCCAGCACACGTCCGGCTTGGTCTCCAGGGGCTCCTTGCCCTCCCGCAGCGCCAGGATGTGCAGCGAGCAGCCGGCACCGGCGGCGAAGCCGGGCCGGTTCTGGAAGATGCACGAACCCTCCCAGCGCCGCGTCTGGCGCTCCCCGTCGTCATCGGTCTGGACCCAGCCCGACTCCGTACCCACGTCGTGGAACTGCCACAGGTCGGGGGTGAGCCGGGCCACGTTCCTGGCCACCCGCTTCTCGTCGTCCTCGTCCGAGAAGTGGGCGCCCAGGGTGCAGCACCCGTCGTCCGCGCGACCGGCCTGGATGCCCTGGCAGCCGCTGCCGAAGATGCAGGTCCAGCGGGAGGTCAGCCAGGTCAGATCACACCGGAAGACCTGTTCGTCGTCGGCCGGGTCGGGGAACTCCACCCAGGCCCGTGCGAAGTCGATCCCCGTCTCGTCGGACCTGTCCGGTCCCGCTGTCTCCGGCTGCTGCATCTCCTGCTTCGTTCTCTGCTTCTTCGTGACTTTGCCCGGCTTCGCCTTTTTCGTCTTTGGCACGGGCCAAGAGTAAGACCGACCGGCGCATGGGTGCGGCGTCGCGGGGCTGGGCACGCGCATCTGCCGCGTTGTCGTCCATCACCAGGGCTCCGCCGGGCCTCGATCCTCCGTCCCGCAGCCGCACGCACCCGGCCCCGCTCCTTCACCCACCCCCATGCGCCGGGCGGTCTGCTCCGCGGCCGCAGTAGCGTTCTGCGCATGAGACTCGGAGTCCTCGACGTGGGGTCGAACACGGTTCATCTGCTGGTGGTCGACGCGCACCCCGGCGCCCGCCCGCTGCCCGCGCACTCGCACAAGGCGGAGCTGCGCCTGGCCGAACTCCTCGAAGCGGACGGGGCGATCGGCCCGCTCGGCGTGGACCGGCTGGTGGCGACGATCGCCGGCGCCCTCCAGGCCGCGGAGGACAAGGGCTGCGAGGACGTGCTCGCGTTCGCCACCTCCGCGGTACGGGAGGCGAGCAACGCCGACACGGTGCTGGCCCGGGTGAAGGACGAGACGGGCGTCGACCTCGCCGTCCTCAGCGGCGCGGAGGAGGCCCGCCTCACCTTCCTCGCCGCCCGCCGCTGGTTCGGCTGGTCCGCGGGCAAGCTGCTGGTCCTGGACATCGGCGGCGGTTCGCTGGAGATCGCGTACGGCATCGACGAGGAGCCGGACGCCGCCGTGTCCCTGCCGCTCGGCGCCGGCCGCCTCACGGCCGGCTGGCTGCCGGGCGATCCGCCGGACCCGGCCGAGGTGAAGGCGCTGCGCCGGCACGTACGGGCGCGGATCGCCCGCAGTGTCGGCGAGTTCACCCGCTTCGGCCGCCCCGACCACGTGGTGGCGACCTCCAAGACCTTCAAGCAGCTCGCCAGGATCGCGGGCGCGGCACGGTCCACCGAGGGGCTCCACGTACAGCGCACCCTCAGCCGCAAGGCCCTGGAGGAGTGGGTGCCGAAGCTGGCCGCGATGACGGTCGAGGAGCGCGGGAACCTGCCGGGCGTCTCCGAGGGCCGGTCCGCCCAGCTGCTGGCCGGCGCGCTGGTCGCGGAGGGCGCGATGGACCTCCTGGGCGTCGAGGAGCTGGAGATCTGCCCCTGGGCGCTGCGCGAGGGAGTCATCCTGCGCCGCCTGGACCATCTGACGTCCACGGAGGACGAGGCCCTGAACTGAGAAGGCCTCCAGCCGCCATGGCCCTTCTCACTTTCCGCCGGGCTCCCTCGGCGCGGCGCACCGCTGCCCGTACGCTGTCTGCGTGGCAGAACCAGTGGTGCGCATCCCGGATGCGAAGGTCGCCCTGTCGACGGCCTCGGTCTATCCGGAGTCGACGGCGACGGCCTTCGAGATCGCCGCGCGCCTGGGGTACGACGGCGTCGAGGTCATGGTCTGGACGGATCCCGTCAGCCAGGACGTCGAGGCCCTGCGCCGGCTCTCGGACTACCACCAGGTGCCGATACTCGCCGTTCACGCCCCCTGTCTGCTGATCACGCAGCGGGTCTGGTCCACCGATCCCTGGGTCAAGCTCCAGCGGGCCCGCGCCGCGGCGGAGAAGCTCGGCGCGTCGACCGTCGTGGTCCACCCGCCGTTCCGGTGGCAGCGCAACTACGCCCGTGACTTCGTCACCGGCATCTGGCGGATGGCCGAAGAGACGGACGTCCGGTTCGCCGTCGAGAACATGTACCCGTGGCGCTACCGGGACCGCGAGATGCTCGCGTACGCCCCCGACTGGGACGTCACCAACGACGACTACCGCCACTTCACCGTCGACCTGTCGCACACCTCGACCGCGCGCACGGACGGCATGGCGATGGTCGACCGGATGGGCGACCGGCTGGCCCACGTCCACCTGGCCGACGGCAAGGGCTCCGGGAAGGACGAGCACCTGGTGCCCGGCCGGGGCGACCAGCCGTGCGCCGAGCTGCTGGAGCGGCTGGCCCGTACCGGCTTCGACGGCCATGTCGTCATCGAGGTCAACACCCGCCGGGCGATGTCCACCGCCGAACGCGAGGCCGACCTGGCCGAGGCGCTCGCCTTCACCCGTCTGCACCTCGCCTCCTCGGCGCAGGTGCCGCGCTCATGACCCCGGGTGCCGAAGCCCCGGGCCCCAGGCGCCGGGGCCGCCCCTCCCGCACCGCGGCGACGACGGGCCCGGACGCGCGCACCCGCATCCTGGCGGCCGCCCGCACCGAGTTCGCCGAGCGCGGCTACGACAAGACGTCGATCCGCGGCATCGCGAAGGCGGCGGAGGTGGACGCGGCTCTGGTCCACCACTACTTCGGCACGAAGGACGAGGTCTTCGCGGCCGCGATCGAGGTCTCCTTCGAGCCGGCCCTGGAGATCCCGGCGATCCTGGCCGGGGGCACGCAGGACGTGGGGGAGCGGCTGGCCCGCTACTTCGTCGCGGTCTGGGAGAACCCGGCGTCCCGGGCCCCGCTGCTGGCGGTGATGCGCTCGGCCCTGACCCACGAGGCGGCGGCGAAGGTGCTGCGCGGCTTCGTGCTGCGGCGCCTGCTGGGCCGGATCGCGGAACAGCTGGACGTCCCCGACGCCACCTTCCGCGCCGAACTGGCGGCCTCGCACATGGTGGGTATCGCGGTGCTGCGGTACGTGCTGAGGGCGGAGCCCCTGGCATCGGCGGACCCGGAGAAGATCATCGCGATGGTGGCCCCGACCCTCCAGCGCTACCTGACGGACCCCTCCACGGGTCCGGACGGGCCCGGCACATCGAGCCCCTCCGACAAGTGAGCCCGCGGGGCAGAAAAAGCCCCTCCGGCGATTGAGGAGCGGGGTCCGGGGCAGAGCCCCGAAAACGCCCACCCCCTGAGCACCGCATCCCGCATTCCGGACACCGTGTCCAGATCTTGGCACCGGAGGCGTACGCTCAGAAGCAGTCTTTTCTGTCGAAGGAGCGAGAGACGATGCCCCAGCTGAGGTCCCGCACTGTCACCCACGGCCGCAACATGGCGGGCGCGCGCGCCCTTATGCGCGCCTCGGGCGTAGCGAGCGAGGACATCGGCAAGCCGATCATCGCGGTCGCCAACTCCTTCACGGAGTTCGTCCCGGGCCACACCCACCTCGCCCCCGTCGGCCGGATCGTCTCCGAGGCGATCAAGGCCGCGGGCGCGGTGCCCCGCGAGTTCAACACCATCGCGGTCGACGACGGCATCGCGATGGGTCACGCCGGGATGCTGTACAGCCTCCCGTCCCGTGACCTGATCGCCGACTCCGTCGAGTACATGGCCGAGGCGCACTGCGCGGACGCGCTGATCTGCATCTCGAACTGCGACAAGATCACCCCGGGCATGCTGATGGCCGCGATGCGCCTCAACATCCCCACGGTCTTCGTCTCCGGCGGTCCGATGGAGGCCGGCAAGGCCACCCTCGTGGACGGCACGGTCCGCAAGCTCGACCTGGTCAACGCCATCAGTGACGCGGTCGACGAGAGCATCTCGGACGAGGACATCCTCCGTATCGAGGAGAACGCCTGTCCCACCTGCGGCAGCTGTTCCGGCATGTTCACCGCCAACTCGATGAACTGCCTGACCGAGGTCCTCGGCCTCTCCCTCCCCGGCAACGGCTCCGTCCTCGCCACGCACACCGCCCGCAAGGCGCTGTACGAGGAGGCCGGCCGCACGGTCGTCGAGATCACCAAGCGCTACTACGAGCAGGACGACGAGACGGTCCTGCCGCGCGCCATCGGCACCCGCGCCGCGTTCGACAACGCGATGGCGCTGGACATCGCCATGGGCGGCTCGACCAACACGATCCTGCACCTGCTGGCCGCCGCCGAGGAGGCGCAGCTGCCGTACGGGCTGGACGACATCAACGAGGTCTCGCGCCGCGTCCCGTGCCTGTCCAAGGTCGCGCCCAACGTGGCCCCCGGCGGTACGTACTACATGGAGGACGTCCACCGGGCCGGCGGCATCCCCGCCCTCCTCGGTGAGCTGCACCGCGGCGGTCTGCTCAACGAGGACGTGCACTCGGTGCACTCCGACACGCTCGCCGAGTGGCTGAAGAACTGGGACATCCGCGGCGGCTCCCCGTCCCCCGAGGCCGTCGAGCTGTGGCACGCGGCCCCGGGCTGTGTCCGTTCCGCGACCGCCTTCTCGCAGTCCGAGCGCTGGGACACCCTCGACCTGGACGCCGCGGGCGGCTGCATCCGCGACGTGGCGCACGCCTACTCCAAGGACGGCGGCCTCGCGGTCCTCAAGGGGAACCTCGCCGTCGACGGCTGCGTCGTGAAGACGGCCGGCGTGGACGAGTCGATCTGGACCTTCGAGGGCCCGGCGGTCGTCTGCGAGTCGCAGGAGGAGGCCGTCGACAAGATCCTCCGCAAGGAGATCGAGCACGGCGACGTCGTCGTCATCCGCTACGAGGGTCCGCGCGGCGGCCCCGGCATGCAGGAGATGCTCTACCCCACGTCCTTCCTCAAGGGCCGGGGCCTCGGCAAGACCTGCGCACTCGTGACCGACGGCCGCTTCTCCGGCGGCACGTCGGGCCTGTCGATCGGGCACGCCTCGCCCGAGGCGGCGTCCGGCGGCACGATCGCGCTGGTCGAGGACGGCGACCGGATCCGGATCGACATCCCGAACCGCTCGATCGAGCTCCTCGTCCCCGACGCCGAGCTCGCCACCCGCCGCGAGGCGCTGAACGGCGTGTACGCGCCGAAGAACCGCGAGCGCAAGGTCTCGGCGGCGCTGCGCGCCTACGCGGCCATGGCGACGAGCGCGGACCGCGGCGCCGTCCGCGACGTCTCCAAGCTGGGCTGAGCCACCCTCGTCCGTCCGGTCCCTCCCAGGAGGGGCCGGACATCCCTCCCGGGAGGGATCCGGACATGGGGCGCTTCCCTGGGATAATCGACCTCGTGAGCGAGAACAGCGACATCCCCGACGGCACGGCTCCCGGCGCCACCGACTCCGGCACGGCGTCCGCCGGAGCCCCCGCGACCACCCCCGGCCCGCAGCCCGAGCCCCTGCGCTTCTTCGGCACGACCTGGGTCGCGCACGACGGCAACTACGGGCTCCGCCGCGTCGGAGCGGCCATCGGCTCGCTCGCCGCCGCGGTCGCCTCCTGCTTCGTGCTGCGGTTCGCCTTCCAGGGCCTGGAGATCGCCGACATCGGCGGCTTCGTCGGCCTGCTGGTCGTCCTGATGTTCGCGATCTGCAGCGCCATCGCCTTCCGCAGGACGTGGGAGGGCTTCAGCCGCCGCCCGGCCGACCCGGGCCGCGAGGACGCGCTGCGCGGTCTCAAGACGATCGGCTTCGTCGGCTCGCTGCTCGCGTACTTCTTCCGTACGTTCTCCGAGGCGCCGGGCGAGAAGCTGCGGCGTGCGGAGTACGAGGCGGCCCAGGCCCGGTTCGCGAAGCGCCGCTCGTCCCGGACGGGGAACCCGGCGGCCCGCAAGACCGCGAAGGCGAAGAAGCCCCGCCGCAAGTAGGCCGGCCCCCGGCGAAGGTGGACCGCGCGCCCGTGTCGTTCGCCCCGGTCCGGGGCTGGGGTCTTTGTCCTCAAGCGCCGGACGGGCTTGGTGGGGGTGCCGAGCCCCGCGGGGTGCGCCCGCGCTGGTGGGTGGGGGTCCGGGGTCCCTCCGGGGCGTCTCCTCGAACGACGAACGTTTCCAGTCCCACGCAGCGAAACCCCGGTATGTGTTCGTCGTCCTGCGGGGACTCCCCTGCAGGCCCCCGGCCCCGCCCGTCGTGCGCCCGCACCCCCGGTTCTTCCACCGGTGGTGCCACCGGGGGTGCGGGCGCACGACGGCGTCGGGTGGGGTCGTGCAGGGGCGTCCCCGCAGGAAATTGGCGTACTACCCGGCCCCGGCAACGGAGTGCGTTGCCACGCCAGTTTCTGAGGAGACGCCCCGGAGGGGCCCCACCCCCACCCGCCGGGCAACGGCGCCGCCCCGCGGGGCACCCGCACAAAGCCGGCCCGTCCGGCGCTTGAGGACAAAGACCCGCACCCGGACCGGCGGCACCCCACAACAAGGACCCGGCCCCCAACGAGCCCCCTTGACGGCGGCGCCCCGCCGGGACCAAAATTCATCACATGATGAATTCTTCGGGTGCCGCCATCGAGGCCCGCGGCCTCACCGTCGTACGAGGCAGCCGCACCGTCCTCAAGGGCCTCGACTTCACCGTCGAACCCGGCAGGATCACGGGCCTCCTCGGCCCCTCCGGCTGCGGCAAATCCACCCTGATGCGAGCCGTCGTCGGCACCCAGGCCAAGGTCACCGGCACCCTCGACGTGCTGGGCAGCCCCGCGGGCCACCCCACCCTCCGCCCCCGGATCGGCTACGTCACCCAGGCACCGTCCGTCTACACCGACCTCACCGTCCGGCAGAACCTCGACTACTTCGCCGCGATCCTCCGGCCGGGCCGCCGGCACCGTGACGACCGCCGCGCGGCCGTCACCCGCGCCATCACCGAGGTCGACCTGACCAGCCACGCCGACGCCCTCGCCGGCACCCTCTCCGGCGGCCAGCACACCCGCGTCTCCCTCGCCGTCGCCCTCCTCGGCACCCCCGAACTCCTCGTCCTCGACGAACCGACCGTCGGCCTCGACCCGGTGCTCCGACGCGACCTCTGGAACCTCTTCCACAGCCTCGCCGCCGACCGCGGCACCACCCTCCTCGTCTCCTCCCACGTGATGGACGAGGCCGAGCGCTGCCACCGGCTGCTCCTCATGCGGGAGGGCGAGATCCTCGCCGACGACACCCCCGAGGCCCTGCGCACGGACTCCCGTACCGACACCGTCGAAGAAGCCTTCCTCCACCTGGTCGACGCGGCCGCCACCCGTCAGGAGAACGCCCGATGAGCACCACGACCACCCCGGCCACCGGCACCGCGCCACTCGGCGCCGCCCGCACCCTCGCCACCGCGGCCCGCGTCCTGCGCCAGCTGACCCACGACCCGCGCACCATCGCGCTGCTCCTGCTGATCCCGGTCGTGATGATCACGCTGCTGCGCTACGTCTTCGACGGCAGCCCCCGGACCTTCGACTCCATCGGCGCCTCGCTCCTCGGCATCTTCCCGCTGATCACGATGTTCCTGGTGACCTCGATCGCCACCCTGCGCGAACGCACCTCGGGCACCCTGGAACGGCTCCTCGCCATGCCGCTCGGCAAGGGCGACCTGATCGCCGGATACGCCCTCGCCTTCGGAGCCGTCGCCATCGTCCAGTCGCTCCTGGCGACCGGCATCTCGGTCTGGGCCCTCGGCCTCGACGTCACCGGATCGCCCTGGCTGCTGCTCCTGGTCGCCCTGCTCGACGCGCTGCTCGGCACGGCCCTCGGCCTGTTCGTCTCGGCCTTCGCGGCCTCCGAGTTCCAGGCCGTCCAGTTCATGCCGGCCGTGATCTTCCCGCAGCTCCTGCTCTGCGGACTCTTCATCGCCCGCGACCAGATGGCACCCGTCCTCGAAGCGATCTCGAACGTGCTGCCCATGTCGTACGCCGTCGACGGCATGAACGAGGTCCTCCACCACACCGAGATCACCGGGAACTTCGTCCGCGACGTCGTGGTCGTGGCCGGCTGCGCCCTCCTCGTCCTCGCCCTCGGCGCAGCCACCCTCCGCCGCCGCACCACCTGACGGGCCGGTGCGAGGATGGCGGCACGAGCAACCGTGAGCACCGCCCGGAGGGAACCGCATGACCCAGACAGTTGCAGTCCTCGGCACCGGCAAGATCGGCGAGGCCCTGCTCAGCGGAATGATCCGGGCCGGCTGGCGCCCGGCGAACCTGCTGGTCACCACCCGCCGCTCCGAGCGAGCCACCGAACTCCACGACCGCTACGGCGTCGACGCGGTCACCAACGCGGAGGCCGCCAAGCGCGCCGACATCCTGATCCTCGCGGTCAAGCCCCAGGACATGGGCCGCCTGCTGGACGAACTGTCCCCCCACCTCACCGCCGACCGCCTGGTCATCAGCGCCGCGGCCGGCATCACGACCGCCTTCATCGAGGAGCGCCTCACCCCGGGCACCCCGGTGGTGCGGGTCATGCCGAACACCCCCGTCCTGGTCGACGAGGGCATGTCCGTCATCTCCGCGGGCAGCCACGCCATCACCGATCACCTCGCCACCACGGAGGCGATCTTCGGCGGGGTGGGCAAGACCCTGCGCGTCCCCGAGTCCCAGCAGGACGCGGCCACCGCACTCTCCGGCTCGGGCCCCGCCTACTTCTACTTCCTCGTCGAGGCGATGACGGACGCCGGCATCCTGCTCGGCCTGCCCCGCGCCCAGGCCCACGACCTCATCGTGCAGGCCGCCATCGGAGCCGCCGTGATGCTCCGCGACAGCGGCGAACACCCGGTCAAGCTCCGCGAGGCCGTCACCAGCCCGGCCGGCACCACCATCAGCGCCATCCGTGAGCTGGAGAACCACGGCGTGCGCGCCGCACTCATCGCGGCCCTCGAAGCCGCCCGCGACCGCAGCCGCGAACTCGCCTCCGGCAACGGCTGACCTACCCGGCGGCGGCAGCGATCAGCTCCGCACTGCGCACCACCTCCGCGAACCCACCGCCGTGCAACGACACGGCGGTGGCCCGCGCCAGCTCCTCCGCCCCGAGCGTCCACCCCCACGGGCCCACCCCGTCGAAGGTGTACGTCGCGTCGAGCGCGAAGAACACCTCGTACCCCAGGTTCCCCGCCATCCGCGCAGTCGTCTCCGCGCACATGTTGGTCTGGATCCCGGCCACCACGATCTGCCGCACCCCGGCCTCGCCGAGCCACGCTCCCAGATCCGGCGATCCGTAGAACGCCGAGTTCACGCTCTTCGTCACGAACAGCTCGGGCCCGCCGCCCTTCCCCCGTCGCTCCTCCACATAGGCCTTGAAGCCGTTTCCCGGATATCCGACCCGCAAAGGCGAATCCGGCTTCGGCGAGTCATGCCGTACGAACACGACCGGCCGCCCGCCCGACTGCCAGGCGTCGATCAGCCCGGCGATGTTCTCGTCGGCCGAGGGATTGTTCCGCGGCCCCCAGTACGCCTCCTCCTCGAACCCCTGCTGTACGTCCACCACAACCAGCGCTGCGTTCTCCGCGATCTCCATGACAACGATGCTGCCGCGCCCGGACCCGTGCGCCCAGAGGTCGGAAAGCCATCGACCGATGCTTTACTGCCACCATGGCCACCACCACCGGGACGCCCGACGCAACCCCCGCAGCCCCCTCCCGGATCGCCCTGGTCTCCTTCCCGGGCGTCCGCGCGTTCGACGTCTCGGTGATCACGGAGGTCTGGGGCGTGGACCGCACGGACCGCGGAGTCCCGCCCTTCGCCCTGCACCGCACGGCGGCCACCACCGCCCCCATCCCCCTGCGCGGCGGACTCACCCTCACCCCCGACCGCACGCTCAACTGGCTGGCCCGAGCCGACCTGATCGTCGTCCCCGGCCTCGACGACCATGTGACGCCGGCCCCGGAACCGGTCCTCGAAGCCCTGCGCCGCGCCCACGCCCGCGCCACACCGATCGCCGCGCTCTGCGGAGGTGCGTTCACCCTGGCCCAGGCGGGCCTCCTCGACGGCCGCCGTGCCGTCACCCACTGGAACCTCACGGACCTCCTGCGCACCCGCCATCCCGAGGTGACCGTCGTCCCGGACGCCCTGTTCGTCCACGACGACAACCTCTGGACGTCCGCCGGCACGGCAGCGGGCATCGACCTCTGCCTCCATCTCGTACGGAACACCCATGGCGCCGAGACCGCGGCGACGATCGCCCGTTCGATGGTCACGGCACCGTTCCGTACCGGCACGCAGGCCCAGTTCATCGAGCACCCCACACCGCAGACCGACCGCGACGCCGACACGCTCGCCGCCGTACGGGCCTTCGCCCTGACCCGTCTGGCGGAACCGCACACCGTGGCGGAGCTGGCCGCACGGGCCGGCATGTCCTCCCGGTCCTTCGCCCGCCACTTCCAGGCGACGACCGGCACCACTCCACTGCGCTGGCTCATCACCCAGCGCATCGCCGCAGCTCAGAAGCTGCTGGAGCGCACCGACCTGCCCCTGCCCGAGGTGGCCCGCCGCACGGGGTTCGGCAGCGAGATCACCATGCGCCAGCACTTCGCCACCCACCTGGGCACCAGCCCCCGGGACTACCGCCTGGCCTTCCACCGCACCCCGGCGGCGACCGGGGTTGACACACCCCCTCGGCATCCGTAATGTGCTCCGAGTTGTCCGACGTGAGCGCCGACCTCGGTCGGTCCCCGGACAGCCATTCCGCAGTAACCACAACGAGCGAGCGACAGCTGTCGCCTGCCTCTGCGTGCGCTTATGCGAAATGAGGAATCCGCGTTCGAAGGAACGTGACCCCGATTAGCGTCGGGGCCCTGGAATCCGCTAATGTCTCACTCGTCGGAACGGCCCAACAACCGGGAAGACAAGCCCCACTGACTGGGAATCAGGCCCGAAAGGATCTGATAGAGTCGGACTCGCCGGAAAGGGAAACGCGAAAGCGAAGAACTGGAAAGCGGAAAATGCGAGGCCCGCTTCGACCGGGAATCGGACACGAAAGAGTCTGATAGAGTCGGAAACGCAAGACCGAAGGGAAGCGCCCGGAGGAAAGCCCGAGAGGGTGAGTACAAAGGAAGCGTCCGTTCCTTGAGAACTCAACAGCGTGCCAAAAGTCAACGCCAGATATGTTGATACCCCGACCTGCTTCGGCAGGTTCGAGGTTCCTTTGAAAGTCCTAACAGGCCTTTACCGGCCTGGTAGGCAATGAACACAGCGAGGACACAGTGAACGGTCGGTCTTATTCCGACCTGACCGTTCCGCTCTCGTGTGTGTCTACCCGATTACGGGAAAACATTCACGGAGAGTTTGATCCTGGCTCAGGACGAACGCTGGCGGCGTGCTTAACACATGCAAGTCGAACGATGAAGCCCTTCGGGGTGGATTAGTGGCGAACGGGTGAGTAACACGTGGGCAATCTGCCCTTCACTCTGGGACAAGCCCTGGAAACGGGGTCTAATACCGGATAATACTTTCTCTCTCATGGGGGAAGGTTAAAAGCTCCGGCGGTGAAGGATGAGCCCGCGGCCTATCAGCTAGTTGGTGGGGTAATGGCCTACCAAGGCGACGACGGGTAGCCGGCCTGAGAGGGCGACCGGCCACACTGGGACTGAGACACGGCCCAGACTCCTACGGGAGGCAGCAGTGGGGAATATTGCACAATGGGCGAAAGCCTGATGCAGCGACGCCGCGTGAGGGATGACGGCCTTCGGGTTGTAAACCTCTTTCAGCAGGGAAGAAGCGAAAGTGACGGTACCTGCAGAAGAAGCGCCGGCTAACTACGTGCCAGCAGCCGCGGTAATACGTAGGGCGCAAGCGTTGTCCGGAATTATTGGGCGTAAAGAGCTCGTAGGCGGCTTGTTGCGTCGGTTGTGAAAGCCCGGGGCTTAACCCCGGGTCTGCAGTCGATACGGGCAGGCTAGAGTGTGGTAGGGGAGATCGGAATTCCTGGTGTAGCGGTGAAATGCGCAGATATCAGGAGGAACACCGGTGGCGAAGGCGGATCTCTGGGCCATTACTGACGCTGAGGAGCGAAAGCGTGGGGAGCGAACAGGATTAGATACCCTGGTAGTCCACGCCGTAAACGTTGGGAACTAGGTGTTGGCGACATTCCACGTCGTCGGTGCCGCAGCTAACGCATTAAGTTCCCCGCCTGGGGAGTACGGCCGCAAGGCTAAAACTCAAAGGAATTGACGGGGGCCCGCACAAGCAGCGGAGCATGTGGCTTAATTCGACGCAACGCGAAGAACCTTACCAAGGCTTGACATCGCCCGGAAAGCCGTAGAGATACGGCCCCCCTTGTGGTCGGGTGACAGGTGGTGCATGGCTGTCGTCAGCTCGTGTCGTGAGATGTTGGGTTAAGTCCCGCAACGAGCGCAACCCTTGTTCTGTGTTGCCAGCATGCCCTTCGGGGTGATGGGGACTCACAGGAGACTGCCGGGGTCAACTCGGAGGAAGGTGGGGACGACGTCAAGTCATCATGCCCCTTATGTCTTGGGCTGCACACGTGCTACAATGGCCGGTACAATGAGCTGCGATGCCGCGAGGCGGAGCGAATCTCAAAAAGCCGGTCTCAGTTCGGATTGGGGTCTGCAACTCGACCCCATGAAGTCGGAGTTGCTAGTAATCGCAGATCAGCATTGCTGCGGTGAATACGTTCCCGGGCCTTGTACACACCGCCCGTCACGTCACGAAAGTCGGTAACACCCGAAGCCGGTGGCCCAACCCCTTGTGGGAGGGAGCTGTCGAAGGTGGGACTGGCGATTGGGACGAAGTCGTAACAAGGTAGCCGTACCGGAAGGTGCGGCTGGATCACCTCCTTTCTAAGGAGCACTTCTTACCGGACCTCGGTTCGGTCAGAGGCCAGTACACCGGCGAATGTTCGGTGCTGGTTGCTCATGGGTGGAACGTTGACTATTCGGCACGACAGGTTGTTTTCACTAGTACTGCTTCGGCGTGGAACGTGAGGGTGATCGGTCGGGTCGGGCACGCTGTTGGGTATCTGAAGGTACGGCCGTAAAGGTCGTCCTTCGGTTGCCGGCCCCAGTGAACTCGCCTGTAAGGGTGGGGTGATGGGTGGCTGGTCGTTGTTTGAGAACTGCACAGTGGACGCGAGCATCTGTGGCCAAGTTTTTAAGGGCGCACGGTGGATGCCTTGGCACCAGGAACCGATGAAGGACGTGGGAGGCCACGATAGGCCCCGGGGAGCTGTCAACCAAGCTTTGATCCGGGGGTGTCCGAATGGGGAAACCCGGCAGTCGTCATGGGCTGTCACCCGCTGCTGAACACATAGGCAGTGTGGAGGGAACGAGGGGAAGTGAAACATCTCAGTACCCTCAGGAAGAGAAAACAACCGTGATTCCGGGAGTAGTGGCGAGCGAAACTGGATCAGGCCAAACCGTATGCGTGTGATACCCGGCAGGGGTTGCGCATGCGGGGTTGTGGGATCTCTTTTTCATAGTCTGCCGGCTGTGAGACGAGTCAGAAACCGTTGATGTAGGCGAAGGACATGCGAAAGGTCCGGCGTAGAGGGTAAGACCCCCGTAGCTGAAACATTAACGGCTCGTTTAAGAGACACCCAAGTAGCACGGGGCCCGAGAAATCCCGTGTGAATCTGGCGGGACCACCCGTTAAGCCTAAATATTCCCTGGTGACCGATAGCGGATAGTACCGTGAGGGAATGGTGAAAAGTACCGCGGGAGCGGAGTGAAATAGTACCTGAAACCGTGTGCCTACAAGCCGTGGGAGCGTCGCGCATCGAGTTTACTCGGTGCGTCGTGACTGCGTGCCTTTTGAAGAATGAGCCTGCGAGTTTGCGGTGTGTTGCGAGGTTAACCCGTGTGGGGAAGCCGTAGCGAAAGCGAGTCCGAATAGGGCGATTTAGTAGCGCGCTCAAGACCCGAAGCGGAGTGATCTAGCCATGGGCAGGTTGAAGCGGAGGTAAGACTTCGTGGAGGACCGAACCCACCAGGGTTGAAAACCTGGGGGATGACCTGTGGTTAGGGGTGAAAGGCCAATCAAACTCCGTGATAGCTGGTTCTCCCCGAAATGCATTTAGGTGCAGCGTCGTGTGTTTCTTGCCGGAGGTAGAGCACTGGATAGGCGATGGGCCCTACCGGGTTACTGACCTTAGCCAAACTCCGAATGCCGGTAAGTGAGAGCACGGCAGTGAGACTGTGGGGGATAAGCTCCATGGTCGAGAGGGAAACAGCCCAGAGCATCGACTAAGGCCCCTAAGCGTACGCTAAGTGGGAAAGGATGTGGAGTCGCAGAGACAACCAGGAGGTTGGCTTAGAAGCAGCCACCCTTGAAAGAGTGCGTAATAGCTCACTGGTCAAGTGATTCCGCGCCGACAATGTAGCGGGGCTCAAGCGTACCGCCGAAGTCGTGTCATTCCAGCATTAAGGGCCAACGCCTGCTGGGATGGGTAGGGGAGCGTCGTGTGCCGGGTGAAGCAGCCGCGGAAGCGAGTTGTGGACGGTTCACGAGTGAGAATGCAGGCATGAGTAGCGATACACACGTGAGAAACGTGTGCGCCGATTGACTAAGGGTTCCTGGGTCAAGCTGATCTGCCCAGGGTAAGTCGGGACCTAAGGCGAGGCCGACAGGCGTAGTCGATGGACAACCGGTTGATATTCCGGTACCCGCTTTGAAACGCCCAATACTGAATCAGGCGATGCTAAGTCCGTGAAGCCGGCCCGATCTCTTCGGAGTTGAGGGTAGTGGTGGAGCCGACGAACCAGACTTGTACTAGGTAAGCGATGGGGTGACGCAGGAAGGTAGTCCAGCCCGGGCGGTGGTAGTCCCGGGGTAAGGGTGTAGGCCGTGTGGTAGGTAAATCCGTCACACATTAAGGCTGAGACCTGATGCCGAGCCGATTGTGGTGAAGTGGATGATCCTATGCTGTCGAGAAAAGCCTCTAGCGAGTTTCATGGCGGCCCGTACCCTAAACCGACTCAGGTAGTCAGGTAGAGAATACCGAGGCGTTCGGGTGAACTATGGTTAAGGAACTCGGCAAAATGCCCCCGTAACTTCGGGAGAAGGGGGGCCATCACTGGTGAGGGAACTTGCTTCCTGAGCTGGGGGTGGCCGCAGAGACCAGCGAGAAGCGACTGTTTACTAAAAACACAGGTCCGTGCGAAGCCGTAAGGCGATGTATACGGACTGACGCCTGCCCGGTGCTGGAACGTTAAGGGGACCGGTTAGCTGACTTTCGGGTCGGCGAAGCTGAGAACTTAAGCGCCAGTAAACGGCGGTGGTAACTATAACCATCCTAAGGTAGCGAAATTCCTTGTCGGGTAAGTTCCGACCTGCACGAATGGCGTAACGACTTCTCGACTGTCTCAACCATAGGCCCGGTGAAATTGCACTACGAGTAAAGATGCTCGTTTCGCGCAGCAGGACGGAAAGACCCCGGGACCTTTACTATAGTTTGATATTGGTGTTCGGTTCGGCTTGTGTAGGATAGGTGGGAGACTTTGAAGCAGCCACGCCAGTGGTTGTGGAGTCGTCGTTGAAATACCACTCTGGTCGTGCTGGATGTCTAACCTGGGTCCGTGATCCGGATCAGGGACAGTGTCTGATGGGTAGTTTAACTGGGGCGGTTGCCTCCTAAAGAGTAACGGAGGCGCCCAAAGGTTCCCTCAGCCTGGTTGGCAATCAGGTGTTGAGTGTAAGTGCACAAGGGAGCTTGACTGTGAGACCGACGGGTCGAGCAGGGACGAAAGTCGGGACTAGTGATCCGGCAGTGGCTTGTGGAAGCGCTGTCGCTCAACGGATAAAAGGTACCCCGGGGATAACAGGCTGATCTTCCCCAAGAGTCCATATCGACGGGATGGTTTGGCACCTCGATGTCGGCTCGTCGCATCCTGGGGCTGGAGTCGGTCCCAAGGGTTGGGCTGTTCGCCCATTAAAGCGGTACGCGAGCTGGGTTTAGAACGTCGTGAGACAGTTCGGTCCCTATCCGCTGTGCGCGTAGGAATATTGAGAAGGGCTGTCCCTAGTACGAGAGGACCGGGACGGACGAACCTCTGGTGTGCCAGTTGTCCTGCCAAGGGCATGGCTGGTTGGCTACGTTCGGAAAGGATAACCGCTGAAAGCATCTAAGCGGGAAGCCTGCTTCGAGATGAGTATTCCCACCAACTTGATTGGTTAAGGCTCCCAGTAGACGACTGGGTTGATAGGCCAGATGTGGAAGCCCGGTAACGGGTGGAGCTGACTGGTACTAATAGGCCGAGGGCTTGTCCTCAGTTGCTCGCGTCCACTGTGTTAGTTCTGAAATAACGAACGGCCGTGTTTTGTTCCGGTGTTGGTTAATTTCATAGTGTTTCGGTGGTCATTGCGTTAGGGAAACGCCCGGTTACATTCCGAACCCGGAAGCTAAGCCTTTCAGCGCCGATGGTACTGCAGGGGGGACCCTGTGGGAGAGTAGGACGCCGCCGAACT
Source organism: Streptomyces sp. NBC_01463 (assembly GCA_036227345.1). Lineage (NCBI taxonomy): Bacteria > Bacillati > Actinomycetota > Actinomycetes > Kitasatosporales > Streptomycetaceae > Streptomyces > Streptomyces sp. NBC_01463. Next base: position 5,068,739 of record CP109468.1, read on the forward strand.
CCTTTTAAAATGGTTGAGCCCCGTGCCCTTGTGGCACGGGGCTTTTCTGCGTTCTGACCGTTTAAGGTCGTGGCATGCGCTACGAACTGGTCATCTTCGACAACGACGGTGTGCTCGTGGACAGCGAGCCGATCTCCAACACCATCCTCGCCGGCTACCTCACGGAGCTCGGGCACCCCACCTCGTACGAGGAGTCCCTCCGGGACTACATGGGGGCCGCCGTGCACCGGGTACACGACCTCGTCGAGGAAAGGGGCGGCGAGAAGCTGCCCGCGGACTTCGACGACACGCTCCACTCACGGATCTTCGCCGCGTTCCAGCGGGAGCTGGAACCCGTCCCGGGCGCCGAGGACGTCCTCGGGAAGCTCGTCGCCGAAGGCGTCCCGTACTGCGTCGCCTCCTCGGGGAGCCACGAGCGGATCCGCGTCGGGCACCACAAGACCGGCCTCGACCAGTGGTTCGAGGAGGAGTGGATCTTCAGTGCGGAGGACGTGGGCCGCGGGAAGCCGGCGCCCGACCTGTTCCTGTACGCCGCGGAGCGGATGGGGGTCGCGCCCGAGCGGTGCGTCGTCATCGAGGACAGCCCGCTCGGCGTGGAGGCGGCGAGGGCCGCGGGCATGGACGTGTACGGCTTCACGTCGATGATGCCGGCGGACCGGCTGGCCGGGGTGACCGGGCATTTCTCCGACATGGGACAGCTGCCGGAATTGCTTGCCTGACTCATCTACCCATGGGTAGAAACTGGCCCTACGCTCGCGCCCATGACAGATGCACGTTTGCGGCACGGCAGAGCCTCCCTTGCGTTGAGCTTCTTCGTGCAAGGCGTCACGTTCGCTCTCCTCGTGACGCGGATCCCCGCCATTCAGGACCGGTACGGGATATCCGACGGCCTGCTGCCCGTGTTCCTCGCCGCGGTGCCGATCCTGGCCGGTGTGGGCAGCGTGGTCACCGAAAAGGTGGTCGCGAGGGTGCGGCCCAGGGTGGTCCTGCGGTGGGCGCAGCCGCTTGTGCTGCTGGCGCTGCTCGGTGTCGGTGCCGGGAGCGAGGTGTGGGAGGCGGCCCTGGCGCTCGGTGTGTTCGGGCTGTCCGTCGGTGCGCTGGACGCCTCCATGAACATGATGGGGGTCAGCCTCCAGCGGGCGTACGGGCGTTCCATCATGCTGGGCTTCCACGCCGCGTACAGCCTGGGCGGGATCGCCGGGGCGTCCATGGCGTGGGCCGGGGCGCACTGGGATCTGTCGCTGCTGGTCTCGTACCTTCCGGCGGTCGTGGTGCTGCTGCCCGTCGCGTTCATCGGGAGCCGGTGGTACGTCGAGGGGAAGCAGGACGAGGAGCTGGGGAGCGGGGAGGAGCGGGGGAAGGCCGGGGCGGTGTCCTTCCGGCTGCTGATGCCGCTCTGTCTGGTGATGTGCTTCGCGTACATCGGGGACTCGACGGTCTCCAACTGGAGCGCGAAGTACCTGCAGGACGTGCTGGGGAGCTCGGAGCAGCTCTCTACCGTCCCGTACAACGTCTACATGGTGACGACGCTGCTGGGGCGGGCCGTCGGGGACCTCGGGGTGCGGCGGTTCGGGGCCGTGGCCGTGGTGCGGGGCGGGAGCGTGCTGGCCGCCGCCGGGTTCGGTGTGGTGGCCGTGGCCGGTGGTGCCTGGGTGGGGATGCTCGGGTTCACCATGCTGGGGCTCGGGCTCTGTGTGATCGTGCCGCAGACCTTCGCGGCCGCCGGGCGGATGTTCCCCGGGGCGAGCGACACCGCGATCGCCCGGCTGAACATCTTCAACTACGTGGGTTTCCTGGTCGGCTCGCCCCTGGTGGGGGCGCTCGGCGACGCGTGGAGCTACCGGGGCGCGATGCTCGTGCCCATGGTGCTGGTGCTCGCGACGCTCGTGTACGCCAAGTCGTTCGGCGCGGAGCCCGCCCGATACGGTGGCGGGCATGAGCGGCCGCGCACAGTTGATGTGGGATGACGCAGTAACGGGTTACGACTTCGGGGACAGTCATCCGATGGACCCGGTCAGGCTTGCCCTGACGATGGGGCTGGTGCGGGCGTTCGGGCTCGACCGGGCGGTGGACGTGGTCGCGGCCAAGGCGGCCGGGGACTCGACGCTGCGGCTCGTGCACCGCTCGGACTACGTGGCGGCGGTGCGGGCCGCGTCCGCCGATCCGCGGTCCGCGGACCAGGGCTACGGGATCGGGACGACGGACGATCCGGCGTTCGCCGGGATGCACGAGGTGTCGGCGCTGATCGCCGGGCAGTCGGTGGCGGCGGCCGAGGCGGTGTGGCGGGGCGAGACCGGGCACGCCGTGAACTTCACCGGCGGGCTCCATCACGCGATGCCCGGCGCCGCGGCCGGCTTCTGCATCTACAACGACCCGGCGCTCGCCATCGCGCGGCTGTTGGAGCTCGGTGCGGAGCGGGTCGCGTACGTCGATGTGGACGTGCACCACGGGGACGGGGTGCAGACGGCGTTCTGGGAGGACCCGCGGGTCCTGACGATCTCGATGCACGAGCATCCGCGGACGTTGTTCCCGCAGACCGGGTGGCCGGAGGAGACCGGCGCCGGGGCGGGGGAGGGCGGTGCGGTGAACGTGGCGCTGCCGGCCGGGACGGGGGACGCCGGGTGGCTGCGGGCGTTCCACGCCGTGGTGCCGGAGCTGCTGGCGGACTTCCGGCCGCAGGTGCTGGTGACGCAGCACGGGGCCGATACGCACTTCGAGGACCCGCTGGCCCATCTCGCGGTGTCGCTGGACGCGCAGCGGGCCGTGATGGCGGCCTGCCACGACCTGGCTCATGAGTACGCGGACGGCGGGCGGTGGGTGGCGCTCGGCGGGGGCGGTTATGCCGTGGTGGATGTGGTGCCGCGGTCCTGGACGCATCTGGTGGGGATCGCCGCGCACGCGCCCGTGGACCCGGAGTCGGTGATCCCGTCGTCGTGGCGGGACGAGGTCTACGCCCGGACCCGGCAGCTGGGGCCGGCCCGGATGACGGACGGGCGCACCCCGTCGTGGAAGGCGTGGGAGGACGGTTACGACCCGGCGGACCGGCTGGACCAGGCGGTGCTGGCGACCCGGCGGGCGGCGTTCCCGCTGCGGGGGCTGCTGACCTGAGGGCCGGGCCGCCGGGACGCACGGGTTACGCCAACTGTGGGGCGTAACGCGGGTTTTGGCCCAGGGGCGGCGTCGGTGGGGCAGCATCGGCAGGGTGTTGAGCACCGGAGCGCTGCGTGCGCATCTGCTGGCGGCCCGGCTTGCCGGGTCCGTCGCCACCCCGCGGGAGACGAGTCTGCGGAGTTATCGGCTCTTCGCGGCCAGGGATCCGCGGGTGACGCTGGGCCTCGACCCCGAACGGGGCTGGGGGGAACGGGAGCTGCTGCGGCTGATGGCCGACAGGTGCGGGGTCTCGGACGATCCCGCGCATGTCTCGGGTCCCGACGTGATCGATCCGGAGCGGACGCTGGCGGGGCTCGACGCCTTCGCCGGGCGGTTGTCGGACGCGGCGGCCCGGCGGGCGCCGGTGCTGTTCGGGACGGGACATCCGCACCGGTTGCTCGGTTTCTACGCAGCGCTGGCAGACGCCTTGTCGGCGGCGGGGTGCACCGTACTCACCCCGGCGCAGGGGCGATGTATCGACATAACGACCCGGTTCGGCGTACGCACGTACAACCTCGACTACGTACGGGGAGTCGCGCTGGTGCGCGAACCCGGCGTGCGGGTGCCCGGTGGTGGTACCGGCGCACACTCCCACTCACCCCTGCCGGTCAGGGTGGCTCTGGAGGCCGCGGCGGACTCCCGGGGGCCGCTGCCGGAACTGGTCGTGGGAGACCATGGCTGGGTCTGCGGGGCAGGTCAGCTGGGTATCGAGGCGATCGGCCTGGCCGATACGGACGATCCTGCGCTGTTCGTCGGTGAGGCGGAGGGCCGGGTGGCGGTCGCCGTTCCGCTCGACGATGCCGTGCGGTCCGCGTACTACCTGCCGCTCACGCGCTATGTACTCAATCGGGCGTGTCTGTCACAGTAGGCGGCCGATCGTCTCTCCTCTTCCCCACTCGCATCACCCGCCCCTAATCTGGGGAGTGAGCGCACAACGACGAAGAGTCACCGGAGGGGAAGCCGGTGCGCGTCCGGTGCGGAAGGTACAGGTGGGTCATGGCTGCTGACAGCGAGAGGCCTCTCAACGAGGTCAAGTTTCTGACCGTGGCGGAAGTCGCCTCGGTCATGCGAGTGTCGAAGATGACCGTGTACCGCTTGGTGCACAGTGGTCATCTGCCGGCGATCCGGGTGGGCAGGTCCTTCCGGGTGCCGGAGCAAGCGGTTCACGAGTATCTCCGCGAGTCGTTCGTGGGGGTGGGGACGGCCTGACGTTCCCCTCGGATTACGCCCCTCACCCGGTGGCGGGTAGGCTAGGCCGACGTAGGTCGTGTGGGCCCAGACGCCCCGCACCAGTGAAGAAGAAGTGAGCGAGGGTAGTCGTGGGCTCTGTTATCAAGAAGCGGCGTAAGCGGATGGCCAAGAAGAAGCACCGCAAGCTGCTCAAGCGCACGCGCGTTCAGCGTCGCAACAAGAAGTAAGCGAACGCAGTTCGTGAAATCCGCAGCCCTTTCGCCGACACGGCGGGAGGGCTGCGGTGCTGTCCGGACCCTGCGGACATTCGGGCCACGACGCGGGAGAAGAGCGCCGCGCAGTCATCACAGGGCAACATCGAACCGCTACGGTGACGACCGGGGGAAACGGCTCCGCGCAGGAGTCCCCCCACTCACTTCACGGGAGACCGACGGAAGGCGCTGATCTTGGGGAAGGTCGTGCTCGTCACGGGAGCGGCCCGGCAGCTGGGCGGCCGCTTCGTGCGGCGCATCCAGCGTGATCCGGACGTGGACCGGGTGATCGCGGTCGACGCGGTCGCGCCCGGGCATCAGCTGGGCGACGCCGTCTTCGTCCGCGCGGACATCCGCCAGCCCGCCATCGCCCGGGTCCTCGCCGAGCACTCCGTCGACACGGTCGTCCACCTGGACGTCAGCGCCAAGGCGCTCGGGCCGCAGGGGCGTACCGCGGTCAAGGAGACCAACGTCATCGGCACCATGCAGCTGCTCGGTGCCTGCCAGAAGGCGCCGTCCGTGCGGCGGATGGTCGTGAAGTCCAGCACGGGTGTGTACGGCTCCGCGCCGCGCGACCCGGCGGTCTTCCACGAGACCACCGCGCCCAGGGCCCTGCCCGGCGGGGGTTTCGCGAAGGACGCGGTGGAGGTCGAGGGGTACGTACGGGGCTTCGCGCGCCGGCGGCCCGACGTGGCCGTGTGCGTGCTGAGGTTCGCGAACATCCTGGGTCCGGACCCGGACTCGCCGCTCGCCGACTATCTGTCGCTGCCGGTCCTGCCGACGGTGTTCGGGTACGACCCGAGGCTCCAGTTCGTCCACGAGGACGACGTCGTCGACGTCCTCGGCATCGCCGCGGGTGAACCGCGGCGCGGGACGCTGAACAGCGGGACGTTCAACATCGCGGGGGACGGGGTGCTGCTGCTGTCGCAGTGCTCGCGGCGGCTGGGGCGGCCGACGATGCCGCTGCTGCTACCCGCGGTCACCTGGGTCGGCCAGGCGCTGCGTACCGTCGGCATGACGGACTTCTCGCCGGAACAGATCCGGCTGCTCACCCATGGCAGGGTGGTCTCCACGGTCCAGATGCGCGAGACGCTCGGCTTCCGGCCGCGGTTCTCCACGGCGGAGACGTTCGCCGAGTTCGCGCGCAGCCGCGGGCCGGGGCTGCTGCCGCCCGAGGCGGTGGGCCGGGCCGTCGACCGGCTGGCCGCGATGCCGTTCGCCGGCGGGACCGGCGGGGCCCCGCAGATCACCGGGTCCGACGGCGACACCCACCCGACCCCGAGCGCCAGGTAGAGGAGCGCACCGACGATGGCGGATGCCAAGGTCATTCCGTTCGACGACGACCGTTCGCGGTCGGGGGGTCTGCCGCGCGCTGCGCGCCGGCGGCCCTCGGGACGCGGCACAGGGTCCGTCAGCGCCCTTCCGGGGCAGCTGGAGGCCGCTCTGTCGCCCGAGGAGCCGGAGGAGGCCGTGGTGGCCCCTGAGGACGCGGCAGGCGGCGGCTGGGACCGGCGGATCGCGGGCGGGCTCGCGTTCCTGCGCCGGCGGGTCACGGGCGACTACGACGTCGACGAGTTCGGCTACGACAAGGAACTCACCGACCAGGTCCTGATGTCGGTGCTGCGGCCGGTGTACGAGAAGTACTTCCGGGTCGAGGTGAAGGGCATCGAGAACATTCCGTCGGACGGCGGGGCGCTCATCGTGTCCAACCACTCGGGGACGCTGCCGCTGGACGGGCTGATGCTCCAGGTCGCCGTGCACGACAACCATCCGGCCGACCGGCATCTGCGGCTGCTCGCCGCCGACCTGGTCTTCATGCTGCCGGTCGTCAACGAGCTGGCCCGCAAGGCGGGGCACACGCTGGCGTGCGCGGAGGACGCGGAGCGGCTGCTGCGGCAGGGCGAGGTCGTCGGGGTGATGCCGGAGGGCTTCAAGGGCATCGGGAAGCCGTTCGGCGAGCGGTACAAGCTGCAGCGCTTCGGACGGGGCGGTTTCGTGTCGACGGCGCTGCGGGCCGGGGTGCCGATCGTGCCGTGCTCGATCGTGGGGGCGGAGGAGATCTACCCGATGATCGGCAACTCCAGGACGCTCGCGCGGCTGTTGGGCACGCCGTACTTCCCGATCACGCCGACGTTCCCGTGGCTGGGGCCGCTGGGGGCGGTGCCGTTGCCGACGAAGTGGACGATCCAGTTCGGTGAGCCGATTCAGACGGACGGATATCCGCTGGAGGCGGCGGAGGATCCGATGCTGATGTTCAACCTGACGGATCAGGTGCGGGAGCAGATCCAGCACACGCTGTACAAGCTGCTGGTGCAGCGGAGGTCGGTGTTCTTCTGAGGTACGCCCGGATTCGGGCGCGGGGGTGACCTCGTTCGCCGGACGGGCTCGATCGGCCCGTCCGGCGACGTGGGTCAGTTCCGGTCGTCCTGGGCGTCGATGCCGAGTCCGCCGATCAGGCCGGGGATCAGCGGCGGCAGGGTGACGTCCGGCGACGGGGTGGTGCTCGGTGTCTCCTTCGACGGGCTGGTGGCGCTCGGCGAGGGAGGGTCGAGGAGACCGTCCGTGCCGCCCGCGATCAGGCCGTCCGCCGGGGTGCTGCCGGAGTCCGACGGTGTCGGGGAGGTGTCCTTGCCCTTGCTGCTCTCGTGCGTCCGGCCGGGGGACGAGGGCGACGAGGGGGTGTCGGTACGGGCCGAGGGGTCCGTGCCGGTGCCGGGGGCGCCGGAATCCTGGGCCGCGCCGCTCGTCTCCGGGGCGCGCGGCAGCAGGGACTGCAGCGGCGCGACCTCTTCGTCTATGGCCGCGAAGACCGAGCTCACCTGGTTGCCGACGTCGGTCAGCTGTACGGGGAGGCGGTCGCGGAGGCTGCTCCAGCTGTCGCGGTGGGAGCGGGAGAAGGAGTCCAGGGTCTGGATCGGGCCGATCGTGCCGTCCCGTTCGTAGGCGGCGTGGAGGAGGCGGTGGCCCTCGGTGGCGTCGTGGGTCATGCCGTTGAGCGTGCGTCTGATCTCGCCGAGCTGCTCGTGGTCCAGGTCGCCGGAGCGGGCGCGCTCCATCAGCCTGCGGGCCTCGCTGAGCCGGGTCGATGCCTGGTCCAGATAGACCTCGCCGCGGTCCGTGTCGCTGCCGGCGAGGCCCCGGTGGATGTCCTCCATGCCGCGCTTCAGCCCGTAGAGCGAGTCACCGGGGAGGGCGTCGGAGCTGGCGGCGGCCACGCCGCCGAAGGCTCCCGCGGCCACACCGACGGTGAGCCCGCCGGCTGCGAGGCCCTTCGTCCAGCGCGATCTGGGGCGCAGTCTGCGGAGTGGGGAGGCCCGGTGGGCCCCCTTGCCCCGTTGTTCGGGAACCGTGGGGTCCGCGGACGCGCCCCCCGCGGCGAACATGGCCTCCATGGCGGCGACGAGCTGGGCTCGCTGCACCACTTTGACCTCGGGATCCAACTCCGGCTTCGGTAGTTCACCGAGGCCGTTCGCCAGGGCCAACAGCGGTCCGGGGGCGGCCTGGTCGGCCGGGTCCTCGGGCTGTACGGCCGCCGCACCGCGGAGCGACTGCTCCTCCAGGGCCTGGGCGAAGGCGTTCGCCCGCCGGTGTGCCGAAACGTTTGCGATCACTGGCGGCACCTCCTCTCGTCATGACGGTCGACTCCCCTGAGGGTCCGGAAGGTTGCACGCCTTGAGCGCTTCCACACATATGAGTGAGTGTCTGCGGACATGGCGTGACGACAGGGGGCCTGCAACCGGCACAACGAGCAGCGCGGCACTTGGGTTACGCACGAAAGATGATCGGACCAGTGCGTGATGAACATATCGCCGAGAGTGATTCGGCCCGGGGTGCGGTCAGCGGGCATCGTCCGGAAGGAGCCGGGCGAGGGTGCGGACGGCGCGGTACTGCAGGGTCTTGATCGCGCCCTCGTTCTTGCCCATCACCCGGGCGGTCTCGGCGACCGAGAGGCCCTGCAGGAAGCGCAGGGTCACGCACTCCTGCTGCTGGGGGTTGAGTCGGCGCACGGCTTGCAGCAGTGCGGCATTGGAGAGGGACTCCAGGACGGAGTCCTCGGGGCTGCGCTCGACCTCGTTGGCGTCGAGCATTTCGCCGGTGGTCACTTCCAGTCGGAAACGACTGGACTTGAAGTGGTCGGCGACCAGGTTGCGAGCGATGGTGACCAGCCAGGCGCCGAAGTCGCGGCCCTGCCAGGTGAAGGTGGAGATGCGCCGCAGGGCGCGCAGGAAGGTCTCACTCGTGAGGTCCTCCGCTGTCGCCTTGCCGCCCACCCGGTAGTAGATGTAGCGGTACACGGTGTCGCTGTACTGGTCGTATAGGCGGCCGAAGGCGTCAGCCTCACCGGCCTGTGCGCGCTCGACGAGATCCATCATGCGCGCGCTGTCGCTGTCGGCGGTCGGCCGACGAACGGTGGACGTGGTCGTTGCGCCGCGGTTGCTGCGTCTTCCGACCGCCGCACCGCGTTCGGCCAGGGCGTAGCAGGGGCCGGCAGGTGCAGGGGTGGCAAAGGCGGGTACGGCGTACGCGGTGGGGACGAAGCCGCGCAAGCGGTCGGCGACCGTTGCGCGCAGCGTAGCCAGGCCCGAGGCGTCAACCCCGACGTGTGGGTACACGGGACTCCCAGAGGCAGAGCTTCCATCACGTGCAGTGCGAAACCGTCACTCGTCGTAGTGAGCAGCGGGTTCCGGAATGCGTCTGAGGAGAATAACGCTTCGTACAGGCAGTGCTACACCCAGTTGCTCAAATCATCGATTACGTCGCTTCTGTAGCGACTACGCGACGCATCAAGTAGCACATCGTGACCGGTTATTGATCGAATTACTTCGGGATCTGCCTGCGGGGGCGACAGGTTGTGGTCGGGTGGGGGTAATCCGACTGGCCGGAGCGGTCACCGGTCCGGGGTCCCGTTTGGCGGCAGGGGGCCGGGCGTGGCCCGGCCCCGGCGGACCGCCCGCGGGGCGGGCCGTCCGGCGGTGTGTCAGCGGCGGCGGCGGTGCAGGGCGACGGCCGCGGCGGTGCCGCCGGCCAGGGCGCCCACGCCGGCGGCGGCCGGGATGCCGACCTTGGCCGCCTTGCGGCCGGTCCGGTAGTCGCGCAGCCGCCAGTCCCGGGCGCGGGCGTGCTTGCGGAGCTTGGTGTCCGGGTTGATCGCGTACGGGTGTCCGACCAGGGACAGCATCGGGATGTCGTTGTGCGAGTCGCTGTACGCCGCGCAGCGTGACAGGTCCAGGCCCTCGGCCGCGGCCAGGGCGCGTACCGCCTCGGCCTTCGCGGGGCCGTGCAGCGGTTCGCCGACCAGGCGTCCGGTGTAGACGCCGTCGACCGATTCGGCGACGGTGCCCAGCGCGCCGGTCAGGCCGAGCCGGCGGGCGATGATCGTGGCGGTCTCCACCGGGGCGGCGGTGACCAGCCAGACCTTCTGGCCGGCGTCGAGGTGGGCCTGGGCGAGCGCGCGGGTGCCCGGCCAGATGCGGTCGGCCATGTACTCGTCGTAGATCTCCTCGCCGATCGACATCAGTTCGGAGACGCGGTGGCCCTTGACGATGGACAGGGCGCTGTCGCGGGCGTCCTGCATGTGTTCGGGGTCCTCGACGCCGGCCAGCCTGAACCAGGCCTGCTGCCAGGCGAACCGGGTGAGTTCGCGGCGCTCGAAGAACTTCCGTTTGTACAGCCCGCGGCCGAAGTGGAAGATCGCCGCGCCCTGCATGACGGTGTTGTCGAGGTCGAAGAAGGCGGCGGCCCGGTCGTCGCCGACGACGGGGAACTCGGGTTCCTCCGGTGCGCCGGAGGCGGCGGCGTCCTCGGTGCCGGCGGACTGCTCGGCGTCGAGCGAGGACTTGCGTGCTGCCTCCGCCGCCGCTTCGCCTGCCAGCACGCTCCGTGCTGTCGCGGAGCGCCTACGGGGTGTGAGCCATCCAAGAGCGGCCATGCGGTGAGCATAACCAGTCGGTCCGCTCCTTCCGGACCTGCGGGGATGCGGCGGCGTGAACTCTCGGAGGCCGACGTGTTAAACGGGCGAATGCGGGCGTATCGGATCAAGGCCGGATGAGGTCCGCGGGCGGCGCAGAATAAGAGGCATGAGTGCCCTGCTGCGTCGTACGAAGAAGAAGCCCGCCGACCGCGTGGTGACCCTGGTCGGGAAGCCGGGGTGTCACCTCTGCGACGACGCCAGGGCGGTGGTGCGGGCGGTCTGCGAGGAGACCGGGGCGTCCTGGGAGGAGAAGGACATCACCCGGGACGAGGAGTTGTACAAGGAGTACTGGGAGCAGATCCCCGTGGTGCTCGTAGATAACGAACAGCACACGTTCTGGCGCGTGGACCCGGCAAGACTGCGCAGCGCGCTGCTTTCCTGAGTGAAACCCGGTTACCATCGTGGGCGTTTTGAGTGGTCTCGGGGGCGTGGCTGTGAGGAGTGTGTACCGCTTTGCCCCCTTCGGGCCTGCAACGGGCTGATGCGATCCATGGTTCCTGGATCGCGCGACGGATGCGCGTGACCCCGGTCACTTTGACCGGACAAAACGGACACTATCTTTGTGCACGCGTTCACAAAGACATAGCCTGCATTCGACGGGGCGGTCTTGGGACATACGGCCGCCTGCAGCCCCGCTCATCCCGCAGGAGCACCGTGGCAACTGGCCGAAATCACCGACCGGCGACCCGTAGCCGAGGAATTCCCGAGGCCACCGTCGCCCGACTTCCGCTGTATCTCCGCGCGCTGACCGCGCTCTCCGAGCGTTCGGTCCCCACGGTCTCCTCCGAGGAGCTCGCCGCGGCGGCGGGGGTCAACTCCGCGAAGCTGCGCAAGGACTTCAGCTATCTCGGTTCGTACGGGACGCGCGGCGTCGGCTACGACGTCGAGTATCTCGTCTACCAGATCTCGCGCGAACTCGGCCTGACCCAGGACTGGCCGGTCGCCATCGTCGGCATCGGTAACCTCGGCGCCGCGCTCGCCAACTACGGCGGTTTCGCCTCCCGTGGTTTCCGGGTCGCCGCGCTGATCGACGCCGACCCCGCGATGGCCGGCACGCCCGTCGCCGGGATCCCCGTCCAGCACGCCGACGACCTGGACCGCATCATCAGCGAGAACGGCGTCTCGATCGGTGTGATCACCACGCCGCCCGGTGCCGCCCAGCAGGTCTGCGACCGGCTCGTGGCCGCCGGGGTCACCTCCATCCTGAACTTCGCCCCGACCGTGCTCTCGGTGCCCGACGGCGTCGACGTGCGCAAGGTCGACCTCTCCATCGAGCTGCAGATCCTCGCCTTCCACGAGCAGCGCAAGGCCGGCGAGGAGGCCGCCGACGGCGGTCCCGACCCGGCCGCGCCGCCCGTGCGCGCCACGACCAGCAGCCGGAAGGGACCCGACGGGGACATGCCCGCCGTGATGCCGGCATGAGTCTTCTCGTCGTAGGGCTGAGCCACCGCAGCGCCCCCGTCTCCGTGCTGGAGCGGGCCGCGCTGGCCGCCGACAGCCAGGCCAAGCTGCTCCAGGACACCCTCGCCGCGGAGCCCGCCGTCGAGGCGGCCGTCCTCGCCACCTGCAACCGCATCGAGCTGTACGCCGACGTGGACAAGTTCCACGCGGGCGTCGCCGAGCTGTCCACCCTGCTCGCCCAGCACAGCGGGGTCGGGCTGGACGAGCTGACTCCGTATCTCTATGTGCACTACGAGGACCGGGCCGTCCACCACCTCTTCTCGGTGGCCTGCGGGCTGGACTCGATGGTCGTGGGCGAGGGCCAGATCCTCGGCCAGATCAAGGACGCGCTGGCGCTGGGGCAGGAGCTCCACACCGCCGGCCGGCTGCTGAACGACCTGTTCCAGCAGGCCCTGCGGGTCGGCAAGCGCGCCCACAGCGAGACCGGGATCGACCGGGCCGGGCAGTCGCTCGTCACCTTCGGCCTGGAGCAGCTCGCGGACGGCGGCGACACCGGAGCCTGGGCGAAGGGCAAGCGCGCCCTGGTGATCGGCGCCGGCTCGATGTCCTCGCTGGCCGCCGCGACCCTGGCCCGAACCGGCGTCTCCGAGATCGTCGTCGCCAACCGCACCCGCGCCCGCGCCGACCGCCTGGTCGAGATCCTGGGCCAGGCCGGCGGTACGGGGGTGGCCGCCCACGCCGTGGAGATGGCCGCGGTCTCCGACGAACTGACACGTGCCGATGTCGTGGTCTCCTGCACCGGCGCGACCGGCATCGTGCTGAGCGCCGAGGCCGTCGCCGGGGCGCTCGGGCTGGACTTCGACGCCACGGACGCCGCGGCCGAGGCGCCCGTCGCGCCCGTGCCGGCGCCGTCCGCCGAGCCGGACCAGCAGCACGCCGCCTGGGTGGAGAACGGTTCCGCCACCGCGATCGCGCAGGCCAGGGCGGTGCGCCGGGTCACCGTGCCCGCCCAGTCCACCGGCCCCGTCCGCCTCGCCCTGCTGGACCTCGCCATGCCGCGCGACATCGACGGCGGCGCCGCCCGCCTCGACGGTGTGCGCCTCGTCGACATCGAGTCGCTCGCCGAGGCGTCCGCGGACGCCCCGATGGCCGCCGATGTGGACCAGGTGCGCACCATCGTCGCCGACGAGGTCGCCGCCTTCGGTGCCGCCCAGCGCGCCGCCCACATCACTCCCACCGTCGTCGCCCTGCGCACGATGGCCGCCGGAGTGGTCGCGGGCGAGATCGCACGGCTGGACGGACGCCTCCCCGACCTGGACGAGAAGCAGCGCGCCGAGATCTCGCAGACCGTGCGCCGCGTCGTCGACAAGCTCCTGCACGCGCCCACCGTGCGGGTCAAGCAGCTCGCCAGCGAGCCCGGCGGCGCCGGGTACGCAGACGCACTGCGGGAACTCTTCGACCTCGACCCGCAGACGGTCGCCGCCGTCTCCCGGGCAGACCTGAACGACCCGAATCGAGGGCGGTCATGACCGACAACTCACCCCCGGGCGCGGGGGCCAGCCAGCCGCTGAGGCTGGGGACCCGGCGCAGCAAGCTGGCGATGGCGCAGTCCGGCCTGGTGGCCGACGCGGTCAGCGAGGTGACCGGGCGGGCCGTCGAGCTCGTCGAGATCACCACGTACGGGGACACCTCCAAGGAGCACCTCACGCAGATCGGCGGGACCGGCGTGTTCGTCGCCGCGCTGCGCGAGGCGCTGCTGCGCGGCGAGGTGGACTTCGCCGTCCACTCGCTGAAGGACCTGCCGACCGCCCAGCCCGAGGGCCTCGTGCTGGCCGCGGTGCCGGTGCGCGAGGACCCGCGCGACGCACTGGTGGCGCGCGACGGACTGACCTTCGAGCAGCTGCCGCCCGGCGCCCGCATCGGCACCGGATCGCCGCGCCGCATGGCGCAGCTCAACGCGTACGCCCGGAGCCACGGCCTCGACATAGAGACCGTGCCGATCCGCGGCAACGTCGATACGCGTATCGGATTCGTACGAAGCGGTGAACTGGACGCGGTGGTACTCGCCGCGGCCGGACTCAGCCGCCTCGGACGGAGCGGTGAGGTGACCGACTTCCTGTCGGTCGACACCGTTCTGCCCGCTCCCGGCCAGGGAGCACTGGCGATCGAATGCGCTGCAACCAGCGCGGACCTCGCCGCCGCGCTCGCCGAGCTCGACGACCCGTACACCCGGGCCGCCGTGACCGCCGAGCGTGCCCTGCTCGCCGCCCTGGAGGCCGGCTGCTCCGCACCCGTGGGTGCGCTGGCCGACCTCCTGGCCGACGGTCAGGCTGTCAACGAACTGCGCCTGCGCGGTGTCGTCGGTTCCACCGACGGTTCCTCGCTCGTGCAGCTGTCCACCACCGGTCCCGTTCCCACGTCGCACGACGACGCGGCGGCGCTCGGTCGCGAACTCGCGGCCGACATGCTTGCCAAGGGTGCGGCCGGTCTTATGGGGGAGCGAGCACTTTGAGCCCCACCGGCCCCGCCGCATCCGATTTTCCTGTCCTGTCCGCAGGGCACGTCACCTTCCTCGGCGCCGGTCCCGGCGACCCGGGACTGCTGACTCTGCGCGCCGTCGAGGCGCTTGCGAGCGCGGACGTTCTTGTCGCCGAGCCGGACGTTCTCGGCGTCGTTCGCTGCCATGCGCGGGCAGGCGTAAGCACGCCTGAGCTGACGGTTGTTGACGTGCAGTCAACAGCCGCCGGTGTTCCCGTTCTCAGGGATGCGGTCAATCTTGTCATGGAGGCCGCGAAGGGCGGCAGGCGGGTCGTCCGTGCCGTCTCCGGTGACCCCGGCCTGGACGGGAACGCGGGCGGCGAGATGCTGGCCTGCGCCGCCGCGGGCATTCCCTTCGAGGTCGTGCCGGGTGTCGCCAACGTCGTGGGCGTGCCCGCGTACGCCGGGGTGCCGCTGCGTGACGCGCAGGGCGCGGACGTCCGGTTCGTCGACGCCCGTACCGCCTCGGACCGCTGCTGGAGCGAGGTCGGCGCGAGCGATTCCACGTGCGTGATCTCGACGCGGCTCGACGCGGTGGCCGCGGCCGCCGGCGAGCTGGTCTCGGCGGGCCGCAAGCCCGACACCCCGCTGACGGTGACCGTCGCCGGCACGACGACGCGTCAGCGCACCTGGACGGCGACGCTCGGCACGATCGCCCAGGTCTTCAAGCAGGGCAAGATCCTGCCGTCCCCGGACGGGCACCAGCCCGTCATAGCCGTGGTCGGCGAGCGCAGCTCCGCCGCCCAGCGCGACCAGCTCGCGTGGTTCGAGTCCAAGCCGATGTTCGGCTGGAAGGTGCTCGTGCCGCGGACGAAGGAGCAGGCGGCGTCGCTCTCCGACCAGCTGCGTTCGTACGGCGCCGTGCCGCACGAGGTCCCGACGATCGCCGTCGAGCCGCCGCGTACGCCCCAGCAGATGGAGCGCGCGGTCAAGGGCCTGGTCACGGGCCGCTACGAGTGGATCGCGTTCACCTCGGTCAACGCGGTGAAGGCGGTCCGGGAGAAGTTCGAGGAGTACGGGCTGGACGCCCGTGCCTTCGCCGGGATCAAGGTCGCGGCCGTCGGCGAGCAGACCGCCGCCGCGCTCGTCGACTTCGGTGTGAAGCCGGATCTGGTGCCCTCGGGTGAGCAGTCCGCCGCGGGTCTGCTGGAGGACTGGCCGCCGTACGACCCGGTCTTCGACCCGATCGACCGGGTCTTCCTGCCGCGTGCCGACATCGCCACCGAGACGCTGGTGGCCGGTCTCATCGAGCTCGGCTGGGAGGTCGACGACGTCACCGCGTACCGCACGGTCCGCGCCTCGCCGCCGCCCGCCGACACGCGTGAGGCCATCAAGGGCGGCGGTTTCGACGCGGTGCTCTTCACCTCGTCCTCGACCGTGCGCAACCTGGTCGGCATCGCCGGCAAGCCGCACAACGTGACGGTCATCGCGTGTATCGGCCCGGCCACGGCGAAGACCGCCGAGGAGCACGGCCTGCGCGTCGACGTGCTGTCCCCGGAACCCTCGGTGCACAAGCTGGCCGAGGCCCTCGCCGAGTTCGGTGCGCAGCGCCGGGACGCGGCGAAGGAGGCCGGTGACCCGGTGACGCGGCCGAGCGAGCGCCGTCCGGGCGCGCGGCGGCGTCGTACGACGACCTGATCCGGCGTTTGCGGGTGACCTGTGCGGGGCCCGGCCGCTTCCTCGTGAAGCGGCCGGGCCCCGCCCCGTTTTCCGCCGCCTTTTCCCGGCGGAGGTGTCGGTAAGAGCGTGCTGCGTACGGGTCTAGTCTCGAAGGATGACTGTGTACGGAAACTTCCCCGGCTCCCGCCCCCGGCGGCTGCGGACGACTCCCGTGATGCGGCGGATGGTCGCCGAGACACGGCTCGACCCGGCGAATCTGATCCTGCCCGCGTTCGTACGTGAGGGCATCGACGCGCCGGTCGCCATCTCGGCCATGCCCGGCGTGCAGCAGCACACCCTGGACACCCTGCGGAAGGCCGCGGTCGACGCGGTCTCGGCGGGCGTCTCCGGGATCATGCTGTTCGGTGTGCCGCTGGACGAGAAGAAGGACGCCCGCGGCACGGCGGGCACCGACCCGGAGGGCATCCTCCAGCTCGGTCTGCGGGCGGTGCGCGAGGAGGTCGGTGACGATCTCGTCGTCATGTCCGACCTCTGCCTGGACGAGACCACGGACCACGGTCACTGCGGTGTGCTGACCGCGGACGGCCGGGTCGACAACGACGCGACGCTGGAGCGGTACGCGGAGATGGCCCAGGTCCAGGCCGACGCGGGCGCCCATGTGGTCGGCCCCAGCGGCATGATGGACGGCCAGGTCGGCGTGATCCGCGACGCGCTGGACCAGACCGGCTACGAGGACGTGGCGATCCTCGCGTACACGGCGAAGTACTCCTCCGCGTTCTACGGCCCGTTCCGCGAGGCGGTCGGCTCCTCGCTCAAGGGCGACCGCAAGACGTACCAGCAGGACCCGGCCAACCTCCGTGAGTCGATGCGCGAGCTGGCGCTCGACCTGGAGGAGGGCGCGGACATGGTCATGGTCAAGCCGGCCGGTCCGTACCTCGACGTCCTGGCGAAGGTCGCCGACTCGGTGGACGTGCCGGTCGCCGCGTACCAGATCAGTGGCGAGTACGCGATGATCGAGGCCGCCGCCGAGAAGGGCTGGATCGACCGTGACGCGGCGATCCTGGAGAGCCTGACCGGGATCCGCCGGGCGGGCGCGCAGATGATCCTGACGTACTGGGCGACGGAGGTCGCGCAGAAGCTGGGCCGCCGCTAGAGCTCCCGGCCCGGCCTGTCCCGGCCGGGCCGTTGTTGCTCAGGGCCAGTCGATCATCGCGGCGAACGCCACGTAGGTGACGACGACCGTGACGGGTGCGAGCACGGCGACCGGGACGGCGGCGGGCGGCCGGCTGCTGCTGAGCACCCAGCTCGTGAACAGCAGGAGCAGGGACAGCACGAGGCCGCCGGAGAGCAGGGGCCAGGCGAGGTCGAAACTGGCGTCGAAGCGGTCGGACTGGGCGTCCGAGCAGGAGTCGCAGGCCATCGGCGAGAGCGCGCCGAAGAACCGGGCGAGGCCCGCGAGCGGCAGGGTCACCAGCGTCGAGACCAGTGCGGCGATCCAGGTGCGCGGCTGCGGGGCAGTCAGAATGTCGTCGGGCATGTGTACGAGTCAACTCGGTCTGCGCGGCCGCCACATGAGTTGTCGTACTCAGTGTCCTTGCGTCACGGCCACGGCCTCGCCCCGGGCATGGCCATGGCCTCGATGGCAGGGGGCCCATCGAGGCGTGCCGTCGTCAGTGGTCCGGTGGGCTCAGTAGGTGAGCGCGTCGTTCATGCTCATCTGCCAGTACGTGACGCTCAGGCTGCTGTCCACGAACACGCTCTTGCCCAGCGGCACGGAGACCGCGGGGCCGGTGCCGTCGGAGTTGCCGTCGCGGTTCTGGAAGCTGACGCTCAGGTCCTTGGTGGAGTAGCCGCCCGAGCCGCTGCCGTCGGCCGCCGAGGTCATGACGCCGGTGTAGACGGACTCACCCGGGTTGATCGTCGCGACGGCCTGCGGCTTGCTGTCCTCGAAGGTCTGCGGGACCGCCTGGGCCGCGCCGAACTTCAGGTACGGGTAGTAGTAGGCGTTGCAGGCCTTCGAGCCGGTGTTGGTCATCGTGAGCAGCAGGTGGTTGACCGGCCGCTCCACCGCGGTGATCGACAGCTTGGTGTTCTTCCCGGTGCAGGTCACCGTGGCCGCCTGTCCGTCGCCCGCCGGCTCGGGCTTGGACGCCTTGTCACCGGAGCCCGAACCGGAACCCGAGCCCGAGCCGGAGCCCTTGCCCGAACCGGAACCCGAACCGGAGCCCGAACCGGCGGAGTCCTTGCCCTGATCGGTGTCCGGGGCCGCCGTGCCCTTGTCGCCGGAGGCGCCGGAGTTCTCCGCCGGGGACTGGGAGGACGAGCCGGCCGTCGCGGAGGGGCTGACGGAGGCCGCCTCGTCGTCGCCCTGGCAGGCCGTCAGCGACAGCGAGGCGATCAGGGCGACGGCGCCGAGGGCGGAGGTACGGGCGGCGCGGCGGAAGCGAGCAGTACGCATGAGAGGCCTCTTCTGTGCGGAAGGTGGTGCGGAAGCTGTTTCGGAACGTGCTGTGGAATGTGGGGCGCCGCTTTGGTGCGCCGGGTGCTGACCGGTGTACTGGACAATGACGTGTGGTCAGAGGTGCAGCAGGAGTGCGATGACGGTCGCGACAGAGGCGATCAGGACTCCCGCGGCCACTGCATCGGTCAGGCTGAGTCGGGGACGAGTGCGCACGGCGGCTCCCGGGGACGGGCAGGTGATGGATGTACGAGTCGCGCTGCTCGCCCTTTCCGGGGTGCCGCTGCGGTGTGTTCCCACATCGTGTCCGGCCCGCGGATCCGGTGGCAACGGATGCCGGCCGGTACGGGACGCCGGAACGGAAAAACGGCCTCTGACCTGCGAGGACATCACCTGCCTGGAACGTCGTTCCGGGAGGGTAGGAGAGGGGAACGGTCAGAGTGGGCACGGAGATCCAGGACTTCGCCGCATTGCTCAGGGGGCTGAAGCAGCGCTCGGGGCTGAGCTACGGAGCGCTGGCCCAGAAGCTGCACATGAGCACCTCGACGATCCACCGGTACTGCAACGGAGACGCGGTCCCGCACGACTACGCGCCCGTCGAACGCTTCGCGCGGGTGTGCCGTGCGTCGTCCGACGAACTGGTGGCGCTGCACCGGCAGTGGATCCTCGCCGACGAGGCGAAGCGGCGGGGGGCGGCACGCAGGGACGAGCCCGCGGGGACGGTCGAGCCGGTGGCGGTGGTGGATCGGCCGGAGCCGGAGCCGGGACCGGGACCGGAGCCGGAGACGAAGTCCGTCCCGGTGACGGAGCCGCAAGCGGACGTTGAACCGGAGCCGGAGCCGGAGCCGGTGCCGGTGCCGGTGCCGGTGCCGGAAGCTGCGCCGGCGCAGGGGGAGGCACCGGTTGCGGCGGCCGCGCCGGAATCCATGGGCGAGGACGTGACACCGGATTCCGGGTGGGCGGCTGCCGCGCGGCCCCCGGGCGGCCGGCTGTCCGGCAAACGGCTGCGCGTGCTGCTCGCGGCCGTCGCGGTCGTCGCACTCACCGTTCCCGCCGCACTGGCGATCAGCAACTACACGGGCGACCGCACACACGACGAGGGCATGGACAGGACCGGCACCAACTCACCGGCCACCCCGAGCCGGAGCGGCAGCGGATCTCCGTCCCCGAGTCCTTCCAAGCCCTCCGCGTCCGCGACCAGCGGCTCCGCGACCCCGTCCGCCACGGCCACGAGGTCCACCGCCCCCAAGGGCGCAGACAGCAAGGGCGGGAAACCGGCCGCGCCCCAAGGGGTGCCGGTGACCGCCACCATCAGCTCGTACAACTGGGACTCGCCCTGCGGGCAGTACTACCTGCTCGACCGCGACCCCCGCTCCATGCCGCCGGTGCCCGCGATCCAGGACCGGCGCAGCTGGTCCGCGCAGCTGGGCGGGGTGGACGGGGGCGACATGCTCCTCGAACTCACCCTGCAGGGCGCCTCGCAGGAGGCGGTCGTGCTGAATGCCCTCCATGTCCGCGTGGTGACACAGGCCCCCGCGAACGACTGGCCCGCCTTCTCGATGGGGGAGGGCTGCGGCGGCGGCATCGTGCCGCAGACGTTCAACATCGACCTGGACGACCGGCAGCCCGTCTCCATGCCGGTCGCCGGTGAGGACGCCGGCCGGGTCGTTCCGGCGAAGAACTTCCCGTACCGGGTGAGCTCCACCGACGTGGAGGTGTTCCACCTCAACGCGCACACGGAGGCCCACGATGTGACCTGGTACCTGGAGCTGGAGTGGTCCAGCGGGGGCCGGAGCGGGACGGTGCGCATCGACGACGGCGGCAAGCCGTTCCGCACGGCGAGCATGCGGGACCGGCCCGTGTACGAATACCGGCCGGACAAGGCCGAGTGGGAGGACATCTCGGAGTCGCTGGAGGGGCAGGGCAACTGACAGCGGCCGCTGCGGTGCCGCTGTACGTGTGTACCGGCGGCACCGGACCGGCCGTGCGTCCCAGCCCGTCAGCCGCTCAGTCCCACCAGAAGGACCAGGTCTGCTGGTTGAGCAGGGCCTTCTCCGCGTACGCGTCCAGGCTGTTCAGCGTGGACTGCTGGATGTTGTCCGGGCAGAACGCGAAATGCTCGGCGGCCAGCGCCTCGGATTCGGCGATGGTGGTCGGGGGGCGGCTCACCGAGACGACCATCGTGTCGAACCCGAGCACCACGACCCGCGCCCCGAACCGGTCCTCCCACGAACGCAGCACCGCGCAGAGCCGCGCCACGTCGTTCTCATGGTTGAGCGGTCCCGACCAGCCGATCGCCGCCGGTATGTCGGCGCTGCGGCGCGCCGGCACGAGCGCCGCCCGCAGGCCGGTCATCGGGCCGCCCGGGTCCGCCAGGAAGTCCGCGAGGCCCGCCGACGAAGCGTCGGGGTCCTCGGTCGCCTCCTCGGCCGGGACGGGCGCCAGGCCCGGCCACTCGGCCGCCGAGTCGTCGAGACCGAGCTCCTCGGGGGCGTACGCCTCCCAGATCTCGCTCAGGACCCCTTCCGCGTCGTGGTCGCCGGGATACGAGGTCCTGGCCGGGCCGAGATCCCAGGCCTCGGGCCACTGGTCGCGCATCCCGCCGTCGATCAGCACGGGCAGCAGCCCGACGGGCCGCCCGGACGCGCGCAGCGCCGCCCAGGTCCCGAGGGCCGCGGGCGCGTCCGCGTACCAGAGCAGGGGCTCGTGCCACACCTCGTCGATCGTGGCGTCTACGAAGGTGCCGGGCGGCAGTTGAAGCCCTGCGTCGGCCGGGGAACGGAGCGGATTCGGAAGCGTCGCCATACCGGAAACCCTAGAGCCCGCCACTGACAATCGGCACGCTCAGACCCCGACGTGCCCGAGGTCCCCGACGTGCCCGGTGAACGCGGCCCAGGCGGCGGGCGCGAGGCTGAGCGCGGGGCCCTCGGGGTTCTTGGAGTCACGGACGTGGACGGCGGCGGGGTGGGCGGCGACCTCGACGCACTGGCCGCCTTCGTCGCCGCTGTGGCTGGACTTCTGCCAGTCGTACGCGACTTCGAGGCAGGCGCCGCCTTCGTCGCCGCTGTAGCTGGACTTGAACCACGCGCGTGCAGTGCTCATTGCTCTCCCAGCAGACTGTCCAGCAGGCCCACGGAGTCTTCGGGGCTGAGGGCCTGAGTTCGCAGCATCGCATATTTCTGCGACAGGATGCTGACCTCGTCGGGGTCGGCGACGAGCAGGCTGCCGCGCTGCGTTTCGGAGTACGCGACGCGTTGGTAGTCCGGTGTTTCCAGCAGGATGAAGGGGCCGTTGAGCCCTGCATGAGTCCGGCGGCTCAGAGGTAGCACCTGGAGACAGATCCCCGGCAGCGCGGCGCACTGCCGCAGATGGTGCAGCTGCTCGTAGTGCGCCTCGTCGTCGACGAGTTGAAGCATCACGACCGGCTCCCAGATGACGAAGCTGATCGTCGGTGGCGTGCTGCGCCGCAGAATCTCCTGGCGCTCCAGGCGGGCCGCCGTCTGGTCCGCGATCTTCTCCTCGCTGAAGACGGGGACCCGGTTCCGGAAGACCGCGCGGGCGTAGGCCTCGGTCTGGAGCAGCCCCGGCATGACCTGGTTGTCGTACCAGGACAGGGCGAGCGCCTCCCGTTCCAGGTCGAGGTACTGCTCGACCCACGCCGGGATCAGGTCCACCTCCGGCATGTTCTCCACCGCCGTCTCCAGCGCCCCCTTCGTGTCCAGGAGCCGGTCCAACTGGAGGGCCAGGTCCGGGAGGAGCGCCCGGCGGCCCTGTTCGATGGAGGCGACCGTCTCCACCTGAACCTTGACGCGGTCGGCCAGTTGGGCCTGGGTCAGACCTGAGGCGACGCGGAAGCGGCCGACCAGTTTGCCCACGAGCTTCATGGCCGACGCGTTCCTGCGCTGCCGATTCCTGGGGTGCATACGGTCCCAATCCCCACCCGCACCCGTACTTCACGCCTGGGCGACCCGTACAAGAAATCTGTACGGGTGCGCCTACCGCGTCACCGGAGTCAGGGCGGCGGCCTGCGTGGTCCCGGACGTGTCCACCTGGAGGATCGCGTCCCGGGTCGTGCGCGCGATCGCGGCGGCGGTGTCGCGGTCCAGTCCGGCCTTGTTCAGGACGATGGTGCCGGAGCTGCCCCGGTCGAGCCAGGTGCAGGCGGTGTGCGCGCCCTTGTCCTCGGCGTCGGTGGCGTACGCGGCGCAGCGCAGCCGGCCGCCGTGTGCGCCCGGGGGAGCGTCCCAGACGTCGTTGATCGTCGATTCGGAGCGGGAGAGGCCCTGTTCGTACGCACGGACCGCGTCCGTCGGGGTGTTGTGGTAATCGCCGGTCGCTCCGAAGACGAAGGCGAGGGGCTCGGCGCTGCTCGCCGCCATCTGCTGGGCGGTTCCGTAGACGTAGATGAACGTGCCGGGTCCGAAGTCGTCCGGGATGACCGTGACCGTGTCCGGTTCGGCGTCGGCACCGTCCCCGCCCGGCGGCGTGGAGAGCAGCGGAGCGCCGAGGAGGGTGTCCGGTGCCGTGGCCGTGTAGTGCGGGTAGTCGGTGTTCTCCGGGGGTGTCCACAGCAGGGGCGACGCGGCCGAGCAGACCACGATGACCAGGACCGCCAGGTTCACGACGAGTTCGCGGGAGCTGAAGGCGGGCGGCGGTGGCAGCGGGCTGTCCGGCAGTTCCGCCCCGTCCGGGGGTGTGAGCAGGCGGGCCAGGCCGCGGGCACGGGCGTGCCGTTCCAGCCGCCGGAGCATCGCGCCCGGCACGAAGAGCAGGACGGCGATCAGTGCCACCCAGGCCGGCAGATGGTACGCGGCCCGGCTGGCCGTGAGGGTCGCGGCGAGCACCGCCACGGTGAGCAGGGTGGGGAGCGGGGCGCGTACGTGGGCCAGGAGCAGTCGGCGGCCGGGGCGTTCGAGCGCCGCGAGGGTCTCGGCGAGGATCGCCAGGCGCCGGTCGTAGGGGCGCCGGACGGCCTGCTCGCCGGCCAGCCAGGCGGCGTCGGCGAGGTCGGGCGCGGCGGCCAGGGCGGCGCGGACGTCATGGCGCTGGATGTGGGCGATGACCGCGGGCGCCGGGTTGCCGGCGTCCGGGAGGACCAGGATCTCGCCGCGGGCGTGCCGGCCCACGTGCAGCGCCTGGGGTGAGTCGGGGGCCAGTTCGATGATCCGGTTCGCCAGCACGGGGCCCCGGGCGTGGCGGCCGGGGTGGTCGAGCGGGTCGGATGCGAGGCAGAGCTCGGCGTACGCGGAGAGCAGACCCAGGTCGTCGGGGAAGGCCTCCAGGCCCTGGCGGTAGACGCGTTCGGCCTCGTCGTCGTGGTCGTCCTCGTCCTCGACGACATGGGCGCGGCCCAGCAGCAGGCAGAGCGCCGGATCGGGGCCGTACCGCTCCAGCGCGGCGGCCGCGTGCGCCCGGGCGTCGGCGGGTCTTCCGCCGTTGAGGGCGGCCTGAGCCGCCGCCGTCGCCGCTGCGGGCGACGTGTCTTCCTCGGTGTCCTGCATGAGATCCCCACCCCTGGTGACGCGGCCGACGAGAGATCGGCCGCGTCACTATCGCCTGCCGGCCGACGGCCGGTCAATGGCTGTTGGGGGAAGGTTCGCAGGTCGGGCGGGGTGCGGGGCCGGTGGCGTCAGCCGCCGACGTACCAGCTGAACCCGCCGTTGCTGGCCGCGATGATGAGCACGACGACGATCAGCAGGTCGATGACACCGAGCACCAGGCCGGCCTTGGCCATGCCGGTGCCGCCCCTCGCGGCCTGCTGGCGCAGGGCCACGACGCCGAGCACGATGGCCACCGGGCCGAGGATGATGCCGAAGAAGAGCAGACCGATGATGCCGCAGATCAGGCTCGCCACCGCGAAGCCATTGGTGCCGGACCGGGCGGCGGGGGCGGAGTACGAACTGTTGTCATGCGTCATTGCACTCTCCCGTTGAATTGTCGGTTCGGTGCTGGAATTCTCTTGTGCCCGTCATGAGTTGAGACATGCGGTCGAGTGGAATCCGCGACGCAATTCCGATGCGGTCAGCGAGCCAGCACGGCAAGAATGATCTTTCCTTCGTTGCCGAGCGGACGGACGGTGACCCGGTGGGCCAGCCGCAGGATCATCGGCCAGCCGAAGCCGCCCGTCCGGCCGGTCATGTCCGGGACGCGGGACTGCGGATGTGCGGGGCTCGGGTCGGCGACCCGGACGTGCAGTGCGCCGTTGTCCGCCTTGAAGGAGAGGGCGGTGACGGAACCGGCGTGCTGGATCGCGTTCGTGACCAGCTCCGACGAGAGAAGCAGCAGGTTCTGGATCGCGCGGGCCGACGGCGCGGGGTTGAGCTGCGCGACGAAGGCGGTGGCGGCCGCGCGTGCTTCTGCCGCCCGGCGGGGTGGGGCCGAGTACTGCGCGATTTCCCTTCCGGCGACGGAATGGGGAGCGGCGGCGCATTGGTCGGTCATTTTTCTCACCCCGTGTGTCGTGAGTGGAGGCTGGTACCACCTCCGTGTACCCGGGGCATTGCGGTGTATCCGGAATTCTCTGCGCGGATGGGACGGGAGAGGAACAGGGGGAGTAACACGGGGGGTGAGGAATGCGTGCGCCGCCGGTTTCCGGGCAGGTGTGCCTGACACACGTGATCCGCTGCGAAGGGAAGTCACCATGAACGAGTCCGTCGAACTCGCGCCGGACTCGACCGCGGTCGTGATCGAGCCCGTGCCCGATCTCCAGCTCCAGCTGCTGATCCAGCTCCTCGACAGGGAGATGCGCTCCGGGCTCCCGCTCACCCTCACCGTGCCGGCCGGAGTGCTGCACGGTGACGTGATCGGCCACGAGGCGTGGAAGGCCGACTGGGCCAGGAGCCTGCGCCAGGTCGAGGGGGAGGGCGCCAACCTCATCGCGGAGTTTCCCGAGACGGTGGACCAGGGGATCAACGAGCTGCGGGCCGAGGAGGACGTGCGGCAGCTGCCGCGCTGGATCCATCTGCGGGACGCCACGCTCGTCTTCGGAGGTACGGCCCCGCTCCGGCTGCCCCTGTGGCGCGGCCGGCTGGCGGACGTCTCCGGGTGGGCTCTGGGCCGGCCCGAGTAGCCGCCGGCGCGAAGAGGGCGGGGCCCGGCACACTTCCGTGTGCCGGGCCCCGCCCTCTGTCTGCCGGTGCGCGAGGTGATCAGAGGCGCTCGGGGGTCCTGATGCCGAGCAGTGCCATCCCCTGGTGCAGGGTGCGGGCGGTGAGCTCGACGAGGAAGAGCCGGTTCTCGACGACCTCGGCCGGGTTCTCGTCGCTCAGGACCTGGCACTGGTCGTAGAACGTGGTGAGGTGCGAGGCGAGCTGGTAGAGGTACGCGGCCAGCTTGTGCGGCTCGTAGCCCGCCGCCACCTCGGACAGCACCTCGCCGAACTGGTCCAGGTGCAGACCGAGCGCCCGCTCGGCCGGGGCCAGCTCCAGCTCCGGGTGCGCGGCTGGCTTCGCGTCGCCCGCCTTGCGCAGGATCGACCGGATCCGCGCGTACGCGTACTGCAGGTACACCGACGTGTCGCCGTGCAGCGACACCATCTGGTCCAGGTCGAACTTGTAGTCGCGCACGGCGGAGGTCGACAGGTCCGCGTACTTCACGGCGCCGATGCCGACGTACCGGCCGTTCTCGACGATCTCGTCCTCGGACAGGCCGATCTTCCCGGCCTTCTCCCGGACCACGGCCGTCGCCCGCTCGACCGCCTCGTCCAGCAGGTCCTCAAGCCGGATGGTGACACCCTCACGGGTCTTGAACGGCTTGCCGTCCTTGCCGAGCACCGTGCCGAAGGCGAGCTGGTGCGCCTTGACGTCCTCGTTCAGCCAGCCGGCCCGGCGGGCCGTCTCGAAGACCATCCTGAAGTGCAGGGACTGCCGCGCGTCCACCACGTACAGCAGGGTGTCCGCCTTGAGGTTCTGCACCCGGTCGCGGATCGCGGAGAGGTCGGTCGCCGCGTAGCCGTAACCGCCGTTCGTCTTCTTGACGATCAGCGGGGTCGGGTTGCCGTCCGGGCCCTTCACGTCGTCGAAGAAGACGCACAGCGCACCCTCGGAGCGGACCGCGACGCCCGTCTCCTCCAGGATCCGGCAGGTCTCCTCCAGCATGTCGTTGTAGCCGGACTCGCCGACGATGTCGGGGTCGCTGATCTCCATGTCGAGCTTGTCGAAGACCGAGTAGAAGTAGATCTTCGACTCGTCGACGAACCGCTGCCACATGGCGAGCGTCTCCGGCTCACCGGCCTGGAGCGCGACCACCCGGTCCCGCGAGCGGGCCTTGAACTCCTCGTCGGAGTCGAACAGCACCCGCGAGGCCTTGTAGAGCCGGTTCAGCGACGACATGGCGGCCTCGCCGTCGGCCTGGTCGCCCTCGCCGCCCTGGTGGTCCAGCTCGTCCGGGTGCTCGATCAGGTACTGGATGAGCATGCCGAACTGGGTGCCCCAGTCGCCGATGTGGTGCCGCCGGACGACGGACTCACCGGTGAACTCCAGGATCCGCACCATCGCGTCACCGATCACGGCGGACCGCAGGTGACCGACGTGCATCTCCTTGGCCACGTTCGGCTGGGCGTAGTCGATGACGGTGGTGCCGGCGGCGCTGTCGTGCGGCACGCCGAGCCGGCCGCTCGCGTCCGCCGCACGGGCGGCGAGCGTCTCGACGATCGACCTGTCCGAGAGCGTGATGTTCAGGAAGCCGGGCCCGGAGACCTCGATGTCCTTGATCAGGTCCGTCGCCGGGAGGGCGCCGGTCACCTGGGCGGCCAGCTCGCGCGGGTTGCCCTTGAGCTTCTTCGCGAGCGCCAGGATGCCGTTGGCCTGGAAGTCGGCCCGGTCGCTTCGGCGCAGCAGCGGGTCCGCGGTACCGGCATCCGGCAGGGCTGCCGTCAGGGCGTCCGCCAGCTGCTGCTGGAGCGTGGAAGCGAGGGAATTGACCGAGGCCATCAGCTGGCTGCCGTTTCCGTAGGAGTACAGGGGATGACGCCAAGTATCCCACGGGGCGTAAAGCCGTTTTCGCGCTGTGGGTGGTACCTGGGAGAATGGCCTCTGCCCCAATGAGTCCTACAAGAGAGAAGGACGTGCCGACCGTGGCTCAGAGTCAGAGCACTACCGAGACCGACTGGGTCTCCCGCTTCGCGGACGAGGTCATCGCCGAATCGGAGCGTCGTGCGCCTGGCAAACCGGTCGTCGTCGCGTCCGGCCTCTCCCCGTCGGGACCGATCCACCTGGGCAACCTCCGCGAGGTCATGACCCCGCACCTGGTCGCCGACGAGGTGCGCCGGCGCGGGCACACCGTCCGGCACCTGATCTCGTGGGACGACTACGACCGCTTCCGCAAGGTGCCGAACGGGGTCGAGGGCGTGGACGCGTCCTGGGCCGAGCACATCGGCAAGCCGCTGACCTCGGTGCCCGCCCCGGCCGGATCCGCGTACCCGAACTGGGCCGAGCACTTCAAGGCCGCCATGACGGCGTCCCTGGACGAGCTCGGCGTCGAGTACGACGGAATCAGCCAGACGGAGCAGTACCTGGCGGGCACGTACCGCGAGCAGATCCTGCACGCGATGCGCCACCGCGCCGACATCGACGCCGTCCTGGACCGCTACCGGACCAAGAAGGACCCGGCGGCCGGCGGCGGCAAGAAGCCGCAGCAGAAGAAGGTCGACGAGGCGGAGCTCGAGGCCGAGGCGGGCTCCGGCGCGGCGAACGAGGACGACGGCAGCGGCGGCTCGGCCGGCTACTTCCCGTACAAGCCCTACTGCGGCAACTGCGAGAAGGACCTGACGACGGTCACGTCGTACGACGACGAGAGCACCGAGCTGAACTACACCTGCTCGGACTGCGGCTTCGCCGAGACGGTCCGGCTCAAGGAGTTCAACCGCGGCAAGCTGGTCTGGAAGGTCGACTGGCCGATGCGCTGGGCCTACGAGGGCGTGATCTTCGAACCGAGCGGGGTGGACCACTCCTCGCCCGGGTCGTCGTTCGTCGTCGGCGGCCAGATCGTCCGCGAGATCTTCGACGGAGTGCAGCCGATCGGCCCGATGTACGCCTTCGTCGGCATCTCCGGCATGGCGAAGATGTCCTCCTCCAAGGGCGGCGTGCCGACCCCGGCCGACGCGCTCAAGATCATGGAGGCGCCGCTGCTGCGCTGGCTGTACGCGCGCCGCAGGCCCAACCAGTCCTTCAAGATCGCCTTCGACCAGGAGATCCAGCGGCTCTACGACGAGTGGGACTCGCTGGAGCGCAAGGTCGCCGACGGCTCCGTGCTGCCGGCCGACGCCGCCGCGCACTCCCGGGCGACCGGGACGGCCGCCGGTGAGCTGCCGCGCACCCCGCGCCCGCTGCCGTACCGCACCCTCGCCTCGGTCGCCGACATCACCGCCGGAGCCGAGGACCAGACGCTGCGCATCCTCAGCGAGCTCGACCCGTCGAGCCCGCTGACCTCGCTGGACGAGGTCAGGCCGCGGCTCGACCGGGCCGAGAACTGGATCACCACCCAGGTCCCGGCCGAGGCCCGCACCATCGTCCGCGACGAGCCGGACAAGGAACTCCTCGGCTCGCTGGACGAGCAGGGACGCGAGTCGCTGCGGCTGCTCCTGGAGGGCCTGGACACGCACTGGTCGCTCGACGGGCTGACCACGCTCGTCTACGGCGTGCCGAAGGTGCTGGCCGGTCTGGAGGCCGACGCCAAGCCGACGCCCGAGCTGAAGACGGCCCAGCGGTCGTTCTTCGCACTGCTGTACCGGCTGCTGGTCAGCCGGGACACCGGCCCGCGACTGCCCACGCTGCTGCTCGCGGTCGGGGCCGACCGGGTGCGCAGGCTGCTCGGCGCATGAGTGTGTGAGTGAACGGGAAGGGCCGCTCCCCACGGTGGGGAGCGGCCCTTCGCCGTACGCGCCGGGTGCCGCCGGCGCGGCCTCGCCGGCTCACGCGATGTGGTCGGCCTCCAGCTCCGCGTGGTAGCGGTTCTTGAAGCCCTGGATCAGCTGGCGGAGCAGGGCGGCGCTGCGCGGGTGCCGCACGTTGTGGCCGTCCGACAGGTGTATGTCGAGGACCTCGATGCTGGGGTACGTGCTGTGCTGCGTCACGAACGCGGCGAAGACCTCGTACGCGATCTCGCTGAACTCCGCGTCCTCCTGCGCCCACTCCTCGGCCCACTCGTCGGCGGCCTCGACGACGGGCTTCGGCTGCGGCTCCTGGACCGGGAACTGCTCCTGGACCGGAATCTGCGCCTGGGACTGCGCCTGCGCCTGGGGCTGTGCCGCGACGGCCTCGGCCGCCTCCGCGGTCGGCTGTTCCTGCCCGTTGCGGGGGCCGGGGACGGCGCCGATCGTGCCGACGTTGCCCAGCGGCCTGGTCCGGCCGCCCGGACCCGACGGGATCATGACCGGGGTGGGTTCGAGACCCTCGACGTACGTCGGGTTGTACGAACCCTCGTACGCCCCGTCCGGGACCTGCGCCGCGAACCACGGGCTCTCGTGCGAACCGGGGCCCTCGGCGGGCTGCGGGGCCTGCTGCTCCTCGGCCCACTCCCCGGGAATCGGCTCGGCGTACTGCTCCTGCCGGTGCGCGCCCACGAGCTCGGGCTGCGGGGCGGCCGGCTCCACGACGCCGGTCTGCGCGACGGCGGCCTGCGCGGGGGCCGGGGGCAGCAGAGCGGGTTCGATGCCCGCGGCGGCGAGTCCGGCGGGGCCGGTGTCGGCGAGCGGGACGCCGTACTTGGCGAGGCGGAGCGGCATCAGGGACTCGACGGGGGCCTTGCGGCGCCAGTTGCGGCCGAAGCGGGCCTGGAGGCGGGCCTGGTAGATCAGCCGGTCCTGTTCGAGCTTGATGACCTGCTCGTAGGAGCGCAGCTCCCACAGCTTCATCCGGCGCCACAGCCGGAACGTCGGCACGGGGGACAGGAGCCAGCGGGTGAGGCGGACCCCTTCCATGTGCTTGTCGGCCGTGATGTCGGCGATCCGGCCCACCGCGTGGCGGGCGGCCTCGACGGAGACGACGAACAGCACCGGGATCACGGCGTGCATGCCGACCCCGAGCGGGTCGGGCCAGGCCGCCGCGCCGTTGAACGCGATCGTCGCCGCGGTCAGCAGCCAGGCCGTCTGGCGCAGCAGCGGGAACGGGATGCGCAGCCACGTCAGCAGCAGGTCCAGCGCGAGCAGGACGCAGATGCCGGCGTCGATGCCGATCGGGAAGACGAGCGAGAAGTTGCCGAAGCCCTTCTGCTGGGCGAGCTCGCGCACGGCGGCGTACGAGCCCGCGAAACCGATCGCTGCGATGAGCACCGCACCGGCGACCACGAGCCCGATGAGTATCCGGTGCGTGCGTGTCAGCTGCATCGCGGCCACCCGCGACCCCTCCCCAATTCTTCGTCTCCGACGTCCGGTCCAGCGGGACGCCTTCGAGTTCTGGCGGGCACAGCCTGGCACATGCCGGCGCGGTCTGTTGCGCGGGGAGGGGCGAAGCCCGGTTCTCGGGTGAGAACCGGGCTTCGCAAGACCGCTTGTGTGCTGGGGTGTTGGGGCTTCGCCGCCGTCAGCCGGAGGTCTTGGCGGTCGCCTTGCGGGTGGTCTTGGCGGTGGCCTTCGAGGAAGCCTTGGCGGGTGTCTTGCCCGCGTCCTTGTCCGAGTCGTCGTCCGCGGAACCGGCGGACTGGGACGGCTTCGGCGATCCGCTCGCCGTTCCGCCCCCGTTGGCGGCGGCGACCGCGGCGACGGCCTCCTTGGCGGCCTTCTCGGCGCCCTCCAGGACGTCGGAGCCCGAGGGGGTCTTGGCGCCCGCGTAGCCCGCACCGTTGTAGTTGAGGGTGACGACGACGTTGCCCGTACGGGCGACGACCGTCGCGTACTTGAAGTCCTCACCCGTCTTGGTGAGGTCGTACGTGATCTTGGTCGCCTGGTCGCCGATGGCGCTGACGGGTGCGGTCACGAGCTTCTTCGCGCCCTCGGCGGCCTGGGCCTTGGCGACCTGCTTCGTGAAGTCCTTCCCGGCGCGGTCGGCGCCGCTGCCCAGGGCCTGGTCCGAGCCGAAGCGGGTGAAGGAGACGTCGAGCCAGCGGTACTGGGAGCCCTTGACGCCGTTGTCGTCGAGGCCGTTCCAGGAGCAGCCGCCGCGGGCGGAGGCGTCACTGGTCTTGCCCCGGGTGCCGCTCTTGGTCTTGGCCGAGGGGACCAGGGACTTGACCGTCTTCGCGGTGATCGCCTTGCACGGGTCGGGCAGCTCGGCGAACTTCGCCGGCGCGACCGCCGCCTCCGTCTTCGTCGCGTCCGGTGCGGCGGACGAGGACGAGGCGTCGTCCTTCTTGCCGTCGGAGTCCGACGAGCAGCCGGCGACGACGAGCATCACCGGGACGGCGGCGCAGGCGAGTATGCGGGTGAGTCGCGGAGCTGATCGGTGCATGGTTCCTTCACTCGGGTGGCCGTGGCGGTCGGGCTGCCGGACGGTCGGTGGGCGGACGGGTCGGTGGACGTGCGGGTGGTTCCGGAGGGCCACGGTACGACGGACGGCCACCGGATGCCGCCTCGGCCGGGAGCCCCGCGGGGCGTCCGGCGACCCGCCGGGGCCGCCGGGAGCGGGGTTACTCGCTGAACCTGTCGACCAGGTTCTCGCCCAGTGCCTGGGCCTTCTCCTGCAGTTCCTTGCTGTCGGGGACCTCGGTGGCGAGGGCCGGCTGCGCGGTGTACTCGATGGTGACGATGACGTTCGATGTGCGGAATACCACGCTCACCGTGCGGTGCTGTGCGGTGGAACCTGCCGTGGTGAGCAGATCGTCCAGAAACGCGCTGTCCCCGAGCGTGTCCAGGACACGGGGCTGGAGGTTCTCGGCGGGCCCGCCGTCCGCGCCGTCCTCGGTGCCGCCGTCGGCCGTACCGCCGGTGTCCGCGCCGTCCGTACTGCCCTGCGGGTCCGGGGCCGGGTCCGTGCCGTCCTTCGGGTCCGCGCTCGCGTCCGCCGTGCTCTTCGAGGAGGAGTCCGCCGGAGACTCCGAGGAGCCGGCGGCGTCCCCCTTCTCCGTGTCGCCGGGTGCGACGGAGGCCGAGGGGAGGTGCGCCGCGGCCTCCTTCTTCGCGTACACCTCGCGGGCCCGGTCGTCGTCGCTCACGGACGGGTCGTACGAGACGACGCGCTCGAAGTCCACGACGATGCTGCGGGAGGCGTCGGCGCCGTCGGACTTCCAGCCGCAGCCGACCCGGCGGTCGGTGTCGAAGGTCTCGGTGGGCGTGCCCTCGAACACCTTCTCCTGCTGGGCCTCGGCCAGTTGCGCGGCGCCGGGCAGCAGGTCCTTCAGGGTGGCGAGGGGGATGGAGCGGCAGGCCTCGGGGAGGGTGCGGTATTTGCCCGGGGGTGCGGCGGAGGCGGTCAGGGTGCCGGGCTTGCTGTCGGTGGCGGATGCGTCGCCTTCGTCGCCGGCACTGCAGCCGGCCACGAGTGCCGCGATCAGCACGGCGCCGGGTACGTACGCCATTCGTCGCACGGTCCTGGGCTCCCTTCGCGCGAAAAACGGTTGCCGCTCGATGGCGGCCGATGGACACAATGTGTATCGCACGCGCTGCCGTGATGGCCGGTTGGCCGCCTCATTTGCCGATCTTGGCACCGGTTTTGCGCTTTCAGACTTTTCGGGGGAATCGAGGAATTATGTCGTATGTAGAGGTACCGGGTGCGAAGGTTCCCATCCGGATGTGGACCGACCCGGCTTCGGTCGAGGACGTCGCGATGCAGCAGTTGCGCAACGTCGCCACCCTGCCCTGGATCAAGGGCCTGGCCGTGATGCCCGACGTCCACTTCGGCAAGGGCGCCACGGTGGGCTCGGTGATCGCGATGCACGGTGCGGTCTGCCCGGCGGCGGTGGGCGTGGACATCGGCTGCGGAATGTCCGCGGTGAAGACCTCACTGACCGCCAACGACCTGCCCGGGGACCTGTCGCGGCTCCGGTCGAGGATCGAGCAGGCCATTCCGGTGGGCCGCGGGATGCACCAGGACCCGGTGGACCCGGGCCGGCTGCACGGCCTCGCGGCGACCGACTGGGACGGCTTCTGGGAGCGGTTCGACGGCATCGCCGATGCGGTCAAATTCCGTCAGGAACGTGCCACAAAGCAGATGGGAACGCTCGGAGCGGGGAACCACTTCGTCGAATTCTGTCTCGACGAGGCCGGCTCGGTCTGGCTGATGCTGCACTCCGGGTCCCGGAACATCGGCAACGAACTGGCCGACTTCCACATCGGCCAGGCGCAGAAGCTTCCGCACAACCAGGACCTGATCGACCGTGACCTGGCCGTCTTCATCGCGGACACCCCGCAGATGGCGGCCTACCGCAACGACCTCTTCTGGGCGCAGGAGTACGCGAAGCACAACCGCGCGGTGATGATGGCGCTCTTCCAGGACGTGGTCCGCAAGGAGTTCAAGAAGGCCAAGGTGGCCTTCGAACCGGTCATCTCCTGTCACCACAACTACGTGTCGGAGGAGCGGTACGACGGCATGGACCTGCTGGTCACCCGAAAGGGGGCCATCCGGGCCGGCTCCGGTGACTTCGGGATCATCCCGGGCTCCATGGGCACCGGCTCGTACATCGTGAAGGGCCTCGGCAACGAGAAGTCCTTCAACTCGGCCTCGCACGGCGCGGGCCGGAAGATGAGCAGGAACGCCGCCAGGCGCCGCTTCTCGACGAAGGACCTGGAGGAGCAGACGCGGGGTGTGGAGTGCCGCAAGGACTCCGGCGTCGTGGACGAGATCCCGGGTGCGTACAAGCCGATCGAGAAGGTCATCGACCAGCAGCGCGACCTGGTCGAGGTCGTCGCGAAGCTCAAGCAGGTCATCTGCGTGAAGGGCTGAGGCGGGCGGCGGGGCGAGGGGGACGGGGGTCCTCTCGCCCCGGCTGCGCGCGGGTCAGACCGTGCGGTGCACCTTCGAGTTGGAGGCCTGGGCGCGGGGGCGGACCACCAGGAGGTCGATGTTCACGTGGCTGGGGCGGGTGATGGCCCAGGTGATCGTGTCGGCCACGTCGTCGGCGGTGAGGGGGGCGTCGACGCCCGCGTAGACCTTGGCGGCCTTCTCCTCGTCGCCGCGGAAGCGGGTGGTGGCGAACTCCTCCGTCTTGACCATGCCGGGGGCGACCTCGATGACGCGGACCGGGGTGCCCACGATCTCCAGGCGGAGGGTCTCGGCCAGGACGTGTTCGCCGTGCTTGGCGGCCACGTAGCCCCCGCCGCCCTCGTAGGCGGAGAAGCCCGCGGTCGAGGAGAGGATGACCACGGTGCCGTCGCCGCTCGCGGTGAGGGCGGGGAGCAGGGCCTGGGTGACGTTGAGCGTGCCGATGACGTTGGTCTCGTACATCTGGCGCCAGTCGGCGGGGTCGCCGGTGGCGACGGGGTCGGCGCCGAGTGCGCCGCCCGCGTTGTTGACGAGGACGGCCAGGCCGCGGAACGCGGTGGCGAACTCGTCGACCGCGGCACGGTCGGTGACGTCCAGGGCGTAGGCCGTGGCCTCGTGGCCCGCGGCGGTGATCTCGGCGGCCAGCGCCTCGATGCGGTCCTTGCGGCGGGCGGTCAGCACGACGCGGAAGCCGGCGGCCGCCAGCTGCCGGGCGGTCGCGGCACCGATGCCGCTGCTCGCTCCGGTGATGACGGCGATGGGGGATGCGGCCATGGCGTGCTCCTCGGACAGCTGATCGGTACAGGGCCAGGATAGGCAGCGGGGCGGTCGGCGGCTGCGGCGGGCGGGATCCGGGACGCGCCGAACCGGTGGGTAAATATGGATGTTTCGTGATGATCTGTATCTTCAGGGCATGCTAGTGACGCGTAAGGCTGTGCTGGGGGTGGCCGCTGCGGCGGCAATGGCGTCGACGATGGCGCCGGGTGTGGGCGGGACGGCGGCGGCCGTCGGTGCACCGGTGGTGCGGAGCATCGCGCCGGAGGCGGATGTGTCGCACCACGGGCATGTCTCGCTGTGGGGCAGCGGGCTCGGGATCTGGTTGCGCAGCGAGAACCGCGGGCCTTCCGACCTGGCCGGAGTGACGGTGCGGCTGCGGGTCTCCGTGCCGCTCGCGGGCCGGCAGGAGCTGCCGCAGGAGTGTCTGCAGGCCGACCGGTCGACCGTGCTGTGCCGGACGGGTGAGTTGCACGCGGACGGCTCCGAGCAGCGGCAGCTCGCCCTCGAACTGCAGCTCGCGGGCCGGCCGACGGAGGTGGTCGTCCGGGTCGACACGGTGTGGAACGGCGGGGCGACGGACCGGAACTCGCAGAACAGTGAGCACGAGGTGCTGGCGCCCGCGACCGGCGACGAGTACGTCTTCTGAGCCGGGGGTCATCGGGTCAGCGCGGCCGTCAGGGCCGCCGGGTCGGTCCGCTCGCCCGCCCAGGCGATGTAGCCGTCGGGGCGGACCAGCAGGACGGTCGTCCGGTCACCCGTCCAGTGGGTGTGCAGGAGCGGGGCCGGTGACGTGGGCGTGGGTACCCCGGCCGGGGTGACGAGCACGAACTTCCCCTCGGCCAGCAGCTGGTGCAGGCGCCCCTCCGTCAGGTCGAGGTCGGGTGCGCGCTTCCCGGTCAGCCGGTGGGCGCCGCGCGGTGCCGGGTAGGCGATCCCGATGCCGGAGATCATGCCGATGGCGCGGTCGGAGGCCGGGCGGACGACGGACAGTGCCCGGGTGACCAGCGTCCTGACGGTGCGCTGGAGCGGGCTCCGGGCCATCGCGAGGCGGACGATCGCGCCGCTGGCGCGGAGCACCTTCGTGCCGACCGGGTGGCGCTCGGCGTGATAGCTGTCCAGGAGCGCCTCGGTGCCGGCCGTGTGCCCCCGCAGCGCGGCGGCCAGCTTCCAGGAGAGGTTGGCGGCGTCCTGGAGGCCGGTGTTCATGCCCTGGCCGCCCGCGGGCGAGTGGACGTGTGCGGCGTCGCCGGCGAGGAAGACGCGTCCCACCCGGTACGCCGGGACCTGGCGCTCGTCGCTGTGGAAGCGGGAGATCCAGCGGGCGTCGTGCATCCCGAAGTCGGTGCCGAACGCGCGCCGGGCGATCCCGCGGAGCTCGTCCAGCTCGACCGGGTCGCTGTCGGCCGCCTGGTGGGTGCGGTCCCAGCCCATCACGCGGTACCAGCCGTCGCCGAAGGGTGCGATGAAGGCGAAGGCGTCCCCCACTCCGTTGACCGTCAGGAGGGAGGCCGGCTCCTCGGTGAGCCTGACGTCGGCCAGGACGATGGACCGGATCACCGACTCGCCGGGGAAGGGGAGTCCGAGGGCCTGGCGCACCGAGCTGCGCACCCCGTCGGTGCCCACGACGTAGCGGGCGGTGAGCGGGGTCCGGGTGCCGTCGGCGGCGCGGATCGTGGTGGTGACCGTGTCCGCGCCGGACGTCCGGTCCAGGTCCGTCAGCTCCGCCCCGTACCGGAAGTCGACACCGGTGGTGCGGGCGCGGCGCTCCAGCAGGTGCTCCACCTCGTACTGCGGAGTGATCAGCAGGAACGGGAACCGGGTGTGCAGCCGCGACAGGTCGAGGCCGAGCCGGCCGAAGAGGCGGAGCCCGGTCAGTGTGGTGCCGGTCTTGACCAGCTCGTCGGCGAGGCCGCGGGTGTCGAGCAGTTCGAGCGTGCGGGCGTGGACAGCGAAGGCCCGGGTGACGTTTCCCGCCTCGTGGCGCCGGCGCTCGACGACGGTGACCGACAGGCCCTGGGCGGCGAGGTCGCCGGCGAGCAGGAGTCCGGTGGGGCCCGCACCCACGACGAGCACGTCGACGGTGTCGGGGGTGGTGCTGATGCCGGTGGTGGATTCGGAGTTGCTGGTCATGGCTGTCTCCCCTGGGTCGAGTGTCAACGCTTGTTGGCCAACGCTTGTTGGTGAATGTAGATCCGTACGGCTGGCGTGTCAACGGTTGTTGGCCTACATTCGTTGGCATGGCGACAAGAGCTCCCAGTACGCATCGCCGCTCCGATGCCACGAAGGCCGCGATCCTCGAAGCGGCCCGCGAGCGTTTCGCGGCCGACGGGTACGAGCGCGCCACCATCCGCTCCATCGCCCGTGACGCGAACATTGACCCGTCGATGGTGATGCGCTACTACGGGAACAAGGAGGGGCTGTTCGCCGCCGTTTCGGTGATCGACCTGCGGATGCCCGAGCTCGGGGCGGTGTCCGGCCGGCATATCGGCGCCGTTCTCGTCGGCCATTTCCTGGACCGCTGGGAGCGGGACGACGTGCTCACCGCCCTGCTCCGGGTCGGCGCCACCAATGAGGCCGGCGCCGGCCGGATGCGCGCCGTCTTCGCCGAGCAGCTCGGCCCGGTCGCCGCGGCGGTCTGCCCCGACCCCGCCGAGGCGCCACGCCGTGCCGCGCTCGTGACCTCGCAGCTCCTGGGCATGGCGCTCGCGCGCTACGTCCTGCGCATCGAGCCCGCGGTGTCGATGGACCGCGACGAGCTGATCGCCTGGCTCGCACCCGTCATCCAGCGCTATCTGACCGCCGGGCAGCCGTAGAGCCGGCCGGGGGGAGGCGAGCCGGCCAGGGGTGGAGGCGGAGGCGGGGCGGTGTCTGCTTCGTACACTCTCCGCATGCCGCAGAAGTCCCCCGACCCCCGCCGCAGCGCCCTGCTCGCCGAGCTGTCCGTCACCTCGCGCCGCTACATGGCCGCCTACGCGCTTTTCAACCAGGCCGTCGCCGACCACCTGCGGCTCCACCCCACCGATCTGCAGTGCCTCAACCTGCTCGGCCTGGAGGCCGCGCCCGTCACCACGGGCCGGATCGCCGAGCTGACCGGGCTCACCACGGGCTCGGCGACCCGGCTCGTCGACCGGCTTGAGCGGGCCGGCTATGTGACCCGCGCCCGGGACACGGCGGACCGGCGGCGGGTGCTCGTGGAGACCGTGCCCGGGCGGATGGCGGAGTTCGGGGCCGTCTGGGAGCGGCTGAACGGCGGCTGGGCCGCCATGTTCGACGCGTACGACGACGACGAGGTCGCGCTGCTCATCGCCCATATGCGCCGGACGGTGGAGCTGAGCGCGGTCCAGATCGAGACCCTGCGCGACGGCGACGCCGGTTAGAGGTGGTGGTCGGCGCTGCTAACCGGCGTCGGCGGTGCCGCCGAAGTCGCGGACCGCTTCGGTGACGATCGCCTCCAGGCGGGCGTGGTGGGCGCCGCGCCAGTAGACCCGGTCGCACTCCGTGCACCGGGCGAAGACGTCGTACGAGCGCTGCGTGCCGTGTTCCAGCCGTGCGCCGACCGAGTCCTTGTCCGCCGCCGTCAGCGGTCCGTTGCATGCCGTGCACCGCGTCCAGGGGGCGAGCGCCGGAGCGAACCGTTCCAGTACGTCCCGCAGCTGTGCCTCCGGTTGGTCGCTGTAGACGTACGCCCCCGCCCAGATCTCCCGTCGGTGCAGCAGCCCCCGGTCCCGGGAGAGCAGGACCCGCCGCTCCTTCGCGGAGCGGGTGGCCAGTGCGGGGTCCCCGATGTCCTCGCTCTCGTAGGCCGCGTCGACCCCGAGCAGCCGCAGCCGCCGCGCGAGCGTGCCGAGGTGGACGTCGAGCAGGAATCGCAGGGGCGCGCCCGGCACCTGCTGCGGACGTCGTACGGCCCGCACCTCGACCAGTTCGCCGGCCGCGGGGACATGGGACACGGGCACGGGGTGTCCGTCGACGAGGAGTTGTCCGGCCTCGGTGAGGGGGATTCCGAGCGATTCCACGACGTGGCCCAGGGTGGACGATCCGTCGGTGGTCACGGCGGTCCGGCCCTGCCGGCGGTTGTGTGCGACGAAGAGCCGTAGTCCGGGGGCGACTTCGAAGTGGATCTCGGGTCCGTTCACCCGGTCAGGATGCCATCGGGGCGGGGGAGCGGGCCACGGGATTGACCGGGCGGGCCCGCCGGGTCAGGGGCGGAAGGCGGCGGCGTTCCCGGTGGCCCAGTCGGCGAACGTACGGGCCGGACGGCCGGTCAGTTTCCGCAGGTCGCCGGTGACATCGGCGGGTGACTTCTCGGTGGCGGCCCAGTAGTCGAGCAGCCCCTCGGCGATCACCTCCGGCATGAAGGGCGACACGGCCTTCTTCCAGGCGTCCCTGCTGACGGTTTCGACGGTGACGGGCCTGCCCGCCGCCTCGGCCAGGAGCGCGACCTGCTCGGCGGCGGTGAGGGACGCGGGGCCGGTCAGGTGGTACGCCGCGCCCTGCAGGCGGGGGTCGGTGAGGACGGCGAGCGCCGCCTCGGCGATGTCGGCCTCGTCGATGGGGCTGGTCCGGCTGCGCGGGTAGGGCAGTTCGACGGTGCGGCCGGACCGGAAGGACTCCGCCCACTGGTGGGCGTTGCCCGCGAAGGCGCCGGGGCGCAGCAGCGTCGCGGTGACGGGCGAGCCGGCCAGGGCCTGTTCCACCGCGTGGTGGGAGGCCGCGATCGGGTTGGTCGCGGCGTCGGGGGCGAGGACCGCGCTGGAGGAGAGCAGGACGATGTGCCCGACGCCGGCGGTCCGTGCGGCGGCGAGGAAGTCGGTGATGCGGGACGGCTCGGCGTAGAGGAAGACGGAGCCGACGCCGTCGAGGGCGGCCGCGAACGTGGCGGGGTCGCCGAGATCGCAGGCCACGGACGGGACACCGGCCGGCAGGACGAGGTCGTTGTGATGGCGGGAGGCGGCCCGCACGGAGTGGCCTCCTCGGTGGAGGAGCCGGACGAGCGCGGAGCCGACGCGGCCGCGGGAGCCGGTGACGAGCGTGGTGGGTGTGGTGGGTGTGATGGGCACGGGGGTGGATCTCCTCTGTCGGGGCGAAGGGGTGAGGTGCGGTGATGGTCTCGGGGTGACGAGGGCATCGCACCGATCGCCTTCGTGGCGCATAAGCTGCGTGACGCAGACAAATATCCAGGAGGTGCCCCCGCCCGTCAAACGCTTTGGATGGCTCCCTCCCGGGCCCCGTCCTCCCGGGCCCCGTCAGCGGCCCGGGTGCAGTTCCAGGCGCCAGTCGTTGGTCAGCAGGGGATGTCCCGGCGGGTACTCGATCTCGCACTCACCGATCAGGGTGAAGCCCGCCCTGCGGCACACCCCGTTCGACGGGGCGTTCGCCACGGACGGGTAGGCGTGCAGGTAGCGGTGCCGGTGCTCGGCGCGGGCCTGCTCCACCACGGCCGCCGTCGCCGCCGACGCGATGCCGCGGCCCTGGAACTCCGCGAGGACCGCCCACCCCGTCTCATACACCTCCTGGCCCTGCCAGGTGCGCTCCCAGAAGCCGATGGTGCCCACGGCCTCGGCCTCGCCGGGCAGGGCGATGCGGAACATCCTGCCCCGGCCCGTCCGGTCCGCGCTCAGCGCCACATAGCGGCCATGGCGCCCTATGAGCTGCTCCTCGGACTCGGGGCCGCCGAGGTGGTCCATCAGCTCCGGTGCGTTGGCCCGGCGGAGGAGCTCCAGGTCGCCCTCCGACCAGGGCTCGATCCGTACGGATGATGCTGTGGTGCGCTCCATTCCAGAACTGTAGGACGCGCCGCCGACACCCGGCGGGCCGTTCGTCCGCCCGGCCGGGTCAGCGGGCGCTGAGCAGCGTCGGAGGTACGCCCACCGTGGCCGTGAAGTCCCTGACCAGGTGGGCCTGGTCGCTGTAGCCGAGGTCCGCGGCGAGACCCGCCCAGTCCACCTCCGGGTCCGATTCGGCGCGTTCCAGGGCCTCGTGGATGCGGTAGCGGAGGATGACCCACTTGGGGCCGACGCCCACGTACGTGGCGAAGAGCCGTTGCAGCGACCGCGTCGACAGGCCTTCGGCGTGCGCCAGGTCGTCGACGCGGCGGACGGTGCGGTCGGTGCGCACCAGGTCGACGAGGGCCATCGCCCGGTCGGCCTGCGGATCAGGCTCGGGGCCGAGCGCCAGCAGGTAGGCGTCGAGCGCCGCGACCCGGGCGTCCTCCTGCTCCGGATCCAGTACGGCCGACGGCGGGGCGGGCGGCTCGAACACCTCGGG
This sequence comes from Streptomyces sp. NBC_01463, assembly GCA_036227345.1. Classification (NCBI taxonomy): domain Bacteria; kingdom Bacillati; phylum Actinomycetota; class Actinomycetes; order Kitasatosporales; family Streptomycetaceae; genus Streptomyces; species Streptomyces sp. NBC_01463. The sequence goes on from CP109468.1 coordinate 5,110,214, forward strand.
CGCGGGGACCCGGCGTCCGGTCCACTCCGACACCGGCCGGTCCGGCGCGAAGGGCCGGAAGCCACCGGGCCTGAACTGCACACCGCAGACGCGCCCCCGCCCCTCCAGCTTCTGCGTGAAGAGCTCCAGCCCGATGCCCGAGACCTCCGCGAACCCGCCCTCCTCGTCGCCGCAGCCGGCGTACCGCTCGAAGACCAGGTTGACGCTGGGGTGCGGGACCAGATGGGAGGCGTACGGCTCGGGCAGGTCCCAGTCGATCAGCCAGTAGTGCTCCAGGTACGGGCGCAGCTCGGGGGCCGGCTCGCGGCGCCGGAAGCGCACGTGCGTGAACAGCTCGGTGGCGTCGACGATGCCGCGGGTGTCGCGACGGGGACTTCGGGGGCCGGACATGACTGCCGATCCTAGATCGCGTCCGCGGCCGTGTCCCGGTTGTCGCGTTTCTTCAAGACCCGGAGGCCCGTCCGATGCATGGTCGGGTCATGAAGAAGATCAGTGAACTCCTGGATGCGGCGGCGGGCAGTGCGCTGCCCGTGATCCGCGGCATCGACGACAGCCGGCTGGACGACCCCACTCCGTGTGCGGAGTACGACGTCCGTGCCCTGGCCGGTCACCTCGTCCAGGTGGTCGTCAACTTCACCGCGCTCGGGGCCCGGCACGACACGGAGTCCGGTGCGGTCGCGGACGCGGTCACCGGCGACTGGCGGGAGCGCTTCGGCGAGAAGACGGACGCGCTGGTCGCGGCGTGGGCCGCGCCGGGCGCGGAGGAGGGGACCGCGGGCGCCAGGGGGTTCCCGGCCCGGACGGTCGGGCACATGGTGCTCGGCGACCTGACCGTGCACGCGTGGGACCTGGCCCGGGCCACCGGCCAGGACTTCGAGCCGGAGGCCGCGGTGGTGGACGAGCTCGGTCCCGCCCTGGAGGGGATGGCTCCGAAGGCGCGGGAGGCGAAGGTGTTCGGCGAGCCCTTCCCTGTACGGGACGGGGCTAGCCCCTTCGCGCGGGTGCTGGCGCTGACCGGTCGGGACCCTGACTGGCAGCCGCCCCGGGCGTGACGCCGGTGGCCGGAATGTGTGTGTCCGTCGCCGTCGGGCCGTCGTAGAGCGTGCCGAGGGTTTCGTAGGCGCCGTCCACGATCCTCTCGGCGTCCACCAGCATCGCGCGCTCGGCCAGCCGGGCCGCCTGATGGGTGTACGGGGACGGCGGCGCGGGGTGCCGTCGCCGCCACCAGCTCTCGCATGCCGCGTAGATGCCGCTGGCGAAGACCAGCACAGGAATGGACAGAGCCAGCAGAGTGTCGCCCATGGCAGGCCTCCTTCAGTGTCGATGCCTCCTGCATCGGCAGGATCGGCAGGTCAGCTGAAGATCATTCTTCGGCCAATGAATGGCCGGATATGAATGGCCGAAGGGCGCCCTTCGTGCAGGTGGGCGCCCTGGGTGACGTGTTCTGGGCCGTGTGTTCGGCGGAGGGCCGATCAGCGGCGTGTGCGTTCGGCGGGAGCCTGTTCCCACGGCGACGGACACGGGTGCGGATACCGCGACGGGGACGGCGGCAGCGACGGCGACGGCAGCAGTGACGCGGGTGACGACGGGGGCGGGGGCGACTGCGTCTCCGGGCTTGCCGCGGAGATGTCGGCGTCGCTCTCCAGGCACCAGTGTCCCTGTGGGACCGGGATCTGTGCGCCCGGGAGGTCGGGCGTCTCGAAGAGCGGGGGAAGGTCTCGGCTGAGCAGCTGCCGGGTTGGTGCCATGGTTCTCACCTGGTGGGCGGGGAGTGACCGTCGTGGCGGTTGTGCCGCCGCGGGATTGCGTCGGCTTACATGAGTGGTTCGGTGCGAACGCCCTGCCGGATTGGTCGGCGGAGCCGCACGGGCCTCGTGCGGGCCTCGCGTGGAACCGGTGCCGCCCCCCGCGGGCGCGCCCGGCCGGCCCGGTGCGGTACGGGCCCGGCCCGTACCGGAGCGGGAAGAACCAGGGGCGGGGTCAGGGCCAGACCAGGCAGTACGCCTGGTGCCCCGCGTCGTGCAGGCGGTGGCTGAAGTCCTGCCACTCGTGCAGCAGTTGGTAGACGTTGAACGCGTCACGCGGGCCGCCGCGGTCCGGGACCGTCGACCAGATGAAGGCGGCCGCGCCCACGGACTCCTCGCCCACGCCGCGCAGCGGGTCCACGACCGTCATGGGGAGCTTGACCACCGCGTAGTCGGGGTGCAGGACGACCAGCTCCAGCGGCGGGACCTTGTGCAGGGGTATGCCCTGTATGCCGGTGAGGACCATCGCGGCCACCGTCTCCGGCTTGATCTTGGTGAACATGCCGCCCATGCCGAGCTCGTCGCCGCCGAGCTCCTCCGGGCGCATGGAAATGGGCACGCGTGCGGCAGTGGCGCCGTCGGGTGCCCCGAAATACTTGTAGGTCACCCCCACCCGGCCACCACTCCTGCTTCCGGCTCCGACCTGCGCACCGCCGGCCTGTATGCCCTGCTTGCGCTCAGCCTCGCGCCGGTGCCGACCTCGCCGGGCAGGCTCGGGCCCCAGGTCGTCGGTCCCTTCGCCCACTCCGCCACCGCGATGCATATCTCATCCACCCGACTACTAACTAGGAGACACAGCCCCCGCCGCGCAACCCGATCATCGTGTCAGTGACCTCCCCCGCGAACGTGCGGTGAAACACCTGTCCGCAAGTCCGTCCGCGGCTCTGACACCATGGCATGTGTGAGCTTTCCCTATGACGCCCCAGTTTCGCAGACGCTTTTCGACCGCGCGTCCCTCGTGACGCCCGGTGGCGTGAACTCTCCGGTACGTGCCTTCCGGGCCGTGGGCGGTACGCCCCGCTTCATGGTGTCCGGCACCGGTCCGTACCTCACTGATGCCGACGGTCGTGAGTATGTCGACCTCGTGTGCTCGTGGGGGCCGATGATTCTCGGCCATTCCCACCCCGAAGTGATCGCCGCCGTCCAGGAGGCCGTCGCCCGCGGCACCTCGTTCGGTACGCCCGGTGAGGGCGAGGTCGCGCTCGCCGAGGAGATCGTGGCCCGGGTCGGACCCGTGGAGCAGGTACGGCTGGTGTCGTCCGGCACCGAGGCGACCATGTCCGCGATCCGCCTCGCCCGCGGTTTCACCGGCCGCGCGAAGATCGTGAAGTTCGCCGGCTGCTACCACGGTCACGTCGACGCGCTGCTCGCCGCCGCCGGGTCCGGGGTGGCGACCTTCGGTCTGCCGGACACGCCGGGGGTCACCGGCGCCCAGGCCGGCGACACGATCGTGCTGCCCTACAACGACCTGGAGGCCGTACGGGCCGCCTTCGCCGCGCAGCCCGGCGAGATCGCCTGTGTGATCACCGAGGCGTCGCCGGGCAACATGGGCGTCGTGCCGCCGCTGGACGGTTTCAACGCGGGGCTCAAGGCGCTCTGCGCCGCCAACGGCGCGCTGTACATCTCCGACGAGGTCATGACCGGGTTCCGTACGTCGAAGGCCGGCTGGTTCGGCGTCGACGGGGTGGTGCCCGACCTGATGACGTTCGGCAAGGTCATGGGCGGCGGCTTCCCGGCCGCGGCGTTCGGCGGGCGCGCCGACGTGATGGCGTACCTGGCCCCGGCCGGCCCGGTCTACCAGGCGGGCACGCTGTCCGGTAACCCGGTCGCCACCGCCGCCGGACTCGCCCAGCTGCGCCTGCTCGACGACGCCGCGTACGCGAAGGTCGACGCGGTCTCCGCGGAGATCCGCGGGCTGGTGAGCCAGGCCCTGGACAAGGAGGGCGTCGCCCACACCGTGCAGGCGGCGAGCAACATGTTCTCCGTGTTCTTCACGGACCGGCCCGTCCGCAACTACGACGACGCCAAGCAGCAGGAGTCCTTCCGCTTCACCCCGTTCTTCCACTCGCTGCTGGCGCAGGGCGTCTACCTCCCGCCGTCCGCTTTCGAGTCGTGGTTCGTCTCCACGGCCCACGACACCCGGGCCGTCGAGCGGATCGCCGCCGCGCTGCCCGCCGCAGCCCGCGCCGCATCGGAGGCCACCGCATGAGCGAGACCAGCAGCGACACCGGACGCAAGGACATCACCGTCGTCCACCTGATGCGCCACGGAGAGGTGCACAACCCGGAGGGCGTGCTGTACGGGCGCCGCCCCGGCTACCACCTCTCCGAGCTCGGCCGGCAGATGGCCGACCGGGTGGCCGAGCACCTGGAGAAGCGCGACATCACGCATGTCGTCGCCTCCCCGCTGGAGCGGGCCCAGGAGACGGCCACGCCGGTCGCCAAGGCGCACGGGCTGGACCTCGCGACCGACGCGCGGCTGATCGAGGCCGCCAACGTCTTCGAGGGCAAGACCTTCGGTGTCGGTGACGGGGCGCTGCGCAAGCCGGACAACTGGAAGCACCTCACCAATCCGTTCCGGCCGTCGTGGGGTGAGCCGTACATCGAGCAGGTCGTCCGCATGATGGGCGCCCTGGACGCGGCGCGGGACGCGGCCCGCGGTCACGAGGCGGTGTGCGTCAGCCACCAGCTGCCGATCTGGATCGTGCGGAGCTTCGTGGAGCGGCGGCGGCTGTGGCACGACCCGCGCAAGCGGCAGTGCACGCTGGCCTCGCTGACCAGCTTCACGTACCAGGGCGACAAGATCGTGTCCGTCGGGTACTCGGAGCCGGCGCGGGATCTGGTGCCGGCGCATCTGCTGGCGGGGGCGAAGCCGGTGAAGGGGGCGTCCAAGGGGTTCGGCGCGTAGCCGGCCCCTGGGCCGGGGGTCTTCGGATTCGGGTCCGCCCCGGGGTGGCCGGTGGTGGGCCCGGGTGCGACCCGGTGGGCGTTTTGTCCTCAATCTCCCCCATGACCTCACGGGCATGGGGGACCCCTCGACGGGCTTTATCTGGGTGTTCCCGGACCGTTCCTGATCGTTTGTGACCCAACCGGGCGGAATTATGCCGTTCGGGGTTTCGGCGTGCCGTTTTTGCGGGGGTTTTGTGGTCGGTCTTGTGTTCGGTCATGGCCAGGGTCTGGTTCCGTAAAGAATTGTGTGCTAATTCGGGGAACCCTCGTGTTGCTTCACCCATCTAAGCCTTTGGCAGTTTGTATGGACTTGAGGCAAAACGACCGCAGATGGGAACGGCATGCGCGACATCAGCCGAAGGGGTTTGATCGGAGCCGGACTTGGGGCCGCGGCCGCCATCGGGGTGGCGGGCTGCAGTACGTCCGGCTCGTCCGATACGGGCCGGTCCGGGCCCGCCAAGGGGGAGAAGGGTGCCGACGGCGCGGTCAAGGGCAAACCCGCGAAGAAGGACGTCCGCTCCATCGGGGACGGTTCCACCGCCGACACCGGGAAGCAGCCGCACCAGCCGTCCGCGCCCGTGCCGCTCGAACCCGGCCAGAAGCCGCCGCAGTTCGTGATCTTTTCCTGGGACGGTGCCGGCGAGGTCGGCAACGGACTCTTCCCGCGCTTTCTGGAACTCGCCAAGGAACACGACGCGGCGATGACCTTCTTCCTCTCCGGGCTCTATCTGCTGCCCGAATCGAAGAAAACCCTCTACCGCCCGCCCAACAACCCCATCGGCGCCTCCGACATCGGTTATCTCACCGACGGTCACATCAAGGAGACGCTCAAGAACGTGCGCCAGGCCTGGCTCGACGGCCATGAGATCGGCACGCACTTCAACGGGCATTTCTGCGGCGGCTCCGGATCGGTGGGCAACTGGTCGGCCTCCCAGTGGCAGAGCGAAATCGATCAGTCGGTCTCCTTCGTCACCGAATGGCGCACCAACACCGGCTGGACCGACCTCGACCCGCTGCCTTTCGATTACCGCAAGGAACTCATCGGCGGCCGCACCCCCTGTCTGCTCGGACAGGACAATCTGCTGCCGACCGCGAAGAAGCTCGGCTGGCGCTACGACGCCAGTTCGCCCGGCGGCACCCAGGTGTGGCCGACCAAGCGGATGGACGTCTGGGACCTGCCCCTCCAGGGCATCCCGTTCCCCGGGCACACCTTCGAGGTGCTCTCGATGGACTACAACATCCTGGCCAACCAGTCGCAGAATTCGACCAAGGGAATGCCCTCCCGGTATCCGGGCTGGCGCGATCAGGCGACCCAGTCGTACATCAACGGTTTCCAGCGCGCGTACGAGACGAACCGTGCGCCGTTCTACATCGGAAACCACTTCGAGGAGTGGAACGGCGGCATCTATATGGATGCCGTCGAGGACGTGCTCAAGCACATCGCGGGGAAGCCCGATGTGCGCCTCGTCTCCTTCCGGCAGTTCGTCGACTGGCTCGACGTCCAGGACCCGGCGGTCCTTGCCAAGCTCCGTACGCTGGAGGTCGGTCAGGCACCCGACGGTGGCTGGAACACCTTCTTTAAACAGGCCTGACAACGGGCTTTACGGGCACCGAGGGGGGTGCCCAAGATCCCCGAAACCGCCATGCGAAACTTTTCACATGAGCTATGGCCGCGCATCCCGACGCCGCTTCACCCTGCTCGCCGCCCCCGCGGCGGCTGCCGCGCTCGCACTCACGCTGACCGCGTGCAGCTCGGACAACAAGACCGGTGGTGGCGGCGACACGCACTTCGTCACGGGCAGTGGCGGAATCTCCACCGTGGCCAGGGGCGAGCGCGCCGCCGCTCCGAAGCTCGACGGCAAGTCCCTGGAGGGCAAGGCGCTGAACCTCGCCGACTACAAGGGCAAGGTCGTCGTCCTGAACGCCTGGGGCTCGTGGTGCGGCCCCTGCCGCGCGGAGGCGAAGCACTTCGCCGAGGTCGCCGCGGACACCGAGGGCCAGGGCGTCCAGTTCCTCGGGATCAACACCCGGGACCCGGAGCGGGCCCAGGCGGTCAGCTTCGAGCAGGACTTCGGGGTGACCTACCCCAGCTTCTACGACCCGACCGGGAAGCTCATGCTCCGCTTCCCCAAGGGCACGCTCCGCCCGCAGACCATTCCGTCGACCGTCGTCATCGACCGGGACGGCAAGATCGCCGCCCGCTCCCTGGCCGCGCTCGACGCCACCAAGCTGCGCAAGATGATCGACCCGCTGATCGCGGAGAAGTGATCAGGTGATCACCCTCGCCGCCGCCACGCAGAACGAGACGGTCCTGAGCGGAGCCCTGCTGGTCGCCCTGCCCATCGCCCTGCTCGGCGGGCTCGTCTCCTTCTTCTCGCCCTGCGTCCTGCCGCTCGTCCCCGGCTACCTCAGTTACGTCACCGGGGTCAGCGGCGCCGACCTGGCCGACGCCCGGCGGGGCCGCATGGTCGCGGGAGCCTCGCTGTTCGTGGCCGGCTTCACCGCCGTGTTCGTCTCCGGCGGTGCGCTCTTCGGCTACTTCGGCGACACGCTCCAGGAGAACAGCGGACCGCTCACCAAGGTCCTCGGCGTGCTGATGATCCTCATGGGCGTCTTCTTCATGGGCCTGATGCCGTGGATGACCCAGCGCGAGTTCCGCATCCACAAGAAGCCGGTGACCGGCCTGGTGGGCGCCCCGCTGCTCGGCGCGCTCTTCGGGATCGGCTGGACGCCGTGCCTCGGGCCGACGCTGAGCTCGGTGAGCATCCTGGCGATGGACCAGGGCACCGCCGGACGCGGGGCGATACTGACCGTCGCGTACTGCATCGGCCTCGGTCTGCCCTTCGTCCTCGCCGCCGTCGCCTTCCGCAAGGCACTCGGCGCGTTCGGCTGGGTCAAGCGCCACTACGCCTGGGTCATGCGCATCGGCGGCGGCATGATGATCGTGACCGGGCTGCTCCTGCTGACCGGCGCGTGGGGCAGCATGATGCAGGAATTGCAGGGCTGGTCCAACGGCTTCACGGTGGGGATCTGAGTTCCGATGAGCAACACCAAGTCCAACCCTCCGCAGGAGCGCGAGCGCCCCGACGAGCGGGAGGTGCGCGCGGAGCAGGACCGGGAGACCGCCCGTGAACTCGGCGCCGCCGGCTCCCAGCTCTCCACCGCCCCGCGCGAGGAGTCCCTGGCCGGCCTGCCCGCCATGGGGATCATCGGCTGGGCGCGCTGGTTCTGGCGCCAGCTCACCTCCATGCGGGTCGCGCTGATCCTGCTCTTCCTGCTGTCGCTCGGCGCCATCCCCGGCTCGCTGATCCCGCAGAACAGCGTCGACGAGCTCAAGGTGCAGACCTTCAAGGGGCTCCACACCACCGTCACGCCGATCTACGAGAAGCTCCAGTTCTTCGACGTCTACAGCTCGGTGTGGTTCTCCGCGATCTACATCCTGCTGTTCATCTCCCTCATCGGCTGCATCGTGCCGCGCACCGGCACGTTCGTCGGCCAGCTGCGCAGCCGCCCGCCGGGCGCACCCAGGCGCCTGACCCGGCTGCCCGCGTACACCACCTGGCGCACGGAGGCCGAGCCCGCCGAGGTCCACGAGGCCGCGCTGAAGATGATGCGCAGGCGCCGCTACCGGGCCCACGTCGACGGGGACGCGGTCGCCGCCGAGAAGGGCTATCTGCGCGAGGCCGGGAACCTGATGTTCCACATCGCGCTGATCGTGATGCTGGTGGCCTTCGCCTGGGGACAGCTCTTCAAGTCCGAGGGCGGCAAGCTCGTCGTCGAGGGCGACGGGTTCTCCAACACGATCACCCAGTACGACGACTTCAAGTCCGGCTCGCTCTTCGACAACGACTCGCTGGCCCCCTTCAGCTTCACCCTCGACGACTTCATCGGTACGTACGAGCGCAGCGGCCCGCAGATCGGCACGCCGCGCACGTACGAGGCGCACATCACGTACTCCGAGGGCGTCGACGGCAAGGACAAGAAGTCCGTCATCAAGGTCAACGAGCCCCTCGTCGTCGACGGCACCAAGGTCTATCTCAACGCCCACGGCTACGCGCCCGTCGTCTCCGTCAAGGACGGCAGGGGCAAGGAGGTCTACAAGGCCGCCGTGCCGCTGCTGCCCCTCGACAACAACGTCACCTCGTCCGGCGCGATCAAGGTGATGGACGGCTACCGCGACAAGAGCGGCAAGAAGGACCAGCTGGGCTTCCAGGCCTTCTTCGTGCCGACCTTCGCCGGCAGCGGCAAGGGCACGATGTTCTCGCAGTTCCCGGCCGCCGACATGCCGGTCCTGGCGCTCAACGGCTACCACGGCTCCCTCGGCGTCGACTCCGGACTGCCGCAGAACGTCTACCAGCTCGACAAGTCGAAGATGAAGGAGTTCAAGGACTCCAAGGGCAAGCAGCTCAAGCAGCGGCTGCTGGTCGGCGAGACGATGAAGCTGCCCGACGGCGCCGGCTCGATCACCTTCGAGGGGCTCCATGAGTGGGCCAGCTTCCAGATCTCCGAGCAGCCCGCCAGCGGCTGGGCGCTCACCGGGGCCATCGGCGCGATCGCCGGACTCGCCGGTTCCCTCTTCATCCAGCGGCGCCGGGTCTGGATCCGGGCCGTGCGCGGCGGCGACGGTGTGACCGTCGTCGAAATGGCAGGGCTCGGCCGCAGCGAGTCCGCGAAGCTTCCCGAGGAGCTGGCCGATCTCGCGGTCACGCTCAACGCCGTCGCGCCCACCGCGCCCGGCTCAGACACCGACCCCGACACCGATCCGGATTCCGGCACCCCCGTCGTCGCCGCGTCCTCCGCAGAACCTTCCGAAGGGGCTGAGAAGTGAATCTCGCCGCCGCAACCAACGAGAGCCTGGCACACACCAGCAATGTGCTGATCTACTCGTCGATGGCCGTCTACACCCTGGCCTTCTTCGCGCACATCGCCGAGTGGGTGTTCGGCTCCCGCAGCAAGGTCGGCCGCACCGCCGCCGAGCTGACGCCCGAGAGCGCCGCCGGCGCGGTGAAGGTCCAGGTCGCCCAGAAGGGCGGCACCGCCGTCCTGGAGCGGCCGAAGATCGTCACCCGCTCCGCGGCCGGTTCGCGCGACGTGCCGGACGGGCCAGGTGCCGCGGGCGGCACCTTCAAGGGCGACCTCTACGGGCGGATCGCGGTCTCCATGACCGTGCTCGCCTTCCTGGTCCAGGCAGGCGGGGTCGTCGCCCGCGCCCTGTCCGTGCAGCGCGCCCCCTGGGGCAACATGTACGAGTTCTCCATCACCTTCTCCACGGTGGCGGTCGGGGCGTACCTGATCCTGCTCGCCCTGAAGAAGGACGTCCGCTGGATGGGCCTGATCCTGGTCACCGCCGTCCTGCTGGACCTCGGCCTCGCGACCACGGTCCTCTACACCTCCAGCGACCAGCTGGTGCCCGCGCTGCACTCGTACTGGCTGTGGATCCACGTCTCCACCGCCATCATCTGCGGCGCCGTGTTCTTCATCGGCGGCATCGGCACCCTGATCTACCTGTTCCGCGACAGCTACGAGAACAAGCTCGCCAACGGCCGGGAGCCGGGCGCCTTCGCCCAGTCCGTGCTCTCCCGGATGCCGTCCGCGTCGAGCCTCGACAAGTTCTCGTACCGGATCAACGCAGCGGTCTTCCCGCTGTGGACGTTCACGATCATCGCGGGCGCGATCTGGGCGGGCGACGCCTGGGGCCGCTACTGGGGCTGGGACCCCAAGGAGGTCTGGTCCTTCATCACCTGGGTCGCGTACGCCTGCTACCTGCACGCCCGCGCCACCGCCGGCTGGAAGGGCCGCAAGGCCGCCTACCTGGCGCTGATCGCCTTCGGCTGCTGGATCTTCAACTACTACGGCGTGAACATCTTCGTCACCGGCAAGCACTCCTACGCCGGCGTCTGAGACCTCCCGCGGACACACCACGGCTGCCCGTCCCCGCTCCGGCGGGGGCGGGCAGCCGTCGTCGTCCTCCCGGTCAGGGCGCCGCGGACGGCGGCAGGCACCGCGCGTCCGGCGGCTTCCCCTCCGGCCAGGCCAGCGCTGCGAACCGCTGGTGCGGCGCGTCCGGCGCCAGCTCCACCACCGGCACGGCCTTGTTGTACGGGTTGCCGTGGTTGTCCAGGCAGATCCAGCCGCTGGCCCCCCGCACCCGCAGCGACCCCTTCACCCGGGGCCACTGGCCGCCCACGTCCTCAAGACCCGGCAGCTCCTTGCCGTCCGTGGTCGCCCGCCGGATGCCCGCCACCGCCAGCGTCATCGCGTCATGGGCGATGATCACCTGCCCGTCGGTCAGGTCGTCGTGCGCGGTCGGCCCGACCGGGCCGGCCGGCTTCTTCCCCACCTCGGCCAGCAGGTCCACGAACGCCCGGTAGTCCGCCGCCGAACCGCCCGTCGGCTGCTTCTTCCCCGCCGCCACGGTGGGCCAGGCGTCCGGGTGCGCCAAGGAGGCGTAGCGGACGGTCACCTCGCGCCGCAGTGCGTCCCGGTCGAGCTTCTTGTCGTCGCCCAGATACGAGCCCTCGTCCCCGGTGAGCACCGTGAACCGGCGGCTCTGGCAGCCCCGCGCGCCCAGCGCGTTGACGAACTGGCGCAGCTGGACGTGCCGGCCGGCGAAGAACACCGTGTCCGCGTCCGTGTCGCAGATCAGATGGGTGATCTGCTCGAAGGTGTTGGCCGTCGTCCCCTCGTCGTACGGGTCCTTCCGCGAGGTGAACAGCTGCGGCTCGTACTTCGACCCCTTCAGCAGTGTGCTGAACGCCGACTTCAGGGTGTCCGTGTAGTGGTCGCCGCTGCGGGTGTCCTGCACCAGCAGCGCCCTGTCCGCCTTCACCTCGCCGAACGAGGCCAGCGCACGGGCCTCGTCCCGGTTGGTCGGCGACACCCGGGCCAAGCCGGGGAACGGGTCGCCGGCCGGGCCGTTGGCGATGTCGTCCGCGGTGATCGTGGTGCCCACGACCGGAATCCCGGCGTCGGTCAGCCTCTTCACCGCCGCCTTGTTCTGCGTGCTGCTGATCGCGACCCCGGACACCGCGCGCAGCTGGTCCGGGGCGTCCGTCATCGTCCGCAGCCGGGCCACCACCGGTTCCCACTGCAGGCTGTTGCTCCCGGTGTTGGCGAGCACCACCCGGATCTGCGGCACCTGTCCGTTGGCGTGGTGGTTGGCCCGGTACTGCGCGGCGAACGCGCCCTGGAGTTCGTGCAGGACCTTCGTCCGCATGGACGTGTCGGTCGAGGTCAGCGGGAGCAGCAGTGCCACGGTCGCGTACCCGCCCGCCTTGAGCGAGCGGTTCTCCCGGCCGATCGCCGCGGCCACCGAGGTCAGCTGCGGCTGTTCGAAGTCGTAGCCGTCACCGGACACCCCGATGCACTCGTCGCTGTCCTGCGGGCGGCTGACTCCCGCCGCGCAGGAGCGGTCCTCGGGGGCGGTGAGCCGGCCCACGCCGTACCAGACGGACGTGACCAGCAGGGCGCCCACGACGACGGAGGTGACGATCTTCTGCCGGGTCGTCCACCACACGCGGTACCGCAGCGGATTACGCATCCGGACCACCGCCCCCCGGAGCACCGGAGCCGTCCGGGCCCGGGGCTCCCGGTGGCATGGACAGCTCCCGCCATTCCCGCAGATCGCGCGGCCAGTGCGTCGCCGCGTCCCAGAGCACCGCGTGCCCCGTCGGGTGCCGGCCGGACAACTGCCGCAGTTCGTGCGCCATCTTGTCGATCACCTCTTCGTCCGGCAGGGCCAGCGGATCGGAGAGCAGCCAGACGGCGTGGAGCAACCGCCGCAGCTGCAAATGGAGTTCGGCGGCCCGCTCGTCCAGCCCGGTGAGCGCGTCCCGCTCCTCGTCCGACGCCGCCTCCCGGCCCAGCGCGACGGCCCGCCGCGGATCGGGTCCGGTGCTGCCGGGCGGGCGGGGGAAGGGAGCCGAGGCGATGAACCGCAGCGCGTCGAGCCAGGCCGGTACGCCGGGGAGGGCGAACCGCACCCGCAGATGCGTCACGCAGTCCTCCGTCCTGCCCAGCACCAGCTCCTGGTGCAGCCGGTGCGGCTCGCTCGGGCAGGCGCCCCCGGTGGCGTACGCCGAACGCAGCGTCTCGTGCACCGCCCGCCACACCGCGTAGTACGGCGGATCGTCGTCCTGGAACCGCAGCCGGTGCAGCAGCAGCGCCCGCAGCAGCGGATCGGCGACGAAGTGGTCCGGCCCCACCGGCCAGTCCTCCGAGCGCAGCGCGTCACGCACCCGCAGCGCCACATCGCCGTCCAGCGAGGCCCCGCGCAGCCGGGTCGTGGCCAGCAGCCGGGCCGACTCCTCGCCGTGCGCGGCGGCCAGCACGCTCAGCACGTCCGGGCGCTGCCCGGGCAGCAGCCGCTCCAGCAGTTCCCCGGCGACCCGGACCGGCGGCCGGTCCTCCCGGACCTCCACCGTGCAGTCCAGCAGCGCACCGGGGACCAGGGTGCCCGGCGCGTCCGCCTCGCCCGCCGCTTGCGCCAGCAGCGCCACCCCGAGCGGGCGGCCGCCCGTCAGCCGGTGCACCCCGCGCGCCAGCCCGGCGGGGGTGCGGCCGCGCGGGTCGTGCCGGTCGAGCGCTGACCGGACATGGCCCGCGTCCAGCGGGGTGAGGCCGACGGCGAGGATTCCCGAGGTGATCTCGGTGCCCCGTGCCCAGTGCGAGGCGTGCGCCACCTCCGGCAGCCGGCGGCGTACCGCGTGGCTCAGGCCGGTGTGGTCATGGATGCGGGAGGTCGCGAAGACCGCGATCTGGTCCCGGGCCCCGGCCGCGCGCTGCCGCAGCAGCGGCTCGACCAGCTGCCGGCCCAGGGGGGTGTGCGCGTTGTCGAGGAGCAGCACCGGGCGGCGGCCGCGCCGGGCGCCGCGGGCCATCCCGCGGTAGGCCCGCACCAGGTCGGCGACCAGGGCCAGCACCAGATGGTCCTCGGCGCGGCGGCGCAGGTCACCGCCCCGCTCGAAGTCGACCGCGAGCTGCCGCAGCCCGATGCGGCCGTTGCCGCCGGCGTGCGGATACGTCCCGTACCAGTCCGCGGCCCGCCGCTGGAACCGGTTGAACGTCTCCTCCAGCACCGTCTCCACGGTCGCCTCCGCGACCATGCCGGCCATCGGCGCCACCGAGTCGAAGGCCCCCGCCGCCAGTTTCGTCAGCACCTTGGTGACCCAGCCCGTCGCGGCGTCGCCGCGGGTGTCGACCGTGGCCAGCACCGGGCCGAGCGACTGCAGATCGCGCTGGGCCCGCGATTCGTCCTCCCGCCGCCAGGACACCGAGGCGACCGCCACCAGGCCGAGGCTCAGCCGGGGGAAGGGCACCGGGCGGGCGGCGTGCACCCGGGCCGTGAGCTGGGTGGCGAGCTCCGGCAGCACCCCGGTCACCGGCGTCCAGCCCGGTCCGGGGTCCGCGGGCGGCTGTACGGCCTCGCAGTCCACCAGGGCGATCGGGGTGATCTCCCGGTACAGATGGCGCAGTTGCTTCAGCACGGCGGTCTTGCCCATGCCGCGGCCGCCGGTCAGGACCGCGACGGGCGGATCGTCGTCGTGTTCGCAGACGATCCGGCGGGAGCCGTGCGGAGTGAGGCCGGTCAGGCGCGCCGCAAGTCCGTCGTCCCCGAAGATCGCCTCGCGCCCGTACAGCTCTCGTTCCACAGCACCCCCAGCGCCGACGCCCGCCCCGGTCTGTCACACCGTCAACATCAGGATATCGGCAGGGTGTTGGAGGCGAGTGAAGATTTTCGAACGATCGACGCCGGCGGGCCGTGGGAGGTACGGGACAAGGAGCGGCTCAGCCCTCGCCGATGTCCTCGCCGATGTCCTCGTTCCACAGTGCGGGGTGCTCCCGTACGAAACCGCGCATGAGCTCCGTACAGGCCTCGTCGTCGAGCAGCACGATCTCCACGCCGTGCCGGGCCAGCCAGTCGTGCCCGCCGTGGAAGGTCTCGGCCTCGCCGATCACCACCCGCGAGATCCCGAACTGCCGCACCAGACCGGAGCAGTACCAGCACGGGGACAGGGTCGTCACCATCGTCGTGCCGCGGTACGAGCGCTGCCGCCCGGCCGCCCGGAACGCGGCCGTCTCCGCGTGCACGGACGGATCGCCGTCCTGCACCCGGCGGTTGTGGCCGCGCCCGAGCAGCACGCCGTCCGCACCGTAGAGCGCGGCGCCGATCGGGATGCCGCCCCCGGCGAGCGAGGTCCGGGCCTCGTCGAGGGCGGTGGCCAGCCATGCGGCGTCCCGGCCGGCCGCGCTCATGAGGGCATCGGGGTGTCCAGGACCGCCTTGCGGTGGCTGAACGTCTCCAGCGAGTACCGGCCGTGGTAGTTCCCCATCCCGCTCTCGCCGACGCCGCCGAACGGCAGGTCGGAGACGGTGAGATGGGCCAGCGGCAGCCCGATGCCGACCGCGCCCGACGAGGTCTCGGCGATCAGCCGCTCGCGTACCGAGTCCGATTCGGTGAACGCGTACAGCGCCAGCGGCTTGTCGCGGTCGTTGATGAACGCGATCGCCTCGTCCAGCCCGCCGACCGTCACGATCGGGAGCACCGGGCCGAAGATCTCCTCCCGCATCACGGGCGCGTCCGGAGCCACGTCGGCCAGCACGGTCGGGGCGATGTACTTGCTGTCCCGGTCGTACGTCCCGCCGGTCACCGTGCGGCCCGAGCCGAGCAGCCCGGTGAGCCGGTCGAAGTGGCGGCGGTTCACGATCCGGCCGTACTCGGGGTGGGCCGAGGCGTCCGCCCCGTACAGCCCCTCGACCGCGGCGGCGAGCGCGTCCGCGAGAGCGGGGGCGGTCTCCGGGTCGGTCAGCACGTAGTCGGGGGCGACGCACGTCTGGCCCGCGTTCAGGAACTTGCCGGCCGCCAGCCGGCCCGCGACCGCCCCGAGGTCCGTGTCCCGGTCCACGAACACGGGTGACTTGCCGCCCAGTTCGAGCGTGACCGGGGTGAGGTTCTTCGCCGCGGCGGCCATCACGATGCGGCCCACCGTGCCGTTGCCGGTGTAGAAGATGTGGTCGAAGTGCTCCGCGAGCAGAGCGGTGGTCTCGGGGACGCCCCCCTCCACGACGGCGACCGCGTCCGTGTCCAGGAAGCGCGGCAGCAGCCGGGCGACGGCGGCTGAGGTCGCGGGCGCCATCTCGCTCGGCTTGACCACCACCGCGTTGCCCCCGGCCAGCGCGCCGACGACCGGGGCGAGCAGCAGCTGCGCCGGGTAGTTCCAGGGCGCGATGACCAGGACGACGCCGAGCGGGTCCTGCACGGTGTGCGCCGTCGCCCCGCCGAGCGAGGCCGGCACGGGGGCGGGCTCGGGGCGCAGCCAGTCGGCCAGGCGCTCCAGCGTGTGGTCGATCTCGCGGATCGTGAAGTCGATCTCGGTGCGGTACGCCTCCTTGCGGCTCTTGCCGAGGTCGGCGTGGAGCGCGTCGGCGAGCTCGTCCCCGTGCTCGGTGAGCAGCGAGCGCAGCTGCCGGAGCTGTCCGGTGCGCCAGTCGAGGCTCTTGGTGCGGCCGGTACGGAAGGTGGCGCGCAGCCGGTCGACGGTCTCGGCCGGGGTCTCGACGGGGGCCAGCGCGGCGACGATCTCGCGGGCCAGCTGCTCGGAGGAGGCCGGGTTCTGGCCGGTGTGCAGGGTGCGGTCGGTGACGGTGTGCGGGGCGAAGGGGGCGGCGGCCGTGTAGTCGGCGCCCAGCTGGACCAGCCGGTCCTCCAGCAGCCAGGGCGCCTTGTCGGCGAGGCCGCCGATGGACTCCTCGGCGTTGCTGAAGCCGGTCATGCGGTAGCCGGCGAAGGGCCAGGAACCGTCCTCGCGCCGGGCGGCGAGCAGGGCGGCCGGCGCGTGGCAGAGCACGCCGAGGTGCGTACCGGAGTCGAGCGCGGTGGTCAGCAGTCGCCCGGAGAGCTCGCTGACGGCCAGGTCCTCCATGGGGCCGTGGCCGCCCGGGTAGAACACGGCGTCGTAGCGGTCCGGGCGGATGTCCTCCAGCCGGGCCGGGGTGCGGAGCTCGGGGCCGATCGTGCCGAGGTACGCGGCGACGGCGTCGGCCTGCTCCTGGCCGCCGTTGGCGGCGGCGGTCAGGCTGCCCGCGTCGACGGTGGGGGTGACGCCGCCGGGAGTGGCGAGGGTGACGGCGTACCCGGCCTCGGTGAAGACCCGGTGCGGTGCCGCCAGCTCCTCGGCCCAGAAGCCGGTGGGGTGGGCGGTGCCGTCGTCGAGGGTCCAGTGGTCGGCGCCGGTGAGAACGAACAGGACGGAGGGCATGGGGGTACTCCCTGCGGACGGCGGGACGCGGTGCGCGGAATGCGGTGCGCGTGATGCGGTGTACGTGATGCGGTGCGCGTGATGCGCTGCTCGGCATGTGCGCCGGGCCCGAAGCTTGATATGCTCAAGCAACTCACTTCATGTAACTGCCAGAAGTTGAGCAAGTCAAATAAATGTCGGCGGATGCCGATCGAAGAATGGCCGACCATGACCACCGAACCGACGCCCCGCGCCGCCACTGCTCCGGACGATCGACCCGTGCCGACCCCGGACGACCTCCTGGAGCCGCTCGCCGTCGTCGTCCGCGGCCACCACGACGACCTCACCGCCGTCGCCGCCCGTCATGGCCTGTCGACCTCGCAGGCCCGCGCGCTCATCGCACTCAACGCGCCCATGCCGATGAGCGCGCTCGCCGCCCACCTGGTCTGCGACGCCTCCAACGCCACCGGCCTCGTCGGCCGCATGGAGGCCCGCGGCCTGGTCCGCCGCACCCCGGCCCCCGGCGACCGCCGCTCCA
This sequence comes from Streptomyces sp. NBC_01463, assembly GCA_036227345.1. Taxonomy (NCBI): domain Bacteria; kingdom Bacillati; phylum Actinomycetota; class Actinomycetes; order Kitasatosporales; family Streptomycetaceae; genus Streptomyces; species Streptomyces sp. NBC_01463. The sequence continues at coordinate 5,127,741 of CP109468.1, forward strand.
AGGTCGCGAGCCGCACCCCCGAGGGCACCGAGCTCGCCCACACCCTCCGCGCCGAGATGCGCGCCGTGCACGGCGCACTCGAAGCGCTCACCCCGGAGGAGCGCACCGCCCTGCTGCCCCTGCTCAACCGGCTGGGGCAGCTGCTCTACGCGTGACGCGGCGCTCCGCGCGTGATCCGGCCCGGAACGGGCCGACCGGTCAGGAAGCCGGCGGGGCCGACTCCTCCGGCCCGCCCTCGCGCCGCTTCAGCTCGTCCTCGCGGCGGCGCAGGTCCGCCTCCCAGTCCTTGAGGACGGCCTCGTCCTTCTGGTTCTCGTCCTTCAGCGACTTGAGGAAGTCGGGATTGTCGTCCGGCGCCACCCACTGCTGCCGGTGGCCGCGATGCCATTCGGAGGGCGTACGGCCTCCGGCGGGCGCCTGGCGCACCTTGCCCGCGGCCAGCCACACGATCGGGCCGACGATCCAGAAGAGCAGGATGATGAAGACCCAGGCGATCTTCGGCAGGTGCTTGGCCTCGTCCTCCGGGGTGTTCAGACAGTCGATGAACGCGAAGATCGTCAGCGCCAGAGGCAGGAGATAGATCAGGGCCCGGAGCATGGTGGAAAAGTCCCCCAGAGGAGAGTTGGCGGGGCAATGTCCCGCCCCGGTGACGGGCCCAGGGTAGCGGGTGGCCGATACTGGACGGCATGGCTTACGACGATCTTCGATCCCTCCTCCGGGCTCTGGAGCGCGAGGGCGAGCTCAAGCGCATCAAGGCCGAGGTCGACCCCTACCTGGAGGTCGGTGAGATCGTCGACCGGGTCAACAAGGCCGGCGGTCCCGCGCTGCTCTTCGAGAACGTCAAGGGGTCCTCGATGCCCCTGGCCATGAACGTCTTCGGGACCGACAAGCGGCTCCTCAAGGCGCTCGGGCTGAAGTCCTACGCCGAGATCAGCGACAAGATCGGCGGACTGCTCAAGCCGGAGCTGCCGCACGGCTTCGTCGGCGTCCGGGAGGCCTTCGGCAAACTCGGCACGATGGTGCACGTACCGCCGAAGAAGGTGAAGAGCGAGAACGCCCCCGTCCAGGAGGTCGTCCTCACCGGCGACGACGTGGACCTGGACCGGCTGCCCGCGCTGTTCACCTGGCCCAAGGACGGCGGCTCGTTCTTCAACCTCGGCCTCACGCACACCAAGCACCCCGAGACCGGCGTCCGCAACCTCGGGCTCTACCGCCTCCAGCGCCACGACCGCCGCACCATCGGGATGCACTGGCAGATCCACAAGGACAGCCGCAACCACTACCAGGTCGCCGCCAAGCGCGGCGAGCGGCTGCCGGTCGCCATCGCCTTCGGGGCGCCGCCCGCGGTCACGTACGCCTCCACCGCGCCGCTGCCCGGGGACATCGACGAGTACCTCTTCGCCGGCTTCATCCAGGGCAAGCGCATCGAGATGGTCGACTGCAAGACCGTGCCGCTCCAGGTCCCGGCCAACGCCGAGGTCGTCATCGAGGGCTGGCTGGAGCCGGGGGAGATGCTCCCCGAGGGGCCGTTCGGCGACCACACCGGGTTCTACACCCCGCAGGAACCGTTCCCCGCGCTGACCATCGACTGCGTGACCATGCGCAAGCGCCCGCTGCTCCAGTCGATCGTGGTGGGCCGGCCGCCGACCGAGGACGGGCCGCTGGGGCGGGCCACCGAGCGGTTCTTCCTGCCCCTGCTCAAGATCATCGTGCCGGACATCGTGGACTACCACCTGCCCGAGTCCGGCGGTTTCCACAACTGCGCGATCGTCTCGATCGACAAGAAGTACCCGAAGCACGCCCAGAAGGTGATGAGCGCCATCTGGGGCGCGCACATGATGTCGCTGACCAAGCTGATCGTCGTCGTGGACTCCGACTGCGACGTCCACGATCTGCACGAGGTGTCCTGGCGGGCCCTCGGCAACACCGACTACGCGCGCGACCTCACCGTCGCCGAGGGGCCCGTCGACCATCTCGACCATGCCTCCTACCAGCAGTTCTGGGGCGGCAAGGCGGGCATCGACGCGACGAAGAAGTGGCCCGAGGAGGGCTACACCCGGGACGGGGGCTGGCCGGACATGGTCGAGTCCGACCCGGACACGGCGGCGAAGGTCGACCGCCGCTGGAAGGAATACGGACTGTGAGCGCCGCCGAAGCGACCCTGGGCTCCGGGCCCGCGCAACCGAACAGCAAGGTCAAGGCGTTCCTGCGGCTCGTGATGATCGAGCACTCGGTCTTCGCGCTGCCCTTCGCCTACATCGCCGCCCTGACCGCGATGTTCCGGGTGGACGAGAGCATCCACTGGGGCACGCTGCTGCTCGTCACGATCGCGATGGTCGGGCTGCGGACGTTCGCCATGGCCGCGAACCGGATCATCGACCGGGAGATCGACGCCCGCAATCCGCGCACCGCGGGCCGTGAGCTGGTGACCGGTGCGGTGTCGGTGAAGTCGGCGTGGACGGGGGCGCTCGTCGCCGTCGTCGTGTTCCTCGGGGCCGCGGCCCTGCTGAACCCGCTCTGTCTGGCGCTGGCCCCGGTCGCCGTGATCCCGATGGTCGTCTACCCGTACGGCAAGCGGTTCACGAACTACCCGCACGCCATCCTGGGCATCGCCCAGGCCATGGGCCCGATCGGCGCCTGGCTGGCCGTGACCGGCAGCTGGTCGTGGGACGCGGTGATCCTGGGTCTTGCCGTCGGCGTCTGGATCGGCGGCTTCGACCTGATCTTCGCCTGCCAGGACGTGCAGGCCGACCGCGCCCACGGGGTGCTGTCCGTCCCGGCGCGCTTCGGGGTGCCGGCGGCGCTGTGGGGGGCGCGGGTCTGCCACGCGGTGACGACGGGCCTGCTGGTCTGGTTCGGTCTGGCCACGGAGGCCGGGCTCTTCTACTGGATCGGCATGGTGATCGTCGCGGTGGCCTTCGTGTACGAGCACCGGGTGGTGCGGCCGCACGATCTCTCAAGGCTCAACCGGGCGTTCTTCCAGGTCAACGGGTTCATCGGGATCGCACTGTTCGCGTGCGCGCTGCTGGACCTGCTGGTGCGGGGCCTGACGGTGTAGCACCCGCGACGGTCCGGAACTCCTGACGCGTCGGTGGTACGGGCTGCCGGATAGGCTCGGGGGTGTGGATTCCGGGACTTCAGTGAGTCAGCAGCGGCGACAGCCTTGGATTGTCGGGGTTTCGGGCGCTTCGGGCACCCCATTCGCCGCTGCCGTCCTGCGCGGTCTGCTGGCCGCGGGGGAGAGCGTCGATCTGGTGGTGAGCCGGGCCTCGCGCCTCACGCTGCTGGACGAGACGGGGATCGCGTTCCGCGACGCGCACTGGCAGGAGGACCTGGCCGGCTGGCTGGCGCGGGGGGCGGACGGGAAGCCGCACACCTTCGACGTGGACGTGTCCGGCGTGCGGCACTGGGCGGCCGGCGATCTGGCCGCGGGTCCGTCCTCGGGGTCGTACCCGGCGAAGGGGATGCTGATCGTGCCGGCGTCGACGGCGTGCGTGGCCGGGGTGGCGCTGGGGCTCTCGAAGGACCTGCTGCAGCGGGCCGCGAGCGTGACGCTCAAGGAGCGGCGGAAGCTGGTCGTCGCGGTGCGCGAGACGCCGCTGAACGGTCAGACGCTGAAGCATCTGGTGACCCTGGACGAGGCGGGCGCGGTCGTGCTGCCCGCCTCTCCGGCGTTCTACGCGGGTGCGACGCACATCCAGGATCTGGTGGATTTCGTCGCGGGGCGGGTGCTGGACGCGGCAGGGGTGCCGCACCGGCTGTACCGCCGCTGGGAGGGGGAGCTCGGTGGTGGCTCCCGCGGCTGAACCGGCCGGGGCCGGTGCTACTTGGGGGTGCGCGGGTTACGGGTCTTGTCGACCCGGTGGGCCGCGGCCGGCTGGTGGGCACGCGAGCGGTTGGCCAGGTCCTGCAGCTCGCGCATCCGGGCGTAGGCCATCTCGATCGTGTACACGGTGTATCCACTCCTGAAGATTCGAAAGCATTTTTTGGAAGTTCGGAAAGATTTGCAGGCGTTCAAGCCTGCACGCCTTAGATTCTACACGTAGACTCGCGATACTGCTGAACAATGGAAGGTTTCAGTCACATGGACGCGGTGGACAGGCAGCTCATCCAGGCCCTCAGGGAGAACGGCAGGGCCTCGTACGCCGAGCTGGGACGGCTCGTGGGGCTCTCCGGGCCCAGCGTCACCGACCGCATCAACCGGCTGGAAACCGCCGGTGTCATCACCGGCTACCGCGCCACCGTCGACGCGGCCTCGCTCGGCCTCGGGGTCACGGCCCTCATCGGCATCTCGCTCTCGGACGCCGCCGACCACGAGGACGTGGCCCGCCGGCTGAAGGACCTCGCCGAGATCGAGGACGCCTGGTTCATCGCGGGCGACGACTCGTACATGCTCAAGGTCCGGGTCGGCGACGTGGACGGCCTGGAGAAGACCATCCGCCGGCTCAGCGGCACCAAGGGCGTCTCGCGCACGCGCACCACGATCGTGCTCTCCACCAAGTGGGAGAACCGGGTCGGAGACCTCCCCGAAGAGAGCTAGGCGTACGGTGATCTGAGTCTGTTACGGAGAGAAAATGGGAGGCGCCCTAGTGGACGCGGGACTCAAGCGCGAGCTGGAGCAGAAGGTCCGGGACGGCGAGCGGCTGTCCCGCGAGGACGGGATCGCGCTCTACGAGTCCGACGACCTGGCCTGGCTGGGCGGACTGGCCCATGAGGTGCGTACGCGCAAGAACGGCGACGTCGTCCACTTCAACGTCAACCGTCACCTCAACATGACCAACGTGTGCACCGCCTCGTGCGCGTACTGCTCCTTCCAGCGCAAGCCGGGGGAGAAGGACGCGTACACGATGCGCATCGAGGAGGCCGTCCGCCTCGCGAAGGCGATGGAGGGCGAGAGCCTCACCGAGCTGCACATCGTCAACGGGCTGCACCCCACCCTGCCGTGGCGCTACTACCCGCGCTCGCTGAGCGCGCTCAAGGAAGCGCTGCCCGAGGTCTCCCTCAAGGCGTTCACCGCCACCGAGATCCACCACTTCGAGACCATCTCCGGGCTCTCCGCCTCCGAGATCCTCGACGAGCTCATCGAGGCCGGTCTGGAGTCGCTGACCGGCGGCGGTGCGGAGATCTTCGACTGGGAGGTCCGCCAGCACATCGTCGACCACGCCACCCACTGGGAGGACTGGTCGCGCATCCACCGGCTCGCGCACGAGAAGGGTCTCAAGACCCCGGCGACGATGCTGTACGGGCACATCGAGGAGCCCCGTCACCGCGTCGACCACGTGCTGCGGCTGCGTGAGCTCCAGGACGAGACCGGCGGCTTCCAGGTCTTCATCCCGCTGCGCTACCAGCACGACTTCGTGGACATGAAGGACGGCAAGGTCCGCAACAAGCTCCAGGCGCGCACGACGATGGCGACCGGCGCCGAGGCGCTGAAGACCTTCGCGGTCTCCCGGCTGCTCTTCGACAACGTCCCGCACGTCAAGGTCTTCTGGGTGATGCACGGCGTGCAGACCGCCCAGCTCGCGCTGCAGCACGGCGCGGACGACATGGACGGCTCGGTCGTCGAGTACAAGATCACGCACGACGCGGACAACTACGGCACGCCGAACAAGCTCGGCCGTGAGGATCTGCTGGACCTGATCCGCGACGCGGGCTTCCGGCCCGTGGAGCGCAACACCCGGTACGAGATCATCCGCGAGTACCCGGGCCCGGACGCGGAGCGGCGCGAGTCGCCGCAGCCGATGCGGGTCTGACCCGGCGCGCGCCCCGCGGCGCGCGCAGCGCTGTACAGCTCCACGAAAAGCGCTCCACGAAAGCTCCGGCCGCCGTCCCCGGCCGGAGCTTTCTCGCGTTCCGGACGCCGGTTGAGCCGACGATGAGTAATGGTTAATCTGCGTCCATGGCGCTTACATTTGAACTGGACCCCGCATTCGACCGCTCCGTCCGGGACGGCGTGGTCGCGCTGTGGACCGACGTGTCCAACGCCGGCGGCGCCGTGGGCTTCGTGCCGCCCGTCACCGCCGACGACATCCGGCCCGAGCTGGTCAAGCACCTCGTGGCCATCGCCGAGGGCCGGACCCGGCTGCTCGTCGGCTACGACGAGGACGGCGCCGTCGCGGCCACGGCCTTCCTCGCCCTCAACTCCCACCGCCTGATGACGCACTGGCTCTGGCTCTACACCGTGATGGTCCACCCCCGCCACCAGGGCCGCGGCTACGGCCGGGACCTGATGGCCGCGGCCGCCGACGCCGCGCGCGGCATCGACGGCATCGAGGCCGTCCGGCTCACCTGCCGCGGCGGCACCGGCGCCGACCGCTTCTACGCCGCCTGCGGATACAAGGAGGTCGGCCGGGTGCCGGACGCGATCCGGGTGGCCGAAGGCGACGACCGCGACGACATCATCATGCTGCTCCCGCTCGGCTGAACCCGCCCCGCGGGACCGCCCGGCACGCGCCGATCCCGGCCCTCCGAACTGATCGATTACGGGGCATGCTTCACTGGTCGGGCAGGACTGTCGCACGTAGAGAGAAGGCCAGCTGTGTCCGCTGCCAAGCCGAGCGCAACGATCCGGTACACCGCGATGCGTCTCAGCATCTTCGTCGGCTGCCTCGTCGTCGCCGCCATCGCCGTCAACTTCGGGCTCCTCCCCTCCGGCGCCGGAGGATCCAACGTCATCTGGGTCGTCCTGCTCGCGCTGGTGCTCTCCGCGCCGCTCAGCTACGTACTCCTGCGCAAGCAGCGCGACGAGATGTCCGAGCAGATCGTGTCCTCGGTCGACCGCGCCAAGGCCCGCCTCGAAGCGAACCGCACCCGCGAGGACAGCGTCACCCAGTAGTGATTCGGTGAGGGCCGCGTAGGGAATTTGTAAGCTTCCTCACACTCACCCCTCTTCTTCTCGAAACCCCAGCACCGGAGCGACGGCTCCTGTACTGGGGTTTTCGCGTTCCCCGCACGGGAACACGGGCCGCCCGGCCCGTATCGGAGGGCCGGGAGAGCCCAAAGAAGACCTTTGAGGTTCTCAAAGTTCAAGTGTTAACGTGTTCGACATGAAGACAGCTGTGCGCCTCCGACCTGCCGCGAGCATCCCGCTCGTGGAGCGCCTGCATGTCGATCTCTGCCGCTGTATGTCCGCGGTCTGTTGCCGCAACGTCTGATACCGGCATCATGCAGCGGCGCCGCCCCTGACGCGGGCGCCGCACCCCCGTCCCCCGCACCGTCCCCGTGCGTCCCGATGCGTCACATCTGGAGTGTGTCCGTGTCCGCGAATCCCGCGTCCGCCACCACCGACGAGCCCTCCGGCTCCGGTTTCCGCATACCCAAGGTCCCGTTCTGGGCCCAGATCGTCGCCGGTCTCGTCCTCGGCGTCCTGCTCGGCTGGCTCACCCGCAGCTACGACATCGAGTGGCTCTACACCACGCTCGACAAGGTCGGCCACATCTTCGTCCAGCTGCTGAAGCTGGCCGTCGCGCCCCTCGTCTTCTTCGCGATCCTGGTGTCGATCACCAACCTGCGCAAGGTCAACAACGCCGCCCGGCTGGCCACCCGCACGCTGCTCTGGTTCATGATCACCTCACTGATCGCGGTCGCCATCGGCCTCGCGATCGGCCTGATCACCAACCCGGGCTCCGGCACCGGCCTCACGCCGAAGGACGGCAAGGCCCCCGAGCACGCGGGCTCCTGGCTCGACTTCCTGACCGGCATCATCCCGGACAACGTGATCACGCCGTTCACCGAGCTGAACGTCCTGCAGATCGTCTTCATGGCCGCCGTCGCCGGCATCGCCGCACTGAAGCTCGGCGAGAAGGCCCAGCCGATCCTCACCCTCAGCGAGTCCATCCTGGAGCTCCTCCAGAAGGCCCTGTGGTGGGTCATCCGCCTCGCCCCCCTCGGCACCGTCGGCCTCATCGGCTACGCGATCGCCGACTACGGCTGGGACCTGATCGGCAAGTACGCGACCTTCACCGCCGACGTCTACATCGGCTGCGCCCTGGTGATGTTCGGCGTCTACCCGCTGCTGCTCGCCACCGTCGCCAAGGTCAGCCCGATCCAGTTCTTCAAGGGCGCCTGGCCCGCGATCCAGCTGGCCTTCGTCTCCCGCTCCTCGGTCGGCACGATGCCGGTCACCCAGAAGGTCACCGAGCGCCTCGGCGTCCCGAAGGAGTACGCCTCCTTCGCGGTCCCGTTCGGCGCGACGACCAAGATGGACGGCTGCGCCGCGATCTACCCGGCACTCGCCGCGATCTTCATCGCGCAGATCTTCGACGTGCAGTTGGGTGTCGGTGACTACATCCTCATCGCGTTCGTCTCGGTGATCGGCTCGGCGGCCACCGCCGGTCTCACCGGCGCCACGGTCATGCTGACCCTGACGCTGTCGACGCTGGGCCTCCCGCTGGAGGGCGTCGGCCTGCTGATGGCCATCGACCCGATCCTGGACATGATGCGGACGGCAACGAACGTTGCAGGTCAGGCGCTCGTCCCGGTGATCGTCTCGGCCCGCGAGAAGATCCTCGACCACGACGCGTACAACTCGGCCTCGGCCTCCCCGGTCGACGACGTCGAGGTGCGCGAGAACGAGCCGGAGCGCGTGGCGGTCGCCGCGTAACCCCGCACGCACGACGCCAGGAGCGCCCCCGGTCCGCGGTGACCGGGGGCGCTCCTGTGCGTCGAGGCCACCCCCGGCCCGCCTCGCGGAGTCGGCCACTTCCGGCCGTTCGGGCGTGCGGCGACTGCTCCGTACGACGGCCCGATGGCCCGCGCCGTAGTCTTACCGAGGAGTAGCGCAGCGGGGGTGGGAGGAAGTCGACGTGGGTGCTGTGAAGAGCAAACGGATGCCACGCGCGGTGCGTGAGCAGCAGATGATGGATGCCGCGGTACAGATCTTCGGGCAGCGCGGATTCCGTGCGGCCTCGATGGACGAGATCGCCGAGCTGGCCGGGGTGTCCAAGCCGCTGGTCTATCTCTATCTGAACTCCAAGGACGAACTCTTCTCCGCCTGCATCAGGCGTGAGGCGAACGCCCTGGTCGACGCGGTGCGGGTGGCGGCGGAGCCGGGGCTGCCCGCGGACCGGCAACTGTGGTCGGGGCTCCGGGCGTTCTTCACGCACACCGCGGAGAACCCGGACGGCTGGGCGGTGTTGTACCGGCAGGCGCGGACGCACGGGGAGCCGTTCGCCACCGAGGTGAACGTGATGCGCGAGGAGATCGTTGCGTTCGTGACGGGTCTGATCGGGGCCGCGGCGCGCGAGGTGCACGACGATCCGGCGCTCGCGGACCGCGATGTGGCGGGGCTCGCGCAGGCGTTGGTGGGCGCCGCGGAGGCGCTCGCCGGCTGGGCCAACGAGACTCCGGGCGTCTCGTCCAAGGAGGCCGCGGCCACCTTGATGAACTTCTCCTGGGCGGGCCTGGAGAACCTGATGAACGGGCGTCCCTGGAGGGCCTCGTAGGCCGGTGCCCGGAGCCGCAGCCGCAGCTTTCGCGGTCCGGGCCGGATCGTCGGCCGGGTGCGGATCAGCACCCGGGCCCACCGGACGGCCCGTGTCCGCTGAACCCGCCGGACCGGGGACGTCGCCGGGCGGTCAGGTCCGGAGCCCCGCCGTCCCCGTCAGGTGGACGCGGTCGTCGTCGCCGCGGAGCTGGAAGGCGGTGCCGTCCGCCGCGTAGGTGACGGTGCCGGGCAGCAGGACGGGTGCCTTGAAGTCGGCCCGGACCGAGCGGATCAGGTGCGGCTGCGGGGACTCGGCGAGGCAGCGGGCGACGGTCCACATGCCGTGGGCGATGGCGCGGGGGAAGCCGAACAGCCGGGCGGTCAGCGGGTGGAGGTGGATCGGGTTGCGGTCGCCCGACGCTGCTCCGTAGCGCCGTCCGAGGTCGGCGGGCAGCCGCCACTCGGTGACGGCGGGGGGAGCCGGTTCCGGAGCGGCGGGCGGGGGCGGCGGTGCGGGTTCCGTACGGGGGGCGTGCCGGGAGAGGTAGCCGCTGCGCGACTCCCACACCAGCTCGTCCGACAGCCGTGCCTCGGTGACCACCGTCACCTCGGTGCCGCGCCGGTGCGGGGTCAGTTCCGTTGCGTACACGGTGAGTTCGAGCCGGTCGGTGGGGTGCAGGGTGCGGTGTGCGGTGATCTCGATCCAGGTGTGGACGAGTCCGGTGACCGGCAGCGGGAAGTTCCGGCGGGTCATCAGCCGCATGGCGAGGGGGAAGGCCAGGACGTGCGGGTAGGTGACCGGCAGGGTGCCCGATTCGGCGAAGCCGCAGATCCTGCTGTACGCGGCCAGTGGCCCGGCGGCGAGGGGTGCGGCCGGGAGGTGCGGCCGGTCGGCCGGCAGCGCGGCACCGGGCCTGCCCGCCTTCTTGAACGGGGAGGTGAGGGCGCCGCGCGCCAGGGAGAGGATCAGGCTCGGCATCCGGTCACGCCCCCAGCAGGCTCTGGCCGCAGACCCGGACGATCTGGCCGTTGACGGCGCTGGACGCGGGCTGGGCGAACCAGGCGGTCGTCTCGGCGACGTCGACCGGGAGGCCGCCCTGGGAGAGGGAGTTCATCCGGCGGCCGGCCTCCCGGATGAAGAGGGGGACGGCCGCGGTCATCTTCGTCTCGATGAAGCCGGGGGCGACCGCGTTGACCGTGACGCCGTGGTCGGCGGCGGCGCGCGGGGCGAGCGAGCGGACCAGGCCGATGATGCCCGCCTTGCTGGCCGCGTAGTTGGTCTGGCCGTTGTTGCCCGCGATGCCCGCGATGGACGCGGTGGCGACGATCCGGCCGCCGCGGTTGACCGTGCCGGCCTTCAGCAGGGCGTCGGTGGTGCGCAGGACGCTGTCGAGGTTGACGTCGATGACCGAGGCCCAGCGGTCGGCGGACATGTTGGCGAGCCGCCGGTCGCGGGTGATGCCGGCGTTGTGGACGAGGATGTCGAGGCCGTCCGGGGCGGCGGCGGCGATCCGTTCGGCGGCGTCGTCCGCGGTGATGTCCAGCGGCAGGGCGGTGGCGCCGAGCCGGTCCGCGGTGCGCACCAGGTCCTCCTGGGCCTGCGGGATGTCCAGGCAGATGACGTGGGCGCCGTCCCGGGCCAGGACCGAGGCGACCGAGGCGCCGATGCCGCGGGCGGCGCCGGTGACCAGGGCGGTGCGTCCGGTGAGCGGGGCGGCCCAGTCGGCGACCGGGTCGGGGGCGGCCGCGGTGACCTCGATGACCTGGCCGCTGATGTAGGCGGAGCGGGGGGAGAGCAGGAAGCGCAGGGTGGACTCGGCGCCGGCGACCGCGCCGGGTGCGATGCGCAGCAGCTGGACGGTGGCGCCCTTGCCGATCTCCTTGCCGAGTGAGCGCACGAAGCCTTCGAGGGCCTGCTGGGCGGCTGCCTGGTGGTGGTCGTCCGGGGACGGGTGCACTCCGACGACGACGACGCGGCCGCCCGGTGCGAGGGAGCGGACGACCGGGTGGAGTGCGGCGTGTACGGCTCCGAGTCCGGCGGCGGTGTCGACGGCCGTCGCGTCCAGGACGATTCCGGCGGGCCGGTCGGCGCGTGCCACGACCTCCGGTCCGCAGACGGCGAGGACGGCGCCGAGCTCCTCCGTGACGGCGGAGTCCCCGGCCGTGAGATGGAGGACGGGGCCGGTGAGCGCCGGGGTCTCCAGTGTCCAGCGGCGCAGCCGGGCGGGCTGCGGCAGGCCAAGTTTCCGGGTCACGAAGCGGCCGGTTGCTGTGCCGGTGAGGTGCAGATAGCGGTCGGCCATTGTCCAGACTCCCTGCTCGGTCGTAGATTTACTCCAGAGTAAGGTTACTCAAGAGTCAGGAGTAGGTCGAGATGAGTTGGTCGCGATGATCCCCCTCGCACTCCCGCAGCCCCGCCGGGTCGCGGTCATCGGCGGCAGCCGTATCCCCTTCGCGCGCTCCGACGGCCCGTACGCGCAGGCCTCCAACCAGCAGATGCTCACCGCCGCGCTGAACGGTCTGGTCGAGCGCTTCGGGCTCCAGGGGCAGCAGGTCGGCGAGTTCGCGGCGGGTGCGGTCCTCAAGCACAGCCGGGACTTCAACCTCGCCCGGGAGACCGTCCTCGGCTCGGAACTCGACCCGCGCACTCCCGCGTACGACATCCAGCAGGCCTGCGGCACCGGCCTCCAGGCCGTGATCGCCGCCGCCAACAAGATCATGCTCGGGGCGGTCGACTCAGCGGTCGCGGGCGGTGCGGACACCACCAGCGACGCGCCGCTCGGCGTCAACGACGAGCTGCGCCGGCTGCTGCTGGCCGCGCGGCGCGCGAAGTCGGCGGGCGGTAAGGCGGCGGCTCTCGCCGGGGTACGTCCCCGCCACCTCGTCCCGGACATCCCGCGCAACGCCGAACCGCGCACCGGACTCTCGATGGGCGACCACGCGGCGGTCACCGCCCGGCAGTGGGACATCGGCCGCGCGGAGCAGGACCTGCTCGCCGCCACCAGCCACCAGCGGCTCGCCGCCGCCTACGACCGGGGCTTCCTCGACGACCTCGTCGTCCCGTACCTCGGGCTGGAGCGCGACCAGAACCTGCGCCCCGGCTCCACGGTGGAGAAACTCGCCACGCTGAAGCCGGTGTTCGGCGCGGACCACCCGGACGCGACGATGACCGCGGGGAACTCCACGCCGCTCACGGACGGCGCCGCGACGGTGCTGCTGGCGAGCGAGGAGTGGGCGGAGCGGCACGGACTGGAGCCGCTGGCCTACCTCTCGCTGTACGAGACGGCCGCGGTCGACTACGTGGGCGGTGAGGACGGGCTGCTGATGGCGCCCGCCTACGCCGTGCCGCGGCTGCTGGAGCGGGCCGGTCTCGGCGTCGAGGACTTCGACCTCTTCGAGGTGCACGAGGCCTTCGCCTCGCAGGTGCTCGCCACCCTGGCGGCCTGGGAGAAGCAGGGGCTCGCACCCGTCGACCGGGAGAAGCTCAACGTGGCGGGGTCGTCCCTCGCCACCGGGCACCCGTTCGCCGCGACGGGCGCCCGGATCGTCGCCACCCTCGCCGAGCTCCTCGCGGAGCGCGGCGCCCCGGGACGCGGACTGATCTCGATCTGCGCGGCGGGCGGCCAGGGCGTCACGGCGATCCTCGAACGCGCCTGAGCGGCACAGAAGTTGAGCACGGTCCGGCGACGGCAGCAGGGCCTGTCGCCGGACGGACCAGGTGAACCGCCCGACCCCGACGCCGAGGAGCCGCACGTGTCCACGCCACCCGCCCCTTCCCCCGCACCCGCCACGCCCGTCCTGGTCGAGCCGACGAAGGTCAGGGCCGCCGACGGCACCGTCCAGCAGGTCTCCGTACCGGCGTTCGCGGCGCCCGTCCGCCGCGGTTCGCTCGCCGAGATCCCGTTCGACAACGCCCGCGAGGCGCCCGCCGACGCGGTGCTCAGCCGCAAGCAGCCGGACGGCGGCTGGCAGGACGTGACGGCCGCGGAGTTCGCCGCCGAGGTCCTCGCCGTCGCCAAGGGCCTGATCGCGGAGGGCCTGCGGGGCGGCGACCGCATCGCGATCATGGCCCGTACGACGTACGAGTGGACGCTGCTCGACTTCGCGTCCTGGGCCGCCGGTCTGGTCACCGTCCCCATCTACCCGACCTCGTCCGCCTTCCAGGCCCGCTGGATACTCCAGGACTCCGGCGCGGTCGCCTGCGCCGTCGAGACGGCGGAGCAGGGCCGCATCATCAGCCAGGAACGCAAACAGCTCGGCGACCTCACCCACCTCTGGCAGTTCGACACGGGCGCGCTGGGCCGGCTGAAGAAGCTCGGCAGGGACGTCCCCGACGACGCCGTCGCCGCCCGACGTGCCACCCTGGAACCGGAGACCCCGGCCACCCTCATCTACACCTCGGGCACCACCGGCCGCCCCAAGGGCTGCGTCCTGACGCACGGCAACTTCTTCGCCGAGGTCGACAACGCCATCGAGCTGCTGCACCCGGTGTTCCGGTCGGTCAGCAAGTACCCGGCGTCCACCCTGCTGTTCCTGCCGCTGTCCCACGTCTTCGGCCGGATGGTCGCGATCGGCTGTCTGCGCGCCCGGGTCCGCCTCGGACACGCCCCCTCGATCCGGACCGAGGACCTCCTGGCCGACCTGGCCGGCTTCAAGCCGTCGTTCCTGCTGGCCATCCCGTACGTCCTGGAGAAGGTCTACAACACCGGCCGGGCCACCGCCGAGAAGATGGGCCGCGCCTCCTCCTTCGACCGGGCCGCCCGGATCGCCCAGCGGTACGGGCAGGCCGTCGAGGCCGCCGAGCACGGCACCGGCCCCGGGCCGGGCCCCGGGCTCCGGCTGGCCCGCGCGCTCTACGACCCGCTGGTCTACCGCCGCATCCGGGCCGCGCTCGGCGGTCACGTCCGGTACGCCATCTGCGGCGGCTCCCCGCTGGGCAGCAGGCTCGCCGCCTTCTACGCGGGCGCCGGCATCGAGATCTTCGAGGGCTACGGGCTGACGGAGACCACCGCGGCCGCCACCGTCACCCCGCCGCTCAAACCGCGCCTGGGCACGGTCGGCTGGCCGATGCCGGGCACCGCCGTGCGCATCGCCGAGGACGGCGAGGTGCTGCTCAGCGGCGGCCAGGTCTTCCAGGGCTACTGGGACACCGAGCGGGGCGCGGCCGTCCCAGTGCTGGACGGCGGCTGGTTCGCCACCGGTGACCTGGGCGCGCTCGACGAGGACGGCTACCTCACGATCACCGGCCGCAAGAAGGACATCATCATCACCTCGGGCGGCAAGAACGTCACCCCGGCCCCGCTGGAGGACTGGCTGCGCGCCCATCCGCTGGTCAGCCAGTGCATGGTGGTCGGCGACAACCGCTCGTTCATCACCGCCCTGATCACCCTGGAGCCGGACGGGCTCTCCCACTGGCGGCAGATGAAGAAGAAGCAGGGCGTCCCGATGAGCGAACTCGTCCGCGACGAGGAGCTGCACACCTCCCTGCAGCGCGCGGTGGACGAGGCCAACCGGCTCGTCTCGCGGGCCGAGTCGATCCGTAAGTTCACCGTCCTGACGGTGGACTTCACCGAGGAGGGCGGCCATCTGACACCGTCGCTGAAGCTGAAGCGGGACGCGATCGCGCGGGACTTCGAGGCGGAGATCGAGGAGCTGTACCGGAAGTAGGGCGGGTCGACGCCCCTGGTGGGGACGGGAGTTCCCCCAGGGGGCGGCCGGCTGTGGCAGACTCTGCTCCCTTTGCCTGTTCCTGCTGGGGGGAATCATGCGCCACCTCGTCACCGCTTCCACGCTCGCGGCCGCCTGCTGCCTGAGCCTGACGGCCTGCACGGGGGGCAGCGACGACCGGAGTACGCCCGAGCCGAGCCCGCGCCCCACGCTCAGGCTGGGGCAGAGCGCGGACACCGCAGGTGTCGGTGGCCGGGGGGCTGCCCGGATCACCCCGGACACGGTCGTCTACACCGACCGCACCGGCTTCGGCGCCCCGGAGCACGGCCTCTTCGCTGTCGTGACCTACCAGTCCAGGAACCGGACCACGTCGCGTGTGACGACGACAGCCGGGCAGGGCGGCCTGCGATGGACGACCGCGGACGGGCGCACGGTCACGGACAGGAACAGCAAGGCCGCGACAGGCGTGGTTCCCATCGGATTCAGCGAAGGCGGAGCGGCCCTTCCCCCCGAGGTGGGCCACCAGGACGTGGCGGTCTTCGACATCGCCGCGGCCGAGCGGGGCGGCACGCTCATCTACGTCGACGGCGACGGCACCGCCTTCCGTTGGAAGATCCCCGCGAGCGACTCCGGGTCTGCGGTTCCCGCGCTGAAGTTCGCCTTGGACTGAGAGCACCTGCGCGATCGACCTCCAGAACCCGTGATGCGCGGCGCGACAAAGTGATCCGTGGAGCAGTCTGTCCGGCGGGAACTGGGTACGGGTACTCAGGCCCGGTCCCGTCGGGGAGTGCAGGCTCACGGTATGAGAGCGATGTGGGAGGACGCGGCGCTGGCGGTCCTGACGGCGTTGGTGGGTCTGTTCCTCGGCCTCCTGGCGGCCCTGGGGGTGTTGGGAGCGAGCATGTCCGGAGGGGACTATCCCCGCACGAGCTCCGGCGAGTGGGTGGTGGCTCTGGGGGCGGCGGCCGTGGCGGTGGCCGCTCCGGCACTGGTCGCCCTGATCGCGTGGCGCCGCAAGCTGTGGCTCACGATGGCAGTCCAGGCACTGCTGTTTCTCACGCTGGCGGGTCTCGCACTGTCGTGGGGCGTCCAGTCGCTCTGATGCGGCGGCGACAACGCGATCTGCGGTCCCCGAACTCCTTCTGCCCATCCACCCCTTGCCTGATGATGCGTCAGGTACGACGATGACCCCGCTTGCTATGTGACGAGTCGTCAGATTCGTGTCAGGGTCACCCAGGGGAAGGAGGCCGTTCGGTGCCGATACTGCCCGCCGGACCGCTGTCGTACGGGATGCAGCTCCCGATCCAGTCGCAGAGCGCCATCTACGCGGAGCCGTGGGAGGCCGCGGCCACCCCCGCGGACCTCGCGGAGATCGCCCGCACCGCCGACCGGGCCGGATTCACCTATCTGGCCAGTTGCGACCATGTCGCCATCCCGCGCCGGCTCGCGGAGGGGATGAGCACCGTCTGGTACGACCCGGTGGCCACGCTCGGCTTCCTCGCGGGCGTCACCGAGCGTGTGCTGCTGATGAGCCATGTCGCCGTCGTCGGGCTGCGCCATCCGCTGGCCACCGCCAAGCAGTACGCCACCCTCGACCACCTCAGCGGCGGCCGGCTGATCCTCGGGGTCGGGGCCGGGCACGTGCGCGAGGAGTTCGAGGCGCTCGGGGCGGACTTCGACGGGCGCGGCCCGGTGCTCGACGAGACCATCGACGCTCTGCGGGCCGCGCTCGGGCCCGAGGAGTACCCGGAGTTCGCGGGGGAGCGGTTCTCCTTCTCCGGGCTGGGGCAGCTGCCGAGGCCCGCCCAGCAACGGGTGCCGGTCTGGGTGGGCGGCTCCTCGCCCGCCGCGGTGCGCCGGGCCGCCGTGCGCGGGGACGGCTGGCTGCCGCAGGGGGACCCGCGGGAGAAGCTGCCCGCGCAGATCGCCCGGCTGCACACCCTGCGCGAGGAGGCGGGGGTCGAGGACCCGATCGTCGTCGGTGCCATCACCGAGCCGCTGTACGTGGGGGAGCCGGGCTGGTCCGTGGGGCGGCGCACGCTCAGCGGGAAGCCGGAGGCCATCGCCGAGTCGCTGCGGGAGTACGCGGCCATGGGCGTGCACCAGATCCAGGTGCGGTTCCGCAGCCGCGGCCGGACCGAACTCACTGATCAGATGGCGGCGTTCGCCGCCGAAGTCGCACCTCACCTCGACCACCTCGACAGGTAGGAGACAGGCCATGGGCAAGTTGGACGGCCGGACCGTGCTGATCAGCGGCGCGGCGCGCGGGCAGGGCGAGCAGGAGGCGCGGCTCTTCGTCGCGGAGGGCGCGCGGGTGGTGATCGCCGATGTGCTCGACGAGCAGGGCGAGGCGCTCGCGAAGGAACTGGGTCAGGAGAACGCGCTCTTCGTGCACCTGGACGTGAGTGTGGAGGCGGACTGGCAGGCCGCCGTCGCCGCGGCGAAGGAGGCCTTCGGCGGGATCGACGGGCTCGTCAACAACGCGGGCATCCTGCGCTTCAACGAGCTGCTGTCCACGCCGCTGGAGGAGTTCCAGCAGGTGGTGCAGGTCAATCAGGTGGGGGCCTTCCTGGGGATCAGGACCGTCGCGCCGGAGATCGAGGCCGCGGGGGGCGGGACCATCGTCAACACCTCCTCGTTCACCGGCCTGACCGGCATGGCCTTCGTGGGCGCGTACGCCGCGACGAAGCATGCCGTCCTGGGCCTCACCAAGGTGGCGGCCATCGAGCTGGCGGCCAAGAAGATCCGGGTCAACGCCGTCTGCCCCGGGGCCGTGGACACCGCGATGAGCAATCCGGCGCTGCTGGACCCGGCCGCGGACGTGTCGGAGTCCTCGGAGGCGCTCGACGCGTACTACAGCAAGCTCGTTCCGCTCGGGCGGATCGGCCGGCCCGAGGAGGTGGCGGCCCTGGCGCTGTTCCTGACCTCGGACGACTCCTCGTACATCACCGGGCAGCCGTTCGTCATCGACGGCGGCTGGCTGGCGGGCGTCAGTCTGTTCTGACCTTGCCGCCCATCCCGCATGTCTGACGAAGCGTCAGGTATTGACGGGTCGGGGCGTCGGTGGAACAGTCGGACGCATCAGAATCTGACGGTGTGTCAGAAACGATTGAGGACGGTGAACCCCCTTGGAATTCGGGCTCTTTGTACAGGGGTATGTGCCCGCCGCGCGGGCCAAGGTCGACCCCGGGGCAGAGCACAAGGCGCTGATCGAGGAGACCGAGTACGTCATCCAGGCGGACAAGTCCGGCTTCAAGTACGCCTGGGCCTCCGAGCACCACTTCCTGGAGGAGTACTCGCATCTCTCGGCCAACGATGTGTACCTGGGCTATCTCGCGCACGCCACCGAGCGCATCCACCTCGGATCCGGCATCTTCAACCCGCTCGCCCCGGTCAACCACCCGGTGAAGGTGGCCGAGAAGGTCGCCATGATGGACCACCTCTCGGAGGGGCGCTTCGAGTTCGGCTCCGGGCGCGGGGCGGGGACCCACGAGATCCTCGGGTTCATGCCGGGCATCACCGACATGAACCACACCAAGGAACTCTGGGAAGAGACCATCGCCGAGTTCCCCAAGATGTGGCTCCAGGACGAGTACGTCGGCTTCCAGGGCAAGCACTGGTCGCTGCCGCCGCGCAAGATCCTGCCCAAGCCGTACGGGAAGTCGCACCCGGCGATGTGGTACGCGGCCGGCTCGCCGCCCTCGTACGCGATGGCGGGGAAGAAGGGGCTCGGCGTGCTGGGCTTCAGCGTGCAGAAGGTCTCCGACATGGAGTGGGTCGTCGAGTCCTACAAGAACGCGGTCAAGGACGCCGAACCGATCGGTGACTTCGTCAACGACAACGTCATGGTCACGTCCACGGCGATCTGCGCCGAGACCCACAAGAAGGCCGTCGAGATCGCGGTCGGCGGCGGGCTGAACTACCTCCAGTCGCTGCTGTTCCGCTACCACGACACGTTCCCGCGGCCGGACGGCATCCCGGAGTGGCCGGAGCTGCTGCCGGAGTACTCGGAGGAGATCATCGAGCTGCTGATCGCCGAGGAGCTGATGATCTGCGGGGACCCGGACGAGGTGCTGGGGCAGTGCCGGCGCTGGGAGCAGGCCGGGGCGGACCAGCTGAGCTTCGGGCTGCCGATCGGGATGAGTCCCGAGGACACGCTGAACTCGATCAAGCTGATCGGTGAGCACGTGATCCCGAAGATCGACACGGACCCGGTGCACCGGACGACGCGGTTCCGCGACGCGGCGTAGTCGCGGGGGCGCTGCCCCCGCACCCCTGCTCCTCAATCGCCGGAGGGGCTGATATCGCCCGGCCGGGCCTGATGCGGCCCGGAGGGGCTCAATCTGCGGGCGGCGTCTTCCCGGACCGCCGCTCCGCGAGCCGGGGTGCGTACCGCGGCCGTGCGCACCCCGGCGCACACCACGTTTGGACACCACGGAAGGGACCCCGTCATGCTCGACCACCTCATCCGCGGAGCGACCGTCGTGGACGGCACCGGCGGGCCCTCCTTCCGCGCGGACGTCGGCATCCGGGACGGCCGCATCGCCGTCGTCGCGGAGCCCGGCACCGTCGCCGAGGAGGCCGCGACCTCCGAGGACGCCACCGGCCTCGTCCTCGCCCCCGGCTTCGTCGACCCGCACACCCACTACGACGCCCAGCTCTTCTGGGACCCGTACGCCACCCCGTCGATGAACCACGGCGTCACCACCGTCGCCGGCGGCAACTGCGGATTCACCCTCGCCCCGCTCCACCCGGACCGGCCCGAGGACGCCGACTACACCCGGCGCATGATGTCGCGGGTCGAGGGCATGGCCCTCAAGGCGCTGGAGGAGGGCGTCGACTGGAGCTGGTCCAGCTTCCGCGAGTACCTCGACGCGCTCGACGGGCGGATCGCCGTCAACGCCGGGTTCATGGTCGGGCACTGCGCCCTGCGCCGGCACGTCATGGGCGCCGACGCGGTCGGCGGACAGCCGACCCCCGCCCAACTCGACGCCATGCTCGCCCTCTTCCACGACGCGATGGACGCCGGGGCGTGGGGGCTCTCCACCACCCAGTCCTCCACCCACGCCGACGGCGACGGACAGCCGGTCGCCTCCCGGCACGCGCTGCCCGAGGAACTCCTCGCGCTCTCCCGGGCCGTCGGCGAACACGAGGGCACGCAGATCGAGGCGATCGTCGCCGGCTGCCTGGACCAGTTCTCCGACGACGAGATCGACCTGTTCGTCGACATGACGGCCGCGGCCGGACGCCCGCTCAACTGGAACGTCCTGACCATCGACGCCGCCGTCCCCGAACGCGTACCGCGCCAGCTGATCCCCAGCGAACGCGCCCGTCGCGCGGGAGGCCGGATCGTCGCGCTCACCATGCCGATCCTCACCCCGATGAACATGTCGCTCGGCACGTTCTGCGCCCTCAACCTGATCCCCGGCTGGGGCGACATCCTCGCCCTGCCCGTCCCCGAGCGCATCGAACGGCTCCGCGACGCCGACACCCGCGCCGAGATGCTCCGCCGCGCCAACAGCAAGGAGGCCGGTGTCTTCCGCCGCCTCGCGAACTTCGGCCGGTACGTCATCGGCGACACCTACAGCGAGGCGAACGAAGGCCTCAGCGGGCGCGTCGTCAAGGACATCGCGGCCGAGCGCGGCCAGGACGCCTTCCACTGCCTCGTCGAGATCTGCGCCGCCGACGAACTGCGGACGGTCCTGTGGCCGATGCCCACCGACAACGACCCCGACTCGTGGGCGCTGCGGCAGCGGACCTGGGAGCACGAGGACGTCATGCTCGGCGGTTCGGACGCGGGCGCCCACCTGGACCGGATGTGCGGAGCCCCGTACACCACCCGCTTCATCGGCGACTGCCTGCGCGGCCGCAAGCTCGTCCCGCTGGAGCAGGCCGTCAAGATGCTCACCGACGACCCGGCCCGCCTGTTCGGTCTGCGCGACCGCGGCCGTGTCACGGAGGGCTTCCACGCCGACCTCGTCCTCTTCGACCCCGAACGCATCGACGCGGGCCCGGCCACCCTCGTCCACGACCTGCCGGGCGACAGCCCCCGGCTGGACTCCAAGGCGCTCGGCATCGTGTCGGTCCGCGTCAACGGGGTGGAGACCCTGCGCGACGACAAGGTGACCGGCGCGGTCCCCGGCACGGTGCTCCGCTCCGGCCGCGACACCCGGACGGTGAGCACGCTGTGACCCCTTCACCCCAACGCCTCTTCATCGGCGGCGAGTGGACCGAACCCGCCGACGGCCACTACGAGGTGGTCAACCCGGCCACCGAGGAGACCGTCGGCCTCGCCCCCGAGGCGAGCCGCGCCCAGGTGTACGAGGCGGCCGCCGCGGCCCGCGACGCGTTCGCCACCTGGTCCCGCACCCGCCCCGAGGAGCGCGCCGCGATCCTCGACCGCGCCGCCGGCCTGATGCAGCGCGACTTCACCGCCAACGCCGCGCTCGCGCAGGCGGAGAGCGGCGCCACCACCGGAACGGCCCGCGGCATGCAGGTCGCCGTGGGCGCGGCCCGCTTCCGGCGGTACGCGAAGGGAGCGCTGGAACCGGTGGAGGAGGCGATCCCGCCGCAGATCAACGAGGCCGGGCCGATGGGCAGGGCCGGGATCTTCGGGGCGCTCGCCGTCCGCCAGCCGGTCGGCGTCGTCACCTGCATCACCTCGTACAACAACCCCTGGGCCAACCCGGCAGGCAAGATCGCCCCCGCACTCGCCATGGGCAACACGGTCGTGGTGAAACCGGCCCCGCAGGACCCGCTCTCCGTCTACCGGATGGCCGAGGCCCTCGCGGAGGCGGGCGTCCCGGCCGGCGTCGTCAACGTGGTGAGCGGTTCGGCCCCCGGAGTGGGCGAGGCGGCCGTCGACTCGCCCGACGTCGACATGGTCAGCTTCACCGGCTCCACGTCCGTCGGGCAGCGCATCGCCGAGGTCTGCGGCCGGAGCATGAAACGGCAGCTGATGGAGCTGGGCGGGAAGGGCGCCGCCGTCGTCCTCGACGACGCGGACCTCGACTCGGCGGTCGCGGGCATCGGGACGACGTTCTCGTTCTACAGCGGCCAGATCTGTACGGCTCCGACCCGCGTCCTCGTCCAACGGGCCGTGCACGACGCGCTGGTCGAGAAGCTCACCGCGTACGCCGGATACCTGCCGGTCGGCGATCCGACGGCGAAGGGCACGGTCGTCGGCCCGGTCATCTCCGCCGCCCACCGCGACCGCGTCGAGTCGTACGTGGAGCTGGGCCGCAAGGAAGGGGCGAGGGTCGTCACGGGCGGCGAACGCCCCGACCCGACCGGCCGCGGCTTCTACGTCGCCCCGACGCTGCTGGCCGACTGCACCAACGACATGCGCGTGGTGCGGGAGGAGATCTTCGGACCGGTCGTGGTGGTCGTCCCCTTCGACGACGAGGAGGAGGGCGTCGCGCTGGCCAACGACAGCGACTACGGCCTGATCGACTACGTGTGGTCCGGCGACGTGGCCCGCGCCTTCCGGGTCGCGCGCGGGCTGCGCGCGGGCGGGGTCGGCGTGAACACGATCGGCCGGAACATGGAGGCCCCGTTCGGCGGGTTCAAGCAGAGCGGTGTCGGCCGCGATGTCGGCTCGTACGCGCTGCACGCGTACAGCGAACTCCAGGCGATCGTCTGGCCGGGCTGATCCGGACAAGAGGTCCTGGGTCTACGCCCTATCCCTCCAGGAACACCGGATTGGTGAGCGCGGCGAGGGCTCCGGGCAGTCCCGGCACCGTGACCGGGTGCCGGACCTCGGCCCGGACGTAGGCGGCGTAGGCCGGCGTGGTCCGCCATTGGACCGTCCCCGCCCCTGACGGGGGGAGCGTGGCCGTGAACAGTGTGCCCTGGTCGGTGACGAAGTGGGCCGTGCAGCCCGGAGCGCCGGTGACCTCCAGCCGTACGGTGACGGGGGTGTCGTCACCCGCCACCCGCAGCCGCCCGCCGATCCCGGCATGCTGCCCGCGCCCGCCCGAGACGCCGAAGGCGAGGGTGACGTCCGAGGACTCGGCGATGTACGAGCGCCCGGCCCGGATGCCGTCCACGACGGCCTCCCGGGACAGTTCGTCGGCGAGCACGACGGTCTGCGGGAGCCCGACCTTGTCCGGCTCCCGGTGCGCATCGCTGTTGCCCATGGCCGGAACCCACGCCTGCCCCGAACGTGTGGCCGCGACGAGGGAGTTGTCCCACTCGGCGAGGGCGATCTCGTCCTCCGGGGTGTACGCCCCGTTCCACACCTCCACCGCGTCGGCCCCGCCGAAGCCGAACTTCCAGTGGCAGCCGATGCAGGTGGCGTGCGGATGGGCGGGCACGACGAGACCGCCGGCCCGGCGCACGGCCCTGGCGTAGTGCCCGAACCGGTTGTCCCGGGCCCGGTAGCGCCAGTCGATCCAGGTCCCCGGCTCGGTGGCCAGCGCGAGCACGTGCCCGTTGCGGGTGGTGATCTCCTCACCGGTGAGGACGAGCAGGTCGTCGCCCCACAGCCCGCCCCAGTCACCGTGTGCGGACGTGGTGTTGTGCTCGGTGCTGTTGATGAAGTCGAGCCCGGCCGCGCGGGCGGCGGCGGCGATCTCGGCCGGGGTCCGCCTGCCGTCCGAGTGGACGGAGTGCAGATGACAGTCACCCCGGTACCAGGCGCGCCCGCGCCCCTTGGCGCGCTCCGGCGGATACCCGGGCTCCGGCGTGGATCCGGCCGGGCCCGGCCGCAGGGTGACGGTCACCTCGTACGGCAGCCCCTCGGGCGCGACGGTGTAGGGCCCGAGGACGACGTGCCAGGTCCCGGCCCGTACCGGCCCCGCGAGATAGCCGGGGGTCGCCCCGTCGGCCCGGATGAAGAAGCTCCCGCGCGCCCCGCCGGACCACCCCCGGAATCCGGGCCCGCCCAGCTCCGTCCCGCGCTCGTCGAAGATGCCGATGTCGAGGGCGTTGCCCTGTGTGCCGGCGGGTACGGGCGGCTTCTCGTACGCGTACGAGACGGCGATCTCCGCGATGCCGCGCGGCACGTCGACGGGCAGGTAGACGTAGTCGGGCGACCCGGTGGGCAGGACCCCGCGCACGGTACGGGTGCGGGTCGCGCCCTCCCGGTCGTCCTCGGCATCGGCGTCGGCGAAGCTCACGGTCGACAACGTTAGGGCGGTGGCGGCCGTTCCGACGAGCAGGCCGCGCCTGGCGATCGGGCGGTGCGCGGGATGCGGTGCGGGCATGCGAGGGCTCCCCGGGGCGTCGTGGACCGAGACGAGGTCTCCGTGTCCCTCACGGTGAAGGTGCCCAGTGAACGCGGCATGAACGCAGGGCGAGCCCGAGCAAATCTGGCTGTGGCAAAGGTAGTTGCCCCGGACAGGTGCCCGGCCGCCCCCGCGCTCGGCTAGGAGTTGCGCCGGGCCCGCGAGACGAGCACGAACGCGATGATGCCGACGACGATCACGGCGAGCACGATCCCCAGGATCAGTCCGCCGCCGAACCCGCTCGACCCGTGCTTCCGCCGCTTCTTGCTCTTGCTTTTACTCTTGCTCTTGCTCTTGTACGTGTGCGCGGCCTCGCGCACACCGGTGTGGACGGCGGCGCCCGCACTCGTGTGCCCGGCGCTCTGCACGGACGCGGTGCGGGAGACCGCGGGTGCTGCGGCCGCCTCCGCGGCGGGTGCGCCGCCGATGAGCACGCCCGTCAGGAGCAGTGCGGTGAGCGCGGTGCGTGTGCGCGTACGGATCATGATGACTGACCTCCCCCGAAGTCGCCGAGGTCTCGGCTTTGCGCACCGTACGGCATACGTTTGAGCCGCCACCAGACAACGACGGAGGTGTCCTGTATGCGGATCGCCACGACGATCTTCCTCACCGACGAAACGATCACACCGGTGCGGCTCGCGCACCAGCTTGAGCAGCGGGGATTCGCCGGGCTCTATCTTCCGGAGCACACGCACATCCCGGTGAGCAGGGAAACTCTTTACCCGATGGGCGGCGACCTGCCGCCCGAGTACGCCCGCACCCTGGACCCGTTCGTCGCCCTGGGCCAGGCCTCCGCGGTGACGGAACGGCTGGCGCTCGGCACGGGCATCACCCTGGTGACCCAGCACGACCCGATCGATCTGGCCAAGCAGATCGCCACGCTCGACCACCTCTCCGGCGGCCGCTTCACCCTCGGCATCGGCTTCGGCTGGAACGTGGAGGAGGCCGCGGACCACGGGGTGACCTGGTCGACGCGCCGGGAGCTCGGCCGCGACCGGATGGCACTGATGCGCGCCCTGTGGGCCGATGAACCCACGGCGTACGAGGGCGAGTTCGGCTCGGTGCAAGCGAGCCACGTCCACCCGAAGCCGTTCCAGCGGCCGCGCGGCCCGGTGGTCGGCCCGCGCACCCTGATCGGCGGCGCGGCGGGCCCGAAGCTCTTCACGCACATCGCGGAGTACGCGGACGGCTGGATGCCGATCGGCGGCCGGGGCCTGTCGGAGTCCCTCCCGAAGCTGCGCGCGGCCTGGGAATCGGCGGAACGCGACCCGAAGGACCTCCAGGTGGTCCCGTACGCGGTTCAGCCGACCCCGGGCAAACTGGCGCACTACGAGGACCTGGGCATCGAGGAGGTCGTCCTCCAACTGCCCCCGGCGGGCGAGGCGGAGGTCCTGCGGACGCTGGACGCGTACGCGGAGTACCTGTAGCCGGGGCCGGACGTTGTCAGGCCCCGTGCTGCCCGGCCTTGTCGATCAGCCGGTGCATCGTCGCGACGGGCAGCGCCGGGTTGGCGGCTGCCCGGGACGCGAGTTCGCCGTCGTCGAGCAGCGCGGTGATCCGGTCACTCGGAAGCCGCGGGTGGCGGGCGGCGTCGGCGCGGACCCGCCGGTCCGGGTCGTGGGTGAGCCGGTCGGCGGTGTCCGGTGCGAGTCCGGTGTCCAGCAGTGCCAGACGCCGGACTTCGGGATCCTGGTCACCGGCGAACCCTGCGAGCCCGGTGCGGGGGAAGTGGGGCCGGCCGGTGAGATGCCACCGGTCGGGGCCGGTGTACTCCAGGAAGCAGCGCAGCAGCAGTGCGGCCGGTGCGTCGGGATGGTTCTGGCCGAGCAGGACCCGTACCCCCAGATCGGTGTCGTCCGCGAGGCGCGCGACCAGGTCGGCGGGGAGTGTGGGGACCCCGGCGGCGCTGCGCCTCAGGAGCGGGTGCGCCGACCCTGCGAGCCCGCGAAGCTCCTCCTGGCCGGGCAGCGAGGCCGGGTCGTACGGCGGGGTGTGGGGATAGCGGGTCTCCTGCGTCACCTCGTAGTCGATGTCGGCCCGTTGCGCCTCGCTCAGTGCGGGATGCACGGAGAGGGCGAGCCGCACGGCCGGGTCAGGATCGACGGCGAGGGCACGGCGCTCGGACGGTCCCAGATCGGGCCGTTGGGCGACGCGGGCGCGGACCTCGGGATCGGGGTGTCCGGCCAGCAGGCCCACGGTCGCGGCGGGCGTGCTGGTGTTGCCGGCGATCAGCCACGCGTTCTGTGACAGCGCCTCCGCAATGACATCGGGGGCCAGCGCCCCGTACATCAGAAGGTGCGTGCGTGCGTGGCAGTGGTGCGCGGGGAGTTCCTCCCGCACCGCGTCCGGGTCGCGAAGCCGTTCGTGCCACCGGCTGTTGCGGGCGGCCGCCTCCCGTACCGCAGGATCCGGATCGGCCAGCAGAGCGGCCCGCACCGCGGGTGCCAGAGAATCCCAGGAGCTGGTTCCCGTCAGGCGGACCCGAGCCTCGGGATGGGTGGGCATCGCACGCCGCAGACCGGGGGAGACCTGCCGGCCGAGCGCCGACAGCGACTCGTCGTCGTAGGTCTTGATCATCCGGACGACGGTGCGGTCGGGCAGCGGGCGGGGCAGACACACGTCGTCGGCCCGTGGTTCGTGCGCCAGGTGCGCCCGGACGAACCACTCCGGGTCGTCCACCAGCCGCGCCCGCTGCTCCGGATCCGCGTACGGGTTCCGGGCGAAGAAGCTGCGGGTGTTCCGGTCCGGGTGGGCCACCACCGCATCCACCACCGGAGCGGGCAGTACCCGGTCCCGGCACAGCACCATCCGCACGGCGGCCGGCCCGCCCGCGAGCAGCCGCAGCAGGACGTCGACGGGAGCGGCCGGGTTGAGCGCGACACCGGCCAGACGACGCTCCGCAGGACCGGCCGTGTCCCATATCTCGTCAGGAGTCACCGACGGATGGTCCCATGGGCGCTGCCCGGTGCTGCCCGGTGCTGCCCGGCACTGTCCGGCGTTACCCGGCGCTGTCCTCGGCGAGGGTGTGGGCGACGAGCGCGTTGGCGTGTCCGTGCCCCATGCCGTGTTCCGTCTTGAGCCAGGAGACGAGCTCCATGTGCTTGGTCAGGGGCGAGGAACGGACGAGGTCCTTCCACTCCGCGATCGGGCGGCCGTACTTCTTCTCGATCGAGGGGAAGTAGCTCGCGGGGCCCTTTACCGGTTCGGTCATGTCGTCAGTTTCCCGTTCTTCTGTGTGCCGGTCGTCGTGGTTGCGTCGGTGACGGTCACCGTTGCGGCGTGTGCTGGGTTGGCGGCGTCGTGGCCCGCAGCCGGACCGTCACCGCGCTGAGCCACAGGAGGCCGAGGGCGGCACCCGCGGTGAAGGCCAGGACGCTGACGGAGGAGGCCGAGGAGCCGGCCAGGACGCCCACCGGTACGAGGCGGGAGGCGAGGGCCCAGCCGCGTTGTCCCCGGTCGGCGAAGTACGTGGCCAGGACGAGGAACGCGGCGCACAGGGCGAGGAAACCCACGGTGGCGCCGCCCAGGTGAACGGCTCCGTGCGCGCTGACCGAGCCGCTGGACCCCTTCGGCGTCCCGGCGGGGAATCCGTCGCCGGGATCGGCGGTGAACACCCCGGCGAGAACGAACGAGGCGCCGAAGACGCCGACCAGCCGCGGGGCCCACACCCCGCCGGGGGCGCCGCGCAGGACGCGGCGCATCCCGATCGCCCCGGAGATGGCCAGCAGTCCGGTGAGCAGGAAGACGATCACCTGTATCCAGCCGAGGCCGCCCAGGCTGAGCTGGCTGAAGGCGTTGCGGGTGAAGTCGAAGCCCTCGCGGGTCAGGCCCTGGATGAGGCTCGCCACGAGGAACAGCGGGCCCGCGACGATGCCGCCGGCTAACAGGGTCCCGGTCCTGGCCCCGGCGTCGGTTCTGGTCTCGGCGCTGGTCTTGCTTCCGGTCTTGGTCCCGGTCTTGGTCCCGGTCATGCAGTCCTCCTGGGCCGTCGATACCCGTAACGGGAACTAGACGGTGTAGTACCGATGGGAACTGGACGGTACAGTACCCATGGAAGAACTGGACTGTCCAGTACTGTCAGCGCGAGGAGGCGGCGTGGAAGCAGCCGAGCAGGGCCGGTCGGCGCGCAAGCGGCAGGCCATCATGGAGGCCGCGACCAGCGCCTTCATGGAGAAGGGTTACTCCGGCACGAGCATGGACGACATCGCGAGACTGGCCGCGGTGTCCAAGCAGACGGTCTACAAGCACTTCTCCGACAAGGAGAAGCTGTTCGCCGAGATCATCCTCGCCACGAGCGACCGCATCGACGGCATGGTCGACCTGGTGGCGGACATCCCGTCCGACGCCGACGCCCTGGACGAGAACCTGACCCGGCTCGCCCGCCGGTTCCTCGACGCGCTCACACAGCCCCAGGTGCTCCAGCTGAGGCGCCTGGTCATCGCCAACGCCGACGCCTTCCCCGAACTCGGCGCGGCCTGGTACGGGCAGGGCTTCGAGCGGGTCCTGGCCACGCTGGCGGCCACCTTCGAGCGGCTCGCGGACGAAGGACTGCTCCGCATCGAGGAACCGGCCCTGGCCGCCCACCACTTCTCGGGTCTGCTGCTGTGGGTCCCGGTGAACAAGGCCATGTTCCACGGCGGCCCCCGCCACACGCAGGCCGAGCTGGACCACTACGCCACCGAGGGAGTCCGCGCCTTCCTGGCCGCCTACCGCTGACGTCAGGGCCTGGGCGAGGCCCACCCCTGCGCGTCCTCACACGCGTCGCAGCGGCCCGGTTCGGCGGCCCTGAAGGCGCGGTCGCAGTCGTCGCAGTTCTGCATGGGTACGGGACGGAAGGCTGCCGGGAGGGAGTGCCCGGACGGCAGGGAGACGGTCAGCCGGTGCCTCAGCAACTGCGCCGGGAACCGCACCGGCCGGGGCAGGTCCTCGGTCAGCGCCTTGCGTACGTCGGCGGGCGAGGCGTCCCGCTCGAACCAGGCGGCGACGCCGGGCGCGAGGAGGTCGATCTCCTTCTCCGTCAGCCGGAGTTCGGCGTCCTGGCGCTGGAGCCCGACGAGCAGGAGCGCGGCGGCCTGGAGGAGCTGCGGCAGGGGATGGAGCGGCTGCGGAAGCGGCGGACGCGGGGGCTTCTTCGCGGTGGGTGCGGGGACGCGGGGTGCGGTGACGCGGGGTGTGGGCGCGGGTGCGGGCGCGAGCTCCGGGGGAGCCGCGGGGGCCGGAGCCGGCCGGGGCCTGGGCCGTGGCGCGACCGTCTGCGCCTTGTCGCGGGCGGCGGGGTCCGGGTGGTTGTACGAGACGGTCCGTGTGTAGATCCGGCCGTCGGGCGAACGCTCCCGGGTGCGCTTCAGATAGCCGTGCTGCTCCAACTCCCGCAGGGCCCCGGCGATGCGGTGCTCGCTGTCGGGCAGCCGGGTGGCCAGGACCTTGATGCCGATCCTGGCGCCGGGCGGCAGCGACTGGATGTGCAGGGCGAGGCCTCGCGCGGCGAGCGAGAGCTCGCGGTGCTGGCTGAGGTGATTGCCCACGACCGTGAAGCGGTCGGCGTGGCGGACGTTGACGTGCTCGATACCGGAGGGCGGGGCGTAGGAGCCCGCGATAGCCTGCGAGGTAGCCATCAGGAAGGGTCTACTTCCGTGTTGGTGAGGCCCCCGCTTTGGGATTCGCAGTCCCGGCGGGGGCCGTCAGAGGTCTGAAGTTTGGTGCGGCGAGCATATGCCAGGCAACCCGGTGCAAATCCAGCCCAGTTGGCGAACCTCACCCGTGCGGGTGACGGGGCCGCCGGGTGGGTCGGGTGGGTAAGAAGTTCTCTCCCAAGTGCTTTAAAAGCCTTTACGTCGTGGGCCGCCGTGACGCGGAGTGCCGAGACGCGGCGGACCGGGTCGCGGATTCCCGCGACCCGGTGATGTGCGCTCCGGATCAGCCCTGGCGGGCGTACGCGACGAAGGCGGACCAGGCGGTCGGGGCGACGTCGAAGTGGGGGCGCTGGATGTCCTTGGAGTCGCGGATGTGGATCAGGGTGGGGGAGGCGGCGACCTCGACGCAGGTTCCGCCCTCGCCGCCGCTGTAGCTGGATTTACGCCAGTCGAAGGCGACCTCGACGCACTCGCCGCCGCCGCCGCTGCTGTAGCTGCTCTTGAACCAGTGCAGCTGCTCCGTGTTCATCGCTCTCCCAGCATCTTCTCGATCGCGGCCAGCGACTCCCGTGGCGTGAGAGCTGCAGACTGGATGATTCCATAGCGCACCGCGAGCATGCGGACCTCCTCCATGTCCGTGATCAGCCGCGGGTAGGTATGGATCTCCAGGTACGCCACCTGCTGTCGACCCTTCGGGGTAAGCAGGGTGAACGGGCCGTCAAGGCTGGGCTGTTCGGTTCGGTTGAGTGGCATCAGCTGAAGCTGAACAGTCCGGAGACCGCCGATGTGCAGGAGCTTCTGCAGTTGCTCCCGGTGAACGTTCCGACCGCCGATGGGGCGGAGCAGGACACTCTCGTCCAAGACGAAGTGAAATGTGGGCGATGGCCACGGAGCGAAGACCTGCTGTCGGTCGAGCCGGTCGGCGACCCGCTTGTCGATGGTCTCCTCCCCTAGGAGGGGGCGCCATTGGGTGAACACAGCACGCGCATAGGCCTCGGTTTGGAGTAGTCCTGGCACGGACTGATTGGTGTAGACGTAGATCTGCACCGCTTCTGCTTCCAGCCGCGCGTAATCGCGGTACCACTCCGGATGCCGGCTACGCGCCTGCTTTCGTGCGTCCAGCACATCGGGGACGGCCGCCTTGAGCACGCCGTTTGCGGATAGAAGTTCGTCCAGGCGCTCAAGGAAGTCAGGCTGGGGCGTCCGTACACCCCGCTCCACCGCGGACACCAGGTCCTCCCCGCAGTGCGCTGCGAGCCCCAGTTCCCGCTGGCTCAGACCCGCGCGCTCGCGCAGGACCTTGATCTGTCTGCCCAGTGCCCTGAACAGGTGGGCGGTCCCGTCCGACTCAGCCGGCCGCTCCGGTCGCTCTTCTCGCTCCGTGTTCGCCATCTGCCCCGTACCGCCTCTGTCCGTCCGGTCACGGCCGACATCCCGTACAGCCGGGCGGGCGGGCCCGTACAGCTTCACGGCGTCGTGGTGTCACTCCTGGTCAGCGTACGATCACGCCGCCACGCTGAGTCACATGAACGCCGAAATCACCCCCGTGGGAACCGAGTTCGTCCAGCGCTTCAGCGCCACCCGTCGAGGGGCGCGGCTCGCGCGCAGGCTCGCGGTGCACGAGCTGGACGCGTGGGGAGTGCCGTACGGGAGCGGGCTGTCCGACGACGTGGCGTTGATCGTGGGGGAGTTGGCGACGAACGCGGTGGCGCATGGGCGTGTACCGGGGCGCGACTTCGAACTGCGGCTGACGGCAGGGGTGCGCGGGCTCCGTATCGAGGTGTCGGACGCGCGAGGCGAGCGTTGGCCGGAGCTGTGCGCAGAGGAGTCGGAGGAGCAGGAGACCGTCGCGGAATCCGGCTACGGGCTTCGCCTGGTGGAGGCGTTGGCGGCGAAGTGGGGCGTGACGGAGCGGGTGGTCGGGAAGACGGTGTGGGCGGAGGTCGGAACTGAATCCGGAACGGGGAATCGGAACTGAGATTCCGACGCCGGTACCGGCTCAGGGTTGTCCCGTAACTGCTGGGCGTCACTGGGGAGCGACGCGCAGGTCTCGGATGTACCAGTCAAACCGTGTGCCGTCCTTGCTGTACCGCTGCTTGCCGGGGGCGAATCCTGCCCGCCGCGCGACTGCGGCGGATGCGGGATTCTCTGGGTCCACCTGGATCACCGCCTCCGCTCCGCCCTCACTTGCCGCGTACTGGGACGCCAGGAGGACCGCGCGGGTAGCCAGACCGCGGCCCCGCCAGGACGAATAGAGGCCGTAGGCGACGTTCACCTGGCCGGAGGCCAAGCCCTCTCCTGCGAACCGCAAGTCGATCGTCCCCGCGAGTGCCTCGCCGGTGGCGCCCACCCGGATGCCGAAAGCGCGGAGAGGCCCGGCCGTGTCCCACTGTTCGCGGCAGTGCCGGAAGTATCCTTCAACGCCCTCGCGCGTGCCGGGGCCGCCGTTGAGCCAGCGAACGAGCAGCTCGTCCTCCCCC
Organism: Streptomyces sp. NBC_01463; assembly: GCA_036227345.1. NCBI lineage: Bacteria > Bacillati > Actinomycetota > Actinomycetes > Kitasatosporales > Streptomycetaceae > Streptomyces > Streptomyces sp. NBC_01463. The sequence goes on from CP109468.1 coordinate 5,160,172, forward strand.
GTGAGATGCGCCTCCACGTCGTCCAGGCGCAGCGGCGACAGGGTGATGCTCCCGTCGGACAGCCTCACTTCATGCATCCGCCGATTCTTCACGCCGGCGTCGTGCAGCACCATCGGATTCCATACGACGTGGTCCAGAGCTCCCCCGCCACAGGAGATGGTTTTGGTCGCAGCCTATTGGCGAACGAACCTGACCATGCGGCAGCTCGCACCGCTCTTCGGGGTGTCGAAGTCGGCGGCGGACCGGATCATCGACCACCTCGGGCCGATGCTCGCGCTCCCGCCCGCAAGCGGTTCGTCAAGGGCACCGTGCTCATCGTGGACGGCACTCTGGTGGGTGGCGGGGACAGCGCCGGTTGGCCGGGCGGGAGGACCTGGCTGTTCAGCCGGGCTCTCTCCTGCGGCTTCAGCGAGAACCTTCAGCGCACCAGGAGATCGATGGCGACCGACAGCCGTTCGAGGTAGAACTCCCGCGATGCGGCCTGATGCTTGATACCGATCGACGCGCTGATCATCGTCTGTGCGACAAGAGGGGCCGCGTCTTGTTGTGACTCGACGGCGATCGCTTCTGTGATCAGTTCCTCGAAGCGTCGCGGCGTGCTCTCGGCGATCTCTCCGAGGAGGTCGGGGTTGTCCTCGATGACCACCGCGACATCGCGCGTCAGCGGGCCGATGTAGCGGCCCGCCCACTGGTCGAACGCTTCGACGAGGCGCTCTGGAAGTGGGCGGCTGGGGTCGGCCAGGACGTGTTCAACCGCTGTGATGTCCCGCTCCAGGGCCTGGGTGACCGCGGCACGGAACAGAGTCTCCTTCGAGGAGAAGGTCACTATCTCGACGATTCACAAGAGGCCTACACCGTGCCGAACGACGCCGCCCTCGCGCAGCACCCGCACGGGGTCAAGGAATGGGCGCTCGATCCCGCCACCGCCAAGCGCCTCTGGACGGTCTCGACCGACCTGCTCCGCGCCTGACCTCTCGACGCCACAGCAAGCGGCACCGCCGCCTTCTCGGTTGGTCACCGCATCAACCCGCAAGGCAGCCTGCCGCCCGGGCGGTCTGGCCCGCCACAACTCGCCGACCTCGACGAACTGGCCAGTAATCACTGGTCAGTTGAGGCCCTACACCACATTCGAGACGTCACCTACGGCGAGGAGGCCTCACGCATATACACCGGTACCACCCCCTTGCAGGAGGTGCAGCCGGATTGCGCATTACCGGCGTCCCCTGGATCTCCTCAGCAGGATAAAGACTCCCGCCAATGCGGCGATCGCCAGGAATATCACGATCCCCCAGGTGGGAAGTTCCGGCCCGCCCTGTCCAGCGGCAGCCAATGCCGTAAGGCCCTTCATGAGCGCTCGCTTTCGTTTCGCGACTGAGTGAGCCTGCTGCCGCCGTGCCGGCCTGGCCGGGCATCGACAGCAAAGAGGATGGGAAGGGGGGTTACCCGAGTGAGGACCGGATCGGAGTCCAGAACTCTGACTCCCGCTGGCGCGGGCCGGACGGAGGTCATGGTGTGGATCGTCGTCGGTGAGTGGATCGATTAGCCGTCAGAAGGCAGATCCACAAGAGAACATGCGCGGCAGCCAGTGCGATCTGTCCGGTGCTCGCGCCGGCACTCACCCGCCACACCAGCAATCCGACACCTATGCACAGCATCGGCCAGTAGAGCCAGGGTCCCCATCGATTACCCGGCTCAGTCCATCCCGGCGGGGTGGAGGGATCAGGAAGTTGCGCCATGTATGCCTCCCCTGTCCACATCCGCCTTCCCTCAAAGCCCACATGCACGCCCTGCGACGACGGCGGTGCAGTTGGGGCTGGTGACGACGTTCGCGCCCCATTCGAGTCGGCTGGCGCCCTAATCCGGACGCCGTTTCGACCGTCTCATCAACTTGATGGTGCCGATCAGGGCCGCCACGGCTATGAGAGAGAATCCGACTTCTCTCACTGCGGTAGTTACATCAGCATCGATCACTTCAGCCCACACAATCGCTCCGACAACCAGGGAAAGAATAGCCCCTGAAATGGCGAACGGTATTCTGGAGCCTGATCTCATTTCAGGGCTGACTTTTCGCCTTATTGCGAATGAAGAGAAAGCATGCTCCGTAAATGCAGGCGATCATTGCGAGAACAATCCATCCCCCCGTGTTCCCGGAGATGATGAAAGCAATTGACAGAATGACTCCGACCACTGTCAAGATGTTAGTGAATAGCCAGTAACGCTTTATTGCCGCTTGCTGCTCGACTGTCCATCCGACGTTAGGCATGGTGTTCCTTATGGTTGGCAGGCGCGGTTGGGCGTCAGAGGTCTGCTCAGTTCACGCCCTTGCCTCACGTCATCGGCGCGGGCAGCTCTTTCTCGAGTTTTACGTCCTTCAGTTCTTCCCCCGTGGGTCATGGAGTTCAGGGTGCCCCCGGGTTCACGGTTGAATCCCGTGTCGACACCGGCAGTTGAAGCACAGGTCAGGCCGATGGGGCCGTTGAGCCCCTCAGGGGCGGACTGACTGCGAGAGTTCACCTGGCCTGGGACGGACAGGGCCGCCTCGACCGCAAGATCTGCTGCCGCCGCAACGTCATAGAACGCTGCTTCGGCCGGCTCCAACAGAACAGAGGCCTCGCCACCCGCTACGAGAAGCGCACCCTCCACTTCAAGGCCATGGTCACTCTCGCCTGCCTGCGACTCCGGCTCCCCAGCCTTTGCGGACACGACCTAATGGCGCGGTCGAGAGTGTTCGGTTCCAGTGTTGTGGCCCACCGTCCACGGCCGGAGCTTCTCCGGGTTGCGTACGGCCCAGATGTGAGTGATCCGGTCGTCTGCGATGTCGAACGCGTACACGGTCACGATGACGCCGTCCTGCTTGGCGACCAGGCCGGGCTGACCGTTGACGGTGCGCTCCAGGAGCGTCAGGTCGGCCAGCCTGCCGGCGAGAGCGACGAGGCCGCGCGCGAGCTGCTCGGCGCCCTGGAGCGCGCGGTGGTGGCGAGGCCGCCGCCGTCGCCGGTTGCCGTGACGGCCGGGTCGAGGAGGCCGATGAGAGCGCCGATGTCCTTGGCGTCCCAGGCCTGCGAGCTGTTCGCCAAAGCAGCGGCCCTCTACGACGATGAGGAGATCTGGACGCTCACCACGGCGATCGGCCAATTCTGCTTGTTCGTCCCGATCGCTCTCATCGGCAAGCCGATCCCCGGCAGGCCCATCGGGAAGAACTACAACAAGTAACGCCGGCAGGCTCGGGGTTGCCGCTCAATTGAGCGCTTCGTCTGGCGATGACCGCCGCATGAAGCGCTCACGCGGAAACGAAACCCCTGGGGTCAGTCCTGATCTCGGGTGTGCTGAGCCGCGTACCAACTGGAGTCGATGGCGGGGTTGCGCAGCGCCCCCCAGAATCGGTCGTCAGGTATCGGAGGCAGTGACGGATTACCCAAGTCCGCATGCAGATCCGCACGCCAGTCGAGAGTGAAGTGGCTCCGGGTCTCCGCGCTCTCGCACACGGATCTGTAGGGGGATCCCCAGAGCCCGAGGGCTATCTTCTCCGCGGCCCATCTGCGAGTGACGTCTCTGCCGGTGTCGGCCTGTGCGAGCACCGCGCGGAGTCGCAAGGCGAGCGGGCTGGTTTGGTCCGGGCGCGGTACGGCCACACCACGCTCCCACGCGTCCAGGGCTGTCTTGATCTCCGGGTAGTTGTTCAGCCCCGTTTCGACCGCCAGTCTGCGCAGCTGCTTCCGCGCGGCCTCAACCACCTGCTCATACGGCAGGACTGCGATCAGTGCACCGAGTTCCTCATGTCCGTCCAGGTGGCTCACGTGGAGGAGGTCGGTGGGACTGTGGGACAGGTCCAGCTCTGGCAGCTGCTCATCCGGTGCGGGAAGGGGCTCGTCGGCACTGCGCTGCGGCCTGGCAGGCAGAGGCGCCTCCCAGAACAGTCGGCCGTTGAAGGTGACGACACCAGCCTCCTGGCCGCGCTCAAGCAAGTCGGCCAGTTCGGCCAGATACCCACCCAGCGAGCCGGCCTGCCCAAACCTGGTGCCGGTCTCGTCGAAGAACCGTCCGATCGCACCGAAGTGGTCCCGCTCGGTACGGCAATCCATCAGGAGACCGTCCGACGTCCCGTCATAGGAACCGAACTTTACGTAGCCGAGGAGCCAGTAGTCCTCGGCCTCCCCGTCGGGGCCTTGTTCGATGCCGCGCATGAACTCGGTATCCCCGAGGATTCCGCTCACTCCGAGCAGCCGGTCACCCGTACTGAACCGGAAAGCCTCAGGCCCCTCCAGCGCCCCGTTGTGCCGGAGGAGTGAAGCGACCAGGTCCGGAGGAAAGGTGACCCCCAGTTCCTGTTGCGCTGCTGCGATCTCCCCGTCTCCTGCGGGCGGCCGAAGCGTGGCAGAAGTGCGGGGCGCGTGCTCGCGCAGCCACGCGTCTATGCGATTCCATGAGTCCGGGACCAGGTCTGATGTCATAGGGCCGACCTTAGATTCAGCGGCTGACAACAGCTTGATCGTCGCTCACCGGCCTTGCCGCAAGGTTGGCGTGCAGGCCGGCAAGCTCGAGTGGACCCTTGTCCCGGCTCACGACCGGCAGGGCCGTAGCAGTACTGCCACGATCCGCGCAGCGTGGTGTCTTTCCTGCGGCCGCGCACCGTCCGGGGCGCGGTTCTGGACGCATCGCACGGTCCCTCGCCCGTGGTTGGCCGACCTCGCCGACCGACCTAACTTCATCGACGACGCGTCAGGACAAAGGCAACCGCCAGGACGAACACAATAATCACGAGTGCTATACCCCAGGATGGAAGCCCTGCGGCCGAGGGAGGCATTATGGCCGAAAGTCTCATGAGTTGAAACTCTTAAACATGGAAAAAGCCCTCCGATGATCTCAGGGTGATGCCCTGCGGCGGCAGGAGGATGTACCGGCGCCCTACTTTCCGAGCGGGTATCACTATCGGTCAGACGCGAACCAACCCCGCGGCACGACTAGCCCCAGCAGCCCTCGTGTGACCATATCGAGCAGTGCGAACAGGCGGGCTTCGGATGCAATTCCAGAAGATAGCCCCCTAGAAGCTCCTGCCGCCGTGTCGGTGTCGTCGGTCATGGCGACCACGCTGCCGAGTGCGTCGGTCAGGTAGCAGAAGTTCTTCCCCCTCCCACGGGTCATGGAGTTCAGGGTGCCCCCGGGTTCACGGTTGAATCCGGTGTCGACGACGGCGACCGAGGTGCCTCGCCCGCGTGGTGGCCCTACGTGTCTCTGGGGCGTGACCGGGATGTCCCTCGTCGCCTGGGTCGCGCTCAGCATCAGGCAGAAGCGCCATCCGCGGCCCGTGGCTCACACGGACAGCGACCCCGCCTGCTCGCGGGTTCTGCGCCTGGCCGCCCTGCGGACGCACCTCCGGCGGAGGGATCCCGTATCGCGATCACGCAGGCCGGGGCCGGGAACCGGAACTGCGATTCTGCGCGTCCAGGTGCTTGACATGTACAACTTTTGACTTGGGGGCCCAGTGCGACAGCCGACGGGTAAGCGGATCACCGTGCGAGCGGCAGGGGTGTTGCTCGCAGTGGCGTTCGCCGTGGGCTGTTCGGCAAGTGTGGGCTCGAAGGTCGTGAAGAAGGACGAGGTCGCACAGCAGGCCTCGACCGCCCTGGGCAAGAAGGTGGGCCGGCAGCCGGACGACGTCACCTGCAAGGACGATCTCAAGGCGGAGGTCGGTGCGACCGTGCGCTGCGAGCTGACCGCGGACGGTACGAAGCAGGGGATGACGGTCACCGCGAAGTCGGTCGACGGCGACAAGGTCGACATGGACTTCAAGGTCGACGACGCTCCGGCAGCCGGCAACTCGGCGGATCCGCAGCCCAGCGACTCGGCGAGCGCGGGTGCCGGCGGGCCGTCGGTGAGCAGGACGGAGGTCGCCCGGCAGGGGAAGGCGGCCCTGACGGCTCAGGTCGGCCAGGCACCCGACGCGTTCTCCTGCCCCGTTGACCTCCCGGCGCGGGTGAACGCCGTGATCCGCTGCCAGTTGGCGGCGGATGGCAAGCAGTACGGCGTGACGGTCACCGCGAAGTCGGTCGTCAACGGCAAGGTCAGCATGGACTTCAAGGTGGACGAGACTCCCGTCGGCTGACCCCGGGGGCGAGGGCTGGGCCATACTGAGCCGCCGGATCACTGGGGGAGGCGGCCAGCACATGGGGTACGGGGCGGACGGTTCGGGCCTGCCGGAGCGCATCGGCGGGTACGTCGTGGAGCGGGAGCTGGGCGCCGGCGGGATGGGCGTCGTCTACCTGGCGCGATCACGCGGGGGGCGCGCGGTCGCCGTGAAGGTGGCGCGCTCGGAGCTCGCGACCGACCCGCACTTCCGGGAGCGGTTCCGTGCCGAGGTCGAGGCCGCGCGGAGTGTGGGCGGCTTCCACACGGCACCGGTGGTGGACGCGGACCCGGCAGCTGCGGCGCCCTGGCTGGCCACGGCGTACATCCCCGGGCCCACGCTCGCCGGGCTGGTCGAGGCCGAGGGCCCGATGGGCGAGGCGCGGCTGCGGCAACTGGGCGCGGCGCTCGCCGAGGCGCTTGCGGCGATCCACCGCTGCGGCCTGGTGCACCGTGACCTGAAGCCCGGAAACATCATCATGGCCTCGGACGGGCCGCGGGTCCTGGACTTCGGGATCGCGCGGGCGCTGGAGTCGACGCGTCTGACGGCCACCGGTACGGCGTTCGGGACACCGGGGTTCCTGGCGCCCGAGCAGGCACAGGGGCAGGAAGTCAGCGGGGCCGCGGATGTGTTCGCCCTCGGTGCCGTGCTGGTCGCGGCCGCGGGCGGCAGCGCGTTCGGGGCAGGCACGCCCATGGGCCTGATGTACCGGTCGGTGCACGAGGCACCCGATCTGGCGGCGGTGCCGGAGGGCGTACGGCCGGTCGTGGCGGCTTGCCTGGAGAAGGAACCCGGCCGGCGGCCCACCCCGGAGCGCCTGCTGGACCTCTTCGTGCCGGGCGGCCCGGCGTACACCCCGACCGTGGCGGTACCACCACTGCCCTCCTACGCCCCCTTCGACGCCGCCCCGCTGCACCGGGCCGCGACACAGAGCACCCCCGCGGGCCACGCCGGCCCCGGCAGCTCCCAGGCCGGATCCGGCTCCGATCCCGTCTTCATCGCCGTCGCTCCGGACAGCTCTCTCCTGATCGACGCCGTCGGGGTCGAGCTCGGCACGCCGGTGGGCGATCTGCAGTTCACCTGGGCCGAGATCAGCGCGGTCGAGTACGCGCCCGACGGCCCCAAACACCTCAGGGTCGTCGTCCGCCTCCACAACGGCACCACCCATCCGTGCCTGCTCGCCGCCCGCAAACGGGCCCGCCTCCAGGAGTGGCTCGAGGACCTGCCCCTGATCCTGGAGTGCTACAGGTAGCCGTACGGCAGCGCGTCCGCCCACCGGTACGGCTCCGACGGCCCGCCGGGCCGCAGGCGATGCACACGGGCGCCCCGCGCTGCTAGCTTGCGCCCGTGGAAAACTTCTCGCGCTCATGGGCCGCCCTGCGTACCGCGGTCGCCGAACTCTCCGACGCGGACTTCGCGTTGCCGTCCGGCTGTGCCGGCTGGCTCGTCCGGGACCTGGTGTGCCACCTCGTCATCGATGCCCAGGACGTCCTGATCACCCTCGCCACGCCCGCCGACGCGGAGCCGACGCGGGACGCGGTCACGTACTGGGAGGTCACCGGAACACCGCCCACCGGCGACGACCCGCTCGACGCGCTGACCGTGCGGCTGGCGGCGGCGTACGAGGAGCCGTGGCTGCTCAAGTTCCACCTGGACGACGTGGGTTCGGCCGCCGGGCGGGCGGCCGGGCTGGCGGATCCGGCGGCCCGGGTCAGTACGCGCGACGAGGTCTACACCGTGGACGAGTACCTGACCACGTACGTCCTGGAGTGGACGCTCCACCACCTCGACCTGATCGCCCCTCTCCCGGACGCGGCGGACCCGCCGGCCGAGGGGCTGGCCCGGTCGCGGGAGCTGCTGGAGGCGATCGCCGGGGCGGCGTTCCCCTCGTCGTTCTCCGACAAGGACGCACTGCTGACCGGCACGGGGCGGCGCGCCCCGACGGACGCGGAGACGGCCGCACTGGGCCCGCTGGCCGGACGGCTGCCCCTGATCCTCGGCTGACGGGGGCCGGGCCGGCCGGGAAGTGCGGCTACAGGGCCCGCAACGCCCTCGGCCGCGGCGGGTCCGGGACCTTGTTCAGCAGAGCCGGCAGGTCGGTCAGCGCGTTGATGCGGAAGTCCGCCGTGTCCACCACGTCCGGGTGGTCCGCCCACCAGTACCCGCACGCACCCCGCCGGATGTGCGCCGCCAGCAGGCCCGACGACTTGGCCGGGAACAGGTCGCCCGCCGGGTGGTCGCCCACGTACAGCGTGGCGTGCGGGGCCGCCCCGGACGCCTCCAGCACGCGGGCGAAGAACTCCGGGTCCGGCTTGGCGACGCCCCACTCGTCCGAGGTGACGACCACGTCCGCGGGCAGGTCCAGCGCCCGCAGCAGCTCCCCGGCCCGCACCGTCCCGTTGCCCGCGACCACCACGCGCACGCCGAGCGCGCGCAGTTCGGCCAGTGCCGGCCGGACGTCCGGGTAGAGGTCCGACTCGTCCAGGTGCTCGCCGCGCCCGGCGGCGGCTCTGGCCTGCGAGGCCTCGTTGACGTCCATGTCGGGGCGCAGCATGCTCAGCGCGTCCGCGCTGTCCCGCCCCTGGACGACCGCGGCCCCGACCAGCGCACTCAGCGTGTGCGTCGGGACGCCGAGCCAGTTGGCCCAGGACGCCCAGTAGCGGTCGTCGCGGATGAGTGTCTCGCCGATGTCGAAGACGATCGTTTCCATCACCGTGCCGAGCCTACGGGCCGAGCCTGCGGGGAGCGGGCCGCCGCGCGGCCCGGGCCGCAGGGGTGCGGGTGACCTGCGGGAGATCCGGCCGGTCACCGGCCGGCTACTCGCTCGTATGCTCGGTTCATGACCGATCCTCAGCGCGGACGCCCCACCACCAACTCCATGCGACGTGCCCTCAGGCGTGCCCGAGACGGTGTCGCCCTCGACGCGGCCGAGGCCGCCGTCCTGCTCCAGGCGCGCGGCGACGACCTGACGGATCTCGCCGCCTCGGCCGCCCGGGTGCGCGACGCGGGCCTGGCGGCGGCGGGCCGCCCCGGCGTGATCACGTACTCCCGCAAGGTCTTCATCCCGCTGACCCGGCTCTGCCGCGACAAGTGCCACTACTGCACCTTCGTCACCGTCCCCGGCAAACTGCGCCGCGAGGGCCACGGCATGTTCCTGTCCCCGGACGAGGTCCTCGACATCGCCCGCAAGGGTGCGGAGCTGGGCTGCAAGGAAGCGCTGTTCACCCTCGGCGACCGGCCCGAGGACCGCTGGCCCGAGGCCCGGGAGTGGCTGGAGGCCGAGGGGTACGACGGCACCCTCGCGTACGTACGCGCCATGGCGATCCGCGTCCTGGAGGAGACCGGGCTGCTGCCCCACCTCAACCCGGGCGTCATGACCTGGACCGATCTCCAGCGGCTCAAGCCCGTCGCGCCCTCCATGGGCATGATGCTGGAGACGACCGCGACCCGGCTGTGGTCCGAGCCCGGCGGCCCGCACCACGGCTCCCCGGACAAGGAACCGGCCGTACGGCTGCGCGTCCTGGAGGACGCCGGCCGGTCCAACGTGCCCTTCACCACCGGCATCCTCATCGGCATCGGCGAGTCGTACGAGGAGCGAGCCGACTCCCTCTTCGAGCTGCGCCGGAACGCCCGCGCCTACCACGGCATCCAGGAAGTCATCGTCCAGAACTTCCGCGCCAAGCCCGACACCGCGATGCGCGGTATGCCGGACGCGGAGCTGGAGGAGCTGGCCGCCGCCATCGCCGTCGCCCGCCACATCCTCGGCCCGTCCGCCCGCATCCAGGCCCCGCCGAACCTCGTCGACGCCGAGTACGCGCTGCTGATCGGCGCCGGGATCGACGACTGGGGCGGCGTCTCGCCGCTCACGCCCGACCACGTGAACCCCGAGCGCCCCTGGCCGCACATCGACGAGCTGGCCGCGAAGACCGCCGAGGCCGGCTTCGCGCTGCGTGAACGGCTCACCATCTACCCGGAGTTCATCCAGCGCGGCGAACCCTGGCTGGATCCGCGCCTGCTCCCGCACGTCCGCGCCCTCGCCGACCCGGAGACCGGGCTCGCGAAGGAGGGCACGATCCCCGCCGGACTGCCCTGGCAGGAACCCGACGAGGGATTCAACGCCTCGGGCCGCACCGATCTGCACCGCACCATCGACACCGAGGGCCGCACCGGCGACCGCCGCGACGACTTCGACGAGGTGTACGGGGACTGGGAGGCGCTCCGCGAGGCCGCCGCGCCCGGCATGGTCCCGTCCCGTATCGACGGCGACGTGCGCGGGGCGCTGAGCCAGGCCGCCGCCGACCCGACGAAGCTCACCGACGCACAGGCCCTCACCCTCCTGCACGCGGACGGGCCCGCGCTCGACGAGCTGTGCCGGATCGCGGACACCCTGCGCCGGGACGTGGTCGGCGACGACGTCACGTACATCGTCACGCGCAACATCAACTTCACCAACGTCTGCTACACCGGCTGCCGCTTCTGCGCCTTCGCCCAGCGGCGCACCGACGCCGACGCGTACACCCTCTCCCTGGACCAGGTCGCCGACCGGGCCGCGCAGGCCTGGGACGTCGGCGCGGTCGAGGTCTGCATGCAGGGCGGCATCCACCCGGACCTGCCCGGCACGGCGTACTTCGACATCGCCCGGGCGGTGAAGGAACGCGTCCCCGGCATGCACGTCCACGCGTTCTCCCCGATGGAGGTCGTCAACGGGGCGACCCGCACCGGCATGTCCATCCGCGACTGGCTGACCGCCGCCAAGGAGGCCGGTCTCGACTCGATCCCCGGCACGGCTGCCGAGATCCTCGACGACGAGGTCCGCTGGGTCCTCACCAAGGGAAAGCTGCCCACCGCGACCTGGCTGGAGGTCATCAAGACCGCCCACGAGGTGGGCCTGCGCTCCTCGTCCACGATGATGTACGGCCATGTCGACCAGCCCCGCCACTGGCTCGGCCACCTGAGGACCCTCGCCGACCTCCAGCAGGAGACGGGCGGCCTCACCGAGTTCGTGACCCTGCCCTTCATCCACACCAACGCGCCCGTCTACCTGGCCGGCATCGCCCGCCCCGGCCCGACCGACCGCGACAACCGGGCAGTGACGGCGATGGCCCGCCTCCTCCTCCACCCGCACATCACCAACATCCAGACCAGCTGGGTGAAGCTCGGCACGGAGGGCGCGGCCGAGATGCTGCGCTCGGGCGCGAACGACCTGGGCGGCACGCTGATGGAGGAGACCATCTCCCGCATGGCCGGGTCGAGTTACGGCTCGTACAAGTCCGTGCAGGACCTGGTCGCCGTGGCCGAGGCAGCCGGCCGTCCGGCGAAGCCGCGCACGACGCTGTACGGAGAGGTGCCGCAGGAGCGCGTCACGGCCGCCGCCGCCTCCGACGGACACCTTCCGGAGCTGCTGCCGGTGCTGGAGAGCTGAGAGACGGGGCCGGGGAAAGGCGCAGGTCCGGGCGTCTGAGTAGGCTGCCGTTCCGTCCCGGACGGTGCGGCGGCCCTCTCGGGCGACGGCGTCCGGACAGGTGCCGGACCGGCCGGACCGGCCGGGGTGAGGAGACACGAGTGAGCAGTCAGCAGCCGGAGCGATCACAGAGCGCCCCCGCCACGGTGCGGGTCGCGGGCGAAGCGGACCTCGACACGGCCGCGGGGCTGTTCGCCGCCTACCTGGACTTCTACGAGGTGACCCCTCAGGACCCCGGCCGGCCCCGGGCCTTCCTCGCCGAGCGCATCGAGGCGGACGACTCGCTGATCCTGCTCGCCTCGGTCCCCGACGTGGGAACGGTCGGGTTCGCCCAGGTGTACCCGGTGCTGTCCTCGCTCGACCTGGGACCCGGATGGCTGCTCAGCGACCTGTACGTGGACCCCGCCGGCCGCCGCGCCGGAGTGGGGCGGACACTGCTGCGCGAGGTGCTGCGCCGGGCACGTGAGGCGGGGGTGAGCGGCGTGCAGCTGGACACCGCGTACGACAACCACGCCGCGCAACAGCTGTACGAGGCCGAGGGGTTCGTGCGCGACCCGTTCCACATCTATCTGCACGACCTGCGCTGAGCGGGGTGCCGCGGCCCGGCGTCCGGGTCAGGCGAACCGTTCGTGGTCGGCCAGCACGGCGTCGACCACGCGCTGTTCGTCGGCCGTCCACCGCGGATCCGTGCCGTCGTCCCCCGTCAGGTTCAGCAACGACTTCCACAGGGCCCAGCCCCGGGCGCGGGCCCAGGTGCCCCCGTCCTGGCCGACCGCCTGCCGGAACGCCTCCCGGCTCTCGCCGGAGAACATCCCCCACGCGATGACCAGGTCGCAGGCCGGATCGCCGACCCCCGATGTGCCGAAGTCGATGACGGCCGACAGCTCACCGTCCTCGACCAGGAGATTGCCGGAGGCGATGTCGCCGTGGAACCAGACGGGCGCCCCGCGCCACTCGGTGGCCAGGGCGGCGTCCCAGACCGCACGCGCCCGGTCCGTGTCCACCCGGCCCTCCAGCGCGGCCAGGCAGCGCCGGGTCTCCTCGTCGTAATGGGCGGGCGAGGCGCCCCGGTAGAAGCTGTGCGCACCCGCGAGCGGGCCGCCCGTCGCATCGCAGCGCTGGAGGGCGCGGACGAACTCCGCCACGGAGACCGCGAAGCCCGCCAGGTCGTCGACACGGCCCCGGGCAGCCGTCTCGCCCGGCAGCCAGCGGCGGACCGACCACGGGTGCGGATAGCCCTCGCCCGGCGCACCCAGGGCGAGGACCGGAGGCACGGCGACGGGCAGGGACGGAGCCAGGACCGGCAGCCACCGGTGCTCCTTCTCCACCGCGGGGACGTAACCGGCGGCCGTCGGGAGACGTACGGTCATCGCCTCGCCGAGACGGTAGGTCCGGTTGTCCCACCCGTCGACCTCCACCGGTCTCACCGCCAGGCCGCTCCACTGCGGGAACTGGGCGGAGATCAGTCGCTGGACGAGCCCGGCGTCGATGCCGGCCCTGCCGTCGTGGTGGGGGGATGCCATCCCGCGATCATCGCGCCGGGTGATCGCGCGAAGCAACGGGATTTGGCCCGGCCACCCGCCCCGGGGAAGGCCTCCGACACCTCGACGCTCCGTACGGACGCAGCCGGTTCGCGGTCCAGCGGTGCGCACGGCAGGGGCGCCGCACGCGGTGGGAATCCCCGGAGAATGCCGCGCAAAACTGAACCGAACGAGCCACTTCGTACATACCGTTCCGCCCCTTCGGCCCCGTGGTCGTTCGATTACAGTGCTGCGAAGCCGCCCGCTGGACAGGGCGAGAAGGAGACGGGAAGGGGCACGGTGAGCTCAGCGACCACAGCCGTCTGGGGCCGTGCCGAGCAGCAGGACTTCCGCAGCCGGGTACGCGGCGCACTGCTCGGCGGCGCCATCGGCGACGCACTCGGCGCGGGCGTCAGCGGCCTCACGCTGGGGGAGATCCGCGCCGCCCACGGGGCCGACGCCGTCACCGACTTCGTCCCCGCCCACGGAGGGCGCGGCTCCGTCACCGCGGTCACCCAGCTCACCCTGTTCACCGTCGACGGGCTGATCCGCGCCCAGGTCCGCCGCGACACCGGCGCCTGGCACCCGCCCACCGACGTGCACCAGGCCCATCTGCGCTGGGCCGCCACCCAGCGAGACTGGGGCCCCGACGAGCGGCGCAAGGACAACGGCTGGCTCGCCGGGCAGGAGTGGCTCTACAGCCGCCGCGCCCCCACCCGGGAGTGCCTGGGCGGCTTCGGCGACACCGTCATGGGGACCCTCGACCGGCCCAAGAACCCCACCGCGCACGACTCGGCGGCGGTCAGCCGCTCCGCCCCGTTCGGACTGCTCGTCGGCTGGGAGCCCCAGCTCGTGCTGCAACTGGCCGTCGAATGCGCCGCCCAGACCCACGGCCATCCCACCGCCCTGCTCTCCGCGGGCGCCCTCGCCGTGATGGTGCACGGCCTGGCGCGCGGCGAGACGCTGGACGGCTCGGTGCAGCACGCGCTGGGACTGCTCGCCGAACGGGAGGGCCACGAACCCGTCACCGAGGCACTCCAACAGGCCCTCGGCACCGTGCGGCAGGGCATCCCCGGCCCCGCACTCATCGAGTCGCTGGGGGCCACGGACTCCGCCGAGGAGGTCCTCGCCGTCGCCGTGTACTGCGCCCTCGTCGGTGAGGACATCCGGCACGGGCTGCGGCTGGCCGTGAACCACGGCGGGCCCTCCGCGGCCACCGGGGCCCTGTGCGGGGCGCTGCTCGGCGCGCTGCACGGCGAGACCGCGCTGCCGCCGGCCTGGCTCGCCGAACTGGAGGGGCGCGCCACGCTCCTGGAACTCGCCGACGACTTCGCCATGGAGATGACACAGGGACCCGCCCTGCACAGCCCCTCCACCGCCGCTCCCGGCTGGCTGGCCCGCTACCCGCGGGGCTGAGAGCGGCCGGCCCCCGGGAGCAGAGGTGAGGGGCGGGTCCACGCACGGAGGCCGCCGCCACCGTACGCAATCCCGCCCCTCACCCCCGTACACCCGCAGGCGTCAGTCCTTCACGCCCTCCGTGACCGTCACATCCCCCGGACCGGCCTGGGCCGGTACGGCCGCGGCGGCCGCCGGGCCGTCGCCGTCCGTGTTGATCCGCTCGATGATCGCGTCGCGCTCCGGGGTGTCCTCCGGCTTGATGAAGCCGATGACGATGTAGAGCACGAGCGAGATCGCCAGCGGCAGCGCCACCTGGTACTGCAGCGCCACGTCCGTCTTCACGGAGCCGTCGAAGTTGTAGTTCGTGAAGTAGAACGCCAGCAGACCGGCCGCCCAGCTGGTGAGCGCCGCCGTCGGTCCCGACTTACGGAACCTGCGCAGCAGACCCAGCATGAACGGGATCGCGATCGGACCCATCAGACCGGCGACCCACTTGATGACCACCGAGATGATGTCCTTGAACGTCGGCGAGTTGATCTGGGTCGCCAGCGCCATGGACAGGCCCAGGAAGCCGAGCGTGGAGAGCCGCGCGGCCAGCAGACCGGCCCGGGCGTTCCAGTTGCGGGCCGCCTTGGAGAAGACCGGGGCGATGTCGCGGGTGAAGACCGCCGCGATGGCGTTGGCGTCCGAGGAGCACATCGCCATCGTGTGCGAGAAGAACCCGACGACGACCAGGCCCAGCAGACCGTGCGGCAGCAGCTGCTCGGTCATCAGCGCGTAGCTGTCCGAGGCGTCCGGCTTCTGCGCGTCGACGAGCAGCGGGGCGCACCACATCGGGAAGAACAGGACCGTCGGCCAGACCAGCCACAGGATCGCGGAGAGCCGCGCCGAGCGGGTCGCGGAGGCGGCGGAGTCCGTGGCCATGTAGCGCTGGGCCTGGTTCCACATGCCGCCGTTGTACTCGAAGGTCTTGATGAACAGGTACGCCAGCAGGAAGGTCACCGTGTACGGACCGGCCGTCGGGTCCGTGTGGCCCTCGGGCAGCTTGTCCCAGACCGTCCACAGGGTGCTGAAGCCGTCGAGCTTGCTCATCGCGGTGACGAGCATCGCGATACCGGCGAACAGCTGGATGACGAACTGCCCGAGCTCGGTCAGCGCGTCGGCCCACAGGCCGCCGACCGTGCAGTAGATGGCCGTGATGATGCCGGTGATGAAGATGCCCTGCGTCAGGGTGATGCCGGTGAAGACGGACAGCAGGGTGGCGATGGCCGCCCACTTGGCGCCGACGTCCACGATCTTCAGCAGCAGACCGGACCAGGCGAGCGCCTGCTGGGTCTGGATGTTGTAGCGGTTCTTCAGGTATTCGAGCGGCGAGGCGACGTGCAGCCGCGACCGCAGCCGGTTGAGCCGGGGTGCGAAGAGCTTGGCGCCGATCCCGATGCCGATGGCGATCGGGAGCGACCACGTCACGAAGGACGTGACGCCGTACTGGTACGCGATGCCGGCGTAGCCGGTGAACATCACGGCGCTGTAGCCGGACATGTGGTGCGAGATGCCGGAAAGCCACCACGGCATCTTGCCGCCGGCCGTGAAGAAGTCGCTGACGTTGTCGACACGCTTGTGGGACCAGAGTCCGATCGCGATCATCACGCCGAAGTAGCCGATGAGCACGACCCAGTCGAGACTGTTCATGTGCCCCCTCCTGGGGTCCGCCTTGTGAACGGGTACGCACTTCGTCAGTACGGCCGCTCAGCGGGGCCCCCGTGCGGGAGCGGGGACTTCGGGGATTGAACCGCCTGTTCGGTACCCCGGTCAAGGTCTCCATCGGTCAGAGATGTGAACGCGGATCAGTAAGCCGAACGATTTTACTCGTTCTTGACCCACGGGGGCGTTGTAGTGAACGTGACGGCGGCCACACGATGAGCGGGCACTTCGTCAGGCTGTGCAGAGAATCAAGCGAACGCCCAGGAACGCCGAAAGACCGCACGGGATGCGGGTCCCGTGCGGCCGAGAAGGAGGAGAACCGACCTTGCCGAACTCCCTGCGGCACGTGCGTCACGCACGTGAGCCGGCCCGCGTGCCAGTGCGTCAGCGCATCAGCTCGCCGGCGTTGACCAGCAGGGACTGCCCGGTGATCGACCGCGCCCGGTCGGAGGCCAGGAAGACCGCGGCCTCCGCCACATCGCCGTCCGTGGCCAGCTCCGGGAGCGCCATGCGTTCCGAGAGCCTCCCCAGCACCTCGGCCTCGGGCACGCTCTCGGTGTGCGCGGTGAACTGCACGTAGGCCTGCACCGGCGGCCCCCACATCCAGCCCGGGAGCACCGTGTTCACCCGGATCCGGTGGGCCCCGAACTCCCACGCCATGGAGTACATCGCCGAGGTCAGCGCACCCTTGGAGGCCGCGTACGCCGCCTGCCGCACCTGGGACGGTGCCGCCACCGCGGACTGCGTACCGATGAGGACAACCGATCCGCCCCGCTCCTTCAGCGCGGGCAGGCAGGCGCGCGTCATCCGCAGGGTGCCGAGCAGATTGACGTCGATGACCGCCTTCCAGGTGTCCAGATCGGCATCCTCGACCCCGCCGAAGTAGCTGTCCCAGGCGGCGACATGAACCACCGCATCGATCCCCCCGAACCGCTCGACGGCCAGCGCCGCGAGCGCCTCGCACTGCGCCTCGTCGGTGATGTCGGTGGCGAGGTGCGCGGTGCGGCGGCCCTCGGGATCTATCTCGGCGGCCGACTTCGCGAGATTGGCCGCGGTACGCGCCCCGAGGACGGCGTTGCCCCCGTCCCGTACGACCGTGGCCGCGATCTGGTGCCCGAGCCCGGCGCCCACCCCGGACACGATGACGGTCTTCCCCGTGAGCAACATCGGCGCCTCCTGGCTCTGGCAGTTCTTCTGACGGGGCGTCAGAGTAGGTCCCTCCGGCGGAGTACGGAAGGGGAACGGCATGAGCGAGGGAGCGAAGAACGAGGGAGTGCGGGGCGATGAGGCGCCGGGCGGGGGAGTGCGGGAGGGCGGCGGGACGCGGAGCGACACGTACGCCGAACTGGCCGCGCTGGGGCCGTACGGAGTGCATCCCGGCCATGCCCTGATCACCATGGTGGAACCGCACCCGGGCCACGAGTTCGCGTACAACCGATGGTACGAGGATGATCATTACTACGCCGGCGCGATGGCCATGCCCTGGATGTTCGCGGGCCGCCGCTGGGTGGCCACCCGGGAGCTCCAGGGGCTGCGCTACCCGGACAAGTCCGCGATCGCCCAGCCGGTCGGCGCCGGGTGCTATCTGTCCACGTACTGGGTGACGGACGGGCGCTACGACGACCACATGAAGTGGACCGTCGGGATCAACAAGCGGCTCAACCGGGACGGCCGGGTCTACCAGGACCGCACCCATGTCTTCACGGCGTTCCAGGACCACGAGGCGACCGTCTACCGGGACGGGGCCGCGGGGCCCCGGGACTTCCACGCGCTCGATCATCCGTACCACGGGCTGGTGCTGGAGGTGATCGACGCCGAAGGGCCCGAACAGCGGGCGGAGTTGCTGGAGTGGCTGCGCTCCCGGCACCTGCCGAAGCGGCTGAGCGGGTCGCCCGCGGCGATGGTGACCGTGTTCCGTCCCACCCCGCTGCCGGGCGACCGGATGACCTATGTGAAGCAGGTCGAGGGCGTCGATACCCGGCTGACCCTGCTCTGGTTCCTCCAGGAGGACCCGAGGGCGTGCTGGGCGGAGCATTTCGCCGGGCTCGACGCGACGGTTGCGGAATCTGGCCTGGGGCGGGTGGAACTGGTGGCGCCGTTCGTCCCGACCGTGCCGGGCACGGATCGGTATGTCGATCAGCTGCGCTGATCAGCTGTCCTGATCGGCCGCGTCGGTCGGTCGCACTGATTCGGGTGCCGGGCGGTGCGACTGCGGTGGGTCCGCTCCCCGCAGTCGCGCGGGGAGCCCCCTCGGCCAGGACGGCGAACCGGACGAGAGGGCTGCCGGCAGCACCTGAATCGATGCGGCGATACGGCGTGAAGGAAACATCGGTCAGGCGTCGACGGCACCCTTGGCGACATCGCGCACGAACGTGTTCCAGGCGCCGGGGACGAAGGTGAGCGAAGGGCCTTCGGGGGCCTTCGAGTCACGTACGGCAATCGCCTGCACAAGAGGGGACTTGACTTCGACGCAGGCGCCGTTGCCCCCGGAATACGACGACTTCGTCCAGTTTTCCGTAGCACCCTGACGAATGGCCATGTTCACTCCGGTTCAGAGAGTTGTGTGAGCGCCAGCGGCTTTCCGTTGGCGTGATCGACGCTACTCGCCAAGCTCCTTGAGTGAAGGGGCCATTCACTCGACCGAGTGGTATGTACCATGCAGGTCTTCCGGTGTGAGGTGGCGACGGTGTACCGTGCCGTCGCCTCACTCGTAACATCGCTCTATTTCTCGCAAACGCGACTTTAGGGGCTGGCTGGTTTACGCGCCCGCCCTGCTGGAGTTCACCCCGCGTTCAGGCGGGTGTAGTCCTTCGCGATCCCGTCGATGAAATGCCGGGTCTGCTCCACATTCAGTGCCTGTGCCCGCAGATGCTCGTACATGACGCTGTACCGCTGCACGTCATTCGCCTTCTCCAGATAGAGGTCGCTGGTGACGCCCTCGATATAGACCACGCTGGAATCCGCGGCATCCGGGAATTCCAGAATGGCGTACTGCCCGTTGATTCCCGGGTGCGCACCCATGTCGAACGGCAGCACCTGGACCGTCACGTGCGGCAGGTGCGACAGCTCCACGAGACGCTCCAGCTGCTCGATCATCACCTGCTTGCCGCCGACCAGCCGGCGCAGCGCCGACTCGTCGATGACCGCCCACAGCCGCAACGGGTGCTCAGGGGCGGTGATCCGGTCCTGGCGGCGCGAGCGGACGCTGACGCGCTTGTCGATGTCGGCCTGCGGGGCTTCCGGCAGCGCGCCGTTGATCAGCGCCTCGGCGTACTGCCGGGTCTGCAACAGGCCGGGCACCACCTGGGGTTCGTAGACCCGCAGCGACTCGGCATCGGTCTCCAGACCGATGTAGACGCTGTACGGGATGTCGCCGAAGGCATGCCACCAGCCCTGCTGGCGGGAGTCCTTGGCCATCTGCATGAGCGAGTCGACGATGCGGACGTCGTCGACCTCGTACACCCCGCAGAGATCGCGCACGTCGCGCTGGCTGATGGAGCGGCGGCCGTTCTCCAGGCGGCTGATCTTGGACTGCGAGACCAGCAGCCGCTCCGCGACCTCCTCGGCCGTCATGCCCTTGATCTCGCGCAGTCGGCGCAATTCCTGACCCAACCGGCGTCGCCTGACGGTGGGATTGACGTTGGACGGCACGGAAACGGCACCTCCGGCTATGTAGCTGTGCGTATCTACTGCTCAGCAGATTGCCACCCGTGCCCCCGGCCGCGCTGGAAAACGGCCACACGCAGCGGCGCGGGGCAGCCGGTGATACCGGCTGCCCCGCGCTTGGTGCGGCTCCCGAACCGGGTCTTGGGGACGTCGGTGCGGCGGTTTTCGGTTGTTGCGGTGGTGCGGTGTGCGGGTGGTGCGGGTGCTGCGTCGACGCCCGTGCGGCCCTAGTGGACCGCGGTGTGCGCCATGCTGTCGCGACGTGACTGCGACTGCGCTTGCGGTTGCAACGGAACACCGGCCGCCTGGTTGCGGCGCGGCTGTGCGACCGCCCCGTTCTGGACATCCATGACGGCGTGCGCCACGAGACCGCCCATCGGGTCGTGTCTGATCAGGTCCCGGAGCCGGGAGCGCGAGGAGCGCCCCTCGTTCCCGGGGTACAGGTGCTTGCCGAGTCCGACCGCGTGGGCCAGTGCGGCGAGCGCCGCGGTCCGCGGGTCCGGCGGTACGCCGGTGCGGATCGCACTGTCCAGCCTGGCTCTGATGTCCCGGCTGATTGCCGTGTCCGTCGCCTGGTAGCGAGTCGTCGGCAGCACTCCGCACATCTGGCCCGCCACGGCATGCACCATGCCGCACCGCTCCAGATGAGCGAGGTAAATCTGGCGGAGCCCCAGCCGGGGTCCGCCGATCCAGTGGACGGCCCGGACCGGGCTGCCGCGTCTGCGCAGCAGTTCCAGTGCGGAGTCCAGAGTCGGATCTCCTGTCGGCCGTGGCATCACCACGGCGATACGATCCCCATCAGGGGCTATCCGTCCTGCCAGAGCCAGCTCTACTAGCTGTGCTCCGGCGAGGCCGAGGTCGAGCGACTGCGGCTGCGCTGTGGTACCCGTGGTCGGGTCCAGAGCGAGCAGCAGAAGCTCCTCCGGAATTGTTCTGCGGCTCCTGCCCATCCATGCCTCCCCGCGTGGATGAATGACAGGGTGACCCCTCTCACATCTGTCTGTCGAGGGTGCCTGGGTGCTTTGTATGGGAACCAGTAGGTATGTCGTTCCCGTCTAGCAGTTCGGGCAGGGGTTCACACGGGACACTGGTAGACGGTTCGGACAGCGCGGGGATGTCCCCGCGCCGCATGGAGGAGGCATCGGTGGCGGGCGAGTCCCCCGACAAGTCGGAGCAGCAGAAGTCGTCGGGAACGACTCGGAGCGAGGCCGATCCGCGCCTTGCCGTCTTCCGTGAACCGGCCTCTCCGGAGGAGTCCGGAGGCTCGGCGGACACGGCGACGGCGGTTTTCCGTACGCCGCGGGTCGAGGCGGATCCGGAGACGGGTGCGGAGACCGTGGAGCCGGCGGAGGCCGCCGAGTCCTCGGAGCCCTCGGATTCCTCGGAGTCGTCGGTGGCGGCCGCGGTCGATTCCGGGTCCGGTGCGGATGCGGATGCCGGTGCGGATGTCGACGCTGACGGCGACGGCGACGGCGAAGCCGGGCCCGAGGCGGCAGCCGATGCCGATGAGGCCGATGCGGAATCCGTAGCCGAGGCCGAGAGCGCCGAGGGGGGCGCGGAGAGCCCTGAGGGCCCTGCGGACGCCTCTGCGGCCGGTTCGGGCGCTCCGGAGGCGATCGAGGAGCCCGAGGGCGCTGTGGAGCCCGTGGAGGGCGCCGGGGCTGCCGAGGCCGCCGAGTCGGAGAAGGCCGCCGAGCCCGAGGAGGGCGATGCGCGGCTGCGTGCGGCCGTCGCCGCGTGGGTGTCCAAGGGCGGGGACGAGAGCACCGAGGGCGACGCGGAGGAGCCGGCGCCCGGGGCGGAGAGCGAAGCTCCCGATGCCGAAGCTGCTCCCGATGCCGAAACCGAAGCGGATGGCGACGCTGACGAAGACAGCGCAGCTGGTGCCGAAGCCGAAGCCGAAGCCGAAGCCGATGCAGACAGCGACTCCGGCGCCGACGCCGATGAGGCTGACGCCGGCGGGACCACCGCGGAAGACGCCCCCCAGGCGCGCGTCCCCCGGACCCGCGAGGAGTCCGGCGACGAGGTCCGGGAGGAGTCCCGCGAGGAGTCCCGCGAGGAAGCAGAGCCCGCCGGGGACAAGCGCGGAATCGATCAGGCAACGGCCGTCTTCAAGGCGCCCAAGCTGCCCCGGGTCGACCAGCCGACGACCGCGCTGAAGATCACGAAGCCCCCCGCGGCGCCGGAGTCCCCCGCCGAGCGGACCAGCAAGTTCGTACCGCTGCGTGCGGACGACGTACGTCCGGCCCCTGCACCCCGCGCGCCGGAGGCACCCGCACCCGGCGCCGGCTTCGGCAGGCAGCCGCAGCAGCAGTCGCCGCAGCCGCCCGACGCATCGCTCAGCGGTGCCGAGCGGACCCGGCAGCAGCCGATGCCGCCCAGGCCGCCGCTCGACCTGCTGGCCGAGCTGACGAACACCCCGCCGCCGCCGGAGACCCCGGTCCGCACGGCCGTGCGCCGGGTCAAGATCTGGACCCCGCTGGTCCTGCTCCTGCTGATCGCGTTTGCAATCGTGCAGATGGTGCGCCCGCTGCCGGACCCGGTGCTCACGATGACGGCGGAGTCGTCGTACACCTTCAAGGGCGGCGACCTGAAGCTCTCCTGGCCGGCGCAGGGGCAGTCGGCGGTCACCGTGGACGGTGTCGGCTCGCTCGGTTCGGCGGGGGCGCAGAAGCCTGCGCCCATCGCCAGTGTCGCCAAGATCATGACGGCGTACGTGGTCCTCAAGGAGCACCCGCTCACCGGCAAGGAGCAGGGCGACAAGATCACCGTCGACCAGCAGGCGGAGGACGAGTCCAAGCTCGGCGACGAGTCCACCGCGCCGATCTCCAAGGGGCAGGTGTTCACGGAGAAGCAGCTGCTCCAGCTGCTGATGATCCCGTCCGGGAACAACGCGGCACGCCTCTTCGCCCGCTGGGACTCGTCCGAGACCGAGTTCGTCGCGAAGATGAACGCGGCGGCCAAGGACCTCGGCATGACCGGCACCACGTACACGGACCCGAGCGGTCTGAAGAAGACGACGGTCTCCACCGCCACCGACCAGCTGAAGCTGGCCAGGGCCGTGATGCAGAACGAGGTCCTCCGGGAGATCGTCGACACCCCGGAGATCAAGATCGAGGGCATCGACCAGACGATCTACAACAACAACACGATCCTGCTGCAGCCGGGCGTGAGCGGCATCAAGACGGGGTCCTCCACCCCGGCCGGCGGCAACCTCGTCTGGTCCGCCAACACGGTCGTGGACGGCAAGAAGCTCTGGATCTACGGCGCGGTCATGGGGCAGCAGGCGGGCACCGGGCAGCCGTACGACAGCCTGGTGATGTCGCTGAACAACAGCCTCGCGCTGATCAAGGACGCGCAGAAGGCCGTGACGTCCGCCACCGTCGTGAAGAAAGGCGATGTCGTCGGTTACGTCGACGACGGGTTCGGCGGCAAGACGCCGCTCGTCGCGACCGGTGACCTCAAGGCGAAGGGCTGGCAGGGCCTGAAGGTGGAGCTCTCCGTGAAGGACAACGGCACGGAGATCTCGCGCAGCATGAAGGCGGGCACCAAGGTGGGTGTGGTGACCGTGGGGACGGGTCCCGGCAGGGTCAGTGCCCCCGTCGCCCTCCAGGAGGATCTGAAGGATCCCGCCTTCGGCCAGAAGCTGACGCGGATCAGCTGACACCACGGCGGGCTGGATACCGGAACCGGAGCCGTTGCCGGAGCCGGTATCCAGCCACCGCGGTCGTACGACGGGACGGCGGCGCACCGCGGTGCGAGCCACCTCACGGGCCCTTCCGGGGCGGTGGCGAGAGTCTGCGTGCTAGCGTCCCGGGGGCAACGCGTGGACCCTGGAACGCGTCTTCCCGCCTATGAGACCCGAGCAGGAAAGCCGGCGGTTCCAACGCGTCCGGGGAGGGACGGGGAGAGTCGCAGTGACCACTGCCGAGCCGACACGGGCGAAGCGCAGCACGGCTACCACAGGCGCCACGGGGAGCCCGGAAGGTACGGGCGGACCGGGCGCAGCCGGTGCACAGGACGGCACGCGTCCCCTCGCCGACCGTCGCCCGGCGGGTGGTCCGGCCGGCCGTCTCGCCGGCGGTCTCGACGACCTCAAGGAGCGCTGCCTGCGGCACCCGGTGCTGCTGACGACCGCCGTGGCGGCGGCCGTCCACCTCCTCTGGTTCTTCTTCTTCGCCAACAGCGGCGGCGACATCGCGGCCCAGGACGCCTGGGCCGAGTTCGTCGGCCGGCACCCCGGAACCGCGTACAACCTGGCCTGGTACGGGGGCATGCACCCCGTCTCGTACAGCGTCGTCTCGCCGTATCTCATGTCCGTGCTCGGCGTCCGTACGACGATGATGGTCGCCGGGACGGTGTCGGCGGGGCTGACCTCGCTGATCCTGTACCGGGTGAAGGCGGTCCGTAACCCGCTGGCCTGCTCGATGGCGGGCGTTTTCGCGTATCTGTGCAACGCGCTGTCGGGCCGGGTGACGTTCGGGCTCGGCATGATGTTCGCGGTCGGCGCGGTGGCGGCGGTGTTCTGCTGGCCGTACCGCTGGCGGTACAAGCGCTGGGCGAAGGCGGCTGTCGCCGCACCGCTCGCCGCGCTGGCGACGGCGGGCAGTCCGGTGGCGGGGCTCTTCCTCGGGGTGGTCGCGGCCGCGCTGTTCCTGAACAAGCGGCGGCCCGGCGCGTACGCCCTGGGGCTGGCGCCGGTGGCCGTGGTGGCGCTGTCCGCGTGGCTGTTCCCGTTCTCCGGCACCCAGCCGATGTCGATCGCGACGCTGTCGCTGCCGTTCGTCTTCGCCGCGCTCGTCTTCTTCCTGGTACCGGGCGACTGGAAGACGGTGCGCACGGCCGCCGCCGTCTACGGCATCGGGACGCTGCTGACGTATGTGGTGGACTCGCAGATCGGCTCGAACGTCTCGCGCATGGCGATGCTGTTCGCCGGGGTGGCACTGCTGGCCGCGCTGCCGTTCTCCGTGCCGCGCTCCCGGAAGTGGTACGCGCTGATCGTCGCGTTCGCCGGGCTGAACTTCTGGATCGGGTTCAAGGGCGTCGACGACATCGTCCGGACCGCGCCCACCGCGTCGTGGGCGCGCGAGCTGGCGCCGCTGGTCGACCAGCTCCAGAAGGTGGGGGCCGACCGGGGCCGGGTCGAGGTGGTTCCGCCGAGCAGCCACCGGGAGGCCGCGGCGATGCTGCCGTACGTCAACCTGGCCCGCGGCTGGAACCGGCAGGCCGACATGGAGCGCAACCCGCTCTTCTACGACGACACCCTGAACCCGGTCAACTACCGGCAGTGGCTCGACCGCTGGGCGGTGCACTACGTGGTGCTGCCGAAGGGCGATCCGGACTCCAGCGGCGCGGTGCAGGAGGCGGAGCTGGTCGGCAAGGGGCAGCCCTACCTCAAGGCGATCTGGTCCGACAGCAACTGGCGGCTCTTCGCGGTCGACAGCCCGGTGCCGATGGCCGATCCGCCGGCGACGGTCGACGAGGCGGGCGCCGGGGAGCTGACCATCCACGTGAAGGAGGCGGGCCGGGTGCTGATCCGCATCCCGTACTCGCGCTGGCTCGCGGTGGTCGACGAGGACGGCAAGAGCCTGGACCGGCCCGAGGAGACCGAGGCGTCCAAGCAGCGCGCGGACAAGGACTCCCCGAAGTCGTTCGTGAACACCAACGGCTGCCTGATCAAGCTGGACGAGGACGAGCACGGCGACGAGTGGACGGAACTGCTCGCCCCGCGCCCCGGCGTGTACCGGCTGGGCGCGCCCTACCAGCTGTCGCCCGGCACACCCTGCCCGGACGAACTGCGCTGAGCCCCCTGGCCGGTTCCCGTGCTGCGGTACGGGGACCGGCCGGACCAATTCCGTACGATCGCTCCCTGCGGGGACGAGGCACTGGCATGGTGTGCTGCCATGAGGTGCCAACAGTGCGGCGGCGAACGACGCGGTGCGCTCCCCGGTATGAGCTGTCCCGACTGCGCATCCGTGACGCGAGCGGGCAGCGGCGACGGTGCGTGGATCGCCCGGGAGACGCTCGCGGGCCGGATCTCCACGCTGCCGGGAAGCCGTAAGGCCTGGCTGGCGGCGGGGGTCGTGGTGCTGACCGGTTCCCTGGTGACGGCCGTGGCGTTCATCGCGTCGGCGGGCGGCGAGACCCGGACCGGGGCCGTCGGGCGTGCGGGCACGGGCGGCGGGGGCGCCGGTGACCGGGTGGGCGGCGCTCCCACCCGGATCAGCCCCTCGGCCGCGGCCCCGGCCTCCACCGGCCCGGCGTCCTCACCGCCCCCGACCCCGGCCCCCTACCGCTACACGGCGTGGGCGGGCCCCGGCTGCTCGACGGGTGAGTACCGCGAGTACGGGCGCTTCGAGAACGGTGACGCGGGCTGGTACACGGTCGGTTCGGGCGGCTTCCGCGACGGCTCGTGCGACGGCCGCTTCAGTGCCGTACCGATGTCGGGCAGTCCGGACGAGGACCGGGGCAGCACCGCCACCTGGTCCTGGCACCTGGGTTCGGGGTACCGGGAGTGCGCGCTGACGGTCTTCGTCCCGCGCTCGGACCGCGACCGGGACGTGGCGGGGAACCCCACCGTCTACCGGGTGCTCTCCGACCCGGGGGACGCGGACTCGGCGTACACGGGCTTCGCCGTACGCCAGACCGTGCACCGGGGCAGCGCGGTCGATGTGAACAGCTACCCGGTCAAGGGCGACACCTTCGCGGTGCAGCTGATCGACCGGGGCCGGGACTGGGGCAGCACGGAACTGCTGGGCGCACACCACGCGGCGGCGCAGCTCAAGGTCTCCTGCCGCTGAGCCGGCCACCGGCCCTCAGCCATCGCCCATAAGCCATCGGCTGCCGGTGGGGTGGCCGGGCCGGCCGGGGTGGATACTTCCCCGATGGACACCGACACCTCGCGGGCAGCCTGGCGCAACACGACACACGACTGGGCCGCCGCCGTGGACCCCGGTCATCTGGAGGGCATCCGGCGGGACCCCGCCGCGTTCGCCCCCGGGGGCGCCGGGCACCTGGTCCTGGAGGTCGTCGCGTACGCCGCCGACGAGGCGGAGTGCACCGACGGCGGGCACGCCGTCATCACGCTGCACCCCGACGGATCGGTATCGGTCGCGGACGACGGGCGGGGCACGGACACCCGCCGCGACGAGCAGGGCCGGGCGGTGAAGAAGCCCGTCATGGCAACGAAGGACCTGCGGTTCTTCGACCTCCCCGGCGCGCAGACGCTTCCGGACGGCCATCCCCGGCGGGGCATGTCCGTCGTCGCGGCGCTCAGCGACCACCTCGTCCACACCAACCGCCGTCGCAACGGCTCCTGGACCCAGCGCTACGAGCAAGGGGTTCCGGTGACCGGCCTGGACCCGGTCGACGACGACGGCACGACGGGGACGCTGGTCAGCTTCCGCCCGGGGGAGTCCCTGCGTGCGGGCCAGGGCCTGGACCCGGACGAACTGCTGCGGCGGGCTGGGGCGGCCTGGCCGCACCTGACGGTCAGGATCGACGACCTGCGCGAGGGCTGAAGCCCGGCGCCCCGGAACCACCTCCCACCACCGCTTGCGTCCGTACCCCGGACCGGCATGAGAGACAAGGCAGGTCGCACCATGCCGGCACCCTCCGGCTTCAGTTACGAGTCGCGCAACGACGGCACCGTCGTCATCACCCATCGCGAGCGGAAGGCGACGACGCTGCGGGGTGACCGGGCGGCGAAGTTCGTGGCCGAGGTGGAGGCCGGGGACGCCCAGGCGGTGATGGCCCGCTGGACGGGCGCGTACAAGTTCGGCAACGAACGCATGGCCCGCAACCACCCCAGGAATCAGGGGCGTTGACCTGAGCGGCGGCCCCCGGCGTGGTGGCGGCCGGGGGCGGGCTCCTCGCTGCGGCGCTCGTACACGGTGACCTGGCGGCCTCCGGTGACGGTTTCGGAGCAGCGGACGAAGTGGGCTTTCAGGACGCGCTGTTTGGCCCGGTCGCGATCCGTGGTGGCGGGCGGCGCTCCCACGTCACTGACGACCAGGATGCGGCGTGCGGCGAGCATGGCGTGCGCTATCCGGTCCGGGCTGCCCTCGACGCCGTTCATGGTGCCGGATCCCGGCGGTTCCCGGACCAGGGCCAGGTCTCTGATCCCGGTGAACTCGACGGGCGAGACGAGGGCGGTGTCACGGCGGGCCGCCGGTATGTACAGCACCCCGTCCCCGTCCTCCCGGGCGGCGGCGACGCTCGCGGCCGTGGCCAGCACGTCGTCGATCCGGCCGGTGGCGTCGCGCAGCGACAGCTGGACGGGAAGCAGCCCGAGGAAGGCGAGCGTCATGACCCCGGCGACCGTGCGACGGGGCGGTGTGCGCAGCCGGAGCGCGAGCGCGTGGCAGGCCCCGCCGATGAGCAGGGCGAGCCCGAGGTGGCTGAACAGGACGTAGCGGGTGAGGTAGACGGGCCGGAACAGAGAGACGGCGAGCAGCACGAGCGGGGGAACGGCCAGCAGGGGCAGCCCGACTGCGGCGAGCGTGAGCCGGGCGGGGGAGGGCGTGGAGCGGGACGGTGAATGAGGCGGTGGAGGAAGCTGGGCCTGGGCCGTGGGTCGGGCTGCTGCCGACCGTACCGCCCATGCGCAGAGGGTTCCGGCGGCCAGCGTCAGCAGGAGGCCGGTCAGTGTTCCGGCGGTGACGGGGCGGATCCAGGCGACCTGTTGCGACTGCGCGCTGCTCGCGACGACGAGGGGGAGCGCACCGGCCACCGCGCAGGCCGCGGCGGCTGCCCAGCGCAGCACGGTCGCGCGGGGTGGCCGGGCGAGGACGATCGTGACCGCGTGGGCGCACAGCATCAGCAGCGAGAACCAGTTGAGCAGGGCGGCGATCAGTGCCGTCGCGCCGTACGCCGCCCAGCGGCCCGCGCCCGGCCGCTCCACGCCCGCGACCAGCAACAGGCAGGCCAGCGCCGCGCAGGCCGTCACCAGGGCATAGGGCCGACCCTCCTGCGCGTACTGCTGGACGGCGGGAATCAGAGTGAACGCGAGCCCGGCGCCCAGCCCCGCGCACCGCCCCGCCAGCCGGGCACCGAGCAGGGTGATGAGGGCGGCGGCGCCGGCCATGGCCAGGACGGACGGCAGCCGCAGGACGACGAGGCTGTCCCCGGCGACGGCGAAGACCTCGTGCATGAACAGGTAGTAGAGGCCGTGGACGACGTCGATCCGGTCCAGCAGGTGCCAGATCTCGGGGACGGTCCGGTGCGAGGCCTGCCATGTGGCCGCTTCGTCGCGCCACATGCTGTTGTCGCGGGTGATGCCCCACAGGCCGAGCAGGAGGCTGAGGGCCGCCGGACCGACGGCGGATAACCCGGTCCGTCCGCACCATTCAGATGTTCTGGGCATGACAAACTCTCCGGCCGAGGCGAAGGGGACCACCGGAACACCGGCAGTCGCCGGACGGTCCCGATCACCTGAATCACGCTAGGCGGCACGCCTGTTGGGGTCGTCACCTGCGATGGCGAACCGGGGGGTCCGTCGCGGGAACTACGAATGACCGTCCTTCGCCCGGGGGATGTAGTCCTCCCGGCTGCGCCCGCCGGACTCGCTGCCGGCGCACTCCACGCCCATGGCGCCGCCGGCTCCGCTTGTTCCGCCGGTCCGGGGGGTTCGTAACGTTTGTTCTATTCTCTGTGAGATTCTTCTGTGGAGGCTGCGGCGAGGTGCGGCCGCGCCGGGCAGGCGGGGACCCTCGCCGATGGACGAAAGGCGGACCCGTTGCCGGACAGGGCGGACTCGACACAGCAGGGCCTGCCGGGGCGCAGGCTGGCATGGCCGTGGTTCCTGGTGGTGGTGATCGTCTACGCGGGCATCATCCAGGGCCTGGGACAGCTGATCGGCGTGGACACCGACTACTCCGACAGCGAGTTCCCCACCGCCGAGTCCCTGGTGCGCAACGCGCTGATACCGATCGGGGCGTCGATCGTGTTCGGGGCGGCCGTCGTGACCTGGCTCGGCTGGTGGGGCGAGGTCCTGCGCTACCGCGCGCCGGTGCGGCGGTGGGTGCGCTGGGTACCGGTCTCGATGATCGCGGTCGCCCTGATCGCCCTGAACTACGGCCACCTCGCCGATCAGAGCCCCTCCCTCGTGGCCTGCCTGATCCTGCTCGGGCTGTTCGTCGGCGTCGGCGAGGAGCTCATGTTCCGCGGCATCGGCGTCCACGTGTTCCGCCGTGCCGGATTCACCGAGGGCAAGGTCGCGCTCTACTCCTCGATCGTCTTCGGCCTCGTGCACGTCAGCAACGCCTTCGGCCAGGGAGCACAAGCCCTCATCCAGGCGGTCATCGTCTCCACCTCGGGCTACTTCTTCTACCTGTGCCTCCGCGTCGGCGGCGTCATCCTGCTGCCGATGCTCGTCCACGGCCTCTGGGACGTCAGCCTGCTCTCCAGCCTGGTGGGCGACGAACCCCAGACGTACCCGGGACTGGTCCTCATCATCCTGCTCCAGGTCGTCCTCATCGCCGTGCTGGTCGTCAAGCGCCCTCCGATCGAGGCCAGGAACAAGACCGTGGCCCCGGAACTCCCGGGCTGAGCCCGGTACAGGGGCGAGGCGGAGCCCCCGGGTTACTCAAGCGGAGGTGAGTACGTGGACTCAGGTCGGCTGCGGCGTGAGCAGGA
The DNA here is from genome assembly GCA_036227345.1 of Streptomyces sp. NBC_01463. Taxonomy (NCBI): domain Bacteria; kingdom Bacillati; phylum Actinomycetota; class Actinomycetes; order Kitasatosporales; family Streptomycetaceae; genus Streptomyces; species Streptomyces sp. NBC_01463. The sequence continues at coordinate 5,190,680 of CP109468.1, forward strand.
ACGATTGAGCCATGTCGCAACGACCTCTGAAACTCGTTCCCCAGCTGACGGCGATCCTCGTGCTGGCCGTCATGACGCTGGCGCTGTGGGCTGCCTGGCTGGGCTGGGACCAGCACCGTGACGTGCAACCTGATGGTTCGGAGACCGGCCCGTACGAGGCGTGGCAGGTGATCGGGCTGGTGCTGTCGCTGCTGGCGCCGGTGTACTGGGCGGCGTCCAGGCGCTACATCGCAGGCGCCGTGCTCGGCGTCACGGGCGGCCTGACCGTTGCCGCGTACTACGACTGGTCGGACGACTCCAGCGGTCTGTTCATGGTCGGCGTGGTGCTGGTCATGGTGGGGAGCCTCGTCGTGACCGGCATCGCCTCCGCCGTGATCGCCTCCGTGACATCGAGGGCCGGCTCCGTTCGATAGCGGTGTCAGTGCCTGGTGGCAGACTCGGTCGGCATGAGCGATCAGGTGAGTCTGAGAGACGTTGAACCGGACGATCTGGAGGAGTTCTTCGCGCAGGAGCACGATCCCGAGGCCGTGCAGCGGTCCAGGTTCCCGCCCCGGGAGCGGGAGGCCTTCATGACCCACTGGGCGACGAAGGTTCTCGGGGATCCCACCAACTTCGTGCAGGCCATCACCGTCGACGGAGAACTCGCGGGCAACGCGGTGGCCTGGTGGGACGAGGGGCGGCGCTTCATCGGGTACTGGCTCGGCAGACAGTACTGGGGCCGGGGGATCGGCACACAGGCACTGGCGCTGTTCCTGGAGCGGGAGCAGGCCCGTCCCCTGCACGCCGATCCGTACGTCGGGAACACCGGCTCGGTGCGACTGCTGGAGAAGCTCGGCTTCCGGCGGGCCGAGACGGTCCGGTACGGCGAGAACGAGCACATCATGCTGGTGCTCGACGAGAACCCCGCCTGAGCCCACCACAGTTCGAACGGCCCGGAGTGGACCGAATCCTTGCCGCACGATGCCCGAGCACGAAGCCGCGTGGTGCTGACCTGCCTGGTCAGATCACGCGGCTGCGTACTCGGTTCTGCGAACCCGAGGCGGGGGTCAGTACTGGCTGGTCGTGTACCGCGGCGTCGTGTCCCTGATCTGATGTTCTTCGTCCGGTGCGCGCCGGGCGAGCTTCTCGCCCTCGATGTCGACGTTGGGCAGGATGCGGTCGATCCAGCCGGGCAGCGACCACGCGCGCCGGCCGAGGAGCGCCAGGGCGGCGGGCACGATCGTCATGCGGACGACGAAGGCGTCGAAGGCCACGGCGATCGCGAGGCCGAAGCCGAGCGACTTGATCATGGCGTCGTCGCCTCCGACGAAGCCGGCGAACACGGAGATCATGATGAGGGCCGCTGCCGTGACGACCTTCGAGCTGTGCTTGAAGCCGGTCTCGATCGCGGTGCGGGCGTCGGCCCCGTGGACGTACGCCTCACGCATGCGCGTCACCAGGAACACCTGGTAGTCCATCGCGAGGCCGAACACGATGCCCACCATGAGGATCGGCATGAGGCTCATGATCGGGCCGGTCTGTTCGAGGCCGACCAGGTCCTTGAGCCAGCCCCACTGGAAGACGGCGACGAGCGCGCCGAGCGCGGCCAGGACCGACAGGAGGAAGCCTAGCGCCGCCTTCACGGGGACCATGACGGAGCGGAAGACCAGGATCAGCACGAGGACCGCCAGGCCGACGACGAGCGCCAGGTAGGGAAGGATCGCCGCGCTGAACTTGTCGGAGACGTCGATGTTCAGCGCGGTGGAACCGGTCACCATCGACCGGGCGCCGGTGGACGACCCGGTGTCGGCGGCCAGCGAACGGATCTCGCCGACGAGCTCCTTGGTGGCGTCGCTGCTCGGCCCGCTCCTGGGGATCACCGTGATGATCGCGGTGTCGCCGGCCTCGTTGAAGGCGGCGGGGGACACGGACGCCACGTCCGGGAGACCGGCGACGGCCTTGCTCATGCCGGCGGCGGTGCTGCGGGCGGTGCCGGGGCTCCGGTCGTCGACGGTCAGGGTCAGCGGGCCGTTGAAGCCGGGGCCGAAGGAGTCGGCCAGGATGTCGTACGCCTTGCGCTGGGTGGAGGACGCGGGCTTGGAGCCGTCGTCCGGCAGCCCGAGCTTGAGCTGCGTGGCGGGCAGGGCGACGACGCCGAGCGCGACGACCGCGAACACGAGGACCTTGACCGGCCTGCGCAGGACGAAGGCGATCCAGCGGTTGCCGGCCGTCACCCGGGGAGCCGCGGCCGGGGCCGGAGTGCGTGCGGACTTCCTACGGGCTTTGCCCAGGACCCGCTCCCCGGCGAATCCCAGCAGCGCCGGTACCAGGGTGACGGCCACGAGCACGGAGACGACGACAGCTCCGGCGGCGGCCAGGCCCATGGCGGTGAGCATGGGCAGGTTGACCACGGCCAGGCCGGCGAGGGCGATGACGACGGTCACGCCGGCGAAGACGACGGCTGAACCGGCGGTGCCGTTGGCCCGGGCCGCGGCCTCCTTCGCGTCGTACCCGTCCGCCCGTTCCGAGCGGTAGCGGGAGACGATGAACAGCGCGTAGTCGATTCCCACGGCGATACCGAGCATCGACGCGAGCGCCGAGGTGTTGCTGTTGAGATCGAAGATCGCGCTCACCGCCGTGATGGCCGTGGTGCTGACACCGACGCCCACGAGGGCGGTGATCAGCGGGAGACCGGCGGCGATGAGGGACCCGAAGGTCATGACCATGATGACGGCGGCCAGGGCGAAGCCGATGGCCTCCGCGGAGTGGCCTCCCTCCGGGGCCGCGAGCGCGTCACCGGACGCCTCGACCGTCAGCCCTTCGTCGCGGCCCGCGTCCAGTGCGTCGTCGATGCCGGTGTGGTCGGCGTCGGTCAGGTCCGCCGCGGCAGCGGTGTAGTTGACCTGGGCGTAGGCGGTGGTGCCGTCCGCGCTCACCGCCTTCGTGGCGAAGGGATCACTGACCCGGCCGATGCGGGACGAGGAGTTCCTGAGGTCCGTCAGGGCCGCTTCGGCCGCCGCCTTGTTCTCGGCACTGCTGATCCTCTCGCCGTCGGGGGCCCGCAGCACGACGCGAGCGGACGCGCCTTCGGCGTTGGCGGCCGGGAACTTCTCCCCGAGGAGGTCGAAGGCGCGCTGGGACTCCGTACCGGGCAGGGTGAAGCTCGAATCGGCCGAGCCCGAGGTGCCGGCCGCGCCGGCGCCGACGGCGCCCAGGACGACGGCCCACAGGAGGACGACCAGCCAGCGCCGCCGGAAGGCGAACCGGCCGATCCTGTGCAGGAAAGTTGCCATGAGGGTGTGACTCCGTAGGGAAGGAAGGTGCTCGGTGGGCGGACATACGCGGCTTGAACGGTGCGTCGCTCCTCGCTCAGCACTTCCGTTCCTGGGGCCGGGGTCGAGGGGTGCCGCAGCGCCCGCATGGTCCGCGGGCGCTGCGGTGCGTACCGGCCGCCGTCCCCACAGGGCGCGGCACGCCGTCCGGTCACATCACCGCGTGAGACGGTCCCGGACCCCAGCGGCGCGGTGCGGCCACCTGACCTGACCGGCCGCAGCGCCGCCGGCCATGTACGCCGTCGGCACTGACGGCGCTGATACCGGCGGCCGGCCTCGGGGGAAGGACCGGCCGCCGGTGATTTCCATGGTTTCCTGCGAAGGCGCCCCGCGATGTCGGCCGTAGGTACTGTTCCGGCGCGGGCCTGTCGGTCATTCGGCCGACACGGCTACCGGGATCCGTACACCTACGCTGACCAGCGTGGACCTGGACCTTCCGTTTACTCCTGCGGTCAAACGCCTCATCACCGTGTGCGCGCTGCTCGCGCTCGCCCTGACGGGGTTCGCGGACGTCGCTCTGCTGTCCATGGCGCCCGATCCGTGGCACCCCGCGACGAACTGGCTGCCCGTCCTGGTGACGGGCCCGCTCCTGATCCTCGCCGTCGGCGACACACGCTTCTCGCCCCCGTTGCTGCCGCGCATCTGGATGGCGGTGGCGATGTCACTGACGTTGAGCGGCATCTGCGTCGCGGTCCCCCAGACCGGGTCCTCCGTGGGCGCACTGGAAATCGCGGGACTGCTGGGTCTGCTTCTCCGCACCGCCGCACGCACCGCGCGCCCGAAGGCGGCCGCCGCATCCGCCGCCGCCCTGAGCCTGACCGTCCTGGTCGTGCCCTTCCGTACCGGCTCGTGGCCGAGCATCGTGGCGGGCGTCTACGTCCTGACCGTGATCCTCGCCATCGTCATCACACTCGGCTGCGCCATCCGCGCCATGGAGGCGAGACGCCGCCGGGCCATCAGCGACGTACGCCAGGCGGAACGCCTCGCGCTCGCCCGCGATCTGCACGACCTGATCGCCCATCACATGACCGGAATCATCGTCCAGGCGCACGCGGCAACAGCCGTCTACCCCACCGCACCCGACAAGGTCGAGCCGATCCTGCGGAACATCGCGCAGGCCGGCACCGAGACACTGGAATCCATGCGCCGCCTGGTCCGCGTGCTGAGGGAGGACAACCACACCGCGGTGCGCCCGGGCGACCTGCTCAGCGAGCTCGCCGAGCTGACCGCGAGCTACTCGACGCCCGCAGCCGCCGGCCTCGCACCCGCCACTGCGCGCCTCGAGGCCACCGCCGCCGCGCGTACCGCCCACATCAGCCCCGAAGTGGAGATCTCCGCCCACCGCGTGGCCCAGGAAGCACTCACCAATGTGCGCAGGCACGCCCCCGGCGCCCGGGTCGACGTCCGCCTCGACGCCGACAGCACCTGGCTGCAGCTCAGCATCACGGACACCGGAGGACCCCAACGCACCGCTGCGCCGGCCGGCGGCCAGGGCGGCTTCGGCCTCATCGGCCTGCGCGAACGGGTCGAAGCGCTCGACGGAGCGCTCCACACCGGCCCTCTGCCCAACGGCGGTTGGGAAGTGAGAGCCACCTTCCGGCTACGTGCCCCGTCCCCGGCCCAGGACACGGCCGCACCCGCCGGCCCTCCGCCCGCGGCCTGACCGTCCGGGCAGCTCATCCGGCCGGCCGCACCGCGCCGTGCTCCCACGCCCACGCAGCGATCTCCACCCGGTTGCGGGCCTCGACCTTGGCCTGGATCCGGCCCAGATACGTCTTGACGCTCGACAACGACAGGAACAGCTCGTCGCAGATCTCCTGATTGGTGCGGCCCACCGCGATCAGCCGCACGATGTCCAGCTCCCGCACGCTCAGCCCGAACGCCTCCACCCCGGCCGGTGCCGTACCCAGCTCGGCCTGCTCCAGCCGCTTCAGCAGCCGCACCGTCACCGCCGGGGACACCAGCGCATCCCCCCGGGCGGCGGCGCGCACCGCCTCCACCAGCAGGGCGGGCGTCGCGTCCTTCAGCAGGAACCCGCACGCGCCGTTACGCAGCGCGGTACGCACGTAGTCGTCCTGGTCGAACGTCGTGATCACCACGACGTTCAACGGATCAGCGACCCCCGGACCGGCCAACTGCCGGGTCACCTCCAACCCGTCCAGCCGAGGCATCCGGATGTCGGCGAGCACCACCTGCGGGCGCAGCCGGCGCGCCAACTCCACGCACTCCACGCCGTCTGCCGCCTCCCCGACCACCTCGATGCCCGGCTGTGCATCCAGGATCATGCGGAAACCGGCACGCACCAGCTCCTGATCGTCGGCAACCACCACGTCAATACTCATTCCGGGCATGCGCCAGTTCGTATCACAGCGCTCAGCCCAGGGCCCTACCGGCGTTCTGTCGGGCATCGCGAGACCGACCGCTTCCGAGACCACGTGGGCACTGAAGTCCGTGAGGCCGACGAATCCATCTCCGCTACTCCTGCCACGCCTGTGGCACGGATGAACCGATGCGGGCTATTGGCGCGGCCGCGCCAACTCAACGTCCCCTACGAACCCTCCAGCACCGACTGGCGCATCACGTTCCGCAACTCGCGGACCGCGGAGTCGTAGGGGATATGGACCGCCTGCCACTCCGCCGAGGAGCCGGCTGCGAGCCCAGTTGAAGCAATGGCATCACGTATGGTCCGCAGTCCGCCATATGCGCCGCGTGCAGCATCGCAGACTGCCGGAGGAGCGGCGAGAAGAAGCTCGTAGTACGCCGGCAGTATCTGGTGAGCGCGGTAGGCAGCTATGACGTCAGCGCCGCTTGCGGGCTGGCTGACGGTCAGTAGCGAAGCTTCCGTCTCAGTAAGAGCCGTCAGAAATCTCAGATACGTCTCACGTTGAGCCTGCTCAAGCCGGGTTCCGCGTTCACGTCTTGCTCGCGCCGATTCCACGAGTAGCGTGGAGCCCACGCCCAATACGCCACCGCTCAAGGTACCGACCAGGGTCAGCCATTCCATACAGCCCAATGTACGAGGGCTCCGGGCCCGCAACTACCCGAATGCGGAAGCTCGGCGTAGACCATCGAGCTCAACGGGCATGCGTAGAAGCGACGTTCTGGCTGGCGCCTTCCTGCCCACCACTCACCCCGGCGGGCAGGGTGCGGGAGCGGCCAGAGCCGGGTGCCTTGATGAGGCGGCAACGCGCCTCTTGCTCAAGCAGCGGGCCGGAAGCCGTGCCTGTTCAGGCGGCCCGACGGGTCATACCCAGGTCTGACCCCGCAGTTCAGCTCCTGGTCCGACGCCCCGCGGGGACGCCGCAGGCATCGTCGTCAGCATGACGAACCCGACGACATCCAAGGCCACCGCGGTCTCGACGATCGGCGTCCGACTGCGTGCCGCACTGCCTGTGGAGCGGTTCGAGGGGACCGGCTTTCCCGGGCGTTGGGTGGGCGGCACCGCCATGGTGTTCGGCCCGCTCCTGATGCTGACCGGCGCGTTGTTGCGGGCCCGCTTCCCCTTCTTCTACCCCGATCAACTCGCGGCTTACGAGCGGCATCCCACCCTGATGGCCACCGCATACGGCCTCTTTGCCGCGGGCAGTCTGCTGCTCTGGCCCGCCGTGGCCGTGGTGGCCGCACGGATCGGGGCCCGCGGTGCCGGATGGGGGCTGTGGGGCGGAGTGCTGGTCATGTTCGGGCTGTTCGCCCGCGCCTTCCACGCGGGGGTGGACCATCTGGCCTTTCAGCTCGTGCGTTCGCAGGGAGTCGGGCCCGCCACCGAATCGGTCGACGCCGGCTACGGCGCCTTTCATGTCTTCGCCACGCTGAACCTCGCCATCCTCGCCGGGTGGCTGGTCCTCGCACTGGGCGCCTGGCGCACCCGGGTGCTCGGCCCGGTCCGCGCTGCCGCACTCGCCCTCACCTCAGCACTGCCCCTCGGGGTGCTGAAGGGAACCACCCCTGTGTCGCTGGTGGCCCTGACCGGACTGTGCGCAGCACTGGTGCCGCTGGGTGTGGCGCTGCTGCGTGAAGCGCCCCGTCCCAGTCGGGCGGCGGTGCTGCGCTGGGTGCCGCTGACCCTGGTGACGCTCGGGCTGATGATGCTGCTGGGACAGGCCGGTTGAGTGGGCGCGTACAGATACGGTCGGGTCATGAAGCTCAAGGGGCAGGGCCATCTCTATGCCCTTGACCTCGGCGCGGCCCTGGCCCTGACTGCCGTGTACGTCGGCTTCACCGGGCTGACCGCCGAAGACGGGCAACCCGCCTACACGGGACCGGTCTGGCTCGGCTGGCTGATCGCCGCCACGGTCGGCCTGCCGATCGCTGTACGCCGCCGTTGGCCGCTCGCGGTCCTGGCGGCCGTGCTGGCCGCTCTGGCCGCGGCATCGCTCCTCGACATCCCCCGTGAGCCGTACGTCGCCGCCGGGCTCGCTGCCTACCTGGTCGGACTGGCCGAGCCGGCCCGCAGGTCCGTGCCCGCGCTCGCGGTCACGCTGCCGGTGGCGTGCGGAGCCGTGTACCTCGGCGAGGCGGTGGTGACTCCCGCCGAGGACTGGCGGGGTGCCGTCGGGGTGGCAGGGCTCGTGCTCCTGGTGATCGGCGGGGCCTGGGGCGCGGGGTTCACCGTGCGCGGCCGCCGGGCCGAGGCTGCCCGGGAACAGCGGCGTCGGTCGGAGCGTGCACTGGACGAGGAGCGTCTGCGGATCGCCCGTGAGCTGCACGACATCGTCTCGCACAACCTGAGCCTGATCGCCGTCAAGGCGGGCGTCGCCGGGCATGTGGCGGAGGCGGACCCGCGGGAGGCGCGGGCCGCCCTCAAGGTCATCGAGGAGACAAGCCGTTCCGCACTGGCCGAGATGCGGCGCACGCTCGGCGTGCTGCGTATCGAGGGCGCGCCTCTGGGACCCGTTCCGGATCTCGACGGCCTCGGCTCGCTCGCCGCGCAGGCACACCGGGCCGGGGTGGACGTCGACCTGACGGTGCACGCCACGGAGGGCCTGGCCGAGGGGACGCGGCTGACCATCTACCGGATCGTCCAGGAGGCCCTCACCAACGCGGTCCGGCACGCCGCCCCGACCCGCTGCCAGGTCACGGTCGAGGCGGGTGCGCGAGAGATCCGCATCGACATCGCGGACGAGGGGCCACCCTCTGCACGTGGGCAGGCCGCCCGCGAACCGTCTCGCGGGCATGGCCTCTTGGGTATGCGGGAGCGGGCGATGATGTACGGCGGCAGCTGCGAGGCGGGGCCCCGGCCGGAAGGCGGCTTCGCGGTGTCCGTCCGCCTGCCGGCCGAAGGGAACAGATGACCATGACCGACGTGCCCCCGGTCCGGGTACTGATCGCCGACGACCAGGCGATGGTGCGCGGCAGCTTCCGGGTCCTCGTCGACCACACGCCCGGCATGACGGCCGTGGGCGAGGCCGCGAACGGGGCGGAGGCCGTCGAACTCGCCCGCCGTGAAAGGCCGGACGTCGTGCTGATGGACGTACGCATGCCTGACCTCGATGGCATCGGGGCGACCCGGAAGATCTGCTCGGACCCGGCCCTGCCGGGCGTCCGCGTCCTCATCCTCACCACCTTCGACCTGGACGAGTACGTCTACGCCGCCCTGCGCGCCGGAGCCGCGGGCTTTCTGCTCAAGGACACCCCGCCGACCGAGGTCCTCACCGCCATCGGAGTCGTCGCCGCGGGAGAGGCCCTGCTCGCCCCCTCGGTGACCCGTCGCCTGATCGCGGAGTTCGCCCGCCGTCCCGAGCCTGCGCGCCCACCCAGTCGCACGCTGGACGGGATCACCGACCGGGAGTTGGAGGTACTCGGTCTGATCGCACGGGGGTTGTCCAACACGGAGATGGCGGAGCACCTCCATCTGAGCCCGGCCACAGTCAAGACCCACATCGGGCGGCTGCTCGCCAAGCTGCGTGCGCGTGACCGCGCCCAGCTCGTGATCGTCGCCTACGAGACCGGGCTGGTGGGTGACCACCGGCGTGGGGTCTGAGACGCACGGGACGGGCGGACCTCATCAGGCCGAAAGCCCTGCCGCCCGTTGGGACGACAGGGCCTCCTACCTGGTACTCGGAGCGAACAACCCTGTGGGCCGATGTACCCAGCCCCTCAATGGTGGTCGAACGGGGAGACGATGATCTCGGAGTTGACCGACAGCAGTGTGTTTCCCGCGCTGTCGAAGCTGACCAGGCGGGCATACGCCCTGCCGTTCACGTGCAGCTCGGCGAGATATCGAGCAGTACCAACCGCGGCGGTGGCGCAGGGGATGTTGTTCACGGAACGCACCGCCGTGCCATCGGGGTCAACGACGTCGACCCGGAATTTGGCGCAGTTGCTGGGGAATTCCTGGATGTGGCCCAGGCCGAGGAATTCTTGTGGTCCGAGGCCGATCCGGTCGACGCAGACGTCGCCCTTGAATCCGTTCTGATCGAATGACGTGCATTTCCTGAACGGTGGTACCCAGTCGGCCTGGGCCGGACTGCCGGTTGCGGCGATCATGCCCACGGTAGCGGTCGCCACGACGACCGCTGTGGAAATGGAATTGCGGATTCTCATTGGTGCCCCCTCGCACGACAGTGAACCTTCAGAAGTGCCGTCCACCAGTGGAAACCAGCTTTTCCGACGGATCGGCGATTCGCTACGGTAACCGGCCGGCTCCGGGACGTCGACGGCCGCAGTTGAACAGCGCATCCGGCAATGATCGAAAATCCGTCCCGGCGTTCAGTTCGACAACCGGTACCCCAACCCGAGGATCTGACGTTTGCTCAGTACGCTGTCGCGGTGTCGCGGTGGTGGATCAGGCAGTGCAGCAGGGCATTCCGTCCCTTGAGGTGGTGGAACGGTCCAAGCGGAAACCCAGGTATCGCAAATGGGGGCTGAAATGCCCCAGCTATTGACCGCGGGTGCGAGCTTGTCCCTTGTGGGCGGCTGGGGCCTCGGCACCGTCGCCCTGGCGCTGCTCGTCATCGGGGCGGCGGCGATCTGCGGGGTTGAGCCGAACGACATTCCAGCGGCACCGCAGGCCCTCGCCGCCGGTGGGGAACGGGTTCCTGGCCGTAGCCGCGGCGGGAAACCCTGCCACCCACCAGGGTGATCACGGTGTACTCCAGGGCTTGGCACGAGAAGGCCGCGAGCCGGTGCGGGTCGTGTCAAGGGACGATGAGTTCGGTGAACCTGCTGGTCATGGCTTCTCCAGGTTGGTGGTAGTGGAGGCGGGTGTGCTGAGGATGCCGTCGAACGCGTCGACGACCGGGGTGTGCTGGTAGATGTTCTGCATCCGAATGCGGTCGGGGCCGTTGAGCTGCTCAGCCCGGGCCTGACGAAGACCGGCGACGGCGTGGCCAAGGCCGGCCTCGGCGAAGGCCGATTCGACGCTTCCCGGCGCGGGTGGCTCCAGCGGGGTGTCGTGGACGGTGAATCCGAAGGGAGCTGTCTCGTCGCGACGCATGTCGGCGGTGTGGCCGGTGATGCTGGTCAGGCCAAGGGCGAAGTACGCGTCACCGAGGGCGTGGTGCAGGTGCTGACCCATGGGAAGTCCCGTGAGGTGGCCGTCGAAAGCGATAGGCGTCCTCTGGAGGTGGGCGTTGTGGGCCATCAGTACGACGCGGTCTGTGGGCTTGAGCCGGTCGAGGTGCCACAAAAGCGATTCCGCCATGTACAAGTCGCGGGCAGAGGTGTCGGCGGTGAGCCCGTCTCCGGCGAAGAGGCCCGCCATCGCACGGAAGGTGTAGTCGCCGTGGCAGGCGGCCTCCAGGCAGCGCAGGGAGGTGTCGTAGCTGTGCCGGTCTCCGCGGGAGAGATACAGCGGCTTCAGGGCGCGAAACCGGATGAGCAGTCGCGCAAGAAGTGCGCTGAGGGTGTCCTGTTCGTTGGTGGTCAGACGCGCCCATGCGGGTGCGGCCACTGCCGCGGAGTCACCGGCGAAGGAGGCGGCGATCGTGGTCACGCTCTGGAGCGCCGGCAGGGTCTCCGGATCGATGTGGCGAAGGTAGTCGGTGACCGGTGTGAGGGCGGGAAGCAGCGATCCGCCAGCCGCCGGGATATCGATTCCTGCGAACCGCACCGGCTCTGCGACGGTGCGGTTGTGGCGGCGGAGAAAGCGCAGCGGATCCTGGAGCCCGATGGGGACCGCGTTCGCCAGGAGCGCGGAGAGGCCGTCGTCCGTTCCCGAGCCGCGGGTCCAGGCATCGAGGGGTAGGGCTTCGCAGAAGCCGTACTCGAAGGCCAGGACGGTGAAGCCGCAGCGTTCAACGAGGAACCGCAGGACGCGTTGGCGCATCACGGCGAACTCGTCGATGAAGTGTGAGTGTTCACCGAGGCCGACCACGCGGGCACTGTCCAGGAGGTCGCCCAGCGGTTCCAGGTCGTCCAGGGGTGCTGTCGGGTCGAGGTGCATGAGTGGGGTGGCATGGCCTTTGAGCCAGCCGGCAAAGGTCGGCCGATCAGTGGTGGTGGGCACGGTGGCGGCTCTTTTCGGAGAGGAGGTGATGAGCGCGTGGCGCCGGCCTACGGGTGCGGGAGGCGGGGTGCCGCGTCCTGCAGCTCGTCGACGCTGCCGGACATCAGCGTCCGTATGTGCTCGCTGATGTGCTCCGGGGGCCAGTTCCACCAGGCCAGGGCGAGCAGCCGGGCGATGTCCCGGTCGTCGTACCGGGTGCGGATGAGGCGGGCCGGGTTGCCTCCGACGATCCCGTAGTCGGGCACGTCCTTGGTGACCACCGAGCCGGCACCGATGATCGCGCCGTTGCCGATCCGTACCCCGGGCATCACGGTGGCGCCGTGCCCGAACCAGACGTCGTGGCCGACGACGGTGTCGCCCCGGTTCGGCAGTCCGGTGAGCAGATCGAAGTGGTCCGACCAGGAGCCGCCGAGGGTGGGGAAGGGGAAGGTGGAGGGGCCGTCCATGCGGTGGTTGGCGCCGTTCATGATGAACCGCACCCCGGTGCCCAGCGCGCAGAACCTGCCGATGACCAGCTTCTCCGGACCGTAGTGGTACAGCACGTTGCGGGTCTCGAACGCGGTCGCGTCATCGGGGTCGTCGTAGTAGGAGTACTCCCCCACCTCGATCAGCGGGGACTTCACCAGCGGTCTGAGCTGGACGACCCGTGGCTGGCCGGGCATCGGATGCACGACGGTGGGGTCAGCAGGTACGGGCATGGCGGGCTTCCTCATCGTGTGGGCGTTGTGGGTACGCGGTCGGTGGCAGGCTCTGGTGCCTCAGTTCCTCGTCGGTCGCAGGGAACCCGAACCTGGCGAGCGGGGTCTGCGGCAGCTCGGGCAAGAGCGTGTCGCAGGATGCACCAACGGGTGCAGGCCCAGGCGATATGGGCATCCGCGCGGATCAGGATGACGTCGGCCGGCCGGTTGTCCGTGCCGGCGGTATGGATGTCCTCGCGGTGCGCCCATCCTCCGGCGATCTCCCGGAGCTCCGGACGGCCCGCGAGACCGAGGAACACGGGGCGCGCGGGGGGCATGAGTTCCGCGACACTATTGGCGCCCTGACCATGTCGGCGGGGCCGGGCACCAGAGCACCCTCGTCCAGCCCTACCAACTGGGGTGGGGAGGTGCCACTCAGCATGCGTTACGGCGCGGGAGCAGCCCCCGCTCACAACCGGCGGGTGAACTCCTGGCGGTCGGCGAAGTTCTCGTAGCCCGCCCGTTCGAAAGCCATGATCATCGCCGTGTTGGCCGCGTCGCAGTCGCCGCGGATCTCCTCTGCGCCCGCTTCGACCAACAGCCGCGTGCCGCGGGCCACCACCGCCGTCGCGTAGCCGTTGCCGCGGCAGGCGGGAGATACAGCCACCAGGCCGATCACCGCGATCGAGGGGTTTCGGGCGGGGAGGCTGAGAGCGGCCGGCGTGCCGTCCGGAGCGTAGCCGAGTTCCCACCAGGAGGGATCGTGGGAGAACTCCTCCATGTCCGCGAAGAGGCTCTCCGCGGCACGCCGGGCGCCATGCCGGGCGACCCTGGCGGCGAGTTGGGCGTCGGCACTGGTCGGAATCGCCTCGGCGAGGAGAGCGATGAACGGCTCACGGCCCAGACTGGGCAGCGAATGCCAGGTCAATCGGTCATCATGCGAGGTGAGTTCAGCCCCGGTGCGACGGCGGAAGCGGCGACCGTCACGGGCGTGCTCGAAGCCCGCCAGACGGAGAAGCTCGGTGCGCCGTTCCGGCTCCGCCTGGTACTGCGGCGGCTGCGTCGGCGAGTCCGTGACGTGCTCCAGCTCCGTGGCGCCGAGCGAGTCGGCCAAGGCGGCGGCCTCCGCCAGCAGTGCCAGGCCGGTGGCCAGGCCGGGCTCGTCCCACGGTGTCTCAAGGAGCACCAGGGCCATCGGGATGTCGTTCCCGGGAAGGGTCCATAGTGCGGTGGCCGCGGTGAGCCGACCGGCTTCGTCCTCCGCGACCAGACACCACTCTGGCCGGGTGCACTTCTTGGCCAGGAGGTCGGTGAGGTAGGCGGCCGTCCCGGCGTTGCGCTCGGGCTGGCCGGAGTGCTCGACGAGGGAAGGTAGTTCGTCTGGGCGCGCTATACGTATATGCATGTACTGGGATCATCCTGTCTCTCGATGACGTAGCTGGCTTTGCATGGAATCGCCACCCGGCACCGGCACGCCCGGCTGCTCCTGTCCTTGCCGAATCGACCACCGGATCGGGGCCTGCCCGACTGGGTACTGTCGATCTCCTGCCGCGGCGGTGGAACCCACGACCGATCGCCGGTGGTCGTGGCCTGGCGTCGGGTGGTGTGGCGTAGGGGTCTCATTCCACCGGGTAGCGCACCACCAACACCCCCTCCACATCACTCCCCACCGCCTCGTACTGATGCGGTACATCCGCCGCCCACCGTGCGTGGCTGCCCGGGCTCACCTCGAACGGGGCGGAGGCGGGACCGACCCGCGCCGTGCCGCTGAAGACCAGCAAGTGCTCCTCCGCGCACGGCACATGAGCCGAGCACTGCACCGCCCCGCTCTGGATGCGGATGCGATACACCTCCGACTCCGCAGCCGCGTTCTGCACACGGTCCCTCAGCACCGCGTGCACCGACTAGCGTTCCATAAACAGAACGTTCTGTAAACGGAACGATCGTGGCGATGCACACGCATCGCGGCTCAGGCGCGGGCTCGGACTTACTCGCCGAGAACCCGAAACCGCCACCTTCGATGAGGATGAACAGACCGATGCCGATCGGACCGCCGGGCGCGACGGCATCTCCGTCCCACTGACCGACCAGGCGGCCAAGTAGCTGTTGTCGTTCCGATCGTGAGGGGTGGGCGTCGAACGGGAGTCTCGTTCGGGTGATCGCGGTCGGCTGTGGGCGTGAAGGCAGGGCCTCTTGGTAGCTCGGGGTTGCGAAGCCGGCCGAGATCCGGGAGACCCTGTTGCCGCATTTGTGCGTGCTCGCGCCGGTGGGGTTCAACTCGGCTGCTCTGTCGTGTGATTGTGTCGGTCACCGGTTCGGGAATGCGGCCGGCCACCCGGAGCGTGTTCGGCGGTATCCCTCGGACATGACGGATGCGGAGTGCTCTGTGGTCCGGCCGCTGCCGGTGCCGGGCGGGATGCGGAACTGGTGGTCGACACCCTCGGCCAGCCAGTCCCGCGAGACCAGGCGTTTCGCCTTCGACCGCAGCCCCTCCACCTTGGCAGGCAGCACGTCCAGGCCGAACGCGGTGGCCATCTCCTGACAGGTCAGCGGCCCTTGACCGAGACGGATCCGATCATCGATCGCGGCCAGGATGCGCTGGTAGTCCACCGACAGTGCCGTCCCGGCCAGCCCCTCGCGCCACATCGGAACCTGTGACCTCGCTTCACCGCCAGAGGTGGAGACGCCTCCACCTCGGCTCCCGTCACAACGCCCTCTGGCACGTCGGTGGCGACCACGCGGGCTGAGTCACTGCCCGGCGCGGACAGCACCGCACGGCTTGCATGTGTAGAAGACCACCATGAGCCCTTCGGAGCCGATCCCTGCGAACGTCCACAGCAGGAACTTCCAGGCTGGCGCACGTTTTATGCCTTGCCGCCAACTTGAGAACATCAGGACGGCGACGAAGAGGCAGAACAACCCCAGCAAGAAGAAGAAGCTACCTATGACCCAGAACAGAAAGCCCGTCACTTACCTCCCCCTCGAATCCCTGCTATCACCCTCTGAGGGTAGGCGCCCGGGAGCCGTTGGAACAGGCTGATACTCGTGGTCACGAGGTCGACTCCAGGGCATTGGAGGGCATCTTCCGTGGGGCGAGTGATCATGGCCCATTGAGCTTCCTGCGAGTCCGGCAGCCCATGGGGGAGCCGCGGAACGTCTACCGCTCGTTCACTCGCGTTGCCGAATCCGCCGGCCTCCGGGTTATCCGCCTGCACGATGCCCGGCACGGCTGTGCCACGATCCTGACTGCGGCCGGGGTGGCTCCTCGTGTCGTGACGGAGATCCTCGGCCACAGCCAGATCGGCATCACGATGGACGTGTACACGCACGTTGTCCAGGACACCCGGCGCGAGGCAATCAGCCACATGGACAGACTGCTCAAGAGGCGGCCCGGTCGTGAGTGACCGCCGCCGTTGAGGTCAGCTGTAGATGTCAAAGACCCCGGACCATGATCGGTCCGGGGTCTTTTCGCTTGTGCCCCCGGCAGGATTCGAACCTGCGACACCCGCTTTAGGAGAGCGGTGCTCTATCCCCTGAGCTACGAAGGCAACTGGGCGCTGACAGCCTAGCGGATCGCGCTTCGAGGGTGCGCCCCCATAAGGCGCATGGCCGGGTCGGCGGGCTCCGCAGGCCGGGTGACCTGCGGAGACGGGTTCCCGGTCAGGAGGTGGATGCCAGGGACGCGGCCTCCCAGCCGAAGCCGTCCGGGTCCGTGAAGGCGTCGGTGGCGCAGGTGATCGCGAGGCGGTGCGAGCCGGTGCCGTCGATGGGGACGCCGACGTCCTTGGCGAGGGCGCGGCGGCCGTAGAGGGCCAGCTTGACGGGGCTGTCCCCGGTGTCGAACTCGACGTACTTGCTGCCGAAGCTCTTCGCCACCGTGAAGCCGCGGTCGACGTAGAACCGCTTGGTGGCGGTCATGTTCGAGACTCCCAGCAGGAGCACCAGCTGGTCGATGTGGCCGGTGGCCGGGGCGGTGTCCTTCTTCGTCGACGTCGCGATCTTCCAGATCGTGCCGTCCGGGGCCTGGACGACGCCGCCGTAGCCCCAGAAGGACTTCGAGACGGGCTTCAGCGCTGTGGCGCCGGCGGCCACTGCGGCGTCGACGAAGCCGCGGACGTCGGCCGGCTGGGACACCGTGAGGGACAGCGAGAAGCCGCGGAATCCGGTGGTGGGTGCGTCCGAGGCGCGCAGGAGTACCTGGGTGCTCAGGCCGAAGGCGGTGTAGAAGCGGTTGGCGGCCGTCGTGTCGGCCACCTCGAGGGTGAGGGATTCGATGGAGTTCATGCGCTTCACGCTAGTGACGGGGCGGGTGCGGGTGCTTCTCGATTCCTGACCGGTTCGGTCGCCGCAGGTCAGGGGGAGAGGGAGGGTGAGAGGGAGAGGGCGGGGGAGTGTGAGCGGGGGCGTGGGGGTCAGGCCGGTGAGTCCGGGGCCGGGGCCGGGGCTGGGGCCGGGTCTGCGTTCACCGTGAACGAGAACGACGTCAGCGTCCGTTCGCTCCGTGCCTTGAGCCGCTGCGCGGTGGCGTGCAGGCGGTGCGCCTCGCTCAGTGGGAGCGAGATCGCGATGGCCGAGGGCACCGCGCCGATCGTGATGGGCACGGCGGCACAGACCGTACCCAGGGCGTACTCCTCCGTCTCCAGCACCGGATCCGCCCTCCGGATACGGGCCAGCCGACTGAGCACGAGGTCCCGGTCCGTCACCGTGTTCCGGGTCAGCGGCAGCGGTGGATGGCGGTCCAGGTGGTCCCGGCGGGGGGCGTCGTCGAGCTGTGCCAGCAGGCACAGGCCGATGGCGTGCGCGTGGGCGGACGCGCCGAAGGGGGCCCACTCCTCGACGCCCGAGTGCGACGGGCCGTCCACGGCGTGCGTGAGCCGGACCTCACCGTCCAGATAGAGCGCGTAGTAGGCCGCGGCGTCCAGGTCCCGCGCCACCTCGGTCAGCCAGTGCGGGAGGTCGGCGGCGGCCCGGGCGCTGGTGCGGGTGAGTGTGCAGGCGGCGTCCCCCGGCACGTACAGGCCCTGATCGCGGCGCAGATAGTGCTCGTGCACCAGGGTGCGCAGCAGGTGGTACGTCGTGCTCAGCGGCAGATCGGCGCGGCGGGCCAGCTGTTTCGCCGTGGCGCCCTGCGGGTGGTCCGCCGCCGCTTCCATCAGGCGCAGGGCTCGTTGTACGGAGCCGATCAGGGTGGGGGCGGGGGAGGAGGAAGGGGGAGGCGGAGAGGTGGGCTCGGGGGGTTGGGGCATGCGTTCTCCAGGGTGTCGCTCGGCAACGGGGGACGTGACTCCACGCCCCTCGGACGTCTGCTGACACCTGGACACGCGCTCCGTTGCGCGTCACGCGGCCACCGGCACCCCGTGGCCAGTTTCTCCCGGATCCCGTCGTACGTGGAAACGGGCCGGGTGGCTCGGTGATCCCTTGACGGGGGGCGGGTGCGGGCATAGCGTCGCGAAAGCCCTGAGCAAGCGCTTAGAGAGGTCGCTCGTGCCGCACACCGATCCGACCCCGTCCACTCCACCCCCGTCCACTCTGCCCACGTCCACTCTGCCCACGTCCACTCCGCCCACGTCCACTCCGCCCACGTCCACTCCACCCACGTCCGCACCGCCCGCACCCGTCCCCTCCGTGCTGACCGGGCCCGGCGGTCCGTTCGCTGTCGTGCGGGCCGAGGACGGGCCGGAGGCGGGGCAGCTCGTGTACGCGGACGGGCCCCGGACCCTCCGGGAGTTCGTGGAGACCACCTGGGCGTTCGGGGACCAGCCGTTCCTGGTCGCGGAGGAGCGCAGCTACACGTACGGGGAGTTCTTCGCCGCCGCCTCCGCCCTCGCGTGCCGGCTGAGCGAGGTGCACGGGCTCCGCCCGGGCGACCGGGCCGTGATCGCGATGCGCAACCATCCCGAGTGGCAGATCGCGTTCTGGGCCGCCCAGCTGGCCGGGCTGGTCGCCGTCCCGCTCAACGCCTGGTGGACCGAGGACGAGTTCACGTACGCGCTCGACGACTCCGGGCCGCGGGTGCTCCTCGTAGACGGGGAACGGCTGCCGAGGGTCGTCGGCTGGGCCCGGAGCGCCGGGGCGCGGGTGGTCGTCTTCCATGGCGGGGACCTCCGGCAGCCCTCCGGCGCGGAGGCGGACGGCCGGGAGCCCGGTGCGGGCGTCGAGTGGTACGAGGATCTGCCCGAGCCCGATCCGTACGCCGCGCCGCCCGAGGTGGAGATCAGGCCCGAGGACGACGCGACGATCATCTACACCTCCGGCACCACCGGCCGGCCCAAGGGGGCCGTCGCCACGCAGCTCGCCCAGGCGGGCGCCGCGCGCAATCCGCGGTTCCACGCGGCGGCCTCCGCGCTGGCCCGGGGGGTCATTCCGGGGCAGGGGCCCGCTCCCGTCACCCTGCTGACGTTTCCGTTCTTCCACGTCGCCGCGTTCACCGGCCTCTATGCCGCGATGTCCGCGGGCGGCGCCCTGGTCCTGATGCGGAAGTGGGACGCGGACGAGGCGCTGCGGCTGATCCGGGAACACCGCGTCACCCACTACGCCGGGGTGCCGGCGACCGCGCTCCAGCTGCTCACCGCGGCCGCCGGCGCGGGGGACGGGCTGGAGAGCCTCCAGATGCTCAACACCGGCGGGGCGGCCGCACCGGCCGACCTGGTCGGCCGGCTGACCGCCCGGTTCGGGGAGCGGATCGAGCCGCGCAACGGCTACGGGCTGACCGAGACCAGTGGCGGCGTCCTGGCGAACTTCGGCGCCGAGTACCGGACCCATCCGGGCAGTGTCGGCCGCCCGACGCCGAGCACCGAGGTGCGGATCTCCGGTCCGGCGGGGGAGGCGCTGCCCGAGGGAGAGGTCGGGGAGCTGTGGCTGCGCGGCCAGGCGCTGGTCCGCGGCTACTGGCGGGACGAGGAGGCCACCGCGCAGGCGTTCAGCGGCGGCTGGTTCCGTACCGGAGACCTGGCGGTGGTCCGGGACGGGCGGGTCAGTGTCGTCGACCGGATCAAGGACATGGTCATCCGCGGCGGCGAGAACGTGTACTGCGTCGAGGTCGAGTCCGTGCTGCACGACCATCCGGACGTGGAGGACGCGGCCGTGCTGGGGGTGGCCCATCCGGTGCTCGGCGAGGAGGTCGCCGCGGTCGTCCGGCTCCGCCCCGGCGCCGGTGCCACGGCCGAGGAGCTGCGGCAGCACGTGGGGCGCAGCCTGGCCGCGTTCAAGGTGCCCGCCCATGTGCTGCTGTCCGACCGGCCGCTGCCCCGCAACGCCACCGGGAAGATCCTCAAGCGCGAGCTGCGCGGGCCGGTGGAGCGCGAGCTGGGAGCGGCCGGGGGCGGGTGATCAGGGGCGGGTGATCCGTACCCGGTAGTTCCCCTTGGCGTCCTTGTCGACCACCGAGATGCTGATGCCGTTGGCCCGGTCGTCATAGGTCTGGCCGGGCTGGAACGGGGCGTCGGAGAGCTCGGCGTGCACGTTGGGCAGCCGGGTGCAGCCGCTGCTGTCCTTGGTGCTGTCCGTGACCGACACGGGCCCCTGGCCGGTGTCGACGTCCGAGCTCACCTTGTAGATCAGCACGCCGGGCCGGCAGACCTCCTGGTCGTTGCCGGCCTGGGTCCGCACCTCGACCGCGTAGCCGGACTCCGCCGTCAGCGGGACGAACGCCAGCTTGGTGCCGCCGTGGGTGGCCAGCGGTTCCAGTACGTGGTCGCTGGTGCCGGACTGCGCGGCGCAGCTGATCTGGCTGTTGTCGAGCCAGCCGAGCTTCCACTTGTGCCAGCCCAGCAGGTCGTTGTTGGCGCCCCAGTCCTCCGACATGATGTCCCAGTGCCCGACGGAGCCGCCGCCCTCCATCGTGTAGAGGTCGGGGAGGCCGAAGACGTGGCCGTTCTCGTGCGGCAGGACGCGGTAGCCGGTCTGGGCGTACGAGCCCGAGCCGTCGTCCTGGCGGCTGTAGACGAACGAGGTGTTGGAGAGCGGCACCCCGTCCGCGTAGGGGGCGTCGTCGTTGCCCGAGAACGTCACGGACAGCACGGTGTCCAGGGCCGAGGGGCCGGCGTTCGGGGTGACCAGGATGTTCACCAGGTCGTACGCGCTGAAGTCCACCTTCGGGTCGGCGGCGGCGACGATGTCCTGGACGAGGTGGCGGTAGCCGGGTTCGTACGGTGATCCGCGCTCGATCCCGTACTCCGAGAACGGCAACGGCATCCGCAGCCACGTCTTCACCGGGGCCTCCGGCACATAGGTGAGCCGGCCGTAGGAACTGGTGCGGAACCAGTCCGTGGTCTGCGGGAAGAACTCCGCGAGCCGGTCCATCGCCGGTTCCTTCCCCGGCGCGTCCGGGAAGTCGATCATCAGGTTCAGCGCGTGGACCTGACCGGTGGAACGGGCGTAGCCGGGCTGGGTGGGCATGCCCTCCGACATCTGCACCCCCATGGTCGCCGATATCCGGCACGGGGCGAGACCGGCCGACCGGGCGGTGGTCATCGGTCCTGCGGAGGCCCGGCTCGGCAGGGGGAGGGTGCTGCTGGCCGAGGCCAGAGCTGCGATGACCAGGGCTGTTGCCGCGCCGAGGGCTACCGGACGACGGTGCTTGCGTATCCGGTGGCGGGGCTGCTGCATAGAGGCGCCTTCGGGTCCGCGGCAGTCGGCCGACCCTGACTGCGCTCTGTCGATCAGCCTCGGCCGGGCGGTGCGGACCCGCGCGTTGGGTGCGCCGATCGGTGGGTTTTCGGCGGATTTCCAGGGGTGTGACTCAGGTCACATTGAGGCGGGAAATAAGCGGGGATCATTTCCCCGTTTGCACCGGTGTCCCCGCGAAACGGGGAAGCGGTCCCCGGTTACGTCGAAGGGGTGCCGCACTTACTGACGCAGGAGAAGAAGGAGCGCCGCCGTGGACACCGTCACCCGTACCGCAACCGGCACCGCGCAGCCGCGTACGCCCCGGCCGAGGGCCGACGCGCTGCGCAACCGGGAGCGGATCGTGACGGCCGCGCGCGAGATGTTCGTCGAGTTCGGGCCCGATGTGCCGCTCGACGAGGTCGCCCGCCGCGCAGGTGTCGGCAACGCCACCCTCTACCGGAACTTCCCGGACCGGGCCGCCCTGACCCATGAGGTCGTCCTCGCGGTCACCTCCCGCACCACCGACCGCGCCGAGGAGGCCGCGACGGAGGAGTCCGACCCCTTCGTCGCGCTCAGCCGCTTCGTGCACGCGGCGGCCGACGAACGGATCGGGGCCCTGTGCCCCATGCTGTCCGGCGGCTTCGACAAGGACCATCCCGAACTGCTCGCCGAGCGCCGGCGCCTCGAAGAGGCCGTCGAAGGGCTCGTCGGGCGCGCCATGTCCGCGGGGCGCCTGCGTACCGACATCGCCGTCGGTGACGTACTGGTCGTCCTCTCCCAGCTCACCCGGCCGCTGCCCGGCATCGCCTGCCCGAACATCGACCGGTTCACCCATCGCCACATCCAGCTGTTCCTGGACGGACTGGAGGCCCCGGCCCGGTCCGTCCTGCCCGGAACGGCGGCGACCTTGGAGGATCTGCGGCGCCGGAGCTGACCACCGCGCCGGGTTCCCGAACGGCGCCCGGCCGCGTGTCCGTCACGCCTCGGCCACTCCCTCCTTCTGCCTCCATGCCCCTGCGACCTCTCATCTCCGGCCTCTGACCTCCCGTCGGAGCCCGACCCCCCGCTTCCGTCCGGCCTTCACCGAATTCACGGTTCACGACCCCGCGCGCCCTCGCGCGTCCTTAGGTGGCTACTCCCATGTCAAAAACAGCTGATATCCGACTCCCGGACCCCAGTCGCTGGAAGGCGCTGGCGTTCATCGCCCTCGCCCAGTTGATGGTCGTGCTCGACGCCACCATCGTGAACATCGCGCTCCCGCACGCGCAGACCGACCTCGGCATCACCGATGCCAACAAGCAGTGGGTCATCACCGCCTACGCCCTCGCCTTCGGCGGACTGCTGCTCTTCGGAGGCCGGATCGCCGACCTCTGGGGCCGCAAGCGCACCTTCGTCGTCGGCCTGATCGGCTTCGCGCTGGCCTCCGCACTCGGCGGCGCGGCGCAGAACCAGGGCATGCTGTTCGGCTCCCGCGCTCTCCAGGGCGTGTTCGGCGCGCTGCTCGCCCCGGCGGCCCTGTCGCTGCTCGCGGTGATGTTCACCGATGCCAAGGAGCGCGCCAAGGCGTTCGGCATCTACGGTGCGATCGCCGGTGGCGGTGGCGCCGTCGGTCTGATCCTCGGCGGTCTGCTCACCCAGACGCTGAACTGGCGCTGGACGTTCTTCGTCAACATCCCGTTCGCGATCGTCGCCGCCGCCGGTGCGTACTTCGTCATCCGTGAGCCGGCCGGCAGCCGCAACCGTTCGTCGCTCGACATCCCGGGCGTCGTCCTGTCCGCGCTGGGTCTGGTCTCGCTGGTGTACGGATTCACCCGCGCCGAGTCCAGCGGCTGGTCGGACGCGCTGACCATCGGTACGTTCGTCGCCTCCGCCGTCCTGCTGCTGGCGTTCGTCCTGGTCGAGGCCAAGGTCAAGTCGCCGCTGCTCCCGCTGCGCGTCGTGATGGACCGCAACCGCGGTGGCGTCTACCTCTCCCTGGGTCTGGCCATCATCGCGATGTTCGGCCTGTTCCTCTTCCTCACGTACTACCTCCAGGTCGTCAAGGGCTACTCGCCGATCAAGACGGGCTTCGCCTTCATGCCGATGATCGTCGGCATGATCACCGGCTCGACGCAGATCGGCGCCCGGCTGATGACGCGGGTCCCGGCCCGCATGCTGATGGCGCCCGGCTTCCTGACCGCGGGTGTCGGCATGCTGCTGCTCACGCAGCTGGAGATCGACTCGTCCTACGCGGCGGTCATCCTGCCCGGTCAGCTGCTGCTGGGTCTGGGTATGGGCACGGCGTTCATGCCCGCCATGTCGCTGGCCACGCACGGCATCGAGCCGCGTGACGCCGGTGTCGCCTCCGCGATGGTCAACACCTCGCAGCAGGTCGGCGGTGCGATCGGCACGGCGCTGCTCAACACCATCGCCGCCTCCGCCGCCACGGCGTACGCCACCTCGCACGCCGCGCTCGGTGCCACCGACCCGGAGCTGCTGAAGCTCCAGTCGATGGTGCACGGCTTCACCGGCGCCATCTGGTGGGCCGTCGGCATCCTGGTGGTGGCCGCCGCGATCGCGGGGACCTTCATCAACGCCGGCCGTCCGTCGTCGACGACCACGGCGTCCGGGGGCACCGGTTCCGCCGACGCCGTCGAGGACGAGTTCAAGGTGCCTGTCGTCGCGCACTGACCCCCTCGCGCGCGCGGCGTGCCGTGACGCGGTGCGAAGCGAACTCTGCCCCGGTTCCGTTCGACTGAACCGGGGCAGAGGCGCGTTCGGGCAGGGGGCGGAGGCCGTGGTGCGGTGGTGTCAGCGGAGCCAGGGGAGGTCCGCGTCCGTGCCCTCCGGCTGCAGTCCGGCCGCCATGACCTGCATGATCTCGCCGAGCGAGTGCACCTGCTCGGCGGTGAGCCGGTCGAACATCGCCTGGCGTACGGCACTGACGTGGCCCGGGGCCGAGCGGCGGAGCATCGCGTACCCCTCGTCCGTGAGGACCGCGTTCTGGCCGCGCTTGTCGGACGGGCAGTCCTCGCGCCGCACCCAGCCGCTCTTCTCCAGCCGGGCGACGGCGTGCGAGAGCCGGGAGCGGGTGATCTTGGCGTCCTTGGCCAGTTCGGTCATCCGCTTCTGACGGCGGGGTGCCTGGGAGAGCTGGACGAGCAGTCCGTAGTAGATGTGCGGCATACCGGCATCGCGTTGCAACTGGCGGTCGAGATGATCCTCCAGCAGCGTGGTGGCGTGGAGGTACGCACGCCAGACGCGCTGTTCTTCGTCGGTGAGCCAACGCGTCTGCTCACTTGTGGATGCCGTGGTCATGTACTCCACTGTACGACCTTTTCTTGAAAGTTGAACAAGATAGAGCTAAGGTCTCCGAACGTAGGAACTTGAAGATTAAAGAACTGTTCCTTCTGAAGGTCCCGGTAGAAGACTTACCTCGATCAGCAGTGGATGGGGAGTGTCATGACAGTCACCGCGGAGCGCATGCCCGCCCTCTATCTCTCCCACGGCGCACCGCCGCTGGCCGACGATCCGGTCTGGCCGGGTGAGCTCGCGGCCTGGTCCGCCGGTCTCCCGCGCCCCACCGCCGTCCTCATGGTGTCCGCCCACTGGGAGGAGGCGCCGCTCGCGCTCGGCGCCACCGAGACGATCCCGCTGGTCTACGACTTCTGGGGCTTCCCCGAGCACTACTACCAGGTGCGGTACGGCGCCCCCGGGGCCCCGCAGCTGGCCGACAGCGTCCGCAAGCTGCTGCGCGGCGCCGGTACGCCGGTCCAGGACATCCCCGACCGGGGCCTCGACCACGGGGCGTACGTCCCGCTGGTGGAGATGTTCCCCGAGGCCGACATCCCGGTGCTGCAGATCTCCATGCCGACGCTCGACCCGCAGAAGCTGATGGACATCGGGCGCAAGCTCGCGCCGCTGCGCGACGAGGGCGTCCTGATCGTCGGCAGCGGCTTCTTCACGCACAACCTGGCCGCGCTGCGGCATACGGGCGGCGGCGTGCCCGGCTGGTCGGCGGAGTTCGACGACTGGGGGCACCGCGCACTCCAGGCGCAGGACATCGACGCGCTGCTGGACTTCGAGCACAAGTCCCCGGCCGGCCGGCTCGCCCACCCCCGCACCGAGCACTTCGCCCCCCTCTTCGTCACGCTCGGCGCCGCGGAGCAGGAGCTGGGGCAGGGGCGCAGCGTGATCGACGGGTTCTGGATGGGGCTGGCCAAGCGCTCGGTGCAGTTCGGCTGAGGCAGGAGAGGGGCGGGGCGGTGCGGGGCGGTCAGAGAGCCGGCGGGTTCAGCTCGACCGAGCGGAGCGCGGCGGCCAGCGCGGTCGCGTCGCCGATGTCCAGCGCGGTGTCGGTGAACTTGATGGTGTGGTCGTCGCCATGGGCGGCAGCCCGCGCGAAGACCTCCTCGGGGGACAGCCCGGCGGGCACGGGCGCGGGATCGGCGGGCCGTGCCGGTGAGTAGGCGGCGGTGACCGCCGCGCTCGCCGCCCAGGCCGCGTCCAGGCTCGGCGCCCACAGCTCGCGCGGGAGCGCGGGCAGCGTGCGCAGCACGGCGTTGGGCGCGGTGGCGGCGTGCACCAGCATGATCGGCTCGCCGTATCCGTACGTCGCGTAACGATGGGTGGCGGCCCGAACCAGCTCCGTCAGCCGGGCGCGGGCGGCCTCGGGGCCGGCCACGGGCTGTTCCGGCCACGCCGGGAACGCGGTCAGCTGTCCCAGCCGGTCCCGGATGCCGCCGCTCTGCTCGGGCACGGGCACCACGGCGTCCAGGGCGGCCGCGGCGTCGGCCGCCGGGGCGAGTGCGGACAGCGACGGCAGCGGCTGATGGCGGGCCGCCCAGTAGCCGAGCGCATGGGCCAGTTCGGTGACGCGGGGCGCGTTCTCCTCGGCGTCCAGCAGGGTGCGCACGCTGTGGCCGACACGGATCACCGGGTGCGTGGCGCCCGCCGCGATGCCGGGCAGCAGCCGCGGCCACCACTCGGCGAGCACCTCGCGCCAGGGCCGGCCGGCCGTCTCGCGCACGAAGTAGGCCGTCCAGTCGGCCATGCGCCGCGGGTCGCCCAGCGCCTCCGGCCAGCTCGAAGGGGTCACCTCGGCGACCCGGTCCGGCATGTCCTCCAGCTTCGCCCGGTAGTGGTCGAGCCAGCGGTGCACCCCGGGTGCCTGGCCGTGGCGCACCAGCGCCTCCACGGCCATCGGGGCGTGATTGCTCAGCCAGCCGCCCCGCTCGGGGCCGAAGGCGTGCAGTCGTTCCAGTGCTTCGTCGAGGGTTCCTGAGGTGTCGGGCGCGGTGGCTGCCGTGAGGTCCATACGGAGCCACGCTAGGCACCGCGACGGCGTCCGGTAACGGGCTGCGGTCCCGTGCGCGGCCGTCGCGGGACTAGGTCTGCGGTCCCGTATGCGGCCGGGTGCGGGACTAGGGCGTTCCCAGCCGCTTCTCGTACCAGGAGACGTCCCAGTAGCGGTCGAACTTCCGGCCGACCTCCTCGTACGTCCCGATGTGCCGGAAGCCGAAGCGCTCGTGCAGCCGGACCGAGGAGGCGTTGGGCTGGGCGATGCCCGCGTACGCGCGATGCACGTCCTGGCCGGCGAGTGCCTCGAAGAGCGCCGTGTACAGGAGCGTGCCGACGCCGCGGCCCGTGGCGTCGGGGGAGCAGTAGACGCTGACCTCGACGGAGGTGGAGTACGCCGCCTTGGGGCGGAAAGGACTACTGGTGGCGTACCCCAGGAACCGGGGGCCCGTCCCGCTCGTTTCACCCGCATTGCGGACATCCTGAGCAACCAGGAGCCGGTGGGGGCCGTCTTCGGGATGGGAACGCAGCCACGGGAGGCGTTGGGCGGGAGTGAAGGGGACTGTGTCGAATGTGAGGGCGGTCTCACGGACGTAATGGTTGTAGATGTCCGTAAGAGCCTCCAGATCGCTCTCGATCCCCGCCCTGACCTGCACGTCCGTGCCCGGCACTGTCATGTGACCTCCCCTGGTGGCGCGACAGGGTACTGCATGATCGCGAAAATGAATGCCGGTCGTGGGAATTCTGTCCGGATTCCAGTCGTTGTTTCCATCGGATGCAGGGCACCCGAAAGGGTGTCGCGACCTACTGAGTAAGGGAGCACGCATGGCAACCCGTGCCGTCGCCCGTCGTTCGTCCGCCACCGGCGGGACCAACCGGGCAAGCAGTGTTCGCGCCGTGGGCGGGGAGATCGCCGATCGCGACCTGGTCGGCATGTACCTGGACGAGATCGCGCGCACACCGCTGCTCGATGCCGCCAAGGAGGTCGAGCTGTCGCAGATCGTCGAAGCGGGCGTTTTCGCGCGGCAGATCCTCGACGGGGCGGCGGAGAGCGAAGCCGGCGGGGCCTCGCGCGAGGAGCTGGAGGCGCTGGTCGCCGAGGGCGAGCGCGCCAAGGACATATTCATCCGTTCCAACCTCAGGCTCGTCGTCGCCGTCGCCCGCCGCTATCCGCGGGCCGGGCTGCCCCTGCTCGACCTGATCCAGGAGGGCAACGCGGGCCTGGTGCGCGCGGTCGAGAAGTTCGACTACGCCAAGGGCTTCAAGTTCTCCACGTATGCGACGTGGTGGATCCGGCAGGCCATCACCCGTTCCATAGCCGACCAGTCGCGCACGATCCGGCTCCCCGTCCACCTGGTGGAGGAGCTCGGCCGGATCCGCCGGGTGCAGCGCGAGTTCAACCGTGAGCACGGGCGCGACCCGGAGCACGCGGAGATCGCCGCCGAGCTGGACTCAACGACCTCCCGGGTGGGCGACGTCCTGGACTGGGCCCGTGACCCGGTCAGTCTCAACATGTCGGTCGACGACGACGGCGACACACAGTTCGGCGACCTGCTGGAGGACACCTCCGCGGTGTCGCCCGAGCAGTCCGTGATGACGCTGCTGCGCAGTGAGGAGCTGGAGGAGCTGATCGGCAAGCTCGACCACCGCACCGCATCGATCATCCGGATGAGGTACGGCATCGAGGACGGCCGTGAGCGGACCCTGACCGAGGTGGGCAAGCAGCACGGGCTCACCCGCGAGCGGATCCGCCAGATCGAGAAGCACGCACTGCTCGAACTGAAGCGAATGGCTCACGACACGGGCTTTGACGCTGCGGCATGAGCCCGCGTCCAGTAACCTCCGAATTGGGCCGCTTCACATCGGTGGCCCCCTGAGCTGAGTCCCGGCGCCCACCCCCCCCTGGCGCCGGGGCTCATCCTTTTTCCGGCCGGGCTCCCTCGGTTTCACGGGGCGGTTCCACGGGGCCGGGCCTTTCAGTCGTGGGTGGCCGGCGCCTGCGAGGGGGCGGCCGCACGGCTGAGGCGGGCGCCCAGGTCGCTGAGATACGTCACCAGCTGCTCCGGCCGGTGCGCGGTGAATTCGCAGTCCACCAGGGCCAGCCGCAGCGCCACCCACTCCAGCGAGTCCGTCAGCACCGCGCGCAGCCGGCAGCTTCCCTCACCGGTCCGCTCCAGCGGGCCGATCGACGCGGGCAGGCGGGAGGCGACGAACTCGGCGGGGGCCGCGAAGCTCACATCGACCGCCAGCTCCGGCTGCCGGCGCGCCATGGAACTGGTCAGGAACTCCGCCGCGTCCCCGGTCGGCAGCTCCCGGGGCGCGAAACGGGCGCCCGTCGCGAACGGGTCACTCACCCGGTCGACCCGGAAGGTCCGCCAGTCCGCCCGCTCCAGGTCGTACGCGACGAGATACCAGCGCCACCCGGTGCTCACCAGGCGGTACGGCTCCACCTGCCGCCGTGTCTCGGCACCGTCGCCCGCGCGGTACGCGAACCGCAGCCGCTCCCGGCCGGTGACCGCCGACGCCATCACGGTCAGCGTCTGCGGATCGATCGTCGAACCGTCCCCGCGGGCCAGCGGCATCGTGGCGTTCTGCAGGGTGGAGACCCGGTGGCGCAGCCGCGAGGGCAGCACCTGCTCCAGCTTGGCCAGCGCCCGTACGGACGCCTCGTCCACGCCCTCGATGGCATGGCCCGCCCCGGCCCGCAGACCCACCGCGATGGCGACCGCCTCCTCGTCGTCCAGCAGCAGCGGCGGCATCGCCGTACCGGCCACGAGCCGGTAGCCGCCGACCGAGCCGCGCGACGCCTCGACGGGATAGCCCAGGTCACGGAGGCGGTCGATGTCGCGGCGGATGGTGCGCGGGCTGACGTCGAGCCGGTCGGCCAGTTCACTGCCCGGCCACTCGCGCGGTGTCTGGAGCAGTGACAGCAGATTCAGCAGTCGTGCCGGGGTGTCGGTCATGTCACTCAGGATGCCCGCCCATTGGGTCATGACCTGACCTAATCGGCGTTTAACTTCCTCGTATGACTTCTTCCGCATCCCTGCCGTCGTCGGCGGCCGCCCCCGCGGTGCCACCGGCCCCGTCGGACCGCCGCCGGTGGTTCGCCCTGGCCATCGTGATGACCGCCGCCTTCATGGACCTGGTCGACGTCACGATCGTCAACATCGCCATCCCGAGCATCAAGGAGGACACCGGAGCCTCCTTCAGCTCGATCCAGTGGATCACCGCCGGGTACGCCCTGGCCTTCGCCGCCGGTCTGATCACCGGCGGCCGGCTCGGTGACATCTACGGCCGCAAGCGGCTCTTCCTCATCGGCATCGGCGGCTTCACCGTCGCCTCCGCGCTCTGCGGATTCGCCGCCAACCCGGAGATGCTGGTCGCCTCCCGCATCCTCCAGGGCGGCACGGCCGCGCTGATGGTCCCGCAGGTGCTGTCGATCGTGCACGCCACCTTCCCGGCCCACGAGCGCGGCAAGGTCTTCGGCCTCTTCGGCGCGATCGTCGGCCTCGGCGCCGTGTCCGGCCCGCTGCTGGGCGCGCTGCTCACCGAGTGGAACATCGCCGGTCTCGAATGGCGTCCGATCTTCCTGATCAACCTGCCGGTCGGCATCGCGGGCCTGATCCTGGGCCGCAAGTTCATCTCCGAGTCCAAGGCGCCGAAGGCGCTCCGCCTCGACATGGTCGGCGTGGTGCTGGTGACGCTGGCGATGCTCATGCTCATCTACCCGCTGACCCGCGGCGAGGAGCTGGGCTGGCCGCTCTGGGGCTACCTGTCGATGGCCGGCAGCATCGTCGTCTTCGCCGTCCTCGTGCTGTTCGAGCGGGCCAAGGCGCGCCGCGACGGTTCGCCCCTGGTCGAGCTCTCGCTGTTCCGGGTGAAGAGCTTCGCCGCGGGCATCGCCGTGCAGCTGACCTTCGGCATCGGCCTCGGCATCTTCTTCCTGGTCTGGACGCTGTACATGCAGGAGGGCCTCGGTTGGAGCGCACTGCGCGCCGGTACGACGGGCATCCCGTTCTCGGTCGCCGTCTCCTTCGCCGCCGGCATCTCCGTGCAGAAGCTGGTGCCGCGGTTCGGCCGCAAGGTGCTCCAGGCGGGGGCGCTGCTCATGATCGCCGGTCTGCTGCTCTACATCTGGGAGTCCGACCGCTACGGCATGGGCATCTCGTCCTGGCAGATGGCGCTGCCGCTGGTCGTGATGGGCCTCGGCATGGGCCTGATCGTGGCCCCGCTGGCCGACGCGGTGCTGTCCGAGGTGCCCAAGGAGCACTCCGGATCGGCGTCCGGGCTGTTCAACACCGTGCAGCAGATGGGCAACGCGCTGGGACTCGCCCTCGTCTCGGTCATCTTCATCGGCGCGATGGGCGACCACCTGACGCCGCCGCAGATCGGCCCGGCGTTCGCCGACGCCTTCGAGCAGTCGCTGTGGTGGGTGGCGGGCGTGCTCGCGGTGATCTTCCTGCTGATGTTCGCGCTGCCGGCCCGGCCGAAGCAGCACGTGGAGGGCGGCGACGAGGCCGCTGACGAGAGCGCGGAGGGGAGCGCCGGTCCCGACGGCTTCGAGGCGCCCGCGGCGGAGCCGGTGCTGACGCCCTGAGCCGGCGGCAGACGGCAGCGGAAGCCGGATGACCCGACCGTGCCCGCACCCCCGACGGGGGTGCGGGCACGGTCGTCGTGCGTACGGTCGTCGTGCGTACGGTCGTCGTGCGTACGGTCGTCGTGCGTACGGTCGTCGTGCGTACGGTCGTCGTGCGTACGGGCGCGGTCGCGTGGCTCGTACGGGGCCGGGCCCGCGCCGTCAGCAGATCCGCGTGCGGCTCTCCATCGCCCCGCGTGCCGCGTCCTCGTCGCCGTACACCTCGCACATGTGGCGGCCGTCGGGCGTCGCCGTGTGCTCGACCTCCCACAGGCTCGTCTCGCTGCCGTCGAGGAGCAGGAAGGCGTGCTCGTACAGCGTGAACCCCGCGTCCCGTCCGTCCACCTGGCACTGGCGGCCGAAGATCTGGGTGATGTGGTGGGCGAAGGCCGCCCGCAGCAGGTGCGCCGTCTCCTCGCCCGGCACGTCCCGGTTCTCCGCGCGGCGCAGCACCCGGCGGGCGTGGTCCGCGGAGTTGTCCGGGGCGTACATCCGGGGCAGCGGGGCCGGGGGCGCCGCCATCAGGGCGGTGAGGATCTCCAGGTCGGCCTGCGGCCCGTCGTCCCCGAAGACCGGGGCCTCGCAGAAGCCGCCGGCCAGCCGGGCCGCGGCGATGTGGACGTCGGCCTCTTCGTCGTACAACTCGTGCTGCCGGTGGTCCGGCTGCTCGCCGAGCCCGGGGGGCGCGGTGTCACGCGGGCCGCAGTGCACCAGCTCCCAGAGGGTGAGCGGGCTGCCGTCGGCCAGCAGGTAGGTGTGCCGGTAGGTCTCGCGGTGCAGGGAGGAACTGTGGTGCGAGGAGTGCAGGGAACTGCTGTGGGCGAGCGCGGTGCCGAGCCGCTCGACCGTGCTGTCGGGCAGGTCGAACGAGTTGAGAGCCCGTCGCAGGAGTCGCTCGAGGTGCTGCTCGGTTGTCTCGTACGGATCGCTCAAGGTGCTGTCTCCAGGCCGTCGCCGCGTGTTACTTGATGCGTGCTCAACGTAGTCCCTGGGTCTGACATCGTGACCGGGGTTGGGAAAAACGTACGGCGCACGCAGAAGGTTCCCGCCGTTTGTCCGAACTTCCTTACGCGGACGGCGAGTCGGCATCCCGGTCGCCGCCGTCCGGCGCGCTGTCCGGCGGCTGCGGTGCGCCGTAGAGGTCGCCGTACGCGGGATATGTGCCGCCGCCCCCGCGGCCGTTGACGCCCGTGGCGGCCCGGACGGCCTTCACGATGGCGCGGGTCACGGCCTCCGCACCCGCCGCCAGCAGGTCGTTGAGCGCGATCGGGTTCGCCGGGTCCAGGGTCCGCCCCCCGGTGGACAGGGCGAAGACGGTGTCCCCGTCGGTGAGCAGGTGCACGGGCCGGATGGCGCGCGCCAGTCCGTCGTGCGCCGTCCCCGCGAGCTTCTGCGCCTGTGCGCGGCCGAGTGCGGCGTCCGTCGCGACGACGGCGAGCGTGGTGTTGAGCGGGGGGCGCGTGTCGGCGTCGCGCGCCTGTGCCAGGCGCCGTTGCGCCGTCTCGTGGATCTCCGGTGCGGGGGCGACGGCCGGTTCGGCGCCGCCGTACTCCCCGTACAGCACTCCGGTGCGCGGATCGAGCACCGAGCCCGCCGCGTTCACCACGGCCAGCGCCGCGACGGTGATCCCGGACGGCAGCAGGACGCTCGCCGTGCCCACCCCGCCCTTCAGCTGCCCGGCCACCGCGCCCGTGCCCGCGCCGACGCACCCTTCGGTGACCGCCGCACCCGGCTCCGTCCGCGCCGCGTCCTCCACCGCGGCCCGGCCGGTCGTGGCGTCGGGCCGCGCCCGCCAGTCGCCGCCCCGCCCCAGGTCGAACAGGCACGCCGCCGGGACCACCGGAACCACCTGGGCCGGATCGGGGCCCACCCGCACACCGCGTCCCTGCTCCTCCAGCCAGGCCATCACCCCGGACGCCGCGTCCAGGCCGAACGCGCTGCCTCCGGTGAGGACCACGGCGTCGATGCGCTCCACCAGATTGCGCGGATCGAGGGCGTCCGTCTCCCGGGTGCCGGGCCCGCCGCCGCGCACGTCGACGGCCGCGACCGCGCCGCCCTCGGGGGCGAGGACCACGGTGGTGCCGCTGAGGGCGCCGTCGCCCGCGACCCGGGCGTGCCCGACGCGCAGGCCGGGGACATCGGTCAGCGCGTCCCGTCGGCCCGGTGCCTGCTGCGTGGGTGCCGTGGTGTCCTGGCCGGTCATCCGGTGCTCCTCGTGGTGCGGGGGCCGACTGCGGGGCCGCAGGCCCGGGGGGCATGGCGCTGCGGGGCCGTGCACGGTGAACGTA
This sequence comes from Streptomyces sp. NBC_01463, assembly GCA_036227345.1. Taxonomy (NCBI): domain Bacteria; kingdom Bacillati; phylum Actinomycetota; class Actinomycetes; order Kitasatosporales; family Streptomycetaceae; genus Streptomyces; species Streptomyces sp. NBC_01463. The sequence goes on from CP109468.1 coordinate 5,223,922, forward strand.
CCCGCCGGGCAGCGGGCGAGCCGGGCGGGACGACATATTGTGGATGCGTTCACAAGCGAACGATGGTCCAAGGTTCCGGCGGAACGGCCAGCTCGGACGGGGTATGCCCGGCCGGCACCGGGGACCGGCGGGACCAAAGGTCCTGACGACGCGACGCTGCGCGATGTCGACCTGGTCCTGCTCGACGTCAAGTCCTGGGACCGTGCCACGTACCGCGAGGTCACCGGCTGGCCGTTGCAGCCCACCCTGGACTTCGCCCACCGCCTCGCCGGACTCGGCAAGGAGGTGCACGTCCGCTTCGTGCTGGTGCCCGGACTGACCGACGACCCGGCCAACGTCGACGGGGTCGCCGCCTTCGCCGCCTCCCTCGGCAATGTCTCGCGCGTCGACGTCCTGCCGTTCCGCAAGCTGGGCGAGGCGAAGTGGCAGGCACTGGGCAAGCCGTTCACCCTGCACGACACCCCGTCGCGCACCCCCGGGCAGGTGGCCGCCGCCCGGGAGGTCTTCACCGCGCACGGACTGCACGCGGTGTGAGCCGTTCCTCCGGCCCTTCGCCCGGCCCTTCGCCCGGCCCTTCGTCCGGCCGTTCGCCCGGCCCTTCGTCCGGCCGTGCGTCCAGCCGTTCGCCCGGATGCCGCCGGGCCGCGACGCGCTCACCCCGTAGGGCCATAAAACAGGACTAATATCCCCATACGGCCCTACGGTGACGGGGTGACCGAGCCACCAGAAGCCTCCGCTTCAGCCGCGCAGTCCGACCCCGGTGCCAGCACCGGCTCCACCGGCGCGGCCGTCGACCCGCCGCCCGCCGACGGGTCCGCGCGCGTCGGGGCCGCCGTCCCCCGGTCCGTCACCGCCCGCGCGACCGCTGCCGGCGTGATCGTCTCCCTCCTGCTGATCGTGGCCATCGTGCTGGGCAGCAGATTCCTGGAGAACTTCGACTCCGCACTCCTTCCGTACGCCGTGGCCACGGTCTTCCTCGCGTTCGGCGTCGCGTACCGCTACACGGTCTGGGTCTCCGCACCGGGCGCCCGCCGGTTGTTCAGGAAGGGCTGGGGGAGCCTCTTCTCGGCCGCCAACTTCCGCAAGGCCCCCACCGCCCTGCCGAAGATGATCGCCACCTATCTCGGCTTCCAGAAGTTCCTCGGCGCCCGCTCCCACGCCCGCTGGGCCGCCCACCAGCTGATCTTCTGGGGCTGCATCCTCGCGTCCCTGATCACCTTCCCGCTCACCTGGGGCTGGTTCACCTTCACCTCCGGCAGCGGCTCGGGTCCCGGCTACGAGATGCGCATCTGGGGCTTCAAGATCATCGGCTTCGACTCGCTGGACATCCTCGGCTGGCTGATGTTCCACGGCCTGGACATCGCCGCCGTCCTCGTCATCCCGGGCGCCTCCTACTTCCTGTGGCGCCGGATGAAGGACCGCGGCGCGATCACCGGCCAGCGCTTCGGCTACGACCTGGTGCCGCTGATCGCGCTGATCGTCATCTCCGTGACCGGGCTCCTCCTGACCTTCTCGTCGATCTTCCTGCACGGCGGCGGATACGAGTTCCTGGCGATCCTCCACATGGTCTCGGTGGTCTTCACCCTCATCTACATCCCGTTCGGGAAGTTCTTCCACATCGTCCAGCGCCCGGCCGCCGTCGGCATGCAGCTGTTCAAGTACACCGGGCGGCAGGACCAGGAGGTCTTCAGCTGCCGCCGCTGCGAGGAACCCATCGACACCGCCCCGTACGTCGAGAACCTCCGCGGAACCATGCGCGACCTCAGCCTCGGCTTCGACGAATGGGCCGAGTACTGCCCGCGCTGCAAGCGGGTGCTGCGCGGCAGCGCCTATCTCTCCCAGGTGAAGAAGGGCTTCAAGTGACCGCGGATCCGCGAGCGGCCGACACCCGTGCGGTCGTCCCCCTCGACCCCTCCCTCGCCCCGCCTGGCACCCGCGCCTTCCGCGACGCCGGGGGCATCCCCGCCGACCAGTGGCACGCCGACCAGAACGGGGAGACGCTCGTCCCCACCCACTGCTGCTTCTGCGGCGTCCAGTGCGGGATGTATCTGCGCGTCGACCGCGGCGGCAAGGTCTTCGGCGTCGAACCCCGCAACCACGACATCAACCGGATGCGCCTGTGCCCCAAGGGCATCAACGCCTACCAGCAGGTCAACCACCCCGACCGGCTCACCGCCCCGCTCATGCGCCGCTCCCGTGACGAGGAGTTCCGGGAGGTCTCCTGGGACGAGGCGCTCGACTTCACCGTCGCCGAGGTCAAGCGCATCCAGCAGACCTACGGGAACGACGCCTTCGGGCTCCTCGGCGGGGCGAGCCTGTTCTCCGAGAAGACCTATCTGGTCGGCAAATTCGCCCGGGTCGCCCTCAAGTCCCGGCACGTCGACTACAACGGCCGGCTCTGCATGGTCAGCGCGGCGGGCGCCAACAAACTCGCCTTCGGCATCGACCGGGCCGGCAACCCCTTCTCCGACATCCTCCTCACCGACTGCCTGCTGATCGCCGGCTCCAACGTCGGCGAGTGCTTCCCCGTGATGACCCAGTACGTGTGGGGCGCCCGGGACCGCGGCGCCAGCCTGATCGTCATCGACCCGCGCGAGACCGCCATCGCCCGGACCGCCGACATCCATGTCGCCCTCAAGCCCGGCACCGACTCGGCGTTCTTCAACTCCGTCCTCCACGTGGTCATCGAGGAGGGCCTCACCGACGAGGCCTACCTCGCCGAACACGCCACCGGCTGGGCGGAGGTGAAGGCCAAGGCCGCCGAGTACCCGCCGGCCCGGGCCGCCGAGATCTGCGGGATCCCCGCCGAACAGGTCGTGCAGGTCGCCCGCACCTTCGCCCGCGCCCCCAAGGCCATGGCCTGGCACGCCCGCGGCATCGAGCACCACTCGCAGGGCGTCGAGAACTGCCTCACCGTGATCAACCTCTGCACCGCCACCGGACACATCGGCAAGCCCGGTGCCGGCTACGGAACCATCACCGGCCAGGGCAACGGACAGGGCGGCCGCGAGCACGGCCAGAAGTCCGACCTGCTGCCCGGCGGCCGCTCGATCATGAACGAGGAGCACCGCCGGCAGATCTGCGAGATCTGGGGCATCGAGGAGTCCGAACTCCCGCCCGCCGGAACCTCGATGATGGAAATGGTCTGGCAGATGCAGCGCCGCGAGATCCGCGGACTGATCGGCATCTGCAACAACCCCTTCGTCTCCCTGCCCAACTACAAGGTGGTCAAGGAGGGATACGACGCCACGGAGTTCCACGCGCAATTCGACTTCTTTCTTTCCGAGACCGCTGCCAACGCCCACGTCGTCTTCCCCGTCACCACCTGGGCCGAGGACGAAGGGGTGATGGCCAACGCCGAAGCCCGGGTGGTCAAGCACAACAAGGCCCAGGACCCGCCCCCCGGCGTCCGGACCGACACCTGGGTGATGTGCGAACTCGCCAAGCGGCTCGGCGCGGGCGACAAATTCGCCTTCGCCGACTCCCGCGAGGTCTTCGACGAGCTGCGGATCGCCTCCGCCGGCACCGTCAACGACTACTACGGCATCACCTACGAACGGCTGGAGGAGACCGGCGGCATCGCCTGGCCCTGCCCCTCCACCGACCACCCCGGCACCCCCCGCCTCTTCGAGGACGGCCGGACCTACCACCCCGACGGCAAGATCCATATGCAGGTCGTCGACTGGCACCTGCCGATGGACCCGTACGACGACGACCACCCCATGTCCCTCACCACCGGTCGCACCGTCGCGCACTTCCTCTCCGGCAACCAGACCCGCCGTCTGGGCGCCCTCGTCGAACAGACCCCGCGTCCCTGGGCCGAGATCCACCCCTCCCACGGCTTCCGCAACGGCGAACCGGTCCGCGTCGTCACCCGACGCGGCAGCGAGGTCTTCCCCGCCCTGGTCACCGAGGCGATCCGCCCCGACACCGTCTTCATCCCGTACCACTGGCCGGTCCCCACCGCGGCCAACGCGCTGACCATCGACGCCCTGGACCCGCGCTCCAAGATCCCCGAGTACAAGGTGTGCGCCTGCCGCATCGAGCACGCCGAGAGGATCGACGAGGTCCCCGCGCCCCCGGTCGCGCCCGGCCATGTCGCCTACCCGGAGACCCAGGTCTCCCGCACCGACCCGCTGCCCCCCACGTCCCCGCAGGGCCGTGGCACCTCGGAGAGGAGCTGATGCCCGCATGATGGGCAGAACGATCTTTATCGACCCGGGGCGCTGCATCGGCTGCCAGGCCTGTGTCTCCGCCTGCCGCGAATGCGACTCGCACCGGGGCAAGTCGATGATCCACCTCGACTACACCGACGAGGGCCAGTCCGTCGCCTCCCTTCCCACGGTCTGCATGCACTGCGAGGACCCCGTCGCACCCTGTGCCGAGGTCTGTCCCGCCGACGCGATCCTGGTGACCGCGGACGGCGTGGTGCAGCAGGCCGACACCACCCGCTGCATCGGCTGCGCCAACTGCGTCAACGCCTGCCCCTTCGGCGTCCCGAAGATCGACCTCCAGGCGAAGCTGCAGATGAAGTGCAACCTCTGCTACGACCGCACCGCCTACGGCCTCGCCCCCATGTGCGCCACCGTCTGCCCGACCGGGGCGCTGTTCTACGGAACCGTCGAGGAGCTCCAGGCGGAGCGCCCCGGAGTCCAGGTCGCCGACACCTTCGTCTTCGGCGAGACCGAGGTCCGCACCGGCGTCGCCATGGTCGTCCCCGCCGACCGCGTCCAGTGGCCGGTGCCCGGCGGGCTGCCCGTCGTGGAGATCAACGGGAAGGACGTCCGCCGATGACCGTCACCGAACAGCCGTCCCCCGGGGACCCGGGACAGCCACCCTCCGGGGACCCGCGCGAGGCCCTCCACGACCGGATCGCCGCGGACTCCCTCACCACCCGCCGCGACTACCTCCGGATCGTCGCCACCGTCTCCGGCGGCCTCGCCGTCGGCGGACTCGGCGTCGCGGCCGGCATGCTTCCGCGCCACGGGGACCCGGAGGACGACAAGGCGCCCGCACCGAAGAGGGTCAGCTCCCAGCTCCTGCCCGGCGAGTCGATCGCCTTCAGCTACCCGGAGGAGGAGGACAAGGCGGTCGCCGTCCGGCTCGACGACGGCACCCTCGTCGGCTACTCGGCGATCTGCACCCACCTGGCCTGTGCCGTCCTCTGGCGGAAGGACCGGGGCTCCGAGGGCGAGCTGTACTGCCCCTGCCACGAGGGTGTCTTCGACGCCCGCACCGGCGAGGTCACCGCCGGACCGCCGCCCCGCGGCCTGCCGAAGGTGGTCCTCACCGAGCAGACGGACGGCAGCGTCTGGGCGGTCGGCACCACCCGTTCCGGCGAGAGCGTCGAACACGGGTTGTGCCGCCAGCTCGGCGACGACCGCCCGGACCTCGCCGCCAGGATCGGCTGCCCCGGAGTCCGCGGCGGAGCCGAGGCCCCCGAGGCCGCCGGCACCTCCCGTACCCGGGCCAACGAGCCCGAGACCTCCGGCAGGCGGACATGAGCGACGCCCAGCAGCCCACCGGCCCGCACTACCCGGAGTACCACCCGGGCAGCGCACGGCCCGAACTCAACCGGCCCGTCCACGAGCGCTACCCGCAGATCAGGTCCACCAGCGGCTACGGCGACCCCCGTGTCCGTCACACCGGACCGGGACCGGGAGCCGGGACCGACCAGGAACCCGAGCGGTCCTCGAAGCTCACGGCACGGCTGGTCCTGGCCATGACCGTCGTGATCGGGCAGCTCTGGGGGCTCACGGTCGTCATCGACGCATGGATGGAGGGCCACTCCGGCACCGCCTGGTGGGGGGCCGGCTTCCTCTGCCTGTCGTTCCTCGTCGTCCTCGGACTCTGGTGGCTCGACCCGAAGGACCGCTGAGCGGGGCCGCGCTCCGGGGCGCCCCCGGTCTCCCCGGAGCAGCCGTACCCTGGAGCTATGAGTACCGCCCCCGCCTCCGGCCCGCGTGACGCGAAGCCGAACCCGCCGGACCGGCCCGAGCAGCCCAAGCCGGCACTGATCTTCGACGATCCGCTGGACCGGCAGTCCGCGGACGACACGGACCGGGGATGGGGAGAGCGGGCCCCGTCCGGCGGCAGCGCCGCCGACCTGGCCCGGTTCCTCGACGAGAAGCCCCCGCACCACATCTGAGTTCTGGCACTGCGACGAGGCAGCACTCGCTGGATTGGGTGCGAACAGGTCATAGTACTCAAGGGCGAATGGTCACTGAACCTGTTGCCAAAAATCCGCGCGTCGTCGGTAGGACACACCATTACGCTGAGCGTGAGTTTCAGTTGCGAGAGTGGACCGTGGGTGCTGGTGCGATGCGCATGCTGGTAGTCGCTAACATGCCGCTGGAACCTCGGGTTCATCCTCGTCACAGGGTGCCACTCACGAAGTGCTGGCTGCTGGTCGGCGGGGGCTGCTCAGCGATTGCGCGTGGCGTCAACGAGGTTTGCGCGCCCCGCGGTTCTGGGATTGGCAGCCGTTGTGGACAGTCTTGGCAGGCGTGGTGAGGGGCGAACTCAAGCGGTCAACGCGCCATTGCTGTTCAAGTCGTCTGGTCACTGGTGCGCAGCAGAGCAATGGCCAACGTAGCTTCCGCGCCTCCGACGGCAAGCTACGCAGGAGGCAATTCAGTTCCCGTCTCATCGTCGACTGTCCCACCGCTACGAGCCTATCTGTCAATCGCCGAATCCACCTTGGAAACTTCAGTAATAAATCACTCTTTCGCTGAAGGTGCACTATGATGAGGGAGGTACGTGAGCAAGTTAGAGCTTCAATGCAAAATGGCCCCTCCTGAGAAACGAGGAATCGCAGAGGTCGAATGATCCGTAGACTGCCACCAGATTTATCGTTCCGGTAACATGATAGGACCGCATTTCAGGTGAACACCGAAATAGGTAAATTCCCACCGATTAAGCGGCGAATTAAATGGGCAGGGTCTTCCCTGGCTCTGTTCGTCGTGCTGGCGTCCTCTGCCTGTTCATCTGGAGAGCGTGCCCGCGGCGCTAGGGAGAGTGCATCTCCGCCGGAACCTGATGACGGAGGATATGCGTTTACTCTCCCTATTTCGCGATACAGTTACTCTTCTGCTGAAGTGAGGTTGATGGAGGCAGCCAGGGGGAAGATCACTCAGGAATGCATGAAGTCTCTCGGGTTGCATTATGAAATTCCTGCAGAATCCACTAGCGAGTCGACTATTTCCGATCGACGATACGGGCTTTCAAGTTCCATTGAGGCCGCACGGTACGGATACCACCTACCAGCGCAACGGTTGAAGCAGAGGGAAAGTTATAGTCAAGAAATTGGGATGGCACTCACAGGGGAAGTTCAGAAAGGTGTCCATAGTTCCCCCGTTGGGGAAGTGAACGGAGCGAAAATTCCGCAAGGTGGATGCCTGGGGGAGAGTGAACGCGAACTGCCATTTTCGTCTAGTGCTAGTCGTGGCGCCGAGATCGCACGAGCTGTCGATGTGTCTAGTTTTCAAGAATCAGAAAAATCGCATGAGGTACTGGGCTCTTTTAAATCGTGGTCGACGTGCATGAAGAACCGGGGTTATTTGTATACGTCTCCACTGAAGGCGCTGGAGGATAAGAGGTTCATGCGGAGCGAGCCTCACGAGCTAGAGGTCGCTACGGCTGTAGCGGATGTGGAATGCAAAAAGAAGGGTAATGTTCTAGCCACTTGGTTTTCAGTGGAGGTTAAGATCCAGGAAAGAATGATAAAAAATCATTTGAAGGAGCTCGGCGAATTGCATGACATGCATGTCATGCAAATTTCTCGAGCGAAGCACATATTGTCCCACGGGGAAACCCGGTAAGCGTGTTGGTAAAATCTCTGCATAAAGCTATAGAGGGGATGGGCGCTTCCTTTCACCGAAGCGCCCATCCCCTCTGCAGCGGACTAGAACAGGTGGCACTTAGTTTCGTAGTCAAAAACGATTGAAGCGTTCTCGTTGTACGTGGCGATTAGCTTGGGTGCGCCGTGATTCCGATACATCATGTCACACGGACCGCCGTAGTTACTGTTGAAGTGTATCTTGACGTAATTCCAGCCGATGGTAGTGTCTTTAGTTCCGAAAAACTTTGCCGACGCTGCATTATTCTTTACGGCTTGGCCTGAACCGGCGCTTCCGCCTCCAAACTTATAACCGGCAAGGTCGGGAATGTTTTGATCCCAAACGGAGAATTTCCCATTCGCGTACTCGCTGTTATAGTAGAGGCTGATGCATCCCGTCTTGTAAGTGGCGCTGCAGTTCGTCCCTGTTCCTGCAAACGAGGGTGTAGCGAAGGAAATCGCTGCCGTAGCAGCCAGAGCACTTACCCCGATTGCTTTGAATTTCAGAGCGGTGCGCAAAGTGTGACCTCCCGGTTGATTACCTGTAAGTGAATCTTAGCAGGAGCGCGACTAGCTTTGTGGAGTAATCCCGTTGTTCTCTGCGGTTAAGTGTGACGCTTCTTTACGGGCTATTTCGGGTTGTGTGGTGAAGTTTCCGAAGAGTCCAGGGGGCGAGCCTGCGGCGTCGTTGGGTTTGGCTCGTTTCGCCTGCTGGACAAGGGTGTTGCGCCAGAGGTGGGACGTAGCAGGCGCCGTTGTCGGTCAGTACGCGTTCGACGCTGATCCCGGCCCGGGCGAAGAAGGCGTGAGCGCGTTGCCAGAAGCCGACGGCGGTTTCCTTCTTCTCATCGGTGAGGATCTCGCTGTAGGCGAGGCGGGAGTGGTCGTCGATGGCGTTGTGGATGTAGCTGTAGCCGACGCCGGAGCGGGTCTTGCTGCCGGCCGTGCGTCCGAGGGTCTTGTGGCCGCCGCCGTCGGGGATGTTGCCGAGCTTCTTGATGTCCACGTGCACCAGTTCGCCGGGCTTCTCGCGTTCGTAGCGGCGTATGACACGGCCCGTGCCACGGTCCAGATGGGCCAGGCGGGCGAGGCGGTAACGGATCAGGACGCGGTGGACGGTGGCGGGATTCAGCCCGAGGAGGTAGGCGATGCGGGCCGGTCCCCATCGGCGCAGTACACGGACCTTGATGATCCGGCGCTCGGTGCGGGCCGGTGTCCGGCGTGGACTGCGGTGCGGGCGCGAGGACCGGTCGGCCATGCCCGCCTCGCCCAGTTCGCGGTAGCGGCGGGCCCACCGTTGAGCCGTGGTGGGTGAGACCTGGAAGCGGCCGGCGGCCCGCCGCGGGGGCCAGCCGTTCTCGACGACGCAGCGGGCCAGACGCAGGCGTCCGGTCTCGGTCAGGGGTGCATTACGGTGGGGCATGAGGGCCTTCTGATCGTTCCGTGTAGATGTCGCAATCCACACCGAACCCGGAAGGCCCTCACTCGTTCAAGATCACCCCACCGTGAAACCTGTCACCAACCTCCGTGGACAGAACAGCTAGTCCTGCCTGCCGGCCGACCCCGGGTCCTCGCCAAGGCCCCCGCCGAACGGGCCGTCGTTGCTGCTGCTGCCGCTTCCGCTCGTTCCGCTGCCGCCGGAGCGCTGCGCGACCAGTGCGTCGCGGATCTCCTTGAGGACCTCCAGCTCGCTCACCTCCATCGTCTCCTGCACGCCCTCCTTCGCCGCCTGCATGGCGGCCCGCCTGGCGAGGTACTTCGCCATCGGGAGCACCATCAGGAAGTAGACGACGGCGGCGGTGATCAGGAAGCTGAGGGTGGCGCTGAGCACCGAACCCCACAGGATCCGGATGCCCTCGGTCACCTCGCCCGTCTTGGGGTCCGTCACACAGGGGCCCTTGAGGCAGGAGCTGTAGCTCTCCAGGTCCTTGCTGCCGAACGCGCCGACGAGCGGATTGATGACGCCCTTCACGATCGCGTTCACGATGTTCGTGAACGCGGCGCCGATGACGACGGCGATCGCCAGATCGATCACGTTGCCGCGCATCAGGAAGGCCTTGAAGCCGTCCAGCAGACTGACCTTTTTCTTCTCGCTCACGCGGGAGCCGTCCTTCGTGTGTGCCGTAAGGGGAGCAAACTGTTCCGCAACTTACGGCAGCACAAGGGGGATCCACCCCATTCACGGCTGATGTCAGGTGACGTGATGGTTCGTCAGTACGAATCAACACAGGATCACCGCAAGTCCGGCAGACGTTCCCGCCCCGGTCAGGGCCGCCGCCGTCGACCGCGGCACCGACAGCACGATCAGCGCCCCGCTCTCCACCGATGCCCCGGCCGGCGCCGACGGCACCCGGTCCACCCGTGCCCCCTCGGCGAGCACCCGGCCGTCGGCCCCCGCGGTGCCGGCAGCGACCACATCGACCCGGTCTCCCGGCCGCAGCAGCCGGACGGTCTCCGCGTCGGCGATCCGGACGGGCGCGGACACCAGCCGGTCCTGCGGCGAGGCCCGCTCCGCCGCCGCACCGGTCGCCTCCGCACCCCCGTGCCCGCCGCCGGCCCCGTCGTCGCCCCCGCTCCCGCCCCCGCCGAGCCCCGAGGCGGCCAGCGCGGCAGCCGTCAGCGCCAGCCCCGCCGCCATCGCCCGCCGCTGCCGCCACACCGCCCTCCGCAGCCGGTGCCCACTGCCCCCGCGCACCCGCAGCGGAGGGAAGAGCGGCACCCCGCAGGGCGGCGGTGGGGCGGGAGGGGGTGGAGACGCGGACGCCGGAGAGGGAGAGGAAGAGCGGGAGGGAGAGGGAGAGCCGTACGAGGACATGGCAAACACCGCCTGCGGTCAGGGAGTTCAGCGAACGGGGAAATCGGAGGAACCGAAGTGTGGTGTCCGGTCGGAGAGGACCGGCCGGACACCACTCACGATCCACCACCCGCGCGTTTCCCGCTGAGCCCTGTGGACGACTCGGGCGATGGGGAAAACTCCCTCACCCTGTGGGGCGGTCCGGAAACCGCAACGGTCACCCGGAGACGGTTCAACCGCCACCCGAGCCGCCCCACGACCGCCCTACGGCAGCTCGATCCCCGTGTCGATCCCGTCGAGCGCGTGGGCACACGCGCAGTCGCGGTCCGCCTCCGCGGGCAGCTCGGCGACCGCCTCGAAGAGCACCGAACGCAGCCGGGAGACATTGTCCGCGAACACCTTGAGCACCTCTTCGTGGGAGACGCCCTCGCCCGCCTCCGCGCCCGCGTCCAGGTCCGTCACCAGCGTCATCGTGGTGTAGCAGAGCCCCAGTTCACGGGCGAGCACGGCCTCGGGGTGTCCCGTCATCCCGACCACCGACCAGCCCATCGCCGCGTGCCAGCGCGATTCGGCGCGGGTGGAGAAGCGGGGGCCCTCGACGACCACCAGCGTGCCGCCGTCCACCGCCTCCCAGCCCTTCGCGCGCGCCGCCGTGAGGGCGGCCCTGCGCCCCGCGGGGCAGTACGGGTCGGCGAAGCCCAGGTGCACCACGTTCGGGACCACGCCGTCCGCCCGGGTCTCCCCGTCGTAGAACGTCTGGACGCGTGCCTTCGTACGGTCGACCAGCTGGTCGGGTACGAGCAGCGTCCCCGGCCCGTACTCCGGGCGCAGTCCGCCCACCGCGCACGGGCCGAGCACCTGGCGTACGCCGACCGAGCGCAGCGCCCAGAGGTTGGCCCGGTAGTTGATGCGGTGCGGCGGCACATGGTGGCCGCGTCCGTGGCGGGGGAGGAAGGCGACCCGGCGGCCGCCGATCTCGCCGAGGAAGACGGAGTCGCTCGGCGCTCCGTAAGGGGTCTCGACGCGCACCTCGGTGACGTCCTCCAGGAAGGAGTAGAGCCCCGAACCACCGATCACGCCGATCTCTGCCGTACCGCTCTCCGCGTTCACCATGCGATCACAGTAGCGGGGGCGGGAAACGCCGAGGACCCCGCCGAGTGGATCAGCGGGGTCCCGGTGAAGAGGCCTTGCGGGCGCGCCGGATGAAGAACGGACGCACCGGTCGGAGAACGGCTGAGCGGCTCAGGCCGCCGACGAACCGCTCGACGACGAAGAGGACGACGACGAGGACGACGTCGTGGAGGAGCTCGACGAACCGGAGGAGGACGTCGACGACGAGGCCGACGACTTCGCGTCCGACCCGGACGAGGACGACGATCCGGAACCGGACGCCTTCGCAGCGGCCGGCGCCGGCGTGCTGCTCGACGAGGAACCGCGGCTGTCGTTCCGGTAGAAACCGGATCCCTTGAAGACAATGCCGACCGCCGAGAACACCTTCTTCAGGCGTCCGTCGCAGCTCGGGCACACCGTCAGGGCGTCATCGGTGAACTTCTGCACCGCTTCGAGGCCCTCGCCACACTCGGTGCACTGGTACTGATAGGTCGGCACTTGTTCCTCCTGGCACTCTGACTCAATGAGTGCTAACGACGCTCCATACTGACGTATTCCGCTGGATCAGTCCACCGTGACGGGTCCGCGGTGACCGATCCCACGTGCCACGGTGCGTCCCTGCACCCTCGGCGTCAGCCGGGAACGCAGGCCCACCAGGGTCACCAGCGCCAGCACCGTACCCACCAGAGGCACCAGGAATCCGGTGCTCGCGCCGTGGGCGTCCGCGAGTTGTCCGGCCACCGTGACGGCGCCCGCCTGGCCGAGCGCGACCGCGCCCGTCAGCCAGGTGAACGCCTCGGTCCGCACGGAGTCGGGGACCAGCGCCTCGACCAGGGTGTAGCCGCTGATCAGGGCGGGGGCGATGGAGAGGCCGACCAGCAGTCCGAGTCCGGCCAGCAACGGCACGGAGTGCACGGCCCACAGGCCCGAGGCGGTCAGCGTCAGCGCCGTGTATCCGGCGATGAGCCGGCGCCGCGGCCCGGTCTTCCAGGCGATGGCTCCGCAGGCGATGCCGGCCAGCATGTTGCCGGCCGCGAAGATCCCGTACATCAGGCCGTTCGCACCGGGGCTGCCGATCTCCTCGGCGAAGGCGGCCAGGGAGACCTGCATGCCGCCGAAGACCGCGCCGATCCCGACGAAGGCCACCGCGAGGACGCGTACGCCGGGAACGGACAGCGCGGAGGCGTGCCGCGGGGAGCCGTTGGCCGAGGGGGTGCGCACCGACGGCTGGGTGGCGCGCTGCGCGGCGAAGAGCAGACCGCCGGCCAGGGTCAGCGCGGCTTCGGTGATCAGCCCGGCCGCCGGGTGCACTCCGGTGCACAGCGCGGTGGCGAGGACGGGGCCGATGACGAACGTGAACTCGTCCGACACCGACTCGAAGGCCGCCGCCGTCGACATCAGCGGCGAGGCCTCACGGCCGGGCGCCGCCCCGAGCACGGCCGCCCAGCGGGCGCGCACCATCGGGCCGATCTGCGGGACGGACGCGCCCGTCGGCACGGCCGCGGCGAACAGCAGCCACATCGGGGCGTCCGCCAGCGCGAGCGCCACCAGGGCCGAGACGGAGGCGGTGTGCACGAGGACGCCGGGCAGCAGCACGGCACGCTGGCCGAAGCGGTCGGCGAGCTTGCCGGTCTGCGGGGCGAACAGGGCCATGGAGACCCCGGTGACGGCGGCGACGGCACCGGCGCTGCCGTAGGAGCCGGTGGTGTGCTGAACCAGCAGGACGATGCCGATGGTCAGCATGGCGAAGGGCTGCCGTGCGGCGAAGCCCGGCAGGAGGAAGGTCCACGCACCCGGGGTGCGCAGCAACTGCCCGTATCCGGGGCGGTCGGAGACCGTGGACGCCACGGTCCATGCCTTTCTGCTGCCTGGTGGCCGTGCTCCCGTGAGGGCGGGCCGGCACAGGGGTGCGGGCCCGGTCAGGAGCTGCCGAGAGCTGTCCTCTTCGCGCGGAACTGCGGTAGATGCCGGGCGCTCGCAGCAGAGGCGGAGGACGCCACGACCGCCATACGGTCGCGCCAGCTCTGCGTCAGGCAGAGTTGGTGGATCAAATAGGTCGATCTGGGTTTCCTTCATGCTACAGGCAAGGGGCCGGTCGCACCTGCGATTGTGTGCGACCTGACCCCCGGTACCTGTGAACGCGCCGCGTTCTCAGTGGTGCGCCTTGGCCTCGTGGTCTTTGGTCCCGTGGTCCTTGGAGCCCTGGTCCTTGGACCCGTGATCCTTGGTCTCGCGGTGCCCGGCCTCGTGGTGCCTGGCCTCCCGCGCCCTGCTGCCGTGCTTCTTGGCCTCGTCCGTCCTGCCGAGGTTCTTCACGGCCTTGAGCGCGCCGGCCACGTTGGGGCCGGTGAGGGGCTCCGCTTCGGCGGCCCTCCCGTTGGTGCCGAGCCAGCCGGCCAGCTTGCCGCCCTCGCCGATCGCGCGCAGCCTGGCCTCCGCCGCGTCGCGCACCGGGTCGGTCGCCACGACGAGGAGTTCGTCGCCGCGGCGCAGTACGGTCGAGGGCGCGGGCACGAAGCTGTTGTCGTCCCGCACGACCAGCGTCACCGCCGCCCCGGCGGGCAGGCGCAGCTCCCCGACCTCGACGCCGTGCATCTTCGACTTCGCCGGGATGGCCACGGAGAGCAGATGTCCGCGGAGCCGTTCCAGCGGTGCCGATTCGATGCCCAGGTCGGCGGCCTCCGACGGGTCCTCGGCGATCTTGAGGGCCTTCGCGAGCCAGGGCAGCGTCGGTCCCTGGATGAGGGTGTAGACGACGACGAGCACGAAGACGATGTTGAAGACCCGGGTGGAGCCGTCGATTCCGGACACCATGGGGATGGTGGCCAGGATGATGGGCACCGCGCCGCGCAGACCGGCCCAGGACATGAGGGCCTTCTCCTGCCAGGGCAGCCGGAAGGGCGCCAGCGAGATGAAGACCTCCAGCGGTCTGGCCACCACGGTCAGGACCAGGCCCACGACGATGGCGGGCCAGAAGTCGTCGATCAGGTCGTGCGGGGTGACCAGCAGTCCGAGGAGGACGAACATGCCGATCTGGGCCAGCCAGCCGAGCCCGTCGGCGAATCCGCGGGTGGCGGGCCAGTGCGGCAGCTTGGCGTTGCCGAGGATCATCGCGGCCAGGTAGACGGCGAGGAACCCGCTGCCGTGCAGCATCGCGCCCGCCGCGTACGCGGACACCGCGATCGCCATCACGGCGATCGGGTAGAGGCCGGATGCGGGCAGCGCCACATGACGCAGCCCGTACGAGCCCAGCCAGCCGACGGCGATGCCGATGGCCGCGCCGATGGCCAGTTCCAGGGCTATCTCGCCGACCAGTACGTACCAGTGGTCCACCGGACCGACGGTCGAGAAGGCCACCACGAGGATCACCACGGGGGCGTCGTTGAAGCCGGACTCGGCCTCCAGGACGCCGGTGATCCGGGCGGGCAGGGGCACCTTGCGCAGGACGGAGAAGACCGCGGCGGCGTCCGTGGACGAGACGACCGCGCCGATGATCAGGGCCTGCCGCCATTCCAGGCCGACCAGGTAGTGCGCTCCGGCCGCGGTCACGCCCACGCTCACGCCCACGCCGACGAGGGAGAGGACGACGGCCGCGGGCAGCGCGGGTTTGATCTCTTTCCACTTCGTGCCGAGGCCGCCCTCGGCGAGGATCACGACCAGGGCCGCGTAGCCGATCACCTGCGTCAGTTCCGCATTGTCGAACTTGACGTCGAAGAACCCGTCCTGGCCCATGGCGATCCCGATGCCGAGGTACAGGAGCAGGCTGGGGAGCCCGCTGCGCGACGAGATGCGCACCGCCGCCACCGCGACGAGCAGGACGAGTGAGCAGACGAGCAGGAGTTCGTTGAGCGCGTGGACAGTCAGTGGCCGGTCCTTCCCTGCGTACGCCTGCCGGATCGTCTTCCGGTGGCCGGTACTTCGTTACCTTACCTAATCTTTAACGTTTTCTTGATGCGTTCGAGTATTCGTACGATCGCTACGCAATTCGAACCATCCCGATACCGCGTCAGACCGGCCCGGACGCTGCGCCTATGGTTGCTCCTGCACTCCCAGGACCACCCTGCCCCTCGAAGGACAGCGATGCCCGCCAACACAACCGCCTCTTCCGGCTCCACCGGTACCGCCGGTGGCGGGTCGCGCAAGAAGAAGGGGCGACGCGCCCGCCTGATCGTGATCGTCCTGGTGCTGGCGCTTGTCGCGGGTATCGGTTACGGAACGTACTGGTCCGTATCCACTGTGCGCGCCTCGTACCCCCAGACCAGCGGCACCGCCCAGCTCGCCGGCCTCGACAGCAATGTCGACGTGAAGCGCGACAGCTACGGGATTCCGCAGATCTACGCCGACACCGACGCCGACCTGTTCCGTGCCCAGGGCTTCGTCCAGGCGCAGGACCGCTTCTGGGAGATGGACGTCCGCCGTCACATGACGGCGGGACGGCTCTCCGAGATGTTCGGCTCCGGCCAGGTCGAGACCGACTCCTTCCTGCGCACGCTGGGCTGGCGCAAGGTCGCGCAGGAGGAGTACGACAACGTCCTGTCGGACGAGACCAAGAAGAACCTGCAGTCCTACGCGGACGGGGTGAACGCCTACCTCAAGGGACGCGACGGCAAGGACATCTCCGTCGAGTACGCGGCCCTCGGCTTCACCAACGACTACAAGCCGACGAAGTGGACCCCGGTCGACTCCGTCGCCTGGCTGAAGGCCATGGCCTGGGACCTGCGCGGCAACATGCAGGACGAGATCGACCGCTCGCTGATGACCAGCCGGCTCGACGGCAAGCAGATCCAGGACCTGTACCCGCCGTACCCGTACGAGAAGCACAAGCCGATCGTCGGCGAGGGTGCGATCTCCCCGGCCACCGGGAAGTTCGACCCCGAGGCGACGCCGTCCGACAGTGTCGGCTCGTCGACCGCCCAGGGCGCCACCGAGGGCCTCACCTCCCAGCTCGGCGCGCTCTCCGACACCCTGGACGAGATCCCCGCGCTGCTCGGCCCCAACGGCACCGGCATCGGGTCGAACTCCTGGGTCGTCTCCGGGAAGTACACGACCACCGGCAAGCCGCTGCTCGCCAACGACCCGCACCTGGCGCCGCAGCTGCCCTCGCTCTGGTACCAGATGGGGCTGCACTGCCGCAGCGTCTCCGCCACCTGCAAGTACGACACCGCCGGCTACACCTTCTCCGGCATGCCGGGCGTGATCATCGGCCACAACCAGAACATCGCCTGGGGCTTCACCAACCTGGGCGCCGACGTCACCGACCTCTTCCTGGAGAAGGTCTCGGGCGACGGCTACCTGTACGACGGCAGGACCAGGCCCTTCACCACCCGCGAGGAGACCATCAAGGTCGCGGGCGGCAGGGACCGGCACATCACCGTCCGCGAGACCAACAACGGACCGCTGGTCTCCGACCGCAGCAGCGAGCTGGAGAAGGTCGGCCAGAAGGCACCCGTGACCAATGCCGCCCCCGACCGGGCGGACGGCTACGGGGTGGCGCTGAAGTGGACCGCGCTGGAGCCGGGTCACTCCATGGACGCCGTCTTCGAGCTCAACCGGGCCAAGGACTTCACCACCTTCCGGGCGGCGGCCGAGCACTTCGAGGTTCCCTCGCAGAACCTCATCTACGCCGACACCCAGGGACACATCGGCTACCAGGCGCCCGGCAAGATCCCGGTCCGCAAGTCCGGTGACGGCACGATGCCCAGCCCCGGCTGGTCCTCGTCGTACGGCTGGAAGAAGGACCCGATCCCGTTCGACGAGCTGCCCTACGAGTACGACCCGAAGCGCGGCTACATCGTCACCGCCAACCAGGCCGTGATCGACGAGGACACGTACCGTCCCCTGCTCACCAAGGACTGGGGCTACGGCAGCCGCAGCCAGCGGATCAACGACCTCATCGAGTCGAAGACCAAGGGCGGCGGGAAGATCTCGACCGAAGACATGCAGAAGATGCAGATGGACAACACCAGCGAGATCGCCGCGCTGCTGGTGCCCGAGCTGATGAAGATCAACATCTCGGACAAGGACGTCCGCCAGGCGCAGAAGCTGCTGGAGGGCTGGGACTACACCCAGGAGGCCGACTCGGCGGCCGCCGCGTACTTCAACGCGGTCTGGCGCAACATCCTCAAGCTGGCCTTCGGCGACAAGCTGCCCAAGGAGATGCGCGTCAAGGGCGAGTGCCTCAACGTGCCCCCGGCCAAGAGCTCGGGTCCGGTCGACGAGCAGGACAAGCTGGTACGCGAATGCGGTCAGCGCGACCCCGACTCGGCGCAGCCGGACGGCGGCGACCGCTGGTACCAGGTGGTCGCGAACCTCATGGACAAGCCGGACAGCGACTGGTGGAAGGCGCCGGCCAACCGCAAGGACAAGGCGACCGAGAACCGCGAGGAGCTCTTCGCCCGCGCCATGGAGGACGCCCGCTGGGAGCTGACGGCCAAGCTGGGCAAGGACATCACCAGCTGGAGCTGGGGCCGGCTGCACCAGCTGACCCTGAAGAACCAGACCCTCGGTACCGAAGGGCCCGGACTGCTCCAGCGGGCGCTCAACCGCGGCCCCTGGAACCTCGGCGGCGGCGAGGCCGCGGTGAACGCCACCGGCTGGAACGCGGCGGGCGGCTACGAGGTCGTCTGGGTCCCGTCGATGCGGATGGTCGTCAACGTGGGGGACTGGGACAAGTCCCGCTGGATCAACCTCACCGGCGCCTCCGGGCACGCGTTCAGCGCGCACTACACCGATCAGACCGACAAGTGGGTCAACGGCGAACTGCTCGACTGGTCCTTCGGGACGAACGCGGTCGCCGGGGCGACGACGGACACGCTGACGCTGAAGCCGTAGGAACGGCCCCGCGGGCCTTCAGTCGTCGCTGAAGCGCCGCGGGGCCGGGCCTTCAGCCGTCACTGAAGCGCCGCGATCCGGCCGGTGTCACCACGGCGTCCACGGGGTGGTCGTGCGGTTCCTCCGGGACCCGCGCGGTCACCTCGTCGTCGTACAGCAGGACGATCAGCGCCGGGTGCGCCCCGGCCGCCGCCAGGCGCGCCAGCACCCGGTCGTAGCTGCCGCCGCCGCGGCCGAGCCGCATCCCGCGCCCGTCCACCGCGAGGCCCGGCAGCAGCACCGCGTCCGCCTCCAGGACGGCGTCGGGGCCGAGCCGCTGACCGGCGGGCTCCAGCAGCCCACGGCCGGCCTTCTCCAGGCCCGCCGCGCCCTCGTACGGCGCCCAGTCCAGGTCGTTGTCCGCGAGGAGCACCGGCAGCAGGACGCGCACGCCCCGCGCGCGCAGCGCGTCCAGCAGGGCGCGTGTTCCCGGTTCGCTCCCCACGGACACGTACGCGGCGACGGTACGGGCGCCGGCGAGCTCGGGCAGTTCGAGTGCGCGGCGGGCGAGAACCGCGGCGGCCCGTTCGACGTCCTTGCCGGTCAGGAGGCGTCGTGCGGCGAGCAGTTCACGCCGCAGCAGGGCCTTTGCGGACATGTCGGTGTTCAACGGGCACCCACGGATCTCTCGTACTGGCATATTTGAGTACAAAGTTAACCGGAGGCTCATCTTCCGCCCATGTGCGACCGTTAAGGTTCTGCGCATGACTCAGTCGAACCCCAGGATCAGCAAGGCTGTCATCCCGGCGGCGGGGCTCGGTACCCGCTTCCTGCCGGCCACCAAAGCCACTCCCAAAGAGATGCTGCCTGTCGTCGACAAGCCTGCCATCCAGTACGTCGTCGAGGAGGCGGTCGCCGCAGGGCTCTCCGACGTACTGATGATCACCGGTCGCAACAAGCGTCCCCTGGAGGACCACTTCGACCGCAATTACGAGCTGGAGTCGGCGCTGACCCGCAAGGGTGACGCCGAACGGCTGCGCAGGGTGCAGGAGTCGAGCGACCTCGCCACCATGCACTACGTCCGCCAGGGCGACCCGCGGGGGCTCGGCCACGCGGTGCTGTGCGCGGCGCCGCACGTCGGTGACCAGCCGTTCGCGGTCCTCCTCGGGGACGACCTGATCGACCCGCGCGACCCGCTCCTGGCCCGCATGGTGGAGATCCAGGAGCGCGAGGGCGGCAGCGTCATCGCGCTCATGGAGGTCCCGCCCTCGCTGATCCACCAGTACGGCTGCGCGGCCGTCGAGCCGACCGCCGAGGGCGACGTGATGCGGATCACGGGCCTGGTCGAGAAGCCCGAAGCGGCCGAGGCGCCCAGCAATCTCGCCATCATCGGCCGCTACGTCCTGGACCCCGCGGTCTTCGGCATACTGCGCATGACCGAGCCCGGCCGCGGCGGCGAGATCCAGCTGACCGACGCCCTCCAGCTCCTCGCCGCGGACGAGAAGATCGGCGGCCCGGTGCACGGCGTCGTCTTCAAGGGCCGCCGCTATGACACCGGTGACCGGAGCGATTACCTCCGTGCCATTGTCAGACTCGCGTGCGAACGTGAAGATCTGGGCCCGGAGTTCCGGACCTGGCTCCGCAGTTATGTCACCGAGGAGATGTAAGACCTTGAGCAGCACGATCTGGTCGGTGGACGAGCACCTGGAAGACATCCTCGCCGCGGTGAGGCCGCTCGAACCCATCGAGCTGCAACTGCCCGAGGCCCAGGGCTGCGTCCTGGTCGAGGACGTCGTGGTGGAGATCGCCCTGCCGCCCTTCGACAACAGCTCGATGGACGGTTACGCGGTCCGCGTCGCCGATGTCGAGGGCGCCACCGAGGAGTTCCCCGCGGTCCTCACCGTCATCGGGGACGTCGCGGCGGGCGCCGCAGGCCTGCTCGGCGACCAGCGGGTGGGACCGGGCGAGGCCGCCCGCATCATGACGGGCGCCCCGCTGCCGGCGGGCGCCGAGGCCGTGGTCCCGGTCGAGTGGACCGACGGCGGTACGGGCGAGGGCCCGGCCGCCACGATGCGCGCCCACAGCGACGCGCCCGAGGGCGCGGCGGGCGAGGTCCGCGTCCACCGCCCGGCAAAGGCCCGGGCCCATGTCCGGGACCGCGGCAGCGACGTCCGGCCGGGCGATCTGGCCCTGCGCGCGGGCTCGGTGATCGGACCGCCGCAGATCGGCCTGCTCGCCGCGATCGGCCGTTCCACGGTGAAGGTGCGGCCCCGGCCGCGCGTCGTCGTCATCTCCACCGGCAGCGAACTGGTCCAGCCCGGCGAGGAGCTGACCGGCGGCCAGATCTACGACTCGAACAGCTTCGCGCTGACGGCCGCCGCCCGCGACGCCGGAGCGATCGCCTACCGGGTGGGAGCCGTAGCCGACGACGCCGAGACGCTGCGCGCCGCGATCGAGGACCAGCTGATCCGCGCCGACATCGTCGTCACCACCGGGGGCGTCAGCGTGGGCGCGTACGACGTGGTCAAGGAGGCGCTGTCCTCCGTGGGCGACGAGGACGAGCCGGGCAGCGGCATCGACTTCCGCAAGCTCGCCATGCAGCCGGGCAAGCCGCAGGGCTTCGGCTCCATCGGCCCGGACCACACCCCGCTGCTGGCACTGCCCGGCAACCCGGTCTCCAGCTACGTCTCCTTCGAACTGTTCGTACGGCCCGCGATCCGCACCCTGATGGGGCTGCCGGACGTGAACCGCCCGAGCACCCGGGCCACTCTGGTGACCGACAAGACGCTGTCCTCGCCCGAAGGACGGCGGCAGTTCCTGCGCGGGGCGTACGACGCGGAGGCCGGCACCGTCACCCCCGTCGGAGGCTCGGGATCGCATCTGATCGCCGCTCTGGCCCAGGCGGACGCGCTGATCGTGCTGCCCGAGGACGTCACTTCGGCGGAGCCCGGCGCGGACACCGAGGTGATCCTGCTCCGCTGACCGGTGCCCGGTGGCGGTACGGTGTCTGCCGCTGTGCCTTCCGGGGGACACCCCCCGGACCCCGGGCCTGCACCCCGGTGCAGCCCAGGGGCAACCGGCGCCCTACCGCTAGGCGGAGTTAGTTGAGTACGCAGAACAGGCTGACGCACATCGACGAGGCGGGCGCCGCCCGCATGGTCGACGTCTCCGCGAAGGACGTCACCGCGCGCGTCGCCCGCGCCAGTGGCCGGGTCCTCGTCTCGCCGCGTGTCATCGAGCTGCTCCGGGGCGAAGGGGTCCCCAAGGGGGACGCCCTCGCCACCGCGCGCATCGCCGGGATCATGGGGGCCAAGCGCACCCCGGACCTGATCCCGCTCTGCCACCCCCTCGCCGTCTCCGGTGTCACGGTCGACCTCGCGGTGGCCGACGACGCGGTGGAGATCACGGCCACCGTGAAGACCACGGACCGCACGGGCGTGGAGATGGAGGCACTGACCGCGGTGTCGGTCGCCGCGCTCACCGTCATCGACATGATCAAGGCGGTCGACAAGGCCGCGGTCATCACGGACGTCCGGGTCGAGGCGAAGTCGGGCGGCAAGTCCGGCGACTACCGGCGCAACGCGCCCGGCGGAGCGCACGCGTGAGCGCCCCGGAGCCTTCCGCCGGCTACCGCGCGCTCGTGGTGACGGCCTCGAACCGGGCCGCCGCCGGGGTCTACGCCGACAAGGGCGGCCCCCTGATCGCCGAGGCGCTGACCGGTCTCGGCTTCACCGTCGAAGGACCGCGGGTCGTGCCCGACGGCGAGCCGGTCCAGCGGGCGCTGCGGGACGGGGTGGCCGCCGCGTACGACGTCATCGTGACCACCGGCGGCACCGGCATCTCGCCCACCGACGAGACCCCCGAGGCCACCGTCAACGTCCTGGACTACGAGATCCCCGGCATCCCCGAGGCGATCCGTGCCGAGGGCCGGGACAAGGTCCCCACGGCCGCGCTCTCGCGCGGTGTGGCCGGTGTGGCCGCACGTACGCTCATCGTCAACCTGCCGGGCTCCACCGGCGGGGTGCGCGACGGGCTCGCCGTCCTGAGCCGTCTCCTGGTGCACGCCGTCGACCAGCTCCGCGGCGGCGATCACCCCCGACCCGGGAGCCCGAGCTGAACGTCCCGACCTGGCCGGTGATCCTGGTGGAAGGCGATGTCGCCCTCCGGCCGATAAAAGTGCGCGACCAGCGCATGTGGCGCGAGGTCAACCGGCGCAACCGCGACTGGCTGCGCCCCTGGGAGGCGACCGTGCCACCGCCCGCCCCGGGCGGTCCGGTGGCCCAGCGCCCCACCTACCGCCAGATGGTCCGTCATCTGCGCGCCGAGGCCGGTGCGGGCCGGATGCTGCCGTTCGCCATCGAGTACGAGGGCCGGCTGGTGGGTCAGCTGACCGTCGCCGGGATCACCTGGGGCTCGATGTGTTCGGGCCATGTCGGCTACTGGGTGGATCAGGAGGTGGCGGGCCGCGGCGTGATGCCGACCGCGGTCGCCCTTGCCGTCGACCATTGTTTCCGCACGGTCGGACTGCACCGTATCGAGGTGTGCATTCGGCCGGAGAACGGGCCCAGCCGCCGCGTCGTCGAGAAACTCGGATTCCGCGAGGAAGGGATCCGGCCCCGCTATCTGCACATCGACGGAGCCTGGCGGGACCACCTCATCTACGCGCTCACCGCGGAGGAGGTGCCCGACGGGCTGCTCCGGAGGTGGCGACGGACGCGGCCGGAACGTCCGGAACACCGCGCGAAATGAAATGTGTGTTCGAAATTGATCGGCTCGTGACTGCTAAGGAACCTGCAAACGTCGAGTGTTGATCCGAACAATCACAAAAAAAGTCCGTGATATCAGCCGGATCGTGCGACACACCGCGCCAATTGGCGGATGCCTCCGCGCAAACCCCTCTACGGTGTGAGATGTGAGCAGCAGCGGCCTCATCTACGCAGTCATCGTCGGGGCCTGGGCCGCCTACTTGGTACCGATGTGGCTCCGCAGGCAGGACGAGCTCAACGAAGCCCGTCCGACGGAACGCTTCAGCACCGCCATCCGGCTGCTTTCCGGACGGGCGGCGATGGAGCGCCGGTACGCCAAGGGGCTGCGGGAGCGCACCGAAGAGGAGGCGGCGCCCGACGCCGACCCGGACGCAGTCACGGACCGAATGGATTCCGTCGACGTCCGGGGCTTTTCCGCGCCCCCGGCGCACACCGAGGCCCGGGTGCACGACCCGGCCCGTGCGCCGGAGCGCGCCACCCCGGAGCGTCAGGCGCAGCAGCGCCCGGCCCGTGAGCAGTCGGTACCGGCCCCCTCCGACCCGTCCCCTTCCGACTCCGCCCCCGCTTCCGCCCGGCGTCCGCGCCCCGGCGGAATCGACGCGGAACGCGCCCGGCGTGCGCAGCGCCTCCAGGTTCTCGCGCGCCGCCGGCGCACCACCGTGGTCCTCTTCTTCGCCTTCACGCTCGGCGCGGTCGTCGCGGCGGTCGGCGGCCTCCACTTCCTCTGGGCACCCGCGGTCCCCGCGGTGCTGCTGAGCACGTACATCGTGCATCTGCGCGCCCAGGAGCGGCGCAGGTTCGCCTTCACCATGGACCGCCGCCGGGCGGAGGTCGCGGCGCAGCGGCTCCGCGAGAACCGCCCGCGCCGCCACCAGCCCGCCACGACTGCCCCCGCCGAGTCCGACGAGGACCCCGAGGCCCGCCACCCGGTCCCCGAGCCCACGCCCGCCGTCTCCCCGCAGGAGGCCGGCCGCCGCGCCCTGGTCGAGCAGACGGACCACGCGGAATGGGTCGACCAGCAGCGCGAGCGAGGCCGGGTCCAGGGCGACAGCTGGGAACCCGTCCCGGTCCCGCTGCCGACGTACGTCACCGCCCCGGTCGCCCCGCGCGCCACGGGCGGCATCGAGGTCGGCAACCCGGAGACCTGGAGCGCGGCCCGCTCCAGCACCGCCGAGCCCACCCAGCCGGCCGCCCCGCAGACGGCGGCCGCCCCGGTGGACCCGGCGCCACGCCAGCGCTCGGCCCAGTCCCGCCGCTCCCGCGACCGGGGCCGGACCCCGCTCTTCGACCAGTACGAGGACGGCGACCGCCCGCGCGCCGCCAACGAGTGAGACACCCGCCCCGCACGCTGCGACACCGACTCGGCTGACCAGCGCGGAACGGATTTCCGACCACCCCGTTGAGGGTGCTAAAGTTTCACTCGTTGCAAGGGCCTGTGGCGCAGTCTGGTAGCGCACCTCGTTCGCATCGAGGGGGTCTGGGGTTCAAATCCCCACAGGTCCACCGCAGCTCAGAGCCCCTACCGGGGAAATCCGGTAGGGGCTCTTTGGCGTCTCCCGGCGGAAGGGCGTCACCGGGCGGATCCGGCCGGACGGGTCGTCACATCCGCCCCTTGGGTCACCCTTGTTCTTGAGAGCCGCCGTTCCGGAGCACCGCCGGGTCTACGGCACGTCGGGGTCGCGCGCGATCCAGCCCGGGGAGTCGAGGCGGATCGCCCGGTCGCCGACCAGGGACCGGAGCGCCTCC
Source organism: Streptomyces sp. NBC_01463 (assembly GCA_036227345.1). Taxonomy (NCBI): domain Bacteria; kingdom Bacillati; phylum Actinomycetota; class Actinomycetes; order Kitasatosporales; family Streptomycetaceae; genus Streptomyces; species Streptomyces sp. NBC_01463. Next base: position 5,248,985 of record CP109468.1, read on the forward strand.
TCCAGTACGGCGAGGGACTCCGCGCCCACCTGCTCCTCCCATCGCTCACGCAGCTCGTCGAAGACGGCCTCGCCCTGGCCGAGCAGGGCGAGGCCGTGCTCGGTGACGTGGAGGTGCGTCCGGCGGCGGTCGGCCGGGTCGGGGCGGCGTGCCACGTAGCCGCGTTCCTCCAGTACGGCGATCGTCTTCGCGGCCGCCTGCCGTGTCACCGACATCCTGCGGGCGAGCTCGGAGACGCTGTCCGCGCCGGACAGGATGGAGTGGAGGGCGAAATCGTGCACCGTCCGTACGTCCTCGTACCCGCGTTCGGCGAGCTCGGTGGTGGCTCGGTCCGCCAGGGTGCGGAAGCCGGCGAGCAGGAGCAGGGCGAGATCGGCGCCTGATCTGGACATGCGGCCAGCATACGGTCACCTTTGACATGGGCAACCTGGTTGCCTATCGTGGTGAGCAACCAGGTTGCCTATGTGGGAGCTGCTCGTGACCATCACCACGCCCTCCGGTGCGACCCTTCCCGGCGTCACCCATCACCTCGCCGACGTCAACGGCACGCGACTGCACTACGTCTCCGCCGGCACCGGCGGCTCCCCGATCCTGCTGGTGCACGGCTGGCCGGAGACGTGGTGGGCGTTCCGGAAGCTGATTCCGCTCCTGGCGCGGACCCACCGGGTGTTCGCCCTCGACCTCCGCGGGTTCGGCGATTCGAGCAACGCCGACACCGAGTACGGCGAGGCCGTGTCCGCCGAGGACCTGCACCATCTCGTCGGGCACATCGGCGAGGGCCCCGTTCATCTCCTGTGCCAGGACATCAGCGGCGGCACGGGATTCCGTTTCGCGGCGACGCACCCCGAGGACGTCATCAGCTTCACCGGAGTCGAGACGGCCCTGGCCGGGTTCGGTTTCGAGGCCCTCGCCGATGTGAACAACCACGGTTCCTGGCACGTCGGGTTCCTCGGCGCCTCGGGGATACCCGGCATGCTCCTTCCGGGCCATGAGCGCGAGCTCCTGACCGACTGGGCCTTCCCGTTGATGAGCGGGACGGAGGGGGTCATCGAGGAAGCGGATGTCGACGAGTTCGTCCGGACCTATGCGCGCCCGAACGCCTGGCGCGGCACGGAGGGGCTCTACCGCGGCGTCTTCTCCGACGACGGCGCGACCAGGGCTCTCGCCGCGTCGCACCCGATCTCCGTGCCCGTCCTCACCGTCGAGGCCGCCGGTCACCGGGGGATCACCGAGGCGACCTTCCGCCAGGTGTCCGCCGGCGAGGTCACCGCGGTGCATCTCGCGCGGGTCGGCCACCTCATCGCACAGGAGGCGCCCGAGGAACTCGCGGCCGTCCTTCTCCGGTTCACCGGGAAGGTCGACGAGAAGGGGGCCTGAACGGGGGCGGGGGAGCGGCCGACTGTGTACGTATCGCCTGGGCCCGCGTACGTACCCTCTAGGCTGAAACCCCGTACCCGCCCGTGCAGTTCTCCGCATCGAGGAGCGACCAGTGACGGCAGGAATACCCGAGTCCCAGCCCCCGATCGACACCAGCAGGCCCCACCCCGCCCGCGTCTACGACTGGTTCCTGGGCGGCAAGGAGAACTACCCGGCCGACCAGGAGTTCGGGCGGACGCTGCCGAAGGAGACGCGTGGGAACGCCGCGCGCAACCGGGCGTTCATGCACCGGGCCTCCGCCTGGCTGGCGCGGGACGGTGTCGACCAGTTCCTCGACATCGGGACCGGCATCCCCACCGAGCCCAACCTCCACCAGATCGTCCAGGCGGTCACGCCGACGGCCCGGGTCGTCTACGCGGACAACGACCCGATCGTCCTGCGGCACGCGGAGACGCTCCTCGTCAGTACGCCGGAGGGGGCCACGCACTACCTCCACGCCGATGTGCGGCAGCCGGAGGCGATCCTCGAACGGGCCAGGAACCTGCTGGACTTCGACCGGCCCATCGCCCTGTCCCTGATCGCGCTGATGCACTTCCTGCCGGACGACCAGGACCCGTACGGCATCACCCGCACCCTGGTCGACGCCTTGCCTCCGGGCAGTTATCTGGTCCTCTCGCACGGCACCGCAGACCAGCATCCGGAGCTGCGGAAGGAGACCGAGGCGGCGTACCGGAAGGGTGCCATCGCGCTGCGGATGCGTACCCACGCCGAGGTGGCGCAGTTCTTCGCGGGGCTCGACCTCGTCGAGCCGGGGCTCGTCCCCGCGACCGAGTGGTACCGCGAGGAGCCCGCGCCCGTCGTCGTGCGCAGCGGGTTCTACGTGGGCGTCGGGCGGGTCCGGTGAGCGGCCGGTTCACGGCGGCGGACGGCACCGTGCTCGCCCATGACGACCTGGGGCCGGCCGACGGTCCGCTGCCGCCCGTCGTCCTCGTCCACGGGCATCCGTTCAACCGCACCATGTGGCAGCGGCAGGCCGCCGTGCTGGTGGCCGCCGGGCGCCGGGTGATCGTGCCCGACCTGCGCGGGTACGGGGAGAGCGGCGTTGTCCCCGGCCGCACCCTGCTCGCGGACTTCGCCGGCGACATCGCCGCGCTGCTGGACCACCTGGGCGTCGCACGGGCCGTCGTCGGCGGGGTGTCGATGGGCGGGCAGATCGCGATGGAGTTCCACCGCTCGTACCCGGGGCGGGTCGCGGCGCTGGTGCTGTCCGACACCTCTCCGGCCGCCGAGACCGAGGACGGCAAGGCGTTCCGCAACCGGCTGGCCGACCGGCTGCTCGCCGAGGGGATGGACGGGTACGCGGACGAGGTGATCGACAAGATGCTCGCCCCGTACAACGTCACCGCGCTGCCGGACGTCGCCGCGCAGGTGCTGGGGATGATGCGCGGGACCGATCCCGAGGGCGCGGCGGCCGCGCTGCGGGGCCGGGCGGAGCGGCCCGACTACCGCGACTCGCTCGCCGGGGCGCGGGTGCCGGTCCTCGTCGTCGTCGGCGCGGACGACTTCTACACGCCGGTCGCGGATGCCCGGGGCCTGCACGAACTGATCCCGGGGGCGGAACTGGTGGTGATCGAGGGGGCCGGGCACCTGCCCGGCCTGGAGCGGCCCGAGGCGTTCGACGAGGCGCTGGTGCGGTTCCTGGCGCGCGGACCAGGGCATGGCTGGAAGGTGGCGCCCTAGCCCCGGAGCGGCTTGGCGAAGCAGCGGCTGCTCTCGTACGTCCGGTAGTGGCCGAACTTCTCGCAGGGCGTGTAGCCGCTGGAGAGGTACAGCGCGATCGCCTCGGGCTGCCGGTCGCCGGTCTCCAGCACCATGCGGACCCGGCCCGCCGCGCGGGCGTCGTCCTCCAGGGCGGCCAGGATGCGGCGGGCCAGGCCGTGGCCGCGCCCCTCGGGTATCACGAACATCCGCTTGAGCTCGGCGTCACCGTCCGAGTAGCCCTCGTCGTTGCGCTCCTGCGAGCGCCAGCCACCGGTGGCCACCGGGCGGTCCGACGTGTCGTACGCGAGCAGGTACAGACCGTGCGGCGGGTCGAACATCGTGGCGTCCAGCGGTGTGATGTCGCCCTCGTCCCCGTACCGCTCGGCGTATTCGAGCTGCACCTGGTCGTTGAGTTTGACGGCGTCGGGGTGGTCGTAAGGACGCGGCTGGATAATCATGCGAATGATGGTACATGTATGCGAGCGGGTGGTGTCGGTATCGTGCCGGGATGCTCACTGTGACCTCCGTGAATGTAAACGGTCTCCGCGCCGCCGCGAAAAAGGGCTTCGTCGAATGGCTCGCGCAGACCGACGCCGATGTGATCTGCCTCCAGGAGGTACGGGCCGAGCCGGAGCAGCTGCCCGAGGGGGTGCGTGAGCCCGAGGGCTGGCACACCGTCCACGCGCCGGCCGCAGCCAAGGGCCGGGCCGGGGTCTCGCTCTACTCCCGCCGGGCACCCGAGCGCGTGCAGATCGGCTTCGGCGCCTTCGGGGGCGAGGGCGGCGGGGGTGCCGAGGAGTTCGACGCGAGCGGGCGGTACGTCGAGATCGACCTGCCCGGTGTCACCGTCGCGAGCCTGTACCTGCCCTCCGGCGAGGTCGGTACCGAGAAGCAGGACGAGAAGGAGCGCTTCATGGCGGCCTTCCTGCCCTACCTCACCGGCCTGAAGGTGCGGGCCGCCGCCGAGGGCCGCGAGGTGGTGGTGTGCGGGGACTGGAACATCGCCCACCAGGAGGCCGACCTCAAGAACTGGAAGGGCAACAAGAAGAACTCCGGGTTCCTCCCCGAGGAGCGGCAGTGGCTGACCCGGGTCTTCGGTGAGGCCGCGTACGTCGACGTCGTGCGCGCCCTGCACCCGGATGTGGAGGGGCCGTACTCGTGGTGGTCCTACCGGGGCCGCGCCTTCGACAACGACACGGGCTGGCGTATCGACTACCAGGTGGCGACCCCCGGGCTGGCCGCGCGCGCGGTGAAGGCGTGGGTGGAGCGGGCCGCCACGCACGGGGAGCGGTGGAGCGACCACGCGCCGGTGACGGTGGTGTACGAGCAGTAGGAGGGCCTACTCCGAGGCCTTCGGCGGCTGCGCCGCCTCCGCGTCGCGCCGCAGCCGCCGGTCCAGCGCCATGGAGAGTTCCGCGTCCACCACCGCGCGGGCCAGCGGCCGCAGTTGGGGTGGTTCGGCCTCCGTGCTGTGGGCGCGCAGGGTGGCGACGAAGAGGTCGGCCAGGGCGTCCGCGTGCTCGCGGACCCGGCGGCCGGAGGCGAGCACCTCGGCGAGCGGGACGCCCTCCCGCACCAGTTCGGCCGACACCTCCAGCAGGCGGCGGCTGATGTGCACGATCTCGTCGCCGTCCGTGCCGAGGTAGCCGAGCTCCATGGCGGTCGCCAGGTTCTCCGGGGTGGACTCGCCCTCGAAGTAGTCCGCGAGCTGCTCGGGCGTGAGCCGGACCGGGGTCTCCTCGGTCGGTTCGCCCAGGCCCAGCACCTCGGCGACATCGCGGCCGCTCTCGAAGGTGCGGGCCAGGTCGGCGATGCCGGTGAGGGTGTGGCCGCGCTCCAGCAGACCGGAGATGGTGCGCAGGCGGGCCAGGTGGTGGTCGTCGTACCAGGCGATGCGGCCCTCGCGGCGGGGCGGCGAGATCAGGCCGCGCTCCCGGTAGAAGCGCAGGGTACGGACCGGGATGCCGGCCTCCTTCGCCAGCTCCTCCATCCGGTATTCGCGGTGCTCGCGTCCTTCTGCCACCCCCGCACCCTATCGGCCCGGGCCGTGCGGGAGGCCGAAGTTGTACCGCCGGTAACTTTCCCCCGCCGGACCCCTACCCATCGGTACGCGGCTGCTCTACTCTCCCAACAATGCCAGTGATTGCTGGCAGAGTCGTGTGACGTACCCGCGGGAGGCGGCAGCATGGCCCAGCACGAGCACGTACGAGTGGCGGTGATCGGATCAGGATTCGGGGGTCTCGGGGCCGCTGTCCGGCTGCGCCGCGAAGGCATCACCGATTTCCTGATCCTGGAACGGGCCGCGTCGGTCGGTGGCACCTGGCGCGACAACAGCTACCCGGGCTGCGCATGCGACGTACCGTCCCACCTCTACTCGTTCTCGTTCGCACCCAACCCCGAGTGGCCGCGCACCTTCTCCGGGCAGGAGCACATCCGCGCCTACCTGGAGCACGTCGCGGACACCTTCGGGCTGCGCCCGCACCTCAGGCTGAACCACGAGGTGACGATGATGCGCTGGGACAACGAGGCGCTGAACTGGGTCATCGAGAGTGCGAACGGCACGACGGTCGTCGCCGATGTCGTCGTCTCCGCGACCGGCCCGCTCTCCGACCCCAAGACGCCCGACATCCCGGGGCTCGCCGACTTCCCCGGCAAGGTCTTCCACTCCGCCCGCTGGGACCACGACGCCGACCTGACCGGCAAGCGCGTCGCGATGATCGGCACCGGGGCCTCCGCGATCCAGATCGTGCCCGCGATCCAGCCCAAGGCCGGGAAGCTGACGCTCTTCCAGCGCACCCCGCCGTGGGTCATGCCGCGGATGGACCGCGCCATCAGCGGCGCCGAGCGCTGGCTGCACCGCGCGGTCCCGGTCACCGGCACCGCGCGCCGCGGACTGCTGTGGGGCATACGGGAGTTGCAGGTCAGCGCCTTCACCAAGCACCCGGACCAGCTGGGCCTGATCGAGCGGATAGCCAAGTCCAACATGGCCCGGTCGATCAAGGACCCGGCACTGCGGGCCAAGCTGACCCCCTCGTACCGCATCGGCTGCAAGCGCATCCTGCTCTCCAGCGCCTACTACCCGGCGCTCGCCCGGCCCAACGTCGACGTGGTCGCCTCCGGGCTCGCCGAGGTGCGCGGCTCGACGCTCGTGGCGTCCGACGGTACGGAGACGGAGGCCGACGCGATCATCTTCGGCACCGGCTTCCACGTCACCGACATGCCGATCGCCGAACGGGTGGTGGGCGCCGACGGCATCACGCTCGCCGAGTCCTGGAAGGGCGGCATGCAGGCCCTGCGCGGTGCGAGCGCGGCCGGCTTCCCCAACTGGATGACGATCATCGGCCCCAACACCGGCCTCGGGAACTCGTCCATGATCCTGATGATCGAGTCCCAGCTGAACTACATGGCCGACTACCTGCGCCAGCTGGACGTGCTGGGCGGCCGGGTCGCACTCGACGCACGCCCCTCGGCCGTCGGGGCCTGGAACCACCGCGTCCAGGAGCGGATGAAGCGCACCGTCTGGAACACCGGCGGCTGCACCAGCTGGTACCTGGACGCGAGCGGACGCAACACCACGGTCTGGCCCGGCACCACCGCCGAGTTCCGCAAGGCGACGCGGAACGTCGACCTCGCGGAGTACGAGGTCGTACGCGTCACGGCGGCGAAGGACACGAAGAATTCCGCCGCCGTCGCCGAGGAGGTGGCGGGATGAGCCGGCCGCTGCCCGTACGGGAACTCATGGCCGTCTCCGCCGACGGCTCCCGCATCCACGTCGAGGTGCACGGCCAGGACGGCGCCCCGGCCGTGGTCCTCTCCCACGGCTGGACCTGCAACACCCGCTTCTGGGACGCGCAGATCAGGGACCTCGCCGTCGACCACCGCGTCATCGCCTACGATCAGCGCGGCCACGGCACCTCACCGGTCGCCGGACGCGACGGATACAGCACCGAGGCGCTGGCCGACGACCTCGAAGCGGTGCTCGCCGCCACCCTCGCCCCGGGGGAGAAGGCCGTTCTCGCCGGGCACTCCATGGGCGGCATGACGATCATGTCCGCGTCGCGCCGGGCCGGGCTGCGCGAGCACACGGCCGCCGTCCTGCTCTGCAGCACCGGCAGCTCGCGACTGCTCGCCGAATCCCTCGTCGTGCCGATGCGGCCCGGCGCCGTGCGGACCCGGATGACGCGTGCGATCCTCGGGGCGCGGGCGCCGCTCGGACCGGTCACTCCGCTCTCCCGCCGTCTCCTCAAGTACGGGACGATGGGGGCGGGTTCGGCCCCGGACCGGGTCGACGCCTGCGCACGGATCGTGCACGACTGCCCGAGGCGCGCCCGGGTCGCCTGGGGCCACGTCCTCGCGGACCTCGACCTCGACGAGGGCGTACGGGAACTGCGGGTGCCCACCGCGGTGATCGCGGGTACGGACGACCGGCTGACGCCGCCCGTCCACGCCCGGGCCGTCGCCGCGGCGCTGCCCGACTGTCTCGGGCTGACCGAACTGGCGGGCATGGGCCACATGACGCCCGTCGAGGCGCCGGAGGCGGTCACGGCGAAGATCCGCGAACTGGTGACCGCGTACCTCCCGGTACGCGGTACGGCTGAGGCCGAGGGCAAGGAGGAGGTCGCATGAGCGGCAGGCGGAGTCTCGAAGGACAGGTCGTCGTCGTCACGGGCGCGGCACGCGGCGTCGGCGAACTGCTGGCGCGCAAGCTCTCGGCGCGCGGGGCGACGCTGGCGCTCGTCGGCCTGGAGCCGGACGAACTGAAGAAGGTCTCCGAGCGGCTGCACGGGGACAGCGGCCACTGGCACGCGGACGTCACCGACCACGAGGCGATGGCGCAGGTCGCGCAGGAGGTCAAGGAGCGCTTCGGGAAGGTCGACATCGTCGTCGCCAACGCGGGCGTCGCCTCCGGCGGCCCGTTCGTCGACTCCGACCCGGTGGCCTGGCGACGGGTCATCGAGGTCAACCTCATCGGCGGCGCGGTGACCGGCCGGGCGTTCCTGCCGGTCCTGATGGAGAGCCGGGGCTACTTCCTCCAGATCGCCTCGCTCGCCGCGATCACCCCGGCCCCGATGATGACCGCGTACTGCGCGTCCAAGTCGGGCGTCGAGGCGTTCGCGCACAGCCTGCGCGCCGAGGTCGGCTACCGGGGCGTGAAGGTCGGCGTCGGCTACCTCTCCTGGACCGACACCGACATGGTGCGCGGTGCGGACGAGGACGACGTGATGCGGGAGCTGCGCCAGCGGCTGCCCTGGCCGTCCAACCGCACGTACCCGCTGGGCCCCGCCGTCGACCGCATCGTGGCCGGCATCGAGCGCCGCTCGCCGCACGTCTACGCCCAGTGGTGGCTGCGCGGCATGCAGTCCGTACGCGGCTACCTGCCGTCGCTGATCGGGGTGGTCGGCCAGCGCGAGATGAAGCGGTTCGGGTCGCGTCTTGAAGGCGTCGGCACCGGTCTCGTGGGCGCGGGAGGCGCCGCTGACCAGGACGAACGTGCGGCGCGCACGCAGCGTGAATGATCGAAATGCGAGGCATGTCCGGTCGTGTAAGTCTGGTCGAGGCCCCCACGGGGCCATCCCCACGCACCCCCACATAGGAGTGAACAGCATGGGCATCGCCGACCAGTTCAAGGACAAGGCGCAGGAGCTTGCCGACCAGGGTCAGAAGAAGATGAAGGGCGGCAAGGGCGAAGACCGGCGTCAGGGTCAGCGCCAGGACCAGGGCCAGGACCGTCGTCAGGACGTGTCCGACCGTGCCCGCCAGGCGTCCGAGCAGGGTCGCGACCGCGCCCAGGGTGCGGCGGACGACGTGCGGGAGCGCTTCGACCGTTGACGTCGCGCTGCTGAGCGTTGCGTGTCGAGGGGCGTACCCGGTTCGTTCCGGGTACGCCCTTCCGCGTGGCGCGGGTGCCCGGCCGCTGCTCGGTGCGGCACGGGCCGGACGGCGAACTGCGCTCGCACAAAAGAACGTTGGCCCTACGAAGTCCGGGCGCGGGGCTCTCGCGGGCCGCGCGGCGGCAGCGTCCGGCTGAAGACGAGATTGGTGGTCGTGCTCCCGAACTCGGCCAGCGCGTCGACGATTTCCTCCAGGTGCGCCATCGAGGTGGCCGCCACCTTCAGGACGTAGCAGTCGTCCCCGGTGGTACGCAGACATTCCAGGATCTCCGGCCGCTCCCGGAGCATCCGGTGCAGCGGCTCGTGCCGGCTCCCCGGGTACTTCAGCCGGACGACCGCCAGGGCCACGTATCCGGCCCGCTCCAGATCCACCTCGGCCCGGTACCCCGTGACGACCCCGGCCGCCTCCAGCCTCCGCACCCGCTCCGTCGTCGCCGACGCGCTCAGGTTCACCCGCCGGGCCAGCTCCGTGAAGGCGATCCTGCCGTCCCGCTGGAGCTCGTCGAGTATCGCCCAGTCGGTCGCATCAAGATTCTCGGCCATTCGCGCAGATTACCGGGGGATCCACGGGTGAACTCCGCCCGGACAGGCAGGAATCCCTTCTGCCCGCCGGTACGGCCTGGCTAGGCTCGCCCCTGTGAAGATCGGAGTGAACGTCCTCAACTTCGGACCCGGCACCGACCCCGGAGTCCTGCACGACTGGGCCCGGACCGTGGAGGGACTGGGCTTCGACCTGCTGATGGTCTCCGACCACATCGCCATCACGCCCGACGTCGCCGAGCAGTACCCGGCCCCCTTCTACGAGCCCTTCACCACCCTGTCCTGGCTTGCCGGCCTCACCACCAGGATCCGGCTCGGCACGACGGTCCTCATCGCCCCCTACCGGCACCCGCTGCTCACCGCCCGGATGGCGGCCAACCTGAACGCGCTCAGCGGCGGCCGGCTGGTCCTCGGCGTGGGGGTGGGCTGGGCGCGGCAGGAGTTCGCGGCCCTCGGCATCCCCTTCGAACAGCGGGGACGACTGACCGACACGACCCTGCGGGACATGCGCGCCGCCTGGTCCGACACGACCGCGTACGGAAGCGGGAAGATCCCGCTGTGGGTCGGCGGCAACAGCGACGCGGGCATCCGCCGGGCCGTGCGGCTCGGTGACGCCTGGCACCCGCTGCGCTGCACGATGCCCTGGCTGCGGGAAGCCGCGGACCGGCTGAGGTCGACCGCGTACGAACAGGGCCTCCCCGTGCCCGCCTTCGCTCCCCGGATCGTGCTCCGTCCCGCCCCGGCCCCGGTCGACGGCCCGCAACGCCTCGCCGGCGAGGGAACGATCGACCAGATCATGGACGACCTCGACCAGCTGCGGCTGCTGGGCGCCGACACGGTCGTCCTCGACCCGTACAACGGCGACCCCCGCGAGACCAGCAACCCGGAGCCTGCCCAGCAGGCACTCGCCACGGTGGCCGCGCACCTCCAGCTGAAGGAGCAGTCATGACCACGCCCGACGACCACACCCTCCTCCGGCGCGCCATCGCCCTCGCGGCCGAGGCGCGCGACAGCGGCAATCCACCGTTCGGCTCGCTGCTGACGGGACCGGACGGGACGGTCCTCGCGGAGGACCGCAACACGACGCTCACCGACCGGGACATCACCGCACACCCCGAACTGAAGCTCGCGCGATGGGCGGCGAGAGAACTGGACGCGCCCACGGCGGCGGCCACCACGATGTACACCAGCTGCCAGCCGTGCCCGATGTGCGAGGCGGCCATCCAGCAGGCGGGGCTGCGCCGCGTGGTGTTCGCCCTGTCCGGCGAACAGCTCCTGGACATCAGGCCGGGCAACGGCCGCCCGCCCGTGCCGCAGGAGGGACCGGAGCTGCTGGAGGAGGTACGGGCGGTGATGGAGCCGTACTACGGCTGACCCGCTGCTCTGTGCAGGGGCCGCACGGCAAGGCGGTGTGGTGCGAGCCGCGGGCCCCTGCCGGTACCGGACTCCTCGCCGGGGTCAGACCTTGACCGTCGGGTGGTGAAGGTCGAACCACGCCCCCAGGTCGAGGGTCCGTTCCAGGAGCATCCGCTGCTGCTGGTTCAGGTCGGCGGCCGGGAGGCTGGTGGCCTCGGTGAGGCGCTCACGGTTGACCAGGTCCGTCGCCGTGTGCCCGGACCGCAGCAGGCCGGCCCCCTGGGACTGGATGGCCTCGACATAGGCGGGGTCGAACGTGCCGGGGTATCCGCTCTTCTTGCGGTTGGCGACCGACTCGGGCAGGACGTCCCGGGTGGCTGCGCGCAGCAGGCTCTTCTCGCGGCCGTCGAAGGTCTTGAGGGACCAGGGGGCGTTGAAGACGTACTGCACGAGACGGTGGTCGCAGAACGGGACGCGGACCTCCAGGCCGACAGCCATGCTCATCCGGTCCTTGCGGTCCAGGAGGACCTGCACCATGTGGGTCAGGTGGAGGTAGCTGACCACCCGCATCCGCTGGTCGAGGCCGGTCTCACCGTCCAGGAGGGGCGTCTCCGCGACGGCTGTGCGGTAGCTCTCGGCGACGTAGTCGGCGAGGCCGAGGGCGGGCCTGAGGTCCTCGCTGATCTGGCTGCCCGAATCGACCAGTGAGTTCGAGCCCGCCAGCCAGGGGAAGGTGTCGGCGTACCGCCGCTCGTCGTGGAACCACGGGTAGCCGCCGAACACCTCGTCCGCCGACTCGCCGGACAGCGCCACGGTGGAGTGGCGGCGGACCGCGGCGAAGAGCAGGTAGAGGGAGTTGTCGCGGTCGCCGATGCCGGTCGGCAGGTCGCGGGCGCCGACAGCCGCGCGGCGGACCTCCGGGGCCGACAGGGCCGCCCCGTCCAGGACGATGTCCTGGTGGGCGCAGCCCACGTGTTCGGCGAGGGCGTGGACGTAGGGGGTGTCCTGGGTGGGCGCGATGTCGATGGCCTGGAAGTGCTTGTCCTGGTCCGGGAAGTCGACGGCGAAGCTGCGCACGGTCTCGCCCTGGGGTGCGAGATGGATCTGGGACAGAGCGATGAGCGCGGAGGAGTCCAGGCCGCCGGACAGCAGCGTGCAGCGGGGCACGTCGGCGACGAGCTGGCGCTGAACGATGTCGTCGAGCAACTCGCGTACGTGGGCGACCGTCTGGTCCTTGCTGTCGGTGTGCGGCTCGGAATGCAGCTGCCAGTACGTGTGGCGGCGGATTCCGCCGCGGTCGAGGACGATGATCTCGCCGGGCCGCACCTCGTGCATGCCTTCCCAGACAGCGGCGCCGGGGATCTTGGCCCCGGCGAAGAGCACCCGCAGGCCGTCGAGACCGACGACGGGGGCGACGGCGGGATTGGCCAGGATCGCCTTGGGCTCCGAGCCGAAGATGACGCCGTCCTCGGTCTCGTAGTAGTAGAACGGCTTGATGCCCATCCGGTCGCGGATCATCACCAGGCGCTCGGTCCGCGCGTCCCAGATGGCGAAGGCGTACATGCCGTTGAGGTGGTCCACGAGCTGCTCGCCCCACACGAGGTAGCCCCGCAGCACCACTTCGGTGTCGGAGTCGGTGTCGAACCGCTGTCCGGCGCGGCGCAGTTCCGAGCGCAGCTCGGTGAAGTTGTACGCCTCGCCGGAGTAGACCATGCAGACCGGGCCTTCGGGGGTCGCCACCGTCATCGGCTGCGCGCCGCCCGGCAGATCGATCACGGCGAGGCGCCGGTGCCCGAGGGCGGCGTGGGGCGACACCCATACGCCGGTGGCGTCGGGACCACGGCACGACATGGTCTGCGTCATGGCGTCGATGCTGTCCTGGTGTTGCGTCAGATCGCGGCGGTAGGAGACCCAGCCGGTGATTCCGCACATGCGAGAACCTCGATTCACTCGATCGAAGAGGGTTGCCCCAGACGACTGTTGCCCTATACATGCAACGAGTCCACGTCGAGTCGCCGATTGCCTGTGTGGCATTTCAGACAGGTAAATTCCTGTTAACGGCAGGTTTCGTGCGGCGCGAAAAACTTTGAGCCAATCGCGCGACGGGGCTGCGACGAGGCGTTCGCGCCCGGAAGGTCCTGCACGTCTCAGCGCAGTCTCAGCTGTTCGCGGAGCCGCTTCACGTGGGCCTGGATGTCGCGCTCGATGCCGGGCTCCCCGGCGGAAGCCGGGCCGGCGGCGTCGGGGTTCCGGGCGGGGTGGCGGCAGGGTCCGCACAGGCCGTCCCGGAACGCCTCCGCCTTGCCGGGCGCGCCGCAGTCGGTGCACTCGGCCATCAGACGGGGTGCTGGAGTGCCGCCCGCCGGTGCGGTTGTCGCGGCGGCGGGCAGGCGGGGCGGGAGCTTGGTGACGAGGCGCTTCCGGACGAAGCCGAGCGGCGAGTCGACCGTCTCGGGCAGTCCCGCCGTGACGGTGTGGACGAGGTAGTCGGTGTTCACGCCGCGTGCGAACCATTCGGCGGCCAGCTCCTCCAGCTCCCGGCAGTCGTCCTCGGAGAGGCCCAGGCGTTTGTCGGCGGGGCCCAGGCGGGTCAGGGCGAGGTAGGCGGGTGACGCGTCCGCCGGGGCGGTGCGCTGCTTCGGTACGACCGGGGCGGGCGGCTCCGGCGCAGCCGCTACGAGCGGTTCGGGTTCGGCCGGGACCCACGGGGGAGGGGGCGTGGGCGGCGCGGCCACTGGTTGTGGCGCGCGGTGTTCCGCCTCGGCGGTGAGGTATGTGTTCCACCACTCGTTGTCCCGGGCCGTGCGCGACCAGAAGGTGCGGGTGACCCAGCGGACCTGGTCGCCCTCGCCGACCGCGCACCGCGCGTGGCGCAGGTGTCCGGCCACGCCCAGGGCCCGCAGCGCGCTGCCGACCGCCATCTGTCCGTACAGCGGCTGGCACTTGGCGAGGGACTTGATGTTCATCGCCGCGCCCTCGGGGAGCTGGTCGACGTATCCGGCGATGTACCGCTCCCGCTCCGGGAGGAGCGTGAAGTCGTCGGCCCGGGGCGGGCGCTGGTCCGGGACGGAGCGTTTGCCGTAGCCGGGGCCGGCCTTCGGGTGCGAGGCGGGGACTGCGGGTGTCGGCAGGGCGGAGCTAAGGTTCTGGATAGCCACGAGATCGGTGTTCCTTGGTTTTCGATCTTGGGGTGAGACCCCGGCCGGTGCTTCAACACCGCGTCGGGGTCGTTACGTTGAGGCACCGTAAGCAGTCGCGACTCTGCGCCGCAAGTCGGTCACAAACGGTCACACTTGCTCGCCGTTACGGGTCGGGGAGGTGGGGGAGGTTTCCCCAACCCCTTTCCTTTACCTGCCGGTTGTCAGGCATCGCTCGAATCCCGACGTTCGAGACTCGGGGCGAGCCCCCCGTCACGTACCCACGAAAGAGTGAACAGGGCCTCCGGGGCTCGGGGGCCGGGGCTCGGAGCTCGATGCCCGAGTTCCGATCCCCGGGCCCCGAGCCCCGAAGCGCCCCGTCGCCCCTACCTCGGCGGCAGCGGCGGCCGCCGCCTGTTCGGGGCCGTGTCGTACGTCGGCGGTGTCGCCGGGGGGTGCGCTGCCAGCAGGTCCAGGGCGACCCGGACCGCGTCGTCCAGTACCGCGTGCCTGCCCTCCGCCCAGTCCAGGGGGGTGCGCAGCGCCTCCAGGTCCGGTTCCACGCCGTGGTTCTCCACGGACCAGCCGTACGTGTCGAACCAGGCCGCGTTCATCGGGACCGTGATCACCGTGCCGTCGCCCAGGCGGTGGCGGCCCGTCATGCCGACCACGCCGCCCCACGTGCGCTGGCCCACCACCGGGCCCAGCTTCAGCAGGCGGAACGCGGCGGTGATCATGTCGCCGTCGGAGGATGTCGCCTCGTCGGCCAGGGCGACGACCGGGCCCCGGGGGGCGTTGGAGGCGTACGAGACGGGCTGGGCGTCCCGGGTGAGGTCCCAGCCGAGGATCGTGCGGGTGAGTTTCTCGATGACCAACTCGCTGATGTGGCCGCCCGCGTTGCCGCGCACGTCGACGATCAGCGCCGGGCGCGAGACCTCCAGGCGCAGGTCGCGGTTGAACTGGGCCCAGCCGGAGCCGCCCATGTCGGGGATGTGGAGGTAGCCGCAGCGGCCGCCGCTCAGTTCGCGGACGACCTCGCGGCGCTTGGCCACCCAGTCCTGGTAGCGCAGCGGGCGTTCGTCGACCAGCGGGACGATCGCCACGCGGCGGGAGCGGCCCTCGCCCTCGGCCGGGCGGAAGGTCAGTTCGACCGTGGTGCCGCCCGCGGCGGAGAGCAGGGGGTAGGGGCCGGTGACCGGGTCGACCGGGCGGCCGTCCACGTGGGTGAGGACCGCGCCCTCGCGGATGCCCGTACCGGCCAGTGGCGAGCGGGCCTTGGAGTCCGATGAGTCGCCCGGCAGGATCCGGGTCAGGGTCCAGTCGCCGTCCCGGCAGGCGATGTTGGCGCCGAGCAGGCCGATCGCGCGCTGGTAGTGGGGCGGGCCCTCGTTGCGGCGGGCGGGGGAGACGTAGGCGTGGGACGTGCCCAGCTCGCCCAGGACCTCGCGGAGGAGGTCGGCGAACTCGTCGGGTGTGGCGACCCGTTCGACCAGGGGGCGGTACTGGTCCAGGATCGCCGGCCAGTCGATGCCGCACATGTCCGGCTCCCAGAAGTAGGAGCGGATGAGGCGCCCCGCCTCCCCGTACGCCTGCCGCCACTCCGCCGGCGGGTCCGCCTCGTGCAGGATGCGGCGCAGGTCCAGGTAGACGGTGGAGTCGTTGTCGCCGGGCTCGGTCGCGGGGACGGCGCGCAGTTCGCCGTCGTCCATGACGACGAGCCGGGAGGCGTCGCCGCTGACGGCGAACCAGTCGAGGTGGTCGACGAGTTCGGTCTTCTTCGCCTTGGCGATACTGAAGTGCTCCAGTGTCGGGCGGCCCGACATGTCCGCCGGGTTGGCGAACGTCTCGCCGAGCGCGCCGGAGATCGGCCAGCGCAGCCAGACCAGCCCTCCGCCGCTGACCGGGTACAGCGCCGAGTACTTGGAGGCGGAGACCGGGAAGGGGGTGACCCGGTTCTCCAGGCCCTCGAACTCGACGGTGACCGTGGAGCCCTCGGCCGTGCCCGCCTCGTCGGAGTCCACCGGGTCGAGGCCGCCCGCGGCCGGCCGTCCGTCGGGGGACAGGGCGAAGGGGGACGGGGTCGCGGAGGAGAGCGGGACCAGGTACGGGCGGCAGCCCAGGGGGAAGGAGAGGTCCCCGGTGTGCACGTCGTAGACCGGGTCGAAGCCGCGCCAGGAGAGGAAGGCCAGATAGCGCCCGTCGCCCGTGAAGACGGGGTTCTCGTCCTCGAAGCGGCCGTTGGTGACGTCGACGATGACCGGGGCGCCGGTCCCCTGGATGCGGGCGAGCTTGATCTTGCGCAGCGAGCGCCCGATGCCTGGGTGCGACCAGGTCAGCCAGGCGCCGTCAGGCGAGAACGCCAGATCGCGGACCGGACCGTTGACGGAGCGGATCAGCTCGGTGGGTTCGCCGGTGGACGTCTCCTCGTCGGTGTCCAGCAGGAGCAGCCGGCCGTCGTGCGAGGCGATCGCCAGGCGTTCGCCGTCCGGGTCGGCGATCAGCTCCTGGACCCGGCCGACCAGGCCGGAGGCGAGCCGGCGCGGTGCGCGGTCGCCGCTGGCCCGCGGCAGGGAGGCGATCTCGATCGCGTCCTCGCCCTCCGCGTCGGTGACGTACGCGACCTGGCCACTGCTGCCGAGCATCTCCGGCAGCCGTACGCGCACACCGGGGGTGTCCGAGATGGTGCGGGCGGGGCCGTCGCGGTGGGTGAGCCAGTAGAGGCTGCCGCGGACGGACACGGCGCTGGCGCGGCCGGTCTCGTCGACCGAGAGCGAGTCGACGTTGCTGGCGGCCGGTACCTGGTACGTACGACGTCCCGCGCGCGGGCCGCCGAGGCGGACCTCCAGCTTCCGGGGCACGGCGTCGGGCGACTCCAGGTCGTCGACCAGCCACACCTCGCCCGCGCACTGGTAGACGACCCGCCGCCCGTCGCTGGAGGCGTGCCGGGCGTAGAACGCGTCGTGGTCCGTGTGGCGGCGCAGATCGGTGCCGTCGGGCCGGCAGGAGTAGAGGTTGCCGACGCCCTCGTGGTCGGAGAGGAAGGCGATGCGGCCCCCGACGAACATCGGGGATGCGAGGTGCCCGTCGATGTCCGGGAGCAGCCGCTCGCCGTGCAGCCACAGCCGTCCCGTCGCCCCGCCCCGGTACCGCTTCCAGGCGGCGGGTTCGTGCGGCGGTGTGCCGGTGAGCAGCAGGGTGCGCCGCTCGCCTTCGACGTCGGTGACCGCGATGTCGGAGACCGGGCCCCACGGCAGCCGGCCGCCGGGGCTGCCGTCGGTGGGCACGCTGTAGGCCCAGGAGAAGTACGAGAACGGCTGGTTGTGCGAGGACACGGCGAGGATCTGCGCGGCGTCGCCCGGGTCGGGGGTCCAGCCGCAGACCCGGGCGTCCGTCGAGCCCCAGTAGGTGAGCCGGCGGGCCGGGCCGCCGGCCACCGGTGCCAGATGGATCTCGGGGTCGAGGCTGCGCCAGGTCGTGTAGGCGATCCGGGTCCCGTCGGGGGAGAAGCGCGGATGGCTGACTCTGGTGCGGTCGACGGTCAGGCGCCAGGCGCGTCCGGGCACCTCGCCCTCGGGGGCGAGGGGGGCGACCCAGAGATCGTCCTCTGCGGCGAAGCAGAGCAGATCCTCGTGGAGGTGCGGGAACCGGAGATACGAGACGTCGTCACTCACCCCCCAATGCTTTCCGCGTGAGGGGGCCGCGGCAACTTGTGGTGCGGAACACAAGCGAAACGATTTCGTTTCGCTGGGTCGGCGGGGTACCGTCGATGTGTACGAAACAGTTTCGTTCGATGGACTGACGTACTGATGGACCGGGCTCGAGGGAACAGGAGGTCGACACATGGCACGCACACGGCTCACGCCCGAGCGTGAGAGCGAGCTGTACGCCGCCGTGCTCGACCTGCTCCGCGAGGTCGGCTACGACGCCCTCACGATGGACGCCGTCGCCGCACGTACCCATTCCAGCAAGGCCACCCTCTACCGCCAGTGGGGGAGCAAGCCGACCCTCGTCGTCACAGCTCTGCGGCACAACAAGCCCGTTTCCCTCGGCGAGGTCGACACCGGCTCGCTGCGCGGTGACTTCCATGCCGTCCTGGGCCGGAGCGACGACTGCCAGATGGAGAAGGACTCCGCGCTGATGCGGGGTCTGAGCCATGCCGTTCACGAGAACCCCGACCTGCTGCAGGCCCTGCGCGAGCTGCTGATCGAACCGGAGATGACCGGTCTCGACCTGCTGCTGCGCCGAGCCGTGGACCGGGGAGAGCTGCGTCCGGACAATCCGGCGCTGAAGTATCTGCCGCACATGCTGATCGGCGCGTTCGCCGCTCGGCAGCTGGTGGAGGACCGCCCGGTGGACCAGGCGTTCCTCTTCGACTATCTCGACTCCGTGATCCTCCCCGCTCTCGGAGTCTGACAGCCGTCCCTGCCGTCCCCACGGCACGTACGGCCCCCTCCCCAAGCCCCACCTGACACGCCGCTCTCGTCGTCGGGCTGGTTCCTCACGCCCATTTCCACTCAACGACCTGACCGGGAGTACGCCTCCGTGGCCACATTCCTTTACAAGCTCGGACGGCTCGCCTTCCGGCGCCGCCGCTATGTCGCCCTGATCTGGGTGGCACTGCTGGCACTCGCCGGATTCGGCGCGGCCTCCGCGTCCACCGCCACCTCCAGCTCCTTCTCGATCCCGGGTACGGAGGCGCAGAAGGCCTTCGACCTGCTGGAACAGCGATTCCCCGCCTCCAGCGCCGACGGCGCGACCGCGCGCATCGTCTTCAAGGCCCCCGAGGGCCAGAAGATGTCGGACCCGGCCAACAAGGCCGAGGTCAACAAGATCACCGCCGAGCTGAAGTCCGGCTCGGACCAGATCGCCTCGGTCGTCGACCCGTACGCAGGCAAGGCCGTCTCCAAGGACGGCTCGACCGCGTACATCTCGGTGACGTACAAGGTCAACTCGATGGAGCTGACCGACGCCACCCGGGACTCCCTGGAGGACTCGGGCGAGGCGGCGCAGAAGAGCGGGATGACCGTGGAGATCGGCGGTGACGCGCTCCAGGTGATGCCGGAGACCGGGGCCACCGAGGTCATCGGTATCGCGCTGGCCGCGGTGGTGCTCGTCATCACCTTCGGTTCGCTCATCGCGGCGGGGCTGCCACTGCTCACCGCGCTGATCGGGGTCGGCATCGGCGTCTCGTCGATCACGGCACTGGCCAACGTGCTGGACCTCGGCTCGACCACCTCGACGCTCGCGATGATGATCGGCCTCGCGGTCGGCATCGACTACGCGCTCTTCATCGTCTCCCGCTACCGCGCCGAACTGGCCGAGGGCCGGGAACGCGAGGAGGCGGCGGGCCGTGCGGTCGGCACCGCGGGTTCCGCGGTCGTCTTCGCCGGGCTCACCGTCGTCATCGCCCTGGTCGGCCTCGCGGTCGTCAACATCCCGATGCTGTCGAAGATGGGCTTCGCCGCGGCCGGCACGGTCGCGATCGCCGTCCTCATCGCCCTCACCCTCGTCCCGGCCATGCTGGGCTTCGTGGGCAAGCGGGTCATGGGGCGCAAGGCGCGCAAGGCCGCGGAGGCCGAGAACAGGCCCGACGCCAAGCCGAACATGGGTACCCGCTGGGCGCGGTTCGTGCTGCGCAAGCCGGTGTGGGTGCTGCTCGTCGGTGTCATCGGCCTCGGCACGATCGCCGTACCGGCCGCGTCGCTGGAGATGGGTCTGCCGGACGACGGCTCCCAGCCCACCAGCACCACCCAGCGCCGTGCCTACGACCTGCTCTCCGAGGGCTTCGGCCCCGGCTTCAACGGCCCGCTGCTGGTCGTCGTCGACACGGCGAACAGCTCCGACGGCAAGACCGCGGCCAAGCAGGTCGGTGACGAGATCTCCGGCATGAAGGGTGTCGTCGCGGTCACCCCGGCCACCTTCAACAAGGCCGGCGACGCGGCGATGATCACCGTCGTCCCGAAGGACCGGCCGAGCTCCGTCGACACGGAGAACGTGGTCCACGCCATCCGTGACGCGGGCAAGGACATCAAGTCCGACACCGGCGCCGAGGTCCTGGTCACCGGTGCCACCGCGATGAACATCGACTTCTCGCAGAAGATGAACGACGCGCTGCTGCCGTACCTGGCGCTCGTCGTCGGCCTCGCCTTCCTGCTGCTGATGGTGGTCTTCCGGTCGATCCTGGTGCCGCTGAAGGCGGCGCTCGGCTTCCTGCTCTCGGTCGTCGCGGCCCTGGGCGCGGTCGTCGCGGTCTTCCAGTGGGGCTGGCTCGGCTCGCTCTTCGGGGTGGAGCAGACCGGTCCGATCATGTCGATGATGCCGATCTTCATGGTGGGTGTCGTCTTCGGTCTCGCGATGGACTACGAGGTCTTCCTCGTGACCCGGATGCGCGAGGCGTACGTCCACGGCGAGAAGCCCGGCCAGGCCATCGTCACCGGCTTCAAGCACGGCGCCAGGGTCGTCACGGCCGCGGCCGTGATCATGATGGCGGTCTTCTCCGGATTCATCGGCTCCAGCGAGCAGATGATCAAGATGATCGGCTTCTCCCTCGCTATCGCCGTCTTCTTCGACGCGTTCGTCGTCCGCATGGCCATCGTGCCCGCGGTCCTCGCCCTGCTCGGGAAGCGCGCCTGGTGGCTGCCGCGCTGGCTGGACCGGGCACTGCCCAACGTGGACGTCGAGGGTGAGGGGCTGCGCAAGGAGCTCTCCGACGCCCCCGCGGACGACGCGGGCCCGGACGCCGGCGGCGAGCGTGAGCTGAGCCGCGTCTGAGCCGCTCTTCGAGCCGCTGGACTCCGGGGCCGCGTCTGAGCGGAGCGCGGCCCCGGAAGCGCCGGTTACCTGTGGGGACGGGGGGCCGGAGCGACGAGAGCCCCCGTGCACATGTGCACGGGGGCTCTCGCCATGAGGCGGGTCAGGCGCGCGCGGTCTCGGCCGTGATCCCGCGGTGCGTCCGCCGCAGGAAACGGATCAGCGGGGCGCTGTCGAACTGCACCACCTCGACGCCGTCCGCCGTATGGCGTTCCACGACCAGCTGGACCCTGCCGCACGGCCAGATCCGGAAGCTGTCGTGTTCGACGGGGGCGCGCAGCCCGCGCTCCAGCAGCTCCCGCCCGACGGCCCAGACCGCGCCGCCGGGGAAGGTGATGCGGATGGTCTCGGGGGCGTCGGCGCTGTCGTAGCGGAGTTCGACCGGGACCACGGGGAGGTCGCGGGCGTCGGTGACGAGCCGGGCTCGGGCATGTTCTTTGATCACGGGGGACATGGGCCGGCTCCTCCTGCGTTCACGCATTTTTTATAGGTGTTCGTCCTCTAATGTCCCATATTTTCGGTAAAGAGCACTGTGAGAACCCTGGGCAGTTGTGACAAAGGCGCTCTTGCGAAGGCTTCGCAATAAGGCCCTATCATTGAGAGGTTCATGACCCCGCGCAGCAATGCAGGAACGCAGGAAGCGGAGCCTCCCCCATGCATGTACCCGACGGATTCATCAATGCACCCGTCTCCGCCGTGGCCGGTGTCGTGGCCGCCGGTGCCGTGGCCGTCAGCCTCAAGGGGGCCCGGCGCGAACTGAACGAGCGCACCGCGCCGCTGGCCGGCCTCGTCGCCGCCTTCATCTTCGCCGTGCAGATGCTGAACTTCCCCGTCGCCGCGGGCACCAGCGGGCACCTGCTGGGCGGGGCGCTGGCCGCCATCCTGGTCGGTCCGTACACCGGGGTCCTGTGCATATCGGTCGTGCTGCTGATGCAGGGCATCCTCTTCGCCGACGGCGGGCTCACCGCGCTCGGCGTGAACATCCTCGACATGGGCGTCGTGACCACCGTCGTCGCGTACGCGCTCTTCCGCGGCCTGGTCGGCGTGCTGCCGCGCACCCGCCGCTCCACGACCGCCGCCTCCTTCGTCGCCGCGCTGGTCTCCGTACCGGCCGCGGCCGTCGCGTTCACCCTCATGTACTGGATCGGCGGCACCACCGACATCCCGATCGGCAAGGTCTTCACCGCGATGGTCGGGGTCCACGTCCTGATCGGCATCGGCGAGGCCGCGATCACCGCGCTGACCGTCGGCGCCGTCATCGCCGTCCGCCCCGACCTCGTCCACGGCGCACGCGGCCTCACCGCCCCGCTCAAGCTCCGTGTCGGCGGCGAACTCATCGACGCCCCCGCCCCGGCTGCCGCGCCCGCCGCCGCCCACCGCCCGACCAAGGGCCTGTGGGTGACCGGCCTGGTCACCGCCCTCGTGCTGGCCGGCTTCGTCTCCTTCTACGCCTCCGCCAACCCGGACGGCCTGGAGAAGGTCGCCACCGACCAGGGCATCGACAAGGAGGCCAAGGACCACGCGGCCAAGGACTCCCCGCTCGCCGACTACGGCGTCAAGGACGTCTCCGACGCCCGGCTCTCCGGCGGACTGGCCGGCATCATCGGCGTCGGCGCCACCCTCGTCGTCGGCAGCGGTGCGTTCTACGTGGTCAGCCGCCGTCGCCGTACGAGCGACGAGCCCGCGGGCAGCGACTCCCGTACCGACGAGAAGGTCTGATGGGCGCCGGGCACGCCCACAAGCTCTACCGGCACGGGCACTCGCCGGTCCACGACCTGCCGCCGCACTGCAAACTCGCCGCGGTCTTCGCGTTCGTCGTGGTCGTCGTCACCACCCCGCGCGAGGCGGTGTGGGCCTTCGGGCTGTACGCGCTGCTGATCGCGGGGGCCGCCGCCGTGGCCCGCGTCCCGGCCGGTTTCCTCCTCAAGCGGCTGCTGATCGAGGTGCCGTTCGTCGCGTTCGCCCTGCTCATGCCGTTCGTCGTGCCCGGCGAGCAGACCCACGTGCTCGGGCTCTCCGTCAGCGTCCCCGGACTCTGGGGCGCCTGGAACGTCCTCGCCAAGGGCACCCTCGGCGTCGCCGCATCCGTACTGCTGGCCTCCACCACCGAACTGCGCTCGCTGCTGCTCGGCCTCCAGCGCCTGAAGCTGCCCCCGCTGCTCGTCCAGATCGCCTCCTTCATGATCCGGTACGGCGACGTGATCACCGACGAGATGCGCCGGATGTCCATCGCCCGCCGCTCGCGCGGATTCGAGGCGCGCGGCATACGGCAGTGGGGTGTCCTCGGCAAGTCGGCGGGCGCCCTCTTCATCCGCTCGTACGAACGCGGCGAACGCGTCCACCTCGCGATGGTCAGCCGCGGCTACACCGGCACCATGCCCGTCATCGACGAGGTGACGGCCTCCCGCACCCAGTGGGCGTACGCCTCGGCACTCCCCGTGCTCGCCCTCGTCGTGTGTCTGCTGGGATGGACCGTATGAGCCAGCCCCCCGCCACTCCCGTACCGCCGTCCCTGGAGGTCAGCGGTCTCGCCTACGCCTACCCCGACGGCCACCAGGCGCTCTTCGGCGTCGACCTGACCGTCGCGCGCGGCGAGCGCGTCGCCCTGCTCGGCCCGAACGGCGCCGGCAAGACCACCCTCGTCCTCCACCTCAACGGCATCCTCGACGCGGGCGCCGGCAGCGTCCGGGTCGCCGGACTCCCCGTCGAGAAGCGCAACCTCGCCGAGATCCGCCGCCGCGTCGGCATCGTCTTCCAGGACCCCGACGACCAGCTCTTCATGCCCACCGTCCGCGAGGACGTCGCCTTCGGACCCGCCTCCGGCGGGCTGCGCGGCGCCGAACTGGAGGAGCGCGTCACCGAGGCCCTCAAGCAGGTCGGCATGGAGGAGTTCGCGGCCCGGCCGCCGCACCACCTCTCCTTCGGCCAGCGCCGCCGCGTCGCCGTCGCCACGGTCCTCGCCATGCGGCCGGAGATCCTCGTCCTGGACGAACCCTCCTCCAACCTGGACCCGGCCTCCCGCCGCGAACTCGCCGACATCCTGCGGTCCTTGGACGTCACCGTGCTGATGGTGACGCACGACCTGCCGTACGCGCTGGAGCTCTGCGGCCGCGCGGTCATCCTCAGCGACGGCGTCATCGCCGCCGACGACCGCACCCAGGACCTCCTGTGCGACGAGGAACTGATGCGCGCCCACCGGCTGGAGCTCCCCTTCGGATTCGACCCGCGTTCCGTGACGGTGAACATCGGGTGACCCGCCCCTCGTCCGACCTGCGGCGCCATGCACCATGGGAGGATGAGCGGGAGCGCAGGAACAGGCGTGGACGTACGGGGCACGGCGGCGCCCGGATTCGAACCGGTCCGGGATGCTTTCATCCGTAACTTCGAGCAGCGCGGTGACCGCGGGGCAGCGGTCACCGTCTACCGGCACGGCTACAAGGTCGTCGACCTGTGGGCCGGCACCAGGGATGTCGACGGCGCCGAACCGTGGGCCGTCGACACCGTGCAGATCGTCCGCTCGGCGGGCAAGGGCATCGCGGCGGCCGTTCCGCTGATGCTGCACCAGCGCGGCCAGATCGATCTGCACGCCCCGGTCGGCACGTACTGGCCGGAGTTCAAGGCGAACGGCAAGGAACGCGTCCTCGTCCGCCACCTCCTCGCCCACCGGGCCGGCGTCCCGGCCCTGGACCGGCCGCTGACCCCCGCCGAGGCGGCCGACGGGGTGAGCGGGCCGCGGGCCGTCGCCGCCCAGCGCCCCCAGTGGGAACCCGGCACGGACCACGGCTACCACGCGCAGACGTACAGCTGGCTCGTCGGCGAACTCGTGCGCCGCGTCACCGGCCGGACCGTCGGGCGCTGGGTCGCCGAGGAGATCGCCCGCCCGCTCGGCCTGGACTTCTGGTTCGGCATCCCGGCGGACGAGGCGCACCGGATCGGCCGCATCGGACCGGTCGAAGCGCCCGCGGGGGACGGCACGGGCGTGCTGCGGATGCGGCCCAAGCGTTCGGTCGTCGACGCCTACCGCGACCCGGACTCACTGACCCGCCGCGCCTTCGGCGCCATCGACCCGTTCCCCGACGAGAACGACCCCGGCTACCGGGCCGCCGAACTCCCCGCGTCCAACGGCACCGCCACCGCCCGGGGACTGGCCCGCTGCTACGCCGCGATGATCGGCCCGGTCGACGGTCACCGGCTGTTCGCCCCGGCCACCCTCACCCTGGCCCGCACCGAGGAGTCGGCGGGCCCGGACCGGGTCCTGGTCGTCGGCACCCGCTTCGGTCTCGGCTACATGCTGCACGGACCGGCGGCCCCGCTGCTCTCCCCGGGCTCCTTCGGACACCCCGGCCGGGGCGGCTCGCTCGGCTTCGCCGACCCCGAGACCGGCATCGCCTTCGGCTATGTGACGAACGGTCTGCAGAAGGGAGTCACCGCCGACCCCCGCGCCCAGGCCCTGGTGCGCGCACTACGTTCGGCACTATGACTCCTGAGACCTCCGCAGTTCCCGCCCCTGCTCCCGCCGCGCTCGCGCGCTTCGACGGATACGGCGTACTCATCACCGGGGCGGGCCAGGGCATCGGCGCCGCGACGGCCCGCCGACTGGCCGCCGAGGGCGCCCGGGTCCTGGTCACCGACCTGGACGGCGACCGGGCGGAGCGCGTGGCGGCGCAGATCCGGCAGAGCGGCGGCGCGGCCGAGGCCCTGGCCTGTGACGTGGCCGACCGGGCGGCGGTGGAGGCGGCGGTGGAGCATGCTGTCGCGCGGTTCGGCACGCTCGACGTCCTGGTCAACAACGCCTACGCGTGCGCGCCCGACGCCCCGCTCTTCGAGGACGAGTCCGACGAGGTCTGGCAGCGCGACCTGGACATCACGCTCGGCGGCGCCTACCGGTGCGCGCGGGCCGCGCTGCCGCATCTCGCGGAGTCCGGCCGGGGCGCGATCGTCAGCATCGGCTCGGTCAACGGCGTGCAGGACTTCGGCAATCACGCCTACAGCGCCGCCAAGGCGGGCCTGGGCAGCCTCACCCGTACCCTCGCCGGCCACGCCGGACCGCGCGGAGTCCGGGTCAACCTGGTCACGCCCGGCACGGTCCGCACCGACGCCTGGGCGGGCCGGGATGCCGAACTGGCCCTGGTGAGGGACCTCTATCCGCTCGGACGGGTCGGTGAGCCGGAGGACATCGCGGCCGCCGTCGCCTTCCTCGCCTCGCCCGACGCGGCCTGGATCACCGGCACGACGCTGTGCGTGGACGGCGGTCTGACCGCGGTGAACACGGGCTTCCGGCAGGCGCTCGCCCAGGCTTAGGGCTTGTCCGGCGGATCTTCGCGGGCCCACGAAGATCCGCCGGACGGGCCCTGGACCGAGGGCGTACGCAGACGGCACCGGCCCCCCGGGGGCAGTCCCGGGAGGCCGGTGCGCGGACGTACCCGTCCCCTCAGGCGGGTACCCCCAGGTGCTGCTCCTGCCGCGCCCGCGCGGTCTCCCGGGTGGCTCCGCGGAAGACGGGCAGCCGGTCCACGGCCAGCACGCCCGGACCGGTGAAGACGAGCAGCAGCAGCGTCCAGCAGAAGAAGGCCGCGGCCTCGCCGCCGTTCTGCATCGGCAGCAGCCCCACCCGCTGGTGGACGTCGAAGTACGCGAACGCCATGGAGCCGGAGCCCACGAGTGCGGCCGTTCTCGTACCGAGGCCGAGCAGCACCAGGGTGCCGCCGGCCAGTTGGATGACGGCCGCGTACCACCCCGGCCAGGTGCCCGCGGAGAGCATCGGCCTGCCGAGCACGCCGAACAGCGACGCGATGCCGTGGCAGGTGAAGAGCAGTCCGACGACGATCCGGAACAGGCTGAGCGCGTAGGGCTGAGCCCGTCCGAGGCGCGTGACCATCATGAGAGCCCGCCTCCTGTCAGCTGTAGACGCCGAACTCGTACAGCGAGTAGCCGTAGCCGGAGCCGCGGGCCGTGCCGTTGATCCGCACGTAGCGGCCCGTGCCGTTGACGTCGATGTCGTCGATGTCGCCGTTGCCGTCCGTCACCGACTTCACCGTCGTCCAGCTCTGTCCGTCCTCGGACGTCTGGATGTCGTACGCCTTGCCGAACGCCGGGTCCCAGGCGAGCTGGACGTGCTTGAAGCTCGTCGAGGCACCGAGGTCGACCTGGACCCACTGCGGGTCGCTCCAGTCACTGGCCCAGCGGGTGTCGAACTTTCCGTCCACCGCGTTGGCCGCGGAGCACGGGCAGCCGCCCGTCGGGTCGGTCTGGAAGGAGGACGCCGTGGCGGTCTTGCCCTGGGACACGTTCGTCCCGTCCACCTTCGGCGGGATCACCTTGACGGACACGGTCTCGATGCCCACGTTGCCCTTGCCGTCCGTGGCCTTCACATAGGCCTTGTAGACACCCGTCTTGCTCGGCGCCTTCGCGGTCAGCGTGCCGTCGCCGTTGTCCTTGGTCTCGGCGGGGACCAGGGCCTTGTTCTGGTCGATGTAGTTGCTGCTGAACAGGACCTGGTAGGTGATCGCGTCACCGTCCGGGTCCGTGGTGTGGGTGCTGATCTTCACATCGCTGCCGGTGGGGACGCCGGAGGTGGCACCTTCCACCGCCATGTCCGTGATCACGGGCGGGGTGTTGTCGCCCGAGGTGTCCGCGCCGTACGCCTTCTTCACGGCGTAGTACGCGAGCCGCTTCTGGCCGCCGGGCAGCAGGTTGAACCAGACGCCGCCGAAGTCGTCCTCGACGCCGTAGTGGAACATCGTGGCGCCGAGCGCCACCCCGGTGTGCCCGGTGATGCAGCCCCACGCCTTCTCGTAGCCCTCGCCCTTGGCGACGTCGGTGGGCTCGGTCGGGACGCCGTTCGCGTCGTCGTCGACCTCCCACTCACCGGCCGGGCCCGTCTCGGTGACGATGTAGGGCTTGTCGTAACCGCCCTGCTCCCAGTCGGACTTGATGTTGCAGACCGCGTTGTAGGCGTTGACGGCGTACAGGTCGAGGTCCGGGGCGTTCTTCTTGTAGTACGGCCAGGCGCCGGTCCAGGCGTCGGTCGAGGTGACGGGGTGGTTGGGGTCCACCGCGTGGATCTTCTTCGCGACGTCGTTGACGAAGGTGGTGTACGCGTTGCGCTGCGCCTCCAGCTCGTCACCGCTGTAGCAGTTCTGCAGGCCGAGCGTCGACTCGTTGCCGACGTTCCACATCAGCACGCCGGGGTTGTCCTTGTAGGTGTCGACCCACTTGGGGAACTCGGCGAGCATGTCGTTCTTGTACTGGGTGTCCGTCAGGTAGTTGACGCAGCCACCGCTGCCCGGGCCGCCGCCCGGCTGGAGCCAGAATCCGGCGATCACCTTGATGCCGTTGGCCGCCGCCGTGTCGAAGAGCGGCTTGCTGGTCGCGTCGGTGCCCCAGGTGCGGATGGTGTTGACGCCCATCGACTTCACGTCGGGCATGTACTTCTCCGCGTCGGCGACCGACGGTCCCCAGGTGAGTCCCTTGACCGTATACGGCGAACCGTCCACGCTCAGCGCCCAGTTCCCCTGGGAACCGGTGACCTTCACGACGCTGCCGGCCGCCTGGGCGGCGGGTGCCTGGACGGCGAGCAGACCGCCGCCGAGCAGCGCCGCCGCCGCGAGCGGCGCCACCAGGCGCCTTGCCCTGCGGGTGGGGGGATGGTGCATCTCATGCTCCTTGCAGGTGGGGAGGGAGTGACGTACGTGATCTTGGAGAGCGCTCTCCATCAGGGGCCGAAAAAAGGCCCCGCGTCCGTGGGGGGTGTGGAGGTGTGCGCTACGGCAGTTCGTAGTTCTCGTCGAGCACGGAACCCTGGTCGGGGTGGTTCTCGTCGTAGCCGTGCGGGTCGCACTGCAGTCCGCCCTTGACGCAGTGGGTGACCATCGCGTCGAGGGTGGCGGCGTCCCACCCGTTCATGAAGTCGTAGTGGAACGAGAAGCCCTTGCCGCTGGCCAGTTTCACCTGCGACATGTCGCCGTTGACCGGCCAGGCCATCTTGAACTCGATCATCGGCAGCGCGACGGGGTGGGAGGCCGGGCAGGAGTTGTAGTTCGCCCCGCCTGCCACCGGGTACGCCATGTGGCTCTTGTGGTCGGGCGTGTCCAGGTGGATGCCGTCCCAGCAACTGGGTGCCTGGAGGCGCAGGTTGAGGTAGGTGTCCCGGCTGGTCGGGCAGTTGGCCGGGAAGTCGAAGTTCTTGAACGACTCGCCGCACTCCCAGCCCTCGACGGTGCCCTTGAGGTTCTTGAACTCGTCCTGGGTCTGCATCGGGCTGCCGACCACGTACCGCAGACCCCTCGGGAAGGGCCGCACGCTGCGGTAGTCGGTGACGCCCGACTTGTAGTAGATGGTCTGGACGCCCTCGGGGAGGATCTTCGTGTCCCCGTTGTACAGGCTCGGCATCCAGTAGCCGGACTTGTCGCCCGGGGCCAGGCAGGTGGTGTCACCCGTCTCCAGCGAGGCGGTGGTGGTGTTCGCGTTCGTTGTGGTGTTGCCCATGAACGTGTGGTCGTGGGACTTGCCGGGCTGCCCCGGGTAGACGATCGGGTCGTCCGGAGCGGTGTGCGTCGGGGCGCACTTGGCCTGGAACTCGTGGAAGTACGCCGACGGCGGGACCTCCGTCGAGGGGGTGACCCCGGTGACCGGCGGGTCGGCCATGATGTAGCCGTCGCCGTCCGGGTCGTCGCCCGACGCCTTGGTGGAAGCCGCCATGCCGGGCATGCCCGGCATGGAGTACGCGGCGTGCTGGGCGTGGGTGCCCGCAGCCGTGGCCGGCGCTTCGGGTGAGGCGTTCGCCGTCGCCGCGATCCCGGCGATCCCCGCCGTGGTCAGCGTCAGCGAGGTGAACAAGAGCAGTCCGGTGAGGGTTCTCGACCTCCGTGGCATGGAGACCTCCTGCTGCGTCGTGGGGGAATGCATGGAGTGGGGAGAGTTGCTTGGGAGAGCGCTCTCCCAACTCCGGAGTGTTCCGCTCCTGACAAGAGCGTGTCAATAGTTGGTGAACGATGGGCCTACGGGGCAGAGGTGTGGGCGCGCGCAGGGTTGCCGCCGGTAACCGGGTCCGGCCTGCGCCGAGTTGTGGATAGTGCGGATGGTTCTGGAGGGACGGACCACGCATTCCGCGGAGCCGGGCGGCCGGTTCGGCAGGTGGCCGAGCCTGTGTCCGGGCAGCCCGGCGCCACCTCGCGCGTCGGCACCGGCTCCGGCGTGAGGCGGCGTCAGCGGAATCAGCCGGAGAACGCCGGCAACTGTCCGGTCGCCTACGCTGCCGAGATGACCGCCGAACTTCCCGCACCGGAACCCGAGCCGCGCGAGCGGCCGCTCCGGCTCGCCGACGACCAGCCGCACCGGGTGACCGGCCTCAGCCCCTCCGGCTCCGCGGCGCGATGACCATCGACGTCCGGCCCTACGCCCCCTTCGACCTGCCCGGCATGTACCGGGTGTGCCTGCGCACCGGCGACTCCGGCCGCGACGCGACGGCGCTCTACCGCGACCCGGACCTGCTCCCGCACGTCTACGCGGGCCCGTACCCGGCGGCCGATCCCGGGCTGACCTTCGTCGCGCACGACGCCCACGGGCTCCTCGGCTATGTCGTCGCCACAGCCGACACCCCCGCCTTCGACGCCTGGCTGGAGGAGAACTGGTGGCCGGGGCTGCGGCACCGCTACCCCGGCCCGCTGGCCACCGACCCGGGTGACGGGTCGCAGGACTGGCGGCGCGTGGCACACATCCACCACCCGGACCCGCCGGAGCCGTACGCGCTGTTCGAACGCTACCCCGCGCATCTCCACATCGACATCCTCCCGCGCGGCCAGGGCACCGGCCTGGGCCGCCGGCTGATGACGACCCTGCTGGAGGCGCTGCGCGAGCGCGGGGTCCGCGGGGTGCACCTGGGGGTCGGCGGCGGCAACCCGGGTGCGCGGGCCTTCTACCTCAAGGTCGGGTTCACGGAGCACGACCGGCAGGAATGGGGATCGGTGATGGTGCGCGACCTGACCCGCTAGCCCGACCCCCGCGCGGCAGCGTCAGCGGACTCACCCGCCCTCCGCGGCCGGGAGCTCAACTCGTGTGCAGCATCAGCCCGATGCCGACCACCATCAGCCCCGCCGCCGCGATCCGCGGTGCACCGAACCGCTCCTTGAAGAACACCGTCCCGATCGCCGCGCCCACGATGATCGAGGACTCGCGCAGCGCCGCGACCGGGGCGAGCGCCGCCCGGGTCTGGGCCCACAGGACGAGGCCGTACGCCGTCACCGACAGGGCGGCGCCGATCAGGCCGCGCACCGCGTACGGGCGGAGCTGGGCGGGGAGCGCGGAGCGGCGGCGGTACAGGGCGTAGAGGGGGATGGCGATGCCCTCCAGGATCATCAGCCATGCGATGTACCCGAGCGAACTGCCCGAGGCGCGCACTCCGACGCCGTCCACCGTCGTGTACCCGGCGATGGCGAGACCGGTGGCGAGCGCGGCCAGGATCGCGGGCCACTGCGGGCGTTTCCCGGCGCCGCGGATGCCCCAGAGGGCCAGCCCGACCAGGCCCGCCGATGCGACCGCGACGCCCGTGGTCGCCCACCCGTCCGGGCGCTCGCCGACGAAGACCGCGGCGAGGACGGTGACCACGAGCGGGGCGGTGCCGCGCGCGATCGGATACATCTGGCCGAAGTCGCCCAGCGTGAACGACCGCATCAGCAGCAGCATGTACGCCACGTGCAGCGCGGCGGAGACGAACAGGTACGGCCAGGCCTCCGCCGCCGGGAACGGCACGAAGCACGCGGCGGCCGCGCCGATCAGCAGACCGCCCCCGGAGATCAGTGTGAAGGAGAGCAACTGGTCCTTGATCGCATGGGCGATGGCGTTCCAGCCGGCATGCGTGAAGGCGGCCGTCAGGACGGCTATGGCGACGAGCGGTGTCACGCGGTCTGCTCACGCACGTCGACCACGGTGCCGCCGGCGTGCCGGATCAGCGTCGCCGGATCGAGCGGGAAGACGGTGTACGGGGTGCCCGCCGCCGCCCACACCACGTCATGGGCGAGCAGCCCGCGGTCCGCGAGCACCCGGGTCCTGGTGCGGTGGCCGAAGGGAGGCACACCCCCGATCGCGTAACCGGTGGCCTCCCGGACCACGTCCGCCCCCGGCCGCCGCACCTTCGCCGCGCCCAGTTCCTGCCGTACGCGCTCCACGTCGACGCGTGAGGAGCCGTCCATCAGGACCAGGACCGGCACCCCGTCGGCCTCGAAGATCAGCGACTTGACGATCTCGCTGAGCGCGCAGCCTAGGGCGGCGGCCGCCTCGGCGGCGGTGCGGGTGGCGTCCGGGAAGCGGCGGATCTCGACGTCGAGGCCGAGCTCGCGCAGCGCTTCGGCGAACCGGGGGTGAGCGGCGGCGGAGTCGGAACCCGCCGGAGTGCTGGTGTCGGAAGTGCTCATGGCCTGCACGCTATCGGCCGTGATCCGGGTCGCGCGAACGGGTTCCGGCGGTCACGGTCCCGCGCGCAGGACCTCCGCGACGACCGGGCCCGCGGCGGTCCCGCCGTGGCCGCCGGACTGGACGAGGGCCGCCGCCGCGAGGTCGTTGCTGAATCCGGTGAACCAGCTGTCGGAGGTGGCGTGTCCGTCGATCTCGGCGGAGCCGGTCTTGCCGCCCTTGTTCTCGCCCACGTTCGCCATGGCGGCGGTCGCGGTGCCCTCGCCGCTGGTCGCGGTGTAGTGCAGCATCTCCTTCAGCTGCGCCGAGACCCCGCCAGGCAGCGGGCTCGCCTTGGCGAAGGTCCGGTTGTCCAGGCTCTGCGGGACGATGTAGGGCTGAAGGAAACGGCCGTTGACGGCGGTGGCGGTGATGGACGCCATGTTCAGCGGGTTCATCTGGATCTTGCCCTGGCCGATGAACGACGCGGCGGTCTCCGCGCCTTGTGACGGGGGCACCTCGCCGTCCCAGGTCGGGATGCCGGTCTGCCAGTCGCGGCCTATCCCGAAGTACTGCGAGGCCTCGTTGCCGAGCGCCGTGTCCCGCTTGGCGCCGCCCAGCGGCAGGATCGGCTTGATGAAGGCCGTGTTGCAGGACCTGGCGAAGGCCCGCTTCAGGGTGGGGCCGTCCGTCATCGAGAAGTCGTCCAGGTTGTGGAAGGTCACGCCCTCCCAGGGCACGGTTGAAGGGCATGCGACCGGCGAGTTCGCGCTGCCCAGACCGTTCTGGATGATCATCGCGGCCGTCACGATCTTCATCGTCGAGCCGGGGGCGACCTTGGCCAGCCGGGCCGCGTCGAAGCCGTCCGCCCGGTTGTTGGCGATGGCCCGGATCGCACCGCTCGACGGTTCCACCGCCACCACGGACGACTTCTCGTACTTCTTCACCGCACTCTCCGCCGCCGCCTGCACGTTCGCGTCCAGCGTGGTCGGGACCCGCCCCGGCTTCCCCTTCACCAGGGTCAGCAGCGTCTTGTCCGCGCCGTCGGCGTTCGCGCTGTTGATCCAGGTCTCGACGCCGATCGTGCCCCCGGCCTTCTGGCCGTACTTCTTGCGCAGCTCGTCCAGGATGCCGCCGAGCGAGGGGTACTTGTCCTTGGTGAGCACCTTGCCGCTGCGGTCGACCGCCTCGATCGACGCCGTCTTCGACTCGCCGGTCTCCAGCGACTCGCCCCTGCCGAGGTCCGGGTGGATGACGGAGGGCAGCCAGTCGACGAGCGCCTTGCCCGTGGTCAGTCCGCGCACCACGGTCAGCTCGGAGGCGTACGACCAGGACTTCGTCGCGCCCTTGTAGGAGACCGTCGCCTTGACCGTGTACGGCACCTTCGAGCCGGTCGCCGGGCCGGGAGTGATCACGGCCTTGGTGACGTGGGCCGATTCGCTGTAGCCGGCCAGCGCGGGTTCGGCGTCGCCCTTGTTGTTGGTGAGCTCGGACGCGACCAGCGAGTCGCCCTTCGCCCACGCCGCGAGGAATTTCTTCGACGTGTCGGCTATCTCGTCCTTCGTGACCGGACCCGTCTTCACCTCGGACGAGGTGGCCTTGGTGTCCGTGCCGCCCCCGACACCGCTGTCGCCGAGCCCGTCCAGGACGTTGTACGCCCCGTAGCCCACCCCGCCGACCACGACGGCGAACACCCCGCCGATGACGGCGACCTTCACTCCACTGCGCATCCCTGCAGTCCCCCTCCCCAGGAGGCCCCCTTGAACATGTTCAAGGGGGCTGTTCGGGGAACTTTACGGGACTGCCGTGACGGCCGAGCCGGTTGTTATCGGAATGCGATCCGTCATGGCGTGAACAGACCGGTCAAATCCAGGTATCCAGCCACATGCGGTCCCGCCAGGAATCCTCGGGAATCGCGGTTCCGGTATACAGCGGCCAGAAGTAGATGAAATTCCAGACAATCAACAGGACCAGTACGCCGGCCGCGACAGCCCCCAAAGTCCGGCGCCGTTCACCCGAGGGATCACCCTTCGCCAGACCCAGTTCGTGTTTCGTCCCGGTGCCCGCCGCCGGGCCCAGCATCGCGCCGATCATCATCGAGACCGCGAGACACAGGAAGGGGACGAACACGACCGCGTAGAAAAGGAAAATGGTGCGTTCCTGGTAGAGGAACCACGGCACCCAGCCCGCCGCCACCCCGCAGGCGATCGCGCCCGCCCGCCAGTCGCGGCGGAAGATCCAGCGCCACAGCACGTAGAGCAGCGCGAAGCACGCGGCCCACCACAGCAGCGGGGTGCCGATCGCCAGCACCTCGCGCGCGCACTTGCCGGTCGAGGACTCGGTGCAGCCGTTCTGCTCCTCGTAGAAGTACGAGACGGGCCTGCCCAGCACGATCCAGCTCCATGGATTGGACTGGTAGGTGTGACCGGACGTCAGGTTCACATGGAAGTCGTAGACCTGGTTCTCGTAGTGCCACAGGCTGCGCAGCCAGTCCGGCAGCCAGGTCCAGTTGCCGCCCTTGCCGTCGGTCGTCGCCCAGTCCCGGTAGTAGCCGTGCCGGTCCGGGTCGTCGTGGATGATCCAGCCGGTCCACGAGGCGAGGTAGGTGAGGACCGCGACCGGCACCGTGGAGACGAACGCCGGCACCAGATCCCGCTTCAGCACCGCCACGTACGGCTGCACCGCGCCCGCCGTCCGGCGCGCGCCCGCGTCCCAGAACACCGTCATCAGGCCGAACGCGACCATGATGTACAGCCCGTTCCACTTGGTGGCGAAGGCCAGTCCCAGTGAGATCCCGGCGGCGATCCGCCACGGGCGCCAGCCGAGCCGCAGCCCCTCCGCCACCCCGGCGTCCGGCCGCAGCACGCCGTCCTCGTCGACCGGCAGCGCGGCCGCGAGCCGCCGCCTCGCCCAGTCCCGGTCGATCAGCAGACAGCCGAACGAGGCCAGCACGAAGAACATCAGCACCAGGTCGAGCAGCGCGGTGCGGCTCATCACGAAGTGCAGCCCGTCCACCGCGAGCAGCGCGCCCGCCAGACAGCCCAGGAACGTCGAGCGGAACAGCCGGCGGCCGATCCGGCACAGCATCAGCACCGACAGCGTGCCGAGCACCGCGACCATGAACCGCCAGCCGAACGGTGTGAACCCGAAGATCTGCTCACCGATCCCGATGATCCACTTGCCGACCGGCGGGTGCACCACATAGCCGGGATCCACCGGGATCTTCACCCGCGACGGATCGTTCAGGATCAGCTTGTCGACGTCCTTGGGCCACGAGCCCTCGTACCCCTGGTTGATGAGCGCCCAGGAGTCCTTCGCGTAGTACGTCTCGTCGAATATCACCGCGTGCGGGCTGCCGAGGTTCCAGAACCGCAGCACCCCGGCGACCGCCGCCACCAGCAGCGGACCGCCCCACGCCGACCAGCGCAGCAGCCGGTCCGCGAGCAGCGGGGGCACCCCGAGCACCGCCCACAGCTGGCTCCCCGGGCGGGTGTACGGCGGAACCAGCCGCTCGCGCAGCCCGATTCCGGGGCGCGGGGCATGGCCGAAGCGGCGCAGCCGCTGCTGCCAGGAAGTCGGCTCCGGGCCGTGCTCTTCCCCGGCGTCTTGGCCCTGCCGGGCTTCGGGCGCAGTACTCGTCACCGCGCCATCGTAGGGAACGCATCTGTGCGAGCGCCGTCGCCCGGGCTGGGAGTATGGACGTTGTGACTGGAACGACTGGAACGCTGGTACTCGCAGGGACCCCCATCGGCGATGTGGCGGACGCCCCGCCACGCCTCGCCGCCGAACTGGAGACGGCCGATGTCGTCGCCGCCGAGGACACCCGCCGGCTGCGCCGGCTGACCCAGGCGCTGGGCATCCACACCTCGGGGCGCGTCGTCTCCTACTTCGAGGGCAACGAGTCCGCCCGTACGCCCGAACTCGTCGAGGCGCTGCTCGGCGGCGCCCGCGTGCTGCTGGTGACGGACGCCGGGATGCCGTCCGTCTCCGACCCCGGCTACCGGCTGGTCGCCGCGGCCGTGGAGAAGGACATCAAGGTCACCGCGGTGCCGGGCCCCTCGGCGGTGCTCACCGCCCTCGCCCTGTCCGCGCTGCCGGTGGACCGGTTCTGCTTCGAGGGCTTCCTGCCGCGCAAGGCCGGTGAGCGGCTCGGCAAGCTCCGCGAGGTCGCCGACGAGCGCCGCACCATGGTCTTCTTCGAGGCCCCGCACCGGCTCGACGACACCCTCGCCGCGATGGCCGAGGTCTTCGGCGCCGAGCGGCGCGCCGCCGTGTGCCGGGAGCTGACCAAGACGTACGAGGAAGTGAAGCGCGGCCCGCTGGGCGAACTGGCGGTCTGGGCTGCCGACGGCGTGCGCGGCGAGATCACCGTCGTCGTCGAGGGCGCGGCCGACTCCGGGGCCGAGGATCTGGACGCCGATGAGCTGGTGCGCAGGGTGCAGGTGCGCGAGGAGGCGGGGGAGCGGCGCAAGGAGGCGATCGCCGCCGTGGCCGCCGCCGCGGGGCTTCCCAAACGCGAGGTGTTCGACGCGGTCGTCGCAGCAAAGAATGCGGCTCGGACCGGCCCAGCGGACGGCAAAGGACTATCGTGAAAGGCAAAGCGCGAGCCGCGTTCCGGCCCCATTTGCCACGAGAAGGCCAAATCCGCTCCAACACTCGACAGGGCCCGGTGCGCTCCCGCCGGTAAAGGCGTCCACTGGATCCAGGACGCATTCTCCGGAGTGCTTGTCCGGCGGACAAGAGGAGCAGGCATGAGCGAGATCGCAGCAACCACCGTGCACGAGGCGTATGCCTTCGCCTGCATGAGGTGCGGACACGGCTGGGAACAGGCCTACGAAATAGAGCACCACGTCGACGCCTCCAACAACGCATTCGTGGTCTACAAGGCGGACGGCGAGCGTGTGCCGTCCCCACTGTCCACGCCCACCTGCACGAACTGCGGCGGGCACGTCGTACGGATCATGCGGGCCGGCCGGGTCTCGACGGTGCAGCAACTGCTCCAGAACCGCCGCCCCGCCGACGCCGAGGCACGGGACGGGGAGAACGCCGACCCCGTGGCGGCCACCGCCGCCCCGGCCGGGGACCACCACTGGCACCTCTCCGACCTGCTGCATCCCTTCCACCGCAAGTGACGGAAGGGCCCGTGGCCGCGGCCTCGTACGATCGTGGCCATGAGCCGTACCGAAGCCCCGCCGCTGCCCGAGCCCCTACGGGTGCCGGTCGCCGATTCGCACACCCACCTGGACATGCAGGACGGCACCGTCGAGGAGGGCCTGGCCAGGGCCGCCGCGGTGAACGTGACGACCGTGGTCCAGGTGGGCTGCGACGTGAAGGGCTCGCGCTGGGCCGCCGAGACCGCGGCCGCGCACCCCAGCGTGCACGCGGCGGTGGCCCTGCATCCCAACGAGGCGCCGCGCATCGTGCACGGGGATCCGGACGGCTGGTCGCGGCAGGGCGCGCGCGAGGGGGGCGGGGCGGCCGCACTCCAGGACGCCCTCGCCGAGATCGACGCCCTGGCCGCGCTGGACCACGTACGCGCCGTCGGCGAGACCGGACTCGACTACTTCCGGACCGGGCCCGAGGGCATGGCCGCCCAGGAGGAGTCCTTCCGGGCCCACATCGAGATCGCCAAGCGGCACGGCAAGGCGCTCGTCATCCACGATCGCGAGGCGCACGCCGATGTGCTGCGCATCCTCGCGGACGCGGGCGCCCCGGAGCGGACCGTCTTCCACTGCTACTCCGGCGACGCCGACATGGCCCGGATCTGCGCGGACGCCGGGTACTTCATGTCGTTCGCCGGCAACATGACGTTCAAGAACGCCCAGCCGCTGCGCGACGCCCTGGCCGTCGCCCCCGCCGAACTGGTCCTGGTCGAGACGGACGCCCCCTTCCTCACCCCCGCCCCGTACCGCGGACGGCCTAACGCGCCGTATCTGATTCCGGTCACGCTGCGCGCCATGGCGGCCGTCAGGGGAGTCGACGAGGACACCCTGGCGGCGGCGATCGCCGAGAACACCGCGCGCGCGTTCGACTACTGACCGGCTGCCGGGCGAGCGCCGGCCCGATGTCGCCACACTGTGTAGTCGCAACGCTTTGGAGAGTGACGCATCCCTCCGCTATCGTCCCGGGCGCGCAAGAGTGAGCCGGCCGGTACGGATCTTCTGGAGCGAGCGTCGTGAGCAATTCGCAGGGCAGTCACCGTGCAGCACGCGGCAGGGGGCGTACGGCGGCCGCCGGGACGCGCGGGCCCGCCACCGTCGTGGTACCGGCGCCGTCCCCCGTACCCCCGCACGAGGAACTGACGCTCGCCGCGTGGCCGCTCCGCACCGCGACCGTCGTCGACCTGAAGGCGGCACCCGGCCTCACCGCCGCCGGCCGCGCCGCGCAGGCCCCCACGCTCACCGCACCCCTGGCACCGGCGCCCGGCGGGCGGGCCGGGACCCGGCGGGCCGCACGGCGCAGACGGGTCTCCGTCGGGCCCGAGCAACTGCGCCGCCTGGTCCCGCAGGCCCTCGTCGTCGCCTTCCTGGCGGGCGGCACGACCGCGTTCGTCGCCGAGGACAAGGCGGTGACGCTGGACGTCGACGGGGAGCCCCGCACCCTGCACACCTTCGCGGACGACGTCGGCGAACTCCTCGCCGAACAGGGCGTCGACGCGGCCGCGGCCGCCGAGGTCTCCCCGGCCCCCGGCACCCCGATCGGCGACGGCGACGTGGTCACCGTCGGCGGCCCGCGCCCGGTGACCCTCACCCTCGACGGGGTGCGGCGCCGGGTCTGGACCTCCGAGCACACCGTCGGGGCCGCCCTGCGCCGGCTCGGCGTGCGGGCCGACGGCGCCTACCTCTCCGTCTCCCGGGCCGCGCCGATCGGCCGCACCGGGCTGACCCTGGACGTACGCACCGAGCGCACCGTCACCGTGATGGCCGACGGCCGCGAGCACACCGTCCGCACCAACGCCGCCACCGTCCGCGAGGCGGTCGCCCGGGCCGGTGTCGCCCTGCACGGCGAGGACACCACGTCGGTGGCCCCGGAGAGCTTCCCGCGCGACGGCCAGACCGTCTCGGTGCTGCGGATCACCACCGCCCGGGTGGTGCGCGAGGAACTGCTGCCGTACGCCGTGGAACGCACCGGGGACGACGGCCTGCCCACCGGCACCGAGGTGGTCGAGCGCGAGGGGCGGGACGGCTCGCGCCGGGTGATGTACGCGCTGCGGACCGTCAACGGCGTCCGGCAGAAACCCCGGGAGCTGGCCACCGAGGTCGTACGGGAGCCGGTCAGCCGGATCGTGAAGGCCGGCACCGGGCCACGCACCACCGGGAAGCTGTACGTCCGGCCGGGAGCGCGGCCGTAGGCTTGACGGGTGAGCACCACAGAGCCCGACGCCCTCCTGGGCCCCGCAGACATCCGCGAACTGGCCGCGACGCTGGGCGTACGCCCCACCAAGCAGCGCGGCCAGAACTTCGTCATCGACGCCAACACGGTCCGCCGGATCGTGCGCACCGCGGAGGTCCGCCCCGATGACGTGGTGGTCGAGGTCGGCCCCGGTCTGGGCTCGCTGACCCTGGCGCTGCTGGAGGCGGCCGACCGCGTCGTCGCCGTCGAGATCGACGACGTGCTGGCGAGTGCCCTGCCGGCCACGGTCGCGGCCCGGATGCCGGAGCGCGCCGACCGGTTCGCCCTCGTCCACTCCGACGCGATGCTCGTACGGGAGCTGCCGGGACCGCCGCCGACCGCGCTGGTCGCCAACCTTCCGTACAACGTCGCCGTGCCCGTGCTGCTCACCATGCTCGACCGCTTCCCCAGCATCGAGCGGACCCTCGTCATGGTGCAGGCCGAGGTCGCCGACCGGCTGGCCGCCAGGCCCGGCAACAAGGTCTACGGAGTGCCGTCGGTGAAGGCCAACTGGTACACCGACGTCAAGCGCGCCGGCTCCATCGGCCGCAAGGTCTTCTGGCCCGCGCCGAACGTCGACTCCGGGCTCGTCTCGCTGGTGCGCCGGAGCGAGCCCGTCGCGACGACGGCGAGCAAGGCCGAGGTCTTCGCGGTCGTCGACGCCGCCTTCGCCCAGCGCCGCAAGACGCTGCGGGCCGCCCTGGCCGGCTGGGCGGGCTCCGCGCCCGCCGCCGAAGCCGCCCTGGTCGCGGCCGGCATCTCGCCGCAGGCCCGCGGCGAGGCACTGACGGTCGAGGAGTTCGCCGCCATCGCCGAGAACAAGCCCACCGGGGACGTCCCCGCCGCCAACGAGTCCGCCGGGAGTGCCGAGTGAGCGTCACCGTCCGGGTACCCGCCAAGGTCAACGTCCAGCTCGCGGTCGGTGCCGCGCGCCCCGACGGCTTCCACGACCTGGCCAACCTCTTCCTCGCCGTCGGTCTGTACGACGAGGTCACCGTCACCCCGGCCGAGGGGCTGCGCATCACCTGCTCGGGGCCCGACGCCGCCCAGGTCCCCCTGGACGCCACCAACCTCGCCGCCCGTGCCGCGGCCGCGCTGGCCGGGCGGCACGGCATCACGCCCGATGTGCACATCCACATCGCCAAGGACATCCCCGTCGCGGGCGGCATGGCGGGCGGCAGCGCCGACGGCGCCGGCGCCCTGCTGGCCTGCGACGCGCTCTGGTCCACCGGCGCCTCGCGCGACGAGCTCCTCGCGATCTGCGCCGAGCTGGGCAGCGACGTGCCGTTCAGCCTGGTCGGCGGGGCGGCCCTCGGGGTCGGCCGCGGTGAGCGGCTGACGCCGGTCGAGGTCGGCGGCACCTTCCACTGGGTGTTCGCGGTCGCCGACGGCGGCCTCTCCACCCCGGCCGTCTACCGCGAGTTCGACCGGCTCACGGCCGGCACGCAGGTGCCCGTGCCCGCCGCCTCACCCGCGCTGCTGGAGGCGCTGCGGACCGGTGACGCCGCCACCCTGGCCGGGGCGCTGAGCAACGACCTCCAGGCCCCGGCCCTGTCGCTGCGGCCCTCGCTGGCAGGCACCCTGGCCGCGGGCACCACCGCGGGCGCCCTGGCCGCGCTGGTCTCGGGCTCCGGCCCGACCACCGCGTTCCTCACCGAGGACGAGGCGTCGGCCCGTAAGGTCGCCGACGCGCTGACCGCCTCCGGGACCTGCCGCACCGCCCGGATCGCCGCGTCCCCGGCCCCGGGCGCCACGATCCTCTGACCGGAAGCGCGGCGGGGTGTGCGGTCCGGCTCAGCCGAGCCGCACGCTCCGCTCCGCCAGCTCGAAGGCCGGCAGCATCCCCTGGTGCTCCTGCGCGTCCAGCCCGCCCAGATGCACCACGACCGGTCCGTCCGGGGTGGCGACGGCGAAGGCCCGGGCCGGGCGCGACTCCTCCATGACCTTGCTGTAGACGGTGTAGCCCACCTCGGTCACGGCGAGCTTCCCGGCCGTCGTCTCCTTGTACGTGATCTTCGAGGCGTTCTCGTCGGCCTTCACGAAGCCCTCCAGCGCCTGGCGCGGGGTGCCGGCCTTGCCGTCGCCCTGCCACACCCGCAGGAACCCGATGTGCCCGGCGGGCTTCGCGTCGATCTCGCAGACCATGGCGACCGGGCCCTGCCGGCTGAACGCGGCGAACTCCGAGCCCGGCTCGTCCGCCACCACGGCCTTCGCCTTCCAGTGCTGCGCCAGATCGAAGACGACGGGCAGCTCGCACCCGGAACCGGAGCCCCCGACCGTGCCCCCCTTGGCCGCGGAGCCCCCGGCCGTCTTCCCCGCCGCCGTGCCGCCCGGCTTCGTGTCCACCCGCGCACCGCCGCCGGACTCCGACGAACAGCCGGTCAGCGCCACGGCCGCCAGCAGGACGGGCGCCAGCCCGCGTACCGCCATACCTGTCATGAAGTTCCCCACCCCGGTGGAATTCGGGCCCGCCCCCGGGCCTTGATCATTTCGGGCAAGGTACCGCACAGCGGCGGCCGTGAGGCCGCTCGTACGGGAGTCCGCGCCACGGCGACTACGCTGGAGGTCAGTGTTCTCCTTCGAGCTGGAGCGTTTGTGGCCGTCAACCTCGTCAATGTCGAGCAGGTCAGCAAGGTGTACGGCACCCGTGCGCTGCTCGACGGTGTGTCCCTCGGTGTGTCCGAGGGGGACCGGATCGGTGTCGTCGGCCGTAACGGAGACGGCAAGACGACCCTCATCCGGATGCTCGCCAAGCTGGAGGAGGCGGACACCGGCCGCGTCACCCACAACGGCGGACTGCGCCTCGGTGTCCTGACCCAGCACGACTCGCTCGACCCGCAGGCCACCATCCGGCACGAGGTCATCGGCGATCTCGCCGACCACGAGTGGGCGGGCAGCGCCAAGATCCGCGATGTGCTGACCGGACTCTTCGGCGGTCTCGACCTGGCCGGCT
Source organism: Streptomyces sp. NBC_01463 (assembly GCA_036227345.1). Lineage (NCBI taxonomy): Bacteria > Bacillati > Actinomycetota > Actinomycetes > Kitasatosporales > Streptomycetaceae > Streptomyces > Streptomyces sp. NBC_01463. The sequence continues at coordinate 5,291,590 of CP109468.1, forward strand.
TCGAGCAGGGCCTGGACACCGTCATCGCCCCGCTCTCCGGTGGCGAACGCCGCCGGATCGCGCTCGCCAAGCTGCTCATCGCCGAACAGGACCTGATCGTCCTCGACGAGCCGACCAACCACCTCGACGTCGAGGGCATCTCCTGGCTGGCCGGCCATCTGCGCGCCCGCCGCTCCGCCCTGGTCTGCGTCACCCACGACCGGTGGTTCCTCGACCAGGTCTGCACCCGCATGTGGGACGTCCAGCGCGGCACGGTCCACGAGTACGAGGGCGGCTACAGCGACTACGTCTTCGCCCGCGCCGAGCGCGAGCGGATCGCCGCCACCGAGGAGGGCAAGCGGCAGAACCTGATGCGCAAGGAGCTGGCCTGGCTGCGGCGCGGCGCCCCCGCCCGTACGTCCAAGCCGCGCTACCGCATCGAGGCGGCCAACGAGCTGATCGCCGATGTGCCGCCGCCGCGCGACACCAGCGCGCTGATGAAGTTCGCCAACGCCCGGCTCGGCAAGACCGTCTTCGACCTGGAGGACGTGACCGTCCAGGCCGGCCCCAAGACGCTGCTCACCCACCTCACCTGGCAGCTCGGTCCCGGCGACCGCATCGGCCTGGTCGGGGTCAACGGCGCGGGCAAGACCTCGCTGCTGCGGGCGCTGGAACAGGCGGCCCGCACCCAGGGCGACGCGCAGCCCGCCGCCGGGAAGATCGTCGTCGGCAAGACCGTGAAGCTGGCCTACCTCTCCCAGGAGGTCGCGGAGCTCAACCCGAACCTCCGGGTGCTGGAGGCCGTGCAGCAGGTGCGCGACCGGGTCGACCTCGGCAAGGGCCGGGAGATGACCGCGGGCCAGCTCTGCGAGCAGTTCGGCTTCTCCAAGGAGAAGCAGTGGACGCCGGTCGGGGACCTCTCCGGTGGTGAGCGGCGCCGGCTCCAGATCCTGCGCCTGCTGATGGACGAGCCGAACGTCCTCTTCCTCGACGAGCCCACCAACGACCTCGACATCGAGACCCTGACCCAGCTGGAGGACCTGCTCGACGGCTGGCCCGGGTCGATGATCGTGATCTCCCACGACCGGTTCTTCATCGAGCGGACCACGGACCGGGTGCTGGCGCTCCTGGGCGACAAGTCGCTGCGGATGCTGCCGCGCGGCATCGACGAGTACCTGGAGCGCAGGCTGCAGATGGCCGGCGCCGCCGTGCCCGCCGCACCCGCCGCCTCCAACCGGGCCGAGACCCCGGCCGTGCCGGCCGTCTCGCCGCAGGAGGCGCGCGCGGCGAAGAAGGAGCTGCAGAAGGTCGAGCGTCAGCTCGACAAGATGTCGACCCGCGAGACGACGCTGCACGCCCAGATCGCCGACAACGCCACGGACTTCGAGAAGGTCGCGAAGCTCGACGCCGAACTGCGCGAACTGGTCTCGGAGCGCGATGTGCTGGAGATGCGCTGGCTGGAGCTGGCCGAGGACGCCTGACCGTCCGGCCCAACTGATGTGACTGGTGCGGCCGGTGAGGCCCGTGGGGCGGGTGGTAGAAAGTAGCCCTGCCCACGCGGCAGCCGAACCGCGTCGCCTCACCGGCCGTCACGCGGCAACGCACCAGCACATCAGCAGAACAGGGGGACGGGCCGATGAGCCAGCCGCCCGGACAGCAGCCGCCGCAGGGCGGGTTCGGAGCTCCTTACGACCCGCCGCCCGGGGCGTACCCGCCCGCCGCCGGTCCGTACCACCAGCCAGGCCCCTACGGGCAGCAGCCGCAGCCGGGATACGGATACGGCTACCCGCCCCACATGCCTCCCGGACAGCAGCCGACCGGGCAGCAGCCGCCGCAGCCCGGCGGTCCGCGGCCCGGCGGCCGGTTCCGCGGCCGGAGCGGCCGGGTCGTCGGTGCCGCGCTCGCGGTGGTGCTCCTGGCCGGCGGCGGCATCTGGTACGCCACCGGCCCGGACGGCGGCAGCGGGAAGCCCGCGGCCGGCGGTCACAGCTCCGCAGCGCCGGCCCCCGCCCCCACCGGGAGCGGGCAGCAGGGCACGGCCGACGGCGACTCCGGGATCAGCCCCGACGCCGAGGCGGAAGCCGTCAACGAGCAGCTGAAGCCGGGGGAGTCGAAGGTCGGCTGGCTCCAGAAGGGCGGCGTCGACCTGCCGCGCAACGGCTCGGACGTGTTCGGTCCGTGGATCGTCGGCGACACCGTCGTCAAGGCGATGTACCGCACGGTGTCCGGCTATTCGGTCGCCGACGGCACCCGGAAGTGGAGCCTGCGGCTGCCGGCCACGGTGTGCGCGGCCCCCTCGCAGGCGACCGCCGACGGCAGGATCGTCCTCGGTATCGAAGGCAGTACGGCGTCCGACGCGTCCTGCGACAACGTCCAGATGGTCGACCTCACGACGGGCAGGGCAGGCTGGCGCAAGGAGTTCGTCCGCACGGGCGCCTGGGACGGGCTCTCCGACGTCGCGATGGCGATCAACGGGGACACCGTGACCGTGGGCCGCACCAGCAGGACCGATGCCTTCCGGGTCAGCGACGGCAAGGTGGTGTTCGGGAAACTCCCGGGCAACTGCCAGCCGTTCGGCTTCGCCAGCGGCCCGGTCGCGGTCGCCGCGACCAGCTGTCAGACCGCTGCGGACGACCACAAGGAACAGCAGGTGCAGCGGATCGACCCCGCCACCGGCAAGGTCCGGTGGACGTACAAGGTGAAGAAGGGCTGGCAGGTCGACCGGTTCTACTCGGCCGATCCGCTGGTCGTCTCGCTGAAGCAGCCCGAGAAGTGGGCCATCCTCGTGCTCAACTCCGACGGCACCTACCGCACCCAGCTCTCCGGCGGGCCCGGTGACTACGGGCCCAAGTGCGACGACGACCTGATGACCCTGGGCAAGAACCTCGACAACTGCATGGGCGTCGCCGCCGACGCGAACACGTTCTACCTGCCGACCAAGGTGGTCCCGGGCAAGAAGGGGGACCGCAACAAGGTCGTCGCCTTCGACCTGACCACCGGCAAGCCCCGGTGGACGGCCGACTCCCCCGTGGGACAGCCGGTCATGCCGATGCGGACGGAGGCCGGCAAGCTGCTGATGTACGCGGCGCCGGCCAGGAACAGGGGCGGCGCCATCCTCTCCCTCCCGGCCACCGGCGGCACCCCGCGGACGGTGCAGCGCCACCCCGCGGCGGGATCCTCCATGGAGCGCGGGTTCTTCGATCCACGCGTCCTCTACACGGGCGGCCGCACCCTCCTCATGCAGACGAGGATCAGCGGCATCACCGACGGGGACGAGATCGAGATGCGGTCGATGGTGGCGTTCGGCCCGTGACCGCGGGTTGTCGCGAGCGGCACGTCTGACGGCTCCTTAGGCGTAACGGCGGCATCACGGGGCGGTTCTCCCTTGGGAACAAGGGGTGGACCGAACCGGAGCCCGTGGTGGGCCGGGTGGTAGAAAGAAGCCCCGCTCGACTGTCGTGACACTGCGGGATCCATGCCCGATTCGCTCCATTTCGCCGGGGATTCAGGGGTCTTGACCGACCCTCGGAGCCCCGGCGTGATCGCGGGGGAGTCCGGACCGGGCACCGGACCGCATGAAGGGGGACGCGCTGATGACCCAGCCGCCCAGCCAGCAACCGCCGCAGGGAGGCTTCGGCGCTCCGCAGGAGCCGTCGCAGGGGGTTCCGCAGCCGCCCCAGGGCCCGCCGCAGACGCCGCCGCCCGCCCAGCCGCCCCAGGCGCCGCCCGCCGGAGCCGGTTACGGCTACCCGCAGCAGCCGGGGCAGCAGCCGCAGGAGGGCTACGGCTATCCGCAGCAGCCGGGCCCGTACGCCCAGCAGCCCGGTCCCTACGGCCAGCCGCAGCAGCCCGGCCCCTACGGTCAGCAGCAGCCGGGCCCGTACACCCAGCAGTCCGGCCCCTACGGCCAGCAGCCGCAGCAGCCCGGATACGGCTATCCGCAGCAGCAGTACCCCGGCGCACCGGTCCCCGCGGCGCCCGGCGGCGGTGGCCCCTTCAAGGGCAAGCCCGGGGCGATCATCGCGGCCGCGGTCGCCGCGCTCCTGGTCGTCGGAGGCGGTGTCTACCTGCTGGCGAGCGGCGGCGACGACGACAAGAAGCCCGTCGCCAAGGAGAGCGGTGAGGTCCAGAAGCCGACCACCTCGCCCTCCGTCGACGAGGGCGACGGCAACGGCACCGGCCGCGAGGGCAGCGACGACCTGAACGGCGGGCGCAAGCCCGGCGAGGCGAAGGTCCTCTGGCTCCAGAAGAACGACGTCGACCTGCCGCGCAACGGCGCGGACGTGTACGGCCCGTGGATCGTCGGCGACACCATCGTCAGGGGCATGTACCGCACGGTCGCCGGTTTCTCGGTGGCCGACGGCAAGCAGAAGTGGACGCTGAAGCTGCCCGCCGACATCTGCTCCGCCCCGTCGCAGGCCACCGCGGACGGCAAGATCGTCATCGCGGTGAAGAACGGCACGACGGACAAGGCCGACTGCTCGTCGCTCCAGCTGATCGACCTCAACACGGGGAAGGCGGGGTGGAAGAAGGAGGTCAAGAAGAGCGGGCTCTTCGACCTGATGTCGGACCTCTCCCTCGCCATCAGCGGCGACACCCTGACGGTCGGCCGCTCCGGCTCCTCCAACGCGTACCGGGTCAGCGACGGCAAGGACCTGTTCGGCAAGCGGGACGGGATCTGCCAGCCGTTCGCCTTCGCGGGCGGACCCAAGCTGATCGCCGCCACCAACTGCCGTACCGACGACCCCTACAACCCGCAGCACCAGATCGAGGAGCTCGACCCGAACACCGGCAAGCCGAAGTGGACCTACAAGCCGGCCCGCGGCTGGGAGGTCGACAACATCTACTCGGTGAGCCCGCTCGTCGTGTCGCTGACCAAGGGCAGCAGCAGCAAGGACAAGAAGTGGAGCATCCTCGCGCTCCGCGAGAACGGCACGCTCCGCTCCCAGATCGTCAGCGACAAGGGTGACAAGTTCGCGACGGCCTGCGGCAACGCCTTCGCCATCTTCGGCAAGCCCGTCGACGGCTGCGACGGTGTCGCGGCCGACGCCAACACGCTCTACCTGCGGACGCAGGACGACACCAGTGGTACCGCCCGCACCAACCAGGTCGTCGCCTTCAACCTGAACACCGGCAGGACGAAGTGGAAGGCGAAGTCCCCGGCCGAGCAGACCATGAAGCCGCTGCGCATGGAGGGCGGCAACCTGCTGGTCTACGTGGACGCGGGCTACAACAAGGGCGGCGGCATCGCCAGCCTGGGCCCGGCCGGCGGCACCCCGAAGATGCTGCTCCAGCACCCGGCGTCGACGGCCGAGATCGAGAGCTCGTTCTGGAGCGAGAGGGTCCTGTACGCGAACGGCCGGTCGTTCATCGCCAGCGGACGGGTCAGCGCCACCAACGACGAGGAAGAGCTGGAGACGAAGACCATGATGGCCTTCGGCAAGTAACGGCACCGCACGGCACCCGCAGGAACACCACCGGTCGCGGACGACGGCAGATCCGTCCGCGACCGGCTCCGGCCCCCCGACCGACTCCCCTTCTCCAGAGGTACGCAACGCCATGACGCAGCCGCCCCAGCCGCCGCCCAACGACCCCTCCCAGGGCGGGTTCGGCGCGCCGCAGGACCCCCCGCCCGGTGGTTTCGGCGCCCCGCAGGACCCGCCGCCCGGAGGCTTCGGCGCCCCGACACCGCCGCCCGCCGACCCGTACGGCAAGCCGCCGGCCGCCCCCCAGGCGCCTCAGGCACCCCAGGCACCGCCGCCCGGCGGGTACGGCTCCCCGCCGCCCGCGGGCCCGCCCCAGCAGCAGCCCGGCTACGGCTACCCGCAGGGCCAGCCGCCGCAGCAGCCCGGGTACGGGTTCCCGCCGCAGGCGCCGCAGGGCCACGGATTCCCGCCCGGCCAGGCCCCGCAGCCGGGGTACGGGTTCCCGCCCCAGCCGCCGCAGCAGGGCTACGGCTACCCGACCACTCCGATGCAGCAGCCGCAGCAGCCCGGCGGTGACGGGCCGAAGAAGTTCTCCACCCAGTCCCGGATCATCGTCGCCGCGGTGGTCGCCGTGGCGCTGATCATCGGCGGCGGCGTCTGGTTCGCCTCGGGCGACGGCGACAAGAAGAAGGACGAGGCGTCCACCTCCTCCGGCACCAAGGGCGAGGGCAAGGGCGGTTCGGAGACCGGCCTCGGCGGCGGCAAGGAGAAGGCCCCGGCCAACATCAAGGCCGAGGTCGGCTTCCAGCTCCCGCAGCCCAAGGTCACCGACGTCACCACGGTCGCCGGCTCCTGGATGACCGACAAGGCGTACGTGAAGACGGGCGTCAACGAGATCGTCGCCTACGACCTGGTCAAGGGCACCAAGCTCTGGTCGATCCCGCTGGGCGGCCAGGTCTGCGCCGCCACCCAGCACCTCACCAAGGACTTCAAGACGGCCATCGCCTTCGAGGCGGGCAAGCGGACCGCCGCCAAGAAGTACCAGGCCTGCACGCAGATCGGCGCGCTCGACCTCGCCACCGGCAAGCTCATGTGGAGCAAGTCGGTCACCGTCACCACCAGCAGTGACAACGCCGCACGCTTCGACGAGGTCACCCTGAGCGGCGACACCGTCGCCGCGGGCGGCACCGAGGGCGGTGCCGCCTTCAAGCTGGCGGACGGAGCCGAGCTCTGGCGGCCGAAGCCCAGCACCGACGGCTGCTACGACAAGGGGTACGGCGGCGGCGAGGCCCTCGCCGTGGTCCGCAAGTGCGGTTCGTACGACGACCCGCAGCTCGTCATCCAGGCCCTGAACCCGACGACGGGGGCGCCGCTCTCCTCGTTCAAGATGCCGCCCGGCGTCGAGTACGCGAGCATCGTCTCCACCAAGCCGCTGGTCGTCGCCGCCGACGTCGGCGACACCGCGGGCGACGGCAGCGGGATCTCGGACTTCTTCTCGATCGACCCGGCCAGCGGCAAGCTGCTCACCAAGATCGCGGTGGACGGCGAGAAGTACGCGGCGAGCTGCCGCTCCACCAAGGTCGAGAGCTGCCAGCACCTCGCCGTCGGCAACAACCGCATCTACGTGCCGACCGAGGAGCACGAGGGCACCGGCGAGTACGGCAACACCAACGAGATCGTGTCGTTCGACCTGACCACCGGCAAGCCCACCAGCGACCGGGCCGACGCGGGCGACCGCTACACGATGTTCCCGCTGCGCATGGACGGCGGCAACCTCATCGCGTACAAGGAGCCCCCGTACGACAAGGGCGGCCAGGTCGTCTCCATCGACGGCGGCACCTTCAAGCAGACCGTGCTGATGGACAACCCGGGCGACGAGGCCATCCGGGACGCGGAGACCAGCTTCTCCTCGGACTACGCCGAGTACCTCTACGGCAGCGGCAAGCTGTACATCTCGGAGACGATGATCAGCGCGCCGAGGGAGAGTTCGCTGGGCGACAAGGAGTACCTCGTCGTCTCGTTCCACGCGAGCTGACCACCGGACACGGGTGAGGGGGTGGAGCCGGCCGGCTCCACCCCCTCACCCATGCCCGCCCGTCGTGGCGGGTCAGGAGTTGGTGCTGTCGTCGAACGCCGGGTACATGATGCCGGACGAGACGCACTTCAGGACCGTGCTGCCCTCCATCTGGCACAGCTCGATCCGCGCGGTGCTGATCCAGCCACCGGGGTTGGCGTAGCTGGTCGCACCCCACGCGGTGCCGGCGCCGGTGGAGACCCGGTGCATCGGGAAGTAGTGCGTGCCGGCGTCGCCGGTGGTGATCAGGCGCACGCCCACCGAGTGACCGTCGGCGGCCTTGTCCTTCACGTACAGGTAGAGCGGGTCGAGCTTGTACGGGTTCAGCCGCCAGGCGGCCTTCACCTCCGCGTACCCCCACGACGTCGAGACGTCCTCGGTGGTGACGTTGGACGCGGCGGCGGCAGTGCCGGTGAACGCCGGTCCCGCCAGCACGGCACACGTGGCCGCGGATACGAGCAGAGCCCTTTTGAGACGCAAGTTTCCCCCAGAAATGTGATCCGGCATGGTCAGCATGCAGATTACAACAGCCTGAATTCAGCCATGATGGGCCATCAACTCGCTCTCAAAGCACCCGAAGTCGGAGATCTCGATCGTTCTGGCCGCTAAGACGCCCGCGGCATCGAACAAGCGTGTAACTTGCCGGGTCTAGAGGGGGCCGGGGGGCCTGCCGGTGCTATGGGGGGGTTGGTCGATGGGCGTGCGGCTCATGGTGATCGATGACCACCGACTGCTCGCCGAGGCGCTCGCCTCGGCCCTGAAACTGCGCGGGCACCGGGTGCTCGCCGCAGCCGCGCCGACCTCCGGTGCGGCCGAACTCGTCGTCAGCAGAGCCCCGGAGGTCTGTCTGTTCGGCACGGCCGCGCCCGCCGAACCGGGCACCTTCGACCCGATCGTCCGGATCAGACGCGAGCGCCCGCAGATCGCCGTGGTGGTCCTCGGCCCGGTGCCCAGCCCGCGCGGCATCGCGGCCGCCTTCGCGGCAGGCGCCGCCGGGTACGTCCGGCACGACGAGCGCATCGAGGGCGTGGAGCGGGCGATGGCCAAGGCGCGGGCCGGTGAGGCGGCGATCGCGCCGCAACTGCTCCAGGGCGCCTTCGCCGAACTGCTCAACCCTGCGGCGCAGCCGGACGACGAGGGCCGGCGGCTGCTGCAGATGCTCACGCCGCGCGAGGTCGAGGTCCTGGTCCGGGTCGCCGAGGGCGAGGACACCCGGCTGATCGCGGCGGGCATGCGGATCGCGCCGAGCACGGCCCGCACCCATGTGCAGCGGGTGCTGATGAAGCTGGGCGTCGGCTCCCGGCTGGAGGCGGCGGCGCTCGCCGCCCGTACCGGCCTGCTGGACCGGGCGGCACCGGTGACGCGGCAGGGGCCGGACACCGTCGGCTGACGGTGTCCGGCCCCTGCCGGTGGTGACGCTGCCTCAGTTGCCGGGCGCGTCGGTGGCGTCCGGGGCGACGGCCGGCGGCTGGGCCGGACGCAGCTTCAGCCAGACCAGGAAGAACAGCCCCAGGGCCAGCATGGCGAGGCCGGTCCACAGGTTGATGTGGACGCCCTCGGCCTTCTTCAGGTCGGTGTCGGACGGGTTGATCCCGGCGATGGTGACGATGACTCCGTAGACCACGAAGAGACCGCCGATGATGGTCCGGATGTCGAACAGCCGGGCGGCCGTGGCGGACTTCCGCTCCAGGTCGGCGACTTCCTTGTGCAGGTCGGACATGGTGAGTTACTCCGCTCAGAACGAGTAGGGGACGTAGCACAGGGCGGCGAGCACGATCGCGCCCCAGCCCAGCAGCGCGGGCCTGCGGTACCAGGCGCTGTCGCCCTCCTCGGGCACCTCGGGCGCTTCCGGCGACTCGGTTCCGTAGACCAGACCGGCCAGTTCGGCCTCCGGCTTGGGAGCCGTGAACAGCGTGACGACGACCATGACCACCGCACCGGCGACGAAGCCGACGATCGCGGAGACGAAGTTGGCGCCCTGGTCGGTGGGGATGTCGATGACACCCTGCTTGTAGATCACGAAGTAGTTCACCATCGCGGCGGTGGTGCCCGCCAGCAGGCCCCAGACGCCCGACTTCATCGAGGCGCGCTTCCAGAACATGCCGATGATGAAGACCACGAACAGCGGGACGTTGAAGAAGGAGAACAGCGTCTGGAGGTAGCTCATGATGTTGGAGAAGCTGGAGGCGATGAACGCCGTTCCGATGGAGGCCAGCACCCCGAGCACCGTGATCTTGCGGCCGAAGCTCAGGTAGTACGCGTCCGGCTGGTCCTTCTTCACGTACCGCGCCCAGATGTCCGTGGTGAACACCGTGTTGAACGAGGAGACGTTGGCGGCCATGCCGGCCATGAACGCGGCCAGCAGACCGGTCACGGCGATGCCGAGCACACCGTTGGGCAGCAGCTCCCGCATCAGCAGCGGGATGGCGTCGTTGTACGTCGTGTCCGAGCCCGCGGTGCCGATGTTGGGCACGACCACGGCGGCCACCAGGCCCGGGATCATCACGAGGAAGACGATGAACATCTTCGGGAACGCGGCGATCAGCGGGGTGCGCTGGGCGGCCGAGAGGTTCTTCGCGGACAGGGCGCGCTGCACCTCGGCGAAGTTGGTCGTCCAGTAGCCGAAGGAGAGCACGAAGCCCAGGCCGAGGATGATCGTCAGCCAGTTGGCGCCGAGCGGGTTGGCGTCACCGATGCCGGTGCCGCCCCAGGCGGTCATGAAGTTCGCCCCGTGGCTGGACTCCAGCGAGTCGCTCAGCCCGTCCCAGCCGCCGACGCGCTTGAGGCCCAGGATGGTCAGCGGGATCAGCGCGGCGAGGATGACGAAGAACTGCAGCACCTCGTTGTAGATCGCGGAGGAGAGGCCGCCGATGGTGATGTAGATCAGGACGAAGAGGCCCGCGACGACGATCGCGACCCACTGCGGCCAGCCGAGCAGCGCCTCGACGACGATCGACAGGGCGTACAGGTTGACGCCCGCGATCAGCACCGCCGAGAACGCGAAGAGTATGGAACTGAGCAGATGCGCCGACTTGTCGAAGCGGTGCAGCAGGAACTCCGGTACGGAGCGCACCTTCGAGCGGTAGTAGAAGGGCATCATCACGAGGCCCAGGAAGACCATCGCCGGGATGGCGCCGATCCAGTACCAGTGGACGACCGCGACGCCGTACTGCGCGCCGGTCGCCGCCATGCCGAGGATCTCGGTGGCGCCGAGATTCGCCGCCACGAAGGCCAGCCCGGTCACCCATGCGGGCAGTGACCGGCCGGACAGGAAGAAGTCGAGGCTCGTCTTCACGCTCGCCCGGGCGGCGAAGCCGATGCCGAGAACGACGACGAAGTAGATCGCCAGGATCGTGTAGTCGAGCCCGTTCGTGGGGAGCCGGAGCCCTGCAGCCAGATTTTGCATGTGGGGGTACTCGCTTCGTTGCGCGAACTGAACCCGAAGGAAACTACGCTCTTGTGTTCAAAAACTGAACAGTTCCAATGAGGTTCTTTGTTGGATTGTGATCGTATTGCCGAAAACGGCCGCCCCAACCCTGCTCGGCCCTGCGAGATTCCCGTCACGTCGAGGGCTCCGACTCATTGACGAGTCTGTTGATTTGTGGTTCATTGTGTGCGGTTCTGTTTGGGAGGAGTCTGGTGAAGAAGACGGTTACGACGCTCGCCGACGGCCGGGAGCTGATCTACTACGACAGCCGCGACGACATCGTCCGCGAGGCCGTCGACCGGCGGCCGCTCGACCCCGTCTCGACCTCCTCCGAGGTCCGCCGTGACCCGCTCCTCGGCGACAGCGTCGCCATCGCCTCGCACCGCCAGGGCCGCATCTACCACCCGCCGGCCGACGAGTGCCCGCTCTGCCCCTCGGTGGACGGCCGGCAGAGCGAGATCCCGGAGCCGGACTACGACGTCGCCGTCTTCGAGAACCGCTTCCCCTCCCTGGCCGGTGACTCGGGCCGCTGCGAGGTCGTCTGCTTCACCTCCGACCACGACGCCTCCTTCGCCGACCTCACCGAGGAGCAGGCCGCCCTCGTCCTGGAGGCGTGGACCGACCGCACCGCCGAGCTCGCCGAGCTCCCGCAGGTCCGGCAGGTGTTCTGCTTCGAGAACCGGGGCGCCGAGATCGGCGTCACGCTCGGGCACCCGCACGGGCAGATCTACGGCTACCCCTTCGTCACCCCCCGCACCGAGCTGATGCTGCGCTCCGCGGCGGCCCACCGCGCGGAGACCGGCGGCAACCTCTTCGACGACGTGGTGGCCCGCGAGGAGGCCGACGGCTCGCGGATCGTCCTCGCCGCCGAGCACTGGATCGCCTTCGTGCCGTACGCGGCGCACTGGCCCTACGAGGTCCATCTCCACCCGCGCCGCCGCGTCCCCGACCTGCGGGACCTCGACGAGGCCGCACGGCGTGAGTTCCCACAGGTCTATCTGGAACTCTTGAGGCGATTCGACCGGATCTTCGGCCCCGGCGAGCCGCCGACCCCGTACATCTCCGCCTGGCACCAGGCACCGTTCGGGGTCGAGGGACGGGATGACTTCGGGCTCCATCTGGAGCTTTTCACCATTCGACGTACCTCCGGCAAGCTGAAGTTCCTCGCGGGTTCCGAATCCGGCATGAGCGTGTTCATCAACGACGTGCCGCCGGAGACCGCGGCCCAGCGACTGCGAGAGGTAGCGAGCGAGTGAGCAAGTCCCCGAAGAAGTACCTGGTGACCGGCGGCGCGGGATACGTGGGCAGCGTCGTCGCCCAGCACCTGCTGGAGGCCGGGCACGCCGTCACCGTCCTCGACGACCTCTCCACCGGCTTCCGCGCGGGCGTCCCGGCCGGCGCCGAGTTCATCGAGGGCCGTATCCAGGACGCCGCCAAATGGCTGGACCCCTCCTACGACGGAGTGCTGCACTTCGCCGCGTACTCCCAGGTCGGCGAGTCCGTCACCGACCCCGAGAAGTACTGGGTCAACAACGTCGGCGGCTCCACCGCCCTGCTCGCCGCGATGCGCGACGCCGGGGTGCGCACCCTGGTCTTCTCCTCCACCGCCGCCACCTACGGCGAACCGGTCTCCAGCCCCATCACCGAGACCGACCCCACCGCCCCGACCAGCCCGTACGGCGCCACCAAGCTGGCCGTCGACCACATGATCACCGGCGAGGCGGCCGCGCACGGACTCGCCGCCGTCTCGCTGCGCTACTTCAACGTGGCGGGCGCCCACGGCAGCTGCGGCGAGCGGCACACCCCCGAGTCCCACCTCATCCCGCTGGTCCTCCAGGTCGCCCTCGGGCAGCGGGAGTCGATCTCGGTCTACGGCGACGACTACCCCACCCCCGACGGCACCTGCGTCCGCGACTACATCCACGTCGCCGACCTCGCCGAGGCCCACCTGCTGGCCCTCGACGCCGCCACCGCGGGCGAGCACCTGATCTGCAACCTCGGCAACGGCAACGGCTTCTCGGTCCGCGAGGTCATCGAGACGGTCCGCGAGGTCACCGGCCACCCGGTCCCCGAGACCGCGGCCCCGCGCCGCGCCGGCGACCCGGCCGTCCTCGTCGCCTCCGCCACCACCGCCAGGGAGCGCCTCGGCTGGCAGCCGTCCCGCGCCGACCTGGCCGGAATCGTCTCCGACGCCTGGACGTTCGCCCGCCGAGAGGAGCCCACCGCACCATGACCGACCACGCTGAGCTGACCGCCTCCTTCACCGAGCTCTACGGGACCGCACCCGAGGGGGTCTGGGCCGCCCCCGGCCGGGTCAACCTGATCGGCGAGTACACCGACTTCAACGACGGCTTCGTGATGCCGCTCGCGCTGCCGCACGTCGCACGGGCCGCCGTCTCCCGCCGCACCGACGGCGTGCTGCGGCTGCACTCCACCGACGTTCCGGGCGGTGTCGTCCAGCTCCGCGTCGACGAACTGGCCCCGCACTCCGGCCACGGCTGGGCCGCCTACCCGGCCGGGGTCGTCTGGGCGCTGCGCGAGGCGGGCCACCAGGTCACCGGCGCCGACATCCAGCTGACCTCCACCGTCCCCACCGGCGCCGGGCTCTCCTCGTCCGCCGCCCTCGAAGTGGTGACCGGGCTCGCGCTGAACGACCTGTTCGGGTTCGGTCTCGGCCTCGCCGAGCTGGCGGTCCTCGCCCAGCGCGCCGAGAACGCGTTCGTCGGCGTCCCCTGCGGCGTCATGGACCAGATGGCATCGGCCTGCTGCACCGACGGCCACGCCCTGCACCTGGACACCCGCGACCTCACCCAGCGCCAGGTCCCCTTCGACCTGGCCGCCCGCGGTCTGCGGCTCCTGGTCGTCGACACCCGCGTCAAGCACGCGCTGGGCGACGGCGCGTACGCGGAGCGGCGCGCGGGCTGCGAGGAGGGGGCGCGCCTCCTCGGCATAGGCACCCTGCGCGAGATCCCGTACGCCGGACTTGGCGCCGCGCTCGACACGCTGGCCGAGGCCGGCGCGGACGAGTCCGTGGTGCGCTACGTACGCCATGTGGTCGGCGACAACCAGCGCGTCGAGCAGGTCATCGCGCTGCTCGACTCCGGCGACGTGCGCGCGGCCGGCCCGGTCCTCAACGCCGGCCATGTCTCGCTCCGGGACGATCTGCGGGTCTCCTGCGCGGAGTTGGACCTGGTGGTCGAGGCGGCGAACGCGGCCGGTGCGCTCGGTGCCCGGATGACCGGCGGCGGCTTCGGCGGCTCGGCGATCGTGCTGGTGGAGGAGACGCAGGCGGACACGGTCACCAAGGCCGTGCAGGAGGCGTTCGCCTCGGCGGGTCACGCGGCGCCGGGCGTCTTCCCGGCCGTGCCGTCGGCGGGAGCCCGCCGGCTCGTCTGAGCCGGCCGGGAGCCGGTCAGCCGAGCTCCTTGGTGAACGTGAACTCGGTGACGCCGGGCGGGTAGTCCTCGACCCGCCCCCGCTCCTCGTAACCCTGCTTCCGGTAGAAGTCCGGGGCCTGGAAGTCCCAGGTCTCCACCCGGGAGCGGGTGCAGGACCGGTCCCTCCCGGCCACCCGTTCCGCCTCGGCGAGCAGCCGCGAGCCGAGGCCGTGGCCGCGGTGGCGGGCGTCGACCCAGAGCACGTCCACATGGAGCCAGTACGCCCAGGTGCGTCCGCTCAGCCCGGCGGCGAGGTTCCCCTCCGCGTCCAGCGCCCATACCTCCAGCGGGACTTCGTGTGCGGCGGGGGTGTCGCGCAGGGCGCGGATCCGCGCCGAGCGCGCCGTGTTGTCGTCACGCAGCCGCCTGTTCAGCAGCTGACGTCGTTCTTTGTCCACTTCTGTCTCAAGACGGAACATGAACAACACCCTAGGACCGGACTGGCGGTCAGTTCTGCCAATCGGCTTCCGCTCCCGGCCGCCGCCCGTACGCTGATGCACAGCACCGGTGGGGGCCGGTGCTGATTCAGGGGTACGAGACAGCCGGGTGCGACGCCCGGCCGGGGTGGCAGTCGGTGCACGGCGGCGGCCGTGGGACTGCGGTTCAACTCCCCGTTCCGGGCGTCGTACCCGCGCCGGTCCGTCCCTGCCGGGGGTCGCACGCTTCGGGCGCCCCAGAACGCACAGCATGGGGGTGCCTGTGGTCCGTATCCGGGTTCTCGTGGTCGACGACCACCGTATCTTCGCCGAGTCGCTCGCCGCGGCGCTCGCCGCCGAACCGGATGTCGACGTGGCGGCGGCGGGCAGCGGCCCGGCCGCCCTGCGCTGTCTGGAACGCGCGGCGGCCGAGGGGCGCGGCTACGACGTGATGCTCGTCGACGCCGAACTGGGCATCCTGGGCCCGCACGGCCGCCAGGCCGCGGGCCCGGTGCCGGTGCCCGCCCCCAACACCGGGGAGAACGGCCTGGTCGACGGCATCTCCCTGGTGGCCGGGGTCCGTTCGGGCCAGCCGTCGGTGCGCACGGTGGTGCTCGCCGAGAAGGACGACCCGCGCCGGGCCGCGCTCGCGCTCCAGGCGGGCGCCTGCGGCTGGGTCGCCAAGGACAGCTCGCTGCAACGGCTGCTCGCGGTGATCCGCGGGGTGCTGCGCGACGAGACGCACCTGCCGGCCGCGCTGCTCACCGGTGTGCTGCGGGAGCTGATGGCGGACCGCAAGCACCGCACCGAGAGCGAGGAACTCGTCGAGTCCCTGACCCCGCGCGAGCGCGAGGTGCTGCGCTGCATGGTGGCGGGCCTGGGCCGCAAGGCGGTCGCGGAGCGGCTCTTCCTCTCCCCGCACACGGTGCGTACGCACATGCAGAACGTGCTGGGGAAGCTGGGCGTGCACTCGACGCTGGCCGCCGTCGCGCTGGCGAGGCGGGCGGGCGTCGGCCCGGTCGACCTGGAGGTACCGGCGCTAGCCGGGGATGTTGTCGAACGGGGCGGTCAGCTGGCGTAGCAGACCGGCCAGTTCGCCCCGCTGCTGACGGGAGAGTTCGCCCAGGATGGCGCGCTCCTGGGCGAGCAGGCCGGCCAGCGACTGGTCGGCCTTGTCGCGGCCCTCGGCGGTGAGCCGGACCAGCACGCCGCGGCGGTCGCTGGGGTCGGGGAGCCGCTCGACGAGGTTCTTCTTGGTCAGCCGGTCGATGCGGTTGGTCATGGTGCCCGAGGTGACCAGCGTCTGGGTGAGGAGCTGGCCGGGGGAGAGCTGGTACGGGTCGCCGGCGCGGCGCAGCGACGTGAGGACGTCGAACTCCCACGGCTCCAGATGGTGCTCGGCGAAGGCGATCCGGCGGGCCCGGTCGAGGTGACGGGCCAGGCGGGAGACGCGGCTGAGGACCTCGAGTGGTTCCACGTCGAGGTCGGGGCGCTCGCGGCGCCATGCAGCGACCAGTCGGTCGACCTCGTCCTCCATGTGGATCAGTGTAGAGGGTCTGTCGACATGAAGTCTCTTGAATTCAAGTGTCTTGACATCAAGATACTTCTGGGTTGATCCTGGAGCACATGACCGCACCCACCTGGGATCCGCAGCAGTACCTGCGCCATGCGGACCATCGCACCCGCCCCTTCCACGACCTGCTGGCCCGCGTCCCCGATCCGCCGCGCGACCCCGCCCCCCGGATCGCCGACCTGGGCTGCGGCGCGGGCAACGTGACCGCCCTGCTCGCCGCACGCTGGCCCACGGCCCGTATCACCGGCTACGACAACTCCCCGCAGATGCTGGAGCGGGCCCGCGCCCACGCCACCGCCCTGCTGGACTTCGCCGAGGCCGACGCCGCGACCTGGACCCCCGGGCAGCCGCACGACCTGATCATCTCCAACGCCCTGCTCCAGTGGGTTCCCGGCCACGCCGACCGCTTCCCCGACTGGCTGGACGCGCTCACCCCCGGCGGCACCTTCGCCCTCCAGGTCCCGGACAACTTCGACCAGCCCAGCCACGCCCTGATGCGCGAACTCGCCGAGTCCCCGCGCTGGCGCCCCCGCCTGGGCGGCCTGCTGCGCCACGCGGACGCGGTGCTGAGCCCCGCCGGCTACCTGGACCGCCTCACCGGCCCCGGCCGCACGGCCGACGTCTGGGAGACCACCTACCTCCACCTCCTGCCCGGCGAGGACGCCGTCCTGGACTGGGTGAAGGGCACCGGACTGCGCCCGGTCCTCACCGCCCTCGCCGACGACGAGGAGGCCCGGAACGCCTTCCTCGCCGACTACCGCGACCTGCTGCGCACCGCCTACCCCGCGGGCCCGCACGGCACGGTCTTCCCGTTCCGCCGT
Source organism: Streptomyces sp. NBC_01463 (assembly GCA_036227345.1). NCBI lineage: Bacteria > Bacillati > Actinomycetota > Actinomycetes > Kitasatosporales > Streptomycetaceae > Streptomyces > Streptomyces sp. NBC_01463. The sequence goes on from CP109468.1 coordinate 5,308,743, forward strand.
ATCTTCGCCGTCACCCACCGGGAGAAGTGATGATCGCTACCGTCGACCACGTCCAGCTGGCCGCCCCCGAGGGCTCGGAGGAGGCGCTGCGCGCGTACTACGTCCACATCCTCGGCATGACGGAGATCGCCAAGCCCCCGGTCCTGGCCGCCCGCGGCGGCTGCTGGTTCCAGGCCGGCCCGGTCCAGCTCCACCTGGGCATCGAGGCGGACTTCCGCCCGGCCCGCAAGGCCCACCCCGGCCTGCGCGTCACCGGCATCGAGGCGTACGCGGCCCGGCTGACGGAACGCGGCGCCGAGGTCCGCTGGGACGCGGACCTGCCGGGCCACCGCCGCTTCTTCAGCCACGACCCGGTGGGCAACCGGCTGGAGTTCCTGGAACCGGACGGGGCCCCGTCCCCGGAAGACCGGTGACGGGGCCCCGCCGGGCGCGTGCCGTGGCTCAGTTCAGGATGCTGTACGTGTTCCAGCCGCCGCCGAGCCGGACCGGGTCGGCGAACTGACCGGAGCCGTTCGAGACGTACAGGTAGAGGCTGCCGTTGCGGTCGACGCCGACCAGGTCGGCCTTGCCGTCCCCGGTGAGGTCACCGGGCGCGGCCAGCTTCTGGTACGTGTTCCAGCCCCGGCCCACGGTGAACGGGGACTGGAACGGCCGGTACTTGTCGCCCGTGCCCCGGTACATCCTGAGCGCCCCGTCGGACGTGCGGGCCAGCAGGTCGGTGAGGCCGTCGCCGGTGAAGTCACCGGCGCCGGCGATCACGTTGTACGCGTTCCAGCCGCCGCCGATCCGGATCCGGGCGGCGAAGCCGCTGCCCGTGCCGTTGCCGGGGTGGAGGTACAGCGTGCCGCCCGTGTCGCGGGTCAGCAGGTCGCCCTTGCCGTCGCCGGTGAGGTCGCCGGGGCCGACCGTGAGGTTGTAGCTGCCCCAGCCGCTGCTGACGCGGGGCGGGGTGCCCGGTGCGTAGCTGTAGTTGTAGAGCCCGCCGCCGGACACCTCCATCAGGTCGACGAGGGCGTTCTCGTTCAGCGAGGAGGCGTAGAAGGGCTTGGCGCCCTTCCATCCGCCGGCATCGCTCAGCTGGTCGCGCGCGCCCAGCTTGCCGTTGTTCAGCGACCAGTAGGCCCAGAGCGTGCCCTTGGTGTCGAGTCCGAGCAGGTCGTTCTTCCCGAAGTCCGGGCTGCCGCCCGCACCGGCGAGGAGCGAGGCCGTGTTGAGGCCGGTGCCGCCCGCGACGCGGCCCGCGAGCTCGCCGCTGTCGCCGGTGGAGAGGTAGACGAAGACGTCGCCGTTCAGTGCGCGGGCGAGCAGGTCGCCGCGGCCGTCGCCGTCCAGGTCGTCGGCGCCGATCACCTGGTTGTAGATCTTCCAGCCGTGACCGACCCGGGTGGCGGCCTCGAACGGGCCCTTGGCCGAGCCGGTGCCCGGGTAGAAGTACAGGTCGCCGGAGACGGTGCGCCCGTAGAGGTCGGCGATGCCGTCCCCGGTGACGTCGTTCGCCCCGATGAGCTGGTCGTAGGTGCCCCAGCCCTTGCCGACCAGGACCCGGGCGCCGAAGGGCGCCGTGGACGTGTTGCCGGTGGCCGGGTACAGGTACAGCTCGCCCGCGGGCGTGCGGGCCAGCAGGTCGGCGCGCCCGTCGCCGGTGAGGTCACCGGGCGAGAGGACCTTGTTGTAGATCTGCCAGCCCTTGCCGGTCCAGCCGGCGTTGCCGGTGCCGGCGCCCGACATGCCCGCGCGGAAGGTGAGCGAGCCGTACGGCGACAGCGTCAGGAGGTCGGCGAACCCGTCCCCCGTCTGGTCGCCGACGGGAATGATGTCCTTGAACGCCGAGGGGACGTTGCCGGGGATCTCGAAGCCGTACTCCTTGTCCGAGCTGCTCGGCAAGGTGCGGAGGTCGGACGCGTAGTTCCGGTAGACGAGGTCGGAGTAGCCGTCGTCGTCGAAGTCCGCACGGGGCTTCGCGGCCGGTGCGGCGGCAGCCTGCCGTTGTGCGGTGTGCTCCGGCAGGTTCAGAGCCGGCCGCAGGTCCGCCGAGGACGTCTGCCGCTCGGCCACGGTGTGGTGCGGTGCGGTGTCATCGGCCGAGGCCGGGGCGGCCAGCAGCATGCCGGCCGAGAGAACGAGTGCCGTGCAGGCCGCGATGCGGCGCGCACGCGTGGAGCGCACGGAAGTCATAGCCCCCCCCAGGGGTACGTGATGAAGACGGGAGGCCCCGCCACGCAACCAGGTACGTGGCGGGGCCTCCCGGCCAGGTCATGGCTCAGTACAGGTTGGCGTACGTGCCCCAGCCGCCGCCGATCCTCGCGCGGGCGCCGAACTTGCCGGTGCCGGTCGAGGTGTAGCGGTAGAGGTCGCCCTTGCCGTCGACGCCCACGAGGTCGGCCTTGCCGTCCCCGTTGATGTCGCCGGGCGCGGCCAGCTTCTTGTACGTGTTCCAGCCCCCGCCGATGCTGACGCGGGACTTGAACGGCTTCGACGCGACGCCCGTGCCCGGGTAGAGGTAGAGCGTGCCGCCGGAGGTGCGGGCGAGCAGGTCGGTGAGACCGTCGCCGTTGTAGTCACCGGCGCCGACGAGCTTGTTGTACGCGCTCCAGCCGCTGCCCACCTTGATGCGGGAGGCGAAGGCGCTGCCCGTGCCGTTGCCCCGGTACAGGTAGAGGTTGCCGGACTTGTCGCGGGCCAGCAGGTCGCCCTTGCCGTCGCCGCTCAGGTCACCGGGGCCGACGAGGCTGTTGTAGACGCCCCAGCCGTTGCCGATGGGGGAGCCGCCGATGTACAGCGTGCCGGCGTACAGCTCCATCAGCTCGGCGCGGCCGTCCTTGTCGAGGGACGACGGGAACGTGATGTTGGCCCCGCCCCAGTCCTTGGCGACGAACTGCCGGTCGGCGAACAGACCGTTGTTCTTCGGGTAGTACCAGTACAGGCTGCCCTTGGTGTCGAGACCGAGGAGCTCGTTCTTGCCGAAGTCCGGGTTTCCGCCCGCCCCGATGAACAGCGACGCCACGTTCCAGCCGGTGCCGCCGCCGGAACGGGTGAAGAAGCTGCCCGCCCCGGTGGACTCGTAGTAGTACATCGCGCCGGCCGTCGTCCGGGCGATGAGGTCGCCGAGGCCGTCGCCGTTGGCGTCGTCGACGCCGATGATCTGGTTGTAGCCGTTCCAGCCGTTGCCGACCTTCACGCGCCCCGCGAACGGCTTGGCCGTGCTGCCGGTGCCGGCGTAGAAGTAGAGCTCACCGGCGGGCGTGCGGGTGAAGAGGTCCGCGATGCCGTCGCCGGTCACGTCGTTCGCGCCGACCAGCTGGTCATAGGCGCCCCAGCCGCTGCCGACCTTGATCCGGGACTTGAACGGGTTGCTGTCGACCGCCCCGTTGGTGACGTACAGGTACAGCTCGCCCGAAGGCGTACGGGCCAGCAGGTCGCCGCGGCCGTCGCCGTTCAGGTCGCCGGGGCCGACCAGCTTGTTGTAGATCTGCCAGCCCTTGCCGGACCAGGTGGCGTAACCGGTGCTGCTGTCGCCCCAGCTCTGGAAGAGCGAGAGCGTGCCGGTGGCGGACAGCGCCAGGAACTCGGGGCCGCCGCCCCCGTCCAGGTCGCCGGGGGCGACGAGGTCCTTGTACTGCTCCTCGTAGTCGCCGTTGATCGTGTACTCGTGCGAGGCCGCGCCGGTCGACGGCTCGACGTACACACTGCCGTCGATCGCGCGGTACATGGTGTCGCTGTAACCGTCGCCGTCCACGTCGAGACGCGGCTTGGCGGGCACCACCGCGGCCGCCGCGCCGGCGACACCCTTGGCGGCCGGCTTGTGCGCCGGGTGCTCAGGGAGCGCGAGGGACGGAAGCGAGCCGAGAGCCGGTGCGGGCTGCTCGGCCGCGGTGCGGTGCGGTGCGGTGTCATCGGCCGAGGCCGGGGCGGCCAGCAGCATGCCGGCCGAGAGGACGAGGGCGGTGCAGGCCGCGATCCGCCCCGCGCGCTTCGAGCGCGCGGGCAGGGCACGACGGCCGGGTTCCACAGAAGACAAAGCCCCCCCAGGGGTAAGTGGTGGAACCGGGAGAAACGCCTTCACAGGTGCATTACATGCAGGGTGAAGCATTCCCGGGATGGTCACAGACTCTACAACTGTGACCAGCGGGACTGAAGTGCTTTATGGATGAACGATGTCTCGGATCGGACACACGTCGGACATGTGCCGTGCCGCAATCCGGACACTTCCCCTCAGCTCTTGCGATGCCCTATCAGTCGCGGCTTCGACTCCAGGTTCTCCAGGCCGTGCCAGGCCAGATTCACCAGATGGGCCGCGACCTCCGCCTTCTTCGGCTTGCGGGCGTTCACCCACCACTGGCCCGTCAGCGCCACCATGCCCACCAGCGCCTGCGCGTACAGCGGCGCCAGCTTCGCGTCGAAGCCCCGGGCCTTGAACTCCAGACCCAGGATGTCCTCCACCTGCGTGGCGATGTCACTGATCAGCGAGGCGAACGTGCCCGTCGACTGGGCGACCGGCGAGTCACGGACCAGGATGCGGAAACCGTCCGTATACGTCTCGATGTAGTCCAGCAGCGCGAACGCCGCCTGCTCCAGCAGCTCACGCGGGTGGCCGGCGGTCAGCGCGGTGTTCACCATCTCCAGGAGCTGACGCATCTCCCGGTCCACCACCACCGCGTACAGCCCCTCCTTGCCGCCGAAGTGCTCGTACACCACCGGCTTGGAGACCCCGGCACGCGCCGCGATCTCCTCCACGGACGTGCCCTCGAACCCCTTGTCGGCGAAGAGCGTGCGACCGATGTCCAGCAGCTGCTCGCGGCGTTCCTTCCCGGTCATCCGCACCCGGCGGGTCCGCCGGGCAGAGGGTGCACGGGTGTTCTCGCTGCTTGTGCTTCCATCGGTCGCCACGTCGTCAATCATGCCGCGTCGGCCCGCGCGGGGTGGCGCCGGGACTCGATACGCGCGGAGTCGGGCCAGCGCACATCGGTCGCCCAGCCCAGCTTCTCGAACCAGCGGATCAGTCGCGCACTCGAATCGATCTGACCCCGCATCACGCCGTGCCGCGCACTCGTCGGGTCGGCGTGGTGCAGGTTGTGCCAGGACTCACCGCACGACAGGACCGCCAGCCACCACACGTTGCCCGACTTGTCGCGGGACCTGAACGGGCGCTTGCCGACCGCGTGACAGATCGAGTTGATCGACCAGGTCACATGGTGCAGCAGGGCCACCCGCACCAGCGAGCCCCAGAAGAACGCGGTCGCCGCACCCCACCAGGACATCGTGACCAGACCGCCCACCAGCGGCGGAATGGCCAGCGAGACGATCGTGAAGGAGAGGAAGTGGCGGGAGATCCAGCGGATCGCCGGGTCCCGGATCAGATCGGGGGCGTACTTCTGCTGCGGCGTCCTCTCCTCGTCGAACATCCAGGCGATGTGCGCCCACCAGAGGCCCTTCATCAGGGCCGGCAGCGTCTCGCCGAAACGCCACGGCGAATGCGGGTCGCCCTCGGCGTCCGAGAAACGGTGATGCTTGCGGTGATCGGCGACCCAGCGGACCACCGGGCCCTCCACGGCCAGCGAACCCGCCACGGCCAGGGCGATACGGAGCGGACGCTTCGCCTTGAACGAACCATGCGTGAAGTAGCGGTGGAAACCGATCGTGATGCCATGGCAGCCGATGAAGTACATCGCCACCAGCAGACCCACATCGAGCCAGCTCACACCGCGGCCCCAGGCCAGCGGCACCGCCGCGACCAGCGCCACGAACGGCACGACGATGAACAGCAGGAGCGCGATCTGCTCGATCGACCGCTTGTTGTCCCCGCCGAGCGTGGCGAGGGGAAGATCCTGACCGTCGGCCGCCTGTGCGGCCTCGATCACTTCGGGGCTGGACTTCATGGGGAGTCCCCTGTGGGTAGGAAAGCAGCGGACAGTCGGGGCTACGCACCCGTAACCTACGGCGTCGTAAGTATGGCAGCGCGAAGGCCCGCCACACGAGAGGACGGCGGAGCAGGCACGGACGGGCGCCATACGGGGTAGGGGGACACACGGCGCACCCATCACGTACCCCCATGAACAGCGGGTACCCGTCGGGGCGCGAACAGCACCGACAGCACGGACACCTATCCTGGAGAGGTCGGACAGCGCGGTCCGCACCCTGCCACCCGGGGGGTCGCGTCGGCACCGCAGCCGGCCGCGGGCCCCGGATCCCGTGCTCAACCACTGCAAGGAGCCGCACACTGTGAGCAGTGCCGACCAGACCCCTGCCGCCAGCCCCGAGCTGCGCGCCGACATCCGCCGCCTCGGTGACCTGCTGGGCGAGACCCTGGTACGCCAGGAAGGCCAGGAGCTCCTCGACCTCGTCGAGCGCGTCCGCGCCCTGACCCGCACCGACGGCGAGGCCGCCGCCGAACTCCTCGGCGACACGGACCTGGAGACCGCCGCACAGCTCGTGCGCGCCTTCTCCACCTACTTCCACCTCGCCAACGTCACCGAGCAGGTGCACCGCGCCCACGAGATGCGCGACCGGCGCGCCGCCGAGGGCGGGCTCCTCGCCCGCACCGCCGACCGCCTCAAGGACGCCGACCCCGAGCACCTGCGGGCCACCGTCAAGAACCTCAACGTACGGCCCGTCTTCACCGCGCACCCCACCGAAGCCGCGCGGCGCTCCGTACTCAACAAGCTCCGCCGCATCGCCGCACTCCTGGAGACCCCGGTCATCGAGGCCGACCGGCGCCGCCAGGACATCCGGCTCGCCGAGAACATCGACCTCATCTGGCAGACCGACGAGCTGCGCGTGGTCCGCCCGGAGCCCGCCGACGAGGCCCGCAACGCCATCTACTACCTCGACGAGCTCCACGCCAACGCCGTGGGCGACGTCCTGGAGGACCTGGCCGCCGAGCTGGAGCGCGTCGGCGTCGAACTGCCCGCCGGCACCCGCCCGCTCACCTTCGGCACCTGGATCGGCGGCGACCGCGACGGCAACCCCAACGTGACGCCCGCCGTCACCTGGGAGGTGCTGATCCTCCAGCACGAGCACGGCATCACCGACGCCCTCGAACTCGTCGACCAGCTGCGCGGACTCCTCTCCAACTCCATCCGCTACACCGGAGCCACCGACGAGCTCCTCACCTCCCTTCAGACCGATCTGGAACAGCTCCCCGAGATCAGCCCCCGCTACAAGCGGCTGAACGCCGAGGAGCCCTACCGGCTCAAGGCCACCTGCATCCGGCAGAAGCTCGTCAACACCCGCGAGCGCCTCGCCTCCGGCACCCCGCACCGCCCCGGCTGCGACTACCTCGGCACCGCCGAGCTCATCGCCGACCTGGCCCTCATCCAGACCTCGCTGCGCAAGCACAAGGCCGGCATCGTCGCCGACGGCCGGATGGACCGCACCATCCGCACGCTGAACGCCTTCGGCCTCCAGCTCGCCACCATGGACGTCCGCGAACACGCCGACGCCCACCACCACGCGCTCGGCCAGCTCTTCGACCGCCTCGGCGAGGAGTCCTGGCGCTACGCCGACATGCCGCGCGACTACCGGCAGAAGCTCCTCGCCAAGGAGCTCCGCTCCCGCCGGCCGCTCGCCCCGACCCCGGCCCCGCTCGACGCCGCGGGCGAGAAGACCCTCGGCGTCTTCCACACCATCAGCCAGGCCTTCGAGCGCTTCGGCCCCGAAGTCATCGAGTCCTACATCATCTCGATGTGCCAGGGCGCCGACGACGTCTTCGCCGCCGCCGTCCTCGCCCGCGAGGCAGGCCTCCTCGACCTGCACGGCGGCTGGGCCAAGATCGGCATCGTCCCGCTCCTGGAGACCACCGACGAGCTCAAGGCCGCCGACGTCATCCTCGACGAGATGCTCGCCGACCCCTCCTACCGCCGCCTCGTATCGCTCCGCGGCGACGTCCAGGAGGTCATGCTCGGCTACTCCGACTCCTCCAAGTTCGGCGGCATCACCACCTCCCAGTGGGAGATCCACCGCGCCCAGCGCCGGCTCCGCGACGTCGCCCACCGCTACGGCGTACGGCTGCGCCTCTTCCACGGCCGCGGCGGCACCGTCGGCCGCGGCGGCGGCCCCTCGCACGACGCGATCCTCGCGCAGCCCTGGGGCACCCTGGAGGGCGAGATCAAGGTGACCGAGCAGGGCGAGGTCATCTCCGACAAGTACCTCATCCCCGCGCTCGCCCGGGAGAACCTGGAACTGACCGTCGCGGCCACCCTCCAGGCCTCCGCACTGCACACCGCGCCCCGCCAGTCGGACGAGGCCCTGGCCCGCTGGGACGCGGCCATGGACACCGTCTCCGACGCCGCGCACGCCGCGTACCGCAAGCTGGTCGAGGACCCCGACCTGCCGACGTACTTCCTCGCCTCCACCCCGGTGGACCAGCTCGCCGACCTGCACCTGGGCTCGCGGCCCTCCCGCCGCCCCGGCTCGGGCGTCTCGCTCGACGGACTGCGCGCCATCCCGTGGGTGTTCGGCTGGACCCAGTCCCGGCAGATCGTGCCCGGCTGGTTCGGCGTCGGCTCCGGCCTCAAGGCCCTGCGCGAAGCCGGTCTCGACACCGTCCTCGACGAGATGCACGAGCACTGGCACTTCTTCCGGAACTTCCTCTCCAACGTGGAGATGACCCTCGCCAAGACCGACCTGCGCATCGCCCGGCACTACGTCGACACCCTCGTCCCCGACGAGCTGAAGCACGTCTTCGACGTCATCGAGGCCGAGCACGCGCTGACCGTCAGCGAGGTCCTCCGGATCACCGGCAACAGCGAACTGCTCGGCACCAGCCCGGTGCTCCAGCAGACCTTCGCCATCCGCGACGCCTACCTGGACCCGATCTCCTACCTCCAGGTCTCGCTGCTGGCCCGCCAGCGCCAGGCGGCCGAGCGCGGCGAGGAAGCCGACCCGCTGCTCGCCCGGGCCCTGCTGCTCACCGTCAACGGTGTCGCGGCCGGCCTGCGCAACACCGGCTGACCCACCCCGACGCGGGCGGGGTCCGGCTCACAGGGCGACGAAAGCCGCCACGAGCAGGACCCCACCCGCGATCCCGGTGAACCAGGCGGTCCGGGTCAGCCGCAGACCGCCGCCGATCACCAGCGCGGCCAGCAGCAGCGCCCCGCCCAACGGCACCCACGCATGCAGGAAACCCGGCGTCCCGGTCCGCACCACCTCGGCCGTCCCGGGCTTCACCACCACGGGAAACCGGTCACCCTTGCGGGCCGCCACGGACTTGTCGACCGACACCCGGGCCCGCGGCTGCGCATCCTCCGACGCCGCGAACGGCCCCGTGCAGACATCGTCGCCGCACCCCGTGACCGTCAGCGTGCCGTGCTCACGCCCCTTGGCCAGCACGATGTGCTGCGCCGAGTCCCACGAGGACAGCACACCCGCGACGAGCAGCAGCAGGACGACACAGCCCAGCGCCGCGCTGCGGCCGTACTGCAGGGCACGGTGGGAGGAGCTGCGGTTCATGGTGGCCGATCCTTGGCCAGGGCCCTGCGGTCGGTCAAGCCGTGGCCGAAAACAGCCCGGTTACCGACGCGTATGTCAGGAGTTGTACGCGCCCTGCGCGCGCTCCAGACCCTCCGCGAGCAGGCACTCCACCGAGTCCGCCGCCCGGTCCACCAGGAACGCCAGCTCCTTGCGCTCCGTGGACGAGAAGTCCTTCAGCACGAAGTCCGCGACCTGCATCCGGCCCGGCGGACGCCCGATCCCGAACCGGATCCGGTGATAGTCCGCACCCATCGACTTCGTCATCGACTTCAGCCCGTTGTGACCGTTGTCGCCACCGCCCAGCTTCAGCCGCAGCGTCCCGTAGTCGATGTCCAGCTCGTCGTGGACGGCCACGACATGATCCAGCGGCACCTTGTAGAAATCGCGCAGCCCCGCGACCGGACCGCCCGACAGGTTCATGTACGACATCGGCTTCGCCACCACCACCCGGCGGCTCGACGGACCGGGCGGACCGATCCGGCCCTCCAGCACCTGCGCCTGCGCCTTCGGCGCCCGCTTGAACTTCCCCCCGATCCGCTCCGCGAGCAGATCGGCGACCATGAAACCGACGTTGTGCCGGTTCGCCGCGTACTCGGGACCGGGATTGCCCAGGCCCACGATCAGCCAGGGGTCATTGGCGTCGGACATCGCGCTGGGTCTCCTCGGGTACGAGCGGGTGGCGGACAGCAGAACGGGGCGGCGGCCTCCGGTACGGAGATCCGCCACCCCGTCAGTCAAGCAGGTGGGACGAACCCTCTAGGCGTCGGCGCCCTCGGCCTCGGCGGCCTCGGCGGTCGGCTCCTCGACCTGAGCGGTGACGACCTGGAGCACGACGGCGTCCTCGTCACCGGCCAGCACGGAGCCCTTGGGCAGCGGGATGTCCTTGGCGAGGATGGAGGCGCCGGCGTCCAGGCCCGCGATGGAGACCGTGACGGACTCGGGGATGTGCGTGGCCTCGGCCTCGACGAGCAGGGTGTTCTGCACGTACTCGAGCAGGTTGCCGCCCGGGGCCAGCTCGCCCTCGACGTGCACCGCGATCTCGACCTCGACCTTCTCGCCGCGCTTCACGGTCAGCAGGTCGACGTGCTCGATGTTGCCCTTGAGGGCGTTGCGCTGCACGGCCTTCGGGATGACCAGGGCGTCCTTGCCGTCGATCTCGAGACCGATGAGGACGTTGGCCGTACGGAGCGCGAGCTGCAGCTCGTGGGCCGGCAGCGTGATGTGGACCGCGTCGGCGCCGTGGCCGTAGACGACCGCGGGAACCAGGTTGGCACGACGGGTACGACGGGCAGCGCCCTTGCCGAACTCCGAACGGACCGCGGCGTTGAGCTTGATCTCGGCCATGACTGCACTCCTCGTAAGGTGACAAAACTGCGGAAGGTCACCCGGCCCACGACAGGCCTGCTACGAAGAGCGCGTCGATAACGGACCGCCGTACCTATGAGTACGGCCTCCCTCGCCGAGCAACTCGCTGAGTCTACCCGGCGGGGAGGCCGCGCCCAAAGTGGATCTTCCGTGACCTTCCCCGGAGGGGAGAGGCCTACGGGGAAGTGCCTACTGCTCCTCGAAGAGGCTCGTGACCGAACCGTCCTCGAAGACCTCGCGCACCGCACGCGCGATCGTCGGCGCGATCGACAGCACCGTGATCTTGTCGAGCTCCAGCTCGCCCGGGGTCGGCAGGGTGTCCGTGAACACGAACTCGCTGACCTTCGAGTTCTTCAGCCGGTCCGCGGCCGGACCCGAGAGCACACCGTGCGTCGCCGTCACTATGACGTCCTCGGCACCGTGCGCGAACAGGGCGTCCGCGGCGGCACAGATCGTGCCACCCGTGTCGATCATGTCGTCGACCAGGACACAGACCCGGCCCTCGACGTTGCCCACGACCTCGTGGACGCTGACCTGGTTCGGGACGTCCTTGTCGCGGCGCTTGTGCACGATCGCCAGCGGCGCGTCCAGACGGTCGCACCAGCGGTCGGCGACACGGACCCGGCCGGCGTCCGGCGAGACGATCGTCAGCTTCGAGCGGTCGACCTTCGCGCCGACGTAGTCGGCCAGGATCGGCAGCGCGAAGAGATGGTCGACCGGACCGTCGAAGAAGCCCTGGATCTGGTCCGTGTGCAGGTCGACGGTGAGGATGCGGTCCGCACCCGCCGTCTTCATCAGGTCCGCGATCAGCCGCGCCGAGATCGGCTCGCGACCGCGGTGCTTCTTGTCCTGGCGGGCGTAGCCGTAGAACGGCACGATCACCGTGATGGAGCGGGCCGACGCGCGCTTCAGCGCGTCCAGCATGATGAGCTGCTCCATGATCCACTTGTTGATCGGAGCCGTGTGGCTCTGGATCAGGAAGCAGTCGGCGCCGCGGGCGGACTCCTGGAAGCGGACGTAGATCTCACCGTTGGCGAAATCGAAGGCCTTCGTCGGCACGAGGCCGACACCCAGCTGGTGCGCAACCTCCTCGGCCAGCTCGGGGTGGGCGCGGCCGGAGAAGAACATCAGTTTCTTCTCGCCGGTCGTCTTGATCCCGGTCACAGCACAGTCTCCTCAGACGTGTTCCTGGCGCTGCACGCAGATGTCCCGATGTGCAACGAGCCAGCCGAAATGGGGTGAGCATCTATCACGGTACGCCGTGCGCGACGCACCTGTTTCCGGTCAGCTTTCGCCGGCGGTGTCCTCCACCGCGGCCTGAGCCGCCTGCGCGGCCGCGCTGCCCGGACGCTTCCGGGCCACCCAACCCTCGATATTCCTTTGCTGGCCACGGGCCACGGCCAGCGAACCGGAGGGCACGTCCTTGGTGATGACCGAGCCGGCCGCGGTGTAGACACCGTCCCCGACCGTGACGGGCGCCACAAACATATTGTCCGAACCGGTCCGGCAGTGCGAGCCGATCGTCGTGTGGTGCTTGGCCACGCCGTCGTAGTTCACGAAGACGCTCGCGGCACCGATGTTGGTGTGGTCGCCGATGGTCGCGTCGCCGACGTACGACAGGTGGGGAACCTTCGTGCCCTCGCCGATCGTCGCGTTCTTCATCTCCACGTACGTACCGGCCTTGGACTTCGCGCCCATCCGCGTCCCCGGCCGCAGATACGCGAACGGGCCGACCGAGGCGCCCGGGCCGATCTCGGCGCTGTACGCCACCGCGTTGTCCACCCGCGCACCCGCGTGCACGACGGTGTCCGTCAGCCGGGTGTTCGGGCCGACCTCGGCGTCCTCCGCGAGGTGCGTGGCACCCAGCAGCTGCGTACCCGGGTGCACGATCGCGTCCCGCTCGAACGTCACGGTCACGTCGATCAGCGTCGACGCCGGATCCACGACGGTCACCCCGGCGGTCATCGCCCGCTCCAGCAGCCGCTGGTTCAGCAGCCGGCGGGCCTCGGCCAGCTGTACCCGGTTGTTGATCCCGAGGATCTCCCGGTGGTCCCCGGCGACCGAGGCGCCGACCCGGTGCCCCGCCTCGCGCAGGATCGACAGCACATCGGTGAGGTACTCCTCGCCCTGGCTGTTGTCGGTGCGGACCTTGCCGAGCGCGTCCGTGAGCAGCTGCCCGTCGAACGCGAACACCCCGGAGTTGATCTCCCGGATCGCGCGCTGCGCGTCGGTGGCGTCCTTGTGCTCGACGATCTCGGTGACCGAGCCGGTCGCCGCGTCGCGCACGATCCGGCCGTAGCCGGTGGAGTCGGGGACCTCGGCGCTCAGCACGGTGACGGCGTTGCCGTCGGCGGTGTGGGTGGCGGCGAGCGCGGACAGCGTCTCGCCGGACAGCAGCGGGGTGTCGCCGCAGACGACGATCACGGTGCCCTCGACGGTCCCGCCCAGCTCGTCGAGCGCGACGCGCACCGCGTTCCCGGTGCCCTTCTGCTCGGCCTGGTAGGCGGTGCGCACCTGGGCGTCCGCGGCGGTGAGGTGAGCGGTGACGTGCTCGCTCGCGTGGCCGACGACCACGACGAGGTGCTGCGGTTCCAGCTCGCGGGAGGCCGCGACGACATGTCCGACGAGCGAACGCCCGGAGATCTCGTGCAGGACCTTGGGGGTCTTCGACTTCATGCGGGTGCCCTCACCCGCTGCGAGGACGACGACGGCTGCCGGGCGTACGGAGCTCACGGATATGCCCTTCGGCTTCGGGTGGTGGACATCCGCAGGATACCGGGGGGTGCTGAGCCGGACATGAGTGCGGGCCCCGACCGGTGAGGTCGGGGCCCGCGACAAGGGCTCCCGGGGAAGGAATCGAACCCTCATTCAATGGACCAAAACCATTTGTCCTGCCTTTAGACGACCCGGGATAGTTTTGTCTTTATGTCCGAATTTTCGGTTCGGGCGAAAGTGCAGCACCTACTATGCCGTACCACCAGCCCTCAATGCGACGGTAAAGATCAGCACTTTGTAGTACATGGATCGCAAGGCAACCTCGGTAGTTTTCACCGATGTTCTTCCGGACGGTGGCGGGGCGGTGCTTCTTCAGCGTCGTCTTGCCGAACCGTGAGCGGTCGGCGCCCGTGTGCTCCACCCAGAAGCGTTCGGCTTCGGCGACGTCCGCGGTCTCATGGATGTTCACATGGAACTTGAGCCGCTCGGGCGTGACGTCGAGCAGGCGCAGCCAGGCGAGGAAGACCCCGATCACATCGGGATCGCTGTTGATGAAGGAGACGCGCTCCGACCGGCGGTGGGGCTTGGATTTGGACCCCTCCGCCCAATAGAGCGCCACGCCTGCCAGGAACAGCTCGCGGTCGGTCAGGGAGGCGGTCTCCTGACGGGCCGCCTCCCTCGTCCGTCGGCGCTCGGTCTCGCGCCTGTGCAGTGTTGCGTCCCAGCCGCGCCGGGCGATGGCGGAGGCTTCCTCCCGGCTGCGCCGCGGTGGCCTGGGGAGGTCCCGCACCCACAGTGAGATCGAGCTCTTCGAGCACCCCAGCTCCACCTGGATCCGGTCGTACGTCATCCCCTCCTGCCGCAGCTCCCGCGCCCTGGCTCGCAGTTCGTCCTTGGCGTTGGGGCGCTTCGTCCACTCCGGTGCGGGCTCGCCCTCCAGTAGGCGGTTCAGGAGGACGTTGTTGTGGACCTTGAGCCGATCGCGGATCTGGCGGCGGCTGAGGCCGTCCCGGCGCAGGGCGACGGCCTGCTCTCGCAGGGCCTCGAAGTCGGTGCATTTCATGAGTTCATCCGTCATACGGTGATCGTCGTCCGGAATGCGGACGTCCGCCGAGGGATCGGTGCGCACTCACCGGATCGGGTGATGAGCACATGATTCGAATCCGTTCGACAGTCCGACGTGCTGCGCAGGTCACCCGAAAATGAGGTGCGCCCGCCCGTACGCTGGATGCCATGACCGCAACGGGGGCAGACCGGGAAGCGGCGGGACCGACCACCCGCGGCTACTGGTGGTGGGAACGGCGACGGAGTGTCGCACTGGATGTGGGACTGGCGCTGGTATCGGCGCTGGAGTGTGCGTTGGAAGGGGTGGATTTCGCGGGGGACACCGGGCTGCCGGTGCCGCTGGGGGTGGTGTTCGGGCTGTTCGCCGGTTCCGTGCTGCTGGTGCGCCGGAAGTGGCCGATCGCCGTGGTGCTGGTGTCGATCGCGACGACGCCGGCCGAGATGGGCTTCCTGATGGGCCTGGTCGGTCTGTACACGCTGGCCGCGTCCGAGGTGCCGCGCCGGATCACCGCCGTACTGATGAGCATGTCGCTGGTGGGGACGTTCATCGTCACCTACGTACGGCTGCGGCAGGGGGTCAACGCCAACGCGGACTTCGGTCCCGGCGACTGGTACGTGCCGATGCTGTCCCTCTTCATGGCGGTCGGGCTCACCGCGCCGCCGGTGCTGTTCGGCCTGTACATAGGGGCCAGACGCCGGCTGATGGAGAGCCTGCGGGAGCGGGCGGACTCGCTGGAGCGGGAGCTGTCGCTGCTCGCGGACCGGGCCGAGGAGCGGGCCGAGTGGGCGCGTACGGAGGAGCGGACCCGGATCGCGCGGGAGATGCACGACGTGGTGGCGCACCGGGTGAGCCTGATGGTGGTCCACGCGGCGGCGCTGCAGGCGGTGGCGCCGAAGGATCCGGCGAAGGCGGTGCGCAATGCCGCGCTGGTCGGGGACATGGGGCGGCAGGCGCTGACGGAGCTGCGCGAGATGCTCGGTGTGCTGCGCACCGGGGAGCCGATGGTGGCCCGGGTGACGAAGGTGCCGCTGGCCTCGGTGGGCCGGGTGGCCCCGGTCCAGCCGGAGGACGGGCCGCGGCTGGACGAGATGGAGACGCTCGTGGGGGAGTCGCGGGCGGCGGGGATGACGGTGGAGCTTTCGGTGGAGGGCGAGGCGCGTCCGTATGCGCCGGAGGTCGAGCAGACCGCCTACCGGGTGGTGCAGGAGGCCCTGACGAACGTGCACAAGCACGCGGCGGGCGCGAAGACGTGGGTGCGTCTCGCGCACCGGGGCTCCGAGGTCGCGATGCAGGTGGAGAACGGTCCTTCGGACGCGGGGACGGCCGATGCCGGGCTGCCCAGCGGGGGCAACGGGCTGATCGGCATGCGGGAGCGGGTGCTCGGTCTGGGGGGTGTCTTCGTGTCGGGTCCGACCGACGCGGGCGGTTTCCGGGTGTCGGCGGTGCTGCCCGACGTCGGTGCGGCGTAGTAGGGAGTGACGGGCCTGGGCCGGGCCCCGGCGCGGCGTTGGGGCCCGGCCGGTCCCGGAGTCCTGGCGCCTCGATGTCCCAGCGCCTCGACGTCTCAGCCCGAGACCAGGCGTTCCGGCTGGACGCCGGTGACGAGGGTGGCGAGGGCGCTGTCGATGTCCGGGCCGAGGTACCAGTCGCCGGTGTGGTCGACGCTGTAGACGCGTCCTTCGGTGTCGATGGCGAGCACCGCCTGTCCGTCGCCCTCCTCGCCGAGGGGGGCGACTTCGGTTTCCAGGGCGCGGCCCAGGTCGCCGAGGGTGCGGGCGAGGTGGAGGCCGCTGAGGGGGTCGATGCGGACCGCCGCCGGTGCGATCTGCCGGCCGGGTGCGGTGGCGGTGATGTGGAGGCCGCCGAATTCGGCCCAGGCCTCGACGGCCGCGGGGAAGACGGCGTGCTGGTGTCCGGCGGGGGAGGCGTGCGAGCGCAGGGCGTCGGCCCATTCCTCGGCCTGGCGGATGTCCCAGCGTCCGGGCTGCCAGCCGGCGGTGCGCAGGGCGGCGTCGACGGCGACGGGGAAGCGGGTGGTGGCGTGGCGGTCCCGGTCGGCCGGGCCCGCCTGTCCGGGTAGGTCGGTGCGGTCGTGCATGGGGGCGGTCAGCCCTTCTCGGCGGTGGTGGTCGTTCCGCCCGTGGTGAGGTCGACGGGACGTACGCCGAAGTGGGCGAGCATGACGGAGCAGGAGCGGCAGGGTGCCGCGTAGCTGCCGTGCAGCGGGTCGCCGTCCTCGCGGATGCGGCGTGCGGTGAGGCGGGCGTGCTTGAGGGCCCGCCGGGCCTCGCCGTTGGTGAGGGGCTTGCGCTGGGCCCGCTTGGACCGGCCGGATTCGGCGGCGGTGAGGTGGCGGGAGAGCAGTATGGCTTCGGGGCAGCGGCCGGTGAAGCGTTCGCGCTGACCGCTGGGGAGGGTGTCGAGGAAGTCCTGGACGAGGTGGTGCAGGACGGGCGGCTGGTCGCCCTTGCCGGCGGTGCAGGTGAGCGTTTCGCCGCGTACGGACAGCGCCGCGGCCACCGCGGGCAGGATGCCGTCGCGGCGGTGGGTCAGCCGGGGGGTGTGGCCGGCTTCGGTGCTGCTCCAGCTGAGTCGTGGGTCCCCGGTGGTGACGGTCTGTGCAGAGTGTGCGGTGTGCATGGTGCTGTGTCCCTCCCGTGCCCGCAGCGGCTGCTGCCGAATGTGCACGCCCCCGTGTATGCGGGTGACAGCCTGCCAAATGTGTCGGGTCCTGTGAAAGCTGGGTCGGTGAAACGTGTCTGCGTGTCGCGCGACAGTGGCCCTGTTGTCGCTCGTCCGTCACTCCGTTGTGACGGTTGGTGACGGTTGTGGCTGTGGGGGCCAGCGGCGGGACCCGTTCCGGGGTCACCGCATAGGCTGTGCCTGGACCGCCCCCTTGGGCAGGTCGGTCCTCATCAGCCAGACGCAGCAGGGGGCAACCGCCATGACGACAGGTCGGCTCGGGCAGCAAGCCGCGCCACCGAACGCGGCCTACGCCGGGCAGCTCGTGCACTTCCCGGATCCGGTCCGGGCGTCCCGCCACCCCAGAGGTGTGCGTATGGACGGGAACGGCTGTCCGGAGTTCGCGCCGTACGCGCGCGCCGCCGCCGAGATCGCCGAGCCTCCGCAGGGCTTCGGTGTGGACGAGCTGCGGCTCACGGACTACGTGTCGGCGAACGCGGCGCTGGCGGCCAGTGGCCACGAGCTGTGGGACACGATTCCGGCGGTGGCCACCCCGCACGGCTGGACGTGGCACCACGTGCCGGGCGGCCGGCGGATGGAGCTGGTCCCGGTCGAGGTGAAGGCGCTGCTGCGGCATCACGGTGGTCTGGCGACGACCGCGGTGGACCAGGACAAGCGGGGTACGCGTCCGCTGCAGGAGACCCGGCCCGCGCACTTCCGGCTGCCGAAGGGCGCCGTGTCGGTGAGCGAGCAGCAGATCCAGGGGGTCGAGGAGGATCTCGGCTACCGGCTGCCCGGTGCGTACCGTGCGTTCCTGAAGGCGGCGGGCGGTTCGGCCCCGGTGGGTGCGGCGCTCGACGCGGAGCTGGGGCTGCTGGTCGACCAGCCGTTCTTCACGGTGCGTGAAGAGGCCGCGGTCAATGACCTGGTGTACGTCAACAAGTGCTTGCGGGACCATCTGACCAAGGACTACCTGGGGGTCGGTTTCGTCCAGGGCGGCATTCTCGCGATGAAGGTCCGGGGCGAGGGCATCGGTTCGGTGTGGTTCTGCGCGTACGACGACGCGCGTGACCGGGACGGCTGGAGTGTCCAGGAGCGCGTGGAGCGGCTGCTGCTGCCGTGCGGTGCGGACTTCGACGCGTTCCTGCAGCGTCTTGCGGGCAATCCGCCGGAGCTGGAGACGGTGGCGAACCTGATGGTGGACGGTGGCTTCGCGCGTGCCGTCCCGGTGGAGGGGTGAGCGCGATGGTGACCTTTGCGCAGGCGCAGGAGCGTGCGGACGAGTGGGTCAACGGTGACGTTCCGGCGTACCAGCACCGGGAGGTGCGGGTGCGTGAGTTCGAGCTGGGTTTCGTGGTGTGGGCCGAGGACCGTGCCGAGGGCCCGGTGTCGGACGGTGGCCGGCAGCGGCTGGTGATCGCCCGGGACAGCGGCGAGGCGACGTTGTGGCCGGGGCTGCCGGTGGGTGAGGTGATACGGCGGTACGAGGAGGAGTACGGGGCTCCTGACGGGGCGCCGTCCGCTCCGGAGCCGCCGCAGCGCATCGATCTGAATCAGACGTCGTTCCTGTTGAGCCCGCCGGAGTGGCTCCAGGAGGCGGCGGACAAGCTCGGTATTCCGGACCGGCGTGCGGAGGGGGCCGGGCAGACGCCTCCGCCGGCCGCTCCCGTACCGCCGGCCCCGCCCGCCGGGTACGAGCCGACGTCCCGTGCGGCGGTTCCGGCGTCCGCGCCGCAGCCGCCCGTCGGGGCCACGCCGTGGGCGGGCACCGACACCAACGCGGGTTCCGACGAGGGTGAGGTGGGGCTGCCGGCGACGGTGTTCGCGCCGCCGCTCTCGGGTGCGGACGACGAGGGCGAGCCGCCGCGCGTGGTCGCGGCGGACGCTCCGACCGCGCTGATGTCCGGGGGCAGCCAGCTGCCCGCGACGGCGATCGCGCCGGGGCTGCGCCCGCAGGGTCACGCGGCGCCGTCCGCGCCGTCCGCGCCGGCGCCGGTCCCGGGGCCGAACGGCCCTCCGCAGCACAGCACCGGTGGCCGTGGGTCGGGTGACATCTCGGACGAGGCGACCAGCAAGGCGGTCGTGCCGCCGCGTGGTGCGCGCGGTGGCGGTTCGACGACCCCGCCGCCGCCGGGTGCTCCCGGTACGCCGGGTGCCCGGCCGGGTGCGCCGCTGCCGCCGCCGTCGGGTCCGGGTGCGCCCGGTGCTCCGGCGGGCGGCTATGTGCCGACGCAGCTGGTGTCGCAGCTGGGCCCGCCCGGGGCCCCGCAGCCGCCCGGTGCGCCGACGCCTCCGCCCGGTGGCGATGTGCACCATGCGGCGACGATGTTCGCCGACTCGGGCTCGATCGGGCCGGTGGCCCCGCAGCCGCCCGGTCCGCCCGGGGTTCCCGGAGCTCCGCAGCCGCCCGGTCCGCCCGGGGCCCCGGGTGCGCCGCAGCCGCCCCCGCCGCCCGGTTCGACGCCGCCTCCCGGTCCGCCCGGCGGTGGTGTGCACCATGCGGCGACGATGCTCGCGGGTCCCGCTCAGTCCGGCCCCTCGGCTCCGCAGCCGCCCGGGCCGCCGGGTCCGCCCGGTGCGCCGATGGGCGGTCGGCCCGGTCCGGTGCCGCCGCCCGGCCACACCCCGCCGCCCGCGGCGTACGGGTATCCGCAGGCTCCGGCCGGTCAGCCGACCGTCGGTCCCGGGTACCAGGCGGTGCTGCGCTACCGCGCGCCGGACGGCAGTGAGCAGCAGCTGATCCGCCGCTCGGCGCCCGGTACCCCGCACCCCGAGTGGCAGATGCTGCACGAGCTGCGGGCGATGAACGTGCCGCCGCAGCAGGTCATCGAGCTGCACACGGAGCTGGAGTCGTGCGAGCTGCCGGGTGGTTACTGTGCCCGGATGATCCGGGAGACCTGGCCGCAGGTGCGGATCACGAGTGTCGCTCCGTACGGCACCGATCACGCGAGCCGGCAGCAGGGCATGCAGCATCTGCTGACGCATCAGGGCGAGCTGCACCAGGTCGCGGACGGTCCTGCGCGGCCGGCGCCGGTGCGTGCCCCGCTGCCGCAGATGCCGCCGGCGATGGCGGTGCCGCCGGAGGTGCTGGCCGAGGAGATGCTGCAGACCTTCGGGCCGCAGGGCGTGTTGCGCTTCGACCAGCGTGCCGTGTCCCGGCAGGGTGTGCCGGAGATCGTGGCGCGGACGCTGGTGTGGGCGGGTCTGCCCGCCGACTTCGGGCCGTTCTTCTGGGCGCAGCCGGGTCAGCCGGTGGTGCCGACGCTGGCGGAGCTGGCCGCGCAGCGCCAGGTGCAGCCGGCTTCCGACGCGGGGTCGTACCTCGTGATGGGCTCCGACTTCGGCCGGGCGATCTGTGTGCAGTACGGGACGGCGCACATCGTGGCCGTGCCGGTGGAGGCGGGTCCGGGCGGGCAGCCGGTGCCGCCGCAGTTCGTGAACACGGGGCTGCCGGAGTTCACCCGGTCGATGGCGCTGCTGGGCCGGATGTGGCGGCTGCGGTTCGGGCTGAATCCTGAGCAGGCGGGCCGTTGGACGGTCGACTTCCAGGCGCAGTTGGTGGCGCTGGACCCGGCGGCGCTGGCGTCGCCGGAGAGCTGGTGGTCGGTGCTGCTGGAGCAGATGTGGGACGGGCTGATCTGACCTTCCGGTCGGGCGCGGTACTCCGGGGCGTGGCGCTCCTTCCCTGTGGGGGAAGGGGCGCCACGCCTCTTGTGCGGTCTGTGATGCCGGTCGCTTCCGTCCTGAAAGCAGCGAATCGATTCAGACTTCTTGGCCAATTGCCGCATCCTTGACGTAATGCTCGTTGGTCGGAGAGTCGGAAAGAGGCGTCAAGGATGAGTTCTGCACCGGTGTCCGCGCACGGCTTCGTCGGTGTGCGCGGCCGTGGTTACCGCCCGGAGCAGGTGGACCGCACGGTGGCCGCGCTGTCGGCGGAGCGGGACGGGGCCATCGAGCAGGTGGCGCGGCTGACGGAGCTGGCGGAGCGGCTGGTGGCCGAGTCGGCCCGGCTGGACGAGGCCGTCGCCGCGCTGGCGCCGCAGGACTACGCGTCGTTGGGGGAGCGGGCGCAGCAGATCCTGGCGCTCGCCGAGGGCGAGTCGGAGACCGTCCGGTCCGCGGCCCAGGACGAGTCGCAGGCGCTGCGGGACGAGGTGGACGCGGCGGCGCGGGCGCTGCGGGAGTCCGCCCGGACGGACGCGGAGGCGATGCGTTCGGCCGCCGAGGAACATGCCGCGCGGGTGCTGGCCGAGGCCGAGGGTGCGGCCGGTGAGGAGCTGGCGGCGGCCCGGCTGGAGGCGGCGCAGGCGCGCGAGGACGCGGAGGCCGCGATGGCGGCGACCCGGAGCCGTACCGCGAGTGTGCTGGCCCATCAGGAGCAGGAGCACAGCGAGCGCTGGAAGGGTGCCGGGCAGGAGCTGGCGGACGCCGATGCGGCGCAGTCGGCGGAGCACGCGGAGCTGACCGGGCGGGCGGAGGCCGGGCTGGCGGCCGCGCGGCGCGCGCTGGCGGAGGCGGAGGAGGCCGCGCGGCACCGGCAGGAGGACGCCGAGGCGCGGGGCGGGGAGCTGATCGCCGAGGCCCGGGTGCGCGAGGAGCGTGTGGTGCGGGAGACGGAGCGGATCCTGCGGGAGCACGAGGAGGGCCGCGAGGACGTGCAGGCGCACATGGCGCACGTACGCCATTCCCTCGCGGCGCTCACCGGGCGGGTGGCCCCGGCGGAGGACTAGGACCGGTCCGGCGCCCTGCCGCCGGCGTCCGTGCCGGGTGTCAGGGGCGGGGCCAGGGGCGCTTGGAGAGTTCCTCGATGCTGCTGTTGAAGCGTTTGAGGTAGCCGGCGAAGGCGGCGATGTCGTCGTCCGGCCAGTCGTGCATGACCTGGTCCAGTGACCGCACGACGCGTTCGCGTTCCGCGTCGAGGAGCCCCGCGCCCTGTTCGGTGATGCGGAACTTGCGTGCCATGCCGCCGTCGGGGTCGGCGATGCGCTGGGCGAGTCCGGCGCGGGTCACGGCGGCGGTCTGGCGGTTGAGGGTGGAGGCGTCGAGGCCGAAGGCGTCGCTCAGTTCGCCGTTGGACATGGGGCCCTGCACGCGGAGGCGGCTCAGCAGGATGTAGGCGCTGCGGTCCAGGAGTGCGTACTTGTGGCGTCCGCCCCGGTGGTCGGCGAGGCTGTGGCGCCCGAGCAGCATCTGCTCGTACTCCACTTCTTCCGTGGGCCTGGCCATGTCTGCGGCCTCCTGCTCCCGCGCCGGGGTCGGTCGCGCATCGGTTTCTGAAACGGCGGCTCATGCTCTCATGCAATGTGCACGGGACACATGGTATGCATGACACATTCGACATGTACGATGCACGTCGCTGTCCCGGTGGACGGGACCACGACCCCAAGGAGTTCCTCCTCATGGATGCCCCCCAGCCGACCGCCAGATCAGGCGGTGTGGTCGCCACGCTGGCCTTCGCCGGCACCGTGGCGGCGGTCATGCAGACGCTGGTCACGCCGCTCATCGCCGAGCTGCCGCAGCTTCTGGACACGACGTCCTCCAACGCGGCCTGGGTGATCACCGCCACCCTGCTGGTCTCGGCCGTCTGCGTGCCGGTCTCCGGGAGGCTGGGTGACCTGCTGGGCAAGCGCCGGATGCTGCTGGTGTGCGCGGTGCCGCTGATGGTGGGTTCGGTGGTGTGCGCCCTCTCGTCCACCGTCGTCCCGATGATCGTCGGACGGGGCCTCCAGGGCATGGGCATGGGGATGGTGCCGCTCGGCATCGCCCTGCTGCGGGACGTGGTGCCGAAGGAGAAGCTGAGCTCCTCCATCGCGCTCGTCAGCGCCTCCCTCGGTATCGGCGGCGCGCTCGGCCTGCCGATCGCGTCGGCGGTCGCCCAGTACGCGAACTGGCGGGTGCTCTTCTGGGGCTCCGCCGCGCTGGCCGCCGTCATCTTCGCCCTGATCTGGTTCCTCGTCCCGGACGTACCGGCCGCCGCCAAGGGGCAGCGCTTCGACGTGCCCGGCGCACTCGGTCTGGCCGCCGGCCTGGTCTGCCTGCTCCTCGCCGTCTCCAAGGGCGCCGAGTGGGGCTGGGGCTCCACGACGACCGTCGGCCTGTTCGCGGCCTCCGTCGTCGTGCTCGTCGCCTGGGGGTTCTGGGAGCTGCGGACCAGGGACCCGCTGGTCGACCTGCGCACCACGGCCCGCCCCCGTGTGCTCATCACCAACCTCGCGTCGCTCTTCGTCGGCTTCGGCATGTACGCCGGCATGCTGATCGCGCCGCAGCTGCTGCAGTTCCCCGAGGCCACCGGCTACGGCCTGGGCCAGTCGATGCTCCAGGCGGGCCTGTGGATGGCTCCCGGCGGCATCATGATGATGATCGTCTCCCCGTTCGGCGGGAAGCTCACCGACGCCCGCGGCCCGAAGTTCACGCTGATCTGCGGTGTGCTGGTCATCGCCGCCGCCTACGGCCTCGGCATCGTCCTCATGGGCTCCGCCTGGGGGCTGATGCTGTTCCTCATGGTCAGCAGCAGCGGTGTCGGCCTCGCCTACGGGGCGATGCCCGCCCTGATCATGAGCTCGGTCCCGGTGTCCGAGACGGCCGCCGCCAACGGGTTCAACACCCTCATGCGCGCGCTCGGCACGTCGATCGGCGCCGCCGTCATCGGCGCGATCCTCGCCCAGATGACCTCGGAGTCGGGCGGCTTCACCTTCACCTCCGAGGCCGGGTTCCGTACCGGCCTGATGTTCGGCTGCGGTGTCGCCCTCATCGCCGTGATGATCTCGGCGTTCATCCCGGCCGTGCGCGGGTCCACCGCCGGCGGCGAGAAGGCCGACGCGGCCGCATCGCCGGAGGTGGCCGCGGCCAAGGGCTGAGCAGGACCACGGACGGGCACTGCCCGGTTCCGGCCCTTGCGGGGGCCGGAACCGGGCAGTTCCGCGTCCGGGCTCAGCCGCGCCGCGCCGGGGGCGCGCCCGCCAGGATCCACGGCTCCTGCGCCTCGTACATCCGGCGTTCCTCGGCGGCGGTGCGGCGGCCGAGCACCGTGCCCAGCCACCCGGCCAGGAAGCCGGCCGGGATGGAGACGAGGCCGGTGGTGGTGAGCGGGAACCAGTTGAAGTCGTGGGCGGGGAAGACGGCGGCGGGCGTTCCGGAGACCAGATCGGTGCCGGTGATCAGGACCAGGACCGACACGGTGCCGCCGATGAGGGTGCAGAGCAGTCCGGTACGGGTGAAGCGCCGCCAGAACATGCTGTAGACGAGCGCCGGGGCCAGGGCCGAGGCGCCGATGCAGAACGAGAGCGCGACCAGGGCCTGGAGGTTCCAGTGCCGGGCCGGTACGGCGAGCGCGATGGTGAGCAGCCCCACCCCGACGGCCCCGGCCTGAGCGGTGCCGATCTCGGTGCGGGCGCTGACGGGAGCCTTGCCGGGGTCGCGCATGCCGTGCAGTCCATGGGCGAACAGGTCGTGGGCCAGGGAGTTGGCGCAGGCCAGGATCATGCCGGCGACGGAGGCGAGCAGGGTCAGGAAGATCGCGGTGGTCATGGCCGTGACGACGAGCGCCCCGGCCTCGCCGCCGCCGGCGACCGCCCCGGTGGCCTGGAGGATCGCGCTGTTGCCCTGGGGGCCCGCGGCGGTGATGAGTTCACGGCCGACGAGTGCGGCCGCGCCGACCCCGATGACGGTGAGCAGCAGGCACAGCGTGACGACGACCGAGACGGCCCAGGACATCGAGCGGCGGACGTCCGGTGCGCTGCGCGCGCTGGACATGCGCATGGTTATGTGGGGCAGGCAGGCGCCGCCGAGTACGACGGTGAGTTCGGAGCTGACCATGTCGGCGCCGTTGCCCCCGAACTGGAGCCCGGAGCGCAGATAGGCGCTCCCGGCGCCGCTGCCGCGCCGGGCCGCGGCCAGCAGGGCGCCGGTGTCCCAGTCGAACCGGTTCATGACCAGCACGGCGACCGTGAGGCAGGCGCCGAGGAGGACCACGGTCTTGACGATGTGGATGAGGGCGGTGCCCTTCATCCCGCCGATCGCGGCGTAACCGATCATCACGATGCCGAGCGTGACGATGCATCCGGTACGGAACCCCGAGCCGTCGAAGCCCAGGATAAACGCGAGCAGGTCGCCGCTGCCGGCGAGCTGGACGACCATGAGCGGGACGAGTGCGGCGAGGGTCACCGCGCCGGCGGCGATCCGGACCGCGCGGCCGGGGGCGCGGCGGGTGAGCATGTCGCCCATGGTGAACCGGCCCGCGTTGCGCAGCGGTTCGGCCAGCAGGAACATCAGCAGGACGAGCGAGAGCGCGGTGCTCAGGGCGAGCACGAGGCCGTCGTAGCCGGTGAGGGCGATGACTCCGGTGGTGCCGAGGACGGTGGCGGCGGAGAGGTAGTCACCGGCGATGGCGAGGCCGCCACGGCCCGGTGAGAGCGAGCGGTAGCCGGTGTAGAACTCGTCGAGGTCGTCGCGGTCGGGCCCGGTCATGACGCAGAGCAGCAGCGTCACGGTGGCCACCGCGATGAAGGCGACGAGGGACATCGTCTGGGCCGACTCGTCGAATCCGTTCATCGGCGGGCTCCCGTCCGGCGCAGTTCCGCGGCGATCGGGTCGACGGTCCGCCGCGCGATCCGCTCGTACAGGGCGATCGCGAGGAAGGTCACCGGGAGCTGGCACAGGCCCAGCGCGAGCCCGGTGGTGAGGCCGCCGCCGATGGTGCGGCCCATGAGCTCCGGGGCGAAGCCGGACAGCAGCAGGAAGAGGGTGAAGTAGCCGAGGGCGGTGAGGGCGGCGGTGCGCCGCAGCAGGCGGTACGCGGTGCGCAGCCGGCGCAGATCGCTGTGGTGCCCGGGAGCGGGTACGGGCGTGGTGGGCGGGGCGGTCCTGCGGGGCGGTGGCGCGGGCGCCGAACTCTGCCAGGGCAGCAGGTAGTCGGGCTGCTGCGGGGGTGCGTAGGAAGGCCGGTGGAAGTGGGTCGGTGGGTGCGGGGGGTCGTACGACATGGCGGTGCCGCTCCTTGCATGGCTCGGGCCCGGGGACGGGCTGCAAGGCAGAAGCGCGGGTGCGCTGTAGGAGCGTGAACGTTACTCGCGGGTATGGCGGTTGAGGAGAGTGCGTACCGAACTACCGCGGGTAACGCGCCAGTTGTCTAGTCGAGTGGCGGTACGGGAGCGCTCTCGGGCTCCTCGGTGAGGATCGGGAAGCGGCGCGGGGCCACGAAGACCAGGACCAGGAGGGCGACGGCGGCGGCCGCGGCGGCCCCGATGTAGACCTGGTCGACAGCGGCGTCGACGGCCCGCCGCAGGTAGTCCGTCGCCGCGTCCGTCAGCGCGCCCGGGTCCGCCAGCGCGTGCGAGACCGCGTCCACGTCGGCCGGCAGCCCCGCCACCGGGGCGTCGGCGAGGCGGGACGCCAGCACCCCGTTGGCGACGGCGCCGAACAGCGCGGCGCCGATGCTCTGGCCCAGCTGACGGCAGAAGAGCACGGAGGCCGTCGTCGTACCGCGCTCGGACCAGCCGACCGTCGACTGGACGCCCACGATCAGCGGCAGCTGGAACAGCCCGAGCGCGGCGCCGAGCAGCAGCATGATCAGGGCGGGCTGCCAGGCCTCGCCCGGATACGGCAGCAGCGGGAAGGCGAGCAGCACCAGCAGGGCGCCGCTCATGCCGGTGATCGCCGTGCGGCGGAAGCCGATGCGGTTGTAGACCCGGTTGGAGAACGCCGCCGACACCGGCCAGCTCAGCGTCATCACCGAGAGCACGAACCCGGCGGCGATCGGCCCGAGACCCAGCACCGACTGCGCGTACGTCGGCAGGAAGACGGTCGGCGCGACCATCAGCAGCCCCATCGCCCCCAGGGCCAGATTGACCGAGACGATCGTGCGGCGCCGCCACACCCAGCCGGGGATGACCGGTTCGGCGGCCCGCCGTTCGATGAACACGGTCAGCGCGGCCAGCACGGCGGTCGCGCCCAGCAGCCCGAGCGAGGGCGCCGACAGCCACGGCCAGGCCACCCCGCCCTGCACCAGCGCGGTCAGCAGCAGGGCGCCGGTCGCGAAGACGGCGAGGGAGCCCGCCCAGTCGATACGGGGACGGGGTGCGCCGGCCGCGCGGCGGGTGCGGGACGGCTCGTGGAGATGGCGGACGACGAGCAGGAGGGCGAGCGCCCCGACCGGCAGGTTGACCAGGAAGATCCAGCGCCAGTCCGCGTACACCGCGAACAGCCCGCCGACCACCGGCCCCGCGACCGCCGAGGTGGCCCAGACGGTGGACAGCCTGGCCTGGATCCTGGGCCGTTCCTTCAGCGGGTAGAGGTCCGCCGCGATGGTCTGCACCGTGCCCTGGAGGGCGCCGCCGCCGATGCCCTGGACGACCCGGAAGGCGATCAGCGCCGCCATGTTCCACGCGGCGGCGCACAGCACCGAACCGATCAGGAAGAAGATCACGCCGGCGATCAGGACCGGCTTGCGGCCGAAGGTGTCGGAAAGCTTCCCGTACACCGGCAGGGTCACGGTCACGGCCAGCAGATAGCCGGAGAAGAGCCAGGAGAAGACCGAGAGCCCGCCCAGATCGCCGACGATCTGCGGGACCGCGGTGGACACGATGGTGCCGTCGATGGCCGACAGGGCCATGCACAGCATCAGCGCCGCGACGACGGGACCGCGCCGGCGGGGCGCCGCGGGGGAGAGGGCGGGGCCCGCCCCGGCCCCCGATATCGCTTCCGTGCCGCCGCCCGCGCCGCCCACCAGGATTCCTTCCCTATGCATGTATGTGCCGGACACTGTCTCACCTGCGGCTCCCGGTGGGCAGCCGCCGCGGACGCCGGATGTGCCGGAACCGGTCCTCCACCCCCGGGTGTGGACCCTTGGGCGCAGCCCCCGAGAAGACCCTCCACCCGGGGGACCAGACCCCTAGGGGGCGCTCCCTACTTGTGGCCAGGGGCCGTTCCTCCCGGCGGAGGACGTGCCCGGCCCCGCCCGCTCCGTAGCGTTGTCATGCACCGCGATTGCGGCGGACCACAGGGGGAGGGGTGGGGAAAACCCCACCCGAAGACTGCGCTGGGCACCAGCGCGCCGGACCCCCTCCACCGACCAGACTTCACAGCAGACGGCGACTACCCGTCGCCGACCGACATAGGAGAAAAACCGTGACAACGGCTGTAACCATTCCCAGGCACGGGGGCACTGGAGGGCGTACGGCCGTGGCTGCGCGGGCGCGGCAGGTCGTCAAGGCGTACGGGGTCGGCGAGACCCGCGTCGTCGCTCTCGACCACGTCGACGTCGACATCGCACGCGGCCAGTTCACGGCGATCATGGGCCCGTCCGGCTCCGGCAAGTCGACGCTGATGCACTGCCTCGCCGGCCTGGACACCGTGACCTCCGGTCAGATCCACCTGGCCGAGACCGAGATCACCGGCCTCAAGGACAAGAAGCTCACCCAGCTGCGCCGCGACCGCATCGGCTTCATCTTCCAGGCGTTCAACCTGCTGCCGACGCTCAACGCCCTGGAGAACATCACGCTGCCGATGGACATCGCGGGCCGCAAGCCCGACGCCGCCTGGCTGCGGCAGGTCGTGGAGACCGTCGGTCTCGCCGAGCGCCTCAAGCACCGGCCGACCGAGCTCTCCGGCGGCCAGCAGCAGCGCGTCGCCGTCGCCCGGGCGCTCGCCGCCCAGCCGGAGATCATCTTCGGTGACGAGCCGACCGGGAACCTGGACTCGCGGGCCGGCGCCGAGGTGCTGAACTTCCTGCGCAAGTCCGTCGACGAGCTCGGCCAGACCATCGTCATGGTCACCCACGACCCGGTCGCCGCGTCCTACGCCGACCGTGTGCTGTACCTCGCGGACGGGCGGATCGTCGACGAGATGCTCAACCCGACCGCCGACCAGGTGCTGGACCGCATGAAGGACTTCGACGCGCGCGGGCGGACGTCATGACCGTCTGGAAGACCTCGATGCGCAACTTCTTCGCGCACAAGGGACGCATGGCGCTCTCCGCGGTCGCCGTCCTGCTGTCGGTGGCGTTCGTGTGCGGCACGCTCGTCTTCACCGACACGATGAACACCACGTTCGACAAGCTCTTCGCCGCGACGTCGGCCGATGTCACCGTCAGCCCGAAGACGGCCAAGGCCGACGACACCCCCGAGAACGGCAAGCCCGAATCGCTGCCCGCCTCCGTCGTCGCCCGGGTCGAGAAGGCCGCCGGGGTGAAGAAGGCCGAGGGCGCCGTCTCCAGCATGGCGGTCACGGTCGTCGACAGCCACAACAAGAACATGGGCTCCGAGACCGGAGCCCCCACGATCGCGGGCAACTGGACGCAGAACGACCTGCGTTCCATGGAGATCACCTCCGGCCACGCCCCGCGCGGCCCGACCGAGGTGATGGTCGACGCCGACACCGCGGACAAGCACCACCTGAAGATCGGTGACGAACTGCGCACCATCGCCGTCACCGGCGACATCAGGGCGAGGATCAGCGGCATCGCCGCCTTCAAGGTCACCAACCCGGGCGCGGCCATCGTCTACCTCGACACGGCCACCGCCCAGCAGAAGCTGCTCGGCAGCCCCGGCGTCTTCACCCAGATCTCCGTCACCGCCGAAACCGGCGTCAGCGACACCCAGTTGAAGCAGAACGTGACCACGGCCCTGGACGGCCCGGCCGCGTACAAGGTGCAGACCCAGAAGGAGGCGGCGGCGTCCAACAAGGACTCCATGGGCTCCTTCCTCGACGTGATGAAGTACGCCATGCTCGGCTTCGCCGGCATCGCCTTCCTCGTCGGCATCTTCCTGATCGTCAACACCTTCTCGATGCTGGTCGCCCAGCGGACCCGCGAGATCGGCCTGATGCGGGCCATCGGCTCCAGCCGCAAGCAGGTCAACCGGTCGGTGCTGCTCGAAGCGGTACTCCTCGGCATCGTCGGATCGATCCTCGGCGTCGCCGCCGGCGTCGGCCTGGCCGTCGGGCTGATGAAGATCATGGGCGCCATCGGCATGGAGCTGTCCACCGACGACCTCACCATCGCCTGGACCACCCCCGCCATCGGCCTCGCGCTCGGCATCATCGTCACCGTCCTGGCCGCCTACATCCCGGCCCGCCGGGCCGGCAAGGTCTCCCCGATGGCCGCCCTGCGCGACGCCGGAACCCCGGCGGACACCAAGTCCGGCTGGATCCGGGCCGGCATCGGCCTGGTCCTCACCGGCGGCGGCGCGGTGGCCCTGTGGGCGACGACGCGGGTGGACGAGGCGAGCGACGGTTCGCTCTTCCTCGGCCTGGGCGTGGTCCTCAGCCTCGTCGGATTCATCGTGATCGGCCCGCTGCTCGCCGGCGTCGTCGTCCGGGCGCTCAGCGTCGTCGTCCTCAGGTTCTTCGGCCCCGTCGGCCGGCTCGCCGAGCGCAACGCCCTGCGCAACCCGCGCCGCACCGGCGCGACCGGCGCGGCCCTGATGATCGGCCTGGCCCTGGTGGCCTGCCTGTCGGTGGTCGGCTCCTCCATGGTCGCCTCGGCCACCGACGAGCTCGACAAGTCGGTGGGCGCGGACTTCATCGTCCAGTCGTCGACCGGCCAGCTGATCGTGCCGCAGGCCGCGAAGGCGCTGACGACGGCACCCGGCATCGAGCACGTCACGAACTACAAGGTCCTCGGCGCGAAGCTCACCAACCCCGACGGCTCGACGACGGACGAGGACGTCACCGCCGCCGACCCGACCTACCCGCAGGACCTGCGGCGCAAGACGGTCGCCGGCGACCTGCCCGCGGCCTACGGCAAGGACGCCATGTCGGTCGGCGGCGACTACGCCACCGCGCACGGCATCAAGGTCGGTGACACGATCACCGTCGCGTTCAAGGCGGGCGAGACCGCGAAGCTGAAGGTCGCCGCGATCACCTCGGACGACACGAGCGTGGACCAGGGCGCGATGTACCTGAACACCTCGACCGCCGAGCGGTACGTCCCCGCCGACAAGATGCCCAAGAACATGATCATGTTCGCCAAGGCGCAGGACGGCAAGGAGAAGGAGGCCTACGCCGCCCTCAAGAGCTCGCTCGACGCGTACCCGCAGTACAAGGTGCAGAATCAGGCCGACTTCAAGCAGGAGCTGAAGGACCAGATCGGCCAGCTGCTGAACATCGTCTACGGCCTGCTCGCGCTGGCGATCATCGTCGCCGTCCTCGGCGTCGTGAACACCCTGGCTCTCTCGGTCGTCGAGCGGACCCGCGAGATCGGCCTGATGCGCGCCATCGGCCTCTCCCGCCGCCAGCTGCGCCGGATGATCCGGCTGGAGTCCGTGGTCATCGCCCTGTTCGGCGCTTTGCTCGGCCTCGGCCTGGGCATGGGCTGGGGCACCTCGGCCCAGAAGCTGCTGGCCCTGGAGGGTCTCGGCGTCCTGGAGATCCCGTGGCCGACGATCATCACGGTGTTCGTCGCCTCGGCCTTCGTCGGACTCTTCGCGGCCCTGGTCCCGGCCTTCCGGGCAGGACGGATGAACGTCCTGAACGCCATCGCCACGGACGGGTGAGACGGGCGGTCCGCATAGAATGACGGTTCCGGCTCCGGGGCGTTCCTCCAAACGCCCCGGAGCCGGATTTCGTTCGTGCGCCCGCCGCGGCGCGGCGCGCGCCCCGGTTGCGGGCGCGGCCGCCTCCTCGGAGTCGTACGCTGGAGACACCCCCGGCCCGTCTGACGTGTCGGGCCCTTCGCGTTGCCCCTGGCAGCAGCCGGCTGTCAGCCCTCGCCCTCCTTACCCGGACGGAAGCCCTTCATGAGCCTGCACGGTCTGCTGGATGTCGTCGTACATGACCCGGCGCTGTCCGAAGCGGTGAAGGCCGCCGGGGACGGCCACCGGATGCACATCGACCTGGTGGGTCCGCCCGCCGCCCGGCCCTTCGCCGTGGCCGCGCTCGCCCGGGACGCCGGCCGGACCGTGCTCGCCGTCACCGCGACCGGGCGCGAGGCCGAGGACCTGGCCGCCGCGCTGCGCACCCTGCTGCCACCGGACACGATCGCGGAGTTCCCGTCCTGGGAGACGCTGCCGCACGAGCGGCTCTCGCCCCGCTCCGACACCGTGGGCCGCCGGCTGGCCGTGCTGCGGCGCCTGGCGCACCCGCGGCAGGACGACCCCGAGACCGGGCCGGTCTCCGTCGTCGTCGCGCCGATCCGTTCCGTGCTTCAGCCGCAGGTCAAGGGGCTCGGCGACCTGGAGCCCGTGGCGCTGCGGATCGGGCAGAGCGCGGACCTCGGCAGGACCGTCGAGGCGCTCGCGGCAGCCGCGTACTCCCGGGTCGAACTGGTCGAGAAGCGCGGCGAGTTCGCCGTCCGCGGCGGCATCCTGGACGTCTTCCCGCCGACCGAGGAGCACCCGCTGCGGGTGGAGTTCTGGGGCGACGACGTCGAGGAGATCCGCTACTTCAAGATCGCCGACCAGCGGTCGCTGGAGATCGCCGAGCACGGGCTGTGGGCGCCGCCCTGCCGCGAGCTGCTGCTGACCGACGACGTCCGCGAGCGGGCCGCCGCACTCGCCGAGGCCCACCCCGAGCTGGGCGAACTCCTCAACAAGATCGCCGAGGGCATCGCGGTCGAGGGCATGGAGTCCCTCGCCCCGGTCCTCGTCGACGACATGGAACTGCTGATCGACGTCCTGCCCAAGGGGTCCATGGCCGTGGTCTGCGACCCCGAGCGGGTCCGTACCCGGGCCGCCGACCTGGTCGCCACCAGCCAGGAGTTCCTGGAGGCGTCCTGGGCGGCCACCGCAGGCGGCGGCGAGGCCCCGATCGACGTCGGCGCGGCCTCGCTGCGCGGCATCGCGGACGTCCGCGACCACGCGCGCGAGCTGGAGATGATGTGGTGGTCGGTATCCCCGTTCGCCGCGGACGAGGAGCTCGACGACGACACCCTCAAGCTCCGGATGCACGCCCCGGAGGCGTACCGCGGCGACACCGCCCGCGCGCTCGCCGACACCAAGGGCTGGCTGTCCGACGGCTGGCGCACGGTGTACGTCACCGAGGGCCAGGGGCTCGCCTCCCGCACCGTCGAGGTGCTGAGCGGTGAAGGCATCCCGGCCCGGCTCGACGCGGACCTCGGCGAGATCTCCCCGTCCCTCGTCCACGTCTCCTGCGGCGCCATCGACCACGGCTTCGTCGACGCGGAGCTGAAGCTCGCCGTCCTCACCGAGACCGACCTCACCGGCCAGCGCACCGCCACCAAGGACCTGGGCCGGATGCCGGCCCGCCGCAGGAAGACCATCGACCCGCTGACGCTGGAGACGGGCGACTACATCGTCCACGAGCAGCACGGCGTGGGCCGCTACATCGAGATGGTGCAGCGCACGGTGCAGGGCGCCACCCGCGAGTACCTCCTCGTCGAGTACGCCCCCGCCAAGCGCGGCCAGCCCGGCGACCGGCTGTACATCCCGACCGACCAGCTGGAACAGGTCACCAAGTACGTCGGCGGCGAGGCCCCCACCCTGCACCGGCTCGGCGGCGCCGACTGGACGAAGACGAAGGCGCGCGCCAAGAAGGCCGTCAAGGAGATCGCCGCCGACCTGATCAAGCTCTACTCGGCCCGGATGGCGGCCCCCGGCCACGTCTTCGGCCCGGACACCCCCTGGCAGCGCGAACTGGAGGACGCCTTCCCGTACGCGGAGACGCCCGACCAGCTCACCACCATCGCCGAGGTCAAGGAGGACATGGAGAAGTCCGTCCCCATGGACCGGCTGATCTGCGGCGACGTCGGCTACGGCAAGACGGAGATCGCGGTCCGGGCGGCCTTCAAGGCGGTCCAGGACGGCAAGCAGGTCGCCGTCCTGGTCCCCACGACGCTCCTCGTCCAGCAGCACTTCGGCACGTTCACCGAGCGCTACTCCCAGTTCCCCGTCAACGTACGGGCGCTGAGCCGCTTCCAGTCCGAGTCCGAGTCGAAGGCGACGATCGAGGGCCTGCGCGAGGGCTCCGTCGACCTGGTCATCGGCACCCACCGCCTCTTCTCCTCCGAGACGAAGTTCAAGGACCTGGGCCTGGTCATCGTCGACGAGGAACAGCGCTTCGGCGTCGAGCACAAGGAGCAGCTGAAGAAGCTCCGCGCCAACGTGGACGTCCTCACCATGTCCGCGACGCCCATCCCCCGTACGCTCGAAATGGCGGTCACCGGCATCCGCGAGATGTCGACCATCACCACCCCGCCCGAGGAGCGCCACCCGGTCCTCACCTTCGTCGGACCGTACGAGGAGAAGCAGATCGGCGCGGCCATCCGCCGCGAACTGCTCCGCGAGGGCCAGGCGTTCTACATCCACAACCGCGTCGAGTCGATCGACCGCGCCGCCGCCCGCCTGCGCGAGATCGTCCCGGAGGCCCGGATCGCGACCGCCCACGGCCAGATGTCCGAACAGGCCCTGGAACAGGTCGTGGTGGACTTCTGGGAGAAGAAGTTCGACGTGCTGGTCTCCACCACGATCGTCGAGTCCGGCATCGACATCTCCAACGCCAACACCCTGATCGTGGAGCGCGGCGACAACTTCGGCCTCTCCCAGCTCCACCAGCTGCGCGGCCGCGTCGGCCGCGGCCGCGACCGCGGCTACGCCTACTTCCTCTACCCGCCGGAGAAGCCGCTCACCGAGACCGCGCACGAACGCCTCGCCACGATCGCCCAGCACACCGAGATGGGCGCCGGCATGTACGTCGCCATGAAGGACCTGGAGATCCGCGGCGCGGGCAACCTCCTGGGCGGCGAGCAGTCCGGTCACATCGCGGGCGTCGGCTTCGACCTCTACGTGCGCATGGTCGGCGAGGCGGTCGCGGACTACCGGGCCTCCCTCGAAGGCGGCGTCGAGGAGGAGCCGCCGCTGGAGGTCAAGATCGAGCTCCCGGTCGACGCGCACGTCCCGCACGACTACGCCCCCGGCGAGCGGCTGCGCCTCCAGGCCTACCGCTCCATCGCCTCGGCCTCGTCGGAGGAGGACATCAGGGCGGTCCGCGAGGAGCTCACCGACCGCTACGGCAAGCTTCCGGAGCCGGTCGAGAACCTCCTCCTGGTGGCCGGTCTGCGCATGCTGGCCCGCGCCTGCGGCGTCGGCGACATCGTGCTCCAGGGGTCGAACATCCGCTTCGCGCCGGTGGAGCTGCGCGAGTCGCAGGAGCTGCGTCTGAAGCGCCTGTACCCGAAGACGATCATCAAGCCCGCTCTGCACCAGATCCTGGTGCCCCGGCCCACCGGCGGCAGGATCGGCGGAAAGCCGGTCGTGGGACGCGAACTGCTGTCCTGGACGGGGGAGTTCCTGACGACGATCCTCGGGTCGTGAGCGGACGGCCGCCGCGGAGTCCAGGAACGTGAGAGTTGACTCTCACGAATTGTGAGAGCATGCTCTCACGTCATGGACTCCAGTAATCGCCTGGGCGATATCGAGATCACCGATCCGCAGGCGATGCGCGC
Source organism: Streptomyces sp. NBC_01463 (assembly GCA_036227345.1). Taxonomy (NCBI): domain Bacteria; kingdom Bacillati; phylum Actinomycetota; class Actinomycetes; order Kitasatosporales; family Streptomycetaceae; genus Streptomyces; species Streptomyces sp. NBC_01463. Next base: position 5,344,433 of record CP109468.1, read on the forward strand.
CCTGGCGCATCCCGTACGGCTGGCGATCCTCGACCACCTGCGCCGGAACGGGCCGGCGACCGCGACCGAGCTCGCCCCGGACGTGGGGGCGACGCCCTCGGTGACCAGCTGGCACCTGCGCCATCTGGCGGGCTTCGGCCTGGTCCGGGACAGCGAGCCCGGACCGGACCGCCGCCGCAGGCGGTGGGAGGCGGTGGCGCGCGGCTTCCGGTTCGAGGAGCCGCGGGACCCGGCGGACGAGGAGGGCCGGACGGCCGCGCGGGAGCTCTCGCGGCAGATGTTCCTGCGCTACGCGGACGCCCCGGCCCACTGGGCCGCCGAGGTCGAACCCGGGCTCGACCCGGCCTGGCGCAGGTCCGCCGGGCTGGCCCACACCCGCGTCATGGTCTCCGCCGAGGAACTCGCGGCCATCGAGGACGGGATCGAGCGCGTCCTCGCGCCGTACGTCACCCGGGACCCGGCCGACCGCCCCGCCGGCAGCCGCGGCGTCCGGCTGATGCGCTACGTCCTGCCGGAGGGCGACGGGGGGCAGCGGGACGGACGGGACGAGGAGCCGGGCGGGGAGCGGGAGCGGGCGGGGCGGTCCTCGTGACCGGCCGGGAGGGCGACATACCCCCTGCCGCATCGCTGTGGCGGGACGGGCGCTTCTCCCGCTTCTGGGCGGGCCATTCGGTCTCGCAGTTCGGCGACCGGATCACCGAGCTGGCCCTGCCCCTGATCGCGGTCGGCGCGCTGAACGCCTCGGCCAACCAAGTCGCCTGGCTGACCGCACTGGTCTGGACGCCCAACCTGCTCGCGATCCTGCTGGGAGCCTGGGTCGACCAGCGGCCCCGCAAGCGTCGGCTGATGATCATCGCCGACCTCGTGCGCGCCGCCGTGCTGCTGAGCCTGCCGGCGGCCTACGCGCTGGGCACGGTGACGCTCACGCATCTGTACGCCGTGGCGATCCTGACGGGCGCCGCCGGAGTGCTGTTCAACACCGCCTATCCGCCGTTCTTCGTGCGCCTGGTGCCGCGCGCCTCCTTCGTGGACGCGAACAGCAAGCTCAGCGCCAGCCGTTCGGTCTCCCAGGTGGCGGGCCCCGCGATCGGCGGCGCGCTGATCCAGGCCCTCACCGCACCGGTGGCCGTCGTGGTGGACGCCCTGACCTTCCTGGTGTCAGCGGTCCTGATCGGCCGGGTCGGGGTCGACGAACCGACGGCTGCCACGGCCGACCCGGCCGCGCCGTCCCTGGCCCGACGTGCCCGGGAGGGCCTGGTCTTCGTCGTACGCCACCCGGTGCTGCGGGCCACGCTCGGCTGCGCGGCCACCGTCAACTTCTTCACCTTCGTCGCGGGCAGCGGGCTGATCGTGCTCTTCGCCAGCCGGGGCCTCGGGCTGTCCGCGGGGGTGATCGGCGCCGCGCTGGGGGCCGGTGCTACCGGCGCCCTGCTCGGCGCGGTGTGCGCACCCGCGCTCTCGCGGCGGCTCGGTGTCGGGCGGAGCATCGTGGCGGGCGCCGTGCTGTTCCCCGCCCCGATCGCGCTCGCCGCCGCCGCGGGCGGTCCGCTCTGGCTCCGCGCCGGGGCGCTGGCCGCGGCCGAGTTCCTCTCCGGCTTCGGCGTCATGCTGTTCGACGTCAACCTCAACTCGCTCCAGGCGTCGGTCATCCCGGACGGCATGCGCAGCCGCGTCGCGGGCGCGTACAGCACGGTCAACTACGGGATGCGGCCCGCCGGCGCCGTCGTCGGAGGCCTGCTCGCCACGTTCCTCGGACTGCGCGGGACCCTGCTCATCGCCGCGGTCGGCGGAGCGCTGTCCGTGCTGTGGCTCCTGCCGTCACCGGTGCCCCGCATCCGCTCCCTGGCCCCGGCCGGCACCGCGGACAGGGCGGGAGGCGCGGAGGATGCGGACGACGGCAAGCGGCCGGTACGCGGATGAGCGGACGGGTGCCCCGGACGGGCGGCCGCGGGCCGCTGTCCGGGGCACCCGCGCGGATCAGAGAATGCGCAGATCCAGCGCCCGGGCCATCGCCCGGTAGCCCGCGTCGTTCGGGTGCAGACGGTCGCCCGAGTCGTAGGCCGGGGCGATGCTGTCCGGGTCGCCCGGGTCGGCCACCGCACGGTCCAGGTCGACCACCGCGTCGTACGCGCCGGAGGTGCGGATCCAGTCGTTGACCGCGTCGCGCTTCGCCTCGTTGACGGCGCTGTCGTAGAACGAGCCCTTGATGGGTGTCAGCGTCGCACCTACCGCCTTGATGCCCCGTGCGTGGGCCTGACGGATCAACGACCGGTGCCCGGCGATCAGTTGAGCGACGGACACCTCCGGGGTGGGGGTGCCGACGCCGCCCGCGCCGCTCGCCCCGATGTCGTTGATGCCTTCCAGCACGATGACCGTGCCCACGCCCGGCTCGTCGAGCACGTCCTTCGCGAACCGGGTCACGCCCTTCTCCCCGGCCCAGTCCGTGTCGTTGGTGACCTGGTTGCCGCCGATCCCGTGGTTGAGGACGCTGCGCGGATGCCCGGTGGCCGCGAAGCGCTCCGCCAGTTCGTCGGGATAGCGGCTGTCGGTGTCCGGGGTGGATCCGACGCCGTCGGTGATGGAGTCGCCGAAGGCCACCACCCCGTTCCGGCGCGGGGCGCCGCCGCCGACCTCGACGCCGGTGAGGTAGTACCAGGACTCGCTGGTCTCCGTGAACGCGGCGCCGCCGCGGTCGGCCCGGTGATCGCCCCGGGCCCGGTAGCTCGTGGCCGACGACATCATGTGGAAGGTGGCGGGACCGGTCGGCGCGGCGAGATACAGCGTGACGGTCAGCGACTCCAGGGCCCCGGTCCGGTACGCCAGCGCGTCACTGGTCGCGTCGGCGCCCGCCGGGACGGTCGTCGAGCGGCTGCCGCCGAAGGACAGCTGCCGCACCGAACCCTTCTCGACCGACGCCCCGGCGTCCGTGCGGGCCACCGTCGCTCCGGTGATCCGCAGCGGGCCGGTGCCGTAGCGGTTGGACAGTTCGACACGGGCCCGGGTGCCGCCGGTGCTGACCCGGATCACCTGGCGGACCGTCTGGTCCGCGAAGCCCTGTCGCGACCAGTTCGGCGTGAAGATCTCGGTCGGTGCCTGCGGCGAGGCCGCCCAGCCGCCCTGCCAGCCCCCGTGGCCGGTCCCGGGCGCGGTGCCGTGCCCGGCCGAGGCGGCGTGCGCGGGCGTGCCGGTGACGTCTGCGCCGACGACCGGCAGCGCCACCAGTGTCAGTGCCGATAACAGTGCGACACCCGCACGCCGGGTCGCGTTCGTGGTTCTCATGGTTCCCACCCTCGTTGTCCTGGATGCCTGTTCCGTGGATCACGTGCGCACGACATGGCCAATCACGCGGATGCCCCGGCTATTCCCGCCGGGTGGGCGTCAGTTGGGCCCGGTCGCTGTGAAGATCAGCGCGGCGAGGGCCCGGAACACCTCCTCCGGATCCCGGCCCCCCACCGCCTCGTTGAGGTTGCCGCTGAGCAGCAGACCGGCGAAGCCGTGGGCCAGGGACCAGGCGGCCACGCCCGCGAGCCGGGGGTCGTCGCCGCGTCCGGCGTCGGGGAGCCGGGCGACTCCCGCGCGCAGTTCCCCCGACGCCCGGTCCTTCGCTGCGAGCAGCTCCGGGTCGTCGGCGCGGTACAGGTCCGGCTGGAACATCACCTGGAAGTGGGCGGGGTGCTCGGTGGCGAACCGTACGTACCGCACGCCCCGCTCCCGCAGGTCCGGCGCGTCGGCGAGAGCGTCGGCGAAGAGCCCGTAGCCCTCGGTGGCGATGGCGGTGAGCAGACCCGTGCGGTCCTTGAAGTGGTGGGCGGGCGCGGCGTGGGAGACGCCGGCCCGGCGGGCCAGATCGCGCAGGCTGAGCGCGGCGGGGCCCTCGGTGCGGATGACGTCGAGCGCGGCGGAGAGGACGGCCCGCCGCAGATCGCCGTGGTGGTAGGTGCGGTCGCTGCTCATGAACAGCACCCTACGCAGAATCTAGTCATTGACAAGTTCGCGGGGTGGGGTGCACTCTGGCGGCCGAGGGATATCTAGTCAGTGACTAGATAGAGGCGCTGCGGAAGGCGGAGACATGTCCGAAGAGCTGGGTCGCGTACGGCAGATGTGGCACCTGCTGGAGCCCCTGCACGCTGTTCTCTACTACGCGCCGGAGGCCTTCGAGGAGGCGGCGGCGCTCGGATACGAGGTCGGCGAGCGGTGGCCGAGCTACTTCGCCTGGCGGGCGGCGCCGCTCGGGGAGGCCGGGGCCGACCGGGTCGCGGAGACGTTCTACAGCTTCAGCCCGCGGATGGTGGGTGCGTACGTCCCCGCCGGCTGGGCCGTCGCCTCGCCGGGGGCGGTCCTGGCCGCCCGGACGCGAGCGGTCGACCGGGCGTACCGGACCGTGCTGGGGGAGGCGGTCGCCGCTCCGGGGACGGCCGAGGCGGCCGCGCTCCTGCGGCGCGTCGCGGAGGCGGCCGACACGACGGGCCGTCGGCTCGCCGCGGCCAACGCCGCACTGCCCTGGCCGGACGCGCCGCACCTCGCGCTCTGGCAGGCGGCGACCGTCCTGCGGGAACACCGGGGCGACGGCCATCTCGCGGCGCTCGCCCGCGCGGAGCTCGACCCGGTCGAGGCGCTGGTCTCGTTCGCCGCCGTCGGCGCGGCGCGCCCTGAGGTGTTCGCGAGCCGGGGATGGGGCGACGAGGAATGGTCGAACGCCCGCGAACGGCTGCTGAAGCGCGGGCTGTTGGCGGACGACGGTACGGCGACGGACGCGGGCCGGGCGCTGCGCGCCGAGGTCGAGCGCGGGACCGACGAGGCGGCGGCCGCCCCGTGGCGGGTGCTCGGCGACGCGGAGCGGGAGCGGCTCGTGGAACTGCTCGGCCCGTTGTGGGTGGCGGCGATCGGCTCCGGGCTGCTGCCGTCGGAGACGACGCTGGGCATCGGGAAGGTGTGATTCGAGCCGCATCGGGGTGAAGGCGGGCCATGAACGCGTCCTGACGGGGAACACGTCCGTAGGATTCCCGGGTTGGTTCGGCTTTCTCCCCGTCAGGACGGCTTCGAGTGATATCTCCCCGCGATTGTCGAATGATCGTGCCCGCGCTGGGCGTGGTGGCCGTACTGGCCCTGACCGGCTGCGACCCCGAACAGGTGACCTCCGGTACGGACCGCTCCGGCGGCAGTTCGAACGGCGGCGGCCAGTCCGCCACCGGTTTCGGCGCCAGCCCGCTGGACAACGCCGACGGTACGAAGCCGGGCCTGGCGCCCCTCACGTCCGATGCGGACCGGGCGGCGGCCCGGAAGGTCATCGAGAAGGTGGCGACCAAGGGCCGCGGCCCCAAGACCGGCTACGAACGGGACAAGTTCGGCTACGCGTGGAAGGACTCCGTCGACAGCGTCCCGCTCTCGCACAACGGCTGCGACACCCGCAACGACCTGCTGGCCCGCGACGGCAAGGACGTCGCACTGCGCTCCGGGTCGGACTGCGTGGTCGTCTCCATGACGCTCAAGGACCCCTACACCGGCGAGACCATCGAGTGGCGCAAGCAGCAGGCCACCAAGGTCCAGATCGACCACGTCATGCCGCTGTCGTACGACTGGCAGATGGGCGCGGCCCGCTGGAACGAGGCCAAGCGGCAGCAGATCGCGAACGACCCCCTCAACCTCATCCCGGTCGACGGCCCGGCCAACAACGCCAAGCGCGACTCGGGTCCCGCGTCCTGGCTGCCGCCGTACAAGCCGGTGCGCTGCTCGTACGCGCTGCGGTTCGCGCAGGTCTCGCTGAAGTACGAACTCCCGGTCACCACCGCGGACAAGAAGGTCATGCTGGAGCTGTGCGGCGGCTGACCGGCGGACCGGACGCGCGAAGGGGACCCGCCTCCAGGCGGGTCCCCTTCGCGTCGGCGGGTCACTTCCGCGGCCGCTTGCGCGCGGGTCAGAGCTTCAGGTCCCACAGTGTCGCGTCGTACGTGAAGCCGGGGCCGACCTCGACGGTCAGGTCCTTGGCGCCCGCGGGGGCGTCGAAGGCGTAGAGGACGGTGACCTTCCTGCCCGGCAGGACCGTGCCGCTGAAGCCCTCGCCGACCTTGCCGTCGAAGATCTGCTCGGCGTCGACACCGTCCTTGCCGGCCCGGGCGCCGACGGTGACGAGCGCGGCGTCGAACTTGGCCTTGCCCGCGTTCTCGATGACGACGGCGACGCGGTAGGCCTTGTTGCCCTTGGTGTGCCCGGCGGCGTACGGGTCGGGGGTGTACGCACTCGCTTCGCCGACCGTGATCGTGAGGTCGTCGTCGTAGACCGCCGAGTCCCCGGCCTCCAGGGCCTTGTCGGTGGCCTTCTCGTTGTTCTTGCCGGCGTTCTTGCCGGTGCTTCCGTCCCCGCCCGCCTTCGGCTTCGCGGAGGCCGTCGTGTCCGACACCGCCTTGTTGAGGTCGCTCACCGCGTCGTCGACCGCCTTGAACGTGATCACGGCGCCGACCACCGAGAGGATCAGCGCGATCAGGCCGAGCACGGCGCCGAACGTGGCCATGCTCTTGTTCGTCGCCTCGCCCCGCTTGGCACGCCCCCGGCCGACCAGACCCAGGATCAGCGCGATCAGGCCGAGGACACCCGCCAGCCAGAAGAGGAACGGGACCAGACCGGACACCGCGCCGATGAGACCCAGGATCAGGGCCGCGACACCGAGCCCGTTGCGCGCGGGCCGCAGTCCCGGCGTCTGGGCGGGGGCGTACGGCTGCTGGGGCTGGTGCTGCGACGGGTGCTGCGGCTGGTGCTGAGGGGACTGGGGCGGCTGCGTGAACTGGGACATGGCTGTGCCCTTCGGCAAGTGCGGAGAGGAGTGGTGAGCGGTTCCACATGTCGCCTCTTGCAGCGACAGGTCAATCACACCATCTCCTGTGAACCGAGTCAACACTGTTCACGATTGATTGGGTGGTGCACGCTGTGAATCGTGTGCTGTGAACAGGTCGGTATGCTCGCCGGCACAGCAGTGAACACGGACGCAGCAGTGAACACGGACGCGCCAGCAGCGGTACGAGCACCAGGGAGACAGCAAGTGCCGGAGAACGCGACAGAGGTGACCGCCGCGGGGATCGCCCGGCTGGCCGGGGTGGGGCGCGCCGCCGTCAGCAACTGGCGCCGCCGGCACGCCGACTTCCCCAAGCCCGTCGGCGGTACCGAGACAAGCCCGTCCTTCGCCCTGCCCGAAGTCGAGCAGTGGCTGCGCGACCAGGGGAAGCTCGCCGAGGTCCCCCTCCGCGAGCGCGTCTGGCAGCAGCTGGCCGGACACCCCGCAGGCGCCGTCCCCGCACTGTTCCACGTCGGATGCGCGCTGCTCCTCGTGCGGGAGCGGCCCTCCGCCTGGCGGGAGATCACGGGGGTGTCCGACGAGCGGATGGCGGGCGTGCTCTCCCTCGCGCTGAACGAGGTGCTCACCGCCCGGTTCGGACCGGCCGACGGGACCGGGCGCGCGGTTCACAGCCCCGACCGCTCCGAACTCCTGCCGTCCGTCCCCCTGCTGCGCGGCGCCGCCGAACTCGCAGCCGAGGCCGGGGTGCGGGAGACCTTCGAGTTCCTGCTCGGCCGTCAGTTCGACGCCAACCCCCGCCAGTACACCCTCACCCCGCCCGGCCTCGCCGGGCTGATGGCCGCACTGGCGGGCACCGCCGGCCGCTCCCCGCGCACGGTCCTCGACCCGGCGTCCGGCACCGGAGCGCTGCTCGGCGCGGTCACCCGCCCCGCCGCGCTGTACGCGCAGGAGAGCGACCCGGACCTCGCCGCTCTCACCGCCCTCCGCCTCGCCCTGCACACCGACCCCGCCGAGTGCACCCTCGCGGCCCGGACCGGCGACACCCTGCGCGCCGACGCCTTCCCCGGCCTCACCGTCGACGCGGTGCTCTGCCACCCGCCGTTCAACGAGCGCAACTGGGGCCACGACGAGCTCGCCTACGACCCGCGCTGGGAGTACGGCTTCCCCGCCCGCACCGAGTCCGAACTCGCCTGGGTGCAGCACGCGCTGGCCCGGCTGCGCGAGGGCGGCACCGCCGTCCTGCTGATGCCGCCCGCCGCCGCGTCCCGCCGCTCAGGCCGCCGTATCCGCGCCGACCTGCTGCGCCGCGGCGCCCTGCGGGCCGTCATCGCGCTCCCGGCGGGCGCCGCGCCCCCGTACGGCATCCCCCTCCACCTCTGGGTCCTGCGCAAGCCGGGCACCGCACCGCATCCCTCGCCCGAACTGCTCCTGGTCGACACCGCCGAGCCCGCCGAACCCGCCTCCGACCGGAGCGGCCGCGACCGCCTCGACTGGCCGGCCCTGCACGCCGCGGTGCTCGACGCCTGGCAACGGTTCGGCGACGAGAGCGATCAGGGCCGCGCGGACGGCGGAACGGGCACGAATACGCGTACGTCCAAGGACACGGCCGCGGGTACCGGAACGGGCGCAGGCGCGGGTACGGGCACGGACGCCCGGCCCGGCGTCAGCCGCGTCGTGCCCGTCATCGAACTCCTCGACGACGACGTCGATCTGGCCCCCGCCCGCCACCTGCCGTCCCCGGCCGCCGCGGGCGGATCGGCCGAGCTGATCCGCGTACGGGAACGGCTGACGCAGACCCTGGAGCTCGCAGGCGGCCTCATCCCGCCGCCCGTGGACGTCTCCGCCCCCGCCCACTGGCCGCTCACCACCGTCGGCGAACTCGCCAGGGCCGGCGCCCTCCTGCTCCGCACCGGCGGCACCGGCACCGGCACGGGCCCCGTGCTCACCGAGCACGACGTCCTCGGCGCCGCCGCCCCGTCGGGGAACCTGCCCGCCGCCGGGCCGCACGAGGAGCCGGTGCTCGTCGAACCGGGCGACGTCGTCGTCCCCGTGCTCGGCGGCGGCTCCGTCGCCCGTGTCATCGACGACGCCACCGCGGGAGCCGCGCTCGGCCGCAACCTCCAGCTGCTGCGCCCCGATCCGGCCGCGCTCGACCCCTGGTTCCTCGCCGGGTTCCTGCGCGGCACCGCCAACAACCGCCAGGCCAGCAGCCACGCCTCCACCGCCACCCGGCTCGACGCCCGCCGCCTCCAACTGCCCCGGCTGCCACTGGCCGAGCAGCAGCGGTACGGCGAACGCTTCCGCGCCCTGGCCGCGTTCGAGGACGCGCTGCGCCTCACCGGACGCCTCGGCGGCCGGCTCGTCCAGGGGATGTACGACGGGCTGACGGACGGTACGGTCACGCCGGAGTGAGCGGAACCACAACAGTTCCGTACAACCCGGGGGCCCTTGTCGGTGTCGCCCTTTACGCTCGGTCCAGCGCGTACGCCCATGTGCGCGCGGACGCCCCCCGACCAGGTATCCAGGAGCAGCCATGAACGCCCCGGGCTATCCGCCGACGGCGCCGCGCAGGATCCCCACGAGGGCCTGGATCGTGTCGATGCGCGTGCTGTTCACCGTGCTCTCGGTGTTCTCCTGCGGCCTGCTCCTGTGGGCTCCGCTGCTGCGTCTGGCGATCGTGCGGCGCAGGACGTCCGACTGGTGGCTGACCGGGGCCGGGTTCGTGCTCATCTGCGTCCTGCTGCCGGTCATCGGCAGGGACGGCAGTGACACCGACGCCCACGGCGTCGACTACGTCCTCATCCCGCTGCTGCTGCTGGCGATGGTGGCGGCCCCCACGCACTACCTGGTCGCCGACATCCGCCACTACGCGGAACTGACCCGGCAGCACACCATGGGCGGGCCCGGCATGCCCGGCGGACCCGTGCCGCCGGTCCCCGGTTACGGATACGCCCCCACCGTGCCGATCCAGACGCCCGGCCCGGCCCCGGCGCCGCAGCCCTACCCGCCGCACCCGTACCCCGGGCCGAACCCCACACCGCCCCCGGACCGGCAGCCGCACACCGCACCCCAGCCCCAGCGCCTCGACCAGGTCCGCGCCGAGCTCGACGAACTGAGCGACTACCTCCGCAAGGAGGAGGGCCGGTGAGCGGTCGCCTCGTCGGCGGGCGGTACGAACTGGCGACGATCCTCGGCCAGGGCGGCATGGGCCAGGTCTGGACGGCCTACGACCAGCGCCTGGACCGCCGCGTCGCGGTCAAGCTGCTGCGCCCCGACCGGGTCACCGGCCCCATCGGCAGTGACGCCGCGGGCGAGCTGCGCCGCCGCTTCGTCCGCGAGTGCCGGGTCACCGCCCAGGTCGACCACCCCGGCCTCGTCACCGTCCACGACGCGGGCAGCGACGGCGACGAACTGTTCCTCGTCATGCAGTACGTCGAGGGCGCCGACCTAGGCGACCACCTCGCCGAACACGACCCGTACCCGTGGCAGTGGTCCGTCTCCGTCGCCGCCCAGCTCTGCGCCGTCCTGAGCGCCGTGCACGCCGTGCCGATCGTCCACCGCGACCTCAAGCCCCGCAACCTGATGGTGCGCCCGGACGGCACGGTCGTCGTCCTCGACCTCGGTGTCGCCTCCGTCCTGGACACCGACACCACCCGCCTCACCCACACCGGCTCACCGATCGGCTCCCCGGCCTACATGGCCCCCGAACAGGCCATGGGCGGCGCCGTCGGCCCGTACACCGACCTGTACGCCCTCGGCGTCCTCCTGCACGAACTCCTCAGCGGCGACGTGCCGTTCGCCGGCTCCACCGCCCTCGGCGTCCTGCACCGCCACCTCTACGAACCACCGGTGCCCGTCCGGCAGATCCGCCCCGACATCCCCGAACCCCTCGAAGCACTCGTCCTGCGGCTGCTCGCCAAGGACCCGCAGCACCGCCCCTCCAGCGCCCAGGAGGTGTACGAACACCTCGCCCCGCTGCTGCCCACCCGCAACTCCGGCCTGCCCTCGGGCCCCCTCGACCCGACCCGCCCCTTCCTGCGCCCGCACGCCCCGTGGCCCGACCGGGCCACGACCCCGCCCCCCGCCCAGCCCGCGCCGATGCCCGCCCGGCCGGACGTCGCGGCCGCCGTCGACGAGGTGAAGAGGCTGCTGGGCGAGGGCCGGATCACCCAGGCCGTCGACATGCTCGGCGGCATCCTCCCGGCCGCCGCCGAACAGCACGGCGAGGGCTCCCCGGTCGTCCGCATCCTGCGCAAGCAGTACGCCGCGACGCTGATGGACGACGGCCAGTACCGCCGCGCCCTGCCCGAACTGCGCCGGCTGGCCGACGACCGTGCCGCGGAGACCGGACCGGCCGACCCGCAGACCCTCCAGTACCGCTACGACGCCGCACAGTGCCTGGAACAGCTCGGCGAACCCGCCGCCGCACTCGCCGAGTACCGGGCCGTCCTCCCGTACTACGAGAACCAGTACGCGACGAACAACGATCCGGCACGCTCCTACGAGATCCGCCACCGCATCAGCCACCTGCTGATGGCACTCGGCGACCACGCCGGAGCCCTCGGCCAGCTCCGCGCACTGCTGTACGACACCGAGCGCATGTACGGCCCGCACCACCCCCTGCCCGTCGAGCTGCGCGGCCAGCTGGAGCGCAGGCTGAAGGTCAGGGGCGGCTGAGAACCGGGACAACGCCGCGGTGACGGTCCTCCCGGTCCCGCCGCCACCGGCTCACGACGGCTGAACGAGCCCCGCCTTGCCGTAGACCGTCGCCACCCGCGCGCCCGCCACGCCCGAGGCGAAGCCCATGCCGATGCGGAAGTCGCCGGGCCGGTCCGGGTCCGGGACGAGGACGCCCAGGCCCTCCGGCTCCCGGTAGTCCAGCGAGTACGCGGCCGCCGTGTGAGCGGGGTTGACGGTCTCCTTGAAGGGCGACGGCGGAGCCGGGTCGAGGGCGCCGGTGGCGAGGTTCACCGAGGTGATGAACGTGTTGCCGACACCGGGCGGCGAGACCACCAGGTCCTGGCCGCCGATGTTCTGCGTGGAGCCGTAGCTGTTGCCGTGCAGCAGGTAGAGATACCGGCCCACGACCGCGTACCCCTGGAGGAACGGCCGGCCGTAGGTGGTGAGCGGCCAGCCGGGCACCGCCGTGATGTCCGGTTCCCGGACGTTCGCCAGCGGCTGGCTCCAGATGCCGAGGCGGGCCAGGTCCAGGTCGTGGACCTGGAAGACCATCGCCCCGTCAGTGTCCCGGAAGCGGATGGCGAGCCGGCCGTAGACCGGGTCGACGGACGCGGTGTACGTCGAGGTGCCCGGGACCGGCTGATACGTGGTGAGCCCGGCCGATCCGTAGTCGAGCACCTGCGCGTCGACGAACGGGAAACGGGCCAGCCGCCGGCCGCGGCTGGTCACCTTCGTCGGGTCCGACGGGTGCACCGGGTCCTGCACTTCCTGCCCGTCGGTCTCCGTCCACAGATAGGCCTTGGAGCCGACCGGCTCGACCCCGATGCTCATGCCGTGCCCGAAGCCGCGCAGATACATGTAGCCCAGGGTGTTGCCGGACATGTCCCACTTGGTGATCGTCAGGTCGCCGTGCCGGTTGCGGTCGGCACTGCTCACCGGGGCCGGTTCGCCCGGGAGCTTCAGGCCGCTCTGCGTCACCTGGGCCAGGTAGATGTGACCGTTGGCGTTGTCGTAGCCGAAGGACTGGATGATCGTCGTGTCACGGGTCGGCTTCTGACGTATCCAGTTGTCCGAAGCACTGTTCAGATCGAGCCGCGGCGAGGGCACCAGAAGCGCCGAACCCGGCGTGGGGTGGACGGCGGCGGAAGCCGTCCCGGTGCCTGCGGACACGCCTGCCGCCGTCAGCGCACCGGCGCCGCTCCACGCGAGCAGGGAACGGCGGCTGGGGCGCGAGAGTCTGTCGTGGGTCATGGGGCCTCATCCAATCGGCAGGCCAGGCCGCGATCAACCCCGCCCCATCGCCCGCACACCACCGCACGACCGCACCGCCATGGGGTGGCCACACGCACGGAGACCGCGGCGCCCGGAGCCAGTTCACCCAATCGTCGCCCCCAGGCCACACCCGCCATCCGCCCCCGACACATTGACCGGCTGATGTACTTTCGTGCTGATCTCGCTGGTGGTGCCCTGCTACAACGAGGAAGACATCCTCGAACGCTTCCATGAACGCGTGACGGATGAGATGACCCGCCTGGGCCATGCCTTCCAGCTCGTGTACGTGGACGACGGAAGCGCGGACCGGACCCTGCCGATCCTCCAGGAACTGGCCGCCGCCGACCCCCGCGCCCACTACGTCTCCTTCAGCCGCAACTTCGGCAAGGAAGCCGCCATGCTCGCCGGCCTCCAGCACGCCGAGGGCGACGCCGTCGTCATCATGGACGCCGACCTCCAGCACCCGCCCGAGCTCGTCGGCCGCATGCTCCAGGAACACGCCCGCGGCTACGACCAGGTCATCGCCCGCCGCACCCGCAAGGGCGACCGCGTCACCCGCACCCTCACCGCCCGCGCCTACTACTGGCTCATCAACCGCCTCGTCGACGTGGAACTCGTCGACGGAGTCGGCGACTTCCGCCTGCTCTCCCGCCGGGCCGCCGACGCCGTACTCGAACTCACCGAGTACAACCGCTTCTCCAAGGGCCTCTTCGCCTGGGTCGGCTTCCCCACCACCACGTTCAGCTACGAGAACGCCGTCCGGGAACAGGGCCGCTCCGCCTGGACCTTCGGCAAACTGCTGAACTACGGCCTCGACGGACTCCTCTCCTTCAACAACAAACCGCTGCGCGCCGCGCTCTACCTCGGCATGCTCCTGATGTCCGTGGCCTTCGTCTACGCCGCCTGGATCGTCGGCGTCGCCCTGGTGAAGGGCGTCGACACCCCCGGATACGTCACCCTCCTCGTGGTGCTCACCGCCCTCGCCGGAGTCCAGATGGTGATGGTCGGAGTGGTGGGGGAGTACGTCGGCCGTATCTACTACGAGGTGAAGCGCCGCCCCCACTTCCTGGTGAAGGCCACCAACACCCGGATCCACCGGCCCGCCCAGGAGCCGGAACCCCTGGAGTTCGTACGCCGATGACGGTCAAGGCACAGATGGCCCGGTTCGCCCTCGTGGGCGCCGTGAACACCGGCACGTACTACGGCTGCTACCTCGTCCTGCTGCACCGGCTGCCGTACATCGCCGCGCACGTACTGGCCTTCGCCCTCAGCATGACCGGATCGTTCTTCCTCAACTCCTACTTCACGTACCGCACCCGGCCCACCTGGCGGAAGTTCCTCCTCTTCCCGCTCACCAACGCGGCCAACTTCGTCATCACCACCGGCGGCGTCTACCTCCTGGTCGACCTGGCCGGATTCAGCAGCAGGTACGCCCCGCTCGTCGCCGCCGCGGCCGCCATCCCCATCACCTTCGCCGTCTCGCGCACGATCATGCTGCGCCCGGACACCCCGCCGAAAACAGCCGAACGCGTCGGCTGAGCCGCGCCGACGGACGACCGCATCCCCAACTCCACCCGAATCGTTGGTCGAATCAGTGGCCCGCACCAGCTCCACTGTCCCTAGAGCATCCGGCACTTGGGAGGCGGCGTCGCGGGTCCGGGCCCGCTCCTTTACCCGCCTCCCAAGTGCCGGATGCTCTAGCATCGATCACCGCAAGGCCTTGTGCACCGCCGCACAATCTCCTCGGGAGGCTCCTTTGCACCGCCGCCGTCGCACCACGCTCGCCGTCTCCGCCGCCCTGCTCACCGCAGCGCCGCTCCTCGCCGCCTGCGGCAGCCAGGCCCACCCGGGCGCCGCGGCCGTCGTGGGCGGGGACCGGATCACGGTGGCCACCGTGCAGGGCCAGGTCGCGGACGTGCGCCAGGCGCAGGACACCTCCAAGCAGGCCGCCCAGATCACCAACCAGTCCGGCCAGCTCGTTCGCGCCAAGCTGCACGGGCTGATCCTGGACCGGGTCCTGGACAAGGCGTCCGCGGACGCGGGGGTCACCGTCACCCGCGCCGAGATCCAGCAGATGCGGCAGTCGGCCGTCGCCCAGTACAAGGGGGAGGCCGGACTGCGCGCCGCCGTCCTCCAGGAGCGCTGGATCGCCCCCGACCAGATCGACGCCTTCCTCCGCGAGCAGATCCAGCTGACCAAGCTCGGCCAGGCACTCGGCGCCGACCCGACGACCCCGGCCGGCACGAAGATCCTCGGCGACGCGCTCACCAAGGCGTCCAAGTCGCTGAAGGTCGACGTCAACCCGCGCTTCGGCACCTGGAACAACCAGCAGATCCAGCTCGGTGAGTTCAAGGCCCCCTGGATCACCCAGGTCACCAAGCCGGCCCAGGCGGCGGCGGAGGCCGGGGCCTGAGGACTGTCCGACGGCCGGGGTCGTGAGCCGTTGCCTTTGAAGTGTGTATGAGTGAGTTTTAGTGCCTGCGAGTGAGTCGGGTGGTTCGGCGGGTGAGGCTGGGAACGGACGTTTCAGGGCCGAATGGGTGACCTTAGTGGTGGTAGTTCGTTGCATGGGTGACGGGTTGCTCGGCGGTTCCGGGGCGGGGGTGTGGCGGTGCGCGCTGTACGGGAGTTGGCAGCGGTGTTCGTGGCCCCGGGCCCGTCGGGGGTGGCGGTCCGGGACCGTCTCAAGCACCTCACCGCGCAGGACGAACAGGTTCTGCGGGCGGTCGGTGCTCATCAGGGCATGCTGGCTTCCCGGGATCTGAAGGCACGGTGTGCGGATGGCCCCGGTCACAGTGCGGAGTCCTGGGCGGGGCGTAAGCGGGAGCTGACGAAGGAGTCGTCGTCCAGGATCGCCGGGGCTGTCACGAAAGCGACGCATGATCAGTGGGCGCTCGCCCGGCGCTGCCAGGCCGCACACATTCGGAGCCTCGATGCGGGGATCAAGACGCTGAGGCACCGGTTGTCGCTCCCGGTCGGGGCGAAGGGTACGAAACGTGCCCCGGGTGGCTACCGGTCCAGGAGCGAGTGGTTCCGCAAGTCCCGCCGCCTTAAGGCTCTGGAGGCTCGGCACGCTGCCGCGGTGGCGGACTGGCAGACAGGGCGGGTCCGGGTCGTGCGGGGCGGGAAACGGCTGTTCAACACCCGCCATCATCTCGCCGAGGCCGGGTTGACCGAGGGTGAGTGGCGTCAGCGGTGGGAGGCTGAGCGGTGGTTCCTGGCGGCGGACGGTGAGTCGGGCAAGCGGTACGGGAACGAGACGATCCGCGTCACCCCGACCGGCCTGGTGTCCATCAAACTGCCCGCGCCCTTGGCGCATCTGGCCAACACCAAGCACGGCCGCTACGCCCTCACGTCCACCACCGTGACGTTCGCGCACCGGGGCGCGGAGTGGGCCGACCGCGTCGTAGACAACCGTGCGGTTGCCTACCGCATCCACTACGACACCACCCGGGACCGCTGGTACCTGACCGCGTCCTGGCAGCGCCCGAATGTGCCAACCCTCCCGCTGGAAGCAGCCCTGGCCAGGGGTGTGATCGGTGTCGACACGAACGCCGACCACTTCGCCGCCTACCACCTCGACCCCCACGGCAACCCCGTCGGCGAACCTCACCGCTTCACCTACGACCTGACCGGCACCACCCACCACCGCGACGCGCAACTCCGCCACGCCCTCACCCAACTCCTGCACTGGGCCCGACAGACCGGCGCCACCGCGATCGCGATCGAGGACCTCGACTTCGGCGCGGAGAAGACGCGGGAGAAGCACGGCCGCAGGAAGCGGTTCCGGCAGCTGATCTCCGGCATCCCGACCGGAAAGCTCAAGGCCCGGCTCGTCTCCATGGCCGCCGAGCAAGGATTGGCCGTTGTCGCGGTCGATCCGGCCTATACCTCGATGTGGGGTGGTCAGCACTGGCAGAAACCGTTGACGACCCCGCAGCGGAAGATGTCCCGTCACGATGCCGCCGGTATCGCGATCGGGCGACGCGCCCTCGGACACCCGATCCGGCGACGGACGGCACCGCCCCCACACGACCGGAGTGATCGTGTGGGGCATCGGACCGCCCAGGCCGATCACGGTGCACGAGAGCGTGAGGGACCCCGCCCCCGCATCCCCGGACCACGGACACGATCCGTGCCGCCGGGCGCGGCGAGAACGCGGGCGACCAGGACACCCAAAACCGTTCGGGATGTCCGCAGCGACCAGGCATGGGTCCAAGACTCACTCCTGCTCACTGAATAGGAACGGTAGATTCGCATCGTGAACGCTGAAGACCCCGGCCGCATCGTCCTGCTCACCGCCAGCCACCGCGTCGCGCCCGGACTGCTGTCCTGGCCCGCCTGGCAGACCCTGCACGCCGCCGAGCGGGTGCACTGCGGGGAGCAGGACCAGCCGCAGCTGCCGTATCTGCGCGAGGCCGGCATCACCGTCACACCCGGCGTCCCCGACGCGCAGGACCTCGTGGACGCCTGCGCCGGCGGCCGGACCGTCGTGATCCTCACCGGCGGCGAGGGCAACCAGCCGCTGACCGACGGACTGGCCAGGCTGGCCGGTTCGGGCCGGGTCCGGATGCCGAACCTTGAGCTGCTGCCCGGTTCGTACGACCTCCCCGGCGCCCGGCTCCTCGACCTCGTCCAGGTCATGGACCGGATCCGCCTCGAATGCCCCTGGACCTCGCAGAAGACCCACGAGGGCCTCGCCAAGTACGCCATCGAGGAGGCGTACGAACTCGTCGAGGCGATCGAGGACGGCAACCGCGAGGAACTCCGCGAGGAGCTCGGGGACGTACTGCTCCAGGTCGTCTTCCACGCGCGCATCGCCGAGGAGGACGAGACCGAGCCGTTCTCCGTCGACGACGTCGCGGCCACGCTCGTCGAGAAGCTGATCCACCGCCACCCGCACGTCTTCGGCGACGAGACCGCCGAGACGCCTGAGGACGTCCATGCGCACTGGCTGCGCACCAAGGCCATCGAGAAGCAGCGCGAGTCCGTCACCGACGGGGTGCCGCTCGGCCAGCCCGGCCTGGCACTCGCCGCGAAGCTCGCGAGCCGGGTCCGTACCGCCGGACTCGACGTCCCCCTCCCGCAGGGAGACGACGGCGACATCGGCTACCGCCTTCTCGCCCTCGCCGTCCGCGCCCAGGAGGACGGCATCGACCCGGAAGCGGCACTGAGGGCCGCGGGGCGGGCGTACCGGGACGCCATCAGGGCGGCGGAGGGCGTCGGGTAGCGGCGGACAGGCTCGGGTGAGGAACCGTCCGGCTCACGCTGTCGTCGTCACGAGCGGTCGGCCTCACCGCGGTGTGAACTCGACCGGGAGTGTGCGCAGACCGCGCATGATGAGTCCGCCCCGCCACCGCAGGTCGGAGGGGTCCACCGCGAGCTGAAGGTCCGGCAGGCGGCGGAACAGGGTCTCCAGGGCGGTGCGGCCCTCCAGGCGCGCCAGGGGGGCACCCAGGCAGTAGTGGATGCCGTGCCCGTACCCCAGATGCTGGTTGTCCCGGCGGGACAGATCGAGTGTGTCGGGCTCCGCGAATCGGTCCGGATCACGGTCGGCCGCTGCGAGTACGACGAGTACGGGATCGCCTTCGCGGATCAGCTTTCCCCCGATCTCGAGAGGTTCCGTGGCGTAGCGCCAGGTGGCCAGTTCCACCGGGCCGTCGAAGCGCAGCAGCTCCTCGATGGCCGTGTCCAGGAGACGGTTGTCGCCTCGCTGGACGGCACTCTGGAACACGGCACGCTGCGGGGGGTTGCGGAAGAACGCGTGGGCGCTGTTGCCGATCAGGTTGATGGTCGTCTCGAAACCCGCGAAGAGGATCACGAAGCACATCGCGGCGGCCTCGTTCTCGGTGAGGTGCTCGCCGTGGTCGCTCGCCCGGATCAGGCCGGAGATCAGGTCGTCGCCGGGGTTCTCCCGCTTCCTGTGAATCAGCTCGGCGAGGTAGGCGCGGATCTTCTTCACGGACCGTGCGACCCCGCCGCGCGGACCGCCGCCGTGCCGGATCATCATGCCCGCCCAGTCGCGGAAGTCGTTCTGGTCCTCCTCGGGTACGCCGAGCAGATCACAGATGGCGTAGATGGGCAGCGGGAAGGCGAATTCATGGATGAGGTCGGCCTCCCCCTTCTCCGCGAAATCGTCGATGAGCCGATCCGCCAGCTCCTGCACGCGGGGCCCGAACGCGGCGATCGTCCGGGGCGTGAACGCCTTGGACACCAGCCGGCGAAGCCGTGTGTGGTCGGGCGGGTCGATGTTCAGCAGGTGCGTCATGAGGTTGGCGCTGCGCTCCCCAGGGATGCCGGTCCTGCTCTTTCCCTGGGCGTCCTCGGCGTGGTGCGCCGGGTTCTTCGAAAGACGGCTGTCGGCGAGGGCCTGTCGTGCCTCCGCGTACCGGGTAACCAGCCATGCCTCGACGCCGCTGGGCAATGTCGTCCGGTGTACGGGGCTCTGTTCCCTCAGCCAGGCGTAGGCGGGGTACGGGTCGGTGGCGAACTCCCAGGTGAAGAGTTCGGGCGGCGGGGTGTCGTTCACATGACGACGGTATCGGGCGTCTGTCTGCGGGTGAGCCGCCGCTGCCGGTGTTCCACACTGTCCGTTCCGAAGTGCCCCGCGGGCTCGCTGTCGAACATCAGTGGCCCTGGTGACTCTGCTCCGCTGAGGCATCAGGCACGGGTAGGCTGCCCGAAAAACGGCACCGGCCCCAGAACGCTTGGTAGAGCGCTATGAGGCCGGAACCTTCCCGGCGGTGCGTCAACACCCCGGGGACGGAACAGTCTCGGAGGACTGAACATGCCCATTGTGGCACGCCCGCGCCGGCCTGAATCTGCCACGATCGTGGTGGCGAAGTACACGCGCGTTTCCACCCGCGACCAGCTCGACGGATTCGGTCTCGAAGACCAGAACGCCATCTCCGATGGGTGGCTTGCCCGCCATCCGGAGGCCGACGTCTATGACGCGTACGTGGACGAAGCGGTGTCCGGTGCGCTGGACAGCCGCCCGGAGAGGGACCGGCTCGTCCTCGACGCGCGTAAACGACGCTTCAACCGCATCCTTGTCCCCAAGGTGGACCGCATCGGCCGGACGGCCCGTGCTGTGTACCAGTGGGCTTGGGACATGGCGGACCTCGGCGTCCACTTCATTTCGGTCAGCGAGAGCATCGACACCAGCACGGAGTCCGGCTGGTCCCGGTTCATGCAGCACGTCAGCTTCTCCGAGATGGAGTGGCGTCGCATCAAGGAGCGGACCTTCGCGGGCCGCGAGCTGAAGATCAGTTACGGGGGCTGGCCCGGCGGCCCAGCCCCCTACGGCTACAAGATTGCGCAGGACACCTACGTGGTGGGCGACCGCCGGAAGAAGTTCAGTGTGCTGGTCACCGATGAGTACGAATCCAAGGTGCTCTTCGTCGCTGTCGAACTCATCGTCGACCACGGTATGAACATCTCCGAGGCCTGCGACGAGCTCAACCAGCGCAGGCTCTACACCCGAAGCGGTGTGCCGTGGGGGCCTGCGAACCTCCGCAGCCGCCTCCACGGCGAAACCATCCACAGTGGCTACGTCACCTACCGAAAGACCACCCGAGGCACCGGCAGGAGCACCACCCAGTGCCGTGAAGACGGCACCCCCGTCCACGGTGACCAGGCCAGAATCGGCGTGCCGCCCATCCTGCCCCAGGAACGTGCCGGACGTCTTATGGAGACGCTCAAGAAGATTGGCTTCAAGAACGGCCGCATCCACGCCCAGATCTACCCCTTGAGCGGACGGATCGACAGCCTGTGCGGTTCGGTCTACATCGGCGCCGGTCGGCGCGAGAAGGCGCGCGCCGACCGCTGCAAGGGTATGGCGAAGAAGGGGGAGCACTGCGGAGAGCCGTGCTTCAACGCGGCAGAGATCGAAGGTGTCGCCTGGGCCGAAATGGCCAAGCTCATCAAGGAAGAATCCCAACTCCAGGTGATGGCGGCCGAGTGGGTCAGCAGCTTCCCGGGGGACAAGGGGAAGTACGAGAAGCGTGTTACCGACTTCGGCGACAGAATCGCGAAGCAGGAGGACCTCATCCACCAGCAGGTCCCCGCGTACATGAAGGCTGGCATCGACCCCCTCGTGCTCAAGGCGGGGCTGAAAGAGATGCAGCGGGAGCTGGACGAGTACCGGAAGCAGAAGCGCATCGCTGAAGAGTGGTTGCAGACGTACGCGAAGTCCGAGCGTCAGGCACGCAACCTTGTCGACCTCGTGAACAACCCCCGCGAGCGCTTCGACATCATGACGCCGGCGGAGCGCAAGGAAGTCTTCGACATGTTCAACATCCGTGTCACGCCCGGGACGATGGAGAACACGGCGAAGCCGGGCGTCAAGTGCGAGATCACCCAATGGCACCACGAAACGGCCACCCTCGTGCCTCCCGACCCGACGGACGAGGAGTGGGAGGCCGTCCTCACGGTGCTTCACAGGCTCCTGTCCGGAAAGTCGAAGAAGCACTTCACATCGAAGTACGACATCCGCGCGCAGTTCTGCGGCATGCTCCACCGGCTCCGGCAAGGGCTGTCATGGGTCGACATGCCTCAGGCATGGGGGCCCATCGACCCCATGCGGGAACGTCAGCTCTTCTGGTGGAAGAGAGGTGCCTGGCCCGAGGTCATGGCGGTTCTGGGTGCGGACCGCAGGGGCGTTGAGGCGTATCGGCGTCCGACTCTGCCCCAGCTCACGGTCACAGGAGAGCTCCGTGGCAGCCTGCTGTCGGCACGGAGTGAAGCCCCCAAGGGCAGGGGGGCGCCATGAACATTCCGGAGGCTTCAGTCCTAGCCGGTCGAGGGCGACCCCGTCCTCGTCGTGCTCGCCGCCGCCGACCGGGACCCCGGACGCTTCGACGGGCCGGACACGCTGGACCTTGCGCGGCGTGACAATCAGCACCTCGGTTACGGTCACGGAATCCACTACTGCCTGGGAGCGCCGCTCGCCCGGCTGGAGGGGCAGGCCGCGCTCGCCACGCTTCTGAAGCGCCTTCCGGATCTGCGACTTGCGGGGGAACCTGCCGATTTGCGGTGGCGTGGCGGGCTCATCATGCGTGGACTGCGCACCTTGCCGGTGGAGTTCACCCCCGGCCCGGCGCGCGGGCAAGGTGACACTCTGTCAACTCTGTGACTTTCACGTGATCTCTGCTGCATCGACTTGTGACACACGTTCGAGTCCCGCTAGGTTCACCGTTCGACTCACCAGTCACTTGTCAGTCACACGGAAGGCATTCCCATGGGCTCCGCGAACGGCAGACACCGTCGCCCTCGGCAGGCACCCGCGATCATCGTCGCCGCAGGCGTGACCGGTTCCGCCATCGCCATCCCGCTGCTCGGCGCGGCGGGCGCGCACGCCGCAGACGCCTCGACCTGGGACCGGGTGGCCGAGTGCGAGAGCGGCGGCATGTGGAGCGCCGACCTCGGCAACGGCTACTACGGCGGCCTGCAGTTCTCGCAGGAGGTCTGGAAGTCGTACGGCGGCGAGTCGTACGCCGAGCGTGCCGACCTCGCCAGCCGCTCGCAGCAGATCGCCGTGGCGGAGAAGGTCCTGGAGGACCAGGGGCCGAAGGCGTGGCCCAGCTGTGCGGTCATCTCCGGTCTCGTCGCGGACAGCGGCCTGCCGGGTGTGGACCCGGGCACCACGCCCTCCCCGGAGCCGTCCGGCAGCACCGATCCGTCCGCGGACACGGACCCGTCCGCGGGGACCGGTGCGTCGGACGACGCGTCCGGTGACGCGGCGGGTGATGCGATGAACCCGTCGGACTCGGCGGACGACGCGACCGACGACGCGACGGACGGCGGCGGGAAGGCGGACGCCTCGGCGTCCCCGTCCGCCACGCCGTCCACCACGCCCTCGGACGACGCCTCGGACCCGGCGAAGGAGAAGAGCGGCAAGCATCGCGGCGCTCCGGCCCCCGAGGAGACGCGGCAGACCGGTGGCGGCAGTGACCGGGACTCGGGGCGGCATGCCTCGCGCGGCAGTGGTGATGCACGCGACACGGGCGCCCCGGCCGCCGACGGGACGTACACCGTCCGCGCCGGCGACAACCTGTGGGCCATTGCTGATGCACAGAAGCTGTCCGGCGGCTGGGCCGCGCTGTACGAGGCCAACAAGGCCGAGGTGGGGTCCGATCCGGACCTCATCCTGCCTGGCCAGAGCCTCGATCTCGGCGTGAAGGCCGAATGAGCGCAGTCTGATGATCAGCTGAAAACACCCTGAAAACTGGGGAAGTTAAGAGGCCTATGTCCCACTTTCGACTAAGTGAGACATGGGTCTCTTTGCGTGAACTGGCGTGTCTTGTCCGGGAGGTCCGCCCGCATCCGTTCCCACCTGCGGAAACAGCCGTTCTTCGGATGCAAGTAAGGGCTGTTTATCCGGTATGTCCATCTTTGAATGTGGGGGTTGCGTGTGTTTACGGTCGGAACCGCTCGCACCGCGGGCCCCGTCGACCGTCACGCCGAATCCTGCCGTCGGTCGAAGGGAACAGACGCGTAAAGCGCCGTAGGCAGGAGCGGGGGACCCAGGTAGGCGCCGGGCCCGGTCGTCGAACGCGACGCATCGGGAACGGCTAGGGGTTAAGTCGTGCGCTAGGACGCACGACCGGGCAACTCACTTGGCCCGAACCCGACAGCTCACCTCGTAGGCGTCGGTGAGGAGAAGTCTCGATGCTGCTCAACAGCAAGGGCAACAAGCACCGTCGCCCGTCCAAGGCCGTCCGTATCGCCACGCTCGCCGGTGTCACCGGTGCCGCCATCGCCGTGCCCCTGATGGGTGCCACCGGCGCCTCCGCCGCCTCCGTGTCCACGTGGGACGCCGTCGCCCAGTGCGAGTCCGGTGGCAACTGGTCCATCAACACCGGCAACGGCTACTACGGCGGCCTGCAGTTCTCGCAGTCCAGCTGGGCGGCCGCCGGCGGTACGCAGTACGCGGCCCGCGCCGACCTGGCGACCAAGTCGCAGCAGATCGCTGTCGCCGAGAAGCTCCTCGACATGCAGGGCCCGGGCGCCTGGTCCTGCGCCGGTGCCGGCAACCTGAGCAACGACGGTGTCGACCCGGGCGTCGACACCGGCTCCTCCGCCGCCAAGACGGAGACCGCGCCGAAGACCGAGGCCGCGCCGAAGCAGGCCGCCCCGAAGCAGGCCGAGCCGAAGAAGGCCGAGCGCACCGAGGCCCCCGCCACCAACCGCTCGGACCGTTCGACCGCCCCCAAGGCCGAGTCGAAGACGGTCACCACCCCGACCGGCAAGAAGGTCAAGAAGGGTGACGGCGAGTACAAGGTCGTCACCGGCGACTCCCTGAGCGAGATCGCCGCCGACCACAAGGTCGAGGGTGGCTGGAAGCACCTCTTCGAGCTGAACAAGGACATCGTCAAGGACGCCGACCTGATCTACCCGGGCCAGCAGCTCCACCTGACGAAGTAGTCGCGATCTCTCCTCGCTGAACACTCCGGCCGCCCCGGCCCGGCGCGCACCTTCCCCCCGTGCGTGCCGGGCCGGGGTCGGCCGGTTTCGGCGCTGATCGTTCAACTGTTGTAGTTACTTGCCAGTAAATTTCTGGAGCTTTGCCCTGCTATGCCTGCCCTTGGGTCCTTTTTCGTCCCAGGGGACGGGCGGTCGGCCGACTGAGGCGGCCGGGCCGGTTAGGCTCTTGTCGCAAGGCCAAAGTGACCCTGCACAACCAGCGTCATATCCCAGAAGGAGATGCCTCGTGCCGTCCATCGACGTCGTCGTAGCCCGGGAAATCCTCGACTCCCGCGGAAACCCCACGGTCGAGGTCGAGGTTGGCCTCGACGACGGCAGCACGGGCCGTGCTGCCGTCCCGTCCGGCGCCTCCACCGGTGCGTTCGAGGCCATTGAGCTTCGCGACGGAGACCCCAACCGCTACCAGGGCAAGGGCGTCGAGAAGGCCGTCCTCGCCGTGATCGAGCAGATCGGCCCGGAGCTCGTCGGCTACGACGCGACCGAGCAGCGGCTGATCGACCAGGCGATGTTCGACCTGGACGCCACCGAGAACAAGGGCTCGCTCGGCGCCAACGCCATCCTCGGCGTCTCGCTCGCTGTCGCCCACGCCGCCTCCGAGGCCTCGGACCTGCCGCTGTTCCGCTACCTCGGTGGCCCGAACGCGCACCTGCTGCCCGTCCCGATGATGAACATCCTCAACGGTGGGTCGCACGCCGACTCCAACGTGGACATCCAGGAGTTCATGATCGCGCCGATCGGCGCGGAGTCCTTCTCCGAGGCCCTGCGCTGGGGCGCCGAGGTCTACCACACGCTGAAGAAGGTCCTGAAGACCAAGGGCCTGTCCACCGGCCTCGGCGACGAGGGCGGCTTCGCGCCGAACCTGGAGTCGAACCGCGCGGCCCTCGACCTCATCGTCGAGGCCATCAAGGAGGCCGGTTACGCCCCGGGCAAGGACATCGCGCTCGCGCTCGACGTCGCCGCCTCGGAGTTCTACAAGGACGGCAAGTACGAGTTCGAGGGCAAGTCCCGCTCGGCCGCCGAGATGACCGAGTACTACGAGGAGCTCGTCTCCGCGTACCCGCTGGTCTCCATCGAGGACCCGCTGTACGAGGACGACTGGGCCGGCTGGAAGGTCATCACCGACAAGCTCGGCGCCAAGGTGCAGATCGTCGGCGACGACCTCTTCGTCACCAACCCGGAGCGCCTGGCCCGCGGCATCGAGGAGGGCTCCGCCAACGCCCTGCTCGTCAAGGTCAACCAGATCGGTTCGCTGACCGAGACCCTGGACGCCGTCGAGCTGGCCCAGCGCAACGGCTTCAAGTGCATGATGTCGCACCGCTCCGGCGAGACCGAGGACGTCACCATCGCCGACCTCGCGGTCGCCGTGAACTGCGGCCAGATCAAGACCGGCGCCCCGGCCCGCTCGGACCGTGTCGCCAAGTACAACCAGCTGCTGCGCATCGAGGAGATCCTCGACGACGCCGCGGTGTACGCCGGCCGCTCGGCGTTCCCGCGCTTCAAGGGCTGACCGCACAGCAGGCCCGGTAAAGCCCGGCGGGGTCAAGTGCCCCGGCCTCCGTCCGTCCCCGCACTCGGTCCCGTACCGTGTGCGGGGACGGACGTGCGTAATGGGGAGGCGGAGACATGGCCGCGAAGGACCGGGACCGGTTCTCCACCGCGACCCGGCTGCGGCTGCTCGGCGAGCAGACCGCGGCCCGCGTCTACCGGTCCCAGAACCGCCGCCAGGCACGCCGCTCCCGGCTCACCGGCCGGGCGGCCTTCCTGGCCCTGGTGGTGTGCTCACTGGTCGTCGCGCTCGCGTACCCGATGCGTCAGTACGTGTCGCAGCGCGACGAGATCGCCGACCAGGAGCGGCTGGCGCAGGAGGCCGAGGCCCGAACCGAGGAGCTGCGCGACGAGAAGGCGCGGCTCCAGGACGATGCCTACGTCAAGCGGCTGGCCCGCGAGCACCTGCACTACCTTCTTCCCGGGGAGACCGGCTACACCGTGGTCGACCCCGACTCGGTCAAGGAGCGCAACGGGAAGCCGGAGGAGACCGACCGGCCCTGGCACTCCAACCTCTGGGACGGCGTCGACAGCGCCGACCGCGGCTGAGCCGCGTCCCCTTCCGTACATCTGCAGAACCGCAGTTCGAGCAGTCCGATCAGACCCTAGGCAGGCATGGAAACGCCCCCTCCCCAGACCGAGTCCACCGCGCCCACGGACGCGGACATCGCCGCGTTCCAGCAGCAGCTGGGGCGCCCGCCGCGCGGCCTGCGCGCGATCGCGCACCGCTGCCCGTGCGGCAATCCGGACGTGGTCGAGACGCAGCCCCGGCTGGAGGACGGCACGCCGTTCCCGACGACGTTCTACCTGACGTGTCCGCGTGCGGCGTCCGCGATCGGCACGCTGGAGGCGAACGGGGTCATGAAGGAGATGACCGAGCGCCTCGGTACGGACCCCGAGCTGGCTGCGGCCTACCGGGTCGCGCACGAGGACTACATCGCGCGGCGTGACGCGATCGAGGTGCTGGAGGGCTTCCCGAGCGCGGGTGGCATGCCGGACCGGGTGAAGTGCCTGCACGTGCTCGTGGGGCACTCGCTGGCCGCCGGGCCGGGGGTGAACCCGCTCGGGGACGAGGCGATCGCGATGCTGCCGGAGTGGTGGCGCAAGGGGCCGTGCGTCTCGCCGTGCGGCGCGCCGGACGAGGGCTGACGGTCCGTACCCGGGGGCGCTGCCCCCGGACCCCCGCTCCTCAATCGCCGGAGGGGCTTGGATGGTGGCGCTGCCCCTGGCCCCTCCGTTCCTCAATCGCCGGAGGGGCCTGGCTCCGCTCTCGGGCCCCGCTCGCTGGATTCTGGAGTTCTCATGACGCGTGTAGCTGCCATCGACTGCGGTACCAACTCGATCCGTCTGCTGGTCGCGGACGCCGACCCCGGTACGGGGGAGCTCGTCGAGCTGGACCGGCGGATGGAGATCGTCCGGCTGGGCCAGGGCGTCGACCGGACCGGCCGGCTCGCCCCCGAGGCGCTGGAGCGGACCTTCGCCGCGTGCCGGCGGTACGCGGAGGTGATCAAGGAGCACGGTGCGGAGCGGATCCGTTTCGTCGCCACCTCCGCCTCCCGGGACGCCGAGAACAGGGACGACTTCGTCCGCGGGGTGCTGGACATCCTGGGCGTCGAGCCCGAGGTGATCAGTGGTGACCAGGAGGCCGCGTTCTCGTTCGACGGGGCCACCAAGGAGCTCGCCGGGCGCGACGACCTCGCGAAGCCGTATCTCGTCGTGGACATCGGCGGCGGCTCCACCGAGTTCGTCGTCGGCGACGACCGGGTGCGGGCCGCGCGGTCCGTGGACATCGGCTGCGTCCGGATGACGGAGCGGCACCTCGTGCGGGACGGTGCGGTCGTCGACCCGCCCACGGCCGCGCAGGCCGACGCGATCCGGGCGGACGTCGAGGCCGCTCTGGACCTGGCCGAGGAGACCGTTCCGCTCGGTTCGGCGGGCACGCTCGTCGGCCTCGCCGGGACGGTCACCACGGTGGCCGCCATCGCGCTGGGTCTCGACGCGTACGACTCCGGGGCGATCCACCACTCCCGGATCTCGCTGGAGCAGGTCCGGGAGATCACCGGGCGGCTCCTCGCCTCGACCCACGCCGAGCGTGCGGCGATCGGCGCGATGCACCCGGGGCGGGTCGACGTGATCACCTCCGGGGCGCTGATCCTGCTGGCCCTGATGGAGCGGGCCGGGGCCCGTGAGGTCGTGGTCAGTGAGCACGACATTCTGGACGGCATCGCCTTCTACGCGGCCCGTTAGGGGCCCTTCGGGGGCGTCGGGGGGCCTTGCTCATACGCACTCCGGCCTGCACTTTTGAGAGGCCCGGGGCCACCCGGGGGGTGCCTTCGGGGACGCGGCGCGACGAAGTTCGTGAACTTCTTCACAAGGAATTCGGTCCCTGGGGGCGGACTTCTGCTCCGAACGGGCCTGCGGGAGGGTGTGCGGGGTCCCGCGCCCCGGATGCGGGAGGGTTCCGGGCGCGTTGCGGGTATGTGAATCCGCGTGGTGGTCCACCGTGCCCGGCGGCTCAAGGGCCAGCTCACAAGCGGTGAACAACGTTCGCCGGGGTGTCGTGGTTCCCCTGCTGGGTCATGACCTGGGTCACGTGGGCGGCGAAGTGTAGCAGAGGGTGGGCCATACCTTGTGAAGGGGCTCACGAGCGTGCCCCCCGAGGGGGGTGGATACTCGATGGCATGAGCACCACGGAGCGTCCCAGGATCCTCGTAGTAGGCGGTGGGTACGTAGGCCTGTACGCAGCTCGGCGCATCCTGAAGAAGATGCGCTATGGAGAGGCGACCGTCACGGTCGTCGACCCCCGGTCGTACATGACGTACCAGCCCTTCCTCCCCGAAGCTGCTGCCGGCAGCATCTCGCCTCGGCATGTCGTCGTCCCGCTGCGACGCGTGCTGCCCAAGGCTGAGGTCCTCACCGGCCGAGTCACGACCATCGACCAGGACCGCAAGGTCGCCACGGTTGCGCCGCTCGTCGGCGAGGCCTACGAGCTGCCCTTCGACTACCTGGTCATCGCGATGGGCGCCGTCTCCCGTACC
Source organism: Streptomyces sp. NBC_01463 (assembly GCA_036227345.1). Taxonomy (NCBI): domain Bacteria; kingdom Bacillati; phylum Actinomycetota; class Actinomycetes; order Kitasatosporales; family Streptomycetaceae; genus Streptomyces; species Streptomyces sp. NBC_01463. Next base: position 5,373,239 of record CP109468.1, read on the forward strand.
TTCCCGATCCCCGGCCTTGCCGAGCAGGGCATCGGCATGAAGGGCATCGAGGAGGCCATCGGTCTGCGCAACCACGTCCTGGAGCAGCTGGACAAGGCCGACTCCACGACCGACGAGGACGTCCGCCGCAGGGCGCTGACGTTCGTCTTCGTGGGCGGCGGCTTCGCCGGCGCGGAGACCATCGGCGAGGTCGAGGACATGGCCCGCGACGCGGCGAAGTACTACACGAACGTGAAGCGCGAGGACATGCGCTTCATCCTCGTCGACGCCGCCGACAAGATCCTTCCCGAGGTCGGCCCGAAGCTGGGCACCTGGGGCCGGGAGCACCTGGAGTCCCGCGGTGTCGAGGTCTTCCTCTCGACCTCCATGGACTCCTGCGTCGACGGTCACGTGGTGCTGAAGAACGGTCTGGAGGTCGACTCCAACACCATCGTGTGGACGGCCGGTGTGAAGCCGAACCCGGCGCTGGCCCGCTTCGGCCTGCCGCTCGGTCCGCGTGGTCACGTCGACACCACCGAGAAGCTCCAGGTGCAGGGCACCGACTACATCTGGGCCGCGGGCGACAACGCCCAGGTTCCGGACATGGTCGGCCGCAAGGCCGGCAACCCGAACGCCTGGTGCCCGCCGAACGCCCAGCACGCGCTGCGTCAGGCCAAGGTCCTCGGTGACAACGTCATCTCCGGGATGCGCGGCTTCCCGCAGGGCGACTACAGCCACGCCAACAAGGGTGCGGTCGCCGGTCTCGGCCTGCACAAGGGCGTCGCGATGATCGTCATGGGCAAGGTGAAGATCAAGCTCAAGGGCCGTCTCGCCTGGTACATGCACCGTGGCTACCACGGCATGGCGATGCCGACCTGGAACCGCAAGATCCGGATCTTCGCCGACTGGACCCTGGCGATGTTCCTCAAGCGCGAGGTCGTCTCGCTCGGCGCCATGGAGACTCCCCGCGAGGAGTTCTACGAGGCCGCCAAGCCCGCCCCGGCCCCCGCCGCCGCCAAGCCCGTGGGCGAGAAGGCCAAGGCCTCCTAGCTCCCGGATTCGTTTCAGGTACGTCGCACAACGCCCGAAGGGGCCGTCCGCCATCCGTGGTGCGGACGGCCCCTTCGGCGTATCGGCGCAGGTCGGCACGGTGGTCGGCGGGAAGGGGCGCGGGCCGGACCCGCGGCGGATGCATGTGCCGTACAAGTATTTTGCCGTTCCATTGCGCGGTAGCGGGATGGCCCGGCCGCCGGAAACTGTTGTGGGGGGTGTACCTCGCCTTGGCGCCAAGGGTGCCGGGGCGTGGTCCGAGACATGTGTGGGCATGTCCGGGCACGTCGGGAAACACCATCACGGAGGTGTGCGCCATGGCAGACGCCGCGTCGCGGCTGACCGCTCTCGCCCAGGAGTTGCTGGGAGAACCCCTACCGGTCCGCATCCGGGCCTGGGACGGCAGCGAATCCGGACCGCCCGGTGCCCCCGTCCTCGTCATCAGGAACCGCCGTGCCCTGCGCCGCCTGCTGTGGAAGCCGGGCGAACTGGGCCTGGCCCGCGCCTGGGTGGCCGGCGAGCTCGACATCGAAGGCGATCTGTACGCGGCCCTGGACCTGATGGCCGGGCTGATCTGGGACCGCGGGGCCGACGCCAAGGACAGCGTCCACCCCGTCCGCGACCCGAAGCTGCGGGCCGCCGCCAAGGGGCTGGTGCAACTGGCCGGCCCCTGGCCGCCGCCCCCGCCGCCGCCCGAGGAGGTACGGCGCCGCACCGGCACCCTGCACACCAAGCGCCGCGACAAGGAGGCCATCAGCCACCACTACGACGTGGGCAATGACTTCTACGCACTGGTCCTCGGCCCGTCCATGGTCTACTCCTGCGCCTACTGGGAGGACGGCGGGACCCTTGAGGACGCCCAGCGCGACAAGCTCGACCTGGTCTGCCGCAAGCTCGCCCTGAAGGAGGGTGACCGCCTCCTGGACGTCGGCTGCGGCTGGGGCTCCATGGCCATCCACGCCGCCCGCGAGTACGGCGCCCGGGTCACCGGAGTGACCCTCTCCGTGGAGCAGGCCGCCTTCGCCAGGAAGCGCATCGCGGAGGAAGGGCTCACCGACCGGATCGAGATCCGGGTCCAGGACTACCGGGACGTCAGGGACGGCCCGTACGACGCCATCTCCTCGATCGGCATGGCCGAGCACGTCGGCTCCGTCCGCTACCGCGAGTACGCCGACGACCTCTACGCACTCCTCAGGCCCGGCGGGCGGCTCCTCAACCACCAGATCGCCCGCCGCCCGGAGAGGGACGAGTCCGCTTACCACGTGGACGAGTTCATCGACGCCTACGTCTTCCCGGACGGCGAACTCGCCCCGGTGGGCCGCACCGTCGCCACTCTGGAGGAAGCCGGTTTCGAGGCCCGCGACGTCGAGTCGCTCCGCGAGCACTACGCCCTGACCCTGCGCACCTGGGTCGCCAACCTGGAACGGGACTGGGACAGCGCGGTCCGGATGACCTCTCCCGGCCGGGCGAGAGTCTGGCGGCTCTACATGGCCGCCTCCGCACTCTCCTTCGAGCACAACAAGATCGGTGTGAACCAGATCCTGGTGGTGCGCCCGGCGGACGGCGGGGGCGCGGGCATGCCGCTGCGCGCCCGGGACTGGAAGGCGTCCGCGACCGGCTGAGCCCGGTACCCGGACATGACGGAGGGCCGGTACCCGCTGACGCGGGTACCGGCCCTCGGCCGTCGTGGCGGCGTACTACTCCGTCTTGATCGCCGTCAGCATGTTCAGCTTCGCGGCGCTGCGGGCCGGCCACAGCGCGGCCAGTACGCCCACCAGTCCGGCCAGCAGCAGGAAGACCGCGATCCGGCCCCACGGCACGACCAGGACGTACTGCGGGATCTGGGACGCCACCGTCTGTCCGATCGCCCAGCCGAGGAACAGTCCGAGCCCGATGCCGACGACCGCGCCGAACAGCGAGATGACGACGGCCTCCAGCCGGATCATCCGCTTGACCTTGCGGCGGTCCAGGCCGATCGCCCGCAGCATGCCGATCTCCTGCTGCCGCTCGAAGACCGACATGGCCAGGGTGTTGACGACCCCGAGCACCGCGATGATCAGGGCCATCGCCAGCAGGCCGTACATGATGTTCATCGCGAGGTTGATGGAGCCGCCGAACATGTCACGGATGTCCTGGCGGTCCATGACGCTCATGCCGGGGTTGTCGCCCAGCGCGTCCACCAGCGCCTGCTCGTTGGCCTTGCTCGCACCACCGTCCGTCTTCACCCAGATCTCGCGGATGTCCGCACGGCCCTCGTGCGGGGCCACGACGTCGCGGGGGATCAGGACGGGCGACAGGAACTCGTTGTCCTTGTAGAGCGCGCCGACCTTCAGGCTGCCCTTCTTGTCGTCGTCGTACGTGACCGGGACGCTGTCCCCGGTCTTCCAGCCGTGCGACTTCGCGGTCTTGTCCGAGACGGCGATCTCGCCCTTCTCCAGGGCGTCCATCGAACCCGCGACGGTGTCGACGGTCAGGACCTTCTGCACAGCGCCGGGGGTGACACCGGAGGCCGAGAGCGAGGTGTTGCCGATGTCCAGCCAGACGGCCTGCTGGGGCGAGACGGCGGTCACGCCGTCGGCCTTCTCCAGGGCGGTGAGCGCCGACTCGTCGAGCGCGTCCCCGCTGGCCATCGAGACCATGTAGTCGGCCTTGATGTTGTCCGTCGTCATCTTGTCGACCGCCTGGCCGAGAGTGACGCCGAGCACCGAGATGCCGGTGACCAGGGTGAGGCCGATCGCCAGTGCGGAGGCGGTCGCGCCGGTGCGCCGGGGGTTGCGGACCGCGTTCTGCGCGGCCAGCTTGCCGGAGACCCCGAACATCCTGCGCAGCATCGGGCGCACCAGGGCGATCGCCGGGCGGGACAGCAGCGGGATGAGGACGATGACGCCGATCAGCGCCAGGAAGGCGCCGCCCGCGATGAGGAGCTGGCCGTCCGAACCGGCCTGCGCCGCGCCGGACACGATGGCGGCCCCGCCGAGCAGGGTGATGACGGCGCCGACGGAGTTGCGCAGCACCAGGGACTTGACCGTGGCCACCGCGTAGAGGCTGTTCATCGCCGCGACCGGCGGGATCTTCGCGGCCCGGCGGGCGGGCAGCCAGGCGGCGAGGACGGTGATCAGGACGCCGACGCCGAAGGCGGCGACGACGGTGAGCGGTGCGACCACGAGCGGTCCGGCCGGGATCTTCCCGCCGATCAGGCTCATCGCGGAACGCAGCCCGGTCGCGAGGCCGAGGCCCAGGGCGAAGCCGATGACGGACGCGATCAGGCCGACGACGGCCGCTTCGAGCAGGACCGAGCGCTTGACCTGGCGGCGCGAGGCGCCGACGGCGCGCAGCAGCGCCAGTTCCTTGGTGCGCTGGGCGACCAGCATGGTGAAGGTGTTGGCGATCAGGAAGATGCCGACGAACAGGGCGATGCCGGCGAAGGCGAGCAGCAGCTTGTTGAGGCTGCCGAGTCCGGACTCGATCTGCTCGGCCTGCTCGTCGGCGAGTGCCTTGCCGGTCCTGGCCTCGGCGTCCTCGGGGAGCAGCGGCTTCACCGCGGTCAGCAGCTGCTGGTCGGAGGCGCCGGACGCGGCGGTGACGGAGGCGTCCTTGAACTCGCCGGGGCGCAGGAAGAGCTGCTGGGCGACGGGGGTGTTGAAGAGGACCAGGCTGCCGCCCGCGTTGACCGCACCGTCCTCGGTGGTGAAGACCCCGGACAGGGTGTACTCCTTCACCGGCCCGTTGGTGGCGACCCGTACCGTGTCGCCGACCTCGTACTCACCCTTCTTCGCGGTGTCCTCGTCCAGGGCGACGGTGCCGGCCGCGGTGGGCCCGGTGCCGTCGGTGAAGGCGTACTGGGGGTCCTTGCCGTCCTTGCCGGGGGCGAAGTTGGCGCCGGTGTTGGACCAGCCGTTGCCGATCAGCTTGCCGTCGGGGTCGGCGACCCCGGCGAAGCCGTCGACCCGGCCGGTGGCGGTGCCGACGCCGTCCAGAGCCCGGATCTTCTTCAGGGTGGCGGCGTCGATGCCGTGCGACTTCGGGTCGCGCTGGTCGGCGTGCGTGGTGACGGCGACGGCGACGTCGTCGTAGTTCTTCGCCGACTGGTTGCGGAAGGCGTTGCCGAGGGTGTCGGTGAAGACCAGGGTGCCGGAGACGAAGGCCACGCCGAGCATCACGGCGAGGACGGTCATCAGCAGCCTGGCCTTGTGCGAGAGCACATTGCGCAGGGCGGTACGGAACATGTCTGTCAGTCCTGGGGGAGGGGGTCCGGAAGGGGGGCGCGGGAGGAGCCGGGGCTCAGCTGGTGCGGCCCTTCGCGTCGAACGCCTTCATCCGGTCCAGCACCCCGTCCGCGGTGGGGTGCATCATCTGGTCCACGATCGCCCCGTCCGCGAGGAAGATCACCCGGTCCGCGTAGGAGGCGGCGGCCGGGTCGTGGGTCACCATCACCACGGTCTGGCCCAGCTCGCGCACCGAGTTGCGGAGGAAGCCGAGGACCTCGGCGCCGGAGCGGGAGTCCAGGTTTCCGGTCGGCTCGTCACCGAAGATGATCTCGGGCTGCGAGGCCAGGGCGCGGGCGACGGCGACGCGCTGCTGCTGGCCGCCGGAGAGCTCGGTGGGGCGGTGCTTCAGCCGGTCGGCGAGGCCCACCATGTCGATGACCTTGCGCAGCCAGTCCTGGTCGGGCTTGCGGCCCGCGATGTCCATCGGCAGCGTGATGTTCTCCAGTGCCGACAGGGTCGGCAGCAGGTTGAACGCCTGGAAGATGAAGCCGATCTTGTCCCGGCGCAGCTGGGTGAGCTGCTTGTCCTTGAGGGACCCCAGCTCCGTCTCGCCGATGCGCACCGAGCCGGCGCTGAAACTGTCGAGGCCGGCCACGCAGTGCATCAGCGTGGACTTGCCGGATCCCGACGGGCCCATGATCGCGGTGAACTCGCCCTGCGGGAAGTCGACGGTGACCCGGTCCAGGGCGGTCACCTTGGTCTCGCCCTCCCCGTAGACCTTGGAGAGTTCCGTGGCGCGGGCGGCCACCGCGGTGGCGCGGTGAGCGGTGGACATGGTGGTCACGGGAGACTCCAGGGTCGGGTTGGTGCGGGACGGGGGCCCGTTCCCCGCCGGCCCCGCCGGGGCGGCGGCCGGGGGATGGGCACTGCTCCATCGTCTCCGCCGTTCCGCCGCCGGTCGTCACTCCCGGTGCCCGTTCCCGGGGCCCTCTTGAGTCGCACCGCGGGGGCCCCGGCGTCCTCCTGCGGTATGACATGGACCCTGAGCGGGGTGGACCCGAAGGCCCCGGTCCGCTACCGCGGCGGGGCCGTGGACCCGCGCGGGACCAGCCGGGCCGCCGCGTCCTCGAAGCCCGTCGCCGTACCGTCGGTGATCAGGGACAGCAGGGTGCGGGCGGCGTGGCTCCCGTACGCCGGGATGTCGCGGCTCAGCGCGGTCAGCGGCGGCCGGACCACCCGGGAGAGCTGGGAGTCGTCCCAGGCGATCAGGGAGAGGTCGCCCGGCACGTCGAGTCCCATCTCCTGGGCGACCGAGAGTCCGGCGACGGCCATGATGTCGTTGTCGTAGATGACGGCGGTGGGCCGCTCGGGGGAGCTGATCAGCCGCCGGGTTGCGTGCGCCCCGTCCTCGCCGGAGTAGTCGGTGTGGACGATGACCGGTTCGCCGAGGCCGAGTCCGGCGCAGATCTCGCGCTGGGCCCGGTCGCGCAGCTCGGTGTGGTTGAGGCCGGGCAGGCCCGCGACCCGGGCGACCGACCGGTGGCCCAGCGCGGCCAGATACGTGAGGGTGTCGCGGATCGCCGCGTGGTCGTCGGACCACACGGCGGGCAGCGGGCCGGCCGCCGAGGGGTGGCCGATCACCACGGCGGGCAGGCCCAGTTCGGCGACGCCCTCGATCCGCGGGTCGGGGACGCGCAGATCGGCGAGGAACACGCCGTCCACCCGGCCCTCGCCCCACCAGCGGCGGTAGACCTCCAGCTCCTGCGCCGGATCGGTGACGACCTGGAGGAGCAGGGCGCAGCCGCGGGGCGAGAGTTCGCTCTCGATGCCGCTGATCAGCTCCATGAAGAACGGCTCCATGCCGAGCAGCCGGGCGGGCCGGCACAGGGCGAGGCCGACCGCGTCGGCCCGGGCGCGGGTCAGGGCGCGGGCCGCGCTGTTGGGCCGCCAGCCGATCTCCTCGGCGATGGCCTTGATGGCGGCGCGGGTCGCGGGGGAGACGCCCGGCCGGTCGTTCAGCGCGTAGGACACCGCGACCTTGGAGACCCCGGCGCGGCGTGCGATGTCCGCGATCGTGGGGCGGTGTCTGGGCATGTGACCTCGCTTAACCGGTTCCTGTTGCACGGGAATCCTAGCCGACACGTCCCTCGTACGCGGCCCCTCCCGAAGAAGCATGATCGCTCAACTCCGTTGGAAAGTAACGGAATGGGAGCGCTCCCGCACCCTTGACACGGTTTCCCGGCGGCCTTAACTTCACGGCACTTACCCGGTTCAGTAACTCCGCTCGGCAGGGACGGCGGGGAGAAGGAGGGACGATGGGCACGGGATTCCGGGGACGACGGATCGCGGCCACGCTCGCCGTGATCGCACTCGCCGCCACCGCGTGCACGGGGGGCGGCTCCTCGGCAGGCGGTCCGGGCGGGAAGGGCGGCGGCGCGCTCCCGCGCAACGAGACGCTCTACACCACCGGCACGCAGTGGGGACCGCCGGCGAACTACAACCCGCTGCACAACTGGGACCACGCCACCGGCACCAAGGGGCTGGTCTACGAGACGCTGTTCCACTTCGACCCCAACGAGGGCAAGCTGACGCCCTGGCTGGCGGAGTCGGGCAGCTGGACCGGCGACAAGACGTACGAGCTGAAGCTCCGTCCGGGCATCACCTGGTCCGACGGCAAGCCGCTGACCGCCAAGGACGTCGCGTACTCCTACGGGCTCGGCAAGATCGAGGCCTCGTCCTTCCACACCCTGTGGAGCTGGCTCTCGGACGCGAAGGCGGTGGACGCCACCACCGTCCGCTTCACCTTCGAGCAGGCCCGCTACCAGGAGTGGGACTACACCCTCTACGGGCAGCCGGTCGTCCCCGAGCACATCTGGAGCAAGCGCTCCGAGAAGGAGATCCTCGACGGCGTCAACGACAAGCCGGTCGGCTCCGGCGCGTACACGCTCAAGAGCCACACCCAGGACCGGGTCGTCTGGCAGCGCCGCGACGACTGGTGGGGCGTCAAGGCGCTCTCCATGAAGCCCGCACCGCGCTACATCGTCGACGTGTCCAACCCCAGCAACGAGGTCGTCATCGGCCAGCTGGGCCAGGGCCAGCTGGATCTCAGCAACAACTTCCTGCCCGGCGCCTCCTCGCTGATCAAGAGCAAGAAGGTCGTCTCGTACTACGACAAGCCGCCCTACATGCTCTCCGCCAACACCGCCTGGCTGGTGCCCAACACCACGAGGAAGCCGATGAACGACGCGGCGTTCCGCAGGGCGCTCGCCGACTCCGTCGACGTCGGGAAGATCGTCAAGGGGGTGTACGGGGAGCTGGTCAAGCCCGCCGACCCGACCGGTCTGCTCCCGCAGTGGAACCAGTTCGTCGATCAGGACCTGGTGGCCCGTGAGGGCTTCGCCTTCGACACCGCGAAGGCCAAGCAGACCCTCGCCGACGCCGGGTACAAGGACACCGACGGCGACGGACTGGTGGAGAACAAGGACGGCTCGAAGATCAGCCTGAAGCTGGCCGTGCCCACCGGCTGGACCGACTGGATGGAGGCCGCCAAGGTCATCGCCTCGTCCGCCAAGGCCGCGGGCATCGGCATCACCACCGAGTTCCCCGACGCGAACGCCCTCAACGAGCAGCGCAGCAAGGGCAACTTCGACCTCGTCGTCAACAACGAACGCCAGCTGTCCAACACCCCGTGGACGTACTACGAGTACATGTTCCAGCTGCCGGTCCAGAAGCAGCAGAACACGGTCAACTTCGGCCGCTACGAGAACAAGGAGGCCTGGAAACTCGTCCAGGAGCTCGGCGGGGTCAGGACGGACGACACCGAGGGCATGAAGAAGGTCATTTCGAGGATCCAGGAGATCCAGCTCAAGGAGATGCCCGTCATCCCCCTCTGGTACAACGGCCTGTGGGCCCAGTCCACCACCGGGAGCTGGACGAACTGGCCGTCGGACGCCGCGGGCGCGCCCAAGTACGCCCCCGCGCTGTGGCGCAACTGGCTGGAGATGGGCGGCTTCGAGGCCCTCACCCAGCTCAAGCCCGCCAAGTGACACGGCCGTTCTGAGAAGGACCGGCCCCGCGCCGGCCCCTCTCCTTCCATGACCGCCCCGCCGTGCGTGGCGCCCTGACCGCTGCCCGCACGGCGGGGCTCTCTCCGGGGAGCTCCCTTGCGCCGCTACTTCGCCCGCAAACTTCTGATCTACGCACTGACCTTCGTCGTCGCCGTCACCGTGAACTGGATGATCCCGCGCTTCATGCCCGGCGACCCGGTCGCCGCGATGGTGGCCCGGGCCCGCGTCTCGCAGCCCGAGGCCGTCGACGCGATGCGCGCCTACTACAACAACCTCTTCGGCTTCGACGAACCCGTCTGGCAGCAGTACCTGCACTTCTGGGGCGCCCTGCTCCAGGGCGACTTCGGGCTGTCCATCTGGGTGTTCCCGAAGCCCGTCGCCGACGTCCTGCTCGACGCGCTCCCCTACACCCTGGGGCTGATGATCCCGGCGGTCCTGCTCAGCTGGTTCGTCGGCAACTGGGCCGGGGCGCTGGCCGCCCGCCGCAAGGTGCTCGACAACACCGTGCTGCCCGCCGGCTACCTGCTCACCGCGATGCCGTACATGTGGATCGCCGTCATCCTCGCCTGGGCGCTCGGCTCCAAGGCGGGCTGGTTCCCGATCTCCGGCGGCTACAGCCTCGACATCCAGCCGAACTGGTCCGTGGACTTCGCCGTGGACCTGCTCCAGCACTGGGTGCTGCCGTTCCTCTCGCTGTTCCTGGTCGCACTCGGAGGCTGGGCCATCGGCATGCGCAACATGATCATCTACGAGCTGGAGTCCGACTACTCCTCCTACCTGTCGGCCCTCGGCGCACCGCAGCGGCTCATCCGCCGCTACGCCTTCCGCAACGCCGTCCTGCCCCAGATCACCGGACTCGCCCTGCAACTCGGCGTCCTGGTGGCCGGAGCCCTCGTCACCGAGATCGTCTTCGCCTACCCCGGGCTCGGCTCGCTGATCCTGGCCGCGATCCAGAACCAGGACTTCTTCCTGCTCCAGGGCGCGTTCCTGTTCATCGTCATCGGCGTACTCATCGCCAACTTCCTCATCGACATCGTGTACGTCGTCGTCGACCCCCGGACCCGTACCGGCATGGCAGGAGGCCAGTCATGAGCACCGTGCCCGAACCGGCCACCGCCCCCACCGACACGACGGCACCGGCCGCCGCCGCCCGCCCCGGCCGGGAGACCCTCCACTACGCCGTGCGCAACCCGAAGCTCATCATCGGGTTCACCGTCGTCGTGCTGCTCCTGCTCGTCGGCATCGCGGGACCGCCGCTGCTCGACAACGCCGACCCGAACGAATACGTGGGCCCGCAGGCCGCGGCGCCCGACGGCACCTACTGGATGGGCACCACCACCTTCGGGCAGGACGTGTACGCCCAGTTCGTGCACGGGCTGCGCGCCACCTTCCTGGTCGGCGTCGTCGGCGGGGCCATCGCCGCCGTCATCGCCATGCTCGTCGGATTCCTGGCCGGCTACCGCGGCGGTGTCGTCGACGAGATCCTCAACATGCTCACCAACGTGGTCCTGGTGCTGCCCGCCCTGGCCGTCCTGCTGATCATCAACGCCTACCTCGGCGTCCGCTCGGTACCCGTGCAGGGCCTGTTCATCGGGCTCACCTCCTGGCCCTGGGCGGCGCGCGCCATCCGGGCCCAGACCTTCTCGCTGCGCACCCGGGAGTTCGTGGACCTGGCCCGGCTCAGCGGCAGCGGCACCTGGCGGATCGTCTTCCGCGAGATCGCGCCCAACATGAGCTCGTACCTCTTCATGATGTTCATCCTGCTCTTCGGCGGCTCCGTCCTGATCGCCTCCTCGCTCGACTTCATCGGGCTCGGCCCCACCGAGGGCGTCTCGCTCGGGATGATGCTGCAGAGCGCCCAGCAGTGGAGCGCGCTCCAACTCGGCATGTGGTGGTGGTTCGTCCCGCCGGGCGCCGGGATCACCGCGATCGTCGGCGCGCTGTACGTCGCCAACGTCGGCCTCGACGAGGTCTTCAACCCGAAACTCCGGGAGGCCTGAGCACATGACCCCGACCGCTCTTCCCGGAGGCCCGCGCACATGACCCTGACCGTGACCGACCTACGGGTCCACTACCGCACCCTGCGCGGCGAGGTCCGGGCCCTGGACGGCGTCTCCTTCGACCTGGCCGACGGGGAGATCCTGGGCCTGGCCGGCGAGTCCGGCTGCGGCAAGACGACGCTCGGCAAGTCGCTGATCCGCCTCGACGGCCGGATGCGGCACGCGGGCGGCACCGTCACCCTCGACGGCGACGACGTACCCGTGGCCGACGACCGGGCGATGAACGCCTTCCGCTTCCACCGGATCTCGCTCGTCCCGCAGTACTCCATGAGCGCCCTCAACCCCACCCGGCGCATCGGACGCATGATCCGCGAACTGCTCGCCTCGCGCGGCGTCGGCGTGGACACCGCCGAACTGCACCGCAGGCTCGACCTGGTGGGCCTGGACCACGACGTCCTGAACCGCTACCCGATCGAGCTGTCCGGCGGCATGAAGCAGCGCACCGTCATGGTGATCTCCACCCTCCTCGACCCGTCCGTCCTCATCGCCGACGAGGTCACCTCCGCCCTCGACGTCTCCACCCAGCGGGCCGTCGTCGGCGCGCTCACCGGGCTGCGCGACAAGGGCCTGGTCACCAGCATGATCTTCGTGACGCACGACCTCGGCCTCACCTCGCACATCGCCGACTCGATCATGGTGATGTACGCGGGCAGGCTCGCCGAGAAAGCGCCCACGAAGGTCCTGACGACCGCGCCCCGCCACCCGTACACCAAGCTCCTGCTCGGCTCGCTCCCCGAGGTCGGCGCGCGGTACGCCGACAAGCCGCTCAAGGGCATCGCGGGCGCCCCACCCTCGCTCCTGGACCCGCCGGCCGGCTGCCGCTTCCGCGACCGCTGCCCGATCGCGGACGAGCGGTGCGCCGATGAGCCCCCGGTCGTGGAGATCGCCCCCCGTCACTCCGTCGCATGCTGGAAGGCCTGATGCTGACCCTCGACCACGTCACCAAGACCTACCGCGCCGGAGCCTTCGGCGGCGGATCCGTCACCGCCGTCGACCGGGTGTCCTTCACCGCCGCACCCGGCGAGGTCGTCTCCCTCATCGGCGAGAGCGGCAGCGGGAAGTCCACCATCGGCCGGATGATCCTCGGCCTCACCGGGGTCAGCGCCGGCAGCCTCACCCTGGACGGCCGGCCGGTCCGCCCCGGAAAGGACTTCTACCGCCGCGTCCAGGGCGTCTTCCAGGACCCCTTCTCCTGCTACAACCCGGTCTTCCGGGCCGACCGCGTCTTCGACCTGATCCGCCGCGCCTACCACCCGGGCGTGCCCGGCAGGGAGTGGGCCGACCGCGTCGAGAAGGCGGTACGGGACGTGCGCCTTGACCCCGGCCAGGTGCTCGGCCGCTACCCGCACCAGCTCAGCGGCGGCCAGCTGCAACGCCTCCTCATCGCCCGCGCCCTCCTGCTCGACCTGAGCTTCCTGGTCGCCGACGAGATCACCAGCATGCTCGACGCCTCCACCCGCATCGACGTCCTCAACCTCCTGGCCGGCCTCAAGGAACGCGGCCTCGGCGTCCTCTACATCACCCACGACCTGGCGCTCGGCACCTACCTCGCCGAGAAGACCGTGGTGCTGCGCCGCGGCAGAGTCGTCGAACGGGGCGACACCCAGAAGGTGTTCGGCAACCCGCTGCACCCCTACACCCGCACCCTGCTGGCCGCGGTGCCCCGGCTCAACACCCCGTGGGACCCGCCCGAGCCCCTGCGTGACTGCGCCTTCCACGAGGCGGGTCCCACGGACACCGACCTGTACGAGACCGAACCGGACCACTTCGTCGCCTGCGCACAGCTCCCCGACTGCGGAAGGACCCCCGCGTGACCCTTCGCCACCTGCCCCTGCACGAAGGCTGGACGCTCACCGCGGACGGTGCCGTGCCCGTGGGGCTCCCCCCAGGGGGCGTCCCCGCCACCGTGCCCGGCTGCGTCCACACCGACCTCCTCGCGGCGGGCCTGATCGACGACCCGTACCTGGACGACAACGAGAACCGGCTGACCTGGATCGGCCGCACCGACTGGACGTACCGCACCACGTTCGACTGGACGCCGGACGGGCACGACCACGCCGCCCTGTGCTTCGACGGCCTCGACACCGTCGCCACCGTCCTGCTCAACGGCACCGAGGTGGGCCGGACCGCCAACCAGCACCGCAGCCACCGCTTCCCCGTCCGCCCGCTCCTCGTCGAGGGCACCAACACCCTCGCCGTACGCTTCACCGCCCCGTACACCTACGCCGAGGAGCTGCGCGAGCGGCTCGGCGACCGGCCCGGCGCCTATGCGGAGCCGTACGCCTTCATCCGCAAGATGGCGTGCAACTTCGGCTGGGACTGGGGGCCGACGCTCGTCACGTCCGGCATCTGGCGGCCGGTGGCCCTGGAGACGTGGAGCGGTCCGCGGATCGCGTCCGTGAGACTGCTCCCGGACCTGGACGCGGACGGCGTACCGCGCCTGACCGCCGAGCTGGAGGTCGAACACGACGGTCTGAAGGCGCTGTCGGGCGAGGTCGGGGTGGTCGGGGCGGGCACCGTCTTCATCGCCACGCAGGACGAGCACCGCGTCTCGGTCACCCTCTCCGTCCCCGACGCCGAGCCCTGGTGGCCGCACAGCCACGGCGAACAGCCGCTGTACGACGTGACGGTCCGGGTGGGCGACGACGTCCGCAGGCTCAGGACCGGATTCCGCGCCGTCACCCTGGAACGCGAGGCGTTCCGCATCTCGGTGAACGGCGAACCCGTCTTCGTACGGGGCGTGAACTGGATCCCCGAGGACTGCTTCCCCGCCCGCCTCACCCGGCAGCGGATCTCCGACCGCCTGGACCAGGCGGTCGCGGCCGGAGTGAACCTGATCAGGGTCTGGGGCGGCGGCCTCTACGAGAGCGACGACTTCTACGAACTGTGCGACGAGAAGGGACTGCTGGTCTGGCAGGACTTCCCCTTCGCCTGTGCCGCCTACCCGGAGGAGCAGCCGCTGTGGGACGAGGTCGCGGCCGAGGCCCGGGAGAACGTCACCCGCCTCGCCCCGCACCCCTCCCTCGTCCTGTGGTGCGGCAACAACGAGAACCTGGAGGGCCACGCCGACTGGGGCTGGCAGAAGGAGCTGGGCGACCGCACCTGGGGCCACGGCTACTACCACGAGCTGCTCCCCGCCGTCGTCGCGGAGACGGACCCCACCCGCCCCTACTGGCCCGGCTCGCCCTACTCCGGCACCGAGGACATCCACCCGCAGGACCCGGCCCACGGCACCATCCACATCTGGGACGTGTGGAACCGGGCCGACTACCGCGCCTACGCGGACCGGGTGCCGCGCTTCGTCGCCGAGTTCGGCTTCCAGGGCCCGCCCGCGTACGCCACCCTGCGCCGCGCCGTCAGCGGCCCGCTCACCCCCGGCGCCCCGCTCCTGGCCCACCACCAGAAGGCCGAGGACGGCAACGCGAAACTGCTCCGCGGCCTGGGCGACCACCTGCCGCTGCCGGGCGCGGACTTCGACGACTGGCACTGGCTCACCCAGCTCAACCAGGCCCGGGCCGTCGCCTTCGGTATCCGCCACTTCCGCTCCCACACCCCGTACTGCATGGGCACGATCGTGTGGCAGCTCAACGACTGCTGGCCGGTCGTCTCCTGGGCGGCCGTCGACGGCGACGGCCGCCGCAAGCCCCTCTGGTACGCCCTGCGGGCCGTGTACGCCGACCATCTGATCGCCGTGCGCGACGGGTCCGCGCACCTCGTCAACGACGCCCCCGCACCCTGGGCCGGCACGTTGCGGCTGACCCGGTACGGCCTGGACGGGGCGGTGCTGGCCGAGGAGGAGGTGGCGGTGAGCACGGCCGCGCGCTCGGTCACCCGGGTCCCGCTCCCGCGCTCGGTGGCCGAACCGGCCGACCCCACCCGTGAGGTCCTGGTCGCACGCCTCGGCGACAGCAGGGCGGTGGAGTTCTACGAGGAGGACACCCGTCTCGCGCTGCCGCCGGCCCGCTACGACGTCACGGTGACGGAGAGCGAGGGCGAGGCGCCCGGATACCGCGTCGAGGTGACCGCCCGCACGCTGCTGCGGGACCTCGCGCTCTTCCCCGACCGGCTGGACCCGGCGGCCGTGGCGGACGAGATGCTCGTCACGCTGCTGCCCGGCGAGAGCGCCGTGTTCATGATCACAGGGGCGGTGCTCCCGGACCCGGACGCGCTGGGCTCCCGGCCGGTGCTGCGGTGCGTCAACGACGGCGTCGCGACGCGGTAGTTGCGGCGGGGGTGGCGCGCCCCTGGCGATCAGTGGCGCGCGCCTGGCGGATCGGCTGTGCGGGTGCGGCGACTTTCCGTCAATTCGGATACCCGGCCGCCGTGCCCGACACCCCGCCCAGGCATGTGACTATGCCTTCTGCGTGTGCTGACGGACCCTCAAGCGATCAATAAAATAAGACAACATCGAGCCACTGTCCGTCTGCTCGGCGGGTGCCCCCGGATAGGGTCATGTGCCAACGCGGAGCCGCGCGAAGCCCGGATGGTGGAATGCAGACACGGCGAGCTTAAACCTCGCTGCCCCTCGGGGGCGTACCGGTTCGAGTCCGGTTCCGGGCACCATCGCGCTCACCGGCCCGACCGGCCGAATCGACCGGTTCGCCCGGGTACCCCATTCGAGGACGAGCCCTCTGCCGAGGCCTTCGGGAACGCGGTGAACGGGGCCGACGGCCGGCGGTGACGGAGGGGCCGGGCGAAGGGCCACGGATGCGACGTCACGGACGGTAGTGGTGCGGCCCGGCAGGCCGGGCGTCGGCCGGGCGGCGCGGCGGTCCCGGCCGACGCCCTGTGGACATCCATTCATCCGCAGGGAGAATGGGCCTTCACAGCCAGGGGCTTGGGGGGATCTCGTGAGTGGTGGTGCTCTGCTCGGAGTGTTAGGGCTGATAGTTCTGCTGTTGGCCTATTTCGTGCCGGCCTTTGTCGCCTTTTCGCGAGGCGTGCCGAACAAGGGATCCGTGTTCGTGATCAATCTCTTCCTGGGCTGGACCGTGGTGGGCTGGATCGTCGCGCTGGCCATGGCGGCGCGCAGCAATCAGCAGCAACAGCCCCGTCTGTAGGCGTCCGGATCCGCCGGGGGCGGCCGGCCCTGCAGTGCATGTCCGTGGCGGTTCGCCTGTCGTTTCCGGCCGGCCGTTCTCGCTGGGCCGCCTCCTCGCCGACGGGTCTCCCACGCGGCCTCACCGACTCCCGCCACAACCCAGTCACGCAGACCATCACCCGCGCCTACGACGTGCGGTAACCGCACTGCCCGGTCTTCCGTGTGCGGACGCAGGAACGACCCGGGTGCCGTACTCGTACGGGCGCACTTCGGCGGGGTGGCGGCCAGCCTCCCTGCGGACCCCCGACGGGAGTGGATGATCGATGCCCCCGGTCCGCCACCACGGGCGGCACGCGCAGGCGCGACCACATCGCCGACGGAGGTGCCCGCATGTTCCGTCCGCTGCGTGCGGCGATGTCCTCGGCACACGGTTCGACGGACCACGACGACATCACGGCCATCCGCACGCCCGCCACCCGCGACGTAGTCCTGGCCACCTTGGTGACGACGGCCGCGGTGGTCGTCCTCGGTCTGCTGACCGGGACCGCGGTGCTCCTTCTCGGGCTGCTGGTGTTCCTGCCGGCGTTCGCCGCCGCCCTGTGCAGCCCGCGCCAGACGGCGATGGTCTCCGCCTGGGTGAGCCTCGTCGTCATCGCGCCGGTCGTCCTCCAGTCCGGGGAGCGGATCCTCGACCGGGTGATCCTGGCGCTGTTCGCCGTCGGCTTCGGCACCCTGGCCGTCTACGGTGCCCGGATGCGCATCGCGCGCGAGGGCGCCCTGGTGCGGCTGCGGTCCACCGCCGCGGCGATGCAGAGGCAGATCCTGCGGCCGTTGCCGCTGCTCACCGACGATGTCCTGGTGGACGGTGTGTACGAGCCCCTGCAGGAGGACAAGCTCGTCGGGGGCGACATCTACGACGTGGTCGCCACTCCGTGGGGCACCCGGGTCCTGATCGGTGATGTCCAGGGGAAGGGGCTGGCCGCCATCGGGATGGCCATCGACGTGGTGGGGGCGTTCAGGGAAGCAGCCCACCGTGAGCCGACGGTGACCGCCCTCGTCGACGCGCTGGAGGCTGCGGTCGTCCGGCACAACGACTACGCCGGACAGCGCGGTGAGCCCGAACGGTTCGTCACCGCGCTCGTCCTGGTGGTGGACGCGGGGACCGACACCCAGGTCGTCGGCTGCGGCCACATCCCGCCCTACCTGCTGCACGACGGCGTCGCCACCGCCGTCGGCGCGGGGGAGGAGCACGTACCGCTGGGCCTGGCGAATCTGGTCGACGAACCACGCACGGTGTCATGGTTCGCCTTCCCCGCCGGGGCGACGCTGCTGCTGTGCACCGACGGCCTGACCGAGGCCCGTTCGCGCGACGGCGCCTTCTATCCGCTCGAGGAGCGCCTCGGTGGCCGCGTCGACATCACCGCCGGCCGGCTGATCGGTTCACTGGTCGACGACGTGAGGGACTT
This sequence comes from Streptomyces sp. NBC_01463, assembly GCA_036227345.1. Classification (NCBI taxonomy): domain Bacteria; kingdom Bacillati; phylum Actinomycetota; class Actinomycetes; order Kitasatosporales; family Streptomycetaceae; genus Streptomyces; species Streptomyces sp. NBC_01463. Next base: position 5,391,110 of record CP109468.1, read on the forward strand.
CACCGCCGGGGTGCAACAGGATGACCTGGCGGTCCTCGCGGTACGCCGTGCCCCGCACCGGGCACCGTAGGACCGGCCCCCGTCGGTGCGCCGTCAGTTGACGCGCTCGGTGGCGAAGAGTTCCAGATGCGAGCAGGTGGGGCAGCGGTAGGCGTCGATCTGCCAGTGCGGGCGGCCCATCCTTCGCGCGCCGCCGAACAGGCCGCGTTCGAGCGCGCCGGCGATCCACCGTGCGTAACCCCGGGACCCCTGCCCGGAGTCCTCGACGAAGCCGGGTTCCAGCCCCACCGCACCGCACTGGGTGCACCGTATGTTGTTCATCGGGGGAGTGTAGTGAGCGGCCGCCGGCGCGCGGCCCGGCTCCGCGAAATCTCCGCAGGCCCCGCCCGGACCCACTGGGCCCACCGCCGTTCGCCCGTACGTCCGGAATGAGGCCCTGCATTTGGGCCCACGGGCCCGTGCCGGAACGTGCGCACCTCTCGTAACCTCCGACCCCTAAGGCCATCGGGGAGGACGACAATCATGCCGCGGACGAGGTATCGGGGGCCCATATCCTCGCGCAGTGGATGGGGTGACAGGGGCGGGACTGCCCTGGAGTACGTCGGCATGGTCATGGTCGCGGTGGCCATCGTGGGTGCCCTGCTGGTGACCGGTCTCGGCGGCAAGGTCAGCGAGAGGTTCTCGTGCGCGATCTCGTCCGTCATGGGCGGCGGGGGCTGCACCGGCGGCGCCGGGAACGATGCGGGCGGCGACCCCAACGCCGAGTTCGAGCCGCTGACCTGCGCCACGGTGACGAAGTCCGGGACGCAGGGCGGGAAGTTCGGGGTCTCGTTCGAGACGCTCGGGATCGAGTTCGGTGGCGAGTTCGGTTTCGAGGAGACGACGTCCAAGGCCAAGACGGACGTCAACAAGGACGGCAAGATCGATGACAACGACGAGCAGGTCTCGCTGACCTTCACGGACGCCGGCTCGGTCAAGGGCACGGAGAAGCCCAAGGGCCGTATCAAGATCGGTGACGTGGGCAAGGACAAGGTGGAGATCGCCGCCGGTCTCACCGTCACCACGGGCGACACCTGGGTCTTCGACAGCCAGGAGGAGGCGGACCAGTTCCGCAAGGACCTCCAGGAGTACAAGAAGCTCAGCCGGCTGAACAAGCTCTCCAACCTGAGCCCGATCGTGGGCGGTTCCACCGAGGTGGCCAGCTGGTTCGGCAAGGGGCCCAAGGCCAAGGAGAGCCGCCTCAAGCAGAACATCGAGGACCGGCTCGGCAACAAGCACATCACCACCCAGAAGGTCAGCCTCGAAGTCGCCGCCCAGGCCGGTTTCCAGTTCGGCGCGGGGATGAACGCCCCGGACACCACCAACGCGGACGGCACGACCACCCCGGCCCCCAAGCCCGGCGCCACCGTCGAGGCCGGCCTCAAGATCTCCGAGGCCCAGGAAGTCACGCTCACGCAGAACCACATCAACAACACCGACGCGTACACCTACCAGGCCAAGGCCACCGGCGGGGCGTACGCGAAGGGTGAGGCGGGACCGGCCAAGGCCGGTGCGGAGGCCTCCGGCTCGGCGGCGGGCGCCATCACCGTCACGGTCGACAGCAAGACCGGCAAGGTGAAGAGCATCACGATGACGCGGACCCTGGAGGGCAAGGCGGAGGCCAGCGCCGGTCTCAAGGGCGATGTGAACGGCAACGAGAAGGGCGGCGGGACGACCACCCAGGTCATCACCACGACCGTCCCGCTGGACGACAAGAACATGTCCAAGGCCGAGTCCGATGCCATCAAGGCCCAGATGTTCTCCGGCCAGGGCATGAACAGTGCCTTCAACTACCTCTTCACCGGGACGCCGGTACCGACCGAGGACCCCGGCGCCGGCGACCCGTTCGGCCACTACGCGTTCAACCACGGCCAGGTCAGCAAGCAGGAGTACGACGGCTCGTCCTCGTCCGAGGAGATCGGTCTCGACATCAACCTGGAGGTCGCCGGCATCAACGGCGCCTACACCAGCTCGGAGTCGCAGAAGAGCCTGACGAAGGCCGAGTTCCTGGGGGCTCCCTCCGGCGGCCAGCGTTCGTTCTTCCCGTACAGCTACTGTGCCAAGTGATCCACAGGTACAAGGAGACGTGATCATGACCAAGCTTTCCGTCCGGCGGACGGTGCGGACTGTCGCCGTCACGACCGCTGTTCTCACCGCCGGTCTGATGCTCGCCGCGTGCGGTGGTGAGAAGGGCGCGGACAAGGCCGAGTCCGCCACGCCCAGCGGCTGGAAGAAGCTCACCGGGCCCACGGTGTCGCTGGCCTACCCGTCCGATCTCACGGAGCAGAGCGCGGCGGAGCGCGGCAAGCTCAACGACGCCTCGGCCCTGCGCAGCGAGGGCGGCCGGCCGACCGTGAAGGTGTCGATCCAGAGCGGCTTCGCCGACGCCTCGACGGGCGACGACGCCGCCTCGGTCGGCCGGGCGCTCCTGATGGCGACCACCGAGGTCAAGGGCACGAAGAAGGCGGACATCAAGGGTGCGGAGGATGCCAGGCGCATCGACTTCACCTACACCGGTACGGGTGTGCCGCAGTCGCCCCCGAAGGGTGCGACGGTCGACGGCGTGGTCATCACGGGCGTCGACTCCGAGGGAAAGATCTACTCCGTCCGCATCGACGCCCAGGAGGGCAAGCTCACCGAGGCGGACCGGACGAAGATCGTCGACAGCATCCAGGTGAAGTAGCTCCCGTACGCCGGGCGACGACGAAGAGGCAGCCCCATGTCCCGATATGACGCACCCCGCGGGTACGCCCCCGCCCCCGCGCCCGGCCAGGACCGGCCGCGGCTGATGAACTTCATGCTGCCGTGGGCGGCGGGCATCGTCGTGATGCTGATGACGGAGCTGGCCCTGGCGATACTCGTCTGGGACGTGATCACCGGCGACGACGTGTCCACCATGGCCTCACCGGTCCGCACGATCCTGCTGCTGCACCTGCCGTCGGCCGCCTGTATCGCCCTCGCCACCTGGGCGTCGGCGGCCGTGCACCAGGGCGCGTCGCGGGAGTCCCTGGTCCGGCACTGCATCGCCGCGTTCACCCCGGCCGTCGCCCTGCAGCTGCTGATCTTCTTCTCCCAGGGCAGCGACCTCACCGTGCTCACGTTCCTGGTGCAGCTGGTGGTCCTGGTGGTTGGCTGTGCGGTGGGCTTCCTCGTCGACAGGCTGCGCAACGGTTAGAAGGTTCTCCATGGACACGTCGCTCGTCATCACCGGTGTGGTCGGGCTGGTGGCGCTCAGATCCCTGGGCCGGACCGCCCAGCAGCTGCGCGGCACACGCTCCGGCGTCTCCGCTCCGGCGCGCTGCGTCCGGGTGCACGAGCGCGACACGGCCACGGGCTCCTCGGGCGACCGGCGGTCCTGGTACGTCTTCGCGTTCACCGCGCAGAGCGGGGAATGGGTCGAGTTCCGCAACGGCGGCAACAAGCGCTTCGTCGAGGGCGCGCGGGTCACGGTGCGCTACGACCCCGCGGACCCGCACCGGACGGCCACCCTGGCGGGCAGCCCGCGGGCCGCCCTGACCGAGGGGGCGGTCTCCCTGCTGCTGATGGGACTGGTGCTGCTGATGTTCCTCACGGACTTCCCGGAGAACCTGTTCCGCTGACGCCCGGATTCCCGGGCGGACCGGCCCGGTTGTCAGTGCCTCCTGCTGTGATGACGCGGAGAAGCGACGACGACGCACAGCGCGGAGGCGGAACAGTGGGCACGTGGGGCGCGGGCAACTTCGACAGCGACACGGCGGCGGACCACCTCGGGGACCTGGCCGCCCGGCTGGTCGCCGAGGTGACGGAGGCGATGGCCGGGGACCCGGTCGAGCTGGAACCGGACGAGTACTGGGGCGTGACCGTCCCCTGCAACCTGGAACTGCTGCTCCTCCTGGACCGGCAGGGCTGGGTGGGCGTCACCCTCCCGCCGGCCGGGGTGATCCGGTCCTGGCAGGAGACGTTCCTGGCGGTGTGGGAGCGGACGATCGACGGCCTGGAGCCGGACGAGGCATACAAGGATGAGCGCCGGAAGGTGCTGAACGCGACGTTCGAGCGCCTGGCCGAGGCTTCGGAGACGGCGGCGTCGGCGGTGGTGGAGTAGCGCCTCACGGCTGCCGGAACACGACCTCTGGATACGCGGCCGCCGGCCCGTCGAGTACCGGCTGAGGCAGGCCCCGCAGGTGGAGGTCGAAGAAGGCGGCCACGTAGTCGCGGGTGAGGAACCAGCTGCGCTCCCCGGAGAGCGGTGCGGCGGGATCCTCCAGGCCCAGCCGGGCGGCGAGCCACGGCAGATCGGTGAACGAGAAGTGCTCGGCGCCGGTCACCGTCAGCCAGCGCTTCCAGCCGTCCAGATGCCGCCATGCCGCGGGCCAGTCGCTGTCCGCGCTGCCGGGGCCGTGCGTCGACTCGGCGCCGAGCATCATGAACGGGCGCCGGCCGAGCCCCGTGGCGGCGGGGTCCACGAAGAAGTCACCGTCCAGGTCGGCCCCGGCCCGTACCCGGCGATCGGCGGCCATGGTCGCCGCGGCGCTCGCGCCCCCGATCGAATGCCCGGCGATTCCGATCCGGCCCGGGTCGATCGCGCGCGACAGCGCCCCCGCCCGCCGGCCCTTCGTCAGCTCGTCGATCACGAAGGACAGGTCCTTCGCCCGGCCGCGTACGACACCTGCCAGCTCCTCTTTCGTGCCGGCCTGCTCGCAGGCCACGCAGGGCAGCATGCGCCCTCCGGGGAACACCGTCCCGACGGACTCGTACGCGTGGTCCACGGCGGCGACGACATAGCCGCGACCGGCGAGTTCGACGGCCAGCGACGTGAGGGTGGAGCGCGGCATCGAGAACCCCGGCGAGAGCAGCACCAGGGGGAACCGCCCCGCCGCCGGGTGCGCGCCGTCCCGGGCATGTGTACGCGTCCCCGCGACCGTCGCGGCGGGCACCGCACCACCGACCCCTCTGGCCTCCAGCAGGAGCTCCGCCTCGGCGGCGGTCATGTACGCGGCCGGGGAACCGCTCGTCCCGCGCGCCGGGTAGAACACCGACACCATCAGCTCCCGGTTCCCCGCCGCAGGCACCCACGGGTCGGTGCGGTGCCTGTCGACCAGGTGCAGGGTGTGGCGGCCCACCGCGTACGGACCGGTGGGGACCGGCAGCGCCGGCCCGCTCGTGTGCGGAGCCGGGGAGGAAGCCCGCGTGCCCTGGTGGGCGGAGGCGGCGGGTGCGGCGCCCAGCAGCGGGGCGGACAGGGCGAGGGCGAGCAGGATGGCCGATGCGGCTCTGTGGCGTCTGGTGTTCACGCAGTCGACGCTAGGCCGCCGGCCGGTCCCAACACATCGCTCCACAGCGGTACTTGGTGTACCTCTCCGGTCTGATGGGGGCCGACCGCGGGTGGATAAGCCGTTGATCGCGGAGCGCGCGACCGGCACGTTGGTGCCATGACCGGAACAGATGCTGGGACAGAGCACAGGGCAGTGCACGGGACAGCGCACGGGGCGGAACACAAGCAGGACCTGCGGCTGTACCTGCAGGATGCCCGCGACGTGTTCCTGTGGAAGCTGGAGGGGCTGTCGGAGTACGACATCCGGCGCCCCCTGACTCCTACCGGCACCAACCTGCTGGGGCTGGTCAAGCACGTCACCGGAGCCGAGGGGTTCTACTTCGGCGGCGTCTTCGGGCGCCCGGTCGACGCGCCGGAGCTCTGGATCGCCGGTGACGCCGAGCCGGACGCGGACCTGTGGGCGACGGCCGACGAGACCCGGGACGGGATCGTCGCGCAGTACCGCCGGGTGTGGGCCCACTCCGACGAGACGATCGAGGCGCTGGACCTCGACACGACGGGCCGGCTCCCCGGCGGAGAGGGCAGGGAGATCACCCTCCACCGGGCCCTCGTCCACATGGTCGCCGAGACCCAGCGCCACGCCGGGCACGCCGACGTGGTGCGGGAGCTGATCGACGGGGCCACGGGGCAGCGGGAGAAGGGGCGCAACATGGCCCCCGGAGACGCCGCACGGTGGGCGGACCACCGGGCCCGGGTGGAGCGGGCGGCGCGGGAGGCGGCGGCGGGCTGAAGGGGGCGGGAGGCTGCGGAGAGCCGGGGGCGGGGCGGACGGAGTGTGAGGAAAGATCCTCCCCTGGCACTAGGCAGATTGTTTTGCCTACCCATTACTCTTGTTCCAAGGCCACGCTGGGTGGCCATGGAGGAGTGAGATGAGGAGCAGCAACCCGGTCTTCTCGCGACGGGGCTTCAGCCGCGACAACGGTTACGCGGGCTTCAACGCGTCACCGCAGGCCGGGGCCCCCGCAGCGGGTGCCAACCCGTACGCGCAGGGCACCGCCCCGAACCCGTACGCCACCAACCCCTACGCCCAGCAGGACACCCAGTACGGCGCCCCGCAGGCGCCGGCGCGCACCGGGGCGATGACGATCGACGACGTCGTCACCCGCACGGCGCTGACACTGGGCACGGTCGTGCTCGGTGCCGCGCTCGCCTGGGCCCTGCTGCCGGTCGACGAGGCCAACCTGGGCAAGTCGTACGGCATCGCCATCGGCGCCGCGATCATCGCCTTCGTGCTGTCGCTCGTCCAGTCCTTCAAGCGCAAGCCCGTCCCGGCGCTGATCATCTCGTACGCGGCCTTCGAGGGCGTGTTCCTCGGGGTCATCTCGAGCGCGGTCAGCACCTACATCGGACCGGGCGTCGTGATGCAGGCGGTGATGGGCACCATGTGTGTCTTCGCCGGTGTGCTGCTCGCGTACAAGATGCGCTGGATCCGCGTCACCCGCCGCTTCTACGGCTTCGTGATGGCCGCCGCCATGGGCTTCATGCTCCTGATGGTGGTCAACCTGCTGTTCGCGGCGTTCGGCGGCGGCGACGGCCTGGGCTTCCGCAGCGGCGGCCTCGGCATCCTCTTCGGTGTCATCGGCATCGTTCTCGGCGCGTGCTTCCTGGCCCTGGACTTCAAGCAGGTCGAGGACGGCATCGCGTACGGCGCTCCGCGCGAGGAGTCCTGGCTGGCGGCCTTCGGCCTCACCATTACCCTGGTGTGGATCTACCTGGAGATGCTGCGCCTGCTCTCCATCCTCAGCGGCGACGACTAGTCACCGCCGTCGGTCAGGTGAACGGCCCGCAGGCTCCGGACGGAGCCTGCGGGCCGTTTCCGTTGACGCGGGGACGGGGCCGGGCGGACGGGGCCCTGGCCGGGCGGGACTTTCGAAACACGCCCTAGAGGAGCTTGCGAGCGGCTCTTCTCAGGTCGCACTCGTGGACGAGTGCCTTCGCGTGGCCATAGGCGAGGTCGTGTTCACTCCGCAGCCAGCTGACCTTCTCCTCGAAGCGGAGAGCGGGTCCGTCCTCGACGGTGCGGAGCCAGTCGGAGATCTCACGACCGGTGCAGTGCGGAATTCTGGAGAGCAGATTGCGGTGGGTCTCTTCGGACAAGACTTGGGACATCGGCGCCTCCGACGCGTTGTGCGCGTTGCTGGTCCTTCCCGACACCGTGCCCGAGCAACGGCTCGTTGGCAACCACTCGGGAGGGGCGCGTAGGGTCGCGGAGTGCTCGATACGACGCCTTTGATCACCGCCGTGGACCGATTCGCCGACCGGCTGCGCGCCGCCCCGCAGAGCAGGCTGCAGCGGGGAGCGGCGGCCGAAGGGCTGGCCGCAGCCAGGGAATTGGCGGTGCGGGCCCAGCGGGCCGAGGCGCCGGGCCGGGAACCGCGGACCATGCCGGACGCCGGGATCTTCGCGATCGGGGACCAACTCGCCGTCGCGGGGCGCGATCTGGCCGTGGCACTGGAAATGGCCCCGTCCGTGGAGCTGGACGAGGCCGTGCAGTTCGTCGAGGAAGCGGCGGTACGGGCGTTCGCCTAGGCGGTACGCGCAGCCGGTGCGCGCCGGATCACCGTGCGCGCGGTCCTGGGGCAGCGGCCGGCGAGAGCCGCTGTACCGGGGGTGGGGCCGGAGACCGGTCCGCGGGCTAGAAGCTCGCGATGACCCGGTCGGCCAGTATGTAGACGTTCTCCCTGCCGCACGAGAACGTCAGCGCGTACGCGCCGGAGACACCGGAGCCGCCCAGCAGCACCGGGTGCTCGCCGTCCCGCAGCGAGGTGGCCAGACGCTCGGCCGTCTCGCGGTGGCCGGGGGTCATACAGAGCGTGGTGCCGTCGGCGAAGACGTACACGTCGAGCGTGCCGAGCGGGCCGGGGCGCACGTCGGAGAGCTCGGTCCGGCTGTCGGCCAGCTCCTCCAGGCGGTTCACCGTGCGCTCGTGGTCGGTGACGACGGGCGTCTGCACCGGCACGAAGTCGGGGTGCGAGGGGTGCCGGCGGCGGGCCGCGGCGAGCTCGGGGGAGTCCTCGGCGAACTCGGCGGTCTCCGGCAGCTCGGCCATGTCGGCCAGTTCCGTCAGCTCGGCCAGCTCCGACAGTTCCTCGAACGCCTCGGTGGCGTCCAGGTCCATCGACTCCAGACCGACGAAGTCGCTCTGGCGCGGCACGAAGAAGGGGGCGTCCTCGCCGAGCCCGGCCAGCCCGCCCAGCAGGGACGGGGCGTCGGCGGCGTCGCGCGCCTCCTGAGTCGCCCAGAAGGCGCGGGCCTCGGCGAGCTCGCGCTCCCGCTCCTCGGCCAGCGCCTCGGCGACCGCCGCGCGTATTTCGGCGGCAGGGGTGGCGTCGTTGCGGCTCTGGGCCGGTACGGCAGCGGTACGGGCGCGGCCGTCGGCCAGCTCCCTTCGCAGGGCGGCTACCTGGTGACGCAGCCCGTGAGCGGCGTGCAGAGCAGCAGCGCCCACGGCCGTGGCAGCGGCGGTGGTCAGCAACAGGGCAAGAGGCATGGCGCTCACTGACATACTCCCGGTTTCAATCGATCCCCCGACTTCCTACATCAGCTTGTCCTGTACCGGCACCCTGTGTCAGTGCATTACGTCACGAATTGGACAGGTCTTTGTGCCTGGGGTTTAACCCTGATGCGGGTGTGACCTGCGGGTATGTCTCTTCCAGGGGAGATAGGTCACATCCTGGGGGAGATTCGGTCACGGTCGGGGCTCGGAACCGGCCACTTCGTCCGGCCGGAGAGCCCGGAACGCGGTGTGGGCCCGGCGGACGCCGCAGGCGGGTGATCCGGCGCATCCGGAGGGTGACGGAAATCCGGGGAGTTGCGAAGGGCCGGGGCGATGTGCCGCCCCGGCCCTTCGCTCCGGTCGATCGGACCCGGACCGGCTCGGTTCAGTTCAGTTCGGTTCTCAGTTCAGTTCGGCTCGGTTCAGCTCAGCCGCTCGATGACCATCGCCATGCCCTGGCCGCCGCCCACGCACATGGTCTCCAGGCCGAACTGCTTGTCGTGGAACTGCAGGCTGTTGATCAGCGTGCCGGTGATCCGCGCGCCGGTCATGCCGAAGGGGTGGCCGACGGCGATGGCGCCGCCGTTGACGTTGACCTTGTCCAGCGGCAGGCCCAGGTCGCGGTAGGACGGGATCACCTGGGCGGCGAACGCCTCGTTGATCTCGGCCAGGTCGATGTCGTCGACCGTCAGCCCGGCCCGCTTCAGCGCCTGCTTGCTCGCCTCGACCGGTCCGTAGCCCATGATCTCGGGGGAGAGGCCGGAGACGCCGGTGGAGACGATCCGGGCCAGCGGGGTCAGGCCCAGCTCGCGCGCCTTGGTGTCGGACATGATCACGAGCGCCGCGGCGCCGTCGTTGAGCGGGCAGCAGTTGGCCGCGGTGACCAGACCGTCGGGGCGGAAGACCGGCTTCAGACCCTGCACGCCCTCCAGGGAGACGCCCGCGCGGGGGCCGTCGTCCTTGGAGACCACGGTGCCGTCCGGGGTCGTCACCGGGGTGATCTCGCGCTCCCAGAAGCCGTTCTTCAGGGCTTCCTCGGCGAGGTTCTGCGAGCGGACGCCGAACTCGTCCATGTCCTGACGGGTGACGCCCTTGATCCGGGCCAGGTTCTCCGCCGTCTGCCCCATCGCGATGTACGCGTCCGGGACCAGGCCGTCCTCGCGCGGGTCGTGCCAGCTCGCGCCCGACTCCGCGGCACGGGCCGCGGTGCGCGCCTCGGCGTCGGCGAACAGCGGGTTGCGGGTGTCGGGCAGGCTGTCGGAGTTGCCCTTGGCGAAGCGGGACACCATCTCGACACCGGCCGAGATGAAGACGTCGCCCTCGCCGGCCTTGATGGCGTGCAGCGCCATGCGGCTGGTCTGCAGGGAGGACGAGCAGTAGCGGGTGACCGTACAGCCGGGAAGGTGGTCCATCCCCATCTGCACGGCGATGATGCGGCCCAGGTTGTTGCCCTGCTCGCCGCCGGGGAGGCCGCAGCCGAGCATCAGGTCGTCGATGTCCCGGGGGTCCAGCTCGGGCACCTTGGCGAGGGCGGTCTGGATGATCGTGGCGGTCAGGTCGTCCGCGCGCAGGTCCTTCAGCGAACCCTTGAAGGCCCGGCCGATGGGCGAACGGGCAGCAGAGACGATCACGGCTTCGGGCATCACGCGGCTCCATGAGGGCTGGAAGGCTGTCGGGCAGGACTGCTCTGGAAGTTACCCGGACGTACGGCCGAGGTCACCCGACGGGGCGTGTGATGCGGGCCTCTTTTCTAAGCAACCGCTCAGTTCGTTGTCCGCCGGGCGGCCCGGAGGCCGCGACCGGGCGGTCGGACCGCCCGGGCCTCGGGGCGGACGCTCAGGCCGTCAGATCGATCCGGGTGCCGAGCCCCCGTTCCCCCGCACGGTCGATGAGCAGCCGTGCGGCGGCCAGGTCCTGGAGGCCGATGCCCACCGAGTCGAACAGGGTGATGTCCTCGGGGGAGGTGCGTCCGGCGCACGCCCCCGTCAGCACGTCCCCCAGCTCACGACGGACGTCCTGCTCGCGCAGCGCTCCCTCCGCCAGCGCGATCACCACCTCGCCTGACTTGGCCACCGCCGTGTCGTACGCGTCCACGACCACCACCGAGCGCCGCATCCCCTCGGTGTCGATCTCCCGGTGGTCCGGCCGGGGCGGCGCCCCCACCGCGTTCACGTGCAGACCCGGCCGGAACCACGCCCCCCGCACCAGCGGCTCCCGGGACGGAGTGAGCGTGCACAGCACATCGGCGGCCACGGTCACCTCGCGCGGCCCCGCCGCCACCTCGACGGCCACCCCCAGCTCGTCGGTGAGCCGCCGGGCCAGCTCCAGCGCCCGGTCGCGGGTACGTCCCCAGAGGACCACCCGCTCGTACGACCACACCGTCCGCAGCGCGCGGGCGTGGGCCGGCGCGAGCGGGCCGGTGCCGATCAGGCCGAGCACCCGGGCATCCGGCCGCATCAGCGCCCGGGTCGCCACCGCCGAGGCCGCCGCCGTACGGAAACGGGTCACCGCCCCGCCGTCCAGCAGCGCCGCGCACCCGCCGTCCGCCGTCGACACCGCAAGGATCGCCGAGCGCTGCACGGGCAGGGCGCGTTCCCGGTTCGCCGGCAGATCGGCCAGCAGCTTCACCGTCGCCAGCTCCGCCCGGGCGGAGGCGGCGGCCATCGCGAGGAACGCCCCGCCCTCCCCGCCGGGCAGCCGCATCACCGGGGGCACCGGCAGCACCGCCGTCCCCCGGGCGAGATCGGTGTGCGCCTCCTCCACCGCCGCCACGGTCTCCTCGTGGTCGAGCATCGCGAGGATGTCGGAGCGGGTCAGGACCAGAGTCATACGGAATCCGTTCTGCGAGCGGTCGGAGGGGGCGGTCAGCGGGCGCCGCGGACGAACGGGACGGTCAGGCCCGACGGGGCCCGGCTGCGTCCCACCAGACCGCTCACCGCGAGCAGCGCGATGACGTACGGCAGCGTCACCAGCAGTGGCGACGGCAGGTGCAGACCCAGCGTGGGAGCGACGAACTGGAGCGCCTGCGCGAGGCCGAAGAAGAGGCACGCCACGATCGTCGGACCGCCCCGCCAGCGGCCCGCGATCACCGCGATGACGGCGAGGTAGCCGATCCCGCCGGTCATGTTGTCGCTGAACGCGTGCACCTCGGCCAGCGAGAGCTGCGCCCCGGCGAGCCCGGCGGTCACTCCGGTCAGGAGCACCGCCGCGTACCGGACCGCCGCCACCGGCAGGCCGCTGCGGTCGGCGGCGGTGGCGTCCTCGCCGATCGCGTCGGCCATCAGCCCCGGGCCGGTGCGGCGGCTCAGCAGCAGGGCCAGGGCCCCGGCCACCGCGAACGCCAGATAGCCGAGGGCGGTCTGCTCGAACAGGGCAGGACCGAGGACCGGCAGCTCGTGGAGGAGCGGCACGGCGACGGGGTCGAAGCCCGCCACCGAGTCCCCGGTGCCCTCCGGGAACAGCAGCCGCGCCCCGTAGGTGGTCGCGCCGAGGGCCAGCGCGTTGGCCGTGATGCCGGTGACGATCTGGTCGGCGCGCAGGGTCACGCTCAGCAGCGCCTGGACGGCGGCGAAGAGGAGGCCGGCGATCAGCGCGCACAGCACCCCGGCGGCCGCGCTGCCCGTGGTGTACGAGCCGGCCGCGCCCGCGAAGGCGCCGGTGAGCATCATGCCCTCGACGCTCAGGTTCAGGACGCCGGCCCGTTCGCTGACCAGCTCCCCGGACGAGGCGAGCAGCAGCGGCACGGCGAGCCGCACCCCGCCCGAGGCGAGTTCGGTGAGGACCTGCTCGGTGCTCATGGGCGCTTCTCCTTCCACAGCATCGAGGCGGCGATGAACAGCACCAGCAGGCTCTGCACGATCTGCACGGAGGAGGCGGGCACCTGGGAGGCCAGCTGGAGGTTGATGCCGCCGTTCGTCAGGAAGCCGAAGAGCAGCGAGACGCCCACGACGGCGGTGAGCGAGCCCCGGGCCAGCAGGCCGACCACCAGCCCGGAGAAGCCGTAGCCGGACGAGAAGTGTTCGGCCAGCACGAAGGGCGCGGTCGCCATGAGCGCGGCGCCCGCCAGCCCGGCGAAGCCGCCCGCGACGGCCAGTGAGCCGGCCCGCAGCCGGTCGACCGGGGCGCCCAGCCGCAGCGAGGCCGGGCGCGAGTGCCCGACGGCGCGCAGCCGGAGTCCGGTCGGGGAGTGGTGCAGGACGAGCGCGGTCACCACGGCGGCCAGCAGGGCGACGGCCACGATCGCGGTGGCGGGCGAGTCCGCCGGTCCGAGCAGCGGCAGCCGGCCGGCTTCGGGCAGCGGCGCCGACTGCGGGAGCGTCTCGGTGGAGGTGGCGGGCTGCCGCAGCAGGGCCTCCTCGTGCACGGCGAGCGAGACGAGCCCGATGCCGACGAAGTTCAGGAGCAGCGTGGTGATGACCTCGCTGGTGCCGCGCCGCACCAGCAGCAGGCCGGCCGCCCAGGCCCACAGGGCGCCCGCCGCGCAGCCCGCGGCCAGCACGGCCGTGACCCCGAGCACCGGGGGCGTCCCCGCGGGCAGTGCGAGGCCGGCCGCCGCGCCCGCGACCCCGCCGGCGCAGAGCTGGCCCTCGCCGCCGACGTTCACCAGGCCGGCGCGGTGGGCGACGGTGAACCCGGTGGCGATCAGGGCGAGGACGGCGGCGGTGTTGAGGGAGGAGCCGATCGCGTAAGGGGTGCTGAACATGCCCTCGATCAGGGCGCCGCCCGCAGCGGCCGGGGTGGCACCGGCACCGATGACGAGGAGGAGTCCGGCGCCGGCGGCCGCGAGGGCGGCCAGCGAGGCGATGACGGCGGGGTGCCGCCAGGAGGGGGTGAGGGGCGCGATCATGAGGCCGCTTCCAGTTCTGGGGTGCCGGCGCCGAGCATCAGACGGGAGACGGTGGCGCGGGCGCCGGGGTCCGCGGTGGTGACGGGGCCGTGGAGCCGGCCCCGGTAGGCGACCGCGATCCGGTCGCAGAGGGCGAGGAGTTCGTCGAGCTCGCTGGAGACCACCAGGACGCCCGCCCCACGGGCCGCGGCCTCCCGCAGCCTGCCGAGTACGGCGTCTACCGCTCCGACGTCCAGACCCCGGGTCGGCTGGGCGGCGGCCAGGCAGACGAGCGGGTCGAGGGCCAGCTCCCGGGCGAGGACGACCTTCTGCTGGTTGCCGCCGGAGAGACTGGACATCGGCGCGCCGGGACCGGCGGCCCGGACGTCGTACTCGGCCAGCACCCGATCGGCCGCCCGGTGCATCGCGGCCCGGTCCAGGAGCACCCCGAAGCGGCGGAACGCGCCGAGCCGTCCGAGGAACAGGTTCTCCGCGACCGACAGTTCGGGCACGCAGCCCTCGTGGTGCCGGTCCTCGGGGACGATCCCCAGGCCGGCGGCGGTACGGGTGCGCGGCGAGGCACGGGTCAGGTCCGTTCCGCCGGCCTCGACGCGCCCGTCCTCGACGGTCAGGGCCCCGCCGAGCACGGCCATCAGTTCGCTCTGGCCGTTGCCCTCGACCCCGGCGATGCCGAGGATCTCGCCGGGTGCCAGGTCGAGTCCGACGTCCTCCAGCGCGTACGACCCGTCGCCGCGCCGGACCGAGACCCCGCGCAGGCGCAGGGCGGGGACCCCGGCCCGTACGGCGTCTTCCGCGCCCGCACCCGGTGCCCGGCCCGTATGCGTACCCGTCTCCGGCTCCAGGCCCAGTGTGGCCGCGAGTTCCGGAGCCAGATCGGCCGGGGCGCGGCCGATCATCAGCGGGACCAGCTTCTCGGCGGGCAGCTCGGAGAGCGGGGCGCTGCCCGCGACGCGGCCGCCGCGCAGCACGGTCGCCGCGTCACCGGCCCGGGCCACCTCGCCGAGCTTGTGCGTGATCAGGACGACGGCCCGGCCGTCCGCCGCGATGCGGCGGCAGGTGTCGAGCAGGGCGTCCACCTCCGCCGGGGCCAGCACGCCGGTCGGTTCGTCCAGCAGGAGCAGCCGCGGATCGCGCAGCAGGCACTTGACGATCTCGACGCGCTGGCGGATGCCGACGGGGAGGTCGGCGATCCGGGCGGCGGGGTCGACCCCGAGTCCGTACGCCTCCTCCAGACGGTCGAGCCTGGTGGCGAGTTCGCGGCGCGGCAGCCGCAGCGAGCGGGCGGCCGGCAGCAGCAGGTTCTCCGCCACGGTCAGGGTCGGTACGAGGGAGAAGTGCTGGTGCACGGTGGCGATCCCGGCGGCCAGCGCGTCGGCCGGACGGGCGGGCGCGTACCCCTGTCCGTCCAGCCGCATCGTCCCCGCGTCGGGGGTGAGGCCGCCGCCGACGAGGTGGCAGAGCGTGGACTTGCCCGCGCCGTTCTCGCCGAGGACGCAGTGGACGGTGCCCGCCTCGACCCGCAGGGCGACGTCGTCCAGGGCGCGGGTGTCACCGAACGACTTGGTCAGTCCGGCGATCTCCAGAGCGGCGGGCGCGCTCACAGGGTGGTGATCTTCCCGGTGGCGATCCGCTGCTTCAGCTCGTCGAGCTTGCGCCGGGTGGCCGCGTCCGCGCCGCACACCAGGAGGTCGCTGGCGGGCTTGTCGGTGGTGAGGCCGAACTTCACGTTCTCGGCCTTCCAGGTCCCGTCGAGCGCGTGCGCGACGGCGTACTCGATCTCGGCGCCGATGTCCGTCTTCACATAGCCCGCGTACGCCGGGGCGCTGCCGCACTCCGCCGGGATCGGGCCGCCGACGATCCGGCCGCCGCGTTGCGAGGCGGCCTGGGCCAGGCCCTTCTGGCCGAGGTTCAGGACCTGGCCCAGCACGTCCGCCCCGGCGCCGAAGTCGGCCAGTGCGGACTGCTTGGCCTTGGCGACGTCGTTGAAGTCGCCCGGGTACTGCGGGGGCAGCACCCGCACACCCGGCTTCGCGGCCTTCGCCCCGTTGGCGAACTCCTCGGCCGCGTTGACGATCGCGGGAAGTTCGGCGCCGCCGACGAATCCGACGGTCCCCTTCTTGCTGAGCAGGGCGGCGGACGCGCCGGAGAGGAAGGCGGCCTCGGCCTGCTGGGGGTCGTACAGGCCGAGGTTGGCCAGCGGCTTCCCGTCGGCCGGCCCGCCGATCTCGACGAACTTCACCTCCGGGAAGCGCGGGGCGACCTTGCGGACGGAGGCGTCGGTCTGGCCGCCGAGCGAGATCACCAGGTCGGAGGAGCCGGCGAAGCGGACGAGGGCCGCCTCGTAGTCGGCGGCCGGGATCTGCTCGACCATGGTGAGCCGCGCCTTGCCCCGGTGCGCCTTCCCGGCGCGCAGGTACCCGAGGTGCGCGGACTGCATGAATCCCTGGTCGGAGACCGATCCGGCGAACAGGACGCCGACCCTGACGGCGTCGCCGGAGCCCTCGGCCGATGAGCCCCCGTCCGAACCGCAGGCGGTGAGCAGGAGCAGGCCCGCGGCCAGTGCCGAGGCCGTGACGGAGTTGCGCAGGTGCACCACGGGTGCCTCCAGGAGGACGTGCGGCCCACGGGCCGGTTACTGGTATACCGTTACGCGGCTCAGTGTCGGCCCGCCGTGTTGCGGCCGTGTTAGGCGTCGGTTAGCAATGGCGGCGCCCTCGCCCCGCCCGCGTAACCTGTGGTTGACGGACGGCAGGAGGAGGAACCGCGGTGACGGAGCGCAGCTCGCTGCGGGACCTGGTGTACGAGACCCTGCGGCGGCGGATCGTCGAGGTCGACCTCCCGCCGGGCCGGCGCCTCGTGGAACGGGACCTCGCCGCCGAGCTGAAGGTCTCCCGCATCCCCCTGCGCGAAGGGCTGCGGCTGCTCGCCGCGGAGGGACTGGTCGTGCTGGTCCCGCACCGGGGCGCGCTGGTGGCGCCGTTCACGCCCGCCGACGTACGGGACCTCTTCGACGTACGCGAGTCGCTGGAGTCCCTCGCGGCCCGGCTCACCGCCGAGCGCCACGACGGGACCGGGCTGGCCCGGCTGGCGGAGCGGCTGGAGCAGGCGAGGTCGGCGACCAGGTCCGGGGACTGGCGGGCCATCGCCGAGGCGAACGCGGGCTTCCACGTCGACATCGTGGAACTGGCCGCTAACCCGCTGCTCAGCGGCATCATGGGCCCGCTGGAGGCCCGTACGCACTGGCTGTTCCGGCTGACCGCGCAGCGCGACGCGGACGAGCAGTGCGCCGAGCACGAGGTGCTGTACGAGGCCATCGCGGCCCGGGACGCGGACCGGGCCGCCGCCCTGGCCCACGCACACGTGGCGAGCGGCCGGGCGACCAGCACGGAGCTGGCCGCCCGCTGGTCGCACCCCGAGGTCGACCCGGCCGAGGTCGCCTCACGCCGGCGCCGCCGGGCCCCGGAGTCCCCGGCGGCCTGACGCGGCCGCCGCTCCGGTCAGGCGTGCCGGGGCGAGGTGCCCGTGTCCGTGCCCGGCCGGCGCTCCACCCGGGTGGAGCCGCCCGGTTCCCCGTGCATCTCCGGGTGCGGATGGGGATGCGGCTCCGTGGCCGAGGGCAGACGCCGCCGCCTGCGGTGCTTGAGGAGTGCCCAGGGCGCCCGGGCCCCGGTGACCTCCGTACCGGCCTCCCTGGCCGCCTGGGACGCCGCCTTGGCCACCGGCAGCATGTCCTCGCGCCGGGCCCCGTCCAGATGATCGGTCTCCGGCCACAGCCCGAGCACCGCGCAGAGCGTCGGCAGCAGCGCCATCGCCGCCGTCGCGTAGCCCTCCGCCGACGGGTGGTAGTTGTCCGGGCCGAACAGCTCCCGCGGGTTCGCCTCGAACTCCGGGCCCAGCAGATCGCCCAGCGACACCGTCCGCCCGCCCTGCTCGACCGAACCGATCGTCTGCGCCGCCGCCAGCTGCCGGCTCACCCGCCGCGCCAGCCACCGCAGCGGCTGGTAGACCGGCTCGATCGTGCCCAGGTCGGGGCAGGTGCCCACGACGACCTCGGCCCCCGCCGTCCGCAGCCTGCGCACCGCCGTCGTCAGACAGCGCACCGACTGGGTGGCGGGCATCCGGTGCGTGACGTCGTTCGCCCCGATCATGATCACGCAGACGTCCGGCACCCGGGCCGGGTCCGCGAGGAGCAGCGAGACCTGCCGCTCCAGATCGTCCGAACGGGCACCCGGCTGCGCCACATTGCGCAGATCCACCGGCCGCTCCGACACCGCCGCGAGCCCCGAGGCGAGCAGCGCCCCCGGGGTGTGCCCGGCCCGGCGCACCCCCTGCCCGGCCGCCGTGGAGTCACCGAGCAGCCCGAACCGCAAGGGTTCCGCGGGGCCGGCGAACGCCACCCCGTACCGCCCGTCCGCACTCGGCGGGACCGGTGCGACACCACCGCCCACCTGCCGCTTCGCCAGCTGGACCTCCGCCAGCAGGACGCCTACCGCCGCGGCGCCCAGCAGCCCGATGCTGCCACCGCCGTAGGCCGCGCCCGCCGCGATCCGCCGTGCCACCCTCGCCCTCGACACAGTCCGGTCCACCTCCTCGTCGCCGTGCTGCCGTACCGCCGTACACAGAGCTAACTGCCCCCAAGTGACCGTCGTTCAATCGCTTCGCCCAATCTCGTGCCCGTACGCATACTCTTGCCGCACCATCTCGGAGACCCCGGAGTACACGGTGCAATTCCACGATTCGATGATCAGTCTCGTAGGCAATACCCCGCTGGTGAGGCTGCGCAGTGTCACGGCCGGCATCCAGGCGACGGTCCTGGCCAAGGTCGAGTACTTCAACCCCGGCGGTTCGGTCAAGGACCGGATCGCCCTGCGCATGATCGAGGCCGCCGAGCAGAGCGGCGAGCTGCTGCCCGGCGGCACGATCGTCGAGCCGACCAGCGGCAACACGGGCGTCGGCCTGGCGATCGTCGCGCAGCAGAAGGGCTACAAGTGCATCTTCGTCTGCCCGGACAAGGTGTCCACGGACAAGATCAACGTACTGCGCGCCTACGGTGCCGAGGTCGTCGTCTGCCCGACGGCCGTCGACCCCGAGCATCCGGACTCGTACTACAACGTCTCGGACCGGCTGGTCCGTGAGACGCCGGGCGCCTGGAAGCCCGACCAGTACTCGAACCCCAACAACCCGCGCTCGCACTACGAGACCACCGGTCCCGAGCTGTGGGAGCAGACGGAGGGGAAGATCACCCACTTCGTCGCGGGGGTCGGCACCGGCGGCACCATCAGCGGCACCGGCCGCTATCTGAAGGAGGCCAGCGGCGGCGCCGTCCAGGTGATCGGCGCGGACCCGGAGGGCTCGGTCTACTCCGGCGGCTCCGGCCGGCCGTATCTGGTCGAGGGCGTCGGTGAGGACTTCTGGCCGTCGGCGTACGACCGGACGGTCACGGACGAGATCGTCGCCGTGTCCGACAAGGACTCCTTCCAGATGACCCGCAGGCTCGCCAAGGAGGAGGGGCTGCTCGTCGGCGGTTCCTGCGGTATGGCGGTCGTGGGCGCCCTGGAGGTCGCGAAGCGGCTCGGACCCGACGACGTGGTCGTCGTCCTGCTGCCGGACAGCGGCCGCGGCTACCTGTCGAAGATCTTCAACGACGAGTGGATGGCCGACTACGGCTTCCTGGAGGACACCGGCCCCTCCGCCCGGGTCGCGGACGTCCTCGACTACAAGGCGGGCCCGATCCCGACGCTCGTCCACATGCACCCGGAGGAGACCGTCGGCGAGGCGATCGACGTGCTCCGCGAGTACGGCGTCTCCCAGATGCCGATCGTGAAGCCCGGCGCGGGCCACCCGGACGTGATGGCCGCCGAGGTCATCGGCTCGGTCGTCGAGCGCGAACTGCTCAACGCGCTCTTCGCCCAGCGCGCCTCGCTCTCCGACCCGCTGGAGAAGCACATGTCCCCGCCGCTGCCGCAGGTCGGCTCCGGCGAACCGGTCGAGGACCTGATGGCCGTGCTCGGCGGTACGGGGGCCGCGGACGCGGCGATCGTGCTGGTGGAGGGCAAGCCCAAGGGCGTTGTCAGCCGCCAGGACCTGCTGGCGTTCCTCGCCAAGGACGCGACGGCCGCCACCGTCACGCCGTAGGGCGGGAGCGCGGGCTTCGCGAAAACGGTACGAGCGCGACACGTACCCGCAGCACCGGCTTAACACGGCTCGGGCAGATTAGTGGGTGTCGGCAGGGAAACCCGCCGGCACCGAGTACGGCGACACGGACTACGGAGCGGCTCCCGGACCTCCACCGTCGCCCGGATGCGGAGACCGGCCCTGACCCGGACCGCGTCCCTCGCGGGGACCGCCGTCGTCCCGCCCCCTGGGAAACCGGGGGTGCGGCGGTCCCCGCGATACATCTATGCGCGGAGACCCGGGGTGTCCCCGGCCCTCTCCTCCCCGTCGTCCGCCCGCGGCGCGGCCGCCCAGCTCGCCAGCAGCGCGACCCGCTCGGCGGTCTCCGAACCGGGCTCCGGGGTGTAGACCACCAGCGACTGGCCCGGATCACCCGGCACCCCGAGCGTCTCGTACGGGAGCGTCAGCCCGCCCACGACCGGGTGGTCGATCCGCTTCACGCCGTACGTCTTCGCCTTCACCTGGTGGTCCGCCCACAGCCGGCGGAACTCCTCGCTCTTCATCGACAACTCCCCGACCAGGGTGGCGAGCTGCTTGTCGTCGGGGTGCAGTCCGGCGTCCAGCCGCAGATACGCGACCGTCTCCGCCGCCACCGCCGGCCAGTCCGGGTACAGCTCCCGCGCCGCCGGCTCCAGGAACGTCTGGCGCGGCATGTTGCGCTCACCGGCGGCCATCCGGGAGAAGCCGACGAGCGCGTCGGCCAGCGCGTTCCACGCCAGTACGTCCATCCGGCGGCCCAGCACGAAGGCGGGCGCCCGGTCGAGCGTGTCCAGGAGCAGCCGCAGCCCCGGCCGCACCCGCTGCGCGGCGGAAGGCGCCGCCTTGCGCGCCGCGGGGCGGGCCACCGTGCGCAGGTAGGCGTGCTCCGTCCCGTCCAGCCGGAGCACCCGGGCTATCGCGTCGAGCACGGCGTCCGAGACGCTGGGGCCGCGCCCCTGTTCCAGCCGGATGTAGTAGTCGACGCTGACGCCCGCGAGTTGCGCGACCTCCTCGCGCCTGAGCCCGGGGACGCGCCTGCGCCCGTAGGAGTTGAGCCCCACGTCCTCGGGCTGGATACGTGCGCGTCGTGAGCGGAGGAAGTCTCCGAGGTCGCCGTCCATGCCGCCGATCGTAGAAGACCCGCCGCCGCCCAGCCTGGTACTGCCGGACCCAGGAAGGACGCCCCCCTGGGTAGCCGTCGCGCGCCGCCGCACAGTGGGGTCAACGCCGGGCGGTCGTCCCGGCGGCACCGCACACCGAGGAGCACGCACATGTCGTACGGAACGCTCGCAGGCCGCACCGCCGTCATCACCGGAGCCGCCAGCGGCATGGGGAACGCCACCGCCCGGCTGCTCGCCGCCCAGGGCGTCAGCGTGGCGCTGCTGGCCCGCCGCGCGGAGCGGCTGGAGGAACTGGCCGGCAAGATCACCGCCGACGGCGGCCGGGCGCTCGCCGTGGTCACCGACGTCACCGACCAGGCATCCGTGGACGCCGCCGCCGAGCGGATCCACGCGGAGTTCGGCCGGGTGGACCTGGTGGTCAACGCGGCCGGTGTGATGCTGCCCAACCCCGTGGACGCGGGCCGCACCGACGAGTGGCAGCGGATGCTCGACACCAACGTGGCGGGCGCCCTGCGCGTCATCCGGGCCTTCACCGCCGACCTGGTGGCGGCCGCCGCCGAGGGACGCACCGCCGACCTGGTCAACATCTCGTCGATCGGCGCGCACATCACGTTCCCCAACTACGCGGTGTACGGCGCGACGAAGGCCGCGCTCAGCTACCTCTCGGCGTCACTGCGCACCGAACTGGGCCCGCGCGACGTCCGGGTGACGAACATCGAGCCGGGCCTCACGGACTCGGAACTGGCCGGCCACGTCGACAACGCCGAACTGAGCGGCCAGCTCGACGGCATGTTCGACGCGCTCGGCGGGCTGTCGAGCGACGAGATCGCCGATCTGATCGCCTACACGACCAGCCGGGCACGCCACATCAACCTGCGCCAGATGGTCGTCCTGCCGACCCGTCAGGCATGAGCCCCGCCGTACGGACCCGCTCAGTCCTCCCAGTCGGATTCCGTACGCCGCTGTTCGCGCCGCCGGAACAGCCGACCTGCGTGGCCCGCCTGGAAGGCGTTGACCCCGACGATGCCGAGCCACGCCACGACGAGCCCCGCGAGCCCCGCGTTCGCCACCCCGATGGCGGACAGCGGGATCGCCAGGACCAGCGAGATGATCGCGAATCCGAAGCGCTCACCGAAATGCCCCATCGCCGGCTCCGGGGAGCGCGCCCCACGGGCGACGACGATCTGTTGTTCGGCGAGATGGCGCCGGACCCGCCGGTCCAGCGTGCTGTCGAGCCGCTGCTCGACCTTCTCCAGAAACGACTCGACGAGCGCGGACTCGTACTCGGACCCCAGCTCGCCGCGGGCCTGGAGGGTGGCGTTGAGCTCCTTCTTGAGCTCGGTGTCGGGTGCGTCCATGGTCCTACGGTACGAACCGGGGGCGGCCGGGTCAGTGGGGCTAACCCCCCGGTTTTCGGGGGCCTACTGGTGCCAGGCCACGGCGAGGCCCTTGGAGGCGGCCATGACGAGGGCGAGGACCAGGGCCGGAACGGCGTACCCGGCCAGCGCCAGGGCCACGGCACCCGCGCCGAACCAGCCGGTCTCGAAGAGCACCCGCGCCGCGCCGTGCACCTTGTGGGGTGCGTCGGGTGCGCCGAACAGCCACCACAGCGCGATCATCAGGACCGGCCCGCCGATGCCGGCGATCAGCCGCGGTATCCACCCCGTGCCGAGAGTGAAGCCCCAGGTGGCGACGGACCCGATGACGGCCAGCTCCGACAGGAAGACGATCAGCAGGTTGAGCGACTTCATGCCGCGCTCCCCAGGGCGGCTGCCCGGGTACGGCGGGTCAGCCACCAGGCGGAGGCGAGGTGGACGCCCGCCGAGAGCGTCCCGCCGACCGCCATGCCGGGGATCCCCCGGGTGATCCCGATGCACGCGTCGCCGAGCTGCGCCGCGCCCGCCACCGCGAGGACCGGGACGAGCCCGCGTCGCTCCCCGCGCAGCAGGTACCCCAGTGCGGCGGCGAGCGGGACGGCGCGGACCGCGTACGCCTCCGCGTAGACCCGCAGCCCGGCCGTCGGCTCGGTGCCGGGCGGGAGCAGGAGCGCGGGGCGCACCACTCCGATCACGGCCGCGGCCGCCGAACCGGCCGCCATGGCCGCGTTGAGGACGGTCAGGGAACGTCGCATCTCGTCACCTCGTGAATCATTAAGACTCTGAATGATTACCCGATGATATGGTGCGACGCGTGAAGGATGTCAAGCGGGACAAGCTGACCGACACCGTGAGCTTCCGGCTCGGCACGGTCGGCGCGATCACCGCCGAGCTGTTCGCCGAACGGATCGCCGCGCACGGGCTCAAGCCCAAGCACGCCGGGCTGATGGCCCTGCTGGCCAGTGGCGCCGCCGCCTCGCAGCAGGAGATCGCCCGCACCATGCGGGTCACCCCCAGCCTGGTCGTGGGCCTCGCCGATCACCTGGAGGAACTCGGCGCGGTCGGCCGGGAGCGCGACCCCGGCGACCGGCGCCGCCAGATCCTCACCCTCACCGACCGGGGCCGTGAACTGCTCGGCATCTGCACGTCGACGGCGAGCGCCATCGACGAGGAGCTGACGGCCGGCCTCGACGACGCCTTCCGGGACCGGCTGCGCGAGACCCTCGCCGTGCTCGCCGAACGGGCCGGTCTGCCCGGATAGCTGCGCGACAGGCGTCTGCATATGGACATGCAGACGCCTTGCTGGCTGAATGGATCCGTCGGTGCCGGTCTCGGCGCGCACGGTCTACCGAGGGGACAGGATGAGCGGGAGCAGCCCGGCCGCGCGGTTGCAACAGCTGTTCGAGGGGCGCAGGCTCACACCCACCCAGCGCCGCATCGCGCACTCGATGGTGCGCAGGGCCGGCGACGCGCCGTTCCTCTCCAGCGTCGAACTGGCCGAACTGGCCGGGGTCAGCCAGCCCTCCGTCACCCGCTTCGCCGTCGCCCTCGGGTTCGACGGCTACCCCGCACTGCGCAAGCACCTGCGCGAGGTCGCCCCGGCCGGAGCGGCCGACGGCGCAGCGGAGGACACGTACAACGAGTACCAGCAGGCCGTACTCGGCGAGATCGAGAACCTGCGCCACCTCGCCGAACTGCTCGCCGACCCGGGCCCCGTCGAACGGGCCGGCCGGCTGCTCGCCGCCTCACGCCCGCTGCCCGTGCTCGGGCTGCGCGCCGCGTCGTCGCAGGCGCGGGGCTTCGGCTACTTCGCCGCCAAGGTGCACCCCGACGTCCGGGTGCTCGACGAGGGCGGCAGCATGCTGCACGACCGGATCGACGCGGCCCGGCGTGCCGGGGCCACGGCCCTGATCTGCTTCGCGCTGCCGCGCCACCCCCGCGAGGTCGTGGACGCCCTCGGCTACGCGCGGAACCAGGGGCTGACCGTCGTGTCGGTCGCCGACTCCGCCTTCGCCCCCGTGGCCCGCCACAGCGACCTGCTGATCCCGGCCGCCGTAGGGACCGGGCTCGCCTTCGACACCGCGTGTGCGCCGATGCTCCTCGGCCGGGTCCTGCTGGAGGCCATGTGCGACAGCCTCCCCGAAGCGCAGGCCCGCCTGGAGGAGTTCGACGCGGGGGCGGTGGCCCGGGGCCTGTTCATCGAGTGACGTTGCGCCGGTCCTTGGTGCGGGGTTCCGTCCTCAATCTCCCCCATAGCCTTAAGGGCATGGGGGGACCCCCTCGACGGGCTTGTTGGTGCGGGTTCCCCGCGGGGTGCGCCGTGGCCCGGTGGGTGGGGGTCCGGTGCCCCTCCGGGGCGTCTCCTCAAACGACGAACGTTTCCAGTCCCACGCGAACGAACCCCGGTATCCGTTCGTCGTCCTGCGGGGACTCCCCTGCACGGCCCCGGACCCGGCCGCCTTGCGTCTGCGGCGTTCGTATCGCCGGTGTTCAGACGCACGTGAGAGTGGGTGGGGGCGTGCAGGGGCGTCCCCGCAGAAAAATGGCGTACTACCCGGCCCCTGCAACGTGTCGGGTTGCCACGCCAGTTTTTGAGGAGACGCCCCGGAGGGCCCCCACCCCCACCCACCGGACAAGGGCGAACCGGCGGGGGACCCGCACACAAGCCCGTCCGGCGATTGAGGACGGAACCCCGCACCACAAGGACCCCGCTCAGACGTCCAGGTCCGCCTCGATCTTCTTCAGCTGGTGGCGGGCCATGGCCAGGTTGGCGCGGCTCGCGTCCAGGACGAGGTAGAGGAACAGGCCGTTGCTGCCACGGGCGGTCTTGAGGAGCCGGATCAGGTGGTACTGGCTGCCCAGGGTGATCAGGATGTCCTCGATCTCGTCCTGGATCCCGAGGTGCTCCATGGTGCGGAGCTTGGCGCGTACGACGTCGGTGTTGCCCGCGGCCGCGACCTCCAGGTTGAATTCCTTGCCGCCGCCGAGGGTGCCCAGGGCCATGCCGCTCGTGTAGTCCACGAGGGCGACACCGGTGGTGCCCTCGATGGACGACATCGCTTCCTTCAGTGACGCTTCGGTGTTCGCCATGAGTGCTCGTTTCCTTTCCCTGACCGGTCGGGTGGACCGGTTCCGTTTCTGGGTGGTGCCGGGTTCGTGCGGGGTCATGTCGTGCGGTGCGGGAGCGGTCCCGGCTGTTGGGGGGTGCGTGGCGCCGGGGCGCGCGGGCCGGGAGCCGGCTGCGGGGCGCGTTCCAGGGCGGTGTCGACGAGCTCGCCGATCCGGGAGCCGGACCTGCGGCCCTCCAGATGGAGCCGGCCGACGTTGATCCGGTCCTCGGCGAGGAGGGTCAGGACGGCCGAGGAGCCTGCCGCGTACGTCGCGATGTAGCCGGACTCGCCGCGGACGAGGAGTTCGCGGAAGCCGCCCCGGCCGGTCGCGTCCGTCATCCGGATCGCGACGCCGAGCGCGGCCGCGGTCAGGGCGGCGACGCCCTCCGCCTCGACGCCCGGGGTGTCGTGGGCCAGGACGAGGCCGTCGGTGCTGGCCGCCAGGGCGCCGGAGAGGAGCGGAACCCGTGCCCGTAACCGCTGGAGCTCGGCCAGGACATCCTGCACTTCGGCCTCGGGCACCATCAGCTGTCTCCTCCCGGCACGCTGTCTGAGCGCGCGTATCACAGGGCCTCCAATGCGTCTCGGAGCCGGCGCAACAGGGCGACGTCGGGGTCGGCCGTGACCTCGGGGAGCGTGATCCGGCCGGCGGCGGTGGCGGCGGTGTCCGTCGCCTCGCGTACCGCCGCGACCAGTCCGGCGGCTGCCAGCCGGCGCAGGTCGACCAGGGTGTGGAACGCGGACCTGCCCAGCTCCTGCGCGATGTCCGTGGCCGTACGCACCCCGTTCACGCGCTCCAGCACGCGGCGCTGGCGCGGCGGCACGGGGGAGTCGGCCGCCTGGCCGGTCCGCACCAGCGGGGCGCTGTCGGTGACCGCTTCGGGCCAGATCCGGTCCAGTAACTCCCGGCGCCGGAGCGTCTCGCGCTGCACGGCGTCCACGGGGACGGGGCGGACCGGGCCGATCCAGTGCGCGACCCCGTAGCGGAAGCGGGCCGGGGTCCGGGTCGGGGCGAGGGCGAAGAACGCCGCGTCGTACAGGGCGCCCAGATGGCACAGTTCCAGCGCGCCGCCGGGCACCCGGCCGCTGTCGACGAGGTAGCGGCCGACCCGCTGCCCGGCACCGGCCTGGGCGACCGCGTCCCACCAGCCCTCGCGGCGGAGCGCACCGCCCCGGGTGAGCAGGACGTCGATGCCGGGGGTGGCCGGGCTCTCGGCGTGCACCACCTTGCCGTCGGCGAGGTAGAGGGTGCCGCGGTCGCGCATCAGGGCGCCGGTGGCGCGTTCGGAGGCGAGGCGCTGGAGCATGGGTGAGAGGACACCTGCCGGGCCGGGGGCGGTCGAGGGGGCTGCCGCACTCATGCCAGGACCAGCCGCTCGGCCATCTCGCCCAGCCGTATCCGGGCCAGGGCCAGGTTTCCCTCCGCGCGGTCCAGCCACAGGTGGAGGAAGACGCTGCTGTCGAAGTCCGTCTCGACGAACCGGAGGATGTGGTAACCGGCGCGGGTGGTGACGATGACGTCCTCGACCGGGGCAGGTATCGCCTCGGCTTCGGTGCCTGAGGGCTCGGGCGAGGCGGACGCGAAGGCGGGCTGCTCGGCGGCCATGCGGGCCACCTCCGCCGTCTCCGCCGCGGTGGCCTCGTGATCGCCGTTGGGCGAGTCGCCGATGGTGCCGAGGGCGAGACCGCTCGTCCAGTCGACCACGGCGGCACCACGGGCACCGGGCAGTCTCATGACATCGAGCAGGCACTCGTCGATTCCGGGCACGCGGACTCCCCTCCGACGGTGCGTGCGGCTGTGACCCCGAGGTTACGCAACGTGCTCACGCCAGGTGGAGGTTCTGGCATTTTCCATTGGTACATGCGCGAGGTTGGGGAGAATGCCCCGCCACGGAACCGGAGGTGGCCGGTCCGGAGGTCTCCCGTCCCGCCCTGTTGACTGAAGCTATTCAGACAACCAAGATGTGAATAGAAAATTCACAGTCGCGAGGAGGCATCTGGCATGTCAGGACCCCGCCCCGTACGGGCACCGCGCGGTACCGGACTGAGCACCCTGGGATGGCAGCAGGAAGCCGCCCTGCGCATGCTGCAGAACAACCTCGACCCCGAGGTCGCCGAGCACCCCGACAAGCTCGTCGTCTACGGCGGCACGGGCAAGGCGGCCCGCGACTGGCGCTCGTTCGACGCGATGGTCCGCACGCTGCAGACGCTCAAGCAGGACGAGACGATGCTCGTCCAGTCGGGGCGGCCGGTCGGCGTCATGCAGACGCACGAGTGGGCTCCCCGGGTCCTGATCGCCAACTCCAACCTGGTCGGCGACTGGGCGAACTGGGAGGAGTTCCGCCGCCTGGAGGCGCTCGGGCTCACCATGTACGGCCAGATGACCGCCGGATCGTGGATCTACATCGGTACCCAGGGCATCCTCCAGGGCACGTACGAGACGTTCGCCGCGGTCGCCGCGAAGAAGTTCGGCGGCACGCTGGCCGGGACGATCACGCTGACCGCCGGGCTCGGCGGCATGGGCGGCGCCCAGCCGCTCGCCGTCACGATGAACGACGGCGTCGCGATCTGTATCGACTGCGACCCGCGCGCCATCGAGCGCCGTATCGAGCACCGCTTCCTGGATGTGAAGGCCGACAACCTGGAGCACGCCCTCCAGCTTGCCACCGAGGCGCGGGACGCGCGCAGGCCTCTGTCGATCGGGCTGCTCGGCAATGCGGCGGAGCTGCTGCCCCGGATGCTCGCCGAGGGCGCCCCGGTCGACATCGTCACCGACCAGACGAGCGCGCACGACCCGCTGGCCTACCTCCCGCTCGGGGTCGACTTCGACGACATGGCCGACTACGCCACCGAGAAGCCCGCAGACTTCACCCAGCGCGCCCGCGAGTCGATGGCCCGGCACGTCGAGGCGATGGTCGGCTTCATGGACGCGGGCGCGGAGGTCTTCGACTACGGCAACTCGATCCGCGGCGAGGCTCAACTCGCCGGTTACGAGCGGGCCTTCGACTTCCCCGGCTTCGTGCCCGCGTACATCCGGCCGCTGTTCTGCGAGGGGAAGGGCCCGTTCCGCTGGGCCGCCCTGTCGGGTGAGGCGTCCGACATCCACAAGACCGACAAGGCGATGCTGGAGCTCTTCCCGGAGAACGAGTCGCTGCACCGCTGGATCAAGATGGCCGGCGAGCGCGTCCACTTCCAGGGACTGCCCGCCCGCATCTGCTGGCTCGGCTACGGCGAGCGGGACCGGGCCGGCGAGCGGTTCAACGACATGGTGGCGAGCGGCGAGCTCGCCGCGCCGCTGGCGATCGGGCGCGACCACCTGGACTGCGGTTCCGTGGCCTCCCCGTACCGCGAGACCGAGGCCATGCTCGACGGCTCCGACGCGATCGCCGACTGGCCGCTGCTGAACGCGATGGTCAACGTCGCCTCGGGAGCCTCCTGGGTCTCCATCCACCACGGCGGCGGGGTCGGCATGGGCCGCTCCCTGCACGCCGGCCAGGTGACCGTCGCCGACGGTACGAAGCTGGCGGGCGAGAAGATCCGCCGGGTGCTGACCAACGACCCGGGCATGGGCGTCATCCGGCATGTGGACGCCGGGTACGACATCGCGGACTCCGTGGCGGCCGACAAGGGTGTCCGGGTGCCGATGGCGGAGGGCGAGGCGTGACGGCTCCGGGCTCCGCGGCGGCGGGCGGACGGCCGGGCGGCGGCCCGCAGCCCTCGTTCCAGGACATGTGGCGGGAGCTGGCGCCGCTCGGGCGGCACCCGGAAAGCGGCGGGTACCGGCGCTACGCCTGGACCGCCGCCGACGCCGACTGCCGCGCCTGGTTCCGGGCGCAGGCCGAGGCGCGCGGGCTGGTCCTGGAGACCGACCGCAACGGCAACCAGTGGGCCTGGCTCGGCGACCCGCTGGCCGGGGACGCCGTCGTCACCGGCTCGCACCTCGACTCCGTCCCGGACGGCGGGGCCTTCGACGGGCCGCTCGGCGTCGTCTCCTCCTTCGCCGCGCTCGATGAACTCCGCCGCAGGGGAGTGGAGTTCGCCCGGCCGCTGGCCATCACCAACTTCGGTGACGAGGAAGGCGCGCGCTTCGGTCTGGCCTGTGTCGGCTCCCGGCTCGCCGCCGGGCAGCTGACCGTCGAGGCCGCGCACCGGCTGCGCGACGGCGACGGTGTCACCCTGCCGCAGGCCATGGAGGCGGCCGGGTACGACCCCGACGCCATCGGACCCGACCCCGCGCGGCTCGCCCGTATCGGCGCGTTCGTCGAGCTCCATGTCGAGCAGGGGCGCGCGCTAGACCTGTCCGGGGACCCGGTCGGCATCGCCTCCGCGATCTGGCCGCACGGACGCTGGCGGTTCGACTTCCGCGGCGAGGCCAACCACGCGGGCACCACCCGGCTCGCCGACCGCCGCGACCCGATGCTCACGTACGCCGAGACCGTGCTCGCCGCCCGCCGGGAGGCGGAACTGGCAGGCGCCCTGGCCACCTTCGGCAAGATCGCCGTCGAGCCGAACGGGGTCAACGCGATCCCCTCCCTCGTGCGCGGCTGGCTCGACTCCCGCGCCGCCGACCAGGACACCCTGGACACCGTCGTCGCCGGCATCGAACGCGCCGCCCGGGACCACGCGGAGCGGGCCGGCATCGGCCTCGACGTCGTACGGGAGTCGTTCACGCCCGTCGTGGAGTTCCAGCACGCCCTGCGCGACGAGCTGGGGGCGCTCCTGAAGGGCTCCGCCGTCCGGGACACCGGGCGCGACGTGCCCGTGCTCGGCACCGGAGCGGGACACGACGCGGGTATTTTGTCCGCTTCGGTGCCAACCGCCATGCTGTTCGTACGGAACCCCACCGGGATCTCGCACTCGCCGGCCGAACACGCCGCCGAGGACGACTGCGTGGCCGGGGTGATCGCACTCGCCGACGTACTGGAAGGTCTCGCGTGCCGCTGACGACGGAGCTGACGACGGAGCCCATGGGCAGGCCCGGTGCCGTGACGTACTGGCTGGCCCATGCCTGGCTCGGCACCCATGTCGAGCCGGGTGTCGTCCTGGAGGTGGCCGGCGGACGGATCGCCGGGGTGCGGACCGGCGTCGAGGCGCCGCCGCCGGGCGCGACCGTGCTGCGCGGGCTCACCCTGCCCGGGCTCGCCAACGCCCACTCGCACGCCTTCCACCGCGCCCTGCGCTCCACCGTCCAGGTCGGCTCCGGCACCTTCTGGACCTGGCGCGAGATCATGTACCAGGTCGCGTCCCGGCTCACCCCCGACACGTACTACGAACTGGCCCGTGCCGTGTACGCCGAGATGGCACTGGCGGGCATCACCGCGGTCGGTGAGTTCCACTATCTGCACCACGCGCCGGGCGGCGTCCCCTACGACAACCCGAACGCGATGGGGGAGGCCCTGATCGCGGCCGCCCGCGAGGCCGGCATCCGGATCACCCTGCTGGACACCGCCTACCTCGCCGCCGGGTTCGGCCGCCGGCCCTCCCAGTACCAGGCGCCCGACCGGCACCAGCAGCGCTTCTCGGACACCACCGCCGACGCCTGGGCCGAGCGCGCCTCCCTCCTCAAGGGCGACGAGCACACCCTGATCGGCGCCGCGATCCACTCGGTGCGGGCCGTCCCCGCCGACCAGCTCGCCACCGTCGCCCAGTGGGCCGACCAGCGGCAGGCACCGCTCCATGTCCACCTCTCCGAACAGACCGCGGAGAACGACGCCTGTCTCGCCGCCCACGGCCGCACCCCCACCCGGCTCCTCGCCGACCACGGGGTCCTCGGACCGCGCACCACCGGCGTCCACAACACGCACCTCACCGCCGAGGACATCGAGCTCATCGGCTCGACGGCCACCGGCACCTGCATGTGCCCCACCACCGAACGCGACCTGGCCGACGGCATCGGCCCCGCCGTCGCCCTCCAGCGGGCCGGCTCGCCGCTCTCGCTGGGCAGCGACAGCCACGCCGTGATCGACCTCTTCGAGGAGGCGCGCGCGATGGAGCTCAACGAACGCCTGCGCACCCGGACCCGCGGCCACTGGACGGCCGCCGCACTGCTGCGCGCCGCCTCCGCCGACGGCCACGCCGCGCTCGGCCGGCCGGAGGCGGGCACGCTCGAACCCGGCGCCCCCGCCGACCTGGTGACGATCGCCCTGGACTCCGTCAGGACCGCGGGGCCGGTGCCCAGGCTGGCAGCGGAGACCGCCGTATTCGCCGCTTCCGCGGCCGATGTGCGCCACACGGTGGTCGCGGGCCGGCACATCGTGCGCGACGGACATCACGAGCTGGTCGCCGACGTCCCCCGGGCGCTCGCCACAGCCGTCGCGGCCCTGCACCGCTGAGCAGCGGGACGCAGACCCCCGCACCGCCCACCCGCAAGGAGAGCAGCCCCCCGATGACGACGACCGCCCTCACCCACATCTCCGCACTGGTCACCAACGACCCCTCCCTCGGTGACGGTTCCCCCCTCGGACTGATCCAGGACGCGGCCGTCGTCATCGAGGGCGACCGGGTCGTCTGGACCGGTGAATCAAGCAAAGCACCCGCCACTGACAACGCCGTCGACGCGGGCGGCCGGGCCGTGATCCCCGGTTTCGTCGACTCCCACTCCCACCTCGTCTTCGCGGGCGACCGCACCCAGGAGTTCAACGCCCGCATGTCCGGCCGCGCCTACAGCGCCGGCGGGATCAGGACCACCGTCGCCGCCACCCGCGCCGCCACCGACGACGAGCTCTCCGCCAACGTCGCGCGCTACCTCGCCGAGGCGCTGCGCCAGGGCACCACGACCTTCGAGACCAAGTCCGGCTACGGCCTCACCGTCGAGGACGAGGCCCGCGCGCTGCGCATCGCGGCCCGCCACACCGACGAGGTCACCTTCCTCGGCGCCCACATCGTCTCCCCGGACTACGCCGACGACCCGGCCGGATACGTCGGCCTGGTCACCGGACCGATGCTCGACGCCTGTGCCCCGTACGCCCGTTGGATCGACGTGTTCTGCGAGAAGGGCGCCTTCGACGGCGACCAGGCGCGGGCGATCCTGACCGCGGGCCGCGCCAAGGGGCTGCACCCCCGGGTGCACGCCAACCAGCTCGGGCACGGTCCCGGTGTCCAGCTCGCCGTCGAGCTCGATGCCGCGTCCGCCGACCACTGCACGCACCTCACCGACGCCGACGTCGACGCGCTGGCCCAGTCGCGGACCGTCGCGACCCTGCTCCCCGGCGCCGAGTTCTCCACCCGGGCCGTCTGGCCCGACGCCCGCCGCCTCCTCGGCGCGGGCGCCACCGTCGCGCTCTCCACGGACTGCAACCCGGGCTCGTCGTTCACCTCGTCGATGCCCTTCTGCATCGCCCTCGCCGTCCGCGACATGGGGATGACCCCCGACGAGGCGCTCTGGTCCGCCACGGCCGGCGGCGCGGCCGCCCTGCGCCGCGACGACATCGGCCGGATCGCCCCCGGTGCCCGCGCCGACCTGGTGGTCCTCGACGCCCCCAGCCATGTCCACCTCGCCTACCGGCCGGGCGTACCGCTGGTCCACGAGGTCTGGCGGCGCGGCGAGCGCGCCGTGGCACCGCACAGCGGCTGACCGGGCCCGCTGAACGCGGAAGGACCTGCCCCTCGACGGGGCAGGTCCTTGATCCGGCAGTCCTCGCAAGCGGGTTGCGGGTGCCCGCTCATTCGTCCAGGGTCAGTCCCTTGCGGAGCTTGACCAGGGTGCGGGAGAGCAGCCGCGACACGTGCATCTGCGAGATGCCGAGCTCCTCACCGATCTCCGACTGCGTCATGTTGGCGACGAACCGGAGCGAGAGGATCGTGCGGTCGCGTCCCGGCAGCGCGGCGATCAGCGGCTTCAGGGACTCGACGTACTCGATGCCTTCGAGACCGTGGTCCTCGTAGCCGATCCGGTCGGCCAGCGCGCCCTCGTTCTCGTCCTCCTCGGGCTTGGCGTCCAGCGAGCTCGCGGTGTACGCGTTGCTCGCGGCCATGCCCTCGACGACCTCGTCGTGGCTGATGCCCAGGCGGTCGGCGAGCTCGCCCACGGTGGGCGCGCGGTCCAGCTGCTGGGCGAGCTCGTCGCCCGCCTTGGCCAGGTCGAGCCGCAGCTCCTGCAGGCGGCGCGGGACGCGCACGGACCAGCTGGTGTCGCGGAAGAAGCGCTTGATCTCGCCGATGATGGTCGGCATGGCGAAGGTCGGGAACTCGACGCCCCGGCTGAGCTCGAAGCGGTCGATCGCCTTGATCAGGCCGATGGTGCCGACCTGGATGATGTCCTCCATCGGCTCGCTGCGCGAGCGGAACCGGGAGGCGGCGAACTTGACCAGGGCCAGGTTCAGCTCGACGAGCGTGTTCCGTACGTAGGAGTACTCGTACGTGCCCTCTTCGAGGGATTCGAGCCGGGCGAAGAGCGTCTTCGACAGGGCCCTGGCGTCCAGCGGGCCCACTTCGGCGTAGGGCGGGATCTCGGGGAGTCCCTCGAGGCCGTCGGTCACGCCGTGGTCGTCTTCGGTACTGCTGGTGTCACTGCCACTGCTGGTGGTGCTGTTGCGCGTGCCGTCCAGGACGGCCGCAGCAGGGGAGTCTGATTCGGTCAGTCCCTGAGGACATGCCGACGTCGCGTTGTGGGTACGCGGTTCGTCGAGCCGGGGTGACATGGTCTCCTCCATCGTTCTCGGCATATGGCTGCCGATGCCCATACGTGTTCCTGCGGTGAAGCGGCGCCTCCGAAGCCGGCCGTGTTTTGGGTGTCCCCCTACCCTTACCCGGTCCGTGCGGGTCGTTACAAGCGCCAATTGACGCCATATGTCCGCTTTGTTGAGGTCTTCGGCTACCGCGTGGCGCACAGAACGCGTACTGTTTTAGAGACGTCAGCGACAGCTGCAACGCATCTGCATGCACATTGATGCGGACAGTGACGAGCGAAGAGGGATCGGGCATGGACCGCGGGACGGTCGGCAGTGCGAACCGGGGCCGGCTTCAGGTCGGGGCCCGGACAGAGGGGCGCAGTGAGGTGGTGACGCCTGTGGGTGAGCTCGATCACCACACGGCGGACCTCCTGCGCGAGCCCTTGGAGCACGCGGTCGAGCAGGGGCGCGTGCGCCTGGTCGTCGACTGCTCGCAACTCGAATTCTGTGATTCCACCGGGCTGAACGTGCTGCTCGGTGCCCGCCTCAAGGCGGAGGCGGCCGGGGGAGGGGTCCATTTGGCCGGAATGCTGCCGGTGGTGGCGCGGGTCTTCGAGATCACCGGGGCCGAGGCGGTATTCACCGTCCACGACTCCCTCGAAGAGGCCCTGGACACCTGATCGTGACGCGTTTCGACGCCCCGGGCGCCCCAGCTGTTGCCCGTGTCACGCGATCCGCGTAGCCGAAGTGGGTGTTGTCACGATTCGGCCGGGCAGGAGACACCCCGGCGAGCCCCGGCGACCGGCGCACGTCGTGTCCCTCCGGTATCCGTATCGGTTTCCGTACCAGTATTCGTATCTGTATCTGTTCAATGGCGACATGGTGAATCGGTGAGGTGAAGCGCTGATGGGCACCACCCGGCAGCATCCGCCGGGCGACCTCGGCCGCGAGCCGGAGGGCGCTGGGGTTGGCGCACGCGCCGATGCGGGCATCCGCGCGGACGCGGGCGTCGGCGCTCCCTCCTCCGGGCAGGTGGAGTCCGCGGAGCGGCAGTGGCGCACGCTGTCCCTGCGGCAGGTCAGCGGCATCGTGCCGACGGCCCGCGATTTCGCCCGCCAGGCGCTCCACGACTGGGGCTGGCTGCCCGCCGCCTCCGCCGACCGCCGCGCCGCCGCCGAGGACGTCCTGCTGGTCGTCTCCGAGCTGGTCACCAACGCGTGTCTGCACGCGGACGGTCCCGACGAGCTGCGCATCGCCCGCTCGTCGAAGGCGCTGCGGGTGGAGGTCGCCGACGGCGGAGCGGGCCAGCCCGCGCCCCGCACCCCGCACCGGGCCGGCCGGCCCGGCGGCCACGGCATGTTCATCGTGCAGCGGCTCTGCCTGGACTGGGGAGTCGTCCGGGTGCCCGGCGAGCCCGGCAAGACCGTCTGGGCGGAACTGGCCGCCCCCGTGTAGCCCCCGGGCGGGTTTCCCCTGCTCGTCCCCCCGGGCCTGTACGCCCCTTGAAGAGCGCGCCGATCCGGCGCGCTCTTTGTCTTCCCTCCACAAGGCCCCGGGCGTACCTTGAGCGCCCAATCTGATGTGTCGTCAGTTATTTGTGCCGCACGAAGCGGCGCGCGGCGACTCCCGGCATGAGGGGAACTCGAGGTGTCGTACCAGAAGCGAACAGCTCTCGCGCTGGCGTCCGGGCTTGCGGGTGCGGTGGTGCTGATGGCCGCGCCCGCCGCCCACGCGACGGTCGTCGACGTCAACTACCAGTGCAAGACCCCGATCGGCGACAAGGCCGCCGTGTCGCCGATCGACATCAAGAGCGTGAAGAGCGGCAGCGGCTACAAGCTCACCATGTCCTTCCAGAAGGGTGTCTCCTCCAGCCCGGTCGAGCTGGGCAAGGGAGCGATGAACCCCAGTGCGGTGATCAAGGTGGGCGGCGCCGACCCGGGACAGGTCAGCGTCTCCGGACCGGCCAACTCCACGGCGATCCCCGCCAACAGCCCCATCAAGATCAACGACCTTTCGGGGACGTACACCCCGAAGGAGAGCGGCAAGGTCGACTTCACCGCCGGAGTGCTCACCATCAAGGCGCTCGGTACGACGACGACCTGCACCCCGTCGAACAATCCGGGGCCCTCGCTCTCCCTCGACGTCACCGCGGCCGGCGGCGCCGCGAGCGCGCCGGACACCAACGACTCGCTGCCCAAGACCGGACCGCTGGACTCGGCGGTGGCGCTCGGCACCCTCGGCGGCACGGTGCTGCTGACCGGTGCGGCCGGAGTGCTGTGGCTGACCAGGCGCGGGCAGCGGGCCACGGGCTGACCCCGCGAGAGCCGCAGCCGCCGTCACGCACCAGGGAGCCGCCCATGCCGCCGTTGACCGGTCACGCCATCCGCCCCTCCCCGGGGCCCGCCGTCGGACCGCCGTCCGCCGTGCGGCGCCCGGTGCTCGTCCTGACCCTGCTCGCCGTCCTGTGGTGCACCGCCGCCACGGCGCCGGCGGCCGGGGCCACCGAGCACCCCACCGGTCCGGCGTGGACGGCGCAGCCCGCGGCGAACGGCCCGGGCCGGGACGAGGGCAGACCGTACTTCTACCTGGAGGGCCTGCCCGGCAGCGTCCTCCAGGACCGGCTCTCGCTCAGCAATCCGGGGCCGAAGCCGGTCACGGTACGGCTGCGCGGCGCCGACGCGTACAACACGGGGAGCGGCGGATTCGCGGTGCGCGGCGCACACGGCTCCACCGGGACCGGGGCCTGGCTCCGGACGGCGAGCACCGAGGTGACCGTGCCCGGCCGGACCCGTGCCGACGTGCCCGTCTCCTTCACCGTGCCCCAGGACGCGGTGCCCGGCGACCACCCCGGCGCGATCGTCGCCGAGAGCGGCGGCCGCTCGGTGGGCGTACGGGTCCAGCTGCGGGTCGGCGGTCCGACGCTGGCGGCGCTCACGGTGGAGGACGTGGCGGTGTCCGGCCGGACCATCCACTACACGCTGGTCAACCGGGGCAACGCGGTCCTCGTGCCCCGCCTGTCCGTCAGCGCGGACGGGCTGTTCGGCGCCCTGTTCAGGCGCGACGCCCGCACCCTGCCGGTGGAGCTGCTGCCCGGTCAGCGGGTGAGGCTCACCGAGCCGTGGCGGGACGCCCCGGCCCTGGACTCCGTCACCGTACGGCTGAGCGTCACGTCGGCGGGCGGGGCGCACGCCGAGGCGACCGCGTCGGCGGCCTTCGTCCCCTGGGCGCCCGTGACCGGCGGCGCGCTCCTGCTCCTGGTGGCCGGCGCCGCGGCCGTGTACGGCATCCGGCGCAGGCGGGCCGCCCGGCGCGGCGCACCCGGCGACGACGGGGCGGCCCCGGCCACGGAACTTCGACAGCACTCCGACGAGAGGCACTTGGTGAAGGCGGGAGCGGAATCGTGACAGGACGGACGGGAAGCGTGACTCGACGGACCGGACCTGCTCCATCCAGGAACGACGGCCGGGGCAGGGCGGCCGTCCTGGGCGCCGTCCTGCTGGCCGCGCTCCTGCCCGCCCTGCTGCTGACCGCGACCGGGGCCGGGGCGGCGGCCCGGAGCGCGGCCGACCCGAAACCGGTGGTCACGCTCTCGCAGAAGCAGGCGGGCAAGGGCGGCGAGGTCACCGTCCGGGGCACGGGCTGGCGGCCCGGCACCCTGCTCATGATGCTGGTCTGCGGGCAGTCCACCCCCGCGCGCGGCGTGATCGGCGGCACCAACTCCTGCGCCAACGCGGACGGCCGCGCCGTCACCACCGACAAGAAGGGCGCCTTCGCCAAGAAGCTGCCGGTCGCCGAGCCACCGGTGCCGTGCCCCTGCGTGGTCCACGTCGCCACGGTCACCGGCGAACAGTCCCTCGCGGACGCGGTGTTCGTGGTCGCGGGCCATCCGGTCGCCGCCCTGCCGAAGCAGACGGGCGACGGGAAGCTCGCCGTCCTCGCCGCCACCCGCCTGGAGGGCGACAGCTCCATCCTCACCTGGTTCGGCGCCCCGCCGTCCCGCCGGCTCGTCTTCACGGTCGGCAATCTGGGCTCCGCCCCGGTCAAGGACCCGGTCTTCCAGGTCGGGACCGCACACGGCGTCTTCGCCGCGCAGTGGGAGGAACGGCAGTGGCGCGGGACCGTCGAGCCCGGCCGCAAGGCGCGTATCGAACTGCCCGTCGAGCTGACGGCCGGCGCCCACGGCGACTACCAGATCTCACTGAAGTACGGCACGAAGGTGCTGGCCGAGCAGCCGTGGGGAGTCGGCCGCCCCTGGGGCGTGACGCTCTTCTGGATCCTGCTCTGCCTCGTCGTGCCCGCGGCCGTCTTCCGCATCGGCATGGCGGTCGTCGACAAGGTACGGCCGCGCACCGCGCACGCGGCGGGCCGGCGCAGGCGGGGGCCGTCCCCACGCGCCGGCGTGAGCGTGAGACTCCCGAAGCTGCGGCGCGCACCGGCGCAGGCCACCGGTCCCGCGCCCGCCACGGGCCCCGATACCACCACGGCCGCACTGCCGTGGTTCACCCCTGATTCCGCACCGTCAGAGCACAGCCCGACGACGAAGGGACATTCGTGAGTACGCAACGCAGGACGGTCGCGGCGGGAGTCGCGATGATGATCGGCGGGGCGGGCATGCTGCTGGCCGCGAGCCCGGCCCAGGCCGCCGACATCTCGTACAAGACGGAGTGCATACCCCCGGCCATCTCCGGACTGCCGGCCGTACAGGGCACCACCAAGGTGCAGCTGACCGCGCCCGCCGAGGCGAAGGTCGGGGACACCGTCGAGGTCGTGTGGAAGACGGTCCAGGCCGCCTCCAACAACCCCGACGTCCTCGACCTCGACAAGGACACCGTCAAGCCGACCGGCACCATCAAGCTGGGCGGCGCCGCCACCGGCGACCTGAAGATGGAGGGCCCGCGGCAGAACCCGGCGATCCCCAAGAACAGCCCGATGATCCTGCCGGACATGAAGGGCTCGCTGAAGCTGGAGAAGGCGGGTGATCTGACGCTGACGCCCGACGGGTACACCATCAACGTCTCCAAGCCGATCTCCACCGACACCAAGTGCTCCCCGAAGGAGACGGTCCAGCCGGGCGCGACGATCAAGGTCACGGACGGCGGCGGCACCACCGGCGGCACGACGGCCGGGGGAACGACCGCGGGCGGCACCACGGCGGGCGGCACCACGGCCGGTGGCACGACGGCCGGCGGAACCACCGCGGGCGGCACCACCACCTCGGGCGGCACCACCTCGGGCGGTACGACGGCCGGTGGCACCACCTCAGGCGGTACGGCCTCCGGCGGCAGCGGCGGCGCCACCGACTTCCCGGGCAAGGAGGTCGCCGTCAACTTCACCTGCAAGTCGCCGGGTCCGCCGGACATCGCGGGCAAGGTGACGATCAACGCGAAGAAGAGCGGCGGCAGCTACGGGCTCACGGTCAAGACCGCCAAGGGCGTCATGAACAGCCCCGCGGACCTGCCGGCCGGTGCGCTCAAGCCGTCCATGCAGATCGTGGTCGGCGGCGCCGACAAGGGTTCGGTGAAGGTCACCGGGCCCGGCAACCCGGAGCCCCTGAAGACGGGCAAGCCCGTCGACCTGCCCGACATGACCGGGACGTACAAGCCGGGCGCCTCCGGCAAGTCGACCCTGACTCCCGGCACCCTGACGATCGACGTCACGCTGGGCGCCTCGAAGATCAACATCCCGTGCACGGTCAAGGGCGCCACGAAGGCGTCCCTCGAACTCGACACCACCGCCCAGCAGGGCGGCGCGTCGGGCGGTGACACCGCGGGCTCCGGCGGAGCGGCGGCGGCGGGCGGCGGCACGGCCTCCGGCGGGCTCGCGGCCACCGGGGCCGAGGACAACGGGTCCCTGCGCGCACTCGGCCTGGTCGCCGGCACGGCGATCCTGCTGGGCGGCGCCGTGTTCACGTTCACCCCGTGGCGCAGGCTGCGCACCGGCCGCTGAGCTGAGGCGCGTACGCACACGGAAGGGGCCGCCGCACCGTGGAGACGGTGCGGCGGCCCCTGTGCGCGGAACGGGAGGGTCAGCCCGCGTCGCTCATGTGCTGGGTGACCTTCCTGCGGTACATCCAGATGCCGACACCGGCGATGACCGCGAGGACCGCCTCGAAGGCGACCGCCCCCGTGGTGTTCAGGTCGACGCCGAGCTGCGGGGAGGTGAGCAGACCGGTCACCGAGTCGCCCGCGGTGACCGCGAGGAACCAGACACCCATCATCTGGGAGCTGTACTTCGCCGGAGCCATCTTCGTGGTGACCGACAGGCCGACCGGGGAGAGGCAGAGCTCGGCGACCGTCTGGATGAAGTAGATCGCGACCAGCCACATCGGGCTGACCCGGCCGCCGTTGGCGGCGGTGTCGATCAGCGGGATCATGAAGACCACGAACGAGATGCCGATCAGCACGAGGCTGGAGGCGAACTTGACGGCGGTGCTCGGCTCCTTGCCGCGCTTGTTCAGCCACAGCCAGCCCGAGGCGACCACGGGGGCGATCGCCATGATGAAGACCGGGTTCAGCGACTGGTACCAGGACGTCGGGAAGTCGAAGCCGAACAGGGTGTTCGTCGTCGAGTTCTCGCCGAAGATCGACAGGGTCGAGCCGTTCTGGTCGTAGATCATCCAGAAGACGGCGGCGACCACGAAGAACCAGATGTAGCCCGACAGCTTGGACTGCTCGGTGGTCGTCAGTTCCTTGTCGCGCTTCATGCGCACCAGCACGGCGACCGGGATGATCAGGCCGGCGACGGTGATCGGCAGCAGCGCCCAGTCGGCGAAGTTACCGGTGACGGCGAGCAGGGTGTAGAAGACGCCCGCGACGATCAGCCAGACCAGACCCTTGCGCAGGACGGAGCGCTTCTCCTGCTCCGTCGCCGGGGTGGAGACGACATCGCTCTCCGGGCTCAGGTGGCGGGTGCCGAGCATGAACTGGGCGAGGCCCAGCGCCATGCCGATCGCGGCGAGCGCGAAGCCGAAGTGCCAGTTCACGTTCTCGCCGACGGTGCCGATGGTCAGCGGGGCGAGGAAGGCGCCGATGTTGATGCCGATGTAGAAGAGCGTGAAGCCGCCGTCACGGCGCGGATCCTCCGGGCCCTTGTAGAGGTGGCCGACCATCGTGGAGATGTTGGCCTTCAGCAGGCCGGAACCGAGCGCGACGAGCACGAGCCCCGCGAAGAACGTCGCGGAATTGGGCACGGCGAGCGTGATGTGGCCCAGGATGACCACGCCGCCGCCGATGGCGACCGTCTTGCGCGGCCCCCAGAAGCGGTCGGCCATCCAGCCGCCGGGCATGGCGAGCAGGTAGACCATCGCCATGTAGACGGAGTAGATCGCCGTCGCGGTGGTGGCGCTCATGTGCATGCCACCGGGCGCGATCAGGTAGAGCGGGAGCAGCGCCTTCATGCCGTAGAAGCTGTACCGCTCCCACATCTCGGTCATGAAGAGCGTGGCCAGGCCGCGGGGGTGGCCGAAGAACGTCTTCTCGCCGCCCGCGGTGCTCGCCGGGTCCTTCGTCAGGCTGGACGCCATGATCGATCCTTGCTTGGTCGGGACGCGTCGCCTCGTGAGCGGTACGCGCCCGGTGGGGGGAGGCCGGCACCGACGCGGGTACGCCCACCACGTCGGGATCCACACCCGTTCCGCCCTCGTCGGCGTACGGGCCCGGCCCACAGGTCATTCACTGGACTTCCGGGCCGGCGGGTACCGGCCCCGCACACAGAAGAGACCCTCGGCGTTAAGAGCTGCCCAAGGGTCCTTGAGTAGTGCAACAGGCGTTGAAACACCATACGACACGACTGAGCGGGATATGAAAGGACTTGAGACATGGATCACAGGTCCAGGAGCGGACACACTCCCACATTCGAAGGTCCGGGTGCGAGCGGGGCGCAGACCCGCAGGGCTTCTGGATCACCTCACTCGTTGTCGTCCACGCGGACTACCATCACTGCATGACCCGTGTACTGCTCGCCGAGGACGACGCATCCATCTCGGAGCCACTGGCTCGTGCCCTGCGTCGGGAGGGTTACGAGGTCGAGGTCCGCGAAGACGGTCCGACCGCGCTCGACGCCGGCCTCCAGGGCGGCATCGACCTGGTCGTGCTGGACCTGGGGCTGCCCGGGATGGACGGCCTCGAAGTCGCCCGCAGGCTCCGTGCCGAGGGCCACACCGTGCCGGTCCTGGTGCTGACCGCCCGCGCCGACGAGGTGGACACGGTCGTCGGCCTCGACGCCGGCGCCGACGACTACGTCACCAAGCCCTTCCGGCTGGCCGAGCTCCTGGCCCGGGTCCGGGCCCTGCTGCGCCGCGGCGCCACCGAGCCCGCCCCGCAGCCCGCCACCCACGGCGTCAGGATCGACGTCGAGTCGCACCGCGCCTGGATGGGCGACGAGGAACTCCAGCTCACCGCCAAGGAGTTCGACCTGCTGCGGGTCCTGGTCCGGGACGCCGGCCGGGTCGTCACCCGCGACCAGCTGATGCGCGAGGTCTGGGACACCACCTGGTGGTCCTCCACCAAGACCCTCGACATGCACATCTCCTGGCTCCGCAAGAAGCTCGGGGACGACGCCGCCAATCCCCGCTACATCGCCACGGTCCGGGGCGTCGGCTTCCGCTTCGAGAAGAGCTGACGTACAGAAGCAGTCATGCGCCGAAGACTGATCAACTCCACCCTCGCCGTGGTGCTCGTGGTGATCGCCGTCTTCGGCGTCTCCCTCGTCATCGTGGAGACCCGCACCATCAGCAGCAGCGCCCAGGAGAGCGTCGACTCCGAGGCGCTGCGGCTGATCAGTGTCATCGAGAGCCGCCTCCTGGGTGCCGAGCGGATCAACCCCGGAGTGCTGGCCGAACAGATCGACGACAAGCGCTACGCCCTGGTCAAGATGCCCGGCCGCGCCCCCATCGAGGTCGGCGACCGCCCGGGCGGCAGTGTGATCAGCGCCACGGAGGAGGGCGAGCACGGCGAGAAGGTCACCGTCGAGGAGTCCCGCTCCGCCGTCACCCGTGAGGTCGGCCGCACCCTGATGATCATCGGCGCGGTGGCGCTGCTGGCCATCGTCTCCGCCGTGCTCCTCGCCGTACGCCAGGCCAACAAGCTGGCCTCCCCGCTCACCGACCTCGCCGAGACCGCGGAACGCCTGGGCTCGGGCGACCCGCGCCCGCGCCACAAGCGGTACGGGGTGCCGGAGCTGGACCGGGTCGCCGACGTCCTGGACTCCTCCGCCGAACGGATCGCCCGGATGCTGACCGCGGAGCGCCGGCTCGCCGCCGACGCCTCCCACCAGCTCCGTACGCCGCTCACCGCCCTCTCCATGCGCATCGAGGAGATCTCGGTGACCGACGACCCGGAGACGGTGAAGGAGGAGGCGAACATCGCCCTCACCCAGGTCGAGCGCCTCACGGACGTGGTCCAGCGGCTGCTGACCAACGCCCGGGACCCGCGGACCGGCTCCGCCGTCGTCTTCGACCTCGACGAGATCGTCAAGCAGCAGATCGAGGAGTGGCGCCCGGCCTACCGGAGCGAGGGACGGGCCATCGTCTGCTCCGGCAAGCACGGACTGAGCGCCGTCGGCACGCCCGGCGCGGTCGCGCAGGTGCTGGCCGCGCTGATCGAGAACTCACTCATGCACGGCGGCGGCACGGTCGCGCTGCGCACCCGGGTCACCGGGAACCAGGCGGTCATCGAGGTGACGGACGAGGGCCCCGGGGTCCCCGCGGA
This sequence comes from Streptomyces sp. NBC_01463, assembly GCA_036227345.1. Taxonomy (NCBI): domain Bacteria; kingdom Bacillati; phylum Actinomycetota; class Actinomycetes; order Kitasatosporales; family Streptomycetaceae; genus Streptomyces; species Streptomyces sp. NBC_01463. The sequence continues at coordinate 5,434,878 of CP109468.1, forward strand.
CCTGGGCGCGCGGATCTTCGAGCGGACCATCAGCGGCCGCAACTCGACGGGCATCGGCCTCGCGGTCGCCCGCGACCTGGCGGAGGCGGACGGCGGCCGCCTCGAACTGCTCCAGCAGCAGCCGCCGGTCTTCGCGCTGTTCCTCAGCAGCCAGGTGGCCCAGAACAGAAAAGAACCGGAACGCCCGGTGAGGTGACCGGGGGCAGTCCGGTGGGGAAGTCCTAGCGCCGGGCCGGATCGGCGGCCTCGACTCGGACCGCGGGCGCGGGAACGGTCGTGCCCCGCCCCTGCTGCACGAAGTCGTCCGGGCTCAGCACCGGCTCTTTGTCAGGCAGCGCCCGGAAGACCCACGTCCGGTAGGACCAGAAGCGGAACAGCGTCGCGATGCCGATGCCGATGATCTTGAAGACATTGCTCTGCACCGGGCTGTTCCAGCCGAAGCCGTAGGTCGCCGCGTACAGCACACCGGTCTCGATGACCGCACCCACCGCGCTGAACAGCAGGAACAGCGTCAGCTCCCGGGTCCGGCCGCTCTTGTCGCGGTCCCGGTACGTCCAGTAGCGGAAGCCGACGTAGTTGCAGAGGATCGCGACGAACGTCGCCAGCAGACCCGCCCGCACCGTCGGAATGTCCGTGTACCGCCACAGCAGGTTGGATACGGCGATATTGACGACCAGGCCGATCGCGCCGACGACGCCGAACTTGGCGACCTCCCGGGCCAGCAGATCCAGCCGGGCCCGCAGTGCGCCCCGTTCGCTCATGGTGATCGCTAGCCCGTCTGTCGGTTCGGCTCCAGGTTCCGTCAACCCAGCCATGCTAACCAGGCCGCCCGTCGGCTGCCCGTGAGTACCGGTGGAGGTGTGGCGAGGCTGTGACACCCGCCACCCGGCCGGGTGCCCGCTCCCCGGGCCCCGGGGCATCGTCGGACGGTCCCGGAGGGTGCGGATACCCTGGAGGAGTGACGTTCCCGGTAGTCGGCATGGTCGGTGGCGGTCAGCTCGCCCGTATGACCCACGAGGCGGGCATCCCCCTCGGCATCAAGTTCAAGCTCCTCAGTGACACCGCGCAGGACTCGGCGGCCCAGGTGGTGAGCGAAGTCGTCGTGGGCGACTATCGCGACCTGGAGACGCTGCGCGCCTTCGCGCGCGGCTGTGACGTGATCACCTTCGATCACGAGCACGTGCCCACCGAGCACCTGCGGGCCCTGGAGGCGGACGGCATCCCCGTGCGCCCCGGCCCCGACGCCCTGGTGCACGCCCAGGACAAGGGGGTGATGCGCGCGAAACTCACCGAGATCGGCGCGCCCTGCCCCCGCCACCGCATCGTGAAGGACCCGGCCGACGCCGCGGCCTTCGCCGAGGAGGCGGGCGGCTTCCCGGTCATCCTCAAGACCGTGCGCGGCGGCTACGACGGCAAGGGCGTCTGGGTGGTCCGCTCCGAGGCGGACGCGGCCGACCCCTTCCGGGCCGGTGTCCCGGTCCTCGCCGAGGAGAAGGTCGACTTCGTACGGGAGCTGGCGGCCAACATCGTCCGCTCGCCGCACGGCCAGGCCGTCGCCTACCCGGTCGTCGAGTCCATCCAGGTCGACGGCGTCTGCGACACGGTCATCGCCCCGGCCCCCGAGCTGGACGAGCGGCTCGCGGGCGAGGCACAGCAGCTCGCCCTGCGGATCGCGGCGGAGCTCGGTGTCGTCGGCCACCTGGCCGTCGAGCTCTTCGAGACCCGCGACGGGCAGATCCTCGTCAACGAACTGGCGATGCGCCCGCACAACTCCGGGCACTGGACCCAGGACGGCGCGATCACCTCGCAGTTCGCCAACCACGTCCGGGCCGTCCTGGACCTCCCGCTCGGCGACCCGCGCCCGCGCGCCACCTGGACGGTCATGTCCAACGTGCTGGGCGGCGACTTCCCGGACATGTACCAGGCCTACCTGCACTGCATGGCCCGCGACCCGCAGCTCAAGATCCACATGTACGGCAAGGACGTGAAGCCCGGCCGCAAGGTCGGCCACGTCAACACCTACGGCGACGATCTGGCGGACGTGCGCGAGCGCGCCCGGCACGCGGCCGACTACCTGCGAGGAACGATCACCGAATGACTTCCCCCGCCTCCACCGCGCCGGTCGTCGGCATCGTCATGGGCTCGGACTCCGACTGGCCCGTCATGGAAGCGGCGGCCAAGGCCCTCGACGAGTTCGAGATCCCCTACGAGGTCGACGTCGTCTCCGCCCACCGCATGCCGCGCGAGATGATCGCGTACGGCGAGAACGCCGCGGGCCGCGGCCTGAAGGCGGTCATCGCGGGTGCGGGCGGCGCCGCCCACCTGCCCGGCATGCTCGCCTCCGTCACCCCGCTGCCGGTCATCGGCGTGCCGGTCCCGCTGAAGTACCTGGACGGCATGGACAGCCTCATGTCCATCGTGCAGATGCCCGCCGGCATCCCGGTCGCCACCGTCTCCATCGCGGGCGCGCGCAACGCGGGCCTGCTGGCCGTCCGTATCCTCGCCGCACACGACGGCGAGCTGCGGACCCGCATGACGGAGTTCCTCTCGGACCTGAACGACCAGGCCACCGAGAAGGGCAAGCGGCTGCGCAACAAGGTCGGGAACCCCGACTCCTTCGGCTTCGGGAAGTAGGCACCGTGACGGACCGGCTGGAGCACGCCCGGGAACTCCTCGCGGAGTACCCGGTCGTCGACGGGCACAACGACCTGCCGTGGGCGCTGCGCGAACAGGTCGGCTACGACCTGGCCGCCCGCGACATCGCCACCGACCAGTCGGCCCATCTGCACACCGACATCCCCCGGCTGCGTGCCGGGGGAGTCGGGGCCCAGTTCTGGTCCGTCTACGTACGGTCCGACATGGCGGGCGACGACGCCGTCGCCGCCACCCTGGAACAGATCGACGTGGTCGCCGAGCTGCTGGAGCGGTACCCCGCCGACCTGCGCCGCGCGCTGACGGCCGACGACATGGAGACGGCCCGCGCCGAGGGCCGGATCGCCTCCCTGATGGGGGCCGAGGGCGGCCACTCCATCCACAACTCGCTGGGCACCCTGCGCGCCCTGCACACCCTCGGTGTCCGCTACATGACGCTCACCCACAACGACAACATCGCGTGGGCGGACTCGGCGACGGACGCCCCGGGCGTCGGCGGACTCTCCCCGTTCGGCCACGAGGTCGTACGGGAGATGAACCGCACCGGCATGCTGGTGGACCTCTCGCACGTCGCTGCGACGACGATGCGCGACGCGCTCGCCACCTCCGCCGCACCGGTGATGTTCTCGCACTCCTCGGCGCGGGCGGTCTGCGACCATCCGCGCAACATCCCCGACGACGTCCTGGCCAAGCTCCCGGCCAACGGCGGCATCGCGATGGCGACCTTCGTGCCGAAGTTCGTGCTGCCGGAGGCCGTCGCCTGGACGATCTCCGCCGACGAGAACATGCGCGCCCAGGGACTGCACCACCTGGACACCACCGAGCGCGGGATGAAGGTCCACGCCGCGTTCGAGGCGGCGAACCCCCGCCCGATGGCGACGGTGGCCACCATCGCCGACCACCTCGACCACATGCGCGAGGCCGCCGGGATCGACCACGTAGGCATCGGCGGCGACTACGACGGCACCGCGTTCCTCCCGCAGGGCCTCCAGGACGTCGCGGGCTACCCGAACCTGATCGCGGAGCTGCTCGGCCGCGGCTGGTCCGCATCCGACCTGGCGAAGCTCACCTGGCAGAACGCCGTACGGGTGCTGCGCGCCGCCGAGGACGTGGCCCGGGACCTGCGGACCCGCCGCGGCCCCTCCCACGCGACGATCGAGCAGCTGGACGCCCCCGAGGCCTGAACCCCCGGGGCGTCGGCCGGCCGGTTCTCAGCAGGCGCAGAGACAGAACGGGTGCCCGGCCGGATCGGCGTACACCCGGAACGTCCGCTCCCGGTCCGCCGCGTCGAGCACCGTCGCACCCAGCGCCAGCGCCTCCCGCTCCGCAGCGTCCAGATCCGGCACCTTCAGGTCGAGGTGCGACTGCTGCGAGCCGTCCGCACTCGGCCACCGCGGCGGTACGAAGCCGGGCGCGGCCTGGAAGGCCAGCGGCGTGCCGAAGTCGCCGGTGAGGTCGACCCACCTGTCGTCGTTGTCCTCCATCACGGTGACCTTGCCGCCCAGCAGCCCGGCGTAGAAGCCGGCGAGGGCCAGGGGGTCCGGACAGTCCAGGACGACGGCACCCAGTGTGGCGATGGCCATGACGTTTCCTCCTTGGGCGGATCTGATCGGTCGGCGGAGAGGCGGAGACGGCGGCGGTGCGGGTCAGGCCTTCGGCCGTCCCATCGCCCGGTAGGTCCAGCCGGCCTCGCGCCACACGGCCGGGTCCAGGGCGTTGCGCCCGTCGAGGATGATGCGGTGGCCGGTGACCTCGCCCAGCGCCTCCGGGTCCAGCTCGCGGAACTCGCGCCACTCGGTGAGGTGCAGCACGACATCCGCGCCGCGCACGGCGTCCAGGGCGGTGTCGGCGTAGCCGAGGGTGGGGAAGAGCCGCCGTGCGTTGTCCATGCCCTTCGGGTCGAAGACCGTGACCTGGCCGCCCTGGAGGTGGATCTGTCCGGCGACGTTCAGCGCCGGCGAGTCCCGTACGTCGTCCGAGTCCGGCTTGAACGTCGCGCCGAGCACGGCCACGCGCTTGCCGAGGAACGAGTCGCCGCCGACGGCCTCCCGGGCCAGCTCGACCATGTGGCCGCGGCGGCGCATGTTGATGGAGTCGACCTCGCGGAGGAAGGTCAGCGCCTGGTCGGCGCCCAGCTCACCGGCGCGCGCCATGAAGGCGCGGATGTCCTTGGGGAGGCAGCCGCCGCCGAAGCCGATGCCGGCGCGCAGGAACTTCTTCCCGATGCGTTCGTCGTGGCCGATCGCCTCGGCCAGCTTCACCACGTCTCCGTCGGCGGCCTCGCAGACCTCCGCCATGGCGTTGATGAACGAGATCTTGGTGGCGAGGAAGGAGTTGGCGGAGGTCTTCACCAGCTCGGCGGTCGGGAAGTCCGTCACCACGAACGGTGACCCCTCCGCGACCGGCGCGGCGTACACCTCGCGCAGCAGCTTCTCGGCCCGCTCGCTCTCCACGCCGACCACGATCCGGTCGGGGTGCAGGGTGTCGTTGACGGCGAAGCCCTCGCGGAGGAACTCCGGGTTCCAGGCCAGCTCGGCGCCCTCGCCCACGGGGGCGAGCTCGACGAGCCGGGCCGCGAGCCGGGCCGCGGAGCCGACCGGCACGGTTGACTTGCCGACGACGAGGGCGGGCCTGGTCAGCAGGGGGGCCAGCGAGTCGAAGGCGCTGTCGACGTAGCTCATGTCGCAGGCGTACTCGCCGTGCTTCTGCGGCGTATTGGTGCAGACGAAATGCACATCGCCGAATTCGGCGACCTCTTCCCACGAGGTGGTGAAGCGCAGCCGCCCGGTGGCGCCCTCGATGCCCGCGACGTGCTTCTTCAGGATCTCCTCGAGCCCCGGCTCGTACATCGGGACCCGGCCGGCGGACAGCATCTCGATCTTCTCGGGCACGACGTCGAGCCCCAGGACCTCGAAGCCCAGTTCCGCCATGGCCGCGGCGTGGGTGGCGCCGAGATAGCCGGTGCCGATCACAGTGATCCTGAGGGCCATGTAGTGCTCCTGTGAGATGCGGACAGACGTGCGGTGAACGAGCATAGTCCTGCCTCTGAAACGTCCCATTCCGGCTGTCGTGAAGCTCACGGCCCGCGCGCGTATGCCTGGGCGGGGTGCGGCGCCTAAAATTGGGTTACTTAACGGTAGTTAGCATCTTGGGGAGTGAGCGTCTTGGCGGGTTCGACCGATTTCGACCTGTACCGTCCGGCCGAGGAGCACGACATGCTCCGGGAGACGGTGCGTGCGCTCGCCGAGGCGAAGATCGCCCCGTTCGCCGCCGCGGTCGACGAGGAGGCCCGCTTCCCGCAGGAGGCGCTGGACGCCCTCACCGCCGCCGACCTGCACGCGGTCCACGTACCCGAGGAGTACGGCGGCGCCGGCGCCGACGCGCTCGCCACGGTCATCGTGATCGAGGAGGTGGCCCGCGCCTGCGTCTCCTCCTCCCTGATCCCCGCCGTGAACAAGCTCGGCTCGCTCCCGGTGATCCTCTCCGGCTCGGAGGACCTGAAGAAGAAGTACCTTGGCCCGCTCGCCAAGGGCGACGCGATGTTCTCGTACGCCCTCTCCGAGCCGGACGCGGGCTCCGACGCCGCCGGCATGAAGACGAAGGCCGTACGCGACGGCGACTTCTGGGTCCTCAACGGCGTGAAGCGCTGGATCACCAACGCGGGCGTCTCCGAGTACTACACGGTCATGGCGGTCACCGATCCGACCAAGCGCTCCAAGGGCATCTCGGCCTTCGTCGTCGAGAAGTCCGACGAGGGCGTCTCCTTCGGCGCCCCGGAGAAGAAGCTCGGCATCAAGGGCTCCCCGACCCGCGAGGTCTACTTCGACAACGTCCGTATCCCCGCCGACCGCATGATCGGCGAGGAGGGCACGGGCTTCGCCACCGCGATGAAGACCCTGGACCACACCCGCATCACGATCGCGGCCCAGGCACTCGGCGTCGCGCAGGGCGCCCTCGACTACGCCAAGGGCTACGTCCAGGAGCGCAAGCAGTTCGGCAAGCCGATCGGCGACTTCCAGGGCGTGCAGTTCATGCTCGCCGACATGGCCATGAAGCTGGAGGCGGCCCGCCAGCTCACCTACTCGGCCGCCGCCAAGTCCGAGCGCCTCGACGGCGACCTCACCTTCTTCGGTGCCGCGGCCAAGTGCTTCGCCTCCGACGTCGCGATGGAGGTCACCACGGACGCGGTCCAGCTGCTGGGCGGCTACGGCTACACGCGGGACTACCCCGTGGAGCGGATGATGCGCGACGCGAAGATCACCCAGATCTACGAGGGCACGAACCAGGTCCAGCGGATCGTGATGGCCCGCAACCTGCCGTAACGCTCCCGCGCACCGGCATCGCAGAGCGCCCCGCACCCGGATTCCCGGGGCGGGGCGCTCTGCCGTGCCGGTGGTCCGCGTCCTAGCCCGCGGCCCGGCCCCTGATCCCGCCGAGCACGGTGTCGAGCATCCGGTCGAACTCCGTCACGGACCCGAAGCCGTCCATGAAGGGGGCGAGGGCGGCCAGGGACGGATGGGCCCCGGCGTCGAACGCGGGCACCGGAGCCGGGCCCTCGGGCCCGTCGCCGGTGCGCGCCAGTAGGTGCCCGTTGAGGAAGCTGAACAGCACCATCGGCGCGTCCGCGACCACCCGGTCGGGCAGGCCGGCCGCACGCATCGCGGTGACCAGCCGCTCCAGGGCGGTGATGGCGACCGGTGAGGTCTGGGCGCGCGTCACCAGCAGCGGGAACACCCGGGGGTGCCGGTAGGCCATGTCGCGGTAGGCGTGCGCCGTCCGGCGGGCGACGTCCTCCCACTCGCCGGCCGTGTCCTCGTCCGTGGCGGCCGCCACCTCGTCGAGCACCGCCTCGGACGCCGCGTCCAGGAGGGCCGCCTTGCCCTTGATGTGGTGGTAGATCGACATCGGGTCGACCCCGAGCTCCTGAGCGAGCCGCCGCACGCCGAAGCGCTCCAGCCCGTCGCGGTCGACCAGCGCGACGGAGGCGCGGGCGATGCGCCCGCGGTCGAGTCCCGCCGAGGTCCCCTGGGTTCGTCCGGCCACGGCCACTCCCTTTCCTTGCCAAACCTACACCGTAGAAACTACCGTGCGGATCGCAAACCTACGGCGTAGGTTTTAAGCGCCGGTCCATGAGTCCGACGAAGGAGGAGCCATGACTGAGACCACTGCCGTCGAGCGGCCGCCGGAGCCCGACTGGGAGGCGGTGACGGCCGGGGAGCTGATCGCCTACCGCGACGCGGAGAACCGCTGGCGGGCGTCCGGCGCGGCCCGGGCGTTCCTCGGCGAGCCGGATCCCGGTGCCGGGATCGGCTGGCAGGAGGTGGCGCTGCCCGGCCGCGCGCTCCCGGTCCGGGTGTACCGGCCGGCCCCCGCGCGCGACGGCGAAGGCGCCGAGGGGGCAGGGCTGCCGCTGGTGCTCCATGTGCACGGAGGCAGTTTCGTGGGGACGGCGGCGCAGTGCGACTGGGCCAACAGCCACCTCGCCGCCCGTCTGCCCGCGGTCGTCGTCTCGGTCGAGCACCGCCTCCTCGCCCCGGGGACCCCGCTGTCGGCGGCCGCCGACGACGGCTGGGACGTGCTCCGGCACGTGCTGCGGCATGCGGCGGAGTGGGGCGTCGACCCCGCGCGCACGGCCGTGTTCGGCGAGAGCTGCGGTGCGTTGATCAGCGCCCTGACGGCGATCCGTGCGAGGGAGTCCGGGCTGGAGCTCCGGGCGCAGGTGCTGGTCAACCCCGCCGTCGATGTGACCGGGACGATGTTCGACTACGCCTCGATGACCGAGTACGCGGAGAGCCCGACGCGCGCCGCACCGCTGCTGCGCTTCTTCCGGCAGCTCTCCGCCCCGCCGGGCACCGACGCACGCGCGCTCTCGCCGCTGTACGCCGACAGCCTGAGCGGGCTGGCCCCCGCCCTCGTGGTGGTGCCGACCCAGGACGCGGTGGCCGATCACGGCCGCCGCTACGCCGAACGCCTGCGGGAGGCCGGGACCCCGGCCCGGCTCACCGAGTACTCGGGCGCCCGGCACGCCTTCCTCACCCTGCCGGGCGTGGAACCCCAGGCCGAGGCCGCACGGGCGGAGATCCTCGGCTTCCTCCGCGCAGCCCTCGCCGGGTGACCGGAGGAGCCGCACGACCGCAACGACCACGTGACCGGAAAGGAAGCACTCCGATGACGAAGACACGCTCCGCGCGAGGGGCGGCCGGCGCGATGTACGCGGGCCTCGGGCTCACCGTCGCGGCGACCGTCCTCCCGTACGTCGACCGCGCCACCACCCATCGGCTCGCCGACCACATCCGGGCCGGCTATCCCTCGTACACCCGGACGCGGGTCGATTCGGCCGTCACCACCTGGCTGGTCCTGCTGTCCGTCATCGGGGCCCTGGGCGTCGCGGCCTGGATCTGGACGGCCTGGGCCGTCAGGGCGGACAAACGGTGGGCCCGGCCGGCCGCGACCGTGCTGCTCGTCCTGGGCGTCGGCACCGGCCTGACCGGACTGCTCACCAGGGACACCTCGGGCGAGACCGGCCTGCCGCCGGAACTGGGCTGGGCCGGGATGGCGCCCTGCCTGGCCGCACTCCTGGCGGTCGCGCTGCTGTGGCGGCGGCCGCGGGTTCCGGGCCGGGGCTGAGGGCATCACCTCATGGTTCACCGCCGGCCACCACGCACCACGGAGGAAGAGACAGTGCTGAAGCGCATCGGGATCATCGGGGTGGGCGAGATCGGCCGCGCCCTCGTGGCGGGGCTCTGCGACGGCGTCGAGAAGCCGCCGCAGGTGTTCCTCTCCCCACGCGGGGCCGGTACGGCCGCTGAGCTGGCCGCGCGCCACCCCGACGTACGGGTCTGCGCGGACAACCAGGAGGTGGCGGACCGCGCGGAGGTGCTGGTCATCGCCGTACGCCGCCGGGACCGGCACGAGGCGCTCGCGGGCCTGCGGGTGGCCGACGGCACGACCGTGATCAACGTGATGGCCGGCGTGGCCACCGAGGAACTGCGCCGGATCCTGGACACCGGCGCCGCGCTCGTCCGGGCGATCCCGCTGCCCGCCGTACGCGAACGCCGCTCCGTCACGGTCGTCCACCCGTCGCACCCGGTGGCGGACGCCCTCTTCGACGAGCTGGGCGGGGCCCTCCCCGTCGCGGACGAGGCGGCCTTCGACGTCTTCTCCGCGCTCACGGGGACGCTGACCGCCCACTACGCGTACCTCGCCACGCTCACGACGTGGGCCGCGGACCACGGCATCGCCTCCGCCGACGCCGACCGCTACGTCCGCGGACTCTTCCGGGGCGTCGGCCGCACCCTGAGCGACGACACCCGCTCCCTGCGGCAGCTCGCCGCCGACCACGAGACCCCCGGCGGGAACAACGAACGCGTCCGCACCACGTGGTTCGGCCCGGCCAACGCCGAGGCGCTCGGCAGCACCCTCGACGGCCTCCTCGCGGACCTGCGGCAGCCCCGGGCATGACGTGCGGCGAAGGCCGGGCCCGAGGGCCCGGCCAGGACCCGCTGAGGCATGATCATGGGCATGGGACACCCTCATCTGCCGACCACCGAAGCCGCCGTCACCGCAGTCCGTGAGGTCGCGCGCACGTACAACCTGGAGCTGACCGTCACCGACGACATCGGGGCCGACCAGACCTCCCGGCGCACCTCGGCGGGCGCCTTCGCGGTGCTGGACACGGACGGGTCGCTCCCGCACGAGGCGTTCATCGAGCTGGGCGGCGCACCCGCCGTCACCGTCCAGGTCTTTCCCGAGGACGACGCGAAGATCACCGTCGACGGGGTGGAGTTCGCGGACCTTCCCCGCGACTCCGTGCCGGCGTTCCTGCGCTCCGTGTACGGCGGGACGGCCTTCGTGAAGGGGAAGTTCTTCCCGCCCGGCCAGTGGCTCGTCGTCCCGCTGCCCGGCGACGAGACCTACAGGGAACTCGTACCGCGCACCATGCTCAGCCCCTGGCTCTCCCGCAACTTCCGTGGCTGAGGACGGCACGGGCGGCACCGCGGGGGCTTCTGGAATCGGCCGGATGACCCACGGCACCGCCTCCGACCGCCCTGTCGTCGTCCCCGCCGACCCCGCGTGGGAGCAGCGCGGCCGGGCCCTGGCCGACCGGCTGCGCGCGGAGATGGGCCCGGCCGCGCTGCGCGTCGAGCACATCGGCTCCACCGCGATTCCCGGCATGGCGGCCAAGCCGGTCTTCGACCTCCAGGCCAGCGTCGCGGACCTCGGGGCGGCGGCCCTCGCCTTCGAACTCCCGCTGGCCCGGCTGGGCTTCGGCCGTTCCCCGTACGAACGCGACCACGTCCCCGCGGGCTCCGGCGACGATCCGGCGCGCTGGGCCAAGCGTCTCTGGGTGCGCCGGGGTGGTTCCGGTGCGGCGGCCGAGGACGTCAACCTGCATGTGCGGGTGGCCGGTTCGCCCAACGAGCGCCTCGCGCTGCTGTTCCGCGACTGGTTCCGGGCCCACCCGGAGGCCGTGCCCGCCTATGCGGCGTTCAAGCGGACCCTCGCCGCGTCGGTCCCGGACACCGGGACGTACGCGGACGTCAAGGACCCGGTGGTGGACCTGGTGGTCACCGTGGCGGAGCCCTGGGCGCGGGCGACGGGCTGGACGCCGTAGCGGCCGTCTTCGGACAGTCGCGGACGCCGCGGCCCGTCGGTTGGTCCAGGCAACCGTGACGGAGCATGCATGCGCGGTAAGTCCCCTTGCGCACAAGGGGCGTTGCTTCCCGCCTACAATCCTGCGGTGATCACGCCGACCGGCGTGCCCGAAAGGACCGACACGTTGTCCACGCACATACCGGGGCGCAGACCCCGGGCCCGTACCCGTCCGCACTCCATGAGCCGACGGGCGGGCCGATGTCACTGAGCGACGAGAGACGGCAGGCGGCGGCGGTGTCCGACCTTCCCGCGCCGCTCGCCAGACTGCTCTGGCGGCAGCACACCGTCTACCGCGAGCGCGGCGGCACCGTGGTGATCCGCGGCGAGGACGCCGGCCGGTGGATCAGCCTGACGGCCCACGGGGTGGGCCGGGTTCGCGTCCGCACCGGCCGCATCCTGGACGGCGGCACCACCGCCCCGGCCCGCGCGGAGACCACCGTCCCCCTGGACGGCGACATCGCCCGTCTCGCGGCCTGCTGCCGCGCCCTGCTGGCCGAGACGGCCGACGCGGGGACGCCGGGGACTCAGGCGCCCGCCCCGGCACGCGGCGGACGGTCCCGGAACGGCTCCCGGAACGGTTCGCGGAAAGGCTTCCGGCGGGGCAGGAGCGGGCGGGGCACGACCGTGCTGGTCTGCGCCGCCGTGGTCGTCGGGCTGATCGCCGCATCGATGTTCGGATGAGCGGCGCGCCTTCATGAGCCGCGCCCGGTGGCGTACCTTCCCTGTGCATGACGGACATCGACAGACTGACCGGCCTGTTCGAGGCGCTGGGGGCCGAAGACGCCCCGGGCTGGGCCGAGTCGGAGGCCGAGGAGAACCTTCCTCAGCTGGCCCGGTACCGGTTCCTGCGCATGGTCTGGCAGGACATCGACGCGTGGAGCACGGCGGCCCCCGACTGGGTCGGGGCCTACCGGAAGGAAGGCCTGGCGGGCGGGGCCGTGGAGCGTGCGGTGCGGCTCGGGCTGACGGCCGGTGAACTGGGGGAGATAGCGCGCGAGGTGGCCAAGGAGACCGCGTTCGGTCTCCTCTACGGGCTGGCCGAACCCGCCGACGGCGATCTCCCGCCGGAGACCGAGGCGGAACTGCCCGGCTGGTGCCTGGCGGAACTGTCACCGGAGGGCCGGCCGACGGGCCGGATCCTGGACGCGCTCCACGAGGACCTGGACGAGGCGGAGCCGCAGGGCCCGGCGGGAGGTGCCTCGTGACCGCGTTCGACGTGAGCGAGCGGCGGATCTGGGACGGTCACGCCGAGAGCTACGCCCGCACCTTCGCCCGCCTCTGCGCCCACACGGTGCCCGCCCTGCTGGACGCCGCGGACACCGGCGCCGGGACGCGCCTGCTCGACGTGGGGTGCGGCAGCGGCAGCGTGACGGTGGCCGCCGCCGGGCGCGGTGCCGTCGTACGGGCCGTGGACGCCGAACCGGGCATGGTGGCGGCGACCAGGCGGGCGGCCCCCGGGGCCGAGGTCCGCTCCGGCTCGCTGCCCCAGCTTCCCTACCCGGACGGTGAGTTCGACGCCGTCGTGGCCAACTTCGTGCTCAACCACGTCGGCCGGCCGCTGGACGCGCTCGTCGAGATGCGCCGCATCACCCGCCCCGGCGGCCGGATCGCCGTCACGGTCTGGCAGGTGCCGAACGCCCCGGGCCAGGCGCTGATCGGCCGCGCCGCGCAGGCCGCAGGACTGACCCGGCCCGACTGGCTGGCCACGGTCGACGAGGAGCACAACTTCCCGCGCACCCCGGACGGTCTGGGCGCCCTGCTGACGGCGGCCGGACTCGGGGACGTACGCGGCACGTCGCTGTCCTGGGACCACCGGAGCGGTGCGGACGAGTGGTGGGCCGGACCCGCGTCCGGCGTGGCCGCGATCGGGCAGCTGGTCAACAGCCGGGGGCCGCAGGGGGTGGCCGCCGCCAAGCGGGAGTACGACGTCATGTGCCGGGAGTTCGAGGGTGAGGACGGGCTGTTGACGCTTCCGCACGTGGCGGTGCTCGCCCACGGGAGGGTGTAGCCGCACAGCGAAGGGCCCGGACGCTTCCGCCGTCCGGGCCCCCGCCGATGTCCGCCCGCGGTCAGCTGCCGGTGACCGTGACCTTCTCGTCGTTGTTCAGCTGCTCGACCAGCTGCTTGACCTTGGCCTTGTCCCAGACCAGGTTGCCGCCCGTGGAGCCGGAGATCGGCATGTTGAGCGAGGCGCCGTCGCCGCCGGTGACGCCCTTCATGGCGAAGAACATCTGGCCCAGGGACCAGAGCGACATGTCCTTGTCGACGACGAGGGTGTCGAGACCGGCGCCCATCGTCGGGTACAGCTTGAACGGGTTGAGGATCGTCGACGCCGTGGCCGTCTGGCTCGCCAGCGCCGCGAGGAACTTCTGCTGGTTCTTCGTACGGTCCAGGTCGGAGGTGAAGGCGTGCCGGGTCCGCACGAAGGCGAGTGCCTGCTGGCCGTCGAGGGTCTGCTTGCCGGCCTGGAAGTCGGCGCCGGAGTACTTGTCCTTGAACGCCTTGGGGATGTCCAGCTCCACGCCGCCGATCGCGTCCACGATCTTGGCGAAGCCGCCGAAGCCGATCTCGACGTAGTGGTCGATGTGCAGCCCGGTGTTGAACTCGACCGTACGGACCAGGAGTTCGGGTCCGTCCTCGGCGTACGCGGCGTTCAGCTTGGTGGTGCGGCCCTTGCCCTCGAACCGCTTGCCCGATTCGGAGCCGACGAACGAGGGGATCTCGACGTTCGAGTCACGGGGCAGCGAGACCAGCGTCGGGCCGTTCGAGCCGTCGTGCAGGATCATCATCGAGTCGGTCCGCTTGCCCTCGGCGGAGCCCGTGTGGAGCTTCTTCTTGTCCTCGGACGTCATGCCCTCGCGGCTGTCGGACCCGACGATCAGATAGTTCGTGCCGTCGCCGCTCTTCGGCCGCTCGATGACCTTGGAGAGGTCGACGTCGCGCTTCAGCTTGGAGTCGGCCCAGAAGTACGTGCCGACGGAGACGGCGAGCACCACGACCACGAGGCTCAGCACGCCGATCTTGATCCGGCGGCCCCAGTTCGGCGCGGCCCCCGGCCGGCCCTGGACATAGCCGCTGTCGCCCGGCCCGCTCCCGTGCCCACCACCGCGGCCGCCGTTGCCGCCGCCGTAGACCTGGCCCGTGTTGTAGCCGCTGTCGTACTCCGGGGAGTCGCCGTAGCCGCCGGGCTGCTGCGGCAACTGCGGCTGCCTCGGCGGCGCCGGGCGCTGCTGGGGCGGGGCGGGGCGCCGCTGGACGTGCGGCATCGAGCGGGCGCTCTCGGGCCGGTCGCTCGCGCTTCCCTGCCCGTAGCGGTTTCCGCTGCGGTTGTCGCCGTTCCAGCCCTCGGGCCTATCGTTCATGCGATCCAGTGTGCAGGTCCGGGCCACTGCTATTACAGGGTGTGAGGGAAATCGGACCAGGGCTGTTGCCAAGCTGATGCATTGCGACGCACTCGTGGCCCCCGCATAAGGTGGAGGGCATGACAGATCAGGCCCCGCACCCGGAGGGTGACATTCCGGGCAAGCCGACCGCGGCGTCCCGGACCACCCTCAGCCACATCATGACCGGCAGCGACACGAACCTGCTGGGTACGGTGCACGGCGGCGTGATCATGAAGCTGGTCGACGACGCGGCGGGCGCGGTGGCCGGCCGGCACTCCGGCGGCCCCGCGGTGACGGCCTCGATGGACGAGATGGTCTTCCTGGAGCCGGTCCGCGTCGGTGACCTTGTTCACGTCCGCGCCCAGGTGAACTGGACCGGCCGCTCCTCCATGGAGGTCGGCGTCCGGGTCATGGCCGAGCGGTGGAACGAGTCGACCCCCGCCCAGCAGGTCGGCAGCGCGTACCTGGTGTTCGCGGCGGTCGACGCGGACGGCAGGCCGCGCCGGGTGCCGCCGGTCGTCCCGGAGACGGAACGCGACAACCGGCGCTACCAGGAGGCGCAGATCCGCCGTACCCACCGGCTGGCCCGCCGCCGCGCGATCAAGGAGCTGCGCGAGAAGCGCGCGGCCGACGGCATCGAGGACTGAGGGCCCCGCGAGGACCCCGCAAGCCTCGGGTCCTTACGGGCAGACCACCTCGTCGCCCTTCACCGCGCCGAACCTGCCCGGATCGGGCTCCTCGGCCCGGACCCGCTCCACCGCGCGGTAGTCCGCGCCCGCGGTCACCTTCATCGTGCCGCCCTGCCCCTTCACGGCCTTCAGCTCGGCACCCGGCAGCGCGGCGGACAGGGATTTCGCGGACCGGTCCCAGCGCGGGTCGTACGTGATCAGGGTGTGCTTGAGGTCGCGCTGCGGCGCGGTGAGCGGGGCGCGGGTGGTGTTGAAGCCGGTGGCGTGCAGCGCCGCGTCGACCGTGGAGCCCAGGCCGTCCTTCGGGGTGCCGTTGTAGACCTGCACCCGGATCTGCTGCGGGGCGACGTCGACCTTCTTCGCCGGCGCCTGCTTGGGCCGGGCGACGGTCAGCGGTTTGTCGTCCCGCAGCGCCTGGAACAGCTGCTTCGACTTCTTCGGGTCCCATTTGACCGTCGAGCCGATGCCCTTGACCTGGTACGCGACGTTCCCCATCGGCACCGAGGTGAATTCGGACGAGGCGGCGGAGAAGCCCCGCATCGCCTGCCCGAGGTCCAGCATCTGCTCCGTACCGAAGCCCTTGTCGGCCCGGACCGACCTCAGCATCGTCGAGGCGACCTCGCGGAACTTCACCGGGTTGAGCAGCACACCGCTGCTGGTCGCCTGCTTGATCAGCGAGGCCATGAACTTCTGCTGGCGCTGCATCCGGCCCAGGTCGGCGGCGCCGTCGATGTGCCGGGAGCGGACGTACTGGAGTGCCTGGCCGCCGTCCAGCTCATGGGTGCCGGCCGCGAGGTCGAGTCCGGTGTACGAGTCCTTCATCGGCCGGGTGGTGCAGATCTTCACCTTGCCGAGCGTGTCCACCGTCGTCATGAAGCTGGTGAAGTCGACCTCCAGGTAGTGGTCGACCTTGACGCCCGTCATGTGCTCGACGGTCCGCACGGTCAGATTCGGGCCGCCCTCGGCGTAGGCGGCGTTCAGCTTCACCGGGTGGGCCGCGTGCTCCTTGCCGGTGGTCCGGTCCCGGTGCGCGGGGATCTCGGCGTAACTGTCGCGCGGCAGGCTGACGATGCTGGCGCGCTCCTTGTCCGCGGACAGGTGCACCAGCATGATCGTGTCGGTGCAGTGGCAGGGCGCACCGCCCAGCCGGTACTTCTTCTTCTCCGCCGCCGTGATCTTGTCGCGGCCGTCGGTGCCGACGAGCAGCAGATTCATGCCGTTGCCGGCCCGGGGCCGGTTCTTCATGTCCTTGAACGGGTCGATCCGGTCGATGCCCGTCTCCAGGTTGGTCACCACGGCATGGCCGATACCGCCGGCGCCGAGCACCAGAACGGAGAGCCCGGTCGCCACCCGCATGCCCCAGCGCGGTCTCTCGTCCTGCTTTCTGGGCCGCCTGCGCTGCGGGGGAGCGGCACGGGGCCGCGGCGGACGGGGGGAGCGGTGCGGCGTGGGCACGGGGGGACACCTCCGCGGTGCAAGGGGATCTGTCGCACGGTAGGCCCATACGATCTGCATCCCGGGAAGCAGACCGGCGGCGCGCGCCCCTGTCCCCCATTCGCGGTAACGTGGCGGCCGAATACCGCCGCCTGGAGGGGTGCGAACCCCCGGCGCCCCCGAGGACCCCCCGAGGACCACATGTCTGCCGCGCAGCACCCCGCCGTCTCCGTGATCATGCCGGTTCTCAACGAGGAGCGGCACCTCCGGAACTCCGTCCGGCACATCCTGGAACAGGAGTACGCGGGCGAGATGGAGGTGGTGATCGCGCTCGGCCCGTCCACGGACCGTACCGACGAGATCGCCGCCGAGCTGGTCGCGGAGGACCCCCGGGTCCAGACCGTGCCGAACCCCACCGGCCGCACCCCCGCCGCGCTCAACGCCGCGATCAAGGCCTCCAGCCACCCCGTAGTGGTGCGCGTCGACGGCCACGGCATGCTCTCGCCGAACTACATCGCGACCGCCGTCCGGCTCCTGGAGGAGACGGGCGCGCAGAACGTCGGCGGCATCATGCACGCGGAGGGCGAGAACGCCTGGGAGGACGCCGTCGCCGCGGCCATGACGTCGAAGATCGGCGTCGGCAACGCCGCCTTCCACACGGGCGGCGAGGCCGGACCGGCCGAGACCGTCTTCCTGGGCGTCTTCCGCCGGGAGGCCCTGGAGAAGGCCGACGGCTACAACATCGAGTTCATCCGCGCCCAGGACTGGGAGCTGAACTTCCGCATCCGCGAGGCCGGCGGGCTGATCTGGTTCTCGCCCGAGCTGCGCGTGCAGTACCGGCCGCGCCCCTCCGTCCGGGCCCTGGCCAAGCAGTACAAGGACTACGGCCGCTGGCGCCACGTCGTCGCCCGCTACCACCCCGGCTCGATCAACCTGCGCTACCTCGCCCCGCCGACCGCCGTCGTCGCCATCGCGGCGGGCCTCGTGGTGGGCGCCGCCGTCACCCCGTGGGCGCTGGTCGTCCCGGCCGGTTACGTCGCGGCGATCGTCGCGGGCTCCCTCCCGGCGGGCAAGGGCCTGCCGCTGAAGGCGCGGGCGCAGATCCCGGTGGCGCTGGCGACCATGCACATGTCGTGGGGCTACGGCTTCCTGACGAGCCCGCGCTCGCTGGCGAAGCGGGTCATCGCGAGCCGGCGGCCGGCGATCGCCGCGCCGGGCGCGCCGGTGGCCTGACCGGCAGAGACGACGAGAGGGGGCGCCCGGCCGGACCGGGCGCCCCCTCTCGCGTACCGCCTGTCAGCTCTTTCCGTCCCACCGGTAGACGGAGTAGATGTCCATGCACTGGCTCTTGTCCGCGGCGTTGATATCGTCCGCGCCGTCCGGAAGATCACCCGCCTCGACCTTCGGGGCCTTGTACACGGTTCCGTCGCGCCAGTCCGCGCCGACGACGACGGTCAGCTCGCCGGCCTTCGGGTCCGCCTTGACCGCGGTGGTCGGCAGGCCCAGCGCCTTGGCGACGGACTGCGCGTCCGCGTTGCCCTGGTCCCCGTCCTCCTTCGGGTACCGGACCTCCGTGTCCTTGCTCGGCTCGGCGTTCTCCGTATCGGCCTGGGCGAAGCCCTTGCCGTGCAGGATGCCGGCGACCTCGGCGGCCCGCCCGTCCTTGGGCGCCTGGCCGACACCGGTGCCGTTCACCACCGAGACACCGAGGGTGGCCGGGGCCGCCGCGGGGGGACCCGAGGGCTTCGCCTTCGGCTTCGTCTTGGCCTTGCCGTTCTTGTCGAACGCCACGTCGTCGCGGAGCAGCCGCCACAGGGAGTCCGCGGACTTCTCGACGGGGACGAGCTTGTTCCTGTCCTGGGACCACTCGGCCGTGGGCATGGTCGCCATGGTGATGCGGTCGATCGGCACGCTCTTGAGCTGCATCGACAGGTCGTAGAGCTTCTTGACCGAACGGATCTCGTCGGACACCTGGAGCGCCTTGGTCGCCGTCTCCGCGAGGTTCGTCAGCCGCCCCGCGTCCGACCAGAGATTCTGCTTCTTGAGCGTGCGCAGCATGGAGTTCATGTACATGTGCTGGGCCTTGGCGCGGTTCTGGTCGTTGCCGAACGCGTGCCGCGTACGCAACCACTGAAGAGCCTGCTTGCCCTGCACGGTGTTGGGGCCCGCCGGCAGCTTGAGGCCGGAGCCGCCGCGGACGAGGCGGGTGGGTTTGTCCCACACACCCGTCTTCACGCAGACCTCCACGCCGCCGATCGCGTCGGCCATGGCCACCACGCCCGCGAAGTCGAGCATGATCCAGTGATCGATGTAGACGCCGGTCAGCTTTTCCCAGGTGGTCAGCGTGCAGCCGGGGCCACCGCGCTGAAGGGACTCGTTGATCGGACTGTTGTCCGTCGCGGGGTACTTCTGACCGGTCTTGGAGTCCGTGCAATCGGGGATGTGGAGGATCGTGTCGCGGGGAATGCTGACCAGCGAGGAGTTCTTCCGGTCCGCCGAGATGTGCAGCAGCATCTGGACGTCGGCCCGCGGCTTGTCCCCGACCGTGTCCCTGCTGCCGCCCAGCTTCACGTTCTCCGCGCTGTTCCGGCTGTCCGAGCCGATCAGCAGGATGTTGAGCGGGGTGTCGCCCGCGGCGTTGGGCGCGGCCTTCTTCACACCGCTCTCGCCGCCGCTGCGGGCACTGCTGCGGATGTTGTTGTTGAGATGCCGGTAGTAGAGGTACCCGGCCGTGGCCGTCCCGAATATCAGCAGGGCCAGTGTGATGGCCGCCCACCGGAACACGCGGCGCTTGCGGGACTTCGCGGCCGCCCGTTTCCGCGGTCTGCCGCGCCGGTGGCTCGCACGCCCGCCTCCGTCTTCGCCGCCTTCGCCCTCCGCAGCGAGCGGGCCCGGGCCGTCCTCCGCGTAGAGGCCGTCGTCCCAGCCGAGCTGGCCGGCATGCCGGACGCGTGGTCGCGTCCCCTCCCCGGGCGTGCTGCTTCGTCCCACCAGGACCCCCCTGCTGCTTCAGACTCGCGGTATCGCGCGGTGACCCGGTGTCACTTGGCGCACACTTCCTTGTCGGCGCTGGCCTTCGGAATGTCGATCTTGGCCGGCCCGGCGATGGGGGTGCCCGCGCCCTTGAAGTCAGCCCCCAGTGTCAGCACCATCGCCTGCAGTCCCACGGCATCCTTGGTGCCCGGCTTCAGCGCCGTGGCGGGAAGCCCCATCATCTCGGCGAGCGCCCGGGCCTGGTCGGCCTGGTTCGGCGCGTACTCGAGCGTCGTCTTCGCGGCCTTCGCCGGGGCGTTGGCCTTGTTCGTCGACTTCAGAACGCCCTTTTCGTTCTGCAGCCAGGTGACGGTCTGCTGGGCGGCGCCGGAGATCCCGCCACCGTTGTACACATCGACGCGGACGTCGGCCGCCGCCGCCTTGGTTCCCTTGAGGAGCGCGTCCTGCTTGCTCTTGGCGGCCTTCTTCTGCGCGGCCACCTCGGTCAGCGAGGTGTCTTCCTGCATCATCGACAACAGCTGGGGCGCCTTGACCGGGTCCACGACCACGGTGACCGGTGTGGGCTCCGCCGGGTTGTCGATGACCGGCAGCGTGACGAACGTGATGTTCTTCGTGTCGATCTTGGTGAGTTCCTTGGCCAGCGTGGTCAGCTTCGGCACCGAGTCGATGGCCGAGTCGACCGTCAGCGCCTTCGTCGCCGCGTCCGCCAGCTTGAACAGCTTCTTCGGGCTCGTCAGCGTGTCGTCCGACTTCATCTCCCGGACCATCGAGCCGAGGAACTGCTGCTGGCCCTTGATCCGGTCGAGGTCGCTGCCGTTGGCGTAGGCGTGCCGGGTCCGTACGAACGCCAGTGCCTGCTCGCCCTGCACGTTGTGCGGGCCCGCCGACAGGTTGAGGTGCGACTTGTCGTCCTTGACCGCGTGGGCCAGGCAGATGTCGACGCCGCCTACCGCCGTGGACAGGGTCTTGACCGCGTTGAAGTCGACCATCATGAAGTGGTCGACCTTCAGACCGGTGAGCTCCTTGACGGTGTCCATCGTGCAGCCCGGGTCGCGGCCGTCCTGGCCGAGGCTCGTGTTGAACCGGACGTTCTGCGTGCCCGGGATGGTCTTCTCGGAACCGTCCTCCTGCTTGGCCTTGCAGTCCGGGATGTTCGTCATGAGGTCACGGGGGATGCTCACCGCGGTGGCGTTGGTGCGGTCCTTGGACACGTGGAACAGGATGTTCGTGTCCGCGTGCCCGACGCTGCCCGCGTCGCCGTAGCCCTCGTTGCCCGCGCCGGTCCGCTTGTCCGTACCGATGACCAATATGTTGAGGGGTGCGTTGGCCGTGACGACGTCCTTGTTGCCGCGGTCGCCGATGTCGACGGAGCTCAGGTTGCCGTTGAAGTGCTGGTACAGCCAGTACCCGCCGGCCGAGACGCCGACCAGCAGGAAGGCCATCACCCCGCCCGTCCAGAGCAGCGCCTTCTTGCGACGGGCCTTCGGGGCCTTGCGCTTGCGCCGGCCCGCGCTGTTCTCCGCGGAGCCGGCAGCCTCCTGGCCGCGCGGGCCGGAGCCCGAACGGCGGCCACCCTGGCGCGGCACCTCACGCCCGCGACGCGATCCCTCGCCCGCCGGGCGACGTGCGCCGTCGCCGTCACGTACGGCACTTCTGCGCCCGGAACTCCGGGGGGCCGAACCGCCCGACGCTCTGCCCGAATCCCCTCCGGATTGATTCAGTCGCAGTTCGTAGTCGCCGGTGTCCGGGTTGAGAACCCACTGGTCTGCGGGGTCGATTTCTTCCGCCCGCCCACGGCCTTTTGCATCCACGGTCGCTTGAGTCCTCCGTCGGTGCCACGCGAGGCGCCTCCCCCGATAAGGCGCTCATTCTTCGCTCCGGAAGTGCGCGGCCGTATGGCCGGTAGCACCGGATCGCGTCACACTATCCGTCCCGTTCGCCGTCCAGCGACGGGCGTGACACATTCCACGGCCCTTACAACAGGGCATTCTTCCCATTGCACGCCGAACGTAGATGTCCGCTTGGCCATTGCTTTACTGCTTGCACAGGTCGGTCGCCGCATTGTTCCCCGAATAGGTGGGTGTGGGAGTCGGCCCGGAGGCGTCGTCCGCGTCAGCGTTTTTCCCGTCGTCATCCTTCAGCTGATCCGCGGGCACCACGGCGACGGGCTCGTCGTCACGCAACTGCTTGAAGAGCTTGTCCGCATCGGGCTGTACCAGTTCGTCCCGGTTCGCGTTGGCGGAGTACGCCTGCCGCGGGACGGTCAGGAACTGCACCTTCTCGGTCGGTACGTTGCGCATGCCGCGCACCAGGTCGTACAGGTCCTTCAGGCTGTCGAGCCCCGGATCGGTGGTCAGTGCCTTGGTGGCCGCGTCCAGGACCGGGTAGAGCCGGGTCGGGTTGAGCAGGACGCCGTTGCTCTGCACCTTGTTCACCAGCGCGCCCAGGAACTGCTGCTGGCGGTCCATGCGTTCCGTGTCGCTGCCGTTGCCGATGGACTTGCGGGCCCGTACGTATCCGAGGGCCTGCTCGCCGTTGAGCTTGTGGCGGCCCGCCGGCAGCCTGAGGTGCGCGTCGCTGTCGTCGATCGGCTTCTTGAGGCAGATCTCGACCCCGTCCACCGCGTTGACCATGCTCTTGAAACCGTTGAAGTCGACGACCATGTGGTGGTCGACGCGGATGCCGGTCATCTTCTCGACGGTACGGATGGTGCAGGCGGTGCCGCCGAACTCGAAGGCCCAGTTGAACTGGGAGAACTGCGGCTTGCTCACGGTCTTGTCCGGCTTGTGGCACTCCGGGATGTTCACCATCAGATCGCGCGGAATGGACATGGCCGTGGCGCTCTTCCGGTTCGCGGCCAGGTGCAACAGGATCGTGGTGTCCGAGCGCTGGCTGCCGCCGTCGTCGCGGCCGTACTTGCGGTTGTCCCCGGCCCGGCTGTCGGAGCCGATGAGCAGGATGTTCTCCGCGTCATGGACGACGGACGCGGGACGCTCCTTCTCGTACGCCTTGAGTTCGGCGGCCGCGGAGGTGTCCGTGCGGATGTTGCCGTCCAGCTTCTTGTACAGCCACCAGCCGGCGCCCGCGGCGACGAGCACGACGAACGAGGCGCCCAGCGCGGTCCAACGCAGCCAGTGCCGCTTGCGCTTGACGACGATGTCGAGGGTGGGACCGGGCGCGGAACCCCCGGACGGCGACGGTTCGTGCGACGACGGGCCGCTGCCCGACCCGCTGCGTGTCTCACCGCCCGGGCCGCCCTCCGGGGCGCCCTTCCCGCCGGGTTCCTTGCCGGACGATCCGTCCGGTGTCCGTTCCTGGTCCGCGGCCGAGCTGTCCGGCTGCTGGTTCTCACCCGTGGCCGAGTCGTCGGGGTCGGCCGGCGTGCCGGCACTTTCGGTCACGTCTGCGTCCATCCTTCACGTTCGGCAGCGCGCTGGGCCGCCGGTCGCACAAGTAGACGGCTGAACCTCACGCTTGGTTGTGCCTCGAGTGGTCTGTACCGCAGATCATGTACCGGAGTTGACGCATCGGCGGGAGGGCTCGGCCCACGCTGGGCCGGACGGGTGGCCCTCAGACCGCTTGTCATACCGCGGTGTTGGTACGGCGCACCCCCGCTGCTCCGTACCCCTCGCGTCCCCGCGTCTCCGTCAGACGGTCCGGGTGACCCGCTCGCTCTCCACCCGCTGGGCCAGCGCGTCCGCGCCCAGCTGTCCGAGGTGCCGGCACAGGACCACGGAACCGCCGGTGGCCAGCGGTGCGAAGAGCCCGGCGCTCAGACCGTCCCAGGTGTCGTACGTACGCCCCGACAGCAGCCGTGACCCGGCGTCCAGACCGAGCGCGGCACCGTCCTCGCGGGCCCGGGCGACCAGCTCCGCCCCGGTGAACCCGGCACCGCCGACCGTCAGGGCCGGGGCGTCCGGGTCCACCGGCGCGAACGGGGCGAAGCGGTCGCCCTGGCCCGGCACCTCGACGGCGTAGTCCGCGAAGCCCTCGGGGGCCTGCGGGAACCTGCCGCCCAGCGGGCGCAGCGCCAGGGCGATCCGCTCACCGCGGCAGGCCCGCGCGGCCTCCAGGCTGTCCGGCCCGGAGACGACGAGATCGGCGGCGCCCGGATCGCCCTGCACCTCGGCGACCACGCCGACCGAGGCGCAGGCCAGCAGCCAGACCGCGGACTGCCAGTGCGCGGGCAGCAGCAGCGCGACCCGGTCACCCGGCTCCGCGGCGAGGTCGCCCTGCAGCAGGTTCGCGGTCTTGGCCACCCAATTGGCGAAGGTGGCCACCGACAGTTCGACACGCTCTCCGGTGGCGTCGTCGTAGAAAGTGACCATGGGGCGGGCCGGGTCCGCGGCGAGCGCGGAACGCAGCAGGTCGGCAGGGGTGCGGTCGCTGGCGTTCATGCGCAGAAGGGTACGCGCCGGTGACGGAGGGGGCGGGGCGCGGCGGGTGTCCGGTACACCGGTTCGGCAGACGGCCCGTCAATTACCCGGCGAAACCCCGGTCGCCGGAGTTGTCCGGTTGTGCCCAGGATCATTTGTATGCGTGCCTTCATTGCATCCTCCATTGGTGTCACCTGCGCGGCAGCTCTCGTACTGCCGCTCGCCGCGCCCGCCGGCGCCGCCCCCGACACCCCCGCCCACCCGACCACCGCGGGATCCCGTCCCGCCGAGGCGTCCGGCCCCGCCGAAGTGCCCGGTTCGACGCAGTCCCTGGCCCTGGACCCGCTGGCCTCCCCGTCCGTACGCGCCACCGGAGCACCCGCGGCGGCGGCCGCCGAGCAGGGGCTGCCCGAGCGTGACGTCCGGCCGTTCTCCATGGTCGGCGTCGTCTGGGACGACGTGAACACCGAACTCCACGGCACCGCCCAGGTCCGCACCCGGGCCACCGGCACCGGCCGGTGGTCCGACTGGCAGGACCTGGAGACGCACAACGCCGAACACTCCGCCGACGCCGGCACCGCCGAACGCGACTCGGGCGCCGCCCGCGGCTCCACCGCCCCGCTCTGGGTCGGCGACTCCGACGGCGTCGAGGTCCGGGTGCGCCCCGAGACCCCGGACACCAGGGACGCCTCGGCGACCCCCGTACCGCTGCCCGCCGGGCTGCACCTCGAACTCGTCGACCCCGGCAGGGACCCGCAGGAGACCACCGCCACCGGAGCGGCGGGCGCCGACCGCACCGCCCCGCTCGGCGCCACCGCGCTCCCCGCCCTGAGCAGGACCGCGACCGAGGAGGCCGCCGGCCTCGCGCCCGGCGCCAAGCCGTTCATCGGGCCCCGCCCGCGCATCGTCACCCGCAAGGGCTGGGGCGCCGACGAGAAGCTCCGCGAGAGCGGCTTCGCCTACACGAAGACCGTCAAGGCGGCCTTCATCCACCACAGCGCCACCGGCAACAACTACAAGTGCTCCCAGGCGCCCTCGGTCCTGCGCGGCATCTACCGCTACCACGTCAAGAGCAGCGGCTGGCGTGACATCGGGTACAACTTCGCCGTCGACAAGTGCGGAAACATCTACGAGGGCCGGGCCGGCGGCGTGACGAAGGCCGTCATGGGCGCCCACACCCTCGGGTTCAACACCAACACCATGGGCATCGCCGTGCTCGGGACCTTCAGCAAGTCGAACCCGCCCGCCGCGGCCGTCACCGCCGTCTCCAAGCTCACCGCCTGGAAGCTCGGCCTGTTCGGCGCCAACCCGAAGGGCAAGGTGACCCTGACCTCGGGCGGCAGCAACAAGTACAAGAAGGGCAAGAAGGTCAAACTCAACGTGATCTCGGGCCATCGCGACGGCTTCGCAACCGAATGCCCCGGAGCGCGTCTCTACAAGAAGCTCGGCACGGCCCGGACCGGTTCGGCCCGTCTGCAGGGCCGCTGACGCGAAAGGAGCCGTGAACCGGCGCCGTGCGCGCCGGAGGCCTGCTGCGGGCTGCTGACCGAAGGACCCCCCTCCGGGCTGCATACACTGGCCAGCCGAAGAAGCTGTTGTCCGATCTCCCCTGGGCGCGGGACGCCGATCCAGCGGAGATCGGACAACAGCTTCTTACCGGCCCGGCCCCAGCAGGAAGCAGAGACAGTGCTGTGACAGAGGCAAAAGAAGCGATTCTCCTGGTCGGAGGCAAGGGAACCCGGCTGCGCCCCCTCACGGTGCACACCCCGAAGCCCATGGTTCCGGCGGCAGGCGTCCCCTTCCTCACGCACCAGCTGGCGCGTGCCCGGGCCGCCGGGGTCGAGCACATCGTCCTCGCGACGTCGTACCTCGCGGAGGTCTTCGAGCCGTACTTCGGCGACGGCTCCTCGCTCGGCCTCCACATCGAGTACGTCACCGAGCGCGAGCCGCTCGGTACCGGCGGCGCCATCCGCAACGTCGCGCACCGGCTCACCTCGGGCCCGGACGAACCGGTCCTCATCTTCAACGGCGACATCCTCACCGGCCTCGACATCCGGGCCCTGGTCACCTCGCACTCCGACTCCGGAGCGGACGTCTCGCTCCACCTCACCCGGGTCGACGACCCGCGCGCCTTCGGTCTCGTGCCGACGGACGGCACCGGCCGGGTCACCGCGTTCCTGGAGAAGCCCCAGACGCCCGAGGAGATCGTCACCGACCAGGTCAACGCGGGGGCGTACATCTTCCGCCGGTCGGTCATCGACACCATTCCGGCCGGCCGGCCGGTCTCCGTGGAGCGCGAGACCTTCCCCGGCCTGCTCGCCGACGGCGCCCATCTGCAGGGCATGGTCGACTCCACCTACTGGCTGGATCTCGGCACCCCGCAGGCGTTCATACGCGGCTCCGCCGACCTCGTCCTCGGCCGCGCACCCTCCCCGGCCGTCCCCGGCCGGTGCGGCGACCGCCTCGTCCTGCCGACCGCCTCCGTCGCCCCCGACGCGAAGCTCTCCGGCGGTACGGTCATCGGCGCCGACGCGGTGATCGGCGCGGGCGCCCGGATCGAGGGCTCCACCGTGCTGGCGGGCGCCGTCGTCGACCCCGGCGCCGTGATCACGGACTCGCTGGTCGGAGCGGGTGCCAGGATCGGCAGCCGTACGGTCCTGAGCGGCGCGGTCATCGGCGACGGGGCCAAGGTCGGCGCCGACAACGAACTGCTCGACGGCGTCCGCATCTGGTGCGGGGCCCATCTGCCCGCCGCTTCGGTGCGCTTCTCCTCGGACGAATGACCGGGACGTTCCGCCTCCCGCAGGACACCCGACTGGCCGGAATCAGCCGTACCCTCGACAGGCAGCCCCGACTACCGAGGACCTCATCCGTGGCAGGACGATTCGCACCCCGCAGCGCCCCGCGCGCGGCCGTCCCGCGCCAGACGGCGACACCCGTACCGGCGGCGCTGACCCGCGACTGGACCCCACCGGGCCCGCTCGACCTGCGGCTCGTCCTCGGTCCGCTGCGCCGCGGCCCCGCCGACCCCACGTTCCGGATGTCCGCCGACGGCTCCGTCCGCCGGGCCAGCCGCACCCCCGCGGGTCCCGGCACGCTCCACGTCGTCGCCCGCGACGGCCGGATCGAGGCCGCGGCCTGGGGGCCGGGCGCGGCCTGGCTGCTGGACCAGCTGCCGGTGCTGCTGGGCGCGGCGGACGACCCCGACGCCTTCACCCCGCGCCACCGCCTGCTCGCCACGACCCACCACCGCAGACCGGGCCTGCGACTGCTGCGCACCGGCCTGGTGCTGGAGTCCCTGATCCCGTCGGTCCTGGAGCAGAAGGTCACCACGGACGAGGCGTACCGCGCCTGGCGCCTCCTGGTCCGCAAGTACGGGGAGCCGGCACCCGGCCCGCAGGAGTACGGCCTCTACGTCATGCCGGACGCCCGCACCTGGTCGCTGATCCCGTCCTGGGAATGGCACCGCGCGGGCGTCGACAGCAAGCGCTCGGCGACGATCCTGCGTGCGGTCCGGGTGGCCCGCCGCATGGAGGAGGCGGCCGCCATGGAACTGACCGATGCGATGACCCGCCTCCAGGTCATCCCGGGCATCGGCCCCTGGACGGCCGCCGAGACCCTGCAGCGGGCGAACGGCGCGGCGGACGCGGTGACGGTCGGCGACCTCCACCTGCCCGGCATCGTCGGCCACGCCCTGGCCGGCAACCGCAACGCCGACGACGAGGAAATGCTGGCCCTGCTGGCCCCGTACGAGGGCCAACGCCACCGGGCGACCCGCCTGATCCTGCTCTCGGGCAACACGCCGCCACGCCACGCCCCAAGAATGACAAGAGGCGACATCGCCAGGCTGTAGCGAGGCACAGGCCCTGGCCGCGCACCGGGGAGCGCGTCGAGGCGGCCCATTCAAGCCCGTCCGGCTCCCATCGCGCACCGGAGCGTCCCTTTCAAGCCCGTCCGGCGATTGAGGACCGGGGTCCGGGGCAGCGCCCCGAAAACCACCCACCACCGGCCACCGCCTCACCGCACAGCGACGAACCCCTCCGCATCGCGCCCCACCCGCGGCGCCGGCGCGTCCACGGCCCGTCCCACGGCCACCGCCCCCAACGGATCCCACGACGCAGGCAACTCCAGCACCTCCCGCACGACATCACGGCAGAACATCGTCGAGGACACCCACGCCGACCCCAGCCGCTCGCCCGCCAGCGCCACCAGGAAGTTCTGGATCCCGGCTCCCGCGGCGACCACGAACATCTCGCGCTCCGCCCCGTCCCGCCGCGCGTCCCCGTACGTGTGGGAGCCGTCCATCACCATGCACGGCACCACCAGATACGGCGCCCGGCGCAGCACATCGCCCCGCTTCACCCGCCGCGCGATCGACTCCTCGCTCTTGCCGTCCCGCCGCAGATCCGCGATCCACGCGTCCCGCATCGCGTCCAGCAGCCGGCTCCGGGACTCCGGCGACTCCAGCAGCACGAACCGCCAGGGCGTCGTGTGATGGGGCGCGGGCGCCGTCACCGCCGCGGCCACCGCACGCCGCACCGCCCCGGGGTCCACCGGCTCGTCGGTGAACTCGCGGACCGTGCGCCGCTGGGTCACCGCCTCCCGGACCGCCTCGGACGTCCCGAGCCGGAACATGTCGTCGGCCGCGACCCGCACCATCGCCCGGGCCCCGGCGGCGTCGGCCGGGTCCAGGACGTGGCCCAGCCCCCGCACGACCGCGACCGGCAGGCCGTCCGCCTTGCCCTTGACCAGATCACCGGCCGAGGCCAGCTCGTCGGCGGTGGCGACCACGGTCGCGCTGAGCGGATTGCCGTACGCGTCGCTGCCGCCCCGCAGATCGTCCAGCACCCGCACCCCGGCCGCCCCGATCGCGACATCGGTCAGTCCGTTGCGCCACGGCCGCCCGAAGGTGTCCGTGACGACGACGCCGACCTCGACGCCGAGGGTGTCCCGCAGCCCCGCCCTGATCGCCCGCGCCGAGGCGTCCGGGTCCTCGGGCAGCAACAGGACCGTCCCGGCGGGGGTGTTCGACGCGTCGACCCCTGCGGCGGCCATGACGAGGCCCTGCCGGTTCTCGACGATCCGCAGCGTGCCGCGCCGCGCCACCACCCGTACCGTCTCGGCGTCGATCGCCGCCTCCCGGTCGGTGGCCTCGACGATCCGGCCCTCCGCCTTGGAGACGATCTTCGAGGTGACGAGCAGCACGTCGCCGTCGACGAGACCCGGCTCGGTGGCGGCGATCAGCTTCGCGAGGTCGTCCCCGGCCCGCACCTCGGGCATCCCGGGCAGCGCCCACACCCGGAAGGAGGGCGCGGCGTCCGGAGCGGCGGCACTCATGCGCGTACCTCTTCCGCGAGGGTCAGCGCCTGCCGCGCCATCTCGGCGGTCGCGGCGACATCGGTCATCATCAGCGGCACGGAACGGCAGCGGATGCCCGCGGACTCCACCTCGTCCACCGCGCCCGCGTCCACGGTGTCGACGAGCCAGCCGTCGAGCAGCCCGGAGCCGTAGTGCCGGGCGACCGCCGCGGCCGTCGACTCGACGCCCACCGCGGCGAGCACCTTGTCGGCCATCCCGCGCACCGGTGCGTCACCGACGATGGGGGAGAGGCCGACGACCGGCACCCCGGCCTCGGCGATGGCCTCCCGGATCCCGGGCACGGCGAGGATGGTCCCGACGGACACCACGGGGTTCGACGGCGGGAAGAGGATGACGTCGGCCCCGGCGATCGCCTCCAGGACGCCCGGAGCCGGCTTGGCCTGCTCGGCACCGACGGGCACGATCGCCTGCGCCGGGACGGAGGCGCGCAGCTTCACCCAGTACTCCTGGAAGTGGATGGCCCTGCTCTCACCGTCGACGTCGACGGCCACATGCGTCTCGATCCGGTCGTCGGACATCGGCAGCAGCCGGACCCCTGGCTTCCAGCGCGCACAGAGCGCCTCGGTGACGGCGCTCAGCGGGTAGCCCGCGCCGAGCATCTGCGTACGGACGATGTGGGTGGCGAAGTCGCGGTCGCCGAGCCCGAACCACTCGGGGCCGACGCCGTACGCCGCGAGTTCCTCCTTGACGTGGAAGGTCTCGTCGGTACGGCCCCAGCCCTGCTCCTCGTTGATGCCACCGCCGAGGGTGTACATCACGGTGTCGAGGTCGGGGCAGACCTTGAGTCCGAACAGATGGATGTCGTCACCCGTGTTGCCGATGACCGTGATGTCCGCGTCGGGCGCGGCCTCCTTGAGGCCACGCAGGAAACGAGCACCACCGATACCGCCGGCCAGAACCACAATGCGCATGCAAACAGTCTGTCAGGCGCAGCCTGATCATTGTCGGGGTGGTGGTGGTGGGGAGACGGGTGGGACTGTCAGGCGGAGCCTGATCATTGTCGGGGTGGTTGGAGGCGGGCCGATCAGACGGCCGGGACGGCCGCCGTGCACTGTGTGGCGTGCATCGGCATGTCGGTCAGGCCCGGGTAGTAGATGTGCAGGCTGACGGCCGGTTCGAGGGAGTCGTTGACGACCTCGTGGACGTAGCCGGGGGCGAAGACGCGCTGGGCGCCGGAGCCGAGGGTCCGCTGTCCGCGGTCCGTACGCTCGGTCAGTTCGCCGTCCAGGACGGTGAGTACACCGGAGGACGGGCCGTGGTCGTGCAGCCCGCTGCCCTGGCCCGGGACCCAGCTGAGCAGCCAGATCTCGTAGCCGAGCGGGGTCTCTCCTGCCCGGGCGGAGCCGAGAGCGGGGACCGTGCGCAGGCGGTGGTACCAGCGGGTGGCCGCGTCGTACTGGACGAGGTGGGCCCACTGGGAGCGGTCGGCGGCGACGGCGCGGGCGAGCCCGACGAATTCGGCCACCGTGGCGGGGTGCTCGCGCGCGGGGCGCAGCAGGTGCGGGACCTCGAGGAGGTCGCCGGCGATCTGGAGGTCGCTGTCGCTGTTCATGGGTGCGGTGGTTCCTCGGCAGGGTGCAGTGGTGCTGGTGCAGTGCTGATGGGGGTGTCGCGAGGACCGCTGGGACCGGTGACCGCAGGGCGTGGAGCCGCGTGGGGAGGTCCGGAGGTCCGGTAGGAGCTGTGTGGCTGGAGCGCGGGGGCTTCAACAACCGAGACAGCTGGAACAGCAACAGCGAGCCTGGACAGCGCTGCGGAACCCACGGATGTGGGTGGCGCGCATCGCTGAGGTCACTGGCATGACATCAAGGAGAACCGGAGAACCTCCGACTGTCAACCCAATGCCCGATTTGGCGGTAATGTTTCACCTCATCCGGTTACTCCACCCGGAGAAAGGTTTATGCAGCCCCGATGCCGGAGATGTGGCGCAACAGCTGCGGAGATAAACGCGGTCGCGGCCCCGTGACCCGACTGTGATCTTGATCGCTTCGGTGATCGAATCGCAACGTGTCCGCCCTCCGGGGCGTTCCTGTGAGTGACGGACGCGGGGGTGACGGAGCCGATGGCATATGTCAGGTTTTTGGTGATTTGAACACTTTACGCATACGCTTGGTTCCGCAGAGTGAATACCGGGCCCAATAGCAGATCTGCGCTTGACTGGCCCGAAGCTACACACTTGTAATTTCACTCGTGTCGTTCGGCCGATTCGATAACGGCCGCATCACGGGGACGCAAGAGACAGACGAGGGGCGCACATGACCGAGCTGTTCCAGCAACTGCTGGTCGAGGACGCGGACGAGGAACTCGGCTGGCAGGAGCGCGCACTGTGCGCGCAGACCGATCCCGAGTCCTTCTTTCCCGAGAAGGGCGGATCCACCCGCGAGGCGAAGAAGGTCTGTCTCGCCTGTGAAGTCCGGTCCGAATGCCTGGAGTACGCCCTCTCCAACGACGAACGCTTCGGTATCTGGGGCGGTCTCTCCGAGCGTGAGCGACGGCGTCTGAAGAAGGCCGCGGTCTGACCGCTCCCACCGGAGAACACGGAGGACATCCGGAGCCGGACCGAGCAGGGAACCGGAGCGGGGAGCCCGACCAGGGAACCCGGCGAAGGGACCCGCGGAGCTGACCTCTCCCGGGCCGGCCACCGCTCCATGGCATGCACCGCCGATGGCCCGCCGCCTGCACCCTGCCCGCAGGCGGCGGGCCATCGGCGTACCCGGGCCGGGAGACGTACGAACCCCTCATCCGCCTTACCGGGCCCGGACTTCGGCCGCCCTCCGCCGCTGCGCCCCCGCCCCCGATCAACCGGTCCGCGCCACCCCGGTTATCCGTACCGTTAGTGTGGGGCCCCGTCCGAGACGCGCCAACGACCCGACAGGGCGCGCGTGTACACCGATGCAGCCCCCGGGGGACGTCCCCCGGACCCGGCCGGAGGGCCCGTACCTCGATGTCCGTGCACAGCCAAGCAACGGCGCCGTACGCGGCCGCCGCCGCCCCAGAGTTCCCCCGGCACGTCGTCACCGCCGTGCTCGTCTCCCACGACGGCGCACGCTGGCTGCCCGACGCGCTCTCCGGGCTGCTCGGGCAGGAACGCCCCGTACAGAACGTCGTCGCCGCCGACACCGGCAGCGCCGACGACTCCGCGCGACTGGTCACCGAGGCGCTCGGCGCCGACCGTGTCCTGCACCTCGCAAGGCGTACGAGCTTCGGCACCGCGGTCGACGAGGCGAGCCGCACCGCCGGTGTCCTGACCCCGGACGACCTGCCGTACCTCAAGCGCCCCAGCGGCTGGGACCCGGTCACCAGGTCCTGGCGCGACGACGCCTACGACCTGCCCGAACTGCCGCACGGCGAGCCGGTGCAGTGGCTCTGGCTGCTCCACGACGACTGCGCACCCGAACCCGACGCCCTCGCCGAGATGCTCCGCGTCGTCGACAACGACCAGCACGCCGCGATCGTCGGACCCAAGCTCCGCGGCTGGTACGACCGCCGCCAGCTCCTCGAAGTCGGCGTCTCCATCGCCAACAGCGGGCGCCGCTGGACCGGACTCGACCGGCGCGAACAGGACCAGGGCCAGCACGACCAGGTCCGTACCGTCCTGTCCGTCTCCACCGCCGGCATGCTGATCCGCCGGGACGTCTGGGAGGAGCTCGGCGGCTTCGACCGCAGGCTGCCCCTGATGCGTGACGACGTCGACCTGTGCTGGCGCGCCCACATGGCGGGCCACCGGGTGCTGGTCGCCCCCGACGCCGTCCTGCGGCACGCCGAGGCGTCCGCCCGCGAGCGCCGCCCCATCGACTGCGCCGGGCGCTCCGTCTCCAGCCCGCACCGCGTCGACAAGGCCGGCGCCGTCTACACCATGCTCGTCAACGCCCCCGGCAAGCGACTGCCCTGGGTGCTGCTGCGGCTCGTGCTCGGCACCCTGCTGCGGACGCTCGCCTATCTCGTCGGCAAGGTGCCGGGCCAGGCACTCGACGAGGTCACCGGCCTCCTCGGCACCCTGCTGCGCCCCGGCCGCATCCTCAGCGCACGAAGCCGGCGAGGCAAGGGGGCCGTCGACCCGGCCGAGCTGCGCGGCCTCTTCCCCGCACCCGGCGCCACCGTCCGCGCGACCGTGGAACAGGTCGCCGGGAACTTCGGCGGCGGCGCGGAGGCCGAGGCGAGCGGCTCGCGGCACGGCGCCGTCGAGTCCGGTCCGGGCGGCGACGACGCCGACTTCCTGGAGATCGACCAGTTCGCCCGCCTCAAGCGCGTCGGCCGCAAGCCCGGCCCGGTGCTCTTCGCCGTTCTGCTCCTCGTCTCACTCGTCGCCTGCCGCAGCCTCCTCGGCGGCGGCGCACTGGCCGGCGGCGCCCTGCTGCCCGCACCCGGTGACGTCTCCGACCTGTGGGGCCGTTACGCGGACGGCTGGCACACCGTCGGCACCGGCGGCACCCAGACCGCCCCGCCCTACCTGGCCGTGATCTCGGCGCTGTCCGCGCTGTTCCTCGGCTCCACCGGCTTCGCGCTCACCCTGCTGCTGGTCTGCTCGGTCCCGCTCGCCGGACTCACCGCGTACTTCGTCTCGCGCCCGCTGCTGCCCTCGCGGCTGCTGCGGGCCTGGGCGAGCGTCGCGTACGCCTTCCTGCCCGCCGCGACCGGCGCCCTGGCGACCGGCCGCCTCGGCACCGCGGTCCTCGCCGTCCTGCTCCCGCTGATCGCGCGCACGGCCGTCTCCGCGTACGGCTTGCGCAGCGGCGGCGGCGGCGACGTACGCGGCAGCTGGCGCGCCACCTGGGCGTACACACTGCTGCTCACCCTCGCGATGGCGTTCACCCCCGTCGTGTGGCCGCTCGCCGTGGTCCTCGGCGTCGGTGTGCTGGCGCTGCGCCGCAACGACATCACGGCCTACGGCCTGCGCTTCCTCGCCGCGATCGGCACCCCGCTGCTCGTTCTCGCGCCCTGGTCGCTGTCCCTGCTGACCAGCCCGTCGCGCTTCCTGGACGAAGCGGGCCTGGACACCGGCTCGGGCTCGGCCTCCGCACTGGACCTGCTCGGGATCAGCCCCGGCGGGCCCAAGGCGGCGGGCGGCGTCCTGCTCCTCGGCATCGTGCTCGCGGCCCTGGCCGCGCTGCTGCGCGGGGAGCGTCAGTTCGCGGCCCGGACCGCCTGGGTCGTCGCCCTGGTGGCCCTGGCCTTCGCCGGGCTCGCCAACGGCTCCGGCTGGGCCGGACCGGCCACCCTCGTCTACGGCGCCGCGCTCATCGCCGCCGCGCTGGTCGGCGCGGACGGCGCCCGGATCCGCGTCGCCGAGCTCAGCTTCGGCTGGCGCCAGCCGGTCGCCGTCCTGATCGCGCTCGCCGCCGGGATCGCCCCCCTGCTGGCCGCCGTCGGCTGGATGATCGGCGGCGCCGCGGGCCCCCTGGAGCGCCGCGACCCGGTGCAGGTGCCCGCGTTCGTCGCCGAGGAGAGCGGTACCCGCGACCAGCCGCGCACCCTGGTGCTCGGCGGCACCTCGCCCACCTCCGTCGCGTACACCCTGGTCCGCGGCTCCGGCGCGCGGCTGGGCGACGCCGAACTGGCCGCGGCCGGTGGCGGCAACAGCCACCTCGACAAGGTCGTCGCCAACCTCGTGGCGGGCTCCGGCGCCGACCAGGGCAGCCAGCTCAGCGGCTTCGCGATCCGTTACGTCCTCGTCCGGGACGGGGCGCCGAAGCAGATGAGCCGGGTGCTCGACGCGACGCCGGGACTCAGCCGGCTCAGCCAGCTCGACGGCAGCGCGCTGTGGCGGGTCGACCGTCAGGTCGCCCGGATCATGATCGTCCCGTCGGCCGCGGGTGACGAGTCGCTGCCGGTGGGGTCCGCCCCCGTCGAGGCGCACACCAAGATCCCGGAGGGCGCCGCGGGCCGGGTCCTGCGGATCGCCGACGCCGCCGACCCCGGCTGGCAGGCCACGCTCGACGGCCGGGCGCTGACCCGCAAGACCGTCGACGGCTGGGCGCAGGGTTTCGAGCTGCCCACCGAGGGCGGCACGCTGGACCTCACGTACGAGACGCCGTTCACCCACTCCGTATGGATCTGGGCCCAGGCCGCGTTCGCCGTGGTCCTGCTGGTCCTGGCCCTGCCGGGCCGTCGCCGCGAGATCGACGACGACCTGCCCGAGGAGGCCGTGGCGGTCCCCGCCGAGGCGCTGTCCGGCGACGGCCGCCGTGCCCGCAGGCTCCGCGCGGCCGCGCTGGCCGAGGGCGAGGCGCAGGGTGAGGACGGCGACACCCCGGGTGCGGGGGAGCAGGCGGGGTACGTCCCCGACCAGCAGACCGGCCCGCAGGCCACCGTCCCGGAACCGTCGCGGGATGCCGACGACGACGGACACGTCTTCGTCCCCCAGCAGTCCGAAGGCGACACCGGCCAGTACGCGGCGGTGCCGCAGCAGCAGTACGGCGAGTGGGACGCCCAGCAGTACCAGGGCGCCGGCTACCCGCAGTACCAGGAGGGCCAGTACCAGGAAGGCCAGTACGCGGCCGGGCAGCAGCAGCAACAGCCGCAGCAGCAGCCTGACGGCACCGGTGGCTACGACGCGTTCGGCTATCCCCAGCAGCAGGGCGAGTACGCCCCGTACGACCCGGCCCAGTACGGCAACGCCCCGCAGGACAACAGCGGGACGTACGACCCCGACAACCCGTACGGCAACGCCGCCCCCTACGGCACCGGTGACCCGTACGGGACCGGCCAGTACGGCGCGGGCCAGTACGACGACCAGGGCCAGTACGGGGGCGACCAGGGCGCGTACGGCGGCCAGGCCCCGTACGACCCGCGGAACCAGCCGCACAGTCCCGAAGAGAACCCCGACGACAACCCCGCCCCGGGCCAGAACCCGTGGCCGACCGGCAACACATCGCGAGGCGAGTCCGAGTGAAGTCCACCAGCCTGTCCCTCATCGCCGGGGCCGTCGCCCTCGCCGCCGTCACCGGATTCGCCGCGGTCACCGCACCGGGCGACGGGGGCACGACGCAGGCGAGGGCGGCCGAGCGGCTGCCCGTGGAGCGGTCCAGCCTGCTCTGCCCGGCCCCCGGCCTGTCCGATCTCGCGGAGACGACGTACACCTCCTTCACCCCGCTCGCGAAGAGCGGCGGCGCGGACGGAACGGCCGGGGCGGCCGAACTCGGGTCCACGGCCGTCAAGGACGCCGACACCAAGAAGGACAAGGACGACAAGGACAAGAAGACCAAGAAGGCGGACGCGGACAAGCCGGTCGTCTCCCTCAAGGAACCCGGGAAACCGGCCACCGCCGAGGCGTCCGGCGGGGACGCCCCCGCACTCGTCGGCACCGCCACGGGCCGGCTGGCCCCCGGCTGGACCGCCCAGCAGACCACCACCGTCGAGGCGGGCGACTCCCGCGGCCTGCTCGGCGTCAGCTGCACCGCGCCCGACACCGACTTCTGGTTCCCGGCCGCGAGCACGGCGAAGTCCCGCGAGGACTACGTCCACCTGACCAACCCGGACGACACCGCCGCCGTCGCCGACATCGAGCTGTACGGCCCGGACGGCACGCTCAAGTCCGACGTCGGCGAGGGCATCACCGTCCCCGCCAGGTCCGGCGTCCGGGTCCTCATCTCGACGCTGACCAGCAAGGCCGCCGACGATGTGACCGTCCACGTCACCACGCGCACCGGACGCGTCGGCGCGGTCGTCAGGGCCGCGGACAGCGAGAACGGCAGCGACTGGCTCACGGCCTCCGCCGACCCGGCGAGCACCCTGGTCCTGCCCGGCATCCCGGCGGACGCCACCTCCGTACGGCTGGTCGCCTTCGTCCCCGGCGAGGACGACGCCGACCTCGAACTGAAGCTGCTCGGCAAGACCGGGGCGATCTCACCGGCGGGCCACGAGGACCTGCACGTCAAGTCGCGGATGACCGCCGGCGTCGACCTGAAGAACCTGACGAGGGGCGAGGCGGGTTCCCTGCTGCTGAAGCCCGCCGAGGGCAAGACCACTCCGGTGGTGGCCGCGCTGCGCGTGGTCCGCGGCAAGGGCGACAAGCAGGAGGTCGGCTACATCCCGGCGACCGGCCCGGTGGGCGCGCAGGCGACCGCCGCCGACAACCGGGCAAAGGGTTCGGTCCTCTCGCTCACCGCACCCGGCGCCGCCGGCAGTGTGAAGGTCACGGCGTCCGCGGGCAGCAAGGGCGGCACCCCGGTCAGCAAGACGTACCAGGTCGGCGCCGGTACGACCCTCGCGGTCACGCCGCCCGTACCGGCCGGCCTCAAGGGCACGTACGCGCTGACCGTCGAGACGCAGTCGGGCGGCCCGGTCCACGCCGCCCGCACGCTGACGGTCCCGCTGGACGGCATCCCGATGTTCACGGTGCAGACGCTGCCGGACGACGGCGGAACGGTCGAGGTCCCGGCCGCCGAACAGGACCTGTCGGTCCTGGACGACTGACGCGGAGGGGACGGGCGGGCGTGGCCGTACGGGACGGCTACTCCTGCCCGTACCGGGGATCGACCGACTCCGGCGAGAGGCCGAGCAGCTCCGCGACCTGCTCCACCACGACCTCGTGCACCAGCATCGCCCGCTCGTCGCGGTTCTTGGTGCGGATCTCGACGGGGCGCCGGTAGACGACGATCTGCGCGGGCCGTTCCTTCTGCGCGGGGAGCGCGACGCCCAGCGGCACGGTCTCCTCCGCGGTCCCCGGCACGTCGAGGACGACGAAGTCGACCTCGGCCAGCTGCGGCCAGCGCCGCTCCAGCCGTTCCACCGAGTCCTGCACCAGATCACGGAAACTGTCCGCCCTGCTGGCCGACAGCGGCACCTGCGGAGGTGCGACGGGCCCGCGCATGCCGCGGCCGTGTCGGTCTCGGCGCCGCGGTCGCGGCTCGGACGGGAGGGGCGGTACGGGACTGTCCATCACTGACGCAGCGTAACCCTCCGCCGGGTGACGGGCCCGCCGCTGTCCGGCGGGGAACCCACCTGTCCGTTTCTGAACGTTCCGGCCACGCCGTGACCCGTTTCAGGCCCTGCTCCCGACCGTCGGCCGACCACTGTTTGTCAGGTTTTGCGCCGAGTGGTGACCGGAATCGTTGTCGACGCCGTCCGCGTCCCTCTCCCCCCGTGCAGGTCAGGGGAGTTGCCCGGGAAGCGGGTGTGCCCGGCATCACAGGGCGACACGGTGGGGTGACCTGAGGGAGAGTCGTCGCAGCCCGCTCAAGAGTGCGGTACCGTCCAACATCGTGAGCCTTGTACGTCGCTGTTCGCGCACCGCGTGCGGCCGCCCTGCCGTCGCGACACTGACGTACGTCTATGCCGACTCGACTGCGGTCCTCGGCCCGCTCGCCACCTACGCCGAGCCCCACTGCTACGACCTCTGTGCCGAGCACAGCGAGCGCCTGACCGCGCCCCGCGGCTGGGAGGTCGTCCGGCTCTCCGACCCCTCCGCACCCACCCGCCCCAGCGGTGACGACCTCGAAGCCCTGGCCAACGCCGTGCGGGAAGCCGCGCGTCCGCAGGACCGCGCGGACGGGACCAGGGGCGGCGGTCCGCGCACCGCGGACCCGATGGAGGTCGGCCGCCGGGGCCACCTGCGCGTGCTCCGCTCACCCGAGTCCTGAACCTGGAGCCGTGGCCCGGAGTATCCGGCGCATGAGGCGTTCCGGACCGCCGGGTAGTTTGGCGGTCCGAAGAAACCTCAGGAGGACCGGCCCGTGACCGCAGATCTGTCGCAGCTCGTGAAGGCGTACGACGTGCGCGGAGTCGTGCCCGACCAGTGGGACGAGGCGATGGCCGAGCTGTTCGGGGCGGCGTTCGTCGAGGTGACTGCGGCGGACGCGATCGTCGTCGGCCACGACATGCGCCCTACGTCCCCCGGGCTGTCGGGAGCCTTCGCCCGGGGCGCGGCGGCCCGCGGAGCCGACGTCACCCTGATCGGCCTCTGCTCGACCGACCAGCTGTACTACGCGTCGGGAGCCCTGGACCTGCCGGGCGCGATGTTCACGGCCTCGCACAACCCGGCGCGGTACAACGGCATCAAGATGTGCCGGGCGGGCGCGGCCCCGGTGGGCCAGGACACCGGTCTCGCCGAGATCCGCACCCTCGTCGAGAAGTGGTCGGAGTCCGGCGCACCGCAGCCGGCCGCCACCCCCGGCACGGTCACCGGACGCGACACGCTCACGGACTACGCCGCCCACCTGCTGTCCCTGGTCGACCTGTCCGCGATCCGCCCCCTGAAGGTGGTCGTGGACGCGGGCAACGGCATGGGCGGCCACACGGTCCCGACGGTCCTCGCCGGCCTGCCGCTGGACCTCGTACCGATGTACTTCGAGCTGGACGGAACCTTCCCGAACCACGAGGCCAACCCGCTCGACCCGAAGAACATCGTCGACCTCCAGGCCCGGGTACTGGCCGAGGGCGCCGACCTCGGCCTGGCCTTCGACGGCGACGCCGACCGCTGCTTCGTCGTGGACGAGCGGGGCGCCGGCGTCTCCCCGTCCGCGATCACCGCCCTGGTCGCGGCCCGCGAACTGGCCCGCAACGGCGGCCGGGGCACGATCATCCACAACCTGATCTCCTCTCGCTCGGTCCCGGAGGTCGTACGCGAACACGGCGGCACCCCGGTCCGCACCCGGGTCGGCCACTCGTTCATCAAGGCGGAGATGGCCACGCACGGCGCGATCTTCGGCGGCGAGCACTCCGCGCACTACTACTTCCGCGACTTCTGGAACGCCGATACGGGCATGCTCGCCGCCCTCCACGTCCTGGCCGCCCTGGGAGGCCAGGAGGGAACCCTCTCGGCCCTGGTCGCCCAGTACGACCGTTACACCGGCTCGGGCGAGATCAACTCCACGGTCGACGACCAGCAGGCCCGCACGGAGGACGTACGCACAGCCTTCGGCACCCGCGAGAACGTGACCACGGACGACCTGGACGGCCTCACGGTCACCGCCCCGGACTGGTGGTTCAACCTCCGCCCCTCCAACACGGAACCCCTGCTGCGCCTGAACGTCGAGGCGGACGACGAGGAGACGATGGAAGCGGTACGCGACGAGGTCCTGAACCTGATCCGCACACGGACCAACGACTGAGGAGCCGGACGGGGGCGCGGCACCCCGTCACCTGCGCCCCACCGGCACATTTCAGCCCCTCCGGCGTTTGAGGAGCGGGGCCCGGGGCGGAGCCCCGGTCACGGGAAGGGGCGGGCAGGGGAAAAGGCCCGCCGCAGGCGCACCCCACCCGCCCGTTCCCACCCGCCCCCCCCACCCCCTCGCACCGCCCCCACCCACCGCCCCCACCCACCGCCCCCACCCCCCGGCCGGGCCAGGCCGCGCCCCCGCCACCCCGGCGGTAGGCTGACCTCGCCCGATCCACAAGGGCAGAACAAGATCAACCGCACAGCCGAAGAACACACCGCACCACCCACTCCGCCCCCAACGCCCGACCGCCCGAAGGGACCCACCCCATGCCGCTCGAAGCCGGCCTCCTGGAGATCCTGGCCTGCCCGGCCTGCCACTCCCCGCTCGACGACCGGTCGGCAGCCGACAGCCCGGAACTGATCTGCACCGGAAATGACTGCGGCCTGGCCTACCCGGTACGGGACGGCATCCCCGTCCTCCTCGTCGACGAGGCCCGCCGCCCCGCGTAACCGGGCCCACGCCCACACCCCGCACGGTGATCGGCACGTGATCGGAGGACCGTCCCCATGCTCGACGAGTCGTTGCTCGACGCCCCGGAAGCCCTGGCCCGAGCCGACCGCCGCGGTCTGCTCCGCGGCGCCGCCGAGTCCGGGGCCCGGGTCCGCACCGCCGCCCGGCACGCGACGGAGGCCGGCATCAGCGCGCTGAACCCGGAGGGCCGCCCCCGCGCCGTCCTCGTCGCGGGCTCCGGCACCGCCGCGACCGGCGTCGCCGACCTGATCGCGGCCCTGGCCGGCG
The DNA here is from genome assembly GCA_036227345.1 of Streptomyces sp. NBC_01463. NCBI lineage: Bacteria > Bacillati > Actinomycetota > Actinomycetes > Kitasatosporales > Streptomycetaceae > Streptomyces > Streptomyces sp. NBC_01463. Next base: position 5,476,337 of record CP109468.1, read on the forward strand.
CCTCCGCCCCGGTCACACGCATCCACCCGACCGGCGTCGCCCCGGCCGCCGGCGCGATGCGATGGACGCTGCCCGGCTGGGCCGGCTCCGTCGATCTGCTCCTCGTCGTCACGGCCGACGGTTCCGAACCGGGCCTCGCCCTCCTCGCCGAGCAGGCGTACCGCCGCGGCTGCACCGTCGTCGCCGTCGCGCCCCGGCAGTCACCGCTGCGCGAGGCGGTCGACGGGGTGCACGGCCTCGTCGTACCGATGGCCTCCGCCCCGCACGGCGAGTACGACGCCGAGACCTCGGCGGCCGGCCCCGGCACGCTCTGGGCCCTGTTCACCCCGCTGCTCGCGCTCCTCGACCGCGTCGGCCTGGTCACCGCCCCCGCCGATGCGCTGCAGGGCGTCGCCGACCGCCTGGACCGCACGGCGGAGCGCTGCGGACCGGCGATCGCCACGTACAGCAACCCGGCCAAGACCCTCGCCGCCGAACTCGCGGACAGCCTGCCCCTCATCTGGACGGAGGGCGACGCCGCCGGCCCGGTCGGGCGACGGTTCGCCGCGGTGCTGGCCGAGCTGTCCGGCCGCCCGGCCCTCGCCGCCGAACTCCCCGAGGCGCTTCCCGCCCACGGGGCCCTGCTGGCGGGCGCGTTCGCCGCCGGGGCCGACCCCGACGACTTCTTCCGCGACCGGGTCGAGGAGTCCGAACCCCTCCACGCCCGCGTCGTCCTGCTCCGCGACCGTCCCACCGGCGGCCTGAGCGCGGCCCCCGCGGCCCGGGAGCTGGCCCTGGGCCACGACACCGCGATCAGCGAGCTGGAACCGGAGGAGGGCACCAAGCTCGAAGCCCTCGCGGAGCTCCTCGCGGTCACCGACTTCGCCGCCGTCTACCTGGCCCTCGCCTCGGCAGCCCGCGCCTGAACCACAGCACCACCCCACACACGCACCACCCCCCTCACGCGCAACACACCGCTACGCAGCACAACACCGCCACGCATCTCACAAGGCACGAGGACGATTTCCATGGACCGGCTCTCCAACACCGTGCGCCCGTACGCCTGGGGCTCCACCACGGCCATCCCGAACCTGCTCGGCGTCGCCCCCACCGGCGAACCCCAGGCGGAAATGTGGATGGGCGCGCACCCGGGAGCCCCCTCCCGGATAACCCGCACCGGCACAGACACCGCTCCCGCCGAGCAGGCCCTCACCGACGTCATCGCCGCCGACCCGGCACGCGAACTCGGCCGGCCCGCCGTCGAGAAGTTCGGCCCCCGGCTGCCCTTCCTCCTCAAGCTCCTCGCCGCCGGTGCCCCGCTCTCCCTCCAGGTCCACCCCGACCTCGCCCAGGCACAGGAGGGATACGCGGACGAGGAGCGCCGGTCCGTCCCGATCGACGCCCCCCACCGCGTGTACAAGGACGCCAACCACAAGCCCGAACTGATCTGCGCGCTCACCCCCTTCGACGGCCTGTGCGGCTTCCGCCGGCCCGTCGAGGCGGCCGAGGCGATGGAGGCGCTGGGCGTCGACTCCCTCAAGCCGTACGCCGATCTGCTCCGCGCCCACCCCGAAGAGGCGGCCCTGCGGGAGGTCCTCACGGCGATCCTCACCGCGGACCCGGCACAGATGGCGGAGACGGTGACGGCCGTGGCGGCCGCCGCCGAACGGATCGGTGGCAGCTACGCCCCGTACGCACGCGCCGCGCACCACTTCCCGGGCGACGCCGGCGTCGTCGCGGCCCTGCTGCTGAACTACGTACAACTCCAGCCCGGAGAGGCCCTGTTCCTCGACGCCGGCGTCCCGCACGCCTACTTCGGCGGCCTCGGTGTCGAAATCATGGCGAACTCGGACAATGTGCTGCGCTGCGGGCTGACGCCCAAGCACATCGACGTACCCGAACTCCTGCGCATCGTCCGCTTCGAGGCGACCGATCCGGGAATCCTGCGGCCCGAGGCGTCCCCGTCCGGCGAGGAGCTGTACGAGACGCCGGTCGACGAGTTCCGGCTCTCGCGTTTCGACCTCTCACCCGGCGCCGCCCCGGTCGACCTGACCGCGGCCACGCCCCAGATCCTGCTCTGCACGGCGGGCACGCCCAAGGCCGGCGAGCTCGGCCTCGTACCGGGCGACTCGGTGTTCGTACCGGCCGGCGAGAAGGCCGAAGTGTCCGGTACGGGCACACTGTTCCGCGCCACTGTGGTGGCCTGACGTACCGTCCGCACCATGGACTGCAACAATGTCCGGCCGTACCGCGGCCGCCGGAGCCGCAGCACCGAACGAAGGGACACCAGGCACCCATGAGTGCGTCAGGCGGAACCAAGGCGATCGTGGCGGCACTCGGCGCCAACCTCGCGATCGCAGTGGCCAAATTCGTGGCGTTCCTGTTCAGTGGCTCGTCGTCGATGCTCGCGGAGAGCGTTCACTCGCTGGCCGACTCGGGCAACCAGGGCCTGCTGCTGCTCGGCGGCAAGAAGGCCAAGCGCGAGGCCACCCCCCAGCACCCCTTCGGCTACGGGCGCGAGCGCTACATCTACGCCTTCCTCGTCTCCATCGTCCTGTTCTCGGTCGGTGGCATGTTCGCGGTGTACGAGGGCTACGAGAAGATCAAGCACCCGCACGCGATCGAGGCCTGGTACTGGCCGGTCGGCGTTCTGGTCTTCGCGATCATCGCCGAGAGCTTCTCGTTCCGTACGGCGATCAAGGAGTCGAACGAGACCCGCGGCGCCCTCACCTGGACCCAGTTCGTCCGCCGGGCGAAGGCACCGGAGCTTCCCGTCGTGCTGCTGGAGGACTTCGGCGCGCTGATCGGCCTGGTCCTGGCCCTCGCCGGCGTCGGCCTGGCGCTCGGAACCGGCGACGGCGTGTGGGACGGCATCGGCACCCTCTGCATCGGCATCCTGCTGATCGTCATCGCGATCGTCCTGGCGGCCGAGACGAAGTCCCTGCTGCTCGGTGAGGCCGCCGGCACCGACCAGGTCGAGAAGATCAAGGCCGCGGTCGTCGACGGCGACACCGTCACCGGCATCATCCACATGCGTACGCTCCACCTCGGTCCGGAAGAACTGCTGGTCGCAGCCAAGATCGCGGTCCAGCACGACGACACCGCCACCGAGGTCGCCAACGCCATCAACGCCGCGGAGTCCCGTATCCGCGAGGCCGTGCCGATCGCCCGGGTCATCTACCTGGAGCCGGACATCTACAACGAGGCGGCGGCCAGGGCCGGCACCAACCCGGCCAAGGAGCCGGGCGGGTCCTCCCCGGCCGTCCCCTCGTCCGACCAGACCCCGGACGCATCCGGCACCCCGGACGCATCCGCCGCCCCCGACACCCCGGCAGAACCGACGGATTCCGGCCACTGACCGCACCCGATACCCCGATGAGGCCGCTCCTGGACCCGGTGGGCTGGGAGCGGCTGGGCCGTTCGGTGTAGATTCGACCGCAGTGTCAGACGTCGCTGCTGATGGCGGTCGATCGGTCCGTACGCCGGACCGGCCGAGGGAGAGAGGGCCTCCGACGGACTGCGCTGCGAGCGCTCGGGCATTCGTGTGCCCGCCGCCGCAGAGCCGCCCTACCCACCCTCGAACCCATCACGAGGAGCAGCCCCGTTATGACGACGGTCGCCAATCGACAGGACTTCAAGGTCGCCGACCTCTCCCTCGCAGCCTTCGGCCGCAAGGAGATCACCCTCGCCGAGCACGAGATGCCCGGCCTGATGTCGATCCGCAAGGAGTACGCCGCCGCGCAGCCGCTGGCCGGCGCCCGCATCACCGGTTCGCTGCACATGACCGTGCAGACCGCCGTGCTGATCGAGACCCTGGTCGCCCTCGGCGCCGAGGTCCGCTGGGCCTCCTGCAACATCTTCTCCACCCAGGACCACGCAGCCGCGGCCATCGCCGTGGGTCCGAACGGCACCCCGGACGCCCCCGCCGGCGTCCCGGTCTTCGCCTGGAAGGGCGAGAGCCTGGAGGAGTACTGGTGGTGCACGGAGCAGGCCCTGACCTGGCCGAACACCCCCACCGGTGGTCCGAACATGATCCTCGACGACGGTGGTGACGCCACCCTCCTCGTCCACAAGGGCGTCGAGTTCGAGAAGGCGGGCGCCGCTCCGGACCCGTCGACCGCGGACAGCGAGGAGTACGCGTACATCCTCACCCTGCTGAACCGCACCCTCGGTGAGTCCCCGCAGAAGTGGACCCAGCTGGCCTCCGAGATCCGTGGTGTCACGGAGGAGACCACGACCGGCGTGCACCGGCTGTACGAGATGCACCGTGACGGCACCCTCCTGTTCCCGGCGATCAACGTCAACGACGCGGTCACCAAGTCGAAGTTCGACAACAAGTACGGCTGCCGCCACTCCCTGATCGACGGCATCAACCGCGCCACCGACGTCCTCATCGGCGGCAAGACCGCCGTCGTCTGCGGCTACGGCGACGTGGGCAAGGGCTGCGCGGAGTCCCTGCGGGGCCAGGGCGCCCGCGTGATCATCACGGAGATCGACCCGATCTGCGCGCTGCAGGCGGCGATGGACGGCTACCAGGTCGCCACCCTCGACGACGTCGTGGAGCAGGCCGACATCTTCGTCACGACGACGGGCAACAAGGACATCATCATGGCCGCCGACATGGCCCGGATGAAGCACCAGGCCATCGTCGGGAACATCGGCCACTTCGACAACGAGATCGACATGGCCGGCCTCGCGAAGATCGACGGGATCGTCAAGGACGAGGTCAAGCCGCAGGTCCACACCTGGACGTTCGCCGACGGCAAGGTCCTCATCGTGCTCTCCGAGGGCCGCCTGCTGAACCTGGGCAACGCCACCGGCCACCCCTCGTTCGTCATGTCCAACTCGTTCGCGGACCAGACCCTGGCCCAGATCGAGCTGTTCACGAAGCCCGAGGAGTACCCGACCGACGTCTACGTGCTGCCCAAGCACCTCGACGAGAAGGTCGCCCGTCTCCACCTCGCCGCCCTCGGCGTGAAGCTGACGACGCTGCGCCCCGAGCAGGCCGCGTACATCGGCGTCGAGGTCGAGGGCCCGTACAAGTCGGACCACTACCGCTACTGACACCTTCACCACCTGCGACGGCCTGCCGGTGACCCGTCACTTCACCACCGGTCAGTGACGACCGGCCACCGGCAGCCCCCGCAGTGCCTGCGGACGCGCGCGCGTCCGCAGGACCGGTGACTCAGCAGCAGCTACGCACGCAGGCCCCCGCACCCCCGTGTCGGGGGCCTGCGCCGTACCGCACCCGCACAGCCCGAGGAACCCGAAGGACCCCATGCCCCGCGGCCGATATTCGCTCCACGATCTCCACGACCACACCCCCCTCGGCGAAGAACACTTCCACTGCGCGCCCGGCCCCTCCGGCTGGCGCTACGTCTCCCAGACGACCGCCCCGTCCGGCGATCACCTCGGATCCGTGGATCTCACACTCGACGAACTCGGCCGCCCCATCCGTCTCGAACTCCATGCCGCGAGCTGGCAGGTCCGAGGCGCCGCCCTCGAAGGCGTCACCTGGGTACGCACCGACCCGACCGGCACCCATGCCACCGAAGGCAATGTCCGCGCCCATGCCTTCGCCGGCACGTCCCCCGCATTCCTCGTCGCCACCGCACGGCTGCTCCGCCTCACCCCCGCTTCCCCCTCGACCCGACTCCGCGTCGTCACCTTCACGGACCCGGTCCTCGCCCCTCGTACCGTCGACCAGTCCTGGGCCCTGGTGAACAGTGAAGCGCACCCCACTGACAACGGCCCCCTGACCGTGGACGAATACCAGGTCAGCGCCCTGGACACCGGTGAGCAGCACAGCGTCCACATCGCCGGCGACGTGGTCCTGTCGGCCCCCGGCATCGAGCTCGAAGAGCTGGAGTCCCCGCCCTCGGACCGCTGAGGCCCATCGCTCAGGCGGGCGGGGCGAATCCGGTGGCCGCGGGCCGGACCTCCGCACCGGAAGCAGCCGTCTTCCCTGGCTGAGGCTGAGACTGCGGTCGAGAATGCGGCTGAGACAGGGGCAGCGGCAGGGACTCCGTACCGACCGGCCCTCCGGGCACACTGACCGGCCCTCCGGATACATCGACAGGCCCGACAGGAACCCCCGCAGAACCCCCCACAGGACCTCCGACGGAACCCGCTCCAGGCCCACGGACCGCGGCGAACGTCCGGCGCGCATCGCGCACCTGCCGCTCGTTCACCACAGCGGCCAGGAACGCGGCGGCGGGTACACCCTCCGGCGCCGGAACCCCGGTCCGTGCCGCGACCTCCCCGGCCAGCCGTTCGGCCATGGCCCGTCCCACGGTGGCGTCCAGCTGGTGCATCCGCGTCAGGTACTGCCGTACCGCCAGCCACAGATCATCGGGCACCGCCGACAGGTCCAGTCCGGCGAACCGCCCGACCAGCCAGGGAGGGGGAGGCGGCACGGCAGCCGCCCTGCCCGCCGGCACCCGCTCCCGTACGACGAGCGTCCCCGCGAACACATCCCCGATCCGCCGCCCGCGCGCCGAAACGAGGGACGCGACGGAGGCGATCACACCGAGCGTCGCGAGGATCTCCACGACGCCCATCGCCCCGCGCACCAGCGCATGCCGGAACCGGATGGGCCCCCCGTCGTCCCGCACCACCCGGAGCCCGCAGGCGAGCTTCCCCAGTGAACGGCCGTGGCTGAGCGTCTCCACCGCGATCGGGCCCCCGACCAGAACCAGCAGGAACGTCGCGACGGACACCGCGGCCACCGCGGCGTCGTCGAGCGTGGCCGTCGCGATGGCCAGTCCGATCGACACCATGACGAAGACCGTCCCCACCACCGCCAGATCGATGACCAGAGCCAGCGCCCGGCTCGGCAACTTCGCCGGCCGCAACCCCAGCACGACCGCGTCCCCGGTCACCAGCTCACTCATCGCCGCCCACCCTTCGCCGACCATCCCTGCCCCTCGCGCCCACAGTCTGCCAAGCTGACCCGCAACGCGCCGCAGTTGTACGGACCCGTACGCACCCATGCCTGGAGCAGCAGCCGCCCATGGACCTCGACGTCTTCGTCAACACCCACCGCATCGAGTGGGACCGTCTGGACCACCTCCTGCACCGCGGCCGCAGGCTCACCGGCGCGGAAGCCGACGAACTCGTCGACCTCTACCAGCGCACGGCCACCCATCTCTCCCTGATCCAGTCCAGCGCCCCCGACCCGCTGCTCACCGCGCGTCTCACGCAACTGGTGGCCCGGGCCCGCTCCACGGTGACGGGAACCCGCCGCGCCTCCTGGCGCGATGCCGCGCACTTCCTCACGGCGGGATTCCCCGCAGCGGTCTACCGATCCCGGCACTGGTGGATACCCACGGCCGTCCTCTCCGCCCTGCTGGCCGCGCTGATGGGCTGGTGGATCGGAACCCATCCGGAAGTCCAGTCGGCCATCGCCGCCCCGGAGGACCTTCGCCGGCTCACCAGTCCGGGAGGGGAGTACGAGACGTACTACTCCAGCCACCCGGCGGCCTCGTTCGCCGCCCAGGTCTGGACGAACAACGCCCAGGCCGCCGCCATGTGCCTGGTCCTGGGCGCGTTCCTCTGCGTCCCGGTGATCTGGATCCTCTTCGTCAACGTGCTCAACCTGGCCGTGGGCATCGGTCTGATGTCGTCGGCGGGGCGGCTCGACACGTTCCTCGGCCTGATCCTGCCGCACGGACTGCTCGAGCTCACGGCGGTCTTCGTCGCGGCGGGTACGGGCCTCCGCCTGGGCTGGACGGTCATCGACCCCGGACCCCACACCCGGCGTACGGCCCTGGCAGTACAAGGACGAGCAGCCATCGGTATGGCCATCGGACTGGCCGTCGTCCTGTTCGTCTCGGGCGTCATCGAAGGCTTCGTCACCCCCTCGGGCCTCCCGACCTGGGCTCGTATCGCCATCGGTATCGCGGCCGAGCTGGCCTTCCTCGCCTACGTCTACATCCTGGGCGGCCGAGCGGCCCGAGCCGGTGACGCGGGCGACCTCGCAGCAGCCGAACGAAGTGCCGAGCTGCCGGTCGCCACCTGATGTGCGTACGCCCCTGCTGAGCTGCTAGTCTCCTCCTCGCCCCAAAAAACCGTTGACACGGAGGACTGGGGGAGGTAGATTCAAACGGTTGCCTCGAACTGGACAAGTTCGGGCCCAGCAGGTTAGATTTGCTTCGCTCTTACCGGAAATTGGATTTCCGCAGAGCCGTTGATTCCCACTCTCTGGAACATGAAGCCGATTAGTTCGGCCGAAATGCTTCTGATAAAGTCGAATCAGCCGAAAGGCAAGGCCACTTCAACGGCCACCAGAATTCAAATTCGAACCGGAAACGGAACGAAATGAGTCTGGTAAGGTTGGAACCGCCGGAAAGGGAAACGCGAAAGCGAAGAACTGGAAAGCGGAAAATGCGAGGCCCGCTTCGACCGGGAATCGGACACGAAAGAGTCTGATAGAGTCGGACACGAAAGACCGAAGGGAAGCGCCCGGAGGAAAGCCCGAGAGGGTGAGTACAAAGGAAGCGTCCGTTCCTTGAGAACTCAACAGCGTGCCAAAAGTCAACGCCAGATATGTTGATACCCCGACCTGCTTCAGCAGGTTCGAGGTTCCTTTGAAAGTCCTAGCAGGCCTTTACCGGCCTGGTAGGCAATGAACACAGCGAGGACACAGTGAACGGTCGGTCTTATTCCGACCTGACCGTTCCGCTCTCGTGTGTGTCTACCCGATTACGGGAAAACATTCACGGAGAGTTTGATCCTGGCTCAGGACGAACGCTGGCGGCGTGCTTAACACATGCAAGTCGAACGATGAAGCCTTTCGGGGTGGATTAGTGGCGAACGGGTGAGTAACACGTGGGCAATCTGCCCTTCACTCTGGGACAAGCCCTGGAAACGGGGTCTAATACCGGATAATACTTTCTCTCTCATGGGGGAAGGTTAAAAGCTCCGGCGGTGAAGGATGAGCCCGCGGCCTATCAGCTAGTTGGTGGGGTAATGGCCTACCAAGGCGACGACGGGTAGCCGGCCTGAGAGGGCGACCGGCCACACTGGGACTGAGACACGGCCCAGACTCCTACGGGAGGCAGCAGTGGGGAATATTGCACAATGGGCGAAAGCCTGATGCAGCGACGCCGCGTGAGGGATGACGGCCTTCGGGTTGTAAACCTCTTTCAGCAGGGAAGAAGCGAAAGTGACGGTACCTGCAGAAGAAGCGCCGGCTAACTACGTGCCAGCAGCCGCGGTAATACGTAGGGCGCAAGCGTTGTCCGGAATTATTGGGCGTAAAGAGCTCGTAGGCGGCTTGTTGCGTCGGTTGTGAAAGCCCGGGGCTTAACCCCGGGTCTGCAGTCGATACGGGCAGGCTAGAGTGTGGTAGGGGAGATCGGAATTCCTGGTGTAGCGGTGAAATGCGCAGATATCAGGAGGAACACCGGTGGCGAAGGCGGATCTCTGGGCCATTACTGACGCTGAGGAGCGAAAGCGTGGGGAGCGAACAGGATTAGATACCCTGGTAGTCCACGCCGTAAACGTTGGGAACTAGGTGTTGGCGACATTCCACGTCGTCGGTGCCGCAGCTAACGCATTAAGTTCCCCGCCTGGGGAGTACGGCCGCAAGGCTAAAACTCAAAGGAATTGACGGGGGCCCGCACAAGCAGCGGAGCATGTGGCTTAATTCGACGCAACGCGAAGAACCTTACCAAGGCTTGACATCGCCCGGAAAGCCGTAGAGATACGGCCCCCCTTGTGGTCGGGTGACAGGTGGTGCATGGCTGTCGTCAGCTCGTGTCGTGAGATGTTGGGTTAAGTCCCGCAACGAGCGCAACCCTTGTTCTGTGTTGCCAGCATGCCCTTCGGGGTGATGGGGACTCACAGGAGACTGCCGGGGTCAACTCGGAGGAAGGTGGGGACGACGTCAAGTCATCATGCCCCTTATGTCTTGGGCTGCACACGTGCTACAATGGCCGGTACAATGAGCTGCGATGCCGCGAGGCGGAGCGAATCTCAAAAAGCCGGTCTCAGTTCGGATTGGGGTCTGCAACTCGACCCCATGAAGTCGGAGTTGCTAGTAATCGCAGATCAGCATTGCTGCGGTGAATACGTTCCCGGGCCTTGTACACACCGCCCGTCACGTCACGAAAGTCGGTAACACCCGAAGCCGGTGGCCCAACCCCTTGTGGGAGGGAGCTGTCGAAGGTGGGACTGGCGATTGGGACGAAGTCGTAACAAGGTAGCCGTACCGGAAGGTGCGGCTGGATCACCTCCTTTCTAAGGAGCACTTCTTACCGAACTTCGGTTCGGTCAGAGGCCAGTACACCGGCGAATGTTCGGTGCTGGTTGCTCATGGGTGGAACGTTGACTATTCGGCACGACAGGTTGTTTTCACTAGTACTGCTTCGGCGTGGAACGTGAGGGTGATCGGTCGGGTCGGGCACGCTGTTGGGTATCTGAAGGTACGGCCGTAAAGGTCGTCCTTCGGTTGCCGGCCCCAGTGAACTCGCCTGTAAGGGTGGGGTGATGGGTGGCTGGTCGTTGTTTGAGAACTGCACAGTGGACGCGAGCATCTGTGGCCAAGTTTTTAAGGGCGCACGGTGGATGCCTTGGCACCAGGAACCGATGAAGGACGTGGGAGGCCACGATAGGCCCCGGGGAGCTGTCAACCAAGCTTTGATCCGGGGGTGTCCGAATGGGGAAACCCGGCAGTCGTCATGGGCTGTCACCCGCTGCTGAACACATAGGCAGTGTGGAGGGAACGAGGGGAAGTGAAACATCTCAGTACCCTCAGGAAGAGAAAACAACCGTGATTCCGGGAGTAGTGGCGAGCGAAACTGGATCAGGCCAAACCGTATGCGTGTGATACCCGGCAGGGGTTGCGCATGCGGGGTTGTGGGATCTCTTTTTCATAGTCTGCCGGCTGTGAGACGAGTCAGAAACCGTTGATGTAGGCGAAGGACATGCGAAAGGTCCGGCGTAGAGGGTAAGACCCCCGTAGCTGAAACATTAACGGCTCGTTTAAGAGACACCCAAGTAGCACGGGGCCCGAGAAATCCCGTGTGAATCTGGCGGGACCACCCGTTAAGCCTAAATATTCCCTGGTGACCGATAGCGGATAGTACCGTGAGGGAATGGTGAAAAGTACCGCGGGAGCGGAGTGAAATAGTACCTGAAACCGTGTGCCTACAAGCCGTGGGAGCGTCGCGCATCGAGTTTACTCGGTGCGTCGTGACTGCGTGCCTTTTGAAGAATGAGCCTGCGAGTTTGCGGTGTGTTGCGAGGTTAACCCGTGTGGGGAAGCCGTAGCGAAAGCGAGTCCGAATAGGGCGATTTAGTAGCGCGCTCAAGACCCGAAGCGGAGTGATCTAGCCATGGGCAGGTTGAAGCGGAGGTAAGACTTCGTGGAGGACCGAACCCACCAGGGTTGAAAACCTGGGGGATGACCTGTGGTTAGGGGTGAAAGGCCAATCAAACTCCGTGATAGCTGGTTCTCCCCGAAATGCATTTAGGTGCAGCGTCGTGTGTTTCTTGCCGGAGGTAGAGCACTGGATAGGCGATGGGCCCTACCGGGTTACTGACCTTAGCCAAACTCCGAATGCCGGTAAGTGAGAGCACGGCAGTGAGACTGTGGGGGATAAGCTCCATGGTCGAGAGGGAAACAGCCCAGAGCATCGACTAAGGCCCCTAAGCGTACGCTAAGTGGGAAAGGATGTGGAGTCGCAGAGACAACCAGGAGGTTGGCTTAGAAGCAGCCACCCTTGAAAGAGTGCGTAATAGCTCACTGGTCAAGTGATTCCGCGCCGACAATGTAGCGGGGCTCAAGCGTACCGCCGAAGTCGTGTCATTCACATATATAGGGCCAACGCCTGTGTGGATGGGTAGGGGAGCGTCGTGTGCCGGGTGAAGCAGCCGCGGAAGCGAGTTGTGGACGGTTCACGAGTGAGAATGCAGGCATGAGTAGCGATACACACGTGAGAAACGTGTGCGCCGATTGACTAAGGGTTCCTGGGTCAAGCTGATCTGCCCAGGGTAAGTCGGGACCTAAGGCGAGGCCGACAGGCGTAGTCGATGGACAACCGGTTGATATTCCGGTACCCGCTTTGAAACGCCCAATACTGAATCAGGCGATGCTAAGTCCGTGAAGCCGGCCCGATCTCTTCGGAGTTGAGGGTAGTGGTGGAGCCGACGAACCAGACTTGTACTAGGTAAGCGATGGGGTGACGCAGGAAGGTAGTCCAGCCCGGGCGGTGGTAGTCCCGGGGTAAGGGTGTAGGCCGTGTGGTAGGTAAATCCGTCACACATTAAGGCTGAGACCTGATGCCGAGCCGATTGTGGTGAAGTGGATGATCCTATGCTGTCGAGAAAAGCCTCTAGCGAGTTTCATGGCGGCCCGTACCCTAAACCGACTCAGGTAGTCAGGTAGAGAATACCGAGGCGTTCGGGTGAACTATGGTTAAGGAACTCGGCAAAATGCCCCCGTAACTTCGGGAGAAGGGGGGCCATCACTGGTGAGGGAACTTGCTTCCTGAGCTGGGGGTGGCCGCAGAGACCAGCGAGAAGCGACTGTTTACTAAAAACACAGGTCCGTGCGAAGCCGTAAGGCGATGTATACGGACTGACGCCTGCCCGGTGCTGGAACGTTAAGGGGACCGGTTAGCTGACTTTCGGGTCGGCGAAGCTGAGAACTTAAGCGCCAGTAAACGGCGGTGGTAACTATAACCATCCTAAGGTAGCGAAATTCCTTGTCGGGTAAGTTCCGACCTGCACGAATGGCGTAACGACTTCTCGACTGTCTCAACCATAGGCCCGGTGAAATTGCACTACGAGTAAAGATGCTCGTTTCGCGCAGCAGGACGGAAAGACCCCGGGACCTTTACTATAGTTTGATATTGGTGTTCGGTTCGGCTTGTGTAGGATAGGTGGGAGACTTTGAAGCGGCCACGCCAGTGGTTGTGGAGTCGTCGTTGAAATACCACTCTGGTCGTGCTGGATGTCTAACCTGGGTCCGTGATCCGGATCAGGGACAGTGTCTGATGGGTAGTTTAACTGGGGCGGTTGCCTCCTAAAGAGTAACGGAGGCGCCCAAAGGTTCCCTCAGCCTGGTTGGCAATCAGGTGTTGAGTGTAAGTGCACAAGGGAGCTTGACTGTGAGACCGACGGGTCGAGCAGGGACGAAAGTCGGGACTAGTGATCCGGCAGTGGCTTGTGGAAGCGCTGTCGCTCAACGGATAAAAGGTACCCCGGGGATAACAGGCTGATCTTCCCCAAGAGTCCATATCGACGGGATGGTTTGGCACCTCGATGTCGGCTCGTCGCATCCTGGGGCTGGAGTCGGTCCCAAGGGTTGGGCTGTTCGCCCATTAAAGCGGTACGCGAGCTGGGTTTAGAACGTCGTGAGACAGTTCGGTCCCTATCCGCTGTGCGCGTAGGAATATTGAGAAGGGCTGTCCCTAGTACGAGAGGACCGGGACGGACGAACCTCTGGTGTGCCAGTTGTCCTGCCAAGGGCATGGCTGGTTGGCTACGTTCGGAAAGGATAACCGCTGAAAGCATCTAAGCGGGAAGCCTGCTTCGAGATGAGTATTCCCACCAACTTGATTGGTTAAGGCTCCCAGTAGACGACTGGGTTGATAGGCCAGATGTGGAAGCCCGGTAACGGGTGGAGCTGACTGGTACTAATAGGCCGAGGGCTTGTCCTCAGTTGCTCGCGTCCACTGTGTTAGTTCTGAAATAACGAACGGCCGTGTTTTGTTCCGGTGTTGGTTAATTTCATAGTGTTTCGGTGGTCATTGCGTTAGGGAAACGCCCGGTTACATTCCGAACCCGGAAGCTAAGCCTTTCAGCGCCGATGGTACTGCAGGGGGGACCCTGTGGGAGAGTAGGACGCCGCCGAACTCCTTTTAGAATGGTTGAGCCCCGTGCCCTTGTGGCACGGGGCTTTTCCGCGTTTACGGGCCATAATTCCGGAACGGACCCCGTCCCGGACCATTGCGGGTCCGGGACGGCTGCTACAGCCGGCCCGCCGCCTTGAGAGCCAGGTAGGCATCGGCGAGAGCCGGTGCCAGGCTGTCCGGAGTGGCATCGACGACCACCACACCGTGACGCTGGAGCTGGGCCGCCGTCCGTCGCCGTCGCTCCTGAGCCTCGGCCCCGGCAGCGGCTTCGTAGATCGCGTCCACTGTGCCTCTCGCGCCGGCCATCTCCTCGATGTGCGGATCCCTCACCGACGCCACCAGCACGGTATGGCGCTGGGTGAGACGAGGCAGGACGGGCAACAGGCCCTCCTCCACGGGGGCGGCGTCCAGACCGGTCAGCAGCACGATCAAGGAGCGCCGCGGGGCGTTCGTCAGAGCGGCGACGCTGAGACCCCGCGCGTCGGTCTCCACGAGTTCCGGCTCCAGCGGCGCCAGGGCATCGACCATGGCGGAAAGCACCTCGCCGGCTGCCCGGCCCCGCACCTGGGCGCGTACCCGCCGGTCGTAGGCGAGCAAGTCCACACGGTCCCCCGCGCGGGTGGCGAGAGCCGTGAGGAGCAGCGTCGCGTCCATCGATGCATCGAGGCGCGGGATGTCACCGACCCGCCCCGCCGACGTGCGGCCGGTATCGAGAACGATGAGGACATGACGGTCGCGTTCGGGGCGCCAGGTCCGTACCGCGACAGCGGACTGACGGGCAGTGGCCCGCCAGTCGATCGAGCGGGTGTCGTCGCCGGGGACGTAGGCGCGCAGGCTGTCGAATTCAGTGCCCTCACCCCGGGTGAGGACGCTTGTTCGCCCGTCGAGTTCGCGCAGTCGGGCCAGGCGGGACGGAAGGTGCTTGCGGCTGGTGAACGGCGGGAGGACACGTACCGTCCACGGAACGCGATGGGTCCCCTGGCGCGAGGCGAGACCCAGCGGTCCGTAGGAGCGGAGGGTGATCCGTTCGGCCTGGCGGTCCCCGCGGCGGGTCGGTCGCAGCAGCGTGGTGACACGGCGACGCTCGCCCGGAGGGATTCGCAGTTTGTGGCGGGACGCGGTCGCATCCGCACCCGGCAGCCAACTGCTGGGAGGCCAGGCGTCGCGGAGGTGTGCCCGCAGGAGGCGGCGGGAAGGATTGACTACGGTGAGTTGCACTTTCGCGCTGTCACCGAGTCGAACGCTTGTATCGCCAGATCGGGTGAACCGAAGCGTACGTACTGGCGCTGCCAGGGCGTAGTCGCACAGAATTGCTAGAGAGAGCGGGGCATTGACCGCGAGCATGCCCGTCCAGCTCGGGGCCAGGATGCCTACAGGGAGTGACCCCAGAGCGGCGAGCAGGGCGGTGCGTCCGGTGAGAGCCACCATTCACCGCCTCAACGGGGTACGGGGACGTGGGCGAGAACAGCGGTGATGACGGAGTCGGGGGTGACTCCCTCCATCTCCGCCTCGGGCCGCAGCTGAATGCGGTGCCGGAGCGTGGGAAGGGCCAGGGCTTTCACGTCGTCAGGGGTTACGTAGTCGCGGCCGGTCAGCCAGGCCCAGGCGCGCGCCGTGGAGAGCAGAGCAGTGGCACCTCGGGGGGAGACTCCGAGAGACAACGAGGGGGATTCACGCGTGGCACGACAGATATCGACGACATAGCCGGCGATCTCCGGAGAGACCGTGGTCTTGGCGACGGCGGTGCGTGCGGCTGCCAGGTCGGCCGGGCCCGCGACCGGGCGTATCCCCGCCGCCTGCAAATCGCGGGGATTGAAGCCATCGGCGTGACGGGTCAGGACGCTGATCTCGTCCTCGCGAGAAGGCAGCGGGACCGTCAGCTTGAGCAGGAATCGGTCCAGTTGGGCTTCCGGCAGAGGATACGTGCCCTCGTACTCGACCGGATTCTGCGTGGCGGCGACGAGGAAGGGGTCGGGCAGAGGACGGGGCGTTCCGTCGACCGTGACCTGGCGTTCCTCCATTGCCTCCAGAAGGGAGGACTGCGTCTTGGGAGGGGTCCGGTTGATCTCGTCAGCGAGCAGCAGGTTGGTGAAGACCGGTCCTGGCTGGAAGGAGAACTCGGCGGTGCGTGCGTCATAGATGAGTGACCCGGTGACGTCGCTGGGCATCAGGTCGGGGGTGAACTGGACGCGTTTGGTGTCGAGTTCGAGTGATGCCGCGAGGGCCCTCACCAAGAGGGTCTTGGCCACACCGGGGACTCCTTCGAGCAGGACGTGGCCTCGGCAGAGCAGGGCGACAACCAGTCCGGTGACCGCAGGGTCCTGGCCGACCACGGCTTTGGCGATCTCGGAGCGCAACGCTTCCAGGGAGGCACGGGCCGTGTCGTCGCTGCTGACGGTCCCGGTTGTCCCGGTAGGGATAGGGGGCGGGGCGCTCATGAGGTACGGACCTCTCTTTCGAGGGTGTCGAGTTGGGCTGCCAGGTGGACGAGTGCGGCGTCGTCGGAGGGGGGCGGGCCGAAGAGCGACTCGCGCGGGTCGCTGTCGGCCGGGCTGAGCCGTACGGACACAGCGGGGAGGAGCGTCTCGGGGGAGTGGGCGTCGCGCGGAGAGACCCCGACGAGGGGGGCGAGGCGGGCGCGGGTGGCATGACGCAGTGAGGCAGCGGCCCGGTCGCGGGCGTTCGCCTTGCGCTGGAGGCGGGCGCGGCCTTCGGTGGATTCCGAGGCGCGGATGGCCACGGGGAGCCGTTCAGTGACCACGGGGCCCAGGCGTCGTGCCCGCCAGATGGCGGCCAGCACTGCGGCGAGAGCGAGTTGCAGGGTGCCCCAGAGCCAGCCGGACGGGATCAGGTCGAGGAAGCCGCTTTCGCCTTCCGCGCTGTCGCCGTCCGTGCCGTTGTCCTGGCCTCCGCTGCTGTCCGCGGCGGAGGGATCACTGAGTGAGGGGAGGTACCAGACGAGATGCGGTCGGGAGCCGAGGAGTTGAAGGGCCAAGGAGGCGTTGCCCTCGTTGTCCAGGCGGTCGTTGTAGAGCAGATCGGGGGATCCGAGCAGGACGGTGTCACCCGATGCGGGGTGCTTCAGGAAGAGCACCGACGGCAGGCCGTCGGCCGGGTAACAGGCGAGGGTGTCGAGGCCGTCCGAGGCGGAGCCGTCCGACGTGTAGCGGAAGCCGCCCGTCTCGGCGTCACCGGCCCGGCGGGCGGCCGTGTCGGAACACTGCGGGGAGCGTGCGGAGACCGGGACGGAGGATTTCGCGCGGACGCCGGGAGCCAGTCTGCCCACCGAGGGCGGCCCCGCGGCGAGGAGCACCGTCCGGCCGCCTCGGCCGGTGGTCGTGGTGCGAAGCACGCTCTGCTGGGACGGCGTCAGCAGATTGGGGCCGGCGACGAGCAGCGTGGAGTCGGGGCCTGCCGCGGACGCGGCGGCATGCAACGTGGTGACGACCTGGACGGAGACCCCTTGGTCCTTGAGGAGTTCGGCGACGGCCCGGCTGCCGTAGCGGTCTGCGGAGCGGGGGTCGAGCCGGCCGTGCTGCTCTCCGGACCGGGTGGCCGCGAGCGCGATGCCGGCGGCGACGAGCACGAGGACGGCGAGCAGCAGTCCGCGGGTGCGGGTCCAGACCTGGTGCGGGGTGAGGGAGGCAGAGGTGGAGGGGGAGATGGGGGTGGGAGGGGGGCCGACCGTGGTCATTCGGCGGCTCCTCGGAGTGCGCCGGTCAGTTCCGGGGTGGCGGACTCCAGGTCGAGGTCCAGGGCGCGCACGGTCAGGTATGCCTGTTGGCCGGCGGAGCGGCCGCCGTATGTGACGTCGTCGAACTCCCGGGCCGCCGCCCGGAGCCGTGCGGCGTGCGCGGGCAGTGTGCGGCCTGCTTCCACGGCGGCCTCGTCGGCCGTGCGTCCGGGGCGGGGGTCGAGCAGGGTGCGTTCCTCCAGGGACCGGACGATGGCACGCATCCGCTCCTGGACCGCCTGGTTCCAGCGGCCGGCCGCGGCGTGGGCCTCGGCGGCGGCCCGGTGCTCCGGCGCGCTGCGGGGACCGTTCTCGAAGAGGGCGTCCGCTGTTCGCTGGCCACGTTGCGGGGTGCCCAGGCGCCACAGGAGCGCGGCGATGAGTGCGATGACGATCAGTACGAGCACGATCAGCCCGGCGGGTCCGCCCGGGGCGGCACCGGAGGCGGAGGAGAGGAGATCGCCTATCCAGGTCCACACATGGTCCAGGGCGCGCTGGAACGGGTTCGGATCGTTCTCGTGGTACATCGGCTTGGACAGCTCATGGCGTGCCGCCTCGCGGGCGGGTACCCGTGGGGTGTCCACGGGTATGTCGCCGCTGGCCCGGATCAGCAGTCGTGCTGGTGTGGTGCCGCCCGCCCCCGACACGGTGTCAGCTCCTGTTGTCGTAGCCCGGCAGACCGGCTGCCCGGGCGAGGTCGAGGTCGAGTGCTTCGCGCCGGATGCGCTGGTCCACGTAGAGCAGGGCCATGACTCCGGCGGAGAGCGGATAGGTGATCGTCGCGATGACCACGTCGCCGACGGCGGAGACGATCAGGAACGGCCAGCCGAAGCTGGTGGCGCCGTCGGTGAGGAAGGAGCTCAGGCTGCCGTCGTCCACGGCCACCGCGATGAGGCCGAACGGGATGCCGATCACCACCATCACGATGATCGTCAGCAGCCAGGTGAGCGCGAGGATGCCGAACGTCCGCCACCAGGCGCCGCGGACCAGTTTGGCCGAGCGCTTCAGGGATGCGGTGATCGACTGCCGTTCCAGCATCAGGGCCGGGGAGGCGAGGCAGAAGCGGACCATCAGCCAGAGGAACACGCCGCCTGCGGCGAGCAGTCCGAGGAAGGCGAGACCGACACCCGCGGTGTCACCGATCAGAAAGCCCGGGAGGATTCCCGCGGTCATGATGACTCCGGCCATCACGGCCAGCAGGAGGGTCAGGCCCAGCAGCGGGAGCAGCCGGGGCCGTGCCTCGGCCCAGGCGTCGGAGAGCGTCACGGGACGGCCCAGCACCGAGCGGCTGATCACCACGGTCAGCACCGCCGTGGTGAAGATCGTGGCGAGCATCGAGATGAGCAGCGGCGGGGCGCTGTTGAGCAGGCTGGAGCGGAGCGAGTCGGTGGCCTGCCGGAGCGCCTCCGAGCCGGTCGCGTTCCGGTCGAGCGAGGGCGGCTCGGGCAGCAGGTACTCCTGCACGAGCAGGATGGCGGTCTGGGCGACCACGGAGACGGCGAGGGTGATGCCGAGAACCGTGCGCCAGTGCGCGCGCATGGTGGAGACGGCACCGTCCAGGATCTCGCCGACGCCCAGCGGCCGGAGGGGGATGACGCCGGGCTTGGCCGCCGGCGGCCGGCCCCAGCCCGGACCCTGCGGCGGAACGCCCCAGCCCGGGTGGGGAGGCGGTGTGCCGGGGCCGGTTCCGGTATGGCTCGGCGGGGACCACTGCCCTGCGGGCGGCTGCGTGGAAGACCAGTTTCCCGCAGGTCCGCTGCCGTCGACCGGCTCGGAGGGACGGGGAACGCCCGCCTCCTGGCCGTCGGAGGGGGCAGATCCGGGCGAGGCCCAGCCCGGAGTGTCGTTCATTCTCGCTCCTTCACGGTCCTGTCCGCTCACCGGGGCGTCAGGTTGGCAGCCATCGTGCCACGCGTGGCACCCGTCCGGGCCTGGCGCTGTATCTCGTTCGTTCCTTCATGTGCGGGCGGGTTACGGGGCAGACTGGACGGATGGCTGATCAGGACGCGCAATCGCCGGTGGGCAGCGAGCCCGCCGCGCTTCCCGTACTCCGCTGGGACGAGCCTCCGGACGGCCCCGTGCTGGTGCTTCTGGACCAGACACGGCTGCCCGCGGAGGAGGCCGAGCTGGTGTGTACGGATGTTCCCGCGCTGGTGGAGGCGATCCGGACACTGTCGGTGCGAGGGGCGCCGCTGCTGGGTATCGCCGGGGCCTACGGGGTGGCACTGGCCGCCGTGCGGGGCTACGACGTGGCAGAGGCCGCAGGACTGCTGGAGCAGGCGCGGCCCACCGCCGTGAACCTCGGCTACGGCGTCCGGCGTGCCGCCGGGGCGTACTGGGCGGCCGTCGACAAGGGGGCCGCTCCGGAGCAGGCCGCTGCGGTGGCGCTGGACGAGGCCCGGGCGCTGCACCGAGAGGACGCGGTGGCCAGCGGGCACATGGCGCGGTTCGGGCTCGCCCTGCTGGACGAGCTGCTGCCCGGCGGCGGTCACCGGCTGCTGACCCACTGCAATACCGGGGCCCTCGTCTCCGGTGGCGAGGGCACGGCCTTCGCGGTGGCGCTCGCGGCACACCGGGCGGGCCGGCTCCGGCGGCTGTGGGTGGACGAGACCCGCCCGCTGCTGCAGGGGGCCCGGCTGACCGCGTACGAGGCGGCGCGCAACGGCATGCCGTACAGCCTGCTCACCGACAACGCCGCCGGGTCCCTGTTCGCCGCGGGCGAGGTGGACGCGGTGCTCATCGGGGCGGACCGGATCGCCGCGGACGGATCGGTGGCGAACAAGGTGGGGAGCTATCCGCTGGCGGTGCTCGCGAAGTATCACCACGTACCGTTCATCGTGGTGGCGCCGGTCACGACCGTGGATCTGCACACCGCGGACGGTGCGTCCATCACGGTGGAGCAGCGCCCCGGGCGGGAAGTGACGGAGCTCACATCGCCGCAATGGGGGGCCGACGGGCGGGAAGCGGGCGCAGTGCCCGTGGCGCCGGTGGGAACCCCGGCGTACAACCCCGCCTTCGACATCACACCGCCGGAGCTGGTCACGGCGATCGTGACGGAGGAGGGCGTAATCTCCCCGGTCACGGGAGTCGGACTGGCAGAGCTGTGTGCCAGATCATCGCAGGTAACGATTAGCTAATGGGATGATGTCGTTTATGAAGGGACGCGTCCTTGTCGTCGACGACGACACCGCACTGGCCGAGATGCTCGGGATTGTGCTGCGTGGTGAGGGGTTCGAGCCGTCGTTCGTAGCGGACGGCGACAAGGCACTTGCTGCATTTCGTGAGGCAAAGCCGGACCTGGTCCTGCTGGATCTCATGCTGCCCGGTAGGGACGGCATCGAGGTCTGCAGGCTGATCAGGGCCGAGTCAGGCGTGCCGATCGTCATGCTCACTGCCAAGAGCGACACGGTTGACGTGGTGGTGGGCCTGGAGTCCGGGGCCGACGACTACATCGTCAAGCCGTTCAAACCTAAGGAGTTGGTTGCCCGGATCAGGGCACGTTTGCGCAGGTCCGAGGAACCGGCACCGGAACAGCTCACCATCGGTGACCTGGTCATAGACGTGGCCGGGCACTCGGTGAAGCGGGACGGGCAGTCCATCGCCCTGACCCCGCTGGAGTTCGACCTGCTGGTCGCGCTCGCCCGCAAGCCGTGGCAGGTCTTCACTCGTGAGGTACTCCTCGAGCAGGTCTGGGGATACCGTCACGCCGCTGACACGCGTCTGGTGAACGTCCACGTGCAGCGGCTCCGCTCCAAGGTCGAGAAGGACCCGGAGCGGCCGGAGATCGTGGTGACCGTCCGAGGTGTCGGTTACAAGGCCGGACCGAGCTGACATGTCCCTGGGTAGCACTGCTCCGAAGCCCGGGGAGCCGGGAGTCCGTACGGAGCGGGCTGCCGGTTCAGGGCACACGTCATCTCCGGTCGGGCGCTTTCTGCAGGGCGGCCGGTTGTTCCAGGACCGGGCGCCCGGCGGGCCGGTGCCGCGGCTGCTGATGCGCTGGGTGCGGCGTCCGCTGCTCCCGGCCGTTCGGCTGTGGCGGCGCAACCTCCAGCTGCGGGTCGTCGCCGGCACGCTGCTGATGTCGCTCGGTGTGGTGCTGCTGCTCGGCCTCGTCGTGATCGGACAGGTGCGCAACGGCCTGCTGGACGCGAAGGGCAAGGCCGCCCAGACTCAGGCCGCAGGCGGGTTCGCGGCCGCCCAGGAGAAGGCGAACGCGCCGCTCACCCCCGGTGGGCAGGGCAATGACGCCGCGGACGGGACGACGGGCAACAACTCCTGGCGGACCGAGCTCGTCGACCAGCTCGCCAGCGGCGGGAAGAACGCCTTCAACGTGGTGGCGCTCAGCGCCGACGAGGGCTCGCGTGCGCCACGTGGCTCGGGCAGCGTCGAGGCCGCGAGCATTCCGCAGAAGCTTCGCGATTCGGTGAACAAGGGCCCGGGAGCGTTCCAGACCTACTCGCAGATCAAGTACGCGAACGGGCAGGAGTCGCAGCCCGGCCTCGTCGTGGGCAAGCGGCTCTACGACATCGACCGCAATCCGTACCAGCTGTACTACGTCTTCCCGCTGACGCAGGAGGAGAAGTCCCTGACGCTCGTCAAGGGCACGTTGGCGACCGCCGGTCTGTTCGTGGTCGTCCTGCTCGGGGCCATCGCCTGGTTCGTGGTGCGGCAGGTCGTCACACCCGTACGCATGGCGGCGGGGATCGCCGAACGGCTCTCGGCGGGCCGGCTCCAGGAACGGATGAAGGTCACCGGCGAGGACGACATCGCCCGCCTCGGTGAAGCCTTCAACAAAATGGCGCAGAGCCTCCAGCTGAAGATCCAGCAGTTGGAGGAGCTCTCCCGGATGCAACGGCGCTTCGTCTCGGACGTCTCGCACGAGCTGCGGACCCCGCTGACGACCGTGCGAATGGCCGCCGACGTCATCCATGAGGCACGGGTCGACTTCGACCCGGTCACGGCACGCTCCGCGGAACTGCTGGGGGACCAGCTCGACCGGTTCGAGTCGCTGCTCTCCGATCTGCTGGAGATCAGCCGGTTCGACGCGGGCGCCGCGGCGCTGGAGGCGGAGCCGATAGACCTGAGGCAGGTCGTGCGACGTGTGATCGGCGGCGCCGAGCCGCTGGCCGAGCGCAAGGGCACCCGGATCCGGGTGGTCGGCGACGAGCAGCCGGTGATCGCGGAGGCCGACGCGCGGCGGGTCGAGCGGGTCCTGCGCAATCTGGTCGTCAACGCCGTCGAGCACGGCGAGGGACGCGATGTCGTGGTGCGGATGGGCGTGGCCGGCGGAGCGGTGGCCGTGGCGGTCCGGGACTACGGCGTGGGGCTGAAGCCCGGCGAGGCGACCCGGGTGTTCAACCGCTTCTGGCGGGCCGACCCGGCCCGTGCCCGGACGACGGGCGGCACCGGACTGGGGCTGTCCATCGCCGTCGAGGACGCACGGCTGCACGGCGGCTGGCTGCAGGCCTGGGGCGAGCCCGGTGGGGGTTCGCAGTTCCGGCTGACGCTGCCGCGTACGGCGGACGAACCGCTGCGCGGCTCGCCGATACCGCTGGAGCCCGAGGACTCGCGGCGCAACCGGGAGAACCGGGACCGCGAAGCGGCCGCGCCCGCTCCGGCCGGCGGAAACCGGCGGGTCGCGGTGCCCGCCCAGCCGGCAGGCGCGGACCGGGCACCCCTGCCCGTACCGTCCCGCGACCCCGTGCCGGCCCGGACCGCACCGGCCTCGGTGCATCCGGCAGCCCTGCCGGGCAACGGCGCACGTGTGGTGCCGCGTCCCGCCGAGGAGCGGCGGGCCGGTCACAACGACTCTCCGGGGCAGGATCCGGGGCGGGAGGACACGACTCGTGGGCACTGACCGTCGTCAGGGCGGCCGTGGACGTGCGGTGGGGGCCACCGTGCTGCTCGGCTGTGGTGCCGTGCTGCTGTCCGCGTGCGGCTCGATGCCCGTCACGGGGGACGTCAAGGCGGTGGACGCCTCGCAGCCCGGTGACTCACAGGTGCAGGTGTACGCGGTCGCGCCGCGTGACGGCGCCACTCCGAACGAGGTCGTCGACGGCTTCCTGGAGTCGATGACCAGCGACGACTCCGACTTCCGGACGACGCGGCAGTACCTCACGAAGAGGGCGTCGAACAACTGGAAGCCGGGGGCCGTCACCACGGTGCTGGCCAAGGCGCCGAATCGCAGCGACCGGCCGATCCACGAGAGCGACCGCAGCACCAACGAGGTCAGCTACACCCTGACCGGCGAGAAGGTGGCGACGGTCGACGACCAGAACGCCTACCAGCCGCTCACGCCGACGGACTACTCCCGCACCCTGCAACTGGTGCGGCAGAACGGTCCGGACGGCAAGGAATGGCGCATCGACCTGGTGCCGGACGGACTGGTGCTCGGGCAGTCCGACTTCAAGCGGCTCTACCGTTCCGTCAACAAGTTCTACTTCGCCACCGGGCGGAGCGAGGCGCAGTCCACGCTGGTCGCCGACCCCGTCTACATCCGGAACCGGACCGATCCGGCGACCGGAATGGACACGGTGACGCAGGCGGTCCGCAGCCTCCTGAGGGGGCCCACCGACTGGCTGCGGCCGGTGGTCGCCTCGCGTTTTCCGGCAGGAACCGGTCTGCGCAAGGGTGTCACGTCGCTGACCCCCGACGACCGCAACGTGCTGAAGGTCCCGCTCGACAAGAAGGCGGACGGCACCGGGCAGCGCTCCTGCCGGATGATGGCCTCGCAGGTGCTCTTCACCCTCCGGGACCTGACATCGGCACGCGTCGAGCAGGTGGAGCTGCAGCGGTCCGACGGCTCGGCCCTGTGCGTGCTCGATGCGGACCAGGCCGAGGAGTACGCCCCCGACGGTTCGTCGGGCGGGCCCGACAGCCAGTACTTCGTCGACGCCAAGGGGCATGTGGAGCGCATCCCCGGCAGTACCAGGGGCAGCGGTGAGCCGGAGCGGGTCGCCGGCCCCTTCGGCGCCGGTTCGCTGAAGGTGAGCGCCGTCGGCGTCGCCCGGGACGAGCAGACGGCTGCCGCGCTCTCGCAGCACGCGGACGCGCTCTACGTGTCCTCCATCGCCGCGGACGGAGAGCTTCCCGTCCCGGCGGTGACCAGCAAGGCCGGACGCGAGGAGAACCGGCTGACGGCGCCCAGCTGGGACGGCCGGGGCGATCTCTGGGTCGCCGACCGGGACCCCGGCAACTCGCGGCTGCTGCGGCTCGCCGGTGGCACGGGCAAGCCCCAGGAGGTCACCGTGCCGAGTCTGGACGGCAGCCGGATCACTGCGCTGCGCCTGTCGTCGGACGGGGTGCGCATCGCGCTCCTGCTGACGAACGGCGACGGGACGACGCTGAAGATCGGCCGGATCGAGCGGCACGGGCCGCAGGGCAAGGAGAAGGCCTCCGTGGTGGACCTGCGGCAGGCCGCGCCGCAGCTGGTGGACGTGACCGCGATGTCGTGGTCGGGTGGCAGCCGGCTTGTGGTGGTCGGCAAGGAGCAGGGCGGGGTGCAGCAGGTCCGCTATGTGCAGGCGGACGGCTCGACCCCGTCCTCGGGCGTGCTGCCCGGGGTGAACCAGGTGCGGGCCATCGCCGCCGCGGACGACGAGCAGCTTCCGCTGATGGCGGACACGGTCGGCGAAGGGATATTCAAGCTGCTGCCCGGCGACAACTGGCAGTCGGTCCTCAAGGAGGGGTCGGCGCTGGTCTACCCGGGCTGACGCCCGCGGAGGCGGTGCGCCCGGGCGTTGTCCACAGGGGTGGTCGGGCTGCCCCGGCGCGGGCACAGTGGAGTCATGCGCGGGTGGTGGCGGGAGATCGCCGGACTGGTCCTGCCGGTGGCCTGCGGCGGCTGCGGCAGACCACGGACCGAGCTGTGCGCGGAGTGCGGCGCGCAGCTGTACGGCGGGGCGCCGCGCCGGGTGAGCCCCGATCCGGAGCCTCCCGGGCTGCCCGTGGTGCATGCGGCCGCCGGTTACGAGAACGCGGTACGGGCGGTGCTGCTGGCCCACAAGGAGCGAGGTGTACTCGGGCTCGCCGGAGCGGCCGGCAGGGCGCTGGCGGGTGCCGTGAGAGCCGGTGCGGGGCTGTCGCCGGGTCCGGGACCGCTGCTGCTCGTGCCCGTACCGTCCGCACGCCGCGCCGTCGCCGCGCGCGGGCACGATCCGGCCCGCCGCATCGCCCTGGCAGCCGCGGCGGAGCTGCGGCGTGCGGGTATGCCCGCCCGGGTCGCCGGTGTGCTGCGGCAGCGGCGTCCGGTGGCCGACCAGTCGGGGCTCGGAGCCCGGGAGCGCCGGGCGAATCTGACGGGGGCGCTGGGCGTAGTCGCCGGGGGTGAGCGGCTGCTCGCCGCCGGACGGGTGGTGCTGGTGGACGACCTGTTGACGACGGGTGCCTCGCTGGCCGAGGCGGCACGCGTGATCGACGGCGCCGGAGGGTGGCGGAGCACGGCTCCGGGGGTGCGTCACGCGGCCGTCGTCGCAGCCTCTCCGTCCGCCTTCGAAATAAACCGGAACTGGAACTGAAGTTGCATCGTTGCAGGTAGTGAGTGGGCAAAAAGACCTGAACGGAGGTACGTGCGAGTAGCGGGTGCCGACATCCGGCCGGGCAGGCTATGTTCGGTTGTGAGGAATGGTGAATGCCAGGCCTCGGCGAATGCACCACCAGGTTTCGGGCAGGCGACCCACCGGCAGTACAGAAACCGGAAATTCGGTGGGGTGGAGACCTTGCCGACGGGGGAGGAGGAGGTGGAAGTCACCGAGTCCGCGGCTCCGGCCATCACCGGAGCCTGGTGCAAAAGGGAGACGCTCCGCCGCTGAGCGGAGCGATCCGGGAACGGAGTTCTGCGTGGACATCGTCGTCAAGGGCCGCAAGACCGAGGTGCCCGAGCGGTTCCGCAAGCACGTGGCCGAGAAGCTGAAGCTGGACAAGATCCAGAAGTTCGACGGCAAGGTGATCAGCCTCGACGTGGAGGTGTCCAAGGAGCCGAATCCTCGTCAGGCAGACCGTTCCGACCGGGTGGAGATCACGCTCCGCTCGCGTGGACCGGTCATCAGGGCAGAAGCGGCCGCAGGCGACCCGTACGCAGCGCTGGACCTGGCCACAGGCAAGCTGGAGGCGCGGCTGCGCAAGCAGCACGACAAGCGCTACAGCCGCCGTGGCACAGGCCGTATCTCCGCTGCGGAGGTCGGTGAGATGGTTCCGGACGCCGCGTCGTTCAACGGCGACGGCGAACTGATCGTCGACGAAGCGGCACAGCCCGTACCCACCACCAGGATCGGCTCGCTCGAGGTACAGGGCGAAGGACCGCTGGTGATGCGTGAGAAGACGCATGTGGCGGCGCCCATGTCGCTCGACCAGGCGCTCTACGAGATGGAGCTGGTCGGTCACGACTTCTATCTGTTCGTCGACTCGGAAACGAAGGAACCCAGTGTCGTCTACCGGCGGCACGCCTACGACTACGGTGTCATCCACCTGAGGACCGACCCCCTGGCCGCCGACGAGGCGGGCGGCGCGGGCGGTGCGCTCGGCGGCTGACGCCACCACTTCTGTGGTGCCCCTGGAGCGCCCCGTGCGCCCCCAGGGGCACCCGCGTGCGACCACAGGATCACCGCTCTGACGTCCAGGCATGAAATCATGGCGGCCCAAGCCAATCGGTGCTCTGTGAACTGCCGTTGGCGGACAGTTGTGAACTTCAGGCCGTGGCCTTCAGGGGGAGGAACGATGGCGGACACCTTCGGGCCCGTGCGCGATGCGAATGATGCCGACGATGCTGCCGGTGTACATACCGGTGCGGCGGACGACAGCGGTTCCCGCAAGGAGCCGATCCGGGTCCTCGTGGTCGACGACCACGCCCTGTTCCGCAGAGGTCTGGAGATCGTCCTCGCGCAGGAGGAGGACATCCAGGTCGTAGGCGAGGCGGGCGACGGGGCGGAGGCGGTCGACAAGGCGGCCGACCTGCTGCCCGACATCGTCCTGATGGACGTGCGGATGCCCAAGCGCGGCGGCATCGAGGCGTGCACCTCCATCAAGGAGGTGGCGCCCAGCGCGAAGATCATCATGCTGACGATCAGCGACGAGGAGGCGGACCTCTACGACGCGATCAAGGCGGGCGCCACCGGCTATCTCCTCAAGGAGATCTCCACGGACGAGGTCGCCACCGCGATTCGCGCGGTCGCGGACGGGCAGTCCCAGATCAGCCCGTCGATGGCGTCCAAACTGCTCACCGAGTTCAAGTCGATGATCCAGCGGACCGACGAGCGCCGGCTGGTCCCGGCGCCCCGGCTCACCGAGCGTGAGCTCGAAGTCCTCAAACTGGTTGCCACGGGCATGAACAATCGGGATATCGCGAAGGAACTCTTCATTTCCGAGAACACCGTGAAGAACCACGTCCGCAACATTCTGGAGAAGCTGCAGCTGCACTCCCGGATGGAAGCCGTGGTCTACGCGATGCGGGAGAAGATCCTCGAGATCAGGTGAGACGGCCGGGGGTAAAGCCCCGGGAATGTGCGGTCACGCCAGGACGCGGGCGATTTCCCGGGTGAGCGGTCCGCGCAGCTCCGGCGCGTCCACCCGCTCCAGCCGGACATCCGTGCAGCCGACCCAGGAGGCGGCCTCCACCAGAGCCTCGGCCATCGGTGCCACGGCCTTCGCGCCCGCCAGGGACACCTGCCGGGCGACCAGGGTCGTGCCCTCACGGGCCGGGTCGACCCGCCCCTGCAGCATGCCGCCCGCCAGCAGCGGCATCGCGAAATAGCCATGGATCCGCTTCGGCTTGGGGACGTAGGCCTCGAGCCGGTGGGTGAAGCCGAAGATCCGCTCGGTCCGGGCCCGCTCCCAGACCAGTGAGTCGAACGGCGACAGCAGTGTCGTGCGGTGGCGTCCGCGCGGCTCGGCGGCCAGCGCGGCCGGATCCGCCCAGGCCGGCTTCGCCCAGCCACGCACCGTCACCGGCACCAGCCCGGAGTCCGCCACCACCGCGTCGAACTGCTCGCCCTTGAGCCGGTGGTAGTCGGCGATGTCCGCACGGGTGCCGACCCCCAGCGACTGCCCCGCCAGCGCCACCAGCCTGCGCAGGCACTCGGCGTCGTCCAGATCGTCGTGCAGCACCGCGGCGGGCAGGGCGCGCTCCGCGAGGTCGTAGACCCGCTTCCAGCCGCGTCGCTCGGTGCACACCACCTCGCCGTACATCAGGGCCCGCTCGACGGCGACCTTCGAGGCGGACCAGTCCCACCACTCGCCGCCGTTCTTCGCGCCGCCCAGCTCCGTCGCCGTCAGCGGGCCCTCGGCGCGCAACTGCTTGATGACGGTGTCGTAGACGCCGTCCGGCAGGTCGTGGTGCCACTGCGGGCGCGCGCGGTAGGCGCGGCGGCGGAAGGCGAAATGCGGCCACTCCTCGACCGGCAGGATGCACGCCGCGTGCGACCAGTACTCGAAGGCCCGGCCGCCCGACCAGTACGCATCCTCGACCGGGCGCCGGCCGACCGCGCCCAGGCGCGCGTAAGGGATCAGTTCGTGCGAGCGCGCGAGCACCGAGATCGTGTCGAGCTGTACGGCGCCGAGGTGCCGCAGGACGCCGGGCACCCCGCCCCGCCGGTCCGGGGCGCCGAGGAAGCCCTGGGCGCGCAGAGCGATCCTGCGGGCCTGGTCGGCGGAGAGTTCGGCTGCGGGAGGCTGCACAGACGTCATGCCAGGAACCCTAGAGGGCGGCACTGACATCCGGGCGGGGAAGCGGCCCGCTCACGGACGGGCGGGGTCGGCCGCCGGAAGATAGGCGTGGGTGCCGGGCAGGCCGAGGTCGCAGGGGAGCAGTGCGCCCGTCCACGTATCGCGTCGCACTCCCTTGTTGAGCAGCCCCGAGCGCTGGTCGCCCTCCATGCGGAAGCCGGCCCGCAGCGCGACGGCCCGCGAGGGGACGTTGCCGGTCTCCGCCCGCCATTCCAGCCGGTCCCCGCCCAGCGAGACGAAGGTCCAGCGGGCGGCGCACAGGACCGCCTCCGTCATGTGGCCGAGACCGCGGTGCTCCCGGGCGCTCCAGAACCCGATCTCGTACGTGCCGGGGCCGCTGCGCCGGTTGACGCCGAGCGCACCGGTCAGGGCCCCGCCGTCGCGCAGCACCACGGCGAAGTTGTACATGGAGTCGTCCTGCCAGCCCGCGGGCGAGAGCTGCCGGACGAAGAGTTCCGCGTCGGCGCGGCCGTACGGCGAGGGGACCACCGTCCAGCGCTGGATGTCGGGGTCCTGACAGGCTGCGTGCACCTCGTCCACGTCGCCGGGGGCGAAGGGGCGCAGCAGCAGGCGGTCGGTGGTGAGAGTGATCGGCTCCATGTACGGATTCTGCTGAGGGACCGGCCGCCCTGCGAGTACTTTTCGGGCTTCCCGGCACCTTCGGCGCCCTTCGTCCGTTGATTCGGAAGGGCACTGCGGGGTCAACGCAGTGGCAGCCCTCCCGGCGCGGCGGGGTCCTCGCTTACGATGGCCGTTGCGGTGGGGCCCACCTGCCGTGCCCGCGCCAGAGTCCATAACACGACCCAGTGCCAGGCCCGACCGGCAAGGAGACCAGCCTCAGTGTCCGTCTTCAACAAGCTCATGCGTGCAGGCGAAGGCAAGATCCTGCGCAAACTGCACCGCATCGCGGACCAGGTCAGCTCCATCGAAGAGGACTTCGTCAACCTCTCCGACGCCGAGCTGCGGGCGCTCACCGACGAGTACAAGGAACGGTACGCGGACGGCGAGAGCCTGGACGACCTGCTTCCCGAGGCATTCGCGACCGTCCGTGAGGCCGCCAAGCGGGTCCTCGGACAGCGCCACTACGACGTCCAGATGATGGGCGGCGCCGCCCTGCACCTCGGTTACGTGGCCGAGATGAAGACCGGCGAGGGCAAGACCCTCGTCGGCACCCTGCCCGCGTATCTCAACGCGCTCTCGGGCAAGGGAGTGCACCTGATCACGGTCAACGACTATCTGGCCGAGCGTGACTCGGAGCTGATGGGCCGGGTCCACAAGTTCCTCGGACTGAGCGTCGGCTGCATCATCGCCAACATGACTCCGGCCCAGCGCCGTGAGCAGTACGGCTGCGACATCACGTACGGAACGAACAACGAGTTCGGTTTCGACTACCTCCGCGACAACATGGCGTGGGCGCAGGACGAGCTCGTCCAGCGCGGCCACAACTTCGCGATCGTCGACGAGGTCGACTCGATCCTGGTCGACGAGGCCCGTACGCCGTTGATCATCTCCGGCCCCGCCGACCAGGCGACCAAGTGGTACGGCGACTTCGCCAAGCTGGTCACCCGCCTGGCGAAGGGCGAGGCGGGCAACCCGCTGAAGGGCATCGAGGAGACCGGCGACTACGAGGTCGACGAGAAGAAGCGGACCGTCGCGATCCACGAGCCCGGTGTCGCGAAGGTCGAGGACTGGCTCGGCATCGAGAACCTCTACGAGTCGGTGAACACCCCCCTCGTCGGGTACCTCAACAACGCCATCAAGGCCAAGGAACTCTTCAAGAAGGACAAGGACTACGTCGTCATCGACGGCGAAGTCATGATCGTCGACGAGCACACCGGCCGTATCCTCGCCGGCCGCCGCTACAACGAGGGCATGCACCAGGCGATCGAGGCGAAGGAAGGGGTGGACATCAAGGACGAGAACCAGACGCTCGCCACGATCACCCTGCAGAACTTCTTCCGCCTCTACGGCAAGCTCTCCGGCATGACCGGTACGGCGATGACCGAGGCCGCCGAGTTCCACCAGATCTACAAGCTCGGCGTGGTGCCGATCCCGACCAACCGGCCGATGGTCCGGGCCGACCAGTCGGACCTGATCTACCGCACCGAGGTCGCGAAGTTCGCCGCCGTCGTCGACGACATCGCCGAGAAGCACGAGAAGGGCCAGCCGATCCTGGTCGGCACCACCTCGGTCGAGAAGTCCGAGTACCTCTCGCAGCAGCTCTCCAAGCGCGGTGTCCAGCACGAGGTCCTCAACGCCAAGCAGCACGACCGGGAAGCGCCGATCATCGCGCAGGCCGGCCGCAAGGGTGCCGTCACGGTCGCGACGAACATGGCGGGCCGCGGTACGGACATCAAGCTGGGCGGCAACCCCGACGACCTGGCCGAGGCCGATCTGCGTCAGCGCGGACTCGACCCCGTCGAGCACGTCGAGGAGTGGGCGGCCGCGCTGCCCGCGGCCCTGGAGAAGGCCGAGCAGGCCGTGAAGGCCGAGCACGACGAGGTCAAGGACCTCGGCGGGCTGTACGTCCTGGGCACCGAGCGGCACGAGTCGCGCCGCATCGACAACCAGCTGCGCGGTCGTTCCGGCCGTCAGGGCGACCCGGGCGAGTCCCGCTTCTACCTCTCGCTCGGCGACGACCTGATGCGTCTGTTCAAGGCGCAGATGGTCGAGCGCGTCATGTCGATGGCCAACGTGCCGGACGACGTGCCGATCGAGAACAAGATGGTGACGCGGGCGATCGCGTCGGCGCAGTCGCAGGTCGAGCAGCAGAACTTCGAGACGCGTAAGAACGTCCTGAAGTACGACGAGGTGCTCAACCGGCAGCGTGAGGTCATCTACGGCGAGCGGCGCCGGGTGCTGGAGGGCGAGGACCTCCAGGACCAGATCCGTCACTTCATGGACGACACGATCGACGACTACATCCGCCAGGAGACGGCGGAGGGGTTCGCCGAGGAGTGGGACCTGGACCGGCTGTGGGGCGCCTTCAAGCAGCTCTACCCGGTGAAGGTCACGGTCGCCGAGCTGGAGGACGCGGCCGGGGACCTCGCGGGTGTCACCGCCGAGTTCATCGCCGAGTCCGTCAAGGACGACATCCACGAGCAGTACGACGAGCGTGAGAAGACGCTCGGCTCCGACATCATGCGTGAGCTGGAGCGGCGCGTGGTGCTGTCCGTCCTGGACCGCAAGTGGCGTGAGCACCTCTACGAGATGGACTATCTCCAGGAGGGCATCGGCCTGCGGGCCATGGCGCAGAAGGACCCGCTGGTCGAGTACCAGCGCGAGGGCTTCGACATGTTCAACGCCATGATGGAGGGCATCAAGGAGGAGTCCGTCGGCTACCTGTTCAACCTGGAGGTCCAGGTCGAGCAGCAGGTCGAGGAGGTTCCGGTGCAGGACGCGGCGACGTCGCTGACCAAGGAGGACGCGGTGCCGGCCGCGCGTCCGGAGATCCGGGCCAAGGGGCTCGACGCTCCGCAGCGTCCGGACCGGCTGCACTTCTCCGCTCCCACGGTGGACGGGGAGGGCGGTGTCGTCGAGGGCGACTTCTCCAACGCGGATGCCGGTGGCTCCTCGGAGTCGGACGGGCTCACCCGGGCCGAGCGGCGCAAGGCGCAGAAGAGTGGTGGCGGTGGTGGGCGGCGCCGCAAGAAGTAGCGTGCGCTGACTGCTGTTCTGCGGCCGGGGCCGGGCACCTTGGGGTGTCCGGGCCCGGCCGTTGTGCGTGCGGGTGCGGGTGCGGGTGCGGGTGTGGGTGGGCGCGGGTGGGGTGGGTGCGCCTGCGGCGGGCCTGTTCCCCGCCCCGCCCCTTCCCGTAACCGGGGGCTCTGCCCCCGGGCCCCCGCTCCTCAAGCGCCGGAGGGGCTGGAGAGGTGGCCGGGAGGGGCTCTGCCCCTGAGCCCCGCTCCTCAAGCGCCGGAGGGACTGGAGAGGTGGTCCGGAGGGGCCCGAGAGGTCGCCCCGGAGGGGCTGGTTGGCGCCGCCCTCGGAGAGGCACCCAGAGCGGCGGCCCCCGTGGGGTGTGGGTCCCCGTCAACGGTTGCGTACCGGGGTGTTGCCGAGTTCTACCGCGGCGCAGCGCCAGCGGAGGTCGGGGCCCTGTTCCAGGCGGAAGGCCATGGCGCGGACCTGTTCGCCTGCCGCGATGCTCGCGCAGGCCTCCACGACGCCCGGGGCCGGCTGGGCGCCTCGGCACATGCGGATGACCGGGCGGGCGCCGCGGCTCCGGAGCGGGGTGGCGGGGGCCAGTTCGGCGAGCTGGTCGTAGGCATCGCCGATCGTGTGGCCGAGCATCCAGTGGACGGGGCGCTGGCCGCTGAGGACCGCCAGGAGGCGTTCCGCGAACCACTGGTGGGGCCGGATCCGCTGGGGAGTCCGGCGGCGCTGTACGGGTACGGCTTCGGGCCTGCGTGCGTCGTGCCGTGCGGCGGGCCGGGTCCTGTTCGTGCTCATCGCTGTCGCCCCCGTGCTTCAGAGGCCCGGATCAGTACCGGGCGGTAACTTCTGCTGTGGATCTTCTACGGGGGTCGTGGAGGCGGCCGCAAGCGTCGATGGGCCGGCGGTGGGGGACGCGGGATTCACCTATCCGGGTGGTCGACCCGGTCCGGGGAAGGTGCCCTGGGCGGGCCGGGCAGGGTGAGGGGCGGTTACCGGGTGGACGGGGCGAGGGCGGGACACGTAACCCCAAAGGGGGACGCCCCACGTATCCTGAGGGCGTTCCGACTACGAAAGCGGCCCAGCCATGCGCGTGTACGTCCCCCTGACCCTCTCCGGGCTCGCAGCGGCGCACCGGGCCGGCGAGGTCGGCTCCGCCCCGCTGACCGCGTACGCGGTGACGCCGGCGCTGCGGGAGTGGTACGTCTCGGACGACATCGAGGAGCTGGAGTACGCGGCGCTCAACCGGGCCGCGTCCGCGTCGCTGCGGCTGATCGCCGGGGACCCCGCTGCCGCCCGTCGCCGGGTCGTCGTCGCCGTGGACGTGCCGGACGGGGCCGCGGTCGCCGACCCGGACCACATGCTGGAGTCCTCCTCGCTCGGCGAGGTCACCATCGCCTCCGCGGTCGGGCTGGCCGAGGCCGCCGCCGTGCACGTCGACTCGGACGAGGCGGACAAGGACGTCACCGCCGCCGCGGCCGCGCTGGGGGCGGCGGACCTCGGTGACGACGACGCCCAGTTCACCGTCGACGGCGCCGAGGACCACGAGCTCCTGTGGTTCGGTGTCCAGGAGATCCCGAATCTGATCGGCTGAGAGGCCGAGCGGTCTCCGCCACCGGCTGTTCGTCGGCGTGTTCGCAGGGGTGTTCTACCGTTGTCAGTGGCAGCGGGTATTTTTTTCCTCATGGGGACGTACGGGAAGCACCGCACACATCTGGTCTGGGACTGGAACGGCACTCTGCTCGACGACAACACCGCGGTCGTCGGCGCGACGAACGCCGCGTTCGGTGAGGTCGGCCTGGAGCCGATCACGCTGGACCAGTACCGGGAGATGTACTGCATCCCGATACCCCGCTTCTACGAGCGGCTGATGGGCCGGCTGCCCACCGAGGCCGAGTGGGAGCGGATGGACGGGATCTTCCACCGCCACTACACCGAGCAGCGGGCCGCCTGCGGGCTGACCGAGGGAGCCGCCGAGCTGCTCGCGCAGTGGCAGCTGGCCGGACGGAGCCAGTCCCTGCTCAGCATGTACGGACACGACCAGCTGGTCCCGGTCGTGCGCGGATACGGCATCGAGCGGCACTTCGTGCGCGTCGACGGGCGTACCGGGCCGTCCGGCGGCAGCAAGGCGCAGCACATGGAGCGGCATTTCGCGGCGCTGGACGGGATATCCCCGGCGTCCACGGTGGTCATAGGTGACGCCGTGGACGACGCGGTGGCGGCCGCCCACGTCGGCGCGCGAGCGGTCCTCTTCACCGGAGGTTCGCACAGCCGGGCCAGTCTCGAGGCCGCCGGGGTGCCCGTCGTGGACACCCTGGCCGAGGCCGCGGCCCTCGCCCAGCAGATGGGCGAGTAGGAGAGCGGGCGACGGCCCCGTCCGGGTACGGGCTCAGGCGACCGGGGCCTTGGTACGGAGCACGGTCAGGAATTCACGCATCCAGGCCGAGTGGTCCGGCCAGGCGCGGGACGAGACCAGGGTGCCGTCCACCACGACCTCGGTGTCCTGGAAGGTGGCCCCGGCGGTCCCCATGTCCGGTTCCAGTGCGGGATAGGCCGTCACCCGGCGGTTCTTCAGCGCGCCGACCGCCGCCGACATCAGCGGGCCGTGGCAGATCTGGGCCACCGGACGGTCCGTGTCGAAGAACGCCGACAGGATCGTGCGCAGGTCGGCGTCGTTGCGCAGGTACTCGGGCGCGCGCCCGCCCGGGACGACGAGGGCCACGTAGTCGTCCGGGTCCACCTCCGAGAAGGCCAGGTCGGCGGGCCAGGTGTAGCCGGGCTTCTCGGTGTAGGTGTCGAAGCCGGGCTCGAAGTCGTGGACCACGAAGCGGAGCGTCTTGCGGGAAGGAGCGGCGATATGGACCTCGTAACCCTCTTCGAGCAGTCGTTGGTACGGGTAGAGGACTTCGAGGGACTCGGCGGCGTCGCCGGTGACGATCAGGATCTTCGGTGCCATGGCGGGGCTCCCCACGGTGCGTCGGCCTGTTCCGGTTTCCGGTACCAGAGTGCGGCAGCGCGGGCCGGTGCGCTGTCCAGACTGTCAAAGTCCGGGGCTTTCTTTTGTACACATACGGCTCGTGACGGCGACCCGGGCGGGGGAGATAGCCTGGACCCCGTGATCAGCGCGATACGCCTCGGGGGCAGCGAAGCCCCCGGCCTGCGCCCGGAGTGCCACAGTGCCCGGGCCATGACTG
Organism: Streptomyces sp. NBC_01463; assembly: GCA_036227345.1. Classification (NCBI taxonomy): domain Bacteria; kingdom Bacillati; phylum Actinomycetota; class Actinomycetes; order Kitasatosporales; family Streptomycetaceae; genus Streptomyces; species Streptomyces sp. NBC_01463. The sequence continues at coordinate 5,512,477 of CP109468.1, forward strand.
ATCCCCTCAGCCCGGCCCGACCGCCAAAAATGGCCAATAAGGTCCCGGGCGTCTCTCATTGCGGCATAGCGTCGACTCCGACCGGTAACCCCGTGTCGTGGCGGTACGTCGTCTTTTTCACCTACGTCACGCAACGGCGCGCGACAGGAGCCAGAGGACATGCAGACCAAGCTGGACGAAGCCAAGGCCGAGCTGCTCGCACGGGCCGCCAAGGTAGCTGACAACAGCCCGGGCGGTGGTGCCGGCGGCCCGGGCGGTAACACCCGGGTGCGCGTTGCGGCCACCGGGGCCGACAACGGCACGGGGGCCGGGCAGGAGCGTCCGGACCAGGACGTACTGCTCGCCTATCTCCAGCGCTACTACCTCCACACCGCTCCGGAGGACATCGCCGGCCGGGACCCGGTCGACGTCTTCGGTGCCGCGTCCTCCCACTACCGGCTCGCCGAGAACCGCCCGCAGGGCACGGCCAACGTCCGGGTGCACACCCCCACGGTCGAGGAGAACGGCTGGACCTGCAGCCACTCCGTCGTGGAGGTCGTCACCGACGACATGCCGTTCCTGGTCGACTCCGTCACCAACGAGCTGTCCCGTCAGGGCCGCGGCATCCATGTCGTGATCCACCCGCAGGTCATCGTCCGGCGCGATGTGACCGGCAAGCTGATCGAGGTCCTCACCGACGGCGTCGGCATCTCGACCGGCCCGCAGGCCGGCCGGAAGAACGCCAAGGGTGCGAAGGACGCCAAGGCCGAGCTGCCGCACGACGCACTCGTCGAGTCCTGGATCCACGTCGAGATCGACCGCGAGACCGACCGCGCCGACCTCAAGCAGATCCAGGCGGACCTGCTGCGCGTCCTGTCCGACGTACGGGAGACCGTCGAGGACTGGGAGAAGATGCGCGACGCCGCGCTGCGCATCGCCGACGACCTGCCCGGCGAGCCGCTCGACGACCTAGCCGACGACGAGGTGAACGAGGCCCGCGAACTGCTGCGCTGGCTCGCCGCCGACCACTTCACCTTCCTCGGCTACCGCGAGTACGAGCTGACGGACACCGACGCCCTGGCCGCCGTGCCCGGCACCGGCCTCGGCATCCTGCGCTCCGACCCGCAGCACACCGAGGACGAGGCGCACCCGGTCAGCCCCTCCTTCGACCGGCTGCCCGCCGACGCCCGGGCCAAGGCCCGCGAGCACAAGCTCCTCATCCTGACCAAGGCCAACAGCCGGGCGACCGTGCACCGCCCCAGCTACCTCGACTACGTCGGCGTGAAGAAGTTCGACGCCGAGGGCAACGTCATCGGTGAGCGCCGCTTCCTCGGACTGTTCTCGTCCGCCGCCTACACCGAGTCCGTGCGCCGGGTGCCCGTCGTCCGCCGCAAGGTCGCCGAGGTGCTGGAGGGCGCGGGCTTCTCGTACAACAGCCACGACGGCCGCGACCTGCTGCAGATCCTGGAGACGTACCCCCGCGACGAGCTGTTCCAGACGCCGCCCGACCAGCTGCGCTCCATCGTCACCTCGGTGCTCTACCTCCAGGAGCGGCGCCGGCTCCGGCTCTACCTGCGCCAGGACGAGTACGGGCGCTACTACTCCGCGATCGTCTACCTGCCGCGCGACCGCTACACCACCGGTGTGCGCCTGCGGCTGATCGACATCCTCAAGGAGGAGCTGAACGGCACCAGCGTCGACTTCACCGCCTGGAACACCGAGTCGATCCTGTCCCGGCTGCACTTCGTCGTCCGGGTCGCCCCCGGCAGCGAGCTGACCGCGCTCACCGACGCCGAGGCCGACCGCATCGAGGCCCGCCTGGTCGAGGCCGCCCGCTCCTGGGCCGACGGCTTCCAGGAGGCACTGGGCGCCGAATGCGGCGAGGAGCGCGCCGCCGAGCTGCTGCGCCACTACGGGCACTCCTTCCCCGAGGGCTACAAGGCCGACCACTCGCCGCGCTCCGCCGTGGCCGACCTGGTCCACCTCGAAGCCCTCAAGGAGGACGAGCGGAACTTCGCCCTCAGCCTGTACGAGCCGGTCGGCGCCGCCCCCGGCGAGCGCCGGTTCAAGATCTACCGGACCGGTGAGCAGGTCTCCCTGTCCGCCGTCCTCCCGGCGCTCCAGCGGCTCGGTGTCGAGGTCGTCGACGAGCGCCCGTACGAGCTGCGCTGCGCCGACCGCACGCACGCCTGGATCTACGACTTCGGGCTGCGGATGCCGCAGGCCACGGGCAACGGCAGCTACCTGGCCGACGACGCCAGGGAACGGTTCCAGGACGCCTTCGCCGCCGTCTGGACCGGCGAGGCGGAGAACGACGGATTCAACGCGCTGGTGCTGAGCGCCGGTCTGAACTGGCGCCAGGCCATGGTGCTGCGCGCCTACGCCAAGTACCTGCGCCAGGCCGGATCGACGTTCAGCCAGGACTACATGGAGAGCACCCTCCAGAACAACGTCCACACCACCCGGCTGCTGGTCTCGCTCTTCGAGGCCCGGATGTCGCCGGACCGCCAGAGCGCCGGCACCGAGCTGACCGACGGGCTCCTCGAAGAGCTCGACGGGGCCCTCGACCAGGTCGCCTCGCTCGACGAGGACCGGATCCTGCGGTCCTTCCTCACCGTTATCAAGGCCACCCTGCGCACCAACTTCTTCCAGCGCGCGGACAGCGGCGAGCCGCACGGCTACGTGTCGATGAAGTTCGACCCGCAGTCGATCCCGGACCTCCCGGCGCCCCGCCCGGCGTTCGAGATCTGGGTCTATTCGCCGCGCGTCGAGGGCGTCCACCTGCGCTTCGGCAAGGTCGCCCGCGGTGGTCTGCGCTGGTCCGACCGGCGCGAGGACTTCCGTACGGAGATCCTCGGCCTGGTCAAGGCTCAGATGGTGAAGAACACCGTGATCGTCCCGGTCGGCGCCAAGGGCGGCTTCGTCGCCAAGCAGCTCCCCGACCCGGCCGTCGACCGTGACGCCTGGATGGCCGAGGGCATCGCCTCGTACCGCACCTTCATCTCGGCGCTGCTCGACATCACCGACAACATGGTGGCCGGCGAGGTCGTGCACCCCAAGGGCGTCGTCCGGCACGACGAGGACGACACCTACCTCGTCGTCGCGGCCGACAAGGGCACCGCGAAGTTCTCCGACATCGCCAACGAGGTCGCCGTCGCGTACGGCTTCTGGCTGGGTGACGCGTTCGCCTCCGGCGGCTCGGCCGGCTACGACCACAAGGGCATGGGCATCACCGCCCGCGGTGCCTGGGAGTCCGTCAAGCGGCACTTCCGGGAGCTCGGCCACGACACGCAGACCGAGGACTTCACCGTCGTCGGCGTCGGCGACATGTCGGGTGACGTGTTCGGCAACGGGATGCTGCTCTCCGAGCACATCCGGCTCGTCGCGGCCTTCGACCACCGGCACATCTTCATCGACCCGAATCCGGACGCGGCGACCTCGTACGCCGAGCGGCGCCGCCTGTTCGACCTGCCGCGCAGCTCCTGGGCCGACTACGACAAGGGGCTGATCTCCGCGGGCGGTGGCATCCACCCGCGCAGCGCCAAGTCCATTCCGGTCAACGCGCACATCCGCGAGGCGCTCGGCATCGAGTCCGGCGTCACCAAGATGACGCCCGCCGACCTGATGCAGACCATCCTCAAGGCCCCCGTCGACCTCGCGTGGAACGGCGGCATCGGGACGTACATCAAGTCCTCCGCCGAGTCGAACGCGGACGTCGGCGACAAGGCCAACGACGCGATCCGCGTCAACGGCGAGGACCTGCGGGCCAAGGTCGTCGGCGAGGGCGGCAACCTCGGCGCCACCCAGCTCGGCCGGATCGAGTTCGCCCGCAACGGCGGCCGGATCAACACCGACGCGATCGACAACAGCGCCGGCGTGGACACCTCCGACCACGAGGTGAACATCAAGATCCTGCTCAACGGCCTGGTGCGGGACGGCGACATGACCGTCAAGCAGCGCAACAAGCTGCTCGCCGAGATGACCGACGAGATCGGCCACCTGGTGCTGCGCAACAACTACGCGCAGAACACCGCGCTCGCCAACGCCTGCGCCCAGGCGCCCTCCCTGCTCCACGCCCACCAGCGCTTCATGCGCCGGCTGGGACGGGACGGGCACCTCGACCGGGCCCTGGAGTTCCTGCCCACCGACCGGCAGATCCGCGAACTGCTGAACGCGGGCAAGGGGCTCAGCCAGCCCGAACTGGCCGTGCTGCTCGCGTACACGAAGATCACGGCGGCGCAGGAGCTGATCGGGACCAGCCTCCCGGACGACGCGCATCTGCAGAAGCTGCTGCACGCCTACTTCCCGCAGCAGCTGCGCGAGCGGTTCCCGGAGGCGGTCGACGGACACGCGCTGCGGCGCGAGATCATCACCACGGTCCTGGTGAACGACACGGTCAACAGCGGTGGTTCGACCTTCCTGCACCGGCTGCGGGAAGAGACGGGCGCCTCGATCGAGGAGATCGTGCGGGCGCAGTTCGCGGCCCGGGAGATCTTCGGCCTCGGCAAGGTGTGGGACGCCGTCGAGGCGCTCGACAACAAGGTCGCCGCAGATGTGCAGACCCGCATCCGGCTGCACTCGCGCCGGCTCGTCGAGCGCGGTTCGCGCTGGCTGCTGGGCAACCGGCCGCAGCCGCTGGAGATCGCCGAGACGATCGACTTCTTCCGCAACGGGGTCGAGCAGGTCTGGGCCGAGCTGCCCAAGATGCTGATGGGCGCCGACCAGGAGTGGTACCAGAGCATCCTGGACGAGCTCACCGAGGCGGGCGTCCCGGACGAGCTGGCGCAGCGGGTGGCCGGATTCTCGTCGGCCTTCCCGGCGCTCGACATCGTGGCGATCGCCGACCGCACGGGCAAGGACCCGCTGGCCGTCGCCGAGGTCTACTACGACCTCGCGGACCGGCTGGGCATCACCCAGCTGATGGACCGGATCATCGAGCTGCCGCGGGCCGACCGCTGGCAGTCGATGGCCCGTGCCTCCATCCGCGAGGACCTGTACGCCGCGCACGCGGCGCTCACGGGTGACGTGCTGAGCGTGGGCAACGGGGCGTCCTCGCCGGAGGAGCGGTTCCACGCGTGGGAGGAGAAGAACGCGGCGATCCTGACCCGGTCGCGGTCCACGCTGGAGGAGATCCAGGGGTCGGACGCGTTCGACCTGGCGAATCTGTCCGTGGCCATGCGGACGATGCGGACGTTGCTGCGTACGCACGTCTGACGTAACGGCGAAGGGGCGGCTGCCAGGAGCTCGGATGCTCCTGGCAGCCGCCCCTTCCCGTTCTGCGGACGGGACCCGGGCGCCGACGGCCCGGGGCCTCGGCCCATACGGGTCGCGGTACTTCCGGGTCCCGGCGCATACGGATCCCACTACGTACGGATCTCATTACGTACGGATCCCAGTACGTACGGATGTCAGTGCATGCGGATCTCAGTACATACGGGTTTCGCCGGCGTCGGCCGGCGGAGGCGGCTGTCTGCGCCGCCACTCGTTGGCCAGCTCGGTCGGGAAGCGGCGGCCGCTCCGGGACAGGACCACGCCCTCGACGAGCAGGAGTTCGTCCCCGCCGCGGTACGGGCGTTCCGCCGTACCGAGCGGGTGCCACGGGCCGGGCCCCGACTTCCCGGCCGTCGACCGCCACCGCGTGCCGTAGGTGCTGCGGTCGCGTGCCTGGACGATTCCGCCATTCACCCGGAGCTCCACATGGATGCGGCTCAAGCCGGCCGTGCGCTGCTCCGGGAGCAGACCGAGCAGGCCGATTCCGCCTTCGCCCGGTGCCCGGCCGACCGCCACCGTCGAGCCGTCCTCCAGCGTGAACCGGGCCTTCACGTCCCCCTCCACCAGCAGCTTCAGCTGGACCGTCGCGGTGCGGGGGCCGTCGTCGAGCAGGCGGCCGCCGTGACTCTGGCAGTGGGGCACGCCGGCGATCATGCGCGGCAGCAGGGCCGCGGATCCCTTGCGGGTGTCGTACAGCGAGCAACGCCGATCATCGCAACGCCAGTTGCGGTTCACCACGTCGAAGCGGGGGCTGCGCCCCTTCAGTAGTCCCATCTTCTTGAGCGCGTCCTCCTCCATCTTCATGGAGATGTCCAGCGCACTGGCCACCCCCATGTCGACGGGGACCAGCCGCACCGTGCCGTCGCGGGCGGGGACCGGTTCCAGGAAGTCGTCCGTGTTGCCCTGGAGCCAGGGGCGGTCGAGGCGTTCGCCCCGGAAGCGGTCGCCGGTGATGACCGGGATGCCGGTGTACTCGCACAGTTCAAGCAGCCGCTCGTCCGCGTCCGGCAGCTCCTCCACCAGGCCCTCGCGGACCCATCGGCCGAGCAGCCGGATGTCGGCCGGATCGGTGAACTCGCGGCGTCCGCCGAGCCGCAGGCTGGCATCGGCGACGAGGTACAGCCGGATGTCGGGGTCGCGGGCGAGCTCCTTCGCCGCGTCCAGTACGAGCTGCAGCCTGCGCAGGGAGCGCAGCCCCGGTTCACCGAGTCCGCGGTTGCGCACGACGTTGGACAGGTCCACCAGGAAGCAGGCTTCGCTGAAGTCCGTGGTGAGGTGGTTCTCCAAGGAGATCGCCTTCCTCGAAGTCTCGATGCGTTATCTGACTGCATGTGAATTCCGGTGCACAGCAACTATATTGACGTCCACGACAAGCTCGCAGTTCCGGTGCGGACATCTGGCGCCGCGGGACGGTCGCGGCTTGGCGGAGACGAGAACGTGGGGGCGTTTGCGTGTCGGAGTGGGGTTCGTTCATGGACGAGTCGTCGTCGGCTCCGCCACCGCCCCGTGCGCAGCCCGCCGCCCCCGCGGCTGCCGAGGCCGACGGCTGGGGGAGTTTCGCCGACGAGGCGCCGGCGGCGGACGCCGCGGCGTCGCCGCCACCGCCGCCCGGACCCCCGCAGGGATTCGTGCGCGGGCACGGCGTCCCCGTTCCTTCCCCCGAGGTCGCGGCCTCCCTGCTGAGCGCCGGGGAAACCCTGTGGGCGCAGGTGGACGGGGCGCAGGCCGTGCTCGGTTCGGGGTGCCGGGTCGGCGTCGTGCCGGACGAGGACGGGAACGCCGTGGCGGACGGCTTCAGCGGCTGGCGCCCGGTGACGGTGGTCGACCCGGCCGCGCTCACGGTGAGACTCGTACCGCTGGCGCTGTCGGAACCGCCGGTCGGCGTCGCGACCCCGGTGGCCGAGCTGTACGCGGACCCCGAGCCGTACACCGCCCCCGCTCCGGGCAGGGCCGGGCCGTTCCCGACCGGGCAGGGTCCCGACCTCGACGAACTGCTGAACCGGGTGCTGTCGGAGGAGCGGGCCCGCGCCCGGGCCGATGCCGAGGCGGAGGCGCGCCGCGCCGAACAGGAACTCGCCCGGCTCAAGGGCGAGTTAAAGGACCAGGCGCAGGCCGCGGAGTCCCGGGCCGAGCAGCGCGAACAACGGGCGCAGGAGGCCGCGCGGCGCGCCCAGGAGTACGCCGAGCAGCAGATCGCGGCCGCGCGTGACGACGCCGCCCGGATCGTCTGGCAGTTGCAGGACCGTGCGCAGCGGGCCGAGGCCGAGATCGCCAGGCTGACGGGGGAGCTGGCGCGGGCGGAGCAGGCGGGGGTTCTGAGGCATGTGCTGGACCGCCGTCGCCGGGCCGGTGGTGGCCGTGACCAAGGGGCTTGAGGGACATATGACTGTGCAGCCGGGTGCGGGAGCGCCGGAGTACGGCGCCGTCGCGCTGCCGGAGATAGCCGTGGAATGGCCGCAGGGGCTGGCGCCGACGTTGCGCGACAGCGTCGTCGAGGCCCAGAGCCTGGAGGGGGCCGGCCTCGTCGACGCCCTGCCCGGGCTCTGGCCGGTCGTGGACGCGGCGCTGGACCTGACAGGGCCCGGGAGCCTGGTCGCCGAATCCGTACGCCATGACGCGTACGAGGGCTGGCAGGTGGCGGCGCTCCCGCGGTACGACCTCGACGGGAAGGTCCGGCCGCGCGAGCGGCGGGACACCCCGCAGCACGGGGCGCCGCAGCTCAGGGACCGCCGGGCGCTGGTCAGGGCGCTGGTGGGAGCTGTCGCCGAGCGGCCCTGCCTGGACCTCAGGGACGCGCTCCAGATGCTCGACGTGTTCGCCGGCACCTTCCCGCTCGGGCTGGACGCGGTGTGCCGCCGGCTGCTCGGGCACGAGCTGAGACAGGGGGTCGCGGCAGGCCTCGCCCCGTTGCACGAGGCACTGGGCCGGAGGGCGCCCGAGGGGGTGTCCGCGCTCTGCTTCCGGGAGAGCGCGGTCGGCTCGCGCAAGGCGAAGGGCGATCCGGCCACCGACAACGAGGACACCGCCGGGGCGTGGACCGGGCCGAGCGGGATCATGCGGTGTGCGGTCTTCGACGGTGTGACCGGTGACGGCGACGGCTCGGGCGGCATCGCGGCGCGGGCCGCGCTGGACCAAGTGCTGCGGCGGTGGCGGCTGGAGGAAGAGTCGAGGCGGCCTTCCGTAGCGGAGGCGACCGAGGGACGGTTTGGCGGCGGGGCAGGGCTTGCGGGACGGGAGAGTTCCGAGTGGCGTTCGGCTCCGGTGGCGGGGAGCACGGAGGAGTGGCCGCGCGCGGATGAGGCGGGGTCTGCGGTGGAGGGCCGTGAGGGGTGGTCGCACGCCGGGGAACCGCGAACGGCTGGTGGGCGGCCTTTCGGCGGGGCGGGGTCGGCGCGGGAGAGTTCCGAGTGGCGTCCTGGTCCGGCGGCGGAGGGCCGTGAGGAGTGGCCGCGCGCGGATGACGCGGAGTCTGCGCGGGAGGGTTCCGAATGGCATCCCAGTCCGGTGGCGGAGAGCCGTGAGGAGTGGCCGCGCGCGGGCGGATCCGTGTCTGCGGGGGCGGATGATCCGGACGAGTGGCCGTCCGGTGGGGGGCCAGGGGCGTCCGGTTGGCCGCATTCCGGCGGGGCGGAGTCCGCGGCGCGGGAGGACGCGCAGTGGTCCGCCGGGGCAGGGCCCGCGCTGGTGGCGGGGCGACCCGGACCGGGCGGTGAGCCGGGCGGCGGCGGTGGCGAGGTCCCGCTCGGGCCCGGCGAGCTGATCGCCGAACTGGACGCGGCCGTGGGCCGGGCCACCGGGGTCGGCAGCGCGGCCGCCGTCCTGGCCACCGTGCACCCCGACGGCACGGCCTCCGTCGTCTCGGTGGGCGACGCCGAGGCGTGGCTGATCCGGCCCCTGCGCCCGTCCGCCGCAGAGAACCCGTACGCGGCATGGAAGCTGACGCCCGCCCACACCGGTTTCGCGGAACGGCTCAGGGTGACGGCGGATGCCGAGGGCGAGGAGTCGCAGCTCGTCTCCTTCCTCGGCGGCGGCGCGGCCCGCTGGGCGCACCGCACGTTCCGGGTGGCTCCGGGGGACCTGCTGCTGCTCGCCTCGGACGGTGCGACCGAGGCGGAGCGGGACCGGTGGTTTGGCTCCGTGCTCGCGGATCTGACGGCACAGCTCGACGTGTCCGGACGGCCGACCGCGCCCGCACTGGCCGCCGCGCTGGTGCAACGCGCCGAGGCTCTGGGCGGCTGGGACAACGCGACCGCGCTGGTGTGCGCGATGGGGGAGGCGCAGGACCGATGACCGAGGACATCAAGATCACGGCGGACCGTCAGGAGGTGCACCTCGGCGAGGTGTTCACGCTGCTGATCGCCCCGCGTGAGCTGGGCCGAGGCGACCGCGTCGCCGAGGGGGTCGCCTATGTCATCGCCGTCGACGACAGCTACTCCATGGAGATCAGGGCCGATTCGAGCTCCGACGAGTTCGCGGACCCGGCCGACCCCGACGACCCGAGCCGCAAGCAGGTCGCCGAGGCGGGGGTGCGGGAGCTCGTGGCCGCACTGCCCCACGGCGCGCACGTGGACGTGCTGACGTTCGCCCAGAACGCCGGAGTCCGCTTCTCCGGCACCGCGGGGGAGCTGCGGCGCCGCGGCAGATGGAACGGGAACATCGACGAGGAACGCCGGTGGACCAACATCGAGGGCGCGCTGCGGCGCGCGTACGAACGGCTCGCCGGGCAGCGGGCCGCCTCGCGCCGCGTCGTCCTCTTCAGCGACGGCATTCCCAACTTCGGCGAGACCGACCCCGGCCGGCTCGCCGCACTCGCCGCCGACGCCGCCGGCCGTGAGCTGCACACCGACGTGATCGGGATCGGCGCGGGCGCCGACTTCGGTCTCCTCGAACGGCTCGCCCCGACGGGTCTGCCCGAGCACGTCGCCTCGCGCACGGGCGCGGCCGAGGCGATGAAGCAGATCACCGCCAGGTTCGCGGCCTACGGCAGGGACGTGGTCGCGGGCAGCGGCGAGCTGGCGGTGGAGATCAACCCGAGCTTCCAGGTGCTCGGCGTCTACCAGCTGGATCCGACCCGGCGCCGGATCGAGGGTGCGGTCTCCGAGGGCGGCGGGCGGCGGCCCAGCCAGGTGCGGCTGAAGCTCGGCGCGATCGGCTCGGGTGAGGAGGGGCAGCCGCTGTACGCGCTGCGGCTGCGGGCGCCCGAGCGGATCAGCGCCGGGCCGATCCCCGTACTGAAGGCCACCGGATCCATCGGGACGGGAGCGGACGCCCGGCCGCTCACCCCCGCCCAGATCGCGCTGCGTACGGTCGACAACCCCTTGTCGCCGATCCTGCAGCCCGACCTCAGCCGGCAGATCGACGCCATCGAGCTGGACCGGGAGATCACGGGCCGGATCGCCGCCGCCGGCTCGAAGGCCGAACGGGAGCGGATCTACCAGGAGGGCGTGGAGCGCGCCCGGAGCATCCCCGACCCGGACCTGGCCGCCGCCTACCAGCGGGCCGGCGGGGGCCTGCGGGAGGGCCTCGACCCCAAGGACGTGGCGAACGAGGCGCGGGCGGCGTCCAGCCGCAGCTCCACCAAGTCCAAGCGGGACTGGTTCCAGCAGATCCCGGTGGAGTCGCCGGACGAGATCAGGGCGCGGCGCAGGCGCCAGAGCCTCGACGACGATGACGACGACGAGTACGGCGAGTACGGGACCGACGCCCCGGCCTACGGGGGCGGCAGCGGTACGTACGGCAGTGGCAGCGGTACGTACGGCAGTGGCGCGTACGGGAGCGGAGGAACGGGGTACGGCGGCCCGCCCGCCCTGCCCGGCGGGACCACCGAACCGCCGCCCGGCCGGGGGCCGCGGTGAGCGTGCCCGGCGTCATCATCGACGCCTCGAACGTGGCGGCGACCCGGAAGCGGCCCTGGCCCTTCTCCCGGGTCGTCGGGGTGCGGGACGCGTGGCTGAGCAAGTACCCGGGCGCCCAGGCCATCGCGGTGCTCGACGCCACCGTCCGGCCCTTCCTGGACGAACAGCACCTGGTCAGGCAGGCGGAGCGCGAGCAGTGGCTGGAGGTGCACCAGGGCGACGCGGACGACCGGATCCTGGCGCTCGCCGCGCAGTTCGGGGCCGCCGTCGTCTCCAGCGACAACTTCCGCTTCGCCCGCCGGGAGCACGCCTGGCTCCAGGGCAACAACTCCCGGGTGTGGTCGGTCCGCAGGGTCGAGGGGAAAGTCATCTTCAGCCTGCGCCACCTGGGGATCGCCACCGACGCGGAGATCGAGCGCGACCGGCTCCACAAGCTCGACAAGGCCGGGCTGCTGCGGGAGGACGCCGAGGAACGCTTCCGCTGCACCGATCCGGCCGGGTCGTGTCTGCGCAGGGGCGTGGTGCTGCTGCCGCGGCAGGTCAACAAGGACGCCAACCGCTGGTACTGCCGGTCCTGCGGCTACGAGGCCGTCGAGGTCGTCGTCGAGCCGCCGCTGCCCGACGTGCTGGAGGCGGGACCGGTCCTGGTGACCGTGCAGCACGGCTACACGGTCACCAGGACCGTGCCCGTGCCGGCGGAGGGACTCACGCTGGGCAGGGCGTCGCGCAGCCGCCCGGGGACCACCGACGTCACCGAAGGGCTCGACGCGGACCGGGCCGCCGGCATCAGCCGCTCCCATCTGCGGATCTTCCTCGACGACGACGGCCGCCCCATCGCCGAGCACCTGCCGGAGAACAACGCCTCCTTCCTCAACCCGGAGCTGGGCTTCGACGGCGTCCCGCGCACCTCCCGGCTGGCCGCCGCAACGCCCTACGCGCTGGAGGACGGCGACGAACTCCACCTGGGCCCCGGCACCGTACGGCTGCGGATCAGCAACGGGGCCGAGCCCGAAGGCGGGTACACCGCGTGACCCCGTTCGCACCGGGCTGGGTACACGCCGACCACCCCGACTCCCTCGACTCGCCGCGGCTGGCCTGGCTCCCGGAGAGCTACGGCGAGGACGGCCGGTTCCGCACCAAGAGGCTCCTCGCCGCGGCCGGACAGGGGTACGCCGTGCTCGCCGAGGACCGCTGGTCCGGCGGCGACGTGGTGATCAAGGGCATGTGGTGGTCGCAGGCGGCGCTGGACAACCCGCGCAACGTCCACGGTGAGCTGGCCGAGCAGAAGAAGCAGCGTGACCAGGGGCTGCGGGCGGCACGCCAGGCCGCGCAGCTCACCCAGCAGTGCCCCGTCGTGATCAGCGTCGAGTCCCAGCCCTCCCCGTCCCTGGTCGCGGACGGCCGGCACGGCGGGCAGCCGGGCGCGGGCGGCGTGCCGTACGAGAGCTTCATCGTCCAGCAGTTCATCGGTCACCACGGCGGCGTCTCGCGCACCCTGCAGGAGGAGATCGACGAACGGGCCGCGTCGCACCGTCGCTTCAAGCCGGACCAACTGCTCGACCTGGCGGAGCAGTTGTGCAACACCCTGGCCGCGCTGCACGCCGACCGGCACTTCGGGGACGAGCACTCCAAGGGCTGGATCCACGCCGACATCAAGCCGGAGAACATCCTCGTCCTCGGGCCGCCCGCCCGGTACGTGCTCATCGACTACGACGCCGCCGTACAGATCGGCGAACGCATCCGCACCACCACCCGGGCCTACGCCCCGCCGTCCGCCGAAGGCACCGACGAGCCCTCCGAACTCGCCCCGGCATCGGAGCGGTTCGACATCTACATGCTGGGCGCCACGCTCGCCCACGCCGCCGCGCTGCGCAGGATCACCGACCGGCAGGCCCGCGAGCTGTACGCGGAGGACTTCGACGTCAGCGCCCCGGCCCGCCGGTTCGTCGCCAGTCTGCGCTACGGGCCGATCCTCACCAACGCGCTCACGACCTGTCTGTCGGCGAAGAAGTTCCGGCTGGCCACGGTCGACCGGGTCAGGACCGACCTCGCCCGTGCCCGCAGCGCCACCGCCCTGCAGTCCGCGCTCCGCACCCTGGGAGAGCCCCGATGAACCGACCGGACCCGCGATGAGCGGCCGCGGCAGGGCCAATGCCACGCTCAGCGGGCTGCTGACCCGCATCCCCGGCCGCTCCGGCCGCATCTGGGAACCCCACACGGTGCAGCTGCGCCCCGGACATCTGCGCTCGTCGGGTGCGGCGGCCGTCCGCGCGACCCGGCTGGTGAAGGACGAGGACGCCGACGCGTACGGGGCGCTGCGGGTCTTCCCGAACCGCAGGCAGCGGGGCCGGGCCGCCGCGCTGCTCGCGGCCGGCAACCCCGTCATGCCCGCGCTCCTGGACATCGTCGACCATCCGGGGCTGCCGCCCGCCCTCGTCACCGCCTGGTCGCCCGGAGCCTCCTCCACACCGCTGCACGCGCTGCGCGAACGCGACGACCTCGACACGATGCTTGCCGCCGGCCACCGCTGGAGCCCCGCCGGGGCGCTGCACACCCTGGTGCCGCTGGGCCGGGCTCTGGACGACATGGCGCGCGCGGGTTTCACCCCGCTGGAGCTCTCCCCGGACCACCTCGTCCTCAACTCCGGTTCCCTCGCCTTCGTCGGTCTCGGCCGGCACGGCTACATCCCCTCCGAGGGCCGGATGCCCGGCCCGCAGGGCATGTCACTGCCCAGCGCGCTCCTCCTCGGCGAGGACCTGCCGCCCGCGGGCGGCAGCCACGACACGGCCGTGCGCTGGCGGGAGGTCCAGGTGCGCGCCCTGACCCGGCTGGCCGGCTGGATGGCCTGCGGACTGCCACCGGCGGCCTGGGGCCCGGTGCACGGCCCCGCCGACCTCGGCGGCTACCTGGAGGCGGCCGGCTTCCAGCGGGTGCCCGCGCTGCGCCCCGGCCAGCTCGCCGACACCCTGGCCCGGGCCGCCGGGCAGGAGGAAGAGGCCCGCGCCCTGCGGGACTTCGCCGAGGCCGAGGCGCTGCTCGTCTACGACGACGCGGCGCAGGGCTCCGGCGGCGGCCGTCTCGACATCAACCCCGAGGTGCTGCGCCTGGGCCTGCTTCACGACCACGGGGCCAAGGTGATCGCACTGGCCGCGTTCGAACAGCGGCGCCTGGGCACCCGGACCGCCACCCTGCTCTCCGGCGCCGGCTGGGTGCTGCTCAGCCCGAAGGACTTCGCCGCCCAGGTCTGCCGGGCCGCGTCGGCGGCCCCCCGGGCCAGGCTGGTCGTCGCCGGCCGGCTGGACCCCGAGGACCAGCGGCGGATCGAGGCGGTACGCGGCGGGCGCGCCGAGCGCGTCAATCCGGACGACCTCTCGGGCGCCGTACCGCGCATCGCGGGCCGCCCCGCCGATCAGCTGCCGTACCTCACCGACCGCGACATGGACGCCTACTCCGCCGACCTCCTCGGGGGCGTCGGCGGCCAGGCGATGCGCAGGCGCACCTTCGCGGCGGGCTGGACCCTGGCACTCGGCGGCGCCGCCGACCAGTTGCAGTCCCGCCAGCGCGGCAAGCTCCTGGACCAGATGACCGACTGCTTCGGCACCAACACCGAACTGCTCGTCGCCGTGCGCGCCCGGCAGAACGCCCCCGGCATGCGCAAACAGAACCGGCTGCTCGACGAGGCCCGCATGCGGCGGCTGGTCGCCGCGCTGTCCGGCGTGCCGGGTTCGGTCTTCCGCGACTGCCTGATGTCCGCCCTGCTGGGCCCGGCGGCCGAGGACCTCTACGACGAGTCCGCCCGCAGGCTGCTGCCGGTGGCCACCCGGCTCGCGGCGGTCTTCGACCCCGACCGTCCGGTCGGAACCGAGGACCTGCCGATGGAGGACGCCCTGCGCGAGCGGGCCGGCATCCGCCGGGTCGGTCTGTACGGGCGGCTGTGCACCGCCGTCACCGGGGTCGACCCCGCCAGGCTGGCGGCGGCCGTCGCCTCCATGGACGACACGCTCGTCGGCGCGCTCTGCGAGATCCCCGCGCCCAGCCTCCAGTTCCTCGCCGGACGGCTGGAGGACCCCGAACTCTTCGAGCTCCTGCGCCCGCTGCTGCAGGGCGACGACCTCGACCTGCTCACCCGCTACACCCCGCAGATGTGGCGGACGCTGCTCGACGGACTGCGCCAGCCCGAGCACCTGGGCTCCCTCGGTCTCGGCTGGGTCCAGATCGCCGTCCAGGACACGGCCGGTGACGTCGACGCCCGGGTCCTGCTGCGGATCGCGGCCGATGCCGGGGTCCCGAGACCGGACGCCGTACGCGCCCTGCTCGGCACCGGGCCCGAGCACTGGCCCACCGTCTGCGCCCATCCGGTGCTCGCCGCTCGCTGGCTCGCCGAGCAGGGGGACCTCGACCTCGCCGAGATCGTCGCGGCCTTCCCCGACCCGGAGGCGGCGCTCGCCGAGATCGGCACCGATGGACTGCGGCACGCCCATGAACTCGGCCTCGACCAGCAGGCGATGAGCGTTCTCGGCGGCTACGCGCGCGCCCTGGCCCACCCCCTCGACGAGGTGCTGGTCGCCTTCCAGGAACGGGGGTACGAGAGCGGCCAGGCCGCCCCCTTCGCCACCGCGGCCGCCGTCGAGTGGTCCCGGATGCAGCGGGACCGGGGCAAGGCGCTCGGCTGGATCGTCGGCAACGTGGTGGAGCGCCCGCGCAGGATCCGCGACTGGGCCGTGGACGGCACCGGACTGGCGCGCCGCGTCACCGAAGCGGTGCTCGGGGAACGGGAGGCGGGTGACGCCGCGTCCGTGCCGGACACGCTGCGCTCCGCTCCCGCGCTGCTGCCGCTCCTCGCCGGCCTCGGCACCCCACGCCAGCGCGCCGCGCTGCTGGCCCTGTACGCCGAGGAGCCGCAGGCCGTGCTCGATCCCCGCGCCCGCCGGGAGCTGCCGATCGTGCTCGCCGCCCCGGACCCGGCGGCCGCCCTGCGGGTACTGCTGCGCGAAGGGCTCGGGGTGATCGCCCAGCAGTTCGCCGACCGGCTCCGGCTCAGCCCCGAACAGCGCCGCTCGCTGGCCGGGCTCGCCCCGCTCACCGAGGTGCTGGCCCCGCCCTCGCTGGAGGCGGTGCTGACCGTCGGCGTCCGCTTCGGGCCGCGGGTCGCCGTGAGCGCGGCGGTCGTCGAGCAGCGGCTGCCCGGCGTCGCGGACTCCCTGACCGTGTGGGGCCCGCGCTGGCTGCCGCTGCTCGCCGGCGCCGCCGGGCAACGGGTGCTGCGGCTGCTGGTGGAGCAGCGGGAACAGCACGGCGGGCAGAGCGGACGGCTCTCCCCCTGGCTGCTGGCCGCGGGCGAGGACGGGCTCGCGCTGGTGGAGCGCTTCGGCTCGGACGCGCTCGGCCTGGTCCTCGCCACCGACGCACCCCCCGCCGACGCCCGCCTGCTCGGCGAGCTCCTGATGCTGCCGGGCCCCGCCCCCGTACTGCACCGGCTGATCACCGGCTACGGGCTGCCCCCGGCCACCTGGTCACGGGCGGCGGCACTGCTGGCGCGGGGGGAGCCGGAGGAGCGGGTGCTGCTGCGGCTGTGGGGCCGTGGCGGTGGTGCGCCGGTCACTGCCGCCACGGGGTGACTCGGGAACGCCCCCCGAACGCGCCGTGGATCACCTCCAGCGCGACGGTCCGCCGGGAAACCGGTTCACCGGACGGCATGAGTCGGTCACTTTCCCTTCCCGCGGCCCGAGGTGAACTCCTCGTACGCCGCGACGACCTCCTTCGCCGGACCGTCCATCCGCAGCGTCCCCGCCTCCAGCCAGATCGCCCGGTCGCACGTCTCGGTGATCGACTTGTTGTGGTGGCTGACCAGGAAGACCGTGCCGGCCTTGCGGCGCAGTTCGATGATCCGGTCCTTGCTGCGCCGCTGGAACCTCGCGTCGCCCGTGGACAGGGCCTCGTCGATCAGCAGGACGTCGTGGTCCTTCGCGGCGGCGATCGAGAAGCGCAGGCGGGCGCCCATGCCGGAGGAGTACGTGCGCATCGGAAGGGTGATGAAGTCGCCCTTCTCGTTGATGCCGGAGAAGTCGACGATGCCGTCGTAGCGTTCGCGGATCTCCTCGCGGCTCATGCCCATCGCGAGGCCGCCGAGCACGACGTTGCGCTCGCCGGTCAGATCGCTCATCAGGGCCGCGTTCACGCCGAGCAGTGAGGGCTGGCCCTGGGTGTGGACGCGGCCCTTCGTGGCGGGCAGCAGGCCGGCGACGGCCTTCAGCAGGGTCGACTTCCCCGAGCCGTTGGAGCCGATCAGGCCGATCGCCTCGCCCTTGTACGCGGCGAAGCTGACCCCCCTCACGGCGTGCACCTCGCGCACGCCGGGGGCCGCCCGGCGGGAGGTGATCCGGCTCAGGGCGGAGGTGGCGCTGCCCTTGCCGGTGCGGGCGCCGTTGACCTTGTACGTGATGTGGACGTCGTCCACGACGACCGTCGGTACCGCGGGATCCAGGGTGTCAGCCACGTCCGTAACTCTCCTCGGCCTGCCAGAAGTAGAGGAATCCGCCCACGCCGCACACCAGCGCCCAGCCCGCGGCCACGGCCCACACGTGCGGGGGCAGCTGCGAGGCGTGGAAGCTGTCGATCAGCGCGAATCGCATCAGGTCGATGAAGACGGCGGCCGGATTGACCTCCAGCGCCAGCTTCGCCAGGTACGGGACCCGGTCGCCCGACAGGCTCGTGTCGATGCTCCACATGACGCCCGATGCGTACATCCAGGTGCGCAGGATGAACGGCATCAGCTGGGCGATGTCGGGGGTCCGGGCGGCCAGCCGGGCGATGACCATCGAGACGCCGGTGTTGAACAGGGCCTGCAGCGCCAGGGCCGGGACCGCCAGCAGCCAGGCGGGCTGCGGGTACTGGCCGAACACCAGCAGGATCAGCACCAGCGCGCCCAGTGAGAAGAGCAGCTGCTGGAGCTGTTGCAGGGCCAGGGCGATCGGCAGGGAGGCCCGGGGGAAGTGCAGGGCCCGGACGAGGCCGATGTTGCCGCTGATGGCGCGGGTGCCCGCGGTGATCGAGTTGCTGGTGAAGGTCCAGATGAAGACGCCGGTGACCAGGAACGGGACGAAGTCGGTGACGCCCTGCTTGGTCTTCATCAGGACGCCGAAGATGAAGTAGTAGACCGTCGCGTTGAGCAGCGGGGTCATGATCTGCCAGATCTGGCCGAGTTTCGCCTGGCTGTACTGGGCGGTGAGTTTGGCGGTGGCGAAGGCCGTGATGAAGTGCCGCCGCCCCCACAGCTGCCGGACGTACGCCGGCAGGGCCGGGCGGGCTCCGCTCACGCTCAGCCCGTGCCGGGCGGCCAGGGCCGCCAGCTCGCCCGGGGCGTACACGGGGGCGGCCGCGGATGTGTCGACAGGCTTGTCTGCGGGCGGGGCGGCGGGCGGCGGGGTGTCCGCCGGTGCCGGGGCTGTTGTCTGACTCACCACGATCGCTTTCGACGGGAAGGCGGGAAGGGCGGGAGGGGCGGGAGGGGGGGAGAAGGAGGGGAGGTGGAGGGGAGGGAAACGCGCGGTTAACGACGGGACGGGACCGTATCGTCGTAACGCCGAGGGTAGGACGTACTGACGTCGCAACGCAACCGTTTCGTCGTCGCGGACTATGATTCGGCCATGACCACCGACCCGGGAAGCCGCCGCCGTGTCCCCGCCGGAGCCGCCGTGCTGCGCGAGGACGTGACCGACGCGATCCGTACCGCGGTGTTCGAGGAGCTGGCCGCGGTCGGCTTCGCCCGGATGTCCATCGAGGGCATCGCCCGGCGGGCGGGCGTCGGCAAGACCGCCGTCTACCGCCGCTGGAAGTCCAAGCTGCACCTCGTCCTGGACCTGGTCTCCGCCGTCGCGGTGCAGGGCATGCCCGCCCCGGCCACCGGTTCGCTGTACGGGGACGTCCGCGCGGTGCTCGAACTGGCCGCGTACGCGCTGCGCCACCCGCTCGCCTCCCAGGTCATCCCGGACCTGCTGGTCGAGGCGGCCCGCAACCCGGAGATCTCCGACACCATCAAGGCCGCCCTGCTCGACCCGCAGCAGGGCATCGCCGCCGTGGTCGTACGCGACGCCGTGGCGCGCGGGGAGCTCCCGCCGGACAGCGATCCGGACCGCGCCCTCGACCTGATCGTCGGCCCGCTCTACTGGCGGCTCGCGGTCGTCAGGGGCGAGCTGCCCGCGGGGTACCTGGACGATCTGGCGGCCTCGGCCGTGGCGGCCCTGACCCGCTGAGCCGACTGAGCCCGCCGGGCGCGCGGGCCGGTGACCCGGGTACCCGCGTCAGCACGTGTGCACGTGACATCACTCGTTGGGGCCCGTAACCGGTGACCCCCGGCCGTTCACGGGGTTGAGCCATACGGATCGCCAGGCTCCCCATGAACGGACGTGCTCACCATGCCGCCACGGCTCAGTGTCGTTGTCCCCGTCTACAACGTGGAACCCTTCCTGTCGGACTGCCTGAAGTCCCTCGCGGAGCAGACCGTCACCGATCTCGAAGTGGTGATGGTCGACGACGGGTCCACCGACGGCAGCGCGGCCGTCGCCGCCGGGTTCGCCGCGCAGGACGACCGCTTCCGGCTGGTCAGCCAGGAGAACGGCGGGCTGGGCCACGCCCGTAACACCGGTGTCCGCAACTGCGATCCCGGGAGCCGCTACCTGGCCTTCGTCGACAGCGACGACATCGTCCCGCCGCGCGCGTACGAACTGCTCGTCGGCTCCCTGGAGAAGACCGGATCGGACCTCGCGTCCGGCAACGTGCTGCGGCTGCGGGCCGGCGGCCGGCTCGTGCAGTCGCCCATGTTCCGGGGGCCCATGGCGACGACGCGGATGCGCACCCACATCTCCCGCGACCGGGAGCTCGCCGGCGACCGGATCGCGTGCAACAAGGTCTTCCGCCGCTCCTTCTGGGACGAGCACGCGTTCGCCTTCCCCGTCGGCGCGCTCTACGAGGACATCCCCGTCGTGCTGCCCGCCCACTTCCTGGCCGCCTCGGTCGACATCCTGAAGGACCCCGTCTACCACTGGCGCGACCGCCCCGGCTCGATCACCTCCGGCCGGGCCGTCGTCCGCGGCATCCGCGACCGGGTCGCCCATGTGCAGGGCGTCTCCGCCTTCCTGGCGGAGAACCGCACGGCCGCCGACAAGAACCACTACGAGGCCCACGCCCTCGCCAACGACCTCTGGTACTTCATGGAGGTGCTGCCCGAGGGCGACGAGGAGTACCGCGCCGCCTTCCTGACGCACACCAACGCGTTCATCGACCAGGTCGACCCCGCGGTGCTCGACGGGCTGCCGCTGCGGCTGCGGCTGATGTGGCACCTCGTGCGGGAGCGCCGCACGGAGGAACTGCTGGCCCTGATCGCCCTCGACAAGCGTGAGCCCGGCGCGTTCGCCGTACGCGGGGTGCGCCGCCGGCGGGCCGGCTATCCGCCGCTGACCCGGCCGGTGCCGGCCCGGGTGCTGCGCGTCGGCGACGGGGACCTGCCGCTGGTCGCCCGGCTGCGGGAGGTCCGCTGGCAGGACGGCCGGCTGCACCTGAAGGGGTACGCGTACATCCGGAACCTGCCCGCGGGTCCGGGCCGCGCCGAACTCCGGGCCGGCTGGCTGCGGGCGGGCGGGCGGCGGCAGGTCGTTCCGCTGCGGCTGCGCCGGACCGCCGACCAGGAGGCCACCGCGCGCTCCCGGCAGAGCCTGCACGACTACGACCGGTCGGGGTTCGAGACGGTTGTCGACCCCGCCAGGATCCGCATCGCGGCGGACGGGCCGGCCGACCGCGTCAGCTGGCGGCTGGAGCTGGGCGCCGCACGGAACGGTCTGCTGCGGCGCTCCGCACCCAGCACCGCGGAGGCCCCCGTGGCGCCGCCCGTACACCGGCCGGACGGCGACCACCGGATCGTGCCGGTCTTCGACGCCGACCGGCTGGTCCTGCACGCCGAGCGGATCGACGCCCGCTTCGAGACGCACCGCGCGGGCACGGCCGGCGACGGGCGGCCCACCGTCGTCGTGGACGGCATGGTCCGGGACCGGCTCGGTGCCGAGGGGCTGCGGCTCGGCCTCGGCCACCGCGCCTCCGGGGCCGCGCTCGACTGCCCCGTCACCGTTCACGAGGGCGCGGTGTCCTCGGCGGCCGGCTGGCGGCGCTTCACCGCCGAGATCCCGCTCGCCGCGGTCCTGGGCGCCCGGGAGGAGGCCGGGCCCGCGCCGGCGAGCATTCCCTACAGCGTCCACCTCGTCGGGCCCGGCGGCCGCCGGACGCCGGTGGACGTGCCGGGGCCCGTGCCCCCGGGCCGCTACCCGCTCGCACCGGCCGGGGACGAGCCCCGCGAACTGGGCCTCACCGTGAGCGCCCGCGGCAACCTGCTGATCAGCGACCGTCCCGTGCAGCCTGCCGTCGAAGCGGCCTCCTGGACGCAGGACGGGGCCCTGCTCCTGGAGGGCACCTTCCCGGACGACCCGGGGCGCCCCGCCGCCCTCGTGGCCCGGCACAGCGGCCACCACGAGGAGGCCGTCTTCCCCGTCACGTTCACCGGACCGGAGGGCGAGCGGCGGTTCACGGCCACGCTGCGGCCCGACGCCGTCGAGGCGTGCGGCGGCGGCACCCTGCCGCTGGGCGAGGGCAACTGGTACTTCTTCCTCCGCGAGAGGGGCGCCGCCGGCGGCGAGAGCCGCGACACCGCGCTGCGCCTCCCGGCAGCCGTCCATCACACCCTGCCCGCCGCCCGCACCCTGGCGGGCCGCGCGTACGTCATCGAGCGGCGCTTCCACGACCAGCTGCTGCTGAGCTGCGCGCCCCCGCTCGCCGCAACGGAGCGCGGGCCCCGAGCCCGGCGGCTGCTGGGCGCCGCCCATGCGGCGCAGCGCACCGCGGCGCTGCGCCCGGCCGTCCTGTTCAGCAGCTTCGACGGCCGTCAGTACTCGGACTCACCGCGCGCCGTCCACGAGGAACTGACCCGCCGGACGACCGGCCTGGAACACCTGTGGGTCGTCCGCGACGGTCAGGCGCGCATCCCGGCCGGTGCCACCGCCGTGGAGCACGGTTCGGCGGCCTGGCACGAGGCGCTCGCCCGCAGCCGGTACATCGTCACCAACACCCAGCTGCCCGAATGGTTCGAACGCCGCGAGGGCCAGACCGTCGTCCAGACCTGGCACGGCACCCCGCTCAAGCGCATCGGCCTCGAACTCGCCGGCACCGCCCAGGCCAACGCCTCCTACATCGCCACCCTCGGGCAGCGGGCCGGGCAGTGGAGCTTCCTCGTCTCGCCGAACACCTACTCCACCCCCGTGCTGCGCCGCTCGTTCGGCTTCGAGGGCGAGGTCCTGGAGTGCGGCTACCCCCGCAACGACCTCTTCCACGCCCCGGACCGGACCAAGGTCGCCGCCGCGGTACGGGAGTCCCTCGGGATCCCCGACGGCAAGCGGGCCGTGCTGTACGCGCCGACCTGGCGCGAGGACCAGCCGAGGAACGGCGGCCGCTACACGATGGACCTGCGGCTCGACCTGGCCGCGGCCGAGCGCGAACTGGGCGCGGACACCGTCCTGCTGGTGCGCCGGCACTACCTGGTGACCGACCGGCTCCCGGACAGCGGCACGGGGTTCGTCCGCGACGTCTCGCGCTACCCGGACGTCGGCGAGCTGATGCTGATCAGCGACGCCCTGGTCACCGACTACTCCTCGCTGATGTTCGACTTCGCGCAGACCGGCCGCCCGATGCTCTTCCACACCTACGACCTGGAGCACTACCGCGACACCCTGCGCGGATTCAGCTTCGACTTCGAGGCGCGGGCCCCCGGCCCGCTGATCCCGGACTCCGCCGCCCTCGTCGAGGCGCTGCGCGACCCGGCCGGGGCCGTCGCGGGACACGCGGGGGCGTACGAGGCATTCCGGCGGGACTTCTGCGACCTCGACGACGGCCGGGCAGCCGCCCGGGTGGCCGACCGGATGCTTTAGGGCTCACCCCGGTGCCCCCGTTGCTCCGCACGGGTGCCCACGCGGGGTGAACTGCGGGGTGATGCGGTGGTGAACACGAATTGACGCACGGGCTGTCCGAACTGCGTAAACCGTTCGAGTGATTCGAGGAATGTGGCGTTTGCACGGATGCGCAGGGAATCCGAGCCGTGGGCCGGAATAATGTGTTCATAGGTGCGTCGCATAGCGTCGACGGGTTGCTACGTTCTGCTTTCATGGGTATCCGAATGTGGTGCGAAACCTGGGACGTGCGACGGGCGAGAGCGGTCGTACTCGCCGTCTCGGCCGTCGGTCTTCTCACTCGCATGATCATCGCGGCGAATACGCCGGGCCCTACCGACGTGCGCTTCTTCGAGGGATTCGCGAAGGCCATCGGGGTGCACGGACCCATTCGGATCTACGAGCAGCCACTGCCCGGCCTGCCCGTCTACAACCACCCGCCCCTGGCGGGCTGGATGCTGCTCGGACTGAACGATCTCGCCGAATTCGGAATGTCGTTCGGTGCGCTGATCAGATTTCCCGCGTCGATCGCCGATTTCTGCTGCGCGCTGCTCGTCCTCGAAATCGTCCGCCGCCGTGCGGCCCTGCGGACCGCCGTGGCGTGCGGGATCGGCGTGGCCCTCAGCCCGGTGCTGATCGCGACGTCCGGCTACCACGGCAACACCGACGCGGTCGCCATCGTGTTCGCCCTGGCCGCCGCCCATCTGCTGGCCGACCGTAAGGCTCCGCTCGCGGCGGGGGTGGCGGCGGCCCTCTCGATCAGCGTCAAGTTCATTCCGGTCGTGGCGCTCCCGGCGCTGTTCATCGCCGCGCTGCGAGGCGGCCGGCCGGTGGCGGCCCGCTTCGCCGCCGGGTTCGCCGCCGTGTTCGCGCTGGTCTGGGGCCCGGTCCTGGTGGCCGTGCCGCGGCAGCTCAAGGAGAACGTGCTGGAGTACGCGGGCGGCAGCTACCACCTGTGGGGGCTGGTCCGGTTCGCCGACGTGTTCGGTCTGCCGGAGTCCGTCGTCACCTTCATGCAGGGCGGCGGCCACTTCCTCTTCGTGCTGCCCTGCGTGGCCGCCGGTGCCTGGATCGCGTGGCGGCGGCCCGCGCAGCTGCCGGGTGCCGTCGCCGTCGCGCTGGGCCTGCTGCTCCTGCTGTCCACCGCCTCCGGACTGCAGTACCTGACCTGGGCGGCCGCCGCGCTGTTCGTCCTCGGGTTCCGGGAGGGCCTCGCGTACAACTGCGTGGCCGGGCTGACGGCCGTCCTCGGCTACGGCGGACGCTCCGCCGTGCGCTGGAGCGAGCCGGTGCTGCTGCTGGGCGCCGCCGGCTGGATCGTCCTCGCCGTCGGACTGGTCACCGGCGTGCGACGCCTCCTCGCCACCCCGCCGGACACGGGCCCGCCCGGCCGCCCCGGACCTGCGCCGCTCGCCGTACCCCGCACCTCGCAGCCCTCCGGTTCCGCCGTCACCTGACCGCGGTGCCCGAGCGGCACCCACCACCGCCCCGTCCCTGATACCGCACCGAGCATCGAGCGCAACTGGAGAACGCCCCGTGAAGGAAAGCCCGAGTCCCAGGATCGGCATCCTGGTGGTCGCGTACAACGCGGAGACAACGCTGGAGAAGACCCTCGACCGGATTCCGGAGGATTTCCGGTCCCGGGTCGACGAGATTCTCATTCTCGACGACGCGAGTCATGACGCGACCTTCACCGCGGGCTGCCGCTGGTCGCAGGCCGAGGGAATGCCGCGGACCGTCGTGATGAGGCACACCAAGAACCTCGGATACGGCGGGAACCAGAAAGCCGGATACGCACTGGCGGCCGCGCACGGACTCGATATCATCGTGCTGCTGCACGGCGACGGGCAGTACGCCCCCGAATTGCTCCCCGAGATGGTCGCCCCGATCGAACGCGGCGAATTTGAAGCCGTGTTCGGATCGCGGATGATGAAATCCGGCGGTGCCCTCAAGGGCGGAATGCCGATGTACAAGTGGCTGGGCAACCGCATTCTCACCCGGCTGGAGAACGGGCTGCTCGGCTCGAAGCTCACCGAATTCCACTCGGGCTACCGCGCCTACAGCGTCGAGGCGCTGAAGAAGCTGCCCATCGACCGGAACACGGACGCGTTCGACTTCGACACCCAGATCATCGTCCAGCTGCTGAACGCGGGAATGCGGATCAACGAGATCCCCGTGCCCACGTACTACGGCGACGAGATCTGCTACGTCAACGGCATGAAGTACGCGAAGGACGTCATCAAGGACGTCCTCGAATACCGTCTGGCCGTCAAGGGCTTCGGCACCTGCGCCTGGATCCCCAAGCCCGTCGAGTACGCCTTCAAGGAGGGCGACGGCTCCTCGCACGCGGTCATCCTGGAGAAGATGCGGAAGCTGCCGCCCGGCCGGGTCCTGGACCTCGGCTGTTCCGGCGGACTGTTCGCGCAGCGCCTGGAGTCCCTGGGCCACGAGGTGACCGGCGTGGACTACGTCGAGGTGCCCGGCGTCCGCGAGAAGTGCAGCCACTTCCACCTCGCCAACCTGGAGGAGGGGCTGCCGGCGGAGATCGGCACCGGCTTCGACTACGTGGTGGCCGGGGACGTCATCGAGCACCTCTCCCGCCCGGAGCGGGTACTCGCCGAGGTCGCCACCGTCCTGCGGCCCGGCGGCGAGGTGCTGCTGTCCGTACCGAACTTCAGCCACTGGTACTCACGGCTGCGCGTCGCGCTCGGAGCCTTCGACTACGACCGCCGCGGCATCCTCGACGAAACGCATCTGCGCTTCTTCACCCGGGCCAGCCTGCGCCGGACCGTGCGCGCCGCAGGCTACGACGTGCTGGACATCGCCTCGACCGGGGCGCCGTTCTGGTCGCTCCTGGGCCGCGGCCCGCTCGCCGCGGTACTCGGCGGGCTGTCGAGGCTGCTGACCCGGATCCGGCCGACGCTGTTCGGCTATCAGCACGTCGCCACGCTCACCCCGCACGCGGCCGAGACGATCATCGCTGGAGAGCACGTCGATGTACAGGACATCCTCAACCGACAGTACGTCCCCGCAGACCGGGTCGGCGTCTGAGGCGACCATCCCCGAACCCACCTCCGCCCCGGCATCCGAGTCCCGGGCCGCCGCAGTCAGGAGCAAGGCCTTGACCCTCCCCAGTCTGATTCTGCTGCTGTTCGCCGTGTTCTCCTCGGCGGGCGGCCAGATCATGCTCAAGCACGGGATGAAGGGCGCAGCGGCCACCGCAGGCCGGGACGGCGGCTCGGTCGCCCTGCGCGCCGCCACCAGCCCCTGGGTCGTGCTCGGCCTGGTGGTCTTCGCGGTGTCCGCGCTGGCGTGGATGTCGACGCTGGCCAAGGTGCCGCTCTCCATCGCGTACCCGTTCAACGCGCTGGGCTACCTGCTGATCGTGGGCGCCGGGGCGACGGTGCTGCACGAGCGGACCTCGATGTGGACCTGGGGCGGCTCGCTGCTCGTGGTGGTCGGCCTCGCCACGGTCATGGCGGGCCAGCAACGCTGAGCCCGCACGTCCACGCACCCGCACAGGGCGAAGGGCCCGCCACCGGATCTCCGGCGGCGGGCCCTTCGCCCTGTGCTCCCTGCCCCGTCAGACCGTGCCGGACGCCGTGGGCTCCTCGCCCAGCAGCACCCGGCGCACCACACGCTCGGCGGCGCGGCCGTCGTCGTACGGGCAGAACCGGGCACGGAACGCCGCCAGGAGCTCCCTGCTCCCGGGGCCGTCCCAGCTGCCGTCGGTGAAGATCCGCGCCAGCTCGTCCGTGGTCGTCGCGACCGCGCCCGGGGTCTCACCGGGCCGGCCGGACAGCAGGTCGAAGACGACGCCGCGGACCGTGCGGTACGTCTCCCAGTCCGGGGCGTGCACCACGATCGGGCGGTTCAGGTGGGCGTAGTCGAACATCACCGACGAGTAGTCCGTGACCAGCGCGTCCGCCGCCAGGCAGAGGTCCTCGATCCGCGGGTGGTCGCTGACGTCGATGACCGACGGGTGCCGGGGCAGCTCCGGGTCCCCGTAGAAGTAGTGCGCGCGCACCAGGACGACGGTGTCCGGGCCGGTCGCCGCGCAGAACCGCTCCAGGTCGAGGCGGCTGGTGAAACCGGACTCGTAGTCGCGGTGGGTGGGCGCGTAGAGCAGGACGCGCTGCCCGGGGCGGATGCCGAGGCCCTCACGGATCGTCAGGATCTGTTCGGCGGTCGCCGACGTCAGGACGTCGTTGCGCGGGTACCCCGTCTCCAGGGCGCGCGCCGCGCCCGGATAGGCGCGGGTCCACACCTCGGTGGAGTGCGGGTTGGCGGAGACGCTCCAGTCCCACCGGTCGACCCGCTTCAGCAGCCGGTCGAAGTTGAGCCCCTGGGCCGCCGCCGGATAGTCCTGCTGGTCAAGCCCCATGATCTTCAGCGGGGTGCCGTGGTGCGTCATCACATGGACCTGGCCGGGGCGCTTGACCACGTGGTCGGGGAAGTTGACGTTGTTGAAGAAGTACGTGGCCCGGGCCATCGTCGCCCAGTAGCGGCGGGTGCCGGGCACCACGTGGTCGATGCCCTCGGGCAGCGCGTCCACCTGGTTCTTCGAGACCACCCACACCCCGCGCACCCCGGGGGCCAGCTCCCGGGCCTTGCGGAAGACGGCCTCCGGATTGCAGCTCACCCCGCGGTTCCAGTACGCGGCGTAGACAGCGAGCCCGCGGTCCAGCGGGAGTTTGCGCTGCCACCAGTAGTAGCGCCGGCTCAGACTGCGCTTGGCCCGTCCCCGCACGGCGTCGGGCGCGGCCCGCAGCCCGCGGCGCAGCGCCAGTGCCGTGTCCAGGCCGCCGAGCACGGCGAACCGGCCGCCACCGATCAGCCGGGGCCGCAGCCCCCGCGCGCCGCCCGGGAAGCGGTGCCCGGCCGGCCGGTAGGTGCGGTGGAAGGCGGCGACGGAGCGCACGTACCGCCTGCGCCGGCGCGTCACCGCCGGATAGCCGGACAGCAGCTCCTGCACCGCCCGTTCGAAGAGCAGCGGATGTACGGGTTCGAGCCGGGGGCGCTCGCGGACGAAGTCCATCAGCCCGGCGTACGCCTCGACGAGTCCGGCCGGGGCCGCACCCGCCGGCGCCTCGTCGTCGAGGGCCGGCAGATAGCGCTGCTGGCGGTGCTCGACACAGGCGGTGGACAGGACGGCGACGGACTCGGCCGCGGCGAGCGTCTGGAGGGCGTAGATCCGCTCCCCGTGCTGCCCCGGACCGAACTCCAGCTTCTCGCCCTCGTGCAGCGTGCGGCGCACGGCCCGGTTCCAGGAGACCGGGGCGATGTCCAGGAGCGCGGACTGTCCGGGCGCGGCCAGCGGGCCGTCGGAGAGCCCGCCCAGCAGCTCCAGCGACCTGCTGGGCCGGGGGCGCCCGCGGAACGGCCGCTTGTGGTGCCCGAACAGCAGCAGATCGGGCTCGCCCGCGGCCCCGATCCGGTCGGCGATCGCCCGCAGCGCGTCCGGCAGGAGGACGAAATGCGCCTCCAGGTACATCAGATAGTCCCCGACGGCCCGCTCGGCCCCGGCGTTGCGGCACCCGTCCGGACCCGCGCCGGCCGGGAGATGGATGGCCTGCACCCGGCTGTCCCGGTCGGCGAACTCGTCGAGCAGCAGCCCCGAGCCGTCCGGCGCCCGGTCGTCGACACCGATCACCTCGATGTCCGTGAACGACTGAGAGAGCACCGACTCCAGACAGGCGCGCAGGCTTCCCCGGGCGCGGCGGACGGGGATGATGAGACTCAGGCGGGGCATACGGACTCTTTCTCGGACACGGGCGTGCGGGGCAGCGAGGACCGGGGCGCGGTGCACCGAGGCGCGCGCGCCGACGGTGGGGGCGGGTACTCCGTAAACGCCCGATGGAGTGACGGGGTTACGCCGGACCCCGGCAGCCGTGCGAAACGGCAGGCAGGGGCGGCCCCGCCGGAGTAAGCGGAACCGCCCCTGATTGACGTACGGATGTGCGATGCGGTGCTGCGATACGGGTGGTGGTGCGGCTACTTGACCGCGCCCGCCATCACGCCGGAGACGAACTGGCGCTGGAAGGCGAAGAACACCACGAGCGGGATCACCATCGACACGAAGGCGCCGGGCGCCAGCACGTCGATGTTGTTGCCGAACTGCCGTACCTGCTGCTGGAGCGCCACCGTGATCGGCGGGGAGTCGGAGTCCGCGAAGATCAGCGCGACCAGCATGTCGTTCCACACCCAGAGGAACTGGAAGATCCCGAGCGAGGCGATCGCCGGTCCGCCCAGCGGCATCACGACCCGGGTGAAGAGCCGGATCTCGCCCGCCCCGTCCAGCCGCGCCGCCTCCAGCAGCTCCCGCGGGATCTCCGCGAAGAAGTTGCGCAACAGGAAGATCGCGAACGGCAGGCCGAAGGCCGTGTGGAACAGGATCACGCCGAGCGTCGTCTCGAAGATCCCGACCTCGCCGAAGAGCTTGGAGACCGGGATCAGGGCGACCTGCACCGGGACCACCAGCAGTCCCACGACCACCAGGAACCACCAGTCGCGGCCCGGGAACTCCATCCAGGCGAAGGCGTATCCGGCGAACGAGCCGATCACCACGACCAGGGCCGTCGACGGGACGGTGATCAGGACCGTGCTGAGCAGCGAATCGGTGATCGTCGGATTGTCCAGCAGCCGGGTGTAGTTGTCGAAGGTCATCTCGGACGGGACGGTGAAGACCTTCCACCAGCCGGTCGCCGCGATCTTGTCCGCGCTGCGCAGCGAGGACAGGAACAGTCCGATGGTCGGCATCAGCCAGAACAGGGCCACCAGGATCAGGACGACCCGCATGACACCGCCGCCGGCGCGGGTGGCGAGCCGTGCGCCGAACGAGCGCCCGGGCTTCTCCGCGCCGGTGGCCGGGGCGTCGCCCGGTCCGGCGGGGGCGGCCGTGGCCGAGGGTGTCGTCATCGGCGCCCCTCCTTCCGTATCCGCCTGATGTTGAAGAGCATCACCGGGACCACCAGCAGCAGCAGGAGCACGGCGATGGCGCTGCCGATCCCCAGGTCCGCGTCCGTGCCGAACGAGGACCGGTAGAGCTGGAGCGCCAGTACGTTCGCGTCGTCCTGCGAGGAGCCCGGCGCGATGATGAAGACCAGGTCGAAGACCTTCAGTACGTTGATCATCAGCGTCACCAGCACCACCGCGAGGACCGGGGCGAGCATCGGCACCGTGATCCGGCGGAAGACCTGCCACTCGTTGGCCCCGTCCACCCGGGCCGCCTCCAGGAGTTCCCGCGGCAGACCCGCAAGTCCGGCCGCGATCAGCACCATCGCGAAGCCCGCCCACATCCAGACGTAACTCCCGATGATGCCGGGTGTCACGAACGACGGGCCGAGCCAGTCGACCCCGTTGTACGGCTCCTTGAAGTTGGATGCCGGGAGGCGGAGTTCGGCGCCGTCCGCCGATGCGGGCAGGGTGAAGACCCCGTCGGCGCCCGCGGTGGCCGACGCGACCACCTCGCCGTCCCTGACGGCCTCCACCTTGATGCCCTTGAGCCCGAGTTCCCTGGCGTCGATGACGTTGGGCTTGCCGCCGCCGCCCTTGGTGAAGTCCAGCCAGGCCGTGCCGGTGATCCGCCCGCCGTCCGCCGGTGCGGGAGCCTTCGCGGGCTTCGCGTCACCGGGCATCTTCGCGGGCAGCACCCCGACCAGCGGCAGCTGGACCGGCTCCCCGGCCCGTACCGGCACCTTCGTCACGAAGGCACCGCCGCCCGCCGCCTTCAGCGGATGGACGGGCAGCGGGTGCGCCTTGGGGAAGCCCGCCGACTCGGCGAACGTGTCGTGCACGCCCACCCAGACGGCGTTGGCGACGCCGCGCTCCGGCGCCTGGTCGTACACCAGCCGGAAGATGATGCCCGCGGCGAGCATCGAGATCGCCATCGGCATGAAGACGACCAGCTTGAACGCCGTACCCCAGCGGATCCGTTCGGTGAGCACCGCGAAGATCAGACCGAGTGCGGTGGCGACGGTCGGGGCGAAGACCACCCAGATCGCGTTGTTCTTGACCGCCGTACGGATGGTGTCGTCCGTGAACAGCGCCTTGTAGTTGTCCAGGCCGGCGAAACCGGTCCCCGCCTGGTCGAAGAACGACCGGTAGACGGAGTACACGATCGGATACACCACCAGCGCGCCGAGCAGCACCAGCGCGGGCAGCAGGAACAGTGCCGCGACAGCCCTGCGGGTGCCGGTCACGCTCCTGCGGGTGCGGCCCTGCCCGGCGCCCGGCGGACCGGACGGCTTCCCGGACACGGGCTCCCTGGGTGCGGGTACCGAAGTCCCGCCGGACGGTTGCTTGTCGGCGGGGGGCGCCTCGTCGGCGCCCCCCGCGGCGGCTGTCGTCATCGCGTCAGCTCTTGTACGCCTTGGCCGCGTCGGACTCCAGTTTCGCCTGGGTCCCCGCGATGTCCTTCGGGTTCTTCAGGAAGTCCTGGAGGGTCTTCCACTCGCCCTTGCCGGGCGTTCCGCCGAACGACTGCGGGGCCTGGTCGGACATGTCGAACCGGACGGCGTCGCCGGCCGCGATCAGCGCCTTCGCCATCGTGCGCTGCACCTCGTTCGGGTACGCGGCGGCGTCCAGGGCCTTGTTCGGCGAGATGAACCCGCCCTGCTCGGCCCAGATCTTCGCCGCGTCGGTGGAGGCCAGCCAGGTCAGCAGGGCCTGGGCGCCCTTGCCGTCCTTCAGCGCCACCGCCGCGTCGCCACCGGTCACCACGGGCGACTCGGCGCCGACCGCGGGGAACGGGAACACCTTGGCGTCCGTACCG
This sequence comes from Streptomyces sp. NBC_01463, assembly GCA_036227345.1. Taxonomy (NCBI): domain Bacteria; kingdom Bacillati; phylum Actinomycetota; class Actinomycetes; order Kitasatosporales; family Streptomycetaceae; genus Streptomyces; species Streptomyces sp. NBC_01463. The sequence continues at coordinate 5,544,339 of CP109468.1, forward strand.
ATCTTGGCCTTCGTCTGCGCGATGTTGATGCCGACGAAGTCACCCTCGAAGACCATCGCGCCCTTGGGCTGGTCACCACCGGTGAAGGTCTGGGTGACCGAGGCCGGGAACTCCGTCTGCAGCGCGCCGTCGGCGCCGCCGGCGATCAGGGAGGGCTTCCCGAAGAGCTGCGCCAGCGAGGTCAGGGCGTCCTTCACGGACGGGTCCGTCCACTTGATCTTGTGCTGGGCCAGCTGGTCGTACTTCTCCGGGCCCGCCTGGGAGAGGTAGATGTTCTCGAACCAGTCGGTGAGCGTCCAGCCGTCCGCGCCGCCGACCGACACCGGGGTGACACCGGAGGCGGACACCGTCTCGGCGGTCGCCAGGAAGTCCTTCCAGGTCTTCGGCTCGCTCGCACCCGCGTTCTCGAACGCCTTGGTGTTGTACCAGATCAGGGACTTGTTGGCGGCCTTGAAGTACACGCCGTACTGGGTGCCGTCCACCGCGCCGAGGTCCTGCCAGACCTTGGAGTAGTTCTTGGCCAGCTGCGCCTTGGCCTCGGGCCCGGCGGGCTTCGCCCACTTCTTCGCGACCGCCTGCTGGATCGCGCCGACCTGCGGGATCATCGCGACGTCCGGCGGCTGGCCGCCCGCGATCTTCGTACCGAGGAAGTTGACGATCGGGTCCTGCGCCGGGACGAAGGTCACCTTCGCGCCCGTGCGCTTCTCGAACTCCTTGAGGACCTTCACGAAGTTGGCCTGCTCGGGTCCGGTCCAGACCGCCGCGACCGAGATCTTCTCGCCGTCCAGTTTCGGTAATACGACGCTCTGCGGATTGTCCGCGCCCTTGGACGAGCCACCCCCGTCCTTCGCGTCCTTTCCGCCGTCACCGTCATCGCCGCAGCCCGTGAGGGCCAGCGCGCCGATGGCGGTGAACACCATGGCGGCCCTGCGAATCCGAAGCGTTGTGCGCATCCCTGCCCCGTCTCTCCTGTGCGCGTACACGGAGCGGCACCGGCGGACTGCCGGCGGCGCCGCTCGTTTATCACGTCGTCCTGTGCGCAACAGTCCTACGCCCGGCACCGGGGCGCCGCAATACCGCCATCGGGCCCAACTCCCCGATGATCCCTGATGTGATGGGCTCGTGACGTGAAGTCGGTGCGGTATGAGGCGATTGGGGACGGTGGGGCCACCGGGCGGGCCCACCGCGTAGGCCCATCAGGTGGGCCCGCCCGGTGGGTCCTTCGCCGCTCAGGGGTGCGCGGGCGCCAGCGGAGCCAGCGGCTCGGCGTTGACCGAACGGGCCGCCCGCTCCAGCGCACTGGCGAGCAGCGCCAGGTCCGTCGGCCCGTTGCCCAGTTCACGGACCGGGCGGCGGGTCGGCGGGTCGCCCATCCGCTCCCACTCCAGCGGCACGACCGTCGGCCGCAGCGTCGCGGTACGCGGGATGCGCCCCGTCACGCGGCCGCCCTGGAACGGCGTCACCCGGCCGTCGGGATGGCCCAGCCGCCCGCGGCCCGGCGCCGGTTCGTCCGGCGACGGCGGCACGACGGGCGGATCGAGCACCACACGCAGCCGAGCCCCCCGGGCCAGCTCGCTGTCCTCCGTGCGGTCCGGGCGGGCGGACGTCGCGACCAGATGCATGCCGAGCCGGCCGCCCTCCCGGGCCACCGCCTCCAGCGCCCGGACGACCGAGCCCGCGGCCGGCCGGCCCGGACTGCCGAGCGCCGGGGCGATCAGCGCGTCGTAGTCGTCGACGAGCACGACGAGCCGGGGCAGCGGCGAGGGCCCCGGGTCCGTGCCCCGGGCCGATGCGGGCCGCAGCCGCAGGGTGCCGCTCATCGGGGACTCGACGTCACCACGCTGTTCGGCCGGGCCGGGGGACCGCTGTCCGACCATCCGCTGCGCCACCTCGTGCCGGCTGTGCCACTCGGCGAAGTCGAGCCCGCCGAGAAGCTCGGCCCGCCGCTTCACCTCGCCGCCCAGCGCCTGGGCGAACTCCCGCATCCTGACCGGATCGGAGGCCACCAGGTGCGTGAACGCGTGCGGGAGCTCGGTGCAGGGGCGCAGGCTCTCGCCGCGCTCGCCGCCCGCCCCGTCGACCAGCAGGATGCCGAGCCGGTCGGGCCGGTCGGCGGCGGCCAACGAAGCGGCGACCGCGCGCAGCAGTTCGGTACGCCCGCTGCCGCCGGGCCCCTCGATGAGCAGGTGCGGCCCCTCTTCCGAGAGATCGACGCTCACCGGGCCCCGGGGTCCCGCCCCGAGCACCACGACGGGCCGCCCGGCCGCCCCGGCCGGGGTTCCGGCGGCCGTGGACGAGGGCGCCCGCCCGGACTCGGCGCCGCGCGCGGCGACCTGGGGCGCGTCGCCGTGCCGGGGGCCGCTCACCCGGTTCGAGCGGCCCGATCCGGCGGTACGCAGGCTGTCGGCGCCCGGCACGTCCCCGGACCCGCTCCAGGCCCGGGTGTCGGAGCCCGGCAGGGTGCGCGAACTCGGGGTGTCCCCGGGCCCTCCTTCATGGCGCTGCTCGCCCACCCGCGGGTAGGGCGTGCGGCCGGAGCCGCGGTCGTCGTGGGCGTCGCCGCGACCGGGTGCGCGGCGCTGCACCCCCGCGTGGGTGTCGTTCGCACCGCCGCGCCCGTCGGCGGCGCCGTGGGGGTACGGCGTGCGGCCGGAGCCGCGGTCGTCCGTGCCCGGATACGGGGTGCGGCCCGAGCCGGGGGACTGGGGATACGGGGTGCGGCCCGAGCCGGCCCCTTCCGCGTTGCCCGGGTACGGCGTGCGGCCGGAGGGCGTGGTGTGTCCGTCGTCCGTCGCGCCGTGCGGCGCCGTCGTGCGCGGTGGGTCGCCGGCCGTGCGCTGGGCGCCCACCCGGGGGGCCTGGCCGCCCTGCCGGTCGGTGCGGGCCGAGCCGCGGTCGCTGTCGCCCGCCGGTCCCGGACCGCCCGTCCAGCCGCCCGAGCCGCGGACCGTCGCCCCCGGCTGCTCGTCCGCCGCCGAGGCCCAGCGGGCCATCAGCGAGGCGGGCGTGGCGCGGGCCAGGCCCAGCTCGTCCAGGAGGCGGGCCGACGGCGGGAGGGCCACCGCAGCGCGGTGCCCCGGCAGCGCGGCCGAACCCTCCGCGCGCAACGGGGCCAGGGCCCGCCCGAACCGCTCCGCCCAGTGCGCCGACACCGCGTCCACCGCGGCCACCGTGCCGTGGCCCGCCGCCCGGCCGCCGGCCGTGCGCAGCAGCCGCAGCGCGGTCGCCACATCGCCGCTGAGCATGGCTACGGCCCCGCACTCGCGGAAGGGGATCGAGGCGTGGCAGGCCGCCTCGTAGGTCGCCGCGACCGGGGAGGTGGGGGTCGCGGCCGGGGTCTCGGCCAGACAGATCAGGTGGATGCCCGCCGCCGCCCCCGCCGCGGCCAGCCGGGCGGTGTTCTCGCGCAGGACCGCGGAGCCGGGGTCGCCGTCGACGATCACGACGGTGAAGGGTCCCTCGTAGTGCCGGGCGGCCTCGGCGACCGTACCGGGATCGAGACTCGCCCAGCCGGGACCGAGCGGGCCGTCGTCCAGCCGGCGCACCAGCTCCGTCGTCCGCGCGACGGCCTGGTCACGGTCGTACGCCAGCAGCAGCCGGCAGTCCTGGCCGTGCATCGGCCGCAGATGCGGCAGCCAGCCGAGCCAGGCCCATTCGCGCCGGCGCTCGTCCGTGCCGCGCGCCCGGTCCGTGCTGATCAGCACGATCTCCAGATCGGCGGGGGAGTGCAGCGCGGCGAGCTGGGCCACGGCGGAGCGGGCGAGCCCCGCCAGCCGCTCCCGCGGCCCGGCGAGCCCCAGCGAACCGGCCTCCCGCAGCCCCACCGTCACCGGCACGGCGGGCAGGTCGGCCCGGTCGGTCGTGCCCAGCCTGACCACCAGCGCCTCCGGGTGCGCCGTGTCGCGCTCCCAGAGCCGGGGGCCCGGGCCGAGCGCGGTCAGCAGCACGGCGGCCGGATCCGGCCAGGTGCCGGCGGGGACCGTGGGCAGCGCGGTGAACGTCTCGGTGGGAGCCGGCGGTCCGGCCTCGTCGGGCACGCTCTCGGGCGCGGGCTCGCCCCTGCCGCCCGCCAGCCGGCGGGCCCAGGCGCCTATGCCCCCGCGCCGGCGCGCCTCGTCGTCCGCGACGCGGCCGGTCCGCGCGGACCCGGAGTGCGATCGCGCCGGGGACCGCCCGTCGGCCGCGCGCTCGTGTTCATGGGCGGTGTCCGGTCCTTCGTGCTCCTCCGGCCCGCCGTGGACCGGCCCGTAGCCGTGGTCCGGGGGCGCGGCGGCGGCCGGTGCCACGGCCACGCGCAGATGTCCCTCGCCGTCCGGCGCCGTGTCCAGGGCCGGAGTCCGCACCCCCGAGGTGAGGCGGAGCGTGGATTCGCCGAGCCGCAGCAGCGCGCCGGGGTTCAGCCGGACCGGACGGTCGCGGACCTCCGTGCCGTCCAGCGAGGTGCCGTTGGTGGATCCGAGGTCGGCGACCGAGACCCGGCCGTCCGCGGAGACGGTCACCGCGCAGTGCAGCCGGGACACATCGGGGTCGTCGAGCGGGACATCGGCGTCGGCCGAGCGGCCGATCCGGATCTGCCCGCCGTGCAGCAGGTGGACCCCGCCCGCGTCCGGCCCGGCGATCACGTGCAGCTGGGCCGGGACCGCGTCGTCCGGCGTCTCGTCCTCGCCCGGGACCTGGAGCGAGAGCACCGCCCCGTCGACCAGGGGCGGTTCACCGAGCGCGCACCGCTGCGCGTCGAGCCGCTCCCGTCCGGCGAACAGCACCACCGCGCCGCTGCCGAGGGAGCCCTCGGGCCCGGAGACGGATGCGGCCAGGCCGGAGGCCACCGTGGCCAGCGCCGTGCCCGCGGGGGCGGTGACCAGCACATCGCAGGCGCGCGCCGGGGTCTGGCCGCTGCGCGGCGCGAGGACGGTCAGCCGGATCTGCATCGCCGTCAGCGGTCCCTTCTGCGCGCGGTGCCGGCAGGGGAGACGCTGTGATTCCCCCCACCCGGCACGGACGCCTCGTCCGGTACAGGTTCGTCACGTACCGCAGGACTCCCGACCCCACGGTTCCGTGCTGCAGGCATCCTCGCACCTGCCACTGACAACACGCCCGGGGGTCACCACTAAGTGATCTTGAAACGTCTGCTGTGCGCCCAAAAGTGCCGCCTTGAACGGTTCCTGGGCGAGCTCACGGGGCACTCTGTGCGGGAGCGCGGGGAGCTTTGTGCGGGAACAGCGGGTTCCGGAACGGTCCCCGGGGATCGTCCGTCGCACCTGTGTGCGGCAACCATCCCTCCGGTGTGAGCGTCTTCCTCCGCAACGGGTGCGCCTCCGGGGGCGCGGGAGACCGCGCCTATGGGGAATTACGGGTAATGCAGACAAAAAGGTAACCTTCCCGACCCGGCCGTCCACTCCGCCCGCCCCACTAGAGTGGGCCGGAAACTCCGGACGGATCCGGGGGACCGCAAGCACCACGACCAGCAGGGAGCGCATGACGTGCGGCCGGTAGGCAGCAAGTACCTGCTCGAGGAGCCGCTGGGACGCGGCGCCACGGGCACCGTCTGGCGCGCCCGCCAGCGTGAGACCGCGGGCGCCGAGGCGGCCGTCGCCGGCCAGCCCGGCGAGACGGTGGCGATCAAGGTCCTCAAGGAGGAGCTCGCCAACGACGCGGACGTCGTGATGCGGTTCCTGCGCGAGCGTTCCGTCCTGCTGCGGCTGCGGCACGAGAACATCGTGCGCACCCGCGACCTGGTCGTGGAGGGCGATCTCCTCGCCCTCGTCATGGACCTGATCGACGGCCCCGACCTGCACCGCTACCTCCGCGACAACGGCCCGCTCACCCCGGTCGGCGCCTCGCTGCTCACCGCGCAGATCGCGGACGCGCTCGCCGCCAGCCACGCCGACGGCGTCGTCCACCGCGATCTGAAGCCCGCCAACGTGCTGCTCGACGAGCGCGACGGCCAGATGCACCCGATGCTCACCGACTTCGGCATCGCCCGGCTCGCCGACTCCCCGGGCCTGACCCGGACCCATGAATTCGTCGGGACGCCCGCCTATGTGGCGCCCGAGTCGGCGGAGGGCCGCCCGCAGACCTCCGCCGTCGACATCTACGGCGCCGGAATCCTGCTGTACGAGCTGCTCACCGGCCGTCCGCCGTTCGCCGGTGGCACCGCGCTCGAGGTCCTGCACCGGCACCTCAGCGAGGAGCCCCGCCGCCCCAGCACCGTCCCCGCCCCGCTGTGGACGGTGATAGAGCGCTGCCTGAGCAAGGACCCGGACCGCCGGCCCAGCGCCGAGAACCTCGCCCGCGCCCTGCGGACCGTCGCCGCCGGCATCGGCGTGCACGCGAACTCCGCGCAGATCGCGGCAGCCGACGGCGTGGCCGCGCTGCTCGCGCCCGACCCGGCGCCCACCGCCGTCCCCGAGACGCCGGGAGCCGCCGACCCGACGCAGGTGCTGCCGAGCAACGCCGGTTCGTACGACCCCAACGCCGCCACCAGCGTCATGCAGCACAACGCCGGACCCGGCGGCCCGCACGCCGACCCGACCGCGGTCATGCCGCCCGTCCCGCCGCGCCCCGAGGGGACCCCGCAGTCCGACGGGCCGCACCCCTGGCAGTCCCAGCTCCAGGCCGCCCGCGACCGCAACGAGCAGACGCAGGTCCAGTACCTCGACCCGAGCGAGGACCCGCTCCGCCGCCGGCCGCAGCGCCAGCAGCCCCAGCCACAGCAGCAGCCGCGACGGCAACAGCAGCAGTACCCGCAGCAGCAACAGCAGCCGCAGTACCGCCAGCAGCCCCAGCAGCAGTACCAGCCCCAGCAACAGCAGTACCAGCCGCAGCAGCAGCGCCAGCAGTACGCGCCGCCGCAGCAGCCCCAGCAGCCGGCCCAGCGCCCGCCCCGCGAGCCGAGGCAGCGCAGCGCCAACCCGATGAAGATCCCCGGCCTCGGCTGCCTCAAGGGCTGCCTCTTCACGCTGGTGCTGCTCTTCGTCGCGAGCTGGCTGATCTGGGAGCTCACCCCGCTGAAGGACTGGATCGGCCAGGGCCAGAGCTACTGGCACGCGATGACCGACGCCTTCGACACCGTCACCGACTGGGTCTCGAAGCTGGGCGGCGACAGCGGCGGAAGCGGCAACTGACCGCGTCCGCTGTAGCTATATCGACTTCCGCGGACCAATTCCGAGGCAATTCGCCCGTAGAAGTGAAGGTTGGCGCCATCCAGGGCACGCAACCCCCCGATCGCCGCGTAACTTTGTCGACCGGGGGTTGTTGAGCGACGGTCCATCGCCAGCCGCTGAGGGAGCAGTCTTGGCACGGAATATCGGCAGCCGGTACACCGCCCACCAGATTCTGGGGCGCGGCAGCGCCGGCACGGTGTGGCTCGGTGACGGCCCCGAGGGGCCCGTCGCCATCAAGCTGCTCCGCGAGGACCTCGCGTCCGACCAGGAGCTCGTCGGCCGCTTCGTCCAGGAGCGCACCGCCCTGCTCGGGCTCGACCATCCCCACGTCGTCGCCGTCCGCGACCTCGTGGTCGACGGCAACGACCTGGCACTGGTGATGAACCTGGTCCGCGGTACGGACCTGCGCACCCGGCTCGACCGCGAGCGCCGGCTGGCCCCCGAGGCCGCCGTCGCGATCGTCGCGGACGTCGCCGACGCCCTCGCCGCCGCGCACGCCGCCGGGGTGGTCCACCGCGACGTCAAGCCGGAGAACATCCTGCTCGACATGGAGGGCCCGCTCGGCCCCGGCAACTCCCACCCCGCGCTGCTCACCGACTTCGGTGTGGCCAAGCTGATCGACACCCCGCGCCGCACCAAGGCCACCAAGATCATCGGGACGCCGGACTATCTGGCCCCCGAGATCGTGGAGGGCCTCCCGCCGCGCGCCGCCGTCGACATCTACGCCCTCGCGACGGTGCTGTACGAGCTCCTCGCGGGCTTCACGCCCTTCGGCGGCGGCCACCCCGGCGCCGTCCTGCGCCGCCATGTCACCGAGACCGTCGTCCCGCTCCCCGGCATCCCCGACGAGCTCTGGCAGCTGCTCGTCCAGTGCCTGGCCAAGGCCCCGGCCTCCCGGCTGCGCGCCTCCGAGCTGGCGGCCCGGCTGCGCGAGCAGCTCCCGCACCTGGCGGGCATCCCGCCCCTGGACGTCGACGAACCGGACGACGAGCCCGAGGCCGATCCGCACGGCCAGGCCTACGACGAGCAGCAGTACACCCCGGCCGCCGAGGAGCCCCGCCGCCGCGGCGCGGTCCCGCTGGTCCCCGGCTCGTCGCCCGACTCCAACCGGGACACCCACACGAGCATGCGCGTCCCGGCCCCCGACGAGCTCTCCGGCGGCCCCCGCGGCACCGCCCGCGCCCCGCGCGCGCCCGGCCGGCCCCGCCCCGGCTCGGCCCGCAACAAGTCGGCGGCCATCCGCAAGCGCCGCCTCACCCTGGGCGCGGCCGCGCTCGTCCTGGTCGCGGCGGCCGGGGTGGGCGGCTGGCTGGCCCTGGGCGGGGACGACGCGGGAGCGACGCCCCAGGACACCCGGGACACCAAGAATTCGGCCCCCGCCGTCCCCTGACCCGGACCGCCGGTGCGGGCGGCGAGGACGGCGATCACGCGGCCCGAGGAACGTCCGCGCCGACAGCCGTTAGGCTGGACCCGTGGCAGTCGTCGATATTTCCGAAGAGCTGAAGTCCCTCTCCTCGACCATGGGGTCGATCGAGGCCGTCCTGGACCTGGATGCGCTGAGGGGTGACATCGCCGTGCTCGAGGAGCAGGCTGCCGCTCCGTCCCTGTGGGACGACCCGGAGGCGGCGCAGAAGATCACCAGCAAGCTTTCGCACCTCCAGGCCGAGGTCCGCAAGACCGAGACCCTGCGCGGCCGGATCGACGATCTCGAAGTGCTCTTCGAGCTCGCCGAGGACGAGGGCGACGCGGACGCCCTCGCGGAGGCCGAGACCGAGCTGGAGTCCGTCCGCAAGGCGCTGGACGAGATGGAGGTCCGTACCCTCCTGTCCGGCGAGTACGACGCCCGCGAGGCGCTCGTCACCATCCGCGCCGAGGCCGGTGGCGTGGACGCGGCCGACTTCGCCGAGAAGCTCCAGCGCATGTACCTCCGCTGGGCCGAGCGGCACAACTACAAGACCGAGGTCTACGAGACGGCGTACGCCGAAGAGGCCGGCATCAAGTCGACCACCTTCGCCGTCGAGGTGCCGTACGCCTACGGCACGCTCTCCGTCGAGCAGGGCACCCACCGGCTCGTCCGGATCTCCCCCTTCGACAACCAGGGCCGCCGCCAGACGTCCTTCGCGGGCGTCGAGGTGCTGCCCGTGGTCGAGCAGACCGACCACGTCGAGATCGACGAGTCCGAGCTCCGCGTCGACGTGTACCGCTCCTCGGGCCCCGGCGGCCAGGGCGTCAACACCACGGACTCCGCGGTGCGCCTGACCCACCTGCCCACCGGCATCGTCGTCTCCTGCCAGAACGAGCGCTCGCAGATCCAGAACAAGGCGTCCGCGATGAACGTCCTCCAGGCCAAGCTCCTCGAGCGCCGCCGCCAGGAGGAGCAGGCGAAGATGAACGCGCTCAAGGGCGACGGCGGCAACTCCTGGGGCAACCAGATGCGTTCGTACGTCCTGCACCCGTACCAGATGGTCAAGGACCTGCGGACGGAGTTCGAGATGGGCAACCCGGAAGCGGTCTTCAACGGCGAGATCGACGGCTTCATCGAGGCCGGCATCCGCTGGCGCAAGCAGAGCGAGAAGTAGTCCCGCCGGGACGGCATGTACGGCGACGGGCGTGAGAGCCGCGGCTCTCACGCCCGTCGCCGTATCCGTGACCGTAGCGGTCAGGACGCGCCGCGGCCCAGGCACTGCTTCAGCTCGTCGACGTCGTAGAAGTAGCTGCCCTTCACCACCGGCTCGCAGCCCTTCCTGAAGGCGGTCTGCTTCTCGTTGTAGAGCATCCGCACCAGGTACTTGTTCCCCTTCCGGAACAGGTCCCACTGGATGTTCGTGGCCATGGACGCCACCGATGCGCCGCGCCACGGGTTGTCGGCGTACGTGTACGGCTTCCGCGGCGACACGGCCTCCGTGCTGCCGGGCAGTCCCATGAGCGCGGCCAGCGGGATGATCTCCTCCGCGTGCGTGAAGCGCAGCTCGGCGCCCGCGTCGCTCGTTCCGGCGCGCTTGGCGTCGATCTTCGTGAAGAAGTCGTCGAGCAGGACGTTCGCCATCCGGTACGTGATGTCGCTGTCGTCGAAGCCCGGCCCCTTCTCGTAGAAGTCCTCGGCGTCGCTGAGGTAGGCGAACCACCGGGCGTCCCGGGGCGCGATGTAGCGCTTCATGTCCCAGTCGCCCTCGTCGGCCATGGCCGGGGCGATGCTGTAGAGGGCGTAGACCGCCTGCGCGAACTCCACCTCGGTGCCGATCGAGTCGAACTCGCCCGCCGAGACCCGCCGGACGAAGGCAGGCTCGAAGATCTTCCCCAGTACGTTGCGGGCGGCGGCGTGCGAGGCCGGCTGGTCGGTGATGCCGTCGAGGGTGGCGGCGAGCCGCTCGTCGTTGTCGACGTAGTCCCGGTACTCCGCGCCGCCGGCCGACTTGTGGAAGTACAGCAGGTCGGGATCGGTCGTGGCCGGGGTGATGAGCGGCGCCAGGGCCGGTTCGTTCTCGGCGAGGGCCTCGGCGAACAGGTTCCCGCTGTCGACCGCGCGGTCCTTGCCGGAGCTGACGACGTTGATCTGCTCGGAGTCCCTGACGATCTGCCGGAAGAGTCCGGGCAGCCGCTTCTCCAGCCGGGCGGCGGTGTCCTGGATCTCGCGCACGCCCCGTCCGCTGAGCTGTCCGTAACCGATCCCGTCCATGGCGGCGAGCAGCGCCTTCGTCTCGCCGCCGAACCGCTCGCCGGTGCGGGTGAGCTGCCCCTCGCTCCTCGCCTTCTCCCACAGGGCCAGGATCAGGTCGCCGTCCTCGCTGTCCGAGGCGGCGCGCGAGCCGTGGCGGGAGACGTTCTCGGTGAAGACCGGGACGAACCCCTTGGGTGCCTGCTGGTACGACCGCATGTTCTGCTGCGGCGCGTACGGGGTCTTGGTGGCGTAGAAGCCGGAGGAACCCGCGGAGGAGGCCTGCGCGGGTATCGCGGCCGTCAGGAGCGCGGAGACCGTGAGCGTCAGGGAGAGGGCGACGGTTCGTTTCTGCATGGGTTCACCGGGGTTCGGGGCGAGTCGGATCGGTCGGATGCCCGCATCATGATCCTTCCGGATGAACCGGACATGGCCGCGGTGCGGCCGGGAAGCGTCCGAAACGGGCCTGGGGCGAAAGGGAGTTGGCGTTGCGAGTTGCGTAGAAGGCGTGGTGAGTGCGTCACAGTCGTGCCCCTGAATGAGGGTCAACTGCTCTGAAAACGGGTCACATTGCACGGAACGGCCTTGACGTAGTCCTTAACTCTGGACAGGGTGCTGGAGCAGCATGCGTATGTCTGGGACAGGTGTGATCGGGGGCGGGATGACCACGGCGCGACGTGGCCCTGCTGCGGGCGCAACCCCGGCAGGACCGTGGACCCGCATATGGCTGCTCCATGACGAGAACAGCTACTGGGGGTAGCAGGAATGACGAAGAAGACGCGTGTACGCGTCGCGCGGATAGCCGCGGGTGCCGTGATCGCCGCAGGCGCCTCGCTCACCGCCGCAGGTGCGGCCCAGGCCGTCGGGATCGGCGTCGATGTCGCCGGTATCGGTGTCAACGCCTCGGTCGACAACGACGGCGTGAACATCGGCATCAACGGCGAGGACGACGCGGCCGGCGGCGGCGACGCTGCGGCCGGTGGCGGCGACGCTGCGGCCGGTGGCGGCGACGCCGCGGGTGGCGCCGATGTCGCCGGTGGCGGCGACGCTGCCGGTGGCGCCGATGTCGCCGGTGGCGGCGATGCTGCTGCTGGTGGTGGCGATGCGGCCGCTGGTGGCGGTGACGCTGCTGCTGGTGGTGGCGATGCGGCGGCCGGTGGCGGCGATGCTGCTGCTGGTGGTGGCGATGCGGCCGCTGGTGGCGGTGACGCTGCTGCTGGTGGTGGCGATGCGGCCGCTGGTGGCGGTGACGCTGCTGCTGGTGGTGGCGATGCGGCGGCCGGTGGCGGTGACGCTGCTGCTGGTGGTGGCGATGCGGCGGCTGGTGGCGGTGACGCTGCTGCTGGTGGTGGCGATGCGGCGGCTGGTGGCGGTGACGCTGCTGCTGGTGGTGGCGATGCGGCGGCCGGTGGCGGTGACGCTGCCGCTGGTGGCGGTGGCAGCGCGGCGGCCGGTGGCGGTTCCGGGAGCAACGGTGGCAGCACCGGCGACACCGGCACCTGCACCGTCGACCTCGACGGCGCCGAGTGCGCCGACAACACCGACACCGACTCGGTCGGCAACCAGCCGGCCGAGCAGGGCAAGGGCAAGGACGAGCTGGCCGAGACCGGTGCGGCCGAGACCACGTTCCTGCTGGTCGGCGCCGCGACGATGATCGCCGGAGGCATCGGCTTCCGGATCCTGCCGCGCCTGGTGAACGGCCGCACGGCCGCCTGACGGCGACAGCGGTACACAGACGCACACGGACAGACACAGGGGCCCGGACGCCGATATCGGCATCCGGGCCCCTGTGCATGCACCAGCGCGTACGAGGACGAACGTTTCACCGGCCCTGACGAGGGCGGGTGCGCGGGCAGGCGGGCGCTAGACGGTCTGGTGCGCCAGCAGGGCCAGCGCCGCCAGGAGCACCACCATGAGCGCGATCAGCATCGCCGGATTGAGCCCCGCGAACGGTCCCTGCTCCTGTTCCTGCTGCTCCAGCCGCGCACGGCTCGCCCGGCATACGGGGCAGCGCCCCTCGTTCACGGGCGCCGCGCAGTTTGCGCACACCAGTCGGTCATAGGTCATGCGCTTTCCTCCTCCCGCGCGGCGGAGCCGCACAAGCTTTCTCTCCGCACAACGCTCACGGAAACGCAACCGTTCCCCCTACCACTGTGCCAGCTCGCACGGGTTTCGGCTCGGCCCGCCGGATACCTCCAGGTCCGTTCCCCTTACGGCGCAGCCCGGAGCGGTGCCGTTTCACCGTAAAACACCCATCCCGGTACGCGCGCCTGCACGCGTCAGCCCGGTTCGCGTATGGTCACGCACACCTACTCCCGGCCGACCGTGGTGCATCCGTGATCCGATTCGACAACGTCTCCAAGACCTACCCGAAGCAGAGCCGTCCCGCTCTACGGGATGTGTCTCTCGATATCGAGAAGGGCGAGTTCGTCTTCCTGGTGGGCTCCTCCGGCTCCGGCAAGTCCACCTTCATGCGTCTCATCCTCCGCGAGGAGCGCGCCAGCCAGGGCATGGTCCACGTCCTCGGCAAGGACCTCGCGCGCATGTCCAACTGGAAGGTGCCGCACATGCGCCGCCAGCTGGGCACGGTCTTCCAGGACTTCCGCCTCCTTCCCAACAAGACCGTCGCGGAGAACGTGGCGTTCGCCCAGGAAGTGATCGGCAAGCCGCGCGGTGAGATCCGCAAGGCGGTCCCGCAGGTCCTCGACCTCGTCGGTCTCGGCGGCAAGGAGGACCGGATGCCCGGTGAGCTCTCCGGTGGTGAGCAGCAGCGCGTGGCGATCGCGCGGGCCTTCGTCAACCGGCCCATGCTGCTGATCGCGGACGAGCCGACCGGCAACCTCGACCCGCAGACCTCGGTCGGCATCATGAAGCTGCTGGACCGGATCAACCGGACCGGCACCACCGTGATCATGGCGACCCACGACCAGAACATCGTCGACCAGATGCGCAAACGCGTCATCGAGCTCGAGCAGGGCCGTCTCGTACGCGACCAGGCGCGCGGCGTCTACGGCTACCAGCACTGAGCACCCAGCACTGAAAGGACGCCATGCGCGCCCAGTTCGTCCTGTCGGAGATCGGCGTCGGCCTCCGTCGCAACCTCACGATGACCTTCGCCGTCGTCGTCTCCGTCGCCCTCTCGCTTGCCCTGTTCGGCGGCGCGCTGCTCATGCGCGAGCAGGTCAGCACGATGAAGGACTACTGGTACGACAAGGTCAACGTCTCCATCTACCTCTGCGGCAAGGGGGATGCGGAGACGGTGGTCCAGTGCGCCAAGGGTGCGGTCACCGAGCCCCAGAAGAAGGAGATCGAGGGCGATCTCAACAAGATGGACGTCGTCGAGAAGGTGACGTACGAGTCGTCCGACGAGGCCTACAAGCACTACCAGGAGGAGTTCGGCGACTCCCCGATGGCGGGCAACATCACGCCCGACCAGATGCCGGAGTCGTTCCGCGTCAAGCTGCACGACCCCACCAAGTACAAGGTCGTCGCCACGGCCTTCGCCGGGCGTGACGGGGTGCAGTCGGTCCAGGACCAGAGAAGCATCCTGGACAACCTCTTCGGTCTGATGAACGGCATGAACGTCGCCGCGCTGTTCGTGATGGCGCTGATGCTCGTCATCGCGCTGATGCTGATCGTGAACACCGTGCGGGTGTCCGCGTTCAGCCGACGGCGGGAGACGGGCATCATGCGGCTCGTCGGTGCCTCCGGCTTCTACATCCAGATGCCGTTCATCATGGAGGCCGCGTTCGCCGGGCTGATCGGGGGTGTGCTGGCCTGCGTGATGCTGCTGGCCGGGCGCTACTTCCTGATCGACGGCGGTCTCGCCCTCCAGGACAAGCTGAACCTGATCGACTTCATCGGCTGGGACGCCGTCCTCACCAAGCTCCCACTGGTCCTGGCGATCGGCCTGCTGATGCCCGCCGTTGCCGCTCTCTTCGCGCTCCGCAAGTACCTCAAGGTGTGACGTGCGCCCCGTGCGGCGCGCGGCCAACGGGCCGTGCGCCGGCGGGGCGTTGTCCTAGACTCGGCGCCATGCCGGGCCCTGAGAACCGTTTCGGGCCCCGCGGCCTACGCTGCGGGGCGGCCCTGACATTGGTCTTCGCGAGTGTGCTGGCCACCGCCGCCGCCACCGGTTCGCTGCCGCGCGGGGACGGGCAGGGTGCCGAGATAGAGACCAGGTCCGTCGCCGCGTCCGCCGACCGTGACGCGGTCGCCGACGCCGCCGCCGAGGCCGTGGCCGACGGCAAGTCGGGTACGGAGGCGGCCGAGGAGGCCGTCAGCCGCAGCGGGGACCGCTGGGGCGCCGTCTACGACGAGCGGGAGTACCAGGAGTTCGAGCGGGCCCTCGACGGCTCGTACACGGGCGTCGGGCTCGCCGCCCGGCGGTCCGCCGACGGGCTGGTCGCGGTGACCCGGGTCCAGCCGGGCGGCCCCGCCGACCGGGCCGGCATCCGGGCCGGCGATCTGCTCCGCACGGTCGACGGCCGCCGGGTCGACAAGCGCCCGGTCTCCGACGTCGTGGCGATGCTGCGCGGCGACGGCACCGGAGCGGCGGCGGGGACCACCGTCGTCCTGGGCGTCCAGCGCGGCTCCGTCACCCGGACCGAGACGCTGCGGCGGGCCCGGCTCACCAACAAGACGGTCTCCGTGCGGCGGCTCGGACCGTACCCGGCCGATGCCGCCGCGGCCGTGCTGATCGAGGTCGACTCGTTCACCAAGGGATCGGGCGACGCGGTCCGCGACGCGGTCCGGAAGGCCCCGGCGGGCGCCGGGGTGCTGCTGGACCTGCGCGGCAACTCCGGCGGGCTGGTCACCGAGGCCGTCACCGCGGCCTCCGCCTTCCTGGACGGCGGCCTGGTCGCCACGTACGACGTGCACGGCGAGCAGCGGGCCCTGTACGCGGAGGCGGGCGGCGACACCGAGCGCCCCGTCGTCGTCCTCGTCGACGGCGGGACCATGAGCGCGGCCGAGCTGCTGACCGGCGCCCTCCAGGACCGCGGCCGGGCCGTCACGGTCGGCTCGCGGACCTTCGGCAAGGGCTCCGTCCAGATGCCCAGCAGGCTCGCGGGCGGTTCCGTGGCCGAGCTGACCGTGGGCCACTACCGCACGCCGGCGGGCCACGGCGTCGACGGCCGGGGCATCACCCCGGACCTGGCGGTGAGCGCGCGGGCCCAGGAGCGGGCCGAGACGGTATTGAGTGGCCTCGGGGGTGGGTCGTAGTGCGAAAATGGCCGCACTATGGCTAAGGAAAAAGACACCGGGCGCAAGATGGTCGCGCAGAACAAGAAGGCGCGCCACGACTACACCATCCTCGACACCTACGAGTGCGGCCTCGTGCTCATGGGCACCGAGGTCAAATCGCTGCGTATGGGACGGGCCTCCCTGGTGGACGGCTTCGTGCAGATCGACGGCGGCGAGGCGTGGCTGCACAACATCCATGTCCCGGAGTACGTCCAGGGCACCTGGACCAACCATTCCGCCAAGCGCAAGCGCAAGCTGCTGATGCACCGGGCCGAGATCGACAAGCTGGAGTCGAAGTCCCAGGAGACCGGCCACACGATCGTGCCGCTCGCCCTGTACTTCACGGGCGGCCGGGTCAAGGTCGAGATCGCGCTGGCGAAGGGCAAGAAGGAGTACGACAAGCGGCAGACGCTGCGCGAGAAGCAGGACACGAGGGAGACGAACCGGGCGATCTCGGCGGCCCGCCGCCGTCAGCGGAGCGCCTGAGCGCACCGCGCCAGTGGCTGCCGGCCGGTGCGGCAGGAATACGCTGGCATCGTCGTGCGTTGGTCACGTACGATGGCACTGCACCCCACGGGGTGTGTACCACCTTTGAAAAATCAACATGGGGATGATCGGTTTCGACAGCGGATGTCGAAGCAGGGGAAGCGAGTCGAGGAAGCGGCAATGATCTCGTAAACCATATGTCGCAAACAATAATCGCCAATTCCAAGCGCGATTCCTCCGCCTTCGCCCTCGCTGCCTAATTAGCAGCTAAGCGAAGACTCTGCGGAGTGTCAGCCCGGGGGTGATCCCGACCCGGATCCTGGCATCACTAAGGGATCTAAACTTCTAGGCCCGGTCACGGGGCCTGGAAGGAAATCAAACAGTGGCTGGGCCTGTCGGAGGCTTGTTCGCGTGACCTCCGGGGCCGAGAAAAGCGTAGCGAACTGCACTCGGAGAAGCCCTGGTTCCGCACCGTTGGACGCGGGTTCGATTCCCGCCATCTCCACAATTCCCATGTGAACGAGGACCCCGCTGCCACCGGCAGCGGGGTCCTCGTTTTTTGTCCCCGCGCACGGGCCGGCAGCCGGTCGGTGTGCGGGGGCGTGCGCCCCCGGCGTGCATGCCCGTGCCGCGCGCCCGGGACGGACCCGGCCGGGGCAGCGTCCGCACCACGGTTCGAAAACAGATGTATCTCTCATGATGAACAACACCTGTCCGTGGGCTCGGACTGTCGCCGGCGTGCGCTACATTCATGGCCCGGGTGCACTGTGGTAGGGGGCGCGTGGACGGGGTGGGGGCCCGGTCCGACGACGCACAGAAGGTCAGTTGCGCGCACCCGATCCTGAGTGGGGGAAGTGCGTACAACTGTGGAAACTTGGCGTGAAGGTGCCCGTGCGGGACACACCCACGAGCCCAACGAAGTCACCATCCAGCTCGACGGACTGGGACGGCAGCTCTCCGAGCTGCTCCCGGAACCAGGCGCTCCGGAAGGCTCCGACGGCCCGGTCTTCGTCGACGAGAGCGGCCGGCGCAGCAAGTCGCTCCGGCGGCTCGGCTGGGTCCTGGCCGCGATCTGTGTCGGTTACGCGGTGACGCTGGTCGTCGCCCTGCTCGGAGGCAACTCCAGCGCACCCTTCCTGCCGCTCTCCGGCCAGGAGGAGCACCGGAAGGCCGAAGAGGTGCAGACGCCGGTCACCCCGGGGACGAGCTCGGGGGCCCAGGTGTCGCCCGGGGCGCTGCCCAGTTCCTCGCCGTCGGCTCCGCAGACCGGGGAGAGCGCCGCCGCGACCGGGGGCGAGGCCACCGGTGACGGAAGCTCCCCGGCGACCGGGGCAGGAGCCGGGTCCTCGGCCTCGGCACCCGTCGTACCGTCCGCGGGGCACACCCGCGCCGGCCAGGCCACGGGCGGCGGCAAGCCGGTCGGTGAGACCACCGCCACGACCCCGGCCGTCGACCCCGGGACGCCGACGGCGGACCCGGTGGAAACGCCCTCCGACCCCGCGACCACTCCCGCCGGAACACCGGATCCTCCTGTGCAAGAGCAAGAAGGCGCCAGCTAGATGACCACACCCGCCCCGCGGGTCAGGCACAACCGCAAGAAGCAGACCCGGCGGCGCAGACTTCCCATGCGCTACATGCTGCCGTTCCTCTTCCTCGTTGCCCTGCTCGCCATGTTGATGCTGCGCGGCTACGTGCACAGCGAAATCCTCGCCGACCACCGGATCCAGCCACCGGCGGCCACCGACCGGGTGCCCGAGCAGGTGCTCGAAGGCGGCCCGGTCATCGACGCCCGCTCCACCACCGAGCCGGCCAAGACGCTGCGGATCCCCGATCACCGGATCGTGCTGACCTTCGACGACGGCCCCGACCCGGTCTGGACCCCGCGGGTCCTGGACGAGCTGAAGAAGTACCACGCGCACGGCGTCTTCTTCGTCACCGGCACCATGGCCTCGCGCTACCCGGAGCTGGTGGAGCGCATGGTCAGGGAGGGGCACGAGGTCGGTCTGCACACCTTCAACCACCCCGACCTCTCCTACCAGTCCACCGGCCGCATCGACTGGGAGCTCTCCCAGAACCAGCTGGTGCTGGCCGGCGCCGCCGGCATCCGCACCTCGCTGTTCCGGCCGCCCTACTCCTCGTTCGCCGACGCCATGGACGACAAGTCCTGGCCGGTCACCCAGTACGTCGGCAGCCGCGGCTACCTCACCGTCGTGAACAACACCGACAGCGAGGACTGGAAGCGGCCGGGCGTCCGGGCGATCATCGAGCGGGCCACGCCCAAGCACGGCAAGGGCGCCGTCATCCTCATGCACGACTCCGGAGGCGACCGGTCCCAGACCGTCACCGCTCTCGGCAGGTTCCTGCCGAAGATGCAGGAGCGGGGCTACGAGTTCGCCAACCTCACCGACGCGCTCGGCGCCCCCAGCGCGCACACCCCGGTCACCGGGTTCGCGCTCTGGAAGGGCAAGGCGTTCGTCTCCGCCGTCGACGTCTCCGAGCACATCACCGATGTGCTGGTGGTGGGCCTCGCCGTCATCGGGGTGCTGGTCCTGGCCCGCTTCGGCCTGATGCTGCTGCTGTCCTTCGCGCACGCCCGCCGGGTCCGCCGCAAGGGCTTCAGCTGGGGCGAGCCGCTCACCCGCCCGGTGTCCGTCCTGGTGCCCGCGTACAACGAGAGCAAGTGCATCGCCAACACGGTGCGTTCACTGGTCGCCAGCGACTATCCGCTGGAGGTCATCGTCATCGACGACGGTTCCACGGACGGCACCGCCGACCTCGTCGACGCGATGCGGCTGCCGGGCGTCCGGGTGGTGCGCCAGCGCAACGCAGGGAAGCCCGCCGCCCTGAACAACGGCATCGCGCATGCCCGTCACGACATCATCGTGATGATGGACGGCGACACGGTCTTCGAGCCGTCCACCGTCCGCGAGCTGGTCCAGCCCTTCGCCGACCCGCGGGTCGGGGCCGTCGCGGGCAACGCCAAGGTCGGCAACCGCGACTCGCTGATCGGCGCCTGGCAGCACATCGAGTACGTGATGGGCTTCAACCTCGACCGCCGGATGTACGACATGCTGCGCTGCATGCCGACCATCCCCGGCGCGGTCGGGGCGTTCCGCCGCGACGCGCTGAACCGGATCGGCGGCATGAGCGAGGACACCCTCGCCGAGGACACCGACGTCACGATGGCCCTGCACCGGGACGGCTGGCGCGTCGTGTACGCGGAGAACGCCCGGGCCTGGACCGAGGCGCCGGAGTCCGTGCAGCAGCTCTGGTCGCAGCGCTACCGCTGGTCGTACGGCACGATGCAGGCCATCTGGAAGCACCGCCGCGCGGTCATCGAGCGCGGACCGTCCGGCCGTTTCGGACGGGTCGGGCTGCCGTTCGTCGCCCTGTTCATGGTCGTCGCCCCGCTGCTCGCCCCCCTCATCGACGTCTTCCTGCTGTACGGACTCGTCTTCGGCCCCACGGAGAAGACGGTCGTCGCCTGGCTCGGCGTCCTCGCGGTGCAGGCCGTCTGCGCCGCGTACGCCTTCCGGCTCGACCGGGAGCGCATGACCCATCTGATCTCGCTGCCCCTCCAGCAGGTCCTCTACCGGCAGCTCATGTACGTGGTGCTGCTGCAGTCCTGGATCACCGCCCTCACCGGCGGCCGGCTCCGCTGGCAGAAGCTGCGCCGCACGGGGGCCGTGGAGGCCCCCGGTGCCGTGCCCGGCGGCCAGCGCGGGCGCAGCAACGACCGGAGGCCCGTCGCATGACCCACCCGAGCCACCCTTCGGCGTACCCGCAGCAGCCGCCCCGGGAGCCGCACACGGTGCCGTTCCCGGTGCAGCAGGACATGGCGGCGCCGTACGGCCGGACGCAGTGGGAGCCGGCCCCCGAGGCAGTCCCGCCGGTGGCGGAGCCCGCTCCGGCAGCCGCGAAGAAGCCGGGCCGGGACCGCTACCTCGACCTGCTGCGCTCGATCGCGCTGGTCCGGGTCGTCGTCTACCACATCTTCGGCTGGGCCTGGCTGACGGTGCTGTTCCCCTCCATGGGAGTCATGTTCGCCCTGGCGGGTTCGCTCATGGCCCGCTCGCTGGCCCGTCCGGCATGGGGCGTCATCCGCGGCCGCATCCGTCGGCTGCTGCCCCCCATGTGGGCGTTCTCGGCCGTCGTCCTGCCGATGATGTTCCTCCTCACCTGGAAGCCGGTGCGGGAGGAGGGGATCTGGTGGTTCCTGAAGCTGGGCTGCTACATCTTCCCGGTCGGCGCGCCGCCGTACCCCTGGCTCAGCGGTGACAAGGCCGGGCTCCTGGAGGACACCTGGGCGGTGCAGGCGGCCGGTCCGCTCTGGTACATCCGCGCCTACCTCTGGTTCGTCCTGGCGTCGCCGCTGCTGCTGAAGGCGTTCCGCAGGCTGCCGTGGGCCACGATGCTCGCGCCCATCGGGCTCACCGCCGTCATCGGTTCGGGCCTGGTCACGATCCCCGGCGAGACGGGCAACGCCCTCGTCGACTTCGGGATGTTCGGCTCCTGCTGGATCCTCGGCTTCGCCCACAACGACGGGCTGTTCGAGAAGGTCCCGCGCTATCTGGTGGTGTCGCTCTCGGCGCTCGTCATGGCGTTCGGCCTGTGGTGGGCCTCGGGACATCTCACGGCGGACGGCTGGGACCTCAACGACATCCCGCTCGCCCAGGCCACCTGGTCGTTCGGCTTCTGCGTGATCCTGCTCCAGTACGCGCCGTCGTGGCAGCAGCTGCCGGGCCGGCTGGCCGCCTGGGACCCGTTGGTGACGCTCGCCAACAACCGGGCGGTGACGATCTACCTCTGGCACAACCTGCTGATCATGGCGACGATACCGATACTGGACGAGCTCTGGGCCATACCGTTCGTCGACGCCCATCTGGGGTCGGAGATAGAGGCCGTGTACACCGTCCTGATGTTCCTCCTGGTCTGGCCGCTGATAGGGATCATGATCGTGGCGGTCGGCTGGCTGGAGGACGTCGCCGCCAAGCGCCGGCCGAGGCTGTGGCCGAACGGCGTGCGCAAGACCCGTGAACGGCCCGCGCCCGAGCCCTCGCCGGCGGGCGGCACGCGCCGGCGCTGACCGCCGCCCTCACCGGGCCGGCCCCGGCCCGGTGAGAGCAAGGTTGCGCACCGGTCACCTCACGGCACCGCACCGAAACGCGCGCTCCCTAGCGTCGGGGACAACACCCCGACCACCCGTGGAGGCGCGTGATGGCTGGCCGTTGGATCGAGCAGTGGGAACCCGAGGACGAGACCTTCTGGCGGGAGAAGGGCGAGCGGATCGCCCGCCGGAACCTGTGGTTCTCCGTCCTGTCCGAGCACATCGGGTTCTCCATCTGGACCCTGTGGTCGGTGATGGTCCTGTTCATGGGACCGGAGTACGGGGTGGACCCGGCCGGGAAGTTCTTCCTGATCTCCACCGCGACGCTGGTCGGCGCCCTCGTGCGGGTGCCGTACACCTTCGCCGTGGCCCGGTTCGGCGGCCGGAACTGGACCGTGTTCAGCGCGTTCACCCTGCTGGTTCCGACGGTGGCCGCCTTCGTCGTGATGGAGCCCGGGACCTCGTACCCCACGCTCGTCGCCGTGGCGGCGCTGACCGGTATCGGCGGCGGCAACTTCGCCTCCTCGATGACGAACATCAACGCCTTCTTCCCGCTGCGAAAGAAGGGCTGGGCGCTGGGGCTCAACGCGGGCGGCGGCAACATCGGGGTGCCCGTCGTGCAGCTCGTCGGGCTGCTGGTGATCGGGACCGCGGGCGCCATGCACCCGCGGATCGTGCTCGGCGTGTACATCCCGCTGATCGTCGTCGCCGGTCTGTGCGCCGCGCGCTTCATGGACAACCTGGCGCCCGTGCAGAACGACACCGGGGCCGCGAAGGACGCCGTGCGCGACCCGCACACCTGGATCATGGCGGTGCTCTACATCGGCACCTTCGGCTCGTTCATCGGCTACAGCTTCGCCTTCGGGCTCGTCCTGCAGACGCAGTTCGGCCGCACCCCGCTGCAGGCCGCATCGCTCACCTTCGTCGGCCCGCTGCTGGGCTCGCTCATCAGGCCCGTCGGCGGCTGGCTGGCCGACCGGTACGGCGGCGCCCGGATCACCCTGGCCAACTACGCCGCCATGGCCGTGGCGACCGGAGTCGTCGTCTACGCATCCGGCATCGAATCGCTCACCGTGTTCCTCATCGGCTTCACGGCCCTGTTCGTCCTGACGGGGCTCGGCAACGGATCGACGTTCAAGATGATCCCGGGCATCTTCCACGCCAAGGCGATCGCCCAGGGGCTGCGCGGCGAGGAGGCGGCGGCCCAGGGGCGGCGGCTGTCCGGGGCGGCGATGGGACTCATCGGCGCGGTCGGCGCGCTCGGCGGGCTCGCCATCAACCTCGCCTTCCGGCAGTCCTTCCAGACCTCGGGCACCGGAACGGCGGCCTTCTGGTCCTTCCTGGCCTTCTACGGTGTGTGCTTCCTGCTCACCTGGGCGGTATACCTTCGCCGCACCGTGGCAGCCCCGGCGAAGCCCCAGCTCAGCTATGCAGAGGTGTGATGATGAACCGGCGATGCCGGGTGACGTAACGGGCGGGAAATACGGGCGAACCGAGCCTGTCACGCTTCGTTGGCAGGCTCGGCCCTCCGCACCATTGAGCAGCAGCGGGACGAGAGCCGGGTAGACCATATGCACGACGACGAACAGCACGGGCCCCTCGCGGGCTTCACGGTCGGTGTCACCGCCGCACGCCGGGCGGACGAACTCGGCACCCTGCTGCGGCGGCGGGGCGCCACCGTGGTGCACGCCCCCGCTCTGCGGATCGTGCCGCTCGCCGACGACAGCGAACTGCTCGCCGCCACCAAGGAACTCGTCGACGCCGTCCCCGACGTGGTCGTCGCGACCACGGCGATCGGCTTCCGCGGCTGGATCGAGGCCGCCGACGGCTGGGGCATCGGCGAGCAGCTGCTGGACACGCTGCGCGGGGTCGAACTGCTGGCCCGCGGGCCCAAGGTCAAGGGCGCGGTCCGTGCCGCCGGACTGACCGAGGCCTGGTCGCCGGCGTCCGAATCCATGGCGGAGGTCCTCGAACGGCTGCTGGAGGAGGGCGTCGAGGGGCGGCGCATCGCCCTCCAGCTGCACGGCGAACCCCTCCCCGGTTTCGTGGAGTCGCTGCGCGCGGCCGGCGGCGAGGTCGTCGGGGTCCCGGTCTACCGCTGGATGCCGCCCGAGGACATCGCCCCGCTCGACCGGCTCATCGACATCACCCTCGCCCGCGGCCTGGACGCGCTCACCTTCACCAGCGCTCCGGCGGCGGTCTCCGTGCTGCGCCGGGCGGAGGAGCGCGGGCTGCTGCCCGAACTGATGGGCGTGCTGCAGGGGGAGGTCCTGTCCGCCTGCGTCGGGCCGGTCACCGCACTGCCGTTGCAGGCCCGCGGCGTCGACACCGTCCAGCCCGAGCGCTTCCGGCTCGGCCCGCTCGTCCAGCTGATCTGCCGGGAACTGCCCGCCCGGGCCCGGACCCTGCCCGTCGCCGGGCACCGGGTCGAGATCCGCGGCCACGCCGTCCTGGTCGACGACGAACTGCGCGCGGTGCCGCCCGCCGGCATGGCCCTGCTGCACACCCTGGCCCGCCGGCCGGGCTGGGTGGTGGCCCGCGCCGACCTGCTGCGCGCCCTGCCGGGCAGCGGTACGGACGAGCACGCGGTGGAGACGGCGATGGCCCGGCTGCGCACCGCACTCGGGGCTCCCCGGCTGATCCAGACGGTCGTCAAGCGCGGCTACCGGCTGGCCCTGGACCCGGCGTCCGACGCCAAGTACGCCGACTCCTGAGGGAGCCGGCGCGCGCCGGGCGGCGCGACGAGGACCCGGGCCCGCAGCAGGAGGGCGAGCGCGGCGGTGCACAGCACCGCCCGCACGGCGTTCCAGGCGACCCAGGCGTCCTCGAACCTGTCCCGTACGGCGGCGGGGTCGGCGATCCGCGCGGGGTCACCGGCGTCCGCGAGGGCGTTGTTCAGCGGGACGTTGACGCCCGAGGTGAGCAGGAACGCCACGGCGTACACCGCGAGCGCCGCGAGGAGCCACCGGCGGGGGCCGGGGGAGCGGCGCTGCTGCCAGGCGGCGGCCGCGGTGAGGATCAGCGCGCCGAAGAAGCCGGCGAAGAAGACCGGGTTCTCGATGACGTCGTTGATGTTCCGCATCACCTCGATGAAGGTCCGGTCGTCGCTGCGGCCGAGCGCGGGCATGACCGCGCACGAGAAGGCGTAGAAGGTGCCCGCCATCAGTCCGGTGGTGACGGCGGCACCGCCGATGACGAGGTGGTGGAGGGCTGAGGTCGGCCGGTCGGGCCCGCTGGTTGTCATGCGTCCAGTCAAGTGGCGGCGCCGGGGCCGCTCCATGGCTCAGGCGCGCAGTTCCCTTCGCGGGCGTCCAGCCGCCGCACGGGCACCGTGCCGCGCCCGGGTAGCGTGCGGGGATGACCGATGACATCCACCTGATCGACGCGGAGGTACGGCTCCGCCCCCTGACCCTGGCCGACGCCGGCCCCCGCGCGGAGTCCCTGACCCGCAGCCGTACGTACATGCGGCCCTGGGAGCCCGTGCGGCCCGAGGCCTTCTACACCGAGCAGGGGCAGCGCGAGCGGCTCGCCGACGCCTTGGCGGACCGCGAGGCGGGGCGCGCGATGACGTGGACCCTCGCCGACGCGCAGGACCGCGCGATCGGCGGGTTCAGCCTCAACGCCCTGGTCCTCGGGCCGTTCCGCAGCGCCACCCTGGGCTACTGGGTGGACGTGGCGTTCGCGGGCCGCGGACTGGCCACCGCCGCCGTGCGGCTGATCTGCGAACTGGCCAGGGACGAACTGCGGCTGCACCGGATCGAGGCCGGCACGGTGGTGGACAACACGGCGTCGCAGCGGGTGCTCGCCAAGTGCGGCTTCGAGGAGTTCGGCATGGCCCCGCGCTATCTGCACATCGACGGCGAATGGCGCGACCACCGGCTCTTCCAGCGCATCCTGCACGACGGCCCGTTGACCGGGGCACCGGCCGCCCCCGGCGCCTGAGCGCACCCGGTCCGGCGGGTTCAGCGGCCCGCCGCCCGGCGCTCGTGGCGGTGGCCGGCCAGCGGCCACGGCGGGTGCGCGGGCAGCACCTCCGCGAAGGCGTATCCGGCCTTCTCGGCCACCCGGCACGACGCCTCGTTGTCCTCCTGGTGCAGCAGGTCGAGCCGGACCAGCCCGTCCCCTGCCGGTGAGGTGAACGCCCAGCCGGTGAGCGCTTCCAGGGCCCGCGGGGCGATGCCGCGGCCGCGGGCGGGCGCCGCCGTCCAGTAGCCGACCTCGGCCGCGTCCGAGCCGGGCGAGGGGCGCACCAGGACGACGTTCCCGACCGGCCCGTCCCCGAGCGCCGTGTCCACGACGGCGAAGCTGTGGCGCAGCCCGGACGCCCGGCCCTCGTCCTGGGCCCGCAGC
This sequence comes from Streptomyces sp. NBC_01463, assembly GCA_036227345.1. Lineage (NCBI taxonomy): Bacteria > Bacillati > Actinomycetota > Actinomycetes > Kitasatosporales > Streptomycetaceae > Streptomyces > Streptomyces sp. NBC_01463. Next base: position 5,570,344 of record CP109468.1, read on the forward strand.
CAGTCCGCCGCCGCCTCCTCGTCCGCCACCGGGGCGCGGGATCCGGCCTGGATCGCCGGGTCGCGGTAGGCGTCCAGGAGGACCCCGAGGTCGCCCGGCAGCCAGGGGCGGAGCACCAGGGAGCCGTCCAGGATGCGGTCGGTGCGCAGGTCGTCGTTCATCCGGTCATCGTACGAGGGGAGTTGCCGCGGCCCGGGGTGGTGGCAGGGGTTACGGGCGGGGGCCGCGAGGGGCACTCTGGTGGGGACGTCTACCGGACCCGAGGCGGTGGCATGCGCATGGCGACGCGCAGGGGCTCGTGCGACTGGCGGTTCGACTCCGGGCGGCTCTGCCTGGACCTGGTCGCGACGGGGACCGGGAGCCCGGGCACCGCCGATCCGCTGGACCGGCCCGAACGGCTCGCCGACTGGCTGACGGCCGCCGGAGCCGTCCCGCGGGGCACCCTGCTCCAGGGCGTGGACGACCACTGGCTCGTGCGCTTCCGGCAGTTGCGGACCGCCCTGGACCGGCTGCTGACCGCACAGCTCGGCGGGCGCGGCGCCGACGGCGCCCTGGAGCGCGTCAACGCGCTCGCCGCCGGCTCCCCGCCGGTCCTGTGCGCCGTGCGCGCCGGTGACGGCGCGCTGGTGCGCGGCCTGAGCACCGAACCCGACTGCGCGGCCCTGCTGGCCGCCGTGGCGCGCGACGCCGTCGAGCTCCTCACCGACCCGGTCGCGCTGGACGGGCTGCGCCGCTGCGAGGGCGACCACTGCCGGCGCGTCTACCTGGACACCTCGCGCGGCCGGCGCCGCCGCTGGTGCTCCAGCGAGGTCTGCGGCAACCGCGAACGGGTCGCCCGGCACCGGCGCCGCAACGCGGACCCGGCAGGCGCCCTCCGGGACCGGGCGGCACCGGAGCCGTAAAGAATCTTGGACGCGGATTGAATGGATCGCCGCGCCGCCCCGTATCGATGGCCAAGGAGCTCAACAGGGTCTCGACCGGGAGGTTCGGGTGCGCAAGGATGCGGCCGTGGCCGATGACCGTCCGCACCGGGCCCGGCATCGCAGTGGGCCGCCCCCGTCACCCTCCGCCGTCCCTGACGAGGAGCTGATGCGGGCGCTCTACCGCGAACACGCCGGACCCCTGCTCGCGTACGTGCTCCGCCTCGTCGCCGGTGACCGGCAGCGGGCCGAGGACGTGGTGCAGGAGACGCTCATCCGTGCCTGGAAGAACGCCGGTTCGCTCAACAGGGCCACCGGTTCCGTCCGGCCCTGGCTGGTGACGGTCGCCCGGCGCATCGTCATCGATGGCCACCGCAGTCGGCAGGCCCGGCCGCACGAGGTCGACCCGTCACCGCTGGAGGTCATTCCCGCGGAGGACGAGATTGACAAGGCGCTGTGGCTGATGACGCTCTCGGACGCGCTCGACGATTTGACCCCCGCCCACCGGGAAGCATTGGTCGAGACCTACTTCAAGGGCCGTACGGTCAACGAGGCGGCCGAGGTCCTCGGCATCCCCAGTGGCACGGTGCGGTCCCGGGTCTTCTACGCACTGAGGTCGATGAAGCTCGCACTGGAGGAGAGGGGGATCACGGCATGAGCGACCACGACTGGGAGCCCTTCGGGCCCCGCCCGGCCGGTCCCTCCGGCCCCGCCGGGCCCTTCGTCCCGGGCCCGGCCGCCGGACCCGTCGACGAGGCGGGACACGACGCGGCGGGCGCGTACGTCCTCGGCATCCTGGACCCCGCCGAGGCCGCCGCCTTCGAGGAGCACCTGGCCGGCTGCGCCCGCTGCGCCGCCCATCTCGACGAGTTCGCCGGTCTTGAGCCGATGCTCGCGATGCTCGCCGAGGCCCCGGCCGCCGTGCCGGGCGCCCGGCCGGTCCCGCACGTCCCGGCGCCGCCCGCGCCCCGGGTGCTCGACACCCTGGTCGACGAGGTCGCCGCCAAACGCGCCCGGCGCACCCGGCGCGGGAGATACCTGGTGGCGGCGGCAGCGGCGCTGATCATCGGGGGCCCGGTGATCGCGGTGACGGCGACCGACAGCGGCAGCGGCACCGTCGAGGCGGCCGACCCGCACCCCACCAGCCCCGCCGAGGACGCCTTCTTCCACCACATGAAGGAGAAGGTGGAGGCGACCGACCCCGTGACCGCGGTCGACGCCACGGTCGGCATGGAGCCGAAGGCCTGGGGCACGCACACCGTGCTGGAGCTGAAGAACGTGAAGGGCCCGCAGAAGTGCCGGCTGGTCGCCGTCTCCAAGACCGGCGAGGAGGAGGTCGTCACCTCCTGGTCCGTGCCGAAGTGGGGCTACGGCATCACGGACTCCACGCATCCGGCCGCCAGATATCCGCTCTACGTCCACGGCGGGGCGGCCATGGAGCGGGCCGACATCGACCACTTCGAGGTCCGTACGTTCGACGGCGAACGGCTGGTGAGCGTCGACGCCTGAGCTGCTGGGCGGCCCCCGGCGGGTCCCCGAAACGCAATCGATATCCCGGCGCGCGAGATCGATGCCTGCGGCAGGTGCGCGAAGGCCCCCCTTCGCATAGGGTTGACGGCTGCCCAATGCACGTCAGAAGGGGGCCTCGGTGGCCGCGCAGGATGCCGCTGTCGATTCGTTGCGGGACCGGGAAATCGGTGTCGAGCAGGAACATCTCGACCGTGTTTACCACCGCCTCGAGGAGAAGATCCACGAGGCGGAATTTCTCATGAATGACGCCGTCAAGCGCGGCCAGGTGGGTACACCGGGAGCGCTCGCCGAACGGGACGCCCAGGTGTTCCGCGCCGGAATCCACCTCAACCGGCTGAACAGCGAGTTCGAGGACTTCCTCTTCGGGAGGATCGACCTGCTGCTCGGCAAGGACGGTGAACGCGGCCCGGACGGCGCGTTCACCTCCGTCGAACCCGCCGACGACGTCGTACGGGAGGACGGCACCGCCGATATCGCCGAGACGCTGCACATCGGCCGGATCGGGGTCCTCGACTCCGACTACGCGCCGCTGGTCATCGACTGGCGGGCCCCGGCGGCCGCCCCGTTCTACCGTTCGACGCCCAAGGAACCGGGCCGGGTGGTACGCCGCCGGGTCATCCGCTCCAAGGGCCGCCGGGTCCTCGGGGTCGAGGACGACCTGATGCGGCCCGAGCTGACCGCGTTCCTGGAGGGCGACAAGCTCCCCGTGATCGGCGACGGCGCACTGATGGCCGCACTCGGCCAGGCCCGCAGCCACACCATGCGGGACATCGTCTCCTCCATCCAGGCCGAGCAGGACCTGGTGATCCGGGCGCCCGCCGCCTCGGTCACCGAGGTCTCCGGCGGTCCCGGCACCGGCAAGACCGCGGTCGCGCTGCACCGGGCCGCCTACCTGCTCTACCAGGACCGGCGGCGGTACGCGGGCGGCATCCTCGTCGTCTCGCCGACGCCGCTGCTGGTCGCGTACACCGAAGGGGTGCTGCCCTCGCTCGGCGAGGAGGGCCAGGTCGCGATCCGCGCCGTCGGCTCGCTGTCCGACGAGGCGGCGGGCACCGAGGGCGCCACCACCTACGACGAACCGGCCGTGGCGCGCATCAAGGGCTCCTCCCGGATGCTCCACGTGCTGCGCAAGGCGGCCCGCGGGGCGCTGGAGCAGCCCGCGGCCCGCCCGGCGGCCCAGGAGGGCCAGCTGGCCTTCGGGGAGGCCGAGGAGGCGCCCCAGGAGGCGGCCACGCCCACCCGGCTCAGGGTGGTGGCCTTCGGCGCCCGCGTGGAACTCCACGAGGACGAGCTCCGGCGCATCCGCAACAACGTCCTGTCCGGCACCGCGCCGGTCAACCTGCTGCGCCCGCGCGCCCGCAAGCTGCTGCTCGACGCGCTGTGGAACCGGTCGTCGGGCCGCGGCCGCTACACCGACCAGGAGCTCGCGGCCGAACTGCGCTCGTCGTTCGACGAGGACGTCTCCACGGAGACGCCGTTCATCGAGTTCCTGAACGCCTGGTGGCCCGAGCTCACCCCGCGCGGGGTGCTCGCGGCGATGGCCGACGAGAAGCGGCTCGCCCGGTGGGCGCGCCGGACCCTCAACCAGGGCGAGGTGCGCCGGCTCGCGCGCTCCCTGAAGCGGCTGGACGCGGAGGGCCGCGGCCCGCTGTCCGTCCACGACGTGGCGATCCTCGACGAGCTGCAGACGCTGCTCGGCACCCCGCACCGGCCCAAGCGCAAGCGCGAGTTCGATCCGCTGGACCAGCTCACGGGTCTTGAGGAGCTGATGCCGCAGCGCGAGGAGACCCAGTGGGAGCGGGCCGAGCGGCTCGCGGCGGAGCGCACGGAGTACGCGCACGTCATCGTCGACGAGGCGCAGGACCTCACGCCGATGCAGTGGCGGATGGTCGGCCGCCGCGGCCGGCACGCCACCTGGACGATCGTCGGCGACCCGGCGCAGTCCTCCTGGTCCGATCCGGACGAGGCGTCGGCGGCGCGTGACGAGGCGCTGGGCAGCCGTCCGCGCCGGAACTTCACGCTGACCGTCAACTACCGCAACCCGGCGGAGATCGCCGAGCTGGCGGCCAAGGTCCTGGCGCTCGCGATGCCGGGCATGGAGTCCCCGGCCGCGGTCCGCTCCACGGGCGTGAAGCCGCGCTTCGAGACCGTGCGGGACGGCGATCTGGCCGGGACGGTGCGCGAGGAGGCGCGGCGGCTGCTCGGCGAGGTGGACGGCACGGTGGGTGTCGTCGTCGCGATGAACCGGCGGGCGCAGGCCCGTGGCTGGCTCGCGGAGCTCGGCGAGCGCGTGGTGGCGCTGGGCAGCCTGGAGGCGAAGGGTCTGGAGTACGACGCCACGGTGGTCGTCTCGCCCGCGGAGATCGCGGACGAGTCCCCGGCGGGGCTGCGGGTGCTGTACGTGGCGCTGACGCGCGCGACGCAGCAGCTGACGGTCGTCTCCGGGGAGCGGGACCTGCCCGACGAGGACGGGGTGCCGGACCTGCTCAGGGACTGACCGGGGGGCCGGGTGCGGGAGCCTTTTTTCGGTCAACCTGCGCCACGGGAATCACTTCTCCGGGGTGTTTGTTAGCCTGGAGTCGACACCGGCTCGATCCAAGCCCCCGGGCCCAACCTTCGTCGCTTCGAGCGACCACTTGCCGCGAGGCGAGCATGGCGGGCCGGTGTCGTACAACTGCAGAAGACAGACCCGCGTCACCTTCCGGTGGCGCGGGTCTGTTTTCGTTTGCGGGGCCGGTGGGGGTTCCGCTGGAAGCCTCATATCTCGTATGGTGGAAAACACTTTCCGAAGTGTGGCAGTCATTACCGGCTACTCGTCGGTAGGTGCGAATATCGGAAGGCGTGTCCGGAGAGAGGTGGTTTCCGCTCCGGTCACGCATAGCAATGAAGCTAAGGAAAGCGAAGGACTCGGCCATGGCAACGGCGCCCAGCGTCTCGTACTCGATGACGGTCAGGCTGGAGGTGCCCGCGAGCGGCACAGCGGTCTCCCAGCTCACCACGGCCGTGGAGTCCTCCGGTGGCTCGGTCACCGGCCTCGACGTGACCGCTTCCGGCCACGAGAAGCTGCGGATCGACGTCACGATCGCCGCCTCCTCCACCTCGCACGCCGACGAGATCGTCGAAGGTCTGCGCGACATCGAGGGCGTCGTCCTCGGCAAGGTCTCCGACCGTACGTTCCTGATGCACCTCGGCGGCAAGATCGAGATGGCGTCCAAGCACCCCATCCGCAACCGTGACGACCTCTCGATGATCTACACCCCGGGCGTGGCCCGGGTCTGCATGGCGATCGCCGAGAACCCCGAGGACGCCCGGCGCCTCACCATCAAGCGCAACTCCGTCGCAGTCGTGACGGACGGCTCCGCGGTGCTCGGCCTCGGCAACATCGGCCCGATGGCCGCCCTCCCGGTGATGGAGGGCAAGGCGGCCCTCTTCAAGCGCTTCGCGGGCATCGACGCCTGGCCGATCTGCCTGGACACCCAGGACACCGACGCCATCGTCGAGATCGTCAAGGCGATCGCCCCCGGCTTCGCGGGCATCAACCTGGAGGACATCTCGGCGCCGCGCTGCTTCGAGATCGAGGCCCGGCTGCGCGAGGCCCTGGACATCCCCGTCTTCCACGACGACCAGCACGGCACCGCCATCGTCGTCCTGGCCGCGCTGACCAACGCCCTGCGCGTGGTGGGCAAGGGCATCGGGGACGTACGGGTCGTCATGTCCGGCGCCGGAGCGGCCGGTACGGCCATCCTGAAGCTGCTCATCGCCGCGGGCGTCAAGCACACCGTCGTCGCCGACATCCACGGTGTGGTGCACGCCGGCCGCGAGGACCTGGTCTCCGCCGCCGCCGGCTCGCCGCTGCGCTGGATCGCCGACAACACCAACCCGGAGTCCGTCACCGGCACCCTCAAGGAGGCCGTCGTGGGCGCCGACGTCTTCATCGGTGTCTCGGCCCCGAACGTGCTGGACGGCGACGATGTCGCGGCCATGGCGGACGGTGCGATCGTGTTCGCGCTTGCGAACCCGGACCCCGAGGTCGACCCCGCGATCGCCCGCCGGACGGCCGCGGTCGTGGCCACCGGTCGTTCGGACTTCCCCAACCAGATCAACAACGTCCTGGTCTTCCCCGGAGTCTTCCGCGGCCTCCTGGACGCCCAGTCCCGCACCGTCAACACGGAGATGATGCTCGCCGCCGCGGGCGCCCTCGCCGATGTCGTCGCCGAGGACGAGGTGAACGCGAACTACATCATCCCGTCGGTCTTCAACGACAAGGTCGCCGGAGCGGTCGCGGGAGCCGTCCGGGACGCCGCCAAGGCGGCCGGCGCGGCTGTGACGGGCCCCACGTCCGTCTGATGTCCGGCGCGTCGCGGCTCGCGGCGCCCCAAACGCCCCTTTAGGGTGGGCGGGCGACGCGTCCCACAGAGCCCCGCATCAGGTGCGGACCGCTTTTGGGGAGTCGACGGAACGTCACCACGACGAGGCAGTGGTGCTTTTCGTGTGACTCCGGAGGGTGCCGGATTGGCTTTCCCGCCGCAGGTGGGGGCAGGATGCTTTCCCAAGGACTTCGTCCGGGGGAGACCCCACGGGGCGCGAAGGTCTCAAAAACGGACCCGGGTCCGGGCACTGTCCGAGGGCCCTGGCAGCATCGGCTTCGATCTCACGCCTCACAGGCAAGAAGAACACGGGAGTAACAACATGAACCGCAGTGAGCTGGTGGCCGCCCTGGCCGACCGCGCCGAGGTGACTCGCAAGGACGCCGACGCCGTGCTGGCCGCGCTCGCCGAGACCGTCGGTGAGATCGTCGCCAAGGGCGACGAGAAGGTCACCATCCCCGGTTTCCTGACCTTCGAGCGCACCCACCGTGCCGCTCGCACCGCTCGTAACCCGCAGACCGGCGACCCGATCAACATCCCGGCCGGCTACAGCGTGAAGGTCTCCGCGGGCTCGAAGCTCAAGGAAGCCGCCAAGGGCAAGTAACACCCCTGAGTACGACGAAGGGCGGTCACCCCGACCAGGGTGGCCGCCCTTCGGCGTACGGGCCGCAGAGGGCCGCTCCACGCCCCGCAGGCGCGTTCCCGGGGGCCCGGCCCCCGGGAACCCGTCGTCAGACCAGTGAACCGCCGGGCAGCTCGACCTTCGCGCCGAGCTTCTCCAGCTTCTCCATGAAGTTCTCGTAGCCGCGGTTGATCAGGTCGATCCCGTGGACCCGGGACGTCCCCTGGGCCGCCAGGGCGGCGATCAGGTACGAGAAACCGCCGCGCAGGTCCGGGATGACCAGATCCGCGCCCTGCAGCTTCGTCGGCCCGGAGACGACCGCGGAGTGCAGGAAGTTGCGCTGGCCGAAGCGGCAGTCGCTGCCGCCCAGGCACTCGCGGTAGAGCTGGATGTGCGCGCCCATCTGGTTGAGCGCCGAGGTGAAGCCGAGCCGGGACTCGTACACCGTCTCGTGCACGATCGACAGGCCGGCGGCCTGCGTCAGCGCCACGACCAGCGGCTGCTGCCAGTCGGTCTGGAAGCCGGGGTGCACGTCCGTCTCCAGCGCGATGGCGTTCAGCGCGCCGCCCGGGTGCCAGAAGCGGATGCCCTCGTCGTCGATCTCGAAGGCGCCGCCGACCCGGCGGAAGGTGTTCAGGAACGTCATCATCGAGCGCTGCTGGGCGCCGCGGACGTAGATGTTGCCCTCGGTCGCCAGCGCCGCGGACGCCCAGGAGGCGGCCTCCAGGCGGTCCGGGATGGCCCGGTGCGTATAACCGTCGAGCCGGTCCACACCGGTGATCCGGATGGTCCGGTCGGTGTCCATGGAGATGATCGCGCCCATCTTCTGCAGTACGCAGATGAGGTCCTCGATCTCCGGCTCCACGGCCGCGTTGGACAGCTCGGTGACACCCTCGGCGAGCACCGCGGTCAGCAGCACCTGCTCGGTGGAGCCGACCGAGGGGTACGGCAGCCGGATCTTGGTGCCGCGCAGCCGCTGCGGGGCCTCCAGGTACTGGCCGTCCGCCCGCTTCTCGATCGTCGCGCCGAACTGGCGCAGCACGTCGAAGTGGAAGTCGATCGGCCGGCCGCCGATGTCGCAGCCGCCGAGGCCCGGGATGAACGCGTGGCCCAGCCGGTGCAGCAGCGGGCCGCAGAAGAGGATCGGGATGCGCGACGAGCCCGCGTGGGCGTCGATGTCGGCGACGTTCGCGCTCTCGACATGGGTCGGGTCGAGGAGCAGCTCACCCGGTTCGTCACCCGGACGGACCGTCACGCCGTGCAGTTGCAGCAGCCCGCGCACCACCCGGACATCGCGGATGTCCGGCACGTTGCGCAGCCGGCTGGGCCCGCTGCCGAGCAGCGCGGCGACCATTGCCTTCGGCACCAGGTTCTTGGCGCCTCGGACGCGGATCTCACCCTCCAGCGGGGTTCCGCCGTGGACAAGCAGGACATCGTCTGTGCCGGTCATGAATCTCGCGTTCCGGAGTGGTCGGGCAGGGGGCCAACCGAAAGGGTAATGGCCAGGCACCCCCCTTCCGTAAGAGAACGGGGGGTGTGCGAACGTCATGAATCCGCCACAACACGCTCTGCTCCCCCCATCTTGCGGAGGGTTACCGTCCGGATGGGCGGTCGCGGCGTGCGCTCCTCGTGCATCCGTGCGCCCTGAGCTGCGCTCGGGCACCCAGGGCGACCAACAGGTCACTTGACCCCCGCGAACGCCGAAGATGCGGGATCATTTCTGCCATGACCGAGGTGTCCTCGCTCACAGGGCGGCTGCTCGTGGCCACACCCGCCCTGGCGGACCCGAATTTCGACCGTGCGGTGGTGCTGCTCCTCGACCACGACGAGGAGGGCTCGCTCGGCGTGGTCCTGAACCGCCCGACCCCCGTCGGCGTCGGTGACATCCTCGCGTCCTGGGCCGGACTGACCGGTGAGCCGGACGTCGTCTTCCAGGGCGGGCCCGTCTCCCTCGACTCGGCGCTCGGTGTCGCGGTGATCCCCGGCGACGAGGGTCCCCTGGGCTGGCGCCGGGTCCACGGGGCGATCGGCCTGGTGGACCTGGAGGCGCCCCCGGAGCTGCTGGCCGCGGCGCTCGGCTCGCTGCGGATCTTCGCCGGGTACGCCGGCTGGGGGCCCGGTCAGCTGGACACGGAGCTGTCCGAGGGCGCCTGGTACGTCGTCGAATCGGAACCGGGTGACGTGTCCTCGCCCAGCCCGGAAGGTCTCTGGCGGGCGGTACTGCGCCGCCAGCGCAGCGAACTGGCCATGATCGCCACGTATCCGGACGACCCTTCGCTGAACTGATGCCCGGGCTTTCAGTACGCTTGGCGGTTATGAGCACTCTTGAGCCCGAGCGCGGGGCAGGTACCGGAACCCTCGTGGAGCCGACGCCGCAGGTGTCGAACGGCGACGGCGACCACGAGCGCTACGCCCATTACGTTCAGAAGGACAAGATCATGGCGAGTGCCCTGGAGGGCACCCCCGTGGTCGCACTGTGCGGCAAGGTCTGGGTGCCGGGGCGTGACCCCAAGAAGTACCCGGTGTGCCCCATGTGCAAGGAGATCTACGAGTCCATGGGCGCCGGCGGCGACAAGGACAAGGGCAAGGGCGGCAAGGACAAGCAGTAGTCCCACCGCACCACGAAGAGCCCGGGAGAGCCCCCGGGGCACGCAGTCGCGTGCCCCGGGGGCTCTTCGCCGTGCGGGGGCCGCCGGCGTTGCACGGGCTGCTTCCGAGGGTCACAGAGTGGTGGAGACCACTTGTCGGCGTCCTGGTCCGGACCTACTCTCCTGCAAGTTGTGCAGAACGAAACGAGCGTTGCGCATGATGCAACGCCTACCGGTAGGGGTTCCGGATGATGTTTTCTGCCCGAATTGCCGTTCCGGCCGCGGCGCTTGTGCTGGCCGGCCTCACCGCCACCGCCTGCGCGCCGCAGACCTCCGACACCGGCTCCAAGGAGGACGACAAGACCGGCACGCTCCGCGTCTGGCTGTTCCAGGAGGTCGGCAACAAGCCCAAGGAGAAGGTCGTCGACGCCGCGACCGCCGCCTTCCGCAAGGCCCACGAGGGCGCGAAGGTCGAGATCGAGTACATACCGGTCGAGACCCGCGCCCAGCGCGTCAAGGCCGCGTTCAACGACCCCGACAGCGCCCCCGACCTCATCGAGTACGGCAACACGGACACCGCCGGCTACGTCAAGGACGGCGGACTCGCCGATGTCAGCGCGGAGTTCGCCGCCTGGGACGACGCCAAGGACACCGACCCGACGGCCAAGGAGTCGGTGACGGTCGGCGGCAAGGTCTACGGGGCCCCGCTCTTCGTCGGCGTCCGCGCGCTCTACTACCGCACCGACGTGTTCTCCCGGATGGGCATCGAGGCGCCCAAGTCCCAGGCCGAGCTGATCTCCACCGCGAAGAAGATCCACAAGGAGCAGCCGGACCTGTACGGACTCGCCGTCGGCGGCGCGTACACCTACGGTGCGATGCCCTTCATCTGGGCCAACGGCGGCGAACTCGCCGACGGGAGCGGCAGCGCGTACAAGGCCGCCATCAACAGCGACAAGGCCCGCAAGGGCATCGAGGCCTACACCTCCCTGTTCGGCGCCGCCAACTGCCCGGCCGCCAAGTGCGCCGCCATGGGCGGCAACGCGACCGTCACGGCCTTCGCCTCAGGCAAGGCCGCCATGGCCATCGGCGGCGACTTCAGCCACGCCGCCGTCGAAGCCGGCACGGTCAAGGGCAAGTACGCCGTCGTCCCGCTGCCCGGACTCGCCGAGGGCTCCGTCGCCCCCGCGTTCGCGGGCGGGAACAACATCGGCGTGCTGAAGAGCACCAAGCACCGCACCCTGGCCGTCGGCCTGATGAAGGAACTCACCGGCAAGGCCACCCAGGCGAAGATGTTCGACGCGATGGGCTTCCTGCCGACGTACAAGGACGTACGGGCCGAAGCGGCGAAGCGCGAGCCGTTCGTCGCCCCCTTCGTCGCCACGCTCGGCGCGGGCACCAGGTTCGTCCCCGCATCGCCGGCCTGGGGACAGATCGACTCCTCGCTGATCCTGCCGACGATGTTCCAGGAGATCGTCAGCGGCCGTAAGAACGTGGCGAAGGCCTCGGACGACGCCGCGAAGAAGATGGACGCGGCGTTCGCCGACGCGGGCTGACGATGACGGCGAACAGCACGGCGTACAAAGCGCCCCCCGCGCCCGGGACGGACGGCCCCCCTCTCCGCCCGCCCCGCCGCCGCCCGGCCTCACCGGCCGGGCGGCCCGGCTGGACCCCCTGGCTCTATCTGCTGCCCGCCCTCGTCCTGCTCGGCGGGCTGCTCGTCTACCCGATCTACCAACTGGGCCTGATCTCCTTCCTGGAGTACACCCAGGCCCAGGTCAGCGGCGGTGAACCCGCCACCTTCCAGGGCTTCGGCAACTACGCCACGCTCTTCGGCGACAGCCAGTTCTGGCAGGTGCTGCTGGCCACCGTCGTCTTCGCGGCGGCCTGTGTGCTGGCCACCCTGTTCACCGGCTGCGCGCTGGCCGTCCTGCTGACCCGGGTGCGGGCCGTGCCGCGGCTCGCGCTGATGATGGCCGCGCTCGGCGCCTGGGCGACCCCCGCGATCACCGGTTCGACCGTCTGGGTCTTCCTCTTCGACGCGGACTTCGGACCGGTCAACCGGGTCCTGGGGCTCGGTGACTTCTCCTGGACGTACGGGCGCTACAGCGCCTTCGCCCTGGTGCTCCTCGAAGTCCTGTGGTGCTCGTTCCCGTTCGTGATGGTCACGGTGTACGCCGGCATCCGCGCCATCCCCACCGAGGTGCTGGAGGCGGCCGCGCTGGACGGCGCCTCGCAGTGGCGGATCTGGCGGTCGGTCATGGCGCCGATGCTGCGCCCGATCCTGGTCGTCGTCACCATCCAGTCGGTGATCTGGGACTTCAAGGTCTTCACCCAGATCTACGTCATGACCAACGGCGGCGGCATCGCCGGCCAGAACCTGGTGCTCAACGTGTACGCCTACCAGAAGGCGTTCGCGTCCTCGCAGTACAGCCTCGGCTCGGCCATCGGCGTCGTGATGCTGGTGATCCTGCTGGCCGTCACGCTCGTCTATCTGCGCCTCGTGCGGCGCCAGGGGGAGGAACTGTGAGCCTGCCGTCCCTGTTGCGCGTCCGCCGGCCCGGCCGGCTCGCCGCCGAGGCCGCGGCGCTGCTGATCGCCGCCGCCGTCGCCTTCCCGCTCTACTGGATGGTGCTCTCCGCCATCAAACCGGCGGGCGAGATCCAGTCCGCGCACCCGCGGCCGTGGACCCTGTCGCCGTCCCTGGACTCCTTCCGCCGGGTCTTCCAGCAGCAGGACTTCGGGCGCTACTTCCTCAACAGCCTGATCGTCGCCGGGACGGTCGTGATCGTCTCCGCGCTGATTGCCTTCCTGGCGGCGACGGCGGTGACCCGGTTCAGATTCCGCTTCCGCACCACGCTGTTGATCATGTTCCTGGTCGCGCAGATGGTGCCGGTCGAGGCGCTGACGATCCCGCTGTTCTTCCTGATGCGGGACTTCGGCCAGCTGAACACGCTCGGTTCGCTGATCCTGCCGCACCTCGCGTTCTCGCTGCCGTTCGCGATCTGGATGCTGCGCGGCTTCGTCAGGGCCGTCCCGGACGCCCTGGAGGAGGCCGCGTACATCGACGGGGCGAGCCGGGCCCGCTTCCTGTGGCAGATCCTCTTCCCGCTGGTCTTCCCGGGCCTCGTGGCGACCAGCGTCTTCTCGTTCATCTCGACCTGGAACGACTTCCTGTTCGCGAAGTCCTTCCTGATCAGCGACACCTCCCAGTCGACGCTCCCGATGGCGCTGCTGGTCTTCTTCAAACCCGATGAGAACGACTGGGGCGGGATCATGGCAGCCTCGACGGTGATGACCGTCCCCGTGCTGGTCTTCTTCGTACTCGTGCAGCGACGCCTGGTCTCGGGACTGGGCGGAGCGGTTAAGGACTGACGTCATGAACATCGATCTGATCCCGGCGCCCGTGCGCGCCGGTGACCAGGGGCGGTGCGGGTTCCTGCTGGACGCGTCCACCACGCTCGCGGCGGCCCCCGGCACCGGGACCACCGAGCGCTGGCTGCGCGAGACGCTCGGCGCCGCCTTCGGCGTGCCGCTCGCACCGGGCGGCGAGGGCGCCGAGCACTCTGTCCGGCTGCTCATCGATCCGGCCCTGGAGCCGGAGGAGTACCGCCTGACCACCCTGCCCGGCAACAGCGTCGTGATCACCGGCGGCAGCCCCGCCGGGGTCTTCTGGGGCGCCCAGACGTTGCGTCAGCTGCTGGGGCCGCAGGCGTTCCGCCGGGCACCGGCCGGCGGGGCCGCCCCGGCCGCGCTCGGGTTCACCGACATCGAGGACCGCCCCCGCTTCGGCTGGCGCGGCATGATGCTCGACGTCTCCCGGCACTTCCTGCCGAAGGCCGACGTCCTGCGCTACCTCGACCTCCTCGCCGCCCACAAGCTGAACGTCTTCCACTTCCACCTCACCGACGACCAGGGCTGGCGCGTCGAGATCAAGCGCTACCCGCGGCTGACCGAGGTCGGTGCCTGGCGCTCGCGCACCAAGTACGGCCACCGGGCGTCCGAGCTCTGGGACGAGACCCCGCACGGCGGCTACTACACCCAGGACGACATCCGCGAGATCGTCGCGTACGCCGCCGAGCGGCACATCCGGGTCGTCCCCGAGATCGACATCCCGGGCCACTCGCAGGCCGCCATCAGCGCCTACCCGGAGCTGGGCAACACCGACGTCGTCGACACCGCCGCCCTGACCGTCTGGGACACCTGGGGCGTCAACCCGAACGTGCTCGCCCCCACCGACCACACCCTGCGCTTCTTCGAGGGCGTCTTCGAGGAGATCCTGGAGCTCTTCCCCGCCGCCACCTCGCCGTTCGTCCACATCGGCGGCGACGAGTGCCCCAAGGACCAGTGGAAGCAGTCGCCGGCCGCGCAGGCCCGCATCAAGGAACTCGGCCTGGCCGGCGAGGACGAGCTCCAGTCCTGGTTCATCCGCCACTTCGACAACTGGCTCACCGCGCGCGGCCGTCGCCTCATCGGCTGGGACGAGATCCTGGAGGGCGGTCTCGCCGACGGCGCCGCGGTCTCCTCGTGGCGCGGCTACGCGGGCGGCATCGCGGCCGCCGAGGCCGGGCACGACGTCGTGATGTGCCCGGAGCAGCAGGTGTATCTGGACCACCGTCAGCACGGCGGCCCCGACGAGCCGATGCCCATCGGATACGTCCGCACCCTGGAGGACGTCTACCGCTTCGAACCCGTGCCGCCGGCCCTCGGCGAGGAGGCGGCGCGGCACGTACTCGGCGCCCAGGCCAACGTGTGGACCGAGGTCATGCAGAACCGCTCCCGCGTCGACTACCAGGTCTTCCCCCGCCTGGCGGCCTTCGCCGAGGTCGCCTGGTCGGCGCTGCCGGCCGCGGCGGACCGGGACTTCGCGGAGTTCGAGGGCCGAATGGCCACCCACTACGGGCGACTTGACGCGCTCGGCGTCGACTACCGGCCGCCGGGCGGCCCGTTGCCGTGGCAGCGGCGCCCCGGAGTCCTCGGCCGCCCGATCGAGGGAGCACCCCCGAACGTGTGAGTCCGGACACCTTCCGGTTGCCGCCACCACCGTCCCCGGGACCGTGGTGGCGGCGCCGTTCCCGGCGCGGGAATCCGCCCCGGAGCCGCCACCCGCCGGAACGGAACAAGTCGCACAACCACCCCGAAGAGCGGCAATCGGCACTCCGGGCCGAAGAGGGGCGAAACGGGAGCATCCCCCTGACCGGGTACGGATACTCCCTTCGCGGACCCTCGCGTCGGGCCGGTCCGAAGATGTGCCAGAGTTGCCACGTCCGGGCTTCGAGCACGTACCGTACGGCGAAACAGGCGGGACAGCCGGGACACCGGGAAGGGGCAGCTGGGTTGACCATGCACGCACCGCAGGCGACGCAGTCCGTCACGCTGCCCGCCTCGCTGGACGAGGCCGTGGCGGCACTCGGCGCCATGCCCGCCGCCGTACCCGTGGCAGGCGGCACGGATCTGATGGCGGCCGTCAACAAGGGGCTCCTGCGCCCCTCCGGGCTGGTCGGCCTCGGCCGGATCAGCGAGCTCCGCGGCTGGCACTACCAGGACGGCCACGCCCTGCTGGGCGCCGGCCTCACCCACGCACGCATGGGGCGGCCGGACTTCGCCGCCCTCATCCCCGCACTCGCGGCGTCCGCGCGCGCGGCGGGCCCGCCGCAGATCCGCAACGCGGGCACGCTCGGCGGCAACATCGCCACCGCCGCACCGACCGGCGACGCCCTGCCGGTCCTCGCCGCGCTGGAGGCCGAACTCGTCATCGCGGGCCCCGGCGGCGCACGCCGCGAGATCCCGGTCTCGCACCTGCTGGCCGGCCGCGAGATGCTGGAGCCCGCCGAGCTGATCGGCTTCGTCCGCGTCCCGCTGCTGCACGCCCCGCAGGTCTTCCTCAAGGCGACCGGACGCACCGGCCCCGGCCGGGCCACCGCCTCCGTCGCGATCGTGCTCGACCCGGCCCGGCGCGGAGTGCGCTGCGCGGTCGGCGCCATCGCGCCGATGCCGCTGCGGCCGCTGGAGGCCGAACGCTGGATCGCCTCGCTGATCGACTGGGACGGCGAACGGGGCCTGGCCCCCGACGCGCTGGCCGCCTTCGGCGAGTACGTCGCCGCGGCCTGCATCCCGGACCAGGCACCGCCCGCCGACGGGGGAGAGGCGCCACCGCTGCCCCCCGCCGTACTGCACCTGCGGCGCACCGTCGCCGCACTGGCCCGACGCGCGCTGGGGAGGGCACTGTCGTGAGCAACGAGGACCACGCCGATCAGCACGGGGGCTGGGAGCCGACCCCGCAGGGCGGCGAGTACGACGCCGAGGCGACCGCCTTCGTCCACCTGCCGCCCGAGGACCTGGCGAACGTGCCGCTGGCCGCGCCCGGCCAGGGCTACGTGCCGCCGATGATCCTGCCGCTGACCCCCGCGGCCGGCCTCGACCCGGCGGCCACCGGCAGCTGGGTCGTCCAGGCGCAGAACCAGCAGGACGAGCAGGGCCGGCCCGAACAGCACGAGCCCGCGGAGCAGCGGGACCAGCAGGGCCCCGGCACGGAGCCCGCGCCCGCGCCGGTGCACTGGCCGGACCCCAACCAGCAGCAGACGCCGTACGGATACCCGCAGCCCGAACCGCAGCCGTCGCAGGAGTACCCCGGCCAGTACCGCGGGACCTCGGCCGCCACCGGCCAGTGGAACTTCGCGGAGTCCGGCGGCCCCGCCGAGGCGCCCGGCCACACCGGCCAGTGGACGATCCCGGTCGCCGACGGCGAGCTCCCGGAGGAGTCCGGGGAGTTCTCGGCCTCCGCGCTGGCCGCCGGCTGGTACGCGGACCGCACCCCGCCGGCCACGCTGCCGGGCGGCGCGCCCGCACCGTGGGCGACGCAGGAGCCCGCGGCCGGCGACACCCCGGCGCTCGGGACCGACCTGGGCGGCATGCCCGACCACGCGCCCGCCGACGCGCGGGAGCCCGGCCCGGACCCGGCTGCCGACGACGCAGCCGCCGAGGTGGCCGAGGCGGAGGACCCGGAGCACCACGTCCTGTCGGACGAGGCGTCACCGGACGCCGCCCCCGAGGACGCACAGCAGTCCGCGCCGGAGCAGCCCGCCCCGGACACGGACGACGCCCCGGCGCCGGACGACGCGGTGGCGGACGACGTGGCCATGGACGCCGCGGCGCCGGACGAGGCGCCCGCAGCCCCCCTCGACCTGCCCAGCGAGCACCCCGCCGCCTCCTACGTGCTGCACGTGAACGGCGCCGACCGGCCCGTCACCGACGCCTGGATCGGCGAGTCCCTGCTCTACGTGCTGCGCGAGCGGCTCGGCCTGGCCGGTGCCAAGGACGGCTGCTCGCAGGGCGAATGCGGTGCCTGCAACGTCCAGGTGGACGGCCGTCTCGTCGCCTCCTGTCTGGTCCCCGCGGCCACGGCGGCGGGCAGCGAGGTCCGTACGGTCGAGGGTCTGGCCGTCGACGGGGAGCCGTCCGACGTCCAGCGGGCCCTGGCCGAGTGCGGCGCCGTCCAGTGCGGCTTCTGCATCCCCGGCATGGCCATGACGGTCCACGACCTGCTGGAGGGCAATCACGCCCCCAGCGAGCTGGAGACCCGCCAGGCGCTCTGCGGCAACCTCTGCCGCTGCTCCGGCTACCGGGGCGTGCTCGACGCCGTGAACGAGGTCATCGCGGGCCGCGAGGCCGCCGCCGATGCGGCGCAGGAATCCGCGGACCCCGACGAGGCCCGCATTCCGCACCAGGCGGCGCCGGGCGCGGGTAGTGTGCAGGCCCATCTGCAGGACGGAGGCATGGCGTGAGCAACGACGCAGCCACCGCGGCGGGCGCGACCCACACGGCGATCAGCATCCCGTCGCTGGACGGCCCCGGCGGCCCCGACACCGAGCAGCCGCTGCTCGGCCTCGGCTCCTCCCTGCCGCCGGCCGACGCACGCGCCAAGACCGAGGGCACCTTCCCGTACGCCGCCGACCTGTGGGCCGAGGGACTGCTCTGGGCGGCCGTGCTCCGCTCCCCGCACCCGCACGCCCGCATCCTGTCCATCGACACCTCGGCCGCCGTCGGGATGCCCGGCGTCCGCGCGGTCGTCACCCACGAGGACGTGCCCGGCGAGGGCTCCTACGGGCGCCGCGTCGTCGACCGCCCCGTCTTCGCCTCCGACCTGGTCCGCCACCACGGCGAGCCGATCGCCGCGGTCGCCGCCGACCACCCGGACACCGCCCGGCTGGCCGCCGCCGCGATCGCCGTCGAGTACGAGGTGCTGGAACCGGTCACCGACCCGGAGAAGGCCTTCGCCGCCGAGCCGCTGCACCCCGACGGCAATCTGATCCGCCACATCCCGCTGCGCTACGGCGACCCGGAGATCACCGGTGACGTGGTCGTCGAGGGGCTGTACCGCATCGGCCGTCAGGACCCGGCCCCGATCGGCGCCGAGGCCGGTCTCGCCGTGCCCCGCCCCGACGGCGGCGTGGAGATCTACACCGCGTCCACCGACCCGCACACCGACCGCGACCTCGCCGCCGCCTGCTTCGGCCTCGAACCCGACCGGGTGAAGGTCGTCGTCACCGGGGTGCCCGGCGCGACCGGCGACCGCGAGGACCCCGGCTTCCAGCTCCCGCTCGGCCTGCTCGCCCTGCGCACCGGCTGCCCGGTGAAGCTGGCCGCCACCCGCGAGGAGTCCTTCCTCGGCCACGCCCACCGCCACCCGACGCTGCTGCGCTACCGCCACCACGCGGACGCCGAGGGCCGTCTGGTGAAGGTCGAGGCCCAGATCCTGCTGGACTCCGGCGCGTACGCCGACTCCTCGTCGGAGTCGCTGGCCGCCGCCGTCGCGTTCGCCTGCGGTCCGTACGTCGTCCCGCACGCCTTCATCGAGGGCTGGGCGGTCCGTACGAACAACCCGCCGTCCGGCCACGTCCGGGGCGAGGGCGCGATGCAGGTCTGCGCCGCCTACGAGGGCCAGATGGACAAGCTGGCCGCCAAGCTCGGGATCGAGCCGGCCGAACTGCGGCTGCGCAACGCCCTGTCCACCGGCGACATCCTGCCCACCGGCCAGACCGTGACCTGCCCGGCACCCGTCGCCGAACTCCTGCGGTCGGTACGCGACTTCCCGCTGCCCTCGCTGCCCAAGGACTCCCCGGAGGACGACTGGCTGCTCCCGGGCGGCCCCGAGGGCGCTGGCGAGCCCGGAGCGGTGCGGCGCGGGGTCGGCTACGCACTCGGCATGGTCCACATGCTCGGAGCCGAGGGCACCGACGAGGTCTCCACGGCCACCGTCCGCGTCCACGACGGCGTCGCCACCGTCATCTGCGCCGCCGTCGAGACCGGCCAGGGCTTCTCGACGCTGGCCCGCCAGGTCGTCCAGGAGACCCTGGGCATCGAGGAGGTCCACGTGGCCTCCGTCGACACCGACCAGCCCCCCGCCGGTCCCGCCACGCACGGCCGCCACACCTGGGTCTCCGCCGGAGCGGTCGAACGCGCCGCGAAGATGGTCCGCACCCAGCTGCTCCAGCCGCTGGCCCACAAGTTCGGCATGTCCACCGAACTGCTCCAGATCGCCGACGGCAAGATCACCAGTTACGACGGGGTGCTCTCCACGACCGTCACCGAGGCGATGGACGGCAAGGAACTCTGGGCCACCGCCCAGTGCCGCCCGCACCCCACCGAGCCGCTCGACGAGTCCGGCCAGGGCGACGCCTTCGTCGGCCTCGCGTTCTGCGCGATCCGCGCGGTGGTGGACGTGGACATCGAGCTCGGCTCCGTCCGCGTCGTCGAGATGGCGATCGCCCAGGACGTCGGCCGGGTCCTCAACCCGTCCCAGCTGGCGACCCGGATCGAGGCGGGCATCACCCAGGGCATCGGGGCCGCCCTGACCGAGAACCTCCGCACCGCCCGCGGTCTGATCCGGCACCCCGATCTGACGGGCTACGCCCTGCCGACGGCGCTGGACGCCCCGGACATCCGGATCGTCAAGCTCGTCGAGGAACGCGATGTGGTGGCACCCTTCGGCGCCAAGCCCGCCTCCGCGATCCCGGTGGTGACCTCTCCGGCCGCCGTGGCCGCGGCGGTCCGCTCGGCCACCGGCCGCCCGGTCAACCGGCTCCCGATCAGGCCCCAGGCGGCCGTCGCCGTCGCCAAGCCCTGAACGAGGCACCGCTGTTGTTCTCCGGGCCGCCCGCCGGCCGTTGCCCGTCGCCCGGAGAACGCGGGGCTTCGCCGCTGGCTAAGGTGATCCCCGGAGCTTCGACGGGGGAGGGTGCTGTGCTGCCGAGCGATCCGGGGGCGAGGAGGCCGACGACGCCCGCCCGCGTACGAACGGGCCTGATCCGCAGGGCGTTTCCCGTCGCGCTCGTCCTGCTGGCGCTGGGGGCGGGCACGGCGCCGGCACACGCGGACACGGTGCTCTCCGACCAGTGGCACCTCACCCGGATGAAGGCCCAGGAGATGTGGCGGACCAGCACCGGGAAGGGCGTCACGGTCGCGCTCATCGGCACCCGGGTGCGCGCGGTCCCCGAGCTCTCCGGCCGGCTGCTGCCCGGCAAGGACTTCCGGCAGGGCGCCGCCGGCACGCGCAACGACTTCGGCACCACCGACGCCGCCGTGATCGCCGGTACGGGCAAGGGCGCCGGCGGCCGGGACAGCGCGTACGGGCTCGCGCCCGGGGCGAAGGTGCTCCCGCTGGAGGTCTCCGACGGCCAGGACACGGACGCCGGTACCCTCGCCGCGCAGGACGACGCGATCAACGCCGGACTCGCCCCGGCCCTCCGCTACGCGGCCGACTCCGAAGCGAAGATCATCAGCGTGTCGCTGTCCGCGTCCGATGACGACGAGGCGGTCCGGTCCGCGGTGGAGTACGCCCGGAGCAGGGGCAAGCTGATCTTCGCGGCCGTCGGGGAGAGCACGATCGACCACCCGCTGGTGGGCTATCCGGCCGCGACACCCGGGGTCGTCGGCGTCACTGCCGTCGACAAGGAAGCGACCAGCCTCAAGAAGGCGGGCGCGGGACTCGGCGTGGACCTCAGCGCCCCCGGCGAGGACATCGTCAGCGCCTGCGCGGGTGGCGGAACGGGCCTGTGCAGGACCAAGGGCACCGCGGTGGCCACCGCCATCGCCTCCGCATCCGCCGCGCTCATCTGGGCGGCGCACCCCGGATGGACGGCCAACCAGGTCCTGCGGGTCATGATCGGCACGGCTGCCGGCCCGAACAACGGTGCCGTGCGCAGCGACTACGTCGGGTACGGGACCGTGCGTCCCCGCATCGCGCTCAAGACCCCGGGAGACCCGGGGGCGGCCGACCGGGACCCCATACCCGACTACCGCACCGCGTCCCCCGCGCCGTCGGAGTCGCGGCCCGCGGGAGCACCGGTGACGCAGGTGCCCGCCGGACCGGCGGCGGGCGCACCGGCCGCCGCAACGCAGGGCGGCGGCCACAGCGGCGCCTTCTGGACAGCGGTCGCCGTGTGCGCCGCCGGACTCCTCTGCGTCGGCTGCGCGGCGCCGCAGCTGCTGGCGGACCGCCGGCGCGTCCGGGCCGCCGCACTCAGTCGTCCTTGAGCCGCCACGCCGCCGCGCCGCCGCCCACGGCGAGGACGGCCCCGCCGCCGGCCAGCGCGGTCAGGAACCCGCGCCGGCCCCGGTCCATCGGCGCGGCGCCCGCCGGCACCAGGCGGGCCGCCTCGGACTCGTACCGGCCGATCAGCGCCGCCAGCTCCCCCTGCCGCCAGACCCTCTCGGCCCGCCGCGGGGGAGCGAACGCGTGGGCGATCTGCTCCGGTCCCGGACGCGCGCCCGGCTCCTTGGCGAGGCAGGGCTCGACGAGCGGCAGCAACGGCTCGGGGACATACGACAACTGCGGCTGCCCGTGCACGACTTCGTACTGCACCGCGGCGACATGGCCGCCAGTGAAGGCACGTTGACCGCCCGCCGCGTACACCAGCACCGCGCCCAGTGAGAAGACGTCGGCGGCCGGGCCCACCCGGTGGCCGAGGACCTGTTCCGGGGCGCCGTAGCCGGGTGTGACGGGGATCTGGCCCGTGGTCGTGAGGGTGAGGCCGTGTTCCGGGCGGGCGATGCCGAAGTCGATGATGCGGGGACCGTCCGACGTCAGCACGATGTTCGCGGGCTTGAGGTCGCGGTGCACGAGTCCGGCAGCGTGGATCTCCCGCAGGGCGCGGGCCAGGGCCGAGGCCAGGACGTGCACCGTGGCGGCGTCCAGCGGCCCGTGGTCGGCGACGGCCCGCTCCAGGTCGGGGCCGGCCAGGAACTCGGCCGCGATCCACGGCCGCCCGCCCTCCACCTGCGCGTCCAGCACCCGGGCCACGCCCGGACCTGTGACGGACCGTGCCGTGTGTGCCTCGCGGACGAAGCGCCGCACCAGCCCTTCGTCGTGGGCGAGTTCGGGCCGCAGCGACTTCACCGCGGCCCGGTTGCCGTCGCCGTCCAGGCCGAAGTAGACCTTGCCCATCCCGCCCGCGCCGAGGACTCCGAGCAGACGGTACGGGCCGAGCCGGAGCGGGTCTCCTGGGCCGAGCGGTTTCATGGCGGGTCCTTCTCGGAGAGGTCGGGAAAGAGATGCACGGGCCTGCGGAGCACCCGGGGTCAGCTGCCCAGGCGTACGGCCTCCACCTGGCCCTGGGCGCCGTTGCCGACCAGCGTGTCCGTGCCGGGCCTGAGCGCGAAGTCACTGACCGTGCTCTCCAGCGAGCGTACGTACGTGTGGCGGGTCAGCCCGATCACCCCCAGCCCCGGCCGGTCCCCGTAGTAGAGGTGCTTGCCGGAGACGACGGGCGGCGCCACCCGGGTGGTCTGGCTGCTCTCGGGCACCTGGACCTCCCAGATGAGTTCGCCGCGTGCCGTCTCCACCGCGACGACGCCCCGGCTGCCCTCGGCCGCGTACACCACACCGTCCCGCACGGCCGGCGGCCCGTAGTGGTCGCTGCCGTCCCCCGACGTGCCGAAGCCGCGGTCGCGGCCGAACTCCCACACCACAGCACCGTTGGAGAGACCGATCGACCGGAGCACGGTCGATCCGATGTAGAGATGCCTGCCGTCGTCCGCGAGCTGCGCCCCGCTGCTCACCAGCGTGGAGTGGAAGTCGGCCGCCGCCGTCAGGGGCGTGCTCCACAGTTCCTTGCCCGAGTCGGTGTCGAACGCGCTGAGCACGAGGTCGTACGTGATCTGCCCCAGTACGATCCGGTCCCCGAAGACCTTGCCGAACGCCCCGGTGTACGCGGCGCCGTTGCGGCTCCGGAGAGCGGTGCGCCAGCGCAGCTCTCCCGTCCGCGCGTTCACCGCGTACAGGTGGCGGTCGAACTCCGTCGTGTCGGTGGCCCCCGCTGTCAGGTACACGGTGTCGGCGGTGGCGCAGAGGAGTTCGGCGCTCGCGGTCGTCGGCAGCTTCAGGTCCGACAGCGTGGTCACCGTACGGTCCGCCTCACCGGTCTCCGTGTCGACCGTGATGACCGCGTGGCTGTCGGTACCGACGCCGGTCGTCCAGTAGAGCACGGTGCCGTCGGTGACGGGCCGGCCCTCGAACAGTCCCTGGGAGAACATCCAGAGTTCGCTGCCGTCGGCCGGGTCGATGCTGCGCAGCTCGCCCCCCTTGGCGGCCACCACGATGCGCTTGCCCACGAAAAGGGGCGGACTCGCTTCGTCGGCCAGCCTTTGGTCGCTGGTCCACAGCACGGAACCCGACCCCGCCGGCGGGCCGGACGCGGCCGGCCCCGGGGAGTCCTTCGCGTCGGACCGGCCGGACCGCAGCCACAGCCCGCCACCCGCGGCCACCCCGGCCACCGCCGCGCCGCCCAGGGCCAGGAGCCCACGACGGGAAAAGACCGCGCGCCGGGGTGCCGGTGCGGCGGCGACGGCCGGCTCCTCGGGGGCCGGGCTCCGTTCCGGACACTCCTGCCAGACCTCCGCCGCGCGACGGGAGATCTCCGAGAGGAGCGGGTGGGGAAGGTGGTCGGCGAACTCGCCGTGCCCGTCGTGGAGCACCGCGGCCAGCTCGTCGGTGGCCGGGCGCAGCGCCGGGTCCTTGGCCAGACACCGCGCGAGCACCGGGGCGAGCGCCGCCGGTACGCCGCTCAGGTCCGGGTCCGCGTACCGGACGCGGTAGAGCAGATCGGCGGGCTGCCCGCTGCCGAAGGGGCCGTGGCCGGTGGCGGCGAACACGAGGACACCGGCGAGTGCGAAGACGTCACCGGCCGGGGTGTGCTCCTGTCCGGTGGCCTGCTCCGGGGACATGAACGCAGGTGTTCCGGCGGCCGCGCCCACCCGGGTGAGGCGTTCGTCGCCGAGGGCGCGGGCGATGCCGAAGTCGATGACCTTCGGTCCGTACGCGGTGATCATGACGTTGGACGGCTTCAGGTCGCGGTGCACCACGTCGGAGCGGTGCAGTTGCCCGAGCGCACCGCACAGCGCCGCGCCCACGGCCCGTACGGCGGACTCGGGAAGGGGGCCGCTCACGGTCACCGCGTCGTCCAGCGGCGGGCCGAGGACGTACTCGGTCGCCAGCCAGGGCACCTCGGCGACCGGATCGGCGTCGACGACCTGGGCGCCGTGCAGGCCGCCGATCACGCGGGCCGCGTCGGCCTCCAGCCGGAACCGGGTGCGGAAGGCGGCGTCGGCCGCGATGTGCGCGTGCACCGTCTTGAGGGCGAGGGTCGCGCCGCCGGGCGTACGGGCCAGGTAGACCGTGCCCATGCCGCCACTGCCGAGCCGGGCGGCCAGCCGGTAGGGGCCGATGTGCGACGGGTCGTCGTGGAGCAGGGGTTTGATCATGGTCAGGCTCCGGGGGACGGGCGTACGTCGGCGGCGAGTATCTCCGCGGACTGCCGGGCGATGGCCGCGACCACCCGGCCGGGCAGCCGCAGCGCGCCCGCCCCGGCCCCGGGCTCCAGGACGGTGGCGACCGGGCCGGCGGCTGCCGGCGGTGCGAGGGCGTCGATCACGTCGGTCGCCCGGGGGCGGGCCGCGGGGTCGCGGGAGAGGCAGGCGGTGACGAGCGGGCGCAGCAGGAGTGGGAGTTCGTCCTTGTCGGGGACGGTGTGGCCGGTGGCCGCGTACGCGAGGACCGCGCCCAGCGCGTAGAGGTCGCCGGGGGGACGCGGGCGCCCGCCCGCGGCCTGCTCGGGCGCGAGGCTGCCGGGGTCGAGGCCCGGCAGCCCCGACCGGGCGATGCCGTCCTCGGCGGCGGTGCGCGCGGCGCCGAAGCAGGTGAGCCGTGGTCCGTCCCCGGCCAGCAGTACGGCCGCGGGCGACACCCCCGCGTGGGTCACCCCGGCCGCGTGGGCGGCGGCCAGCGTCTCGGCGAGGCAGCGGCCCAGGACTCGCAGCGTCTCATCGGGCAGCGGTCCGCCGTTGACGGCCAGGGCCGTGGGCAGGGGGAGCGCGGGGACGTACGGGCGCGCGCACCAAACGGCCGCGCCGGGCTCCGCGTACTCGGTGACGGGGGCGGCCCACGGGCCGATGAGGAACCGGGCGGCCTGCGCCTCGGTGCGGAACCGGCCCGGATCGGTGGAGTCGAGGGGCGTACTCACCACCACGGTCCGCTCGCCGTCCGGGGTGCGGGCGATGAACCGGTGCTCGGGAACGGCGGCGGCGCCGTATCCAGTCTGGTCCAGCCGTGCGACGACGAGGTAGGGGCCGATCTGCCGGGACGGAGCGAGGTGCGGCAACTGCATGAACGGATATCCCCCCGGACGTCATCGGAACGGAGGCAGCCTACTCAGGGATCAGGACCGGCGTGTTCGCGGGCGGGGCGCGGGGGCCACGCATGCCACCGCCCGCCCCTCCGAGCGAGGGGCGGGCGGTGGTGCGTGGAGACCGTGACCGGATTCGAACCGGTGTAACTCGAGTTGCAGTCGAGCCCCTGAGCCTCTCGGGCACACGGTCGTGCGTTGCTGCGATGACTCGACCGTATGGCCGCGGCGGCCGGGTGTTCAAGGGCGCGGGCCGCCGTGCAACGCGACTGCCACACCGCGTTCACGCTCGCCGGGCCGGTCCTACGACCAAGGGACGAGAGCAGGAGCGACTCTCGACAGGGTTCATCCCGGTTTTTGCCCCTTACTCTTGGGCTCATGACCGTCCTGGAACCGCGTGACGCCGACGTCTCGCCCCGCATCGAAGACATCGACCTCCCCCGCGGGACAGGCGTTCTGGGACGGACCTACCGGGCGCTCAGCATCGGCATCGTCTCCGTCGTGTTCCTGATCGCCTTCGAGGCGACCGCCGTGGGGACCGCGATGCCGGTCGCCGCCCGTGAGCTGCACGGCATCCCGCTGTACGCGTTCGCCTTCTCGGCGTACTTCACCACCAGCCTGTTCGCCATGGTGCTGTCCGGCCAGTGGGCCGACCGGCGAGGCCCGCTCGCGCCGCTCGCCACCGGGATCACCGCCTTCGGGGCGGGGCTGCTGCTGTCCGGGACCGCGGGCACCATGTGGATGTTCATCGCGGGCCGGGCCGTGCAGGGGCTCGGCGGCGGGCTGGTGATCGTCGCGCTGTACGTGGTGATCAGCCGGGCCTACCCGGAGCACCTGCGCCCGGCGATCCTGGCCGCGTTCGCCGCGAGCTGGGTGATTCCGTCCGTCGTGGGGCCGCTGGCCTCCGGGAGCGTGACCGAGCACCTGGGCTGGCGCTGGGTCTTCGTCGGGATTCCGGTCCTGGTGGTCTTCCCGCTGGTCCTCGCGCTGCCCGCGATCCGGCGGACGGCCTCGGGACCGGCCGACCCGACGGCTCCCGTCGAGCCGTACGACCGCCGGCGCATCGCGCTCGCGCTGGGCATCTCGCTGGGCGCCGGACTGCTCCAGTACGCCGGGCAGGAGCGGAACTGGTTCTCCCTGCTGCCGGCCGCCGCCGGTGTGGCGCTGCTCGTCCCCGCGATCCGCGGCCTGCTGCCCCCGGGCACCGCCCGCGCCGCCCGCGGGCTGCCCGCGGTGGTGCTGCTGCGCGGGGTGGCGGCCGGGTCGTTCGTCGCCGCCGAGTCGTTCGTCCCGCTGATGCTGGTCACCCAGCGCGGCATGTCCCCGACGATGGCCGGTCTCTCGCTGGCCGCCGGCGGCGGGACCTGGGCCCTGGGCTCGTACGTACAGTCCCGGCCACGCCTGGAACCGCACCGCGAGCGGCTGATGGCCGGCGGCATGGTGCTGGTCGCCGCGGCGATCGCGGCCGCGCCCGCCGTGCTGATCGACGGGGTGCCGGTCTGGACGGTCGCCGTCGCCTGGGCCCTCGGCTGCTTCGGCATGGGCATGGTGATCGCATCGACCAGCGTGCTGCTGCTGAAGCTGTCCGCGCCGGCGGAGGCCGGGGCGAACTCCGCGGCCCTGCAGATCTCCGACGGCCTCTCGAACGTCCTCCTGCTCGCGGCGGGCGGCGCGGCGTTCGCGGCGCTCGGCGGGGGAGCGGTGGGTGTGGTGCACGAGGCGCTGGAGGCGGGCGCGTCGGGCTCGCACCCGGGGGCGTTCGCGGTGGTGTTCCTGCCGATGGCGGGGGTGGCGCTGGTGGGGGCGTGGGTGGCCACGCGGGTGCGGGAGCGATGAGCGACACCGTTCCCGTGCGGGCATGAACCCGCACCTTCGCGACGTCGCGGACGAGGTGTGAGAGCCGTCGCAATTACCTTCGGGGCGGCGCAGTCCGAGGCGGATCGCGCCCCGCCCCCCGGTAAGGTGGCCCGGTTGTCGTATCGCGTGCGGGCCCGTCCCGGTCCGTGCGGACAGCACCACACGTACCCGAGAGACCCGAACCGGAGACCGTGACTACTACCGCCTCCCACCACCTCTCACCCGCCTTTCCCGGCCGCGCCCCCTGGGGTACGGCCGGCAAGCTGCGAGCCTGGCAGCAGGGCGCCCTCGAGAGGTACGTCCAGGAGCAGCCGCGCGACTTCCTCGCGGTCGCGACCCCCGGCGCCGGGAAGACCACCTTCGCGCTGACCCTCGCCTCATGGCTGCTCCACCACCACGTCGTGCAGCAGATCACCGTCGTCGCGCCCACCGAGCACCTGAAGAAGCAGTGGGCGGAGGCGGCCGCCCGGATAGGGATCAAGCTCGATCCCGACTACAGCGCGGGCCCCGTGAGCAAGGAGTACCACGGGGTCGCCGTCACGTACGCGGGCGTCGGAGTCCGCCCCATGCTGCACCGCAACCGGTGCGAGCAGCGCAAGACCCTGGTGATCCTCGACGAGATCCACCACGCCGGTGACTCCAAGTCCTGGGGCGAGGCCTGCCAGGAGGCGTTCGACCCGGCGACCCGCCGGCTCGCGCTCACCGGCACGCCGTTCCGCTCCGACACCAACCCGATCCCCTTCGTCGCGTACGAGGAGGGCAACGACGGAATCCGGCGGTCGTCCGCCGACTACACCTACGGGTACGGCAACGCGCTCGCCGACGGCGTCGTGCGCCCGGTCATCTTCCTCAGCTACAGCGGCAACATGCGCTGGCGCACCAAGGCAGGGGACGAGATCGCCGCCCGGCTCGGCGAGCCGATGACCAAGGACGCCATCGGGCAGGCCTGGCGCACCGCGCTCGCGCCCACCGGCGACTGGATCCCCAACGTGCTGAGCGCCGCCGACAAGCGGCTCACCGAGGTCCGCAAGGGCATCCCGGACGCGGGCGGGCTCGTCATCGCCACCGACCAGGAGTCGGCGCGCGA
Source organism: Streptomyces sp. NBC_01463 (assembly GCA_036227345.1). Classification (NCBI taxonomy): domain Bacteria; kingdom Bacillati; phylum Actinomycetota; class Actinomycetes; order Kitasatosporales; family Streptomycetaceae; genus Streptomyces; species Streptomyces sp. NBC_01463. The sequence continues at coordinate 5,598,992 of CP109468.1, forward strand.
GTACGCCAAGATCCTCAAGAAGGTGACCGGCGAGAAGCCCACCGTCGTCCTCTCCGACGAGAAGGCCGCGTCGAAGAAGATCGACGCGTTCACCGAGGACGGCTCGCGCTGGATGGTCGCCGTCCGCATGGTGTCGGAGGGCGTCGACGTGCCGCGGCTGGCCGTCGGCGTGTACGCCACCACCATCTCGACGCCGCTCTTCTTCGCCCAGGCCGTCGGCCGCTTCGTGCGCTCCCGCAGGCGCGGCGAGACCGCTTCGGTCTTCGTGCCGACGATCCCGATGCTCCTCGACTTCGCCAACGAGATGGAGGTCGAACGGGACCACGTCCTCGACAAGCCCAAGAAGGGCAGCGACGAGGAGAACCCGTTCTCCGAGGAGGACAAGCTCCTGGCCGACGCCGAGAAGCTGGAGGACGAGGAGACCGAGGAGCAGCTGCCGTTCGAGGCGCTGGAGTCCGACGCCGTCTTCGACCGGGTGCTGTACGACGGCGCCGAGTTCGGCATGCAGGCGCACCCGGGCAGCGAGGAGGAGCAGGACTACCTCGGCATCCCGGGGCTGCTCGAACCCGACCAGGTGCAGCTGCTGCTCCAGAAGCGGCAGACCCGGCAGATCGCGCACAGCCGGCAGAAACCGGCCTCGGAGGCGGACCTGCTGGAGAAGCCCGCCGAGGACCGGCCGGTGGTCACGCACAAGCAGCTGCTGAGCCTGCGCAAGCAGCTGAACACCATGGTGTCGGCCTACACGCACCAGAGCGGCAAGCCGCACGGCGTCATCCACACCGAACTGCGCCGGGTGTGCGGCGGTCCGCCGAGCGCGGAGGCCACCGCCGGGCAGATCGAGCAGCGGATCAAGAAGGTCCAGGAGTGGGCCACCCGCATGACGTGAGTCCCGCGGGAGCACGAGGACGCGGGCACCGGCCCGGGGCGTTCGGACAGCTGGTTCCGCCCCGGGCCGGCGTCATGCCCGGACCGTCACCAGACGTGCGACGCGGACTGGACGGACGTCGCCACGCACGGCACGGTGGCGGACGTCGGGGACGAGGCCACGATCTGCAGTGACCAGTTGGTGGAGCTCGGGGGAGTGGCCAGCACCACGGAATTCGTGCTGTTGCCGGCCGCGAGCGTGCCGGAGGTGAGCTTCAGGGGGCCCAGGGTGATCGGGTTCCCGCCGCTCATGCCCGGGTTGGCCGTGGCGGAGAACTGGACCTGACTGGTGACTCCGCCCACGGTCTTGGTGAGCTTGAGCGTCGTCGTGATGCTGTTCGGGTCGGCGCTCGTGCCGGCCGGCATCCTGATGTCCGACGACGTGATCTTGATGGACTTGGTCGTGCCGTTGTCGGCGGCGGTCAGGGTGGCGGTGCCGCTGCCCCACGAGCCGCAGTTGTAACTGGCCGTCGCGATGAGCGGGGTCACCGCCGAGGCCGTCGGGGACGACAGGGCGAGCAGGGCGCCGGCCGAACACGCCGCCGCCAGGACCAGCGGTAAGCGTCTTCGGTCCGGCGATGTGCCTGAAGAGATCGACATGACGGGGTGGAACTCCTTCCGGTTCGAATTCCGCAGATTCGACGACTCGCTGCACTCCGTGCATTTGCTGTACGTACGGATCTGCGTGCCGGGCCCGGCATGTCGGGTGCAGTGAAACGGTGATCTTCAAAGAAGTCAACAGGTGCGCAGGAAACGCCTGGAGAAATGCTTTTCGGGCATTTCCGAAAGGATCAATTGGGTCTCTCTTGACTTCTCTGCACGTGACCTCCTCAATGTGCGCAATCAATGGTCCATGAAAGGGTGTCAGGTGATCCGACGACGAAGACCCGGTGTGACCGGTCTGCTCGCGGCCTGCTTCGTGCTGTCACTGGGCTGCGTCGGGGCCACGGCCGCACCGTCCGCTTCCCCCGCCCGCGCGGCCGCGGACGCGGCCGGGACGGTGACCCCGACCGTCCACTGCCTCCTGCCCGCGGGCCAGGGCGAGGCGACCGGGCCGCAGCAGATGACCGTGGAGCTGTCGCCCGCCGTCGTCGAACCGGGTGGCAAGGTGCACGCGAAGGTGACGCTGGGCCCGTCCCCGGCCACCAGCGCCATCGCCCTCGACGACGTGCCGACCATCCCGAGCCTCGACCTCGCGATGTCCGGCGGGGCCACCGGCACCGTCACCGTGCGGGGCGCCGAGTTCACCATGGACATCCCCGCCGGGGCGGCCATCGAGATCCCCGCGTACGAAGGCGACTTCCTGGTCCCCGCGGACGCCTCGGGCGAGATCTCGCTCGCCCCGATCCGTACGCTCACCCAGACCAAGGTGTTCGGATCGGTCTTCGAGACGCCCTGCGACGTCGTCGACGGCGGCGGCCCGGTCGGCACCGTCACCGCGGAGGGCACCGGGTCCGAACCCGCCGTGCTGACCGCCCCCGCCGGCCCGGTGCGCCCGCACACCGAGGTGCGACTGGGCGGATCGGGCTGGACCCCGGACGCGTCCCCCGTGCCGTCGCTCTGCGCGGTCGGCGGCGGTGGCTGCGATCCGCTGAAGTTCACCGCCCACACCCTGCGGACCGACTCCGCCGGCACGCTCACCGGCACCGCCACCCTCGGCGAGGCCGGAGCGGTGCCCGACGGCGACTACGAGGTCAAGGTCAACGACGGCACCAAGGAGGCCACCGCCCCCCTCACCGTCGAGGCCGTCGCGGCCGGCAACCGGGAGATCACGCTGTCGTCCGACAGCGGCCCGGTCGGCAGCGTGATCACCGTCAGCGGCCGGAACTACAACCCGGACCGCTGGATCAACGTCATCGGCCTCGACGCCTCCGGCACCGGGCTCGACGACAGCGCGGTCTACGTGAAGAGCGGCGCGGACGGCACCTTCGCCGTCGAGTTCACCGTCATCTCCGACGCCGTCGCCGCCGTCCAGGCCGACGAGGGCAACGACCCGGCGACCGTACGCACCGCGCCCTTCACCGTCACCACCGGCGGCGGGGACGGTGCCACGGCCGAGCAGCAGCTGACCACGCGGGTCAGGGCCGGGACGCTGACCATGACCCAGGACGGGGACACCGTCGACTTCGGTACGACGGTCCTGGGCGCGGACAGCGGTGTGCAGCGGGCCCACCTCAACCGGGTGGAGGTGCAGGACGCCCGCGGCGTCAACAGCGGCTGGTCCCTGACCGCCACCCTCACCGGCTTCACGAGCGCCGACGGGGGCACCATCCCGGCCGGTGCGGTGCGGTGGGCGCCGGCCTGCACGGCACAGGACGGGAGCGTGGGGGCGCCGGTCGCCGGATCGCCCACCGTGCTCGGGAGCGAGGCGGCGAGCCTCTGCCGGATGAATCCGGACGGATCGCGTCCGTTCACCGGCGGGAAGTTCGACGCCGAGGCGGGTCTCGCCCTCACCGTTCCCGAATTCACCAGGCCCGGAGATTACAGCGCCACCCTGACCCTGACCCTGCTGTAAAGGGATCAGGGGAAATCCCCGCTGACGCCCGCCTGTTCCGTACGGCAATGGAACAGGCGGGCGTCGTCCATTCCGCATTCGGATCACCCGCATTTCCTTTCCTTTGGAGGAGCCGTATGTTCGCGCACCGCAGACCCACCGGCGGACCGGGCCGCCCGGCATTACGCCGGGCCGTCGCACTCGGCGCCGGAGCCGTACTCGTCTGGACCGGGGGCACCGTCGCCCTCGCCCCCCTCGCCCACGCCGGCACCGTCACCCCGACCGTCCACTGCACCCTGCCCGCCGGACAGGGCCAGGCGGACGGACCGCAGCAGTTCGGCGTGGAGCTGACGCCCGACACCGTCGACCCCGGCGGCAGGGTCCACGCCAAGGTGACGCTCGGCCCCTCCCCGGCCACCAGCGGCCTCAGCCTCAACGACGTGCCCACCACCCCGAGCCTCGACCTCGCGATGTCCGGCGGAGCCACCGGCACGGTCACCGTCACCGGACCCGAGATCCCGCTCGACATCCCGTCCGGACAGCCGATCGAGATCCCGCCGTACGAAGGGGACTTCCTGCTGCCCGCCGGCGCGAGCGGACCGATCAGCTTCACCCCGCTGCGCAACCTCACCCGCACCAAGGTGCTCGGCTCCACCTACGAGACCGCGTGCGTCGTCACCGCCGGCGGTGGTTCCATCGGCACCGTGACGGCGGAGGGCAGCGCCGGGCAGCCGGCCACGCTCATCGCCCCCACCGCCCCGGTCCGGCCCTCCACCGCCGTCACCCTGTCGGGCAGCCGCTGGACCGCCGGAGCCACCCCCGTACCGCAGCTCTGCGCCGCGGACGGCGGCGGCTGCGACGCCGCGAAGTTCGCCGGCGGCACCCTCGCCATCAACGGCTCCGGTCAGCTGACCGGCAGCGCCGTGCTCGCGGCGGCGGGCGCGGTGCCGGACGGCTCGTACCTCGTGAAGGTCGGCGACGGTACGAAGGAGGCCACCGCGCCCCTGACCGTCAAGGCCTTCGTGCCCGACGGGCCACGCGCCGTCGCGCTGTCCCGCAGCAGCGGGCCGGTCGGCAGCGTCATCACCGTCACCGGCAGCGACTACCTCCAGGACCGGTGGATCAACACCATCGGCCTCGACGCGAGCGGCGCGACCCTCGACGACACGGCCGTCTATGTGAAGAGCGGCCCCGACGGCACCTTCTCCGTGGACTTCACCGTCTCCGACCCGGCGATCGCGGCGGTCCAGGTCGACGAGGGCAACGACCCGGCGACCGTACTGACCGCGCCGTTCACCGTGACCGAGGCGACCGCGACGCTCTCCGCGGGCGCCGCCAAGGTCAAACCCGGCGGGACGATCAGCGTCTCGGGTGACGGCTGGCCCTCCGGCGCCACCCCGGCCCCCGCCCTGTGCGCGACCGACGGCACCGGCTGCGACGCCGCCCGGATCAGCGGCTCCACCCTGCGCGTCACCGCCGACGGCACCCTCGCGGGTACGGTCACCGTCGCGGCATCCACCCCCCGCGGCGTCTACGCCCTCCAGGTCACGGCGGGCGGCGCACAGGCCCTCACCCAGCTGACGGTCTCCCCGACCTTCGTCGTCCTCACCCCGGCGGCCGGACCGAGAGGCACCGCGGTCACCGTCCTCGGCCAGGGCTTCGCGAAGGTCGCGACCGTGTCGATCGTCGGGCTGCGGGCGAACGGATCGCAGACCTCCGACCCGGTACGCACCAAGGTCGTCGGCCTCGACGGGGCGTTCTCGCAGACCTTCACCGTCAACGCCGCCGACACCGTCGCCCTCCGGGTCCGCGAGGTCCTCATCAACCCGCGCACCGAGACTGCCGCCTTCACCGTCCAGGACGGGACCGTCCCGTCCGGAGCCTCCTTCGCGCTCTCCCCGCCCGAAGGCCCGCCCGGCACGGTCGTCCAGGTGACCGGCCGGGGCTTCGCACCCGTCGCCACGGTCGCCGTCACCGGACGCACCGCCGACGGGAAGCAGACCTCCGACTCCTACGTCACCCGGATCGTCGGACTCGACGGCACCTTCGCCCTCAACTTCACCGTCCGGGACCCGGCCACGAAGGCGATCAGGGCCTGCGAAGTACTCGTGAACGGAAAAACTGTCCAGCAATTGTTCACAGTGAGTTAACGCCGGTTCACGTCCGGTGTACGGAGCGTCGCGGGGGAGTCGGCCGACATGGACGCGCGTAGATCCGCGCCGTTCGGCCGGCGCCCCGCTGACCGGCACTTATGCTCCGGCGGCACAACCGCTTTTCCACAAGCGCCCGGATTCTGGACGAGGTCTTCCGCTGAGCGGACTGGCTCGCTACTGTCCCAAAAATGTGAACGCCCCGTGGCAACGCCGCCGCGGAGCGCAGCCGGTGCCTTGGCCAGGCCGGCGGCCTCTCCGTGCGTCGCCGCTGGGACCGGTGACGCACAATCCGTGAGAACAGCCGCCGCCGCTCACCAAAGAGGAGAGGGCGTCGTGACCGCGGAGACCTCCCAGACGCTCGACCGAGGACTGCGTGTCCTCAAGCTGCTCGCCGACACCGACCACGGCCTGACGGTCACCGAGTTGTCCAACAAACTCGGTGTCAATCGCACGGTGGTCTACCGTCTGCTCGCCACCCTGGAACAGCACACCCTGATCCGCCGCGACCTGGGCGGCCGCGCCCGAGTGGGACTGGGCGTGCTGCGCCTGGGCCGCCAGGTCCACCCGCTCGTCCGGGAGGCGGCGCTGCCCGCGCTGCGCTCCCTGGCCGAGGACATCGGGGCGACCGCCCACCTCACGCTGGTCGACGGCTCGGACGCGCTGGCGGTCGCGGTCGTCGAACCGACCTGGACGGACTACCACGTCGCCTACCGGGCCGGCTTCCGCCACCCGCTGGACCGGGGTGCCGCGGGACGGGCGATCCTCGCCGCCCGGCAGAAGCCGGTGGGCGAGACGGCGTTCACGCTCACCCACGGCGAGCTGGAGGCGGGCGCCAGCGGCGCCGCCGCCGCGCTGATGGGGGTGACCGGGGTCGAGGGCAGCGTCGGAGTGGTGATGCTCGCCGACGCGGTGCCGGAGCGGGTGGGACCGCGGGTGGTCGACGCCGCACGCGAGGTCGCGGACGCGCTTCGCTAGGGCGTAGCCCTTGGGCGGGCGGCGGCGCGTTTGCGTTGCGCCGGTCCTTGGTGCGGGGTTCCGTCCTCAATCGCCGGACGGGCTTGTTGGTGCGGGTTCCCCGCGGGGTGCGCCGTGGCCCGGTGGGTGGGGGTCCGGTGCCCCTCCGGGGCGTCTCCTCAGACGACGAACGTTTCCAGCCCCACGCAGCGGGAGCCCGGAATCCGTTCGTCGTCCTGCGGGGACTCCCCTGCACGGCCCCGGACCCGGCCGCCTCGCGTCTGCGGCGTTCGTGTCGCCGGTGTTCAGACGCGAGTGATGCTGGGTGGGGGCGTGCAGGGGCGTCCCCGCAGAAAAATGGCGTAATACCCGGCCCCCGCTACGTCTCCGGTTGCCACGCCAGTTTTTGAGGAGACGCCCCGGAGGGCCCCCACCCCCACCCACCGGACAGAGGCGAACCCGGCCCGTCCGGCGAACGGCGGCGGAGTGCGGACCGTTAGATTGGGTGGGTGTTCACACGTCGCTCGCGCCCCCGCACCCTCGCCCTGTGCGCCCTCCCGGTCCTCGCCCTGTTCGGCGTCGCGGCCTTCGCGCCGCTGCCGTTCACGCTGGCGCAGCCGGGCACGACGGCGAACGTGCTCGGCGACGACCACGGCACCCCGGTGATCAGTATCGAGGGCACCCCCACCCGGCCCACCAAGGGCGAGCTGAGGATGACCACGATCGTGGCGACCGGGCCCACCGCCGATGTCGGGATCGGCGATGTGATCGACAGCTGGTTCCGTACGGACCGGGCGGTCATGCCCCGTGACTCCGTCTACCCCTCCGGCGGCTCCGAGAAGGAGATCGAGAAGCACAACCTCGACGACATGGCGGAGTCCCAGGACTCCGCGGTCGACGCCGCCCTGAACTACCTCGGCAGGAAGCCCGGCTCCGTCGACGTGACCCTGCACCTCGCCGACGTGGGCGGCCCCAGCGCCGGCCTGTTCTTCGCGCTCGGCATCGTCGACAAGCTCGACGGCGACGGCTCCGGCGGCGATCTCACCGGCGGCCGCAGCATCGCCGGCACGGGCACCATCGAGGCGGACGGGGACGTCGGCGCGGTCGGCGGCGTCTCGCTCAAGACCCAGGCGGCCCGGCGCGACGGCGCCACCGTCTTCCTGGTGCCGAAGGCCGAGTGCAAGGAGGCGGAGTCCGAACTGCCGAAGGGGCTCCGGCTGATCCCGGTCACGACTCTGAAGGGCGCGGTGTCCTCGCTGAGGGCGCTGGACCACGGGGGGAAGATCCCGAGCTGCTGACCCCGTCCGCCGTACGGTCACCCGGCTCCCCGGTCGGGAGGCCGTCCATCGTCCGCCAGGACGGGAAGACCAGCGGGCTCAGCGTCGCGGTCAGGTACACCGCCCCCATCACCAGCAGCGCCCCCGTGGCCCCCGCGCTCTCCACCAGCAGGCCGGCGGCCAGCCCGCCCACCGGCAGGGCCAGTTCGCACCCCGCGGTGATGGCCCCGGAGACCCGGCTGCGCAGGGCGTCGGGCACGCTCCCGTAGATCACCGTCGTCAGGATCGGGTTCAGGACCCCTCCCGCGATCCCGCTCAGCACCATCGTCACCGCGAGCGGCGGCGTCGTACCGGTCAGCGCGGCGACCAGGTACCTCGGCGCCCCGCACAGCAGCACGCACACGGTGAACACGGCCCACCGCGAGAAGCGGTGCCCCACCGCCCCGTACAGCAGCGCCCCGGTCAGGCCGCCCGCCCCGAACAGCGCGGTGAGCAGCCCGAGATCGCGCGCCCCGCCGAGTTCGGCCGAGGCGTGCACCGGGAGCAGGACGGCGATCCAGCCCTGGTCGGTGCCGTTCATGAACAGGACCATCAGGACGACGCCGAGCAGCAGCCGGTTGCCGAACAAGTAGGCGTACCCCTCGCCCAGTTCGCGCCGGTAGGTGCGCAGGGAGACCGGCGCGGCGTTCTTGACCGGCTCCGCCGCGCGGATGCCCCGCAACCCCGCCGCGATCAGCGCGGCCGAGGTCAGGAAGCTCGCCGCGTCCAGCAGCAGCACCGTCTCCGCGCCGACCAGCGCGATCAGTACCCCGGCCAGCGCGGCCCCGACCATCCGGGCCCCGCGCGAGACCGCGTCGAAGAGGCTGGCGGCGCGGGCGAGCGTGGTGCCGGCGTGCTCGGCCAGGTCGGGCACGAGGACGTAGCGCGCGGTGTTGCCCGGGGTGTGGACGAGTCCGTTGAGCGCCATCAGGACGCACAGCACCCAGAAGGAGAGTGCGTCGGCGTAGTACAGCAACGGCACGGCGGCGACGGCGAGTCCGCACACGGTGTCGGAGGCGATGGAGACCCGGCGGCGGCCGGTCCGGTCGATGACGGGCCCGCCGATCAGGGCGGAGACGACGATCGGCAGCGTCGCGCAGAAGGCGACGACTCCGGCCCGTCCGGCGCTTCCGGTGGTTTCGAGGACGAACCACGGCACGCCGATCAGGGTGAGTGAAGTACCTGCGGTGGATATGGAGTTGGCCGCCAGGACGGCGACGAGCGGTTTGCGGTCGGACCTGTTCCTCCCCCCGTCCACGGGCTACGCCGTGCGGGGCGCGCGGTACGGCACGACGGTCCGCTCCGGCAGGAGGCGCAGACCCGTCTCGACCAGGGTCCAGGCCAGCTTGGTCCGCAGCTGCCCGCGCGGGGCTCGGCGGTGGGTGAGGCGGAAGTCGTCGGCCCGGGCGCGCAGTTCGGCGGAGCGTATGCGGTGCAGGGCGAGGTGCGTGTCGGGATGCATGGCGTGGTGGCCCTTCAGTCGGTGGGGCGCGGGAAGACGTGCAGATGGGTGCGGACGACGGCGGATCCCTCGGTGTCCTCGGGGATGCGGCCGCGGTAACTGTTGATCAGTTCGTGCACCTTCTCGGAGAGTTCACTGGCCAGCTCCGGGGTGAGCCGCACCTTGAAGTCGCTGAGGTCCGAGCCCTCGTACCACTCCTGGGGCCACTCGTGCATCGTGCCGAGCCAGGTGTTCAGCTCCTGTGCGTGCGTCGACGCGACCTCGTGGAGGACGAGGCCCATCGCGCCGCGCACCTCGGGGTCGGGGTCGTACAGGAACTCGGGGCCGAAGGAGGCGCCGGCGTGCACGGCCCGCCACCAGCGCTCGCGTCCCTTGCCGCGCGTCGGGTCGTCCTCGACGAAGCCGTACGCGGCGAGCTGGCGCAGGTGGTAGCTGGTGGCTCCGCTGGATTCGCCGAGCCGCTCGGCGAGACCGGAGGCGGTGGCGGGCCCGAACTCCCGGAGGGTGTTGAGCAGCCTGATGCGCAGGGGGTGGGCGAGTCCGCGCAGGGTGCGGGCGTCGATGCTGAGGACCTTCGGGTCCGCGGCGTTCGCGGCCCTGTCGTCGGGCTCTGTGGTTGGCATGCCTCAACCATAGAGTTGCAAAGACAGCTTTGCAACAGGTCTTTGCAACATCTTCTTTGTAACTCTGTCCGGCCCTCCCGAGGCGGCTGTCCGGCCGCCCCGGGAGGGCCGGCTGTCACCCCGCCTTGATGAACCCCTCGTCGACCAGCCAGTCCTTCGCCACCTCGTGCGGGTCCTCGCCCTCGACGTCCACCTTGGCGTTCAGCTCCTGCGCGACCTGCGTGGTCAGCCGTGCGCTGAGCGGGTCGAGCAGGGCCGCGATCACCGGGTACTTCTCGAAGGTCGCGGTGTGGATGACGGGCGCCGCGTTGTAGTTGGGGAAGAAGTGCTTGTTGTCCGCCAGCACGTCGAGGTCCATCGCCTTGATGCGGCCGTCCGTGGTGAACACCTCGCCCAGCAGGCAGGAGTTGGACTTCGACACCTGGGTGTAGACGATGCCCGCGTCCATCTTCTTGATGTTGGCGGCCGGCAGCGACATCCCGTACGCCTTCTCCATGCCGGGCAGTCCGTCGTTGCGGGAGGCGAACTCGTTCTCCACGCAGATCGTCACCGCCGAAGGGTTCTTCTTCGCCAGCGCGGCGACGTCGGAGAGCGTCTTCAGGTGGTACTTCGCGTTGTTCTTCTTGCTGATCGCGAGCGCGTAGGTGTTGTTCAGCGTGGACTGCGGCAGCCAGGTCACCCCGTTCCCCCGGTCCTCCGCGCGGACCGCCTCCCACTGCTTCAGCGGGTCGGTGATCGGCTTGGCGTGGCCCAGATAGGTGATCCAGCCGGTGCCCGTGTACTCGTACATCGCGTCGGCGTCGCCCTGGACGATCGCCTCCCGGGCGCTGATCGAGCCGGGCAGGTTCGTCCGGTCCAGGACCTCCGCCCCGGCCGCCTTGAAGATCAGGCCGACCATCTGGCCCAGGATGATGTTCTCGCTGAAGTTCTTCGAGGTGACGGTCAGCGAGGCGCCGTCCAGCGGCTGCCCCTGCCCGACCGAGCCCGGCTCCACGTCGTCCACCATCGGGGAACCGCTCTTCAGCCCGCACCCCGCCAGCACCAGCGCCAGCGCGGCCGCCCCCGCCAGGCCCGCGCGCACCCGTCGCCTCCTCATCGCTCCACCTCCAGTCCGCGCGGTGTCAGCGCCACCTCGACGAGCGAGGCCAGCCAGTCCACCAGCAGTGCCAGCACCACCGTCAGCACGGAACCGAGCACCAGCACCGGCATGCGCTGGGTCTGGATGCCCGAGGTGATCAGGTCGCCGAGACCGCCACCGCCGCCGAACGTGGCCAGCGTCGCCGTGCCCACGTTGAGCACCAGCGCGGTCCGTACACCCGCCAGGATCAGCGGGACGGCGAGCGGGAGTTCGACCTTCCGGAGCGTGCCCATCGCCGACATCCCGATGCCGCGCGAGGCCTCCACCAGCGTCGGTTCGATCGCCTTCAGACCGGCGACCGTGTTGGAGAGCACCGGCAGCACCGCGTAGATCACCATGCCGGTGATCGCCGTCGACGGGCCGATGCCCAGCCAGATCACCAGCAGGGCCAGCAGACCGATCGCCGGGGTCGCCTGCCCGATGTTGGCGATCGCCGTGACCACCGGCGCCGCCTTGCTCAGTCCGCGCCGGGTCAGCGCGATGCCCAGCGGAATGGCGATGATCAGCACCCAGAACGTCGAGATCGCGGTCAGCCTGACGTGCTGCCACCACCGCAGCTGCACCGTGTCGCCCGCCAGGGAGTTCTCCGCGATCGAGTCCAGGTCGACGTTGGTGATCCACACGTACGTGATGACCAGCACCACCGCGAGCGCCGCCGGCACCAGCACCAGCTTGCGCCAGGTGATGCGGCGGGGTGGTCCGGCCGGCGAAGGCGACGGTTCCGCCTCCTCGTCGCGGAAGGCGTGGCCCTTGACGTCGTGTTCGCCCGGCGGGCGGTCCCGGTCGGACGCGGGGACCGGCCCGGAGGAGCGGGGGCCGGACGGGGAGTCGTTGCTCATGTGCCCGCACCGCCCTCCAGCTCCTGGACGGTCTGATGGGTGCGCAGCTCCTCCAGCTCGTGCTGGTGCTCGATGGCGGTGAGCCGGTCGGCCTCCAGGAGTTCGTGCACCGAGTTCATCAGCGTGTGCATGTCGACGACGCCGATGAACTCGCCCCGCCGTCCGGTCACCGCGACCCGGCCGCCGCTGTCGGTCAGCACCGCCTCCAGCGCGTCGTGCAGCGTCGCGTCCCTGGTCACCGTGTCGTGCACCAGCTGCCCGGCCCGCGCCAGCGAACCGCGGGCCCGCATCAGGTCGCCGCGGCGCAGCCACTTGTACGGGCGGTTGCGGCGGTCCAGCATCAGCAGCTCGTTGTGCGGGCCGCTGCGCAGCTTGTTGAAGATGGACTGGAGCGGGTCGTCGACCGTCACCGTCGGGAACTCCGCGATCTCCACGTCCCGTACGCGGGTGAGGTTGAGCCGCTTCAGCGCCGCGCCCGCCCCGACGAAACCGGAGACGAAGTCGTCCGTCGGGTTGGTGAGGATGGCCTCCGGGGTGTCGAACTGGGCGATGTGCGAGTGCTCCCGCAGTACGGCGATCCGGTCGCCGAGCTTGATCGCCTCGTCGAAGTCGTGGGTGACGAAGACGATCGTCTTGTGGAGCTCGTGCTGGAGCCGGATCAGCTCGTCCTGGAGGTGGTCACGGGTGATCGGGTCGACCGCGCCGAACGGCTCGTCCATCAGCAGCACGGGCGGATCGGCGGCCAGCGCCCGTGCCACGCCGACGCGCTGCTGCTGACCGCCGGAGAGCGCCCGCGGATAGCGGCCGTGGAACTCGCGCGGGTCCAGGCCGACCAGATCGAGCATCTCCTCGACCCGGTCCTTCACCTTCGACTTCGACCAGCCCACCATCTTCGGTACGAGGGCGATGTTCTCGGCGACCGTCATGTGCGGGAAGAGCCCGGACGACTGGATCGCGTAACCGATCTTCCGGCGCAGCTTCACCGGGTCGATGTCCGTGACGTCCTCGTCGTCGATCCTGATCCGGCCCGAGGTCGGCTCGATCAGCCGGTTGATCATCTTCAGGGTGGTCGACTTCCCGCAGCCGGACGGCCCGACGAAGATCACGGTCTCGCCGGCCTTGATGTCCATCGAGACGTTGTCCACGGCCGGGCTGGGATTGCCCGGATAGAGCTTGGTCAGGTTCTCCAGCTGGATGGTCGCCCCGGAGGTGGCGTTGACGACCGGCTCCGGCCCGGTCTCTGCGGCGGACTCAGACACGGATCCCCCTCGGGATGGTGAGCCGCCCCAGCAGCACGTACGCGGCGTCGAAGAGCAGGGCGAGGATGACGATGCCGAGCGTGCCCGCGAGCACCGAATTGATCGCGTTGGCACTGCCCAGCGAGGCGATGCCGCGGAAGATCTCGTTGCCGAGACCGGGCCCGGAGGCGTACGCGGCGATGGCGGCGATCCCCATGAGCATCTGGGTGGAGACCCGGATGCCGGTGAGGATCGGCGGCCAGGCGAGCGGCAGTTCCACCTTGGTGAGCCGGGCGAGCCGGGACATCCCGATGCCCTTCGCCGCGTCCACGAGCGCCGGGTCGACCCCGCGCAGCCCGACGATGGAGTTGCGGACGATGGGCAGCAGCCCGTACAGCGTCAGGGTGATCACGGTCGGCGCCACCCCGAGCCCCACCAGCGGGATCAGCAGACCGATCGCGGCGAGCGACGGGATGGTCAGGACGGTCGCCGTGGAGGTGATCGCCACCGAGGACCCCCAGCCGCTGCGATAGCTGACCACCCCGATCAGGACGCCCAGCACGGTCGCGATCACCATGCACTGGAAGACGGCGCTCACGTGCTGGAACGCGTCGGTGAGCAACTGCTGGTGACGATTTCCCAGGTACTCCCAGAAGCTCACACGTCACTCCTCGGCTCAGTCGGTGTCCTGCGCCGCCTGTTCGACGAGCGGGATGATGCGCAGGGGTACGGGGTTCTCCATGACGATGGCCGTGGAGGCCCGGACAATGCCATCAAATCCGACAACCCGGTCGATCACCCGCTGGAGATCGGCGTTGGAACGGGCCACCAGCCGGCACAGCATGTCGCCGTGCCCGGTGGTGGTGTGCAGCTCCAGCACCTCCGGTACGCCGCCCAAGTGGGCCCGCACGTCGGCGCCTTGGCCCTGTTTGATCTCCAGCGTGGCGAAGGCGGTGACGGGATAACCGAGGGCGGCCGGGTCCACGTCCGGACCGAAGCCGCGGATGACGCCATTCGACTGAAGACGGTCCAGGCGCGCCTGGACCGTCCCGCGCGCCACACCGAGCCGGCGCGACGCCTCCAGGACCCCGATCCGCGGCTCGCGCGCCAGCAGGACGATGAGACGCCCGTCGAGATGATCGATCGCCACGGCCGGCCTCCGGAGGGTCACTGTGATGGTCACCATGTACAGATAGCCCGCCCATCATGGCGAAGCGCTGTGCAAACTGCCCAGCGATTTCACGAACTGTTGCGCACCTTGCGAAGTGGCGCGACGCTTCGGGCATGACAGAGACGATGCACAGCACTCCCGGGACAGCGCGGCAGGCCGATCCCTTCCCGGTCAAGGGAATGGACGCGGTCGTCTTCGCCGTCGGCAACGCCAAGCAGGCCGCGCACTACTACGCGACCGCCTTCGGCATGAAGCTCGTGGCCTACTCCGGACCGGAGAACGGCAGCCGCGAGACCGCCAGTTACGTCCTCACCAACGGCTCCGCCCGCTTCGTCTTCACCTCCGTCATCAGGGCGTCCACGGACCACGGCCGCTTCCTCGCCGAGCACGTCGCCGAGCACGGCGACGGAGTCGTCGACCTGGCCATCGAGGTCCCCGACGCCCGCGCCGCGTACGCCTACGCGGTCGAGCACGGCGCACTCGGACTGACCGAGCCGCACGAGGTGAAGGACGAGCACGGCACCGTCGTCCTGGCCGCCATCGCCACGTACGGCCAGACCCGCCACACCCTCGTCGAGCGCACCGGCTACGAGGGCCCCTACCTCCCCGGCTACGCCGCGGCCGACCCGATCGTCGAGCCGCCCGCCAAGCGCTTCTTCCAGGCCGTCGACCACTGCGTCGGCAACGTCGAGCTCGGCCGGATGAACGAGTGGGTCGGCTTCTACAACAAGGTCATGGGCTTCACCAACATGAAGGAGTTCGTGGGCGACGACATCGCCACCGAGTACTCCGCGCTCATGTCCAAGGTCGTCGCCGACGGCACGCTCAAGGTCAAGTTCCCGATCAACGAGCCGGCCGTCGCCAAGAAGAAGTCCCAGATCGACGAGTACCTGGAGTTCTACGGCGGCGCGGGCGTCCAGCACATCGCGCTCGCCACGAACGACATCGTCGCCTCGGTGAAGGCGATGCGCGCGGCCGGTGTCCAGTTCCTCGACACTCCCGACTCGTACTACGACACGCTGGGCGAGTGGGCGGGCGAGACCCGGGTGCCCGTGGAGACCCTGCGCGAGCTGAAGATCCTCGTCGACCGCGACGAGGACGGCTATCTGCTGCAGATCTTCACCAAGCCGGTCCAGGACCGGCCGACCGTCTTCTTCGAGATGATCGAGCGCCACGGCTCGATGGGCTTCGGCAAGGGCAACTTCAAGGCCCTCTTCGAGGCGATCGAGCGCGAGCAGGAGAAGCGCGGCAACCTCTGATCCACGGCCCTTTCCGGTCCAGGGCCACCACTGATCCACCCACGACGGGGGAACACCGCGACGGGCGGGCCGGAACTCCGGCCCGCCCGTCGCGGCGTGCGGGGGCGGCGCCCCGCGTCAGTGCCCGGGGGACGCGTGCGGCGCCGGCGGCTTCGGCGGGGTGCGGGTGGGAGTGTGCGTCGCGCCGCCGGCCTTTTCGGGTGCGGCCTTCGGCGCGGCCGGCTTCGCCTTCTGTCCCGGCGGGCCCGCCGCCGGGGCCGGGGCGTCACCGGGCTCCCCGGGCGGCGCCGCGGGCTCCGCGGGGCCGGACTCCGGCTCGGGGACGGGCGACGGCTCCTGCGGCGGCTGCGGGGCGGGCGGTGCGGCCGGCTGCATGTCCTGCGGACCGCCGGCCGGCGGCAGCCCCATCGTGTCCAGTGCCTCCTGCGCCCGCGGCGCGTCCAGCGGCGAGAACTGCGGATTGGTGCGCAGCGCCTCCTCCAAATGGCGGCGGGCCGGACCGAAGTCCTGCAACGCCCGCTGCACCATGCCCAGGTGATACGCGTACCCCGCGTTCTGACCGCCCGAGTCGACCGCCTGCTCCGCGTACTCCAGCGCCGAGTCCGGATCGCCCGAACGGTGCAGCGCCCAGCCCAGCGCATCGGCCACCGCCGCGCTGTGGTGCCCGCGGCCCCACTCCGCCCGCAGCAGCTCGACGGCCGCGTTCGCGTCACCGTGCGCCGCCTCGAACCGGCCCAGCAGCAGCGAGTCGTCCACCCCCTGCGCCTTCGTCCGCGCCAGCGCCCTGCGCAACTGCGTGTACTGGTTGACCGAGTCGCCGTCCAGGCCGAGCGACTCGTACAGCTCGCCCAGCTCCAGCATGTACGCCGGGCGCGGCGACTTCGTCAGCGCCGCCTGGTAGTCCCGCTGGGCCTCGTCGGTACGCCCCAGGGCCGCCAGCGCACGCGCCCGGCCGGCCAGGGACGGGTGGTGGGCGGGGTCGGTGCGCAGCGCGGCCCCGTACTGGGCGACCGCCTCCTGCGGCTCACCCCGCTCCCAGGCCAGCTCGCCCAGCCGGGACAGACAGGCCGCCTTCTCCGCGGGGGTCTTGGCCCGGTTCACCGCGTCCTGCGCGGTGGCCAGCGCGTCCTCGCGCCAGCCCCGGTCCCGGTACATGTCCGCCGTCATCCCGAGCGCGGGCACGCCCGAGCGCAGCGCGGCGTACTTCTCGACCGCCGTCGTCGCCGACTTGTAGTCGCCCAGGCCGTTGTACGCGTCGACCAGTTCCGGGTACACCGTCCACTGCTTGGGCTGCCGGGACCGTACCGTCTCGCCCCACTTCTTCGCCGTGACGAAGTCGTGCCGGGCGTTGGCCAGGGAGGCCAGCCCCACCCAGGCCGCCTCGTTGCCGCGCTCGCCAGGCTCCACGTTCAGGGACCGCTTCAGCGCCTGCTCGGCCCGGGTGTAGTACGCCGCGTCCGAGGCCCGGCGCCCCCACTCCACGTACGCCGACCCGAGCACCGCCCACGACCGCGCGTCCGAGGGATGCGTGCCCACCCACTTCTGCCGGTCCCCGATGAGCGCCGTCAGATCGGAGAGCGAGGCGGGGGAGCCGGCCGCCGTCGCGGCCATCGCCCGCGAGACCGGACCCGGTACGGGCGGCGCCGCGTCCTCGTCGCCATCGGGCACCGCGACGACCGCACCCGTCACCAGCACCGCCCCCGCCACCACACCGAACGCGGCCCGGCGCAGGGTCGTGCGCAGCGAGGCGGGCGGCGGTTCGGCCAGGGACGCGGCGTCCGGCGGCAGGGCGGGAGGGGACTCGCAGGGCGGGGCGTAGGCGGTGTCGGCGGAGTGGTCCGGGCCCGGTACGGGGCGATCGGCCGGCGGCTGCTGTGGCGTGACGTCCATGCCGATCACTCTGCGTCAGTACGAAGAGCACACCGCGTCTTACGAACGCTGCCGCATACGGGTTCACACCAATGGGCCCGGGTGTCAGTCTTGGATCATGGACGATCTTCTCGCACTACTGCGCGCGGGCCTGCCGGCCGAAGCCCTCATCACCGACCCGGACATCACCGCCTCCTACGCCAACGACATGGCGAGCTTCTGCGAGGCGGGCACACCGGCCGTCGTCACGCTGCCCCGCACGGTCGAGCAGGTCCAGCACATCATGCGCACGGCCACCGCGCTGCGCGTCCCGGTCGTCCCCCAGGGCGCCCGCACGGGCCTGTCCGGCGCTGCCAACGCCTCCGACGGCTGCATCGTGCTCTCCCTGGTGAAGATGGACCGGATCCTGGAGATCAGCCCCGTCGACCGCATCGCCGTGGTGGAGCCGGGCGTCGTCAACGCGGTGCTCTCCCGGGCGGTCAACGAACACGGGCTGTACTACCCGCCGGACCCCTCCAGCTGGGAGACGTGCACCATCGGCGGCAACATCGGCACCGCGTCCGGCGGCCTGTGCTGCGTGAAGTACGGGGTCACCGCCGAATACGTCCTCGGGCTCGACATCGTCCTCGCGGACGGGCGCCTGCTCAGCACCGGCCGCCGCACCGCGAAGGGCGTCGCCGGATACGACCTCACCCGGCTCTTCGTCGGCTCCGAGGGCAGCCTCGGCATCGTTGTCAAGGCCGTGCTCGCGCTCAAGCCGCAGCCTCCCCAGCAGCTCGTCCTCGCCGCCGAGTTCCCCAGCGCCGCGAGCGCCTGCGACGCCATCTGCCGGATCATGGAACGTGGTCACACACCGTCACTCCTCGAACTGATGGACCGTACGACGGTCCACGCGGTCAACAAGATGGCGAACATGGGCCTCCCCGAGTCCACCGAGGCACTCCTGCTCGCCGCCTTCGACACCCCCGACCCCTCGGCCGACCTCGCCGCCGTCGCCGAGCTGTGCACCGCCGCCGGTGCCACCGAGGTCGTCCCGGCCGAGGACGCGGCCGAGTCCGACCTCCTGCTCCAGGCCCGGCGGATGTCGCTCACCGCCCTGGAGACCGTCAAGTCGGCGACGATGATCGACGACGTGTGCGTACCGCGCTCGCAGCTCGGCGCCATGCTCGAAGGCACCGCCGCCGTCGCCGAGAAGTACGACCTCACCATCGGCGTCTGCGCGCACGCGGGCGACGGCAACACCCACCCCGTCGTCTGCTTCGACCACACCGACGCCGACGAGTCCCGGCGGGCCCGCGAGTCCTTCGACGAGATCATGGCGCTCGGCCTCGAACTCGGCGGCACGATCACCGGCGAACACGGTGTGGGCGTGCTCAAGAAGGAGTGGCTCGCCAGGGAACTCGGCGAGGTGAGCGTGGAACTGCACCGGGGCATCAAGCAGGCCTTCGACCCGCTGGGGCTCCTCAACCCGGGCAAGGTCTTCTGACCCCCGGCTCCGGGCCGGGCCCGTCCGGCGCCCCGGCCGCCCTCTCAACTCTCCCCGTCCTGCGACTCGTCCGACGGCCAGGGGTCACTGAGCCACAGGTCGTCGGCCGGCAGCGGAGCGAGCAGCTCGGCCAGCGCCTCGTCGATGCCGAGCCGCTCGGTCTCCGTACCCGGCGGAACCGCGCGCAGCGTCCGCTCCACCCAGGTGGCCACCGCCACCGACGGCACCTCCAGCAGGGCGTTGCCGTCGGGCGAGGTCAGCGCCACGCAGATGACGCTGCGCCGGTCGATCTTGGTCGGCCAGATCCGTACGTCCCCGTGCCCGCACGGCCGGAACACGCCCTCGACCAGCAGATCGCGGGCGAACGTCCAGTGCACGGGGACGTCGGAGCCGATGTGGAAGGTGATGTGCACGGCGTAGGGGTCGTCGGTGCGATACGTCAGCCGGGCGGGCACGGGGATGCTGCGCTCGGGCGACAGGACCAGCTTGAGCTCCAGCTCGCGTTCCACGACGGTGTCCATGAGGTGCGTCCTTTCGGTGCCTGTGGGCCGGTCCCACGACCGGCCGCACAGGGAGAGAGCGCCCTCCCCGCCATCCATTACGCGACTTGGGGAAAAATATTTCGCGGTGACCGGAAAGTGGCCCAAACACCAGGACCGGCCCGGTGACAGGCGGGTGTCTGATAGATGTGGACTCTTGTATGAGGACCGCCCCCCGATTGCCGGCCGGTCCAAGGCCTCGAAGAGATACGGGACCACGGTGATGAGCGCCCCAACCCCGGCACCCGGTGACGACCGACCCCGCGAGGGGTACTACCCCGACCCGTCCATTCCCGGATACGTCCGGTACTGGAACGGCGCTTCCTGGGTGCCCGGCACCAGCCGGCCCGCCCCGCAGCAGGGCGAACCGATGCCCGCCGCACCCCCGGAGGACGAGACGGCACCGCCGGCCCCCGCCGCGGTGGACGAGACCGGTCCGGTCTTCTTCGACGAGGAGCCGTACGAGGGCAACCGCCCGGAACCGGCCACCGCCTGGCAGGCCGACGTCTCCCGGCAGAACGGCTTCGGCGGCGAGCGCGACCGGCGGGTCTCCTGGGGCGGGAACCCCGAGCCCCGGGCCGCGCAGACCGCCGATCCGCGGACGCCCGCGGGCGGTTCGCCCGAAGCCCGCACCCCGGCCGACGCCGCCCCGGCGGACCGGGCCCCCGCCGACCCGCGCCGGCCCGCCCCCGCGGACCCCACCGGCGGCGCGCTGCCCGGCATGCGCGACGGCGGCGGCCAGACCCCGGAGAACACCGTCGCCATCCGGGTCGGCCGCCCCGCCCGCCCCGGCGGCGGAACCGGTGAAACCGGGCGCCCGCCCGCCGACGGCACCGTCACCATCCGGGCCGTGGGCCCGGCCGGCAGCGCGCCGGGCCCGCGCGACGCTCAGCAGCCGTCCACCGAGGGCACGATGTCGATCCGGGCGATCGCACCCGGAAACGCCCCGGCCGCGCCCGCCGCCCCGCAGCCCTCCACGCCCTCCGCGCAGCCCGCTGTGCCCACCCCGGCACCGCCCCGGCAGTCCGCGCCCCCGGCCGTCCCCGGAGAGCTCAACAGCCCGCTCACGCCCGGCCCCGGCGGCGGCTCCGCCTCCTGGGCGCAGCAGGTCCATCAGCTGGCCCGGCCCGAACAGCCCGCCGGGCCGCAGCCGCAGGCGCCCGCGCAGCAGCAACAGCCGCCTTTCCCGCAGCAGTCGCAGCAGTCCCCGCAGCCCGACCAGCCCGTCGTGCCCTGGAAGCCCCCGGTCAACGACCACTTCCAGCAGCTCGCGGCGGCCCGGACATCGGCCCGGCCGGCCGCACTCGGCAAGCGGTTCGCCGCCCGGCTCATCGACACGGTGGTGCTCGGCGCCCTCGTCGGCGCCGTCTCGGTGCCGCTCGCGACGCGGGCGGCGGACCATGTCAACGAGAAGATCGACGCGGCCAAGCTGTCCGGCGAGACGGTCACCGTCTGGCTGCTGGACTCCACCACCGCGGGTCTGGCGGGCGTCGTCCTCGGCGTCTTCCTGGTGCTCGGCGTCCTCCTGGAGGTGCTGCCGACCGCGAAGTGGGGCCGTACGCTCGGCAAGAAGCTCTGCGGGCTCGACGTCCGGGACATCGAGTCCCACGACGCACCGGGCTTCGGCGCCGCCCTGCGCCGCTGGCTGGTCTACGGGGTGCTGGGCCTCCTGGTGATCGGCGTGGCCAACGTGGCGTGGTGCCTGTTCGACCGGCCGTGGCGGCAGTGCTGGCACGACAAGGCGGCGCGCACCTTCGTCGCCGGCTGAGCGGGGCGCCCGCGTTCCGGAGCGGCGCGGGAGCGACCCGCACGGCTGACGGCCCTTCGGGTGAGGGCCGTCGGACGGATCCCGTTCCCCCGAACGCACCTGAGCCGTTGCGGGGGCCCGTGCGGCGGGGTGCACTGCCCCCATGAGCAACGATCAGCCGACGTCCGGTCAGCCGCCCGAGGACGACCCGTTCCTCAAGAGGCCGCAGGAGCCCCAGCCGCCGTCATCCGGCTCGCCCTACGGCAGTGCGCCGCCCCCGCCCCCTCCGCCGCCGCCGCCGTACGATCCCGGCCCCTACGGCGGCGGGGGAGCCGGCGGGACCGATCCGCTGGCGGGCATGCCGCCGCTGGCCGAACCCGGCAAGCGGATCCTGGCCCGGCTGATCGACTTCCTGATCATCTCGATCCCGCTGTACCTGATCTCGCTGCCCTGGGGCGGCGCGGTCGAGATGTCGGACAACAACAACGACGACGACGTCGGCGACATCTTCGCCCAGACCTACAGCGGGCATCAGCTGCTCTGGTCGCTGATCGCCCTGGTGGTCTACGTCGCCTACGACACGTACTTCACGCACAAGGACGGCCGCACCCTGGGCAAGCGGCTGCTGAAGCTGCGGGTCGCGATGCTCAACGACGGCAGGGTGCCGGACACCGGCAGCGCGTTCCTGCGGGCCGTGGTGCTGTGGCTGCCGGCGCTGCTGTGCTGCCCGTGCCTGTGGTGGCTGATCAACATCGTGCTGATGTTCACGGACAAGCCCTACAAGCAGGGACTGCAGGACAAGGCGGCCAAGACGGTGGTGGTGGTCACCAACTGACGGACCGGCCGGAAGGGTGTGTCGGCACCCCTCCGGCGGTGGCGGTCAGCGCCGCAGCGAGTGCTCGCCGACGCGCTCCGAAGCGGTGCGCGCGGCCGGGATCCTGCTCTGTACGGGGTCGAGGGTGCGGCCCTCGGTCCCGGCATCGGCGGGGACGGCGTCACGGTGTGCGGACACCGTGGCGGTCGTCCTCGCCGCTTTCGCTGTGTTCCCTCGGGCGGGCCGGGGAACGGTGACGGCCACCAGCAGGCCGAGCGCGAGCGCGGCCGTGCCGATGACGGAGATGCCGATGCCCGATTCGGTACGGGACAGCAGCAGCATGGCGAGGGTCGAGAAGACGACGGTCACCGAACCGTAGGAGAGCTGTGCAGCAGTGGGACGCGGCATGGCGGTATCCGTCCTCGGGACGTCGGATGGGCGGTCTCTCGACACGGTCTCGCTGTCGAGTGACTCTACGACGGTGGATGCCCGAGCGGAACGGGTAGTAAGCGTCACCTAACCCACGGTACCGGTGCACGGGGGGCGCACGGAGTCATGCCGCGCGCCGATCGGCCGATTCAGCGCGCCGGTTGGGGGTGTCGGAGTCGTCCGGATAGCGGAAATGTGCTCCTGCATAGTGCACTTGGTCTGTTCAAGTCAAGGTCTGTCTTTTCTTCCGTAACTCCGGTCGAATGTCGTCACTTGTGACGCGTTTCCGCGCGCGGCCCCTTCACACTCCCAGGCCGTAGCCGCGGGCGCCGGGGAGGACTGCATCACGTGATCATTAAGAGACGGGCGCTTCGCACCGGAGCGGTTGTCGTGGCCATGGCCGCGACCGCCGCCACCGCATCGGCCTTCGCCACAGCTCAGGCAGATGACCAGGCGTCAGGTACCGCCGCCTCCGCCATCGACCGCCGGGACCCGGGGTCGGCCAAGGGCGACGCGCACAACCTGGACGGCCCGTTCAGCAAGCAGCAGGACGCCCAGCGTCAGGCCGCCCTGGAACAGGTCATATCCGGCGACAAGAAGGTGACTGCGCGCAGCGGTTCCAAGGTCGTCAAGCTCGACGACAACAAGTACGTCGAGCTCGGCCGCGAGAAGACCGACAAGATCTTCACCGTGCTGGTGGAGTTCGGCAACCAGGTCGACAACACGACCATGTTCGACCCGGACGGCGACGGCCCCAAGCCCGCCGTCCCGAAGTACGGCGGCACGCCGGGCCCGGCGCACAACAAGATAGCCAAGCCGGACCCCAAGAAGGACAACAGCACCGCCTGGCAGGCCGATTACAACCAGGCCCACTTCCAGGACCTGTACTTCGGCGAGGGTGCCGGCAAGAACTCGCTCAAGACGTACTACGAGAAGACGTCCTCCGGGCGCTACTCGGTCGAGGGCGAGGTCTCCGACTGGGTCAAGGTCCCGTACAACGAGGCACGCTACGGCTCGAACTACTGCGGTTCGACCAACTGCGCCAATGCCTGGGACATGATCAAGGACGGCGTCAACGCCTGGGCCGCGGACCAGAAGGCCAAGGGCCGTACGCCCGAGCAGATCAAGGCGGATCTCGCCCAGTACGACCAGTGGGACCGTTACGACTTCGACGGTGACGGCAACTTCAACGAGCCCGACGGCTACATCGATCACTTCCAGATCGTGCACGCCGGCGAGGACGAGTCCGCGGGCGGCGGTGCCGAGGGCACCAACGCCATCTGGGCGCACCGCTGGTACGCGTACGGCACCAACGCCGGCGCCACCGGCCCGGCCGACAACAAGGCCGGCGGCACCCAGATCGGTGACACCGGCATCTGGGTCGGTGACTACACCGCGCAGCCCGAGAACGGCGGCCTGGGCGTCTTCGCCCACGAGTACGGCCACGACCTCGGTCTGCCGGACCTGTACGACACGACCAACACCGCCGAGAACTCGGTCGGTTTCTGGTCGCTGATGTCGGCCGGTTCCTGGCTCGGCACCGGTAAGAACAGCATCGGTGACCTGCCCGGCGACATGACCGCCTGGGACAAGTTCCAGCTGGGCTGGCTGGACTACGACGTGGCCAAGGCCGCGACGAAGTCCACCCACAAGCTGGGGGTGTCCGAGTACAACACCAGCAACAAGCAGGCGCTCGTCGTCGAACTGCCCGACAAGGCGGTCACCACCGCCGTCACGACGCCCGCCGAGGGCGCCAAGCAGTGGTGGAGCGACGCGGGCGACAACCTCAACAACACCCTGTCCCGTCCGGTCGACCTGACCGGCAAGTCCAAGGCGTCCCTGGACCTTTCGGGCTGGTGGGACATCGAGAAGGACTACGACTACCTCTACACCGAGGTGTCGGACAACGGCGGCACCAGCTGGACCGCGATCGACGGCACCGCCGACGGCAAGGCCATCCCGCGCGACGCCAGTGACAAGCCGGCCCTGACCGACGTCTCCGGCAAGTACCAGAAGCTCTCGTACTCGCTGGACGCCTACGCGGGCAAGAAGATCGACATCCGCTTCCGCTACGCCACCGACGGCGGCGCGGGCGGCGTCGGCTTCGCGGCCGACACCATCGCGGTCAACGCCGACGGTGCCGCGCTCTTCACGGACAACGCCGAGGGCGACGACAACGGCTGGACCGTCAAGGGCTTCTCCCGGGTGGGTGCGTCCTTCACCAAGGACTACCCGCAGCGCTACATCGCGGAGAACCGCCAGTACGTCTCGTACGACACGACCCTCAAGGTCGGCCCGTACAACTTCGGTTTCGCCAACACCCGTCCGGACTGGGTGGAGCACTACCCGTACCAGAACGGCCTGCTCATCTGGCTGTGGGACGGTTCGCAGAAGGACAACAACGTCTCGACCCACCCGGGTCAGGGCCTGATCCTGCCGATCGACGCGCACGCCAAGCCGCTCAAGTGGTCGGACGGCACGATCCTTCGCAACAAGATCCAGCCCTTCGACGCCCCGTTCAGCTGGTACCCCACCGACGGCTTCACGCTGCACAACGGTGACGTGGCCACGAAGATCAAGCCGCAGCTCGGCGTTCCGGTCTTCGACGACCACAAGGGCACCTACTGGTACAAGGAGAACAAGACCGGAAGCGTGCAGGTTACTGACACCAACACCCGGATCTCGATCATCAGCGAGCCGCTCAGCGGCTCCACGATGACCGTCCAGGTGGGTCCCTCGCACAAGTAATCCGGTAACACCGCAGGTCAGAGCATGATCGGCCGTCGCCCTCTAGCGGGCGGCGGCCGATCGTGTTTAGGTGCCTCTTATTCGGTTTCTTATTGACACGACGTCTCACGGGGGAGCGCGGAGCATGGCAGGCGGAGGATTCAGCAAATTGCCGAACGGCAGTGTGGTCGTCGCGATCACGCTGCCGAGCCCGGCGGAGGGCGTGGGACCGGGCACCCCGGTCCGCGTCCTGGTGCACGCGGCCAACCGGGCCAGGGCCCTCACCCGGCTGCGGAACCTGGGCCTGCGCGCCGTCTACCTCCGCGGCAACGCCGAGCCGCCCACCCCGGACGAGATCACCGCCGTCCTGCACCACCCCGACGGCGTCCTGTGGCGCGCGAGACCCGAGCGGGCCCAGGAGCTCTGGCACCCGATCCGGGCCCTGCTGCGGCCCGCCCTGCCGGCCCGGCAGAGCTGAACCGGACAGCCGGGCGGGCCGGGGCTCAGACCACCGGCTTGCCCGAGAGCACCACGCCCGCGTCCCGCAGCTCGGCCAGCGCCCGGTCCGTCGTGGCCTCGGCGACGCCGGCCGTCAGATCCAGCAGTACGTGCGTGGCGAAGCCCTCACGGACGGCGTCCAGGGCGGTGGCCCGCACGCAGTGGTCGGTCGCGATGCCGACCACGTCGACCTCGGTGATCCCGCGGTCGCGCAGCCACTCGGCCAGCCCCACACCGTTCTCGTCCTGGCCCTCGAAGCCGCTGTACGCGGCCGCGTAGGCACCCTTGTCGAAGACCGTGTCGATCGCGCCGGAGGCGACCGCCGGGGCGAAATTGGGGTGGAAGCCCACCCCTTCCGTACCGGCGACGCAGTGCGCGGGCCAGGAGTGCTCGAAGTCCGGCGCCTGCGAGAAGTGGTCACCGGGATCGATGTGGTGGTCACGGGTGGCCACCACGTGCCGGTAGCCGGGCTGGGCCTCACCGATCAGGTCGGTGATGGCGGCGGCGACATCGGCACCCCCCGCCACCGCGAGGCTCCCGCCCTCACAGAAGTCGTTCTGAACGTCCACGACGATCAAGGCGCGGTGCATGGCGGGTGTCCTTCGGTGGGGGAGAGGCGGTCACGGGGGTGGCATCGAGCCTAGGGAATCGGACGGCACAATCAAGCCCGTCCGGCAATTGAGGACAAAGCGATCAACGGGCGCCCCGGCACCCCGCGCCGAACCCCACGCCGCGCTCACACGTACTCCGTGGGCAGCACCGGCTCGCCCCGCGACAGCTGCATCGCCGACATCGGCAGCCCCGCCCGCGCCGCGATGTGCCGCTCCCGCGCCGCGTCCAGCGGCTCCCGGGCGACCACCTCGCCGCCCCTGACCAGCTCCACCAGCAGCTGCCGGCCGGCCAGCTCCGGCGGCACCGGACCGGTCCCGATCACCTCGGCCTCGGCCACCCCGTCCTCGTCCAGCCGGCGCGCCGCCCACTTGCGGCCGCCGATCGAGGACTTCGCGCCCATCGACTTCTTCGCCACCGGCAGCAGCTCGTCCGCCGGATCGGCCGACGAGGCGCGGGCCACCAGCTTGTAGACCATCGAGCAGGTGGGCTGCCCGCTGCCGGTGACCAGCTGCGTGCCCACCCCGTACGCGTCCACCGGCGCCGCGGCCAGCGAGGCGATGGCGTACTCGTCCAGGTCCGAGGTCACCACGATCTTCGTGCCCGTCGCGCCCAGCTCGTCCAGCTGCTGGCGCACCCGGTGCGCGACCAGGAGCAGGTCACCGGAGTCGATCCGGACCGCTCCCAGCTCCGGACCGGCCACCTCGACAGCCGTACGGACCGCCGCGGTGACGTCGTACGTGTCGACCAGCAGCGTCGTGTCCCGCCCCAGCGAGTCGACCTGGGCCCGGAACGCGTCCCGCTCGGAGTCGTGCAGCAGGGTGAAGGCGTGAGCACTCGTCCCGACGGTCGGGATGTTGTAGCGGAAGCCCGCGGCCAGGTCGGACGTGGTGTCGAAGCCGCCGATGTACGCGGCACGGGCCGAGGCGACCGCCGACAGCTCGTGCGTGCGCCGGGCGCCCATCTCGATCAGCCTGCGGCCGCCCGCCGCCGCCGACATCCGGGAGGCCGCCGCGGCGATCGCCGAGTCGTGGTTGAGGATCGAAAGGATCACCGTCTCCAGCAGCACGCACTCGGCGAAGGAGCCCTCGGCCCGCAGGATCGGCGAGCCCGGGAAGTACACCTCGCCCTCCGGGTAGCCCCAGATGTCGCCGCTGAAGCGGTAGTCCGCCAGATAGTCGAGCGTCGGCCCGTCGACGATGTGCTGGTCGCGCAGGAAGGCGAGCATCTCGTCGTCGAAGTGGAAGTTCTCCACCGCGTCCAGCACCCGTCCGATGCCCGCGACGACGCCGTAGCGCCGCCCCTCGGGCAGCCGGCGGGTGAACGCCTCGAAGACCGAGCGCCGGCCGGCGGTGCCGGCCTTCAGTGCGGCCTGCACCATCGTGAGCTCGTACTGGTCGGTGAAGAGCGCGGTCGACGGCACACCGACCCGTCGCCCAAGGTCCGCTGAGTTCATGCCGGGGATGCTACCCCTATTTCGTCAAAGTGACGAGATGTAGGCGCCGCGCCCGGCGCGCTGCCGGGGCCGTTTGTGCGATGCCCCCTCCCGAGTGGCAGCATGGGGTAGGTGAGCGTCGCCCCCGTAGAGATCGAACGTCCCGAATCGGCCGAGGAGAACCTCGTTGTCCCCGAGCCCGACGTCCCCTGGGTGACGCTGGTCCACAACGACCCGGTCAACCTCATGAGCTATGTGACCTATGTCTTCCAGGCCTACTTCGGCTACTCCAAGGACAAGGCCCACAAGCTGATGCTCGACGTCCACCAGAAGGGCCGCGCCGTCGTCTCCAGCGGCAGCCGCGAAGAGATGGAACGCGACGTCCAGGCCATGCACGGCTACGGACTGTGGGCCACCCTCACCCAGGACCGCAACTAGTGCCCCTCCCGGCACCCGCACGCTCCGCCCCCGCCCCGCCCGACCACCATCGGAGAGAACCCATGGCCGGCCACTTCGAGGCCACCCCCGGCGGCGGCGCGGCCGTCGCGCTCGACGAGGTGGAGATCGCGATCCTGCGCTCCCTCGCCGTGCAGCTGCTCGAACTCATCGGCCCCGGCGACGAACCCGCCGAGGGCGAGGACCCGCTCGCCGCCCTCTTCGCCGAAGGCCCCAGCGAACCGCCGTCCGACCCCGCCCTGGCCCGCCTCTTCCCCGAGGCCTACGGCGACGACGACAGCGAACTGCGCGCCGCCTCCTCCGAGTTCCGCCGCTTCACCGAGAACGACCTGCGCACCCGCAAGCGCGACGACGCACTCCTCGTCGTCCGCACCCTCGACGCGCTCACACCCGCCGGGGACGGCGCCGCCGTGCTCAGCCTCGGCCCCGACGAGTGCCGCAGCTGGCTGGGCTCCCTCAACGACCTCAGGCTCACCATCGGCACCCGGCTGGAGGTCTCCGACGAGGACGGCGGCGAGGACGGCTCCCTCTACCGGCTGCCCGACAGCGATCCGCGCAAGCCCATGGTCATGGCCTACCTCTGGCTCGGAGCGCTCCAGGAAACCCTCGTCGAAACGCTGATGCCCTAGCGCGTCCGGAGCGGGCCGCGTTCGCTCAACGGACCCTCAAATCCGAATAACGATCGCGTCACCTGATCGGTCTTTTTTGCAGCGCCTGAACACCGTTGTCCGCTTTTTCCTGTGGCGTGCGCCACATAATGTCCGGTGGATCGCCGAGGGACCCGTGATAAATCTTCACGACCACTCGGGGACGCCACCCCTGTTCCCGGGTAGGCGCGACGAGTCCGGCAACCACCGGCAGCACTCCATCCATATCCGGGGGGATCAGGACCTGATCCGCAGCCGCAAAGGCTCGGATCAGCGTGGAGAAAGGCGCACACATGACATCGGCGCAGATCGACGACAAGGGACCGGACGGCCCGCACGCCGCAGCCGCGGATGCCACCACGTCCGCCGAGGGCTACCAGCGCGCTCTCGGCGCCCGCCAGATCCAGATGATCGCGATCGGCGGTGCCATCGGCACCGGCCTCTTCCTCGGCGCGGGCAAAGCCATCGCCAAGGCCGGACCCAGCCTCATCCTGGCGTACGCCATCGCGGGCCTGGTGATCTTCTTCATCATGCGGGCCCTGGGCGAACTCCTCATGTACCGCCCGGTCTCGGGCTCCTTCTCGGAATACGCCCGGGAATTCATCGGCCCCTTCGCCGGCTTCGTCACCGGCTGGACCTACTGGCTGTTCTGGGTCGTCACCGGAATCACCGAAGTCACCGCCGCGGCCCAGTACATGACGTTCTGGTTCGACATTCCACAATGGGTGTCCGCACTGATCTTCACGATCATCCTGTACGGCGTGAACCTGATCTCCGTGAAACTGTTCGGTGAACTCGAGTTCTGGTTCTCGATGGTGAAGGTCACCGCCATCGTCGGCATGATCCTCATCTGCGCCGGAATTCTCACCCTCGGCTTCTCCGACGCCGGCGACACCGCGTCCGTCACCCACCTCTGGGCCGACGGCGGCTTCTTCCCGCACGGCATCAAGGGCACCCTGATGACCCTGCAGATCGTGATGTTCGCCTTCCTCGCCGTCGAACTCGTCGGCGTCACCGCGGGCGAGTCCAAGGACCCCAAGACCGTCCTGCCCAAGGCCATCAACACCGTGCCGTGGCGCATCGCCGTCTTCTACGTCGGCGCCCTCATCATGATCCTCTCGGTGGTCCCCTGGACCGAGTTCTCGCCGGACGTCTCCCCGTTCGTCGAAGCCTTCGAGAAGATGGGCCTCGGGCTCGGCGCGGGCATCGTCAACTTCGTCGTCCTGACCGCCGCGCTCTCCTCCTGCAACTCCGGGATGTACTCCACCGGCCGCATGCTCCGCGACCTCGCGCTCAACGGCCAGGGCCCGAAGGTCTTCACCCGCCTGACCAGGAGCGGCACCCCCCTCGTCGGCACCACCGTCTCGGCCGCCCTCATGCTCGTCGGCGTCTGGATCAACTACCAGTGGCCCGGTGACGCCTTCACCTACGTCGTCTCCTTCGCCACCATCTCCGGCATGTGGGCCTGGATCATGATCCTGATCAGCCAGATCCGCTACCGCCGCCTCGCCGACCGCGGAGAGCTCCCGCAGTCCACCTTCCGGGCCCCCGGCGCCCCGTACACCAGCGTCTTCGCCCTCGCCTTCATCGGCGTCGTCATCGTCATGATGGGCATCGACAAGGACACCCGGATCTCGCTCTACTGCGCCCCGCTGTGGGCCCTGATCCTCGGCGTCTCCTACCTGGTCCTCAAGGCCCGCAACCCCGGGAACAAGGCCTTCGCCGGCCGCTGAGCCGAAGGCCCCCACCAGGGCGATTCCACGATGCGGGCCCTCACGTACCACTCCTCGGTACGTGAGGGCCCGTCGTCCTATCCTGGCGCCATGCTGACCATCACCCAGGCTCTGTACGACCAGATCGTCGCGCACTCCCGCGAGGACCACCCCGACGAGGCGTGCGGCGTGGTCGCCGGGCCCGCCGGAACCGGCCGCGCCGAACGCTTCATCCCCATGCTCAACGCGGCCCGCTCGCCCACGTTCTACGAATTCGACTCGGCCGACCTCCTCAAGCTCTACCGCGACATGGACGACCGCGACGAGGAGCCCGTGATCGTCTACCACTCGCACACGGCGACCGAGGCCTACCCCTCCCGCACCGACGTCACGTACGCCAACGAGCCCGGCGCCCACTACGTCCTCGTCTCGACCGCCGACACGGACGGGTCCGGGCCCTTCCAGTTCCGCTCGTACCGCATCGTGGACGGCGAGATCACGGAGGAGGACGTCGAGGTGGTCGAGGCGTACCCCGCCCCCTGACCACGGCACCCGCGACGCCCGGACAGGGCCGCCGGCCCGGCCCTGTCCACCTGTTGAACGCCAACCATCCACCAGGTGAGATCACATTCCGGATCCCGGACCGGGAATCGATACGATGAGCGCATGGTTCCCCATGACGTGAGCGACAAGACGCCGGGCATGCTGCTCGTGGCGCGCCTGCACGTCGACCTGTGCCGGCTCGCCAGCGCGATCTGTACGAACCACCGGACCGCCCGCCCCGAGGCCTGAGCAGGGCCGGGGCCCGGCGCCGCCCCACCGGACGCCACCCTTCACGCACCACCCCCTGCGCGGGGGCAGAGCCGCGCGCCCCACGCCCACCGCCACCACTCCGCTTCGACAGGAGCCCACGCCATGGCCATCGAGGTCCGCATCCCGACCATCCTCCGCACCTACACCGACGGCGCCAAGGCCGTCGAGGGCAACGGGGACACCCTCGCCGACCTCTTCACGGACCTGGAGAGCCGCCACACCGGCATCCGTGAGCGCATCGTCGACGGAGACCAGCTGCGCCGCTTCGTGAACGTCTACCTCAACGACGAGGACGTCCGCTTCCTCGACGGCATCTCCACCAAGCTCAGCGACGGCGACAACATCACCATCCTCCCGGCCGTCGCCGGCGGCATGAACTGATGCGCTATGACAGCCCGCTCGCCGCAGTGGGCAACACCCCGCTCGTCCGCCTGCCGCGGCTGTCACCGTCGGACGACGTCCGCATCTGGGCCAAGCTGGAGGACCGCAACCCGACCGGCTCGATCAAGGACCGCCCCGCGCTCCACATGGTCGAGCAGGCGGAGAAGGACGGCCGGCTCACCCCCGGCTGCACCATCCTGGAACCCACCAGCGGCAACACCGGCATCTCGCTCGCCATGGCGGCCAAGCTCAAGGGCTACCGCATCGTCTGCGTGATGCCGGAGAACACCTCCCAGGAGCGGCGCGACCTGCTCGCCATGTGGGGCGCCGAGATCATCCCCTCCCCGGCGGCGGGCGGCTCCAACACCGCCGTCCGCGTCGCCAAGGAGCTCGCGGCCGAGCACCCCGACTGGGTGATGCTCTACCAGTACGGCAACCCGGACAACGCGGGCGCCCACTACGCCACCACCGGCCCCGAGATCCTCGCCGACCTCCCCTCCATCACCCACTTCGTGGCCGGCCTCGGCACCACGGGCACCCTCATGGGCGTCGGCCGCTACCTGCGCGAACACGTCGAAGGCATCCAGATCGTCGCGGCCGAGCCGCGCTACGACGACCTCGTCTACGGCCTGCGCAACCTCGACGAGGGCTTCGTCCCCGAGCTCTACGACGCCTCGGTCCTCACCACCCGCTTCTCCGTCGGCTCCGCCGACGCCGTCACCCGCACCCGCGAACTCCTCCAGCAGGAGGGCATCTTCGCGGGCGTCTCCACCGGCGCCGCGCTCCACGCCGCGATCGGTGTCGGCAACAAGGCGGTCAAGGCCGGGCAGCCGGCCGACATCGCCTTCGTCGTCGCGGACGGCGGCTGGAAGTACCTGTCGACGGGCGTCTACACCGCGCCCACGACGGAAGCGGCGATCGAGACGCTCCAGGGCCAGCTCTGGGCGTAGCCGCCCGCGCCTTTCGCCCACCCGGACGCCGGGGGCCTCGGACCACACCGGTCCGGGACCCCCGGCGTCCGCCGTTCTGCGGGGGCGCTGCCCCCGTACCCCCGCTCCGCAACCGCCGGAGGGGCTTGATCTTGCCGCCGCAGGGCGAATCGCAGCCGCGAAAGTCAGCCTCGCCGGCGTTCGAGGCGCGGGGTCCGGGGCGGAGCCCCGGATACGGGAAGGGGCGGGGCGGGGAACCAGCCCGCCGCAGGCGCACCCGCCCCGGGCGCACCCCCCGGGGACGCCTCGCTTCCATCGAACCGGTGACAGCACAGGTGAGTTCCCCCACAACGGCACGCCCCGAAGGAGCGACCGGCTCTTTCGCGCCTTACGCTCAACAAACGCTCAACGATCCGCACGAACCCTCCCCGTTCCCACGTCTCGGAGGTTCACGCTCCATGAAGCTCACCGTCGTCGGATGCTCCGGCTCGTTCCCGTCCACGGGATCGGCATGCTCGAGCTACCTCGTAGAGGCCGACGGCTTCCGGCTGCTCCTCGACATGGGCAACGGCGCCCTCGGCGAGCTGCAGCGCCATGTCGGTCTGTACGACCTCGACGCCATCTTCCTCAGTCATCTCCATGCCGATCACTGCATCGACATGTGCGCGTACTTCGTCGTCCGCTACTACCCGCACGACGGTGGACGCCCGGCCCGCATCCCGGTCTACGGTCCCGACGGCACGGAGCAGCGGCTCACCACCGCCCACGCCGACACCCCGTCCGACCACGCGATGAGCGAGGTCTTCGACTTCCACACGCTGAAGCCCGGCTCGTTCGAGATCGGCCCCTTCTCGGTGCGTACGGAGAAGCTCTGCCACCCCGTCGACACGTTCGGCATCCGCATCGAGCACGGCGGCAGCTCGCTCACGTACTCCGGCGACACCGGCACCTGCGAGGCCCTGGACGAGCTGGCGCAGGGCGCCGACCTGTTCCTCTGCGAGGCGTCGTTCGTGCACGGCAAGGAGGACATCCCGGACCTCCACCTCAACGGCCGCGAGGCGGGTGAGCTCGCCGCCCGGGCGCGGGTGGGGCGCCTGGTCCTCACCCACATCCCGCCGTGGACCGACGCCGACCGCAACCTGTCCGACGCCCGCGAGGTCTTCGCCGGACCGACCGAGCTGGCGGTGCCGGGCGCGGTGTACGAGATCTAGGGTCCGGTCCCGCGTACGACGAAGCCCTCACCTTCCGCCGGGAAGGTGAGGGCTTCGAGCTGTCGCGGGGCCGACGGGGCTTACGCCTTGGTCAGGTCCTCGACCTCTTCCTCGGGCTCGCGGCCCGGGGTGGTGAGGTTGAACTTGGTGATCGCGAAGCGGAAGAGCACGTAGTAGATGGCTCCGAAGACGAGACCGATCGGGATGATCAGCCACGGCTTGGTGGCCAGGTTCCAGTTCAGTGCGTAGTCGATGAAGCCCGCCGAGAAGGTGAATCCGGCGTGCACGCCGAGCGCCCAGGTGACGGCCATCGAGAGGGCGGTCAGGACCGCGTGGATCGCGTAGAGCAGCGGCGCGATGAACATGAACGAGAACTCGATCGGCTCGGTCACACCGGTGACGAACGAGGTCAGCGCGAGGGAGATCATCATGCCCATCACGGCCTTGCGGCGCTCGGGGCGAGCGGCGTGGGCGATGGCGATGGCGGCGGCCGGGAGGCCGAACATCATGATCGGGAAGAAGCCCGACATGAACTGGCCCGAGGTCGGGTCACCGGCGAAGAAGCGGTTCAGGTCACCGTGCACGACGGCGCCCGTCGCGTCCGTGAAGTCACCCAGCTGGAACCACGAGACCGTGTTGACGAACTGGTGCATGCCGACGGGCAGCAGCGCGCGGTTGATCAGGCCGAAGAGGCCGGCACCGAAGGAACCGAGGCCGGTCATCCACTCGCCGAAGTTGGATATGCCCTCACCGATGGGCTCCCAGACCAGGCCGAAGAAGACACCGAAGATCACACCGACGAAGGCCATGATGATCGGGACGAGACGGCGGCCGTTGAAGAAGCCGAGCCAGTCGACCAGCTTGGTGCGGTGGAACTTCTGCCACAGGATCGCCGTGACGAGACCCATCAGGATGCCGCCCAGGACACCGGGGTTGTTGTACGTCGCCGCGGTGTCCGCGCCCTTCTGGATCACCGCTTCGGTGACCGGGAAGGCCTTGAGGACGTTGCTGTAGACCAGGAAGCCGACGAGCGCGGCCAGTGCCGTGGAGCCGTCCGACTTCTTGGCGAACCCGATGGCGACACCGATGCAGAAGAGCATCGGAAGGTTGTCGAAGACCGCGCCGCCCGCGGTGGCGAACACGGAGGCGACCTTGTGCCAGCCGAGGCCGTCGTCACCGAAGACGTCGGGCTGGCCGAGACGGAGCAGAATGCCCGCGGCCGGCAGCACGGCGATCGGCAGCTGGAGGCTGCGTCCCACCTTCTGCAGGCCCTGGAACAGGCCGGAGCCCCGCTTCTTCGCGGGGGCCGCCGTGGCGGTGGCCGTACTCATCAACTTCCTCCAGTAGGCAAGGCGCCGCCAGGGACAGGGTGTTTGGGTGGGCGACGACTCGAGAAACGCGCCGCAGAAGCGGCGCGTGGTCTGGACCACTGAGTGGTGTAGACCAGTTGTAGCACGGTGAGGGTTAGATAAGGAACCTGCAATTTCCGACTACTTCGCAGTAGCCATCACCCACGCACAGTGACATGCCGAAGGCCCCCGGACCGGTGGGTCCGAGGGCCTTGGCCGAACAGGGCGTTCGCCCCGTGAGCAGCTACTTCGTGAGGTCCTTCTCCAGTTCCTCCTCCACCTCGTCGGGCTCGCGGCCCGGCGTCTGGAGGTTGAATCTGGTGATCGCGAACCGGAAGATCACGTAATACACGACGGCGAAGGCCAGACCGATCGGGATGATCAGCCAGGGTTTCGTCGCCAGACTCCAGTTGATGACGTAGTCGATCAGGCCCGCCGAGAAGCTGAAGCCGTCCTTCACCCCGAGCGCCCACGTCACCGCCATCGACACACCCGTGAGCACCGCGTGGATCGCGTACAGCAGAGGCGCGACGAAGAGGAACGAGTACTCGATCGGCTCCGTGATTCCCGTCACGAACGACGTCAGACCGACCGAGATCATCATGCCGCCGACCGCCTTGCGGCGATGCGGCTTCGCACAGTGATAGATCGCCAGCGCCGCCGCGGGCAGTGCGAACATCATGATCGGGAAGAAGCCCGTCGTGAACTGACCGGCCGTCGGGTCACCGGCCAGGAACCGGTTGATGTCACCGTGCACCATCGTCCCGTCCGGTTTGGTGTAGTCACCGAACTGGAACCAGACGAACGTGTTCAGGAACTGGTGCAGCCCGAAGACGAGCAGGGCGCGGTTCGCGATGCCGAAGATGCCGGAGCCCAGCCAGTTCAGATCCACCAGCCACTCCGAGAAGCTGGTCAACGCGTCACCGACCGGCTGCCACAGCCAGGCGCAGAGCGCCGCGAAGAGCAGACCCACGAACGCCATGATGATCGGGACGAGCCGGCGGCCGTTGAAGAAGCCCAGCCAGTCCACCAGCTTCACCCGGTGGTACCGCTGCCAGAACCAGGCCGACATCAGGCCCATCACGATGCCGCCGAACACCCCCGGGTTCTGGTACTCGGCCGCCGTCACCTGCGCGTCGTCCGTCACGCACGTACCGAACCAGGTGCCGCCCGAGACGAACGTCGAACCGCTGTCGCAGTCCACCGGGAACGCGTGCAGCACCGCGTAGTAGACGAGGAAGCCCGTCACGGCGGCCAGCGCCGTCGACCCGTCCGACTTCTTCGCCATGCCGATCGCGACACCCACGCAGAACAGCAGCGGAAGACCGAGACCCGAGTCCAGCAGCGCACCACCGGCCGCCGCGAACACCTTGGCGAGGTTGTCCCAGCCCAGACCCTCGTCACCGAACACATCCGGCTGGCCGAGCCGGTTCAGGATGCCTGCCGCCGGAAGGACGGCGATCGGGAGCTGAAGGCTGCGCCCCATCTTCTGGAGGCCTTGGAAGAGGCCGTTCCACCACTTCTTCTGTGGGATCGCGGCGCTGCTCGTCGAGCTCATCGGCATCCTCCCGGAACCAGTCACATTTGGCGGTCGTTGCAGACTGGTGTAGACCAGTTGCGGTACGGTGCGGAGCCCGCCCGGAAGACAGGGCGCCGGTGATCGTCATCATTGGTGATGGTTCGGCTACTCGCTCGCGAAGTTGGGCCAACCGTGCGTTACCGTGACGAAACGGACCCATGGTGGGCCGTCGCATGTTCGTGAAAAACCAGGGAGAAGGCCATGGCCAGCAAGGCTGAGAAGATCGTCGCCGGGCTCGGCGGAATCGAGAACATCGAAGAGGTCGAGGGCTGCATCACCCGCCTCCGCACCGAGGTCAAGGACGCGAGCAAGGTCGACGAAGCCGCGCTCAAGGCCGCCGGCGCCCACGGCGTCGTCAAGATGGGCACCGCGATCCAGGTCGTCATCGGCACCGACGCCGACCCCATCGCCGCCGACATCGAAGACATGATGTGACCCACCGCTGAACCCGACCGGGCCAACCCCCGGCACGCCGCAGGCCCCGTCCACCCGGACGGGGCCTGCGGCGTACACGGCACACCCCCCGGCACCCCCGCCCCCGGGCGCCGCCCCCCGATCAGCGCACCCGCACCGCCAGAATCGCCACGTCGTCCGAACTCTCACCGTCATCCAGGCACGCCTCCACCAGATGCCCGCACAGATCACCCACATCCGCGGGCGCCGCCAGCGCCGCCGCACGCAGCCGCTCCAGCCCCACCCCCAGCTCCTCCCCGCGCCGCTCCACCAGACCGTCCGTGTACAGCACCAGCAACGCCCCCGCCGGCAGCTCGAACTCGTCCGCCTCCGCATCCCACTCGTCCACCACACCCAGCGGAACCCCCTGCCCCGCACGCAGGAACCGAGCCCCCGAATGGTCCACCAGCAACGGCGGACAATGACCGGCCGACGCCACCACCGCACGCCGCTCCTGCGGATCGACCGTCATGTACAGCACCGTCGCCAGATCCGTCAGCGCCATGTCCTGACTCAACGCGTTCAGATCCGACAGCACCGCCACCGGATCCTCCCCCTCCACCAACGCGTAACTGCGCAACGCCGTCCGCAGCTGACCCATCGCCGTCGCCGCCCGCAACCCCTTGCCCATCACGTCACCCAGCGCCAGCCCCGCCTTCCCGCCCGGCAACGCCATCACGTCGTACCAGTCACCCCCGGCCTGCATCCCCCGCGCCCCCGGCAGACTGCACGCCGCGACCTGCACCCCGGCGATCTCGGGCAGCGTCTGCGCCAGCATCGACTGCTGAAGCGTCCCGGCGATCCGCCGCTCACGCTCGTACAGAAGATTGTTCTCGACCATCTGCCCGGCGAACCGGCAGTACGTCCCCACCAGCTGCCGCTGCCGCAGCGTCGGCCGCCCCGGCTCCCGCCACGCCCAGGCCACCACACCCAGCCGCCGGCCCGACGTGGTGCTCAGCGCCAGCGCGTACACCCGGCGGAACCCCGCCGCACGCCCCAGCTCACGCACACGCGGCGAACACGACGGATCCGTCTCCACGTCCTCCACGATCAGCGCACCGCCCGCAGCCTCCGCCTCGTCCACCAGGAACCGCCCCGGCGGCAACGCCTCCACCGCCTCACGCACCGACCGCACATCCGCCGGCATCCCGTACAGCGCACGCGTCCGCATCACGGCACCGTCCTCGTCCCGCAGCCGCGCCACACCCATGTCCGCCCGCAACAGCCGGGCACCCTCGCCCAGCACCTGATGCAGCGTGCCGTCCACACTGTCGTGATCCGTCAGCCGCTCCGACAGACCGTGCACCCAGGTCGCATCCTCCAACTGCTCGGCCAGCCTGCGGTTCACCTCGTCCAGATCATCGGCCGACCGCCGCTGCTGGGACACGTCATGGAGGAACGCCACCGCCAGCGGCAGCTCACCGGGACCGAAGTCCAGCGGAACAGCACTGATGTCCAGCCACAGCGCCCGCTCGCCCTGCGGCATGTACCGCACCTCGGCCCGCGCCGGACGACGCAGCCCCAGCGCCACCCCGAGCGGCGACTCGGCGAACCGCAACGGCTCGCCGTTGCGGTCGCTGAAGGACGTGGCGGCCCGGGCCAGCCCGCCCGGCTCCTGCGGCACCTGCGCCCCGAACAGCTCCGCCAGCCGCCCGTTCGAGTACACCGTCGTCGCCCCCTGCTCGGCGGAAGCGATGACGATCCCATGCGGCGCACCCTCCAGGACCTGGACGGACGCGAGGTGGTCCGACAGGGGCAGACGCGGTGCGGCAGGCTGCGGCCGGATTGTCCGGCTCGAAGGGAGGGACATCAAGATCTTCCTGTGAGTGGAGACTTAGATACTAAAAGCTTAAGCAGGATCACAGTAAAGAAGGAAAGGCTGAACGTCCCCGAACAGCGGGCCAAAAGTCCCCCCACCCGCCGGATAGGCTTCCGCCCATGTCTCGTATCGACGGCCGCACCCCCGACCAGCTCCGCCCCGTCACCATCGAACGCGGATGGAGCAAGCACGCCGAAGGATCCGTACTCATCTCCTTCGGCGACACCAAAGTCTTCTGCACCGCCTCCGTCACCGAAGGCGTCCCGCGCTGGCGCAAGGGCAGCGGCGAAGGCTGGGTCACCGCCGAATACTCGATGCTGCCCCGCTCCACCAACACCCGCGGCGACCGCGAATCCGTACGCGGCAAGATCGGCGGCCGCACCCACGAGATCAGCCGCCTCATCGGCCGCTCCCTGCGCGCCGTGATCGACTACAAGGCCCTCGGCGAGAACACCGTCGTCCTGGACTGCGACGTCCTCCAGGCCGACGGAGGCACCCGCACCGCCGCCATCACCGGCGCCTACGTCGCCCTCGCCGACGCCATCACCTGGGCCCAGGGCAAGAAGATCATCAAGCACGGCCGCAAGCCGCTCACCGGCACCGTCTCCGCGATCAGCGTCGGCATCGTCGACGGCACCCCCCTCCTCGACCTCTGCTACGAGGAAGACGTCCGCGCCGAGACCGACATGAACGTCGTCTGCACCGGCGACGGCCGCTTCGTCGAGATCCAGGGCACCGCCGAGGCCGAGCCCTTCGACCGCAAGGAACTGAACGCCCTCCTCGACCTCGCCACCGCCGGCTGCGTCGACCTCACCCAGCTCCAGAACGACGCCCTCGCCCGCACCCTCGGCGAGTAACGACGAGGACAGGCCCGGGTAAAGAAGCAACCAAGTCCCACTCCACAGCGTCGATACGAATACGGGCGCACGGGTCGAACCGTGCGCCCGTCCGCGTATCCGCACCCGGGGAGGGACCCACCATGGCCACGCGCCACCGACGCCACCGCCGCACCGCCCTGGCCATCACCGCCGCACTGCTCACCGTCACCGCGGCGGCCGGCTGCGGCGCCCTCGACAAGACACTCGACTGCGTCCGCACCGCCGACGCCATCGCCACCAGCGTCGACAACCTCCAGCAGGCCGTCGCCAACGCCTCCAACGACCCCACCCAGGCCTCCGAGTCACTCGACGAGATCGAGAAGGAACTCGGCAACCTCGGCGACAAGACCGACAACGCCGACCTCAGCAAGGCCGTCGACGACCTCCAGACCGGCGTCGCCAACGTCCGCGGCTCCATCGACAAGGGCGACGCCACCCCCGACATCACCCCCGTCACCGACGCCGCCGCGGAGATCGCCAAGGTCTGCACCCCGTAAGGCGCAGCCACCCCGGCGGCGATAATCGGGACATGACCCGCCTCATCCTCGCCACCCGCAACGCCGGGAAGATCACCGAACTCCACGCGATCCTCGCCGACGCAGGCCTCACCTACGAACTCGTCGGCGCGGACGCGTACCCGGAGATCCCCGACGTCAAGGAAACCGGCGTCACCTTCGCCGAGAACGCCCTCCTCAAGGCCCACGCCCTCGCCCAGGCCACCGGCCACCCGGCCATCGCCGACGACTCCGGCCTCTGCGTCGACGTACTGAACGGCGCCCCCGGCATCTTCTCCGCCCGCTGGGCCGGCACCCACGGCAACGACCAGGCCAACCTCGACCTGCTCCTGGCCCAGCTCTCCGACATCGACGCCCCGCACCGCGCCGCCCACTTCGCCTGCGCCGCCGCCCTCGCACTCCCGGACGGCACGGAACGCGTGGTCGAGGGCCGCCTGCCCGGCACCCTGCGCCACACCCCGTCCGGCACGGGCGGCTTCGGCTACGACCCGATCCTCCAGCCGGAGGGCGAGACCCGGACCTGCGCGGAACTGACCCCGGCGGAGAAGAACGCGATCAGCCACCGGGGGAAGGCGTTCCGGGCGCTGGTGCCGGTGGTGCGGGAGTTGGTGGGGTGAACGACGCGATGGGCCGCCCCTGTGGGACGGCCCATCTGTGGTGCGGCCGGTGGGATTCGAACCCACACAGGATTGCTCCCAGATGCCCCTAAAACACCCGCCGATACCAGTTTGGCTACGGCCGCATACTTGGGTCCATCGTAGCGGGCGGGATGGTCTTCGGGGCAGACAGGTCACCGCTCGCGGACTCCGAAACGGCTGTCTTCTTCCGGCACCAGGTCTCTGTGAGTGCGTGGCAATTCGGGCACAAATAGCGCAGGTTCTCGGCCCGGTTGTCCAGCCAGTTGCCGTTGACGTGGTCGATCTGGAGCGTGATCGATCGACCCAGCCACTCGCCAGTGTTGCCACAGGACGTGCAGCGGTACGTTACGCCGAGCTCCTGGAGCGCCCGGTGAAGGCGTGTTCGGTTCGCTCGAGTCGATCCCTGCGGCATGATCACGAGTGCTGTTGGTGCAATCTGCTTCTGCTTCGGAACTTGTACAGATGCCCACGAGCGGCGTTTGAAGTGGCTTGTATCCAGTTCCATCTGCAGGATCTTGCGTCGTACCCGCCGGTGGTTGGAATCGGTCACCTCAAGGCCGAGCGCCTGAACGACCTCGACGTAACTGAAAGCCTTCCGTACTGCAGTACTCAGGCCTTCCTCTGGGATGTAGACGCGGGCGTTGCGGAAGTGGCAGGTGTTGATGCTCCTCCTGCGAAGCATTGCAGCCACTGCGGCGCGTGATCGGCCGTCATCCGGGACGCCAAGAGCTCGCGCCACCCCGCGGACGGACTGGCTGGAGTCGGCGGCAGCCTGCAGTTCCTCGGCACTGAACAGGAGGTCCAACTGGGGGCGATTCATTCCAGGGAAGTGGCTGACGTCGATCCCCGCAGCCGCGATGCGACGGGCTATGTGAGACAGGGTGCCCGTGGCCGGAGTGGCGCCCAGTTTGAGGACGACCTCGCGCAGGGATGATGACGACGTCGCTGCGGCGGCGATGGCCGCATCAGGGTATTTGCGCCACGGACTGCGCTGCTTGAAGTGAGTTGTGTCGAGTCCGAGTTCCGTGACCTTCGCCTTGAGTGTGCGGTGCCTTCCGCCGCTCTCCTTCAGGCCCAGTCGGCGCATGAGATCGGTCCAGTTGCTTGCGGCTTCCACAGCCAGTGCGAGTCTTGCTGGGTCGTACACCTCGGACATTCCCCCTCCGCATCCGGCCGCCCGTTCGCGGCCTCGTACGGAGTAACGAACCGTTTATCGGAGAGTCACGTCCGATATCCGACAAGATGCGGAATGGCCTGCGCCGCTTCGGCGACAACCGAAGCGGCGCAGGCCATTCCCATGCAGGACGGGACGGGTCAGAACTTCGGGTCCGGCGTCTGCGCCTGGACCAGTTCCTCCGCCTCCTCGCTCGTCTCCACCGACGGGGGCGAACCCGCCAGCGGCTTGTTCGCGGTCTCCTTCATGCAGGCCACCGCGATCACGCCGACCAGCGCCGCCGCCATCGCGTAGTACGCCGGCATCAGGTTGGTGCCCGACCAGCTGATCAGGGCCGTGATGACCAGCGGGGTCGTACCGCCGAAGATCGACGCGGAGAGGTTGTAGCCCACCGACAGGGAGCCGTAGCGGACCTGCGTGGGGAACAGGGCCGGGAGGGCGGCGGACATCGTGCCGAGCATGCAGACCAGGGAGA
Source organism: Streptomyces sp. NBC_01463 (assembly GCA_036227345.1). NCBI lineage: Bacteria > Bacillati > Actinomycetota > Actinomycetes > Kitasatosporales > Streptomycetaceae > Streptomyces > Streptomyces sp. NBC_01463. The sequence continues at coordinate 5,641,745 of CP109468.1, forward strand.
GGCCCAGCATCAGCATGCCGATCGTGATCGCCGGGATGCTGCCCTGGCGGATCAGGAGGAAGGCCGGCAGGGAGAAGATCAGGAAGCCGAGCATCCCCGTCATGAGCAGGGGCTTGCGGCCGAAGTGGTCGGAGAGCTTGCCCACCTGGCTGATGATCAGCATCAGGAACACCATGACGCCGAGCAGGATCAGCAGGCCGTGGGTCTCGCTGTAGCCGAGCTCGTCGGAGAGGTACGTCGGCATGTACGACAGCAGCATGTAGTCGGTGATGTTGTATGCGCCGACCAGGCAGATGCAGAGGATCAGCGTCGGCCAGTAGTCGCGGAAGATCTTGGCGAGGTCGCCCTTGGCGGTCGTCTCGACGCCGTCCGCGGCCTCCGTGGCGTGGGCGGTGCCGCCCTCCAGCTTCTGGAAGGCGGGGGTCTCGTCGAGGCGCAGTCGCAGGTAGAGGCCGACGAGGCCGAGCGGGCCGGCGACGAGGAAGGGGACGCGCCAGCCCCAGGCTTCCATCTGGGTGTCGTTGAGGAGTGCGTAGAGCGCGGTGACCAGGCCGGCCGCTCCGACGTAGCCGGCCAGGGTGCCGAATTCGAGGAAGCTGCCGAAGTAGCCGCGTCGTTTGTCGGGGGCGTACTCGGCGATGAAGGTGGAGGCGCCGCCGTACTCGCCGCCGGTGGAGAAGCCCTGGAGCATCCGGAAGAGGATGAGGAGGATGGGGGCCCCGACGCCGATGGTGTCGTGGGAGGGGATGACGCCGATGGCGAAGGTGCCGACCGCCATGAGGATCATGGTGAGGGCGAGGACCTTCTTGCGGCCGATCTTGTCGCCCATGGGGCCGAAGAACATGCCGCCGAGCGGTCGTACGAGGAAGGCGACGGCGAAGGTGGCGAAGGAGGAGAGGAGCTGGGTTGTGTCGTTCCCGGACGGGAAGAAGACATGGCCCAGGGTCGCCGCCAGGTAGGAGTAGATGCCGAAGTCGAACCACTCCATGGCGTTACCGAGTGAGGCCGCCTTGACCGCGCGCTTCACCGCCTGGTCGTCCGTGACGGTGATGTCCGTCCTGCGCAGCTTGGGGTTCTGGCGCTTTCGGATGGCACGGAAGAGGGCGGGGTGGCGTTTGACCGCTTCGGGGTCGGCCGCCTGCTGGGGGTCGGAGGCCGCCATGGCCGGGTCCTTTCCTCGGTGGGTGTTTCAGGAAAGGCTTCTGCGCGGACATGGCGGTTGCAAACCGATTCGGCGGTGGATTGGGATGTCCATCACATGTTTTCGGCCGTTCGGCCCAATCCAGGGGTGTGTTTCCGCCGTTTTCCTGCCGGTCGGGTCAGATGCCCAGGTCCTTGATGATCTTGGCGACGTGGCCGGTGGCCTTGACGTTGTAGAAGGCGTGTTCGACCTTGCCGTCCTCGTCGACGACGATCGTCGACCGGATGACGCCCGTCACCGTTTTGCCGTAGAGCTTCTTCTCGCCGAAGGCGGCGTAGGCCTCCAGGGTCTCCTTGGCGGGGTCGCCGACCAGGGTGACCTTGAGGTTCTCCTTCTCGCGGAACTTGGCGAGCTTCTCGGGCTTGTCGGGGGAGACGCCGATGACGTCGTATCCGGCGCCGGCCAGGAGGTCGAGGTTGTCGGTGAAGTCGCAGGCCTGCTTGGTGCAGCCGGGGGTGAGGGCGGCCGGGTAGAAGTAGACGATGACCTTGCGGCCCTTGTGGTCGGCGAGCGATACGTCGTTGCCGTCGGCGTCGGGGAGGGTGAAGGCGGGGGCGGTGTCGCCGGTCTTGAGTCGCTCGCTCATGGTTCTCCTCTTTGGTGCGCGGGGTGTACGGGACCGAGCGTAATAGGGGTGCCGCCGGGTGCGGGGGCGGTCGAGCTGACAGACTGTCGATGAAGGTTTACCGGACGAGGACCACGGAGGCGGCGCAGTGTCGGATGCCAGGACCCCTGCGCAGATCGAGGCGGACATCATCAGCAGGCGCGAGCAGCTCGCGGTGGTGCTCGATGAGATCGGGGTGCGGGTGCACCCGAAGACGATCATCGGTGACGTGAAGGCGAAGGCGGCCGGGGCGGTGGACCGGACGGCCGGGCGGGCGTTCGTCGCGGTGAACCGGACGGTGTCGGACGTGAAGGCGCAGTTCGTTTCGGAGGAGGGTTCGCCGCGTCTGGAGCGGGTGATTCCGGTGGCGTTGCTCGCGGTGGGTGTGGTGGGTCTGCTCACTGTGTCCGCGCAGCGGAAGAAGCGTTGAGCCCCGAGGGCGCCAGGTGGTGTCGGGGCCGGGTAGGTTGCGGGGCGTGAGCGAGAACACCGACGACAAGCTGCCCATCCGGATGCTGCACGACCGTGTGCTGGTCCGGTCCGATTCGCCTGAGGGTGAGCGGCGTTCCGGCGGCGGCATCCTGATTCCGGCGACGGCCGCGGTCGGCCGCCGGCTGGGCTGGGCCGTGGTGGTCGCGGTGGGGCAGAACGTGCGGACGGTCGAGCCGGGGGACCGGGTGCTGTACGACCCCGAGGACCGTGCCGAGGTCGAGGTGCGGGGTGTGGCGTACGTGCTGATGCGGGAGCGGGATCTGCATGCGGTGGCGGCGGACCGGTTCGAGGGTTCGGTGGATTCGACCGGGCTGTATCTGTAGCTCCGGATCGTGCTGTGCGGGGCCTGGTGACGGTTGTCACCAGGCCTTTTGCCTGTTCTTTGCTACGGTGGTGGGACCCCGACGAGACGCGCCGTACCGGGCTTTTTGCAAAGACGACGCACCGTGTTGTTCGCGTGTTCTGTCGTCGGAGGTGCCGTCATGGCGTGGGTTCTGCTGGTGGTCGCTGGTCTGCTGGAAGTGGCCTGGTCGATCGGGATGAAGTACACCGAGGGGTTCACCCGGCTGTGGCCGAGTGTGTTCACCGGTCTGGGGATCGTCGCGAGCATGCTGTTGCTGTCGCATGCGGCGCGGACGCTGCCGATCGGTACGGCGTACGGGGTGTGGGTCGGTATCGGTGCGGCGGGTGCGGCGGTGCTGGGCATGGTGGTGCTGCATGAGCCGGTGACCGCGGCCCGGATCTTCTTCGTGTGTCTGCTGTTGGTGGCTGTGGTGGGGCTGAAGGCGACCTCGGGGCACTGACCCGCGCTGGTCCGTGCCTCGGGGTGGCCTACGGGAGTGCCGGGGCGCGGGTGCCGCGGGCGCCTTCGAGGAAGCCGCCGCCTCCGTTGTCCCCGCCGCCGTTGTCCTGGCCGCCCGTGCCGTCGCCGCCCGTGCCGCCTCCGTCGTCTCCGCCTCCGGTGCCGCCGCCGTCCGTCGCTCCGCCGGTGTCGGTGCCGCCGATGGGGGTGTCGGTGGTGCCGGGGGTGGTCTGCGGGGTGGACGGGGTGGTGGGCGGTGTGCTGGACGGGGTGTTCGGGGGTGTGCTGGAGGGGGCCCGGGAGGGCTGTCCGGTGTCGCCGGTCGCCGTGTCCTCGTCGGTGGGCAGGTCCGTCTCGTCGGTGCCGCTCTCCAGGTCGAGGTCGAACTCCTCGACGGTGGTGCCGCGCAGTGCGGCGCCGGTGTACTGGGCCCAGGTCTGGGCGGGTGCGCCGCCGCCGTTGATGCGGGGCAGGCCGAGTGCTCCGTAGAGGGGTTTCTGGGCGCCGGTGTCGGGGTCCTGGCCCATGACGGAGATGACGGTGGCGAGGCCGGGGGTGTAGCCGGCGAACCAGGCGGCCTTGTCCTCCTCGGCGGTGCCGGTCTTTCCGGCGGCGGGGCGGCCCGCGGCCTGGGCGGCGGTGCCGGTGCCGCCGTCGACGACGCTCCGCAGGATCGAGGTGGTGGTGTCGGCGGCCTCGCGGGTGACGGTCTGCTTGGTCGTGCGGTCGGGGAGTTTGACGCTCTCGCCGTCCTTGGTGACCTTGCCGACGAGGACGTGGGCGCCGTGCTTGCCGTGGTTGGCGAGGGTGGCGTAGGCCTCGGTCATGTCGAGGACGCTGGCGGTGGCGGGGCCGAGGGCGATCGACGGGGAGGCGGTGAGGTCGGGGGTGTTCTTGGGGATGCCGAGGTCGATGGCGGTGCTGCGGACCTTCTCCGGGCCGACGTCCTCGGCCATCTGGGCGTAGACGGCGTTGACGGACTTGTCGGTGGCGGTGCGGACGGTGATGGGGCCGTAGCTGACGTCGTCCTCGTTGGCGGGGTCGTATCCGGTGGGTCCGTCGGGGCCCTGGACCATGCGTTTGTTGGTGCCGTCGTAGACGGTGCTGGGCGTGATGCGGCGGCCGTCCTGGGTGGTGGAGTCGTTGGCGACGGCGGAGGTGAAGACGAACGGTTTGAAGGTGGAGCCGACCTGGTAGTCGCGGCGGGTCGCGTTGTTGACGTACTGCTTGGTGTAGTCGATGCCGCCGTACAGGGCGAGGACGTTGCCGGTGGCGGGGTCGATGGAGGCGCCGCCGACGCGGACGTTGCGGTCGGCCTTGTTCTTCTTGCTGGTCTTGGACATGACGTTGTCGTCGACGGCCTTGACGAGGGCGTCCTGCTTCTTCTTCTCCAGCGTGGTGGTGATGCGGTAGCCGCGGGTGGCGAGGGTCTTCTCGTCGAGGATGTCGTTCTGGACGAGGTAGTCCTCGACGGCCTGGACGAGGTAGCCGCGCTGTCCGGAGAGGCTGTTGGCGGGCTTGACCGGGCCGGGCAGGGGGAAGGTGAGGCGGGCGCGTTCGCCGGCGTCGAGCCATTCCTCCTTCACCATGCCGTCGAGTACGTAGTTCCAGCGGGCGAGGGCCGCGGATTTGTTCTCGGGGTGAGTGATGACGTCGTAGGCGCTCGGGGCGTTGAGCAGGGAGGCGAGGTAGGCGCCTTCGGCGGTGGTGATGTCGCCGATGTCCTTGCTGTAGTAGGCCTGGGCGGCGGCCTGGATGCCGTAGGCGTTGCGGCCGAAGTAGCTGGTGTTGAGGTAGCCCTCGAAGATCTGGTCCTTGGACTCCTCGCGGTTGAGCTTGATCGCGATGAAGAATTCCTTGATCTTGCGTCCGACGGTCTGTTCCTGGCCCAGGTAGTAGTTCTTGACGTACTGCTGGGTGATGGTCGAGCCGCCCTGTTTGCCCTTGCCGGTGAGGGTGTTCCAGCCGGCCCGGAACATCGCCTTGATGTCGACGGCGCGTTCGGAGTAGAAGTCGCGGTCCTCGGCGGCGAGGACGGCGTGCTGGACGGTGCGGGGGACTTGGGCGAGTTTGATGTTCTCCCTGTTCACCTCGCCGTCGCGGGCGATGACGCTGCCGTCCTTGTAGAGGTACACGTTGGACTGGGCGGTGGCGCTGGCGTTGGCGGGCGGGATGTCGACGAGCTGGTAGCCGGCGATGAAGCCGCCGATCAGGACCAGGGCGATGAGCAGGATGCCGCCGAGGACCATGCGCCAGGTGGGCATCGCGCGGCGCCAGCCGGTGCGTTTGGGGCGCTTGGGCTTCTTCTGCTTCTTCTGTTTGTCCGCGCCGGTGGCGTCCGGGGCCGGGGTGCCCTGCTTCGCGGGGGCGGCAGCGTCGGCAGGCAGGTCTCTGGGGGTCCAGCCGCGGGGGGCGGGGTCCCCGTTCTGCTGCTGTGGCTCGTCGCTCATGTCGGTGCAGACTCCTCGGCCGCGGTCAGTTCCCCCATAGTGCACTTTTCTGCGGAATAACCATCGGATCGACCTTCGTAAAGCGGTCGCGGCGGTTGCCCCGGCTGGGCTAGGCTCCTGCGCTTTGGTGTCCACGCGTGGTGGGGCACCCCGATTGCGGGGGGTGGTTGCTGTGCGGCTCTACGCGGTGGTGGCGGCGGGCGGGTTCCGGCGCTATGCCACGTACCGGATCGAGACGGCCGCGGGGGTGTTCACCAACACCGTCTTCGGCTTCATCCTGGCGTACACGTATGCGGCGCTGTGGGACGAGCGTCCGCAGCTCGGCGGATACGACATGTCGCAGGCGCTCACGTATGTGTGGCTGGGCCAGGCGCTTCTGATGACGTGCGTGATGATGGGCGGCGGTTTCGAGAACGAGCTGATCGAGCGGATCCGTACGGGTGATATCGCGGTCGATCTCTACCGGCCTGTTGACCTTCAACTGTGGTGGCTGGCGGGTGACTTGGGTCGGGCGGCGTTTCATCTGCTGGGGCGCGGCATCGTGCCGATGGTCCTCGGTTCGCTCGCGTTCGATCTGGTGATGCCCGCGTCGCCGGGGACCTGGGTGGCGTTCCTGGTCGCGGTGGCGCTGGGTGTCGTGGTGAGTTTCGCGCTCCGCTATCTGGTCGCGCTGTCGGCGTTCTGGCTGATGGACGGGGCGGGAGTGGCGCAGATGTCGTTCCTGGCGGGGATGTTCTTCTCGGGGATGCTGCTGCCGCTGAATCTGTTCCCGGGGCTGCTGGGTGAGGTGGCGCGGGCGCTGCCGTGGTCGGCGCTGCTCCAGGTGCCGGCCGATGTGTTCCTCGGCAAGCACACGGGCTGGGGCCTGGTGCGGGTGTACGCGTTCCAGGCGGGCTGGGCGCTGGTGCTGCTGCTGGCGGGGCGGTTGGTGCAGTCGGTGGCGACGCGGAGGGTGGTGGTCCAGGGTGGCTGAGGTGGTGGACGCGGTCGTGGGGGACGCGCCCGATGCGGTGTTCGTTCCCCGGTCGCGGGTGGTCGAGGGGGTCCGGGCGTACGGGCTGATCGTCGCGATGTGGCTGCGCTCGACGATGGCGTACCGGGCTTCGTTCGTGATGATGGCGCTCGGGAACTTCGCGGCGACGGCGTTCGACTTCGTCACGATCGTGCTGATGTTCTCGCACGTGGATGTGCTGGGCGGGTTCACGCTGCCGGAGATCGCCCTGTTGTACGGGTCGGCGGGTACGGCGTTCGGGCTGGCGGATCTGCTGATGGGGTCGATGGACCGGCTGGGCCAGCGGGTGCGGGACGGCACGCTGGACACGTTGCTGGTGCGGCCGGTCCCGGTGATCGCGCAGGTGGCGGCGGACCGGTTCGCGCTGCGCAGGCTGGGGCGGGTGTCCCAGGGGCTGCTGGTGTTCGGCTATGCGCTGGTGACGCTGGACATCGAGTGGACCGTGGCGAAGGTGGTGCTGGTGCCGCTGATGGTGCTGAGCGGGGCGGCGATCTTCTCGGCGGTGTTCGTGGCCGGCGGGGCGTTCCAGTTCGTCGCGCAGGATGCCTCGCAGGTGCAGAACTCCTTTACGTACGGAGGGGCGACGCTGCTCCAGTACCCGCCGTCGGTTTTCGCGACGGATCTGGTGCGCGGGGTGACGTTCGTCGTGCCGCTGGCTTTCGTGAACTGGCTGCCTTGTCTGTATGTGCTGGGCCGGGACTATCCGTTGGGGCTGCCGGACTGGGTGGCGTTCCTGTCGCCGCTGGTGGCGGGCGTGTGCTGGGTGGGTGCCGGTCTGGCGTGGCGGGCGGGGCTGAGGGCGTACCGGAGCACGGGAAGTTGACGGAGTGACGGGCGAGAAGGGGCGTGAAGGGGTGTGAAGGGTATGGATACGGACTTCATCGAGCTCGACGGTGTCGAGAAGGTCTTCGACGTCCGCCGCAGGACGGGTTTCCTGCGCAGCGAACGCCGCGAGGTGCGGGCTGTCGACGGGATCAGTTTCCGGGTGGCACGCGGTGAGATGGTCGGCTACATCGGCCCGAACGGGGCGGGGAAGTCGACGACGATCAAGATGCTGACCGGCATTCTCACGCCGAGCGGCGGTTCGCTGCGGGTGGCGGGCATCGATCCGTCCCGGGAGCGTACGAGGCTGGCGCAGCGGATCGGGGTGGTCTTCGGGCAGCGCACCACGCTGTGGTGGGACCTGCCGCTGCGTGACTCGTACCGGCTGGTCCACCGGATGTACCGGATTCCCGATGCCCGCTTCCGCGCCAACATGGACCGCTGCATCGAACTCCTGGACCTGGCGGAGCTGTTGGACGTGCCGGTGCGGCAGCTGTCGCTCGGGCAGCGGATGCGTGGCGACATCGCGGCGGCGCTGCTGCACGATCCGGAGGTGCTGTACCTGGACGAGCCGACGATCGGCCTCGATGTGGTGTCCAAGGCCAAGGTCCGTGGATTCCTGCGGGACTTGAACGCGGAGCGCGGTACGACGGTGCTGCTCACCACGCACGACCTGACCGACATCGAGCAGCTGTGCAAGCGGGTGATGGTGATCGACCACGGCCGTCTGATGTACGACGGTGCGCTCGCGGGGCTGCATGAGGTGGGCGAGAGCGAGCGGATGCTCGTGGTGGATCTGGAGCGTGAACTCCCGCCGATCCGGCTGGAGTCGGAGTCCTCGGTGCGCACGGTGAAGGTGGAGGGGGTGCGGCAGTGGCTGGCGTTCCCGGCGTCGGCTTCGGCGGCCCCGCTGGTGGCCCGGATCGCCGCGGACTACCCGCTGGTGGATCTGTCGGTGCGGGAGCCGGACATCGAGGCGGTCATCGCGAAGATGTACGCGTCGGCCACCGGTCTTTGAATCGGTGACGGGAGCGGACGCGTTCAATAGGCTGCACGGTATGACAAGCGAACTTCCGGATATGCGCGCCTCCGATGCCGAACGTGAACGGATCGCCGAGGTCCTGCGCGAGGCGGTGGCCGAGGGCCGGCTGCGGATGGAGGAGTTCGAGACGCGGCTCGACGCGGCCTACAAGGCCCGTACGCACGGTGAGCTCGAACCGCTGGTCCGCGATCTGCCCGCCCCCGGTGGTGCCCCGGTGGCCCCGGTCGTCGCGGGGCAGCCCCGGACGGGGTCGATGGCCCGCTGGCCGGACCGGATCGGCAAGCCGGCCACGTCGAAGGGCGGCTTCGCGCTCTGGGGCGGGTTCCGGCGTCAGGGGAACTGGACCATCGGCCGGGTGTTCACCGCGTTCGCGATGTGGGGCGGCGGCAACATCGATCTGCGCGAGGCGAATTTCGAGTCCGGTGAGGTGGTCATCCGCTGCTTCACGATCATGGGTGGCATTCATGTGACGGTCCCCCCGGACCTGAACGTGGACGTGCGTGGCTTCGGCATCATGGGCGGCTTCGGCGAGCACTCGAAGGACGCCGGGGTTCCCGCACCGGATGCTCCCCGGGTGCGGATCACCGGCTTCGCGCTGATGGGCGGTGTCGGTGTGTGGCAGAAGCGGAGCAAGGCCGAGAAGCAGCGGCTGCGGGACGCGGAGCGTGAGCGTCCGCGGCTGGAGAAGGGCGACGGCGACCGTTAGGGCCTTCGCTCCCGCTCGCCGCCCCCGCTCACAGCGCGTCCGACGACGGCTGGGCGCGCAGCAGGTCGGCCACGTCGGGCAGGGAGCCCAGGCGCTGGTAGCCGGCGTCGGTCAGGTGCAGGTGGTCGCCCGAGTCGTAGGCGGGCAGCAGCCGGTCCGGCAGGGACGGGTCGCGGACCGCGCGGTCGAAGTCGAGGACCTGGTCGAAGACACCGCCCGCCCGGATCGTCTCGTTGACCGCGGTGCGTACGGCGTTCCGGGCGGGGGTCCAGTTGCGATGGCCCTCGTACGGCATCAGGGTCGCGCCGATGACCCGCAGCCCGCGGGCGTGCGCGCGCTGGGTCAGGGCGCGCAGGGCGTCCGTGATCCTGGCCGGGTCCGTCTCCTGGGGGGAGGCCTGGACGTCGTTGATGCCGAGGGCGATGACGACGGTCTTCACCCCGGTGACGCCCAGGACGTCGCGGTCGAAGCGGCTGAGGGCGCGCGGGCCGATGCCGTCGCGCAGGATGCGGTTGCCGGCGATGCCCTGGTTCACGACCGCGTACCGGCCGTGCAGCCGGTCGGCGAGGACGTCGGGCCAGCGGCTGTTCGCGTCGGTGGTGGAGCCGCTGCCCGCGGTGAGGGAGTCGCCGATCGCGACGAGGGTTCCGGTGGAGGTCTCGCCCCGCACGTCCACGGCGGTGAGGTAGCGCCAGTCGGCGGTGCTCCAGGTGCCGTCCGGGTCCTCGGTGTACGAGGTCTGGTGGCTGCCGGGGTGGAGGGTGACGGGGCCCCGGGCGGTGGGGGTGCGCAGGGTGACGACGAGATCGGCGTCGGCGACGACCGGGACGACGACGGGGTCGCTGACGATCTGCCGGCCGGCGGCGACGGTGACGGAGGGGGCGCCGCGGAACGTCACCGGGCGGGTGTTCACGGTGGCGTGGTCGATGAGGAGCGGATGCGTACCGAAGAGGTTGGAGAGGGTGATCCGGGCCTCGGTGCCGCCGATGCTGGTGTGCACGACGTTACGGATGGTGCGCAGGCTCGGGTCGGTGCCCCGGTCCGGGTCGAGTTCCCCGCGGACGGGTGCCGCGGCCCAGGTGGCGAGCCAGAGACCGGTGGAGTGGGCGGGCGCTGCGGGCGTCCGGGCCACGCCCTGCGGGGCGGTGGTGGCAGCCGCCTTCGCCCGGGGCCCGGAGAACAGCAGCGAGCCCGCGAACGCCACGACGGCGGCGAGCGCGGCGGTGCCCGCCACGAGGGCTATGAGCAGGGTGTACCCCTGGCGCCTGGGCATGGACGGTGTGTCTCCTCGTTCGTTCGTTCGTGGACCGGTTCCCATGATGCGGCAGGGCGCGGGGAACTCGACGTGCGGCCCGGGAGTAGGTCAGGCAGGGACAATGCGTACGGGGCGCCGGGGGCGCTGGGCACGCGGACGGGTGGAGCGGATGGAACGGATCGAAGGCACCGGACCGGACGAGCGGAGCGCCGGCACGGGCGCGCCCCCGGGCGGGGGTGCGGGCGGGCGTGGGAGCCCGGTGGCGGGTGTCCGGCGCCCGGGCGCCTCCCTCGCCTCGTTCGCGTACACGGCGGCGGACGAGGAGAAGCGTCGTGGCGTACGCCGTATGAAGACCACGGCCACCGGCCTCCTTCTGCTGGTCGCGCTGGTGTACGTCCTCGCCACCTGGGCGAAGAACGAGGGGGTGAGCGGCTGGCCGGGCTTCGTCGCGGCGGCCGCCGAGGCGGGAATGGTGGGTGCGCTGGCCGACTGGTTCGCCGTCACTGCCCTCTTCAAGCGTCCGCTCGGCCTGCCGATTCCGCACACCGCCATCATTCCCACCAAGAAGGACCAGCTGGGGGCCTCCCTCGGTTCCTTCGTCGGGGAGAACTTTCTGTCGGGCGATGTCGTCCGCGACCGCATCCACTCCCTGGCCATCGGCGGCCGGCTCGGCGCGTGGCTCGCGGAGCCGGAACACGCGGACCGGGTGACGGCGGAGCTGTCGACCGCGCTGCGTGGCGCGCTGACCGTCCTGCGCGACTCCGACGTGCAGGCCGTGGTCGGTGAGGCGATCACCCGGCGGGCGAACGCGGCGGAGGTCGGCCCCGGTCTCGGGAAGATGCTGGAGAAGGTCGTCGCGGACGGCGGCCACCGCAAGGTGGTGGACCTGGTCTGCGCCCGGGCCCACGACTGGCTGGTGGAGCACAACGACTCGGTGATGGACGCGGTGCAGGGCGGGGCGCCGGGCTGGACCCCGCGGTTCGTCGACAAGCGGGTGGGCGAGCGGGTCTACAAGGAGCTGCTGCGGTTCGTCACCGAGATGCGCGACATGCCGGGCCATCCGGCGCGCGGCTCGATCGACACGTTCCTGACGGACTTCGCGGCCGATCTCCAGACGGACTCGGAGACCCGGGCCCGGGTGGAGCGGCTGAAGTCGGAGATCCTGGGGCGCGGCGAGGTCCAGGACGTGATCGCGTCCGCGTGGTCGTCGGTGCGGCAGATGGTGATCGCGGCGGCGGAGGACGAGCGGAGCGAGCTGCGGCTGCGCGCCCGTGCCTCTCTGATGGCGCTGGGTGCCCGGCTGGCGACGGACGGGCGGCTCCAGGCGAAGCTGGAGGGCTGGCTGGAGGACGCGGCCGTCTACGTCGTCACGACGTACCGGGCGGAGATCACGTCGTTGATCAGCGACACGGTGGCCGGCTGGGACGCGGACCAGACGTCGAAGAAGATCGAGGCGCACATCGGCCGTGACCTGCAGTTCATCCGGATCAACGGCACGGTGGTCGGCGCGCTGGCCGGTCTGCTGATCTACTCGGTGTCGCGGGCGTTCGGGGCGTAGGGGGCCGGGTGCGTGTCCGCCCTGTCGATTCGTTCGGACACGCACCCGGGTTACGCGGGGGAGTACCCATCCATACGGGGCCTGCCCCGCCCGCGTTCACCGCGGGGGGAAGAAACTTCCGCCGGGCGGCCGGGGCGGCGCGGCGGACGGAGCTCCCGTTCAGGCGGCGCGGCGGGTGACCGCCCAGGACGCGGCGGCCACGGTGCCGGCCACGGTGAAGACGGCGGGCCAGGCGCCGACCTTCTTCGCCAGCGGGTGCGAGCCCGCGAAGGCGGCCACGTACGCGGTGGTCAGGGCGACGGCGGCACGCGGTCCGGCCTGCCGGTTCCACTCGTACGCCGCGACACCGCCCGCGGCGGCGAGAGCGACCCCGCCCAGCGGACGCTTCCTGGTCCACCGTGCGACGGCGTAGCCGCCGACCAGTCCGCCCGCCGCCACCGCCGCTGCCGGAACCTTCGCCATCGCAGCCACCTCAGCTTTCTCGTGGATATCGCCGTACGCGCGGCGCATCGCCCGTACCGGCCCTCGGATCCGAGGCTAACGCGGCCTTTCGACGACACGTCGCCGAGGGGGTGCACAAGCGTTTACCCTGGGGGTGAACAGACGTGCACCCCTTGTCGGCGTGCACCCCGTCGCCGCCGAGCACCGTACGGAGAACCATGCCCGCGGACATACCGGTCCCAGCCACCCCAGCGGCCCCCGAGGTCCGGGCCCCGCACCCCCGCTTCGCCGTCGGCGTGCTGGCCTTCTGCGGGGTCGTGGTCGCCGTCATGCAGACGATCGTCGTCCCGCTGCTGCCGCACATCCCCGAGCTGACCGGCGCCACCCCCGCGGCCGCGAGCTGGCTGGTCACCGTCACCCTCCTCACCGGCGCGGTCTTCACCCCGGTCCTCGGCCGGGTCGGCGACATGTACGGCAAGCGCCGGGTGCTCGTGGCCTCGCTCGGGGTGCTGGTCGTGGGCTCCGTGCTCTGCGCGGTCAGCTCCCACATCGGGGTGCTGATCACCGGCCGCGCCCTTCAGGGCGCCGCGATCGCCGTCGTGCCCCTGGGCATCAGCATCCTGCGCGACGAACTGCCGCCCGAGCGGGTGCTGTCGGCCGTCGCCCTGATGAGCTCGACGCTCGGGATCGGCGCCGCCATCGGCCTGCCGGTCGCGGCGCTCGTCGTGGAGAACTTCGACTGGCACACGATGTTCTGGGTCTCCGGAGTGATCGGCATCGTCGACATCGTGCTGGTGCTGGCGTGCGTACCGGAGTCCCCGCTGCGCAGCCGCGGCCGCTTCGACGCGATCGGGGCCCTGGGCCTGTCGGTCGCCCTCGTCTGCCTCCTGCTCGCCGTCACCCAGGGCGCCGACTGGGGCTGGGGATCGAGCCGCACGGTCGGCCTGCTCGTGACCGCGGTGGTGGTGGCACTGCTCTGGGGCGCGTACGAGCTCCGCGTGAGCACCCCCATGGTCGACCTGCGGGTCTCGGCGCGCCCGGCCGTCCTGCTCACCAACGTCGCGGCCCTGCTGATCGGCTTCGCGTTCTACGCGAACTCGCTGGTCACCGCCCAGATGGTGCAGGAGCCGAAGGCCACGGGGTACGGGCTCGGCGCCTCCCTCGTCGTCAGCGGACTGTGCCTGCTGCCCGGCGGCCTGGCGATGGTGGCGCTGTCGCCCGTCTCGGCCCGGATCTCGGCCAAGCACGGTCCCAAGGTGAGCCTCGCGCTCGCGGCCGGGATCATCGCCGTCGGCTACGGGGTGCGGTACTTCACCAGCCACAGCCTGTGGCTGATCGTCGCGGGCGCCACGGTCGTCGCCTCCGGCACGGCTATCGCCTACTCGGCGCTGCCCGCGCTCGTGATGCGGGGCGTCCCGGTCAGCGAGACCGGGGCGGCCAACGGCCTGAACACCCTCATGCGCTCCATCGGGCAGGCCTTCTGCAGCGCGACCGTCGCCGCGGTGCTGGCCAACATCACCTTCCAGGCGGGCGGCAGGACCGCCCCGACGCTCCACGCGTACCAGCTGGTCTTCGTGATCGCGGCGGGCGCGGCCCTCGCGGCCCTCGTCGTCACGCTGTTCCTGCCGGGCCACAAGCCCGCCGGGGCGGGTACGGTCGGAGAGAACCGCAAGGCACCGGCGACCCGCGAGGCGGGTGTGCGGGCGGCAGGAATCCAGGAGGGCGCATGACCGGCGGCCAGGCCATCGCGACGGCCCCCGACCCCGCGGCGGCGGGCGGCACCGGCCGGTCCGCGATCCTGCGCGCGGCGCGCCGGGCGTTCACCCAGCGCCCGTACGCCGAGGTGACGATCCGCAGCATCGCGGCCGACGCGGGGGTGAGCCCGTCCCTGGTGGTCAAGCACTTCGGCCGCAAGGAGGAACTCTTCAACACGGTGGCCGACTTCGGCCCGGCCGCCGCGGAGCTCTTCGACGCCCCGCTCGACGTCCTGGGCCGCCACATGGTCGTCACGCTGGTGACCCACCGCCGCGAGCGCCAGTCCGACCCGCTGCTGCGCGTCGTGTTCTCCCTCGGCAACCAGGACGAACGCTCGCTGCTGCGCGACCGGTTCCACGAACAGGTCACCGACGCCCTGACCGCCCGGCTCCCCGGCCACGACCGCGCCCTGCGCGCCGAACTCCTGGCCGGCCACCTCCTGGGCCTCGGCGCGACCCTCGGCCTCCACCGCGAGGGCGCGGGTGCCCAGGCCACCCCGGAGCGCATCGCCGACCTGTACGCGCCCGCGCTCCAGAAGCTGATCACCGGCTGACCTCTGGCCGGTCTTCCGCTCGCCGCCGTGACGGCGCGCGATATGGTCTGGGCCAGCCGACGAGGGGGGCCTCACATGTCTGTCCGTATCCGCACGCGCGCCCGGAGGAATGCTGCCGTGCTGGCGGTGGCGGCCGCGCTGGTGGCGTCCCTGAGCGCCTGTTCGCAGGCGGCCACTTCGGACGGGCCCGGGGGCGATGTGCCGTACGTGGCCCCGTCGACGGACGCCTCGGCGGCGAACGACGCGATCGAGCGTGCCGAGGCCGATGCGAAGGCGTCGGCGGCGGCCTCGGAGGCGGTCGAGGCGCAGGCGGACCTGGAGACGGCCGCCAAGCGGCCGGAGGAGGTGCGCGACGCCTTCGCCGGACTGCAGGCCACGCTCGACGACACCTGCACCCCGGGCGCGGGGGACTGCGCCTACTTCCTGGGCCGGGTGCACGAGGAACTGACCGGCCTGGACCGGGCGATGAAGGTGGACGACGGGCGCCCGAACCACTTCAAGGAGCCCCTGGGGTGGCTGAGCACGCTGTGGACCGGGCTGGCGGGTGACATCTCGACCGCCAACCTGGAGAAGCACTTCGACGACCTGACCGGCACGCGGGACCGCATCAACACCTGGATGCAGGGCCACCCGGAGGACTACCGCTGACGGGTGTCCCCCGCAGTCGCCGTGCCGAGCTCCAGCTCCGCGACGACCTGGTCGCCGCTCGTCTCACCGGTCGTACGGAAGCCGAGTTTCCGGTAGAACTCCTCGGGCCCGTGCGCTCCGGGGACGTAGGTGACGGTCGTCCGCGGTGTCCCGCGCCGGCGCAGCTCGTCGTTCACGGCCCCGACGGCGAACCGCCCGTATCCGCGCCCCTGTTGCGCGGCGGCGATGTTCAGCCGCCAGAGTCCGGACCGCAGCGGGTCGCCGGGCCGGTCCGGGGCGAAGCGCACGCCGAGGAAGGCCATGACGAAGCCGACGAGCGTCTCACCGTGTCGGGGCTGGTGCAGGCCTGGGCCAGCGACCAGGCGGCGGGCTTCACGAGTCCGTTCTGATCGGGCCGGACGGTGAGTGCGCAGGCCGCCTCGACGTTGTCGGACGTGACCGGCACGAGCCGGAGCGATGGGGACGATGAGGACATTCCCGCAAGCTGCCTTCCGGCAGGCCGGGAACCGCAACCGCATTCCACCACCCGGCCCTTGCGGCGGCCCGCCGCAGGGCAGGCCGCCGCACGGCAACTCCAGTCTCAGCCAGTCGCGTTGCGCCAGACGGTCAGGTCGATCGTCATGTAGTCACTGGGCGAGTCCTCGGGGGAGTGGCCCTGGTACGTGAGGAGCGCCAGGTGCCCCGTGCCGGTCGTGATGCAGACCTGCCGTCCCTTGGAGAGCTTGTCCACGTAGATGTTGCTGGTGAACCGGGTGTCCGAGCGGCAGGTCTCCAACGATCCCTCCTGGCCCGGGTCGAGCAGGACGAGGCGCCCGCCCTCCGCCTCGGCGTCGAGGTAGCCGCCGGTGTCGTAGGACAGTTCGTACCCACTGTCCTCGCCGTCCTGCGGGCGGACGTCCTCGTCCCCGAGGGTCAGGTGGTAGCCGGCGGTGAGATTGATGCCCGGGTAGTCGGCCGGCTTCGGATCGGCCTTGGCGGAGGGCTTCGGGTCGGTCGCGGTGTCCGTGCTCTCGTCATCCGCACCCGGTGACGAACTGCCTTCCTTGGGTGTGCTGTTGTCCTTGGGCGACTCGTTGCTCTGCGACTTCTTCCCGTCGTCCTTGAGCAGGAAGTACGCCGTCCCGCCGCCCGCGATGCCGAGGACGAGCGCGGCGGCGATGACGATGGCGGCGATCCGGCCGCCGCGGCCCTTCGCGGGCTGCGGCGTCGGGCCCGGCCCCTGGGGCGGGCGGTGACCGGGGTACGTCTGGTCCTGCGCCGGGTACCCGGTGGGGAACTGCGTCGGGGCGTGGACCTGCGCCTGGGAGACCGGCTGGTACGGCTGGGCGGGGTGGTGAGCGGGGTGAGCGGGCTGCGTGGGATGCGCCGCCTGGCTCTGGACGGGCGGGGGCGTGACCGGCGGGCCGTACCCCGGGGGCGGCGTGCTCGGGGCCACCGGAGTCGTGGGCGAGTACGCCGCCGGGGCGGCGGCCGGGGGCGGCGGGGTCTGCACCGGGGCGGGCGCGGCCGCGCGGACCGTGATGTCGGCGGCGACCGGGCTCGGCAGCCAGTCCTCCGGGCGGCGCAGCACCGTTTCCGCGTTCGCGGTCTGGCACAGCGTGATGACCTCGGCGACCGAGGGCCTGGCCTCCGGGTCCTTGGACAGGCACCGGCCGACGAGCTCCATCAGCCGTTCCGGGACGCCGCTGAGGTCCGGCTCCTCGTGGACGATCCGGTAGAGCACCCCGTGCGAGGTCCCCTCGCCGAAGGCCGGTGAGCCCGTGGCCGCGTAGGCCGCGACCTGGCCGAGCGCGAAGATGTCGGTGGCCGGGGTGACCCGGCGCCCCGCGGCCTGCTCCGGCGCCATGAACGACGGGGTGCCGATGGTGACGCCGCTGCCGGTGAGCGACGTCGCGTCGGCCGCGTACGCGATGCCGAAGTCGATGACGCGCGGCCCGTCCGCTGCGAGGAGCACGTTCGACGGCTTGAGGTCGCGGTGCACGATGCCCGCGCCGTGGATGACGTGCAGCGCCTCCGCCATGCCGGCGATCAGCAGCAGCACCGCCTCGACCGGCAGCGCCCCGTGCGCGGCGACCGCGTCGGCGAGCGAGGGCCCCGGCACGTACGCGGTGGCGAGCCACGGCTGCGCACCGTTGGTGTCGGCGTCGATGACCGGCGCGGTGAACAGCCCCTGCACGCGCTGCGCGGACTGCACCTCCTGCGCGAACCGCCGCCGGAACTCGGGGTCCTCGCCGAACTCGGGCCGGATCACCTTGATGGCGACGGGCCGTCCGCCGGGGGTGTACGACAGGTACACCTTGCCCATACCGCCCGCGCCGAGCTTGGCGGCGAGACGGTATCCGGCGATGGTGGCCGGGTCGTCCGCCGCCAGTGGCTGGAAGACCTGCGAGGCGCCGCCCCGGTTTGGCTGCTGACCGCTCATGAACTCGTGTCTCCCCCGAAGAACGCTGCTGTCGAAACGGCACCTTATCCAAATCCGGCGGGGCGGAGGACGAGCATGGGGGCGCGCATGCGGGCGGGCGCACGGGAGGGGCGCGGCGCGCGCGTGCCGGACCTCCCTCCGCCCGTCCGGCCCGTCCGGCCCCTCCCCGGCGGGCGTCTGTGAGAATGCCCGTCATGCCGTCCCTGGTTGGCCCCTCGATCCCTGCCGGCACACCGGCCGCCACCGGCCATCCCGCCCTGCCCGTAGGGGAGGAGGCGCTGCTGCGCCCATGGCTCCGCACCGATGCCGCGGCGGTCCTGGAGGCCTTCCGTGATCCGGCGATCCAGCGCCGGCATGTGCGCAGAGCGGATTCCGTGGCCGAGGCGGAGGAGTGGATCGCTGCCTGGCAGGCGGAGTGGACGGCCGGGACCGGCGCCCACTGGGCGCTCGTCGATGCGGCGGACGGCGGCACACTGCTGGGCCGGGTCGCCCTGAAGGCCTTCGACCTCCAGGACGGCACGGCCGAAATCGCCTACTGGACCGTGCCGTTGGCGCGCGGCCGGGGGCTGTGCCCGAGCGCGGTCACGGTGGTGACGCAGTGGGCGATGGACGCGTGGGGCTTCCACCGGATCGCCCTGGAGCACGCCACCGCCAACCACGCGTCGTGCCGGGTGGCGGAGAAGGCGGGCTTCGCCGTGGAGGGCGTCCGGCGCTCGGCGTGGCTGCAGGCGGACGGCCGCCACGACGTGCATCTGCACGCCCGGGTCCGGACGGACTGACCGCCGTGCATCTGCCTGCCCGGGGCCCGACGGGCTGACCGCCCGCACCGCCATGGGGGAGGGCGCGGGCAGCCGAACCGTTCAGACGGATGCGGGGAACGCGAACCGCACGCCCGTCGCCCGCTCCGACAGTTCCCACAGCCGCTGACCGGTCGCGGCGTCCGCCGCCCCGGCGGACAGCTCCACCCGGGTCGGCCCGCCCCGCAGTTCGCCCATCCCGTCCGGCCCGATGAACTCGCCGCCCCGCGCACTCGGATCCGTCGCCGCGTACAGCTGGGACAGGGCGCCCCGGTCCGGGCTCTGGGCGAGCGGTGTGAGGACGCGGCCGAACAGCAGCTTCACCAGGGCGACGGGCCCCTCGGTCTGCAGCCCGGTGGCGGCGTAACCGGGGTGGGCGAGCAGGCTGCGCACCGGGCTGCCGGCCGCGGTCAGCCGACGGTGGAGTTCGTGGCCGAAGACGGCGTTGGCGAGCTTGGACTGGTTGTAGAAACCCATCGGCGTGTACCGGCGCTCGCCCGTGAGGTCGTCGAAGTGGATCCGGGCCTTGCGGTGATTGGCCGAACTCACCGTGACGACACGGGGATCGCTCCCGGCGCCCAGCAGGTCGAGCAGCAGCCCGGTGAGGGCGAAGTGGCCGAGGTGGTTGGACGCGAACTGCACCTCGTGGCCCTGGGGGCTCAGGGTCCGGGGCGGCGCCATCACTCCGGCGTTGTTGACGAGCACGTCCAGCCGCCCGCGGTCGGCGTGCAGCCGGTCGGCGAAGGACCGTACGGAGTCGAGGTCGGCCAGGTCGAGCCGGCGCACCTCAAGACGCGCGTCCGGCTGCCCGGCGGTGAGGTCCGCGACCGCGCGGCGGCCCTTCTCCTCGTCGCGCACGGCGAGGATCACATGCCCGCCGCGCCGGGCGAGGGCCCGGGTGGTGGCCAGCCCGAGGCCGCTGTTGGCCCCGGTGACGACGATCACGCGCCCGGTCTGGTCCGGGATCTGCTCGGAAGTCCAGCGTTGCTGCGGTGTCATACGACACAGGCTGCCTCTGACGGCATCAAGTGTCAACGTGGCACTTGGTGTCATTAAAGGCATGCAATACCCTGGGGTGGTGAGCAGCCGCCCCGACATGACCATGGCCCAGCGCAAGCGCCGGCTCGTCTCCGACGAACTGACGGAAGCGGCCCTCCAACTGCTGGCCCGGAAGGGGTTCGACGCCGTCACGGTCGACGAGATCGTGGTCGCCGCCGGCGTCTCCAAGCGGACGTTCTTCCGCTACTTCGCGTCCAAGGAGGACGTGGTCGTCCAGTTCCTGGCCGACATGGGCACCGGCATCCGCGCCGAGCTCGCGACGCGCCCCGCCGCGGAACCGCCCTCCGTCGCGCTGCTGCGGGCGGTGTGGGTGCCCCTCGGTGAATGCGCCGACCACGGGGACCGGGCGCTGCGCGTGGTCCGGCTGATCCTGCGGACCCCCGCCCTGCTCGCGCGCTTCCTGGAACGCCAGGCGCAGTGGCGCGACGACCTGGCGCAGGAGGTGGCGCAGCGGCTGGGGCTCGACGCCGGCGCGGACTTCTATCCCAGGATGGCGGCGGGCATGGCGCTGAACGCGTTCGACGCCGTACTGCACCGCTGGAGCACCGGCAACGGTGCCGAGTCACCGGCCGCCCTGCTCGACCAGGCCTTCGAGGTGATCGCCCCGGCGCTGGACGCCGGGACGACGGCCCGCAGCGACCAGCCCTGAACTGACCCGAAGGGGCTCGGCACCGTGTCCCCGGCCGTGGACGTCAGGTCGTACGGCTCCGGCCGGTATCGGCCTCGGCCTCGGTGCCGCCCCCGTCCGGTACGCCCTTGCCCTCCGCCGGCTCCCGGCGCGGCAGGAGCAGCGGGGTCGCCAGCATGAGCAGGCCGGCGACGCCGATCGCCGTGCGCGGGCCGGTGAGCGCGGCCAGCGGCCCCCAGAGCGCGGTCAGGAGGGCGACGGTCGCCTTGCTGCTGACCGACCAGGCGGACAGGGTGCGGGCGACGCGGCCCGTGTCCGTGTGCTCCAGCCGGTACGTGGCGAACACCGGGTTGAAGACGCCCATGGACGTGATCAGCCCGAGCTCGACCACCATGACGGTGAGCAGGCCCACCGTGCCCGGCCCGACGAAGACCAGTCCCACCAGCCAGCAGGCCCGCAGCCACCCGGTGAAGAGCATCACCCGGTGCCGGCCGAACCGGGTGACCAGGCCGCCCGCCATGCGGGAGCCGATCAGGCCGCCGATGCAGGGCGCGGCGAAGCCGAGGGCGTACTGCCAGGGCGCGAAGCCGAGGTCGCTCAGCATGAGGACGGCGAGCACCGGCGCGGTCGCCATGATCAGACCGCTGGTCAGGACCGTGTTGAAGAACAGCGGGCGGAGCGCCGGGTCGGTGAGGATGTGGCGCCAGCCGTCGAGCAGATCACCGGCCCGCAGCCGAGGCCGCTCCCCGCTGCCGGGCGGTGGCTCCTTGCCGCCGATCGCCCGGAGCCCCAGGGCCGAGAGCAGATAGCTGACCGCGTCGGCCAGCACCGTGATCACCGGCCCGAACATGCCGATCGCGGCCCCGCCCAGCGGCGGCCCCAGCATGGTGGCGGTCCAGGACGTGGACTCGAACCGCCCGTTGGCGGTGACCAGGTCCCGCGAGGGCACGAGCGATTTCAGATACGCGTCCGCGGCCGCGCCGAAGGTGATGTCGGCGGACGCGACGACAACGGACACGACCAGCAACTGGACGAAGCCGAGCAGATCGAGCGCGTACGCGACGGGGACGGTCAGCAGCGCCCCGAAGCGGATGAGGTCCATCGCCATCATCACGGGCCGTTTGCGGCGGAGGTCGACCCACGGGCCGAGCGGGATCGCGATCACGGCGCCGACGGCCAGCCCGGCGGCGGCCAGGACCGACACCGCCGTCGGCCCGGAGTGGAGCACCAGGATCGCCATCAGGGGGAACGCGTCGAACGCGAGCCGCGTGCCGAAGGTGCTGACCGAGTACGCGGCCCACAGCCACCCGAACCGGCGGCCCAGCGACGGTCTGCCTCCCATGGCGGGTGCCCCTTCGCTGCCGTGCTCGTACCCTCTGACGTCGGTCAGGGATATCAGAGCCGGCAGGGCTCCGGCCACTCGCGGGGGCGCCGGAAGATCGCGTAGCCGCAGGCCGGGGAGGGGTACGTACCACCGGCACCGGCTGAGGCCCGGCCCCGTCGCCCGGCGCCGGGGGCGGTCATCGGCGTGGCGGCGATGACTTTCAGCGGGGTCAGCAGTCTCATCAGGGTCAACAACCACAGGAGGAGGACGCACGTGGCACAGCTGCTGCGAGTGCAGAACTTCACGGTGTCGAGCGACGGATTCGGCGCCGGCGAGGGCCAGAGCCCGGAGCGGCCGTTCGGGCACGCCGACCCCGGGGCCCTGATGTCCTGGGCCGGTGCCACGGCGAGCTGGCCCAACCGCACCGACCCCGGAGGGAGCCGCGGCCTCGACGACTACTTCACCCGGGACTTCACGCACAACATCGGCGCCGAGATCATGGGCCGCAACAAGTTCAGCCCGCACCGCGGAGCCTGGAAGGACCACGAGTGGCGTGGCTGGTGGGGCGACGAACCGCCGTTCCACACCCCGGTCTTCGTGATGACCCACCACACGCGCCCTTCGTTCACCCTCTCCGACACCACGTTCCACTTCGTCGACGACGAGCCCGCCGCGGTCCTCGCCACGGCACGGGAGGCGGCGCAGGGCAAGGACGTCCGGCTCGGGGGCGGGGCGACCACCGTCCGGGAGTTCCTCGACGCCGATCTCGTCGACACCCTGCACGTGGTGGTCGCACCGGTGAAGCTCGGCTCCGGGGTTCGGCTCTGGGAGTCGCCCGACGATCTGCTCGACCGGTTCCACCTGGACGTCGTGCCCAGCCCGAGCGGTGTGACGCACCACCTGTTCTGGCGGCGCTGAATCACGCACACCGGCCGGCGTCACGGGCGCCGTGCCCGGCCCGGCGGTCTCCGCCGGGCCGGGCCGGGCCTCAGGCGGCGGCGCAGGCGCCACCGCTGAGGGTGAACGCGCTCGGCGCGGCGTTCGTACCGCTGCGACCGGCGGTGAATCCGACGGTGACCGAGCCCTTCGCGGCGATCGACGAGGTGTACGAGGCGGGCGCGACGCTCACCGCACCGCCGTTCTGCGTGGGGATTCCGCCCCACATGTTGCTGACGGTCTGGCCGTTTGCGAAGGCGAAGCCCAGCGTCCAGCCGTCGATGACGGTGGTGCCGGTGTTGCGGATGGTGATCTCGCCCTGGAAGCCGCCCGGCCACTCGCCGACGACCCGGTAGCCGACGGAGCAGCTCGCGCCCGGCGTGCTGCCGCCCTCGTCCGTGGTGACGCCCACCGTGGCCGAGCGCGCCGAACGGTTCCCGGCGGCGTCGCGCGCGTACACCGCGAACGTGTAGGCGGTGCCGGCGCCGAGTCCGGTGACGGTGACGCCGGTGGTGGCGGAGGAGGCGACGGCCGTCTCCGTGGTGCCGTCGACGCGGACGACGTCGTAGCCGGTGACGGCAACGTTGTCGGAGGCCGCGGTCCAGCCGAGCGTGGCGGAGGTGTCCGTCACCGCGGAGGCGGTCGGGGCGCCGGGCGCGGTCGGGGCCTCGGTGTCCTCCGTGGCGCCGCCGTAGACGGTGGCCTCGCGGGAGGTCTGGGCGATGCCGTCGGCGCCGTGGAAGATGCGCTCACCCCAGGAACTGAGCTGCGTGGGGTCGAAGCCGATCGTCAGGTCGAGGATCGGGTCCGTGTTGCCGCTCCAGGACCAGGCGATGTAACCGAGCTTCAGCTGCTCGGCGGTGGCCATCATGGTGTCCTCGTCGGGGTCGCCGTACTGGTCGGCGGGGCCTCCGAACTCACCGATGACCAGGGGCAGTCCGGCGTCCACGAACGCGTTCAGGTAGTCGGTGACCTTCTGCGCGGTGTTGTAGACGCTGTACATGTGGATCGAGAAGATCAGGTTGCCGGTGGCGTCGGCGTCGTAGACGGCCTGGGCGTTGTCCCGCATGACGCCCTGCCAGTCCTGGCCCCAGTTGGGCGCGTCCACCATGATCGTGTGCGCGAATCCGGCGGCGCGCAGCTTCTGGATCGCGGCGGTCGTGGGTGCGGTCCAGCCGGCCGGGTCGGTGTTGCCCCAGGGCTCGTTGCCGATATTGATGACGACGTAGTCCTCCTGACCGGCGAGGACGTCCTTCAGGCTGATCCAGTAGTCGGCGGCGTGATCCAGTGTGCCGGCGGCGGCGTCCTCCCCGTACCCCGTGGTGTCGTGCACCTCCAGTACGCAGATGAGCCGGTTGGCCTTGCACTGGGCGATGACGGCGGCCACGTCGTCCGGGCTGTTCCTGCTCCAGCGGAACCCGTCGGAGAGCACGACGCGGACGGTGTTGGCGCCGGTCGCCTTGATGTCGGCCAGCGACTGGGTCTCGCCGGGGTACCAGGTGTGGGCGTGGTTGACCCCGCGCATGACGAAGTCGTTGCCGTTGCCCTCCAGCAGGCGGCCGTCGCTGATGTGCAGTCCGGTGGCGGCGGGAGTTGCTGGTGCGGCCTGGGCCGGGGCGAGGCTGCCGAGGGCGAGGAGGCCGAGGAGGGTGACCAGGGCGGTCAGGAGAGCGGTGACGGGATGCTTGCGCGCTGGGTTCTTCTGCGTGCTTCTTGCTGTTCTCACTGCGGCTCCAGGGGTGGGCGAGTCGGGAAGCTGAGCATCGACAGACGTTCCATGACCTTGTGGGAGCGCTCCCACGGTTACGCGCTCCTATGAAGCCATTTAGTCAGGGGCACGTCAATACATTGCGCAGCGGCATCGCCTGCGGCTCGCGGCCGAGGCGGGGGCATGAGACGCCTGG
Source organism: Streptomyces sp. NBC_01463 (assembly GCA_036227345.1). NCBI lineage: Bacteria > Bacillati > Actinomycetota > Actinomycetes > Kitasatosporales > Streptomycetaceae > Streptomyces > Streptomyces sp. NBC_01463. Next base: position 5,666,156 of record CP109468.1, read on the forward strand.
CGGCTTCCGGCGTACTGGTTACTGGACCAGTTCGATGTGGGGGTGGTCCGGGGATGCCGGACACGCGTGCAGTTGGAGGGTGTGGCCGCCGGCGATGTCGATCATCGTGAAGTTCGCCGGAGGGTAGCCCGAGGGGAGGGGCGTGGGATCGGTTCGCTCTTCCTCCGGCGCCCAGCTGCTGCTGCCGTGGTTCCACTCGGTGGTGGCGATCGTCAGGAGCGGGAGCGTCGCGGTGCCGCATGTGGGGCAAGGGCGGGGAGTCGGGTCGGTGAGGCCCCAGGTGGACCAGCCGCCGGCCTTCCAGCCGGGGGCGTAGGAGAGTTCGTCGCGGTAGAGATCCTGGGGGGTGACCGCGTCCGAGCTGTCCCGGGCCGGTCCGGCGTCCTGCCACTGGCTCGGGTCGCCCAGCCGCTGTCGCAGCTCCTTGTCCAGCTCCATGGCGTGGGGATATTCCGTGATCTGCTCGGGTGAGAGCAAGCACGGCTCCGGGAGATAGCCCTGGGACTGGGTTGCGGCTGGTTCCGGGGGCATGTCGAGTACGTCGGTGACAGTGGCGGCGGAGCGCCGGAAGAGGGCGGTGCGGGGGTGGGCCGGGTGGTTGAAGGGGCACCACAGGACCTGGAGGAGGTCGGCGTCGGCAGGGCCGGCCGCCAGGAGGACGTCTCGGGCGTAGAGCTGTGCGACGGGGAGCATGGGGATGGGGCCCTCGGGCCAGGGGCGGCCCTGGAGGATCTGCTTCTCGGCGGCCCGTTCCTCGGGCGTGGGACGTGAGGCCGGGCGGCCGAGGTGCCGCCGGCTCGCGATCGCTGCGTGGATGCGGCGCAGGAGGCGGATGTCGTCCGGGGAGAGAACCCGGCGGGTCGCGCCTCTTTCGTGCGGGTACGCGCAGTGCGGCCACGGCTCGTCGGCGGGCCAGAGGAGCGGCCCGCCGACGGAGCTGTCGTGCACGGTCGGCGACCCGGGCCGGGGGTGCAACCGGGTCGCCGTGCGCGCCAGCGGGGCCAGCTGAGGGACTGCCGCGGTGACGTCCAGAGGCCGCGGAGGGGTGGTGAAACTCATGCCGGCTCCCGAGGGCGTGATCAGGGTGAACGAAAGGCGATCAGTTCCCGAGGTTGTGCTGACCACCGGTCTGGGTGTTGGCGATGTAGACGGCGGGGAACAACTGCTCCACCGAACCGTCCTCGCGCTGGATCTCCGCGCTCATCGTAACGCCCACCGGAATCGTGCTGTCGGGGCTCAGGTAGGTGGGCGTCACCTGGTAGAGGATCGCGTCGTCCTCGCTGAACGAGGCCTCTCGCACTTCGTCCCGGACCTGCTCCTCGTGCTCCCACATGCTTCCCGCGCCGGTGTTCATCCCGGCATGCCAGCAGGGAGTGAGGTTCTGCGAGATCCGGCCGCCGAGGATGTTGGCGATGAGGTGGCAGCGGGACTGCAGTTCGGTGAGGTTGTGCGTAGTGGCGTAGTCGGCCGCGTCCTGCCAGCCGGTGATGTCTCCGCCCGCCGGACTGCCCGGTCCGAGCTGCTTGCCCAGACAGGCGGTGGCCGTGGTCGGCCGGAGGCCCGCCGCGCTCGTCTGGTCGTTCTTTCTGACGTGCGGGACGGCTTCGGTGGTGTTGAGGATCCATCCGTTGCCGGACGGGCGCGCACCCTGCGGTGAGATCCCCAGGCACTCGGCGTGCGAGCCGTCGATCGAGGCCGTGAGTCCCAGCTTGAACTGGTCGGCGTCGATGACGCGCTGGCTCGCGAAGCCGTCTGCGAGCTGACCGTCGGCGAAGTCCTGGTCGGCCGAAGCGACATGGGCGCGTACGCAGCGCTGGGAGGTGTCTGTGTCCGCGCCGCCGCCGAGCTCGAAGATTACCCAGCCGGCGGTGCCGTAGTGAGGGATGAGCTCGGCGCACTTCGCGCCGTCGGTCCCGCCCTCCTTGACCTCGGCAAACGGGAACTGGGTACAGGTGTCGGTCGGTATGAGGTCGCTCGCGTCCGCGAACGGTTTCGAGGACCCGGCTCCGCAGGTGCTGCTCCTACGGTCGGCGATGCCGCTTGTCGACCGCGTCATCGGGGTGTTGAGACCCCAGCGGTCGGTGAGGTTCCGCTGGGCCCACAGATAGGCCGCCACCGCGGCGCCCCGGTCCGATCCCTGTGTGCTCATGGGCAGCTCGGCCATGAACGACGGGACGGCGCACCCCGCCACCGACGAGCCGCCGACCGCGTCGTCGCACCTGATCTGCCGCGCGTTCTTCCACGAGGCGTTCGGGTCGGTCGCCGTCGCACCCGGGGACGTCACGTACATCGCGTACGCCGTGAGGAAGGAGGAGGAAGAGCCCGCCGTCTGGGGCGAGGAGTACGTGACGGTGCCGGTGAGGGACTTTCCGACGACGAGGTCACTCTTGTACCAGGGCGCGGTCTTGGTGGCCGTGCAGCCGGCGTCGCAGGAGGCGCGGACCTTGGCGTCCAGGGCGGTGACATCGCCCTCGGCGCCGGTCATCGTGACGGTGACCGTTTCGCTCCAGGTCGTGGCGGTCGCGGAGAGGTCGCCGCCGGCGGAGACCTCCAGGGTGCCGCGCCCGATCTCGACACCGTTGTTGTTGCGCAGGATGTACGTGACGACGATGCCGGTCACGCAGTACGAGAAGCGCTCGTAGCTGTAGATACCGGGGTTGGTGATGTCGCAGCTTCCGGTGTCGCCGGCGGTGGCGGTGGCGGCGACGCGGCTCTGTGCCTTCGCGGGGGCGGGAGCGACGGTCACGCAGGATTCGACGGCGCCCGCGCGGCGCTCCTTCGAGCCGGGCGCGGTGGCGGTGCACTCCTCACCGGAGCGGGTCGCGAGCGCGTCGGTCCCGTTGCTGGTGCCGGCGGCCTTCGTGGCCGACGACGTGGTCGCCGTGGACGACTGCGGCTGGGCCGCCTGGCCCGTGACGGCTGTCGTGAGGACGAGCGTCAGGGCGGTGAGACCGGTCAGGACCGCTGAGCGGGCGCGTCTTCTCGGGGCGCGCCCGGTGCGTATCGCATGCATGGAGGCAGGAACTTTCCGTGAAAGGAGGGAGGGAAGGGAAGGGGGCGCCGCATGACTGCGGCGCCCCCTGGGCGGGAGGGGATCAGGCCGCCAGGCCCCAGATGTCGCTGAGGCCCTTGGTGATGCCGGAGACCAGGTCCTCGCCGGTGTCGGTGATCTTGCCGACGATGGGCTTGACGAGACCGCCGCCGAGCGCCTTGTCGGCGGCGCCGACCCACTTGTAGGCGCCGAAGGAGACCAGGCTCAGGCCGGTTCCGACGGCGGACTCCCAGAAGGCGCCGCTGGTGAAGCCGTGCTCGATGCCCGTGAAGAGGGTGCCCAGGGCGCCCGCGCCCGCGGAGACGCCGGCGAAGAAGCCGGCCGCCGCGAGGGCCGGCGGGAAGACGAAGGCGGCGAGGGCGCAGCCGGCGGCCAGGAATCCGGCGCCGACGCTGATCATGTTGGCGGCGTCGGCGTAGAACTGGGCGTCGTTCCACCACTCGTCGGAGTCGCCGCCCGCAGTGCCGTTGGGGTTGACCTGGTTGTTCTTGTCGTTGTCGGCCGGGTTCTGGTGCTTGTTGCGCTGTTCCTCGGCCGCGAGGGCGGCCGCCTTGGCCCTGGCGATGACCTCGGCCCGCTTCTTGTCGGCGACGATCTGCTTGGCCTGGGAGTACGCGGCGGCGGCGGCCTTCGCGTCGGCGCCGGCCGCGAGCTCGGAGGCGCGGGCGGCGGCGGCCGACCGCTGGGCCTCGGCGGAGGAGGCGAGGGCGGCGCGTGCCGAGTCGACGGCCTTGTTCGCCGAGTAGTTGGCGGAGCGCGCTGCGCCGTGGGCGGTGGCGGCGGCGTTCTTCGCCGTGGTGGCGGAGGACTGGGCGTCGGCGGCCGACTTGTCGGCGGCGTTCGCGTTGTCCCGCGCCTCCTGGGCGTAGTCGTCGGCCTTGGCGGCGGAGTCGAGGGCCTTCTGCGCCCACTCCTGGGCCTCGTCGGCGGCGTTACGGGCGTCGGCGGCGGCCTTCGAGGCGAGGGCCGCGTCCTCCTGCGCCTTCTCCGCGATCTTCGCGGCCGCGGCGATGGCTCCGCGGACCGCGGCGACGTGGGTGGCGGTGTCGTGGTCGAGCTGCGCCGTGCGGTACTGGATCACGGTGATGAAGTTGCGCAGCATCCAGGCCGGGCCCTCCAGCGCGACCTCGCCGTAGGCCTTGGTGAACGCGCCTCCGGTGGCGATGAGTTCGTTGGTGCGGACCCCGTCGTCCTCCTTGACCGCTATGGGGTAGGCGGTGTCGAAGAAGTAGTTGAGGGACTCGGTGGTGTTGTCCTCCAGTGCGTCGTTGGCGGCCTTCGTGACGGCCTTGCCCGCGCCCTCACCGAGGATCTTGTTGATCGCGACGCTCAGTTCCTCGTCCGAGGCGCGCTTCATGCCGCTGGTGAGGAAGTCCCCGACGGCGAGAGAGTCGTTGCTCTCCAGCGCGGCCGCGGCGGCCGCGGCGACCATGGGTGCGCCGATCGTCGCCACGTGGAGGGTGGTCTCGCGGTCGTCCTGCCCCTGGGCGAGGGCCCGGTCGAGGTCGATCCAGGCGAAGACGTCGTCGTCGGAACCGGCGAGGGCGTGCTGGGCCGCTTGGCGGGTGTAGGCGCCGCGGGCGTCGATCAGGGCGATCGCCGCCTGCCGGCCCAGGGTCGCGGCGAGTGTCATGTCGCCGGAGTACAGGGCCGTTTCGGCGTTGGCTATGACGTCCTTGGTCTCCTGGCTGGTGCGCTCCGCCATGAGCCGCTTGTCGCGGACGTCGGACAGCTCGTTCTGCTCGATGGCGGCGAGCTGCTGAGCCTCCTCGATGGCCTGCTGCTTGTCCTGCAGCAGGGTCTGGGCCTCGGCGGCGCGGGCGTTCTTCTCCACTTCCAGGGCGTCGGTGATGGCCTTGGTGGCGACGTTGGCGGCCTTCACGGCCTCCGCGGCGTGGGCGGTCGACTTGTTGGCGTAGTCGATGGCCTTGCCCGCGTTGAGGACGGCCTCGTCGGCGGCGGCTGCCGCCTTCTCGGCGTGGTCGGCGGCGGAGTTGGCGGCGACGGACGCGGCGCGGGCCGCGGCCGCGGCGGTGGTCGCCAGGGCCTGGGCGGTGGAGGCAGCGTTGCTGGCGCGGTTGGCGGCGCTGGTGGCGATGGCGGCCTGGCGCTTGGCCTCGTCGGCCTCCGCCTTGGAGGCACCGGCCGCGACGGCGGCCTGGGCGGCGGCGGTGGCGGCGGCGGCCGAGTTGCGCGCGGCGGAGGCGGCGGAGTTGCCGGCCGCCTTGCACGCGTCGCCGGCGAGGGCGGCCTTCAGGGCGGCGGCGGCAGCCGAACGGGCCTTGCCTGCGGCGTTCTTGGCGGCGACGGCAGCGTTCTTGGCGGCCGCCGTCTTACCGGCGTCCTTGGAGGCGGCGATCGCGGCGTTGTAGGCGCGGGACGCGGCGCTGCCGGCCTTCGAGGCGGCCTGTGCGGCGCCGACGGCTGCCCAGGAGGCGCGGCGGGACGCCTGCACCGCGGCGTTGGAGGCGTTGATCGCGTTGCGTGCGGCGTCCGCCGCACCCTTCGCCGCGCTCGCCGCCTTGCGGGCCGCGGCTGCCGATTTCCGCACATCGCTCTGGGCGGCGGACGCCTCGGCGGCGGCCTTCTCCGCGGCTTCCTTGGCCTTCGCGGCGGCGGTCTCTGCGCGGGCCCCCGCCTCCACGGCCAGGTTGGTCTCGCGCTCGGCGCGCTTGCCCTCGCGCTCGACGACGGCCACCAGTTCCTCGATGGTCGCCGACTCCTGGTCGCGGGCGCGCGCGATGTGCTGGCCGGTCTCCATGAACCACTCGGCATCGGCCGCGGTGCCGCTGAGCGCGCGGTCCGCGTACTTCTGCACCTCCGGACCACTGTTCACCATCATGGCGCTGACCTGGACCAGGGTGTCCTCCAGGCGCGCGTCGTACTGCTGGTCGGCGAGGAACGCGGTGAGTTGCGACGCGGTGCCGGCAGTCAGGGCGGCGTTGGCCTCGCGCACCACCGCCTTGCCGCCGGTGGCCGCGACGATGCTGGTGGCGACCTGCAGGTCCTCGACGATGGCGGGGCCGAAGCCGTCCTTGAGGAAGGCGGCTATCGCGGTGTCGCCGTTGTCCAGGGCGGCGACGGCCTCCCGGCGCAGACCCTTGCCCGCACGGTCCAGGCTGCGGACGATCGCGACCCGGTTGTCCTCCACGGTCTGCTTCGGCAGCGTCTCGGCGAGGAAGGTCTGGATGCCGGCGTCGCTCCCGTAGAGGGCCTCGACGGCGGCGGCCTTGACGCTCTTGCCGCCGGTCAGCCACGCGTTGACGACCCTGGCGCGGTCGGTGTCGGGCAGCGGCACCGGCTCGGGCGTGGTGCCTTCGGCGGCGGTGGCGGTGGCCGGTATCAGGATCGAAGGGGTGGCCGCGACGGCGGTCACGGCGGCGAGCGCGCCGAGCACGCGGCGTCTGCTCCAAAATGTCGTCTGCATAGGGGAATTCCTCGCAAAGGCGGTGGAGTGAGGCCCCTCGCAATCTTGCGGGCAGGGCTCGCCACGGAATGCGGCGGGGCAGTCACTGGATTCCGGTGACCCTATCAACGCGCGGCCATAAAAGCCGAGTTGCTTATTCAGGCAAGGCAACTGGGCCTTCATGGAGGCATTTACGTGACGGTATCTGGATAAGTCAGCGCGATTGCGGCGCGAATGTTTACGTGTCCCTCACAACTACCGATACAACCTTTTCAAATGATGGCGAAGATCACACTGTGTGCGCGAGCATTGCCCGTTTTTGAGTGGAACGCGATTTTGGACTGAACCTTCTCTCCGTGTTGGCATGACGGGGTCGCCTCAGTGACGCATCGTCATGACCCTTTGCCACGAGGTCGGGCGAGCTGTCCCGAGGCGAATTGAATGAGCAGCCCTCGGATGCGGGGTCTGTTTCGTATGCCTGTGATCCCGTTTTTCGAACTGAGGAATGCAATGAGGAGACACGGAACAATGACCATGCGGCAGCGGAGAAATCGGCTCGCGGTAAGGATTCTCGGCACCGTGGCGACCGGCGCTCTCGCGATCCTCGCGATGACCACCGGCGTCCTTGGGTCGCCCGCCCAGGAGTCGCCCTCCAAGCTGGTCGCGGACGGAGCCCCGGGCTACGCCGTCGAGGACTACGACTACCCGCAGGCCGACAAGATCCTGGCGGAGAAGAACATCGTCCTGAAGCGCGGCGACGGGCACATCACGCTTGCCGACTGTGTGGCCGGCACCGGGCAGCTCGAGCTCCTGGCCCGCCACAACGGCGCCAGGATCTGCTTCAAGGTCGTCGGCAACGAGGGCTGGCTGAGCCTGGAGATCCCCGCCGTCTACTCGTTCAAGGGCAACGACTACTCCACCACCGTCGACATGACCGTCGGTGACGAGGAGAAGAGCTTCGACATCATCAAGAACACCTTCACCCCGGTGGGCGAGTCCGTGGACGACGAAGGCCGGGAGCACATGCTCGTCGAGATCCGGACGGCCAAGTAGCCGCGCTCAGGGTCCCGCAACAGCCCTGTTCAGCACCGCAGATCCCTCGTCCACGTTCAGCAAGGAACCCTGAAACCCATGCGCCTTACCAGACGCTCCCGCGTCCTCGCCGCGGCCGCCTCCCTCGTGGCCGCGCCGCTCGCGCTCTGCGCCGTACCCGCCGCCGCCGTCACCGGACCTGCCTCTGAGGCCTCCGACACCACCCACGCCTACACCGCGCAGATCGTCGTCGGCACGAACGACCGTGGCTGCTCCGGTGTCCTGGTCGACTCCGAATGGCTTCTCACCGCCGCGAGCTGCTTCGCCGCCGACCCGGCGCAGAGCCTCTCCGTGACCCCCGGGGTCCCGGCGTCGAACGTGACCGCGACGATCGGCCGCACCGACCTCACCTCCACCTCCGGTGCCCAGCGCAAGATCGTCGAACTGGTGCCGCGTGCCGACCGTGACGTCGTCCTGGCCCGGCTCGACCGGCCCGTCACCGACGTCGCCCCGGCCCCCCTGGCGACCACCGCCCCGGCTGCGGGCGAGGAGCTGAAGTTCGCGGGATACGGCCGCAGCAAGGACGAGTGGGCGCCGCTGAAGCTGCACACCGGCACCTACACCGTGGACTCGGCCGCCGCCACCACGGCGGCCGTCACCGGCAAGGACGCCGCCGCGTGCATGGGCGACTCCGGCGGCCCGGTTCTCCGGGGTACCGGCGCCGCGGCCCAGCTGGTGGCCCTGAACAGCCAGTCCTTCCAGGGCGGCTGCTTCGGCACCGACGAGACCCAGACCAGCACCGCGGGCGTCACCGCCCGGGTCGACGACCTGAAGTCCTGGATCGACTCCAAGGTCGGCGCCCCCGCGATCACCGACTTCAACGGGGACGGCGTCGAGGACATCGCCGTCGCCGACGCCAAGGCGACCGTGGGCGGCAAGGCCGGAGCCGGCCTCGTCCGGATGGTGTACGGCGGCGGCAAGGGCATCGCCCAGATCGACCAGGACCTGGACTGGGTGGGCGGCGCGGCCGAGGCGAACGACGGCTTCGGCGAGACCCTGGCCACCGTCGACTACAACCAGGACGGTTACACCGACCTGGTGGTCGGGTCCCCGGGCGAAGCGCTGAACGGCGCCGCGAACGCGGGCATGGTCGACATACTCTTCGGCGGCCCCAGCGGCCTGGGCACCGGCGCGGTGAAGCACAAGGGCCTCGAACAGGGTGCGGGCACCGGCGCGATCTCCGTCTCGACCTCCGAGGCCGGCGACAGCATGGGCAAGGCCCTCGCGGCCGGCACCACGGCCGAGGGCCGTCCGTGGATCCTCATCGGTCTGCCGGGCGAGTCCGTCGGCCCTTCGGCATCGGGGGTGCGGAGCGAGTCCGTCGGCAGCGGGGCCGCGGCCGGAATGGCCTTCTACGTCTACGGCGACACCAGCCGCTCCCTCCACCAGGACCTGCCCGTCGCAGTGCCCGGAGCGCCCGAGGCGGGCGACCGGTTCGGCGCCGCCGTCGCCGGTGACGGGAACTACTTCGCCATCGGCGCACCCGGCGAGGACCTCGACGCCAGTGCCGACGCCGGCCAGGTCGCCCTGTTCAGCCACACGCTGGACGCGGACGGCCGGCCCACCAGCATCGGCGGCGTCGTCCAGGGAAGCGGCGGGGTGACCGGAGCCGCCGAGACGGGCGACGAGTTCGGTGCCGCCCTGGCCATGACCGCGTACCGCGCCTCCGCCTCCGCGGGCGCCAACACCTCGATGCTGGCCATCGGTTCGCCGGGCGAGACCACCACGGTCGCCGGCGCCGCGAAGGCGGGCGCCGGACGAGCGGTCCTGGTGCGTATCAACGCCGACAGCACCTGGACCTACCTGCGCGAACTGCGTCAGGGCGAAGCGGACGACACGGTCTCGGGTACCTCGGAGGCCGGCGACCGGATGGGCGAGAGCCTGACCGCGATCAACACCGCGCCGCGCGCGGTGGCCACCACCTCCACCCTGCTGGTCGCCGTCGGAACCCCGGGCGAGGCCATCGGCACGGAGACCCAGTCCGGTGCGATCCACACCTTCTCGATGCTGGGCTCGGCCGGTGACAACGACCTGTGGATCGAGGCCGGAGACGGCGACGGCATACCCGGCACCTCCAAGGCGGGCCAGCGTCTGGGCGAGAGCATCCACTTCACCGGCACCCACCTCTACGCCGGTCTGCCCTACGGACCCAGCACCTACGGTTCGCTGTACGCCCTGCCGATCGGCAACGTCATCCCCGGCGGCACCGACGGCGCGGTGACCACGTACCAGCCCGGCACCGGCGGCCTGCCCGCAGCCGGCGACGAGTTCGGCCACGCCGCGCGCTAGGCGAGGCCCTCTGACGGCCCGGGCCGGTCCACGACGCGAGTCCTGGCGGCCCGGGCCTGCCACGAAGTGAGGCACTGACCGTACGGTCCGCCCCCGATCCCGGGGGCGGACCGCAGTCGTTCCGGGGTCCACGCCCCCTCAGATGTGAAGGTCGTCCGGAAAGCAGTCCGAGCGCAGCTCCACGGGCAGATGCCCGGTGTCGTTGTAGAGGAGTACGGCGGCGGGCCGGCCGGGCTCGTACCGGATCACGGTCAGTGCGGCGTTGGCGTGGTAGAGGCCCATCCACCGCCATTTCGGAGCGTCGAGGGCATCCCGGAGGAGCCAGCCGGTGAGGAAGTTGTGGGTGACGAGCAGTTCATGGCGCGGCGCATCCCCGTCCACCGCCCCCGTGAACCGGACGAGCGCCTCCCGGGCCAGCTCCGGCCCCTGTTCGCGCTCCTGGGCCGGGAACTGGGCCAGGCGGGCGACCATGGCGTCGGCCGACTCCGGAGGCAGCTCGGCCCGTTGGGGCAGGTACGGAAGGTAGTCCCCGGCGGGTGCGGACACCTGAAGGGGAACGCCGTCGAGCTGCTCACCGATCAGCTGAGCGGTCTGCGCGGCCCGGGGAAGGGGACCGTGGTGGATGGCCGAGAGCGGGCAGCCCCGGAGCCGCTGCCCCAGCAGAGCCGCTTGTCGTCGGCCGCTCTCCGTCAGCTCACTCTCGTCCGGTGAGGCCTCACCGTGTCGCGTGAGATAGAGGTAGCGGGTGGCTGTTCCGGTCATGGAGGCGAGATCCTCTGGAAGCGTGTCGGTGATCGTACGAGTCCCTGGACGGACGCCGCCGGCTGCCCGCGTGGTTCCGGCCGCGGGCGGGGAAGCCGCGCAGGTTCCGGGGGCCCGGGGACCTCGCCCGGCAGGCCCTTGACGTTGCCCCCGAGGGCAGGGTTTACGTTCGTCGCACGATGAGGATCAGTGCTGTCGCGCGGCGCGCGGGTGTGACGACGAAGACGGTTCGCTACTACGAGTCGCTGGGCCTGATCGCGCCTGCCCGGCTCGCCAACGGCTACCGGGACTACTCCGAGCACGAGGCCAGGCTGGTGCGGGAGGCCCGGGAGCTGAACCGCCTGGGGATTCCGGTCGAGCGAACCCGTCCGTTCCTGGAATGCCTGGCCGGCGGCCGGGAGCACGTGGACGACTGCCCGTCCTCGCTGGCCGGCTACCGCGAGGCCATCGACGACCTGACCGAGCGGATCGAGGAACTCACCGCCCGCCGTTCCGTACTGGCCCGTCACCTCCACGAGGCGGCCCATCGCAACAGCCGAACCGGGGGAGCGGACACGGAAGGGGACAGCGCGAGCGACCCCGCCGACGGACCGGACACCGAAGAGAACAAGAAGGCAGTCGGCCCCGCCGACGGACCGGACACCGAAGGGACCACCGCGATCGACGCGAACGCACATCTGATCCGACTCCCCGCGGACCTGCCGGTCCCCGAGGACGACGGGGCGGCCGCGCACCTCCCGGGCCGGGCCGTACCGGAGACCGAGCTGCCCGACACCACAGGCGGCACCGTCGCGCTGCACACGCTGGGCGAGGGCCGGTCGGTCATCTACTGCTACCCACTCACCGGACGCCCCGACACAGACCTCCCCGAGGGCTGGAACAGCATCCCCGGAGCACGGGGATGCACCGGCGAGGCCTGCGACTTCCGGGACCACCACGACGACCTCGTGGCCGCCGGCGCGACCCGTGTCTACGGCCTGTCCAGCCAGGGAACGGCCTACCAGCAGGAGGTGGTGGACCGGCTGCGCCTCCCGTTCCCGATGCTCTCCGACACCGCGTTCCGCCTGTCCACGACGCTGGGCCTGCCCACGTTCGAGGCGGGCGGGGTGTCCCTGTACAAGCGCATCACGCTCGTCGTGCGCGACGGCGTCATCGAGCACGTCTTCTATCCGGTCTTCCCGCCGAACGAGCACGCGCGGCAGGTACTCCGATGGCTCCGGGACAACCCCGCCTGACCGGAGGGGAGTTCCCGGCCGCACCCTGGTTGCCTTGGCCGGGGGAGACGCAGCGACACTCGTCGAACCTGGACCTGGAGCAACCGTAGGGAGGATCCGAAGCCGTGGACGTGTATGAGGCCGTGGACAGCCGCAGAGCCGTGCGGGCGTTCAGCAATGAACCGGTGTCCAGGGAGGCGCTGGAACGAGTGCTGACCGCGGCAACGCGGTCCCCGTCGAGCGGGAACCTCCAGCCGTGGCGGATGTACGTCGTGGCCGGTGAGCCCCTGGCCGAGCTGAAGAGGCGCGCGACGGCCCGGGCGGTGGCGGGTGACCCGGGTGACGACCGGGAGTATCCGATGTACCCGGCCGAACTGAAGCCCCCGTACGCGGACCGGTTCTCCGCCGCGGCCGCCCAGCGGTACGAGGCTCTGGGAATCGAGCGCGACGACCCCGGCAGACCTCGGCGGATCGCCACCTTGAACGCGCAGGCATTCGGGGCGCCGGTCGTCCTGTTCTGCTACGTCGACGAGTCGATGGGCCCCGGGCAGTGGGCCGACGCGGGGATGTACGTACAGACGGTCATGCTGCTGTTGAGGGCGGAAGGCCTGCACAGCTGCCCCCAGGTGATGTGGACCATGTACCGCAGGACCGTCGGCGAGACGGTCGGAGCCGACGACGGCCTCGTACTGTTCTGCGGTGTCTCCGTGGGATTCGAGAAGGTGGACGTGCCACGGCTGCGTACCGGGCGGGCGGACATGACGGAGACGGTGAGCTTCATCGGCATGTGACCGCCGGGCATCTCCGCAGTCGCATGCTGGGCGGCGCACCGGCGGCCGTCGGTGCGGTGAGCGATCCGCGGATTGCGCGCGCGCCTCGCCTCAGTAGTGCCACCGGTTCGCACTGGCCTGATAGCCGCAGGTGATCTTTCGCCCGGCGGCGTCCGTGGTCGTCGCCCCGACATCGGCCTTCCGGCAGAACTGCCCGGCGTGGTAGCAGTTACCGGCGTTGGACCGGATGCTGCACACCTGCGTACTGCCGGAGCCACCACCCGCCGAGGTACCCCCACCCGAGCCGGACCCACCGCTGCTGCCGCCACTGCTGCCGCTGCCGCCGGGCGAGGACGACCCGCCGCTGCTGCCGGACGTACCGCTGGAAGAGGAGCGCGGCGGGTGCGCGCACGACTCGTTGACGCCCACGATCTTGAAGGCGAGCCTGGTGGTGGTGCTGTAGCTGCCGGAGGACGAACTCTGCGAGCACACCTTCCAGTTCGATGTGCTCACCACGGAACGCCGAAGCTCGCTCGCGTCCGTGTACGACACGGACTTGACGTGGTGTCCGCGGGCGTCGGCCACGGCCTTCCGGAGGTTCCACCCCGTGTAGTTGCCGACCGCCTCCAGGACGACCGGCTTCTTCGAGGGCGTCGCGGAGGGGGACGTCGAGGCGGTGGCGGGCGGGGACGTGGAGACCGTGGCCGAGGGGGAGGCCGAAGCCGTGGCGGACGGCACCGTCGATGTGCTCGCCGAAGCCGCGGCCGAAGCGGCGTCCTGGTCCCCGGCGGAGCACGCCGAGATGCCGACGGAGAGGGCCATGAGCCCGACCACCAGGGCTCCGTAGGCCCGTCGGGGCTTCTTCCTTCCCCACTTCATGCCCTGGGCACCGTTGGATATCGAAGACCTCGGTGCATCCCGAAGAGACATGCCGCCCCCTGCTTCTTGTTCTCGATCGTTGCTGCCGCCCCACGACTGCGCCTGCTGCGCCGCGTCGTGTCGTGTCGTGGATGCGCGCCGACGCCCGAGGTGAGAGTCACCAGGAGCGCCAGGACGGTGAGATCTTAAGACTTTGTGAGGATGGTGTGTAGCTGGTATCGATATTTCGTGATGATGCGCCGGTGTCTCTGGTACGGGCGCTCGCGCGACGGCCGGCTCGGTGCCCCGGCTTGCGGGCTCTCCGTTCCGTGACCGAACCGGTCGTCATTCGTGCTCCCCACGAGAGACGCACCTGTGCAGGCTGGTGCGGGGGGTTCTCATGCGCAGACTGCTCGGTCTTCTGATCCTTCTACCGCTGCTCACCGGCTGCTTCGCGCCGTCGCCGCCGCGCATCGGGGCGGACCAGGATCCCGAGGCCGCGTTCCGGGTGCCGCTGCCCGTACCGACGGATGCCTCGGGCGGTTGGGCTCTGGTGAACCGCCGCATGGGGATCATCGGGCAGGGGACGGTGGCGGCGAGGTTCGACGAGGACGGGAAGGTTCTCTGGCGTACGACGCTGCCGGATCAGTTCGCGCTCACCGGCCGCCCGGGTGGAACACACGCGGTCGCCACCCCCACCGGAGGCCCGCTGACACTCGTGGGCGCGGCGGCGTCCGGCCGGATGCCCGGCATGGCAACACTCGACCCCGTCACCGGCCGCTTCACGAGACTGGCCGCGCCCCCGGCCCGCCCGCCGGGGCAACTCCGGCTCGTCACCGTCGCGTCGACACCGGGAATCATCCACCAGGCGGTGGCCGCCACGTGCCTGCCCGGGGCCGCCTGCACGCTGACCGCCTGGGACGCCACCACCGGCAGGATCCTGTGGAAGCACCGAACCCGCGGCCCGGCGGTCTTCGCCGCCCCCTGCAACCAGGAGGGGGCCGGGGCATGGGGAAGTGCGGACCTCGGCCGGAAGTGCAGTCCGCTGGTCTTCGTCGCCGACGGCCGGCTCATGACGCTCCGGCGCGGTGAGGACCGGCTCCACGCCTGGCCCGTAGAACTGCCCCGAGGCGACATCGCCCAGGTGATCCCCACCCTCTACCGCACCCTCGTACTGACCACCCCGCACGGCCCCGGCTGCCAGGCCCGGGCAGCGGCGTACGACGTCACGACCGAGTCCCCCGCCCCGGCCTGGCAGCACACCTTCACCTGGGACCAGCCCCAGGCGGCCGTCCGCGAAGGCTGCCGCAGGGACCCGTCGATCCCGCTCCTCATGAGCTACCGCCTGACCCTGCCGGATGCGGCGGGCGCCTTGATCGGGGACGAGTACCACGGCACGTTCCCGCTGCGCCTGAAGCCGGGCGAATACCCGGTCGCCCGCAGGAGCAGCATCCTCGCCTACCGTGCGGACGGCACGTACCGCGACCCGAATCCCCATCCGGGTCCCGATCCCACCCCGTCGGACACCTCCCTGCACCGCCCCGCCGAACTCACCCCCACCGCACAGGACATGGGCCAGGGCGCCTGGTACGTCCCCGGGAGGGGCCGGCGGGGCGAGATCATCGCCGTCGACGTCTACGGCAGGACCGCCTGGCGACGAACGACGAGTGGGCCGCCGTTCTTCCTCTCGGACAACAGGCTGGTGTACGCGCACGGTGCGAGCCTTGTGGGGGTGCGGGCGCCGGGGTGAGCGTCCGCGTCCTCGTTCCTATAGGAAGGCAGGGAGGTTATGGGGCTGCGTCTGCTCGGCAACGGCAGCTCTCAGTCAGCGAATCTCGCCTGCCCGTACCGATCCGACGAAGTCCGCCCAAGCTGCTGGGCCGACGTGGAATCGGCCGCTGCTCGGCCGCTTGCTGTCGCGCACAGATGCGCCGACGGAGGTGAAGGCCGCTTCAATGCATTCAGTCCCGCTGCCCCCGCTGTATGACGACTTGAACCACTGGGTGTCCTCGTGATCCATCACAGCTCCTCGCAAACCTGGTTCAGGAGCGCGGTAGAGGACTGGAGATCCAGCGCCTGCGCGCGCAAGTACTCGAACGCCAACTTATAGCGTTCGAGTTCCCGCGGCTTCTCCATGAACAGCCCGCCACCGATGATGTCCACGTAGACCACATCGAGTTCAGGTGCCGACCCACCCAGGATGACGAAGCTGCCCACGGCCGCTGCATGGGCCCCCGCTTCGAACGGCAGTATCTGCACCGTGATGTTGGGCTGGGCCGATGCTGCGATCAGGTGCTGCAACTGTTCACGCATGATGGATCGCCCCCCGACCATCCGTCGGATGACTGCTTCGTCGATCACTGCCCAGAGGTGTGGTGGCTCATCACGCGCGAGGAGCTCCTGACGCTTCATTCGGATGTCGACCATGTGATTGATCTCTTGGTCGGTACATCTCATCTCTGACGCTCGGTGAACTGCCTCGGCGTACGCGCGAGTTTGAAGTAGCCCTGGAACGTACATGCAGGCGTAGTGACCCTCACTCACCACCTCGTCTTCGAGGGTGAGCATGAGGTTCATGGATTCGGGGATTGGGTCGGCCAGCGACCGCCACCAGCCTTGGATGCGAGCTCCTTTGGCCAGATCGACCAGCGATTCTCGTTCCTGGTCAGACGCTCCGTACTCCCGGCAAAGAGCGTCCACGGCAGGCCACTTGACCGTTCCTTCCTTCGTCTCGTATCGACTCAGCGTGGCCTTGGAGATACCCACGCGGGCACCCGCCTCCTCCAAGGTGAGGCCCTTTGCGTCACGGAGGCGGCGCAAGTCTGCTCCCAGCTGACGCCTGCGGGTAGTCGGTCCAACTGGCATGTCTTCGGCCCTTCAAGTCGGTCTCCGAGAGGGTGCATGGCGCCGAGCCGTGCGAGCAAGGTGGCGCACGACGGGGGCGCGCGTCGAGGTTGTGCACTCCCGAAAGATCGTGGTGAGAGTTCCATTTTGAGAGTTCCACTGTCACCTTATGAGACGAGGCGGGAGCACGTAGTGACCGCCAAGGCTTGGGAAGGGTGATGGGTATGACTGGGTGCCGATTTGGTGTCGAGCGGAAGCGGTGGGAGCTTCC
The DNA here is from genome assembly GCA_036227345.1 of Streptomyces sp. NBC_01463. NCBI lineage: Bacteria > Bacillati > Actinomycetota > Actinomycetes > Kitasatosporales > Streptomycetaceae > Streptomyces > Streptomyces sp. NBC_01463. The sequence continues at coordinate 5,682,714 of CP109468.1, forward strand.
GTTCTTGGCGGAGGAGTGCGAGCTTGCTGGCCTACGTCGGGTGGTGCGGCTTCAGTTGGGGCTCTGGGGGCTCCCCTCGCTGGTTCACGCGGCTCAGATCTGCGTAACTGAGCTCACGAGCAACGTGATCAAGCACGTGGGTGTGGGGGTGTCGGCCTGTCTGGCGGTGAGTATGAACGGCAGTCACTTGCGTATTGAGGTGAGCGACCCCGACGGGCATCGGCTTCCGACGCTCGTCAGGCCTGCTGGCTTGGAGGAGTGGGGGCGCGGCATGGCCCTGGTGGATGGAGTGGCTGCCCGGTGGGGTGTGATCGTCCGTGGCGTTTCCAAGACCACTTGGTGTGAGCTAACCACTGATCTGCAATCGGCCGACGGTCATGTCGCGAGTGAACAGGTGGCAAAGGCGGAAGCGCTTTTGGGTCTCTGTGGGTTGGGGGAGCGCCTCGGGCGCTCGCAGCCGAGGCGGCTGAGCGTGAAGGAAGCCGCGGAGGCAGCCACCGGCCTGATCGCTGACCTTCTACTCTGGCTAAGGGCGCATGGCTTCGACGCTGACGAGGCGCTTGACCGTGCGCAACTCCTCTTCGAAGTCGAGTCGGAGGCGGAGGAGGTCGCGTGAGTCATCTGGCCCGTCAAGGCACGTGTTTAGGGCGCTGTTGCTACCCGAGCATGAAATAGACCCTGCGTGTCTGCGTCACCACCGCAGTCGGTGGGCGGACCGGTCGCAGGGGCTCTCGGTGCAGCTCTACCCTGCGGCGATTGCTGAGTACGTCCAGACGTCTGCTGTCATCTCGTGGTGCAGCTTCCATGTAATTGCCATGGGCTTACTCCCCTTGTGGGTGACGTAGTCGGCCGGTCCGAGCAGCATCCAGGGCTGGGGGCCTCCGATGTCCGTCTTCTTGTAGCGTCTGACGAAGAGGAGTACGTGAGTGTTCTTCTCTCGGTGCGTCTGATAGCGGAGGCCTGTTGGGGACGTTTCCGATGTCTGGTTTTGTGACTCCCAATGGAAATCGGACTCGTTCAGTGCGTAGTCTTTGTACCGGGTTTCGGGGGAGAAATCCTTCTCATCCTTCTCTAGGGTAATGAGAAGGGCATCTGTTTGGATTTCTTCGCACCACTTCACGCCTTCACGGAAGTGTCCGGGCATGAAGCCGTCCACAGTGGATTGCCCCAGTGCAGGAAGGATCTCCTCACGGCTGTATGAGGCGTGAACCGCCAAGGGCAGGTCGCTATGTGCGCCTAGTAGTGGGAGTGGCAGATGGGCGGCCAGGTCGAGGACGTGAGCCAGAACCTGTCGGACCTCGTCTCGGAATGCACGCTGAGTGCGCAGAGTATCGAAGCCCTCTTGATAACTTGTGAATTCTCCCCCCAACGGCCAGAGCGAGAAGAACAACATGCGGGCGTATGCCTGCTCCTGGCCGCTCAGTTGGTCGTACGGCGGTGCGTCATCGCTGAGCAACTTGGTGTACGCCGCGACGCGTGTCGGATCGTCGACGTGAAGAAACGCCGGTACCCGCTTCAGGAGCGCTGCCTCACCGCTGGGCGCCGTCGGTTCCAGGAGCTTGGCGCGGCGGAGAAGCCCTGTCCAAGAATTTCCATTGCCTCGGTAGAGCTCTTTGAGTTCTCGGCCGCTCTCCCTGAGGTAGTCCGCGAGCCGGGGCTCCGCGTAGGTAGCAACCTCGCGAGCGAGTTGAGTGACGTTGACGCCGATCTGGTTGCGGATGTTGTCGAGGATGAGGGCCTTGGCCTTCGTTTCAAGGATGATCTGGCAGCCAGAGGGCAGCTGCGGAAAGTCATCCTCGATGTTGGTGAGGAGTCGGTTACGTGTCAGGTTGGTCAGGGCGCGGAACTGCTCCTCGAATCGAAACTCCTTGCGGTGTTGGCCGATGAAGTCGAGGACGGTGAGCACTGCCTTGCTGTCGGTACGGCGAAGGCCACGTCCCAGTTGCTGAAGAAAGACAGTGGCACTTGAGGTGGGTCTCAGAAGGAGGAGGGTGTCGACATCGGGGATGTCGAGTCCTTCGTTCAACAGGTCGACGGAGAAGATGACTTGGAGCGTTCCAGAGCGGAGATCGTCGAGAGCTGCCTTGCGCTCCGGCTTCGGTGTCTCGCCTGAGAGTGCGACGGCGCTAAGGCCAGCGCGTCTGAAGTAGTCGGCCATGAACTGAGCGTGTGTCACCGAGACGCAGAAGCCCAGTGCCCGCATTGTTCCGGGGTCGGTGACCTTGTCCTGAACAGCTTTGACGACGAGCCTGGCCCGGGCATCGTTACCTGTGAAGAGGTTGCTGAGAGAACTCGTGTCGTATGCCCCTCGCTTCCAGGCGAGGGGGCGCAGGTCAGTGTTGTCGGTGACGCCGAAGTAGTGGAACGGACTTAGCAGCTCGTTCTCAAGGGCCTCCCAGAGCCGCATCTCGGCTGCGATTCGGCCGTCAAAGAACTCATCCTGGATGTTCAGCCCATCCATACGTTCTGGCGTGGCAGTGAGACCCAGTAGTTCCTGCGGGGTGAAGTGCTCCACAAGCCGCCGGTAGGTCAACGAAGTGCCGTGATGGAACTCATCGATCACGATGACATCGAAGTGATCGGGAGCCAGGCGCTCCAGGGCGCGCACGTTGAGTGACTGAACGCTTGCGAAGACGTGGTTCCAGTCCTCGGGCACCTCACCGCCGAAGAAGAGCTCACCGAAGTTCGCATCGACCAGCACGTTCTGGTAAACACGCAAGGATTGTTCGAGGATCTCCTTCCGATGGGCCACGAAGAGCAGACGTAGGTCCCGACCAAGCTTCTTTCTCAAGTGCTTGTAGTCCAGCGCCGCCATCACCGTCTTGCCCGTGCCCGTGGCGGCGACGAGTAGATTGTGTTTCCGCTCGTGAACGGTGCGCTCGACCTCAAGGCGTTCCAGCATGTCGCGCTGGTGGGGGTATGGACGCACCTCCAGCCCGGAGAGCGTGATGACGTTGCGGCCTTGCTGGCCGGCCGGGCCGCCAGCGTGAGAGAGAGCCTCATCCAATCGTTGCGCGTCGCTGTCGGGGTCGTACGACTCGAAGGAGCGCTCGCTCCAGTAGGCGTCGAAGGTCGCCTCGAACTTGCGCAGGACCGACGGGGTGGCGATCGACGAGAGCCGTACGTTCCATTCGAGACCATCGAGGAGCGCGGCCTTCGAGAGGTTGGAACTGCCGACGTACGCGGTGTCGAACCCACTGTCCCGGCGAAAGAGCCACGCCTTGGCGTGCAGGCGAGTCGAGCGAAGCTCGTAGTTCACCTTCACCTCGGCGCCGAATTCGCGAACGAGCCGGTCGAGCGCGCGACGCTCGGTGGCACCGATGTACGTGGTCGTGAGAACCCTGATGGGGACGCCGCGTTCCCGGGCGGATGTCAGCGATTCTTCGAGCACTCGCAGGCCGTGCCACTTAACGAACGCGCAGAGTAGGTCCACACGGTCAGCTGTTGCCAGTTCCCTTCGAATCTCGAAGCCCAGGCTCGGATCTTCAGGGGAATTGGTGATGAGGGCAGTCTCTGAGAGAGGCGTAGCGGGCCGGATGGCGTAGACGCCTGGTGCTTCCTGTTCTGCGACGGCGAGAAGCTGTCGCGGCCCGTCGATGACCGCATCGGCCCACTCAGCAGCACCTTCAATGGTGTTGAGAGATTCAAGGATGTGATTGGCGGCCACGACTTGTTCCGCCGGTTTGAGGCCTTGAAGCACTTGCCGCACGGTGCTGGCGATATGGCGTGACAGAACATGTGGCGTCGACTCGATGCCCACAGTGCCGTCGATCGCGTGCCAACCAGCGGCGCTGAGCTGCTTCATCTGTTCTTCGAGGCGTCGGGTGATCAGAGTCTCGTACAGACCGGCGACGGGCGCCGCTCCCTCTGAAGCATGGCTGGCCATAGCCGAGTCCCCCTCGTCGCGACACTTATGTACGCAGTTGTATCAAGGGAGACTGACAGAACCTGAGCGCATGGGCAGGATCAATGGCGACGCTGTTGGTCACCAGGGCCAGGCCGAGGATCGCCTGGAGTCCGCCGACGACCATCATGAGAACGCGCAGACTGCTGACCGGGGCGGGCATCTCGCTGCCGGTGGGAGGCGGCCCGCCTCCGAAGCCGGCGGGGCCGGGTGGGTGCGGCGGGCGGGGAGGGCCACCGGGGCCGGGGTTCCCTCGGGCCCAAGGGCGTTGCGGTGGAGGCTTTTTGCCCGGCGTGCCCGGGTCGTCCGTGCTCATGCGGTGGCCTTCCCCCGAAGTGGTCCACGCTTCAGGAGGCCATGGTCGGGGGAGGGCGTGCGTTGCGCCAGAGGTAAGTCGGCCACGTGCGGCCGCATCACGCGGGTGGGGATGTGGGTGACGGCGTTTCCGCCAGCTCCCGTACGTACCGGAGTCCCGGCTTCCCGTTCAGCGTTACTTCCTCGCCCGTCGGGACGAAGCCCGTGCGGATCAGCACCGCGCGTGAGGCGGTGTTGGTGAGCGTGGCCGACGCGCGCACCGTCGTCAGGCCGTACATCCTCGCGCACGCCTTGAGGATCTGGCGGACCGACTCCGTGGCCCGGCCGCCACCTGTCGCCTTCTCGGCCAGGCGGAAGCCCAGTTCGGCCGATCCGTCCGCCACGTCCACCACGTTGAACCGGCCCAGCACCTCGCCGTCCTCCGCCACCAGCACGTGGAAGTGGCAGGCCCCCGTCTCCTGTTCGGCCAGGAGCGCCGCGTGGCGGGCGGCGAAGTGGGTGAAGTAGTCGTCGCCGCGGTCCGGTATCGACGCCGCGAAGAAGGCGCGGTTCTCCCGCTCGAACGCGAGGAGGGCCGGGGCGTGGTCGGGGCGCAGGCGTTGGAGCCGGATCTCGGGCATGGCGGCAGGGTATGCGGGCGGTGGGCCCGACGGCATCGGGAATTTCCGCCCGCGAGGCACCCCCGGGCCGCCCTGACGGGCGGGCCCCCGGCCCACCCCGTCAGGGCGGCCCAGGAGAGAGCCCGCCCAGAGCCCGCTCCGGCCCCTTACGTGCGAACAGCGAACAGCTACGCGCCCCCGTGGCAGTCCCGGTACGAACGACCCGAGCCGCACCAGCACGCCGCGCTCCTCGCCGGCGGCCACGGGACCGCGCGGCCGCGGGCCGCCAGGGTCGTCGCGTACTGGGGGAGCAGGTCCGGGTCGGATGGGGAGGCGGCCTCGGAGGCGGCGAAGGCCTCGTACGACGGGACCGTGCCGGTCACGATGCCGAGGTTCGGGGTGCCCGTCGCGTGGAGGTCGCGCAGGGCCGCCTCCAGGCGGGACAGGTGGTCGGCGTGGGAGGTGTACTCCGTGGCGAGGCCCGGGTACGCGGTGAGGAGTTCGCGCAGTTCGTTCTCCGGCCAGTGCAGCACCGCCACCGGGAACGGGCGGGACAGCGCCGTGCGGTACGTGCCCAGTTCCGCGCGGAGGCGGGTGATCTCGGCCCGCAGCTCGCCCGGGTCCGAGGAGCCGAGCGCCCACAGCCGCTTCGGGTCGTGCAGCTCGTCCAGCGGGACCGCCGCCGTGTGCAGGGTGTCGGCCAGCTCGTCCCAGGCGTCGTGCGTGACGCCCATCAGCCGGCGGACGCGGTGCCGGCCGGTCAGCAGTGACTGTGTGGCGTACGGCACCTCCTCGCCCGGGGCGATGAGCAGGGTGAGGGCCGTCGAGAAGTAGTCGTGGGCCGCTTCGAGCTCGTCGTGGGCCTCCAGGGTCTCGGCCGCGATCTCCCAGGGGGCCGCCTCCAGCGGGCCGGCCGCGCGGATGCCGTCGATGATCGCGCGGGCCTCGGCCTCGTGGCCGTACTCCCACAGGTTGGCGGCGTTGAGCGCCTTCACCAGGTGGGGGTGCTCGGTGTCGGGGTCGCTGAGCAGGGAGTCGTAGAGCGTCGTGGCGCGGGCGCGGTCGCCGGCGAGTTCCAGATGGGCCGCCGCCTGGAGGAGCAGCGGTTCGTGGTCCTCGGGGTACTGCGCCGCGGTGCGCAGCAGGCGCTCGGCTTCGGTGGTGTGGTCGGCAGGCGTGTCGGGGCGCATGGACCACACGGTACTGCCGTCGGGGCGTTGCACGGAGGCCTGTTCCGGCCCTGGAGACTTACGGGGCTTGGCCCTATCGTGCGGGCCGTGCGTGAACGGATGCGTGAGCGGATACCGGTGGTCGTGCAGCGCGACCCGCGTCGGAGGCGGCTGGCCGCGCGCGGACTGTGGACGAGCGCCGAGCTGGTGGTGACCCTCGGCGTCGTCCTGCTGCTGCTCGTCGCCCACCAGCTGTGGTGGACCAACCGCCAGGCCCGCGCCGAAGCCGCCCACACCGTGCAGGACCTCCAGCGCGACTGGGGGGACCCGGAGGAAGGGGAGGGGACGGATACCGGGCCCGCGGTGCCGGACCCGTCGGACCCGGCGGGGGCGGATGCGTCCCGGGAGCCCGCGGACGACAGCCCCGCCGTGGGGGCGGGGGAGCGTGACGCCGCCGCGTCCGCGCCCCGCCGGTCCCAGGCGTACGCCGTCATCCGGATTCCGCGCATCGGGCTGACCGCGCCCGTCGCCCAGGGCATCAGCAAGCGAGGCGTCCTCGACAAGGGGTACGCCGGCCACTACCCCGGTACCGCGCAGCCCGGCGGCTCCGGGAACTTCGCGCTCGCCGGGCACCGCAACACCCACGGCGAACCGTTCCGCTACATCAACCGGCTGCGCTCCGGCGACCGGATCACCGTCGAGACCCGGGACGCCGTCTACACGTACACCGTCGACAAGACCCTCGCCCGGACCCTGCCGGGCGACGGCGGGGTCGTCGCCGCCGTGCCGCGCAGCAATGTGAAGCCGTACGTGGGCTACCGGGCGGCCGGGTCCTATCTGACCCTGACTACGTGCACGCCGGAATTCACCTCCCGCTACCGGCTGGTGGTGTGGGGGAAGCTCACCGGCGTACGCGGGCGCTGACCGCAGGGGTGAGGTCGTAAGGTTCTCTGACGTGCTCAGACGACGTCCGCAGTTGTTGTGGTTGCTGGTCCCCTATGTGCTCTACCTGGGGGCGCTGCCGTTCGTGAACCGGGTCCGGCCCGTCGTTCTCGGACTGCCGTTCCTCTTCTTCTGGCTGCTCGGGGCGACCGTGCTGACCCCCGTCGCCGTGTGGCTGACCCGGCGGGGTGACCGCCGGTGAACGCCGCCGTCGCGACCTCCGTCTTCGGGGTCTTCATGGTCGCCACCGTCGCCCTCGGACTGTTCGCCGTGCGCGGCAGACGCGGGGGAGAGGGCGGCGGGCTCGCCGAGTGGTCGGTGGGCGGGCGCAGCCTGGGGACCGTCTTCATCTGGGTGCTGATGGCCGGCGAGGGCTACACCAGCTTCAGCTACCTCGGCGCCGCCGGCTGGGGCTACAACTACGGGGCGCCGGTCCTGTACGTGGTCGCGTACATGTCCTGCGGTTACGCCGTCGGCTATGTCGTCGGGCCGATGCTCTGGGCGTACGCGCGCAGGCACGGACTCGTCGGGATCACCGACATGGTGGCCCACCGCTTCGGCCGGCCCTGGCTCGGCGCGCTCACCGCCGTCCTCGCGACCGTCTTCCTGCTCCCGTACATCCAGCTCCAGATCACCGGCATGGGCGTCGTCGTCTCGACGATCTCCTACGGCGCCATCAGCCTGAACTGGGCCTATTTCATCGCCTTCGCCGTCACCACCGGCTTCGTCGTCGTCAGCGGGCTGCGCGGCAGCGCGTGGGTGTCCGTCCTGAAGGACGTCCTGGTCATCGCCACGCTCGGCTTCCTCGCCGTGTACGTACCGCTGCACTACTTCGACGGCTACGGGCCCTTCCTCGACCGGCTCGTCACCGAGAAGAGCGAGTGGCTGACCTTCCCCGGCCACGGGGACAGCGGGCTCGGACAGGCCTGGTTCATCACCACCTCGTTCCTGAACTCCCTCACCGTCGTGATCTTCCCGACCACCGTCGCCGGCTACCTCGGCGCCAGGAACGCCGACGTGCTCCGGCGCAACGCGATGTGGCTGCCCGCCTACAACGTCCTGCTGTTCGTCCCGATGCTGCTCGGGATGGCGGCCCTCTTCGTCGTCCCCGGGCTCGTCGGGGCCGAGTCCAACCTCGCCCTCTTCAAGCTCGTCGTGGACTCGCTGCCGGCCTGGTCGGTCGGCATCATCGGCGTCGCCGCCGCGCTCTCCTCGATCGTGCCCATGGCCGTCTTCATGCTGGTCATCGGCACGATGTGGGGGCGCAGCGTGCTCGCGCTCGTGCCGCGCTGGGAACGGCGGCAGAAGGGCGCGGCCCAGGTCGTCGTCGTGATCGCGGGCAGCCTCGCCCTCCTGCTCACGTACACCGCGCCCAACACCCTCGTGCGGCTCTCCCTCATCTCGTACGAGGGGATGGCACAGCTGCTCCCCATGGTGCTGCTGGGGCTGATGTGGCGGCGGCTGACGCTGCTCGGGGCGCTGAGCGGGCTGGTCGTCGGGGTGGGTGTGGTGTGCGGGTTCGTGTTCACGGAGAACGATCCGGTGTGGGGCGTGAACGCGGGCATCGTCGCGCTCGGCGCCAACCTGGCCGTCGCGCTGGTGGTGACGTACGCGGGGCCGCGCGAGCGTGACGAGCGGCCGGACGACGAGGTCCTCGCACGGGACGAGATCGGGGACGAGATCGGGGACGAGGAGGAGCTGTCCCCGAAATCCGATCGTGTATAACGGTTAAAGGTTGAAGTGCCGTGCGACCCGCACGGCGTGGCCGCAGGAGCACGGAAGGGGGAGGGATCGTGGACGCACGTGCCATGAACCGCATGCGCGGCGCCCTCGCCCGGCTGCTCCGCCCCGCAGGGCTGCTGCTCTTCTTCCTCACCGAGGTCCTGCTCGCCGAGGGCGGCAGCCTCTCCGCCGCGGTCGCGCTCGCCGCCACCGCGGCCGCCGGAACCGCACTCGTGGCCTGCTCGGTCATCAGCGCGCGCTGCGCCGTCCCGGTGCCCCGCACCCGGGTCCGTACCGCCATGCGCGACCGGGAGAAACGCACCGCGTTCCTCCCGCAGCGGGATCCCGACGCCAAGGGGCGCCGGCGACCCCGAGCCCCCGGCCGTGTCCTCCTGACGGCCGCGTAGGGCTCCCTCTCCTCCCTCTCTCCGTCCGGTACGTACGCGCTGTGCGCGTACGCGGGCGCCCCGCGCGGATCGTCATGCCGAAGCTGATCCACTTCCCGGCACGACGAGACCCCGGAGGGCTCATCCATGTCCGCCTTCATGTCCGCATTCGCCAGCCTGGTCGGCGCCTTCGCCGATCTGCTCCACCCGCTCTTCCAGAACGCGTCCACCGCCGCCGCGATCGTCCTGTTCACCGCGCTCGTACGGCTCGCCGTGCACCCCCTGTCGCGGGCCGCGGCGCGCGGACAGAAGGCGCAGCGCCGGCTCCAGCCGCAGATCGCCGAACTCCGCAAGAAGCACAAGAAGAACCCCGAGCGGATGCAGAAGGCGCTCATGGAGCTGCACAAGGAGGAGAAGGTCTCGCCGCTCTCCGGCTGCCTGCCGAGCCTCCTGCAGATGCCCGCCTTCTTCCTGCTCTACCACCTCTTCTCCAGCCAGAAGATCGGCGGCGACGCCAACGAACTCCTCGGCCACCAGCTCTTCGGCGCCCCGCTGGGCGAGCGCTGGCGCGACGCGATGGCCGACGGCGGGATGTTCGGCGCGCAGGGCCTCGTGTACGTCGGGCTGTTCGTGATCGTCGCCGCCGTCGCCACGTTCAACTACGGGCGGACGAAGCGGCAGATGGCGGCCAACCCCGTCACGCCGGCCACCGGCCCCGACGGACAGCCGGTCCCGGGCATGGGCGCGATGGCGAAGGTGATGCCGCTGATGTCCTTCTTCACGCTGTTCACCGTCGCCTTCGTGCCGCTGGCCGCCGCGCTGTACGTCGTCACCAGCACCACCTGGACCGCGATCGAGCGGGCCTACCTCTACCGCGACATGCCGGCCGCGGGCGCCGCCATGGCCACGGCGGCGTAATCGGGCGCCCGAACACTCCGGTCCAGTGTGTGAACAGGGTCTTGCGGAGTGATCGGATGTCTTGGAGGATCGGACAAGCCTGCGATGGCCGCAACCCATCCGACGGGCCCGATCTCGACCGAGGGAGACAGACCGTTGAAGTTGCTTCGTGTGGGTACAGCGGGCGCGGAACGTCCGGCACTGCTGGACGAGGACGGAACCCTGCGTGACCTGTCGGGAGTCGTCGCCGACATCGACAGCGCGCTGCTCGCCGACGAGGACGCGCTCGCCCGGGTACGGGCGGCCGCGGCCGCGCCCGGGGAGCTGCCCGTGCTCGACGCCGAGGGGCTGCGGGTGGGGCCGCCGCTCGCCCGGATCGGCAAGATCGTGTGCATCGGGCTGAACTACCACGACCACGCCACGGAGACCGGCGCCCAGATACCGACCGAGCCGATCCTGTTCTTCAAGGCGCCGGACACGGTCGTCGGTCCCGAGGACACGGTGCTCGTGCCGCGCGGCAGCGAGAAGACCGACTGGGAGGTCGAGCTCGCCGTCGTCATCGGGCGCACCGCCCGTTACCTGGACTCGGCCGAGGAGGGGCTCGCGCACGTCGCCGGGTACGCGGTGGCGCACGACGTCTCCGAGCGCGAGTTCCAGATCGAGCGCGGCGGCACGTGGGACAAGGGCAAGAACTGCGAGACGTTCAACCCGCTGGGGCCCTGGCTGGTGACGGCCGACGAGGTCGCCGACCCGCAGGCGCTGCCGCTGAAGCTCTGGGTCAACGGTGAGCTGAAGCAGGACGGCACGACGGCCGACCAGATCTTCCCGGTCGGCGAGGTCGTGCGCTACCTCAGCCACTTCATGACGCTCTACCCGGGCGACGTGATCAACACCGGGACGCCTGCGGGCGTCGCGATGGGGCAGCCGGAGCCGAAGCCGTACCTCCGGGCGGGGGATGTCGTGGAGCTCGAGGTCGCGGGGCTGGGGCGGCAGCGGCAGGAGCTGAAAGGCGCTTAGGGGGTGGGCGGGGCGGTCCTCGGTCCCGGGTGCGCCCGGGGTCGCTTCGCCCTCAAGCGCCGGACGGGCTGAAGAGATGTCCCCAAGCGCCGGACGGGCTTGATTTTACCGGGCTGGGTGGTTCCCAGCTGGACCTGATGGCCCTAAAGATCGGAGGGGTGGGGCTGCCACTGGCAGTCCCCACCCCTCCGGGTGTGTCCGGGGTTCTCAGTCGCTGATCTTCGTCGCGAACTGTTCCAGCGCCTCGACCACCAGTGCGTGGTCCTCCGCCTGCGGCAGTCCCGAGACCGTGACCGAGCCGATGACGCCCGCGCCCTCGACCGCGATCGGGAACGAGCCGCCGTGTGCGGCGTACCTGTCCGGGTCCAGGCGCGAGGCCTCGTCGAACGTCGTCCCCTTGGCCCGGAACCGGGTCCCCACCAGGTACGAGCTCTCGCCGTACCGTTCGACGACCCTGCGCTTGCGGTCGATCCACGCGTCGTTGTCCGCGCTCGAACCCGGCAGCGCGGCGTGGAACAGCTGCTGTGCGCCTCGCCGGATGTCGATCGCCACCGGGGCGTGCCGCTCCCGCGCCAGGGCGACCAGCAGACCGCCGAGCGCGTACGCGTCGTCATAGCCGAAGTGCGGCAGGGTCAGCCGGCGCTCCTGGGCGATGAGCTCGGAGATGGTCGGAGCGGTGGGGTTCATGCGGACTGCTCCTCGGTGGCATGAGCGGTGGCGTGCGTGGCGGTGGACGCGGACGGCGTGGGCAGCGTGACCGTGACGCCCTCGCGGGCCGAGCGGCGGGCGGCCTCCAGGACGTCCAGCGCCGCGGCGGCCTGGAGCGCGGTCACCGGATTGTCGCCCTTGCCGCGCAGCGCGCCGGCGACCGCCGCGTAGTACGCGGGGTAGTCGCCCGGCAGCGTACGGACCGGGGTGCCGCCGCCCGTGAGCGGGGACTCGCCCGAGCCCAGCCGGCCCCACAGCTCCTCGTTCTCCTCGCCCCACGGCCCGTCCGCCGACGGGCGCGCACCCTCGCGCAGTGCGGCCTCCTGGGGGTCGAGGCCGTACTTCACATAGCCGGCCGTCGAGCCGAGCACCCGGAAACGCGGGCCGAGCTGGGCCGTCGTCGCGCTGACGTACAGGTGCGAGCGAACTCCGCTCGCGTGGGTGATCGCGACGAACGTGTCGTCGTCGGCCGCCGCACCCGGCCGGCGCACGTCCGACTCCGCGTACACCCGCACCGCCGGACCGAACAGGACCAGCGCCTGGTCGACGACATGGCTGCCCAGGTCGTACAGCAGCCCGCCGATCTCCTGGGGGTCGCCCGACTCGCGCCAGCCGCCCTTCGGCTGCGGGCGCCAGCGCTCGAAGCGCGACTCGAAGCGCTGCACCTCGCCCAGCTCGCCGTCCGCGATCAGCGAGCGCAGGGTGAGGAAGTCGTTGTCCCAGCGGCGGTTCTGGAAGACCGAGAGCAGCAGCCCGCGCTCCTCGGCCAGCGCCGCCAGCTCGCGGGCCTCCGCCGACGTGCCGGCCACCGGCTTGTCCACGACCACCGGCAGACCGGCCTTGAGCGCGGCCGTCGCGATCGGGACGTGCGTCTTGTTCGGCGACGCGATCACGATCAGGTCGAGCTCGTCCGCGCGCGGCCACAGCTCGTCCGGCGAGGCGGCGAAGCGCACCCCGGGGAACTCGGCGCGGGCCTGCTCCCGGCGCTCCTCGTTCGACGTCACGACCGTGTCCAGGACGAGGCCGTCGGTCGCGGCGATCAGAGGGGCGTGGAAGACGGAACCCGCCAGGCCGTAGCCGACGAGCCCGACACGCAGGGGGGCCGGGGCCGTGCCGGACGTCTCGTGAGTCGCGTGGTCTGTCATGCGTTCCACTTTGGCAACGCTGTTGCCAAAGTGCAAGCGCAGGACACAATGGGTCGGTGAACAGGAGCAATAGCGGCGCGAACCTGCCGACGCTGCGCAGCCACAACGCGGCGCTCGTGCTGGACCTGCTGCGGGTCGCGGGCGGGAGCGGCATCAGCCGGCTCGAACTCGCCGAGCGGACCGGGCTCACCCCGCAGGCCGTCAGCAAGATCACCGCCCGGCTGCGGGCCGAGGGCCTGGCCGCCGAGGCCGGCCACCGCGCCTCGACGGGCGGCAAGCCGCGGACCGTGCTGCGGCTGGTGCCGGACGCCGGGCACGCGGTGGGGCTGCACCTGGACCGCGACGAGCTGACCGTGGTGCTCGTCGACCTCGCGGGCGCGGTGGCCGAGAGCCGTACGGCTCCGCTGGACTTCGGTGCCCCGGCGTCCGAGGTGGTCGCGGCGGCGGCCGACGCGGTCGCCGCGGTCCGGGGCGACGGCGGCCGGCCGGTGCTCGGGGTGGGCGCCGCCGTACCGGGGCCGCTCGACCACCGGGGCGGGGTCCTGCACCGCGTCACCGGATTCCCGCAGTGGGACGGCTACCCGCTCCGTGACGCCCTCGCGGAGCGGACCGGGCTGCCCGTCGTCATCGACAAGGACACCAACGCCGCCGCCCTCGGGCTCGCCCTCCAGGCACCGGACTCCGCCGACTTCGCCTACCTCCACCTGGGCACCGGCCTCGGCTCAGGACTGGTGCTCGGCGGGGCGCTGCACCGAGGGGCCCGCACCGGTGCGGGGGAGTTCGGCCACCAGACCCTCCAGCTCGACGGGGTCCTGTGCAGCTGCGGCGGACGCGGCTGCATCGAGGCGCTCTGTCTCGCCGCCGTCCGCCGGGGCGATGTCGCCGAGGCCGCGCGGGTGCTCGGCACCGGCGCCGCCAATCTGATCGGGCTGCTCGACATCGAACGGGTCGTGCTCGGGGGGCGTACCGTCGCGGCCGATCCCGACGCGTACGTCCGGGGCGTGCGCGCGGTCCTGGACGAACGGGCCCGGCGCGACGGGGCCGACGGGGTGCCGGTGCCCGTCGTCGCCGCCGGGGGAGGGGACCGCCCGGTCGCCGAAGGGGCGGCTCAGCTGGTGCTGGCCCCGCTGTTCGGCCGCGTCGGCGGTACGGAAGCGCATCGGGATCCTGTCCGTACGGAGCCGGGACGGGACTCCCGGACGGACCCGGCCGACCGCGCCCCCGACCCCGCGGAACTGGGCTGATCGAGCGGTTTCCGGCAGCCGGGCGGGCGGCCCTGCGGCATGTCGGTGGCGGACGGTCCGTACGCGCGTGACAGCGTCGCGGTTCCTGCCGGTGAACTCCGGGCCCGGGGCGAGCCGACCGTTTCCGCGAGAAATGAAGGCTGTCCCCCATGCCCCCCACCCCGCCCCCGCCGAATCCCTCCGCCGAGCCCCCCGAACCCCCTGCCCAGACGCGTCCGCCGTCGCCGCCGCCCCCTGCGGGCGGGCGGCCCCGGCACGGTCTCGCGCTCGGGCTGGCCGCGGCCAGTGTCATGCCCGCCGTCGTGCTCGGCGGGGCGGCGGCCGCGACCGCCGCCCCGCAGCGCAATCCGGCCGCCAGCCTGACCCCGGCGTCCATGGCGGGCTCCGTCGGTGCCGGCCAGCAGCCCGACTGCGGCGACCCGGAGGCCGCCGGCTTCCCGATCGACACGCGTATCCACGGAGGCCCGGACACCTACGCCTCCGGCGGCGGATACGGCACCTGGTTCCTCGACCTGACCAACACCACCGCGGAGTCCTGCCGCGCCATCCACCCCGTCCTGGTCCTCACCGACGAGGACCGTGCGCTGACCTCGGACCAGATCCAGCTGGAGTTCTCCGAGCGCGCCCACCCCGGCGTCGAGCACCGCGTCAGCTGGGAGACCACCGACCGGGACGAGCACATCGGCGTCTTCGGCGGTGAGGGCGACGGCTCCTTCGCCGGCTTCACCGTGCCGGCCGGGCGGACCGTCACCGTCCAGGTCAGGCTGGCGTTCACCTCCGACACCAGCCCCGGCCGGATCACCGCGAACGCCGCGATCGTCCAGCGGCAGCGCACCGAGAGCGGCAAGGGCGACGGGGGAGCCGCGCCGAAGGGCTCCGACGGGGAGTGGGTCGGCGAGTCCGAGGACTACCCGTTCACGGTCGTCGAGGACGACGGCAGCGGTGACAGCAGCGGGGACACCGGCGGGGACGACACGGACAGCGGGATGACCGCCGAGCCCGAGAAGAGCGGCGGAACCGGCAAGGAGAAGCAGGGCGACGGCACCACCGGGCGCGAACCCGGGCGGCCCGACCCCCGCGCCACCACCGGGACCGGGAACGGGACCGGCACCCCGCGCCCGGTCGCGCCCGGCCGGGACCCCGCGGGCGTTCCGGAGCTCGCCGCCACCGGGGCCTCCGTTCCGGTCCCCCTGTCCGCCCTCACCGTCGCGGGTTTCCTGATCGGCGGCGGGGCCGTCGTGCTGGCGACCCGCCGGACGCGCCGGGGCCAGTAGCCCCCGGACCCGGGCGGCGGCACCCGGGCCGTCCCCCCCCGCAGCCCCTCCGGCCGGCGCGCACCGGCTCGACCACCGGTGTTCATGTGCGTCTGCCACCATCGGGCCGTGGACTATCCGCACGGCCAGGCACCTGGCGCACCGATCCGCTCCGGCATCCCGGAGCACGGCCGCATTCCCAAGTACTACGCGGTCAAGGCCCAAGTCTCCGTCCTCGTCGACGAGCTGGGCGAGGGCGGCATGCTGCCGCCGGAACGCGATCTCGCCCTGCGCTACGAGGTGTCGCGCGAGACCGTGCGCCAGGCGCTGCGCGAACTGCTCCTGGAGGGGCGGCTGGCCCGGCAGGGCCGCGGCACCGTGGTCGCCGGGCCCAAGCTCGAACAGCCGCTCTCGCTCGCGAGCTACACGGAGGGCGTACGCCGCCAGGGCCGTACGCCGGGGCGCCATCTCATCGGCCTGGAGCAGTTCCCCTGCCCCGAGGCGCTCGCCGCCGAGGTCGGGGTGGAGCGCGGGGAGCCGGTCTGGCACCTGGAGCGGGTGCTGCTGGCCGATGACGACCGGGTGGGTCTGGAGAGCACGTACGTCAGCGTCGAGCGGGTGCCGGACCTCAGGGAGAGGTTCGACCCCGACTCCTCCTTCTACGCCTATCTGCACGACCGGCTCGGCATCTCCTTCGGTGACGCGGACGAGCGGATCGAGACCGTGCTCGCCACCCCGCGCGAGGCGCTGCTCATCGGGACCCCGCCCGCCCTGCCCATGCTGCTGATCCACCGGATCTCCCGGGACACCGGCGGCCGGCCGCTGGAGCGGGTGCGCACACTGTTCCGCGGCGACCGGTTCTCCTTCACCGCACACCTCAGCGGACGCGGCTGAACCCGCACGGGCACGGACCCACCCCACGCGCCGAGGCGCGGATCAACTGCACGGATCGACTCACAAGGATAACGAGAACGTAACGGGTCTAGTCCAAGCTTGGGACCCAGTTCACCCTCCCGTTGCCGTACCGATCCATTCAGGCCATCCGCGCCGAGGAGCGTTGCCGTCGTGAGAGTCATCGTCGTAGGAGCCGGCGTGGTGGGAACCATGCACGCCTGGCACGCAGTGAACCGCGGCCACGAGGTCGTACAGATCGAGCGCGAGAGCGAGGCACGCGGAGCATCGCTCCGCAATTTCGGACAGATATGGGTCAGCGGCCGGGCCGGCGGCGAGGAGCTGGAGACCGCACTCCGCGCCCGTGAACTCTGGGAGTCCATCGGCGCGCGGGTGCCGGATCTCGGCTTCCGGGCCTGCGGCTCGCTCACCCCGGTGCGCACCGCACGGGAGACCGTCGTCGCCGAGGCGGCCGTGGCCCGTCCCGACGCGGCGGCCCGCGGCTACAAGCTGCTCACCGCGGGCGAGGCCCGCGCCCTCAACCCGGCCCTGCGCGGCGACTTCACCGCCGCCCTGTGGTGCGAGCGGGACGCGGCAGTCGAGCCGCGCACCGCCCAGCTCGCCCTGAAGCGGGAACTGCTCGCCTCCGGCCGCTACACCTACCTCGGCGGCCGCGAGGTGCGCGAGGTCGTCGGCACGGCCTCCGTCCGCGACGACCACGGGGACGTGCACACCGGCGACGCCGTCGTCCTCGCCACCGGCGCCTGGCTCGGCGGCCTCGTCCGCGAACTGGCCGGACCGGATCTGCCCGTACGGCGGGTCCGCCTCCAGATGATGCAGACCGACCCGCTCGGCGAACCGCTCACCACGTCCGTCGCCGACGCCGACAGCTTCCGCTACTACCCGGCCTACCGCGGCGAGGCGCTCGACGCGCTCAACGCCGGACAGGCCCAGGCCCCCACCGCCGCCGAACACCGCATGCAGCTCCTGATGGTGCAGCGCCGCGACGGCGGACTGACCATCGGCGACACCCACGAGTACGAGCACCCCTTCTCCTTCGACACCGTCGAGGAGCCCTACGAGCACCTCACCGCGGTCGTCGAGTCCTTCCTCGGCCGCCCGCTGCCGCGCATCCGCCGCCGCTGGGCCGGGGTCTACGCCCAGTGCACCGACACCGGCCGCGTCGTCCACCGCCAGCAGGTGCGGGACGGCGTCTGGCTCGTCACCGGGCCCGGCGGACGCGGCATGACCTGCTCGCCCGCCATCGCCGAAACGACCGCCAACGAACTGGGATGGTGAAGACGTTGACCAACGACACCGCGCTGAATCTGATCGTCCTCGACATGGCGGGCACCACCGTCGCCGACGGGGGCCTCGTCGAGCAGGCCTTCTCCGCCGCGGCCGCACGCCTCGGCGTGGAGCCCGGCTCCGCCGACCACGCCCGGAAGCTCGACTACGTACGCGCCACCATGGGCGAGTCCAAGATCACCGTCTTCCGCCACCTGTTCGGCGAGGAGACCCTGGCCCAGCGGGCCAACACCGCCTTCGAGGCGGCGTACGGCGAACTCGTCGACGGCGGCCGCATCGCCCCCGTCCCCGGCGCCCGCGAGGCCGTCGAACAGCTCACCTCCGAGGGCCGGACCGTGGTCCTGTCCACCGGCTTCGCCCGCACCACCCAGGACGCGATCCTCGCCGCACTCGGCTGGCAGGACCTCGTCGCCCTGACCCTCTGCCCCGCCGACGCCGGCGGCCGCGGCCGCCCCTACCCGGACATGGTCCTGGCCGCGCTGCTGCGCACCGGAGCGGTGGACGACGTCCGCCGGACCGTCGTCGCCGGGGACACCTCGTATGACATGCTCAGCGGGGTACGCGCCGGGGCAGGCATCGTCGCCGGGGTCCTCACCGGCGCCCACGACAAGGACCAGCTGACCCGCAGCGGAGCCACCCACGTCCTCGGCTCCGTCGCCGAACTCCCCGGACTCGTCGCGCGGGCCGAGGCATGACGGGCGGGGCCGAAAGCGTCCGCAGCGGCATCAGGTTCGACGGGGTCAGCGTCGCCTACGGCGGCAACGTCGTCCTCGACCGGCTCGACCTCACCGTCGAACCCGGTGAGGTCATGGCCCTCCTCGGCCCCTCCGGTTCCGGCAAGACGACCGCCCTGCGCGCCGTCGCCGGTTTCGTCCGGCCCGCGGCCGGGCGGGTGTTCATCGGCGACCGCGACGTCACCGCCCTGCCGCCGCACAAGCGCGGCATCGGCATGGTCGTCCAGCAGTACGCGCTCTTCCCGCACCTGCGGGTCCAGGACAACGTCGCCTTCGGCCTGAAGGCGCAGAAGGCCGACAAGGCAGCGATCCCGGGGCGGGTCGCCGAGGCGCTCGAACTCGTCGGCATG
The DNA here is from genome assembly GCA_036227345.1 of Streptomyces sp. NBC_01463. Taxonomy (NCBI): domain Bacteria; kingdom Bacillati; phylum Actinomycetota; class Actinomycetes; order Kitasatosporales; family Streptomycetaceae; genus Streptomyces; species Streptomyces sp. NBC_01463. The sequence goes on from CP109468.1 coordinate 5,701,298, forward strand.
GGCGCCTTCGCCCGGCGCTACCCGCGCGAGCTCTCCGGCGGCCAGCAGCAGCGCGTCGCCATCGCCCGCGCGCTCGCCATCCGCCCCGGCGTCCTGCTGCTCGACGAACCGCTCTCCGCGCTCGACGCCCAGCTGCGCTCCGGCATGCTCACCGAACTGGCCAGGCTGCACCGCGAACTGCCGGACGTCTCCATCCTGTACGTCACCCACGACCAGGTCGAGGCGCTGACCCTCGCCGACCGGATCGCCGTCATGGACAAGGCCCGGCTCCAGGACTGCGGCACCCCGCAGGAGCTGTACCGCCGTCCCCGTACGGAGTTCACCGCCTCGTTCGTCGGCAACGCGAACCTGCTGCCGGTCACCGTCGCGGAGCCCGCCGGCACGGTGGACTTCGCCGGGCACGCGCTCGCCGTGCCGACGGGGCCGGTGGCCGGCGGTGTCACCGCGACGCTCTGCGTCCGGCCGCACCTGGTCGGGCTCGGGGACGGGCCCAACGCGCTGACCGGGACGATCTCGGAGGTCCAGTGGCGCGGCTCCACGCACCGGCTGTACGTCGACGTCGACGGGCACCGGATCAAGGCCGACGTCCGGGAGCTGCGGGAGACGCCGGTGCTGGGGGACAAGGTGACGCTGCACTTCGCGCCGGACGACGCGGTGCTGCTGCCCGCGGGGGCGGGCACTCAGGAGACCCTGAGCGGAGTGGCCCGTGGCTAGCGTGGTGACCGGGGACGTGCGCCCGGCCGCATCCGGCAGCAGGGCCGCCCGCAAGGGCCGGACGGGCTGGAAGGGTCCGGCCTGGGCCCTGCCCCCCGTCGCCGTCCTCGCCGTCGTGTTCCTCTACCCCCTCCTCCTCGTCCTCCAGCAGTCGTTCAGCCCCGACGAGGGCGGTACCTCGCTCTCGCCGTACGCCGACGTCTTCGCCTCCGCGTCCTTCCGGTCCGCGCTCACCACCACCGTGTGGCTCGCCGCCGGTTCGACCGCGGGATGTCTCGTCCTCGGGTTCGTCCTCGCGCTGGTCATCGCCTTCGTGCCGTTCCCCGGCGCCAAGGCCGTCGCCCGGTTCGTCGACGTGTTCCTGTCCTTCCCGTCCTTCCTGATCACGCTCGCGCTGCTGTTCATCTACGGCAACGCGGGCATGGCCAACGGGGCGTGGACCGGCGTCACCGGGGCGGCCGACGGGCCCTTCCACTTCCTCACCACCCCGTGGGGCGTGCTCCTCGCAGAGATCACCTACTTCACACCGTTCGTGATGCGCCCGCTGCTCGCCGCGTTCTCGCAGCTCGACACCGCACAGCTGGAGGTGGCCTCCTCGCTCGGCGCCGGGCCCGCCCGGATCGTGCGGCAGGTGATCCTGCCCGAGGCCCTCCCGGCGCTCCTCGCGGGCGGCAGCCTCGTCCTCGTGATGTGCCTCAACGAGTTCGGCATCGTGCTCTTCACCGGCGCGAAAGGGGTCACCACCCTGCCGATGCTCGTCTACAGCAAGGCGATCCTGGAGTCCGACTACCCGGCCGCCTGCGTCGTCGCCGTCGTCAACATCGCGATCTCCGTCGGCCTCTACAGCCTGTACCGGGCGGTGAGCCGCCGTGCTGGTGCATAGCCGTACCGGGAAGTGGGCCGCCTGGGCCGTCTTTCTCCTGCTCTTCGTCCCGCTGTTCGCGGTGCCGCTGCTGGTCGTCCTCGCGGCCTCGTTCGCCACGAACTGGTCCGGCGCCCTACCCTCCGGACCGACCCTCGCCCACTACGACGCGGCGACCGCGGGGGACTCCCTCCAGGCGCTCACCACGAGCCTCGTCACCGCCGTCACCGCCAGCCTCCTCGCGCTGGTCGCCGGCTCCTGGGCCGCGCTCGCCGCCGCCTCGCTCGGCCGGCGCGGGAAGCGGTTCCTGGACGCGCTGTTCATGCTGCCGGTCGCGGTGCCGTCCGTCGTCGTCGGCCTCGCCGTGCTCGTCGCGTTCAGCAGGCCGCCGGTGCTGCTCAACGGGACGCGCTGGATCGTGATCCTCGCGCACGCCGTTCTTGTCACGGCGTTCGCCTATTCGTCGGTTTCGGCCGCGACAGTACGTCTCGACCCGATGTACGAACAGGCCGCCGCCAGCCTCGGCGCCCGGCCCTCGTACGTACTGTTGCGCATCAGGCTGCCGCTCCTGCTGCCGTCGCTCACCGCCGCGGCGGGGCTCTGCTTCGCCCTGTCCATGGGTGAGTTGAGCGCCACGATGATGCTCTACCCGCCGGACTGGACGCCCCTTCCGGTGCAGATCTTCGCGGCCACCGACCGTGGCTCGCTCTTCACCGGAGCGGCCGTCGCGGTGGTCCTGATGGCGGCGACGCTCCTCGTGCTGTTCGCGGTCTCCCGCATCCGCACCAGGGCCTCCTACCGCTGACCTCCCCCGCACCGACCCGTTCCCCAGGAGATACGACTGCCATGCGCAAGAACCACCTCAAGACCGTAGCCGCCGTCACCGGCGCGCTCGCCCTCGCCACCACGCTCTCCGCCTGCGGCGGCTCGTCGGCCGCGTCCGACGCGAAGGTCGTCACCGTCTACAGCGCCGACGGCCTCAAGGGCGAGAACGGCGACGGCTGGTACGACAAGGTCTTCAAGGACTTCGAGAAGAAGACCGGCATCAAGGTCGAGTACGTGGAGGGCGGCTCCGGCGAGATGGTGCAGCGCGCCGTCCGCGAGAAGACCAACACCCAGGCCGACGTGCTGGTCACCCTCCCGCCCTTCATCCAGCAGGCCGACTCCAAGGGTCTCCTCCAGGCGTACGAGCCCGCCGGCTCCGACCAGGTGGAGAGCGCCGACAAGGCGCCCGACGGGAAGTGGACCTCGGTCGTCAACAACTACTTCGGCTTCGTCTACAACAAGAAGGAGCTGACCACCCCGCCCGCCACCTGGGAGCAGCTGCTCGACGGGACGTACAAGGAGAAGGTCCAGTACTCCACCCCGGGCGTCGCGGGCGACGGCACGGCCGTGCTCATCAAGGCCATGCACGACTTCGGCGGCAAGGAGCCGGCGATGGCGTACCTGAAGAAGCTCCAGACCAACAACGTCGGCCCTTCCGCCTCCACCGGCAAGCTCGCCCCCAAGGTCGACAAGGGCGAACTCCTCGCCGCCAACGGCGACGTCCAGATGAACTACGCCCAGTCCAAGGACATGCCGAACCTCGGCATCTGGTTCCCCGCCAGGTCCGGCGGCAAGCCCACCACCTTCGCCCTGCCGTACGCCGCCGGGCTGGTGACCAAGGCCCCGCACAGCGCCAACGGCAAGAAGCTGCTCGACTTCATGCTCGCCGAGCAGGCCCAGAAGGACGTCAGCGAGGTCGGCGGCGGATTCGCCGCCCGCAAGGACATCGAGGCGACCGACGCGAACGCCGCCGCGCTGACGAGGCTGATGACCGGGGTCGAGGTCTTCGAGCCGGACTGGTCGGACATCGGGACCAACCTCGACACGTACGTGGACGCGTGGAAGTCGGCCACCGGCAGCTGACCGTTGCCGGACCATTCACCGCAGGGGTCTGGACCTCCGGCGGATCATCGCGAAAAGATAACGGGTCTAGGCCCAAGTTCAACTCCGCACCGAAAGGTGGGGAGTTGAACGGGTCTTCCGAGTGCCCCCCACCACTCCGACGGAGAATCTCGTGACCTCAGGCATGTCCCGCCGCACACTCCTCATGAGCGCGGCCGCCCTCGCCGCCGCAGCGCCGCTCGCCGCCGCGGGCGTCGCCGGTGCGGCTTCCGCCCGTGTCCCCAAGGTCCTCGTCATCGGCCTGGACGGCGCCCTGATGAACAGAATCAAGGACGCGGACGCACCCCACCTCGACGCGCTGATGGCGGCCGGACTCACCTCCGTCAGCCCGCTCTACGCCGACCCGATGGCACCCACGCTGTCCGGCCCCGGCTGGGCCACGATCATCACCGGCGTCTGGCCCGACAAGCACCACGTCAAGGACAACGCGTTCACCGGCAACGCCTTCGCCCAGTACCCCGACTTCCTCACCCGGATCGAGACGGCGAAGCCCTCCCTCTCCACGTACGCGGTGGCCTCCTGGAACCCGGTCACCGACACGATCTTCTCCGCGAAGGTCGACACCCGGGTCTCCACCCCGGACGCCGAGTACGACACCGGCACCACGAGCAGGGCCGCCGCCGAACTGGCCGGCGGCAACCGTGACGCGGTCTTCGTCCACCTCGACAACGTCGACCACGCGGGGCACAGTTACGGCGCCGCGAGCTCCCAGTACCTGGACGCGATCCATGGCGTCGACACCCAGGTGGGCCAGTTGGTCGCGGCGGTGCGGGGCAGGTCCACGTACGGCTCCGAGGACTGGCTCATCATGATCACCGCCGACCACGGGCACACCGACGCCGGCGGCCACGGCGGCTCCAGCGCGGCCGAGCGGCAGACCTTCCTGATCGCGAGCGGCGGCTCCGTCACCGCGGGCTCCACCCGGTACGACATCAAGATGCCGGACGTCGCCGCCTCCGCCCTCGCGCACCTGGGCATAGCCATCGACCCGGCCTGGGGCCTCGACGGGCGGCCGCTCCAGCAGCCCACGCCCGACGCCTTCGACGCCCTGCGCCCGCAGTTGGCGACCCGCGTGGACGAGACGGGCACCGGGGCCGCGGTCGTCGGCTTCACCCACACCCCGCCCGCCGGATGGACCGTCGACAACAGCGCGATGGGCACCGGCGGCGTCACCGAATGGCGCGGCTGGGCCTTCACCACCGACGAGTTCTGGACCGCCGCCGAGCGCGGCCAGTGGCGCGAGACCAACGTCCGGGCCCGGAACGTCTTCGCGGTCGCCGACGGCGACGAATGGGTCGACAAGAGTTACACGGGCACCTTCGACTCCACTCTGGTCAGCCCCGCCTGGCCGGTCACGGGCGGCCGCACCGCCACGCTCTCCTACACCAGCCACTACCGGCAGGAGGCCCCGCAGAAGGGCGAGGTCCTCGTCTCCTACGACGGAGGGACGCCCGTCACGGTGAGGACGTACACCGCCGACACCGTCTCCAAGGCCGAATCGATCGGCCTCCAGGTGCCCGCCGGCGCCACCACCGCCCAGGTCCGGTTCCGGTACACCGGGGGCAACAACTGGTTCTGGGCGGTCGACGGTGTGCGGATCACGTCCGGCTGATCAGGAGCCGGGGCGGACCCTCTAAAATCGGGGGCGTCGGCGCTGCACAACGCGGTGCCGCCGGCGTCCCCGCACCTGGCGTACGGCAACTGGAGTCCCACATGGCAGAGCGCAAGCCGATCTCGTCCTGGCTCACCGACATGGACGGAGTCCTCATCCACGAGGGGACCCCGATCCCCGGCGCCGATGCCTTCATCAAGCGGCTGCGCGAATCCGGGCTGCCCTTCCTGGTCCTCACCAACAACTCGATCTACACCGCGCGCGACCTGCACGCCCGGCTGAACCGGATGGGCCTCGACGTGCCCGTCGAGAACATCTGGACGTCCGCGCTCGCCACCGCCCAGTTCCTGGACGACCAGCGCCCCGGCGGCACGGCGTACGTCATCGGCGAGGCCGGGCTCACCACCGCGCTGCACGACATCGGCTACGTCCTCACCGACCACGAGCCCGACTACGTGGTGCTCGGCGAGACGCGCACGTACTCGTTCGAGGCGCTCACCAAGGCGATCCGGCTGATCAACGGCGGTGCCCGCTTCATCTGCACCAACCCCGACGAGACCGGACCTTCCGCCGAGGGCCCGCTGCCCGCCACCGGGTCCGTCGCGGCCCTGATCACCAAGGCCACCGGCAAGGCGCCGTACTTCGCGGGCAAGCCCAACCCGCTGATGATGCGCACCGGGCTCAACGCGATCGGCGCCCACTCCGAGTCCAGCGCCATGATCGGCGACCGGATGGACACCGACGTGCTGGCCGGTCTGGAGGCGGGCATGCAGACCTTCCTGGTGCTCACCGGACTCACCACCGTGGCGGACATCGACAAGTACCCGTTCCGGCCGTCCACGGTCGTCGAATCCATCGCTGACCTGGTCGAACTCATCGACGTGGGCTGAGCCCGGACCCGGTGGGGGAGCGGCCGGGCGCGGCGGCCGCTCCCACTCCACCGGCCCAGTGCCCGGGCCCTGCGGATGCGGATCGGCCCGGTGCGCGTGAACCTGCCATAAGGAGGTTCACGATGCGTTCAATACCCCTCACGTTCTGTGCCGCCGCGGTGGCCGCGGCGACCCTGATGCCCGCTTCCGTCGCACTGGCCAATTCCGACTCGGACCACGAGGACTCACGGTCCCGGGCCACCCTCTCGGTCTCCCCGTCCTCCATCGCCCCGGGCGGTGAGGTCGACCTGGAGGTCGACGGCTGCAAGGGCAAGGAGGCCAAGGGGAACTCCGATGCGTTCGTCTCCGAGGCGCGCTTCTCGCCCGGCGGCGACCGCACGCTCTTCGCCGAGGCCCGGGTCCGCTCGGATGCCGAGCCCGGCGACTACGACGTCCAGGTGGTCTGCAAGGACGACAAGCGGACCAAGGTCTCCGCCGTCCTCACCGTCACCCACCGCAGCCGGCCCATGCCCGTCGCCCCGGTCCGGGCCGGCGGCGGAGGCACCGCCGTCCTCGCGGACCAGGCCGCCCAGCAGGACGGCCCCGGCACCGTCCACGCGGTGATCGGTCTCGCCCTGGCCGCCGTCGCGGCCGTCGCCGTCGCCTTCCGCAGCGTGCGACGCCGCCGCCCGGCCACCGACTGACATGTCCGCCTCGGACCACTCGGCGGGGCACGGCAGGCTGCTCACCGGAGTGGCCTGGGCCGTACTCCTGCTGGGTCTGTGGCTCTGGGGCCGCGGCATCACCGACGGCTCCGGCGCCGGCTCCGCCCCGACCACCGGCGACGTCGCCGCGGTCGGGCGGCCGCTGAGCGTACCCCTGCCCCCGCCCCACGACCCGATCGAGGGCGTCGCGCCGCGGAGCGTCGCGATCCCGTCGATAGGGATCCGGGCCCCCGTCGTCTCCCGGGGCCTGGACGAGGACGGGGCGATCACCCCGCCGTCCTTCGACACGCCCCAGACGGTCGGCTGGTACGGCAGCGGCACCCGGCCCGGCGCCGAGGGCCCCGCCCTCTTCGTCGGCCACGTCGACACCGAGACGAAACCGGCCGTCTTCTACGGGCTCAGCGCGGCCCGCCCCGGCGCCCGGGTCGAAGTGACCCGGACCGACGGCACCGTCGCCGAGTTCACCGTCGACGACGTCCAGGTCTTCACCCGTGCACGCTTCAACGCCCAGAAGGCGTACGGCCCCCGCAAGGACGGCCGGGCGGAGCTGCGGCTGATCACCTGCGGCGGCACCTACGACCGTGCGTCCCGCTCGTACACCGCGAACGTGGTCGTCTCCGCCTATCTCACCGGCGAGAAGTCCGCGGAGAAGGTGCGGGAGGAGGCACGGAAGAAGGACCAGGAGGAGGCGGGCGGGGAGGCCGCCGGCGCGCCGAGCGGCTCCTGACCCCTGCGGTACCCGGCCCGGCCGGCCGCCCGGTACGCCGGGCGCCGGCCGGGCCGGTCCTCGACCGCGGGGCGCGGGCCGCGGGAGTGGCCCGGCGCGGACACGGGAGGTCGGTGGCGTCCGGGTCCGCCGCACGCCCCACTGTAGGGGGTGCCAACTCCACTCACCCAACCCGCATCTGACGGAACGTCGATAACTGGTCACCCTCCGCGTGCGGACAGGTCGGACAGAGTGTGGTGAACCCGCCGTAACGGCTCGTCGACGATGTCGTGAGCGGCGGGGCCGGTCCCGGCCGCTGTGCCAGGATGGGCGGCGATGCGACACAGCGCCGCTGTCGCCCGAGGGGGAGTGGATGTACGGCAGCCACAACGGCCGGTTCGGTATGCGAGGGGTGGGCGTGGTCGCGGCAGGCGCCGCACTGCTGCTCGCGGGATGCACCTCGTCGGGCGACGGCGACGGCGGTTCCGGTGCCGGGAAGAACCCGGCGGCGATCGGCCAGCAGCCCAAGGGCACCGATCCGTACTGGGTCAATCCCGACGGGAACGCCGCCCGGCAGGTCGCCGACTACACCGAGGACGGCAACAAGAAGGACGCCGCCCTGATCCGCCGGATAGCCGGGCAGCCGGTCGGCGAGTGGATCGGCACGGACAATCCCGAGGCCGAGGCGAAGGGCTTCACCGAGGCCGCCGACAAGGCCGGCCGGGAGGCCCTGCTGGTCCTCTACAACATCCCGCACCGCGACTGCGGGCAGTTCTCCAAGGGCGGCGCCGCCGACGGCGACGCGTACCGCAGCTGGCTGGAGAGCGTCGCCAAGGGCATCGGCGACCGCGGTGCGACGGTGATCCTGGAGCCGGACGCGGTGCTGCACCTGGTCGACGGGTGCACACCGCAGGAGTTCCACGAGGAGCGCTACGACCTGCTCAAGGGTGCGGTGGAGCGGCTCAAGCAGCTGCCGGGCACCAAGGTCTACCTGGACGCGGGCAACGCGGGCTGGCACACCCCGGACGCCCTCTTCCAGCCGCTGCGGCAGGCCGGTCTCGACGCGGCCGACGGGTTCGCGGTCAACGTCTCCAACTTCCAGACCACCGCGGTCAGCAAGGACTTCGGCAAGCAGCTGTCGGCGAAGGTCGGCAACAAGCCGTTCGTGATCGACACCAGCCGCAACGGCAACGGCCCGTACACCGGCGGCGACCCCGCCCAGACCTGGTGCAACCCGCCGGGACGGGCCCTCGGCGAGACGCCGACGACGTCCACCGGCGACGAGCTGGTCGACGCCTACCTCTGGATCAAGCGCCCGGGCGAGTCCGACGGGGACTGCCGGGGCGGCCCGAAGGCGGGCGACTGGTGGCCGGAGTACGCGCTGGGGCTGGCCCGCAGCACCGGCTAGGGCCGGTGCCGCGGGCGGCGCGCCTACGGCACCTCCACCCATGTCCCCTCGGACGGTGTGCCCTTGTCGTCGGTGACGAACAGCATGTACCACCCGGACGGCACCAGCGCCCGGTTCGCCGGCACGGTCACCGAGATCCCGCCCTCGGTCTGCTTCAGGCCGAGGGCCACCGAGCGCTGGTCGGTGTCGGTGACATGGGTGACCGCGCTCGGCCGCATCAGCTTGGCGGACTTGATCGACGCTGCCTGGTTGGTGGTGAACACCGCCGTCCGACCGCGCTCGATCCTCTTCGGCCCGGCGGTCAGCTCGGGCTTCGAGTCTCGGTAGAGGTACGGCGGGGTGTAGATCTCGATGCGCTGCTCGAAGACACCGGGCCGGGTGTCGGCCTTGTCCGAGTAGAGCGAGTCGGATCCGAAGATCATGACCCGGCCGTCGGGCAGCAGCACGGACCCCGAGTGGTAGTTGCGCCCCACCGCCGGGTCGGCGACCCGCTGGTAGGTGTCGGACTTCGCGTCGTACAGCCGCGCCTGCAGCACGTCGGAGCCGCCGCGGCCGCGGTAGTCGTTGGAGCCGCCGGTGACCAGCAGGGAGTCGTCGGGCAGCAGGGAGGCGCTCGGGTAGCGGGTGCCCTCCTCCAGGGAGGCGCCGTCCTTGAACTCCGGGTCGGCGTCCTTGAGATCGACCAGCCGGGACTTCTCGCTCGACTTGTCGGACTCGCCGACCCCGCCGCCGCCGATCACCATGAACTTCTCGTCCTGCGCCGGAGGCAGCCGTACGGTCGCCGAGGTCTCCATCTTGTCCGGGTCGCTCAGGCCGGGGATCTTGGTGAACTTGTTCGTCGCCAGGTCCCAGACGCCGGGGGCGCGGCCCACCGTGGCGGGTCCGTAGCCCGCGTTCGAACCGGAGTAGAAGAGCTTCCCGTCGTCGAGCAGGAAGACCGCCGGATAGGTGGGGAACTTCCGGACGATGCCGGTGTACTCCCACTTCTTGGTCTCCGGGTCGTAGATCTCGTCCTTGCCGGGGACGATCTGCCCGATCTCGTCCAGGCCGGAGAGGGCGAGGACCTTGCCGTCCTTCAGCGTGGTGAGCGTCGGGTACCAGCGGGCCTCGTTCATCGGGTCGACGGTGATGTACTTCTCCGCGACCGGGTCGAACTCGAAGGCCTCCCGGATGCCCTGGAAGTCCTTCTTGTCGAGGGCCAGCTTCTGCGCGATGCCGTAGACGTTGCGGGTGTCCGAGCCGGACAGGCCCGCTATCCGGTAGTTGTCCTCGGCGCCCGTCTCGTACTTCGTGCCGGACTTCTGCGCCTCGACGTAGATCCGGCCGAGCCCGGGGTCGTTGCGCAGGAAGGCGCCGGTGTTCTTGTCGAAGACCTTCTTGGCCTTCTCCACCAGCACCGGGTCCTTGGTGACGAAGGTCTTGCCGTTGGCCTTGCCGGTGAACCGGGTGCCCGCCGGCAGCGTGACCGGCTTGTCCGGGTCCTCGTTGTGCACGATCATCAGGCCGCCGGCCTTGGTGACGTCACCCTTGAGCTTCTCGTACTGCTTGGTGCCGCCGGCTATGAGGAGCTTGCCGTCGGGCAGTTGGGTGTGGCCGGCGCAGAACATGTCCTTGGGCGTGGGGATGTTCTTGAAGGTGTTGGTCTTCGGGTCCCACAGCACCGACCGGAAGCTCTTCGCGTCGAAGTTCTTCTGGTTGTTGCCCGAGCCCGCGACGAGCAGCACCTTGCCGGTGTGCAGCAGCGCCGCGTGGATCGTGTTGATCCGGAACTCGGAGGGGATGTCCAGGAAGTCCCAGTGGCCGTTGGCCGCCTTGTACTCCGGCTGGTTGATCTTGTAATCGTGGTAGCGCTCGGTGCTGAAGCGGTACAGCCACGGCCCGTTCGCTCCCGCGAGCGCGAGAACCACCGCCGTACTGATCGCCATGCGGCGGGTACGGCGGCTCGGACGGTACTTCATGGTTTACGTCCCCCAAGGGCGATCTGCATGGTCTGTTCGTTGCCGGCCCAGTGCGGCTTGTCCTGCTGGGCGTGGGCCGGTGGCCCGCTCGGCGGTGGCGGGCCCGCACGGCGCTTCTTCTTCTCGGCCCGCATCGTGTACCGCCAGCCGAAGATCGGCGCCGCGGTGATCAGCAGTGCCAGCGCGGCCCAGGTGAGCATCGCCGGGTGGCTGTGGCCGAGGACGAAGGACGCCGCGATGGAGCCGGCGAAGACCAGGATGAAGAAGAGGTGGATGCGGAAGGTCCCGAAGAGGGTGTCGGGGCTGGAGGAGTCGCCCTTGGGCGTCACGACGAACGAGCTCTTGCGGCGCAGCACGGCGTCCATCAGGGAGCGTGCGTAGATCGGCGCGGAGAGCGCGGACATCATCATGCCGGCGAGACCGCCGGAGCCCTCGGGCTCGTGCGGCGAGACGTTGTGCCGGCGGTTCCAGATGTACAGGCCGATCTGGAGCGCCGAGGCGTTGCCGTACAGCATCATCCAGACGGTCGGGTCGATCTGCACACCCGAGGCGCCCATCCCGAGGAACAGTGCGCAACTGAGGGCCGCCAGGATCCAGTTCATGGCGGACATCGGATAGAAGATGATCATCATCGTGTAGTTGAAGAGCTTGCCCGCGGGCAGCGAGAAGAAGCCCTTCCAGTACTGCTTGAGGATCGTCTCGTACGTTCCGCGCGACCAGCGCAGCTGCTGGGTGAAGAAGTCCGTCCACGCGGTCGGGCCCTCGCCGACGGCCAGCACGTCCGGGGTGTACACCGAGCGCCACTTGCGGCCGGTGTGCGGATTGCGGGCGCGGTGCATCTCGAAGCCGGTCGCCATGTCCTCGGTGATCGAGTCGTACAGACCGCCGATCTGCTTGAGGGCCGAGATCCGCACCGCGTTGCTGGTGCCGACGAACATCGGGGCGCCGTAGCGGTTGCCCGCGCGCTGGATCAGCGCGTGGAAGAGGAACTGCTGCGACTCGGCGGCCTTGGTGACGAAGGTGTCGTAGTTGCCGTAGACCTGCGGGCCGATGACGAAGCCGACGTCCGGGTCGCGGAAGTAGCCGAGCATCCGCTCCAGGTAGTTGGGCATCGGGACATGGTCGGTGTCGACCGATGCGAAGAAGTCGTACGCGTCGCCGTGGGCTTCGAGCCAGGCGTTGTAGTTGCCGTGCTTGGTCTTCGCCCGGTGCGGGCCCTTGGCCTGGTTCCAGTGCGCCACGCCCTTGCGGGAGAAGTGGTGCACGCCCAGGCGCCGGCAGACCTCCTTCACCGCCGGGTCGTCGCCCTCGTCGAGCAGCCAGACGTGCATCAGCCCGCGGTGGCGGATGCGGACGGCGGCCTCCAGGGTCTTCGTCACCATCTCCAGGGGCTCCTTGCCCGGGACGAAGGAGGTGAGGAAGGCGACCCGGGTGCCGGTCTCCGGCACGACCGGGACCGGATCGCGCGCCACCAGCGTGGCGTGCGCGTTGGACAGGACGTTCAGGGTGCGGAAGAGCTCGATGAGACCGATCGACACCAGCATCACGATGTCGAGGATCAGCAGCGTGTCGTTCTTGAGGTTCGGGTCGCGCTGGGTCCAGTGCTCGGGCTGCATCAGCCAGGCGAAGAGACCGAGCGAGACGAGCGGCGCCGCCCCCAGCAGGAGTGCGGCGCGGATGCGGTGCGGCTCCTGGGAGAGGAGCGAGCGGTACTTCACGGTGTACGGCCTGGCCGGATCGGGCTGGGTCAGAGGCCCGGCGAGCCGGCTGTAGTGCTCGTAGTCGTACCGTGGCAGCGCTTTCTTCTGCCGCCGCCGGTGGCCCCCGGTGCGCAGCTGCGGGGGTATCCGAAGCTGTGTGGTCCGGGACGGGTCGTGGTCCTGCCGGGCGCCTGGCGGCGTCGACGTCATGGGTCATCCCCCTGCACGCAGGCGGGGCTGCGCGGTCGCTCGGTCGTTTCGTCCACCGCGTGTCCCCCTGGAACGCGGCCGACGGCTCAGTGGCGGGTCACCCTTCCTGAGACATGGAACGGTGCCCTTCCGGTTGCATGATGCCTGTTCGGCATTTGTTCGTGCACGAGGCCCCCACCCCGCCTTGCACACAACCGGAACTTCCCCCTCAAATGCCCCCAACTCTGCGGGTCTCCAGTCCGGTTGGCACTGACGGCCCCCAGACAGGTTGGCCGACCCCGGCCACGACCGCAAGGGTGAAACAGACTGTTAACCACTCATATGTGCGAAGTGGGAGGCTCTTGCGGAGAGGTGGTGCGGGGGCGTATGGAGAGTCTCTCGCGCCGCCCGGTGACCGTCGGGTGACTGTCCGCCAGAATCGGCGAGCTGTGCGTGGGCGAGACGTTTCCTGTGAGGCGGCTGTGTGTGAGCCGCGTCTCATGATGCACCTCGTGACGCGTCCGGTGTGCGGGAACGAACAAGGCCCCCTCACGCGTGGTGAGGGGGCCTTGACTCTGCGTGCGCCGCCAGGGACTCGAACCCCGGACCCGCTGATTAAGAGTCAGCTGCTCTAACCAACTGAGCTAGCGGCGCCTGCTGACCTGGAGAACTCTACCCGATTCCCGGCCGTGCTCCTGACCAATTACCTCCCTTCACGGCCTGTCGGATGGTCGTTTTTTCACTTCTGTCCGTCAAAATGCGATATGTCAGGAGAGTTGAGACACTGACGCCCGTGCAGATGCGCCCAAAGATCTTGACGAGTGCGGGAGGGAATCGCATGACTGTGCCGGCCTTCGAGGAGTACGTACCTGCCATTGACTGCACCTGTGCGGGGTGCGCCGTCCAACGGCGGACCGCCGCCGCCGGTCTGCCGACGCGCCACGGAGGACATCCGGCCGCGCACGGAGCCCGCCGCGCGATGGTGCTGGTCACCGCAGCGGGGGTGGTGCTCAGCGCCGGTCTCGCGGAGAGCGCGAGCGCGGCGGTCGACCCGGCCCCGGTGGCGGACCCGGGAGCCGCGGCGGACACCGGACCCGCGACGGACACGGCCGATCCGGGGACCGGACCGGACAGTCCGCAGGGCGGCCCGGGTCCGTTGCAGGGCGCCGGGGCCTCCGGCCCGCCGGCCTCCCAGACGGCCGCGCCCGCCCTGCGCAAGACCACCCGCGCCGACATCATCAACCGCGCGAAGAAGTGGGTCGCGGCCCAGGTCCCGTACAGCATGGAGAAGTACTGGTCGGACGGGTACCGCCAGGACTGCTCCGGCTATGTCTCGATGGCCTGGAACCTGGCCGGCAACGAGTGGACCGGCAGCCTCGCCACGTACGGGACGCGCATCGCCCGGGAGGACCTCCAGCCCGGCGACATCCTGCTCTTCCACAACCCGGCCGACCCTGCGAAGGGCTCGCACGTCACGATCTTCGGCGGCTGGACCGACTACACGCACACCCACTACACGGCGTACGAGCAGACGAAGCCGCACACCCGCAAGCAGACGACGCCCATGGCGTACTGGTCCAACTCGGGCAGCTATGTCGCCTACCGCTACAAGGGGCTGACGACCGGGACCGGTGGCAGCGGCTCGACGACGACGCCGTTCCCGGGCGCCGGGAAGTTCGGCGGCGGCGCGGACAACGCCTACGTCACCCAGCTCGGCAAGATGCTCGTCGGCCGGGGCGGCAAGCGCTTCTACAAGGTCGGGCCCGGCCCCGCCTGGAGCAGCGCCGACCGGCAGGCGACCCAGGCGTTCCAGAAGGCCCAGGGCTGGAAGGGCAAGGAGGCCGACGGCATCCCCGGCCCCGACACCTGGCGCCTGCTGGTGAACGGAACCGGCCACGACATCCCGGCGGCCGGCGGTTCGGGCGGCTCCACGGCTGTCCCGGCCTTTCCCGGGCGGAGCTATTTCCGGCCGGGTCAGTCCAACAGCCATGTCGACAAGCTCGGCAAACAGTTGGTGAAGAAGGGATACGGCAAGTACTACCTGTCGGGCCCCGGACCCCGGTGGACCGAGGCGGACCGGCGCAATGTCGAGGCCTTCCAGAAGGCACAGGGCTGGCGGGGCACGGAGGCCGACGGCTATCCGGGCCCGGAGACCTGGCGGCGACTCTTCGCGTGACACGACGCACATGACGGAGGCGGGAATGCGATCCACGGTGTCGGACAGCTCCGGGAACCCGGAGAACCCGGACAGCCACCCGGAGTACCGGGAGGAGAAGGACGGGGAGGAGAGGTACGGGGCGGTCCCGGTACGGGAGTGGGTGGGGCCGGACGGGGCGGGCCGGGTGACGGACGCCTGGGCCGCGGCGGACGAGCGGGCCGGTGCGGCCGGCGGCTGGGCGGTGGGGGACGAGCCGGGCGTGTCGGGTGAGCCCGACGCACCTCCGGCCGCCGGGCCGGACTCCGTCGTCGACCTCGTGCTCGACCTGGTGCCGGGCGAGGGCGAACGCGAGCGCGGGGGCTCCGGCTTCGGCGCGACCTCGGCCTCGGTGTCGGTCCCGGGCCCGGCTGCCCGGGCCGACGGGGAGGACGACCCGGCCGACGCATCCGGCACCGAGGGGCCACTCGTCGAGGACAGTCCGAGCGCCTCGGGCCTGCTGCCCGCCCCCGCACCGGAGTCCGGTCCCTCGGCAGGCGCTGATTCCAGCGGCGGTTCCGGAGGCGAATCCGGCTTGGACCCGGAGGCTGCGGCGCGGGCGACCGTCGCCGAGACGGGGATGCTGGTGATGGCCGGAGCGGCCGCCCCCGAGACCCCCGCATCCGCGTCCGAGTCCGTCCCCGTGTCCGCCTCCGTCGTGTCCGCCCCGTCCCTGTCGGTGTTCACCGGCGAGGACACCGCCGAGATCCGTGCCGACATCCGCACCGACCCCCGCACCGACACCGGCCGCCACCAGGCCGTCATCGCCAACGAACGCACCGCCTCCATCCCCGTGCACCTGCTCTTCCGCGACGAGCCCGAGGCCGGCGCGGACGTCACCGCGCTGCCCGCCACCGTCGTGCGCAGGGCCGTCGGGGGAGAGCAGGCCGGGGTCCGGAGGCCGCCGGTGCCGCGGACACCGCAGGTGCGGCCCTCGACCAGGCCGGCCCCGGTCGCCGACCCGAAGCTCCACGAGCGTCCAGGCCCCGCACTGCCCGGGTGGGTCGCGCTCCTCACCGGGCTCGGCGGGATCGCCGCCGCCGGCGGGGTCCTGTGGTGGACCGGGGCGGTGCCCGCCCGGCTGCTGGCCCGGGTCGGTCTCGGGCCGCGCCCGTACGACGGGCTCGGCATGGGCGCCTGGGCGGCGCTCGCGCTGCTGGCGACCGTGGTGCTCTTCGCGCTCGGCGGTCTGAGCCGGGGCCGGGTCGGGTACGCATGGGTGCTGACGCTCTTCGGGCAGTACCGCGGCAGCGTGCGGCGGACCGGGCTGATGTGGGTCAGCCCGCTGCTGCTGCGCCGCCGGATCGACGTACGCCTGCGGCACTGGCGCAGCGAGCCGCTGCCCGCGATGGACGCCAACGGCACCGCGCTGCGGGTCGTCGTCCTCGTCGTGTGGCGGGTCAAGGACACCGTGCGGGCGACGCTGGGCATCGAGGACCACGAGGAGTACCTGCGGGAGCAGGTGGAGGCGGCCATGGCGCGGGTCCTGTCCCAGCTGCCCGCCGACGCCTTCCACGAGGACGCGCACACCCTGCGCAACGCGGAGGCGGTCGGTGACGCGCTGACCCGGATGCTGAAGGCAGACTGCGAGCCCGTCGGCATCGAGGTGTACTCGGCCCAGCCGACCGGGATCGAGTACGCGCCGGAGGTGGCGGCGGCCATGCAGCGGCGCCGGATCGCGGCCATCGACGCCAAGCACCGCGACAGCGTGCTGACTTCGGTGGTGGACGCCGTGGACGACACCGTCAACCGGCTGACCGCCCGTGGCCTCGTGGAGCTCGACGACTACGAACGCAAGTCCCTGGTCAAGGACTTGACGGTGGCCTTCTACACCGGCCGCAGCGGTGGGGAGGGCGCCTGAGCCCGTAAGGCCCGCACCTCGGAGGCAAACGGAATCCCGCTCTCATTGGTCTGGACATGTTCATGCCGCGTCAATAATCTAGGCCTTGGTCTAGACCGCACCACCGCGCGCAGCAGTGCTCATGGAACCTCCCCCACGTCTCCGAGGAGCGGCAGCAATGCGTAAGAAGACAGGTGTGGCCCTGGTCGGTCTCGCGGTAGCGGGCGTCTCGATGTTCGCTACCAGCAGCGCCAGCAGCCACGGCTACACGGACAATCCCATCAGCCGTCAGAAGCTCTGTGCCAACGGCACGGTCACCAACTGCGGCAACATCCAGTGGGAGCCGCAGAGCGTCGAGGGCCCCAAGGGCTTCCCGGCGGCCGGTCCCGCCGACGGCGCGATCTGCTCCGGTGGTCACGGCGAGTTCGCCCAGCTCGACGACCCGCGCGGCGGGAACTGGCCCGCCACCAAGGTCACCGCGGGCCAGGGCTTCAGCTTCCGCTGGCAGTTCACCGCCCGGCACGCCACGACGGACTTCCGCTACTACATCACCAAGAACGGCTGGGACCCCACCAAGCCGCTCAAGCGCTCCGACCTGGAGTCGCAGCCGTTCATGACGGTGCCGTACAACAACCAGCAGCCCCCGGCCACCCTGACCCAGCAGGGCACCATTCCCACCCAGAAGACCGGGAAGCACATCATCCTGAGCGTCTGGAACATCGCCGACACGGCCAACGCCTTCTACTCGTGCTCGGATGTTCAGTTCTGACGTGTAGTCAGTTACCGTGCGGCGCCATGGGGAGCGCAGGCACCGTCGCGGAGCTCGTACAGCGCCAGTGGGGCGACCACCGGCCCGGATTGAGACACGAGGGCACCGTCCTCAGTCATCACCAGGTCGCCTCGGGCGCTGCCGCACGGGCCGCGCTCCTGGCGGATCTGCTGCCCGCGGGCAGTGAACCGCACCTCGGGGTGCTGCTGGACAACACCCCGGAATTCCCGCTGTGGTTGAGCGCGGCGGCCCTGGCCGGGGCCGCCGTCGCCGGCATCAACCCGACCCGCCGCGGGCCCGAACTGGCCCGCGACATCCTGCACACGGAATGCCGGGTGCTGGTCACCGAGCGCGCCCATCTGAAGCTGCTCGACGGACTGGCGCTGCCGGGCGTACGGGTGCTGGTCGCCGACACCGACGCGTACGCCGCGCTCCTCGCCCCCTACGCCGGTGCCCGGCCGGGCGACGCGGTCCTGAACACGCCCGCGCCCGCGACCCGGATGCTCCTCTACTTCACCTCGGGTTCCACCGGCGCGCCCAAGGCCGCGATCTGCACCCAGGGGCGGCTCGCCGCTGCCGGGAAGTCGCTCGTCGACCACTTCGGGACTGGCCGCGAGGACGTCCACTACATCTGCATGCCGATGTTCCACGGCAACGCGGTGATCGCCGACTGGGCCCCCGCCCTGTCCGCGGGCGCCGCCGTCGCCCTGCGCCGGCGCTTCTCCGCCTCCGGCTTCCTGGCCGACGTACGCGCGCACGGCGCCACGTACTTCACCTATGTCGGCCGTGCCGTGCAGTACCTGCTGGCCACGCCCGAGCGCCCGGACGACCGCGAGCACCCGCTGCGGCTCGGCTTCGGCACGGAGGCCGGTGCCGTGGACGCGGCCCGCTTCCGGGAGCGCTTCGGGGTGCGGCTGGTCGAGGGGTACGGATCCTCGGAGGGCGGCGCGGCGATCCAGCGGACCCCGGACACCCCGCCCGGCGCGATCGGCCAGGCGGCGGACCGCGACGACCTCGCGGTCGTCGACCCGGAGACGGGCCGGGAGCGGGCCGCCGCGGTCTTCGGCAGCGGCGGGAAGCTGCTCAACGGGGACCGCGCGATAGGCGAGTTGGTCAACCGGGGCCGTACCCCGTTCGAGGGGTACTGGCGCAACGAGGCGGCGGACGCGGCCCGGGTGCGCGACGGCTGGTACTGGACCGGGGACCTGTTCTTCCGCGACGCCGACGGCTTCCTGTACTTCGCGGGCCGCACCGAGGACCGGCTGCGGGTCGACAGCGAGAACCTGGCCGCAGCGATGATCGAGAACATCCTGGCCCGCTGGACGGACGCGGCCGCCGTGGCCGTCTACGCGGTGCCCGACCCGGTCGCGGGCGACCAGGTGATGGCGGCCCTCGCGCTGCGCGAGGGGGCCCGCTTCGATCCGGAGGCGTTCGCCGCGTTCCTCCGCGACCAGCCCGACCTGGGGACGAAGATGGCCCCCCGGTTCGTGCGCGTCGTCGGATCGATGCCCGTGACGGCGACGAACAAGGTCCACCGGGTCGGGCTGCGACGCGAGGGATTCTGGTCCGGGGGGCCGTTGTGGTGGAACGGGGAGGGCGGTCCGTACGTACCGTTCGGCGAAGAACGACTCGCCGCTCTGGTGGGGGAGTACGAGGAGCACGGACGTCATGAGCTGCTGTCCTCACACGGTGGGGGAGTGTGACAGGGCCGCCCGCCGCAGCTGGGTCACCGCCAGCACCGCTCCCAGCAGGAGCAGCAGCCCGCCGGCCACCGAGGCGTACTGCATGCTGTGCACGAAGGCGTCCCGGCCGATCGCGATGAGCGAGCCGTCGCCGGTGGACAGCGCCCCCGGCAGCGTCTTGCGCGCCGCCTCCGGGGCCGCGTCCGGCATGTCCGCCGTGTAGACCGCGGTCGCCACCGCACCCAGCAGCGCCATCCCCAGCGCCCCGCCGAACTCCTGGCCCGTCTCCAGCAGCGAGGCCGCCGAACCCGCCTTCTCCGGCGGGCTGGTGGACAGGGCCAGGTCCGAGACGAGCGCCATCACGGTGACGATCCCGCTGCTCATCACGGCCGCGCCGATGAGCAGGATCGCCAGCGAGTCCGTACCCGACAGGGCCAGGACACCGAAGCCGGCCGCTGCGATGACGAAGCCCGCGCAGATCACCCGGGCACGGTCGGTGCGCTGGGCGATCGCCGTGGCCGCCGGAGCGGCCGCGCCCACCGCCAATGACGGGGCCAGGCTCCACAGCGAGGCCTCCATCGTGCTCATGCCGAGGACCGACTGCAGGTACTGGGTGGTGAAGAAGGACGAGCCCATCATGGCGAACGCGGCCAGCGCGTTCAGCCCGATCCCGGCGGCGAAGTTCCGGTCGCGGAACAGCTCCCGGCTGACCATCGCGTCGGTCCGGGTGCGCTGCCGCCGGACGAAGACCCAGCCGACGGCCAGCCCGGCGGCGATGACCAGTGCGTTGCGCAGATCCATCCCCTCGGCGGCGGTCTCCTTGATCCCGTAGACGACCGGGAGCACGGACCCCATCGACAGCGGCACGCTCAGGAAGTCGAAGCGGCCCGGGTCCGGGTCCTTGAACTCCGGTACCAGGACCGGCACCAGGACCAGCAGCAGCACCATCGCGGGCACGTTGATCAGGAAGACGGAGCCCCACCAGAAGTGCTCCAGCATGATGCCGCTGAGCACCGAGCCGAGCGCGATGCCGCCCGCCATGGCGCCGGACCAGATCCCGATGGCCCGGCCGCGCTGCCGCTCGTCGCGGAACATGTTCCGCACCAGGCCCATGGTCGAGGGCATCAGTGTCGCTCCGCCGATGCCGAGCAGGGCGCGGGCCGCGATGAGCATCTCGGGGCTGGTGGCGTAGGCGGCGCCGACCGATGCGGCGCTGAAGGCGACCGCCCCGAACAGCAGCAGCTTGCGGCGCCCGATGCGGTCGCCGAGCGAGCCCATCGTGATGAGGAGGCCGGCCAGCGCGAAGGCGTACACATCGAAGATCCAGAGCTGCTGGGTGGCGCTGGGTGCGAGGTCCCGGTCGATGGACGGGATCGCGAAGAAGAGGACGGACACGTCCATGGAGACCAGGAGGAGCGGCAGGAGCAGGACCACGAATGCGGTCCACTCCCGACGGCCGGCGAGATCGCCGGGGGCCGAGGCGGTGGTGCTCGCTGAGTTCGTCATGCCGAGGACTATACGAACGTGTAAAACGCTTGTCTAGTACGTTCGTTTAAAACAGTTGTACATCTTCGAGGGCAACGCAAAACGCACGAGGCGGTCACCGTGGAACGGTGACCGCCTCGTGCGTTGTCTGTGCGCCGCCAGGGACTCGAACCCCGGACCCGCTGATTAAGAGTCAGCTGCTCTAACCAACTGAGCTAGCGGCGCTTGCTGACTCGAAAATAATACCTGGTCCTCCGGGGTGCTGATGACACGCACCCAAACCCTTCCTGACCTGCGACTTCATGAATGGTGTCGCGCAGTGACGCCAGCGATGGCGCACGCGACGCCACTATTGGCTCGCTATGGCGCCATTGATGTGCCACTATGGCGTCACGGAAATCGAGGGGGATGGGTCATGGAGACAGCAGGAGCACTACAGGAGCGACAGCCGGCAGCACCCGGCGCCCTCGCCTCCTTCGCGCGCTTCGTGCTCTGCGGGGGCGGAGTGGGTATCGCGTCCAGCCTCGCCGTTGCGGCCCTCGCCTCCTGGATCCCCTGGGCCCTGGCCAACGCGCTGGTCACCGCGGCCTCCACGCTGCTCGCCACCGAACTGCACGCCCGCTTCACCTTCGGTGCCGGCGGACGCGCCACCTGGCGCCAGCACGGGCAGTCGGCCGGATCGGCGGCAGCCGCGTACGTGGTGACCTGCCTGGCGATGTTCGCCCTCCAGGGCTGCGTGGAGGCGCCCGGCGCGGCGCTCGAACAGGCCGTCTACCTGTCCGCGTCGGCGCTCGCCGGGGTGGCACGGTTCGCGGTGCTGCGGCTGGTCGTCTTCGCGCGGACCCGCACGGCGGCGGCCGACACCCGCTCCGTCCACGCGATCGCCGCTCCCGACGGGCTCCCGGCCGACCCCGCGGCGCTCTGTCACGCCGCCTGATCCGGGAGCCGGTCATCCCTGACCGTCAAAGAAAGTCAGTTTCTTTCGTAAGTGATCTTTATTTTTGCGTAGACCTTTGTAGGGTGAGCGCGTGACGAAACGACGACTCTCCCAAGTGGCCGAGTTCGCGGGTGTCAGCGAGGCGACGGTCAGCCGCGTCCTCAACGGCAGCCCCGATGTGGCGAGCACGACCCGTGACGCGGTGCTGAGCGCGCTGGACGTGTGCGGCATCGAACGGCCGCTGCGCTACCGGGCCCCGCGCGCCGCACTGATCGGCCTGGTCGTGCCCGACCTGCAGAACCCGATCTTCTCCGCGTTCGCCGAGGCGCTGTGCGGGCTGCTCAACAAGCGCGGACTGATACCCGTGCTGTGCACCCGCACCGCCGACGGCGTCTCCGAGGCGCACTACATCGAGATGCTGCTCGACCAGAACATCGGCGGCATCGTCTTCATCGGCGCCAGCTACGCCGACGCGGGCCCCGCGCACGGCCGGGCGCTGCGGGAGCGCAAGGTGCCTATGGTGCTGCTCAACGCCGCGGACGAGAACCTCGGAGTGGCCCAGGTCAGGGTGGACGACGCGCTCGCCGCCGAGCAGGCGCTGAACCACCTGACCGCGCTGGGGCACGAGCGGATCGGGATGATCCTCGGACCGCTCGGGCACGTCCCGTCGGCGCGCAAGCTCGCCGGGTTCGCGGGTTTCTGCAGCCGGCGCGGGATCGCCGCGGACGACTGGCGCAGGCGGGTGGTGCACGCGCTGTTCACCATGGAGGGCGGGGCCACCGCGCTGCCCCGGCTGCTTGCCGAGGGGGTCACCGCGGTCGTTTGCGCAAGCGACGCGCTCGCGCTCGGCGCGGTCCGGGGCGCCCGCCGGCAAGGGCTCTCGGTGCCGCACGACCTCTCGGTCGTCGGCTTCGACGATTCCCCGTTCATGGTGGCCACCGAGCCCCCGCTGACCACGGCCAGACAGCCCATCCAGGCCATGGCGACGGCCGCGGTCGCCGCGCTCGTGGCGCAGATCGACGGCCACGCCACTGCAAACGACCTGATGATGTTCGACACCGAACTGATCGTCCGCGGCTCGACCGCCGCACGCCCCCGCTGAGCACGGCGGCGTTACCGCCCAAGGTCAACAACATTACTTTCTTGCGTAGATGCATTGACTTCTTGCGTAACCGGCTTCTACCTTCAGCGCAGCTCGAAGCGCTCGGGGTCCGACAGCCCCGCACCCAGGAAGGCACGATTCGCATGAATGGCTTGCCCGGCATCAGCAGGCGTCAGGTTCTCGGTTCGGCGACAGCCGTCGCCCTGTCCCTCGCTCTCACCGCCTGCGGTGGTTCCCCCTCCTCGTCCTCCGGCGTGGACAAGAACGGCGTCGTGACGATCAGCGTCAACGGCATGCCGGCCAAGACCCAGCCGGTCGACCGGAAGAACTTCATGGAGGACGTCAAAGCCTTCGAGAAGAGCCACCCGAAGATCAGGATCGACGCCCGCGAGGGCCAGATGGACCCGAAGACCTTCGCCGCGAAGCTCGCCGGCGGCCAGCTGGAGGACGTCTACTACGTCTACTTCACCGACCCCGCGGGACTGATCCAGCGCCGCCAGGCCGCCGACATCAGCAAGTACGTCGCCGACGTGCCGTTCTCCAAGGACATCGACCCGGCGCTGCTCAAGGTCTTCAAGGACGCCGACGGCAAGACGTACGGCCTGCCCACCGGCAACTACTCGCTCGGCCTGCTCTACAACCGCGCCCTGTTCAAGAAGGCCGGCCTCGACCCCGACAAGCCGCCCACCAGCTGGGAAGAGGTCCGCACCGCCGCCAAGAAGATCAGCGCGCTGGGCGACGGCACGGTCGGATACGCCGACTACAGCAAGAACAACCAGGGCGGCTGGCACCTCACCTCGTGGATCTACTCCATGGGCGGCGACGTCGCCACGCAGCAGAACGGCACGTGGAAGGCGGCGTTCGACAGCGACGCCGGACACAAGGCCCTCCAGGCGCTGCACGACATGCGCTGGACCGACAACAGCATGGGCACCCGCCAGCTGCTGGAGATAGCCGACGTCCAGAAGATGATGGGCGCCGGCAAGCTCGGGATGTACATGGCGGGACCCGACAACATCCCCACCATCGTCAAGCAGTTCGAGCGCAGCTACGAGGACTACGGACTCGCCGCGCTGCCCGGCACGGCGACGCTCGGCGGCGGCGACGGATTCATGTTCAACCCGAAGGCCTCCCCGGAGAAGATCAAGGCCGGCCTCACCTGGGTGCAGTGGAAGTACCTGCGCGGCCCCGAGCGCGAGGCCGTCGACAGCAAGCGCGCCAAGAAGGACGGGGTGCCGATCGGCCTCCCGCAGCCCCGGCTGTTCACCGGCGCGGCCCAGGCGGAGACCGACCGGATCCGCGCGCAGTACGCCAACACCCCGGTCAAGAACTATCAGCCCTTCGTCGACCGCAACGCCCAGGTCGAGACCAAGGTCGAACCGCCCAACGCCCAGCAGCTCTACACGATCCTCGACGGTGTCATGCAGTCCGTGCTGACCAAGAAGGACGCGGACATCGACCAGCTCCTCAAGGACGCGGCGAAGAAGGCCGACGCCGTCCTCGCCACGGTGAAGTGACGATGACCGTGCAGCCGCTCTCCTCCGCCGTGGCGAAGAGCACCGGCCAGGAGCAGGGGGACCCGGCCGGTGCCGGGCCCCCCGCCCCGGCCCGTACCGACGCGGCCCCCCGGCCCGCCGGCTCCCGGCTGCGCCGGACGGTCCGCGAGAACCTGGTCGCCTACCTCTTCCTCGCCGCCGGTGTGCTCTGCTTCGCCCTGTTCTCCTGGTACCCGATCGTGCGCGGCGCGCTCCTCGGCTTCCAGCAGGTCACCTTCGCCCAGCCCGCCCAGTGGGTCGGCCTGGACAACTTCCAGCGGCTGATCGACGACCCGCTCTTCCTCACCGCCTGGAAGAACACCGGCTACTTCACGCTGCTCGCCCTGGTCTTCGGCTTCGCGGCCCCCTTCGTCACCGCCGTCGTCCTGAACGAACTGCGGCACGGCCGCTCCTACCTGCGGATGACCGTCTATCTGCCGGTCATGCTGCCGCCGATCGTCACCATGCTGCTCTGGCGCTGGTTCTACGATCCGGGCCCCGGCCTGTTCAACAACGTCCTGGAGGTCTTCCACCTCCCCGCCCAGCAGTGGCTGGAGTCGGAGAACCTCGCCATGGTCTCCCTGGTCCTCGTCTCCACCTGGGCCAACATGGGCACCACCACCCTGATCTACCTCGCCGCCCTCGGCGGCATCCCCGGCGAGCTCTACGAGGCGGCGGAGCTCGACGGGGCGTCGATCCGGCAGCGGCTGTGGCACGTCACGATCCCGCAGATGCGCTTCATCCTGATGATCACGCTGCTGCTCCAGGTCATCGGCACCATGCAGGTCTTCGTCGAACCCTTCGTCCTCACCGGCGGCGGACCCGACGACGCCACCGTCACCGTGCTCCTGCTGCTCTACCGCTACGCCTTCGTCTACAACGACTTCGGCCTGGCCAGCGCCATGAGCACGCTGCTCTTCGTGGTGCTCGGCCTCTTCGCGGGCGTCTACCTGCGCCTGACCCGGACCAAGGGCTGAGAGGAACCATGGCCGCCGAAACCCCCGTACGCACCCTGATCGCACCCGCCGAGATGAACCGCCGCACCGGCCGGTTCCTCTACCGCTTCGTGCTGGTCCTCACCCTGATCGGCTTCACCCTCACCTTCGTCTTCCCGCTCTACTGGATGACGACCGGCGCGATGAAGTCGTCGGCCGAACTCGCCGACCCCGACCCCACGTTCCTCCCGCAGAGCTGGCACCCCGAGAGCTACGCCGACGCCTGGACCAACGTCGGACTCGGGCACTACTTCCTCAACACCCTGATCCTCGCGCTGGGCGCCTGGCTCACCCAGCTGCTCGTCGACGTCTCCGCCGCCTACGCGCTCTCCAAGCTCCGGCCGCTGCTGGGCAACGTGGTCCTCGGCATGATGCTGGCGACCCTGATGCTGCCGGTGTCCGCGCTGCTCGTGCCGACGTACCTGACCGTCGTCGACGTACCGCTGTTCCACGTGAACCTGATCAACACCCCGTTCGCGATCTGGCTGCCCGCCGCCGCCAACGCCTTCAACATCTTCATCCTGAAGCGGTTCTTCGACCAGATTCCCGCCGAACTCCTCGACTCCGCACGGATCGACGGCGCCGGCACGCTCAGGGTCCTGGTCTCGGTCGTCCTGCCGCTCTCGCGGCCGGTGCTCGCCGTCGTCTCGATCTTCGCGATCGTCGGCGTCTGGAAGGACTTCCTCTGGCCGATGCTCGTCCTCCCCGACGAGGCCGGACAGCCGATCACCGTGGCCCTGAACCGGCTGTCGGAGTTCATGCCCGCCAACCAGCTGCTGGCCGGCATGGCGATGGCGGCCGTCCCCCTGCTCGTCCTCTTCCTGATCTTCCAGCGCCACATCATCGCGGGCCTCACCGCCGGCAGCCTCAAGGGCTGACCCGCCGGGCCCCGCCGCGTGCCGCCTCGGCACCACCCCGGGATTCCCCCACACAGGAAGGACACACAGCCGTGTCTCCTGCACCAAGAAAGCGCTCCCACGCCCTGCGGACGGTACTTCCGCTCCTGCTGTCGATGATCGGAGTACTGCTGTACGGGGCGGCGACGGCGCAGGCCGCCGGCGCCACGCTCGAAGCGGAGTCCGCCCAGCTGTCCGGTGGCGCCGCCGTCTCCACCGAACACCCCGGCTACACGGGCGGCGGCTTCGTCGGCGGCTTCACCGACGCCAACAAGGGCTCCGCTTCGGTCTCGTTCACCGTGCGGTCCGAGGCGGCCGGCGCCGGGTCCATAGCCGTCCGGTACGCCAACGGCACCACCGCCACGATGACGCTCAGCCTGTACGTCAACGGCGAACGGGTCCGCCAGGCCGGGCTCCCCGCCACCGCGAACTGGGACACCTGGGCCACCCACGAGGAAGCGGTCACCTACAAGGCGGGCGACAACACCGTCGCCTGGACGTTCACCGCGTCCGACAGCGGCAACGTCAACCTGGACAACGCCACCCCGGTCACCCCCACCACCCCCACCGACCCGGGGCCCACCACCCTGACCCACCAGGCCGAGGACGCCTTCGTCTCCGGCGGCGCGTCGAAGGCCACCACCGCCACCGGCTACGAGGGCAGCGCCTACCTGGCCGGCCTCACCACCGCCGGGGCCCGTGCCGTCTTCTCCGTCGACGCCCCCGCGGCCGCCACCTACCCGCTGACCGTCCGCTACCGCACCACGGACAGCGCCGCGGCCACCACCACCCTCCAGGCCAACGGCACGACCGTCCGCCGCCTCACCCTGCCCGGCACCGGCGGCGCCTGGGCGACCGCCGACACCGACGTCCCGCTGCGCACCGACCTCAACACCGTCGCCCTGCGCACCGCAACCGGCGACAACGGCGGCTACCAGCTCGACGGCATCACGGTCACCGGCTCCACCCCCTCCGCGACCCGCGGCGCCACCCTCCCGTACACCGGCTACGAGGCCGAGAGCGGCAGCACCAACGCCACCACCATCGGCCCCGACCGCACCTACCTCTCCGTGCCGTCCGAGGCATCCGGCCGCAAGGCCGTCGTCCTCGACAGCAGCGGCGACTACGTGCAGTTCACCCTGACGAAGCCCGCCAACGCGCTGACCCTGCGCTACTCCCTGCCGGACAACGCGGCCGGCACCGGCACGGACGCCACGCTCAGCGTCTACGCCGACGGCACCGAGATCGAGGACCTGCCGCTCACCTCGAAGTACAGCTGGGTGTACGGCGGCTACCCCTACAACAACGACCCCTCCCAGGGCTCCGGCCACCACTTCTTCGACGAGACCCGCACCCTGCTCGGCCGGGAGCTGCCGGCCGGCACCGTGCTGAAGTTCCAGAAGGACTCCGGCGACACCGCCGCCTCCTACACCCTGGACCTCGTCGAGACCGAGACCGCACCGGCCGCGCTCACCATGCCCGCCACCGGCTTCGTCTCCGCCACCACCCTCGGCGTCACCCCGGACGACTCCTCGGACGACACCTCCGCCCTCAACTCCGCGCTCGCCACCGCCACCTCGCAGGGCAAGGGGCTCTGGCTGCCCTCGGGGACGTACGACATCTCCGGCCACATCGACCTCACCGGGGCCGATCTGCGCGGCGCCGGGCAGTGGCACACCGTGCTGCGCGGCAAGAACGGCAAGGGCGGGCTCTTCGGCCGCGGCGGCACCAGCAACGTCCAGGACCTGATGATCGCCGGAGACGTCTCCTACCGCGACGACGCCAACTTCGACGCGGCCGTGGAGGGCGACTTCGGCAACGGCTCGACCCTGCAGAACCTCTGGATCGAGCACACCAAGGTCGGCCTCTGGATCGACGCCCCCACCACCGGCCTCCTCGCCACCGGGCTGCGCATCCGGGACACCTTCGCCGACGGCGTCAACCTCCACAAGGGCACCACCGGCAGCGAGGTCTCCCAGTCCAGCGTCCGCAACACCGGCGACGACGGGCTCGCGATGTTCTCCGAGTCCCAGGCGGTCACCGACTGCGTCTTCCGCTTCAACACCGTGCAGGTCCCGCTGCTCGCCAACACGGTCGGCATCTACGGCGGCCACGCCAACCGGGTCGAGGACAACCTCCTCGCCGACACGGTTACCGGCTCCGCGGGCATCGCGATCAGCAGCCGGTTCGCCCCCGTGCCGTTCAGCGGAACCACGTCGGTCCAGCGCAACACCCTGACCCGGACCGGCGGTTACGAACCCAACTGGCAGAGCAAGCTCGGCGCCCTCTGGATCTACGCCGACTCCTCCGACATCACCGCACCCGTCCTGCTGAAGGACAACGACATCCTCGACAGCACCTACAGCGGCCTGCTCATCAGCTGGCAGAAGAACATCAGCGCCCTCACCGTCGACGGCCTGGAGATCGACCGGGCCGGCTCGTACGGCATCGAGATCAACTCCGCGGGGGCCGGCACCTTCACCGGCGTCACCGTCAGCGGCGCCACCGACGGCGGGCTCTCCGCCGCGGGCGGCTTCGCGATCACCCGAGGCACCGGCAACACCGGCTGGTAGCCCCGTCCGGTGCGGGCGGCCCGCCCCTGACGGCGGCCGCCCGCACCACCCCTTTGACCGAGCAAGGAGTCTCAGTGACCCACTGGTGGCGGCACGCCGCGATCTACCAGATCTACGTACGCAGCTTCGCGGACGGCGACGGGGACGGCACCGGCGACCTCGCCGGGGTCCGCGACCGGCTCCCGTACCTGCGGGAACTCGGCGTGGACGCCCTGTGGTTCAACCCCTGGTACACCTCACCGATGGCCGACGGCGGCTACGACGTGGCCGACTACCGCGACATCGACCCGCTCTTCGGCACCCTCGCCGAGGCCGAGCAGCTGATCACCGAGGCCCACGGCCACGGCCTGCGGGTGCTCGTCGACCTGGTTCCCAACCACTGCTCCGACCAGCACGTGTGGTTCCGGGCCGCGCTCGCCGCGGGCCCCGGCTCGCCGGAGCGCGAGCGCTTCTGGTTCGTCCCCGGCCGGGGCGAGGACGGCGAACTGCCCCCCAACGACTGGATCTCCTACTTCGGCGGCAGCGCCTGGACGCGGGTCACCGAGGCGGACGGCACCGCGGGCCCCTGGTACCTGCACATGTTCGCCCCCGAGCAGCCCGATCTGAACTGGGAGCACCCCGAGGTGCGGGCCGAGTTCGAGGACATCCTGCGGTTCTGGCTCGACCGGGGCGTCGACGGCTTCCGCATCGACGTCGCGCACGGGCTGGCCAAGAAGCCGGGACTCCCGGACGTCGGCCCCGACCCCGACATCACCGACCTGCCCTACCAGGACTGCGACGCCGTCCACGACATCTACCGTGCCTGGCGCAAGATCCTCGACTCCTACGACGGCGACCGGACGTTCGTCGGCGAGGTCTGGCTGCCGGCCGCCGAGCAGACGGCCCGCTACCTGCGCCCGGACGAGCTGCACTCGGCGTTCAACTTCGACCTCCTGTGCTGCCCGTGGGACGCGGCCGCCCTGCGCGGAGTCGTCGACGCCACGTTCGCCGGGCACGCACCGGTGGGGGCGCCGCCGACCTGGGTGCTGTCCAACCACGACACCATCCGTCATGTCACGCGCTACGGACGCGAGGACACCTCGTTCGACATGGGCGACAAGCGGCTGCGCGACCCGAGCGACCCGGCTCTCGGCCGTCGCCGGGCCCGGGCCGCGGCGCTGCTCACGCTGTCCCTGCCGGGCGGGGTGTACGTGTACCAGGGCGACGAGCTGGGCCTGCCCGAGGTCCAGGACCTCCCCGACGCGCTGATCCAGGACCCGACGTTCGTCCGGTCCGGCGGCAGGGACCGGGGCCGTGACGGCTGCCGCATCCCGCTGCCGTGGTCGGCCGACGGGACCTCGCTCGGCTTCTCCCCGGCGGGCGCGGCCGCGCCGTGGCTGCCGCAGCCCGCGGACTGGGCGGCGCTGAGCGTGTCGGCGCAGGATGCCGACCCGGACTCCTTCCTCGCCCTCTACCGGGCCGCCCTGGCCCTGCGGCGCGAGCGGCTGACCGCGCTCCCGGAGGAGGTGACGTGGGTGGACGCGGGCCCGGACACGGTGTGCTTCGACCGGGGCGCCTCGTTCCGCTGCCTGGTGAACCTGGGCGATCCGGTGACGCTGCCGCCGGAGGCGAGGGTGCTGCTGGCCAGTGCGGAGCTGGACGAGGCGGGGATGCTGCCGCGCGACACGGCGGTGTGGTTGTCGCTGTAGGACGCGGAAAGATGTCCTCAATCGCCGGACGGGCTTGATTTTCGGCGATTGAGGACGACGCGGGACGGGCCCGTCCGGTTACAGGGCCAGTGACAGGAGTACCGGTGCCGCTCGGCGGTTCAGCGCGTCCGCTGCCGCGCGCAGGCGGTGGGCGTCCTCGACCGGGAGGGACAGCGCCAGGCAGCCCGCCGACGAACCCGCCGTCAGCGGCACCGCCGCGCACACCGTGCCGACGGCGTACTCCTGGAGGTCGAGCACCGGCACGGTCGCCGGCTGGCTGTCCAGCTTGGAGAAGAGGACCTTCTCGCTGGTGATGGTCCGCGACGTCAGCCGGGCGATCTTGTGCCGCGAGAGATGGTCGCGCCGCCCGTTCTGGTCGAGCTGGGTCAGCAGGCACTTGCCGATCGCCGAGGCGTGCGCCGTCGAGCGGAAGTCCACCCACTCGTTGACCGCGGGCGTCAGCGGGCCGTCGGCGTACTGGGTGACCCGGATCTCGCCGTCCACGTACCGGCTGATGTAGACCGCGGCGCCCACCGAGTCCCGCAGCTGCACCAGCGTCTCCTGGAGCTTGGCCTCCAGAGCCTGTCTGCGGGCCGCACCGGAGCCCAGGAGCAGCAGCGAGGCGCCGATGACATAGGCGCCGTCGGCGATCTGCTCGACGTACCCCTCGCGGCGCAGTGTCAGCAGCAGAGAGGTCAGATGCCCGACGGGCAGGCCCGTCTCCCGGGCGATCTGGGTGTCCGTCACACCGTTGCCGTGCTTGGAGACCGTTTCGAGAACGCGAAGGGCGTACTGCACCGAATGGAACGGTGCGGTCGGTTCGGGCTTCAACGCCACGGTTTCCCCCTACCAGGTTGTGACCGCAAGCTCTGCCACCACGATAGCCGCCAAGAGCCGGTTGAGGGGCGGGTGTTGGTGACTCTTCGGGGCGCCCCGGCCCCGTCAGCTGGGGCGCACCCGTCCGGCATATGCCGGAGTCAATGGCGAGCGACGGATGCCGAGGTCACAGCACCGCGTTGAGGAATTCGCGAGTACGTTCGTGCGCGGGATCGGAGAAGATTTTTTCCGGCGAACCCGACTCCACGACCCGCCCGGCGTCGAACATCAGTACCTTCTCCGACACGTCCCGGGCGAAGTTCATCTCGTGGGTCACGCAGAGCATGGTGATGTCGGTGTTGCGGGCGATATCGCTCAGCAGCTCCAGAACACCCGCCACCAGCTCGGGGTCGAGCGCCGACGTCACCTCGTCCAGGAGCAGGATCTCCGGCTCCATCGCCAGCGCCCGCGCGATCGCCACCCGCTGCTGCTGGCCGCCGGAGAGCTGGGAGGGGTGGGCGTCGACCTTCGCGGAGAGCCCGACCAGGTCGAGCAGCTCCCGGGCCCGGGTCTCCGCCTTGTCGCGGTCCATTCCCAGGACGTTGACGGGGGCCTCGATGATGTTCTGGAGCACCTTCATGTTCGGGAACAGGTTGAACTGCTGGAAGACCATCCCGATCTTCTTCCGCGCCTCGCGCAGATGCTTCTCGGAGGCCGGCTTCAGCGAGCCGTCCGGCGCCTGCATGTGCGTCAGCGGGTCGCCGTTGATCCGGATCACGCCGTCGCTGACCTTCTCCAGCGTCATCAGCAGCCGCAGGATCGTGGTCTTGCCCGAGCCGCTGGGCCCGATCAGGGTGACGTGCTCGCCGCGGTCGACCGTGAAGTCCAGCTGGTCGAGGACCACGTGGTCGCCGTACCGCTTGACGACCTTGTCGAAGCGGACGAGCGGCTGTCCGGAGTCCCGGGGCGCGGGAACCGTGACGACGTCCTCGGGGGCCGTGGCCGCGGTCTTCTGCAGGGGGGAGGGTTCAGTGGCCAAGGCGCTTCTCCAGCTTTCGCATCAGGAGTGACGTGGGGTAGCTCGCGACCAGGAAGATCAGTCCGGCGAGTGTGAACACCTCGGTGTACGCGAAGTGGTCACCCCCGTACTTACGGGCTTCGAAGACCATCTCCTGCACCGTGATCACGGCGAGGAACGGGGTCTCCTTGAACATCGAGATCGCGTAGTTCCCGAGCGCGGGCAGCACGTTGCGCACCGCCTGCGGCAGGATCACGGCCTGCCAGGTCCGCCGGGACGACATGGACAGCGCCCGGCAGGCCTCCCACTGGCCCTTCGGCACCCCGTCGATCCCGGCGCGGTACACCTCGGAGGTGTACGTGGCGTAGTGGATGCCCAGCACCACGATGCCGACGGTCAGCGGCTCCACCGAGGTGAACAGCGCGGCCGCGCCCACCAGCTGGACCAGCAGCGGTGTGGAGCGGATGAACTCCATCACCACCTTCACCGGCACGGTCACGAACCGGGTGGGCGCCCGGCCGGCGACCGCGATGGCCAGCCCGAGCACCGCGGCGACGAGCGTCCCGAGCACCGTGGCCAGCAGGGTGACCTTGAAACCCTGGAGGAGGAGGGGGAGCGCGTCCCCCGCGGCGTTCCAGTCGAATCCTTCGTTCACCGGGCACCTCCGGCAGCCGGGGCGGTCACGGCGCTGCGGGACTTCAGCAGACTGCCCCCGCCGCTCGCCAGGCCGAGCCGCCGCTTGGCGGACCGCTCCAGCAGGTTCATCAGCAGGGTCAGCGCGTAGGCCAGTACGAAGTAGCAGGCCAGCAGGGTCACATACGCGGTGAGGGTCTCACCCGTACGGGTGCGCAGCTTCTCGATCGCGGTCATCAGGTCGGCCGCCGAGATCAGCCACAGCAGCGGTGTGCACTTCAGCAGCTGGATCAGGAGGTTGGTGAGGGACGGGATCATCTGCACCCAGGCCTGCGGAAGGATCACCTTCCGCATCCGGTGCAGGGGCGTCATGTTCAGCGCGACCGCCGCCTCGTACTGGGCCCGCGGCACGGAGTTGATCGCCCCGCGCACCACCTCGGCGCCGTACGCGCCGTAGTTGAGACCGAAGGCGATGACCCCGCAGAGCAGCGGCGTCAGTTCGTAGCCCGTCAGCGGCGGCATCGCGTAGTAGAGCCAGAACAGCTGGACGTACAGCGAGGTGCCGCGGAAGAACTCCACGACCACGCGCGAGACGCCGCGCGACAGCAGCAGCCGGCTGATCGACATCAGGCCGAGGACGAAGGACAGGAACAGCGCCAGCAGGGCGCCCAGTACGGTGGCTTCCAGGGTCACCCACAGGCCTGAGCGCAGCTGTGGGAGATCGTCGGCGAAGGCCGAGAAGAAATCATTCATGCGGCGGGCCCCGTCCCTGTCAGCCCTTGCACAGATCGGCCGTCTTCAGGGTGGCCGGCGGGAGCTCGGTGGCACCGAAGCCGTAGTCCCGGAGCAGCTCGACATAGCGGGACTTGTCGGAGATGATCTTCTTCAGCTCGCGGTTGAAGGCGTCCCGCAGCTCCTCGTTGCCCTTGCGGAAGACGGCGCCGCCGGGGCTGTACTGCTTCACGCCGTCGAGCTCCGGCAGGAAGGCTTCGGTGACCTCGGTCTCCGGGTTGGTCTTCGCCAGCCAGCGCAGCGAGATGCCGGTGAGCAGGAACGCGTCGACCCGGCCGCCCTTGACCGCGTCCGCGCCGTCCTGCGGCTTCTGCAGCGACTTGATCTTGTCCTTGGCTATCCCCGCGCCCTCGGCGTACGAGCCCTCGACCGCGCCCGCCATCACGCCGACGGTGATCCCGGCGGCCTTCGCGGAGGCCAGGTCGGTGACCTTCTTCGGGTTGCCCTTCTTCACCATCAGCGCGGTCGGCGAGATGAACTCCGGCTCCGAGAAGAGGGCGTTGGAGCAGCGCTCCGGAGTGATGGCCATACCGGCGCTCACCACGTCGTACTTGCTGGCCTGCAGACCGGGGATCAGCCCGTCCCACTCGGAGAGGGTCGGGCGCAGTTCGTCCACGCCCAGCGCCTTGAAGATCTCCCGGTGCAGGGCGGGCGCCTCGCCCTTCAGCTCCTTGCCCTCCATGTAGCCGTACGGGGCCTCGTCCGCGTACGCGACCCGGACGAACCCCTGCTTGCGGAGCTTGTCGAGGGCCCCCTCACCGTCCGCGGAGTCGGCGCCGGTCTTGCTGCACGCGGTGAGCAGGCCGGGGACGACGAGCAGACCGCCCACGGCTGCCGATCGGTTGAGAAAGCCCCGGCGGGACAGGTTCGGGAAGTCAGCCATGGTTCGCAATCTCCTGAAGGGGTCGAACAGTCCGGACAGGGTTAGCGCCTGCCCGATCCCGTACGTCTATGCAGGAAGAGTTCGCATGTAACCGAACGGTGGCCGGAGGGTGACCTTCCCGTGTCCGATTGCGGGCAGAGTGCGACGGCTCGTGCGCAGCGCGTATTTCGTTGGCGGGTGCGGTGAATGACGGGGCGTTATGCCCAGATGTCCGTCATGCGAGGGCGAAGTGGGGCGTGGGTGGCCCGGGTTGGGGTCAGGCCTCGTGGTCGGTGCCGGGGATGTAACCGAGCCGCTTGTCCACGACGTTGGGCAACGGCTCGCCGGACGCCCACCGTTCGTACATCGCGACGAACTGCTCGCCCAGCCGGTCCCGCCAGCCCACCGCGTCCCCGCTCATGTGCGGCGACACGATGAGACCGGGCGCGTCCCACAGGGGACTGTCCTCGCCGAGCGGCTCCCGCTCGAAGACGTCGAGCGCCGCACCCGCGATCCACCGCTTGCGCAGCGCGTCCAGGAGGTCGTCCTCGACCACCATGGGGCCGCGTCCCACGTTGACGAACCGGGCCGACGGCTGCATCAGCCCGAAGAACCGGCTGTCGAACATCCCGTGCGTCTGCGGGGTCAGCGGCGCCGCGCAGATCACCCAGTCGGCGCGGGCGGCCAGCCGGTCCAGATCCCCGGCGCCGTGGATCGTGCGCCGGGCCGTGCGGCCCACCAGCGCCACCTCGACCCCGAGCGCCATCAGCAGTCGGGTGATCTCGCGCCCGACCGGACCGGCGCCGAGGACCACCGCGCGGGAGCCCGCGACCCGGGCGGTCTCGCGGTGGCTCCACCGCCGGCGCCGCTGGAGCTCCAGGGTGCCGGGGAGGTCCTTGGCGAAGGCCAGCACCAGCCCCGCCACGTACTCGGCGATCGGCTGCTCGAAGATGCCCCGCGCATTGGTCACCACGGTGTCGCCGGCCACCAGCTCCGGGCAGAGCAGCCGGTCCACGCCCGCGCTCGCCGTGTGCACCCAGGCCGGCCGCGGCCCGTCACCCGGCCAGGCGGCCCGTACCGCGTCCGATGCGAAGTCCCAGACGAGCAGCGCGTCCGCCTCGGGCAGCGCCCGGGCAAGACCCGGGCCGTCCGTGTGCCGCAGGCGCACCCGCCCGGTCAGCGCGCCGAGGCGGGGTGGCGGATCGGCGTCCAGGACGAGCAGGACGGGCTCCGGCATGGGGGCGGTTCCTCCGCGTCGGCCGAGGTGGGCGGGGGCCCCACGCTCGCAGCCGCACCCCACCCCGTCAACAGGCCGAAGCGGTGACCGGGGCGGATGGGGGAATACTGGACAGTGAGCGGGGAAGCCGGTCAGTGCCGTCCGCCCCGCCGCGGCCGGTGCACCGCACACACGACAGGCGTTACCGCACGCAGCACAGGAAGGGTGGACATGACGACCGTCGGATTCCTCTACCCGGGCCACTTCGCGGAGGACGACTTCCCGCGGATGGAGATCCTGCTCGACAGCACCATCAGACTCGTCGTCCACCACACCGAGAGCCCCGACGACGCCTACCGGGAGGACGCCCTGCGCGAGCTGGGCGCCCCGGACCGGCTCGCCGCCGGTGTCGAGGAGCTCCAGCGCTCCGGCGCCCAGTGCGTCGTCTGGGCCTGCGACGCCGGCAGCTTCCTCTACGGGCCGCAGGGCGCCCACGACCAGGCGATGGCGCTGGCCCGGGAGACGGGCGTGCCCGCCTCCAGCACCTCCGTCGGCTTCGTCCACGCCGTACGGAGACTGGGTGCCAACCGGGTCGCGGTCGCCGCGACCTACCCCGAGGACATCGCCGCGCACTTCACCGCGTTCCTGCGGGCCACGGGCATGGAGGTGGTCGCCACCCACGCGGCGGGCGCGGCAGGCGCCGCCGAGGTCGCGGAATGGGGGCCGGACCGGGTGAAGGAGCTGGCCGTCGCCGCGGACCGCCCCGAGGCGGAGGCCGTCCTGCTGCCGGACACGGCCCTGCACACGGTCGGCCATATCGCCGAACTGGAGGAGTTCCTCGGCAAACCCGTCCTCACCGCGAACCAGGTGGCCGTCCGGGAGGCCCTGCGGCTGGCCGACCGCCCCGCCTGGGCGCCCCGGCTTGGTGCGCTCTTCGCGGCCCGCGAACAGCCCCCGGCCCCGGTGGAGTGGGGGAGCGGACGGTCGTACGCGCACGGGCAGCGGCCCTGAGCGGGGCCAGGCCCGCGGAGTTCCGCCAGGAATAAACGGAGTCGACCTCCTGTTGTGCTGCTCCGACCAGACGAGCATCACCGGAGAGGCCAGGACGTGGACGAGATTCGAGGCGACGAGATCCGTGGCAAGGCGGAGGGAACGGCACCCGTGCCCCTCTCGGTCCTTGATCTCGTGACCGTGGGCCAGGGCCGCACCGCGACCCAGGCCCTGCGTACGGGCGTCGAGATCGCCCAGCTCGCCGAACGCCGCGGCTTCCACCGCTACTGGGTCGCCGAGCACCACTCCATGCCCGGCGTCGCCTCCTCCTCGCCGGCCGTGATCCTGGCCCACACCGCCGCCAGCACCGAGCGCATCCGGCTCGGTTCCGGCGGCGTCATGCTGCCCAACCACGCCCCGCTCGTCATCGCCGAACAGTTCGGCACCCTGGAGGCCATGGCCCCCGGCCGCATCGACCTCGGCCTCGGCCGCGCGCCCGGCACCGACGGTGCCACCGCCGCCGCCCTGCGCCGCACCGAGCGGCTGAACGAGGGCGCGGACGACTTCCCGCAGCAGCTCATGGAGCTGACGCGCTTCCTGGACGACGACTTCCCCGACGGCCACCCCTACGCCCGCATCCACGCGGTCCCCGGACCCGTCCAGGCCACCTCCGAGGGCGGTGTCCAGTCCCCGGCCCGGCCGCCCCTGTGGCTGCTCGGCTCCTCGGGCTTCAGCGCCCGGCTGGCCGGCATGCTCGGCCTGCCCTTCGCCTTCGCCCACCACTTCTCGGCCCAGAACACCATCCCGGCCTTGGAGCTGTACCGGGAGTCCTTCAAGCCGTCCGCGGTGCTGGACGCGCCGTACGCCCTGATCGGCGTCGCCGCCCTGGCCGCCGACGACGAGCGCGAGGCCCGCCGCCAGGTGCTGACCGGCGCCCTGTCGATGCTCCGCCTGCGCTCGGGCCGCCCCGGCCTGGTCCCGACGCCCGAGGAGGCGGAGGCGTACGCCTTCAGCCCCATGGAGCGGGAGTTCGTCGACAGCTGGCTCGTCAACATCGTCCACGGCACCGCGGACGAGGTCCGCACCGGCCTGGACGACCTGGCCAAGCGCACCGGCGCCGACGAGCTGATGATCACCGCCAACGCGCACGGCGGCGAGGCCCGGCTGCGCAGCTACGGCCTCATCGCGGACGCGTACGGCCTGCCGGGGGCCTGAGCCGCCGCGGGCGTTCAGGCCTTCAGGGCCCGGGCGCCCAGCAGTTCGCCGATGCGTTCCGGGGCGACGGCGCGGGAGTAGAGCCAGCCCTGTCCGGTGTCGCAGCCGATCCGGCGCAGCCGTTCCGCCTGGCCCGCCGTCTCCACGCACTCCGCGGTGACGGTCAGGCCCAGGCGGTGGGCCAGCTGGACCATCGCCTCGACGATCGTCTCGTCGGCGGGGCTGGGATGCGTGCCGTCCTCGTAGCGGAAACCCCGCACGAAGGCGCCGTCCAGCTTCAGCACGGAGACCGGCAGCCGGCTCAGATAGGCGAGGTTGGAGTAGCCGGTGCCGAAGTCGTCGATGGCGATCCGGACGCCCATGTCGCTGAGGGACTGCAGGGCCTGCAGCGGCCGGCCCGCCGACCCCATCACCGCGGACTCGGTCAGTTCCAGTTGCAGCAGGGCCGGGTCCAGGCCGGTCTCCGCGAGGATCTCCGCGACATCGGTGACCAGATCGGAGTCCCAGACCTGGCGGACCGCGACGTTGACGCTGATGAACAGCGGCGGCTCGGCCGGGTGGTCGAGCTGCCAGCGCCGGGCCTGCCGGCAGGCCGCCCGCAGCACCCACCGGCCGAGCTGCACGATCGAGCCGTCCTCCTCGGCGATCGCGACGAACCGATTCGGCGAGAGCATGCCGAACTGCGGGTGGTTCCAGCGCACCAGCGCCTCGACACCCCGCACGACACCGTCGGCCATGCCGACCAGCGGCTGGTACTCGATGGTGAACTCGCCGCGCTCGACCGCGGGGCGGAGATTGGACGAGAGCGCCTGGCGGGTCATCCGGTGGGCGTTGCGCTCGGGGTCGAAGAGGGTCCAGCGGGCCTTGCCGTCGGCCTTCGCCCAGTACAGCGTCGTATCGGCGGCCTGCATCAGACCGGTGGCCGAGGTACCCGCGACGGGCCGCTCCACCACCCCGATCGACGCCGAGACCGAGAGCCGCTGACCGGCCAGGTCGAAGGGCTGCTGGAGCGCGGTGAGCACGGTGCGGGCGAGATCGGTCAGCTGCTGCGTACCGGTGGACTCCTCGACCAGGATCGCGAACTCGTCGCCGCCCAGGCGCGCCACCAGATGCGCGCCGGTGGGCCGGGGCTCGCCGTCCTGCTCGGCGCAGTCGGTCAGCCGCGCGGCGACGGCGGCCAGCAGCCGGTCGCCGATCCGGTGGCCCAGGGTGTCGTTGACCGCCTTGAAACCGTCGAGGTCGAGGTAGACGAGCCCGATCCGGCCTCGCCCGGGGATGCTGTCGTCCTGGTACGGCGAGGTCTCCAGGACCGCCGAGAGCCGCTCGAAGAACAGCGTCCGGTTGGGCAGCCGGGTCACCGGGTCGTGCATCTGGAGATGGCGCAGCCGCTTCTGGAGCTCGCGCCGGTCACTGACGTCCGCGACGGAGAGCAGCACCTGACCGGGCGCCGCCCCGGCGGTCTGCTCCTGGGCCGACGACATCGGCACGACGGTGATCTCCGCCCACAGCGAGCGGCCGTCGGGGTGCTTGAGCCGGCGGGTGCAGCGGAAGCGGGAGCGCCGACCGTGCAGCACCTCGCGGTACGCGTGCCAGGTGCGGCCGTCCGCCGCGAGGTCGACCAGATCGGACGCGGACTGCGCGGTCAGCGTCGCCGCGCCGACCCCGGCCAGGGCGGCCAGCGCGTCGTTGGCGGTGACGATCAGGCCCTCGTGGTCGACGACGGCCATCGGGAGCGTGGCGGCGCGGAAGGCGGCCCGGTAGTCGTACAGGTCGGAGGCGCCGGGACCGGCGGACGGCCACGAACCGTCACGTTCCGTGATCGCCGGGGGTGGGGAAGAGGGCGCTGTGCCTGCCGCGGGCCTGGGCCCTTCGGAGGTTCCGCTCACCGTTCGCTCCCGCCGTGCAGTTCTGTCCCGGACACCTCTGGTCGGACTGGCCCGCCGCGTGGAGCGCCCGTTGTCAGGGACGGAAACCGCGCAGGAAAGCGAGGTGAAGCATAGAGGCTGGCACCTCGGCCGTTCCAGCGCCCCGACCGTTACGGGTCCCGCGTCCGCCGCCCATGGGCCATTCGCGCGGCGATCCGGTTTGCCCACGACTGATCGTTTCTGCGCGGCTCTGTTCCGTCCCGTTGTATTGGTGATCGATTGTGACTGTCCGTGAGAGCGGAGTGGGGTGCGGCGGCTGACCCGAGTGGGGCAGCTCAACAGGACGTACCTCCCGAAGCGTCACAAGGTGGTCAGGAGGTGCTGAGGATCCGGGGCCGGCCGGGATCTTCGACACCCTCCTGGAGTCCGCACCCCGCACCGGAGGTAGAAGTGCCGCGTCAGCACGGGCCCGGAGGGGTGGAGAGACCGAGTCCGCGCGCGGTGACCGCCGGGCTGATCTCCCTTCTCGCCCTCGCCGCCACCTCCCTGGTCGCGGGCCCCGCCGTGGCCGCCACCGGCGAGGCGGCCCCCTGTGCGCTGCCCCGCACCGAGGCCCATCACTCGCTGGGCCTGGACCAGTGGAACGGCGCCTATCCGCGCCCCGACCACGCCCTCGACGCGGTCATGGTCTTCCTCTCGTTCCCCGACGCCCGCCCCGTCACCACCCCCGCCGACCTCACCGCCGACTACTTCCCCGCCACCACGCAGTTCTTCCAGCGCGCCTCCTACGGAAAGTTCACCCTGCGCCCGCACCCCCAGCGGCAGTGGATCCGGATGCCCAAGCCGTCGGTCTGGTACGGCATACAGCGCGACTGGGACGACGACCGGCGCAGCGCCTACCTGCGCGACGCGATCGACGCGGCCGACCCCGAGGTCGACTTCTCGAAGTACGACATCGTCTACCTCGTCGCCGACCCGGACGCGCCCGGCGTCGACTCCGACGCCACCAAGGTCGTCAACTTCGACCGGCCCCTGCACGCCGACGGCACGGACATCAGGCGCGTGGTCACCGTCTTCGAACAGCACCCCCCGGACCACAACGTCCTGGCCCACGAGACCGGACACGTCTTCGACCTGCCCGACCTCTACCACCGGCCGTCGGACGGCAAGGGGGACTGGGACACCTACGTCGGCGACTGGGACGTCATGGGCAGCCAGTTCGGCCTCGCCCCCGACCTCTTCGGCTGGCACAAGTGGAAGCTCGGCTGGCTGGACGACCGGCAGGTCACCTGCATCCAGAGCAGCCGGGTCGTCACCCTGGAGCCGATGGCGGCCGTACCCGTGCCCGGTGAGTCCCTCGGGACCCGGCTCGCCGTGATCAGGACCGGCGAGGGCAGCGCCGTGGCCATCGAGGCCCGCAGCGCCACCGGCAACGACGACGGGACCTGCACCGAAGGCGTGCTGCTCTACCGGATCCGCAACGAGACGCCGTCGGGCGGCGGA
The DNA here is from genome assembly GCA_036227345.1 of Streptomyces sp. NBC_01463. Classification (NCBI taxonomy): domain Bacteria; kingdom Bacillati; phylum Actinomycetota; class Actinomycetes; order Kitasatosporales; family Streptomycetaceae; genus Streptomyces; species Streptomyces sp. NBC_01463. The sequence goes on from CP109468.1 coordinate 5,742,594, forward strand.
CCGGTCGACGTCCTCGACACCCACCCCGGCACCGACGCCTGCTGGGACCGGTCGGTCTACCCGCCGCTCGCGGACGCGCCGCTGCGGGTCGGTGAGACGTACTCCGTACCGGGCGGACACACCACGATCGAGGTCGCCGACCGGACGCCCTCGGGTGCCTGGACGGTCCGCATCACCACGGGGACGTAGCACCGGAACCGGCCGCCGACAACGAAGAAGCCCCTCGCTCTCGCGAGGGGCTTCTTCCGTCTGTGCGCCGCCAGGGACTCGAACCCCGGACCCGCTGATTAAGAGTCAGCTGCTCTAACCAACTGAGCTAGCGGCGCCTGCTGACGTCGTAGACCTTAGCACCCTGATCGGCGGGAGGAAAAATCGAAATCCGGGGCGCCGAAGCGGGCACCGAGCGGGCCACCCGGACACAGGCCCAGAGCAGGACGTCGGGCCCCGGCAGCCAGGGGTTGCGGGTGTCGGGCGCGACCAGCCAGCGCGGCCCGGAGGACGAGGGGTCGCAGGTCAGCGGCGGGACCGTCACCGCGTCCCCGGCGCCGTGACAGAGCAGCGGAGGCACCTTCGGGCCGCCGCCCTCCGCCCCCAGCGGGGCCCGCCCGGACCCGTCCCGCGGGCTGCCGCCCCACTCCTCCCAGTCGAGCAGCGAGGGCAGCCGCTGGGCGGTGCCGGGGGAGGCGAACAGCAGCATCCGGCCGCGGTGCGCGGCGACCGGGCCGGAGCCCGGACCGTCGGACCACAGGTGCTCCAGCATCCGGCGCCCGAACAGCGTCGGCACGTTCACCACGTCGAAGGCGGAACCGCACGGCAGTACCCCGGGCGCGGAGGGACGCGACTCCCACTGGGCCAGGGTGCTGCGCGGATACGCCGCGGCCCCGGCCAGCCAGGCGGCGCCGGACGCCGTCACCTGAGCCGTCTGGTTCCCGGCCTGCTCACGCAGGAGGGCGAAGACGTCGCCGCCGCCGTCGCCGGCGTGGTGGCGGGGCCCGTCGCCGTGGTGCAGGGTCGTTTCGTCTGGCAGCCATGCGGTCATACGCACAGGTCTACCCGGAGTGATCAACCGGATTCCGAGAGTTGCCGGAAATCGGGACAGGGTGGGGTGCAGGGGAGTATCTTGCGCGCCTGGCATATGCCAACGGTTGTACCCGGAGTCATCGCCGGAGCCCGTCCGTACGGCGGGCAGCGGGCGCCGGACGGCCGGCGGCCGGGCAGCTCGTACCGGAGGGCGCCCAGGCCGCCGCCCCGGTGTCAGGGCCTGGGCTCGTCCAGCAGGCTGCGGCCGAACTCGACCATCTTCACCGCGTAGTCCTCGGTCCACTCCGCCCGCCGCGCGATGTCCGCGGTCGTCAGCCGGTCGAACCGGCGCGGATCCGCCAGCTGTGCCGCCGCGATCGCCTGGAACTCGACCGCCCGGTCCGTCGCGGCGCGGAAGGCCAGCGTCAGCTCGGTGGCCCGGCTCAGCAGCTCCTTCGGATCGTCCATCGACTCCAGGTCGAAGAAGTGCTCAGGATCGGCGACCGCCGCCGACGGCTCGAAGAGCAGGGGTGCGGGGCGCAGCCGCTGCTGCTCGTTCCGCTCGGGTTGTGCCATGTGGTTCTTCCTCCTCCGGTGGGCCCGACGGCCACCCTCCATTGTCCAGCCCTCCGCAAGGGCGCTTCCGGGAGCGTGCACCGGGCCTTCGGCCATCCGCCGTGCCCCCGTGCGCCCCCGACCTCAACGCCCCCAGCGCACCCGGTGTTCCGCCAGATGCGCCAGCACCGCGTGGTTCGCCTCCCAGCCGTCCGGGAACTTCACCGTCACGCCCAGCTGGACCGGCTCCGTCGAAGGGTGTTCGTCCAGCAGGTCGGCGACCCCCTCGCGGCACACCACGATGCAGGCGTGCCGGTGGCGGGATGCCAGCACGCACAGCCGGCCCGTCTCCAGGTGGAACGCGGTGGCGTCCGGACGGCCGGACAGCGGGTGCAGGACCACCGTCACGTCGAACTCGCGGCCCTGGAGCCGGTTCGCGGTGTCGACGGCGACCCCCGTCACCCCCAGCTCGGCGAGTGCCGCCCGCACCGCGGCCGCCTGGTCGCGGTGGGCGGTGCCGACCGCGACCCGCTCCGCCGTCACCGGCGCCGGGTCGGGGGAGCGCTCGCTGGTCGCCGCGCCGCCCCGGTCGAGCAGCCGGCGCACCACCAGGGCCACGGCCCGGACCGCCTCGGGGTCGGTGCGCGGGGTGTGCCGGGCCGGAAGCTCCAGGAGGCCCCAGCCGGACTCCGCGGCCTCGTCCAGCACCCGGTCCGCCGCCGAGCCGTCGGACGCCACCCCGAAGGACAGCAGCCGGTCGCCGTGGTCCGTACCGCTGCGGAACGGGGTGTACGGGTAGAACGCGTCCGACACCAGCGGCGCGGCCGAGGCCGGCAGCCGCCAGGAGACCGGCAGCCGGTGCTGCGGCAGCTCCGGATTGTGCGCGAGCAGCGTGGAGACCGCACTGGCCGACGGGTCGTAGCTCAGCCCCGCCCACTGGTCCGCGCCGACGATCGAGAACGGGTCCAGCTGGCCCGGATCGCCGACGAACAACGCCCGCTCGAAGAGCCCCGCCACGGCCAGCAGCGCGTCCGAACGCATCTGGTACGCCTCGTCGACGATCGCGTGGCCCCACGGCTCGACGTTCTTCACATGGGCCCACTTCGCCGCCGTCGAGATGACGACGTCGAGCCCGGCCAGATCCGCCGCCTTCGCCGACTTCCGTACGTTGGCCAGGCCGTCCAGCACCTTGTCGTACGGGTCGGAGTCGTTGCTGTGCAGCCGGCCGACCGGCAGCCCCGGATCCTTCTCGGCGAGGCGGACCACCAGGTCGTCGACCTGGGCGTTCGTCTGCGCGACCACCATCAGCGGGCGTCCGGCCGCGGCGAGTTCGAGCGCGGCGCGCACCACCAGCGTCGACTTGCCCGCGCCGGGCGGCGAGTCCACCACGATGCCGCGCGCCGAGCCGTTCAGCGTGTCGTCCAGGATCCGGGCGGTGGCCAGGCCCGCCGCCGCGCCCGGGTCGAATACGGCCGTCACAGCAGGTCCTCCGTGGTCACGGGGTCGGGGCGCTCGGCAGCCGCCGCGCCGCCCGGCGGGCCGCCGTGGGTCCACGGGGTCTCCTCCGCGTCCGGCAGCTGCGGGCCACCGCGCTGGTCGTGCTCGAAGAGCGTCCAGGCGATGACGTCACCGGGCTCCGGCACCGAGCCCGGCGCGGGCTCCTTGCCCCGGCCCATCCGGTCGGTGATCCGCAGCACCAGCGCGGGCGCCGGACCGTCCTCCGGCGGCCCGTACCCCGCGAACTCGGCGGTCTGCGGCTTGCCGTCCAGTGAGCGGTAGACCTTCACCCGCTCACCCAGGTGCGGCTGCTCCGCCGTGCGGACCGTGACCAGCGGGCGCGGCGAGGGCCGCTTGGACTCGCTGTACGCCATCTCCACCGCGGTCACCTCCGCGAGGAACGCCTCGCCCGCCAGGCGGCGCCCGGCCAGCACCAGCGGGTCGTCCAGCGCCTCCTGGGCCTCCAGCTGGGCCTGCGCCGTCTCCCGCGCGGCCAGCTTGCGGGCCGCCGTCACCGCGTCGTCCCGGCGCGGCTGCGGCGGTTCACCCGCCGCCACCCGGTCGCGGTGGCCGGTGAACGACCAGCGGTCGCGGGTCCAGCGGTCCTCGGCCCTGGACCCCTCCGGCAGCTCCCGCATCAGGTCGAGGCCGTGCCACACCGCGTCCCAGGTCGGCCGCAGCACACCGGCCAGCAGGCGTCTGATGTCCCGCTCGGCCGCGGTCAGCTCGGCGAGCCGGGCATCGGCCGCCATGCCGTCCTCTGCGGCGGCCAGCGAGGTGCGCGCCCGGTCGTACTTCTCGATCGCGGGGGCCAGCAGCCGGTTGTCGAAGTCGGGGTCGGTGGCCGGTCCGGCGGGCGGGCACAGCAACTGCCCCTCCCGGTCCCTGGCCAGCTCGGCGCGGAGCGCGGCCTCGGCCCCGGACTCACCGGCCGGCGGGTCGATCCAGGCCAGCAGGGCACCCAGGTGCTGGTCCTCCAGGGAGGACTGGCCGCTCGCCCAGTGCCGGTTGAGGAGATCGGTGCCGGCCAGCAGCAGCGAGGAGCCCGGCACCCGGGCCCGCTCGCCGTAGTGCGTCAGCCAGCGGCCCAGCAGCGGGACCCGGGCGGGCGCCGGATACGGGGTGTCCGGGTCGTCCTCCGCGGTGCGCCGGAACCGCATGGAGCGGCCGAGCAGCCGGATGAACTCGATGCCCGCCCGGCTCGGCACGATCAGCTGCGCCGCGTCCGTGCACAGCTCCGTCTCGACCTTGACCTTCTTGCCGGTCGACGGGTCGGTCTCGTTCCGTTCGGCCGGCTCGATCACCTCGGTGAACGACTCGATGTACGGCAGGACCGACTCGGCCAGCTCCGCCAGGAACGCGAACCGCAGATCCCGGTCGCGCGGCTGGGCCACGACCAGCAGCCGGGGCGCGTCCCGGTCGGTGCCCACGAGCGCGCCGAGCGGGGCACCGGCCTCACCCGCGGTGGTCAGCGGTACGAGCACGAGGGGCCGGTCGGTGAGGTGGCGGTGGCGGACGGTGGCCATCGGACGGGCGCGGCCGCTCTCCACGGCCTCCAGCCGGGCCAGGGTGCCGATCAGCGACATGCGGTGCCCCCCAGGTCCGGTACGGGGTTCCCCCGCGACGTCACGGCGTCCGCGCTGGAACTCCGTACCGGACCCAGCGCCTCGGCGCGCAGCGCGGCCGCCCGGAGCAGGGCGGCGACCGTCGGATCCGCCGGATCGCCCTCCTTGCCCGCGGCCGCGGCCAGCACGTCGGCGACCGTGGTCAGTCCGCCGAGCTCTCCCCGCACGCTGCGCCCGAGCGCCTCGACCGCACCGGCGGCCCGGGCCCTGGACCGGCAGTGGAAGGCGAGCTCGCAGGCGGCCAGGCACTCCGGCGCGTACGCCGCCGCGACGGACTCCACGGCCGTGTCCAGCGTCTCGGGGGAGCTGTCCGGGTCGAACGTGGTGCCCTCGGGCAGCGCGGCCGCGAGGTCCTCGATCCGGGTGAGGCGGGTCAGCTGCCGGCGGGTGACCGCCCGCTGCTTGCGCACGTCCACGGCGGACGCCGTCGGCAGGTTGGAGAAGTCCTTGGGGCAGACCAGCAGCACCCGGTGGCCGACCGACGCGCCCTCGGTCGCCGCGGCGACCCGCTCCAGCGCCAGGACGTACACGGCGGACTGACGGGCGGCCGCACCCACCTTCGCCGCGTCGGCCGAGCCGTCGATCATGGGGAAGGACTTGATCTCGACGACGGTCCAGGTCCCGTCGGGATGGACCACCACCGCGTCCGGCTCCAGATAGGCGGGGGAGCCCGCCACCTCCAGGGCCAGCATCGGGTGGTCGAGCAGTGCCCAGCCGCCCGACCCGGTGGCCTCGCGCAGGGCGAGCGCGGTGCGGGCGGCGCGGCCCTCGGGACCGGCCGCGGTGAGATCCGGCACGGCGACGTCCACGGGCGGTTCGCCGGGCTCGCCGAACCGCTCGTGCAGCAGGCGCATCAGCTCCGTACCGCCGTCGGCCTTGACCTTGGCCTCGAAGGCGTTGCCCCGCATGAAGGCGAACTGGGACTGGCCGAAGGGGGCCGGTGCGCCGAGCGCGGTGGCGAGCGCGGCCTTGTCGACCCCGGCCCCGTCGAGCAGGGCGCGCCGCTTGCAGCCGGGGTTCGCGGCCAGGGCGGCCAGCGCACGGGCGTCCAGCGGACGCGGTGGGACGGCCGGGCCCCTCAGCTCAGCGAGCCGCTGCCGCAGTGTCACCGCCCGCCGCTCTTCCCGCGGAGGCGGGGACGTCGGCCGGGGCAGGTGGACCGGCCGGTCCTGCGGCATCGGTGGGATCTGCGGAGGTGGTCCGCTGGCCGGGGATTCGCTCACCCGCGGAAGTCTTGCATCCGGCACTGACATCCGGGGACTGCGTGACCGGGGACACCGGTGCGAAACGGGCCAGGAGCGCGTTCTTGCCCCGCTCGGCGAACCGCGAGACAGGCCTGGCCACCAGCGCCCCGACGCCCATGACGGCGGCGCCGGCGACGGCGTCGAGGAAGTAGTGGTTGGCGGTGCCCATCACCACGAAGACCGTGATCAGCGGATAGGCGACGCCGGCGACCCGCAGCAGCGGGTGCCTGCCGTGGCGCCACAGGAGGATGCCGCACCACAGGGCCCAGCCCACGTGCAGGCTCGGCATCGCCGCGTACTGATTGGTCATGCCGCCCATGCCGCGCGGGGCGCTCGCCTCGGCGCCCCACCAGCCGTACGAGCTGTACTGGGCCATCGTGTCGACGAAACCGTGCCCCGCGGCCAGCAGCCGCGGCGGGCAGGTCGGCATCAGCGTGAAGCCGATGAGACCGAGCATGGTGGACGTCATCAGCCAGGTCCGGGCCCGGCGGTAGGCGGCCGAGTGGCGCCGGAACATCCAGATCAGGACGGCCGGGGTGACCAGGTAGTGCAGGGAGGCGTACGCGAAGTCGGCGGGTATGCCTATGGAGGGGTGCGCGGTGAACAGCCGGTTGAGCGGGTGCTCGGCGTTGAGGAAGAGGGCCTTCTCCAGATCCAGGATGCGCAGCCCGTGGTCGACGGCGGTGGACACGTCACCGCGGACCAGGAGCCTGCCGCCCGAGTACGCCCCGTAGACCAGGGCCAGGAGCGGGAGCTCGGTCCACCAGCGGGGCCGGGTGCGCGGCACGGGCGCGGTGGTGGCATGCGGCATCCGGAAGTTCTCCATCATGTGTTCATGCGGCCGACTGCGGGCGTTCAACCGTACGGTGCGCGTCGGCCGCGATTCCCCCGGGGGTGCCCTGGGCACCCCTCAGCTGCTCGGATGTGTCTGTGGTCAGAGGGACGCTGCCGCGGCCCCGCAGGTTGCCTCGCGCATCGGTGCGCGATGATGGAAATCCGGACGATCCGTTTCTGTCGCTCCGCCCGTTCCATCCCGGACGGAATCGTCCCCGTCGATGTCCAAGATCTCAGATCCCGCATCCGAGGTCTCAGTTTTTCAGGGAGAGCCGTCACATGGCACCGCGCATCCTGCTGGCCCGGCACGGTCGGACGGAATGGTCCGTCAAGGGGAATCACACCGGCAGGACGGACATTCCGCTGCTCGACTCCGGGCGCGAGGGGGCCAAACTCCTCGGCGAGCGGCTGCACCGCGGGCCGTGGGCGGACCTGCCGGGCCTCGAGGTCCGCACCAGTCCGCTGGTGCGGGCGTCCGAGACCTGCGAGATCGCGGGCTTCGGCGGCCGGGCCGAGCGGTGGGACGCGCTGATGGAGTGGGACTACGGGGCGTACGAGGGCATGACACCCGCCGAGATCAAGGCGGTCCGCCCGGACTGGTTCATCTGGCGTGACGGGGTGCCGGAGGGCGAGACCCTGGCGGAGGTGTCGGCCCGGGCCGACGAGGTCGTCGCGTGGGCACGCTCGGCCGACCGCGACGTGCTGGTCTTCGGCCACGGCCACATTCTGCGGGTGCTGGGGGCGCGGTGGCTGGGCGAGGACGCGTCGTTCGCGGCGCGCATCCGGCTGGACCCGACGTCCCTGTCGGTACTGGGCTGGGCGTACGGGGCGCCGGCGGTGGAACGCTGGAACGACACGGGGCACCTGGAGCGGTGACTTTCAGCCCGTCCGGCGTTTGAGGACGGAACCGTTGCTCCGGTCCCGGGTCCGGGCCCTTGCCCTCAAGCGCCGGCCGGGCTGAGTGGTGCGCACCGGCTCCCGAAGCGGGGCTTCAGGCCTCAGACGCCGGACGGGCTGGAGGTGCCGGACGGGCTCGGGTGTGCGCCCGGCATCGCATGGCGGTCCAGGAAGTCCCGTACGTCCACCGACCCCCGCCCCCGCGGCCGCAGGACCGCCACCGCGCTCGCCAGCATCGCGCGGATCCGGGAGGACTGGACCTGGTCGAGCAGGTCCATCACCCGGTGACCCGTGGCCGCCGCCTCCTCCGCGAGGCCCGCGCGGGCCAGGTCCGTGGTCAGTTCCGCCCGGTACAGCGCCAGGTTCCGGGTGAAGTGCGGGTCCTGGAGCCGGGTGGCCCGCCGGGCATGCCGCGCGGCCCGCGACCAGTCGCCCAGCGCCGACCAGCACTGCGCCTCCAGCATCTCCAGCTCCGCCTCGCGGAAGAACGTCATCCACTCCGGGTCCGCCGCCGACGGCCCCTTCCCGAACGCGGTGTGCGCCCGCCCCAGCGCCCGTTCGCAGCCGGTGCGGTCCCCGAGCCCGGCCCGCCCGCCCGCCTCCCGCAGGGCCAGCAGCGCCAGCAGCCGCGGTGAGCCCAGCGGCCGGGCCGCCCGCTGCCCGGCCTCCGCGGCCCGTACGGACTCGCGAGGCCGTCCCGTGTCGCGGGCCAGGAACGACGCGTTGCAGAACGCGTGCGCCTCCAGCGCCGGATCCCCCGCCACCCGCGCGGTGGCCAGCGCCTCCGCGTAGTGCGAGCGGGCGTCGTCGAAGCGGCCCGAGTCATGGGCCAGCCAGCCCACCGAGATGGCCAGCTCACCGGCGCCCGCGTGCAGCCGGTCCGCGGTGGAGCGGCGGGCCGTGGTGCCGGAGTCGAGCAGCGCGTACGCCGCCCGCAGGGGCTGCGAGGCCCGCCGGTAGAGACCGTCGCCGCCGTGCCGGTCGTCGAGCAGCCGGATCTGCCGCACCGCCTTCTCGACGGCGCTCACCTCCGCGTCACCGACCCGGCGCTGCACGGGCAGGGAGACGGCGGCCGGGCCGTGGAGGCCCAGGCCCAGGGTGGCGGCCGCCACCGCGGTGGTGCCGCTCGTCATGAATGCGCGACGCAGCACGTCGCTCTCCTCGTCGATGTCGCTGCCGCATACGAGCAGTGGGGAAGGGGAAGCCGGGGGGCGCGAGGCGGCCGCCGTGGACCGGGCCGCCCGGCCGCGTACCGATTCGCGCGGTGAGAAGCCCAGGTCCGCCAGGGTCGCCCCGGGGAACATGTGCAGGAAGACCCGCTCGTACGCGTAGTTGGGACAGCGGATCTCGCCGGACTCCACGCGTCCGATGTACCGGGCGTCGCACGCGACCTGCTCGCCGATCTCACGAGCGGACCTGCGTACCGCGGCAGCGAACTCCCCGGCGGAGCGCTGTCCGCGCAGCCGCCGGAAGGCGAGGTTGGGAACTGCCCGTGTCGACACCATGGCGGAGCCCTCTCTGGTGCGAGCCGGGCGCCTGTTTCCGGTGTCCCGGCGGAGCAAGAACGTACCTGCTGTGACAAGTCGCACACGCTGCGTTTGCCAACAAATCGGATATCTCGCCCACGATCCGCCATGAACTGCCACCCTTTGCGGCGGTGCTGCACCGTAGCCCTTGACGCGGTCGGCGCGTTGGTCCATGTGGAGACGGAGTCCGGCTCCGTCCCGGCGATGAGAGGAGAGGTCCCTTGTTGCACCTCGGCACGGCGACCGGCGCGCGGACGACCGCGACGACGGCGGCCACGACGGCCACGAGCGGCACCACGGCATCCGCCGATGAGCCGCGGGCCGGTGCGCCCGCCGCCCCCGAACCCTGCGACCTGGTGACCGTCCCCGCCCGTCAGGGCCTGGAGGCCGTCGACATCCTGCGCCGCGGTGCCGACCAGGAGGCCGTCGGCCCGGTCATCCACGACGGGGCCTGCGCCACCCTCGGCTTCCTGGTGCCGCCCGGCACCGCACAGGCCTGGGACGTACCGGGCAGCGCCTGTACGCAGACCGACGGCCGCGGGCTGCGCATCCCCGCCGAGCCGCCGGTCTCCGGCAGCGGCTGGCTGCTGCCGCCCGCCGACGACACCCCGGTCACCGACCCGGCCGTGCTCCGGGCCGCCCTCGACCAGGCCGCCCGGCTGATCGAAGCGGCCGACAACTGCCGCTGAGCCCATAATGGCCGGACGGCGGGTGTCTTGATCGGCCCGTCACGGCCGGCTCCGACCGGTCCCGGACACGGCGAGCGGTGAGCAGGGGCGAGGGGCAGTGGCACGTCGAGGAGCGGCCGGCGGCGCGGGTGAGCGCAAGCAGCGCGCCGAGCGCAGGACCGACCGGAAGGCGGCGCGCGGTTCCGAGCGGCCCGGGGGCAACGTCACCGAGCCGGTGGACGGCGGCATCGCCGAGCTCGTCCCCGACCGGGAGCGCCGGCGCGCCTGGACCCTCACGATCGACGGCGCGCCCCAGTCCCACGTGGACCTGGACGACCCGACGTACCTCTCCTTCTCGTACCAGCGCCGGATCGGCCACATCATCGACCTGGCCGCACCGCCCGGACAGCCCCTGCACGTCGTGCATCTCGGCGGCGGGGCCTTCACCCTCGCCCGCTACACCGCCGCCACCCGCCCCCGCTCCACCCAGCAGATCGTCGAGGTCGACGCCGCGCTCGTCCAACTGGTGCGCCGGGAACTGCCGCTGGACCCGCAGGCCAGGATCAGGGTCCGCGCCACCGATGCCCGCGCCGGGCTCGGGAAGATCCAGGACGGCTGGGCGGACCTCGTCGTCGCCGACGTCTTCAGCGGGGCCCGCACCCCCGCCCACCTCACCAGCACCGAGTTCCTCGCCGAGGTGCGCCGGGTCCTGAAGCCCGGCGGGAGTTACGTGGCCAACCTCGCCGACGGACCGCCGCTGGCCCATCTGCGCGGCCAGATCGCCACCGCCGCCACCGTCTTCCCCGAGCTGGCCCTCGCCGCCGACCCGGTCGTCTTCCGCGGCCGCCGCTTCGGCAACGCCGTACTGCTCGCCTCGGACACCGCCCCGAGGACCGCGGAGCTGACCCGCAAGGTGGCGACCGATCCGCACCCCGGACGCGTCGAACACGGCCGTGCGCTCACCGACTTCACCGGCGGCGCGGCCCCGGTGCACGACGCGGACGCCCGCCCCTCGCCCCCGCCGCCCGCCACCGCGTTCGACTGACGCCCCTCGTCCCCTTACGACTTCACGATGTCGACCATGGGCGGATGGTCGTTCCAGGTGCAGAAGACCGACACCGTCGTGCCGTCGACCTTGGCGAAATCCACCCGGATCCAGGTCGTGTTCGTCCACACCTGCACCGACCAGCCCTGGTCCGGGGTCGCCGACACCAGCTTCGCCGAGGCGGGGCCCATCTCGAAGACGACCCGGCCGCCGTCCGTGCCGTACCCCTTCGCGGTGCCCGACGCGGTGTGCGTGGCCGTCGGCCGCGGGGTGCCCGCCGGGGTGTGCGACGGGGCGGGGGACCTGCTCGCGGACGGTTTCGGGGTGGAACGGGGCGTGGCGCGGGGTGTCGCCGACGGGGACGGTTCCGGGCGGTGCGTGGAGGACGACAGGTTCTCGGAGGAGTCCCGGCCCGCCCGGGTGCCCGCCGCGAGCGGCACCGCGCGCGGCGGATCGTACGCCGTGCCCGCCATCACGGTGTGCACACCCCACCACGACAGCGTGACCGCTGCGCCGGTGGCGAGCGACCACGCCAGCGCGTGTACGAGTCCTCGTTGCATCGGGGCACATACTGCACCACGGGCCCCGGCGGTGTCCCGGTGATGCCCCCTTGCCGCCACCGGGCGGACCGCGAGCGGCCCGATGGCGTACGGTGCCGCCCATGCCAAGTGTGCTCGTGGTCGAGGACGACCAGTTCGTACGTTCCGCCCTCATCCGGCACCTGACCGAGGCCTCCCACACGGTACGGAGTGTCGGCACCGCGCTCGAAGCGCTGCGCGAGGTCGCCCACTTCCGGTTCGACGTGGTCATCCTCGACCTCGGGCTGCCCGATCTCGACGGGGCCGAGGCGCTGAAGATGCTGCGCGGCATCACCGACGTGCCCGTCATCATCGCGACCGCGCGCGACGACGAGAGCGAGATCGTCCGGCTGCTCAACGACGGCGCCGACGACTACCTCACCAAGCCGTTCTCCGTGGAACACCTCTCGGCGCGGATGGCCGCCGTGCTGCGCCGCTCGCGGGCCGCCGGCGGCGAGGCACCGCCGCCGCGCGTCATCCAGGTCGGCGGACTCTCCATCGATCCGCTGCGCCGCCGGGCCGAACTCGACGGCACCGCACTCGACCTCACCCGGCGCGAGTTCGACCTGCTGACCTTCCTGGCCGGCCGGCCGGGCGTCGTCGTCCCGCGCAAGGAACTCCTCGCCGAGGTCTGGCAGCAGTCCTACGGGGACGACCAGACCATCGACGTCCATCTCTCCTGGCTGCGCCGGAAGCTGGGCGAGACGGCCGCCCGGCCGCGCTATCTGCACACGCTGCGCGGCGTCGGCGTGAAACTCCAGCCGCCCGCCGCGCCCCCGGAGCAGCCCGCATGAGATGGGCCCTGGTCAAGGTCTGCCTGGCCGTCACCGCGATGGTCGTCATCGCCTTCGCCGTCCCCCTCGGCCTCGTCATCAAGGAGATGGCCCGCGACCGCGCCTTCTCCGACGCCGAACGGCAGGCCGCGATGATCGGCCCCACCCTCTCCATCACCGCCGACCGCGCCGAGCTCCAGAAGGCCGTCCTGACCACCGAACCGGGGGCCGACGACCGGATGGCCGTCCATGTCCCCGCGTCCGACGAGGCCGACAGCGTCGCGGTGGAGATCGGCACCCGCCGCGCCACCCGCAAGGACCTGGAGACCGTGCAGGAGTCGGGGCGCGCCTCCATCACCGAGGTGAGGGGCGGCTCCGCGCTGCTCCAGCCGACCGCGCTGGGCGGCGGAGGCACCGCCGTCGTCGAGGTGTTCGTGCCGGAGGAGGAGGTCTCCAACGGCGTCGCCACGGCCTGGCTGATGCTCGCGGGCGTCGGCATCGCGCTGATCGTCGGTTCGGTCGCGGTGGCCGACCGGCTCGGCGTCCGCATGGTCGAGCCCGCCCGGCGCCTCGCCGGCGCCGCGCACGACCTGGGGGAGGGGCAGCTCGGGACCCGCGTCCCGGAGGAGGGCCCGACCGAACTCCGTTCCGCCGCGACCGCGTTCAACTCGATGGCCGACCAGGTCGTCCAACTCCTCGCCAACGAGCGCGAACTGGCCGCCGACCTCTCGCACCGGCTGCGCACCCCGCTCACCGTGCTCCGGCTCAACGCCGCCTCGCTCGGGGAGGGCCCCGCGGCCGAACAGACCCGGGCGGCCGTCCAGCAGCTGGAGCGGGAGGTCGACACGATCATCAGGACCGCCCGCGAACAGCGCCCGCAGACCCAGGGGCAGGGCGGCGGGCCGGGGGCCGGCTGCGACGTCTCCGAGGTGATCCGCGAACGGATGGACTTCTGGTCGGCGCTGGCCGAGGACGAGGGCCGCGAGGTGCGCCTGGCGGGAGTCGACCGTACGGTACGCATTCCGGTCGCCCGCCCCGAAATGGCGGCCGCCCTGGACGCGTTGCTCGGCAACGTGTTCCGGCACACCGCCGAGGGCACCGCCTTCGCCGTCGACGTGCACCACAGCGGCGACGCGGTGATCGTGCTCGTCTCGGACGCGGGCGGCGGCATCGCGGACCCCAAGGCCGCGCTGGCCCGCGGCGGCAGCGGACGCGGCGGCGCGAAGGGCGCGGTGGGCTCGACGGGCCTCGGCCTCGACATCGTCCGCCGGGTGGCCGAGTCCACCGGCGGCGACGTGCGGATCGGGCGCTCGGTGCTCGGCGGTACGGAGGTGCGGATCTGGATCGGCCTGGACGGGGACCGGCAGCCGCGGCGGGGCGGGCGCGGTCACCGGGTGGGGCGGCAGCGGCACGGAGCCACCCGCCGGAACACCTCGATCCGGTTCCGTTCCGGCCCGCACCTTTAAACAGCGCCGATGCCCTCCTTAAGACAACCCTAAGAACATCAACTCCGGTCCGATTGGCGCCCTTTGCCGGATTCGGTGCCGCTAGCGTGCTCCCGCATCCCCCACTTCCGTATGACGAGGCAGGAACGCGATGGGCACCAGCACGCACCGGCGCACGGCGAGCACCAGGACCAAGGCGATCGGCGCGGTCGTCGCCGCGGCAGTGATCGGCGGAACGGTCTTCGCCCTCACCGGCACGGCCCAGGCGGCCGCCGTCGCAGCCGCCTACACCAGGACCAGCGGCTGGACCGGCGGATACACCGGGCAGTACGTCGTCACCAACGACACCGGCACCGCCAAGTCCGGCTGGACGCTCGAATTCGACCTGCCCGCAGGCACGAAGCTCAGCTCCCTCTGGAACGGCGAGCACACCGTCAGCGGCAGCCACGTCACGGTCACGCCCGCGAGCTGGGACAAGGAACTCGCTCCCGGCAAGTCCGTCACCATCGGCTTCGTCACCAGCTCCGACGGCTCGGCCGCCGACCCCACCGGCTGCCTCATCGACGACGCCACCTGCTCCGTCGACACCGGCGCGACACCGGAGCCGAGCGGCCGCCCCACCGAGACGGCGACCCCCACCCCGACCGCCACGGCCACCCCCACCCAGCAGCCCGGCGAGACCGCGACGCCGACCCCCACGCCGAAGCCCACCGAGACCGACAGCGGCGGCGGCACCGCGAGCGGGGCCGGCTTCGCCCCGTACGTGGACACCTCGCTCTACCCGGCCTTCGACCTGGTCGACACCGCCACCAAGACCGGCGTGAAGCAGTTCAACCTCGCCTTCATCACCTCCGGCGGCAGCTGCGCCCCGCTCTGGGGCGGCGTCACCGGCCTCGGTGACGACCACGTCGCCTCCCAGATCGGCGCCCTGCGCGCGGCGGGCGGCGACGTCCGGGTCTCCTTCGGCGGCGCCTCCGGGTCCGAACTCGCCCTGAACTGCGCCTCGGCCGACGAGCTGGCCGCGGCCTACGGCAAGGTCGTCGACACGTACAAGCTGACCAAGGTCGACTTCGACATCGAGGGCGGCGCACTGCCCGACACGGCGGCCAACTCCCGTCGCTCCCAGGCCATCGCCAAGCTGCAGAAGTCCCACCCGGGCCTCGACGTGTCGTTCACCCTGCCGGTGATGCCCGAGGGCCTGACCCAGCCCGGCGTGGACCTGATCGCCGACGCGAAGAAGAACGGCGTGGACGTCGGGGCGGTCAACGTCATGGCGATGGACTACGGCGCCTCGTACAGCGGCGACATGGGCACGTACGCGATCCAGGCGGCGACCGCCACCCAGGCCCAGATCAAGGGTGTGCTGGGGCTCTCCGACGCGGACGCGTGGCAGGCCGTCGCCGTCACCCCGATGATCGGGGTCAACGACGTCAGCACCGAGATCTTCAAGGTCGAGGACGCCACGCAGCTGGTGGCCTTCGCCAAGGAGAAGGGCCTCGGCTGGCTCGCGATGTGGTCGGGCACCCGGGACAAGGAGTGCGCGGGCGGGGCCAAGCCGTCCGCGGACGCCTCCTGCAGTTCGATCGCCCAGGAGCCGCTCGCCTTCACCAAGGCGTTCGGCGCCTACAAGTAGCCACCTTCCCCCGCCCGTGCATCCCGGCCGGCCCCCACACTCCCCCCACCCGGCCGGGATGCGCGCCCCATGCGTCACCCGTGGCGCGTCACGTCCGGGCCCGGTTCACCGCCGACAGCACCGCCGCCACCGAGGCGGCCACACCCGACGCGTCCTGGCCCGCGCCCCAGCACACCCGCTCGCCGACCCGGCACTCCGCGTACGCGGTCGCCGTCCCCCCGGGGCATCCGTGCTCGGAGAGGTCGAGAACGACGGCTTCCACCCCGGCGGCCTCCAGCGCACAGGCGAATGCCGACACCGCACCGCTGCCCGTGCCCTCGTAGTCGCCCGTGCGCCCGTCCACCCGCAGCGTGCAGACGAAGCGGTGGTCACCGGCCGGATCGCGGTCCGCCGACCAGGAGGTCAGGGCGACCCGGCCCTCCCGCCCGGGCACCAGATACGTCGCATCGAACAGATTCCAGAGATCCTTCGGCGTCGCCTCCAGACCGCTGTCGTCCGTCGCGTCCTGCACCGCGCCGGAGAAGTCCGCCCGCATCCGCGCCGGCAGATCCACCCCGTGGCTGCTCCGCAGCAGATGGGCGATGCCGCCCTTGCCGGACTGGCTGTTGACCCGGATGACGGCCTCGTAACTGCGGCCCACGTCCGCCGGGTCGATCGGCAGGTACGGCACCGACCACAGGTCGGACCCGCTCTGCGCGTGGTGCGCGAAGCCCTTGCTGATCGCGTCCTGGTGGGTGCCGGAGAACGCCGTGTACACCAGGTCGCCGCCGTACGGATGGCGCGGCGGCACCGGCAGCCGGTTGCAGTGCTCGACCGTGCGGCGGATCTCGTCGATGTCCGAGAAGTCGACCATCGGGTCGACGCCCTGGGCGTGCAGATTGAGGGCCAGGTTGACCAGGTCGACGTTGCCGGTGCGCTCCCCGTTGCCGAACAGGCAGCCCTCCACCCGCTGCGCCCCCGCCAGCACGGCCAGCTCCGCGCAGGCCACGCCCGTACCGCGGTCGTTGTGCGGGTGGACGGAGAGGATCACGGAGTCGCGGCGGTCCAGATGGCGGTGCATGTACTCGATCTGGTCCGCGTAGACGTTCGGTGTCGCGATCTCCACCGTGGCCGGCAGGTTGTGGATCACCGGGCGGTCCGGCGAGGCGTCCCACAGTTCGGTCAGGCTGTTGCAGATCTCCAGTACGTAGTCGGGCTCGGTGAGGACGAAGACCTCGGGCGAGAACTCGAACCGGATGTCAGCCCCGGGCCGCTTCCGTGCCAGCCGGTCCATCTGCCGTGCGGCGTCCAGCACCACGCCGTGCACCTCGGCCCGGCCGCGTCCCAGGACGACGTCCCGCCAGACGGGGGCGGTCGGGATGTAGAGGTGGACGACCACCCGGTCCATCCCGGCGACGGACTCGAAGGTCCGCTCGATCAGCTCCGGTCTGGCGGGGGTGAACACGACCACGGTCACGTCGTCGGGTACCGCCCCGCTCTCCGCCAGATGCCGTACGAAACCGAAGTCGGTACGGCTCGCGGACGGGTAGCCGATCTCGATCTCCTTGAACCCCATCGCGACCAGCAGATCGAACATCCGGCGCTTGCGCGGGGTGTCCATCGGCTCGGCGAGGGCCTGGTTGCCGTCCCGCAGGTCGACGGGGACCCAGAGCGGGGCGTGGCCGATCCGGGCCTGCGGCCAGCCGCGGCCGGTCAGCGGGATGTCGACGCGGTCGAACGCCGACCGGTAGCGGTGCGACGGCATGGAGCTGGAGCGCTGCGGATTCCAGCGGGGCGCGGCCTCGGGAACGGGCCCGCGGGGCGTGCAGATCGTGGGGAAGCTGTGCATCGGTGACGGACGGTGGGACATGGCGGGGGTCTCTTCTCGCATCGCCGGATGCGACCGGCACAGCACGGCACCCCGCGGCAGGGTGCCGATCGCTTCAGGCCCCGCCGCGGCAGCCGAGAAGAAGGAGACCGCGGTACGTCATGATCGGTACACTAGCCAGAAACCAAGTCCTCAGACAACCTGACAGGTGAATTCCGTGTCCTCGCTCGGCCCGCTCAGCCCCAGCCCCCTGGTCGAACAGGCCACGCGCCACCTGCGCGAGCAGATCACCGAGGGGCACTGGCCGGTCGGCACGAAGATCCCGGGGGAGACCACGCTCGCCAAGACCCTGGGCGTCGGCCGCTCCACCGTGCGCGAGGCCGTGCGGACGCTCGCCACCCTCGGCCTGCTCCAGTCCCGCCAGGGCTCCGGCGTCTTCGTCATCGCCGACCACGCGACGGAGGACTGGCCGGTCCGGCTGCGACGGGCCGCGGTCACCGACGTCTACGAGGTGCGCATGCTGATCGAGGTCCAGGCCGCCCGGCTGGCCGCCCGGCGCCGCACCGACGAGGACCTGATCGCCCTGGACGCGGCGCTCACGGCCCGCCGGGCCGCCGGCACCGGACCCGACGACGCCTTCGTGGACGCCGACATCGCCCTGCACCGGACCGTGGTGGCGGCCGCCCACAACCCCGTACTCACCGATCTCTTCGGCGAGTTCGCCCCCGTGCTGCGGCAGGGGCTGATCGACCTGGTGGAGCTGCTCGGGCTGCGCCGCGACGACCCGGACCACGGCGACGCGGAGCACCACGCGCTGGTCAGGGCGGTCGTCGCGGGGGACGCGGAGTCGGCGGGCCGGGCCGCGCAGGCGGAACTGGAGAACACCCTGTCCCGCCTGCGCGCCGCCTGACCCGGACCTCAGGCGCCGCCCGCGCCCGCGGCCCGCCACTCCTGCGCGTACTCGTCGAAGATGGCCCGCAACTGGTGGCCGATCTTCAGGTAGTCCAGATCGTCGAGGTTGGCGAGCGAGACCCGGACCGACCACTGCGGACCGTCGAAACCGCCGCCGTTCAGCAGCACCACGGAGGTCTGCTCGGCCAGCCGGAACAGCGGGTCGACGGGCTCGTAGTTCTGCTCCAGATAGTCGGCGAACTCCTTGCCCAGGGTGCGTTCCGCCTCCGCCAGCAGATCGAGCTCGATGTAGTAAGCGGCCCGCTTCGGGTCCTCGGAGATCTTCATGTGCGCGCCCTCCAGCAGCAGTTCGAGGCGCTGCTGCACGATGGCACGGATCCGGGCCTTGTACGTCTGGCCCTCGTCCAGCATGTCGAAGAGGGAGAAGAGCGTCATCATCATCTGCTGCGGCAGGGACAGGCCCGCCGTGTGGTTGAGCGCCACCTGCCGGGAGTCCGCGACCAGCCGGTCGATGAACCGCATCCGCTCCGGTTCCAGGGAGAGCGTCCCGTAGCGCGTGCTGAGCCGTGCCTTCTCCTCGGCGCTCTGCGCGGCCAGCATGTCGTCGATGACGTTGTCGTCGTGCAGCCCGATCACCCCGAGCCGCCAGCCCGTGGCGCCGTAGTGCTTGGAGTAGGAGTACACGAGCAGCGCGTTGCGCGGCAGATCGGCGGCCAGCGAGCGGAAACCCTCGACGAACGTCCCGTACACGTCGTCCGTCACCACGATCAGGTTCGGGTTCTGCTCCGCGACGATGTCCACGATCTGCTCGGCGACCTTCGGGGCGAGCGCCAGGGACGGCGGATTGCTCGGGTTGACGCAGCAGACCATCCGGACGGAGGGGTCGGCCAGCTTGGCGATCTCCTCCGGCGGGTAGCGCCACTGCCGCACCCCGGTCTCGGTGAACAGGTTCGCCTCCACGTGCACCACGTCGAAGCCGTACGTGTCGAGCTCGGGGATCTCCAGGTACGGGGTGAACACCGGCACCAACAGGGCGATCCGGTCGCCCTTCCTCAGGATCCCGTTCTTCAGCAGCGAGTCGAAGATGTAGCACATCGCGGCGGTGCCGCCCTCGGTCGCGAACAGGCTGAGGTTCTGCCCCTGCGGCGGCCGGTGGTCGAACATCTCGTCGGCCACGTACCCGCGCACGATCTGCTCGACGTGCGGCAGGATCCGCCCCGGCACCGGGTAGTTGTCCCCGATCGAGGAGTCCGCCAGCTCGTGCACGAACGCGTCGGGCACGAAGCCGAACCGCTTGACCGCCAGATCGACGCTCGCCTGCAGCAGCTCGATCCCGGGCAGCTCCGGATGCGTCCGCACGAAGCGGGCGAAGCGCTCCGCGCAGCCGGCCTCCTCCGGCATCCCGCCCAGGTTGTCCGCCGTCCAGACGCGCCGGGACTCCTCGATCGCGAAGTAGCCGAGCGCGTGGTAGGCCTCGCGGGGACCGGTGGCGACCCAGTTCGGGTTGCCGCGGCCCGCGTTCAGCATGATCCGGGTCGTCTTCCCCTTCTGGCCGGGCTTGTCGCTCTGCGCCGACTGGGCGATGCTGATGAACTTGTCCTTCAGCTCGAACGGGCTGAGCTGGGCGAACGAGCGGATCTCGGCACGGCTGAGAGTGGCCTTGGGCATGTCTGCGCTCCCGCGGTTCAGTGGTTGAGGATGACGATGACGGCGCCCCACACGGTCAGCAGCACATTGCCGACGGCGTACGGGATCGTGTAACCGAGCGTGGGGATCTGGGACTTGGACGTCTCGTTGACGGCGCCGATCGCCGCCGTGGTGGTCTGGCCGCCGGCCAGCACCCCCATCAGGATCGGGAACCTGATCTTCTGGATGTAGTGCCCCACCAGGAACCCGACGAGCAGCGGGACGACGGTGGCGACCGCCCCCAGGAGCAGCAGCCCCCAGCCCGCCGACGACAGCCCGCTGGTGAAGCTGGGACCGGCGTTGATGCCGACCACCGCGACGAACATGCACAGGCCCAGGGTGTCCATGAACCACTGGGCGCCCGGCGGCACGTTCCCGTACGTGGGGTACTTGCCGCGGATCCAGCCGAAGACCAGACCCATGATGAGCCCGCCGCCCGAGGTGGACAGCGAGATCGGCACCCCGCCCGCGGTCAGCGCCGGAATGCCGATGCAGCCGCCGAGGAAGATGCCGAGGCCCACCCAGACCATGTCGGTCGCGAAGCTCGTCGGCACCGGCTTGCCGAGCTCCTTGCCCGCCGGGCCGACGAGCCGCTCGGGCCCGCTCAGCACCAGGGTGTCGCCGCGCTCCACCGGGGTGGAGAGCCGGAAGGGGAACTCGGCGCCGGCCCGGTAGATCTTCTCGACATAGACACCGGCCATGAACGGCTCCCGGCGCAGCTCCTCGACCGTCCGTCCCAGCTGGGCCTTCTCGGACGCCACCACGTGCAGCGTCTCCGTCCGGTAGCCGAGCAGCGCCACGTCGTCGGCCTCCGGGCCCACATGCGTACGGGCGTCGAAGTCCACCAGGTCGTGCCGCAGCGCGCTCACCGCGATGGTGTCGCCCTCCCGCAGCACCAGGGACTGCGCCTGCGGAAGGACCGTTCCCTCGCGCCGGACCTGGGTGATGTAGACGCGGCGGCCGAGTGCCTGCTGCTGGCTCTCGAAGTCGTCGATGCTGCGGCCGACGAGGTCGTGGCGCCGGACGGTGTAGGCGCGCAGCACGGTCTCGTAGTAGCCCTCGCCCTCGTCCGGGTTCTCGTCGGGGGCGTCCAGTTCGGCGGCCAGCTCCGCGCTCTCCTTCGCCAGGTCCCTGCGGTAGAGCCGGGGCAGCACGTTGGCCAGGAGCATCGCGCACAGGATGGTGCCGAGCGGATAGGTGACGGCGTAGCCGACCGCGACCAGGTTCTGTTCGGACTTCACCTGGGCGGCGGAGAGACCGGGCAGGGTGCCGATGGCGTCCTGGGCGACACCGATGGCCGCGGACTGGGTGAGCGCCCCGCTCATCAGACCGGCCCCGAGCCCGGGCCCGTACCCGAGCAGCACGGCGAAGAGCCAGGAGACCAGCAGCCCGGTCACACAGACGACGACCGCGTTGACGACCTGGGGCAGCCCGTCCTTCTTCAGCCCGCGGAAGAACTGCGGACCGACGCGGTAGCCGAGCGCGAACAGGAACATGATGAAGAACAGGTTCTTCACCGTGCCGTCGATCTGGACCTTGAACTGGGCGCCCAGCACCAGCCCGGCGACCAGACAGCCGGTCACCGCCCCCAGCGCGATGGCCTTGTAGCGGACCTTCCCGAGCAGGAAGCCCAGCGCGACGACCAGGAAGACCAGCAGTTCGGGGTGGGGCGTGAAGATGTTGCGGTTCAGGAAATCGATCATTCAGGCTCCCAGGACGCCGACGAGGATGGGACCGGTCAGAGGCAGCAGGAAGTTCGACAGGGCGTACGTGATCGTGTAGCCGAGCAACGGCACGGAGCTCTGGGCCACCTGGGTGATGGAGGTGATCGCCGGGGTCGAGCACTGCTGGCCCGCGATGGCACCGATGAGCAGCGGCTTCTCGATGTGCAGGAGCTTGACGCCGACGAACAGGGAGATGGTCGCGGGAATCAGCACCATGGCGATCCCGGCGAACGGCAGCAGCGCGCCGTACTCCTTCAGCAGCGGCCAGGCCTGCGGTCCGGCGGTCAGCCCGGTGCAGGCGATGAAGATCGCCAGTCCCAGGTCCTTCAGCGTGTTCGCGGCCTGCGGGGGGAACGCCCCGAAGGTCTGCCTGCGGGAGCGGAACCAGCCGAAGAGCAGCCCCGAGACCAGACAGCCGCCGCCGGTGCCGAGCGACAGCGGGATGTCGCCGAACCGGACGACGATCTGGCCGATCAGCGAGCCCGCCACGATGCCGAGGCCCAGGTAGATGAAGTCCGTCGCGTCGTTCTTCACGACCGCGCCGATCTTCGCCACGAGTCTGTTCAGCCCCGACCTGGCACCGACCAGGGTGAGTACGTCACCGCGCTGCACCGTGGTCTCGGCCGATGCGGGCAGATGCTGGTCGTTGCGCAGCACATCGGTGATGAACACGCCGTCCCGGCGGAACTCGGGATGGTCCTGCTCCAGCTGCGCGATGGTGGAGCCGGCCGTGGCCTTCTCGGTCACCGCGACCTGACGGGTGGCCAGCGGGGCGTCGAGGCCGGGCACCGCGGGGGTCTCCGGGCCGATCTCCCGGCCGGCCTCGATGATCCCGGCCCGCCGCCCGACCAGCTGGACCAGGTCGCTCAGCGTCAGCTCCAGGTCGGGGGAGGGGTCCAGCAGCACACTGCCGCGCTTGACGCCCTCCACGGTGACGGAGCCGCCCAGCGCGGCCTCCAGCTCACCGATCCGGCGGCCGTCCGCCAGGGTCACCAGGAAGGTCCGGCCCACCGTCCCCGGCAGCGCCTCGCGTTCGTCGGAGTCCAGGCCGCGGACGCCGCCGCGCATCTTCTCCCAGAGTTCGCGCGAGGCGTCCGCCAGATTGATGCGCAGCAGCATCGGCATGATCTGGCTGGTGTACAGCACGATCGTGACCAGGCCGAAGAGGTAGCAGACGGTGTACGCGGTGGCGACGTGCCCCTGGTACTCGGTGATCTGGGCGGCGGTCAGATCGTCGAGCTTGCCGATGGCCTCGGTCGCCGTACCGACGACGGCGGACTCGGTCGCGGCGCCCGCCAGGATGCCCGAAGCGGTGCCGACGTCGAGGTCGAACGCCTTGGCCAGGCCGAAGGCGATGCCCAGCACACAGACCAGTTCGATCAGGCAGAGGGCGAAGAAGCGCAGGCTCTTGCGGTTGAGGTTGGCGAAGAACTGCGGCCCGGCCAGATAGCCGAGCGAGAAGATGAACAGCGCGAAGAAGACCGTCTTGACGTCCTCGTCGACGCTGACGTGCCGGGTGCCGATCAGCAGCGAGACGATCAGCGTGCCGCAGATGCCGCCGAGGGTGATGGGGCCGACGCGGATCTTTCCCACGAGGTACCCGAGGGACAGGCAGAGGAAGAGTGCGAGTTCGGGATGGTCGCGGACTACTCCCATCCGGCCTCACCGACTCCGGGCATCAGAAAAGATCAATAGGTACATAAGGGAGAAATTAACAGTGGGTGGGGCGTGCGGCATGCCCGCTCCGCCGTACGCCGTCCGGGGTGTCGGCGTGCCGGCGGGGTGGCGATCCGGTCAGCGGTCGCCCTGCCGTTCCGGCCACCGCCCGGCCCTCGGCTTCGGGGAAAGAACGCGGAAGCGCCCCCGGGTGCCCCCTGGGTGCGACACCCCGTTCACCTTCCGGCGGGGCCCGCCGGGGGGATCATGCGTAACGGGGGCGGTTTCCCGGGGCTTCCGGAAATCCGGCGCGATCGGGGCCGGTTCCGGACACCGGCCGCAAGATCCACTCTCAACAGGGCTCTCACCTGTGGGAATTCAGGAATGGGCCGCTCCGATTCCCTGGGTCGGGTGCTTTGGCAAGCCTTCGGCCGGACACGGTCTCGTGACTTGCAGGACACGCTCGCGCAACGGAAGCGTCTTCAACTCTTGACACCCACCCCTCCCAGGCAGCAACCTTCCGACATCGACGCATGGGAGCGCTCCCACATCGCGTGAGGATTTCTCGTGCGAACGGCACTGCCCGTGTCCTCCCCCCTTAACCAACCGGCACCCGCACTCACCAGCGCGTATGCCACGCAGTGAGCCAGTCCCACCCTGGAACAAGGAGTAGTGGAATGCGTATCACCCGCACCGTCGCCGGTCGGAGCCGCAGAGTCGCGGTTCTGGCCACCACGGGCCTGACAGCCACGGCCCTGTTGCTGACCGGCTGCAGCAGCGACTCGGACGAATCGGACAGCACGGGTGCCGATGCGAACGGGAAGATCACGCTCACCGTCGCCGACTTCGGGCAGTTCGGCTACAAGGAGGCCGGCCTCTTCGCGAAGTACCACGAGCTGCACCCGAACATCACGGTCAAGGAGGACACCACCGCCGACGAGAAGGTCTACTACCCGAAGCTGCTCCAGCAGCTGAACTCGGGCAGCGGCCTGGCGGACGTCCAAGGCCTCGAGGTCGGGCGCATCAAGGAGCTCGTCGACACGAAGGCGGACCAGTTCGCCGACCTGGGCAAGGTCATCGACGTCAACGAGTGGGTGTCCTGGAAGGAGAAGCAGGCCACCACGTCCGACGGCAAGGTGATCGGCGCGGGTACCGACATCGGTCCGATGTCCCTCTGCTACAACACCGAGCTCTTCAAGAAGGCCGGCCTGCCGACCGACCGCAAGGAGGTCGCGGCCAAGATCTCCGGCGGCTGGGAGGACTACCTCAAGCTCGGTGAGGAGTACAAGAAGAAGGCCCCCGCGGGCACGTTCTTCATGGACTCCGCCAGCGCCATGTACAACGCCGTCGTCAGCTCGAACGCGAAGCAGTACTACGACGAGAGCGGCAAGGCGATCTACAAGGACAGCCCCAGCGTCAAGCAGGGCTGGGACCTGGCGGCCGAGGCCGCCGACAAGAAGCTGACCCAGGGCCTCGCCCAGTTCAACGACCCGTGGAAGGCGGCCCTGCGCAAGGGCACCGTCGCCACCGTGGCCTGCCCCGCCTGGATGGCCGGCCAGATCTCGGTCAACGCCGGTGACGGCAACAAGGGCAAGTGGGACATCACCACCGCTCCCGGCGCGACCGCCGCCAACTGGGGTGGCTCCTTCCTCGGTGTTCCCAAGTCCGGCAAGAACGTCGACGAGGCCTCCAAGCTCGTCAAGTGGCTGACCGCCCCCGAGCAGCAGGCCGCCGTCTTCAAGGCGATCGGCAGCTTCCCGTCCAACAAGGGCGCCTACGAGCTGCCCGACGTGAAGAACGCCAAGCTCCCGTACTTCAACGACGCACCGATCGGCCAGATCTACGCCGACGAGGCCAAGTCCATCCCCGAGACGGTGCTCGGCCCGAAGGACGGCATCATCAAGGACACCATCTCCACCCAGATCAACAACATGGAGCAGCGCGGCACCAGCCCCGACGACGCGTGGAAGGCAGCGACCAACGCGATCGACAAGGCGATCGGCTGACGGTTGCAGCAGCGGGCGGCCCCCGGGCCGCCCGCACCTGCGTTTCCCCGCCCCGTCGGGGCACGGGGCGCCGGCCGCACGGCCCGTTCCCGTGCCGGACCTCCACGGGGCGTCGGCCGGAACCGCATGCGGCGGACTTCCCCGGCCGCCCCGCGGAAGTCCGCCGCAAGCGGTTCCGGCCGACGCCCCGGCCCCACCAGCCCAGCCCCGTACCCGGGTAACCAGCAATCCAGGGAAGGACTCCCGCCCGTGGCCACCTCGACTCCCACCCGGGATGCATACGCCCCGCCGCCCCGCGGCTCCCAGCAGAAGAAACCGGTGAACGCCCGTCGGCAGACCTGGCGGAGCCGGCTCTGGCGCTTCGACGACAAGGCGTCGCCGTACGCCTACATCGCCCCGTTCTTCCTCGTCTTCGGCGCCTTCGGGCTCTATCCGCTGATCTACACCGGCTGGATCGCCCTGCACCGGGTGGAGATGACCGGCCTGGACCAGATGGAGTGGGTCGGCTGGGGCAACTTCGACCGGATCCTGCACGACTCGGAGTTCTGGACGGCCGTCAGCAACACCTTCCTGATCGGTGTCATGTCGACGGTCCCGCAGCTGCTCGTCGCCCTGGGCCTGGCCCATCTGCTGAACTACAAGCTCCGCGCCAGCACCTTCTGGCGGACGGTCATCCTCACCCCGTACGCCACCTCGGTGGCCTCCGCCGCGCTCGTCTTCGCCCTGGTCTTCCGGGCCGACGGCGGTCTGCTGAACTGGGCCCTGCAGTTCGTCGGCCTCGGCGACACCAACTGGGTCAACGGGCACTGGACGTCCAAGATAGCCATCTCCGTCATCGTGATCTGGCGCTGGACCGGCTACAACACCCTGATCTACCTGGCCGCGATGCAGGCCGTGCCGACCGATCTGTACGAGGCCGCCTCGCTCGACGGCGCCTCGCGCTGGCAGCAGTTCCGCAAGGTGACCATCCCCTCGCTGCGCCCCACGATCCTGTTCACGATCGTCATCTCGACCATCGGCTCCATGCAGCTGTTCGGTGAACCGCTCCTGCTGGAGGGCGGCACGCTCGGCGCGACCGGCGGAAACGAGAATCAGTACGAGACGCTCAGCGTCTACCTCTACAACTACGGCTGGAACCTGGGGCACCTCGGTCCGGCCGCCGCAGTGGCCTGGGCGATGCTCGCCCTCCTGCTGATCATCGCCGCGGCCAACTGGCTCATCGGCCGCTTCGTACGCAAATCCGCGGTCTGACCAGGAGCGATATCCATGACCATCACCAGCCCCACCAAAGCTCCGGAGCTCGGCCTGCCCGCACGCTCCTCCGCACACCGCGCGCCCAGGCGCGCGAGCCGCTTCAAGCCCGGCGCGGGCAAGCAGCTGCAGGGCGGACCGTTCGCCTACATCGCGCTGGCCGTCGTCGGCATCGGCTCGCTGCTGCCGCTGTACTGGACCCTGGTGGCCGCGTCCCACACCCAGGACGAGGTCCTGGCCTCCACCCCGCCGTTCCTGCCGGGCGGGCACCTGATGCACAACCTCGACGCCGCCTGGAACCAGGCCCATCTGGGCAAGGCGATCGTCAACAGCGTCATCGTCTCCTCCTGCATCACGGCGGCCACGCTCTTCTTCTGCACCCTGGCCGGCTACGCCTTCGCCAAGATGCGGTTCCGCGGCCGCGGCGCGCTGATGACCGGGGTCATCGCGACCCTGACCATCCCGCCGCAGCTCAGCGTCGTCCCGCTGTTCATGATGATGGCCGACCTCGGCTGGGGCGGGAACCTGGAGTCGGTGATCTTCCCGACCCTGGTGAGCGCGTTCGGTGTGTTCTTCATGCGGCAGTACCTCAGCGAGGCGCTTCCGTACGAGCTCATCGAGGCCGCCAAGATCGACGGCGCGAACAACTTCCGCGTCGTGCTGAGCATCGTGCTCCCGGTGGCCCGTCCCGCGATGATGGTGCTCGGCATGCTCACCTTCGTGCAGGCGTGGAACGACTTCTTCTGGCCCTACCTCGCACTGAACCAGCAGAACCCCACGCTCCAGGTGGCCCTCGGCCAGCTGAGCGCCTCCTACACCCCCGACCAGAGCATCGTGATGGCAGGCGCGCTGATCAGCACGCTGCCGTTGCTCGTGGTGTTCGTGATCTTCGGCAAGAGGATCGTCGGCGGGATCATGTCCGGCGCCGTCAAGGGCTGACGTCTCGTCAGTCATTGCTTCCCGGAACGCCCCGTACGGCCCGTACCTGACCGCGGGCCGTACGGGCTCCGGAGCCCCATCCTCTTCGCCCGCCCCTGTCCGTCCACTCCTGGGAGCGCTCCCGCATGACTGCTGTACGACCTGACATCGCCCCGAAGCAGGCGCCCGAGGCAACGAGATTTCCGACGGGCTTCGTCTGGGGGGCGGCCACCGCCGCCTACCAGGTCGAAGGCGCCGCTGCCGAGGACGGCCGCACCCCCTCCATCTGGGACACCTTCAGCCACACCCCCGGCAAGGTCCACAACGGCGACACCGGAGACATCGCCGCCGACCACTACCACCGCTTCCGCGACGACGTGGCGCTGATGAAGCAGCTGGGGCTGAAGGCGTACCGCTTCTCCATCTCCTGGTCCCGGGTGCAGCCCACCGGCCGCGGCCCCGCCGTCGAACGCGGCCTGGACTTCTACCGCAAGCTCGTCGACGAGCTGCTCGAAGCCGGCATCGCCCCCGTCGCCACCCTCTACCACTGGGACCTGCCCCAGGAGCTGGAGGACGCCGGCGGCTGGCCGCAGCGGGTGACCGCCGAGCGGTTCGCCGACTACGCCGCGATCATGGCCGGTGCGCTGGGCGACCGGGTCGCGACCTGGACCACCTTCAACGAGCCGTGGTGCTCGGCCTTCCTCGGCTACGGCTCCGGCGTGCACGCCCCCGGCCGCACCGAGCCCGCATCCGCGCTGCGCGCGGCCCATCACCTCAACCTCGCCCACGGCCGGGCGATCGAGGTTCTGCGCGGTCAACTCCCCGCTGCCGCGCAGACCTCGGTCACCCTCAACCTCCACCAGGTCCGCCCGCTGACCGCGAGCGCGGCCGACGCGGACGCCGCCCGCCGGATCGACGCGGTCGGCAACCGGATCTTCACCGGTCCGATGCTCAAGGGCGCCTACCCCGAGGACCTGCTCGCCGACACCGCGCACCTGGTGGACTGGTCGACGCTGGTCCAGGACGGCGACCTGGCCGCCATCTCGCGCCCCGTCGACGTGCTGGGCGTCAACTACTACACGCCGACGCTCGTCTCCACCCCCGCGGAGGGTGCGGGCAGCACCCGCAACGACGGCCACGGCGCCAGCGACTACTCCCCGTGGCCCGGCTCCGAGCACGTCGCCTTCCATCTCGCCGAGGGGAAGGAGCGCACCGCGATGAACTGGGCGATCGACCCCGACGGGCTCTACAACCTGCTGCTGGACGTCACCCGCGAGCACCCCGGCGTGCCGCTGATGGTCACCGAGAACGGCGCCGCCTTCGACGACTACGTCTCGCCCGAGGGGCGGGTGGAGGACCCCGAGCGGATCGCCTATCTGCACGGCCACCTCGACGCCGTGCAGCGCGCGGTGGCCGACGGCGCGGACGTCCGCGGCTACTTCCTGTGGTCGCTGATGGACAACTTCGAGTGGGCGTACGGCTATTCGAAGCGCTTCGGCACGGTGTACGTCGACTACGCCTCGCAGCGCCGCATCCCCAAGGCGAGCGCCCACTGGTACGCCGACGTGATCCGCCGCCACGCCCTGCCGCCGGCCGGCCTGTCCTGACCCCGCGCCACGCTCCCGCCTGACCGCGCACCACCCCTGAGACCCGGCCCCGTGCCGGGTCTCAGTCGTGTTCGCGGCGGTATGTGCCGCCCGGGCCCCCGGCCTGCGGGGCCCGCGTCACCACGCGCGTAGAGTGGGAGCGCTCCCATGGTTTCGGCCGGGGACGGTCGGCCGGTCCCGTCGAGTGTCAAGGGATCCCACACCAGGACTTGGTTTGGTTATCCGACTGTGAGAAATTGACCGCGAACGGGAGGCAGCCATGACGGCAGCGCGAGTACGGAGCGGGGGCCGGCCCACGCTCGAAGAGGTCGCGGCGCGGGCGGGGGTGGGGCGCGGCACGGCCTCGCGGGTCATCAACGGCTCACCACGGGTCAGCGCACACACCAGGGAGGCGGTGGAGGCGGCCGTCGCCGAACTGGGCTACGTGCCCAACCGCGCGGCCCGGGCGCTGGCGGGGAACCGCACGGACGCCATCGCACTCGTCGTACCCGAGTCGGAGAGCCGCTTCTTCACGGAGCCCTACTTCTCCGACATCGTCCGAGGGGTGGGCGCCGCACTGGCCGACACCGAGATGCAGTTGCTGCTCACCCTCGTCGGCAGCGACCGTGAACGGCGCAGGCTGGCGCAGTACCTGACCGCGCACCGCGTGGACGGTGTGCTGCTGGTCTCCGTGCACGCCGACGACCCGCTGCCCGATCTGCTGGAACAGCTCGGCATGCCCGCCGTCATGAACGGCCGCCGGTCCGCCACCGAGCCGCTGCCCTCGGTCGACTCGGACAACTTCGAGGGCGCCCGCGGAGCCGTAGAGCACCTCGTCTCCCGGGGCCGCCGCTCCATCGCCACCATCACCGGCCGGCTGGACGTCTACGCCGCCCAGCGGCGCCTGGACGGCTACCGCAAGGCCCTCGCCGACGCAGGCCACGAACCGGACGAGCGGCTGATCGCCCCCGCGGACTTCTCCGAGGACGGCGGCGTCCGTGCCATGCGCGAGCTGCTCGACCGCCGCCCCGACGTGGACGCGGTCTTCGCCGCCTCCGACCTCATGGCCGCCGGCGCCCGCCAGGTGCTGCGCGAGGCCGGCCGCCGCATCCCGGACGACGTGGCCCTGATCGGCTTCGACGACTCGGCCGTGGCCCGGCACATGGACCCGGCACTGACGAGCGTGCGCCAGCCGATCGAGGAGATGGGCCGCACGATGACCCGGGTGCTCCTGGCGGAGATCGCCGGCGAGAACAAGGAGCGCCCGCAGATCGTGCTGCCGACGGAACTGGTGGTGCGGGACTCCTCCTGAGTCCGGGCGGACCCCGGCGCCGGCCCCGTCCGGCCGCCGGGGCCGGACGGTCCGCCGCCCCGCCGGGACGTGCGAGGGCTCCGGGACATGAAGAAGGGCCGACCCGCTTTCGCGGATCGGCCCTTCTTCATCAAGGGTGAGTAACGGGACTCGAACCCGCGACATCCTGGACCACAACCAGGTGCTCTACCGTCTGAGCTATACCCACCATGTCCGGGCGTTTCCGACCGGCCGAGAAAAAGTGTACAGGGTCCGGGAGGGTGCTCGCGCCCTCATTGTTCTGCCGCCGGTCCCGGCCCCCGAAAGGGCCGTGACCAGCGGCTTTCGCGAGGAGCTAGGCCGAGGGCCGCGACAGGCGCGCGGCGATCGACTTGGCGCGCTCGGAGTCCGGGCCCGGCTGCGGGACGAAGACCGCCTCCCGGTAGTACCGCATCTCCGTGATGGAGTCGCGGATGTCGGCGAGCGCCCGGTGGTTGCCGTTCTTCTCCGGGCTGTTGAAGTACGCCCGCGGGTACCAGCGGCGGGCCAGCTCCTTGACCGAGGAGACGTCGACGATCCGGTAGTGGAGGTAGCCCTCCAGCGACGGCATGTCCCGCGCCAGGAAACCGCGGTCGGTGCCGACCGTGTTCCCGCAGAGCGGGGCCTTGCCGGGCTCCTTCACGTGCTCGCGGATGTAGGCCAGCACCTTCTCCTCGGCGTCGGCCAGGGTGGTACCCCCGGCCAGCTCGTCGAGCAGGCCCGAGGTGGTGTGCATCTGCCGCACCACCTCGGGCATGGTCTCCAGCGCCGCGTCCGGCGGGCGGATCACGATGTCCACCCCTTCGCCGAGCACGTTCAACTCCGAGTCGGTGACCAGTGCGGCCACCTCGATGAGTGCGTCTTCCGTCAACGAGAGCCCGGTCATCTCGCAGTCGATCCACACCATGCGGTCGTTCATGCGCCCCACCCTACGGGGCGCTCCGCTGTCCCGGCAGGGCCGGGCGGCCCGCGGCGTACGCGTCGGGGCCCGGTTTCCCGTGCTCCGCGCGGCCCTGCTCCGGGGCCGCCACCGCCGCCCCGGACTGACCCGCGCCGGCGGACGCCGCGGCGGCCCGACGGCTCGCCGAGGTGCTCTGGGCGGGCACCACGGGCTCGGCCACCGTGACGACCTGCTCCGGACCGCCCGACTGCGGACGGCGGGCCCGGTAGGCGGCCCGGTACGCGGCGGGGGAGGAGCCCAGCTGACGCCGGAAGTGTCCGCGCAGCGCGACCGGCGAGCGGAAGCCGCAACGGCCCGCGACCTCGTCGACCGAGTAGTCGGACGTCTCCAGCAGCCGCTGCGCCTGCAGCACCCGCTGGGTGATCAGCCACTGGAGCGGTGCGCTGCCGGTGAGCGAACGGAACCTCCGGTCGAAGGTCCGCCTGCTCATGTAGGCGCGCGCGGCCAGCGTCTCCACGTCGAACTGCTCGTGCAGATGCTCCAGCGCCCAGGCCACGACCTCGGCGAGCGGGTCGGAGCCGATCTCCTCCGGTAAAGATCTGTCGAGGTAGCGCTCCTGGCCGCCACTGCGCCTCGGCGGCACGACGAGCCGGCGGGCCAGTGCCCCCGCGGCCTCCGTGCCGTGGTCCGAGCGGACTATGTGCAGACAGAGGTCGATGCCCGCCGCCGTACCGGCGGAGGTGAGCACATCGCCGTCGTCGACGAAGAGCTCGCGCGGATCGACGTGGACCGACGGGTAGCGCTTGGCCAGCGTCGGTGCGTACATCCAGTGCGTGGTGGCCGGGCGGCCGTCCAGCAGCCCGGCGGCGGCCAGTACGAAGGCCCCCGTGCACAGCCCCACGATGCGGGCGCCCTCCTCGTGGGCGCGGCGCAGCGCGTCGAGCGCCTCCATGGGCGGCGGCGACGTGATCGAGCGCCAGGCGGGCACCACGACGGTGCCTGCCCTGCTGATCGCCTCCAGCCCGTAGGGCGCGGTCAGTTCGAGTCCCCCCGTGGTGCGCAGTGGTCCCTCTTCGCCGCTGCACACGAGCAACCGGTAGCGCGGAACTCCCGCGTCCTGCCGGTCGATCCCGAACACGGAGAGCGGGATGGAGCTCTCGAAGATGGGGCCACCGCTGAACAGCAGTACGGCGACGACCTCTCGGCGTCGGCGTCCGCTCAGCTTCCGTACAGCCTCCGTTGCGGTGGCGGAGTCCTGGCTCATGACGCTAAGCCCCCCTCGGTGTTCGCGTCTTCCTGGTCCTTACGGGCCTGTCGCACCTGCACATGTCCCCTCGGTCGTGCACGAGTCCCCGCTCTTCGACACCCAAGATCGAATCTACTGCTTCCCGTGGTGCCGCCGTGACAAGTTCACCAGCCGGTTTTATGTCGACAAGGCGTCCTGGCGGGAAGCATTCGATCACGAAGCGTTTCACTCGTGAGTCGCGCAGGGAAGTGCGCCTGGCGTTCATGGCCCGTCCCCATGGGGTGGAAGCGTACCGCGCGGTCTCTTCCTGCCTGGTGGCAAGGGGGTTGATCGGCCAATTCGACAAGGAATCGACTGGGACCTGAAGTTGGCTGAAAACGTACGGTCGCGTGTACGGAAATCAGTCGTTCTACCGGCGCACTACCCGGGAGGTGCGGTCGCCCCTGTGCGCCCCCTGGGCGGTCCGGGCGGCCGCGCGGGCGGACCGGCGGAGCAGCATCCGGCAGGCCACGGTGACGGCGGCCAGGCCGAGCGCGACGAGCACGGCCCCGGTCGGGGAGTCGCCGTGGGCGATCAGGACGAGCGGTACCAGCAGGCAGCCGAATACCGCCCAGCGGACCACATCGGTCACCGGCTGCGCGGCGGGTTCCGGATGGGCGGGCGGGACGGGTGCGGGCACGGGGTGCTCCCTGGGGCGGCTCGATGACGCTCTGGTCGGTACGGAACGGCCGGCGGACCGCGCGGCGGGTGCGCGGTGACGCGGGCACGTGGCTAACGGACCGGGCCCCGGCCGGTCACCGAATGCGCGCGTACGGGTCCCGCGCGGGCCGCCCCGCCTCGGTGTACCGCGCATCCGGCATTGCCATACGGGGCGGTCTCGGGCATGCTCCCTGAAACGTCGCACGCGCTTTGCGCGGATCTGGGCAGTGGAGGAGTGGCGCCGTACCCTTGGGGGTAAGGGGTTGGGAAGATGATTCCCGGACACCGCAACACCGCCCGCTGACGTAACTTCCCACGTCGCTCTCCTCACGAGGACTCTCTTCGCCGAGACACCGATGGCCGGTCACGAAATCCCCGAACCCGCGGACCGCAAGCAGGTAGCCGACCCTCTGTCGGACCCGCAGACGGCCGAAGACGCATGTCATTCCTGCGATCCCGCCTTCCGGCACGGAGTCGTCGTCGGCTTCGACGGCTCGACCTCCAGTGAGCGGGCCCTCGCGTACGCCATCGGCATGGCCCGGAGAACGGGCTCCGGCCTGATCATCGTGCATGTCGCCAACCGGCTGCCGACCACCGTCTGGGCCGGCTGCGAGCCGCCCGTCTTCGTGGACGTGCCCGATCACCGCACCGAGGTCCTCGGCCTGGAGCTCGCCTGCGCGGACTACCTCGCCGAGGTGCCGTGGGTCCTCGTCGAGCGCGGCGGCGACATCTGCCACGAGCTGGAGGAGGTCGGCCGCGAGTACTCCGCCGACGCCATCGTCGTGGGCTCCACGCACGGGATCGTCGGCCGGATCTTCGGCTCGGTGGCGGGCCGGCTGGCCCGGCGGGCCCAGCGCCCCGTCGTCGTCATCCCGTAGGGGCGGTCCGTACGGCTTCCGTGGCTCCGCGGGTTCCGTAGTGCCCGCGGTTCCCGCGGTTCCGTCGTGGCTTCCTCCCGCCCTTCCCGTGGCTCCCTTTCGGCTCCCTCCGCGCTCCCTTCCGGCTTCCTTCCGCTGTGTTCCGTGGCGCCATTTCCGTCCGTTCCCGGCCCCAACCGGGGGCGGTCGGTTTGTTTTCGGTGCCCTTCCGGTCCGTCCGCGGTCCGCTTCCGGTCCTCATCCGGTCCTCATCCGGTCCGCTCCGGCCGGGGGCGGCTGCTTCACGCCCAGGTGGGCGGGCATGGCGTCAACTCGACTACGGAAACAGGGAGAAGAGCGAAGCTACCGACCCGTAGAGGTGGATTGTGCGCTTGTGAAGGGTACGTAAACGTCACTGGACACAGCACGATTGCATGTGAAGGGAGCCCGCCGTGGACAACGACGTCTCTGCGGGAAACACCAGCACCTCCACCCTCGGCCATCTCGCCCTGGGAGTCACGCTGTTGGCATTCGGGATCGGTCACACCGGGGCCGTGGACGGGGTGACGGCGGCGGACGCCGTCTCGCTCGCCCTGTACGTCGGCGGTATCGCCCTGTTCGTCGCCGGACTCCTGGCGTTCCGGGCGGGCGATGCCTTCGCCGGTACCGCCTTCGCCGGACTCGGCGCCTTCTGGTTCACCTGGGGCACCGGCGCCGACGCCCGGGTCTCCGACCATGCGGCAGGGCTGTTCCTGCTGCTCTGGGCCCTGTTCGCGCTCACGCTGACGCTCGGTGCCGCCGGGCGCGGTCTGCTCGGGCAGGGGACGTACGGGCTGCTGTTCGTGGGGCTGCTGCTGCTGGGCATCGGGCAGTTCGCGGACAGCGGCTTCCTGGCGAAGGCGGGCGGCTGGTTCGCCGTGGTGGCCGGCCTCGCCGCCTGGTACGGGGCGACAGCGGCGCTGGCCCACTGGCCGACGGCGGTACCGAAGCGGACTGCCGGCCGAGGTGTGACGGCCACCGGCTGAGGCAGTGACCCGGGCCGGTTCCGGGCGGCACCGGCCCGTGACGGGAGAGCGGCCCCGCACCCACCTCCAGTGGGTGCGGGGCCGCTCTTCGCCTTCCGCGGGGGTGGTGCCTACTCGACGGTGACGGACTTCGCCAGGTTGCGCGGCTTGTCGATGTCACGGCCCATGGCCAGCGCCGTGTGGTAGGCGAGGAGCTGGAGCGGGATGCCCATCAGGATCGGGTCCAGCTCGTTCTCGTTCTTCGGGACGACGATCGTGTGGTCGGCCTTCTCCTGCTCGCGGTGCGCCACGGCGAGGATGCGGCCGCTGCGGGCCTTGATCTCCTCCAGCGCGGCGCGGTTCTTCTCCAGCAGGTCGTCGTCCGGGACGATCGCGACCGTGGGGAGCGCCGGCTCGATGAGCGCCAGCGGACCGTGCTTCAGCTCCGAGGCGGGGTAGGCCTCGGCGTGGATGTACGAGATCTCCTTGAGCTTCAGGGAGGCCTCGAGGGCGACGGGGTAGCCCCTGACGCGGCCGATGAACATCATCGACTGAGCGCCCGCGTACTCCTCGGCCAGCTTCTTGATCTCGTCCTCCGACTCGAGGATCTGACCGATCTGCTCGGGCAGCTTGCGCAGGCCCTCGATGATCCGCTTGCCGTCGGAGACCGACAGGTCGCGGATGCGGCCCAGGTGCAGGGCGAGCAGCGCGAAGGCGACCACGGTGTTGGTGAAGCACTTGGTGGAGACGACGCAGACCTCGGGGCCGGCGTGGACGTACATGCCTCCGTCGGCCTCGCGGGCGATCGCCGAGCCGACGACGTTGACGACACCGAGGACCCGGGCGCCCTTGCGCTTGAGTTCCTGGACGGCGGCCAGCACGTCGTACGTCTCACCGGACTGGGAGACGGCGACGTACAGGGTGTCGGGGTCCACGACCGGGTTGCGGTAGCGGAACTCGGACGCGGGCTCGGCGTCCGCGGGGATCCGGGCCAGCTCCTCGATGAGACCGGCGCCGATCATGCCCGCGTGGTACGAGGTGCCGCAGCCCAGGATCTTGATCCGGCGGACCCCGCGGGCCTCGCGGGCGTCCAGGTTCAGTCCGCCCAGGTGCACGGTGGAGAAGCGGTCGTCGATGCGGCCGCGCAGCACGCGGTCCACGGCTTCGGCCTGCTCGGAGATCTCCTTGTGCATGTACGTGTCGTGGCCGCCCATGTCGTACGACTCGGCCTCCCACTCCACCGTGGTGGGCGTGGCCGTCGTGGTCGAGCCCTCGGTGGTGTACGTACGGAAGTCGTCGGCCTTGAGGGTGGCCATCTCGCCGTCGTCCAGGGTGACGATCTGGCGGGTGTGCGCGACCAGGGCGGCGACGTCGGAGGCGACGAACATCTCCTTCTCGCCGATGCCGAGGACGACCGGGGAGCCGTTGCGGGCGACGACGATGCGGTCGTTGAAGTCGGCGTGCATGACGGCGATGCCGTACGTGCCCTCGACGGACTTCAGCGCCTCGCGGACCTTCTCCTCCAGGGTGTCCGCCTCGGAACGGGCGATCAGGTGGACCAGCACCTCGGTGTCGGTCTCGGAGAGGAAGACGACGCCGTCGGCGACGAGCCGGGCGCGGAGCTCGGAGGCGTTGTCGATGATCCCGTTGTGGACGACGGCGACCTTGTTGTCGGCGTCCAGGTGCGGGTGGGCGTTCTCGTCGCTCGGGGCGCCGTGGGTGGCCCAGCGGGTGTGCGCGATGCCGGTGGTGCCGGCGAACCGCTTGGGGACCCGGGACTCCAGCTCGCGGACCCGGCCCTTGGCCTTGACCATCTTCAGCGCGGCGGGCTTGCCGGCCGCCGGCTTGCCGGTGATGACGATGCCCGCGGAGTCGTAACCCCGGTACTCCAGCCGCTGCAGGCCCTCCAGCAGCAGCGGGGCCACGTCACGCTTTCCGATATAACCGACGATTCCGCACATAGAGTCTCAGCCCTCCATCGACGTACAGGTACTAGCAAGCGAGTGGGTGCCCGGCCGCGGGCCGGCTCAGCCGTAGACGATGCGGCGCAGCTGGCGGAGCGAGAGCTCCGGCGGCGCGACCGCCCGGTGCGGCAGCTCGGCCGAGATCCGTTCGAAGATCTCCGTGTTGACCAGGCCGCCGGACTGCAGTTCGCGATGGCGGCGGCGGACGAAGACGTCGGTCGTCTCGTCGAAGTAGGCGAGCACGTCGAGGATCACCCGCGCGGCCTCACCGCGCTGGAGCGCGGTGCTGCGCACCAGGTGGTCAATGAGGTCGTCGTACGACGAGCGGCGTTCGAGCACTCGTCGATATTGCGGCGGCGGGAGCTCCGACGCAACAATTCTGCCCGATATCGGGCAAGGATCGGGTCGAGCGGGTCCCTTTTTGTCGATTCGAGGGATTCGGGTGCACTTTTCGGGTGCACTTTCCCGATGTGCTGCCGGGTGCGTTGTGGGGTGTGCTTCCGGTGTGCGTTCCGGAGGTGCCGGGCGACGCCCGTACCGCCGGCCGGGGCCGGGTCCGACGGGATGAATTCGGCCAGATGCCCCGGAACGTCGGCCACGTTCCGGGGCCGCCAACGCGGGGAAGTGGTCTACACCTTGACCATCCGTGGGGTACGCGGTACGCATGGCGACGGTTCGATTGGTCAGGAGATCCAGGTGTGAACCAGTAGAAAGGGACCCGGCCTGTGAGACTGCACACGGCGCGGCGCAGTGCTCTACCCCGTCTTCTCGGCTCGCTGCTTCTCGTCACGGCGGCCGGCATCTCCACCGCGTGCGCGGCCCCCACGGCGTCCGCGGCCGGCAGCGGCCCCGCCGCGTCGGAGCCCCGGCCCCTCGGTCAGATCGTGCCCGCCCCCGTCTCGGTGAGACCGGGCGGATCCCCGTACTCCCTCACCGGCGCCACCAGGATCCGGGTCGAGAGCCCGTCCGGTGAGGTCCGGAAGATCGGCGAGTACCTGGCGGGCGTGCTGCGCCCCTCCACCGGGTACGCCCTGCCGGTCACCGGAAAGGCCGGCTCCGACGGCATCCGGCTCCGGCTCGGCTCCCACGACAGCGCGCTGGGCGCCGAGGGCTACACCCTGACGTCCGAGCGCGGCTCCGTCACCATCACCGCCCGCAAGCCCGCAGGGCTCTTCCACGGCGTCCAGACCCTGCGCCAGCTGCTGCCGGCCCGGATCGAGAGCGACAGCCGCCAGAAGGGGCCGTGGAAGGTCGCGGGCGGCAGGGTCACCGACGCGCCGCGCTACGCCTACCGGGGCGCGATGCTCGATGTCTCGCGGCACTTCTTCTCGGTCACCGAGGTGAAGCGCTACATCGACCAGATCGCGCAGTACAAGATGAACACCTTCCACATCCACCTCTCCGACGACCAGGGCTGGCGGATCGCCGTCGACTCCTGGCCGAAGCTGGCCACGTACGGCGGCTCGACGGAGGTCGACGGCGGGCCCGGCGGCTACTACACCAAGAGCGAGTACAAGGAGATCGTGCGGTACGCGGCCTCCCGCTACCTGGAGGTGGTGCCGGAGATCGACATGCCCGGCCACACCAACGCGGCCCTCGCCTCGTACGCCGAGCTGAACTGCGACGGCGTCGCGCCGCCGCTCTACACCGGGATCAAGGTCGGCTTCAGCTCGCTGTGCGCGGCCAAGGACGTGACGTACCGGTTCATCGACGACGTCATCGGTGAACTGGCCGAGCTGACCCCCGGCCGGTACATCCACATCGGCGGCGACGAGGCGCACTCCACCAGCCACGAGGACTACGCCAAGATCATGGAGCGGGCGCAGGCCGCCGTCGGCGCGCACGGCAAGACCGTGATGGGCTGGCACCAGCTCACCGGGGCCTCGCCGGTCAAGGGCGCGGTCGCCCAGTACTGGGGCTACGACAAGACGAGCGCGGCGGACCGGCAGCAGGTGGCGGACGCGGCGAAGAACGGCACCAAGCTCGTCCTGTCCCCGGCGGACCGGGTGTACCTCGACATGAAGTACAACGAGGACACCGTGCTGGGGCTCAAGTGGGCCGGCCTGGTCGAGGTGCAGCGCAGTTACGACTGGGACCCGGCGACCTACCTCGCCGACACCCCGGCGGACGCGGTGCTCGGGGTCGAGGCGCCGATCTGGGCCGAGACGCTGACCGACAGCGACGACATCGACGCGATGGCGTTCCCGCGGCTGCCCGGTGCGGCGGAGCTGGGCTGGTCCCCGGCCGAGACGCACGACTGGGACACGTACAAGCTGCGGCTGGCGGCGCTCGGGCCGCGGTTCACCGCGCAGGGCATCGACTACTACCGCTCACCGCAGGTGCCGTGGCCGGCGGAGCCGGCCGCGGCGGGGTGATCGGCGGTCCGTCCGGCGGCCGGGGGCGTGATGCGGACGCCTCCGGCCGCCGGGCGGGCCTGTCGAGAGTGTCATCGACCGCCGGGCGGTCTGTGAAAGATGTCCTCAACCGCCGGACGGGCTTGAGGTGTCGGGCGGGTTCGAGGCGGTTTCCGCCTCCTCGCGGAGTTGTTCCTCGCTCAGGCCGCGGCGCCAGTAGCCGACGAACGTCACCCGCCTGCGGTCGATGCCGCGTTCGCCCACCAGGTGCCGGCGCATGGCCCGCACCTTGGCGGCCTCGCCGGCGATCCAGACGTACGGGGTTCCCTCCGGCAGCTCCGCCGCGCGCACGGCCGCCACGGCATCCGGGGTGTCCGCCCGGTCCCGCACCAGCCAGCTGATCCGGGACGAGGCCGCGGTGGTGATCGCCAGGCGGTCCTCCGTGTGCGGGACCTCCAGCCAGACCCGGGCCCGCAGACGGGCCGGCAGCCACTCCAGGGCGGCTGCCGCCGCGGGAAGCGCCGTCTCGTCGGCCCAGATCAGCACCCAGTCGGTGTCCTCGGGCGGACGGAACCGGACGGCCGTGTTGTCCTCGACGGCCGGTCCGAGCGCCTTGACGACGTCGCCGGGCGAGGCCGCGGCGGCCCAGCGGCAGGCCGGACCGCCGTCCTCGTGGAGCGCGAAATCGATGTCGATCTCGGTGGCCGGACCGTCGTGCGCGGCGTCGTCGGTGCGGCGTTGCGCCCGCACGGTGTACGAGCGCAGCACGGCCCGCTCGTCCGGCGGAAGGGCCCGCCAGGGGGCGAACCAGTTGCCCTCGTCATCGACCGGAAGGACTGGTTCCGGCTGTCCGGGGTGCGGCAGGAACAGCGAAAGGCTCTGATCGCGGCCCCCCGAGGCGAATCCGTCGAGCCCCGGTCCGCCGAACGTGACCCGGAGCATCGAGGGGCCGAGCCGCCCGGTGCGCAGGACGGTCAGCCGGAAGAGCCGGAAGGGGTCGACGTCCGGCGTCGCGGCGGCCGCCATGGTCAGGCGGCCTTCTTGGCGTCCTCGATGGCCTTCGCGAGGTCCTCGAGGATCGGCGCGCACTTGTCGTAGCTGTAGATCGGCTCGGTGGTGCGCGGGATGACCTGGCCGGCCTTGACCGCGGGCAGCTGCGTCCAGGTCGGCTTGGAGGTCAGGGCGTCGGGCTGCAGGGCCGATGAGCGGTTGTCCATCATGATGATGTCGGCCTCGTACTTGTCGACGTTCTCCCAGCTCAGCTCCTCGAAGAAGCCCGCGGCGTTGACCTTCGGCTCGACGAACCTCACGCCCAGCTCCTGGAAGTACAGGGTGTCGGCGGACATCTTGGCGAGCGAGACGTAGAACAGGTCCTGGCTGGCCGAGCCGACGAGGACCCTGATGTTCGGCTTGGACTTCGCGGCGGCGCGCAGCCGGGCCGCGGCCTTCTCGAAGCGGGCCTTCGCGTCCGTGACGGTCTTGGCCGTCACATCGGCACCGAGCGAGGCGGCGAGGTCCTCGTGGCGCTGGATCGCCTTGGGGATCGTGGTCTCGGCGGCCCACAGGGCGACGCTCGGGGCGAGCTTCAGGATCTTGTCCTTGGACGCGTCCGGCACGTACCAGAGGGCGTCCTTCTCCCACATGGCGGTGACCAGCAGGTCCGGGCCGAGCGCCGCGTACTTCTCGACGTTGAACTCGCCCCAGACGTTGCCGAGGATCTCCACCTTGCTGATGTCCAGGTCGCCTGCCTGCACATCGGCCTTGCCGCCCTTGGTCTTCGTCGGGCCGAAGACGGCCTTGACCTCGACGCCGTAGTCGTGGAGGGCCGCGGCGACACCGGTGAAGGCGACGATGTTCTTCGGCACGGAATCGGCCTTGACCGTCTGCCCGCGGTCGTCCTTGAAGCTCCAGGGCCCGGCGTCGGCGCTCTTGGCACCGTCGGCCCCGGAGCCCTTGCTGTCGCTGTCACCGCAGGCCGCCAGCACGGCACCCAGGCCGACTGCGCCGCCCATGGCCAGCAGGCCGCGGCGGGTGGGACGGGACACTCGGGCAGTGCGCATGACGGAATCCGCTTTCGTACGAGCCGGAGGCCGGCCGGTGACAAGTTCGAGCGAAGGTTAGCCTAACCTCACGAGCTGTCGCGCCGGTGGACGCCCCCGTTCCGGTCACCAGACGATGACTCCGCCGTCCACGTCCAGGGCACGCTCGGCGGCCGCCGTGATGTTGGCCAGCCGCTCCGCCACGTAGTCGTCGGCATAGCCGCTGTGCGCGGCCAGCGCCTCGATGTGGTCGCCCAGCAGCTCGCACTCGGCGAGGAACGCCAGGACGTCCTCCGGCTCCACGTACAGGTCGCTGGTGGCGAGCTGGGGGAGGAAACGGGCACCGAGGTCGCGGGCCGGCCGCGATCCCCACAGCTTGGTCCGGCTCTTCTCGAAACCGGCGAGGGTGTGGCCGTACTCCGGATCGTCCAGGAAGTGCCGCTTGCCGCTCCTGCCCCGGATGAAGGTGTGCACCAGGAGGGTCACGCGCCGAACATCGCCCGGCAGTCGTCGAGCCCCTCCACCGTGACGTCGGCCGACCGGCGGTCCTCCCACCGGTCGCGCTCCAGCCGCAGCCGCTGCAGCGTGACGCGCGCGTCCCCCAGGGCGGCGACCTCCAGCCCGTCCGGGACGTAGCCGAGCCTGCGCGAGACGCCCAGCGAGCGCGGGTTGTCCGTCATCGCGGCCGAGACCGCCGCGCCGGCGCCGAGACCCGCGAAGGCGAGATGGAGGGCGGCGGCCCGCATCTCGGTGCCGATGCCGCGCCCCTGGTGCGCGAGCCCCAGCCAGGAGCCGGTACTCACCTCCCCGGTCACCGCGAAGCTCTTCGCCGCCACGTCCTGCCGTCCGACCACCCGGCCCTCGCACAGCACCGCGAGGCTCAACGACCAGTCCTGCACGGACCAGTCGGCGATGGTGCTCAGCACGTGCCGGAACACCGCTCGCCCCCGCTCGACGGGCGGGCAGTCGGTCCAGGGGACGGTGAACGGCATGACGTCCGGGGCGTGCACCCCGTCGGCGGCGACCGAGGCGAGCTCGTCCAGCAACTCCAGATCCGGAAGGCGAAGTTCCAGGCGGGGGGTGCGGATGCGGAGCCCGTACAGGGGCCAGTGCTGCGGCTTCATGAAGGAACTCTGCCGGGCACGGCCGACCGCTGTCGAACGAATTGCGCAGGTGCGGGCGGGTGGGCGGGTGGTGAGGTCACCCGGCGGCGGGAGCCGGCCAGTCGCCGGGCAGTTCGTACCGCCGGCCCGGACGCCATGCGGGCGGTGCCTGGAGCAGTTCCTCCAACGGAGTGCCCGTCAGCAGGTGTTCCAGTGCCCAGTGGTTGGCCGAGTGGGCGATCACCAGGATGCGGCTGCCGTCCCAGCCGGTGGCCAGGTCGTGGAGGAAGGCGTCGGTGGCCGCGACGACTTGGCGGTAGCTCCGGCCGCCGGGAAACGGGACGTCGATGTGCTGGAGCC
Organism: Streptomyces sp. NBC_01463; assembly: GCA_036227345.1. Taxonomy (NCBI): domain Bacteria; kingdom Bacillati; phylum Actinomycetota; class Actinomycetes; order Kitasatosporales; family Streptomycetaceae; genus Streptomyces; species Streptomyces sp. NBC_01463. The sequence goes on from CP109468.1 coordinate 5,785,337, forward strand.
GGCGCGCGGCGACGTGGCGGCGAGGGCTCCCGTTGAGGTCGCCGTAGTCGCACTCACGCAGCCGGACGTCCTGGTGGATCGGGGGCGGGCCGCCGGGGTACGCGGTGCGGGCCGTCTGGACGGCCCGGCGCAGGTCGGAGGTGAACACGGCCGCGAAGCCGTCGCCCGGCCGGCGCTCGCCCAGTTCACGGGCCTGGCGGCGGCCCAGGTCCGAGAGTTCCCCCGGGAGCGGGCCGGTGGCGATGCCGGCCTCGTTGTCCGTGCTGGTGGAGTGGGTCTCGTAGATGATCTCTACCGTCATCGGGGCTCCCGGACATCTGCCGTCGTGTGGTCGCTCGGACGAGAGCGCCGCCCGGCCGTCACCCGGTACGTCGCTCATGACGCGCCCGCGCGAGGTCGTACGCGCCGCGGAGCAGCTCGTAGGTGACCTCTTCCGTCCGCGGCCCCGGATTCACCACCGCGAGCCAGCCGGCGGAGCCGTAGACGGGGTGCGCCCTCACAGCATCGGTGGTGTCGGGGGCGTCGTCGAGGGCCGGTGCGTCCGGCGCGTGGCCGGTCCGTTCGGTGAAGGCTTCCCGGCCGGCGGCGATGCTGACGCGGAAGGTGTCCGGGCGGTCCAGGCGGGAGCTCTCGTCGCCCGGGTAGTTCTTCGTCACGATCGTCGCGAACGGCTGAGCCGTGGCCGGCGCGGCAGCGTCGGGGGAGTAGGAGAAGAAGGTGTCCCCCCAGCTGATCCCGGGCGAGCCGTCGCCGGGTTGCGGCCTGAGGACCCGGACTCCGTCGAGGTCCTGCATGAAGGCGATGATCTGGTCGATGGTCATGTCCTCAAGCGTTTCATTAAGGTGCTTGTGGAGACTTCGAGCCGACCGGCAGGGGAGAGCGGGTGCCAACTCTCAAATCATCGGTCTTGCGCACGGTCGATGTCGCGAGGCGTGCCGGCTGCTCGGTCCAGCAGGTGCGCAACCTCGAACGCGACGGCGTGCTGCCGGCCGCGACGCGTACCGCCGCCGGCTACCGGGTCTACCGGGAGGTCCACCTGCACTCCGCGCTCGCCTACCGGGCCCTCGCGGCCGGGGTGGGACCGGTCGAGGCCAAGCGGATGCTGCGGGCCGCCCACCGGGGTCCGGTCACGGAGGTGCTCGCCCGTCTCGACGCGGCGCACGCCCGGCTCGACCGGGAACGTACGGACCTCGCGCTCGCCCAGCAGGCGGCCGAGGCGATCTCCGCCGAGCCCGTCGAGGACGCACGCCCCTCGGACGCGATGAGCGTCTCCGCACTGGCCGCCGCGCTCGGCGTGCGGCCCTCGACGCTGCGGCACTGGGACGCCGAGGGGCTCGTCGTGCCCGACCGGGTCCCGCCGCGGGACACCCGGCGCTATTCACCCGCCCAGGTCAGGGACGCCCGGATCGTCCATCAGCTGCGCGGAGCCGGATACCGTGTCGACCCCCTCCGGACCCTCATGCCGGTGCTGCGCCAGGGGCACCGCCGGGAAGACGTCCTGTCCGCACTGGCGGCCCGGGACGCGGACATCGCTCTCCGCTCCCGGGCCCTCTTCGACGCCACCGTCGCACTCGGTGCCGTACTGGGCGGCGCGGCGGCTCAGGACTGAGGTCCGCGCGCGCCGCACCGCCTCCCGGTCAGGCCGGCAGCCCCAGCTCCCGGGCGATCAGCATCCGCTGCACCTCGCTCGTGCCCTCGCCGATCTCCAGGATCTTGGAGTCGCGCCACATCCGGGCCACCGGGTACTCGTTCATGAAGCCGTAGCCGCCGTGGATCTGGGTCGCCTCGCGGGCGTTGTCCACCGCCACCGTCGAGGAGTACAGCTTGGCGATCGCCGCCTCCTTCTTGAACGGCTCGCCCGCCAGCAGCCGTGACGCCGCGTCCCGCCAGCCGATCCGGGCCATGTGGGCCCGCATCTCCATGTCCGCGATCTTGAACTGGATCGCCTGGTTGGCGCCGATCGGCCTGCCGAAGGCGTGCCGCTCGGCGGCGTACTTCACGGACTCGTCCACACAGCCCTGCGCGAGGCCCGTCGACAGTGCCGAGATGGCGATCCGGCCCTCGTCCAGGATCCGCAGGAACTGCGCGTAGCCGCGGCCCTCCTCGCCCAGCAGGTTCTCCAGCGGGACGCGGACGTCGGAGAAGGAGAGCTCGCGGGTGTCCGAGGCGTTCCAGCCGACCTTGGAGTAGGGGGCGGCGACCGTGAAGCCGGGGGTGCCGGAGGGCACGATGATCGCGGAGATGCGCGGGGCGCCGTTCTCCTTGCGGCCGGTCACCGCCGTGACCGTCACCAGCTCGGTGATGTCCGTACCCGAGTTGGTGATGAAGCACTTGGAGCCGTTGATCACCCACTCGCCCGTCGCCTCGTCGCGCACCGCCGTCGTCCGGGTGCCGCCCGCGTCCGAACCGCCGTCCGGCTCCGTCAGGCCGAACGCGCCGAGCGCCTCGCCCGAGCAGAGCCTCGGCAGCCACTGCCGCTTCTGCTCCTCCGTACCGAAGCGGAACACCGGCATCGCGCCGAGCGAGACCCCGGCCTCCAGGGTGATCGCCACCGACGAGTCGACCCGGGCCAGCTCCTCCAGGGCGATGCCGAGGGCGAGGTAGTCGCCGCCCATCCCGCCGTACTCCTCCGGGAACGGCAGCCCGAACAGGCCCATCCGCCCCATCTCGCGCACGATCTCGTACGGGAACTCGTGGCGCTCGTAGAAGTCGCCGATCTTCGGCGCGACCACGTCGTGGGCGAACTCCTCGACGGTGCGTCGGAGTTCCTCGTGCTCGGCGGTCAGCCGGTGGTCCAGGGACATCGGGAAATCACTGCTCCTTGTGGGACAGGGCGCGGACGGTGCGGGACGGGCTGGGTCGGCCCAGTTGTTCGGCGAGCCACACGCTGGTGGCGGTGAGCTCGTCGAGGTCGACGCCGGTCTCGATGCCGAGGCCGTCGAGCATCCAGACCAGGTCCTCGGTGGCCAGGTTTCCGGTCGCGCTCTTCGCGTACGGGCAGCCGCCGAGGCCGCCCGCGGAGGCGTCCACGGTGGACACGCCGTGCTGGAGCGCGGCGAGGGTGTTGGACAGCGCCTGTCCGTAGGTGTCGTGGAAGTGCACCCCGATCGTGTCGGTGCGCACTCCCTCCTCGTTCAGCCGGGACAGCAGGGTCTGTACGTGGCCGGGGGTCGCGACGCCGATCGTGTCGCCGAGCGAGAGCTCGTCGCAGCCGAGGTCCATCAGCGCCTTCGCGACGCGGACGACCTGGTGGACGGGGACGGCCCCCTCCCACGGGTCGCCGAAGCACATCGACAGATAGCCGCGCACATGCACCTTGTCGGCCTTGGCACGGGCCACCACGGGCTCGAACATGGCGAGCGACTCGTCGACCGTCCGGTTGAGATTGCGGGCCGCGAACGTCTCCGTCGCCGAGCCGAAGACCGCGATCCGGCGGGCCCCCAGGGACAGCGCCCGGTCCAGGCCCCGCTCGTTCGGCACGAGGACCGGGAGCGCCACGTCCCCCACGTCCCCTATGTCGCCGAGCATCGGGAACAGCTCTTCGGCGTCGGCCAGTTGGGGCACCCACTTGGGGTGGACGAAGCTCGTCGCCTCGATCGTGCTCAGGCCGGCGACCGCGAGGCGGCGGATGAACTCCGCCTTCACCCCGGTCGGCACGACCGTCTTCTCGTTCTGCAGCCCGTCACGGGCGCCGACCTCGTGGATACGGACCCGGGCGGGCAGGTCCGGTGCGGCCACGGTCATCGGCAGGGTGCGGTCGGTGGTCGTCATGCGTCCTCCCCGGCGGTGGCCGCGGGGACCACGACCGCCAGTACCTGGTCCATGGCCACCGTGGTCCCGGCGGTGACGTCGAGTTCGGTGACGGTGCCGGCGTGCGGGGCGGAGATGACGTGCTCCATCTTCATCGCCTCCACGACGAGGAGGCTCTGCCCCGCCGCTACCTCGTCCCCGACGGCCACCTTCACCACGGTGACCGTGCCCGGCATGGGCGCGGCGAGCGCGTCCGCCCCGGAGTGGGCGGCGCCGCTCAGCGAAGCCTCCACCGGGTCGTGGTCCCGCACGTGCCAGGTGTCGCCGTCCCGGCCGAGCCAGTGGCCCTCGGGGGAGACGGCGTACGCGAAGGTGTGGGTGACGCCGGCCAGTTCGAGGGTGATCCGGCCGCCGGCGACGGACAGGGTCCTGGCCGTCTCAGCGCTGCCGGGCAGCGGGCCCAGCGGGCCGCACGCGCCCGAGTCGGGGACCGGCGGCCGGGCGCCCTCGCCGACATGGCCGAAGGTCAGCTCCACGGCCGGTCCGCACGGCCGCAGGCCCACCTGGACCGGGTCGTGACCGGGGATGCGGAAGTGCCGCACCGTCCGGGCCGGGGTGCCGCCGAGGCGCCAGCCGTCGCCGGCCGAGAACGGGTCGGCCCAGACGTCCGCGCGGGCCGGTGCGGGGGAGTGCTGCCGCAGCAGCGCCGCGGCCGCGTACACCTCCTCCGGCACCCCGTCCGGGACCAGCCCGTCCACCTCGCGCTCCACCAGGCCGGTGTCCAGGTCGCCCGCCACCACGGCCGGGTGGCCGAGCAGCCGGCGCAGGAAGCCCGCGTTGGTCGGGACGCCGAGGACCACCGTGCCCGCGAGCGCCGCCCGCAGCCGGCGCAGCGCCGTCGCCCGGTCGGGGCCGTACGCGATCACCTTGGACAGCATCGGGTCGTACAGGCTGCCGACCTCGCCGCCCTCGGCGAGCCCCGAGTCCGTCCGCACCCCGCCGCCCTGCGGCTCGTGGAGTGCCAGCACGGTGCCGCCCGAGGGCAGGAAGCCGCGCGCCGGGTCCTCGGCGCAGACCCGCGCCTCGACCGCGTGGCCGGTGAGGGTGATGCCGGCCTGGGTGCAGGGGAGTTGTTCGCCCGATGCGACCCGCAGCTGCCACTCGACCAGGTCGAGGCCGGTGACCAGCTCCGTCACCGGGTGCTCGACCTGGAGACGGGTGTTCATCTCCATGAAGTAGTACGAAGCCGGGTCGTTGCCCGGGACGATGAACTCCACCGTGCCCGCGCCGACATAGCCGCAGGACCGGGCGGCCTGCACGGCCGCCTCGCCCATCGCCGCGCGGATCTTCTCGTCGAGCAGGACCGAGGGCGCCTCCTCGATGATCTTCTGGTGGCGGCGCTGCAGCGAGCACTCGCGCTCGCCGAGGTGCACCACGTTGCCGTGGCCGTCGGCCAGCACCTGGATCTCGATGTGGCGCGGCCGGTCGATCCACCGCTCCACGAGCAGCGTGTCGTCGCCGAAGGAGGCGCGCGCCTCGCGCCGGGCGGCGGCGATCTCGTCCGCGAGCAGCGCCGCGTCCCGCACCAGCCGCATGCCCTTGCCGCCGCCGCCCGCGGAGGGCTTCAGCAGCACCGGCATGCCGATCTCGTCGGCCGCGTCCGCGAGCTGGCCGTCGGTCAGCTCGCTGCCCGTGGAACCGGGCACCACCGGGACACCGGCCGCGGAGACCGTCTCCTTGGCCCGGATCTTGTCGCCCATCAGCGAGATGGCCGCGGCGGGCGGGCCGATGAAGACCAGCCCCGCGTCCGCGCACGCCTGGGCGAAGCCCGCGTTCTCCGCGAGGAAGCCGTAGCCGGGGTGGACGGCCTGTGCGCCGCTGCGGCGGGCCGCCTCCAGCAGCCGGTCCGCCGAGAGGTAGCTCTCGGCGGCCGGGGCGGGACCGATCCGTACCGCCGTGTCGGCCTCCCGCACGTGCCGGGCGTCCGCGTCCGCGTCGCTGAAGACGGCGACCGAGCGCACCCCCAGCTCGCGCAGGGTCCGGATGACCCGGACCGCGATCTCGCCGCGGTTGGCGACGAGAACCGTGTCGAACATCGTCATCTGTTCCTCACATCCGGAAGACGCCGAAGCCGGCGTCGCCCAACGGGGCGTTGGCGCACGCGGTCAGGGCGAGCCCCAGCACCTGCCGGGTCTCCAGCGGATCGATCACGCCGTCGTCCCAGAGCCGGGCGGTGGCGTAGTACGCGTTGCCCTGGGTCTCGTACTGCTCGCGGATCGGGGCCTTGAAGGACTCCTCGTCCTCGGCGCTCCAGTCGTCGCCCAGCTGGTCGCGCTTGACCGTGGCGAGGACGGACGCGGCCTGCTCGCCGCCCATGACGGAGATCTTCGCGTTGGGCCACATCCACAGGAAGCGGGGGCTGTAGGCCCGGCCGCACATGGAGTAGTTGCCCGCGCCGTAGGAACCGCCGACCACCACGGTCAGCTTCGGGACGCGGGTGCAGGCGACGGCGGTGACCATCTTCGCGCCGTGCTTGGCGATGCCGCCGGCCTCGTAGTCGCGGCCGACCATGAAGCCCGAGATGTTCTGCAGGAAGACCAGCGGGATGCCGCGCTGGTCGCACAGCTCGATGAAGTGCGCGCCCTTCTGGGCGGACTCGGAGAACAGGATGCCGTTGTTGGCGACGATCCCGACCGGATGGCCGTGGATGTGCGCGAAGCCGGTGATCAGCGTCGTGCCGTACTCCGCCTTGAACTCGGCGAACCGCGAACCGTCGACGACCCGGGCGATCACCTCGCGCACGTCATAGGGCGTGCGCGAGTCGACGGGGACCGCCCCGTACAGACCGGCGGGGTCCACCTTCGGCTCGTCGGCCGGCTGCACGGACCACGGCAGCGCGCCCCGGTCCGGCAGGGTGGCCACGATGTTCCGCACGATCCGCAGCGCGTGCGCGTCGTCCTCGGCGAGGTGGTCGGTGACCCCGGACGTACGGGAGTGGACCTCGCCGCCGCCCAGCTCCTCGGCCGTGACGACCTCACCCGTCGCGGCCTTCACCAGCGGCGGTCCGCCCAGGAAGATCGTCCCCTGGTTCCGGACGATCACGGCCTCGTCGCTCATCGCCGGGACGTACGCCCCGCCGGCCGTGCAGGAGCCCAGCACCGCCGCGATCTGCGGGATGCCGGCCCCGGACATCCGGGCCTGGTTGTAGAAGATCCGCCCGAAGTGCTCACGGTCCGGGAACACCTCGTCCTGCATCGGCAGGAAGGCGCCGCCCGAGTCCACCAGGTAGAGACACGGCAGCCGGTTCTCCAGCGCCACCTCCTGGGCGCGCAGGTGCTTCTTCACCGTCATCGGGTAGTACGTGCCGCCCTTGACGGTCGCGTCGTTGGCGACGATCACGCACTCGCGGCCGCTGACCCGGCCGATCCCGGCGATCACCCCGGCGGCCGGCGCCGCGCCCCCGTACAGCCCCTCGGCCGCCAGCGGGGCCAGCTCCAGGAAGGGCGAGCCCGGATCGAGGAGGGTGTCCACCCGCTCCCGGGGCAACAGCTTGCCGCGCGCCACATGCCGGGCGCGGGCCTTCTCACCCCCGCCGAGCCTGGCCGTGGCGAGCCGCTTGCGCAGCTCGTCGGTGAGCGCGTGATGCGCCGCCTCGTTGGCCTGCCAGGCCTCCGAGGCGGGATCGGCCGCGCTCGCCAGCACCGGTGCCTGCTGCATCCTGTCGAGCCCCCTTGCCCGTACCGCAGTGGTTAATGAGCGTTAACGCCCCTTCAGGTTAACGACCGCTAACGCGCCTGTCTAGAATGACTTCCCATGAGCACCCATGCCGCCGCCCGCGTCGCGGCCCCCACCCGCCGCGAGCAGATCCTCAAGGAGGCCGCCCGCCTCTTCGCCGAGCGCGGCTTCCACGGCGTCGGCGTCGACGAGATAGGCGCCGCCGTCGGCATCAGCGGCCCCGGCCTCTACCGGCACTTCCCCGGCAAGGACGCGATGCTCGCCGAACTGCTCGTCGGCATCAGCGAGCGGCTGCTGAGCGGCGGGCAGCTGCGGGTCTCCGAGGACGCCTCCGGTGACAGGTCCCCCGAGGCGCTCCTGGACGCGCTCATCGAGGGCCACATCGACTTCGCCCTCGACGACCGCCCTCTGATCACCCTGCACGACCGGGAGCTGGACCGCCTGCGGGACACCGATCGCAAGCGGGTGCGCCGGCTCCAGCGCGAGTACGTCGAGGTGTGGGTCGCCGTCGTCCGCGAGCTCTACCCGGACCTCCCCGAGCACGAGGCCCGCGCCACCGTCCACGCCGTCTTCGGCCTGCTGAACTCGACCCCGCACCTGGGCCGCCCCGGCGCCCTTCCCGGCCGCACGGACACCGCGGCGCTGCTGCACCGGCTGGCGCGGGGCGCCTTCGCCGCCGCGGGGGAGCGCGAGGCCGGCTGAGCGGCCGGGCGACCGGCCGCCCACCCCTCGATTCACCCGGCACGCTGCGCACACCCCACGGCACAATGGGTTCATGCCGATACCCAGCCGCGCCGCCCTCGTCGACCATCTCGTCCGCACGCGTATCGCGGGAGACGTCGCGACCCCGCGCGACAACAACCTCGCCCACTACCGCAAGCTCGCCAACGGCGACCGCCACTACTGGCTGGGTCTCGAGCTCGGCGACCGGTGGCGCGACGAGCAGGACGTCCTGGCGGTGATGGCCGAGCGGTGCGGGGTCAGCGACGACCCGGAGCACCGGTTCGGGCAGGACACCATCGACCCGGAGCTCACGGTCGACGCCCTGGAGCGGGCCGCGGCCCGGCTGCGGAAGGCGGCCGACGGCTCCGAGCGGGTGCTGTTCGCCACCGGTCACCCGGGCGGGCTCCTGGACGTCCACCGGCTGACGGCGGCGGCGCTGCGGACGGCCGGCTGCGAGATCATGCGGATTCCGGCCGGGCTGATGGCGGACGAGGGCATGGTCTTCCAGTTCGCGGACGTCGCCGTGCAGGAGCGCGGCGCGACCCTCTGGCACACCCATTCCCCGGCGCCGATGGCGGCCATCCTGGACGCCCTGGAGCGCGAGGGCCGCCCGATGCCCGACCTGGTCGTGGCCGACCACGGCTGGGCGGGATGCGCGGCGCAGCGCGGTCTGGACGCGATCGGTTACGCGGACTGCAACGACCCGGCGCTGTTCCTGGGGGAGTCCGAGGGCACCCTTCAGGTGGCCGTCCCCCTGGACGACCATGTGCTGGACCCGCGATTCTACGACCCGATGACCGACTACCTCCTGGACGCCGCCGGGCTGCTCTGACCGTCCGGACCGGGCGTCCGGGCGTGTCCGATTCGTTCAAGAAGCCGGCACCGGTGGCGCACTAACGTCACGACCATGAACAGCGCAGCCAAGGAATCACGCCACCTCGGCGTCCACATCGCCCGCACGGCCGACGAGGTCTACGCCTTCGCGTCGGACCCGCGGAACCTTCCCGCGTGGGCCCACGGCCTGGGTGACTCCATCACGGAGACCGACGGCCGGTGGGTCGCCGAGTCCTCGCCCATGGGAAGGGCCGTGGTGGACTTCGTGCCGCACAACGAGCTGGGCGTCCTCGACCACGACGTCACGCTGCCGTCCGGTGAGACCGTCCACAACCCGGTCCGGGTGATCGGCGACGGCACCGGCAGCGAGGTCGTGTTCACCCTTCGCCGGCGGCCCGGGATGAGCGACGCCGACTTCGAGCGGGACGCCGACACGGTCGCCGGCGACCTGGACCGGCTCCGGGGGCTGCTGGAGCCGGCGTAGCCGCGGTCCGGACGGTCCGGCCGGCCCCGGTTACCGGGGCCCTTCCGTCCGGTCGGTGAACAGCCCGCCGCCCCCGCTGTCCTCGTCGTCGCCGGCCACCGCGCCACCTCCGGCGGCCCGGGCCCGGCGCCGCTGTTCCAGTCCCGGCGTCGGGTCCAGATACACCCGCCGGATCGCCGGATACCGCTCCCGCAGCTGCTGCTCCGCCTCCTCGCAGGCCCACTCGACCTGCTCGGCGCTGGCCACGTCCCGGAAGTCGACCTTCGCGGCGATCAGGATCTCGGACGGCCCCTGGATGAGCGTGGTCAGTTCCAGTACGTCGATGATGTGCGGCACCGTCAGCAGTTCCTCGCGCACCCCCGCACGCATCGCCGCCGGCACCGGCCGGCCGATCAGCAGCTGGGCGTTGGACCGGCCGAGCACCCAGGCCACGTACACGAGCAGCGCCCCGATCAGGATCGACGCGACACCGTCCCAGACGCCGGAGCCCGACAGCTGGCCGCCGAGCAGACCGCCCGCGGCCAGCAGCAGACCGGCGAGCGCCGCCGAGTCCTCCATCACGACGGCCTTGACCGCGGTGTCGGGGGTGAGCCGGAGGTAGCGCTTCGCGGGGGTGCCGAGACGGCCGGCCTCGGCGCGCACCTGCCGCAGCCCCGTGCGCAGGGAGAAGCCCTCCAGCAGGAAGGCGACGGCGAGCACGAGGTACGAGATGAGCGGGTCGCCGAGCTCCTCGCCCGCGACCAGGGTGTGGATGCCGTCGTAGATCGAGAAGACCGCGCCGCCGACGAACGTGGCGACGGAGGCGAGCATCGCCCAGATGTACCGCTCGGGGCCGTAGCCCAGCGGGTGTTCGTCGTCGGCGGGCTTCTCGCTGCGCTTGAGCGCGGTGAGCAGCAGCACCTCGGTGACCGTGTCGGCGACCGAGTGGGCCGCCTCGGAGAGCATCGCGCTCGATCCGCTGATCAGCCCGGCGACGGCCTTCGCCACGGCGATGCCGAGGTTGGCCACCGCCGCGACGATGACGGTGAACGTGGACTCGCCACCGCTCGCCGTATCCGTTCCGGCACCGGACTCCCCGCCATCAGCACGTGCGTCACTCATGGTGGGGAGTATGTCCGCAGCCGGGCCGGGTATGTCCGACGCGCGGCCGCGAGCCGCAGGCCCGTTCAGCCCTTCCGGGGGACCCGGACCACGCCCTCCTGGATGACGGTGATCGCCAGCCGGCCGTCCTGCGTGTAGATACGGGCCTGGCCCAGGCCGCGCCCGCCGGACGCGGACGGCGACTCCTGGTCGTACAGCAGCCATTCGTCGGCGCGGAACGGCCGGTGGAACCACATCGCGTGGTCCAGGCTCGCCCCCACCACGTCGCCGACCGCCCAGCCGCCGCGCCCGTGGGCCAGGAGCACCGAGTCGAGCAGCGTCATGTCGGAGACGTACGTCGCCATGCAGACGTGCAGCAGCGGGTCGTCGGCCAGCTTGCCGTTGGTGCGGAACCACACCTGGGAGCGGGGCTCGCGCGGCTCGCCGACGGTGCCGAACGGCGGGGCGTCCACGTACCGCAGGTCGACCGCGGCCCGCGCCTCGACCAGCCGGTCGACGACTCCGGGGTCGCTGAACCGGTCCGCGTACCGCGGCAGCATCTCGGCCGCCGTCGGCAGCGTGTCCGGATCGGGCGCGGCCGGCATGTCCGCCTGGTGCTCCAGCCCCTCCTCGTACGTCTGGAAGGACGCCGAGAGGTGGAAGATCGGCTGCCCGTGCTGGACGGCGACGACCCGCCGGGTGGTGAAGGAACGGCCGTCCCGGATGCGGTCGACGCTGTAGACGATCGGCGCTCCCGGGTCCCCCATCCGCAGGAAGTAGGAGTGCAGGGAGTGGGCGGTCCGGTCCGCGGGGACGGTGCGGCCCGCGGCGACGAGCGCCTGGGCCGCGACCTGTCCGCCGAAGACGCGGGGCACGATCGCCGAACGGCTGGTGCCCCGGAAGATGTCCTGCTCGATCTGCTCCAGGTCGAGCAGATCGAGCAGGGAATCAAGTGCTGAGCTCATGGGGAGAACGTAGCCGCTCTACAGGCCCATGGACTTGGCGATGATCGACTTCATGACCTCGCTGGTGCCGCCGTAGATGCGGTTGACCCGGTTGTCCGCGTACAGGCGGGCGATCGGGTACTCGTTCATGAAGCCGTAGCCGCCGTGCAGCTGGAGGCAGCGGTCGATCACGCGGTGCGCGACCTCGGTGCAGAACAGCTTCGCGGAGGCGGCCTCGGCGGCGGTCAGCTCACCGGCGTCCAGCGCCTCCAGCGCGCGGTCGGCGACGGCCTGGGCCGCGTCCACCTCGGCCTGGCAGGCGGCCAGCTCGAACTTGGTGTTCTGGAAGGAGGCGACGGTCTTGCCGAAGACCGTGCGGTCCTGCACGTACTCCTTGGCGAACCGGACGGCGGCCGCGGCCTGCGCGTAGGCGCCGAAGGCGATGCCCCAGCGCTCGGAGGCCAGGTTGGTGCCGAGGTAGCCGAAGCCCTTGTTCTCCTCGCCGAGGAGGTCCTCGACCGGGACCTTCACGTCGACGAACGCCAGCTCGGCGGTGTCGGAGACCTTCAGGCCCAGCTTGTCGAGCTTGCGGCCGACCGAGTAGCCCGCGGACTTGGTGTCGACGGCGAACAGGGAGATGCCGAAGCGGCGGTCGTCCTCGCGCGGGGCGGAGGTACGGGCGCAGACGATGACCCGGTCGGCGTGCACGCCGCCGGTGATGAAGGTCTTGGCGCCGTTGAGGACGTAGTGCGTGCCGTCCTCGGAGAGCTTGGCGGAGGTCTTCATGCCCGCGACGTCGGAACCGGTGCCCGGCTCGGTCATCGCGAGGGCCCACATCTCCTCGCCGGTGGTGAACTTCGGCAGCCAGCGCTTCTTCTGCTCGTCGGTGGCGAGCATCTTGACGTAGGGCAGGCCGAGCAGCGTGTGCACGCCGGAGCCGCCGAAGGACACGCCCGCACGGGCGGTCTCCTCGTAGATGACGGCTTCGTACTTGTGCGAGTCGATGCCCGCGCCGTCGTACTCCTCGTCCACGTTGATGCCGAAGACGCCCAGCTCACCGAGCTTGAGATAGAAGTCGCGCGGTGCCTGGCCGGCGGCGAACCACTCGTCGTAGACCGGCACGACCTCGGCCGCGATGAAGGCGCGGATGGTCTCCCGGAACGCCTCGTGGTCCTCGTTGAATACCGTACGGCGCACGGGGTGCCTCCCTGGTCGGCTTCGCTCGGCTTGGCTAAGCGCTTGCTCAGCCTTGGTTAAAAGTTACCCGGCGGTCACGTGAGCTGTCCAGGGTGATGCTGAGCACGCCGACGGGGAGCGCGCCGGGCGCCGGCTCCGGGGCCGCCTCAGATGCCGAGCCGGGCGGCGATCCCGTCCAGGACGCAGTCGAGGCCCGTCTCGAAGGCCCAGGTCGCGTCGTCCTTGCGGGTCGCCCGCAGTCCGTAGCGCTGGTACGTGGGATAGCGGCCGGTCCCCATCAGGTACATCATCTGCGGCGCCAGGCCCAGCCTCGTCTCGGCGCCGGACGACCAGCCGGCCGACTCCGTCCACTCCCGCACCGCCACCTCCGACTGCGCCGAGCCGTGGGCGAAGGCGCTGACCGTGCGGAAGGCGACCATCATCGTGTCCTCGTCGAGGCCCAGTCCGTCGAGCGCCGCCAGCTGCCGTTCGGCGACGGCCAGCCGGCCGGGCGTGAGGATGAAGAGGTGGGTCGGCAGCTGTCCCACCCAGGGGTGCCGCAGCATCGTGTCCCGGGTCAGCAGGCCGAAGGTGCGCAGCACCTCGCGCCACTCGGTCACCTCGTCGGGGATGCGCATCTCCGCCGCCACCCGTTCGGCCATCAGCGCCCACAGGTCGTCCTTGCCGGAGACGTGGCGGTAGGCCGCCATGGGGGCGACGCCCAGCTCCGTGGCGAGCCTGCGCATGGTGACGGCGGCGAAGCCCTCCGCGTCGGCGATCCGCACCGCGACGGCGCCGATGCGCTCCAGCGTGAGCGAGGTGCGGGGTGCGGCCGCGGGCTGTTCCAGGCGCTGCCAGAGCGACTCGTCCGGCGCCGTCTTCCCGCTGTCCTTCTTCCGGCCGGTCACGGGCGGGCTCCTCTCGATAGGCGTGAAGCGTACAGCGTATCCGTCAGTGGACGACGTACACATGGACGTGTACGTTGTACGCATCGAGATACGCAGTACACATCCACGGCTCCGTGTTCACGGCCTCCGTGTCCACTGCTCACCAGGGGGACTCATGTCCAGCAGCACCCGTCCGCAGCTCCGCGTCGCCGTCATCGTCGGCAGCACCCGCGAGGGCCGCTTCGCGCCCGTCGTCACCCAGTGGCTGAAGGGACACCTGGCCCAGCGCGGCGACATGACCACCGATGTCGTCGACCTCACCGAGACCCCGCTGCCCACGGTCCTGCCCGCGTTCGGCGAGCCGCCGGCGCCGGGTACCGAGGAGGCCCTCGCCCTGGTGTCACCGAGGCTCGCGGCGGCCGACGCGTTCGTCTTCGTCACCCCGGAGTACAACCACAGCTTCCCGGCGTCCCTGAAGAACGCCATCGACTGGCACAACCAGCAGTGGCACGCCAAGCCGGTCGCCTTCGTCTCCTACGGCGGCCTCTCCGGCGGCCTGCGGGCCGTGGAGCAGCTCCGCGTCGTGATGGCCGAGCTGAACGCGACGACCATCCGCAACACCGTCAGCTTCCACAACGCCTACGGACAGTTCGCCGAGGACGGCACCGTCGACGACGCCCAGGTCGACGCTGCCGCCAAGGCGCTCCTCGACCAGCTCGCCTGGTGGGCGCACGCACTGCGGGACGCCCGCGCCGCCACCCCGTACACCGCCTGAAGAACGCCTCACGGACACGGATCACGGATACGGATACGGGGGCACCCATGACTCAGTCCACGGACGGCACGCACGCCCGGCAGGGGCCGGAAGCGGCCGGGCCGCCGCCCGGCGACGAGGGCGGGAGCGGACCGTCGAAGCTCGTCCTGTTCGCTCTCCTGCTCGGCCTGGTGCTCGGCCTGCTCGACGGGACGGTCGTCGGCACCGCACTGCCCACGATCGTCGGGGACCTCGGCGGACTCGACCATCTGTCCTGGGTGGTGACGGTCTATCTGCTGACCGCCTCCGTCTCCACCCCCATCTGGGGCAAGCTCGGCGACCTGTACGGGCGCAAGGGCGCCTTCGTCTGGTCGGTCACGGTGTTCCTGGCGGGGTCCGTGCTCTCCGGACTCGCCCAGGACATGGGCCAGCTCATCGCCTTCCGCGCCGTCCAGGGGCTCGGCGCGGGCGGTCTCATGGTCGGCGCCCTGTCCATCATCGGCGTCATGATGCCGCCCTCGCAGGCGGGCCGCTCCCAGGCGATGATCGGCGCCATGATGCCGGTCGCCCTGGTCGGCGGGCCGCTGCTCGGCGGCTTCCTCACCGACCAGCTGAACTGGCGCTGGGTCTTCTACGTCAACGTCCCCGTGGGCGCGCTCGCCCTGCTCGTCATCGGCCTCCGTCTGCACCTGCACACCGAGCGGGTCAAGCCGCGGATCGACTACGCGGGGGCCGGACTGCTCACCACCGCCATCCTGGCGCTCACCCTGCTGGGCAGCTGGGGCGGTACGAGGTACGGGTGGTCGTCGCCGCAGATCATCGGCCTCGGGGTGACCGGAGCCGTCGCCCTGGTCTGGTTCGTCCGGGTCGAGCGCCGCGTCGCCGAACCGATCATCCCGCCCCGGCTGTTCGCCGACCGCAACTTCACGCTCGCCCAGATCCTCACGTTCCTGGCGGGCGCCGCGATGCTCGGTGCGTCCACCTACCTGCCGCAGTACATGCAGTTCGTGCGCGGCGCGTCCTCGACGGCCAGCGGCATGCTGCTGCTCCCGCTGATGGCGGGGATGTTCGGCGCACAGCTCCTGCTCGGCCGGATCCTCTCCAAGGGCGGCCGCTACCGCCCCTATCCGGTCCTCGGCGGCGCACTGACGGCCGTGGGCGCGCTCCTGCTGCTGGCGACGGGCGCCGGCACCCCCACGGCGGTGACCTCCGCCCTGACCCTGGTGCTGGGCATCGGCATGGGCCTGCTGATGCAGAGCACCCTGCTCATCACCATCAACAGCGCGACACCCCGCGACATGGGCGCCGCCACCGGAACCGCCACCCTCGTCCGCACGATCGGGAGCTCCCTGGGCATCGCCGTGCTCGGCGCCGTCTACACGAGCCGCCTCCACACGGCCGGAATGCCCGACGGCGGCACGTCCTGGACCCCGGAGGCGGTGCGCGGGATGCCGGACGGGGTCCGTGACGCGGTCCGGACCGCGGTCACCGACGGTCTGCACGGGGTGCTGATCGGCGCCGCGCTGCTGGGCGCGGTGATCTTCATGGTGGCCTGGCTGATGCGGGAGGTGCCCCTGCGCGAGGAGTGACCGGGGCACGGCAGGGGGCGGGGGTGCACGGGGGTCACTCCTGCCGCAGCGCGAGCCACAGCTCCGTACGTACGTCCATGTCGTCCAGGTCCACCCCGAGCAGCACCCCGCACCGCCCGATGCGCTGGCGGACGGTGTTGCGGTGGACGGACAGGGCCACCGCCGTGCGGTCCCAGCTGCCGTGCAGGGAGAGCCAGCAGCGCAGGGTCTCGGCCAGGGGCGCGGTGAGCGGGGCGAGGAGGGCGCGGGCGTGCTCCGCCGCCGGGCCGGGCGGGATGAGGGCGGCGATGCCGGTGACCGGCGCGTCCGCCGCCAGCGGGGCGCGGGTCGCCTCCGCGTGCCTCAGGGCCCTGGCCGCCCGGGAGTCGGCGCCGGACAGCGCGGTGACGGGGCCGGGGGACGAAGCGCCGAGCGTCCAGCCCGGCTGCGGGGTCGGCTCCAGGCCGCCGGGGAGCAGGACCCGCACGGCGTCGGTGCCGCGTCCCGTGTCGACCAGCGCCGAACCCAGGGTCGCCCCGAGCGCCCCGGCGGTCAGCGGATCCGCGTGCGCGCCGTCGCCGCGGCGGGCGTGCACCACGGTCCACGGGCCCTCGCCGAGCAGCGGCGCCACCTCCCCGGGGTCGGCGCCCAGCAGCATCCGGACGAGCGCCGCCGACCGGCCCGCCGCGTCCGCGCCCTGATGGGGGGCGGCGAGGAGGGAGAGCAGGACCACGGCGATGCCCGCCACCGTGTGGTCGCCGGCCTCCCGCCGCGGGGTCGCCAGCGCCAGGACGAGGCCCTCGCCGCCGCCCAGCGGATACGCGAGGAGGGAGGTGTCCCCGAGCGTGTCCGTCGCCGATGCGGGCGAGCCCGGCCGCTCCCGCGCGACCACCCGGGCGAGCCGCCCGAGCGCCCCCGCCACCTCCGGCGCCTGCGGCCGTCCCGCCGCGTGCAGTTCCTCGCCGCCGGCCGTGAGCAGGACCGCCCGGCCGCCGAGCTGCACGGCCAGCTGGTGCAGCACCGCCGGCACCGGGTCCGGCCGGGCCGCCGCCGTCGCCAGGGCCTGCTGGGCCCGGGTCACCCGGCGCAGCTCGCGGTGGCGGGCCGCGGCCATCAGCCCCCAGACCGCCCGGGCGATCGCCGTGAACGGGGTCCCGGGCGGCACCTCGACCAGCGGCATCCCGTACCGCTCGCAGGCCGCCACCAGCTCGGGCGGCACCGTGTCGTGCACCGGCCGCACGCCGAATCCGAGCGCCGCGGCCCCCGCCTCCACGAGCCGCGCCACATAGGTGTCCGGGTCCGTGAGCAGCACCCCGGCGCTCAGCAGCAGCTCGCCACCGAGCAGATACGGATACGGGTCGGCCATCTCCGAGGTGTGCACCCACAGCAGCTCGGCGTCGGCCGGCCCCGCGATGCTGCGGAGCCCCAGCTCCTCCAGGGCCAGCAGCGCGGCCAGTGCGACGGGCGGGGTCGGCGGTCCGGCGGGAGCCTCAGGCATGGAGGGTTCATCCGTTCGGTCGGGCTGGAATGGATGAAACGTACACTTCAGCGATGCTTCCCGGCCACCTACCGTCTCTTCAGCACGACCGAAAGCGCACCGGAACGCGTACCTGAACCGCGCATCCGGCGCGCACCGGAATGCACCGGAACCTGTGAACCGAGACGGAGGGAAGCCCATGGCTGTCGACTACGCCGTGATCGTCGTCTACCTGGCCGGCATGCTCGCCATGGGCTGGTGGGGCATGCGCCGCGCCAAGTCCAAGAGCGAGTTCCTGGTGGCGGGCCGCCGCCTGGGCCCCTGGATGTACTCCGGCACCATGGCCGCCATCGTCCTCGGCGGCGCCTCCACCATCGGCGGCGTCGGCCTCGGCTACCAGTACGGGCTCTCCGGCGCCTGGATGGTCTTCACCATCGGTCTCGGCCTGCTCGCCCTGTCGGTCTTCTTCTCGGCGCGCATCGCCCGGCTGAAGGTCTACACCGTCTCCGAGATGCTCGACCTGCGCTACGGCGGCCGGGCCGGGATCATCTCGGGCGTCGTCATGTGGTCGTACACGCTGATGCTCGCGGTCACCTCGACCATCGCGTACGCCACCATCTTCGACGTCCTCTTCGACATGAACCGGACCGTCGCGATCATCCTCGGCGGCGCCATCGTCGTCGCGTACTCGACGCTCGGCGGCATGTGGTCGATCACGCTCACCGACATGGTGCAGTTCGTCGTGAAGACCATCGGGGTGCTGCTGCTCCTGCTGCCCATCGCGGTGATCAAGGCGGGCGGCTTCGGCGAGATGAGGGCCAAACTGCCGACCGAGTACTTCGACCCGCTGGGCATCGGCGGCGAGACGATCTTCACGTACGTGCTGATCTACACCTTCGGCATGCTGATCGGGCAGGACATCTGGCAGCGGGTGTTCACCGCCCGCAGCGACCGCGTGGCCCGCCTGGGCGGCACCGTCGCCGGCACCTACTGCCTGGTGTACGCGGTCGCCGGAGCGGTCATCGGCACGGCGGCGAAGGTCATGTACCCGAAGCTGCCCAGCGCGGACGCGGCGTTCGCGACGATCGTCAAGGACGAACTCCCGGTCGGTGTGCGCGGCCTCGTGCTGGCCGCCGCGCTGGCCGCGGTGATGTCCACGTCCTCCGGTGCGCTGATCGCCTGCGCCACGGTCGCCAACAACGACATCTGGTCCCGGCTGCGGGGCGTCGTCTCCCGCGGCGACGGCGACGCCGAACGCGACGAGGTGCGGGGCAACCGGGCCTTCATCCTGGTCATGGGCATCGTCGTCATCGCCATCGCCATCGCCCTCAACAACGTGGTCGAGGCGCTGACCGTCGCCTACAACCTCCTGGTCGGCGGACTGCTGGTGCCGATCCTCGGCGGTCTGCTGTGGCGCCGCGGCACCGCGGCCGGGGCGCTGGCCGCGGTGGCGGTCGGCGGCGTCGCGGTCATCGGCCTGATGGCGGGCTACGGGATCCTCGCCAACGAACCCGTCTACTACGGACTCCCCGCCTCCCTCGTCGCGTACGTCGTCGTCTCGCTGGCGACGAGGCCCACGGACGCCGCGGTCCTTCTCACCTGGCGCGAACGGCTGGCCGGCCGTGACGGGCCGGCGGCGCCGGCGGAACAGGCGGAACCGGCCGCCGAGCCGGTCACCGGCTGACGGCCGCGTCCCCGCATCCCGCACACTTGCACCACGCACAGAACAGAGAAAGGCCCCACCCCATGAGCAGCAACGAAACGCCGCGCGGCCCCGTCGACTCCTCCCGCGTCCCGCGGTACGCGGGCCCCGCGACGTTCGCCCGGCTGCCCCGCCTCGACGAGGTCGGGACGACGGACGTCGCCGTCGTCGGTGTGCCCTTCGACACGGGCGTCTCCTACCGGCCCGGCGCCCGCTTCGGCGGGAACGCAATCCGGGAGGCCTCGCGGCTGCTCCGCCCGTACAACCCGGCCCAGGACGCCTCGCCGTTCGCCCTCGCGCAGGTCGCGGACGCCGGTGACATCGCCGCCAACCCGTTCGACATCAACGAGGCCGTCGAGACGATCGAGGCCGCGGCCGACGACCTGCTCTCCACCGGCGCCCGGCTGATGACGCTCGGCGGCGACCACACCATCGCGCTGCCGCTGCTGCGGTCCGTCGCCAAGAAGCACGGCCCCGTCGCCCTGCTCCACTTCGACGCGCACCTCGACACGTGGGACACCTACTTCGGCGCCGAGTACACCCACGGCACCCCGTTCCGCCGGGCCGTCGAGGAGGGCATCCTCGACACCTCCGCGCTCTCCCACGTCGGCACCCGCGGCCCGCTGTACGGCAAGCAGGACCTCACCGACGACGCCAAGATGGGCTTCGGCATCGTGACCTCGGCCGACGTCATGCGGCGCGGGGTCGACGAGATCGCCGACCAGCTCCGGCAGCGCATCGGCGACCGCCCGCTCTACATCTCCATCGACATCGACGTGCTGGACCCGGCGCACGCCCCCGGCACCGGCACCCCCGAGGCCGGCGGCCTCACCTCCCGCGAGCTGCTGGAGATCGTGCGCGGCCTGTCGTCCTGCAACCTGGTCTCCGCCGACCTGGTCGAGGTCGCCCCCGCGTACGACCACGCCGAGATCACCTCCGTCGCCGCCTCGCACACCGCGTACGAACTGACGACGATCATGACCCGCCAGATCGCGGAGGCCCGGCAGAAGTGAGCCACGACCACCACGACGAGCGGCCCGAGCTCACCCCCGAGCAGGTCGCCGCCGCACTGAACCCCCCGGCCGGACGCAACGGCGGCGACCTCGTCGTCGAGACCCTCCAGGGCCTCGGCGCGACCACCGTCTTCGGTCTGCCCGGACAGCACGCGCTGGGCATGTTCGACGCCCTGCGCCGCTCGCCTCTCACCTACGTCGGCCTGCGCGTCGAGAACAACGCGGGCTTCGCCGCCGACGCCTACGGGCGCATCACCGGCGAGGTCGCCCCGCTGCTCCTGTCCACCGGACCCGGCGCGCTCACCTCGCTCGCCGCGCTCCAGGAGGCGGCCGCGGCCTCCGCCCCCGTGCTCGCGATCTCCAGCCAGATCCCGGTCGCCGGCCTGGGCGGCGGCCGCCACGGCTATCTGCACGAACTGCGCGACCAGAAGGCCTCGTTCCGCGACATCGTGAAGTCGGTGCACACCGTGCGTACGGCCTCGCAGATCCCGTCCGCGATCGCCGCCGCCTGGGAGTCCGCGCTGACGGCACCGCACGGCCCCGTCTGGATCGAGATCCCGCAGGACGTGCTCCTCGCCGGGACGACGCTGCCCGTCGTCACGGCGATGGACGCGACCCCGCGCGAGGTGCACGCCCGCCCCGAACTCATCGCGGTCGCCGCCCACCTGCTGTCGAACGCGGAGCGCCCGGCGATCATCGCGGGCGGCGGAGTCGTACGCTCCGACGCGTCCGGCAAGCTGCGCGCCCTCGCGGAGCAGATCGACGCCCCGGTCGTCACCACCTTCGGCGGCAAGGGCGCCTTCCCGTGGGAGCACCCGCTCTCGCTCCAGTCCTGGCTGGAGGACCGGCACACCACCGACTTCCTGGAGGACGCCGACGTCCTGCTGGTCGTCGGCTCCGGGCTCGGCGAACTCTCCTCGAACTACTACACGTTCGCGCCGCGCGGCCGGGTCGTGCAGATCGAGGCCGATGCCGGGAAGCTGGAGTCCAACCACCCGGCGCTCGGCATCCATGCGGACGCCCGCGACGCGCTGTCCGACCTCCTGGAGGCCGTCACCCCGCGCGAGGACCCGGCCGCCGCCGACCGCGTAGCGAAGGTGCTCGGTCTCGTACGGGAGCGGATCGCCGCCCAGGAACTCACCCTGGAACAGCACCTGGTCGCCGAGATCCGGGCCGCCCTGCCCGACACGTCCCCCAGCTTCTGGGACATGACGATCCTGGCCTACTGGGCCTGGTCCGCCTTCGACGCCCGCCACCCCAACACCATGCACTCGGCCCAGGGCGCGGGCGGTCTCGGCTACGGCTTCCCGGCGGCGATCGGCGCGGCCGCCGCCGACCGCACGAGGCCCGTCCTCGCGGTCTCCGGCGACGGCGGCGCGATGTACTCGATCGCGGAGCTCGCCACGGCCCGCCAGTACGACCTCCCGGTCACCTGGCTGATCGTCGACGACGGCGGTTACGGCATCCTGCGCGAGTACATGACCGACGCCTTCGGCGAGGCCACCGGCACCGAGCTGTCCCGCCCGGACTTCGTCGCCCTCGCCGAGTCCTTCGGCGTCCCGGCCGTCCGTACGAGCCCCGAGACGCTCGCCGCCGACCTGGCCGAGGCCTTCGGGCGCCCCGGCCCCTCGGTCGTCGTACTCCCGGCCCTGCTCCGGATGTTCGAGCCGACGCACCTCTAGACGCCTCGCGCGGGAGTGCCCGGGACCCGAGGTCCCGGGCACTCCCGCGTACAACTTTCCGGCCGTCCACGAGTCAACTCTTCGGGGTGCGCCGGGGGCGCGCCCGCTGGAAACACTCAGGGGACGGGAACGCACACACATGACTAGACCCCACATATCCCGCCGCGCCCGGGCCGCGCTCTGTGCCGCGCTCGCCGTCGGCGTGATCGCACCCGTGGCGGCCGGGGCGGCGCCCGCCGGGGCCGCCACACCGACGACGAGCTGCACCTCGGGCAAGGCCGGGCTGGCCTCCAAGCTGTCGAAGGACATCACCGCCGCGCTCAAGGGCCGCAAGTCCACCACGGCGGTGGCGCTGTACGACCGGACCACGAAGACGACGTGCACCCTGCGTGCCACGTCGAAGTACGACTCCGCCAGCGTCGTGAAGGCGACCGTGCTGGCCACGCTGCTCTGGGACAACGCCAAGACGGGCCGCTACCTCACCCAGCGCGAGACCGACCTCAGCACCGCGATGATCACCAAGTCCGACAACGACGCGACCACCGCCCTGTGGAAGCAGCTCGGCGCCACCAAGGTCAGCGCGTTCCTCAAGGCCGCCGGAATGACGCACACCGTGCCCGGGTCCGGCGGCTACTGGGGACTCACCCAGATCACCGCGCAGGACGAGCAGCGGCTGCTGACCCTGCTCACCGCGAAGAACTCCGTGCTCAGCGACGGCGCCCGCGCCTACGAGCTCGGGCTGATGCGCAAGGTCGTCTCCTCGCAGCGCTGGGGCACCCCCGCCGGGGCCCCGGGCTCGGCCACCGTCCAGGTCAAGAACGGCTGGCTGCAGCGTGCCACCCACGGCTGGCGGGTGCACAGCATCGGCGCGTTCACGGGAGAGGGCCACGACTACGTCCTCACGGTGCTCACCCAGGACAACGCGACGATGAACACCGGCGTCGACACCATCCAGGCCGTCGCCCGTGCCGTGCACAAGGACCTGAACCCGCGCTACATGAACCACATGGACCCGGTCGTGCCCGGCACCCTGCAGGAGGCGATCCCGCCGGTCCCGGAGGCGCCGGCCGGGCGGATGCTCAGCGTGCCGCGGAGCTGAGCGGACGACTGACCGAGCGGAACCGTCCGTCACCGGTCCGCGCCCGGCGGGCCGGTGGCGGGCGGGCCGGTGGCGGGCGGGAGTGCCTGTCCCGGTGTCAGTTCCCGGCCCGCAGGCGGCGGCCGGCCTCAGCCTGGAGGCGCAGGCCCGCCAGAGTCAGATCAAGACCGGCGAGGAACTGCTCCTTGTCGTCGTGCCCGTCGAACTCGTCGACGATGTCGTGCAGGAACGGGTACTTCCCGGGGTCGAGCGTGCGCCAGGTCGCGGCGTAGCGGCCGAGGTACTCCTCGCGGCCCACGAGGCCCTCGACCACCTCCTGCGGCGGGTCCTGGCCCATGTCCCCCGCGTTGGCGACGACGACGCCCACGACCGCCGACACGGCGTGGAACCGCTGCCGCGGCGTGAGCCCGAGCCCGGCCGTCTTCTGCCCGAGCTCCTCGTAGATCCGCAACGTGTTGCCCTCGACGTCGATGTTGCGCATGAACTGCGCCCCCAGCCACGGCCGGTCCACGACCGCGTCGAACAGGGTGACGGCCATCATGCGCAGGTCGTCGATCGGGTCGCCGCTGTCCTTCTGCCCCTCGACGGCCGTCAGCACCCCGCCGAGCACATGGTCGATGGCGCGGTCGAGCAGTTCGTCCTTGCCCGATACGTACCAGTAGATGCTGCCGACGCCGGTGCCGAGCCGGGCGGCGAGGGCGCGCAGGGTCAGTGCCGGTGCGCCCGCTTCGTCGAGCAGGGCCACGGCCGCGGTGAGAACGGCCTCGATGGAGTGCGACCCGCGCTGACGTCCCCGGGAGGGGCGATCGGCGGGTCGGGGTCGCGGGCCTGTCATGGTCCCCATCCAATCACAGCTTGCGCATTTATCGAACCACGTTCTATGGTCGAACCACGTTCCATTGTAGAACGTCGTTCGATAGTCGGCGGCGTTCCGGAAGGAGGCCCGCCATGACCACCACCACCGAAACCGCGCCCACCGCGCCACGCACCTATCCGTCCCTGCGCGCCGCATGGATACCCCTGGCCGCGCTCTGTCTGGCCTTCTTCGTCGAAATGGTCGACAACACCCTGCTCTCGATCGCGCTGCCCACGATCGGCCGGGACCTCGGCAGCGGCACGACCGCGCTCCAGTGGGTCACCGGCGCCTACTCACTGACCTTCGGAGGCCTGCTGCTGACAGCGGGCTCGATGGCCGACCGGCTCGGCCGCCGGCGCGTGCTGCTGGTCGGACTGGCCGTGTTCGGCCTGCTGAGCCTGGGCGTCGCCGCGGTCTCCTCCGCCGGGGAGCTCATCACCCTGCGGGCCGGCCTCGGCATCGCCGCCGCGGCCATGGCCCCCATCACGAACTCGCTGGTCTTCCGGCTGTTCGACGACAAGGCGCTGCGGATGCGCGCCATGACCCTGATGATCATCGTCGGCATGTCCGGCTTCGTCCTCGGCCCGCTGCTGGGCGGCACCGCCCTGGCCCACGTGCGGTGGCAGTGGCTCCTGCTCGTCAACGCCCCGATCGCCCTGATCGCGGCCATCGGCGTCCGGCTCGGCGTCCCGGCCGACCGGCCGCAGGACCTGACCCGCGACAAGCTCGACCTGCCGGGCGCCGTCCTGAGCGTCGCCACCATCGGCCTCGCCTGCTACGCCCTGACCAGCGGCGTCGAGCACGGCTGGCTCTCCGTGGCCACCCTCGCATCGGTCCTCGGCGCCCTCGCCGCCGGCATCGCCTTCGTCCGGCACGAGCGCCGCACGGCGGCCCCCATGCTGGACCTGCGCCTCTTCTCCAACGGCACCGTCCGCGGCGCCGCCATCGCACAGATCGGCACGGCCATCGCGATGGCCGCCGTGATGTTCGGCCTGATCCTCCACTTCCAGTACGCCTACGGATGGAGTCCCGTACGGGCCGGCCTGGCCAACCTGCCGCTCATCGTGACCATGATCGCCGCGACCCCGCTCTCCGAATGGCTCGCGGCACGGTTCGGCCACCGCATCGCCTGCCTGGTCGGCGCGGCCTGCCTGGCCGGCTCGCTGGCCGGACTGTCCTGGGGCGTCGACCACGGGTACGGCGTCATCGCGCTCTGCATGGTCGTGATGACCATCGGACTGCGCACCGTCATGACGATCTGCGCCATCGCGCTCGTCGACGCGATGCCGGCCAACCGCACCTCGATCGGCACGGCGCTCAACGACACCGCCCAGGAGGTCGGGAGCAGCATCGGCACCGCCGTGGTCGGCACGCTGATCGCCGCGCTGGTCACCACCCAGCTGCCCACGGGCACCTGGAGCGACGCCCTGGTGGCCTCGTTCTTCCACGGCGAGCGGATCACCTACGCGGTGCTGGCCGTCGTCGTCGGCCTGATCGCGGCAGGCGGCGCACTCAGCCTCACCAACTCCCGCGTCGCCGAGGAACCCCACTAGTCCTTGGACCGGCAGTCCTACGTCCGAGGTCCCGTATTTGTTGCGGCGGGATGAAATCCGCAGCCCATCGCGTTGGTGCCTTCCGGTAGAGCAGGTCGAACGGGAGGCACCGGGTGTCGGACGCAGGGGCGCAGGAGAGCGGGCGGCAGCCACGCGGCTGGGCGCGGAGACTGAGCGGTTACGCATGGCGCTACCGGCGCAACGTGCTGCTCGCGCTCGGCTCCTCGCTCGCCGGAATGGCGGTGATGGCGCTCGTCCCCCTGGTCACCAAGGTGATCATCGACGACGTCGTCGTCGGCCACTCCCGGTCCCTGGCCGTGTGGACCGGCCTGCTGATCGTCGCCGCCGTCCTCGTCTACGTCTCCACCTACATCCGCCGCTACTACGGCGGCCGGCTCGCCCTCGACGTCCAGCACGACCTGCGGACCGAGATGTACGGGACGATCACCCGGCTCGACGGCAGGCGCCAGGACGAGCTCTCCACCGGACAGGTCGTCGGACGCGCCACCAGCGACCTCCAGCTGATCCAGGGCCTGCTGTTCATGCTCCCGATGACCATCGGGAACGTGCTGCTCTTCCTCATCTCCCTGGTGATCATGGCGTGGCTCTCGCCGCTGCTCACGCTCGTCGCCGTCGCCGTCGCCCCCGCCCTCTGGTTCATCGCCCGGCGCTCCCGCACCCGGCTCTTCCCCGCCACCTGGTACGCCCAGGCGCAGGCCGCCGCCGTCGCCGGAGTCGTCGACGGGGCCGTCTCCGGCGTCCGCGTCGTCAAGGGCTTCGGCCAGGAGGAGCAGGAGACCGGCAAACTGCGCGAGGTCGGCCGCCGGCTCTTCGCCGGCCGGCTGCGCACCATCCGGCTGAACTCCCGCTACACCCCCGCCCTCCAGGCCGTCCCCGCCCTCGGCCAGGTCGCGATGCTCGCCCTCGGCGGCTGGCTCGCCACCCGCGGCGAGATCACGCTGGGCACCTTCGTCGCCTTCTCCACCTACCTCGCCCAGCTCGTCGGCCCGGTCCGGATGCTCGCCATGGTCCTCACCGTCGGCCAGCAGGCCCGCGCAGGTGTGGAACGTGTACTGGAACTCATCGACACCGAGCCGACCATGCAGGACGGCACCAAGGAGCTCCCCGCCGGCATCCCGGCCGGCGTCGAGTTCGACGACGTCCGCTTCGGCTACGCTCCGCTGCGCTCCGCCTCCGCTCCTGACTCAGACCCTGGAAGCGGAGCCTCCGACCGCCCCGTCCTCGACGGCTTCTCGCTGACCATCGAGCCCGGCGAGACCGTCGCCGTCGTCGGCGCTTCCGGCAGCGGCAAGTCCACCGTCTCGCTGCTCCTGCCGCGGTTCTACGACGTGACGCACGGCGCCGTCCTGGTCGGCGGACACGACGTCCGTGAACTGACCCTCGACTCGCTGCGGGCCGCCATCGGCCTCGTACCAGAGGACAGCTTCCTGTTCTCCGACACCATCCGCGCCAACATCGCCTACGGCTCCCCGGACGCCACCGACGAACAGATCCGGCGGGCCGCCCGTTCCGCCCAGGCCGACCGGTTCATCGCCGAGCTGCCCGACGGATACGACACCGAGGTCGGTGAGCACGGACTCACCCTCTCCGGCGGCCAGCGCCAGCGCGTCGCGCTCGCCCGCGCCATCCTCACCGACCCCCGGCTCCTCCTCCTCGACGACGCCACCTCCGCCGTCGACGCCCGCGTCGAGCACGAGATCCACGAGGCGCTGCGCCAGGTCATGGCCGGCCGTACGACCCTCCTGATCGCCCACCGCCGCTCCACGCTCAACCTCGCCGACCGGATCGCCGTCCTGGAGAACGGCCGGCTCGCCGACATCGGCACCCACGAGGAGCTGGAGCGCCGCTCCGCCCTCTACCGCCGGCTGCTCACCGACCCGGACGAGCTGGGCGGCACCTCGCCGGGACACGTACCGGCCGCCGTCACCACCGACCCCGCCGAGGACCGCGCGCTCCAGGAGGAGATCGACGCCGAGTTCGACGCCGAGCGCGGCATCACCCCCGAGCTGTGGGTCCGCAAGGAGGAGGCGCGCGAGACCGACGCGGCCGGCACCCCCGCCACCCCCGAGCTCCTCGCCCAGGTCGAGGCGCTGCCCCCGGCGACCGACACCCCGGACATCGACGAGGCCCGCGCGGTGCACGCCGAGGAGTCCTACGGGCTGCGCCGGCTGCTGCGCGGCTTCGGACTCCCGCTGCTGGTCAGCCTGGCGCTGGTCGCCGTGGACGCCGGCGCGGGACTCCTGCTGCCGGTCCTGATCAGGAACGGCATCGACGAAGGTGTCACCCAGCTCGCGCTGGGCGCGGTCTGGACGGCCTCCGCCTTCGGCCTCGTCGTCGTCCTGGTGCAGTGGGCGGCCCAGATCGGCGAGACCCGGATGACCGGCCGCACCGGCGAGCGGGTGCTCTACTCGCTGCGGCTGAAGATCTTCGCGCAGCTCCAGCGTCTCGGCCTGGACTACTACGAGCGCGAGCTCACCGGCCGGATCATGACCCGGATGACGACGGACGTGGACGCGCTGTCCACGTTCCTGCAGACCGGCCTGGTCACGGCCTTCGTCTCCGTCGTCACCTTCTTCGGCATCCTGGTCGCGCTCCTCGTCCTCGACGTGGAACTGGCCCTGGTCGTCTTCGCGACCCTGCCGGTGCTCGTCATCGGCACGTTCTTCTTCCGCCGCAAGAGCGTCAAGGCGTACGAACTGGCCCGTGAGCGCATCAGCGTCGTCAACGCCGACCTCCAGGAGTCCGTCTCCGGCCTCCGGATCGTGCAGGCCTTCCGCCGCGAGCGGTCCGGCGCCGAGCGGTTCGCCGCACGCAGCGACCACTACCGCGAGGCCCGGGTCCGCGGCCAGTGGCTGATCTCGGTGTACTTCCCGTTCGTCCAGCTGCTGTCGTCGGTGGCCGCGGCCGCCGTACTGATCGTCGGCGCGGGCCGGGTCGACAACGGCACTCTCACCACCGGTGCGCTGGTCGCCTACCTGCTCTACATCGACCTGTTCTTCGCACCCGTGCAGCAGCTCTCCCAGGTCTTCGACGGCTACCAGCAGGCCACCGTCTCCCTCGGCCGCATCCAGGAACTCCTCCAGGAGCCGACGTCGACCGCCGACCGGCACGAGCCGCTCGACGTGCTGTCGCTGCGCGGCGAGATCGCGTTCGAGGACGTGTCCTTCGCGTACAACGGCGAGGAGGCCGCGCTCACCGGCGTCGACCTGCACATCCCGGCCGGACAGACGGTCGCGTTCGTCGGCGAGACCGGCGCGGGCAAGTCCACCCTGGTCAAGCTCGTCGCCCGCTTCTACGACCCGACCGGCGGCCGGGTCACCGCGGACGGCACCGATTTGCGCAGCCTCGGCCTCACCGCGTACCGGCACCGGCTCGGAGTCGTACCGCAGGAGGCGTACCTCTTCGCGGGCACGGTCCGCGACGCCATCGCCTACGGGCGGCCGGCGGCCACCGACGCCGAGGTGGAGGGGGCGGCCCGGGCGGTCGGCGCGCACGACATGATCGCCACCCTGGACGGCGGCTACCTCCACGAGGTCGCCGAACGGGGCCGCAACCTCTCGGCCGGACAGCGCCAGCTGATCGCGCTCGCCCGCGCCGAACTCGTCGACCCGGACATCCTGCTGCTCGACGAGGCCACCGCGTCCCTGGACCTCGCCAGCGAGGCCCTGGTCAACCAGGCGACCGACCGCCTCGCGGGCCGGCGCACCACCCTCGTCGTCGCCCACCGGCTCACCACCGCCGCCCGCGCCGACCGGGTCGTGGTGATGGACCACGGCCGGGTCGTCGAGGACGGCACACACGACGAACTCCTCGCCCTGGACGGGCAGTACGCCTCGCTGTGGCGCACCTTCATCGGAGAGGACGAGCCCGCGGGGGTATGACGGGTCACCCCGGTGGAGCGGGGCTGCGGGCGCCGCGCCACGCGCGGGGTGCCCCTGCCCGTCGTGCGCCCGCACCCACGCGTTCTCACCGGTGGTGCCACCGGCCTGCAGACGCTCGGCTGCGTCGGGTGGGGCCGTGCAGGGGAGTCCCCGCAGGGAAATGGCGTACTACCCGGCCCCCGCAACGTGCCCGGTCGCCACGCCATTTTCTGAGGAGACGCCCCGGAGGGGCACCACCCCACCCCGCACCCGCCGCGTCCCGCGGGGAACCCGCACCCACACCGAGCCCGTCCGGCGATTGAGGACGGAACCCCCGCCCCGGTCCGGGGCAAGCGCAACCGCCAAAGGCCGCCCCCGCGTCATAGGCACACATGCGCGTATGCGCTCATGTGTCGGGTAGGTGTGCGCGTGTTCGACAAGGCGATGGAGTTGCCGGTGACCAGAGGGACCGAGAGACACGGTGGGCGTACGGGACGCGGAGCCCCGTACCGTCTGCTCGCCCTGGCGCTGACGACCGCCCTCGGGCTCGTCGTCGGCGGGGTGGAGGCGGGCAGCGCCGATGCCGCGTCGGTCTGCGCCGGGCGGCCCGCGAAGACGGTGAAGTTCGCGGCGGGGGAGCTGCGCGTCTACCGCACCCGCTCCTACGCCTGCGCCACCGCCGTCGCCGCCAAGCCCGGCTCGCGCCGCCGGATGTCCGTACAGATCCAGCCGCGCGGCGGCCGCCCCGTGGCGGACAGCGGCAGCTTCACCCGGCAGGCGGGACCGGTGACCGTCCACGCGCTGAACCGGTGCGTCCGGGTCTCGGGCACCATCGCGGGAAAGACGGTGAGCACGGGCTGGATCCTGTGCTGACCGGGTGACGTACCCGCCCGCCCCGCAACGGGGTCTGGTGGTCCTGGTGTTGCCCCGCTAGGTTCACGAGGTCTGTTGTGAATCAAGGGGAGGGTGCATGCGTAAGGCGCTCAGAGGGTTCCTGTCGCTCGCGGTGCTCATCGGCACAGTGAGTGCGACGGGCGCTTCGGCCGGTGCGGCCACCGCCGCGGAGCCGGCCACGATCCGTCCCGCCGTCAGCGACAGCGGTACGAGCACGGACATCAAGGACCGCATCCTGGCCATCCCGGGAATGAGTCTCATCGAGGAGAAGCCCTACGCGGGATACCGCTACTTCGTCCTCAACTACACCCAGCCGATCGACCACCGGCACCCGTCCAAGGGAACGTTCCAGCAGCGCATCACCCTGCTGCACAAGGACACCTCCCGCCCCACGGTCTTCTACACCGGCGGCTACAACGTCTCCACCAGCCCCAGCCGCTCGGAGCCGACCCGGATCGTCGACGGCAACCAGGTCTCGCTGGAGTACCGGTTCTTCACCCCGTCGCGTCCCTCGCCCGCCGACTGGTCCAAGCTCGACATCTGGCAGGCCGCCAGTGACCAGCACCGGGTCTTCACCGCGCTGAAGAGGATCTACTCCAAGAACTGGCTGACCACCGGCGGTTCCAAGGGCGGCATGACGGCCACCTACTTCGAGCGCTTCTACCCGAAGGACATGGACGGCGTCGTCGCCTACGTCGCGCCCAACGACGTGGTCAACAAGGAGGATTCGGCGTACGACCGCTTCTTCGCCAACGTCGGCACGAAGGAGTGCCGCGACAGGCTGAACGGCGTGCAGCGCGAGGCGCTGGTGCGCCGGGAGCCGCTGGAGAAGAAGTACGCGCAGTACGCCGCCGACAACGGCTACACCTTCAGCACCGTCGGCACCCTCGACAAGGCCTACGAGGCCGTCGTCATGGACTACGTCTGGGCGTACTGGCAGTACAGCCTGCTCGCCGACTGCGACTCCATCCCCGCCGACGCCAAGAACGCCCCCGACCAGGCGATCTGGGACTCGATCGACTCGATCTCCGGCTTCTCCGCCTACGCGGACCAGGGCCTGGCGAACTACACGCCGTACTACTACCAGGCGGGCACCCAGCTCGGCTCGCCCGACATCAAGCAGCCCTGGCTCGGCAAGCTGAGCCGGTACGGCTACCAGCCGCCGCGCAACTTCGTGCCGCGCTCCATCCCGATGAGGTTCCAGCCCTCGGTGATGCGTGACGTCGACACCTGGGTGAAGCACCACGCCAGCCACATGCTGTACGTCTACGGGCAGAACGACCCGTGGGGCGCGGAGCGCTTCCGGCTCGGCGCGGGCGCCCGTGACAGCTACGTCTTCACGGTGCCGGGCGGCAACCACGGCTCGAACGTCGCCGGACTGGCCCCGGCCGAGAACGCCACCGCCACCGCGGCCATCCTGCGCTGGGCGGGCGTCGCCCCGGCCGCCGTCCAGGCGGACCCGGCGAAGGCGAAGCCGCTCGCGAAGTTCGACGCGCGGCTCGACAAGAAGGACCTGACGACCGAGCACCGCCTCGGCACCAGGCGCCCGTAACGGCAGTCCCGCGCCGGCGGCCGCCCCCACGGGCCGGCCGCCGGCGCGGACCTTCCTCCTCTAGTACGTCAGCCCGTAGCCCACCGGGTGTAGCACCTGCGCGGGATCGTCCGCGCGCTGCACCGGCACCGGCAGCGTGCCCTCCGGCTCGGCCCGGCCCGCGATCACCCGGGCGGCCGCCCGCAGTTCTACATCGGTCCAGGAGTACGTGGCCAGGCTCGCCGCGTGGCCGGTCCCGGCCAGCTGGGCGATGTCGTACGGATTGCGGATCGCGACCGTGATCACCGGGACACCGGTCGCGGCCAGCGCGCTCACCAGGGTCCGCTGCGAACTGGTCGCCGTGACGTTGTACGTCCCCACGACCACCGCGTCCCTGCCCTGCGCGGCCGCCACCGCCGCGTCGATGTTCGCCTTGGTCGGGGTGGTGCCGGTGGACAGGGCCGTGGCCGCGTACCCCAGCTCGTTGAACGCCCCGGCCAGTGTGGTGGTCGGCGGCCCCGTCGTGCCCGAGGGGGAGGCCGGGTCGGCCCCCACCACCAGCAGGTTCCGGTGCGAGCGGCGCGACAGCGGCAGCAGCGCACCGGTGTTGGCCAGCAGGGTGGTGGTGTGCTCCGCGATCCGGTCGGCCTCGGCGAGGTGCGAGCGGGTGCCGACGGTCCGGTCCACGCCCCGGTGGCTGACGAACGGGTCGTCGAACAGCCCCAGCTTCGTCTTCAGCCGCAGGATGCGCAGGATCGATTCGTCGAGCCGGTCCTCACTGACCTCACCGCTCTTCACGGCCGCCAGCAGGGCATTCCAGGACACCTCCAGGCTGGGCGGGTTGAGCAGCTGGTCGACGCCCGCCTGCAGGGCCAGGACCGGCACGCGCTCGTCGCCGTACTTCGTCCGCACCCCCTCCATGCCGAGCGAGTCGGTGACCACGACGCCGTCGTAGCCGAGCTCCTCGCGCAGGATGCCGGTGAGGATGGGCCTGGACAGGGTCGCCGGGTCCTCGGCCGGGTCGAGCGCGGGCACCACGATGTGCGCCGTCATGATCGAGTCGATGCCCGCGGCGATCGCCGCCCGGAACGGCGGCTCGTCCAGCTCGGCCCACTGCTCGCGGGTGTGGGTGATCACCGGCAGCCCGGTGTGGCTGTCGGTGCTGGTGTCGCCGTGGCCCGGGAAGTGCTTGGCCGTGGAGGCGATCCCCGCGCTCTGGTACCCCTTGACCTGCGCGGCGACCATCCCGGCGACGGACTGCGGGTCGGAGCCGAAGGACCGCACGCCGATCACCGGGTTGGCCGGGTTGACGTTGACGTCCGCGTCCGGGGCGTAGTTCTGGCAGATGCCGATCGCGGCCAGCTCGGCGCCCGCGATCTGCCCGGCCCGGCGGGCGTCGGAACGCGAACCGCCCGCGCCCAGCGCCATCGCGCCCGGCATCAGCGTGGCGGGCTCGCCCACCCGGCAGACGATGCCGTGCTCCTGGTCGGTGGAGATCAGGAGCGGCAGGGAGCTGGGGCCCGCGAGGCCGGCCCGCTGGATGCCGTTGGAGAGATCGGCGATCTGGTGCGGGTCACGGGTGTTGTGCGCCCACGCGAAGTAGATGATGCCGCCCACGTGGTACTTGGCGATCATCTCGGCGGCGGTGCGCACCCCGATCTCGGCGAGGTTGGCGTCGATGTCCGCCTGGTCGGGCTCGGTGGCGGAGTGCCCGTAGACCCGCATGACGAAGAGCTGGCCGACCTTCTCCTCCAGGCTCATCCGGGAGATGAGCCGCTTCAGCCGTTTGGTGGTGGCGGCGGAGGTGTGTCCGCCGTGTGCGGACTTCTGGGCGGCGACTGCGCCGGGGGCGGCTGCCATGCCCGCGGCCGCCGCGACGGCGGTGGCCGCGGTGGCAGTGAGGAGGGTGCGTCTGGAGGTGCGGTCGTGCACGTGAGCTCCTTCGGCCGTACTCGGTGACGAGGGGGTGGTGAAAGAAACTTCCAAGGAGCACGGATATCCAGAAAATAACTTCCGGTCAAGGGTGCGGACCATTTTGCGCGCGTCCCGGCACCGGCGGACAGCCCTTAGCGCAACCCCGCACCCGCCCCGTGGGCCTGGAGCGCCGAGACCGCCGCCGTGATCGCCGGCCGGCGGGCCGCCTCCGTCCGCCACAGCGCGTACAGCCGCCGCACCGGCACGGGATCGATCCGCACCGCCACCACCCCCTCCGGCAGCGGTCCGCGGCCCAGCCGGGGCATCATCGCGACCCCGAGACCGGCGGCGAGCAGGGCGAGCTGGGTGTGGTTCTCCTCGGCCTGGTGGCGGATGTCCGGCTCGTACCCCGCCGTCCGCAGC
Organism: Streptomyces sp. NBC_01463; assembly: GCA_036227345.1. Classification (NCBI taxonomy): domain Bacteria; kingdom Bacillati; phylum Actinomycetota; class Actinomycetes; order Kitasatosporales; family Streptomycetaceae; genus Streptomyces; species Streptomyces sp. NBC_01463. The sequence goes on from CP109468.1 coordinate 5,819,297, forward strand.
GTCCGTACGAGCCAGTCGTGGCAGACCGTCCCCGGCGGCTGGCAGATCCACCACTCCCTCGCCAGCTCCTCGCGCCGGACCCCGTCCCGGCCCGCCAGCCGGTGGTCCGCGGGCACCAGCAGATCGCACCGGTCCTCCCCGATCACCGCCTGCGCCACACCGTCCGGGGCGGGCAGCGGGGCGATGTCCCAGTCGTGGGCGACGGCCAGGTCGATCACGCCCTTGGCGACCAGATCGACCGAGAGGTGCGGGTCGACCTCCGTCATCCGCACCTCCAGGTCCGGGTGTTCACGGTCCAGCTCCGCCAGTACTCCGGGCAGCAGCCCGCGCGCCGCCGAGGCGAACGCGCCGATCGACAGCCGCCCCGTCGGCAGCCCCCTGCGCTCCTCCAGCGCGGTCTCGGCGTGCTCCACGATCGCCAGCAACTGCTGGGCCGCGGTGGCCAGATGGACGGCCTCCTCGGTCAGCGCGACCCCACGCCCGCGGCGCTCCAGCAGCGTCGTGCGGGTCTCCCGCTCCAGCTTGGTGATCTGCTGCGAGACCGCCGACGGGGTGTAGCCGAGCGCGGCCGCGGCACCCGCGACCGAGCCGTGGACCGAGATGGCGTGCAGGGCGCGCAGCCGGGCGAGATCGAGCACCGGAGCCTCCGGGAGCCTTGGGAATCATTAGCGTCGCTCAATTCCACCATGAAGAAATCCGCGCTGGTGCTACATGGTCCGCGCACGCGATCCTCGGTGCATGCGTCCCCTCCACATCGCCCTGGCCGCGCTGGTCGCCGCCCTCTGGGGTGTCAACTTCGTCGTCATCGAGGTCGGCCTCGACCACTTCCCGCCGCTGCTCTTCTCGGCCCTGCGCTTCCTCGTCGCGGCGCTGCCCGCGGTCTTCTTCGTCGGCCGGCCCAAGGTCGCGTGGAAGTGGATCGCGGGGGTGGGACTGGCGCTGGGAGTGGCGAAGTTCGGGCTGCTGTTCATCGGGATGGACCGGGGGATGGGGGCCGGTCTCTCGTCGCTCGTCCTCCAGGTGCAGGCGGTCTTCACCGCACTGTTCGCCGCACTCGTGCTGGGCGAACGCCCGGGGCGGGTGAAGGTGGCGGGGATGGCGGTGGCGCTCGCCGGGATCGGGGTGGCCGCCGTCGACGAGGGTGCCAGCGGGCCGGTGCTCGCCTTCGTCCTGGTGATCGCGGCGGCCGCCTGCTGGGGCGTGTCCAACGTCCTGACCCGCCGGGCCGCCCCGCCCGACGCCCTCAACTTCATGGTGTGGGTCTCGACCGTGCCCGTCCTGCCCCTGCTCGGCCTCTCCCTCCTCTTCGAGGGCTGGGACCGGGACCGGGCGGCGCTCGCCGCGCTCGACTGGAGCGGCGTCGGAATCATCGTCTACGTGGCGTGGGCCGTCACGGTCTTCGGCTTCGGGGCCTGGGGTTTCCTGCTCAGCCGCTACCCGGCGTCGTCCGTGGCGCCCTTCACCCTGCTCGTCCCGGTCTTCGGGATGTCGTCGGCGGCCCTGCTGCTGGACGAGCCGGTGAGCCCGCTCCGGTGGTGCGCGGCGGCGCTGCTGGTCGGCGGGGTCGCGCTGACCTCGCTCGCGGGGACGCGGCGCACCCGCGTGCCCGCCCCGGAGCCGGCCCCCGCCTGAGGGCCGGCCCCCGGGCCGCTCTACTGCTTGGGCGCACCCAGCCGCAGCAGGTGTGCGCGCCCCGCGCCCAGCAGCTCCGGCAGCTCCGCCGCCTGCGGGTGCCAGCGCTTCTCGTACTCCCAGCAGACCCAGCTGTCCGCGTCCAGCGTGTCCAGGCACTCCCGCAGCGGCAGCACACCCGCGCCCAGGGCCACCGGCGTGATGTCCTCGGTGGAGGCGATGTCCTTCACCTGTACGTATCCGAGGTGCGGGGCCAGCACCGCATGGCTGGCCACCGGCTCCTCGCCGGACAGCCACGTGTGCATGATGTCCCACAGCGCGCCGATGCTGCCGTGCCCCACCGTGCCGACCACCCGGGCGACGGCCGCCCCCGCGCGGTGCGAGTCATGGGTCTCCAGCAGGATGCGCACCCCCATGTCGGCGGCGTACGGGGCGGCGGCGGCCAGCCGGCGGGCGGCGGTCGCGTCGGCCGTCGCGGGGTCCTGGTCGCCACCGCCGGGGAAGACCCGGACGTTGCGCGCCCCCACGTCGTGGGCCAGCTTCACCAGCCCGGCGAGCTCCTCCAGCACGGGCTCGTCGTCGCCCTCGGCCGCGGCCCGGACATAGCCGGCCACGGTCAGGACCTCGACCCCGCCGCGCTTGAACTCATCGACCACGGCGGCCCGTTCGGCCTGGGAGATGCCGGGGTGCACCGGCTCCTCGGGGTGGGCGCGCAGCTCCACCCCCTGGTAGCCGTGCTCGGCGGCCAGCCGGACGACCTCGGTTATCGGCAGGCCCGGCACCCCGAGGGTGGAGAAAGCGAGCTTCACGTGCGTGTCCTTCCGTCGGTACGTGCCGCAGCATACGAGGACCGGTGCGTGACCGGCCCGCGGCACGTCCGGCGCGTACCCGGTCCTCGCGCCCCGACGCACGGACCGGCACGGCACCGGGGCGGCACGTCCGGGGGCGGGCCGTCACCCCCGCGGCGCCGCCGTCGACCCCCGCACCATCAGCTCGGCCGCGATCGTCGCGATGCCGCCGGGCGGCGGGGCCTCCTTGCCCGTGGCCAGCCGGCCCGCCCGGGCCCCCGCCTCGACGAGCGGCAGCCGTACGGTCGTCAGCGCGGGGACCACGTCCACCGAGAACGGCAGATCGTCGAAGCCCGCCACCGAGATGTCCTCGGGGATGCGCAGCCCGCGGTCGCGGATCGCCGCGGCGGCGCCCAGCGCGACCGTGTCGTTCGCGGCGACGACGGCCGTGATCTCCGGTTCCCGGCGCAGGAGTTCGACCGTGGCGTCGTAGCCGGACCGCCGGTCGTAGGAGCCGTGCACGGTCAGCCGCTCCTCGTCGCCCACGATCCCCACGGCCTTCATCGCGTCGCGGTGGCCCTCCAGCCGGTGGCGGGTCGTGGTGCGTTCGACCGGGCCCGCGACATAGCCGATGTCGCGGTGGCCCAGCGAGAGCAGGTGCTCGGTGAGCCGCCGGCCGCCGCCCCGGTTGTCGAAGGCCAGCGCGGCGACCACGGAGGCGTTGTCGGGCAGCGGAGGGCGCCCGCACAGGACGACCCGGGTGCCCGCGTCCGCGAGTTTGGCCAGTTTCGCGGACACCGCGGCCTGGTGGGCCGGGTCCTCGACCGCGCCGCCGGTGAGGACGACCGCGGCGGCGCGCTGGCGCTGGAGCAGGGTCAGATAGGTGAGCTCGCGCTCCGGGGTGCCGCCGGTGTTGCAGACGATCGCGAGTTTCTCGCCGCCCGCCCGGCCCGAGCCGTCGCCCGGACCGCCGATCTCCGTCTGGGCCGCCCCCGCCATGATTCCGAAGAACGGGTCGGCGATGTCGTTGACCAGGATCCCGATCAGGTCGGACGTGGCCGCGGCGAGCGAACTCGCGGGCCCGTTGAGCACGTAGTCCAGGTCGTCCACCGCACGCAGGACCCGCTCCCGGGTGGACGCCGCCACCGGGTAGTTGCCGTTCAGCACACGGGAAACGGTGGCCGGGGACACCCGGGCGCGAGCCGCCACGTCCGCCAGGGTGACTGTCATCGCATCCTCCGAGAAGTGATGAGGGAAGTGGCCCGAGGGACGGGCCGGGGGAGTGGTCCGGGGGCGGACCCGCGAGCGGACCCGTGAGTGGACCAAACCAATCAGCGCGCCCCCTCTTGTCCAGGCCGCTGTCGGCAGGCTAGCGTCATACCGCATAGAAAGCGCTTGCTACGGCTGTATGGAGGAACTTTCGTGACACGCAGGACAGTGCGCATCGCCATGAACGGCGTCACGGGTCGCATGGGATACCGGCAGCACCTGGTGCGCTCGGTCCTCGCGATCCGCGAGCAGGGCGGCCTCGACCTGGGCAACGGCGACGTGCTGTGGCCCGAGCCGGTCCTGGTCGGCCGCCGCGCCCACGCGCTGGAGGAGCTCGCCGAGCGGCACGGCCTGACGGAGTGGTCGACCGACCTCGACGCGGTCCTCGCCGACGACACCATCGACATCTACTTCGACGCCCAGGTCACCTCGGCCCGCGTCGAGGCGATCAAGAAGGCGATCGCGGCCGGCAAGCACATCTACACCGAGAAGCCCACCGCCACGGACGTCGAGGGCGCCCTGGACCTGGCCCGCCTCGCCCGCGACGCCGGCATCAAGCACGGCGTTGTCCAGGACAAGATCTTCCTGCCGGGCCTGCTGAAGCTGAAGCGCCTCATCGACGGCGGCTTCTTCGGCGAGATCCTCTCCGTGCGCGGCGAGTTCGGCTACTGGGTCTTCGAGGGCGACTGGCAGGAGGCCCAGCGCCCCTCGTGGAACTACCGGGCCGAGGACGGCGGCGGCATCGTCGTCGACATGTTCCCGCACTGGGAGTACGTGCTCCACGAGCTGTTCGGCCGGGTCTCCACCGTCCAGGCGCACGTCCAGACGCACATTCCCGAGCGCTGGGACGAGCACGGCAAGCCGTACGCCGCGACCGCGGACGACGCCGCGTACGGCATCTTCCAGCTGGAGGGCGGCGCGGTCGCCCAGATCAACTCCTCCTGGACGGTCCGGGTCAACCGCGACGAGCTCGTCGAGTTCCAGGTCGACGGCACCCACGGCTCCGCCGTCGCGGGTCTGCGCAACTGCCGCGTCCAGCACCGCTCGGCGACCCCCAAGCCGGTCTGGAACCCGGACCTCCCGGTCACCGAGTCGTTCCGCGACCAGTGGCAGGAGGTCCCCGACAACACGGACTTCGACAACGGCTTCAAGGCCCAGTGGGAGCTGTTCCTGCGCCACATCGTGCTCGACGAGCCGTACACCTGGGACCTGATGGCCGGCGCGCGCGGCGTCCAGCTCGCCGAACTCGGCCTCAGGTCCTCGGCCGAGGGCCGCCGCTTCGACGTCCCGGAGCTGACCCTGTGACGCGGCTTCCCGCCCCGGCCGCCCCGGAGCGGACCCCATGACGAAGCACCTCCCGCAGGGCACACCGGAGTTGACCACATGACCATCCACCTCCCGCAGGGCCCGTACGAGCCCCGCAGCACCCCGCTCGACCTCGCACCCGGCCGGGCGCCCCTGGCCTCCCGTACGGTCTTCTCCGCCGCGCACGTCGTCGCGGACCCGTACGCCGACATCAGCCCGGACTCCCCGGCCGCCGTCGACTGGGACGCCACCCTCGCCTTCCGCCGCCACCTGTGGTCGCACGGCCTGGGCGTCGCCGAGGCGATGGACACCGCCCAGCGCGGCATGGGCCTGGACTGGGCCGGTGCCGCCGAGCTGATCCGCCGCTCGGCCGCCGAGGCGAAGTCGGTCGGCGGCCGGATCGCCTGCGGCGTCGGCACCGACCAGCTCCCCGCCGGCCCGGCGACCCTCGCCGAGGTCCGCTCGGCCTACGAGGAGCAGCTCGCCCTCGTCGAGGAGAGCGGCGCCCAGGCCATCCTGATGGCCTCGCGCGCGCTCGCCGCCGCGGCGAAGGGCCCGCAGGACTACCTGGAGACGTACGCCCACCTGCTGCGCCAGGCCACCGAACCGGTCGTCCTGCACTGGCTGGGCCCGATGTTCGACCCCGCGCTGGAGGGCTACTGGGGCTCCAGTGACCTGGACGCGGCGACGGACACCTTCCTCCAGGTCATCGCGGAACACCCCGACAAGGTCGACGGCATCAAGATGTCCCTCCTCGACGCGGAGCGCGAGATCGATGTCCGCCGCCGTCTGCCGAGCGGGGTGCGCTGCTACACCGGCGACGACTTCAACTACCCCGAACTGATCGCCGGCGACGACCGCGGCTTCAGCCACGCCCTGCTCGGCATCTTCGACCCGCTCGGCCCGCTGGCCGCGCACGCGGTACGGGTGCTGGACACGGGCGACACGAAGGGTTTCCGCGAACTCCTCGACCCGACGGTCGAGTTGTCCCGCCACCTCTTCCGGGCGCCGACGCGCTACTACAAGACGGGCGTGGTGTTCCTCGCCTGGCTGGCCGGCCACCAGGAGCACTTCACGATGGTGGGCGGCCTGCAGTCGGCCCGCTCGCTGCCGCACCTGGCGAAGGCGTACGAACTGGCGGACCGCCTGGGCCTGTTCCCCGACCCGGAACTGGCCGAATCACGGATGCGCGCGCTTCTCACGGTCAACGGAGGCACCCGATGAGCGACGGCCGGCTCTCCGTCAACCAGGAGACCATCAAGCAGTGGTCGCTGCCCGAGCTCGCCGAGGGCTGCGCGAAGGCGGGCATCGACAAGGTCGGCCTGTGGCGGGCCCCGGTCCAGGAGTACGGCGTGGCGGCGACGGCCCGCCTCCTCTCCGACGCGGGCCTGTCCGTCACCAGCCTGTGCCGGGGCGGCTTCTTCACGGCCCTCGACCCGGCCGAGCGGGCCCGCGCCCTGGACGACAACCGTGCGGCACTCGACGAGGCGGCGGGCCTGTCCACGGACACGCTGGTCCTGGTCTCGGGCGGCCTGCCGGAGGGCAGCAAGGACCTGTACGGTGCCCGCGAACGCATCGCGGACGCGCTGGCCGAACTGGTTCCCTACGCGGCCGAACGCGACGTACGCCTGGCCATCGAGCCCCTGCACCCGATGTTCGCCTCGGACCGCTGCGTGGTCTCCACCCTGTCCCAGGCCCTGGACATCGCGGAACGCTTCCCGGCCGAGCGGGTCGGCGTGGTCGTCGACACGTACCACCTCTGGTGGGACGACCAGGCACCCGCGCAGATCGCCCGGGCGGGCGTGGCCGGCCGCATCCACTCCTTCCAGCTCGCCGACTGGATCACCCCGCTCCCGGCGGGCGTGCTGCTGGGACGCGGCCAACTCGGCGACGGCAGCGTGGACTTCCGCGCCTTCCGCACGGCGGTCGAGGCCACCGGCTTCGACGGTCCGATCGAGGTCGAGATCTTCAACGAGGAGCTGTGGGCCCGAGACGGCGCGGAGGTCCTGGCGGAGGTCGCCGCCCGGTACGCGGAGCACGCCTGCTGACGCCGTGACCGGGCGGTATCCACCGATGTGGCCTCCGGGGCAAAAAAAGTCTGCCCGGGAGCGCAACCCTTCGGGGCTCTGCCGGGTCGTATCTGTAGTCGGGAGCTTCCGGGGGGTATCCGGGGGGATGGGGAGCCCTGGCAGAGGGGGAGAGCGAGAGGGGTCCGGTCGGGAGACCGGGCCCCGTTTCGCTTTCACCGGCCGCCACCTCACGGACTGACGGAGCGCCAGACACGCTCCGGGACGGTCCGCGCGGCCTCCTCGATGTCGATGTCGCCGACGGTGAGCCAGCGGCGTGCGATGCCCGTCACCGGGCCGAGGATCAGGGATTCCAGCACGGGCAGCGGCAGTTCGGCGAGCCGGCCCGCTGCCTGGTGGTGGTGCAGCCAGGCCGCGAGCGGGGCGAGGCGGGCCTCCTGGGCGTGGCGGATCTGATGGACGTGCTTGGTGACCTCACGGTCCACGGTGGCGGAATGCATGAGCCGTGAGGCGTCGGGATTGGCCTGTACGAAGCGCAGATAGGCCCGCGCGACGGCGAGCACACCGCCCCGGGCGTCGCCCGCCTCCCGCAACGCGGCCCCCAACTCGTCGAGAAGCCGCCCGAGACAGGACTGCCCGAGAGCGACCACCACACCCTGGAGGCTGCCGAAGTGGTGGTAGACGCTGCCCGTGCTGACCCCGCTGGCCGAGGTGATCGCCCCCAGCGTGAGGCCGGCTTCGCCCTCGGCCGCGTAGATGGCGAGCGCGCAGTCGAGCACCTGGGCGGCGGTGGCCTCACCGCGTTGTTGCTTGGGGCTCATGATGTCGTCCTCGCTCCCGGCTCCGGTTGATCATCCTGCGTCGGCTCCGCAGGGACCAGCGTAGAAGAGACTTCCGTAACTTTTTCCAGAAGCAGTTCCAATATGTGTGGCCAGTGCCTCACACTGAACACCCGTTGCATCAAGTCGCCCGCCAACGAGCTCAGTTCGGGCGACCACATGCTCTCCGGGCGACCGCGGGGGCGGGACACACGGGGAGCGCTCGACCATGACCAGCGTGCACGACGGCGACCACGGCGACGACGGGGAGAACGAGGACTACCTCGACGGCGGCATCAAACCGCTGGCCGCGACCGACCCGGCCCGCATCGGCCCCTACCTCCTGCTCGGCAGGCTCGGGGCGGGCGGCATGGGCCGGGTCTACCTCGCCCGTTCCGAGGGCGGCCGCACGGTCGCGGTGAAGGTGGTGCACGCGGAGCACGTGGCGGACCCGCAGTTCAGGGCCCGCTTCCGGCGCGAGGTCGACGCGGCGCGGCGGGTGGGGGAGCGCTACACCGCGCCCGTGCTGGACGCCGCCCCGGACGAGGAGTTCCCCTGGGTGGCCACGGGTTACGTGCCCGGCCTCTCCCTCGAACAGATCGTCCGCGGCCACGGTGCGCTCCCCGCCGAGTCCGTGCTCGCCCTCGCCGACGGGCTGCTGCGCGCGCTCAGGGACATCCACTCGGCGGGCATCGTCCACCGCGACCTCAAGCCGTCGAACGTCATGGTCACGGTCGAGGGCCCCAAGGTCATCGACTTCGGTATCGCCCGCGCGGCCGAGACCTCGGTCGAGGCCCTCACCAGCACGGGCATGGTCATCGGCTCCCCGGGTTTCATGGCCCCGGAGCAGATACGCGGCGAGAACGCGGTCCCGAAGAGCGACGTGTTCACCCTCGGCTGCGTCCTGACGTACGCGGCCACCGGCCGGCTCCCGTTCGGCAACGGGGTGAGCAATCAGCACGCGGTGATGTACCACATCGTCGAGGCCGAACCCGATCTGGAGGGCATCCGTCACGAGGGCCTGCGCGCCCTGATCACCCGCCTCCTGACGAAGTCGGCCGCCGAACGCCCTTCCGTGGACGACCTGCTGGCCGAGCGGGACTCGGCTCCGGCGGGCGCGTCGTGGCTGCCGGCCGGAGTCGTGAGCCACCTGGCGCGGCAGTCGGCACGGCTGCTGGACGCGGAGGCGGCCCCGGTACGCCAGGAGCCCGCCGACCGGGGCACGGTCCCCCTGCGCCCGGCGGCGGCGCAGCCGCCCGCGATCGTCCCCGCCGGCGAGGTGACACCACCGAAGGGACAGCGGGAGGCGCGCCGCCGCCGCCGTCTGCTCGTGTCCGTCCCGCTGGTCTTCGTCCTGGCCGGGGGCGGCGGCACGGTGATGGTGCTGCAACCGTTCAGCGGCGGCAGCGACAGCGGGGCTCACGCGTCGCCGCCGTCCGCCTCCGCGACGGCCCACCCCACGACGCCCCCGCCGTCGACGGCGGGCAGCCCGTCCCCCAACGGCGACAAGAGCCCCCAGGAGGCGGGTGACCCGGGCGGAGAAGGGGCCGACGACGGCAAGGACGGCAAGGACGGCTCGAACGGCAGGGACGCGGCGGTCACGGGAGGCTCCCCGGGCGACGGAGGCACGTCCGCCGGGGGAGGCGGCACGACGGGCGGAGGGTCGACCGACGGCGGCACGAGCACCGGGGGCTCAACCGGCACCTCGGGTTCCACGACCGCTTCGGGAGGCGGGGGCTCCACCGGAACCTCAGGTTCCACGAGCGGGTCGGGCGGCTCGGGCGGCTCCTCCGGTGGGAGCCAGGTGCCGTCCTCGTTCGTCGGCACCTGGAAGTACGGCGAGCCGTACAACGTCGGTGAGCCGGGCACGATCACGATCTCCTCGACGGGCACGGTGCGCCTGTCCGACCGCCCGTACGCCACCTGCCCGTACGTGGCCCAGGTGGTCTCCAAGGCCGACGGCGGCAGCCGGATCAACGTCAGCGCGGCGAAACTCACGGGCGCCAACGCCGGCTACTGCCACCCGAGCCTGGACGCGTCCTACTTCACCCTGAACGGCAGCGGAATCCAGCACAACGTCGGCCCCGCCGCCGGGGACGGGTACTTCTACAAGCGGGGGTGAGAACGCGTGGCCCCGCAGCAGCCCCTCACGACGCCGACCCCTCGTACGCCTCCCGCGCACCCTCCAGCTCCGGCAGATGCGTCGCCGCCCACGCACAGCACGCGGCCATCGGGCCGAGCAACGTCCTTCCGAGCGCGCTCAGTTCGTAGTCGACCCGGGGCGGGATGCCGTCGCCGACCGTGCGGGTGATCAGGCCGTCCCGTTCCATCGAGCGGAGGGTCTCGGTCAGCACCTTCGGGGTGATGCCGCTCAGCGGGACCTCCAGTTCGGAGAAGCGCCGGGGGCCGGTCTCCAGGCACCTGATGATCTTCGGGGTCCATTTGCCGCCGATCCGGAACGGCGAGGTGACGTGGGAGCAGCCCGTGAACATTTCGGGATCAAGTGGTTGGCTCACCCTGCCGAGCGTACGTAACTATCGTTGCGGAAACCATGGGGTGCGCCGCTAGCGTCCGCTGCATCGGCCGGCGGTCCGCGGGCCTTGGCGAGGGGAACCCCATGAGCAGCAGGATCATCGTCTTCGGAGCCAACGGACGGGCCGGGCGCCGGGCGGTCGCGGAGGCCGTCGCGCGGGGGCACGAGGTCACGGCCGTGGTGCGGGACGTGGCGGCGTACAAGGGGCCGGCCGGTGACGGGGTCAGCGTCGTCGCCGGTGACGTCACCCGGGCGGACAGTGTCGCGGAGGCCGCCGCCGGGCACGACGCCGCGATCAGTGCGGCGGGCCGGATGGACGTGCCGTCGCGGGACTTCTACGTGGGCGCGGCGCATGCCCTGCTCGACGGTCTGGCCCGGGCGGGCGTCGGCCGGCTGGTGCTGATCGGGATCGGGTCCGTACTGGAGACCGCGCCCGGCGTGGCCGTCCACGACGCTCCCGGCTTCCCGGCGGAGGCGCGGGCCTTCTCGCTCGGGCACTCCGCCGAACTCGACGTGCTCCGCGCCGGCGTGACGGACATCGACTGGCTCGTCATCGCCCCGCCGCCCGTGATGCTGGACGACGAGGCCCCGCGGACCGGTCACTACCGCACGGGCGGCGCGCAGGTGATGGCCGACGGTGCCCCGACCTTCTCCTACGCGGACCTGGCGGTCGCGCTGGTCGACGAGATCGAGACCCCGAAACACCACCGCTCCCTCACCGCGGTGGCGGGCTGACCGCAGGGGTCGCCGGGACAGCGTCCGGGGAGGCCGGGACGGCCCGGCCCAATCGAAGGCCCCGGGTCAGCTGTAGTGGTATCGGGCCTGCACGATGACGAGTTCGGACTCGGTGGCTCTGTACACCAGGCGGTGTTCGTCATCGATGCGCCTCGACCAGTAGCCGCTGAGGTCGCCTCGCAGGGGCTCGGGTTTTCCGATGCCGTCGAAGGGGTCGCGCAGGGTGTCGGTGATGAGCCGGTTGATGCGACGTGTCATGCGGCGGTCGCTCTCCGACCAGAAGGTGTAGTCGGCCCACCCACGCAAACTGAACGTGAGCTTCATTGGGCGTCCTCGGCGTCCTCGCCATCCGGAAGGTCCACCAGCTCGTGGTGCTCCGTCCGGCCGGCTTCGACCTCTGCGATGGACTCCAGGAGCCGGCGGGCGTTGGCCGGCGAGCGCATCAGGTAGATCGTCTCCTGCCAGGAGGCGAAGTCCTCCTCCGACATGAGGACCGCGTTCCCCTTGCGGGAAGTGATGTGTACGGGGGCGTGATCCTCGTTGACCTTCTCGATCAGCGGAAAGAGGTGCTTCCGGGCTTCGCTGGCCGTTATCGACATGACGAACCTCTTCCTGCCGTGACTCACTGGTACCACTCATGGTACCAGTGAGTCTTCATGGTGACCCACGCCCTGTCGGTGTCGCCCGGTACCGTCGCACCCATGTCCACCAGGTCCTCCACGACGTCCTCCGCGACATCGTCCACGCCGAACATGGCCGTCCTGGAAGGCGTACTCGAGCGCATCACGTACGCCAACGAGGAGAACGGGTACACGGTCGCGCGCGTCGACACCGGCCGCGGGAGCAATGACCTGCTCACCGTCGTGGGGTCGCTGCTCGGTGCGCAGCCGGGGGAGTCGCTGCGGATGGAGGGGCGTTGGGGCTCGCACTCCCAGTACGGCAAGCAGTTCACCGTCGAGAACTACACGACGATCCTCCCCGCCACCATCCAGGGCATCCGCCGCTACCTCGGCTCCGGGCTGATCAAGGGCATCGGGCCGGTCATGGCCGACCGGATCACCACCCACTTCGGCGTGGACACCCTGGACATCATCGAGCGCGAGCCGAAGCGCCTCGTCGAGGTGCCGGGGCTCGGGCCGAAGCGGACGAAGATGATCGCCGCCGCCTGGGAGGAACAGAAGGCGATCAAGGAGGTCATGATCTTCCTCCAGAGCGTCGGCGTCTCGACCTCCATCGCCGTCCGTATCTACAAGAAGTACGAGGACGCCTCCATCTCCGTCGTGAAGAACCAGCCCTACCGGCTGGCCGCCGACGTCTGGGGCATCGGCTTCCTCACCGCGGACCGGATCGCCCAGGCCGTCGGCATTCCGCACGACAGCCCCGAGCGGGTCAAGGCCGGGCTGCAGTACGCGCTGTCGCAGTCCAGCGACCAGGGGCACTGCTTCCTGCCCGAGGAGCGGCTGATCGCGGACGCGGTGAAGCTGCTCCAGGTCGACACCGGGCTCGTCATCGAGTGCCTGGCCGAGCTCGCCGCGGAGCCGGAGGGCGTCGTACGGGAGAAGGTGCCCTCGCCCGAGGGCGGTGAGCCGGTCACGGCCGTCTATCTGGTGCCCTTCCACCGGGCGGAGATCGCCCTGGCCGCCCAGGTCCGGCGGCTGCTGCGGACGCCGGAGGAGCGGATGCCGGCCTTCGGGGACGTGGACTGGGACGCCGCGCTGAAGTGGCTCGCGGGGCGGACGGGCGCGAAGCTGGCGCCCGAGCAGGAGGCCGCCGTGCGGCTCGCGCTCAGCCGGAAGGTGGCCGTGCTGACCGGTGGGCCCGGCTGCGGGAAGTCGTTCACCGTCCGGTCCATCGTGGAGCTGGCCCGTGCCAAGAAGGCGAAGGTGGTGCTGGCCGCCCCCACCGGGCGGGCCGCGAAACGGCTCTCCGAGCTCACCGGGGCCGAGGCCTCCACCGTGCACCGGCTGCTGGAACTCAAGCCGGGCGGGGACGCCGCGTACGACCGGGACCGCCCGCTCGACGCCGATCTCGTCGTCGTCGACGAGGCGTCCATGCTCGATCTGCTGCTCGCCAACAAGCTGGTCAAGGCCGTGGCACCCGGTGCACACCTGCTGCTCGTGGGCGATGTGGACCAGCTGCCCTCGGTCGGCGCGGGCGAGGTGCTGCGGGACCTGCTCGCCGACGGCGGCCCCGTCCCCGCGGTCCGGCTGACCACCATCTTCCGCCAGGCCCAGCAGTCCGGCGTCGTCACCAACGCCCACCGGATCAACTCCGGCGTGCCGCCCCTCACCCAGGGGCTCAGCGACTTCTTCCTCTTCGTGGAGGACGAGACGGAGGACGCGGGCGTGCTCGCGGTGGACGTCGCGGCCCGCCGTATTCCGGCCAAGTTCGGGCTGAACCCGCGCCGGGACGTACAGGTGCTCGCCCCGATGCACCGCGGCCCCGCCGGGGCCGGCCATCTCAACGGGCTGCTCCAGCAGGCCATCACCCCGGCCCGCCCCGGTCTGCCGGAGAAGCGGTTCGGCGGCCGGGTGTTCCGCGTCGGCGACAAGGTCACCCAGATCCGCAACAACTACGACAAGGGCGAGAACGGCGTCTTCAACGGGACCGTCGGTGTCGTCACCGCCCTTGACCTGGACGAACAGAAGCTGAGCGTGCTGACGGACGAGGACGAGGAGATCTCCTACGACTTCGACGAGCTCGACGAGCTGTCCCACGCGTACGCCATGACGATCCATCGCTCCCAGGGCAGCGAGTACCCGGCCGTCGTCATCCCCGTGACGAAGAGCGCCTGGATGATGCTCCAGCGGAACCTCCTGTACACCGCCGTGACGAGGGCCAAGAAACTCGTCGTACTGGTCGGCTCCCGGCAGGCGATCGGCCAGGCGGTCCGTACGGTTTCCGCAGGCAGACGCTGTACGGCGCTGGATTACCGGCTGCGAGGAGGCGCGGAAGGAGGATCCTCGGAAAAAATGATCGATCAAATCGGTGGGAAACATCACGGAGGTCTTCCGCAACCGCAGTCAAGGGGGCAGGATGAATAAGTTCGCGGCACTCAGTGCCGCGAGTAGGTCCAATGGACGACCCCGAGTGCACTCTCCTGAGCCAAATGGGGGAGGGTGGAGACAGTCAGGGAACCTCGAAGAAGAGGCACTACGTCGGTGAGGGATGACGTGAGCGAGCACACCAACAACGCTGTAGTACTGCGGTACGGCGATGACGAGTACACCTACCCGGTGATCGACAGCACCGTCGGCGACAAGGGCTTCGACATCGGGAAGCTCCGGGCGAACACCGGCCTGGTGACGCTGGACAGCGGATACGGCAACACCGCTGCCTATAAATCGGCCATCACCTACCTCGATGGCGAGCAGGGCATCCTGCGGTACCGCGGCTACCCCATCGAGCAGCTCGCCGAGCAGTCGACGTTCCTTGAGGTCGCGTACACGCTCATCAACGGTGAGCTTCCGAAGGTCGACGAGCTGTCGGCCTTCAAGAACGAGATCACCCAGCACACGCTGCTGCACGAGGACGTCAAGCGGTTCTTCGACGGCTTCCCGCGCGACGCCCACCCGATGGCCATGCTGTCCTCGGTCGTCAGCGCGCTGTCCACGTTCTACCAGGACAGCCACAACCCGTTCGACGAGGAGCAGCGTCACCTCTCGACGATCCGGCTGCTGGCCAAGCTGCCGACCATCGCGGCGTACGCGTACAAGAAGTCGATCGGTCACCCGTTCGTCTACCCGCGCAACGACCTCGGCTACGTCGAGAACTTCCTGCGGATGACCTTCTCGGTCCCCGCCCAGGAGTACGTGCCGGACCCGGTCGTCGTCTCGGCGCTGGAGAAGCTGCTCATCCTGCACGCGGACCACGAGCAGAACTGTTCGACCTCCACCGTGCGTCTGGTCGGCTCCTCGCAGGCGAACATGTTCGCCTCGATCTCCGCCGGCATCTCGGCGCTGTGGGGCCCCCTGCACGGTGGCGCCAACCAGTCGGTGCTGGAGATGCTGGAGAGCATCCAGGCCAACGGCGGCGACGTCGACTCCTTCATCCAGAAGGTGAAGAACAAGGAGGACGGCGTCCGCCTGATGGGCTTCGGCCACCGGGTGTACAAGTCCTTCGACCCGCGCGCCAAGATCATCAAGGCCGCGGCCCACGATGTGCTGTCCTCGCTCGGCAAGTCCGACGAGCTGCTCGACATCGCGCTCAAGCTGGAGGAGCACGCGCTCTCCGACGAGTACTTCGTCTCGCGCAACCTCTACCCCAACGTGGACTTCTACACCGGTCTGATCTACCGGGCCATGGGCTTCCCGAGCGAGATGTTCACCGTGCTCTTCGCGATCGGCCGTCTGCCGGGCTGGATCGCCCAGTGGCACGAGATGATCAAGGAGCCGGGTTCCCGCATCGGCCGCCCGCGCCAGATCTACACCGGCGAGGTCCTGCGCGACTTCGTCCCGGTCGAGGGCCGCTGAGCTCCGGTCACCCCCGCACCACCCCGGCCCTGACAGCCGGTTGCCTTCGCCCCGACTGCCGCGCTTTCGCACAGAGCGCGGTGTCCGGGGCGATTTGCTTGCCCGGGGGCTGCCGCGCCGGGGTCGTAGGCTGCGGCGGCCGCCGCCCTTTGGCCGCCCGCAGCCCGTCCGTCGGCCGGTTGTGCCGGACGCGTCGGGTCCGCTTGCGGGAGCGCTCCCGCGGGAAAGCGAGAAGCGCCTCGCCGTCGATCCCCCCACGGGCCGACAACGAGGCGCTTCCCATATCCCGGAGCGGATTCCCCCCACGGGATCCGGCCGGGCGTTCTGTGGGAGCCGAAGCTCCTGGGTTTCCTCGGTACTGCTGGTCGTGCTCTTCTCCCCGTACCGCCTGCCTACCGCCTGCGGTCTGCCGGGGTACGTACGTACGGGAGGGCCGCTCAAAGCTCCCCGGTGCACGTGCCCCGGCCAACGCTTGCCCGGAGCGTCCCCCAAGACCCTCCGACGGACGTCCCCCAAGACATCCTTGGCATCGCACTCTTAGACTCGCGAACCCACCGAATGGTTACCCTGAAACCGGTGTGATCTAGATCTCTTTGTGGAAATTACGTGAAGGACCGCAGGCGCAGGCTGTTCGTCACGACGAAGACCGAGGAGAAGGCCATCGCCGCTCCCGCAATCATAGGGTTGAGCAGGCCAAATGCCGCAAGGGGTAGAGCAGCAACGTTATAGCCGAATGCCCAGAAAAGGTTGCCCTTGATCGTGGCCAGGGTGCGCCTGGAGAGCCGGATGGCATCGGCGGCCACCTTGAGATCTCCACGAACGAGCGTCAGATCACTCGCCTCGATCGCCGCGTCGGTGCCCGTGCCCATGGCCAGGCCGAGGTCGGCGGTGGCCAGCGCGGCCGCGTCGTTGACCCCGTCTCCGACCATGGCCACCGCGTGTCCCTGAGCCTGCAACCGTGCGATGACGTGCGCCTTCTCCTCGGGCAGCACCTCGGCGCGGACCTCGTCGATGCCGACCGCGCGGGCCACGGATTCCGCCACGGCCCGGTTGTCACCGGTCAGCAGGACCGGTGTCAGGCCCAGTGCGCGGAGATCGGCAACGGCCGCCGCGCTGGACTCCTTGACCGCGTCGGCCACCTCCAGGACGCCGCGCGCCTCACCGTCCCAGGCGACCGCGACCGCGGTGCGACCCTGGGCCGCCGCCTCCGTCACTGTGGCGGAAAGCACTCCGGAGATCTCGATTCCGGCGTCGGCGAGCAGCTGTTCGCGGCCGACGAGGACGGTGTGGCCCTCGACGACGCCCTGGACGCCGAGCCCGGGGATGTTGGTGAAGTCCTCGGGGGTGGGGAGTGGGGTGCCGGTCCGTTCGGTGGCTCCGGTGGCGACGGCCTGGGCGATGGGGTGCTCGGATGCGTGCTCCAGTGCGCCGGCGAGGCGCAGGACGTCCGCCTCGGTGGTGCCGTCGGCGGTGTGGACGTCGACGAGTGTCATCCGGCCGGTGGTGACGGTGCCGGTCTTGTCCAGGACGATCGTGTCGATACGGCGGGTTGTCTCCAGGACCTCGGGGCCCTTGATCAGGATGCCGAGCTGGGCGCCGCGGCCCGTGCCGACCATGAGGGCGGTCGGGGTGGCGAGGCCGAGGGCGCACGGGCAGGCGATGATCAGGACGGCGACGGCGGCCGTGAACGCGGCCGTGACGTCGTCCGTGACCAGCAGCCAGGACACCAGGGTGACCAGTGCGATCACCAGGACGACGGGGACGAACACCGCCGAGATCCGGTCGGCCAGCCGCTGCACCTCCGCCTTGCCGTTCTGCGCGTCCTCGACCAGCTTTGCCATCCGGGCCAGCTGGGTGTCGGTGCCGACCCGGGTGGCCTCGACGACGAGCCGGCCGGAGACGTTCACCGTGGCGCCGGTGACGGAGTCCCCGGCCCGCACGTCGACGGGCACGGACTCGCCGGTGAGCATCGACGCGTCCACGGCCGACGCGCCCTCGACGACCGTGCCGTCGGTGGCGACCTTCTCGCCGGGGCGGACGACGAAGCGGTCGCCCACGACGAGCCGGCCGACGGGGACGCGTACCTCCGTACCGCCCCGCAGGACCGCCACGTCCTTGGCGCCCAGGTGCATCAGCGCCCGGAGGGCGGCACCCGCCTTCCGCTTGGACCTCGCCTCCAGATAGCGGCCCAGCAGGATGAAGGTGACGACCCCCGCCGCGACCTCCAGATAGATCGTGGACGAGCCCTCGGCACGGGAGACCGTGAGGTCGAAGCCGTGCCGCATCCCGGGCATCCCGGCGTCCCCGAGGAACAGCGCCCAGAGCGACCAGCCGAAGGCGGAGAGGGTCCCGACCGAGACCAGGGTGTCCATGGTGGCCGCGCCGTGCCGGAGGTTGGTCCAGGTGGCGCGGTGGAAGGGCAGCCCGCCCCAGACGACGACGGGGGCGGCGAGCGTGAGGGAGAGCCACTGCCAGTTGTCGAACTGGAGGGCCGGGACCATCGCGAGCAACACGACGGGGGCGGAGAGGACGGCCGAGACGATGAGCCGCTGACGCAGCGAGTCGAGAGCGGTGTCGGGGGCGGGGCCGGGCTGTGCGTCCGGTTCCGGGTCCGGCCCGGTGCCGAGGTCCGCGCCCGGGGTGGGCGGGACCTCCGCCGCCGGTGACGGGGATGCCGGTGCGGGGCGCTCCACCGGCTGCGCCGTGTAGCCGGTCCTCTCGACCGTGGCGATCAGATCCGCGATACCGGTTCCCGGACCGAAGGCGACCCGGGCCTTCTCGGTCGCGTAGTTCACGGTGGCGGTGACCCCGTCCATCCGGTTCAGCTTCTTCTCGACGCGGGCCGCGCAGGACGCGCAGGTCATCCCGCCGATCGTGAACTCGGCCTCCGAGTCCTCCGCTGCCGGGACCTGGACGTCTGTTGCGCTGTGCATGTCCGAACTCCTGAAACGCCGACCGGGCCGTGCCCCACCAGTATCTGCTGGTCGGTCCGGCCCGGTGGCAAAGGGGTGATGCGGGTGCCGTGGATCCCGAGGTGGTCAGGCCCGGCCGGCGAGCTCGTACCCTGCCTCGTCGACCGCGGCGCGCACGGCCTCCTCGTCCAGGGCGGCGCGGGAGACGACCGTCACCTGGCCGGTGGACGCCACGGCCTTCACCGAGGTGACACCCTCGATACCGGAGATCTCCTCGGAGACCGCGCCCTCGCAGTGGCCGCAGGTCATGCCGGTCACCTGGTAGACGGCGGTCACGCCGCCCTGCCCGGCGTCCGCGCCGTCGTGGCAGGAGCCGCTGGGCGAGCAGCAGGAGCCGGTCGCCTGGGGGAGCTGGGTCTCGGCGGTCATCGTGTTCTCCTCTTCGACGAGCACAAATGGATGTGGCGGCAGGGGCCCAGGGGGACTGAGGGAGGGCCGGTGCGTCCCCACACTCATCACTCTATACCCCTAGGGGGTATGAATGCGAGCGGCTCCGGCCGCAGCCCGCCATTCGGGTGAGCGCAGGGGTGGGGTGCGGTCAGTCCCGGCGGCCCCGGTTGCCCGGGCGGGCGGCGACCCAGGCGCGGACGGTGTCCGCGTACCAGTACGGCTTGCCGCTCTCCACGTGGTCCGGTGCCGGGAGCAGACCGTGTTTGCGGTAGGAGCGGACGGTGTCCGGCTGTACCCGGATGTGCGCGGCGATGTCCTTGTAGGACCAGAGCGTTCTGTCCGTCATAAGAGCCACCTCTCTGCACCGCAGCGGCGGCCTGGGGGCCGTCGGGGGAGCTGCGGCACGGACGCTGACGATCACTCAGCCTTGTGTCCGGTGAACGAGGGTGGCGGGAGGTGGGGTGGGGCTGTCGTGCGCCTGTGACGGAAAACCCGCGTAACGGAGATATGTGTGACGAGGGGGTCATCTCTGTGACAGAAGGAACGCATGGGGCCAAAGATGCGGGCGGGACGGAGCGGGCCGTGGCGGGTCGGTGCGGCGGCAGGGGGTGGGCCCGCGGGCCCACCCCCCTGTTGTCTACGCGTGCCAGAGCGCCGACCAGGTGCGCGGGCCCACGAGGCCGTCCGGGACGAGCGGCGGGTGGTCGGCCTGGAAGCGCTGGACGGCGGCGAGGGTCCGGGTGCCGAACACGCCGTCGACGGCCTCCCACGGCAGGTAGCGCCGGTTGGCCAGCATGCACTGCACCTGGGAGACGCGCTCGCCCTGTTCGCCGAAGACGGTCGTGCCGTCCCCGTCGTAGAACGCGCAGACGGGACTGGAGCCGGGCGGCGGTGCGTTGTCGCCGTCGGCCGCGGCCGGGGCGCCGGAGCACACGGCCAGTGCGGCGGCCAGGACGAGCCCGGCCAGGGCCGGGGCCCCGGCCGCGCGGCGGAAGGGTGCGATGGTGCGGATCACGGTGAGCTGCTCCTCGTGCGGTGCGGTGACGGCGGTGGCGGGCACCCCGTCCTCTCGTGAGGACAACACCGCCGCCCGCTCCCACGTCACGTCCGCCGGAGCCCCGGCGTGTCAGACGGTCCGGGCCGGCGGTCCGCCGCAGGAGCGCAGGAACTCCCGGGTGCGGCGGGCGATCGGGAACGGCCGGTCCGGCGGGCACGGGTACATGTCCTGCTCGACGATCGCGAACAGGTCCACGTCGAGGCGGCGGGCGGCGGCCAGTACGGGTTCCAGATCGGGGACCCCGCCCGGCGGTTCGCACATCACGCCGCGCGCCACGGCGGGGCCGAACGGCACCTCGTCCGCCACCACCTGCGCCAGGATCTCCGGATCGACCTGCTTGAGGTGCAGATAGCCGATCCGCTCCCCGTAGGTCTCGATCAGCTTGACGCTGTCGCCGCCGCAGTAGGCGTAGTGACCGGTGTCCAGGCAGAGCGAGACCAGCTCGGGATCGGTGGCGTCGAGGAAGCGGCTGACGTTCTCCTCGCTGTCGATATGGGTGTCGGCGTGCGGGTGGACGACGATGCGCAGGCCGTAGCGGTCCTGCACCTCGCGCCCCAGCCGTTCCGTCTGGGTGGTCAGATGACGCCACTGCTCCGCGGTGAGGGTGCGGTCCTCCAGGACCTCGCCCGTCTTGTCGTCGCGCCAGAACGACGGGATGACCACGAGGTGGCCGGCGCCCATCGCCCGGGTGAGTGCCGCGATGTCCGCGACATGCGCCCAGGTCTGGTCCCAGACGTCCGGACCGTGGTGCAATCCGGTGAAAACGGTGCCCGCCGAGACGGTGAGCCCGCGGCTGCGGGTCTCGTCGGCGAGGCGGGCCGGGTCGGTCGGGAGGTAGCCGTACGGACCGAGCTCGATCCACTCGTAACCCGCGGTGGAGACCTCGTCGAGGAACCGCTGCCAGGGCACCTGCCGCGGATCGTCGGGGAACCACACCCCCCAGGAGTCGGGCGCTGAACCGATGCGGATGCGGGCCGGGGCGGAAGCGGAGGAGGTCATGCGGTCAAGCCTCACGGCCCCGGACGAGGAGTGTCAAGCAATGGTCCGAATGTCCGGACACATCATTCGCGGCGTTCCGGGGGAGGAGTCGACCGGGGGCCGGTCCGGTGCCGGCCGGCCGCCGCACCGGCCGTCGAAGGGACGCGGATGTCTGAACCGTACGACGTGATCACCATGGGACGGATCGGGGTCGACCTCTATCCCCTGCAGACGGGGGTGCCGCTCGCCCGGGTCGACACGTTCGGGAAGTTCCTCGGTGGTTCACCGACCAACGTCGCCGTCGCGGCGGCCCGCCTCGGCCACCGCACCGCGGTGCTGACCCGCACGGGGCGGGACGCCTTCGGGGAGTACCTCCGCCGGCAGCTGCGGGAGTTCGGGGTGGACGACCGGTGGGTGACGGCCGTCGGGGCGTACCCCACCCCGGTCACCTTCTGCGAGATCTTCCCGCCCGACGACTTCCCGCTCTACTTCTACCGCCGGCCCAAGGCCCCGGACCTGGAGATGTACGCATCCGAGCTCGACCTGGAAGCGGTCGCCGCCGCCCGGGTGTTCTGGATGACCGGCACCGGACTGTGCGCCGAACCCAGCCGCTCGGCGACGCTCGCCGCGCTCCGGGCACGTGGTCGCCGCGGCATCACGGTCTTCGACCTCGACTGGCGCCCGATGTTCTGGGACGACGCAGGGACGGGCGACGGGAGCGGCTCCACCGCCTGCGCGCACTACCGCGAGGCGCTCGCCCACGCCACTGTCGCCGTCGGCAACCTCGACGAGTGCGAGATCGCGACCGGCGAACGCGAACCGTATGCCGCCGCCCGCGCCCTCCTCGCCGCCGGGGTCGAACTGGCCGTCGTCAAGCAGGGCCCCGCAGGGGTCCTCGCGGTCCACCGAGACGGCACGGTGTCCGACGTACCGCCGCTCCCCGTCGAGGTGGTCAACGGCCTCGGCGCGGGCGACGCGTTCGGCGGCGCGCTCTGTCACGGGCTCCTCGCCGGCTGGGACACCGCCCGCGTGATGCGGTACGCCAACGCGGCGGGCGCCATCGTCGCGTCGAGGCTCGCCTGCTCCTCCGCGATGCCGTTCCCGCACGAGGTCGAGGCGGCCCTCGCCGCGGGTGCCGTCACCGCCGACCGCCGCGCGGCTCTCGAACCGGACATGACGGGCAGGGAAGGGGCATGACGTTGCCGGGGACGACGAGGCACGGAGAGCCGGGGCACCATGTGCCCGCGGGCAGCGCGGCAAGCGGTCCGTACACCCTGGACATCGGTCCGGAACGGGCCGGCTGGGAGCGGTCGGGCCTGCGGGTGCTGGAGCTGGAGCCGGGAGGTGTTCACACACTTGTCACCGGGGAGAGCGAGTGGATCGTACTGCCGTTGACCGGTGGCTGTACGGTGCACATCTCAGATGAGATCTTTGAACTGCTGGGCCGGAAGAGCGTGTTCAGCGGGGTATCCGACTTCGCGTACGTACCGCGTGACGCCCATGCACAGATCGCCTCCGGCGCAGGCGGCCGCTTCGCCCTGGCAGGAGCGAAGTGCGAGCGACGACTCCCCGCTCGCTACGGCCCCGCGCCGGAGGTACCCGTCGAGCTGCGCGGCTCGGGCACCTGCTCGCGCCAGGTCAACAACTTCGCCGCGGCCGACACCTTCGACTGCGACCGGCTGATCGCCGTCGAGGTCCTCACCCCGGGCGGCAACTGGTCCTCCTACCCGCCGCACAAGCACGACGAGCACCACCCCGGCGAGGAGTCCGTCCTGGAGGAGATCTACTACTTCGAGGTGGCGGACGGCGGACTCGGCTACCACCGGGTCTCCCCGTCCCGCCCCGGCGGCACGGACGTCCTCGCCGAGGTCCGCAGCGGGGACGCCGTCCTGATCCCCGACGGCTGGCACGGCCCGTCCATTGCGCCGCCCGGCCGCACCCTGTACTACCTCAACGTCATGGCGGGCCCGGGGGAGCAGCGGGAGTGGCTGATCCGCGACCACCCCGACCACACCTGGATCCGCGACACCTGGCCCGGGGAGCCGGTGGACCCCCGGCTCCCGCTGTACGGGACGGAGGCCCACGGATGACCGGGACCGGCACCCGCCGCCTCACCACCGCCCAGGCCCTGATCGCCTTCCTCGCCCGGCAGTACACCGAGCGCGACGGCCGCCGGCACCGGCTGATCGGCGCCACCTGGGGGATCTTCGGCCACGGCAACGTCGCGGGCGTCGGCCAGGCGCTCCTGGAGACCGGGGGCGCGATGCCCTACCTCCAGGGCCGCAACGAGCAGGCCATGGTGCACGCGGCCGTCGGCTACGCCCGCCAGTCGGGCCGGCTGTCCGCGCACGCCGTCACCACCTCCATCGGCCCCGGCGCCACCAACCTCGTCACCGGCGCCGCCCTCGCCACCGTCAACCACCTCCCGGTCCTGCTGCTGCCCGGCGACACCTTCGCGACCCGGCCCGCCGACCCCGTGCTCCAGCAGCTCGAAGTGCCGTCCGCGGGCGACGTGTCCGTCAACGACTGCCTGCGGCCCGTCTCCCGCTACTTCGACCGGATCACCCGCCCCGAAGCGCTGATCCCGGCCGCTCTGCAGGCCATGCGGGTCCTCGCCGACCCGGCGGAGACCGGCGCGGTCACGCTCGCGCTGCCGCAGGACGTCCAGACCGAGGCGTACGACTGGCCGCCGGAGTTCTTCGCGCCGCGCGTCTGGCACGTACGCAGGCCCGCCCCCGACCCGTACGAGCTCGACCGGGCGGTCCGGGCGGTGCGCGCCGCCCGCCGGCCGCTGATCGTCGCCGGCGGCGGGGTCCGGCACAGCGCGGCGGAGGAGACCCTGGCCGCGTTCGCCGCCGCCACCCGCATCCCCGTCGCCTCCACCCAGGCCGGCAAGGGGGCCCTGCGCCACGACCACCCCGCCGACGTCGGCGGCATCGGCCACACGGGCACCGCGACCGCCGACGACCTGGCCCGCACCGCCGACCTCGTCATCGGGATCGGCACCCGCTACTCCGACTTCACCACCGCGTCCGCCACCCTCTTCGCCGGCCCGGACGTCCGCTTCCTCAACATCAACCTCACCGGCTTCGACGCCCACAAGCTCGGCGCGCTTCCGCTCGTCGCCGACGCCCGCACCGCACTGGAGGACCTCACCGCCGCCCTGGCCGGGCACCACTACCGCGCGGACGCCGCGTACGAGAGCGAGTACACCGACGCCAAGACCCGCTGGGAAGGACGCGTCGACGCGGCCTACGCCGCCGAGGACCCCGACGCCCGCCCCACCCAGACCCAGGTCCTCGGCCTCCTCGACGAACTCGTCACCGGCGACGACATCCTGATCAACGCCGCCGGCTCGCTCCCCGGTGACCTGCACAAACTCTGGCGGACCCGGTCCCCGCTCCAGTACCACGTCGAGTACGGCTACTCCTGCATGGGATACGAGATCCCCGCCGCCATCGGCGTGCAGCTGGCCGCCCCCGGCCGCCCGGTCTGGGCGCTCGTCGGTGACGGCACGTACCTGATGAACCCCACCGAGATCGTCACCGCCGTCCAGGAGAACCTCCCGGTCAAACTCGTCATCCTGCAGAACCACGGCTACGCGTCGATCGGCGGTCTCTCCGCGTCCGTCGGCGCCGAAGGCTTCGGTACGGCCTACCGCCACCGGTCACCGGACGGCGGCTTCACCGGACCGCCGCTCCCCGTCGACCTCGCGGCCAACGCGGCCTCCCTCGGCATGCGGGTGCTGCGCGCCGGGACCGTACGCGAACTGCGCGAAGCCCTGGCCGAGGCCCGGTCGGCCGACCGTCCCACTTGTGTCTACGTCGAGACCGAAACGCCAGACACAGTGTCGGGCCCCCCTCCGGCACAGGCGTGGTGGGATGTTGCCGTAGCCGAAACGGCCACTCGCCCGTCGGCGGTAAAAGCCCGGGAAGAGTACGAACGTCACGTCACCGACCGACGCCGCCACCTCTGAAGGAGTCACAGCATGAAGACCGTCAACCACTGGATCGGTGGCAAGACCGTCGAGGGCGCGTCGGGCAACTACGGCCCGGTCACCGACCCGGCCACCGGTGCCGTCACCACCCAGGTCGCGCTGGCATCCCCGGACGAGGTCGACGCCGCGGTGGCCGCCGCGAAGGACGCGTACGCGACATGGGGCACGTCCTCGCTGTCCGCCCGCACCGCGATCCTCTTCCGCTACCGGGCCCTGCTGGACGCCCACCGCGACGACATCGCCGCGCTGATCACCGCCGAGCACGGCAAGGTGCACTCCGACGCGCTCGGCGAGGTGGCCCGCGGTCTGGAGATCGTCGAGCTGGCCTGCGGCATCACCACCCAGCTCAAGGGCGAGCTGTCCACCCAGGTCTCCACCAAGGTCGACGTCTCCTCGATCCGCCAGTCGATCGGTGTAGTCGCCGGCATCACGCCGTTCAACTTCCCGGCCATGGTGCCGATGTGGATGTTCCCGCTCGCCATCGCCTGCGGCAACACCTTCGTCCTCAAGCCGAGCGAGAAGGACCCGTCGGCCGCCAACCTGCTGGCGGAACTGGCCTCCGAGGCGGGTCTGCCGGACGGCGTCCTGAACGTCCTGCACGGCGACAAGGTCGCCGTCGACGGGCTGCTCAACCACCCGGACGTCTCCGTCGTCTCCTTCGTCGGCTCGACCCCGATCGCCCGCTACATCCACGCCACCGCGTCCGCCAACGGCAAGCGGGTCCAGGCGCTCGGCGGCGCGAAGAACCACATGCTGGTCCTGCCCGACGCGGACCTCGACGCCGCCGCCGACGCCGCCGTCTCCGCCGCGTACGGCTCCGCCGGTGAGCGCTGCATGGCGATCTCCGCGGTCGTCGCGGTCGGCGCCGTCGCCGACGACCTGGTCGCCCGGATCAAGGACCGCGCCGAGAAGATCAAGATCGGCCCCGGCAACGACCCGGCGTCCGAGATGGGCCCGCTGATCACCGCCGCCCACCGCGACAAGGTCGCCTCCTACGTCACCGGCGCGGCCGCCCAGGGCGCCGACGTCGTCCTCGACGGCACCGGCCACACGGTCGAGGGCTTCGAGGACGGCCACTGGATCGGCCTCTCCCTCCTCGACCACGTCTCCACCGAATCGGACGCCTACAAGGACGAGATCTTCGGCCCGGTCCTGTGCGTGCTGCGCGTCGGCACGTACGAGGAGGGCGTGGCGCTGATGAACGCCTCGCCGTACGGCAACGGCACCGCGATCTTCACCCGCGACGGCGGCGCCGCCCGCCGCTTCCAGCTGGAGATCGAGGCCGGCATGGTCGGCATCAACGTCCCGATCCCGGTGCCGGTCGGCTACCACTCCTTCGGTGGCTGGAAGGACTCGCTCTTCGGCGACCACCACATCTACGGCAACGACGGCGTGCACTTCTACACCCGCGGCAAGGTCACCACCACCCGCTGGCCGGACCCGGCCGACGCCCCCGCCGGCGTGGACCTGGGGTTCCCCCGTAACCACTGACCAGGGACACGCGACATGACCGCAGGGCCGCTCCCCCGGAGCGGCCCTGCGGCGATTGCCGGAGGTCAGCGGCCGGTACCGGCCGCCTCCTCGATCATCCGCTCCATCGGGACGACGGCCACCCGGCCCGAGACGAGGAACGCCAGCACCATCGCGGCACCCAGGACCACCGAGCCCGCCCACACCATCGTCTCGACCGGCACGGTGTACGCGCCCACGGCCCGCACCGCGCACTCGGTCAGCAGCGCCGCACCCCACACCGCCGAGAACCGCATCTCGGCCCGCCGGAACGCGTCCGACTCCGTCGAAAGCCGCTGCCAGGCAGCCGACTTGGCCGCCTCGCCCCGCGTCAGCCACGGGCGCAGCCCCGCCGACATCATCGGCCGCCCCCGCAGCGCCGTCACCAGGACCACCAGACCGATCGTGCTGCTGACCCCGCTGTCCTTCAGGAGCATCAGCCGCGGGTCACCGGCCACCAGGCTCAGCAGCAGCCCCACCGCGTTGACCGTCACCATCAGCGCCGCGAGCCCGTTGAGCCGCCGGTCGCGCACCACGCCCCACGCCGTCCGCACCGCCGGCAGCACACTGCTCCAGGCCAGCGCGCCGAACGTGCCCATGCCCGTCGACTTCAGCAGGTAGTAGGAGACGAGCGGCACGCCCACGTCCACGAGCAGCGGCGTCAGGCTGTCCAGAAGCGCCTTGCGCGGGGCGAACGGAACCGTGCCGGCCGTGACGTCTGCGACAGGTGCGGTGACTGCGGCGGCCGGGCTGCTCATGTCGGGTTCCTCCCGTGTCGGCGGCGCCCCTTCGGCTCCCGCTCTCGATACGTACAGACTGGCCGCCGGACCCCGGCCCCCGGCAGAGCCGCGTGTACTGATCTCCGTGTGACTAATGTCAGTGCCGGCGGGTGACAGGGTTCGCCCGCCCTCGCCTGCCGGACCGTCAGGAACGCCCACCGCGGCGCGACTTCGGAAACCCGTTAGCCCAGGTGGGCCCGCCGGTGCTGGGATGTCCCCATGACCGCACCCACCCCGCCGCAGCACGAGATCCGCGCGCTCCACACCGGCACGACCGTCACCGTCTACCAGGCGTACTCCCCGGCCCTCGGCCTCCCCGCCGCCCGCGACGGCCGCTTCCCGCCCGCCTGGAAACGTGACCGGATGACGTGGATCAAGCCGAGCTTCCTGTGGATGATGTACCGCTGCGGCTGGGCGGCGAAGGAGGGCCAGGAGACGGTCCTGGCCGTCGAGATCACCCGCGAGGGCTTCGACTGGGCGCTCGCCAACGCCGAACTGTCGCACTACGAACGGGGCGTGCACCCGGACCTCGCCACCTGGAAGCGCAGCCTCCGCCACGCTCCGGCCCGCGTCCAGTGGGACCCCGAGCGCGACCTGCACCTGAACCGGCTCGCGTACCGCTCCCTCCAGCTCGGTCTCGCGGGGGAGGCGGCGCGGCGGTACGCGGACGAGTGGACGGTGGCGATCCGCGATGTCACCCCGCTCGCCCGGGAGATCCACGAACTGGCGAGGGCGGGCAAGGCGGATGAGGCAACCCGGCTGCTGCCGGACGAGCGGCCCTACCCGGCACCGGCGGGATGCCCGGGGACGGAGTGAACCGAGCGCCTGTTGCGGGATTCCCACCCGGAACCCTCGGACAACTCGATTGCGATATCCGCTCGTCCGGCGTTCACCCGGGGATCCTCAATCTGTTCGTATACACCGACAGGTTGTACAGAGGTATGAAGCGTCCGGCTTGAATGGGTAAATCGCTGAGGTATCCGGACAGCTCAGGTCGTAGGGCCGGGTCCAGTGGGTTCGCGGGCTGTTGGACGAAGATTTCTTCGCGCGATGTGACAGCGCGCATCACGGGGTGCAAGTAGATTGCCGACATCACCACGAGATTGATATCTGCTTGCCAACTGCCGTCCACCGACTGGCATTTGGTGGTCAGTCATCATGTGAAGAATTCCTGGCGAACACCGAGTCCGGGCAGTCCGTCGGTCCTGAACGAGTCGGGCCGGCAGAGCTGGACGGTCGCGGTGTTCGCTGTCGTTTCCGACCTGATCCGGTTGTCCGGGGACACCCCCCACGCGGCCGGCCGAGAGCATGAGGAACATTCTGTGAAGGTTCGTACGAGGCGGCCGAGCACCCTGATCGCCGGGGGACTGGCAGCGGTTTTATTAACGGCCTGCAGCTCCCAGGGCTCCGAGAGCAGGATGGTCGTGGGGATGTCCGACGACATCCTGGCCACGGATCCGGCCTCGGGATACGACCCGGGGTCCTGGCTGCTGTTCAACAACGTCTTCCAGTCCCTGCTGAGTTTTCCGCCCGGAGCGTCCACTCCCGTGCCGGAGGCCGCCAAGGAGTGCGAGTTCTCCGACGGCAGCAGAACGTACACCTGCACCTTGCGTGACGGACTGAAGTTCAGCAACGGCAACCGCCTCACGTCGGCGGACGTCAAGTACTCCTTCGACCGGACGATCAGGATCAACGACCCTGCGGGCCCGGCGCCGCTGCTCTCCACGATCTCGTCGATCCGCACCCCGGACGACAAGACCGTCGTCTTCCGCCTCAAGGTGCCCGACGCGACGTTCCCCAGCAAGATCGCCTCGGGGGGCGGGTCCATAGTGGACCGCCGGGTCTACCCCGAGGACCGCCTGCTGCAGGGCGGCAAGGCGGTTGGCTCGGGTCCCTACAGGCTGAACTCCATCGACAAGGGGAAAGCCGTCTTCTCGGTCTACCCGGGCTATCACGGAACCGCCGAGGTGAAGAACTCGGGCGTGACCCTCAAGCTCTTCCGGGGTGACCAGCAGGCCCTCCGGTCGGCTCTGGAGAAGGGCGACGTCGACATCGCCTACCGCGGCCTCAGCGCCAAGGCGATAGCCGCTCTGGACACCTCGTCCACCGCGGAGGAGGGGGGCATCGAGGTAATCCAGGGCAACAGCGCCGAAGTCCAGCACATGGTCTTCAACGTCGACGACCCGGTTGTCGGCAAACTCGCCGTCCGGAAGGCCATCGCCCACCTCGTCGACCGCTACTCCCTGGTCAGCGAGGTCTACCAGTCCACGGCGGAACCGCTCTACTCGGTCATCCCGGTCGGCATCACCGGCCACGGCACCTCCTTCTTCGACACCTACGGGGACAGCCCGAAGCCGAAACAGGCGAAGGCGGAGCTGCGGGACGCGGGCATAGCGGACAAGGTGAAACTCACCCTCTGGTCCACCCCGAGCCGGTACGGACCCGCCACCGACGACGAATTGCAGACCATTGCCGATCAGCTGAACCGGAGCGGACTCTTCGACGCCCGGATGAAGTCCGTCGCCTTCGACGAGTACGAGAAGGGGATCGCCGATGGCAAGTACGGCGTCTACGTCAAGGGCTGGGTGCCGGACTACCCCGATCCGGACAACTTCACCCAGCCGTTCTTCGGCGAGGGCAACGTCCTGTCGAACAACTACGACAACGAGGAGATCGTCGACCGGATCATCCCGCGGACCTCGTCCATGACGGATCGCGCGAGCACTCGGCAGGAGTACATGAAACTGCAGGGCATCGTGGCGCAACAGCTGCCGATTCTGCCGCTCTGGCAGGGCAAGCAGTACGCGGTCGCCCACGAGAACGTCCGAGGCCTGCAGAACTGCCTGGACAGCTCGACCGTCTTCCGGTTCTGGGAACTCAGCACCGCCTACTGAGGCGTGCCGCAGAAGTGGATCAGCCTCTGCGCTGACCAGCGTGTGGGCACGAAGACGCGGCGAACGTCGAACGGGCCGGGCCGGAAGGCGGCCGGCCCGGTGGACGGCGGTGGGATCATCGTGCTGAGGCACGGGGTGCGTGGGGCGGCGGCCGAGGGGGAGCAGCATGATTTCCGAGCCGGAGATGACGGGCGGGTTCGACGCGCCGGATGACCGGGAGGTGCTGGACCTCGCGGCCCCGACGCCGGCGGACCGGGCGCCGCGCACTCCCCGGCGGTGGGCGAAGGGGCTGTGGGCGCTCGGCGGAGCCGTGGTGGCCTCGGCCCTGTGGGCGACGGCGTTCGTCGTGTACGCACCGGCTGACCGGACGCCCGACCTGCACGGCTACCGGCTGGACCGGGACCCCTGCCCGGACATACGGCTGAAGTCGATCGGTGCGGCGATCGCGCCGAGGGAGCCGGAGGACCCGATCGACTCGCGAATGCTGCGCCATGCCGCACTCGACCGCACCCACTGCCTCATCTCCCTGCGGCCGGAGGGCGGAGAGGCACAGGAGGACGAGGGGTGGTCCCTCCACTACTCGGTCGCGATCACGATCGCCCTGCACAAGGAGACCGACCCGCGCGCCGAGTTCGAGGCCGGGCGGAACGAGACCGAACTGGGCGTCGACCCGCAGACCGAGGTGGAGGAGGTCCCGGACCTCGGCGACAGGGCCTACCTGCTGTCCATGGAGGACGACGCCTGCGAACTGCGGGTACTGGAGGGCGGGGCCGTCCTCTCCCTGCGGCTGGCCGCCTACGCCTCGTACAACGACGACGGCAACGGCCCGCCGATGAGCGGCGGAGACGAGGAGGTGCCGGACCTCGCGCCCTACCAGCCGGCCATGATCAGCGACATGCACGACCTCATGGCCGGCCTCAAGGGCTGAGACCGCACGGTCACTCCGCGGCCTCGAACCCCCACGTCAGCATGGCGAAACGCCCGTCGTCCGCCGCGCCCGCCGAGCGGTACGTCGCCAGGGCCGCCTCGTTGTCCGTCTCCACGCCCACCCACATGTCGTAGCAGCCCCGCTCCTCGGCCACCGCGGCCAGCGCCCGCGTCAGCGCCCGGCCGATGCCCCGGCGGCGGTAGGCCGCGTCGACGGAGAGCTCGTACAGGCACATCTCCGTCCCCTTGTCCGGGTGCAGCATCTCGATGCCGGACACGAAGCCGGCCGGGACGCCGGCCACGTAGGCGATCGCCATCAGATGGCCGTCCGCGGCGAGGAAGCGGGCCGCCCACTCCGGGCGCGCCGGGCCGTCGTAGAGGTGCTGGGCTGCTTCGAGTTCGGCGACGGTCGTGGCGCGCCGGATTTCCACCGGGTTGTCCATGGAGGGCCTTTCGGAGGTCGGGCCGGGCCGCCCGGTGGGCATACCGCGAGCGGAGTACGCGCAGGACGTGCCGTACGCCTTGAGGAGGCCGGGCACTTCCGCCTGACGGCAGCGTAGGCGGGGCGGCGGGCCGCTTAGGGTCGACACATGGAGACCCCTATTGCGCGTACGTCCCGGTGGCGGCGCCTGCTGCCCCGCAGCCGAGGCCGGTGGGCGGCGGGCATCGCCGCGCTCGTCGTGCTGGCCGGGGCGGGCACCTGGACCGCCGTGGCCGACGACAGCGCACCGGCCGTGCACCGGCAGGACCGGATGATGCGCGTCGACGGGGTGTCCCTCGACACCTCGTACTTCACCACCGGCGGCACGCGGCGCAGGCCCGCCGTGCTCATCGGCCACGGCTTCGGCGGCAGCAAGGCCGAGACCCGGGCCCAGGCCGAGAAGCTGGCCGCCGACGGGTACGCCGTCATGACCTGGTCCGCCCGCGGGTTCGGGAAGTCCGGCGGCAAGATCTCGCTCAACGCACCCGACCGCGAGGTCAGGGACGTCTCCCGGCTGATCGACTGGCTGGCCGGCCGGCCCGAGGTCCAGCTCGACCGCAAGGGCGACCCTCGCGTCGGCGTGACGGGGGCCTCCTACGGCGGCGCCGTCTCGCTCCTGGCCGCCGGGTACGACAAGCGCGTCGACGCCATCGCCCCGGAGATCACCTACTGGAACCTCGCCGGGGCACTCTTCCCCGACGGGGTGTTCAAGAAGCTCTGGGCCGGCATCTTCGTCACCTCCGGCGGCGGCTGCGCGAACTTCGAGAAGCAGCTCTGCGACATGTACGAACGGGTCGCCGTCAGCGGGAAGCCGGACGCCGCCGCGCGGGCGCTGCTCACCGAACGCTCCCCGAGCGCCGTCGCCGACCGCATCAAGGTCCCCACGCTGATCGTGCAGGGACAGACCGACTCCCTCTTCCCGCTCGGCCAGGCCGACGCCATGGCCGGGGCCATCAGGGCCAACGGCGCACCCGTCGCCGTCGACTGGATCGCCGGCGGGCACGACGGCGGCGACATGGAGACCGGCCGGGTGCAGAAGCGGGTCGGGTCCTGGTTCGACCGCTATCTGAAGGACGACAAGGGCGCCGACACCGGACCCGCCTTCCGCGTCACCCGGACCGGCGGCATCGACTCCACCGACGGAGCAGCCCTCACCCGCGGCGCGAGCAGCGCCACCTACCCCGGGCTGACCAGCGGCGGGGAGACCGTCGAACTGCGCGGCGGCACACAGAAGTTCAGCAACCCCGCCGGGGCCAGTCCGCCCGCCATCTCCGCCGTTCCCGGCGTCGGCGGCGGTCTCGCCCAGCTCTCCACGCTCGGCGTCGGCCTCTCCATCGACTTCCCGGGCCAGCACGCCACCTTCGACTCCGCCCCTCTCACCACCTCCCGCCGCATCACCGGCTCGCCCACCGTGCGGGTCGACGTGAAGGCGGGGCAGGGCGACGCGGTGCTGTTCGGCAAGGTGTACGACGTCTCGCCGGACGGGAAGCAGCAGGTGCTCCCGTCCCAGCTCGTCGCCCCCTACCGGATCACCCCCGAGCAGCAGGGCAAGCCGCTCGAACTGACGCTGCCCGCCGTCGACCACGAACTCGACTCCGGCCACCGCCTGCGTCTCGTGCTCGCCGCCACCGACCTCGGCTACGCCTCCCCGGCCGCGCCGACCACGTACACCGTCTCCCTCGACGGGCCACTGACCATCCCCACCGCCCCCGGCCTGAAGACCGCGTCGGCCACCCTGCCCTGGTGGACCTGGGGGCTGCCGGCCGCCGCCGTCGTGATCGCCGCCGCCCTGCTGCTCACCGCCCGGCGCCGGACCGCCACCCCCGCGCCCGACCCCGCACTCACCGACGTACCGCTGCAGATCACCGGGCTGTCGAAGAAGTACGCCAAGTCCGCCGACCGGTACGCGGTGCGCGAGCTGTCCTTCCGGGTGGAGAAGGGACAGGTGCTCGGGCTCCTCGGCCCCAACGGCGCCGGAAAGACCACCACCCTGCGCATGCTGATGGGGCTCATCACGCCCGACGACGGCGAGATCCGCGTCTTCGGGCGGGCCATCCGGCCCGGCGCCCCCGTGCTGTCCCGGGTCGGTTCCTTCGTCGAGGGCGCCGGATTCCTGCCGCACCTGTCCGGCCGCGCCAACCTGGAGCTCTACTGGCAGGCCACCGGGCGGCCCGCCGGGGACTCCCACATCGAGGAGGCCCTGGAGATCGCCGGGCTGGGCGACGCCCTGGCCCGTGCCGTCCGTACGTACTCGCAGGGCATGCGGCAGCGCCTCGCCATCGCCCAGGCCATGCTCGGCATGCCGGACCTCCTCATCCTGGACGAGCCGACCAACGGACTCGACCCGCCCCAGATCCGCGAGATGCGGGACGTGATGATCCGGTACGCGGCCGGCGGCCGTACGGTCATCGTCTCCAGCCACCTGCTCTCCGAGGTCGAGCAGTCCTGCACCCACCTGGTGGTCATGGACCGGGGCCGGCTCGTCCAGGCCGGACCCGTCGCCGAGATCACCGGATCCGGGGACATGGTGCTGGTCACCTCCGCCGAGGAGATCACCGAACCGCTCGTCGAGAAGATCGCCGCGCTCGCCGGGATCGGCTCCGCCGTCCGCACCGACGACGCGCACGGACTGCTCGTCCGGCTCGACGGCGCCACCTCGCCGCAGCTCGTCACCGAACTGGTGCGCCTGGACGTGCCGCTGACCGGTGTCGGACCGCACCGCCGCCTGGAGGACGCGTTCCTCACCCTGATCTCCGGAGGCTCCGCATGAGTACCGCAGCCGAAGTCGCCGAGGCCCCCGAGGCGCCCGGATACCGCGCCCGGCGCACCCTCCCGCTGCGCGTGGAGGCGGTACGCCAGCTGCGCAGGCGGCGCACCCTGCTGATGGGCGGGGTGCTGGCCGCGCTGCCGTTCATCCTGATCATCGCGTTCGCGATCGGCGGCACCCCGGACGGCGGGCCGGGGGGCGGTGAGCGGCTCACCCTGATGGACACCGCGACGGCGTCCGCGGCGAACTTCGCGGCGACCTGCCTGTTCGTCTCGGCCGGGTTCCTGCTGGTGGTCCCGGTAGCGCTGTTCTGCGGCGACACCGTGGCCTCCGAGGCGAGCTGGTCCTCGCTGCGCTATCTGCTGGCGGCGCCCGTGCCCCGGGCCAGACTGCTGTGGAGCAAGCTCGTCGTGGCGCTCGGCTTCAGCCTCGCCGCGATGGTGCTGCTGCCGCTCGTCGCACTGGCTGCGGGAGCGGCCGCGTACGGCTGGGGCCCGCTCGAACTGCCGACCGGCGGAGCACTCGCCACCGGGGACACCGTGCCCCGGATCGCGCTCGTCGTCGCCTTCATCTTCGTGTCGCAACTCGTCACCGCGGGACTGGCGTTCTGGCTGTCGACCAAGACGGACGCCCCGCTGGGCGCGGTGGGCGGCGCGGTCGGGCTGACCATCGTCGGCAATGTGCTGGACGCCGTCACCGCGCTGGGCTCCTGGCGCGACTTCCTGCCCGCCCACTGGCAGTTCGCGTGGGCGGACGCGCTCCAGCCCGACCTGGAGTGGGGCGGCATGGCGAAGGGCGCGGCCATCTCGGTGACGTATGCCCTGATCCTGTTCGCCTTCGCCTTCCGTGGGTTCAGCCGTAAGGACATCGTGTCCTGACCTTGACATTCCGCCGGACCTCCGCCTTCCGTTGCCGCATCGAGATCCTTCCGCAACGTCTTCGCCGAGTCCGGCGCCCCCGCTCGCACGTCACATTCACAAGTGGTGACACGACGACACTGGGGGTAGGGGATGGAACGCCGGACACGGCTGTACCGGGGAGCGGTGGGGCTGTTCCTCGCCGGGGGCGTGCTGCTCACGGGCTGCTCGGGGGGCGGGACGTCCCACGACACGAGCGCCGCCGAACGCGGCAAACGGGCGCCCGCGCCCGCACCGGCCGCCACCGGCGGGTCCGCGGCCGGCGGGGCGGCCGAGGACGGGGCGAAGGACGCGTCCGGAGCGGAGAAGTCCGACCGGCTGAGAGAGTCCGCCCCGCCCGACTACCTCTCCACCTTCGCGCTGGACGTCGACACCGCCTCGTACGGCTACGCGCGCCGCACCCTCGACGACGGCAGGCTGCCGGCCCCGGAGACCGTACGGCCCGAGGAGTTCGTCAACAGCTTCCGCCAGGGCTACCGGCGCCCGGCCGGCAACGGCTTCACCGTCTCCGTCGACGGCGCACGGCCCGGCGGAGGCCAGGACGAGGGCGGTGGCTGGTCCCTGGTGCGGGTCGGCCTGGCCACCAAGGCCGCGCCGACCAGCGCCGAACGGCCTCCCGCCGCCCTCACCTTCGTCGTCGACATCTCCGGCTCGATGGCCTCGCCCGACCGCCTCGGACTGGTGAAGACCTCGCTCGGCATCCTCACCGACGAACTGCGTGACGACGACTCCGTCTCCCTGGTCACCTTCAGCGACGAGGCGAAGACCCTGCTGCCGATGACCCGGCTGCGGGACCACCGCGGAAAGATCCACGACGCCGTCGACTCCATGGAACCCACCGACTCCACCAATGTGGCGGCGGGTGTCCGGCGCGGCTACGACGAGGCGGTCGACGGCCACCGCAAGGGCGCCAACAACCGTGTCGTCCTGCTCTCCGACGCCCTGGCCAACACCGGCGAGACCGACGCCGAGGCCATCCTGGAGCGGATCGACTCCGCCCGCCGCGAGTACGGCATCACCCTGTTCGGCGTCGGTGTCGGCAGCGACTACGGCGACGCCTTCATGGAACAGCTCACCAACAAGGGCGACGGCCACACCACGTACATCGCCGACGAGGAACAGGCACGCAAGGTCTTCGTCGACCAGCTGCCCGCGCACCTCGAACTGACGGCGCGCGACGCCAAGGCACAGGTCGCCTTCGACCCGAAGACCGTGGAGAAGTTCAAGCTGATCGGGTACGAGGACCGCAAGGTCGCCGACGACGACTTCCGCGACGACAGCGTGGACGGCGGCGAGATCGGCCCCGGACACACGGTGACGGCGCTCTACGCCGTGCGGCTGCGGGACGGGGCCTCGGGCCGTGTGGCGACCGCGACCGTGCGCTGGCTCGACCCCGCCACCCGGGCCCCGCACGAGCGGACGGGCTCGGTCGGGACGGGCGCGATCGACGGCGAGTTGTGGGGCGGCCGCAGTACCCGGCTCCAAGTGACCGCGGTGGCGGCCTACTTCGCCGACAGCCTGCGCGGCGGCGCGCTGCCGGGCGCGCCCGGACTCGGCGAACTCGCCACCAGGGCGCGTGAGCTGGCCCGGACGACGGAGGACGACTCGGTGGCGAAGCTGGCCGAGGCGATCGGCCGGGCGGACCGCCTCAAGGGCGGCCGCTCCGACACCGGAAGCGGCACGGGAGAGGGCGAGATGGACTGAGCGCCGCCGCGCCGCACCACACCAACTCGTCGGTGACCTCGGACAGGGCGACCTCGGTCACATCCAGCTTCACGTCATGCGTCGCGAACCGGTCGTACAGGCCTGCGAAATCGGGCGGTGCGGCCGGTCCGGGCACGCCATGATGGGCCCATGGACTCCCTGTTCCTGACTCTCGCCGTGATCACGACCGGCCTCTACGCCGGCTTCATGCTGACGTTCCTCGTCGCGATCATGCCCGGTCTTGCCGCCCTGTCCGACGAAGCCTTCGCCGCGGCGATGCGCCGCTTCAACGAGAAGGTTCCGGGGCCCGCCTTCCTGGTCCTCTTCCTCGGCGTGATCGCCTTCCCGGCCGTCGCGGCCTTCACCGAGTACGGCGAGGACGGCTGGGCGCTGGTGGCCGTGGCGCTGGTCTGCGCCGTGGTCTCGCACCTCGTCACGATCGCCGGGAACATCCCGCTGAACCAGGCCCTGGCGCAGTCGGAGAGGGAGCCCGGAGGAGGCGGTGAGCCAGGGGGCGGTGGCGGCGACAGTGCCGCCGAGCCAGGGGACGGCGGCGGCGACAGTGCCGCCCGTACCGCCTTCGAGGCCCGCTGGAATGCCCTGCACCGCTTCCGTACCGCGCTCTCGCTGGCCGCCTTCGTCCTGCTGGCCTTCGCGGGCTGACGAGACGCCCCGGCGGGGGGACGAGACGCCCGGCGGGGGGACGAGCGGGTGGCAGCCGCGGCGGCTCAGCTCTCCAGGATCAGGGCCAGCTCCTCGGCCGCGACCGGCCCGGAGTCCGGCGCGCCGACCAGGGCGACCGCACGGTCCATCCGGTCCCGCCAGATGCGCGCGCCCAGCGCGTCGAACACCTCGCGGGCCGCGAGCAGCCGGCTCGCCGGGTCGGAGGCGCCGTGCACGGCCAGGGCGAAGCCGACGTCCGCCTCGATCCGGGCCTGAAGGAAGCGGTCCTCGACCTCCTCGGCCGCTTCGAGGGCCTCCCGCAGCACGGTCTGCGCGGCCTCCGTCCGGCCCTGCCGCCAGCTCGCCTCGCCGATGCCGCGCAGGGCGTGCGCCTCGCCGAGCCGGTCGCCGTCCTCGCGGGTGAGCTCCAGCACCTTGTAGCAGACCTCCTGGGCACGGGCCGGATCACCCTGCCGCAGCAGGGCCTCCGCCATCCGGTAGGTGTTCTGCGTCTCGCCCCGTACGGAGCTGGCCTCCCGGCTCTTGGCGATCGCCTCCGTGCACAGCGCCATGCCCGCACGGACGTTTCCGCGCTCCAGTTCGAGCTGGGCCAGCAGCCCCAGGACATGGGATTCACCCGCGGTGTCGCCCGCCTGACGGAACCCCTCCAAGGACTCCCGCGCGCCGCGCGCGGCCTCGTCCAGCTCACCGGAGAAGCGGGCGCACAGCGCGAGGTTGCGGAGTGTCACCGCCCGTCCGTGGACCTCGCCGCACGCGTCGAAGAGCGTCAGGGAGCGCAGCAGCCAGGACCTCGCCTCCTCGTACCGGCGCTGGTAGATCGCCAGCGTCCCCAGTGAGCGCAGCATCGTCGCCTCCCCGAGGCGGTCCCCGGTGCGTTCCGCGGCGGCCAGCGCGTTCTCGGCACAGGAACGCCAGTCCTCCAGGTAGTTCTTCGCCTCGAAGAGCGTCGTGCTGTTGACGGTCAGGCCCCAGGCGTACGCCGAGCGGTCGGTGCCGGAGGCCTGGCCGATGACATCTGCGAGCGCGGTCCGCTCCGACTCGAACCACATCATCGGATCGTCCAGCAGCTCGTCCACCAGATCCGTCGGCAGGGGAAGTCTTCGCACCGGTCCGTAAACCACCGAGTGGCCGCCGCCGTAGGCGCGTTGGCGGGCCGAGTCGGCGAGCGTCAGCCAGCCGCCGTACGCCCGCTCCAGCGCGGCCCCACGTTCCTCCTCGCTCTCCTCGTCCTGCGCGCGCTCCCAGGCGAACAGCCGCAGCAGGTCCTGGAACCGGTAGCGGATGCCGGGACCGGAGGAGTGCGCCACCTCAAGGAGCTGCGCGTCCACGAACTGCTCGATGAGGTTCTCCGCCTCCACCGGATCGGTGTCGAGGAGGGCCGCGCCGACCCAGGCCGCGAAGTCGGGCACGGCCAGCAGCCCGAGCCGCCGGTACAGCTTCCGCGCGGCGGGCGGCAGATCGCGGTAGCTCAGCCGGAACCCGGCGCGCACGCCCCCTTCTCCGGGGCTCAGCTCGTCCAGCCGCCGCCGCTGGTCCTCCAGCCGGCTGACCAGCGTCCGTACCGACCAGTGCGGCTTGGCGGCCAGCCGGGCGCCGGCGATCCGCAGGGCCAGCGGCAGCCGGTCGCAGAGTTCGCCGAGACGTGCGGTGGCGGCCGGGTCGACGCCGATCCGGTTGCCGCCGGCGATCCCGGCGAGCAGCGCGGTCGCCTCGTCCGCGGCCATCGCGTTGAGCCCGATCTGCAGCACGGCGTAGTCACCGAGCAGCTCGTCCATCGGGTCGCGGCCCGTGATCAGCACGCAGCAGCGGCCGTTGCCCGGCAGCAGCGGCCGGATCTGCTGGAGCGAACGGGCGTTGTCGAGCACGATCAGCACCCGCTTGCCGCCCAGCACGCTGCGGTAGAGCGCGGCGCGTTCGCCGGGGTCGGCGGGGATCTGCGGCGCGGGCACGCCCAGCGCGCGCAGGAACCGGTCGAGCGTGGTGGCGGGGGAGACGGGATCGTCCAGCTCGTCGTACCCGCGCAGATCGGTGAAGAGCTGCCCGTCGGGGAAGCGCGCGGCGATCCGGTTGGCCCAGTGGACGGCGAGTGCGGTCTTCCCGACGCCACTGATGCCGCTGATGG
Source organism: Streptomyces sp. NBC_01463 (assembly GCA_036227345.1). Taxonomy (NCBI): domain Bacteria; kingdom Bacillati; phylum Actinomycetota; class Actinomycetes; order Kitasatosporales; family Streptomycetaceae; genus Streptomyces; species Streptomyces sp. NBC_01463. The sequence continues at coordinate 5,859,054 of CP109468.1, forward strand.
CCGCCATGGCCAGGGGCGACCGGCCGAGCCGTTCGTCCAGCATCCGCTCCAGCGCGCCCAGTTCCCGGGACCGGCCGGTGAACGAGGCGGACTCGACAGGGAGTTGGCACGGTACGCCGGGCGCGGGCGCGGGCGCGGGCGCGGGAGCCGGGCCGGCCGGGGGCTGGGTGAGCTCCGGCGAGTCCCGCAGGACGAGATCGTGCAGCCCCTGGAGGACCGGTCCGGGCTCGATGCCCATCTCCTCCACCAGGAACCGCCGGCCCTCCCGGAAGGCGGCCAGTGCCTCGGCCCGCCGCCCGGAACGGTACTGGGCCAGGATCAGATGGGCCCTCGCCTGTTCGCGCAGCGGGTGCTCAGCGACGAGTGCGGAGAGCTCGGGAACCAGGGCGTGGTGGTGGCCCAGCTGGAGCCGCAGCCCGGCGTACTCCTCGTGCACGTCCAGTCGCAGCCCCTCCAGCCTGCCGGCCTCCTGCTCGACCCGGACACCGGTGACACCGTCCAGCGCCCGGCCGCGCCAGAGGGACAGCGCCTCCGCGAAGATGTCGCAGGCCTCGGCGGTCTGCCCGCCGCGGGCCGCCTCGCGGGCGCGGCCCACCCGCTCCTCGAAGTCGACAACGTCGATGCGGTGGGCGCGGGCGATGAGCGTGTAGCCGGGGTGAGCGGTCACGATCAGGTCGCTGCCGCCGGTCGCCGCTCTGAGGACCTTGCGCAGCGCGGCCACACAGATGGCGATCTGGTTGCGCGCGGTGGCCGGTGCGCCGTTCGGCCACACGGTGTCGATGAGGCTGTCCACCGAGACGACCCGGCCCGGCGCGAGCAGAAGCATCGTCAGGACGGTGCGTTGCCTCGGCCCCCCGAGAGCGAGTGAACTGCCGCCGAACCGTACGTCCAACGGTCCCAGAAGCCGGAAGGCGATCTGCTGCATCTACGGCCCCCTGGCTCACCTTGCACCCCCCGGTGCACCTTCCCTGCATTGTCATCGGACGTCTGCCGCGGGGCCACCTCTCACATCGCCGTACGACGACGGTATCCGGCCATCGAGTGTCCCGGCTGCGCAACGGGTTTCGACGCACGAAAGAGCGTGCCGTATAGAGCGGCCGTGGCTCCGGCATAGGACCTGCGCAAGTCTGTGGGCACTGATATCTCAAGCACGGCATCGAAATCACATCAAAATCGGGACAACACAGCCGTTCGGCAGGGTGACCGGCACAGCCGGATCACGACCATCGCCGAACGGGGAGCCATGGAATTCCACTTGCTCGGGCCGGTCGAGGCCAGACGTGAGGGTCTGCGTATCGCCGTCCCGGGAACGAAGATGCGCACGGTGCTGGCAGCGCTTCTGCTGGCCAGGGGCCGGGTGGTGCCGGATTCCCGGCTCAGCGCGCTGCTGTGGGGTGCGGACCCACCGGCCACGATGAGCGCCCAGATCCACACGTACGTCTCGCGGCTGCGCAAGCTCCTGGAACCCGAGGTGTCCCTGGAGCGCCGGGCGCCGGGGTACGTGATCGTCACGACCGGCTGCCTGCTCGACGTGGTGGAGTACGAACGGCTGGACCGGTCCGGCCGGCAGGCGCTCCAGGACGGGCGTTACGACGCGGCCGGCACCCTGCTGCGCAATGCGCTGGATCTCTGGCGCGGCCCCGCCCTCGCGGATGTCACCGAATTCCTTGAGGAGGAAGAGGCTCCGCACTGGCAGGAGGAGTACGCGGCCACGCTGGAAAACCGGCTGGAAGCCGATCTCGCACTCGGCGGACACCAGCGGATCACCGCCGAACTCATCCGCCTGGTCGTCGAATTCCCGCTGCGCGAGCGCATGCGGGCCCAACTGATGACGGCCCTGTACCGGTGCGGCCGGCAGTCCGAGGCGTTCCAGGTGTTCGACGAGGGCCGGGAGTTGCTCGCTGACGAACTCGGTGTCGACCCCGGCCACGATCTGCGGGAGGCCCATCAGGGGATTCTGTGCGGCAACTTGGCCTGGGCGCCCGAGCCCGGGACGGCCGTCGGTGCCGGTGTCGGTACCGGTGCCGATGTCGGTGTCGCACGGGCCGTACGCGCGCTCGCCTCGGCTCCGGCTGGGCACGTGCTCGGCGCGGCTCCGGCCGGGCTCGCGGTCGTCCGCTCCGGCTCCGATGACCGTCCGCCCGCCATGCTGCCGCCGGACATCGCCCCGTTCACCGGCCGGGAACGCGAACTGGCCGTCCTGCGGGCCCTGCTCGCCCCGGGCGACGCGCAGGACGCTCCGAAGGCGCGGCGCTGCCTGATCACCGGGATGGCCGGGGTCGGCAAGACCGCCCTCGCCGTGCGCGCCGCCCACGCGGCCCAGGAACACTTCCCCGACGGGCAGCTCCACGCCGAACTCGTCGGCCGTGACGGGAGACCCGAGGACCCGCGCCGGGTTCTCGCCGGGCTGCTGCGGGCGCTCGGGCACGAGGTGTCCGAGCGGGTCTCCCACGACCTCGACGAACTCGTCCGGATCTACCGCACCCGCACGGCCGGCCGCCGGCTGTTGGTCATCCTCGACGGCGCGGTGGACAGCGACCAGCTCGACCCGCTGCTGCCCGCCAGCGCCCACTCCGCCACCCTGGTCACCGGAAACAGCCACCTCGTCGTGTCCACCGGACCTGTCACCCTCGCGGTCGGGCCGATGGACGACGACGCGGCGCTGGAGCTGCTCTCGGCCCTGGCCGGTGCCGCACGGGTGGCCGCCGACCCCGAGGCCGCCGCCCAGCTCGTCGGCCACTGCGCCGGGCTGCCACTCGCCCTGCGGATCGCGGGGGCAAAGCTCGTCTCCCGGCCGCACTGGTCGCCGGCCCGGCTCGCCCGGCGCCTCGCCGACCCCGGGGCCCGGCTGAGCGAGCTGAGCTTCGGGGGCCTCGACGTCGACCGGACCCTGCGGGACTGGCTCCGACGCACGGACGGCGCCGGCCGCACGGTCCTGTCGAAGCTGTCCGTCCTCGGCGAGCGACCGTTCTCCGCAGCCGCGGCGGCCACCGTCCTCGGCCTCCAGGACCAGCGCGCCGAGGACCTGCTGGAGGAACTGGCCGACAGCTCCCTCATCGAGCCCGCCCGCCCGCCGAGAGGAACCGACGCCACGGGCGCCGGCCCGCTGCAGTACCGCTTCCACCGGCTCGTCCTGCTGTGCGCGCAGGCACCCGTCGTGCACCGGCCCTTCCCCGCCGCGCTGGCGAGCTGACGCCGCCGGCGGACCTCTGCGGCGGGTGCTACTGCCGGACGCCGGCCAGGTCCAGGGCGCGGGCGCGCAGCGCCAGCCGGGCCGGGAGGACGCTGGAGACGAGCGCGAGGGCGAGCGCCGCCAGCGCGCTGGCACCGATGGCCGTCCACGGCAGGCTCAGCGAGAGCGCCGAACCGGCGTCCAGGACGCGGCGGTTGATGAGCATCAGGCTCGCGGCCTGGGTGCCGGTGGTGACGAGTACGGCGAGCACGGTCGCGGTCGCGGCGGTCAGGACCGCCTCCACCCCGACCATGGACAGGACCTGCCGGTCGTTGCCCCCGGTCAGCCGGAGCGTGGCGAAGTCCCGCAGCCGGTCGCCGGTGGACATCATCATCGTGTTGATGATGGCGATCAGCGCGTAGAGCAGGGCCGGCCCCAGGATGGTGATCATGGTGATCCAGTCGCTGCGGGCCCGCGGGTCGTCGTCGCCGCTGCCCCACTCCGCGGCGGGAGTGACCTTCGCCCCGTCGGCGGCGGCCAGTGCCGGTGCGGCGCCGGAGCCGGTGGAGACGAACGCGGCGGTGGGCTGCTCGTCACCCGTCAGGTGCGCCGCCACCGAGGCGTACGGGAGCAGCACTTCGGAGAGGCTGAGCGGCGTCTCGACGAGGGCGACCACCTTCACGGTGAGGGGGGTGCCGTCGGCCATCGCGGCGTCCAGGCGGTCGCCGACCCGCCAGTCGTGGGATGCGGCGAGGTCGCTGGAGACCGCGACGGACGCGCCCTTCAGCGCGTCGAGCGAACCCGCTTCCGTCTTCAGCTTCCAGGTCGCGGCCGCGTCGCCGTCGATGGCGGTGGCCGCGACGGTCCCGCCGGTCATGCCGCCGCCCAGGTCGGAGACGAGCGTGGGGCGGACGGTGGTGGTCCGGCCGTCGGGCAGGTCCCGCAGATGCCGCACCGCGGCGTCGGAGAGCCTGGACCCGTCCTCCGGTTCGACCACGTACTGCGCGCTGAGCGCCGCACGTGACTGCTGGGCCCTGGCCTCGCCGAAGGCGAGCGTGGAGCCCACCACCGTGCCGCTCAGGCCGATCACCAGGAAGACCGGGGTCGCGGTGGAGACCGTCCGGCGCACCGCGGCCAGCGCGTTCTGCCGCGCCAGCATCCCGACCGCGCCCGCCGCCAGCGGCACCGGCAGGGTCAGCAGCCGGACCAGTGGAGGGACGAGCACCGGGGCGAACAGCGCGAGCCCCATGATGGCCATGACGTCGATCAACAGCGCCCAGACCGGCAGGTTCTGCGGGTCACGCAGCTGCGGGTCCTGCTGCATGCCGGGCGGCATGGTGGCGAACAGGGCCACCACCGTGCCGAAGAGCGCCAGGTAGGCGACGGCCCACACCCAGCGGCCGGCCGTCATCACCCTGCCGTCCACCGCGGCCGCGTTCAGCGCCTCGACCGGGCGTACCCGGCCGGCGCGGCGGGCCGCCGCGTAGGCGCCGAGCACCGCCACGCCCACCTCGACCGCCGAGGCGATCAGCAGCGGCCCGGCCGAGAACTCCACGGTGAAGCCCTCCGGGGCGGCGCCGCGGGCGACCAGCCACCGGGCGAAGAGCGGTGCGAGCACCGGGCCCAGGAGCGAACCGGCGACCGCGGCGACGAGCGAGACCAACACCGACTCGCCGATCACCAGCAGCCTGATCTGCCGCGGGGTGGCGCCGACGGCCCGCAGCAGAGCCGTCTCGCGGCGCCGGCCCGCGACGGCGAAGGCGAACGTCGACGCCACGACGAACAGCGACACGAAGCCGGACATCCCGGCCATGAACGTGAGGAGCTTCTTCAGGGACGGCGCCGTCGGGTCGTTGTTCTCCAGCCCCGCCGACGTGCTGACGAGCAGGCCCGACGCGGCGATGAGCGCCACGCCCAGGGTGAGCGCGACGAACGAGCCGGCGAAGCCGGTCCACCGTTTGCGCAGCGTGGCCACCGCGACGGGAACCAGGAGGGAGGACTTCCCCATCACTCGCCACCGCCCACACGTGCGGGCGCCGTGTCCGCTTCCAGCAGGGCCATGTGCTCGGCGACACCCTGCGCGGTCGGCTCCCGCATCTCACCGGTGATGCGTCCGTCGACGAGGAAGACCACCCGGTCCGCGTACGAGGCGGCGACCGGGTCGTGCGTCACCATGATCGTGGTCTGCCCCTGGTCGTCCACCAGGGACCGCAGCAGCTTCAGCACGGTCCGGCTGCTGCTGCTGTCCAGGGCACCGGTGGGCTCGTCGGCGAACAGGACCGCGGGCGCCGTGATCAGCGCGCGGGCGATGGCCACCCGCTGCTGCTGGCCGCCGGACAGCTGCGAGGGCAGCCGCTTGGCGCGCTCGCCGAGTCCCACCTGGGCCAGGGCGGCCCGGACCTCCGCGGAATCGGGCCTGCGGCCCGCGAGCCGCAGGGGGAGCCCCACGTTCTGCTCGGCGCTCAGCGCGCCGAGCAGGTTGAACGCCTGGAAGATGAAACCGATCCGGTCCCTGCGCAGTTCGGTGAGGGCCTTCTCGCCGAGCGTTCCGAGATCGACGTCGTCGACGACCACCCGGCCCGAGTCGGGCCGGTCGAGTCCGGCCGCACACTGCAGCAGCGTGCTCTTGCCCGATCCGGACGGCCCCATGATCGCGGTGAGGGTGGTGCGTTCGAAGCCCACGGAGATCTCGTCGAGGGCACGCACCGCCGCGGAGGTGCCGGCCCCGTAGCACCTGCTGACCTGTTCGAGCCGGACCGCCTGAATGTCTGTCATGCGTCAACGCCTTCAAGTGATGTCGTGCTGGTCCGATGAACTCGCCGTGCCCGTGGAGCCGGTTCAGTAGCCGCCCCATCGGTCCGGCAGATCCTGCCCGGCCGCTTCGGGGAACGGATCCAGCCGTCCCGGCGGGGTGTCCGGGGTGTCCGGGGAGTGCGGGGAGTCCTCGCTGTCATCCCCGAGGGGGCGCAGCTCGTCCGTTTGTGCCGGGCGGAGTGGCGGCCGTGTCGAGTGGCGTGTTCTTGACCGTGGTCGTGGGACGGAGCGGGCACTTCATCGAATCTCCCTTGAGGCGGTTGCCCGGGCAGCACCGCCAGATTCCCCCGCCCCTCTATGACGCCCCTACATCCGCGTGCCGGGGCCGGGCAGCGGCGCGGCCCGCCGCTTACGCGCTCGCTACACGCACCTCGCTACCGTGCTGTGACCTGCAAAAAAGGCCCTCCCGAAGGAGGGCCTGACGACGTACGGGCGGTGCGCCCCCGGCAGGACTCGAACCTGCGGCCAAGCGCTTAGAAGAGAGTGTCTCTCTCACGCTGGTTCAGGGCCTTGACCTGCGAAGTAGCGGTGAGTCCCAGTCCGCCGATCCGCTTCATCCCCGTGTATTCACCGGAGGATGCGATTCCGCCCATCGCACCGCCTCGCCGACGGCGAGGCCACTGTCAGGCACCCCGACCGGGGTGCAGGGGGTAAAGGGCGGTGCACTCTGCAGATCCCACCGTCCCTGCTGCCTCCTTTAGGCCAAATGGGCGGTACGGAGGCCCTCGACGGGCGATGATGGTGCGGCTAGGCCATGAGCTATCTCTACCTAAGAGCGGATGCCTGTGAGCAGAGTCTTTCTTCGCGGTTTTGGGCTTTCCAACTATCGAAGCTTCGGTCCCAATCCGCAGGTTGCCGGGCCATTTGGTGAGGTTAACCTTCTAGCCGGACAGAATAATGCTGGAAAATCCAATTTTCTGCGCGCAGTGGATAAGGTACTGAATACCTCGGGTGCCATCGGTTTTGGCGGCCTGGATGCTCCAGATAGTGCAACACGCGATGACGTTTTCACATACTCGACCCCAATTGACGTCACTTCGGAGGAGATACGTAAGGCCTTCCCTAATCTGCCAGAGCGAATCGACCAGTCGGCCGCTGGGATTTTCCTCATGCAGCTAATGCGGCATCCATCCTTGCACCCAAACGGGAGTAGCGACACTTGGTTTCGTTTCACTGCCGATCGGAACCTAGACAGCTCTCTTCTTGCGGAGATTGCTACCCCGGACAAATATAGTGCTTCGGTGCAGACGGCCATGGATCTCACTTCCAGCTATGTGCATGGAAACCCTGTCTCCTCAACCATAGAAAACGTACGAAAGCTGTTCATCACGCTTTTGTCTGAGCAGCAATCAGATCTTCCCTCGTGTGTCACGATCGAAGCGTTTAGAAGAATCACCCCGGACGACATTGCTGGAACGTACGACGGGGCCGGTCTGCTCGGGAGGTTGCAGCAGCTGCAGAATCCTCCGGCGCCCTCTTACAAGGCCGATTCTGCCCGATTCCTGGCGATCAATGAATTCCTCAGGAGCATTCTGGGAGACTCCCAGGCCAGGCTCGAAGTTCCATACGGGGCTCAGACCGTCAACGTGCATCATGACGGGAAGGTGCTGCCACTTGAGCACCTGGGGACAGGAATTCATCAGGTGGTCATTCTGGCAGTCGCGGCAACGGTTCTAGAAGGCAAGGTTATTTGCATTGAAGAGCCTGAGGTGCACATGCACCCCGCCTATCAAAGGAAACTCATCAGGTACCTGTTCAGTGAGACCACAAATCAGTACTTGATCGCGACCCACTCGGCTCATCTATTGGACTACAAGCGTTCAACGATCGTTCACGTTACTCATGACGGCCAGAAAAGTACGCTGGCGCCAGCGGCGACGCCAGCGGAGCTATCTGATGTCTGCGTGGACCTTGGCTACAGGCCATCCGATATCTTGCAGACCAATGCGATTATCTGGGTGGAAGGACCCTCTGATCGAATCTATTTGCAGCATTGGATCTCGCAAGTCGAGCCAGAACTTATCGAAGGCCTGCATTACTCGATCATGTTTTACGGGGGAAGGCTGCTGAATCACCTCACCGCAGAAGATCGTGAGGTTACAGATTTTATCGAGTTGCGTCGACTGAATCGCTATACATCAATCCTTATTGATAGTGACAAGACGTCATCGCGTGCCAGAATATCCGCCACGAAGAAGCGAGTGATTGATGAATTCGAAAAGGGAGTAACTACTGGGTGCGCCTGGGTAACGGAGGGGTACACGATCGAAAACTATGCGCCGCCTGGGATACTCGCGAATGCTGTGGCAGATACGCACCCTAGTGCTCCACCCGCGGTATGGAACGGCGAGCGCTGGTCGAACCCGCTTCTTCTGCGTAAGCGATCCGGGGAGATCTTCCCTGTGGATAAAAATAAGATTGCTCGTTTCGTATGCCGCGAGTGGAAAGAGTTGCCTGATGCTAGGTCTCACCTATCGAAGCAGATTGCGAAACTAGTGGAATTTATTGAGGCCGCTAACCAGCACATGTAATTCGGCCGACCGTCGAGTGCGGGACGACCCTTAGATGGCTTGTTATGTCAGCCACTTGCGCTCGAACTGACCGGGAGTTCGCCTTAGGGAGGTGAGGTGTGAGCGCAATTACCTCAGGCGGATAGGCGATGAGACGGAGGGCAGCGAAATGCAGGTTGAGGTGATTTCCGCACTAATTGGTGCAGCGGTGGCATTACCGGCTTCGGGGGTGGCGTACGCGGTGGGGCGTCATCAAGCGGCAGCGACGATATCCGCCGCGCGCACACAGGCGGCAGCGGGGCAGAAGCAATGGCGCGATAATAATCGTCGTGCAGCTTGGCTCGCGTTCGTGCGCTCAGTCGACGAGGTGTCCGAGGCGGTGGACGGATTGGTCAATGGTAGGGAGCTTCGCGGCACTCCGATGGAGAATTTCGCAGCCGAGCTCAAGGAAAAGCTAGCAGATGTGGAATTTGAAGGCCCCGCAGAAATTTGGCGCATAGGGCAATGTCTGGTGAATGATCTGACTGAGAGGGCACTCCTTTCGGTGTTCATAAGGCCATACGCCAATGCGCAGCATAGGTTTGACGGATTGCTAGCTGAGGCGCAACAGGGAATGATGATTTCCGTTCCGAGTGATGCGTCAAATCGATTCCGACGATTGATTAGGGCCGGGCACGCTCTGGAGGCCCTCTCGGGGGCGCGCAACACGGCTCCCTCGTTGCCACCGTCAGATAGTTTGATGGAAACGGCCATGTTGATGATGTCCCCATTTATTCAAAGCGCCGGGAGGGAGGCCCGTGAGCCCTTGTCTCGTATTGCCCGGGGGGTCGTATCGCTTGTTCTAACTGCGACCAGGGACACCCCTGTACCATTTTATGAAGCGCAACGAGTTCTTAGGGAATGTGATGAGTTCAGTGATGAGGAAATTGCTGCACTCCTTGTTGGTAATGCCTCGCGAATGATTCCTTCCTTTGAGGGGCTTCTGGGAAGGTCGCGTAATTCCTTCCGTGAGGCTCGACGGAAATTTATTCAGGAAACGGACAAGCATCTGGATGCGCGGTTGCCTGTGCGGCGGCAGTAGGGTTGCGGGGAGGTTCGCCGAACAGGCGCGTGAATTGGTCTTTACCCAGATTAATCGAAAGTGAATGAGATGGTAGCTCCGCAGAGCATTGTCCTTCGGTCTCGTTCGGACTTTTAGCGGCGAGGGGTGCCGCGCTCTGCTTCGTGCTCAATATCAGGGATACCCGAGGGGGAGGGTGCCTACGCTGAAGTGGGCGGCTTGACGCGCGAGAGACCTTGGTGGTGACCGCGTGCTCGATGCCGACTCACCTAATCCCCCGGCTCGTTGGCCAGCTCCTGATCTCGCGCGGTGACGTGCGACCCTGACAGAACCGAAGTACGTGAAAGGAGGTGCCGTGCCGGAAGTGAGTCCGCGCGGAACCTATCTGCTCATCGCCGATGCGCTGCGGAAGGACATCGAGCACGGGCAACTCAAGGGCAGCGGCCTGCCGTCGGAGGCAGCTCTGATGAAGGCCCACGATGTCTCCCGCAACACCATCCGCCGCGCGCTCAAGACGCTGGAGTCCGAGAGGCTGATCACGTCCGTGCCGGGGGCCGGCTGGCGCGTGTCCAGGGCCCCCATCCCGCCTCTTGTCGAGCGTTTGACCGCAGTCATCACGGAGGACTCGCTCGCAGTCGGCGACAGATACCCGTCAGAGGCGAACCTTTGCGAGCGCTTCGGGGTGTCGCGGACTGCCGTGCGCCACGCTCTTGCACAGATGGGCGGAACCGGTCTGCTCGCCACTGTGCACGGCAAGGGGCGGACAGTGCGCGCCCTTCCGGCCACCCGAGAGGAGCCATAGCCTTGCCTTCCATGGGGCTTACTGAGTGGGCATACTCGCTCTCCGAATCAATGCTGGCCGAACCGCTGCCGCGTCGCTGGGCGCACTCCCTCGGGGTCGCCAAGCGGGCACGTTCCCTCAACCCGATCCTTGGTCGCGAAGCCGAGTTGCTGGAGGCCGCCGCCGTTCTGCACGATGTCGGTTACTCCCCGTCCATCGCCACCACCGGCTTCCACCCGCTCGACGGGGCCCGGTTCCTCCGAGACCAGGAGGGCGCCGACGAGCGGGTCGTCCGGCTCGTGGCGCATCACTCCTGCGCGCTCCTGGAGGCCGAAGAACGGGGACTGCGGCATGAGCTGGAGACCGAGTTCGAGCTAGAGCAGCCTGAGCTGGTCGATGCACTCATCGTGTCGGACATGACCACTACCCCGGACGGCGGCCACACGACGCCGGCGGCCCGACTGGAAGAGATCGTGCAACGGTACGGGCCGGACACCATCGTTGGCCGCTTCATCCAGCGAGCGGCGCCGGAGATCCACGCAGCCACGGCACGGGTGGAGGGCCGGATGGCCCTTGTCCCGGCCGACACTCAGCCGATGTAGGGCTCATTACGTGACTCGTCCAGGGCGTGCTGGATTCGCAGGCGCATGGATGGGTGGATGTTGAGTTCAGCGAGGTCCGCCGGGTCCACCCAGCGGACCTCTTTGGATTCACTGCTCGTGCGGAGGTCTCCGCCTACCGGGTGGGCCCGGAAGCAGATAGAGAACTGCTGCCGCACCTCGCCATCTGTGTACGCGAGCACGTGCTCCGGGTCGGTGTAGAGCCCGACAATGCCGTCTACCTCGACCTCGATTCCGGTCTCCTCGTTGACCTCGCGAACGGCCGTTTCAGCGATGCGCTCGCCGATGTCGTGGCCGCCCCCGGGCAATGCCCACAGATCGTTGTCGGTCTTGTGAATGACCAGGAGCCTGCCCGCGGCGTCGAGCACGGCGGCCGTGACTGAGGGCACCACTGAGTTGGCCGCAGGGGCGTTGGGGTCACGGAAATAGTCGACTCGGCTCATGTGTCTGGAGCTCCTAGGTCAGTGGGCGAGGAGATGGGCCGCGCAGTCTCCCAGACCCGTTCAACGCTTTCGGCGTACGAGTCGAACAGCTCACCCCCGGGGACGCGTTGGATGTGCAACACCGGCGCCATGTACGCGCCTACGCCGTACAGGTGGCCGTTGGCGAGCATCTCGTCATCGGCTCGGTAGATCGAGTTGTAGAGCGTGGTGGAGTGGAGTCGGAACTCCACCCCTGGGAGCTGGAACAGTGAGGCGTAGTTGACCAGCGCGTTGCGAATCTTGCTGCCCATCGCGCCCCCGATTCCCTCGTCCTCGCCGCGCACAGCGACGGCCGCGGACTCGGGGTCCCCGAGCATGAATCGGATGCGGGCGCCGGTCGCCGACTTTTCCTTGACGATCTGGTGGAATGCCGCGTCCTCGGTGAGCCAGAAGCCCGAGTAGACGAGTAAGTCAAAGTGTCGTGAGGCTCGGGCGTAGAGCTGCGACCACAGGCGGTTCGGTACCACGGAACGGTGGGGGTAGAGCTTGATCAGCTCAGCATTCCCAGCCTCTGTTACCTGCGCTGATGTGCGCTCGTCCGGCCAGAGGTAGGACATCTCGCACCGCAGTAGCGAGGCTGCCGCGTACTTGAAGCGGTGGTACGGCTGCCGTTTCGGCTCATTGACCCAGCGTTCGACCGTCTTGGCCGACACGCCTAGCTGTTCTGCGACTTGATCGAGCGATAAGCCGCTCTTGGTGATCGCGCCGCGCAGCCGCTCATTCGCCATGCCGCGCTCTCCCCTCAGTGGGACGACTTGGGACGACTTCACCGTAGTCAAGTCGTGCACCAGCCGTACAGGTACGGAGTCCAACGTCTCTACCGCAGCGGCCAAGCTGAAGGCACATCGACGGACAGGCGCGGCAACCCCGAAGAGTGAATGGGCTTGACGCCGCGAATCCTTCTCCGCATGATGAGGGACAGGTACTACATGTACCTCTCCGGATTTCGGTCCGGCGAGAGGTGCTGCATGTGCAGAGGGCGGGGACGCTGCAATCCCGCTAAAGGCCAGGTAGGACGCAATGGGCTTCGGCCCGACTGGCGAGGTGGCCCGGCGACCGCGAGCAACGGCCGGCGAGTGGGGACGTGATCCCCCTTGCAGTGCTTGATCCCGACCGACCGCGACAGAAGAGGAGTCCTGATGAGTCGCCGAAGTATGTGGGCGGCGTCCGTGCTGGACCGGCATGGGCGGCCTGCCCCTCGCGTCATCGCCTGACCTGGCCTTGAGTGGCCGGTTGCCTCCCCCGCCCGTCCGACCTCACGGGGTCGTACGGGCGGGGCAGAGGGGAGCCGGAACACCCTTTCCCGCTTCACCCGCAGACGGCGCGCGGCCCCGGTGGTGACACACCGGGGCCGCTGTTCTGGGCCGTCCTACCGCTAGGAGAAAACGACCCATGAAGACCATCGTTGCACTTCAGGCCACTGTTACGGCCGCCTCGCTCGACTTCGAGCCGTCGGCCGCCGAGCTGGACGCGATCGAGCTGGAGATGCCGCTCATCCGGGCGGAAGTCGAGTTGCTGGACGCGCAGATCATGACCATTGACCGGCCGGCGAACGAGCTGGACATGCGGCGGGTCCGGAGGGCGGGCCGCAAGGTGCTGGCCGCCCGCCGTGCGCTGGCGAACGCCGCGTCGCAGGTTCCGGGGGTGGGGGCATGAGCACCCTCACTCCTCACCAGGCTCTCATCGCCGCGCACGCCGAGGTGAAAGCCGAGATCGCGCGGACCGACACCAAGACGGGTCTGCTGCTGGCGTTCGTCGGCGCGCTTCTGGCCGGTGCCTGGACCGTCGCCAAGGACGCGCCGCTGAACCTGCCCGCCTACGTGGCCGGGGGGATCGGGATGGGGCTGCTGGTCGCGGCGGCCGGTCTGCTGCTGCGGTCGGTCCGCCCGAACCTTGGCGGCCGGCACGGCTTCCCGTTGTGGGCCACGCTCACCGCGGAGCAGATCCCCGCCACTCTGTCCGGGAACCTCAGCGCGGACATCGCTGGCCTGTCCCGGCTGGCCGTCACCAAGTTCACCGGCCTGCGCCGCGCAGTCGATCTGACCTGCGCGGGCGGTGCCCTGCTCGTCCTCGCCGCTCTGATCACCCTCGGGGGTGCGGCATGAGGGCCAAGACCGTTCTGCCGGCCGTCGCGATGACGGCGGTGTCCATGGTCCTCACCCTGGCCGTGGTGATGATGTGGCTGGGCACGGCGATGCCGTGGCCCGTCGCCCTGGTCGTCGGTCTCGGGATCGACGGCGGGTGGCTGGCCACCCTCGCCTACGAACGCCGCCTGGCCGCTCAGGGCGACCACAGCAACGCGGTCACCGCAGTCGGCTGGGCGTTCGGCCTCATCGCGACCGGCGTCCTGGTCGCCCACGCACTAACCGCCGAGGAGTCCGCCAGCGCGTGGCTGGCCGTGGCCTGGCTCCCCGTCGCGGCCAAAGCCTTGTGGCTGGTACACGGGCTGTGGGAACAGACCGCGCTCACCCCGACCGCGCTGGGCTCCATCCGAGGCATCCAGCAGGAGGCCCGCGACGAAGCAGCCGTGGCCCGCGCCCGACTGCGGGCCGAGGCCGCGACCGAGGAGACCCGCCTGACGGCCGTGACACAGGCCGGATCACGCGTCGCACGCGTCCAGGCCAAGACCGCCGACACCCTCTCCCGGGCCTGGTCGACGCTGGAGACAGCACGCAACGGCGAGGACACCGGACGGGCACTGACCAGCGTGACGACCCCCGTCACACCCGGCGTCACACCCCGATGGGAACTCCCGGTCTGGGGGCCCACCGAGCCGGTATCTGCGCTCGCGCTGGAAGCGGTGCCCGCCCTCACGGACGAGGCGCTGGACGTGCTGGTCGACCAGATCCATCACAGCGAGACGCCCGCTCTGTCGTACCGCGAGATGGCCACCCGGTTCCGGACCGCCGGCCACTCCGCATCCGAGGTGCGACTGCGGGCGGCATGGAAGCGGGTGGCGTGATGGAGCACTTCGTAGCGGGCGTCCACCCGACCAACAACGCCGCCGAGGTCAGCACCTTGGTGACGTGCAAGCGGTGTGGTGACACCAAGCTCGCGTGGAAACGGTCGGCACGCACCGGCAGGTGGTACCTGACGGACGTCCAGAAGTGCGACCGCTGGTACACCCGGCAAAGCCCGGTGTTCCGCTACTTCGTTCTGGCCCGGCTGCCCCACCGCTGCCCGGCCACGACGGGCCAGGCGATCGAGTGATGGCCACGCTGCCCGAGTTCCGGTGGCGCCTGGCCCCGGACGGATACGCGACCCGCAGGCAGCTGCGGGCGTTGGGGCTGCGACCCGGCGGACAGGACGTCGCCGCCGTGCTCCACCGCCCGCGCCGCCGCCGCGCCCCGCTGCTCGCCTACCTCTACCGCATCGACCACGCCAAGCCCGTACGCCCCATGACGCCGGGCCGTGCGGCTGCGCTGGCCAAGGCCATGCGGGCCCGCCGTACCTGCCCGAACTGCCGCCGGGATGCCGGGTACTGCATCCCGCGGTCGCTCGGCATGTGCGTGACCTGCCACGACTCCCCGAACGGCTGACCCGGAAGGACCCGGCATGGACCCGAACCTGCCCGCACACCGCCCGCTGTCCGTCGTGCAACTCCCGGACGGCACCTACACCTACGCCGACCCACAGTCCCTGCCCGTCCAGCAGGCGCCGCAGCAGATCGTCCAGCACATCCACCACGCCCCGCCAGACCGCACCGTGCAGCGCATCGCGCTCGGTTCCGGCGTCGGCGCCGGGGCCGTCGCGGCCGGCGTGTACTTCGGCCCGCTGCTGGTCGGTGTCCTTACCGCCATCGCCGCGAACCTCGCGATGCTGGCATTCCTCGCCGCTGTCATGGCGTGGGGGGTGGTCACGGTCGTGAAGTCCGTTAGCGGCACCGGCAGCAAGGCGGCCTCCAAGTCGCTGCGACGCCGGTAACCGTCCCTCCTGAACACCCGAAGGCCGTGGGCGGCCCACAGGGCGCCTGAACCCCCTTCCGGGTGGGTCGAGACCCCCCGGGCCGTGTGCGGCCGCCACAACCCCCGTAGCGACGCAGGGTGACCGGAGTTTCCGGATTCGCGCGCGCACGCGTAGGGACCCCCTGGGAAACCAGGAAACCGGAAACACGCTCACTCCGCGTACACGCACACCCGCGTGAGGGCGGGCCGTGCAGGGCCCGCCCTCACCGACTCAGAACCCTTGGAGAAGATCCCGTGAGTCAGTCTCAAGTCTGGCGTACGCACCGCCAGTACGCCGCCACCGCCGCCCGCTGGAGCGCGGACCGGTGGCGCAAGGAAGCAGACCGCCGCCACGCTCTGCGCGCCCAGCGCAAGCCGCTCGTGGCCGACGCCCGCGCCGCACTCGCACGCGCGCAGGCCGTCGACCCCGAGGGAGTCACCTCCCTGCGCCACCGCGCGGAGCGGGAGTTGCGCACGGCCAAGCGTCGGGTGCCGGACCCGATGTGGCTGTTCGCCTCCAAGACGGCCGCCGCTCTCGGGGTCGCCGGGTACGTGTGGCTGCCGCAGGTGTCCGTCCGTGCGTGGGTGTGGTCCGCGATCGCCGTGGTCGCCGCCGTCACCGCGCTGACGGTCTGGACCGCCGTGCGTGGGCGTGACACCACCGGTCTCGCACCCACGGCCGAAGAGGCCGCGCTGCTGAAACGCCTCCAGCCTCAGTACTGGAAGGAGCACGCCGAACAGCGCGGCCTCGCCGGAACGCTCACCGGCCGGCCGAAGCTGACCGACGCCGGAATCGTGTGCGCGGTCCGCCTCGACGGGACCTGGACCGCGACCAAGCTCCGCGGCGCTGAGGACCACATCCGTGCCCTGCTCGGAGCGCGCACCAGCCTGCGCATCCAGACCAAGGCGGGCAAGCAGGGCGGGTGGGCCGAACTCGTCCTGCGCACCCGCAGCGCCGCCGACGGCGACGACCTGACGTGGACTCCCGAGCGCCGCTCCCTCGGCATCGACACCGTGACCGGCGAGCAGGTGACCGTGCCCCTCGGGGAACGGCTGCTGATCGCCGGTCGCTCGGGCGCCGGAAAGTCCGTCGCCTCCCGCCCGCTCCTGTACGACGCATCCGAGGGCCCGGCCAACGCGCTGGTCATCATCGATCTCAAGCGCGTAGAAGGCCGCCTGTGGGACCACCGGGCACGCGTCGCTTCCACCCCGCACGAGGTCATCGACGTCACCGACGAACTGGAGACCGAGATGCTGGATCGGCTCTCCGTCCTGCCCAAGGGACAGGACACCTGGACCCCCACCCCGGACCGGCCCCGGATCACGGTCGTCGTCGACGAGGGCGCCGAAGTCATGACCGCCGCCGACAAGGTCCCGTACGAAACCGAGACCGCCGACGGCAAGACCCGCACTGCCAACCGGTCCGCGCTGCCCGCCCTGGAGTCCATCGCCCGCATGGGCCGCGCGGCGTGCATCGACCTGTGGTGGATGACCCAGAAGCCCACCATCGGCGACGGCATCCCCAAGCAGATCGCGCCACAGATCGGCGTCTCCATCTGCCTCGCCGTCCGCACGCCGGCCGAAGCCCGCGTCGTCCTCGGAGAGGACGCGCAGGCCAAGGGATGGACCGCCGACGAACTCCCCGTCCCCGGGGTGGCCTTGATCCGTGACGGGAAGCGCAAGCCCGACCCGGTCAAGGTCCGCTACATGGACAAGGCCGTCGTTATCGCCCTGCCCGACCGCACCCCCTGGTCACGTTCGGGGGCGGCGACTTCGGAAGCCGCGGGCACCCCGACGCTCACCCTCGTGAAGAACACCGCACCCGAACCCGCACCCGCCGAGGACAGCGCGACCGCCCGCGTACTCAAGGCCATCGAGACCACCGATCAGCCGGTCCGACAGAAGGACCTGGTGTCGCTCACCGGCTTGTCCAAGGGTGCCGTGTCCAAGAGCGTCAAGCGCCTCACCGAGACCGGCCGGCTCCTCCGCCAGACCGACGGCACCCTCACCCACCCTGGCACTGAGACCGGTACAGCGGTGGCGTCATGAGCCGCGACGACGTCCGAGGGCCTGGTCGCACCGGCCCCAAGACCCCGCTGGAGCAGGGGCCCGGCCGCTGGAACCCCGAGTCCGGCGCCCGCCCCTCCACCTCGACCAGCATCCCCCCGCCGCGCCGCAAGCCCAAGGCGTCCTGACCACCCACACAACAACACCGAGGGCGGCCCCCGTCTCGCCAAAGCCTGGGGCCGCCCTCATCCATCAGCCCACTACAGACCTTCTGGAGGTCTCCAGCATGACTCAGCCTGTCCCCATCCGGGAGCTCCCGCCGCCCGCTGGTGGCATGAGGTTCTACCTCACCACCTCCAAACGGCATTGGGTGAAGCTCACCGACAAGCCCCTGTTCCTGAAGTCCGAGCACTTCGCGGTGGCCCGGACTCTCCCCGAAGCCCTCGGCCCGTACGCGGTGGACTCCGGCGGGTTCTCGGAACTCCAGCGCCACGGCCGCTGGACCCGCACCCCCCGCCAATACGCGCAGGATCTGCGACGCATCTGGGAGTACGTCGGCCCCTACGAATGGGCCGCCGGACAGGACTGGATGTGCGAAGACCTCATCATCCACGGAGGCCAGGCAGGCCCCCTGCACTTCGTCGGCACCCACCTCAGCGTTGCCGAACACCAGCGCCGCACGGTGGAGAACTTCCTCGAACTGCGCTCCCTCGCACCGGACCTGCGGATCATCCCCACACTCCAGGGCCGCACAATCCCGGAGTACGAGCACTGCCGGGAGCTCTACGAAAGCGCCGGCGTCAACCTGCGCGCTGAGCCCACCGTGGGACTCGGGTCGGTGTGCCGATTGCAGTCGACCAACGAGGGCGCGGCCATCGTCACCGCCATGGCCGCCCACGGCTTACGCCTGCACGGCTTCGGCTTCAAGACCCTCGGTCTGGCCAAGGTTGGTCATCTCCTCGCGTCCGCGGACTCCGCTGCCTGGAGCTATCACGCCCGGCGGCGCCCGCCCCTGCCCGGCCACACACACAAGAACTGCGCGAACTGCTTCGACTACGCCATGCGCTGGCGCACCCGCGTTCTCAACGGCCTCCCCACCTGGCACCAGCCCACCATCGAGGGGAGCGAAGCCGCATGAACACCCTGCTGCACACCGCCCTGACACTGAGCGCCCGCAGCGTCCCCGTGCTGCCGCTGCGGGCGGGGAAAGTCCCGTTCGGAAACTGCCCGGCCTGCCGGGACAACGCGTGTGGCGGCCGGCCGAACATGAAGACCCCTGGTGCCTGCCAGTGCCCCCGCGTCTGCCATGGATGGGCCGCTGCCGCGACCGATCCCGCTGTTCTCACCGGACACCCGTGGGCGTCCGTGTGGGAGCAGGCCCAAGCCGTCGCCTACCACCCCGGCGGCGCTGGACTCACTGTCGTCGACCTGGACGATCCCCAGGCCGTCGCCTGGGCTCATCAGACGCTGCCCGCGACCAGGACCGTCCCCACCACTCGTGGTGAGCACTGGGTCTACCTGGGTTCGATCCGGTCCGCGAACTCAGTGCGGCCGGGCGTGGACATCAAGTCGCTGATGTCCTACGCCCGGTGGCTCGGCCCTGGCACCGGCACCATGACCGAGCTTCCGGACACCGTGCGCGCGCTGGCCGTCAAGGAACCCTCCACGGCCCGGCCCGCGCCGCACATCGCCGTGCCCGCGTCGGCCGGTGGCGGGGAGTGTCCTCACCGCATGCCCGCCTACCTGGACCGTGGCATCGCCATGGCCGAGCAGCGCATCACCGAGGCCACGTGCGCGGTGCACGCCACCGTGTACCGCACGTTCCTCGCGGTGCTGTCCGCTCACGGCCGGTGCGGCTGCCTCACGGACACCCACATCACGCGGCTGTTCGCCGCCGCCCAGACCAAGGGCGAGAGCCCCCGGCATTGCACCGACGCGTGGACCAACGCCCTGACCCGGTTGGGACTGTGACCATGGCTGACGACGAGAAGAACCCCGCCCGCGAGATCATCACCGACTACGCACAGCAGCATTTCAGGTACTTCCGCACCGCCGACGGCACCGTCTACGCGCAGAAGAACGGCCACCCCGTCGCCCGCCCGATCCGCTCCCAGGGCACCACCGGCAGCCACCGCCAGGAACTCATGGTCGGCATGTTCAAGGACGGAGTCGGCGTGTTCAACGGCACCGCCCTCAAAGAGGCCCTGGACCTGATCGAAGCCCTGGCGCTGACCGAGGACACCCAGGCCGTACAGATCCGCGTCGCCCCCGGGTTCGACGGGGCGACGTGGCTGGACCTGGGACGCAACGACGGACAGTCCGTCCGCATCCACCCCACCGGGTGGGACATCGCCGTGCCTGACCCGCGTGAGGTGTGCTGGCGGCGCACCCAGCTCACCGGGGAACTTCCGCTGCCGGCCAAGGACACTGACGGCAAAGGCATCGACCGCCTGTTCCGGTTGACGAACTTCACCAACGCCGACTCCGAGTGCCTGGCCATGGCATGGCTGATCGGCTGCCTCGGCCCCTCCGTCCCCGTCCCTGCACCGTTCCTCACCGGCCCGCAGGGCGCGGGCAAGTCCACCACGGGCCGGATGTTCGTGCGGATCATCGAGGGCATGAGCGGCGACCTGCGCCGGGCCCCGAAGGATGAGGAGAACCTGATCGCGGCCGTCGCGGCGGGATGGGTCACCGCGCTGGACAACCTGTCCCACATGACGCCTGACCTCTCCGACGCGATGTGCTGCATCGTCACCGGGGCCGAGAGCGTCAAGCGGGCCCTGTTCACCGACGGGGACGTGCACCGCTCCCGCTACCGCCGGCCTCTCCTGCTGACGGGCATCGACGTGGGCGTCATCCGTCCCGACCTTGCCGAACGCCTCCTGCCTCTGCGGCTGGAACGGCCCACCGTCCGGCGCACCGAGGCCGAACTGTGGCGCGAGTTCGAGGAAGCCCTGCCCGTCATCCTCGGCTCGCTCCTGGACCTCACGGTCAAGGTCCGTGGCGCCGAAGCGGAGACACCCACGGATCTACGCATGGCCGACTTCGCCCACCTGTGCGCCCAGGTCGACGCGGCAAACAGCCTCGGAGCACTCAACGCCTACCGCGTCAGCCTGGACGACCTCAACGACGACGTGATCGAGGGTGACCTGCTCGCGCAGACCGTCCTCGCGCACGCCGACACCATGGCCCCGGGCGACGGGCAGCGCATGACGTCCACGCAGTGGCTGCACTGCCTCAGCACCGTCTACAGCGGCGAGGAACTGCGCCCCCTGCCCAAGGGTTGGCCGACCACCGGCAAAGTCCTCTCCGACCGGCTCAAGCGCCTACAGCCCACCCTGGCCGCACGCGGTGTCCTCATCGACAGCGGACGGACCCGCGAGGGCCGCTACCTCGAAATGGTCCGCCGCCCCGCCCCGGAACCCGACCAGCAGCAGGAGCAGCAGGCAGCGTTCTGACCCGCACCACCGGTCACCCGGACAAGCAAGAAGAGCACGCCCCGACGGGTGCTCTTCTTGCTGTTCGGCGGAACGCCGCCCGAAGGACGCGCCGCGCAGCGGCCCCTCATTCACGCTCGAAGCGCCACCCGCACTACTACAGACACCCCCTTCTTTTTCCTAAGTAGGGAAGCTCTGCGTCACAGCGTCACGCGGACGGCAAAAACAGCCCCTGGCCTGCGGATACAGGCGTGACGCAGACGGAAATCTCTGCGTCATCCTGCGTCACCTGCGTCACGCCGTGACGCAGCCCGTGACGCAGGATGACGCACCCCCACACCCCCGCGTCACGCAAAACTCCAGGTCACAAGCCCGCGTGACGCTCGTGACGCTGTGACGCAGAAATCCGCACCTAGGACACACGCGGACCACGCAATGTCGCTCCAACCCACTCACAGCCCGACCGCCTCGCAGAGGAGTCACGCCGTGGCACGCCCCAGGATGCTCACCCTTCCCGAAGTCTGCGAAGAACTGCACGTCTCGCGATCGACCTTCTACGACTGGCGCCAGAAGGGCCGCGCCCCCCGCTGCATCAAGCTCCCGAACGGCGATCTGCGCGTACGGCGGAGCGACTTGGACAACTGGCTCGACGACCACGAGGACGCCGCTTGATGGAAACGACCTACAACGTCAAGGTCTGGAAGATCTCGACGTACAAGGGAGCACGAGGCACCACGTACACCGTGCGATGGACCTTGGACGGCAACGAGCAGCGGGCTCCGTTCGCGACACGAGCACTCGCGGACGCCTTCCGCTCCGAGCTGGTCAGCGCGACCAGGCGCGGTGAGGCATTCAGCTTCAGCACGGGGCGGCCCGTCTCCCATCAGACGGGCGCCACTGCCGTGAACTGGTACGACTTCGCTGTCCAGTTCGCCGACCTCCAATGGGATCGGACGGCCGGCAACAGCCGGAAGAACACATCCAAGGCGCTCACGGCCACCACGGTTGCTCTGCTGCGGACGCCACCGACAGGCTTCCGGCCCGTCGACGTGCGCACAGCGCTGCGTGAGTTCGCCTTCAACACCAAGCGGCGCGAGGAGGCCCCGCCGGAGGTGTTGGCCATCCTCCGGTGGGTGGAACGGAACACGCTGTCCATGTCGGCCTGGGAGGACCCAGCGAAGGTGGACGGAGTTTTGCGGGCGTTCGACGTCCGGCTGGACGGCACGCGAGCCGCTGCCAGCTCCGTAAAGCGAAATCGGCGTGTCCTCAACGTCGCCATGGAGCACGCCGTGAAGCGCAAGGTTCTGCGGACGAATCCCCTGCCGAAGGGCAGGGGAACCGCGCCGAAGACGTCGTCGGCGGTGGACAAGCGGGCAATCCTGAATACGGGCCAGGCGGCCCGACTGCTGGGCTGGGTGCGCAGCCGTTCCCGCGGTGGCCCCCGGCTGCACGCATTCTTCGCGCTGCTCTATTACGCAGGCCCGCGCCCCGAGGAGGCAGTGGCGATGCGGGTGCGGGACATCCGGCTGCCCGCCCCGGACGTTGCGGACCAGTGGTGCGAGCTGTTGTTCCACACGGCTCAGCCGGAGGTCGGCAAGAACTGGACCGACAGCGGAGCCATCCACGAGGAGCGCGGATTGAAGGGGCGAGCCGCGGACGATACCCGCGTCGTCCCAGGACATCCGTCCCTCACAAGGATCCTGCGCGAGCACATCAAGGCTGAGGAACTGAAGTCGAGCGACCTGCTGTTCCAGGGGGAGAGGGGCGAGTTGCTTGCCGGGTCCGTCATTCGCCGCGCCTGGCGATCCGCGCGTGTGAAGGTCCTCACCCCTGATGAGTTCGCCTCACCTTTGGGCAAGCGGGTTTACGACCTGCGGCACACGAGGTTGACCAAGTGGCTCAACGACGGCATTCCGCCGGCACAGGTCGCGGAGTGGGCAGGGAACAGCGTGCCGATCCTGCTGGCCATCTACGCCCGCTGTGTGGCCGGTCAGCTCTCCGAGCTGAAGAAGCGGATGGAGGCGGGGGAGGACCTCCCCGAGCTGCCTGACGCGGGCTGATGGGGCGCGGAGAACTTCTCCGCGCATTCTCCGTGGCCACCCGTAGAAACCCGGTGACAGCCGGACAGTGCCGGACCGTCCTCGCAGCCTCACGGGGCCGGTCCGGCGCTTACGTGCCCTCTACGGGCCACGCTCTAGTGTGCGTCTGACCAGCGAAAAGGCCCTCCGGGGTGGAGGGCCTCAAAATGGTGCGACCTGTGCGCCCCCGGCAGGACTCGAACCTGCGGCCAAGCGCTTAGAAGGCGCCTGCTCTATCCACTGAGCTACGGGGGCCGGTGGTGGCCTCGGTGGCCTGGAGCCCCTGGGACCCGGGCGGTCCGTGACCTTGCCGGGACAAGGATAGGGCTCCGATTGACTCGTCCCGGTTGCTTCACCTGCGTGGCACGATGTGGAGGTTCGGTGAAGCGAGACGATAATCGCAGGTAGGTGCGATTCCTGCACCGCTTTTGGCGCCTCACGCCCCGGGTGTTGTGCACTCGTTATGCCTGCGCCCCACTCGTCCCGTCTGTCCGGACGGGGGAACCGGCGCGCAGAGGTGGCTATACGCTTCAAAAAGGCGCCAAAATTGGGCATTCTTCGCATGTGGTGACCTTGGACGTACGGCCTCAGCTCATCGACGCACTTTCCGCCCTGCGCGACCGTGTCGCTGCCGTGCGTCTTCCACTCCCGCTCCCAGGAGCTCCACGCGCCCGGCAGACCAGGATCGAACTGCTCGCCCAGCTCGACGACTACCTGCTGCCCAGGCTCAAGGACCCCGAGGCACCCCTCCTCGCGGTCATCGGCGGATCCACCGGCGCGGGCAAGTCCACGCTCGTGAACTCCCTCGTCGGACGCCGGGTCAGCGAGGCCGGCGTGCTACGGCCGACCACGCGGACACCGGTGCTCGTCTGCCACCCGGACGACCAGCACTGGTTCGCCGGGATCCGGGTGCTGCCCCAGCTCACCCGGGTCTGGCTGCCGCCCGAGGAGTCGGCCGACCCCGGCCAGTGCGACGACCTCGACGGCCTCGACGGGAGCGCGGCCGAGGAAGGGACCGCGCTGCGCGTCGAGACCGCCCCCGGACTTCCGCGCGGACTCGCCCTGCTGGACGCCCCCGACATCGACTCCCTCGTCGTACGCAACCGTGTGCTGGCCGCCGAACTCATCTGCGCGGCGGACATCTGGGTCATGGTGACCACCGCCTCCCGCTACGCCGACGCCGTGCCCTGGCACCTGCTGCGCACCGCCAAGGAGTACGACGCCTCCCTCGTCACCGTCCTCGACCGGGTGCCGCACCAGGTCATCGCCGAGGTGTCGCGGCAGTACGGCGCGCTGCTCACCAAGGCCGGGCTCGGCGAGGTGCCCCGCTTCACCATCCCCGAACTGCCGGAGTCGGCGGGCGGCGGCAGCGGGCTGCTGCCCACCACCGCCGTCGCCCCGCTCCGCGCCTGGCTCACCCACCGCGCGCAGGACCCGGCGGCCCGCCAGCAGGCGGTCGGCCGGACGGCGGCCGGCGTCATCGACTCCCTCGACGTCCGGATGCCGGCGCTCGCCGGAGCCGTGGCGGCCCAGTACGCGGCCGCCGTACGGCTGACCGGTGTGGTCGAGGAGGCGTACCGGACGGAAGGCGCACGCGTCCGGCGGCGGCTCCAGAACGGCGGCGCGCTGGCCGGCGACGCCCGGACCCGGTGGCGCGGCTACCCGCTGTACAGCACGTCCGAGGAAGTGCTCGAAGCGCTCGTGGAGTCCCTGGCCGCGCTCCTGGAGTGCGCGGTGGCCGCCGCCGACGAACAGATCCGTACGACATGGCGGCGGGAGCCGGCCGCCGGCGCGTTCGCCTTCGAGGCGTCGGGCCGCGAGGCCGGTGGCTGGGGGCCCGCCGAGGACATCCGGGGCCGGATCGACATGACCGTACGCCGCTGGCGCCGGGTCCTGGAGGAACTGGCCGAGGAGGAGGTGCGCCTCATGGAACGCAACACCGCACCCGACACCGAGACCGTCGCCACCCTCCTCGCCGCGGCCCTCCTCGGCGGACGCCGCGCCCGCACCGCAGGGGAGCAACTGGCCGAACGCATCGGAGCCCAGGGCGCCCTGCGGCTCCGTGACAAGGGCGGGGCCCTGCTCACCACCTACCTCGACCAGGTGCTCGGCGGCGAACGCGACCGCCGGCTCGCCCCGCTGGACGCGCTCGACGTGGCCCCCGAGCCGCAGGCCGAACTGATCGCCGCCCTGTCCGTACTGCAGAAGGAGAGGTGGCAGCGATGACTGCCGTCACTGACGAAGGTCCGGGACAGAGCGGGGGCCGGGCCCCCCGGGCCCAGGCACCGGCGGCCGGAGCCGCCCCGGAGGCCTCCGCCTCCGCCGGGGGCCCCGGGACCGACCGGGAGCGGCCGCCCGGCGGCTGGGACGACGGGCTCATCGCCCGCCGCGCCACCCCCGCCACCGAGGAGTCCGCACCGGCCGCGCCGGACGAGGCGCCCCCGGAGGACCAGGAGGACGACGTACGTCCTCAGGTCGAGGCGTACGTTCCCTCCGGCAGCCCGCTCAGCCCCCGCCTGGACGCCCTGCGCGAGCTCGTCGGGCTGTCCAGGGCCCGGCTGGAGAGGACCGACCTGGCCGAGGCGGGCCGGGTCCTCGACGAGGCGGCGGCCCGGCAGCGGCTCTCCTCCCGGCACACCGTCGTCGCCATCGCCGGGGCGAGCGGCAGCGGCAAGTCGACGCTCTTCAACTCCCTCGCGGGCGCCCAGATCTCCGAGACCGGACTCCGCAGGCCCACCACCGCCTCGCCCCTGGCCTGTTCCTGGACGGACGGGGCGGCGGGACTGCTGGACCGGCTCGCGATCCCCGGACGGCTCCGGCGCAGGCCACAGGCCGGCGCGACCGCGTCCGACGAGGCGCTCCAGGGCCTCGTCCTGGTCGACCTGCCCGACCACGACTCGGCGGCACGCGGCCACCGCGACCAGGTGGACCGGGTGCTGGCGCTGGTCGACGCGGTGATCTGGGTGGTGGACCCGGAGAAGTACGCGGACGCGGCCCTGCACGAGCGCTATCTGCGGCCGCTCGCCGGGCACGCGGAGGTCACCTTCGTGGTCCTCAACCAGATCGACCGGCTGCCCGGCGAGGCCGCCGACCTCGTCCTGGACGATCTGCGCCGGCTCCTCGACGAGGACGGCATGGCCCTGGGCGAACACGGCGAACCCGGCGCCACCGTCCTGTCCCTGTCCGCGCTCACCGGTGACGGGGTGGGTGAACTGCGCGAACTGCTCGGCCGGTTCGTCCAGGACCGTACGGCGGCGACCCGCCGGCTCTCGGCGGACGTGGACGCCGCCGCGGCCAGGCTCCGGCCCGTGTACGTCGCCGAGGGGCGGCCGGGACTGGGGGAGCGGGCCCGGGAGGAGTTCGCCGACCGGCTCGCGGAGGCGGTCGGCGCGGCCGCCGCCGGACAGGCGGCCGAACGCGAATGGCGCCGCAACGCCGGACGGGCGTGCGGCACGCCGTGGCTGCGGCTGTGGCGCTGGTACGAGTCGACCAGGCAGCCCGGAAGCCTGGACCGGGCGGCCCTCGACGCGCCGCCCGAGGAACGCCTCACCGCCCGCCAACGGGTCGAACAGGCGGTCCGCACCGTGGCGGACGACGCCGCGGACGGGCTGCCCGGGCCGTGGGCGCAGGCGGTGCGCGAGGCCGCGGTGCACGGGGCGCAGGGACTCCCCGAGGCACTCGACGAACTGGCCGGCCGATCGGCTGCCACCGCCACGGGTACGGGCACGGGCACGGGCGCAGGTGGCACGGCTGGCACCGCCACGGACACCGCGACCGGTTCACGCACCGGGAACCGTGGCTCAACGGCCCAGCCGCACGCGGCCCGCGGTACGAAGCCCCCGCGTCCGGCCTGGTGGCCGGCGGCCGTGCTGGCCCAGGTGGCGATGACGCTGCTGCAGATCTTCGGCGGCCTGTGGCTGGCGGGCCAGATCATCGGGGTACTGGAGCCGGGACTGCTGGTGCCTGCTCTGGTGATGCTCGCGGGCATCATCGGCGGCCCGTTGGTGGAGTGGTCGTGCGCGGCGGCGGCCCGGGGACCGGCGCGGCGGTACGGCCAGGAGGCCGAACGGCGGCTGCGCGAGGCGTCGGCGGCCTGCGGGCGGGCCCGGGTGCTCGATCCGGTGTCGGCGGAACTCGTCCGCTACCGGGAGGTGCGCGAGCGCTTTGTGGCGGTGACGGAGTTTTCCACAACGGGCCGTTAGTCCACAGGCCTCAGCAGGAATTCCGCCTCCCCTTCAGCATGGGATCAGTGACCGGACGCAAGGGTGCGGTCACTGAATCCGGACCGAAGGGGAGGCGGAGTCATGAACGAGACCTTGGTGACGCTGGTGGGGAATGCGGCGACCGGTGTGGAGTTCCGGGACACCGCGAGCGGGGGAATGGCGCGATTCCGGTTCGCGGTGACGCCGAGGCGCTGGGACCGGGAGAAGGAGCTCTGGACGGACGGGCACACCAGCTTCTACACCGTGTGGGCCTGGCGCACCCTGGCATCGAATCTGTCGGGTTCCGTTTCCGTCGGGGAACCGCTGGTGGTGCACGGCAGGCTGAAGGTGCGTGAGGAGGAGCGGGAGGGGCAGCGCCGGACGTTCGTGGACATCGAGGCGATGGCGGTGGGACACGATCTGACCCGGGGGACGGCGGCGTTCCGGCGCGTGGTCAGGGGCGACCCGGGCCTGACGGCCCGGACCGGGCGCACGGTGACCGGCGAGCCGGACCAGTGGGCGGTACGGGACGGCCAGGGCAGGCCGAAGCCACCGGCGGAGACGGCGGCAGCGGAGACGACGGCTCAGGCACCGCCACGGGCCCCGGAGGACGAGCCGACAACGGCCGGCCGGCCGGAACGGCCGCCGACACGACGCCGGACGACACGTCAGAAGCCTGCCCCCGAGCTGGTTTCCGCCCCCTGACGAACCCCCTGAAAAACCGCCTGACGAACCACCTGGCGGGCGAGACGTGCTCCGGGCTCGGGAGGGGTTCCGGGCCCGGACCCGGGACGTTACCCGGGATAACGATTCCGATTCGGAATGGTTGTCGGACGGTATGACGGGGGACTGTGCATCGCCCGGTCCTTAGGATTCCTCAGTACTCACAGGGCACTTGAGTCGGCTGGCGGGACATTCCCCTGCACGCGCACCGGGCGTGAGGGTCTCGCCCGGAGGGGAATTCTGTGTTTTCTGCTTCTTCAGCGACCGCTTCGTCATCCTCGGCGACGGCCGGCACACGACGGGGCTCGGGCGCAGCCCGACTGGCCGTCGGGGTGCTGGCATCCGCTCTGGTCATGGCCGGCGCCCTCGCCGGCGCGGGCGGCGCCGTCGCCGACGAGGCACCGCAGCACCAGGGCGGCGCGACCGCGGCCCTGGACGGGCTGAAGACCTTCGACACCGCGGTCCTCCGCACGGACGGCAAGGACCAGCAGCTGCCCGCCGGGCTCTTCGAGATGACGGTCGACGGCGGCGGCAAGCTCAAGACCTACTGCATCGACATCCACAACCCCACCCAGGACCAGGCCAAGTACCTGGAGACCCCCTGGAACCAGACCTCGCTCGGCGCCAACAAGAACGCCGGCCGGATCCGCTGGATCCTGGAGCACTCCTACCCGCAGACGGACGACCTCCAGGCACTCGCGAAGGAGGCCGGGACGGGCCCCCTCACCGAGCGCACCGCGGCGGCCGGCACGCAGGTGGCCATCTGGCGCTACTCGGACGACGCCGACGTCAGGGCATCCGACGCCCAGGCGGAGAAGCTCGCCGACTGGCTGGAGAAGTCCGCCACCGACACCGCCGAACCCAAGGCGTCCCTGGCCCTGGACCCGGGCGCGGTGTCCGGCCGCTCCGGTGAGCGGATCGGCCCGGTCACCGTCCGCACCAACGCCGGACAGGTCTCCGTGACCCCGCCCGCCGACTCCGCCAGCGGCGTGAAGATCACCGACAAGAAGGGCAAGGCCGTCACCACGGCGGCCAACGGCTCCCAGCTCTTCTTCGACGTGCCGGCCGACGCGGCGGACGGTTCCGCGTCCCTGACCGTCCAGGCCACCACCTCGGTCCCCGTCGGACGGGCCTTCGCCGGCGCCACCAAGAGCCAGACCCAGATCCTGGCCGGCTCCAGCGAGTCCACGGTCTCCGCGACCGCCACCGCCACCTGGGCGGGCAAGGGCGCGATCCCCGCGGTGACCGCGAAGAAGAACTGCGCCAAGGGCGGCGTGGACGTCACCGCGAGCAACAAGGGCGACGCCCCCTTCACCTTCGACCTGGCCGGCGCACAGCACACCGTGCAGCCCGGCAAGTCGGAGACGGTGACCGTCCCGGTGGCCGAGGACCAGGCGTACGACGTCACGGTCACCGGCCCGGGCGGCTTCACCCGCACCTTCAAGGGCGTCCTGGACTGCAAGACGACCGGCACGGACACCGGCGGCCTCGACGTCCAGACGGCCGACCAGCCCGTCACGACCACCGCCACGGCAGGCGGCAGCACGGCCGGCGCCGAAGGCAACCTGGCCGAGACCGGAAGCTCCAACGCCACCCCGATCATCGCGGGCATCGCGATCGCCCTGGTCGTCATCGGCGGCGGCGCGGTCTTCTTCCTCCGCCGCCGCAAGGACCAGTCCACCGGCGAGTAACGAGCACCCCCGCCAGGCGCACGGCACGACGCCCTGACCACTGCCCCGTACGGCTTCGGCCGGCCGGGGCAGTGGCGTATTCGGGCCGGAATCCCGCGGTGCGCGAGCGGGACCGCGGCCCGCGCGGTACGAGGTCGCTAGGAGCCGGCCGGAGGACGACCCTCTGGGCCCGGCCCCACTCCCAGATCCGCTCGCATGACATTGCGCATGTGGTCCCATCGTTCCCAGAGCAGCGGGAAGTCCGTTGCCCGGATCTCCTCGAAGGAGCCATCGGCGTCCGGGTGTCCTTCCGCCAGAGACATGATCCGGCGGTACACCTCCGACAGCGCCGCGGTCATACCGTCCAGCTCGACCAGTACCGTCCCGGACACGATCAGCTGGGCCTCGGCGAACGTCGAATGATGGTCGCGTCTCGCCTCCTCGACAGCCTCTCGTCCCTCCGGGGTGGCCTGCCCCCTGTCGAAGTCCCAGAGGAAGTCCATCAGACGTGTCCGGTAGAGACGGAAGGCCGCGTTGACCGTCACGTAGCAGTCGCGTCGACGGATCAGCTCCGAAACCTGCTGCTCGCGAAGCCACTGGGCGTGAGCCGCTCGTTGCTCACGATCGAACTGTTCCGCCTGGACGCGTGCGACCACTCGTTGTGCGAGAAGCGGTGAGAGCAGGGTGCCGGTTACGCCGACTGTCGCAACGACGAGCGCAAGCGTGGTGCTGCCCATGGTGTCCCCCCAGAAGACGGCCCGGCCCTCCGCTGCCATCCTGCCCGGGGGGTGCTCCCTGCATTCGGCTCTGGCCGACCGGGCGCCGGCTCCGGACCCGCCCTGACTCGCGCCGGCTCCTGGACACTCCCTCGGCCTTCACCGGAGTCCGTCGAGCACGTCCTGAGCGGGAGTTCACGGACGCTCGAAATGCTGGAGCACCCCTCCAGCGGAGAAACACAGTGCTCCCGTGAGGGTGCCCCAGTTGGCGATGTCGTCGTTCAAGACGCTCGCCGTGGCAGGGCGGGTGAAGTCGGCCAGTGCCGCGACCATGAAGAGCACGGACCCGAGCTGGTTGACCGCGACGATCCACCAGCCGAGATCGCGGGGCCGGATTCCCGGCCGGCCGTGGCAGACCTCCACCAGGGCCAGATGCCCCGAGACGAGGAACAGGGAGCACCCGACCAGGTCAGGGGCCCAGATCAGCCGGTTCACCTGCTGCACCGAGAGCCCCTGCAACAGGGAGCTCAGCAAGTTGATGCCGAACACAAGCGTGCCCACGAACAGCAGGAAGGTACTCAGCCAGTCGATCCGGCCGGGCTCGTAGCTCCACCATCTCCATCGCCGCGCGGCAAGCGCCCCGGCTCCGTCGTCCTGGCGAGGGGCGTTGACCGCCTGGAGAAGCGACACGTAGCCGCCCGTGTTGAAGAACAGGCCGCCGGCGAAGTAGATCCAGGCTCCCGTCGCATCACCTGCGCCGAACTGTGCGACACCGGCCCCGAAGGCGAAGAGGCCCCCACCCACCGCGAACGCACTCGCCGCGATGGCATTCAGCCTGCGGAGACGACTGACCGACGCGCTGTCCGCCCTACGGGAGCGGGGTTCGCGATCGCCGGCCCCCCGCACGGTGAGCAGCCCGCGCTTGCGCGCCCGCCGGGACTCCCAGACCGCAGTGCCGCCGTCATCGAGGCGCCAGGTCAGCCGCGTCGTGAACGGCCCCGCACCCTCGGCGGTCCTCTCGATTCGACTCACCGCTCGACCCTAGCCGTTTGGTACCTGAATGCCCGCATATGGCTCGTGCGTAGCTGGTGTGTGAGCGGGGCTGCTCGCGACGCTCTCCGAGCGCGTTGCTTCGGGGCCCGCGGGCCGGGGCACGCGTGAGGACTGTCGGGCGACCGTGACCGAACGCGACAGCCGGTGACAGTTCGCCTACAACCGCAGTCAGGCGTACGGCCAGGTCAGGCCCACCCACCGATACGGGTTTCCGTCAAGAGGTGGCAGTCAGGCAAGATGGGGTGTATCTGCCCACTCATCGATTGCCGGACGGTTTCTCTTGGCTGAGTACATCTACACGATGCGCAAGACACGCAAGGCGCACGGCGACAAGGTCATCCTTGACGACGTGACGCTGAGCTTCCTGCCCGGCGCGAAGATCGGTGTGGTGGGTCCCAACGGTGCCGGTAAGTCCACGGTGCTGAAGATCATGGCGGGCCTGGAGCAGCCGTCCAACGGTGATGCCTTCCTGTCGCCCGGGTTCAGCGTCGGCATCCTCATGCAGGAGCCCAAGCTCGACGAGGCGAAGACCGTACTGGAGAACGTCCAGGACGGCGCTGCCGAGATCATGGGCAAGCTCAAGCGGTTCAACGAGGTCGCCGAGCTCATGGCGACCGACTACTCCGACGCGCTCATGGACGAGATGGGCAAGCTCCAGGAGGACCTGGACCACGCCAACGCGTGGGACCTGGATGCTCAGCTGGAGCAGGCCATGGACGCGCTCGGGTGCCCGCCCGGGGACTGGGCCGTCACGAACCTCTCCGGTGGTGAGAAGCGCCGTGTCGCGCTCTGCAAGCTGCTGATCGAGGCGCCGGACCTGCTGCTGCTCGACGAGCCCACCAACCACCTCGACGCCGAGTCGGTGAACTGGCTGGAGCAGCACCTCTCGAAGTACGCGGGCGCCGTGGTGGCCGTCACCCACGACCGGTACTTCCTGAACAACGTCGCCGAGTGGATCCTGGAGCTCGACCGCGGCCGCGCCATTCCGTACGAGGGCAACTACTCCACGTACCTGGAGAAGAAGGCCACCCGCCTCAAGGTCGAGGGCCGCAAGGACGAGAAGCGGCAGAAGCGGCTCAAGGAAGAGCTGGAGTGGGTGCGGTCGAACGCCAAGGGGCGCCAGACCAAGTCCAAGGCGCGTCTCGCCCGGTACGAGGAGATGGCGGCCGAGGCGGACAAGATGCGGAAGCTGGACTTCGAGGAGATCCAGATTCCGCCGGGCCCGCGGCTCGGTTCCATCGTCGTCGAGGTGGAGAACCTCTCGAAGGCCTTCGGCGACAAGGTCCTCATCGACGACCTGTCGTTCACGCTGCCGCGCAACGGCATCGTCGGCGTCATCGGCCCGAACGGTGCGGGCAAGACCACGCTGTTCAAGATGATCCAGGGCTTGGAGACGCCGGACGCCGGCTCCATCAAGGTCGGCGACACGGTCAAGATCAGTTACGTCGACCAGAGCCGCGCCAACATCGACCCGAAGAAGACCCTCTGGGCCGTCGTGTCGGACGAGCTGGACTACATCAACGTGGGCCAGGTCGAGATGCCCTCGCGGGCCTACGTCTCCGCGTTCGGCTTCAAGGGGCCGGACCAGCAGAAGCCGGCCGGTGTGCTCTCCGGTGGTGAGCGCAACCGTCTGAACCTCGCGCTGACGCTCAAGGAGGGCGGCAACCTGCTGCTCCTCGACGAGCCCACCAACGACCTCGACGTCGAGACCCTGTCCTCGCTCGAGAACGCGCTGCTGGAGTTCCCCGGTGCGGCCGTGGTCATCTCCCACGACCGTTGGTTCCTGGACCGCGTCGCCACTCACATCCTCGCCTACGAGGGCGAGTCCAAGTGGTACTGGTTCGAGGGCAACTTCGAGTCGTACGAGAAGAACAAGATCGAGCGTCTCGGTGCGGACGCGGCCCGTCCGCACCGTGCCACGTACAAGAAGCTCACGCGAGGCTGATCGTCTTGGCTCGTCACATCTACAGCTGCCCGCTGCGCTGGTCGGACATGGATGCCTTCGGCCACGTGAACAACGTGGTCTTCCTCCGCTACCTGGAGGAGGCGCGCATCGACTTCATGTTCCGGCTGGCGCCGGGGGACGGCTCGCCGTCCTTCTCGGGCGGTTCCGTCGTGGCCCGGCACGAGATCGACTACGTGCGGCCCCTGGTCCACCGGCACGCGCCGGTGACCGTCGAGTCCTGGGTCACGAAGATAGGTGCCGCGTCCCTGACGATCGCCTACGAGATCAAGGACCCGGAGCAGGTGTACGTACGGGCGTCGACCATCGTCGTGCCGTACGACCTGGCCGAGGAGCGGCCCCGGCGGATCACCGCCGAGGAGAAGCTCTTCCTCCAGAAGTACCTGGCCGAGGAGCCCGCCGCGGCATGACCGCACCCGTGCAGTCCCTGCAGTTCGCCGACGCGAGGGAGGCCGCAGATCTTGCGGCCTTCCTCGGACGGCTGCTCCACTACGACCGCGCCGCGGCCGTACGGCTGCAGGCCGGCGGCGGTGCGCTCGCCGTGTTCGGCCGGCCGCCGTCGTTCGAGGTGCTGGCGATCCGGGCCGTGCGGCTCGCCGACACGTACGACTTCGACGTCACCGTGTCCGCCGGTGAGCTCCTCGAATCACTGGAGGAGTCGACCGGTTCCGGTGCCGTCCCCGCGCCGGTCACCGGTCCGCCGTGGACGGGCGTCCTTCCTCCGCGCGGCGGCTGGGAGGAGCAGTCCGGGCTGCCGGGCCCGCCCTCCCTGCGCGCATCTCTCACCGATGCCGTCGCCGAGTTCCGTGCCCGCGACGAGGCCCTGCCGGAGGACCGGCGCACGCGGGCGGAGCGCGATCTCATCGGGCGCGACATCTGGTCGCGGACCGTCGGTGGCACGGAGCTTCCGCTGCGTGCCGTGCACGCGGCCCAGGCGCTCGGTTTTCTGCGTGCCGCCCCCGATTTCCCCGTGGCCCTGCTGGCTGCGGGGGCGTGGCTGCGGCTCCGTACCCCGTACGGCTCGATCGCGCTGCGGCGCGCGGGCGCCGCCGGTGGACTGGGGAGCCTCGCCTTCTCCGTTGGCGGGTAGGTTCTCGCCCGCGCCGTCCGGTGAGTGCGTTCCCTCACCAGCGCATGTGGACGTCCTCCGCCCAGCCCAGCAGCCGCTCCACCGCGATCTCCGTGCCGCCGTCCGTGCGGATCCGCCCGTCGTAGTGGCCGAAGCACTGGTCCGTGCGGTTGGCGATCAATCCGGTCTCCGTGCGTGTCGACCGGTTGTGGAACGGGGTGAACGTCAGGTCCACCTGGCCGGACGACGGCGTACGGATGGTCCAGGGCGCGAGGTGGTCCGCCGGCGTCCAGCGCCAGTCCAGCTCCTCGCCGATCTTGGTGAGCCGGCCGTCCACGCACAGCCCGTTCTCCGTGGAGCCCGTGCCCGCCGTCCAGCGGCCGCCGAACTGGAGGCCCACCGTGTGACCGCCGGTGCGTCCGGAGGCGGCGCCCCAGTTCCAGTCGACCGTGCGCGGCCAGCGGCCGCGGCCGTGGTCCAGGACCGCCCAGGTGTCGTCCCCGTCGAACTCCAGGAACTCGGTGCCGATCCGGACCCGGCCCGACGCGGGGAGCGCGGTGTGTTTGGAGGTGTACTGGAAGCGCTGTCCGCTCCACGGCACGACGACCGACAGCGACTCGTGCCCCGCGGGACGGGCGACCAGCAGGTCGACCTCCACGGGCAGCTTGTCCGCGGTCAGGCAGCGGGCCCTCAGACGGGTGCCGGCGTTCTCGTCGCGGATCTCGATGCGCACCTTGCCGCCCGACGGACGCTCGGGGCCCACCACCGCGTCCCTGGAGCCGGGGGCGCCCGCCACGGTGTCCGGGAGTCCGGCGCCGAAGCCGCCGCGGATGATCGCGGTGCGCTCCAGTTCGAGCCCGCCCGGTGTGTATTCGAGCAGGTAGACGGTGTTCAGGGCGAGGAAGTCGAGATCACTGACGGTCAGTGCCACCAGGTGCGTGGGTGTCGTCACGCACCAGTACTCCCAGCGCTTCGTCCGGCCCCAGCCGCGCAGATTGGCGCGGTGCAGCGGCACCCGGGACCAGCCGACCGCGGCCGGGTTCAGACCACCGTCGGGCAGGCAGAGGTCGACCGGGCCGGTGATCTCGCGTTCGGTCGTCGTCATGCGCGGATCCTATAGGGGGCCCGCAGCGGGCCCGTCTCACTCCGGTCCGGAGCCGTCCGGCCACACGCCTATGTGGTCCTGCTCCAGTTCCAGCATCACGCGGTGCTCCATGCCCAGCGCCTCCGTGTAGTCCGCGGGCAGTTGCAGCCGGCCCGCCCGGTCGAGCATCGCGTACTCGCGCGCCACCTGGGACTCCTGGCCGGTCGCCGCGTCCACCTCCGTGCGGCGCAGCACCTCGAAGGAGGTCCGGCCGTCGCGGATGGCGACCGTGCGGCGGACCTCGTTCGCGACCGCCTGGTCGTGCGTGACGATCACGATGGTCGTGCCGAGCTCCTCGTTGGCGCGGCGGAACGCGGCGAAGACCTGCTCGCCGGTGGCCGAGTCCAGCTCACCGGTCGGCTCGTCGGCGAGCAGCACCGAGGGGGAGTTGGCCAGCGAGACCGCGATGGCCACCCGCTGCTGCTGACCGCCCGACATCTGCTGCGGACGCCGGTCGCGGCAGTCCGCGACCTCCAGCATCTTCAGCAACGACTCGGCACGCGCGGTCCGTTCGCGGTTGCGGCCGCGGCCGCGCAGCTGCATCGGCAGCGTGACGTTCTGGATCGCGGTCAGGTAGGGGAGCAGGTTGCGGGAGGTCTGCTGCCAGACGAAGCCGACGACGTCCCGGCGGTAGCGGAGGCGTTCCTTCTGGCCCATGGAGAGGAGATCGCAGCCCGCGACCTTCGCCGCCCCCGCCGTGGGTTCGTCCAGGCCCGCCAGGATGTTCATCAGGGTCGACTTGCCGCTGCCGGACGCCCCGACCAGGGCCAGCAACTCGCCCTCGGTGACCAGCAGATCGAGCCCCTGGAGGGCCTGCACCTCCACCCCGTCCGTGGTGAAGATCCGGACCAGCCGGTCGCAGGCGATCAGCGCGTCGTGGCCGTAGGAGGGGCGGTCGCGGCGGGCGGTGGCCCGCTGTTCGAGCTCCGCCAGCGTGGAATCGGTCGACGGCGTCGTCATCGGGAGTCTCCTGCCCTGAGTTCGGTGATCGATCCACGGCGGCCGGCCCACCAGGCCTGCACACCGGCCACCACCGCGGCGAGCACGATCACGCCCAGCGCCGGCAGGACCAGCGACCACGGATCGGTCCGCAGCGGTGCGGTGTCCAGCAGGCCGGAGCCGGGGCCGGACGAGAGTGCCAGGCGCACCAGATCGACGCCCGGTGCCAGCAGGGCGATGGTCGCCCAGCTCACCAGGAGCCCGCCCCCGGCGGCCAGCAGGGCCTGCGGCATGGCCTCGAAGCCGAGGAGCCGGCCGCCCTGCCGGGAGGTGAGACCCATGGTGCGCAGCCGCGCCAGCAGCGTGGTGCGCTCCGGGGCGGTCTGGAGCAGCGAGAGCAGGACGGCGAGCAGCGCGTATCCGGCGCCGGCCGCGATCGCCGCCGTGTAGATCCGCTCCGCGCCCGTCTGCATGGGCGTGTCGACGTACGTGGCACGCTCCTCGGCGCGCAGCTGCACGGTGAAGTCCTCGCCCGGCTGCCGGGCCGCCGCGCGCAGCGCCTTCGTGTCCAGCCGGTCGCCGGTGAGCAGCAGCGCGGTGGTCTGCCGGTGGGTGAGCGCGGCGGCGTTCACGACGATGAACGAGCTGTCGTTGACGGCGGGCGTCCGCGCCACCGTCCCCGCGACCCGCACCTTGAAGTCCCCGGCCAGCGACTGGAGATCGCGCGGCTTGTCGCCCAGACGCGCGGCGACGGACGGCGGTACGAGGACCGGGAGTACCCGGTCCTTCGACGGCAGCTCGCCCTCGGGCGTCGTGGGGCCGGTCGCCTTCAGCCGGTCGGCGGCGAAGGTGCCGACGCCGGTGGAGCGGGCCAGCCGGGCGTACGAGACCGGGTCGACACCGATCAGGGTGGCCCCCTTGGCGTCCTCGAAGCCGCTCTCGGGCGGTGGCAGCGCGACCCCGTACTCGATCTGGACCCGGGCCACGTCCCGTACGCCGTCCGTCTTCTCCACCGCGCGGATCAGACCGTCCGACAGGGGGACGGAGTCGGCCTGGCCGCTGATCCGGGCGTCGGCGCCGGTGGCGAGGACCGCCGCGTCGTCCCGGGCGTCCGCGACCCCCGCGAGGACCGAACCGCCGAACGCCGCCGTCGTCAGTGCGACCAGCAGCGCGAGCAGCGGCAGGGTGCCGGCGGCCGAGGTGCGTCCGGCGCGGGCCAGCGACAGGAAGCCGACCGCGCCGCGCAGCCGGGACACGGACCGCAGGGCGAGCCGCAGCGGCAGCGGGTAGAGCCGGACGAGGACCACGGCCGCGATCAGCCCGACCAGTACCGGGGCCGCGCTGACCAGCAGGTCGGTGCCGCCGGCACTGTCGGTGCCGCGCCGGCGCAGCGCGGCGACGGCGCCGACGGCCAGTACCAGCAGGGTGAGTTCGGCGACGGTACGCCGCCGGGAGGGCCGGGCCGACACCAGGTCGTCGCGGCCGCCGTGCAGTTGCGGGGTGCGGTGCAGCAGTGTCGTCCGCAGCGGGAGCGCGACGCAGACGAGGACGGCGACCGAGGCGGCGCCCACCGCCGCGGGCCACAGCCGGGCCTCGCCGACGGCCAGGACCGCGAGCAGCAGACCCAGTGCCGCCGCGGGCACCGCCGTCACCGCGGTCTCGGCGAGCAGCCGGCCCCCGATGCCGGTCAGCGAACCGCCGCGGGCCCGCAGCAGCGCCAGTTCGGCGTGGCGGCGGGCGGCCAGCAGACCGCCCGTCATCAGAAGCACGACGGCGGCGACGGCCCCGATGCCGACGGCGGCGACCGTGACGACCGGCTCGATCGCGGCCCGTATCCCGTCGAACGCCGTCAGGACCTCGTCCAGGTCGGTCGACACCGTGACCGTGTCACCGGCCACCCCGCGCATCTTCAGCAGCTCGGGGCCGCCCTCCAAGGAGGCCACCGCGGTGCGCAGCTCCGGCACGTCGAGCGCGGTGAGCCGCGAACCGTCCGGCGCGATCCGCCAGTACAGCTCCGGCTGGCCGGTGGTGGCGAGCAGGGCGGGCCCGGCGTCCGGCGGGAGCAGCAGGGCGGCGATCCAGTAGTAGCGGGGGGTTTCCTTGGTGGGCTTGGCGACCAGGGACGGGGTGCGGAGCAGGGGTTCGGCCGACCAGTAGGAGGCCTCGGGGTCCCGCGGGGTGACGATGCCGGTGATCCGTACCGTCAGCGCGTCGCCGCCCCGGGTCGGGACGGCGACGGTCGCACCGGCCTTGATCCGCAGGGACTTCGCGGTCTGCTCGGTGACGGCGGCCTCGACCTCCCTGGTGGTGAGGGACACCGTGCCGTGGACGGCCGGCCACTTCCCGGAGCGCAGGGTGGAGTGCTGGGGCAGTGCGGACTGGGTGGCGTACGTCAGGGCGGGATCGATGCCGTAGGGGCGGGGGAACCACGGCTCGCCCGCCGCGATCGGCTCAGAGGTGCGCACCCCGTAGGCGGACTGGGAGGCGTCGGCCCGCACCGGATCGGGCAGGCCGGCCAGGATCCGCCGGTGGACGGAGGCCAGGGTGGCCTCGCGCACCGCCGACTCGCGGGCGCTCACGGGCAGTTCCAGACCCGGCTGGGGGCCGCTCAGCTCCAGGACGCTGCGCGTCGCGTCGACGGCGCCGAGGTCGTGGCGCAGCCCCTTGTTCTCGTAGCTGTCGACGGACCGGGGGAACGCGGCGGCGAGGAACGCCGTCACCACGACCAGCAGGGCGAACGCGCAGGCCGCGCCGGGGGCCGTCCGCAGCCGGGTGCGCACCCAGGGGGCACAGGCGGCCGCGGCGCGGGAGGTTCTCGAACGCGGGCTCATGTCAGTTGTCCCCCTGGAGTGCGCAGCGCTATCGCCTGGTCGGCGCGGCGCAGGGCCGGTCGGGTCCGGAGTTCCCCGGCGTCCGCGCGGAGCGTGGGCGCAGCGGCGGTCGGTGCGTGAGATCGGTGTGCGGGGGCGCAGGTCATGTCGCGGAGCCACCTGTCCCGGGCCCCCGTGCGGCGAGCGTGCGTGCCGGGCGCCGGGGCGCGGACGGGGAACTCCAGACCCGGCCGAGGGCCGCGACGATGAGCAGCGGCAGCGCGGCGACTCCGGCCAGCAGCGCGGCCACCTGCCCGGCCGGTAGCTGCACCAGCACGGAGGGAACCGGCTGCGCGGCCTGGCCGGTCAGCACGATCAGCGGCACCACGGCCCGGGTGAGCAGGGCGCCGAGCAGGGCCCCGACCATCAGCGCGATCGCGATCAGTACGCCTTGTTCGGCAGCGGTCATCCGGGCCAGCTGGCGGCGCGGTGTGCCCAGGGCCCGCAGCACGGCGAACTCGGCCGACCGCTCCCGATGCGATCCGACCGCGGCGACGGCGAAGCCGACCGCGGCCAGTGCGGCGGCGATGACGGCCACCCCGAGCAGCGCGGACTGCGGGCCGGCCCCCAGCGGATCGCTGACCAGGTCCTCGGCGATCTCGTCGCGCACCCGCACCTGTACGGGGTCGGTGTCGGGCTGCTTGCGGAGGGCGGCGGCGACCTCCGCGGTCCGGCCCTGCTCGGGGGTCAGCCACCATTCGGTCGCGGTCAGCCGGGCGTTGGGGCGTCCGGCGAAGACCTGGCTCAGGGACCGGAGGTCGAGGAGCAGGGCGCCGCCGTCCCGGGCCCGCTGGGTCTCCGCGGAGGCCGGGGAGGAGCCCGAGCCGGGGCCCGTGGTCGGCAGCCGGTGCACGGTCCTGACGATCTTCACCCGGACCGTCTCACCGGCGAGTGTGACGTCGATGTCCTGCCCCCGCTTCGCCCCGGTCGCCTTCAGATACGCGTCCGTGGCCACCGCCTTGAGCGCGGGCGCCTTGGCGCGGGCCGCGGAGATCCGCACGTTGAGGGTGGGAACCGCCCACACCGCGTCCTCGGCCGTGACGGACCCCGTGAGGTAGTCCAGGCCCAGCGGGGCCGCGGCCGACGCGGTCGGGGTGACGGCCCCGCCGGGGGTCACCTCGCCGAACGCGTCGGCGGACACGGCGGCCTGCCAGCGGAAGCCGTCCGGGACCGGGACGGGCCGCTCGGCGCCGCCCGGACCGGCCGCCCGCAGCGAGCTCACGGTGAGCCGGTGCGACTCCCCGCGGCCGACGGGCTGCTTGTCGTCCAGCTCGAAGCCGGTGACGGCCAGTTCGCCCGCGGCCGCCACGTCGACCGAGACGGGATGCGGCTTCCCGTCGACGGGCACGGAACCGACGGCCACCCGGTAGGGCAGGCCGTAGCGGTCCTCCAGTGCCACGGAGAGCAGCGGTGCCATGCCGGACGGCGCGGGCCTGCCGGATGCGGTGACCGCGGTGATCCGCACGTCGAACCGGAGCCGGGTGCTGTTCTTCGGGAGCGGCAGTCCGGTGCGTGCGGTCCTGGGCGGGGCGAGCGAGTCGAACAGCCGGTCCCCGGAACCGTCGCCGAGGTCGTCGCGCATCAGCAGGTGCTCGTCGGCGTGCGCGGTGTCCAGGGCGAGGACCTCGGCGGTGCGCTCGTCGGAGAGGTCCACCGACGCGCGGAAGGCCGGCGCCGCGTCCCGTACGCCGGGCAGTGTCGCGTACGCGCCGGACTTCGCGGGGTCCGCGTTCACCCCGCCGGTCATGCGCACCGACGCACCGGCCCTGAAGTCCGCCTGGTCGCTCTGCGAACGGTCCCAGGACGCGCTCTGGCCGACTGCCAGCATGCCCATCGCCACCGCGAGCACCAGCAGCAGCACCGGTCCGGCCCCGCGCAGGGGCCGGCGGCTGAACTGCCAGCCGGCCAGCGCGGTCGCCAGCCCCCGGCCGCCGGCCGCCCGGCGTTCCGCGAGCCGGGCGGCCGGCGGCAGCAGACGCAGTGTCAGTACGGTGCCGGCGAGCAGCGCCAGCGCGGGCGCCGCCACCAGCAGCGGATCGATGCCGAGGCCGCCCTCGCGGTCCCCGCTGAGCGCACCGCCGCCCGAGCCCTTGGTCTGCCGGTCCAGCTGCCAGTACGCGACCGCCGCGATGGCCAGCAGGGCGATGTCCGCACCCGCCCGCACCGGCGCCGGCAGCGCGGAGGTGCGCGCGGAGCGCCTGCCCCCGGCGCTGGCGGCCAGCGCGGGCGCCACGACCGCGAGCGCACAGGCCAGCGCGGTGA
The DNA here is from genome assembly GCA_036227345.1 of Streptomyces sp. NBC_01463. Lineage (NCBI taxonomy): Bacteria > Bacillati > Actinomycetota > Actinomycetes > Kitasatosporales > Streptomycetaceae > Streptomyces > Streptomyces sp. NBC_01463. The sequence continues at coordinate 5,900,570 of CP109468.1, forward strand.
CGGCCGCGACGATCCACACCTGGCCGGTGACCCCGGTGTCGAGCCGCAGCCCGATCCGGGAGAGTCCGCCGCGATCGGCGAGCAGCCGGGTGAGGGGGCCGGCGAGCAACGGGGCGACGACGGCGGCCGGCAGGGCGAGCAGCAGCGCCTCGATCGCGGCCAGCGAGGTGATCCGGGCGCGCGATCCGCCGCGCGCCCGCAGCAGTTCGGTCTCCCCGCCGCGCTCGCTGCTGAGCAGCCGGGCCACCAGCAGCAGGGCGTACCCGGCGAGCAGCACCAGCTGCACCGCCACGATCGTGAGCGTCGAGCGGGAGACCAGCAGGGCCCGGTCGACCTGCTCGATGACGGTGGGCAGCGAGGTCTGGGCACTCGCCCCGTCCTGGAACTCGGCCGAGGCGAGCAGGGCCTTCGGGCCGGTGGTCGCCGAGTGGTGCAGGGCGTCCATCCGGTCCGTGGTGACGGTCCGGAAGTCGGCGGACGCCAGCCAGGACATCTCGCCGGTGCTGGTCCGGCCGGAGCCGAGCACGGCCGGGTCGGTGAGCAGCGGGCCGTACGTCGTGAAGACGACCTTGCGGATGCCGCGCCCGCCGAGTGCGTCCAGCTGCCAGTACGGATCGGACTGGTCGGCGGCCTGGTAGAGGCCGGTGACCAGGATCTGCACCGGCTTGCCGCCGAGCCGGTCGGTGAGCCGGAGCCGGGCGCCCGGCTTCAGCCCGAGGGCGTCGGCGGCGGTACCGGGGAGCGCGACCTGCACGGGATCGCCGGGCTTCCCCGCACCGGCCGCCGGCGGCCGGCCCGCGGTGAGCCGGACCCGGCTGCGGTCCAGGGCGGCGAAGTGGGTGAGATCGGGGTCGCCGCGGCGGGCGGCGGGGTCCTGGAGGCTGCGCGGCAGCGCGTAAGGACCGGAGGACTCCAGCGTCCGTACGGTCACGGGGAGGCCGTCGAACGTGTCGTGGGCGGCCTTGCGCGCCGACGCGTCGGCGGCCTCCCGCCGGTCGGGCTCCACCTGCGCGGATATGACGAGGGCGGCGGGGGCGGCCGACCGGTGGGTGAGCGTGTGGCGCAGCGCGGCATCACCGATGGAGCCGGAGAAGGCGGTGAGGGCGGCCAGGACCGAGGTGGTGAGGAGGACGGCCAGGACGGCCGCGGCGAGCAGGAGCCGATGGGCCCTCACCCGCAGAAAGACGAACCCCGTCACCTGGCCCCCTAGTCACCGCTCACTGCGCACACCCGCCCCCCGGCGCGTCCGTGGGGCGTGTTTCGACACACGCCCCAGCCGGATGCTTTCAGAAGGCAGCCGCCGCTGGAAACCGCTTACGGGTAGACCTTGATGGGATTGTGATCGATATCCGACGGTGGAGTACCGCATTCCGCACACCGTCGATCGGGTTTCAGCCTTCGGTGTTGACCATGGAGGCGGCCGCGTACGTGAGGTAGTCCCACAGCTGCCGCTCGTGCTCCGGGGCGAGGCCGAGTTCGTCCAGCGCCACCCGCATATGGCTCAGCCAGGCGTCGTGCGCGGCGCGGTCCACCCGGAACGGCGCGTGCCGCATCCGCAGCCTCGGGTGCCCGCGCTCGTCGCTGTAGGTGCGGGGGCCGCCCCAGTACTGCATCAGGAACAGCGTGAAGCGTTCCTCGGCCGGACCCAGATCCTCCTCCGGGTACATCGGCCGCAGCAGCGGGTCCCCGGCCACGCCCTGGTAGAAGCGGTGGACCAGGCGCCGGAAGGTCTCCTCGCCGCCGACCAGCTCGTAGAAGGTCTGCTCCTGCAGCGTGTCGCGCGGATTCTCAGTCACCCGTCCATGGTCGCAGACGCGCCGCCCGGGCACGGGGGCCCCGGCGCATCGGTCGCACCGGCCGTCCCGGCCGTGGGTCCGGTGGCCGGATATCGCCGACACCTCTCGTCACAGTTCGTGATGCGAACTACTATGGTTCGTGTTGCGAACGATTAATGCGGATGCCGGGAGTGGAGAGCATGAAGAGTGGAAACGGGAATGCGGAGAACGGAAACGGGCAGGGCGGGAACGTGAACCGCACGGTGGTCGTCATCGGCGGCGGATACGGCGGCGCCGCGGTCGCGAAGGCGCTCGACGAGGAGGCCGATGTCGTGCTCGTCGACCCCAAGGACGCGTTCGTGCACGCGGCGGGCTCGCTCCGGGCGCTGGTCCGGCCCGACTGGGCGCACCAGATCTTCTTCCCCTACGACACGCTGCTGCGACGGGGCACGGTACGCCGCGAACGGGCCGTGTCGGTGGACCCGGGCGGCGTCACCCTGGCCTCGGGGGAGCGGATAGCGGCCGCCTATCTGGTGCTCGCCACGGGCTCGGACTATCCGTTCCCGGCCAAGATGGACACCGATCTCTCCGGCGAGGCCCTGGAGCGCATCCGCGAGGCGCACGCCGAACTCGCCGCCGCAGAAAGGGTGCTGATCGCCGGGGCCGGCCCGGTCGGTCTTGAACTGTCCGGCGAGATCAAGGCGGTCTGGCCGGACAAGCACGTCATCGTCACCGACCCCGCCGAACAGCTGGTGCCCGGCTTCCTGCCGGAGTTCCGAGAGGAACTGCACCGCCAGCTGGACGCGCTCGGGGTGGAGCTGCGGCTCGGCACCGCCCTGACGGAGCAGCCGCCGTCCGAACCGGGCCGGACCAAGTCCTTCACCGTGACCACCACCGGCGGCGACGAACTCTCCGCCGACATCTGGTTCCGCTGCTACGGCGTGCGCACCAACGGCGACTACCTCGCCGACGGCCGGGTCGCCGTCCGCACCCCGCAGGGCCGGGTCCCGGTCACCGAGACCCTCAACGTCGAGGGCCACGACCACATCTACGCCCTCGGGGACATCACCGACGTCGCCGAGGCCAAGATGGCCGGCTACGCCATGAAGCACGCCGAGGTGGTCGCGGCGAACGTCCTCGCCCAGGTCCGCGGCGAGCGGCCCACGGCCACCTACCTGCCCTCGCCCGTGCCCTCGGCCCTGCTGCCGCTCGGCCCCGGCGGCGGGGTCGGCCAGGTGCCCACCCCGGACGGGCCCGTCATCCTGCCCGCGGCGGCGGTCAGCGAGTACAAGGGGAAGGACCTGTTCACGGGCCGGTTCGCGGAGCTGTTCGGAGTGGTGCGCGGATAGCGCCGGCCGTCCGGGGCGGCCGGGTCAGAGCGAGGGCGCGGCGGTCTCGTCCGACTCCATGAAGACCACCGGCACCTCGTTGTTCAGCACCAGCCGGCCGAGCAGTTTCGCGAGCTGCTCGCGGTCCGCCTCGCCGAGGTCCGCCGACAGTGCCTCCACCCGCCGGCAGGTCGCGGCGTAGAACGCGTCGGCCAGGGCGTCGCCCGCCGGGGTCAGGGCGACGCGGACCGCGCGGCCGTCCTCGGGGTCGGGCTCGCGGCGCACCAGGCCGCGCTGGACACTGCGGTCCACCAGACCGGTGAGGCTGGACTTCGCCAGCCCCAGCATCGCGCCCAGGTCGCTCATGCCGTACGGCTGCACCATCAGCACGCACAGCAGCTGGCCCTGCTGTGCGGTGATGCCGTGCTCGCGGCCGGAATCGGCATACACGGCATTCACCAGGAACGAGGAACGCACCAATGCGGTGACGACTCCCATGTGTCCGCGCTCGGCCTTTCGCATTCCACCAGAATACGGCAGGCGGTGCCGCCGGGACCTCGCCGGGAGCACTGATATTCGTGGTGCGAACTATGTGCCGGGCCCGGGCGGGACACTGGCCGGGGAGGACATCACAGCGGCCGGTGACGGGGCGTTCCCCCGTCACCGGCCGCTGTGTGCGTCCGAGCCGTCAGTCCCGGCGGATCGTGATCGTCGTCCACGCCCCGACGTGCACCTGGTCGCCGTCCTGGAGCGGTACGGGGACGTAGGGCTGGATCGGGTCCTCGGCGCCGTTGAGCGTGGTGCCGTTGGTGGAGTTCTGGTCGACAACGGCCCAGCTGCTGTCGGGCTGCTGCACCAGCACCGCGTGCTGGTGCGAGACGCCCGGGTCCTCCGGCGGCACCGACAGGTCGATGTCGGGGGACTCGCCCGTGCTGTGCCGGCGGCGGCCGATGGTGATCTGGTTGCCGGTGAGCGGCAGCTGCTGCTCGGGGGAGTACGCCGGGAGGTTGAGCCCGGTGGCCTCGGGGCCGCTGCGCTGCATCATCGCCAGGAAGTACTCACGGTCCGGGGCGATGACCGCGGTCCAGTTCATGGACTGCGGAGCCTGGTTCTGGTTCTGGCCGGGACCCGGACCCTGCCCCGGTCCCTGGCCCGGTCCCTGGTTCTGGCCCGGGTACGGCTGCTGCTGCATCGGCGTCTGCGGGCCCTGGGCCTGCGAGGGCGGCGACAGCAGCCAGTCGTCACCGGCGGGCTGCGGCGCCTGCGGGGCCTGGGGCTGCGGCGGGGCCGGCGGTCCGGGCTGCTCGAAGACCGGGGGAGCCGTCTGCTGGAACGAGGGCGGTGCGCTCTGCTGCTGGAACGGCGGCGGGGGCGAGCCCTGCGGCGAATTCTGCTGCTGGGCGTGCTGCTGCCCCTGCGGGAAGCCCTGCGGACCGCCCTGCTGTCCCTGCTGCTGGAACGGCGGCGGAGGCGGCGGACCCTGCGGGCCGCCCTGCTGACCCTGCGGGCCGCCCTGCTGACCCTGCGGCTGTCCCTGCTGCTGGAACGGGTGCGGGGGCTGCTGACCCGGTCCCGGAGGGCCGGGCTGGCCCGGGCCCGATGAGAGCGGCTCGGCCGACCGGTTCATCTGCGAGGGCCGTGAACTCTGGTAGTCGAACGGATCGCGCTGCTGCGGCGGGCCCGGCTGCTGGGCCTGGAAGCCCGGCGGCAGATTGAGACCCGGGACCGGACCTGCGGGGCCGCCGCCCGGACCGTGCTGCGGAGCCAGCGGGGTGTACGACGTCGCGGTGTTCGTGAGGAAGTTCCAGCGGCATTCCTCGCAGAACGGCGCCATGGGCTCCCGCGGGGTGCGGCACTGGGGGCAGAGCTCGGCCTGCTGCGTCGCGTCGGGGCCGGGGCCCTGCGGGTATCCGTAGCCGGGCGCGGGCGGCGGGGGAGGCGGCGGGGGAACGGCGCCCGCAGGCGCGCCCGCCCCGGCCATGCGGTGGCCGCAGACCTCGCACCAGTCCTCGGAACCCGACTGGTGTCCGTTCGGGCAGGTCGGCATGTCGGCGCTTCCCCCTCTCCTCGTCCGGCCCCGGGGGCCGTCATTTTGTCTTGCGTCGCCGCCCGGCGGACCTGTCCGGCCGGGCGGCTCATCAGTGCGGATATGTGGTTATTTCTTGACGCGAACAGTCTTGGTGGAGCGCGTTTCGAGTGTCATCTCGTCCGCTTCCGCGACCTTCGCCTTCAGTCGCACAGTACCGGTCGCCGCGTCGACGACGTCTACCACCTTCGAAAGCAGTTTCGCAGTGTCCTCGTTCCCGGACGCCGATGCCAACTGCACCGCACGGCCGAGTTTGGCCGTCGCGCCGTCGAAGTCTCCCGACTTGCGTGCATCGAGACCCTGCTGGATGACTTGTGCCAGTTCCGCCTGACCCGTGTAGTGCGCGACCTGCGGATTGATCGAGGTCGACGCCACCATGTCGTCCGTCCACACCGCCCGCACCAGGCCCTGCGAAAGGGTCTGCGGCGTCCCGCCCGACGGGTCGGGAAGGATGAGCGAGACCCGGGCCGCGAGCATCTCCTGCCCGATGCCGGCCTCCGGCACCTGGACGCACACGTGGTAGTCGCGGGACTCGTCGCCCCAGGAACCGGTGGGGTAGTCGCCCGCGCGCGGGCCCGCCTCGGTGCGGCGGTCGGTCAGTTCGGCGACCGTCGGCGCGACCTGCTTCACGAACTTGATCTCCACGCCGACCGGGGTCCAGAGCCGCAGTGCGACGTCCGCGACCTCCTTGCCCATCGCGTTCTCCATCATCTGCGTGAAGTCCGCGGCCAGCCCGGCCGGGTCCGCGACGATGTCGGCCGTGCCGAGCAGCGCGGAGGCGATCGCTGTGACCTCTTTCACTTCCCAGTCGGTGCCGACACCGCGGGCGTCACACGTGAACCGGCCGGCGCACGCGTCGAGCGCGGCCCGCAGATCCTCCGGGGCCTCGTGCTCGTTGCGCCCGTCCGTCAGCAGGATGCCGTGCCTGATGTCCACGTCGGCGGCGCCGAGCAGCCGGTCGGCCAGTCGCAGCCACGTGCCGATCGCCGTACCGCCGCCCGCGCCGAGCCGGCGCAGGGCCTCCTTCGCCTGCGCCCTGGTCTGCGCGTCGGCCGTGGCGAGCCGCCCGTTGCCCGGGTAGACCTCCTTGGCCACGTGCGTGCCGCCGACCACGGCGAAGGCGGTGCCGTCGCGCAGGGTGTCGATGGCCGCCGCCGTCGCGTCGCGGGCGTTGCGCATCTTCGTCGGCGGGTAGTCCATCGAACCCGAGCAGTCCACCATGATCACCACCGCGGCGTTCGCCGCCCGCCCCGGCAGGTCCGAGGGTGCCGCGCTCGTCAGCGGAACCCCGCCGGTGGTGCCGCCCCCGGTCGACGTGACCGTGATGATGCCGTTGACCTCACGGCCGCCCTCCGGCAGATATTCGTTCTGATACACCTCGACGGAGAACTGCGGCACGTTCGACTTGGAGAAGTTGGCCATCTGATCGGCTCCTTGAGGCTCCACGTGTCAGATGAAGACAGATGTACGGACAAAGACATCGGAAAGGCTGGGGGCGGACGGAAACGGGCTCAACCGCTGCTCAGGCGGATCCTGCCCCTTGCGGTGGTACGGCGAACGGCACCAGGGCCACTGTTACGTTGTCGTGGCCCCCGCCGTCCAGCGCGTGCCCGACCAGCACCTGGGCGCCGTGCAGCGGCCGTTCGTATGCGTCGGCGGGGACCGCGGCGGCCATTTCGGCGGCGGACTCCGCGTAGTTCCACAAGCCGTCCGTGCAGACCACCACGAGGCCCGGCCGGTCCGGTTTGAACGACGCGGTGTGCGGCTCCAGTTCGTAGGCATCCGCGCCGAGCCAGCCGGTGATGGCGTGGGCGCGCTCGTCCGCGTACGCCTCCGCCTCGTTCATCAGGCCGGCCGCGACCATCTGCGCGGCCCAGGAGTCGTCCTCGGTGAGCCGGGCCGGCGGATGGGACCGGTCCTCGGGCACCCAGTACACGCGGCTGTCACCGACCCAGCCGACGACCAGCAGCCCGCTCGCCATGATCGCGCCGACCAGGGTGCAGGCCGGGGCGTTCTGATGGCGGTGCGGATCGAGCTCCTGGGCCTGGCCGGGGTCCTGTGCCAGCCGGTTGACCGACTCCGCGGCGGCGACGATCGCCTCATGCATCGCCTGCTGCGGATGCGTGCCGCGCGGCAGCGACTCCAGCAGCGCCTCGTTGGCCGCGCACGAGGCGGCGGCCGAGGCCTCGTCGGGACGGCTGGCCGACGACACCCCGTCGCAGACGATCGCGACGACGGCCGGGGAGCCGTCCGGCAGCGCGGTGGTCGACACGGCGAAGGAGTCCTCGTTGCGGTGGTGCCGCAGCCCGCGGTCGCTGACCGCGGCGACCGAACCGAGCTCCTCCTCCATGTGGTCGCGCTCGCGGGGCTGGGCGTGGCCGCAGTTCTCGCAGTAGCCGTCGTCGTCGACATGACCGGCCCGGCACGCCACACACACCTTGCCGCCGGCCGGCGGGGCCGGAGCGGGGTCGGGCGAGGTACGGGGATCGGGCGTCGCCCCGGCGGCGGGAGCGGCCAGCTCGAAGTCACCGGACGCGTCCGGCCCGTCGAAGCGGACCTCCGGCGCGGCCGCGCCCGGCGGCGGAGGCGGCGGTGCCGAGGACGCGGCCCCGGCGACGGAGCCCGGCGGCACGGTCTCCCCGGCCGGGGAGGCGATGGCGATCGTCGGGTGGTCCTGCGGCGGCTCGGGCACGGCCGACAGGTCGTACCCGCACGCGCCGCAGAACAGGTCCCCCGGCTCCAGCGGCTCCTCGCAGCCGGGACACCTCGACAAGGCAGTCTCCTGTGGCTTCTGCGACATGTTCACACCCACGTTCGGGGGCGGAAACGGTTGGCCCGCTCCACCAGTTCGATCCTCTCGTCGCCGGGCTCCGCAAGCCGGGCGAGCATCCGGTACGAACGTTCCAGCCCGAACCGCAGGCCGCGCTCGTCCAACTCACTGCCGAGCAGCGTCTTCGGCCCCTGAGCCACGGCGTACGGCGCCGACTTCGGGTCCGAGGGCCGAGCCGTGGGACTACCGGAGAGTACCCAGTCGAGTGCCGTCCCCAGTACCTCGGTCGACAACTGCTCGCGGCGCACCGCGTCCAGACCGAGCCCGGCCAGTCCCGAGACCTGGGCCGAGGCGGCCATCAGGTCCGAGATCAGCGGCTCGTCCGGACCCCGTTCGCGCAGCCTCGCCCGGACCGCGGCGACCCGGGCCGCCGTGAAGTGGATCGACGCCTCCGGCACCGACTCCAGCGTGCTGACCGCGCCGCCCCGCTCCCCGGCCGCTATCTGCACCCGGGCCAGGCCGAACGCCGCGCTCACGAAGCTCGGGTCGGTCATCCACACCAGCCGGTAGTACTCGGCGGCGTTGTCCAGCTGGCCCAGGACCTCCGCGCAGATCCCGAGGGCCAGCTTGGGCGCCGGCTCCCCGGGGAACGCGTCGTAGACCGCGTCGAAGGACAGCGCCGCGTTCTCCTTGTCGCCGGTCACCAGGGAGGTCAGGCCGCGGTACCAGACCACGCGCCAGTCGTCCGGGTGCTTCGCCTCCAGCGCGGTCAGCGTCTGCGCCGCCGCACCGAGGTCGTTCATCTCCAGCTGGGCCCGCAGCTCGCGCAGCCGCGTCTCCAGGGAAGCGGCCGGCACGGCCTGCAGTGCGGCGATCAGTTCGGCGGGTGCCGACGCCATCACCCCGGCGAGGAAGCCCGCGTTGGGGTCGTTCGCGTCGACCCGGGGGACCGGCAGCGCGAGGGAGGTCCCGCGCACGTCGAGGCCGGCCAGCCGGGGTCCGTTCGGGCTGTACGGCCCCGGCACGCCGCCCGGGTTCTGGACCGGGTCCCGGGGCGCCGGAACCGTTGCCCGGGACGGTGCGTACGGGAGCGGGGCGGCGCCCCTGACGTGCGTCGTGGTGGAGGGCACCGGGCCGGCGCCCGCGGCGAAGCCGGGCGGCGGGCCGGCGGGCAGCGCGCCCGGGACACCGCCGGGCGGCGCCACCGCGGGCGGCGTGGGCGCTGCCGGAGCGACTGCGGCCGCGCCGCCCCTGCGACGCCCGAAGAACCCCGGACGGCCGGACTCCGGCGCCCTGGCCCCCAGGCGCGACACATCACCGGTCAGCAGGGTGAAGAGCTCCGTGTCGGTGACCCGCAGCTCCGCGCCGAACAGCGTCGAAAGCGCCGGGCGCGGGCGCCCCGTCTGCAGCGACACCACCTCGCGCAGCACACCCGTCAGCTGCTCCGCCATCTCCGAAGCGGAGGCGAACCGCCGGGCCGGGTCCGGGTCGGTGGCCCGAACCAGCAGCCGGTAGAACGACTCGTAGGTCCGGAACACCTCGATGTTGTCCGGGTCGGGCAGCGAGTCCACGAAGACGTTCGTGTACCCCTGGAAGTCGAAGGTGAGCACCGCGAGGGTCCGCGCGACCGTGTACAGGTCGGAGGCCACCGAGGGGCCGACCTCCGCGACCTCCGGCGCCTGGTAGCCCACCGTGCCGTAGATCGCCGACTCGTCGTCGTCCATCCGGCGGACCGCGCCCATGTCGATCAGCTTCAGCTGGTCCTCGGTCTGGATCGCGTTGTCGACCTTGAAGTCGCAGTACAGCAGGTTGCGGCTGTGCAGATGGCCCAGCGCCTCCAGCGCCTCGATGCCGAACGCGCAGGCCTGCTCGACCGGCAGCGGATCCCGCTTCCCGGTCGGCGTGCGCCGCTCGTTGGCGATCTCCTTGAGCGCCTTGCCGCCCACGTACTCCATGACGATGTAGCCGTCGAGGGAACCGGTCCGCTGGTCGAGGTGCTCGACGAAGTTGTAGATCCGGACGATGTTGGAGTGCTCGATCTCGGCGAGGAACCGGCGCTCCGAGATGGCCGCCGCCATGGCGTCCTGGTCACCGGTGTCGAGCAGGCCCTTGAGCACCACCCAGCGGTCGGAGACCGCGCGGTCCACCGCGAGGTAGACCCAGCCGAGCCCGCCGTGCGCCAGACAGCCCGCGACCTCGTACTGCCCGTGGACGATGTCGCCCCCCTGGAGCTTGGGCACGAAGGAGTACGGGTGGCCGCACTTGGTGCAGAACCCCTCCGTACGCCCCGGCCGGTCGCCCCGGGACCGGCCCACCGGCGCCCCGCAGTCCGAACGCGAGCAGAACCGCTTGCGCTCGGGCACCTCCGGGTTGTCCATCACCGCGGTGCGCGGATCGGGACGCGGCACGTCCGGTACGAGCACCAGCCCGGCGCCCAGCCGGTTGCGGCCCGAGGCCCCGGTCGACTTCGCCGACGAGCGCACCGAGACGGACCGCGACGTCGAACTTCCGGAGAGCGCGCGCGAGAGCCGCCCCGAGACCGAACGCCGCGAGGTCGACGACCGCGACGAGGACCGCGAGGACGCCCGGGACGAGGCCTGCGAACTGCTGCGGGCCGAGGAGCTGTTGCTGCCCCTGCCGCCGCCCGCGATGCCGGTCGGCGGCGAGCTCACCATCCCCGTCGGCGAGACGACCGGCGCCAGACCGCAGGTGTCGCAGTACAGCTCACCGCCGCCCATGTCCTCGTAACTTCCCTCGCACGCGGGGCGCTGGCACTGCGTACTCATGGTCATTCCCCCTGTTCGCCCCGCCGCCGCGGCGGCCACGTTGCTCCGTCACTACCCGTCATGCACACCATGTGACCCAAGTTCCCCGTACGGCTCACGGCTGCCCCCGCCGGTCCTCGGGACCGGGCCCCCTGCGCCCGGCCAGCATGTCCAGCGCCGCGTCCTGATAACGCTGCACCGCCATCGCGGCGACCCGCAGATCGCACGGCGCACTCCACAGCATCCGGCGCGCCGCGTCGTAGCGCTCGATGAGGACCGGGTCCTCCGCCAGCCCGTTGCGGGCCACCTTCGCCTTGTACGCGTCCAGCCGGCCGCGCAACTCCGCCCGCACCGCCAGCGGCGCGGTGACCGCCGTCAGCTGCTCCCTGGCCCGCAGCAGCTCCTCCTCGGCCTGCCGCTCCAGGGTGTCCAGGAGGGGCGAGAGCCGGTGCCACTGCGCATGCCTGCGGTACTCCGACGCGGCGGCCAGCCGCTCCTGGAGCGCGGTCGGCGGGCCGTTGACCGCGGGCACCTCGGAGGCGGCGATCTTCGCCAGCACCTCGCCGCGCGCCGACCTGGCCTCGGACAGTGTGCGGTCGGCACGGGAGAGCACGTCGCGCAGCTGGACCAGGCGCTGCTCGGCGTCCTGCCGGACCGCGAGCACCGCCTCGACCTCGCGGCGCACCTCGTCCAGCGCCCTCGCCGCCCGGTCGTAGCGCGTCGTGTCGGGGCGTCCGCCGCCCGGCGCCGAACTCCCGGGGCCCGGCAGCCAGAACGCCAGCGGGTCGGAGATCACCTGCACCCGCAGCGTGGTCAGCTCCTGGGTGATCGACTCCAGGTCGTCGCCCGCCGGATGCTCCCCGGGCCGGACGCCCACCGAGTGCGCCAGCGAGTGGGTGCGGCGCAGCTCGGCCGCGAGCAGATCTATCCGGGCGGGCATCGCCGACCACACGGAGTCGGAGGCGACGACCATGTCGAGCGAGCGCGCGTACAGCTCGTTCATCCGGTTGACCAGCTCCTCCAGCGTGAAACGCTCGGAGAGCCGGGCCGGGCCGGTGATCGAAGGGGCGTGCCCGCCGGCGGCGTGGGCCACCGTGACGCCCTGGCCGCGCAGCAGTTCGGTGAGGGCCAGCAGGTCCTCCCGGTTGGGATGACGACGCCTGGCCCGCACCTCGCGCGCCTCGTTCAGCGCCCCCGCGTACGCGTCGAAGTACGTCCACAGGAGAGTGATCGACTGCTCGGTCGCGCTCCAGCGCTCCTTGGTCACACCGGTGAGCTCGGCACCCTCCAGGAGGCGGCGGCCTGCATGGTCCTGCAGAGCGAGGAGCGAGGTCTCTATCGCCTCGTGCTCCGCGCCGAGCCGGGCCAGCGCACGGTCGGCCTCGTCCCGGTCCATGACCGGGCCCGGGGGCCGGGCCGCGTAGCTGGGGAAGGGGCCCGCGACGCCCATCGATCACCTCTCCGCTCTCCCTGCCGGGCGCGAGCCCGGCAGGATCGGTGCTGCCAACCGGCCGTCCGGGTATCCGTGCCGCCCGGTCGGCCTGATCCGGACGAACGGTGCTAGTCGGTCCGGTACTTGGGCGCCGGCGGCGCCGTGATCCCGGGCAGCCCGGCCTCCAGCCACTTGCGGTACGACGTCATCCAGGGGCTGACCGCGCCACCGGCGCGGTAGTCGACCAGCACCTTGTTGACCCGGGCCACCAGGTCGTCTGCGCCCTTCTTCGCGGCCACGCCGTAGTACTCGGTGGTGAAGGGCTTGTCGCCCTTGAGCTCCACCGCCGGGTCCTGGGCGGCCTGACCGGCCGCCAGGGCGTTGTCCGTGACGACCGCGTCGACCTCGCCCATCTGGAGCCGCACCAGGCAGTCCAGCTGGTTGGGCACGGTCAGCTTGTCCTCGTCGGCCTCGGTGCCGTCGTGCTTGTCCTTGAAGACGGAGCCGAACGACTCCTTCTCCAGCGCCTCGTACGCCGTCGAGCCCTCGGCGGTGCAGACCCTCTTGCCGGCCAGCGAGGAGTTGAAGCCGGTGATCCCGCCGTCCTTCGGCGCGAGGACCTGCTGACCGGCCTGGAAGTACGCCGTGGAGAAGGCGACCTGCTCCAGCCGGGCGCAGTTGATCGTCATCGTCCGGACGACGACGTCGACCTTGTCGTTCTGCAGCGCCGCGATGCGCTGGTTGGTGGGGATCGCCCGGAAGATCACCTTGTCCGGGCTGCCCAGGATGTCCTTGGCGATGGCCCGCACGAGATCGATGTCGAAGCCTTCGAGATTCCCGGACTCCGGGTCCCGGAAGCCCCACTGGAAGCTGTTCTGGTCGACACCGGCGATCAGCTTGCCGCGCGCCTTGATCTTGTCGATGGCGGGGCCGCCGGCGCCGGAGGGCTGCAGGCTGGCCTCCGGGTCCGTGCAGTCGTCGGCCCGCGTCTGGACGGCCTGGGCCGCACCGGGTCCCGACACCGCACCGCCGAAGCCGTCGTCGCCGTGGGAGAGCGGCAGCAGGGTCAGCGACGCCGTCACCGCACAGGCCACGGCCATGGCGCTCACCCCGCCCCAGCCGCGCAGCCGCCGGAACCCGCGCTGCGCTCCGGGGCCCGTCCTCGGGTCCTTCCCTGTCATCGCTCCCCCTGTCACCGGAACTCCGAGAGCCTGCGGTTGACCCCGACGATCGCCGCCACCGCGCCCAGTACGGCCAGGGCCGCGGCGCCGATCGGCAGTCCGCCCAGCGCCCCGCGCCCGTCCTCGGCGGCCTGGGTGAACTGGCTCTGCTCGTGGGCGAGCGCCTTCCGCAGCGCCGCGTCCACCTGGCTGAAGGACTGCCCCGTCGAGTTGTCCGTTCCGATGATCTGCTCCAGCGCCGTGTCGTAGTCGCCGCTGTCATCGGTCTTGCGGGCGGTCCGGTGGCGGCTCTGCCACTCGGTGACGGCCGTGATGGCGTCGGCCACGGGCTTGCCGCCCTCGGCGTCCTCGGTGTCCTCGGCGAGCTTCCTGGCCCGGTTCAGCTCTTCGCCGAGTGCCTTCATGCCCGTGCCGTAGTCGGTCTCGTACTTGTCGCTCTTGCCGTCAGCGGTGAGCACCGCACCCCGTGCGACCACCGTGAGGTTCTCGTTGGCACGGGCCTTCAGCGAGTCGATGCGCGCCCGGTTGAGCACGTCCAGGGACTGCTGCCCGTGCGTGTTCGCCTCGGCCAGGTCGGAGCGGGACACCGTGTGCCCCACCGCAAGCCACAGCAGGACCACGGTCGCCGCCGCGGTCGCCGCGAGCAGCCCGTGGTTGAACACCCGGTTCGTACGACGGTAGTTGCGCCGCTGCGCCCAGAACAGCACGGCCAGCGCGACGATCCCGACGCCGAGGGAGAAGAACGGCCACGTCCGGGCGGAACGGTAGTCCTGGTCCAGCCGGTCGGTCTCCGCCGAGTACAGCCGCTCGGCGGCCGGCAGCAGGTCGTTCGCCATCTTCTGGTTCGCGTACCGGAGGTAGGCGCCGCCCAGCGGCAGCCCCTGCCGGTTGTTGGCACGGGCGCGCTCGATCAGTCCCGTGTAGCGCGGGAGTTCCTCGTTGAGGGTGGTGATCTCGTGGCCGGACTTCGTCGAGGCGTCCGTGTTGGCCGCGGCCTCCACCAGCAGCCGGGAGGCGTCGTCGATGTCCTTCACGTACTGGTCGTGCACCGCGCGCGGTTCCTGCGGGCCGGCCAGGAAGCCGCTCGCCGCCGCCGCGTCCGCGTCCGCCAGCGAGCGGTAGATGTTCGCCGCGGTCGCGCTGAGCGGCTGGCTGCGTTCCACCACGTCGTTGGCCGCCGCCGCGCGGTCGTTGATCTCGAACGCCGTCACGGCCCCGAACGCGACGACCAGCAGCGCCAGTACGGCCCCGATGATCTGGAGCCTGCCCGGTTCGGTGGTGGCCGCGGCGCGCAGCCGTGCGGTCACCACGGCCCGGGCGCTGTGCTGCGGAGGCACGGGTACGGCCGCCGGCGCGGGCGGCTGCTCCGGCGCGTGGTGCGGCGCCGGGCGCACATTCGGCGGGTATGTCACTTGACCTCCCCCTCGGTCACTGACGGTGGCCCGCCCCCCGGCCGATCGGGGGACTGGTACCCGGCCAGAAGTATGGCCGCAGGGACCGGCGTCCACATCAGGAACGCCTGGATCCTGCACCGGTCCATGAAGCAGCCGACGGTGATCAGCTGCGGTCGTACAGCATTCGATCAAGGCCGACGCCGTCGATCAAGACGATCGGCGGCGCAATTCCCCGAAGCGGAGCGATCTCCCCGGTAACCGGTCTCCCCACCGATGAACACGTCCGGGACAACTGATCGGTTCCCGTACGCAAGAGGCGTCCCGCAACCCGAAGGCTACGGGACGCCCCTGACACACCTGGCGGCGCGGGCGGCTCAGGCGTACTGCGCCCGCAGCCTCTTGTGCACCTCGGGCGGCGCGGCCGTGTGGTCGAGCCCCAGCAGCCCGGCGCCCAGCACGGGGGACTCCTCCACCACCCGCACCACCGCCTTGGGAGCGCGTGCGGCCAGGAGTTCGGCGATCCGGCCGTCCAGCCGGGGATGGCGCGCTGCCAGCACGCTGCCGCCCAGCAGCACCGGCGCCGCCTCGTCCAGCAGGTCCAGCCGGGCCAGCGCGACCGAGGCCAGCGCCACGACCTCCTCGGCCAGCCGGTCCACCAGGGCGAGCGCCGGCGCGTCGCCTTCCGCGGCCGTGGCGAAGAGCACCGGCGCCAGTTCGTGCCGTCGCACGGAGTCGATCCGGCCCAGGTGCAGCGCCTCGATCAGGGCGTACATCGAGTCGAGCCCGAAGTGGGCGGGCAGCGTCCGGGCCAGCGCGGTCGGCTCGCCGCGGCCGTCCTCGGCGCGCGCGGCGAACCACATCGCCTCCTCGGAGAGCCCCGAACCACCGCCCCAGTCCCCGGAGATGCGGCCGATGGCGGGGAAGCGCGCGGTCCGGCCGTCCGGCACCATGCCGACACAGTTGATCCCCGCGCCGCAGACGACGGCCACGCCGCGCGGCTCGTCGATCCCGGCCCGCAGGATCGCGAAGGTGTCGTTGCGCACCTCCACCGTGCGGCCCCACGCGCGGGCGCGCAGGGCCTCGGTCAGCTGCTCCTCCTCGACCGGCAGATCGGCGTTGGCCAGGCAGGCCGACACATGGGCGACGGATCCGGCGGTCACCCCGGCCGATTCCAGCACCTGCTCCACCGCGGCGCCGAGCGCGTCCACGGCCCTTCCGACACCGACCACGGGCGGCTGGAAGCCGCCGCCGCGGGCCGTGGACAGCACGGTGCCGTCCTCACCGATGAGGGCCACATCGGTCTTGCTGTTCCCCGCGTCTATCGCGAGGACCGAACCGTTCACGCCCACGCGAGGTGCTCCCGGTTGTGCGCGATCAGCTTGTCGGTGAGCGCCTCGGCGTACTCGAACTGGCCGATCAGGGGGTGTGCGAGCAGCGCCTTGAACACCCGGTCGCGGCCGCCGCGCAGCGCGGCCTCCAGCGCCAGGTCCTCGTACGCCGTCACGTTCGCGATCAGACCGGCGTACAGCGGGTCCAGCTCCGGCACGGCCAGCGGCGTCGCACCGGTCCCGTCGACCCTCGCCTGCACCTCGATCACCGCGTCGTCCGGCAGGAACGGCAGCGTCCCCTTGTTGTACGTGTTGACCACCTGGTGCGTGGAGCCGGCACCGCCCAGCAGCGAGGCCGCCAGGTCGACGGCCGCCTCGGAGTAGAAGGCGCCGCCGCGCTTGGCGAGCAGTGCGGGTTTCTCGTCCAGTGCCGGGTCGCCGTACATGGCGAGGAGTTCCTTCTCCATCGCGGCGACCTCGGCGGCCCGGGAGGGCTTGGTGCCGAGCTCGCGCACGACCTCGTCGTGCGCGTAGAAGTAGCGCAGGTAGTAGGACGGGACGACGCCGAGCCGGTCGACGATCTGCCGCGGCATGTGGAGGTCGTCGGCGAGGGCGTCGCCGTGTTCGGCGATCAGGCGGGGCAGGACGTTCTCGCCGTCGGGGCCGCCCAGACGCACTCCGAGTTCCCATGTCAGGTGGTTGAGGCCGACGTGGTCGAGGTGGATCTCACCCGGTGTGACGTCCAGCAGCCGGGCGAACTTGCGCTGGAAGCCGATCGCCACGTTGCACAGGCCGACGGCCTTGTGGCCGGCCTGGAGCAGGGCGCGGGTGACGATGCCGACCGGGTTGGTGAAGTCGATGATCCACGCGTCCGGGTTGGCGCGGCGGACGCGTTCGGCGATGTCCAGGACGACGGGGACGGTGCGCAGGGCCTTGGCGAGGCCGCCGGCGCCGGTGGTCTCCTGGCCGATGCAGCCGCACTCCAGCGGCCACGTCTCGTCCTGGTTGCGGGCGGCCTGGCCGCCCACGCGCAGCTGGAGCAGGACCGCGTCGGCGTCCGCGACGCCCGCGTCGACGTCCGAGGTGGTGACGATCCGGCCGGGGTGGCCCTGCCTGGCGAAGATCCGCCGCGCGAGCCCTCCGACCAGGTCCAGCCGGTCGGCCGCCGGATCGACGAGCACCAGCTCCTCGATCGGCAGGGTGTCCCGCAGCCGCGCGAATCCGTCGATCAGTTCAGGTGTGTAGGTGGACCCGCCACCCACTACAGCGAGCTTCATCAATCAGCCCTTTACTCCGGTCAGTGTGACGCCCTCGACAAAGGCCTTCTGTGCGAAGAAGAAGACGACGATCACAGGGGCCATGACCAGAACGGTCGCGGCCATGGTCAGGTTCCAGTCGGTGTGGTGCGCGCCCTTGAAGGACTCCAGTCCGTAACTCAGCGTCCAGGCACCCGGGTTCTCGGAGGCGTAGATCTGCGGCCCGAAGTAGTCGTTCCAGGCGTAGAAGAACTGGAAGAGGGCGACGGCCGCGATGCCGGGCTTGGCCATCGGGATCACGACGCGCATCAGGGTGCGGAACTCCCCGCAGCCGTCGACCTTCGCCGCGTCGAGGTACTCGTTGGGGATGGTCAGCAGGAACTGCCGCAGCAGGAAGATGGAGAACGCGTCGCCGAACGCCATCGGGATGATCAGCGGCCACAGCGTGCCGGACATGTCCAGCTGCTTGGCCCAGAACAGGTACATCGGGATGACGACGACCTGCGGCGGCAGCATCATCATCGAGATGACGAGCATCAGCGACAGATGCCGGCCGCGGAAGCGGAACTTGGCGAGCGCGTACGCCACGGGCAGCGAGGACACGACCGTGAGGACGGTGCCCAGGCCCGCGTACAGCAGGGTGTTCCGCCACCAGGTCAGGAACCCCGGGGTGTCGAACACCTCCTTGTAGTTGCTCCACTCGAAGGGGTGCGGCCACAGGTCACGGGTCAGGGCCTGCTGGTCGCTCATCAGCGAGGTGAGGAGGAGGAAGACGAACGGCAGCACGAAGAAGAGCGCGGCCGCGACGCCGAGCGAGTGCACACCGATCCAGTGCAGCAGCGCCTTGCGGCGTGCCACGCGCTCGGCCGGGGTGACGGGGTCACTCACCGGGCCCGCGGCCTTCGGGGTGTCGAGAACCTGCGCCACGTCACTCACCTGCCTGGATCAGTCCGCTGCGGCGCCGCATCAACAGTGCGGTGAACGCCATGGCGAGGACGAAGAGAACGAGCGCGACCACACAGGCCGAGCCGTAGTCGAAGCGCTGGAAACCGAGGTTGTAGACCAGCTGCGGAAGCGTCAGTGTCGACTTGTCGGGATAGCCGGGCTCGAACTGCTGCCCCGAGCCGCCCATCACACCGGACGCGACCTTCCCGGCCACGAGCGGCTGGGTGTAGTACTGCATCGTCTGGATGATGCCGGTGACCACGGCGAACATGATGATCGGCGAGATGTTCGGCAGCGTCACGAAGCGGAACCGCTGGTACGCGGACGCCCCGTCCAGCTCCGCCGCCTCGTACTGCTCCTTCGGTACGTCGAGGAGCGCGGCCATGAAGATCACCATCAGGTCGCCCACCCCCCACACCGCGAGGGCCGTCAGCGCCGGCTTGGACCAGGTGGCGTCGGTGAACCAGCCCGGGGTCGGCAGCCCGAGATCGCCGAGGATCGAGTTGACCGGTCCGGTACCCGGGTTGAGGAGGAAGACGAAGCCCAGGGTCGCGGCGACCGGCGGGGCCAGGTACGGCAGGTAGAAGAGCGTCCGGAAGACCCCGGTGCCCGTCTTGATCTTGGTGATCAGCAGGCCGACGCCGAGTCCGAAGACCACCCGGCAGGTCACCATGACCACGACCAGCCACAGCGTGTTGCGCAGGGCGGGCCAGAACAGCGGGTAGTCGTTGAAGACGAACGACCAGTTCTTCAGCCCGCTGAACTCGGGGGCCGAGAAGCCGTCGTAGCTGGTGAAGGAGAAGTAGAGCGTGGAGATCAGCGGGTAGGCGAAGAAGACGCAGAACCCGATCAGCCACGGCGACATGAAGGCCGCCGTCCGGAGCGCCGAGCGGCGGCGCTTCGAACGGAGTGTGTACGTGCTCATCGCGTCGGCTCTACTTCGCCTGGTCGATCGCCGCGTCGATCTCCTTGGCGGTCTTCTCCAGGCCCGCCTTGAGGTCCTTCTGCGTGCCCTTCTCGACGTCGAAGCCGAGGTTCTGCAGGGACGTCAGGTACGCGCCGCCGTTGACCGAGGGCGGGGTGGTGGTGGACTGCGGGTTGGCCGCGATGTCCAGGAAGGTCTTGAAGCGCGGGTCGTACTTCAGCTTCGGCGACTTCAGCGCGGCGAGCGTGGACGGCACGTTGTGGATGGCGTTGGCGAAGTTCACGACCGCGTCGGTGTCGGTCGTCATGAACTTCACCAGCTCCCACGCCGCGTTCTGCTTGGTCGAGGTGGCGGCGATGCCGGCGATGGTGCCGGTCAGATAGCCCTTGCCGTAGGTGTCGGCCTCGTTGTCGGCGACGGGCATCGGGGCCACGCCGATCTCGAACTTCGGCTTGGCCTCCTCGGCCATGCCGAGCCGCCACTCGCCGTCCAGCTGCATGGCCACCTGGCCGGTGTGGAACGGGTGCTTGGCGCCCCACTCGTCACCGAAGCCGGTACGGAACTTCTCCAGCTTCCGGTAGCCGCCGAGCGAGTCCACCATCTTCTTCTGGGTGGTGAGCATGTCGGCGAAGGCCGGGTCCTTGGCGATGTTCGACTTGCCGTCCGCGTCGAAGTACGTCGGGTTCCAGCCACCGAGGTAGTGCTCGGTCGTCGACTCGTAGCCGTGGTAGTTCGGCATGAAGCCGAGCTGCTCGTACGAGTCGCCCTTGGTCTTCGTCAGCTTCTTCGCGTCGGCGGCGAACTCGGTCCAGGTCTTCGGCGGCGCGGTGATGCCGGCGGCCTCGAACGCGTCCTTGTTGTAGTAGAGGCCGTACGCGTCGCCGAGCAGCGGCACCGTGCAGCGCACCCCGTCGAACTGCGTGTACTCGTTCATGGCCTTCGGGAAGGTCGCGGCCGCGTCGATCCCGTCCTTCTTCAGGAAGGGGTTGAGGTCGACGAAGGCCTTCGACTTGCAGAACTTGCCCACGTTGTTCGTGGTGAACGACGACACGACGTCCGGAGCCTTGGAACCGCCCGCGCGCAGCGCCTGGTTGATCTTGTCGTCGGTCATGTTGCCGACGACCTTCACGTGGATGTTCGGGTGCGCCTTCTGGAAGGCGTCGATCGTGTCCTGAATGCCCTTGACCTCACCCGGAGCACTCCAGCCGTGCCAGAAGTTGATGGTCGTCTCCTTGGACGCGTCATCACTGGCACCGGAGCTGCTCTGCCCGGTACAGGCGGAGGCGAACAGGGCTATCGCGGCGGTCGCGGCGAGCGCGACGGCCGGCTTCCGGCGGTTTCCGGACATGGTGGTGTCTCCCGATGAAGGGTTGGGACGGGGAAGGGGGTGTGGGGCGTGGAGCGTGGGGGCGTACGGAAGGTGTGCGGGATCAGCGCGAGGTGTCGAACACTTCGTCGCGCGTGGTGGCGAGCGCGCTCTCCAGCGCGCCGCGCAGGACGGGGCGGTGGGTCACCTCGCCGGTGATCAGCCGGGGCCGGGACGCGGCCAGCTCGGCGAGTTCGGCGGCCACCCGGCCGCGCAGCGGTTCCCCGCCGCGCGAGATCAGCTCGCCGGACAGCACGACGACCTCGGGGTCGAGGACGGCGACCATGGACGCGAGACCGGTGGCCAGACCGGTGGCGAACAGATCGAGCAGCCGGGCGTACGGCCCGCCCTCGCCCTCCGCGGCGGCCGCGGCCGCCCGGCCGATCAGCTCGGCCGCGGTCTCGTGATGGGTGCCCAGGCCGCGCACCGCCTCGTCGTCGATGCCGAGCTCACGGGCCAGCCGGGCGAGCACCTGGGCGCCGGCCAGCTCCTGGAAGCCGCCCGCGTTCGCCTTGGTGACCTGGCGGACCAGCGGAGCCCCGGGCACCGGCAGGAAGCCGACCTCGCCGGCGCCGCCGGTGAAGCCGCGGTGCAGCCGGCCGTTGATGACGAGGGCGGCGCCGAGGCCCTCCTCGTTCCACAGGAGCACGAAGTCGTCGTGTCCCCGGGCCGCGCCGAGCCGCTGTTCGGCCACCGCGACCAGGTTCACGTCGTTCTCGTACTCCACCGGCATCGGCAGGAAGGCCGCCAGCTCGTCCAGCAGCGTGGGGGAGTGCCAGCCGGGCAGGTGGGAGGCGTACCGCAGCCGGCCCGTGCCCGGGTCGAAGGCGCCCGGCGTGCCGATGACGACGCGGTGCACGTCGGACCGGGTCAGCCCGGCCGCCTTGACCGCGCCGTCCAGCGCGTCCGCCACCTGCCGCACCACGCTGTCGGCGCGCCGCCCCGGGGTCCGCAGCTCGAACTCCCCGACCGTCTCGCCCGTCACATCGGCGACGGCGGCGACGATCCGCTGGGCGTTCACATCGAGCCCCGCGACATGCGCGGCCGAGGCGTTGACGGCGTACAGCTGCGCGTTGGGCCCCGGCCGCCCGGCCGCGGTCCCGGTGGCCACGACCAGCCCGGCCGCCTCCAGCCGGGCCAGCAACTGGGAGGCGGTGGGCTTGGACAGCCCCGTCAGCTTCCCGATCCTGGTCCGCGACAGGGGGCCGTGCTCCAGCAGCAGATCGAGGGCGGCGCGGTCGTTCATGGCGCGCAGAACGCGGGGGGTACCCGGCGTGGTTCCGGCCATGGTCACTGCACCTGCCCTCTGTTAGGAAACTTTCCTATTCGGTGAGAGGACCGTAGGGCGCACGTCACCGGGGCGTCAATGGCCCGCACCGCGGTGGCAACCAAAGCGTTACCTGGGTGGCGCCGTCGGCGCGGGGCGGTGCGGCGGCTCACCCCGGACCCCCTGTGCGCATACGTTCCCAACAGGGCTTCGGGTGAACCGAGTTGGCCGGGATCCATCGGAGGCGGGCCGACGGGAAACGGCTGAGGGGCACCCCGCGAACCTCGCGGGGTGCCCCTCAGCCGTGCGTATGTGCGGGGGCCTACTTCGTGATGTTCGGCGTGGACGGCGGGATCGGCGTCGCCGCCAGCGACTGGGGCGAGGTGGCCGAGGCGTACGCCGAGGGAGCGGCCATCGCGGCCGTCGGGTCGGCGGCCGATGGCTCGTCCGGCTGGGCGGGGATGCCGCCGACCATCCGGATGCCCGCCTCGTCGAAGGCGCGCTTGATGCGCCAGCGCAGCTCGCGCTCCACGCCCAGCGCCTTGCCCGGCATCGTCTTCGCGGTCACCCGGACCGTCATCGAGTCCAGCAGCACCGAGTCCAGGCCCAGGATCTCCACCGGTCCCCACAGGCGCTCGGTCCACGGGTCGTCCTTGGCCATCAGCTGGGCGGCCTCGGTGATCACCGTACGGACCCGGTCGAGGTCCTCGGAGGGGCGGACCTGGACGTCGACGCCGGCGGTGGACCAGCCCTGGCTGAGGTTGCCGATCCGCTTCACCTCGCCGTTGCGGACGTACCAGATCTCGCCGTTGTCGCCGCGCAGCTTGGTGACGCGCAGGCCGACCTCGATGACCTCGCCGGAGGCGACGCCCGCGTCGATGGTGTCGCCGACGCCGTACTGGTCCTCCAGGATCATGAAGACACCGGACAGGAAGTCGGTGACCAGGTTGCGCGCACCGAAGCCGAGCGCCACCCCGGCGACACCCGCGGAGGCCAGCAGAGGGGCCAGGTTGATCTGGAACGCGCCCAGGATCATCAGGGCGGCGGTGCCGAGGATCAGGAACGAGGCCACCGAACGGAGCACCGAACCGATCGCCTCCGATCGCTGCCGGCGCCGCTCCGCGTTGACCAGCAGACCGCCGAGCGCGGTGCCCTCCACCGCCTGGGCGCTGCGGTTCATGCGCTCTATCAGCTTGGTCAGGGCACGGCGGACCGCGATGCGCAACGCGATCGCGATGGCGGCGATGAGCACGATCCGCAGACCGGTGTTCAGCCAGGTGGACCAGTTCTCCTCCACCCAGCCCGCGGCGTTGCCGGCCTGCTTCGCGGCTTCGTCCAGCGAGCCACCGGGCCCGGGTGACGGTGCTGCGGCCAACAGGGCGGACAGGGACACGGCGAAACCTCCAGTTGGGCGAGCGCTGAACAACCACACTAACGGGGCATCCGGAATGCTCCGTTGCCGTGATCGAGGGGAGAGACGCGTCTCACCCGGGGATATGGAAGAGGTAAAGAACCCGTCCGGCGGTACCGGCCGTGACCGGGTGCGCGGCCTCCCTGTGGCCGATCGCACATCCGGGCACGGGCGCGGCGGCAGGGCCCCGAAGCGCCTGATCCGGCGTGTCCCGCAGTACGGGCGGCAGGACCCGGAAGGAAAATCCTTCCGGCCCGTTACCCGGACGTGGTGGCGCTTCGACCAGGCCGGAGGGGAGACTGAGATCGGATCGTCCCGGCGCGAGCCACGCGCCGCCGGCGTACAAGGAGGCGTCCACGTGCCGCATGTCCTGGTTCTCAACGCGTCGTACGAGCCGCTCGGCGTCGTACCGCTCCGCCGCGCGCTCGTCCTCGTCCTCGAGAACAAGGCCATCTGCCTCGAGGAGTCCGGCGCCTTCATGCACAGTGCCACCCGTGCCGTCCCGGCGCCCAGCGTCGTCCGGCTGAAGCGGTTCGTCCGCGTTCCCTACCGGGGGCCCGTCCCGCTGACCCGCCGGGCGCTCTTCGCCAGGGACGGCGGGCGCTGCATGTACTGCGGCGCCGCCGCGACCAGCGTCGACCACGTCATTCCGCGCAGCCGCGGCGGACAGCACGCCTGGGACAACGTGGTGGCGGCTTGCCGCCGCTGCAACCACGTCAAGGCCGACCGCCACCTTCCCGAGCTCGGCTGGCGGCTCCATCAGCAGCCGGCCCCGCCGACCGGCCTGGCCTGGCGGATCATCGGCACGGGACACCGCGACCCGCGCTGGCTGCCCTACTTGCAACCGTTCGGCGCGGACGACGCGATGGCCCGGATCGACGGCATCTCCGCCTGACGGTCCGGGCCTCTGCCGTCCTGAGGGCCGCCGCGAAAGGGGTACGGAACGTCGCCGCGAGTGTGCGGTGTTCCGTCGCCCGGCTACTCGGCCACGGCGTACGCCTGGACCGACCAGAGCGAGTAGCCGTACTCGGTGGCCCGTGCGTCGCCCTGGATCCTG
The DNA here is from genome assembly GCA_036227345.1 of Streptomyces sp. NBC_01463. Lineage (NCBI taxonomy): Bacteria > Bacillati > Actinomycetota > Actinomycetes > Kitasatosporales > Streptomycetaceae > Streptomyces > Streptomyces sp. NBC_01463. The sequence continues at coordinate 5,924,856 of CP109468.1, forward strand.
ATGAAGCGGGTGTCCTTCGCGTCCATCCGCAGCGACTCGTGCCCGCCGCGGCCGTCCCGGACGGTGGCCGCCGTGCGCCAGGTGCGGCCGTCCGCGGAGACCTGGACGCGGTAGCGGGAGGCGTACGCGTCCTGCCAGTCCAGCACCACCTGGCCGAGCCGGACCGGGGCCGGCAGTTCCGCCTGCCACCAGGAGCCGTCGTCGGCCGGGGAGGACCAGCGGGTCTTCGGGTCGCCGTCGGACGCGGCTGAGGCCGGGAAGTCCGCGGTCTCGTCGGCCGACGAGGAGGCGGTGGCCGTGCGGAGCAGGTCGGCGCCCGCGGTGCGGGGGAAGGCCCGGACGGTCAGGGTGGTCTCCTCGGCGCCGAAGGAGAACGGCACCTCGTACTCGCCCGCCGGGGTGCCCGCGGGGACGCTGATCTCCACCGGTACGGCGGTGCGGGAGCCGCGCGGGACGGTCGTCTGCTTGGGGACCCGCACCTTGATGCCCTTGGGGGCCTTCGCCTTCAGCGCGCCGCGCACCTCGGCCGGGCGGCGGGCGGAGAGCCGTGCCTCGACGCGCTGCGGGGCGCCGCCGATCTCGGCGTCCGTCTCGCCGCGCTCCAGGGCCAGCCGGGCCGCCGGCTCGTCGCCGAACCACGGCACGAGCGAACGCACCCGGGGAGCCGTGCCTGCCGACGGGGCCGCGCCCGCGAGCGGGGGGATGATCAGGGGCGGTGCCCCGGTGACGGCCGGGGTGGCGGCCGGCCAGCTGATCCGTACCGCGTCGGCCCGCAGGCCCTGGCCCGGCGACTGGGTCCAGCCGCTCGCCGACAGCGTGCCGAGGCTGCGCCAGCCCTCGCCGGGCACATGGGCCTGGACCGTCGCACCCGTCACCGTGGAGTCGCCGCCGGGCGCCGTCATCGCGGTGACGGCCTCCAGCGGACGGACCCGGCTCAGCCGCACCGTATAGCTGCCCGGGGTCTCGGTCACTGTGCCGTTGTCGCGGTCCGAACCGGTCCAGGCGTCGGCCTCCTTGCGGGCGCGGTCCAGGAACGGGCCGAGCACCCCCTTGCCGACCGTCGCGCCGCCCGCCTTCACGGCCCCGAGCGCCGGCTCCAGGGCCAGTGAGGCCTGCCAGGCCGCCGCGCCGTCGCCGCGCGCCTGCGCCTGGAGCAGATCGACCGCCAGCTCGCCCGCCCTGCCGTAGCGGGACAACTGCTTGCTCCAGGGCCGCACCTCGTCGTCGAGCCGCCCGTCGGCCAGCCCGGCCAGCCGCTGCGGGGTCTCGCGCATCACCGTGAACGCGGCCCGCAGCCGGCGCGCCGCCTCGTCGCGGGCCGGGGTGGCATCCCCCGTACGGGAGTTCCAGAACGCGGCGAACAGCGGTTGCAGATAAGCCGACTCGTCGGCGCCCAGCACGGAGCCCGCGCTGTTGCCGGCCAGCGCGCGCAGCGCGTCCCGGCTGCGGGCGTCGCCGCCCGCGAGATCGTCTATGGCCGCCTGCCAGGACTCCTGCGGCTGGTAGCCCTTCGGGTTCCAGGCGAAGTCGGCGGCGGTGAACAGCGGAATGCGGGAAGCGGACGGCTGCTCCATCGCGTTGGCCAGCAGCGCCGCCGAACCGATGGCGACGGCCGGGTCCCGGCCGGTGTACGGGCCGAGGAAGATCCGGTCCTGCGCGTAGTCGTTGACCGGGTAGTTGTCCATCGTGACCAGCGGATGGCGGAACGTGGTGCGCGCACCGGCCAGTTCGCCGCCGGTGATGGTGCGCGGGACGACGCCGACACCGGTCCAGGCGACCTGCACCCGCTCGTCGAGCTCCTTGGCGAGCGCCGTGCGGTAGGCCGTCGCCCCGTCCTGGTAGAACTCCGTCGGCATCATCGACAGCGGCTCCGAGCCCGGGTGCCGGTCGGCGAGGTGCTGCGCCACCTTGCTGACGACCCCGGCCTGCGCCCTGGCCGCCGCCTCGGGTCCGCTGCCGAAGGTCTCGGAGTCGGCCGAGCAGTGCCACTCGCTGTAACTGACGTCCTGGAACTGCACCTGGAAGACCCGCACCCCCAGCGCCCACATCGCGTCGATCTTCTTCGTCAGCGCCTTCACGTCGCGCTCCGAGGACAGACACATGGACTGGCCCGGGGCCACGGCCCAGCCGAGCGTCACATGATCGGCGGCGGCGCGCCGGGCCAGCGCGCGGAAGTCGGCACGCCGGTCGGCGGGATACGGCTCCCGCCAGCGGTCCTGCCGGTACGGGTCGTCACCGGCCGCGTAGAGGTACCGGTTCTGCTTGGTGCGGCCCATGAAGTCGAGCTGGGCGAGACGTTCCTCCTGGGACCAGGGCCGGCCGTAGAAGCCCTCGGTCATCCCGCGCACCGCGCCGGCCGGCCAGTCCCGGACCGTGACGCCGGCGATGCGCCCGCCCCCGATCAGCTGACGCAGCGTCTGCACGGCGTGGAACAGGCCGTCGTCGCCGAGGCCGTCCACGGCGACGGTGTCCCGGCCCGCGACCCGGCCGACCGCGATCCGGTAGCCGCCGGACGGGAGATCGGCCCGGTCGGGCGCACGCAGCGTGCGCAGCGCGTCCACGGCCCCGTCCCCGCCGAGCCGGATGACGGGCCCGCTCCCGGGCAGCGACGTGTGGACGGTCCGCACACCCGCGTCGCGCAGCGCCGTGCGGAGCGCGTCGACCGCGTACGGGTCGGCCCCGTCGTCGGCGACGAGCGTGACCTCGCCGGAGAGCGGGACCGCGGACCCGGACGTCCTGATGCTCTGCGGGCGCGGCCACACCGCGGGCGGTGCGGTGTCGTCCGTGCGGTCGGGCGTGGTGACGGCGGGGGTGCCGGGTGCCGAGGGGGCGGCGACGGCGGCCGGGGCCCCCGCGGAGAGCAGCCCGCCGAGCACGGCCACGGCGACGGCCGTCGCGTGCTTCCTGCGCCTGAGCTGCATGCCTGACTCCCCTTGCTCCCACCGGTGGGCTCCGAGCCCACCACCCGCGCGCGAGGGTGTCAATGCGCGTGGTCGTTGTGGTGCAAATGCCCGGTGTGGCGGACGGGGAGGACGGTGTGTCGCGGGCTCCGGCCCACGCGAAAGACGGCGCCGAATGGCCGAAATCAGCGGACGTCTTGCGGATAACTGACCGTCCGGGAACGGATTGTGACCCAGAGCACGTTGAACTCGTTGTCATAACGCCTACGTCTGCGGCCGCGTCCGCTGGGTAGGCCTGCTGTGTCCTGTTCTCCACGGCCAGGAGGCCACCATGCCCGCTGCTGCGCAGCTTCTGCTCTCCGCCCTGTCCAAACAGGTACCGGGCCCCGCCCCACTGATCAGTGCGTCCCCCGCCACCGTCTGCTCCGGCCCGCTCACCAGCGAAGCGCCGCTCGCCGACGCCATACCCCTGACCAGCGAGCCCCCGCTCGCCGACGCCACGCCACTGACCAGTGAACCCCCGCTCGCCGTCCTCGCCCCGCTGACCAGCGAGCCGGCGTCTTCCGGCAGCGCTCGGGGCATGGAGTCCCCAGGAGTCTGAATGGGCTTGTCCCGGCTCGCCGCACTGCACGGCGTCGCCACCTCCTTCTCCCCGTCCGCCGATGTCACGGTGCCCGTCCCCGACGGCACGGTCGTCGCCGTGCTCGCCGCCCTCGGCGTCGACGCGGCCACGCCCGAGGCGGTACGGGAAGCGCTCGCCGCCGCCGAGACCGCGGCCGGCTCGCGGCTGCTCCCGGCCACGCTGGTGGCATGGTCGGGGGAGCCGCTGCCCGCGGCCCTGACCGCGCTGCCGCCCGGCACGGAGCTGACCGTCCGCCCGGAGGAGGCCGGTTCGGCCCCGCCGCCCCCGATGCGCGTTCCCTCGGGGGGTGCGATTCCGGCCGTTTCCGGCCAGGGTGACGACCGCGAAGCCGGCGGGGTGCATACGGACCCGCCCCCGTCGCGTCCCGGCTGGTGGGCCGAGCCGCCGCTGGGGGTGCACCGGCTGACCGTCCGGGCGCCCGGGGCGCCCGCCGAGACCTGCACGCTCGTGGCCGCCCCGGCCCGGGTCCCGCAGCCCCCCGGGCGCAGCCACGGCTTCCTCGTCCAGCTCTACTCCCTGCTCTCCGCCCGCTCCTGGGGCATGGGCGACCTCGGGGACCTCGCCGATCTCGCGTCCTGGTCGGGGCGCTCCCTCGGGGCGGGCTTCGTCCAGGTCAACCCGCTGCACGCCGCGGTCATCGGCACCCCCACCGACCCCTCGCCCTACCGCCCGTCCTCGCGGCGGTTCCCCGACCCGGTGCACCTGCACATCGAGTCCGTCCCGGAGTACGGGCACGCCCCGGACCCGGCCGCCCTCGACGATCTGCGCCGCCGGGCGGGAGAACTCAGCGACGCCGTGCTGAACAAGGGCGCGCTGATCGACCGGGACGCCGTCTGGGCCCTCAAGCGGCAGGCCCTCGACATCCTCGTCGCCGTGCCGCTCACGCCCGGCCGCCGCGCCGCCTACTGCGACTTCCTCGCCGAGCAGGGCCAGGCCCTGGAGGACCACGCCCTGTGGTGCGCCCTCGCCGAGGTGCACGGCTCCGACTGGCACACCTGGCCGGCCGGGCTGCGCGACCCCCGCTCCAAGGAGACCGCCCGCGCCCGCGCCGGGCTCCTGGACCGCGTCGACTTCCACTGCCGGCTCGCCTGGCTGACCGACGCCCAGCTCGCCGCCGCCCAGCGTGCCGCGCAGGACGCCGGGATGGCCGTCGGGATCGTCCACGACCTCGCCGTCGGCGTGCATCCCGGCGGCGCCGACACCTGGGCCCAGCAGGACGCCTTCGCCCACGGCATGTCCGTCGGCGCACCCCCCGACGCCTTCAACGCCCGTGGCCAGGACTGGGGACTGCCGCCCTGGAGACCCGACGCGCTCGCCGCGTCCGGCTACGCCCCGTACCGAGGACTGCTGCGCGGGCTCCTCGCCCACGCCGGGGCCCTGCGCATCGACCACGTCATGGGTCTGTTCCGGCTCTGGTGGGTGCCCGAGGGGCGCCCGCCCACCGAGGGCACCTACGTCAGCCACGACGCCGAGGCGATGCTCGCCGTCCTCGTCCTGGAGGCCCACCGCGCCGGCACCGTCGTCATAGGGGAGGACCTCGGCACCGTGGAACCGGGCGTCCGCGAGGCGCTCGCCCGCCGCGGCGTCCTCGGCACCTCCGTGCTCTGGTTCGAGCGGGACTGGTCGGGCACCGGCCGCCCGCTCCCACCAGAGGAATGGCGCGAGGACTGCCTGGCCACCGCCACCACCCACGATCTGCCGTCCACCGCCGCCCGGCTGACCGGCGACCATGTGACCCTGCGCCACCGCCTCGGCCTGCTGACCCGCCCGCTGGACCAGGAGCGCACCGAGGACGGCAACGACACCGCGGAGTGGCTCGCCCTTCTCTCCCGCCTGGGGATGCTCCCCGAGGGCGGCGGCGACGAGGAGGCCGCCGTCCGCGCCGTCCACCGCTTCCTGCTGCGCACCCCGGCCCGGATGGCCGGGGTCTGGCTCCCCGACACCATCGGCGACCGCCGCCCGCAGAACCTGCCGGGCACCTGGGACCAGTACCCCAACTGGCGGCTGCCCATCGCCGATGCCGAGGGGCATCCCGTCACCCTGGAGGAACTCGCCGCCTCACCCCGGCTGCACCGGCTGATGGAGGTCCTCAGGCCCCGTCAGGAGCCCCCGGGCCCCCGTACGGCACCCCCGGGCGCGCGCCCCTCGTAGGCGTTCGCTACGTTTGCACCGTGGACAAGAAGAACGCTATGCGCGCCGGCGCCGTCGCTGCCGGAACGACGCTGATGATGCTGCTGATGTCGTCCCCCGCGCTCGCGCTCACCCGCGACGACGGCGACGACCCGGGTCCCGGCCTGAGCGTGATCGACACGATCGGTCTGTTCGTCGTGGCGCCCATCGCCCTGTTCGTGGTCATCGCGGGCCTGGTCATGGTCCTCGACAAGTCCAAGAAGCAGGCCTAGTCCCCAGCCAGGACACCCCGGACTTCCCGGGTGCGCCGCCGGTAGCGAGCTACCGTGCGGCGCATTCGCATGTCCGGGCCCGGAGCGCGGCCCGGCCGGCCGGTAGGTTGCGGCCATGATCGAGTGGGACGTCAAGAAGCTCCGCATCCTGCGCACCCTGCGCGACCGCGGCACCGTCACGGCGACCGCCGAGGCGCTGCTGATGACCCCGTCGGCCGTCTCCCAGCAGCTCTCCAACCTGGCCAGGCAGCTCGGCGTGCCCCTCCTGGAGGCGCAGGGCCGGCGCGTCCGCCTCACCGACGCCGCCCACCTCGTCCTCCGTCACGCCGAGGCGGTCTTCGCCCAACTGGAGCGCGCCGACGCCGAACTGACCGGCTATCTGCGCGGCGAGGCGGGCGAGGTGCGGATCGCCGCGTTCGCCACCGCCGTGCCCGCCCTGGTCGTCCCGGCCGTGCAGACCCTGCGCGACGAGGAGCGCCCCGGGCCGGACATCCGGGTCCGGGAGGCCGAGGCGGCGCAGGCGTACGAACTGCTCGTCGCCGGCGAGGTGGATCTGGCCCTCTCCCTGGCCGCCCACGCCCCGACCGCCCGCGACCCCAGGTTCGCGGTGCTGCCCCTGCTCGTCGACCCGCTGGACGTGGCGCTGCCGGCCGGTCACCGGCTCGCCGCCGCGCCCGGGCTGCGGCTGGCTGACCTGTCCGGCGAACCGTGGATCTTCGGCGGCTCGGGCCCCTGGTCCGAGATCACCACGGCCGCGTGCGAGGCGGCGGGCTTCGTCCCGGAGCAGGCGCACAGCGCCTCCGGCTGGACCGCGATCCTCGCCATGGTCGAGGCCGGGATGGGGGTCGCGCTGATCCCGCGCATGGCGTCGGCGGAACGGCAGGGCCGGGACGGTGTGGTGATGCGGGTCCTCGACGCCGACCAGCCGCGCCGCCATGTGGTGGCCGCCGTCCGGCGGGGCGCCGAACAGGGACCGGCGGTGGCCCGGGTCCTCGCGGCGCTGCGGGCGGCCGCCAGACCGTTCAGTCAGCCTTAAGGTTTCATGCTGAAACTTTCGATGGACCTAATGGCTCCTGTCGTACGACAGTGAACGCATGACCTTCGAACAGAATGAGAACCGGCACGAGGACCCCCACGCCAACGACGCGGCACCGTACGGCGGCGGTGACCCGTACGCCGACTACCGCACCACCGACCTCCCCTTCACCGAACTGGTCGACCTCGCCGACCGCCGCCTCGGCGCGGGTGTGATCGCTGCCAACGACGAGTTCTTCGCCGAGCGCGAGAACCTCCTGGTCCGCGAGCGCGCCGTCTTCGACCCCGAGCACTTCGGCCACAAGGGCAAGATCATGGACGGCTGGGAGACCCGCCGCCGGCGCGGCGCGGACGCCGCCCACCCGTTCCCCGCCCCGGACGAGCACGACTGGGCCCTGATCCGTCTCGGCGCCCCCGGCATCATCCGCGGCATCGTCGTCGACACCGCGCACTTCCGCGGCAACTACCCGCAGCGCGTCTCGGTCCAGGCGACCGCCGTCGAGGGCTCGCCCGGCCCCGCCGAACTCCTCGCCGACGACGTCAAGTGGGAGGAGATCGTCCCGCCGACCCCGGTACGCGGCCACGCCGCCAACGGCTTCGAGATCACCGGCGGACGCCGCTACACCCACCTCCGCCTCTGCCAGCACCCCGACGGCGGCATCGCCCGCCTCCGCGTGCACGGCGAGGTCCTCCCCGACCCGTCCTGGCTCGCCACGCTCGGCACGATCGACCTGATCTCGGTGCTGAACGGCGGCAGTTACGAGGACGCGTCGGACCGCTTCTACTCCTCGCCGACCCAGATCATCCTGCCCGGCACCTCCCGCAAGATGGACGACGGCTGGGAGAACCGCCGCCGCCGGGTCCGCGACACCAACGACTGGGTCCGCTTCCGGCTGCCCGCCCAGGGCGCGGTCCGCGCGGTCGAGATCGACACCGCCTACCTCAAGGGGAACGCGGCCGGCTGGATCGCCCTGCAGGGCCGCAACGGCGAGACGGGGGAGTGGTTCGAGATCATCCCGCGCACCAGGCTCCAGCCCGACACCCTGCACCGCTTCCCGCTCCGCGCCCAGGCCGTCGTCACCCACGTCCGCCTCGACGCCTTCCCCGACGGTGGCGTGGCCAGGATGCGCCTGCACGGCTCGCTGACCGAGTCCGGCGCGACCGAACTGGCCCGCCGCTACGAGGAGTCGGGCGCCTGACAGGCCCACAGGCCGGCAGATCCGAAGGCCCCTTCGACCACCGCCCGGCGAACGGCTGAGCCCTGTGCCCCGTTGGCCGGGCGGTTCACCAGATGTCCCGCCACGCACGAGGGCCCGGACCGGCGATGCCGGTCCGGGCCGAACGGTCCTGCCGCCCGGTCAGAGCAGGGCGTTGTACGTGCTGATCGTCGACGTCTCGCCCGCGTTGGCGACCTTGACGCGCGCCGCGTACGGGGCCGTCGCGCTGCCCGTCGCCCGGTACAGCCACAGCACGCCGGCCTTGTCCTGGACGACCAGGTCCGCCCGGCCGTCGTCGGTGAGGTCACCGGGTGAGGTCATCGAACGGTAGGCGCTCCAGCCGCCGCCGACCTTGGTCCGGGCCGCGAACGGCGTCGCCGCCTTGCCGGTGCCCTTGTAGAGCCACAGCACGCCGGAGGTGTCACGGGCCAGCAGGTCCGCCCTGCCGTCCCCCGTCACGTCGCCCGCGCCGGTGAGCTCGTTGTAGGCGCTCCAGCCGCCGCCGACCTTGGTCCGCGCCGCGAACGGCGCCTTGTCGGTGCCGGTGCCGCTGTAGAGCCACAGCACGCCGGAGGTGTCCCGGGCGATCAGGTCGGCCCTGCCGTCGGCCGTCACGTCCGTGACGCCCGCCAGCTTGTTGTAGGCGTTCCAGCCGCCGCCGACCTTGGTCCGCGCGGCGACGACGTTCCAGTCACCGGTCGTGCGGTAGTGCCACAGCACGCCGGACGTGTCGCGGCCGACCAGGCCGCCGCCGCCCGCCTGCACGGTGACCGGGGCGAGCTTGGTGAGCTGGTCGTAGATGTTCCAGCCGCGGCCGACGACCTCCTCGAAGTCGCGGAAGGGCTCCGAGGCCCTGCCGGTGCCGTAGTGGGAACGGAGCATCCCGTCCTTGCCACGGGTCAGGAGCAGGTGGTGCGGCCTGACCGGGTACGGGCTGTCGACCGCGAAGTCGCTCGACGTCTCCGGGTTGTGGGTGCCCCAGTTGTAGACCTCGTACACCGCGGCGGCGTTGACCTTCCACGCCGCCGTCTTCGCTCCGGCGGTCAGCGTGTAGTCGATCGTGACGTCGCCCGGCGTGATGTCGCAGCGGACCTCACCGCCGTAGGCCACCGATCCCAGCGTGTGGTCGCAGGTCGTGTTGTCGCCGCGCGAGACCGAGTCGATCGTGATGCCGGCCTCGGACTCCTCCCAGTCGCGCTGGCCCTCCGAGGGGGCGAACGTGATCGAGAGGTGCCCCGCGTCCACCGCGTGCACGGTGATCGACTGGGTGACCGAGTCACCCGCCTTCAGCGTCGGCGTGTTCAGCGCGAGCGTGTTCTGCGCGACGTGCTCGGCCGACTTGACCGTGATGGTGCGCGCGGCGTGCAGACCGTCCTCGGAGAACGTCGCCGCGGTCTGGGCCTCCTTGACCGCCTTGTCGACGTTCGTGCCGCTCGGCGCGTACGCCAGCCCCACATAGGCCGTGGTGCCGTGCACGGCCGTGGCCGTGGCCGAGACCTCCGGATAGGAGACCCCGCCGTGGGCGTCACAGAGATAGACGCCGACCGCGGTCGCCTTCCTGCAGTCCGTGTCGAGCGAGACCTGGAGGCCCGCCGGTACACCCCCGGCCGCCCAGGCCGGGTCGTTCAGCTGCTTCTTGCTCAGGGCGTAGACCATGGTTCCGTCGGCCTCGTCGTACCACCCGGTCGGACCGAGCTCGGCCCGGCCCTCCCCGGGCATGAGCGTCCAGTCACGCCCCATCTCGAAGGCGAAATAGTCGGCCGCGGCGGCGGGCACGGCCCCCGCGAGGGCGCCGGTGGCAAGGAGCGCCACCGAACCCGAAACGGCCAGGATTCTTCGCATGCAACATCCCCCCGAATGAAGGCGGCAGCGCGTGCTGCCGCGGAACGCCAGGTACCCCCATGGCGTGCCCGGAACCTACACCACAAGGTCACACGGCCTTCACCTGGGCCTCTTCCGCCCCAACGCGGAGGAGGGGCCGGTGTCCTGGACACCGGCCCCTCCCCACACGATGGCTACGCGGTGGCGGCCGCCGCGTCCGCCGCCCGGGCCTTCAGCGCCCGCTCCACACCGGACCGGGACTCCGACATCAGCCGGCGCAGTGCGGCGCCCGGCTCGGCCGAGGCCAGCCAGGTGTCCGTGGCGTCCAGGGTCTCCTGCGAGACGTGCAGCGCCGGGTAGAGGCCGATGGCGACCTGCTGGGCCATCTCGTGGCTCCGCGAGTCCCAGACGTCCTTCACCGCGGCGAAGAACTTCTCCGCGTACGGCGCCAGCAGCTCGCGCTGGTCGGTCTGCACGAAGCCGCTGATGACCGCCTCCTGGAGGGAGTTCGGCAGCTTGTCGGACTCGACGACCGACGCCCACGCCTCGGCCTTCGCCTCTTCGGAGGGACGCGCCGCACGGGCGGACGCCGCGTGCCGCTCGCCCGCCGCCGTCCGGTCGCGCGCGTACTCGGCGTCGATCTCCTCGTCGTCGAGCAGCCCGGTCGCGGCCAGCCGCTGGACGAACGCCCAGCGCAGCTCGGTGTCGACGGCCAGGCCCTCGATCGCCTCGGTGCCGTCGAGCAGCGCCTGCAGCAGATCGAGCTGCTGGGGGTTGCGGGCCGTGGCCGCGAACGCGCGCGCCCAGGCCAGCTGGTGGTCGCTGCCCGGCTCCGCCGCGCGCAGGTGCGCGAGCGTCGCCTCGGTCCACTGGGTCAGACCCGCCTCGCGCCACTCCGGCGCCGCGTACAGGTCGAGCGCCAGCTTCACCTGACGGTGCAGCGACTGGACGACGCCGATGTCCGTCTCCTTGCCCACCCCGGACAGGACGAGCGCGAGGTAGTCGCGGGTGGCCAGTTCGCCGTCCCGCGTCATGTCCCAGGCGGCCGACCAGCACAGGGCGCGCGGCAGCGACTCGGTGAAGTCGCCCAGGTGCCCGGTGACGACCCGCAGCGACTCCTCGTCCAGGCGGACCTTCGCGTAGCTGAGGTCGTCGTCGTTGAGGAGGATGACGGCGGGGCGCGCGGTACCGGCGGGGAACGGCACGGTGGTGCGCTCGCCGTCCACGTCCAGCTCGATCCGGTCCGTACGGACCAGCTTGCCGGTCTCGTCCAGGCCGTAGCAGCCGATGGCGATCCGGTGCGGCCGCAGCGTCGGCTCGCCCTTCGCGCCGGCGGGCAGCGCGGGCGCCTCCTGGAGGACGGTGAACGAGGTGACGTGACCGTTGGCGTCCGTCTCGATCTCCGGGCGCAGGATGTTGATCCCGGCCGTCTCCAGCCACGCCTTCGACCAGGTCTTCAGGTCGCGGCCGGAGGTCTCCTCCAGCGCGCCGAGCAGGTCGGAGAGCCGGGTGTTGCCGAACGCGTGCGCCTTGAAGTACGCCTGGACGCCCTTGAAGAACGCGTCCGTGCCGACGTACGCCACCAGCTGCTTCAGGACCGAGGCGCCCTTGGCGTACGTGATGCCGTCGAAGTTGACCAGGACGTCGTCCAGGTCACGGATGTCCGCCATGATCGGGTGCGTCGAGGGCAGCTGGTCCTGCCGGTACGCCCACGTCTTCATGGAGTTGGCGAACGTCGTCCAGGAGTGCGGCCACTGCGAGCCCTCGGCGTACGAGAGGCAGGCGATCGAGGTGTAGGTGGCGAACGACTCGTTCAGCCACAGGTCGTTCCACCACTCCATGGTCACGAGGTCGCCGAACCACATGTGGGCCAGCTCGTGCAGGATCGTCTCGGCCCGCGTCTCGTACGCCGCGTCCGTCACCTTGGAGCGGAAGACGTACTGGTCGCGGATGGTGACCGCGCCCGCGTTCTCCATCGCGCCCGCGTTGAACTCCGGCACGAAGAGCTGGTCGTACTTGGCGAACGGGTACGCGTAGTCGAACTTCTCCTGGAACCAGTCGAAGCCCAGCCGCGTGACGTCGAAGATCGCGTCCGCGTCGAGGAACTCGGCGAGCGAGGGACGGCAGTAGATGCCGAGCGGGACGGACTGGCCGTCCTTCTCGTAGCTGCTGTGCACCGAGTGGTACGGACCGACGATCAGCGCCGTGATGTACGTGGAGATGCGCGGCGTCGGCTCGAACGACCAGACGTCGTCCGCGGGCTCCGGCGTCGGCGAGTTGGAGATCACGGTCCAGCCGGACGGGGCCTTCACGGTGAACCGGAAGGTCGCCTTCAGGTCGGGCTGCTCGAAGCTCGCGAAGACGCGGCGGGCGTCCGGGACCTCGAACTGGGTGTAGAGGTAGGCCTGCTGGTCGACCGGGTCGACGAAGCGGTGCAGACCCTCACCGGTGTTGGTGTACGCGCAGTCGGCGACGACCTTCAGCTCGTTGGAGCCCGCCACCAGGTGCGGCAGCGTGATGCGCGAATCGCGGAACACCGCCGCGACGTCCAGTGCCCTGCCGTTCAGCTCGACCTCGTGCACCGCGGGGGCGACCAGGTCGATGAAGGTCTCCGCGCCGGCTTCGGCGGAGTCGAAGCGCACGGTGGTGACGGACCGGTAGGTCCCGCCCTCCTGCGCTCCGGAGAGGTCGAGATCGATCTCGTACGCGTCCACGGTCAGCAGGCGCGCCCGCTCCTGTGCCTCTTCGCGGGTCAGATTCGTGCCAGGCACGCGGTCATCTCCTTGATATGCGATGTTTCCGGCCATCCTTCCACGTGAGCCGGGCCCAGGGCGATGTCCGTTTTCCGCCGGACCGCCCCGGCGCGGCGGGCCATTCTCGTCCCATGACCAGATACGAGGCACGCGCGATCGAACCGGCCGCGCTGAAGGAGATCCGGGAGACGGACGACGCGGGACACCCGTGCGTCCCGTACACCGCCACGGACGCGGGAAACCCGCTGCGCTGCTGTCTGCGGGGGAACGAGACGGGGGAGCGGATCGCGCTCGTCTCGTACGCGCCGCTGCGCCGGTGGGCGGCCGCGAGCTGGGCCCGGCCCGGGGCCTATGACGAGCAGGGGCCGGTGTTCATCCACGCGGAGGAGTGCGGGGGCCCGGCGCCCGGCCGCACGGGTTACCCGTTCTCGCGGGCGGGGGCGCTGCGGACGGTCCGGCGCTACGACCTGGAGGGCCACATCGTGGGCGGCCGGCTGATGGAGATCCCGGCGGACGAGGAGCGGGGGTACGACGATGCCTTCGCCGAGGCGTTCGCCGACCCGCAGGTGGCGCTGGTGCACGTCAGGGCCGTGGAGTACGGCTGCTGGCACTTCGAGGTACGCCGGACGGACTGAGGCCCCTCCGGCGGCCGAGGAGCGGGGGCCCGGGGACGGAGCCCCGGCCCCCCGCGGTGGGGCGGAACGCGGTCAGCCCGCGAGCTCCGCCGCGACCAGCTCCGCGATCTGCACCGCGTTCAGCGCCGCGCCCTTGCGCAGGTTGTCGTTGGAGACGAAGAGCGCGAGGCCGTGCTCGACGGTCTCGTCGACCCGGATGCGCCCGACGAAGGACGCGTCCTGGCCGGCGGCCTGCAGCGGGGTGGGGATCTCGGAGATCTCGACGCCGGGGGCGTCCTTCAGCAGCTCGTACGCGCGCTCCACGCCGATCGGACGGGCGAAGCGGGCGTTGACCTGGAGCGAGTGGCCGGAGAAGACCGGGACGCGGACGCAGGTGCCGGACACCTTCAGCTCCGGGATCTCCAGGATCTTGCGGGACTCGTTGCGGAGCTTCTGCTCCTCGTCCGTCTCGAAGGAGCCGTCGTCGACGATCGAGCCGGCCAGCGGCAGCACGTTGAAGGCGATGGGGCGCTTGTAGACGCCGGGCTCGGGGAAGTCGACGGCGCCGCCGTCGTGGGTCAGCTTGTCGGCGTCGGCGACGACCTTGGACGCCTGGCCGTGCAGCTCGGCGACGCCGGCCACTCCGGAGCCGGACACCGCCTGGTACGTGGCGACGGTCAGCGCCTCCAGGCCCGCCTCGTCGTGCAGCGGGCGCAGCACGGGCATGGCGGCCATCGTGGTGCAGTTCGGGTTGGCGATGATGCCCTTGGGCCGGTTCGCGATCGCGTGCGCGTTGACCTCGGAGACGACCAGCGGGACCTCGGGGTCCTTGCGCCAGGCGGAGGAGTTGTCGATCACGACGGCGCCCTGGCCGGCGACCTTCTCGGCGAGCGCCTTCGACGTCGCGCCGCCGGCGGAGAAGAGCACGATGTCCAGGCCCGTGTAGTCGGCCGTGGAGGCGTCCTCGACGGTGATGTCGGTGCCCTCGTAGGTGATCGTGGAGCCCGCGGAGCGTGCGGAGGCGAAGAGGCGCAGTTCGGCGACGGGGAACTTCCGCTCGGCCAGGATGCTGCGCATGACTGTGCCGACCTGACCGGTGGCGCCGACGATTCCGACCTTCACAGGAACTCCTTCAGACGTACGAGAGGGCACGGTTGCCGCTCCATGATGCGTATGTCCACGGCTTCCTTGTCCAATCCATTGTCCGACCTGCGGACGGCCGCCGCGAGGGCGCGCACAGGGCAGTGGGGCGGGCGCCCGTTGAGCGCCCGCCCCACTGTCGTACGGATCACATGTTCAGCGCGATGCCGTTACGGCGTGACCTTCTCGATCACGACGCTGCCGGTGCCCGCCGCGGTGCCGCGGGAATTCACCAGCTGGACCTCGCCGAAGAACTGCCGGCCCTCGGGAGCGGCCCCGGCGACCGCGACCTCGGCACCGACCTGGGCCGAAGCGCCGGAGGCCAGGTTCACGGCCTTCGACTCGTCGACGGAGATCGTGCCGAGCGACGGCGCGTAGTACACGTCGCGGTAGTCGTACTCGGTGGTCCCGGCGGGGACGTCGTACCCGTCGATGACGACCGTGTACGTACCGGCGGCCGGCTTCACCAGGCTGACGGACTCCTCGGAGCCCGCCGTGGTGGAGGTGCCCACCTCGGCCGCGCCCCTGTAGACGTACAGGTCCAGGTCGGCGTTGGCGTCCGAGGTGCCGCCGATGGCGAAGTCGAGCTTCTCGACGCCCTCACCGATGGTGACCTCCTTGACGTACTCGCCGCCCGTGGAGATCGACGGACGCTCGACGTCCGCCGAGCCCAGCGAGCCGCCCTTGAGCTTGCCCACCAGGTCACCGGCGTTGTTGGTGACCGTCCAGTTCACCGCGGCCGGGGTGCCGATCTTCGCCTCGGCGATGGTCTGGACCGCCGGGTCGAAGGTGGCGCCGAGCAGCGAGACATCCAGCTTGTACGGGTTGTCCAGCAGCGGCGACGTGCGCCGGGCCTCGACCTCGATCTCCCAGACGCCGGCCTGCGGGTCGGCGTACGAGCGCACGTCGGGGCGGCAGGTGTTGGCCGGGTTCTCGTAGTTCGGGTAGCAGAACGGCGTCCCGCTGTCCTCCACCGCGACCCCGTAGGGGTGGATGGAGATGAAGCGGGTCTGGCTGCCCGAGCGCAGGGCGCTCATCGCGACCTCGAGGGTCTTGGCGCCCTCCGGCACGGTCACGAAGTACGACGTGGTGCCGTTGCGCTGCACCGAGCCGGACGCCTTGAACGCGTAGACCGGCTTCGTCAGCTCCTTGGAGACGACGACCGTGGCCAGGATCTGCTGGTCCACTCCGGAGGTCTTCGCGTCGTCGACCTGCAGGATCGCGCTGTGCACGCCCGCGCTGCCCGGCTTCGCCTGGACCTTGACCGTGACCGGTGTGCCGAGCGGGAGCGAGACGGTGCTCGGCCCGGTCAGCTTGAACGTGCCGTCGTCGTACTTCCACGACAGCTTGTGGCTGACGTTCCTGTCCGGGCCCGTGGTGCGGGTGACCGTGACGTCGTACGTCTTCTTCTGGCCGGCCTTCAGGCCGCCCTCGCGGTCGTACAGGCCGGTGCCGAAGCCCGGGGTCTTCAGCGCGAAGTCGATCGCGGTGTCGACCGGGGCCTTGACCGTGTACTCGTGCGCCGGGGCGCCCTGCTTCTGGATCTGCTTCCAGGCGGCGACGATGTCGATCAGACCGGCACCCTGGGCGTGCGCGGGCACTCCCTTGATCTGGGTGGCGGTGCTGGTCAGCGCGGTGCGCAGGTCGGCCGGGGGCAGCTCGATGTGCTGCTGCTTCGCGGCGGACAGCAGCAGCGCGGTCGCGCCGGCGGCCTGCGGGGAGGCCATCGACGTGCCCTGGAGCATGGAGTAACCGGCGGGCAGGGAGTAGCCCGCCTCCTTGACCGGCGAGCCGGGCAGCCAGGTCTGCGTCGAGTTGATCGACGCGCCGGGCGCCGTCAGGGTCGGCGTGAAGCCGCCGTCCTCACGCGGACCGCGCGAGGAGAACGGCATCATGTCGTACTTCTTGGTGACGCCGGAGCCGTAGTTCGCGGCCCAGGTCTCCTTGGAGATGGACGCGCCGACCGAGATGACGTGGTCGGCGAGGCCGGGGTCACCGATGGTGTTGACACCCGGTCCGTCGTTGCCGGCCGAGATGACCAGCTGGACGCCGTAGATGTCGACGAGCCGCTTGTACAGATCGGCGCGGGCGTTGTTGCCGTCGTTGAGCGGCGGCAGGCCGCCGATCGACATGTTGACGATGTCGACGCCGCGGTTGATGACGAGGTCGGCCATGCCCTCCATCAGCGCGATGTTGGTGCAGCCGCCGGACCAGGTGCAGGCACGCGAGGAGACGATCTTCGCGCCGGGCGCGGCACCGTTCATCTTGCCGCCGAACAGGCCGTTCGCCGCGGTGATGCCCGCGACGTGCGTGCCGTGCTCGGACTCGATGACACCGATGGAGACGTAGTCGGAGGTGTCCCCGGCGGCGTTGTACACGACGCCCTTGCGGGTCTCGACGACGAACGGGATGCGCTCGACGACGTCGGTGCGCGGGTCGTCCGTGCCGAAGTAGGAGACCTGGTGCTTCTCCTTGTACGGCTTCAGGACGGTGTCGTCGGAGAAGTCCGCGTTGCTGTTCAGGTCCACCCGGGTGGTGCCGGTGACCGGGTCGTACAGCACGGCCCACACGTCGGTGGTGTCGCCGTCGCGGTTCAGGTCGCCCGCCATGTCGCCGCCCTTGGTGGCGGCCTCGGCGAACAGGCTGATCCGGTACGAGCCCTTGGGGGCCGAGTAGGTCAGGCCCTTGTAGGTGAACGTCGGGCCGGACACGGCGTCCGTCATCCGCAGCCAGGTGCCGTCGCCGTCACTGACCGGGTCGGTGGCCGTCACCCAGTCGGTGATCTTGCGCTCACCGGTGGTGGTCTTCTGGAGCGCGGGGTGCGCGATGTCGACGCCTGCGTCCAGGACGCCGATGGTGATGCCCCGGCCGTCGGCCTTCGGGTGCTGCTGGACGAAGTCGACCGCGCCCGTCTCGAAGGACGGGTTGTACGGGTTCTTCGCCGGGGTCTTCTTGTCCGGGGCGGCGTAGCTGCCCGTCGACTTCGCCCTGGCCCTGCTGCCGGTCGCCCGGTCGGCCGCGGGGGTCGGGTCGTCCAGCATGATCTCCTGCTTGAGATCGATGCCGCGGACGGAGCTCAGCTTGGAGGCAGCCTTGATGGTGGCCTCGGCCGACGCGGTCGGCACGGTCGCCCGTACGTACCCGAGCTTGTCGTACGTACGCCCCAGCACGGAGCCCTTGACGGCGTCGAACTGCTTGGCGACCTGCTCGGTCGCGCCGGGTGCGGTGGAGACCATCATGGTGATGTTCTTCTCGCCCTTGGCCTCGGCCTTGGCGAGAACATCGGCGTCGGCCGTGCCGAGCTTGTCCGCCGGGGCGTCGCTCGCGGCGGCCTTGACGGGTGCGGTGGCCGGGTCGTCGGCGGCGAAGACGGGGGCGGCACCGGTGGCGGCCAGCGCGGCCACCAGTCCGGCGGCGGCCGCGACTCGGGCCACGCGTCTCGCTCCGGGTATGTAACCGGGGGATTCGGAGGTCATCAGCATCCCTGTATGTGAAAGAGAGAGTCCGGAAATCGGTACCGGATGACCGCTCACCCTTTCGTAAATGACAGGGGTTTGTGGAGAGTTGTGGGGGGCGAGTTGCGGACATGGCGGGCTTCCGCCACCGGGGCCAAAGCGTCACGAGGGACGAAACGGGCGATACGTGGCGGGTGTCCACCTCACCTGGGCAGGATCATCACGTACGCGGCAGGCGTACGGTCGGCCGCCGCCATCAACGCCGTCCGCACCACGGTCGCCTGCTGCTCCCGGGTGTCACGCAGCTTCCGCGGCGTGAGGTGGACGACCGTGACACCGAGCCGCTCCAGGTGCTCGCGCCGGGCGGCGTACGCGGACCACTCGGCCTCGTGCTGCTCCTGGCGGCGGTCGTCGTCGAGCCGGCTGTACCGCGGGGCCCTGGTGTCCAGCTCCACCGCCACCGCCTCCTCGGGCCAGTAGGCGTCGACCGCGCCCAGATGCGGACCGCCGGGCAGCCGCAGGTCCACGTTCCACAGCGGCTCCGGCAGCCCGTGGGACCGCACCATGTCGTACAGCCGCTCCTCCGCGAGCGCCCGGCCCTCGGCGAGCAGCGAGTCCACGGCGTTCACCACCTGGGGCCGGTCGAGCACCTTGGCGCGGTTCAGCTCACCCACCACGACCGCGGGTTCGCAGTGACCGCCGCGGACCGCCTCGGTGAGCAGCCGGCGCACCGCGTGCGCGTCCCCGAGCCCGGCGACGGCGTCCGCCAGGGCGCGGGCCACCGGTGCCACCGGAATGCCGTCCAGCCACTGCGGCCGGGGCAGGTCGGAGGTCCGCACCAGCCGGACGTGGCGCACCGACCGCAGCCGGCGGATGCGCGGCACCAGTACGTCGATGCGGTCCGTGGACACCGTGGGCGGTGCGGCGGAGAAGCCGTACAGCGACAGCGCGGCCAGCCCGGTGATCATCGCCTCGCCGTACCCGGGGTCGGCCCCGTCGGCCCGGGCGGGCGGGGTCCGCCGCCCGGAGGCCGGTGGCCGGCCCGCGTACAGCAGGGCCGACCGCAGCCGCTCCCGGCCGCTGAGCGGTCCCGGGTGCAGCACGAAGACGCCGGGCAGCGGCTGCTGCCACGGCCCGCCGGCCCGGCACTGCTCGGCCGCCCGGGCGGGGGAGATGCCACGGGCCTTCAACTGGGCCGTGGAAAGGACGCGTTGCCGGACATCGGAGGTGATGCGGAGGTGGCAGGGGGAGAGCGGGGTGTTCTGGGTCATGCTCCGGTGTATCCCGCTTGCCACCGGGGCCTGAACCCCTGTTACAGGCCCGTCGACATTCCCGGACAACGCCGTCCTAAAGTACGGGCGTTCGACAGCCGAAAAGACCTGACCCGCCAGGGATTATGAGCCGGGCGCCGGGGGCGCACCAGCTGTCCCGCGCGCCGCACGCGCACGCCTCCCGGGGGCTCCGGTCCGGCCCGTAGCCCGGCGGCATCCAGCCCGTCCGGCATGTGAGGACGGAACCCTCGCCGAGGTGCGCGGCACCCCGACGAGGACGTCACACCGGACGGGCCGGAACACGGTCAGACGGCTGCGCCGTCACACGCCTGCGCACGCAGCGCCCGCGCCAGATCGTCCCGCGCCTCCAGCACCAGCCGCCGCAGCGCCGGGGCCGCGTCCGCGTGCGCGTCGAGCCACGCGTCCGTCGCCGCCAGCGTGGCGGGATCGTCCTGAAGGGCCGGGAACAGTCCCCTCACCACGGCCATCCCGATCTGGATCGACCGCTCGGACCACACCCGCTCGATCGCCGCGAAGTACGTGCTCGCGTACGGCGCGAGCAACGCGCGCTGCGAGGACTGCGAGAAGCCCAGGATGGTGGCCTCCACCAGCGCGTTGGACAGTGCGTCCGACTCGACGACACCCGCCCACGCCTGCGCCTTGACCGCGGCCGACGGGCGCGAGGCCAGGCACCGCACCTGGTGGCGCTTGCCGGACGCCGTGTCGTCGCGGGCCAGTTCGGCACCGACCGCCGCCTCGTCGGCCGCGCCGTGCGAGACCAGCGGCGACAGGAACGCCCAGCGCAGCTCCTGGTCGACGTCGAGACCGTCGATCCGGGCGGTGCCGTCGAGCAGCCCGGACAGCAGCTGGAAGTCGGTGTCCGATGCGGCGACCGCCGCGAAGAAGCGGGCCCAGGCCAGCTGGTGCTCGCTGCCCGGCACCGCGAGCCGCAGCTCGCGCAGCGCGCCCTCGGCCAGCGCCCGGCCGCCCTCCTCGCGCCACTCCGGGGCGGCGTAGTGGACCAGCGAGGTCCGGGTCCAGGCGTGCAGCATCTGCAGGACGCCGATGTCCGTCTCCCTGCCGGAGAAGGCCAGTACCAGCGCGACGAAGTCGCGGGCCGGCATCAGCCCGTCCCGGGTGAGGTTCCACAGCGCGGACCAGCACAGCGCCCGCGCCAGCGGATCCGTGAGGTCGCCGAGGTGGGCGCGGAGCGTGGCCAGCGACACCTCGTCGAAGCGGACCTTGCAGTACGTCAGGTCGTCGTCGTTGACGAGGATCAGCTCGGGACGCTCGGCCCCGGCCAGCTCCGTGATCACGGTGCGCGGCCCCGCCACGTCCGCCTCGGCCCGGGCGTAGCGCACCAGGTCACCGTCGGGCGTGCGCCGGTACAGGCCGACCGCGACCCGGTGGGGTCGCAGCTCCGGATGCGATTCGGCCGCCTCCTGGAGGACGGCCAGCTCGGTGATGCGGTCCGCGGCGTCGTAGACCGCCACCGGGGTCAGCGAGTTGACGCCCGCGGTCTGCAGCCAGGAGCGCGACCACGAGGTCATGTCCCGCCCGGACGTCTCGGCCAGCACCGACAGCAGGTCGCCCAGCTGGGTGTTGCCGTAGGCGTGCTTCTTGAAGTAGCGCCGCGCGCCCTCCAGGAACGCGTCCCGCCCCACGTACGCCACCAGCTGCTTCAGCACCGACGCGCCCTTGGCGTACGTGATGCCGTCGAAGTTGAGTTTGGCGTCCTCCAGGTCACGGATGTCGGCCGTGATCGGGTGGGTGGACGGCAGCTGGTCGGCGCGGTAGGCCCAGGACTTGCGGTTGTTGGCGAAGGTGATCCAGCCGTCCTCGAAGCGGGTCGACTCCACCATCGCGAAGACGCCCATGAAGTCGGCGAACGACTCCTTGAGCCACAGGTCGTCCCACCACTGCATGGTCACGAGGTCGCCGAACCACATGTGCGCCATCTCGTGCAGGATGACGTTGGCCCGGCTCTCGTACGACGCCCGCGTCACCTTCCCGCGGAAGATGTACTCCTCGCGGAACGTGACACAGCCCGGGTTCTCCATCGCGCCGAGGTTGTACTCGGGCACGAACGCCTGGTCGTACTTCCCGAACGGGTACGGGTAGTCGAAGTTGTCGTGGAAGAAGTCCAGGCCCTGCTTGGTGATCAGGAAGATGTCGTCGGCGTCGAAGTGCTTGGCGAGCCCCTTGCGGCACAGCGCGCCGAGCGGGATGTCCAGCGTCGTGCCGTCGGCGAACGTACGGCTGTACGAGTCGGTCACGTAGTGGTACGGACCGGCGACGACCGCCGTGATGTACGTCGAGATCGGCTCGGTCTCGGCGAACCGCCACTCCCCGCCCTCGCGGGACTCCTCGGCGCCGTTGCTCCAGACCGTCCACTCCGCGGGCGCGGTCACCCGGAAGCGGTAGGGGGCCTTGAGGTCGGGCTGCTCGAAGTTGGCGAAGACGCGACGCGCGTCCGCCGGCTCGTACTGCGTGTAGAGGTAGACCTCGCCGTCCTCCGGGTCGACGAAGCGGTGCAGGCCCTCGCCGGTCCGGCTGTACGCGCACTGCGCGTCGACCACCAGGACGTGTTCGCCCTCCGGCAGGTCCGCCAGGGTCACCCGCACGCCGTCGAAGACGGCCGCCGGGTCCAGCACGGTGCCGTCCAGGGTCACCGCGTTCACCGACGGGGCGATCAGGTCGGCGAAGGTCGTCGCACCGGCACGGGCCGAGCGGAACCGGATCGTCGTCACGGAGCGGAAGGTCCGCGGACCGGAACTCTGCCCGTCGTCCCCGTCGGGCCCACCGATCGCGGAACGGACGTCCAGTGCGACGTCGTATCCGTCGACGGTCAGCAGCTCGGCCCGCTCACGGGCCTCGTCGCGGGACAGGTTCTCACCGGGCACGAGCACACTCCTTTGTGTCACGTTCGAATAGTTTGATCCTCCCATGCCCCTTCCCGGCCCGGCACGCGGGAATGGCGGGAGCGCCCGGCGGTGTTCTCGGCCACAGGATGCGATCGGTCCTCATGAGGAGAGACATGTCTGACAACAGCACGGTGACCGCCAAGACCCCCGCCGATTTCTGGTTCGACCCGCTCTGCCCCTGGGCCTGGATGACCTCCCGCTGGATGCTGGAGGTGGAGAAGGTCCGCGACGTCGAGGTCCGCTGGCACGTGATGAGCCTGGCCGTGCTCAACGAGAACCGCCTGGACGAGCTGCCCGACGAATACCGCGACCTGCTGGAGAACAAGGCCTGGGGCCCGGTCCGCGTGGTGACCGCCGCCCAGCAGAAGCACGGCGACGACATCGTCGGACCGCTCTACACGGCGCTCGGCACCCGTTTCCACAACCAGGGCGAGGGCCCCACCCGCGAGGCCATCGAGGCCGCGCTGAAGGACGTCGGCCTGCCGGCCGAGCTCGCGGAGTACGCCGACTCCGACGCGTACGACACCGAGCTGCGCGCCTCCCACCAGGAGGGCATCGACAAGGTCGGCCAGGACGTCGGCACCCCGGTCATCGCGGTGCCCGGCGCGGACGGCGAGCAGATCGCCTTCTTCGGCCCGGTCGTCACCCCCGCCCCGAAGGGCGAGGACGCGGCGAAGCTGTGGGACGGCACGCTGCTGGTCGCGTCCATCCCGGGCTTCTACGAGATCAAGCGGACCCGCACCCAGGGCCCGGTCTTCGACTGATCGCGTGAGCGGGGGCGCGGGGCCGGCCGGTGACGGCGGGCCCCGCACCCCGCCCGCGGTGACCCGGCCCCGCCGGAGTTCACACGCACGTCACGCCGGACCCTTGCCGCGGGCTCGAACTCTCGTTCATGATCTGCGGCATGTCAGCCGACGCCCGCACGGACCGGAACGCGGAACCGGCCGCGGGTCTGCCGCGCCGGGTCCGGATCGGGTACGGGCTCGGCTCGCTGTGCACCGGCACCTTCGCCACCGTGCCCGGGCTGATCCTGCTCTACTACCTGACCGACGTGCTGGCCGTGCCCGCCGCCGTCGCGGGCGCCGCGGTCTTCCTGCCCAAGGCCTGGGACGTCCTGATCAATCCGCTGGTCGGAGCCGTCTCCGACCGCAGCCGGCTGCGCGGCGGACCGCGCCGTCCCTTCCTGCTGACAGGCGCGTGCACCCTGCCGCCGCTCTTCGCCCTGCTCTTCGCCGCGCCGCCGCTGCGGGGCGCGGCCGCCGCCGGATACGTGGCGGCCCTGTTCCTGCTGGCCGCCACCGCCTACGCGGTCTTCCAGGTGCCGTACGTGACGATGCCCGCCGAGATGACCGAGGACCCGCAGGAGCGCCGCCGGATCCTCGGCTGGCGGGTCGCCTTCCTCGGCGTCGCCATCCTGCTGTCCGGGGCGCTCGCCCCGGCCATCGCCCATGCCGACGGCGACACCCCGGCGAGCTACCGGCTGATGGGCCTCGCGGTCGCCGTGCTGCTCGCCGCCGGCATGTTCGGTGCCTGGGCCGCCACCCGAGGAGCCCCCGCCGTCGCCCGCAGCGAGTCCGAACCCTCGCTGCGCGCCCAGCTCGCCGCGGCCCGCTCCAGCAGGCCGTTCCGTCACCTCGTGACCATGTGGACGCTCCAGGCCCTGGCGATCGGCGTGATGCTCGCGGGCGTCCAGTACTTCGCCACGTACACCCTGGGCTCGGCGAGCGCCGTCACCCCGCTCTTCGCCTGCCTGATCGGCCCGCTGGTGCTGTTCATGCCGCTGTGGAACCGGCTGGCCCGGCTCCGCTCCACCACGTACGCCCAGTGGTGCGCCTCGTTCCTCTACCTCGTCGGCACGCTCGCGCTCGCCTTCACCCGGCAGGCCGGCCCGGCCCTCGGCTACGCGGCGGTCGCGGTGATCGGGATCGCCTACGCCGGACTCCAGTTGCTGCCGCTCACGCTGCTGGCCGACACCCTCGCCGACGACCGGGCCAGGACCGGGAAGCAGCGGGCCGCGACGTTCACCGGGCTTTGGACCGCCGCCGAGACCCTCGCCTTCGCGCTGGGCGCCGGGGCGTTCGCCCTGGTGCTGGCCGTGACCGGCTTCCGGTCCTCGGACGCCGACCACCGGGTCGCGCAGCCGGAGGCGGCGCTGACCGGGATCACCCTCGGCATGAGCGTGCTGCCCGCCGTGCTGGCCGCGGCGAGCCTCTGGCTGCTGCATCTGTACCGAGCCCCTGATCAGGAAGAGCCCGCCCATGCCGACTGACCCCGCCCCCGCCGTCCCCGCGGCGGACGTCCTCGCCGAACTCACCGCCCTGCGCGGCGCCGACGCCCCCACCCGCGGCGGCCGGACCTTCGCGTACGTCTACGACGCCGGGCTGGAGGGCCTGGACGAGCTGGCCGCCGCCGCGTACCGCGCGTACGCCACCGTCAACGGCCTGGACCCGACGGTCTTCCCGAGCGTGGCCCGGCTGGAGAACGACGTGGTGGGCGCGGCGGCGGCGCTGCTGGGCGCGCCAGGCGCGCAGGGCACGTTCACCAGCGGCGGCACCGAGTCGATCCTGCTCGCGGTGAAGACCGCCCGCGACCACGCGAAGGCCGAACGCGGCGTCACCGAACCTCAGTTGGTGCTGCCCTCCACCGCCCACGCGGCCTTCCACAAGGCGGCCGCCTATCTGGGCCTGGAACCGGTCGTGGTGCCCGTCGACCCCGTGACCTACCGGGCGAACGCCGCCGCCGTCGCCGCCGCGATCACCGAACGCACCGCCCTCGTCGTCGCCTCGGCCCCCTCGTACGCGCACGGGGTGACCGACCCGGTCCCCGAGATCGCCGCGGCCGCCGCGGAGCGGGGCGTCCTGTGCCATGTGGACGCCTGCATCGGCGGCTGGATCCTGCCCCATCTGCGGCGCGCGGGAAGGGAGATACCGCCGTTCGACCTCTCCGTCCCCGGCGTCACCTCGCTCTCCGTGGACCTGCACAAGTACGGCTACGCCGACAAGGGCGCCTCCGTGGTGCTCTACCGGGACGCGGAACTCCGCCGCCACCAGTACTTCGCGCACGCGGGCTGGCCCGGCTACCCGGTCGTCAACCCCACCGTCCAGGGCACCAAGTCCGCCGGCCTGCTGGCCCAGGCGTGGGCGGTGCTGCGGTACGTGGGCGAGGACGGCTACACCGCACTGGCGGGGCGGGTCGCCGAGGCCTCCGACCGGCTGCTCGCGGGGCTGCGTGCGATGCCGGACGTGCGGGTGCTCGGTGACCCGTCGGCCGGGCTCGTCGCCTTCACCGTCGTGGACGGCCCGGACGGCGCCCCGGGGCTGAGCCTGCTGCTGCACCTGGCCGACGAGATGCGGGAGCGCGGCTGGTACCTCCAGCCGCAGCTCTCCTTCGACGGCCTGCCGCCCAACCTCCATCTCACCCTGACCCCGGCCACGGTCGGGCAGGTCGACGCCCTGCTCACCGACCTGGACGCGGCATTGGGCTCCGCCCGCGCCCTGCCCCCGGTCGCGGTGGACCCCGCGCTGGCCGGACTGGCCGCCGGGCTCGACCCGTCGAAGCTCGGCCCGGACGAGATCGAGGCCGTCCTGGCCTTCGCGGGACTCACCGGCGACGGCGGCCTGCCCACCCGGATGGCTCCGGTCCTGGTCCTGCTGGACGCCCTGCCGGGTCCGCTGAAGGAGCGGCTGCTCGCGGAGTTCGTGGGGTCGGTGTTCCGGATCTGAGGGCGCGGGTGAGCCCCCGCACACAGAAGGCCCCCCGCGAGTCATGTCCTCGCGGGGGGCCTTCCTTCATCCGCCTGCCCGGTGAAAGGTGAGAAGACGATCACGAGGCAGGACGTTTCCGGGCGCTGTGCGTCAGGGCGCGAGGAGCAGGACGTCCGCGCGCTCCTTGGCGGCCGCGTACCGCTTCGCCACGTCCTGCCAGTTGACGACGCGCCACATCGCTTCGATGAAGTCGACCTTCTGGTTCTTGTACTGCAGGTAGAAGGCGTGCTCCCAGGCGTCGAAGACCAGGACCGGGACCGAGCCCTGGCCCACGTTGCCCTGGTGGTCGTAGACCTGCTCGACGATCAGCCTGCCGCTGACCGGCTCGTACGCGAGGACGCCCCAGCCGGAGCCCTGCGTGGTCGCCGCGGCCTTCGTCAGCTGGGACTTGAAGCCCGTGAAGGAGCCGAAGGAGTCGGTGATCGCGTCCGCGAGGTCGCCGACGCCGTCCGCCGCGAGGGGCTCACCGCCGCCGTCACCGGTCATGTTGTGCCAGTAGATCGAGTGCAGGATGTGGCCGGAGAGGTGGAACGCGAGGTTCTTCTGGAGACCGTTGATCGCTCCCCACGCCTCCTTGTCCCGTGCCTCCTCCAGCTGCTCCAGGGTGTCGTTGGCGCCCTTCACGTACGCGGCGTGGTGCTTGTCGTGGTGGAGCTCGATGATCTGCGGATTGATGACCGGTTCGAGCGCCGCGTAGTCGTACGGGAGTTCCGGGAGCGTGTACGTGGCCATGGTTCGAACCCTCCAGCTGCTGTCCTGTTGTTATTGCAACCTATATGCAAGAGCAGGCTAACAGCAGGAAGGGGCGGGAGTGGATCAGCCCTTCGGCTTAGGACCATGGCCCCGCGGACCCGTGCGGGCGCACACGGAAACGCCGGGCGGGCCGGATCGCTCCGGCCCGCCCGGCGTTCTCGCCTGCGGGGGTTACGCGTGCGGCGCCGCCGCGGAACGCCGCTGCCGTACGACACCGATCACGATCAGGACCGCCGTCAGCGCGCCCGTCGCCAGCAGCTGGTCGCGGGTGTCGGGCTGGCGGAGCATCAGGAGGAAGATGCCGGCCATCGCGAGGAGCGCCACCACCGTCAGGCCCGGGAAGAGCCACATCCGTACCACCAGCTTCTCGGGCGCCTCGCGCTCCAGCCGGGCGCGCAGGACCAGCTGCGAGACCGCGATGAAGATCCAGACGACCAGGATCACCGCGCCGATCATGTTGAGCAGCCAGGGGAAGACGTCGTCCGGCCGCCAGTAGCTCAGCAGCACGCACAGGAAGCCGAACACGGACGAGACCAGGACCGCCGTGCGCGGGACGCCGGAGGTGACCCGGCCGAGCCGCTTCGGGCCCTGGCCGCGGGCGACCAGCGAACAGGCCATGCGGGAGGCGCCGTAGATGTTGGCGTTCATCGCCGACAGCAGGGCGACCAGGATGACCACGTTCATGATCTCCGCCGCGCCGCTGATGCCGAGGTGGTCCAGGGCCGCGTAGAACGGGCCCACCTCCACCACCTTCGGGTCGTCCCACGGGACCAGCGTGACGATGACCGCCATCGAGCCGACGTAGAACAGCGCGATCCGCCACATCGCCGTCCGCACGGCCTTCGCGACGCCCTGCACCGGGTTCTCGGACTCCGCCGCGGCGATGGTGACGGTCTCCAGACCGCCGTACGCGAAGACGGACGCGAGCAGCCCGATGACCAGACCCTCGGAGCCGTTCGGCATGAAGCCGCCGTCCCCGCTGAGGTTGCTGGTGCCGGGGGCGTCCGTGCCCGGGAGCACGCCGAGGATCGCCAGCACCCCCAGCACCAGGAACAGCGTGATCGCGGCGACCTTCAGTGCGGCGAACCAGAACTCGAACTCGCCGAACTTCGTCACCGAGGCCAGGTTCGTTCCCAGGAACACCACCATGAACAGCGCCACCCAGGCCCACTCCGGGGTCCCGGGCAGCCAGCCGCTGACGATCTGCGCGGCGCCGATGCCTTCGAGGCCGACCGCGACACAGAGCAGCACCCAGAACGCCCAGCCCGCCGTGAACCCGGCCCACGGCCCGATCGCCCGCTCGGCGTGGACGGAGAACGAACCGGAGGCCGGGTTGGCCGCGGACATCTCGCCGAGCATGCGCATCACGAGCATGACCAGCAGTCCGGAGACCGCGTAGGCGATGACGATCGACGGACCGGCGGCGGCGATGCCCGCGCCGGATCCGACGAACAGCCCGGCACCGATGACGCCGCCGAGGGCGATCATCGACAGGTGCCGCTGCTTGAGACCGTGGGTGAGGGCCGAGTCGCGCCCGGCGTCGGATGCGACGGCCGGGGAGCCGGTGGGGGGAGGCGCGGAGGTCCGGGGCATGGACGAACTCTGTTCGGTCGGTGAGACGGGGGGACGTGTACACAGTCTGAACACGCACCCCGTTCACCGGGAACAGCTGTCCGCTATACGGGCACCAGGCTCACACACGCCGCACACCCGGCCCTGACGAGCCGCTCGCCGCCACCAACCGGCGCTTTAGAGGGAATTCACAGTCGGCCCTGCGGAGACCTGCCCGGCCGCCGGAGGTGGAATGCGCCCTCACCTCAGTGACGAGCGTCACGCCCCGACGCAATTGCGTGCCGTCCTTTGTGTGAACCCCACCAATCCCTCAACCGCCGCTTTGTCGGCCGCTGATGGTGATCCGGCGACACTCCGTCGGCTAACGTCAGCCTCAGTCTGTCCCCACCTGCCCTCACCCCGCGGAGTCCCGATGAGCACTGCTGCCGCCGCCCCCGTCCGTACCGGAGCGGTCCTCGCCGATCTGCTGCCCGCCGTCCGGCACCGCTACGCCGTGGACACCGCCCTGGTGCTCGGCGGCGCCGCGCTGACCGGCATAGCGGCCCAGATCGCCGTGCCGATCCCCGGCTCCCCGGTCCCGGTCACCGGCCAGACCTTCGCCGCGCTCCTGGTCGGCACCGCGCTCGGCGCCCGCCGCGGCTTCCTCTCCCTCGCCGTGTACGCGCTCGTCGGCATGGCCGGCATGCCGTGGTTCTCGGCCGGCAGCTCCGGCGCGGGCGGCGCCTCCTTCGGCTACGTGCTCGGCATGCTGCTCGCCGCCACCGTGGTCGGCGGCCTCGCCCGCCGCGGCGGCGACCGCTCGGTGCTGCGCACCGCGGGCACGATGGTGCTCGGCTCGGCGATCATCTACGCGGTCGGCGTGCCCTACCTGGCGCTGTCCACCGGCATGTCGGCGAGCGCCGCGATCGCGGCCGGCCTGACGCCGTTCCTGCTCGGCGACGCGCTGAAGGCCGCGCTCGCCATGGGCGCGCTGCCCGCGTCCTGGAAGCTCATCGGCCGCCGCGGCTGATGCCGTAGCTCCCACCGAAGAGGCTCGCCGGGTCGTATCGCGACACCAGACCGGCGAGCCTCTCGTGCGTCCGCAGGCCGTGGAGGTCCTCGGTGCGGTCCCCGCCGCCGAAGGAGAAGTTCAGCGAACGGCCAATGACCAGCGGCCCCAGGACCGCGGCCACCTGCTCGTACAGCGCCCGGACCGACGCCACGTCCGTCCCGTCCAGCGGTGACAGCAGCCGCAGCAGAAAGCCGGCGTCCCGGTGGGGCACCGCACTGTCCGGCTCCGGAGCGGCGGCCAGCGCGCCGCCCAGGTGGTTCAACTGCACCACGGTCATCGTGGGCGCCTTCCGGCCGGTCAGCTCCAGCACCCGCGCCGCACGTTCCGCATCGATGCCGCGCAGCATCAGCCCGTCCCCGTAGTAGGCGTGCGGGAACGGCGGATCGCTGTGGATGGTGTGGCTCTCCGTGTACGGCATCTCCCGCAGCGAGTCGGCCAGTACGGGGCCGGCCTGCCGCAGCGGTGCGACGAGGCGTTCGCCCTCGGCGGCGGAGCCGGTGTACGCGACCCGCACCGAGACCACGTACCGGCCGCGCAGTTCCGCAGGGACCTGCGGGAGGTCCGGGTAGACGAGTGCGCCGACCGACGAGGTCAGCGCCGCGGGCACGGACCGGGCCCACTCCAGATAGCGCCGGAGCACCTGAGCGCCGGCCTCCCCGTCCCCGCCGAAGGCGATCGAGCCGCCGTACAGCCGGGCCACCGGGACCAGCCCGGTCTCCATCGCGGTCACCACGCCCAGCCGGTGCCCGCCGCCGCGCAGCCCCCAGAACAGCTCGGGCTCGTCCTCCGCGGTGACCCGGCGCAGCACCCCGTCCCCGGTCACCACGTCGAACGAGCGGACCAGGTCGGCGGCGTAGCCGAACTCCCGGGCCAGCAGGCCGAGACCTCCGCCGAGCGTGTACGAGACGGCGCCGACACCGGGGGAGGAGCCGTTCAGCGGGGCGAGCCCGTGCGGGGCGGCCGCCTCGATCACCCGGCCCCAGTTCACGCCCGCGCCGATCCGGGCGGTGCGGCGCACCGGATCGACCAGGACGGAGTCCATCCGCCGGGTGTCGATCAGGACGCCGCCCTCGACGGCCCCGGCCAGGCCGTGCCCGGTGGCGTGGACGCCCACCCGGAGCCCGTCCCGGGCGGCCCGGGCCACGGCGGTTCGTACGTCCTCGGCCCCGGCGGCCTCGACGACGAGGTCCGGGCGGATCGCGAATCCGGTCTGGTATCCGGTGGGGACGGCAGTCATGGCGGAGGCTCTCCTTCGCTCGCTCGGTGCGCTGACGAAGGAGAGCCTCCCCGGGATACCTGACAGATCCCGTCAGGTATGGACCGGTGTCACCCGGCGGTCTTCCCGGCCGGTTCGCCGTTGCGGCGCCGGCGCGCCTCACGTACCAGCGAGATGGCCACCACCAGCACCGCGACCAGCAGCGACAGCAGCACCTGCTCGCGTCCGGCGTCGTCCGTGAGCATGTAGACCAGCACGAACGAGATCATCGCGATGGTCGCCCAGGTCAGGTACGGGAAGAGCCACATCCGTACGACCAGCTTCTCCGGCGACTCGCGCAGGATGATGCCGCGCATCCGCAGCTGGGTGAAGCAGATGACCAGCCAGACGAAGAGGGCGACCGCACCGGACGAGTTCAGCAGGAACGCGAAGACGGTGTCGGGCCACTGGTAGTTGAAGAAGACGGCGACGAAGCCGAAGACGACGGAGGAGAGGATCGCCGCCTGCGGCACCCCCCGCTTGTTGGTGCGGGCGAACGCCTTGGGGGCGTCGCCGCGGCCGCCGAGCGAGAAGGCCATCCGGGAGGCCGTGTAGAGGCCCGAGTTGAGGCAGGACAGCACGGCCGTCAGCACGATGACGTCCATCACCTGGCCGGCGTGCGGGATGCCGATGACGTCGAGCGCGGCGACATAACTGCCCTTGTCGAGGATCGACGGGTCGTTCCACGGCAGCAGCGTCAGCACGACGAAGATCGAGCCGAGGTAGAAGACGGCGATCCGCCAGATCACGCTGTTGGTGGCCTTCTGGACGGCGCGCTGCGGGTTCTCCGACTCACCGGCCGCCAGCGTCACGATCTCGCTGCCCATGAAGGAGAAGACGACCATCAGCACGCCGGTGAGGATCGCGCCCGGACCCTTCGGGAAGAAACCGCCGGTGTCGGTGAGGTGGGCCACCCCTGACCCGGCGTGGTCCGAGCCGGGCAGCACGCCGAACACGGCGAGCAGGCCGACGATCACGAACGCGCCGATCGCGACCACCTTGATCCCGGCGAACCAGAACTCGAACTCACCGTACGAACCGACCGAGACCAGGTTCGTCGCGGTCAGCACCAGCATCACGATCAGCGCCCAGCCCCACTGGGGCACGCCCGGCACCCAGCTCTCCAGGATCTTGGCGCCCGCCGTGGCCTCGACGGCGAGCACCACGACCCAGAAGAACCAGTACAGCCAGCCGATGGAGAAACCGGCCCAGCGGCCCAGCGCCTGGTCGGCGTAGGTGGAGAAGGAGCCCGAAGCGGGGCGGGCGGCCGCCATCTCGCCGAGCATCCGCATCACGAAGACGACCATCAGGCCGACCAGTGCGTACGACAGCAGGATGGCCGGTCCGGCGGCGGCGATGCCGGCTCCGGAGCCCACGAACAGGCCCGCGCCGATGACACCGCCGATCGCGATCATCGAGAGGTGACGGTTCTTGAGACCGGCCTGGAGCCCGTCCCCGGGCCCCGTCCGGTCCGAACGGTCCGGCCCGTCGGGCTCGTGGCCCGGCCCTGCCAGAGTCGTCTGCGACGTCATGGATCGAATCCTTACGTTTTCGGATCACTCGGTTGCGTCCTGGCCGCTCCCACGGTGGTGGGGCGGCAAGCGATGCATTGAAGCCCGGCGAACCCCGAAAGCGGAACCCATTCCTCCGATTCGTTGACCGGATCGTTGCCTGTGTGGCATCCCGCACACAGGGCCCGCACACGGGGGCCACACCGCACCCCGTCGTCGGCTACCCGGCGTCACTCGTGCCACACTCCTCCCATGCGCGTGTACCTCGGATCCGACCATGCCGGTTACGAACTCAAGAACCACCTCGTCGAGTGGCTCAAGGCCCAGGGCCACGAAGTCACCGACTGCGGTCCCCACATCTATGACGCCCAGGACGACTACCCGCCGTTCTGCCTGCGTGCCGCCGAGAAGACGGCCGCTGACCCGGACAGCCTCGGCATCGTGATCGGTGGATCCGGCAACGGCGAGCAGATGGCCGCGAACAAGGTCAAGGGCGTCCGCGCCGCACTCGCCTGGAGCGAGCAGACCGCCGCACTGGGCCGCGAGCACAACGACGCCAACGTGATCTCCATCGGCGGCCGCATGCACACGGCCGAGGAGTCCACCAAGTTCGTCGAGATCTTCCTGGCGACCCCGTACTCGGGCGAGGAGCGGCACACCCGCCGCATCGAGATGCTCACGGCGTACGAGAACACCGGCGAGCTCCCCCCGGTCCCGGCCCACCACCCGCAGCAGGGCTGACCGACCCCATGTCCTGAACCGTGCCGCCGGTGTCCCCGGCGGCACAGCCATGTCACCGAGGAGAGCCCCAGTCGTGCCCGAGGGACACACCATCCACCGCCTCGCGGACGACCACCGGGACCGGTTCGCCGGACGGCCGGTGCGGGTGAGCAGCCCGCAGGGCAAGTTCGCCGACAGCGCGGACCTGCTCGACGGCCGGGTGCTGGAGGGGACGGACGCCCACGGCAAGCACCTCTTCCTGGGCTTCGAGGGCACCGGCTGGGTGCACATCCACCTCGGCCTGTTCGGCAAGCTCGGATTCGGTACGGTCCCGGCCCCGCCGCCCACCGACACGGTCCGGCTGCGCCTGCTGAACGACGAACACCACGCCGATCTGCGCGGCCCCACCACCTGCGCCCTGATCACGGACGCCGAGAAGCGCGCGATACACGACCGGCTGGGCCCCGACCCGCTGCGCGACGGCGACGACGGCGAGCGGGCCCGGCAGCGGATCTCCCGCAGCCGGATCACCGTGGCGGCGCTGCTGATGGACCAGAAGGTCGTCGCGGGCGTGGGCAACGTGTACCGCGCGGAGGTGCTGTTCCGGCACGGCATCGACCCGTACCGGGCGGGCAGGGACCTCACCCGCCGCGAGTGGGACGCGATCTGGGCGGACCTGCGCGCGCTGATGCGCGAGGGCGTACGGAACAACCGCATCGACACGGTCCGCCCCGAGCACCTGCCCGAGGCGATGGGCCGCCCGCCGCGCGTGGACGACCACGGCGGCGAGGTGTACGTCTACCGGCGCGCCCGCCAGGCCTGCCACATCTGCGGCACGGAGATCCGCACGGCGGACCTGGCGGCCAGGAACCTGTTCTGGTGCCCGACCTGCCAGTCCCGCTGATCACGGCGATTCCGGCGAGATCAGGCCCGCCCGGCGATTGAGGACAGAGCGCCCGGAGGGCGCTGCGCGGCAGCCTGCGGCGCCCGGCCGTTACGCTCTCGCCCCGCGAGATCAGGCCCGTCCGGCGATTGAGGACAAGGCCCGTCGCCGGACAGCCCCGCACCCCGCTAGAACCCCCGCGGCAGCCACGGCGCCACGTCGGACAGGAACGCCGACGACGCCTCCGCCACCGCCCCGGCCCGCAGCTCCCGTACCCGCCCGGCCAGCGCCAGCGCGCTCAGTGCCTCGCCGCCCAGATACGCGGAGGCCAACTCCCGTACCGACAGGGCCAGATCCGCAGCCTCCTCGGTGCGCTTGCACGACGCGCCGCCCTTCGCGTCGGCGGTCAGCCGCCAACGCCCCGCGTTCCAGGGGCAGAACGCGTCCTCGACATCGAGCACCACGTCCAGCGGCCCCCGGTAGGTCCGCGCCTCCAGCGCGGCGCCCACGTCGACCAGCCGCACGTGGAGCGAGTCCCGCTGCCGGATGTCGCACCGCCGCACGTCCGACACCAGGTGCAGCACCGCGTCGTCCACCGGCCGGTTCCGCGCCTCGACCGTCGACGTCAGGTCAATCCCGAACAGGAACCGCCACAGCGCCGCGTACCCCGCCGGGTCCAGCGCGGCGAGATCGCTCACCACGACCCGGCCCTTGGGGCCGGCCTTGTCCCATTCGGGCTTGATGTGATAGTTCGTGTAACCCACGAGCTCGCCGTCGCGCTCCGCCAGCAGGCACTGGAGCGCCGAGCCGCCCTGGCGCGTACTCACCGGATCGACCAGCGGCTTGCGCTCCCAGCCGGGACCGTGGGCCGGGGTGCCGGGACGTTCCGCCACCAGCCGCGCGTACACGCTCTCGCACGCCGCGACCGCCTCGTCCTTCTTCGCGTACCGCAGCCGGATCCCTTCCGTGCCCTCCGGCACGCTCAGCCGCACCCGGTCCGTGTCGATCGACAGGGACATCTGGCGGGTCGCCGCCCCGTACCCGAAGCGCCCGTAGATCGCGGGTTCCGACGCCGTCAGCACGGCGATCGGCTCACCCAGCGCCCGTACGTCGTCGAGCTGGCGGCGCATCATCGAGGTCAGCAGACCGCGCCTGCGGTGCGTGGCCGCGACGCTCACCATCGTGACGCCCGCCGCCGGTACCAGCGCCCCGCCCGGCACGGCCACCCGGAAGCTGAACGCCCCCGCCGTCGCGACGACATCGTCGCCGTCCCAGATCCCGATCGACCGCTCGCACTCGGTCAGTTCCTGATCCAGTTCGCGCTGCTCGGGAGCCTCCGGGTCCCCGCCGAACGCGAGCTCCAGGCTCTCGAACCACTCGTTCCACTCGGCCGGCTTCAACACACGGAGCTCTGTAGTCATATGCCATGCCTACCAGGGGTACGGCGGACGGGCGAACCGATTTCGAACGCATTGTCACCGGGGTCCCCCTGCACCGGAGCCCGTCGGGTGGATAAGGTCCCCGCAATGGCCCGACGCGCAGGAGCAGAGAGATACCCGGCCCGATTGCGGAAATCGGCGCACCGGGTCCGCTCCACGCTGCGCAGGTCCGGGGTCGACTACTTCCGCGGGGACGGTTCGGACTGGATCGCCCTGGCCGGACTGCTGCTGACCATCCCCGCGATCACCTGCGGCACCCTGCTGAACCCGGTGTGGTGCTCGCCGACCGTGCTCGTCCTGCCGATCGTCGCGGGCGGCCTGCTGCTGCGCCCCGCCAGCCTCCTCGGCCTGTACGCGACCGCCGCCGCCGCCCTGATCGTGGAGTCCATCTGGCTCGGCCCGTACGAGGGCGGCCCGGCGCGGGTCACCCCCGGGACCGTGCTGACGGTCGCGGCCTGCGGGTTCCTCGGCCTGATCCTCGCCCAGTTCCGCGCCCGGGTCGGCGTCCCGTGGCGGCGCGGCGGCACCATGCTCTTCGACCTGCGCGAACGCATCCGGGTGCAGAGCGCCCTGCCCCGCCTCCCGCAGGGCTGGCACCGCGAGATGTCGCTGCGCCCGGCGGGCGGGCAGTCCTTCTCCGGGGACTTCGTCGTCGCCGCCCGCACCAACGGCGGCCGCACCCTCGAAGCCGTACTCACCGACGTCTCGGGCAAGGGCATGGACGCGGGCTCCCGGGCCCTGCTGCTGTCCGGCGCCTTCGGCGGACTCCTCGGATCGCTGCCCCCGCACGGCTTCCTGCCGGCGGCCAACGGCTATCTGCTGCGCCAGGACTGGGACGAGGGCTTCGCCACCTCGATCCATCTGGTGCTGGACCTGGAGTCGGGCGACTACGAGCTCCTTTCGGCGGGCCATCCGCCGGCCCTCCAGCTCCACGCCGGCAGCGGCCAGTGGGAGGAGATGGCGGCGGAGGGCCCGCTGCTCGGGGTCTACGACGGGGCGGAGTTCGAGGCGGTGAAGGGCCACCTGGCCCCCGGCGACGTCCTGATGCTGTTCACCGACGGGCTGGTGGAGGCGTCCGACCGGGACATCGCGGAGGGCATCGACCGGCTGACCGGCGAGGCCGACCGCTATGTCACCACGGGCTTCGAGGGCGCGGCCTGGCACCTGATCGAGGCCTGCGCCAAGGACGTCAACGACGACCGGGCGCTGCTGCTGCTGTCACGCAGGTCCTGAACCGTACGCAACCGGACGGAAGCGGACGGGCGTCAACGGCGTTCGGCCCGTCACCGGATCGGGAGCGGAACGGCCCCGCGCCCGCCGGGCAGCAGCCGGGCCAGCCAGTGCGAGCGCCCGGCCGCCAGCGGTGCCAGGACCGCGAGCACGAGCACGTATCCCGCGATGAACGGTGAGAGCCGCTCGTCCAGCCCGGCGCCGGCCGCCATCGTGGCGAGGATCAGGGCGAACTCGCCGCGCGCCACCAGGGTGGTGGAGATGTTCGCGGTGGCCTGCGGGCCGAACGCGTACACCTTGGCGGCGGCGAGGCCCGCGAGGACGTTCATGGCGAGGGTCACCGCGACGGCGGCCAGCACCGGCCACAGCACGGTCGGCAGGTCGCCGGGGTTGATGGAGAGGCCGAAGGCGAAGAAGAAGATCGCGCCGAAGGCGTCGCGCAGCGGATGGACCAGCTTGAGGATGCGGGTCCCCGAGGTCGTACTGCCGAGCATCAGGCCCACCATGAAGGCGCCGATGGCGTCCGCGACCCCGAACCACTCGGAGATGCCGGCCACCAGGACGGCGGCGCCGAGGAAGGAGATGACGAGGAGTTCGTCGTCCCGGGTGTTGATGAGTTTGCCGATGACCCTGGTGCCGAACCGCGCCGCCAGCGCGAGGACCAGCAGGAATCCGAAGGCCTTGCCGCCGTCGACCGCTGCGGACGCGAGGCTGTCGGCGCCGGAGAGGATCGGCTGGAGGGCCGCGAGGTACAGGGCGAGGAACACGTCCTCGACGACGATGATGCCGAGGATCGGCTTGGTCTCCGGATTGCCGATGCGGCCGAGGTCCACCAGCACCTTGGTGACGATGGCGGACGACGAGATGCCGAGCACGCCGGCGAGGACCAGCGCCTCCGAGGTACCCCACCCCAGGGCGAAGCCGAAGCCGAGCCCGGCGCCGACGTTGAGGGCGAGATAGGTGCCGCCGGCGAGCGCCATCTTGCGGCCGCCGGCCTTCAGGTCGTCGAGGTGGAACTCCAGGCCGAGATAGAAGAGGAGCAGCACCAGACCGAGTGCGGAGAGCATCTCCAGGTCGTGCGGGTCAGCGACGAGAACGATGCCGGGGGTGTGCGGGCCGAGCAGGATGCCGGCCAGGATGAACAGCGGGATGGTCGGCAGTCCGATGCGGCTGCCGACGCGGGCGAGGACGGCGGCGGCGAGGAAGGCGCCGCCCATGGCGATGAGCGTGTCTGCGTGTCCGATGAGCCTGGTCCTTCGGTAGGTCAAGAGAGCGTCAAGGAATCGTCAGTAATTAGTTTACCGAACGATTGACGTTGCAACTATGCCCACTTCTGTGCGCGTGCGGGAGGCGGGCATAGGGTCGGCCCATGACGGCTCCGGACGCACCGCTGACCCTGACCGACATCGAGGCCCTGGCCCGTGCGGCCCACGCCGGCCAGTGGGACAAGGCGGGCCGGCCGTACGCCGAACACCTCGCGGCCGTCGCCGAGGGGGTACGGGCCAGGGGCGGCAGCGACGAACAGATCGCCGCGGCCTGGCTGCACGACGCGGTCGAGGACGACGCGCTGTCGGAGCGGTGGCTCGCCGGGGCGGCGCTGCCGCAGCAGGTCAAGGACATGGTCCTCGCGGTGACCAAACGGGACGGTGAGGAGCTGGCGGCCTACGCCCGGCGCATCCTGGCCACCCCCGGCGCGCTGCTGGTCAAGGAGGCCGATCTCGCGCACAACGCGGACCCGGCCCGCCTCGCGGTGCTGGAGCCGGCGACCCGTACCCGGCTGACCGAGAAGTATGCGCAGGTGCGGGCACTGCTCGGGCTCACCGCCCCGCAACCGCCCGCCCAACAGCGGGATTGAGCCAACACAGTGGAGCCCGGCCCCTCAGGGGCCGGGCTCCACTGTGTCAGGTGTCGTGCTGTTCCCCGCTCAGAGCTTGGCGGCGTCCCGGCGGAACGCCCAGTTCATGTCCGGCTCGGTCACGCAGCGCAGGACCCGCCGCACCGGCGGCGTGCACATCAGCGTCACGCCGACCGAGGCCACGACGGTGACCAGGACCAGCCCGGTCGGCGAGATGAGCCACTCGTTGTGGTCGAAGACACCGGCGTACTCGGCGCCCTTCACCATGAACCCGTGCAGCAGATAGCCGCAGATGGTCCCGGCGCCCAGGACCGTGAACCACATGTGGCGCCGCGGCACCAGCGACAGGAAGGCGGCGGTGAGCAGCGTGGCGCAACCGAACAGCGCGAGCGTCATCACCACGCCGGTCCACCAAGGATTGCCCATGTCCTGGGCGGAGGAGTCGCGCAGGAACCAGCCCAGCTGCATCCGGTGAGCCGCCCAGTAGGCGAAGAGCACCGCGACGGCGAACAGTGGCACGGCCAGCATGCGCACCTCACGGCGGCGTACCAACTGGAAGTGCTCGGGCTTGAGTTGGAGGCCGAGCACGAAGAACGGCAGGAACTGGAGCGTGCGGGGAAGGTCGAGGTCGTTGCCGATGCTGGGGGCCAGCGAGGCGAGGCAGGCGATGACGAGCGAGACGGCCAGCGGGTGGCGCAGGCTGCGCCAGATCGGAGTGGTGAGCCGCCAGATGAACAGGGCGGCAAGGAACCAGGTGAGGTACCAGGGCTCGGTCAGGCTGATCATGCTGTCCGGCGCGTTGCCCGCGTACCGGTAGAACAGCGCGTACGCCGTCTCGAAGACGATGTACGGCACGGCGACACCGGTGACCAGGCGCTTCACTTTCGCGGGGCTCATGTCGAACGAGCGTGAGAAATAGCCCGAGATGATGATGAAGGCGGGCATGTGGAAGGTGTACGTCACCATGTACAGCGCGCGGGCGGCCCGGCTCCCGTCCATGACGGGCACCCACGAGTGGGCCACCGCGACGAGCACGATGGCCAGGTACTTGGCGTTGTCGAAATAGGCGTCACGCTTCTTCGCCGGAGTGGTCTGCGCGGGCCTGTCCGTGACCTGCGCAGGACTGTCGGCCGTTGCCACCGGCGCTTGGCGTCTGGGCTCCGACTCCCGGGTCGCCGGTGGGATCGGAGCCCTCTCGAATGCGTTCGGAGCGTGGAACATCTGAAACACCTTAGACGTCTCGATTGCAATGCGTAAATCCGCCCTCGAATATCGCGTGTTCCCGTCCTATCAAATGCCAAACCATCAAAATCTGTCCGCTATGCCCGTGTTAATCCTCCTTAAATGGTGCATATCGGCAGGCAGTTGGAGGAAGTGAAATACGTCTCGCCGGGCACCGAAAAAGCCTGTGAATAAACTGTGTGGAAACAGAAACGATCACCGTTGCAATCATTCCGCCCTATGGCTCGGCGGCGGCGGGACATTCCGGTTGCCGGGCGTGCGGCCGCAGGGATCCGGGCGCCCGGAGCGGCCCCGCCGGCCGGCCGGCGCACGGGGGGCGCAGGGGGCGCAGGATGGCGCGATACCGACAGGTCGATTCATCACCTGGCAGCGACCACAGGGGAGTTGGTGGCACGATGGACGGAACGGAGGAGTGCGAGGCCGCACGCCTCCGGGCCGGCAAGGCGGACCGACCGAGGGTGTGAGCAGTCGTGGCCATTTCACTGTCTGTGGTGCTTCTTTTGGCGATCATCCTCGTGGTCATGATCCGAGGTGGCTCCATCAAGGCCGGACCCGCGATCGTCGCGGTGCTCTTCGGCTTCTTCCTGGCATCGACGGGCATGGCTCCGTCGATCAACAGGTTCATGAACTCGATAGCGGAGACCATCAACCAGATCAACTTCTGAGGCCGCGGCGCGTCCCCCCGGGGGCGCGCCGGCCCGCGCTCGCGGAAAACGCGAAGGGCCCGGTCCGGCGGTAGTCCCCGAAGGGATCCGCCGGGCCGGGCCCGAAGCATGGAGCGGGCGACGGGAATCGAACCCGCGTAGCTAGTTTGGAAGACTAGGGCTCTACCATTGAGCTACGCCCGCATGCAGCGCACCGCAGGTCACGGGGACCGCGGCACGAGAAGCATCGTAGCGGGTCGCGGGCGCTGCCCGCACACCCGTATCGCGGCGCGCGGCGCCGAGTCCGGCGGGCCCTCGCGAAACGTCCGGTGCACTGCCTCTCTGCATGTACCCTACGTGTCGCACCGACGGGGTGTGGCGCAGCTTGGTAGCGCGTCCGCTTTGGGAGCGGAAGGTCGTCGGTTCGAATCCGGCCACCCCGACCACCGGCAAGATCGCATTGTGGGAGTTCTCCCCCTTGCCGTTACTATGCAAAATGCGTGCCCGTGTGTCTGATGTACCGGGCTCGGTCCGCGAAGCCGCCTCCTGTGCGGTGGAGCAGAACCCCAAGAAGTCAGCCACCAAGGAGACCGAACCGTGAAGAGCGCCGTGGAGACCCTGAACCCGACCCGGGTTCGGCTCAGCATTGAGGTGCCCTTCGAGGAGCTCAAGGACAGCCTCGACGCGGCGTACAAGAAGATCAACCAGCAGGTCACGGTGAAGGGGTTCCGCAAGGGCAAGATCCCCAACCGGGTCATCGACCAGCGGTTCGGCCGTGGTGCGGTGCTGGAGGAGGCCGTCAACGACGCGCTCCCGAAGTTCTACACCGAGGCCGTCAACGAGGGTGAGCTCAACGTCCTCGGCCAGCCGGAGGTCGACATCACGGAGCTGAAGGACGGCGAACTGCTGGCCTTCACCGCCGAGGTTGACGTACGCCCCGAGATCGAGATCCCGGACTACTCCGGCATCGAGGTCACCGTCGACGCCCTCGAGGTCAGCGACGAGGACGTCGAGAAGGCCGTGGAGCAGCTCCGCGAGCGCTTCGCCTCGACCAACCCGGTCGAGCGCGCCGCCGCCGAAGGCGACGTCGTCACGATCGACCTGCAGGCCAAGGTCGACGGCGAGGTCCTGGAGGACGGCGTGGCCGAGGGTGTCTCGTACACCATCGGTTCCGGTGAGCTCCTCGAAGGCATCGACGACGCCGTCACCGGCCTGGAGGCGGGTGGCGAGGCCACCTTCACCTCCGAGCTGAAGGGCGGCTCCGCCGAGGGCAAGGAGTCCGAGGTCACCGTCAAGGTCACCGCCGTCGCCGCCCGCGAGCTCCCCGAGCTGGACGACGACTTCGCCCAGATGGCGAGCGAGTTCGACACGCTGGAGGAGCTCAAGGCGGACAGCCGCAAGCGCCTCGAGAGCACCAAGCAGTACGAGCAGGCCACCCAGGCCCAGGAGCGCGTCCTCGAGGAGCTGCTGAAGCTCGCCGAGGTCCCGATCCCGGAGAAGCTGCTGGCGGACGAGGTCCAGACCCGCAAGCACAACCTGGAGCACCACCAGCTCGGCCAGATGGGTCTCGACCTCGAGAAGTACCTGGAGATCCAGGGCAAGACCCTCGAGGAGTTCGAGGCCGAGACGTCCGAGCAGGCCGTCAAGGGCATCAAGACCCAGTTCATCCTTGACGAGCTCGTCAACAAGGAGAAGCTGAACGTCAACCAGGAGGAGCTCACCGAGCACCTCATGCGGCGCGCGCAGTCCTCCGGCATGAGCCCCGACCAGTTCGCCCAGGCCGTCGTCGAAGGCGGCCAGGTGCCGATGCTCGTCGGCGAGGTCGCCCGCGGCAAGGCGCTGGCCGTGGTCGTCGAGGCCGCCAAGGTCGTCGACACCAACGGTGAGGTCGTCGAGCTGGAAGACGACGAAGACACGGCGGACGTGGCGGAGGAGGCCGTCGAGGCCGCCGAGGGCACCACCGACGCCGCCGAGGCGAAGACCGAGGCCTGAGCCTCGCGCTGAACCCCCGTACGACGGGCTCCGGACGCACCGCGTCCGGAGCCCGTCGTCGTATCGGCGGACGCCCCCCACAACCCTTGTGCG
This sequence comes from Streptomyces sp. NBC_01463, assembly GCA_036227345.1. NCBI lineage: Bacteria > Bacillati > Actinomycetota > Actinomycetes > Kitasatosporales > Streptomycetaceae > Streptomyces > Streptomyces sp. NBC_01463. Next base: position 5,967,035 of record CP109468.1, read on the forward strand.
GACTGCGGACCTTGCGCTCCCAGCGAACAGTTGCGGAAGCGGGATGGCGTTGTCCCACCTGCGCGTTAGGGTCCATGAATAGGAAGGGTCGGGGAGTCCCGGCCCACCCGGTACGAAGACGCTGAGACGGCCGGAGCCGTCAGAGACGAGCAGGTGGATACGTGACGAATCTGATGCCCTACGCCGCCGGAGAGCCGTCCCTCGGTGGAGGCCTCGGTGACCAGGTCTACAGCCGACTGCTCGGCGAGCGCATCATCTTCCTCGGTCAGCAGGTCGACGATGACATCGCCAACAAGATCACCGCACAGCTGCTTCTCCTTGCCGCCGAGCCGGACAAGGACATCTACCTCTACATCAACAGCCCCGGTGGTTCGGTGACGGCCGGCATGGCGGTCTACGACACCATGCAGTACATCCCGAACGACGTCGTCACCATCGGTATGGGCATGGCGGCCTCGATGGGCCAGTTCCTGCTCACCGGCGGCGCCGCCGGCAAGCGCTTCGCGCTCCCGAACACCGACATCCTCATGCACCAGGGTTCGGCCGGCATCGGCGGTACGGCCTCGGACATCAAGATCCAGGCCCAGTACCTGCTGCGCACCAAGCAGCGGATGGCGGAGATCACCGCCCGCCACTCCGGCCAGACCGTGGAGACGATCATCCGCGACGGCGACCGCGACCGCTGGTACACCGCGGAGGAGGCCAAGGAGTACGGCCTCATCGACGAGATCATCACGATCGCGTCGGGCGTTCCGGGCGGCGGCGGCACCGGCGCCTGATCCGGTTCCCACCGGATTCGCGCCGTACCGCACCGCTTCTCTCTCGTACGCCGAGACACCCAGCCACAGAACGCCACCAGGATGGTGAACACCCACATGAACAACTTCCCCGGCGCCTCCGCGAGCGGCCTCTACACCGGCCCGCAGGTGGACAACCGCTACATCGTCCCGCGCTTCGTGGAGCGCACCTCGCAGGGCGTGCGTGAGTACGACCCGTACGCGAAGCTCTTCGAGGAGCGCGTGATCTTCCTCGGCGTGCAGATCGACGACGCGTCCGCCAACGACGTGATGGCGCAGCTGCTGTGCCTGGAGTCGATGGACCCGGACCGGGACATCTCCATCTACATCAACAGCCCGGGCGGCTCGTTCACCGCGCTCACGGCGATCTACGACACGATGCAGTTCGTGAAGCCCGACATCCAGACGGTCTGCATGGGCCAGGCGGCCTCCGCCGCCGCCGTGCTGCTGGCCGCGGGCACGCCGGGCAAGCGCATGGCGCTGCCCAACGCCCGCGTCCTGATCCACCAGCCGTCCTCGCAGACCGGCCGTGAGCAGCTCTCCGACCTGGAGATCGCGGCCAACGAGATCCTGCGGATGCGGACCCAGCTGGAGGAGATGCTGGCGAAGCACTCCACCACGCCGATCGACAAGATCCGCGACGACATCGAGCGCGACAAGATCCTGACGGCCGAGGACGCCCTTGCCTACGGCCTGGTCGACCAGATCGTCTCGACCCGTAAGAGCGCGGCCGGAGCGGCCGCCTGACGTCGGCCTTTACCCCTTGGTACGGCAGGGTCACCCGGTCTCGGCCGTGTGAACCGTGCCAAGGGGGGCCCGAACGGGGGGCCAGGCAAGGTACCGTCGGATAGAGGCACCAGGAGCCGCTGAACCAGGCGTCTCCCAGGCGAAGGGGAAGCACCTCGTGGCACGCATCGGTGATGGCGGCGACCTGCTCAAGTGCTCGTTCTGCGGAAAGAGCCAGAAGCAGGTGAAGAAGCTCATCGCGGGACCCGGTGTGTACATCTGCGACGAGTGCATCGATCTCTGCAACGAGATCATCGAGGAGGAACTCGCGGAGACGAGCGAGGTGCGCTGGGAAGAACTTCCCAAGCCCCGCGAGATCTACGAGTTCCTCGAGGGGTACGTCGTCGGGCAGGAGCCCGCGAAGAAGGCCCTCTCGGTCGCTGTGTACAACCACTACAAGCGGGTCCAGGCCGGGGAGAACGGCGGCGGGGCGAGCCGTGACGACGCGATCGAACTCGCCAAGTCCAACATCCTGCTGCTGGGCCCCACGGGCTCGGGCAAGACGCTGCTCGCGCAGACGCTCGCCCGCATGCTCAACGTCCCGTTCGCCATCGCGGACGCGACGGCGCTGACGGAGGCCGGCTATGTCGGCGAGGACGTCGAGAACATCCTGCTGAAGCTGATCCAGGCGGCGGACTACGACGTCAAGAAGGCCGAGACCGGGATCATCTACATCGACGAGATCGACAAGGTCGCCCGCAAGAGCGAGAACCCGTCGATCACCCGCGATGTCTCCGGCGAGGGCGTCCAGCAGGCCCTCCTCAAGATCCTTGAGGGCACCACCGCCTCCGTACCGCCGCAGGGCGGCCGGAAGCACCCGCACCAGGAGTTCATCCAGATCGACACGACGAACGTGCTGTTCATCGTGGGCGGCGCGTTCTCCGGCCTGGAGAAGATCATCGAGTCCCGGGCCGGCGCCAAGGGCATCGGCTTCGGCGCCACGATCCGCTCCAAGCGGGAGATCCAGGCGAGCGACCAGTTCCAGGAGGTCATGCCGGAGGACCTGGTGAAGTTCGGGATGATCCCCGAGTTCATCGGCCGCCTCCCGGTCCTGACCTCGGTCCACAACCTGGACCGCGAGGCCCTGCTCCAGATCCTCATCGAGCCGCGCAACGCGCTGGTCAAGCAGTACCAGCGGCTGTTCGAACTCGACGGCGTGGAGCTGGAGTTCGAGCGCGAGGCGCTGGAGGCCATCGCCGACCAGGCGATCCTGCGCCAGACCGGCGCGCGCGGCCTGCGCGCGATCATGGAGGAGGTCCTCCAGTCGGTGATGTACGAGGTGCCGTCCCGCAAGGACGTCGCCCGGGTCGTCATCACCTCGGACGTGGTCCGCAACAACGTCAACCCGACCCTGGTCCCGCGCGAGCCGCGGACGATCGGGAAGGGCGACGACGGCCGGCACGAGAAGTCGGCGTAGCCGCGGTTCCGTCCCGTACGCACGCGAAGGGGCGCCCGGCCAGGTGAACTGGCGGGGCGCCCCTTCGGGTTGTCGCGATCAGATCTTGGTGCGGGAGGTGTTGTAGAGCTTGGCGGCGAGCGCCGCCACATCGTCCTGGGACATGGCCTTGTTGGTCATGGCGAGACCCATGTCGATGCCGGTGACGATGCCGACGGTGCTGTAGTCGGCCCAGATGCAGACGGGCATCTCGAAGGACTTCGGCCCCTTGTCGACGCTTCCGTCGCCGTCGGGGTTCTCCATCTTGAGGTTCTGGCACCGCATCACCGCGCCCTTGAAGCCGGCAGGACTGACGTCCTTCGGTGAACCGACCAGTTCGGCCTTGCTCGCGCTGTCGCCCTTGGTCATGTTCGCCTTGGCTTCGTCGAACGAGTTGTTGATCACCGAAGCCGGGTCGCTGACCTCGCCCCAATAGCCCTGGAAGCTGAGGATCTTCATGCTCAGATCCTTCTCCGAGCCACCCTGGTAGCTGTTGCTGACCCCGCTGGGGTTCTTGATCCCCGAGGACTCGATCGAGGTCTTGTCGGCACCGGTCAGCGGGCTGACGGTTTTGCCGCCGGCGGTCTGCGCCTTGTACGCGTCCACCGAGGCCGGAAGCGTCAGCTTGTACCCCTTCGTCGAGTCCGCGACATCGCTGTTGCTGGCGCCCCCGTCCGACGTCAGGAAGTACACCCCGCCCGCGATGACCGCCAGCGCCACGATCGCGCCCCCGATGATGAGCCCCGTCTTCTTCTTCTGCGGCGGGGCCGGGGGGAAGCCCGGCTGCTGGCCGTACGCCGGCTGGCCGCCGTACGGGGGAGTGGGGGGCTGCTGGCCGTACGGGCCGGGCTGCTGGGCCTGCGGGTAGCCGTAGGCCGGGTCCTGGGGCTGGCCCTGCGGCGGGACGCCCTGAGGAGCCTGCTGGGGGTAGCCGTAGCCGGGCTGGCCCTGCGGCGGCTGACCGCCGTACGGGCCGGGCTGCTGGCCGTACGGCCCCGGCTGACCCTGCGGCGGACCGCCGTACGGTCCGGGCTGGCCCTGCGGCTGCTGGCCACCGTACGGGCCCGGCTGGTTGTAGCTCATCTGCGGTGTCCCCTGTTCGTCATGCTCATGCGTTCTTATGCGTTCCGAACATCCTGACGGACGGCTCGCGGGCTTGGGGCACCGGGAGGGAGACCGTTACTGAACAAACCGGTTTCAGTGCACGCTTGTGACGGCCCTAAACTGTCGGCGTGACCGAGAACGCAGCGCAGCAGCCAGCCAGCATCCCCGAACTGCCGACCCAGTACACGCCGGCCGAGGTAGAGGGGAAGCTGTACGAGCGCTGGGTAGAGCGTGGTTACTTCGAGGCGGACGAGAACAGCGACAAGCCGCCGTACTCCATCGTCATCCCGCCGCCCAACGTCACCGGATCCCTGCACCTGGGACACGCCTTCGAGCACACGCTGATCGACGCCCTCGTCCGCCGCAAGCGGATGCAGGGGTTCGAGGCGCTCTACCAGCCGGGCATGGACCACGCCGGCATCGCCACCCAGAACGTCGTCGAGCGCGAGCTCGGCAACGAGGGCAGGTCGCGCCACGACCTGGGCCGCGAGGCCTTCGTCGAGCGCGTCTGGCAGTGGAAGAACCAGTCCGGCGGCCAGATCTCCGGCCAGATGCGCCGCCTCGGCGAGGGCGTCGCCTGGTCCCGTGAGCGCTTCACCATGGACGAGGGCCTGTCCAAGGCCGTCCAGACCGTCTTCAAGCAGATGTACGACGACGAGCTGATCTACCGCGCCGAGCGCATCATCAACTGGTGCCCGCGCTGCCTCACCGCGATCTCGGACATCGAGGTCGAGTACCAGGAGGACGACGGCGAGCTCGTCTCCATGCAGTACGGCGAGGGCGACGAGACCATCGTCGTCGCCACCACCCGCGCCGAGACGATGCTCGGTGACACCGCCGTCGCCGTCCACCCCGACGACGAGCGCTACAAGCACCTCGTCGGCAAGCAGATCAAGCTGCCGCTGACCGACCGCACCATCCCGGTCGTCGCCGACCACCACGTCGATCCCGAGTTCGGCACCGGCGCCGTCAAGGTGACCCCGGCGCACGACCCGAACGACTTCGAGATCGGCAAGCGCCACGACCTGCCGTTCCTCACGGTCCTCGACGAGCGCGCCGTCATCACGGCCCCCGGCCCCTTCCAGGGCCTGGACCGCCTGGAGGCCCGCTCCGCCATCGTCGCAGCCCTGCGCGCCGAGGGCCGGATCGTCGCCGAGAAGCGGCCGTACGTCCACTCCGTCGGCCACTGCTCGCGCTGCAAGACCACCATCGAGCCGCGGCTCTCCCTCCAGTGGTGGGTCAAGGTCGCCCCGCTCGCCAAGGCGGCCGGTGACGCCGTCCGCGACGGCAAGGTCAAGATCCACCCGCAGGAGATGGAGAAGCGGTACTTCGACTGGGTCGACAACCTGCACGACTGGTGCATCTCGCGCCAGCTCTGGTGGGGCCACCGCATCCCCGTCTGGTACGGCCCGAACGGCGAGGTCGTCTGCGTCGGACCGGACGACGAGGCGCCCACCGGCGAGGGCTGGACCCAGGACAGCGATGTCCTGGACACCTGGTTCTCCTCCGGCCTCTGGCCCTTCTCCACGCTCGGCTGGCCCGAACAGACCGACAGCCTCGCGAAGTTCTATCCGAACTCCGTACTGGTCACCGGCTACGACATCCTCTTCTTCTGGGTCGCCCGGATGATGATGTTCGGCCTGTACGTCAACGACGGCGTCCCGCCGTTCGAGACGATCGTCCTGCACGGCATGGTCCGCGACGAGCACGGCAAGAAGATGTCGAAGTCCTTCGGCAACGTGGTCAACCCGCTGGACTGGATGGACAAGTACGGCTCCGACGCGCTCCGTTTCACCCTGGCGCGCGGTGCCAACCCCGGCGTCGACGTCCCGATCGGCGAGGAGTGGGTCCAGGGTTCCGCCAAGTTCTCCAACAAGATCTGGAACGCCACCCGCTTCGCGCTGATGAACGGCGCGACGATCGAGGGCGAGCTGCCGTCCGCCGCCGAGATGTCGGTGACCGACCGCTGGATCCTGTCCCGCCTCAACAAGACGGTCGCCGAAGTCGACGCGTACTACGACGACTTCCAGTTCTCCAAGCTCAGCGAGTCGCTCCGGCACTTCGCCTGGGACGAGGTCTTCGACTGGTACGTCGAGCTGTCCAAGACCACGTTCTTCGGCGGCGGCCGTCCGGCCGAGGTCTCGGGCCGGGTCCTGGGCGAGGTCCTCGACGTGATGCTGCGCCTGCTGCACCCCGTCGTCCCGTTCGTCACGGAGACCCTGTGGACCGCGCTCACCGGCCGCGAGTCCGTCGTCATCGCCGACTGGCCGAAGGACAGCGGCTTCCGTGACGACGCGGCCGAGAAGGAGATCGAGCTCGTCCAGCAGGTCGTCACCGAGGTCCGCCGCTTCCGCTCCGACCAGGGCCTGCAGCCCGGCCAGAAGGTTCCGGCCGAGCTCACCCTGACCGGGACCGCGCTCGCGGCGCACGAGGCGGCCATCCGCCAGCTGCTGCGGCTGCAGCCGGCCGGGGACGGCTTCCACGCCACCGCGTCGCTGCCCGTCGCCGGTGCCACCGTCGCGCTCGACCTCTCCGGCACCATCGACATCGAGGCCGAGCGCAAGCGCCTGACGAAGGACCTGGAGGCCGCGCAGAAGGAGAAGGCGCAGGCCACCGGCAAGCTCGGCAACGAGGCGTTCCTGGCCAAGGCCCCGGACAACGTGGTCGACAAGATCCGCGGCCGGCTCTCCAAGGCCGAGTCCGACATCGAGCGGATCACCGGCCAGCTGGCAGCCCTTCCGCAGTCCTGACACCGGTCTGAAGCCCCCGTCCCCCTCGCAGGAGGGGGACGGGGGCTTCCCCGTGTCCCGCGGCCGCCGGGCGCTGCGCGCGATGTCCGTGGCCATCCGTAGACTGGGCCCCGTGAGTGAGCCCCGCCCTTCCGACCGGCACGACGCGTCCGACTCCGACGAGACCTTCGCGGAGATCGTCGACGAAGCGACCCAGCGCGACCCCGACCTGGCGGTGATCGAGGCCGGGAGCCGTACGCTGCGCGCCGCCTCCGGTCCGCCCCAGGGGGACGAGGTCCCCGCCCGCCCCGCCGATCCGGAGGTGGACAAGGCGCTGCGCGCGGTGGAGCAGGAGCTCGCCGGGCGCTGGGGCGAGACCAAGCTGGAGCCGTCCGTCGCGCGCATCGCCGCGCTGATGGACGTGCTCGGCGAGCCGCAGCGCGCCTACCCCTCCATCCACATCACCGGGACCAACGGCAAGACGAGCACCGCCCGCATGATCGAGGCCCTGCTCGGCGCCTTCGACCTGCGGACCGGCCGCTACACCTCGCCGCACGTCCAGTCGATCACCGAGCGGATCAGCCTGGACGGCTCCCCGATGGACCCCGAGCGGTTCGTCGAGACGTACCAGGACATCAAGCCGTACGTCGAGATGGTCGACGCGCAGCAGCCCTACCGGCTGTCCTTCTTCGAGGTGCTCACCGGCATGGCGTACGCGGCCTTCGCGGACGCGCCGGTCGATGTCGCCGTCGTCGAGGTCGGCATGGGCGGCAGCTGGGACGCGACCAACGTGATCGACTCCTCGGTCGCCGTCGTCACGCCGATCTCCCTGGACCACACCGACCGGCTGGGCTCCACGCCCGGTGAGATCGCGGTGGAGAAGTCCGGGATCATCAAGCAGGGCGCGACGGTCATCCTGGCCCAGCAGCCCGTCGACGCCGCCCAGGTGATGCTGAAGAAGGCCGTCGAGGTCGACGCGACCGTGGCCCGCGAGGGCATGGAGTTCGGCGTCGTCTCCCGGGAGATCGCGGTCGGCGGCCAGCTGCTGACGCTGCGCGGTCTCGGCGGTGAGTACGACAACATCTTCCTTCCGCTGTACGGCGCCCACCAGGCACGCAACGCGGTGGTGGCGCTCTGCGCCGTCGAGGCGTTCTTCGGCATCGGAGCCGAGCAGACCGGATCGCTCGACGCCGACATCATCCGCAAGGCCTTCGCCGCGGTGATCTCGCCGGGCCGCCTCGAAGTCGTCCGCTCCAGCCCTACCGTCGTCCTGGACGCCGCGCACAACCCGGCCGGCGCCCTCGCCACCGCCGAGGGGCTCTCCGAGGCCTTCGGCTTCTCCCGGCTGATCGGTGTGGTCGGGGCCAGCGGCGACAAGGACGTCCGCGGGCTCCTGGAGGCCTTCGAGCCGATCTTCGCCGAGGTCGTCGTCACCCAGAACTCCAGCGGCCGCGCGATGGACGCGGACGAGCTCGCCGCGGTCGCCGTCGAGGTCTTCGGCAACGACCGGGTCCAGGTGGAGCCCCGTCTGGACGACGCGCTGGAGGCGGCGATCACCCTCGCCGAGGAAGAGGACGAGTACGCGGGCGCCGGGGTGCTGGTGACCGGATCCGTGATCACGGTCGGCGAGGCCCGGCTGCTTCTGGGAAGGGGCTGACCGGCATGCGGACGCTCTGCGCATCGACGCTGATCGGTGAGTTCTTCGTGATCGGGTTCGCCGGACTCGTCGCGATGAAGTCCGACGACCTGACGTCCGCCACGGTCTGGACGGTCTGCGGCATCGGCATGCTGCTCTCCGTGCTGCTCTGCGGGATGATCACCCGCCCCGGCGGCATACAGCTTGGCTGGGCGCTCCAGATCGCGCTGGTCGTCAGCGGCTTCGTGGTCCCGATGATGTTCATCCTCGGACTGGTCTTCGGCGGGCTGTGGTGGGCCTCGGTGCACTACGGCCGCAAGATCGACGAGGTGAAGGCCCGGTGGGCCGCGCAGGAGGCGGCGCAGACACCGGCCGGCTGATCCGGGTGCCGGGCCGCGACACACCCGGCATGCGGAGTACCGGCCCGGCGGCCAAACCCGGGCGCCGGCCCGTCACCGCACCCCTGTAACCTCGCTTCACCGCACCCGTATGCCTGCAAGGAGCCGCACATGACCCAGCGCACCCTCGTTCTTCTCAAGCCCGACGCCGTCCGTCGCGGTCTGGTCGGCGAAATCGTCGGCCGCATCGAGCGCAAGGCCGGCTGGAAGATCACGGCGCTGGAGCTGCGTACCCTCGACCGCGCCACCCTGGAGCAGCACTACGCCGAGCACGTCGGGCGCCCGTTCTACGAGCCGCTCGTCGAGTTCATGCAGTCCGGCCCGGTCGTCGCGCTGGTCGCCGAGGGCGAGCGGGTCATCGAGGGCGTCCGCGCCTTGGCGGGTCCCACCGACCCGATCGCCGCCGCGCCCGGATCGATCCGTGGCGACTTCGGCACCATCACCCGGGAGAACCTCATCCACGCCTCGGACTCCGAGGAGTCCGCGGAGCGAGAAATGAAGCTGTTCTTTCCGGGACTTTCCTGACCTCGGATCAGCCGAACAGCGCTCATGACCTGGGGCGACCGAAGTAATTCGGTCGCCCTTCGGCATAGGGTCCCGGATCGCGGGAACGCATCACCCCGACGTAACGTCACCATGAGTGGAACGGCCACCCGTTCTGCTCAGCATGGCGAAGGACCCTCGCGCTGTGTCGGTGTATCCGGCACTACGATGGAAGCTTCCACGCCCGCAGCGCTCACCTCGCCTACCAAAACAAGCCATCACCGCTTTCGCTTGGGAAGGCCCGACGCATCCTCATGGGGAACAAGGGGAACTCAATGTCGTTCATCGGCCGTGACATGGCTATCGACCTCGGGACTGCCAACACGCTGGTGTACGTCAGGGGGCGCGGCATCGTTCTGAACGAGCCGTCCGTCGTGGCCATCAACACCAACACCGGCGGCATCCTCGCGGTCGGCGCCGAGGCCAAGAAGATGATCGGCCGTACACCGGGCAACATCGTTGCCGTACGGCCCCTGAAGGACGGCGTGATCGCCGACTTCGAGATCACGGAGCGGATGCTCCGCTACTTCATCCTGAAGATCCACAAGCGCCGCTACCTGGCCCGCCCGCGGGTCGTCGTCTGCGTGCCCTCCGGCATCACCGGGGTCGAGCGACGCGCCGTCATCGAGGCGTCGACGCAGGCCGGCGCCCGTCAGGTGCACATCATCGAGGAGCCCATGGCGGCGGCCATCGGCTCGGGCCTGCCGGTCCACGAGGCCACCGGCAACATGGTCGTCGACATCGGTGGCGGCACCACCGAGGTCGCGGTCATCTCGCTCGGCGGAATCGTCACTGCCCAGTCGATCCGGGTCGCCGGTGACGAACTGGACAACGCGATCATCCAGCACATCAAGAAGGAGTACTCGCTCCTGCTCGGTGAGCGCACCGCCGAACAGATCAAGATCACCATCGGTTCGGCGTTCGAGCTGGAGAAGGACGAGCACACCGAGATCCGGGGCCGCGACCTCGTCTCGGGGCTGCCCAAGACCGTGGTCATCTCCGCCACCGAGGTCCGCAAGGCCATCGAGGAGCCGGTCAACGCGATCGTCGACGCGGTCAAGACGACGCTGGACAAGTGCCCGCCGGAGCTCTCCGGCGACGTCATGGACCGCGGCATCGTCCTGACCGGTGGCGGCGCGCTGCTGCGCGGCCTGGACGAGCGGCTGCGCCACGAGACGGGCATGCCGATCCACATCGCCGAGGACCCGCTGGACTCCGTCGCACTCGGATCCGGCAAGTGCGTCGAGGAGTTCGAGGCGCTCCAGCAGGTGCTGGACGCCCAGCCCCGGCGCTAGAAATTCCACGGCCCTCCGCGCGGACGCTGCCGCTCCGCGCGGAGGATCGTTGATATACAGGCACGAACATTCCTACGAGGAAGGCACGGCCGCCGCACGTGAGGGACACACGAGAGAGCCGGCTGCTCCTGGTGCTGCTGATCGCCATCGCATTCGCACTGATCACGGTGGACATCCGCGGCGGCGAGGCGTCACCGGTGGACGGCGCCCGGCAGGCCGCCGCCACGGTCTTCGGACCGGTGGAGAACGGCGTGGCGGCAGCCGTCGACCCGGTGGGCAACGCCATAGGGGCGGTACGCGCCTCCGGCACCCGCCACGACAAGATCGCCGCGCTGGAGAAGCAGAACGCCGAGCTCAAGGCCCGGCTGGGCAGCGACGACCGCAACCGCAGCCGGGTCCGCGAGCTCGACAAGATGCTCAAGAAGTCCGATGCCGGCCAGTACGGCATCAAGGCCGCCGAGGTCATCGCCATAGGGCCCGCCCAGGGCTTCTCCTGGACGGTCACCATCGACGCCGGCTCCAAGGACGGCCTCAAGCGCGACATGACCGTACTCAACGGTGACGGACTCGTCGGCCGCGTCACCACCGTCGGCCCGGACACCGCGACGGTGCTCCTGGCCAACGACCCCGACTTCACCGTCGGCACCCGGATGGAGTCCACCGACGAACTCGGCTTCGCCACCGGCCAGGGCTCGCGCCCGCTGTCCGTCCAGTTCCTGAACGGCAAGGCCAAGGTGAAGAAGGGCGACCGCCTCGTCACGTTCGGGTCCAGCAAGGACAAGCCGTTCGTGCCCGGCGTCCCGGTCGGCGAGGTCGTCCGGGTCGACCCGTCCGGCGGCGACCTGACCCGAACGGTCTACGTCCAGCCGTACGTCGGCTTCACCAAGCTCGACATCGTCGGCATCGTCGTCCAGGCACCGCGCGAGGACCCCCGCGACACGGTCCTGCCGAAGAAGCCCGTCAAGGCGGCCAAGCCGAAGCCCACCCCGACCGTCACCGTCACCATCTCGCCCAACGGCGACCTCGTCGACACCAACGGCAACGTCGTCGGGAACATCCACGAGAGCGCGGACCCCAGCGGCAGCCCGAGCCCCAGCGGGAACGCCACACCGAACGCCGACAACGCGGTAAACGAACAGAGGTAGAGCTGATCCCCATGCACGTCAACCGGACTCTGCTCTCCATCGTTCTGGTCGTGATCGCCCTCGTCGTCCAGGTCTCCGTCCTCGCCCGGCTCCAGCTCCCCGGCGCCGTACCCGATCTGCTGCTCATGGTCGTCCTCGGCCTGGCCTTCGTGTACGGGCACGTCAGCGGGGCCCTCATCGGCTTCGGTGCGGGTCTCCTCGCCGACCTGGCACCCCCGGCGGACCACGCCGCGGGGCGCTACGCCCTGGTCCTGTGCGTCATCGGCTACCTCGCCGGACTGGCCCGGCCGGAGAACGGCCAGCTCAAGTCCGCGTTCCTGCCGATGGCCGTGGTCGTCGCCGCGGCCATCGGCTCGACCCTGCTGTACGCGGGCGTCGGCGCCCTCGTCGGTGACACGGCGGCCCGCCATGTGGGTCTGGGCAGCCTGCTGTTCACCGCGGCCGTCTACGACCTGCTCCTCGCCCCGTTCACCGTCCCGCTGATCATGGCGATCGCCAGACGCACGGTGAACGACCCGCTCACCGAGTCCTCCTCCGGCCGGGGCGACGTCGCGGCCGGCTGGCTCGCCGCGGGCACCGGGCTGCGGATCGGCAGCCAGCGCGGCGGACTGCGCGTCAAGGCCGCCCGCAACCGCGCCGCACGCGCCGGACGGATCAAGGGAGTCAAGCGACTGTGACCCTGCATTGCCCGGGGACCGCCCACCGCGTCCCCAGCCCGACCACCACCGGGGGCGCCCCGTGAGCAACATCCCCGAGACGGGCCGGACCCAGCGGGTCCAGATCCGCCTCATCGTCATCCAGGTCCTCGTCTTCTCCCTGCTGCTCACCCTCGGCGGCCGCCTCTGGTACCTCCAGATCCGCAACGGCCAGGAGTACTCGGACGAGGCGAAGAACAACCACGTCCAGCAGGTCGTCCAGCCCGCCGCCCGCGGCTCCATCCTCGACGCGCGCGGTGTGCCGCTCGCCGACAACGAGACCCGCCTCGTCGTCTCCGCCAGCCGCACCGAGCTGCTGAAGATGGACGACGACGGCCAGGCCGTCCTGACCCGGCTCGCCGAAGTCCTCGACATGAAGCCGAAGGACGTCATCGACAAGGTCCGGCTCTGCGACGCGAAGACCCCGCAGCCCTGCTGGAACGGCTCGCCCTACCAGCCGATCCCCGTCACCGACGAGGCCACCACCCAGCAGGCCCTCCAGATCCGTGAGCGCGCCGAGGACTTCCCCGGCATCACCGCCGAGCCCACCGCCGTCCGCCGCTACGCCGCGCCCGGCAAGGCGAACACCGCCCAGGTCCTCGGCTACCTCTCGCCCGTCACGGACGACGAGATCACCAAGGCCCAGGACAGCGACTCGCCCTACCTGCGCTCCGACCAGGTCGGCCGCTCCGGCCTGGAGCGCACGTACGACAAGGAACTGCGCGGCAAGGCGGGCGTCACCCGCTACGAGGTCGACAACCTCGGCCGGGTCATCGGCCAGGCCAAGAACGACAAGGCCGAGGCCGGCGCGAGCGTCGTCACCTCCATCGACGCCCGGGTGCAGGCCGTCGCCGAGTACGAGCTCAACCAGGCCATGAAGACGGCCCGCAAGGAGTTCGACACCAACACCGGTACGAACTACAAGGCCGACTCCGGCGCCGTCGTCGTCATGGAGGCCAAGACCGGCCGGGTCGTCTCCATGGCCTCGCTGCCCAGCTACGACCCGAACGCCTGGGTCGGCGGCATCTCCGGCAAGGACTACGCGAAGCTGACGGGCAAGAACTCCAACTTCCCGCTGCTGAACCGGGCCATCCAGGGCCAGGCCGCCCCCGGCTCCATCTTCAAGGTCATCTCCTCGACCGCCGCGGTCAACGCCGGATACCCCTTCGACGGCAACTACCCCTGCCCCAGCTCGTACTCCATCGGCGGCCAGACCTTCAAGAACTTCGAGTCCCAGGGCTACGGCAACATCACCATCGGCCGCGCCCTGGAGGTCTCCTGCGACACCGTGTACTACGGCATCGCGCACAAGGAGTGGCAGAAGGACGGCGGCAACAGCCCCAAGAAGAAGCCCAACGACTGGTTCTACAAGACCGCCCACCAGTTCGGTCTCGGCAAGGAGACCGGCATCGACCTCCCCAACGAGGTCAGCGGCCGGGTCCCGGACCGTGAGTGGAAGAAGAACTTCGCCAAGGCCAACCACGACGCCTGGTGCAAGCAGGGCAAGAAGGGCGGCACGTACGTCGAGCAGATCGCGTACGAGAACTGCCTCGAAGGCGACAAGATGCGCGCCGGTGACTCCGTCAACTACTCGATCGGCCAGGGCGACACCCTCGTCACCCCGATCCAGATGGCGACCATCTACGCGGCCATCTCCAACGGCGGCACGCTCTACGACCCCACCGTCGGCAAGGCGATCGTCAGCGGCGACGGCAGGACGGTCGAGGAGATCGAGCCGAAGTCGCACGGCAAGCTGCCCTTCACCAAGAAGACGCGCAACGAAATAGACGAAGCCCTCGCGGGTGTCGCGACCCGCGGCTCCGCCGCCTGGCGATTCGGCGGCTGGCCGCAGGACAAGATCCCGATGCACGCCAAGACGGGCACGGCCGAGGTCTACGGCAAGCAGACGACCTCCTGGTTCGCCACGTACACCAAGGACTACTCGATCGTCATGACGATCTCCCAGGGCGGTACGGGTTCCGGAGCGTCCGGGCCCGCCGTCCGCAACATCTACAACGCGCTCTACGGCCTCGACGCCTCGGGCAAGCAGGACCTCAAGAAGGCCCTGCTGCCGGCGCCGCAGAAGTCCCTGCCGAAGATCCAGACGGACGGCACCATCGACGCCCCGAAGGTCAAGCCCTACGACCCCGAGTCGCAGAAGCCGCCGGGCGAGCAGACGCTGGCAGCGGTGCTGGGGAGGCGTGACTGATGGCCGGTTTCTCCGTCCAGCGCTACGCCCCCGACCGCGGGGCCTGGGGCAGGCTCACCGCCCGTGACTCCGTCGTGCGCCGCCTCGACTGGCCGCTCCTCGGCTCGGCCGTCGCGCTCTCGTTCATCGGCTCGCTGCTCGTCTACTCGGCGACCCGGGGACGCGACTCGCTCACCCACGGCGATCCGTACTACTTCCTCTTCCGCCACGCCCTCAACACGGGCATCGGCTTCGCCCTGATGGTCGGCACGATCTGGCTCGGCCACCGCACCCTGCGCGGCGCGGTGCCGATCCTCTACGGGCTGTCCGTCCTCCTCGTGATGGCGGTCCTCACCCCGCTGGGCGCCACCGTCAACGGCGCCCACGCCTGGATCCTGCTGCCCGGCGGCTTCTCCCTGCAGCCCTCCGAGTTCACCAAGATCACGATTATTCTCGGCATGGCGATGCTGCTCGCCGAACGCGTCGACGCGGGCGACCAGCTGCACCCCGACCACCGCACCGTCGCCAAGGCCCTCGGCCTCGCGGCGCTCCCGATGGCCGTCGTCATGGGGATGCCGGACCTCGGCTCCGTGATGGTCATGGTCGTCATCGTGCTCGGCGTACTGCTGGCCTCCGGGGCGTCGAACCGCTGGATCTTCGGCATCCTCGGCGCGGGCGCCGCCGGAGCCGTCGCCATCTGGCAGCTCGGGCTGCTCGACGACTACCAGATCGCCCGCTTCGCGGCCTTCGCCAACCCGGCGCTCGACCCGGCCGGAGTCGGCTACAACACCAACCAGGCCCGCATCGCGATCGGCTCGGGCGGCCTCTCCGGCACCGGCCTCTTCCAGGGCACGCAGACCACCGGCCAGTTCGTCCCCGAGCAGCAGACCGACTTCGTCTTCACCGTCGCCGGTGAGGAACTGGGCTTCCTCGGCGCGGGACTGATCCTCGTCCTGCTCGGCGTCGTCCTGTGGCGTGCCTGCCGCATCGCCCGGGAGACCACCGAGCTGTACGGCACGATCGTCGCCGCCGGGATCATCGCCTGGTTCGCCTTCCAGGCCTTCGAGAACATCGGCATGACGCTCGGCATCATGCCGGTCGCCGGACTGCCCCTGCCGTTCGTCTCGTACGGAGGGTCCTCGATGTTCGCCGTCTGGGTGGCGATCGGGCTGCTGCAGTCGATCAGGGTGCAGCGGCCGATGTCGGCGTGAGCCGTGGCAGGCCCACTGCCCATGCGCGGACATCACGTCTAGATTCGATTCATGGCGGACTCGAAGCGTGAGATCGAGCGTAAGTACGAAGCCACCGGCACCACCCGGCTGCCCGACCTCGGCCGGGTGGCCGGGGTCGCGGCCGTCGAACACCGGGGCGTCATGGAACTCGACGCCGTCTACTACGACACCGAGGACTTCCGGCTCGCGGCCGGCTCCCTGACCCTGCGCCGCCGCACCGGCGGGGACGACGCCGGGTGGCATCTGAAGCTCCCGGTGGCCTCCGGCATCCGCGACGAGATCGGCGCCCCGCTCTCCGACACCCTGCCGCCCGCCCTCGCCGCGCTGATCCGCTCCCGGGTCAGGGACGCCGCCGTCGTCCCCGTCGTACGGCTCCGCTCCGCCCGCGACGTCCACCTGCTCAGCGGGGCGGACGGGGTGCCCCTGGCCGAACTGAGCGTGGACGAGGTGCGGGCCGAGCGGCTGCACGGCGGCCGCCGCAGCACCGCCTGGACCGAGATCGAGGTCGAGCTCGCCGACGACGGGGACCCGGCCTTCCTCGACGCCGTCGAGAAGCGGCTGCGCAAGGCCGGGATACGGCCCTCCGCGTCCCCCTCCAAACTCTCCCGTGCCCTCGCGGAGACCGCGCCGAAGAAGGAGCGGCGGCGCGAGCCCGTCGCGCCCCCGGGCACCGCGGGGGACCACGTGCTCGCCTACGTACGCCGTCAGGTCACCGCGATCGTCGCCCTCGACCCGGCCGTCCGCCGGGGGCTGCCCGACTCCGTGCACCGCATGCGGGTCGCCACCCGGCGGCTGCGCAGCGCTCTGCGGACGTACCGCAAGGTCCTCGACCGGAGCGTCACCGGACCCGTCGGCGATGAACTGAAGTGGCTCGCGGGGGAGCTCGGTGTCGACCGTGACCAGGAGGTCCTCGACGCGCGGCTGCTCGCCCGGCTCGACGCGCTGCCGCGCACCCTGGTCCTCGGCCCGGTCCGTGCGCGGCTGAAGGTGTGGTCGGTGGCCAGGCGCAGCGGCTCCCGCCGGCGGACCGTCGCCGTGCTCGACGGCGCCCGCTACCTGGCGCTGCTGCACGCCCTGGACACGCTCCTCGCCGACCCGCCCCTGCTGCCGGCCGCCGCCGCCGCCCCGCCGGGCAAGGTGCTCGCCCGGGCCGTGCACAAGGACCACCGGCGCCTGGCCGCCCGCATCGGCCGGGCAGCCGCCCTTCCGCCGGGACCGGACCGCGACCTCGCCCTGCACGACGCGCGCAAGGCGGCGAAGCGCGCGCGGTACGCGGCGGAGGCGGCCCGTCCCGCACTCGGGAAACCTGCCCGCAAGTCCGCCAAGCGGCTGAAGGCCGTCCAGAGCGTGCTCGGCGACCACCAGGACAGCGTGGTCGCCCGGGACGCCCTGCGCGTCCTCGCCGTCCAGGCGCACGCGGCGGGGGAGGCCTCGTTCACCTGGGGACTGCTGTACGGACGGGAGGAGGCGACGGCCCGGGCGCGCGAGCGGGAACTGCCCGGCGTGTGGGCCAAGGCCTCCCGGGCGGAGATCCGGCCGTAGTTCCGGGCGTGGATCCGTGCGGCGCCGGGAGGCTGAGCAGCGCGGTACGCTGGATGGTCACCCCTGCCAGCTCTCGAAAGTTCGCGATGTCTGTCGATTCGGTCTTCCCACAGCTCGAAGCTCTGCTCCCGCATGTGCAGAAGCCCATCCAGTACGTCGGCGGTGAGCTGAACTCCACCGTCAAACCGTGGGACGAATGCGACGTCCGCTGGGCTCTCATGTACCCCGACGCGTACGAGGTCGGACTCCCCAACCAGGGCGTCATGATCCTTTACGAGGTACTCAACGAGCGCCAGGGCGTCCTCGCCGAGCGCACCTACAGCGTCTGGCCGGACCTCGAGGCCCTGATGCGTGAGCACAAGGTGCCGCAGTTCACCGTGGACGCCCACCGGCCGGTCAAGGCGTTCGACGTCTTCGGGCTGAGCTTCTCCACCGAGCTCGGCTACACCAACATGCTCACGGCCCTGGACTTGGCCGGCATCCCGCTGTCCGCCAAGGACCGCGGCCTCGACGACCCGATCGTGCTCGCGGGCGGCCACGCCGCGTTCAACCCCGAGCCGATCGCGGAGTTCATCGACTGCGCGGTCATCGGCGACGGCGAGCAGGCGGTCCTGGAGATCACCGAGATCGTCCGCGCCTGGAAGGCCGAGGGCCGCCCCGGCGGCCGCGAGGAGGTGCTCTTCCGCCTCGCGAGGACCGGTGGGGTGTACGTCCCCGGCTTCTACGACGTGGAGTACCTCCCGGACGGCCGCATCGGCCGCATGGTGCCGAACAAGTCGGGCGTGCCGTGGCGCGTGTCCAAGCACACGGTCATGGACCTCGACGAGTGGCCCTACCCCAAGCAGCCCCTGGTCCCGCTCGCCGAGACCGTCCACGAGCGGATGTCCGTGGAGATCTTCCGCGGCTGCACCCGCGGCTGCCGCTTCTGCCAGGCCGGCATGATCACGCGCCCCGTGCGGGAGCGAAGCATCACCGGCATCGGCGAGATGGTGGAGAAGGGCCTCAAGGCGACCGGCTTCGAGGAAGTGGGCCTGCTCTCGCTCTCCTCCGCGGACCACACCGAGATCGGTGAGATCGCCAAGGGCCTCGCGGACCGCTACACCGAGGACAAGGTCGGCCTCTCGCTGCCCTCCACCCGCGTCGACGCGTTCAACGTGGACCTGGCCAACGAGCTGACCCGCAACGGCCGCCGCTCCGGTCTCACCTTCGCCCCCGAGGGCGGCTCCGAGCGCATGCGCAAGGTCATCAACAAGATGGTCTCGGAGGAGGACCTGATCCGCACGGTCTCCACCGCGTACGGCAACGGCTGGCGCCAGGTGAAGCTGTACTTCATGTGCGGCCTGCCCACCGAGACCGACGAGGACGTCCTGCAGATCGGCGACATGGCGGTCAACGTCATCGCCAAGGGCCGCGAGGTCTCCGGGCAGAACGACATCCGCTGCACCGTCTCCATCGGCGGCTTCGTGCCCAAGCCGCACACCCCCTTCCAGTGGGCCCCGCAGCTCAGCGCCGAGGAGACCGACGCCCGGCTGACCAAGCTCCGGGACAAGATCCGCGGCGACAAGAAGTACGGCCGCTCGATCGGCTTCCGCTACCACGACGGCAAGCCCGGCATCGTCGAGGGCCTGCTCTCCCGCGGCGACCGCCGGGTCGGCTCCGTCATCCGCGCCGTCTACGAGGACGGCGGCCGGTTCGACGGCTGGCGCGAGTACTTCAGCTACGACCTGTGGATGCGGAACGCCGAGAAGACGCTGCCCGCCTTCGGCGTGGACGTCGACTGGTACACCACGCGCGAGCGGACGTACGAGGAGGTCCTGCCCTGGGACCACCTCGACTCCGGTCTCGACAAGGACTGGCTCTGGGAGGACTGGCAGGACTCGCTCGACGAGACCGAGGTCGAGGACTGCCGCTGGACGCCGTGCTTCGACTGCGGTGTGTGCCCCGCGATGCAGACGGAGATCCAGGTCGGCCCGACCGGCAAGAAGCTCCTGCCGCTGACGGTCGTGAAGTAGTTCTGCCGGTGACATGACACCGTCCGGCTCCGGCCGGGTGACAGCTCGATGACGAAGGCCCGTCCGGGAAACCCCCGGACGGGCCTTCGCGTCATGAGGTGCATGGAATACGGAAAGCATCAGGCGCCCGTGCACTACGAGGGCGGTGACGGCTGTCTGACCACGCTCGTCAGGATTCCGGTGAGGATCGTCGTCCTCGTCCTCGTCCTGCCGGTGCGGATGGTGTGGGACGCCCTGGCCGCGGGCGCCCGTGCCGCCGACCGCATCCTGCTGCGCCCGCTGGGGCGTGCGCTGGCGTGGCTCTTCGAGGTGCTGGTGGCGGTGCCGGCCCGGTGGCTGTGGCGGTCGGTGCTGACCCCGCTCGGGCACGGGCTGCGATGGCTGGCCGCCGCGGTGTTCGTGTGGCCGTGGGTGGCGCTGTGGCGGTATGTCGCGGTGCCCGTCTGGCGGTACGGGATCGTGGTGCCGCTGGAGTGGCTGTACGCACGGGTCCTCACCCCGGCCGGGCACGGGCTGAGGTGGGTCTGGCGGGCGCTGCTGCTCCCGGCCGGACGCGGCGTCGCCAAGGCGCTCGGGTGGCTGTTCACCGTCGTCCTCGTCATGCCGGTGGTCCTCCTGTGGCGGTACGTCCTGAAGCCCCTGGGGCTGGCCGCCGGCTGGCTGGCGGAGCACCTGGTCGTGCTGCCGCTGGCGTGGACGTACCGGGAACTGCTCACCCCGCTGGGCCACGGCATCGCCTGGTCCCTCGACCTGCTGGCCCGAGGCATCGGGGCCGGCTGCCGGGGCCTGTGGGCCGCCCTCCGGTGGCTGCTCACCGTGCTGCTCGTCACTCCGGTGGTCTGGGTGTACCGGCGGATCATCACCCCCGTCTGCCGGGAGATCGCCGCCGCGGTCGGCGTCGCCTGGCGCGTCGCCGGATACATCTCACGGGTCGTCGGGCGGGCGCTGGCCTGGCTGGCGTGGCACCTGGTCGGGGCGCCGGTGAGCTGGGTCTATCGCAACGTATGCACCCCGGTCGGGCATTTCCTGCGCGATGACGTTCTGGCCCCGGCCGGACGGGCCGCCCGCGCGGTGGGCCGGACGGTGCGGCAGGCACTCGACGCGGCACGTGAAACCGTCCGCCAGGCCCGGCGGGACGCCTGGCGGGCACTGGTCGGCGGGCCGCGGGAAGTCGAGCCCCGGGAACCGGTGAGGCCTCTTGCGCGTACTCTGGGTAGTACAACGACTGTGCCCAGCGCGGCGCCCGAACCAGAGATCTCCCTGCTCAAGGAGAAATCCTTCCCGCAGGGGTGAGCCGGACCGGACACCCCGGGGCCACCCGTATTTCGAGGGCGGCGTGCCACCGCGTCCGCCCCGCACCGAGGAGAAGAACCACTGGGCAAGCGACAGCCCGAAGGCCCGCCGCCCGCACCGGCAGTGCAGCGCATCCGACTGCGCTACACCAAGCGCGGCCGCCTCCGGTTCACCAGTCATCGAGACTTCCAGCGTGCCTTCGAGCGGGCGCTGCGCCGCTCCGAGGTGCCCATGGCCTACTCGGCGGGCTTCACCCCGCACCCCAAGGTGTCGTACGCCAATGCCGCACCCACCGGCACGGGCAGCGAGGCCGAGTTCCTGGAGATCGCCCTCACCGAGGCGCGTGATCCGGACGTCCTGCGCGAGCTGCTCAACGACTCGCTGCCGGACGGCCTCGACATCACCGACGCCGTCGAGGCCCGCACCTCGGGCCTCGCCGACCGGCTGACCGCCTCCGTCTGGGAGCTGCGGCTGGACGGGGTCACCGTGGAGGAAGCCGGGAAGGCCGTCGCCGCGTTCAACGCGGCGGAGAGCGTCGAGGTCGAGCGCCGTACCAAGAACGGCATGAGGACCTTCGACGCCCGGTCCGCCGTGGTCGACCTGCAGGCCCTTGATCATCAGCCTGATAGGCCCGGGGACAAGGCCTGTGCGATACTGCGGCTGGTTGTTCGGCACGTGACACCTGCCGTACGGCCTGACGACGTCCTGTCCGGTCTCCGCGTTGTGGCCGACCTGGCGCCGCCGGTCCCCGCAGCGGTGACCAGGCTGGCGCAGGGGCTCTTCGACGAGGAGTCCGGCACGGTGACCGACCCGCTCGCGCCCGACCGCGAGGCAGCCCCGGCCGCTCTACCCACGGCCGCCGGGACCGCCGTCGCGACGGCGCCGGATGGTGCAGGTTCCGCGTAAGGCGGTCGTTGTAGCGCAGCCCTCGGACTCGGGAGCCACCTGGGCCGGGCCGCGCGCTGACCCATAAGACTTTCGCCAGGCCGTGCGCACAACGCGTACGGAACCGGCGAGCCAGACATTCAGCTCCCGTGCGGCGCCCGCGCCCCGGACGGCGGTACCGCGTACACATGCGGACCGTGCCGGACCGGAATCAGGCGCGGCGCCCGGGAGCGCGACGGGAGAACCGCCCGCATGCTCGAGCCCACCGAACCCGGCACGACCGGGAACGCAGAAGACAACAACACCCCCGGGGACAAGCTGCCGCCGCGCCGCAGGCGCCGCGCCGCGTCCCGCCCGGCCGGCCCGCCCACGACGGGCGCACAGGCTGCCGGAGCCGAGGCGCCGGCCATACCGGCCGTTGACGCCGGAGTGTCGGAAACCAGCACCGAGAACACCACCGAGGCCGAGGCCGCACCGCCGGTCCGCGCCCGCCGCCGCGCCGTCCGCAAGGCCACCGCCCCCGCCGGCGCGCCGCAGGCCGCCGAGACCGTCGAGGTCGTCGAGCCGGTTGTCGCGGCTGCCGCGCCGGTCGAGGAGGAGGCTGTGGAGCCGGTCGAGGCGCCGCGTCGTCGTCGTGCCTCCCGCAAGGCCACCGCCCCGGCGGGTGCGCCGCAGGCCGCCGAGACCGTCGAGGTCGTCGAGCCGGTCGTGGCGGCTGCCGCGCCGGTCGAGGAGGAGGCTGTGGAGCCTGTCGAGGCGCCGCGTCGTCGTCGTGCCTCCCGCAAGGCCACCGCCCCCGCCGGTGCACCGCAGGCCGCCGAGGTGGCCGAGATCGTCGAGGAGACCGTCGCGGCCGAGGCCGTCGAGCCCGTCGTGGCCGAGCCCGTCGCCGAGGCGCCGCGTGGCCGCACCCGCCGCAGGGCCTCCGCGCCCGCCGGTGCGCCCCAGGCCACCCGGACCGAGCCCGCCGCCGAGCCGGCGCAGCCGGCCGAGGCCATCGAGGCGGACGGGCCCGCCGAAGCCGCCGAGCCCGTCGAGGCCCCGCGCGGCCGTCGCCGTGCGTCGCGCAAGGCGACCTCCCCCGCGGGCGCCCCGCAGGTCACCGAGGCCGCGGAGGAGCGCACCGAGGTCCAGAGCGGCGAGAGCCTGCCCGAGGCAGCCGTCGAGGAGCTGGCCGCCGAGACCGCCGAGGTCGAGGAGGCCGCCCCGCGCGGCCGTCAGCGCCGCCGTGCCACCGCCGCCGCCGGCCGCCCCGAGTTCACCGGCAAGGTCGAGGAGCCCGCGCGCCGCAGCCGCCGCGCCGAGCGCCCCGCCGTCGCCGTGTTCCAGGCGCCGGTCTTCGCCGAGCCGATGTTCCAGACCCCGGAGACGGCCGCCGCTGCCGCCGCCGCGCAGCCCCCCGTCGCGCACGACGAGGAGCCCGAGGACGAGATCGGTACGGCCGAGGAGCAGGCCCAGGCCGCCCCGGCCGCCGCCCCCGCCGAGGCCGCGCCGCAGGGCGGTTCGCGCCGCCGCCGTCGCCGTCGCGGTGAGGCCGCCGAAGCCGAGCCCGTCGCGCCCGCCCCGGCCGCCGCCCCCGTGGAGGAGCAGGCCGAGGACGAGCACGAGCCCTCGGGCGAGAGCGACGCCGAGCAGGACGGGGAGGACACCGACGAGTACGGCGACCGCCCGTCGCGCAGGCGCCGTCGTGGTGGCCGTCGCCGCCGTCGCGGCGAGTCCGCCGAGGACGACGCCGCCGAGCAGCACGCCGACGACTCCGCCGACCACTCCGATGACGAGCACGAGGGTGCTCAGGAGTCCGAGGACGAGGGCGACGACGAGCAGGACGACAACGACTCCGGGGCCTCCGGGTCGAGCAGCAGCCGTCGGCGCCGGCGCCGCCGCCGTCGCAGCGGTGACGCCTCGTCCGACGCCGAGAACGGCACGGACGACCCCGAGCGCACCGTCGTGAAGGTCCGCGAGCCCCGCAAGAAGGAGGCCGAGCGCGAGCCCGGCACCGGCTTCGACGAGGTCCAGTCCATCAAGGGCTCGACCCGTATGGAGGCCAAGAAGCAGCGCCGCCGCGAGGGCCGCGAGCAGGGCCGCCGCCGGGTTCCGATCATCACCGAGGCGGAGTTCCTCGCCCGTCGCGAGGCCGTCGAGCGCGTCATGGTCGTCCGCCAGAACGGCGAGCGCACCCAGATCGGCGTCCTCGAGGACAACGTGCTCGTCGAGCACTACGTCAACAAGGAGCAGGCCACCAGCTACGTCGGCAACGTCTACCTGGGCAAGGTCCAGAACGTCCTGCCGTCCATGGAGGCCGCCTTCGTCGACATCGGCAAGGGCCGCAACGCCGTCCTGTACGCCGGTGAGGTCAACTTCGAGGCGCTCGGCATGGCCCACGGGCCGCGCCGCATCGAGACCGCGCTCAAGTCCGGCCAGTCCGTCCTCGTCCAGGTGACGAAGGACCCGATCGGCCACAAGGGCGCCCGCCTGACCAGTCAGGTCTCGCTGCCCGGCCGCTACCTCGTCTACGTGCCCGAGGGCTCGATGACCGGGATCAGCCGCAAGCTGCCCGACACCGAGCGCGCCCGGCTCAAGACCATCCTCAAGAAGATCGTCCCCGAGGACGCCGGCGTCATCGTGCGCACCGCGGCCGAGGGCGCGAGCGAGGACGAGCTGCGCCGTGACGTCGAGCGTCTGCAGCAGCAGTGGGAGGAGATCCAGAAGAAGTCGAAGAGCAGCGGCAGCTCCAACGCGCCGACGCTGCTCTACGGCGAGCCGGACATGACCGTCCGGGTCGTCCGGGACATCTTCAACGAGGACTTCTCCAAGGTCATCGTCAGCGGCGACGAGGCGTGGGAGACCATCCACGGCTACGTCTCGCACGTGGCGCCCGACCTGACGGACCGGCTGTCGCGGTGGACCTCCGAGGTCGACATCTTCGCGACGTACCGGATCGACGAGCAGCTCATGAAGGCGCTGGACCGCAAGGTCTACCTGCCGAGCGGCGGCTCGCTGGTGATCGACAAGACCGAGGCGATGGTCGTCGTCGACGTCAACACCGGCAAGTTCACCGGCCAGGGCGGCAACCTGGAAGAGACCGTCACCAAGAACAACCTGGAGGCGGCCGAGGAGATCGTGCGTCAGCTGCGGCTGCGCGACCTCGGCGGCATCGTCGTCGTCGACTTCATCGACATGGTGCTGGAGTCCAACCGGGACCTGGTGCTGCGACGGCTCCTGGAGTGCCTGGGACGCGACCGTACGAAGCACCAGGTCGCCGAGGTCACCTCGCTCGGCCTGGTCCAGATGACCCGTAAGCGGGTCGGCCAGGGTCTGCTGGAGTCCTTCTCCGAGACCTGCGTCCACTGCAACGGGCGCGGCGTCATCGTGCACATGGAGCAGCCCACCTCGGTGGGTGGCGGCGGCAACGGCAAGCGTTCCAAGAAGCGCCGTGGCGGTTCGGGCCAGGACCACGAGCACGAGCACGGTCACGAGCAGGACCACGAGCACGATCACGTCGCCGAGACCGAGGTGGAGACCGAGGCCGAGGTGGCCGCTGAGGTGGCCGCCCCGCTGGCGCTGCCCGAGCCGGAGTTCGTCCCGGACGAGGAGCTGTACAGCAGCCCGGCCGAGGCCGAGGCGGCCGCGGGCCGCGGCCGTGGCCGTCGTCGGGCGACCCGGAAGGCCTCGGCCCCGGCCGGTGCTCCGAAGGCGGCGTCCGCCCCGGCCCCCGTGGCCGAGCCGGTCGCGGCACCGGAGCCCCTCGTGGAGCCGGAGCCCGAGCCGGTCGTTGAAGCACCGGTCGCCGAGGCGCCCGTCGCCGACGCGCCCCAGGGCCGTACACGCCGCAGGGCGACCCGCAAGGCGACCGCCCCGGCGGGTTCGCCCGCCCAGGCCGCCGAGCCCGTCGTGGTCCCGGCCGTCGAGGAGCCGGTGTCCGACGCCGACCCGGTCGCCGCCGAGGACCCGGTCGTCGAGGCCCCGCACACCGAGGCCCCCGCCGAGGAGCCGGCCGCGCCCCCGCGTGCCCGCCGCCGTGCGACCCGCAAGGTCAGCGCACCCGCGGGTTCCCCCGCAGGTGCCGAGGACACCGCGGTCGTCGTGGTGACGGCTTCCGGACCGGCCGCCGAGCCGGAGTCCGCCCCCGAGGCCGACGCCGAACCGGCACCGGCCAAGAAGGCGGCCCGCAAGACCGCGAAGAAGGCCACGGCCAAGAAGGCCGCCGTCAAGAAGACGGCTGCCAAGAAGACCGTCGCCAAGAAGACGACGGCCAAGAAGGCGGCGAAGAAGACGGTGGCGGCCGAGCAGCAGTCCCCGTCCGTCACGGCCTCCGCCGACGAGGGCTGAGTTCGAGTCACCCAGGGTCTGTGCTGAGCCGGCCACGGGCCGGCTCAGCACAGACCCTCGCACCGCGCGCGACGCAGTCGGGCCGGTCCCTCACGGGGCCGGCCGGCTGCTTTCCGGTGCCGGCCGTCCCCGTACCCCACACGGAAGTCCCCGTACATGCACAAGATCCAGAAGGCCGTCATACCCGCTGCCGGGCTCGGTACCCGGTTCCTGCCGGCGACGAAGGCGACTCCCAAGGAGATGCTGCCGGTGGTCGACAAGCCGGCGATCCAGTACGTCGTGGAGGAGGCCGCCGCCGCGGGCCTGAACGACGTCCTGATGATCACCGGGCGCAACAAGCGCGCGCTGGAGGACCACTTCGACCGGAACTACGAGCTGGAGTCGGCGCTGACCCGCAAGGGCGACGACGAGCGGCTGGTCCGGGTCCAGGAGTCCAGTGACCTGGCGACCATGCACTACGTCCGGCAGGGCGACCCCAGGGGCCTCGGCCACGCCGTCCTGTGCGCGGAGCCCCACGTGGGCGCCGAGCCCTTCGCCGTGCTGCTCGGTGACGACCTGATCGACCCGCGCGATCCGCTGCTGGCCCGCATGACCGAGATCCAGGAGCGCGAGGGCGGCAGCGTCGTCGCGCTGATGGAGGTCGCGCCCGAGCAGATCCACATGTACGGCTGCGCCGCGGTGGAGGCCACCGCGGAGGACGACGTCGTGCGCGTCACCGGACTGGTCGAGAAGCCGGAGCCCGGGGACGCCCCCAGCAATCTGGCGGTCATCGGACGCTACGTCCTGGACCCCGCCGTCTTCGGCGTGCTGCGCGAGACGGAGCCGGGCCGGGGCGGCGAGATCCAGCTGACGGACGCGCTCCAGCAGCTCGCCGCCGACGAGAAGGTCGGCGGTCCGGTGCACGGCGTCGTCTTCCGCGGCCGCCGCTACGACACCGGTGACCGAGGCGACTACCTCCGGGCCATCGTCAGACTGGCCTGCGAGCGCGAGGACCTGGGTCCGGACTTCCGTACCTGGCTGCGCGGCTTCGTGGCCGCCGAGCTCTGAGCCGCCCGCACGGCGCACGCACCCCACCCGAGACACCCGCACCAAGGACCAAGGAGAACCCTCATGATCGGCATGATTCTGGCGGCCGGCGCCGGCCGCCGTCTGCGCCCCTACACCGACACGCTTCCCAAGGCCCTGGTGCCGGTCGGGCCCGAGGGCGACGAGGAGAGCCTGACCGTCGTCGACCTGACGCTCGGCAACTTCGCCGAGGTCGGCCTGACCGACGTCGCGATCATCGTGGGCTACCGCAAGGAGGCCCTGTACGAGCGCAAGGCCGCCCTGGAGGCGAAGTACGGCGTCAGCATCACGCTGATCGACAACGACAAGGCCGAGGAGTGGAACAACGCCTACTCCCTCTGGTGCGGCCGTGACGCCCTCAAGGACGGCGTGATCCTCGCCAACGGCGACACCGTGCACCCCGTCTCCGTCGAGAAGACGCTGCTCGCCGCCCGCGGCGAGGGCAAGAAGATCATCCTCGCCCTCGACACGGTCAAGCAGCTGGCCGACGAGGAGATGAAGGTCGTCGTCGACCCCGGCAAGGGCGTCCAGCGGATCACCAAGCTGATGGACCCGTCCGAGGCCACCGGCGAGTACATCGGCGTCACGCTCATCGAGGGCGACGCGGCCGAGGAGCTGGCCGACGCGCTGAAGACCACGTTCGAGCGCGACCCGGACCTGTACTACGAGGACGGCTACCAGGAGCTCGTCAACCGCGGCTTCAAGGTCGACGTGGAGCCGATCGGCGACGTCAAGTGGGTCGAGATCGACAACCACGAGGACCTGGCCAAGGGCAGGACCATCGCGTGCCAGTACTGACCCGGCTCATCCCCGCACCGGTCGTCGTCGACATCCGGGCAGGCGCTCTGGCCGATCTGGCGGGCGTCCTCGCCGATCAGCGGATCTCCGGCTCGGGCAAGCTGGCGATAGCGATCAGCGGGGGTTCCGGCCGGGCGCTGCGTGAGCGGCTCTCGGACAGCCTGCCGGGCGCTTCCTGGTTCGAGGTGGGCGGCGGCACGCTGAACGACGCCGTCAAGCTCGCCGAGGCCATGAAGTCCGGCCGGTACGACGCCGTCGTGGGACTCGGCGGCGGCAAGATCATCGACTGTGCGAAGTTCGCCGCGGCGCGCATCGGGCTGCCGCTGGTCGCCGTGGCGACGAACCTGTCGCACGACGGTCTGTGCTCCCCGGTGGCGACGCTGGACAACGACGCGGGCCGCGGCTCGTACGGTGTCCCGAACCCGATCGCCGTCGTCATCGACCTCGACATCATCCGTGAGGCCCCGGACCGCTTCGTGCGGTCCGGGATCGGTGACGCGCTCTCCAACATCTCCGCCGTGGCGGACTGGGAGCTCGCCCACCGGGTCAACGGCGAGGACATCGACGGACTGGCCGCGGCGATGGCCCGGCAGGCCGGTGAGGCCGTGCTGCGCCACCCCGGGGCCCTCGGCGACGACTCCTTCCTCCAGGTGCTGGCGGAAGGGCTGGTGCTGACCGGTATCTCGATGTCGGTGGCGGGCGACAGCCGTCCCGCCTCCGGCGCCTGCCACGAGATCAACCACGCCTTCGACCTGCTCTTCCCGCAGCGTGCGGCGAGCCACGGGGAGCAGTGCGGGCTGGGCGCGGCGTTCGCGATGCATCTGCGCGGCGCCCACCGGGAGTCCGTCCGGATGACCGAGGCGCTGCGGCGCCACGGCCTGCCGGTCACCGCGGAGGAGATCGGCTTCAGCGCGGACGAGTTCGTCTCGGTGGTCGACTTCGCACCCCGGACCAGGCCGGGCCGGTACACGATCCTGGAACACCTGGACCTGTCCACGGACGGGATCAGGGACGCCTACGCCGACTACGTCAGGGCCGCGGCGGCCTGAAGAGGGGGGCCCGGTTTGACCGGGCTGTCCAGGGCCCCGTAATCTTGACCGTCGGCGTTTGTTTCGCCACACCTCTGAGCACTCACCTCCCGCTCGTACGGGAGAGGCCGCTCGTCCAATCCGGATCATCACGGGTCCCCGGACCCGTGTGAGCGGCTGGCTTCAGAGGTTTTCGCTTCGAGTGAGAGTGAGATCCGCGTGTACGCCATCGTGCGCAGCGGTGGTCGCCAGCACAAGGTTGCTGTCGGCGACATCGTTGAGGTTGACAAGATTCCCACCGCCAAGGTTGGCGACACGGTAGAGCTCTCTACCCTGCTCGTTGTCGACGGCGACGCCGTGACCAGCGACCCGTGGGTGCTGGACGGCATCAAGGTCCAGGCCGAGATTGTGGACCACCACAAGGGCGCGAAGATCGACATCCTTCGCTACAAGAACAAGACCGGTTACCGCCGTCGCCAGGGTCACCGCCAGCAGTACACGGCGATCAAGGTCACCGGCATCCCCGCGGCTGCGAAGTAAGGGACTGAGAACACATGGCACACAAGAAGGGCGCATCGTCCACCCGGAACGGGCGCGATTCCAATGCTCAGCGGCTCGGCGTGAAGCGCTTCGGCGGTCAGGCCGTCAACGCCGGTGAGATCCTGGTCCGCCAGCGCGGCACCCACTTCCACCCGGGCACGGGCGTCGGCCGTGGCGGCGACGACACGCTGTTCGCCCTCGCCGCCGGTGCGGTCGAGTTCGGCACGCACCGTGGCCGCAAGGTCGTGAACATCGTTCCGATCGCCGGCTGATTTTCGGCGCTCGTCGAGCGGTATGACGTGGAGGCGGACCTCACTTCCCGAACGGGAAGTGGGTCCGCCTTTCGCGTGTTGCTCCTACAGGAGCACGAGCGAGACATTTCTGCACGTATGTAACTGGAGGTTCCAACCATGACCACCTTCGTGGACCGCGTCGAGCTGCATGTCGCCGCGGGTAACGGGGGCCACGGCTGTGCCTCCGTTCACCGTGAGAAGTTCAAGCCGCTCGGCGGCCCGGACGGCGGCAACGGCGGCCGTGGCGGCGATGTGACGCTGATCGTCGACCAGGCGGTCACCACGCTCCTCGACTATCACCACCACCCCCACCGCAAGGCCACCAACGGCCAGCCCGGCGCGGGCGACAACCGCACCGGCAAGGAGGGCCAGGACCTGGTCCTGCCCGTGCCGGACGGCACCGTCGTCCTCGACGGCGAGGGCAACGTGCTCGCCGACCTCGTCGGCCAGGGCACCATGTTCGTCGCCGGCCAGGGCGGCCGCGGCGGCCTCGGCAACGGCGCGCTGGCCTCCGCCCGGCGCAAGGCCCCCGGCTTCGCGCTGCTCGGCGAGCCCGGTGAGTCCCGGGACATCGTCCTGGAGCTGAAGACCGTCGCCGATGTGGCCCTGGTGGGGTACCCGAGCGCGGGCAAGTCCTCGCTGATCTCGGTCCTGTCGGCCGCCAAGCCGAAGATCGCCGACTACCCGTTCACGACCCTCGTCCCGAACCTGGGCGTGGTCACCGCGGGCTCCACCGTCTACACCATCGCCGACGTCCCGGGCCTGATCCCGGGCGCCAGCCAGGGCAAGGGCCTCGGCCTGGAGTTCCTGCGCCACGTCGAGCGCTGCTCGGTCCTGGTGCACGTGCTGGACACGGCGACGCTGGAGTCCGACCGCGACCCCGTCTCCGACCTCGACATGATCGAGGAGGAGCTCAAGCTCTACGGGGGTCTGGACGACCGGCCCCGCATCGTCGTCCTCAACAAGATCGACATTCCGGACGGCCAGGACCTCGCGGACATGATCCGCCCGGAGCTGGAGGCGCGCGGCTACCGCGTCTTCGAGGCGTCTGCCGTCGCCCGTACCGGCCTCAAGGAGCTGTCCTTCGCGCTGGCCGGTGTCATCGCCGAGGCGCGTGCCGCCAAGCCGGTGGAGGAGGCGACCCGTATCGTCATCCGGCCCAAGGCCGTGGACGACGCCGGTTTCACCGTGAAGCTGGAGGACGACGGCATCTACCGGGTGCGCGGCGAGAAGCCGGAGCGCTGGGTGCGCCAGACCGACTTCAACAACGACGAGGCCGTCGGCTACCTCGCGGACCGGCTGAACCGGCTCGGTGTCGAGGACGCGCTGCGCAAGGCCGGTGCCCGGGCGGGCGACGGCGTGGCCATCGGCGCCGAGGACAACGCCGTGGTTTTCGACTGGGAGCCGACGGTGACCGCCGGTGCGGAGATGCTCGGCCGCCGCGGCGAGGACCACCGTCTGGAGGAGCCGCGTCCGGCCGCTCAGCGCCGTCGCGACCGCGAGGACGAGCGCGACGAGGTCAGCAAGGAGTACCAGGAGTTCGACCCGTTCGCGTAAGCACGGGTGCTGCTGTGAGGGCGTGCCTCCGTACCGGGTTCCGGTGCGGAGGCACGCCCTTGTGCGGTCAGGGGGGAGCGGCGCGGCGGTTTCGGCCCTCATGTCGCATAAATGTGCGGGTGTTTGGGTGGATTCCGTACGTGATTACCGTTCCCGGTACGCTATGTTCAAAGATTCGATAAAGTTTCACTCCGTGCACAACCCTGTGACCCGCCTGTCCGTCTTTCTTGTGCGAGGAGAGGGCATGCCCTCGCAAGCCGATGGGGTAGGGGGAGCGTGGTGACCATCACGCGAGGCTGCCCGGGGATTGCCGCGAGCCGCGGCCCAGCCGAAAGACGCAAGTGAAGATTTCATTTCTGGTGCGCGACCTCTGCCACATGGGCGGAGTTGTCAGTGCCACGCAGAATCTGGCGGGTGCACTCGCGGCCCGGCACGACGTGGAGATCGTCGCACTCCGCAAGGTGCGGGACGAGTCCTACTTCCCGCTCGACCCGCGCGTCTCCGTGCGTGTGCTGACCGACCTGCGCCAGCACTCCCCGACATCGGACCTGGACGACCCGCTGATCGCGGTCTTCCCCAAGGTCTACCCGGTGGACCCGGCGGAGAAGAAGCCGGTGGTCAGCCGGCTCGCGGAGCTGCGACTGCTCGAATTCCTCGCGACGACCGACTCGGACGTCGTGGTGAGCTCCAGCCCGCGCAACACGATCATGCTCTCGTACGCCGAGGGTGATTACCTGCGGGTCACGCAGGAGCACTCGATGCCCTCGATCTACGCGAAGTACTACCAGGGCCGGCTGTTCAAGGCGTACCACTCGCTGGACGCGCTCACCGCGCTGACGCCCGAAGAGGTCGAGAGCATCGGCAAGCTGGTGCCGGGCGTACGCAACCGGCTGGCCGTCATGCCGAACTGCGTGCCCGCGGCCCCGGTGCAGTCCAAGAGCACCAACAAGGTCGTCATCGCGGCCGGTCTCCTCAAGGAGAACAAGAACTTCGCCGCGGTCGTCGACGCCTTCGCCACCGTCGTGGCCAAGCGCCCCGACTGGCGGCTGCGGATCTACGGCGGCGGCACCGAGAAGGCCAATCTGCGCAAGCAGATCGAGACCCTCGGCCTGCACAACACCGTGACGCTGATGGGCCCGGCCGCCCCGGTCGCGCCCGAGTTCAGCAAGGGCTCGATCTTCGTGCTGCCCTCCAAGCGCGAGGCGTTCGGCAACGTGATCGTCGAGGCGATGGCGGCCGGTCTGCCCGTCGTCAGCACCGACGCCGACCACGGCCCGCGCAACATCATCACGCACGGCGAGGACGGCCTCATCGTCCCGCGCGGCGACACCGCCGCCATGGCCGACGCCATCCTCGAACTCGTCGAGGACGACGAGCGGCGCAAGCAGATGGGCGAGGCGGCCGTGCGCAACGCGGTGCGCTTCCACGAGCCGGCCAGCTGCGCCCGCTTCGAGGCGATCCTGCACGACGCGTTCACCCGCCGCGCACTGCCGACGACGGCCACCGCCCAGGTCGACCCGCTGGGCTCGGTCCGGATCGAGGTCGGCGCACTGCCGGCCGAGGTGCACGGCGCCGAGATCGCCTGCCGCCGGGTCGGACGCAACCCGGCGGAGAAGCGGTTCGCCATCGACCCGGGCGGCAGCGCCGTGGTGCCCTGGCACGGCGGACTGCCCGAGGGCACCTGGGAACTGTCCGTGTGCACCCCTGAGGGCAACGAGGTGCCGCTCACGGTGGACGGCTACGGCTGCGACGTACGGGACCTGCTCAACGTGCCGCTGCCCCGGGAGAACGGCGCCCCCGCCCTGGAGCTGCTGCTCCCGCACCGGGGCGAGATGGACCGCCTGCGGATCCGCAGCGTGGTGCGCGACGCCCATGTGGAGATCGACGCGGTCGCGGTCGACACCGAGGCCATCGAGCTGGACGCCGCCGGCTGGGGCGTGACGCTCGGCCCCGGCGCGGCGCTGGAGGCCGTGCACCGCAAGGACAAGGACCGGGTGCTGTCGTTCCCCGTCTCGGCCCTCGAAGGGCAGCGGGTCAGCGCCCGGGTCGACTGCGCCGCGCTGGTGCGTGAGCACGAGGGGCCCGAGCAGATCTGGGACGTGTGGCTGCGCCCCGCGGCCGGCGCCGACCGCGTCCAGGTCGGCAAGCTCGCCACCGATGTCCTCGCGCCCATAGGGGTGTTCACCTTCCCCCGGCCGGTGATCCGGATCCTGCCCGAGCCCAGTAGGACCCTGCTGGCGAAGGTCGGCCGCCGGGTGACCCGCACGCTGAACGGCGGCAAGCCGGCGCCGCGCCCGGTCACGAAGATCGAGATCCGGCCGTACTACACGGCGCTGTCGCAGCTCGCCTTCAAGACGGTGGACGTGGAGCCGTAGAGCGGGACCGAACACATGCCGAAGGGGGCGGGCCCGGAGATCAGATCTCCGGGCCCGCCCCCTTTCGCGTGCCGTACGGCTACTTCTCCTCGGTGAGCTCCGTCGCCTGTTCGATCATGCGGTCCACGACGCGCTGCGAGGCGCGGCCGTCGTCCAGGTCGCAGAACAGGTGGTGGAAGCGGTCGAAGCGCTCGGTGTACTCGGGCCAGACCGTGTCGATGTTGCGGATCGAGTCGATCAGCTCCGACGAGGTGCGGACCAGCGGGCCGGGCGAGTCCTTCTCGAAGTCGAAGTAGAACCCGCGCAGCGTGTCGCGGTAGTGCTCCAGGTCGTACGTGAAGAAGAGCATCGGCCGCTTGAGGTGCGCGTAGTCGAACATCACGGACGAGTAGTCGGTGATCATGATGTCGGACGCCAGGTACAGGTCGGCGATGTCCGGGTACTCGGAGACGTCCCAGACGAAGCCGTTGCCGGCGCCGGGCACCTGGTCGACGACGTTGGAGTGGCGCCGGATCAGCAGGACGTGGTCGTCGCCGAGGCGGCGGCGGGCGTCCTCCAGGTCGAGCCGGAGGTCGAAGGAGTACTGACCGGCCCGGTGCGACTGGTCGTCGCGCCAGGTCGGGGCGTAGAGCACGACCTTCTTGCCCTCGGGCAGCCCGATGCGCTTCTTGATCTCCTCGGCGAGCTTGACCCGCTCGTCGGAGTACAGGTAGTCGTTGCGCGGGTAGCCGGCCTCCAGGATCTCCCCGTCGTAGGAGAAGGCCCGCTTCAGGATCGGTGTGCTGAAGCGGTTGGAGGAGACGAGCATGCTCCAGTTCTTCGCTTCGAGCTCCAGACGCTTCTGGTACTCCTTGTCGAAGTGGAGCGTGTCGATGTCATGGCCGATCTTCTTCAGCATCGTGCCGTGCCAGGTCTGGACGATGACCTGGCCGGGACGCCGGACGACCCACTCCGGAAGGTGCGCGTTGGTCACGATGTACTTGCTGGAGGCCAGCGCGTCGAACCACTCCGTGCCCCACATCCGGACCTTCTCGGCCGTCGGAGGCAGCTCCACCTGGCCGTCGCGGACCGCCCACAGGTGCTTGAGGTCGGCGCCCCGGCGCACCAGCTCCTCGTGCATGGCACGCGGGCTGTCCGAGTACTGCTTGCCGTTGTAGCTCAGGTAGAACACCTGGTCGCGCAGCGGCTCCAGGCACTTGGCGTCGTACACCTCGCGGCGCAGCTGGGCCTGGCGGAACGGGCCGCGCTCCACATCGGCCAGCTCCGAGCGGCAGTTCAGCTGCGGGAAGTCGTGCCAGCGAGCCTCCAGCCAGTACCGGCGGCCCTTCAGCGTGACGTGCAGCGGGAACTGCTCCGATGCGAGGCGGTCGATGACGAACTCGACGTCCGCGCCGTCGGGCTGACGGAGGAAGAAGTTCCACCGGCCGGCCTTGAGCGGGATGGTGCCCTGGGAGCCACCGCCCAGCGTCGAGGGGTCGAAGGCCGTCTCGTACGAGCCGTCGGCGGTCCAGCTGATCGGGACGGTGCGCTCGTCGAACCGGTCCTTGGCCTTCAGCAGCAGCTCGGAACCGACCAGGTGCTGCGGGGCGTGGCCGGACAGGACGAGCTTGCCGTCGCGCTCGCCCACCTGCGTCATCACGGCACGCTCGGTCTGGCCGCGGAACTTGAGGTAGCCGTTGTGGCCGGCGATGGCCGCCAGCTCATGACGGCCCGCCTGCCGGCCCATGCTCGCGGGCAGCTGGAAGCGCGCGTCCTCCAGACCCTCCTGGACGACGGTGCTCAGCCGGCGCGGTGCCGCCTCCTCGTCGGAACCGGAGATCAGCAGCGCCGTGCTCCAGTTGCGGACCCGGGGCTGGGCGTGGCCGTCGGTCGTCTCGGCGGTGACCAGGGCGACATCGGCGAGCGGGACCTCGACGCGGAACGCGCTGGTGCCGCCCTGCTCGGCGTCGACCGTGACCGGGTAGCGCCGGATCTCACCGCTGGACTGGTTGGAGACCTGCAGCGTGACGGTCTCGTCGCTCGCCAGCGGCGTACGGATCTCGCCCCGGATCACGATCCGGTCGCCCTCCAGCTCGCGGCCGGTCACCAGCGCGTTGACCCGCTCGATGCGCAGCTTGAGCGCGGCGCCCTCGACGCTCGGGAGCATCCGGTAGTTCTTGTCGAGCCACTGGTAGGGCGGGAAGTTGGCGGCGCTGCCGCCGTTGGACTGGATACCGCGGCGGCGCAGCAGACCGGAGCTCATGACGATCACGCCGATGTGCCAGATGCCCTCCTCCCACTGCCCGTTGTGCCGGAGCTTGGCGGGGTCGAAGGAGAACTCCCAGCCGGACCAGTCGTAGTTGTAGCGCTTCTGCCAGGTGTCGGAGGTCCGGCCAGGGCGGAAGATGTTCTTCGCCGGGAAGATCAGACGGCGGCGCGAGCCGCCCTTCTTGATCTGGATGAACTTGGCGGTGCTGCGCCGGTTCGGGATGTCGATCTTGTCTATCCAGGCGTCGCCCGTCAGCAGCAGCTTGCCCTTCTGCCACTCCACACCGACCAGCGGGGTCCTGAGCTCCAGGTCCTTGTCGATGCGCAGGGTCTTGCGGGAGAGCGTGACTCCGCTGCGGTCCAGGGCCTTGAACCCGGCGTACTTGCGCAGGAAGCCGCTGACCTCGACCGGCTCACGGCGCCGCTGGTCGGCGAGGAGGTCGATCAGCTCGGAGATCGCGCCGCGGCGCACCAGCGCGTACTGCACGCGCAGCACGGCGGGCAGCTCGTCCAGGACCTGCGGTTCGACCTGGTCGAGGTAGCGGTTGGCCGCGATGAGGAAGGCCTCGCGGTACTCCTCGTCCCCGTCCGGCACGACGTTCAGGAAGATGCGGAGGTCGTCCCGGAGCACCCGGGCGTCGTACTCCCGCTTGAACTGGGCCCACTTGGAGCCGGGGCGGTCGGCGAGGAACTGCGTGACCGTCTCGCAGGCGGCGACCCGGTCGCGGACACCCTGCGGGTCGGTGCGGCGCTGGGTGATCGACGGGGCGGACTCGCCCTCGCGCAGCCGCCAGTAGTAGACGGGCTCGCCGATCAGGTCGATGGCGTCGGCCAGGTAGTGGGCGCGCAGCACCACGGCACTGTCCTCGTAGAGCACGCCCTCGGGGAAGGTGAAGCCGTTCTTCTCCCAGAAGGTGCGGCGCCAGACCTTGTTGCAGGAGATGCGGTCCGCGACGAGCTTGGGGTACTCGGCGATGTGGGTCCGCTTGCGGGCCTCACCGGCCAGCATCTTCATGAGCGGGACCTGCCAGGACCGCTCGCCCTTGACGTGGAACACGTTGCCGGTGGCGAAGTCGGACCCGGTCTCGTCGAGGCTCTCGACCATCATGCGGTAGCCGTCCGGCGGGATGACGTCGTCGCTGTCGAGGAAGGCGAAGTACTCGCTCTCCGGCGCCATGTTCGCCAGGCCCGCGTTACGGGCCGAGCCCAGGCCGCCGTTCACCTTCGTCACCAGCCGGAAGCGCGGGTCGCGCTCGGCGTAGGCGGCGGCTATCGCGGCCGATCCGTCGGTCGAACCGTCGTCGACCATGACGACTTCCAGATCGGTGAAGGTCTGCGCCTCCACCGAGTCGAGACAGGCTTCGAGATACGCCTCGACGTTGTACATGGGCACGATGACACTGAGCCGGGGGGTCATGTTTTTCGGCATTCCTTTCGGGTCAGACCCGCTCGACCAGTTCGAGCGCCTGGGCAGGGGACGGTGCCGGCTTGCGTGCGGCAAGCGGGACGACGGGAAGGACGTTCTCTTCGTTCAGGAAGACGGCGCGGACGACGCGCTCGGCGGCATGGCCGTCGTCGAAGTCGCAGAAGCGCTCACGGAACGCGCTGCGGAAGGTGGCGGACTTCTCGCTCTGCCACTCGCCGGACCGGAGGATCTCGGTGAGCTGCGCCTGGGTGGTGGCGACGGCGCCGGGGGGCTCGGCCATCAGGTCGAAGTAGCTTCCCCGGACGACCTTGTACGTGTCCCAGTCGTCGGCGTAGATCACGATCGGCCGGTCGAGGTTGGCGTAGTCGAACATCGCCGAGGAGTAGTCGGTGATGAGCGCGTCGGCCGCCAGGTAGAGCTGCTCCACGTTCTGGTGCGCGGAGACGTCGATGACCCGGCCGCTGGCCTGGAGCTCGGCGAGCCGGCCCGTGGGCTTGTAGAAGTAGTGGCCGCGCACCAGCAGGGTGACTTCCGGGCCCAGCTCCTCGGCCAGCTTCGCCAGGTCGATCCGCGGGGTGAATTCCTTCTGGTACTCACGGTGGGTCGGCATGTAGAGGAAGACCTTGGAGCCGTCCGCCGCGCCGAGCTCACGGCGGGCCTGCGCGACCTCGCGGGCACCGGAGTTGATCAGCACGTCGTTGCGCGGATACCCGGTCTCCAGCGAGGTGTAGGTGCAGGGATAGACCCGCTCCCACACCGAGGTCGAGAAGCGGTTGGAGGAGATGCTGTAGTCCCAGCGGTCGCAGCGCCGCAGCAGGTCCTCCATGTCCATGTTCGTGGAGGCCGGGTAGTTGGCCTGGTCGAGGCCCATCGTCTTCAGCGGGGTGCCGTGATGGGTCTGCAGATGGATCTGGCCCTCGCGCTTGACCAGCGCGTCGGCGAAGTTCACGTTGTTGATGAAGTACGTGCCGCGGGCCAGCGCCGTCCAGTACTCGCGGGACCCGACGACGACCACCTCGACGCCCTTGGGCACCCGGCTCACGTGCTCGGCGCGCACCGCCCAGACCCGGCGGATGTGCGGGGCCAGCCGGGCCAGCTCGGCGTCGATGGCCGCGGGGTTGCAGGAGTAGCCCCGGCTCCAGTAGGCGGAGAAGACCGCGAGGTTCTCGTCCAGCGGCAGCCGCAGCTGGGACTGGTAGATCATCCGCATCGCGGCGCGCTTGGCCCGGCCGATGCGCTCGATGTTGCGCGCCCGCGTCCGGTTGCGCACCCGGCTGGCGCGGGTGACCCCGGTCAGTCCCGTATAGGAGTCCCGGCTGAGCAGTGCGTACTTATAACCGCGCCCACCGCCCGGACGCTCGAATCCTTCGGGCAGCCGGCGGGTGTATTCCGCGGCCGCGCGATGGAAGAATTCGGACCGTGCCGCCTTCGGGAGACGGCCCGGCTTCTCCATGACGGTGAGATAGTGGTCGATCATTTTACGGAAAAGC
Source organism: Streptomyces sp. NBC_01463 (assembly GCA_036227345.1). NCBI lineage: Bacteria > Bacillati > Actinomycetota > Actinomycetes > Kitasatosporales > Streptomycetaceae > Streptomyces > Streptomyces sp. NBC_01463. Next base: position 6,005,898 of record CP109468.1, read on the forward strand.
GCGGGACGCCAGGAATCGAGTTCCGGGTGTTCGTCCACATAAGCGAATACGCGGTCGTACTGGTCGAATACATCGAAATGCTTGCGGCTGACCGTGCGAAGGATGTTCCCGCCCTCGCGGCGCTGCCGGTAGAGCACGCAGACGCGGTCGAGCACCGCGATGCTCTCCGCCGTGATCAGGGTGGAGTACGTCCAGGGGGCGTCCTCGTAGTACCCGGTCGGGAACTGGAATCCGTGCGCCTCGACGAAATCGCGGCGGTAGGCCTTGTTCCAGACGATCTGCAGCAGATCGAGCAGCTCCGGCCGCTCCGACAGGGGGAAGACCGCGGGCTCACTGCGGGCGAGGAGGTCGGCGCGCTGGTTGGGCAGCAGCCGTCCGTCCCAGTAGCTGCGCGTGTAGTCGTAGATCAGGACGTCGGGGTCGTCCGTCGCGTCGAGGCGTCCCGCGATGGCGCTCAGCGAGCCGGGCGTCAGTGTGTCGTCGCTGTCGAGGAAGAGCAGGTAGTCACCGGTCGCCTGCTCGATTCCGGCGTTACGGGCGTGGCCCAGGCCCACGTTCTCGCTGAGGTGGAGCACCCGGACCCGGGCGTCGCGCCCCGCGTACTCGTCGAGGATGGCGCCGGAGGCGTCCGGCGAGCAGTCGTCCACGGCGACGACCTCGAAGTCGGTGAAGTCCTGCTGAAGCACGGAGTCGAGGCACTCCCGAACATACCCCTGCACGTTGTACGCAGGCACGATGAGTGTCAGTCGAGGCATCCTTCACCAGTCCAGAGAGCTGTCTGCAGGGTCCGTGCGCAGGCACCGATTCGCACCGCGGAATCATGGGGGAGGGCCTGAGCACCTGAACAGCGTAATTGATTGACATCCGCCTGCTGCGGCCTTGTGTTTGCCCCGGCTTCATCCGGGGCTGTCCGGCTTCACCCGTGATGTTCCCCGGACGTCACCCGCACAAGCCTGCATGTCGCACGATAATACTGTTGATACCTCTTTGTCTGATTCGATTTTCCGCACACGTAGAGTGGGCCACTCGGCAGGACCACGCGCAGAGGGAGAGACGCACAGAATGACCTGGATGGTTACGGGCGGGGCCGGATACATAGGTGCGCACGTCGTGCGGGCGATGCTCGCGGGCGGTCTGCAGGTCGTCGTGTACGACGACCTGTCCACGGGGAACGCCGGGAACGTGCCCGAAGGGGTGCCCCTGGTCACCGGGAGCGTGCTGGACCGGGAGGCCCTGGACGCGGCGATCCGTGACCACACCGTGACAGGTGTGGTGCATGTCGCAGGCAAGAAGCAGGTCGGCGAGTCCGTGGAGCGCCCCCTCTACTACTACCGGGAGAACGTGACCGGTCTGGAGGTGCTGCTGGAGAGCATGGTGGGGGCGGGCATCGACCGGCTGGTGTTCTCCTCGTCGGCCGCCGTCTACGGCATGCCCGATGTGGACCTCGTCACCGAGGACACCCCCTGCGCGCCGATGAGCCCGTACGGGGAGACCAAGCTCGTCGGCGAATGGCTGATCCACGCCGCCGCCCGGGCCCACGGACTGCGCTGCGCCTCGCTCCGCTACTTCAACGTCGCCGGTGCGGCCTCGCCCGAGCTGGCCGACGCCGGGGTGTTCAACCTCATCCCGATGGTCTTCGAGCGCCTGGAGGCCGGTGAGGGCCCGCGGATCTTCGGCGACGACTACGCGACCCCCGACGGCACCTGCGTGCGCGACTACATCCATGTGGAGGACATCGCCTCCGCCCACCTCGCCGCCGCCCGCCGCCTGGAGGCGGCCGAGCCCGGCACCGACCTCACGCTGAACATCGGCCGCGGCGAGGGCAGCTCGGTGCGCGAGATGGTCGACCGGATCCTCAAGACGACGGACCACGGGGACATCGCCCCCGAGGTCACCGCCCGCCGCCCGGGCGACCCGGCCCGCGTCGTCGCCGGCGCGGACCGGATCCGCGCGGAGCTGGACTGGTCGGCCCGGTACGGGATCGACGAGATGATCGAGTCCGCCTGGCAGGGCTGGCGCCTGCGCCACCCGTAGGACGCGTCCGGCGCTTTCCCGGCGCCGGATCCCACGCCCAGGGGCTCCTGGACCCGCATGCGCCCCGCGTTCCGCACCCGCGCGGAACGCGGGGCGCGGCCGCGCCGCAGACCCGCATCGGCCATTCCGGTGTCCACGGCGTCGTACGGGCACCGGCCGGCCGTCGCCGGCGGCAGGGCCCCGCGCTCGCCGGCGGGCCCGGGAGCGGCAGGCGCGGCCGGGGGAGTGAAAGCCGGGCGTGAGAATCGGGGATCCGCGCCCGTGCCGGTGAATTCACCCGCTGCGGCACGGAAGGCGGGTCACCGGAAGTGAGCGGCCGGTCGCACGGCGGCCGATCGCGGCCCGAAATCCGTACCGGACCCGATGTCGATCATCTGATGTCGAACTCGATAGCGAATTCCCCGCGGGATAACGAATCCCGATCGGTTACGGGGAACGGCCGCTTTTCCTCCGGACGAGTCGGCAACCGGTCGGCGGGGCTGTTTCACCATGGACGGGACACCGAATCTCAGTAAGGTCCCCGGTAGGTCGCAGCCGCGACAGGACCGCCGACTCATCGTGGGGCAGAAACTGTGAAGGCTCTCGTACTTTCCGGCGGGGCAGGCACCCGGCTTCGTCCCATTACGCATACCTCGGCCAAGCAACTGGTCCCGGTGGCGAACAAACCGGTGCTGTTCTACGGGCTGGAAGCCATCGCGGAAGCCGGTATCACCGAGGTGGGCATCATCGTGGGCGACACCCAGGAGGAGATCCGTGCGGCGGTCGGCGACGGCTCCCGGTTCGGCATCGACGTCACCTACATCCCGCAGTCCGAGCCGCTCGGCCTCGCCCACGCGGTCCTGATCGCCCAGCGGTTCCTCGGCGACGACGACTTCGTCATGTACCTCGGCGACAACTTCGTCGTCGGCGGGATCGCCGACCTGGTCGAGGGGTTCTGCGCGGACCGCCCCGACGCGCAGATCCTGCTGACCCAGGTGCCCGACCCGACCGCCTTCGGCGTCGCCGAACTCGACGGGGACGGCAGGGTGGTGGCCCTGGAGGAGAAGCCCAAGGAGCCCAAGAGCGATCTGGCGCTCGTCGGCGTCTACCTCTTCACCCGGGCCATCCACGAGGCCGTCCGCTCCATCCGGCCGTCCTGGCGCGGCGAGCTGGAGATCACCCACGCCATCCAGTGGCTGATCGACCAGGAGCGCGACGTCCGCTCCACCACGATCCGCGGGTACTGGAAGGACACCGGCAACGTCACCGACATGCTGGAGGTCAACCGGACCGTGCTGGAGACCGTCGAACCCTGCACCCGCGGCGCCCACGTCGACGACGAGAGCGAGATCATCGGCCGGGTGCTGATCGAGCCCGGCGCCCGCGTCACCCGCAGCCGGATCGTGGGCCCCGCCATCATCGGCGCCCGTTCGGTGATCGGCGACGCCTACGTCGGGCCGTTCACCTCGGTCGCCCAGGACTGCCGGATCGAGGACAGTGAGATCGAGTACTCGATCGTGCTGCGCGGTGCCTCGATCGACGGCGTCCGCCGCGTCGAGGCCTCCCTCATCGGCCGCGACGTCGAGGTGACGCCCGCGCCCCGGAGCCCGTCCGCCCACCGACTCGTCCTCGGTGACCACAGCAAGGTGCAGATCTCCTCATGACGAACCGTCTCCTGGTGACCGGCGGCGCCGGCTTCATCGGCTCGCACTACGTCCGCACACTGCTGGGCCCGGACGGCCCCGGCGACCTCGCCGTCACCGTGCTCGACCGGCTCACCTACGCGGGCAACCCGGCCAACCTCGACGAGGTCCGCGGCCACCCCGGCTTCTCGTTCGTCCAGGGCGACATCTGCGACGCGGAACTGGTCGGCAGCCTCATGGCCGGGCACGACCAGGTGGTGCACTTCGCCGCCGAATCGCATGTGGACCGTTCCATCGACGGCGGCGCCGAGTTCGTCCGTACCAACGTCGTCGGCACCCACACCCTCGTCGACGCCGCGCACCGGGCCGGTGTCACCACCTTCGTGCACGTCTCCACCGACGAGGTCTACGGATCCATCGACGAGGGGTCCTGGACCGAGAGCGAGCCGCTCGCGCCCAACTCCCCGTACTCCGCGTCCAAGGCCTCCAGCGACCTGATCGCCCTCTCGTACCACCGCACCCACGGACTCGACGTGCGGGTGACCCGCTGCTCCAACAACTACGGGCACCACCACTTCCCGGAGAAGGTCATCCCGCTCTTCGTCACCAACCTGCTCGACGGCCGGCCGGTCCCGCTGTACGGGGACGGCGCCCATGTCCGCGACTGGCTGCACATCGACGACCACGTCCAGGGCATCGAGCTCGTCCGCACCAAGGGCCGCGCCGGCCAGGTCTACAACATCGGCGGCGGCACCGAGCTCTCCAACAAGGAGCTCACCGGACTGCTGCTGGAGGCCTGCGGCGCGGACTGGGACACGGACGTCACCCACGTCGAGGACCGCAAGGGCCACGACCGGCGCTACTCCGTCGACTGCACCCGGATCCGCGAGGAGCTCGGCTACGAACCCCGCAAGGACTTCCGCACCGGACTCGCCGAGACCGTGCGGTGGTACCGGGAGAACCGCTCCTGGTGGGAGCCGCTCAAGGAGAGGGCCGCCCTGTGAACCCCGTCTGGCTGGTCACCGGGGCCGGCGGAATGCTCGGACAGGACCTGCTGGCCGCCCTCGCCCACGAGGACGTCATCGCCGTCGCCGCGGACCGCACTGCCCTGGACATCGCCGACCCGGCCCGCGTCCGCGAGGCGTTCGCCGCCCACCGGCCCGCGGTTGTCGTCAACTGCGCGGCCTGGACCGCCGTCGACGACGCCGAGAGCCGGGAGGACGCCGCCCTGCGGGTCAACGGCACCGGACCCGCGGTCCTCGCCGAGGCCTGCCGCGAGCACGGCGCCGTCCTGATCCACGTCTCCACCGACTACGTCTTCGCCGGGGACGGCATCCGGCCGTACGCCGAGGACGCCCCCACCGCCCCGCGCACCGCCTACGGCCGCACCAAACTGGCCGGCGAACGCGCCGTGCTGGAGACCCTGCCCGACACCGGCTACGTCGTGCGCACCGCCTGGCTCTACGGTGCGGGCGGCGCCAGCTTCGTCCGTACGATGATCAGGCTGGAGGGCGTCAAGGACACCCTCGACGTGGTGGACGACCAGCGCGGGCAGCCCACCTGGACCGTCGATCTGGCCGACCGGCTGGTCCGGCTCGGACGGGCCGCACTGGCGGGCACCGCCCCGGCGGGCGTCTACCACGGCACCAGCGGCGGCGAGACGACCTGGTACGGCCTCGCCCGGGAGGTCTTCCGGCTGCTGGGCGCCGACCCGGCCCGCGTCCGGCCCACCACCAGCGGCGCCTACCCCCGCCCGGCCCCCCGGCCCGCGTACAGCGTGCTCGCGCATGAGCGGTTCGCGGCGGCCGGGATCGAACCCGTCCGGGACTGGCGCACGGCACTGGAGGAGGCGTTCCCGGCGCTGCTCGCCGCGGAACGCCCCTCGGAGACCGCCCTGGTCAGCGGCCGGCCGGACTGAGCGCGGGCCCGCCGGCCCGCACCCCGGCCAGGGGCGGGGCGGCCGTCCGCAGCCGCGCGTAGTACGCCTCGCACTCCCCGTACGAGGGAAGCAGCCCCTGGTTCTCCGCCTCGGCCAGCGAGGGCGCCCCGGCGTCCTTCCCCGACAGCAGCGGCACGATGTCCGCCGGCCAGGCGATGCCCAGCTCCGGGTCGAGCGGATCGATGCCGTGCTCGCGACCCGGCGCGTAGCCCTCGGAGCACAGATAGACGACGCTCGCGTCGTCCATCAGCGCCATGAAGGCGTGGCCGAGCCCCTCGGCGAGGTACACCGCACGGTGATCGGTGTCGTCGAGCCGGACACCCTCCCACCGCCCGTAGGCGGGTGAGCCGGCCCGGACGTCCACGATCACGTCGAGCACCGCGCCGCGCACGCACTTCACGTACTTCGCCTGCCCCGGCGGCACGTCGGCGAAGTGGATGCCGCGCAGCGTGCCCCGGCGCGAGACGGAGAAGTTGGCCTGCGCGAGCCCCAGCGCGTGCCCCGCGGCCTCGCCGAGGTCGGCGGCCCTGAACCACTCGTGGAAGCTGCCGCGGCTGTCGGGGATGACCTCGGGCTCGTGCACCCAGGCCCCGGGGATGGAGAGCTGGCGCATGCGATCACGTCCTGTTCCTGGGATTCGCCGGGTTCTCCGGCAGTGGAGCCGACGTCTCCTGCAACGAGCCGCGGTACGGAACGGATACGGAACGGGACGGATGCGGACGAAACCGGGTCCACGGTGCGGAACGCGAAGGCGCCGGATTCCGCGCTCGCGTAGATTGCGGAGTCCAGCGAGGCGAACCACGGGGGATGCGCGTGTCAGGGGCAAGGCAGGGCGTCACGGAGGCCCGCAGGATCGTGGTCAAGGTCGGTTCCTCCTCCCTCACCACCGCCGCGGGAGGCCTCGACGCCGACCGGGTCGACGCACTCGTCGACGTCCTCGCCAAGGTCCGCAGCGGCGGCGACCGCGAGGTCGTCCTCGTTTCCAGCGGCGCCATCGCGGCCGGACTCGCCCCGCTCGGACTGCACCGCAGGCCCAAGGACCTGGCCAGGCAGCAGGCCGCCGCCAGCGTCGGCCAGGGGCTGCTCGTCGCCCGCTACACCGCCTCGTTCGCCCGCTACGGCGTCCGCGTCGGCCAGGTCCTGCTCACCAGCAACGACACCAGCCGCCGCGCCCACTACCGCAACGCCTACCGCACCCTGGACCAGCTCCTGGACATGGGCGCGCTGCCCATCGTCAACGAGAACGACACCGTTGCCACCGACGAGATCCGCTTCGGCGACAACGACCGGCTCGCCGCGCTCGTCGCCCACCTGGTCCGCGCCGACCTGCTGATCCTCCTCTCGGACGTGGACGGCCTGTACGACGGCGATCCGAGCATCCCCGGCACCACCCGCATCACCGAGGTCACCGGCCCCGCCGACCTGGCCGGGGTCAGCATCGGCAGCGCCGGCAAGGCGGGCGTCGGGACCGGCGGGATGGTCACCAAGGTCGAGGCCGCCCGGATCGCCACCGCCGCCGGTGTCCCGGTCGTCCTGACCTCGGCCAGCCACGCGGCCGACGCGCTGGCGGGCCGCGACACGGGCACCTACTTCCACCGCACCGGCCGCCGCTCGGCGGACCGGCTGCTGTGGCTCGCCCACGCCTCCACCCCGCAGGGCTCGCTCACCTTGGACGACGGGGCCGTGCAGGCCGTCGTGGAACGGCACAGTTCGCTGCTGCCGGCCGGGATCGCCTCGGTCGAGGGCGAGTTCACCGCCGGCGACCCGGTGGAACTGCGCGATCTGCGGGGCCGGCCGGTCGCCCGCGGGCTCGTCAACTTCGACGCCAAGGAGATCCCGCAGCTCCTCGGCCGCTCCACCCGCGACCTCGCCCGCGAACTCGGTCCCGCCTACGAGCGCGAGGTCGTACACAGGGACGATCTCGTCGTCCTCGGCACCTGACACACCCCCTGAAACGGCTGAAAGTCCAGCCTTCGGGCAGAGACCTTCACGAAAACCGCCCCATGCCGGGCCGCGGACTGGTCCACTTTGTAGCAGGGACACAGCGGGGTACAGCACAGCAACACATTCACAGGAGGCCGCCGGTGAGACGAGCGCGCCCGGGGGCGCCGCCCCGAGGAACGGGTGGTCGCGCCCTGACCAGCGTCGGAGCAGGGCCAGGCTTCGACGGAAGCAGGCCCGCGGACCGGAGGGACGAGCGGACCACCGGTCCGGAGCCGACGACGGCGGGCCAGGACCGCACCCAGTCGAAGCTGTGGCACATCACTCTCTGTGTCTCCGGTGCCGAGATCCCGCTGAAGGAGGTCAGACGCGGTCTGGAACAGCTCGCGCACGACCACCCCTTCCTGCTGACCAGCCGCTACGCCAACGACCACGCGGAGATCCGCTACTGGGAAGAGGCCCGCGACCTGCACGACGCGGCGGCCGTGGCCCTGCGGCTGTGGGGCGAACACCGCTCCAGCGCGGGGCTGCCGCCCTGGGAGATCGTCGGCCTGGAGGTCATCGACCGCGAGACGTACCACCAGCGCGTCGCCGAGGGATACGGGCCGCCCCCGGCGGCCCCCGTCGGGGTGCACCCGTACTGAACCGGCACCCGGCAGCCGTCCCCGGACGGCTGTCTCGCATCACGGGATACGTGACGGATGCCCGCAGTGTGCGCACTACTCTGCGGGCATGACCACGCTTTCGCCGTACGACAACATGTCCCCGGTCGCCCAGGCCGCCTACCGGGCCCGCTCCGCCGCCGCCGACATCGCGCCACTTCCGCGCGCGGCGAAGGACGACGCGCTGCTGGCGATCGCGGACGCGCTCGAAGTGCGGACGAACGACATCCTCGCGGCCAACGCAGAGGACGTGGCGCGGGCCCGCGAGGCCGGGACGAGCGAGTCGGTCGTCGACCGGCTGACCCTCACCCCGGAGCGGATCCGGGCCATCGCCGCCGACGTACGGGACGTGGCGGCACTGCCCGACCCCGTCGGCGAGGTGGTGCGCGGCTCGACGCTGCCCAACGGCATTGACCTGCGCCAGGTCCGGGTGCCGCTCGGCGTGGTCGGGATCATCTACGAGGCCCGGCCCAATGTGACGGTGGACGCGGCGGCGCTCTGCCTGAAGTCGGGCAACGCGGTGCTGCTGCGCGGCTCGTCCTCCGCCCGCTCGTCGAACGCCGCGCTGGTCCGGGTCCTGCGCGACGCGGTCGGCGGCTCCGGCCTGCCGGCCGACGCGGTGCAGCTGGTGCCCGGCGACAACCGTGACTCCGTACGCGAGCTCATGCGCGCCCGCGGCCTGGTCGACGTGCTCATCCCGCGCGGCGGCGCCTCGCTGATCCGCACCGTCGTCGAGGGGTCCACCGTCCCCGTGATCGAGACGGGCACCGGCAACTGCCATGTGTACGTGGACGCGAAGACCGACCTCGACATGGCGGTCGCCATCCTGGTCAACTCCAAGGCGCAGCGCCCGAGTGTCTGCAACTCCGCGGAGACCCTCCTGGTCCACCAGGACATCGCCGACGCGTTCCTGCCGCGGGCCCTGGACGCCCTCGCCGACGCGGGCGTCACCGTGCACGGCGACGAGCGGGTCCTGGAGTACGCCGAGGGGTCCAAGGCCACCCTGGTGGCGGCGACGCCGGACGACTGGGAGACCGAGTACCTCTCGTACGACATCGCCGCCGCCGTCGTGGACTCGCTGGACGCCGCCGTGGCGCACATCCGGCTCTGGTCGTCCGGCCACACCGAGGCGATCGTGACCACCTCGCAGGCCGCGGCACGCCGTTTCACCCAGTTGGTGGACTCGACGACGGTCGCTGTGAACGCCTCGACGCGCTTCACGGACGGCAGCCAGTTCGGCTTCGGCGCGGAGATCGGCATCTCCACGCAGAAGCTGCACGCCAGGGGCCCCATGGGGCTTCCGGAGCTGACGTCCACGAAGTACATCGTGACCGGCGACGGCCATGTGAGGTGACCTCGGGATGCGGCGAATGTTCCGTCTCCCTGCCCAAAACCATCCGGCGGGTCTAGGCTGAAGCCGTGCCGGACGACGTGGGGGGCAGGCCGTTCCCGAACGGCTGGGAGCCCGACGACGACCGCGGGGGCGCGGACGAGGACTTCGCCTCCGTGGTGTTCGACGAGGACTTCGTACGGGCCGCCGAGTTCCATGAACCCACCGCCGTCGAGCGGTTGTTGGCGGCCGCCGAGGCGCGCGCCGAGGCCGACGCCTTCCGGGCCCGGGCCGGCGGCCCGCTGGACGACGACCCCTACGACGACGGCTACGGACGCGCGGGCGGCTACGGCGACCCGCTCGACGCGGATGACGACGACACCTACGGCAGCGGTCCCTACGGGCGCCACGGCGGCTCCCTGCGCCCCTACCGGGGTGCCGCCCGCTGGCACCGGCCGGTGGCCTGGCTGCTCGCCGTGCTGATGGGGGTCGGCATGGTCGCGCTGGCCTTCAGCGCCGTCTTCCGCAACAGCTCGGGCGACCGGCAGGACCAGGTCCCGCCCCCGGCCACGAGCGGCGTGGACAGCGCACCGGGCCCCACCGCGGCCCCGTCCGCCGCGGAGGGCTACTCCCGCCCGCTGGTTTCCGCGGTGCCCCGCACCCCCTGACGCTCGCCGAGGGTTCCGCGGGACTTCGGGGTCTTCGGAGGTTCCGCGTCTTCGGAGTTCCGGAGTGCTTCGGGGCGCCTCGCGATCATGGCCGCACTCACCGCCGCACCCGCCGCGCTCCCTCCAACGGCCGACCCCGCCGTACCGGTGTGTCCGCCCGCCCTCTCCGCTTCGGGCACCGCCGTTTCCCCGGTGCGCATCCGCCCGGCCGGGGAACTCCGCGCCAGTTCCCGCCCGTGACCGCGTTTACACGGGTCGTAATCGACCTACTCTGAAGATATGACCCCTCACCCGCTCGTAGAGGGGGCTTCTCAGTCGGGAGAAGTCATGGCAGATCGCGGAGATCCACCCGAAGGCCCGTCGGAGAACAGCGCGAGCGGCAGCGAGGACGAGTACCGGTCCCTCGTCTTCGACGAGTCCTTCGTCCGGGCCGCCCGGCTGCAGGAGTTCTCCGCCCAGGAGCGCATGGGGGAGCACGCCCGTGCCGTCCGCAGCCTGCCCGGCCGCACCGTCCGCAACGGCTCACGGGCCGCCCTCGTCCTCGCCGTGCTGATCGCCCTGGCCTTCGGCACCGCCGTCTTCATGGGCTTCCGGCACCCCTATCAGAGCCCTGCCGCCAGGCGGGCCGAGCCGCTGCGGATGACCGTCGTCCCGCTGGCGCCGCGCGGAGCCGTGCCCGCGGGCACCACGGCCGCACTCTTCGCGAGCAGCCCCGCCGCCCCGTACCCGAAGGGCGCCGCGGGCATCAGCCTCCCGGTGACCCGGCGGACGGACAACTTCTCCGACAGCCAGGTGTACGCCGCCCTGGCCACCGCCAAGGACTACCTGGTGGCCTCCTCGCTCGACCTCGACGTCCTCGGCGGGAACGCGCTGCGCCCGGTGGAGTCACTGCTCGACCCGGACCAGATGGACCAGTTCGAGCGGAGCATGAACGAGCCGTACGACGACGGACTGCACGCGGCGACCGGCTGGCTGGTGCGCTTCGACCCGGCCGAGGTCACCCCCGACCCGGAGATCCGGGTCCGGGGCGCCCTGACGTACTCCGAGGAGGGGCCCGACGCCCTGGAGGTGCTCTCGGACCACACCTTCACCTATGTGCTCCGCCCGGCCGTCTCCGGTCCCCAGCAGGCGGGCGGAGCCTCGCTGTTCACCGTCCGGCGGGAGATGCGCTTCCGGTTCGACCGGGACGACCTGCGGCTGCACCGGCTGGAGGTGCGGACCAGCTACGTCCAGGCCGGTCCGCAGTCCTGCTCGGCCGACACCACCGGCGCCCTGCGTCCACTGCTCGCGGGCCACCGGGCCGTCTCGCGCGGCCCGGCGGGCACCGACCCGTACGCGACGGGCCGGCCCACCGCGGCGCTGTGCGGAACGCTGAAGGTCAGCTCCCTGCCGTCCCGGGCGCAGCCGGTCCCTCAGGGTCCTCAGGACCCGGGGACTGCTGCGAGCCGTCCGTAGGACCGTCCTGGGCCGTCCCGGTGCCCTTCCCGCCGCTGCCGCCCGCTCCGGTGAACTTGTCGCGGAGCTTGCCGCCCAGATCGCCCGCGCCGCCCGCTATGTCGCCGACCAGCTTCATCAGCGGGTCCTTGCTGCTGCGCACCGAATCGGCGTAGTGCGAGGCGGACTCCTTGAAGGCGTCCGTCACCGAGGTGTCCTTGTCCTCGTCGCGCCGCGGGTAGTGGCCGTCCATGATCCGCTGGTAGTCGCGGGTCTCGGACCACTTCTTCAGCTCGGCCGCGCGCACCGTGGTGAACGGGTGCGAACGGGGGAGCACGTTGAGGATCTTGAGGACGGAATCGCGCAGGTCGCCGGCCTTCTCGTACTCGTCGGCCTGGGCGAGGAACGCGTCCACGTTCATCTCGTGGAGGTGGTTGCCTCCGGCGATCTTCATCAGTCCGCGCATGGAGGCCTGCAGATCCTGGCCGACCAGCAGTCCGGCCCGGTCCGCCGACAGCTCCGACTTGCGGAACCACTCGCGCAGCGCCGTGACGATCGCCATGATCGCGACATTGCCGAGCGGGATCCAGGCCACCTTGAGGGCGAGATTGGTGAGGAAGAGCAGGATCGTGCGGTACACGGCGTGACCGGAGAGGGCGTGCCCCACCTCGTGACCGACGACCGCCCGCATCTCCTCCTCGTCGAGCAGCTCCACCAGGCCCGTCGTCACCACGATGATCGGCTCGTCGAGACCGATGCACATCGCGTTGGGCTGCGGGTCCTGGTTGACGTACATCGGCGGGACCTTCTCCAGGTCCAGGATGTAACAGGCGTCCCGCAGCATGTCGTTGAGGTGGGCGAACTGGGCATCACTCACCCGGACGGAGTCCGACAGGAAGAGCAGTCGCAGACTGCGCTCCGGCAGCAGTCCGCTCAGGGCCTTGAAGACCGTGTCGAAACCGCTCAGCTTGCGCAGCGCCACCAGCGCCGAGCGGTCCGCCGGGTGTTCGTACGCCCGGGACGAGATTCCCGGGAAACGCCTGCGCTGCCTGCTCGGCACGTGCTCATGGCTCTCGTGGCTGCCGTCGGTCATGGATGGGCCCCCTGTTCGTACGAGACGTCGCTCGCCCCCTGACAAATCCCAGCGTAGGTGCTGGGGCTACGGTGTGCGGGGGGCTGTGGATAACTGAGGAGACGCCCGACATGCCGCACACCGTTGCTCTGATCGCCGCCGCATCCGAGGACCAGGGGCCGGGCAACACGATCCGCATCGTGCTGATCGTCTCGCTCGTCGGAGCCGCTCTGCTGGCCTGGTTCCTGCTCCGCGGATACCGCAACGACGACAACAACGACTGAGTCGGCGTGAGCGTGCCCGGGGCACCCGCATACGATGTCCGCGACGTCTTCCCTCCGACTCCCGATCGATAGGTCCTGCCGAAGATGAGCCTCACGAGCACCGCACACCAGCTGGTCACCGTCGCCGCCGAGGGCGAGCACGGCGGCAACCACGAAAGTCTCAGCCCCTACCTCACCGGTGGCGGTGCGTTTGTCGCGCTTCTCCTCCTTCTGTGGATCACCACGCGCTTCAACCGCGACCGCTGAGGCCGAGGCGTACAGCTGTGCCAGTAGGCTCTGCACGCATGGGAGAGCAGGAAGTGCCTACCGGCCGCGGAAAACGCCGACTCGGCGTGATGGGCGGGACGTTTGACCCGATTCATCATGGACACCTGGTGGCGGCCAGTGAAGTGGCCGCCCAGTTCCACCTCGACGAGGTGATCTTCGTTCCGACCGGGCAGCCGTGGCAGAAGAGCCACAAGCAGGTCTCCCCGGCGGAGGACCGTTATCTGATGACGGTCATCGCGACGGCGTCCAACCCGCAGTTCTCGGTCAGCCGGAGCGACATCGACCGCAAGGGCCCCACGTACACGATCGACACCCTGCGGGACCTGCGCGCGCTCCACGACAACGCGGACCTCTTCTTCATCACGGGCGCCGACGCGCTCTCCCAGATCCTCACCTGGCGGGATGCCGACGAACTCTTCTCGTTGTCCCACTTCATCGGTGTGACGCGGCCGGGGCACGTGCTCACGGACGACGGGCTGCCGGAGGGCGGCGTCTCCCTCGTGGAGGTCCCCGCACTGGCGATCTCCTCCACGGACTGCCGTGTGCGGGTCGCCCAGGGAGACCCGGTCTGGTACCTGGTGCCGGACGGTGTCGTCCGCTACATCGACAAGCGCCAGCTGTACCGCGGCGAATGAGCCACGGAGAGGGGCACCGGTGAACGACCGACAGAATCCGTACGACCCGTACTACCAGCAGCCGCAGATCGTCGGCTACGACGAGTACGGGCAGCCGGTGTACCAGCAGCCCGGGCAGCAGCAGTACGACCCGTACGCGCAGCAGACCCAGCCGCCGCACCAGGCCCAGCAGCCTCAGCAGCCCCCGCAGCAGCAGGCGCCGCAGGGAGGCCAGGGGTACGGCTACGACCCGTACGCACAGCAGCAGCCACAGCAGCATCAGCAGCCTGTCGCGCCGCCGCAGCAGTACGACCCGTACGCCCCCCAGCAGCAACAGCCCCCACAGCATCAGCAGCACCAGGCGCCGCAGCAGGGATACGGCTACGACGGCTACGGGTACGACACCGGCCAGCAGCCCGCCGCGGTCGACACCACGCAGCAGTGGAGCATCCCGCAGCAGGCCCCGCCGCCCGCCGCCGCGGCCCCCGCGCCGACGCAGGAACCCGGTCCCCGGCCCGACGCCGAGCCGGAGGCGGGCGTCCCCGGACCGCGTCGCGGTGACCGCGACTACCGGACCGAGCAGTTCTCCTTCATCGAGGAGCCCGACGAGGACTCCGAAGACGTCATCGACTGGCTGAAGTTCACCGAGAGCCGCAGCGAGCGCCGTGAGGAGGCGCGCCGCCGCGGTCACAACCGGATGGTCGCGCTGATCGTCGTGGCCGCCCTCGTCGTGGTCGGCGGCGTCGGCTATCTGTGGTCCGCGGACAAGCTCCCGGGCTTCTCCGCGTCGGAGAAGGAGAACACCGCGGCGACCGGCCCGCAGCGCCGGGACGTCATCGTGGTGCACCTCCACAACACCAAGGGCGGCGGCACGTCCACGGCGCTGCTCGTGGACAACGTCACCACCAAGCAGGGCACCACGGTCCTCCTCCCGAACTCGCTGGCCGTCTCCGACGAGGACGGTTCCACCACCACGCTCGGCAAGTCGGTCGACGACGACGGAACCTCCGGGACCCGTGAGTCCATCGACACCCTGCTCGGCACCGAGATCAGCGGCACCTGGCGGCTCGACACCCCGTACCTGGAGAACCTCGTCGACCTCGTCGGCAACATCGAGGTCGACACCGACACCGCGGTCCCCGACAGCAAGAAGGGTGCCGCGCCCCTGGTGAAGAAGGGTGCCGCGCAGACGCTGAGCGGCCCGATGGCCGTCGCCTACGCCACCTACCGCGGTCCCGGTGAGGCCGAGGCCAAGCAGCTCATGCGGTTCGGACAGGTCATGCGCGGAGTGCTGCGGAAGATCTCGGACGACCCGAAGGCCGCCACGGTCACCATCCAGACGCTGGCCCAGATCCTCGACCCGTCGCTGCCCGAGAAGGACCTCGGCGCCTCCCTGGCCAAGCTCGCCGAGCACGCCAAGATCGGCGACTACAAGACGGCGCTGCTGCCGGTCCAGGACGACGGCACCCTCACCGACGCGGCCACGGAAAGCGTCGTCAAGGACATCCTCGGCGGCACCGTCAAGGCTCCGGCGGCGGACGCGGCGGTTCGGGTGGGCGTCAAGAACGGCACGGGCAAGGACAGCGGCACCGAGTCCGCCCGGGTCCAGCTGGTCAACGGCGGCTACACCTTCGTCAACAGCGGGAAGTCCGACGTGGTGGCCTCCTCCCAGGTCCTCTACAAGGACACGGCGGACCGGCAGAAGGCGACCGAGGTCGCGAAGACCCTGGGCCTGCCGACGAGCGCGGTGAAGAAGGGCACGCCGGCCGGGAACGCGGACGTGTCCGTCGTGATCGGCCAGGACTACAAGACCGAGTAGGGCGGTCCGTCCCGTCCGGGGGCGGCGCACAGGCAGCTCAGGCACGGGCCGGACACGGCTCGGAGGCGGCTCCGGGAGGGTTCCGGGGCCGCCTTCCGGCCACGTCCGGCGGCTCCAGGACGGTCCGTGCCGTATGACTGCGTGGGCTGTCGGCGGTCCGTGAGACCCTAGAGGTTGATCTGACCGCCGACGAAAGCCTGCATGTGACCGCCACGGACCGCTCCATCGAGCTCATCAACGCCGCCGCTCAGGCGGCCGCAGACCGGCTCGCGCACGACATCATCGCGTACGACGTCAGCGACGTGCTGTCGATCACGGACGCCTTCCTGCTGGCCTCGGCGCCCAACGACCGCCAGGTCAAGTCGATCGTCGACGAGATCGAGGAGAAGCTCCAGAAGGAGCTCGGCGCCAAGCCGGTCCGCCGTGAGGGCGACCGCGACGCGCGCTGGATCCTCCTCGACTACGTCGACATCGTCATCCACGTCCAGCACAGCGAGGAGCGCGTCTTCTACGCGCTCGAGCGCCTGTGGAAGGACTGCCCCGAGATCGCCCTTCCCGAGGACGCCGTGAAGACCCGCGGCAAGGCCGAGGAGCACGCACAGCTCACCGGCGGCACGGAAGGTGAGCAGAGCTGAACGGCAGCGGAAGCGGCAGGGGCCGCAGGATCGTCCTCTGGCGACACGGCCAGACGGCGTGGAACCTGGAGCGCCGGTTCCAGGGCTCCACGGACATCGACCTCACCGAGGAAGGCGTCGGGCAGGCCCGCCGGGCCGCCCGGCTGCTCGCCTCCCTGAAGCCGGACGCGATCGTCGCATCCGATCTGCGGCGGGCGGCGGCCACGGCTGCCGAGCTCGCCGCGATCACCGGACTCGGCATCGCGCACGACCCGGGACTGCGCGAGACCTATGCCGGGGCCTGGCAGGGGCTCACCCACGAGGAGATCGTGGGGCTGTACGGCGAGCAGTACGCGGCGTGGAAGCGCGGCGAGCCCGTGCGGCGCGGCGGCGGCGAGCTGGAGACCGAGGTCGCCGACCGGGCCGCCCCGGTCGTGCTCGCGCACGCCGACAAGCTGCCCGACGACGGCACGCTCGTCGTCGTCAGCCACGGCGGCACCATCCGGACCACCATCGGACGGCTGCTGGGCCTGGAAGCGCACCACTGGGAAGGGCTCGGCGGGCTCACCAACTGCTGCTGGTCGGTGCTGGGCGAGGGCGCCCGCGGCTGGCGGCTGCTGGAGCACAACGCCGGCACCCTGCCCGAACCGGTGCTCGGCGACGACGCCTGACCGGGTGCCGGTGCGGCGCCCGCGGGGCGTCCTCGGGCGGCGTCGGCCGGATTTCACTTTCCGGCTGGTCACAGGCTAAAGTTCTTCTTGTTCGCAGCGCGGAAACGCAGGGAAACACAGCGGACAGCGGGGCTATAGCTCAGTTGGTAGAGCGCCTGCATGGCATGCAGGAGGTCAGGAGTTCAATTCTCCTTAGCTCCACAATCAGGATCCCGTCCCCGAGCTGGGGGCGGGATCCTTGCTTGTTCCCGGGGCGGCACCGGGTCCCCTCCGGCGGGTGCGCAACGCGGTCAGCTGCTGCTCGCTCTCCTCGTCGGCAGACGTGTACACCACGATCCGGCACTCCGGCAGCCCGTTGACGGACAGCGAGACCGAGGTCATCCGGATCTCGGATGACGCCGCCCAGTGCCGGAACGTCTTCACCCGCGGCCCCGGCGGCGTGACGTCCCCGCTGCGCCACAGCCGGGCGAAATAGGGGCTGGCCGCCGACAGTTCCTCGATGTACCTCTCCCAGGCGGGCTCGCCCGCATGCCGGCCGTAGCCGCTGCGCAGCGTCGCCACCATGACGGGCAGCTCCTGGGAGCGGTGGACGACCGGGCAGTCCTCGTCGGACACCGTGAACAGCGCCCACAGCACGTTCCGCACCCCGGTCGCCGCCATCGCGGGCACACCGAAGAGGTCGAGGTAGGCGGGGTTGGCCGCCAGCAGGTCGTAGCGCGCGTTGTAGACGACCGCCGGGCGCGGGTCGAGCGCGTCGAGGATGCCCTGGACCTCCTCGCCGACCTCGGCCGTGTCGGACTGTCTGCCCGGGATGTACGCCACCTCGGCCAGGTGGTAGAGGTGCTCGCGCTCCGGCGGGTCCAGCCGGAGCGTCCGGGCCACCGCGTCCAGGACCTGCGGGGAGGCGTTGATCGGGCGGCCCTGCTCCAGCCACGTGTACCAGGTGACGCCCACCCCGGAGAGCTGGGCGACCTCCTCGCGGCGGAGTCCGGGCGTGCGCCGCCGGAAGCCGGGCGCCATGCCCACATCGGCGGGCGTCACCCGTGCCCGCCGACTGCGCAGAAACGCGGCGAGCTCCGGCCGCCGGCCGTGCTGAGAACCGCCGCGCGCCTGCGGCGTCCGGGGCGCCTGAGGTGCCTGAGACGGCTGCGGTGCCTGCGGTGCCTGAGGCGCCTGAAGCGTTTGTGGTGCCTGCGGTGCCTTCCGCGCGGACCGCCCCTGCGCTTCCTGCTGCTCCTGCCGCTCCTGTTGCTCCTGTTGCTCCTGCTGTTCCTGTCGTTCCTGAGATCTCCGCTGCTGTGTCGTCACCGTCGTCACACCCCCATCGTCGGCGCTACTCCGCGGTGTTGCCAGGTGCTGCCAGTACCAGCATCAACGGGCTCTCGTTACCCGTATGCGGCTGCGAACAGCCTTGAGGACATGGCCACGACTTCCGAGACAACTCCCCGTTCCTCCTCCAGTAAAGACCTCACCACCGACAGCCGTCCCGGACGGCTCCTCGCGCTCGTGCTGGCCGCCCAGTTCATGGCGCTGCTCGACCTCTTCATCGTCAATGTCGCCGCCCCGACGATCCGTGCCGAACTGGGCGCCTCGGGCGCCCAGTTGCAGCTCATCGTGGCCGGCTACACCATCGCGTACGCGGTGTTGCTGATCACCGGCGCCCGGCTCGGCGGCGTGTTCGGGCACGGGCGCGCCTATCTGGCGGGGCTCGCCGTCTTCACCGCCGCCTCGTTCGCCTGCGGACTGGCGGCGGGTACCGGGCAGTTGATCACCTTCCGGGTGGTCCAGGGGGTGGGCGCGGCGGTGATGATCCCGCAGGTGCTCAGCCTGATCCAGCAGAACTTCACCGGTGCGGCGCGGATGCGGGCACTCGGTGCCTACAGCGCCGTGCTGGCCGTCGGGGCGGCGGCCGGGCAGGTGGTCGGCGGGGTGCTCGTCAGCGCCGACCTGTTCGGGGCGGGCTGGCGGCCGGCGTTCCTCGTCAACGTGCCGATCGGGCTGGTTCTGCTGGTGCTCGGCTTCCGGGTGCTGCCGCGCGAACCGCGGACCGGGGCGGCCCGGCGGGAAGCGCGCGCCCGGGGCCTCGACGTGGCCGGCCTGCTGATGCTCGCCACGGGCGTCACCCTGCTGACCGTCCCGCTGGTGCTCGGGCAGGAGCTGGGCTGGCCGGCCTGGACCTGGATCTGTCTGCTCGCCTCCGTGCTGCTCCTCGCCGGGTTCGCGGCGTACGAGACACGGCTGGCCGCGCGCGGCGGCGCACCCCTGATCGCGCTCGGCGTGCTCCGCCTCCCCGGCATCGCCCGGGCGGCTCTGCGCATCCTGCTGGTGATGGCGGTGAACGCGGGCTTCCTGTTCACCATGGCGCTGCACGTCCAGGGCGGTCTGGGGTACTCGCCGCTGCACGCCGGACTGATGTTCGTCCCGACCGCCCTGGTCTTCGGAGCGGTGGGGCTGACCTGGCGACGCTGGCCGGCCCGGCTCCAGGGGGTCCTGGTCCCGTTCGGCTTCCTCCTCCTGGCGGCCGGATCGGCGGGCGTCGGCCTGGCCATGCGGAGCGGCGGTGACGGCGGGGCGGGGCTCTACGCGGCGTTCGTCGCCACGGGCTGCGGGCTGGCGCTGGGCTTCAGCCCCACCCTGACGGGGGCGCTGGCGAACGTACGGCCGCAGGACGCCGCCGACGCCAGCGGTGTGCTGGTGACCGTCACCCAGCTCGGCCAGCTGATCGGCGTCGCGGCGTTCGGCACGCTCTACCTCAACCGCCTTGATACGCCTGGGGCGCAGGGTTCGGGTGAGGCGTTGTGGGTGTGTGCGCTCGCCCTGTCGGCGGCCGCCGTCATGGGTGCGCTCGCGGGTCTGGTGAGGCGTCGGCGGAGGGTGGGATCTCCGGTGGGCTGACCCCCTTGCGGGGTCATGGCAGAATCGGACCGCCGGAAGGGGAGACGGACCGAACGGGATGGAGTGTGCGATGCCTGCGAGCCGCCACGAGGTCCCGGACCTGCCCTTCGTCCGCCGGGCCCGCGACGGCGCCGGCAGCTCGCCCCCGGCGGTCCGCACGCCCGGCGGCGACGCCGGAACCCGCCACTCGTGTACGGCCCGCGGCCGCAGCCGGAGCTGATCCATGGGTGCACACAGGCGGAAGTGCGACTGGTGCGGCAGCGGTACGCCGATCGTCAGGGACATGGACCCGGTCAACGTGGATTTTCAGTACTGGTGCGAGGAATGTGCACGGGCGCTGGTCATAAAGGGAGACCCCATCGAGACCTACCGGGAGCTGGAGGGGGAGCCGATCTACGGCCGGCTGCTGGAGGAGCACTGCACGCTGAAGCGCTTCTACTCCTTCGCCACCGCCTGACCGGTGACCCGTGACCGGGACCCGTGGAGGGGCCGCGGGCGGACCGATCGGAAACGATTTGGTGGACGGCCGGGGAGACCGGTAATGTTCTCGATGTCGCCACGGGAGACCGGGCGGCGCGACGCGGGGCTATAGCTCAGTTGGTAGAGCGCCTGCATGGCATGCAGGAGGTCAGGAGTTCAATTCTCCTTAGCTCCACAGTGAAGATCGAGCAGCGGACCATCCGAACCGGATGGTCCGCTGCTCTTTGTCGTGCGGTCAACTCCGGCCGCTGCCCAGGGCCTTCCGTCCGGCGGCAGGCGGCAGCGCGGGCCGTTCGGGGGCCTGCTGCTCGATCCGGAGCGCCAGGGCGGGGCACCGGCGTACGGCACGCTGGGCGCGCCCCCGCAGATGCATCGGGACGGCGGCGTCCGCGAGCGCCGGGTATCCGTCGGGGCCCAGCCTGATCAGCTCCGGGACGATGTCCGCGCAGAGTCCGTGGCCCCGGCAGAGCGTCCAGTCCACGGCGAGCTTCTCGCCGCTCGGAATGGACTCCTCCAGATCCTGGTAGCCGGGTGCGGGCAGCGGGAGGACGCCGAGCGTCGGGCGGCCGCAGCCGCCGTCCAGGACGTGCGCGGCCAGGTCGTCCGTGAAGGCGGAGAGCGTGGAGCCCAGGAAGCGCGCCGAACCGTCCGGGTGTTTGCAGGCGCCCCGTCCCTTGACCGCGAGGGTCACCTCGCGCAGCGCCTCAAGGGCGGCGGGCCCGCCGCCGTTCAGCACGTCGGAGAGGCCGCCCGCGGCGGCCGGCAGTCCGAGCTTGCACGGGCCGCACTGGCCCGCGGTCTCGGCGGCCAGCCAGTTCGCCACCCGCAGGGACTCGCCCAGCGGGCAGGTCTCCGGTCCGATCGGCAGGATCGCCCCGGCGCCCAGCGCCCCGCCCGCCGCGGCCAGCGACTCCCGGGAGACGACGGCGTCGTGCGTGGCGTTCGCGGTGATCCAGTTGCCGTGGTAGCCGCCCGTCAGCACGCCCTGCGGCAGCGGCGGGGCGCCGGCCAGCTGGAGCACGTACCGCAGCGGCACTCCGGTGGGCACCTCGATGACCATCGGACGCGCGACCGCGCCGGAGAGCGTGAGGAGCACCGTGCCGGGCTCGTCGGGCAGGCCGGTGTTCCCGTAGCGGCGGGCGCCGATGCGGGCGGCGACGGCGAGCTGTGCGTACGTCTCCGCGTTCGACAGCAGGGTGGGGGCGCCGCCGACCCCCGACTCGGCGGCCCGCTCGCGGCGGCCCGGCGGCAGGGCGGGGCCACCGGAGGCCGCCCGGATGACGGCCGAGGCCTCACCGGACACCATCCGCTCCGGTGTCCGCACCACCCGGGCGCGCAGGGCCTGGCCGCGCCGGTCGGAAAGCCCCCGCTCGGCGAGCGCCGAGCGCACCGAGATCTCCGTGGAGTTGCGGGTGACCGCCACGATCAGCGTCCGGGCGCCGAGCGCCTCGGCGGCCAGCAGCGCGCCGTCCAGGATGAGGTGCGGTGCGCGGTTGAGCAGCACGGTGTCCTTGCGGCAGGCGGGCTCGCCCTCGCTGCCGTTGATCACGACGACCGGCCGCACCCCTCGCTTGATCGACGACTTGGCGACGGCCCGCAGCTTCCTGCCGAAGGGGAACCCGGCACCGCCGCGGCCGTTCAGCGAAATGGACTCGGCGAGTTCCGCCAGGCGTTCGCCGGTCATCGGTTCCAGCGGGCCGTGCACCTTCAGGTGCATGCCGAGGTCGAGCCGCTCCACCAGGTCGAAGCCGCTGGTCAGCTGAGGGAGGCCGACGACGCGGACTTCGGGGACGTCGGGGAGGGGGATGTTCACGGTCGGTCTCCTGCGGGTGCGGTCCAGGGTTCTCCGGCCGGGGGCGGATAGAACGGCCCCGGAAGCGGCGCGGTGTCGTCGACGGCCGGCAGTGGAGAGGTTGCCGCCCCGGCGCCGTACGGGGACTCCTGGACGGGGACATAGGGGGAGCCGACGGGCTGCACGGGGGTGAAGACCGGACCGGGCTCGAAGGGATCGCGGGGCGCGAACGGATCGTTCTTCGCACGCCGCGGCTGCGCGGGTTCGTACGGAGCGCGCGCCGGCTCCGCGGGCGCGGGCGGCGGGCGCAGTGCCTGCGCGGGCGGGGCGGGGGACGGCGCCGGCCAGCGCGCGGACGGCTGCTGCGGGGCGGTGGGGCCGGTGGCCAGGGAGACCGCGCGGTAGCCGGCGGCGATGCCGGGACCCGGGTCCGTACGGCCGCCGGGAGGGCTCGGGAGCGGGCCCATGGAGAGGCGGTCCGCGCTGCGGGGCGGGGCCTCGTGGAGCGGCGGCGCCGGCGGCGCGAGGGTGGTCCGGGGGCGTTCGAAGGAGGAGGGCAGCGGGGTGCCGCGCACCTGGTGGCCGAGGCCGCCCCGGCCGGCGTCGCCCGTGCCGTACGCCCCCGGCAGGGCCGCGGTGTCAGCGCCGGGCAGCGGGGCCTCGCGGATCACCGGCTCGGGTTCGGGCAGTGCCTCCGGCCTGATCAGTGCGGTGACCGTCGCGGCGATCCGCCGCTTCACCGGCGGCGGCAGCATCCGCAGACCCAGTGCGGCCGCCACCGCGGCCAGGGACAGGCCGTACATGACGACGACCCAGACCGCGGGCGGCCGGCCCGCGTACAGGCCGTGCACCAGGGCCGCGCACCAGGCCGGGTAGGACAGCGCGTGCAGGGCCCGCCAGCGTCCGGCGACCCTGCTGGGGGTGGCGAAGGCGCTGCGCAGGGCGCCGGTCGCGGCGGCCACCACCATCAGCAGCCCGGCCAGCGCACCGAAGCCGATCAGCCCGGCCGTACCGCCGACGCCGAGCCCGAAGGGTATGAGGGCGCCGAGCAGCTCCACATGCCCCAGCGAGACCTTCACCGTGACATGGAGCAGCAGGAAGCCCAGCGAGGCGGCCGCGGCGGTGCGGTGGACGGCCTGGCCGATCAGCCGCTGCCGGGAGGAGAGGAACATCCGGTCGGTGGCGAGCAGGCCCCAGCCCACCGCGGCGGTGAGCGAGACCAGCGAGAGAACACCGGCGGTGAAGTCGAACGTGGCGCGCAGACCGTCGCTGCCCGCCACGGCGAGCAGCGGGAGGAGAACCAGCACGGCGACGGTCAGCCCGCCCTGTACCGGTCGGCCCGGCCCCCGCAGAGGGGCGGCCGATGAGCGGATCCTGCGATGAGGGTTCATGGGGGCGACTCCGAATGGCTCGGCAAAGCGGTCCCGTTGCCGCATGCTAAGTCGGGCCGTACCGGCCGGTACGGGGTTTGAGTGGTTGCCCCGATAGAGGGCGTTACGCGGAGTAACCGCCGCTTCCCGGACGTTCTGCCGCACGTTTCGCATCGCGTCCTGTCCACGGACCGGCGGTGCCCGGAAGGGGGCCGGGCCTGTGCGGTACCCTGACGCCATGCGTGCCGTACGCCTTCTGCTTAGCGAGCCGCGCTGATCAGTCCCGACCGGTGAGAACGCCTGGTCGGCATCGGCGCGGCGTCCCCTCCTGTGCGAGGGGATTTTTCGTTTCCCCAGACGCGTGTCCGTAGACGTGGGCGCCGGCAGATGACGATCGATGGAGCTTTGAGGATCATGAGCGAGACGAATTCCGCAGCCGACGTTGCTGCGCCGCACCGCTATACGGCAGCGATGGCCGCCGACATCGAGGCACGCTGGCAGGACTTCTGGGACGCCGACGGCACCTACGAGGCGCCGAACCCGACCGGTGACCTGGCGGGCGATCCGGAGCAGGCCGCCAAGCCCAAGAAGTTCATCATGGACATGTTCCCGTACCCCTCGGGCGCGGGCCTGCACGTCGGCCACCCGCTGGGCTACATCGCCACCGACGTCTTCGCCCGTCACCAGCGGATGACCGGCCACAACGTCCTGCACACCCTGGGCTTCGACGCCTTCGGCCTGCCCGCGGAGCAGTACGCCGTACAGACCGGCACGCACCCGCGGATCTCGACCGAGGCCAACATCGAGAACATGACGGCGCAGCTGCGCCGGCTGGGCCTGGGCCACGACAAGCGCCGCTCGTTCGCCACGATCGAGTCGGAGTACTACAAGTGGACCCAGTGGATCTTCCTGCAGATCTTCAACTCCTGGTACGACACCGACGCGGACCGCGCCCGGCCGATCGCCGAACTGGTCGCCCAGTTCGAGTCCGGCGAGCGCCCGACCCCGGACGGCCGTGACTGGAGCGCCCTGAGCGCCGCCGAGCGCGCCGACATCCTGAGCGATCACCGGCTGGCCTACGCCTCCGACGCGCCCGTCAACTGGTCGCCCGGTCTGGGCACGGTGCTGGCCAACGAGGAGGTCACGGCCGACGGCCGCTCCGAGCGCGGCAACTTCCCCGTCTTCAAGTCCAAGCTGCGCCAGTGGAACATGCGCATCACCGCCTACGCGGACCGGCTGCTGAACGACCTGGACGGGCTGGACTGGCCCGAGGCCATCAAGCTGCAGCAGCGCAACTGGATCGGCCGCTCCGAGGGCGCGCGCGTCGACTTCCCGGTCGACGGCGCCGGCGACATCACCGTGTTCACCACCCGCCAGGACACCCTGTTCGGCGCCACCTACATGGTGCTGGCGCCGGAGCACGAGCTGGTCGAGCGGATCATTCCGGCCGCCTGGCCCGACGGCACCCACCCGGTCTGGACCGGCGGCCACGCCACCCCGGCCGAGGCCGTCACCGCCTACCGCAAGCAGGCCGCCGCCAAGTCCGACGTGGAGCGGCAGGCCGAGGCCAAGGACAAGACCGGCGTCTTCACCGGCGCGTACGCGACCAACCCGGTCAGCGGCGAGCGGGTCCCCGTCTTCATCGCCGACTACGTCCTGATGGGCTACGGCACCGGCGCGATCATGGCCGTGCCGGCGCACGACCCCCGGGACTTCGCCTTCGCGCGCGCCTTCGAGCTGCCGATCCGCTGCGTCGTCGAGCCGTCGGACGACCGCGGCACGGACGCCTCGACGTGGGAGGACGCCTTCGGCTCGTACGACGCCAAGCTGGTCAACTCCGCCAACGACGAGATCTCCCTGGACGGCCTGGGCGTCGTCGACGCCAAGATCCGGATCACCGAGTGGCTGAAGGAGCACGGCGTCGGTGAGGGCACCGTCAACTTCCGGCTGCGCGACTGGCTGTTCAGCCGCCAGCGCTACTGGGGCGAGCCCTTCCCGATCGTGTACGACGAGGACGGCATCGCCCACCCGCTGCCCGAGTCGATGCTGCCCCTGGAGCTGCCGGAGGTCGACGACTACTCGCCGCGCACCTTCGACCCGGACGACGCCGACACCCAGCCCGAGACCCCGCTGTCGCGCAACGCCGACTGGGTCGACGTCACGCTGGACCTGGGCGACGGCGCCGGCCCGAAGAAGTACCGCCGCGAGACCAACACCATGCCCAACTGGGCCGGTTCCTGCTGGTACGAGCTGCGCTACCTGGACCCGAACAACAGCGACAAGCTGGTCGACCCGGCGATCGAGCAGTACTGGATGGGCCCGCGCGAGGGGCAGCCGACCGGTGGTGTCGACCTGTACGTGGGCGGTGCCGAGCACGCCGTACTGCACCTGCTGTACGCCCGCTTCTGGTCCAAGGTGCTGCACGACCTGGGCCACGTCTCGTCCGCCGAGCCCTTCCACAAGCTGTACAACCAGGGCATGATCCAGGCGTTCGTCTACCGGGACAGCCGCGGCATCGCGGTCCCGGCGGCCGAGGTCGAGGAGCGTGACGGGGCCTACTACTACGAGGGTGAGAAGGTCTCCCGCGTCCTGGGCAAGATGGGCAAGTCCCTGAAGAACGCCGTGACGCCCGACGAGATCTGCGGCGAGTACGGCGCGGACACCCTGCGCCTGTACGAGATGGCCATGGGTCCCCTGGACGTGTCGCGCCCCTGGGACACCCGCGCGGTCGTCGGCCAGTACCGGCTGCTGCAGCGGCTGTGGCGCAACGTCGTCGACGAGGAGAGCGGCGAGGTCACCGTCGTCGACGCCGAGCCCGGCGAGGACACGCTGCGCGCGCTGCACAAGGCGATCGACGGTGTCGGCGGGGACATGGCCGGGATGCGCTTCAACACGGCCATCGCCAAGGTCACCGAGCTGAACAACCACCTGACGAAGGCGGGCGGCCCGCTGTCGCGTTCCGTCGCAGAGGCCCTGGTGCTGCTGGTGGCGCCGCTGGCGCCGCACATCGCCGAGGAGCTGTGGCGCCGGCTGGGCCACACCGAGTCGGTCGTGCACCAGGACTTCCCGGTCGCCGACCCGGCGTACGTCGTGGACGAGACCGTGACCTGCGTCGTCCAGATCAAGGGCAAGGTCCGGGCGCGCCTGGAGATCTCCCCGTCGATCACGGACGCCGAGCTGGAGACCCTGGCCCTGGCCGACCCGGCGGTCGTCGCGGCCCTGGACGGGGCGGGCATCCGCAAGGTGATCGTCCGGGCGCCGAAGCTGGTGAACATCGTTCCGGCCTAGCCGGCGGCCGCGGCACCCGTCGTCGTGACGGTGTGAGGGCTTTCCCCTACGGGCAGGTTGGGGGTTCCAATGGAACCCTCCGCCTGCCCGTTCCGTTTACGGTGGAGGAGCGGGTGAAACCGTGCCGGAAGCCGTCACACCATCCGAGGGGCGCTCATGGAAGCCGTGATCCTGATTCTGGGGCTGCTCGTCGTCGCCTTCATGGCCCTCGGCGTCTACGCGACCGTCAAGGTCATCGGGGCGGCGAAGCGCGGCGTGGACCGCACGCTGACGCAGGCCCGCCGCACGGTGGAGGACACCACGCTGCGCGCCAAGAGCTACGGACAGCTGGGCGTCGGCAGCGAGCTGGCCCAGCTCCGCCTCTCGCTGCGCACCTCGATGCGCGCCACGCAGGAGGCGCTGCAGACGGGTGTGGTCGAGGACGCCTCGCTGTCGGAGTCGCTGGGACTGTTCGAGCGCCTCGGAGTGCATGGCCGTGAACTGGACGAGGACCTGAAGCGGCTGGAGCGCGAGCCCGACCGGGCGACGGTGGCGTCCTTGCTGCCCGGGCTGAAGGAGCGCACCGACCGGATCACCCGGGCCGCGGAGTCGCTGCGGTGGGCGGCGCGCGACCGGGCGCGGCAGTTCGCCGACGACGACCTGGCGGCGCTGAACGTACAGATCGACGTGGAGGCCGGTGCGCTGCGGCACTGGACGACGGAGGACCCCGAGCCGGGGACGGCACGCCCCGCGGACCGCCGTCAGGAGCCGCCCGTGAAGGACCCGGGAGCCGACGGGGGGACCGCCCAGGCCATTGCGGGCGCGGACCCGCTTCGGCGGACCGGGGCCGGGTATCCGTGGCAGAAGACGGCGCGGCCGGAGACCACCAACTGAGGGTCGGACGGCGAGGCTCTGGGCGGATATGGGGCGCGAGGCTGCGCGTGGATGGGGCAGAGGGCTTCGCGTGGACGTGGCACGAGGTTGCGCGTGGATGGGGCACGAGGCTTTTGAACGGACGTGTCGCGAGGCTTTGAACGGACGTGGCAGGATGCGGCGCGAAGCGACCGGTACTGATCATTCGGTCGGGGTCGGACTGCCGGGTCCCCGCCCCGGCAGGTAATCTCCCGCTCATGTCCCGCCATGTCGCGATCGTCACCGATTCCACGGCCTACCTGCCGCCCCAGGCGATGGAACGGCATGGCATCACCGCAGTGCCGCTGACCGTCGTCCTCGGCGACCAGGCGCTGGAGGAGGGCACCGAGATCTCCGCCCGCTCGCTCGCGCTGGCCCTGCAGAAGCGCCGCTCCGTGACGACGTCGAGGCCCAGCCCCGAGGTCTTCTCCGCCGCCTACCGTGCGGCGGCCGACGCGGGAGCGAGTGCCATCGTCTCGTTGCACCTGTCGGCCGAGTTCTCCGGTACGTACGACGCGGCTCTCCTCGCCGCGAAGGATGCCCCGGTGCCGGTGCGGGTGGTGGACACCGGGATGGTCGCCATGGCGCTCGGGTTCTGCGCCCTGGCGGCGGCGGAGGCGGCGGAGGCGGGCGGCAGCGCGGACGACGCCGTGACCGCCGCCGAGAAGCGCGCGGCAGGCACCTCGGCCTACTTCTACGTCGACACCCTGGACTATCTGCGCCGAGGCGGGCGGATCGGCGCGGCGCAGGCCCTCCTCGGTTCGGCCCTTGCCGTGAAGCCGATCCTCCAGCTCGACGGCGGCCGGATCGAACTGCTGGAGAAGGTGCGGACCGCCTCGAAGGCCATCGCCCGGCTGGAGGAGATCGTCGCCGAGCGGTCCGGCAGCGGGCGGGTGGACATCGCGGTGCATCACCTCGCGGCCGCGGAGCGGGCCGAGCGACTGGCCGAGCGGCTGGCGGAGCGCGTTCCCGGCCTCGTCGACCTGCATGTCAGCGAGGTGGGCGCGGTGATCGGCGCCCATACCGGTCCGGGGCTGCTGGGAGCTGTGATCTCTCCGCGCTGATCCTGCCCAGCTGATCTTGCTTGGCTGATCTTCCGGCGTGGCTGGGTGGCCTTACTTGTGGCGTCACTCTCCGGAGTGCCGGAGTTGTTCACAACCAGCTGTTTTTCCACCGGAATTGGGTGTGCTCGGCGGGATCCGACGGAAGTGCCTAGCGTCGTGAGGCATGGCTTCCCGATCACATCGTGCAACCACTCGTGCAACCGCTCGCGCGACAACCCGTGCAGCGACTCGTGCCGCCGTGCGTACGGCCGGTGGAGCCGGCAGCGGGCCCGGCCGTGTTCCGGCCTCGGACGGACGTGTCCGGGGCGGTCCGGGAGGTCCGGGTGGTTCGGCCGCAGGACCTGGTAGGCGGCAGTCGCGAGGCCGCAACGCCACCGCTGCCGCGGCCGCGGCCTCGCGCAGTCGCGCGGATGCGCTCATGGCGGGCGGATACGGGGGGCGGGTCGCACGGCCGGTGCTGGGGTTGGGGGCGGAGGCCTCCATCGCCACGGCGGTCGCGTCCTCTTCTCCGCCTGTGGCTGTGGCGGGGCCGGGGCTGGGGCCGGGGCCGGGGCCGGCAGAGGTTCAGGGTTCGACCACGGGTTCGGCTTCTGCGGGTCGTTGGGAGCGGGCCGTTCCCGCGCTGCGGGAGCGGCTGCCGGTGTGGCTCCAGCTCAGGTGCGGGCTGGAGCCGAAGACGCTGGCCGCCCTCACCGTCGTGCTCGTCGCGGCTGCGGTGTTCGCCGCGATGCACTTCTGGTCCGACCGCCCCGCATCCGTTCGGGCTCCGGAGCGTGTCGGTGAGGCCGCGGCTTCGGGGGCGGACGCGGACGCGGGCGGGCCCGTCACGCCCGAACCGTCTCCAGGGGCGGCGCCTGCCGCCGGTCCGGGGGGTCCGGCCGGTCCGGCCGGTTCAGGCGTTCCGGGCGCGCAGATCGTGGTGGACGTGGGCGGGAAGGTGCGAAGGCCCGGGATCCACCGGCTGCCGTCCGGGTCCCGGGTCGCGGACGCGCTGCGCGTGGCGGGCGGGGCCCGCCCCGGCGTGGACCTCGACGGCCTCAACCGGGCCCGGGTGCTCGTGGACGGAGAGCAGATCATCGTGGGTGCCCCGCCCGGCCCGGCTGCCGCGGGCGGTACGGGCGCAGGCACCGGCGGTCCGGCTGCGGCGAGCGGTGCCCCCGCCGGACCGGTGAGCCTCAACAGCGGGACGCCGGAACAGTTCGACACCCTGCCGGGCGTCGGCCCGGTCCTGGCGCAGCACATCATCGACTACCGGACCCAGCACGGGGGTTTCCGGTCCGTCGACGAA
Organism: Streptomyces sp. NBC_01463; assembly: GCA_036227345.1. Taxonomy (NCBI): domain Bacteria; kingdom Bacillati; phylum Actinomycetota; class Actinomycetes; order Kitasatosporales; family Streptomycetaceae; genus Streptomyces; species Streptomyces sp. NBC_01463. The sequence goes on from CP109468.1 coordinate 6,035,937, forward strand.
CTCCGCGAGGTCAACGGCATCGGCGACCGCCGGTTCGCGGATCTCCAGCCCCTGGTGCGACCGTGAGTTCCCAGGACGTCCACGCGGCGTCGGGGCGGCGGCTCGGACTCTCCGATCCGCGTCAGGAGGGCCCGCTCGATCTGCGGCTGGTCCCGCCCGCGCTGGCGGCATGGGTGGGTGCCGCTTCCGCCCTGGGAGCGCCCGGACGCTGGGTGGCCGTGGGGGTGGTGCTCTGCCTCGGGGCAGCCATGGTCCTGGTGGCCGTGCCGGGCTTCGCGCCGCTCCGGGCCGTACGCGCGGCACGTGCCGGTGGTGACGGTCGCGCGGAGGGAGGTGCCGGCGGTGGGTGGCGACTGCGCACCACGGCTGTCGCGGCGGTGCTGCTCTGCGGGGCGGCGGGGGCGGCGTCGTCCGGTCTGTACAAGGCCGGTGCGCGGCAGGGGCCGGTGCCCGGGCTCGCCGGGCAGTTCGCGCGCATCGAGGCGGAGATCATCCTGACCTCCGACGCCCGTCGCACGACACCCCGGGTACGCGGTGACCACAGCACCCCGGTGTCCCTGCTCCTGGACGCCGAGATCGTCCGGCTGGCCGGGCGGGACGGCACGGCCGTACGCCTGCGCACGCCGGTACTGGTCGTCGTCACACCCGGCGACGCGATCGCGCAGTGGCAGCGGTTGCTGCCGTCCACCCGGCTGCGCGTCGACGGCCGGCTCGCCCCGCCGCTGCACGCGGGGGAACGTGCGAGCGCGGTGCTGCGGCCCGGAGGAAAGGGGCCGCCGCGTGTCATCGGCCCACCCACCCGTCTGCAGCGCACGGCGGGCGGCTTGCGGGCCGGGCTGCGCGCCGCGACCAAGGGCCTCGGCGCCGATGCGCGGGCGCTGCTGCCGGGACTGGTCGTCGGTGACACCACGCGCGTCACGCCGGAACTGCACGAGGCGTTCCGGGCGACCGACCTCACCCACCTGATGGCCGTTTCGGGAGCGAACCTGGCGATTCTGCTCGCCCTGCTCATCGGACCGCCCGGCAGCGCGCTGCGCGTCGAACGCCGGGGACTGGCACCCCGGCTGGGGATCCCGCTGCGGGCTACGGCTCTGCTCGGCGGCGGACTCACCCTCACCTTCGTGCTCGTCTGCCGGCCCGAACCGAGCGTGCTGCGGGCGGCGGCCTGCGGTCTGATCACCTTGCTGGCCATCGGCACCGGACGGCGCAGGTCGCTGATCCCCGCACTGGCCGCCGCCGCGCTGCTGCTGGTGCTCTACGACCCGTGGCTGGCCCGCAGTTACGGCTTCGTCCTGTCGGTTCTGGCCACCGGGGCGCTTCTGACGCTGGCTCCGCGATGGAGCGAAGCCCTGCAACGCCGGCGGGTGCCGCCACGGCTCGCGGAGGCGCTGGCTGCCGCGGCGGCCGCGCAGGCGGTGTGCGCGCCCGTCGTGGTGCTGCTCGCCTCCCGGGTGAGCCTGGTGGCGATCCCGTGCAACCTGCTGGCCGAGTTCGCGGTGGCGCCCGCCACGGTGCTCGGGTTCGCCGCGCTGGCCACGGCGCCGGTGGCCATGCCGGTGGCCGAACTGCTCGCCCGGGTGGCGGGGTGGCCGGCCGGCTGGATCGCGTCCGTGGCCCGGACCGGAGCGGGGCTCCCCGGGGCGGAGACCGACTGGCCCGACGGCAGGCCGGGGGCGCTGCTGCTGGCCGCGCTGACGGTGCTGCTGGTGCTGTTCGTACGGCGGGTCGGGCGCCGGCCCTGGATCTGCGCGGCGGCCGCGCTGCTGCTCGTGCTCGCGGTGCTCCGCCCGGTGCCGCTGACCAGGGTGATCACCGGATGGCCGCCGCCCGGCTGGGCGTTCGCGATGTGCGACGTCGGTCAGGGGGATGCCCTGGTGCTGGCGGCCGGGCCCGGTTCGGGAGTCGTCGTCGACGCCGGACCCGACCCCCGGCTCGCCGACCGGTGCCTGCGCGACCTGGGCATCACCCGTGTCCCGTTGCTGCTGCTCACCCACTTCCACGCCGACCACGTGCGGGGCCTGGCCGGTGTGCTGCGGGGCAGGGCGGTGGGTGCGATCCAGACGACGAGCCTGGACGAACCCCCGGAACAGGCCGCGTTCGTCAGGAGAACGGCAGCCGCGGCCGGCGTCCCCATGGTGCGGTCCGCCCCCGGCGAGCGGCGCCGGATCGGACCGCTCGACTGGCAGACGCTGTGGCCACCGGGCGACGGGACCACCACGGCTGCGGGCCCGGCCGTCGGCCCCGTGCCGGACGAGCCGAACGACGCGAGCGTCACCCTGTTCGTACGGGCCGGCGGGCTCACCCTGCTGCTCCTCGGCGACCTCGAACCCCCGGCCCAGCAGGGGCTGTTGCGCAGCCACCCGGCACTGCCGCCGGTCGATGTGCTCAAGGTCGCCCACCACGGCTCCGCCCACCAGGACGCCGCCCTGCTGCGCAGCGCGCATCCGCGGCTGGCCCTGGTGAGCGTGGGCCGGGGCAACCCGTACGGGCACCCTGCCGCCCGGACGGTCGAGGCGCTCAGGTCCGGGGGAGCGGTGGTGCTCCGCACCGACAGGGACGGAGCGATCGCGGTGACCGGCGCCGGGCGGGGACTGCGGGCGGTGGGCCGGTCATGACGGAGCGATCAGTCCAGCCACCGGCCCTCGGCCATCAGTTCACGGCCGGCGAGCTCGTTCTCCTCCCGCCAGGCCCTGACCGCGTACGGCGTGAACCGCAGGTACACCCAGGCGGAACGGCCCCGCAGGTCCCAGTTGAGCTTGGCGGCGAAGGCGTCGCCCGACTCGACGGGAAGGTCCGCGCCCTCGACGACCTCCGCCGTCGCCTCGATGAGGACCACATCGCGGGTGTGGCCCAGCGCGATCCTGGCCTGCCCGGCCGGTGTCACGTTGACCGCCGTCGGGTTGGTGCGCCGGGTGGCCATCAGCAGGGTCTCCCGGTCCCAGACGAACGAGAGGGGAACGAGGGTCGGTGCCCCGTCGGCGGAGGAGGTCGACACCCAGGCGTCCTCGTCCTTCTCCAGGTGATCGAGCACGTCCTGCTTGCGCTGTTCGCGGCTGCGCGCCGGCTCCGGATTCGTCATGCCCGCCACGCTAGTGAACGGGCGGGGCATCGCACCTCAGCCGCCGGACCTAGGACCATCGGCGCACGGCGCCGCACGCGTCCCGACGGTCCTACGACCACCGGCTCATGGCAGAGCGTCGCGTGCCGGGACAGACTGACGGCATGGACCCCAGATCGCAGCAGACCACCGACTCCTACCTGGAGCGCATCGGCGCCGCCCGGCCCGCCCGCGCCGATGCAGCGGCGCTGCGCGAACTGCAACTGCGCCACCTCACCTCCGTGCCCTTCGAGAACCTCTCCATCCACCTCGGCGAGGACATCGTGCTGGAGGAGGAGGCGCTCCTCGACAAGGTCGTGGCGGACCGCCGCGGCGGGTTCTGCTACGAACTCAACGGCGCCTTCGCCGCGCTGCTGCGGTCGCTCGGGTTCCGGGTCACGCTGCTCCAGGCGCGGGTCCACGGCGACGGGGGGGCGGCTCGGCATCCCGTACGACCACATGGCGCTGCGGGTGGAGACGGACGACGGCAGCGGGCCGTGGCTGGCCGACGTCGGCTTCGGCGACCACGCCCAGCACCCCTTGCCGCTCGGCGACCGTACGGACCAGGAGGACCCGCGCGGCACCTTCCGGATCGCACCGGCCCCTGCGGAGCACATCGTGGACGCGGGCGGCCCCGAAGGAGCCGGGGGCGCCGGGGAGTACGGGGATCTGGAGGTGCTGCGGGACGGCACGCCCCAGTTCCGTCTGGACCTGCGGCCCCGGGCGCTCGCCGACTTCCGGGCCGGTTCCTGGTACCACCGGACCTCTCCCGACTCCGGCTTCACCCGGGGGCCGGTCTGCTCACGCTTCACCGCCACCGGGCGGATCACGCTCAAGGGCCGCAGGCTCCTCACGACGGTGGGCGAGGACCGCCACGAGACCGAACTGCACAGCGACGAAGAGGTCTTCGCCGCCTACCGCGAGCACTTCGGGATGCGTCTCGACCGGCTTCCGCCCGACCGGGGGGCCGGTACTTCCGTACCGAATGGGTGACACACACAAACGGAACGATCAATTCGGACCTTCGGTAACACCTCCACCCAAGCCCTTGCGAGCCGCGCTGTTTGCCTCGAACGCCACAAGGGTGATCGAATGCATGCTCGTCGGCGGGCCGCTGCTCCGACAACGACGTCCAGCCCTCCGGCCCGAGGTGAAACCGCCCCCGGGAGTGCGTGAAGATGTTCGGCCGTTGGCTCGGAAACAAAGGAGCGACGGGTGCGGTACGCGGCAGCGCCCTCGCCGGTCTTGCCGTACCGGACTCCGCGGGTGTCCTCAGCTGCCGGGTGCTCGACCCGGTCAACGAGGCTGTCCAGCAAGCCGAGTTCGTGGTCACGGATGCTGCGGGGCGCAAGATCGTCGGCGGCGAGACGGACCCGTACGGCCATGTCCTCGCCACCGTCCCGGCGGGGGAGTACCGAGTGGCCGTCACGGCGGAGGGCTTCACCCCGTTCCACGGTTCGGCCGCGGTGACCGAGGGCGGTCACGCGGGCCTGGGCGATGTGATGCTCCAGGTCTCCGCGCCCCCGCAGCTGCCCGACCCGGGCGAGTGGGAGATCGAGCCGATGCACTCCCAGATCGGGTTCACGGCCCGTCACATCGGGATGGCCCGCATCCACGGCCGGTTCAACACCTTCGCGGGCGCGGTCCGGATCGCCGACCGCATGGAGAACTCGGCCATGCACGTGATCGTCGACGCCGCCTCGATCGACACGAACGTCCAGATGCGCGACGACCACCTGCGTTCGGGCGACTTCCTCGACGTCGGCCGCTATCCGACACTGGAGTTCTACAGCGACCGATTCGTCCACCGGGGCGGCACCCGCTGGGGTGTGAGCGGCGCGCTCACCCTGCACGGGGTGAGCCGTACGGTCATGCTGGACACCCAGTACCTCGGCCTCGGCAACGGCCTGGAGGGCGAGACCCGCGCCGCGTGCCGCGCCACCACGGAGCTGCACCGCGAGGACTTCACCCTCACCTGGCAGACGATGCTCGCCCGTGGCATCGCGGCGGTCGGTTCCAGCATCTCCATCGACATGGACATCCAGATCGTCCCGAAGAGCTGACGGCTTCGGCCTCTGCTCCGGTCTTGGCTCCGGCTTCGGCCTCGGCTCCGGCTTCGGCCTCGGATCCGGCCGCGGTTCGGGATCCGGCTTCGGCCCCGGCCCCGGCCCCGGGCCGGAGTTCCGGCGGCCTTTACGGCGCCTCCAGCCACCCCTCGTACTCCGCGGCGAATCCGTCGAGCGCCGCGGAGTCCAGGCGCCCGTCCGGATCCTCCACGACCACCAGCCACTGGGCGTCCTCGGCGTCGTCCTCGCCGGCCAGCGCGTCGCGCACGAGCTGTGGCTCCTCGGTGACCCCGAACCGGTCGGCCAGTTCTCCGGCGGCCTCCTCGGCGGCATCGCGGTCGGGCAGCACCAGTACATGTCTCACGTCGCTCACCCGCCCATTCTCGGGCATGGGCGGCCGTGCCCCGGCGGCGGCCGCAGCCGGGCTGTCAGTGGCCCGTGGGATGCTGGACGGCGATGGCCACCAGAAGGAATTCCACCGACGACCCGCTCGCCCCCCTCACGCTCGCCGTGGGGCAGGAGGACCTGCTCCTGGACCGTGCCGTGCAGCAAGTGGTGGCGGCGGCCCGCGCCTCCGACGCCGACACGGACGTCCGGGACCTCAGTTCCGACCAGCTTCAGCCGGGCACCCTCGCCGAGCTGACGAGCCCCTCGCTCTTCGCTGAGCGCAAGGTGGTGATCGTGCGCAACGCGCAGGACCTCTCCGCCGACACGATCAAGGACGTCAAGAAGTACCTCGACGACCCGGTCGAGGAGATCACCCTCATGCTGCTGCACGCGGGCGGCGCCAAGGGCAAGGGGCTGCTCGACGCGGCACGCAAGGCCGGGGCGCGGGAGGTCGCCTGCCCGAAGACCACCAAGCCCGCCGAGCGGCTCTCCTTCGTGCGGGGCGAGTTCCGGACGCTGGGCCGGTCCGCGACCCCCGAGGCGTGCCAGGCGCTGGTCGACTCCATCGGCAGCGATCTGCGGGAGCTGGCGAGCGCGGTCTCGCAGCTCGTCGCGGATGTCGAGGGCACGATCGACGAGGCCGTCGTCGGGCGCTACTACACGGGGCGGGCCGAGGCGTCGAGCTTCACGGTCGCCGACCGGGCGGTCGAGGGGCGGGCGGCGGAGGCGCTGGAGGCCCTGCGCTGGTCGCTGTCGACCGGAGTGGCCCCCGTGCTGATCACCAGCGCGCTGGCCCAGGGCGTCCGGGCGATCGGGAAGCTCTCGTCGGCGCGCGGTGGGCGTCCGGCGGACCTCGCCCGGGAGCTGGGCATGCCGCCCTGGAAGATCGACCGGGTGCGTCAGCAGATGCGGGGGTGGACGCCGGACGGGGTCGCGGTGGCGCTCCGGGCGGTCGCGGACGCGGATGCGGGTGTCAAGGGCGGCGGGGGCGATCCGGAGTACGCGCTGGAGAAGGCCGTGGTCGCGGTGGCGCGGGCCGCACGGACGGGGCGGTAGCGGTAGCGGCAGCGGATGCCGGTTCGCCGGGCCGGCCGCGGTGTCGGTGTCCTCGCGGTGTCCTCAGCCGTCGGACGGGCTTGAATCCGGATGTGACGAAGGCCCCCGTCGCTCCCTGGGGAGGGAGCGACGGGGGCCTTCGTTGTGCGCTCGGTGCGCCGCACCCGCGTGGCGAACGCAGGTTCGGTGTGCGGCGCGGGTGCCGGTCAGGAGCGGGAGAGAGGGCCCGCTGGGTCCGTTCCGGCGATCACATCAGAATGCTCAGCCCTGGAGGGTGGCAACCTTGGTGGCCAGCGCCGACTTCTTGTTGGCGGCGGCGTTCTTGTGGATGACACCCTTCGAGACAGCCTTGTCGAGCGCACGGGAGGCGTCGCGAACGGCCACAGTGGCCTTCTCGACGTCGCCCGCAACGACGGCCTCGCGGGCCTTGCGGATCGCGGTCTTGAGCGAGGACTTGACGGCCTTGTTACGCAGGCGCGCCTTCTCGTTCGTCTTGTTCCGCTTGATCTGGGACTTGATGTTCGCCACGAAAGAGCCTTTTCAGGTTCGTTGGATCTTCGATGTGTGTCCTGCGGCCCGAGGGTCACGGGGCACAGCTGTCCACGGTACCAGCCGCGCTCCGACCGGCCCAAACCGGTCTTCGCCCCGCAGGCGTGGGACGATGGGGGCTACGTACAGATCCGCGTACAGATCCGACCGACCCGACATCGACCCGAGACACGGCGTTCGGCGTCTCAAGAATCAGGACCCTGCGTGCCCGCGACTCCTCTCCACGTGCCCGAGCCGAGCCGTACCGACCCGGCGCTGATCCGCAATTTCTGCATCATCGCGCACATCGACCACGGCAAGTCGACCCTTGCCGACCGGATGCTCCAGCTGACCGGTGTGGTCGACCAGCGGCAGATGCGCGCTCAGTACCTCGACCGGATGGACATCGAGCGCGAGCGTGGCATCACCATCAAGTCCCAGGCGGTCCGGCTGCCCTGGGCGCCGACCACCGGTGAGGGCCAGGGCAGCACCCACGTCCTCAACATGATCGACACCCCGGGACACGTCGACTTCACCTACGAGGTCTCCCGTTCGCTCGCCGCCTGTGAGGGCACGGTCCTGCTGGTCGACGCGGCGCAGGGCATCGAGGCCCAGACGCTCGCCAACCTCTACCTGGCGATGGAGAACGACCTCACCATCGTCCCGGTGCTCAACAAGATCGACCTGCCGGCCGCCCAGCCGGAGAAGTTCTCCGAGGAGCTGGCCAACCTCATCGGCTGCCAGCCGGAGGACGTCCTCAAGGTCTCCGCGAAGACCGGTGTCGGCGTGGACGCGCTGCTCGACCGGGTGGTCCGGGACGTCCCGGCGCCCGTCGGCAAGGCGGATGCCCCGGCCCGCGCGATGATCTTCGACTCCGTCTACGACGCGTACCGCGGTGTCGTCACGTACGTCCGTGTCGTCGACGGCCAGCTGAACAAGCGCGAGCGCATCCGGATGATGTCGACCGGCGCCACCCACGAGCTGCTGGAGATCGGTGTCTCCTCCCCGGAGATGACCCCGTCCGACGGCATCGGCGTCGGCGAGGTCGGCTACATCATCACCGGCGTGAAGGACGTCCGGCAGTCCAAGGTCGGTGACACGATCACCTCCCTGAGCAACGGGGCGACCGAGGCGCTGGGCGGTTACAAGGACCCCAAGCCGATGGTGTTCTCGGGTCTGTACCCGCTGGACGGATCGGACTACCCGGACCTGCGCGAGGCCCTGGACAAGCTCCAGCTCAACGACGCCGCCCTGGTGTACGAGCCGGAGACCTCGGCCGCGCTCGGCTTCGGCTTCCGTGTCGGCTTCCTCGGCCTGCTCCACCTGGACGTGGTCCGCGAGCGGCTGGAGCGCGAGTTCGGTCTCGACCTCATCGCCACCGCCCCCAACGTGGTCTACCGCGTCGAGATGGAGGACGGCACCGAGCACACCGTCACCAACCCGAGTGAATTCCCCGAGGGCAAGATCGACAAGGTGCACGAGCCGGTCGTCCGGGCCACGGTCCTGGCGCCCAGCGAGTTCATCGGCGCGATCATGGAGCTCTGCCAGCAGCGCCGCGGCACCCTGCTCGGCATGGACTATCTCTCCGAGGACCGGGTCGAGATCCGCTACACCCTGCCGCTCGCCGAGATCGTCTTCGACTTCTTCGACCAGCTGAAGTCCAAGACCCGGGGTTACGCCTCGCTCGACTACGAGCCCACCGGCGAGCAGTCCGCCCAGCTCGTCAAGGTCGACATCCTGCTGCACGGCGACAAGGTCGACGCCTTCTCCGCGGTCACGCACAAGGACAAGGCGTACGCGTACGGCGTCCGGCTCGTCGCCAAGCTGCAGAAGCTCATCCCGCGGCAGAACTTCGAGGTGCCGATCCAGGCGGCCATCGGCTCGCGGGTCATCGCCCGTGAGACCGTCCGTGCCATCCGCAAGGACGTCCTCGCCAAGTGCTACGGCGGTGACATCTCCCGTAAGCGGAAGCTGCTGGAGAAGCAGAAGGAAGGCAAGAAGCGGATGAAGATGGTCGGCAACGTGGAGGTGCCGCAGGACGCGTTCATCTCCGTCCTGTCGACCGACGAGTCCGCCGGGGAGACCAAGGCCAAGAAGTAGTACGGAGGTGTGGGGCGAGCGGCGGCACGCAGTCGCGTCCCTCACACCTACCGGCCGGTAGACGAACGGGTCCCCGCATCGCAGAACGCTGCGCCGCGGGGGCCTGTTCGTTATGAAGCGGGGTCCCGTTGCCTCTTACGCGGGGCGTGCGGGCGCTTTACTCTGATCACGGCTTCGTAGTTACTCGCCAGTTAAACAAGCATCGTCAAGCACGCAGACGTAAGCGGAGAGCACACCCCAACCAGCAGCCCGTCGTGAAGCACTGCCGCAGGCCCGGAGGATGTCGTGAGCGACACACAGACCATGATCGAGAACCGTCCGCCCTCCGTGGCGACCCTCTTCATCGACCGGGTGGCGGCCACCCCGGACGGGGAGGCCTACCGCTACCCCGTCCCCGCAGCCGCCGGCCAGGGCCCCGACGAGTGGAAGTCCCTCAGCTGGGCGCAGGCCGCCGAGCGGGTCCACGCCGTGGCGGCCGGGCTGATCGCGCTGGGCGTGCAGCCGGAGGAGCGCGTCGCGCTCGCCGCGAGCACCCGGGTCGAATGGATCCTCGTCGACCTCGGCGTCATGTGCGCGGGCGCCGCGACCACCACGATCTACCCCTCGACCAACGCCGAGGAGTCGGCGTTCATCCTCTCCGACTCCGACAGCCGGGTACTGATCGCCGAGGACGCCACCCAGCTGGCCAAGGCCCGCGAGCGCCGTGCCGAGCTGCCGAACCTCGCCCATGTCGTCGTCATCGACGCCGAGGGCGCCGGACCGGCCGAGGGTGACCCCGAGGGCTGGGTGCTCACACTGGCCGACCTGGAGGCCCTGGGCAACGAGCACCTGGCCAAGAACCCGGCCGCGGTCACCGACCGGGTCGACGCGATCACCCCCGAACAGCTCGCGACCCTCATCTACACCTCGGGTACCACAGGCCGCCCCAAGGGCGTCCGGCTGCCGCACGACAACTGGTCGTACATGGCCAAGGCCACCGTCTCGACCGGGCTGATCACCAAGGACGACGTCCAGTACCTCTGGCTGCCGCTCGCGCACGTCTTCGGCAAGGTCCTCACCTCCGGGCAGATCGAGGTCGGCCACGTCACCGCCGTCGACGGCCGGGTCGACAAGATCATCGAGAACCTGCCGATCGTCCAGCCGACCTATATGGCCGCCGTCCCCCGCATCTTCGAGAAGGTCTACAACGGCGTCGCCGCCAAGGCCCGCGCCGGTGGCGGAGCCAAGTACAAGATCTTCCTCTGGGCGGCCGGCGTCGCCCGCGAGTACGCGAAGGTCTCCCAGGACAACTTCCGGCGCACCGGCACCGCATCCGTGCCCTTCGCGCTCGGCGCCAAGCACAAGGTCGCCGACGCCCTCGTCTTCGCCAAGATCCGCGAGGCCTTCGGCGGCCGGCTCCGCGCCTGCGTCTCCGGCTCCGCCGCGCTCGCCCCGGAGATCGGCTTCTTCTTCGCCGGCGCCGGGATCCACATCCTGGAGGGCTACGGCCTCACCGAGTCGAGCGCCGCCTCCTTCGTCAACCCGGGCGAGGCCTACCGCACCGGCACCGTCGGCAAGCCGCTCCCCGGCACCGAGGTCCGGATCGCCGACGACGGCGAGATCCTGCTGCGCGGTCCCGGCCTGATGCAGGGCTACCAGGGGCTGCCGGACAAGACCGCCGAGGTCCTGGAGGCCGACGGCTGGTTCCACACCGGCGACATCGGCGAACTCTCCGTGGACGGCTACCTGCGGATCACCGACCGCAAGAAGGACCTGATCAAGACGTCCGGCGGCAAGTACATCGCGCCGGCCGAGGTCGAGGGCCAGTTCAAGGCGGTCTGCCCGTTCGTCTCCAACATCCTGGTGCACGGCGCGGACCGTAACTTCTGCACCGCGCTGATCGCCCTCGACGAGCCCACGATCCTAGGCTGGGCCGCCGAGAACGGACTGGAGGGCAAGTCCTACGCGGACGTCGTGGCCGCCCCGAAGACCGTCGAGCTCATCGACGGATACGTGAAGCGGCTCAACGAGGGTCTGCAGCGCTGGCAGACCATCAAGAAGTTCCGGCTGCTCCCGCGCGACCTCGACATCGAGCACGGCGAGGTCACACCCAGCCTCAAGCTGAAGCGGCCGGTCGTCGAGCGTGAGTACAAGGACCTCATCGACGACATGTACGCGGGCTCCCGCGAGGCGTAGCCCGGCATACGCCCCTCCGGCGGGGCGCGGCCCGCGTCCGCCCGCCCGCTCCGGCCGGCCGCCCGAGTGGCGGCCGGTTCCGGACACCGGGCCGTCGGCGGCCCGGAACGGACGATCACCAGGCCCCCGCGCCCGCCGCGCGGGGGCCTGGTGCACGTCCGGGGCCGTGTTCTCCTACTCACTTCGGTAACTCGACGCGTATGCGAAGGGCCGATCTGTCACTCTGTCCGTGTCGTCAGCGGGGCTTAACGGAGAACAGGCAGAGCGAGAACAGGTCAGGAGCCGCCCTGTGGGGTCCATTCCCTTGCAGCGGGACATCGTGCAGCGTCCAGGAACCAACGGCTCGTCCTCGGGCGGACAGCCCGTCGCCCGGACGAGCCTGCCCGGGAACCTGCTGGCGCCCTCGGCGGCCAGGCGGTTCGTCGCGGCGGCGCTCGCCGAGTGGAGCGGGCTCGGGCTGCCCGCGGCCGTCGGCTTCAGCGACCGGCTGTCCGACGACGCGTCGGTCGTCGTCAGCGAACTCGTCACCAACGCCGTCGTGCACGCCGGGACCAACGTCGAACTGCTCTTCCGCCTGGAGGAGGCGACCGAGGACGAGGTCTCCGCGCTCGTCCTGGAGGTCTCCGACCACCACCCGGCCCGCGCCGTGCGCAGCGACGGCTCCGAGGGCGGCTTCGCGGGCGCGGAAGGCCCCGGGGAGCCCGCGGAGTTCGGCCGCGGCCTGGAACTCGTCGCCACCCTCTCCGAACGCTGGGGCATCACCTACCGCACCGGCCTCAAGACCGTCTGGGCCCGGCTCCCCGTCGACGACTGGAACCCCTTCCCCGACGCCCGCCCGGAGCCCGGGTTCCAGCGCGGACTGCGCGCCGCCGAACTGCTCGCCCCCACCGCACGGCGGGCCCTGCGCGACGACGCGGACTGGGCCGGACGCGGCGCGCTGTCGTTCCTCGCCGAGGCCTCGGACCTGCTGGCCGGCCAGCTCGACGAGGACATCGTCGCCGCGCTCGCCGGACAGTTACTCGTGCCCCGGCTCGCCGACTGGTGCGCCATCTGGCTGGAGCCCGAGACCCCCGGCCGCGCGGCCGTCCCCCGGCTCGCCAAGGTCTGGCACATCGACGAGAGCCGCATCCAGACCCTGCGCACCCTGCTGGAGGGCGACCCGCTCCGGCTCCCCGAGCGGGTCGGGACCGGACCTGTCTCGATACCGTGGCCCGGCAGCGCGGAGGACGGCGAGAAGCCGGGCGAGGAAGCGGCAGAAGGCGTCGCGCTCGCCTACCGGATCACCTCGGGCGGCCGCACCCTCGGAGCCGTACTCCTGGGCCGCGAAGGCATCGCCCGCGTCCCCGACGAGGTCACGGCGCTCATCGAGGACTTCGTACGCCGGGTCGGACTCGCCGTCGGCGCCGCCCGCGCCTACACCCGGCAGGCCACCATCAGCCGCATCCTCCAGCGCGGACTGCTCCCCAGCAAGGTCGCCGACATACCGGGCGTCGCCAGTTCCCTGGTCTACGAACCCAGCGACGACGGTGTGGTCGGGGGTGACTTCTACGACATCTTCCCGTGCCCCGGCGACCGCTGGTGCTTCGTCCTCGGCGACGTCCAGGGCAGCGGCCCCGAGGCGGCCGTCGTCACCGGACTCGCCCGCCCCTGGCTGCGGCTGCTGGCCCGCGAGGGCTTCCAGGCCGGCGAGGTCCTGGTCCGGCTGAACCGGCTGCTCCTCGACGACGCGATGGAGGCCGCGGAGGCGGCCGCCCTCATGGTCGCCGCCGCGGGCGGCCAGCACTCGGCGGACAGCGGGCAGTCCCGGTTCCTCTCCCTGCTCTACGGGGAGCTCGTGCCGCTGCCCGACGGCGGCGCGCGCTGCACCCTGGCCAGCGCGGGGCACCCGCTGCCACTGCTGCTGCGCCCCGACGGCACGGTCCGCCCGGCCGCCGAACCACAGCTGCTGCTCGGCATCATGGACGACGCCGTCTACGAGACCCAGAGCTTCGACCTGGCGCCCGGCGACAGCCTGCTGTGCGTCACCGACGGGGTGACCGAGCGGCGCTCGGGGCCGCTGATGTTCGACGACGGGGACGGGCTGGCACAGGCGCTCTCCGGCTGCGCCGGGCTGACCGCCGAAGGCATCGCGGACCGCATCAAGCACGCCGTGCACGCCTTCGCCGAGCGCCCGCCGGACGACGACCTGGCGCTGCTGGTCCTCCAGGCCCAGTAGCGCCCGTCCCGGGCGTGGCGTCCGGGTGCCGGGCGGCGCGCGACAATGGACGGTATGCCTTCCGTACTGCCCGATGGTGAGCCCGTGCCCGACGACGGGGCGCTGCCCCGCCATGCCCTGGAAGGCGCCGCCGACCGCCCGCTCGGCTTCTATCTGCACGTGCCGTACTGCGCGACCCGCTGCGGCTACTGCGACTTCAACACCTACACCGCGACCGAGCTGCGCGGCTCCGGCGGTGCGCTGGCCTCCCGCGACAACTACGCCTCCCACCTCATCGGCGAGGTCCGCCAGGCCCGCAAGGTCCTCGGCGACGACCCCCGGCAGGTCCGCACGGTCTTCGTCGGCGGCGGTACGCCGACGCTGCTGGCCGCCGCCGATCTGGTCCGGATGCTGGCCGCGATCCGCGAGGAGTTCGGGTTCGCGGACGACGCCGAGATCACCACCGAGGCGAACCCGGAGTCCGTCGGACCCGCCTATCTCGCGGAGCTGCGCGAGGGCGGCTTCAACCGGATCTCCTTCGGGATGCAGAGCGCCCGGCAGCACGTCCTGAAGATCCTCGACCGCACCCACACCCCCGGCCGGCCCGAGGCGTGCGTCGCCGAGGCGAGGGCGGCCGGCTTCGAGCACGTCAACCTCGACCTGATCTACGGCACGCCGGGGGAGTCCGACGACGACTGGCGCGCCTCCCTCGACGCGGCGATCGGTGCCGGCCCCGACCATGTGTCGGCGTACGCCCTGATCGTCGAGGAGGGCACCCAGCTGGCCCGCCGGATCAAGCGCGGCGAGATCCCGATGACGGACGACGACGCGCACGCCGACCGCTATCTGATCGCGGACGAGGCGATGGCCGCGGCCGGCTTCTCCTGGTACGAGGTGTCGAACTGGGCCCGGACCCCCGAGGGCCGCTGCCTGCACAACGAGCTGTACTGGCGCGGGGCGGACTGGTGGGGCGCCGGGCCCGGCGCGCACAGCCATGTCGGTGGCGTGCGCTGGTGGAACGTGAAGCACCCCGGGGCGTACGCGCAGGCGCTCGCCGAGCGGCGCTCGCCGGGTGCGGGGCGCGAGATCCTCTCCGCGGAGGACCGGCGGGTCGAGCGCATCCTGCTGGAGCTGCGGCTCGTCGACGGCTGCCCGCTGTCGCTGCTCGCCCCTGCGGGGCTGGCGGCGGCGGGGCGGGCCGTGTCGGACGGTCTGCTCGAGCCGGGGCCGTACGGGGAGGGGCGGGCGGTGCTGACGTTGCGGGGGCGGTTGTTGGCGGATGCGGTGGTGCGGGACCTGGTGGACTGAGGGGGTGCGGGGCGTCCCTGGGGGTGCCCCCCGGGGAGGGTGCGCCTGAGGGGTGCCCTCTCGGGGCTGGTGCGCCTGCTGGGTGCCCCCCCTCGGGGCTGGTGCGCCTGCGGCGGGGCTGTTCCCCTCCCCGCCCCTTCCCGTAACCGGGGCTCCGCCCCGGACCCCGCGCCTCAAACGCCGGCGGGGCTGGAAGGGGCTGGAAGGGCGGAGGGGCTTGGTGGGGCGTAGGTGCCAGGTGGGGTGGGAAGGCCCCGCGCCGGGGTCCGTCGTGGGTGGGACAGGGAAGGCCCCGCGCCAGGGTCCGCCTCGTGCGGGAAGGCTACGCGCCAGGGCCCGTCGTGGGTGGGGCAGGAAGGCCCCGCGCCCGGGGCCGTCGTAGGTGAGGCAGGAAGGCCCCGCGCCCGGGTCCGTCGCACAGTTGGGGCGGGAGGCTACGCGCCCGGGCCCGTCATGGGTGGGGCTGTTACGAAGTCGATCAGTTCTTCCACCCGGCCCAGCAGTTCCGGCTCCAGGTCCCGGTAGGAGCGGACCGTGGACAGGATGCGCTGCCAGGCCGCCCCCGTGTTCTCCGGCCAGCCCAGCGAGCGGCACACGCCCGTCTTCCAGTCCTGGCCGCGCGGCACCACCGGCCAGCCGGGGATTCCCACCGACGACGGCTTCACCGCCTCCCATACGTCGATGTACGGGTGGCCGACCACCAGCACGTTGCCGTCCGAGATCTGTGCGGCGATCCGGGACTCCTTGGAGCCGGGGACGAGATGGTCGACCAGCACACCCAGCCGTGCGTCCGGGCCCGGTGAGAACTCGCGCACGATCGCGGGCAGGTCGTCGATGCCCTCCAGGTACTCCACGACAACACCCTCGATCCGCAGGTCGTCGCCCCACACCCGCTCCACCAGTTCGGCGTCGTGCCGGCCCTCCACGTAGATCCGGCCGGCCCGCGCCACCCGGGCCCGCGCCCCGGGCACGGCCACCGAGCCGGAGGCCGTGCGGGCGGGGCGTGCGGGGCCGCCCGCCGACGGGCGTACCAGCGTGACGACCCGGCCCTCCAGCAGGAAGCCGCGCGGTGCCATCGGGAAGACCCGGTGCTTGCCGAAGCGGTCCTCCAGGGTCACCGTCGGGCCCTCGGCGGTCTTCTCGCACCGGATCACCGCACCGCAGAAGCCGGTGGCGACGTCCTCCACGACCAGATCGGGCTCGGCGGACACCTCGGGGGCGGGGGCGGACTTCTTCCACGGCGGGGTCAGGTCCGGCTGGTAGCTGCGCATCGGATGACGATAAGGCGGGAGCGGCTCACGACACGCCGAACCGCGCGGCCAGCCGTTCGCGCTGGGCCCGTACGAACGCGGCGTCCACCACCGCCCCGTGCCCCGGCACGTACAGCGCGTCCTCGCCGCCCAGCTCCAGCAGCCGGTCCAGTGCCGCGGGCCAGCGGGCCGGGAACGCGTCCGGGCCCGCCTGCGGTTCGCCGGACTCCTCGACCAGGTCGCCGCAGAACACGATCGCGGGCGAGCCGGCGCCGCCGGGGACCAGCACCGCCAGGTCGTGGCCGCTGTGCGCCGGACCCGCGTTCACCAGGAGCACCTCGCGCCCGCCGCCCAGATCGAGCGTCCACTCGGCGATCACCTCGTGGCGGGGCGCCACGAGTACGTCGGCGGACTCCGCCGCGTCCTGTTCGGGCAGGCCCTGCCGCACCGCGTCGGTGTGGAGTTCGTCCGCCGAGCGCCGCAGCAGATCCGCCGTGCCCCCCGCGCCGTACACCTGTGTCCCGGCGAAGGCCGCCGTGCCCAGTACGTGATCGAAGTGGGGGTGGCTGAGTGCGATATGCGTCACCCTCCGGCCCAGCAGTGCCTGCGCCTGTCCGCGCACCTCCACCGCTTCACGCAGTGACGACCCGGTGTCGCAGAGCAGCACTCCGTCCGTCCCGGCCACCAGTGCGACCGTTGCATCCCACACCGGAAGGCGTCGCCGGCCCACTCCGTGTCCGAGTCGCTCCCAGCCGAACTCTTCCCAAGAGGCGTCCATACGACGACGCTATCGGCAACGACCTGCGCAGTCTCGCGGTAGCGTGGCCGGTCGCCCTTGCTAGGGGGCTACCCCGTCGCCGTACACTGACCGGGGGATTGCTGGCACTCGTACGCACAGAGTGCCAGGGACGGTCCCGGGAACGGCCCGAGAACCACCGAGGTACACAGCTGGAGGTGTGCGCGATGCTCAGCGAACGCAGACTCGAAGTGCTGCGCGCCATCGTCCAGGACTATGTCGGCACCGAGGAGCCCGTCGGCTCCAAGGCGCTCACCGAGCGGCACAAGCTGGGGGTCTCCCCGGCCACCGTCCGCAACGACATGGCGGTGCTGGAGGACGAGGGCTTCATCGCCCAGCCGCACACCAGCGCGGGACGCATCCCGACGGACAAGGGTTACCGGCTCTTCGTCGACAGGCTCGCGGGCGTCAAGCCCCTGTCGTCGCCGGAGCGCCGTGCCATTCAGAATTTCCTCGACGGCGCGGTCGACCTCGACGACGTCGTGGGACGGACCGTACGGCTGCTCGCGCAGCTGACCCGGCAGGTCGCCGTCGTGCAGTACCCCTCGCTGACCCGCTCGACGGTGCGGCACGTGGAACTGCTGTCCCTGGCCCCCGCCCGGCTGATGCTCGTACTGATCACGGACACCGGCCGGGTCGAACAGCGGCTGGTCGACTGCCCCGCACCCTTCGGCGAGACCTCCGTCGCCGATCTGCGGGCCCGGCTCAACAGCCGGGTGGTGGGACGCCGGTTCGCCGACGTCCCGCAACTGGTGCAGGACCTGCCGGAATCCTTCGAGAGCGAGGACCGGGGAACCGTGTCCACCGTGCTCTCGATCCTGCTCGAAACCCTCGTCGAGGAGACGGAGGAGCGGCTGATGATCGGCGGCACCTCCAACCTCACCCGCTTCGGACACGACTTCCCGGTGATGATCCGGCCGGTGCTGGAGGCACTGGAGGAGCAGGTCGTGCTGCTGAAGCTGCTCGGCGAGGCCAAGGACTCGGGCATGACCGTACGTATCGGGCACGAGAACGCCCACGAGGGGCTCAACTCCACGTCCGTCGTCGCGGTCGGCTACGGTTCGGGCGACGAGGCAGTCGCCAAACTCGGCGTGGTCGGACCGACCCGCATGGACTACCCCGGAACGATGGGAGCGGTACGCGCAGTGGCACGTTACGTCGGACAGATCCTGGCGGAGTCGTAAGTGGCCACGGACTACTACGCCGTACTCGGCGTGCGCCGCGACGCTTCGCAGGACGAGATCAAGAAGGCTTTCCGGAGGCTCGCCCGCGAGCTGCACCCGGATGTGAACCCCGATCCGAAGACCCAGGAGCGGTTCAAGGAGATCAACGCCGCTTACGAGGTGTTGTCGGACGCCCAGAAGAAGCAGGTCTACGACCTCGGCGGCGACCCGCTGTCCGCCTCCGGCGGAGGTGGCGCGGGCGGATTCGGACAGGGCGGCTTCGGCAACTTCTCCGACATCATGGACGCGTTCTTCGGCACGGCGTCGCAGCGCGGACCCCGTTCGCGCACCCGGCGCGGCCAGGACGCCATGATCCGGCTGGAGATCGACCTCTCCGAGGCGGCCTTCGGCACGACCAAGGACATCCAGGTCGACACGGCCGTCGTCTGTACGACCTGCAACGGCGAGGGCGCCGCGCCCGGCACCTCCGCCCAGACGTGTGACATGTGCCGCGGCCGCGGCGAGGTCTCCCAGGTCACCCGGTCGTTCCTCGGCCAGGTCATGACCTCGCGGCCCTGCCCGCAGTGCCAGGGCTTCGGCACGGTCGTGCCGACCCCCTGCCCGGAGTGCGCCGGCGACGGCCGCATCCGGTCGAGGCGCACGCTCACCGTGAAGATCCCTGCGGGTGTCGACAACGGCACCCGCATCCAGCTCGCGGGCGAGGGCGAGGTCGGCCCCGGCGGCGGCCCGGCCGGTGATCTCTACGTCGAGATCCACGAGCTGCCGCACGCCGTGTTCCAGCGGCGCGGTGACGATCTGCACTGCACGGTCACCATCCCCATGACGGCGGCGGCCCTCGGCACCAAGGTGCCGCTGGAGACGCTCGACGGACTGGAGGAGGTCGACATCCGGCCGGGCACCCAGTCCGGCCAGTCCGTCCCGCTGCACGGGCGCGGCATCACGCACCTGCGCGGCGGCGGGCGCGGCGACCTGATCGTGCACGTCGAGGTGATGACCCCGACGAAGATGGACCCCGAGCAGGAGCGCCTGCTGCGCGAGCTGTCGAAACTGCGCGGCGAGGAGCGGCCCACCGGCCAGTTCCAGCCCGGGCAGCAGGGGCTGTTCTCGCGCCTGAAGGACGCGTTCAACGGCCGCTAGAGCCGCACGCCGATGTCGTACGGGCCCGGATTCCGGGCCCGTACCGCATTGCGGACAAAACGTGTCAGTGGGGTGCGCATCACCGGACACGGGAGACATGACACGATGCGGTCATGTCATCCGCGTTGACCGATCTCTGCCGGTATCCGATCGTGCAGGCCCCGATGGCGGGCGGAACCTCCTGTCCGCAGCTCGTCGCGGCCGTCGCCGAGGCCGGCGGACTCGGCTTCCTGGCCGCCGGGTACAAGACGACGGACGGCATGTACAACGAGGTCAAACAGGTGCGCGGGCTCACCGGTCAGCCCTTCGGCGTCAATCTCTTCATGCCGCAGCCGAACCTCGCCGACCCGGCCGCGGTCGACGTGTACCGGCACCAGCTCGCGGGCGAGACCTCCTGGTACGAGACCCCGCTCGGCGACACCGACACCGGCGGCGACGACGGCTACGAGGCCAAGCTCGCCATCCTGCTGGAGGACCCCGTCCCGGTGGTCTCCTTCACCTTCGGCTGCCCCTCCCGCGACACCCTCGACGCGTTCGCCGCGGTGGGCACGTACACCGTCGTCACGGTCACCTCGCCCGAGGAGGCGCAGGCCGCCCAGTGGGCGGGCGCCGACGCCGTCTGCGCCCAGGGCGTCGAGGCGGGCGGCCACCAGGCCACGTTCCGCGACGACCCGCAGACCGACGGCTCCGGCACCGGGCTGCTCTGCCTGGTGGCCCAGGTGCGCGAGACCGTGCAGATACCGGTCATCGCCGCCGGCGGGCTGATGCGCGGCTCCCAGATCGCCGCGGTGCTCGCGGCGGGCGCCGACGCCGCCCAGCTCGGCACCGCCTTCCTGGCCTGCCCCGAGTCGGGCGCCCATCTGCTGCACAAACAGGCCCTGACCAACCCGCTGTTCGTCCGCACCACCCTGACCCGGGCGTTCTCCGGACGCCCGGCCCGCGGCCTGGTCAACCGCTTCGTACGCGAGCACGGGCCGTACGCCCCCGCCGCCTACCCCCAGGTGCACCATCTGACGTCCGCGCTGCGCAAGGCGGCGGCCAAGGCCGGGGACGCGCAGGGCATGGCACTGTGGGCGGGGCAGGGACACCGGATGGCGCGCGAGCTGCCCGCCGGCCGGCTGGTCAGACTGCTCGCCGAGGAACTGGACGCCGCACGGACGGCAGTGAGCACGAGGAGTACACAGTGACGGCACCCGTCTTCGTCGTCGACCGGATGCCGCAGGGGCCGGACTTCGTCCTGGAAGGGCCCGAGGGGCGGCACGCCGTCTCCGTGAAACGCCTGCGCGCCGGTGAGGACGTCGTCCTGACGGACGGCCAGGGGCACTGGGCGGAGGGCGTCGTGAGCGCCGCCGAGGGCAAGGACCGGCTGGTGGTCACCGGTCTGGAGTCCGTCCACGAGGAGCCCCGGCCCGGCATCCGCATCACCGTCGTCCAGGCGCTGCCCAAGGGCGACCGGGGCGAGCTCGCCGTCGAGACGATGACGGAGACCGGCGTCGACGCGATCGTGCCGTGGCAGGCGGCCCGCTGCATCACCCAGTGGAAGGGCGACCGCGGCCTCAAGTCCCTGACGAAATGGCGCAGTACGGCCCGTGAGGCCGGCAAGCAGTCCCGCCGGGTGCGCTTCCCGGAGGTGGCGGACGCGCTCACGACGAAGCAGGTTGCCGCACTTCTGGCCACAGCCGACTTCGCGGCCGTCCTGCACGAGGACCGCGACCACGACAGCGAGCCGCTGGCCACCGTCCCCCTGCCCGACAAGGGCGAGATCCTGCTGGTCGTCGGCCCCGAAGGCGGCGTCTCACCGGATGAGTTGGCCGTCTTCGCGGCTGCGGGGGCGCGCACCTGCCGGCTCGGGCCGACGGTCCTGCGCACCTCCACCGCCGGCACGGCGGCGACCGCGCTGCTGCTGGGGCGCACGGGCCGCTGGTCGTAACCCCGTTCACCCGGGGCGGTTGTGGCCGCAAGCGGTCTACCGTTCCGTCAGGAGCGGTGGGAAGCTGCCCGTATGGGGACATCAAGGGCATGGGGCCGTCGAACGGCCCGCCGCTTTCCGGCCGCGCTCTGCCTCGCGGCCACCGCCGTCGTGGGCCTCGCCGCCTGCGAGCCCGTCGACGGGCTGAACACCGCGTCCATCGCCGTGACCACCGACCGCACCGGCACCCGCGCCCTGGAGCACGAAGGCGTCGACGTGCGCTGGCTGACGTGCACGGCGCGCACCGGCGAGGAAGGCGCGGCGAAATCCTCCGCCCGGGCCGCTTCGCCCACCGCCTCCACCCGCCGCATCGCCGACGTCGACTGCGACGGCAAGACGAAGAGCGGCCAGGACATCACGATCAACGGCCAGGTGCGGCAGGCAGTTGACGGCCGGTGCGTGCGCGGCGACCTGACCGCGAAGGCGGGCGGCCGGACCGTCTTCCGGGCCACCCTGCTCGGCAACTGCGACGCACCGCCCTCGACCCCCGCCCCGGACGACGGCGGCGGCAGCGGCGGCGGGGGAGGGGCCCGGCCGGCCGTCACCGTGACCGTCACGGTCACCGAATACCCCCAGGGCAAGTGACCCGGCCGGACGGTCGGACTCCGGCCAACCCCGTTCCACCAGGCACGGCGGCGGCCTAGGGTGATCGATGTGACACAGCCTTCCTACCTCCGGTATCCCCATGTCCAGGGCGACTCGATCGCCTTCACCGCCGAGGACGATGTCTGGCTCGCGCCGCTCGACGGCGGCCGAGCCTGGCGTGTCAGCGCCGACAACCGCCCCGTCACCCAGCCGCGGATATCGCCCGACGGCACCCTCGTCGCCTGGACGTCCACCCGGGACGGGGCCCCCGAGGTGCACCTCGCCCCCGTCGACGGCGGCCCCTCCCGGCGGCTGACGCACTGGGGCGACGCGCGCACCGCGGTGCGCGGCTGGACCCCCGAGGGCGACGTGCTGGTCACCAGCACCCAGGGCCAGGTCTCGCTGCGCCGCAGCTGGGCCCGGGCCGTCCCGGTCGACGGCGGCCCCGCACGGACCCTCCCGTACGGGCCGGTCGGCTCCCTCGCGTACGGACCCGGCGGACGGGTCCTGCTGCTCTCGGCCACCATGGGGCGCGAGGCCGCCACCTGGAAGCGCTACCGGGGCGGCACGGCCGGCAAGCTCTGGATCGCGGCCGAGGGGGACCCGGCGGAGTTCGTCCGCGTCCACGAGGAGCTGGACGGCAACATCGAGTGCCCGCTCTGGGTGGGCGAGCGCATCGCCTTCCTCTCCGACCACGAAGGCGTCGGCGCGCTCTACTCCTCCCTCCCCGACGGCACGGACCTGCGCCGGCACACCGGCATCGAGGGCTTCTACGCCCGGCACGCCACCACCGACGGCACCCGCGTCGCCTACGCCTCCGCCGGTGAACTGTGGCTCCTGGACAGCCTGGAGAGCGACGCACCCCGCCGCCTCGACATCAGGCTCGGCGGCCAGCGCGCCGACCTCCAGCCGCACCCCGTGCACGCCGGCAGCCACCTGCACACCGCGTCCCCCGACCGCACCGGCCGCGGCAGCGCCGTCGGCTCCCGCGGCGCCGTCCACTGGGTCACCCACCGCGAGGGCCCGGCCCGCGCACTCGCCGTCGAACCCGGCGTACGGGCCAGGCTGCCCCACACCTTCCAGGCCGACGGCGACCAGCACGTCGTCTGGGTCACCGACGCCGAGGGCGACGACGCGCTGGAATGCGCCCCCGCCACCGGCACCGGGCCCGGCGCCGTACCGCGCCGCCTCGCCTCAGGCCGGATCGGCCGGGTCCTGGACCTGGTCCCCGCACCCGACGGCAGCCGGTTCGCCGTCGCCGCCCACGACGGACGCGTCCTCGTCGTCGAACGGGAGAGCGGCGAGGTCCACGAGGTGGACCGCAGCGAGAACGGCGACGCCTCCGGCCTCGTCTTCTCGCCCGACTCCGCCTGGCTCGCCTGGTCGCACCCCGGCCCCGAACCGCTCAGCCAGCTCAAGCTCGCCCACCTCGCCGACCTGTCGGTCTCCGAGGCGACCCCGCTGCGGTTCCGGGACTTCGCACCCGCCTTCACCGCCGACGGAAAGCACCTGGCGTTCCTCTCGGAGCGGGCGTTCGACCCGGTCTACGACTCCCACGTCTTCGACCTGGCCTTCATCGGCGCCTGCCGGCCGCACCTGCTGACGCTCGCCGCGGCCACCCCTTCCCCGTTCGGGCCGCAGCTCCACGGCCGCCCGACCGAGAAGGAGAAGGGCGGCGACGGCGAGGACAACCCCACGGCTCTGCCCGTCACCCGCATCGACCTGGACGGGCTCGCCGACCGGATCGTGCCGCTGCCCGTCGAGGCCGCCAGCTACTCCTCGCTGCGCGCCGCCAAGGACGGGCTGCTGTGGCTGCGCCACCCGGTCACCGGTGTCCTCGGCACGAGCGCGGCCACTCCCGCCGCGCGCCACCCCGAGACCGTCCTGGAGCGGTACGACCTGGAGAAGCTGCGCTGCGAGGAACTCGCCTCCGACATCAGCCGGTTCGCCGTCAGCGGCGACGGCAAGCGCCTCGTCCTGCACAGCCACGGGAACCTGCGCGTCGTCCCGTCCGACAGCCGGGTGTCCGGCGGCCCCGACGACGACCACGACGACAGCAACATCACCGTCGACCTCTCCCGCGTCCGCCGCACCCTCGACCCGGCCGCCGAATGGCGTCAGATGTACGACGAGGCCGGCCGCATCATGCGGGACAACTTCTGGCACCCCGGCATGAGCGGCATCGACTGGAACGGCGTCCTGGACCGCTACCGCCCCGTCCTGGAGCGGGTCGCCACCCACGACGACCTCATCGACCTGCTCTGGGAGGTGCAGGGAGAACTCGGCACCTCGCACGCCTATGTGACCCCGTCCGGCGGCTGGCGCGACGACTCGGCCCGGCAGGGACTGCTCGGCGCCGACCTCTCCCGCGCGGACGACGGGAGCTGGCGCATCGACCGCATCCTGCCGTCCGAGACCTCCGACCCCGCCGCCAGGGCGCCGCTCGCCGCGCCCGGTGTCGCCGTCCGGCCCGGTGACGCGATCGTGGCGGTCGACGGCCACCCCGTCGACTCCCTCACCGGCCCCGCGCCCCTGCTCACCGGCTCGGCCGGCAAGCCCGTCGAGCTGACCGTCTCGCCGGTCGACGGGGGAGACCCGCGCCACGTCGTCGTCGTACCGGTCGCCGACGAGGAGGCGCTGCGCTACCACGACTGGGTCGCCGGCCGGCGCGCGTACGTGCACGAGAAGTCGGGCGGTCGCCTCGGCTACCTCCACGTCCCGGACATGGTCGGCTCGGGCTGGGCGCAGATCCACCGCGACCTGCGCACCGAGGTCGCCCGTCAGGGTCTGGTGGTGGACGTACGGGAGAACCGCGGCGGCCACACCTCGCAGCTGGTGGTGGAGAAGCTGGCCCGCCGCATCGTCGGCTGGGACCTGCCCCGCGGCATGCGGCCCTTCAGCTATCCGGGCGACGCGCCGCGCGGGCCCGTCGTGGCCGTCGCCAACGAGTTCTCCGGCTCGGACGGCGACATCGTGAACGCGGCGATCAAGGCGCTGAACATCGGACCCGTGGTCGGCGTGCGCACCTGGGGCGGTGTGGTGGGCATCGACAGCCGGTACCGGCTCGTCGACGGCACGCTGGTCACGCAGCCCAAGTACGCCTTCTGGCTGGAGGGGTACGGATGGGGCGTCGAGAACCACGGTGTCGATCCCGACGTCGAGGTCGTCATGACGCCGCAGGACCATGCGGCGGGGCGGGACCCGCAGCTGGACGAGGCGATCCGGCTCGCGCTGGAGTCGCTGACGCGGACGCCGGCGAAGGCGCCGCCGGAGCTGCCGGAGTGAGTTGAGGGGGGCCGGCGGGGCTTGAGGGATCCAGCCCCGCCGGCGATCGAGGCGCGGGGGCAGTGCCCCGAAAGCGTCCGGGCCCAGCGTCCCGGCCCCGCCCGCTAGGCTGCCCCGTAACGGATCACCGAGACAGAGGAGCGCACCCCATGGCAGGAGAACCGCAGTCCGACTGCCTGTTCTGCAAGATCGTCTCCGGTGAGATCCCGGCCACCATCGTCCGGGAGACCGACACCACGGTCGCCTTCCGCGACATCAACCCCCAGGCCCCCACCCACGTCCTCGTCATCCCCCGCGTCCATCACCCGGACGCCGCCTCGCTCGCCACCGCCGAGCCGCAGGTCCTCGCCGACGTCCTGCGCGAGGCCGGGCACGTCGCCGCCGACGAGAAGATCGACGGGACCGGTTACCGCGTCGTGTTCAACACCGGCGCCGGAGCCGGGCAGACCGTCTTCCACGCGCACGCCCACGTCCTGGGCGGCCGCGGCCTCCAGTGGCCCCCCGGCTAGGACGGAACGCCGCACACCGTGTCCGCACGTGAACTCGTCGTCCTCGGCACCGCCAGCCAGGTCCCGACCCGGCACCGCAACCACAACGGCTACCTGCTGCGCTGGGACGGCGAGGGCATCCTCTTCGATCCCGGCGAGGGGACCCAGCGCCAGATGCTGCGGGCCGGCGTCGCCGCCCACGACATCGACCGGATCTGCGTCACGCACTTCCACGGCGACCACTCGCTGGGCCTGGCCGGGGTGATCCAGCGGATCAACCTCGACCAGGTCCCGCACCCCGTCACCGCGCACTACCCGGCGAGCGGACAGCACTTCTTCGAACGGCTGCGGTACGCCACCGCCTACCGCGAGTCCGTCGAGCTGACCGAGGCCCCGGTCGCCGTCGACGGGCCGCTGGCCACCACGGAGGCGTACACGCTGGACGCCCACAAGCTCTCGCACCCCGTCGAGTCGTACGGCTACCGGCTCGTCGAGCCCGACGGGCGGCGCATGCTGCCCGCGAGACTCGCCGAGCACGGCATCGCGGGACCGGACGTCGGCCGGATCCGGCGCGACGGCGTCCTCGGCGGAGTCACCCTCGACGACGTCTCCGAGCGCAGGCGCGGACAGCGGTTCGCGTTCATCATGGACACCAGGCTGTGCGACGGCGTGTACGCACTCGCCGAGGGCTGCGACATGCTGGTCATCGAGTCGACCTTCCTCGACGAGGACGAACGGCTGGCCACCGACCACGGCCACCTGACCGCCGGGCAGGCGGCCCGGGTCGCGCGGGAGGCGGGAGTACGGCATCTCGTACTCACGCACTTCTCGCAGCGCTACCCGGACCCGGAGCTCTTCGGAGCCCAGGCCCGGGCGGCCGGGTTCGAGGGCGAACTGACCGTCGCCCAGGACCTGATCCGCGTCCCGGTACCGACCCGCCACCACCCGTAACAGATCACCGCACCACCTGCGTTAGCGAGAAGAACCCGTGCACCTCCCCAAAGCAGAACTCCACCTCCACATCGAAGGAACCCTCGAACCCGAGCTGGCCTTCGAGCTCGCCGCACGCAACGGCGTGACGCTGCCCTACGCGGACACCGAGGAACTGCGCACCGCCTACCTCTTCGAGGACCTGCAGACCTTCCTCGACCTGTACTACGCGCTGATGGCGGTGCTGCGGACCGAGGACGACTTCGCCGCACTCGCCGACGCCTACCTGACCCGCGCCGCGGCCCAGGGCGTGCGCCACGCGGAGATCTTCTTCGACCCGCAGGCGCACACCGCCCGGGGCGTCCCCATCGGCACCGTCGTCGAGGGACTCGGCCGGGCGCTGGAGCGCAGCGAGGAGAAGCACGGCATCTCCACCCAGCTGATCATGTGCTTCCTGCGCGACCAGTCCGCCGAATCGGCACTGGAGACGCTGGAGGCCGCGAAGCCGTACCTGCACCGGATCAGCGCCGTCGGCCTGGACTCCGCCGAGGTCGGCCACCCGCCCGCCAAGTTCCGCGAGGTGTACGCCGCGGCCGGTGAGCTCGGGCTGCGCAAGGTCGCCCATGCCGGCGAGGAGGGACCGCCCGCGTACATCACCGAGGCGCTCGACGTCCTCGGAGTCGAGCGCATCGACCACGGACTGCGCTGCATGGAGGACCCGGAACTCGTGAAGCGGCTGGCCGCCGACCGGGTGCCGCTCACCCTGTGCCCGCTGTCCAACGTCCGGCTGCGCGCCATCGACACCCTGGAGGAGCACCCGCTGCGGGCCATGATGGACGCCGGGCTGCTCTGCACCGTCAACTCCGACGACCCCGCCTACTTCGGCGGGTACGTCGGCGACACCTTCCACGCCGTCCACGAGGCGCTCGGCCTGGAGCGCGAGCAGTTGCGCACCCTGGCCCGCAACTCCTTCGAGGCGGCCTTCCTCGACCACGACGAGGAGCGCAGGGCGCGCTACCTGTCCGAGGTCGAGGCGTACGCGTTCGACTGACCGCCACCCGACGGGCCGGCCGTCCGGAACGCACTCCTGACCGGGCGCCGGCGGCGCAGCGCGGGCAGGCTGATCTCCGTGACGGCCTGCTCGGGCGCGCCCAGCTTCGGCACGGCGCCCGGCACCGCACCCGTGGTGACCGCGAGCAGGGCCGCCGGAGCACCGCCCCTGCGGCGCACCGAGCCCGGCACCAGCGGACGGCCGCCCGTGTGCAGGGCGACGGCCGTCACCGGGACCGCGACCAGCAGGGTCACCGCGCCCAGGATCAGCCCCATCGCCGGGAAGCCGGCCTCCTCGGACAGCACACTGCCGAGCACCGGACCGCAGGCCACACCGACCGAGGACGCCGAGCCCGCCAGGACCGCCCAGCGGCCCCGCACGTCCAGGGAGGCGGCCAGACCGATCAGATACGACAGGACCACCGGGTAGACGGTGTTCCACAGGATCTCGCCGGTCGCGAACGAGCCGACGCTCCCGGCCGACGAGCTGAGCACGATGCTCGCGGCGATCACCACGGTGCCCATGCCGATCGGCACCGCGCGCCCGAGCCGGGCACCCAGCACCCCGGCGCCCATGACACCGAGCAGACCGGCGCCGAGCGCGGCGGCGAACACGGCGCCGATGGTGACCTCGGAGAGCCCGACCTGGTCCACGCCGATGCGGCTGCTGACGCCCCACAGCGCGTTCTGCGCCATCGACCAGACGAGCATGCCGCCCGCCAGCACCAGGCCCGAGCGCCGGTGCGGCAGCCGTCCCGGAGCGGGGACGGCCGGACCGGCCGGCACCGAACCGCCGAGCCGCGAGGTGGCCGGCCACACGCACACCGCGACCAGGGCGATCGAGGCGAACGGCAGCCGGTGGCCGCCGCCCAGGTGCGGGATCGTCAGATACAGGGCGCCCGCGGTAGCGGACACGCTCAGCAGCCCCAGGGACGACGTCCGGTGCGGGTCACGCTGGGCGGCGATGCACGCAGCGGCCACCGCGGTCGCGGTGCCGGAACCGAAGCCGCCGACCACGGCGCCCAGCACGACCAGCGGCACGGAACCCGCCAGCGCCGCGCAGCCGTACCCCAGTACGGCCAGCACCAGTCCGATCCGCGCAGGTCTCCGCGGCCCGAACGTCTCGACGCGGCCCGCCAGGCAGAAGCCGGCGGAGGCCGAACTCAGCAGCAGCGCGCTGCCGACCAGACCGGCCTGTGCCGTGCTGAGGCCCAGATAGACGGAGAGCCGTCCCACGATGGTGGGGAGGAGATAGGCGGCGAGGTAACCGGCGGTGAACACGGCAACCAGAGGCCACGCGGCGCGAGGGCGCGAGGACATGGGCGTTCCTGAAGACATGCCAGAAGAGGCGGAGAAGAGAGGGGGGTGATGCGGAAAAGCGAGAAATACGAAAAATGCGGGGAGTCGGCACACACGTCGGTTAGATCCCCAACGGTGGTCGCGGGCCAATTTGTATCAAGTGCGCCGGGTCGGCCGAAAGCTGCCCCGGTGTGATCTGAGTCACTTATGCGTTTGCCGTGTTTCTATGCGGGTAACAGCGCATGTTTATGCAGGTCACCTCGGCGTTCGACGACCCTCCGGGACGCGGACCCGGCCCCGGCGCGGACCCGGCGCCCACCGGTACTCATCAGGCAGACTGGCCGGAACCGCCACGACCGGGGAGTGCAAGGTGAGCGCTGACATTCCAGGCATCGACCCACTGGGCGGGCTGCGCGCACCGCAGGACCCGGACTGCGACGTCTTCCTCACCGGCACGGTCTTCCTCGACATCATCTTCACCGGCCTCGACAGCGCCCCCGTGCGCGGCACCGAGTCCTGGGCGCGCGGCATGGGATCGAGCCCCGGCGGAGTCGCCAACATGGCCACCGCCCTCGCCCGCCTGGGCCTCCACACCTCGCTCGCCGCGGCGTTCGGCGACGACCACTACGGCGAGTACTGCTGGGACGCCCTGGAACAGGGCGAGGGCATCGACCTGTCCATGTCGCACACCGTCCG
The DNA here is from genome assembly GCA_036227345.1 of Streptomyces sp. NBC_01463. NCBI lineage: Bacteria > Bacillati > Actinomycetota > Actinomycetes > Kitasatosporales > Streptomycetaceae > Streptomyces > Streptomyces sp. NBC_01463. Next base: position 6,065,517 of record CP109468.1, read on the forward strand.
CGGCTGGCACTCCCCGGTGACCGTCTCCATGGCGTACGAGGGCGAGCGGACGATGGTCTCGCACGGCCACGAGGCCCCGCCCCCGCCCGCCACCGCACTCCCGGGAGCCCCCGCCGCCTTCCCCCGCTGCCCGCCCCGCGCCCGGGCCGCCGTCGCCTCGCTCGCCCCCGGCCGCAGCGAACCCTGGGTCGCCGCGGCGGCCCGCCGCGGGGCCGTGGTCTTCGCCGACGTCGGCTGGGACGAGACCGGCCGCTGGGACCTGGACGGACTCACCGACCTGGAGCACTGCCGGGCCTTCCTCCCCAACGCCGAGGAAGCCATGCGCTACACCCGCACCGACTGCCCCCGCGCCGCCGCGCACGCGCTGGCCGAACGGGTCCCGCTCGCCGTCGTCACCCTCGGTGCCGAGGGCGCGTACGCGGTCGACGCGGCCACCGGGACCACCGCGGAGGTCCCCGCGATCGAGGTCGAGGCCCTGGACCCGACCGGCGCCGGCGACGTCTTCGTCGCAGGCTTCGTCACCGGCACCCTCGCCAACTGGCCGCTCGCCGACCGCCTCGCCTTCGCCGGCCTCACCGCCGCCCTCTCCGTCCAGGAGTTCGGCGGCTCGCTCTCGGCCCCCGGCTGGGCGGAGATCGCCGCCTGGTGGCAGCGCATCCGCACCGTCACCGACCAGGACCCGGCCGCACTCCAGCGCTACGCCTTCCTCCAGGACCTGCTCCCCGCCGCCACCCGCCCCTGGCCGCTGCGCCGCGCCGTCCCCACGATCGGCTTTCGACCTTGAACCGGTCGGCTGCTCCCGGCAGGTAAAACCCCTGGTGTTGTCCGTACCAAGTCGTAGGCTGGGTACACCTGAGGTTTTCGAGCAGCGAGAACCGTGCAACGGGAGGTATGCGCAGGCCCGAGGGCCGGCCCATGACTCAGACACCCACACAGCCGCAGGCGCGTGCCCACATCAGCATCCCGGCCGCACACCCCATGGTGATGCTCCTGGGAGCGGGCGACTCGCTGCTGCGCGTGATCGAAACGGCGTTCCCGGCGGCCGACATCCACGTCCGGGGCAATGACATCAGCGCAACGGGCAATGCGGCGGAGATCGCCCTGATCCAGCGCCTGTTCGACGAGATGGTGCTGGTGCTCCGCACCGGGCAGCCGATGACGGAGGACGCCGTGGAACGGTCGATCGCGATGCTCAAGGCCAGCGAGAGCGGCAAGGCGGACGGCTCCGAGACCCCGGCCGAGGTGCTCACGCAGAACATCCTCTCCAGCCGCGGCCGCACGATCCGCCCCAAGACGCTCAACCAGAAGCGGTACGTCGACGCGATCGACAAGCACACGATCGTCTTCGGCATCGGCCCCGCCGGTACCGGCAAGACCTACCTCGCCATGGCCAAGGCGGTCCAGGCCCTGCAGTCCAAGCAGGTCAGCCGGATCATCCTGACCCGCCCGGCGGTCGAGGCCGGTGAGCGGCTCGGCTTCCTGCCCGGCACGCTCTTCGACAAGATCGACCCGTATCTGCGCCCGCTCTACGACGCCCTGCACGACATGCTCGACCCGGACTCGATCCCGCGGCTGATGGCGGCGGGCACGATCGAGGTGGCGCCGCTGGCCTACATGAGGGGCCGGACCCTGAATGACGCCTTCATCATTCTCGACGAGGCGCAGAACACCAGCGCCGAGCAGATGAAGATGTTCCTGACCAGGCTCGGCTTCGACTCGAAGATCGTCGTCACGGGTGACGTCACCCAGGTCGACCTGCCGAACGGCACCAAGAGCGGTCTGCGTCAGGTCCAGGACATCCTGGAGGGCCTCGACGACGTGCACTTCTCCCGGCTCACCTCCCAGGATGTCGTCCGGCACAAGCTGGTCGGCCGTATCGTCGACGCGTACGAGAAGTACGACAACCAGGGCGACCACGACGGCCCGGCCGGCAAGGGCCGAGGCCGTCACAACGGGAAGCAGTAGCAGCGCACCATGTCGATCGACGTCAACAACGAGTCCGGAACCGAGGTCGACGAGCAGGCGATCCTCGACATCGCCCGCTACGCGCTCGCGCGGATGAGGATCCACCCGCTCTCCGAACTCTCCGTGATCGTGGTGGACACCGAGGCCATGGAGCAGCTCCACATCCAGTGGATGGACCTGACGGGTCCGACGGATGTCATGTCCTTCCCGATGGACGAACTGCGTCCGCCGTCCAAGGACGACGAGGAGCCCCCGCAGGGGCTCCTCGGTGACATCGTGCTCTGCCCGGAGGTCGCCAAGAAGCAGGGCGAGGACGCCGAGACGCAGCACTCCATGGACGAGGAGCTCCAGCTCCTCACCGTCCACGGGGTGCTGCACCTGCTCGGCTACGACCACGAGGAGCCCGACGAGAAGGCCGAGATGTTCGGCCTCCAGGCGGCCATCGTGGACGGCTGGCGCGGCGAGCACGGGCTCACCGGTCCGTCCCCCGCACCCACCGTCTCGTGAGCCTGCCGCTCGTCCTCGGCGTCGTCCTGCTGGTCGTCGTCGGCTGGCTGGCGGCCTGCGCCGAGGCCGGCATCGCGCGTACGTCGAGCTTCCGCGCCGCCGAGGCGGTCCGCTCGGGGCGGCGCGGCAGCGACAAGCTGGAACAGGTCGCGGCCGACCCGACGCGCTATCTCAACGTCGCCCTGCTGGTGCGGGTCGCCTGCGAGATGGCCGCCGGGGTGCTCGTCACGTACGCCTGCCTGAAGGAGTTCCCGGAGACCTGGGAGGCGCTGGCCGTCGCCATGGGCGTGATGGTCCTCGTCTCCTACGTCGCCATCGGCGTCTCGCCGCGCACCATCGGCCGCCAGCATCCCCTGAACACGGCCACCGCGGCGTCGTACGTGCTGCTGCCGCTGGCCCGGATCATGGGCCCGATCCCGCAGCTGCTGATCCTCATCGGCAACGCGCTGACGCCGGGCAAGGGGTTCCGCAAGGGCCCGTTCGCCAGCGAGGCCGAGCTGCGGGCGATGGTCGACCTCGCGGAGCAGGAGTCGCTGATCGAGGACGAGGAGCGCCGCATGGTGCACTCCGTCTTCGAACTCGGCGACACGCTCGTGCGCGAGGTGATGGTGCCGCGCACGGACCTGGTCTGCATCGAGCGCTACAAGACGATCCGGCAGGCGCTGACCCTGGCCCTGCGCTCCGGCTTCTCGCGGATCCCCGTCACTGGGGAGAACGAGGACGACATCGTCGGGATCGTCTACCTCAAGGACCTGGTCCGCAAGACGCACATCAACCGGGAGTCGGAGGCCGACCTGGTCTCCACGGCGATGCGCCCGGCGGCCTTCGTGCCCGACACGAAGAACGCCGGCGACCTGCTGCGCGAGATGCAGCAGGACCGCAGCCACGTGGCCGTCGTCATCGACGAGTACGGGGGCACCGCGGGCATCGTCACCATCGAGGACATCCTGGAGGAGATCGTCGGCGAGATCACCGACGAGTACGACCGCGAACTGCCGCCGGTCCAGGAGCTGGAGGACGGCTGCTTCCGGGTGACCGCCCGGCTGGACATCGGCGACCTCGGCGAGCTGTTCGGGCTCGACGAGTACGACGACGAGGACGTGGAGACGGTCGGCGGGCTGCTCGCGAAGGCGCTGGGCCGGGTCCCGATCGCCGGTGCCTCGTCGGAGGTCGGCCTGCCCGACGGGCGACGGCTGCGGCTGACCGCGGAGTCCCCGGCGGGCCGCCGGAACAAGATCGTCACGGTGCTGGCGGAGCCGGTGGCTCCGGAGGAGGAGGCGGCGGGATGACTCCCGAGGAGCTGAAGGCGTTCTGCCTGGAGTTCAACGCGAGCGCCGAGGAGTTCCCGTTCGGGCCCGAGACATCCGTCTTCAAGGTGCTCGGCAAGGTGTTCGCGCTGACCGCGCTGGACGGGCAGCCGCTGACGGTGAACCTCAAGTGCGACCCCGACGCGGCGGTACGGCTCCGGGAGGAGTACGAGGCGGTGGTGCCGGGGTGGCACATGAACAAGCGGCACTGGAACACGGTGACGGTGTCGGGGGTGCCGGATGCGCGGCTGCGCGAGCTGATCGAGGACAGTTACGACCTGGTGGTGGCGGGGTTGCCCCGTGCGGAGCGGTTGCGGTTGGACCGGGCGTAGGCGGGTGGGTTCGGGGGCTCCGCCCCCGGGCCCCCGCTCCTCAATCGCCGGAGGGGCTTGATTTTCCGGTTGGGGGGTTCAGTTGCGCCGTAGTCCCGCTGCCACCACTCCCGCTGCCGCGATCAGCAGGGCCGCTGCCACCGCCACCACCGTGCGTACACCGTCCAGCAGTGAGGTCTGGGTCGTCGCGACCACGCCGAGCAGCGGGATGCCGATCGTCAGTCCCACCTGCTGGGTCGTGGTGACCAGGCCCGTCGCCAGGCCCTGCTCCTCGTTCGGCACGCCCGAGGTGACCGCCAGGCCGTACGCGATGATCGCGCCCAGGTGGCACATGCTGGCCAGCGAGACCGCGACGGTCGCCAGCCAGACGCCCGAGTCCGCGCCGAGGCCCAGCAGGCCCGCGATGAACAGGCCCTGGCCCAGCAATGAGAGGGACAGGGTGCGCCGGGCGCCGATGCGGCCGATCACCCTCGGGGCGTACACGCCCGCGACCACCGAGGCGGCGCCCTGCACCCCGAAGACCAGGCCGGTCCCGAAGGCCGACAGGTCCAGGACCTCCTGCAGGTACAGGGTCAGCACGAAGACGATGGTGCTCATCATCGAGAAGGTCAGTAGCCCGCCCAGATTGCCGAAGGCCACCGTGCGCCGCCGCAGCATCGGGAGCGAGACCAGCGGCGCCGACGCGCGGGACTCGACGACCACGAACGCGACGAGCAGGACGACTCCGGCGGCCAGCGCGGCCTGCACGTCCACCCGGCCGAAGCCGTGCTCGGCCGCCGTGGACAGGGCGTAGATCAGCGCCAGGAGGCCGCCGGTGACCGTGACGGCGCCCGGCACGTCGAGCCGCGGCCGGTCGGGCGTGCGGGACTCGGTGAGCAGCGCGGGGGCCGTGGCGAGGACGACGACGGCGGCCAGCGTCAGCAGCCCCATCGTGGAGCGCCAGCCCAGGGTGTCGGTGAGGGTGCCGCCCGCCACCATGCCGACGGTGAAGCCGAGGGAGAGCAGGGTGCCGCTGATGCCGAGCGCCCGGTCCCGCAGCGGGCCCTCCGGGAACGTGGTGGTGAGCAGGGACATACCGGTCGGGACGATCGCCGCGGCGCCGAGCCCCTGGAGGGCGCGTCCGGTGAGGAAGGCGGCCGGGTTCCAGGCGAGCGTGGCCAGCAGGGAGGCGGCGCCGAAGACGGCGAGGCCGGTGAGGAACAGCCTGCGGCGGCCGTAGAGGTCGGCGATCCGGCCGAAGAGCAGCAGGAATCCGCCGGAGGGCAGCGCGAAGGCGGTGATCGCCCACTGGAGTCCCGAACGGCTCAGGCCGAGGTCGTCGCCGAGGACGGGCAGCGCCACGTTCAGTACGGAGAAGTCGAGCGACACCATGAACTGGGCGGCGCACAGCACGAGGAGGACGAGCCGGGCCCGGCCGGAGAGCCGGTCCGGGGCGGGGGGTGCGGGGACGGGAGCGGTGACAGCTGCTGGGGTGGGTGAGTCGATCGCCATGGGCATGAGCCTGCGGCCGCCGGAATATCCATGGGGAGCGGGTACTTATCCTGTTGGCCGCACCACCAGGCAGGCGCCGGCCCGGACACCAGGGGGAGTACGTGGGCACACCGGCCCGGATCGCGGCGGACGCCGGCAAGGCGCACCGCCTGGGCGAACTGCGGGAGTTCCTGAGGAGCAGGCGGGCGCGGGTCAGCCCGGCCGACGCGGGTCTGCCGGACGGCGGGGCGCGACGGCGTACGCCGGGGCTGCGCCGCGAGGAGGTCGCCGTCCTCGCGGGTGTGGGCGTCTCCTGGTACCAGTGGCTTGAGCAGGGCCGGGACATCACCGTGTCGCCGCAGGTGCTGGACTCCGTGGCCCGGGTGCTGCGGCTCAGCGGCACCGAACGCCGTCATCTGTACGTGCTCGCCGGTCTCAACCCGCCGGCCCCCGAGGTCGATCCGGCGCACACGGACATGTGCGCGGGGCTTCAGCGGCTTCTCGACGGCTGGATGCCCTACCCGGCCCACATCATGGACGCGTACTGGAACGTCATCCTGTACAACGACGCGGCGTCGATGGTGATGGGGATGAGCCCGGACCGGCCGCAGAACTGTGTGATCGCCTTCTTCACCGATCCCGTGCACCGGGGCGGGGACGCGGAGTGGTGGGACACCGCCGCCCGGGTCGTCGCCCAGTTCCGGGCCGCGTGCGCGGAGTGCCCCGACGACGAGGGGTTCCGGGCGATCGTGGCCGAGGCGGCCGCGCGCAGCCCCGAGTTCGCCGAGCTGTGGGCGCGGCGGGACGTCGCGCCGGGCGGGCAGATGCGCAAGGAGCTCTCGCACCCGGACGTGGGCACGCTGGTCGTGGAGGCCACCCAGCTGCGCATCCCGGCCCGCCCCGATCTGGCGGTCGTGCTGCACAACCCCTGGCCGGACACCGGCACGGAGGAGAAACTGCGCTGGCTGGCCTCGCCGGAGGGCCGGCGCGGTGCGATGCGGCAGGTGGGGGCGTGAGGGCCCGGGGCGCCCGGGTGCCCCGGCCGCGGCCGCGCTTCGTATGCTCGGCACATGAGCGATAGCACCGACCTCGGCGCCGAGGACCGCAAGATCGTCACGCTGGCGCGCAGCGCCCGCGCCCGCAACGGTGTGCCGGAGGGCGCGGCCGTACGGGACGAGACCGGACGTACGTATGTGGCGGGGACCGTGGCGCTCGAGTCGCTGCGGCTCAGCGCGTTGCAGACGGCCGTGGCCATGGCCGTGGCCAGCGGCGCCACCTCGCTGGAGGCGGCCGCGGTCGTCTCCGACGCGCAGACCCCCTCCGACGAGGACCGGGCCGCGGTACGGGACCTGGGCGGGGCGGACACACCCGTGCTGCTCGCCGGTCCCGACGGCGTGCTGCGGCTCCGGGTGACGGCGGGCTGACCTCCGCGGCACCCTCACCCTGTGTACGAACGCCCCGCGCCCCACCGGTGCGGGGCGTTCGCACAGGATGTGCGGGAATCATGGATCTTGACAGCATCTGATGGTCCATCAGTCGGCGCATTTCGCTTCCATTGACTTCTTTTCGGCCCCAGTCATCAATGGCCCCCAGCCGGCGCGGAAGAGCCGCCGTGCCGGATCCCGCAGGAGGGGGCTCCATGCGTCCAGCCATCCGAAGATCCGACAGCCGAAGATCCGGCACCCGAGGATTCCCTCGCCGAAGCCGCCCGGACCGCGGCCGCCGCTGGGCCGCCGTGCTCGGCGTCGGCGCGCTCGTCGTCACCGGGGGAGGACTGCTCGCCGGGCCCGCCCAGGCCAGCGCGACGGCCTCGGTCGCGGTGGACTTCCCGACCCACTGCATCCCGCCCGCCATCGCCGGCATCCCGCCCATCGACGGGACGACCTCGGCCGAGATCACCGTCGACAACGCCGCCCCGAAGGTCGGCGACACGGTCACGGTGACGTACACCGTCGTCGAACCGGCCGCGAGCAACCCGGTCGACCTGGCCCTGCCCGCCGACATCATGACGCCGACCGGCAAGGTCACCGTCGGCGGTGCGCAGACCGCCGCCGTGACGGTCGCGGGCCCGAAGAAGAACGGTCCGGTGCCCGGCAAGGGCGCGTTCCCGTCGTTCTCCATGACCGGCACCTTCACCGTCACCGCGCCCGGTGAGATCACCCTCTCGCCCGGCGACTACAACATCCACACCAGCTACATCATGGAGCTGGACACGCCCTGCACGGTCACCGATCCGCCCGCTCCCGTCTCCCAGACGATCATCGCCACGGACGGCGGCGGCCAGGTCAACGAACGGGCCATCCAGCTCGGCACCGCCTCCGGCGCGGCCGGTGACCAGGTCACCGTGACCGGGTCGAAGTTCACCGCGGGCGCGTCCGTCACACTCGCCGGCCGGGCCGGGGACGCCCAGACCGGCGACACCGCGACGGTCACGGCGGACGGTTCGGGAGCCTTCACCGGACAGCTCACCGTCAACGACCCCGCGACCACCGGCGTCGTCGCCTACGAGGGCGCCGGCTGGGACGCCGCCAAGGGTGCGGGCCCCCAGGCCTACACCGTCACCGGTGGCGGCGGCGAGATCCCGGACGGCAGCCAGCGGCTGACCTCGTCCGTCAGGGCGGGCACCCTCTCCATGGCCCAGGCCGGGGACTCGGTCGCCCTGTCGGCGGTCGACTTCGGGCAGGGCGGTGCCTCCACCGGCGCCCTGCAGACCGTGACGGTCCAGGACTTCCGCGGCGGACCCGCGGGCTGGTCCCTGACCGGCAAGGTCACCGACTTCAAGGGCCCGGGCGGGGCGGTGATCGGCGCCTCCGCACTCGGCTGGAGCCCGGCCTGCGCGACGAAGTCCGGCAGCCCGAGCACCTGCGCGGCCGGATCGGAGGGAACCGTCGGCAGTGCCGGCGCGACCCTGGCGTCCACCCCGGACGGCGCGTTCACCGGCGGTGAGTTCACCGTCGACGCCCAGCTGTCGCTGGACGTGCCGGCGTACACCGCCCCCGGCGCGTACGCCGGAGTGCTCACCCTCACCCTGACGTGAGCGTGGGCGGCAGTCACTGATCAACCGGTGGGCCGGGCGCGCACCCGGCCGGCCCACCCCGCCCGAGCGTGCACCTGGGGGCCCGCACCGTGCGCAAGCTGTCCGTTCTCCTGTCGTCCCTGCTGTCCACCGCCCTGCTCCTGCTCGGCGCGCCCACGGCCGGCGCCGCCGACAACGGCAGCTGGTCGGTCTTCCCCGCCACCGCCGGCTCCGGCGCGCGGCCGTACTTCTACCTCTCCGCCGACCCCGGCGCCACCCTCACCGACAAGGTGACCGTCACCAACAAGACCGGTACGCCGCTGACCTTCCGGCTGTACGCCGCCGACGCGTACAACACGGCACGCGACGGCGGTTTCGCGGTCCGGGCGCTGGACGAGAAGCAGCGCTCCGTCGGCGCCTGGGCCAGGACCGACCGGGACCGGGTCACCGTCAAACCGCACGGCTCGGTGACTGTGTCCGTCACGATCGAGGTCCCGGAGGACGCCGAACCGGGCGACCACCCAGGCGCCCTCGTCGCCCTCGACGAGCGCATCGACCCCGCCGACGCGGGAGCCGTCGCCGTCGGCATCCGCAAGGCGGTCGGCGCCCGGATCTATCTGCGGGTGAACGGCCCGACGATGCCCGCGATCTCCGTCGAAGACGTCAAGGTCGAGCACACCCAGCCGCTCGTCCCGGGTACCGGGAAGTCCCGCGCCGTCATCTCGTACACGCTGCACAACCGCGGCAACGTCACCCTCAGCCCCAAGGTCGCCCTCAAGGCCGAGGGCCTCTTCGGCCGCACCCTGCTGGCCCGGGACCTCAAGCGCATCCCGTCCGAGCTGCTGCCCCGCCAGCAGGTCCGGCTCACCGAGGAGTGGAAGGGCGCGCCGCAGGTCGAGTGGGGTGAGATCAAGCTGACCGCGAGCGCCCGCGACAGCCGCGAGTCCGCCGCCGTCTCCTACTTCGCCCTGCCGTGGCTGGTCGCCGGAGCGCTACTGGTGGTCCTCGCCGGTGGTGCGGCGCTCTGGATACGGGCCCGCCGCAACCGCCGTTCCACGGCCTGAGACGAGGGGCACCATGGCCACGGCGGCGGCCATGGTGCCCCGCGACCGCCGGGATCGGGGACAATGGGCGCCATGAGCGCTCGACCTAACCCTGAAGCCGCTGCGCAGCAGGCTGAGAACACCGCCCCTCACCGGGCCGGTTTCGCCTGCTTCGTGGGCCGTCCCAACGCGGGCAAGTCCACCCTTACGAACGCTCTGGTCGGCCAGAAGGTGGCGATCACGTCCAACCGGCCCCAGACGACCCGGCACACCGTGCGCGGCATCGTGCACCGTCCGGACGCGCAGCTGATCCTGGTCGACACCCCCGGCCTCCACAAGCCGCGCACCCTGCTGGGCGAGCGTCTCAACGACGTCGTGCGCACCACCTGGGCCGAGGTCGACGTCATCGGCTTCTGCCTGCCCGCCGACCAGAAGCTCGGCCCCGGCGACAAGTACATCGTCAAGGAACTCGCGGGCATCAAGAAGACGCCCAAGATCGCGATCATCACCAAGTCCGACCTGGTCGAGTCCAAGCAGCTCGCCGAACAGCTGCTGGCCGTATCCCGCCTCGGCGAGGAGCTCGGCTTCGAGTGGGCGGAGATCATCCCCGTCTCGGCCGTCGAGGACAACCAGGTCGGCCTGCTCGCCGACCTGATCGCCCCGCTGCTCCCCGAGAGCCCGCCCCTCTACCCGGAGGGCGACCTCACCGACGAGCCCGAGATGGTCATGGTCGCGGAGCTGATCCGCGAGGCCGCGCTCGAAGGCGTACGGGACGAGCTGCCGCACTCCATCGCGGTCGTCGTCGAGGAGATGCTGCCGCGCGAGGACCGCCCGGCGGACAAGCCGCTGCTGGACATCCACGCCAACGTCTACATCGAGCGGCCCAGCCAGAAGGGCATCATCATCGGCCCGAAGGGCAAGCGGCTGAAGGAAGTCGGCACGAAGTCGCGCAAGCACATCGAGGCGCTGCTGGGCACACCGGTCTTCCTCGACCTGCACGTGAAGGTCGCCAAGGACTGGCAGCGCGATCCGAAGCAGCTGCGGAAGCTGGGGTTCTGAGCGGGGGCACGGACCGGCGGCCGGAGGCCGGCGCAGCCGTGCGAAGCCGCTGAGGCCCCTGGGGCCGAAGGGTGTGAGGGCGGCCGTGGGGATCGGTCCCGAAGCAGCTGCGGAAGCTGGGGTTCTGAGCGGGGTCACGGACCGGCGGCCGGAGGCCGGCGCAGCCGTGCGAAGCCGCTGAGGCCCCTGGGGCCGAAGGGTGCGAGGGCGGCCGTGGGGCTCAGACGTACGCCGCCCGTCTCACGCGCCCTCCTTCAGGACGCGTGAGACCAGGGCGCGCTGGGCGTCGGTCAGCCGCGGGTCCGCGCAGTGCACGGTCACGTCGCCGACCGTGATGCGGTAGCTGAAGCCGTCCGGCACGCCCGCGGGCGTGCCGTCCCGGCCGCCGGTGAGCGCCGACTCGGCCAGGGCCTCCCACTCGTGGGCGTCGGCCCGTCCGGAGGTGTCGATCTCGCGGTGGCGTGCGATGCCGGCGAAGCCGCCGGTCCTGCTCACCTGGATCCGCATGTGGTGTCCTTCCTCGACGGACGGGCCTGCCCGGTTCCGGTTACGCGGTCGGTACGCCCACCTCCGACCAGGCCTTGAGGACCGCTTCCACCTCGTCGCCCTCGCCGAAGCGGCTGCGGGCCGCCGCCACGGTCAGCCGGGCGAAGGACGCGAAGTCCGCGTCCACCGCCAGTTCACCACCTGTGAGCACATCGAACCAGAGCTGCCCGGCCCGCTCCCAGGAACTGCCGCCGAGCGCGGTCGCCAGCAGGTAGAACGCGCGGTTGGGGATGCCGGAGTTGAGGTGCACCCCGCCGTTGTCCTCGCCCGTGTGGATGTAGTCGTCCATGGAGTCCGGCTGCGGGTCCTTGCCGAGCACGTCGTCGTCGTACGCCGTGCCGGGTGCCTTCATCGAGCGCAGCGCCACCCCCTGGACGCGGGGCGCGAGCAGGCCCGCGCCGATCAGCCAGTCGGCCTGGGCGGCGGTCTGGCCCAGCGAGTACTGCTTCACCAGGGAGCCGAACACGTCCGAGACCGACTCGTTGAGCGCGCCGGACTGGCCGTAGTAGTTCAGGTTGGCGGTGTACTGGGTCAGTCCGTGCGCCAGCTCGTGCGCGATCACGTCGATGGCGACGGTGAAGTCCAGGAAGATCTCCCCGTCCCCGTCGCCGAAGACCATCTGCTCGCCGTCGAAGAAGGCGTTGTTGTACTTCTCGTCGTAGTGCACGGAGCCGATCAGCGGCAGACCCTCGCCGTCGATCGAACGGCGGCCGTAGGCGCTGAGCAGCAGTTCGAAGGTGGCGCCGAGGCCCGCGTACGCGCGGTTGACGCTGGCGTCGGAGGTGGGCTCCTCGCCCTCGGAGCGGACCTTCGTCCCGGGGAGATCCGTGCCGTGGCGGCAGTCGTAGAGCGTGCGGTCGGGTTTGCCGGACCGGTCGCCCGCGGGCGCCGGGTCGATGCGGGGCCGGACGGCGGTGGTCACCTGGCGCCGGGTGCGCCGGGCGGCGTCGGCCTCCAGGGTGCGGCGGGCGGGGCCCGCCAGGACGGGATCGTCGGACTGCGACAGCTTGTCGAGGACGTGGGGCGGCACGATGGTGCAGAAGACGGGGTGGAACCCGTGCTGAGATCGAGGCTGCATACACACGACTGTGGCAGCGTGTGATCGCAAAGTCACTGGTTGCTACCTAGATTGACGAAATAGAGTGATCCATCACTGTTCACCCGTTACCGGCACCCGATCCCGCATACTGATACGGCACCGACGTCCCGGGCGCCCCTCGGATAGTCTCGACGCATCATGCGTTTCGGGCTGCTTCTTCTTAGCTGCCGCGGCGAGGGCCTGTAGTCGTAGGCCGACCCCCTCCCCGCGGAGTCTGGTGTTGCAGCGAACACGTCGGCCGTCCCCATGAAGGACCCCGAGGAGCCCTACGCCATGACCGCAGTGAACCCCGCGCAGACCCCCGCCGAGAACGCGGTGGGCCGTCCCACGCCGATCACCAACGCCACGGGACTGCAGAAGCCGTCCGGGATGCCGGTCCACAAGTACGGCCGCTACGAGGCCGTCGAGATCCCCGACCGCACCTGGCCCGAGAAGCGGATCACCAAGGCGCCCCGCTGGCTCTCCACCGACCTGCGCGACGGCAACCAGGCCCTGATCGACCCGATGTCGCCGGCCCGCAAGCGCGAGATGTTCGACCTGCTGGTGCGCATGGGCTACAAGGAGATCGAGGTCGGCTTCCCGTCCTCCGGCGAGACCGACTTCGCGTTCGTCCGCTCCATCATCGAAGAGGGCGCGATCCCCGAGGACGTGACGATCTCCGTCCTGACGCAGGCCCGCGAGGAGCTGATCGAGCGGACCGTCGAGTCGCTGGTCGGCGCCCGCCGCGCCACCGTGCACCTGTACAACGCGACCGCCCCCACCTTCCGCCGCGTGGTCTTCCGCGGCTCCAAGGAGCAGGTCAAGCAGATCGCGGTCGACGGCACCCGGCTGGTCATGGAGTACGCGGAGAAGATCCTGGGCGAGGAGACGATCTTCGGCTACCAGTACAGCCCGGAGATCTTCACCGACACCGAGCTGGACTTCGCCCTGGAGGTCTGCGAGGCGGTCTGTGACGTCTGGCAGCCCGAGGAGGGCCGCGAGATCATCCTCAACCTGCCCGCCACCGTGGAGCGTTCGACGCCGTCCACGCACGCGGACCGGTTCGAGTGGATGTCGCGCAACCTGTCGCGCCGCGAGCACGTCTGCCTGTCCGTCCACCCGCACAACGACCGCGGCACCGCCGTCGCCGCCGCCGAACTGGCCCTGATGGCCGGTGCGGACCGGATCGAGGGCTGCCTGTTCGGCCAGGGCGAGCGCACCGGCAACGTCGACCTGGTGACGCTGGGCATGAACCTGTTCTCGCAGGGCGTCGACCCGCAGATCGACTTCTCGCAGATCGACGAGATCCGCCGCACCAGCGAGTACTGCAACCAGATGGAGGTCCACCCGCGCCACCCCTACGCGGGCGACCTGGTCTACACCGCCTTCTCCGGCTCCCACCAGGACGCCATCAAGAAGGGCTTCGACGCCATGGAGGCCGATGCGGCCGCCCGGGGCAAGGGGGTCACCGTCGATGATCTCGAGTGGGCGGTGCCGTACCTGCCGATCGACCCGAAGGACGTCGGCCGCTCCTACGAGGCCGTCATCCGGGTCAACTCGCAGTCCGGCAAGGGCGGAATCGCGTACGTCCTGAAGAACGACCACAAGCTGGACCTGCCGCGCCGGATGCAGATCGAGTTCTCCCGGATCATTCAGGCCAAGACCGACGCCGAGGGCGGCGAGGTCACGCCGACGCAGATCTGGACCACGTTCCAGGACGAGTACCTGCCCAACCCCGAGGACGCGGCGGCTCAGTGGGGCCGCGTACAGATCCGCTCCGGCCAGACCACCACCGGCTCCGACGGCCAGGACACGATCACCGTCGAGGCGACCGTGGACGGCGCGGACACCGTGCTCACCGGCACCGGCAACGGTCCGATCTCCGCGTTCTTCGAAGCGCTGCAGGCCATCGGCATCGACGCCCGGCTGCTGGACTACACCGAGCACACCATGAGCGAGGGCGCGAGCGCGCAGGCCGCCTCGTACATCGAGTGCGCCATCGACGGAAAGGTCCTGTGGGGCATCGGCATCGACGCCAACACCACGCGGGCCTCCCTGAAGGCGGTCGTCTCGGCCGTCAACCGCGCCACCCGCTGACCCGGCGCCCGAAAGGGCATGAAGTCGTACGGTCCGTGAACCCCGTCCACCCGCACCCGGGGGGCGGGGTTCGGCCATCTCCGCACGGTTGTGACGAGCGAGATGCTGACGCCGCTTCACGGATGTGGTTAACATCACGTCCAACACGGCAATGTTGCCGGAGCGTTACGGAGGTGTGCGACGTGCGGTCAGCCCTGGGACGAAGCGCCACAAAGCTGCGTATCTGCGGCACCCGCACGCTGTGGGACACCGTCGGCGACGGTGAGTTCTTCTGCCCCGGCTGCGGAGGCGACCGCAATTACCGCCGCCTCACCGGACGCCGCCGCTTCGCCGTCCTCGGCGTGCCGCTGCTGCGGCGCGGCACCGTGGGACCGGTCGTCGAATGCGCGGCCTGCCGCGCCCACTTCGACACCGAGGCGCTCGACCACCCCACCACCACCCGGTTCTCCGCGATGCTCAGGGACGCCGTCCACACCGTGGCCCTCGGCGTCCTCGCGGCCGGCGGCAGCACCTCCCGAGCGGTTCTGGAGGCCGCGGTCGAGACGGTGCGCGGCGCCGGTCTGGACGACTGCACGCAGGAGCAGCTCGCCACCGTCGTCGAGGTCCTCTCCGCCGACATCGGTCACGGCTCCGCCTTCGACCCCGCGGCCGAGGCCTGCGGCGCGGCCCTCGCCATCGAGCTCCACGAGGCGCTGGAGCCCCTCGCCCCGCACCTCGCCCCCGCCGGGCGCGAATCGATTCTGCTCCAGGGCGCCCGGATCGCCCTCGCCGACGGCCCGTACAGCCCGGCCGAGCGCGAGGTGCTGACCACGGTCGGCGGGGCGCTGCGGCTCCGCGCCGAGGACACCGCCCGGCTGCTCGCCGCGGCGGCGCGTACGCCCTCCTGAGCCCTCTCCACGACGGCCCGGCTACTCCCGCGGGAGTAGCCGGGCCGTCGTGCCCTCCCCGGCAGTAGCCGGGAAGTCGGCCCCCGGTCCGACGAATCGTCCCCGGCCCGACGGGAGTCTGGACAGGACCGGACACCCGGACGGAAGAGGGGGGCCTCCCATGAGGGCCGCAGCACAGGACAAGGACGAGCGGACGCGACCGCGGAACAGGTGGCGCATGCTGCCCTGGGCGATCGTCGCGCTCTGGGTCGCCGTGATCGCGATCGCCGGACCGCTGGCCGGCAGGCTCGGGGACGTACAGGTCAACCGGGCCGTCGATTACCTGCCGGCGAGTGCCGACTCCACCCAGGTGGCGAGGATCCAGGACACACTGCCCGGCGGCGAGTCGACCGACCTCGTGCTCGTCTACCACCGCGACGGCGGGCTGACCGCCGCCGACCGGACCGTGGCGGCCCGGCAGACCGCCGGGGTCGCCGGCGCCCACACCCTCACCGCACCGCCGCGGGCCGTGCCCTCCAAGGACGGCACGACCCTGATGTACCCGGTCTCCACGACCGAGCCCGGCCAGGATGACGAGGCGCGGACCGCGTTCGTCGACCAGGTGCGCGAGACCGTGAGGGGCGACGGCGGACTGAGCGCCGACGTCGGCGGACCCGGAGCGCTGAACGCCGACGCGCAGAAGGTTTACGGCTCCCTCGGCGGACCGCTCCTCTACACGACCGTCGCCGTCGTCGCGATCCTGCTGATCCTCATCTACCGCAGCCCGCTGCTGTGGCTGGTGCCACTCGTCGTCGCGGGTGTCGCCGACGCCCTGTCAATGGCGGTCGTCTACGGCCTCAACCGGGGCTTCGACGTCACCGTCACCGGCCAGAGCTCCGCGGTGATGACCATCCTCGTCTTCGGCGCGGGCACCGACTACGCCCTGCTGCTCGTCTCCCGCTACCGCGAGGAACTCACCCGCGTCGCCAGGCCGCACGAGGCCATGGCGGCGGCGCTGCGCGGCTGCGGACCCGCCGTCGTCGCCTCCTCCGCCACCGTCGCGGCGGGCCTCCTGTGCCTGCTGGCCGCCGATCTCACCAGCAGCCGGGGAATGGGGCCCATCGCCGCCGTCGGGGTGCTGTGCGCGCTCCTGGCCATGCTGACGCTGCTTCCCGCGGTGCTGGTGCTGCTGGGCCGCAGGGTGTTCTGGCCGCTCGTGCCGGTGTACGGCTCCGAGCCGAGGAAGCGCCGCTCCCTGTTCGCCGCCATGGGCGGCTCGGCCGGGCGCCGGCCCGTCGCGGTCCTGGTGACCGGCGGGGTGCTGCTGGGCGCGCTGTCGCTCGGGGCGTTCAACCTGCCGGGCGACCTCAAGCAGGAGGACTCCTTCACCAGCAGACCGGAATCCGTCGTCGCCATGAGCACCCTCGCCGACGCCTATCCGGGCCGCTCCGCCCAGCCGGTCACCGTGCTGGCCCCGACCGACCGGGCCGGCGCCGCACTGGCGAAGGCCCGTACGACCGAGGGCGTCGCCTCCGCCGAACGAGGCCGCAGCGGCGGCGGCTGGACCGAACTGTCCGTCGTCGCCGAGGACCCGCCCGAGTCCGCGGGGGAGCGGGACACCATCCACGCCCTGCGCGACGGACTGGACGGCAGCCACGTCGGCGGGCCCGGCGCCCAGCAGATGGACCTGGAGACCGCCAGCTCCCGGGACCTCGGAATCGTCGTCCCGCTCGTCCTGCTCTCCGTCCTGCTGATCCTGATCGTCCTGCTGCGCAGCCTCGTCGCCCCGCTGCTGCTCGTCGCCGCCGTCGTCGCCGTCTGGGGCGCCGCGCTCGGCATCGGCGGACTGCTCTTCGAACCGGTCCTCGGACTCAAGGGCACCGACCCCGGACTGCCGCTGCTCACCTTCGTCTTCCTGGTGGCCCTCGGCGTCGACTACGGCATCTTCCTGATGCACCGGGTCCGGGAGGAGGCCCGGCGCGGCGCCGAACCCACCGCGGCCGCGCTCACCGCCCTGCGCACCACCGGCGGCGTGATCGCCTCGGCCGGACTGGTGCTCGCCGCCACCTTCGCCGTCCTGACGAACATGCCGCTGACCTCCCTCGTCGAGATGGGCTTCGTCATCGCCGTCGGCGTCCTGCTCGACACCTTCCTCGTCCGCACCTACCTGGTGACCTCGGCGAGCGTGGCCCTGCAACGGAAGATGTGGTGGCCCGGCGCGCTCAGCCGTCCCCCCGCCGCACCCGCCCCGCGCGAGCAGGAACTCGTCGGGGCGCCCTGACAATGGTCCGGCCCGTACCGGAGGATGGCGGCGTGTCCACCACCGCAGGCCGCCGCGAGCGCATCCTGGCCGTCGTCAACCGCGACCCCATGCACGCGCCGCACAAGACGCGCACCGACGCCCTCGTAGCCGTGGGCGCCGGTGCGCTCTCCGCCGTCCTCGCCCTGCTCGCCGACGGCGCGGCCGCGCCCGACGCGCTCGGCTGGCTCCTGCTCATGGCCAGCGCCGCACCGCTCGTGTGGCGACGACGCAACCCCGTCCTCGCCCTGCTCGCCATGATCCCGATGCTGATGCTCTACCACGGCCTCGACAACGCCCACACGGCTCCGATGCCGCAGACCTGGATCGCCCTCTACACCGTGGCCGTGACCGGCCGCCCGCTGCGCACCCTGCTCACCGGCATCGGCGTGACGTCCGTGATGGTGACGGTGGTGCTCAGCATCGACGCCCACCAGGGGCTCGAACTGCTGCGCATCTCCGGATGGATCGTCGCCATCCTGTTCTGCGGGGTCGACGTGCGCATCTACCGCCAGTACGTCGCCTCGATGCTGGAGCGCGCAGAACGGGCCGAACGCACCCGCGACGAAGAGGCCCGGCGCCGGGTCGCCGAGGAGCGGCTGCGGATCGCCCGCGACCTGCACGACCTGCTGGCCCACAGCATCACCCTCATCGGCGTGCAGACCTCGGTCGCCTCGCACATCCTGACCGTCGACCCGGAACGGCTCGACCGCACGGCGATCGCCGCCTCGCTGGACGACATCGCCGACACCTGCCGGGAGGCCAGGGCCGAGCTCCGCACCACCCTCCAGGTGCTGCGCGACACCGGGCACGGCGGCAGCGGGACCGACCCGGACGGCCCGCTGCCCGGGCTGGCCGCGCTGCCCGGCCTCGTACGGGCCGCCGAGGCGGCCGGCGCCGGGGTCGACCTCCGGGTGGACGTACCGGAGGGCCGCCTGGCCCCGGCGACCGGAGCGGCCGCCTACCGCATCGTGCAGGAGTCCCTGACGAACGCGGTACGGCACGCGGGCCCCGGCGTCCGCATCACCGTCGCCGTCGCCCCCGCCGGCCAGGCCGCGCTGCGGGTCACCGTCACCGACGACGGCACCGGCCCGGTGGACGACGGCTCCGCGCCCGGCTTCGGCATCGTCGGGATGCGGGAGAGGGCCCGCAGCACGGGCGGCAGCCTGGCCGCCGGGCCCCGCCCCGGCGGCGGCTTCGAGGTCTCGGCGCTGCTGCCGTTCCAGGCGCAGGGAGAAGTGCGGAACCCAGCACCGCGACAGGTATCGGAGACCGCCTCATGATCCGCGTCCTGCTCGCCGACGACCAGACCCTCGTCCGGGCGGCGTTCGCGATGCTCGTCGGCTCCGCGCCGGACATGGAGGTCGTCGGCGAGGCCGCCACCGGCCTCGAAGCCGTCGCGCTCGCCCGCACCGCCCGCGCCGACCTCGTCGTGATGGACATCCGGATGCCCGAGCTCGACGGCATCGAGGCGACCCGCCGCATCGCCGCCGACGAGGACCTGGCCGGCGTGAAGGTCCTCGTCCTGACCACGTACGACACCGACGACCACATCGTCGACGCCCTGCGCGCCGGCGCCTCCGGCTTCCTGGTCAAGGACACCAGGCCCGCCGATCTGCTCGCCGCGATCAGGACGGTGGCCGCGGGCGATGCCCTGCTCTCGCCCGGCCCGACCGCCCGGCTGATCGCCCGGGTCCTCAGCGCCCCGCAGCCCCCGACCGGCACCGGCCCCGGCGGACCCGGGATGCTCTCCGACCGCGAACGCCAGGTCCTCGCCCTCGTCGCACGCGGCCTCAACAACACCGAGATCGCCGAGACCCTCGGCCTCAGCCCGCTCACCGCCAAGACCCACGTCAGCCGGATCATGGGCAAACTGGGCGCCCGCGACCGGGCCCAGCTGGTGATCGTCGCCTACGAATCCGGTCTCGTCGTGCCCGCGGGAGGCGGCGCGGACCGGAACTGACCGGACCGGGTTGCGGGGGCGGGCCCGCCAGGCCGCCCGCGTACCGGACAATGGAGCCATGAGCTTGTTCCGGGACGACGGCGTGGTGCTCCGCACGCAGAAGCTGGGCGAGGCCGACCGGATCATCACGATCCTGACCCGCGGCCACGGCCGGGTACGGGCCGTCGCGCGCGGCGTGCGGCGCACGAAGTCGAAGTTCGGGGCCCGGCTGGAGCCGTTCTCCCACGTGGACGTGCAGTTCTTCGCCCGCGGCAGCGAACTGGTCGGGCGCGGACTTCCACTCTGCACCCAGAGCGAGACGATCGCCCCGTACGGCGGCGGCATCGTCACCGACTACGGGCGCTACACCGCGGGCACCGCGATGCTGGAGACCGCCGAACGCTTCACCGACCACGAGGGCGAGCCCGCCGTCCAGCAGTACCTGCTGCTGGTGGGCGGCCTGCGCACACTGGCCCGCGGGGAGCACGAACCACACCTCATCCTGGACGCCTTCCTGCTGCGCTCCCTCGCCGTCAACGGCTACGCCCCCAGCTTCGACGACTGCGCCCGGTGCGGAATGCCCGGTCCGAACCGGTTCTTCTCCGTCGCGGCGGGCGGCGTCATATGCGGCGACTGCCGGGTACCCGGCAGCGTCGTACCCTCGGCTGAGGCCGTCACCCTGCTGAGCGCCCTGCTCAGCGGCGACTGGGAGACGGCGGACGCGTGCGAGGCGCGTCATGTCAGGGAGGGCAGCGGGCTGGTGTCCGCCTATCTGCACTGGCATCTGGAGCGCGGCCTGCGTTCGCTGCGGTACGTGGAAAAGTGACACAGGGAGACTGAAGAGCTCATGGCAGTACGCGGAATCCTCGGCGGCCGTAACCGGCGCGACCACAAGACCCCGGAGCCGCACCCGTCCGGTGCGGTGCCTCCGAAGATCCCCGGTGAGCTGGTGCCCAAGCACGTCGCCGTGGTGATGGACGGCAACGGCCGCTGGGCCAAGGAGCGCGGCCTGCCGCGCACCGAGGGCCACAAGGTCGGCGAGGCCGTCGTCATGGACGTGCTCAAGGGCTGCATCGAGATGGGCGTCAAGAACCTCTCGCTGTACGCGTTCTCCACCGAGAACTGGAAGCGGTCCCCGGACGAGGTGAAGTTCCTCATGAACTTCAACCGCGACGTCATCCGCCGCCGCCGCGACGAGATGGACGAACTCGGCATCCGGATCCGCTGGGTCGGCCGCATGCCGAAGCTGTGGAAGTCCGTCGTCCAGGAGCTCCAGGTCGCCCAGGAGCAGACCAAGGACAACGACAAGATGACGCTGTACTTCTGCGTCAACTACGGCGGCCGGGCCGAGATCGCGGACGCGGCGCAGCGGATCGCCCAGGACGTCGCGGCCGGCAGGCTCGACCCGTCGAAGGTCAACGAGAAGACGTTCGCGAAGTACATCTACTACCCGGACATGCCGGACGTCGACCTCTTCGTGCGCCCCAGCGGCGAACAGCGCACCTCGAACTACCTGATCTGGCAGAGCGCGTACGCCGAGATGGTCTTCCAGGACGTGCTGTGGCCGGACTTCGACCGCCGCGACCTGTGGCGCGCCTGTCTGGAGTTCGCCCAGCGCGACCGGCGGTTCGGCGGGGCCGAGGAAGCGGCGGCCGCCGGAAACTGAGCAGCGGCCGGGCCGGCGGGGGCGGACCCCCGCCGGCCCGGCCGGTTCACTCCTGCGGGCTCGCGCACTCCGCGCACGTACCGAAGACCTCCACCGTGTGCGCCACGTTCACGAAACCGTGCTGCGCCGCGATGGTCTCCGCCCACGTCTCCACCGCCGGGCCCTCGACCTCGACGGCCTTGCCGCACATCCGGCACACCAGATGGTGGTGGTGGTCACCGGTCGAACACCGCCGGTAGACGGACTCGCCCTCGGTGGTGCGCAGCACATCGACCTCGCCCGCGTCCGCGAGGGACTGCAGGGTGCGGTAGACCGTGGTCAGCCCGACCGAGTCACCGCGGTGCTTGAGCACGTCGTGCAGCTCCTGGGCGCTGCGGAACTCGTCCACCTCGTCGAGCGCCGCGGCCACGGCCGCCCGCTGGCGGGTCGACCGGCCGCGGACCGGGGCCGCGTTCGTTCCACTGATCGGCGCCGTCGCCACAGCAGCCTCCTCGTGTCGCCCGTACGTATGTCGGGCCATTGTGCCAGTCCGCACCGCTCGCCCGGTCAGACGCGGACGTCGTCCGCCGCCGGGCGGGTGGCCGGTACCTCAAGGGTGCACCGGTCGTCCGTCGTCTCGCGCCTGCGGGCACGGCTCCTGGCCAGCGGGGCGGCGAGCAGCGTCAGGGCGATGAACACCCCGATGGCGAGCAGCACGATCGTCGCGCCGGGCGGGACGTCCTGGTAGTACGACGTGATGGTGCCGGCCAGCGTCACCGCGACCCCGGTGACGACCGAGAGCACGAACGTGACCTTGAACGAGCGGGTGATCTGCTGCGCGGCGGCGACCGGGACCACCATCAGGGCGCTGACCAGCAGCAGCCCGACGACCCGCATCGCGACGGTGACGGTCACCGCGGCGGTGACCGCGATCAGCAGGTTGAGCACGCGCACCGGCAGCCCGGTGACCCGGGCGAACTCCTCGTCCTGGCTGACGGCGAACAGCTGCCTGCGCAGCCCCACCGTCACCAGCAGCACGAACGCCGCCAGCAGCGCGATCGCGGTGATGTCCTCGGAGGAGACCGTGGACAGCGAGCCGAAGAGGTACGAGGTGAGGTTGGCGTTGGAGCCGGTGTCGGAGAGGTTGATCAGCAGGACACCGCCCGCCATGCCGCCGTAGAAGAGCATCGCCAGCGCGATGTCACCGCGGGTGCGGCCGTACCAGCGGATCAGCTCCATGGTGACCGCGCCCACGACGGCGACGG
This sequence comes from Streptomyces sp. NBC_01463, assembly GCA_036227345.1. Classification (NCBI taxonomy): domain Bacteria; kingdom Bacillati; phylum Actinomycetota; class Actinomycetes; order Kitasatosporales; family Streptomycetaceae; genus Streptomyces; species Streptomyces sp. NBC_01463. The sequence continues at coordinate 6,087,954 of CP109468.1, forward strand.
CGGTGGCCATCCAGACGGGGCTGGTGGAGAGCAGGAAGCCGAGGCCGACGCCGGTCATCGCGATGTGGCCGATGCCGTCGCCCATCAGGGCCTGCCGGCGCTGCACCAGGTAGATGCCGACGGCGGGGGCGATGACGCCGACCAGGACGGCGGCGATCAGGGCCCGCTGCATGAAGGGAGGGGTGAGGAATTCCATGGTCAGCTCAGCAGTCCCGTCCGGACGGGCTCGGAGGCCGCGTGGGGGTGTACGTGGTCGTGGCCGGGCAGCGCGTGCTGTCCGAGTGCCTTCGGAGGCGGTCCGTCGTGCATGACGCAGCCGTCGCGCAGCACGATCGCCCGGTCGATCAGGGGCTCCAGCGGGCCGAGCTCGTGCAGGACGAGGAGCACGGTGGTGCCGGCCGCGACCTGTTCGCGCAGGGTCTCGGCGAGGATCTCCTGGCTGGCCAGGTCGACCCCGGCCATCGGCTCGTCCATGATCAGCAGTTCGGGTTCGGCGGCGAGCGCGCGGGCGATCAGCACGCGCTGGTGCTGACCGCCGGAGAGGGCGTCCACCGAGTCCCTGGCGCGGTCGGCGAGGCCGACGAGCGCGATGGCGCGGTCCACGGCGGCCCGGTCGGCCTTGCGGGGCAGGCCGAGCCGGGTGCGGGACAGCCGCCCGGAGGAGACGACCTCACGGATCGTGGCGGGCACTCCGCCGGCCGCGGTGGTGCGCTGCGGTACGTAACCGACCCGGGCCCAGTCGCGGAAGCGGCGCAGGGGGGTGCCGAAGAGCTCGACGGTGCCGCCGGTGAGCGGGACCTGGCCGATGACCGAGCGGACGGCGGTCGACTTGCCGGAACCGTTGGCACCGAGCAGGGCGACGACCTCACCGCGGCGCACGGTCAGGTCGACACCGCGCAGTACGGGGCGTGCGCCGAGGGTGGCCGTGGCGTCGCGCACGACGATCACGGGTTCGGGCGTGGTGCTCGGTGTGGTGCTCTGGGGCTCGGGCATGAGCGCCTCCGGTGCTGCCGTGCGGTTCGGGTCTGCGGGGTCTGCGGGGTCTGGCGGGTCTGCGGGGTCCGTGGAGGCGCCGGGGGTGCTCACTTCGCGCCGAGCGCCTTCTGGAGGGCGGCGAGGTTGGACTCCATGACCTCGATGTAGTCAGCGCCCTTGGACTTGCCGGTGATTCCCTCCAGCGGGTCCAGGACGTCCGTCCTCAGTCCGGTGTCCCGGGCGACCGTCTTCGCCGTCTTGTCGCTGGCGAGCGTCTCGAAGAAGACGGTGGTGACCTTCTTCTCCTGGGCGATCGCGTGCAGGGCGCTGATGCGGGCCGGGCTGGGCTCGGCCTCGGGGTCGATGCCGGCGATGCCCTCCTGGGTGAGGCCGTAGCGCTCGGCGAGGTACCCGAAGGCGGAGTGGGTGGTGATGAACGTCCTGGTCGCGGTGGTCTTCAGCCCCTTCTCGTACGCGGTGTCGAGCGCGTCGAGCCTGGTGACCAGGGCGGCGGTGTTCTTGCGGTAGTCCGCGGCGTGGTCCGGGTCGGTCTTCTCCAGCGACTTCCCGACCCCCTTGGCGACCTGGGCGTACTTCACCGGGTCGAGCCAGATGTGCGGGTCGGCGCCGGGCTCCTCGCCCTCGTGCTCGTGTGCGTGCTCCTCGCCGCCGACCTCGGCGCCGTGGTCCTCCAGCGTGGTGAGCTCCGCGGCGTCGACGGAGTGCTTGGACTCGGAGAGCTTGATCGCGTCGTCGACGGCGGGCTGGAGGCCCTTGAGGTAGAGGATGTAGTCCGCGTCGCTCAGGCCGCCGACCTCGCGCGGGCTCAGCTCCAGGTCGTGGGGCTCCACACCCGGCTTGGTCAGCGTGGAGACGGAGACGTGGCTCCCGCCTATCTGCTCGGCCAGGAACTGCATGGGGTAGAACGACGCCACCACGTTCAGCTTGTCACCGTTCTTCCGGTCGGCCGCGTCGGACGTGGAGCAGGCGGACAGGGTGGTGAGGCCGAGGGCGACGGCTCCGGCGACGGCTGCGGTGGGTATGAGGCGGCGTACGTTCATGACAGTCATTTTCAACAAAAGTGGAAACGATTGTCAACAAGGCCGATGAGATGACCTCGCACACGCGGACCGGCGGACTACTCCGATACCGATTTGATCGAAGGGGCGTGCCCGCCGGTAATCTGAGGACTTCGCCCGCCCGTCTCCCGACCACCACCCCCCATCGAGGCGCGCGCGCCGCCCCCTGTCCAGTTCCGTCGTCGTAATGAAGAGAGCACCGTGGCCGCCGACAAGATCGACTCCATCGTCAGCCTGAGCAAGCGCCGTGGCTTCGTTTTCCCCTGTAGCGAGATCTACGGTGGTCAGAAGGCCGCCTGGGACTACGGACCGCTGGGCGTTGAGCTCAAGGAGAACCTCAAGCGTCAGTGGTGGCGCTACATGGTCACTTCGCGCGAGGACGTGGTCGGACTCGACTCGTCGGTCATCCTGGCCCCCGAGGTGTGGGTGGCCTCCGGTCACGTCGCCACGTTCTCCGACCCGCTGACCGAGTGCACCTCCTGTCACAAGCGCTACCGCGCGGACCACCTGGAGGAGGCGTACGAGGAGAAGCACGGCAAGCCGCCGGTCAACGGCCTCGCCGACCTCAACTGCCCCAACTGCGGCAACAAGGGCACCTTCACCGAGCCCAAGCAGTTCTCCGGCCTGCTCTCCACGCACCTCGGCCCGACCCAGGACTCCGGTTCGGTCGCCTACCTGCGCCCCGAGACCGCTCAGGGCATCTTCACCAACTTCGCCCAGGTGCAGACCGCTTCGCGCAAGAAGCCGCCGTTCGGCATCGCCCAGATGGGCAAGTCCTTCCGGAACGAGATCACTCCGGGCAACTTCATCTTCCGCACGCGCGAGTTCGAGCAGATGGAGATGGAGTTCTTCGTCAAGCCGGGCGAGGACGAGCAGTGGCAGGAGTACTGGATGGAGCAGCGCTGGAACTGGTACACCGGTCTCGGCCTGCGCGAGGAGAACATGCGGTGGTTCGAGCACCCCGCGGAGAAGCTCTCCCACTACTCCAAGCGCACCGCTGACATCGAGTACCGCTTCCGCTTCGGCGGCAGCGAGTGGGGCGAGCTGGAGGGCGTCGCCAACCGCACGGACTACGACCTGAAGGCGCACTCCAAGGCCTCGGGCACCGACCTCCAGTTCTACGACCAGGAGGCCGGCGAGCGCTGGACCCCCTACGTCATCGAGCCGGCGGCCGGTGTCGGCCGCTCCATGCTGGCCTTCCTGCTGGACGCCTACATCGAGGACGAGGCGCCCAACGCCAAGGGCGTCATGGAGAAGCGCACCGTGATGCGCCTCGACCCGCGCCTGGCGCCGGTCAAGGTCGCGGTCCTGCCGCTGTCCCGCAACCCGCAGCTCTCGCCGAAGGCCAAGGGCCTCGCGGCCGACCTGCGGCAGAACTGGAACATCGAGTTCGACGACGCGGGCGCCATCGGCCGCCGCTACCGTCGCCAGGACGAGATCGGTACGCCGTTCTGCGTCACCGTCGACTTCGACACCCTCGACGACAACGCGGTGACCGTGCGCGAGCGCGACACCATGAAGCAGGAGCGCGTCTCGCTGGACCAGATCCAGGCGTACCTCGGCGCCCGCCTGCTCGGCTGCTGACCCGTCCCAGCCGCTGAGCCGGCGCCGCCGGTACCCGCCGGCGCGCCGCATCCGCTGCACACGAGGCCCCCGGTTCTCCTTACGGAACCGGGGGCCTCGTGCACACTGGGCACACTCGCCCTGAGGAGGCTCGGATGCCGTCCATCACCACGAGCAAGGTCAGCAGATGGGACCAGCACGGCCGTGAACACGTCGTTCACGTCAAGAAGTCGGGAGTCCAGAGGCAGTTGAGCTGCGCGACCTGCGACTGGCGCAAGGCGGTGCAGTTCCTTCCCTGGCTCAAGGCCGAGGAACATCTCGCCGACGCCCACCAGGCGACGGTCGACCCGACGGCGACGTAAGTCCCGCCCCTGGGGGGTGCGCCCGGACCTCAGGCCCGCAGGCCGCGCAGCAACAGGTCCGAGACGGCGGTGAACTCGGCGACGATGGCGGGCTTCCGCCACTCCGCGGCGTACGCCGGGTCGTGGAAGCGTGCCGTCGCGTCGAAGACCGCCTGGGCGGCCGCCGCGGGGTCGTCCACGGCGAACTCTCCTTCCTGGACGCCTTCTTCGATGATCTCCCGCAACTGGCCCACCAGTTCGCGGATGTGGGCCTCGACGATGGAGCTCTCGCCCACCAGCACCTCGTACGTGGCGAACAGCTCGGGATCGCCTCCCGCCTTGTGCCGCTTGGCCTCGAACAGCGTCTCCAGCCACTGCCGGAGCTTCGCCGGCGAGGTCTGGGCGGAGGCGTGCAGGATCTCGGTGAGCTCCTGCTCCGTGCGGGTCAGCCAGCGGCCGGTCACGGCCTCGCGCAGGGCGGCCTTGGTGCGGAAGTGGCGGTAGACGCTGCCGTGGCTGACGCCGAGCGCCCTGGCCACATCGACCACGGTCGCCTTCGCGGGCCCGTAGCGACGCAGCACGTCCTCGGTGGCTTCGAGGATGCGCTCGGGGGTCAGCGGGTCGGTCGGCGGCGGCGTCATGGCGGGTGGGCTGCCTCTCGAGAGCGTCGGGCGGGAACGGGCCGGGGCGGGCCCGGTCCGGGGCAGAGCGGGGCGGGTCTGGCCCGGGGATCCCCGGGGACCCTCGGAGATCGAGGGGGTCCCGGAGAGGGGTCCGGGCGGCAGGCGGGCGGGCCCGCGCCCCGCCGACCGTACCCGGAGCTCAGCGCTCGCTGTCCAGGTGGGCCATCTGGCTGTCCGGGTAGCGGTTGCCCGCGGCCGCGCCGGCCGGGACGGCCTCCTCGATCGCCGCGAGATCGGCCGTGTCCAGCCGGACGTCCAGTGCGCCGAGGGCCTCGGTGAGCCGGTCGCGGCGGCGGGCGCCGACCAGCGGCACGATGTCCGTGCCCCGGGCGAGGACCCAGGCGATGGCGGTCTGCGCGACCGTGGCTCCCTTCTGCTCGGAGATCTTGCGCAGCGCCTCGACGAGGTCGAGGTTGTGCTGGAGGTTCTCCTCCTGGAAGCGCGGGCTCATGGACCGGAAGTCGCCCGGTGCCAGTTGGCGGTCGCGGGAGAAGTGGCCGCTGATCAGACCCCGCGAGAGCACCCCGTAGGCCGTGACGCCGATACCGAGCTCGCGGCAGGCGGGCAGGATCTCCGCCTCGATGGACCGGGAGATCAGCGAGTACTCGATCTGGAGGTCGGAGACCGGTGCGACGGCGGCCGCCCGGCGGATCGTCTCCGCGCCGACCTCGGAGAGGCCGATGTGGCGGACGTGTCCCGCCTCGACCAGTTCCGCGATGGCGCCGACGGTCTCCTCGATCGGGACGTCGGGGTCGATCCGGGCGATCCGGTAGATGTCGATGTGGTCGAGGCCCAGCCGCTGGAGCGAGTAGGCCGCGAAGTTCTTCACCGCCGCCGGGCGGCCGTCGTAGCCGGTGAAGCCGCCTTCGACGGTCCGCAGCGCGCCGAACTTCACGCTGGTCAGCGCCTGTTCGCGGGCGGCGGCGGGCGCGGTGCGCAGGGCCTCGTTGATCAGCAGCTCGTTGTGGCCCATGCCGTAGAAGTCGCCGGTGTCCAGCAGGGTGATGCCCGCGTCGAGCGCGGCGTGGATGGTGGCGATCGACTCGGAGCGGTCGCTCTCGCCGTACAGCGCGGACATGCCCATGCAGCCGAGGCCGAGCGCGGAGACCTGCGGGCCGGTGGAGCCGAGGGTGCGGGTGTGGAGGGCGGTCATGGGGAACTCCCGGTGGGTGGACACGGCGGACAGGCCGGAAAGGGCGGGTGGAAGGGATCGGGAAGGCGGACGGGATCGGAAGGCGGAGGGGACTGGCAGGCGGACGGGTTCGGAAGGTGGCAGGGAGCACGAAACACGGAACAACGCGTCATCGGACGAGGAGCGGTGGAGCGAGCTGCTGCTCCGCGTCGTACATCGACCATGACATGTGAGATGACAGATCTCAATATCTGTCAGTCCATGTTCCCCCGGCAGGGTGACCCCGCCGGTCCGAAAACCCGGTGCTCGGGCCGCTCGGGGCGGGGTACGGTTTGCCGCATGTCTTCGTTCTTCCAGATCTACGAGTGAGAGCGCGGCGGGTCCCACCACCCGTCGCCCATCGGATCGATCCCAGGTCTGTCCAGACCTCACTTTCACCACGAATGGGAGAACCACGTGGCCAAGAGCCGTAACAACCTTCTCGGCGTCGGCGGACAGCGCAGGAAGCTGACCCGCGCCGAACAGCAGGGTGCCCCCGCCGGACGCGACACCGACCGCAAGTCGGCCGCCGAGCAGAAGCAGGAGCTGCTGCGCAAGATGCGCGAGCGTGCCACCGGCACCGAGGCGTCGGACGCCGCAGATGCCGCGGACGCCACGGCTGCCCCGGAGCAGGACGCCCCGGCGCAGAGCTGAGCAACGCCTCGCACCACCCGCAGCACCCCGCGCGACCCGCACGACCGTGGGCCCGGAACACCCCAGGTGTTCCGGGCCCACGCCCGTTCCGAAGCCCGATGGCTGACGCCCCGACGCCCCGACGCCCCGACGCCGCGCGCCTCACCCCACCGTGCGCGGCAGCCGCAGGCTCAGCAGGGTCGTCAGCGCCACCGCCGCCAGCTGCACCAGCAGCGTCACGATCAGCGCGTCCCGCATGCCCGAGCCCGGTGCCAGGGCCAGGAACAGCGAGCCGAGCGTCGCCACGCCCAGGGCCAGCGCCGCCTGCTGGGTCGTCGTCATGACCCCGCCGCCCACCCCGGCGCGCTCCGGCGGTACGTCGGACAGGACGATGCGGAACAGGACGGGCAGCTGCAGCCCCTGACCCAGGCCGGCGATCGCCATCCCCGGGATCAGGCCCGGCAGCCCCAGGCCCGACCAGCCGTGCCACACCGTGAGGGCGAGCACGACGATGCCGGCCGCCTGGATCAGGCCGCCCGCCGTCACCACCCGGCTGCCGAAGCGCCGCACCAGCCGCGGACCGGCCAGCGAGGCCGCGAAGAAGGCCACCGCCATCGGGGCCATCGACAGGCCCGACGCCGCCGGGCCCAGCTTCAGCCCCTGCTGGAGCGCCACCGCGATGACGAACATGAAGCCGCCGAAGCCGATCGAGAACGGCACCACCAGCGCCAGCCCGCGCCGCAGCGAGTCCAGCCGCAGCAGGCTCGGCGGGATCAGCGGGATCAGTCCGCGCCGGTCCGCCCGCCGCTCCACCCGGTAGAACGCGGCCGCGGCGAACGGGAACAGCGCCAGCGACACCCACGTCCACAGCGGCCAGCCCGCCGCCCGCCCCTCGGTGAGCGGGGCCAGCAGGGTCACGAGCGACGCGGCGAGCAGCAGCGTGCCCGGTACGTCGACGGGCGCCGGCCGCTCCGAACGGGTCTCCGGCACCGCACGGGCCGCCAGGACCAGTCCGACGGCCGCCACCGGGACGTTGACCAGGAACACCGAGCGCCAGCCCGCGCTCTCGCCGAACACCGACGACAGCGGTGCGGCGGCGACCAGGACCCCGCCCAGGATCTGGCCCGCGACCATGGAGAGACCGGCCGTGGCCCCGTACAGGCTCATCGCCCTGGCCCGTCGGTGTCCCGAGGTGGCGGCCTGGATGGTGGCGAGCACCTGCGGCAGCATCAGGGCCGCCGACGCGCCCTGGGCCACGCGTGCCCCGACCAGCGTCCAGGCGTCGGGCGCCAGTCCGCAGGCCAGGGAGGTGAGCCCGAACGCGGCGATGCCCAGCAGGAAGAGCCGGCGCCGGCCGGCCATGTCGCCGAGCCGGCCGCCGAGGACGAGCAGGACGGCGTAGGAGAGGCCGTAGCCCGCGACGACCAGTTCCAGCAGGGCGGGGCCCGCCGCGAGGTCGTGGTCGATGGTGGGCAGGGCGACGTTGACGATGAAGAAGTCGATCAGCGGAAGGGCGGCGCCCAGCAGCACGGTGAACAGACCCAGCGCGCCGAGCACCGGCGCCGGGTGGTCGTGCCGCACCACCGGGGCGGTGGCGGCGGATGTCTTCGGGCGTACAGAGGATTCACTCACGACATCGACGATCGCTCTTCCCGCAGCCTGGTACCAGAGTGTCCTTATCCTGGTACAAGTAGCACCTGGCATGGCATCGGACGGTCCCGCACCCTGGAGGCATGACGACGATGGTGACGGCAGCGCGGAGCAGCATCGAAACGCCGCGGATCCCACGGACCGAGGGGGCCGGCGGGACGGATGCCCCGGACGCCTCCGGGACCGAGGTCCGGCGTCACGAGCTCGCGGACTTCCTGCGCAGCCGCCGGGAGCGGATCACCCCCGAGCAGGTGGGGCTGGTGCGCGGCCGTCGCAGGCGGACCCCGGGGCTGCGCCGCGAGGAGGTCGCCCAGCTCTCCGCCGTCGGCGTCACCTGGTACACCTGGCTCGAACAGGCCCGTGACATCCAGGTCTCGCCCCAGGTGCTCGACGCGCTCGCCCGCGCCCTCCTCCTGGACCGCAGCGAGCGCACCCACCTGTTCTCCCTGGCGGCCGCCATCGACCCGGCGCCCGGCACGGAGTGCCCGAGCATCACCCCGGCCCTGCGCACCATGCTGACGCAGCTTGAGCCGATCCCGGCCTGCGTGCAGAACAGCCGCTACGACGTCCTCGCCCACAACCGCACCTACGGCCGGCTGCTCTGCGACATGGACGCGGTGGCTCCCGAGGACCGCAACATCATGCTGCTCTGCTACACGAACGAGGAATGGCGCTCCTCGGTCATGGACGTCGCCGAGGTGACCCGGCTCCTCACCGCCAAGTTCCGGGCCTCAATGGCCGAACACCTCGCCGAGCCCGCCTGGAAGGCGCTGCTCAAGCGGCTGGAGACGGCGTCCCCGGAGTTCCGGGAGGTCTGGGCGCGGCACGAGGTCGTGGGGACGGGCGCCCGGTCCAAGGTCTTCCGCAACGCCCACGTCGGACTGCTGCGCCTGGAGACCACCGACCTCTGGCTGGGGCCTGCGGCGGGACCGCGGCTTGTCACCTACGCACCGCGCGACGAGGAGACCCGCGAGCGCCTGGAGCGCCTTCAGGCCCTGGTGCTCGCCGACGAGGACTGACCCGCGGACGCCCCGGCAGCGGACGGCGAGGAGGCCTCCTCGGACCCCTCCAGCCGTTCCGCGGTCCGGCGGGCGGTCTCCCTGGCCCAGCGTCCGCTGCTCAGCGCGCCGACCAGCAGGACGCACACCCCGCAGCCGGTGATGATCCACCAGGCGGGCCTGCTCGCCGACACGAAGTCGGAGGCCGGTCCGCCGCCGTACGAGGAGCCCGCGCCGGCCACTCCCGCCGCGAGGACCGCCCCGATCACCGCGACGCCCAGCGTCTGCCCGATCTGGCGGCTGGTCGAGGCGACCGCGGCGGCCACACCCGCCTGGGAGCGCGGCATCCCGGAGACGGCGGTGTTGGTGATCGGCGCGTTCACCGCGCCGAAGCCCAGGCCGAACAGCACATACGCGGTGAACATCGACACGTTGCCGGTCTCCGCGTCGAACGCCGCGAACATCAGCCCGCTCACCGCCATCGCGACACCGGCGACGAGCAGCGGGATGCGCGGCCCGCGGCCGGCGACGACCCGGCCCGACAGGGGCGCCAGTACGCAGACCACGACCGCCATCGGCAGCGTGTAGAGGCCCGCGTCGAGCGCGCTCAGACCTCGTACGTCCTGCAGGTAGAGGGTGTTGACGAAGAGGAAGCCGCCCAGGGCGGCGAAGGCGCTCACCGCTATCACGGTGGCCCCGCTGAACGGGACGCTGCGGAAGAACCGCAGGTCGATCAGTGGATCGGTGCGCCGGGGTTCGTACATCAGCAGGCCGATGAGCGAGGCCGCCGCGAGCGCGGCGAGGAGCAGGATCTCCGCCGAGGTCCAGCCCTTCTGCGGCGCCTCGATGATCGCGTACGTCAGCGAGCCCAGCAGCGCGATCACCAGCAGCTGGCCCACCGGGTCCGGGCGGCGGGCCTTCGGGGCGCGGGACTCGGGGACGTACCGCCAGGTCAGCAGCAGGGCGGCGAGGCCGACCGGCAGGTTGATCCAGAAGATCGACCGCCAGCCGACCGAGTCGACCAGGGCGCCGCCGACCACGGGACCCGCGGCCATCGAGACGCCGACGACGCCGCCCCACACGCCGATCGCACGGGCGCGCTCACGGGGGTCGGTGAAGGTGTTGGTGATGATCGACATCGCCACCGGGTTGAGCATCGAGCCACCGACGGCCTGCACCATCCGGAACGCGATGAGCGCCTCCAGGCTGGGCGCCAGCGAGCAGAGCGCCGAGCCCAGGGTGAACAGGACGAGACCGGCCATGAAGACCTTGCGCCGCCCGATCCGGTCGGCGGTGGACCCCGCGAGCATCAGGAGGGAGGCGAGGACGAGCGTGTACGCGTCGATCGTCCACTGCATCCCCGCGACACTCGCGTCCAGGTCCTGACGCATGGCGGGCAGGGCGACATTGAGGACGGTGTTGTCGAGACTGACGATCAGGAGGCTGATGCAGCAGATCGCGAGTACGAGCATCCGTCGTCGGTGGCTGAGCTCGGGCATACATGGATAGTACGGCTAACTAACGACTTCCGCTGCCAGTACCTTCGCGACCCCGGCCACCAGCGGATGGTCGCCGGTCGCGTCCGCGTCCCCGTCCGGCTTGGTCGTCAGCACGACCAGCACCACCGGTGCCCCGTCCGGCGTCCAGGCGATGCCCGCGTCGTTGCAGCTGGCGTACGAGCCGCCGCCGGTCTTGTCCGCGATCGTCCACTCCGGCGGCAGCCCGAGCCGGAAACGGGTCCCGCTGGTCCGGCAGTTGAGCAGCCAGCCGGTCAGCCGCTCGCGGTCGTGGCTCTCCAGCGCGTTCCCGAGCACGAGGCGGGCGTAGGAGCGCGCGAGGGCGGCCGGGGTGGTGGTGTCCGTACGCCGCCAGGGTTCGGCCGAATTGAGCACGGGCTCCCAGCGGTCGAGCCGGGTCACCGGGTCGCCGATGGAGCGGCTGAAGCGGGTGACGGCGTGCGGGCCGCCGAGCTCGCGCAGCAGCAGATTGGCCGCCGTGTTGTCGCTGTCGCAGATCGCCGCTTCGCAGAGCTGGTCGATGGTCAGCCCGCTCGCGATGCATTCCGGGGTGTCGGTGACCACGGAGTCGGAGACGCAGTCCGCCTTCGTGTAGCGCACGAGCCGGCCGAGCACCTCGCCGTTCCGGTCCAGATCCCGCAGCACCGCCGCGGCGGCGAGCGTCTTGAAGGTGGAGAGCATGGGGAAGCGCTCGTCGGCCCGGTGCCGGACGGCGACCCCGGTGGCCACGTTGTAGGCGAAGGCGCCGACCCGGGCGCCGTGCGCCCGCTCCAGCTCACGCAGCCTGGCCGTGACGCTCCCGGAGCCGGCCGGGCGCGCGGCGGCCCGGGAGGGGCCCGCGGCGGCGACGAGCAGCGCGCCGGCGGCGCCCGCCCCGCCCAGCGAGAGCAGGGCCCGGCGGCTGGGGGGCGCGGAGGAGGACCCGGCGGCAGGAGGTGTCGCGGGCGTCCGGCCTAAGGACCGACTGGAGTTCATGATGTTCGTCTCCCTCGTTCGTGATCTCGGTACGGGCCCCCTCACGCTACGGGCGGGGCCCGGCGGCCGGGGCATGTATCCGTCGCCCCGGCGAGCCGCCGCCCGGTCCCGCGGCCGCCCGCGGCCGGCCGGCCGAGCAGTTCCCCGCGTACGCGACAATGGGGGAATGACCACGCTCGCCCCCGCGCCCCCGCTGCTCCGTATCGGCCCGCACACCGTGCAGCCGCCGGTGGTCCTGGCCCCCATGGCAGGCATCACCAACGCACCCTTCCGCACCCTGTGCCGGGAGTTCTCGGGCGGCAAGGGGCTGTTCGTCAGCGAGATGATCACCACGCGGGCCCTGGTCGAGCGCAACGAGAAGACCATGCAGCTCATCCACTTCGACGCGAGCGAGACCCCGCGCTCGATCCAGCTGTACGGCGTGGACCCGGTCACGGTCGGCAAGGCCGTCCGCATGATCGTCGACGAGAACCTCGCCGACCACATCGACCTGAACTTCGGCTGCCCGGTCCCCAAGGTCACCCGCAAGGGCGGCGGCTCGGCGCTCCCGTACAAGCGGCCGCTGCTGCGCGCGATCCTCAAGCAGGCCGTCTCGCAGGCCGGTGACCTGCCGGTCACCATCAAGATGCGCAAGGGCATCGACGACGACCACCTCACCTTCCTCGACGCCGGCCGGATCGCCGTCGAGGAGGGCGTCACGGCCGTCGCCCTGCACGGCAGGACGACGGCGCAGCACTACGGCGGGACCGCCGACTGGGACGCCATCGCCCGGCTCAAGGAACACGTCCCGGAGATCCCCGTCCTCGGCAACGGCGACATCTGGTGCGCCGACGACGCCCTGCGGATGATGCGCGAGACCGGCTGCGACGGCGTGGTCGTGGGCCGCGGCTGCCTGGGCCGCCCCTGGCTCTTCGGCGACCTGGTGAGCGCGTTCGAGGGCACGGAGACCCGGCAGGCGCCCTCCCTGCGCACGGTCGCGGACGTCATGCTGCGGCACGCGACGCTGCTGGGGGAGTGGATCGGTGACGAGTCCCGCGGCGTGATCGACTTCCGCAAGCACGTGGCCTGGTACCTGAAGGGCTTCGCGGTCGGTTCCGAGATGCGCAAGAAGCTGGCGGTCACCTCGTCGCTGGAGGAGCTCGGCTCGCAGCTCCAGGAGCTGGAGCTGGACCAGCCGTGGCCGGACGGCGCCGACGGTCCGCGCGGCCGCACCTCGGGCAACAACCGGGTGGTGCTCCCGGACGGCTGGCTCAAGGACCCGTACGACTGCGCGGGCGTCGGCGCGGACGCGGAACTGGACACTTCGGGCGGCTGAGCGGCCTCCCCGAGAGGGCACCGGGTGCCCTCTCTCCCTCGATGCTCATCTGAGCGCAATATCCCGCGAGAATCGGCCGATCGGGCCGAGAAGTGATGCTCGGCGCGCCCGCGTGTCACGTCTAGTTACCCCTGTGTGAGCGTGAGGCCACCAGGAGCCACCAATAGGGCGTCCGGATGGTGACATCTGAGCGGCCGTTCCGGCGTGATTCTCGCCACCTTGAGAGGGGTGCCGCTCGTATGAGCGCAAAGTGTGCGGATGCACTTCTCAAATGATGGCACTGGGTGCCAGGTGGCTCCACTTTGATCGATCGACGTATTCACTACGGAACGTCACGAAAACCGCAGCGTCGTCGAGCGTTCCGTAGTGACGCGTTCAAGTCCTGAACGCGAACCCTTGACCGGCTCGCCCATGGGTCACTTTCGATCTGCTGGCGGACGGGTGGTTGAGGCCGCATGACGGGCAAGTGGACGTACCGAGACACCTTCGATCTGGGTATGTTCCTCGCCGTCAGGGCAGCCACCGCGTCGTCGAGGAGTCGAGACTCGTGTCGGAAAACGAAGACCTTCAGAAGTTCGTCTACGACTTCACCGAGGGCAACAAGGAACTGAAGGACCTTCTCGGCGGGAAGGGTGCCAACCTCGCCGAGATGACCAACCTCGGGCTTCCCGTCCCTCCGGGTTTCACCATCACCACCGAGGCGTGCAAGGTCTACCTCGACAGTGGCGACGAGCCGGCCGCCCTGCGCGACGAGGTGAGTGCGCACCTCGACGCCCTTGAGGCGCGGATGGGCAAGAAGCTCGGCCAGGCCGACGACCCGCTGCTGGTCTCCGTCCGCTCCGGCGCCAAGTTCTCGATGCCCGGCATGATGGACACGGTCCTCAACATCGGTCTCTCCGACGCCTCGGTCGTCGGTCTCGTCGCCCAGTCCGGCGACGAGCGGTTCGCCTGGGACTCCTACCGCCGGCTCATCCAGATGTTCGGCAAGACCGTCCTCGGGGTCGACGGAGACCTCTTCGAGGAGGCGCTGGAGGCCGCGAAGCAGGCCAAGGGCGTCACCGTCGACGTGGATCTCGACGCGGCCGACCTGAAGAAGCTGGTCAGGCAGTTCAAGAAGATCGTCACCCGGGACGCCGGACGCGACTTCCCGCAGGAGCCGCGCGAGCAGATGGACCTGGCCATAAAGGCCGTCTTCGACTCGTGGAACACCGACCGGGCCAAGCTGTACCGCCGCCAGGAGCGCATCCCCGGCGACCTCGGCACCGCGGTCAACATCTGTTCCATGGTCTTCGGCAACCTCGGCCCGGACTCCGGTACGGGCGTCGCGTTCACCCGTGACCCCGCCAGCGGCCATCAGGGCGTCTACGGCGACTACCTGCAGAACGCGCAGGGCGAGGACGTCGTCGCGGGCATCCGCAACACCGTGCCGCTCGCCGAGCTGGAGTCCATCGACAAGAAGTCGTACGACCAGCTGATGCAGATCATGGAGACGCTGGAGACTCACTACAAGGACCTCTGCGACATCGAGTTCACCATCGAGCGCGGCCAGTTGTGGATGCTCCAGACCCGGGTCGGCAAGCGCACCGCCGGTGCCGCGTTCCGGATCGCCACCCAGCTCGTCGACCAGGGGCTCATCGGCGAGGCCGAGGCGCTCCAGCGCGTCAACGGCGCGCAGCTGGCGCAGCTGATGTTCCCGCGCTTCGACGACGACGCGAAGACCGAGCGGCTGGGCCGCGGCATCGCCGCGTCGCCGGGCGCCGCGGTCGGCAAGGCCGTCTTCGACTCGTACACCGCGGTCAAGTGGTCCCGCTCCGGCGAGAAGGTCATCCTCATCCGCCGCGAGACCAACCCGGACGACCTCGACGGCATGATCGCGGCCGAGGGCATCCTGACCTCGCGCGGCGGCAAGACCTCGCACGCGGCCGTCGTCGCCCGCGGCATGGGCAAGACCTGTGTCTGCGGCGCCGAGGACCTGGAGGTCGACACCAAGCGCCGCCGGATGACGGTGGGCGGCCGGGTCATCGAGGAGGGCGACGTCGTCTCCATCGACGGCTCGACCGGCAAGGTGTACCTCGGTGAGGTACCCGTCGTACCGTCGCCGGTCGTCGAGTACTTCGAGGGCCGGATGCACGCGGGCGCCGACGACGCCGACGAACTGGTCGCCGCCGTGCACCGGATCATGGCGTACGCGGACCGGGTGCGCAGGCTGCGGGTGCGGGCCAACGCGGACAACGCCGAGGACGCGCTGCGGGCCCGCCGCTTCGGCGCCCAGGGCATCGGGCTGTGCCGCACCGAGCACATGTTCCTCGGCGAGCGCCGCGAGATGGTCGAGAAGCTGATCCTGGCCGACACCGACCAGGAGCGCGAGACGGCCCTGGAGCAGCTGCTGCCGCTCCAGAAGGCCGACTTCATCGAGCTCTTCGAGGCGATGGACGGACTGCCCGTCACCGTACGGCTGCTGGACCCGCCGCTGCACGAGTTCCTGCCCGACATCACCGAGCTCTCGGTCCGCGTCGCACTCGCCGAGTCCCGCAAGGACGCCAACGAGAACGACCTGCGGCTGCTGCAGGCCGTGCACAAGCTGCACGAGCAGAACCCGATGCTCGGTCTGCGCGGGGTCCGCCTCGGGCTGGTCATCCCCGGCCTGTTCGCCATGCAGGTGCGGGCGATCGCCGAGGCCGCCGCCGAGCGCAAGAACGCCAAGGGCGACCCGCGCGCGGAGATCATGATCCCGCTCGTCGGTACGGTCCAGGAGCTGGAGATCGTCCGGGAGGAGGCCGACCGCGTCATCGCCGAGGTCCAGGCCGCCACGGGCACCGACCTCAAGCTGAAGATCGGCACGATGATCGAGCTGCCGCGGGCCGCGCTGACCGCCGGTCAGATCGCCGAGGCGGCGGAGTTCTTCTCCTTCGGCACCAACGACCTGACCCAGACGGTGTGGGGATTCTCCCGCGACGACGTGGAGGCCTCGTTCTTCACCGCGTACCTGGAGAAGGGCATCTTCGGGGTGTCGCCGTTCGAGACGATCGACCGGGACGGCGTGGGCTCGCTGGTCCGCAGCGCGGTCGCGGCCGGCAAGGCCACCCGCCCCGACCTGAAGCTCGGCGTCTGCGGCGAGCACGGCGGCGACCCGGAGTCGGTGCACTTCTTCCACGAGGTGGGCCTGGACTACGTCTCCTGCTCACCGTTCCGCATTCCGGTGGCCCGCCTGGAGGCCGGCCGCGCGGCCGCGGAGTCGCGGGGCAGCGACAGCCGCTGAACCGGCTGAACCACTGATTCCGCCGGCGGCCGCGGGACCGGGCGACCCTCATCGGTCCGGCGGCAGCCGCGGAATTCCCTGAGGCGGCGGCACCCTGTGCGGGGGTGCCGCCGCCTCGCCACGTCCGGGGTGCGTCCTGCGCGGGTCCGGGGCGGGCGCGTGTGGCGCACCGCCCGGGTGCCGGAATGTGAGCGCTTTCTTCGGTGGCGGTTATGCATTGCTTCGTTTAATGCGCAAAGAGATGAGCCGGAACGGACCGGGGTGCGGCCCATGGATCCCCATCCATGGGCCGCACCCGGCTTACCCCCGTCGAGTGCGGAGCCGCACCGTCGCCAACCGCCGCCGAACGAGCAAAACCCCCCACGGCCTTCACTCGCTCTTCCGGTGGCTTCGGAATCGCACCCGACGTCGTACAGCCTTTCGGGTGACGGCAGGTCGAGGCGAGACGTTTCACCTCTGGCCGAAACCCCGTGGTGACGTGTAGTTACCCTTCGCATACTCTTGCGCGGGGGTAATTGCAGGTGCAAGGGGTGGGGGTTCGGTGCTGCGTATCCATGTCTCCGGATGGGACCTTTCCAAGGTGCGGATGGCCACCGGGCCGGACGCATTATGGGAGACCATTCTCAGTTTTCACCGGCTGAGAGACCGGCGGGCTTCCACGGTGTTCGGGAAATGGCGCTCCGAAACCAGGCCGCGGTTGAATGGTGAAGTACGCCTGTTGTCCGCCGTGGTTCCACCGCGCGGCTATTTCCCGGACTTCCTGACGCCTTATCAGCTGGGCGCCGAACCGATGGACTTCGCCACCGGAATGGAGGCCCTGCGCGACACCCCGCCCGAGCGGCTGCGGGCCGAGCTGGCGGTGCTCGGCGCCCAGGGATCCGCCGGCGGCCGGACCGCGACGGCCCGGGCGGTGACGCTGGACGCCCTGGGGGAGGGGCGCGCCGAGCCCCTGGGCCGCCTCATCGGGGTCCTGCGCGCCTACCACCGGGCCGCCGTCGAGCCGTACTGGCCGCACGTCCAGGCCAGCGTCGAGGCCGACCGGGCGGTCCGCGGCCGCGCGCTACTGGACGGCGGCGCCGAGGAACTGCTCGCCTCGCTGCCGCCCGTGATCCGCTGGCGGGCGCCGGTGCTGGAGGCGGACTACCCGGTCGACCGCGAACTCCACCTGGACGGACGCGGCCTGCTCCTCCAGCCGTCCTTCTTCTGCCGCGGCGCCCCGGTCGTCTACCGCGACCCGCTGCTGCCGCCGGTGCTCGTCTACCCGGTCACCCACGCCGCCGCCCCGGTATTCGCCGAACCCGGCCCCTGGCTCGGCCGGCTGCTCGGGAACACCCGCTCGACGGTCCTGCGCGTCATCGGCGACGGCTGCACGACCAGCGAGCTCGCCCGCCGCGCCGGGGTCTCCCTCGCCTCGGCGAGCCAGCACGCCTGCGTGCTGCGCGAGGCGGGTCTCGTGCACACCCTGCGCCACGGCAGCTCGGTGCTGCACACCCTCACCCCGCTGGGCGGTTCGCTGCTGAGGGGCGGTGCGCCGAAGCTCGCCATGTCCTGACCCCCGGAGGTGCGGCCGCCCGGGAGGTTTTCCGCCGGACGCGGCGCGGGAAGGATTTTTCGTCCGGCGCCGATGAGTTCCCGGTGGCCCCGGCGTCTACCTGTCGTAACGCGTTCGGGAAACGCACACGGGACACCACCGAGAGAGCGAGAGACGGCCATGCCTCAGATGATCTTCGTCAACCTGCCGGTCAAGGACATCGAGACGACCAAGGGCTTCTTCGGCAAGCTCGGTTACTCCTTCAACCCGCAGTTCAGCGACGAGCGCACCGCGTGTCTGGTCATCAGCGACACGATCTTCGCGATGCTCCTGGAGGAGCCGCGCTTCAAGGACTTCACCAAGAAGGAGATCGCCGACGCCTCGAAGTCCACCGAGGTGATCCTGGCGCTGAGCGCCGACAGCCGCGAGAAGGTGGACGAGCTGGTGGACGCCGCGCTCGCCTCCGGCGGATCGCCCGCCAACGACACCCAGGACCTCGGCTTCATGTACGGCCGGTCCTTCCAGGACCCCGACCACCACATCTGGGAGGTCATCTGGATGGACCCGGCGGCGGTCGAGGCCGGCGGTCAGGGCTGATGAACCACGAGCCGGCCGTGCGGCGCCGCGTGAGGCGCCGCACAGCCGGGGGTTCAGCCGCGGAACGGTCCCGTGACCTCGTAGGTGATACCGCCGGATGAGCTTCCGCTCGTCCCGCGCTGCGAGGAGAAGTAGAGCCGGGTGCCGTCCGGCGAGAAGGCCGGGCCGGTGATCTCCGAGCCGGACTGGCCGCTGATCCGCAGGAACGGGGCGACGGTGTCGTCCGGGGTGATCAGGCAGATCTCCATGTTCCCGCCGTCCTCGGCGACGTACAGATCGCCCGAGACGGACCGGGTGACGTTGTCCACGCCGGTCAGCGGGGCCGAGCCGCCCGTGACGAGCGAGTCGTCGTAGGCGAGCGAGATGCTGGACGCGTTCGCGTCGTACGCCCACACCCGGTTGTCGCCCTTCGTGGTGAACCAGCAGGTGCCCGCCGCGTAGAAGCAGCCCTCACCGCCGTTGAACACCTTGGCGCCGGAGACCTGGTAGCGGGTCAGGGTGGGGGAGCCGTCCGGGTCGGGGACCGTCGTCCAGGTCACCGGGCCCGAGGTGCCGGTGCCGGCGACCAGGACCTGAAGGGTGCCGGAGGACAGGCTGCCCCAGGTGGTGGGGCGGAAGCGGTAGAAGCGGCCGTCCGTCTCGTCCTCGGTGAGGTAGACGTATCCGTGGTCGGGGTCGGCGGCCGCCGCCTCGTGCTTGAAGCGGCCCAGCGCGGGGCGCCGCACGGCCGCGTTCACGCCCCAGGGGTCCGTCTCGTGGACGTAGCCGCGGCTGACCTCCTCGCACGACAGCCAGGTGTTCCACGGGGTGCGGCCGCCCGCGCAGTTGTTGTCGGTGCCGGACAGGATCCGGTAGGCGGAGGTGACGGTTCCGGAGGAGTCGAAGCGCACCGCGCTCGCCCCGCCGCCACTGCCCGAGGAGACCTCGGCGTTGGAGACGTAGATCCAGCCGCTGCCGTCGGCGAACGTGGCGCCGCCGTCGGGCGCGCTGTGCCAGGCGTACGAGGTGCCGGGGACGGTCTGTCCCGAGCGGGCGACGATTCTGCTGGTGAAGCCGCTCGGCAGCAGGATGCCATTGCCGTTGGCGGCCTGCAGTGCGCCGTACGGGCCGGCGGCCGGCTGGGCCGGGCCGGCGAAGGCGGCACCCCGCCACAGGGTGCCGCCGAACGCGGCCGCCGAGCCGCCGATCACCGCTGTGCGCAAGAAGGTCCGACGTTCCACGATCACTCCACGGGTGACGTGAGGGCCCGCCGGTCCGGTCGGCCCGGCGGGTCGAACGTCAGGACAGTAGAGGCGCGCAGTTGACGGAGCGTCAACGGTCGGTGAACGGCCCGGGGTCAGTCCGCGCGGACCTCGAAGACCGGCACGGAGACCTCGTCGTCGTCGAGGCAGGCGCCCGTCGCGAGGTCGAAGCGCTGCTTCAGCAGGGGCGAGGCGACGAACGGCTGCCCGCCCTGCGAGCCGACCAGTCCGCGCGACAGGACGTACGCACCGGTGAACGGGTCGCGGTTGTCGATCGCGTACGCACGCCCCGCCCGGTCCACGAACAGCGCGACCTGCCGGCCGTCCGGGAGGAGTGCGGCGACGCCTCGCCCCGGCGTCAGCAGGGAGCGGTCGCAGACCGTGAGCCAGTCGTCCCCGGCGGCGAGCCGGATGACCCGGGTGTCCTGCGCGGTCTCCATCGTCCCGTTCAGCGTCTGGGTCGTCATCAGGATGCGGTCCCTTCGAGAGTGCGGATGGCGAGCACCGGTCCGGCGAGGATGTCCAGGTCGGGCTTGACCTGGTCGCGTTCCGGGACGAACTTCACGGACGGGTCGGGGGCGTCGGGTGCGTTGACGAAGGTCACGAAGCGGCGCAGCCGCTCCGGGTCGTTGATGGTCTCGGCCCACTCGTCGCGGTAGCCGCGCACGTGGTCGGCCATCAGCCGCTCCAGCTCGTCGCAGAGCCCCAGCGAGTCGTGGACGACGACGTCCCGGACGTGCTCCAGGCCGCCCTCGATGCGGTCCAGCCAGGTCGAGGTGCGCTCCAGCCGGTCCGCCGTGCGGATGTAGAACATCAGGAACCGGTCGATGAGCCGCACCAGTTCGGCGTCCGAGAGGTCCTGGGCGAGCAGGTCCGCGTGGCGCGGGGTGGCACCGCCGTTGCCGCCCACGTACAGGTTCCAGCCCTGGGCGGTGGCGATGATCCCGAAGTCCTTGCCGCGGGCCTCCGCGCACTCCCGGGCGCAGCCCGAGACCGCCGACTTCAGCTTGTGCGGGGAGCGCAGGCCCCGGTAGCGCAGCTCCAGGTCGATCGCCATCTTCACCGAGTCCTGCACGCCGTAGCGGCACCAGGTCTGCCCCACACAGGACTTGACCGTCCGCAGCGACTTCCCGTACGCGTGCCCCGACTCGAAGCCCGCGTCGACCAGCCGGGTCCAGATCAGCGGCAGCTGGTCGACGCGGGCACCGAACAGGTCGATCCGCTGACCACCGGTGATCTTGGTGTAGAGGCCGAAGTCCCGGGCCACCTCACCGATCACGATCAGCTTCTCCGGGGTGATCTCGCCGCCGGGGATGCGCGGCACGATCGAGTAGGAGCCGTTGCGCTGGAGGTTGGCGAGGAAGTGGTCGTTGGTGTCCTGGAGGGCCGCCTGCTCGCCGTCCAGGACGTAGCCGCTCGCGCCGACCGTCGGCGCCAGCGAGGCGATGACGGAGCCGACCGTCGGCTTGCAGACCTCGCAGCCGTCGCCCCCGCGCGCCGCCTCACGGCCGTGCGAGTCGAGCAGCTCGGCGTAGGAGGTGATCTCCAGGGTGCGGACGATCTCGTACAGCTCGCTGCGGGTGTACGGGAAGCAGCCGCACAGGCCCTTGTCCTGGCTCTGCGGGAGCAGCTGCCCGATGACCTTGACGCAACTGCCGCAGCCGGTACCCGCCTTGGTGCACTTCTTCACCTCGGGCAGCGTGGTGTGCTCGCAGATCGCGCCCTTGGTGACGTTGTGGCAGGAGCAGATGACCGCCTCGTCGGGCAGCGAGGACGGGCCGAGGGTGACCGGGCCGCCCGCGCCGGCCGGCAGTACCAGCTGCTCGGGGGCGACCGGCAGGACCGTGCCCGTCATCGGGCGCAGCGTGCCGTATTGGTCGGCGTCCCCGACGAGCACCCCGCCGAGCAGTGTGCCGTCCCGGCCGATCACCAGCTTCTTGTAGACGCCGGAGCGGGAGTCCGCGTACACGACGTCGAGGCAGCCCTCGGAGGTGCCGTGCGCGTCACCGAAGGACGCCACGTCCACGCCGAGGAGCTTCAGCTTCGTCGACAGGTCGGCGCCGGTGAACGCCGCCTCGTTGCCCGCGATCACCTCGGCGGCCGTCTGCGCCATCTCGTAGCCGGGCGCCACCAGCCCGTACACCCGGCCGTCGGAGGCGAGCGCGCACTCGCCGATCGCGAAGACCGCCGGGTCGGAGGTGCGGCACTCGTCGTCGACGATGATGCCGCCGCGCTGGCCGACGGCCAGACCGCAGTCCCGGGCCAGCTGGTCGCGGGGCCTGACGCCGGCCGAGAAGACCACCAGGTCCGTGGCGAGCGAGGAGCCGTCGGAGAGCGACATCCCGTTCACCGAGCCGTCCTCGCCCGCGGTGACCTCCTGGGTGCCGACGCCCGTGTGGACGGTCAGGCCCATGTTCTCGATGGTGCGCAGCAGCGCCGCGCCGCCGCCGTCGTCGACCTGGACGGGCATCAGCCGGGGTGCGAACTCGACCACGTGCGTGTCCAGTCCGAGCCCCTTGAGCGCGCCCGCCGCCTCCAGGCCGAGCAGTCCGCCGCCGACGACCGCGCCGGTCGTCGCCGTCTTCGCGTACTCCTCGATCGCGAGCAGGTCCTCGATGGTGCGGTAGACGAAGCAGCCCTCGGTGTCCTTGCCCGGGACGGGCGGGACGAACGGGTACGAGCCGGTGGCCAGCACCAGCGTGTCGTAACGGAAGGTCTCACCGGAGCGCGCGGTGACCGTGCGCGCCTCGCGGTCCAGCGAATCGGCCGGGTCGCCGACCCGCAGCTCGAAGCCGTGCCGCTCCATGAAGCCCTGCTCGACGAGCGACAGGTCCTCGGGGGTCTTCCCCGAGAAGTACGAGGTCAGCTGCACCCGGTCGTAGGCGGCGCGGGGCTCCTCGCACAGGACGACGACCCGGGCGGTGCCCGCGGTGGCCGTCAGCCCGCGGTCGGCGAGGGCCTCCAGGAAACGCTGGCCGACCATTCCGTGTCCGACGACCACGATGGTCGGCACGGCCGCCGCGGTGGAGGTGTGGGCGGTCGGGAACGTGGACACCGGCATCTCAGAAGCCTCCGTCGTTGGTGAGCAGGTGGAGCAGGGACGTTTCGGCGGGGAGCGGTTCGTCGTCCTGCCAGGTGCGGGCCAGGGTGCCGACCGCGGCGAGATCGCCGAGCAGCACACCGCCCGCCAGCCGGTCGCCGCGGACGACGACCGTGCGGTACGCGCCCCGGGTGGCGTCCGCCAGCCGGATCACGTCGTCGCCGGGCAGCGGCCGGGAGTCGCCGAAGGCGGCGAGGTCGAGCGATCCGGTGCCGGGGTCGGCCGGCCCGTTCAGCGTCAGCCGGGTCAGGGCCCGGGTGCCGTCGTAGCGGGCGGGTCGCCCGGCCAGCACTTCGGCCAGCACATCGGCCTGCTCCAGCGCCGGGCCCGCGAGCCCGTACACGGTGGAGCGGTGCTCGGCGCAGTCCCCGACGGCGTGGATGTACGGATCGGAGGTGCGCAGCTCGTCGTCGACGACGACGCCCTTGCGGACCTCCAGACCGGCCGCCTGCGCGAGGCCCGTCCGGGGACGCACCCCGCAGGCCAGCACGGTGATCTCGGCCGCCAGCTCGTAGCCGTCGGCGAGCTCCACGGCCCGCACCGCGCCGTCCGCGCAGCGCAGCCCGCGCACCCGGCACTCGGTGTGCACCTCGACGCCGAGGGACTCCAGGTGCCGTCGCAGCAGTCCGGCCGACTCGGCGTCCAGCTGCCGTTCCATGAGGTGCTCGCCCTGCTGGGCCAGCACCACCTGGGCGCCGCACTCGGCCAGTGCCCGGGCCGCCGAGACACCGAGGAGACCGCCGCCGATGACGACCGCGCTCACCCCCGGACGCACCGAGGCGCGCAGCGCCAGGCAGTCGTCCAGGGTGCGAAAGGCGTGCACCCCGTCCGGCATGGTGTTCCCGAGCCCGCGCAGCGGCGGGAGCACCGGGTTGGAACCGGTCGCGAGCACCAGCCGGCCGTAGTGCACGACGCTTCCGTCGTCGCAGTGCACCAGCCGGTCGGCCCGGTCGATCCGCACCACCCGCACCCCGCGCCTGACCTCGGCCGGGGGAAGCGCGATGACGTCCGCCGGATACCGCCCGGCCAGCACCTCGGCCAGCAGCACCCGGTTGTAGGGGGCGTGCGACTCCTCGCCGATGACGGTGACATCGGGCACCCGGGCGGCGAGCCGTGCGCCCGCCATCCCGGCACCGATCACCACCACCCGCGCCGTGTTCTCCGTCCGTGTCCTCATGACAGGAAGCGTGACCGGAGGGTGTTACCCGTCCGGATCCCCTCTGTTTCCCGGGAGGAACCTTGCGCTCAGCGCCCGCGCAAGGCGCCTGTGAGGGCGGGACGACGGCGGCAAGCTCAGGGTTGGCTCACGAATCCGGCAGCGGTTGGACGCGACACGAGCCGTTTCCTTAGGGTCGGGATCATGCCTGACATCACTCTGACCACCCTGGTCGTACTGTGCCTCGCCGCGGCCGCGGCCGGCTGGATCGACGCCGTGGTCGGAGGTGGCGGCCTCCTCCTGCTGCCCGCGCTGCTGCTCGGCCTGCCGCACCTCCCGGCCGCCCAGATCCTCGGCACCAACAAGGCGGTCGCCATCGTCGGCACCTCGGGCGCCGCCGTCACCTATGCGCGCAAGGCCCCGGTGAAGGTCGGCACGGCGATACGGATCGGGCTCGCCGCCCTGGCCGGATCGATGACCGGCGCGTTCTTCGCCGCCGGGATCAGCAGCGAGGTGCTGCGCCCGGTGATCATGGTGGTGCTGGTGGCCGTCGCCGCGTTCGTGATGCTGCGGCCCCAGTTCGGCCGGTCCGCCGCGGACGGCACGGCGCCCGGGGTCACCCGGGCCCGTACCGTCACCGCGATCGTCCTGGTGGGCGGCGGCATCGGCCTGTACGACGGACTGTTCGGACCGGGCACCGGCACCTTCCTCGTGCTGGCGCTCACCGCGGTGCTCCACCTCGACCTGGTGACGGCCTCCGCCACCGCCAAGATCGTCAACGTCTGCACCAACGGCGGCGCCCTGGCGATGTTCGCCTACCAGGGCAACGTGCTGTGGCAGCTGGCCGCGCTGATGGCGGTGTTCAACCTGGCGGGCGGCCTGTTCGGGGCGAGGATGGCGCTGCGCAAGGGCAGCGAGTTCGTCCGCGGGGTGCTGCTGGTGGTCGTCTTCTCCCTGGTCGCGAAGCTCGCCTTCGACCAGTGGCACGCCTGAGCGTCGCAGGGTCCCTCAGCGCACGCCGGTGAGGTGGGCGTACGCCACCACGTTGCCCTCGTACCCCGTCGACTCGGAGAATCCGCCGCCGCAGGTGATCAGCCGCAGCGAGGCGTGCTCCGAGGCCCCGTACACCCGCTGGTCGGGGAAGTCCTCGCTGTCGTAGACCTCGATCGCGTCGAGCGAGAAGACGGCGGTGCGGCCGTCCTGTCGCAGGACCTCGACCGTGCTGCCCTTCTTCATGGACCCCAGGTCGTAGAAGACCGACGGGCCCTGGGCGTTGTCCACATGACCGGCCACGATCGCCGTGCCCCTGGCGCCGGGCGGGGTGCCGTCCTTGTACCAGCCGACGATGTCGGTGTTCCCGGCCGGCGGTACGTCGAGGCTGCCGTCCGCCCCGAGCCCCAGCCGCATCATCGGGGCGTCCACCCGGATGCTGGGAATCCTGATGTGCACGGGCGCCGATGGCCGCAGCGGCTCGGCGACCGGGGAGCCGGACAGCAGTCCGGGCCCGGCGGCGAAGGCGTCGGCGGAGGACGGGGCCGGCGGGGTCAGCCGGGTGTCGGCGCCGTTCCGGACCAGCCAGAGACCGGCCAGCGCCGCGACGACGAGCAGCCAGCCCTTGGCCTTCTGGGACACGGTCGTCCTCCGGGTGACGGGGGCCGGACGGACCGGCCCCGGACGAGAACGGTCCCGTCCCGGTGGCGCGGGGCCACCGGGACGGAAACCAGGCGGTACGGAGAGATGGAAGTCTCCGTCAGCTGTCGTCCTGCGTGCCGCTCGCCCGGCGACGCAGGAGCCAGGCTCCGCCGACGGCGGTCGCGGCGAGAACGCCGGCTCCCGCCGCGATCTGGGTGGTGTCCGGTCCGACGCTGCCGCCGACACCGGTCTTCACGTGCCCCGTGGGTGCGGCCGAGGTGCGGTGGCCGGAGGGGGTCTCGTAGCCGTCGGGCGGGCTGGTGCGCCCGGGCGCGCTCGGCCGCTCCGAGGGGCGCGGCGGCTTGCTGCGGGCGGAGTCGTCCGCGAGGGAGGGCGCGTCCGGCACGAGAGCCGCACCGGACGCCTCGGCCTCGTCGAGCCCGGTGGAGTCGTACTCCTCGGTGTCGTACAGGTCCGACGGCAGACCGGCACCGGCCGGGGAGTCCTCGTCCGAGGACCCGGGAGCGCTGTCCGCGCCCGTGGTGCCCGCGGCCCTCACCTCGATCTCACCGGTGGCCTGCTTGCCGTTCTCGCAGGCCACGTCGATGCTGTACGGGCCCGGCTCGACATTGCCCGGCACCTTGAACGAACCGGCCAGGACCTCCTTGAGCGTGGCCGGGGCCAGCGCGAACTCGGAGGCGTCCAGGGCGCTCGCGTCACCGGTGGCGCCGGTGTCGCCGCCGCAGGCGGTGGTGTTCACGGTGACCGTCGCGCCCGGGGCGGCGCTCGCGGGAGTGATCTCCAGTGGCGCCGCTTCGTCCCCGTACGCGGACGGGGCGGCGGCACTGAGGCCGAACGCGGCAGCGGCGAGGGCCGCGGCGGCGGTGCCGGTCACGAGGCGAGCAGGACTGCGCATGGGGGTTCCTCCGAGCGGGGATGGCGCCGGGCTGGTGTGTCCTGGTTCCGAGCTAACGGCCGCCCCGCCACCCATGCCTGCTGACACCAAGTCAGCTTTCACCCGATCGGACCGGCGCCGCCTCCTTGCCACACCGCATGTGCGCAGGTCACGGCGGCGGTGACGGGGGAGGGGGGCCGTCCTTCGGTGTCCGGTGCCGATCGGGTGACGACCGCCGCGGGAAAAGTGGTGCACGTCACACGCATGACCCGCGCATCGCCGGGCACATGAAGCACACCCCCCACGGGACGGTGCGCACAGCCGCCCCCGGCCACCGCCTTCACCGGACCCGCCCCCCCTGGGTCCGGTGAAGGCGGTTCGTCCTGTGCCGGAGGGCGTCCCCTCAGGCCGGAGCGGCGGACCAGCTGATGACGGGCGGCCTGACCCGGCCGCAGAGCGGCAGGCCCCTGTCGTCCGAGAGCGGCAGCCGGGCGGTGAGGTGCCCCGAGTGCACGGCCCGCTCCAGAACGGCTTCCTCGATGTCGGCGAACATCAGCTTGGCCCGCCGGAACATGGAGAACAGCCCGTCCGCGTCGACCGTGCCCCACGACAGGTACACGAATCTCCCGCCGAGCCGGTTCTGTACGTACGGCCCGCTCACCTCGACGCCGTCCGCCCCCGCGACGGCGGTGCACTCCAGGGTCCAGCGGACGGTGACGGAGTCGCCGGGGCGCAGATCGAGAAGTTCGCCGGGCCGGTCCTTGCGCTGCACGCCCACGTGGATGTTCTCGCGGCCCGCGAAGTCGCCGCCGGGAGCGCAGGCGAGCCCGGGCAGTTGTGCCCCCTCGATGTGGATCTGCATGCGCGAGCGCGGCCCTTCGCTGGAGTTCTGCATGGGTCCATGGTCCACCCCCGCGGCGGCCCGCCGGGTGTCCGGGCGGTCAGACGGTGTCCCAGGGGGCGGCCTCGTACGCGGCGCCGAGCCGCTTCATCAGCTCCTCGTCGACCGTGAACACCGTGTCGTCGATCCGGGCGACCGGTGCCATGCCCTGCGAGTTGGTGACGAACGCCGAGCGGTAGGCCGCCAGTCCGTCCTTCGTCACCGGCCGGCGCAGCGAGCGCACGCCCGTGCCCGGCAGCTCCCGCTCCAGCAGCGCCATGGTGATGCCCAGCAGTGCGGGGGCCTGCGGCCAGATCACCGAAGTGCCGTCCCAGAAACCGATGTTGGTGATGGAGCCCTCGGTCACCGCACCGTCCGGCAGGGTCAGCAGCGCATCGTCGAAACCCGCCCGGCGGGCGAGATCCCCGTAGTACATCTGCCCGAAGTCCCCGGGGCGCTTGAGGTGCGGCGCGGTGCGCGCGTACGGGACGGACATCAGACTCCGCGGCTCGGACGTCATCCGGGCCGGCTCGCGCACCGTGACCATCACGGTCGTCCCGGTGGCGCCCGGCGGCCTCGTCCCGACCACCCGCACCGAGGCGTCCGCCACCCCCGCGCCCCGCAGCGCGTGCCGGACGAGCTCACGCACCGGGCCGCCGTCCAGGGGGAGTTCGAAGAGCTCCCGGTTCGCGGAGCCGAGCCGCTCCAGATGCAGGTCCAGGCCGCGCACCCGGCCGTCCCTGATCTGCATCGCCGTGAAATGGCCGTAGGGGAAGAGGGCGGCCGTCCGCAGATCGTCCTCGGTGGCCGGACGCCCGTCGAACTCGGCGTACGGGAACGCCGCCGCTGCTGGATTCGTCATGCCGTCCACCGTATGCCGACCCGCGCGCGAGGCGGGCCGCTTGACCTCAAGCGCGGTTGATGTACGAGCCTCTTGCCATGGACCTCACCACTGCCGCAACCACGGCCACCGCTCTGTCCGCGACCGCCCCGCTGAAGGTCGCGGTCATCCTCGCCAGCAACCGCGAGGGCCGGTTCGCGCCCGTCGTCGCCGACTGGTTCCGCTCCCGCACCGACGAGCGTCCCGACATCGCGACCGACCTGGTCGACGTCGCCGCGCTCGAACTCCCGACCGCGCTCTCCTACCGGCCCGGCCCCGAGGACCAGGCCCTGCTGGCGGAGGTCTCGGGACGGCTGGCGGACGCCGACGCCTTCGTCGTCATCACCCCGGAGTACAACCACTCCTACCCGGCCCCGCTCAAGAACCTCATCGACTGGCACCGCGCCGAATGGCAGGCCAAGCCCGTCGCCTTCGTCTCCTACGGCGGGGTCTCCGGAGGGCTGCGCGCGGTCGAGCACCTGCGGCAGGTCTTCGCCGAACTGCACACCGTCTCGATCCGCGACACCGTCTCCTTCCACAACGCCGGCGCCCTCTTCGACGACGAGGGCCGGCACAAGGACCCGGCGGGCCCCGACGCCGCGGCGAAGACGCTCCTCGACCAGCTGGTCTGGTGGGGCCGGGCACTGCGGGACGCGAAGGCGGTCCATCCGTACGGCGGCTGACTGCGCATCGGGACGCTCTGCCCGACAATCGGGGCAGAGCCCCGACGACCGCGAGGAGACCGACGGTGACACCGCCCGCATGGCTGACCGTGCTGACCACGACGGACAGCGAGGAGAAGGCCCAGCTGCTGGCGCAGGGCGCGGTGGAGGCGAGGCTCGCCGCCTGCGTGCAGATCTCCGCACCCGTCACCTCGGTCTACCGGTGGCAGAACGCCATCGAGACCACCGAGGAGTGGCAGCTCTTCCTCAAGACGACGGCCGAGCGGTACGAGGAGCTGGAGGCCTACCTCCAGGAGACGCACGACTACGACACCCCGGAGATCATCGCCCTGCCGGTGGTCCGGGGCAGCGCCCGCTACCTCGGCTGGGTCTCGGCGGAGACGGCCCCGGTCACCTCGCTCTGAGCGGTGACGGGGGCGGTGACGGGGGCGGTGGCCAGAGCCTCCAGCCGCACCGCGCACACCTTGAACTCCGGCATCCGCGACACCGGGTCGAGCGCCGGATTGGTCAGGGTGTTGGCCCTGCCCTCACCCGCCCAGTGGAACGGCATGAACACGGTGTCCTGCCGGATCGTCCCGGTGATCCGCGCGGGCGCCACCGCCCGGCCCCGGCGTGAGGTGACCGCGACCGGATCGCCCTCGGCCACCCCGATCCGCTCCGCGAGCCGCGGATGGAGCTCCACGAAGGGGCCCGGGGCCGCGGCGTTCAGCTCCGCCACCCGGCGGGTCTGCGCCCCCGACTGGTACTGGGCGACGACCCGGCCCGTGGTCAGCACCACCGGGTACTCCGCGTCCGTCTCCTCCGCGGCCGGCCGGTGCGTCACGGGAACGAACCGGGCCCGCCCGTCGTCCGTCGCGAACCGGTCGAGGAACAGCCGCGGCGTACCGGCGTGCGCGGTGTCCGGGCACGGCCAGAACACCCCGTCCTCGGCCGCGATCCGCTCGTACGTGATGCCCGCGTAGTCCGCGGGGCCGCCCGCCGAGGCCCGCCGCAGCTCGTCGAAGACCTCCTCCGGGGCGGCCGGGAAACCCTTCCCGTGGCCGAGGAGGGCGGCCAGCCCGTTCAGCACCTCCAGATCACTGCGCACGCCGTCGGGCGCCTCGACCGCGCGCCGGCGCAGCAGCACCCTGCCCTCCAGACTGGTGGTCGTCCCGGTCTCCTCGGCCCACTGCGTCACCGGCAGCACCACATCGGCCAGGGCGGCCGTCTCCGACAGCACCACATCGGCGACCGCGAGGAAGTCCAGCGACCGCAGCCGCTCCTCCACATGCCCCGCGTGCGGCGCCGACACCACCGGGTTCGACCCCATCACCAGCAGCGCCCGCACATCGGTGCCCAGTGCGTCCAGCAGCTCGTAGGCGCTGCGCCCCGGCCCCGGCAGCGAGTCGGGGTCGACTCCCCACACCCCGGCGACATGGCGGCGCGCCGCCGGATCGGTGAGCTTGCGGTAGCCGGGCAGCTGATCGGCCTTCTGGCCGTGCTCGCGGCCGCCCTGGCCGTTGCCCTGCCCGGTCAGACAGCCGTAGCCGGACAGCGGACGGCCCGCGCGCCCGGTGGCCAGCGCGAAGTTGATCCAGGCGCCGACCGTGTCCGTGCCCTTCGCCTGCTGCTCGGGTCCGCGCGCGGTCAGCACCATGCCGCTCGGCGCGTCACAGAACAGCTCCACGGCCGTCCGCAGCTGCGGCACCGGAACCCCCGTCAGCCGCTCCACCAGCTCCGGCCAGTGGGCCATCACCCCGGCCCGCGCCTCGTCCCAGCCGCTGGTGCGCTCCCGGACGAACTCCTCGTCCACCCGCCCCTGCGCCACCACCAGGTGCAGCATGCCGAGCGCCAGCGCCAGATCGGTGCCGGGCCTGGGCGCCAGATGGAGGTCCGCCTGCTCGGCGGTCCGGGTGCGGCGCGGGTCGATGACGATCAGCCGGCCGCCGTTCTCGCGCAGCTCGGTCAGATAGCGCAGCGCGGGCGGCATCGTCTCCGCGAGGTTGGAACCCACCAGGATCACGCACCCGGTGCGCGGGATGTCCTCCAGCGGGAACGGCAGCCCGCGGTCGAGCCCGAAGGCCCGCTGGTGCGCGGCGGCCGCCGACGACATGCAGAACCGTCCGTTGTAGTCGATCTGCGAGGTGCCGAGCACCACCCGGGCGAACTTCCCGAGTGCGTACGCCTTCTCGTTGGTCAGCCCGCCGCCGCCGAACACCCCGACCGCGTCGGCCCCGTGCCGTGCGCGCGTCCCCCGCATCCCGTCGGCGATCCGGGCCAGCGCCTCGTCCCACCCGGCCGGCTCCAGCCGCCCGCTCACCGCATCGCGTACCAGCGGCCCGGTCAGCCGTACGGCCGAGGAGAGCACGGCGGGCGCCGACCGGCCCTTGCCGCAGAGCGCGCCCCGGTTCACCGGGAAGGAGGTGCGCTCCTCCACCTCGACGACCGCGTCACCGGCGGCCGGGCGCAGGTTCATGCCGCACTGCAGCGCGCAGTACGGGCAGTGGGTCGCGGTGGCGGCGGCCGGGGTGCTGGTCATGCCCCCAGCCTGCGAGCCGGGTGTTACACGGACGCCCGCTCCCGGTTACACCGCCGGTACGCGCACCTCAGCCCGCCCGGCACCCGGCGGTGAGGTGCGGCCGCACGGTCACCGGGCGGCCTCGGCGAGGGCCCGCGTCACGCCCGTCTCCCGCGGCCCCAGGAAGTGCGGGTCCGGGGTGAACAGGGCGTCCAGGGCCGCCTTCCCCGCCGCGAACACCTCCCGGGTGCCGCCGTAGTACCAGGTCACATCGTGTACGGCGTCGACCCCGACGCCGTACGCGTCGATGCCCGCCGCCCGGCACAGCGCGATCGCGCGCCGGATGTGGAAGCCCTGGCTCACCAGCACCGCCCGGTCCACCCCGAAGATCTTCCTGGCCCGCACGCACGAGTCCCAGGTGTCGAAGCCGGCGAAGTCGCTGACGATCCTGGTGTCCGGCACGCCGTGCGCGACGAGGAAGGTGCGCATCGCGTCCGGCTCGTCGTACTCCTTCCGGCTGTTGTCACCGGTCACCAGCACGACCTTCACCTTCCCGTCCCGGTAGAGCCCGGCCGCGGTCCGCAGCCGGTTCGCGAGGTACGGGGACGGCTTCCCGTCCCACAGCCCCGCCCCGAACACCACCGCGACCTGCTGCGCGGGCACGTCCGCCGCGGTCCTGACCCGGGCGTCCGCGACCGTGTGCATCCAGGTGGCCGGAGCCAGCGCCAGCACACAGGCGGCCATCACGCCCTGCACGGCCCGCCGCCGCCCCCGCCGGGTCCGCGGCAGCCGCGGCCGCAACCGGGCGGCCTTCCGCAGCCGCGCCAGCACCGCCCCTCCGCTCCGTGGCCTCAGCCGCATCGGAGCCCCCATCCCTTTTGTCGTGTCGTACCGTCCCCCTCGCTTGACGAGCAGACGGCCGAAACGGTTCTCCGCCAGGGCTGTCGGTAGCATCGGCCGATGTTGCTTCCCCGGCTGATCGCGTCCGATCTGGACGGCACCCTGCTCCGTAACGACGGCACCCTCTCGCCGCGCACCCTGAGAGCCCTGCGCACGGCGGAGGACGCCGGCGCGGAGATCGTCATCGTCACCGCGAGGCCGCCCCGCTTCGTCGACCGGCTCGCCGAGGCCACCGGCCTGCTGGGCACCGCGGTGTGCAGCAACGGCGCCCTCGTCTACGACATCGCGACCCGCACCGTCGTCTCCTCCCGCGTCCTGCCCCTCACCACCGCCCAGCGGGTCGCCACCGCAATCGCCGCCGTGATCCCCGGGATCGGCTTCGCCCTGGAGACCGGCAACCAGGTGCTGTACGAACCCGCCTACCGGCTGCGCATGTCCGAGGACGTCGGCGCCGAACTCCCCGTCCCCTCCCTCGCCGACCTGTGGCTGACCGAGGCCCCCGTCACCAAGCTGCTCGCCTGGTCGGACCGGCTCGACGCCGACACCCTGCTGGCCGCCGTCCGGCAGGGCGCGGGCGACGAGGTGCAGCTCACCCACTCGGGCGGGCGCGGCCTGCTGGAGATCAGCGCGCCGGGCGTCACCAAGGCCGGCACCCTGGCAGCGCTCTGCGCCGGGCGGGGCATCGAAGCCGGCGAGGTCATCGCCTTCGGCGACATGCCCAACGACCTCACCGTCCTCGCCTGGGCCGGAACCGGCTACGCCATGGCCAACGCCCACCCGGCCGTGCTCGCCGCCGTGCCGGTGCACACCGCCACCAACGAGGAGGACGGGGTCGCCGACGTCATCGAGCGGCTCTTCGCCTCGCGGGTACGGCCCGAACCCGCGACCTGACAGCGGCCAGGAGCCGCCGGTGAGGCGGCGGAAAACGCCCGTGACCGGCGCGCAACGAGGCGGCAACCTGCACCCGGCACCATCGGTCCATGACGGAGTCGGCACCGGAAAACCCCCAGGAGTCCCCGCCTCTCGACAGCACGGCGCAAATGTTGACCCGCATCACCGCACAGCTCGGCACCCAGCTCAGCCTCGTCTCCCTGAACGGAACCCGACGGCCCATGCACCGCACCCGGCAGCAGCCCCCGCACCGCAACGTGAGCCCGCTGACCCCCGCCGCCCCCGCCCTCGTCGCCGTCGCGCACGGCAGCCGGGACCCGCGGGCGCTGCACACGGTGACGGAACTCCTGGACCGGGTACGGGAGCTGCGGCCGGGGCTCGACGTCCGGCTCGGCCACATCGAGCTCAACGAACCCCTCCTCCCGCAGACCCTGCACACCCTGGGCAGCGGCGAGGCGGTCCTCGTGCCGCTGCTGCTCGGCCGCGGCTACCACGTGAAGCAGGACATCCCGGAGGCCGTCGCCGGCGCACCCGCCCTGCGCACCCGCACCGCGGGCCCCCTCGGACCGCACCCGCTGCTGGTCGAGGCGCTACACGGCCGGCTCGCCGAGGCGGGCTGGCGCCCCTCGGACGACGGGAGCCGCGACAGCGCCGTGGTGCTGGCCGCCGCCGGATCGCGGGACCCCGAATCGGCCGCCGGCACGCGCCGCACGGCGCAGCTGCTCAGCGAGCGGCTCGGCGGGGTGCCCGTCGTGCCCGCGTACGCCTCCGCGGCGACACCGACCGTCCCGGCCGCCCTGCGCGCCCTGGCCGCCCGAGGCCGCCGACGGGTCGCCGTCGCCTCGTACTTCACCGCCCCCGGACGCTTCGCGTCCGCCGCGGCAGGGGCCGCCCCCTGGATCGCCGCCGCCCCGCTCGGCGCCCACCCGGCGATGGCACGACTGCTCCTGCACCGCTACGACCAGGCACGGGCGGCCGCACACGAAAGCCTGATGAACACACGATTCCTGGCCTCTGCCTGAGCCTTCCTGTCGGCGCGGCCGATTACTGTCGACCCCATGGACGGCATCGACGGCTTCGACGGCACGGACAGTACGTACGGCACGCAGGACCCCGGCACGGCTCCCTACGGTGCCGCCGACGCCGAGCGCTGGGACACCGAACCGGACAAACGGCCGGGACGCACCGCCTTCCAGCGCGACCGCGCCCGGGTGCTGCACTCCGCCGCGCTGCGCAGACTCGCCGGGAAGACCCAGGTCGTCACCCCCGGCACCCGCAGTCACGC
Source organism: Streptomyces sp. NBC_01463 (assembly GCA_036227345.1). Lineage (NCBI taxonomy): Bacteria > Bacillati > Actinomycetota > Actinomycetes > Kitasatosporales > Streptomycetaceae > Streptomyces > Streptomyces sp. NBC_01463. The sequence continues at coordinate 6,122,281 of CP109468.1, forward strand.
CTGGGACGCCAGCCCGCGGACCCGGCTCACGCACTCGCTGGAGTGCGCCCAGGTCGGCCGGGAACTCGGCGCCGCGCTCGGCTGCGACCCCGACCTGGTCGAGACGGCCTGCCTCTCCCACGACATGGGCCACCCGCCCTTCGGGCACAACGGCGAACAGGCGCTCAACGACTTCGCCTCCGACTGCGGCGGATTCGAGGGCAACGCCCAGTCGCTGCGGCTGCTGACCCGGCTCGAACCCAAGCGCTTCGTCCCCGACACCCGCACCGGTGAGCCGGCCAGCGTCGGACTCAACCTCACCCGCGCCGCGCTCGACGCCGCCACGAAGTACCCCTGGCCCCGGGGCGCCCACCCCACCGACCCCGGCTCACCGAAGTTCGGGGTGTACGAGGACGACCTGCCGGTCTTCCACTGGTTCCGCAAGGGCGCCCCGCAGGACCGCAAGTGCTTCGAGGCCCAGGTGATGGACTGGTCCGACGACGTGGCGTACTCGGTGCACGACTTCGAGGACGGGCTGCACGCCGGCCACATCGACCCCAACTGCCTCGACGCCGAACCGGAGCGCCAGGAGATCTGGGCCGTCGCCATCGGACGGTACGTCCCGGCGGACACCGATCCGCAGGAACTGTCCGACGCCCTGGACCGCCTGATCGGCCAGGACTGGTGGCCGCACGGCTACGACGGATCGGCCGTCGCCCAGGCCCGGCTCAAGGACGCGACCAGCCAGCTGATCGGCCGCTTCTGCCTCGCCGCCGAGAGCGCGACCCGGCAGGCTCACGGCACCGGGCGCCTGGGCAGATACGCGGCCGAGCTCGTCGTCCCCCGCGAGGCCCGCCACGAATGCGCGGTCCTCAAGGCGGTCGCCGACCGGTACGTCATGCAGCGCGCCGAACAGGAGGCGATCCGCGCCGACCAGCGCATCATCATCGCCGAACTGGCCGCCGCCCTGACCGCCCGGGCACCGGAGGGACTGGAGCCCCAGCTGCGCGCGCTCTACGAGGCGGCCCCCGACGACCGGGCCCGCAAGCGGGTCCTGGTCGACCAGATCGCCGCCCTGACCGACGCCTCGGCCCGTACCCTGCACCTCTCGCTCACCGCTCCGCGCGGCTGAGGGCACCCCTGCTCCAGGTGTGCGGGCCCCGGCCGGCACACCGGCCCATGATCACGGGGCGTGACCTGATCGGGTCACACCCCCTTTCGCCATCACGCTGCGTGCGGGACGCTCGCAGTTGGCGCCGTGCAGCAAGCACCGAGGAGGCATCAAGTGGTCGACGCACATCGGACGTTCGTCATTGTCGGCGGAGGACTGGCCGGAGCGAAGGCAGCGGAGACGCTCCGGTCGGAGGGGTTCAGCGGCCGGGTCATCCTGATCGGCGACGAACGCGACCACCCGTACGAACGTCCACCGCTGTCCAAGGGATACCTGGCCGGGAAGGAGGACCGCGACAGCGTCTTCGTCCACGAGACCGCCTGGTACGCGGGGGCCGACGTCGAACTCCACCTCGGCCAGCCCGTCACCGCACTGAACCGTGAGGCCCGCTCCGTGGAGCTCGGCGACGGCACGGTCATCCACTACGACAAGCTGCTGCTGGCGACCGGCGCCGAACCGCGCCGCCTCGACATCCCCGGCACCGGCCTGGCGGGCGTCCACCATCTGCGCCGCCTGGCCCACGCCGACCGGCTGCGCAACGTCCTCGCCGCGCTCGGCCGCGACAACGGCCACCTGGTGATCGCCGGGGCCGGCTGGATCGGCCTGGAGGTCGCGGCGGCGGCCCGCGGCTACGGCGCCGAGGTCACCGTCGTCGAACCGGAGGCCACCCCGCTGCTCCGCGTCATCGGCCCCGAGCTCGGACAGATCTTCACCGACCTGCACAGCGACCACGGCGTCCGCTTCCACTTCGGCGGCCGGCTCACCGAGATCGTCGGCCAGGACGGCATGGTCCTCGCGGTCCGCACCGACGACGGCGAGGAGCACCCCGCCCACGACGTCCTCGCCGCGATCGGCGCCGCCCCGCGGGCCGCCCTCGCCGAGGCCGCCGGGCTGGAGACCGTCCCGCGCGCCCAGGGCGGCGGCATCGCCGTGGACGCCTCGCTGCGCACCAGCGACCCGCACGTCTTCGCCGCCGGTGACGTGGCCAACGTGGCCCACCCGCTGCTCGGCACCCGGCTGCGGGTGGAGCACTGGGCCAACGCGCTGAACAGCGGACCGGCGGCGGCCCGCGCCATGCTCGGCCAGGAGGTCTCCTACGACCGGGTGCCGTACTTCTTCTCCGACCAGTACGACCTCGGCCTCGAGTACTCGGGCTGGGCGCCGCCCGGCAGCTACGACCAGGTCGTGATCCGCGGCGACGCGGGCAAGCGCGAGTTCATCGCGTTCTGGCTGAAGGACCGCAAGGTGCTCGCCGGGATGAACGTGAACGTGTGGGACGTCACGGAAACCGTGCAGGAACTGATCCGGGCCGCCCAGCCGGTAGACCCGGACGCCCTCGCCGACCCGTCCGTCCCCCTGGAGTCCCTGATCTGAACGGTGCCGGTCCGTGGCTGGGGGTTCCGTCCTCAAACGCCGGACGGGCTTTTGTGCGGGTCCCCCGCGGGGCGCGAATGTCCGGTGGGTGGGGGTGGGGGCCCTCCGGGGCGTCTCCTCAAAAACTGGCGTGGCAACCGGAGACGTAGCGGGGGCCGGGTATTACGCCATTTTTCTGCGGGGACGCCCCTGCACGCCCCCACCCACTCTCACGTGCGTCTGAACACCGGCGAAACGACTGCCGCAGACGCGGGACGGCCGGGTCCGGGGCCGTGCAGGGGAGTCCCCGCAGGACGACGAACGGATTCCGGGCTCCCGCTGCGTGGGACTGGAAACGTTCGTCGTCTGAGGAGACGCCCCGGAGGGGCACCGGACCCCCACCCACCGGGCAGGCGCCCCCGGGTCGCGGGGAACCCGCACCAACAAGCCCGTCCGGCGATTGAGGATGGAACCCCGCACCACAGCACCCCGCACCCCGCACCCCGCACCCGGCGTCGGTTGTCGTAGCTCACCCGTAGACTTCACGCGTGGCAGGCAGGATCAATGACGACGACGTGAAGGCGGTCCGGGACGCGGTCCCGATCGACGCCGTCGTTTCCGAGTACCTCCAGCTGCGCAACGCGGGCGGCGGAAACCTCAAGGGCCTCTGCCCCTTCCACGACGAGAAGTCCCCCTCCTTCCAGGTCAGCCCGAGCAAGGGCCTCTTCCACTGCTTCGGCTGCCAGGAGGGCGGCGACACGATCGCCTTCGTGCAGAAGATCGATCACCTGACGTTCGCCGAGGTCGTGGAGCGGCTCGCCGCCAAGGCCGGCATCACCCTGCGGTACGAGGAGGGCGGGTACAACCCGTCCCACCAGCGCGGTGAGCGGATCAGGCTGGTCGAGGCGCACAAGGCGGCCGCCCAGTTCTACGTCGAACAGCTCGACGGCCCCGAGGCCGAGATCGGCCGTAAGTTCCTCGCCGAGCGCGGCTTCGACCAGGCGGCGGCCGCCCACTTCGGGGTGGGCTACAGCCCGGCCGGCTGGGACCACCTGACCCGCTATCTGCGCGGCAAGGGCTTCAGCGACAAGGAGCTGATCGGCTCCGGCCTCTCCCAGGACGGCAGGCGCGGCCCCATCGACCGCTTCCGCGGCCGGCTGATGTGGCCGATCAGCGACACCTCGGGCGACATCGTCGGCTTCGGCGCCCGCAAGCTGCGCGACGACGACAACGGTCCGAAGTACCTCAACACCCCCGAGACCGCGATCTACAAGAAGTCCCAGGTGCTGTACGGCATCGACCTGGCCAAGAAGGACATCGCGAAGTCCAGCCGGGCCGTCGTCGTCGAGGGCTACACGGACGTGATGGCCTGCCATCTCGCCGGGATCACCACCGCCATCGCCACCTGCGGCACGGCGTTCGGCGGCGACCACATCAAGATCCTGCGCCGCCTCCTGATGGACAACGGCAGCGCCCGGGTGATCTTCACCTTCGACGGTGACGCGGCCGGCCAGAAGGCCGCCCTGCGCGCCTTCGAGGACGACCAGAAGTTCGCCGCCGAGACCTACATCGCGATCGCCCCGGACAACATGGACCCGTGCGATCTGCGTCTCGCCAAGGGCGACCAGGCCGTCTGCGACCTGGTCGAACCCCGCACCCCGCTCTTCGAGTTCGCGCTCCGCCAGATCGTCGCGCGCTACGACCTGGAGACCCCGGCCGGCCGCGCCGCCGCGCTCGACGAGGCCGCCCCGGTCGTGGCCAAGATCAAGACGGGCAGCGTGCAGCGGGAGGTCGCCGTCCAGCTCGCCGGCTTCGTCGGCATCCTGGACCAGGAGTACGTCGTGCACCGGGTCAACCAGCTCGCCCAGTGGGCCCGCGGCCGGGGCGAGAGGGGACCCGCACCGGGCGCCCGCGGCGGCTCCCGGCCCCAGGAGGTCCAGGCGCCCGTTGCCCCCTCGGGCCCCGCGCTCAACCTCCGCAGCCCCGCCCACCGCACCGAGCGCGAGCTCCTGAAGCTCGCCCTGCAGAAGCCCGCCCTGGTCTCCCCGGCCTTCGACGCCTACGGGGTCGACGAGTTCACCGCTCCGCCGTACGCCGCGGTCCGCCAGTGCATCGCGGAGGCGGGCGGCGCGGAGCTGGGCGTCCCCGAGACCCGCGAGTACCTCGTCCAGGTGCTCGACGCGACCCCCAACGACACCGTGCGCAAGCTGGTCACGGAGCTCGCGGTCGAGGTCTTCCGGGGCAAGTCCATCGACGAGGCGTACGCGGGCGAGCAGCTCGTCCACGTCCGCCTGCGCGCCGTGGACCGCCGGATCAACGAGGTCCAGGGCAGCCTGGCCCGGCTCGGCAGCAATGTCGCCCCGGACCACCTGGCCGCCGCGCAGAACGAGGTCTGGGTCCTCCAGCAGTACGCCCAGTCCCTGCGCAACAACGGCGCCGACGCGCTCTGACGCCGCCGCGGCGTCCTCCGCTCCGGTAACCGCCCGGTCACGGAACGAACTCAGAAAGTCCCCGCACGCCCCTCGTGGCGGCTGTGTGTCGTACCCCACACTGGGTGGCGGTGCCTGAGTCATCGGAGCGCGGCCCGTCCACCGAACGGTGGTCCTCCATCCCCGCTCTCCGGCAGCGATCACCTGGAGGTCGCCCCCGTGCAGACCCGGACCGTGACCGAAACCGAGCGTGTCTCGGCAATCCCCGCGCAATCCCGGGCCGTGCGTCATCCGGAGGCCGCGGCGGACCCGGTGACACCCCTGCCCGCCCGGCAGGAACCAGCCGAAGCGCCACCGGACCCGCCCGAGGCCGTCATGGAGGAACAGGAGCTCCCCGAACCCCCGGAGCCGCGCAGCCGTCCGGAGACCGGCGGACCGTCGTCCGACCTGTTCCGCCAGTACCTGCGCGAGATCGGCCGCATTCCGCTGCTCACCGCAGCCGACGAGGTGGAGCTCGCCCGCCGGGTCGAGGCCGGCCTGTTCGCGGAGGAGCGCCTGGCCCGCACCCCGGACCCGGACACCCGCCTCGCCGTCGACCTGGACCGCCTCGTCGTCATGGGGCGGATGGCCAAACGCCGCCTCATCGAGGCCAACCTGCGCCTCGTCGTCTCCGTGGCCAAGCGTTACGTCGGGCGCGGACTGACGATGCTGGACCTGGTCCAGGAGGGAAACCTCGGACTGATCCGGGCGGTCGAGAAGTTCGACTACGCCCGCGGCTACAAGTTCTCGACGTACGCGACGTGGTGGATCCGGCAGGCCATGTCCCGTGCCCTCGCCGACCAGGCGCGGACCATCCGGGTCCCGGTCCACGTCGTCGAACTGATCAACCGCGTCGTCCGGGTCCAGCGCCGGATGCTCCAGGAGCGCGGCTACGAGCCGACGCCCGAGGAGGTCGCCGCCCAGCTCGACCTGACACCGGAGCGGGTCGGCGAGGTGCTGCGCCTGGCCCAGGAACCGGTGTCCCTGCACGCCCCGGTGGGCGAGGAGGACGACGTCTCGCTGGGCGACCTGATCGAGGACGGGGACGCCGCGTCCCCGGTCGAGTCGGCGGCCTTCCTGCTGCTGCGCGAACACCTGGAGGCGGTGCTCTCCACGCTCAACGAGCGCGAGCGCAAGGTGGTCCAGCTGCGGTACGGGCTGGTCGACGGGCGGCCGCGCACGCTGGAGGAGATAGGGCGGATCTTCGGGGTGACCCGTGAGCGCATCCGCCAGATCGAGTCCAAGACCCTCGGCAAGCTCCGGGACCACGCCTTCGCCGACCAGCTCCGCGGCTACCTGGACTGACGCGCACGCGCGCGGGTCCGGGCAGCCGCGGATGAGGTGGGGCTAGTCGACCTCGGCGACGGCCTGCGCGAACTGGGCCGCGTACAGCCGGGCGTACGCGCCGTGGGCCTTCAGCAGCTCGTCGTGCGTGCCCTGCTCGACGATCGACCCGTTCTCCATCACCAGGATGACGTCGGCGTCCCGGATGGTGGAGAGCCGGTGCGCGATGACGAAGCTCGTCCGGCCGTGCGCGAGGCGCGCCATCGCCTTCTGGATCAGCACCTCGGTCCGGGTGTCGACCGAGCTGGTCGCCTCGTCGAGCACGAGTATCACCGGGTCGGACAGGAATGCCCGCGCGATGGTGATCAGCTGCTTCTCGCCCGCGCTGACGCCGGAGCCCTCGTCGTCGATCCGGGTGTCGTAGCCGTCGGGCAGGGTGCGGATGAAGCGGTCGGCGTGGGCCGCCCGCGCCGCCTCCTCGATCTGCTCGCGGGTGACGTCGCCCGACGCGCCGTACGCGATGTTCTCCGCGATGGTCCCGCCGAACAGCCAGGTGTCCTGGAGGACCATGCCGATCCCCGAGCGCAGGTCGTCGCGCGACATCTTCGCGATGTCGGTCCCGTCGAGCGCGATCCGGCCCCCGGTGACCTCGTAGAAGCGCATCAGCAGGTTGACCAGCGTCGTCTTGCCCGCGCCGGTCGGGCCGACGATCGCGACCGTGTGGCCCGGTTCGACACTCAGCGACAGGTCCTCGATGAGCGGCTTCTCCGGGGCGTAGCGGAACGACACGTGCTCCAGCGAGACGCTGCCGCGCAGCTCGCCGGGGTACTCGGCCTCGGCCTTCGAGGGGTCGGCGTCCTGCTCCTCGGCGTCCAGCAGCTCGAAGATCCGCTCGGCGGACGCCACCCCGGACTGCACCAGGTTCGCCATCGAGGCGACCTGGGTCAGCGGCATGGAGAACTGCCGGGAGTACTGGATGAAGGCCTGCACATCACCGATCGACAGGGCGCCGGAGGCGACCCGCAGCCCGCCGACGACGGCGATCAGCACATAGTTCAGGTTCGACACGAACATCATCAGCGGCTGCATGATCCCGCTGTTGAACTGCGCCTTGAACCCGGCCTCGTACAGCGCGTCGTTCTGCTCGGCGAAGTCCCGCGCGGACTCCTCCTGCCGGCCGAAGACCTTCACCAGGGTGTGCCCGGTGTACATCTCCTCGATGTGGGCGTTGAGCTTGCCCGTCACCTTCCACTGCTGGACGAACTGCGGCTGCGAGCGCTTGCCGACCTTCGTGGCCACGACCACCGAGAGCGGCACGGTGACCAGAGCGACCAGCGCCAGCAGCGGCGAGATCCAGAACATCATCACCAGCACGCCGACGATGGTGAGCAGCGAGTTGATGAGCTGGCCCATCGTCTGCTGCATCGTCTGCGAGATGTTGTCTATGTCGTTGGTCGCCCGGCTCAGCACCTCGCCGCGCTTGGCCCGGTCGAAGTACGACAGGGGCAGCCGCGACAGTTTCGTCTGGATGTCCTCGCGCATCTGGAAGACGACGCGGTTGATCACCCGGATCGACAGCCGCGTCGACACCAGCATCAGGAGCCCGGCACCGACGTAGACGGCCAGTGCCATCAGCAGCACCCGGCCGATCGCGTCGAAGTCCATGCCCTGCCCCGGGGTGAAGTCCACCTTGGAGAGCATGTCGGCCAGGCCGCTGTTGGACTTGTGCAGGCCCGCGATGGCCTGCTCCTTGCTCGTCCCCACCGGCATCTGCCGTCCGACGACGCCTGCGAACACCAGGTCGGTCGCCTTGCCGAGGATCTTCGGGCCGACCACCGAGAGCGCCACGCTCAGCGAGACGGCCGCCAGCATCACGTACAGCGTGGCCTTCTCCGCCGCGAAGCGCTTCAGCAGCCGCTTCGAGGAGCCCTTGAAGTCCATGGACCGCTCGGTCGGCGCCCCGCCCGCCATCATGCGTCCGCCAGGCCCGGCCATTACGCGGCCTCCGCTTCCGTCAGCTGGGAGAGCACGATCTCCCGGTATGTTTCATTGCCGTCCATCAGCTCGTGGTGGCTGCCGGAGCCGACGACGCGGCCCTCGTCCAGCACCAGGATCCGGTCGGCGTCGCGGATGGTGGACACCCGCTGGGCGACGATCACCACCGTCGCGCCGGACGTCTCCCGCAGCAGCGCCGCGCGCAGCGCCGCGTCCGTGGCGTAGTCCAGCGCCGAGAAGGAGTCGTCGAACAGATAGATCTCCGGGCGCTGCACCAGCGTCCGGGCGATCGAGAGCCGCTGCCGCTGCCCGCCGGAGACATTGGTGCCACCCTGCGCGATGGGTGCGTCGAGCCCGTGCTCCAGACCCTCGACGAACTCCTTGGCCTGCGCGATGTCCAGCGCGTGCCACAGCTCCTCGTCGGTCGCGTCCGGGTTCCCGTACCGCAGGTTCGTCGCGACCGTCCCGGAGAAGAGGTACGGCTTCTGCGGGACCAGACTCACGGTCTTCGCCAGCAGCACCGGATCCAGCGTGCGTACGTCCGTCCCGTCGACCAGCACCTGGCCGTCCGTCACATCGAACAGCCGGGGTACGAGACCGAGCAGCGTCGACTTCCCGCTGCCCGTCGACCCGATGATCGCGGTCGTCTCGCCGGCCCGGGCCACCAGGTCCACCGAGCGCAGCACCGGCTCCTCGGCGCCGGGGTAGCGGAAGTCCGCGCCGCGCACCTCCAGATGGCCGTGGGTGGTCAGCTCCCGCACCGGCTTCACCGGCGGCACCACGCTGGAGTCGGTCTCCAGGACCTCCTGGATGCGCTCCGCGCAGACCTCGGCGCGCGGCACCATCATGAACATGAAGGTGGCCATCATCACCGACATGACGATCTGCATCAGATAGGAGAGGAACGCCGTCAGCGCGCCGATCTCCATCCCGCCGCTCTCGATGCGGTGCGCGCCGAACCAGACGACGGCGATCGACGACACGTTCACGACCGTCATCACGGTCGGGAACATCAGTGCCATCAGCCGGCCCGTGGACAGCGCCACGTCCGTCAGTTCGGTGTTGGCGCCCCGGAAGCGCTCCTCCTCGTAGCCGTCGCGGACGAAGGCGCGGATGACCCGGTTGCCGGTGATCTGCTCGCGCAGCACCCGGTTCACCGTGTCGAGCCGCTCCTGCATGGTCCGGAACAGCGGGCGCATCCTGCGCACGATGAGACTCACCGCGATGCCGAGGACCGGCACCACCGCGAGCAGCACCGCGGAGAGCGGGACGTCCTGGCCGAGCGCCATGATGATGCCGCCGACGCACATGATCGGCGCCGACACCATCAGGGTGAACGTCATCAGGGCCAGCATCTGGACCTGCTGGACGTCATTGGTCGTACGGGTGATCAGCGAGGGAGCGCCGAACCGGCCGACCTCGCGCGAGGAGAACGACTGCACCCGGTCGAAGACCGACGCGCGGACGTCACGGCCGAGCGCGGACGCGGTGCGGGCGCCGATGTAGACGGCCCCGATGTTGCAGACCACCTGGGCGATGCTGACGACGATCATCACGCCGCCGTACTGGAGGATGTAGCTGGTGTCCCCCTGGACGACACCGTTGTCAATGATGTCGGCGTTCAGGGTGGGCAGATAGAGCGTGGCGCAGGTCTGCAGCAGCTGGAAGACGACCAGCAGCGCGATCGGCTTCTTGTACGGGCCGAGATAGGCCCGCAGGAGTTTTATGAGCACGCGTGTCTCTCGGAGTCGGCGAGGTCGGGAGTCGACCCATTTTCGGGCACCGCCGACCGGGACCGCGAACGTTTTTATTCAAGTCCAGGTCAAAAAACAGACCGGGTCCATAATTTCCGTCCGAACGCGGCCCCCGCGCGACGCCGCACGCCTCAGCGCGCGGTGTCGAACGCCCCCGGGTGGATCTGGTCCCGCGTCGCCACGTACTGCTGGCGCACCGCCTTGCCGACCGGCAGCTCCTCGCCCGGCTCCAGCACCTGCGCCGAGGCGCCCTGCCAGGCCGGGGGAGTGCGCGCGTCGAGCGAGCCCTGCGAGACGCCCAGCGCCCAGGCCGCCTGCCGGGCCGCGCCGATCGCCGCGTACTGGGCGGGCTGCGGCACGACCACCTGGGTGCCCAGCAGTGCGGGCGCGAGACCCTGTACGGCAGGCAGCTCGGCGGCCGCGCCCAGCAGGAACACCCGCCGCACCTCGACCCCCCGCCCGCGCAGCACGTCCAGCGCGTCGGCCAGCGAGCAGAGCATCCCCTCGAAGGCGGCCCGCGCCAGGTGCTCCGGCTTCATCGACTCGCGCCGCAGCCCGCTCAGCGTCCCGGCGGTGTGCGGCAGATGCGGGGTGCGCTCACCCTCCAGATACGGCAGGAGCACCAGCCCCGAGGAACCCGGCGTCGACTTCAGCGCCAGCGCCGACAGCTCCTCCAGCCCGTCCACCCCCAGCATCTCGGCGGTGCCGCGCAGGGCGCGTACCGCGTTCGACGTGTGGACCACCGGCAGATGCATTCCGGTGGCATCGGCGAAGGACGTGATCATCCCGGTCGGATCGGCCAGCGCCTCGTGGTGGACCGCCATCACCGAACCCGAGGCCCCCAGCGACACGACCGCGTCGCCGACCCCGACCCCGAGCCCGAACGCCGCCGCCATCGTCTCGCCGGTACCGGCCGAGATCAGCAGCCCCTCGGGCGTCGTCCCGGCCGCGTCGGACGGGCCGAGCACCTCCGGCAGCGCCGCCTGGTGCCCGAGCGCGAGCTCCACCAGCTCCGGCCGGTACGACTCGCTGCCCGCCGACCAGTAGCCCGTCCCGGAGGCGGCCCCCCGGTCGGTGGTCCGCCGGGCGGGCCGGCCCAGCAGCTGCCACACCAGCCAGTCGTGGGGCTGCAGCACCGCGGCGACCCGCTCCGCCATGTCCGGCTCGGTCCGGGCCAGCCAGCGCAGCTTCGACACCGGCTGCGCGGACTGCGGCACCGCGCCGACCGCCTCGGCCCAGGCCTGCCGCCCGCCGAGCCCGTCGATCAGATCGGCCGCGGCGACCTGCGCCCGCCGGTCGTTGCCGAGCAGCGCCGGGCGCACGAGATTGCCCTGGCGGTCCAGCGGCACGAGCCCGTGCTGCTGCGCCGACACACCGATCGCCTGCACCCCTTCGAGGAGCCCGCCGGTGGCGGCCTCACCGAGTGAGAGCAGCCACGCCTGCGGGTCGACCTCGGTGGCCTTCGCGTCCACGGGATGTGCGGCGTATCCCTGGCGCAGTACGGCACCCGAGTCCGCATCGCAGACCACGATGTGCGTGAAGGCGGAAGAACTGTCCAAGCCGGCGACTATGCCCATACAAGGATTCTGCCGCACCGCCGGCGGTTTCCCTTACCGGTGGTGCGGCAGACGTGGGCGAGCAGGACTCAGGTGTTGGTCGTACCCCAGTCGTCCTCGCCGTTGGCCCCGCGCCCGCGCAGCGACCGCACCCGGTCCGCCACCGACGCCGGCACCTTGTCGCCGACCTTCTCGCCCACCGCGTGGGCCGCCTTGCCGGCGAACTGACGGCCGCTCTGGGCCGCCGTCTCGCAGGTGTTCCGCACGGCCGGGTTCTGGGCGAACTGGCGTGCGGACTTCTTCAGCTGCTCGTAACGCTCGCGCCCGGCACGCGTGCCGAGCACGTAACCGAGGGCCACTCCGGCGATGAACGTGAGCCGGTACCGCATGGCTGCCACCCTTCCTTCGCTCCGTGCGACGTGTGCTGCCCGCCTACCCGCGGACGCCCGAGATCACCCCGGGCGATACCGATTGGCAAAGCACCCCCCTGCTTGCGCTAATGTATGTGTCGCAGCGAACGCGCGCCGCCCGGCAGCAGCCAGGCAGGTACGTTCGAGGCAACGCAGCAATCCCCTGTAGCTCAATTGGCAGAGCAGCCGGCTGTTAACCGGCAGGTTACTGGTTCGAGTCCAGTCGGGGGAGCGCGATCCCCTGTAGCTCAATTGGCAGAGCATTCGGCTGTTAACCGGAGGGTTACTGGTTCGAGTCCAGTCGGGGGAGCGGAACGGAAGAGGACCCTCAGGGGTCCTTTTTCGTGTGCCCGGGGCCGGTGCGCGGGCGTCCGCCGCAGCGGTGGCCGGTGGGGCCCGCGTGACACTTTCGCGTCAACTTCGCGTGCCCCGGAACCGAGCAGCGAGCAGCACGGTCTTCATGGTCATCAGTGGCCGGGCAGTCGGAGCGGGAGATCGTATGACCGGCTATGCTGCGGCAGACGGCGCGCACACGTGTACGCGCCACGCCGAAAAGGGGCGGTAGCTCAGCCGGTTAGAGCAGCGGACTCATAATCCGTCGGCCGTGGGTTCGAGTCCCACCCGCCCCACCAGCGCAGAATCGTTGTGACCTGCGGAAACGCCGTTACAACGCTATCGGGCCACCGCATTCGCTGCACGAACGCTGCACCGACGCGCCGTAGGCTCCTTCGTATGGCTTACGTCAGGACCAACGAACGCCTCAGCGGCGACCCCTCCTGCACCGTGATGTGGCGGACCGGTGGCTCCCGAACGGGGCAGACCCAGCGTGAAACCTTCGACGACGAAGAGGTGGCGAAACGTTTCCGCGACCTCGTCAACGGTCACGGACAGCAATGGCCGCCAGGGTGGGTCAAGGGTGAGGGTTTCGTCGAGCCTGACGAGTCCTCGGTGCCCGATGCTGAGATGTTCTCGGTGTACGCACACGCCTACGTAGGTCTGCTGACCGACATATCCGACCACACGCGGACGAACTACACCAGGTTCATTGATAACCACATGATTCCGTGGTTCGGGGAGCTGTCAGTCTCGGAGCGGGGGCCCCGGCTCACTCGTAACCACATCAGCCAGTGGATCCTCGACCTTCAGGGCGGCAAGCCCGGTCCGCTGCACGCCGCGGACACCACGCGCCGTCCGTATGCGGCGAAGACGATCGCGAACCTGCACGGACTGCTGTACAGCATTCTTCAGTCGGCGGCGGACGCTGACCCGGCACTGCGCGACTCGAATCCATGCGTGCACACCCGGTTGCCCAAGGGGAACGACACCGAGGATGACGAGGTGTTCCTCGAACCTGAGGAGTACGCCCGGGGTGCCGCGAAATGGGCGCCTATGCGGTGCTGATCAGGTGCGCGCTGGCGGTGCCCAGTTCAAGTGTCCCGGAGTAGGGCGTCTTGGGGTGATAGCGGGCTCCTGGGATACGGGCCTCGGATCTCGTCAGCAGGTCGGCCACTTGGCTGTGGTCGGTGTCGGGGTGGGAATCCCAGGTAAGTCGGTCTGGCCGGGTGGCGTTGCCTGTGATCCAGGCGGGGGTGAGGTCGAAGCGGTACGACAGCGGCATGGAACGCATCAGAAGGGCGCTGCGCAACGGCGTACTGGAGGTGTACGTCCAGCAGTCGTGGTGTGCCGTTTCCTCGTCGGTGAGATGAGGCTGGCGCCACAGGGGCGAGCGGCCGTTGTCCTCGTGCCAGCTGGTCTCCTGTCGAAAGACCATCTGCGCAACGTCCTTCCCTTGCCATCGGTGGGAGTCGACGAGATCGAGGCGTGCCCTTGTGGGCAGGTGGATGAGGCGTACACGTCGGCAGGTGAAGTCGATCAGTCGTAGGCCAGGAATGCCGCACAGCCCGTGGTCCTCGTGGCGGAAGGGCAGAAGGCGGCTTGCGATGCGGCAGGCGGTGTTGGTGTGGATTTCTAGATGGCCGGGCCGGTGGCAGATGCAGTTCAGGTAGCCGCTGATGCTGGCCATCGCGCTCTTCCGTGGCTGTTCAAGGGGATGCGGATACTCGCGGCTGCTCATCAGGCACTCGAAGAGGAGTGCCTGGAAGGCGAGTTGCCCGCGGTCCGTGGGATCCAGGGCAGGGCGGTTGCCGGCCATCTGGAGCGGTCCCGTCTCGGGCAGATAGAGAAGGTGCCCGATCTGCTTCCGGGTCCGTTTGTCGTTCGTGTGCGGCACAGTGTTCCTGCTCCGGCTGCCCCCGGGCGGCAGCCGTGGCGAAGAGAGCCTGCACGGATACCGGATGGCGTCTTGAAGGACCGGGCATCCCACCCTTGAAGCTCCTGCGTCTCCGCCCGGGCGGACCGCTCGCCTCCAGGCCGTCCCTGGCCTGTCAGGCATCAACGCTACCGGACCGTGCCCTACAGGCCGAGGCGACACACCACACCAAAAACAGGGTGTGAATGGAAGCCGGGCGGTGGCATGCCCAGCTGACTGGCAGCAGGCAAGAGCCGGTGCAGGCAAGGGCCCCGGTGGGCCTGCGGCAGCCCGCCGGGGGCTCGCGGGGTGGGGACTTCAGGCCGTGAGTTGTTTGAAGACCGTCTCGAAGCGATCGAGGGTCTCGTCATCGACCTGGTCGAAGAAGACGTCCTTGTCGCGGGTGAGCTGGTGTGCGGGGCCGACATGGTCGAAGTCCCGGGGCTTGTTCTGCTGCTCCCGGGCGATCCCGATGCGCTTGAGGATTGGCAGAGGCTTGTTGGGGGTGATCAGATCTGTCTCGTTGATGGTGACCTCGGTAGCCCTGTTGTGGAGCCAGAGGTAGTCCTTTGTAGAGAACAGGTCCTCGATGTCGGCCGTCTCGGGGAGTCCTTCGAGTTGGCCGATGATGGTGATGTGGGTGGCGTCGACATTGGCGGCCTGAGCGGCGCTGAGGACCTTGGCTGTCACCTTGGTGGTCTCAGAAGCTGTTGTCTTTCCGTGCATGACGGCTGCGTTTCCGCTGGTCAGGGATAGGAGTGGTGTTCGTGTGGGAGCGATGGAGGGTCGTTTCGTCGCTCCCGTGGAGGTCGTGAATGCCGTCGGTTGTCGGACTGCTGGAACAGCACGAGCTTGCCGCCCGCCGTCGTGTGGACGGGCTGCGCGAGGAAGCCGACCGCATTCAGGCCGAGCTCGCGGCGGCCGAGCAGGAGTGGCTGGAGTGGACAATCGCCCGCGAGCGGGTGGTTGTGGTGTTGTCCGCGCCAGGCGGTGACTCAGCCGACGCGGTGGTCACTGATGGGCCAGACGGCGCCGTGACAGAAACCGAGGTGCGGGCGTCACCGCCCGTGGTGGCGAAGGCGAAGTCGCAGGTTCCGGTCTGGCGCGAGGGGTTGGCTCGGACGGCACTGTCGGCGGACTATCAGCGCATCCTGGCCGTGCTCGCGGATCGGACCCGCCTCGGTCAAGGGCCGCTGACCTGTCAGGAGATGACCGTCGCGTTCGGCATGGACGTGGTGCCGGCCAAGGTGGAGGGGCTGCGGTCGAAGGCGAAACGCCTGGTCGCGCGGGGCTGGCTGGCCGAGCCAGCGGCGGGTCGGTTCACGCTCGCGCGGGGCGTGAGCGGGCCAGACGCCGGGTCATGATCATGGTCATCGACCAGTAGATCATCGCCTCGGAGCTGGTGGTGGATCGTTCGAAGTCGCGTGCCAGGCGGCGGCTTCGCATCAGGTGCGCGAAGAGACGCTCGACGATCCACCGCTTCGGCAGCACCACGAATCCGCGCATGTCGTCGCTCCGCTTGACGATCGCCAGCACCAGCGCGAGGGCGGCCAGGCAGTGCTCGACGAGGCTGCCGGTGTAGCCGCCGTCGGCCCAGACGAGTTCCAGCCGGTGGTGGGCGCCGGCCACCTGGGCGAGTAGTTCCTTCGCGGCGGCGCGGTCACCGATGGCCGCGCTCGTGACCATGACGCCCAGCAGCAGGCCGAGGGTGTCGACCACGACGTGCCGCTTGCGGCCGTTGATCAGCTTGCCGCCGTCGAAGCCGCGGCTGTCGGCGCCGACGACGGCGTCCGCCTTGACGGACTGCGAGTCGATCACACCGGCCGTCGGCTCCACGTCCCGGCCCGCCTTCTGGCGGACCCGGCCGCGCAGCCGGTCATGGAATTCCCTGACCAGCGCGTGGTCGCGCCAGCGGCGGAAGAACGCATAGACCCGGTCCCACGGCGGGAAGTCGGCCGGCATCGCCCGCCACTTGATCCCGTTGTCCACGAGATAGCGGATCGCGTCCAGTATCGCCCGGTGGCAGTACGCCCCCGGCTGCCCGCCCCGGCCCCGCAACCAGCCCGGCACCGGCAGGAGCGGCCGGACCACGGCCCACTCCGCTTCCGTCATGTCCGAGGGATATCTCCGAACACGTTCCGGATGGTCGGCGGCATTCCCGAACCGGTGAGCGACACAATCACACGACAGAGCAGCCGAGTTGAACTCCACCGGTGCTAGCACGTACAACTGCGGCAACGGGGTCTCCTGGATCTCGGTTGGCTTCGCAACCCCGAGCTACCAAGAGGCCCTGCCTTCATGCCCGCAGCCAGCCACGGTCACCCGAACGAGACTCCCGTTCGACACCCACCCCTCAAGGCCGGAACAGCAACACCTTCTCAGGCAGGTCAGGTCGCTGCGTAGCGTCAAGTGGCTTGCGGGATGGCAGGGGGCGTGAGTCTGCGTAGATCATGGAGTCGCCGTGGCTGTGCGCATCGGACGATGCCACAGCACAACGAGCCTTTCCGTCAGCAACTCGGCCGCGAACATTCGCTGTCGCCTGGCA
This sequence comes from Streptomyces sp. NBC_01463, assembly GCA_036227345.1. NCBI lineage: Bacteria > Bacillati > Actinomycetota > Actinomycetes > Kitasatosporales > Streptomycetaceae > Streptomyces > Streptomyces sp. NBC_01463. The sequence continues at coordinate 6,139,044 of CP109468.1, forward strand.
ACCGCGTGCCGCCGAGTCTTCAGGGAACCGGGCTCAGTGGCTTGGGCTGACACCATCTTCTGTGCGCGCTCAGCGACCTGCGCGGGCAACCCAGGCCTGGTCAAGGAGACGAGCCTCTTCTTCGCCATGGACACCGTCCTGGAGATGCTGCCTGAGTCGCCGGCCGTCGTTCTCACCCGGGCGCGCATCGGAATGGCTTCCTCATTCGCCCGAGGCCGGCTCTGGGAGCGATGGTGCTACGGCGACCGCGACGCACAGGTTGCCGCGACGGCCCGCGCACCGGGGTGGCGTACGGTCTTTGCCCCGCTCCTTGGATGAGGAGTTACTGCTGTTGTGCAGCCAGCCGCTGAGCGGCTGACTGCACAACCTTGTTATGGCCAGCCGAGTCGGGCAGTTGAGTGATTCTTCCGCGGCCTACTGGCCAACGGCACCCCGCACCAGCCAATAGCGTCCAGCCGTCATTCCACAGCCGCCAGGGTTGTTACTCCGCATCCGATCCTGACTCAGGATCCCGCTACCAAGGCCAGTAGCCCCAGCCCGCTAGCCCGAGCAGGAGGGATGCGCCCGCCGCGATCACCGGCGAGACGTACACCGCCAAGACGGTGCGTCCGCCGATCTGAATGTGCACGCCTTCGCGTGGCACGACCGAGGCCGTGCCGGTCGGAACGTCCGAAATCAGACCGTTGGTAGCCGGATTCCTGGGGGATGACTCCCCGCTAGACGGTGTGCCATGGTAGGCAGTCACGAGATGTCCCTTCTTCAAAGCGCAACCACCGTCTCCCCGGCCTAGGAACCTGAAGACGGCGGTGCGCGACACTCGAGTCCTCCCGGATCCGGGAGGACGCAAAAGGGCCCCACCATTGGCATGGTGGGGCCCTCGTTGCTGCGATGACGCTATCGGAGATGGATGGGCAAGAGCAAGTGACTCAGACAGGTGCCGGGGCGTCACATCGCTTTGCTGCCAAACAAGTTGTTTCTAGCTCCGATCATCTGGCGAATCTCTGGACCGCCGCATCGTTCGTGCTCAACTTCGCGCCGGCAGTAGAAACGACATCAGCGTTCCCGTCCACGTCGAGGCCGAAGCCGTGGCTGCGCGCCTCGGGTATGAGGGGAACGTCCCATGCCACCGTCCCTTCTACCCATGCACGAGGGAGGCGCCCCATGTACAGCAAGAAGCGGGATACTCCATCCCGAGGTGTAGGAAGAACCGCCTCGAGACCTGGCCAGGGTCAGTGACGCGTAGCCTCAGGAAGGACGGCCGCAGCGCGCTTTCGGCGATGTAGAAGGGTCAGGACTGCTACCGCTGCGAGGGTCATCCACGCCTTGCCAAGGATCTGTCCCGGCAGGTATTCGAAGGAGCCGAAGGCAAGCTTGAGGAACAGCAAGCTGTCCGAGAGCAAACCGACCGCGTTCGAGGCGAGCATCGCGATCAGCAGGCCACGTTCCCGCAGAGGCTCATAGACGGCGAAGTCCATGCTTTCGGCGACCACGAAGGCCGCAGCCGACGCCATCGCGAGCGCGGGGTCAGCAAGGAAGTACGACAGGACGGTGCCCATGGCTATCGCTGCGAGGACCGCCCTACGGCCGGCCGCCTCTCGTGCAAGGTCACGGAGGACGAGGGCTAGTCCGACCATGTAGACCCCGGCTGGGGCCGCGTAGCCGAAACCCACTGGGACGGCTCCGAAGTGTGTAACAGCAAGGTTGGCCGCGGGAATGGTGGCCACGTAGGCGATCAGCGTGGCGATACCGGCAGGAGGGGGGACGTTCACGATCTTCTCTCTGTCTGGTGAAGCACGAGTTGCGCCCAATCCCCTCCGTGAGCGGACGGCGGGGCAGGCGCCCAGACAGTACAGCCCATGCCACTGACAACAGGGGTGAGGCCAGCCCGCAGAACTCTGGCCAAGAATCGCTCCCACGCCGAGGTCGCACACAGACCGCGTAGGCCGCCGGCTCAGCCTCCGTTAGCAGGCGGACGGTGGCAAGACTGATGAAACATTGCAGTTCACCCGGCTTCCGCTCTCTCGCTGCGGCGACCGGCCAGAGCGGCTGTCGGAATCTGACGGCCTCCCGCACCTGGCCCGCCCAGATCTATGGCAGGTGTTCTTTCGGCCGTCTTCGATCGCCGCCTACGAGTGCAGGCAACATCAAGAGTGCCGCGTTTGCCTTACATTGACCCTGTACGTCACGCGAGCGGTAGCTCCAGGGATCCACTTTCTGCGCCCATTTCGAATGGGTGTGCGAATCCCGCTTTTAGTTCGTTGACCTTGTTGTCAGCGGTTCCCTCTAAGCTCGTCGACGTTGGTATACGAGCAGGTGGGGGCGAGAAGAAGGATGTCTTCAGGCTTCGCGATAGGGCACCTCGTCGAGTTCACAGCGGCTCCGGGGGTTGGCCGAGTAGGGGCCATAGACGGCGACATGCTGCGCATCGACTTCTTCGAATCAGTAGCCGAGGAGATCGTCCACTCCCAGCATGTGCCGGCCAAGAGCTGCTGGCGTGCCCGGCTCGAACCCGAGACAAGGGTCTACTGGCGAGAACCGAGCACCGGAGACTGGCTGGCGGGACGGGTGACGGGAGAACACCTCCCGGAATACTTCATCCAAGTTCCCAACAAGAAGTGGAACGAGCGGGCGAGCGAGCGCGACCTCCGGGTGCGCTGGGACCGCCCCGTCCGCAACCCCCTCCAAGTCCTTACGAGCGGCGGCAACGAGTCGGGCTACTTTCGCGACGCTCGGCTGCCCTTCCTGCAAGATCTCGTAGCCCAACGAGCCGCCTGCGCGAACATGGGGGCGCTGCTGTCCTCAGCTGCCGAGATTTTTCCGCATCAGGTCCGGGCAGCCATGACGGTGCTCTCCGATCCGGTACAGCGATACCTCATCGCCGATGAGGTCGGACTGGGGAAGACCATCGAGGCTGGCTTCGTCATCCGCCAGACCCTTCTCGATGACCCGCGGGCGCGAGTCACTGTCGTCGCCCCCGAACCGCTTCGCCGCCAGTGGGACAAGGAACTCCGCAACAAGTTCTTCATCGACGACTTCCCTTCAGCGCGGATCGTGATCACGTCTCACGAGACACCGGAGAAGTGGCCCGAATACCACGACAGTGCCCTAGTCGTCGTGGACGAAGCACATGCGCTGGCCCAGGACAGCGACGAGATGCCCACGCTCTACCGTGAACTGGCTGCCTTGGCGCACGCTGCCCCAAAGCTTCTACTGCTGTCCGCGACCCCTGTGACCTCTCACTACACGACTCATCTCGGACTGCTCCACCTGCTCGACCCTAACCTCTACAGCTGGGACGATCGCGAAGGCTTCGAGCACCGCTACGCCCTACGCGCCGAGTTGGCGGACAGCGTCTATGCCCTGGACGCCACCTTCACCTTCCTGCTGCGGTCAACGCTTGACGACATCCGGCGACTCCTCCCCGATGACCCCGGATTCGAGAATCTTGCGGGTCGGGTTGCCGAGTGCCTCACCGAGGACGATGACCTCCGTGACGGAGTGCAACCCGCCGACCTTTCCCTGTGTGTAGAGGAGTTGCGAGGGCACATCAGTGAGACGTACCGCCTCCATCGCCGGGTGATCCGGCACCGGCGCGACCAAGTGGTGCTTCCAGACGACGAAGACGAAGAGAGCGAGCCCTACGCCGTCCGCGGCCGGGAACGTCCGCAAGTTCTCACCCTGCCCCCTACCTTCGACGCCGTCGAAACTGCCCTTACGGAGTGGCGCACCGGCGTCTCAAATCACTTGCTCGATACCGGCCTCGAAGGCGAGACCAGCGCCTACGGACGCATCCTCAGCGTCCTTGCCTCCCGCGCCGGCGGGCCCTTCGATGACTTCGCCGACACTTTGCGCTGGCGCGTAAACGGAGACGCTCAAGCGGCACAACGAGCCGGTCTCAGTGCTCAAGAACAAGCCCTGCTCGCCGCCCCCACTCTCATCCCTGCAGAGGGGCAAGCACTCCTCGAACTTGAGAGGCAACTCAACGAGACACAAGGAAACCAGCGGGTGAGGGCGACGATCAGCGCCCTCATCCCGACCCTGAATCGCGGTGGGCGGATCGTCGTCTTCTGCGGCCCGGGAGCACTGGCGCACCAACTCGCAGCGCGCCTAGGGGGTTTGTCGCGAACCGCGCAGGTTGAGGAGCACACCCGCCAGATCGGCGCAGCAGCTTCCGAGGAAGCGGTCACAAAATGGCGCACAGCGGCGGGCACGTCGGTCCTCGTCGTCGACGACACCGCCGAAGACGGACTGAACCTTCAGGTCGCAGATGCCGTCGTCCATGTGCGTCTGCCGTGGAACCCAAACCAGCTCGAGCAACGAATCGGACGCGTAGACCGCTATCGCAACACCGAATCCGTCAGCCAGTCCGATGCCGCCAGCCAGTACGTGCTCAGCGCAAGCGCCGAGCACGAAGCCCTCGGCACAGCGTGGCTGGACCTGCTGCTCGACGGTTACAACATCTTTTCGAAGTCGGCGTCGACACTGCAGGACGCCATCGCGGAAGGCCTCGACGCAATCTGGACCGACGCACTGCGGGACGGTCCTGCAGGGCTCACATCCGCGCAGCAGCGAGTAAAGGATCAGCTCCTCGAAGCGCGCCAGCAGATCGAGAAGATGGACATGCTCGAGGCCATCTACCTTGACGCCGAAGGCCGGGACAACACAGCCAAGGCCCTCAGAGACCTGGAAGTGAACTGGAAAGACATCCAACGCGCTGCCTTCCAGTACACGAGCGAAGGATCTGGCGGCATTAACATCCGACGCTCCGATCACATCGTCGGCGAAACCGTCTTCGACCTCGTGGAGTCCCGGCCGCATGTGCCACCGCGCCTGTACCTGGCACAGACTGCCGCGCTGACTCCGGCCGTGACGCGGGGGACGTTCAACCGGTCAAAGTCTCTGCGCTCCCCAGGCACCCGGGTGTTTCGCATCGGCAACCCCTTCATCGACATGCTCTCCTCGCTGAGCGCGATCGACGAACGTGGCCAGGCAACTGCCTTCCAGCGCATTGACCCCAGCCACACGGGTGATCCAGAACCCTACTTCGGCTTCGACTTCCTTGTTGAGGCCGACATTTCGGCAGCGGCAGAGACGATGACCAACCCGGAAGAGGTGAGCCGTGCGTTGCAGCGACAGGCTGACCTTCTTCTTCCACCGTTCACTCGCAGAGTGTGGGTGCGGGCAGGGAGCACCGAGGCGTTGACGCTCGCCACGGCGCTCGAGTGGCTGAACAGCCCTTACGACAACCGGAAGTGCCGAAACTTCAACAACCAGCGGGTTCGTGAGCTTGTCGGCATCTTCGGCGGCTGGTCGGAGTTCCAGCACTCTGCTGAAACCGCCGAGAAGGTCGCACGCAACGAACTCTTCCGCGTCACCGACCTGGCGGCGCTCTGTACCGAAGCTCAGGAACGGGCTCGCCGGCGACTTGCTGTGACCCGGGCCCAGGCAGAGGCACGCAGGGCTGCCGGACGACTCTTGCGCGATACCGAGAGCCAACTGGCCGACGTGAACACCGCCAGTCTGCTCATCGACGGACTCACGCAGCCGAACGTCCGGCTCATGTCCGCTACGTGCGTTGTCCGCAGGGGAAACGGAGCCCAGCGTCATGAGTGACAGTTGGACCGGGGCTCAAGAACTCTTTGACACCTGGCCGTTGGTTCCCCCGACGTCCGAGGACACGGAATACCGCGGAACTCTGCGACGGCTCAAGGACACCCTCGAAGGGCTGATGGAACGCCGGTCTTCATGGCGTGACGTGGCAGCCCTGACACGACAAATCCTTCTTGAAGCCCAAGCCCACGGAAACAACTCTGGCCTCGAAGTCCCGCTCGGCGCACCGCTGCCCACACGGCTGCAGTGGGAACAACTCCACTGCCACGCCCTCCCGGCTGGTCGTCGCGTCCTGGTCACAGCCCGGCCATGGCACCCCGACATATCAGACCAGAAGGCCACCGAGGCAGCTGAGCACGACTTCCAGCAGATTCACCACGGAGAGAGCCTCCATCAGCATCTGGCATTGGAGCCCGGCCCAGCCGACCCCTTCTGGATCCAGGCTCTCGGCGAGGACTACGCCGAGTACAAGTCGATCGGCCAGCGCCAAGCAGCACGTGCCGTAGCACTCGCAGAACCGGGCAGCACGGTGATCGCCTGCCTTCCGACCGGCCACGGAAAGACTGCACTCGTGCAGGCTCCCGCGCTCCTCTCAAGCAAGCGCAGCGGCGTGACCCTGGTCGTCGTGCCAACGGTTGTGCTCGCCTTGGACATGGAACGCCGCGCCCAAGAGTTGCTGAGCGCCCGCGGCCGGCAAAGCCCTACTGGCCGATACGCCTACATCGGCAACCTAGACGAGAACCTCAAGCAGCAGTTGCGAGAGGACATCCGGTCTGGCAGCCAGCGGCTGATCTTTACGAATCCTGAATCGCTCGTGTCCGGCCTCAAGTCCGCCCTCGAAGACGCTGCCGAGGCCGGCCACCTGCAGTACTTCGTCGTCGACGAAGCGCATCTTGTCGAGCAGTGGGGCGAGGGCTTCCGACCTGAGTTCCAAACCATGTCCGTCCACCGTCGTACCTGGTTGAGCACCGCCCCTAAAGGGCGTGAACCCGTCACCGTCTGTATGAGCGCGACACTGACCGAACAGCAAGTGACCACGCTCGAGAAACTCTTCGCAGGGTCCAAGCCCGCTGAGATCGTTTGGGGCGCCCAACTGCGCCACGAGCCTAGCTACTACATAGACGACTTCACGGAAGAAGAGGAACGCACGGAGGCAGTCCTTCGTGCAGTCGACCGTCTGCCGAAGCCACTGGCTCTGTACGTGACAGAGCGGAAAGACGCCCGGGCATGGGCAGACCGCCTACGCACAGCTGGCTACAAGCGAGTCGCCGATGTCGCCGGCTATTCAAGCCCCGACGAGCGTCGACAAGCCGTAGAAGGATGGGGCGGCCGCTCTGCCGTAGGCCCTATCCCCATCCAATACGACATCGTCGTAGGAACCTCAGCCTTCGGCCTGGGTGTCGACCTCCCCGACGTCCGCAGCGTGGTGCACGCATGCCTGCCGGAAACCGTCGACCGCTACTACCAAGAGGTAGGACGGACCGGCCGGGACGGATGCCCGTCCGTGGCCTACCTGGCATCGGCCCCCCGAGACCTGCCCGTCGCCGAGGGCATCAACCGGCAGGCGATCATTAGGGCCGACACCGCCTGGTCAAGATGGCGGTGGATGTGGGACGTCCGGGATAAGACGTATGCGCGTCCGCGGCACTATCTCATCAACCTCGACTCGATCCCGGACAACGTCCATGACATCTCCGAGGCCAACCGGGACTGGAACATTCGCACCCTGAACCTCATGCTGCGCGCAGGGCTCATCGAGCTCCATGTCCCTGAACCACCCCAGCGGAACGAAGGCGAACCGCGTGCCGTCTTCCAGGATCGCCTCAACCGGTTCTACGAGTTGGCTTCCACACATGTCGACGTCTCCATCGCGGACACGCAGACCAACGACGAAGGACACTTCCAGGCTCGCTTCGAAACTGAGCGCCGGCGCTCGATCACTGCTCAGAGGAACGCACTTACTGATCTCCGAACCTTGCTGCGCGGCGAGAGGTGCACCGGCGAGGTACTCAGCACCTACTACCGGGTGCAACGAGGCGCAGCCCCGCTGCTGTCGGGTATCAACTGCCGAGGCTGCCCCAGTTGCAGATCGACAGGTCTTCCTACAGACAACGGCTTTTACAGGCTGGCGGGAGACCCTCATCCGCTAGTTCCTGCCCCTCCGAGGGCCAATCGCGACCCCCTCGGAACCTTGCGCGGCACCGCTTCCTGCCTCAGCTTGTGGTGGGGGACGGACGCTGAGCGTCAGGTTAATGTGCCCCGGCTTCTGGAGATGTTGGCCCTTCGCGGTATGAACGTGATCGGTGGGCCAGGGATCGCCTCCCGCCTAGCCGAGACCCTGCAGGAGGATGTAGCGCCTCGCCCGATCATCTGCGACACCGACGCGGACCTGCTGCGCTTTTATGACGGCCCCATCGTGTGGGTTCTGGACGATGATCCGTCATCCGTGGACAGCGTGCTCAGGTCACGACTTGGTTCACCAGACGTGACGTACCTGATCCACCCACGGGGCATGCCGCATCCAGAGCGGCCCGACCTGCCGTTCACCGCTCTTCATCCTCAAAACTTCCCCGTCCGGAATGCGTTGGAGTCGTTCTGATGGCCCTGATCAATGTGGACGCTTCGCGCCCTGACCCCATGTGGGCAGTCGTCCGTCTACTCGCCCACTCGAAGAAGCCTGTATCGCTCAACAGCGCACGCGCCCTGTTGAGTCCGCCGACGCTAGCTTCCCCAGAGAAGGATGATGCGTCGGAGATGTTCAACAAGGCCATCAAGACCCTTCGGGAACTCGGGTTGCTTCACGTTCACGACTCCACCAGTGAGCTGAAGCTTGTCGGACCCGCCGCACTTCTCGACGGCCGCGACTGGGATGCCTTCTCCGCTGCTCTGCGCACCGCAGTGCTCGCGCCTGACCGCAACAGCGGTTTGGGAGACAACGAGGAGCAGAAGGAATCCCGCGACCTCACTCGGGCCCTGGCCTGGTTTCTCACCCTGGATCCTATGGAGGCTCCGGTGGCTTGGGAGCAAGCGCAGAAGCTCAGGCAGAACGCTTTGAAGCCGGAGGCCGGCCCTGCCATCGTTAACGCTGAGCGTTGGCGACCGTTTGGAGACTGGGCGCCCGCGTTGGGGCTCGCTGCCCGCCCCCTCCTCTCCGGGGAAGGCAGTAGTCCGTTGACTCCGGACTGCACCGCCGCCGTCAGGTATGTCGTTCAGAGCCTGTGGGCGCCTGGCCAGCAGATTAACGCCGTAGCAGCCGTCCGAAGCATCCGTGAGCACTTGCCAGTGCTGCCGGGCGGCGAATACTCGCGGACTCTTCAACTCGACAACCCCGGCGACCGTGTGGCGGGCGCTGCCCTCTCCTTTGCACTGCTGCGTGGTAGCGACGAGAAGTGGCTGCGTCTAGAGCTCGATTCCGATGCCCCTCTAGTACTCCAGGTAGCCGACCCAGAGCAGCCTTCGAGCCCGCGCTACGTAAGCGACATCACGATGCAGGAGGTCCCAAGTGCCTGACTTCCGTGGACAGGTCTGCTGGGACCCCGCGACTGCTGCTAACACCATTGGCGTCGAAGCCATCTCTCCTTCTCCTGCCGTCTTCCGGGCCACGCACGCTCCCCTGAGGATCCAACGAGCGCGGCTCGACGGCCGCCAACTTGTGCTCGAGGGGCAGCCGGTCGATGAGCGGGCGGTCCTTCATGACTTCCTGAATCATGAGTCCAGCACCGGCGCGCTGCTCATGCCCATCGTGGGTGAGTCTGGTTCTGGAAAGTCGCACCTCGTCCGGTGGGTGCGCGAGCATCTTGATCTGGTCGACGATCAGTCTGAGTCTCGTGAGGTCATCTACCTTGAGAAGCACAGGACGAGCCTGAAGGCAGTAGTTCAAAGCCTGATCGCCAAGGCTGACAGCGATGAACTGAAGCAGTTGAAGGCGGAGATCGACAAGTTCACCGCTGACATCGACGCATCAGTGCTCGCTCGGCGCCTCATCCATTCACTCAACGAGACCCTTGTAGCCGAGACAGGGCGCGGGGTTTCAGGGCCGGCTCGGCAGCTCTTCGGCCCTCAGGGACTCGGAGCACTCCTTGACGATCCGCACGTCAGTGAATTCATGCTCAGGCCGGAGAAGTTTGTTCCACAACTAGCCACCTACCTCCTGCGGGACCGTACCAAGGGAGAAGGGGATCGCCCTCCGAAGTTCACCGTTCATGACCTCCCTCTGGACATCACCGGCGTCAGTAAGGCATCAGCCCTAGCCAAGAAGTGGGTTCAGGTCCTCAGTTCCAAGGCCGAACTTCAGGAGATCGCGATCGACCTTCTGAACGAGCACTTGGAGACTGCGATCAACCGGAGCTTCAACCTGGGCATGGGGCGCCTGCTAGAAGCTATGACCCTTGTGCGGGAGGAGTACCACCGGCAGGGCAAAGAGATCATTCTTCTCATCGAGGACTTTGCCCTCATCCAGGGCGTTCAAAAGGACCTGCTCGACGCCATCGTCGAAGCGGCCCACCGCGAAGGCTCCACCCGCCTGGCCCCCATCCGCACTCTCATGGCGGTAACTACTGGCTACTTCCGTGACCTGCCGGAGACAGCCCTCACACGCGTACGCGCGAATCTTGGCTACGCCTACGACCTAGACGTGCCGTTCAGCCAGGAAGACACTGGCGAAGAGGCGATCGCCGCATTCGTGGGCCGCTACCTCAACGCCGTGCGTGTCGGCAAGGATCGACTGGAGCAAGCAGGCGATGCAGAGCCGACGAACGCATGCGACGAGTGCCCGCTACAGGCTCGTTGCCACGATGCGTTCGGGGCATCCGCTGACGGCTACGGGCTGTACCCCTTCAACAGGTCGGCCCTTACCCGCGCGGTCCACTCGACTGCTTCGAAGGCCGAGCCGTGGGCGTTCGTTCCTCGAACCGTTCTGGGAAGCGTGGTACGGCCAGTCCTTATTCAGCACGCTAGTTCGCTGCGGAAGGGAGAATTCCCGGACGCTTCCTTCTCCGAGGGATTCCCCACTGCTGAGATCGATCAGCCGCTCAGCACAGCCGTGCAGCAACTCGTCGAGCGCAGCGATCCTGTTGCCGCCGACCGGCGCAAGCGGGTACTTGAGTTCTGGGAAGATGCAGCCGCTCAGGGCATCGAAATCGACCCCACGGTGCTGGAGGCGTTCGCCCTCAGCCCCATGACGGCCGAGTCTCCGGTCCTCCCTGAGCAGCCGCGACGTGCTGCAGAGCCCTCCCGGCGATCCAGCACCTCGTCGAGCACCGCCAAGACGGAAGACAAGACCTTTCCCCCGTCGGTGCAGCGGAGCCTTCAGAACATCGAGGAGTGGGTGACCCGCGGCGAGGATCTCCAACAGGATTACGCTCGGACGATCCGCACAGTCGTTGCCACCGCGGTGGGCCAGCGGTACCGGTGGAATACACCGCTCATGCAGGCGCAAGCCAGTGTGAAGGACAAGGGCTGGCCGAACAATGCCACCGTCGTCAGCATCGAAGGCTCCGCGGTCGCAGGCATCAGCGGTGCAGACAGCGCCCCCATTCAGTTCAAGCGGAGCGCGACGAACAGTAGATTCTTCCAAAGCTTGATCCGCGCGCAGTACGGGCTGGATCAGGTCCGTGGGGAGGACGTCCGGAGGCTGGCTACCGTCGCCGAAGAGCACACCCGTGCGATGGCAACCAGAGTTCAGCGCAACTTGGAGGTCACAGACGACGACCTCGTGCTCGGTCTGCGCTCATCCCTTCTGGGAGCGGTTCTTGCAGGCCGCGCCTGGCCTGGCATGACCATCGAGGAGTTGCTGGCAGCTGCGGTCGACGACGGCGAGAGCTGGAAGGGCGCCGGCACTATGCCGAGGCCTGAGCGGTGGACCGTCGCACTCAACCAGCACCTTGCTGCGCGCAGCGCCCTGGTTAAGCGCATCCGTACCGGGGTCGGCATCTCGCAGGGCAGCAGAGGAGCAGTGGGCATGATCGATGCTGCCCGGGCGGTCCCTCTGCTGGAGCAGGCAGCCACCAACTGGTCATGGGAAACACCAGTGAGCACCGTCCCGGAATGGATCAAGCCTGCAGTCAAACCGTTCGTGTCATGGCCCGCCCTGATCGCCGGACAGATCACGATGCTCAACGATCTACTCCGCGACATCCGACTGCGGCAACCGCGCAGCACCCCGGGGAAGAACACCCTCGCCAGCATCAAGTCTGCCGTTGATCGGGCCAGGGAGGTCAGCTTGTCGCTGTCTACTCAGCGAGCACGCGATCTTGATTTGCTCCTTGAGCAGGCAAGCGCCGTGGAGTGGTCCACGATCTCCGCGCTGGAGGATGAGCTGGAGCGTTGCCACGACGACGACCGTCCAGAGACGACCCTTCTCACTGCACGCATCCGCACAGCCGCCCAGGACCGCGGATCCTCCATCGCGGTCGTTCGGAACCTGCTGTATGTGGCTGATGAGTGGCTCGACGAAGCCCTGAAGGGTGCTGAGATGCGGGCAAGTTCTTCGGCAGCCAAGAGCGCAGCCGATGGCGTACAGGAGCTCGTTGCCGAATGGCGCTCTCTGGTAGCCGAAGGGGTTGTTGGCCAGTGACCCAGATGTCCGTGTACGAGAAGGCAAAGCTGCTAGAAGATCACGCCTCCCGCATCGCGGATGGCGAAGAGTCCCAGCGTCAGGCCACCCGGGTTTCAACTCGGTTGATGGAGCTCCGGTCCCAGCTCAATCAACTGCGCTCCCAGTTGGCTGTCGCCCAAGCTCTGCAGGCCCGTGGCGCGGGCCTCGACATCGACCTGTCCAGCATCGATGACGGGAGAGCGGGCTTTGAGCGCAGCTTGGGGCCTAGCGGCCTGCCCTCCAATCAGGTGTTCAACACGGCGAAGAAGAAGGCACAGGTGGTTGCTGATCGTCTTGGGGAAGCAAATCAAGCCGCTTGGTCCGTGTGGACGGCACAGCTACTCGAGGAGTTGCCCGTAGCGCGGATCTCGATGCTTCTCGATCCAGGAGCCGAGAAGCGGGCATCCGCCCGCCATGCCGAGCTTGAGCGCCTGGCAAAGGGCAAAGCGTCCCAGGACTCCATCACTAACTTTGCTGTCACTCATGCTGGTTTGGCTGAACTACTTCAGGACGCTCAAGACCCGCCGCAGGCACTAGCCGTTCTGCTGGATCGACTGCGCGAGCAGTCCGGTCTCACGCTACGCGACGTCACCGACGAAGAGATCGCGCTCATCCGAGAATACGGGATGGATGCCCACATCAGCCTGAGGAGGAAGGGCTCGTGAACCAGCGCAGCATGGACCAGGATTTCGCCAATGAACTGCTCAACCGCTTGGAAGACCTCGAACTGCCGTTGCTTTCGTGGGGCGTGACGGAGGGTGCCCTCTCTGAAGACGACGTGGTCGAATGTATCGAGTCTGTTCTCAGCGACCATCCGAAAGCCCCGGAGAACGTCTCACCTCATGACGTACTCCAGGAGATGCGCGGCCTCGCCCTGATCTGGAGGGTGCCCTGGCCGAATGACGGGCCAGCGCGCTATCGCACGCGATTCGCCGAGTCACTCCGCCTCACAGCCGGGCTTCGCCAACTCTTCCGGCCTCGGGGCGACTGGGCAGACGAGGCACCGAATGGATGGTGGCGTCAAGGAAAGCGCCTTGTTGCCGACTACCGGCTTCACACGCGGCATCGGCGCTACCCCAAGCGTGACATCTCTGCCTCATCGGCGCTCGAACAGTTGGGTACTTCGCCTAGCTGGGGAAACCTCCAAGACCGCGTCGCAAAGGCCTACCTGGGTGGAAGGAGTCTGGCACCCTTCCAGTTGGAAGCGACCCAAACTGTCTTTGAATCGCTCGCCCACCAGGACAAGTCCAGTGGAATCATTGTCGGGGCCGGCACGGGTAGTGGCAAGACACTCTCGTTCTACCTGCCCGCGTTCGCGGCAATGGCGGCACACGCTCCGGGTAAAGTCCACACTCTGGCCCTGTACCCGCGTACTGAGTTGTTGCGCGACCAACTCAAGGACGCCCTCACGGAGGCCAGCAAGGTTGAACAGGCACTCGCGCAACAGGGTAGGCGCTTTCTACGCATCGGCGCGCTCTATGGAGGCACCCCAACCAAGTCCACCGATTGGCGGCTGACTGAAGGCAGGGGTTCGGGGCGTTGGAAGCGGTTCCAAGACGGATTCATCTGCCCTTTCCTTTCTTGCCCCAACGACAAGTGTGCAAACGGAGAGTTGGTGTGGTCCGATGCGGACCGCGCGGCCGACATCGAGCGCCTCGTCTGCTGGCGCTGCCGGTATGAGGTACCCGAAGGGCGCCTTGCCCTTACGCGTAGTTCCCTGCGGAGCAGCCCACCCGATCTGTTGTTCACGACGACCGAGATGCTGAACAACTGCAGTGCGGACGGCAACCTCGACGGCCTTCTGGGTTGGCGCGGCGGGCAGGTCCCTTCGTTGATGCTCCTCGACGAGGTCCATACCTATTCCGGCGTGCATGGCGCCCAAGTCGCCTACCTACTACGAAGGTGGCGCGAAGCAGCCCGCAAGCCGGTCACGTTCGTTGGCCTGAGTGCCACGCTTCGCGACGCCAAGGAGTTCTTCGCACAACTCGTCGGTCTACGCGACAGCGACATCGACCCCATCGCTCCGTCCGAGGACAGCATGGTTGAGGAGGGCCGCGAGTACGCGCTCGCCCTGCGCGGTGATCCCGTGGCAGGGGCCAGCCTGCTGTCGACATCTATCCAGACAGCGATGCTCTTCGGCCGAGTGCTCGATCCAAGTGACGAGACCTTTCTGTACGGATCCACCGGATTCCTGTTCACCGACGACCTGGACGTCACCAACCGCTTCTACAAGTACCTACGTGACGCGGAAGGCGACCAAAACCACCGCGGTGTCAGGAGCCGAAACGGCGACGTGCTTGCCGGACTGCGCTCACGCGCACGGCCTGAGCCCGAGGCCCGGTACTACGACGGCCAGTCGTGGGATCTCGTCGAGAAGATCGGCAACGAACTCGCTCGTGATCTGCGCATGCACCACTTGGTCATTGGTCGCACTTCTTCGCAGGACGCTGGCGTTAACCACAACGCCAGGCTGACTATCGCCACCGCCTCCCTGGAGGTGGGGTTCAACGACCCCCGTGTTGGCTTCGTGCTTCAGCACAAGGCACCTCGCAATGCTGCCTCCTTCATCCAGCGTCGCGGGCGTGCTGGTCGTGCCCGGGGTACGCGGCCGATGACCGTCGTGGCTCTCTCTGACTACGGTCGTGATCGTCTTGCTTACCAGGGCTACGAGACGCTCTTCGCGCCAGAGGTTGAGGCGATCAAACTGCCTCTACGGAATCGCTATGTCCTCAAGATTCAAGGGGCCCAGGCCCTTCTCGACTGGGCAGGGCGTCGCCTGCGCAGCAAGGGCTTCCGCTATGCAGACCCGCGCAAGCTCCTGAAAGCGCCGAAGTCGGGAGCTGTGGACCCCCGCTTTGAACGCGAGCACAAGGCACTCATACAGGTGCTGGATGAGTTGCTGAACGACGACCGTGTCCAGGACCAGTTCGCAAAGCACCTCACCAGGGCCCTGCAACTCCCCGCCGACGAAGTGCAGGCCGTGTTGTGGGAACAGCCGCGGTCTCTGCTC
This sequence comes from Streptomyces sp. NBC_01463, assembly GCA_036227345.1. NCBI lineage: Bacteria > Bacillati > Actinomycetota > Actinomycetes > Kitasatosporales > Streptomycetaceae > Streptomyces > Streptomyces sp. NBC_01463. The sequence continues at coordinate 6,154,259 of CP109468.1, forward strand.
CTAGCCGTGGCGCCCACCGCACTACGACGGCTCAACTCCGGTTGGAAACCGCTGGTGACTGACGCCGGCGCCGTGAACGACGCTATGCTCCCCGAGTACATCACTCGAACTCTGTTTGAGCCCTTGAATCTTCCAGAAGTTGATCTGGAGCTCCCCTTTGACGACGGAGACGGAGTCGTCGAACCGATGCCGATCGGGAGAGCCCTCACGGAGGCGGTACCCGGCCGAGTTAGCCGACGCTTCGGGTACTTGAACGACGACCATCGCACGTGGCTCCCTCTGCCTGCCGAAGGCAGCGACGTCCTCAATCTCACGCAGTTCGTCAGGGATGGGATGCCCGAAGGCCCTTGGCGGCCTCACGAGCACGGCGGGGCCGAATTCGAGGTCGTCAGGCCTAAGCGGATAGGGCTGGTCGAGCCAGACGGCGACATCATTGACCAGTCGCAGGGCGTCCCGGTGTGGGGCACACAGGTTGTTGCCCCTGACGATGTCCAATTCGATGAAGGGATGGTGCCGAAACCGTCCCCATGGCAGAGGCGGATCGACGCCGTCAGCTTCGCGACACACGCGGCTGGCAACCCCGTCGAGGTGCGGCGCATGACGATCGGCGCCGAATGCACGGTCCGCCGTGAACGCCAGGAAAGCGAGAACCAGTTCGTCCGCTATGAACTCCGCGGAAAGCCCGCTGCCCTCGGATTCCGCCTCGGTGTCGACGCCGCCTGTTTCAAGGTGCGTCCCTTGAACGTTGAGGACCCGGCGGTCAACCGGTACCTGGCCTCGCCACAATGGCGTGCTCTTGCGTTCGCACACGCAGTCCAAGAAGATCCGGCACTGGCTGATATCTCAAACTTCTTCCAGCGCGAGCGACTCGCTCAGATCTACCTGACGGCATTCGCGTTGGCCGGTCTGACTGCGGAGCGCACGAACGCGGAGATCCGCACGCTTCTCTCGAATGGGGGATGGAGCAGAGATCTGGCAAGGATCTTCCAGGTGCTCTATCGGGATGCCGACTTGTCCGAGGAGCACCTGGACAACGACCGCCTCGTTTCTGAACTGACAGCACTGGTCACCCAGGGCACCGTCATCGAGGTCCTCAATCGAGCAGCCCGGCTCCTCGTTATCGAGGACGTGTCCGCAGACACGGCTGACTTGGCGCAGCGTGCCTACCGAGACACCATGGCCGCCGGGATCCGTACTGCCGCCCAGCGCGCATGCCCGAACGCGCAAGACGGCGACCTCATCATCGACGTGCTACTCGCCGACGAACCGGATGGACTTACGACCATCTGGCTCAGCGAGACCTCCGTCGGAGGCCTGGGCGTGATCGAGCAGCTGATCGATTACTACTCGGCGGATCCCCGAAAGTTCTGGGGACTTGTGACGAGCAGCCTCGCACCCAGTGAATTCGAGTATGTGGATGCAACTTTGACGCGTTTCCTCGAGCACGTCACTGAGGAACCGGGGGGTGCCGCTGCACGTGCCATGGCGACGCTTCGCGCTAACGCGCCGGCACAGCAAGCCCAAGGCGCACTCGGTGATCTACGGGAGGCATGGGCTCGATTGGACGGCCCACCTCGGCATGCGGCAGTCGCGGCGTTGTCCACACGCTTGCTACGCCCGGGCTCCGGGCCCGACATCGACGCCGCGGCTCTCGCTCTCGTAAGAGCCTGGACTGCGCTCGAAAAGCGTCTGGGAATTGAAGTCGATGCACGCGTCGTGGCGTACGCCGTGGGATCGAAGCAACTTGAACTGCCTGGAATCCGTTCGCTCAGCGCCGACCAGGTCTTCAGCCTCCTGTGGCCTCGGGGTCACCAGGCTCGTACCCAGGACCTGAAGCATTACCAGCCGTACGCCGAAGCACCTGTACTGGAACGACTTCTGTTTCAGGCCGCTCACGACGACCGGCTGCCCGAAGTCGATGTGACGCAGGCTGCCTGGGTTGAGTCGTACTGCAAGCACCTCTCAGCGACCTCCGCCGTCGATCTCATTTGTCCCGCGGGCAAGGAGGAGTCAATGGCGCAAGCCTTGAAGCAGATTCCTGTCACCCACATTGACCGGGACGTTCTGCGCGTCTACGGAGAGGTTTGCGGAGTCCTCCGTCAGCAGAACGAACTCCGGGTCCGTGTCGAACTGCGGGAGGCGACCCAGTGAGTTCCCAGGAACGCACAATTCGTACCGGGCTACACACCACGGTGCGCGTAGACACCATGCTGACTTCGGCGCTGATCGCGGAGTTCATTGCGCCTAGCGATCACGTGTGGCTGGTGTCACCGTGGATCACCGATGTCCAGATCATCGACAACAGCCACGGTGCGTACGATGCGCTGTTTGGCGATGTTCCACCCCAGAACTGTCGCCTATCCGATGCCATCGCCCGCATCGCCCACGGTGGCGCGATGATCCACGTCGTTACACGCCCCGACGCGCATAACGATGACTTCCTGCGCCGCCTCAAGAAGGCGGCAGAACCGGAGCGTATCCACTCGGTGCGGGAGCTGAACATCCACGAGAAGACCTTGTGCGGCCACGACTGGATGCTCAGCGGCTCGATGAACTTCACCATTCGCGGCATGTCGAAGAACGACGAGAGAGTGACCTACACGGCAGGTATTGACGCCGCTGCCCAGGCACGCCTGGACCTGGCCGAGCGCTGGGGAGATGCCGCATGACTCAGTCTAAACACTGGACGCCGGAACGTATCCAGACCTTCCTCAGAGCATTCTTTGGAGCAGGCAACGACGCATGGCCCGACATGCGCCCGGACTATGCTCACAAGGAGCGCACCGAGCCCTTCGTCAAGGTTCTGCTCAGCGGCGGTGGTGCGCCTATCGTCCTGCCGCGGTGGGACGCCGACAGCCAACAATTCGCGATGTACGCCATCGCACGCGACCGGGCTGACGTGACGAAGACAGCTGAGTTGATCGAAGCCTTCGCAGGGCCGACGTATATTTACTGCGACATGGAGCGTGGCGGCCTGCGCCCGGCCCGGCTCAACCCGGATGACCCAGTAGAACGCGCCATCTTGGACTTCGCCGGCGAGCGCGTGACCTTCAGGCTGACAACCGCGCAGCCCTCGCGTTACCGACAGAGCCTCACCGACGCACTGCTCCTGATGCAGAAGACCTATATAAGACGCCCGCCCCGCCTGTGGCGTGCAGTCAAACCCATCGGCCGGCTCATCGCGGAGTTCGATGCTGCTCTCGCGGCGGGCGGTGAAGCAGCTTCCCAAGATCTACTGGAGCAGTTGGCGGCGGCTGGTGGACTCACCGCCACGAACCTGGCGCACCTGAGGCTCAAGCGCCTGGATCGCCTCGGAGTGAGCAACAAGGTTCTCGCTTTTCCGAACCTGCCGGACATCGTGCACCAGGATCCACCTGCTGCGGTGAAGGGCGCCATTCTCAACGCTGTTTACACGGTGGCCCTCGAGGAACCTCTCGCTAGGCGAGACCTCGACGCGGCTAAAGAGGGTCTCATCGCCCACGGCAGGGTGGTCCCTGAACTGCTTGTCGGCGACCCCCGATCGTATGGTCCTCAGGCGATGACCGTCGTCTTGCTTGCGGCCGTGATTCTCGATGATGTGACAGTTGCCCGTCGGGCATTGGCGGCCATTGAGGAACTGGATCAGGCGCCCCAGATCGCTGCCCTCGCTCTGAGCGAGGCTGAGCGTCTGGCGGCTAAGCCGGTGCCTGATGCGGTGGCTGAAGCATCCTCGGAGGCATCCCCCGGCGCTGATGCAAGCGTGCCCGTCGAGTCTTGGCCAGAGTTTTTCTCTGCGCTTGCTGATGGAAGCCCAACTGGCAAACAGGCTGTCGAAGACGAAGTGTGGGCGCTGTGGCCCACCCCGGCGCAGAACGATGACGTTCTGGCGGAGTTCTTGGACGGGTTGAGCGATGGCGAGGCGGGTGAACTGTGGCGTGCTGTCGGTTCGTTCCTTGATGCCGTGGGCTACGACGAGCCGGCGCCGAAGAGCGCGCATGCCTTCATTCGTAATGCCGTAGCCTTCGGCCGCTACAGCCCGGGTGATCTGGCTGTGCTGCAAGCTCTGATGGACATCGCTCTTCGGGCCTCACCCGCCGCCGACACCTACGGAGAGATCCTCAAGGACGTTAGCTCGGAGTGCAGTCGGTGGATTGCTCCCGAACGGGCCTCGGTCGCCTTGGACTTCGTTGACCGCCTATTTCTTGCTGCGTGCCCTGACGTGGATGCCCGTGAGAAATTGTGTGTCGATCTCCTCGCACCGTTGTCCATTCACCGGCACCGCCTTGCGGAAGCTGATCTGGCCTTCGCACAGCGGCTCACTCATGAACTTGGCCTGGACGGTCTCGATTGGGCCGTTCCCGCAGAGGAGGGTGTGCAGGATGACCCCCTGGCGTCGATGTCGGCTTCGACGCTGCTCCTGTACTCCTTGGACGAGGCGGTGCTCACCAGGTGCCGGGAAGAGTTGCAGAAGATCGCTCCTGCTGTGAAGGTCTCGACTGCCTATGACCACGTTGGCACGCCGCAACTGAGAGAGAAGGCGCGCAGAGCGGACGTGGTCGTTCTAGCGACGCGTTGCGCCAAGCACGCCGCCACCGGCTTCATCACTCAGCACACTGGCAATGACGTGCCGATCGAGTACGCGAATGGCAGCGGCTCGGCGTCTCTCCTGCGCGCAGCGGAGCGAGGTCTACGGCGCACGATCGCCGAGAGCGTCTGACGCACAGGTGGTCTCCCCCGATCCACTGGGGGAGACCACCAGTTGAGGCCGCAGAGCTTCGACTACTTGCTGACTAGGGCCTGCAGGTGGGTGCTGAGGAGCCGCACATCGTTGGCCGTGTTCTGGAGCCCATTCCAACTGCGTTCCTGACCGTCCGAGAACTTCCACGTGCCGGAAGTCCAGGCCACGTGCTTCTCGAGTCGGCGCAGGGTGATGCGGATCTTGTCCCAGTTGACCTTGTCGAACGGGACGTCTGTGGTGAGTCGGTCCATGACATAGCCCATGGCCTGGATGCCCACACCATGGGTCAATCTCGACTCCTTGGGAGGCTTGTTCCACGCATCCTCGAAGAGGTTCTCCACTGCCGTCCAGAAGGACAGAAGGTGCGCCAGCATCGCTTCCTCGTCCCCGGTACCATCCTCAGCGTTCCGGTACTGGTACAAGGAGCCCTCGTAGATGCTGTGCTCCAGCATCCTCAGGATGCTGTTGTCCTTGATGTTGCCGGTGGGCGATGTGGGGCTGCTGATCCTTCCGCAGAAAGGACCGTCCCCCATATTCAGAAGGACCATGATCTTCGCAGCGAGTTGACGGCGCGCGTACGAGCGCGGCAACTTGGCGGTGGTCTCCGGCAGGAGTTCATACACGAGCCCCTTGGGCAGTGGCTTGGTCGAGTTGACCAAGATGAACTGCGACCGCTGCTCTTCCTGAGACGCAATGAAGCCCACTGCTGCGACGGGGAACTCTGCAAGGTCAGCGTCCCTGATGGCGGCGCTGCGCTGCTGACCGTCCACGAGCCAGGCCGGCTTCTCTTCATCAGCCAGTGATTCGTCGACCGGGATGATCAGCTCGCCGGGGATGGAGTAGCTCACACTGCCGCCGCGCACCGCGGGTTCGAACGTGACGCGATCATCGAAACCGAGAACCACGGCATTGGGGAGCATCGCCCCCTCGGACTCAAGGTAGCGACGGATCGAGCGGATGTGGCTTTGGACCTCAGGCCGCTGGTACCCCTGCAGCTTCTTCTGGCTGTCGCGGCGGATGCGCGAGACGGCGGCAAAGTCTTCCAACTTCTTTCCGTCTACAGCGAAGCAGTAGATCTCCTTGTCGCCTTGGAGCACCTTGAGGGCGGGAACCTTCAGTACGTAGCGGTCGGCCACATCATCTCCTGTTTAAGTTACTTTGAGTGCTATGCGCGGTATAGGCGATTATGTGAGTGGAAGCTTGCGCATCTTGGCTTCGAGTACCGTCATGTTATGGAACCCGCGACGTTTGTTTCGCTCTGTTCCACGGAAGATGACCATGTCGATCTTGTGCTTCTTGCAGAGTTCGCATCGGCAGTGATTCCAAGGGCGGTCGACAAGAGTGTCCCTGTAGTCATCAACCTTCTTCAGCTTCTTGGCGTCACCGATGAGAGATTGATAGGCGTACAAGGCATCGATGACCTCCTGCACTTCAAAGTTCTCGTCGGCTTCATACTGGCGTAGCAATTTGAGACATTCCCGTTCGGCCTTAATGGCTGCCGACTGCGACACCATGCCCGCCAAGATCAACTTCTTTAGGGTAGGGTTCCCGTCTACCTGGGGAACTCTGATCGCTAGGTATGAGCGGTCGGCGGTGTGGTAATTATTTCGCTCGTCCATGAAAGCTTGTCGGAATGCTGACGTACTGTCGAAGCTGGTGACATGATATTTGGCGAATCGTTCCATGCTGGCGATACGGGTGATTCCGAGTAGGTGGAACCCGACCCCACTCTCGCGAACCTCAGAGATCGCTTCCAAGCAAGCCAGTATTTCCGGCGTCTTCAGCGGAACCATGCCACCCAGGGCGATTCGCTTGTAGCCCATTTTCTGAAGTTGGACGACGCTGTCCGCATAACTGGCCGGGCTCCACCCCTGCGCCGCGCCAACCGGTTCCAGATGCTGCTTCCTGCCCGTGACCAGGCGATTGTGACTTTCGGTAGCTTTGATGAACTTTTCTGCCAAGTCGAGCGAAATCTCACGACGCTTTACCCACGCCGGGTCAACGTCCTTGTCAGGGGCATCGGGTCGATAACCGAAGATGACATGGTCGATACTGATTCCTGAGTTGAATCGGCACTCCGTGTAGTAATGGAGGACGTCCTCAATCCTGTACGGAGGGTACTCTTCGTTGATGTAGTTGAAGGCTCCGCAGTCGCCGAGACTTTGCATCGAGTCAGGTAGCCCGAAAAAGGTCTTCACGCCGTCGCGGTAGAGACGGTCCCGCTGAGGGGCGCTGTACTTCCCGGCTCCCTTGACCGATCCGTCTACGATGGCCTTGCTGACCAGTATCCCATCGTAGGGCGCGGGCTTTACTGCCTGATGGGCGTACAGGTCATCCCTCTGGCGGACTCGCTCGTCTGGGTACTCATCATTGATGAAGTCGTACCTGGGGTAGATCTGATCTTGGCTATCTGGGAAGTAGAACTTCACGAAGCACCCATCCTCGAATCGCGATAGACGCGAATCAGGTAGTTTGACAGGATACTGATATGCCGGGGAGTGTTCTGCAACTCGTTCCAAGGCGTGTTGATTTCCGGCCAGCGCCCCTTGGTCCAATGGCAGTGCGGCTTAATGAGCGCCAGTTCAGCCATGACTCTGTCGCTAATATCCGGCGAGTCGATATCGGCATCAAACAAGACTCGCTCCATTACCCGATCCATGAGGCGGCCCAGCGATCTGATTCCGACACCATGCATAAGGCGGCTCTTGGCGGGAGGCAGTCCCCAAGCTTCAGGGAAGGTGTTCTTCACTGCCGTCCAGTAGACAACTAGAATTTTCCGAATGCTCGCTGTGTCGGTGGTCCCGTTGGCTAGGTTTTTGTACGAGAAAAGGACACCAGATGGTGACAACGATTCCGTAATCGCAGTGATGAGACTGTTGTCTTTGACGACGGTGTCTGACTTCTTATCGGGGGTCGTCGACGCCTGCTTAACAAGTCCCTTGAAAGGTGAGTCGTTGTCCTGGTTTAGTGCGTTAACGAGGATCGCGGGCAGCTTTCGGGCGGACAGCCTGGTCGGAAGCTGGGTGTTCACTTCCGGGAGGAGTTCGGATACCAAATTGCTCGGAAGTGGAGACACTGTGTTGACGCGCAGGAACTGATCGCGCTGGATGTTGAGATCTTCGGCCACAAATCCTGCCACTGTGATCGGAAGGGTAGTTCGCCGAGTAAGCGCAAGCGCGCGGCTTCGCTGTTGACCATCAACGATCAGAGCCGGACGAGGCGCGTCCCGCGACTCCGGTAGCGGGATCTCAAGGGTTCCGATGGTTGCCAGTCCGTCGCCCGGGTTGGGGCCGCGACTACCTTTAAACCGCACCGTGGTGGGCAGGGCGAGGATGAGCCCATTTGGGAACAGCACATCTTCACCGTCGAGGTACTCCAGAATTTGCTTAACGTGCTGTTTCTTTTCGGGACGTTGATAGCCGAAGAGTTTGCCAGCCTCATCCCGGGAAATCCGTGCAACATCAGCTACGAGATCGACTTCTTGTGCTTCTAGGGCAAACAGATACAGGGGAATATTCGGGTTCTGCTCAATGCGCAGGGCTCTGCGCTTGATGACGTTGTCTGTCACCGTTCCCCCATGGCTCGGATGTACAAGTTGGCGAACCTGCTCTGCTCGCATGCCTGGTTTCCGTCACGTAGAGCACGCAGGAGTCGTGACCGCGAGATGCCAGGATGCGACGCGGTCTCACGCTTGATGAATGCCATGACGTCCTCGTCGGATATGGGCGTCCGGTTGTACCGCTCAGGCTCAGCTACGTCTGAAGCCCACCGCTGCCATGAGTCACTGGTAGCAGTCGAGGTCAGCCTGCCGTCCTCACAGTGTTCAAGCCATGAGGCGGCCATACGAACGTTCAGGCTCGTCAGAGTGCCGCCGAGTGTGCGTCGCAGGCCCGCGTTGGAGGCGACTCTCTGGATGCCGGGGATCTTCTCGACGCCTCCCACTAGCAGGACTTCACCCCCGACGCTGGCCAGCGCGTGGATCTCGGCCCTCATGGCATTTGCGTACACTTCGGACAGGACCATGAGGACCGGGCCCTGTCGGCCGAGTTCCTCTAGGGTCTTGCGGCCAGTTCCTTCTTGAAGGTGCCCCCACCACTGGGCACTGTCAGCCGTAGAAGCGGTGACTGAGTCTGCGTGTCGGGTACTGAAGGTCGCCGCGTAGGCAGGTGCCGACGCCGATACTGGCTGGAGGCCGAGGCCGGCCGACGCCACCCAGAGTTCCGCTTCGAATCTGACCTTTGCGGCCGCGGCAGTTAGTCGGCGGGCCTGTGTCCAGTGGTCGCCCCGGTAGAGCTCGCTTAGGGGCTTCGTGTTCGATGCCGTCTCGACGCGCTCCCTCCACGCTGCGGAGCGGGCCTTCACGCTGCCGGCCGGTAGCGATCTTGCATGGAGCGTGGCCTCCGGTACAGCTGCCTTGCGGTCCGTGCAAGTGACCACCAACGATAGTTGCCTCACGCAGTCCCACTCCCGATGACCTTAACTAGTAGCTTGTTCCGGTTACTCTACCCGTCAGTTTTGGCGCTAGGGTGCACGAGTACACGCATAGCTAACTAGGGAGCAAGGCATGGGACGTCCCGCGATCGTTCTACTGAGCGGAGGCCTGGACTCGACGACAGTTCTGGCCATCGCCAAGGACCAGGGCTACACGCCGTACGCGCTCAGCTTCCGGTACGGCCAGCGGCACAGTGTGGAACTGGAAGCCGCCAAGCGCGTGGCAGAGACTCAGGGCGTAGCCCGCCACGTCATTGCAGACATCGACCTGCGAGTTTTCGGTGGCTCCGCCCTTACTGCTGATATCGACGTCCCGAAGCACGACTCGCTGTACGATGCCAGCAACAGTGACGCAGACAGCAGTGTGCCCATCACCTACGTGCCGGCGCGTAACACGATCTTCCTATCGTTCGCTCTGGCCTACGCGGAGACCGTTGGCGCGAGCGACATCTTCACCGGCGTGACCGCCGTCGACTACAGCGGCTACCCCGACTGCCGTCCTGAGTACATGGACGCCTACGCAAAAATGGCGAACCTTGCGACCAGGGCTGGCCTTGAGGGAACTCAGGAGCTCAAGCTCCATTCCCCCCTCATTGCGATGTCCAAGGCCGACATCGTTCGAGAGGGCCTGCGCCTGGGTGTCGACTACTCCCAGACGTCCAGCTGCTATGACCCGGACGAGCAAGGTCGGGCGTGTGGCCGTTGCGAGACCTGCCTGCTCCGCCTAAAGGGGTTCGCTGAGGCTGGTACCACTGACCCCGTGCAGTACCAGGGCGTCTGAGAATGACCTATCTGGTCAAGGAGATCTTCTACACCTTGCAAGGCGAAGGGAGCCATGCGGGCCGACCCGCTGTCTTCTGCCGTTTCTCGCGGTGCAATCTCTGGACAGGCCTTGAGAAGGATCGGCATCGGGCGATTTGCCAGTTCTGCGATACCGATTTCGTTGGAACCGACGGCGAAGGTGGCGGCCGATTCGCGTCCCCTGATGACCTCGCCCAAGCAGTCGAGGAGGCGTGGCCTTCAACCTCCGTGGAACACCGCTTTGTGGTGTGCACCGGGGGTGAGCCGCTTCTGCAGCTTGACGAGGCAGCCATCAAAGCTCTGCACGCCAGGGGTTTCGAGGTTGCGGTGGAGACGAACGGCACCCGCGTACCGCCGCCGGGCATTGACTGGCTCTGTGTCAGCCCGAAGATCGGGTCTGACATGGTCGTCACAAGCGGCGACGAGTTGAAGCTTGTCTATCCGCAGTTGGGCGGAGACCCAGGACAGTTCGAAAACCTCGACTTCCAATTCTTCCGTCTCCAGCCCATGGACGGACCCGACGTTGAAGCTAACACCCGGGCCACTGTCGACTACTGCATGAAGAACCCGCGCTGGATCCTCTCTCTCCAGACGCACAAGTATCTGGGAATTCAGTAATGGAAATCTTTCGCGAGTTCACGTTCGAAGCGGCGCACCGCCTGCCCAAGGTTCCAGAGGGCCACAAGTGTGCGCGCCTGCATGGCCACTCTTACAAGGTCATCGTTCACGTAGAAGCCCCCGTCGACCCCGAGGCTGGTTGGGTCATGGACTTTGGCGACGTTAAGCGAGCCTTCAAGCCGCTCGAAGCTCAACTGGACCACTACTACCTCAATGAGATCGAGGGCCTAGAGAACCCGACTAGCGAGGTTCTCGCCCGCTGGATCTGGGAACGCCTGCAGCCGACCCTGCCCGTGCTCTCGGCCCTCACCGTCCGCGAGACGTGCACATCTGGTTGCACCTATCGGGGCGAGTGAGCATGCACGACATTCAGAGCGAGACTGACTCTCGGGGCATCGAGATCAACGAGGTCGGCATCAGTGGCCTTCGGTATCCCGTGTACTTCGAGGATGGCTGCCTCCGGCAGGACGGCATTGCGGATATCGCGATCACCGTGCGGCTCCAACACGACCGCCGTGGCACGCACATGAGCCGCATGGTCGCTCTCGCGCACGACCACCTCCAGAGATTTGACCCCCGGCAGTTGCCGCAGGTCCTCAAGATGGGGGCAGAACTGTTGGATGCGCCCGCGGTTACTGTGACGGTGGCCATGCCTATCAGCACGACCGTTGTGGCGCCGGCCAGCGGCCGTGAGTCGAAACAGGTTCACGACGTCCGTATCGAAGGGCACTGGGACAACGGTGACGTGACAGTAGCAACAGCAGTGACCAGTGAGGTCACCAGCCTCTGTCCATGTTCGAAGGCGATCTCCGACTACGGGGCGCACAATCAGCGCAGCCGGATTACGCTCAACGTGACTGGCCAGGGAGACACCCCGTACCCCCTAACGGTCCAGAGCGCCGTGAGGTTGTTGACATCCTCCGCTTCGGCGCCTGTAGTGCCTTTGGTAAAGCGCGGAGACGAGCGTGTCCTCACCATGCAGGCGTACGACCACCCTGTATTCGTCGAGGACATGGCCCGCGACGTCAGTCTTGCGTGCCGGGATCGAGGCCTTCGCCACTCGGTGCGGATCCGCAACCTTGAAAGCATCCATAGCCACGATGCTGTCGCACGCGTCGCTGGATAAGATCGGCAGCAACTTTAGTAGCTTGATCTCGGGACTGCTGCATAATCGGGGAATGCTGCACGGATAGGTGACACCTGACCTGGCTTGCTGAGAGGCGGCCTGGAAGGATGTTGCAGTGCCCAAGTCGTATCACAAGGAGTTTCGCGAGGACGTCGTGCGGGTCGCGCGTAATCGTGAGCACGGCGTCACGCTGGAACAGGTCGCCGCCGACTCCGTAGGCAAGGACACCCGGCTCACCCAGGCGCCGGGCCGCTCCTCGACCAGGCATGGCACAAGGGGCGGAGCTGCCTCGCCGCCGCTGCAGCCGTCGGACGCGGAGATCAGGATCAATCCCTGCATTGGCAGGCGAGTGACCGCCCACCGCTTAGGGTGGCGCCTAACGGCCCCAGACTGCGGGGTCGGACACCGACACCCGTGGGGGTCCATGCCCGACTTCCGCTCCGAGGCAATCGAGATTTACGAGAACACGCGAAGCAGTGATACCCGCGGCACCATCGCGGCGCTGCTGCACCTCGCCGAAACGATCGCAGCCCCGTCCTGCCCTGCCGCCACCCCCACGGCCGGCGCCCCGTCGGCGTGGCAAGCGGCGGCCCTCTCTTACCTCCAGGGCAAGAAGACACGAGACAAGGCCACGGCGCGCATCGCTAGTTGGCTGGAAGGGCAGGGCTTTGCCGTGGAGCAGGAGGACGTGCTCCGCGGCATGTGGCAGCTCGTCGAGTCGGGCTACATCAAGGCCAACACCTGGGAGTCGCCGGTGACGTTCTCCGCGGTCACAGCCGAACCGTAAGTGGCGTGAGCGGTCCGGACCGCGTCCGGCCGATGACGCCTCGTGCGCCGGCCCAACCCAACCGACTACGGTCCTCTCTTGGGACAGCGGCGACGGGGTGGTGGACGCGGCGTCCCTCGCGGCACCGCGCGCAGAGATGCCGAGATCTTCGCCGCGTTGGACTACCCGGCGGTTGGTGTGGGGTGGGGCGCTCGTGGCTCGTCCGTGTGAGCGTCGCCGATCATCGACGCGTGGGTGCCACCGTGGCGGAGTGGCACTACGCTGCGTCACTGCGCAGAGGATGGCTCTGGGGCTCGTTCCGGTAGATCGTTGGCAGCGTGTGTGAGCGTTCGGGACGCTGGTCGGCAGAGTCTCCCCGGAGTCCGAGGATGCGGAGAAGCTACCGGGTACCGGTGCAGCGTTCGCTGCACCGGTACCCGTTCCAGTCGGATCGAGCGGGACGCAGCCGGATGGAAACGGGTGGCTATGTCCGCCATCTCGGCATCGTCGCAGGTGAGAGGCGTCACTCGTTTGGGTTCGAGTCCCACCCGCCCCACCCAGCATCCTCAGGCAGAATCGTTCTGACCTGGGGCTTCAGCTCGGCAGAGCGTCTCGTGGAGGCCGTCCTCGTCCACGTTCCGCGTGTCTGGGATTCCAGGGCCCGGCCGCAGAACCGGCCCATCAGGTTCTTCGACACCTGGAGGTACTCCAGTCGCTCGGGCTTGTCGCGCACAGGGCCGTAGATCAGGTGGATGTAGACCGCTCCCACCCTGGCCTGTATACGGACGCGCGTGCCCTTCTCGGGACTCTCGTAGACGGAGGCAACGCTCTCGTCGCCGCACTTCGGCATCGAGATCCGCGTCGCCTCAGGCTGTTCAGGCGCGAACTCCTTTGATGCCTCCGGCATCCGCGGCTGTCCTGTGCCTGCATCATGACAGCGGCCGGGTTGTTGTGAGGTGCAACTCATCCGATGCGACCTGAAGTTGAATGAGAGCCTCACCGCCTCCGGCAGCCGGCCGCAACGCGGGCTGCAACCGCTCCGGCCTCGTTGTTGCGCAGGCTCTCATCGAGCTCGGCCACCGCACGACCCGAGCCTGACCTGACCTGACCTGACCGAGGTTGAGGAACGGGCTACGGGGCGGCCGCGCAGGGCGGGGTGTACGGCAGCTCGGTTACGTAGCGGCGCCACTGGTCCCGGGTCAGGGAGCTGGAGCTCGCCTCGCAGATGCGGCGGACGGCGGACTCCACGTTCAGGTTCCAGAGCGTGGCCACGCCGTCGTCGGTGGTGGCGGCCAGGGTGCGGCTGTCCGGGGAGAAGGCGAGGACGGCGACGTACCCGGTCTCCACGGTCAGTGGAAGGCCGATGGGGACGGGGTGATCCGGGTCGGTCACGTCCCACCGGTGGATGGTGCCGCTGTCGGTGTGGCCGGCTGCCGCGAGGGTGCGTCCGTCGGGGCTGAACGCCACCGACCACAGGCTGCCGCCGGGCACGGTGAGGGGGGTGCCCCTGCGGGTGAGGCGGTTGGGGTTGGAGGCGTTCCAGAGGGTGACGGTGCCCCGGCTGTTCCCGGTGGCGAGGGTGCGGCCCTCGGGGCTGAAGGCCACCCAGACGCTGGTGGAGACGGGCTGGGTGATCGGCTGGCCCATGCGGATCCCCGGGTCCTGCGTGCTCCACAGCCCGACGGTGCCGTTGCTGGCATCGCCACCGGCCGCCAGGACCATGCCGTCGGGGCTGTACGCCAGGGACATGACCGAGGACGTCTTCGAGGTGGAGATGCCCGGCAGGGAGCTGGGGTGGGCGGGGTCGCTGACGTCCCACAGGGCGATGGTGCCCGACTGATTGTCACCGGCCGCGGCCAGGGTGTGGCCGTCGGGGCTGAAGGCCAGGGAGAAGATGAGGCCGCGCGCTTCCTTGAGGGGCTCGGCGAGGGGGACGGGTCGGTCGGGGTCGGCGGTGTTCCACAGGGTGACCGTGCCGTCGCTGTCGCCCGCGGCCAGGGTGCGGCCGTCCGGGCTGAACGCCACGGAGTCGACTGGGGTGCCGGGCCCGGTCAGCGGCTTTCCGCGCGGGGCGGGGTGATCGGGGTCGGCGGTGTTCCACAGGGAGACGGTCTTGTTCTGGTTCCCCGCGGCCAGGGTGCGTCCGTCGGGGCTGAACGCCACGGACGCGACGTTGCCACCCGCGCCGACGACCCGGGTCGGCGGCAGGCTCCACAGGTCCACGTTGCCGTCGTCGTTGCCTGCGGCGAGCGTGCTGCTGTCGGGGCTGAACGCCAGAGCGGCCACCGCGTCGCCGGGACCGGTCAGGGGCCGGCCCAGCGGGCCGATGGCACGGGGGTGGGTGACGTTCCACAGGCGGATGGTGTGGTCGGCGCTGCCGGACGCCAGGGTGTGGCCGTCGGGGCTGAACGCCAGCGACATGACGGACTGGGCGTGACCCGTCAGCGGTTTGCCCAGCGGGGCGGGCCGGAAGGGGGCGGCGAGGTTCCACAGCCGGACCGTGCCGTCGGTGGAGCCGACGCCCAGGGTCCGGCCGTCCGGGCTGAACGCCAGCGGACCGACGTTGTCCCCGGCCTTCACGGAACGGCCCCGGTCGGGGTGGTCCGGGTCGGTGGTGTCCCACAGCCGGACCGTCCCGGCGTCGTCGTCGCACGTGGCGGCCAGCGTCTTTCCGTCGGGGCTGAACGCGACGCGGTTGGAGTAGACGTGGGGGCACGCGAGGTTCAGGGGCTTCTTCGCGGGCCTGATGTCGTCTGGGCGGGTGACGTTCCAGAGGCTGGCCCATCCGGAGTGCCATCCGACGGCGAGGGTGCGTCCGTCGGGGCTGAACGCCAGGGACTTGACGGGGCCGTACGCGTCCAGGCCCTCGATGCCCGGACTCCTGGGCCGGCCCAGCCGGACGGGGTGGCTGGGGCTGGTCAGGCTCCACAGGTCGACGAATCCGCCGGTGCCCTCGTCGCCGTTCTGGCTGGTGCGGCCGCCGACGGCGAGGACCCGGCCGTCCGGGCTGAACGCGAGCGACTGGATCGACGTGACATAGCGGTCGACGGGCACGGGCCGGCCCAGCCGCACGGGACGGCCGGGGTCCGAGACGTCCCACAGCCAAACGAGGTTCTGGCGGAGGTTCCCGGCCGCGAGCATGTGCCCGTCCGGGCTGTAGGCCACGGTGCGCACCGCGCCGCCCGGCCCGGGCAGCCGTTTGCTCAGCGGTGTGTTCTCGGTCGTGATCAGCCGGGACGCCGCCTCCTTGGTCGGGTCCATGCGGTAGGAGGTCAGCGCGAGCTGGGCAGACAGGGAGGGATCGGTCGGCGCCAGCTGCACCGACGCGGAGGTGACGGCGGCGTTGACGGCACGGTCGCGGGCCTCCAGCGCGCGGGCGGCGGCCTCCCGGGCGTTGGACTCCTGCCGGAACGCGAACACGGCAGTCAGCGAGGCGGCGACGGCCAGGACGGTGATGGTGGCGACCGCGCCGCGCCGCAGGCGCTGCCCGCGCCGCTGGTGACGGTGGGCGGCCGCCAGAAACGCCCGGGCCGAGCGGCTCAGTTCCGACGTCCGCGTCCCGGCCCACGCGAGGGCGGTCTCCAGCCGATTGCCCCGGTAGAGCGTGGCCGGCTCCTGTCCGGCCTCCTCCCAGAGCGAGGCCGCCTCCTCCAGGTCCTGCCGGACCAGATTGCCGTCGCGGTCGTGGTTGATCCAGTCGCGCAGCCGGGGCCAGGCGCGAATCAGCACCTCGTGCGTCATCACCACCGTGTCCCGGTCCAGGGTCAGCAGCCTGCCGCCCGTGAAGAGCTTCACGACGTCGACGGCCGCCTCCCGGTCGGGCGCGTACCGCAGCAGATCGTCGTACCGGACGCGGCGCCGCGTGTCGTCCGCGTCGCGTCCCACGATGACGAGCCGCAGGAATACCCACCGCGCCGCTTCGTGGCAGCGCGGCGGCAGCGTGTCATAGAGCCGGTCCGCCGTGGTGGCGACGGCGCCTTTGATGCCCCCGGTGACGCGGTACCCGTCCACGGTGAGCGTGTGGCCGTGGCGCTGCTGCCAGGTGGCGCGCAGCGCGTGGGCGAGCAGCGGCAGCCGGCCCGTGGTGGTGCCGACGGGTCCCCCGACCGCGCCCAGCTCCGTCAGCAGCACCTCGACCAGGCCGTCGTCGACGTCGAGCCCCACACTGGCGGCGGGCCGGCGGATCGCGTTCTTGAGTTCGGTCTCCGACATCGGCTCCAGCAGGACCGGCCCGGCCCCCAGAGCCTCCCGCAGCGGCGGGTGCGCCGTGCACGCGGCGTAGAAGTCCGCGCGCACCCCCAGCACCACGGCCGCACCGCCGCCGGGCCGGGCCAGCCGGTCGAGCACCTCGACGAACCACTGCCGTTCGCTCTCGTCGCCGCAGGCCGTGAACAGCTCTTCGAACTGATCGACCACGACGATCAGACCGGTGGATCCCGACCCCGGGGCGGTCGCCGCCGCCCCGGCGCCGGTGAGTTCGCGCACCTCGGCCAGGCACCGTCCGGAATCGGCCCGCCAGGCCGACGCGGTGGCGTCGGCGTCGTCGGCACCGACCCCGGCGGCCGCCGCCATGGCCAGGGCGGGGGACCCCGTCGGGGTCAGCACCAGCCGGGGCCAGGTGCTCGACCCGGCCACCGGCAGCCGCCCGACGTCCAGGGCCGGCAGCAGCCCGGCCGCGAGCAGGGATGACTTCCCCGCCCCCGAGGGGCCGATCAGCACCAGCGGGCCGCCCTCGCGCATCCGCGCGTCCAGCCGTTCGCACACCAGGTGCACCATGCGCTCCCGGCCGTGGAACCACTGCCGGTACGCCGCGTCGAAGGGGGCCAGTCCCGGATACGGGCACTCGACCCGGTCGGCGTCGGGGCCGGGCACGGTGGTGCGGCCCTGGTCGACGTGGCGTATGTGCAGGTCCCGGCCGGCCATGTAGGAGTCGCCGCCGCTCACGTACGCGGTCATGTCCTTCGGCGGCCAGCGGGGCGGCTCGTCGGGGGGTGGGGGAGCCGCGGTGGTGGTGTCGGTCACGCCTGTCCGTCCCTGGTGATGGTCATGTCCCGGCCCGCGACATAGGCGTCGCCGCCGGAGACATGCGTCTCCAGCGTCATCGGGCCCTCGATCCGCTTGTCCGGCGTCCGGCGGGGGTGCGGCTCCCCGCCGAACAGGGCGCGGAGTTCACCGACGGCATCCGGCCGCGCGGCCATGAGCCGGATGAGGCGGGCCTGCCATTCGGCGACCAGCAGGGCTTGGAGGTCCTCGGCCCCGCCGGACTGCCGGGCTCGCATCAACTCGTCGCGTGTTTCGTCGAGTTCGTCCTCGACGCGCTCCGGGTGGGCCGAGCGCCACAGCGCCAGGACCGAGGACCTGACCGCGCCCCAGCCGTCCGTGGCCAGCAGATCGATCAGGCGCGCGGCGGCCGCCGAGGCCAGACCGGCGAGTTCCACACTCGTCTCCATGATTGTCCTTTCGCGTACCGGCCGTGGGCCGTCCGTTCCTATCGCCCGTGAGCTGAGATCGCGGTCATCGTCAGATTGGAGGCGATGTAGACGTGGTCGCCGCCGACCGTCCACAGGAACCCCGTGTCCGGCTGTCCCGGGTCCCGGTACTTCCACCGGGCCGCGCCGGTGGCTGCGTCGATGGCCCACAGCGTCTGGCCGCTGTCGGTGACGAAGACCGTGTCGGCCGAGCACTGCGCGTGTCTGCCGCCCATCGCGAGGGAGGCGTTGAACAGGGTGGCGCCCCCGTCCTCGTCAGCGTCCTCCAGCACGGCGATCCACCGGGACGTGCCGTCGGCCACGGTCAGGGCGGCCAGGTCCCTGCCGACCGGTACATAGACCACCGTGCCGTCCGGGCTGGTGAACGGTGTGCCGAGTTTGACCTGGTCCCCGTTCTTCGCGTCGAAGCGCTGATGCCACTTCTCCCGTCCCGTGGCCGCGTCGACGGCGAACAGCGTGTTGCCCTCACCGCCGGCGAACAGGAACAGCCCCTCCCCGTAACACGTCAGCGGCCAGCCCAGGTTGAAGTACGGCGAGTTGTAGGAGACGGGCACCTTCCAGCCGCGGCCGCCCTTCCGTCCCGTGTCGAACATCTGGATACGGCCGGAGCGCTTGGCCGGAATCGCCGAGGCGGCCAGCAGATGCGAACCGGTGGGCGGCACCAGCACGTTGTTGATGTCCGTGCCCTTCACCTGCCACAGCTTCTTGCCGTTCGTGGCGTCGAAGGCGCGGATGAAGCCGATGACCGGGTCGTCGGCCGACCA
The DNA here is from genome assembly GCA_036227345.1 of Streptomyces sp. NBC_01463. NCBI lineage: Bacteria > Bacillati > Actinomycetota > Actinomycetes > Kitasatosporales > Streptomycetaceae > Streptomyces > Streptomyces sp. NBC_01463. The sequence continues at coordinate 6,173,031 of CP109468.1, forward strand.
CTTCCCTTTGTACTCCCGCACCTGCCCGCACACGTAGACCGTCTTTCCCGCGACCGCCACGTAGTTGCCCCGGTACGGGGAGATGAGCGCGGGGCCGCCGGGGTCGGAGGCGGTGAGCGCGACCGCCCACGCCGCCCGCCCGGTGGAGGAGTCGAACGAGGCCAGCACGCTCGATACGTCCGGGGTATCGCAGATCAGGTAGAACATGCCGTCCGCGTACGCCGTCAGGTGCTGGAAGCTGCTCTCCCGGAAGGGAACCGTCGGTTTCAGGGAGCGGTACACGGACTTCCCGGTCGCGCCGTCCAGGAAGGACGTGCCCGAGGCGGTGCTCAGCATGACCACCTTGCCGGAGCCCTCGACGCAGGTCGGCGCCGTCTTCCCGGACCGGGACCAGAGCGTGACGGCGTCGGATCCGGCCAGTACGACGCGCTTCGGCCCGCCGGACGGGGACGGCGAGGCGGAGGCGCCCGGCGAGGAACGCCGCCCCGCCGCGGAGCCCGGCCGCGCGGTGGGCGAGGGCCCGCCGGCCCGGCCGTCGGACGTGGGTGAGGAGTCGCCGGAGAACGCGAAGGCCGCAGCGGTCCCGCCGAGTACGACGGTGCTTCCGGCCAGCGCCATGAGCAGCTTCCGCCGGCTGACCCCCGCGTCGGCCGGTGGTGCCGACGGGGCGGTTCGGCCACCTGCCCCGGCGCTCGCGGCGGCCATGTCGGCGGTCACCTCGGGCGGCAGCCATCCGCGGGTGAGCACCGGCAGGTTCTGGTCGCTCAGATAGGTAACGAACTGCCGCGCGGTGGGGCGGTCCTGGGGTACCGGGTCGAGGCAGCCGCCGATCACTTCGCGCAGCGACAGGGGAAGCGCGCGGGTGTCCGAGGTGCCGCCGGAGGCCGCGAAGAGCACGGCCGATCCGAGGGCGGACATGTCGTCCGCCGGTGTGGCCGCCGGGCCGCCGGCGAAGGCAGCCGTCCCCAGGGCCTGGACGCGGGGCCCGTCCATCGTCAGCAGCACGGAGTCCGGGCTCACCCCGCCGTGGACCGCCCCGGCCTCGTGGAGGACGGCCAGCGCCCGGCCGAGGCCGTCGGCGAGCATCCGCAGCGCCGGTTCAGAGAGCGGTCCGTGCCGGTCCACGGCCCGCCGCAGCGGCAGTCCGGCGGTGAACCGGGCCGCCACCCACGGAAGCGGCGCGTCCACGTCCGCGTCCACCAGCGGGACGAGGAAGGCGCCGGACAGCGTCCGTGCCGTGGTGACCGCAGCCCGGAAGCGTACCCGGAACCCCGGGTCCGCCGCCGGTCCGGCCTTCACGAGCGTGACGGTGACCAGCGGCCCCTCGTCCGCGCGGGCCGTGAAGATCTCGCTCCCGTCGGTCACGCGCTCCTGTCTGAGCAGCGTGTACGGGCCGACGCGGCGGGCACCTTCTTCTCCGAAACCATCCATCGTCCGCCCCTCACGCCAGCCTGATCGTCTGGTCACGGGCTGCCATGTAGGCGCTGCCGCCGCCGGACACATGGGCCGTCATCGTCGTGGACGGCTCCGGTCCCGCGCCCGGCCCGTCGTCCCCGGGGCCGTCCGCCGGATCCTCGGCGGCCAGCAGTTCGGCCACCTCGTCGGCCAAGTGCGCCAGGCCCTCCGGCAGATGGGTCTCCGGCACGCGGACGAACTGCAGGCGCGCCAGGTCCGCGATCTCGGCCGGCAGCGCCGAGGCGTCGGGCAGCAGGGTCGCTTCGCCCAGGAGGACCGGGACGACGCGGTTTCCCGCCCGCAGGGCCGTGGCGATTTCCACCCGGACCCAGTCGTGTTCCCGGTCCAGGAGCCGGACGCCTGATTCATCCCGCAGACCGAGCCAATTCGGCCCGATCAATACGCACATGAGTTCGCACGAGGCGGCCTGTTTCCGGAGCACGTCGGCGAAATCCGACCCCGGTGCGATCGACCGGCCCGACTTGAAGATCCTATCGGCGCCCAAACGGTCGGACAGCGCACGGTCGACGCGGTCGCGCATCCAACGGGAGTCCGGTTTACGAAAGCTGAGGAAGACGCACGGCACAATGGCCCCCTTTCCCGGCAGGACCGGTTGTCAGGAATGGTGTTCACCCTAGGGGCAGTTCACGCGCACGGTGACTTTTCACGGGGGATTGAATAGCGGCCGCAAGGATCCGTAACCTGACGGGTATGGACAGGGCCGACAGCGCGACGGGGAGCACGGCGGACCTGCCGCTGCCCCCGGGCGACTTCGGCGTCGTCCTGGCCGCGCTGCGGGCGCACCGGGGCTGGAGCGTGCGCGAGACCGCCCGGCGGGTCCATGTGTCCGAAGGCCAGATCTGCAATCTGGAGAGCGGATCGCGCAATCCGACGCCCGCCGTCGCCACCGCGTGCGACGCGGCCTTCGGCGCCGGCGGGGAACTCGTCGAACGGGCCCGCGCACGCGGCCGTGACATCCGCGCCGACGAAGTCGTCGACGCCGCTCCGCTGGTCGACGGATACGAGCAGATCCTGCGGGAATTGAAGGACGTCGGCAGATCCGGCGGACCAAGGTTCGTCATCGCGTCGATGAAGTCGATCACCCGGACCCTGACGGAGGCCGGCCCTCATGCCGTGGGCGAGCGGAGCGCCGACATATGGCTGCTGGCCTCACGGTTCGCCGAATACACGGGATGGATGGCGCAGGAGTCGGGGAATCCCGCCGAGGCGCTGAACTGGACGGCGCGCGCCGTTCGCTGGGGCGCTCGGGGCGGTGACGAAACGGTGGCCGCCTATGCCCTCGTCCGCAAGGCGTGCATCGCCCAGCACCGGGGTGACGCCGCGGCGGCCGTCTCCTTCGCCGCGCAGGCGGCCGGGCATCCGGCGGCCACCCCGGAGATCCGCGCGCACGCCGACCGCCGCGCGGCCCAGGCGTACGCGCACCTCGGCGACGCGGCGGCGTGCCGGGAGGCGCTGGAGCGGTTCCGGGACCACGCCGCCGAGGCCGCCGGCGAACGGGCCCCGCACTGGGGGCCGCGCCTGGAGAACGCCAACCCCCTGCTCATCGAGGCGTCGTGCATGCTCAGCCTCCGCCGCTTCGGGCCCGCCGCCGACCTCTTCGCTGCCGAGCGGCGGCCGGACGCCCCGGCGGACAGCAACTCGCAGGCGCGTTTCGCGGTGCGGCGGGCGACCGCCCTCGCCGGTGCGGGCCGGATCGACGAAGCCTGTCTGATCGCTGAGGCCGCGCTGCCCGTGATCAGGCGCATCGACTCGGCCACCGTCCGCGGCGACCTGGGCCGTTTCGTGGCCCAGGTCCGGACCGGGAGGCCCGGCCCGGGACGGCACGCACTCATCGCCGCGTCGGCCGCCCTCGCGACGGGCTGACCCGCGCGGGAGGCGGGCCGGCCGGGCCCGGGTCGCCGCAGGCCGTTACCCTCCCCTGTGACCGAATCCCTCATCGAACCCGCGGAAGCGGCGGACGAGCCCCGCCCCGGCGGCGGATATTTGCCGACCTGACGCCCCTGCGCAGCTCGCCGGACTACCGGCGGCTCTGGTTCGGGAACACGGTGTCGTGGGTGGGCCAGGGGATGACCTGGCCACGGTGTCGCTCCAGGTGTACGACCTGACGGGGGCGGCGTTCTCGGTGGACTGGTCGGGTTCTGCTCCCTGGTGCCGCTGGTGGCGTTCGGGCTGTACAGCGGGGCGATCGCGGACACCGTGGACCGGTGCAAGCTGGGGCTGTACAGCGCGGTCGGATCGTTTCTGCCATCGGTGGGGCTGTTCGCCGTCACCGTGGCGGGGGTGGAGCGGCTGGGGCTGCTGTACGCGGCGTGGCGCTCGAAGCGGTCTGCTTCGCGCTGAACTCACCGGCCAGCAGCTCGCTGCTCGCGCGGCTGCCGCCGCCCGAGCAGCTGCCGGCGGCCAACGCGCTGTCCTTCATGACCAGCACCACGGCATGCTGCTCGGGCCGGCCGTCGGCTGGTGGGGCTACCGGGTCGCGTACGGCATCGACGCGGTCACCTTCACGGCCTCGTTCTACGCGATGTGGCGGCTGCCCGCGATGCTGCCGGACCGGGGCGAGGGAGGGCCGGGGAACGCCGGGCGCGCCTCCGTCCTGGACGGACTGCGCTTCCTGGGCACCCGGCCCAATCTGCGGATGACGTTCTTCACCGACCTGTGTGCCATGGTGCTCGCCCATCCCCGCGCCCTGTTCCCCGTCGTCGCCGGGCTCTGGTACGGGGCGATGCGAAGACCACCGGCCTGCTGGTCGCCGCCCCGGCGCTGGGGGCGCTCCTGGGCGGGGTCTTCTCCGGCTGGCTCGGGCGGATCCGGCGCGGACGCGCGGTGCTGTCCGCGGTGGCGGGCCGGGGCACGGCCATCGCTGTGTTCGGGCTGACCCGTCAGCTCTGGCTCGGGCTGGTCATCCTCGCCCTCGCGGGCGCCGCCGACACCACGTCCACGGTCTTCCGCAACACCATGCTCCAGGCCGCCGTACCCGACGAGACGCGGGGCCGGCTCCAGGGCGTCTTCGTCGTGGTGGTCGCGGGCGGCCCGCGGCTGGGGGACTTCCTTGCCGGATCCGTCGCCGACCTGGCATCCCCGGGCCTCGCCGTGACGGACGGCGAGATCGTGTGCGTGGCGGCGGTGGCCCGAATGAGTGCCGCTTCGACGAGGCTGGAGCGGGGAGTTGTCGGTGCCGTGAACTCTGCGGATCACTGGAAGGTGGTGCCGTGAACGCTGCAACACCCCCGATCGGGCCGGATCGAGTAGGACGCAACCGCATCGAAATGAGGGTACAAGCAGGGCGCTTTGGTAAAGTCGCAGGTGAGGCGCGTCACCGGTTTGGGTTCGAGTCCCACCCGCCCCACTGCGAGTCGCAGGTGAAGAAACGATCTTCCCTGCGACTTTGGCGTTTCCGGGGCCGGTCGCGCCCCGCTGCGGTCCGATCCCGGACCCGGGAGACCGGCCGGCTTTCCGCCCGGCCCCGGTCGCTACCATCTTCCGTGACCGAAACGACCGAACCCGATGTATCCCGCACCCGAATATTCGCCGACCTTACCCCGCTGCGGACCTCCCCCCACTACCGGCGGCTCTGGTTCGGGAACACGGTCTCCTGGGTCGGCCAGGGCATGACGTCGCTCGCCGTGTCGCTCCAGGTGTACGACCTCACCGGCTCCGCGTTCTCCGTCGGGCTCATCGGATTCTGCTCGCTCGTGCCGCTCATCGTCTTCGGGCTGTACGGCGGGGCCATCGCCGACACCGTCGACCGGCGCAAGCTGGGGCTCGCCAGCGCCCTCGGGTCGTTCGCCCTCTCGGTGGGGCTGGTGGCGATCACCGTGGCCGGGGTGGAGCGGGTCGGGCTGCTGTACGGGGTGGTCGCCCTCCAGGCCGTCTGCTTCGCGCTCAACTCACCCGCCCGCAGCTCGATGATCGCCCGGCTGCTGCCCGCCGAGCAGCTGCCCGCGGCGAACGCGCTGAGCTCGATGACCAGCACCACGGGCATGCTCGTCGGGCCGATGCTCGGCGGGCTCATCGTCGGATGGTGGGGGTACCGCGCCGCGTACGGCGTCGACGCGGTCACCTTCACGGCCTCGCTGTACGCGATGTGGCGGCTGCCCTCGATGCTGCCGGAGCGGGGCGAGGGGAAGAGCGGGGACGGGAAACGGGCCTCCGTCGCGGACGGGCTGCGGTTCCTCGGGACCCGGCCCAATCTGCGGATGACCTTCTTCACCGACATGTGCGCCATGGTGCTCGCCCAGCCGCGCGCACTGTTCCCCGTCGTCGCCGGGCTCTGGTACGGGGGTGACGCGAAGACCACCGGACTGCTGGTCGCCGCCCCGGCGCTGGGGGCCCTGCTGGGCGGGGTGTTCTCCGGCTGGCTGGGGCGGATCAGGCGGCAGGGCCTCACGGTGCTGTTCGCCGTCGCCGGCTGGGGCACCGCCGTCGCCGTCTTCGGGCTGACCCGGCAGCTCTGGCTCGGGCTGGTCTTCCTGGCGCTCGCGGGCGCCGCCGACACGACGTCCATGGTCTTCCGCAACACGATGCTCCAGGCCGCCGTCCCCGACGCGATGCGGGGCCGGCTGCAAGGGGTGTTCATCGTGGTGGTCGCGGGCGGACCGCGGCTCGGTGACTTCCTCGCCGGGTCCGTCGCCGACCTGGCCTCGCCTGGGCTCGCCGTGACCGGCGGCGGGATCGCGTGTGTGGTCGCGGTGGCGCTGCTGGCGCTGCGGTGGCCCGGGTTCGCGCGCTACGACGCCCGGACGCCGGAGGCCTGAACAGACGGGTCCGCCGGTACGGACTCCAGCAGGTGGGCGGCACGCTCGGCGCCCCGGCACACTCCCCGGGGAAGCTATCGGGCCGTGGCCTCGATCCGCAGGAGCTCCACGGTGGACGTCGGCGACGGCCGCACGGCGAAGACGAGCACCAAGGGCAGCTCCACCTTCACGAACGCGTAGCTGTCCACCTCGGTGCCCGACAGGACGGTGACGTCCCGCCCGAGGGACCGGGTCGGCAGCAGCCCGGCCAGCTCGGCGGTCGTAGGCACGCTCAGCTCCCGCACGTCGCCCTGCGACGTCAGGTGCAGCTTGGCCAGGCTGGGGCGCAGGGTCAGCAGTTGCGTGTCCGAAAGGCCCCGCGGCAGTGCGTCCGGGCTGACCGACAACAGATGGAGGAAGACCTCCCGGGACTCGGTCGTTTCGAGCCGGGCAGCGGAGGCGCAGAAGTCGATAACGTCTGCCCGAATCTCCCGGTGGGACAGCTCTGTGCGAGTGCCGGGCCGTACGGGAGCGGGGGGCGCCGTGGGGAAATGCAGCGTCACCAATCCGCCTCCTGCGGATCTCGTGACCTTCACGCGTTCGGTCAGCGTCTGGCGACGGGCGTCCCGACTGCCCTCCAGCACGAGGAGAACGGCGAAGGACGGGAGCCGCAACCGCTCCGCCGAAGCGTCGGGATACGGCCTCACCCATCGCGAGGCGTCGTCGAAGTTGAGGACCTCCATGGGTACCACCCCGCCGACGTCGGCCGACGGAAACCGGCACAGGAGCGAGAAGTGGGTGCCGGCCAGGACGTCCAGTCCGCGCGTGCCCAGAAAGTCCTCAAGCTCCGCACGGAATGTGCCTTCATCGGCACCCTGCGGGAGGCTTCGGTCCGGGCGGGGGCTTGCGACCCGGGCCGCGAGCAGCCTGATCAAGGCATCCAGCACCCGCTCGGCCGCCGCCGCTTCGGACGCCTTCGCCAGTTGCAGCTCATCGAGGACCTTGCGGACCAGCCGGAGCACCGATGCGTCCGAGGCTGTTTTCCTGGGCGGAGTCGTCACCGCGCGATTGCGTACGAGGGCAGGCGCTGTGCTGCCGGAGGACTCCCACGTACTGGAGCGCCAGGAACTCCGCTGAGCCATCGACCTGTCGGTTTCCTGGACGAGGTGCAGCAGTGTGAGCAGCGGTGGGGCGTTCGCCACCCCTGCCTCGATTGCACGCAAGAGATTTGTGGTCGAGGCAGCGGGACTCTCTTCGGATGCACGGTCGTACGTGAACCACTGGGCGGTGACCAGCGCCCTGTTCTCAACCAGTCCGCCCGGTTCACCCGGTTCACCCGGGGGCCGTGCGGGGCATGTGTCCGCGACCACCAGCAGGTGGGCCACGTCGAGGCCGGACAGCAGCTCCAGCGGATGGATCTGCTCGCTTCCGGTGCCCAGCAGCCAGACACCGGGCCGCTCCTGTCGCCCGACGAACCAGACCAGCAGGGCCTCGTCAGCCATTGCGGCCATCGAGTTCAGGGATCGTCGCACCTGGGACTCCTGCGCACCGACCAACCGCACACAACGCTCGCTCGGCAGGTTCCATCCCTCCGGGGACGTCATCAGCGACGCGATCTGCCCCAGAACCGCTTCCACTTCGTCCCTGTCGGTGCTCTCGGAGTCCGCCGGGATGGCGCCGATGAGGAGGGCGGCACTGTGCAACGGGTCGGGCAGGAAGGACAAGGTCCCTTCAGAACCTCGGGGGCCGCGCCTCCCGCTGCCGATCCGGTGGGACCGGCGGGAGGACGAGCCGATACGCAGCGCGTTCACGAGTTCTTCGGAGGCGTACGCGAAGGGGCGCAGGTCCTCGGTCATCTCGTCCGTGTCGAGAGCCGCGATGGCGTTGAGGCCGTTGCCGGGCAGCCGCACCTGCCTCGCGACATAGCGGCTCAGTGCGTCGAGGAGCAGCCAGGTGTCATGTCTGCCGGCGGCCCCGGACAGCGCGGCACGTGCTTGCTCCCTGAAGGTGATGACGTGCGGGTCGTCGCGTGAGCCGCTGATGTCCAGGACATCACTCATCAGCAGCTCGGCGACGTCGGAACTGGTGGCCTCGGGGACCACCTCCTGCCTGATCAGCTGGATCAGCGACAGGCTCAACCGCCGGATCGCGCTGCACAGCGCGGCCAGCTTCACGGCGGGCGGTGAGGCGGTGCGGATGAACGCCTCGCCCACCCCCGCGTGGTCCTGGTTCCGGGGGTCCGTCTCCCCGTCGGCCGACACGAAGTCGGTTGACGCGAAGGGGTCCTCGGGTGCCCCGAAGGGCAGGACGAGGACCGCCTCGTACCCTTCCGGGGCACCTCTGGCCAGCCCCCGTGCCCAGCGGTTGAGTGAATGGGTGGTCAGAGTGAGCGTGGGAATCGCTACGTGTGTCGACTCGTCGCCGAGCACGGCACGCAGATGGGGCGGCACGGTGACCGACAGCAAGGTGTTGCTCGCCCCGGGGCGGCCACCGTGTACACGCACCGCGGGCAGGTCGAGCGCCGTCCGGTGCCACAGCCTCGATGGCAGGGGGTTGACGATGGAGACCGAACCTTGGGCGGCCCAGGTGCGCAGGAGCTGCCACATCTCGTTGCCGTACCAGGCCGGTGCCGCGCAGTCGGAGAGGACGAGCACCAGCCTGCGCTGGTCGGGTACGGCCACGGTGCGCGAGTTGACCACGCGGCCGCGTCCATCGGTCATGTCGGGGTGAGGCTCCGTCGACAGGAAACACTGCCGCACCTGCCTGAAGGCGCCACTGTTCGACAGGAGTGTGGCGAACTCCTGGATCGCGTCGTGCCACACCTGCATGGACGGGTGGGTGTCGATGACGAGGAGCACATCGAACCACGGCTCCGGCAACGGCCCCACGACCGGCAGGAGTTCTCCCTCCCGGGTGTACATGTCGATGGTGGCCGCCAGATCCAGACCGGTACGACGTCCGCGGGGGAAGCGGCGCATGAACGGGCGCAGGGCGCGCCCCAGTTCCACGGCTCGGGGGAGGGCGCGGACGGATGCGACGCTGACCTCGGCCAGGTCGTTGCCCTCCAACGGCTCGGGGAGGTGCTCGTAGAGACCGTACGGGCCGTGTCTCAAGTCGTCCGGCGCTTCGTCCGGCCCGTCGTCCGGTCCTTCCGGCGCGTCACGCGGTGCGGGGCGGCTGTCGGCGGCAGGCGTCTTCCTGGCGGACGGCCGCCCGGCCTCGGCGGGCCCGTGCCGTGACGTGCCGAGGGGAGCGTCCCTCGGCGGTGACGGATCAAAGGAGGCGGCCGCGATCCATAACGCGTCGGCCAAGAGCGTCGCGTCATGGTCATCCGGCGGCAGCACCCCGAGGAGGGCATCGAGCACCTCCGCGAGATCACGCACCGGAGAGGTTCCGCAGCAGGTAGCCGATCAGCCGGTCACGCTGCTCGCCTGTCGGCCCGTGGTCGTCGATGACGAGCTTCACCGCGTTCAGGAGCTGGTCGACCGCCAGCGTCTCGCCCCGGGCCACTCTCTCGACGAACTCTTGTACGAGTTCGGCCGCGTGCGGGGGCAGGGACTGCTCGACGTGCGCCTCCACCGCCTCGCGCAGCAGTTCCACCGAGAGGCGAGGCATGTCGTAACGGATGCACCGCCGCAAGAAGGGTGCCGGGAATTCCCGCTCGCCGTTGCTCGTCATCACGATGAACGGGAACCGTTGGCATTGCACCCGCCCCTCCTGGACCTCGTACGGCGGCAGTTCCGTCGTCGTGTCCTCGCCGTCGCCCCTCCAGCGGCGTACCGATACCCGGGATCTGCTGTGCCGCACCAGCTCGGGAATCTCGTACACCCCCCGCTCCAGCACATCGAGGAGGTCGCTGGGCAGGTCCAGGTCGCTCTTGTCGATCTCGTCGATGAGCAGGGCGCGGGGCCGGGTGGTGTCCGGAAGCAGGGCCGTGCCCAACGGGCCCAGCTGGAGGAAGGCCGCGATGTCGTCCACGGCCTTGACCGGGGCACCGGACTGAGCCAGCCGCAGCGACTGGATGTGGCCCAGCGCGTCGTAGCGGTACAGGGCGTCGGGCAGGGTGCTTCGCGAGGTGATGTGCCAACGCAGTACGGGACCCAGCCGCAGCTCGTCCGCGACCTGCTCGATGACGGTCGACTTACCGCTTCCCGCCGCGCCGGTGATCAACAGGGGCCGGTGGAGGAAGACCGCAGCGTTGACGGCGTCGGTCAGCCCCTTGGGGGGTTTGAACGTCCGAGGTGCGGAGCTGCGCGGGAACACCCGCCACGGAGGGGCATCGGGCAGCGTCGTGTCGTGCGGTTCGCCCGTACCGCGGTAGAACGTGTCCCAGGCCATCACGTACCTCCGTTGGACAGGGTGGGCTTCTCCTGGAAGGAATCGCAGAAGTCGAGCCAGGGCAGGTCGTGCCACGCCGCCCGCAGCAGGGCCAGTTCCGCCAGGTCCACGCCTTCGTCGCTCGGCGGACCGGCTGCCACCCCGTTCGCCGACACGGCCCAGCGCAGTCGCTGCGCACGGATGAAGTCGGCGGGCAGCCGCTCCCACAGCCTCGCCAGCACGGCGGGAGGCCGGCTGACGACACCCGTCTCCTCGTCGGGCCACAGCAGCACTGGAGTGTAGGGGAGCAGCACCTGGATGAGTTCGGCGAACACGCTCGAACGCCGGCCGATGCCCGCTGCCCGCTGGAAGGAGCCCGTCTTGAACGCCTTGCGTACTTCCTCCACCTCCGGGGTGCTGGAGGCGTTCACCCAGTCGACCGGTGCCTCACCGGTCGTCAGGACTTGGTGCTGCCAGGCTTCGAGGCGCCGCCGAGCCATCTCGTTCATCCTGCGCAGGTAGCGCGGTACGAAGAGGCGGTCGGCCCAGCGCAGGACGACCGAACGGTCCACGCCCAGCAGGAAGAGGCCGACCTCCGCCTCTTCGGGCCGCCAGGTCGGCAGCAGCTCCGCCCGCACCACCATGTCGATATGGTCCAGCCGGACGTCGGGAGGAAGGCGTTCCTCGGCCCAGTCCAGCACGCTCGTCAGGGTCTGTTCGACGCCCGCCTGCGTGGGTGCGCAGGCGAAGGTCTCGGCATGCGTGCACTCGGTGCCCTGGCGCAACCAGACGGTCAGTGATTCCGGCCAGTCGTAGCGGGCCGCGTGCAGGCTCACCACCAGGCCGGCTCTGCCCTGCAAGCGGAGCTGACGTGCCCACTCCCGCGCGTCGTTGACCTCCAGGGTGAGCCCCTTCACGTCGGCCCACTCCCGGAGCTCGTCGCCGGCGGGATCCAGACCGCAGGCGTGGGCGACGGCCACCAGACACCGGGCCACCGCGTCCGCCGGTGTGCGGTGGCCGTCCCTGTCCGTCGTGCGCAGCGCCGCGTGTTCGAGCCAGTGGCGCAGCAGTTCGCTGCCGGTCAGCCCGGGTGCGGCTCTCATCGGCTCGCGGGAGTCGTTGGTGAGGGTGTTCAGTTCGGCCATGGCCCGTCGCACGCTGAAACTCGTCAGTACGTGTCCGGCCCACTTGACGAGGAACAGTTCGGCTTCCCGTACGAGGAGCAGGTTGTCAACCACCTCGTACACACGCAGGGCCGCGAAGTCCGGGCTGTCGGCGGCCCGGTCGCGCAGGGCGACCAGTTCCCCGGTCTCTTGGCAGCGCGCAGCGGCATCCCCACCACCTTCTGGCCACGCGTGCAGCGCGAGGCCGAGATCGGCTGCCCCGATCGTCCCGAGGCCATGGGCGGCTCGTACGCGTTTGCGACGGGTGTTCACCGACAGCCAGAGCCCTTTCTCCACCTTCGGCAGCCCGTCGTACTCGAAGGCGAGTGCATCCTGGTCAGGGAGGTCGGCGGTGAGGGCTTCGCGGTAGTACCGCATCGGCACGAACTCCCCCGCCTCGTCGAAGCCCGTGCGGATGTGGCGCATCAGCTGCCGGCTGAAGTCCAGGTCGTACGCGGGCTCCTGGGCCGGAGCCGCGGCCAGCACCGAGAACCGGGTCTGGCCGTCCCGGAACCCGCCGACCAGGTCTCCGGCAGATGGCAGGGCGGCCCCTGACTGGCAGGTGTCGAGCAGCACAACGACTCCGGCGACGCCCCGGCGGTTGACGGCCGCCGTGATCAGGCTGTGCACGTCGACCGATGTGCCCGCGTCCTCCAGGTCGCTGTCATGGGCCATGTAGTACAGGTGGGGCGAGCCCTTGGGGGACTGCCCATGGCCGAGGAAGGCCAGGACGAGAACAGCGCGTGCCTGCCCGGCCAGCACGATGGCCTCGCGGACGGCGGTGTCCACGGTCTCCCGTTTCGCACGGCCGGACCGCAGCGATTCGGCATCGGCCACCCCACCGTCCTGGCACGCGCCTAATGACGGGTCGGTCAGCGTCCTGTGCAGTTGGTCCGCGACATCCGCCAGGTCGGGCAGGTCCTGGTCGGCCTGCGGACACTGGGTCGCGACGACCAGCACGTGGCGGGCCTGGGACAGGGAGGTGTCCGCCACCGCGCTCATGACGTCGTGGAGAGCCGGAGGACGGCCTCCATGACCGGTCCGGCGACCTCGCGACGCCGCAGGTAGGTAAGGGCCGAGTGAGTCCACAACAAGCGTGAGTCCACGGGCACCGGCTCGGGCCGCACGCCCGCCGCGTTGGGGGCCACCACCTCGGCGGACCGGCGCCGGGGCGCCACTGGGTCGTCCCCGTCCCAGACATCCACCCAACGCTCGACCGTTTCGGGAACGGCCGGCGGCTGCGGACGCAGGCGCTGCCATATCAACGCGTTCATGGCGAGGGGAGAGCCGAGGGTGACGAACAGGGCCACGGGGCCGCTGTACGCGGCCAGCGACTCCCAGGCGATCACGGATCCCAGCGAGTGGCCGATGACGATGGCGGGCCGCTCCGGGTCGAGCTTGTCGAGAACGCGAGCCCGGACCCGCTCGTCCAGTGAGGCGCCACGCCCCTGCGGGAGCTCCGCGTGCTCCTTGCGCCGCAGATACCGTCCAGGCTGCGAAAGCATTCCGAGGCACTGGGCGGAACTGACCCGCTGCACCGCGAGCTGAACACCGGGGACCCGGGCGAGTTTGGCGCAGACAGCGCTCGCCCTGCGCACGAGAGCGCCCGTTCCCTCGGGGTTCTTGGGCGTGCCGTCCTCGTTCACGGGAGCAGGCGCCGCCTGTACCCGCAACCGCAGCAACAGCGCGTCGCCCGCGTGCTCCGGCATGGCCAGCAGAGCGTCGATCACGTCAACGGCCACGGCGAGGGTCAGCTCGGCCACATCGTCGTCGAGCTCCGTGGTGCTCGGACCCTGGGCGCCGCCGCGTGTGAAGAGATCGGCGTAGTGAACGAAGTCGGTTTCCACCGACCAGCCCATGGTCAGGGCCGATATCGCATCGGCATGGCCCGCTGCTCGCGCACCTTCGGCCAGGGCCCGCGTCCACGTGTGCCGTTCTTCCTCCACGTCTCGCGGGCCCCCGATGCCATGCACCAGGAGCAGCTTCGGCCGCGTCGTCGTCATCGAGCCCCCCAAACGTGCCGCACCCCGCGAGAGGTCCCCATACTCGTCGCCGGAGAGAAGCACCGTACCAACTGGCTTACCAGAGCGCAGGGTTACGGGTCAGAGATCACCCGAACCCCCGCCGAACGGCCAACCGGGCCGCGCGGTGACCGGCAGCGGATGCGGGTGCGAGGCCTCGGCGGCCCTGTTCGCGGCACGGCGGCCCGGGGCCGCGCGCTACGGCACGCGGGAACCGGAGGTCTGATGCGCCGGAGCGGGGCGACCGGTCAGGAGGCGTCCGTGAGCGTGGGCATCTCGCCCCCGGTCGTCGTGCCGTCGATCAGCGAGAACGGCGCGCCCTGCGGGTCGGTCAGCGCGGCGAACCTGCCGAACGGGATGGTCAGCGGCCCGAACCGGAGCTGCGCCCCGAGAGCCTGCGCCTTCTCCACCGCCGCGTCGCAGTCCGCGACCGTGAAGTACACGTTCAGATGCGGCGGCACCTCCGCCGGGAAGTCCTCCGTCATCCTCATCCGGCCGAGCACGGGGTCCGCGCCCAGGTCGTAGAGCGTGAAGTCGATCGCGTCGGCCTCAACCCGCTTCACCCCGTACCCGAAGACGGAGGGGAAGAAGGCGTCCGCCTTCTCCGGCTCCCTGGTGTAGATCTCGGCCCAGCTGTAGGCGCCGGGCACCTCCCGCGCCTCGAAGCCCTCGTGGCTGCCCGCCTGCCACACCCCGAAGGCTGCCCCGCCGGGGTCGCTCGCCAGCACCATCGTGCCGAACTCACCGACCCGCATCGGCTCCACCAGGACCGTGCCGCCGTTCTCGCGGACCTTGGCGGCGGTGGCCGCCGCGTCCGGCGAGGCGAGAAACAGACACCAGGCGGGGGGTGCGTCCTGGCCGGGCATGGGCGGGGACAGGGCGGCGACCGCCTTGCCGTCCACGTACGCCTGCGTGTAGTTGCCGTACTCGGGCAGCGACTCGCCGTACGTCCAGCCCAGCAGCTCGCCGTAGAAGCGCTTCGCGCCTTCCAGGTCGCCGAACGTCGCGTCGGCCCAGCACGGTGTGCCCTGTGGTTCTGCGGCCATGACCGCTCATCTCCTCACGCGGGAACGGGCCCCTCTGCCACGCTAGCCATCCCTCGCCCCACCTGCGCGCCGAACCGGAACCGGCGCGCCGGAACATCGAGCGGGCGTCAGTCATGGAGGGACCGCTTCATGATCTTGCCCAGGTCGTTGCGCGGCAGCGCGTCCAGGTAGCGGACCGTGCGCGGGCGCTTGTGCGGGGAGAGCTGGGCCGCGACGTGGCCGGCCAGTTCGGCGGCCGAGGGCGGGGCGGCGGGGTCGGCCGGCACCACCCAGGCGACGA
Organism: Streptomyces sp. NBC_01463; assembly: GCA_036227345.1. NCBI lineage: Bacteria > Bacillati > Actinomycetota > Actinomycetes > Kitasatosporales > Streptomycetaceae > Streptomyces > Streptomyces sp. NBC_01463. Next base: position 6,188,067 of record CP109468.1, read on the forward strand.
CGCGCTCGCCCAGGTCCGGGTCGGGCTCACCGGTGACGGCGGCCTCCCGGACGCCCGGGTGGTCCAGGAGCGCGTTCTCGATCTCACCGGCGCCGATCTTGTAGCCGCCGCTCTTGATCAGGTCGGTGGCCTTGCGGCCGACGATCCGTACGTAGCCGTCGGGGTCGAGGGTGGCCATGTCGCCCGTACGGAACCAGCCGTCGGCGGTGAGTGCCGCGGCGGTGGCGTCGGGGCGGTTCAGATAGCCGGTGAACAGGTTCGGGCCGCGCACCTGGATCTCGCCGATGGACGCGGGATCGGCGAGCGGGCCGCCGTCCTCCTCGACCAGGCGGAGTTCGACGCCCAGGAGCGGGGCGCCGACCGTGCCGGGGCGCGGTTCGCCGTCGGCCCGTACGCCCGTGTTCATCAGGGTCTCCGTCATGCCGTACCGCTCGATGACCCGGCGGCCGGTCGCGGCCGCGATCCGTTCGTGGTCGTGGACCGGGAGCGCGGCCGAGCCGGAGACGAGCAGCCGGGCCCCCGCGAGCGCCTTGGCGAGGCCCTCGGACCCCGACGGTTCCGCAAGCGCTTCCGCCAGCCGGTGGTACATCGTCGGGACACCGAACAGCATCGTGCCGCCGGAGCCCAGCTCCCGGGCCACGCCCTCGGCGGAGAACCGGCCGAGATGGCGCACCGAACCGCCCCGCCGGAGCGGGCCGAGGACGCCGAGGATCAGGCCGTGCACATGGAACAGCGGCAGGGCGTGGACGAGTACGTCGTCGCCCGTCCACTGCCAGGCGTCCTCCAGCGCGTCCAGGGAGGACGCGATCGCCCGCCGCGGCAGGACGGCTCCCTTGGGCGGGCCGGTGGTGCCGGAGGTGTATACGACCAGGGCGGGGGATTCGGGGGAGGGTTCGGGGAAGGAGCGGGCGTCCGTGGTGGCCGGGGCCGTCACGGACACGTCCAGCCGCCGCAGCCCGGCCAGCGCCGGCGGCAGTACGTCACCGGCCGCGGCCAGCACGGCCGAGGGCGCGCTGTCGGCGACGATGTGCGCCAGTTCCCGTTCGCCCGTCTTCGGGTTGAGCGGCACGGCTGGCACCCCCGCGCGCAGCGCGGCGACCACCGCGACCACGGTCTCCGCGGCCGGGGTCGCCCAGACCGCGACCCGCCCGGCGTCGCCGATGCGGGCCGCGAGCGCATCCGCCGCCGCTCCCAACTGTGCGTAGGTCAGTGTCAGTTCGCCGAAACGTACGGCTTCGCGGGAGGCCGTCGGAGCGGCCGATTCCTGGAGTGCGGGCAAGAGTGGCATCACGTCGCGCAGCCTAATTCGGTGAAGCGCTTCCGGCCCCGGAGTCCGGTGCGAGCCGCGGCGCGGGTGGCTGTACGGGGCACCCGCCGGGGATTTGGTTGGGACCTTGACAAATTAATTTTGCGTTGCCAGCATGCAAAAAGTTCACTCCGGCTGAGCATTCCCAGGTGATCAGGAAGAAAAAAACCTGGTCATTCCCATGCTCGTCCGGCCGCACCCGCACGTCGCAAAGCGCGACAGCGCCTTGCCTGACAACCCCACGCACCGTCAGGAAGGAAAGCGTTCATGCCCCTGTCTCCCCCACTCTGGTCCAGAGTCGTCACCGCGCTCACCCTGGTGGCCACCGGTGGCCTCGCCGCCGGCACCGCGGCCGCCGCACCCGCCGCCCCCACCGCGGTCCACGCCCGTGCCGACATACCCGCCGCCGACTACCAGCAGGTCCAACTGGCCCTCGGCGCGGCCGAACTGGGCGAGGCCATGTCCCTCGCCGTCCTCCCGGACCGCTCGGTCGTCCACACCGCCCGCGACGGCACGGTCCGGCTCACCGACGCCGCGGGAGCGACGAAGACCGCCGCCAAGCTCAATGTCTACACGCACGACGAGGAAGGGCTCCAGGGCGTCGCGGCCGACCCGGACTTCGCGAACAACCGCTACCTCTACCTCTATTACTCGCCCGCCCTGAACACCCCGGGCGGCGACGCCCCCGTCACCGGATCCGCCGCCGACTTCGACGCCTGGAAGGGACACCTCAACCTCTCCAGGTTCACGCTGAAGACCGACGGCACCCTGGACACCGCGAGCGAGAAGGTCCTCCTCGAAGTCGCCAACGACCGCGGCCAGTGCTGCCACGTCGGCGGCGACATCGACTTCGACGCGGCCGGCAACCTCTATCTGACCACCGGCGACGACACCAACCCGTTCGAGTCGGGCGGCTACGCGCCGATCGACGAACGCACCGACCGCAACCCGCAGTTCGACGCCCAGCGCTCCTCGGGCAACACCAACGACCTGCGCGGCAAGCTGCTGCGGATCAAGCCCACCGCCGACGGCGGCTACACGATCCCGGCCGGCAACCTCTTCGCCCCCGGCACCGCCGCGACCCGGCCCGAGATCTACGCCATGGGCTTCCGCAACCCGTTCCGGATGTCCGTCGACAAGCCGACCGGCACCGTCTACATCGGCGACTACGGACCCGACGCCGGCACCACCGACGCCAACCGCGGCCCCAGCGGCCAGGTGGAGTTCGACCGTGTCACCGGCCCCGGCAACTTCGGCTGGCCGTACTGCACGGGCACCAACACCGCCTCGGAGACGTACAACGAGTACACCTTCCCCAGCGGCCCGTCCGGCGCGAAGTACGACTGCGCGGGCGGCCCGGCCAACAACTCCTTCCGCAACACCGGCCGGCCCGAGCTGCCCGCGGTGAAGCCCGCCTGGATCAGGTACGCGGGTGACGCGGGCACCCCGCCCGAGTTCGGCGGCGGCTCCGAGTCCCCGATGGCCGGGCCCGTCTACCACTACGACGCCGGCCTCGACTCGGCCGTGAAGTTCCCCGAATCACTCGACAAGCGTTTCTTCGCCGCCGAGTACGGCCGCAAGTGGATCAAGCCGATCGAGGTGAAGGCCGACGGCTCACCCGGGACGATCGACACCTTCCCCTGGACCGGGACCCAGGTCATGGACTCCGCGTTCGGCCCGGACGGGGCCCTGTACGTCCTGGACTACGGCACCGGATCCGGCAACCAGGCGCTCTACCGCGTCGAGTACCTGGCGGGCAGCAACCGCTCACCCGTCGCCAAGGCCGCGGCGGACCGCACCTCCGGACCCACCCCGCTCGCCGTCGCCTTCTCGGCGGCCGGCAGCGAGGACCCCGAGGGCGGGGCGCTGAGCTACGCCTGGGACTTCGGTGACGGCGCCACCTCCACCGAGGCGAACCCGCAGCACACCTACACCACCGCCGGGACCTTCCACCCGACCCTGACGGTCACCGACCCCGACGGGCTCACGGGCACCGCCAGCCTCGTCGTGACGGCGGGCAACACCGCACCCACCGTCACCCTGACGACCCCGGTCGACGGCTCGCTCTTCTCCTTCGGCGACTCCGTGCCCTTCACCGTCACCGTCACCGACCCGGAGGACGGCACGGTCGACTGCTCGAAGGTGAAGGTCACCTATCTGCTCGGCCACGACAGCCACCGCCACCAGATCACCTCGAAGAACGGCTGCTCCGGCACCATCGACGTCCCCGTCGACGGTGAGCACGACAGCGCGGCCAACATCTACGGGGTCTTCGACGCCGAGTACACCGACGCAGGCGGACTGACCAGCCACAGCGACAGCATCCTGCAGCCGCGCCACCGCCAGGCCGAGCACTTCGCGGCCCAGTCCGGCATCGAGCCCGCCCAGCACGGCGCGGCCGAGGGCGGCGCCACCGTCGGCTTCACCGACAACGGGGACTGGATCTCCTTCGAGCCGTACGCCGTGGGCAACGCCACCAGCGTCTCGGCCAGGGTCTCGTCCGCGGGACCCGGCGGCACCATCGAGGTCCGCGCCGGCTCCGCCACGGGCACGCTGCTCTCCACCCTGACCGTCGCCCCCACCGGCGGCTGGGAGACCTTCACGGACGTGTCGGCCGATGTGAGCAACGCCCCCGCGGGCTCCACCGAACTCTTCCTCGTCTTCAAGGGCCCCACGGGCCAGGGGAATCTGTTCGACGTCGACGCCTTCACCTTCGAGACGGAAGGGTGATCCACGGATGAGACGCCAACTGGCCCGGCGCGCACGGCATGTCGCGTGCGCCGCCGCCCTGGCCCTCGGCGCGGCCTTCCTGGCCCCCGCCCCCGCGGGGGCCGCGGCCGCCGACCCGTACGACGTGCTGGTCTTCTCCAAGACCGCCGGATTCCGGCACGACTCCATCCCGGCCGGCATCACCGCCATCCAGGAACTCGGCACGGCGGACGGCTTCACCGTCACGGCCACCGAGGACGCGAGCGCCTTCACCCCGCAGAACCTCGCCGGATACGAGGCGGTGGTCTTCCTCAGCACCACCGGTGACGTCCTGGACTCCGCGCAGCAGGACGCGCTGTCGGCGTACGTCGACGGGGGCGGCGGATTCGTCGGCGTCCACGCGGCCGCCGACACGGAGTACGACTGGCCGTCCTACGAACACCTCGTCGGCGCCTGGTTCAAGAGCCATCCGGCGATCCAGCAGGCGAAGGTCCTCACCGAGGACCACGCCCACCCGGCGACCTCGCACCTCGACGACGAGTGGATCCGGACCGACGAGCTGTACAACTACCGCACCAACCCGCGCGCCGACGTCCATGTGCTCCAGACCCTGGACGAAAGCAGCTACACCGGCGGGGAGATGGGCGGCGACCACCCGATCACCTGGTGCCACCCGCAGCAGCAGGGCCGGTCCTTCTACACCGGCCTCGGCCACACCATCGAGTCGTACGGCGATCCGGACTTCCGCCGGCTGCTGCTCGGCGGAATCCAGTACGCGGCCGGCGCGGTGCAGGCCGACTGCGGCTCCGGAACCACGGAACCGGGTGACGGAGCCGTCGAGGCGGAGTCGTACACCTCCTCATCCGGTGTGCAGAGCGCCGCGCACGCCGGGGCCGGCGGCGGGGCCACCCTCGGGTACATCGACAACGGCGACTGGGCGGGCTACGCCTCCGTCGACACGGCCGGGGCGACCTCCTTCACCGCCAGGGTCTCCTCGGCCGGGGCGGGCGGCACCGTCCAGGTCCGCTCCGGATCGGCCACCGGGCCGGTACTCGGATCGGTGGCCGTCGCCCCGACCGGCGGCTGGGAGACCTTCACGGAGGTGACCGGCGCCCTCACCGCGTCTGGTTCGGGCCCGCTGTTCCTGAGCTTCACCGGGGGAGCGGGGTCGCTCTTCGACATCGACAGCTTCACCCTGGCCAAGGAGACACCGGCCGCGGCGGCGGGCTCGTCGAACGTCCACCTCTTCTACTACCCCTGGTACGGCACCCCGGAGACGAACGGCAGCTGGCGCCACTGGGAACAGGGCGGCCACACCCCGCCCGACGACATCGGCGCCGACCTCTACCCGAAGCTCGGCCCGTACGACTCCGGTGACACCGCCGGGGCCGTCGAGCAGCACATGAAGTGGATCGAGCAGTCGGGTGCGGGCGTCCTCGTCTACAGCTGGTGGGGACAGGGCGGTTACGAGGACTCCCTGGCCGGCCAGGTGCTGGACGCCGCGGCCCGGCACGGGATCAAGGTGGCCTGGCACATCGAGCCGTACAGCGGCCGGACCGCGGCCTCCGTGGTCGACGACATCGCCTACCTCGAAGGGAAGTTCGGCAGCCACCCCGCGTACTACCGGGACGCGGAGCACGGCGACCGCCCCGCGTTCTACATCTTCGAGAGCCTGAGGATCCAGGACTGGTCGGCCCTGGACGCCGTACGGGACAGCGCCATCGTCCTCGCGCAGACCACCGACACCACCAAGGTCGCGCACTTCGGCGGGATCTACACCTACGACGGCATCGCCGGCGCCACCGCACCCGGCTGGCAGCAGGCAGGGGCGTACGCGAAGGCCAACGGTCTGGTCTGGGCGCCCTCGGTGGCTCCCGGCTACATCGACGACCGTGCCGTGCCCGGCAACACCACCCCCACCCTGGGCCGCGACGACGGCGCCTCCTACGACCTGGAGTGGAGCAACGCGCTCGACCCGGCCATCGGCGGATCACCCTCCTGGGTCTCCGTCACCTCCTTCAACGAATGGCACGAGGGCAGCCCGATCGAACCCGCGTCGAGCACCCCGCCCGCAGGACACGGCTACCAGACCTACGAAGGGGCCTACGGCAAGACCGGGGCGGCCGCCGAGACGGCCTATCTCGACCGGACGGCCTACTGGGCCGAGCGGTTCGAGCAGCAGCGCGCGGCGGCTCCCGCCCCGCACTGACCCGGCACACGACGAACGGCAGCGTCCCGGCGGGGCCGCTGCCGTTCTCCGTCGTGAGGGGGCGTCTCAGGCGTCCCGCTGGATGGTCCGCATCCGCCCGTACGCGTACACACAGCCCGCCAGGGCCAGGTCGGACAGCAGCATGAAGCCGATCGAGTAGGAGCCCTTCGAGCTGTAGATCGCGCCCATCACCAGCGGCGGGACGAAGCCGCCGAGCCCGCCCATCGCGCCGACGATGCCGGTGACGCTGCCCACCTTCGCCTGCGGTGTCACCTGCGAGACCAGGGCGAAGACGCTGCCGCTCGCGGTGCCGAGACCGGCCGCCATCACGAGCAGCGCGATCGTGCCGCCGGGGACCAGCTTCGGGTCGAAGGCCTGGACGATCGCCATCAGGGCGGCCACCCCGAGCGCCACGGAGGAGACCAGCGCCGGGTGGATCCGGTCCGAGAGCCAGCCGCCGATCGGCCGGAAGATGACCGTGACCAGGGCGAACCCGGCGGCCTTCGTGCCGGCGTCGGTCGGCGAGAGGTCGTACCAGGTCTTCAGATACGTCGGCAGGTAGACGCCGAACGCGACGATGCCGCCGAAGCCGATCGCGTACAGCGCCGACAGCTCCCAGGTGACGCGCAGCCGCCCCGCCGCACCCAGCCGGTGGGCCAGCGTGTCGGTCGGCACCTGCCGGCCGGGCCGGTCGGTGATCAGCACCGCCGCCAGCGCTGCGAACACCACGAGCGCCCCGGCGACCACGAGGAACGGCAGGTTGTCGCCGTGCTTGGCGATCCGGGGGGTGAAGTACCCGGACAGGGCCACCCCGCCCATGCCCATGCCGAACACGCCGAGGGCCAGGCCCCGGTCGGACGGCGGGAACCACGAGTTGACCAGCGGGATGCCGATCGCGAACGTCGTGCCGCCCAGGCCCAGCAGGAAGCCCACGGCGAGCATCGCGCCGTAGGAGTCCCGCGCCGGGATCAGCAGCAGCACCGGGACGATGGTGAGCGCCGAGGTCAGCGGGAACATCAGCCGCGCACCGTACTTGTCGGTGAGCGCGCCCGCCGGGATCCGGCCCAGCGAACCGACCAGCACCGGCACCGCTACCAGCAGGGACTGCTGGAACGAGCTGAGCCCGAGCCGGTCCTTGTAGTCGGCCGACATGGGGGCGATCAGGTTCCAGGCCCAGAAGGTCAGCGCGAAGCCGATCGTGGCCATCACGAGGTTGCGGTAGGCGGCGCCGGAGGGCTTCGCGGCGGCCGGAGCGGGTGACTGCTTGACGGCGTTGTCCACACAGTCAGTCAAGGGGGGGAGCGGGCCACGGGCCCGTCGGGTTGCGCCATCCGGGGGCGCGGTAACGGCCGGGCGGGACGGGCTGCCGACGTCTGCGCAGTCGCGATCGGCCGAAAGCTGCGACAATCGCGGTATGGACCGTCTCGACAGGGAAATCCTCGGAGTCCTCCAGGAGGACGCGCGGATCTCGTACCGCGACCTGGGCGTCCGGGTCGGGCTCAGCGCCAACGCGGCGGCCGACCGGGTGCGCAGGCTGCGCCGGGACGGCGTCATCCGCGGCTTCACCGTGATCATCGACCCCGCCGCCGACACCCGGACCGGACTCGTCGTCTTCATCGACGTGACCCTGCGGACGGACACCACCAACGAGGTGTTCGAGCGGGCGGTGCTGACCCTGCCCGGCATCACCGAGGTGGTGCATGTGACGGGCGGGCACGACTATCTCGTACGGGCCACCGCCGCCGACACCGCGGCGCTGGACGGGCTGCTGCGCCGGCTGAAGCGCGAGGCCGGTGTCGCCCACTCCAGCACCAGGATCGCGCTCAGAGCGGCGCCTGCCAAATGACTGTCGGCGCGCGCGAACCGTCCGGTTCGCGCCCGTCGTCCGCAACCGCCAGCCGCACCCCGGCCCGGCCGTCCGGCAGGACGGCCGTCGCGTCCACCTCCACCTCGATCGCCGACACCCCGAGCCGGCGGTGTGCGGCCGCCAGCGCTCCGCGCAGCGCGGCGAGCAGCTGACCGTCCACCGGATCGCGCACCAGCGCGTCCACCGCCCCGGCGAAGTGCACGGAGGGCTGGAAACCCAGCACGGCCGCCGCACCGCTGGTCTCCCGCAGTACCCGGCCCCGGAAGGTGGTGGGAGCCTCGGCGGGCGGCTGCTGGAGGGCGAAGATGGCGGTCCGCACCTCCTGGATCGTGGAGTCCAGCTCGTCCACGGCCCTGCCGAGCAGTTCGTCCGTCTCCGCTGCGCCGGCCCGGCGGCGCGTCGACTCCAGCATCATCTCGGTGGCGAACAGCCGCTGGACGACGAGATCGTGCAGATCGCGGGCGATCCGGTCCCGGTCCTCGTACACCGCGAGCTGCTCGCGGTCGTGCTGGGAGTCCGCCAGCACCAGGGCCAGCGCGGCCTGCGAGGCGAACTGGGCGGCCAGCAGCCGGTCCACGTCCGTGTAGGGGCGGGCGCCGCGCCGCCGGGGCAGGGCGAGCGTGCCGATGAGCCGCCCGCCGCTCTGCAGCGGCAGCATCATGCTGGGCCCGAAGCGGGTCCGGACCGGCGTGGTCATCCGAGGATCGGTCGCCGAGTCGTCGATGAACACCGCCTCGCCGCCCAGCAGCTGGACCAGGACGGGGGAGCCGGGGGCGATCGCCGTGCCCACCAGACCGGCCGGGTCCTCCAGGGTCGAGGCGACGACGATCTCCATGCCGCCCGCCTCGTTCGGCTGGAGGATCACCCCGGCCAGGGCGTCGCTGAGGATCCTGGCCCGCTCGGCCACGGTCATCAGGGCGTCGGACGCGTTCTCGCCGGTCAGCAGGGTGTTGGTGACCGCGGCCGCGCCCTCGATCCAGCGCTCCCGCTGCCGGGCGCCCTCGTACAGCCGGGCGTTGCCGATCGCGATGCCTGCCTGAGCGGCGAGGACCCGCAGCAGCGTCATGTCGGTGTCGGTGAAGTGCCCGCCGGGCTTCTCGGTGAGGTAGATGTTCCCGAACACCTTGCGGTGGACCCGGATCGGGGAGCCGAGGAACGAGCGCATCGGGGGATGGCCGGGGGGCACGCCGACGGAGTGCGGATCGGTGGTCAGGTCGTCGCAGCGCAGCGGCTGCCCCTCCTCGACCAGCGCGCCGAGCAGGCCCGTGTGCCCGTCGGGGAGGCCGCCGACGGCCGCCCGCTCGCTCTCGCTCAGCCCGGTGACGAACAGCTCACCGATCCTGCCGCTCGCGGGGTCCAGGACCCCGAGCGCCCCGTAGCGGGCGTCGGTGAGCGCGGTGGCGGTGTCGATGATCTGCTGGAGGGTCGCCCGCAGTTCGAGATCGGTACCGACCCGGAGGACCGCTTCCAGCAGCATCGGCAGCCGTGGTGACCTGGGGACACCGTGGCTGGGTGCCTCGTCGGGCGGTTCGTCCGTCATCCGCCGGACTCAGCCGGCGAGCGGGTCGAGGACCATCGGGCTGATCTTGCCGTCCAGCATGGCGCCGAGCCCCAGGACGGAGCAGACGTCGGGCCGCTCGGCGATGTGCACCGGCATGCCCGTGGCGTCGCGCAGCATCTGGTCGAGGCCGGGCAGCAGCGCGCTGCCGCCGACCATCATGATCCCGCAGTCGGCGAGGTCGGCCACCAGATCGGGCGGGCAAGCCCGCAGGATCTTGCCGAGACCGTCGAGGACCGCGGTCAGCGGGCGGTGGATCGCCTGCCGCACCGCCGCCGTGTCGACCTGGACGGAGCGGGCCAGTCCGGTCGCCACGTCCCGGCCGTGGATCTCGGTCACCGAGGGGCCGTACGGCGTCAGCCCGTTGCCGCTGAGCGCCAGCTGCAGGGGGCGCACGGACTGGCTCGGCAGCATCAGCTCGTGGAACTGGCGCAGGTGCTGGATGACGGCGTGGTCGATCGCGTCGCCGCCGATCGGGATGCGCACCGCCGTCACGATCGAGCCGAGCGAGAGGACCGCGATCTGTGTGGTCGCCGCCCCGCACACCATGATCATGGTGGCGGTCGGCTGCTCGACCGGCAGTCCGCAGCCGACGGCCGCCGCGATCAGGGTGTCGACGAGCTCGACCCGCCGCGCCCCGAGCCCGACCAGCGTCTCCACGGCGGCGCGCTGGGCCAGCGGATCGCTCTCGTGCGGGATGCAGGCGGCGGCCCGCAGCCGCGGCTTGCGGCGCAGCTGGCGGCGGAGCTTCTCGCCGAGCAGATGACGCAGCATGCGCTGGGCCATCTCGATGTCGACGACGGTTCCGCCGGAGACCGGGCGGGCCACCCGGATGTAGTCGGGGGTGCGGCCCGTCATCTGTTCGGCGAGCGCGCCGACGGCGATGAGCGAGCCCGTACGGGTGTTGACGGCGGCGACACTCGGCTCGTCGACGACGAGCCCGAGCCCCTTGACGTACACCCGGGTGCGGGCGGCCCCGAGGTCGACGGCGACATGGCAACGGCGCAACTGCTCAAGGCTGACGGTCACGGCAGGTTCTCCCGAGAGCGCTGATGGGGGGACCGACGGGCAGCCGGTTCTCTTCGCATCCTGCGCCGTTCGGGGGCTTCGTGCGCGCTGGGATACGCCGGAGGAGGTACGCAGCTGACGGGGCGTCGGTCCGTGCCTCAGCGGGCCGGCGGGCCGGGAAGCAGCCGCTGGAACAGCCCCCAGGTGAACTCGGCGACGTACGGGACGCCGGTGGCCGTGTCCGTGATCGAGAGGGCCCAGCGGGTCGGTGCGCTGCCCTCCATCGGACGGGCCGGGGCGAAGGCCCGCGCCACCTCGTTCACGGTGCACGACCAGGGGCGCAGCTCCCCGGCCGGGCCGAGCTCGGGGGCCGGCGCGCCCGGCGCCCGCACCAGCCACTCGTTCCACACCGCCCCGCCCGGCGCCACCATCACCTCGAACCGCAGGTCCGGCCAGAGCGGCACAGGCCAGAACAGCGCGTCGCACTCCAGATCACCCACCGTGCGGCGCAGCGAGATCTCGGGTTCGCCGAGCACCGAACGGTAGCGGCGCAGCGCTCCCCGCCCGCGCGGGGCCCGCGTCATCGCCTGCCAGCGGCGGTTGGCCTCACGCATCTCGGCGAGCGTGGCGCTCAGTTCGTGCCGGGCGTCCTCGACGAGGCCTGGCTGGTGGTCGGCCATCCGGCGCAGCAGGACGAGCTGGAACTCACGGGGGCCGAACGGGGCGGGAGCGGTCATGGAACCAACGGTTCCACACAGGATCCTCACCTGAGCGGCTTTCTCTGGTGTCCACCGGGCATCTAATCTGCGGGCGCCATGGATTACTGCCAGCCCTGTCAGCGGCATCTCAACGGCGCCCTGGCCTGCGCCGGATGCGGAACCCCCGCGCAGGCGCTGAGCCGCTACGCCGCCCCCGCGCCCTTCGGCCACGAGCCGGACGCCCGGGACGAGCGGGCCGCGCCGTCTCCGTCCGGGGGCCGGCGCCGCCGGGAGCGCGAGGCTGCCCGGACGCGGGGCGGCGCGCACGGCGGACGCGCCGCGCGCCGCGGCGGCCCTGCCCCTGAGGAGCGGCCGCGCCGTGGCCGGCGTGGCCGCAGCAGGCGGGGCCGTACGGCGCTGCTGGCGCTGCTGGGGGTGGTCCTGGCCGCCGGTGCGCTGAGCCTGGCCGAGCTGGCGACCGAGCCGGACGGCGGCGACGGGGCCTCGGACTACGTACGCGAATCGACGTCCGCCACCACCGCTCCGGCGCCTGATCCCGAGGTGAGCGACACGGCCGAGCCGCCGCGTCCGGTCAGGAGCCCGACGGGCAGCCCGTCCGTCGTCCCCGCGACCGACGCACACTCCTCGGCCGCCGCCCGGCCGGACCGGGCCACGGCCGAGGCGCGCCCCGGCGGGGTCACCTCGGCACCGGCGGCCCCGGCCCCGGTCTCCGTACCGCCGTCGGCGGCCCCGTCGGTCACCACCGGTGGTCCCACGGAGCCGGGCGGCACCGGCGGCGGACCGTCACCGTCCGCGACCCCGACGCAGCCCGTGCCCACGCCGACCCCCACCCCGTCACCGACCCCCACGGACGACGACTGCTGGTTCCCGTGGTTCTGCTGAGCCCCTGAGGAACGCCGCTCAGGAGAGGTCGGCCGGTTCCATCCCCAGCATCCGGCGCAGCAGGTCCCGCAGGACCGCGCGCTCCTGGTCCGAGAGACCCGCCAGGGGTTCGCGGGCGAAGCCGAGCGAGTCGCGCAGCTTCCGGGCCGTCCGGGCGCCCTCCTCCGTGGGCGCGGCCAGCTTCACCCGCCGGTCGGCCGGATCGGGCCGCCGCTCCACCAGTCCGCGCGCCTCGAGACGGTCGACGATCCCCGTGACGTTCGACGGCTCGCACTTCAGCTTCTGGGCTATCCGGCGCATCGGCAGCGGATCCAGGGAGAGCAGTCCGAGGACGCGGGCCTGGGCGCCGGTGAGGCTGTGGGCGGACGCGGCCTGCTCGTACTCCTCGTAGTACCGCGCCACGACCGAGCCGATCAGCTCGACGACTTCGAGGGTCAGCGGGTCCGTGCGCGGGGTGGCCATGACATCGAGGATAGCCGGTTACTTGACAAGGTGAAATATCCAGGCGCATGGTTGTTTCACCTCATGAAGCTTTTCCGCTCCGGCCGAACCGCTTCCGTGACTCCACCCCTCCGCATCCCCCAGTCATCGAGGAGAACCCGAGCCCATGTCTGCAACTCTTCCCACGTCCAGCCGTGAATGGCACCTCGTAGCCCGTCCGCACGGCTGGCCGAAGGCCGAGGATTTCGCACTGCGTGAGGCGCCGGTCACCGCTCCCGCCGAGGGCCGGGTCCTCGTCCGCAACCTGCACTTCTCGGTCGACCCGTACATGCGCGGCCGGATGAACGACGTGAAGTCGTACACCCCGCCGTTCAAGCTGGACCACCCCATGGAGGGTGGCGCGGTCGGCGAGATCGTCGCGTCGAACGCCGAGGGCTTCGCGGTCGGCGACCACGTGCTGCACGGTCTGGGCTGGCGAGAGTACGCCGACGTCCCCGCCAAGCACGCGGTGAAGGTCGACGCCTCCCTCGCCCCGCTCTCCGCCTACCTCGGCGTGCTCGGCATGACCGGTCTCACCGCCTACGCCGGCCTGTTCGACGTGGCCTCCTTCAAGGAGGGCGACGTGGTCTTCGTCTCCGGCGCCGCCGGTGCGGTCGGCAGCCAGGTCGGCCAGATGGCGAAGATCAAGGGCGCCGCGCGGGTCATCGGCTCCGCCGGCTCCGACGAGAAGGTCAAGCTCCTGGTCGAGGAGTACGGCTTCGACGCCGCCTTCAACTACAAGAACGGCCCCGTCGCTCAGCAGCTGCGCGAGGCCGCCCCCGACGGCATCGACGTCTACTTCGACAACGTCGGCGGCGAGCACCTCGAAGCCGCGATCTCCTCGTTCAACGTGCACGGCCGCGCGACCATCTGCGGCATGATCGCCCAGTACAACGCGACCGAGCCCACCCCCGGCCCGCGCAACCTCGCCCTCGTCATCGGCAAGCGGCTGCGCCTCCAGGGCATGCTCGTCGGCGACCACGCCGACCTCCAGGGGCAGTTCGTCCAGGAGGTGGCCGGCTGGCTGGCCTCCGGCGAGCTGAAGTACCGCGAGACCGTCGTCGAGGGCATCGAGAACGGCTTCGAGGCCTTCCTCGGTCTGCTCCGCGGCGAGAACACCGGGAAGATGATCGTCTCCCTCGGCTGAACCGCCCGTCCGGGCACCCGTTAGGCTCGTCCCAGGCCGTCGCGATCGTGGGCGCGAGTCGCGGCGCATCAGCAGGAGGAATCCCCCAGCATGACCATTCAGGACATCACCGTCGCGTACACCGCCGTCGCCACCGCCGAGAACGGCCGTGACGGCAGGGTCTCCTCGGACGACGGCAAGCTCGACGTGGTCGTCAACCCGCCGAAGGAGATGGGCGGCAGCGGCGCCGGCACCAACCCGGAGCAGCTCTTCGCCGCCGGTTACAGTGCCTGCTTCCAGGGCGCGCTCGGCGTCGTGGCGCGCCAGGAGAAGGCCGACATCACCGGCTCCACGGTGACCGCCGCGGTCTCCATCGGCAAGACGGAGGCCGGTGGCTTCGGTCTGGAGGTCGCGATCACCGCGACCATCCCGAACGTGGACGCGGCGACCGCGCAGGCGCTCATCGAGAAGGCCCACCAGGTCTGCCCGTACTCGAACGCCACGCGCGGCAACATCAAGGTGGCGCTCTCGGTCGTCTGACCGTTCGCACCACTCGTACACAGCCGAGGGCCGCACCCCACCAGGTGCGGCCCTCGGCCGTTCCCGGTCCCGGCCCGCCCCTCCTGTTCGACACCCCGGACATTGTCCGGAATTCTTGCGCGACCCATTGACGCGCAAGCGCTTCGATTTTACGGTCCGTTCGAAGTTACGGGCGTCATCCGGTATATCGAACAGTGAGGGCGGGGCATGGGACGACCTGGCCTGAATCGCAGGCAACTGATCACCGGCCTCGGCGGTGCGGCCGTCGCCGGCAGCTTCGGCTTCGCGGCGCTGGGAAGCGGTGCGGACGCCCTCGCGTCGGACGCGGCCACCCGGGTCCGCTACTGGAACCTCTTCAGCGGCGGCGACGGCTACAACATGATCGCGATGCTCGACGCCTTCCGCAGGGAGCACCCCGGCACCGAGGTGAAGGACTCGACGCTCCAGTGGGGCAGCCCCTTCTACACCAAGCTCGCCATGGCGGCGGCGGGCAACCGCGCACCGGACCTCGGCGTCATGCACCTGGGCCGCGTCACCGGGTTCTCACCGGGCCGCCTGCTCGACCCCTGGGACGTCGGCCTGCTCGCCAAGTACGGCGTGAGGGAAGCCGACTTCAACCCCGCGCTGTGGAAGCGCGCCGTCGTCGACGGCAAGCTCTACGCCCTCCCGCTCGACATCCACGTCCAGCTCTGCTTCTACCGCAAGGACGTGCTGAGGAAGGCCGGCCTGCTCGGCGACGACGGGCGGATCGTGCCCGTCACGTCCACCGAGGAGTGGTTCGACGTGCTCAAGGAGGCGAAGAAGGCCACGAAGAAGGGACTGCAGACCATCGGTCTGTGGGCCAACGACCAGAACTTCCAGTGGTGGTTCTTCGTCGCCTTCTACACCCAGCTCGGCGGCACCTGGTTCGACGCCGCCGACTCCGACGTCACCTTCGACACGGACAAGGCCACCCAGGTCCTGGAGTTCATGCGCCGGCACATCACCGACGGGTACTCCGACCCGGGCTTCGCCGGGGCCGCGGGCGCCGAACAGTTCCTCAACGGCTCCCCGTTCTGCTGGGAGGGCAACTGGTCGGTGCCGGTGTTCGACGGAGCGAAGACCGAGTACGGCGCCACGCCACTGCCGCCCGTCTTCGGCAAGCGGGCCACCCACGCCGAATCGCACTCCTTCGTCCTGCCGCACCAGTCAGGCCGCGGCGGCGACGCCAACGAGGCCGCCCACGAACTCGCCGCCTACGTCGTCAGGCACGCACAGCAGTGGGCCGCGGGCGGGCACATCCCCGCCTACACGCCGACGCTGTCCACGGCCGCGTACAAGAAGCTCGAACCGCAGAACGAGTACGTCTCCGCGATGGACCACCAGGCCACCGAGCCCAAGGTGTGGTTCGCGGGCTCCACCGGCATCCTCGCCCAGCGCGTCGGACCGATCGCCGCATCCTCCATGCTCGGCTCCGCCAGGCCCGAGGCCGCCGCCCGCCGCATGAGGAGCACCCTCGCCGAGCTCCTCGCGATGAAGAACCCCATGGACGGCAGGACCGCGGCGCAGGCAGGAGCGGCCGCATGACGACGACCACACCCCAGGCCGTCCTCGCACCCACCCGCGCGAGGACCGCCGCCGACAGCCCCACGGCCCGCCGCAGGCAGGGCTTCCAGCACGGCGGATGGTTCGTCGCCCCGTTCCTCGTCCTGTTCGCGCTCTTCGTGATCTGGCCGCTGCTGCGCGGCGTCTACCTGAGCCTCACGGACGCCAACATCTCCGGCGACGGCGCGGGCTTCGTCGGCCTCGACAACTACCGCGAGGCCCTGCACGACCAGCTGATGTGGGACGCGCTCGGCCACAGCGCCTACTTCACGCTGCTCGTCGTGCCGTGCATCACGGTCCTCGCCCTCCTCCTCGCGCTGCTCGCCCACCACATCGAGCGCGGAAAATGGCTGTGGCGGCTGTGCTTCTTCATCCCGTTCCTGCTGCCGTCGACCGTCGCGGGCAACCTGTGGCAGTGGCTGTTCAACCCCGGTACGGGCATGGTCAACTACCTCTTCGGCCTCGATACGCCGTGGCTGACCGGCACGTCGTACGCGATGCTCGCCGTCGTCATCACCACCCTGTGGTGGACGGTCGGCTTCAGCTTCCTGCTCTACCTCGCCGCGCTCCAGAACATCCCCGCACACCTCTACGAGGCCGCCGAACTGGACGGCGCGAACGTCTGGCACCGCATGGTCCACATCACCCTGCCCATGCTGCGCAACATCACCGGCCTCGTGATCGCGCTGCAGATCCTCGCCTCGCTCCAGGTCTTCGACCAGGCCGTCGTGATGCAGGACTTCGGCCCCGGGCCCGAGGGGTCGACCCGCACCTTCGTGCAGTACACGCTCGAAGAGGGCTTCACCAGCTACCGCGTGGGCTACGCCTCCGCGATCTCCATCATCTTCTTCGTCATCATCGCGGCCGTCGCCCTCGCCCGGATGTGGCTGCTGCGCAACCGTGAGGAGGACGCCCGATGACCGCCGACACCGCGCAGGCGCCCGTCAAGTCCCGTACCCGCAAGCCCTGGTCACCGAGCCAGGTCGTGCTCACCCTCATCGGCGTCGCCGTCTCGGCCGTGTTCCTGGCGCCGCTCGCCTGGGCGCTGTTCACCTCGCTCAAGTCGGAGACCGAGGCCGTCGAGGTGCCGGCGCACTGGCTGCCGGAGGACTGGACGGGCCAGGCGTGGAAGGCGCTCTTCGCCACCGGCAACATCACCGACTGGTTCGTGAACTCGCTCGTCGTCTCCATCTGCGTCACCGTCGTCGTGCTGCTCGTCAGCGCGCTCGCCGGATACGGCTTCGCCCGCACCGAGTTCAGGGGCAAGGCGTTCCTCATGGGCACGGTGATGGCGGGCCTGATGGTCTCGCCCGCAGTCCTCGGCGTCCCGCTGTTCACCACGGTCCAGCAGATGGGCATGGTCGACACCTACTGGGGCATGATCCTGCCGCAGTGCGCGCCCGCCGCGATGGTCTACATCCTCTACAAGTTCTTCCAGGGCATCCCGAAAGAGCTGGAGGAGGCGGCGTTCATCGACGGCGCCGGCCGCTGGCGGGTCTTCTTCACCATCATCGTGCCGCTCTCCAGGCCCTCCCTCTCCGCGGTCGGCATCTTCACCTTCATCGCGTCGTGGAACAACTTCCTCTGGCCGTACATGGTGACCAACAACCCCGACCTGATGACCATGCCGAACGGCATCGCGACCGTCATGAACTCCTACGGCATCCAGTGGGCCCAGCTCATGGCCGGCGGGCTGATGGCCGGACTGCCGCTCATCGTCGTCTTCGTCTTCTTCCAGCGCCAGATCGTCAGCGGCGTCGCCCACACCGGGCTGGCCGGCCAGTGACGCGCACCGAGATCCGCAACCCGACCCCGAAGGACGTCATGACCCGCACCGCCCGATTCACCCTCGACCCGGCGTTCACCGTCGGCGACGTCGACCCCCGCCTCTTCGGCTCGTTCGTCGAGCACCTCGGCCGCTGCGTCTACGACGGCATATACGAGCCGGGCCACCCCTCGGCCGACGAGGCGGGCCTGCGGACCGACGTCCTGGAACTCATCCGCGAACTCGGCGTCACCGCCATCCGCTACCCCGGCGGCAACTTCGTCTCCGGCTACCGCTGGGAGGACAGCGTCGGCCCCGCCGACGAACGGCCGCGCCGCCTCGACCTCGCCTGGCGCTCCACCGAGACGAACCGCTTCGGCCTCTCCGAGTACATCGCCTTCCTCAGGAAGATCGGCCCGCAGGCCGAGCCGATGCTCGCCGTCAACCTCGGCACCCGCGGCGTCCAGGAGGCCATCGAGCTCCAGGAGTACGCCAACCACCCGGCCGGCACCGAACTCTCCGAGCGCCGCATCGCGCACGGCGACAAGGACCCCTTCGGCATCAGGCTGTGGTGCCTGGGCAACGAGATGGACGGCCCCTGGCAGACCGGCCACAAGACCGCCGAGGAGTACGGCAGGACCGCCGCCGAGACGGCCCGCGCCATGCGGCAGATCGACCCGTCCGTCGAACTCGTCGCCTGCGGCTCCTCCGG
Source organism: Streptomyces sp. NBC_01463 (assembly GCA_036227345.1). NCBI lineage: Bacteria > Bacillati > Actinomycetota > Actinomycetes > Kitasatosporales > Streptomycetaceae > Streptomyces > Streptomyces sp. NBC_01463. The sequence continues at coordinate 6,206,532 of CP109468.1, forward strand.
CCGCTCCATGCCCACCTTCGCCGCGTGGGAGGCCACGGTCCTCGCCGAGACCTACGACCTCGTCGACTACGTCTCGCTGCACGCCTACTACGAGGAACTCGGCGGCGACCGCGACTCGTTCCTGGCGTCCGCCGTGGACATGGAGTCCTTCATCGAGGACGTCGTCGCCACCTGCGACCACGTCGGGGCCCGGCTGAAGTCCACGAAGAGGATCAACCTCTCCTTCGACGAGTGGAACGTCTGGTACATGGCCCGCAGTCAGCAGGAGGCCGAGGCGAACCCCCTCGACTGGCCCGAGGCGCCGCGCCTGCTGGAGGACAGCTACTCGGTCACCGACGCCGTCGTCTTCGGCACCCTGCTCATCGCCCTGCTCCGCCACGCCGACCGGGTGACGGTGGCCTGCCTGGCACAACTGGTCAACGTGATCGCCCCGATCATGACCGAACCCGGCGGACCCGCCTGGCGCCAGACCACGTTCTTCCCGTTCGCCCAGGCCGCCCGGCACGGCCGCGGCCAGGTCCTGGACGTCCGGGTGGACTCGCCCACGTACACGACCGCGAAGTACGGTGAGACGGACCTGCTGCACGCCACTGCCGTCCGCGACCCGGAGACCGGCGCGGTCACCGTCTTCGCGGTCAACCGCAGCCAGTCCGCGGCCCTCCCGCTCGAAGTCGCCCTGCACGGGCTCGGCCTGACGGGGATCGCCGAGCACCAGGTCCTCGCCGACGCCGACCCGGACGCCCGCAACACCCTCACCGAACCCGGCCGCGTCACTCCCCACCCGGCCGAGGGCACGGCACTCGACGGGGGAGTGCTGCGGGCCGTGCTGGAGCCGATGTCCTGGAACATGATCCGCCTCTCCTGACCACAGCCCCCTCCCGCGAAGGGGCCCGCCCCCCGGTCCCGTTAGGCTGACGCCATGCGTGATCTCGGGGCGGGCCTCGGCTATCTGATCAAGGGGCAGCGCTGGGTCGCCCGGCACGGCAAGTGGTTCGGCATAGGGCTGCTGCCCGGCCTGATCACCCTCTTCCTGTACGCGGGCGCCCTCGTCGGCCTCGGCTACGGGGCCGACGACCTGGCGGACTGGGCGACACCGTTCGCCGACGACTGGTCCTCGCCCTGGCTCGGCCTGCTGCGCACCACCCTCACCGTGCTGGTCTTCGCGCTCGGCCTCTTCCTGGCCGTCATCACCTTCACCGCCGTGACCCTGCTCGTCGGACAGCCCTTCTACGAGTCGCTGTCGGAGGAGGTGGACCGGGCCGAGGGCGGGGAGGTCCCCGAGTCCGGGCTGCCGCTGTGGCGGGAGCTGTGGATCTCCGCCCGCGACAGCGTGCGCATCCTGGTGCGCGTCGCGCTGTACGCGATCCTGCTCTTCGCCCTCGGATTCGTCCCGGTCGCCGGACAGACCGTCGTCCCGGTCCTCGGCTTCTGCGTCACGGGGTACTTCCTCGCCGAGGAACTCACCGCCGTCGCCCTCCAGCGCCGCGGCATGGCGCTGAAGGAGCGGCTCGCCCTGCTGCGCGGCCGCCGGCTGCTGGTCCTCGGCTTCGGCGTACCCCTGGGGCTCGCCTTCCTGATCCCGTTCGTCGCCGTCTTCCTGATGCCGGGTGCCGTCGCGGGGGCGACCCTGCTGGCGCGCGACCTGGTGGGGGACGGCGCGGGCGGCCCCGGCGACGGCCCGGGCGAGGACTAGAGCTCCTGCCGTCGGTCAGCTCGTGTGCACCTCCAGCGCCGTGCGGACCGCCGACTCCAGCGCCCCCTCGATCCAGGCGGGCTTGACGGACGTGTGACAGCCCGCGAAGTGCAGCGGCCCCTCCACCGACCGCACATCGGCGAGCAGTTCGGTGTGCTGCCCGGGGAGCAGGACGGCCGCCTCGCCGTACGCGTACGGGTCACGCATCCACGACTGGGTGGCGCCCGCCCCCGTGTAGAAGACCTCGATGCGCTGTCCGTACACGTCCTGGACCCCGCCCAGCGCGTGCGGATAGCGCTCGTCGTCGTCCAGCGAGTCCCACTTCAGGGCGTCGTCGGCCCAGCTGTACGACGCCAGGAGCACCCCGCCCCTGCTCCCGTCGACCGGGTGCGAGGGCTGGTACATGAAGCGGTTGGCGTTGTCGGTGACCGATCCGCCGCCGATGACGTGGGCCGCCTCGGGCTGGTTGCGGGCGGTCGCGCGGTACGCCGCGTAGTGCACGCGCTGGTTGGGCGGAATGTGCCCGGACGGTACGGAGGGGTGGGCACCCAGCAGCGAACCGTCGGCCGGCGCCCTGCCGAGCCGGTACTCGTCGTACAGACCGGGCCGGACCCTCTCCAGCTCCTCCTTCCAGTCCTTCTCCTCGAACTCCCACCAGCGGCGGCTGAATTCGAGCAGCACCTTCGTGGCCGTGTCGTAGTGGACCTCGGTGATCGCGCGCCGCTTGCCGTACGAGAGCGGCGGCGTGACCGGGACGTGCCGCAGACCTGAGAACGGCACGGTGATGATCGCCCGGTCGCCGGTGAACGTCTCCCGCACCACCGTGCCGTCCCGGCCCTCCGACACCGTCTCGACCCGGACCCCGTCATCGCCGTGGCTGATCCTGGCGGCCCGGCGGTCCAGGTGCACCAGGTCCTCGACGCGTGCGTACATGGCGTCGGCCAGCGTCGCCGTGCCGTCGGGCAGCTCGTAGAACGCGGTGTCCGGGCTGATCAGGGAGGCGCCGATGAAGCTGTGCACGAAGGCGAGGGGGAGCCGCGATGTGAGGTTCTCGACGGTGCCGATGAGGTCGATGGTGCGCTCGTCGAGCCCGGCCTCCTCGGTGAGGAAGCGGAACATCGACCAGTGGCCGTAGTTCTGGATGACCCGGGCCCAGCCCTTGACGAGCTCCGAGCCCTCCTTGCCCTCGAACTCCTTGCGCACGGGGGCGAACGCCTCGCGCACGATGGCCGATGCGGTCTTGTCCTCGAACGCCGCGGGGACCCCGAAGGAGCGGTTGACCGCCTGCGGCTTCTTCGCGTAGTCCGCCTTGCGGACCCGGATGCCGTTGACGTGGATCCAGGTGTGGTTGACGGGCTGTCCCGTGCCGTCGACGTCGACGAGATGGAAGCGGCGGCGCTTCAGCTCGAAGCTGTCCATGAGCCCGGTGACGAGCGGGTGGCTGTCCGGGATGCGCATCGCGCCGGCCTCGGCGTACTGCTTCGGGTCGGTGAAGGGCGACTTCGCGTTCTCGTGGCCGCCGGTGCGGAAGGTCTTGATCCGGCCGCCGACCCGGTTGCCGTTCGCCTCGATCACGGTGACGGTGTGCCCGGCCTCGCGCAGCAGATGGGCGGCGGTCAGCCCGGCCGGACCCGCGCCGACGATCAGCACCTTCTTCGGGTCCTTGCCGCTGCGCGGCAGGCCCTTGGTGAGCAGGACGTCGCGGTAGTGCGGCACCAGCGACTCGTCCTGCTCGTCGCGTACGAGAACGGCGCGGGCGACGGTCAGGCAGGCCTCCCAGTCGGAACCGGGGGCCGCGAGAGGGGCGGGCGCGGCGGGAGAGCCGGACGCGGCCGCGTCCGCACGGGCGGCGGTGGTGGCGAGGGCCGCGACGCCGGCGGCGGCGCCCGCGATCATGGTGCGGCGTGAGGGCAGGCCGGACGTCGGTCCGGTGGGCTTGGAAGTCATGCGGCCACCCTGAGGGGCGCGGAAAGGGGCGCATTTCGCGAACGCGCGTAGACCGCCCGGAATCACTCCCAGGTGCCGCTTAACGATCTTGTAATACCGGCGTTCTCGCAGGTCAGAACGGCCTTGCCGGCGCCGGTCCTCAGCGCGCCGAGAAGCCGTACACCGTCGTCGACACGTACTCCTGGCCCGGCCGCAGCACCGTGCTCGGGAACTCCGGCCGGTTCGGCGAGTCCGGGAAGTGCTGGGTCTCCAGCGCGATCCCGGCGCACGGACCGAAGGGCCGCCCGTCGAAGTGGTCCGCCGTGTACAGCTGCATGCCCGGCTCCGTCGTCGAGACGGTCAGGACGCGCCCCGACACCTCGTCGTACAGCTCGGCCACCGGACCCGCCACGCCCTCGTCGAGCACGAAGTTGTGGTCGTACTCCTTGGAGACCGGCCGCGGCTCCCGGAAGTCGAACCGGGTCCCGTCCACCGGCAGGAACTCACCCGTCGGCAGCGACTCCGCGTCCGCCGGGGTGATCCGCCCGGCCGCGATCCGCAGCCGCTGACCCAGCGCACTGCCGGACTCGGCGCCCGCCAGGTTCCAGTACGTGTGGTTCGTCAGGTTCAGCACGGTCGGCGCGTCCGTCGTCGCCCGGTACGCGATCCGCAGCGCCCCGTCCTCGTCCAGGGTGTACGCCACCGACAGCTCAAGCCGCCCCGGGAAGCCCTCCTCGCCGTCCGCGGCGACCAGGGACAGCTCCACGCCGTCCGCGATCCCGCGGGCCTCCCACACACGCTTGTCGAAGCCGCGGGCCCCGCCGTGCACATGGTTGCGGCCCTCGTTGCGCGTGACGTGGTGCGTCCGCCCGTCGAGGGTGAACGCCGCGCCGCCGATCCGGTTCGCGAACCGCCCGACCAGCGCGCCGAAGTACGGGCCGGTGTACTGGAGGTACGAGGCGAGATCCGGCAGCCCGAGCGCCACCCCGGCCCGCGCACCGTCCCGGTCCGGCACCTCGACCGACTGCACGACGCCGCCGTACGTCAGGACGCGCACCCGCGTACCGCCGCGCTCCAGCGTCCAGCGGTGCACCTCGGCACCGTCCCCGAGCGTGCCGAAGTGCTCCGTACGCGTGACCGTGCCCGAACCCGTCTCCATGATCGGAAACTCTACGCGGGAGGCCGTGCCGCCGTGACGTTGCGGTAGGCGATCTCGGCCAGCCTGGCCTGCCCGTTCCGCCCCGGGTGGAACCAGTCCCACTGGCTGAGCTGCTTGCCGGTGAAGCGGTAGTCGAACACCGCCCCGCCGTCGTAACGGCAGCGCCGGTCCTTCGCGCACACCTCGCGCAGCACCTCGTTGTACGCGACGACGCGCTCCTGCACCGCCGCGCGCCGGGCCACCGCCGACGCGCTCATGTCGTCCGCGTCGCCCAGCATCGACTTGCAGATGCCCAGCTTCCAGATCTGCTTGCCCAGCTGACTGCCCCGGCCCGTCGACCAGAGCCGCTTCAGGTCCGGCACGCTCGACACGTACACCTGGGCCTTCGGCGCCGCGCTCCGCAGCTGACGCATCGACGCCTCGAACGACGCACGGAAGTCCGCCACCGGCGTCATCACCCGCACCGAGTCCCGGCACGCGTCATTGGCGCCGATCATCACCGTCACCAGCTCCGGGTCCTCCTTCGCGGCCAGCGCCATCTGCTCCGGCAACTGGGCGATCCTGGCCCCCGTCTCGGCGTGGTTCCAGCTGCGGGCCGCCGCGCCCGAGGCGCCGAGCAGCCGCACCGCGAGACTGCGCACCGCGCTGTCCGTACCGGTCGACCAGGAGGCCTCGGGACAGTCGGCCAGCACCGAACAGGCGTCGAAGCCACGGGTGATGGAGTCCCCGACCGCGGCGACGGACCGCGGACTGCGGTCCCAGACCGGCACCGCCGCCGCGGGCCGCCGGCCCTCTCCGGCCGCCGCGCCCTTCGTCGTCCCGTCGGACCCGGAGTCACAGCCCGTCAGCACGGCCGTGCCCAGACATGACACCGCGGCCAGCGCGGCCAGTGCGGTGCGCGAGCGGTGCCGTACGGAGCGATCCGGCATGTCCTCGTCCCCTCCTGTCCCATGCCGCCGGCACACCCGTGCGGCACCGGTCGGCGGGCCCGCGCGCCCTGCCGGGTGAATGCTGAGCGAATCATGGGCCCAGGACCGACGGTACGTCACACCTCGGACGCCGCCGCACGGTAGCTTTTCCCCGTCGAACCAGTGGCTCTTTCGGCCACCCGGCTCCACTCGGGTGGTTTCCGAACATCACATCACGTCACATACTGTCCCTTTTCCGGATATTAACTCCCGATGCTGTTTACTGATGACAGCCTCGGGGACCGGCCGGTAAGAGGTGGTACGGGCGCGAGGCCGCTGGGGAAGGCGAACCTCGTCCCACACTGGAGGTCCCGGTGACGACACGTGGAGTTCTGTACGTTCACTCCGCACCGCGCGCGCTCTGCCCACACGTCGAATGGGCGGTGGCGGGTGTTCTCGGCGTGCGGGTCCAGCTCGACTGGATCAGACAGCCGGCCGCGCCCGGCACCTGGCGGTCCGAATTCTCCTGGCAGGCCGGCCCCGGCACGGCCTCGCAGCTCGCCTCCGCGCTGCGCGGCTGGGACCTGCTGCGCTTCGAGGTGACGGCGGAGCCGTCGCCGACCGCGGAGGGCGAGCGCTACAGCTCCACGCCCGGGCTCGGCATCTTCCACGCCGTCACCGGCATGCACGGCGACATCCTGGTCCCCGAGGACCGTCTGCGGGCCGCGCTGGCGCGGTCGCTGCGGGGGGAGAGCGACCTGGAGGCGGAGGTCGCGAAACTCCTGGGCAAGCCCTGGGACGACGAACTGGAGTCCTTCCGCCACGCGGGCGAGGGTGCGCCTGTGCGGTGGCTCCACCAGGTGGTGTGACCTTCCGGGCACGCCCGCCCGCGCCGGCCCGAGCACCGAGGCCCCGCCCCGGACCCCGCGCCTCAAGCGCCGGCGGGGCTTGATTTTGGGGCTCTGCCCCGGAACGCACCGTGCCACGGATGAAGCCCGCCTCCCCAGGACAGGGGAAGCGGGCTTCATGCGTACAGGCGCGAAGATCACACCGTGCGGAACGCCAGGACCACGTTGTGCCCGCCGAACCCGAACGAGTTGTTGATCGCCGCGATCGGCCCCTCCGGCAGCGGACGCGGCGCATCGCGCACGATGTCCGCCTCGACCGCCTCGTCGAGGTGCTCGATGTTGATGGTCGGCGGAGCCATCCGGTGGTGCAGCGCGAGCACCGTCGCCACGGTCTCGATACCGCCCGCGCCACCGAGCAGATGACCCGTCATCGACTTCGTCGCCGAGATCGCGACATGGTTCAGGTCGTCGCCCAGGACCTTGCTCAGGGCCTTCAGCTCCGCGAGGTCACCCTGCGGCGTGGACGTCGCGTGCGCGTTCAGGTGCACGACCTCGGACGGCTTGAGGTCCGTCTGGTCCAGCAGGTTCTGCATCGCCGCGGCGATACCGCGCCCGGTCGGCTCGGGCTGGGCGATGTGGTGGGCGTCCGCGGACAGCCCCTGGCCCAGCACCTCGCAGTAGACCCGGGCACCACGCGCGGCGGCGTGCTCCGCGGACTCCAGCACGACGACTCCGGCACCCTCGCCGAGGACGAAGCCGTCACGGCCCGTGTCGTACGGACGCGAGGCCTTCTCGGGCTCGTCGTTGCTCTTGGACATCGCCATCATGTTGGCGAACGCGGCGATCGGCAGCGGGTGGATCGCCGCCTCGGTGCCACCGGCGAGGACCACATCGGCGCGGCCGGTGCGGATCATCTCGACGGCGTAGCCGATGGCCTCGGCACCAGACGCACAGGCGGAGACCGGGGTGTGGACGCCCGCCTGGGCGTTCACCTCGATGCCCACGTTGGCGGCCGGGCCGTTCGGCATGAGCATGGGCACGGTGTGCGGGGAGACGCGGCGTACGCCCTTCTCCTTCAGCACGTCGTACTGGTCGAGCAGGGTGATCACGCCGCCGATGCCGGAGGCGATGACCGATCCCAGCCGCTCGGGCCGGACGTTCTCGTCCTCACCGGCCTTGCCGGTGAAGCCCGCGTCCGCCCACGCCTCCCGGGCCGCGATCAGCGCGAACTGCGCCGAGCGGTCCAGCTTGCGGGCGAGCGGACGGGGCAGGACCTCGGACGGGTCGACGGCCGCGAGGGCCGCGATCCGTACGGGCAGTTCGGCGAAACGTTCGCCCTCAAGGGGCTTGACGCCGGACCGGCCGGCCATCAGACCTTCCCAGGTCGATGCGGAATCGCCACCCAGCGGAGTGGTTGCGCCGATACCGGTGACGACCACGGTGCGATTGGTCGAGCTCACTGGAAAATCTTCTCCACGTGTAGAGGGTCGTGAATCAGCGGCGCCACCGCCGGGTGGCGACACAGCCGGGCTGGGATCAGCCCTGGTGCTTGAGGATGTAGTCGGTGGCGTCGCCGACCGTCTTGAGGTTCTTGACGTCCTCGTCGGGGATCTTGACGTCGAAGCGCTCCTCGGCGGCGACGACGACCTCGACCATGGACAGCGAGTCGACGTCCAGGTCGTCGGTGAAGGACTTGTCCAGCTGGACGTCCTCCGCCGGGATACCGGCGATCTCGTTGACGATCTCGGCGAGACCGTCGAGGATCTCCTTCTGCGTGGCGGCCATGTTGGCGCTCCTTCGGTGTATATCTGCTGGGTTCGGGTGTCCGGGCGAAAAGACCCGGTGTGCCTAGGGGAGGGTAACGACCGTCGCGGCGTAGACGAGACCCGCCCCGAAGCCGATGACGAGCGCGGTGTCGCCGCTCTTCGCCTGACCGGTCGCCAGAAGCCGCTCCATTGCGAGCGGAATCGAGGCGGCGGAGGTGTTGCCGGTGGTCTCCACGTCACGGGCGACCGTGACGTGCTCCGGCAGCTTCAGGGTCTTCACCATCGAGTCGATGATCCGCATGTTGGCCTGGTGCGGGATGAAGACGTCCAGGTCTTCCGGGGCGATCCCGGCCACGTCCAGCGCCTGCTGGGCGACCTTCGCCATCTCGAAGACGGCCCAGCGGAAGACCGCCTGGCCCTCCTGCGTGATGGCCGGGAACTTCTCCGGACGGTCGGCGTGGAAGGTGTCCCACGCCACGGTCTGCTTGATCGTGTCGGACTTGTCGCCCTCGGAGCCCCAGACCGTCGGGCCTATGGCCGGCACCTGGGACGGGCCGACGACGACGGCACCGGCGCCGTCACCGAACAGGAACGCCGTCGCGCGGTCGCTCAGGTCGGTGAGGTCGCTCAGCCGCTCCACGCCGATGACGAGCACGTACTCCGCCGAGCCCTCGACGATCATGCCCTTGGCGAGCGTCAGACCGTAGCCGAAGCCCGCGCAGCCGGCCGAGATGTCGAAGGCGGCGGGCTTGCCGGCACCGATCCTGTGCGCGATCTCGGTGGCGATGGCCGGGGTCTGCTTGAAGTGCGACACGGTGGAGACGACCACCGCGCCGATCTGCTCCGGCGTGATCCCGGCGTCGGCGATGGCCTTGCCGGACGCCTCGACGGACATCGCGGCCACGGTCTCCTGCTCGGAGGCCCAGTGGCGGGTGGCGATGCCGGACCGGGAGCGGATCCACTCGTCGGACGAGTCGATCGTCTCGAGGATCACCTCGTTGGGCACGACACGGGTCGGACGGTAGCCGCCGACACCCATGATCCGTGCGTACGGGGCGCCCTGGCTGGGCTTGATCTTCGACATGCTCTCGGGCTCCTTAGGCGCCCGCGTGCTCAGCGATGAGCGCGCGGGCCGCGTCGAGGTCGTCGGGGGTCTTGAGCGCGAGCGTCTCCACGCCGGGCAGGGCGCGCTTGGCGAGACCGGTGAGCGTGCCGCCGGGGCAGGCCTCGACGATCGCCGTCACGCCGAGCTCCTTGAACGTCTCCATGCACAGGTCCCAGCGGACCGGGTTGGCGACCTGGCCGACCAGCCGGGAGATGACCTCCGCGCCGGTGGCTACCGTCTTCCCGTCGGCGTTGGAGACATATGTCACGGCCGGGTCGGAGACCTCCAGGGCGGTGGCGGCCTCGCGGAGCCGCTCGACCGCGGGAGCCATGTGGTGCGTGTGGAACGCGCCGGCGACCTTGAGCGGGACCACCCGGCGCACGCCCTCGGGCTTGTCCTCGGTGAGCGCGGCGATCTGTCCGGCCGTCCCGGCGGCGACGATCTGGCCGGCGCCGTTGACGTTCGCGGGGGTCAGGCCGAGCTTCTCCAGGTGCGCGACGGTGACCTCGGGGTCACCGCCGAGCAGCGCCGCCATGCCGGTCTCGGTGACCGCGGCGGCCTCGGCCATGCCGAGCCCGCGGGTCCGCACGAAACGCAGCGCCGCCTCGTCGCCGATGACTCCGGCGAGAGCGGCCGCGGTGATTTCACCCACGCTGTGACCTGCGACGACACCCGGCGACGCGTTCAGTGCGGCGGCGGAGAGCAGACCGGCGGCGACCAGCAGCGGCTGAGCCACCGCGGTGTCACGGATCTCCTCCGCGTCGGCCTTGGTGCCGTAGTGGGCAAGGTCGAGCCCGATGGCGTCGGACCAGGCCGCGATGCGGTCGGTGGCACCGGGGAGGTCGAGCCAGGGAGTCAGGAAGCCGGGCGTCTGAGCGCCTTGGCCGGGAGCGACGAGTACGAGCACCCTCACACTCTCTCTTGTGAACGGTCCGGAACGCCCGTGGGGACAGGGACGAAGAACCGTAGGGGGAATTGTTGATGTCCGACAAAAGTCTAGGACTGCAGATCCCTGTCGGCCAGACGCCCCAGGATCAGGGCGATCCGCAGAGTGAACGCCGAGCGGACGTCGGAAGGCGACCAGCCGGTGACGTCAGTCACACGTCGGAGCCGGTAGCGCACGGTATTGGGGTGGACGAACAGCATCCGGGCCGCGCCTTCGAGGCTGCTCGCCTGTTCCAGATAGACGCTCAGGGTCTCCAGGAGAGCCGAGCCCGCTTCTTCGAGCGGTCTGTAGATCTCCTCCACCAACTGATCCCGTGCCGCCGGGTCGCCCGCCATCGCGCGTTCCGGCAGCAGATCGTCCGCGAGAACCGGGCGCGGGGCGTCCTGCCAGGCACCGCACGCCTTGAGCCCGGCGGCGGCCGCCTGCGCGGACCGGGTGGCCGCCAGCAGGTCGGGCACCACGGGCCCGGCGACGACCGGACCCGCCGCGTACGGGCCGATCAGGGCCTTCGCGACCTGGAGCGGGTTGTCGCTGCCGCCCGCGATGACGACCAGGCGGTTGCCGAGCACCCCGGTCAGGACCTGGAGCTTGGCGTGCCGGGCGGCCCGGCGGATCGCCTCCACGGTCAGTTCGCTGTCCCCGTCGGGGGCCGTACCGAGGAGCACGCACACGTGCTCGGGCGAGTTCCAGCCGAGCGCGGCGGCCCGGGACACCGCGCCCTCGTCGGCCTCGCCGGACAGCACCGCGTTGACCACGAGCGATTCGAGCCGGGCGTCCCAGGCCCCGCGGGCCTCGGCGGCCTGGGCGTACACCTGCGCGGTCGCGAAGGCGATCTCCCGCGCGTAGACCAGCAGCGCCTCGCGCAGCACCGACTCGTCACCGGGGGCTGCGACCTCGTCGATCGCGGCCTCCATGACCTCGATCGTCGTCCGCACCATCTCGACGGTCTGCCGCAGCGTGATCGCCCGGGTCAGCTCGCGCGGGGCCGTACCGAACACATCCGTCGAGATCGCCTGCGGGGTCTCCGGGTGCCGGAACCACTCGGTGAACGCGGCGATGCCGGCCTGGGCCACCAGGCCGATCCAGGACCGGTTCTCCGGTGGCATCGCCCGGTACCAGGGCAGCGACTCGTCCATGCGGGCGATCGCGTTCGCGGCCAGCCGGCCGGAGGACTGCTCCAGACGCTTCAGGGTCGCGGCATGGAGATGGGCGTCGTTCGCAGCGGGCTGCTCAGGATCGGGTCGGGGCACGGGGACAAGACTGCCCTATCCGGACGGGTGCCCGAAGGGGCGGGGCGGTCCGCGGGTCGTACCGCCGGGTATCCGGACGGCCCGAACACGAGGACCCGGGGCGGGCTACCGTGGGCGGGTGATTTCCGTACGCCGCTCGGGCGACCGTTTCAGGGGCGGGGACGGGGCGGCCGGCATCGAGTCCCGGCACTCCTTCTCCTTCGGTTCCTTCTACGACCCCGACAACCTCCGCTTCGGCCCGATCCTGGCCTGCAACGAGGAGCGCCTCGCCCCCGGCACGGGCTTCGAGGAGCACCCGCACAGCCACACGGAGATCGTGACCTGGGTGGTGGAGGGCGAGCTGACCCACCGCGACTCGGCCGGTCACGCCACGGTCGTACGCCCCGGCGACGTCCAGCACCTCAGTGCGGCCTCCGGCGTCCGCCACGTCGAACGCAACGACGGGGAGAGCCCGTTGACGTTCCTCCAGATGTGGCTGGCACCCCTGGAGCCGGGCGGCGACCCCTCGTACACGACCGTCCCCGGCATCGCCGACTCCACCCCGTACGCCCTGCCGGACGCCGGATCGATGCTCCATGTGCGCCGGCTGGCCGAGGGGGAGCGCACGGCGGTGCCGGACGCGCCGAAGGTGTACGTGCACGTGGTGCGGGGCGGGGTCGCGCTCGGCGGCGAGGAACTGGCGGCGGGGGACGCGGCGCGGATCACCGCGGAGGAGGGCCTCGAACTGGTCGCGGCCGGGCCCGCCGAGGTGCTGATGTGGGAACTGCCGGACTGAGCCGCCCGCCCTACCGATCGCTGTCCCGGCGCCACATCGACCACATCGGCGGCCCGGCCCGGAAGGTCATCTCCTCGTGCACGACGAATCCGTGCCGCTCGTAGAACGTCAGATTGCGGCGGTTGCTGGACTCCAGGAACACCGGCCGCCGCCCGTCCGCGTCCGCCTGCTCCAGCAGCCGGCTCAGCACCCGCGAACCACGCCCCGTGCCGCGTGCGTCGGCGTGGGTGCCGATGTACTCCACGTACCAGTGCGCGGGCGTGGCCGGATGACGATGCTCCAGCGCGAGCAACCGCTTGCCGGTCCGGGGCAGTTGGGTCCGGCCCGCGCGTAGCAGGGTGCCGGCGTTGCGCAGCAGGTAGCTCACCGGCAGCTTCCACTGACCGGGCTCCGCCCACACCGCCGCGACCGTGCGGTCCGGGTCGGTCCACACCCGCCCCGCGGGCACCTGCTGGGCGAGGTGCGCCGTGAACAGGAGCCGCAGTCGCCGGTCCCGGTCGTGCGGCATCAGCCAGGACCAGACGGGGTCCTCGGCGTAGGCGCTGGCGAGTACGGCGGCGAGCGCCGGGACGTCGGAGGCGGTGGCGCGGACGATGTCGGTCATGGCCGGGGAGAGTATCGGCCATTCGTGACCTTGGACTACCGTCCCGGCCCGCCCTGTTGGCATCTTGGCCTCGGCGAGCCCCCCACCCGGCAGCCGAACGGCGAAAGAACATCTGCCGGTGTCTCAGGAATACGTCCACGCTTCGCCCGCCGTTCGCCCCGGCGGCCTAGTTTTCGCAGGCACGCGCCGACGTTCCTCCCCCGAATCTCTCTCCCCCCAGAGGTGCCCCTGATGACTCTCCACACGACCGAGCCCTCGTCCCCCGACACCGAGAACGGCGTCGCGGGCGAGAACACCAGCGAGTTCCGCATCACCCGGCGCCGGATGCTCCAGACCGCCGCCGTCTCCCTCGGCGCCCTGGCGGCCGGCCCGGTCGCCGAAGCGGTCGGCGGGGCGCAGGCGAGTGCGGCCGAATACCACCTGCCCAAGGGCTTCAAGGGTGACATATCGGACCTGAAGCACGTGGTGATCCTGATGCAGGAGAACCGTTCCTTCGACCACTACCTCGGTCAGCTGCCCGGTGCGCGCGGACACCACGACAAGCAGGTCCTGAGATTCCAGGACGGCACCGACGTCTTCCAGCAGCGCGACGCCACCGGCGCCATCGTGACGCCCGCCGTTTCGACGGCCACCTGGAGCGACAAGCACAACTTCTACGGTGCCAACGAGGGGCGTTGGGACACCTGGGTGAAGGACAAGGGCGACCACTGCATGTGGTACTACACGCCCGACTACATGCCGTGGATGTACTCGCTCGCCTCCCAGTACACCGTCTGCGACATGAACTTCTGCTCACTGCACGGGCCGACCATCCCGAACCGCTACTACCTGATGACCGGTTCGGGCGGCGGCGAGGTCACCAACGCCGGCCAGAACAACTACTCCCGCAGCTGGACCACGGTCCCCGAGCAGCTCCAGCAGGCCGGCATCGACTGGCGGGTCTACTCCGACAACAGCGGCAACGGCGTCGCCGGCAGCCTCCAGAACGGTTACGTCGGCGAGTACGGCTGCAACGTCACCAACAGTTTCAAGGCCTTCGACCCCCGCACGGCGGACGAGGCCGACCTCGCGCCGGGCACCGGCAGGATCTGGAAGGCCAACTCCTTCGTCTACGAGGGCGCCACCACGCCCAACGACGACTCCGAGGCGAACCTCGACGCGGTGCTCCGCGACCTGATCGCGGCCTGCGAGCCGGGCGCCGAGCACCCGCTCCCCGAGGTCTCCTGGGTGGTGATGCCCGCCGCGTGGAGCGAGCACCCGGGCTTCGACACGGTGCACGGCGAGCGCTACATGAACAAGGTCCTCAAGACGCTCCAGAGCAACGAGGACATCTGGAACCACACCCTGGTGATCATCACCTACGACGAGAACGACGGAAAGTTCGACCACGTCCTGCCCCCGCGCCCCGAGGCGGGCACCCCCGGCGAGTTCTCCGGCACCACCCCGTACGGCTTCGGCCCCCGGGTCCCGATGCTGCTGGTCTCACCGTGGACCCGGGGCGGCTACGTCGCATCGGAGGTGTTCGACCACACCTCGACGATCAAGTTCCTGGAGACCTGGGCCACGCACCTGGGCAAGCCGTTCACCTGCCCGAACATCACCGAGTGGCGCCGCTCCATCGCCGGCGACCTGACCAGCGCGATCGACTTCGCACACCCGCGCCCGGGCCGGGTCGTCATCGCCGACCCGGTCACCGGCACCCCGCCGAAGCCGCCGCGCGACCGCCTGGAGCCGCGCGGCCTCTCCTTCCACCCGCACGCCACGCTCACAGAGGACCGCTCCGCCGGCACGGTGACCGCGTCCATGACGCTGACCGGCGGCCCGGCGGACAAGGCGGTGAGCCTCCAGGTCTTCCCCGACCAGTACCTCGCCTTCGCCAACACCCCGTACACGGTGAGCACGGCGACCCCTCGCTCGTACACCTGGAACACGGACGAGACCGACGGCAAGTACGCCTTCTCGGTCTACGGCCCCGACGGCTTCCTGCGCTCCTTCGCCGGCCAGGTGACTCCCGCGAGCGTGAGCACGAAGCACATCGGCATTCCGCGCGTGGCCGCGGAACTGCTGAAGGACAGGCACGCCACGGTCAGGCTGCGCCTGCACAACGACGGCCGCCGTCCTGTCCGTTACACCCTCAAGGCCAACGACTACGCCGGCGGCACCCGGAAGTACACCGTCCCCGGCGGCGCCTCCACGGTCGTGCACTGGCCGACCGAACACGGCTACTACGACGTGGTGCTCACCGCCGACACCGGGGCGGGATGGACCCAGCGGTACGCGGGGCGGGTGGCCACGGCCTGACGCCGACGAACGGGGCCCGGGGCGGCCGCCGCCGCCCCGCTAAGCCTGCAGCTCCGCCAGCACCGCGTCCGTGAACGGCGGCCATACCTCGGCCGCCCACGGGCCGAAGGCGCGGTCGGTGAGGGCGACGCATGCCGCGCCCGCCGTCGGGTCGATCCACAGGAACGTGCCGGACTGGCCGAAGTGGCCGAACGTCGCGGGGGACGACGAAGCGCCCGTCCAGTGCGGCGACTTGTGGTCGCGGATCTCGAAGCCGAGGCCCCAGTCGTTGGGGTTCTGGTGGCCGTAGCCCGGCAGTACGCCCTTCAGGCCGGGGTGGACGACGGTCTGGGCCTCCAGGACCGTGCGCGGGTCCAGGAGCCGGGGGGCCTGCACCTCCGCGGCGAAGCGCAGCAGGTCGTCGACCGTCGAGACGCCGTCGCGGGCGGGTGAGCCGTCCAGCGCGGTGGCCGTCATGCCCAGCGGCCCCAGGACCGCCTGGCGCACGTACTCCGGGAACGGGATCTCCGTCGCCTTCGCGATGTGGTCGCCCAGGACCTCGAAGCCCGCGTTCGAGTACAGCCGGCGGGTGCCGGGCGGGGCCGTCACCCGGTGCTCGTCGAACGCGAGGCCGCTGGTGTGGGCGAGGAGGTGGCGGACCGTGGAACCCTCGGGGCCCGCCGGCTCGTCCAGCTCGACCGCGCCCTCCTCGTACGCCACCAGTGCCGCGTAGGCGGCGAGCGGCTTGGTGACGGAGGCGAGCGGGAAGCGGTGCGCGGCGGGGCCGTGCCTGCCGAGGACGGTTCCGTCCGCTCGTACGACGGCCGCCGCCGCGGTGGGGACGGGCCAGTTATCGATCATCGCCAGGCTCTGCATGTGCTGGAGCCTATGGCTCCGGGGTTCCGTCCTCAAACGCCGGACGGGCCGGCTTTGTGCGGGTGCCCCGCGGGGCTCGGCGCCCCCACCAAGCCCGTCCGGCGCTTGAGGACAGAGACCCCGGCCCCGAACGAGGGGCAAGCGACAACCGAGGACCCGGCCCCGCAAGGGGCCCACTTGCTTCGAGTGCACTCCAAGGTTCTAGCGTGGAGGCATGACGGTGATGGAGACCACTTCGGCAGGAACGGACGCGGACGCCTGCGCAGCGGGCCCCCGGGCCCACCCGCGCCCCGAGGGCCAGGACCGCTACACCATCAGCGAGGTGGCCGCCCACACCGGGCTGACCGCCCACACGCTGCGCTGGTACGAGCGGATCGGGCTGATGCCGCACGTCGACCGGTCGCACACCGGCCAGCGCCGCTTCACCAATCGTGACCTGGACTGGCTCGCCTTCGTCGGCAAGCTGCGGCTGACCGGCATGCCGGTCGCCGACATGGTCCGTTACGCGGAACTGCTGCGCGAGGGCGACCACACCTTCGAGGAACGGCAGGAGCTGCTGGAGGCGACCCGCCGCGATGTGAGGACGCGGATCGCGGAGCTCCAGGACACCCTCGCCGTCCTCGACTACAAGATCGAGTTCTACGCAGGCGCCCGGCGGGCGCCGGAAAGGCCCAGTGCCTGATGACTGACCACAAGATCGCCACCGTGGAGCTCGGCAGCAACGGCCCGCAGGTCGGCGTCCAGGGACTCGGCTGCATGGGCATGAGCGAGTTCTACGGGGACACCGACGAGTCCGCGGCCCGGGAGACCCTGGAGACGGCGCTCGCCGCGGGCGTCACGCTCTTCGACACCGCCGACATCTACGGCAGCGGCGCCAACGAGACGTTCATCGCGCCCTTCGTCGGCGCGCACCGCGACGAGATCACCCTGGCCACCAAGTTCGCCATCGAGCGGCGCGACGACGACCCGCACTACCGGGGCGTGCGCAACGACCCCGCGTACATCCGGCAGGCCGTCGAGAACAGCCTGCGCCGGCTGAACACCGACGTCATCGACCTCTACTACATGCACCGCCGCGACCCGTCCGTCCCGCTGGCGGAGTCCGTCGGCGCCATGGCGGAGCTGGTGGCGCAGGGCAAGGTCAAGCAGCTCGGGCTCAGCGAGGTCACCGGTGCGGAGCTGCGCGAGGCGCACGCCGTGCACCCGATCGCCGCCCTCCAGTCCGAGTGGTCGCTCTTCAGCCGGGACGTGGAGCGCAGCGCCGTGCCCGCCGCCGTCGAGCTCGGCGTGACCTTCGTGCCGTACTCGCCGCTCGGCCGGGGCTTCCTGACCGGTGCGTTCGCCGACGCGGGCAAGGAGCTGACCGGGAACGACTTCCGGAAGTACCAGCCGCGCTTCACCGGCGACAACGCCAAGGTCAACGCCGCGCTGCTCGAACCCGTCCACAAGATCGCCGCCGCGCACGGGGCGACGGCCGCCCAGGTGGCCCTCGCGTGGGTCCAGCAGCGCGCCCAGGTGCACGGGCTGACCGTCGTCCCGATCCCCGGCACCCGCAAGAGCAGCCGGCTGCTGGAGAACGTCGGCGCGACCCGGCTCACGCTGACCGCCGAGGAACTGGCTCTGCTGGAGCCGATCGCCGGCCAGGTGGCGGGGGACCGCTACCCGGACATGAGCTCGACGTCCGCCGCGCGCGAGTAGCGGCCCCCGGGGCTCCGCCTCACGCCAGCCCCAGCGCGAAGACCGCGAACCCCGCCGCGAACACCCCCGCCAGCACGCGGCGGGCGTTCGCGGCGCGGGTCCCCGCCTGCCACGGCGCCTCGAACCTCCGCGCGTACCGCGCGATCAGCACCAGCAGCCCCGCGAACACCGGCATCCAGGCGACCCGCGCCAGGATCCAGCCGAGCGTGTCGGGACCCGTGGTCAGCCCGGGCACCGCACCGGCGAACGACGCGGGCACCGCCGCCGCCAGCATCGCCGTCTGGTGCCAGCACAGGATCGTCATCGCCGACAGGTTGACCACGACGACCGGCGCCCACACCAGCGGCCTGCGCAGCAGGGCGCCGAGCCGGTCGCGCACCAGGATCGCCGCGCCGCTCTGCGCGGCGGCCAGCGCCAGGACCAGCAGCGACGGCGGATGCGAATTGGTGCGCGCCTCGCCCGGCACCCCGACCATCGACGCCGGGTAGTGGAGGACCAGCAGCAGCGCCGCGAACAGGACGCCTCCGCCGACGAGCAGGAACCGGGCACCCCGCTTCCCGATCCGGCCCTCGCCCCAGGAGACGCCGAGCTGGTACGCGAAGAGCCAGCCCGGCAGGATGTTCAGCAGGCTCAGCCAGGACGGCATGCTGTCGGCGAGCGGCCCGTAGCGCAGCAGGTCGACGACGGCGACCGCGCCGAGCAGCGGGGCGGCCGCCCAGCCGCCGAGTCTGCGCGCCGCCCTGATGCAGAACGGCGTCAGCGCGGTGACCACCGCGTACACGCCGACGAACCAGAGCGGCTGGATCACCAGCGTCGAACCGGTCCGCAGCGTGTCGCCCGGCACGCCCAGCGCGGACAGCACCGGGATCAGCACCGCCCACACGGCGGTCACCCCGAGCACCGGCCGGCCGAGCCGGGCGATCCGGCCCCGCAGCCAGACCGCCGTGGTGGACCTCCGCCGGCGGTACGAGAGCACCGAGGCGTATCCGCCGACCAGGAAGAAGACGCCCAGCATCTGGAGCACCCAGCTGAACGGGGCGAGCCCGCCGAAGGCCGAGAGCGGACTGGCGTTGTGCAGCGCGCCGCCGCCGTCGAGCCGGAATCCGCCGAGCAGCCAGTGCCCGGTGGGCACGGCGAGCAGGGCGAGGGCGCGCAGACCGTCGACGGCACGGTCGCGGTGGGCGGGGGTACGGGCATCGATACGGGAGGCCAGGGCTCGCAGGCTCATCGCGGGCCCCCTTCCGCGTACGAGGCCACGGCGTACGGGCCGTCCACGGCGAACGTGCCGTCCGCGATCGCGGCGAAGGCCCGGAGCGATTCGGTGCCCGGGGCGAAGTAGCCCGTGTGCCCGTGGGCGTCCTCGGCGGGCACCCGGCGGGCGCCGAACGCGGCCGAGGCCGGGTCCTTGCCGTGGCCCAGTCCGGCGAACTCGACGTTCGGCACGTCGTCGATCCAGTCGTCGGGGTCCTTGGCGGCCCACACCCGCGCATCGGTGTGCAGATTGCCGACGTCGTCCGCGCGCATCCCGGGCGAGCCGAGCACGACCAGGTCGGTGGCGCGCAGCCGGGACGCGGCGAGGCCGCAGACGACGGAGCCGTAGCTGTGGCAGAACACCACGGGCGCGGGCACCCCGTCGGCCGCCAGCCCGTCCGTGAACCGGGTCAGCCGGTCCGCGCCGGCCTCGGCGAGCGAGCCGGTCGCGGCGTCCACCCCGACGCCGACGGGGGTGGTGTACCCGGCCCAGGCGATCACCGCGCTGTCCCGGCCGGTCTGCGCGTACAGCGACTTGGCCATGCCGGCCGGGGTGCCGTACACGTCGTTCGTGCGGTCGAAGGTCCCGGCGTCGATGTCCGAGCCGGGCACGACGACCGACACCCGGTGCGCGGTGCTCAGATCACCGAAGACCTCCGCCACTTGGCCGCGACCGCGCGGGTCGAACGCCAGGATCTGCCGCTGCGGATCGGCGGCGAGGCTCGCGTACCGGGGGTCGGGATCGGCCTTCAGGGCAAGGGCGTTGGCCCGGTAGCGCAGTTCGAGGGGTGCGCCGTCCAGGTTTCCGACGACGAGCGGATGCCGGACGGCCAGCGTCCGGCGGTCCTTCTCGCTCAACCCCCGGAAGAACAGTGCCACTTGTGCGGGAGTGTCCCGTGCCGGATCGGGCAGCTCCCGCCCCAGTACGTGATCCGAACGCCAAGCCGCGGTGCCGGGCGGCGGGCCCGTCAGGGCGTGTTGGGCGTTCCCCGATGCCCAGCCGGCCGTCCCGGCCACGACGGTCGTCGCCAGGGCGACCGCGACCAAAGTCCTCGCATAGCGGCGCATCGGACCCTCCCTCTCCGGCTGAACCGGCTTCCGCACGCCGTTCGGCGCGTCGGAGAGGAAGGTAGGAAGACGACGGGTGAGGGAGCGTCACACCGGGGGGCCAACTGCGGGGTGATACCCGGGTAGGGGGTGTACGGGGTGCGGGGTGCGCGGGGGCGTCCGGCGGCGGCAGCCGCTCTGTCCTCAGCCGCCGGACGGGCCGGGCGTGCCCGGTACCACAAGTCCCGCCTCGTACGCGAAGATCACCGCCTGCGCGCGGTCGCGCAGGTCCAGCTTGGCCAGCACACGACCGATGTGGGTCTTCACCGTCTGCTCCGCCAGCACCAGATGCCCCGCGATCTCCTGGTTCGACAGCCCGCGGGCGATCAGCTCCAGCACCTCGGTCTCGCGCGGCGTCAGTCCGTTCAGCCGCAGGGCCGCTCCGCCGCGCGCGGCTCCGGACGGCCGCTGCCGGGCGAAGTCCGCGATCAGACGCCGCGTCACGGACGGCGCCAGCAGCGCGTCGCCGGACGCCACCACCCGGACCGCCGAGATCAGGTCCGCCGGAGGGGCGTCCTTCAGCAGGAAGCCGGACGCCCCGGCGCGCAGCGCCTCGTACACGTAGTCGTCCACGTCGAACGTGGTCAGCATCAGCACCTTCGGCACGTGCACCACACCGGCCGGCGGGTTCAGGAGCTCGCGGGCCGCCGCGAGGCCGTCCATCTCGGGCATCCGCACGTCCATCAGGACCACGTCCGGGTGGGTGTGGCGGCTGACGTCGACGCCCTGGCGCCCGTCGGGCGCCTCACCGACCACGTCGATGTCGGTCTGTGCCGACAGCAGCGCCGCGAATCCCGCCCGCACCATGGCCTGGTCGTCGACGATGATCACGCGGATGGTCACGGGTCCTCCGGATGCAGGGGCGGGGCGGAAGAAGCAGCAGGGGCGGAAGAGGCAGGGGAGGCGGGAGGGGGTGAGGGCGGGGGCAGGGGCAGGCGTGCGGCCACCCGGAAGCCGCCGTCCGGCAGCGGGCCGGTGTCCAGCGTGCCGCCGGTCAACCGTACGCGTTCGCGCATGCCGACCAGGCCGTGTCCGGTCCCCGTCGTCTCCAGCGGAGTGTGCGGAGCGAGGGACGAACCCGCGCGCTCCGGCGGCCCGTTGACGACGAGCACCGTCAGATGGGCGCCGTCCGAGCTCACCGACACCCGGGCCGGGGCGCCGGAAGCGTGCCGGACCACGTTCGCCAGCGCCTCCTGCACGATCCGGTACGCGGACAGGTCCACCGTCTGCGGCACACCCGTCAGCCCGGCGGGCAGCGACAGTTCGACCGGCTGCCCGGACCGCACCGTCGCCTCCACCAGCTGCTGGAGCCGGTCGAGGCCCGGCTGGGGCGCCCGCTCGCCCTCCGTGCCCTCACTGCGCAGGACCACCAGCAGCCGCCGCATCTCACCGAGGGACTCGCGCGCGCTCGCGGCGATCGCGCCGAACTCCTCGCGCGCCTCTTCCGACAGCCCCTCCAGCCTGTACGGGGCGGAGTCCGCCTGGACCGTGATCACCGACATGTGGTGGGCGACCACGTCGTGGAGTTCGCGGGCGATCCTGGTGCGTTCCTCCAGCAGCGTGCGCCGCGCCCGCTCGGCCTCGCTGATGGTCTCCTGCTCGGCGAGGCGGCGCTGGGCGTCGCCCCGTTCCCGTACCGTCGCGCCGATCACCAGCACCACGGCGCCGAGGATGACCAGCAGGAGCGAGTTGTCGGTGCCGCGGTGGGAGGAGACCAGGAACAGGACGAGCCCCGCGATGCCGGTCGCCAGCCAGACGCCGATCAGCGCCTGCCGCCGCTCGCGCAGCGCCAGCGCCAGGAGCAGGAAGAGGTAGCCGACGAGGCCGGGCGGTGTCCACGGCCAGGCGTTGCTCTGCCCGCCCTCCTGCCCGAACAGCACGATCGCGCCCAGGATCTGGGCCGGGAAGACGATCCACCAGGCCTGCAGCGGGCGGTGCGCCAGCATCAGGAACGGGGCGGCCTGCGCGACGGCGAGCCCTCCCGCGATGCCACCGCTCAGGCCGTACTGGCCGGTCAGGACGGTGATCGTGACCGGGATGAAGACCGCGGCGAGGCCCACGACGACGACATAGGGCAGCATCCGCTGCCACCGCTTGGGGGCGGTGGCCAGGAACGGTGTCGGAGGGTGCGACGGGTGGGACAGCGCATGGCCGATCTCGCGCAGATTGCGCAGGGTGGCGCTCAGCAGACCGTCCGCCGGCGGGTGCGGGGGAGCGGTCGGCGGCGATGAGGGCGGGTGCGGGGAGGATGAGGGCATGGCCTGATCAGGGTAGGCAGCGAAGCCGTCCGGCGGCGTCATACCGGGGTCCCGGTCTGCCGCCGCGCGTCTCGTACGGGGGTATCACCCCGCCGGTACGGAAGAGGCGGGGGCGGCACCCGCCGGTGCCGAGGGGCGGCCGCGGGCCGGGGGCCCCGGACCGCCGCCGCTACAGCTCGGCGAGCAGCTGTGCCTTCTTCGCGCGGAACTCGTCGTCCGTCACCAGACCCGCCTGGTGCAGCTCCCCGAGGTGGCGGATCCGCTCGGCGATGTCCGCCGGGTCCCGGCGTCCCGCGCCCACCAGGGCGGCCGCGGCCGCTACGGGCGTGGTCTGCTTCCGGCGCACGGATTCCAGTACGGCAGCGGCGAAGGGCAGCGACTCGTGCACCGGGCCGTAGCCGAGGCCGAAGATCACCGCGGCCGGGTCCTGATCGGCCCGGGCCGGACGGGCCGCCGCCGGCGGCACGCTCGGCGCGGTGCTCGTCAGCAGACCCGACCCCGGGCCGGCGGCCGGGCCGGTGCCCGCACCGGTGACCGGACCCGCGCCCTCCAGCCCGCGCGGCACCAGCCGCAGATACCCCTCGAGGGCCTCGGGGGAACGCCACTCGACGCCGCTCAGCTCCGTGACCGGAAACGTCTGGTCGCCGGCCTTCCACTTCTCGGACGAGGCACCCGTCCAGAACCACCTGAAGGAGATCCGGTCCCCGTCGAAGCTGGCTCTGCCGTCGTAGGCCTTGAAGTGCATCGGTGCCTCGGGGGCCGCGACCATGAACCGGTCGGCGGGCTCGCCCGCCTCGGGGCCCAGCCGGGCGCGCAGCTCGTCCGCGTAGTACTCGGCGAGCGTCTCCCGTTCGCCCGGGAGCACCAGGCGGTACGGGTCGCAGCCGTCCTTCAGCTGCCCGGCCGCCGCCTCCAGCAGGGGGTCGGCACCCGGTCTCGGGACCGCACGCAGCACCACCGTGCCCCGCTTGCCCGGGGTGAGCGTCACCGACGACAGCGCGGCGTGCGGGACGCGGCGCTCACGCAGGCTCTGGAGGAGCCTCGGCGTACGGATACCCCGTTCGAAGCGGATGAGCACGGAGTCGGTGTCGAACTCCCAGGTGGCATGAATTCCGGCCAGCACATCACCCATGTGCCTCATCGTATGCGGCACTTGCCCGCTCGTCCCCCCTCGGAGTACCCGGCAATTCGCGGTCCGGCACGGTTCTCTACGCGCGTCAGACCGTCTCGCCGCCGGAAATCTGTTCGTGGCAGCCGCTGTCGGCCCGTGCACACGTCACCGCGGCATAGGCGCCCGTACCGATCGCGGCGAAGTTGCCGAGGCTCTCGGTACCCGGCTCGAAATAGCCGCTGTGACCGACCGCGTCACCCGCCGACGCGATCCGCGCGCCGAAGTCCGGATCGACCGGGTCGGCCCCGTGGCCCAGCCCTCCGACCTCCAGGTTCGGCACGTCCGCGATCCAGTCGTCGCGGTCCCGCATCGCCCACACATTGGCCCGGGTGTGCAGCTCGCCGGCGTTGTCGGCACGCATGCCGGGGCTGCCCGCGACCGCGATGTCCGTCACTCGTGGAGGCAGTCGGTCCGCGGCCACGCCGCACAGGACGGAGCCGTAGCTGTGGCAGAACAACGAGACGGGCGCGGTCCCCGGGAGCGCCCCGACGAGCGCGTCGAGGCGGACCGCCCCGCGCTCGGCGAGATTGCCCAGGGCCGCGTCCATGCCGATGCCCGCGGGTGCGGTGTAGTCGGCCCAGGCGATCACCGCGGTCCGCACACCGGGGTGTGCGGAGTGCTCGGCCGCGTACAGCGACTTGGCCATGCCGACGGGGGCGGCGTTGGTCTTTCTCCCCGTGCGCTCCAGCGTGAGCAGGTTGGTGTCGACGCCCGGGACGATCACCGAGACCCGTTCCGCGCGGTCGAGGTCGCCGAACACCTCGGCGGCGTGGCCCCGCCCGGACGGGTCGAACGCGAGGAAGTGCCGGTCGTCGGCGAGCATCGAGCGGAAGCGGTCCACCCGGCGGACCGCCTCGGCCCGGCCGTCCGGGGAGAGCCGCGGGTCGTGCACCCGCGTCTGCTCGGCGGTGCGGGCCTGTTGCAGCGCCAGCCGGTTCGCCCGGTAGCGCAGGGTGACCGGGGCGCCGTTCAGATTCCCCACCACCAGCGGGTACTTGCGGGCCAGCCCGGTGCGCTGGGTGTCCGTGAGCGCGGCGAAGAAGTGCGCCAGCTTGTAGGGCGGCGCGTCGGGCGCGGGGAGCGCCTGGCCCGCTATCGATCCCTTGGCCCAGGAGGCGAGTGCGACGGTGCGTGGCTCGTCGGAGCGTTGGTGACGCACGGCGGTCCACCCGGTGGTCGCCAGCATCACGAACACGACCGCGATGGCGAGAAGAGCGCGCCAGGCGGTGAGCGTGGGGGAGGAGTCGAAGGAAGTCACTTCGGCCCACATTAGGAGACGCGCGTAAGGCGCTGTTAAGGGGGTGACACACATCACCCGCCGGCGGGGAATGGAATGCCGTTTCCCTCACGCTGTGTACCGCCTTGCGCCACGCTCCGCCGCGCTCGGCGCAGCGTGAGTGCCGCAGCAGGGCGCTGTCGCACGCCTGTTGTGACGTCGGTCATGTGTGCGCCTGAGGCGTGCGGCACACGCCTCGGACGAGGGGGGCCGCCTCGGGCGGGTGTGCGTGCCAGTCACCGGCGAGGGCCGGACCGAGCTGGTCCAGATACTGCTCGGTCAGCGCCCGCAGCGAGTCCATGCTGCCGTCGCAGCCCCGCCCCCACAGCTGCCCGGTCACCCGCATCACTCCGGAGAACGCGGCGACGGCGACCCTCGGCCGCGGGTCCCGCGCGAGGTCCAGGCCCTCGCGGTCGGCGATCAGCCCGGCGATCTGTTCCTCCAGGGCGACGCCGCGGCGCATGTGCGCGGCGAGCAGCGAGGGCGTCGATTCGATCATCTGATAGGTCCGCATGTGGAGTTCGACCGGGATGATGGCCTCGATGGCCTCGCCGATACTGTTCCAGGCGCACAGCACCGCGCGGCGCATGGCCTCGAAAGGGGCTTCCGCGGCGGGACGTTGACGCAGTTCGAGAAGGAAGCGCGACTCCACCATGTCCTGCACGGCGAAGACGACCGACTCCTTGCCCGCGAAGTAGCGGAAGAAGGTGCGCTGGGAGACCTCGACGGCGTCGGCGATCTCGTCGACGGTGGTCTCCTCGTACCCCTGGGTGGTGAAGAGGCCGAGGGCGGCGTTGAGCAGGGCGTCCCGGGTGCGTTGCTTCTTCCGTTCGCGCAGCCCGGCCCGATGGCCTGCGGCTCGCTGCCCTTCGGTCACTGAAGTGATCCTCTTTCCCCTGCTTTGTCCGGCTCACCTTACCTGTGAGCTACGTGACAGTTACCGACTTGTGAATTGGTTTGTCAACTGTCAGCGGCTGACACTAATCTCCCGCGTATGACTAGTCAGCCCACCCTCGAGAAGGCTTCGCGGGAACCCCAGGAACCCCTCGCCCCCGCACCCGCGAAGGGGTTGCGCGGCCACCCCTGGCTGACGCTCTTCTCCGTGGCCATCGGCGTGATGATGGTCGCGCTCGACGGCACGATCGTCGCGATCGCCAACCCCGCGATCCAGCAGGACCTCGGCGCCTCGCTCGCCGACGTCCAGTGGATCACCAATGGCTACATGCTCGCGCTCGCGGTCTCCCTGATCACCGCGGGCAAGCTCGGTGACCGGTTCGGCCACCGCCAGACCTTCCTCATAGGCGTCGTGGGCTTCGCCGCGGCATCCGGGGCCATCGGCCTCTCCAACAGCGTCGTCCTGGTGATCACCTTCCGGGTGCTGCAGGGCCTCTTCGGTGCCCTGCTGATGCCGGCCGCGCTCGGCCTGCTGCGGGCCACCTTCCCGGCCGAGAAGCTGAACATGGCGATCGGCATCTGGGGCATGGTGATCGGCGCCTCGACCGCGGGCGGCCCGATCCTGGGCGGCGTGCTCGTGGAGCACGTCAGCTGGCAGTCCGTCTTCTTCATCAACGTGCCGGTCGGCGTGATCGCCCTCGTGCTGGGTGCGCTGATCCTCAAGGACCACCGCGCCGCGAACGCGCCGCGCTCCTTCGACATCGCCGGCATCGTGCTGCTCTCGACGGCGATGTTCTGCCTGATCTGGGCGCTCATCAAGGGCTCGGAGTGGGGCTGGGGCGACGTCAGGACCGTCGGCTTCCTGGTCGGTGCCGTCGTCCTGTTCATCGGCTTCGCCCTGGTCCAGCAGCGCGTCAGGGAACCGCTGATCCCGCTGGCGATGTTCCGCTCCGTGCCGCTCTCCGCCGGCACGGTCCTGATGGTGCTGATGGCGTTCGCCTTCATGGGCGGCCTGTTCTTCGTCACCTTCTACCTGCAGAACGTGCACGGTCTCAGCCCCGTCGACAGCGGACTGCACCTGCTGCCGCTGACCGGCATGATGATCGTCGCCTCGCCGCTCGCCGGCTTCCTGATCACCAAGTTCGGCCCGCGGGTCCCGCTCGTCGGCGGCATGGTGTGCACCGCGATCGCGTGCTTCGGCATGTCCCAGCTGACCATCGGCACCGGCACCGTGACCATGTCGATCTGGTTCGGTCTGCTCGGCCTCGGCCTCGCCCCGGTCATGGTCGGCGCCACCGAGGTCATCGTCGGCAACGCCCCGATGGAGCTCTCCGGTGTCGCCGGCGGTCTCCAGCAGGCCGCCATGCAGGTCGGCGGCAGCCTCGGTACGGCGGTGCTGGGCGCGGTCATGGCGGCCAGGGTCGACGCCGACCTCGCCGGCAACTGGAAGGAAGCCCAGCTTCCGCCGCTCTCCCCGGCCCAGCTGGAGCAGGCGTCCTCCGCCGTCAAGGTCGGTATGCCGCCCGTCGCCAAGGACACCCCGCCGGAGATCGCCGGGAAGATCGCGGGCGTCGCCCACCACACCTTCGTCTCGGGCATGAGCACCGCGTTCATGGTCGCGGGCATCGTCGCCGTCATCGCCGCGCTGGTCGCCACCCTGACCAAGCGCGGGGAGAACGCCGAGGCGGGCGTGGGCGCCGGTCACATCTGACCGGTCCCCGACGGCGCCGTCAGGCGTCAACACAGTGCGTACAACAGCCCCGCCGGAACGTTCCGGCGGGGCTGTCGCCTATCAGGGTGGTCCCGCCCCCGGACCCCTTCCCGTACCGCCGCCGGGCGGCTCAGGGTGAACGCGGAAGATCCACATCGACACGGGGGCTGATTCCTATGCGTACGACCGTTGTCGCGGCCGCCCTGGCCGCCACCGCACTCATCCCGCAGGCTCCGGTCCAGGCCGTGTCCGGCCGGCTCGGGGACTGCGGGAGCGGCCAGCTCTGTCTCTGGGCGAAACCCGACTTCACCGGCGCCCGGCAGGTCCACGAACTCTCCACCGTCGACATCGAGAGCTGCGTACCGCTGAAGGCGGGTGCCACCGTCCAGGCCCTGGCCAACCGCACGGGCCGGCCCGTCACCACCTACCAGTCGGCGGAGTGCGACGAGACCGGCGAGTTCGACACCTACCCGGGGGACGGCACCTGGGCCCCGCGCACCCCGTACCAGGTACGGGCCTTCAAGATCTGGGAGAACTGACCGCACGGAAAAGGCCGCGGGGCGGGCGGGAGCCGTCCGGCTCCCGCCCGCCCCGCGGCCGTTCGATCGTCCGTGGCTACGCGTCGCCGCCCGCCGCGCCCGGATCGGCCGCCGTCACGTCCAGCAGGTCGTACCGGTCGACCGCCGTCTTCAGCGCCGAACGGTCGATCTTCCCCTCCTTGGCGAGCTCCGTGAGCACCGCCAGGACGATCGACTGCGCGTCGATGTGGAAGAACCGCCGGGCCGCGCCACGCGTGTCCGCGAAGCCGAAGCCGTCCGCGCCCAGCGACTGGTACGCACCGGGCACCCAGCGCGCGATCTGGTCCGGCACGGACCGCATCCAGTCCGAGACCGCCACGAACGGACCCTGCGCACCGGACAGCTTGCGCGTCACGTACGGGACGCGCTGCTCCTCCTCCGGGTGCAGCAGGTTGTACCGCTCCACGTCCACGGCCTCGCGCCGCAGCTCGTTCCAGGAGGTCGCCGACCAGACGTCCGCCTTCACGTTCCACTCGTCGGCGAGGATCCGCTGCGCCTCGATCGCCCAGGGGACCGCCACACCGGACGCCATGATCTGGGCCGGGATCTCGCCCTTCTCACCCTTGCTGTAGCGGTGGACGCCCGCCAGGATGCCCTCCACGTCCACGTCCGCGGGCTCGGCCGGGTGCTGGATCGGCTCGTTGTACACGGTGAGGTAGTAGAAGACGTCCTCGTTCTCCTCGGGCGTCCCGCCGTACATCCGGCGCAGACCGTCCTTGACGATGTGCGCGATCTCGTACCCGAACGCCGGGTCGTACGCGACACAGCCCGGGTTGGTCGAGGCGAGCAGCTGCGAGTGGCCGTCCGCGTGCTGCAGACCCTCGCCCGTCAGCGTCGTACGGCCGGCGGTCGCACCCAGCACGAAACCGCGCGCGAGCTGGTCGGCCATCTGCCAGAACTGGTCACCCGTGCGCTGGAAACCGAACATCGAGTAGAAGACGTACACCGGGATCAGCGGCTCGCCGTGCGTGGCGTACGCCGAACCCGCGGCGATCAGCGAGGCCGTACAGCCCGCCTCGGAGATGCCGTCGTGCAGCATCTGCCCGGTCGGCGACTCCTTGTACGCGAGCAGCAGATCGCGGTCCACCGACTCGTACTGCTGACCCAACGGGTTGTAGATCTTCGCGCTCGGGAAGAACGCGTCCATGCCGAAGGTGCGGTACTCGTCGGGTGCGATCAGCACGAAACGCTTGCCGATCTCCTTGTCCCGCATGAGGTCCTTCAGGATGCGGACGAACGCCATGGTGGTGGCGATCGACTGCTGACCCGAACCCTTCTTCGCGGTCGCGTACGTCTTGTCCTCGGGCAGGACCAGCGGCTTCGCCCGCACCACCCGGGTCGGGACGTAACCGCCCAGACCCTTGCGGCGGTCGTGCATGTACTGGATCTCCTCCGAGTCGCGGCCCGGGTGGTAGTACGGCGGGTTGCCGTCCTCCAGCTGCGCGTCCGCGATCGGGATGTGCAGCCGGTCCCGGAAACGCTTCAGGTCCTCGGCGGTGAGCTTCTTCATCTGGTGGGTCGCGTTGCGGCCCTCGAAGTTCGGCCCCAGCGTCCAGCCCTTGACCGTCTGCGCCAGGATCACCGTCGGCTGGCCCTTGTGGGCCTTGGCCGCCGCGTACGCCGCGTAGACCTTCTTGTGGTCGTGACCGCCGCGCCCCAGGTGCAGGATCTGCTGGTCGGTCATGTCCTTGACCATGTCCCGCAGCCGCGGGTCGTCACCGAAGAAGTGATCACGGATGTACGCACCCGTCTCGGTGGCGTACGTCTGGAACTGGCCGTCCGGCGTGGTGTTCAGCTTGTTGACCAGGATGCCCGTGCGGTCCTGCGCCAGCAGCGGGTCCCAGGAGCGGTCCCAGACCAGCTTGATGACGTTCCACCCGGCGCCGCGGAACTGCGACTCCAGCTCCTGGATGACCTTGCCGTTGCCGCGCACCGGGCCGTCGAGGCGCTGCAGGTTGCAGTTGACGACGAAGGTCAGGTTGTCCAGGCCCTCACGGGCGGCGATGGACAGCTGGCCCAGCGACTCCGGCTCGTCCATCTCGCCGTCGCCGAGATACGCCCAGACGTGCGAATCGGAGGTGTCGGCGATGCCGCGCGCCTCCATGTAGCGGTTCATCCGCGCCTGGTAGATCGCGCCGAGCGGGCCCAGGCCCATCGACACGGTCGGGAACTCCCAGAAGTCCGGCATCAGCCGCGGGTGCGGGTAGCTGGACAGCCCGTTCGGCGCCTTCGACTTCTCCTGGCGGAACGCGTCGAGCTGCGCCTCGCTCAGCCGGTCCAGCAGGAAGGCGCGGGCGTAGATCCCGGGGGAGGCGTGCCCCTGGAAGAAGATCTGGTCGCCGCCGCGCCCGTCGTCCTTGCCGCGGAAGAAGTGGTTGAAACCCACGTCGTACAGCGAGGCGGACGAGGCGAACGTGGCGATGTGACCGCCCACGCCGATCCCCGGACGCTGCGCCCGCGACACCATCACCGCCGCGTTCCAGCGGGTCGCGTTGAGGACCTTGCGCTCGATCTCCTCGTCGCCGGGGAAGAACGGCTCGTCCTTCGTGGCGATCGTGTTCACGTAGTCCGTGCTGCGCATCTCCGGCACGGCGACACGCTTCTCGCGCGCGCGCTCGATGAGCCGGAGCATGAGGTAGCGGGCCCGCTCACGGCCTCGCTCGTCGACGGCGGCGTCGAGGGAGTCGAGCCATTCCTGGGTCTCTTCGGGATCGAAATCCGGGACCTGACTCGGAAGGCCGCCAATGATGATCGGGTTGCGATCGGATCCGGAAGCCACGCTGTTCCTTCGCTGTTCGGTGCTGCTCTACGGGGCCTGGTAACGGGAGTCACGCCCCCGGGACATCTGCGCGTACGCCATCCCATCGTGTACCGCGAGGACGTAAACGTCATCTCTACCGAGAGGTAACCACCGGCTTTCGCGACACCGTGCCCCGAGGGGCGCACGGGCCGCGCCGGAGCGGGATTCCGGCCGGTCGGGAGGCATCGGGCAGGATGGGTCGGGCGAAACCGCAACCATACGCCCAAGGGGTCCAAACGTTCCCGAATGCTGTTCGACTCCGTTTGCCGGACCGATACCGCATAAGCTGTTCAAGGACGTAAAGGGTGTGGACGGCAGCGCCGGCTCCCGCAGGGGACCCGCCGACAAGGCGGCGACGTGGCAGGAAACGTCACCGTTTAGGCGGTCTCGTACGCTGGGTACTTGCGCGATCCGCCGCTCCCGTGTGGACTACGGCCAACGCCCCGCGCACGCGCGTGGCTGAAGCATTTTCCGAAACATGATCAGGAGGCAACCCGTGAGCGCGACCGCGGACCACGCGGAGGAGCGGACCAACCCGGCAGCACGCCTGGGGTTCGAGCCCGGACAGGTGGTCCAGGAGATCGGCTACGACGACGACGTCGAGCTGGAGCTCCGTGAGGGCATTGAGGCCACTACCGGCCAGGATCTCGTCGATGAGGAGTACGACGACGTCGCAGACGTCGTCCTGCTCTGGTTCCGCGACGAGGACGGCGACCTTACGGACGCGCTGGTGGATGCCATTGGTCTGCTCGAGGACGGCGGTACGGTCTGGCTGATGACGCCGAAGACCGGCCGTGACGGATACGTCGAGCCGAGCGACATCAACGAGGCTGCCCAGACAGCCGGTCTCGCCCAGACCAAGAGCATCAGTGCGGGCAAGGACTGGACGGGCAGCCGTCTGGTCACGCCGAAGGCGGCCAAGGCCAAGCGCTGAACCGCACTCGCCCCTGAAGGCCCCCGACGGCGACACGCCGTCCGGGGCCTTCGTACATTCCCCGCCGTCCCCCTCCCCATCCCCTTCCTCCCCCGTCCGCAGGAAGCTTCCACGGGTGCCGTACGGCCCCCGCACGGCTCTGCGTAGGGTGGGAGTCACCCGGACGGCCCAGCCCGGGCGACGTAGCGAAGGGACGCGTTTCATGGCGATCGAGGTCGGCACCCAGGCCCCGGATTTCGAGCTCAAGGACAACCACGGCCGGACCGTGAAGCTCTCCGACTTCCGTGGTGAGAAGAACGTGGTGCTGCTGTTCTACCCGTTCGCCTTCACCGGGGTCTGCACGGGCGAGCTCTGCGCGCTCCGCGATGAACTGCCCGCGTTCGAGAACGACGACACGCAGCTGATCGCCGTCTCCAACGACTCCATCCACACCCTGCGCGTCTTCGCCGAGCAGGAGGGCCTCGAGTACCCGCTCGTCTCGGACTTCTGGCCGCACGGCGCGACCTCGCGCGCGTACGGCGTCTTCGACGAGGACAAGGGCTGCGCGGTGCGCGGCACCTTCATCATCGACAAGGAGGGCGTGGTGCGCTGGACGGTCGTCAACGGCCTGCCCGACGCGCGCGACCTCAACGACTACGTCAAGGCGCTCGGCGCGCTCTGATCCGAGATCCGGTGGATCTCCGGGCGACCCCCCGCCGAAAGCCTGTTTTGGCCGGGAACCGGTCACTAGGATCCACTCGTTGATCCGATGCCAACACGACGTGGAGGCGCCGGCACCGGCCGGCCCCCAAAGAAACCAATGGGAGGACTCGTGGGAGTCAGCCTCAGCAAGGGCGGCAACGTCTCGCTGACCAAGGCCGCGCCCAACCTGACCGCGGTCATCGTGGGTCTGGGCTGGGACGCTCGTACCACCACCGGCGGAGACTTCGACCTCGACGCCAGCGCCCTGCTCACGAACGCCGAGGGCAAGGTCGGCAACGACGGCAACTTCGTCTTCTTCAACAACCTCAAGAGCCCCGACGGCTCGGTCGAGCACACCGGTGACAACCTCACCGGTGAGGGCGAGGGCGACGACGAGGTCATCAAGGTCAACCTGGCCGGTGTCCCGGCCGACGTCGACAAGATCGTCTTCCCGGTCTCGATCTACGAGGCCGAGTCCCGTCAGCAGAGCTTCGGCCAGGTGCGCAACGCGTACATCCGCGTGGTCAACCAGGCGGACAACACCGAGCTCGCGCGCTACGACCTGAGCGAGGACGCCTCGACGGAGACCGCGATGGTCTTCGGCGAGCTCTACCGCAACGGTGCGGAGTGGAAGTTCCGCGCCATCGGCCAGGGCTACGCCTCGGGTCTGCGCGGCATCGCGCAGGACTTCGGCGTCAACGTCTAGCAGGACCCGTCCGGGGCCGCGTGCGCGCGGCCCCGGACGGCACCAGCACGTCCCGTCCGGCGCCGCACCCCGTGCGGCGCCGGACGCGCTCAGCCGACGGATTCACCGGTCTCGGCATCGGCCGGCGGATCCGCCGGTTCCACACACGGTTCATCGACTCGGGGAGGACACACCATGGGCGTCACGCTCGCCAAGGGAGGCAATGTCTCCCTCTCCAAGGCCGCACCCAATCTCACCCAGGTGCTGATCGGGCTCGGCTGGGACGCACGATCCACGACGGGGGCGGACTTCGACCTCGACGCCAGCGCACTGCTGTGCCAGTCGGGCCGGGTGCTCGGCGACGAATGGTTCGTGTTCTACAACAACCTCACGAGTCCCGACGGCTCCGTGGAGCACACCGGTGACAACCTCACGGGTGAGGGCGAGGGCGACGACGAGTCGGTCATCGTGCATCTCGACCAGGTGCCGGCCCACTGCGACAAGATCGTCTTTCCGGTCTCGATCCACGAGGCCGACAATCGCGGTCAGACATTCGGCCAGGTCAGCAATGCGTTCATCCGCGTGGTCAACCAGGCCGACGGCCAGGAACTCGCGCGTTACGACCTCAGCGAGGACGCCTCGACGGAGACAGCGATGATCTTCGGCGAGCTCTACCGCTACAACGGCGAGTGGAAGTTCCGTGCAGTCGGGCAGGGGTACGCGTCGGGGCTGCGGGGCATCGCTCTAGACTTCGGGGTCAACGTTTCGTAAAGCCGCGCACGGCGCGGGGGAGCCCCGTGCTCTTCGGGGGAGACCCGTTACATACATGATGGGGTAGCCAGTGGTTCTGAAAACCTTCGGCTGGTCGTTCGCGA
Organism: Streptomyces sp. NBC_01463; assembly: GCA_036227345.1. NCBI lineage: Bacteria > Bacillati > Actinomycetota > Actinomycetes > Kitasatosporales > Streptomycetaceae > Streptomyces > Streptomyces sp. NBC_01463. Next base: position 6,240,587 of record CP109468.1, read on the forward strand.
TTACCGCGATCGGTCTGGTCGCAGCGTGGTTCTACGGGGGGTGGGAAGCCTTCGGAGTGGTGGCGATCCTTTCCGTCCTGGAGATCTCGCTGTCCTTCGACAACGCGGTGATCAACGCCGGAATCCTGAAGAAGATGAGTGCCTTCTGGCAGAAGATCTTCCTCACGGTCGGCGTGCTCATCGCGGTCTTCGGTATGCGGCTGGTATTCCCCGTCGTGATCGTGGCCATCACCGCCAAACTGGGACCGATCGAGGCGATCGATCTTTCCTTCAACGACCCGGACCGCTACAAGGAACTGGTCACCGACGCCCACCCGGCGATCGCCGCCTTCGGTGGCATGTTCCTGCTCATGATCTTCCTCGACTTCATCTTCGAGGACCGTGACATCCAGTGGCTGCGCTGGATCGAGCGCCCGCTCGCCAAGCTCGGCAAGGTCGACATGCTGTCGGTCTGCATCGCCCTGATCGTCCTCCTGATCTCGGCCATGACCTTCGCGACCCAGGCGCACCAGCACGGCGGCGGACACGCGGACAAGGCCGAGACGGTCATGCTCGCCGGCATCGCCGGTCTGATCACGTACCTCATCGTCGGCGGTCTCTCCGGCTTCTTCGAGAACAAGCTCGAGGAAGAGGAGGAACGCGAGCACGAGGCGGAGGAGGAGGCCAGGCGGACCGGCAAGAAGATCTCCGCGGTCGCCCTCTCCGGCAAGGCCGCGTTCTTCATGTTCCTCTACCTGGAAGTGCTCGACGCGTCCTTCTCGTTCGACGGTGTCATCGGCGCCTTCGCTGTCACCAACGAGATCGTGCTGATGGCGCTGGGCCTCGGTATCGGTGCCATGTACGTCCGTTCGCTCACGGTCTACCTGGTCCGCCAGGGCACCCTGGACGACTACGTCTACCTGGAGCACGGCGCGCACTACGCGATCGGCGCCCTGTCGATCATCCTGCTCGTCACGATCCAGTACGAGATCCACGAGCTCATCACCGGTCTCGTCGGTGTCGTCCTGATCGCCTGGTCCTTCTGGTCCTCGGTCCGGCGCAACAAGGCCATCGAGGCCGACGGCGGTGAAGGCAGTACGGAAGTCTCCGCCGGGGTGTGACCCGGTAGGGATTGAGGAACGCTCTCTGCGGGGCGGCTCGTGCGGCAACGGTTGTGGGGAACACCATGACCGGCCCGGAGCCGCCCCGCAGTGGTGCGTGCGTCGCGTGTGCCGCATGCGACGGGTGCGGGGCCGAGAGGTGTGGGGGTTGGCATGGCGTTCTGGAACAGCCTGTGGCCGGGGCGGGAAGCGCAGTTCGAGTCGGGCAACTCGGCGACGAGCTCCATCGTGCTCTCCAGGAGGCACGCCACGGTCTCGCTGACCAAACAAGGGGCACTGACCGGCAATCTGCGGGTCAACCTCTCCTGGCAGATGCGTTCGTCCGACATCGAGGGCCGGTCACGGCAGAGCGGCCGGCTGCTGCGGCCGCTCAAGCTCTTCAAGCCCGACGTGGTCCAGGCGCACACGCAGGGCGTGGTCAACGTCGACCTGGACCTCGGCTGCATGTACGAGCTGGCGGACGGGACGAAGGGCGTGGTGCAGCCGCTCGGCAACCTGATCGGCGATCTGAACGGCCCGCCGTTCATCCGGCTCAGCGGTGACGACCGCTTCGGGGCGCCGTCCGGGGAGACCGTCTACGTCAACCTCGACCAGCGCGAGCAGATCAAGCGGATGCTGTTCTTCGTCTACATCTACGACCAGACCCCGGCCTTCGACCGCACCCACGCCAAGGTGACGCTCTACCCGGGCAACGGTCCGCGCATCGAGATCGAGCTGGACGAACGGGCCCCGCAGGCCCGCTCCTGCGCGGTGTTCACGGTGGAGAACATCAAGGACGAGCTGATCGTGCGGCGCGAGGTGAAGTTCGTGTACGGCTTCCAGTCGGAGCTGGACCGGCTGTACGGCTACGGCATGCAGTGGGGGCGCGGCTACAAGACCAGGGCGTAGCCGCGCCTGTCGCCCTCCGGCCCGGATCCGGTCCGGAGGCGTACGGACGGGGCCGGGTCAGGGCCGTATGAACTGCGGCCCCTGCGGTGGCAGGACGAAGTTCGGGTCGGGCGCGTGGGCGGCCGCCGCCGCGGGCTGCGGATAGCCGTAGGCGGGCTGTGCGGAGGACGGCTGGGGGTAGCCGTACGCGGGCTGCGGCGCGGGCTGGGCAGGAGCCGCGGCGGGCTGCGGGTAGCCGTACGCGGGCTGCTGGTGCTGGACCGTGGCCTGCGAGTCCGGGCCGGGCGCCGGTGCGGGCGGGAAGGCGGGGGCGGGCGGCGGGGTCGGACCGGGGTCGGCCGCGGTCTCGTCCACCGAAATCCCGAAGGCCGTCGCGAGACCGACGAGACCGGTCGGATAGCCCTGCCCCACGGCCCGGAATTTCCAGCCATCGCCGCGCCGGTAGAGCTCGCCGCAGATGATGGCGGTCTCCTCGCCCGTCTCCGGCCGCACGTCGAACACGGCGAGCGGCTCGCCGCCCGACGCGGCGGCGTCGTAGAGCAGGATGCGGAGGTCGCGCACCTGCTCGAAGGCGGCCCCGTCGGACGACGCGGCGATGACGACCTGGTCGACCGAGGGGTCGAGTGCGTTCAGGTCGGCCTCGATGGTGTCCGTCAGCCCCTCGGCCAGGCTGCGCTTCGGCAGCCGTCGTACCAGGCCGGAGGGGTGGCGGGGCTGGTTGTAGAAGACGAAGTCCTCGTCGGAGCGCACGCGGCCGCCGGCTCCGAGCAGCAGGGCCGAGGCGTCGACGTCCGGCACCCCGGAGCCCGGGGTCCAGCGCAGCACGGCCCGTACGGCCATGGCGTCGAGGGGGACGTTCGAGCCTTTCACCATCGCGTGCGTCATGCCGGTCATCCTGCCTGCTGGCAGCCCCTGCGGACAACGCGGGGGTCGCAAGCCGTGTCTCGCCGAAATGTCGGAACGGGCGCCTCCGCGCCCTTCGGAACCATCGCGAAATGGACGAGTTACCCGGAATTCATGCGGACAGGGAACTGCCGACACCCGTCCGTACGTACTATTACCGGCCACACGTTGTCCGGTCGGTCAGGGAGTACGGGGGGAATCACATGCGTCATTTCGGGCATATTGCGCCTGCTGCGAGGGGCGATCTGTTCTTCCGGGAACCGTGTGACTTCGACGCCGGCTCCCCGGCCCCCGTCCTCGCGGCCGCCCTGGGCGCCACGCTCTACAGCCCCGCCACGCGGCCCGCTCTCGCCGACGACGTCATCAAGCAGGCCGCCCGCGGTGTCGTCTCCATGGTGCTGTGCCTGGAGGATTCGATCGACGACTCCGAGGTGGCCGACGCCGAGGAGAACCTGGTCAGGCAGTTCGCCGATCTGGCCGGGCGCGACGGGGCGCTGCCGCTGCTGTTCATCCGGGTCCGTGAACCGCACCAGATCACCGACCTGGTGCGCCGGCTCGGCGAGTCCGCCCGATTGTTGTCCGGTTTCGTACTTCCCAAGTTCACGCACGAGCGTGGTGTGCCGTTCATGGAGGCCCTCACCAAGGCCGAGGCCGAGGGCGTCGACGGGCTGCGGCTCTTCGCCATGCCCGTGCTGGAATCCCCCGAACTGCTGCACCTGGAGACCAGGCGGGAAGTCCTCCACAAGATCGCCCGCACCGTCGACACCTACCGTGACCGGGTGCTCGCGCTGCGGCTCGGCGTCACCGACTTCTGCTCGGCGTACGGACTGCGCCGGGCACCCGACATGACGGCGTACGACGTCCGGATCGTCGGCGACGTCATCGCCGACGTGGTCAACGTGCTGGGCCGGGCGGACGGGACGGGCTTCACGATCACCGGCCCCGTCTGGGAGTACTTCAGACTCCAGGAGCGCATGTTCAAGCCACAGCTGCGCCGCAGTCCCTTCCTGGAGGGCCGGGCGGAGGAACTGCGCACCGCGCTGATCGAGCACGACCTGGACGGGCTGCTGCGGGAGATCGAGCTCGACCGGGCCAACGGCCTGCTCGGCAAGACCTGTATCCACCCCTCGCACGTGGCCCCCGTGCACGCGCTGTCGGTGGTCAGCCATGAGGAGTTCAGCGACGCGCAGGACATCCTGCGGCCGGAGCGGGGCGGCGGCGGGGTGCTGCGCTCCTCGTACACGAACAAGATGAACGAGGTGAAGCCGCACCGCGCCTGGGCCGAGCGCACACTGCGGCGGGCCGAGGTCTTCGGCGTGGCGAAGGAGGACGTCGGCTTCGTGGACCTGCTGGCGGCGAGCCTCGCGGAGTGAGCGGAGCAGGTGCGCGGGTTCCCCCGGGCCCCGGACGGGCCCGCAGGTGCGGGTGCGCGGGGCGCGTGATGCTTGATGCGCGGGTCCGGTGAGCGGGCGCGTGATGCTTGATGGACGACGGGTCCCGGTAGGCGGGCGCGTGGCAGGCCGACGGAAAGAGACGACGAACGTGGTGTGGTCGGGTAGCTGGGTCGCGGAGCGGCTGGGCGTCGAGCTGGTGGGCGACGGGGAGCTCCGTGAGCTGTTGGGCCTCGCCCTGCGGCGCAACCCCAAGCGGGCACATCTGCTCGTTTCCAACGTGCTCGGCAAGCACGTGCCGCAGCGCCCGTCGGTCGTGTACGGCGCCGGTTTCGAGCTCGGCCGCCGGGTGCGCGACCTGCTCGGCGATGCCGGGGCGCGCGAGGCGGTCGTGCTGGGCTACGCCGAGACGGCCACCGGCCTCGGCCACGCGGTCGCCGACGGGCTGGGCGATGCGCCCTACCTCCACTCGACGCGACGCCCCGTCGAGGGCGTGGCACGGGCGGGCGGCTTCGAGGAGGCGCACTCGCACGCCACCTCGCACCTGCTGCTGCCGGAGGACCCGGACCTGCTGGGGAACGGCGAGGAGGGCTCCTCCGGTGCGACGCTCGTCCTCGTGGACGACGAGTTCTCCACCGGCAACACCGTCCTCAACACCATCCGCGACCTGCACGAGCGCTGCCCCCGCAGCCGGTACGTCATCGTGGCGCTGGTCGACATGCGCTCACCGGCCGACCGTGGGCGGCTCGCGGAGTTCGCCGCGGAGATCGGTGCCCGCATCGACCTGGTGGCGAGGAACACGGGCACGGTGGGCCTCCCGGAGGGCATCCTGGAGAAGGGGCAGGCCCTGGTCGCGGAGCAGGAGGCGCTGCGGCCCCCCGCGCCGACGCCCGGCGACGGGAAGCTGCCCGGCACCCTCCGCCCCTGTGCGCGCGTGGACCTTCAGTGGCCCGCAGGAGTACCCGACGGCGGCCGGCACGGCTTCACCCCGGCACACCGCGCGGTCCTGGAACCCGCCCTCCCGGCCATGGCGGACCGCATCGCGCAGGCGCTGGACGAGCGGATGCCGGCCGAGCGGATGCCGTCCGGGCAGGCACCGGACGAGGAGACAGGTGCAGGGCAGCCCCGCCGGATCCTGGTCCTCGGCTTCGAGGAGCTGATGTACGCGCCCCTGCGCCTGGGCACCGCCCTGGAGGCGCGTACGGGCACCGGCGCGGATGCCCGTACCGGCGCTGACGCCCGTACCGGCTCGGACGCGCGCTACGAGGTCCGTTACTCCACCACGACCCGCTCCCCGGTCCTCGCCGTGGACGACCCGGGTTACGCGATACGCACCCGTCTGGTCTTCCCGGCCCACGACGACCCGGCCGACGGCCCCGGCGACCGGTACGCGTACAACGTCGCGGGCGCCGGCTTCGACGCCGTCGTCCTCGTCGTCGACTCCACCGCGGACACCCCCGCCCTGCACGCCCCCGGCGGCCTGCTGCACCAGCTGGCCGCACACACCGGCACGGTCCTGCTGGCGGTGGTCCCCTCGTACGTACCGTCCGGGGCCGCGACCGCCGTACCCGCCGAGTCCTCCACCTCGGTACCGACCCCGGCCCACGCCCCCGAACGGCAGGAAGACTCCGCCATGCTGCCCGAGCCCCTCCGCGGCCCCGCCTTCTCCTCCTACGCGCCGGACGAGGTCGGCTGGCTGCTCCAGGACCTCTCGGACACCGAGCTGGAGGCGCCCACCGAGGAGCGCGAGGAGGCGATACAGAGCGGTGGCGCGCACTACGCCGAATCGCTGCCGGTGGAGTACCAGCCGTCCGAGCAGTACCAGGACCTGTTCAAGGCGGCCCTGGACCTGTCGGCGGCCCGCATCGCCCGCGCCGTCGGCACGGTCACCGAGACGGTCCTCGCCGAGCGCGGCCCGCGCCCCGTCCTGGTCTCGCTGGCCCGGGCCGGCACCCCCGTCGGCGTACTGATGCGCCGCTGGGCCCGGCTCCGGCGCGGTGCCGACCTGCCGCACTACGCCGTCTCGATCGTGCGGGGCCGCGGGATCGACGCCAACGCCCTGCGCTGGCTGGCCGCCCACCACAACCCGGCCGATGTCGTCTTCGTCGACGGCTGGACGGGCAAGGGTGCCATCACCCGCGAACTGGCGGCGGCCATCGCCGAGTTCGAGGAGTCCGACGGCACGGAGGGCTTCAACCCGGAGATCGCGGTGCTGGCCGACCCGGGCGGCTGCGTCCGCACGTACGGCACCCGCGAGGACTTCCTGATCCCGTCCGCCTGCCTCAACTCCACGGTCTCCGGACTGATCTCCCGTACGGTGCTGCGCTCCGACCTGGTCGGACAGGACGACTTCCACGGTGCGAAGTTCTACCGCGAGCTGGCCGGATCGGACGTCTCCGGCCACTTCCTCGACACCGTCACCGACCGGTTCGACGAGGTCGCCGACGCCGTGGACGCCGAGGTGAAGGAACTGCTGACGGCCGACCGCGCCCCGACCTGGGAGGGCTGGGCCGCGGTGGAGCGCATCAGCGAGGAGTACGGCATCCACGACGTGAATCTGGTCAAGCCGGGTGTCGGCGAGACGACCCGGGTCCTGCTGCGGCGCGTCCCGTGGAAGATCCTCGCCAAGCGGGGCGCGGGAGCGGACCTGGAACACATCAGGCTGCTCGCCGTGCAGCGCGGCGTACCGGTCGAGGAGGTCGACGAACTCCCGTACACCTGCGTCGGGTTGATCCACCCGAAGTACACGCGCGGGGCGACGGGCGCTGACGGCAGGGCGGTGGAGTCCAAGTGACCACCCATCCGGCGTCCGCACCCTCCCCCCGGCCGGCGTCCCCCGTGACGCTGGTCGCCAGCGACCTCGACCGCACCCTCATCTACTCGGCGGCGGCCCTCCAGCTCCCGATGCCGGACGCCGAGGCACCCCGGCTGCTCTGCGTCGAGGTGTACGAGGGAAAGCCGCTCTCGTACGTGACGGAGACGGCCGCAGCGCTGCTCGCCGAACTGACGGACGCCCCGTCCACGGTCTTCGTTCCGACCACCACCCGCACCCGTGAGCAGTACCACCGCATCCATCTCCCGGGCCGTGCGGCCGAGTTCGCGATCTGCGCCAACGGCGGGCACATCCTGGTGGACGGCGAGTCCGACCGGGACTGGCAGCGGACCGTGGCCGGCCGGCTGGCCGAGGAGTGCGCCTCGCTCGCCGAGGTCCGCGCCCACCTCGTCGCCGCGGCGGACCCCGCCTGGCTGCTCAAGGAACGGGTCGCCGAGGACCTCTTCGCCTACCTCGTCGTGGACCGGACCCAGCTCCCGCCGGACTGGACGAAGGAACTCGCCGCATGGGCGGATCCGCGCGGCTGGACCGTGTCGCTCCAGGGCCGCAAGATCTACGTCGTGCCGCGCCCGCTCACCAAGAGCGCGGCCATGCGCGAGGTCGCCCGCCGCACCGGCGCCACGCTCACCCTGGCCGCAGGCGACTCCCTCCTCGACGCCGACCTGCTGCTCGCCGCCGACCGGGGCTGGCGCCCCGGCCACGGCGAACTCGCCGACGCCGGCTGGAACGCCGCGCACGTGGAGGTGACCGCCGAGAGCGGTGTGGCGGCGGGCGAGGAGATCCTGCGACGCTTCCTGCGGACGGCGCGCACGGACGCGGTGGCCGGCGCGGGCGTCCCCGTCCCCGACTCCCTGACGACGCGCCGCTGAAATCGCTCGAACCGGTCCGGCACGGCGACTACAGTCACCGCGTTCCCGCCCGTCGGGGGAGCGCGTGGCCGAACAGGGGAGTGGTGCGATGACCAAGGGCAACGAAACCAAGATCACGGACGAGCTGTACGCGTACATGCTGGCGCACAACCCCCCGCTGGACGCCGTGCAGCGCGAACTCGTCGAGACGACGTACGCCCGGCTCCCCGATCACGCGGGCATGCAGTCGGCGGAGGAACAGGGCCCGCTGCTCGCCTTCCTCGTACGGCTGACGGGGGCGCGGCACATCGTGGAGGTCGGTACCTTCACCGGCTTCTCCGCCCTGGCGATGGCCCAGGCGCTGCCGGCCGACGGACGCCTGATCGCCTGCGACGTCTCGGAGGAATGGACGGCCTACGGCCGCGAGGCCTGGGCGAAGGCGGGCGTCGCCGACCGGATCGAACTCCGGATCGCCCCGGCCCTCGACACCCTGCGCGCGATGCCCACCGAGCCGCACATCGACTTCGCCTACCTGGACGCGGACAAGGGCAACTACATCCCGTACTGGGAGGAACTGGTGCCCCGGATGCGCCAGGGCGGCCTCATCACCACGGACAACGTGCTCTTCCACGGCGGCGTGACGGACCCGCGGGCGACCGGCGGGGCGGCGGCCATCAAGGAGTTCAACGACCACGTGTCCGCCGACCCGCGGATGGACAGCGTGCTGCTCACGGTGTCGGACGGCCTGACCCTGTCCCGCAAGAGGTAGCGGGGGAGCCGGGGCCCGGAAGGTACCGGCGAAGGACCGGGGCCCTGACGGTACGGGCGAAGGGGCTGGGCTCCTGACCGGTAAGGCGGAAAGGGCCCGGGCTCCAGACTGTACGGCGGGGGATCAGCCGCAGCAGCCGCCACCGCAGCACCCGCCACCGCCGCCACCACCGGCCGAGGGCGCGGCGGCCGAACCGGCCGAACCGCCCACGGCGACGGCGGAGAGGAGCTTCACGGTGTCCTCGTGCCCGGCGGGGCAGGAGGCGGGGGAAGAGGACTCGGCCATGGGACGGCTGAGCTCGAAGGTGTCTCCGCAGGAGCGGCAGCGGTACTCGTAACGAGGCATGCCCCCAGGCTATCGGCCGGAACGGCCGACGGAAGGTCCCCGCCCGCGCCACCCCACCCAGGTCACACCGCTGTGGGCTCAACGAAGCCCGCAGGCTCTACGAACCTTCGGGCCGGACGACGGGCATCTCCTCGATCGCGCGACGCCGGGCGAGCCGCTGCTCGCGGGCGGCCTCCTCGGGATGGCGGGCCCGCCAGTACGGATTGTCGTGGGGGAGCCCGCCACTGACGCGTCCGTACATCCCGAACATCATCAGCAACAGCCCGACCACGAAGCTGAACAGCACGTTCTGGATCTCGAAGGCGAGGAAGTTGAGCCCGGTGTCCAGGAGGGCGAGATTGACGAAGCCGCTGAGAATGAAGACGACGCCCAGAACCATGTTGAGCGTCGAGGCGGCGTTGCCGCCGATCACCATCCCGATGAACAGCAGCAGCCCGACACAGATCGACAGCACGCTGAGCGCGCCGTTGGTGCTCAGGCCGGCGACGGTGTCGCCGCCGGTGTCGAAGAATCCGATCTTGTCGATCAGCCCGAGGATGCCGAAGGCGAGCAGCACCAGGCCCATCAGCCCGGCGCCGATCCGGTAGACCCGGCTGAGCCGGTGGTCGACCGGCAGCTGCTCATCGAGCCGGGTGGCTTTGCGATGGGCGGCAGGCTGCCGCGCGGGACGCAGTACATGGGTGGCCATGGGGGCCTCCTTCGAGTACTACCAGGATCGCCCGCGGACGCGACCGCCGCACGTCAGAGCACCCACGACCCCGGAAGACGCAGCCCAGGCCCTCCCAGGCCCCGTACTAGTTGCCGCCGCTCCCGGTCCCGGCTCCGCGCTCCTCACGGATGTCGGAGACGACGCGGGATGCGGTCTGCCGGACGCCTTCCGTCACGGTCAGGAAGTGCCAGTAGTCGGGGTGGCGCCCTTCGAGGGCGGTGACGGCCTGGTCGAGCCGGGCCACCGCGTCGTCGAGCGGCCGGGCGTGGCGCGGTTCGGGGGTGTGGCGCCCGGCCATGGCGAGCCGCTGGGCGTCACGGATCGCGAACCGGGTCCGCTGGATCTCCTGCTGCGGATCCTTGGCGACGGCGTCGAGCCGTTGCAGCCGGTCACCGGCCGCGGACACCGCCTCGTCCGTGGCGTTGAGCAGGGCACGTACCGTACTCAGCCGCGACGTGGCATCCGCCCAGCGTTGCTCGTCGCGCGCCTTCGAAGCCTCCTTGAGCTTCTCCTCGGCCTGACGCACATTGACGGCCGCCTGCTCGGGGACCGGCTGGAGGTCCTGCCAGCAGGCCGCCGAGAACCGCCGCCGCAACTCGCTGAGCACCGGCTCGACGGAGGCCGACCGGGTCGTCAGGGCCTGGGCGCGCGTCCGCAACGTCACGAGCCGCTTGTCGATCTCGGTGGCCCGCTCGGGCAGCTGCGCGGCTTCGGCCCGTACGGCCTCGGCGTCCCGCAGCACCTGATCGGCGCGCTGCAGCGTCTCGGGTACGCCGTGCCGGCCGGCGCCCTGGTTGAGTTTGGTCAGCTCGGGGGCGAGGGCGGCCAGCCGCGCGGCGAGATCATCCGCCCGCAGCCCGGACGCCCGCACCGCATCGAGAGCATTGCTCGCGGCGAGGAGCGCCTGACGCGCCCGCTCCACGGCGGGGGCGAGCCGCGCGAGCTGAGTCTCGGCGGTCCCGAGCAGCGGCCCGAGCCCGGCGGCGAACCGGTCGAGCTCACCCTTGACCCGGACGAGCTCGTCCTTGGCGGAGGACAGCTCGGACCGGGCCCGGGAGGCGACCGAAGGTTCGAGATCATCCCGGTCGAGATCGTGCGCGTCGACGGCGGTGATGTAGGCGTGGCTGGCTTCGTCGATGCGCCGCCCGAGGGCGGCGAAGTCGTCGACGGCCTTGCGCGCGGCGGGCGAACTGTCCACGGCGGTGATGGTCTCGATGGAGATCTGAAGATCACGCTGGGCGGTGTCGAGCTCGTAGAAGGCCTCGGCAGCGGCATCCTTCGCGGCCTGCGCCTCGGCCCGCTGCCCTTCGCCACGCCCGCCGAACCAGCGCCGCGTACCGCCACCGGCGAAGGCGGCGGGGAGGACGGCGGCGAAGAGGGGCAAGGGCAACAGGATCAGAACCAGGCCGTCACGGAGGGCGCGCCCTCCGTGACGGGAAGGAACACGCCTGGCAGCGGCACGACGAACAACGAGACCGCCATCACTACTGACACCACTCCCGGCCCCACCACCGACGCGCAGCTCACCAGCGTGAAGATCACTGACGGGGACATCATTGACGGCGGAACTCGCACCCGCTCTCGCCTGCGGCTTCGCGTGTGTCGCCGTCACATCCCTCTCCCGTGCTGATTCGCCCTGCCCGGTACATTCTCCCACCAGGTAAGGACGAACACACGGGCCTGTTAGTTCGCGCTTCGCACCGTGACTTCGCCGTTGTCACTGTGCGCCTTCACCGCGTGCCGCCCGTCGTCACCACGGGGCACCTTCACGGAGATGCTCCCGTTGTCGGCCGAAGCGGCCACGGAGTACCGGGTACTGCCGGCCGGGAGGTCGATGGTGACGCTCCCGTTGTCACTGACGGTGTCCACCAGATCCGGTACGCGGCTGAAGTCGAGCTTCACGGAGCCGTTGTCCGAATGTGCGATCACGGACGCCCCCGAGAGCCGCTCGCCGCGCACGGCCCCGTTGTCGCTCTTCAGCTCCAGAGGCCCACTGACATCCCGCACGACGACCCCGCCGTTGTCGGAGAAGAGCTTCAGCGGCGTACCGAAACCGGATGCGGTGACCCTCCCGTTGTCCGCGTCCACGGTCAACGGGAGCCCACGCGGCACCTTCACCTGGTGCTGCGCCCCGCAGTCACTGATCATCGCCTCGCACTTCACCCGAAGAGTCAACGTGTCACCCACGAGCTTCCAGACGGGATCCGGCCCGCTCCCGAGCACGACCCACCCGTCGACCTTGCGCGTCACCTCGATCTGCTCGACATCGGCGGGCACCACCTCCACGGTGGAGTTCTCCGCATCGATGGTGAGCGCCTTCCCGCTGTACGCGAACGACTTGTGCTCGGCGGGAGCATCCTCCACATCGGTGCTGCCGCACCCACTGAGCCCGGCGACGAGCAGTACGGTGCCGCCGGCGGCGACGAGAACGCGGGTACGGGTGCGAGTACGGGTGTGGGTGCGGATGGTCATGAAGATCGAGTCCCCCTGGCTGGCGCTGCCGATGTGCCTCCACGCTATGCAGCCCCCGCCGCCGGGACGATCCGGTCGGCTACCGTCTTCGGGTGGGGATATCCCCCCTAAGCGGTGGGCGGGGACTCGGGAACGCCCGGGACGACCTCGCGGCCATCGGGGCGTGCGGGACGCCCGGTCAACCGATTGTCTACGGGCGCCGCGGGCCATGTAACCTGTTCCCTCATCCACGGGTGCGTAGCTCAGGGGTAGAGCGCTGCTCTTACAAAGCAGATGTCGGCGGTTCGAAACCGTCCGCGCCCACCGTAGGAAACCGCAGGTGAGAGCCTGGATTGGCCTCCTGGTCCACACGGACTGGGAGGCCTTTTTCATGATCGATGCCACATAAATGCCACATCGTTCGACGATCCCGCTGTTTGCTCAGCACTGGGTCCCCGGCCACGCCGACACGAACTGGTCCACGTCCGCCCATCGAGCAGGGACATCGGGCGATCCAGGGCGGCCCCTGAATAGCTCGCCGGCGGTGGTGGATCGGCGACGCCGCGGGGGAGAGGGCTCATCGACTCGGGTACGACCGGGGTCGCGTTGGCGGGATGTCGCACACAACTTTGTGGACGCGGATCGTGATCCCTGGTCCAGTCGCCCCCGGAATGTCGTAAGGGCGGGATTCCTCAGGTCGCATCGGCCCGTCGCAGCGGTCGCACCTCATGACCGCCCCCGACGCCACGTCCGGCCCAGGGCATCCTTTGTCACGCAGGGCGCCCCGGCCAGGCAGGCGGGGCAGAACGTGGTGTGGCTCAGGAGAACGCGGTACGCAGTGTCGGCCTGATCCTCGGCGCTGCACTTCGGGCACTGGCAGTCCGGGAACGCGGCCGATGGATCCACCGTCGTGGCGGCGCCACGGGGGCTTCCGGGCGCAAGACGCGGACCATGCCGCTTCTGTTCACCTCGTACACCTTGATCGTCATCATCAATTGGCCCCCGGTCGTCGCTATTTGAGGGGCATCCGGACAGTTCGCCGAGCGCACCTGCGGTCACACCCTGATGATGTGTGGGCACATCGAGTAGGTGATAGGCCGTTGTGTGGCCATGCGTGGCCACATTGCGGCCATGGCCAGGAGCGCGGACGATGACACCTCAGACTGGGCACATGAGCCGCAACGACGCGCTGAGGGCCACGAGACTTCGAGCTGGGTGGCGGACCATCGAAACCGCGGCCATCGCCCTCACCGCGCATGGCCAACAGCTCCTTGACGAACGTCAGTTCACTGTGTCCGCACGGACGTGGCGCCGTTGGGAGGGTGATCGCCCGGGGTGGCCGGCGGAGGAGACCGCGATCGTCCTGCATGATGCGCTCGGCCGGTGGCCGGAAGACTTGGGATTCACCACACCACCGGGCTGGATCCGGCCCGAGCACCATGAAGAAGAGGGACCTGCGGGCCGACAGGCGTTCGTCTCCGTCACCGCCCCAGCGCTCGTTGCCGGACCGGTCCAGCCCCAACATGTCGACCCTGCCCTGATCGACTACTTTCAGCAGCAGTTGGAAGGGCATTACCGGGCGGACATGTTTCTTGGCCCGCACGACCTGATCGGTACGGTGTCAGCGCAGTACCAACTCATCGACAAGCTGGTGCGCTGCGCGAAGGGCGAGACCCGCCAGGGTCTTCTCCGGGTCGGAGCTGCCTACGCTGCGCTCGTCGGCTGGCTCTACCAGGACGCCGGCGACATGGACGGGGCCGCGTTCTGGCGGGGCATTACACAGGAGATCGCCATGCGGTCCCGGGATCCCCACCTCATCGGCTACTCCCTGGTGAACCAGGCGCAGGTCCGGACCTACCTTGGTGACGGGCACGCGGTCGTCGACCTGTGCGAAGCCGCGCTTGATGATGTCGATCGACTCGTTCCGAAGGTGCGGATCATGGCCATGCAGCAGCATGCCCACGGTGCCAGCCTCATCGGTGAACGGGGCCTCGTCGACCTGCTCATCGACCAGGCCGACCGGCTGCTCCGTCGGGTGGACGATGACCTGCCGTGGGGTAACGCTTGCCGGCGGACACCCGGATATCTCGAAGTGCAGCGCGCTACCTGCTACGGCCGTCTCGGGCTCGGTGTGGAGGCAGGCGTGCTGTGGACACAGGTGCTCTCCGGCGTACCGGAGACGGCCCGTCGCGACCGCGGGGTGTACATGGCCAGGCAGGCGACGGCGGCCGCAGCAGCGCGGGAGCCGGATCAGGCGGTGGAGCTCGCGCGCATGGTGGTGCCGATCGCGTCGGAGACCCGCTCGGCCAGGATGCGCCGGGAGTTGGTCATTCTGGAGCGTGCGATGCGGCCGTGGCAGGATGCCCCGGTCGGCCGGGATCTCGCAGAGATTCTGGGGCCTGTGACCGAGGGGAACTGAGTGTGTCCAAGGGACCGGTACCGCTGACGGACAGTGCGATCGAGGGGCGGCTCTTGGAGCTCCGTGGCTGGTCGCGGGTGGGGGATGAGATCACGCGGTCCTTCGGCATCCGATATCACGGCGGCGTCGCCATGATCGTGCACGTGGCCGATGTCGAGCGGCTCATCGGGCACCACGCAGACATCGACCTGCGGTGGGACCGGATCCGGTTCGGCATCACCACCCACGACGCGGGCTACAAACTGACCGACGCCGACTTCGATTTGGCCGCACGCATCGACCAGATCGCAGTAGCCCACGGGGCGGAGCCCGAGGCCTGACCCTGGGGCGCGGAGAAGCAGCCTGCCCCGCCCTCGACCGACGGGGCAGGGCCATAGTCGTGCATGAGTAGAAACTTTCCTTACGGGTTCAAGGCGCCGCGCAAGCGCGGCGCGCGCCGCAGCCCCCGGCCGGGGGCTGCCTCTGTCTCCGCCCCGGCTGCCCCCAGCCGGGGCGGCGGCGCACCGAGCGCGACACCAACCGAGAGAAATGGCCGGCACGGGGGTGGGGAACCCCGTTGTGGCTGGGGCGGTCGGCTCCACGGCTTTAAGCCACCTCCCCGGTTCGTGTCCCGCGTCGAGCAAGACCAGGGGGCCACTCGTTCAAATTCCGGGCAGGATCACAGCCTGCCCGAGTTGCCGGCCAGCGTACGGCCCCCTGATCATGCTCGACCCCAAACCGGGCAGGACACCGGCCAAAGCCGCTCCGCCGACCTCAACGCGCGGCGAGTCTGCAGCGAAATTAGCTTTCGAGCCCAGTCGTCTTACTCACTCGGAGGCGTCATGCCACGGATTCTCTGTGATTCGTCTTCTCTGATTCAGATGGGCTTCTGATTCATCAATCTGAGGACTTAATATTTGCAGCCTCTCATTTAGTCGGGAAATTTCTGCTCCTAGAATGTCCCTGTCTCGCCTGGACTTGATTAGGAGCCGTCTTCCATCGGGGATGTCAGAAGCCTCGCCGTGCATGGCATTGTCATCGAGTTCACGTGCCAGCTCGGACTCGGCCAACATGGCATCGATATAGTCTTCTTTGAGGCTAATTATCCGATTCTTTAGCGCGGCAATTTCGTTCGAGGTGTCCAGCGTTCGACTATGTCTTATCCAATTTTTGGATTTTCTTGATGATCGCTTCCAGGCGTGATAGGCGGCGCGAATGCTGTCCCATTCTCGCTCGTTGATTCGGAGTGTCAATCTAGTTTTGCTCAAAGTTTCCAGTGGCGCTGTTTCCCATGCGTGAAGCAGGTGTTCGGCTCGCTTCACTTTGTGCTCAGCTTTGCCTAGATCCTCAAGTCTTTCGTGATTCCCAGACGCGTTAACTGATTCCATTATATTTCTACTGTGGAATTTTGAGCGTTGCAAATGTTCCGTCAATGCGATGGATATCTCCTCGTGAGTGTCAGTTCGGAATTCAAGTGGCAATAGATCGGCGTTGCTGTGCACGGGCTGAACGTTTTCCGCTTGGGCGACAGTCGAATCTGAGACGGACGCTCCGAGTTGCTTCTTTGCTATGTTCAGAAACCCGGCCAGTTGGGTTATGAGAAAGTCGACCCCGGCACGCTGTCTCATCTCTGCCACTAGCTCCGGGCGTGCGCCGATGATCAGGCCTGCCTCCTTCCTGACCCAATCTTCCTTTGCGTCATTCGTCACTAGAAGGACGGGGATTTTCCGCTCCTTTACTTCACGTATGATTTGCTCCCATACGAAAAAGTCACCATGCGCGTTTTCCTGCTTTCCTGCGTCCTTGTATCCAGGAGGTATTTCTGATTCTGCGCGGGTTTTATACTGTTCGATTAGTGATTTGGCGTCTTCGGCCGGGAATGGGGTGCCGGTTTTCCCGTCCAAGAGCCTTGCGAGGTCCGCCAGGACGGGGTCATTCGAAGCGACCTTTTCCCTACTGAGGTCGAAGGCGTTTTCATGCTCTCTTATTCGCGCGATTGCCTTTTCGAATGCTGACTCAATTGGTGCTGTTAGCTTTTCCTTTTCCGCTTTCGGCATTGAACATCTATTTGCAAAGGTGCTTAACTCTTGCAGGGTCTTATTTTGGAATTCGTCAAGCGTCTTGCGCACCGAAGCGTACTGGGCTACGTGATCCTTTACGACGTCGACTCTATTTGCGTAATACTCTGAGGCAACCTGATGGGGGATCCACAAGCGGTCTTCAAGGCGGCCGAGGACTTGTAGCAATTCGTCTCGCGCGTCGGAGGTGAATCGGTAGAGCTCGAGCAGTACGTTTGTGTCTATGACTACAAGATACGACTTAACTCCGTTCTCGTAGTCCGTCGCGGGTCGTCGCCACAGGCCCTCGAATCCGGTCAAGAAGGAAGACATCGCTAATTACTCCATTCTGGTTCAATTTAGGTGATTGTCGTGAACCTCGGTCAGGGAGATGTTCATTTCGGTGGGCACCCCACTCGGGCGCGTAGAGCGACTAACGACAGCCCTTAGTTTCCCTGTGCCCGAAGGGCGAGCTCCAAGATCTCCGCCCATGGAAGTCCTCGATCTACCGCGCCTGGTTCGTTTAGTCGCCAGACATCATCCCCGTAAACCAACAGCGCGCTAGCTTTTCGGAGCGTCTCGATGTGTCCCTCCCATGCAGGGTGCCGCGCATGTGCCGCGTTGATCCGCGGGAACACCACGACCGGAACGCCGATGGTGCCGAGTGCCTCACTCACTTGCGTCAGCGCTTGGTTGTCGGCGACGCCCGTTGCGAGCTTGGCGACGTAGTTGGCGCTTGCCGGCGCCACGACGTAGGCGTCGGCCGCAGGGTGTGGGCGGGGCTCAGTCGGCAAGCGAGGCGCATCCCGCACCGGCAGGCCAGTGAGTCCCTCTAGGCGTTCCAACTCGCCGCTCGCCCGCAGCCATCGGCCGGCATTAGGCGTCAGGGTCACGGCTACCTGCCAGCCGAGGGCGATGGCTGGTTCCACCAGTCCGGTGCGTAGCTGCTCGACTCCATCGGCTGCTGTGCCCACGACTCCAAGCACTCCGCGGCTGCCTGCACTCACGGTTCCACCATCCCGTATTGGTCCATCCCCACGGCCAGCAGTACAGCAGAGAAGTACCGCAACCACAGCGACTATCAGCAACCGTTGCTGGTCCCCAGCCCCCGCGTGGACAGGCCGACAGACCTCAGTGACCGTCACGCCGATGGTTCGAATCGAGGGGCTTACAGTGCTCTACGTGTACTCGGCGAGGAACTGCGGCCGGTACTGCTGCTGATAGCGGTCTATTGCCTGTCGCAGCATGGTGGCCCCGCCCGGAACACGGTTGCTCAGGTGTTCCCAGCCTACGAAGCGCAGGTGGTCTGGGATCTCGACCAGGCCGGTGATCGCATCCCAGAATGCGGCCCAGTCATGCCGTAGAAGCCAGGGAAGTGCAGTGCCTGCGCGAGTGCTGTATGGAGTCCGCGCTCGTCGGTCACAGAACTGACGTCGATGGTGAGCATGCTTGCGATCCTTGCATGGGCCAGCGGAGGCCTGCGTGCCAGATCCGTGCCAGAACGAGCGGTCAGCCCCGGCCAATCGGAGTGCGTCAGGGCTCAGGCACACGCGTCGGGCGCAGTGCCGTCGTGTGCCTCTTGACCAGCTCAAACGATTGAAGGACTGCTGCCAGGCTTACAAAGCAGATGTCGGCGGTTCGAAACCGTCCGCGCCCACAGTAGGAAACGTCAGGTGAGAGCCTGAATCGGCCCCCCGATCCACACGGACCGGGGAGCCGATTCCATGATCGAGTCCACATGGAAGCCACATCCCCACGAAGGTGAGTGGCCCTCGTCATTCGATAGAGGAGCTGGAACGGTGGCCCGTGCATCGCAGAGCTCTAGCGGCTGTCGCAACACTCCAACCACACTCTTCATACGGCGTGCCGATCTCGTGCGAGTGACGGGCACCCCGCATCCCGGCCGCCGCCGATCTCGGGTACGGACGGCGCCTCAGCGCTCGGGGTACGAGCGTGGCCGGGCTCTGGGGACGTCGCAGACGATCCGGTGAACTCGGATCGTGATCCCCGGACCCGTGGCCCCAGGGATGGTGTACGGAACCGAATCCTCGGGGCACATCGGCTTGTCGCAGCGGTCGCACATCATGCGCGCCCCCGACGCCACGCACGGCCCAGGGCGCCCTTCGTCACATACGGTGCCCCGGCCAGACAAGCCGGGCAGAGCGTGATGTGGTCAGGAGCACGCGGTACGACGAGTCAGCCTTGCCCTCGGGCCGGCACTTCACGCACTGACAATCCGGGAACGCGGCCGACTGATCGACCGTCGTGGAGGGCA
Source organism: Streptomyces sp. NBC_01463 (assembly GCA_036227345.1). Classification (NCBI taxonomy): domain Bacteria; kingdom Bacillati; phylum Actinomycetota; class Actinomycetes; order Kitasatosporales; family Streptomycetaceae; genus Streptomyces; species Streptomyces sp. NBC_01463. The sequence goes on from CP109468.1 coordinate 6,259,554, forward strand.
CGGCAGGGGCCTGCGGCCGTAACACCCGAGTGATCCCGGCCCGGTTCACCTCGTACAGCTTGGGCAGTTGTATCCGTACACCGTTGGCCATAGTGCCGCGGTCCGTGCGTGAGGCGCGGGATAGTATCCGCGACCTGCTGGCAAGCTGATGTGAGGAGCCGCGGATGACATTGAGGTGCTCACCCTGCCGAATGAGACCGCCAACCGTGACGCTTACGAGGCAGCCAACAGGGAACTCCTGACGCGCGCCGATGTCCTCGTCGCCGTATGGGACGGCAGTCCCCCATCCGGAAAGGGCGGCGGCACCGCCGACACCGTGCAGGATGCCCGCGCGGCTGGGCTGCCGGTCGAGGTGGTGTGGCCGGAGGGCGCTGCTCGTAGGGGCTTGATCCCGGATGCACGGAAGCGTCCTCAGTTGCTGGTAGAAGCCGGGCCAAGGGCCTATTGCGGGGGCAGAAGCTCTGGTGCTTCCGAACGATCCGCGGTGAACCACGGCCATGGAGAAGGGTCTTGCCCTCGCGACTCTCCTTGTTGCAGGTCAGGACCGCACATCAGGCCGAACGCGCGTTGATCTCCAAGCGAGGTACCAAGCGCGCCAACGCATACGAACACCGTAGGGTGCTGCACATGGTGACTGCGACTGTCCGTGAGTGGGACGACGAGGAAGGGTGGGGCGTGCTCGACTCCTCCGAGACCCCCGGCGGTTGCTTTGGCCACTACTCCGACATCCAGACGACCGGCTTCCGCACACTGTCGCCCGGACAGCAAGTGGCACTCACTTGGGAAGCTCCCGGCTTCAAGCAGGACGGGTACGACTACCGCGCGGTGAACATCGTGCCTCGGCCTGCCTGAGGTCAACCGCGGGGCACGACCGCGGTCCCCGGCGGCCCGCTGCACAACCGCACCCTTTTCCGCACCGTGCAGTGGCACTCCGTCGGTCAACTCTTGAAGTGGGTGTCGGCCTTCCGCCACGGCAGGGCTACCCGGACCGAGTCCCCACGCTCAACCTGAACCGCCCCCGGCTGAAGCTCCTACCAAGTCTGCTTCGGTACCGCCCTGAATGTGCTCCCATGCCTCTCGTATACGCCTACCCCGTTCAAGTCCGGGACGGAAGCCTTGCCTGGGTCTGGAATTACCTGGCCTCTTCGTAGGGGGTATGGAATGGCATCTCAGTCCAGGTGTGGCGCTCGCACCAAAGCCGGCACAGCGTGCCGGAACCTCGCAGTGGTCGGCACCTCTCGTTGCGCGAAGCACCAGGGCTCCTGGTCTGCCTACGATGTTGCGCAACGCAAGGAGAAGGAAGCCAAGGCGAAGAAGAGCAAGATCCGCAGGAAGCGGTAGATGCGCAGGGGAGCGTGCTCGGCGCCGCCTCGTCTGCCGTGATGCGTGGTCGTTGTGCACGGCTGCGGCCAGATGTCTTGCCAGGAGTCGCAGTTCGAGTCTCCGACTACCTCGGCCGCGCGTTGCTGGAGGTCGGCTGTCACGTCGAGTAGTGCCGCTTCGATGTTGTCTGCCAAATGCCACAGGTGGCCGCTGTTGTCGTCGGTGTTCGGGCAGCAGGACTTGCCTCGGGGCCCGGCCATGGGAGGAGTCGCAGTTCGTTGTGGGGTGTCCTCCTCCGTCCTCTGCCGCTGCTCATCGTGCGGTGCGTGAAGAGTGCGTCGGCGGGATCGCTGGGGACCACGAGGCGTGCTGTCCCGACGACGCGTTCAGTTGTGTCGGTTGGCACCCGGGTGACTGCCAGTGCGGGCGGGACTGAGCTGATGCGCGGGGTTGCCGCTTCTCTCGGAACCCACCTGTTCCATGCGCCTGATCTCCCGCTCCGCCGCTTCCAAGTACCCGAGGTCCAGGGCCATCGCAGCTCGCCCGGCGACGTAGAAGATGTCCTGGCGGATCCGGCAGTCCAACTCCGGTTGGCGGCACAAGGCCAGGAACCTTACCTCCAGGGCGAGTTCGATACGGCCCATCTCGTCCCGCACGTGGACCGGGAGTGCGGCGTGCCGGAGATCCTTGGCGTAGTCACGTGTCTGCCGGTCGGCCTCGTCAGGCCTGGGTTCCACGGGGCGGTAGGGGTGATCCGCCCACTCCGTTTCAGCCCACCGGACGAGTTCGTCCAGGTACCCCGAGGCGGCCACCAGGTCCGGGGGCGAGGTCGAGAGGGCCTCGTCCGCGTCGGTGGCCACCTGGGTGAGGCGGAGTCGCGCGTCGTCGTTTCCCGCCACGCACATCGCGACGAAGCCCTACAACACGTCGAGCCTGCGCGTCACTTCCGCGCGCCGCCAGATCTCGTCCAGTCCCGCCATCCACCGCTCCCTCTCCGCCGACCGCTCCACTGCGCCCCGCACCCTACGACGCACCCCCGCCAACAGGTCCAACGGATTTCCCGGCCACCGAACGGAATACAAGCCGCTTTGGATGCGATGGCTTCTGTTGCGTTGCGAGATCCAGGCACTTCATGTGCCGCATACAGCCCGTCACATAACCTCGTGCGCGGAGACCTTTAGGAGGCGAACGTGACCGGAACCGGCGCGCGATGGCTCGCGGGTGCGCTGATCGTGGCCTGTGTGCTGCTTGTCGGCCCCAGTGCGTCGAACGGCGCCTACGTCACCAAGCCGCTGCCGGCCGGCGCCCCCACGGAGGTCGTGCCGAACCGGGTCATGACCTGGAACATCTGCAACCCCTGCAAGGGGAGCGGCCAGAACGCCGGCCGGGCGGCGGAGATCGCCACGTACGCGCCTCAGGTCATCGGCCTGCAGGAGGCGTGTGTGGGTGATGTCGAGAGGATCCGGGAGCATCTGCGGTATCAGTACGGGCTCGTCTACCACGTCGAGTACGGGTCGGTTCTCCGGAACTGGGGCCGTTGCGGGGGAGTGCCGTGGCGTCCTGGGGGCTTTGGCCAGGCGATTCTTTCGGCCGCTCCGATGACCGACCATGTGAACGTGGAGTACCCCGACGGCGGCTCCGAGGACCGTGGGTACATGGCCGTCACCACCCTCGTGGACGGCCGGCCCGTCCGGGTCTTCAACACGCACCTGGCCCAGCGGAGACAGGAATCAGTCCGCGTGAAGCAGACCGCCGTACTGGCGAAGGCCGTTGCCCGGCACGACCGCACGATCGTTCTCGGTGACTTCAACGCGGTGCCGGACACACCCGAACTCACCGGGATGTGGGGCCTGGCCTCGGACGCCGACTCCGAGTGCGGTCCCTCGGCGGCCGGTGCGTGCAAGCCGACCACCGACTGGCGCAGCAAGTTCGACTACATCTTTCTGCGCGGCTTCGCCCCGATCAGGCAACGTGTGCATCTCACTCCCTACTCGGACCACGACCTGGTGCAGGGCGATCTGAGGTGGGCCTAGCGAGGTCGAGTCCGGCGCAGGCGGGCCTCAGATGACGTGGGGCATGCAGCCGAGACCCTTAGGCGGCGCGCCTGAGAGAGCCATGGCCGTAGGCGCCGGGCGCCGGGCGCCGGGCGCTGTGCCCCGTCGTTCCGCCTGCGGGCGTGGGCTATTTGACGGTTGCCAAGGCCGCCAGCAGCCCCGCTCCGGTCCCCAGTACGAGCAGTTGCACGATGCCGGAGATCTGCCATCGCAGGAGAATCAGCCCGCCCCCTGTGACGGCCGCGCCGCCGAGCAACAGCCACGCCCCTCGTATCGCTTCGCTTGGGGCGCCGGGCGGATTGTTGCTGTCATAGGCGTCGGCCCATCCCGTCATCCCATAGCGGAACACCAGATAGGCGACCACTACCAGGTCGATCAACAGTAGAGCCACGCTGAGGCCGACCTGCTGGCCGGTCGACGGCTTGGCGAGCCACATGTCCACCACACTCCGGTCTGCCGGATCCGGTCGGTCACATGTGGTCCGGCCTCCTTGCGTGGCAGGCGTCGCGCCTGAGTACGGCTACTCAGCTCCGGTCCTTGACGTGACCGTCAGGCATCGATGGGCACGGCAGCTGCTGCGGCGAGTAGTGTGCCCGCCGCTCCAGTTCCGCGGCATCGCAAGGCCCTTCGGGTTCAGATCAGGTCCTGCCAGAACCCGACGCTCGCCTGCGGGTCCCCACTCGCGTCGACGTCGCCCCATGCGTCGTCGAACTCCCGGTGCATGTAGTCGACCAGGTCCTGCCCGTAGTAAATGATGTCGGTCTGCCACATCGAGAGCACGGGGTGCCCGAAGCTTCCCCGTCCCGCGGGAAGGTAGCGGTGGGCGTACACCGGCACCAGAATCGGTACGTTCTCCAGCCGGCACCGTGCTGTGGCGAGGGCGGCCGCGTCATCCGTCGGGCGCTCACCCCACGGCTCGTACCAGAAGGCGCTGTGCTCGATGCTGAGGAGGACGCCCTTGACCGGCCAGTCCAGCTGACTGCGCAGTTCGTCCGGTTCTGCGTCGCGCCACTCGGGCCAGGGCTTGGACCAGGTCTGGCCCTCTTCCGGTGGCACGTTCACGGGAAGGCCCGCAGCCAGGAACGCACGGTGGTCGTCCGCGAACTCGAAGCCGTGCTCTCGCTCGATCCGCGCGAACTCCGCATCGCTGAGTCCCGGCTCGAATGCGTAGAGGCCCGTATCCGCCAGGCGACGCGCGGCCTCCGCGCCCAAGCGCTGTCCCTCGTTCATCATTGCCGCACCCTAGCTCCGCAGGAATTCGTCCGCGCCCGAGTTTTCCCTGGCGACTCCGGAGCAGTCGACCGGAGCAGTCGTCCGGGGCGGTCGCGGCACGACCACGCTCGGCGCGAGACGGCGGTCTGTGGCCGCTCGTGCCCGGTCTCCCCGCGAGGCGAAATCTCGTCCCCCGGTACCGGCAGGGCCCCTAGCCTCTCCGGCATGGATCAGCGGCGAAGGCGTGACCAGCGGCAGCGCCGCACCTGGACGACGGCTCCTTGCTGTCCGGCTCCGAGCCGTGAGGGCAGCCGGTGAGCGCAGGCCAGAGCGAGCGCACGCGGCCCGTCCCCGCTTCCGTGACCGGCTCCCCGTTGCGTGTTCCGGCCTTCCGGCGGTTCCTGCTGGCTCACCTGGTTTCCGCGACCGGGTCGGCCATGGCGCCCGTCGCGCTCGCGTTCGCCGTCATCGGGCAGGGGGGAGGAGCCTGGTCGCTCGGGATCGTGCTCACCGCCAACACCGTGCCGGCCCTGGTCTTTCTCCTCATGGGCGGTGTGCTGGCCGACCGGATGTCCCGCAGTCGCCTTCTGTTCATGGGCAACCTCGGCGCCGGGACCGCTCAAGCGGCCCTCGCCCTCCTCGTTGCCACCGGGGCCGCGTCCACCTTCGCCATCAGCGTCTGTGCCTGCGTATCCGGGGTGGCGGCCGCCTTCATCGCGCCGGCGGCCCAGGGCATCGCGACCCGGCTCGTGTCGCGGGAGCAGCTCCAGCAGGCCAACGCCCTGGTGCGGGTGCCCGGGAACGCGGTCAAGGTCGTCGGGCCGGTCGTCGGCGGGTTCGTCGTCTCGTTCACCGGGCCCGCCTGGGCGCTCGGGTGGGACGCGGTGACCTTCGTCGTCGCGGCACTGCTGCTGCTCGGGCTCCGGCTCGCCGGCTCCGTGCCCTCCGGCGGTGGCGCCCTGGACGACCTCCGTACCGGATGGGCCGGATTCCGTTCGCGGAACTGGCTCTGGAGCTACACCGCCGCCGGGACCGCGGTCGTGGCGGCCTGGCTGGCCGGATATCAACTGCTCGGGCCGCTCGTCGCCGACCGCGGCTACTCCGGTGCCCGCTCCTGGGGGCTTGTGCAGGGGGCCTTCGCCGCCGGGCTCCTGGCCGGTACCTTCGTCTGCCTCCTCTGGAAGCCGCGGCGGCTGATGCTGGTCTGCGTGGTGGCCAGTTCGGCGATCATGCTGCCGCTGGCCGCTCTCGGGGCGGGACTCTCGCTGTCCTGGGTGCTGGGGGCCGCCGTCGTTGCCGGGATCGGGCTGGACGTGGCCATCGTGGCCTGGTCCACCGCCATGCAACAGCAGTTGCCGGACGCGGAGTTGGGGCGGCTCGGTGCCTTCAACGCGGTGGGGGAGCGTGTCGCCATCCCCTTCGCCTACCTGCTGGTGGCCGGGGCCTCCGCGTACTGGACCAGCCGGCACATTCTGCTGGTGTGCGCTGCGATCATCCTCGCCGCCACGGTGGCCAACCTGTGCGTGCGCGACGTGTACCGGATCCAGCGGGTGTGAACCGGCGCGGAGCCTGGAGGGGTGTTCCGTACGGGAGCGGGAGGCGCCTCCCCAGTCTTGCCAAGGGGGAGAAGGCCATGAAGAGGGGAGACAGGGAGAGTGCCACCGCGGTCGCCAGCAGGCTCGTGCGCAGGCCCCAACTGCCCGCCAGGTAGCCGCCCAGCACAGAGCCGATCGGCGTCAGGCCCATGCCCGCGAAGTTGATCGTCGCCACGACCCGGCCCTGTATCCGTACGGGTGTGAGCCCCTGCCGTACCGCCATCACCGTGACGTTGACCAGCTGGCCGAAGGTCCCGAAGAGGAAGTTGATGACGAGAAGCGCGGGGAGCGTGATGAAGGAGGAGCTGTGCAGGGCCGGTACGCCGAGCATCACGCCGTCCGCGACGACCGCCGATGACACCAGCACCTTGCCGTATCCCAACCTCCCCGGCAGCCTCGCCGCCAGCAGCGATCCCACGACCGCGCCCGGACCCATCGCCGCGAGCGCCAGGCCGATGGCCGTGGGCGACAGGTGCAGCCCGCGCGGGAGGTAGAGCAGATACACGGTCATCAGTGCGGCGAACCAGAACTGGAAGAGCGCCGACGCCACCCCCACCGCCCTCAGCGCGGGATTGCCGGCCACGAAGCGGAGGCCTTCGAGGATCTGTGGCCCCGTGCGCGCCGGGCCCGCAGCAGGTTCGGGTACCCGTTCGTGGCCGCGGATGCGGTGGATCGAAGCCGACGACAGCGCGAAGAAGAACGCGCCGGTGACGACCGCGACCGGGCCGGAGAACAGCGACATCAGCATGCCGCCGAGCGCAGGGCCGCCGATCTGGGCCGCTGATCTGCTGCCCTCCAGCGCGCTGTTGCCCTGCATCAGCCGGTCACGGTCCACCAGCCGTACGAGCGACGCCTGGTACGCCACGTCGAAGTACACGCTCAGGACGCCGACGAGCAGGGCGGCCACCAGCAGCGCGGGCATGCCGAGGAGGCCCAGTACGTACGTGACGGGGATCGCCGCCAGTGCCAGTGCGCGGCCGAGGTCCGCCGCCACCATCACCGTACGGGTGCGGCGCCTGTCCACCCACGCGCCCGCGAACAGCGAGAGCAGCAGGATCGGCGCCTGCTCCACCGCGCGCAGGAAGCCGAGCTGCCCCGCACCCGCGTCGAGGGACACCACGGCGACGAGCGGCAGGATCACCTGCGTGGCCTGCGCTCCGAACTGGGAGGCGGCCTGGCCCACCCACAGCCTGCGGAAGTCGGCGTCCCGCCACAGGGCCGGCGGCGTCCCGGCCGCCCGACGGCCGTTGCTCCCGGCCGCCCGACGGCCGTTGCTCCCGGCCGCCTTCATCGGTGGGCCCGTCGGAGGGGGACTTCCGGCTTGAAGGCGGTCGATGTTCGGGTGTGGCATACCGGGTGCATGGAGGCCTCTTGAGCTGCGGCGGACAACGCTCACCGGCCGGTGCACGAGGAAGTGCGCCGGATCGGGCGAGAAAGGCTCGCTGTGCCGCGACGTGGAGGCAGCACGCGATGACGGGTCGATCACGACCTGCGACGTCAGCGCGTGCTATGGCGACCGGGCATCCCAACTCCTGCTAAATCATGCGACGGTGAGGGAGGCTGGAAGTGGTTGCGGTTGTGGTTGTGCGTGCTGGACGGTAGTCCTTGATCGCGTGGGAAGGTAGCGGTTATCCCTGTCCTCGCCGCCCCTCCGTACCCTCGATTCCCGGGGCGCTGGTGCGCCGGGCCGTGAGAGCAGAGGTGCAGCGTGAGCAAGAGGCGTTACGTCGCCAGGGGCGTCCCGGGCGGCTACCGGATCTGGGACAACCGTGGGCGTCGATGGTGGGGGGACCACTACGAGCTCTGCCCCGATGATCTCCTGCGCGAGCTGAACGGCGACGCGAACCGCGACGCCATTGTCGCCCTGACGAAGCGGTACCGGGCGCTCAAGCGGTAGGACCCCTCCCCGGCACTCCGCCCCCTGTCCCCGGAGCCCCGGTCAAGGTCGCCTATGCCCTTGTCATCACTTCCCGGAAGCATCCCCGCAGCCAGACATGCGCCGGGTCCGCGTCGTCGCGCGGGTGCCAGGCCAGGCCGAAGGGGAGGGGCGGGAGCGGGAGCGGGATCTCGAACGTCCGCAGGCCGAAGGTGTCCGTCAGGGTGCGGGTGCGCGTGTTGGCCAGTCCGACCAGATCGCTCCCCAGCAGGATGAACAGCGAGGACGGGAAGGTGCCGACGCTCCCCACCACCTTTCTGCGCAGGCCGAGTTCGGCGAGGGCGGTGTCGACGGGGCCCTCCGTGCGGCCGCGGCGCGAGACGGTCAGGTGTTCCGCGGCCGCGAAGCGGGCGGGCGTGAGCTCCCCGCTCAGGAGCGGGTGACCCGGGCGCACCACGCCCACCATGTGGTCCTCGAAGAGGTGCTCGCGGTGGACTTCCGGGGAGCGGGTGTCGATGACCCCGACCTCCAGGTCCGCCGCGCCCTCGCGCAGGAACGGGGCGTCCACGTGGCTCTCCATCAGGAAGCGCAGCCGTACGCCCGGCGCCTCCTCGGCGATCCTGGCGAACAGTGCCGCACCGGCTGTCGCGGCCAGGGTGTCCTGGCCCACCACGGTGAAGGTCCGCGAGAGGGCGCGCAGATCCACCTTGCCGCCCGAGAGGAAGACGCCGCGCGCCCGCTCCACGACGGCACGCACCTCGCCGTGGATGGCCCGGGCGTGCGCGGTGGGGACCATGGTGCGGCCCGCCCGCACGAGCACCGGATCGCCCAGCGCCTTGCGGATGCGGCCCAGGGTGCGGCTCATGGCCGGCTCGGACAGATGCAGCCGGGCGGCGGCCCCCGAGACGCTGGATTCCTCCAGCAGCACGTCCAGGGCGACCAGAAGGTTGAGGTCAAGGCTGGATTGCGTCACACGCATAGTTCCCTTGCCAAAGATGCATTGGAAAGCAAGTCGGGCCAACTCTACGGTGGAGAGCACACCCCGCATCCACGGCTCCAGGAGGAGCGTTGTCTCCGTATGCCCCGAAGGCCCCGGGCCTCTCCCGTTCCGCGCTGTACGTGCTCTGCGCCTGTGTGCTCGTCGCGCAGAGCATGGTCGCCGCCATCAACCTGCTCATCCCCCAACTCGCCTCCTCCGCCCTGCGTCCCAGCTCCAGCGAGCTGCTGTGGGCGGTCGACGCCTACGTCATCGTCTTCGCCGGACTGCTGATCCCGGCCGGCGCCCTCGGCGACCGCTTCGGCCGCAAGGGCGTCCTCCTCGCCGGCCTGGGGCTCTTCGCCGCGGGCTCGGCCACCAGCGCGCTCGCCACCGCTCCCGCCGCGCTCATCGCGGGACGCGGAGTGTGCGGCGCCGGGGCGGCGCTGATCATGCCCGCGACCATGTCCATCCTGGTCACCCTCGCCACTCCCGGCCGCAGGGCGCAGGCGCTCGCCACCTGGACACTCGCCGTCGGGCTCGGCGGTCTGGCCGGCAATGTCGGCGGAGGACTCGTCGGACAGTTCCTGTCCTGGCGCGCCCTGTTCTGGGCGATGGTGCCGCTCGCCGCGCTGCTCGCCCTGGCCGTCGCCCGTATCGCGCCCCGCACCCCCGCGCAGACCGGCGCCGCACCGGACCCGGTCGGGTCACTGCTGCTGACCGGGTCCCTGACCGCCCTGGTGTACGGGATCATCGAGGGCCCGTCGCGCGGCTGGGGTTCGGTGCACGTGCTGATCGCCTTCGGCCTCGGAGCCGTACTGCTGGCCGTGTTCGTGGTCCACGGGCTGCGGGCGGCGCATCCGCTCCTCGACCCGAGGGTCTTCGCGTCGCCGGGCCTGCGGGCCGGGGTGCTGGGCACCGCCGCCGGGTTCTTCGGGCTCTTCGCCCTGTTCTACGTCAACTCCCAGTACCTGCAGTACGTGAAGGGCTTCTCCGTGGGCCTCGCCGGGGTGGCGATCGTCCCCCTCACCGTGGGCATGGCGCTCGTGCCGAGGCTCGGGGCCCGCTGGCTGGACCGGTACGGAATCCGGCCGGTGGCGGGCGGCGGGCTCGCCCTCATCGGAGTGGGGCTGCTGCTGGTCTCCACCGCGGACGCGGGGACGCCGTACGCCGTGTACGCGGTGCATCTGCTCGTCATCTCCGCCGGTACGGGTCTGTGCGCGCCCGCCCTGACCGTCGCCGTCGTCTCCGAACTGCCCGCCCACCGGAGCGGACTCGGCTCCGGGCTGAACACCGCGGCCCGCGAGATCGGGGCGGCGCTCGGTGTCGCCGTCGTCGGAACCGTGCTGGCTTCCGGGGCGGGACCGAACCGTCCGGCGGCCGCCCACGCCGCTGATTTCGTCCCGGCGATGGCCGAAGGACTGCGTGTCGTCGCGGCCGTGCTCCTCGTCGTCACCGTCTTCGTCGTGCTCGGCACTTCCGGACGTCCACGCAGTGCCCCTACCCTGTCGGCCGACGGAGCCCCGGCCGCGGATCCGCGCGAGGGCGAACGGGAGACGGTATGAACAGCACCGGCCCAGGCAGTTCCGGAACCACCCGCAGTCCCGGGGTGCGTGAGCGCATCCTCGGCCTGTTCACCCTCCGCGGCACGGTCACCGAGGCCGAACCCGTCGCCGACCGGATGCGCAGGCTCCGCCTCGCGGGTCCGGAACTCGCCGGCCTCACCGTGCTGCCCGGCCAGCAGATCAGGGTCCACGTGGACGGGCTCACCACCCGCCGTACGTACTCGGTCTGGAGCCACGACCCCGAGGGCAGCCTGGACCTGTGCGTGTACGACCACGGAGGCTCGGGCCCCGGGGCGGCCTGGGGCCGGTCGGTGCGGGTGGGGGACGACGTCCGCTTCGGGAAGCCGGAGGGCGGCTTCGTCCTGCGCCCCGGCGCCCCGCACCACGTCGTCATCGGTGAGGAGACCGCGTCGGTCGCCCTCGGCGCCGTTCTGGCCGCCCTTCCGGACGCCTCCGGCGTCCACGGCGTCGTACAGACGGCCACCGCGGCCGGCCGGCTGCCGCTCGCCCACGCGGAGCGGCTGCACTGGCAGGTGCGCGGTGACGCATCGGCCGCCGGGTCCCTGGAACTGGCGGACGCCGTCCGCGGACTTGAGCTCCCGGACCCGGCCCGGACCCCCGGCGCCGTCGCCTATGTGGCGGGCGAGGCACGGACGGTGCAGATGGTGCGCGGCGTGCTGGTGCGCGAGCGCGGCTGGGACCGTCGGTCGGTGCTGACGAAGCCCTTCTGGACTCCGGGCAGGCGCGGACTGGAGTAGCCGGGGCCCGGCGTGCGGGGGACCGCCGGTGCGGGAGCCCGAGGCGTCGCACCCGTCGTGCCCCGCCGCCGTCACCCGTACGGCCGCGTCCAAGTAGCCGCGCCCGAAGGTGCCGATGAGGGTCGGTCTGACGTGCAGTCCCACCGGCCAAGGAGTACTCATGGCACAGACCGCGCCCACGCCGGGCAGCTCTTCCACACCTTCCTCCCCTCCCGGGGGCGTCGACCCCTGGGCGGCCGGCGGAGTCATGTTCGCCGGTGTGCTGCTGATGGTCGACGGGGTGCTGGGGGCGATCAAGGGCATCGCCGGCATCGCGTCCGACGACGTCTACGCACGCATCAACAACTATGTCTTCGAGTTCAACGTGACGACCTGGGGATGGATCCACCTCATCCTCGGCGTCATCATCGCCGTCGTCGGCTGGGGCATCCTCAAGGGCTCCGTCTGGGCGCGCGGCGCCGGTGTGGGACTGGCGGCGCTCAACATGATCGCCAACTTCATGTGGCTGCCCTACCAGCCGGTCTGGGCGGTCGTCTCCCTCGCGATCGACACCTTCGTGATCTGGGCCCTGTGCACGGACCGCTCGAAGTCCGTCATCGGATGAGCGGCGGCGACGGCGCCGGCCCGGCGGTGGCTCCCACCGCCGGGCCGGCGCGTTCCACAGCGGCGGAGGCCTGGATCTGGGGGTATCCGCTGCTGCAGAACTACCGCACGATGTACCCGCAGGCCATAGACCCGGACGACCCCCGTTCGGCCGGTGGCTTCGGACGGTTCCGGCACTACCCGCAGCCGTTCACCCCGGCCAACACCGATGTGGTGACGCCCAACAACGACACGCCCTACTCCTGGGCGTGGCTCGATCTGCGGGACGAGCCGTGGGTGGTGTCCGTGCCGGCCGTCGACCGGTACTACGTCCTGCCGTTCCACGACCTCGACACCTCGTACGTGGGGTACGTCGGCACCCGCACGACCGGGACGGACGCCGGGGACCACCTGATCGCCGGACCCGGGTGGCGGGGACAGGTGCCCGACGGGATCAGCGGTGTGCTGCGCGCGGACACCTTCCTCGTCGGAATCCTCGGGCGTACGTATCTGGCGGGACCCGAGGACGTGCCGGCGCTGCGGGACATCCAGGAGCGGTACCGGCTGCGGCCGCTGTCGGAGTTCCTCGACACGGCCGCCCCGCACCCCGTCGGCGAGCCCGTCTGGCCGGTGTGGCGCGAGGAGGATCTGGACAGTGCCGAGTTCTTCACCCTGCTCGACTTCCTGCTCCAGTTCTTCCCCGTGCTCGACGGGGAACGGGACCTGCGCGAGCGGCTCGCGGCCCTCGGTGTCGACGGCAGCGGCGAGTTCGAACCCGCCGCGCTGACGCCGGAGGTCCAGGAGGCGGTCCGGCTCGGGATCGCCGACGGACGCGCGCGCCTGGAGGAGGCCAGGAGCACGACCGCCGTCTCCGTCGGCATGTTCGGTACGCGCGCCGAGCACGGCGACGACTACCTCACCCGTGCGGTCGGCGCCGACAAGGGTCTCTACGGTCTGCCGTCGGCCGAGGCCTGGTACGCCGGGTGGCTGGAGGACGACCGCGGCAACCGGCCGCCCGACGCCTCCGCCCACGACTACACCGTGCACTTCCCCGCCGGACAGCTCCCGCCCGCCCGCTTCTTCTGGTCCGCCACCATGTACCGGCTGCCCGAGCGGCTCCTCGTCGACAACCCGGCCGACCGCTACTCGATCGGCGACCGCACCCCGGGCCTGCTGTACGACGAGGACGGCGGTCTGACCCTGTACGTGCAGAGGGACCGGCCGGAGGACCCGAAGCGGGCGGCCAACTGGCTGCCCGCGCCCGACGGGCCCTTCACCGTCATGATCCGTGTCTACGGGCCCGGACCGGCCGTCCTCGACGGCGGCTGGCCCATGCCGACGCTCGCCGTGCACGGCCTCTGAACGCACCGTGCACGACCACCGAAGGGGAGGTTCTCCATGCCTGAGGAGCGCACGAACGAGCTCGTCGAGCTGGCCGCCGAGGCCTACGTCTACGGCTATCCGCTCGTCTTCGACCTGTCGATGGTCCAGACGTCCCTGCACAAGGGGTTCGGCAGCCTGGCGGCCGCGCCCTTCAACCAGTTCGCCCACTCCGAACGGCTCGCCGACGCCGACACGCACTTCGTGTCCGTCAACAACGACACCGTGTACTCGATCGCGCAGCTCGACCTCTCCGGCGGCCCGGTCCGGCTGCACGTCCCGGACACCGACGGGGCCTACTACGTCCTCCAGTTCGTCGACGCCTGGACCAACAACTTCGCCTACGTCGGCCGCCGGGCCACCGGCACCGAGGCGGGCGACTGGCTCGTCGTACCGCCCGGCTGGGCCGGCACCGCGCCCGACGACGTGCGCGGGGTGATCGACGCCCCCACCTCGGTCGTCACCGTCGTCGGCCGCAACGCCTGCGACGGCCCGGAGGACCTGGCGCGGCGGGTCCGTCCGCTTCAGGAGCAGCTCACCGTCACCCACCTCGAACCGGGCGAGCACCGCACCGGTCTGCCCGCCCCCGACGCCGGTGTGCCCACGGGGCTCCGCTTCTTCGAGCAGCTCAGGGTGTGGATGGCCGACTTCCCGCCGTCCGCCGCCGACCGGGCGTACCAGGACCGGTTCCAGCCGCTGGGACTCCTGGAGGAGGGCCCTTCGCCCTACGTCCCGGCCGGTGCCGCTCTCGTACGCGCCCTGACCGAGGGGCTGGCGCTCGGCAAGGAGCGGGTGGAAGCGGCGAGCGGGGCCGGGGACGGTGCCGCCGGGGGGTGGACGGTCGATCCGCATCTCTTCGACTACAACCTCGACCACTTCGGTGTGGGGACCATCGACTCGCCGCAGTGGCGCATCGCGGACCGGGAGGCCTCCTACCTGGCCAGGGCCGTCGCCGCCCGGGTCGGGCTGTGGGGGAACCACGGCTACGAGGCGGTGTACGCGCAGACCTTCCACGACGCCGAGGGCGAGCCGCTCAGCGGTGCGCACCGCTACGAGCTCCGCTTCGAGGAACCGCCGCCGGTCGACGCGTTCTGGTCCGTGACGATGTACGACACCCCGGACTACTTCCTGGTCGCCAACCCGGCGGGGCGGTACTCGATCGGGGACCGTACGCCCGGGATCGTGCGCGGTGACGACGGGTCGCTGACCCTCCGCATCAGCCGGGAGCGGCCCGCCGACCCGGCCGCCGCGGCGAACTGGCTGCCGGCGCCCGAGGGCGGGTTCCGGCCCATGCTCAGGCTGTACATGCCGCAGTCGGCCGTCCTCGACGGGCGGTACGAGATCCCCGCCGTCCGGCGGATCGACGGCGGCAGCCATGGGTGACGCGATCGGGCAGATGCTGGCGTCCGCCGTCGGCATCGCGATCAGCCCGCTGCCGCTGATCGCGATCATTCTCATGCTCGCCACCCCGAGCGGCCGGTCCAACGGCATCGCCTTCGCGCTGGGCTGGACGGTTTCGCTCGCCGTCCTGGTCACGGTCGTCGTACTCGCCGGCTCGGGGGCCGACGCCTCCGCAGGGGACGACGGGCCCGCGACCTGGACGCTGTGGCTGAAGCTGGGGCTGGGCGCGCTGTTCGTACTGATGGCGGCCAAGCAGTGGAAGGGGCGGCCGAAGGAGGGGCAGGACGCCGAGCAGCCCGCGTGGATGCGGGCGATCGACGGCTTCACGCCCGGCAAGTCGGCGGGGCTGGCCGCGGCGCTGGCCGTCGCCAACCCGAAGAACCTGGTTCTTGCGGTCGGCGGCGCCGTCTCCATCGCGTCGAGCACGGCGAGCGGGGGCGGGAAGGCCGTCGCCGGAGTCCTGATGGTGGTCGTCGCCTCGCTCTGCACCGCGCTGCCCCTGGCCGTCTACCTCTTCGGCGGGGAGCGGTCCGCGAAGGTGCTGGGGGAGTGGAAGGCGTGGATGGGGCGGCACAACGCCGCGATCATGACGACGGTGCTGGTCGTCCTCGGAGCCAAGTACATCGGGGACGCGATCAGCGGGCTGGCCGGCTGACGGACCGGGCCGGCCGGGTACCGGGGTGCGCCGTGGCCGCTCGGCCGTGGCGCGCCCGCAGCCCGGGACGTTGTCAGTGGCGCGGTCCACACTGGAGACATGTGCCGCAGTATCAAGACCCTTCGCCCGCCCGTCCTCCCCGAAGAGGCCACCGAGGAGGACATCCGCGCCGCCGCCCTGCAGTTCGTCCGCAAGGTGTCCGGCTTCCGCGCCCCGGCCGCGCACAACAAGGAGGTCTTCGACCGGGCCGTCGACGAGATCGCAGCGGCGACGGCCGCGCTGCTGGACGGTCTGGAAGTGCGGGGTGGTGTCAGGACGCCGTAGGCACCGAGACCGGTGCGGCCGCGGCCGCTGCGGCCGCCGCGGCGGGACGCTTCATCAGGAGTGCCGCGAACGCCCCCGCGACGAACAGGGCCAGCACCGAGATGGCCGTGCCCAGCCAGCTCGCGCCGAGCCACTGGGCGCCGAAGTAGCCGAGGCCCACGCTGTAGCCGGCCCATGCCACGCCGGCCACGGCGGACCACGGCAGGAACTCCTTCACGGCGCGGTGCGAGGCGCCCGCGCCCAGCGAGACGACCGACCGGCCGGCCGGGGCGAAGCGTGCGATGACGACGAGGACACCGCCGCCGCGGCTCAGGGCGGCGCCGAGACGTTCCTGCGCCGAGGTGAGACGCCGCGAACGGGCGATGGCCCGGTCCAGCCGCTCGCCACCGCGCCATGCCAGCTTGTACGCGACGAGGTCACCGAGCACCGAGGCGGTGGCCGCGCAGAGGATCAGGGCCAGCAGCGAGGGCACCTCGGTCACCTGGCGGGCCGCGCCCGCGGCGCCGGTGGCCACCGTGGTGGTGCCCGCGGCGGCGGCCGTGGCGGCCGTGATCACGAGGACGCCGCTCGGCAGCACGGGAAGGAAGACGTCCAGCAGCACGGAGAGGGCGACCACGGCGTAGATCCATGGGCTGCTGGTCAGCGCACCCACACTCTCGAGCACCTTCTACTCCCCGATCCGTAACAACGCCGCGACGTCGCAGGGGAGCGGCAGGAGCGGCAGGGCCAGCTGTACAGCGTACGCCTGCCGTTCACCGGGAGATCCCTATATATGCGTGATGTTGGGCATCTCACGTGAGCCACACCCGCCCCTCACGTTTTCGCTGCACTTGTGTGCCCGTGTGCCCGTGTGCCCGTGTACGCCGGGGAGCGGTGTCCCGGTGTACACGGGCACGGGAGAGACGGTGAACGCGGCGGGTGTCAGACGGCGACGGGGGACTTCGCCTCGGCTGCCCGGTCCTGGTCGTCCCGCGTCGCGGCGGCGCGGGACGTGAACAGCCGGTCCAGGGCCAGGGCGCCGGGGCCCGTGAAGACGAGCAGCAGGAAGACCCAGGAGTAGACGGCCGAGGGCTCGCCGCCGTTCTCCAGCGGGAAGAGCGCCCCGGGCTGGTGGACCTTGAAGTACGCGTACGCCATGGAACCGGACGAGACGAGCGCGGCGATACGGGTCCCGAGGCCCAGCACCACGAGTCCGCCGCCGACGAGCTGGATGACCGCCGCGTACCAGCCGGGCCAGGTGCCGGCGGGTATCGATCCGCCGCCCATGGCGCCGCCGAGGACGCCGAAGAGCGAGGCGGCACCGTGGCAGGCGAAGAGCAGGCCGACGACGATGCGGAAGAGCGCGAGGGCATAGGGCTGAGCCCGGTTCAGGCGTGTGTACATGGGGGGAGAGCTCCTTCGGTCTGGTGGGGACGTGAACCGACTGAGCGCCACAGATTAGGTAGACCTCACCAATACTTGCAAGTTCAACGTTTTGTCGACTGGCTGAAAGTCGACGGGGCTTCGTCGGTCAGTGTGCGATCGAATACCGTCTCCAGCAGGGCCCCTGTCCTGCTTGACTTGGCCTGAACCAATGACAGCGCAGCTTTCCGGCCATTCAGGGTGAGCGTCATCAGCTGATTGCCGAACCACGGCCCGTCCGTCTTGCTCCATCGCACCGACGGCGTACCGGTGCGCCCGTGCCGCGCCAGCAGCCGGCCGAGCAGCCGTCCGGCCCGGCTCCAGCCGAACCGGAACCCGGCCCTGAGGGGCGCGGGAATGGAGTTGTGCACGGGAGAGCAGGTCAGCTGCAGGACGCGGGTCGCCGGTGCGGTGCCGGGCGCCGGGGCGGGCCGGTCGGGCTCCGCGACGTACGCATGGTGCACATCGCCCGACAGCACGCATACCGTCGCCGGGGCGTCCCGACCGTCGGCCACCTCCCGGATCAGCTCTGTCAGCTGTCCGAACGAGTCCGGGAAGGCCGCCCAATGCTCCAGGTCGGAGCGCTGCCGCAGGTACTCGCCGACGCGCGCCCAGCGGCCGTCGGGACCGCCCCGCTCGCCCCGGCACAGCGCGGCGCTCCACTGCTCCGCGTCATGGACCAGGGGCGGCAGCAGCCACGGCAGCGAGGTGCCGATCAGGAGGTGGTCGCGGGAACCGGGGGCTGCCAGCGCCTCCTCGCGCAGCCAGGCCGCCTCCCGCGGGTGGAGCATCGCCCGCTCCTGCTCGCCGAGCACCCGGGCGGCGCGGCTGTCCACCATGAGCAGCCGTACTCGGCCGAAAACACGTCGGTAGCTCCAGCTCGTGCGCGTGGCGTCGGCGGCCGCCGCGGCGGCGAAGCCGCGGACCGCTTCGGTGGCGTCCGGGGTCGCGTGCACCTCCGCGTACAGCGGGTCAGCGGCGAGTTCGGCGGGGGAGAGGTTGCCCAGGTGCTGGTAGACCCAGTACGACATCAGCCCGCTGACGATGCGCTCGTTCCACCAGGCGGTGGCGCGGATGGAGGCGAGCCAGGCGGCGCTGGTGTTCCAGTCGTCGATGACATCGTGGTCGTCGAAGATCATGCAGCTGGGGACCGTCGAGAGCAGCCACCGCACCTCGGGGTCGCGCCACGACTCGTCGTACAGACAGGTGTATTCGTCGTAGTCCGCCACCTCGGCCCCCGGCGGCTCGTCCAGGTCGCGCCGGGCGGCCAGCCTGCGCCGGGTCGCCTGCGAGGTCTCGTCCGCGTACACCTGATCGCCCAGGAGCAGCAGGACATCGGGGCGTACGGCATCGGGGTCGGCGGCGAGCCGGGCGGCGAGGGTGTCCAGGGCGTCCGGCCCGACGGGATCGCCCCGGCCGGGCAGATGGCCGTCGGCGGGCGGGGCGGCCCAGCGGCAGGAGCCGAACGCGACCCTGACCGTCCCCGGCCCGGCCGCCCCGTCGCCCTCCTCGCCCCCGTCGGGGGCGCCGGTTATGGGCGGGGTGGTGATCGTGCTCGCGGGGAACCGGTAGTCCTCCGGCGGCCACACCGTGCGGTCGTCGAGCAGGACCTCGTACGGCGTGGTGGAGCCGGGCGTCAGTCCGGTCACGACGACCAGGGCGTAGTGGTGCCCGGAGACCGCGAAGGTGCGGGACGAGCCCGACGCCCCGTCCGCGCAGCGGACTTCGGCCGTGCACGGCCGGTCCGCCTCGACCCAGACGGTCGCGGTGGTGGCGGTCTCCCAGTCGACGTACCGCAGCAGTGGTCCCAGTCGCAGGCCGGCCATGTGAAGCTCCTCGCGTCGTTCCGTACGGGACGGTCCGGACGATTCCGTGGGGGGCGCCGACCGCGGATGCGGACAGCGGGTTCGTACCGTACGGAACGACGGGGAGGTGCGGGGCGGTTCCGGGCAGGTGTTTCGTCAGTCAGCGGCCGGCTTCCACCGCTCCGCCTCGCGTGCGGACGCCCGTGCGCCGAGCAGTCCGACGGCCAACGAGACCGCGGCACACGCCGAGACACCGGCTGCCAGGACGGTCCAGGACACCGAGCCCTCCTTCACCAGGGCGATGAAGAACACCGAGTGCCAGGCGGTCACCACCCCGGTGACCACCGTCGCGACGAGCAGCGGCACGGTGAGGTGCCAAGAGGCCACGGACCGGAACACGCCGCGTCTGCCGGTCAGGACGGCCAGCGGTGCGAGAGCGTGGCGGATCCGGACGAACTCCGCCGCCGCGCTCACCGCTCCGGCGACGAGGACGAAGAGGATGCCCGTGATGCCGAACAGCTGGATCCAGTTCGGCAGCCGGGACCGCGAGGACCCCTGCCACCCACTCCCCAACGCCTCCACCTGGACGGCGGGGTTGGGGAGGGTGAAGGCGGCCTGCTTCACCGCGGCGAGCTGCCCGGCGACGGGGGTCACGACGATGAGGGACTCGGTGCCGTCCGCCTTCACGCCGATCCGGGAAGCCGGTACGAAGACGAAATCGCCGTACCAGCGGCGCATCTCCGCCACCTGGGCGTTACCACCCGCCGTCGCCTTGGCGCCGTGACACGACACGCGCAACGCGCGCAGGTCGCGGCAGGTTCCGCCGACGGTGATCCACGGTTCCTTCGGCGGTCCGGGATCGTGGAAGGCGTGGCTCAGCAGCACCGAGCCCGCCGGCAGGGAGGAACGAAAGCGGTCGGTCTGAGCCGCGGTCATCCTGCTCGGCGTCACCTCGACCACGGTGTCCTTGATCCGCTGATGCGTCGCGACGGCGGCCTGCGACTGAACTCCCAGCCTGCTGGTCCACACCTGCATCTGGGCGACGATGCCGATCCCGATCACCATCGCCAGCGCGAGGCGGACGATCACGCCGGGGTGCGCATGCGTCCAGCGCCCGCCCACCAGACGGCCCGGATGGCCCTTCCGCCTCCCGCTCGCGGCGACCCAGGACCCCAGGCGACGGGTGAGCAGGGCCACGACGGAGGACAGGAAGGCCCACATCACCACGGTTCCGGAGGTGAACACGAGGAGCTGCGCCTTGCGGGGCAGATACTGGCTCGTCAGGACCAGCGCGACGCCCACACCGCACAGCGCCGGACGCCATGCGGGGACCCGGTCGCCGAAGGAGGCGGGACGGGTGGACGTGCCGTCCCGGCGGACCCGGTGCGTGCCCACCACGAGCGCGAGCACGACCAGCAGGGACACCGCGGCCGAAGCGGCGGCCATGGGCCAGGCGCCCTGTACATCGCGGTGGTCGAGGATGTATCCGGTGGGCGCCAGGCGCGTGCTGTGCACGGATGCGACGGCGTACGGGGCGAGCGCGACGAGCGTGCCCAGCACGGCCGGGACAGCCGCCTCCCCGATGTTGACGATCATGCGGTGCCGCCCTGTGCCGCCCAGCGCCTGGAGCAGACCGCTGCGCCGGTCGCGGGTGCGGGAGCCGACCCGTGCGGCGACGACGGCAAGGGCGAGGGCGGGCAGTCCGGCCAGGGCCCACAGCGCCAGGAGGGGAGAGGTGACGGCCGGCTGGTCGACCATCTCTCCCGTCGCTCCGCCGTTTCTGCCGAAGGCGGCCAGAGGGAGCCACCTTCGGTCGCTCTTGGGTGCCTCGTCCCCTACCCGGACATAGGCGATCCGCTCCGACGGAGTGACCAGGCCGTCCGCGCCGATGGTGCCGGCGAACCGTCCGTAGCGGGTCAGAATTCCCTCCCCGGCCCCGGTGCGGAGGAGTTCGGGAGAGAGCAGCACCTCGCCCGGCTCCGGCCAGCGGGTCACACCGGCGGGTACCGGCGCATCGGCGCTGAGCGGCCGGACGAAGACGAGGGAGACGGGCCTGCCGCCCACGGAGTCGCCCCCCTGCCGGTAGAGCAGGCGGGGCTCGGCGTTCTCACCGAAGGCGACCACCGGTCCCCGGGCCTCCGCCCGGGCTTCCCGGCCGTCGAAGGTCGCGACCGTGGCCACGGTCGCGAGGACGACGAAGGCGACGGCGGCCGCGGCACCGAACAGCCCCCACCAGCGCAGTCGGTCGCCCGGCGTGGCCCGGCCCGCGGCTATGCCGATCCTGAACAGCGTGGACGCGGTGCGTATGCGGTTCGACATCAGAAGGCCCGCGCTTCGGCCAGCAGTCCGCCGCGCAGTTCGTGGCGCCGGTCGGCGCGGTCGGCCACCGAGAGGTCATGGGTGACCACCAGCAGGGCGCAGCCCCGGTCGCGGGCGGCCGTGAACAGATGCGCGGCGACCGACTCCCTGGCTTCCGGATCGAGTGCGCCGGTGGGCTCGTCGGCGAGCAGGACGGCGGGCTCGGTGATCAGTGCACGGGCGACAGCGGTCCGCTGGCGCTCGCCGCCGGAGAGTGCGCCGGTAGGGGTGGAGCCGGTGGGGACGCCGAGCTCGGCGAGGAGTTCCTCCGCCCGCAGATACGCCTCCTTGTGACGTCCCCCGTCGAGCAGGACGGGCAGGGCGACGTTCTCCACCGGGCTGAGCTCGGGAAGGAGTTCGCCGAACTGGAACACCATGCTCAGCGTCTCCCGGCGGGCCCGGGCGAGGCGTGCGGAGCCGAGCCCGGTGATGTCCTGTCCCGCCGCGTTGACGGTGCCCGTCTGCGGTTTGACCAGGCCGAGGATGCACATCAGGAGGGTCGACTTGCCGGACCCGCTGGGGCCGGTCACGGCGACGGACTCGCCCGGGGCCACGGACAGCTCCACGCCGTCGAGGAGGGTCCGCCCGCCGACCTGGTAGCGCAGATCGCTGACATGGAGCCCTGACAGGTCATTCCGGTCCACAGAACTTGCCTCTTGTCTTGGGAAACGAGGGTGCCGCACCAGCCCCGGTGGGCCTGGTGCGGCAGTGGTGCCTTGAGGTGCGGCGACTACGGGAACTTCCAGCCCGAGCAGTCGTCCGGTGCGCCGTAGTTCTCGTCACAGACCTTGAACTGGGTGATCTCTCCCCCGTCGGCCGAGTACGAGGTGGTGCCCGGGCCGCTGTGGTTCCACAGCGTCTTCTTCGCCCCCACGTTGCTGATCCGGTAGTACTCGGCCTTCACCGGGTCCCCGTCGCTGCTGTTGTCCTTGACGGCGACCCGTCCCCTGTCGTTCTGAGCCGGGGACCACCCGTGCGCACCGCCGCCGTAGGCGTCCACCGCCGCCACCGCGGAGGCGGTGGGCACGGCGACGGCGAGGGTGAGCAGTGCGGCAGCGACGATCGTTGTACGCGTCATTCCTTCGTACTCCTTCAGCCGTTGATGTCGAAGGCGCGAAGGCGTACCGGCCGCAGGGCGTGTGCCTGCGGCCGGTACGTCGTGCACCCCTGATGTCTCCGGGCCGGAGCCCCCCCAATGAGACGGCTGATTTATCGCACGGGGAGTCGGGCTCAACAAGGACTACCTGAGGTCTCCGGCCACGCCGATCGGTGTGGCCGGAGAGCTGTGTGACGCGTGATTCTCCTGTTTCTGGATGGGTTGTCCCCGGCCGGGCGGCGGAACCCGGCGCCCGCGGGTGATTCCGGTGGTGAGGCGATCGACCGGAAAGCGCCCTCGGAACGCGGGACTCCGTACCAGCGGGTGGGACGGGAGGCGGCCGGGCCGTAGGAGGCACGTCCCGGCCGCCGTGTGCCGGTCAGCCGGCCGGCCGACCCGCGGTCGCGGGGGTCAGCAGCCGTTGAGGACGGACTGCAGGGCGCTCTTCTCGGCCGAGTCGACGGTCAGGTCGTAGTAGTGCTTCACGTGCACCCAGGCGCGGGCGTACGTGCACTTGTAGGCGGCGAGCGAGGGGAGCCAGGAGGCGGGGTCCTTGTCGCCCTTGGACTGGTTGACGTTGTCGGTGACGGCGATGAGCTGGGGGCGCGTCAGGTCGTTGGCGTACGCCTGTCGTTGGGCGGTGGTCCAGCTCGACGCTCCCGAGCGCCAGGCCTCGGCGAGCGGGACCATGTGGTCGATGTCCAGATCGGCTGCGGCGGTCCAGGTGGCGCCGTCGTACTCCGAGTACCAACTGCCGCTGACGGCGGCGCAGCTGGAGTCCTGCGAGACGTTCGTGCCGTCGCGCTTCAGGACCACCTCGCGGGTGTTGCAGGCACCCGACTGAGTGATCCAGTGCGGGAACTTGTCCCGGCTGTATCCGGTGGACGAGCCCTCGGCCTGCACCGTGAGCTCGCCGAGGTAGGTACGGGCGGTGGACGCGGCGACCGGGGTGGGCATGGCCGCCTGCGCGCTGGGGGCGGTGAGCAGGCCGGTGGTTGCGGCGAGGGCGGCGGATGCGGTGAGGACGGCTATGCGACGCGCGTAGACACCTGACATGCGAACTCCCTTGATGTGGGGGGATGTCGGACGGGCTGTCCGGAACGGCCCGGCCATCGTGGCGGCGCCGGGTTTCCGTGGGGTGGGCGCCAGGTAACAGGGTGGCGACATGGGCACGTCACATCAAGGGGTCTGACAAAGAGGCTCGGAGTGCGGGGGCGTGCGCAACTGAGTGCGCGGGCGTACGGAACTGAGGGTGCGGCAGGTACGAGGGGTGGGCGCGCGGTGGGGCCGGTGCCGGCCGGGCCCGGGCCGGCACCGCGGTTCCGGTTCGCGACGCGGGAGCGGGTGCGACCGGTCTTAAGGTGGCCGCGTGCTGCTTCCGGTCAACATCACACTCGGCGTCGTCCTGGCGCTGCTGCTCGCGGCGGCCGCCGCCGTCGCCTCGTTCGCCTCGCTCGGCCGGTCGCGCGAGATCGTCGTGGCCGGGCTGCGGGCCGCGGTCCAGCTCGCCGTGGTCTCCTCGCTCATCGGCTGGGTGGTCCACGCCCTCGCGCCGATGTTCGCGTTCATCGCGCTCATGTACGCCGTGGCCGTGTGGACGGCGGGCCGCCGGGTCACGGGAAACCGCACCTGGTGGTGGGCGGCCGTGCCGATCGGGGCGGGCGTCGCGCCGGTCGTCGTCGTGCTGCTGCTCACCGGCCTGGTGCCGGTGCGGGGCATCGCGCTGATCCCGGTCGCGGGCATCCTCATCGGGGGCGCGCTGACCGCGACGG
This sequence comes from Streptomyces sp. NBC_01463, assembly GCA_036227345.1. Classification (NCBI taxonomy): domain Bacteria; kingdom Bacillati; phylum Actinomycetota; class Actinomycetes; order Kitasatosporales; family Streptomycetaceae; genus Streptomyces; species Streptomyces sp. NBC_01463. Next base: position 6,283,687 of record CP109468.1, read on the forward strand.
TGCTCGGCGGCCGGCGGGCGCTGGACGAACTGTCGACGCGGCGGGGCGAGGTGGAGGCGGCGATGGCGCTCGGCTTCCTGGACCGCGACGCGCGGCTGGAGATCGCCAGGCCCGCGGCGTCGGACGCGCTGCTCCCGGGGCTCGATCAGACGCGCACGGTGGGGCTCGTCACGCTGCCCGGGGCCTTCGTGGGCATGCTGCTGGGCGGCGCCTCACCGGTACAGGCGGGCGCCGTACAGCTGTTCGTGCTGGTCGCCCTGATGGCCGTGCAGGCGGCGGCCGTCGCGACCGTACTGGAACTGGTGGCGCGGGGGAGGCTGCACCGCGAGTCGGCGGAGCCCTCGGAGGGGGATCGGGCGGGGGATTCGAGGGGGGACTCGACGGGGGAGGCGGACCCGGCGCGCTGACGACCGGAGGTGAGGACCGGGGGTGACGACCGGAGGTGACGCCCACGGGTGTGGCTCCCGGAGGCGACCCTCGGAGACGACGCCCCGCGGTGACCGCCCCGCCGCCCTGCGCGGTTACGCCCGCGCGTCGAAGTGCAGCACGATCGAGCCGTCCGACGCCGCTTCCACCCGGATCTGCGACAGGTCGTCGACGTGTGCGTCGGGGGAGAGTGCCGCCGCGCGCGGGCCCACGCCCACGACACGCATGCCCGCCGCCCGGCCCGCCGCGATGCCCGCCTCGGAGTCCTCGAAGACGATGCAGTCCGCCGGCTCGAAGCCCAGTCCGGCCGCGCCCTTGAGGAAGCCCTCGGGGTCCGGCTTGCTGGCGCCGACGCTCTCGGCGGTGACGCGGAGTTCCGGCATCCGCAGCCCGGCCGCGGTCATCCGGGCCCGGGCCAGCGCCAGGTCGGCCGAGGTGACCAGGGCGTGCGGGAGGGAGGCGATCGCGTCCATGAAGGCCGGGGCGCCGCCGACCGGGACGACGCCGTCGGTGTCGGCGGTCTCCTCGGCGAGCATCACCCGGTTGTCCGCGTGGTTCAGCTCAATCGGGCGGTCCGGGAGGAGCACCGCCATGGTGGCGTACCCCTGGCGGCCGTGGACCACCTTCAGCGCCGCCTCCGGGTCCAGGCCGTTGCGCAGTGCCCAGCGCCGCCAGCAGCGCTCCACGACGGCGTCGGAGTTCACCAGGGTGCCGTCCATGTCGAGGAGGAGTGCGTGGGCGGTGAGGGCGGTGGCCGGCATGGGCGGGCTCCAGAACGGGGGAAGCGAACGCCGCGGGGAGATGTGCGGCGCGGGAAGGCGAACAAGGCGCGGGAAGAGACGCGGGAAAGAGAACAAGCGGCCCCCGCTCGCCGGTCAGGGTGTGCGCGCGGAGGCCACTTTGTTCCTCCACGATACAAAAACCGGCCCGGGAAAGCGAATCCCTGCCCGGGCCGGGTCTCCGGTGCGGGTCAGTGGCGTCCCGCCCCGGGTGTGTACTGCTCCAGCGTGCTCCGGGTGTGGGGTCCGTAGACCCCGTCCGGATCGCCGTCGATGCCCCACCACGTCTGGATGTCGTGCACGGCCCTCTCGACCCGGTCCGTGTAGTCGCCGTCGATGCTGTCGTTGAACGCCCCGACCATCTGGAGCCGGATCTGCAGTTCGGCCACCTCCGTGCCGCGATCACCCCGCCGCAGCGTCGGGCCGCCCGGTGGCTGGGCGGACGGCGCCACCGCCGCCGGGGCGCTGCTCCCCGCCGTGGCCGACGGGGACGAGGTGACCGCCGACGCTGACGGGGACGGTGGGGCGGAACGGGACGCCGTCACGGACGCGGACGGAGAGGGTGACGCGGAGGCGGAGGCGGAGGCGGACGGCGGGCCGGCCGCAGACCGTGATGGTGACGCGGAGGCGGACGCCGTGTCGGAGGCCGACGGTTCGGCGCTCTCCTCGGGAAGGCTGTTCACCCTGGACGGCAGCGCCTGGTCCAGGTCGGCCTCCTTGCCCTCGTCCCCGTGGAACAGTCCGCCGACGAAGGCCGCGGTGCCGACCACCGCGACGACGGCCGCTCCCGCGATCAGGGCCGCGAAGGGCTTGCGGCGGCGCGGCTGCACGGGGTCCGGGCCCGAGGCGATGAGCGAGGCGGCCGGGAGGGCGGCCGTGCCCTCCGGGGCCAGTGCGTCCGGCAGCGGGCCGGGGCCCGGACCAGGTCCCGCCGGATCCAGGAACAGCGGCATCGTCGTGGCGGCGTCCCCCGGTGCGTGCTCCTGGTGCGGACCGGCGTCGGCCGCCGCCCCCGCGTCCTCGCCGCCCAGCGTCACGTACGGCCGGATGCGCAGCGGATCGAAGTCCTCCGCCGCCGCCATCTCCGCCGACCGCTCGGCGTGGTGCCGCTCGGTGATGCGCTGCTGCTCGGCTGCCCGCTCCCGGTCGCCGAGGTGATGCTGCCCCCCTGCGCCCTGCTGCCCGGGGGCGCTGTCCTGCGGTCCGGCGCCGCCGCGTTCCGCGCGTCCCGCGCAGGCGCAGCCCCGGCCGGTGCCCGGTCTGTTGTCCGTACCGCACTCCGGGCATATATGTCCGGTCATTGTGGGTCCCCTCCCCTTGAACTGCCTGCGATTATGCAGCCCGCCGCCAGGAAGCCCAATCATGGAGCCCTTCCGCAGGCCATAACGGGACGGAACGGACAGGATGGGGGTGTATCGGATCCGAGGAGATGTTTCATGGCCCAGCAGTTGAGCCCTCCGGCCCCGGCCCCCGGCGGCGAACGCTCCACCCGGTCGGTCCTGGTGGCGATCGGCGCACTGCTTCTCGGCATGCTCCTCGCCGCACTCGACCAGACCATCGTCTCCACCGCACTGCCGACCATCGTCAGCGACCTCGGCGGTCTGGAGCACCTGTCCTGGGTGGTCACGGCCTATCTGCTGGCATCGACCGCGGCGACCCCGCTCTGGGGCAAGCTCGGCGACCAGTACGGGCGCAAGCGGCTCTTCCAGATCGCCATCGTCATCTTCCTGATCGGCTCCGCCCTCTGCGGCATCGCCCAGAACATGCCGCAGCTGATCGGCTTCCGCGCCCTTCAGGGGCTCGGCGGCGGCGGGCTGATGGTGCTGTCGATGGCGATCGTGGGCGACATCGTCGCCCCGCGCGAACGCGGCAAGTACCAGGGGCTGTTCGGAGCGGTGTTCGGCGCGACGAGCGTCCTCGGACCGCTCCTCGGCGGCTTCTTCACCCAGCACCTCAGCTGGCGCTGGGTCTTCTACATCAACCTCCCCATCGGCGTCGTCGCCCTCGGTGTGATCGCCGCAGTGCTGCACATCCCGGTCCGCCGCACGAAGCACACCATCGACTACCTCGGCACCTTCCTCATCGCCTCGGTCGCCACCTGTCTGGTCCTCGTCGCCTCGCTCGGCGGCACGACCTGGCCCTGGGCATCGGCCCAGATCATCGGTCTCGCCGTGCTCAGCGTGGTGCTGCTGATCGCCTTCGTGTACGTGGAGCGGCGCGCGGCCGAGCCCGTGCTCCCGCTGAAGCTGTTCCGGATCAGGACGTTCAGCCTGGTCGCGGTGATCAGCTTCGTGGTCGGCTTCGCGATGTTCGGCGCGATGACCTATCTGCCGACGTTCCTCCAGGTGGTGCACGACATCACGCCGACGATGTCCGGCGTGCACATGCTCCCCATGGTGTTCGGCCTGCTCATCACCTCGACGCTGTCGGGCCAGATCGTCAGCCGTACGGGCCGCTGGAAGGTCTTCCCGGTCGTCGGCACCGGCCTCACCGCGGTCGGCCTGCTCCTCCTGCACCGGCTGACGGAGACCAGCCCCACCTGGGAGATGAGCATCTACTTCTTCGTCTTCGGCGCGGGACTCGGCCTGGTGATGCAGGTCCTGGTCCTGGTGGTGCAGAACGCCGTGACGTACCAGGACCTCGGCGTCGCCACGTCGGGGGCGACCTTCTTCCGGTCCATCGGCGCCTCGTTCGGTGTCGCGATCTTCGGCACCGTCTTCACCAACCGGCTCACCGACAAGCTCGGCTCGGCGCTCGCCGGCCAGTCGCTGCCGCCCGGCGTCAGCGCCGACGGACTGGCCGCCGACCCGCGCGCCATCGGCCAGCTGCCGCCCGATCTGCGGACACCCGTGCTCCACGCGTACTCGACGTCGATCACGGACGTGTTCCTGTACGCGGCCCCCGTCGTCCTGATCGCCTTCGTCTTCGCCTGGCTGCTCAAGGAGGACAAGCTGCGCGGGTCGGTGACCGCCCCCGAGGTCACCGAGACGCTGGCCTCGAACCCGGTCGAGCGCTCCTCGTACGACGAATGCGCACGCGCCCTGTCGGTCCTCGCCACCCGGGAGGGCCGCCGCGAGGTCTACGTGAAGATCACCGAACGGGCCGGCTTCGACCTGCTGCCCGCCGCCAGCTGGATGCTGCTGCGCATCAAGCGGCACGGCACCGTCGAACCCGCCCGGCTCGCCGACGTCGCCCCCGTGCCGCTGCGGGTGATCAGCGACGCGGCCAGGCAGCTGGAGGAGCGTGGTCTGGCCCGCCGGGTGGGCGTGCAGATGGTGCTCACCGAGCCCGGCGCCGAGGCCGTCGTGAAGCTCGCCCAGGCCCGTGAGGACTCGCTCGCCGAGCTGCTGGGCGACTGGTGGGGGCCGGACCGGCCGACCGACCTGGTCGCCCTGGTGTCCGAACTGACCGCGGAGACGAGCGGGTCCAGCAAGGAACGCCCGCACAGCCCCGAGCCGAAGCGGGACCACTCGGCGGGCCGCCCGCACCAGCCGCCCGCCTGACGGATCCGCCGGGTACGGCTACGGCCGGTCGAGCTGCTTCGCGAACCAGTGGTCCGCGTACATGCGGCGGTGGAAGGCCGGGACCTCCTCGTAGCCGTGCTTGGCGTACAGTCCGCGCGCCTCGATCAGGTCGCTGCGGGTGTCGAGCCGGATCTGCCGTACGCCGAGCTCCAGCGCCAGGCTCTCGACGGCTCCGAGCAGCAGCCCGCCGCCGCCCGTGCCGCGCGCCTCGGGGCGTACGTAGACCCGGGTCAGCTCCGCGGTGTCCGCGTCCTTCACCAGCAGACCGGCGCAGGCCGCCGCGCGGCCCCCGATCCGGCCGACGACGAATCCGCCGGTCGGCGGGACGAGCTGTTCGGCACCGTCGTCGGTGAGCCCCTCGTCGATCTCCTCCGCCGTCGCGGGCCGCCCCCAGTAGCGGCTGGCGACCTCGTCGTAGTAGTCCCTTCGCAGCAGGGCGGCGTCGGGGGAGTCGAAGTGCTCGGGAGTCACGGTCCACGTCATCGGGTCATTGTTTCCCGCGCATGCCTGTATGGAGAAACGAATTCGGGTGCGGGGCGTGGGGGTGTCGTGCGTACGACGGTCCCGTGCGTCACCCTGCGTGCGTACGTACGAGCAGGTGCGCGCCCGTCCTCACCGCAGGGGCGGTGGCGCGAAGACCGGCGGCGGGGGTGTCACCGGGCGCCGCCGCCGGGCCCGCAGCACCAGCAGCAGGGCCGCGAGCGCCACCGCCACCGCACCGAGCAGCGACAGCACCCAGGCCGGGACGCCGCCCACGGTCAGCAGTTCGTCCCGGTAGTACGTGGTCCGGTACGGGGTGTCGGCGGCGGCCGCCCGCAGCTCGTGGTCGCCGTCGATCAGCTCCGGCCGCGGGAACGACTGGCCGATCGCCGTGACGAACACCGGCTTCCCGCCCGTCAGCGCGTCCAGCGCGTCGTACGCGCCGCCGTCCAGCCGGCCCGCGTACGTCACCTCGGGCCGCTGCCCGCCGATCGTGCCGCGCGGCTCCATGCGGTGGGCCGCGAGCACGTACAGCCCCAGCGACTGCGGTGTCGTGGCGAGCCGGGACAGACGCATCGGATAGACGAGCCGGTCGCTGGCGAACCGCAGCCGCAGCGGGTCGAGCGTGCCGGCCAGCCGGCTGCCCGACTCGCGGGGCGCCAGGCGCACGGCCACGTACTCCCACTTCTGCTCGACGTACGGGCGCAGGGCCGTCGCGAGCCGGTCCGGGAGCTCGAAGCCGTTCTCCTTCAGCCAGCCCTCCAGTGCCGCGGGGTCGGTGGCGGCCAGCCGGGCCACGTCGAAGGGACCGAGCCGCTCCCGGCCCACCACCTCGACCGGTGCGGCGGCCGAAGGGGCGGCGGCGCCGTCCCCGGAGCTGCCGCCGCCGAACGGCCAGTCCTCCGCGCGCGGCCAGAAGTAGGGGCGCGTCCGGCTCACCGGAGCGGTGAGGTCGCGGAGCTCGGAGAAGACCGAGGCGTCGCCCAGCCCGACCGTCGCGCGGTGCGGCACCGGCATGATCCACGCGGCATCGGGGGCGTCCCCGCGCACGGTGAGCTGCATCACGATCTGCTCGGTGGTGCCGTCCCAGCCGACGACGGACGTCTCCCGGTCGACCGACACCCGGGCGTCCCGGTCCACCACCATCGCCCCGCAGCCGCAGGCGTACGCCGGTGCGATCAACGAGCCGAGCTGGAGCGAGAACACCACCATGACCAGGGAAAGCGCCCGAACCGCCCACGCGCGCGGCCCGTGCCGCACCTCTTGTCCACGCCCCGCACACCGCATGTCCCGCGTTCCTCCCCGTGGTCACCGATCAGGGGCTCAGACGTGAGCACGGCCCCACCGGTTCCGGCAGTCGGGCCCGCCACACAGCATGGCCGGGCATTCTTTCCGACAAATGCCGGATGACAGTCAGGCGAAGAGGGGGTTGATTGGGTCTACCTCATAGCGCAATGCGAAGGTTTCACAGCATGACCGGATGGAGATCCGGCAACGAACGTGGGGAGGATCGGCGCAACGTGGCGAACGCGGAGCACAGTGTGCGCGGAAATGCGGCGACGGGAGCGAGGACCGGTGCTGCCCGTGCCGTGCTCTGGCTGGTCGTGGCCGCACTGGCCGTACGGCAGATGGCGGTGGTGCTGAGGCAGCCGCCCGGCGAGCGGCTCACCGACCTGGAGACCTGGATCGGTGAGAACGGTGTGCTTCATGTGACGGGTTCGCTGTACGACACCGACCGGTTCACCGGCACGCCCTTCGCCGGACTGGTCCTGAAGCCACTGACCCGTACGGCCGAACAGAGCCTCGGCGTCGCCTGGACCTTCGGCTCGCTGCTGCTCGTCGCCGCGCTCGGCATCATCGCGGCCCGCGCCCTGCCCGCCCCCGTCAGCCGCCGCACCGCCCTGCTCGCCGCCCCCGTCACCATCAGCCTGCTGATGGTCTCGCTGCCGGTGCGCAACGCCCTGTACCTGGGCCAGACCAGCATCCTGCCGGTCCTGCTGGTCCTCGTCGGCTGCTTCGTGGTCCGCGGCGAACGGGCCTCCGGCGTGCTCATCGGAATCGCCGCCGCGCTCCAGCCGACCGTGCTGCTCTTCGCCGCCCTGCTCTGGCTGACCGGGAGACGCCGCGCCGCGGTCACCGGCGGGGTCGCGTTCGCCGGCTGCACCGCGCTGGCCTGGGCCGCGATGCCGCACGACTCGTGGACGTACTGGGTGCACCACGTCGCGGGCGCCGGCCTCGGCGACCACGCGGACAGCCTCGCCAACCAGTCCCTGCACGGTGCGCTGCTCCGGCTCGGCCTGGAGGGCCCGCTGGAGATCGTCCTCTTCCTGGTGCTGGCCGCGGCCGTCTGCTTCCTCGGCCTGCGCCGGGCCGCCCGGTACGCCCAGGACGGGCAGCTGCTCCTCGCCGTGGCCGTGACCGGCTGCGTCTCCGTCGCCGTGTCACCGACCGCCTGGCAGCACCAGCTGCTGTGGGTGCTCCTCGCCGTGGTCGGCCGGGTCGGCAAGCGGGCCTCCGACCGGCTGGTGTGGCCGGCCGTCGTCATCCTCGTCATCACGCTGCCCGGCAAGATGCTGCTGCCGAACATCGAGGCGGTGTTCCCGGTCCGCGACAACGTGCTGCTGATCGCCGCGCTCGGGGCCGCATGCGCCGCCCCGTTCCTGCCCCGCACCTCGCCGTACTGGCAGCACCCCGTCCCCACCGACTACGCGGCCCCGGTCGCCACCCGCTGGAGCAGGGTGCCGCTGCTGCCGTTCTGGCGGCGCGTCCTCAGCCGGCCCAACCTGCTGCTGGAACTCCTGCTGATCAGGGTCGTCTACTCCGCGTACCAGCATGTCCGGCTGGCCGCGACGGCGGGCCGCGCCACCGCGGAGCACCACGGCCGGCAGATCCACTCGATCGAGCAGTGGCTGCACATCGACATCGAGCACTGGGTCAACCACTCGGTCGTCAAGGTCGGCTGGCTGCGGGACTTCTTCGACTACTACTACTCGACGTTCCACTTCATCGTCCCGCTGGCCATCCTCGGTGTCCTGTACGTGCGCCGCCCCGCGGACTACCGCTGGGTCCGCAGCTCCATCGGCTTCGCCACGGTGCTGGCCCTGGTCGGCTTCTGGCTCTACCCGCTGGCCCCGCCGCGGCTCATGCCGGGCCTCGGCTTCATCGACACCGTCCACGGGGTCCAGGACTTCGCGAAGCCCGACTACGGCACGCTGACCGGGGTGACCAACCAGTACGCGGCGATGCCCTCGCTGCACTTCGGCTGGTCCCTGTGGTGCGGTGTGGTGATCGTGATGCTCGCGCCGAGGATCTGGATGAAGGCGCTGGGGCTGCTGCACCCGCTGTTCACGCTCTCCACGATCGTCGCGACGGGCAACCACTGGGTGCTGGACGCGGTGGGCGGCGCGACGGTGGTCGCCCTCGGCTTCGGCCTCACCTACGCCCTGTCGGGCCCGCGCCGGCTGGAGGAGCCCGTGGTGGGGTCCAGCGAGGGTGGCCGGGCGGACGGCGGCCTGGAACCGCCGGGCGGCGGTGGGACGACGTCACCGAGTCCTGCCGGCCGTGTCACCGAGAGGGCCTGACGACGCGGGACCGGGCCGACCGACGACCGCCGAAGGGGTGCCGGGCAGCAAAAGCGCCCGGCACCCCTTCGGCATGTGGATCGTCGCGTTCCCAGCATCCGCCCGCCGGACGGGGTCCGCCACTCGAACGGGTCAGCGGGACGGGCCCAGGGCCCAGGTGGCGCAGGACAGCGTGACCATCGACACGACCGTGGAGGCCACCACGGCGTTCCGGGCGAGGCCGGTGTCCAGGCCGTACTCGCGGGCGTAGATGTAGGCGTTCTGCGCGGTCGGCAGCGCGGAGCAGAGGACCACGGCCAGCACCTGGTGGTCGGGCAGGTGCAGGAGCGGTCCGGCGACGGCGAAGGCCACCAGCGGCTGCACCAGGGTCTTGAGCAGGACCGCGACACCGACCTCCGCCCGGCCCGCGAGCCGCCCGGTCCCGCCGGCCGGGCCGCCGTGCAGGGACAGCCCCAGCGTGATCAGTGCCGTGGGCACCGCGGCGGCGCCGAGCACGTCGCAGGAATGGGTCACCGCGGCCGGCAGCCGCAGCCCGGTCACGGAGACGGCCACCCCGAGCAGCGAGGCCATGATGACGGGGTTGCGGACCGGCATGGTGAGCATCCGCCGCAGCCCGCCGCCGGTACGGCCGCCGCCGGGTCCGCCGCTCGCCCGGGTGCCGGTGTCGAGCAGCGTCAGGATCACCGGCGACACCAGCAGGACCTGGAACAGGATGACCTGCGCGACGAACGAGGCGTCCCCGAGCACCTGCACCGCCACCGGGATGCCCAGATTGGCCGAGTTGACGTAGCCGGACGCCATGCTGCTGATCGCCCCGTCGGCGCGCTTGCGGCCGAAGAAGCGCCGGCCCACCGCGTATCCCAGCCCGGACACCAGCGCCGTCCCCGCCGCGAACGCCACCATCGACGGATGGGCGAACGAGCCCGGCCGCGACCCGGACACCATGGTGAACAGGGCTGCGGGCATGGCGACATGGAAGACGAACCGGCCGAGCACGGACTCCGCCTGCGCTCCGAGGAGTCCACTGCGGCCGACCGCGTAACCGATGCCGGTCAGGATCCAGATGGGGGTGAAACCGGAGAGCAGGGCGGGCATGCCCGCCATGATCCTCGTACCCCTGAACGCGGGGCGGGCAGGGGTACGAGGCCGGGGCTCAGGCGGTCGCGCTCACCTGGAGCTGTTTGATGCCGTTGAGCCAGGCCGACCGCAGCCGGCGCGGGTCACCGGTCAGCCGCAGGTCCGGCAGCACGTCCGCGATCGCGTTGAAGATCAGGTTGATCTCCATCACGGCCAGGGACTTGCCCAGGCAGAAGTGCGGACCGCCGCCGCCGAAGCCGAGGTGCGGGTTCGGGTCGCGGGAGATGTCGAACCGCTCCGGGTTCTCGAACACCTCGGGGTCGTTATTGGCCGAGGAGTAGAACAGCCCGACCCGGTCGCCCTTCTTGATCTGCTGCCCGCCCAGTTCCAGGTCCTGGGTGGCGGTCCGCTGGAAGGAGACCACGGGCGTCGCCCAGCGGACGATCTCCTCGGCGGTCGTCTCCGGCCGCTCGCGCTTGTAGAGCTCCCACTGCTCGGGGTGGGTGAGGAAGGCGTGCATGCCGTGGCTGATGGCGTTGCGCGTCGTCTCGTTGCCGGCCACGGCGAGCAGGATCACGAAGAAGCCGAACTCGTCGGAGGAGAGGTTGCCCTCGCCCTCGGCCGCGACCAGCTGGGAGACGATGTCCTTGGCCGGGCACTCCTTGCGGGCCGCCGCGAGGTTCATCGAGTAGGAGACGATCTCCATCGCCGCCTCGGCGCCGATCTCCTCGGTGATCGCGTACTCCGGATCGTCGTACGCGGCCATCTTGTTCGACCAGTCGAAGATCCGGGCCCGGTCCTCCTGCGGCACGCCGATCAGCTCGGCGATGGCCTGGAGCGGCAGCTCCACGGCGATGTTGTTGACGAAGTCGAAGGAGCCGTCCTCGTCGGCCGCGGCAAGCGCCGTCTCGACGATCGACCGCGCCCGGCTGCGCAGCGCCTCCTCCAGGGACCTGACGGCCCGGGGGGTGAAGCCGCGCTGGACGATCTGGCGGACCCGGGTGTGCTCGGGCGGGTCCATGTTCAGCATGATCAGCTTCTGGACGTCGATCTGGTCCCGGCTGATGGTCTCGTTGAAGCGGATCACCGCGGTGTTGGTGTTCGACGAGAAGAGTTCGGGGTGGGTCGAGACGTACTTGACGTCCGCGTGGCGCGTGACGACCCAGTAGCCCGAGTCGTCGAAGCCGGAGATGCCGGTGGGCTGGGTGCACCACCAGACCGGCGCGGTCTCCCGCATCATGGCGAACTCCGGGTGCGGGACCCGGGCTTGGAGCAGGTCGGGATCGGTGAAGTCGAACCCTTCGGGCAGATGGGGGCAGGGCATCGGCAGCTCCAGGTCAAGAACTCCAGGTCGGTCCGAGAGCCGTCCGAGCAATGTCTGACGACCCATCAGAAGTTGCCCGAAAGGTAGTAACGAGTTCTACAACTGACAAGGGGCATGGCCGGATCTGTTGCGTGAAGCATCGGTGAACCGGCCAGGTTCGAAGCGGGTGCTGGCCGTGAAGGCCGCGCAAGGTGCGTGCAAGACCCTTGCGTACCGGGGGTAAGCCTCATAAGACTGCAAGAAGAACTAGAACGCGTACTAGTTCCTTCCGTGGGCGCCGGGACGCCTCTGCGGAAGTGCGAGGAGAGGACGAGCTCATGGCCGCGGAACCCGTCATCGTCGAAGCCGTACGCACCCCCATCGGCAAGCGCGGAGGCGCGCTCGCCAATCTGCACCCCGCCTATCTGCTGGGTGAGACCTACCGTGAACTTCTCGGCCGGACCGGCATCCACGCCGACTGCGTCGAACAGATCGTCGGCGGCACCGTCACCCACGCCGGCGAACAGTCCATGAACCCGGCACGCAACGCCTGGCTCACCGTGGGGCTCCCGTACGAGACGGCCGCGACGACCGTGGACTGTCAGTGCGGCTCCTCGCAGCAGGCCTCCCACATGGTCGCCAACATGGTCGCGGCCGGGGTGATCGACGTCGGCATCAGCTGCGGGGTCGAGGCGATGTCGCGGGTACCGCTGGGCAGCGGCTCCAAGCACGGCCCGGGCAAGCCGTGGCCCGACGAGTGGAACGTCGACCTGCCCAACCAGTTCGAGGCCGCCGAGCGCATCGCCCGCAAACGCGGCCTCACCCGGGAGAACGTCGACTCGCTCGGCCTCATCTCGCAGGAGCGGGCGGCCGTCGCCTGGGCCGAGGAGCGCTTCAAACGGGAGACGTACGCGGTCCAGGTGCCCACCACCGAGGAGGAGCAGGCCGCCGGCCAGGGCATGTGGCGGCTGGTCGACCGCGACGAGGGGCTGCGCGACACCACGATGGAGGGACTCGCCCGGCTCAAACCCGTGATGCCCACCGCCGTCCACACCGCGGGCAACTCCTCGCAGATATCCGACGGCGCCTGCGCGATCATGTGGGCGTCCAAGCGGATGGCCCGCGCGCTCAAGCTCAAGCCGCGGGCCCGGATCGTCGCCCAGGCGCTGGTCGGCTCCGACCCGCACTTCCACCTCGACGGCCCCGTCGACGCGACCCGCGCGGTGCTCGGCAAGGCCGGGATGTCGCTCAGGGACATCGACATCGTGGAGATCAACGAGGCCTTCGCGTCCGTGGTGCTCAGCTGGACGCAGGTCTTCGACCAGGACCTGGAGAAGGTGAACGTCAACGGCGGTGCGATCGCGCTCGGGCACCCGGTCGGCGCGACCGGCGCCCGGCTGATCACCACCGCGCTGCACGAACTGGAGCGCAGGGACAAGGAGTTCGCCCTGATCACCATGTGCGCGGGCGGTGCGCTGGCGACCGGCACGATCATCCAGCGCCTGTAGGCCCCCGGCCGGCGGACGGACGCGTGGCCGGGGCGCATCCCGGCCACGCACGCCTCAGCCCGTCAGCGACCAGCCGCTGAAGTCCGCCCGGCCGCGCCGGCCGGAACCGCCGTTCGCCGCCGTCATGAAGAACCCGACGTCCTGGACGGCCGCCGCACCCGGCACCGTCACCGCGGCCATCGCCCGCCAGGAGGCTCCGCCGTCCGTCGAGCAGGAGCCCGTGTACGAGGCGCCGGACCGGGTCAGCCGCAGCAGCACCGGCCCCTGCACGCCGGGCAGCGAGTCCCGCTTCTCCAGGGTGCCGTCACCGTTGGCGTCGTACGAGAGCACCACCCCGTTGGCCGGGGTCAGTGCCAGGTTCAGGAAGCCCCGGGACCCGCTCGCCGGCATCGCGTTGCGGACGACGAGCCCGGCCCGCGCCCAGTTCCCGGTGTTCTCCTGGGAGTCCACCCGCACGGTCACCGATCCGCCCTCCCCGAACGCCGCCGCCCGGTAGACCGCGCCGAACTCGGCCGTGGCCCCCCACAGATCGCGTCCCGCCCCGTCGATGGCGAAGCGGTCGGCCAGCCGGCCGAACGACGCGTCGTTCGCGTTGTGGACCAGCCAGTCCGCCTCCAGCGGCCCGGCCACGTACACCTGCCCCCGCACCACCGCCGTGACCGGCCGCTCCCCGCGCGGCCCGTACCGCGTCCGCAGCTCGAACGGATGCGGCTCCAGCGGCTCCTTCGGCGCGGCCTGCGGGGCGGTGATCCGCCAGCTCGCCCGGGCGCTGCCGCCCGCCTCCACCCCGGGCAGCTCGACGGGCCCCTGCGCCACGGACTCCAGGCCGGGCAGCCCGAGGAGGAAGCGGACCGGACCGGTCGCGCGCAGGCCGTTGACGTTGCGGAACCCGGCCTCGACGACGGCCGAGCCGCCCGGCGGGACGGCGGCCCGGTCGGCCGCGACGGTGACCGTGCCCTGGTAGGGGGCGGCGGCGAGCGTGTCGTACACCCGGCGGGCGGTGCGGTGCGCGGCGCGCGCGCTCAGCTCCCGCAGCGGGTAGGTCTTGCGCTCGTGCGTCCACGGCTCCTCGACGGCGTACCAGTCGAAGACCTCGGGCGCCCGGTCGTGGGCGAGCGCGTCCGCCATCTCGTCCAGGTAGGTCTGCCACTGCGGCAGATGGAAGTCGGCGATCAGGCCCTGCCAGTCGCGGTTGGCGTAGTTCGCCAGCAGACCGCCGTCGGCCGCCGGACGGTCGGCCCAGGTGGTGATCAGCGCACGGGCACTGTGTTCCAGCTGGGCCGCCTCGGCGGGCGACGAGGCGGAGCGCCGCGCCTCGTCCAGCCACGGCCCGAGCATGAACGCCCGGTGTCCGCCCGTCATCTCGTCGCTCAGCCGCATCAGTTTCAGCCACAGCCCGGACAGGACGGCGAACGCGGCCCGGTCCCCCCGCGTATAGGCGGCGTGCAGTTGCGGGAGCAGCTGCCGGGAACGGTTGGCGAGCGCCTGGCGGGCGAAGTCGGTCAGGTCGAAGCGGTACGCCTCCGAGCGGCGCAGCGACTCCTTCATCCGCAGCAGCCCGGCGAACGCACGGTCGAAACCGGCCGAGTCGAACGACAGCTGGGTGGTGCCCCAGTACGTGGCGTTGACCGCGGCGAGGTCGGGGCGGGCGGCGAACAGCGAGTCGTGCGGACGGCCGTCGCTGCTCTGCACGTCGTAGGCGGTGTCGCGCAGCGCGGCGAAGGCCTCGGCGGCGTGCCCGTCCCGGCCGCCGTAGCGGAACCGCGCGTACCGGGTGAACCAGGCGGCCCGGTCGACGGGCTCCTCGCGCCAGGCCAGTTCGGTGAACAGCTCGAAGGCGGCCGGGTCGCGGTCGGTGGACTCCGGCAGATAGGCGGTGCCCGACAGGGTGCTGCCCGCCTTGTCGCGCCAGGCCGGGAACTTCTGCGTCCAGGCCGGGGCCATCGCGCCGAGCGTGGTCCGGCCGCCGAAGTTCGGGATCGCGCCGAACGCGTACGGAGTGTTCCCCCACTCCTTCTCGCGGTCCGTGGCCTCGTCCAGCTCGGAGCGGCCGTCCACGATCAGCACATGGGTCTTGTCGAGCGCGTCCAGCAGCTCCCGGCGCGGATTGCCGGTCCAGCCCATGATCACCCAGGTGGCACCGGGCCGGGCGGTCTGCAGCGCGCGCTCGATGCCGCGCGCCGCCTCGGGGATGTCCACCCCGCCCGCGCTGCCGCCCTCGTGCAGGATGTCCATCTTGTACGAGGGCACGTCGTCGAACAGCACGCGCTGATGCCGGTAGAAGGACTCGGCGACCCGGGCGAACGTGTCGGTGCGCGGGTCCAGCCAGTCGGGGCGCCGGAATCCGGACCACTGGCCCTGCGGGACGACGGCGGCGCCGGGATTGCGGTCGGCGAAGCCGCCCGGGACCGTGCCGAAGTAGCCGGGCAGGACCGGGGCCATGCCGAGCTCGCGCATCCGGTCGGCGGCCCGGCGGCCCAGGGCGGCCCGCCGGGCGATGAGCTCCGGGCCGAGCGGCCCCCCGTACCCGCTCATGTTCTGCAGCAGCCACCACGGCTGATGGGTCGGTGCCGGGATCCAGGCCCTGGTCTCCGCGTCGCTGTAGCCGAACTCCTGCATCACCCGGTGGTACACCGCCTCCTGACCGACGGTCAGGAACACCTCGTTGCAGCCGTGCAGGGCCAGCACGTCGATGGTGCGCTCCCAGCGCGACCAGTCGGCGTACGGGGCTGTGTACCCGTCATACGTGTCGTTGAAGGTGAACCGGTGCGGGACCGTCGCCCGCCGCTCCAGCGGCCGGGCGGGCGCGGGCAGCACGGCCGGCAGGTCGAGCTGGCTCCCCGCCCACGAGATCACCGCGTCGCACACGTACTTCAGATACCAGTGCACCCCGGTCAGGAGCACCGCCGGACTGGTCCCGGCGACCTCGACGCGGCCCCGTCGGCCGCCGATCCGGAAACGCTCGCCGCCGTCCGCCGGATCGAGGAGGGTGAGCCGGAACTGCCCGGCCTGCGCGCCCAGCAGCCGTTCCAGCGCCGCGTGCGCGGCCGCGGTGCCCCCCGCCTCACGTGCCGGACCGGCGACGGCCGGGATCTGCGTCCCGAGGGCGGCGGTCACACCGACCGCTCCGGCGGAGGTCAGTAGCGTACGTCTCGACAGCTGCGTCACGAGCACTCCTTGGTCAGGGCCGCGGATGGTGCGTCAGATGTGAACTGGATTCTGCGGTGCGCACGTTAATGGGGGGACGCAGGCACGACAACGGGCCCCCAACATCTTTCGGACAGGCCGCCGGATGGCGCACGGAGCGGACAACGGCGAGGTGGCGGGCCCCAGGTCCGAAGGTGCTCCCAGGTACACCCCCGGCCGGGGCTCACGCCGATGGTGGCCCCGTACGCGGCTGCATAGCGTCCTGGTCATGGGAAACAACGCGAGCAACTCCGCCCCGGCCCACCGCGCACGACGACTCCTGGCCGCCGCCACGGTGGTGGTCCTCGCCGCACTGGGAACCGTGCCCGCCGCGGCGGACGGCCGCCGGGACTCCGCACCGCGGCCGTCCGCGACCACCACCGACGCGCGGCACACCGCCCGCGGAGCCCTCCTGTCGATCACGCCCGTCGCCACCGTCGGCCGGGCCGGCGTGAAGGACTTCCTCGCCTCGGCGGGCATGGACACGGCCACCGTCCGGCACGGCGTGCGGGCCTACCGGCTCACCTACCGCACCCTCACCCCGCAGGGCGCGCCCACCACCGCCACCGGCCTGTTCGTGCTCCCCGACGGCGGCGCCCACCGGCTGGACCTGGTCTCCGACACCCACGGCACGATGGTCCACCGCGACTACGCGCCCTCCGTCGGCGAGGACTTCGGCCGCTACGCCCCGTATCTGCACGCCTCGGCCGGGCGGGCGGTCGCCGCCCCGGACTACCTGGGCCTGGGCGAGGGCCCCGGACACCACCCGTACATGGACACCGCCTCGTCCGTCAGCGCCTCGCTCGACATGCTCCGCGCCTCCCGCACCGCCGCGCAGCGCCTGGACCGCCCGCTGACCGGCGACGTGTACGCGAGCGGCTTCTCGCAGGGCGGCCAGGTCGCGATGGCCCTGGGCAAGGCGCTGCGGAACGGGGCCGACCGGCGCTTCACCCTGAAGGCCCTGGCCCCCGTCTCCGGCCCGTACGACATCGAGCACGCCGAGATCCCCGCACTCTTCGACGGCAGGGTCAACGACACCAGCGGCCTCTTCTACATGACGTACTTCCTCACCGCACAGAACCGGATCCACCCGCTGTACGAGGACCCCGCCGAGGTGTTCCGCGCACCGTACGCGGACATCGCCGAGGAGCTCTTCGGCACCCACCACACCGAGGAGGAGATCTTCACGGCCCTGCCCGGCACGCTGAAGGACCTGCTCACCGACGCGTACTACGAGAAGGTCCAGCACCCGAGCGGGGCGCTGCTGGCAGCGGTCCGCGCACAGGACGGCAACTGCGCGTGGCGGCCGGGCGTGCCGGTGCGCCTCTACTCCGCGTCGGGCGACACCGACGTCCCGATCGCCAACGCCCGCGCCTGCGCCGCCGATCTGGCGGCGCACGGCACGAAGGTGCCGGTGACCGACCAGGGCGCCGCCGACCACAACGGCACCTACCTGAAGTCCGGTCCGCAGATCGTGCGCTGGTTCGACGCGCTGGCCGCGCGCGGATGACGGGAAACGCCGAGGACCCCCGGCCGCGGAAGCGGTCGGGGGGCCTCGGTGCTACTGGCTGCGGTCCGGGTGGACTCAGTACCAGTTGTTGGCCTGCCAGAACGACCAGGCGCCGCACGGGCTGCCGTAGCGGGAGTTCATGTAGTCCATGCCCCACTTGATCTGGGTGCTGGGGTTGGTCTGCCAGTCGGAGCCGGCGGACGCCATCTTCGAACCGGGCAGGGCCTGGACCAGGCCGTAGGCGCCGGAGGAGGCGTTGGTCGCGCTCGGGTTCCAGCCGCTCTCGTGGCTGACGATGTTGCTGAAGCACTGGAACTGCGCGTCGTCACCGATCATCGACTTCGCCGTGTCCTGCGCACTCGCGGCAGCGGACGTCGGCGCGGCGGTGGTGGCCGCCATGGCCGGGGAGACGCCCAGAGCCACACCGGAGGCACCCAGCAGCACTGCTGCACCGGCGACGGCGGACTTGCGACGGGCGAGGATGTTACGGGCGAACGACACAGGGAACCTAACGTCGGGTACGGGGGAGTCGCGTGCTCCGGTCCGAATCCTGCGTGGACCGTTGCGCGTTGACCGCTGTCCGTTCCGGTGGACGCTGCGGTGCTCGGCGACATCTCCATGGTTAGCCGCGCCGTTCAACGACCGCAACGACCCCCGGTACGACCCCGCCTCGCACCCCGGGCCGAAGGTCCCGAACCGCCCCAAACCGCGTCATAGCAGGTCGGAGGGTGCGCAACGGGGTCCAGTGGACGCTCCTCGCGCCTCCTAACCCGCTTCGTACAGGACCAAGGTCCTGTGGGTGCCCTCACTCCTCCGGGACCCCGAATGTGACCTGGGCCTCGAAGGCCGCGCGGCGGGTGGCCCGGCGCAGCGCCTTCAGCAGCGCGGTTCCGACGGTGAGTGTCAGGACGACGGTGAGCACGGCACGCCCCAGGTCCCAGCCCAGCGAGGTGGCCGTGCAGTACGCCAGGAACCGCACCAGGTTGTCGGCCAGCGCGTCACCGGGATGGAAGGAGATGCCCGAGCCGAGCCCCGGCACGATCGTCCACCCGTACAGATTCATGACCGTCCCGTACGCGAACGACGCCACCGCTCCGTACGCGGCGAGCATCAGCAGCTCGGCGCGCCCGCGCAGCCGGTCCGGCCCCGGCAGCATCCCGGCGCCCATGGCGAACCAGCCCATGGACAGCATCTGGAACGGCATCCACGGACCCACTCCGCCGGTCAGCAGCGCGGAGGCGAACATCGTCACCGAGCCGAGCACGAAGCCGAAGCCCGGCCCCAGCACCCGCCCGCTCAGCACCATCAGGAAGAACATCGGCTCAAGCCCCGCCGTGCCCGCCCCCAGCGGCCGCAGCGCGGCACCGACCGCGGCCAGCACCCCCAGCATCGCCACCGCCTTCGCGTCGAGCCCGGCGTCCGCGATCATCGCGACCACCACCCCGACCAGCAGCGGCAGCAGCGCGGCGAACAGCCACGGCGCGTCCTGCGAATGCGCGAGCCCGGAGTCCGGGCCGGCCAGCAGCGGCCAGCCGAAGGCGGCCACCCCGATCGCGCTGATCAGCACCAGCGCGGCGACGGCCCGCGGCCCGAGCCGCACCGGCCGCGCGCCCCGGACCTTCGTGCCGGTCATGCGTCACCGTCCAGCGCCGCCCGGACCTGGGACACGGTGAGCCACTCCTGCGGGGCGAGGATCTTGGCGATCTGCGGGGCGAACGCGGGGGACGACACCACGACCTCCGGCGTCGGACCGTCCGCCACCACCTCTCCGTCGGCGAGGATCACCACCCGGTGGGCCAGCTCGGCGGCCAGCTCCACGTCATGGGTGGCCAGCACGATCGCATGGCCCTCGGCCGCCAGCGTGCGCAGCACCGCGACGAGCCGGGCCTTCGCCGCGTAGTCCAGACCGCGGGTCGGCTCGTCCAGGAGCAGCAGCGGGGGCCGGGCGGTCAGCACGAGCGCGAGCGCCAGCGCGAGCCGCTGGCCCTCGGACAGATCCCGGGGGTGCGTGGCGTCCGCCACACCCGGCAGCAGCTCCGAGACCAGGGCCCGGCAGCTGCCCGGCGCGGCGCCCGCGTCGGCGTCGGCCGCCGCGCACTCGGCGGCGACGGTGTCCGCGTACAGTAGATCGCGCGGCTCCTGCGGTACGAGCCCGACGCGGCGCACCATCTCGTGCGGCGGCGTGCGGTGCGGGGTGCGGCCGCCGACGAGGACGGTGCCGGAGGTGGGCTCGACCATGCCGACGAGGGCGCCGAGCAGGGTGGACTTGCCCGCGCCGTTGCGCCCCATCAGGGCGACGGTCTCGCCCGGGGCGACGGTCAGGGTCACCCGGCGCAGCGCCTCGACACGGCCGCGCCGCACCGCGAGACGCTCCACGCGGTTGGTGGCGTCGGCGTCCGGCCCGGGGGCCTCCTGCTGCGGGGCGCGGGCGAACAGCCGGGCCAGGGCGGACCGCCGCGGCGCGGGGTGCGGAGCGGGCACCTGCGGGGGAAGCCGCCGGGCTTCGCCGCTGCCGCCGACCGGTCCGGGCGTCACGCCCGCCAGCCGCTCCCGCATCCCCTCGGCCCGGCGCCGGGCGTCGCGGACCGACAACGGCAGCGGATCCCAGCCGGCCGTCCGCCCCAGCGCCACCACCGGTGGATGCACCGGCGAGAGCGCCATCACATCGGCGGGCGCCCCCATCACCGGGGCGGCGCCCCGGGACGGCAGCAGGACGACCTGGTCCGCGTACTGCACCACCCGCTCCAGCCGGTGCTCCGCCATCAGGACCGTCGTCCCCAGGTCGTGGACGAGCCGCTGGAGGACCGCGAGAACCTCCTCGGCCGCCGCCGGGTCCAGCGCGGACGTCGGCTCGTCCAGCACGAGGACCCGGGGATGCGGGGTCAGGACGGAACCGATCGCGACCCGCTGCTGCTGGCCTCCGGAGAGCGTGGCGATCGGCCGGTCGCGCAGCGTGGCGAGGCCCAGGAGATCGAGGGTCTCCTCGACCCGCCGCCGCATCACGTCCGGGGCGAGGCCCAGCGACTCCATGCCGTACGCCAGCTCGTCCTCGACCGTGTCGGTCACGAAGTGGGAGAGCGGGTCCTGGCCCACCGTGCCGACCAGATCGGCCAGCTCACGGGGCTTGTGGGTGCGGGTGTCGCGCCCGTCGACGGTGACCCGCCCGGTCAGCCGGCCACCGGTGAAGTGCGGTACGAGCCCCGACACGGCACCCAGCAGAGTCGACTTGCCGACCCCCGAAGGCCCGACGAGGAGCACCAGCTCACCCTCCGGAACGGTCAGATCGACCCCCGACAGGGTCGGGTGCCCGACCCCCTCGTACTGCACCGAAACATCGTCGAACCGGATCACACCTGCTCCTCGAAGCCTGTGGGGGAAGGCGCGGCGGGCGAGCCTGTGGGGGACGGCGGGACGGGCGCGACGACCGCCGGCAGCAGTCCGGTCAGCACCGCGGCGGCGGGCCACAGCGGCAGCACGGGCGCGGTCAGCGGTACGACACCGGGGTGCAGCGCCGCCGGATCCGCGCTGCCCGCCCAGATCATCGCCACCGCGACCGCCGCACCGGACCCCGCGACCAGCCAGGCCCTCGCGCCCCACCGGTCGGGCCGGTAGCGGGTCCGCACAGACCGCGCCCCGCCGAGCCGCAGCCCGGCCATCGCGGCGACGAGCCCGACGGCCAGCAGCGGCAGCCCGTACACCGCACCCTGCGCGGCGAGCAGCCCGTACGTACCGGCGCAGACCCCCAGCAGCCCGCCGAGCGTGAGGACGTTCGTGGTGTGCCGGACGGCGGCCGGCACGTGGGCGGTACGCCCGTAACCGCGCGCGTCCATCGACGCCGCCACCGCGACCGACCGCTCCAGCGCGCCCTCCAGCACCGGCAGCCCGATCTGGAGCACGGCCCGCACCCCGCCGGTCGGCCGGCCGCGCAGCCGCCGGGCGGTCCGCAGCCGCACCACGTCGGCGACCATGTTCGGCGCGAACGTCATCGCGACGACGACGGCCACCCCGGCCTCGTACAGCGCACCGGGCAGCGACTTCAACAGCCGGGCCGGATTGGCCAGCGAGTTCGCGGCGCCGACACAGATCAGCAGCGCGGCCAGCTTCGCCCCGTCGTACAGCGCGAACAGCAGTTGCTCGGCGGTCACCCGGCCGCCGATCCGCACGCCCTTCGCCCACTCGGGCAGCGGCACCTCGGGCAGCGTGAACACGACATGCGTCCCCGGGATCGGGGACCCGAGGAAGACGGAGAAGAGCAGCCGCACCCCGATGACGAACAGCCCGATCTTGATGAACGCCCCGTACGAACGGGCCCACGGAGCGTCGGTGCGCCGCGCGGCCACGACGTACCCGGCCACGCCGACCAGCAGGCCGAGCAGCAGCGGGTTGGTGGTCCGGGACGCGGCGGTGGCGAGCCCGAGGGCCCACAGCCACCAGGCCCCGGCGGGCAGCGCGTTGCTCCGGGTGGCGACGGGCGCGCGCCAGGCCCGGAACGGGCCGGCCGCGGCGCCCGTGCCGCCGGCCGCCGTCCGCCCGGTCATCCGCGGCGGCGGCGGGCCTGCGCGACTGCGGCGATGCCGAGGAGCAGGACGGCGCCGATCCCGACGAGAACCCCGGCGGACGGCCCGCCGCCGCCGTCGGACCCGCTGTCGCCGGCGGGAGCAGAGGCCTTCTTGCTACTGCCCCCGGTACTGGCCCCGTCCCCGGACACCTGCTCACCGCAGCCTGAGGCCGGGTAGCCGGAGATCGCGCAGAGCAGCGCGTCACTGCCGTAGCGCAGCGGCTTGGCCACCGAGGCGAGGGCGTCCGCGCTGCTCGCGTCCTCGGGAACCTGCGCGCACACGCTCCGCGGCGCGGGCGGAGTCTCCCCGTCCGGGGCGTCGGCGGCCGTACCGGGGTCGATGACGAGCGCGACCCGCTTGGTGCCGTCCTTGGCCGGGGTGTCCGCGCAGATCTTCGCGAAGTCGGGGGCGCGGCGCGGCTTGGAGGCGTCCTGCGAGTCCGCGCTCACGGAGAACCGGAAGCCCTGCACCGAACCGTCGTCCGGACGCACCAGCGACGGCCCCTGGGTGGCGTAGGCCCACCCGGTGCCGGAGCCCTCCCAGAACGACCAGTAGCGGTAGCCCGCTGCCTGGGCCGTGCCCGCACCGAGCACGGCCAGGAAGGCGCCCAGGAGCAGGACCACCAGCGGCGCGGCGGCACGTCCGGCGCGCCGCGGGGGCTGCCGGGTGGCGCTCACAGCTGCTGGTTCTTGCGGCGGCCGCTGATCAGGAACCCGGCGCCGGCGCCGACGGCGAGGCCGATCCCGACGAACCACCAGACACCGCCGATCCCGTCCCCGTCGCCGCTGTCCTTCTTCTCCTCCTCCTTGGTCTCGGACGCCGTCGGCTTCTTGACCGCGGCGGGCTCGGGCCCGGTCGCGTTCAGCTGGGCGACGAGGTCGGCGCCGCCGAAGTCGTGGACGTCGGTGCCGGTGGCGTGGGCGGCCATGACGAGCTGCGCGTACGCGGCGGGGCCGTTCTCCTTCGCCCAGGCAGCGGAGTTCTTCTCCAGCCACTTCACGGAGGCGGCGGCCTTGTCCTTGTGGCCGGAGGCGGACAGCGCGACGACCGCGTCGGCGGTGTTGCCGAAGTCGGGCTGCGGGGCGCTGTCCTCGGCGCCGGGCATCGGCGGGGAGTCGAGGTGACCGGACTCGGCGAGGGCGCCGGCGAGGTAGTAGGCACCGTTCTGGGCGGCCTGCTCGGGCTTGGCCACGGCGCCCTTGGTGCAGGTGGGGTCCTTGACGGCGGCGTTGTTCCCGACGACGAGCCCCTTGCCGAGCGAGCCGAGGACCGCGGCCGCGGTGGCGTCACCGTTGGCGACGAGCTTGCCTGCCTTGTCGGGCTGGTAGGCGAACGCGCCGCCGTCCTTGCCGCCGCAGGGGATGGCGAAGGTGAGCAGGGCGTCGTACGGCGTCTTGCCGCCGTCCGTCGTCACATCGCCGAGCTTCTCCCCGGCCCGGGCGAGGGCGCCGATCACGATCGAGGTGGAGTTCGCGTCGCTCGGGCCGCCGGCGGTGTAACCCCAGCCGCCGTCCTTGTTCTGTACGGACTTCAGCCAGGACACCCCGTTGTGCACGAGGTCCTCGTGCCCGCGGACCTCGTGCAGCGCCTGTACGGCGGCCGCGGTCGCATTGGTGTCGATCATGGTCTTGTCGTCGCAGGCCACGGACGGGTCCGGACGGTACGCGGGGAACGCCCCGCTGTCGCACTGCTGCCCGATCAGCCAGTCGACGGCCTTGGCGGCGGGCGTGACGCCCACGGCGCGCTGCGAGGCGAAGGCCAGCGACTGCCGCCAGACCCCGTCGTACGTCGGGTCCTTCGTGCCGTACAGCCCCGAGGGCAGGGCCACGGACGGCGAGGGGGAGGGGGACGGCGCGGCGACTGCGGCCGGGGCTGCGGCCGCACAGAGCACGGTGGCGGTGGCGGCGAGCGCGGCTGCGCTGCGGCGTACGGTCATGGCGGGCGGGGCCTCTCCTGGGGGAACCGGGCACAGGCACACACAGGCACCCAGCTCCGGCTCCGCATACCTCGACGGTGCCGGCCGCCGGGGGTTCCCGACGGCACGAGCCGGTCACAACTCGGACAGGGCATTCCGACTTCCGCGTGGACGCGGTCACGGCTGCGAGCCAGCGCCGGATTCGCACCGGCTTCCCCCTGAACGGGCATGATGACGACCTGCCCACTCTACCGGGAGGCCGCTGAGGCCCCCGGCCCGGGCGCCGGAGGCGGGGGCGGCGCGGCGACGGAGGCTGCCCGCCCGGAACGCCCGGAATAGTCCATGGCCCTTTCGAACAGTGATCGTTAAACTGCAACCGGCTTATGAATCAGGCGGGTTGAGGGGCGGCGGACGGGCATGACGACAGGTACCGGGGGATTCCCCCCGCCCCCTTCCCGCCCGCCGGGCACCCCGCCGCCCCATCCCCCCGTGCCACCGGCGCCACCGCGCACGGATCCGCCCAGGTGGGCGTGGTGGGTCGGCGGTATCGCGATCCCCATGATCGGCATCGTGGCGACGGTGATCTTCAGCAACAACCCCGACCCCGCCCCCGCAGCGTCCCCGGCCCCCGCCTCCAGCAGCCCGCGGTCCGAGCCCTCGGCCCCGTCCAGCCCGGACCACGCCTCGGCGGAGACCGAATCACCCACCGCGACCCCGAAGCCTTCGGCATCCCCGAGCCCGGGCGACACGGCCCCCGCGGACACCGACCTCACGGCACCGGCCGGGTACGGGGACGCGGTCAAGACGATGTGGGGCCTGGCCCCCGCCCCCTGCAACCAGGACGAACAGCAGCTGGTGGACCTCGACGACGGCATGAGCCGGGTGGAAGCCCTCGTCAAGGGCGACCTGATCGGCGTGGCCAAGGACCCCGGCGGGGCAGAACTCCTCTACTGGCCCGACTCCTGCAACGACCGCAACAACTACCGGCTGCGCGCACTGCCCAACACCCGCGTGGGCCTCCTGCGGGACGGACTCCCGAAGTCCTTCGAGTCCTGCGAGGCGGCGTCGAGGACCGGCTTCGGACCCCTGGCCCTGCTCGACAGCTACGACCGCGAGGGGCGCGGCTTCGTCGAGGGCGCGGCGCTGTGCTCCGTGACGGACCAGGGCGCGGTCTCCATGGCGTTGATCGAGAACATCGACGACTCGTCGAACGAGGCGTCGGTGAGCGGCACGCTGTACGTGTGGCCGAAGAAGTCCTGACCGCGGAGACGGAAGCCGCCCCCCTACAGCACCCGCACCTCGCCCTCCGGGAGCTTGCTCCACCAGTGGTGGTAGCGGCCGTAGACCTCCGCCTCGCGATCGCCGAGGAAGGCCGTCAGTGACTCGGCCTCCGCCGCGAGCCCGTCCCAGGCCGCCGGGGAGAGCGGGTGGAACGCCGTGGCCTCTATGCCGTCCGCCGTGGGGCGCCAGACGCCGGCGACGCGGCCGTCCACCAGCAGGGTGGGCAGGACGTCGCCGTTGCGCCGGATGACCAGGGGGCGGTACTCCGGGGGTATCACCCGGCTGCGGTCCGCGTACGCCAGCAGCACGCTGTCCCACATGGCCATCAGGCGGGGCGGGGAGGGTGTGCCGGCGGGCGGGCGGGATGCGCCGGGGAGGTCGAACAGGGCCTCGCCGTCCGGGCCCTGGAGCTGTTCGACGGAGTCGCCCATGGCGAGGAACGCCGTGCGGACCGGTGCGCGCTGCACCATGGCGAACTGCGCCACGTCCGCGATCGACGCGGGCCCGAACCCCGCCAGATACCGCAGGATCAAGGTCCGCAGGGCCTGGGTGTCCACCGCGCGGCCAGTGGGCTCCGGTCCGCTGTCGCCCGCCGCGACGAAGGACGGGCGGTGGCCGAAGGACCAGGGCGCGCCCGTCGGGGCGTGGTGCAGCGGCGCGTACCCCTTCAGCCCCCACCACCCGCCGTCCTTCTTCTCGGCGCCCAGCCGCTCCTCGGCCCACGCCTGCATCTCCGCGGAGGTCCGCGGCCGGCGGGCGAACGCCAGCAGCTCCGGCACCAGTTCCTCGGCGTCCGCCGGAGTCAGCCCCGCCGCGGCGAAGCGGGCGCCCAGGCGCGAGGCGTACAGCGTCGGCCGCATCGCCGCGCGGAAGGCCGGGTAGTCCTCGGCGTGCACGGCGTGCAGTGTGATCCGCATCAGCGTGGCCTTCACCACCGTGCGGTCGGTGAAGGCGGCGTCGAGCTCGGCCGGGGCGAAGTCCGTGAGCCGGTTCCACAGGGCGACGTACGGGGACGCCGGGTGCTGCGCCTGGAGCGCGACCACCCGCCGCACCCCGTCGGCGACGGTCAGCGGCTCACGCGCCAGGAGCAGTTGGCGGCTGAGGGTCGCCCGGTTGAGTTCGCGCACGGTGATCGTCACAGCTCCGGATTGTGCCCTGCCGCGGGCCGGAAGGGACCTGCGGGGCTCCCGCCCGGTGATGTGCGGCGCCGGCCCGCGCCGCTCTCCGTTCGGGTGAATAGTAGTTCCGGTTTGTCCTCCGTCGTCCGTTACGCATAGATTCCGGTTCATGCTGTCCGTGAACTGTTTGCTCCCTGCTCGCAGTTGAGCGGCACCGCGCCCCGTCATCATCGGCTGGGAGGACCCCGCCCTCATGTCCGGAACCGTCGACCGGTGGACCACCGCACTGCGCAGAGGCTGGAGGACGGGCACGCTGTGGCCGTGGTGTCTGGGGGGCATCGCGGCGGTCTGCGGATACGCCGTGGCCACCGTCTTCCACCCCGGATACCTCAGCGCGGACAGCAACACCCAGCTGTGGCAGGCGCTCGGCGACGAACCGGTGAACGACTGGCATCCGCCCGTGATGGCGCTCGCCTGGCGGATCCTCATCGGGATCACGGGGGACTTCTCCTCCATGGCCGCCGCGCAGGCCGCCCTGTTGTGGGGGACGCTCTGGGTCCTCGCCCGGCTGACGTGGCGGAAGACCGGCAGCCGGGGGCTCTCCCTCGCCGTGCTGGCCGTCGGCTTCGCGCCGCACATCATGAACCTGACCGGCGTGGTGTGGAAGGACGTGCACCTGGCGTACGCGCTCCTCGCCGTCTTCGCGATCGCACTCACCGTGCGCGACCTGCCGCCGGAGCGGGTCAGGAGCCGCTGGGCCCTGCTGGTGCTGGGTGTGCTGCTCCTCGTGTACGCCGCCCTCGTGCGGAAGAACGGCATCCCCGCCGCGATCCCCGTCTTCGCCCTGCTGGTCCTCGCCGCATGGCCCGTCCCGGGCCGGCGCCGCTGGCTGGCCGCCACCGGTGTCTTCGTCGCGGTCGTGCTGGCGGCCGGTGCCGGGGTGTCCGCGGCCACCGCCCCGCTCACCACCCGGGTGTACGCGGTGATCCCGGTGGACGACCTCGTCCACGTGCTCACCCCGGCCCAGGTGCGCACCGCCGCCGAACATGCCGGTGCGAGCGACGACTTGCGCGACCGTCTGGTCGCCACCGCCGTCGACTGCCAGAAGCGGCAGATCGCC
Source organism: Streptomyces sp. NBC_01463 (assembly GCA_036227345.1). Lineage (NCBI taxonomy): Bacteria > Bacillati > Actinomycetota > Actinomycetes > Kitasatosporales > Streptomycetaceae > Streptomyces > Streptomyces sp. NBC_01463. Next base: position 6,311,054 of record CP109468.1, read on the forward strand.
TCCGACGCGTACCTCCAGTGCTTCCCGCAGGACGGGCCGTTCGACGTGACGTACCTGGACCGGCGCGCCGACGTCATCGTCCGGATGTGGACGCAGCAGATGCCGCGGCACTGGAAGGGGTACGTCGAGTACCGGGGCCGGGTCTTCAGCAAGCTGCTCTTCCAGAGCAACCAGCGGTTCTGGAACGGCACCCATGTCAACGCCGGCGCCCGGCTGCACCCGGACGTGCGGAAGGAGCCGCTGAACGACACGCTGCGGTCCGCCCTGCAGAACTACGTGACCGGGTTCGCCCGCGACCTGCCGATGCTGTTCCAGGGCTGGTTCTGGCTGGCCGTCTCGCTGGTGCTGGTGCTGCGACGCCGCTGGCCCGGCCCCTACACCCGGGAACTCCGGCTCCTCGGCGCGAGCTCACTGCTGTACGTCCTCGCCTACCTGCCCACGGCCCCCGAGTCCAACTACCGTTACGTGTACTGGCCCGCGCTCGCCGGGACGGTCGCCCTCACCCTCGTCGCGACCGCCTACGCGGCGCGTCGGCGCGCGGCGGCCGACAGCCTTGCCGGTGAGCCGGAAGACCGCCCCGCCGTGCTGCCGGGCGGGCGGGCGCCCGAAACCGCCCCGGCGGGGCCGCGGGAGGGTGCCGACGCCGTCGGGTGACCGCTCGTCGATCCCGGTCTCACACCGCCACGTACGTCACCGGCTCGCTCCCCGTCACCGCCTCCGCGCGCCCCAGCTTCACCAGGCGGCGCAGGTGCGACTCGGCCTCCGAGACGGCGATGTTCCGGGAGCCGTAGGGGATTTGCTCCCAGGGGCGGTTCCACTCCATCCGTTCGGCCAGCTGCCACGGTGTGAGCGGTTCGGCGAGGAGGGCGAGGAGGCCCGTCAGGCGTTCCTCGTGGTGGTCCAGGAGTTCCCGCACGCGGCCCGCCGCGTCCGCGAACGCGTACTGGTGGGCCGGGAGGACCTCGGCCACGCCCAGGCGGCCGATGCGTTCCAGGGAGTCGAGGTAGTCGCCCAGCGGGTCCGTGGCGGCCGTGGCGTCGTCCGGGTCCTCGTAGAGGCCGACGTGCGGGCTGATGCCGGGGAGCAGGTGGTCGCCGGAGAAGAGGCGGCCGCGGCCCGGGAGGTTGGCCGGGTGGTCCTCCTCCAGGTGCAGGCAGACGTGGCCGGGGGTGTGGCCCGGGGTCCAGATCGCGCGCAGGGTGCGGCCCGCCAGGTCGAGGAGTTCGCCCGGCACGATCTCGCGGTCCGGGATCGCCGCCCGCAGACCGGGCAGGGTGCGCATCCGGCCGCCCTTCTCGCGGGCGGCCAGCAGCGGGGCGATGTGGTCATCGGGGGCGCCGACCGTCGCCAGCTTCGCCGCGAGGTAGGCCAGCCAGGTGCCCGGCTCCGACGCGCGGGTGCGGCGGACGATCGCGGTGTCGGCCGCGTGCATCGCGATCCAGGCCCCGGACGCCTCACGGACCTGGCCGGAGAGGCCGTGGTGGTCGGGGTGGTGGTGGGTGATGACCACGCCGTGGATGTCGGTGACGTCCACGCCCACGCCGGTGAGCCCGGCGGTGAGCGTGTCCCAGGCCTCCGGGTCGTCCCAGCCGGTGTCGATCAGGACCGGGCCCCGGTCCGTGTCGAGCAGATGGACCAGGGTGTGGCCCAGCGGGTTGTCCGGGATGGGGACCTTGATGCTGTGGACGCCGCCACCGTGGTTGATCACCTGCGTCATGGGCTCCCCATCTCCGAGCGGCCTGGGCGGCGTGCGGGATACGGCCACGACGCGCCGCGTCCACTGTAACGAGAACTTGTTCCAGTGGTAGCCCCGGTCGACTATCCGTCTCGGCCGCACGGGCCCGTCATCCGATCAGCGTGGCCTTCGGCCGCACGACGCAGAACTCGTTCCCCTCCGGGTCCGCGAGCACGGTCCATGACTCGTCTCCGGTCTGACCGAGTTCCGCGCGGCGCGCTCCGAGCGCGAGGATGCGCTCGATCTCCGCCTCTCCCTCGCCCGGGGCCGTCGTCAGGTCGAGGTGCAGGCGGTTCTTCACGGTCTTCGTCTCGGGAGCCGGCATGAAGCAGATGCCGACCGGGGAGCCGATGTCCGGCCCGATCACCACCTCGCGCTCCCGCTCGGACAGGATGCGCCACTTCAGTACCGCGGCCCAGAAACGGGCCAGGGCCGGCAGGTCGTGGGTGTCGATGACGATGTGGTGCAGGGACGCGGTCATGGGTGCCAGTCTGCGGCCCGGGTCGTGCCGCGGTTGCTGTCCCAGCCGTGGACTCCTGGAACTGGAACTGGTATCAGTTCTGACACGGAGTCAGATCTGAAGCCAGGCAATTGCGGAGCCCGTCGTCGAGTCGGTCATCGAGTCGGTCGGGTCACGTGCCGCGTCGCGGGAGGCAGCAGCCATGAGCGAGCTTGTCGAACACGGAAAACTGTTCATCGGCGGGGAGTTGGTCGATCCGCTCGGGCGGGATGTCATCGAGGTCATCTCCCCGCACACCGAGCAGGTCATCGGCCGGGTGCCGCATGCCGCCGAGGGGGACGTGGACCGGGCCGTCGCCGCCGCCCGGCAGGCGTTCGACCACGGGCCCTGGCCGCGGATGCCGCTGGACGAGCGGATCGCCGTCGTCACGCGGATCAAGGACGCGTTCGCCGTGCGGTACGAGGAGATAGCCCGGGTCATCAGCTCGGAGAACGGCACCCCGTACACCTCCAGCGTCATGGTGCAGGCCCTCGCCGCGATGATGGTGTGGGACGCGGCCATCACCGTCGCCCGCACCTTCCCGTACGAGGAGCGCCGCGACGGGGCGCTCGGGCCGCTGCTCGTACGGCGGGAGCCGGTCGGGGTCGTCGCGGCCGTCGTGCCGTGGAACGTCCCCCAGTTCACGGCCGCCGCCAAGCTCGCGCCCGCGCTGCTCGCCGGATGCTCGGCCGTCCTCAAGGTGTCGCCCGAATCGCCGCTCGACGCCTACATCCTGGCCGAGATCGTCGCCGAGGCCGGGCTGCCCGAGGGCGTGCTGTCGATCCTGCCCGCCGACCGCGAGGTCAGCGAGTACCTCGTCGGGCACCCGGGCGTCGACAAGGTCTCGTTCACCGGGTCCGTCGCCGCCGGGCGGCGCGTCATGGAGGTCGCCTCGCGCAACCTCACCCGCGTGACCCTGGAACTCGGCGGGAAGTCCGCCGCCGTGATCCTTCCCGACGCCGATCTGGACACCGCCGTCGCCGGCATCGTGCCCTTCGCCTGGATGATCAACGGGCAGGCCTGCGTGGCCCAGACCCGCATCCTGGTGCCGCGGTCCCGCTACGAGGAGACCGCCGAGGCCTTCGCCGCCGCCGCCGGTGCGCTGAAGGTCGGAGACCCGCTCGACCCCGCCACCGAACTCGGCCCGCTCGTCGCGCAGCGCCAGCAGCAGCGCTCCCTCGACTACATCCGGATCGGGCAGGAGGAGGGCGCGAAGGTCCTGACCGGGGGTGGGCGCCCGGCGTCCCAGGAGCGCGGCTGGTACGTCGAGCCGACGCTCTTCGGTGACGTCGACAACTCCATGCGCGTCGCCCGCGAGGAGATCTTCGGGCCGGTCATCTGTCTGCTGCCGTACGGCGACGAGGACGAGGCCGTGAAGATCGCCAACGACTCCGAGTACGGGCTCAGCGGCAGCGTCTGGACCGCCGACACCGAGCGCGGCATCGACATCGCCCGCCGGGTCAGGACGGGCACGTACAGCGTGAACACCTTCAGCCTCGACATGCTCGGGCCGTTCGGCGGCTACAAGAACTCCGGTGTGGGAAGGGAGTTCGGGCCCGAGGGGTACGGGGAGTACTTCGAGCACAAGATGATCCACCTGCCCGCCGGGTACGGGGGAGAGGCCTGATGGGCGACCGGTGGAGCGTTGAGGTGGACCGCGGTGTCTGCATCGGGTCGGGGATGTGCGTGAATCACGCGCCGGACGGCTTCCGGCTGGACACCGCCCGGCAGTCGCACCCCGTCGACCCGGAGACCGACGCCAACGAAAAGGTCCTCGCAGCCGCCGAGGGCTGCCCGGTCGAGGCCATCACGATCGCGCTGGCCGACTCGGGGGAAGTGGTGTTCCCGCCGGAGGACTGAGGGGACGGGGGCGAAGGGGTGATCGACGACCCGGCACCTCCTCGCCCCCCTCAGGCGGGCGGGGCCACCAGGGAATCGGACCGGTGCGAGCGGCGCAGCGCCTCGGCCACGAAACCCGTGGCCTTCAGCTCCTCGACCACGTCCCGCAGGAAGTCCACCGTCTCGGGCTTCCGACTGCGGGTCGTCCCCACCGCCTGCCGGATCTCCATGAACCTGTCCTCGATCAGCCGCACCCCGTCCGGATCGGCCGCGACGAACTCCGTCATCGGCTGCCGGATGCCGGCCGCGGCCTCCAGGCCCTGCTCGCGGAACACGTCGACGCCCTCCGCACCACGCACCACCGTCGCGTGCCGGAGGGTGCGGGTCAGGAACAGGTCGTACGCGGAGCCCTGCTTCACCCCGATCCGGACGCCCTCCCGGTCGAGGTCGGCCGCGGAGGCGAAGTCCGAGCCCGACGGTACGGCGTAGACGCCCTCGATCAGTACGTAGGGGGCGGTGAAGGCGACCTCGGCCTCCCGGGCCGGGTCGATCGCCAGGAAGCAGATGTCGGCCCGGCCGGTGGCCATCGCCTCGTACGACTTGCGGGCCGCGTCGAAGCAGAGGAGCTCCACCGGCACGCCCAGCCGCGCGCCGATCTCCCGCGCGAGGTCGACCGTGACCCCGGCCGGATCGGCGGGCGTGCCCTGGGCCAGGACCGGGTTCCCGAGGTTGACCGAGGCCCTCAGCACGCCGGCCGGTGCCAGGTCCCCGGTGACGGAGGCAGTCGCGATCTTCATGGACCGGAGTGTAGGACACCCGCCACGCGGGCGGCCCTCAGCGGGTGCCGGCGGGCCGGGTGCCCGACAAAAGGTGCAGTCTCAGGGCAAGTTGCAGTTCCAGCGCCCGGTCCGGCTCGTTCCAGTCCCGGCCCAGCAGCACCTGGATCCGGTCGAGCCGCTGCACCACCGTGTTCACGTGGACGTGCAGCTCGTCCTTGGCCCGGATCAGGCTGCCGCCCGCGCCGAAGTACGCGCTGAGCGTCCGCACCAGGTGGGTGCCGCGCTGTGCGTCGTACTCCAGCAGCGGTCCCAGGGCCGCCGACACGAACCCGTCGACGTCCTGCGCGTTGCCCAGCACCACGCCCAGGAAACCGAGCTCCTCCACGCACGCGCCCTCGCCGGTCCGCCCCAGCACCCGCATCGCCCGCAGACAGCGCGCCGCCTCCCCGTAGGCCTCGGCCAGTTCCCGGGGGCCGCGGGCCGGTCCGGCGGCGGCCACGGTGACGGGGGACTGGGCCAGCTGGCCGAGCTGGGCCGCCGCCGATCGGGCCGCGGGGCCCGCGGTCGCCGGCCCTTCCGCCTCGACCAACAGGACCACCGCACCCGCGTGTTCGGCGCTCACCCCGTGGATGTCGCCGCCGAACAGATAGCGCATCGCGGCCGGCGCCAGCCGCTCCCGGGCCGCGGTCTCCGCCACCAGCAGCAGATGCGGGCGGTCCAGGTCGATGCCCAGGCGGCGGCCCCGTTCGGCCAGGCCCGCCGGGTCGCGCCCGGAGTCCGTCAGCAGGTCCGCGATCAGCTCGCCGCGTATCCGGTTCTCCGTCTCGGCCACCGTGCGCCGCAGGAGCAGGAGGAGCCCGGTGACCACCGCCGATCTCTCGAACAGCCGGCGGTCGGAGTCGTCCAGCGGCCGGCCCCGGTGCAGCACCAGGCCGGCCAGCAGCTCCTGCCCGGCCAGCACCGCGCAGACCACCCGCCCGTCGCGGTGCACGGCACGCGCCCCCGTCCGGGACTCCTCGGCCGCCTCCGCCAGCCACCCGGCGTCCATGCTGTCCGCGGCGAAGCCCGTACCGTCCGGACGCACGGCGGCCAGCGGGCGGCCGCCCGGGTCGTGGATGGTCAGGGGGGAGCCGAGGAGCCCGGCCACGGCCGCCGCCACGTCCGTGACGTCCCGGCCGCGCAGCACCAGGTCGGTGAGCCGGTCGTGCGACTCCTCGGCCCGCTGCATGGCCGCCGAGTGCGCCCGTACGGAGGCGTTGGCCTCGGCCAGCTCCGCGTTCGCCTCCGCCAGTTCGGCGAGGGCCGATGTGGTGTCGGCGAGTGCGCGCGCGGTGTCGATCGCGATCGCGGCGTGCGCGGCCAGCGAGCACAGCAGCGCCACCTCGTCGGGGCTGAAGACCCGGGGCGCCCGGTCGGCCGCGAACAGGACGCCGATCACCTTCCCCGTACCGCCCCGGCTGGAGCCGAGCAGCAGGGGAACGCCCAGGATGGCGACGAGGCCCTCGTCCAGCACCCCGGCATTGATGTTGCGGGTGTGGCGGAAGCGGTCGTCGGTGCGGTAGTCCGGGGTCGCGTACGGGCTCGCCGTCTGCGCCACCAGCCCGCCGAGCCCCTCGCCCAGTTCCAGGCGCAGCCGCTGGAAGAGCACCGACACCGACCCGTCCGTCACCCGCATGTAGGTGTCGCCCGCCTCCTCGTCCGGGAGCGTGAGGTAGGCGGTGTCCGTGCCCAGCAGCATCCTGGCCCGGCGCACGATCGCCTTCAGCACGTCGTCCAGGTCGCGGGAGGCCGCCAGATCGCCCGCCGTGTCGAAGAGCGCGGTCAGCTGGAGCTCCCGGCGCCGGTGCTGGCGCAGGGCGCCCCTGATCCGCAGCGCCGTGGCCGTGGCCCGTTCCACCTCGGCGAGCTCGTCGGCGGGCACACCGTCCCCCCGCGCCTGCGAGGAGACCGCCCCCAGCGCCTCGGCGGGCGCGTCGTCGGCCAGCAGGTCGAACAGGCGCCGGAGGTGGGGTGCGGCGGAGGGGAGCGGTTCAGGCATGGCATCCAGCGTTCGTAGAAAGGGGGGGCGAGGCAGGTCAGTTCGCGGTCCAGCCGCCGTCCATGGAGAGCGAGGTGCCGGTGATGTGCCCGGTGCGCGGCCCGCACAGCCACAGGACCGCCTCGGCCACGTCCGCCGGCTCGATCAGCCGCTTGATCGCGCTGCGCTCCAGCATCACCCGCCCCACCACGTCCGCCTCCGAGATGCCGTGCGTCCGTGCCTGGTCGGCGATCTGGTTCTCGACCAGGGGCGTGCGTACGTATCCGGGGCTGACGCAGTTGCTCGTCACCCCGTGCTCCGCCGCTTCGAGCGCGACCACCTTGCTCAGCCCCTCCAGTGCGTGCTTGGCCGTCACATAGGCCGACTTGTAGGGACTCGCGCGCAGCCCGTGCACCGACGAGATGTTGACCACGCGCCCCCAGCCGCGTTCGTACATGCCCGGCAGGGTCCGGCGCAAGACGCGGAACGGGGTCTCCACCATCACGCGCTGGATCAGCGCGAACCGGTCCGGCGGGAACTCGTGGACCGGGGCGACGTGCTGGATCCCCGCGTTGTTGACCACGACGTCCACATCGGCCGGCAGCGTGTCGACGACCGAGGGGTCCGACAGGTCCACCACCCAGGCCGTCCCGCCGATCTCCTCCGCCAGGCTCTTCGCGGCCTCGCCCGACCGGTCCACGACGTGCACATGGGCGCCCGCCGCGGCCAGCGCCTGCGCGCAGGCCCGCCCGATCCCGCTCGCCGCACCGGTCACCAGCGCGGTGCGCCCGGCCAGGACCGGTTCTGCGGGGGGCTGCGGGGTTCCGCCGCCGGGGGAGGGGGCGGCGGGCTCGTGATCCGGTCTGCGGGAAGTCTCCATGGCCGTCACCGTAGGTACGCGGCGGCCCGTGTCACACGGCGTCGGTGCACACACCCTCCCGCCCCCGCATGGTGGCGGCGTACATGGTGCCGCCCGGCGCGGGGCCGCCCCGCCGAGGGGCCCGGGGACGGCACAAGGGACCGGCCGCACACACCTGGCACCCGCCGGTGTCCGCCTGCCACATGGGCGTGCGCGGGCGCCGCTCATAGGTTCCGGCAGCAACCCGTACCCCGCACGTACCGACCAGGGAGGCACCCGTGCGCCCACCGATCCTGAGACGTCTCTTCCGCCGCGTCGCGTCCGCGGCCGCCCTCGGCCTGCTCGCGGCGACGCTGGGCGCCACGGCCGCCGCACAGCCGGCCGCCGCTGCCGGCGGCCTCCAGCAGGTCACCGGCTTCGGCTCCAACCCCGGCAACCTGCAGATGTACGCCTACACCCCCGCCGCGCTCCCCGCGAACGCGCCCCTGGTCGTCGCCCTGCACGGCTGCACGCAGACGGCCTCCGCGTACTACACCAACTCCGGCTGGCCGCAGTTCGCCGACAAGTGGGGCTTCTCCGTGGTCTTCCCGCAGACCACGTCCGCGAACAACTCCCTCTCCTGCTTCGGCTGGTTCGACCCGGCCGAGGACACCCGCGGCAAGGGCGAGGCCGCGTCCATCGTGCAGATGGTCGAGTACGCCAAGCAGCAGTACGGCTCCGACGGCCGCCGGGTGTACGTCACCGGGCTGTCGGCGGGCGGCGGCATGACCGCGGACCTGCTGGCCGCCTACCCGGACGTGTTCGCGGGCGGGTCCGTCGCCTCCGGGCTGCCCGCCCAGTGCGCGACCAGCCAGGCCGCAGCCTCGGGCTGCCAGACGGGGCCGCAGAAGCTGACACCCGCCCAGTGGGGCGACAAGGTCCGCGCCGCCTACCCCGGCTACTCCGGCCCCTGGCCCCGGGTGGCGATCTGGCAGGGCACGTCGGACTACACGGTCTACCCGGCCAACGCCACGGCGCTGCGCGACCAGTGGACGGACGTCTGGGGCATCGGCCAGACCCCGTCGTCCACCGACACCCTCCCCGGCAGCACCACCCGCAGCGTCTACAACGACGCCTCCGGCAAGCCGGCCGTGGAGACGTACTCCGTCGCCGGCATGGGCCACGGCCTTCCCGTCAGCCCCGGCTCGGGCGACCAGCAGTGCGGGACGACGGCCGCCTACTTCCTGAACGCCATCTGCTCGACGTACTACACGGGCGTCTTCTGGGGCCTGGACGGCGGCACCCCGGGCGGGGGCGGCGACCAGCTCCCCGCGCCCGCGGGCGTACGGGTCACCGGCACCACGGACACCACCGCCGCGCTGTCCTGGAACGCGGTCGAGGGCGCCGCCTCGTACGCGGTCTACCGCAACGGCACGAAGATCGCGTCGCCCACCGCCACCACCCACACGGACACCGGCCTCACCGCCGGTACCGCATACCGCTACACCGTGGCGGCCGTCGACGGATCGGGCAAGGCGGGTACCGCCTCGGCCCAGGTGACGGCGACCACCACCGGCGGCAGCACCCCGGCGAAGTGCTTCACCGCCACCAACTACGCCCAGGTCACGGCGGGCAGGGCCCACACCACCGGCGGATACGTCTACGCCAACGGCTCGAACCAGAACATGGGCCTGTACAACGTCTTCGTCACCCACACCCTGAAGGAGTCACCCGCGGGCTACTTCGTGATCGCGGACAGCGGCTGCACCACCGGTTGACACGTGCGGTGGGCCGGGCCCGGCAGACGGACTGCCGGGCCAGGCCCACGCCTCAGGCGTACGCGTACGCGACCAGCCGGTCGGCGACCTCCCGGCCGCCCCGCTCGCCCGTGAGCACCGTGTAGTGGTTCACGTCCTTCACCGCCACCGGCTCCACCCGCGTCCCGTCCAGGTCCGCCGCCGCGAGCCGGCTCTCGTCGTACAGCCCCTGCTCCTCGTCCATCAGACCGCGCGCCGCCCACAGCAGAGTCGCCTCAGCGGCCAGCCTGCGTACGGCCGTGAGCACCTCCTCGTCGAACAGGCCGACACCGTCCGTACGGATCGCCTCGATCCGGCACGACGAGCGCAGGGCGGGCTCCTCGCCCGCCAGATCGCGCTGGATGTACGCGTCCACCTCGTCCGACCAGGCGTCACCGGCGAACGCCGGGTGTGCCTGCCAGAAGGAGCGGTAGGCGGCCCGGTCCGCGAACGTCATCGACAGCCGGTCCATCGCCGGACCGATCACCGCCGTCAGCAGCTCGTCGGGCGTCAGATGCGTGGGCGCGGGGAAGCCGACGCCGCCGTCGACGAGCAGCAGCGGGCCGAACCGGTCCGGGTGGCGCACCGCGGCCAGCGCCGCCACGAACGCGCCCATCGAGTGGCCCGCCAGCACCACCCGGCCGAGGCCCAGGGCCTCGGTCAGGGCGGCGACGTCGTCCGCGTGCGCGGCGATGCCGTACGGGCCCGGAAGCGCTGAACTCCCGGCCCTGCCCCGCAGATCGGGGGCGATCAGCGTGACCCGGCCGGCCAGCTGCCGGGCCACCGCGCCCCAGGACAGCCCGTTGGCCGTGATGCCGTGCAGCGCCACCACCACCGGCGCCTCCGGATCGGCGGCGGGCCAGCGCAGAGCGGCCAACGTTCCCCCGCTCACCGGGACTTCGATCTCCTCGTACGGAATCACTGGTCTCCGGTCTCCTTCCGGTACGGGACGGACCTCAGCCTGGACGGCAACCGGGCCAGGCCGCCCGGCAGCAGATGTACCACGGCCACGAACAGCACGCCCAGCAGGAACAGCGGCTGGGAGAGCGGGACCCGGAGCACCGCGGGCAGGTCCGCGACCGCGCCCGAACCGGCCAGATCGCCGAGCCGGTGGTCCGCCCAGGTGTAGAGGATGCCGCCCGCCATCGGCCCCCAGCGGGTGCCCGAGCCGCCCAGCACCACCATCACCAGCAGCGAGAGCGTGAAGTCGGACGTGGTCGTCTGGGGGGTGGAACCGCCGGTCAGGAGCAGGTGGACGATGCCGCCGAGCGCGGCGAGCGCACCCGCGACGACGAAGGCCGTCAGCTTGAATCCGTACGGCTTCAGGCCCAGCACCTCCACCCGGCGCTCGTTCTCCTTGATGCCCTCCCAGACGCGGCCGGTGGGGGAGCGGACCGACCGGTGGACGACGGCCAGGGTGAGCACGAGGTAGGCCAGCGCGATCCAGTAGAGGTTCGCCGTGTTGTCGATGCCGACGAGCCAGGAGGGAAGGAGATCGGCCGGGGCCGCCCGGCCCTCCTCGCCACCGGTGACCCCGCCGGGGTTGCGGGACACCAGGATCGAGCCCGCCTGGGCGAAGGCCAGGGTCACCATGGAGAAGCCGATCCCGGTGACGCGCAGGCTCACCGACCCCAGGACGAGGGCCAGCGCGATCCCGAAGAGGAGACCGAGGGTCGAGGCCAGGACGAAGGGAAGGCCCGCCTCCAGCAGGAACATGTTGGTGGCGTAGCTGCCGGCCGCGAAGTACAGGGCGTGGCCGAACGAGAGCAGTCCGGTGCGCCCGAGCAGCAGGTCGTAGCCCGTGGCCAGGGCGCCGAACAGCAGGCAGGTGGCGAGGAGTTGCAGGCTGCCCGCGCTGCCGAGCGGACCGTCCAGCAGGCCGGGCACGGGTACGGCGCTGAACGGTGCGACGGCCAGGACGAGCAGGACGGCCGCCGGCCACCAGCGCAGCAGCCGGGGCGACTTGACCGGCAGCACCGGGGCCGGAGAGCCCTCGGTGCGGTCGTGTGTCTCGGTGGCGGTGCTCACGCGAGCCTCCCCGTCAGTCCGCGCGGGCGGATCAGCAGCAGCGCGGCGAGCAGGACGACGACCGCCAGATCGCCGAGGCCCGCCGCGGTGTAGTAGTTGGCGAACTGCTGGACCAGTCCGATGACGACGGACGCCACGGCGGCGCCGGTCACCGAACCCATGCCGCCGGTGACCACGACGACGAACGCGAAGATGAGCAGCGAGGTGCCCTGGCGCGGGTCGACCGAGCCGAAGTACAGCCCGCCGAGTGCCCCGCCGAGCGCGGCCGCGCAGCCGCCGATCGCGAAGACGAGGGTGAACGCCCTGCGGACGTCGATGCCGAGCGCGGTGACCATCGCCCGGTCCTCGACACCGGCCCGTACGACGAGACCGTGCCGGGTCCGGCCCAGGAACAGCCGCAGCGCCACCAGCACCACGACGGCCGCCGCGACCAGCACGAGGCGGTTGACCGGGACCTGCGCGCCCAGCAGCCCGAAGGTGCCGGACAGTGCATCGGGCCCGGGGAACGTCCGGGCGTCCGAGCCCCAGATGCCCGACAGCAGCGCCGGCACGGCGAGCCCGACCCCGACGGTGGCGAGCACCTGCTCGCGCGGCCGGGTGTAGAGCGGGCGGACGACCGCGAGTTCCAGGAGCACGGCGGCCGCGGTGCCCACCGCCGTACCGAACAGGACCGCGAGGACGAAGCCGGCGCCGCCGGGACCCGCGCCGGGCAGATGGCCGGACGCGGCCCACCAGGTGCCGTACGCGCCGATGGACAGCAGCGCCCCGTGCGCGAAGTTGAGGACGTCCATCAGGCCGAAGATCAGCGAGAGTCCGGACGCGATGAGGAAGTAGAGGGCTCCCAGACCGAGTCCGGTCATGGTGAGCAGGACGAGGGTGGACATCAGGAATCCGCCTCCGCGGTCTGGGGGTTCAGCGGGCCGTGGCCCACACCGAGCAGCCGGCGGGCCGCCTCCGCGTCGCCCAGGAGCCCGTCCGCCGGGCCCCGGTGGGCGGTCCGGCCGTCGGCCAGCACCACGCAGTGCCCGGCCAGCCGGCGGACGACGGCGAGGTTCTGTTCCACGAGCAGCACCGGCACCGCCTCGGCGGCCCGCTCCAGCACCTGCGCCACCTCGGTGACCACCTTCGGCGCCAGGCCCTTGGTGGGTTCGTCCGCGATGATCAGCCGGTTGGTGTTGAGCAGGGTGCGGCCGATGGCGACCATCTGCTGCTGACCGCCGGACAGCGTCCCGGCCAACTGCCGTGCGCGCTGCTTCAGTTCGGGGAAGAGCTCGTGCACCAGCGCGTACGCGGGCTCGCCCGCGCCGCGCCGCTCGGCCAGCCGCAGGTTCTCCGCGACGGTCAGCCCGGCGAAGATGCCGCGGTCCTCGGGGGCGTAGCCGATCCCGCGCCGGACCAGCGCGTGCGTCGGCAGGGCCGCGGTCTCCTCGCCGTCCAGGCGGACACTGCCGCTGCGCGGGACGAGGCCGAGGATGCCGCGCACGGTCGTGGTCTTCCCGGCGCCGTTGCGGCCGAGCAGCGCGGTCACGCCGTGGCCGGCGACGTCCAGGTCGACGCCGTGCAGGATGTGCCGGCCGCCGATCAGGACCCGCAGGTCCCGCACGGCGAGCAGGGGTTGTTCCGTCGTCACAGCCCCTCCCCGAGGTAGGCCTGCTGCACGGTCGGGTCGGCGGTCACGGCCGCGGGGGTGTCCAGGGCGAGCAGCCGGCCGTGGTGCATCACGGCGAGCCGGTCCGCGAGGCCCAGCAGGACGTCCATGTGGTGCTCGACCATGAGGACCGTGCGCCCCTCCTCCCGGTGCAGGGTGCGGATCAGTCCGGTCAGCGCCGGGACCTCCTCGGCGCTCACCCCGGCCATCGGCTCGTCGAGCAGCATCAGCCGCGGCTCGCCCACCAGCAGCACGGCCAGCTCCAGCTTCCGTTTCTCGCCGTGGGACAGTTCGGCGGCCGTGGCCCCGGCCCGGTGGCCGAGACCGGTGCGCTCCAGGACGCCGGCCACCTCGGCGGTGTACGGGTCGGCGCGCCGCCAGATGCGGTACGAGCCGCCCCGGACGGCCTGCGCGGCCAGCCGGACGTGGTCGGCCACGGTCATCGCGGGCCAGAGGCTGGACGTCTGGAACGTGCGGCCGATGCCACGCCGGGCCCGGACGTGCGCGGGCCGGTGCGTCATATCGGTGCCGTCCAGCGCGACGGTGCCCGCGGTGGGCAGCGTCAGCCCGCTGATCAGGTTGAACAGGGACGTCTTGCCTGCCCCGTTGGGGCCGATGAAGGCGAGGAACTCGCCCTCGCGGACGCTCAGGGTGATGTCCTGGACGATGGTCGCGCCGCCGACGCTCCAGCCGAGCCCGTCCAGCCGGAGCACCGGGGTCGCCAGGTCCGCCGGGCCACCGTTCTGCTGCCCGGGGGTGTGGGGTGCGGTCACGGTTCAGCCCGCCGAGGGCTTCACGGGCGGTGCCACGGTGTCCATCGGCTCGGTGTCCAGCAGCTCCGGCTTCAGGGCGGCCCCCTTGCCGGTCAGCCGGGCCACGAACATCGGCTGCACCAGCGCATGGTCCTCGGCCCGCACCTGCGCCTTGCCCTTGACGCCGTCGAAGGTCCAGCCCTCCAGGGCCTTCACCATCGCGGCCGGGTCGGTGGCGCTGCCCTCGGCCACGGCGTGCACGATCATCTGGGCCGCGGTGAAGCCGTCCGGGGTGAACAGGTCGGGCGTGCCGCCCGCCTTCGTGACCGAGTCGAGCATCGCCTTCTCCACGGCGTTGCCGCCGCCCGCGCCCGGGAAGTAGTGCGCCAGGAACGACACCTTGGACCCGGCCGCCCCGAAGACCGGGTACGAGGCGGTTCCGGCGAGGCCGGTGACGACCTTGGCCGCGCCCAGCACACCCTGCTGGTCCAGTGCGGTCCACAGCGCGGGGGCGGTGGAACCGGCCCAGGCGACGAAGACCAGGTCCGGCCCGCCCGCCTTGACCTGCCGGGCGAACGGCGTCAGGTCCGTCGCGCTCGGCGGTGCCAGCACGGAACCGACCTTCGCGCCCTTCGCGCCGAGCACCGCCTTCACCGCGGCGACGTTGGCCTGGCCGAACGTGGAGTCCTGGGCGAGGACCGTGACCTTCTTGCCCTCGGCGTCGCCGAGCATCGTGCCCGCCGTGAGGATGTCCTGGTAGGACTGCCGGCCCGAGCGGAAGGTGTAGCCGTTGATGCCGGTCACCGCGTCGGTGGCCGCCGGGCCGCTGACGTACAGCACCTTGTTCTGCGCGGCCAGGGGCGCCATCTGGAGCGCGACGCCGGAGTCGGTGGTGCCGGCCAGCACCTTGTACCCCTTGCCGATCAGGTTCTTCGCCGCGGAGACCGCCTTGCCGGGGTCGCCCGCGTCGTCCTGCTCGGTGACCTCGATGCGGTGGCCGGCGACCTTGCCGGTGCCCTTCGTCGCGTAGTCCAGGCCCGCCATGAAGCCGTCGCGGTACTGCTTGCCGTAGTCCGCGAGCAGCCCGGTGCGGGAGTAGACCAGGCCCACCTTCACGGCGGCGGTCCCACCGGTCTTCCCGGACCCGCCCTCGTCGGACTCGCCGGCCTTCCCGGCGGCGGTGCAGCCGGTCAGCAGCAGACCGGCTGCGGCCAGGACGGCGAGGGTGCGGACGTGGGTGCGGGATCTGCTGGATCTGCTGGCTCTGCGACGCATGGTGACCGGCTCCTCGGCGTGTTCCTGTGATGTCGCCGAACCGTATGAACACCGTGCCGTCGTCGATATGGTGCAGGGCACCCCACCTGACCCGGGGCCCATGTGGGTGCCGTACATGGGCAGGAGCCCGGGGGACTCAGCCGGCGGGCTTCTCCGCGGTCAGGTCGATCAGCCGGCACACCGTCTCGATGTCTATCTTCACCTGCGCGATCGAGGCCCGGCCCGACAGCCAGGTGATCAGGGCCGAGTGCCAGGTGTGCTCGATGACCCGAACGGCCGAGAGCTGCTCGGGCGTCGGACGGTCGAGCCCCATCGCGTCCAGGATGATCGCCGTGGTGAGCCGCGAGACGGTGTCCACCTCGGGGCTCACGCTGCGGTCCGCGAAGGTCAGCGCGCGCACCATGGCGTCCGCCAGATGCGGTTCGCGCTGCATCGCGCGGAAGGCCCGCATCAGGGTGTCGGCCACCCGGTCCGCCGCGTTCTCACCGGCCGGGGGGCGCTTGCGGAGCGTCCCGTGCATGTGCTGGAGCTGGTCCTGCATGGTGGCTACCAGGAGGTGGACCTTGGACGGGAAGTAGCGGTAAAGGGTGCCCAGAGCCACCCCTGCGGCCTCCGCCACCTCGCGCATCTGCACGGCCTCGAAGCCGCCCCTGCTGGCGAGCTGGGCGCTGGCGTGCAGGATGCGGCGGCGGCGTGCCTCCTGGCGTTCCGTCAGGGGCGGCGATGCCGGTCTGGCTTCCGCTGTCATGTGTCCCATCCCGAGGCTTCTGTCCGCGTCCGCGAGGGCGCGCGGCCGGGTCCGGCGGCGCACAGCATGCCAGGGTGTGTGCCGTGGCGCGAATCACCTGATCCGGCCGTGGAACCGTTGCTACCTGCCGGTAGATTCATAGCTGGTTGAACGATCCAGTCTGAAACTTGTTCTAGATTAGCGTGAGCGGTTACGCTCCGGCGAACACGCAGCGAGAAGGGGGCCGAGTGTGACCGCTGAGGCCATAGAGTCGGGCCCCCGTGCGGGCGCCGCCACGTCGGACACAGGCGCCGACGCCGCCGGTGACCGGCCCCTGCGCATCGCCCTCCTCACCTACAAGGGCAACCCCTTCTGCGGCGGCCAGGGCGTCTACGTACGCCACCTCGCCCGCGAGCTCGCCCGGCTCGGCCACAGCGTCGAGGTGATCGGCGCCCAGCCCTACCCCGTGCTCGACGAGGGTGTCCCGCTCACCGAGCTGCCCAGCCTGGACCTCTACCGGCAGCCCGACCCGTTCCGCACCCCGAAGCGCGGCGAGTTCCGGGACTGGATCGACGCCACCGAGGTCGCCACCATGTGGACCGGCGGCTTTCCCGAACCGCTCACCTTCAGCCTGCGGGCCCGGCGCCATCTCGCCGCCCGCAGCGGCGAGTTCGACGTCATCCACGACAACCAGACGCTCGGCTACGGGCTCCTCGCCGACCTCGGCGCCCCCCTCGTCACCACGATCCACCACCCCATCACCGTCGACCGGAAGCTCGACCTGGACGCGGCCCCGAACCGCCGCCGCCGGGCCTCCGTCCGCCGCTGGTACGCCTTCACCCGCATGCAGAAGCGCGTCGCCCGCAGGCTGTCGTCCGTGCTCACCGTCTCCGGCTCCTCCAAGCAGGAGATCGTCGACCACCTCGGGGTGGACCCCCGCCGCGTCCACGTCGTGCACATCGGCGCCGACACCGACCTGTGGTCGCCCGACCCCGCCGTCGCAGAGGTGCCCGGCCGGATCGTCACCACCTCCAGCGCCGACGTCCCGCTCAAGGGCCTCGTCCACCTCGTCGAGGCGCTCGCCAAGCTCCGCACCGACAACCCCGCGGCCCACCTCGTGGTCGTCGGCCGCCGCGCCGAGGACGGACCCGTCGCCCAGGCCATCGAACGGCACGGGCTCGGGGACGCCGTCGAGTTCGTCAAGGGCATCAGCGACGCCGAACTCGTCGACCTCGTCCGCGGCGCCCAGATCGCCTGCGTCCCCTCCCTCTACGAGGGCTTCTCCCTGCCCGCCGCCGAGGCGATGGCCACCGGCACCCCGCTCGTCGCCACCACCGGCGGCGCGATCCCGGAGGTCGCGGGGCCGGACGGCGAGACCTGTCTGGCCGTGCCGCCCGCCGACGCGGGCGCCCTGGCCGACGCGCTCGGCCGGCTCCTCGGCGATCCGGAGCTGCGCGCGCGGCTCGGGGCCGCCGGACGCGAACGGGTCCTCGCCCGGTTCACCTGGAAGCAGGCCGCGATCGGCACCGCCGCCCTCTACCGGGAGGCGATCGCCGCCCGCGCCGCCACCGGCCCCGGCGGCCGACGGTGACACCGCGTCCCACCCGCACCTTCACCCTCCGACCCCTCGACCGCGAAAGCAGGCATTCGTGCTGACCGTGGACTTCACCCGCTTCCCGCTCGCCGCAGGCGACCGAGTGCTCGACCTGGGCTGCGGCGCCGGACGCCACGCCTTCGAGTGCTACCGGCGCGGTGCCCAGGTGGTGGCTCTCGACCAGAACGGCGAGGAGATCCGCGAGGTCGCGAAGTGGTTCGCCGCGATGAAGGAGGAGGGGGAGGCCCCCGAGGGCGCCACCGCCACCGCGATGGAGGGCGACGCGCTCAACCTGCCGTTCCCCGACGAGTCCTTCGACGTCGTGATCATCTCCGAGGTCATGGAGCACATCCCCGACGACAAGGGCGTGCTCGCCGAGATGGTCCGGGTCCTGAAGCCCGGCGGCCGGATCGCGGTCACCGTGCCGCGGTACGGCCCCGAGAAGGTCTGCTGGACGCTCTCCGACGCGTACCACGAGGTCGAGGGCGGCCACATCCGCATCTACAAGGCCGACGAACTGCTGGGCAAGATGCGCGGCGCCGGCCTCAAGCCGTACGGCACCCACCACGCGCACGCGCTGCACGCCCCCTACTGGTGGCTCAAGTGCGCCTTCGGCGTCGACAACGACAAGGCCCTGCCGGTGCGGGCGTACCACAAGCTGCTCGTCTGGGACATCATGAAGAAGCCCATGGCGACCCGGGTCGCCGAGCAGCTGCTCAACCCGGTCGTCGGCAAGAGCTTCGTGGCGTACGCGACCAAGCCGCACCTGCCCTCCACCGTGACGGCCGAGGCCGGGGCGTGACACTTCCCGAGCGGACCGAACACCTCGTCCTGCCCGGAGTCCTCACCGCGGGGGAGGCCGCCGAGACCGTCGCCGCGGTGCTCGCCGTGCAGTGCGACGACGGTGCGATCCCGTGGTTCCGCGGCCACCACCTCGACCCCTGGGACCACACCGAGGCGGCCATGGCGCTGGACGCGGCCGGTGAGCACGCCGCCGCCGAACGCGCCTACGAGTGGCTCGCCCGCAACCAGAACGAGGACGGTTCCTGGTACGCGGCCTACCACGACGGCGACCCGAAGCAGCCGACCGACCGCGGCCTGGAGACCAACTTCTGCGCCTACGTGGCCGTCGGCGTCTGGCACCACTACCTCGCCACCGGTGACGACGCGTTCGTCGACCGGATGTGGCCGACGGTGTTCGCCGCCGTCGAGTTCGTCCTGAAGCTCCAGCAGCCCGGCGGCCAGATCGGCTGGAAGCGGGAGGCCGACGGCACCCCGGTGACGGACGCGCTGCTGACCGGCTCCTCCTCCATCCACCAGGCGCTGCGCTGCGCGCTGGCCCTCGCCGAGTCCCGCGAGGAGCCGCAGCCCGACTGGGAGCTGGCGACGGGGGCGCTGGGTCACGCGATCCGCAGCCACCCGGAGCGCTTCCTCGACAAGAGCCACTACTCGATGGACTGGTACTACCCGGTGCTCGGCGGCGCGCTCACGGGAGCGCCGGCCACGCAGCGGATCGACGAGGGCTGGGAGCGTTTCGTCGTCCCGGGCCTCGGAGTGCGCTGTGTGCTGCCCAACCCGTGGGTGACGGGCGGCGAGAGCTGCGAACTCGCCCTCGCGCTGTGGGTGATGGGCGAGTCCGACCGGGCCCTGGAGATCCTGCAGTCCGTCCAGCACCTGCGGGCCGATGGCGGCATGTACTGGACGGGCTACGTCTTCGAGGGCAACCGGGCGTTCTGGCCAGAGGAGCACACGGCGTGGACCGCCGGTTCACTCCTGCTCGCGGTGGCCGCCCTCGGGGGGGACGAGGCGACCACCGCGGTCTTCAGCGGGGAGAGGCTGCCGAAGGGACTTGAGCCCGACTGCTGCGGCTGAGCGGGTGCCGCCGGGAAGCCCCGGCGGGTCCCGTCGGCCTCAGCGTCGGATGCGGCCTGCGACCGCGTGCCCGATGAACAGGTACACGACGGCTGCGAGTCCGTAACCGGCGACCACGTTGGCCCACGCCTTGTCGAACGTGAACAGGTCATACGACCAGCCCGCGAGCCAGCGTGCGGTTTGCCGCACGAACTCGACGAGGTCGTTGCCCCGGTTGGCGTCGAGCAAGTACATCAAAATCCACAGGATGATGATGAAAGCCATGATGTCGGCCACCACGGCTATGACACGTGCGGCGGTACTGCTTCCGTTGCCTCGTCTGTAAGACATGGACTGCGGATTGCCGTTTTCCGCCGTACGAAACCCGGACGGCGGACCCGGGTGGCGGGGCGGTCCCGGCGGAGCCAGCCTTGCGGAGGAGTGCCGGCCCCCGGCACCCGCCGTGATGTCCCCGGTCAGGGAGGCCCGCCGTGCCCCGTTCCGTACCGCTCCGCCGACTCCTCGTGGCGCTGTTGCTGTCCTGCTCCGTGCTGGTGAGCACCACCGCGTGCGGGGGCGACGACGACAACAGCGGTACGAGCAGCTCCGCGTCGCCCACCGGGACGTCGTCGGCGGAGGCGCAGAAGTTCGCCAAGACGCGTTTCGTCGCCAACGCGGGGCTCGCGGCGGGCGCCTCGTACCAGTGGATCATCAAGCCGTACCGTGCCGGGAAGTTCAAGAAGGGCGCGGACGGGCGGACCTTCGCGCTCGTCAAGGCGGGCCTCGCGGGCGGCTTCGCCTACAACCGGCTCAAGGCCGCCACGGTCAACGCCAAGGGCGATCCGCTGCTGTCGAAGGCCGTCGCCCCGCTGACCGCGGGCATCGAATCCCTCAAGAGCATGGCCACCAAGCTCCGCAAGGGTGAGGCGGGTGCGGGCGACGTCGGCGCGTTCGAGAGCGTCATCAACAGCATCAAGGACGCCGGCAAGAGCGCGGGCGCCGAGGTGAAGGACAAGGTGCCGTCGACCTCCCAGCTGGGCGGATAACCGCATGTGGGGCAGGCCGTGCCCGCACTAGGGTGCGGGGATGCCCCCTCTCGCGCATGAGCGCTACTGCGACGAAATCGTCCTGCTGACCGAGACGTTGAGGGCCGCGATCAGCGGCGCCGACCTCGAAGCGAACGTCCCGACCTGCCCGGACTGGACGCTGCGCGAACTGGCCGTCCACCTCGGCGGCGCCCAGCGCTGGGCCGGCGAGATCGTCCGCACCCGGGCCACCGAGGAACTCGGTGAGGAGCAGGTACCGGACTTCACACCCGACGGCGACGACCCCACAGTGCTCGACGCCTGGCTGGCGGAGGGGGCGGCCGGGACCGCCGAGGTGCTGCGGCAGGCGGGCCCGGCTGTGAGTGCCTGGTCCTGGTACGAGCGGGACCGGAGCGCGGGCTTCTGGGCGCGGCGCATGGCGCTGGAGACGGTCGTCCACCTGGCGGACGCGGCCCTGACCGCGAAGGTGCCGTACACGATGGCGCCCGAGCTGGCCGCGGACACGATCGACGAATGGCTCGACATCGTCGCCGGCGCCCAGGCGGAGGGCGATCCGGAGGCGCTGGAGCTGCGCGGGGGCGGCCGCTCCATCCACCTTCACGCCACCGACGTCCCGGACGCCGAGTGGCTCATCGAGTTCGGCGAGGACGGCTTCACCTGGCGCCACGCGCACGGCAAGGCGACGGTGGCGCTGCGGGGCCCGCTCACCGACCTGATGCTGGTCTTCAACCGCCGCCTCGCCCCTGACAGCGACCGGGTCGAGGTGCTGGGCGACGCGGAACTGCTGGACTTCTGGCTGGCGCGGTCGTCGTTCGGGTGAGGGGCGGCGGGGGCGGCCGGTGTGCGGGCCGGGCGTGGCTGGGCCAAGCTGGACGGGCAGCCCGTCCCGTCCCGCCAGGAGGTGCCGATGGACCCGGTCCGGGCCCTGGAGCGGATCGCTTTCCTGCTGGAGCGCGGCGGGGGCGACACCTACCGCGTCCAGGCCTTCCGTACCGCCGCCCGCACGGTGGCGGCGATGGACGACGGCGAGGCCGTGCGGCGGGTGACGAACGGCTCGCTGGAGCGGGTCAAGGGCATCGGTCCCAGGACCGCCCAGGTCATCCGGGAGGCGGTGGCCGGGGAGGTGCCCGCCTATCTGGAGGCACTGGAGACCGAGACCGCACAGAGCGGACCGCTCGCCGAGGGCGGTGAGAGCCTGCTCGCGCTGCTGCGCGGCGACTGCCACCTGCACTCCGACTGGTCGGACGGCGGCAGCACCATCGAGGAGATGGGCCGCACGGCCGCCGCCCTCGGCCACGACTGGGCGGTGCTCACCGACCACTCGCCCCGACTGAAGGTCGCGAACGGCCTCTCGCCCGAGCGGCTGCGCGAACAGCTCGCCGTGGTGGCCGAACTCAACGAGCGCTGGGCGCCGTTCCGGCTCCTGACCGGCATCGAGTGCGACATCCACCTCGACGGCTCCCTCGACCAGGAGGACGAACTGCTGGAGCAGCTGGACCTCGTGGTGGTCTCCGTCCACTCCAAGCTGCGGATGGACCCCGCCCCGATGACCCGGCGGCTCGTCGCCGCCGTACGCCACCCGCAGGCGAACATCCTCGGCCACTGCACCGGCCGCCTGATCACCGGCCGGGGCCGCCCGGAGTCGCGGTTCGACGCGGACGAGGTCTTCGCCGCCTGCGCGGAGGCGGGCACGGCGGTCGAGATCAACAGCCGCCCCGAACGGCTGGACCCGCCCCGGCGGCTGCTGCGCCGGGCCGTGGACGCGGGCACCCTGTTCGCCGTCGACACCGACGCGCACGCACCCGGCCAGCTGGACTGGCAGATCCACGGTTGCGCCCGCGCCGAGGAGTGCGGGGTGCCGCCGGAGAGGGTCGTCAACACCTGGACGGCTGACGAACTCCTCGGCTGGACGCGGGAGGGACGGGTTCCGGGGGGTGCGGGGGCGGGGTCTTGAGCTCAGGAGTTGTCACCGGCGACGCCGGATGAGCCGCGCACCCCGCCCCCACCCCGCTCAGGGCTGAGCCCCTCCACGGCGAGGTGGAAGAGACGGTCGGCCTGGGTGGCGGGGTCTTTGTGGTGCTCGGTGGCCAGGGCGATTCCTACGGCGAGGGTCAGCAGGTCGTGGAAGGTGACGTGCGGGGCGACCGCCTTCTCGCGAATGGCCCGCTGGAGCAGGGGAGTTCCGGCCACCTCGATTCTGCTGCCGCAGCTGCTCGGGGAGGGCTCCTCCGTGGGGGGCTCGTAGCTGAGGATGTGGGCGAATCCGCGCGCTGAGACCGCGTACTGGACGAAGGCGTGGAGCCACTCCAGGAGTGCGGTGCGGCCGTCCTCGGTCGTGCTCAGCCGGTGGGCGCGTTCGCACAGGCCCTCGATGCGCTCCTGGAAGACCGCTTCGAGAAGGGAGCGGCGGGTGGGGAAGTGGCGGCGCACGGTCGCCGAGCCGACGCCCGCGGTGCGGGCGATCTGCTCCTGGGACGCCTCCGCGCCGTGCGCGGCGACCTCGGCCTCGGCGACGGCGAGGATGCGCTGATAGTTGCGTCGGGCGTCCGAGCGCTGACCGGTCATGATCTCCCCATTGCTAAACGGCGGGCCCCGCCATATCTTAGCCACAGGTAAAACGGCGGGCCCCGCCGTTTTCAATCTCCGGTCCGCGAGGAGCAGCCACCATGCCCAGCAGCAGCGATATCGTCCTGGTCACCGGCGCCACCGGCCAGCAAGGCGGGGCCACGGCTCGTGCCCTTCTGGCCGCCGAGGTGCCCGTACGTGCGCTCGTGCGCGATCCGTCGTCGAAGCCCGCCCGGGCGATCGAGGCACTGGGTGCCCAGCTGGTGCGGGCGGATCTTTCCGACCCGGCCTCACTGGGGCCAGCGGTGGACGGGGTTCGCGCGGTGTTCTCGGTGCAGATGCCGCCCATGACCGAGACCAGCGTGGACTTCGCCGGCGAACTCGCCCAGGCCACCAACCTGGTGGACGCGGCGAAGGCCGCAGGGGTGCGGCAGTTCGTGCAGTCCTCGACCAGTGGCGTCGGTGAGCACACCCAGGTCGCCGGCTGGGCCGAGGGCCGCTGGGCGGCGATGGCCGACTACTTCCGGACCAAGCAGGCGATCATGGAGGCCGTGCGGGACGCGGGTTTTGACCGCTGGGCGGTGATCAAGCCCGCCTTCTTCATGGAGAACCTGCCCCTGCTGGCACCCAAGGGGCCCCGCGGCGGACTGCTGACGGTACTGAAGCCGGACACCGAACTGGCCCTCGTGGCCGTGCGGGACATCGGTACGGCCGCGGCGCACGCGCTCCGGGACCCCGACCGGTTCCATCAGGTCGAACTGGAACTCGCCGGTGACCTGCGCACGATGGAGCAGATCGCGCAGACCCTGTCCGCCGCCTGGGGAGTGCCCGTGACCGCGCCCTCCATGAGCGTGGAGGAGGCTCTCGCCGCGGGCATGCCGGCGTGGGGTGCCGGACACGAGTGGAACAACGTGGTCCTCCAGCCCGCCCGGCCCGCGTTCGCCCGGGAGTTGGGCATCCCGGTCACCACCTTCGCCGCGTGGGTGGATGAGCAGGTGGCGCCCGTGTCCGGCTAGGGGCGCGCTCTAGTGGTTGAGCTCCGCCAGTACCCGCAACGTATGCGGGTCCGGCGCCGTCACCAAGAGGTCCGTCACCGGGCCCTTGCGCCACAACTCCAGTCGTTCCGCGATCCGTTCCCTGGGGCCGACGAGCGAGATTTCGTCGGCGAAGGCGTCCGGGACGGCCAGGACCGCTTCCTGCTTCCGGCCCTCCAGGAACAGTTGCTGGATGTGCCGTGCCTCCTCCTCGAACCCCATCCGCGCCATCAGGTCCGCGTGGAAGTTGCGGGCCGCCGCGCCCATGCCGCCGATGTAGAAGCCGAGCATCGCCTTCACCGGCAGCAGGCCCTCCGCGACGTCGTCACAGACGTGCGCGCGGGCCATCGGCGCGATCATGAACCCCTCGGGTAGGTCGCTCAGCGAGGCCTCGTACACGTCGGTGCGCAGCGGTGACCAGTACAGCGGGAGCCAGCCGTCCGCGATCCGGGTGGTCTGGGCGATGTTCTTCGGGCCCTCGGCGCCGAGCAGCACCGGGAGGTCCGCGCGGAGGGGATGGGTGATCGGTTTGAGCGGTTTGCCGAGGCCGGTGGCGTCCGGGCCGTTGTACGGGTGGGAGTGGAACCGGCCGTTCAACTCCACAGGCACCTCGCGGCGCAGGACCTGGCGGACCACGTCGACGTACTCGCGGGTCGCCGTGAGCGGGCTGCGGGGGAACGGGCGCCCGTACCAGCCCTCCACGACCTGGGGGCCGGACAGGCCCAGGCCGAGCATCATCCGGCCGCCGGAGAGGTGGTCGAGGGTCAGGGCGTGCATCGCGGTCGCGGTCGGGGTGCGGGCTGCCATCTGTGCGATGGCGGTGCCCAGTTTGATACGGGAGGTGTGGGCGGCGATCCACGTCAGCGGGGTGAAGGCGTCCGAGCCCCAGGCCTCCGCCGTCCACACCGAGGAGTAGCCGAGGTCCTCCGCCTCGCGGGCGAGGTCCAGGTGGGCCGGGTTCGGGCCGCGGCCCCAGTATCCGAGAGCGAGTCCGAGCCGCATGTCGCTGCCTCCCAAGGAGTTTGACGGTGCGTCAGGTGTGGTGGGAGGGAGGGTACGACAGCGGCCCCCCGCCCGGAAGGGGCGGGGGGCCGCTGTCGGTGGTGCGTGCGCCGTGGCGCCGGCGTCTCAGCCGCGCTGGATGCCCGTCGTGTCCTGGAGGACTCCGCGACGGCCGTCCTGCGTCTGGGCGATGAGGCCCGGACCGCGCTGCTCGACCGCGAGATACCAGGTGCCCG
Source organism: Streptomyces sp. NBC_01463 (assembly GCA_036227345.1). Taxonomy (NCBI): domain Bacteria; kingdom Bacillati; phylum Actinomycetota; class Actinomycetes; order Kitasatosporales; family Streptomycetaceae; genus Streptomyces; species Streptomyces sp. NBC_01463. The sequence goes on from CP109468.1 coordinate 6,336,315, forward strand.
GCGCCAGTTCGGCGATCGGGGCCGGCGAACCGTCCTCGCCGTACAGCGGACGGGCCACCGGCACGGCGAACCAGAACGGGGTGAAGTCCCCTGCGGGCGCGGCCTGCTGGGCGGGGGCCTGTGCCTGCTGCGGCTCGGGCTGGCCCTGCTGACCGGGCTGACCGGGCTGCGGCTGGCCGCCGTACGACGGAGCCTGGGCCTGCGGCTGACCGCCGTAGGGGGGCTGCTGGGCGCCCGGGTAGCCGTAGCCCTGGCCCGGCTGCGGCTGGCCACCGTACGGCGGCTGCACGGCCTGCGGCTTCGGGGCGCCCGCGAGCGGGGCCTTGAGCGCCGGGATCAGCGGGGAGGCGACCGCGCCGAAGGCCAGGGCCAGGGAGGCGATCAGGCCGAGGATCAGTCCGGCACCGGCGTCGATCTGGCCGAGGTCGATGATGGTCCAGAACATGTTCCACGCCGTGAAGACCGTGGCGGCGACACCGAACGCGGCGAGGTCGAGACCCAGGACCTTGCGCGGCTGGGGCTGCGAGCGGGAGAGCACGATCAGTGCCGCGCCGATCACCCCGACCATGTAGACGCCGATCCCGTTGCCCAGGGAGTCCCAGGAGTTCGGCGCGTCGACGCTGGTGCTTCCGTAGTCGAAGTAGTCGAGGAAAGAGGCGATGAACAGCACGACCGCTGCTCCGATCACCACGCCATCGCCTCGAGTGAGGGAGCGGATATTCACGTGAAGGTCCTTAGTCGGTCGTCTCGTCGGGGCGTTTGTCGCTGCCACCGGTACGGCGGGTACGGCGCGAAGCTCGGGAGCGGCCCCCCATCGTACGGATGAATCTATCGTCTGCCCGGGCGGGTTGTGTTCCTGCCCGGACGTTGGACGAGCATCCTCCCGAATTCATCGCAGAACCACCTCTTACTACCCGTTCAGGTAGCTGCTGATGCCGTCCGCGATGCCCTGGGCCGCCTTCTGACGCCAGCCCGTGCTGGTGAGCAGGGCGGCGTCCTTCGGATCACGCATATTGCCGCATTCGATGAAGACTTTGGGGACGGTCGACAAATTCAGTCCGCCGAGATCCTTGCGGGTGTCCAAGCCGGTATTGCCGCCGATGTAATTGGAAGGCGCACTTCCGGTAGCGCGTACGAAGAGTCCGGCGATGCGGGTGCCCAGTTCGCGCGACGGGCCCACGATCTTCGAGGTGTCCGCGCCGCCGCCGCGCACCGATGCGGGAAGAATCACATGGAAGCCGCGGTTCCCGGCCGCCGATCCGTCCGCGTGGACCGAGACGACCGCGTCCGCCCCGGCCTTGTTGCCGATCCGGGCCCGCTCGTCGACGCACGGCCCGAACGGCCGGTCGTCGTCGTACGTCAGGAGCACCTTCGCCCCCTGGGCCTGGAGCAGCGTACGCAGCCGGTGCGACACATCGAGGGTGAACCGGGCCTCCGCGTAACCGGAGTTGGTGGAGGTGCCGGTGGTGTCGCACTCCTTGTGCGTGGTGCCGATGTCCACCTGGCGGTTGATCTCGGCGGTGTGCAGGTGGTTGTCCGGGTTGTGCCCCGGGTCGATGACGACCGTCCTGCCGGACAGCGGGCCGGACGCCGCGGGTGCGGTGGGCCTCTTCGACGGGGACGGGCCGGTGCGCGACGGCGACGGGGAGGCCGTCGCGGCGGGTGTGGACGCGGCCGCCGAGGACGGGGCCGTGTCGCCGCCCTTCCCGGGCTGTGCCTGCGCGGTGCCGCCGCCGTCCGCGCCGCAGCCGGCGAGGCCCAGGCACAGGACGGTCAGCACCGCGGCGGCGGGCAGGGACGGGCGGTGTGGGGTGGGGGGAGCACTCTCGTCGTGACGCACCCGGCGATGCTATCCGGGAGTCCGCGCGGTGTCCGGGGGCCTCAGAACCCCGGCCCGGTACGGCGCAGCACCCGCAGCGAGTCCGTGACGGAGATCTCGGTGAAGGCGCCCGACGCCAGCGCCCGCAGATACACCCGGTACGGGGCCTGGCCGCCGTGCGCGGGGTCCGGGAACACGTCGTGGATCACCAGCAGCCCGCCCTCGGCGACATGCGGTGCCCAGCCCTCGTAGTCGCCGTTCGCGTGCTCGTCGGTGTGGCCGCCGTCGATGAAGACGAGGCCGAGCGGGCCGCCCCAGACGGCCGCCACCTGCGGGGAACGTCCCACGAGCGCCACCACGTGCTCCTCCAGACCGGCCGCGTGCAGCGTCCGGCGGAACGTGGGCAGGGTGTCCATCCGGCCCACCTCGGGGTCCACCACCGTCGGGTCGTGGTACTCCCAGCCGGGCTGCTGCTCCTCGCTGCCCCGGTGGTGGTCGACGGTGAGCGCCGTGACGCCGGCCGCGCGTGCGGCGTCGGCGAGCAGGATGGTGGAGCGTCCGCAGTACGTGCCCACCTCCAGCAGCGGCAGTCCGAGCGCGGCCGCATCGGTGGCGGCGGTGTACAGCGCGAGTCCCTCGACCACCGGCATGAAGCCCTTGGCGGCCTGGAACGCGGCGAGAATCTCCGGCTTGGGCTCGGCGGCCACGGGGTTCCTCCTGGTGGGACGGGATGCACGGCGGTCGGTTCGACGGGCGCCATCGTGCCGTACGCCCCCGCCGGATGAACCGGCGGGGGCGTACGGGTGGGGTGGGCCCGGGTCGGGGCAGGCCCCCGGCGGAGCCGTGACGCAGGGGTCAGCAGCTCTGCCAGAGTCGGGTCATGACGCGGACGCCGAAGCGCAGTCCCTCCAGCGGGACGCGCTCGTCCACGCCGTGGAAGAGGCGGCCGTAGTCCAGGTCGTGCGGGAGCTTCAGGCCCTTGAAGCCGAAGCAGCGGATGCCGAGGTGGGTGAAGGCCTTGGCGTCCGTGCCGCCGGGGTTGCAGTACGGCACCGGGTGGCCGTCCGGGTCCTCGGCGCGCACCGCGTCGCACATCGCGTCGACGAGCGGGCCGTCGAACGTGGTCTCCATCGCGATGTCGTGGTTGACCCACTCGCGGGTGACCGACGGGAGGAGGAGCCTGTCGATGGTGTCGATCAGTTCCTGCTCGTGGCCGGGCAGGAAGCGGCCGTCGACACGGGCGGTCGCCTTCCCGGGGATCACGTTGGTCTGGTAACCGGCGTTGAACATGGTGGGGTTCGCGGAGTTGCGGAGCACCACCTGCATGAAGTCGGAGACCGGGCCGAGCTTCGCGAGGCTGCCCTCGATGTCGTTCTCGTCGAACTCGACACCGTAGAGACCGGCAGCCTCCTCCAGCAGGGCGCGGACCGGTTCGATCAGCCGGATCGGGAAGGTCTCGCGGCCGATCCGGGTCAGCGACTCGGCGAGGTCGGTGACCGCGTTCTCGTCGTTGGGGGAGGAGCCGTGGCCGGCCCGGCCGGTCGCGGTGAGCTCCATCCAGGCCATGCCGCGCTGGGCGTTCTCGATCGGGTAGAGGCGACGGGTGTCGTCGATCGCGAAGGAGAACCCGCCGCCCTCGCCGATCGCCTCGGTGACCCCGGCGAACAGCTCCGGGCGGTGCTCGACCAGCCAGTGGGCGCCGAACTTGCCGCCCGCCTCCTCGTCGGCGAGGAAGGCGAGGACCAGGTCCCGGGAGGGCTGCGTACCGGTGCGGGCGAAGTGCCGGGCGGTGGCCAGCATGACGGCCACCGTGTCCTTCATGTCGATCGCGCCGCGGCCCCACAGGTAGCCGTCCCGGATCTCGCCGGAGAACGGCGGCACCTGCCACTCGGAGGCGTCCGCGGGGACCACGTCCAGGTGGCCGTGGACCATCAGGGCGCCGCGCTCGGGATCGCGGCCCGCGATCCGGGCGATGACGCTGGCCCGGCCCGGGGCGGACTCGACGAGCTCGGAGTCGATGCCCACCTCGGCGAGGCGGCCCACCACCCAGTCGGCGCTCGCGCGCTCGTTGCTGGTGGGGTTGGAGGTGTCGAACCTGATCAGTTCGGCGCAGAGGTCGACGACCTCGGCCTGGGCCTCGTCGGAGGCCGGGACCAGGGGTGCGCCGGGGGCGGTGCTCATGCTGCTCCCACGGAGGTGGTGGCGGGGGCGGCGGGGGCCGAGTCGTTCTCGGAACCCTCGTCGTCCAGGGTGGAGGTGCCGTACGGCCGCACCCAGCCCAGCAGGCCGAGGACGCTGTACAGGACGAAGGCGGTGGCCAGCGAGTTCAGGGCCGGGATGCCGCCGTCGTAGAACTTGCCGACGCAGAACGCCGCGATCCAGATGACGATCGACATCGGGACCCAGGTCGGCGAGGTCTTCGGCAGGGTCTCGGACTCCCGGGTCTCGTCCAGCGGCTTGCGCATCTTCTTCACGACCCAGTACTCGGCCACGATGATGCCGCCGATCGGCGGGATGGCGACGCCGAGGATCGTCAGGAACTCGGTGAAGTGGGTCATGATCCCGACCGCGGACAGGACCGTGCCCGCGATGCCGAGGACGATCGTGACCGCGCCGCGGTGGACGCGCTTGCCGAAGACGACCTGGAAGAAGTTGACGACGCCGAGCGAGGAGCCGTACAGGTTCCAGTCGTTGATCTTCGCGGTGGACATCAGGACCACGATCACGCCGAAGGCGCCGGAGGTGGAGAGGACGATGTGCGAGACCTCGTTGCTCTTCACCAGGTGGCCGAGCAGCACTCCGGTCAGGCCGACGATGTACTCGGAGAGGATCATCGAGGAGGCGCTCTGCAGGAAGACGTGCGAGCCCTTGCGGTTGTAGCGGGTCATCTCCGGGGAGACGATCGCGCCCGTCATGTAGCCGCCCGCGATGGCGGTGGCGGCGACGGCCAGCGGGATCGTGTCGCCGGGCGGCGGCGAGTGGATCAGGTCGCTGAAGGAGTGGTCGTTGAGCGTGTTGACGACCGACCAGGCGACCATCGCGAAGAACAGCGGGGTGACGACCTTCGCGAAGTTCGCCATGTACTTGAAGCCGAAGATCACCAGCGCGGTGATGGCGATCCCGGCGAGCACGCACCACATCCAGGACGGTCCGCCGACCAGCGCCGAGACGCTGTTGCCGAAGATCGTGTTCTGGACGCCGAACCAGCCGACCAGGCTGACCGCGATGACGAAGCTGACCAGCGCGGAGCCGTTGCGGCCGAAGCCCACCCAGCGGGTCAGCATCGGGGTCGCGAGACCCTCGCGCATCCCGGCCAGACCGATCGCGAAGATCACGATCTCCAGGATCACCGCGCCGAGCGTGAAGGCGAGGAAGGCGTTGCCGAAGGTCATGCCGACGCCGATGGTGGCGCCGAGCGTGAACTGCGAGATCGAACCGGACTGGGCCAGCCACTGGAGCAGCATCGACCAGAAACCGAAGCGCTTGTCGCGCGGGACGCGCGAGAGCGAGTAGTCGTCGCTGCCGATGCTCTTGGCCTCGGGGGCCACGGCGCCGGCCTGTGGGGTGGCAGCCATCAGGACTCCTGGGGTGTGCGGCCGAAGGTCTGCAGGTGAGCCAGCGACCCGTAGCGGTTGACGAGGTTGTCGAACTCCACCGCGTCGTGGAAGTCCAGGTGGCCGCCGCCGTAGGCCTTGGCGACCTCCACGGCGTAGCGGGCGGCGGACGCGATGTCGGTCTCGTGACTCGCGCCGGTGCCGCAGCCGGGCACCGCGGCGGCCGAGGTGATGGCCAGACCGATGACGGGAGCGGCCGTCGCGGTGGAGGGCTGGAGGATCGAATTGATGTGGTGTGCCCCGTTACCGTACGGCGTGATGTCCTGAGTCGTCACGGGGTACGTGACCAACGGCTCACCCGTCACCACGGCCAGCAGCTCACCGAGCTGCTCGCTGACCCGGAGCACCCAGCCCTCCTTGACGGTGGGCGACAGGGCGAGGCCCTTGTGGTTGATGATCCGGTTGCCCTTGGTGGTGTCGATGGAGAGCACGGCCTCCATCTCGTCCGTCACCTCGTGGCGGTTCATGGTGGCGATGTCCACGGGCGAGCCCATGAACGGCACCGGGTCGTGCGGCTCGGTCGGCGCGTCCGGGCAGATGTGGGTGGCGACGATCACGTCGCCGGGCAGCACATCGCCGCGGCGGCGCATGTCGAGCAGCTTGGCGGCGGTGGCGACGGCCGAGACCGCTCCGTCGGCGTCGGAGACCAGGCCGGTCACCTCGGGCCGGGCGCCGATGCCGCCGAGCCGGCCGACGACGCCCAGGGTGCGGGCGCTGCCTCCGGCGGTGCGTCCCCGGGAGCCGGGGATGCGGACCATCACGAAGTCCGTCGAGCCCCGTTCGCCGGCGACCGTGGCCACCTCCGCGGACGAGCCCTCGGCCCCCGCTACGGAGTCGAGGTACTCGACGACCGTCTTGCCACTGGCCTGGGGGTCGTCCAGAAGACCGACGACGTCCAGCACGTACTTCAACATGGGGGGCCTTTCTCGCGCATCCGTCACACCCGTCCGGCGCCCGGCAGGGAGTGGGACGCCGGACGGGGTGCTGAGAGCAGATTCGGGATCGGATAGCGTTGAACGCAACTGTTTCCCGTTATTTGCAATTCAGGTCTGAATGGTGAGATGACGATGGCGGACTTCGATCTGGACCGGCGCACCCCCGCCGGGGCCCTGCAAACCGTCGACCGGGCGCTCCTCGTGCTGCTCGCGTTCGAGCGGACCAGACCCGACTGGGGCGTCACCGAGGTCGCCGAGGAGTTCGGCTGGGACACCTCGGTGGCCCAGCGGCTGCTCGCCACCCTCGCCGGGCGCGGCTTCCTGGTCTCCGACCCGGCCACCCGGCGCTACCGCATCGGCCCCGCCGTGCTGCGCCTCGGCAGGCTCTGGGAGCGCTCGGGCTCCCTGGAGCTGCTCGCCGGGCCGGTCCTGGAGGAGCTGCGCCGGGTCACCGGCGACACCGTGCTGTTCTGCCTGCCGGACAGCTTCCACATGCGGTGCGTGGCCGCCGAGGAGGGCGAGACCGGGCCGCTGCGCTACTACCCGCTGGTCGGTGAGCTCTACCCGGCGCACGCCGGGGCGACCAGCAAGTCGTTCTACGCCTACCTGCCGGACGAGCAGCGCCACCGGCTCTTCCGGGGGCGCCCGATGGCCCGGTTCACCGACCGGACCGTCACCGATCCGGACCAGCTGGAGCAGGAGTTCCTGAAGGTCCGGGCCCAGGGGTACGCCTGGACGGTCGGCGAGTACGACACCGGCGTCGCGACCCTCGCCGTCCCGGTCTTCCTCGGCCGTGAACCCTACGGAAGCCTCAGCCTGGGCGGCGCCGAGGAACGGTTCGAGGGGGCGCACGAGAGCCGCCTCGAAGCGCTGCGGCACGCTGCCGAGATGCTGGAGCGGCGCCTCACCCACCCGCCGCAGCGCCCGAAGCCGAAGACCCGCCGGACCCGGGCCGCCTGACCCGGGAACAGCTCCGCACGATCTGACCCGAAGAGAACCCCAAGAGGAACCCCGTGAATCTGCTCCTGCTCTCCAACTCCACCCAGCACGGCTGCGGTTACCTGGAACACGCCCTCGACACGGTCGCGGCCTTCCTGCCGTCCGGCGCCCGGCTGGCCTTCGTGCCGTACGCGCTCGCCGACTACGCCACGTACACCGCACGCGTCCGCGAGGCCCTGGAGCCGGCCGGGATCACCGTCCGCGGGGTCCACGAGAACGCCGACCCGGTCGCCGAACTCGCCGCCTCCGACGCCGTGTTCATCGGCGGTGGCAACTCCTTCCGGCTGCTGAGCGCGCTCTACAGGACCGGTCTGCGCGACGCCGTCACCGAGGCGGTGCGCGAGGGCCTCCCGTACATGGGAGCCAGCGCGGGGACGAACATGGCGGCGCCCACGCTCCGCACGACCAACGACATGCCCATCGTGCAGCCGCCGTCCTTCGAGACGCTCGGCCTCGTCCCGTTCCAGATCAACCCGCACTACCTGGACCCGGACCCGGACAGCACCCACAAGGGCGAGACCCGCGAGGAGCGGCTCGGGGAGTTCCTGGAGGAGAACGACGTCCCGGTGCTCGGGCTGCGCGAGGGGTCATGGCTGCGGGTCAACGGGCGTCAGGCCCGGGTCCAGGGCGCCCGCCCCGCCAGGCTGTTCACCCGCGGCGCGCAGCCGCAGGAGCTCCCGGTGGGGACGGACGTCTCTCATCTGCTCACGACCGCGCCGCGGTTCGACGCTCCGGTGCGCTGAGCGTCAGCACCAGATCGGTCTCGCTCCGCGGCCCGTCCGCCGGGTACGACGCGGGGCGGGCCCGCGGCGCGTATCCGGCGGCCGATCCGGCCAGGACGAAGCTCCCGCTGCCCGGGGCGGCGAGCGCGTAGCGGCCCTCCGCGTCCGTGGTGGTGAGCCCGGCCTGCCGGCCGTGCCGGTCGATCAGGGTGACGTTGGCACCGGCCACCGGCGTCCCGTCCGCCTCCAGCACCCGGCCGTGGAAGCCGTCGGAACCGAGGTACGGGTGCGGGACGGGGGGAAGAGGTTCCCCCGCCTCGCGCGCGGCGTCGTCGCCCGCGCTGCTCGCCAGCAGCACCGGCGAGGCGGCCGAGCGCTGCGAGGGCAGGAACGCCGCCAGCACGAGACCGACCAGCACCGCCCCCGTCGCGATCATGAACGAGGTCCGGAAGCCCTCCATGCTGGGCACCGAGACCGGGCCCATCCGCACCGAGGTGTTCGCCAGCACCATGCCGATCACCGCACTCGACACCGAGGTGCCGATCGAGCGCATCAGGGTGTTCAGCCCGTTGGCCGCGCCCGTCTCCGAGGCGTCGACGGCCCCGATGATCAGCGCGGGCAGCGAGGAGTACGCGAGTCCGATACCGGCCCCGAGCAGCACCGCGATCACGATGGTCTGCCAGGCGGCGCTCATCAGGCCGAGCCCGGCGCCGTAGCCGATCGCGATGACCAGCATGCCGAGCATCAAAGTGATCTTGGGGCCGTACCGGGCGGAGATCCGGGCGTACAGCGGGGCGACGAGCATCATCGTCAGGCCGAGCGGGGCCACGCACAGGCCGGCGACCACCATGGACTGGCCGAGGCCGTAACCGGTCGACGCCGGCAGCTGGAGCAGCTGCGGCAGGACCAGCGAGACGGCGTAGAAGGCGACCCCGACCATGATCGAGGCGAGGTTGGTGAGCAGTACCTCGCGGCGGGCCGTGGTCCGCAGGTCGACCAGCGGTGCGTCGCTCCGCAGCTCGAACAGGCCCCACAGCACCAGGACGACGAGGGCGGCGGCGATCAGTCCGAGGGTGGTGCCCGAGGTCCAGCCCCAGTCGCTGCCCTTGGTGATCGGCAGCAGCAGGAGGACCAGGCCGAGCGAGAGGCCGAGCGCCCCGGTGACGTCGAACCGTCCGGGGGCCCGGAGCGAGGTCTCGGGCACCGTCAGCACGGTCAGCCCCATGGCCAGCACGCCGAGGCCGGCCGAGCCGAAGAAGAGGGTGTGCCAGTCGGTGTGCTGGGCGACCAGCGCGGCGGCGGGCAGCGCGAGTCCGCCGCCCACCCCGATCGAGGAGCTCATCAGCGCCATCGCGGAGCCGAGCTTCTCGCGCGGCAGCTCGTCGCGCATGATGCCGATGCCCAGCGGGATGGCGCCCATGGCGAAGCCCTGGAGCGCACGGCCCACGATCATGATGACGAGATCGTCGGTGAACGCGCATATCAGCGAGCCGACCACCATCACGGCGAGGCTGGCCAGCAGCATCCTGCGCTTGCCGTTCAGATCGCCGAGCCGCCCCATGATCGGGGTGGAGACGGCTCCGGCGAGCAGGGTCGCCGTCATCACCCAGGTGGCGTTCGACGGGTCGGTGTGCAGAAGGGCGGGCAGGTCCTTGATGACGGGGACGAGCAGGGTCTGCATCACCGCGACGGTGATGCCCGCGAAGGCGAGCACGGGAACGATCCCGCGGCCCGCCTTCGGCGCCCGCGGATCAGGAAGCTCCGCGGTGGGCGTTTCGTGCGTCGTCTGTGGCATGCGTGCGGCCTCCGGGCGGCAGGAGAGGGAGGGTGAGGACGGGAGCGCGGTCCCTGCGGCGGGCAGCACTGACCGCCAAGTACGTGCAGGGTGAAACCTTCCGGATGTCCGAGGTATTCCGGTAATAAGGCAAGAACAGGTCAAGACGGCCGGCCCGGTTTCCGGCGCGGCCGCAACTGGGTGCTCATCTGACCTTCCGTCAGATTGGAACGTGTTCTACTCTTGCGCCGTTCCAGTGGCTGCGACCGGCGAGGATCCGCATGGGCATCGGAATCACCGAAGAACACAGGGAGCTCGCGCAGGCCGTACGGGGATGGCTGGCGCGGGCCGTACCGCCCGGAGAAATCCGCAGACTCCTCGACGCGGAAGCCCCCGCCGCCCCCGGCGCACGCCCCGCGTACTGGGACGGGCTCGGCGAGCAGGGGCTGCTCGGCATCCATCTGCCCGAGGCGTACGGCGGCGGGGGCGGCGACCTCCTCGACCTGGCCGTCGTCCTTGAGGAGGCAGGCCGCGCCGCACTCCCTGGCCCCTGTCTGCCGAGCGCCCTCGCCTCGGCCGTCCTGCACGCCGCGGGCGCCGACGCGCTGGTACGCGACCTGGCGGCCGGGACCCGCATCGGCGCCGTCGCCCTCGGGCCCGGATCGCTCACCGCCGTCGAGCACGAGGACGGCCACCTCCTGGACGGCGAACCGCCACCGGTCCTCTCCGGCGCCGAGGCCTGCCTGCTCCTGCTCCCGGCCGCCTCGGCCACCGGCATCCGCTGGTTCGCCGTCGACACCGCCGCACCGGGACTGACCGTGCGCCCGCACCACGGCGCCGACCCCACCCGGCCCACCGCCGCGGTCCGGGCCGACGGCGTCCTGGTCCCCGCCGGACGCGTCCTGCGCACCGGCTCCGGCCTCGTCCGCGATCTCGCCGCCGTCCTGTTCGCCGCCGAGGCCTGCGGCACCGCGGCCCGCTGCCTGGACACCGCCGCCGAGTACGCCAAGGTCCGCGAACAGTTCGGCCGGCCCATCGGACAGTTCCAGGGCGTCAAGCACCTGTGCGCCGACATGCTCGTACGCGTCGAACAGGCCCGCGCGCTGACCTGGGACGCCGCCCGTGCGGCCGGTGAACCCCACCAGCCCGACGAGGTGCGGGGCCTGGCCGCCGCGCTCGCCGCGGCGACCGCGCTGGACGCCGCCTACAGCTGCGCCAAGGACGCCATCCAGATCCTCGGCGGGATCGGCTTCACCTGGGAGCACGACGCCCATCTGTATCTGCGCCGCGCCCTGGTGGCGCGCCAGCTGCTGGGCGGCGCGGACGAGCACCGGCAGCGCGCCGTCCGGCTGGCCGGGGCGGGCGCGCGCCGCGAACTCGCCCTGGAACTGCCGGAGCAGGCGGCCTCGCACCGCGCGGCGGCCCGCGAGGCCGTCGCCGCCGCCCGCGGCCTCGGCCCGCGGGACGCCCGCCGCGCCCTCGCCCCCACCGGCTACGCCGCACCGCATCTGCCCGCGCCCTATGGACTGGACGCCGGGCCCGTACAACAGCTCGCCGTGCAGCAGGAGTTGCGCGAGCAGGGCGTGAAGCTGAGCGATCTCTCCATCGCCACCTGGGTGGTGCCCTCCCTGATCGCCCACGGGACCCCCGCCCAGCAGGACCGCTACCTGCTGCCCACCCTGCGCGGCGACCTCCAGTGGTGCCAGCTGTTCTCCGAACCCGGCGCCGGATCCGACCTCGCCTCCCTGCGCACCCGGGCCGAACGGACCCCCGAGGGCTGGCGGATCAACGGCCAGAAGGTGTGGACGAGCGCCGCCCAGTGGGCCGACCACGGCATCCTGCTCGCCAGGACCGACCCGGACGCCCCCAAGCACCAGGGGCTCGGCTACTTCCTCGTCGACATGAAGAACACCGAGGGCATCGACATCCGCCCGCTGAAGGAGATCACCGGCGACTCCCTCTTCAACGAGGTGTACTTCGACGACGTCCTGCTGCCCCACGACGCCCTGGTCGGCGAGGCCGGCGGCGGCTGGAAGGTCGCCCGCAACACCCTGGGCAACGAACGCGTCCACATGGCCGACCAGATGAGCTTCGACACCGGCCTGGAAGCGCTGATCGACCGCGCGGCCGGACTCGACGGCGCCTGCCGGGCCAGGATCGGCGCACTCGCCGCCGAGGCCCACGCACTGGCCTGCATCGGACTGCGCACCACGCTCCAGCAGGTCTCCGGCCTCGAACCGGGCGCGGGCGCCTCCGTACGCAAGCTCGTCCAGACCGTCCACCAGCAGAAGATCGCCGAACTCTCCCTGGAACTGCTCGGCCCGGACGGGGCGGTGTGCGAGGGGGCGGGGGAGCGGGCGGTGCACGGCTTCCTGATGTCCCGCTGCCTGACCATCGCGGGCGGCACCACCCAGGTTCAGCTCAATGTCGTCGCCGAGCGCATCCTCGGCCTGCCGAGGGACTGAGAGGACACCATGACTGGCAAGGCCATGAAGGCATACATCGTCGGCGTCGGGATGACGAAGTTCGAGAAGCCCGAGACCCGCGACTGGCAGTACTGGGACATGGTCAGGGAGGCCGGGACCGCGGCGCTGACCGATGCCTCCGTCACGTACGAGGACATCCGGCAGGCCGCCGTCGGCTACTGCTTCCAGGCCTCCACCGCCGGACAGCGCGCCGTCTACGAACTCGGGCTGACCGGGATACCCGTCTACAACGTCAACAACAACTGCGCCACCGGCTCCACCGCCCTGATGATGGCCCGGCAGTTCGTCGAGGGCGGCGGCAGCGACTGCGTTCTCGCGCTCGGCTTCGAGAAGATGGCGCGCGGATCGCTCGGCGGCGGCGGGGCCGACGGCGGCGCGGGCGACTTCAAGACGTCCCCGGTCGCCCGGCACTACGGCATCATGGCCGCCGCCCACGGCTTCGAGATGACCCCGCCCACCGCCCAGATCTTCGGCAACGCCGCCCGTGAGCACATGGAGCGCTACGGCACCACCGAGGCGCAGCTCGCCGCCGTCGCCGCCAAGAACCACCGCCACTCGGCGGGCAACCCGTACGCCCAGTTCCAGGACCCGTACACCGTCGACGAGGTCCTCGCCGCCAAACCCATCCACCGCCCGCTGACCCGGCTCCAGTGCTCACCGACCTCCGACGGGGCGGCGGCGGCCGTCGTCGTCTCCGAGCGCTTCGTCGAGGAACGCGGCCTCGGCGACCGGGCCGTCGAGATCGCCGCCCAGGCCATGACCACCGACACCGAGGCATCCTTCGCCTCCGGCACCTGCATCGACGCGGTCGGCCTGCCCATGTCCCGGGAAGCGGCCCGCCAGGTGTACGAGACCTCCGGGCTCACCGCCGCCGACCTCGACGTCATCGAGCTCCACGACTGCTTCTCCATCAACGAGCTCCTCACCTACGAGGCGCTCGGCCTGTGCGGCGAGGGCGAGTCCGGGGCGCTCGTCGAGTCCGGCGCCACCACCCACGGCGGCCGCTGGGTGGTCAATCCGTCCGGCGGGCTGATCTCCAAGGGGCATCCGCTCGGCGCCACCGGCATCGCCCAGGCCGCCGAACTCACCTGGCAGCTGCGGGGCGAGGCCGGGGCCCGCCAGGTGCCGGACGCACGGACCGCACTCGCCCACAACATCGGGCTCGGCGGGGCCGCGGTGGTGACGCTCCTGCGCCGCGGCTGAGAACGGCCGGAGGACGGTCCTACGCCCGAGGACCGAGGCCGGTCCGGTCCGGAAACCGATGTACGGGGTGCAGGGCGGCTGCGAGTATGACGCCATGGTTGACGTCACGACGCCCGCACTCCGTACCCGCCGGACCAGGACCCGCACCTGGGCGGTCGTGCTCGCCGCCTGCACCGGGCAGTTCCTGGTCGTCCTCGACGTCTCCGTCGTCAACGTCGCCCTCCCGTCCATGCGCACCGACCTGGGGCTGAGCGCCGCGGGACTGCAGTGGGTGCTCAACGCCTACTCGATCGCCTTCGCCGGCTTCATGCTGCTCGGCGGGCGGGCCGCCGATCTCTACGGCCGCAAGCGGATGTTCCTCGTCGGCCTCGGCCTGTTCACCGCCGCCTCGCTCGCCGGCGGACTCGCCCAGGAGGGCTGGCAGCTGCTCGCCGCCCGGGCCGCGCAGGGACTCGGCGCCGCGGTGCTCGCCCCCGCGACCCTCACCCTGCTCACCGCCGCCGTCCCCGAAGGACCCGCCAGGACCAAGGCCATCGGCACCTGGATGGCCGTCGGCGCGGGCGGCGGCGCGGCCGGCGGGCTGATCGGCGGGGTGCTCACCGACGCGCTGTCCTGGCGCTGGGTCCTGCTCATCAACGTGCCCGTCGGAGTGCTCGTCCTGACCGGCGCCGCGCTCTGGCTCGCCGAGGGCCGGGCCGGTGACCGCGGCCGCATCGACCTGCTCGGCGCACTCCTCGTCACGGCGGGCCTCGCGCTGGTCGCATACGGCATCGTGCAGACCGAGGAGTCCGGCTGGACGGCGGGCGCGACACTGCTGCCGCTGCTGGGCGGAGCGGCCCTGCTCGCCCTGTTCGTCCTGGTCGAGGCCCGCACGGCGAAGCCGCTGATGCCGTTGCGGGTGCTCGGGACGAGAGCGGTGGCATCGGCCAACGTGGCGATGCTCGTGATGGGTTCGGCGACGTTCTCGATGTGGTACTTCATGACCGTGTACGCGCAGAACGTGCTCGGCTACTCCGCGCTGGAGGCCGGACTCGCCCTGATCCCCACCTCGGTCGCCGTCGTGGTCGGCTCGAAGTGCGCGCCCCGGCTGATGGCCCGGACCGGCGCGAAGAACCTGGCACTCATCGGCACGACGGTGGCCGCCGCCGGCTTCGGCTGGCAGTCCACGATGACGGCCGACGGCTCCTACCTCACCGCGGTCTGTCTGCCCGGCATCCTGATGATGGCGGGCACCGGCCTCGCGTCCACCCCGCTCGCCTCCCTCGCCACCTCCGGCGCCGCCCCCGGCGAAGCCGGCCTGGTCTCCGGCCTCGTCAATACCTCCCGCACGATGGGCGGCGCCCTCGGCCTCGCCGTACTCTCCACGGTCGCCGCGGCCCGCACGGAGGGTTCGGCCGGCGCCGTCGAGCTCACGGCCGGCTACGCGCTCGCCTTCCGGACGGCGGGCGCGGTGCTGCTCGGCGGCGTCCTGCTGATGGTGCTTTGGCTGCCGCGGCACCGGT
This sequence comes from Streptomyces sp. NBC_01463, assembly GCA_036227345.1. Classification (NCBI taxonomy): domain Bacteria; kingdom Bacillati; phylum Actinomycetota; class Actinomycetes; order Kitasatosporales; family Streptomycetaceae; genus Streptomyces; species Streptomyces sp. NBC_01463. The sequence continues at coordinate 6,351,369 of CP109468.1, forward strand.
CGGTCAGGGCCTGAGGACCGCACAGACGGGGACGGTCAGGGCGACGGTCCCGCCACGGGGGGAAGGACCAACTCCGCGAGGCCCAGAAAGGCTTCCGTGGTGGCAGGCCGCAGCCGGCCCAGGTCCCAGGAGGCCGACTGGAGCGCGGCGTCGAAGGGGATGTGCACCACATGGTCCGGGTCGACCCGGAGGCGGGGGGCCAGACCGTCGGGCAGCCGCCGTCCCCGCCGGCCGTCGACCTCGGTCACCACGATGATCGCCGAATCCGCCAGGTGTGCACGCCCTGCCCCCCGCACGCCCGCCAGCGCGTCTGCCGCCGCGACCAGGGACACGTCCGTGCTGCTGCAGCAGATGATCAGGGTGTCGGTGTGGTCCAGGAGCACGTTCGCCGGCTCGTTCAGGTGCAGGGGGGCCCAGTCGCTCAGCACGAAGGGGTAGTACGGCGCCGTGCGCATCAGCACCTGCGCGTAGTCCTGTGCGTGCGTGGGGTTCGTACTGATGTGGCCGCGGTGATGAGCGATCACCTCCAGGCCCGAGGGCAGCCGTGTCGTGCGTGCGCGGACCTCGTCGTACGAAGCGGAGTGCGGCAGCTCCGCCACGTTGCGGAGCACGGCCCGGTTGCGGTCGACGAGGAACGGGTCGAGCGACCCCACGGACGCGGCGGCGTCGAGAGCGAGGACGGGCTCGCCCCGCACCGCGGCCAGCAGGTTGCCGAGGACCATCGTCGTGGTCGCCCGGCCGCTGTAGTGGTAGGGACCCACCAGGGTCAGCCGTCTGCCGTGCGACAGCGGGACCCGCAGCCGCTCCAGTTGCTCCTCCGCGTTCCGGCGGGCGGATCCGAACCGGGCGAGGCGCGGCCCGGGTCCGTCGGACGGGGAGGTGCCGTCACGCGGGGGCAGGTCGAGCGGAGCGGTTGGCAGGCGGCGGACGGAGGCCGGCGGGTACGGTGTCCCGGCGCCCTCGCGCCGGGGGCGCGTCCGGGCGATGTACTTGCCGAGCACCTCGGCGACCTCGCTCGCCGTGGGGCGCAGGGCCGGGTCCGCGTCGATGCAGCGAAGCACGAGGCGGCGCAACTGCTCCCAGGTGTCGCCCTGCCACAGATGCATCCCCTCCGGCAGGTTCGGCATGTCCCAGCCGGCCTTGCTGCTGATGAGCTGGAGGAGCCCGCCGAGGGAGTGCACGTTGTCCTCGCGGGTCGGCACCGGGCCCGGCTCCAGGTACTCCCCGTCCACGACGCAGTCCGAGAGGTTGGCCAGCACCACCGTGCGGCGCAGCACGAACACGCCGTCGGCGGTGAAGTCCGCAGGCACCAGCCCGTTGATGTGGCACAGCGCCAGCGCGTTCGCCAGGTAGAAGGAGACAAGGAGCCCGCGCAGGGTGTCGAACGGGGCCACACCCTCGGTGAGCGCCTGGCTGAAGATCTCGTCGAGTCGCGGGGGCTGGGCGGCGTCCTGGGGAGACTGGTCCGCGATGGTGGTCATGGCCAGCCAGGGTGCGCCGTCCTGCGTTCCGGTGGCCAGCAGGGTGGGCGCGTACTGGCCCTGGAGCCGGGCCAGGGCCTCCGCCTCCACCTCGATCAGCCGCCCGGCACCCGGCAGATCGGGCCGCGGGACGCGCAGCGCGGCCTCGGTGCGCTGCGCGTCGAAGCCCTGGTACACCACGGTGCGGTGCCCGCGGCGCCGGCCCCGCAGCACGAAGTCGCCGAGCCGGCGTGGGTCCTCGGGCAGCAGCGGACCCCAGCTGTCGGCATCGGGGGTGGCCTCTCGCTCCGGATCCGGGCCGATGCCGGGCGAGGGCTCGCCGAACGACACCCCGAACCGGGTGAGGAGACGCCGCTCCACGCTTGTGAACGGCTGGTGCGAACCCGGTAGCTGAGCGGACCCGTCCGGATGGGACAGCCAGGCCGGGAAGTCGGGGGAGTTGCCCGCCAGTTCATCGAGGCGGCGGCCGATCCGGCGACTCGTCCGCAGGAGCTCGGCCGGCGGAATAGCGTCGAGCAGCACGGCCTTGGATTCCTCGGAGAAGTCGAAGACCCGGTGCTTGGCCGGCAGCGGGCCCGGCACCGGAGCCGGGTGCGGCCGGATCAGACCCCCGAGGAAGACCTCGGCCAGATGGGTGGTGCTGGCCTTCCAGGGGACCGCGCTCTGCACCAGCCGCATCACCGGAACCGACAGCGGGGAGACCGCCGCGAGATGAGCCGCGAGACGGTACGCCTCCGGAGTGGCCGCGTCCCGGAAGTGCTGGGCGCTGTCCGGGCTCCGTTGGGTCGCCGCCCCGTACCGCCCCGGGCGGACCAGGAGGGGCAACTCGACGGTCGTGCCGGGCGAAGCGAGCAGCCGGGCCCAGTCGCGCAGCGACGAGGCATCCGGTGCCAGCACCGGCACCGGTACGCCCTCGAAGCGGGCGATCCCCGGCGGCAGCACCGGATCGACGATCTGCCAGGAGGAGTTGGCGCCCCCGATCCGCCGGGTGGTCGCCTGCCACAGCTCGGCGGAGATCCCCGATGCCTCCCACATGCCGGACGGCAGTGTGTGCAGCACCGCGACAGGACCGCGGGCCGCCCGTTCGGCGAGCAGGGCATGCATCGCGCCGGACCGCCATGACGCACCCATTCCGTCGCTCACCACCAGCAACAGGGTCCGGCCCGATGGATCGTTCACCGTGCTCAGCGGCAGCTCGGGACCGTCGGACCGGAAGGGACGCGCGTGCAGGCGTGGCCGCACGTCCGACGCGTCGAGCCCGAGGACGCGGGTGGTGGAGAAGGCGCCCAGCCGCTCCAGCAGGGTGCGCAGCTCGGCCCCGAGCCGGTGCCACAGCAGCATGGACAGTCCGTCGTCGACGAGCAGGACCAGGTTCAGCCAGCGTTCCCGCACCGGCCGCTGCACCACGTCGACCAGACCGGTCTGGGCGAACTCGGCTGCGGTGAGCTCCTCGTCGATCTCCAGGTGGTGGCGGCTGTCCCGGCGCCGCCGCAACGGCCTCAGCGCACGCCCGAGTTCGAGCTCGTCGGGGAGGGCCTTCTCCTCGGGGACGCGCACGGGCATGGCCTTGCGGGAATCGCGGCCGGGGTGCGCGGGCGACGGCTCGGGCACCGGGGCCTGGCGTGCCGCCGCGTACAGGGACGGGGCCGTCAGATCGGGCAGATCCCGGTCGTCGGGCTCCGGCGTGGGCCGGCGGAGGGACACCCGGTCGGGCTCGGGACCGGTACCCGGTGCGGGTGGGCCGACCCGGGGCTGCTCCCGGTGGAGAGGGGCGCCGGGACCCGCGGGCAGGCTGCGCGCCAGCCACAGCACGTCCAGGAGCTGATCCGCGTCCAGCTCGTGGCCGCAGGCCGACAGGACCCGCAGTGCCTCGGCCAGCCGCGCCCCGCCACCGGTCATGTCACATCGCCCCGGTGAGCTGGTGGAGGACGGCGTCCAGCAGGCCCTCCGCGTCCAGGTCGACGCCGCCGGTACGGAGGAACACCGCATTGAGCAACTGGTCGGTCGCCAGCTCCCCCGGGGCGCGGCGGCGGAGGAAGGCGTCGATCAGGTCGTCGGCCGCCCGAAGCGCGTCGGCGCCGAGGTGGGCGGTGACGATGGCGCGCAGCCTCCCCTCGTCCGGCACGGGGAGGTCGAGCCGCACACAGCGGCGCAGGAACGCGGGAGGGAAGTCGCGCTCGCCGTTGCTGGTGATGACGACGACCGGGAACTCCGCGCACTGGACCACCCCTTGGTGCACCGTGACGGTGCCCCGGTGGTCGAGGGTCTGGACTTCCACGTCGGCCATGTCCTCCGGCAGCCGGGTCAGCTCCGGAATGTCGTACACACCCTCCTCGAAGACCGTCAGCAGGTCGTTGGGCAGATCGACGTCACCCTTGTCCATCTCGTCGATGAGCAGCGCGCGCGGCGTGGCCGACGGAACCAGGGCGGTCCCCAGCGGGCCGAGCCGTACGAAGGTGCCGATGGACGGCTCGTGTTCGCCGCGGTCCCGGCTGAGCGTCGTCTCGCGCAGCCGGCCGATCGCGTCGTACTGGTAGAGCGCGTCCTTCACGGTGGAGCGGCTGTTGACGGGCCAGCGCAGCAGTTCGCCCAGCCGGAGCTCATGCGCGACGGCATGGGCGAGCGAGGACTTGCCCGTACCGGCCGGCCCGGTGACCAGGAGCGGACGGCGCAGGTGCAGCGCCGCGTTCACGATGTTCGCGTGCTGCTCCTCGATCACGTACGGCATGTCGGGGTGCGTCGACCGGACCGGTGTGAAGCGCCGCCAGGGCGGGGCCGGGGGCAGGGCCACGTCCCGGGGCTCCCCGTCGCCGTGAAAGAGCCGCCAGTCGGGCTCGGGAGCGGATGTCATGCGCTCTCCTGTGGTTCGGTGAGGTGGAGGCGGGGCACGGTGCGGTCGGCGTCCGCCCAGGCGAGGACCGGGCGGCCGGGGAACTCGGGCGGGCTCGCCTGGGCGTTCGCCCGGTAGTCGCGTACGCCGTCGGGAAGCTCCCGGGTGGCGACGTCCGCCATGTGCTGGACGAGGTGCGAAGCGCCGTCCCGGCCGCGGTCCCACACCACTACAGGAATGCCCAGAGCGAGACATGTCTGCACGATGCCGTCCCGCAGCCCGGGCGGTACATCCACGGAGACGCGCACCGTGTCGAGTTGGTTGACCAGTCGGGAGTAGAGGACGTCCCGGTCCATGGACTCCGAGACGACGAAAGTCTTCCCCGAATCGAGCCGGCTCCACCGGCTGCGCCAGTGCGAGATGAACCGCCCGTGTTTGCGCAGGAGTTCGGGACAGTGCACGACCAGAGGGAACTCCACACCGAGCACGCCGGGCACGATCTCGTCGGGATCGTGCGCCGCCCACTCGTCGACCGGGAGGTTGAGGCTCGCCCGGTCCACCAGCACCTCGACCAGCGGCGGCCGCTCGTCGTCGGCCGGCGGCGTCAGGGAGTCGAGGACCCGCAGGACCTCCCGCGCCCCGTCCGTCGCCGAATAGGCCACCAGGCTGTCCGTGGAGACCTGCCGGAGCCCCGCCCCCTCGTCGCACCAGATCCGCAGCCGGTGACGTCCCCGCTCGGCGCGCGTCACCTGGACGAGAACCCGCATCCGCACGGAGCGGTCACGCACCGCGCGTCCCCAGGCCTGGGCGTCCGACCGGCGCTCGCTCAGGGCCGGCCGCGCGATACCGAGACGCTGGGCGACGCCATCGGCCCACATGCGCAGTTCCGCCCGCTTCGCCGGCGGGGAGAGTGCGCCGACGTACTCCAGGACCCGCAGCAGCGCCGGGACCCGGCGCTCCCCGCTCACGGAGTGGCCGTCCCCGGGCAGCGCCTCCAGCCGGTTGAGGAGTGCGTCCAGGGACTCGCCGCCGGGGAAGGCCGCCACATGGGGCAGGGCGGCCCGTGCCGCCTCGGGTATCCGTGCGAGCACGGCACGGTCCATGGTCCGCAGATGCTTGCGCAGACCGGCGTACTCCTGCGGGGTCAGCATCCTGGCGCTACCGCACAGGGAGCCCGCGGCCAGTACACGGTCGGCCGATGCCGGGTGGCTGGAGCGCCGCAGGATGGCCGAGAGAGCGGCCAGGGCCCTCGGATGAGCGAGCAGGAACAGGGCGAATTCCTCGGGCGTGGGCGGGGTGACATCGCTCCCGTGCCGGACCCCGCAGGCCAGGGCCAGCCGCTTCGCCACGTCCGTGCGCTGGCTCGGTGAGTACAGGATGTCCCCGACGGCCTCCACCAGGAGGAGCAGCGCGGGATCCTCGGGGTCCGGCGACTGCGGGGGCAGGACGTCGCGCAGGCCCACGGCGTCCAGCTCTGTTCTGACGCGTTGCCAGGGAATGGCCCAGCTGCGTCGGATGAGGTGCTGTGAACTGTGCGGAAGAGGCAGTCCGGTGGCCGCGTCCCGTGGTGGCATGAAGTGCGCCACGACCAGGCCGACCACGGCGTGTTCGTGCCGGCACCAGAGCGGACCGCCGCTGTAACCCGGGCCGACCGCCATGCCCGTTGCTCTGCCGTCGAGGTAGCCCAGCGAGTCGTGGAGCGAGGCGACGGTGAGGCGGGCCAGGGTGGCGGCACGGCCGCCGCCGTGCCAGGCGCTCACTTCCTGGTCGGCCGACATGTCGGCCCTGCCGGGCGCGGCGGGCAGTCCTCCGGCCGGCCCGTCGACGCGTAACACGGCCAGATCGCCGAGCCACTCGCTGTCCCCCTCGCGCACCGCGCCGCCGTCCCTGGCCCGCGGGGCGACCCAGTGGAGCAGGCGCGCCTCGTACCGTTCGGTCGACTCCCCGCGCACCTCGACCGGGATCTCCTCCAGCCGCGGCGGTCTCGCTTCGAGCATGGGCCGGCCGAGTGCGTCATTGACGACGTGGGCGCAGGTCAGGACGGTATCGGGGCCAAGGACGAATCCCGCGCCCGCGGTGCCGCCGTCGCCGGGCCGCCGTACCGTCACCACGAGCCGGGACGGATCGTCGTGGTGGGCACCGCCCGTGACTCCGAACCACTCCATGCGTCACTCGGAGGCCGGCGTCGCGTCGGCCCCCCGGGACGGAACCGGCCGCCAGTTGGCGGTGACCGTGAGGTGGGCCTGGCCGTTGCCGCCGACGATGCCGAGCTTGAGGTCCTGCCCGACCTGCACGCCGAAGGTCACGCTCAGTTCCGTGGGCGGCTCGGGCGTCGCCACGACGGCATCGTGGACCTCCTGGAGCAGCGGCCCGACGGGCTTGAGCGCCCCTCGAAGGGCCCCGACCGAGAAGCTGGCGACGGCCCGGCCGCCGGCTCCCACGGGCACCGCTCGCCCCATGCCCTCGGGAAGGTCCCCGTCGTCCTGTGCGACGGGGGCCGCAGGAGCGGACACCCCGCCCGGCGGCGTCAGCAGGAAGCGGACGGGCGTACCGTCATCGAGTTCGAGGTCAGGTGTTGTGGACACGATCACATTGTCACCGGATCGGCGCCGCCGAAACACGAGCTTGTTCAACTCGGTTACGTGATCGATGCATTGGGTCACCATCGAGATCCGCCGGCCCCGTGCGACATCGGACGACGAGCGGTCGAACCTCAGAGCCAGCCTTGCTGCCGCGCGGCCCGGACCGCCTCCATCCGGTTGCGGGTGCCCGTCTTCCCGATCGCCGACGACAGGTAGTTGCGGACCGTCGACTCCGACAGGTGCAGCTTCTGCGCGATGTCGGCGACCGTCGCGCCGTCCACCGACGCGACCAGCGCATCGCGCTCCCGCGCGGTCAGTGGGCTCGGGCCCGCGCTCAGGGCCGCGGCGGCCAGGGCCGGGTCGATGACGGTCTCCCCGCGCAGCACCCGGCGGATCGCCTCCGCGAGATCCTCGACCGGTCCGTCCTTGACCAGGAACCCCGCCGCGCCGGCCTCCATCGCACGCCGCAGATAGCCGGGCCGGCCGAAGGTGGTGAGGATCAGCACCCGGCAGTCCGGCACCTCCTCACGCAGATCGGCGGCCGCGTCCAGGCCGCTGCGGCCCGGGAGTTCGATGTCGAGGAGCGCCACATCGGGCCGCGACGTCAGCGCGGCGGCCACGATCTCGTCGCCCGCGCCGACCTGGGCCACCACCTCGATGTCGGGCTCCAGACCGAGCAGCAGGGCGAGCGCGCCGCGCATCATGCCCTGGTCCTCGGCGAGCAGGACGCGTACGGAGTGGGTCGGGCGGTGGTCCTGCGGCATCTCGTTCACAGGGTCAGGGTAGGGGCCGGTCCCCCGTCGCCGTCCGCTTCCCCCGGTGCGTCCGCCGGGAGTTCGGCCGTGACCACGAAGCCGCCCGAGGGGGCGGGGCCCGCCTCCAGTGAGCCGCCGGCCGTGGCGAGGCGTTCGGCGAGGCCCTTCAGGCCGGTGCCGCCGATGCCGGGGGTGGGCGGCGGGGCCGGGGTGCGGCCGTCGTCGGTGACCGTCAGGCGGACCCGGTCGGCGGTGCCGTCGACGACGAACGTGCAGGCAGTGGCCGTGGAGTGGCGGACGACGTTGGTGACGGCCTCCCGTACCACCCAGCCCAGCAGCGCCTCCGTCTGCGGGGCGAGCGGGGGGCCCGAGCGGCGGACGGAGGGTTCCATGCCGGCGGCGGTCAGGGCGGACCTGGCCCGGTCGAGTTCGGTGGCCAGGCTGCCCTCGCGGTAGCCGGTGACCGCCTCGCGGATCTCGGTGAGTGCCTGGCGTCCGACCGATTCGATGTCGGCGACCTGGAGGAGGGCCGCGTCCATGTCGCGCGGCGCCAGCCTGCGCGCCGCCTCCGACTTGACGACGATCACCGAGAGCGTGTGGCCCAGCAGGTCGTGCAGGTCGCGGGAGAAGCGCAGCCGCTCCTTCTCGACGGCGGTACGGGCCAGTTCCTGCCGGGTGGAGCGCAGTTCCATCACGGTCTCCGACAGGGTGAGGATCGCGGCCGTCACCGCGCCGGAGATGAACGTCCCGTACCCCAGCGTCCACGGCGTCGACGTGCTGTCGTCGCGCCACACCGCGATCAGGCAGGCCGCCACGGCGAGGCCGAGCAGTCCGACGGCGAGCAGGCGGTGGCGCAGGATCGTCCCGCAGGCCAGTGAGAGCAGCGGGAAGTAGAGCAGCCAGCTGCCGCCGTAACCGATCGCCAGGCCGAAGGTGATGGCGGCCATCGCGCCCAGCAGGACGTACGACACCGGGCTTTCGCGCTTCTCCTTGACGAATCCCCGGAACACCACGGAGATGTAGAGGGAGTTGAAGGCGAGGAGTCCGATTCCGCCGATCCAGGGGTTGGGGGTCTCGCCCTGGAAGAGGTTGGAGAAGGAGCCCAGGCCCATCAGCAGCCAGGGCAGCAGGGCGTACGGCCCCGGCGGGCCGGGGTGCCGCCCCTCCTTCCGCATCCGGCGCCGTTCCTTCCGCGCCTGTCGTCCGTTCGCTGGCATGTTCGCTCCCGTCACACGGTCCTCGCGGACCGACGGTACGAGATCACGGCGTACATGCCGAACAGGAGGAGCCACGAAGAGAGCACGAGGAGGGTCGTGGCGCCCGGTGCGTGGCCCTCGGTGGTCGCCCAGCCCAGGTCGGCGAACCGGTTGGCCGGGGTGAACCTGCCGATGGACCGCAGCCACTCGGGCAGCATCTCCAGCGGGAACCACAGCCCGCCGACCACGCCGAATCCCATCAGACAGGCGACGTTGACCACTCCGGTGCCCTGCGGGGTGAGCCGGAAGCCGTTGCCCAGGCCGAGCAGGGTGAAGGGCAGCGCGCCGAGCCAGAGCAGCAGGACCAGGACGATCCACTGCCAGGCCGCCATCCGTACGCCGTTGAGCAGTCCGCCGGCCAGCAGCACCGTCAGGATCGTCGGCAGCACGGTCACCGAGCCGCTGACCGCACGGCCCACGACCGCGTGCGTCGGGGAGAGCGGAGTGACCCGCAACTGCTGGAGCCAGCCGAGGGACTTGTCGGACGAGACGCCCGTGCCGATCGCCATGGCCGAGCCGAGCGCCCCGTACGCGGCCATGCCGACCATCGAGCTGGTCTTCCAGCCGTCGGATCCGTCGTCGCCGCCGATGTTCGTGAAGATCAGGTACATCATCACGGGCATTCCGGCACCGAAGATGAGGAAGGTGGCGTCGCGCAGGGTCCGGCGGATCTCGAGCATGATGTAGCGGAACATCAGACGGACTCCTTCGCGTCCTGGTGCGTGGTCCCCGGGGCGGTGGCCCCGGGGGAGGTGAGGGAGAGGAACGCGGCCTCCAGCGTGGCCAGGGAGATCTGGAGGTCCCGGACCAGGCCGAGCCGGGCGAGCTCCACGACGGTGGCGTCGGAGTCGTCCGTGTGCAGCACCGCGCGGTCGCCGGTCACCTCGACGGTGACGACACCGGGCAGCAGCTCCAGGCCCGCGGTGGGCCGGCCCGCGAGGTCGAAGGAGACCTTGCTGTGGCCGGCCGCGGCCTTGATGGTCTCGCCGCTGCCGTCCGCGACGATCCGGCCCCGGTCGATGACGACGATCCGGTCGGCGTTCTCGTCGGCCTCCTCCAGGTAGTGCGTGGAGAAGAGCACGGTGTTGCCGCGCCGGGCATAGGCCCGCATGGAGTCCCAGAACGCGCGCCGCCCCTCCACGTCCAGGGCGGCGGTCGGCTCGTCCAGCACGATCAGTTCCGGACTGCCGGCCAGCGCGACGGCGAACCGGACGCGCTGGATCTGGCCGCCGGAGAGCTTGTCGATCCGCCGGTCCGCGTACTCCGCGACCCCCGCCAGCTCCAGCGCGTCGGCGACCGGCAGCGGCTTCGGGTAGGTGGAGGCCACGAAGGCGATCAGTTCCCGGACGGTCACCCGCTGGATGGGGCGGCCGTCCTGGAGCATGGCACCGACCAGGCCGGCGCCCACCGCCCGGTCGGGGGTGCGGCCGAACACCCGGACCGTGCCGGCGTCCGGCTCGTTCAGCCCGAGCAGCAGGCTGATCGCCGTGGACTTTCCGGCGCCGTTGCGCCCGAGGAGGGCGACCGTCTCGCCCCGTGCCACGGTCAGGTCGATCCCGTCCACGGCCCGCACACTCGCCCCGGCCCGGCCGAAGGACTTCACCACCCCGCTGAAGTCCACCGCCGTCTCGTTCCCTGTCGTCCGCTGCTTCCCCGTCGTCTGCTTCATGAGGATCACGCTACGGAGCGTGAGCGCGCCCCGGCAGATGCGCATGTACGGACTCGGTGATGACAAATGTCATGGCCCGCGGAGGCCGGGGAACGGGGTGAACGGGCAGCCCGGCAAGGAATCTGACGAGACGTCAGCAGTCTTCCCAACTGCTGGGCCCTGCGTTATACATAGGGCCAACCGGCTAGAACGCGTTCTAGAACGGGCGTGGTCTCCGGTCCCCGCACGACCTCGGTGCGGCCGACGGTGCGGACGGCCGCGCCGAGGTCTTCCACCGTCGAGGAGCAGCTTCCCCATGCCCATTGATGCCGAAAAAGCTCTCGCTGCCGAACCCCGGACCAGCAACATCAGCTGGGACCACAAGGACGTCCAGCTCTACCACCTCGGGATCGGCGCCGGCGCCCGCCCCGACCTGGCCGACCCCGCCGTGGACGCCGGTGAGCTGCGGTACACGCTGGAGTCCCGGCTCCAGGTGCTGCCCTCCTTCGCCACCGTCGCGGGCGCCGGCGCGGGGATGGCCGGGGGACTCTCCTCGCCCGGCGTCGACGTCGACCTCGCGGCCGTCCTGCACGGCGGGCAGAGCGTGCGGGTGCACCGTCCGCTCCCGGTGCGGGGCAGCGCCGTACAGACCACGAAGGTCGCCGCGGTGTACGACAAGGTCAAGGCGGCCGTGCTGGTGCTGCGGAGCGAGGCCGCGGACGAGGACGGTCCGCTGTGGACCAGCGACTCCCAGATCTTCGTGCGCGGCGAGGGCGGTTTCGGGGGCGAGCGCGGCCCGTCCGGGCGGACGGACTGTCCGGCCGTCCCGGGCGACCATCTGGTGGAGCGGCCGGTCCGGCCGGACCAGGCGCTGCTGTACCGCCTGTCCGGGGACTGGAACCCGCTCCACGCCGACCCCGAGTTCGCCGCGCTGGCCGGCTTCGACCGGCCGATCCTGCACGGTCTGTGCACCTACGGGATGACGCTCAAGGCCGTCACCGACACGGTGCTCGGCGGCGACGCGAGCCGTGTCCGCTCCTACCGCACCCGGTTCGCCGGGGTCGTCTTCCCCGGCGAGACCCTCCGCATCGAGATGTGGACCGCGCCGAACCAGGTCCGCGTCGAGGTGAGGGCCGCGGAACGGGACGACGCCGTGGTCCTCGGGGACACCTTCGTCGAGCACTCCTGAACCGAATCCGAACCGAATTCAAGAGCACCACAGGCCCGTGAGGGGAGCCGCACCATGCGCGCAGCCGTACTGCACGAGACAGGCCAGGACAAACTCGAAGTACTCGACGACGTCGAGGCGGTGGGCTTCGGCCCCGGCAAGGTCAGGCTCCGCATCCGGGCCACCGGCCTGTGCCACTCCGACCTCTCCGCGATGAACGGGGTGCTGCCGCAGCCCGCCCCCTTCGTCCCCGGCCACGAGGGCGCCGGCGAGGTCATCGACGTCGGCGACGGGGTGACCGGGCTCAGCGCGGGCGACCGGGTGCTGGTCTGCTGGCTGCCCGCCTGCGGTGTCTGTCCGTCCTGCAAGCGCGGCCAGACACATCTGTGCCTGGCCGGATTCATGAACGCGGGCACCCCCAACTTCAAGCGTCCCGGCGGTGATGTCTTCGGCTTCGCCGGCACCGGCACCTTCACCGAGGAGGTCGTCGTCGGCGCGGACTGCGCGGTGCCGATCCCCGACGACGTGCCCTTCGAGATCGCCGCGCTGATCGGCTGCGGGGTCACCACCGGACTCGGCGCCGCCATCAACACCGCCCAGGTCGAGGCCGGTTCGTCGGTCGCGGTGATCGGCTGCGGCGGCGTCGGCATCTCGGCGATCCAGGGGGCCAGGGTGCAGGGCGCCGCCCAGATCGTCGCCGTGGACCCGGTGGCCTCCCGGCGCGAGGCCGCGCTGCGGTTCGGCGCGACCGAGGCGGTTTCGCCCGACGCGTTCGCCGACGCCAGGGCGCGGATCACCGCGGGCGAGGGCTTCGACTACGTCTTCGAGGTCGTCGGCAAGTCGGTCACGGCCCGCACCGCGTACGAGAACACCCGGCGCGGCGGCACCCTCTGCATCGTCGGCGCGGGCGCCATGGACGACAACTTCCAGGTCAACATGTTCGAGCTGTTCTTCGACGAGAAGCGGATCCTGCCCTCCATGTACGGCGGCGGGGACGTGCTCCGGTCGTACGAGCGGGCCATCGCGCTCTGGCGGGCCGGCCGCATCGACCTCGAATCGATGATCACCCACCGGGTGCGGCTCGACGGGATCAACGACGCCCTCGACCAGATGCGGACCGGCGAGTCGCTGCGCACCTGCATCGAGCTCTGACCCCGCCGCGCAGCCCCACCCCCTCCCGAGAGGACCCCGAGATCCGATGTCACTTCCCCTGGACGGACTGTCCGCGATCGTCACCGGAGCCGGCCGCGGCCTCGGCCGGGCCGAAGCGCTGGAACTGGCGCGGCTCGGCGCGGCCGTCGTCGTCAACGACTACGGGCAGCCCGGCCGCGACGGCTCGGGCGAGGCGTCGGCCGCCCCCGCGGAGGAGGTCGCCGAGGAGATCCGGGCGGCCGGCGGCCGGGCGGTCGCGCACCTCGGCGACGTCTCCGACCACGAGCAGGCCCGCGCGCTGGTCGAACTGGCCGTCAGCACCTACGGCAAGCTCGACGTCCTGGTCAACAACGCGGGCATCCTGCGCGACCGGATGATCTTCTCGATGACCGAGGACGAGTGGGACTCGGTCCTGCGGGTGCACCTCAAGGGCCACTTCAACACCACACACTTCGCCGCCGCGCACTGGCGGTCCCGCTCCAAGGAGTCCGGCGGACCGGTCTACGGCCGGATCGTCAACACCTCGTCGGAGGCCTTCCTGGCCGGTTCGGCGGGACAGCCCAACTACGCGGCGGCCAAGGGCGGCATCGTCGGGCTGACCACGTCCACCGCGCTGGCGCTGGCCAAGTACGGCGTGACCGCCAACGCCATCTGCCCGCGCGCCAGGACCCGGATGACCGAGGACGTCTTCGCGGGCTTCGAGGAGCCGCAGGACGGCCGGCTCGACGCGCTCGCGCCCGAACACGTCTCGCCGCTCGTCGGCTACCTGGCCTCCCCGGCGGCAGCGAAGGTCAACGGGCAACTGCTCGTGGTGCACGGCGGAATGGTCGCGATCGTCGAACGCCCCAAGGTGGCGGCGAAGTTCGACGCGGCGAAGGAGACGTTCTCCTTCGACGAGCTGGACGAGCTGATCACCCCGTACTACGCGGACCGGCCGCCCAACGAGACGTTCGCGGCGGCGGAGGTGCTCGGCCTGAAGCGGGGCTGAGCCGCAGCGCCCGCCGCACGCAGCGAAGGGCCCCCGCAGCCGGTCGGCTGCGGGGGCCCTCCGCTCCCTCGTTCGTCGATTCCGGGCGGCGGTCAGGCCGCCCTGCCGCCCCCTTCCGAGGGGCGGCGGTGGCGGCCGATCGGCTGTGCTGCCGAGTCGTCCGCCGCCACACCCCCTCGGTGTTTTCCGGAGCCGCCGGCTTCGGCCCGTTCCGCGTCCGCCCCCGGCGGCTGCGTCTGGGTCGTGTCGGTTCGCGCCTCAGACATCTGGGAAGTCACCCCGTTGCTATCGCTTACGTGTGTATCCGGGACCCTCACGCCACCGCCGCCCGCGAACGGTCACCGTCGGCGACCGCGGGGTGCGATCGCGTGAGATCCCCGGCCCAACTCTAGTCAGACGCCGTACGTCCCACGAGAGGCGCCTGCCCCAGCGGAACGGGTCTGCACACAGGAGGAGGCGCCCCGGCCGCGGAGGGTTGCGTACCGCTTTCCGCGCAGGCCGCAGGAGCCGCTTCCCCGGCCGCGCCCAGGTCGGCCGGGACCGTCAGGAGCGCCACCGCGCAGTCCGTCTCCCCGTCCGCGTACGGCAGTTTGAGTACGCCGTCGCGCGACCAGACCCCGCTGCCGGCCAGCCAGCCCTCGGGCGCGGCGAGCTGGTGCAGCCGGCGGTCCGACGGGCGCCAGATCCCGGCCCAGCTGCCCGCCGCCGCGTCGATCCGCAGCGCCACCGCGCAGCTCTCCGGCATCAGCATCTGCCCCGGCTGCACCGCGAACGGCGTCACCGCGGCGTCCGGCAGCCGCAGGCACTCGGGGAAACGCACCGGCAGACAACTGCCCAGCACCCCCCAGCCGATCCGGTCGTGCCCCGGTGCGTCCGAACGGATCAGCAGCAGACCGCTGTCCGGGTCGGCGAGCAGCAGGCGGTCGTCACTGTCCGGCGCGATCTGGAGCAGCGGCGTCATCTCCGCGCCCCGCCCCAGGTCCACCGCGACCGCCTTCACCGGTCCGCCGCCCGCGGGCTCCCGGTCCAGGGCCAGCAGCCGGCCCGCCCGGTCCAGCCAGACCCCGCCGGAACAGTGCCCCGGGAGGTCCGCGAGGTGTTCCGGACCGAACGCGCCGCCCGCCACCAGCCAGAGCCCGGTGGAGTAGGGACCGGTCGACAGGGCGTACACGCTGCGGCCGTCCGGTGACGGCGGCAGCAGGGTCAGCCCGTCGCATTCGACCGCGCCCAGCGGGAGTTCGCCGGTGCCGGGGCCCGTCGGATAGAGCAGCGAGAAGGAGTGCCGGCCGTCGGCCCGGCGCTGGATGAGCACCCGGCCGTCGGCCAGCGGCACCACCCGCGAGCCGGCTTCCTCCGGCTGGTCCATCGGCAGCGGCACGGCGTACGGCTCGGGGCCGTCCAGGGTCCAGCGCTCGGCGAACCAGGCCGTCCGGGCGTCCGCGCCGCGGGCGGTCGCGAGACGGGCGCCGTAAGCGCCGTCGGCAGTGAGCGTGAACGTGGGCAGGACCGTTTCAGCAGGGACTTGCTCCGGCGGCTCGCCGGGCGGCTCCACCGGCATGGGCGGCTCCACCGGATGGGCAGGGCCCCCGGCCGGGTCCGGGGCCGTCGCGGCCCCGTCCGGCTCGTCGGACTCCGGCTCCACCGTCTCGCCGGTTCCGGCCGCCTCAGCGGTCCCGTCCTCGATGGCACAGGCAGTCATCGACTCATCACCTCCGGCAACCGAAGCTAGTTTTCGCACTTCCTGCCGAACAACACGAGACTCACCACTTCACACATAAGGGTGGTGATGCCCGGATTCGCCTGAGGGGGAGGGGGTGGTTGTGCTCCGCGAGGAGGGGGGTGCCTAAGGTTAGGCATTCCTAAGCGTTACCTGTGTGACCCTCGACTGGAGCAAGTGATGTCCCTTCGACGCCGCGGCACCGCCGCAGTCGGTCTGGCCGTTGTGGCCGCCCTGTCCCTCTCGGCCTGCGGGAGCGACGACGGTGCGTCCGGAGCCTCGGGCAAGGAGGGGGCCGGCGGGGACAAGAAGGCCGCCGTCGCGACGGGCGGCAAGGACTTCGGCGACGCGGCGGAGAAGACCGCGGCCTACGGCACCGACGCCCCGGCGGGCACGTTCCCCCGCACCCTCACGCACGCCATGGGCAAGACCGAGCTCAAGGCGGCCCCGAAGCGGGTCGTCGTGCTGGACGTCGGCGAGTTCGACAACGTCGTCTCGCTGGGTGTGAAGCCGGTGGGCTACGCCCCCTCCGAGGGCGACGCGGCGATCCCGTCGTACCTGAAGAAGGACGCGGGCGACCCCAAGAACGTCGGCACGATCAACAACCTCAACCTTGAGGCGATCGCCGGTCTGAAGCCGGACCTGATCCTCGGCAGCCAGCTGCGCGCCGCCGACAAGTACGACGAGCTGTCCAAGATCGCGCCGACCGTGTTCTCCATCCGCCCGGGCTTCACCTGGAAGGAGAACTACCTCCTCAACGCCGCGGCGCTCGACAAGACCGCCAAGGCGAAGTCGGAGCTCGGCGCCTACGAGGCCAACGCGAAGAAGCTCGGCGAGGACATCGGCCCGAAGAAGCCGACCGTCTCCATGGTCCGCTACCTGCCGGACAGGATCCGCCTCTACGCCAAGGCCTCCTTCATCGGCACCATCCTCGAGGACGCCGGTCTGCCGCGGCCCAGGAACCAGCAGATCAACGACCTCGCGGCGGAGATCAGCCCGGAGAAGATCGACGAGGCGGACGCCGACTGGATCTTCACCGGTGTGTACGGCGCCGTGAAGGCGACCAAGCGCGACACCACCCAGGCCAACCCGCTGTGGAAGAACCTGAAGGCCGTCAAGGAGGGCCGGGCGAAGAACGTCTCCGACGAGACCTGGTACCTCGGCCTCGGTGTCACGGCCGCGAACCTGGTCCTCGACGACCTCCGCGCCGATCTCGTGAAGTGACCGCCCCCTCACGGGTCCGGCGGCGCCCCCGCGCGGACCTCGTGACGTAACGATTCATGACCTGCCCTCCCTCCGTCCCCACGGGTCGGGCCGCCATGGCCTGCGGGGCACGGAGGGCAGGTAGCCTTTCCTCCGTGCCCCGTCTGTCTGAAGTCATCGCCGAGCTCGACGCCCTGTGGCCGCCCGAGCGGGCCGAAGGATGGGACGCGGTCGGCACCGTCTGCGGTGATCCGGACGCCGAGGTCCGCCGGGTGCTCCTCGCCGTCGACCCCGTCCGGGCGGTCGCCGACGAGGCGATGAAGATCGGCGCCCAGCTGATCGTCACCCACCACCCGCTCTATCTGCGCGGTACGACGACGGTCGAGGCCGGCACCTTCAAGGGCCGGGTCGTGCACACCCTCATCAAGCACGACATCGCGCTGCACGTCGCGCACACCAACGCCGACTCCGCGGACCCCGGCGTCTCCGACGCCCTGGCCGGCGCCCTCGACCTGCGCGTCGAGCGGCCCCTCGTCCCGGACCCCACGGACCCCGCCGGCCGCCGCGGCCTCGGACGGATCTGCACACTCGACCACCCCGAGACCCTCGGCGCGTTCGCCGCCCGCGCCGCCGCCCGGCTGCCCGCCACCGCGCAGGGCATCCGCCTCGCGGGCGACCCGGAGGCGCTGGTCCGCACCGTCGCGGTGAGCGGCGGATCGGGCGACAGCCTCTTCGACGCGGTGCGCGCGGCGGGCGTGGACGCCTTCCTCACCGCCGACCTGCGCCACCACCCGGCCTCCGAGGCCGTCCAGCACTCGCCGCTCGGCCTGGTCGATGCCGCACACTGGGCCACCGAATGGCCGTGGTGCGAGCAGGCCGCGGCACAGCTCGACGCGATTTCCGACCGCCACGGATGGGACCTGCGGGTCCATGTCTCGAAGCAGGTCACCGACCCCTGGACCACCCACCACTCTTCTGGAGCCCCCAACTGAACGCCGCGCCCGCCGACCAGATCCGACTCCTCGACGTCCAGGCCCTCGACCAGCGCCTCTCCCAGCTCGCGCACCGGCGCAACTCCCTGCCCGAGCACGCCGAGATCGAGTCGCTCACGGCCGACCTCGCCCAGCTCCGCGACCTCCTCGTCGCCTCCACGACCGAGGAGAGCGACACCGCCCGCGAGCAGACCAAGGCGGAGCAGGACGTCGACCAGGTGCGCCAGCGCGCCGCCCGCGACCAGCAGCGGCTGGACTCGGGCGCGGTCACCTCGCCCAAGGACCTGGAGAGCCTCCAGCGCGAGATCGTCTCCCTCGCCAAGCGCCAGGGCGACCTGGAGGACGTCGTCCTGGAGGTCATGGAGCGCCGCGAGTCCGCGCAGGAGCGCGTCGCCGAGCTGACCGACCGGGTCTCCGCCGTGCAGGCCAAGGTCGACGACGCGACCGCGCGCCGGGACGCCGCGACCCAGGAGCTCGACACGGAGACCGCCACGGTCACCAAGGAGCGCGAGGTCGTCGCCGGCTCCGTCCCCGCCGACCTGCTCAAGCTGTACGACAAGCTCCGCGCCCAGCAGGGCGGGGTGGGCGCCGCCCGCCTCTACCAGCGCCGCTGCGAGGGCTGCCGTCTGGAGCTGAACATCACCGAGGTCAACGACGTGAAGGCCGCGTCCCCCGACACGGTGCTGCGCTGCGAGAACTGCCACCGCATCCTGGTCCGCACCTCGGACTCGGGTCTGTAATGACGCAGCCGCGCCAGTTCGTCGTCGAGGCCGACGGCGGCTCCCGGGGCAACCCGGGGCCCGCCGGTTACGGCGCGGTCGTCATCGACCCGGCGACGGGGGAGACCCTGGCCGAGGCCGCCGAGTACATCGGCGTCGCGACGAACAACGTCGCCGAGTACAAGGGCCTCATCGCCGGACTCCGCGCCGCGAAGGCACTGGTGCCGGACGCCTCGGGCGACAGCGGGCCGCGGGTGCACGTCCGGATGGACTCCAAGCTCGTCGTGGAGCAGATGTCGGGCCGCTGGAAGATCAAGCACCCGGACATGAAGCCGCTCGCGGCGGAGGCGGCACGCATCCTGCCGGCGTCCGCCGTCACCTACGAGTGGATCCCGCGCGAGAAGAACAAGCACGCGGACCGGCTCGCCAACGAGGCGATGGACGCGGGCAAGCGCGGCCGGCAGTGGGAGCCGTCGTCCTCGACGGCGGCACTCGACACCCCGAGGTCCTCGGTGGCCGCCGCCCTGCCGCCGGTCTCCGGGCCGCCCGGCGACGCGGCGGCCGGAGCGGCGAGGGCCAGGGCCGCACTGAACCGGCCGGCCGCCGAGGCCCCGCAGTCCGCCGCCGGGACCCCGCAGGTCGGCTGGGGTGCCGCCCCCGATCTGGGCGCGCCCGCCACCTTCGTGCTGCTGCGCCACGGTGAGACCGCCCTCACTCCGGAGAAGCGGTTCTCCGGCAGCGGCGGCACCGACCCCGAACTCTCCGCCACCGGCCGCGAGCAGGCCGCCCACGCGGCCGAGGCCTTCGCCGCCCGCGGCACGGTGCAGGAGATCGTCTGCTCCCCGCTGCGGCGCTGCCGCGAGACGGCGGGCGCGGTCGCGGCCCGGCTGGGTCTGGAGGTCCGGATCGAGGACGGGCTGCGCGAGACGGACTTCGGGGCCTGGGAGGGCCTGACTTTCGGTGAGGTCAGGGAGCGGTACGGCGCCGATCTGGACGCCTGGCTCGCCTCCGCGAAGGCGGCCCCGACCGGCGGCGGCGAGAGCTTCGCCGAGGTCGCCCGCCGGGTCGCCGCCACCCGCGACCGCCTCGTCTCCCGCTACGCGGGCCGCACGGTCCTGGTGGTCACGCACGTCACGCCCATCAAGACCCTGGTCCGGCTTGCCCTCGGCGCCCCGCCCGAGTCGCTGTTCCGGATGGAGCTCTCGGCGGCGTCCGTGTCGGCCGTTGCCTACTACGCGGACGGCAACGCCTCCGTACGGCTGCTGAACGACACGTCCCACCTGCGCTAGCGCGTGCTCTGAAGGTCCCGCCTGCCCGGCGGCGCCCGGCACGCCCGCGCCGCCCGGGTCCTGCCCCCGGACAGCACTCGGCCCCATCGGCCGGGGGGAGGGCCGATGGGGCCGGGGCGGTTCCGCCGGGCCGGGGGATTGCCTGGCGGAACCCGGGTGTCCCGGAGTCCGGGTCACGTCCCTGATAGGTCTCGTGCCCCGGCTGCCGGGGAGCATGCATGAGAAGTCCGGCCGATTGCCGCCCGGTCCCGCGGCGGGCCGTCGCCCGCCGTTACGTCAGCCGCGCAGCGCCGCGGCCTCGGCGGCCAGCCGCTCCACCCGGGCCCAGTCCCGGGCCGCCACCGCGTCGCCGGGCACCATCCAACTGCCGCCCACGCAGCCGACGTTCGGCAGGGCCAGGTAGGAGGGCGCCGAGGCGAGCGAGATGCCGCCGGTCGGGCAGAAGCGGGCCTGCGGGAGCGGGGCGGACAGGGCCTTCAGATAGGCCGTGCCGCCCGCCGCCTCGGCCGGGAAGAACTTCATCTCGGTGACCCCGCGCTCCAGCAGGGCGACGACCTCGGACGTCGTCGAGACACCCGGCAGGAACGGCACCCCCGACGCCTTCATCGCGTCCAGCAGCGCGTCCGTCCAGCCCGGGCTCACCAGGAACCTGGCGCCCGCGGCCACGGTGTCGGCGACGTTGCGCGCCGAGATCACCGTGCCGGCGCCGACGACCGCGTCCGGGACCTCCGCCGCGATCGCCTTGATCGCGTCCAGGGCGGCGGCGGTCCGCAGCGTCACCTCGATCGCCGGGAGTCCGCCCGCGACCAGGGCCCGGGCGAGCGGCACCGCGTCGGCGGCGTCCTCCAGGACGACGACGGGTACGACGGGGGCAAGATCCAGCACGGATGAGGTCATGACCTCATCCTGCCGCGAACACCGCATGATGCGCAACGAGCGTTGCACATGTTGCAATGCGACCCGAATTCCGGTGTCAGTGGATCTCCGTCACCACCACGTCGAGCTCCCACGCCCGCCCGGGCCGGGCGGGCGCCTGGGCCTCCACCACGTAACCGAGGTCCCCCAGGGCCGTCACCAGCTCCGCGGGCCCCTTCGGCCGGGCGCCCGCCTGCAGCAGATCGCGGACCAGCCGCCCCTTCGTCGCCTTGTTGAAGTGGCTGACCACCGACCGCTTCTCCACCCCGTTCACCAGCTGGGAGTGCAGCACCCGCACGCTCGCCGTGCGCTCCGCCACCTCGCCCTTCGGCTTCCACGCCGCCGCGTACGCGGACGACCGCAGATCCAGCACCAGACCGTCCCCGGCCGCCTCCGGCATGACCTCCGCCATCCGCGTACGCCAGAACGCCCCCAGGGCACCGAGCCCCGGCAGCTTCACCCCCATCGAGCAGCGGTACGACGGGATGCGGTCACCCACCCGCACCGCGCCCCACAGCCCCGAGAAGACCAGCAGCGACTTCGCGGCGCGGCGGCGGGCGGCCGTGTCCAGCGACGCCAGATCCAGCGCGTCGTACAGCACACCGGTGTAGATCTCCCCGGCCGGACGCGTCCCCGCCGTCCGCAGCTCCACGTTCTTCGCGATCTCGCCGCGCAGCCCCTCGCTGAGCCCCAGCACCTCGCGGGCCTTCTCCTCGTCGGCCGCGCACAGCTCCACCAGCTCGTCCAGCACGGCGGCCCGCGCCGCGGCCAGACCGGGCAGCGACAGCGACTCGGGCTTCAGCGGCGCTCCGCGCCCCGAGGCGGCCTTTCCTTCGGAGGGCGGCAACAGCACGAGCACGGCGGTTCTCCTTCGTACGTACGGAAAAGGGGCCCCGGCCTGCGCACGGTCCCGGCGGCCGTACCGGCAGGACCCGTGCGAACCCCTGGCCGCCAGCGTACGGGGAGGCACCGCCCCGCCCCTCCGCCACCCGGGATGCCGCCCGCCCCGCCCGGTCATACGCTCGGTCCATGCCCCGCCGCCATCTCCATATGACCGGCGCAGCCGACACCCCGCTGCGGACGGCTCTGCGCGCGCTGCGCACCGGACTGGAGCTCCCCGACGGCTTCCCCGCCGACGTGCTCGCGGAGGCGGCCGACGCGGTGCGGAACCCGGTCGTCTCCGGGCACGAGGACGCCACCGAGCTGCCGTTCCTCACCATCGACCCGCCCACCTCCACCGACCTCGACCAGGCGATGCACCTGGAACGCCGCCCCCACGGCTACCGCGTGCACTACGCCATCGCCGACGTCGCCGCCTTCGTCCGCCCCGGCGGCGCGCTCGACACCGAGGCCCACCGCCGGGTCACCACGCTCTACTTCCCCGACGGCAAGGTGCCGCTCCACCCCGAATCGCTCTCCGAGGGCGCCGCCAGCCTGCTGCCGGGGGAGACCCGCCCCGCCGTGCTCTGGGAGATCGACCTCGACGCCGAGGGCCGCGCCGTTACCACCCGGGTGCGCCGGGCCCTCGTCCGCAGCCGCGCCAAGCTCGACTACGCGGGCGTGCAGCGGCAGATCGACGCGGGCACCGCCGAGGAGTCCCTCGCCCTGCTCAGGGACATCGGCACGCTCCGCGAGGAACAGGAACTGGCCCGCGGCGGCATCTCCCTCAACGTGCCCGAGCAGGAGATCGTCGAGCACGACGGCAACTATGGCCTCGAATACCGCGCCCCGCTGCCCGCCGACGGCTGGAACGCCCAGATCTCCCTGCTCACCGGCATGGCGGCGGCCCGCCTGATGACCGAGTCCGGGACCGGCATCCTGCGGACGCTCCCGGTCGCCCCCGACGGCGCCGTGGCCCGGCTGCGCCGCTCGGCCGAGGCGCTGCACATCGACTGGCCGCACCACGTCCCGTACGCGCAGGTCGTCCGCTCGCTCGACCCGGAGCGCGCCGACCACGCGGCGTTCCTCCAGGAGTGCACCACGCTGCTGCGCGGCGCCGGGTACACCGTCTTCGAGAACGGCGACCTGCCCACCCCCGCCGTGCACGCGGCCGTCGCCGAGCTCTACACCCACTGCACCGCGCCGCTGCGCCGCCTCGTCGACCGGTACGCGGCCGAACTGTGCGTCGCGGCCGCGGCGGACCGCGAAGCGCCCGAGTGGGTACGGGCCGCGCTGCCCGCCCTGCCCAAGGAGATGGCGGACGGCACGCGGCGGGCCAACACGGTGGAGCGCGAGTGCGTGGACCTCGTCGAGGCGGCGCTGCTCAAGGACCGGATCGGCGCGGTCTTCGACGCGTACGTGGTGGACGTCAGGGAGCAGGAGCCGACCACCGGAACCATCCACATCGACGACCCGGCGATCGTCGCCCGCATCGAGGGCGGCACCGCGCCGCTCCCGCTGGGGGAGCGGCTGCGGGTCCGGCTCACCCAGGCGGACCCTGGCTCGTCGAAGGTGCTGTTCGCCCCCGCGTGAGCGCGGCCACCGCGGCGCGCGGGTCATCGGCGTGGAAGCGGACCGCGTTCGCCCGCCCGCGCCCGCCGAGCGGACGTACGAAGCCGAGCGGCGCGGTCAGTTCCACCGTCACCGTCGTCTGCGAGCCGACCCCGAGATCGAGCACGCCGTCCGGGCGGAGCTGGGCGAGCCGGCCCTCGGGGAAGCGCCGCTCCACCCGGGCGGCGGCGATCGACGCGGCGGGGATGCGGAGATCGAAGAGCGCGCCGTAGCGGAGCCGCAGCGAGCCGTCGGCGCCCACGACATGGGGCCGGGTCACACAGGCGGCGTGCATCGCGAGGACCAGCAGCACCCCGTACACATCCACGACGAGCAGAATCCGGTGCACCGCCGGCCACGGGATCAGCAGGGCCAGCATCACCGTCTCCACCACGGAGACGAAGACCAGGCCGTACATCATCGCGGTCTGCGGCCCGGTGTACGGGACGGCGAGCGCCGTGTCCGGTACGGCGTGGCGACGACGCAGCGCCCACAGCCCCAGACTGTGCAGGGCCCGCAGCTCGTGTGCGACGAGCCGGCGCACCGCCACCGGGACGACGGCCCGCAGGGCCCCGCCCAGCGCCTCCCGCCGCCCGGCACCACCCCGCCGGCCCGCACGCCACAGCCGTCCCAGCACGACGGCCTCCAGCGCGAAGGCCACCAGAACGATCCCCTCCGCACCGGCCAGGACCGCGCCCGGTATCCGTACCCCGGCCACCAGGCATCCCGCCAGCACCAGTTCGGCGGGCAGCACCGCCGCGGCCACGAACCGCGCCCCTCGCATCCCTCTCACGGCTCCGTCCTCCCCCTCGTCTCCATGTGTTCCGCCAGCGCGGTCATCACCCGGCGCACCACCTCGGCCTGCGCGGGCGGGTAGTCCGCCAGCAGCGCCTCCTCGAACCCCGTCCGCACGGGACCGGAGTCCGGGATCGCCGCCAGCACCTCCGGGGGCATCAGCGCGACCATCCGGCCGGCCAGCGGCGCGATGCGCGGATCGTCGACGGCCGCCGTCTCGAGCGCGTCCAGTTCCTCGTACAGCCCGAGGACCGCCGGATCGGCGGCCAGCGTGTGCAGCACGGCGAAGATCCCGCTGTCACCGACGGCCGAGTCCAGCAGCTCCAGGTGCTCCCGGTCCTTGGCCGCGGCCGGGGAGTCGGTGACGGGCCCGGCGGCCAGCAGTTCGGCCAGGGCGGGCGACACCGGACCGGCCCCGGTCACCGGCCCCTCCAGCAACCGGGCCAGCCGCAACCGTCGCTCCCGGATCTCCCGCTCCTGCCGCGCCAGATCGGCGTCCAGCTCCCGCAGGACGTCCCGGAGGGCCCGCCCCGCGTCCTCGGCCAGCACCTCGCGCACCTCGTCCAGCCCGAGCCCCAGCTCGGTCAGCCGCCGGATCCGGGCCAGGAGCACGGCGTCGCGCACGGTGTACGAGCGGTAGCCGTTGGCCCGGCGGGCGGGTTCGGCCAGCAGGCCGATCCGGTGGTAGTGCCGCACGGCCCTCGGGGTGAGCCCGACGAGCGCGGCGATCTCTCCGATGCGCATGGCCCCAGTAGAAACCCTGACGCTGCGACAAGGTCAAGGCGACGCCCGCGCTGCCCTGGTCCCCACCACCCCGGCCCCCGTCTCGTACGATCACGCCTTCGGCCCCGCACCGTGTGCCCCGCAGGAAGGGAGGACCGGCATGACCGATCTCGCGGCCCCGCCGTCCACCGAACGCGCCCGCCAGATCCTCGCCGCCGCCCGCAGCCTGCTCGAACAGGAGGGCCCCGACGCCCTCACGATGCGCCGCCTCGCGGGCTGCGTGGGCATCACCGCGCCCTCCCTCTACAAGCACTTCCCGGACAAGTCGTCCGTGGTGAGCGCCCTGGCCGACGCCATGCTCCGGGAGACCGCCGGGGTGCTCGAAGCAGCCGAGGCCGCGGCCCCCGGCTCCTTCCCCGCCCTGGCCACCGCCTACCGCGCCCATGCCCTGGCCCACCCCCACCTCTACCGCCTCACCACCGGCCACCCCCTCCCGCAGGACCTGGAGGACCGCGCCGCCGCCCCGCTCTTCCGCGCCCTGGACGGTGACGAGGGGCGCGCCAGGGCGGCCTGGGCCTTCGCCCACGGGATGGTCGTGATGGAGCTCAACGGCCGCTTCCCCACGGACGCCGACGTCGCGGCGGCCTGGACGGCGGGCATCGCGGCCTTCGCTCCGGTCCGCCTCTGACGACTGCGCGCGGTCCTGTGCCACGATCGGGGGAACCACTCCCCTCTCACGGACGGCGGCTTCCCCGATGTCCCATTCCGGCGAGCGACCGAGGAAGGGGCGTGACATGTCTGCCATGCCGCACGAACCGCTCTCGCAGGCGGACGTCCTGCTTGAGGGCTTCCTGGCGCTGGACACGCCGGAGGGCTTCCGGGCCGAGCTGATCGAGGGGGAGATCGTCGTGACGCCGCCGCCGGACGGGGATCATGAGGACTGCATCAGCATGATCATGAAGCAGGTGATCAGGCATGCCCGGACGGATATGGACTTCTCCGGGAACAAGGGGCTGAAGCTGCGCAGTGGCGGGGGGTGTCCCAAGAACCACGTCATCCCCGACGGCACCTTCGCCCCCACCGGACTGCGCCTGTACCGCGGAGCGGACCCCTGGATGCCGTGCGAATGCGTGGCCCTGGTCGTCGAGGTCACCTCGTCCAAGCCGGCTGCCGACCGCACCGGCAAGCGGCACTGCTACGCCCGGGGACCCGTCCCCCTCCACCTGCTGGTCGACCGCGAGGAGTCCTCGGTCACGCTGTTCAGCGACCCGCAGGGGGACGACTACCGCCAGCACTGCACGGTCCCGTTCGGCAAGGCCGTCCGTCTGCCGGCGCCCTTCGCGCTGGACCTGGAGACCGACGCGTTCGTCTGAGCCGCCGGATCGCCCTGTCGGGCGGCCCCCGGCGGACGGGTAGCATGGGCGCCACGGCAGACGAGCCGGGCGGACGGCCGCGTGAGGATCTTCGGATCCTCCCGAGGAACGTCCGGGCTCCACAGGGCAGGGTGATGGCTAACGGCCACCCGGGGTGACCCGCGGGACAGTGCCACAGAAAACAGACCGCCTGGGACTTCGGTCCCCGGTAAGGGTGAAACGGTGGTGTAAGAGACCACCAGCGCCTGAGGTGACTCAGGCGGCTAGGTAAACCCCACCCGGAGCAAGGTCAAGAGGGGCCGTCGCGAGACGGCCCTGCGCGAACGTTCGAGGGCGGCCCGCCCGAGTTCGCGGGTAGACCGCACGAGACCGGCAGCAATGCCGGTCCTAGATGGATGGCCGTCTCCCCGGCCGCCGCGAGGCGACCGGGCGACAGAACCCGGCGTACAGCCCGACTCGTCTGCCGCTTGGCCGCCTGATCCGGTCACGGAGGCGGTCGGCGCCACAGCGTCCGGCACCCGCCGGCCGGGCGGATCCTCCCGGTCACAGCGCCGCGGGCGGCTGTCTGCGGGCATCACGCGCCAGCGCTACGCCGCCTCGGCCGCGTCGCCGCGGACCACGGCCGCCCACTCGGCAAGCAGCCTCTCGTACTCCCGCCGCCCCTCCGGCGACAGGCGGCCGCCACGAGCCCACAGCGCACGGATGTCCGCGTTCACCGCGGCCAGCGAGCGCGCAGGTGTGGCGGGTGCAGGGGGAATGGGCATGCGAACAGACTACGACGCCGGACCGGCAACCGACCCGCCCGGTTTCAACGGGCTCCGGGTCCTGCCCCTTTGCCGCCCCTCCGTACTCGCCCCAGGATCACGCCCACCACCTGGTCGTTCCGCAGCACGCCCCACTCGCGGGAATCCGTGCTGCGCGACGCGTTGTCGCCGAGTACCGCCACGTGACCGGCCGGCACCGGCATCCGGTGGCCGACACCGGCGGTTCCCGCGGGGGCCGGCTGGCCGGACGTGGAGGCCAGTCGTTTGACGGCGTATCCGCTGCCGGCCGCCCCTGGTGCTGCCACACCGTCCCCCGCTGGTTCCCGCAGGACGACCGCCTGCCCCCGCCGCGGCCGGGCCAACGGGCGGCGCACCATGAGCAGTACGTCCCCGTCGGCGTAGGAGGGCTCCATGCTGATGCCCTCGACCGTGATCAGAAGCAGCGACGAGCGGGCCGCCGCCAGGAGGGCGATCGCCCCGCCCAGGATCCATGGGGTGGCGGCGGCCCGGGTCATGGCCGTAGGGCCGGTCCTGCCGGGTGTTCCGGCTCATGCTCCGGCACGGGGGCCGGGGTGGTGAGGCGGTCCTCCAGGACCCGGCCGTCCCGCATGCTTACGACGCGCCCGCAGCGTGCGGCGATGCTCATGTCGTGGGTGGCCAGGACGAGGGTGGTGCCCTGTTCGGTGTTGAGGCGCAGGAGCAGTTCGATGATCTCCGTGCCCGTGGCGGAGTCGAGGTTGCCGGTGGGTTCGTCGGCCAGCAGCAGGGCCGGCTGGTTGATCAGGGCGCGGGCTATGGCCACGCGTTGCTGCTGGCCGCCCGAGAGCTGCGACGGCAGCCGGTCCTCACGGCCTGCCAGGCCGACGGCGGCGAGGAGTTCGCCGGCCCGTCCCAGTGCGGAAGCGCGGCTGCGGTAGGGCAGTACGGGGGCGACCACGTTGTCCCGGGCGGTCAGCGCGGGCAGGAGGTGGAAGCGCTGGAAGACGAAGCCGATGCCCGCCCTGTAGCGGGTGAGTTCGGCCCGTCCGGCTGCCGTGATCTCGGTGCCGCCGACCGTGATGCTCCCGCCGTCGGCGGCCTCGATCGCGCCGAGCAGGTGCAGCAGGGTCGACTTGCCCGACCCGCTCGGCCCGATGAGCGCCACACTGCTGCCCGCCTCCAGCGTGAGCGAGACGTGATCGACGGCGGTGACCGGGTCGGCCGTACCGGATCCGAACACCTTCAGGACGGATTCGGCGGTGATCACGGCTCCCGGGGCGCTCGCGGCCGCCGGGGGAGTGGTGGTCCGGGTCTTCGGGTTGCGGAATCTCACTGCTGTTCTCCTCGGTGGCTCCGTGGCTCGTCCCCGGTGTCCGGCCGTGCGGCGGGGGCGGCGGACCTGATCGCGTCCTCCCGCGGCGCGGCCGATGCCGGGAGGACGGTTCCGGGTGGCGCTGTGCGGCGGCGGCCGCGGTACGGATCGGCGGGCCGCATGCCCGGGACCACGGCCTGGTCCTCACCGGCCGGCACTACGGCTCCGGGTTCCCGGCACGAGCGGGGGACCTGCCGTGCGGATCCGTGCGGTGACCCCGTCACTCCTCCTCCGCCAGCGTCTGTGCTGTCGAACCCGTCCGGAGTGTCCGCGCGGGCAGCGCCGCACAGGCGACGGTGGTCAGGACCGCCGCACCGGCCACGGCTCCGGCGACCCATCCGAGTACCGGGCTGTACCCGCCGGTCAGCGCCGAGCAGGCGCAGAGCGCGAGTCCGGCGCCGGCCACCGCCCCGGCGGTGGCCGTGAGGGCCGCCTCGCTGAGCACCAGCCGGGTGAGGGAGCCGTCCGGCCAGCCGGTGGCCCGCAGCAGGGCGTACTCGGCCGCGCGGTCACGGATGTTGGTGTAGAGGACGTCGGCCACGCTCGCTGCGCCGAGGAAGGCCGTGATCGCGGCGGCGACGTAGTCGGTCGTGCGCACCTGGACCGTGACGGCGTTCCCGAGCAGGGAGCCGGCGACCTCCCCCTCGAACGCGGCGCCGATCCCGATGAGGATCACCAGCGCCGCCACCCCGCCGGCCAGCGCCGTCGCGCCGAGCGCCGTCCGCCCGGGCACCCGGCGTACGTTGGCCCAGGCGAGGCTGGAGACGCCGGTGACCTTCGTACGGTGGGCGCGCGCGCTCACCGAGGGGCGTATCGCCTCACCCGGGTGGGAGCGCGCGGACTGCAGGGCCGGCCACAGCGAGGCCAGAGCGGCCAGCACCACCGCCGCCGGAATCGCGAGGAGCGCCCGCGACCACTGCACCTCCACCCCTGCCAGGGCCCCCGCCGGCACGGCCAGTGCGGCTCCGGCCAGCCCGGCCACCGCACCGATCGTGACCACCTCGGCCAGGATCAGCGCGAACAGCTTCCGGGCCGGCCAGCCCACACAGGCCAGCACCCCCAGCTCGGTGCGGCGGGACCGCACCGCCGCGGACGTGGCCCCCGTGACGAACAACGCGCACACCGCGAGGACCAGCACGAACAGGACGAGGGACTTGCGGTCCACCGCGTCGGCGATCGCGGTGGCCACCCCCTTGCGGGACCACATCTGGCGAAGAGTCAGCTCGGGGCGTCCGAACTTGCCGGCCGGGTTGACGACGTCGACGGCGGTCGGTGAGGAGCCCATGGTGATGTCGACGGCCAGCCCGGTGCGGGTCCGGATCTGTTCCGCGGCCAGCCGTACCCGTTCGCGGGAGAGGGCGTCGGTGCCGAGGGTGCCGTCCAGCCTGACGCGGATCACGCTGATCGGCTTGGAGGTGTTCACGCCACCCTGGCGGTCGATCCCGCTGAACTGCCTGGGGTCGTGGAAGAGCGGCAGGGAGGAGAGCGTGGTGATCATGGAGGGGGCGACCGACAGGAGACCCGCGACGTTGCCGTTGGGCAGCAGCGGCTTGCCCTTGAGCGCCGCCTTGGAGGCCGCGTCGGCGCCTTCGGCCTGCGGAGGGAAGAACGTCTCCAGCGGCACCGCACCGAAGCGGCTCTGTCCGGCCGTGAGCCGGTCGGGATCGAAACGGCCGATCGGCTTGATCAGGGGCATGGGCTCATCGGTGGTGTTGCTGCCCACGTACATGTGCGAGACGTGCTGGTCCAGCGACCGCAAGGCCGTGTCCCCGAGATCGGATCCGTCGCCCAGCTCGCCCTCCCCCAGGTCAGGTTCCTGCATGGGGCCCTGCCGGACGGAGCGGGCGGCCAACTGGTCGCCGGAGGAGGCGTAGGTGACCGGGGAGGCGCTGAGGAAGTAGCTCAGGTTGCTCCAGGCGAACGGCTTTCCCGGTGACAGGTCCTGCTGGCCGAGCCCGCGGCTCATGGCCTCGTACGCGGCGTCGGACGTGAACTCCACGCTGTGGCTGCGCAGGGCGGGAGCGCCGGGCAGCGACCGGGCCAGGGTGCCCGAGTTCTCTCCCGAGGAGATGTGTTCGGCCGCCTCGGGGGAGAGTTCCTCGACCTCGACGCGCAGCTTCTCCTCGACCGGGGACCGGTCGGCCAGCAGCACCGGGACGTCCGCGAACCGCGAACCGTCGCGCTCGACGACCGCCGTCTTCTGGTCCGGTGCGAAGTACGAGCCCTCCAGGACCGCCTTGTCCAGGCCCACCAGGCGGGCCTCCTGGACCGGATCCACCGCCGCCACCAGATACGGGAAGCGCCACGTGACGTAGCCGATGCCGGCCGGGGGGTCGATGCCCGTCCCGGTGGCCTTCGGACTGGCCGCGCCGGGCTGGTTGACGTTGTTGCGCGCGTGGGTGGACCCGCAGGCGGGGACCAGGCCCTCGGCCCGATTGGTCTTCGGGTCGTTCCCCGTCGCCACGCTGCAGACCTGCCGCCGTTCCCCGTCCGCGCCGACCAGATCGATCTGCCCGCTCAGCTCCGTGCCCTTCCCGCTTCCGCCCTGTTCGCTCTTCGGGTGATCGAGCCGCTGCGGCGTCACGTAGAGGTAGGAGCTCTCGGCCGGGACCGTCGTCAGGCCCCGCTCGGAGATCAGCTCCGGCTTCAGGCGCCAGAGCTGGGCCTTCCCGCCCGGGCGGACGAACTTCGATACGTCGACCGGCAGATAGACGGTCGACGGCATGTAGCCGACGACGGCGACGGGTGCCGCGACCTGAACCCCCGGGACCTTCAGGATCCGCTGCCACTGCTCCTGGCTGATGCCTCCCTGGAGGTCGCTCAGCGCTGTGGCCGAAACCAGCTTCTGCTGTGTTTCGAGCCGGGACCGCGCTCCGGGTGGCCGCACCAACAGGTCGTACGCGCCACGGGAGTTCGCTGCCACCGTGCCCCGGACCTCAAGGCGCTGACGGCCCGCGGTCGCGGTCAGCACGGTGAAGGAGGTGACCGCCACGACCAGTGCGACGAGCAGTGCCACCGCCCGTCCGGACCGGAATCCGATCTGTGCCCTGACCGTGTGCCACACGAGCTCCCCCTGGCTGGATCGGCGGCCGCCCCCCCGGTGCCGCGTCCGTCGCAGGCCGAAGCCGGGCAGTCGCTTGTGCCTGACGGGAGGAGATGTTCACACCGGGAGTCCGGGAGCGTCAATACGATGCACGCACCTATCGGATCAACGTGCCTGTTATGCGCCCCAGTTGGCGATATGTGATGCCCTGGGATCCAGAATTCATGATCCTTTCATTAAGTGCTTGTTTTTTTGCGTCGAATGCACGCAGGGTTGCAGGGCTCGATGAGTAATTGCACAACTGCAAGGCCGGTTCACCCGCTGCCGTGATGCGTCCGCGGTGTGCACCGGGACCACGGATCAACCGACCTGAGGAGTTTGCATGCTTCGCACGTTCGACCGGGTGGGCGACCGGATCCTGCGGGCAGTCCTGCCGGCCGCGAAGGCGTCCGCAGCCTGCTGGGACCCATGGAAGACGATCTTCGCCAGCTCGACCTACGTCCTGCAGCAGCGCAACGCCTGTACCGGCAGCGCACGGCAGTGCCGGGTCAGCATCAGCGGGGCGCCCTACCAGTCGGCCACCTGCCCCTGAGCAGCGGCTGACACGCTGACGCGGTAGTACGGGACCGCGTCGAATCGGCAGCGCGTGGGGGGCGACCGCAATTCGCCCCCCACGCGCCTTCGACAGTATCCGGCGCGAACGGAGGCATCGTGTCAGCCGTGTGGTTCTGGGCGCAGTTGGAGGCCCGTCTGGTCCTGGCGATGGTCTTCGCGCTCTCCGCCGCGGCCAAGGTCCGGTCCCCGCGGGCGTACGGGGAGTTCCGTGAAGCCGCGGTGGCTCTTGGGGGCCCGCTCGCATCCAGGGTGATCGCCTTCGGGCCGTCGTCGCCGCTCCTGACGGCGGTGCCGGCGGCCGAAGGCGCGCTGGCCGTGCTGCTGCTCGCGCCGGCCACCGCCGCCACGGCCCTCATGGGGGCGCTCGCCCTGCTGCTGGTCTTCAGCCTCGTGCTGGCCCGGGCCGTGCGGCGGGGGACACAGGTGGCCTGTCACTGTTTCGGCAGCTCCCGCGCGCCCGTCCGTGGGGCGCAACTCCTGCGCAACGGAGTGCTCGTGGTGGTGGCCTGCCTGGGCCTGGCCGGCACATACGCGGACGGCGTGGTTCGTCACCCCGCCCCGGCCCTGCTCGTCGCCCTCGTGGCCGCGGCCGCGCTCAGCTGGGTCGTGGTCCTGTGGGACGACCTCACGGAGCTGCTGGCGGGCCCGGCCTGACGTACGCCCGACCGGCGCGCGTCCACGCTGCCGGGCGATCGCGCCGCCATCCCCCTCAGCCGGCTTGCCGCCCCCGGCTTCACCCCCGACCGTTCCTGCCCATCCGGAGGAGATTTCCGCCATGACTGTCCTGACGGCCGCTGTCGTCGTACTCGGTCTGCTCTGCCTGCTCAACCTCGCCGTGAGCACCGCGGTGATACGCCGGCTCCGCCTCCTCGGCATGCCCGTGGACCCTGCCTCAGGAGGCGGCCCGGCGATCGGCAGCCCCGTGCCCGCCTTCGACGTCATGGCCGATGACGGCACCTCGCTGACCCCGGACTTCCTCCGCGGGCGACGCACCCTGATCGCGTTCCTTTCCACGACCTGCTCGGCCTGCGTGGACCACGCTCCGGAACTGGCTCTGCGTGCGGCCGAGTTGGAGAGTTCCGGCACGCAGGTGCTCCTGGTGCTGCTGGACGACGGCGCGGACGCGCGTGGCCTGCGCAAACTCCTCTCGCCCGTCGGGACCCTGCTCACCGGCGAGAACGCGCTCGCGTTCATGACCGCCTGCCAGGTCGACGCGACCCCGACCTACTGGCTGACGGGCGAGGACGGCACCCTGGCCGCGGAGCTGCAGGATCTCGACTCCCTGCCGCTGCCCCTGCGGGCGGACTGAGACCCTTGACCGCCCACGACCTCCGGGCCACGAGCCCGCACCCGAAGAACCGGCGTTCCAGGAGCACGCGAACCGAGAGCCCCGGCGGCCGCCTTCCGGGCGGAGCCGGGCCACGGTTGCGTACCGCACGCGCGGCCTCCGCCCCTTCCGCCCTTCGCCTGCTCCGCAGCTCCTGCCTGCTGTATCTGCGTGCCGCACCCGGTCCGGCCGCGCTTCTGCTCCTCACCGCCGTGCTGTCCGGCGCCGCACCCGTGGTCACCGCCTGGGCGGCCAAGGCGATCCTGGACCAGCTGGGACGCCACGGGGGTCCTCCGCTCTGGGTGTCCGTCACCGTCCTCTCGGTCACCGGGGCAGTGGTCGCGATCGCGGCGCAGACCGCTCAGTACGGCGACAGGGAGGCGGACCGGCTGGTCACCCTCCACACGCAGACCGAACTCTTCACCGCGGTCAGCCGTGCGCAAGGACTCGCCGAGCTGGAGGACCCCGCCTTCCAGGACCGTCTGCAACTCGCCAGACAGGCCAGCCAGACCAGTCCCCAGCTCGTGGCCGGCATGGTGCTCGGCACGGTGCAGAGCATGCTGACCGTCGGAGGATTCGTCGCCGTCCTGTGGGCCTTCTCCCCGCTCATCGCTCTTCTGGTGCTCTCCGCCACCCTCCCGGCGCTCTACGCCCAGGTGAAGCTGGGCCGCCGGCGGAGCGACATGGCGCAGCTGGTCACTCCCTTCCTCCGGCGCCAGATCTTCCACGCGGCCCTGCTGACCGACGTGCGGGCCGCGAAGGAGATCCGCCTGTACGGACTCGGCCGGTTCTTCCGGGAGCGGATGCTCGGCGACCTGGGATCGGCCCAAGCGGGTGAGCGACGCGTGGACCGGACCGTCCTTCGGGTCGAATCCGCCCTCGCCCTGCTGTCGGCAGGCCTTGCCGGGGTCTCGATCGCCATCGCCGTGCACCTGATCGACACGGGGCGGGGGAGCATCGGGCAGCTGGCGATCGTCACCGCGGCACTCGCCACCGTCCAGCTGACCATCTCCTCACTGACCGGGGTCTACGGCACCATCAGCCAGTCCCTGACACTCTTCGGCCACTACAGCGAGCTGGTCGGTCCGGGCCCGGCACCGGCCGGTGATCTGTGCGAGGCGCCGCCCCTCACCGAGGGCATCGCCCTTCGCGACGTCTGGTTCCGCTACCACCCCAGCCATGAATGGGTCCTGCGCGGAGTGGACCTGGAGATCCGCCCCGGCGAGTCCGTGGCCCTCGTGGGCCTGAACGGCGCGGGCAAGTCCACGCTCGTCAAACTCATGGCCGGTCTCTACCGGCCGACGCGGGGCGAGGTCACCTGGAACGACACCGACCTGTCGGCCGTCGACCTGACCTCGCTGCGGCGCCGCATCGGCGTGGTGTTCCAGGACTTCATGGCGTACGACATGTCCGCCGCCGACAACATCGCCATCGGCGACCTCGGCGCTGCCGGGGACCGGCCGAGGCTGCGCAGGGCGGCCGACCGGGCCGGCATCGACACCGTCCTCCACGCGCTGCCCCACGGATACGACACCTGGCTCAGCCGGATGCACCTGCCCGAGCCCGCCCCGACCACCACGGTGGGCCGCGGGCGACGCCGCCTGTCACGCTCCGCACCCCCGGAGCCGGAACCGGACCCGGCTCCGGACAGGACGGGTGTGCTCCTGTCCGGAGGCCAATGGCAGCGCGTCGCCCTGGCCAGGGCACTTCTGCGGACCGATGCCGACCTGCTGATCCTCGACGAACCCTCCTCCGGGCTGGACCCGGTCGCCGAGCGCGAGATCCACCTCGGACTCCGGGAACACCGGCGGGGGCGGAGCAGCCTGCTCATCTCCCACCGGCTCAACACCGTCCGCGACGCGGACCGGATCCTGGTCCTGGAGCAGGGCCGGGTGGTGGAGGAAGGCACGCACTCCGCCCTTCTCGACCTGGACGGAAAGTACGCGCACATGTTCCGCTCGCAGGCGGACGGCTACCAACTGGCGGACGAGGAGCAGACCCGCCCCGGCCACAAGGATCTCCCCGGCGCGTGTAGTTGACTGCTCACCCGGGGGTGCGGCTCGTCACGGGCCCCCGGACCGGTCCATTTCGACGCCAGGACGGCAGACATGCACATCAAGGGTTCCGACACACTCCTGTTCATCGGTGACTCCATCACCGACGCGGGCCGCGACCGGGCGGACTCCGCCTCGCTCGGCAACGGATACGTCGACGCGGTCGCGCAGACCCTGCGGGAGCGTGCGCAGGGCGGAACCGCCACCGCTCCCCGCGTGATCAACCGGGGGATCAGCGGCAACCGCGTGTACGACCTCGAATCCCGCTGGGCCACCGACTGCATAGGACTCCGGCCCACCGTGGTCACG
This sequence comes from Streptomyces sp. NBC_01463, assembly GCA_036227345.1. NCBI lineage: Bacteria > Bacillati > Actinomycetota > Actinomycetes > Kitasatosporales > Streptomycetaceae > Streptomyces > Streptomyces sp. NBC_01463. Next base: position 6,386,908 of record CP109468.1, read on the forward strand.
GTCAAGATCGGCATCAACGACACCTGGCGGTACTACGACAGCGGGCTCCCCAGCCCGGTCGACGCGTTCGAGGCGTGCCTCGGCGGGCTGCTCGCGGACACCGCGGAACAGCTCTCCGCGCGGCTCGTCGTCATCACCCCGTTCCTGCTGCCGGTCACCCCGGAGCAGGAGGGCTGGTTCGAGGACCTGGCGCCGCGCACCGACGCCGTCCTCCGGGCCGCCCTGGCCCACGGGGCCGACGTGGTCCGCGCGGACCACGTCCTGAACCGTGCGGCGCAGGAGCGGGAGGCCGTGGAGCTGGCGCGCGACGGAGTCCACCCGAGTCCGCTCGGGCACCGGCTGATCGCCGACGCCTGGCTGGCCGCGGTCGACGCGGCGGAACCGGAGCCGCAGCGGCAGTAGCCCCGTGAGAGAGCCGGCCGGCTCAGGAGTGCCGGTGGCTCAGCACGTTGATGACGCGCCCGTTGGGATCCCGTACGAAGAAGCGGCGCACGCCCCACTCCTCGTCGCGCGGGCCGTACACGATCTCCGCGCCGCTGTCCGTCATCGCGGTGTACGCGGCGTCCACGTCCTCCACCTCCACGCTCAGATCCGGGGTGACGGGACCGGTCAGGTCGGCGGTCATGACGCTGATCTGGGCCGTGGGGTGGGAGGGCGAGGCGAGGGTCATGATCCAGCCGTGGTTCATGACCTCCTCGAAGCCCAGGAGCCCGTAGAAGTCGGCGCTGGCCCGCAGCGCCGCGGGGGCGTCGGCGGTAGCGTCGGCGGGGCCGGCCGGGATGTTGGGGACGACACGACGGACGGACATCGGCTGCTCCTGCCGGACGGCTGACGGTGGGGAACCGACAATACGGAGCGGAGGGCGGATGGGGTCGGCACCGGACCGGGGAACGGTCTTGGAGACGGCCGTGGCCGGTCCGGGCGGACGAGTGGTTGCGGACCGTCCGGTTTGGTTTCGGGTCGTCAGGAGGCCCGCCGGGTGGGTCAGTTGGGGGCGCCGACCTGGCTCGGTACGGTTTCGAGGCTCCGGAGCAGACGCTCACCGCGGTCTTCGGCCATGTCCAGCGTGGCCAGGACGGCCGGCGTGGACAGGCTCGGCAGTACGTAATGCAGCAGGACCGAGATCCGCCGGCCCAGGTCCTCGCGGTTGGACAGGACCTGGGACATCACCTGGATGCCGGAGAACGCACCGGCCAGCATCTCGGCGGCCTCGCCCGGATCGACGTGCGGCAGCAGCTCGCCCTGGCCCTTGGCCGCTATCAGCAGGTGTTCGAGCCGGTCGATCCAGCCACGGAACGGCGTACCCCGGTCGAGGCCTTCCACGGCCTGGTCCATGGCCAGGCCGACGCTAGCGCGGACCAGGGGCTCATGGCGCAGCCGGTAGGCGAGGAGCATGCCCTGGTCCACCAGCTCCTGGAGCTTCGTCAGCTGCGGCGGCAGCGGATCGCTGTGCAGCTGGATGTCCATCACCCCGAGCGCGAGATCCTCCTTCGAGGCGAAGTGGAAGTACAGCGCGCCCTTGGTCACCCCCGCACGCGCCAGGATCTCGCTCAGCGTGGCACTGCTGTAGCCGCGCTCGTCGAACACGTCGGCGGCCGCCACCAGGATCGACCGGCGGGTTTGGATCGCGCGCGCCTGCTGTGCCATCAGCTTCTCTCTAGTGGTGGCGTGGTCGTGGCCACAGGGGGTTGGCTGGAAAGAAAAACGGGGCTGTCAGTATCTTACTGCGGGGCGGCTCGGCCCCTTGACTCGGATCCACTTGGGGGAACTTCATGGTTCAGCTCACCTCACGCAGCGCTTCGATGTCGGTGGAGAGCGCCGAGCACGCCGGTCACTCCGCGGGCACCGGCCGTGACGAGGCCTCCGCCGCCGCAGGACAGGGGGCCGCCCCCGTCGCGGGTGCGGAGGAGCCCGGCGCCAGAGGCGGCTCACCCGACCGGCTGAGACAGCTGGTCCACCGGACCGACCGGCAGGACGTCTTTCCCACCGGCCTGACCCGGCTCACCGACACACAGTTCTCGGTGTCGGCCCACTGGCCGCGGGACCACCGGTTCTTCAGCCCCGTCGACGGACGCCACCAGGACCCGCTGCTCATAGCGGAGACCATGCGGCAGACGACGATGCTGATCGCCCACGACCAGTTCGGGGTGCCGGTCGGCGACGCCTTCGTGATGTGGGAGCTGCGGTACACCTCCGTGTCCGGACGGCTGGAGCTGGGCGACGACCCCTGGGACATCACGGTGGACGTGTCCTGTTCCCGGATCCGCCGCCGCGGCCGGAGCCTCGGCTCCATGCACCTCGAACTCCTCCTGCACCGCCACGGCACCGTACTCGCCTCCGGCGGCGGCCGGATCAGCTGCACATCGGCCGGGGTCTACCAGCGGATGCGCGGCCACCGCGCCGCCGTGCTCGGCACCCCGATACCCCTCCTGCCCGCCGTCGCCCCGAGCACGGTCGGCAGGACCTCCGAACGGGACGTCGTCCTCGCACCCGCCCCCGATCCCGGCACCTGGCTGCTGCGGCTCGACACCCGGCATCCGACACTCTTCGGCCGCCCCAACGACCATGTGCCGGGCATCCTCCTGCTGGAGGCGGCCCGGCAGGCCGCACACGCCATCGCCCCCGGCCGGACCTTCCTGCCCACCGAGATGCAGGCCGACTTCCTGCAGTACGTGGAGCTGGACCGCCCCTGCCTGATCGAGGCCACCCCGCTCCCCGCCGACGAGGAATCGCCCGCCGGCGTACTCATACGGGCCGTCCAGGACGGCGAACCCGCTTTCACCTGCACCCTCCGCGCGCCGGACCCCCACCGGGCCGGCGCCGGCGACGCCCGGAGCGACCTCTCATGACCCCTCGCATCCTCATCACCGGAGCAGCCGGCTTCATCGGCAGCCGGGTGGTCTCCGCCGCCCTCGCGACGCCCGGCGTCCGGCTGCGCCTGATGACCCACCGGACCGCGCCGGACGTCCCCGCCACGACGGCACCCGGGTCCGGCTTCGAGACCGTGTACGGGGATCTCGCCGACCCCGCGTCGCTGCGCGGCAGCTGCGACGGCGTCGACGCCGTGATCCACTGCGCCGCCCAGGTCGGCTCGGACGAACCCACCGCCCGCACCGTCAACGACCACGGCACCCGTGGCCTGGTCGACGAGGCCGTGCGCGCCGGAGCCGGCCGGATCATCCAGCTCGGCACCGCGGCCGTCTACGGCCGCGGCCCCTTCGCTGCGCTGCTCCCCGGCGAGGCCGAGCCCGCCCCGGCCTCCGCCATAAGCCTCACCCGGGCCGCCGGCGAGAAGCACGTCCTGGCGGCCGGGGGAGCGGTGCTCCGCCCGCACATCGTCCACGGGCCGGGGGACCGGTGGGCGATTCCCGGGCTGGTCGCCCTGTTGCGGTACCTGTCGGCCGCCCCGGCCGGCTGCGACGCGCGCCATTCGCTGATCGATGTGGAGACCCTGGGCCGTGCCCTGCTCGGGGCGGCGCTCGCACCCGAGGCCCCGGCCGGTGTCTACCACGTCAATCACCCCGACCCGGTGACCTGTTCCGAGCTGCTGTCGACGGTGCTGGGCGAGCTCGGACTGCCCTGGGCCGGTACGGAGATCGGGCTGGACGAGGCCCGTGCGCGGCTGGCCGGTGTGCCGTACGCCAAGCACCACTTCGAGATGCTCACCGTGGACCACTGGTTCGCCGACGGACGCGTCGGCCGGGACCTCGGCTGCCCCCCGGGCCCGGACTTCCGCACGTCCTTCGCCGCGCACGCCCCCTGGTACCGGGAGTTCCTCGCCCGCTGAGGCCGGCCGCGGCGGGCCGTCAGGCGCCGGCCGGTGCCGGGATCGCGGTGCCGGTACCGCTCACCCGTACCCGGGCGTCGCCCGCGCGCAGGGTGACGGTCAGGGTGCCGGGGCGGCCCATGTCCTCCCCCTGGTGCAGCGTCAGTCCCGCGGTCTCCGGGACCTGGGACAGGGCGCGCAGGTACGCGCCGAAGGCGGCCGCCGCGGCTCCCGTCGCGGGGTCCTCGACCACACCGCCGACCGGGAACGGGTCGCGGACGTGGAAGACGGTCTCCGAGGCCCGCCACACCAGCTGGAGCGTGGTCAGGTCCAGCCGGTGCATGAGCGCTTCGAGGCGTGCGAAGTCGTAGGAGAGCGCGGCCAGCCGCTCACGGGTCGCGGCGGCCAGCACCAGATGGCGGGCGCCCGCGTAGGCGATCCGGGGCGGCAGTGCCGGGTCGAGGTCGGCGGCCGGCCAGTCCAGGGCGGCCAGCGCCTCCGTCACGTCCTCCGGGGCGACCTCGGTGACGTGCGGCTCCACGCTGGTGAGGGTCGCCCGCAGTTCGGCGCCCTCGCGGGCGACGGTCACCGGCACCGGTCCGGCGGCGGTGCTGAACTCCAGGTCGCCGGGGCCGTCCCGCTCGGCGAGCGCCAGCGCGGTCGCCACGGTGGCGTGTCCGCAGAAGGGAACCTCGGCCTTCGGGCTGAAGTAGCGGATCAAATAGCCGCGCGCGCCGGGCGCCGACGCCTCGGCCGGACCGGTCAGGAACGCCGACTCGCTGTAGCCGAGTTCCGCCGCGACGGCGAGCATGCCCGCGTCGTCCAGAGCGGACGCGTCCAGCACGACCCCGGCCGGATTGCCGCCCTCCGGGTCGCTGGAGAAGGCGGTGTAGCGCAGGATCGCGGTCTCGGGAAGCTCAGTCATGTGCGGCACAACCGTGCCGCGGTCCGGGGCATTCCCCCCTGGTCCCGCCCGCCCCCTCACCGGGCGGGACCCGGATGCCCGCGGACCGCGGCGGGCGGGTCAGTGGCAGTTCCTGGTGCCCTTGCTCGCCTTCGTCCAGGAGCAGGAGTCGAGGAGCTTGCCATTCGGCTTGATCAGCCGCGCCTTGTCACCGGTGTTGTTCCACACGTACGAGCCGCGGTTCCAGTACACGTGGCCCGAGCTGTTCTTCGCCTTGCCGGTGTGGACCCGGACGGTCCTGCCGGCGCCGACGGCGTAGGAGGGGAAGGTGTAGGTGTATCCGGTGTTGTCCTTCAGCCGGTAGCCCTTGAGCTGCACCTTCGCCTTGGTGTTGTTGTGGATCTCCACCCATTCGGCGTTGAGCGAGGTGGTGGACCGGGTGTCCTTGCCGGGGCTGTCGTACTGGATTTTCCCCAGGTGCACCCCGCCCTGGTGCTTCGCGGCCGAGGCCGGGGTGGCGAGGAGCAGGGAGCCCGTGAGGGCGGTGGTGACGGCGAAGGCGAGGGGCACCGCGGTGCGTATGCGCATGCTGTGTTCCTTGTGTGGAGTTCCGGTGAAGAACTGTGAGCATAAGGGCAGCACGCGCTTGCCGGACCGGGTGGGGCGCCGGTCCGGCGGGTATCGGTCGTTTCCGGTGTGAGGGCCGGTCAGTTGTGGTCGCTCGGAGTCGGTTCCGGCCCGGATCCGTCAGCCCCGGCCCACGTACGGCATCGCCGTCGCCATCACCGTCATGAACGGGATGTTGGCCTCCAGCGGCAGATCCGCCATGTGGACCACCGTCCTGGCCACGTCCGCGGCGGCCATCACCGGCTCCACGGCCAGTTCGCCGTTGGCCTGGAGGATGCCGGTCTGCATCCGTTCGGTCATCTCGGTCGCGGCGTTGCCGATGTCGATCTGTCCGCAGGCGATCCGGTACGGGCGCCCGTCAAGCGAGAGCGACTTCGTCAGGCCGGTGATGGCGTGCTTGGTCGCGGTGTAGGCGACCGAGTGCGGGCGCGGCGCGTGCGCGGAGACCGAGCCGTTGTTGATGATCCGCCCGCCCTGCGGATCCTGTTCCTTCATCTGCCGGTACGCCGCCTGCGCGCACAGGAACGCCCCCGTCAGGTTCACGTCGACCACCGTGCGCCAGTCGTCGTAGCCGAGGTCCTCGACCGGCACGGAGCGGGGCCCGAAGGTGCCCGCGTTGTTGAAGAGCAGGTCGAGGCGGCCGAAGCACTCCCGTACGGCGGAGAAGAGGGCGTCCACGTCGTCCGGGCGCGACACGTCGGCGGGGACGGTGATCACCCGGGCGTCCGGTCCGGCCAGCGCGGCGGTCTCGGTGAGCGGCCCGGGGCGGCGGCCCGCGAGCGCCACCGACCAGCCGGCGCCGCTCAGGGCGAGCGCCACCGCCCGGCCGATCCCGGAGCCCGCGCCCGTGACCACGGCCGCCTTCGTCGTGGAGTTCAACAGTTTGTTGCTCATGGTGCGGCAGCGTACGCCCAGCGGCCCCCGGCCCCGGTGCCGGTGGGCGCGCCGGGGTCAAATCGTGCGTCCGGACGGGGGGTTCACGTCCCCGGGGGGTGATTTCCGTGCACGGTACCGGCGATTCCCTGAGGCGGCACCCCCGGTCTTAATGATCATGGTTTTGGCCGCATACGCGGTGTTTGCCCCTGGGGATCCATTCCTGCCGCATTCCTCATCCAGGCGACGCCCGTGCGACGCGAGCACGACAACCGCCCGATGTGCCGGCCCGGTGGACTTCCCCCACATCACCAGTCAGGGGAGGGACAGATGACGTACTCATCGCACCAGCAGGAGCTGCGCGACGCGGCCCGGCACACCGGCCGCCGCCGCTTTCTCACCGTCACCGGAGCCGCCGCCGCACTCGCCTTCTCGGTCGGACTGCCGGCCGCGGGATCGGCGAGCGCCGCCGAGCTCGACGGCCGGCAGATCGGCGACGACCCGTTCACCCTGGGCGTCGCATCCGGTGACCCGCTGCCCGACTCCGTCCTGCTGTGGACGCGGCTCGCGCCCCGCCCGTTCGAGCCCGACAGCGGACTGCCCGCCGCCCGGATCGAGGTGCGCTGGGAGCTCGCCCGCGACGAGCGCTTCCAGCGCATCGTCCGGCGCGGCACCGCCCTCGCCCACCCGGAGTTCCACCACAGCGTCCACGTGGAGGTCAGAGGCCTCGACTCGGACCGGGTCCTCTACTACCGCTTCCGCGCCGGGCAGTGGACCAGCCCGGTCGGCCGGACCCGCACCGCGCCCGCCCCCGGCGCGCACAAGCGCGAACTGAGCCTGGCCGCCGTCTCCTGCCAGGCCTACCACGACGGCTACTTCACCGCGTACAAGCACCTCGCCCAGGAGGACGTCGACGTCGTCTTCCACCTCGGTGACTACCTCTACGAGTACGCCGTCACCGCGACCGGCGGGGCCCGCAACTACACCGACCGCACCCTGCCCGCCCTCTTCAACCGGGAGACGACCACGCTGGAGGACTACCGGCTGCGGTACGCCCTCTACAAGTCCGACCCCGACCTGCGCGCCGCCCACGCCGCGCACCCCTTCGTCGTCACCTGGGACGACCACGAGACCGAGAACAACTACGCCGGCGACACCCCCGAGAACAGCGTGCCGCCCGAGGAGTTCCTGATCCGCCGGGCCGCCGCCTACCGCGCGTACTGGGAGAACCAGCCGCTGCGCACCCCGCAGCAGCCGCACGGCCCGGACATGAAGCTCTACCGGCGCCTGCAGTTCGGCCGGCTCGCCCAGTTCGACATCCTCGACACCCGCCAGTACCGCAGCGACCAGGCGTACGGCGACGGCTGGCAGACCCCCGGGCCCGAGTCCGAGGACCCCTCGCGCACCCTGACCGGAGCCGCCCAGGAGCGCTGGCTGATCGACGGCTGGCGCCACTCGCGGGCCACCTGGAACGTCGTCCCGCAGCAGGTCACCTTCGCCCAGCGGCGCGACGTCCCCACCGACGCCTACAAGCTCTCCATGGACTCCTGGGACGGCTACCCGGCGTCCCGCGACCGGATCCTGCGGGGCGCCGAGGCCACCGGGGTGGACAACCTGATGGTCCTCACCGGCGATGTGCACGTCGGCTACGCCTTCGACCTGAAGCAGGACTTCGACGACCCCTCGTCCCGCACCGTCGGCACCGAGATCGTCGCGACGTCCGTCGCCAGCGGCAAGGACGGATCGGAGAAGCCCGCGAACTGGTCGAACCTCACGACCGCCAACCCGCACATGAAGTTCTACAACGGCCGCCGCGGCTACGCCGTCGTCACCCTCCAGGAGCGCCGGGCACGCGCCGACTACCGCACGGTGTCCGCCGTCACCACGCCCGGCGCCCCCGTGACGACCGCGGCCTCGTTCGTCACGGAGGTGGGCGACCAGGGCCTCAACCCGGCCTGACCGCGAGGGGCCCCAGGCCCTACCGCACCGCGCCGTCCACGGGGTAGCGGACGCCGACGCGCTCACGTACCGCGTCGAGCGTCCGCATGACCGCCAGCGAACCGTCCAGCGGCACCAGCGGCGACTCCGTCTCGCCCGCCCGGACCGCCCGCATCACCTCGGCCGCCTCGAACTGCATCCCCGTCAGGCCCTGCGGCCCGGGCCCCGAGGTGATCTCCTCGGGCTCGCCGCCCGCCCGGTGCAGCACGAAGCCCCGCGGATAGAAGAAGCCCTCCGGGAAGTCGATCCGCCCGGCCGTCCCGATGACCGTGGCGGCCGTCGGATGGTGTCCGACCAGCGAGCAGGACAGCAGCGCGGTCGCGCCCGACTCCCAGCCCAGCAGCATCCCGGTGTTCAGGTCGACACCCTCCGGCGACAGCAGCGCATCGGCCTGCACCCGGTCCGGCTCACCCAGCAGCAGCTGCGCGAACGACACCGGGTACACCCCGAGGTCCAGCAGGGCGCCGCCGCCCAGCGCGGGATCGCGCAGCCGGTGCTCGGGACCGAAGTCACCCGCGAAGCCGAAGTCGGCCTGCACGGTCCGGATCTCGCCGATCGCCCCGTCCCGCACCAGCTCCGTCATCCGCCGGATGACCGGGTTGCAGTACGTCCACATCGCCTCCATCAGGAACAGACCGCGGTCCCGGGCGAGCTCCACCAGCTCCCGCGCCTCGCGCTCGTTGATGGTGAACGCCTTCTCGCACAGCACGTGCTTGCCGGCCTCCAGGGCGAGCCCGGCCGCCTCCCGGTGCGCGGAGTGCGGCGTGGCCACGTACACCACGTCGACGTCCTCGTCGGCGACGAGCCCGGCCCAGCTCCCGTACGCCTTCGGTATCCCGAACCGCTCCGCGAACGCCTTCGCCGAGGCGTCCGTACGGGAGGCCACGGCCACCACCTCCGCATCGGGCATCGCCTGCAGGTCGGCGGTGAACGTCGCCGCGATCCCACCGGTCGCCAGCACGCCCCAACGGACAGTCCTGCTCATGCACGCTCCCAAAAAGGTATCGACCATTCCGGCTGAGCTGAGAGCATAGAGGCGGATTCAACAACTATGGAGATGAGAATGCCGGAGAGCGGCGTCAGCCGGGCCCAGCAGATACCCACCACCCACACCGCGGCCGGGGCCGGACTTCCCGGCAGGCCCGCCACCCCTCCACCCGGACCCGCCGCCACCACCGCGGCCCGGCGCACCGGACTCCTCGTCACCCTGGTCCTCGGCGGACTGACCGCGCTGCCGCCGCTCTCCATGGACATGTACCTCCCGGCGCTCCCCGCCGTCACCGACGCGCTGCACGCACCCGCGTCGACGGTCCAGCTCACCCTCACCGCCTGCCTCACCGGTATGGCGCTCGGCCAGGTCGTCGTCGGACCGATGAGCGACCGCTGGGGCCGGCGCCGCCCGCTGCTGCTCGGCATGGTCGTCTACGTCCTCGCCACCGCGATCTGCGTCTTCGCCCCGACCGCCGAACTCCTCATCGGCTTCCGCCTCGTCCAGGGCCTCGCGGGCGCCGCAGGCATCGTCATCGCCCGCGCCGTGGTGCGCGACCTGTACGACGGCGTGGACATGGCCAGGTTCTTCTCGACGCTGATGCTGATCTCCGGCGTCGCGCCGGTCATCGCCCCGGTCATCGGCGGCCAGGTCCTGCGGATCACCGACTGGCGCGGCATCTTCGCCGTCCTCACCGTGGTCGGCGTCCTGCTCACCCTGGTCGTCTGGAAGTGGCTGCACGAGACCCTGCCGCCCTCCGAACGCCACACCGGCGGCATCGGCGACGCCCTGCGCACCATGCGCGCCCTGCTCGCCGACCGCGTCTTCAGCGGCTACATGATCGCGGGCAGCCTCGCCTTCGCCGCGCTCTTCGCCTACGTGAGCGCGTCCCCGTTCGTCGTCCAGGAGATCTACGGTGCCTCGCCGCAGACCTTCAGCCTGCTCTTCGGCATCAACTCCGTCGGACTGATCGCCGTGGGCCAGATCAACGGCAAGATCCTCGTCGGCCGGATCAGCCTCGACAAGGCGCTCGGCTTCGGGCTCGGCGTCATCGTGCTGGCCGCGACGGCGCTCCTGCTGATGACGTCCGGGGTCTTCGGGGACGTCGGGCTCTTCCCGGTGGCGACCGGACTGTTCGTGCTGATGTCGGCGATGGGCCTGGCGATGCCGAACACCAACGCCCAGGCGCTGATGCGCACCAAGCACGCCGCCGGCTCCGCCTCCGCACTGCTCGGCACGTCCTCGTTCCTGATCGGCGCCGTCGCCTCGCCGCTCGTCGGGATCGCGGGGGAGGCCACGGCCGTACCCATGGCCGTCGTGCAGCTGGTCTGCGCCGTGGGCGCGCTGGTCTGCTTCCTGGCGATGTGCCGCCCCTGGCAGCAGGTGGCCGCGCGGATCTGAGGCCGCGCGGCTCCCGCCGCGGGAGGTCAGTCCTCCCGCGGGTAGCCGATCAGGTGCAGCCGGTCCTTGTCGTCGGTCCAGCGGAACAGGCCGACCCCCTCGGCGCCCTCGGCGCCGGGCATCCGCACGTTCGGGGCCAGCGGGTCCGCCGTCCCCGCCGAGATCTGCGCCTCGACCGGGAAGCCGCCGCCGGCCAGCGCGTCCGCCGCGTTGCGCACGTTCGTCGCCCCGTACGCCGTTCCGTCGTCGGTCACGGACGCCAGCGCGAGCGTCTTCGAGCCCTCGGTGTCCTCGAAGCAGAAGCCCTTGCCGTTCTCCAGGTCGAAGGCGAGGTTCCCGGCCACCAGGTAGTCGCCCGACGGGGAGACGACGGCCTGCGGGTACTGCCCCGGCGCGATCGCCGGCTTGTGGCACTGCACGGAGACCAGCGCCTTGCCCGTCTCCGCGTCGTGCACCGCCCACAGCTCATGGGTCGCGGCGAGCTTCGAGCCCTTCGCGAGCTGCCACCTCGCCAGCACCACCCCGGGCGCCACGGAGGTCGGGATGCCGCTCTGCCGGTCGGTGCCCTTGGGCGCCACGTTCCGGCTGAACCAGCCGCCCTGCACCCAGAACTCCCGGGACCCGCTCACCAGCAGGCCCTTCGAGGTCAGTCCGCGTACCTCGGTGAGCTGCTTGCAGGACGCGCAGCCCTTGGGGTACTTCAGCGCCTTGGCGGGGACCTTGGAGACCCGGCCGGTCGCCGGGTCCACCACCACGCTCGTGGACCCGCCGTCGCCGATCACGATGCCGGGGCCGGTCACGTTGACGGTCGGCACCGACCTCCACGGCACCTCGACGCGCTGCCGGCTGCCGTCCTCCACGGTGTACACGTCGAGGGAGACGATCCGGTCGGCGGGCGCCGGAGCGTCCTCGCCGACCTTTCCGTACGCCCAGGTCACGAAGTACTCCTGGTCGTCCGTGGTGACGGTGAGCAGCTTCGGGAAGTGCGTCGCGGCCGGCGGGCGCCAGGCGTCCCCGCTCCAGCCGGCCCGCCCGGTCTCCGAGTCGATGGTCCGCAGCTGGTACTCGCCCTCCGCGGTCCGCACCAGATAGGCCAGCCGCCCCGTCGTCCGGGACAGCGCGTAGTCGGGCGAGGTGCCGATGAGCTCCCAGCCGCGCTGTGTGGTGTACGCCGCCGGAACGGTCAGCTGCGTCGCCGGACCCGCACTCGTCCGCTTGGGCTTCTTCGGCTTGGCGTCGTCCTTCTTGCCGCTCCCGCCACCGCCGCCGCAGGTGGACAGCAGGAGGAGCAGGGCCAGCACCAGCACCCCGCCGACCAGGGCCAGGCGCACGACTCGCTGCCTCACTGTCCCTCCGCCGACCGGAGCCAGGCGCCCGAACTGCAGTCTCATGGTCCCCCCGATGAACATGACGCGACCTCGCGCCGGTCAGCGTAGCAACTGGTCGTAGTGGCTTCGCCGTTCGGTTCCGTAGCCGTTCCGTCCCGATTCCGTGCCGGGCCCCGGGCCGTCCGCGTCCGCCTACAATTCGTCGGTGAACGCCACCCTCCCCACCGCGAACGCCCTGCGCGCGGCCCTCGCCGGACTCCTGGACGGGCTGCCGCCCAGGCAGGCCACCCAGGCCGTCGACCGGCTCATCGCCCACTACCGGGGGACCATTCCCACCGACACCCCGGTGCTCCGGGACCGCTCGGACGTCGCCGCGTACGCCGCGTACCGGATGCCCGCGACCTTCGAGGCGGTACGGTCCGCCCTCGACGCCCTGCGCGAGGCCGCCCCGGACTGGGCACCGGCCACCCACACCGACGTCGGTGGCGGCACCGGCGCGGCGAGCTGGGCGGTCGCCGGGGCCTGGGAGGGACCGCGGACCACCGTCCTGGACTGGGCCGAGCCCGCCCTCGCGCTGGGCCGCGAGCTGGCCGGGGTCTCCGGCATCCCCGGGCTGCGGGCCGCCGAGTGGCAGCGGGCCCGGATCGGCCAGGACCTCGCCCTCGGCGCCACCGACCTGGTGACCGTCTCCTACGTGCTCAACGAGCTCACCCCGCAGGCCCGCACCGCGCTCGTCGACGACGCGGCCCGCGCCGCGCAGGCCGTCGTGGTCGTCGAAGCGGGCACCCCCGACGGCTACGCGCGCATCATCGAGGCCCGGGACCGGCTGACCGCCGCCGGGCTCACCGTCGCCGCCCCGTGCCCGCACAGCGACGCCTGCCCGATCGAGCCGGGCACCGACTGGTGCCACTTCTCGGCCCGGGTCAGCCGCTCCTCGCTGCACCGGAAGGTGAAGGGCGGCTCGCTGCCGTACGAGGACGAGAAGTTCAGCTACGTGGTGGCCACCCGCTTCACCCCGCGGCCCGTGGCGGAACGGATCACCCGCCGGCCGCAGATCCGCAAGGGCCAGGTGCTGCTGGAGCTGTGCACCCGCGACGAGGGCCTGCGGCGGGCCACGGTCACCAAGCGGCACGGCGCGCTCTACCGCGCCGCCCGGGACATCGACTGGGGCGACGCCTGGCCGCCCCCGCAGGACCCGGACCAGGAGCCCTCGGGCCCCTGATCCGGCCCGCGGCTAGCCGCGCAGCTCCTGGGTGCAGCACTTCACGCTGCCGCCGCCCTTGAGCAGCTCGCCGAGGTCCATCGGCACCGGCTCGAAGCCGCGGTCCCGCAGCGGGTCGAACAGACCCGTGGCGGCCTGCGGCAGCAGCACGTGCAGCCCGTCACTCACCGCGTTCAGCCCGAACGCGGCCGCGTCCGCCTCGCTCGCGATCAGCGCGTCCGGGAAGAGCCGGGCCAGCACGGCCCGGCTGCCCGGCGAGAAGGCGCCCGGGTAGTACATGATCTCGTCGGCCGCGTCGTCGAGCACGCTCAGCGCCGTGTCCAGGTGGTAGTAGCGCGGATCGACCAGATCGAGGCCGATCACCGGCCGCCCGAAGAACTCCTGCGCCTCGTCGTGCGAGAGCGGGCTGGACCGGAAGCCGCGCCCCGCCAGGACGTACGAGGAGGTCACCGCGAAGTCGCCCTCGCCCTCGTTGACGTGGTCGGGCTCGTGGATCTCGGTGAAGCCGTGGCTCCGGAACCAGTCGCGGTGGGCGGCCGCCTCGGGGAAGCGTTCCTGGTAGGCGAAGCGGGCGCCCAGCACCCGGCCGTCGATGACGGTGGCCCCGTTGGCGGCGAAGACCATGTCCGGCAGGTCGGGGCGGGGCTCCAGGAGCTCGACAGTGTGGCCGAGGGCGCGGTAGCGGTCGCGCAGGTCCTCCCACTGGGTCTGGGCCAGCGGGAGGTCGACCGGCTTGGTGGGGTCCATCCAGGGATTGATGGAATACGTCACCTTGAAGTGCGCCGGGGCGCACATCAGGTAGCGGCGGGGTGTGGACCGACGGCCGGGGGTGCGGCGCGAAGCGCCCTCATGAGGGGCGGCGGCGGGGTGACGTGTGGGCAATGAGGGCTCCTCACGAATCGTCGCGGCGGCATTGGTGGCCGCTGCGGCCGGTGCGTCGCACGGGTGTGTGCGTGAAGCCCATGGTGCGCCGTCCCGGGCCGCGGCGCAGTGAACCGATCGGGTGGTTCCGTACAGCTGTGTGAGATCCGGCCCCCCGGTGGGGTGCACGGGCGCCGGCCGCCCCCTTCCAGGGGCTCCGATCACCGGAAATTCGGCCGCCATTTCCCGACAAACAGTGCGATAGCGGTCAGCTGAGGCCATCGGTGGTCGTACCCCGCTTCAGGACTCTGGCCACCCGAAGCGCAGGATGGTGGGACCATGGGCAGGGGCAACGCTGAGGTAAGGGGATAGATGGGCGCCGATTTCAGTCGCGGTCGCGGCTCGGAGAGCAGGTTTTCCCACTGGCTGCGCCGACGGCCCAAACCGCAGCAGGGCGATGTCGACGGCACCGCACGGGAGGCGCTGCTCCTGGCTGTCGCCGAGGCCGGGATGCCGATCGCGCCCGCCGCCCACCCGGTCGGCTACCGATGTTCGTGCGAACGCATCGGCTGTCCCACCCCGGCCAGGCACCCGGTCTCCTTCGCCTGGCAGACCCAGTCCACCACCGACCGGGCACAGATCGAGCGCTGGGCCCTCAGCCAGCCGCAGGCCAACTTCATCACGGCCACCGGCATGATCCACGACGTGCTCGACGTCCCGCTCTCGGCCGGCACCCAGGCGCTGGAGCGGCTCCTCGCCGCCGGAATCGACGTGGGCCCGGTGGCCCGCTCCGGCGACGACCGGATGCTCTTCTTCACCGCGACGCGCGGTACGCCGGAGGACGAGGACGAGTGGTGGCCGTGCGAGCTGGACTGCCACCCCGAGACGATGGACGAGCACCCAGGACTGCGCTGGCACTGCCGCGGCAGCTACGTGCTGCTGCCGCCGGCCATGCTCCCGGGTGAACTCGACGTCAGCTGGGTGCGGGGGCCGGAGAACCCGCTGCCCGACCCGCTGACGCTGCTGGAGACCCTGACGGACGCCTGTGCGCGGTTCGTGGGCTCCGCGGAGCAGAGCGACGTCGACCACGACTCGGTGGCCTGGCCGCTGAGCCGGTAGGGGACGTCCCGCCGCGATCGTGCGGGAGCCCCGGACCGGGCGTCCGGGGCCTTCCGCCCGCACGCCCGGTGCTGCCGGACCGGCGCCGTCGGCGCGGTGCGTCCGCCCGCTGCTAGGAACCCTTGGCCGACGTCAGGCCCGGCAGCCGGTTCAGCATGATCACCTTGCCCGTGCCTGCGCCCTTCTTCGGGACGTACACCAGCTGGCCCGAGATCCGCTCCTTGGTGAGCGTGCTCCGCACCTCACCGGTCAGCAGCGCCTCGACGTCCCGGCTGACCGTCGGGCGCAGCCCTTGCGCCGCGGTCTGCTGCTCGAAGTGCTTGCTGCTGAAGAAGACCAGTGCGCCGCCGTCGTCCGTCTCCAGGGCGAGCGGCGCGAACAGGCCGCTGTTCAGCGGCTGGTCGATGTACTGGTACGAGAAACCCGCCCGCCGCGTGTTCAGCCGGCTCTGGCGCCAGACCGAGGTGGCCGTGCCGGGGGCGAACGCGTCCGGCGTCCCCTTTTGCAGGTAGCCCGTGTACTGCGCGCCCAGGTCCTTCGGGGCGACCGCCAGTCCGGGCCCGTCCGCCGCCACCGGCTTCGCCCGGCCCTCGTCGTCCTTAGCGAAGTCGGGGATCCGGGACGGGGCGACGACCGCGAGATAGGCGGCCTTCCAGCCCTGGCCGGGGCCGGACTTGACGAAGGCGAACAGCCAGCGGGTGTCCAGCTTCCCGCCGTCCTGGTCACGGTTGGAGTCGGTGTCCGCGAGGAACCACCGCGGCCAGCCCGCCTTCTCGGGGATGACGTAGGTGGCGTCGGTCAGCTCCAGCGGCCGGTGGTTCGCGTTGCCGTCCGGATTGTTCTTCTGCCGGGCCCGCAGACCCGCCTGGTTGACCGCGCCGAGCGCACCGGTGACCTCGTCCTCGTCCAGCGCGGGGTCGTAGGCCTTGTCCGCCGCGTTGTACGCGGCGGTGAAGTTCTTCAGGGCCTGCGCGGCCTCAGACCGCGTCGCCGCCGGGACGACTTCCAGCTCGCCGTGCACCGTCACGCACCCGCTCGCCGTCATGCTCAGCACCGTCGCTGCCGCGAGCCCCGTCGCCAGCCGAACCGGCCTCAGGCTTTTCATCCGTTGCTTTCCGCGCCTTCTGATCCGTCGCCCCCACTGACCGTCCGAACCCTACCGGGGACAGGAACAGCGCGAGGGTGGGGATCAGATACAGCGCCCACACCGTGATCTGGAGAACGGTCGGATCCGGCTGGAAGTTGAACGTCCCCTTCAGCAGCGTGCCGTACCAGCTGTCCGGCGGAATCGTGGCGCTGATGTCGAACGCCCGGTTCTGCAGCCCGCCGATGAACTCCGCCTCCTGCAAGTCGTGGACTCCGTAGGCGAGTACACCCGCCGCGACGACCACCAGCATGCCGCCGGTCCAGGTGAAGAACTTCGCGAGGTTGATCTGCAGCGCACCGCGGTAGAACAGCCAGCCCAGCACCACGGCCGACAGGATGCCGAGCAGCGCGCCGATCATCGGATGCCAGCCGTCGTCCGCCGCGTGCACCGCACGCCACACGAACAGCGAGGTCTCCAGCCCCTCCCGGCCCACCGCCAGCAACGCCGTGGCGACCAGCGCACCGGTCCCCATCGCGAGCGCCGCGTCGAGCTTGCCGTGCAGCTCCGCCTTCAGGTGCCGGGCGGTGCGCCGCATCCAGAAGACCATCCAGGTGACCAGGCCCACCGAGAGGACCGACAGCGAACCGCCCAGCGCCTCCTGGGCCTTGAACGTCATCTCCTGCGAACCGAATTCGAGACCGGCGCCGAAGGCCAGGCTGACGACGACGGCGATGGCGACACCGATCCAGATCGGCAGCAGCCTGCTCCGGTTGCCGGTCTTCACCAGGTACGCGATGAGAATGCAGACGACCAGGCTGGCTTCGAGCCCTTCGCGCAGGCCGATCAGGTAGTTACTGAACACGTCTCGGTTCCCTTTCCGCTTCGAGTCCCGTTACGAGAACAGCGCCCGGCCCCACCAGTCGTCCGTGTCCCGGACGCCCGGCGGGACGGCGAAGTGCGCCGAACCCACGTGCTGGATGTACTCGTTGAGTGCGTCGTGTGCCGCCAGGCGCCGCTGCAGCGGTACGAACGCCGTGCGGGTGTCGCGCTGGTAGGCGAGGAAGAACAGCCCGGCGTCGAGCCGGCCCAGGCCGTCCGTGCCGTCGGTGAAGGAGTAGCCGCGCCGCAGGATCGTCGCCCCGTCGTTGGTGTCGGGGTGCGCGAGGCGTACATGGGCGGTCGGCAGCATCGCCTTCAGGAACGGCTCGTCGCGTTCCTTCGCCTTTCCGACCGGGGCGCCCTCGCCCTTGTCGCGGCCGAAGACGTCCTCCTGCTCCTGCAGTCCGGTCCGGTCCCAGGTCTCGATGTGCATCCGGATGCGCCGGGCCACCAGGTACGAACCCCCGGCCATCCAGCCGGCGTCCTTCCCGTCGGCCCACACGTGCCGGTCCAGGGCCGCGGTGTCGGTGCCGGAGATGTTCCGGGTGCCGTCCTTGAAGCCCATCATGTTGCGCGGGGTCTGGGCGTCGGGCGTCGTCGACGAGGTCTTGCCGAAGCCCAGCTGGGACCAGCGGATCGCGGTGCGGCCCATGCCGATCCTGGCGAGGTTGCGGATGGCGTGCACCGCCACCTGCGGGTCGTCCGCACAGGCCTGGACACACAGGTCGCCGCCGCTGCGGGCCCGGTCGAGGTTGTCGCCCGGGAACTTCGGCAGGTCGACGAGCGCGCCGGGGCGCCGGTCCTCCAGGCCGAAGCGGCCCTTCGCGAACAGGGACGGGCCGAAGCCGACGGTCAGCGTCAGCCGGGACGGCCTGAGGCCGAGCGCCTCGCCCGTATCGTCCGGCGGCGCCTCGGCCAGGCCCCCGTAGGCGCCGTCGCCGACCGCGTGCCCGGCCGTCATCCGCTCGGCCGCCCGGGTCCACTCCTTGAGCAGCGCGACCAGTTCGGCCCGGTCCTCCGTCGTGACGTCGAACGCGGCGAAGTGCAGCCGGTCCTGGACGGCGGTGGCGATCCCGGCCTGGTGCGCCCCGTGGAACGGCACCGCGGCGCCGCTGTCCGCGGCGGTCACGGCGGTGTCCCCGGACCGCACCGCGGCCGCGGTACCGCCGGCCACCGCGGCACCGAGCGCGAGCCCGGCGCCGCCCCAGCCGAGCAGCGCCCGCCGCGAGGGGGCACGGCCGGGGGTCCCGGCGGCGTCGCCGGTCGGCTGCTGATCCTGCTCGGACATGCCCGGGACCTCTTTCCGGCCGGTTACTTCGTCACCGCTGCGGCGAGCCGGGAGAGCGGCTCGGCCAGCGCGTTGACCGCGTCGGACAGCTCCTTGCGGTCCGCCTTGCCGACCTTCTCGTACGAGGTGAAGGCGTAGGAGCTCTTGTCCTCGCGGTACTTGTCGAGCAGCGTGTTCAGAGCCGCGAACCGCTTGTCCAGGGTGGCGGTCAGCGCCGCGTCGTTCTTCGACGCGATCGGCTTCAGCAGCTGGTAGGACTGCTCCGCGCCCTCGACGTTGGCCTTGAAGTCGACCAGGTCGGTGTGGCTGTAGCGCTCCTCCTCGCCGGTCACCTTGCCGGTCGCCACCTCGTCGAGGAGCTCCTTGGCACCGTTGGCCATCGAGGTCGGGGTGATGTCCGCCGTGCCGACCCGCTTCTGCCAGTCGAGCAGGTCCTTGTGGAGGGTCGGCGCGAGGGCCTTCTCCTCGGCGCCCAGCTTCTTGTCCTGCCACAGCGCCTTCTCCAGGCGGTGCCAGCCGGTCCACTTCTGGCCGTCCTCCAGGCCGTCCGCGCGGACGTCGACCTTCGGGTCGATGTCACCGAAGGACTCGGCGACCGGCTCGGTGCGCTCCCAGCCGATCCGGGAGTCGGCGTACGCCTTCTTCGCGGCCTCCAGGTCGCCGGCGGCGACGGCGTCCGTGAAGACCTTGACCTTCGGCAGGGTCTCGTCGGCCTGCGCCTGGACGTAGGTGCGGTAGGCGGCGACGGCCTTGTCCATCTCGGGGCTGCGCTTGGCCGCCTTGCCGCCGCTGACCTCGATCTTCTGCCGGATGCCGTGGCCCTTCATACCGGGCTTGCAGGCGATCTCGTACGAACCGGCCTTGATCTCGGCCGTGATGGTGGCCTTGGTGCCCGGGCCGATGTTCTCCCGCTCGGCCACGATGCGGTCGTCCGGGAACAGGACGTAGACCTCGGTGACCTTGGAGCCCTTGTTCTGGACGGCCAGTTCGACGTGACCGGCCGGCAGCTTCGTCTTCGACACGTCGCAGGAGTCGTCCTTGGCGACGACCTGGACGGCGCCCTCGCCCTTGCCGTCGCTCTTCTCGGCGCAGCCCGTGACAGCGGTCAGAGCGGCCACGGTGGCGGCAGCGGTGACGACGGAGAAACGAACGGCTCGCATACGGGCTCCACATGAGGACGAAGGAGGAGGATGGGGATGAGGGGAGAGCGGAAACGCGGCCGGACGGAGCCGGGTGAGGCGGACCTAACTTAACCGAGGCTTACCTGACCGATACCCCTCCGTGCAGTGATTCAACTCTCACTGGGGACGCACAGGAACGGGGGGATCACGGTCGACCCATGAGCGAACCCGTAACGGGTCAAGCGAGGGTCAAGAGGCCCGGTCCGGCACGACGAGGGGCACCCCGGTCCGCGGATGCGGGAACACCTCGACGGGCTGCCGGTAGACCCCGCTGAGCATCGCGCTCGTGAACACCTCGGCCGGCGGGCCCGCCACCGAGATCCGCCCGTCGTGCAGCACCGCGGTCCGGTCCGCGTACGCGGCCGCGAGCCCCAGATCGTGCAGGACGACGACGACCGCGTCCCCGGCGGCGGCGCGCTCCCGGCAGATCCGCAGCACCAGTTCCTGGTGGCGCAGGTCGAGCGCGGCCGTCGGCTCGTCGAGCAGCAGCAGCGGGGCGCGCTGCGCCAGCACCCGGGCCAGCGCGACCCGGGCCCGCTCGCCGCCGGAGAGCGCGGAGAAGGGGCGCGCGGCGAACTCGGTGACCTCGGTGGCGGCCATCGCCGCGCGGACCGCGGGGTCGTCCTCGTCCGCCCGGTCCGTCCCGGCCCAGGGCGCCCGCCCCATCCGGACGACGTCCTCCACGGGGAACGGGAAGGAGAGCGCGGCGGACTGCGGCAGCACGGCCCGGCGCAGGGCCAGTTCGGGCGCGGACCAGGCGGTGACCGGGCGCCCGTCGATCCGTACCTCCCCGCCCTGGGCGGGCAGGTCGGCGGCGAGCGCGGCCAGCAGGGTCGACTTGCCGGCCCCGTTCGGGCCGACGAGCGCCAGCACCTCGCCCGCGTGGGCCGTCAGGTCGATGGAGCCGAGCACCTGCCGCCCGCCCAGGCGGACCCGCAGCCCGCGCGCCTCGGCGAGCGGGTCGCCGGGGGAGACGGGCACGGGCAGGGTCCGCCCCCGTACCGCGAAGAGGTTCCGCAGCGTCCTCATGCCCAACCACCTTGCTTGCGACGGGTCCTGCGCAGCAGCCAGAAGAAGAACGGGCTGCCGAAGAGCGCGGTCAGTACGCCGAGCGGCAGCTCGGCCGGGTCGGCGACGGTCCGGGCAGCGAGGTCGCCGGCGACGAGCACCAGCGCGCCGCCCAGCGCGCTGCCGGGCACCAGGAAGCGGTGGCCGGGACCGTTCGCCATCCGCAGCAGGTGCGGCACCAGCAGTCCCACGAACGAGATGATCCCGGCGACCGCCACAGCGGCGGCGGTCAGCAGCGCCACCACGAGCACCAGCACCATGCGCAGCCGTTCGACGTCGACCCCGAGGTGCCGGGCGGGCCGCTCGCCGAGCGCCAGCAGGTCCAGCTTCCGGGCATAGAACGGAGCGATGACGAGGCCGAGGACCGCGCACGGCAGCACGGCCAGCACCTTGGGCCAGGTGGCCTGGGCCAGTGAGCCGAGCTGCCAGAAGGTGATCTGGGTGATCTGCGCGTTGTCGGCGAAGAAGATGAACAGGCCGATCAGGGCGCCCGCGAAGGCGTTGACGGCGATGCCGGTGAGGATCAGCGTCACCACCTCCGTCCGGCCGCCCGACCGCGACAGCGCGTACACCAGCAGGACGGTGAGCAGTCCGGCGACGAACGCGCAGACGGTGATGGTCCAGTTGCCGAAGAAGCTCAGCCCCAGCGCGATCGAGGCGACCGCGCCGACCGCCGCCCCCGCGGAGATCCCGATGACGCCGGGCTCGGCGAGCGGATTGCCGAACACGCCCTGCATCAGTGCCCCCGCGCAGCCGAGCGAGGCGCCGACCAGCAGCGCGAGGACGACCCTCGGCAGCCGTACGTTCCACAGGACGCTCTCGCCGACCCGGTCCAGGGCGTGACCGCCCAGCCCGATCCGGTGCTGGACGGAGCCGAGGACGTCGCCGAGCGGGATGCTGTACGCGCCGAGCCCGGCGGACAGCAGGCAGCACACGACCAGGGCGGCGAGCAGTCCGGCGGTCAGGGTGACGGCCGTGGAGCGGCGCGCGCGGGGGACCGCCCGGCCGGCGGATGCCTCGTGTGCGGTGGTCACTTGGCCGCACCGTCCCCGGGGTAGAGCTGGGCGACCAGTTCGCTCAGCACCCGGTCGGTGCGCGGCCCGTAGTTCAGCAGCACTCCGTCGTCGACCGAGACGATCCGCCGGTCCATCCCGGCCGGGGTCTCGGCGACGCCCGGAATCTTCACCAGCCCGTCGACGCCGCCGACCGAGTCGAGCCCCTTCGTCATCACGAGGATCGCGTCGGGCGCCGCCTTGGCCAGGGCTTCGCTGGTGATGGCGGTGAAGTCCTTCTTCAGCCCGGACGCCTTGCCCGCGTCCACGGCGCCCGCCGCTTCGAGCAGCGAACTCGCCCCGGACTCCCGGCCGCCCAGCAGATAGACGGAGGCGGAGCCGCGCAGATAGAGGAAGGCGACGCGCGGCCTCCCGGCGCCGCCGGCCGGTGCGGGGACGGACTTCCGTACGGCGTCGATACGGTCCCGGGTGCGCTCGGTGAGCTCGTCGCCGGACTCCGGTACGCCGAGGGCTGCGGCCACCGTGTCGATCCGGCGGCCGACGTCGGAGAGTTCCTTGGCCGGTTCGACGACCACGAGCGGAATGCCGGCGTCCCGGATCTGGCCGATGGCCTCGGCCGGTCCGGTCGTGGTGTCGGCGAGGACGACGGTGGGCCGCAGCGACAGGACGCTCTCCGCCGACACGTCATGGGCCCGGGTCACCACGGGGAGCTTCGCCGCCTGTTCGAAGGTGGCGGTGATGTCGCGGGCCACGACCTGCTTTCCGAGGCCGAGCGTGAAGACGATCTCGCTCAGGCTGCCGGTCAGCGGCACGATCCGGTCCGCCGAGGTGATCGTGGTCCGCTTCCCGTCCGCCGACGTCACCGTGACGGGCAGCCGCGGTGCGGGCGTGCCGGTCAGCGGCTCGATCCGGTCGGTGTCCGCGGCCGCCGGGGTCCCGGCGCCCGCCGTCCTCGCCACGGGAGCCCCGGTGTCCCCGCAGCCGGCCAGTACCAGGGCCGAGGCCAGGGCGAGGGCTGCCGTCAGGGCGCCGGTGCGCCGGCGTCCCGGTCGCGCGGTGTCCCGGCCCGGTGGGGCGACGTCCTGCGAGATGCGCACTGGGCACCGTCCTGTCGTTCTGCGGCGTGCAGTTGATGGGAGATTGCGAGAAATGTGACGGAAAGGGGTACCGACACAAGATGTACATACCTTAGGTTAGCCTTACCTCATCTTCTAGACCTCGGAGGGGTCCATGCCGCCGTACCGACCTGCCCGCGCGCTCGCCGTCGCGCTTCTCGCGGTCCTGCTGGGAGCCCTGCTCCCGGCGGCCACCGCGCAAGCGGCGAACCGTACGGTGCAGGGCGGCCGCCTGGACTGGGGCATCAAGTCCTCGTTCCAGAGCTACGTCACGGGCCCCATCGCGCAAGGCAGTTGGAGCCTGACGGGCGGCGCCGCCACGGTCGGCGGCAGCCAGTTCCGCTTCCACTCCGCGACCGGTTCCTACGATCCGGCGAGCGGCGCCTTCCGGGCCGGCTTCTCGGGCGGTGTGCACTTCACCGGGCACAAGAAGCCCGACGGCGGCAACGAACTGGACCTCACCATCAGCCGTCCCACCGTCCGGATCCAGGGCGGCAGCGGCACGGTGTACGCGGACATGGTCAGCAAGGACCGGGGGACCGGTCGCGTCACCTCCGCCGCCCAGGTCCCGCTGGCCACGCTCGGCCTGTCCGGGATCGACATGAGGGGCGGGGCCACCCCCGTGGCCCTCAACAACGTCCCGGCGACGCTGACCTCACAGGGCGCCAGGTCCTTCGCCGGCTACTACACGGCAGGCACCCCGCTGGACGCGGTCAGCCTCTCCGTGGACACCTCGGCCCCGGCGGGAAAGCCCGCCGCCTCGACCTCTCCCGGGCAGCCGAAGAGCAGCGCGAAGCCGAAGGAGACCGCGGGCCGCATCGAGGACGCCGCCGTCGACTGGGGCGTGCGCCGCACCTTCCGCGAGTACGTCACCGGCTCGATCGGCCGGGGGAAGTGGACCCTGGCCGGAGGCGCCCAGGACGGCGGAGCACTCTTCCGTTTCCCGAAGGGCACGGGCACGTACGACCCGGAGAAGCAGGCCCTGGCGGCGGACTTCGCGGGCAGTGTCCGCTTCGCCGGGGCGCACGGCCTCGATCTGACGCTCTCCCGGTTCGCGGTCGGGCTGAAGGCGGGCCGGGGCACGCTCAGCGCCGACGTCCGGAGCGACGGCGACACCCGCAGGGCCGTACCCCTCATCACCTTCACCGCCGAGGACTTCGCCCCGACGAACGGCCTCGCGGTCCTCACAGAGGCTCCCGCCACCCTGACCGCGGAGGGCGCCAAGGCCTTCGGCTCCCTCTACAAGGCGGGCACCGCGATGGACCCGGTCTCGCTCGCCGTGGCCGTCGAAGCGGCGGCGAAGCTGCCCGCCCTCCCCGACCTGGGCAGCGAACCCGTCCCCTCGGCGGAGCCGTCGGGCACCGCTCCGGCGAAGACCACCGTGGCCGCGGCCACGGTGGCGGACGACACCTCGCACAGCTGGCTGTACGTGACCCTCGGCGGCGCCGGTGTGCTCGCCGCGGCAGCGGCCGGCGTGCTCTTCCTCGTACGCCGCAACCGCTCCACGACGCCCCCTGCTTCCTGACCCCCGCACCCCCCCTCCCTCCCCCCACACCACCCCCGTTGATCCCTGTTCATTCCTGAGGAGACCCCCGACCATGGCAGCCACCCGCCGCCCCATAGCCCTCGCCGCAGCCGTAACCACGGCCGCCGCCCTCGGCGCCGCCTTCGCCCTCCCGGCACTCGCGGCCGAATCGTCCCCGCAGGGCGCCGCTGCCGCTCCGGAGATGGAGCTGAAGGACGGCACGCTGGACTGGGGCTTCAAGGAGTCCTTCCGCAAGTACATCGGCGCCGCCGGAAAGATCACGGTCAAGGACGGCGCCACCCAGGCCGCGGGCAACGGTGTGTTCACCTTTGTCAACGGCAAGGGCACGTACGACATGACCACGCACGGCACCGACACCGCCTTCCAGGGCGGCGTCAACTTCTCGGCGCACGGCGGCGTCCTGGACATCACGCTCTCGGACGTCAAGCTCTCCACGGCCGGCAAGGGCGGCGCGATCACCGCCGACGTGGCGACCCCGCAGGGCACCGCGAACGACGTGGCGGTCGCCGACCTCGACCTGTCGGCCGTCCGGCCGGGGCAGGGCGCGGGCGGCACGATGGTCTTCAAGGACATCCCGGCGAAGCTGACGAAGGCGGGCTCCGCGGCCTTCAACGGCCAGTACAAGGAAGGCGAGGTGCTCGACCCCGCCACGCTCACCGTGAAGGCGGTCGCCGCCCCCACGGAGAAGCCGACCGAGAAGCCGACCGAGAAGCCGACGGAGAAGCCGACCGAAAAGCCCACGGAGAAGCCGACCGAGAAGCCCACCACGAAGCCGACCGCCAAGCCGACGGAGTCCGCACCGAAGCCGAGCCCGAGCACCACGGCGACCGACAAGCCGGCCGCCGACCCGGGCGCGATCGTCGACGGCACCCTGGACTGGGGCGTCAAGGCGTCCTTCCGTTCGTACGTCACGGGCCCCATCGCCCACGGCAAGGCCGAGACGACGGCCGGCGCCACCGCGTCCGGCAACGGGTACCGCTTCCCCGACGCCACCGGCCGCTTCGACGCCGGCAAGCAGACCCTGAGCGCCCTGTTCGACGGCAAGGTCCGCTTCCTCGGGCACGAGGAGGACGGTGCGTACACCCTCGACCTGTCCCTCACCAACCTGGAGATCCAGGCGGACGGAACCAAGGGCAGGCTCATCGCCGACGTGTCCACCAAGGACCGTGCGACGAAGAAGGTCGCCACCTACACCGGTCTGGCCGTCGCCGACCTCAAGCTGCCCGCCGGCGGACTCACCGCCAGGAACGGCGTGGTGACGCTCTCGGCCGTGCCCGCGACCCTGACCGCCGACGGCACCAAGGCCTTCGGCGGGATGTACCCGGCGGGTGAGCGGCTCGACGCGCTGACCGTCGCGGTCGCCCTCGACAAGAACGCCGAACTCCCGTCCACCGGCGGCTCGACGGGCGGCTCGTCCACCACCTCCGGTTCGGCCGCCGGCGGTTCCGTGGGCGGCGGCGGCACGGTCGGCGGCTCGGGCGCCCTGGCCTCCACCGGCGCCGGCCTCCCGGCCGGCGCGCTCATCGCCGCATCGGGCGTCATCGTGGCGGCCGGCGCCGGAGCGGTCGTCGTGGCCCGCCGTCGCCGCACCGTCTGACCCGCCCCACCGCGCGACACCACCGCCCGGGTGCCTGCCCTCCGACGGGCAGGCACCCGGGCGGTGCTTGAATGCGGACGTGAGCGACTACGACGTACCCGCCGGCAGAGGCATCGACGTCCTGCGCGTGTTCTGCGGCCCCGACGGCCGGCACGGCAACGCCCTCGGAGTCGTACGCGACGGGCGCGACCACCCGGACGAGGCGTCCCGGCAGCAACTCGCCCGTCAGCTCGGCTTCAGCGAGACCGTGTTCGTGGACGACCCCGAACGCGGCCGGCTGGACATCTACACCCCTGGGCTCCGCCTGCCGTTCGCCGGGCACCCCGTGGTCGGCGCCGCCTGGCTGCTGGACCTGGAGATCCTGGAACTGGAGGTGGGGGAGGTCTTCGCCCGCCAGGACGGCGAGTTCAGCTGGATCACCGCCCGCCCCGAGTGGGCGCCGCCGCGCACGCTCCAGCGGTACGCCTCGGTCGCCGAGGTCGACGCGCTGCCGGCCCCGCCGCCCGGCGAGGGCTGGCTCTACGCCTGGGCCTGGGAGGACGAGGCGGCGGGCCGGGTGCGGGCGCGGGCGTTCCCGCGCCGGGACGACGGGATCGTGGAGGACGAGGCGACGGGGGCGGCGGCGCTGCTGCTCAGCGCGCAGCTGGGCCGCGCCCTGAACATCAGGCAGGGGCGCGGCTCCCAGATCCTCACGGCCCCGGCTCCGGACGGCGCGGTGGAGATCGGCGGCCGGGTCGTGCTGGCGGCTCAGGGCTGACCGGCCGGCGGCATCGGGCCCGCAACGGCAGGACCGAGCCCGCCCGGCGACTGAGGACACGACGAAGCGGCGGAGCACCCGAGCCCGGGCACCCCGCCGCCGACCGCCAAGGACTACGCGCTGAGCGGGAACACCTCGCCCAGCTCCCGGAACACCTCGGTGTTCAGCGCGAACGCCCGCTTGCACTCGTCCACGATCCGCTGCTTCTCCAGATCGTCCGCGTTCACCGCGTCCAGCAGCTCGCGGTAACCCCGCTTGAAGGAGGCGGGGTTGTCGATCTGCTCGAAGACGTAGAACCGCACCCCGTCGCCCTTGCGCGCGAAGCCCCAGGTCTTCTCCGCCTTGTCGCGGATGATCTGCCCGCCGGAGAGGTCGCCGAGGTAGCGGGTGTAGTGGTGCGCGATGTACCCGGCGGGCCAGTCGCGGGCGCACTCGGCGACCCGGCCGGCGTACGCGGCCGTCGCCGGCAGCGGCTCCAGGCCCGTACGCCAGTCGGCGCCCCGCAGATGCGCCAGATCGCGCTCCAGCTCGGCGGTGCGCATCAGCTCGGACTGTATGAACGGCCCGGCGACCGGGTCCGCCGCCAGCGCCCGGGCGCCGTCCTCCAGTGCCCGGTACACGAACCACAGCTGCTCGGTGTAGCGCGTGTACGCGTCCACGCCGAGCCGCCCGCCGAGCAGATCGCTCATGAAGGTCGAGGTCTCGGCCTCGGTGTGCTGCTCGTGCGACGCGGTACGGATCAGCGTCGAGAAGGGCGTGGCGGTGACGGTTGCGTCCAAGGCGGGCCTCCGGGGACCGAGGGGGACGGGAAGTCCAGAAAGAGACGGAAATATCGGCCTGCCGAGGTTGTCCGCCGCAGCGTGTGCCGATGGCTCGATCTTCCTACTTAGGCTTACCTAAGTCAACTGCTTCCCGACGGCCTGTCGGTAAAAACTGCCCGGGAGACGGCCGGAGAAACGAGAACGGCCGCCCCGGTGAGAGGCGGCCGTCAGGATGAAGGGGAGGGGCTACGGGAGCGTGAGGACGTCGGCGCCCGTCTCCGTCACCACCAGCGTGTGCTCGAACTGGGCGGTGCGCTTGCGGTCCTTCGTCACCACGGTCCAGCCGTCGTCCCACATGTCGTAGTCGTGGGACCCGAGCGTCAGCATCGGCTCGATGGTGAACGTCATGCCGGGCTGCATCACGGTGGTGGCGTGCGGGCTGTCGTAGTGCGGGATGATCAGCCCGGAGTGGAACGAGGAGTTGATCCCGTGCCCCGTGAAGTCCCGCACCACCCCGTATCCGAAGCGCTTGGCGTACGACTCGATGACCCGGCCGATCACATTGACCTGGCGGCCCGGCCGCACCGCCTTGATCGCCCGCCGCAGCGACTCCTCGGTGCGCTCCACGAGCAGCCGCGACTCCTCGTCCACGTCGCCGCAGAGGTAGGTGGCGTTGTTGTCGCCGTGCACACCGTTGATGTACGCCGTCACGTCGAGGTTCACGATGTCGCCGTCGCGCAGCACCGTGGAGTCCGGAATGCCGTGGCAGATGACCTCGTTGAGCGAGGTGCACAGCGACTTGGGGAAACCGCGGTAGCCCAGCGTCGACGGGTAGGCGCCGTGGTCGCACATGAACTCGTGCGCGACCCGGTCGAGTTCGTCCGTCGTGACCCCCGGCGCGATGTGCTTCGCGGCCTCGCCCATCGCCTGCGCGGCGATGCGTCCCGCGATGCGCATGCGCTCGACGGTGTCGGCGTCCTGGACCTCCGGGCCGGTGTACGGCGTCGGGGCCGGCTTGCCGACATACTCGGGGCGCCGGATGTTTCCGGGCACGGAACGGACGGGAGTGAGCTCCCCTGGTACAAGCAGCGACTGGCCAGACATGCCAGCGAGTCTAACCAGCGCGCCTGGGGCAGCATGGCATCAAGGAAAGGAGCCGGAGATGGCCCTGTTCAAGAAGCGCACGGTCGGCAAGCCGGGCGAGTGGTTCTACTGCCTGGAGCACAAGAAGGTCGAGGAGGGCCCCGAGTGCCCGGCCAAGGACCGCTTCGGCCCGTACACCTCCCGCCAGGAGGCGCAGCACGCCATGGAGACGGCACAGGCCAGGAACCTGGAGTGGGAGACCGACCCGAAGTGGCACGACCGCCAGGGGCCGGACGAGGACACGAACGGCTGAGGGCTGACGGGTCCGGGGCGCGAGCGCCCCGGGCTCAGCCCGTCGGCGCCGCCGCCCGCAGCGTCTCCTCGCTCTGCGCCCGTCGGCGCAGCGCGTCCTCGTCGGTCTCCGAGTCGTACGTCAGCAGCTTCGGCAGTGCGGCGGCCAGCAGCGCCACCGAGGCCACGCACGCCACACCGCCGCTCCACACCGCGGTACGGGTCCCCGTCCACCCCGCCATGCCGCCGGCCCGCACCTGGCCCAGCTGCGGGCCCACGCTGTACGAGAGCACCTCGATGCCCGCCAGCCGGCCCCGCAGCTCCTCCGGGATCGTCTGGTTCCAGATGGTCGAGCGGCCGAGGCCGCTGAGCATGTCGCCCGCGCCGGCGACCGTCAGGCAGATCAGCACCAGCCAGATGTCGCCGAACCAGCCGGCCGCCGCGATCGCCAGCCCCCAGACGGCCGCACCGAACACCACGAACAGTCCGTGCCGGCGCACCCGTGCGGTCCAGCCGCTGGTCAGGCCGAGCACGAGGGAGCCGACCGAGCCCGCCGCGTACATCAGTCCCAGCGACCACTCCGCGTCCAGCTCGTCGGCGAGGAACGGGAAGATCGTGTTCGGGAAGGCGAAGAACATCGCCGCCATGTCGATCGCGTACGTCCCCAGCAGCACCGGCCGGCTCCACGCGTAGCGCGCGCCCTCCGCGATGCCCCGCAGGGACGGCTTCGTCCCCTTCTCCGCGGGCGGGGCGGGCGCGAGCCTGCGGCAGAGCACCACGGAGACGGCGAACGTGACCACGGTGACCGCGTACGCCGTGGCGTGCCCGGCGTACGCCACCACCAGGCCGGCCAGCGCCGGGCCCAGGATCGCGCCGGCCTGCCAGCGCAGCGAGTTCAGCGCGGCGGCTGCGCCCAGCTGGTCGTGCGGCACGATGCGGGCCATCAGCGAGTCGAGCGCGGGCCGCTGGAGCCCGGCGAGCGCGGAGACCCCGCCGGCCACCACGTAGAGCGGCCAGAGCATCGGGTCGGGCAGGGCCGCGTTCACCAGCAGGACGAGCGCGAGCAGGCCGAGCCCCGCCTCGGTGGCCAGAATGACCTTTCGGCGGTCGGCCGCGTCGGCGAGCGCACCGCCGTAGAGCCCGAACACGACCAGGGGCACCAGCTCGACCGCACCCATCGCGCCCACGGCGAGCGGCGACCCGGTCAGGTCCTTGATCTGGAGCGGCAGCGCGATCAGCGCCATGAAACTGCCGAAGTAGGTGACGATCCCCTGCACCCACAGCAGACGGAAGTCCGCCGAGGA
Organism: Streptomyces sp. NBC_01463; assembly: GCA_036227345.1. Classification (NCBI taxonomy): domain Bacteria; kingdom Bacillati; phylum Actinomycetota; class Actinomycetes; order Kitasatosporales; family Streptomycetaceae; genus Streptomyces; species Streptomyces sp. NBC_01463. Next base: position 6,416,965 of record CP109468.1, read on the forward strand.
ACGCCAGGGCGAGAGATCGGGGAGCAGCGCGGCGACTCTGGCGGCGAGGGAGGGGCGAGGGGTCACGAGGAGCCATGCTCCGCCGTGACACCGGCCGGGAGCAAATACGTTTCACCAGGTGAGGGCGGACGCGTCACACGGCGGGGCCCGCCCCGCTACCACCGCGGCGGGGGCGGCGCGGTCAGCTGGTCGGCGAGCCGGGACAGCCGGTCCCGGAAGCGCAGCCGGCCGCGCGGCACGGGCGCGCTGTTCTCCCCGGCCGCCGCGCTGACCAGGTGCTGGACGGTGTCCAGGTCCACGTCGTCGCCGCCCGTCACGGACAGGGCCTCGTGGGCGAGCCCCCGCACCTCCGGATCGCCGTTGTCCAGCGAGAGCACCGTCGCCCCCGCCCGGCGGGCGTCGTGCACCCGCTCCAGCAGCCCCTCGCCCGGCCGCTCCGGCACCACCACGAGCAGCGTCTCGCCCCGCCCGGCCGTCTCGATCCGGCCGAGCCCCACGGCCAGGTGCGCCGGGTCGCCCGGCTCCACCCGGTGGCGTACCAGCGTCGGCGTCAGCTCGGGCAGCCCCGACCAGGTGGACTCGTCGACCAGATGGGCCGCCAGGTGCCACGGCTCGTACGCCTCGGTCCCCACCAGCAGCAGCCCCCCGCCGTGCGGCACGACGGACGAGCGCAGTGCCCCCGCGAACCGGCGGGTGGCCGCCGGCCACTGGGTCCCGGCCAGCACCTCACGCAGCAGCGCCACACGTACGGCATCCATGGCCCGGCATCATGCACCAACCCCGTCCCCGGCACCGGCGAACGCCGGCGGAACCACCCGAACGGGACCCATGGGGCGACCCGTCCCACCGGCCGGGAGAGACCGCCCCCGCTCCCCGTACCTGGCAGTAGTGTCGGGGCCATGACTACGAATGACAGCGGCAGCGCGCCCAAGCCCCCTGCCAAGGACCCCTGGGACCTCCCCGACGTGTCCGGTCTGACCATCGGTGTGCTCGGCGGCACCGGCCCGCAGGGCCGCGGACTCGCCTACCGGTTCGCCCGCGCGGGCCAGGACGTGATCATCGGATCCCGTGCGGCCGACCGGGCGCAGGCCGCCGCCGACGAGCTGGGCCACGGCGTCCGGGGGGCCGACAACGCCGCGTGCGCGCGCGACAGCGACGTCGTGATCGTGGCCGTGCCGTGGGACGGGCACGCCAAGACCCTGGAGTCCCTGCGCGACGAGCTCGCCGGCAAGCTCGTCATCGACTGCGTCAACCCGCTCGGCTTCGACAAGAAGGGCGCCTACGCCCTGAAGCCCGAGGAGGGCAGCGCCGCCGAGCAGGCCGCCGCCCTGCTCCCGGAGTCCCGCGTCACCGCCGCCTTCCACCACCTCTCGGCCGTGCTGCTCCAGGACGAGACGATCGAGGAGATCGACACCGACGTCCTGGTGCTGGGCGAGGCCCGCGCCGACACCGACACCGTCCAGGCCCTGGCCGGCCGCATCCCCGGGATGCGCGGCATCTTCGCGGGCCGGCTCCGCAACGCCCACCAGGTCGAGTCGCTCGTCGCCAACCTGATCTCCGTCAACCGCCGCTACAAGGCACACGCCGGACTGCGCACCACCGACGTCTGAGCCGGCGCGGCACCCTGCTCGGAGCGGCCGGAGGCATGGGGGACACTGGACGGGACCGCGCACCACCCCCCGACAGGAGCCACCCCCATGCCCCGCCTCGCTCTCTACGCCATCGCCGTCTGCGTCCTCGCCGTCGCGGCCGCCGTGATCTCCTTCGTGCAGGGCAGCTGGCTCATCGGGATCGTCTGGGTGCTGCTGGTCGGGCTCTCGTCCAACATGGCCTGGTACTACGTACGCCGTCAGCGCGCCGCCCGGCCCGCGCGGAGCGCCTAGAGCTACCCGTTCATCGCACACACCGGGTTCGCCGTCTGCCAGAAGCGGTAGGCGTCGAGACCGCAGTACGTCTCGAACTCGCTGACGCCCAGCGACCGCAGCAGCGCGTCGATCGCGTCGAAGAACGCCGCGTGCACCTCGGGGACCCACAGCAGGGCGAAGACCGCGATCAGCCCGAACGGTGCGATCGGCTCCACCGCGCGCCGGACCGAGTGCGAGAGCCACGGCTCGATCACCCCGTAACCGTCGAGCCCCGGCACCGGCACCGAGTTCAGGATCGCGGCCGTCACCTGGAGCAGCGCCAGGAAGGCCAGGGCGTACCGGAAGGCGACCGGGACGCCGTCCAGCGCGTCCAGCCAGAACGGCGCGGTGCACACGAGCGCGAACAGGACGTTGGTGAGGGGCCCCGCCGCAGAGATCAGGCTGTGCCTCCAGCGGCCGCGGATCCGGCCCCGCTCGATGAAGACCGCGCCACCCGGCAGCCCGATACCGCCCATGATCACGAACAGCACGGGCAGCACGATGCTCAGCAGCGCATGGGTGTACTTCAGCGGGTTGAGGGTCAGGTATCCCTTGGCGCCGATGGAGATGTCGCCGCTGTGCAGCGCCGTCCTGGCGTGGGCGTACTCGTGGAGACAGAGCGAGACGACCCAGGCCGCCGTGACGAAGAGGAACGTGGCGAAGCCCGGCTGCTCGGCGAAGTCCGTCCACACCGCCCAGCCGGACACCGCCGTCACGGCGGCGATGCCGAGGAACACCGGGCTGATCCGCCGGTCGCTGCGGGCTGTTGCGGTGGTCATCGGCGGGCTCCTGGTGGCTTCGGGAAGGGCGGGAGCGGGCGGGCGGCGAGCCCCGACCGTACAGGCGACACGGGACAAACGTCTCGCATCCGGCCGGTGGTTCCGTGAAGGGTGGGGGGATGAGCGACAGGGCGGGGAACGGGACGGACGGGACCGGCCGGGCGCCGGTGCGGGGCACGGCCCCCGTCACGGACAATGGGCGCGTGCGCTACGGCATCCTCGGTACCACCCAGGCACTCCGCGACGACGGCACGGCCGTCGCCATCGGCGGGGCGCGGTTGCGCGCCCTGCTCGCCGTGCTCGCGCTGCGCCCCGGCCGGACGGTGCCCGTCGCGGTGCTCGTCGACGAGGTGTGGGACGGGGAGCCGCCCGCCGACGCGCCGGGCGCCCTGCAGGCCCTCGTGGGCCGGCTGCGGCGGATACTCGGCCATGCCGAGGTCGCGTCGGCGGACAGCGGCTACCGGCTGGCCGCCGAACCGGACAGCATCGACCTGTACCGGTTCGAGCGGCTCGCGGGGGAGGGGACCCGGGCGCTGGAGGCGGGCGATCCGGCCAAGGCCCTGAGCGTCCTCGACGACGCGCTGGGCCTGTGGCGCGGACCGGTCCTCGCCGACCTCCCCGACCGCCACACCGTCGCGACGCGCTGGACGGCCCGCCGGCTCGACGCCCGCCGGGCCAGGATCACCGCGGCGCTCGCGCTCGGCCGGGCCGACGAGGTGCTGCCGGAGCTGGCCGCGCTCTGCGGCGAGCACCCCCTCGACGAACCCCTCCAGGCACTGCGGCTGCGGGCCCTGCGCGACGCGGGACGCACCGCCCAGGCCCTGGCCGCGTACGACGAGGTGCGCACCGTCCTCGCCGACCGCCTCGGCACCGATCCCGGGCCCGCGCTCAGCGCGCTGCACGCCGAACTGCTCCGCCAGGAACCGCCCCGCACCGCCCCGCGGCCGGCCCCCGTCGCTCCCGCCCCCGTCGTCCGCCAGGGCAACCTCCGGGCCAGGCTCACCAGCTTCGTCGGACGCGAGAGCGACATCGACGCGCTGCGCGGCGACCTCTCCCGGGCCCGGCTGGTCACCCTGCTCGGGCCGGGCGGGGCCGGGAAGACCCGGCTCTCCCAGGAGGCCGCCGAGTCCGTCGACCCGGCGGTGTGGCCGGACGGGGTCTGGCTGGCCGAGCTCGCGCCCGTCGACGATCCCGACGCGGTGCCGGAGGCGGTGCTCGGGGCACTCGGTGCCCGGGAGACCGTGCTGCGCGGCGCCGGCGCCGAGGAGCTCCGGGCCGCCGAACGGGGCGCCGGCGAACCGCTCGCCCGCCTCACCGAGTACTGCTCCCGCCGCCGCATGCTGCTGCTCCTGGACAACTGCGAGCATCTGATCGGGGCCGCCGCCGCCCTAGCCGACCACCTGCTGGCCCGTTGCCCGGGTCTCACCGTCCTCGCCACCAGTCGCGAACCCCTCGGTGTGCCCGGCGAGTTCGTCCGGCCCGTCGAGCCGCTGCCCGCCCCGACGGCCCTGCGCCTGCTGGCCGAGCGCGGCGCCGCCGCCCTGCCCGGCTTCCGGGTCGACGCCGACGGGGCGACCGCGGTGGCCACCGCCGAGATCTGCCGCCGGCTGGACGGCCTGCCGCTCGCCATCGAACTCGCCGCCGCCCGGCTGCGGATGCTCACCCCGCACCAGATCGCCGAGCGGCTCGACGACCGGTTCCGGCTGCTGACCAACGGCAGCCGCACCGTGCTCCCGCGCCAGCAGACCCTGCGGGCCGTCGTCGACTGGTCCTGGGACCTCCTCGCCGAGGAGGAGCGCAGCACCCTGCGCAGGCTCTCCGTCTTCGCCGGCGGCTGCACCCTCGAAGCGGCCGAGGCGGTCTGCGCGTACGGACCGGAGCAGGCGCACGAGGTCGCCGGGCTGCTCGGCTCCCTCGTCGACAAGTCCCTGGTCGTGGCTGCACCGACGGCGGACGGCGCGATGTGCTACCGGCTGCTGGAGACCGTCGGCGAGTACGCGGCGCAGCGGCTGGAGGAGTCCGGGGAGCGGGAGGACGTCGAGCGCCGCCACCAGGTGTACTTCCGGGAACTGGCCCGTACCACCGACCCGTTGCTCCGCGGCCCCGGACAGCGGGCCGCCATCGAGCTCCTGCGCCGGGAGTACGAGAACCTGCGCACCGCGCTGCGGCACGCCGTCGCCGCCCGCGACGAGCAGGAGGCGCTGTGCATGGTGATCTCGCTGTCCTGGTACTGGCAGATCCGCAATCTGCGCAGCGACGCGCTGCACTGGGCGGACGCCACCGCGGCCCTCGGGCCCGACCCGTTCGCCACGCCCGTGCGGCCCGCGCCCTCGATCCACGAGCGCTGCACCGACGCGCCCCCGCCGATGGGACCCGAACTGCTCCAGGAGGCCAGGCGCCAGGTGGCGCTGGTCCAGCTGGTCAGCATGGACCACGCGATGGACGAGTGGACGAACGAGGCCAGCATGGAGCGGCTGCGGGGGATCGCCGCGACCTACCGGGCCGGCCAGCCGCAGACCTGCCGGAGCCCCGCATCGCTGTGGTTCTTCGCCGTCATGCTCACCGGAGGCGTGCAGGACCTGCGTCACCTCCTGGACGAAACGGTCCGCGCCGCAAGGGAGTTCGCCTTCGAGTGGGAACTCGCCGCGGCACTCCAGATGCGTGCCAACGTGCTGGCCAACCGCCCCGACTGGGCGGGCGCGGCCCATGTGGACGCCGACGAGAGCCTGGAGATCTTCGGCCGTCTCGGCGACGACTGGGGGATGGCCGAGGCGCTCTCCTCCCGCGGCGAGGCGAACGAGAAGACGGGCGACTACCCCCGCGCGGCCGAGGACTACCAGGCCGCGATCGGCTACGCGGAGAAGCTCGGCGCCCTGGCCCAGGTGTCGGTGCTCCGCACCCGGTACGCCGCCGTGCTCACCGAGCTCGGCCGCGGTCCGGAGGGTGAGGAGATCCTGCGCGAGGTGCTCGCCGACGGGCGGCACACGGGGCACGAGGCGAGACCGGCGGCGCGGCTCTTCCTGGCCATGTGGCTGGGCCGCAGCGGCCGTACCGCCGAGGCGCGCGAGCAGTTCGCGGTGCTGCTCGACGAGTTCAAGTCCCAGACGATGGCGATCTTCGAGGGCTTCGTGATCGGCGGTCTGGCCTGGCTGGACAACCAGGACGGTGAGTACGCCGGCGCGCTGGCGCAGGGCAGGCAGGCGCTGGCCCGCCTGGGTGACCCGCTGACGCAGATGGTGGCGCCGCAGATGGCCGTGATCCATCTGGTCACCCTGGCCTGGGCGCTGGGCGGGCTCGGCGAGGAGCGCGGGGCGGCCGTCGCCGCGCGACTGCTGGCCGCCGGCCGGGAGCTGCTGCCCGAGGGGCACTTCCTGACGTCCATGGAACGGGAGAACTTCGCCCGTGCCGAGGAGCTGGCCCGTGCCGTGCTCGGGGACACCGGCTACGAGGCGGCGTACGCCGAGGGCGGCGGCCTCTCCCTGGAGGAGGCCGCCGCCCTCGTCGACGCGTACCGGAACTGACCGTCCGGTCAGGACTTCTTGCGGAACTTGGCCACCGCGAGCGGTGCCGTCACCGCGGTGATGACCACGGTCCAGCCGAGCGTCACCCAGACCGAGTGGGCCAGCGGCCCGCCCATCATCAGGGCGCGCGCGGCGTCGGCCAGGTTGGACAGCGGGTTGTAGTCGGTGAAGGTCTGGAGCCAGCCGGGCATCGTCTTCGTCGGGGCGAAGATCGAGGAGCCGAACTGGAGAGGCATCAGCACGAGCATCCCCATTCCCTGGACAGCCTGAGAGGTCTTCAGCGTCAGTCCGAGCAGGATGAAGATCCACATGATGGCGGCGCCGAAGGCGGCCGACAGGGCGATCGCCCCGATCAGGCCCAGCACCGACTCCTGGAGCTCCATGCCGAGGGCGAAGCCCATGCCCAGCAGGATGAGCGTGGCGACCATCATGCGGCCGAGCTCGACCACGATCTTCGCGATGAGCACCGAGGAACGGGCGATCGGCATCGTGCGGAACCGGTCCATGACGCCCTTGCGGAAGTCGTCGTTGACACCGGAGCCGACCGCCATGGCGATGTTCATGCCCATCATCGCCATCAGACCGGGGATCAGGTAGTTCAGGTACTCCTGCCGGCCGCCGCCCATGCTGCCGCCGACCGAGCCGCCGAAGACGTAGACGAACAGCAGCGTGAAGATGACCGGCATCAGGAGCGCGTCGAACATCGACTCCGGATCCTTCTTGATCTGGAGCAGGTTGCGCCGCACCAGCGCCCCGATGTGGCGCAGGTTGTTCCGCAGTCCGATCCGGCCCTCGTCGTGGATCTTCCCGGCCGGGGCGGACGGGGCGGTACTGGTGGGGGTGGGCGTCAGAGTCGTGGTGCTCATGCCGCGACCTCCTGGGGAGTCGTGTCGGTGACGTGGGCCTTGTCGCCGGTGATGGCGAGGAACACCTCGTCCAGGCTGGGCAGTGCGGTGGCGACGTGCGCCAGTGCGAAGCCCCGGGTGCCGAGCAGGCCGATGACGGCGGTGAGCTGCTCGTCGCTGAGGATCGGGACGAACAGCAGCCCCTCGTCCGGGACCGCCTGGGCGCCCGCGACGCCGTCGAGACCGGTCTCCCGCAGCGCCTGCGCCATCGGGGCCAGGTCCGCCGGGTCGGCGGGGCGGATCTGCAGGGTGCGGCCGCCTACCTTGGCCTTCAGCTCGTCGACACCGCCGCGGGCGATGATCCTGCCTTGGTCGATGACGGTGAGCTCGTTGGCGAGCTGTTCGGCCTCTTCCATGTACTGGGTGGTGAGCAGCACGGTCGCCCCCTCCGCGACCATGCGCTGCACCTCGTCCCAGACCTCGTTGCGGGTACGGGGGTCGAGCCCCGTCGTCGGTTCGTCCAGGTACAGGACGGCCGGGCTGCCGATCATGGAGGCGGCCAGGTCGAGCCGGCGCCGCATGCCGCCGGAGTACTCCATCGCGGCCTTCCTCGCCGCGTCGGTGAGCGAGAAGCGCTCCAGCAGTTCGTCGGCGCGCGAACGGGCCTTCTTGCGGGGGAGATCGAGCAGCCGCCCGATCATGTAGAGGTTCTCCCAGCCGGAGAGCTTCTCGTCGACCGAGGCGTACTGGCCGGTCAGGCCGATGGTGCGGCGCAGCGCGCGGGGCTGCTTCACCACGTCGTAGCCCGCCACGATCGCGTGTCCGGCGTCCGGCTGGATCAGGGTGGACAGGCAGCGGACGAGGGTGGTCTTGCCGGCGCCGTTGGGGCCGAGCACGCCGAGGACGGTGCCCTCGCGCACATCGAGGTCCACGCCGTCCAGAGCTTTGGTCGAGCCGTAGTGCTTGACCAGCCCCCGTACCTCGACGGCGTTGCCGCCGCTGCTGGGGTTCTTGTCGATTCGCGTCATGTCCACCATCAGACCAGGCGCCACCGACAACCCGCCGACAGTCCGCCGACAGCAGTGCGACAGCCCGCCGATGGGGGAAGTCGGCGGGCTGTCGGTGGTGCGGCAGTGGTCGTCGGGCCGTGCGACCTCAGGGCCTGGTGCCCCTCACGGCACTAGTGGAAGGTGTGCTCCGGCGCCGGGAAGGTGCCGCCGACGACCTCGTCCGCGTATGCCTTCGCCGCGTCGCCCAGGACCTGGCGCAGGTTGGCGTACTGCTTGGTGAAGCGCGGCACCTTGCCGCCGGTCAGACCGACCATGTCGGTGTAGACCAGCACCTGGGCGTCGGTGTCCGGACCGGCGCCGATGCCGATGGTCGGGATGTGCAGGGTGCGGGTGACCTCGGCGGCCAGTTCGGCCGGTACGAGCTCCAGGACGACGGCGAACGCGCCCGCGTCCTGCACGGCCTTGGCGTCGCGCAGCATCTGCTGGGCGGCCTCCTCGCCGCGGCCCTGCACCCGGTAGCCCATCGCGTTCACGGACTGCGGGGTCAGGCCGATGTGCGCCATGACCGGGATGCCGGCGTCGACCAGGAGCCTGATCTGCTCGTGGCTGCGCTCGCCGCCCTCCAGCTTGACCGCGCCGACGCCGGACTCCTTGATCAGCCGGGTGGCGTTGCGCAGGGCCTGGACGGGGCTCTCCTGGTAGGAGCCGAAGGGCAGGTCGGCGACGATCAGGGCACGCCGGGTGCCCCGGACGACGGCGGCGGACAGGATGGCGATCTCGTCCATCGTGACGGGCACGGTGGACTCGTAGCCGAGGTGACAGTTGCCCATGGAGTCGCCGACGAGCATGACCGGGATGCCGGCCTCGTCGAAGACGGACGCGGTCATCGCGTCGTAGGCGGTGAGCATGGGCCACTTCTCGCCGCGCTCGGTGGCGGCGGCGATGTCGTGGACGGTGACCCGGCGGTTGCTCTTTCCTCCGTACAGCGCCTTGCTGCTGTCGGACGGGGCTCCCGCGGGGGGTGTGGCGGACTGGTTGTGCGCAGCCTGAAGCGACATTGCCAACGGCTCCTTCGTCATCTCGAGGCGCCCTGACGGCGTCCCCGGATCGCTTCCATGGTGGCATCCCGGAGCCGTTCACGGGAAGTGGGCCCGCGCACCGGCCTGGCACCGGGTGCCGTACAGGCCCGGTAAAGACTTTCCAATACGAGACGGTCTCGTATCGAAATGGCGTTAGGCTCTCGGCATGTCCATACCGTCCGGCGCTCCCGTCGCCGTGCCCCAGGTCCCCGAGGCGGTCCACCGCCGCCGCTGGGCGATCCTCGCTGTTCTGATGTTCAGCCTGCTCATCGTGGTGCTCGACAACTCGATCCTGAATGTCGCGGTCAAGACGATCGCCTCGCCCTCGCCCACCGGTCTGGGAGCCACCCAGAGCGAGCTGGAGTGGGCCATCAACTCCTACACCCTCGTCTTCGCCGGGCTGCTCTTCACCGCGGGCCTGCTCGGCGACCGCATCGGCCGCAAGAAGGTCCTGCTCTTCGGCATCGTCCTGTTCGGCCTGGGCTCCGCCCTCGCCGCCATGTCGGGATCGCCCGGTGAACTCATCACCTGGCGCGCCGTGATGGGCTTCGGGGCCGCCTTCGTGATGCCGGCCACCCTCGCCGTCCTGATGAACGTCTTCGAACGCGACGAGCAGCCCAAGGCCATCGGCATCTGGGCCGGCAGCGTCGGCCTCGGCATCGCGATCGGCCCGATCACCGGCGGGCTGCTCCTGGAACACTTCTGGTGGGGCTCGATCTTCCTGGTCAACGTGCCCGTCGTGGTCGTCGCGCTGATCGCGATGGTGATCCTCGTACCGGACTCCAGGGACCCGAAGCCGGGCCGGCTCGACCCGGTCGGCGTGGTGCTCTCCATCATCGGCCTGGTGCTGCTGGTATACGGCATCATCCGCGGCGGCGAGCTCGCCGACTTCACCGACGCCTCCGTGCTGCTGCCGGTCATCGGCGGCCTGGCCGTCCTCGTCGTCTTCGTCCTGCACGAGAAGCGCAGCAGCAGCCCGGCCATCGACGTCTCGTACTTCCGCAAGCCGGCCTTCTCCGCCGCCGTCGCCGCCATCGCGCTGGTCTTCTTCGCCCTCATGGGCGTGACGTTCTTCTCCGCCTTCTACATGCAGAGCGTGCGCGGCTGGAGCGCCCTGCAGTCCGGGCTGCTGATCCTGCCGCTGGCCGTCGCGCAGATGATCTTCGCCCCGCGCGCCCGGCTCGTCGTCGAGCGGTTCGGCGCCCGTGCCGTGTGCACCGTCGGCATGCTGCTGGTCGCCGGCGGACTGGCCGCGTTCGTCCTGTTCGACGCCACCACCCCGGTGTGGGTGATGTGCGTGGTCTTCTTCGTCCAGGGCACGGGCATGGCCCATGTGATGCCGCCCGTCACCGTCGCCGTGATGCAGGCGCTGCCCCGCGAGAAGGCCGGCTCCGGCTCGGCCGTCAACAACACGTTCCGGCAGGTCGGCGGCGCCCTCGGGATCGCCGTCCTCGGCTCGGTGCTGTCCACCGTCTACCGCGGCGACATCGAGGGTCACCTCGACGCGGTCCCGGCCGCGGCCAGGGACGTGGCCGGGGAGTCGATCGAGGCGACACTCGGTGTCGCGGAGAAGATGGGCCCGGCCGGCACCCCGCTGGTCGCCGCCGCGCACGACGCCTTCCTGAGCGCCATGCACGTCACGGCGATCGGCTCGGCGTGCGTCGCCCTCGTCGGAGCGATCGTGGTCGCGCTGTTCCTGCCGGGCAGGCCGCCCGCCGGGCAGCCGCCCGCCCAGGAGGAGGAGGCGGTTCCCGCGCGTGCCGCGCGCTGAGACCGGCGGCCGCACACGGCCGGCGGCGGGCGTCGCCCGCGTCGGCGAGAATCGGGGGCGGCGAAAGGTGGTTTCACGTGCAGGCTCAGGCACCGGACCGGGACGGCCGGGCCCCCGGCGAGCAGGACCGGGGGGCCCGCGACGGCCGGGAGCGGGACCCCCGGGTCCCCGGCGACCGGGACCAGGAACCCCGCCCCGGCGACGAGTCGGAGCCCCGCCGCGGCCGCCCGCGCAGCGCGGCGGCCGAGCGGGCCATCCTGGACGCCGTCGTCGCACTCCTGGAGGCCGGCGAACCCCTCGCCGGCCTCTCCATCGAGCGGATCGCCCGTACCGCCGGGGTCGGCAAGGCCACCATCTACCGCCGCTGGGCCGACAAGGAGGAGCTCTTCGTCGACGTCCTGCGCGACATCGAGCCCCCGGAACCCGAGGTCTCCGGCACCGGCGGCCTCGGTGACCTGCGGGTCCTGCTGGAGTCGATGCGCACCCGCGGTCTCGCCCAGCGCTCCTCGGTCCTGCTGCACAACGTCTTCGCGCAGATGAAGAGCCACCCCCGGCTGTGGGCCGAGTACCAGTGCACCGTGATCGCACCCCGCAGGGCCGCGATGCTCGCCGCCGTCGGCCGGGCCGTCACGGCGGGGGAACTGCGGGGCGACACGGACGTGGAGCTGATGGACGACCTGTTCCTCGGCCCCATGCTCGTACGCACCATCCACCGGCCGGACGCGCCGCTGCCCGAGGACCTCGCCGACCGCATCGTCCGCCTGCTGGTCGAGGGCCTCGGGCCCCGCCACGGCGCCGCACCGCCCGGTGAGGGCACCGGCCGCGGCTGACGCGCCCGGGCCCGGTCGGATGTGATCGTTCTGTCACAAGCACCCCCGAACCACCCCTGGCCGGAACCCGCCGTACCGTCCGGGTCGTCCTCGTGGCAGTACGGTCGTCGCCGACGGCCGGAAAGGCATCGCCCATCGCCTAGGGTCGTGAGGCGCGGCGATGTGTACGGCAAGGCAGTGAGGACAGCGCGATGGTTCAGGCGTACAGGACGGACACCGGAAACGGCGGCGCGGAACCGCAGCGCTCCGGCTCCCGTTTCCAGGACCTGCGCGACAGACTCACCCGGGACCGGGGCATCTGGCGGCGCGGCATCGTCCTGGCCGGCTGCTCGCTCGTGCTGACCCTCGTGATGCTCCTGCACGCGCAGATCCCGAACACCATCGGCAACCTGGGCAGCCTCACCGAGACGTTCCTGCCGTGGTGCGCCGTCTTCGTCCCGCTGCTGCTGGTCCTGGGCCTGGTGCGCCGCTCGGCGACCGCGCTGATCGCCCTGCTGCTGCCGGTCGTGGTCTGGTTCAACCTCTTCGGCGGGCTGCTGCTCAACGACAAGTCGGGCAGCGGCGGCGACCTCACCATCGCCACCCACAACGTCAACGCGGACAACCCCGACCCGGCCGGCACCGCCCAGCAGGTCGCCGGCTCCGGGGCCGACGTCATCGCGCTCCAGGAGCTCCCCGGCGGCCAGGTGGCCCGGTACGAATCGGCGCTCGCCGACCGCTTCCCGTACCACTCGGTGCAGGGGACCGTCGGACTGTGGAGCAAGTACCCGATCAGCGACACCCGCCCGGTGGACATCAAGATGGGCTGGGTCCGCGCCATGCGGACCACCGTCACCACGCCCGAGGGACCGATCGCCTTCTACGTCGCGCATCTGCCCTCGGTACGGGTCAAGCTGCACGCCGGATTCACCGCCAGCCAGCGGGACCAGAGCGCGGACGCCCTCGGCGAGGCCATCTCCGACGAGCCGCTGGAGCGGGTCGCCCTGCTCGGCGACCTCAACGGCACCATGAACGACCGCTCGCTCAACGCGGTCACCTCCCAGATGCGCTCCACCCAGGGCGCGGCCGGTGACGGCTTCGGGTTCAGCTGGCCGGCGTCGTTCCCGATGGCCCGGATCGACCAGATCATGGTGAAGGGCGTCGAGCCCATGTCGTCCTGGACGCTCCCGGCCACGGACAGCGACCATCTTCCGATCGCCGCCCGCGTCAAACTCTGACGAAACGGTCCGTTTACCTCCGGGCGCACTTCGTCTGAGAGAATTTGTTCCGATCGGGAACAAGGCCGCCGGCGAAGAAGCCGGTCCGCCGCCGTGCGATCCGGCCCCGGCCGGCCCGCGCCGGCGCGCGTACGGCCGCGTTCCCTCCTGCCCTCCCGCTCCCGAAGGCCCGCCGGGCCGGAGCGCACGGGGCCCACTTCGGAAAGGTCTCTCTTCATGCCACTGGCACTGCTCGCACTCGCGGTGAGCGCCTTCGGCATCGGTACTACGGAATTCGTGATGATGGGCCTGCTGCCCAACGTCGCGGACGATCTGGGCACCTCCGTCCCCACCGCGGGCTACCTCGTCTCGGCGTACGCGATCGGCGTGGTGCTCGGCGCCCCGCTGCTCACCGCCGTCGGCTCCCGGCTCCCGCGGAAACGGATGCTCCTGCTGCTGATGGCGCTCTTCACCGTCGGCAACCTCGCCTCCGCGCTGGCCCCCGGCTTCGGCTGGCTGCTCGCCGGACGGCTGCTCGCCGGGCTGCCGCACGGCGCGTTCTTCGGCGTCGGGGCCGTCGTCGCCGCCCGGCTGGTCGCCGAGGGGCGCCAGGCGCGCGCCGTGGCGACGATGTTCCTCGGCCTGACCGTCGCCAACATCGTCGGAGTCCCGGCCGCCACGCTGCTCGGCCAGCACCTCGGCTGGCGGGCCACGTTCCTCGTGGTCGCGGTCATCGGGCTGTGCGCGATGGCCGCGCTCGCCCGCCTCGTCCCCCCGATCCCCGTCGAGGCCCACCAGAACGTGCGCCACGAACTGCGCGCCCTCGGCAACCGCCAGGTCCTCCTCGGACTCCTGACCGCGGTCTTCGGCTTCGCCGGGGTCTTCGCCGTGTACTCCTACCTCTCGGCGATGACGACCGAGGCGATGGGCTTCGGGGAGTCCTCCGTCACCCTGGTGCTGGCGCTCTTCGGGATCGGCATGACCCTCGGCGCACTCGCCGCGGGCCCGCTCACGGACCGGGCGCTGCGCCCCACGCTGTACGGGTCACTGGGCGCGCTCGCCGTGATCCTGGCCGTCTTCCCGTTCGCCGCCCATGTGCAGTGGGCCGCTCTGGTGATGGTGGTGCTGCTGGGCGGGGTCGGCTTCATGACGACCACGCCGCTGCAGATGCTCGTCATGAACAAGGCGAAGGACGCCCCGACCCTGGCGTCCGCCTCCAACCACTCCGCGTTCAACCTGGCCAACGCGGGCGGTGCGTGGCTGGGCGGTGTGGCCATCGCGGCAGGCTGGGGCTGGACCTCCCCGGCCCTGGTCGGCGCGGTCCTGGCCGTGGCGGGACTCGCGGTCGCGGTCACGGCGGGCGTCCTGGACCGGGAGCGCACCCCGTCGAGGGTGGTGGCCCGGGCGTCCGAACCCGCCCCGCGGAAGTCCGCGGCGGACGCCCACTGACCGGGCCGCATCGGGCCCACGCCCCGGCAGAACCGAGCCCACGCCCTGCAAATCAAGCCCGTCCGGCGATTGAGGACAAACCCTCGGCCGGACGGGCCCGCGGCCATACACCGCCCCCCGGCGTCAGCCGGACTCGCGCCACCGGTTCGTGATCGGCAGCCGCCGGTCCTTCCCGAAGCCCTTGGGCGAGATCTTCGTCCCCGGCGGGTACTGCCGCCGCTTGTACTCCGCGGTGTCCACCATCCGCAGCGTCTTCGCCACCAGCGCCTCGTCGAACCCGGCCGCGACGATCGCGTCCAGCCCCTGGTCCCGGTCGACGTACATCTCCAGGATCCGGTCCAGCACGTCGTAGTCGGGCAGCGAGTCCGTGTCGACCTGACCCGGCCGCAGCTCGGCGCTGGGCGGCTTGGTGATGGACGCCTCCGGGATCGGCGGGGTCTGCCCGCGCTCCTCGGCGGCCCGGTTGCGCCACTTCGCCAGCCGGAAGACCGACGTCTTGTAGACGTCCTTGATCGGCCCGTACGCGCCGACGGAGTCGCCGTACAGCGTCGAGTAACCGACCGCCAGCTCCGACTTGTTGCCCGGCGCCAGGACGATCTGGCCCTCCTGGTTGGACACGGCCATCAGCATCGTGCCGCGCAGCCGCGACTGCAGGTTCTCCTCGGCGAGACCGGTGAGCCCCAGCGACCCCATGTACGCGTCGAACATCGGCTTGATCGGTACGGTCCGGAAGTTCAGCCCGGTACGCCGCGCCAGCTCGGCCGCGTCGCCCTTGGAGTGGTCCGAGGAGTACTTCGACGGCATCGAGATGCCGTACACGTTCGGTGCGCCGAGCGCGTCGCAGGCGATGGCCGCGACCAGCGCGGAGTCGATCCCGCCGGAGAGCCCGATCAGCACACTGCTGAAGCCGTTCTTCGCCGCGTACGCCCGCAGGCCCACCACGAGAGCCGAGTACAGCTCCTCGTCGTCGTCGAGCCGGTCCGCGTACCCTCCGGCCAGCTCCGCCTCGTACGGCGGCAGCGGCTTCTCGGAGAGGACCACGTGGTCGATCCGCAGCCCGTCGTTCACCACGCCCGCCGGCGCCTCGGGCGAGGCGGCCGGCAGGTCGAGGTCCAGGATCACGCTGCCCTCGGCGAACTGCGGTGCACGGGCGATGACCTCGCCCTGCTTGTCGACGACGATCGAGTCCCCGTCGAAGACCAGCTCGTCCTGGCCGCCGATCATCGCGAGGTACGCGGTCGTGCAGCCGGCCTCCTGGGCCCGCTTGCGGACCAGTTCGAGGCGGGTGTCGTCCTTGTCCCGCTCGTACGGCGAGGCGTTGACCGACAGCAGCAGACCCGCTCCGGCGGCGCGCGCGGCCGGAACCCGGCCGCCGTCCTGCCAGAGGTCCTCGCAGATCGCGAGCGCCACATCCACGCCGTGCACCCGCACGACGGGCATCGAGTCGCCGGGCACGAAGTACCGGAACTCGTCGAAGACGCCGTAGTTGGGCAGGTGGTGCTTGGCGAAGTTCAGCGCGATCTGCCCGCGGTGCAGCACCGCGGCGGCGTTCCGCGGGGACCCGGCGGGCTGGCCGTAGCGGGGCGCGGGGAACTCGGAACGGTCGAGGTAACCGACGACGACCGGGATGTCCCCGAAGCCCTCCGCGTCCAGGCGGGCGGCGAGCGCGCGCAGCGCGTCCCGCGACGCCTCGACGAAGGACGACCGCAGGGCCAGGTCCTCGACGGGGTAACCGGTCAGCACCATCTCGGGGAACGCCACCAGATGGGCGCCCTGTTCGGCGGCGTGCCGGGTCCAGTGGACGATCGACTCGCTGTTCCCGGCGAGATCGCCGACGGTCGAGTCGATCTGATTCAGTGCGAGGCGTAGTTGAGGCACGCCGCCCAGTGTAATCGTCTGACTGACGCGATGTCCTGGCGGGCCCGCGCGAAAAGTGCTGGGAGGGTGCCGGAGATCTCTGCCGCGAGCCCGGTCAGGATCTCCGGCACCCTTCCGGGCCCGCCGGGCGGACGGTCAGCGGCGGTAGCCGAGGACCGTCATCATGCCCGCCTCCGCGTGGTACAGGTTGTGGCAGTGCAGCATCCACAGGCCCGGGTTGTCCGCGTCGAGGTCGACCGTGAGCGTCTGCCGGGGCAGCACGATCGCGGTGTCCTTGCGGGCCCCGGACGCGCTGCCCGCCAGCGCGAAGGTGTGCCCGTGCAGATGGACGGGATGCCACATCGCGGTCGTGTTCCGGAACTCGATCCTGACCCGCTCACCGGCCTGCACCGGATGGCGCTGGTCGGCGGTGTACGGCTTCCCGTCGAAGGCCCAGTCGTACGCCGCCATGGAACCGGTCAGCCTGATCCGCACCGTCCGGTCGGGCGTGCGGCCGGACAGCGCCACGGACCGGTCCGGGACCAGCCGGTCAGCCGTCACCAGCTCACCGTCCAGCTCCTTCGGCCGCACGGCCGCGCCGGGTGCCGCGCCGCTCCTGGTCCGCAGCAGGGCCAGCGCGGTGGCGTCCTTGCCCTCGGCCAGCGCGGTCAGCGGGAACACCCCGTCGCCGGCGGTGACCAGCACGTCGTACCGCTCGCCCATCCCCAGCAGCAGGGCGTCCGTCGCGGTGTGCCGGACGGGGAAGCCGTCGGTGTGCGTCACCGTCATCCGGTGGCCGCCGAGCGCGATGCGGAAGGCGGTGTCGCCGCCCGCGTTGATGATCCGCAGCCGGATCCGGTCGCCCGGCCGGGCCGTGAAGGCGCTGGGGTCCTGGGGCGTACGGCCGTTGACCAGGTAGTACGGATAGCCGACGTCGCCCGCGTCGCCGCCCAGCAGTTCGCTGGTGGCGCCCATCAGCATGCGGGACGGGCCGCCGTCGCCGGACGAGGACGGCGCGGGCATGGCGTGCCCGCTGTGGCCGCTGCCGCCGGTGAGCTCCCTGAGCACCGCGTCGGGGGTCGAGCCGTCCACCCCGTCGAGCCAGTCGTCGAGGACGACGACCCACTCCTTGTCGTAACTCAGGGGCTCCTTCGGGTCCTCCACGATCAGCGGCGCGTACAGGCCGCGGTCCAGCTGGACGCCCGAGTGCGGGTGCACCCAGTACGTGCCGGGGTCCGGCACCGCGAACCGGTAGGCGAAGCCGGCGCCCGGCTCGACGGCGCGCTGGGTCAGTCCCGGCACCCCGTCCATGTCGTTGCGCAGGGCGAGCCCGTGCCAGTGCAGGGAGGTCGCCTGCGGCAGGTGGTTGGCGAGGGTGAGGGCGAGCGTGTCGCCCGCGGTGACCCGGATCTCCTGTCCGGGAAGCCGGTCCCCGTAAGCCCAGGAGCTGACGGTGCGCCCGCCGCCCAGGTCGAGCCGGGACGCGGTGGCGGTCAGGGCGACCTTGCGCTCGGGGCCGGCGCCCCGCCGCTTCTCGGCCGCCGCGACCTCGGGGCCGCCGGGGGAGACGTATCCCTCGGGGGCGGCGGTGCCGGAGGGGGCGCCGTGGTCCATGGCGGAGTGGTCCGGGGTGTCGCCGCGGCCTGCGCAGGCGGCGAGAACTCCCGTACCGGCAACGGCGAGGGAAGCGCCGAGCACGGCGCGTCGGGTGTGCTGTGCGGGCATGACTGAGTGCACCTCAAGGATGTGTCGGTGTGCTGAGGACGGACGGGGGGCGCTGAACGCCCGCCTATATCCGCAGCACCGACAGACCGGTGAGGACGGCCTTGCGAGGTCTGGGCGGGGGAGGGGGCCGCGGCATCCGCGGTGCGCGGGCGGCGGCGGATCCGGGGGACCCGGCGGCGGACCGGCGTGCCACCAGCAGCGTGGTGAGCAGGGCGAGCCCCCAGAGCCCCCAGCTGCCCAGCACGGCCAGGCAGACGGACATCGGATCCATGCCGTGGGCCGGCGCGGGATGCCCGTGCCCCGCGGCCACCGCCGGGAGGCGGTCCGCGGCGGTGTGCGCCCCGTCGGCCGTCGTCCCGGCCATCGGGTGCGACATCCGCACAGATGGAACCGGACCGGTGTGCTCCGCCGGGTGCCCGACGGTGTGCATGGTGAAGATCCCGAAGAGCAGCGCGGCGAACAGCAGCAGCCGCCCGCAGGTCGCACTCCTCGTCCCGGACATGCCGGCCACCCTACCCCCACCGGGTATATGAACGGCGATGGCCCGTCACCCCGCGCGCGGCGGGAGGACGGGCCGTCGTACCGGTCGCACCGGCGGTGCGCGGTCAGCTTCGGGAGTAGACCTTCTCCGCCCAGCCGGCGATCTGGTCGTCGGAGAGGTGCTGGGCCAGATCGGCCTCGCTGATCATGCCGATCAGCTTCTTGTTCTCGACCACCGGCAGCCGCCGGATCTGGTGGCTCTGCATCTCCTCCAGCACCGCCTCCACACCGGCCTCCGCGTCGATCCACCGCGGCGTGCCCTGGGCGAGGTCGCCGGCGGTCGTCTTCGACGGATCCCGGCCCATGGCCACGCAGCCGACCACGATGTCGCGGTCCGTGAGGATGCCGATCATCCGGTCCTGATCGCCGTTCTCGGAGATGGGCAGCGCGCCCACCTTGTGGTCGCGCATCATCTGGGCGGCGCGGTCGAGGGTCTCGTGTGCCGGGATCCAGGTGGCGCCGGTGTGCATGATGTCCTTGGCGGTGGTCATGGGGACTCCTCCTGCGTGCCGATGGGCACTGCCGTAAGACCCCGAGCGAACCCATCGTCATGGGCCCGTTCGGAGTACGCGACCGCTATCACCCATTCGGGTGTATCTGCGAGGAAAGGGAACCTTCCGGCGCAAAGCGGCGTACGGGTGTCAGGACCGCGGCGCGGACCCGCGTTCCGCCAGCATCCCGGCCATCACGTCCAGCTCGGACCGCTGGGCCTCGACCATGCCCCGGGCCAGCCGCTTCTCCACCTTCACGGTGCACAGCTCCGCGCAGCCGCGGGCCATGTCGACACCGCCCTTGTGGTGGTCGGTCATCAGCTGGAGGTAGAGGATCTCTGCCTGCCTGCCACTCGCCCGGCGCAGTGCCGCGAGTTCGGTCCGGGTCGCCATGCCGGGCATGAGGGCCCCGTCATGGGCTCGGTAACCGCCCCCGTCCATGCCCGGCATCCCGGCCATGTCGTGGCCCTCGTGCCCGCCGCCGGCCATCCAGGCCATCGGCTCCTGCCCGGTGGCCGCCTTCGGCAGCTCCCACAGGTCCAGCCAGCCGAGCAGCATGCCCCGCTGATTGGCCTGCGTGTTGGCGATGTCGTACGCGAGCCGGCGCACGTCCTCGTTCTCCGTGCGGTCACGCACGATGAAGGACATCTCCACGGCCTGCTGGTGGTGGACCGCCATGTCCCGGGCGAACCCGGCGTCCGCGGAGGCTGACGCCGGAGTCGCCGCGGCGGGGGCGGCGGTGTGGTGGCCCGCCCCCTCGTCCCGCGCCGAGGCGACCGTCGCCGCCCCCGCGAACAGCACCGCGAGCGCGACGGCGGAACCCGCCGCCCACCGCACGCGCCGGCCACCTTGCGTCACGGTCACGGAGCCGCCAGCCCGCCGGTGCACGCGGCACCCGGCTCGGGAGTCTGCGGGCCCTGCACGTACTTCGCGAAGAACTGCGCCACCCTGGGGTCGTCGGCACTGTCCACCGTGACCTGCTTGCCCCAGGCGCTCAGCATGAGGGTGCCATCCTGGTCCTTGTACGGGCTCATCAGCGAGTACGGGGTCTTCGCGACCCGCTCGGCGAGCTTGTCCACGTCGGCGGCCGAGGCCTTGTCCGTGTAGGTCACCCACACCGAACCGTGCTCCAGCGCGTGCACGGCGTTCATGTCCGGGATCGCCTTTTTGTATACCTCGCCGTCGCAGTTCATCCAGACGGGGCTGTGGTCACCGCCGACCGGAGGCTTCATCGGGTACGAGACGGTCTCGGTGACGTGGTTGCGGGTCAGCTTCTTCGCGTCCCACGTCTTCTCGCCCTTGACCGGCCCGTCGGCCGGCTGCTCCTCCTCCGTCCCGGACTGCTTCGCGTCCTTGGCGTCCGCGGCCTTCTGGTCCGCCGAGGCCTCTGACCTGTCGAGCAGCGTGTACGTACCGAAGGTGACGAGACCTGCGACGACGACGGCGCTGAGGCTTATGACCAGCACCCGGGTGCGGCGGTCTCGCGCGCGGTCGGCGTTGCGCATCTGCTCTATGCGGGTCCTGCGGTCGAAGCTCATGTCGTGGGTCCTTCTGCGAAGGGTCGATGAGGGGCGGAACGGGTCGGGAAGGCGGTGTGCGCGGGGCAGTTGCGAGGCCGCCGCACCCCTTGCACGCCATGGCCGACGATCGTAGTGGGTGGCCGAGTGCTCCATCTCACGTCGGGTGCGTAATCTGGGTGAAATCCGGGGTCGTGATACTGGAGTGCCTCCCCTACCCCCGGCGGTGGTGCACGGACCGTCTGAACTGCAAGGATGTGGCTATGGACAAGCAGCAGGAATTCGTCCTCAGGACACTCGAGGAGCGCGACATCCGGTTCGTCCGGCTGTGGTTCACCGACGTGCTGGGTTACCTCAAGTCCGTGGCCGTGGCCCCTGCCGAGCTGGAACAGGCGTTTGACGAGGGAATCGGCTTCGACGGCTCGGCCATCGAGGGCTTCGCCCGGGTGTACGAGTCGGACATGATCGCCAAGCCGGATCCGGGTACGTTCCAGATCCTGCCCTGGCGCGCGGAGGCCCCCGGCACGGCCCGGATGTTCTGCGACATCCTGATGCCGGACGGCTCGCCCTCCTTCGCCGACCCGCGCTACGTGCTCAAGCGCATCCTGGCCAAGACCTCCGACCTGGGTTTCACCTTCTACACCCACCCGGAGATCGAGTTCTTCCTGCTGAAGGACAAGCCGGTCGACGGCAGCCGGCCGACCCCGGCCGACAGCTCCGGCTACTTCGACCACACCCCGCAGAACGTCGGCATGGACTTCCGCCGCCAGGCGATCACCATGCTCGAATCCATGGGCATCTCGGTCGAGTTCAGCCACCACGAGGGCGCTCCCGGCCAGCAGGAGATCGACCTGCGGTACGCGGACGCGCTGTCGACCGCCGACAACATCATGACGTTCCGCCTGGTCATGAAGCAGGTCGCGCTGGAGCAGGGCGTGCAGGCGACGTTCATGCCGAAGCCGTTCTCGGAGTACCCCGGCTCGGGCATGCACACCCACCTCTCCCTCTTCGAGGGCGACCGCAACGCGTTCTACGAGTCCGGCGCCGAGTACCAGCTCTCCAAGGTCGGCCGCTCCTTCATCGCGGGCCTGCTCAAGCACGCCGCGGAGATCTCCGCGGTGACCAACCAGTGGGTCAACTCCTACAAGCGCATCTGGGGCGGCTCCTCCCGCGCCGCGGGCGCCGGCGGCGAGGCCCCGTCGTACATCTGCTGGGGCCACAACAACCGTTCCGCGCTGATCCGCGTCCCGATGTACAAGCCCGGCAAGACCGGCTCGGCCCGCGTCGAGGTCCGCTCCATCGACTCCGGCGCCAACCCCTACCTCACCTACGCGGTGCTCCTCGCCGCGGGCCTCAAGGGCATCGAGGAGGGCTACGAACTCCCGGCCGGCGCCGACGACGACGTCTGGGCCCTGTCGGATGCCGAGCGCCGCGCGATGGGCATCGAGCCCCTGCCGCAGAACCTCGGCGAGGCGATCTCCCTGATGGAGAAGAGCGAACTGGTCGCCGAGACCCTCGGCGAGCACGTCTTCGACTTCTTCCTGCGCAACAAGAAGCAGGAGTGGGAGGAGTACCGCAGCGAGGTCACGGCCTTCGAGCTGAAGAACCTGCTGCCGGTGCTGTAGGCGCAGGTCGGCGACGTAGACGGCACAACGCGGGCGGGGCGCCCGATCCAGCACTGGGTGCCTCGCCCGCAGTCATGATCAGCTTTGGGCCGTCCGGGGGCCGTCAGGCCGGGACGCGCGACTCAGGTACACCGGGTGGAGGTGTTTTTCTGATGACGGACGCACAGCTGCCACCAGGGTGGACTCTTCAGCGGATCCGCGATGTATCCGGCGACCGGGAAGCTGTCGTCCTGGATCCAAACCGGACCGTGAAGTGGGTCGACGTCGCCGGAGCCGACGAGACGATGAAGGCAGAGATCGTTCTCGGTTTCCACAGCCTGTGCCTTGTGAAGCCCGTCGACGACGATGACTGGTACATGGGCAGTCTGTATGACGACGGAAGCATTGACTGCTGGTCTGCCTACGACGAGCTGTATGAGGGCCTGCGTGGCCTCTAGAGGTACGGGCTGAGTGTCCAACTGTGCGACTACGAGCAGGTGCTGAGGCGAGAGTCCGCAGGCAAGACCGCTCTCCGGCGATGAGCTGGAACTCTTCTTGCAGTACCTGCATCGTTTCGCCCGGCACGAAGTCGATCAGGTCGCGCTCATGGAGGTGGGCGACCCTGAGTACCCGGTCTACGTGACCCTGTCCCGGGCGCTGGAGCCCGGTACCGAGCGTGCTGCCCACCATCGTCCGTAACCGAACCAGGCCGTGTCGTCCGGCATGCACGGCGCCGGGCAGAACGGCGGTGTCATGGATAGCCCGAGGCTTCGCCCTGGCATCCCATTACCGCTGGTCAGCCGTCAACTTCCGGAAGCGCCGTGACTCCAGAGCTCATGGCTCCGCCGGCTGGGCAGCCCGCACCAATTCCCTCGCGATCAACGGCGATGCCAGGCAGGATGCCGTGATGAACACTCCGTTCCTCAACATCCACGGGAAGGCCGAGGACGGTCCGCACCCCTGTCCCTGCTGCGGCTCCCTGACGCTCGGCGAACGCGGCAACTTCGAGATCTGCCCGGTGTGCTTCTGGGAGGACGACGGGCAGGACGACCACGATGCGGACCGAGTTCGGGGCGGCCCCAACGGCCGGCTGAGCCTCACTGAAGCACGGAGGAATTTCCACGCGATGCGTGCTTGCGACGAGCGATGTACTCAGTTCGTACGCGCCCCCCTGCCGACCGAACACCCCACGGTCTGACCTGCCCCCCTTCCCCGGACCGACCCGGGCAGGGGCCACACGTCTGTCCGGTTCCCCGTCGTCCCTGTTACTGACTATTCGTCAGTTCTCTGCGATGCTGCGCGCCATGGCGGACGGACCGGGAGTGGCGGGGAGTGCGGAGGCGACGGCCGGGTGTGGGCCGGATGTGCTGGGGCCGGGGCGGCTGGGGCCGTTGCGGCTGCGCAACCGGGTGATCAAGGCCGCGACCTTCGAGGGCGTCACCCCCGATGCGCTGGTCACCCAGGAGCTCATCGACTACCACCTGCGCCCCGCCGAGGGCGGCGTCGGCATGACCACCGTCGCCTACTGCGCGGTGTCGCCGGAGGGGCGTACCGAGCGGCGTCAGCTGTGGATGCGGCCCGAGGCGCTGCCGGGGCTGCGCCGGCTGACGGCGGCGGTGCACGGGACCGGGGCCGCCGTCTGTGCGCAGCTGGGGCATGCCGGGCCGGTGGCCGACGGGCGTTCCAACAAGGCGGCCTCCCTCGCGCCGACGGCCGGATTCAACGCCCTCAGCATGCGGCGCAACAAGGCCGCCACCGCCGAGGACATCGACCGGGTCGTCCGGGCCCACGCCGACGCGGCGCTGCTGGCGGCCGAGGCCGGGTTCGACGCGGTGGAGATCCATCTCGGGCACAACTACCTCGCGGGCGCCTTCCTCAGCCCCCGTCTGAACAGCCGCACCGACGCCTTCGGGGGCTCCCTGCGTGCCCGGGCCGCCGTGGCGCTCGGTGTCACGCGCGCGGTGCGCGAGGCGCTGGGCGACCGGATCGCCATCACCGCCAAGCTGAACATGAAGGACGGGGTGCGCGGCGGTCTCACCCTGGACGACAGCCTCCAGGTCGCCCGCTGGCTGGAGGAGGAGGGCAGCGTCGACGCCCTCGAACTGACCGCGGGCAGTTCCCTGCTGAACCCGATGTACCTCTTCCGCGGCGACGCCCCCGTCCGCGCGTTCGCGGCCACCTTCCCGTTCCCGCAACGCCTCGCCATCCGCGCGGTCGGCGGCCGCTTCTTCCGTACGTACCCCTACCGGCCGCTCTACCTGCTCGACGCCGCCCGGCAGTTCCGCGCCGCGCTCCGGCTCCCGCTGATCCTCCTCGGCGGGGTCACCGACCGGCAGGGCATGGACCGCGCCATGGCCGAGGGCTTCGAGTTCGTCGCGATGGCCCGCGCCCTGCTGCGCGAGCCGGACCTGCTGCACCGCATCGGCGGGGACACCGCCACCCGTTCGCTGTGCATCCACTGCAACCGCTGCATGCCGACCATCTACACCGGCACCCACTGCCCGGTGATCGGGGAGACGGCGAGCTGAGCGGTTCGGGCGGCGGTGTTCCGGACACCCCCGGCCGGTTGCGCGCCCCCGTGCCCCTGGGCTGCTAGCGTCCCCACTCCGCCGGACCGAAGGAGTGGTGTCCCATGCGTGTCCTCCTGGTCGGAGCGGGCGGTGTCGGCACGGCGATCACCAGGATCGCGGCCCGCCGTCCGTTCTTCGCCCACATGACGGTCGCCGACTACGACCTCGGACGGGCCGAGAGCGCCGTCGCGGCGCTGGGGGAGCGGGGCGACCGGTTCGGCGCCGTCCGGCTGGACGCATCGGACCGGGCGGCGGTGGCGGCGGCCCTCGACGAGCACCGCTGCGACGTCCTGCTCAACGCCACCGACCCCCGCTTCGTGATGCCCCTGTTCGAGGCCGCTCTCGGACATGGCGCGCACTATCTCGACATGGCCATGTCCCTGTCCCGGCCGCACCCCTCCCGTCCGTACGAGGAGTGCGGGGTCAAGCTCGGGGACGCCCAGTTCGAACGGGCCGCGGAGTGGGAGGCCGCCGGACGGCTCGCGCTCGTGGGCATGGGGGTGGAGCCCGGGCTCTCCGACGTGTTCGCCCGGTACGCCTCCGACGAACTCTTCGACGAGATCGACGAGATCGGCATCCGGGACGGGGCGAACCTGACCGTGGACGGCTACGACTTCGCCCCGTCCTTCAGCATCTGGACCACCATCGAGGAGTGCCTGAACCCACCGGTCGTCTACGAGCAGGAGCGCGGCTGGTACACCACGGCCCCCTTCAGCGAGCCGGAGGTCTTCGACTTCCCCGACGGCATCGGCCCCGTGGAGTGCGTCAACGTGGAGCACGAGGAGGTGCTGCTCGTGCCGCGGTGGCTGAAGGCCCGGAAGGTCACCTTCAAGTACGGGCTCGGCGACGAGTTCATCGGGGTGCTCCGCACGCTCCACATGCTCGGACTCGACCGGACCGACCCCGTGTCCGTACCGAGCGACATCGGACGGGCCGCCGTCTCGCCGCGTGACGTGGTCGCCGCCTGTCTGCCCGACCCGGCCGGACTCGGCGAGCGGATGCACGGGAAGACCTGCGCGGGGACCTGGGTGAAGGGCCGCAAGGACGGGCGGGCGCGCGAGGTCTACCTCTACCACGTCGTCGACAACCAGTGGTCGATGCGGGAGTACGGCTCCCAGGCCGTCGTCTGGCAGACCGCGATCAACCCGGTGGCCGCCCTCGAACTCGTCGCGAGCGGGGTGTGGAGCGGCAGCGGGGTGCTCGGGCCCGAAGCCATGCCGCCGCGCCCGTTCCTCGACCTGCTGACCGAGTACGGCGCACCGTGGGGCCTGCGCGAGCAGTGATCCGTGGTGCGTACATCCGCTGAACGGCGGGCCTGTCGAATGTGCGCACCCGGAATCGCCTCAATAGCATGAGAAACGCACATTCCACATTCTTCCGGGCCCGTGACCGTAGCGAGGGCGCATGGCAGAGGACCTTGCCGGACCGGCGCGGCCGGCGACACTGAAGGCCAACGCGATCGGCTTCGTCGACGCGCTCGTCATCGGGCTGAACGCCACCTCCCCGGCCTACTCCGTGGCGGCCGTCATCGGGCCGATCGTCGCGCTCGTCGGCATCTACGCACCCGGAGTGCTCTTCGCCTCCTTCGTGCCGATGCTCTTCATCGCCTCGGCCTTCTACTACCTGAACAAGGTCGACCAGGACTGCGGGACGACGTTCTCCTGGGTGACGCGTGCGATGGGCCCGTGGACCGGATGGCTGGGGGGATGGGCCATCACGATGACCGGGGTGCTCGTGGTGGGGTCCCTCGCGGACGTCGCCGTCAGCTTCGGTCTGCTGGCCGTCGGCCTCGACAGCTGGGCCGACAACACCTTCGTACGGCAGCTGCTCACCGTGCTGCTGATCATCGTGATGACGGGCCTGTGCGTCATCGGCACCGAACTCTCGGCCAAGGTGCAGAACGTGCTGATCCTGGCCCAGGTCGCCTTCCTGCTCGCCTTCGTCGTCGTCGCGCTCTACCGCGTGTACGCGGGCACGACCTCGTTCGACTCCATCCACCCGTCGGCCGGGTGGCTCAACCCCTTCGGCGCCGGCGGCGCGGCCCTCACCAGCGGCCTGCTGCTCGGCGTGTTCATCTACTGGGGGTGGGAGTCCGCCGTCAACCTCACCGAGGAGGTCGAGGACTCCGCGACCGCGCCCGGCAAGGCCGGTGTGTGGTCCACCGTCATCCTGCTGGTGACGTACCTGTCCGTCGGCTTCGCGGTCGTCGCCTTCGCCGGAACGGCCTATCTGGCCGAGAACGCCGGCGAGGAGGAGTTCGTCTTCGCCCTGCTCGCCCGCGAGGTCATGGGCGGCTGGGACTGGATCGTGCTGCTCGCGGTCGCCACCTCCGCGCTCGCCTCGACCCAGACCACCATCATCCCGGCCTCCCGCACCGCGCTCTCGATGGCCCGCCGGCACGCCCTGCCCGCGCACTTCGCCCGCATCAGCCCGCGGTTCCGGACCCCCGACGTGAGCACCTGGTGGGTGGCCGGCATCGCCATCGCCTGGTACCTCGTCGTCAACCAGATCAGCGAGAACGCCCTCTTCGACTCGCTGACGGCCCTGTCCCTGCTGATCGCCTTCTACTACGCCCTGACCGGGGTGGCCTGCGCGGTCTACTACCGCCGCCATCTGACCGAGAGCGTACGGAGCTTCCTGCTCATCGGCCTCGGCCCGGTGGTCGGCTCCGGGCTGCTGACCTGGCTGCTCGTGCGGTCCGTCATCGACATGTCCGACCCGGCGAACTCCTACAGCGGCACCTCGTGGTTCGGCCTCGGCCCGCCTCTCGTCATCGGTATCGGCATCAGCCTGATCGGTGTGGTGCTCATGGTGGTGTGGCGGCTGCGGTCGTCGGTGTTCTGGAACGAACGGCGCGGTGTGGTCGACCCCCGCCTCGTGCACGGTGAGGAGCGCTGAGATGTCCGTCGTCCTCGGCTACGACGAGTCGCCCGGCGCGGCCCGGGCCCTGCGCATCGCGATCGAGGTGGCCGCCGCCTACGGCGAACCCCTCGTCCTGGTCTACGGGGCGGCGCCGCCCGGTCCCACCGGCGAGGAGTACCGGGCCGCCTACGACGCCGTCCGCCAGGCCGGGCGCTCGGGCCTGGAGCGGGCGCTCGCCGCGGCCGGAGAGGCGGGCGTGCCGGCCACCGTCGAGGTGATCGACCGCGCCCCGGCCCAGGCCCTGATCGAGGCCGCCGCGCGGCACGGAGGGCGCGTCATCGTGGTGGGCAGCTGGGGCGAGAGCCCGATCCGCGGAGCCCTGCTCGGCTCCACCCCGCACAAGCTCCTGCACCTGTCGACCGTGCCCGTGCTCTGCGTGCCGACGGAGGCGGAGACGGAGGAGGCGGCCACGGGAGAGTGAGGGGAGAGTGAGGGCGGCCGCCGGGTGTCCGCTCTCAGGCGAAGCTCCGGCCCATCTCGTCCAGGATCTCGTCGATCACCTCGGCGGGCTCCCGCGCCAGATCCTCCTCGATCCACATCCGCATCGCGATCCGCAGCGAGGAGAGGAACGCCGCCGCCAGGACCAGCGGGCGGACCGGCTCCCCGGAACCGTTCGGACGGGCCGCCACCGCCTCGGCCAGATCGCGCTCCAGTGCGGCGTGGTTGGCGAGCTGGCGGGCCAGCAGCGAAGGATGGCGCATGGCGAGCCGGGTCCGGACGGCCCACTCGCGCTCCGGGGGCGCGACCCGCTCGCCGAACTGCCGCACGGCCGCCCGCAGCGCCGTCCAGGCGCTCTCCTCGGCCGGCCGCTCGCGCACGGCCCGCACCAGCTCCCCGATCTGCTGCTCCTCGCCGTGCAGCAGGGCGTCCTCCTTGCCCGTGAAGTAGTTGGAGAACGTTCTGCGGGAGATCCCGGCCGCGTCCGCCACGGCCTCCACCGTGACCTGGTCGAAGCCGTGCTCGACGGTCAGCCGCAGGGCCGCTTCGTGCACGGCCTGCCGGGTGGCTTCCTTCTTGCGTTCCCGCAGTCCCACAGGGCGTTCCATGGCAGCCATTATCCGCCGGTCCGAGCAGCACACCGCCTCGTCAATGCGCTGGACCGGACCTGTCACGTCACCGACAATGGCGGTACGGCCGCCATTGTCGGAGCGGACCGTGGACGGGGGACGACCGATGACCGAGGTTCTCGTTGTGCTCGGACTGCTGTTCACCACGATCGTCTTCCTGGTCGTGAAGCTGACGCTGAAGGAACGGCGGCGCCGGACGGAGAACTTCGACGGCCAGCAGATCGAGCGCCACCACAGCGCGGAGATCCGCGACATCAGGGCCGCCAACACCTCGATCGCCGTCCACAACCGCCTCATCGACGGCGGCAACGACTGGCGGCCCCGGAAGCGCTGAGCGCGGCCGGAAGGGGCCCGGAGCCGGGCTGAGGTAGTCTTCGCTTCCCCGCACGGGGACGTACCGAAGGAGGTGGGACCCATTACCGCTGTATCAGGCCGGGTGCTCCCCTCCCACGATCGCGTGGCCGGCCGGACGTAACCGGTCGCGGAGCACCCCTCGGCGTTTCCCGAAAGGCTCCGCTCCATGCCGGTCCCCCTGTCACCGCTCGCCCTCTCCTCCCTCGTCACCACCCTCCGCTCCGCCGGCTGTGTCTTCGCCGAGGACGAGGCGGAGCTCATCGCCGCCACCGCGGACCGCCCCGCCGAACTCGCCGCCATGGTGGAACGGCGCGTCTGCGGCCACCCCCTGGAACACGTCCTCGGCTGGGCCGAGTTCAGCGGACTGCGGATCGCCGTCGACCCCGGTGTCTTCGTTCCCCGCCGCCGCACCGAGTTCCTGATCCACCAGGCCGTGGCACTGGCCTCGAGCCCGGCCGTCGTCGTCGACCTCTGCTGCGGCTCCGGCGCGCTCGGCGCCGCGCTCGCCGCCGCCCTGGACGGGGTCGAACTCCACGCCGCCGACGTCGAACCCGCCGCGGTGCGCTGCGCCCGCCGCAACGTCGGCGGCCTCGGCCGGGTCTACGAGGGAGACCTCTTCGACCCGCTGCCCGGCGCCCTGCGCGGACGCGTCGACGTGCTCCTCGCCAATGTGCCGTACGTACCGACCGGCGACGTAGCCCTGCTGCCCGCCGAGGCCCGCGTCCACGAGCCGCTCGTCGCCCTCGACGGGGGCGGCGACGGCCTCGACGTGCTGCGCCGGGTGGCCGCCGAGGCGCCGCGGTGGCTGGCCCCCGGCGGCAGTCTGCTGGTGGAGACCAGCGAACGGCAGGCGGCACGGGCCGAGGAGACCGTGCGCGGCAGCGGACTGGTCCCGCGCGTCGTCACCTCCGACGAGCTGTACGCCACCGTCGTCATCGGAACCCTGCCGGCCTCCTGAGCCGGGAACCCGAACGGGCCCGTGCACCGGGCCCGTTCGGACCGCCCGCTCAGACGAAGCGCCACCGGGTCTGCGTGAACGGGTCGCCCTTGCCGAAACCGAACACCGTGCGCGGGGACACCGCGAAGACCTCGGCCCGGTTGCCCTGCGCACCCACGAACACGCCGTCGGCCACGTCGAAGCGCCAGTCCGGCCCGTACTTCTCCTCCCACACCTGCGCCAGCCGGGCCAGCGCCTCCCCGTCGGCCACCCGCTCCGCCCGGCCCTCGACGACCACGTCGTACCCCGCCGACCAGGAATTGGTCCCGGTCGTCAGGACCACCTCGTCGTTGGCCGCCAGGTTGCGGGCCTTGCGTTCGTCGGCGCCCGTGCAGAAGTGCAGCGCGCCCTGCCACCAGACACCGATCAGCGGGGTGACGTGCGGGCGGCCGTCCGGGCGGACCGTGCTCAGCCAGTACAGCTCGGCACCGGACAGCAGCCGCCGCGCGTCCTCCCAGGCGCCGGGTGCCGCCCCCGGGCTGCTGTAGCGGGGGTCCAGCTCGGCGACGGGCTCGGGTGCGGACATGGTCGGTCCTCCTGGTCGGTCCTGAAAGCGATGCTGCCTGCGAAGTACGGACTGCGCACCCGCTCCGTATTCATCGGTGCGCGGCTAGGCTCGTAGAAGTGGCAGGTGATCGGGCGGCGAGCAGGAGAGCGCGGAATGACGACGTTGCCGGGGCGCAGGAGCAGCACTTTCACCCGACTGCTGCGGCACGGTTTCACCGACCCGTCCGCCGCCGAGCGGCTCCTCGACCTGCCGGATCTGTCCTCCGTACGCTCCGACCCCGTCCTCCTCGAAGCCCTCGGGGCCACCGCCGACCCCGACCTGGCGCTGCGCGGCGTCGTGCGGCTCGTCGAGGCGGAGGAGGCCGACGAGCGGCAGATCCTGCTGGACACGCTCGTCACCGCCAAGCCCCTGCGGGACCGGCTCCTCGGCGTTCTCGGCGCGTCCGAGGCACTGGGTGACCACCTGGCCCGGCACCCGCGCGACTGGCAGGCCCTCGTCACGTACGAGGCGGCCGATCTCCATCCCGGCGTCCCCGAATTCGAACGCGAGCTGGCCGGGGCCGACGATCCGGACTCGCTGCGCGTCGCCTACCGCCGCTGCCTGCTGTCGATAGCGGCACGCGACGTGTGCGGGACGACGGACGTCGCCGAGACCGCCGCCGAGCTCGCCGACCTGGCCACCGCGACGCTCCGGGCCGCGCTCGCCATCGCCCGCACGGCAGCGCCCGCCGACGCCGCGCAGTGCCGCCTCGCCGTCATCGCCATGGGCAAGTGCGGCGGCCACGAGCTGAACTACGTCTCCGACGTCGACGTCATCTTCGTCGCGGAACCTCTCGACGACGCCGCGGAGAACGGGGCCGTCCAGGCGGCCACCCGGCTGGCCGCCCACATGATGCGGGTCTGCGCCGACACGACCGTCGAGGGCACCATCTGGCCCGTGGACGCCAACCTCCGGCCGGAGGGCCGCAACGGGCCGCTGGTGCGCACGCTCAGCTCGCACCTCGCCTACTACCAGCGCTGGGCCAAGACCTGGGAGTTCCAGGCGCTCCTCAAGGCCCGGCCGGTGGCCGGCGACCCCGAGCTGGGCGCCGAGTACGTCGAGGCCGTCTCGCCCCTCGTGTGGCAGGCCGCGGACCGCGACAACTTCGTCCCCGACGTGCAGAAGATGCGCCGCCGCGTCGTCGACACCATCCCCGCCGACCGCGTCGAGCGCGAGATCAAGCTCGGCCCCGGCGGGCTGCGGGACGTCGAGTTCGCCGTCCAGCTGCTCCAGCTCGTGCACGGCCGCAGCGACACCACCCTGCGCAGCGGATCGACCCTGGAGGCCCTGGGCGCGCTCGCCGAGGGCGGCTACGTGGGACGGGTGGACGCCTCCCAGCTGGACGACGCCTACCGCTTCCTGCGCGAGATGGAGCACCGCATCCAGCTCTACCGGCTGCGCCGCACCCACCTGGTGCCGGAGGACGAGCCGGACCTGCGCCGGCTCGGCCGCTCCCTCGGTATGCGCACCGACCCCATCGCCGAGCTGAACCAGGCCTGGAAGCGGCACGCGTCCGTCGTGCGGCGGCTGCACGAGAAGCTGTTCTACCGGCCGCTGCTGGACGCCGTCGCCCAGCTCGCGCCCGGTGAGTCCCGGCTCAGCACCAAGGCCGCCGCGCACCGGCTCGAAGCCCTCGGATACGAGGACCCGGCGGCCGCCCTGCGTCACCTGGAGGCGCTGTCGTCCGGGGTCTCCCGCAAGGCAGCCATCCAGCGCACCCTGCTGCCGGTGCTGCTCGGCTGGTTCGCCGACTCCGCGGACCCGGACGCCGGGCTGCTCGGCTTCCGCAAGGTGTCCGACGCGCTCGGCAAGACCCCGTGGTACCTGCGGCTGCTCCGCGACGAGGGCGCGGCGGCGGAGAATCTGGCACGTGTCCTGTCCGCGGGCCGGCTCGCCCCCGACCTGCTGCTGCGCGCCCCCGAGGCGGTCGCGATCCTCGGCGACCCGCAGGGGCTGAAGCCGCGCGGCCGGGACGCCCTGGAGCAGGAGGTACTGGCCGCTGTGGGGCGGGCCGAGGACGCCGAATCGGCGGTGGCGGTGGTGCGAGGAGTGCGCCGGCGCGAACTGTTCCGTACGACGTCCGCGGACCTCATCGGCTCCTACGGCACCGAGGAGAGCCCCGCCGAACCCGACCCCGGGGCGCTCGTCGACCGGGTCGGCACCGCCGTCACCGACCTGAACGCCGTCACGATCGCCGGGGCGCTGCGCGCCGCCGTCCGCGCCGAGTGGGGCGACACCCTGCCCACCCGGTTCGCGGTGATCGGCATGGGCCGCTTCGGCGGCCACGAGCTCGGATACGGCTCCGACGCGGACGTCCTGTTCGTGCACGCGCCCCGCGAGGGCGTCGACGAGCAGGAGGCCGGCCGGGCCGCGAACCGGGTGGTCGCCGAGATGCGCAGGCTGCTCCAGCTGCCCACCGCGGACCCGCCGC
Organism: Streptomyces sp. NBC_01463; assembly: GCA_036227345.1. Classification (NCBI taxonomy): domain Bacteria; kingdom Bacillati; phylum Actinomycetota; class Actinomycetes; order Kitasatosporales; family Streptomycetaceae; genus Streptomyces; species Streptomyces sp. NBC_01463. The sequence continues at coordinate 6,449,971 of CP109468.1, forward strand.
TGATCATCGACGCCGATCTGCGCCCCGAGGGCAAGACCGGGCCGATGGTGCGCACGCTGAAGTCGTACGAGGCGTACTACCGGCGCTGGTCGCTGGGCTGGGAGAGCCAAGCCCTGCTGCGCGCCCAGCCGATGGCCGGCGACGCGGACCTGGGCCGCGAGTTCATCGGCCTGATCGACCCGCTGCGGTATCCGGTGGAGGGGCTGGGCGAGGACGCCGTCCGTGAGATCCGACGGCTCAAGGCCCGGATGGAGTCCGAACGGATGCCCCGCGGGGCGGACGCGACCCTCCACACGAAGCTGGGGCGGGGCGGGCTCAGCGACGTCGAGTGGACGGTCCAGCTGATGCAGATGCAGCACGGCTGGGCGGAGCCGGGCCTGCGGACCACCCGAACGAGGGAGGCGCTGGCGGCGGCGTGCGCGGCGGAGCTGATCTCCGGGGAGGACGCGCAGACGCTGGACGAGGCGTGGGTACTGGCGACGCGGGTCCGCAACGCGGTGATGCTGGTGCGCGGACGGCCGGGCGACACGTTCCCCTCCGGGCCGCGCGAGCTGACCGCGGTGGGGCGGTATCTGGGGTACGAGCCCGGGCATGTCGGGGACATGCTGGACGACTACCGGCGGATCACGCGGCGGGCCCGGGCGGTGGTGGACGAGCGGTTCTACGGGGCGGCGTGAGGGGGCCCCTTGCGGGGCCGGGTTCCTGGGGTGGCGCTGTGCGGGTGCGGGTGCGCCGGGGTTTCGGGGCTCTGCCCCGGGCCCCGCTCCTCAATCGCCGGAGGGGCTTGATTTCCGCCCTGCCGGAGGGGCTTGATTTCCTCCCCGGCCCCGCTCCTCAGTCGCCCGACGGGCTTGAGGCGGCCGCTGCCTTCTGGTGGAAGCGCGGGCGCCTGGTCACCGCGGCCAGGCGGGGGCGGCGGGCCGGTTTCGGGGGGATCAGCTTCGGCAGGTGGTGCGGCAGCGCTCCGTACCAGGCGTACGTCACCGCGTAACCGAAGGCCAGGCACGCCATGCCGCCCACCGCGTCCAGCCAGAAGTGGTTCGCCGTCGACACGATCACGAGCAGGGTCACGGTCGGGTAGACCAGGCCCAGGATGCGCGCCCACGGGGCGGAGGCCAGTGCGAAGACGGTCAGGCCGCACCACAGCGACCAGCCGATGTGCATCGACGGCATCGCCGCGTACTGGTTCGACATCTGCTTGAAGTTGCCCGACGCCATCGAACCCCAGGTCTGGTGGACCATGACCGTGTCGATGAAGTGGCCGCCGTTCATCAGCCTGGGCGGGGCCAGCGGATACAGGTAGTAACCGAGCAACGCCACCGCCGTGGTCGCGAACAGCGCCAGCCGGGCGGGTGCGTAGCGGCCCGGGTGGCGTCGGAACAGCCAGATGAGCACCCCGATGGTGACGACGAAGTGCAGTGTCGCGTAGTAGTAGTTCATCGACACGATCAGCCATGTCACCGAGTTGACCGCGTGGTTGACCGACTGCTCGAAGGCGATGCCCAGGAACCGTTCGACCGACCAGAGCCAGTCGGCGTTGGAGAGCGCCGCGGCCTTCTGCTCGGGTACGGCGTTGCGCACCAGTGAGTACAGCCAGTAACTGACCGCGATCAGCAGGATTTCGAACCAGATGCGGGGCCGCCGGGGCGACCTCGGGGACCGCAGTCCCGCCAGGCCCCGGTCGAGCAGTCTGCCGACCCGGTTCCCGCCGCCCTGCTGCCGTGTGTTCGCCTGGGGAGCCGCCTCGTTCACGATGGGTGACGGGGTGGCCTCCGTGCGGCCTTCCTGTCGTTTCACGCTCAATTCACCCATAGGCACAGAGTCTGCCAGATTTGCCCCCTCCGCCCGATGATCCTCCGGTCGGGGGCGGGCTGCACGTCCTGCGGGTTACGAACGCGCGTGGGATCCTGGAACGGCCGGAGCGCCGGAGGCCGCGTCAGGGCCGGGTCCCGCAGCCGTCGAGCCGCGGACGACCAGCTCCGGCATGAAGACGAACTCGCTGTGCGGGGCGGGTGTGCCGCCGATCTCCTCCAGGAGCGTGCGCACCGCGGCCTGGCCCATCGCCGTCACCGGCTGCCGGATCGTGGTCAGCGGCGGATCGGTGAACGCTATGAGCGGGGAGTCGTCGTAGCCGACGACCGACAGGTCCCGCGGTACGTCCCGGGAGAGCCGGCGGGCGGCGCGGATCGCACCGAGCGCCATCATGTCGCTCGCGCACACCACGGCCGTGCAGCCCCGCTCCATCAGCGCCGAGGCGGCGGCCTGGCCGCCCTCCAGCGTGTACAGCGAGTGCTGGATCAGCTCCTCGACCTCGTCCGCCGTGAGTTTCAACTGCTCCTGCATCGTGGCGTGGAAGCCCTCGATCTTGCGGAGCACGGGCACGAAGCGCTTCGGGCCGACCGCCAGGCCGATCCGGGTGTGGCCCAGCGACACCAGGTGCGTCACCGCCAGCCGCATCGCGGCCCGGTCGTCCGGGGAGATGAACGGCGCCTGCACCTTGGGGGAGAAGCCGTTGACCAGGACGAAGGGGACACCCTGGGCGCGCAGTTGTTCGTAGCGCTGCATGTCGGCCGAGGTGTCGGCGTGCAGTCCGGAGACGAAGATGATCCCGGAGACGCCGCGGTCGACCAGCATCTCCGTGAGCTCGTCCTCGGTGGAGCCGCCGGGGGTCTGGGTCGCCAGCACCGGGGTGTATCCCTGTCGCGTCAGCGCCTGGCCGATGACCTGGGCGAGCGCCGGGAAGATGGGGTTCTCCAGCTCGGGCGTGATCAGGCCGACCAGGCCCGCGCTGCGCCGGCGCAGCCGAACGGGCCGTTCGTAGCCCAGGACGTCGAGCGCGGCGAGGACGGATTCGCGGGTGGCCGCAGCAACACCGGGCTTGCCGTTCAGTACACGGCTGACCGTAGCTTCGCTGACCCCCGCCTGAGTTGCGATATCGGCAAGCCGTGCGGTCATGGGAATGGACTGTACCGGGAGTGGGTCGGATTGCCCACCATGCACAGGATTCGGGCGGGGGTGCCCGGGTGCGGCCCCGGCCGGGCGGCCGGAGGGGGCGGCCTTCACCACCCCGCAGCAACAACTTGCAAGGTCTTGCGAGGCGGATCCGCGGGCCGCGGTCGGATCGTCACACTGCGGAATCATGGGTGGTGGCCTGCTATTGCCAGGGTGTGGGGGCTCCCGTCAAGAGGCTTGACGGCAACCGTGAGGACACGCGAATGTAACGATCGCCGGAGCTTGCAGAAATCTTCCGCAAACTCTTTCGGCCGTCTTTCATCCTTGTTACGTTCACGTCGACCCGGCGCCGCGACGGAGCGGTACGGCAGTTGAAGGAGTTCAGATGCGACGTGGCATAACGGCCACCGCCCTGGTCGCGGCCCTGGCGCTCGCGGCGACCGCCTGCGGCAGCGACGACGACAGTTCCAACGGCACCTCCAAGGGCTCGGGCGAGCTCTCCGGCACCGTCACCTGGTGGGACACCTCCACGGCGGGCAGCGAGGACAAGGTCTTCAAGAAGATCGCCGAGGGCTTCGAGAAGGAGCACCCGAAGGTCGACGTCAAGTACGTCAACGTTCCCTTCGGTGATGCGCAGAACAAGTTCAAGAACGCCGCCCAGTCCGGCTCCGGCGCCCCCGACGTGATCCGCTCCGAGGTCGCCTGGACGCCCGAGTTCGCGGACCTGGGTTACCTGGCCCCGCTCGACGGAACCGCCGCGCTCGTGAAGCAGGACGACTTCCTGAAGCAGGCCGCCGCGTCCACCAAGTACGACGGCAAGACGTACGCGGTGCCGCAGGTCATCGACTCCATGGGCATCTTCTACAACAAGAAGATCTTCAAGGAGGCCGGCGTCGAGGTCCCGAAGTCGATCGACGAGCTGAAGACCGTCTCCAAGAAGATCAAGGACAAGACCGGCAAGACCGGTCTGTACCTGCGCGGCGACGACGCGTACTGGTTCCTGTCCTTCCTGTACGGCGAGGGCGGCGACATGGTCGACGCCTCCAACAAGTCCGTCACCATCGACAACGCGGCCGGCGTCAAGGCCATGAAGGTCGTCAAGGACCTCGTCGACTCCGGCACCGCCAAGACCGACGCGACGGACGGCTGGGAGAACATGCAGTCGTCCTTCAAGGACGGCGACGTGGCGATGATGATCAACGGCCCGTGGGCCGTCGCCGACACGTACGCCGGCAAGGAGTTCAAGGACAAGGCCAACCTGGGCGTCGCCCCGGTCCCGGCCGGCTCCGCCGCGCAGGGCGCCCCGCAGGGCGGTCACAACCTGGCCGTCTACGCCGGTTCCAAGAACCTCGACGCCTCCTACGCCTTCGTCGACTACATGACCTCCGTCAAGACCCAGGCCCAGGTCACCAAGGAGCTCAACCTCCTGCCGACCCGTACCTCGGCCTACGCCGAGGAGGCCGTGGTCGACAACGAGATCGTCGGCTTCTTCAAGCCGGTCGTCGAGTCCGCCGTCGAGCGTCCCTGGATCCCGGAGACCGGCAGCCTCTTCGCCCCGCTCGTCACCGAGTACACCAAGGTCCTCACCGGCCAGACCTCCCCGGAGAAGGCCGTCAAGACGACCGGCGACTCCTACCGCAAGCTCCTCAAGGGCTGGAAGTAACCCAGGAAGGCAGGCCGGCTGATGGCTGTCCACACCAGCCAGTCGGTGGCGAAGGCCGCGGGCGACGACGTCGCCCGCGGCCGGAGCCGCGGTACTGGCAACCCCCCGCCGCCGAGCAGGCTCCGGCGGGCTCTGTCGACGCACTGGTACGCCTGGACGATGGTGGCCCCGGTCGTCGTCGTGATCGGCGTGATCATCGGGTACCCGCTGGTCCGCGGCATCTACCTGTCGCTGACGGACGCCAACGAGCGCAACGTCGCGCGGTCCATCGGTGTCAACCACATGCCCGCCACGTACGAGTTCGTGGGCCTGGACAACTACACCGCCGCGCTCACCGGTGACCAGTTCCTCGGCACGCTCGGGTGGACCCTGGTGTGGACGGTCTCCTGCGTGGCCATCACCTTCGCCCTCGGCATGGCGCTCGCGAACATCCTCAACCGCAGGATCGCCGGCCGCTCCGCCTACCGGATGGCCCTCATCCTGCCCTGGGCCATCCCCGGCTTCGTCTCCGTCTTCGCCTGGCGCTTCCTCTACAACGAGGACCGCGGGCTGCTCAACAAGATCCTCTCCGGCGGCGGTTTCGACGGCATCGCCTGGCTCGACGACCCCACCTGGGCGAAGATCTCCGTCATCGCCGTCAACGTGTGGCTCGGTGTGCCGTTCATGATGGTCGCCCTCCTCGGCGGGCTCCAGTCCATACCCAGCGAGCACTACGAGGCCGCCGAGATGGACGGCGCCACCGCCTGGCAGCGCTTCCGCCACATCACGCTGCCCGGACTGCGGCCCGTCTCCACGACGGTGATCCTGCTCTCCACCATCTGGACCTTCAACATGTTCCCGGTGATCTACCTGCTGACCCGCGGCGGACCCGGCGAGGCCACCCAGATCCTGGTCACCCAGGCGTACAAGTTCTCCTTCGAGATCAGCCCGCGCGACTTCGCGCAGTCCTCCACCTGGGGCGTGCTGATCCTCGTACTCCTGCTGCTCTTCGCCACCGTGTACCGGCGAGTCCTCCGCACCCAGGGAGACGACTGGTGACCACCACCGCACCCACCCCCGCCGCGCGGCACTCCGCGCCCAAGGTCCGGCGGCGCGGCGAGCGTTCACCGCTGGCCTCCACCGCACTGCACCTGACGCTGATCGTCGCGTCCGTGATCGCGGTCTTCCCCGTGCTCTGGGTCCTGCTCACCTCGCTGAAGCCCGCCGCGTTCGCGACCACCACGGACTTCTTCAAAGAGACGACGTTCGAGAACTACACGAACCTGCTCCAGAACACGAAGTTCCTGACCTGGTTCGGCAACTCGGTGGTCGTCGCCGGTCTCACGACTCTGATCGGCGTGATCGTCTCCGCCTCCACCGGCTACGCGGTCAGCCGCTTCCGCTTCCCCGGCAAGCGCGGACTGATGTGGACGCTGCTGATCACCCAGATGTTCCCGGTCGCCGTCCTCATCGTGCCGATCTACAACATCATGGCGGGCATGGGGCTGCTCAACAAGCCCGCCGGTCTGGTCATCACCTACCTCACCATCTCGGTGCCGTTCTGCGCCTGGATGATGAAGGGCTTCTTCGACACCATCCCGCGCGAGATCGACGAGTCCGGCCAGGTCGACGGCCTCACCCCGTTCGGCACGTTCTGGCGGCTCATCCTGCCGCTGGCCAAGCCGGGCCTCGCCGTCACCGCGTTCTACTCCTTCATCACCGCCTGGGGCGAGGTGGCGTACGCCTCCGCCTTCATGGTGGGCGAGGACAACCTCACGCTCGCGGGCGGACTGCAGCTGTTCGTCAACCAGTACGGGGCGCAGTGGGGTCCGATGACCGCCGCGTCCGTGCTCATCGCGATACCCGCGGCCCTGGTCTTCCTGTTCGCGCAGAAGCACCTCGTCACCGGCATGTCCGCCGGAGCCGTCAAGGGCTGACGGCCACCCGCAGCAGCACGACCCGCACGCACCAGTCACGGTGGCGCCGGCATCCCGACCCGGTCCCGGCGCCACTCCCCACCCAGACACCCCAGGGACGACATGACCCAGCACCTCGCTGCCCCCTCCACCGGCACGTCCGACGGCGCCCCGGGCCACCGCACCGGCTGGTGGCAGGACGCGGTGATCTACCAGGTCTATCCGCGCAGCTTCGCCGACGGCAACGGCGACGGCATGGGCGATCTCGCAGGCGTCACCGCCCGGCTCCCGTACCTCAAGGACCTCGGCGTCGACGCGGTGTGGCTCAGCCCCTTCTACGCCTCCCCGCAGGCCGACGCGGGCTACGACGTCGCCGACTACCGGGCCATCGACCCGATGTTCGGCACCCTGCTGGACGCCGACGCCCTGATCAGGGACGCCCACGACCTGGGCCTGCGGATCATCGTCGACCTGGTGCCCAACCACTCGTCCGACCAGCACGAGTGGTTCAAGCGCGCGCTCACCGAGGGCCCCGGCTCCGCCCTGCGCGAGCGCTACCACTTCCGCGCCGGCAAGGGCGCCGACGGCGAACTCCCGCCCAACGACTGGGAGTCCATCTTCGGCGGACCGGCCTGGACCCGGACCACCGACCCGGACGGCACCCCCGGCGAGTGGTACCTCCACCTCTTCGCGCCCGAGCAGCCCGACTTCAACTGGGAACACCCCGCCGTCGCCGACGAGTTCCGCTCGATCCTGCGCTTCTGGCTCGACATGGGCGTCGACGGCTTCCGCGTCGACGTCGCCCACGGCCTGGTCAAGGCCGAGGGGCTCCCGGACCTGGGCACGCACGACCAGCTGAAGCTGCTCGGGAACGACGTCATGCCGTTCTTCGACCAGGACGGTGTGCACGAGATCTACCGCAGCTGGCGCACCATCCTCGACGAGTACCCCGATGCGATGGGGCCCGAAGGGCCTTCGTCAGAGGGGCGGCGGCGGGCGACGGGCGGGCGGATCGCGGTCGCCGAGGCCTGGACCCCGACCGTCGAGCGCACCGCCAACTACGTGCGCCCCGACGAGATGCACCAGGCCTTCAACTTCCAGTACCTGGCGACCGCCTGGGACGCCGCCGAGCTGCGCACCGTCATCGACACCTCGCTGAACGCCATGCGTCCGGTCGGCGCCCCCACCACCTGGGTGCTCTCCAACCACGACGTCACCCGGCACGCCACCCGGTTCGCCAACCCGCCCGGCCTCGGCACCCAGATCCGGACCGCGGGCGACCGCGAACTGGGCCTGCGCCGGGCCCGTGCGGCCAGCCTGCTGATGCTGGCGCTGCCCGGCTCCGCCTACGTCTACCAGGGCGAGGAGCTCGGCCTGCCCGACGTCACCGACCTGCCCGACGAGGCCCGCCAGGACCCGTCGTTCTTCCGGGCCGAGGGCCAGGACGGCTTCCGCGACGGCTGCCGGGTGCCGATCCCGTGGACCCGCGAGGGCAGCAGCCACGGCTTCGGCGACGGCGGCAGCTGGCTGCCGCAGCCCGCCGGCTGGGGCGAGCTCAGCATCGAGGCGCAGACCGGCGAGGCCGGCTCCACCCTGGAGCTGTACCGTGCCGCGCTCGCCGCCCGCCGGGTGCACCCCGGGCTCGGCGCCGGCACCGCGGTGGAGTGGCTCGACGCCCCCGAGGGCGTCCTGGTCTTCGCCCGCCCCGGCTTCGTCTGCACCGTGAACACGACGGGCGCCCCGGTCCGCATCCCCGTACGCGGCAGCGTCCTGCTGTCCAGCACCCCGGTCCACACCGACGGTGCCGAGGCCGAGCTGCCCGCCGACACCACGGTGTGGTGGACGGTGTGACCGTCCCCCCGCCCAGGGCCGGCACCGCGCTGAGGCTCTCGGACATCGCCGGGCAGGCCTCGGTCAGCGAGGCGACCGTCAGCCGGGTGCTCAACGGCAAGCCGGGCGTCGCGGACACCACGCGTCAGCGGGTGCTCGCGGCGCTCGACATCCTGGGCTACGAACGTCCGGTACGACTGCGGCAGCGCAGCGCCGGGCTGATCGGACTGGTGACGCCCGAGCTCACCAACCCGATCTTCCCGGCGTTCGCGCAGTCCGTGGAGCAGGTCCTGGCCGGGCACGGCTACACGCCGGTGCTCTGCACCCAGCTGCCCGGCGGCGCCACCGAGGACGAGCTCGTCGAGCAGCTCGTCGAACGCGGCGTCGGCGGCATCGTGTTCCTCTCCGGACTGCACGCCGACACCTCGGCCGACCCGGCGCGCTACGCCGCGCTGACCGACCGCGGCGTGCCGTTCGTCCTGATCAACGGCTACAACGAGCGGATCAGCGCCCCGTTCGTCTCGCCCGATGACAACGCTGCCGTACGGATGGCCGTGGGCCACCTCGCCGAACTCGGCCACCGCCGGGTGGGCCTGGCCATCGGACCGCAGCGCTACGTGCCCTCCCGCCGCAAGCGGGACGGGTTCGTGGACGCCGCGGTCTCGCTGCTGGGCCTCGACCGGAGCGAGGCCGAACTCCTGGTGTGCTCGACGCTGTTCAGCGTCGAGGGCGGCCAGGTGGCGGCCGGCGCGCTGCTCGACCAGGGGTGCACGGGCATCGTCTGCGGCAGCGACCTGATGGCGCTGGGCGTGGTGCGGGCCGCCCGGGACCGCGGACTCGACGTCCCGCGCGACGTGTCCGTGGTCGGCTTCGACGACTCGCAGCTCATCGCGTTCACCGACCCGCCGCTGACCACGGTCCGCCAGCCCGTCCAGGCGATGGCGGCGGCCGCGGTGGGCGCCCTGCTGGAGGAGATCGGCGGAAGTCCCGTGCAGCGCACGGAGTACGTCTTCCAGCCGGAGCTGGTGGTACGGGGGTCCACGGCGGCTCTGCGCAGCGCCTGAGGCGTACCCGCGGGGGAGCGGGAGAGGGAAGAACGGCGAGGTCCTGGGTCCGGAGGGGGGATCCGGGGCCTCGCCGTGCGTGCGGGCGCCCCCGGACCGGGCCCGGGCGTGCAGGAGGGGCACCGGGAGTCGACCCGGACGGGTCGGCGGGGAGTGTGACCCCCAGGTGCCCCTCTTGTACGTGACCGGCCCGGCCGGCCGGGCGCGTGGGGCCCGAGGCATCGGGACCCCCGGCCGACCGGACCGGAGTCGGGAGAAACGTAACAGCGCTGCAATGTCTTGCGTAAGACCTTGCAGGAAGAAATCTGCGGTATTTCGCGGATGTGAGCAGCTCATGTCCAAAGGGTTGACCGGGACTCGGCGGGCTCGTACGGTCTCCCCGCGGCAAGTTTTGCATTCTTGCAGCAAGAACATTCAGGAGCCTTGAGGGCAGGGCGCGTTGCCGTGAGAGGCCTCGTCACCGTCACCCGCATTTCCCCCACCGCAGGAGGAAAGACATGGCACGCAGACCCCTGTCTGCAGCGCTCGCGCTGATAGCGGGCGCCGCCGCCCTCGTGGTCCCCGCCACGAACGCGCAGGCCTCCGCTCCGGGTTCCAAGGACGTCACCGCCGTGCTCTTCGAGTGGAAGTTCGACTCGGTGGCCAAGGCGTGCACCGACTCCCTCGGCCCGGCCGGCTACGGCTTCGTACAGGTCTCCCCGCCGCAGGAGCACATCCAGGGCGGCCAGTGGTGGACCTCGTACCAGCCGGTCAGCTACAGGATCGCCGGACGGCTCGGCGACCGCACCTCGTTCGCGAACATGGTCAGCACCTGCCACAGCGCGGGCGTCAAGGTCGTGGCCGACTCGGTCATCAACCACATGTCGGCCGGTTCCGGCACGGGCACGGGCGGGTCCTCGTACAGCAAGTACGACTACCCCGGCCTGTACTCGGTCAACGACATGAACGACTGCCAGTCGCAGATCAACAACTACGGCGACCGCGCCAACGTCCAGAACTGCGAACTCGTCGGCCTCGCCGACCTGGACACCGGTGAGGACTACGTCCGCGGAAAGATCGCCGGATACCTCAACGACCTGCTCTCGCTCGGCGTCGACGGATTCCGCATCGACGCGGCCAAGCACATCCCCGCCGGTGACCTCGCCAACATCAAGTCCCGGCTGAGCAACTCCGGGGTCTACTGGAAGCAGGAGGCGATCTACGGCGGTGGCGAGGCCGTCTCGCCCGACGAGTACGCCGGCACCGGCGACGTCCAGGAGTTCCGCTACGCCCGCAGCCTCAAGCAGGTCTTCAAGAACGAGAACCTCGCCAACCTGAAGAACTTCGGCGAGGGCTGGGGCTTCATGTCCTCCTCGAAGGCCGCGGTGTTCGTCGACAACCACGACACCGAGCGCAACGGCGAGACGCTGAACTACAAGGACGGCGCCGACTACACGCTCGCCAGCGTGTTCATGCTGGCCTGGCCCTACGGCTCGCCCGACGTCCACTCCGGCTACGAGTGGTCCGACAAGGACGCCGGTCCGCCCGGCGGCGGCACGGTGAACGCCTGTTACAGCGACGGCTGGAAGTGCCAGCACGCCTGGCGCGAGATCGCCTCCATGGTCGGCCTCCGCAACACCGCCCGCGGTGAGGCCGTCACCAACTGGTGGGACAACGGCGGCGACCAGATCGCCTTCGGCCGCGGTTCCAAGGCGTACGTCGCGATCAACCACGAGGGCTCCTCGCTGACCCGTACGTTCCAGACCTCGCTGCCCGCCGGCGACTACTGCGACATCCAGTCCGGCAACGGCGTCACGGTCAACGGCTCCGGCCAGTTCACCGCCACGCTCGGCGCCAACACCGCCCTCGCCCTCCAGACGGGCGCCCGCACCTGCACCGGCGGCGGCACCGGACCGACGGACCCGACCGACCCCGGTACGGGCACGTCCGGCGCCTCGTTCGGCGTCAACGCCACCACCCAGCCCGGCCAGAACATCTACGTCACCGGCAACCAGTCCGCCCTCGGCAACTGGAACCCGGCGTCCGCACCGAAGCTCGACCCGGCCACGTACCCCGTCTGGAAGCTCGACGTGAGCCTGCCCGCCGGTACGACGTTCGAGTACAAGTACGTCCGCAAGGACGCGAACGGCAACGTCACCTGGGAGAGCGGAGCCAACCGCACGGCCACCGTGCCGGCCTCCGGCAAGGTCGCCCTGACCGCGGATGTCTGGCGCGGCTGACCCCCTCGGCGCCACCCACCGGACGGGCCCTCACCGGCCCGTCCGGCCCCGTACCCGCACACCCCTTCGAGGAGAGCCCGAGTGATACGTCCGTCCCCGCGCGTGCCCGCGAGAAGAACGGCCGTCGCCGTCGTCGCGGCCGCCCTGTGCGCGGCCCTCGTGCCCGCGCTGCCCGCCGCCGCGGCCCGGCCGCCCGCCGCGCCGTCGGACGCGAAGCTGGCAGCCACGCCCGGCCGCCACGACCTGACCCGCGAGCAGTTCTACTTCGTCATGCCCGACCGGTTCGCCAACGGCGACACCGGCAACGACAGAGGCGGGCTGACCGGCTCGCGGCTGGAGACCGGGTACGACCCCACCGACAAGGGGTTCTACCAGGGCGGCGACCTCAAGGGGATGACCAGCCGCCTCGACTACATCAAGGGGCTCGGCACCACCGCCATCTGGCTGGCCCCGATCTTCAGGAACCGCCCCGTCCAGGGCACCGGCAAGGACGCGTCGGCCGGCTACCACGGCTACTGGATCACCGACTTCACCCAGGTCGACCCGCACTTCGGGACCAACGCCGACCTGACGAAGCTGATCGACCAGGCCCACCGCAAGGGCATGAAGGTCTTCTTCGACGTCATCACCAACCACACCGCCGACACCGTCGACTACGCCGAGAAGACCTACGGCTACAAGCCCAAGGGCGCCTACCCGTATCTCGACCGGAACGGCCGGCCCTTCGACGACGCCGCCGGCATGGCGAAGACGGACGCCGACTCCTTCCCGTACAAGCCGGTCACGACCGGCGGCAAGACGCCGTCCTGGCTCAACGACCCGACGATGTACCACAACCGCGGCGACTCGACCTATGCCGGCGAGTCCACCACGTACGGCGACTTCTCCGGGCTCGACGACCTGTGGACCGAGCGTCCCGAGGTCGTCTCCGGCATGGAGAAGATCTATGAGAAGTGGGTCCGCGACTTCGACATCGACGGCTTCCGGATCGACACCGTCAAGCACGTCGACATGGACTTCTGGACCCAGTGGGCGACCGCGCTCGACACCTACGCGGCCAAGCACGGCCGCGAGGACTTCTTCATGTTCGGCGAGGTCTACTCCGCCGACACCGCGATCACGTCCCCCTACGTCACCCAGGGGCGGCTGGACGCGACGCTCGACTTCCCCTTCCAGGAAGCGGCCCGCCAGTACGCCTCGCAGGGTGCCCCGGCCTCGAAGCTCGCCGCCGTCTTCGGCGACGACTACCGGTACACCACCGACAAGGCCAACGCCTACGAGCAGGTGACCTTCCTCGGCAACCACGACATGGGCCGCATCGGGACCTTCCTCAAGCAGGACAACCCGAAGGCCGACGACGCGGAGCTGGTCAAGCGCGCCGAGCTCGCCAACGAGCTGATGTTCCTCAGCCGCGGCAACCCCGTCGTCTACTACGGCGACGAGCAGGGCTTCACCGGCGCGGGCGGCGACAAGGACGCCCGCCAGACGATGTTCGCCTCGAAGACCGCGGACTACCTCGACGACGACGAGCTCGGCACCGACCGCACGCACGCCTCCGACGCGTACGACACAAGTCACCCGCTCTACCGGTCCATCGCCGCGCTCTCCGAGCTGACCGCGAAGAACCCGGCGCTGCGCGACGGCGTCCAGACCGAGCGCTACGCCGAGGGCTCCGTCTACGCCTTCTCCCGTACGGACCCCGAGCGCGGCAACGAGTACGTCGTCGCCACCAACAACGGCACCGCGGCGAGGACCGTCGAGCTGTCCACCGAATCCGCCGGAATGAACTTCCGTACGCTGTACGGCGGTTCCGGCACGGTCCGCAGCGGCGCCGACAAGAGGATCACCGTCACCGTGCCGGCTCTGTCCAGCATCGTGCTGCGCGCCGAGAAGCCGCTGGGCGGCCCCGTGGCCAAGCCCTCCCTCACGCTGAAGGCACCGGCCGCCGGAGCCACCGGCACCGTCGAGATCAGTGCCGACGTGGACGGCGGCTCCCTCAACCGGGTCGTCTTCGCCGCCCAGACCGGCAACGGCAGGTGGACCACGCTCGGCACCGCCGACCACGCCCCGTACAAGGTCACCCAGACCATCGGTGACACCGTCGCCGCCGGCACACCGCTGCGCTACAAGGCCGTCGTCGTCGACCGCACCGGACGCACCGCGAGCGCGCTCGCCGCGTCGGCCGCCGGACAGGCCCCCGCCCCGGCGAAGCCCGTCGCCGTCGAACGCGACTACGCAGTCGTCCACTACAAGCGCGCCGACGGCGACTACGACGGCTGGCAGGCCAGGTCCGGCGACACCACCGCCGCCTTCACCGGGCGGGACGCCTACGGCGCCTTCGCCTGGATCAAGGTGCCGGAGGGCGCTTCCTCGGTTCCGTACACCGTCGAGAAGGCCGGTACGGCAGACGGAGCGGAGCGCACCGTCGACCTCGCGAAGACCGGACAGGTCTGGATCGAGCAGGGCAAGGACGGCCAGGCCGACACCGCCCCCGACGGCGCCTACCCCGCACCCGACACCACCAAGGCCGTCCTGCACTACTACCGGGCCGACGGCGACTACGACGGCTGGGGCCTGCACACGTGGACCGGCGCCAAGGAACCGACCGACTGGTCCAAGCCGCTCCAGCCGGTGAAGAAGGACGCCTCCGGCGTCACCTTCGAGGTCCCGCTCGCCGACGGGGCCACCTCGCTCAGCTACATCCTGCACCGCGGTGACGAGAAGGACCTGCCCAGCGACCAGTCACTCGACATCGCGAGCTACGGCCACGAGGTCTGGATGCTCGGCGGCACGGCCGGCTATCTGCTCCCGCAGACGGGCGGAGTCCCCACCCCCGACCTCACCAAGGCCGAGGCGCAGTGGATCGACTCCGACACCGTCGTCTGGAAGGTGAAGGCCACCGAGGCCACCAGCCAGCAGCTCGTCTACGCGTCGGACGGCGGGATCTCCGTCGTCGACGGCGCACTCTCCGACGAGGGCCAGTGGCTGCGGCTCAGCCCCTCCGCACTGACCGACGCGCAGAAGGCGAAGTACCCGCACCTCAAGGACTACCCCGCCTTCACCGTCGACGCCCGTGACCGGGACAGGGTCCGCGAGGCCCTGCGCGGCCAGCTGATCGCCACCCAGCGTGCCGCCAACGGTGCCCTGCTCGCCGCCACCGGCGTCCAGAGCGCCGGCGTGCTCGACGACCTCTACGGGACGAAGGCGGCCGGCGCCTCCCTCGGCCCGGTCTTCCGGCACGGCACCCCCACCCTGTCCGTCTGGGCGCCCACCGCCCGCACCGTCTCCCTGGAACTCGACGGGAGGACCGTCCCGATGCGGCGCGACGACCGCACCGGCGTCTGGTCCGTCACCGGGAAGAAGAGCTGGAACGGCAAGCCCTACCGGTACGCCGTGGACGTCTTCGCGCCCACCGTCCAGAAGCTCGTCACCAACAAGGTCACCGACCCCTACTCCACCGCCCTGACCACCGACTCCGCCCGGAGCCTCGTGGTCGACCTCGACGACGGCAGGCTCGCGCCCAGGGGCTGGGACGGGCTGCGCAAGCCCGCCGCCGTGCCGCTGCGCGACGCACAGATCCAGGAACTCCAGATCCGCGACTTCTCCATCGCGGACCCCACCTCCAAGCACCCCGGTGAGTACCTGGCCTTCACCGACACCCGCTCCGACGGGATGAAGCACCTCAAGGAGCTCGCCGACTCCGGCACCAACTACGTCCACCTGCTGCCCGCCTTCGACATCGGCACCATCCCCGAGAAGAAGAAGGACCAGCAGAAGCCCGCCTGTGACCTGTCCGTCTACGCCCCCGACTCCGAGGAGCAGCAGGCCTGCGTGGCGAAGGCCGCCGCGAAGGACGCCTTCAACTGGGGCTACGACCCGCTGCACTACACCGTCCCCGAGGGCTCCTACGCCTCCGACCCCGACGGCACCCAGCGCACCGTCGAGTTCCGGCAGATGGTGCAGGGGCTGAACGGCGCCGGGCTGCGGACCGTCATGGACGTCGTCTACAACCACACCGTCGCCTCCGGCCAGGACGGCAAGTCCGTCCTCGACCGGATCGTGCCCGGCTACTACCAGCGGCTCCTGGAGGACGGCACGGTCGCCACCTCCACCTGCTGTGCCAACACCGCGCCCGAGAACACCATGATGGGCAAGCTCGTCGTCGACTCCATCGTCACCTGGGCCAAGGAGTACAAGGTCGACGGCTTCCGCTTCGACCTGATGGGCCACCACCCCAAGGCCAACATCCTGGCCGTCCGCAAGGCACTCGACGCGCTGACCGTCGCCAGGGACGGCGTCGACGGGAAGAAGATCATCCTGTACGGGGAGGGCTGGAACTTCGGAGAGATCGCCGACGACGCCCGCTTCGTCCAGGCCACGCAGAAGAACATGGCCGGCACCGGCATCGCCACCTTCTCCGACCGGGCCCGCGACGCCGTGCGCGGCGGCTCCCCGTTCGACGAGGACCCCGGCGTGCAGGGCTTCGCCACCGGCCTCTACACCGACCCCAACACCTCCACCCACAACGGCACCGAGGCCGAGCAGAAGGCCCGGCTGCTCCACTACCAGGACCTGATCAAGGTCGGACTCACCGGCAACCTCGCCGGCTACACCTTCACCGACTCCTCCGGCACCACGGTCAAGGGCTCGGGCGTCGACTACAACGGAGCCCCGGCCGGATACGCCGCCGCCCCCGGTGACGCCCTCGCCTACTCCGACGCCCACGACAACGAGACGCTGTACGACACCCTCGCCTTCAAGCTCCCGGCGGGCACCTCGGCAGCCGACCGGGCCCGGATGCAGGTCCTGGCCATGGCGACGGCCACCCTCTCCCAGGGTCCCTCGCTCTCCCAGGCCGGCACGGACCTGCTGCGCTCCAAGTCCCTGGACCGCAACTCCTTCGACAGCGGCGACTGGTTCAACGCCCTGCACTGGGACTGCCGCGCGGGCAACGGCTTCGGCCGCGGACTGCCGCCCGCAGCCGACAACCAGGCCAAGTGGCCCTACGCCAGGCCGCTGCTGGCCAACGCCGCGATCAGCCCCGGCTGCGCACAGATCGACGGTGCTTCGGCCGCGTACCAGGACCTGCTCACCATCCGCGCCACGGAGAAGGACTTCGGCCTCTCCACCGCCGGCCAGGTGCAGTCCACCCTCTCCTTCCCGCTCTCCGGCAAGGACGAGACCCCGGGCGTGATCACCATGCGGCTCGGCAGGCTGGTCGTCGTCCTCAACGCCGCCCCCGGAGCCACCACCCAGAAGGTCGCCGCCCTGGCCGGGAAGTACTACGCCCTGCACCCCGTCCAGGCGGCGGGCGCGGATCTTACCGTCAAGAAGTCGACGTACGAGAGGAGTTCGGGAAGCTTCACCGTTCCGGGACGGACGGTGGCAGTGTTCTCGCTGCGCTGACCCGCAACGGGACTACCGTAGGGGCAGCCGCCGGGGAGAGCCGCAGCACCACCCTCCCGGGCGCGCCCTCCCACTCCACCCGGCCGGTCCCGGCCCCCCGCCCCGTACGCACCCCGCGTCGGCCGTCGCCGGCGGGTGCCGTACGGGGCACGGGGGCCGGGGCCGGCCTCCACCTGTTCAGCGACGGTGACGATGTTGAGCAACATCCCCGAGGAGACCACCAGCTTCGTCGGACGGGAGGCGGAGCTCGACCGGATCGAACACGCCCTCGCCACGAGCCGGCTGACCACCCTCACCGGCACCGGCGGGGTCGGCAAGACCCGGCTGGCCGTCCGCGCGGCCGGGCGCGCGGACGCCGGATACCGCGACGGCGTCCGCTGGGCCGACCTCGCCCCCCTCCACGGAGACGAACTGCTCCTCGCCACCGTCTCCGACGCCGTCGGCCTCAGCGACCACACCCTGCGGATGCCCATCGACGTGCTGTGCGAATGGCTCGCCGACAAACACCTCCTGCTCGTCCTGGACTCCTGCGAACATCTGCGCCCCGCCTGCGCGCACCTCCTCGGCGAGATCCTCACCACCTCGCCGGGACTCACCGTCCTCGTCACCAGCCGGCAGCCCCTGGACATGAAGGGCGAACAGCTCGTCGAGGTGGAGCCGCTGCCCGTGGAGGGCACCGCCGACGCCCTCGCCCTGTTCCGGGACCGGGCCGAGGCCGCCGCCCCCGGCACCCTCGACGAACCGGGCACCGCCACGGCCGCCGCCGAGATCTGCCGCCGCCTCGAAGGCATCCCCCTCGCCATCGAGCTCGCCGCCGCGGCCGTCGGGCGCCGCAGCGCCGAGGAGATCGCCACCCGGCTCGGCTCGCGCCTCGACATGTTCGCCGACGCCACGCTCCGGCCGCCGCGCCACCGCACCCTGCGCACCACCATCGGCTGGTCCCACGAACTGTGCACCCCGAAGGAACGGCTGCTCTGGGCCCGGCTCGTCGTGCTGCGCGGCGACTTCGACGCCGACACGGCCGTCGCCGTCTGCACCGGGGGACCGCTCACCGCCGACGGCGTACGGACAGCGCTGCGCGGGCTGGTCGCCAAGTCGGTCGTCGCCCACGACGGCGTACGCCACCGCATGCTGGACACCCTGCGCGAGTACGGCCGGATGTGGCTCGCCGAACTCGGCGAGGAGCGCGCGGCCGCCGACCGGCACGCGGCCTGCTTCCTCCAGCTGGCCCGCAACGCCCACGCGGGCTGGACCGGCGACGACCAGATCCTCTGGTACCACCGCATCGCCGAGTCGCACGCCGACCTGTGCGCCGCCCTGGACCACCTCCTCGCCCACGACACCTCCGCGGCTCAGGAGATGGCCGGCCGGATCGGCTTCTTCTGGTGCTGCTGCGGCCACCTCCCGCAGACCCGGGGCTACGCGCAGCGCGCCCTGGACGCCGGACCGGCCGCCGGCCCCCACCGCACCCGCGTCCTGTGGGTGCTCGGCATCTGCGTGATGCTCCAGGGCGACTACCCGGCCGCCGAGCGGATCGGCGAGGAGTGCGTCCGGGCCGCCGCCGACGACGGGACCGACGAAGGCGTCCTGGCCGCCGCCTATCTGCGCGGGCTCACCCATCTGATGACCGGCGAGCCGGACAAGGGGCTGCACGAGGTCGACCGGGTGCTGGGCACCACCGGGGCCGGCACCCCGCTCGAATCCGCCTACCGGCTGCGCTGCCACCTGATCACCGTCTTCGCCCTCACCGGACTGGGCCGGCTGGACGAGGCGGCCGAGGCGGCCGTCGTCCTGCGCGCTGCCTGCGAGGCCAAGGACGAGTGCTGGACGCTCAGTTACGTCGACTACCAGCTCGCCCTGATCGCCCTGCTCCAGGACCGTGCCGAGGCGGCCGCCGCGCACGCCCGGTCGATGCTCACGGGCAAGCACCGGCTCCGCGACAGCTTCGGCATCGCGCTCGGCCTGGACCTCCTGGCCGCCGCGCTCGCCGCTCAGGGCGAGGGTGCCCACGCCGCCCGGGTGTACGGCACCGGGCAGGTCTACTGGCGGATGGTCGGCCACCCCCAGCGCGGCACCCCGGAGCTGGGCCCGCTGCGCGAGGCCTGCGAACGCCAGGCACGCGCGGCCATCGGCGACGCCGCGTACCGGCGCGCCTTCGAACGGGGCCGAGCCGACAGCGCGGAGGCGGGCCTCGCCCTCGCCCTCCACGGCGAACTTCTCGCCTGAGGGCTGTCCCGCCATTCCGTGCGCCCGCCAGGGATTGCGGGACAGCCCCTGGTGAATCCCGCTTGTGCGTGTTCCCCCGTGCGGGAAGGGTGGGGGCCACCAAGCCTTCCACGCCTGTTCAGGAGCCCGCCATGCCGCAGATCACCGTCGACTACTCCGCCGAGCTCGACGACACCTTCGACCGTCCCGGCTTCGCGGGCGCGCTGCACCCGCTGATCGCCGAGACCGTCACCACCAAGATCGCCGCCTGCAAGACCCGCTTCCGCCGGGTCGAGGAGACGGTGGTCGCGGACGCCCCCGCCGGCGACGCGATCGTGCACGTCGACATCGCGCTGCTGCCCGGCCGCACCCCCGAGGTCCGGGCGCAGCTCACCGAGTCCGTGGTGGAGCTGCTGGCCGCGCACATCCGGCCGGCCGACGGGCTGACGCTCCACCTCTCGGCCGAGACCCGCGACCTCGACCCGTCCTACCGCAAGAACTGAGACCCGGGGGAGGGCGCCGCGCTACCGCAGCCGCTGCGGGGGCACGGCCGGCACGGCGGGTGCCAGCGAGGAGAGCCGCGTCAGCAGCTCTCCGAACGGCCCGTCGGCCGGCTCCTGCGCGAGGACCCGCAGCACGACACCGGCCATCTCCTCGTTGTACGCGGCGCTCACCGCGGCCAGCGCCGCGAAGTCGTGGACGAGCTGCATCTCCAGCTCGGCCCGCGGGATGCGCCGCCCGTCCAGCCAGATCAGCGCCGTCGACTCGGCGAGCGAGACCCAGGACCTGACCACCAGCTCCAGCCGGGCCGGGGGTTCCTCGACACCGAGGTGGGCCAGGATCTGTTCGCAGGCCGCCTGGCGCACTCCGTCGATCATCGCGTTCGCCGTCGAGGAGCCCACCGCGGGTCCGCCCCGCATCAGCGCGGCGAAGCCGGGCCCGTGGTCGTCGACGAAGTCGAAGAACCGCTGCATCACCCGCAACAGCCGTGCGCCCAGCGGGCCTTCGCGGGGTTCCAGGAACCGGGCCGCCAACTCGTCGGCGGCCCGGCGCAGCGCGGCCTCGTACAGGCTCTGCTTGCCCGGGAAGTAGTGGTAGACCAGCGGCCGGGAGATCCCGGCGGCGGCGGCGATCTCGTCGATCGACACCTCGTCCGGGGACCGGTGACTGAACAACTCCAGCGCGACACCGATCAGCTGCTGTCTGCGCTCCTCGACGCCCATCCTGCGCCGCACCCCGGTCGTCATGTGGAACAGGGTACCGACCGGCAGGTCCGGCGTCCGTCTAGAGGTCCAGCACCAGCCGCTCGCCCCGGCACCGTGACACGCAGATCAGCATCGCGTCGCGCCGCTCCGCGTCCGACAGGAGATCGTCACGGTGCTCGATGTCGCCCTCCAGGACGCGCTGTTGGCACGTACCGCAGAAGCCCTGTTCGCAGGAGTACGCCACATGCGGAAGCTCCGCGCGCACCGCGGCGAGCACCGACTGGCCGGCCGCGACCGGGACCGTGCGGCCCGAGCGGCGCAGCTCCACCTCGAAGGGCGGCGAACCCGCCGCGTCCGGGCCCGTCGCGGCGAACCGCTCCAGGTGCAGGGTGCGGCCGGGCGGCAGCGCCGCGGCGACCGCGTCCATCAGGGGCTCCGGACCGCAGCAGTGGACCGCCGTGCCCTCGGCCGTGTCCGCGAGGGCCGCCGCGATGTCGGGGTGGCCCGCCTCGTCCTGCGGGACGACCGTGACCCGGCCGCCGTCGGCGCCCAGCTCCTCGATCTCCGCCAGGAACGGCATGGTCGCCCGGCTGCGGCCCCCGTACAGCAGCCGCCAGTCGGCGCCGGAAGCGGCGAGAGCGTGCAGCATCGGCAGGATCGGGGTGATGCCGATCCCGCCCGCGACGAGGAGGTACGCGGGGGCGTCGGCCAGCGGGAAACGGTTGCGCGGGCCGCGCACCTCGACCTCCTGGCCCTCGTGGAGCAGGGCGTGCACCTCGCGGGAGCCGCCGCGGCCGTCCTCGGCCAGCCGGGTCGCCACCGTGTACGCGCCGGTGTCGGCCGGGTCGCCGCACAGCGAGTACTGGCGGACCAGACCGGACGGCAGCACCAGGTCCAGATGCGCGCCCGGCTGCCAGGACGGCAGGTCCGGGCCCTCCAGACGGAGCCGCACGACACCGTCCGCGGGCTCGGTCCGCTCGGTGACCAGCAGCCGCCGTCCGGTGGTGGAACGGCGTTGCGCATGGCCGGAGACGGGCTCGTCGAGCGCGGGCAGCGGCCACAGCGGGGACGCCTCGATGCGCCGGCGCATCGCCCGCCTGGCGAGCAGCGCGGCACCGGCCACCACGACGACGGTACGCAGCCGGGGGAGGGGGAGAGGGAGGGAACGCGGCATGGTCAACGGGCTTCCGTCGTACGGGCCTCGGCCGCGACCGCGGCGGGCGAACGGGCGAGATAGTCGACGGCCTGCGCCG
Source organism: Streptomyces sp. NBC_01463 (assembly GCA_036227345.1). Lineage (NCBI taxonomy): Bacteria > Bacillati > Actinomycetota > Actinomycetes > Kitasatosporales > Streptomycetaceae > Streptomyces > Streptomyces sp. NBC_01463. The sequence goes on from CP109468.1 coordinate 6,471,663, forward strand.
TGCTGCCCTCCTGCGAGGGGTGGTAACCGCGGCTCAGGTAGCGCGGGATGGACCGCAGCATCGACGGGGTGCTGGGCAGGGTGCCGCGGCGGCCGCTGCGGTAGAACTGCCCGAAGGACGCCTTGCCGTCCAGCAGGCTCGGGTCGTTCTCCATGAAGAACCGGGCGCCGCGCTGCCAGAGGAAGGCCAGCGCGGAGAACGCCGTCGCCCAGGTCCGCACCCGCCGCCGGTAACCGCCGTCGACGTGCATGAACACGTCGAAGGCGACCGAGCGGTGCTCGACCTCCTCCGCGCCGTGCCAGCGCAGCAGGTCCAGCATGGTGGGATCGGCGCCCCGCCGGTCCAGTGCGTCGGCGTTCAGGATCCAGTCGCCGAGGAACGCGGTGTAGTGCTCGATCGCCGCGATCGTCGCCACCCGTTCCATCAGCCACCACTTGCGCGCCCTGCCGGGCGGCAGCGTCCGGTCGCCGAGCAGCTTCTCGAAGAACCAGTCGATCTGCGCGGTGTACGGCGTCGGGTCGAGCCCGAGCTCCCGCAGGTGCGGCAGCACGTCGTCGTGGGCCTGGGAGTGCATCGCCTCCTGCCCGATGAACCCGATGACGTCCTGGCGCAGTTGCTCGTCGTGGATGTACGGGAGCACCTGGCGGTAGACGTGGATGAACCAGCGTTCCCCCGCCGGGAGCAGCAGATGGAGCACGTTGATGGTGTGCGTGGTGAACGGGTCGCCGGGTACCCAGTGCAGGGGCGTCCTGTCCCAGGCGAAGGAGACCCGGCGGGCCTTGAGCGGGGTCCACTCCGACGCGACCGCCGCTGGCTGCGTGTTAGACATGTTGTCAATGTACTGAGGGGTAAGCCCGGGGAACAGGGGCGTGCGACGAAAATCCCGGACGACTCCCCGGCCGCCCCCGCGGCATCCGCTCGGCCACGTTCAGTGCAGCGCCCCGACCCGGCTGCCGTCCGCCAGCCGCCCGTTCAGCTGCGCCCGGTCGCCCGCCCGGGCCGGCACCGCGAGCAGCCGCCCCCGCGCGCGGCCCGCCACCCCGCCCGAGGTGGTCAGCGAGGTGAACTGACGGCTGCCCGCCGCGAGTACGTACCACCGGCCGCCGTGCGACTTCCACAGCACGCCCGCCAGCACCCGGGGCGTACGCGCCCCGCACGCCGGGGAGTCCTCGGCGCGCGCCGCGACCGCCCCGGGCGGCCTGCTGCCGGGCGGCCGCGCGGACGGGGCCTGGAACTGGGCGAGGACCCGGCTCCCGGTGCCCCGCCAGGTCTCCGCCCGGGTGCACAGCCACTGGGCCGCACCGCCGCCCTCGGGCAGCGACTGCGTCGCGTACGTCCAGGAGTTGACCGTCCGCACACCGTGCGAGCGCACCGCCTTCAGCAGGCAGGCGGTCCGCGCCCAGCTCTCGTGCTCCGCGTGCCCCGAGACGTCGTGCGGTGTCGCCGGCGGGCCCGAGGTCAGCCGGGCCGGGGCGAGTTCACCGAGATCCGTCACCAGCCGCACCGCCGTGGCGTCGGACAGTTCGAGTGCCGTCCAGGACCGGCAGCCGGAGCCGGCCGCCGGGTCCGCCAGCGGGCCGGTCACCCCGTCGGAGGAGCGGTGCAGCGCGTGCGGCGCCCGCTGCGGCGCGAGCAGATCCCGGACCCGCACCTGCCGCACCCAGGGAGCGGTCAGATAGCGGACCCCGTCCCGGGCCCGGTCCACGACCAGGGCGCCCGCCGAGGTGACGTCCGCCCCGTCGACCCGGGCGAAGTCGAGGGCCGCCCCCTCCGCGGGATCGGCGTTGCGCGCCTCCGCGTACCGCACGACGCGCAGCCCGTCGTGGAACAGCACGACCGCCGAAGCCCCGACCTCGCCCGCGTACAGCAGCTGCGGCGCCCCCATCGGCGGTCCCACCGGGGTCCGCGGCGTCGCCGACGTCCGCACACCGCCGCCGGGCCGCGCCCACACCGTCAGCGCCCGCCGCAGCAGCCGGGTGTCCTCGGTGCGGTCGCCCCGGGTGGGCCAGGCGGTGAAGTCGGTGCGCGGCGAACGCTCCCAGAACGTCGCCGGCACCACCCGCAGCGCTGCCGGGTCCAGGGCCTGTTCGGCGGCCGGGTTGAGTGCGTAGGGCGGGGCGGTCAGGCTGCCGCGGCCCAGGCCGTCGCCGGGCAGACCCAGCAGCGCCCCGCACACGAACAGCGCTGCGACGGCGGCCAGCGCCGCGCGGGCGTATCTGCGGCGGCGCGGCAGATCCGGCGGCCGGGCCTGCAACGAGCACGGGTCGAACCCGGGCGAGCCCAGCAGCGCGTACGGCGCCCGCACCCCGTCCGCCTCCGTCAGCGCCGCATGCGGATCGGCCACCCCCGCATCCGCCAGCTCCCGCCGGACCTCCCCGTCCGCCAGCCCCTCCAGACCCCGCAGCACGAACGCGGCACGCCCCGCACCGCTCAGCTCCGAAAGCCGTTCCTCCAGGGCGATTTCATCGGCACCGCCCGAGTGCGGGAACAGCCGGAGACCCCACACCAGCGGAAGGAGGGGCGGCAACTGGGCACGGTGCGGCCGGGCCCGCAGACGTAACGGCCGCCCTGCGGCCAGCGCGCCGCGCAGTACCTGCAACCGGACGTACGCGTAGCCGGGATCGGCCACCGCAGCGCGTCCGGGACGGCGGGGCGGCGGGACGGAGCCGGCGTCCGGGAGCCCGGCCCGGCGGGCCGCCTGGAGCGACCGCTGCGCCAGGGCGTGGGCGGCCAGGACGCGCCGGCCGCGGCTCGGCGTCTGCGGCAGGACCAGATAGCCGAGCCGGACCAGCCGCGGGTAGTGCTCGAGCAGCGCGGCCCCGTGCTCCGCATCGACCGGGGCGACGGCTGACGGTACCTCTGGCAGTGGGCGCACATTCAGCAGAACGAGCGAATCGTGCGATGGTCACTCCGGGGAGTGCCGACGGCCTGCCCCGCCCGGGGCGATCCCGGCCTTCTCCCGTTCGGCTGCCAGGACGTGCACCGACGCGGCACGATGGCCGGATGGTGATGCGGCGCGGGACGCGAAGGATACGGGACGCGCGGTGCCTCGCCGCCGTCGTGGCCGGCTGCGCCGGTCTGGCCCTGCTCGCGGGATGCACCGATGACGGCGACGGGACGAAGATCCCGCCGACCGCCACCGGCACCCTGGAGGAACTCGCCGCCCGGGCCCACTGCGAGCCGAAGCTCCAGACCGACGCCCAGGAGCTGCGGCAGGCCAACTGCACCACGGACGACGGACGGTACGTCCTCGCCACCTTCGCCACCGACCGCGGCCAGCGGGAGTGGATCAACGAGGCCAACGACTACGGCGGCGCGTACCTGGTCGGCCGCAGATGGGTGGCCGTCTCGGACGCCACGGTGATCGCGGCACTGCGCGGCCGGCTCGGGGGGACGGTGGAGACCGCCTCGCCGCACCACTCGGGAAGTGGTGGCAGTGGGGGGAGCGAGACGGAACACTCCGGTCACCGCGGGAGCTGACCGCGCAGGCGGGGGGAGCCGGGAGGGCGGTACACCGGCGAGGTGGCCCTCAGCGGCACTTGCGCCCGTCGTTGATGCAGCTCACCACCTTCCGCATCAGCTTGTCGTCGAAGACGTTGATGAAGTCACCGTGATCGGTGACCGGCTTGTGCAACTGCTCCGGGAAGGAGTCGACGGCGAATCCCGGCCCCGGCGGCACGTCGTACACGATGCGCTGGACCAGTTGCGGAATGGCCTTGAAGCCGTCCTGGCACCGCCCGTCGTCCTGCGCGAACGCCACATGCGTGCGGTGGTTCGCGCTGTCGGTGTTCTGTCCGTCCCAGCAGCTCTGGAAGGCGAAGGACCGCACGACCTGGCTGCCCTCCGGGCAGATCGGGTACTTGTCCTTCAGCTGCCGGTCCTCGAATCCGGTGCAGCTCCAGGAGGCGTTGGCATTGGCGTCGCCGTTGGTGAGCGCCTTGGCGTCGCCGGTGATGATGCGCAGGAAGCGCGGCATGGCCGTGACCTTCCCGGTGGGGTTCCCGGCGAACTTCAGCGTGACCTGGGACGGCGTCTGGATCGCCCCAGTGTTCTGGTCCCTGCCGCCGCCGTCGGCGTCCGCGTCGTTCTCCGCCGTGCCGTCCTGAAGCCGGAGCACGGGCCAGTAGTACGTCGACCGGTCGCCCTGGTTGCGGCAGGTGGTGTCACCGGCCGCCAGGTCGTCGTCGCCGGAGAAGGCGTCGGTGGCCTGGTTGCCCACGTAGTCGTGCATGTGGTGGGCGCCGTTGCTGACGCCGGGCGCGGCGATGACGTTGTCCGGGTTGAACTTCCCGTTCTGGTTGCGCCCGCACTCGGTGGTGAAGGTGCCGCGCGAGGCGCCGCGGAGCCGGGCCGGCCGGTCGACGTTCGGCTGGACGGACCGGATGTCGACGAAGTCGGAGTCCTCGGGACCGTTGCCGGTCTGTCCCTGTCCCTGACCTTGGCCCTGGTCTTGTCCTTGGTCCTGACCCTGGCCGTCGTCGGGCCCGTCGCTCCCGGGGTTCTGCGACGGGTCCTGGGATGGTTTCTGTGACGGGTCCTGGGACGCCTCCTGCCCGGGGGCCTGCGGTTCGTCGTCCGCGCGCATGCTGCACGGGGCCAGTGAGCCGAGCCCCCGCGGGCGCTGGCCGCTGCGGCCGATCGCGGTGACGATGCGGTCGATGCTGGCGGTGCGCCGGGCCTTCAGCGGGTCGAGCACGGCGTTCCGGGCGAGGTCGGGATCCCGGGCCATGCTGTCCCTGCGGTCGGCGAACTCCCGGTAGGCGTCGGTGATCTGGGTGTCCATGGCGGCCAGTTCACGGTCGACCTCCGCCCGGGCCGGACCGGGAACCTCGGGGATCTCGTTGACCACCTCGGGGCAGTCGATGGTCGACGCCTGCCGGACCGGCTGCCAGTTCCTGCCGTGGGACGGGCCGGACGAGCCCTCGCCCGCAGAGGCGTAGACGTTGACCGCGGCCAGCCCACCCCCGCCCAGGATCAGTGCGGCCGAGGCGATGATCGCCCGGTTGGCCAGGGTGGAGCGTTTCTTGCGCGATGTGCGTCCCATGGAACTCCTCGGACTCCTCAGGCTTCGCGGGGGAGAAGCGTGACGTTCCATACGGCGCCGGTCCGCGTCCCGTTCAACGGGCCACGGAATCTTTGGTCGGCAAGTATCAGGCGAACTGCGCGAGTTGGGGATCGATCGGGGCATCCGTCATCCGGTTGGCCAGGGTCGACAGGGTGTAGGTGCCGATACCCAGGACCACTTCCAGCGCATTGCGGGAGGTGTACCCGTGCGAGCGGAAGGACTGGAGCGTCGCCTCGTCGACGGCCCCGCTCGTCGCGATGACGGCGAGGGTGAACTGCCGGACGGCCTCCAGCCGTTCGTCCGGGAGCGGGCCGGTGCCGTCGCGGAGTGCGGTGATGAGGCCGGCGTCGGCCGCGAGGGCGGTGAGCTTCGCGGTGTGCATGGCCACGCAGATGTGGCAGCCGTTGCGGACCGCCACCGTCATGATCAGGACCTCGCGGGAGAGCGGGTCCAGGGTCGTCGACTCGAAGAGCGCGCTCATCCTCAGGAAGCCGTTGAGCACCTCGGGGGACGAGGCGAGCCGGGCAACCGCGGTGGGCAGGTAGCCCTGCTTCTCGGCGACGGCCGCCATGGCGGGACGGGCGGCGGCGGGGGCGGACGCGGGGGTGAGATCGGGGAATGCGGTGGCGGACATGGCTGGCCTCTCGCGATAAACTCGACAACGTGATTGACGAAAAGGTAAACCAGGTTGTCGAGTTTCGCAATGGCTGAGCGTGCGGACGGTGCCCCCGCCGATGACGGGGCGGGCTTCGAGCTGCCCCTGCTGCTCTTCGCCGGATTCCGTTCGGTCATCGACGGCCTGCACCGCGAACTGGCCGAGCAGGGTCACCCCGACATGCGTCCCGCGTACGGGTACGCGCTCCAGGCGGTGGGCCGGGGCGGGTCGACCGCCAGTGAGATCGGCCGGCGGCTGGGGGTGTCCAAACAGGCCGCCGGGAAGACCGTCGAGAAGCTCGAAGCCCTCGGATACGTCGAACGCCTCGACGATCCGCAGGACGGCCGCCGCAAGCTGGTCCGGCTGTCCCCGCGCGGCGTCGACATGCTGGTCCGGTCCGCCGAGGGCTTCGACCGGCTGCGCGCCGAGTGGATGCGGGTGCTCGGGGCCGAGCGCGTCCGCGCCATGGAGGCCGACCTGCGCGCCATGGCGGGACCGGACGCCTTCCGGCTCGACATGGCCGCCTGGTTCAACGGCTGAACGGTGCGACCGGGCTTGGACTTTAGCGGCGAGAGATAGGACGTATGTAGCGCACACCCTTCCCGTGGGCCACTCATTGCGGCACCATGCACGCGTCGGCACCCAAGAGATCCGACCACTCGTGGTCGGGAATGGGAGGGAACCATGGCACGACGCACCCATGTGCTCAGCGCGCTCGCACTGGCGGCGGCCGCCGCGCTCGTCCCCGTACAGGCCACGGCGCAGCAGTCCGCGGACGCCCGGACCGGACCGTCGGCCGCTCCGTGCGGCGCGCCCGTGAGACCCGCTTCGCAGATGACCGTCGAGTCCTGCGACAGCCCCGGCCGGATCATCGAGAAGGCGGCGAACATCGTCCCCACACCGGGACAGCTCGCCTGGCAGCAGCGGGAGGTCACCGCCTTCACGCACTTCGGGATGAACACCTTCACCGGCCGCGAGTGGGGTTCCGGCACGGAGGACGAGAAGCTCTTCGCGCCGAAGAGCATCGACGCCGACCAGTGGATGCGCGCCTACAAGGCCGCGGGCGTCGAACAGGTCATGCTCACGGTCAAGCACCACGACGGGTTCGTCCTCTACCCGAGCCGCTACACCGATCACTCGGTCGCCCTCAGCCCCGGCAGCCCCGATGTCGTCGCCGCCTATGTGAAGGCCGCCCGCAAGGCGGGCCTCAAGGTCGGCCTCTACCTCTCGCCCTCCGACGGCGCCGAACTCCCGCACGCCTGGCACGCCGAGTGGGTCGAGACCATCCGCGCCAAGCAGGCCGAGGGCAAGCCGCTGAGCCTGCCCGAGCGGATGGCGCTGGAGGACGGCGACCGCGCCCCGGCCGGCCAAGGCCGCTTCGGCAACGGCAGCGCCGTCACCGAGCGCACCATCCCCACCCTCGTCCCCGGTGACGACCGCGCCGCCCGGGTGCGGAGCGGCAAGCTGCCCACCTTCAAGGTGAAGGCCGACGACTACGACGCGTACTACCTGAACCAGCTGTACGAGATCTTCACCCAGTACGGCCCGGTCGAGGAACTCTGGCTGGACGGCGCCAACCCCTGGTCCGGCTCCGGCATCACCCAGAAGTACGACGTCAAGCAGTGGTTCGACATGGTCAAGGCGCTGTCGCCGAACACCGTCGTCTTCCAGGGCCCGCAGGGCGTCCGCTGGGTAGGGAACGAGTCAGGCGTCGCCCGGGAGACCGAGTGGAGCGTCACCCCGCACGTCACCGACCCGTGGACGGGCCTCGGCAGCCTCCCCAACGACTCCACCGACCCCGACATCGGGTCCAGGGGCAGGCTCCTCGAACCGGGCATCAACTACCTCCAGTGGTACCCGGCCGAGGCCGACGTCTCCAACCGGCCCGGCTGGTTCTACCACCCCGACGAGAAGCCCAAGACCCCCGCGCAGCTGATGGACCTGTACGAGAAGAGCGTCGGCCGCAACGCCTCGCTCCTGCTCAACGTCCCGCCCGCGCCGGACGGCCGGATCGCCGCCGCTGACGTCGCGTCCCTGACCGCCTACGGCGCCGACGTGCGCCGGGTCTACGGCGCCGACGTGCGCAAGCAGGGCCCCGGCCCGTACACCTTCGACCGGGTCGCCGTCCGCGAGGACATCCGGCACGGACAGCGGGTGGAGAAGTTCGCGGTCGAGGCCCGGATCGACGGAACGTGGCAGCGGATCGCGGAGGGCACCACCATCGGGCACGAGCGGATCCTGCCGCTGCCCGCGGCCGTCACGGCCGGCGCGGTCCGGGTCAAGGTGCTGGAATCCAGGGCGAAGCCGCACCTGGGCGCCACCACCCTGCACCTCACCACCGCGCGCTAACCGCGGTCCAGGTAGGCGAGTACGGCCAGAACGCGGCGGTTGTCGTCGTCGGACGGCGGCAGGCCGAGCTTCCCGAAGATGTTCGAGGTGTGCTTGGCCACCGCCCGCTCCGTGATCACCATCTGCGAGGCGATCGCCGCGTTCGAACGGCCCTGGGCCATCAGCTCCATGACCTCCCGCTCGCGCGGCGTCAGCCCGCCCATCGGCTTGTCCTGCGAACGCCGCGACAGCAGCTGCGAGATGACCTGCGGGTCCATCGCGGTGCCGCCGGCGGCGACCCGGCGCACCGCGTCGATGAACTGGTCGGCGTCGAAGACCCGGTCCTTGAGCAGATAACCGATGGCACCGTTGCCGTCCGCCAGCAGCTCGCGCGCGTACAACTGCTCGACGTGCTGGGAGAGCACGAGCACCGGCAGGCCGGGTCTGGCCCGCCGGGCGGCCAGCGCGCACTGCAGCCCCTCGTCCGTGTGGGACGGCGGAAGCCGGACGTCGACGACAGCGACGTCCGGCTTCAACTCGGCGAGGGCTCTGGTGAGTTCGGGCCCGGTCTCGACGGCGGCCGCGATCTCGAAGTCGTACGCCTCCAGCATGCGGACCAGGCCGTCGCGCAGCAGGAAGAGATCTTCGGCTAGGACAACTCGCAAGGGATCTCCATGGTCACCATGGTGGGACCGCCCGCGGGGCTGCTGACGGCCATGATGCCGTCGAATGTACCGAGTCGGCGTTCGACTCCGCTCAGGCCCGAGCCCGTTCCGGTCTCGGCGCCGCCCTTTCCGTTGTCCGTGACGGAGATCCGCAGATGCCCGTCGGCGTCGTGCACGTCCACCCAGATCCTGTCGGCGCCCGAGTGCTTCGCCGCGTTCGTCAGGAGCTCACTGACCGCGAAGTACGCGGCCGACTCGACCGGGGCGTCCGCACGCCCGCTCAGCTCCACATCGACCTCGGTCCGGATGGGCAGCCGCAGCGCCAGCGCCTTGACCGCGTCCCCGAGCCCACGCTCGGCGAGAACCGGCGGATGGATGCCCCGCACCAGGTCGCGCAGTTCCGTGAGCGCCTCCGCCGACGACTCGCGGGCCGTCGCAAGCAGCTTCTTCGCCTGCGCCGGGTCCTTCTCGATCAGCGCCTCGATGGTGCCCAGGTTCATGCCCATGGCGACCAGCCGGGCCTGCGCCCCGTCGTGCAGATCCCGCTCGATGCGGCGCAGTTCCGAGGCGGCGGTGTCGACCGCCTCGTGCCGGGTCTCGGTCAGCCGGTCGATGCGCAGGGCCAGTTCCTGCTCGTGCGTCGGAGCCAGCAGCGAGCGCGCGATCACGAAGTGGGTCCGCAGCAGCCGCTCGCTCAGCGCCACACCGACCGCGAAGAACGCCACGCCGGTCGCGGCGGCCACGAGCGCCGTCGCCTGGCTGTCGACCGGCACGAACGCGTACCAGTACGTGTCGTCCCTGAAGACCCGCCACAGCCCGGCCGCCAGGACGAAGCCCTCCACCGGGTAGATCATCAGCGTTGCTGCCAGCAACGCCACCACGGAGCCGGCCGTCATATCGGCCAGCAGCCACTGCATGTCCCGCCAGGTCGCCGGGTCCTTCAGCATCAGCGTGGTCCGCTCCACCTGCCCGGTGAAACCGCTGCGGACATCCTTCGGCAGCGGCCGGTACGGGACCGGGATGCGGACGTCCGACCAGGTGATGGCCAGCAGCCGCCGCTGGTTGGCGTGCTTGCGGACCGCCGCCAGCATCTGGGGGGTGGTGACGAGACCGATACCCAGCGGGATGAGGGCCATGGAGACCAGCGTCAGCACGAACAGCGTGACCGACCCCGCCAACGCGGTGATCGACAGCACCAGCCCGCGCCCAGCGGCCAGCAGCGCGGCCCTTGTCCGTCCGGTCGGCCTGTTCATATCGGTCCCTCTTCCCTTGCCGGTGCTCGTGTCAGCCCCGGTTCCCGCCCAGTCTGTCCTCTCCCGCGACCGCGGCGGCAGCCGTTTCGCCACCCGGGCGGGGTGTACCCAGCACCACCCCCGCGACCTCGCCCTACGTCGCGGGAAGAGGGGGCTTCGGCGGCTGGGGCGGCGGGCCCCGGATTCCTAGATTCATGGGTGTCCAGTCCAACGTCCAACACAGGGGGCGAACACGCCATGAGGCGTAATCTCGCGGCACGCATCGGTGTGTGGAGCGCACACCATCGCAAGACGGCCATTCTCGGCTGGCTGCTCTTCGTCGTGCTCGCAGCGGGCATCGGCGGTGCGTCCGGCATGGTCGAGATGACCGACGCGGAGAACGGCGCCGGCGACTCGGCCCGCGCCGAGCAGATCCTCTCCGACGCCGGCCTCAGCCACCGGGCGGGCGAGATGGTCATGGTGTCGTCGGCCGAGCCGGACGGCTGGCGGACCGCGGCCCAGCAGCTGACCACGGCCCTCGGGAAGACCGGTGAGGTGACCGGCCTCGCGAAGCCGGTCGCCTCCGAGGACGGCAAGGACGCCCTGATCACCTTCGAGATGAAGGGCGAGGCGGCCACCGCGTCCGACCGGGTGCAGCCCGTCCTGGACGCCGTGTCCGGGGTGCAGAAGGAACGGACGGACGTCACCGTCCACCAGTTCGGGGACGCCAGTGCCGGGAAGTGGCTCGGTGACCTGCTGACCGACGACTTCCAGAAGGCCGAGTTCACCGCCGTACCCCTGGCCCTGGGCATCCTGCTGGTCGCCTTCGGCGCCGTCGTCGCGGCGCTGCTGCCCGTCGGGCTCGCCCTGACCGCGTGCATGGCCGCCTTCGGTCTGCTGTCGCTCGCCAGCCACCAACTGCACCTCTTCCAGACCACGTACTCCGTGATGTTCCTGATGGGCTTCGCCGTCGGCGTCGACTACTGCCTCTTCTACCTGCGGCGCGAGCGGGACGAGCGGGCCGCGGGGCGCGACGCGGAGACGGCGCTGCGGATCGCCGCGGCGACCAGCGGCCGGTCCGTGCTGGTGTCCGGGCTGACCGTCATGGTCGCGATGGCCGGCATGTTCCTGTCCGGACTGCTGCTGTTCAAGGGCTTCGCCATCGCCACGATCATCGTGGTCTTCATCGCCATGATGGGCTCCGTGACCGTGCTGCCCGCGCTGCTCTCCTGGCTGGGCGACCGGATCGACGCCGGACGCGTACCGCTGCTGAACCGGCGCAACAAGCGCGGCAAGAAGGAGAGCGGCCGCCTCGCCGGCAAGCTCCTGCGGCCGGTCCTGGCCAGGCCGAAGTTCTTCGCCGCCGTCTCCGCGGTCGTCCTGCTCGTGCTGGCCGCGCCCGCGCTCGGCATGAAGACCGAGGAACTGGGCCTGGAGAAGCAGTTCGGCTCCGACTCCCAGCTCTCGGTCGCCTACCGGCACATCAGCGACACCTTCCCCGGCGGCCCGGCCCCGGCCCAGGTCGTCGTCGAGGCGGACGACATCGAGGCACCCGGTGTGCGCAAGGCACTCGCCGGCTTCGACCAGGTGACCGTCCACCGGGCGCAGAACGTCGCCGAGATCGAGATCCCGATGCCGCGCGGCGAGGACGATCTGACCGAACTGCGCGACAAGAAGCTGCCGGCCGCGTTCGAAGGGACGGGCGCCCACGCGTACGTGACCGGTGAGGTGGCCGGGTCCACGGACTTCAACGACCAGCTGAAGGCCGGCATCCTGCCCGTCTTCCTCTTCATCACCGCGGTGACCTTCCTGCTGATGCTGTTCTGCTTCCGCAGCTACGTCATCGCCGTCACCGCGATCCTGCTCAACCTGCTCTCGGTGGCCGCCGCGTACGGCGTGATGACCGCGGTCTTCCAGCACGGCTGGGGTGCCTCGCTGATCGGCTCGGAGGGGGTCGGCGCGATCGAGTCCTGGATGCCGCTGTTCGTCCTCGTCGTCCTGTTCGGACTCTCGATGGACTACCACGTGTTCGTGGTCTCCCGGATCCGCGAGGCCCACGGCCGCGGGCTCTCCACCCGGGCCGCGATCGACGAGGGCATCCGGCGCACGGCCGGTGCGGTGACCGGAGCGGCCGTGATCATGGTGGCGGTGTTCTCGGTCTTCGGGACGCTGTCCATGCAGGACATGCAGCAGATGGGCGTCGGCCTGGCCGTCGCGGTGCTGCTGGACGCCACGATCGTACGGATGGTCCTGCTGCCCTCCGTGATGGCGCTGCTGGGCGAGCGGAACTGGCGGACCCCGCGCGGACTGTCCCGGCTGCCGAGCCTGGACCACGAGGAGCCGGAGCAGGCGCCCGCTCCCGCGGCCGCCCCGGTGGGGACGGGCCTGCACGGCTGACCCCGGACACACGGAGGGGCCCTGTTCCGGAACGTGCCGGAACAGGGCCCCTCCGGCCCGTCTCAGGGTGCGTACTTGTAACCGACGCGCCGCACCGTCTGGATCGACCGGCGGTGCTCGACGCCCAGCTTGCGGCGCAGCCGGGCGACATGGACGTCGACGGTGCGCCCGTCGCCCACGTGCCCGTACCCCCAGACCGTGGTGACCAGCTGGTCGCGGGTGTGCACCCGGTGCGGGTGCGCCACCAGATGGGCGAGGAGCTCGAACTCCAGGTAGGTCAGGTCGAGCGTGTTCCCGTTCACCGCGGCGGTGCGCTGGACGGAGTCGATCCGGACCGGACCGGCACCCCGGTCGTCCAGGGTCTCCGGCACCTCGAACCGGCCGGCCCTGGCGACCCCGGCGGCCGCGGCCGCGAGGGCCGGCTGCTGGTCGGCCGGGACGAGCACCAGGTATCCGACCATCGGAGGCCGGCCCGGCAGCGCCGGCACCGTGTGCTGGGGCGCGGGCAGCCAGGTGGCGCCCGGGGTCAGGAACGCGGAGACATCGGCCGGCTGGACGACCTCGTCCGGATCAACGGCCCGGAGCCGGTGCCGGTTGGGGGACAGGGGACGGGCGGAGGCGGCCGCAGCGGTCGCCGACGGCGCTGCGGTGGCAGCGGCTGCGGCGGAGAAGGTACGAGTGTTCGCCATGAGGGTCAGCTCTTTCGCGCGAGGGAGTCGTCTGTGGACGGACTTGCTTCGTGCGCGCGGACCGAAGACCGGGGTGAGCGGCTTTAGAGGGCCAGCGCGTTCAACGCGCGGCAACACACCCGGTCGAAGTCGTGGTGCTGACGGGAAGGCCAGAAAGGCTCGAGGTCGCTGCGACCTGTCGAGGTGTGCTGGATGCTGGCCATGCCCCCATTGAACCAGAGAACACGACGGTCGAGCAGTCCTCTCTCACCCGTCGATACGGACCTTTTGCGTTACGTTCCTCACCCCGGCCCCTCAACCCGCCCTCGGACCCGGTGATTTGGGGACGCAGCGCGCCCCGGGCACGCCGAAGGGCGCCCACCGGCCGAGCGGAGGGCGCCCTTCGTACGGACGGTGCGGCGGGATCAGACCTGGTCGGCCTTCTCCAGCGCGGTGCAGCAGGTGTCGACGATCAGCCGCGTGACGACGTACGGGTCGACGTTGGCGTTCGGGCGGCGGTCCTCGATGTAGCCCTTCTGGTCCTGCTCGACCTGCCACGGGATACGGACCGAGGCGCCGCGGTTGGAGACGCCGTAGCTGTACTCGTTCCACGGGGCGGTCTCGTGCAGACCGGTCAGCCGGTCGTCGATGCCCGCGCCGTAGTTCTTGACGTGGTCCATCGGCTTCGAGCCCTCACCGAGCGACTCGGCCGCGGTGATGATCGCCTCGTAGCCCTCGCGCATCGCCTTCGTGGAGAAGTTGGTGTGCGCGCCCGCCCCGTTCCAGTCGCCCTTGACCGGCTTCGGGTCCAGCGTCGCGGAGACGTTGAAGTCCTCGGCGGTGCGGTACAGCAGCCAGCGCGCGATCCACAGGTGGTCGGAGACCTCCAGCGGCGAGACCGGTCCGACCTGGAACTCCCACTGCCCGGGCATGACCTCGGCGTTGATGCCGGAGATGGCCAGACCGGCCTTCAGGCAGTTGTCGAGGTGCTTCTCGACGATCTCACGGCCGAAGATCTCGTCCGCGCCGACGCCGCAGTAGTAGCCGCCCTGCGCGGCCGGGAAGCCGCCCTCGGGGAAGCCGAGCGGCCGGTGGCCGTCGAAGAAGGTGTACTCCTGCTCGATGCCGAAGATCGGCTCCTGGCCGGCGAACTGCTCGGCGACCGGACGCAGCTCGGCCCGCGTGTTGGTCTCGTGCGGGGTCATGTCGATGTGGAAGACCTCGCACAGCACGAGGACGTCGTCACCGCCGCGGATCGGGTCCGGGCAGGTGAAGACCGGCTTCAGCACCCGGTCGGAGGCGTGGCCCTCGGCCTGGTTGGTGCTCGACCCGTCGAAGCCCCAGATGGGCAGCTCCGCCACGTCGGACGACGGGGTACCGGGCATGATCTTCGTCTTGGAACGGAGCTTGGCGGTCGGCTCGGTGCCGTCGATCCAGATGTACTCAGCCTTGAACGTCACGGAAGCCATCCTTTGGGGGTGCTGCGGTCTATGCAGCGCAGCTTCGCAAGACGCGATTTCCCGACCGTTGCCCTCGTGTGAACCCCGTGTTACCGAGGTTTCCTGCGGAAGACGGGCCGGTCGTGGGGCGCCCTACCGGCCTCGGTCCCGCAGCAGCGACTCGAAGCCGGCGTCCCGGATCCGCCGCGTCAGCTCCGTCTCGCCGGTGCCCAGGGCCACGGCCGCACGCGACAGCTCCCAGTCCGCGTCGGCGAGCCGCCGGAGCAGGTGACCGCGCCTGATCTGCGCCTCGGACAGCCGGAACGTCTTCAGATAGGCGACCCGGCCCTTGTGGTCGGTGATCGTCTCGCCGATGTGCTGCCCGCCCCCGTTGCGCAGGAACGGCGGCAGGAACCGCCACAGCGTGAACGACCCCATCCGGTACACCCGGTCGAAGCCGTACGAGGTGTCCAGCAGCTCCCGGGCGAAGAGCGTGTCGTGCGCCTCGCTCCACGCCCGCTCCTGCCCCCGCGCGGCGGCCCGGAGACCGGCGAGCGTCATATGGGGGCCGTCCGCGATCCGGGCCCCGAACGCGGCGACCGGCGCCCCGTACATCGCGTACTGGTGGACCAGCTCCCCGTACAGGTCCTGGACGAGCGTCGGGTGCAGCAGCCGGTAGTCGTCGGGGTGCGGCACCACGAAGGCGGCGGCGAGCGCGTCGGCCGCGTACACCATCACCCCGCACTGGCCGGGATGGATCTCGAACGTCCGCAGCGCGTCGCCGAGTCCGCGCACCGACCATCCCAGGTACGCGTCCTCCTCGCGCGGCGACAGCCCGTCGCGCAGCGCCTGGCGCGACCACTCCTCCCAGGCGGTCGACGGCCCGCCGAAGTGCAGCGCGAGATAACCCTCCATCGCCAGGTGCTGCGGCAGGAAGCGCAGCCGGTTCCCGGGCTGCCGCTTGGCCAGCCGGTGGTGGCGGTGGCGCGGCAGCGTGAGCGTCCTGGGCGGGGAGCCGGGGGAGCCGGTCCCGTCCCGGCCGGCCAGCTGCGTCCCGTACGCGGCACTGTCCGTGCCCTCGCCCGACCAGTCCGCGACGAGTCCGTGCGGGATGTACGAGGTGTAGTGCGTCCGCGGACCCACCTCCACCACACCGCTCCCGTACCCCTCGTAGACCTCCCGCCCCAGCCGGAGCCCGGCCACGGGGGCCTCGCGGACCAGAGGGACGAGCCGGATGCCGCCCCACACCTGCGACGGGCCGGTGGTGAGACCGGTCAGTTCGAGCCTGTTCACAGCGGTCCTCCCGAAGGGGCGGCGGTCACGAACCGGGCGACCTGCCGGTCCAGGTACGCGTACAGCTCGGCGGGGCCGGTGCGCCCCTCGGAGAACTGCGCGATCTCCACCAGTGCCGGCAGGTCCTCCGCGTCCCGGATTCCGGCCGTCGGCACCCCCGGCGACAGCCGCCGGACGTCGAAACCGTCCGCGTCGTATACAGGGTTCACATGCACCACAGAGGTGCTCCGGCCGGGATCGAGCCTGGTCCGCCACACCCGCAGCACCTCGCCCGCGAGTCCCGGCGGGGCGTTGTCCCAGCCGTCCGAGACGATGACCAGCCGCTCCGGACCGTGCTCCAGCGCGTCCAGCACCCGCAGGCCGAGCGGGGTCGGCCCCCATGGCCTGACCAGCAGCGGATCCCGCGCACCGCTGGTCCACAGCGGGGCGTACGCGCCGGGCGCGGCGAGTGCCTCCAGCAGGAAGTGGCAGGCCAGCGCCACGGCGAGCGGCCGGCGCCGCTTCTCGCCCGAGCCGGACGAGGAGTAGCTGTCGTCGAGCACGGCGGCGACCCGCCCCCACCTCCCGGCGTGCGGGCCCGCCGCGCGGCGGGCGGCGGTGCGCAGGGCGAGCGTCAGCTCGTCGCGGTGACGCAGACGTGCGGGCGCGTCGAGGGAGAGGACGTACAGCGCGAGCCGGGTCAGCGGCATCACGGTCAGATCGGTGCCCGCCGCACGCTCCTGCGGGGCGGCCCCGCCCCGCTGCCCCTGCGTGCGCAGCCGCTCCAGCCGCGTCATCCGGGGTGCCATCCGCTCCAGGAACGCGGCACGCTTCATGCCGTGCCGGGCGGCGAAGCCCTCGGCGACGGTGAACGGCAGCTCGGCGACGGCGCCCTGCTCGTAGTGCGCGCGGCGCCAGGCGTCGAGCAGCCCGTGCCGGTAGCGCGGCAGCTTCCCCGGCCGGAAGAGGAAGGCGCCCAGCTCACCGGCCGGAGCGGCGCCGTCGTCGAGCGGGAGATGGGCGTGGCGCACCGCGGTCCTCAGCCCCGCGCGGTACTTCACCGCGTCGTGCGCCGGATCGGGCCGGGCGGCCAGCCAGTCCCGCATGATCGCGCGGGTGCGCCGGTTGTTGACCTTGGCCGCGCGCAGCCCGCGGAAGAGCCGGTAGACCCGCTGCGGCGGCAGCTTCGCCAGCCGGGCGGCGATCAGCCGGCCCTCGGCGCGCTTCTCCGCCGGCGAGGCCTCGGAGGCGTACTCCAGCAGCCCCTGCACGATGCGCACGGCGTTGTGGTCGTTGATGTCCAGGGCCAGTGAGGCGGCGTACACCCGGCGGTAGTTGACCCGTACGTACTCGTGCAGGAAGTCCAGCGAGAGCTGCTGCCGGCCCGCGGCCGAGTGGAACTCGCGCTGGCCGGTCGCGGTGACCGCCGCGTTGACGAAGAGGAGCACGTCCTCGGCGAAGGTCTCGGTCGTCATGATGAATCCCCCGTGGTGTCCGCGAGGCGGTACGCGCAGGCGGAAGCCGGCCGGGGAATGGGGGCGCGAGCAGCGAAATATTTGCTTCAGAGGCAAGTCCCGGAAGTCGCACCGGAGTCCCGCGGCCGGCCCCGCCAACGTAACCGCCCGCCCGCACGCCCCGCCACCGGATTCGAACGGCCCCGGTGCCGCACCGGGCACACTGGTCCCATGACGACATCCGTGACCCCCCTGCGCATCGGCCTGGTCGGTACGGGCCCCTGGGCCCGTAACACCCAGGCCCCCGCCCTCGCCGCCCACCCCGGCGCCGTGCTGAGCGGGGTGTGGGGCCGCCGTGCCGAGGCCGCCGGGGAGCTGGCCGCCGCGCACGGCACCGAGGCGTACACCGGCGACGCCGGGCTCGACGAGCTCTTCGCCACGAGCGACGCCGTCGCGTTCGCGCTGCCGCCGGACGTCCAGGCCCCCCTGGCCGCCCGCGCCGCGGCGGCCGGCTGCCACCTGCTGATGGACAAGCCGGTGGCCACCACCGTCGAGGGCGCCCGTCAGGTGGCCGAGGCGGCCGAACAGGCCCGGGTCGGCTCGATCGTCTTCTGCACCCTGCGCTTCGCACCGGAGACCGCCGCCTGGATCACCGAACAGCACGCGGCGGGCGGCTGGTTCACCGCCCACGCCGAGTGGATCGGCGCCCTGTGGGCCCCCGGCGCCGACAGTGAGTACGCCGCGTCCCCCTGGCGCCACGAGAAGGGCGGCCTCTGGGACGTCGGCCCGCACGCGCTCTCGGTCCTCATCCCGGTACTGGGCGACGTCACCTCCCTGACCGCGGCCCGCGGCCCCGCCGACACCCACCACCTCGTCCTGCGCCACACCTCCGGCGCCTCCAGCACGGTCACTCTGACCCTGGCCGCACCCGCGGCCGCGGCCGGCGTGGGCATCGCGCTCCGGGGCGAGCACGGCGTCGTCGGACTGCCCCGGTGGGACGGCGCCGTCGGCGCGTTCCGGGCAGCGGTGGACGCGCTGATCGAATCGGTGCGCACGGGGGAGGCGCACCCCTGCGACGTACGGTTCGGCCTCCGGCTGACCGAACTGCTCGCGGAGGCCGAGGCACAGGCGGGGGCGTAGGCCCCGGGGCCGAGCCGGGCCGGGAGTGTCACTCCCGCCCCGGCTCCGACACCGCGGCGTGGAAGCCGTGCAGGAACCGCCGCACGGCGGCGGCCTCGCCCGGGTCGAACTCCCGCAGCAGCGCCACCGCGCTCCCGATCATCGGCCCGAACGCCGCCCACCCCAGCTCCACCGCCTGCGGGGTCACGCCCAGCAGCACCCGCCGCCCGTCCTCGGGGTCGCGGGTACGCGTCAGATGGCCCAGGCGCTCCAGCCGGTCGATGAGCGACGTGGTCCCGGCCGAATTGAGCCCCAGCTCGGCGCCGAGCCGGCCGGCCGTGAAACCGGTCCCGCCGCGCTCGGCGTCGAGCAGACAGACCAGGGCCCGCACATCGGTGGGATGCATACCGTGCCGGGCCGCGAACTCGGCCTGGCGCAGACCGAATTCGACCGTGACCCTGCGCAGCAGATGGATGATCTCCATCTCGGTCCCCTGCTCGCTCATGTGCGGCTCCTCGCTCTATTATCTCGCTCAGCGAGATAATATGCAGAGGTACGGAGCTCAGGGAGCACCCCATGAAACGCACCGCGTCCGTGTCCGCCTCCGACGCCTTCCGCACGGCCTACGACGAGATCCTGGCCACCGAGTGGCCCGCCGGCACGGCCTCGACAGCGGTCTCCACCCCGTACGGCACCACCCACCTCAACAGCTGCGGTCCCGAGGACGCCCCGCCGCTGCTCCTGCTCCCCGGCGGGGGCGCGACCTCCACCGTCTGGTACGCCCAGGCCGCGAGCCTGGGCCGCAGCCACCGGGTCCACGCCGTCGACCTGGTGGGCGAGCCGGGCCGCAGCACGGTGGGGGAGCGCCCGATCCGGACCCCGGCGGATCTGCACGGCTGGCTCGACGCGGTCCTGGACGCCCTCGACGCCGGACCCGCCGCCCTGTGCGGCCACTCCTACGGCGGCTGGATCGCCCTCCAGTACGCCCTGCACGCACCTCACCGGCTCCGGAAGCTGGTCCTCGTCGACCCGACCGGCTGCTTCGCCGGCTTCCGTCCCGGCTACCTTCTGCACGCGCTCCCGATGCTGCTGCGTCCCGACGCCGCCCGCACGCGCGCCTTCCTCGCCTGGGAGACGGGCCACGCCCCGCTGGACCCGGCCTGGCTGCGACTGCGCGAGGCGGCGGCGGGCCTCCCGGCGGTCCGGCCGGTCACCGGACCCCGCCCGTCGGCCGACGCCCTGCGCGCCCTCGGCGTACCGGCCCTGATCCTGCTCGCCGAAGAGAGCCGCGCCCAGGACACGCCCCGGGTCGCCACCGCGGTGAAGCGGCTGCTGCCGCGGGCCGAGACGGTCGTACTGCCCGGCGTCTCGCACCACGCGCTGCCGCTGCACGAACCGGCGGCGGGCGAGCTGAACCGCAGGATGCTGCGGTTCCTCGACGGCCCGGCCCGCTAGGACGCGTCCGCGAGCCCCCTCTGACCCCTCGGCTCAGCGCCCCAGGGCGTCCCGGACCGCCTCATCCGTGCGCGCGACCACGGCCGTGCCGTCCTCGGCGGTGATGATCGGGCGCTGGATCAGTTTCGGGTGGCCGGCGAGCGCGGCGATCCACCGCTCCCGGGCGTCCGCGTCGCGCGGCCACTCCCCGAGACCCAGCTCCTTCGCGTCCGCCTCCTGTGTGCGCGTGATGTCCCACGGCTCAAGACCCAGCCGGTCGAGCACGGCCCGGATCTCGTCCGGCGACGGCACGTCCTCCAGGTAGCGGCGGACGGTGTAGTCGGCGCCCTCCGCGTCGAGCAGCCGCACCGCGCTGCGGCACTTGGAACAGGCGGGATTGATCCAGATCTCCATGGGGCCAAAGGTACGGGATGGACCCCCGAAAACCCCTCTGGCCAGGGGCGATTGTCAGTGGGGGGCAGTAAAATGGGGGTAGTTCGTGAGGGTTCCACCACCGCGCCAGGAGGTTGCCAATGGCCGTTGCCGCAGTCACGACCAAGCCGCTCCACACACCCCTGAAGAAGAAGCCGCTCCCCGCCGGCCGTCCCCGTGAGTGGTACGTCTCCCACAATCGCCGGCTGAAGGCGATGCGGCTGGCGATCGCCCTGCTCGACACGGGCGTCTACTACCCGTCGACCGCGAGCAACGCCCGGATAAGCACGACCGCCGAGCGCCTCGGCATCCACCCGCCGTCCGACACCACCTGCCGCATGGTCCGCGCGCTCATCCGCTACGGCCGCTGACACCCACCCCTGCCGCCCAGGGCCGCGCCCCCGGACGACCGGGGGCGCGGCCGCGTCTCAGAACCCGTCGCACGCGGCGGTGGCGAACGCGCCGGAGGCCCTGGCGGTGCGCCGGGTGCCGTCGTCCACCGTCACCGAACAGGCCACCTCGCCACCCGACTTCCCGAGCCGGACGACGAACGAACCACCGCTCATGAAGCCCTTGGTGTCCAGCTCCCCGGCCCACGGCAGACTCCGCAGGGTCAGCCGCCCGGTCGACAGCTCCTCGTCCCGCCAGGTGCTGTACGTGAGCGTCACGTCCTCGGCCGCGCCCGTGACCTCGTACCGGATGTGCACGGTCCGCGAGCCCTCGGCCGCGACCTCACGGGACAGCACCGCGGAGACGGCACCGGCGGCGAGGGCGAGCAGCACGAGGATCAGCAGCACCACCCACGGCCACAGCCGCCGCCGCGGCGGCGGTGGCTGCGGGGCCGTCGGGGCCGGTTCGTCGTGCGCAGCCTGCTCGGTCATCCCCCCAGCCTCGGCCGTCCGCCCCCGCTCCGCGACCCCACCGCCCGGCCCGCTCACCCGTCCGGCCTACACCGCATGCGCCCCCACCCGCCGCCGCCTTGACTTGGGGCGACGGACGAGTGCTGGGAGGCACGATGACGAGTCGAGGCGTACGGGGCGCGAGCGCGGTGCTGGTGGCGATGGCCCTGGCAACGGCGGCGACGGCCTGCTCGGACGACGGGGACAGCGCGTCCAGCACGGTGTCCAAGGCGGCGTCGGCGGCCGCGTCGGTGGCCTCGCAGGGCGCCGACGTGGTCGCATCGGCGACGGCCGCAGCCGGCGACAAGCTGAACGACTTCAAGGACGGCGTGAACGCGGGCGGCGACGTGAAGGCGGGCGCCCCGGCCACCGACAAGGACGGCCACGTCACCTCGAAGATCACCGTGACGAACAGCACCGGCTCGAAGCAGACCTACGCGGTGCAGGTCAACTTCAAGGACCCGAACGGCAATCTGCTCGACACGGTCGTGGTGACGGTCGACGACGTGGCCTCCAAGGGCACCAAGGACGCGACGGCCCGCAGCAACCGCAAGCTCGACGGGGACGTCAGTATCGAAGTCGGCAAGGCGCTGCGGCACTGACCGCGCCGGCCTGTGGACAACCGCGGGCGAGGCTCGGACCATGACGTGCATGCCTGCGTGGACGATCGACGAAGGAACCCGTCACCGGCACGGGTGTGGACGAGCTGATGGCGCAGTACTTCCGCGAGATGGGACTGCGGGTGCTGGGCCGCCCGGTCACGGAGGGGGAGCTCCGGCGGGTGATCGACGAGGATCCGCACAGCGGTCTCGGCCCGCCGGACGGCACGTTCCTCGTCGCCCGTGACGCCGGCGGCGAGATCCTCGGATACGCCGGGGTCCGGCTGCTGCCGGGCGTCCCGGCGACAGCGGAGCTGAAGCGCATGTTCGTACGCCCGGCAGGACGCGGGGCGGGCCTGGGGCGCGGCCTGCTCCGCGCCGTCGAGGCGGCGGCGCGCAGGCTGGGCGCCTCCCGCATCGTGTGCGAGACCAACACCGAACTCACCGAGGCGCGGGCCCTGTACACGGCGCACGGCTACCGGGAGACCGGCCCCTACGACGGACACGGCAAGGCGGAGCACTGGTACGCCAAGCCGCTCGGTGAGGGGGCGGCGCGGGGGTAGACCCGTGGTCCCGGCCGGGCCCGGGGTGCGGACATGCCGGAGGGCCGTCACCCCGGCGTCGGGGTAACGGCCCTCCGGCATATGTGCGCAGGTGGCACCGTGGCAGTGGAACGAACGCCAGGTCCGCCCGGCCTCGTGGCCTCGCGGCTTAGAGGTCGAAGTACAGCTCGAACTCGTGCGGGTGCGGGCGCAGCTGGATCGGGGCGATCTCGTTCGTCCGCTTGAAGTCGACCCACGTCTCGATCAGGTCGGACGTGAAGACGCCGCCCGCGAGGAGGTACTCGTGGTCCGCCTCCAGGGCGTCCAGGACGGCCGGGAGGGACGTCGGGACCTGCTGGACGTTGGCGTGCTCCTCGGGAGCCAGCTCGTAGAGGTCCTTGTCGATCGGCTCGGCCGGCTCGATCTTGTTCTTCACGCCGTCCAGGCCGGCCATCAGGAGGGCCGAGAAGGCGAGGTACGGGTTGGACGACGGGTCCGGGGCGCGGAACTCGACGCGCTTGGCCTTCGGGTTGGAGCCCGTGATCGGGATGCGCATCGCGGCGGAGCGGTTGCGCTGCGAGTAGACCATGTTGACCGGGGCCTCGAAGCCGGGGACCAGGCGGTGGTAGGAGTTCACCGTCGGGTTGGTGAACGCCAGCAGCGACGGGGCGTGCTTCAGGATGCCGCCGATGTAGTAGCGCGCCATGTCCGAGAGGCCCGCGTAGCCCTGCTCGTCGTAGAACAGCGGGTCGCCGCCGGCCCACAGGGACTGGTGGACGTGCATGCCCGAGCCGTTGTCGCCGAAGATCGGCTTCGGCATGAAGGTCGCGGTCTTGCCGTTGCGCCAGGCGACGTTCTTCACGATGTACTTGAAGAGCATCAGGTCGTCGGCCGCGGCGAGCAGCGTGTTGAACTTGTAGTTGATCTCGGCCTGGCCGGCGGTGCCGACCTCGTGGTGCTGGCGCTCGACCTGGAGGCCGTTCTTGTCCAGCTCCAGGGAGATCTCGGCACGCAGGTCGGCGAAGTGGTCGACCGGCGGGGTCGGGAAGTAACCGCCCTTGTAGCGGACCTTGTAGCCGCGGTTGTTCTCCGTCGACCCGGTGTTCCAGGCGCCCGCCTCGGAGTCGATGTGGTAGAACGACTCGTTCGCCGAGGTCTGGAAGCGGACGTTGTCGAACACGTAGAACTCGGCCTCGGGGCCGAAGTACGCGGTGTCGGCGATGCCGGTGGAGGCGAGGTACGCCTCGGCCTTCTTGGCCACGTTGCGCGGGTCACGGCTGTACTGCTCGCCGGTGATCGGGTCGTGGATGAAGAAGTTGATGTTGACGGTCTTGTCGCGGCGGAACGGGTCGACACGGGCGGTCGACAGGTCCGCGCGGAGCGCCATGTCGGACTCGTGGATGGCCTGGAAGCCTCGGATCGACGAGCCGTCGAAGGCGAGCTCCTCGGTCGGGTCGAAGGCCGCCGCCGGGATGGTGAAGTGCTGCATCACACCGGGCAGGTCGCAGAACCGGACGTCGATGAACTTGACGTCTTCGTCGGCGATGTACTTCTTCACGTCGTCGGCGTTCTGGAACATCCAACTCCTCCTACTCCCGGCCCGGGCGGGACGGGGTTGCAGCTCGTTGTGTGGCCAGTGCGGTGGCACACGCTGGACCCGACCATAGGCAGACCGGATTTCTCAAGCATGACCCATTTGTTTCGCCGAAGTTAACCGAGCCGGGTGTGACCGGCACCTCGTGGGGGCCGCGACGGCCCGTTCCGGGCGGATTCCGGACCGGTTTCGGTGCGGTGTCCGGGGTGGTGGCGGGCCCCGGACGGCAGGCTCCGGAGGCGGGCGCAGTACCGTGGTCGGGTGGACAACAGGCAAGCAATCGGATCGTGGCTCTCCGGGCCGCGTGCGGCCGCCGAGGAGATGGGCGCCGACTTCGGCTACCGCGGAAAGCGGCTCGGGCTGCCCGAGCAGGGACCCGGGGCCATGGCGCCCCTCGGCCGCCGCTTCGGCGCGATCTTCGTCGACTGGGCGCTGTGCATGCTGATCGCATACGGGCTGTTCGCTCGCGGTGACCAGCAGGCGGCCGGCAACTGGGCGCTCGGCATCTTCCTCGTACTGAGTGTGCTCACCGTCGGCACCATCGGCTGCACGCCCGGCAAGCGTCTCCTGGGCATCAAGGTGGTCGCCGAGGGCGGCGGGCGCCTGGGGGCCGGACGGGTCCTGGCGCGCAGCGTGCTGCTGTGCCTGGTGATCCCGGCCCTGGTCTGGGACCGCGACGGCCGCGGACTGCACGACCGGGTGGCCCGCGCCGTCCAGGTCCGCAGCTGAGTTCGGCTCCGCGCCCCCGTCCGTACTGGACCGGCCGCGGCGCACAGCAAGAGGGCGGGTCGCGAACCCTGTGGTTCGCGACCCGCCCTCTTCGTTCGTACTCCCGGTCCGCCCGGCGTCCGGGTCAGCGCATCTTTCCGCCGCGCGGCATCCGCATGCCCTTCGGCATCGGGCCCTTCGGCAGCGGCATGTTGCTCATCAGGTCGCCCATCGCGCGCAGCCGGTCGTTGGCGGCCGTCACCTGCGGGCCGGTCAGGACGCGCGGCAGCTTCAGCATCTTGGTGCGCACCTTCTTGAGCGGCACCTGACCCTCGTCATTGCCGACGATGATGTCGTGCACGGGTACGTCGATCACGATGCGGGCCATCTTCTTCTTCTCGGCCGCCAGCAGGCCCTTCACCCGGTTCGGGTTGCCCTCGGCCACCAGCACGATGCCCGCCTTGCCCACGGCCCGGTGGACGACGTCCTGGCTGCGGTTCATCGCGACCGCCGGCGTCGTGGTCCAGCCGCGGCCCACGCGGTCCAGCACCGCCGCCGCGGCACCGGGCTGTCCCTCCATCTGCCCGAAGGCCGCCCGCTCCGCACGTCGCCCGAAGACGATCGCCATCGCGAGGAGGGCGAGCACGAAGCCCAGAATGCCCACGTAGATCGGGTGGTCGATCAAGAAACCGATCGCGAGGAGGACACCGAAGGTGACGATTCCCACACCCGCGACGACAAGACCGATCTTGGAGTCGGTCCGCCTGGTCATCTTGTAGGTCAGGGCGATCTGCTTGAGCCGCCCCGCGTTCTCGGCGCTGTCCGCGCCTTCAGTGGTGTTTGCCTTCCTCGCCATGCAATGAAGTTTACGTGGCCTAGGAACGGTGGTCGGCCACGGCCTCCAGTACGTACTCGGACTCGACCCGGTCCTTGGCCCGGCGGCGGTCCTCGAGGACGGCCGTCCAGGCGTTCCGGCGGGCCGTGCGCTGGCCGCTGCTCAGCAGCAGCGACTCGACGGCGCGGAGGGCGTCGGTGACGGACGGAAGGGCGGTGGCGCGTACCGGCACGGCCTGCATCGTGGAAGTCCCCTCGGAACGGATGCGCTCACCGGGCGGTGCCGGCGGGCGGGGTGTGCTGCGCGGACTGGATACGGGACGCAGGAGCGGCAGCGGCGGGAAGAGCCACTGCGCTGCGTGTATCCAGGGTCACTGCTTGGTGTTACCAGCGCATGACCGGTCGGTCAAACACCAATGAATCCTTGATACGTGCGCCGCGCACGCCGACGCGGCCCATACGCGCCTCCGACCTGCGAGGAGCGCATGGGCCGCGTCGGATCAGCCATTACTGCTCAGTAGCTTCTTGTGCCCGGATTCACACGGACGCTCCTAGGCGGTGGGCGCCGGGGCGGCCGCGCCGCGCCGCTCCATCGCCTGCTGGAACAGCCGCCCCGCGCGGTACGAGGAGCGGACCAGCGGCCCGGACATCACGCCGGAGTAGCCGATGGCGTCGGCCTCCTCCTTCAGCTCCACGAACTCGTGGGGCTTCACCCAGCGCTCGACGGGGTGGTGGCGCGGCGTCGGCCGCAGGTACTGCGTGATCGTGATGAGCTCGCAGCCCGCGTCGTGCAGGTCCCGGAGGGCCTGGCTGACCTCCTCGCGGGTCTCGCCCATGCCGAGGATCAGGTTGGACTTGGTCACCAGACCGGCCTCGCGGGCGCGGGTGATGACCTCCAGGGACCGCTCGTAGCGGAAGCCGGGGCGGATCCGCTTGAAGATCCGCGGCACCGTCTCCACGTTGTGACCCAGCACCTCGGGGCGCGAGGAGAAGACCTCGGCGAGCTGCCCGGGCTCGGCGTTGAAGTCGGGGATCAGCAGCTCCACCTTGGTGTAGCCGCCCTCCCGCTCCGCCGTCTGCGCGTGGATCTGGCGCACGGTCTCCGCGTACAGCCAGGCACCGCCGTCCTCCAGGTCGTCGCGCGCGACGCCGGTGATGGTGGCGTAGTTCAGGTCCATCGTGACGACGGACTCACCGACACGGCGGGGCTCGTCGCGGTCCAGCTCCTGCGGCTTGCCCGTGTCGATCTGACAGAAGTCACAGCGCCGGGTGCACTGGTCACCGCCGATGAGGAACGTGGCCTCGCGGTCCTCCCAGCACTCGAAGATGTTGGGGCAGCCGGCCTCCTGGCACACCGTGTGCAGACCCTCGCTCTTCACGAGTTTCTGCAGCTGGTTGTACTCGGGGCCCATCTTCGCCCGGGTCTTGATCCACTCGGGCTTGCGCTCGATGGGGGTCTGGCTGTTCCGGACCTCGAGGCGCAGCATCTTGCGCCCGTCGGGTGCGACAGCGGACACTCCGGCACTCCCCTTTGCTCTCGCTGCATTGGATTCTTCGGCGAACACCAGGGTACGCCCGTAGTTCAAACGGCTTTACGTCTGCCCAACCTGTGGCCGGCAGGGCCTATTCCCGGAGGGGTGCTCCGAGGGTCATGCCGTGGCCACGGCCTCGGCCGTGCGCTCGATGACGCGCGGCGCGAGTTCGGCGTTCTCCAGCACGTCCCGGAGGTGCTTCTCGGCGACCGGGAGCACCTGCGCGATGGTGAGGTCGCGGCCCAGTTCGTACGCGAGCGAGGTGACGCCGGCGTCCCGGATGCCGCACGGCACGATCCGGTCGAACGAGGTGTTGTCCGGGTTCACGTTGAGGGCGAAGCCGTGCATGGTCACGCCCTTGGCGACCCGGATGCCGATCGCGGCCAGCTTGCGGTCCTCGCGGCGCTGGCCGGCGTTGGACGGGGCGTACTCCGGGCCGTTCAGCCGGGGGTCGAACTCCTCGTCCTGCAGCCGCGGGTCGAAGTCGAGCGAGAGCCCGCCGACCGCCGGGCGCCGCTCGACCGGGTCGCCCAGCACCCAGACACCGCTGCGGCCCTCGACCCGGCTGGTCTCCACGCCGAACTCGGCGGCCGTGCGGATCAGCGCCTCCTCCAGCCTGCGGACGTGTGCGACGACGTCCACCGGGCGCGGCAGCTTCTGGATCGGGTAGCCGACCAGCTGGCCCGGGCCGTGCCAGGTGATCTTGCCGCCGCGGTCCACGTCGATGACCGGGGTGCCGTCCAGCGGGCGCTCGCTGTCGGCCGTGCGCCGGCCGGCCGTGTAGACGGGCGGGTGCTCCAGCAGCAGGCAGGTGTCGGGGACGGTGTCCTCGAACCGTGCCGCGTGCACCTCGCGCTGCTTCTGCCAGGCCTCCTGGTAGTCGACGGCTTCCTCGCCGAATCCCAGACGGACGAACCGAAGCTCAGTCACGACAGCAGCCTCTCTACTTGCGGTGCCGGAGGCCGGGGATGCCCCGCCGTCACGTCACCATGCACCGAATCGCGCCTCCGGCCACTGTACGACCGGCGTCGGAGCGGGGGCCCGGCAGGTGGTTCCCGTCAGCGCCATCCTCAATCCTCACACGATCGGATGAATGTGAAGCGAAGGTGGCTGAGGAAGGGCCGGAGGCCGCTAAATTCACGCCGTTCCCTAGGGCCTGCCCGCCCGGCCCCGAAGGCAGGAGACCGTACAGCTGATGTCGGATCGACCTCCGCAGCGCACCCCCAACCGCCGACTCGCCTCGCTCATCACCGAAGCCGGTTTCTCCAACGCCGGCCTCGCCCGCCGGGTGGACCAGCTCGGCCTCGAACACGGCCTCGATCTGCGGTACGACAAGACCTCCGTGACCCGCTGGCTGCGCGGCCAGCAGCCACGGGGCACCACCCCCGCGCTGATCGCCGAGGTCTTCACCCGGCGGCTGGGGCGCCGGCTCTCCGCCCAGGACCTGGGGCTGGACGCCTGTGCGCCCGTCTACGCCGGGCTGGAGTTCGCCGCCACCCCCGCCGAGGCGGTCGACATCGTCAGCGGACTGTGGCGCAAGGACTCCGGCAGCCATGCGGAGCTGCGCAAGATCGCCTTCACCCCGGCCGGTCTCGTCGTCCCGAGCCGGGACTGGCTGATCGGGCGGGCGGACGAGTGGGTGGGCCGCGGAGGAGACCCGGGACCGGTCGCGGGCGCCGGAGCGGCCAGGACCGGCCGGGCGTACGGGGCGCCCGGCGGCCCGCGCACGGCGCCCGGTCCCCACGGCGCGTACGGCACCGCGGGGACCGGGCAGAGCGGGAGCGGTCCCATCGCCGCCGGGGTGCCCGAGCAGGGCGGCGCCCCGCTCGGGGCCCGGCACGGACTGCGCGGGCCCGTGCCGTCCCGGCCCGCCGGACCGCACGCCCCGGCCGGTGCGCCGGCCTCCCTCGGGCCCGTCGGCCCGGGCGTTCCCAGGCAGCGGCAGACCGAGCGGGGATCCGGCCAGAAGGTCGGCAGCGGCGACGTCGCCGCCCTGCGGTCAGTGGCCGAGCTCTTCCGCACCCTCGACAACGCCTACGGCGGCGGCCACGCCAGGCAGGCCCTCGTCCGGTACCTGGAGCACGAGACGGAGCCGATGCTGCGCGGCACGTACGGGGAGGCCACCGGGCGGCGGCTGTTCGCCGCCGCGGCCGACCTGACCCGGCTCGCCGGCTGGACCTCGTACGACATCGCGGCCCACGGTCTCGCCCAGCGCTACTTCGTCCAGGCGTTACGGCTGGCGCAGGCCGCCGGCGACCGGGCCTACGGCAGCTTCGTCCTGATCACCATGAGCCGGCAGGCCGTCTACCTCGGGCATGGCCGGGAGGCGGTGCAGCTGGCACGGGTGGCCCAGCAGGGCGTCGGCTCGGCCGCCCCGCACGCGGTCCTCGCCCTGCTGCACGCGGTCGAGGCGCGCGGCCACGGGGTGCTCGGCGAGGCGAAGGCGTGCACGGCCTCGCTGGCCCGGGCCGAACGCGCACTGGAGGCCGCACGCCCCGGCGACGAGGTGCCGCACTGGGCGCGCTACTTCGACGAGGCCCAGCTGGCCGACGAGTTCGGGCACTGCCACCGCGACCTCCAGCAGTACCGGGCCGCCGCCCAGCACGCCGAGCGCTCGCTCCAACTGCGCGCCCCCGCGTACGCCCGCAGCAGGCTGTTCTGCCGGGTCGTGCTGGCCTCGGCCCGGCTCGGGCTCGGCGAGCTCGACCAGGCCTGCCGGCTGGGCGCCGAGGCCGCCCAGCAGGCCGCCGAGATGCGGTCGGTGCGCGCCACGGAGTACGTACGGGACTTCGAGCGGCGGCTCGAACCCTTCCGGGACGCCGCCGCCGTCCGCGGCTACCGCGAGCGGGTCGCCGCACTGGGGTGAACCGCGCGGATCAGGCGGCCTCGCGAAGCACTTCGGAATCGCCGGGGGCCGGCCGTACGCCCAGGTCGGAGAGGATGGCCGCGGCGGCGCGGCCGCCCGAGGACAGCGCGCCCTGGACCGTGCCGGTGTCGCGGTGGTCACCGCACACGTACAGGCCCGCGAGCAGCCGGACCGGCCGCTGCGGATCGTGCGGGGACACCATCGCGGGCACCGCCTCCGGATCGTGGTGGACGGCCAGGAGCTCCCAGTCGTCGGTGGGCACGCCGTAGAGCCCGGCCAGCTGGGCGCGGACCGTGCGGTCCAGATCGGTCGGCGGGGTGCCGAGCACCGTCGAGCTGATCAGCGTCCGGCCGTGCGGTGCGCGCGCCGGGTCGACCGCGCTCATCACCGCGGTGTGCGCGACCGGACCCGACCGGTCGGCGTCCAGCAGCAGCGAGGCGCCCGTCGGCGGGGGAGCGGGGGCGGTGTGGTGGACCACCGTCACCGGGTGGAAGGGCGGCACCCGCAGACCGGGCAGCAGCTCGGCCGCGGCGCCCGCACCGGTCGCCAGCAGCAGGGAGCGGCAGCCCAGTTCGCCGTGCTCCTTGGTGCGCACCGAGGTGATGTCGGCCGCCGTGACGTGCACGCCCGTCCGTACCGTGCCGGGCGGCAGCGCCGCCGCGAGCAGGTCGGGCAGCGTGACCGACCCCCCCTCCGGGACACAGAGCCGGCCGCTCGCGTAGCCACGCAGGGCGAGGTCGGCGCACCGGCTCGACGTGATGAGCCCGGGGTCGCTGAGGAGCGCGGTGAGCAGCGGGCGCACGAAGCCGTTGAGCGTCCGTGCGGACAGGCCGCGGCCGGACAGGGCGTCGAGCGCGGCCCGTTCGGGCCGGGCCAGGACGCGGGCCCGGGGCGCGGCCGCCAGCCGGGCCAGCGCCACGCCGAGCCGGGCCTGGTCGATCGCCCCGCCCATGGCCCCGGTGAGGGCGCCGCCCGCCGGTGACCGGGGGGCGCTCGCGAGGGCGCGTGCCGCCTTGAGTGCGCCCCGCGCGCTGCGCGAGCCCCTGGTGCCGCGGACCTCCCCGGTCCGGTGGCGGCGGCCCTCGCTGTGGACCAGCACGCCGGGATCGAAGTTCCGCAGGACGAGTCCTTCGAGTCCGGGCGTCGCGTAGAGCTCCGGATACGAGGTGGTGAGGAGCGGTCCGATGTGATCGAGCCGGAACCCGTCCACCTCGTCGGTCATCATCCGGCCGCCGACCCGGGGGCCGGCCTCCAGGACGCTGACACTCACTCCCGCACCGGTCAGCCGGTGGGCCGCTGACAGGCCGGCTATCCCGGCCCCGATGATGACGACGTCCGCGTGGTGTGCCGTGCTGAGCACGTGCCCCTCCCCGAGTCGGCGCAACTGGTGGGAGGCTCTTGCCCTCAACAGGCCACCGGAATGCGTGAGTTCGCCATGAGGCTAGGAGTGTGGCGGGATCGCGCGCAGTCGCGCGCGTCCCGGAGCACCGGTGCACGGGGTCGCACGGCTGTCCGCGTCGGACGGCGGTGGAGCGGGGCGGGGCGTACGGGTCAGCGCAGGGCCGCGCGGATCGCGGCGTCGACCCCGGGGAAGGCGAAGGCGAACCCCGAGTCCAGCAGCCGCCCCGGCAGCACCCGCTGACTGCCCAGCACGTCCTCGGCGAAGTCGCCGAGCGCGATCCGCAGCGCCGGCGCGGGAGCGGTGAACAGCGTCGGCCGGCGCAGCACCCGGCCCATCGCCGCCGTCACCTCGCCGTTGGTGACGGGGGAGGGGCCGGTCAGATTCACCGCCCCGGACAGCTCCGGGGTGTCGAGGATGTGCCGCAGGGCCGCGATGTGGTCGTGCAGCGCGATGAAGCTCCAGTACTGCCGCCCGTTGCCCATCCGCCCGCCGAGCCCGGCGCGGAACAGCGGGAAGAGCCGGCCCCAGGCGCCGCCCTCACGGGCGACGACGAGCCCGGTCCGGGCGTGCACGGTCCGCACCCCGGCCTCCTCGGCCGCGGCGGTGGCCTCCTCCCACTCCACGCACACCGACGGCAGGAACCCGTCACCGGGCGGCGCGCCCTCGTCGACCGCCCGGTCCCCGGTGTCGCCGTAGAAGCCGATCGCGGACCCGGACAGCAGCACCTTCGGCGGGACGTCGAGCGAGGCGACGGCGTCGGCGATCGCTGCCGTGCCCAGCACCCGGCTGTCCCGGATCTCCCGCTTGTACGCCTCGGTCCAGCGGTGGTCGCCCACCCCGGCCCCAGCGAGATGGACGACGGCGTCGCAGCCCACCAGTCCGGCCACGTCCACATGGCCCCGCTTCGGGTCCCACTCCACCTCGTCGCCGGACCGCGCCGGGCGCCGGACGAGCCGGACCACCTCGTGCCCGTCGGTCCGCAGCGAGCGCACCAGCGCCGCTCCGATGAGTCCGGTCGATCCGGTGACAGCGATACGGGAGTGCGGCATGGGACCCATCCTGCCCCATGTCCCCCGGAGTACGGGGCGTGGCACAGTGACGGCCATGGCTGAGTCCCCCGACCTCCCCCTGCCCCTCGTCCGCCCCGCGGTCCTCGACGACGGCCCCGCCCTCGGGGAGCTCGACCGGAGCACCTGGTCGACGCTGCACGCCGTGCAGCCGCGCCCGCAGCCGCCGTACGAGCCGTTCTTCGACGACCGGCACCGGCCGCAGGACGTCCTGGTGGCCGAAGCGGTGAACCCGGCGGGCGAGACGGTCGTCGCCGGGTACGTCCGCGTCGTGCCGCCCACGCCACTGGCCTGCAACGCGCACGTCCGGCAGATACAGGGGCTCGCCGTGGCCGGCTGGGCGCGCGGCCGGGGGCTGGGCCGCACGCTGCTGGACGCCGCGTGCCGGGCGGCGCGCCGCCAGGGCGCGAACCGGATCACCCTGCGGGTGCTGGGGCACAACGCGCCCGCCCGTGCGCTGTACGAGGACCGGGGGTTCGCCGTCGAGGGCGTCCTGCCCGGCGAGTTCTTCCTCGGCGGGCGTTACGTGGACGACGTGATGATGGGCCGCCCGCTAGGCCCGTGACCGGGGCGGCGGCCGGGGCCGGTCCGCCCGCGGCTCAACCGGCGCCGAACCGCTGCCACAGCGCGGGCAGCCGCGCCGCCAGGGCCGCGTCGTCCTCGAAGCCGATGGGGGTGCCCTCCGGCTCGGCGGCCTGCGGCGGCAGCCCGAGATCAGGCGTGACGACCCCGGTGAGCTGCTCGTACGCCTCGTCGGCCGCGTAGCCCAGCTCCTCCGCGTCCCCGTCCATCTCCTCGTCGAAGTCGTCGAGGAGTTCGGCCAGGCTGTCCGGATCGTGCACCGCGCCCTCGAAGAGCTCACGGCCCTGGCCGATCAGCCAGCAGCGGAAGTAGTCGAAGGCGTCGTCGCTCGCGCCGCCGAGCAGCACACTGGCGGCGGCCCACAGGTCCCAGCGGTACGCGCGGTTGTAGCGGGCCTCGAAGTGCCGGGCGAAGTCCAGCACGGAATCGGGATCGAGCTGCACCAGCCGTTCGACGAGCAGGTCGGCATGGTCCTCGGGGTCGCCGTCGGCGGCCTCGCGGGTGCTGTCGATGAGCTCCCAGAATTCCGTCTCGTCCATCACGGGTCCAGCATCTGCCCTGGCGGCGGGCGATGCACGCGGAGACACCGAAATGAAGCCTTACAGGGGGTCGCGGTAGAGCAGGTGCAGTCGTTCGGCGGCAGCCGCGAACCTGGTACGCAGTGCGGTCGGCTCCAGCACCTCCAACTCCGGTCCCAGGGCCAGCAGCTGACCGAACGCGACGTCCAGGGACTCGACCGGCAGGGTGACCGTCACCCGGCCGTCGGCCGCGGGCGGCCCGGCCCCCTCCAGCGCGTCCTGGGCCGCGACGCGGTCCACGGCGTGCGGAAGCCGGCGCACCCCGGCCTCCGAGAGCCGCAGCGTCACCTCGGTCCGCAGGATCGACCGGGCGAACTGGGCCGCGCGCTCGTCCCAGAACGCGGGCAGGTCGAAGCCCTCGTCCCGGACGAACCGGCTGTCCGAAACGGTCACGTCCGTGAAGCGGTCGATCCGGTAGACCCGGAAGTCGTCCTCCGCACGGGCGCACAGATACCAGACCCCGGCCTTGAGGACGAGCCCGTACGGTGCCAGCTCCCGCTCCACCTCGGCGTCACGGCCGGCCCGCCGGTAGCGGGCGCGGACCGTCCGGTCGTCCCACACGGCCTCGGCCACGACGGGCAGGAGCTCCGGAGTGACCGGCTCCTGGTACCAGCCGGGCGCGTCCAGGTGGAAGCGCCGGGCGGCGCCCGCGGAGGCGTCCCGCAGGGAGGGCAGCAGGGCCGCCGAGACCTTGAGCCGGGCGGCGGAACCGGCGTCGGCCAGACCCATCTCGCGCAGGGCGGAGGGCAGACCGGAGAGGAAGAGCGCCTCGGCCTCGTCCCGGGCCAGCCCGGTGAGCCCGGTGCGGTAACCGCCGACGAGCCGGTACCCGCCCGCACGGCCCCGCTCCGCGTAGACGGGGATCCCGGCCTCGGAGAGCGCCTGGGCGTCCCGGGTGACGGTCCGCTCCGACACCTGGAGCTCATGGGCGAGCTCGGCGGCGGTCATGGCGGTACGGGACTGCAGGAGCAGCACCATTCGGATGAGGCGGGCAGCGCGCATGCGGCCATTGTGGCCGCGGCAGGGGGTGGGTGCGGCGCGGGTCGTCGAGCCGCACAGGAACAGCGCTCAGTTGTGCAAAATCAAGCCCGTCCGGCGCTTGAGGACAAAGCCGGTGCCGGAGTGGGGCAGATGCATGCGGAGGACGGGGCGCGGGAGAGAACCGCGCCCCGTCCTCCGGGCCGTCAGAGCCCGTACCGCTCCCGGGCCTCCTTGACCGCAGACGCCGGCACCTCACCGCGGCGGGCCAGCTGGGCCAGGGCCGCGACCACGATCGACTGGGCGTCGACGCCGAAGTGGCGGCGGGCCGCGTCACGGGTGTCGGAGATACCGAAGCCGTCCGTGCCGAGCGAGGTCCAGTCCTGCTCCACCCACTGGCTGATCTGGTCCGGCACCTGGCGCATCCAGTCGCTGACCGCGAGGACCGGACCCGGTGCGCCTTCCAGCGCCTGGGTCACGTACGGCGTCCGCAGCTCACCGCGGAGCAGCGCCTCGTCGCACTCCAGCGCGTCCCGGCGCAGCTCGCCCCACGAGGTGGCGGACCAGACGTCGGCCGTGACACCCCAGTCCGCGGCCAGCAGCTCCTGGGCCTCCAGGGCCCAGTGGATCGCCGTACCCGAGGCCAGCAGCTGGGCGCGCGGCGCGTCCGCCTTCGCGGGCGTGCCCTCCTTGAAGCGGTAGAGGCCCTTGAGGATGCCCTCCTCGATGCCTTCCGGCATCGCGGGCTGCGGCTTCGGCTCGTTGTAGACCGTCAGGTAGTAGAAGACGTTCTCGGCCTCGGGGCCGTACATCCGGCGCAGACCGTCCTGGACGATCACCGCGATCTCGTACGCGAACGCCGGGTCGTAGTTGAGCGACGCCGGGTTCGTGGACGCGATCAGGTGCGAGTGGCCGTCCGCGTGCTGGAGGCCCTCGCCGGTCAGCGTGGTGCGGCCCGCCGTGGCGCCGACCACGAAGCCGCGGCCGAGCTGGTCTCCGAGCTGCCAGAACTGGTCGCCCGTGCGCTGCCAGCCGAACATCGAGTAGAAGATGTAGAACGGGATCATCGGCTCGCCGTGCGTCGCGTACGACGTGGAGGCGGCGATGAAGTCGGCCATGGCGCCGGCCTCGGTGATGCCCTCGTTGAGGACCTGGCCGTCCTTGGCTTCCTTGTAGTACATCAGCTGGTCGCGGTCGACCGGGTCGTACGTCTGGCCCAGCGGCGAGTAGATGCCGGCCGACGGGAACAGCGCCTCCATGCCGAAGGTGCGGGCCTCGTCGGGGACGATCGGAACCCAGCGCTTGCCGGTCTCCTTGTCCCGCATCAGGTCCTTGGCGAGGCGGACGAAGGCCATCGTGGTGGCCAGCTCCTGCTTGCCGGAACCCTTCTTCAGCGCGGCGAACGCGCGCTCCTCGGGCTGCGGGAGCGCCACGGCGTGCACCCGGCGGGCCGGGGCGGGACCGCCGAGGGCGGCACGGCGCTCCTGGAGGTAGCGGACCTCGGCGGAGTCGGCGCCCGGGTGGCCGTACGGCACCAGGCCCTCGTCCAGCTTCGAGTCCGGGATCGGCAGGTCCAGCAGGTCGCGCATGGCGCGGAACTGCTTGCCGTCCAGCTTCTTCATCTGGTGGTTGGCGTTGCGCGACTCGAAGCCCGGGCCGAGCGTGTAGCCCTTCACCGTCTGCGCCAGGATCACCGTCGGAGCACCCTTGTGCGCCAGCGCCGCGCGGTACGCCGCGTACACCTTGCGGGCCTCGTGGCCGCCGCGCGAGGTGTGGAAGCACTCGGCGATCTTCGCGTCGGTGAGCAGCTTCGCCAGTTCGGCGAGCGCGGGCTCGGTGCCGAAGAAGTGCTGGCGGATGTAGGCGACGTCGCGGGTGGCGTACGTCTGGAACTGCGCGTCCGGGACCTCACGGAGCCGGCGCACCAGCGCACCCGTGGTGTCGAGCTGGAACAGCTCGTCCCAGGCGGTGCCCCAGAGCGTCTTGACGACGTTCCAGCCGGCGCCGCGGAAGGCGCCCTCCAGCTCCTGGACGACCCGGAAGTTGGCGCGGACCGGACCGTCGAGGCGCTGCAGGTTGCAGTTGATGACGAAGGTCAGGTTGTCGAGCTGCTCGCGCGCCGCGAGGGCGAGGGCCGCGGTCGACTCGGGCTCGTCCATCTCGCCGTCGCCCAGGAAGGCCCAGACGTGCGAGTTCGACGTGTCCTTGATGTTGCGGTTGGCCAGGTAGCGGTTGAAGCGCGCCTGGTAGATCGCCGAGAGCGGGCCGAGGCCCATCGACACGGTGGGGAACTCCCACAGCCAGGGCAGCCGCCGCGGGTGCGGGTAGGACGGCAGGCCGTCGCCGCCCGCCTCCTGGCGGAAGTTGTCGAGCTGCTGCTCGCTGAGCCGGCCGTCGAGGAAGGCGCGGGCGTAGATGCCGGGGGAGGCGTGGCCCTGGATGTAGAGCTGGTCGCCGGAGCCGTCCCCCTCCTTGCCGCGGAAGAAGTGGTTGAAGCCGGTCTCGTACAGCCAGGCCGCCGAGGCGAAGGTGGCGATGTGGCCGCCGACGCCGAAGCGGGAGCCACGGGTGACCATCGCGGCCGCGTTCCAGCGGTTCCACGCGGTGATCCGGGACTCCATCTCCAGGTCGCCGTCGAAGTCGGGCTCCGCGGCGGTGGGGATGGAGTTGACGTAATCGGTCTCCAGCAGCTTGGGCAGCGCGAGACCGGCGCCCTCGGCGTGCTGGAGCGAGCGACGCATCAGATACGCGGCGCGGTGCGGGCCCGCGGCCTTGGTGACGGCATCCAGGGAGGCCGCCCATTCAGCGGTCTCCTCCGGGTCGCGGTCCGGGAGCTGGTCGAGCTCGCTCGGAAGCTTTCCTACGGGGTCGGTCATGATCGCCGCCTTCCGGTGAGGAGGGGGGTGGAGAAGTCCCTGACTGGCAGGACAGGGCGATGGGGCCGGTGGGCCCGCGGAGTGAACTGTAAGTCGCCGATCGATGATCGATCAAAGGATGAAAGGCAAAACTTCTCGATATGAAGAAAGTGGCATGCGGTGCCGTGAAACGGGGCACGGAGTGACGGGATTTATCGGTCAAAAAGGGCGCCCACCTGCACAGGAGAGCGCCCCTCGCGACACATGCGCACCGCGGTGCGCGCCGGTCTCAGGCGCGCGGTGCGCAGCCGAGCACGTGCGCCTTCACCAGCACCCCGATCTCCGGGTCCCTCCGCAGGAACGCCTCGATGAGCGCCTCGTGCTCCTCGGCGTACGACTTCTGCACCGTGCCCAGCCAGCGGATCGAGAGCGCGGTGAACACCTCGATGCCCAGCCCCTCCCAGGTGTGCAGCAGGACCGCGTTGCCGGCCGCCCGGACCATCTCCCGGTGGAAGCCGACCGTGTGCCGCACCTGTGCCTCGCCGTCGGCCAGCCGGTCCGCCTCGTACAGCGCGGTCACGTGCGGGGAGAGCAGCGAGCAGTCCTCGCCGAGGCGGTCGGCCGCGAGTTCCGCCGCGATCTGCTCCAGGCCGGCCCGGACCGGGTAGCTCTCCTCCAGATCGGCCGCGGTGAGGTTGCGGACCCGGACGCCCTTGTTGGGTGCCGACTCGATCAGCCGGAGCGTCTCCAGCTCCCGCAGCGCCTCGCGCACGGGCGTCTGGCTGACCTCCAGCTCGGTGGCGATGCGCCGCTCCACGATCCGCTCGCCCGGCTTCCAGCGCCCGCTGACGATCCCGTCCACGATGTGCTCGCGGATCTGTTCGCGCAGCGAGTGGACGACGGGCGGGGTCATGAGTGGCTCCTTCGGGGCAAACCGGTGCTGCCTGCACCAACTCGGCGGCCGGAGCGACCGGTGGTGTCTAGACAATACGGCGGCGCCCCCGCCCGGGAGTGTTCCGGACGGGGGCGCCGCTGGTGAGGCTGGTTACAGCCGCGGTGCTCAGAGGCCGAGCTCGACCTCGAACTCACCGGCCTCCAGGATCGCCTTGACCGCGGTCAGGTAGCGGGCGGCGTCCGCGCCGTCCACCAGACGGTGGTCGTAGGAGAGCGAGAGGTACGTCATGTCGCGGACACCGATGACGGTGCCCTCCTCGGTCTCGATGACCGCGGGACGCTTGACGGTGGCGCCGATGCCCAGGATGGCTGCCTGGTTCGGCGGCACGATGACGGTGTCGAACAGCGCACCGCGCGAACCGGTGTTGCTGATGGTGAAGGTGGCACCGGACATGTCGTCCGGCGTCAGACCGCCACCGCGGGCCTTGCCGGCCAGCTCGGCGGTCTTCTTCGAGATACCGGCGATGTTGAGGTCGCCCGCACCCTTGATGACCGGGGTCATCAGACCCTTTTCGGCGTCCACGGCGATGCCGATGTTCTCCGAGTCGAAGTACGTGATCGTGCCTTCGTCCTCGTTGATCCGGGCGTTGACGACCGGGTGGGCCTTCAGCGCCTGGGCGGCGGCCTTGACGTAGAACGGCATCGGGGAGAGCTTGACGCCCTCACGGGCCGCGAAGCCGTCCTTCGCCTTGTTGCGCAGCTTCATCAGCTTCGTGACGTCGACCTCGACGACCGAGGTCAGCTGGGCCTGCGAGTGCAGCGCCTTCATCATGTTGTCGCCGATGACCTTGCGCATGCGGGTCATCTTGACCGTCTGACCGCGCAGCGGGGAGGCCTCCAGCTTCGGCGCCTTGGAGGCGGCGGCCGGAGCGGCGGCGGGTGCCGGGGCGGCAGCGGCGGCCTTGGCGGCCTCCGCGGCGGCGACGACATCCTGCTTGCGGATACGGCCACCGACGCCGGTGCCCTTGACCGAGCCCAGGTCGACGCCGTTCTCGGCGGCGAGCTTGCGGACCAGCGGCGTGACGTACGCGCCGTCGTCACCGGAGGTCGCGGCCGGAGCGGCCGGGGCCGCCGGGGTGACCGGAGCCGGGGCTGCGGCGGCGGGCGCCGGAGCGGCCTGTGCCGGAGCGGCGGCGGGCGCGGCGGGAGCCGCCGGAGCCGGTGCCGGAGCGGCCGGTGCGGGGGCTGCCGGAGCCGGTGCCGGTGCCGGAGCTGCGGCGGGGGCCGGTGCCGGAGCTGCGGCCGGAGCCGGAGCGGCGGGGGCCGGAGCCGCGGCCGGGGCGGCACCCGGAGCACCGATGACGGCGAGCTTGGCGCCGACCTCGGCGGTCTCGTCCTCGGCGACGACGATCTCCAGCAGCACGCCGGAGACCGGGGCCGGGATCTCGGTGTCGACCTTGTCCGTGGAGACCTCGAGCAGGGGCTCGTCCTCCGTGACCTCCTCGCCGACCTCCTTCAGCCAGCGGGTGACGGTGCCCTCGGTGACGCTCTCGCCGAGCGCAGGGAGGGTGACGTCGGTGCCGGAGGCACCACCGGCCGGGGCGGCGGCCGGAGCCTCGGCCGCGGGGGCCGGGGCCTCGGCGGGGGCCTCGGCGGCGGGCGCCGGGGCCGGGGCGGCCTCGGGCTCGGCGGCCGGAGCCTCGGCGGGGGCCGGGGAGCCGGTGCCGTCGTCGATGACGGCCAGCTCGGCGCCGACCTCGACGGTCTCGTCCTCGGCGACCTTGATCGAGGCCAGGATGCCGGAGGCGGGGGCCGGGATCTCGGTGTCGACCTTGTCGGTCGACACCTCGAGCAGCGGCTCGTCGGCCTCGACGCGCTCGCCCTCGGCCTTCAGCCAGCGGGTGACAGTGCCCTCGGTGACGCTCTCGCCGAGCGCCGGAAGGGTTACGGAAACCGACATGGTTTCAGTTGCTCCTAACGAAAATGCGGAAGTGGTCGGTCGTCGCGCCCGGTCGACTGGTCAGTCGTGGGAGTGCAGGGGCTTGCCGGCGAGTGCCAGGTGGGCCTCGCCCATCGCCTCGTTCTGCGTCGGGTGGGCGTGGATGAGCTGCGCGACCTCGGCCGGCAGCGCCTCCCAGTTGTAGATCAGCTGGGCTTCGCCGACCTGCTCGCCCATACGGTCACCGACCATGTGGACGCCGACCACGGCACCGTCCTTGACCTGGACGAGCTTGATCTCGCCCGCGGTCTTGAGGATCTTGCTCTTGCCGTTGCCCGCGAGGTTGTACTTCAGCGCGACGACCTTGTCCGCGCCGTAGAGCTCCTTGGCCTTGGCCTCGGTGATGCCGACGGAGGCGACCTCGGGGTGGCAGTACGTCACCTTCGGGACACCGTCGTAGTCGATCGGCACGGTCTTCATGCCGGCCAGACGCTCCGCCACGAGGATGCCCTCGGCGAAGCCGACGTGCGCCAGCTGAAGGGTCGGGACCAGGTCGCCCACGGCCGAGATGGTCGGGACGTTCGTCTGCATGTACTCGTCGACGAGGACGTAGCCGCGGTCCATCGCGACGCCCGCCTCCTCGTAGCCGAGGCCCTGCGAGACCGGGCCGCGGCCGATCGCGACGAGCAGCAGCTCCGCCTCGAAGGTCTTGCCGTCGGCCAGGGTCACCCGGACGCCGTCCTGGGTGTACTCGACACCCTGGAAGAACGTACCGAGGTTGAACTTGATGCCGCGCTTGCGGAAAGCGCGCTCAAGAAGCTTCGAGCTGTTCTCGTCCTCGACCGGGACCAGGTGCTTCAGGCCCTCGACGATGGTGACGTCGGTGCCGAAGGACTTCCACGCCGAGGCGAACTCGACGCCGATGACGCCGCCGCCCAGCACGATCGCGGACTTCGGTACGCGGTCCAGCTTCAGCGCGTGGTCCGAGGAGATGACGCGGTTGCCGTCGATCTCCAGGCCCGGGAGCGACTTCGGCACGGAGCCGGTCGCCAGGAGCACGTGGCGGCCCTGGATGCGCTGGCCGTTCACATCCACCGAGGTCGCGGAGGACAGACGTCCCTCACCCTCGATGTAGTGCACCTTGCGGGAGGCGATGAGACCCTGCAGACCCTTGTACAGGCCCGAGATCACGTCGTCCTTGTACTTGTGGACGGCCGCCATGTCGATGCCCTCGAAGGTGGCCTTGACACCGAACTGGTCGGCCTCGCGCGCCTGGTCGGCGATCTCGCCGGCGTGCAGCAGGGCCTTCGTGGGAATGCAGCCGTTGTGCAGGCAGGTGCCGCCGACCTTGCCCTTCTCGATCAGGGCGACGTCCAGGCCCAGCTGCGCTCCGCGCAGGGCCGCGGCATAACCGCCGCTACCACCGCCGAGGATCACTAGGTCGAAAACGGTGCTGGCGTCGTTCGCCACGTCACGTCCTCCATGCATGTGCGCCGTACGCCGGGCCCCGTCATCGGGGTGTGACCGGCCGGTCGGCTGGTGTTCGGCCGCTTTTGTCTTTCGGCCCTGTGGTGGGGGCCCTGTCCTGCCGAGAACCCATCTTCGCACTTGTTGACGGTGGGCGGGACGCGGGGCCCGTGTCTGAGACGGATGATCGTCCGTCCCAGCGGGTTACCGCTGCGTAGGGACGTACCGATTTCGTCGAGAGCGAAACCGTTGCGACCTCTGCGGCGGTGCCGTGGGGAGAACACGTACGGCCCCGGACGTATGCCCGGGGCCGTACGTCAGCGACGACCTCAGCCGAGGTCTCCGGCCGCGGTGCGCTCCGCCAGCTTCACCAGGGTGCGGACCGCGGATCCGGTGCCGCCCTTCGGTGTGTAGCCGTACGGCGCGCCCTCGTGGAAGGCCGGGCCCGCGATGTCCAGGTGGGCCCAGGCGATGCCCTCGCCCACGAACTCCTGCAGGAACAGACCGGCCACCAGGCCGCCGCCCATCCGCTCGCCCATGTTGGCGATGTCGGCGGTCGGGGAGTCCATGCCCTTGCGCAGGTCCGCCGGGAGCGGCATCGGCCAGGAGGCCTCACCGACCTCTTCGGCGATCTCGTGGATCGAGGTACGGAAGGCGTCGTCGTTCGCCATGATGCCGAACGTGCGGTTGCCCAGCGCCAGCACCATCGCGCCGGTCAGGGTCGCCACGTCGACGATCGCGTCAGGGTTCTCCTCCGAGGCGCGGGTCAGCGCGTCGGCGAGGACGAGCCGGCCCTCGGCGTCCGTGTTCAGGACCTCGACGGTCTTGCCGCTGTACATGTGAAGCACGTCACCGGGGCGGGTGGCGTTGCCCGAGGGCATGTTCTCCGCGAGCGCCAGCCAGCCGGTGACGTTGACCCGCAGGCCGATCCGGGCGGCCGCGACGACGGTCGCGAACACGGCGGCGGCGCCGCTCATGTCGCACTTCATCGTCTCGTTGTGGCCGGCCGGCTTCAGCGAGATGCCGCCCGAGTCGTAGGTGATGCCCTTGCCCACGAGGGCCAGGGTCTTCTCCGCCTTGGGGTGCGTGTAGGCGAGCTTCACCAGGCGCGGGCCGTGGGCCGAGCCCTGGCCGACGCCCAGCAGGCCGCCGTAGCCGCCCTTGACGAGTGCCTTCTCGTCGAGGACCTGCACCTTGATGCCGTGCTCCTTGCCGGCGGCCGTGGCCACGGCGGCGAAGGACTCGGGGTACAGGTCGTTCGGCGGGGTGTTGATCAGGTCGCGGGCGCGGTTGATCTCCTCGACCAGCGCGACCGCGCGCTCGGCGGCGGCCTTGAACGCCTTGTCGCGCGGCTTGGTGCCGAGCAGGGCGACCTCGGCCAGCGGCTGCTTCGCGCCCTGGGCCTTGGCGCCCTTGGGGGCGAGCTTGTTCTCGCCGCCCTGGTAGGCGGTGAAGGCGTACGCGCCCAGCAGCGCGCCCTCCGCGATGGCCGCGGCGTCCTCGACGGAGCCGACGGGCAGGGCGAAGCCGGCCTTCTTGGCGCCGATGAGGGAGCGGGCGGCGGAGCCCGCGGCCCGGCGCAGCGCCTCGGCGTCGTACGAGCCGTCCTTCCCCGGGACCGGGCCGAGTCCGGCCGCGATGACGACCGGGACCTTCAGGCCGTCGGGCGCGGGGAGCTTGGTGAGTTCGCCCTCGGCACCGGAGGCGCCCAGGGTCGCCAGGACGGTGGCGAGCTTTCCGTCGAACGCCTTGTCCACGGCCTCGGCGCCCGGTGCGAGGACCAGGTCACCGGACTTGGAGCCGGCGCCCTTGGCGACGCCGACGACGAGCGCGTCGGCGCGCAGCGTCGCCGCACCGGCAGTGCTGAGAGTGAGAGCAGTCACGGTGGTGAAATCTCGCTTCCGTTGAGTTCTGTGACGGGCCGTGCTGGCCAGTGTTGGCTGAGAGGGCGGGCCGACCGTGCCCGGCGCATCGTAGACGCCGCCGCAATGTGCCGGGAATGAGCCTACGCGCGCCTTTGCTGCCCCATTACGGCGGCGGGCCGTCGGCGCACCGGCGCGGTCGTACCGTTGTCACCCCGGGAAGATCGTCCCGGGGGAACGGACCACGACCGCAACGGCGTTGGCCGACGTCCTGCGGACAGGGGGAACGATGCACGACCGGGTGGCCACGCACGGGACCGGACGGCCGCCCGCGGTGTCCGTCGCCGTACTGATTCTGTTGGTGATGCTGGCCGGCTGCACGTCGGCGCCCCGCCCCGCCCCGCCGTCCGGCCCGTCCGGCCCGTCCGCCGGGGCGCGCTGGCAGCCCGCGCCGGGCACCGACTGGCAGTGGCAGCTCTCCGGCC
Organism: Streptomyces sp. NBC_01463; assembly: GCA_036227345.1. Taxonomy (NCBI): domain Bacteria; kingdom Bacillati; phylum Actinomycetota; class Actinomycetes; order Kitasatosporales; family Streptomycetaceae; genus Streptomyces; species Streptomyces sp. NBC_01463. The sequence continues at coordinate 6,515,506 of CP109468.1, forward strand.
GGCTGGACACCACGGTGGACGCGCCGGTGTACGACATCGACGGCTTCGACCACGCGGCGGACCAGGTGGCGGCCCTGCACCGCAAGGGGCGCAAGGTCATCTGCTACCTGTCCACCGGCGCCTGGGAGGAGTTTCGCCCGGACGCGGCGCGGTTCCCCACCGCGGTCCTCGGCAAGGGCAACGGCTGGAAGGGCGAGCGCTGGCTCGACATCCGCCGCACCGACGTCCTGGAGCCGCTGATGGAGAGCCGGATCGCCATGTGCGCGAAGAAGGGCTTCGACGCGGTGGAGCCCGACAACATGGACGGCTACCGCAACCGGACCGGCTTCCCGCTGACCGCCGCCGACCAGCTGCGCTACAACCGGCTCGTCGCCCGGATCGCCCACCGCCACCACCTCGCGGTCGGTCTGAAGAACGACCTGCCGCAGATTCCCGAGCTCGTCGGGGACTTCGACTTCGCGGTCAACGAGCAGTGCGCCCAGTACGAGGAGTGCGCGGAGCTCTCCCCGTTCGTGAAGGCGGGCAAGGCGGTCTTCCACGTGGAGTACGAGCTGCCCGTGGCGCGGTTCTGCGCACAGTCCCGGCGGCTGGGGCTGAGCTCGCTGCTCAAGAAGTACGAGCTCGGCGTCTGGCGTGAGAGGTGCCCGGCGGCGGGGGCCTGACGGTCCGCCGGACGGCCTCGCGGCGGCTCAGCCGAGCGCCAGTCCCACCAGGGTCACCGTGGCCGCCGTCTCCGCCAGGGCTCCGAACACATCGCCGGTCACCCCGCCGAACCGCCGCACGCAGTGCCGCAGCAGCCCCTGGGCCACCGCGAGCGCGGCGAGGGCGGCCAGGGCGTAGCGCAGCGCCCCGTACCCGCCGAACAGCGCGCCTGCGCCCGCGCAGCCCGCCACCACCACGAGCGCGGCCACGGCCGCGCCGGCGGCCGGGACCGTGCCCGCGACCGCGGCGCCGAGCCCCTCGGGGCGGGCCGCCGGGACACCGCGGCGGGCGGCCAGGGTCAGGGCGAGCCGGGCGACGACCGCGGACGCGGCGGCCGCGACCGCGCCCTCGGCCCAGCCCCGGGCGTACAGCTGCTGAAGGACCGCCACCTGGGCGAGCAGGGCGAACACCAGGGTGATCACACCGAATGGCCCAATGTCCGACTGCTTCATGATGCGCAGCGCGTCGTCGGCCGGTTTGCCGCTGCCCAGTCCGTCGGCGGTGTCCGCGAGTCCGTCGAGGTGCAGCCCCCGGGTGAGGGCCGCCGGCACCGCGGCCGAGGCGACCGCGGCGAGCAGCGGCCCCGAGCCGGACAGCAGCAACAGGCTGCCCGGCACCGCCGCGAGCGCCCCCACGACGAGGCCGGCCAGCGGGGCGCACAGCATGCCGGCCCGGGCGGTCCCGCGGTCCCAGCGGGTGACACGGACGGGGAGCACGGTGAGGGTGCCGAAGGCGAAACGCAGGCCGTGGCTGTTCAGGGAGGTCACGGCGCGCAGGCTAATCGCTGGGCGCGGCCGATAGATTGGGCGAAGCCGTACATAGACGTGCATAAGTGATGGAGCGGGAGTGGGTGGGATGGGTCACTGGTTCGACCGGAACATCGTCGAGCCGGGGAAGCTGCCCCTGCTCCTGGCGCTGACCGCCTTCGTGCTGACCTTCGCGATCACCCGGGTCATCACCCGGATGATCCGGGCCGGCAAGGGGCCGTTCGGCAACATCACACCGGGCGGGGTCCATGTCCATCACGTGGTGCCGGGCGTGGTGCTGAGCGTGGTCGGCGGATTCGGCGCGGTGGCCAGCGGCAAGCACGGCTTCGCGGCCGGGGCCTGCGCGGTGGTCTTCGGGATGGGGGCGGGGCTGGTGCTGGACGAGTTCGCCCTGATCCTGCACATGGACGACGTGTACTGGACCGAGCAGGGCCGGCAGAGCGTGGAGGTGGTGATCCTGACCGCCGCCCTGGTGCTGCTGGTGCTCGGCGGGTTCTCCCCGCTCGGCGTGGACGATCTGAGCGACGATCAGCAACAGGGCCGGCTCGGCGTCGTCCTCACCCTCGTCGTCAACTTCTGCTTCGTGCTGATCGCCCTGTTCAAGGGCAAGGCGCGGATGGCGGTGCTCGGCACCCTGGTCCCGTTCGTCGCCCTCATCGGGGCGGTCCGGCTGGCCCGGCCCACCTCGATGTGGGCGAAGCGGTTCTACCGCAACCGGCACCGGGCCCGCTCCAAGGCGGTGCTGCGCGCCTACCACCACGACGTCCGCTGGGCCGGACCGCGAAGGAGGTTTCAGGACTTGATCGGCGGCGCACCCGACCGGGTCCCGGCCCCCTCGCCCAAGCCCTGACGGTGCCGCGCCCGCCGCCCGTCCCGCAGGGCCCGGGCCGCGCACAGGGCGAGCGCCGCCGCGATGGCCGCCAGGTGCTCCTTGCCCGCCAGGTTGTCCTTGAGGGCGATCTCGGCCACCATCGCCGCGATCACCAGACCGCCGGTGAACCAGGCCCGGTACACCCAGCAGACGCAGACGGCCAGGGCGACCACCGCCGCCGAGGGGCCCGTGTCGACGACCAGCGCGTCGGAGCCGGGCCGGCCGAGGAACCCGTCCGGCCCGACGGCGATGCCGATCCGCGCGTACAGCGTTCCGGCGAGCGTCGCGACGTACGCGATCAGCAGCGTCCGCCACCGGCCGAGGCAGATCTCGGCGATCCCGAACACCAGCAGCACCTGCGCCAGCGCACCCCACACCGGCAGATCGAGCGCGGGGACGAACAGCGACAGCGGGGTGCGCAGCAGCGCCGCCCACAGCGGGTCCTCGGCGCGCACCGACCCCAGCGTCTGCACCGGCCCGTAGCCCCAGGACCGGTTCTGCACCACCTGGACCAGCGCCGTCAGGGCGACCGCGGCCAGCGTCATCGGGACGGCCCGCAGCCGGTCGGCCGCGAGTGCCGTCCGCACGGTCGTCCACAGCGGACCCCACTCCCGGCGGGCCGCCCGGCCGAGCGCGCGCACCGCTCTCATCCACGCGGTCCGAGCTGCGAGCGGTGCAGCCACTTGGGGAGCCCGGGTGCCTCCAGGAACCCTTCGGCGCGGCCCGCGGCGACGCCGATGCGCAGCAGGTCCGCGCTCTTCTCGAAGAGCAGGTAGCGCGGCTCCCAGATCGGCCGGTACTTGGCGTTGGCGCGGTACAGCGACTCGATCTGCCACCAGCGGGAGAAGAAGCTCAGCAGCGAACGCCACAGCCGGAGCACCGGTCCCGCGCCGAGCCGCGAGCCGCGTTCGAAGACCGAGCGGAACATCGCGAAGTTCAGCGACACCTGCGTGACGCCGATCTTCCCGGCCCGTTGCAGGAGTTCGATGACCATGAACTCCATCAGTCCGTTCTCGGCGTCCCGGTCACGGCGCATCAGGTCGAGGGAGAGGCCGTTGGGCCCCCAGGGCACGAAGCTCAGCACGGCCCGCAGCTCCCCGGGACCGCCGTCGTCGCCGGGGGCGGTGTCGCGGCATTCGAGCATCACGCACTGCCCGTCGGCCGGGTCGCCGAGCCGCCCCAGGGCCATCGAGAAGCCGCGTTCGGTCGCGCCGTCGCGCCAGTCGTCGGCCCGCCGCACCAACTCGGCCATCTCGGCCCCGGGAATGTCCGCGTGCCGGCGCACCGTCACCTCGTAACCGGCCCGCTTGACCCGGTTGTACGCCTGCCGGACGGTCCGCATCGCCCGCCCCTCCAGGGTGAAGTCGGCGGTCTCCACGATCGCCTCGTCGCCCAGCTCCAGGGCGTCGAGGCCGTGCCGGGCGTAGATCGTGCCGCCCTCCTCGCTCGCCCCCATCACCGCGGGGATCCAGCCGTGCTCGCGGGCCTCGGCCAGCCAGGGGCCGATCGCCCCGGGCCAGGCCTCGGGGTCGCCGATCGGGTCGCCGGAGGCCAGCGAGACCCCGCCGACCACCCGGTAGGTGACGGCCGCCTTCCCGGTCGGCGACCAGATGACGCTCTTCTCGCAGCGCAGCGCGAAGTAGCCCAGCGAGTCGCGCTCACCGTGCTTGTCGAGCAGGGCGCGCAGCGCCGTCTCGTCCTCGGGCGTGATCGGGTCGACCGCGCGGCGGGAGCGGAAGGCCGCGTACACGACGGCGATCAGCAGCAGGGTGGACAGGATGTTGATGACGACGTTGACCCAGCCCGGAGTGGAGATGCCGGGGAACCGGGAGTCGTCCGCCGCGACGGAGACGAGGCGCAGCGCGCCGTAGCGCCAGCGGTCCAGGAACGTCGAACGGTAGTCGTCGTGCGCGGTGTTGGTGACGGTGACCAGGCCGGCGGCGATCAGCGAGGTGACCAGCAGTCCGCCGACCGCCACCAGCGCGGCCAGCTTCGGGTTGGACCGGTCGCCCTTCGCGTAGAACTCGCGCCGGCCGAGGGCCAGGGCGAGGACGAAGACGGCGGTCAGCGCCAGCGAGATCCAGTTCTGCGGGTACCGGCGGACCTCCGGAAAGCCGATCACCGCGGCGAAGAGCAGCAGTGTGAGTCCGCTCAGCACCGTGTTCACGATCCACGCGGCCCGTTTGCGCCGCCGCATCGTGACGGCGAGGAACAGCGCGACCACCCCGGACGAGAAGCCCGCGGTGAGCAGATAGGGCGTGAAGTAGTTCTCGGTGTTGTGGCGGCGCAGGTCCTGGCCGAAGGTGACCCAGACGGCACTCAGGAAATTGATGAACGACACGACGCGCAGGTACCAGATGGCGAACGCCGCGCTGCGTCGCGACCGTTCGGTGCTCTGCGGCCGGGCGGTGCCCCGCCCGGATTCCTCGCTGGCCAATCGGACCTCTCCCATGAAAAGCGATCATATGGGGCATCGCGCTTCATGAGGAGGCGCCCTGCGGCCGGTGTCCGGGCGGCCGCAGTCCTCGACCCTCAGGGGTGGATCAGGCCGGGTCGGCCACCGCGGCCCCTCCGCCGGCGGCCGCCTCCTCGCTGTCGTCGGTGTACTCGGCGGCCTTCGTCTCGTCCGCGTCGTCCTCCGATGCGCGTTCGGGCAGCTCCGCCGCCAGCGCGGCCGCGGCCTGGACGAACGGAAGGGCGAGCAGTGCCCCGCTTCCTTCACCGACGATGACGCCGTGGTCCAGCAGCGGGTTGAGCGCCATCCGGTCCAGCGCCTTCGCCTGCGCCGGCTCACCGCTCAACTGCCCCGCCAGCCACCAGTCCGGCGCCCGGAACGCGGCCCGCTGCGCGACCAGCGCCGCGGCCGCCGAGACCACGCCGTCCAGGATCACCGGCAGCCGGCGCACCGCGCACTGCAGCAGGAACCCCGTCATCGCCGCCAGATCGGCACCGCCCACCGTGGCCAGCAGCTCCAGCTGGTCGCCCAGGACCGGACGGGCCCGGCGCAGCGCGTCACGGACCGCCGCGCACTTGCGCATCCAGGCCAGGTCGTCGATCCCCGTGCCGCCGCGCCCGGTGACCACCGAGGCGTCGGTGCCGCAGAGCGCCGCGATCAGGGTGGCCGCGGCCGTCGTACCGCCGACGCTCAGATCGCCGAGCACCACCAGATCGGTGCCCGAGTCGGCCTCCTCGTCGGCGATCGCCATACCGAGGCGCACCGCCTGCTCGGCCTCCTCGGCTGTCATCGCGTCCTCGACGTCGATCCGGCCGCTGCCGCGCCGCACCCGGGTCCGCACCACCGCGTCCGGCAGCAGCTGCGGATCGCAGTCCAGACCGGCGTCGACGATCCGTACGGGCACGGAGAACCTGCGGGCCAGCACCGCGAGCGGCGTCGAGCCGTCCAGCGTCGCCCGCACCAGCTCGTGCGCGCTGCCGGCCGCACGGCCGGACACCCGCAGCTCCGCCACCCCGTGATCACCGGCGAAGAGCACCACGCGCGGCTGTTCGATCGCCCTGACCGGCACGGCCTGCTGCGCGGCCGAGAGCCATTCGCCCAGTTCGTCGAGGCGGCCGAGGGCGCCGGGCGGCACGATGAACCGCTCCCGGCGTTCCTCGGCATCTCGCCGCACACCCCCGTCGGGGCGTTCGATCAGGTCGGAGAAGTCGTCCAGATTCACGGGGGTCTGCCTCGCGGGTCGTGTGGGGTGGCCGGGGAGCCCGGCGCGGGCTCGGAGGCCGCCGGGTGGCCTCGGAGCCTCTTGACGGGAACAGTACCTGCCGCGTTTTCCGGCCCTCCCTCAGTGCGCCGCCCGGTCCCCGAAGCGCAGCAGGGTCATCGCGGGTGTCAGGGTCCGCACCCCGGGGAGCAGGTTCTGGACCCGGATCAGTTCGCCCATGGCGCCGCGCCCGCGCGGCAGACGCAGCGCCCGCACCTCGGTGATGCCCGGATGCGCGCCGCGCAGCTTCCCGCGCTCACCCGGGTCCATCGCCCAGCGCATCGGCGGGATCGTCATGGCGCCCACCTTCGAGGTGCCCGCCACCGTGCCCTTCGCGAGCCACCTCGACATCGTGTCCAGGACGAGGATCCCGCCCGGCAGCCGTTCGGCGCAGGCGGCCAGTACGCGGCGCACCTCGGCGGGGCGCAGATACATCAGCAGCCCCTGCGCCGTGACGACCACGCCCCGGCCCTCCGGGTCCTCGATCTCGTCCAGCCAGGAGAGGTCCGTCGCCGACCCGGACAGCGTCCGCAGCCGGTCCGAGGGCGGCAGCAGCGTGTGGCGCAGGGTGGCGACCTCGGGCAGCTCCACGCTCAGCCAGTCCAGCCGGCCGTTGTCCACCCGCCAGAACCCGGTCTCCAGACCGTCTCCGAGCGCGACCACGGTGGCCCGCGGCCGGTCGTCGAGGTACTCCTGCACGGCCAGGTCGAAGCAGCGCGACCGCAGCCCCTGCGCCTGCGAGTGGAACGGGCCGGGCACCCCGAACCGCTCCTCGAAGGGATAGTCCAGGTTCGCCAGCAACTCGAGCGCCATCGGGTCGTCCAGCACCGGATAGGGCCGGCCCGCCTCGTACGCCCGGTTGTACAACGTCCACAGCAGGGTCTCCGGCACCCCGTTCAGCATCGGCCGCACACGTGCCATGTCCGCTCCTCCTGTTCCGTTCCGTTTCTTCCGGCGGGCGGTCGCTCAGCCGCGCAGGGTCAGCGCCTGCCCGGCGACCACCAGCAGCACCTGCTCGCACTCGTCGGCGACCGCGGCGTTCAGCCGGCCCAGCTCGTCCCGGAAGCGCCGGCCGGCGGCGGTCGCGGGCACCACGCCCGACCCGGTCTCGTTGGTCACCACGACGACGGTGCGCCGCGTCCCGCGGACCGCGGCCACCAGCTCGGCGGTCCGCTCCCGCAGCGCCCGCTCACCTCCGCCTGCCCAGGCCTCGTCGTCCCAGGCATCCACCCGGTCCATCGCGTCCGTCAGCCAGAGCGAGAGGCAGTCGATCAGCAGCGGCGGCCCGTCCGATGCCAGCAGCTCCGCCGGCTCGCAGGTCTCCTCGGTGCGCCAGGCCGCCGGTCTGCGCTCCCGGTGCAGCCCGATCCGGGCCGCCCACTCCGCGTCGCCCTCCCGGCCGCCGCCGGTCGCCACGTACACGACCTCGGGGTACGTCTCCAGCCGCCGCTCGGCCTCGACGGACTTGCCGGACCGCGCGCCGCCGGTCACCAGCGTGCGCCGGGGGACCTCGGCCGCCGCGTGGTACCCGCCGACGGTCAGCGTCGTGCCGTCCGGCACCGCCCGCGCCCCGGCGGCGGCGAGCCGGCGGTCGAGCTCGGGGCCGGACGGGGCGTCGTGGTCCAGATGGACGGCGATCAGCTCGGTGTCCGGTCCGACCGCCTCGACGGCGCGCAGCCGGGCCACCGCGTCGGGCCGTCCCACGACGTCACCGACGACCATGTCGTACGCCTCCGCCACCCGGTCGGCGAGACCTGCCGGAGCGGCGCCCGGCGGCAGGTAGAGCAGCCGCTCGCCCTCCGGTGACGTCACCTCGTACCCGGTGCCCGGCGCGTCCATCGGAACGGCCCGCACCCGGTGTCCGCTGATCAGCGTCAGCACCCGTCCGTCCGGCACCCGGCCGGCCGGGGGCAGCCCGGCGGGCAGCTCGACGGCGGGGCCGTCGTGCGGATGGGTGAGCAGCACCTGCCGTACGCCGGTGAGTGAATGCCCCGCACGGGCGGCGGCGAACACCGCCCCGGGGGTGAGGTCGAGCAGCAGCGCGTCGTCGACCAGCAGAGCGGTCGCGGCCCGCGCACGCGCCCCGCGGGCGGTGGCGCAGGCGGCGCAGGGGCAGTCGGGCCGCGGCAGCCCGTCGGGGGCTCCGGTGCCGAGCAGAGTCAGTTCCACGCCCCGATCCTCCCGCGTCCCCGCACCGGGTGCGCGACGTGGGGGTGACCGGAGGTGCCGGGGCCCCTTCCCGCGCTGGTCGTAAGCACTAGGCTGCGGGACGGAACAAAGTGACCCAGGAGGCGGACATGGCGTGGACGTGGCGGTTCGAGAAGTCCGACGGTACGGAGACGGAGCCGGCCCTGCAGCCGGACGAATTCACGACGCAGGGTGACGCGGAGTCCTGGATCGGTGAGTACTGGAAGGAACTCCTCGACGGCGGGGCGGACCAGGCGACGCTCTTCGACGACACGACGAAGATCTACGGCCCGATGAGCCTCCAGGCCGAGCAGAGCTGAACGGAACGAACGCCGGGCGGGCCCGAGAGGGCCCGCCCGGCGTTGTCCGGACCGTGTGCCGGGGAGTCAGATCTCGCCGAGCGTGACCTCGGCCGTCCGGTCCGCACCGGCGCGCTGGTACGTCACGGTGACCTTCTGGCCCGGCTTGTCCGACGCCAGCGCCTCCGAGAGGGAGGTGATCGTGGTGACGGGAGTGCTGCCGATCTTGGTGATGATGTCGCCGGCCCGCAGCCCCGCCTTCTCCGCGGCGCCGCCCTTCGTCACGCTGACGAGCGCGACCCCCGCCGGCTGGTAGCTGTCGTCGACGACGGTCCGGCCGGTGATGTTCAGCGCGGCCCGGCCGGAGTCGGTGACCTTGCCGCTCTTGATGATCTGGTCAGCGACCGTCTTCACCATCGAGACGGGGATGGCGAAGCCGATGCCAGGCGCCGCGCTGTCACCCATCTGGGGGTCCGTGGCCGCCAGCGTCGGGATGCCGATGACCTCGCTGTCCAGGTTCACCAGGGCGCCGCCGCTGTTGCCCGGGTTGATCGCCGCCGAGGTCTGCACCATGTTGGCGATGGTCGCGCCCGTGCCGCCGCCGGCGCGGGTCTCGCTCACGGTCCGGCCGAGCGCCGAGACGATGCCCTGGGTGACGCTGCTGGACAGGCCAAGGGGCGAGCCCATCGCCAGCACGATCTGGCCGACCGCGACCTTCTCCGAGTCGCCGAACTTCGCGGGCTTCAGCCCGTCCGGGACGTCGTCGAGCTTGATGACCGCGAGATCCTGCTCGGGATAGGCGGCGACCAGCGAGGCGCTCAGCACCTTCTCGCCGGTGGCCACGGTCACCTTGAAGGTCTTCTCGTCGCCGACGACATGGGCGTTGGTGACGATGTGGCCCTTGGCGTCGTAGACGATGCCGGAGCCGAGACTGTCCGAGGCGTCGATCTGCACCACCGAGGGAAGCACGTCCTCGATGACGGACTGGTATTCGCTCTGAAGATCACCGGTGGCCTTCGCGGCCGAGCCCTGCTGGGTCGAACCGGACTTCGTCGCGGAGGCGTCGGAGGCTGGGGAATTCGAGTCGGAGCAACCGCTCACCAGCGCGATCGCACAGACACCTGCGGACAGGGGCAGCAGCAGCCGGCGCACACGGCTGCGGGAGTGAAAGGCATCCATGTCCGGATTATTACGTTTAACCCCATTGGCGGCCTGCCGGGCGCACCCGCCCGGGGAGCCCCCGGCCGAAGGGCCGTCCTGCGGGGCGGTGTCAGCCCCGCACGCCGCACAGGTGCAGCAGCGCGGCCACCCTGCGGTACGGATCCGTGCGTCCCGCCCGGTCCTCCGCGGCCAGCACCCGCTCCAGCTCCGCCGCCGACGGCAGTTCCGCGTCGTTGCTCACGTTGTCCGTGAAGACCCGCACCCCGTACCAGGCGCGCAGCGGTGCGGCGATCCCGGCGAGCGTCGCGGTGAGGGCGTCGAGCCGGTCCGCGCGCACGGAGAGCCCGAGGCGGTTGGTGTACCGGTCCGTGTCGAACGCGGTCAGCGCCGCCTCCCAGTCCCCGGCGGTCCCGGGCCGCATCGCCAGCGCGTCCGCGTTCCGCACGAGCAGCGACAGCAGTCCGCCCGGGGCGAGCATCCGGGCCAGACCGGCCACCATGGCGTCGGGCTCCTGGACGTACATCAGGACGCCGTGGCAGAGCACCACGTCGAAACTGCCGGGCAGGAAGTGGACCCCGGTGTCCTGGCCGTTGCCCTCGATGAGCCGGACCCGCTCACGGATGCCGGCGGGCTCGCCGCCGAGCGCCTCGCGGGCGACCCGCAGCATCTCGGCGTCGGATTCGAGACCCGTGACCGTGTGACCGGCCCGGGCCAGGCGCAGCGCCTGGGTGCCCTGGCCCATGCCGACATCGAGGATCCGCAGCCGCTGCCCGACCGGGAAGCGCGCCGCGATCTGCTCGTCCAGCTGCCGGGCGACCAGCTCCTGGCGGACGGTGTTGCGCAGTCCGCCGAGCCCCTTCAGCCAGGCCGGCGAAGCCCCGGCGAAACCGGGGACCGCATCACCCGGCCGACCGGCGGACACGCCGCCGGCCGGACCGGAGAGATCCGTACTCAGGGCCGCTCTCCGCGCTTGACCTGCGGCTTCGGCAGCCGGAGCCGGCGCATCTGGAGCGTACGCATCAGGCCGTAGGCGACCGCGCCACGCTTGGGCGTGTCCGGGAAGCGCTCGTTCAGCTGCTTGCGCAGCCGGAACGTGAGCCCGATCGAGTCGATGACGATCAGCACGATCACGCCGAGCCAGAGCAGCAGCGAGATGTTCTGGATGCCCTGCACCTGGATCACGCTGAGGATCAGGATGACCACGGCGAGCGGCAGGAAGAACTCCGCGATGCAGAAGCGCGAGTCCACGAAGTCGCGGACGAAGCGGCGGACCGGACCCTTGTCGCGGGCCGGCAGATAGCGCTCGTCGCCACTGGCCAGCGCCTCGCGCTGCTTGGCCATGTCGACACGGCGCGCTTCGCGCTGGCGCTTCATGGCCTCCTTGCGGTCGGTCGGCGCACCACTGGAGGCACGGCGGCGCTGCGACTGGGCGTCGCTGCGCTTGGGGGTGGGGCGACCTTTGGGGGCCTGCGGGTCGCGGGACGTCTTGGAGAGGTCCGCCGTCACCTTGTCGGTGGGGGCCTTCTCTTCCTTGGAGCGGCTACGGAACACAAGGCCCAAGGGTACGGGGTCGATCGCCACGACCCCAGGCCGGCCGGGAACGATCCGGCAACGGCCTGCGTCCTCGCTGGTGTGCGAGCGGGACGATACGGGCGTCACCACCGGTTTCCCTGACCTTCACCTACTCCCTGGGCCGGAGTGGTCACCGGTGGCAGTCGTCCTTGGGGAGGACCCCATCCTTGCTCGAACAGTGCGGTAATAGAGGCAGGGCCCGTACTGTGGGTTCTGTTGGAGTGCTGGAGACCCGTTAAGTCAGAAGGGGGCGCGCGAAGCCCATGAGCGGTGTCATGAAGCGTATGGGGATGATCTTCCGCGCGAAGGCAAACAAGGCCCTGGACCGGGCCGAGGATCCGCGCGAGACCCTCGATTACTCGTACCAGAAGCAGCTGGAGCTGCTTCAGAAGGTGCGCCGCGGTGTCGCCGATGTGGCGACCTCGCGCAAGCGCCTGGAGCTGCAGCTGAACCAGCTGCAGGGCCAGACGTCCAAGCTGGAGGACCAGGGCCGCAAGGCGCTCGCGCTCGGCCGCGAGGACCTGGCCCGCGAGGCGCTGTCGCGCCGCGCCGCCCTCCAGCAGCAGGTCACCGACCTGGAGACGCAGCACACCACGCTGCAGGGCGAGGAGGAGAAGCTCACTCTGGCGGCCCAGCGGCTGCAGGCCAAGGTCGACGCCTTCCGTACGAAGAAGGAGACGATCAAGGCCACCTACACGGCCGCCCAGGCGCAGACCCGGATCGGCGAGGCCTTCTCCGGCATCTCCGAGGAGATGGGCGACGTCGGCCTGGCCATCCAGCGGGCCGAGGACAAGACCCAGCAGCTCCAGGCCCGCGCGGGCGCGATCGACGAGCTGCTCGCCTCCGGCGCCCTGGACGACCCGACCGGCACGGCGAAGGACGACCTCACCGCCGAGCTGGACCGGATCTCCGGCGGTTCGGACGTGGAGCTGGAGCTGCAGCGCATGAAGGCCGAACTGGCCGGCGGCTCCCCCTCGAAGCAGGCCATCGAGGGCGGCCCGCAGGACGCCGCCCAGCAGCAGTCCCCGACCCAGACCCCGCACAAGTTCGACAAGAATTAAGGCAGCGTCATGATCGTACGGATCATGGGGGAGGGCCAGGCAGTCCTGGCCGACAGTCATCTCGCCGAGCTCAACAAACTCGACAACGAACTGCTCGCCGAAATGGAGAGCGGTGACGGACCAGGCTTCCGCACCACGCTCCACGCGCTCCTCGCCAGGGTGCGCGAACTCGGCACACCCTTGCCGGACGACTCCCTGGAGCCGTCCGAGCTGATCCTGCCGTCGCCCGACGCGACCCTCGAAGAGGTCCGCGCCATGCTCAGCGACGACGGCCTGATTCCCGGCTGACGACCGGCAGCACCAGCACCCGCACGACCGTGCCCCGTGACCGGCCCCGCCGGACAGGGGGCACAGTTGTGTGTGGTCCACACCGGTTCTCCCGGCATCTCCCGCCCGCGCGGACCGGAATCCCCGCGACACGCCGTAACGTAGCTTGACGTGACCACCCTCGGAACCGGGGTTCTGCGCATCCGGAACTGGCTGCGCGACCATCCCCTCGCGCTGGACGGCGCGCTCGCCCTGGCCGTGTTCGTGGCCATGTTCATCGGTTCCTTCGCCGATCCGAACGCACACCACGGGCCCACCTTCGGCACCCGCACACCCGAACCCGGCAGCGTGTTCCTGATGGTGCTCGGCGCCCTCGCCCTGGTCTGGCGGCGCCGCAGGCCGATGGCCGTGCTCGCCGCCACCGGGGTGCTGACCGTCGTCGAGCTGGTGGTGGAGGACCCGCCCGCCCCGGTGGTGATGAGCGCCGTCATCGCGCTGTGCACCGTCGCCGCCCGCACCGACCGGCCGACGACCTGGCGGGTCGGGCTGCTCACCATGGCCGCGCTCACCGCGGCCGCGATGTTCTTCGGCTCGGCCCCCTGGTACAGCCAGGAGAACCTCGGGATCTTCGCCTGGACCGGGATGGCGGCCGCGGCGGGCGACGCGGTCCGCTCCCGGCGCGCGTTCGTCGACGCGATCAGGGAGCGTGCCGAGCGGGCCGAACGGACCCGCGAAGAGGAGGCCAGGCGCCGGGTGGCCGAGGAACGGCTGCGCATCGCCCGCGACCTGCACGACGTCGTCGCCCATCACATCGCCCTGGTCAACGTGCAGGCCGGGGTCGCGGCCCACGTCATGGACAAACGCCCCGACCAGGCCAAGGAGGCGCTCGCCCACGTCCGGGAGGCGAGCCGCTCCGCGCTCAACGAACTGCGGGCCACCGTGGGGCTGCTGCGCCAGTCCGGCGACCCGGCCGCGCCGACCGAACCCGCCCCGGGCCTCGCCGTCCTCGACGAGCTCGTGGAGACCGTGCGACGGGCCGGGCTGCCCGTCGAGGTGGCCTGCTCGGCGAAGGACGAGCCGCCGCTGCCGGCCGCCGTGGACCTGGCCGCCTACCGGGTGATCCAGGAGGCGCTGACCAATGTGCGCAAGCACGCGGGCCCCGGCGCCAAGGCCGAGGTGAGCGTCGTACGGGTCGGTGGCACGGCCGAGGTCATGGTGCTGGACAACGGCCGCGGAACGGCCGGCCGCGCCACCGGCGACCCGGCCGGCGGCGGCCACGGCCTCCTCGGCATGCGCGAGCGGGTCACCGCACTGGGCGGCACCCTCACCGCCGGACCCCGTTACGGGGGCGGCTTCCGGGTTCATGCGATCCTGCCCCTCAAGACCCGTGCGCGGGAGCCGGACCATCCGGGCGCGGCGGACCGGACGGGGGAGCACGCATGACAGCGGCCATCAAGGTCCTGCTCGTCGACGACCAGGCGCTGCTGCGCAGCGCGTTCCGCGTCCTGGTCGACTCGGAGCCCGACATGGAGGTGGTCGGCGAGGCGGCGGACGGGGCGCAGGCCGTGGACCTGGCCCGCTCGACCCGCGCCGACGTGGTCCTGATGGACATCCGGATGCCCGGCACGGACGGTCTCACCGCGACCCGGATGATCAGCGCCGACCCGGAACTCGCGGATGTGCGCGTGGTCATGCTCACCACCTTCGAGGTGGACGAGTACGTGGTGCAGTCCCTGCGGGCCGGCGCCTCGGGCTTCCTCGGCAAGGGGGCGGAACCGGAGGAACTCCTCAACGCCATCCGGATCGCCGCGGGCGGCGAGGCGCTGCTGTCGCCCGCCGCGACCAAGGGGCTGATCGCCACCTTCCTCGCCCAGGGCGGGAGTTCGGGCGACGGCGGGCCGGGAGCCGCCGAGTACTCCGCACGGCTGGATGCCCTCACCACCCGCGAACGCGAGGTGCTGGTCCTCGTCGCGGGCGGACTGTCCAACGACGAGATCGCCGAGCGGCTCGTGGTCAGTCCGCTCACCGTCAAGACCCATGTCAACAGGGCGATGGCAAAGCTGGGCGCCCGCGACCGGGCCCAACTGGTCGTAATTGCGTACGAATCGGGCCTGGTTCGGCCACGGGTGGAGTGAGGGTGCAGCCGCGGCGTACTCCACCTGCGGTATGCGCGGCATAAGAAAGCGACCTGGGACCGACGCCTTCGGCTCAGGCGATGGGCGATCGTATAGGTGGGCCGGGTCTGTCCCCGAGTTACCCGCCCACCTGCCGCGTAAGCCACAGAAGAGAGACCCACCCATGTCCTGGCTGTCCAGATTCAGCCTCGCGCAAAGGGCCCTGATCGGGCTGATCTCGATCGTCGCGCTCGTATTCGGAGCGATCGCGATCCCGCAGCTCAAGCAGCAGCTGCTGCCCACCATCGAACTGCCGATGGTGTCGGTGCTCGCCCCGTACCAGGGTGCGTCCCCCGATGTGGTCGAGAAGCAGGTCGTCGAACCGCTCGAGAATTCGATCAAGGCCGTCGACGGCGTCACCGGAATGACCTCCACCGCCAGCGAGGGCAACGCCGTCATCATGGCGACGTTCGACTTCGGCGACGAGGGCACCAAGCAGCTCGTCGCGGACATCCAGCAGGCGGTGAACCGCGCCCGCATCCAGCTGCCCGACGATGTGGACCCGCAGGTCATCGCGGGCTCGACCGACGACATCCCGACCGTCGTCCTCGCCGTCACCTCCGACAAGGACCAGCAGGCCCTCGCGGACCAGCTGGACCGCACGGTCGTCCCCGCCCTGGAGGACATCGACGGCGTCGGCCAGGTCACCGTCGACGGGGTGCAGGACCTCCAGGTCTCCATCACCCCCGACGACAAGAAGCTCGCGGCGGCCGGACTGAACGCGACCTCGCTCGCCCAGGCGCTCCAGGCCGGCGGCGCGACCGTCCCGGCGGGTTCCTTCTCCGAGGCCGGCAAGAGCCGCACCGTCCAGGTCGGCGGCACGTTCACCACCCTCCAGCAGTTCGAGGACCTGCGGGTCTCCGGGCAGGACCCGGCGACCGGCAAGCCCGGCAAGCCGGTCCGGGTCGGTGACATCGCCACGGTGAAGCAGGAGCCGTCCACCGCGGTCTCCATCACGCGCACCAACGGCAAGCCGAGCCTGGCCGTCATGGCGACGATGGACAAGGACGGCAGCGCCGTCGCCATCTCGGACGCCGTCAAGGACAAGCTCCCGGACCTGCGCAAGGACCTCGGCGCCGGCGCCGAGCTGACCGTCGTCTCCGACCAGGGCCCCGCCGTCTCCAAGGCGATCTCGGGTCTGACCACCGAGGGCGCGCTCGGCCTGCTCTTCGCGGTCATCGTGATCCTGGTCTTCCTGGCCTCGCTGCGCTCGACCCTGGTCACCGCGGTCTCCATCCCGCTCTCCGTGGTCCTCGCGCTGATCGTGCTCTGGACCCGTGACCTGTCGCTCAACATGCTCACCCTGGGCGCGCTGACCATCGCGATCGGCCGGGTCGTCGACGACTCGATCGTCGTCCTGGAGAACATCAAGCGTCACCTCGGCTACGGCGAGGAGCGCCAGTCGGCGATCACCACCGCGGTGAAGGAGGTGGCCGGCGCGGTCACCGCCTCCACGCTCACCACCGTCGCCGTCTTCCTGCCCATCGGCCTGGTCGGCGGTATGGTCGGCCAGCTCTTCGGCTCGTTCTCGCTGACCGTCACCGCGGCCCTGCTGGCCTCCCTGCTGGTCTCGCTGACCGTCGTCCCCGTCCTGTCGTACTGGTTCCTGCGCGCCCCCAAGGGCAGCGCCGAGGACCCGGACAAGGCGCGCCGCGAGGCCGAGGAGAAGGAAGCCCGCAGCAGGCTCCAGCGGATCTACGTCCCGGTGCTGCGCTTCGCCACCCGTCGCCGCATCACCAGCATCGTCATCGCCGTCGCCGTGCTGTTCGGCACCTTCGGCATGGTCCCGCTGCTCAAGACGAACTTCTTCGACCAGGGCGAGCAGGAGGTCCTGTCCATCAAGCAGGAGCTCACCCCGGGCACCAGCCTGGCGGCCGCCGACGAGGCGGCCAAGAAGGTCGAGAAGGTCATCGCCGGTGACGAGGGCGTCAAGGACTACCAGGTCACCGTCGGATCGTCCGGCTTCATGGCGGCCTTCGGCGGCGGCACCGGCGCCAACCAGGCGTCCTACCAGGTCACCCTGAAGGACTCCGCCGACTACGACGCCACCCAGGACCGCATCGACGAGGCCCTGGCCAAGCTCGACGGCATCGGGGACACCACCATCGCCGCGGGCGACGGCTTCGGCAGCCAGGACCTCAGCGTCGTGGTCAAGGCCGCCGACGCGGACACCCTGAAGAAGGCCTCCGAAGAGGTGCGCGCCGAGGTGGCCGAGCTCAAGGACGTCACCGACGTCCAGAGCGACCTGGCGCAGAGCATCCCGCGCGTCTCGGTCAAGGCCAACGCCAAGGCCGCCGACGCCGGTTACAGCCAGGCCACGCTGGGCGCGGCCGTCGCCTCCGCCGTACGGGGCACCCCGTCCGGCAAGGCGATCATGGACGATACCGAGCGCGACGTCGTCATCAAGTCGGCCCACCCGGCCACCACGATGGAGGAGCTGAAGAACCTCCCGCTGGGAGCGGTCAGGCTCGGGTCCATCGCCGATGTGCAGCTGGTCCCCGGACCGGTCTCCATGACCCGGATCGACGGCCAGCGCGCCGCGACGATCACGGCCAAGCCCACCGGTGACAACACCGGCGCGGTCAGCACCTCGCTCCAGACGAAGATCGACGCCCTGGATCTCCCGGACGGCGCCACCGCCACCATCGGCGGCGTCACCCAGGACCAGGACGACGCGTTCACGAAGCTGGGCCTGGCCATGCTGGCGGCCATCGCGATCGTCTTCATGCTGCTGGTCGCGACCTTCCGGTCGCTCGTCCAGCCGCTGATCCTGCTGGTCTCCATCCCGTTCGCCGCCACGGGCGCCATCGGCCTGCTCCTCATCACGGGCACCCCGATGGGCGTCCCGGCGATGATCGGCATGCTGATGCTGATCGGCATCGTGGTGACCAACGCGATCGTGCTGATCGACCTGATCAACCAGTACCGCGCCCAGGGCATGGCCGTGGTCGACGCCATCGTCGAGGGCGGCCGTCACCGGCTCCGCCCGATCCTGATGACGGCACTGGCGACGATCTTCGCCCTCCTCCCGATGGCGCTCGGCGTCACCGGCGAGGGCGGCTTCATCTCGCAGCCGCTGGCCGTCGTGGTCATCGGCGGTCTGGTCACCTCGACGCTGCTGACGCTGCTCCTGGTGCCGACGCTGTACGCGATGGTGGAGCTCTTCAAGGAGCGCCGCGCGAAGAAGAAGGCCGCGAAGCGGGCGAAGAAGGCCGGAATCCCGGCCCCGGCCGAATCGGAGGAGACCACCTCCTCCGACGAGCCGGAGCCCGCGAAGGCCTGACCGGGCATGCGGAAGGCCCCGGCACCGGAATCCGGTGCCGGGGCCTTCCGCTGTGCCTACGGCAGCGCCAGCATGCGCTCCAGCGCCAGCTTGGCGTACTTCTCGGTCTCCGGGTCGACCTCGATCCGGTTGACGAGGTTGCCCTCGGCCAGCGACTCCAGCGTCCACACCAGGTGCGGCAGGTCGATCCGGTTCATCGTCGAGCAGAAGCAGACCGTCTTGTCGAGGAAGACGATCTCCTTGTCCTCCGCGGCGAAACGGTTGGCCAGCCGGCGCACCAGGTTCAGCTCCGTGCCGATCGCCCACTTCGAGCCGGCCGGGGCCGCCTCCAGGGCCTTGATGATGTACTCCGTCGAGCCGACGTAGTCCGCGGCCGCCACGACCTCGTGCTTGCACTCCGGGTGCACCAGCACGTTGACCCCGGGTATACGGGCCCGCACGTCGTTGACGGACTCCACCGAGAAGCGCCCGTGCACCGAGCAGTGCCCGCGCCACAGGATCATCTTCGCGTTGCGCAGCTCCTCGGCGGTCAGGCCGCCGTTCGGCTTGTGCGGGTTGTAGAGGACGCAGTCCTCCAGGGTCATCCCCATGTCCCGTACGGCGGTGTTCCGGCCCAGGTGCTGGTCCGGGAGGAACAGGACCTTCTCGCCCTGTTCGAAGGCCCACTCCAGGGCGCGCTTCGCATTCGACGAGGTGCAGATCGTGCCGCCGTGGCGGCCGGTGAAGGCCTTGATGTCCGCGGAGGAGTTCATGTACGAGACGGGCACGACCTGCTCGGCGACGCCGGCCTCGGTGAGCACGTCCCAGCACTCGGCGACCTGCTCGGCGGTGGCCATGTCGGCCATCGAGCAGCCCGCCGCCAGGTCCGGCAGCACGACCTTCTGGTCGGCCGTGGTCAGGATGTCCGCGGACTCGGCCATGAAGTGCACACCGCAGAAGACGATGTACTCCGCCTCCGGCCGGGCCGCCGCGTCGCGGGCGAGCTTGAACGAGTCTCCCGTCACATCCGCGAACTGGATGACCTCGTCGCGCTGGTAGTGGTGCCCGAGGACGAAGACCTTCTCCCCCAGCTTCTCCTTGGCCGCGCGGGCGCGCTCCACCAGGTCCGGGTCGGACGGGGAGGGCAGGTCGCCGGGGCATTCGACGCCACGCTCGCTCTTGGGGTCGGCGTCGCGGCCGAGCAGGAGCAGGGCGAGGGGCGTCGGCTGGACATCGAGATCCTGGACGGGGTGGGCCGTGGTCACGTCACGCACCCTTTCTTCTCTGCGGAGGAGCCTTTTCGTCGAATTGACGTTATCTATCATAACCGGTTCACGTCACTTTGACGATGCCGATAGCGTCGATGTGACGCATCCGCCCGCCGGGCCGGTGTGCGAGCATGAATGGAACAGGCAAGCGCTCGGCCCGGAATGAATCCGCGGTCCCGACGGTTGCAACGTCGGCAAGCAGTCTCCGTACAACCCGGGAGAGAAGCAGATGTCCGTATCGGACGAGACCACCACCGTGAGCGACGGCATCCTCCTGTCCGACGCCGCCGCAGCCAAGGTCAAGGGCCTGCTGGAGCAGGAAGGCCGCGACGACCTGGCACTGCGCGTCGCCGTCCAGCCCGGCGGCTGCTCGGGCCTGCGTTACCAGCTCTTCTTCGATGAGCGTTCGCTGGACGGCGATGTCGTGAAGGACTTCGACGGCGTCAAGGTCGTCACCGACCGGATGAGCGCCCCGTACCTGGGCGGCGCCTCCGTCGACTTCGTGGACACCATCGAGAAGCAGGGCTTCACGATCGACAACCCGAACGCCACGGGTTCCTGCGCCTGCGGCGACTCCTTCAGCTAAACGCGGAGGAAGCGGTAGCGAACGTACGGCGGCGGCCCCGGGATTCCGATCCCGGGGCCGCCGCCGTAGCCGTGTGCGCGTGGTGCCGTGTACGAGTCAGGCGCGTCGTGTCAGGCGCGCGGCACCGCGACGTCCGATGCCGCGTCGACGACCTTCCGCTCGCCCAGCGGCTCATCCAGGGTGACCTTGCGGGTCAGCTCCTTGGCGATCATGACGCAGACCTTGCCCTTCTCCGGCTTCGACTCCGTCACCGAGACGGACACCGTGGAGCCGTTCTCGCTCGCGCTCGCGGTGTACTTGCTGCAGACGCCGCCCCAGAAGGTCACCGAGAGGGTCCGCCCGTCGGCGCTGTACGACAGGACCTTGCGCCCGGACGTCTTCGTTCCGCCGTTGTCCGGGGTCTTCCCGGGCGGGGTGTCCGCCAGGAACTCCGGGTCCACCGCCACCTGGGTCACGGTGCTGCCCGTGCCGCCCGCGGCCGGCCGGACCGTGAAGATCCAGGACGGTACGAGCAGCTGCTTGCCCTCCACGTACCGGGCGGCCAGGCCGAAGGCCGCCTTGTCGACCGTCACCGTCGTCGTGGGCGTCTCCGCCCCGGTCCGGGCGCCGCAGCTGACGCCGGACGACTTCGTGCCGTCCTCCAGCGGTGCGGGGCTCGCACAGCCGCCGGTGTTCCCGCCGCTCGGCGGCCGGCTGGCGTTCAGCTGCTTCACCGCCTCGCCCGCGCTGATCACCGGGTATTCGGCGCCCTTCTCCAGGCCCTTCAACTGCCCGCTGCCACCAGTCACTTCACCGTCGGGGCCGACCTGGATCCCGGTCGCCCAGCCGGACGTCGGCAGCCCGTCGACCACCGGGTCGGCGTTCACCACCCGTACAGAACCCATCAGCTGGCGGGCGTCGAGAGCGGCGTCGTCCTGGCCGACCGCCTTCAGTACGGGGACCGCGGCGGCCTTCGCGGCCTTCTCGCTCACCGGCGTGCCCGATCCGCCCGGCGCCACCCGCTTGCTCGAACAGACCTTCTCGCTCTCGCAGTTGTCCGTGCCGCCGGAGCCGTACCGGGCGAACGTCCAGGTGCCGGGGGCCTGCTTGGTCACCCGCAGCACCGGCCCCGAACCGTCCCCGTCGGAGCCCACCTTCCAGGACGTGCCCTCGGCCTGCGGGGTGCCCTGCACACCCAGTGCCTTCGCCAGCCGGGCCACCTCGGCGGCCGACACGGTCCCGCTCGGCCGCCGGACCGCGGCCCGGTCCGGGCCGTCCGGAAGCTTGCCGGAGGCGCGGTAGACGATGCGCCCGCCGTGCGGATCGGGCTCGCCCGGCGCGATGCCCTGCGTCGGAGCGGAGGGCCGGGGCGAGGGCGTGACCGGTCCGTCCGCCCGTTCGTCCAGGGCGAGCGGTGGGGGAGTGGCGCCGGAACCGTCCGAGCCGCTGTACTCGCCGCCGCCATGGCCGTCCGCCGCCATGGCCCAGTACGCGCCGCCGCCACCGGCCAGAAGTACGGCCGCCGCCACCGAAGCCACGGCCAGCGGCGACCGCCGCCGGTTGCCGGTCACATCGTTGTCGGGTCGCTCGGTGCTCACCGGTTCGCTCCTTCGCCGTCGTACGCCAGGACCCTGCGGGGCCCGTCCCGCTGATGCGGAACACCGTTGGGACGGGGCGCGGGCGCGCACGGTTCCCTCCCGGGGCGGCAGTTGCGAGGAGGAGGCCGGTCCGGGGACCGCCGGCGGCCGGTCTCAGCCGCCGTACTCCGCCGTCGCGTCGATCAGCCTGGCCGAGGCTGGCGGCACGGTCACGCCGTGGATCAGCGCGGGCGGCACAGGGGTGGGAGCGGTCTTCGCGGGTACCACCCAGTGCGGAGCCATCCGTGCGCAGTCCCCGCGCAGCTCGGCCAGCGTGGTCTCGGACTCGCGCGTAGCGATGTGGTTCGACATATCCGCACCGTAAGCACCCCCGACCTCAGGAGGAAAGCCCTACTATCGGGTAGTTTTCCCCCCTTCGCCTGACTGCAGGAACCGGTAGCGTTAACTGTCACGCCGACCCGGGAACACGGACACCGTTCCCTCGACCTCCGCAGGAGCAGTCTCCCCGTGCGTATCGCAGTCACCGGCTCCATCGCCACCGACCACCTCATGACCTTCCCCGGCCGATTCGCCGACCAACTGGTCGCCGATCAGCTGCACACGGTCTCGCTCTCCTTCCTGGTCGACAACCTGGACGTCCGCCGGGGAGGTGTCGCCGCCAACATCTGCTTCGGCATGGGGCTGCTCGGCACCGCCCCCATCCTGGTCGGCGCCGCGGGCTCCGACTTCGACGAGTACCGCGCCTGGCTCGACCGCCACGGCGTCGACACGGGTTCGGTGCGGATCTCCGAGGTCCTGCACACCGCCCGCTTCGTCTGCACGACGGACGCCGACCACAACCAGATCGGCTCCTTCTACACGGGCGCCATGAGCGAGGCCCGGCTGATCGAGCTGAAGGCCGTCGCCGACCGGGTGGGCGGCCTCGACCTCGTGTCGATCGGCGCCGACGACCCGGAGGGCATGCTCCGCCACACCGAGGAGTGCCGCACCCGCGGTATCCCGTTCGCCGCGGACTTCTCGCAGCAGATCGCCCGGATGGACGGCGACGAGATCCGGATCCTCCTCGACGGCGCCACGTACCTCTTCTCCAACGAGTACGAGAAGGGGCTCATCGAGTCCAAGACCGGCTGGACCGACGCGGAGATCCTCTCCAGGGTCGGCCACCGGGTCACCACCCTCGGCGCCCAGGGCGTACGGATCGAGCGCGCCGGTGACGAGCCGATCGAGGTCGGCTGCGCGGAGGAGGAGACCAAGGCCGACCCGACCGGCGTCGGCGACGCCTTCCGCGCCGGATTCCTCTCCGGACTCGCCTGGGGCGTCGGCCTCGAGCGGGCCGCGCAGGTCGGCTGCATGCTCGCCACCCTGGTCATCGAGACGGTCGGCACGCAGGAGTACACCCTGCACCGCACCCGCTTCATGGACCGCTTCACCAAGGCGTACGGCCACGAGGCCGCGGCCGAGGTGCGCACGCACCTCGCGTAGTCAGGACAGCCGGCGGACCACATAGGCCGAGCCCCGGTCCGCCGGCTCCTCACCCACGTACTCCTGCTCCCGCATCGCGCACCAGGCCGGAATGTCCAGGCGCGCCGCCTCGTCGTCGGACAGGACGGTCACCGTGCCGCCCACCGGTACCTCTCCGATCACCTTTGCGAGCTCGATCACCGGAATCGGGCAGCGCCGCCCGAGCGCGTCCACCACCAGGGAGGGCGCCGAGGCGGCGGAGGGGGCGGCCGCCGCGGGGGCGCCCAGCTTCTCCCGTACCGCTGCCACCACCGGGGGCAGCGCCGCCAGGAAGCGGTCGACGTCCTCGTCGGTGGTGCCCGTGGGCAGTGACACCCGGACGTTGCCCTCCGAGAGCACGCCCATCGCCTTGAGCACATGGCTCGGCGTCAGCGTGCTGCTCGTGCAGGACGAGCCGGACGAAACGGAGAAACCGGCCCGGTCCAGCTCATGGAGCAGGGTCTCTCCGTCGACATAGAGACAGGAGAAGGTGACCAGATGCGGCAGCCGCCGCACCGGATCGCCGACCACCTCCACATCGGGCACCAGTCCGGGCACCCGGGTCCTGATCCGGTCCACCAGTGCCCGCAGCCGGGCCGACTCCGCGGTCGCCTCCGCCCGCACCGCCCGCAGGGACGCGGCCGCAGCCACGATCGCCGGGATGTTCTCGAAGCCGGCGGCCCGCCCCGACTCCCGCTCGTCGGCCGGACCTCGGACGGCGAACCGGACGCCCTTGCGCACCGCGAGCAGTCCGACCCCGGCCGGGCCGCCCCACTTGTGGGCGCTCGCCGCCAGCAGTGACCAGCCGTCCGGAACCGGCCCCCAGCCCAGCGACTGCGCGGCGTCCACCAGCAGCGGCACCCCCGCCGCCCGGCAGAGCCCGGCCACCTCGGCCACCGGCTGCTCGGTGCCGACCTCGTGGTTGGCGGACTGCAGACAGGCCAGCGCGGTGTCCTCGCGCAGGGCCGACGCGTACGCCTCCGTACCCACCGCACCCGCCCGGTCCACCGGCACCTCGGTGACCTGCCCGCCCCGGTCCTCGTGGGCGGCGGCCGAATGGAGCACCGACGAGTGTTCGACCGCCGACACCACCAGATGGCGGCCGACACGCCGACGCCCCGCGAGAGCTCCGGAAATTCCGGAGTGCACCGCGCGGGTGCCCGAAGAGGTGAAGGTGAGCTCGTCGGGACGGCATCCGACGGCCTCCGCGGCGGCCTCCCTGGCCGCGTCCAGCAGCAGCCGGGCCCGCCGTCCCTCGCGGTAGAGCCGGGCGGGGTCGGCCCAGCCCTCGTCCAGCGCGGCATGCAGCGCCTGGCGGGCGACGGGATGGAGCGGGGCGGCGGACGCAGTGTCGAAGTAGGGCACCCGGCCACGCTAGCCCGGCCCGGACCCCGGCCCCGGACCGGCTGCCCCGACAGTCGGGAGAGGGGGCGTCAGATGGCGGCCGGAGCCCCGGATTCCACCCCTTCGGGGAGTCGGGCGGCGCGTTGGGCACCCTCCCCGCGCGACCCCAAATAGCGTCCAGTAGGGTTTGGTCCGCATAAACATCCAAACCCCTGCCCGCGTCAGGGGCGGCGACCGACAAACGAGACGGGCGCGCCGACCGTGCGGGCGAGACTCTCGGGAAGGCGCTACGTGAGTCCCAACGGCTCCGACCGCTCGTCGCGGCGCCCGATGCGGCGGAAGCTGCCGCAGGTGCTGACTGCGGGACTGATCCTGGCGACCGCAACCGGTTGCACATACAAGGACTTCCCCCGCCTTGGTATGCCTACGCCGGTAACGGAAGAGGCCCCACGGATCCTTTCCCTCTGGCAGGGCTCGTGGGCGGCAGCGCTCGCCACGGGCGTGCTGGTCTGGGGCCTGATCCTGTGGAGCGTCATCTTCCACCGGCGCAGCCGCACCAAGGTGGAGGTACCTCCGCAGACCCGGTACAACATGCCCATCGAGGCGCTGTACACCGTGGTCCCTCTGATCATCGTCTCGGTGCTGTTCTACTTCACCGCCCGCGACGAGACGAAGCTCCTCGAGCTCTCCCCGAAGCCCGCCCACACCGTCAACGTGGTCGGCTACCAGTGGAGCTGGGGCTTCAACTACATCGAGAACGTGGACGGCTCCGCCGCCACGGGCAACGAGGTCCCCAAGGAGCTCGACGCCATCCCGGACCGGTTCCGCAAGGACTTCCCGAAGGGTGCGGACGGCGTCTACGACGTCGGCGTCCCGGGAGACCGGAACCCGCAGAACGGCAACCCCGGCCCCACCCTGTGGCTGCCCAAGGGGGAGAAGGTCCGCTTCATCCTGACTTCGCGTGATGTCATCCACTCCTTCTGGGTGGTGCCGTTCCTCATGAAGCAGGACGTCATCCCGGGCCACACCAACTCCTTCGAGGTGACTCCCAACCAGGAGGGCACCTTCATGGGCAAGTGCGCCGAACTGTGCGGCGTCGACCACTCCCGGATGCTCTTCAACGTCAAGGTCGTCTCCCCGGAGCGCTACCAGGCGCACCTGAAGGAGCTGGCGAAGAAGGGCCAGACGGGCTACGTGCCGGCCGGTATCGAGCAGACTGACCCGGCCAGGAATGCGGAGACGAACAAACTGTGAGCATCCTCAACGAACCTCAGGGTGCCGCGGCAGCAGACGACTCGTACGAGGACGAGCTGCCGGTCCGGCGCAAGCAGCCGGGAAACGTCGTCATCAAGTGGATGACCACCACTGACCACAAGACGATCGGCACGATGTACCTGGTCACATCGTTCGCGTTCTTCTGCATCGGCGGACTGATGGCGCTCTTCATGCGCGCCGAGCTGGCCCGTCCCGGCACGCAGATCATGTCGAACGAGCAGTTCAACCAGGCGTTCACGATGCACGGCACGATCATGCTGCTGATGTTCGCGACGCCGCTGTTCGCCGGATTCGCGAACTGGATCATGCCGCTGCAGATCGGTGCGCCCGATGTGGCGTTCCCGCGGCTGAACATGTTCGCGTACTGGCTGTACCTCTTCGGCTCGATCCTCGCCGTGGCCGGCTTCCTCACCCCGCAGGGTGCGGCCGACTTCGGCTGGTTCGCCTACTCCCCGCTGTCGGACGCCGTCCGCTCGCCGGGTGTCGGTGCCGACATGTGGATCATGGGTCTGGCCTTCTCCGGCTTCGGCACGATCCTCGGCTCGGTCAACTTCATCACCACGATCATCTGCATGCGCGCCCCCGGCATGACGATGTTCCGCATGCCGATCTTCGTCTGGAACGTCCTGCTGACCGGTGTGCTGGTCCTGCTGGCCTTCCCGGTGCTGGCGGCGGCGCTCTTCGCGCTGGAGGCGGACCGTAAATTCGGTGCGCATGTATTCGACGCGGCCAACGGCGGGGCATTGCTCTGGCAACACCTCTTCTGGTTCTTCGGACATCCAGAGGTGTACATCATCGCCTTGCCCTTCTTCGGGATCATTTCGGAAGTGATCCCGGTGTTCAGCCGCAAGCCGATGTTCGGATACATCGGCCTGGTGGCCGCGACGATCTCCATCGCCGGTCTCTCCGTGACCGTGTGGGCGCACCACATGTACGTCACCGGAGGCGTGCTCCTGCCGTTCTTCTCCTTCATGACGTTCCTCATCGCGGTGCCCACCGGGGTGAAGTTCTTCAACTGGATCGGCACGATGTGGAAGGGCTCGCTGTCCTTCGAGACACCGATGCTCTGGGCCGTCGGCTTCCTGATCACCTTCACCTTCGGTGGTCTGACCGGCGTCATCCTGGCCTCGCCGCCGATGGACTTCCACGTCTCGGACTCGTACTTCGTGGTCGCGCACTTCCACTACGTCGTCTTCGGCACCGTGGTGTTCGCGATGTTCTCCGGATTCCACTTCTGGTGGCCGAAGTTCACCGGCAAGATGCTCGACGAGCGGCTCGGGAAGATCACCTTCTGGACGCTGTTCATCGGCTTCCACGGCACGTTCCTGGTGCAGCACTGGCTGGGCGCCGAGGGTATGCCGCGTCGTTACGCGGACTACCTGGCCGCCGACGGCTTCACCGCGCTGAACACGATCTCGACGATCTCCTCGTTCCTGCTCGGCCTGTCGATCCTGCCGTTCTTCTACAACGTGTGGAAGACCGCCAAGTACGGCAAGAAGGTCGAGGTCGACGACCCGTGGGGCTACGGCCGTTCGCTGGAGTGGGCGACGTCCTGCCCGCCGCCGCGGCACAACTTCCTCACGCTGCCGCGGATCCGTTCCGAATCCCCGGCGTTCGACCTGCACCACCCGGAGATCACGGCGCTCGAGCAGCTCGATCACCTCTCCGAGGGTGACAAGGCCCTCGCCGGTGGCAAGGAGGCGGGCAAGTGAAGGTCCAGGGCAAGATGTTCCTCGGTCTGGCGCTGTTCATCCTCGTCATGGCCATCACCTACGGCGTGTGGTCCAAGGAGCCGGTCGGCACCACCGCGCTCGTCCTGGCCTTCGGCCTGAGCGTCATGATCGGCTTCTACCTGGCCTTCACGGCCAGGCGGGTCGACGCACTGGCGCAGGACAACAAGGAAGCCGATGTTGCGGACGAGGCCGGCGACGTGGGGTTCTTCTCCCCGCACAGCTGGCAGCCGCTCTCGCTGGCGGTCGGCGGCGCACTCGCCTTCATGGGAGTCGTCTTCGGCTGGTGGCTGCTCTACTTCTCGGCCCCGGTCATCCTGATCGGTCTGTTCGGCTGGGTCTTCGAGTACTACCGCGGTGAGAACCGCACCCAGTGACACCGCTCCACCCGTGACACCGCTCCACCTGACGGGGGGCCCGCACTTCCACGAGAAGTGCGGGCCCCCCGTTTGCAGTCACCCGGCGCGCTGAAACGGATGAATCTTCTTAGCGTGGGTTCATGAACCACACGCCGCGTATCCGTCCCGTAGTGAGCTGCACTCTGCTGGCCGCGACCCTGGTGGCAGGGGCGGCCGCCTGCGGGGAGTCCGGCAGCCATCCGCTCTCGGCACAGCCGTACGACGCGGCGGACGAGATCTCCTCCAACGCCTCCGACGGCGCCGAGAAGGTCGACCCGGACAAGCCGCTCGAAGTCAGCGTCGACAGCGACGACGGCCGGATCACCGATGTGACGGCCGTGGACACCGAAGGACGCCATCTGGCGGGCGAGCTCGACGCCGACGGCCACCGCTGGCGCTCCACCGCCCCGCTGGCCGCGGGGACCCGGTACACCGTCAAGGTCAGCATGGAGGACGACGACGGGGCTCCAGGCAGCCGTACGCTCTCCTTCTCGACCGCGGCGGCCAAGAAGTTCCTGAAGGTCACCTTCGGCCCGCAGGCGGGCACCTACGGCGTCGGACAGCCCGTCACGGCGCAACTCAGCGCCCCGGTCACCGACAAGGCCTCCCGCGCCACCGTCGAGCGCGCCCTGAGGGTGCGCTCCACGCCCGCCGTCACCGGTTCCTGGTACTGGGTCGACGACAAGACGCTGCACTACCGGCCCAAGGACTACTGGCCGGCGAAGGCCAGCATCGAGGTCAGCAGCAACCTGACCGGCATCAAGGTCACCAACGCGCTCTACGGAGCCCCCGCGAAAGCGTTGAAGATCACTACCGGCGACCGCATCGAGGCCATCACCGACGCCTCGGAGCACTCCATGACGGTGCTGCGCAACGGCGAAGTGATCAACACCATCCCGGTGACCACCGGCAAGCCCGGCTTCTCCACCCGCAACGGCGTCAAGGTCGTGCTGGGCAAGGAGTACTACGTACGTATGCGCGGGGAGTCCATCGGCATCGCGGAGGGCTCGGAGGACTCGTACGACCTGCCGGTCTACTACGCGACACGGGTCACCTGGAGCGGCGAGTACGTGCACGCGGCCCCGTGGTCCACCGGATCACAGGGATCCGCGAACGTCAGCCACGGCTGCACCGGGATGAGCACCAGCGAGGCCGAGTGGTTCTTCAACACCGTGCGCGAGGGCGACATCGTGAAGGTCGTCGGCAGCGAGGGCGAGACCATGACGCCGTTCGACAACGGCTACGGCGACTGGAACCTGTCCTGGGCCAAGTGGCAGAAGGGCAGCGCGCTCAACAACGACGCCACGCCGGACCGTGTCGACACGGTCCGGGCGGCGCGGCTGCGCCCCCAGGTCTGACGGCCGGGGGTGCGCCGCGCCTCGGAACGGCGGGCGGGAGGGGCCTCAGGCCCCCACGGAGAGCCTGCTGCGCAGCAGGGCGGCCAGGGCGTCCGCGAACTCGACCGGTTCGACCGGAAGGGTCACCGCGGCGTCCGCGCGGCTCCAGGTGGCCAGCCAGGCGTCCTGGGGGCGCCCGATCAGCAGCAGCACGGGCGGGCAGCGGAAGATCTCGTCCTTGATCTGCCGGCAGACCCCCATGCCGCCCGCCGGGGCCGTCTCGCCGTCCAACACGCAGACGTCGACGCCTCCGTGCTCCAGCGCGTCCAGGACGGCGGGCAGGGTCGCGCACTCCAGGAACTCCACCTGCGGCACGTCTGCGGCAGGCCTGCGCCCGGCTGCCAGCCTCACCTGCTCACGGGTGTGTGCGTTGTCGCTGTAGACCAGGACCGTGGCGGTCGGCTGCATGGTTCCTCCGTGACATCCGTGTCTTCGGGGCTGTCGGGGCCCCCGGTGCGTGAGGGCTGCCCGATGCGCGGATCGTACTCCGCCCGATGGGCTGTCAGCATCGCCCGGGACAGCGGATCCATGGGCCGTTCGGGGAGGACACACCCCTCTGACACACCGAACGGCACCCCCCGGAGTGAGGGCGGGATAAGCGACCGACATAATGTCGGTCGTGGCGACAGCAACGACAGTAGAAACCGGGCACGCGCACCCGTCGGTCAATCGGCCGAACCTCACCAGCGTCGGAACCATCATCTGGTTGAGTTCCGAGCTGATGTTCTTCGCGGCCCTCTTCGCGATGTACTTCACCCTGCGATCGGTGACCGGAGCGGATCACTGGAAGGAAATGGCGTCAGCCCTGAACTTCCCGTTCTCGGCGACGAACACCACGATCCTGGTGCTCTCCTCACTCACCTGCCAGCTCGGCGTCTTCGCCGCGGAGCGGGGCGATGTGAAGAAGCTCCGTGCCTGGTTCGTGATCACCTTCGTGATGGGTTCGATCTTCATCGGAGGCCAGGTCTTCGAGTACACCGAGCTGGTGAAGAAGGACGGCCTCTCGCTGTCCTCGGACCCGTACGGCTCGGTGTTCTACCTGACCACCGGCTTCCACGGTCTGCACGTGACAGGCGGCCTCATCGCCTTCCTGCTCGTTCTGGGCAGGACATACGCAGCCAAGAGGTTCACCCATGAGCAGGCGACCGCAGCCATCGTCGTGTCCTATTACTGGCACTTCGTCGATGTCGTGTGGATCGGCCTGTTCGCCACGATCTACATGATCAAGTAACCGGGCCAGAGCCCGAACCACATCATCGACGCAGAAGATCCTGACACCGGGGTAATCCGTGAAAAAGCTCTCCGCACGACGACGCCATCCGTTGGCGGCGGTCGTCGTACTACTCCTCGCGCTTGCGGCTACTGGGGGGCTGTACGCCGCGTTTGCGCCCGCGAGTAAGGCGCAGGCCGACGAAACCGCCCAGTCCCTCGCCATCGACGAGGGCAAGAAGCTGTACTCCGTCGGTTGCGCCAGCTGCCACGGAACCGGCGGTCAGGGCACCACCGACGGGCCCCAGCTTGTCGGCGTGGGCTCCGCCGCCGTGGACTTCCAGGTCGGTACGGGCCGTATGCCGGCACAGCAGCCGGGCGCCCAGGTACCGAAGAAGAAGGTCATCTACACCCAGGCCGAGATCGACCAGCTCGCGGCGTACGTCGCGTCGCTCGGCGCCGGCCCGATCGTCCCCACCAAGAGCCAGGTCAGCCCTGACGGTGCGGACATCGCCAAGGGTGGCGACCTGTTCCGCACCAACTGCGCGCAGTGCCACAACTTCACCGGCGAGGGCGGTGCCCTGACGAAGGGCAAGTACGCCCCCAGCCTCGAAGGCGTGGACCCGAAGCACATCTACGAGGCCATGCAGACCGGCCCGCAGAGCATGCCGTCCTTCCCCGACTCGACGATGCCCAATCAGCAGAAGAAGGACATCATCGCGTACATCCAGACCGTGAACGGTGCCGAGTCGGAGAGCCCCGGCGGGCTCTCGCTCGGCGGCCTCGGTCCGGTCAGCGAGGGTCTCTTCGGCTGGATCTTCGGGCTCGGCGCACTGATCGCAGTTGCCATCTGGGTCGCGGCCCACACCGCTAAGGCCAAGAAGTCATGAGTAGCCAAGAGATTCCAGAAGAGAACCTGCCCGCAGAGCAGGATTCCGCGCACGGCGCGGTAGAGGGTACGGACGACCCGTTCGCCGACCCGGGGCTGCCGGCCCACAAGCCGCGCATCCAGGACATCGACGAACGGGCCGCCAACCGGTCCGAGCGCGCGGTCGCGTTCATGTTCACGCTGTCCATGCTGGCGACGGTCGGCTTCATCGCCTCCTACGTCATCTTCCCGGTCGACAAGATCGTCTACATCTTCCCGTTCGGTCATGTGAGCGCGCTCAACTTCTCCCTGGGGCTGACCCTGGGCGTGGCGCTCTTCGCGATCGGCGCGGGCGCCGTCCACTGGGCGCGCACCCTGATGTCGGACGTGGAGGTCGCCGACGAGCGGCACGCGATCTCGGCCGAGCCCGAGGTCAAGGCGAAGGTTCTCGCCGACTTCGCGGCAGGCGCCGAGGAGTCCGCGTTCGGCCGGCGCAAGCTGATCCGCAACACCATGTTCGGCGCGCTGGCCCTGGTGCCGCTCGCCGGTGTGGTGCTGCTGCGCGACCTCGGTCCGCTGCCGGAGAAGAAGCTCCGCTCGACCCTGTGGGCCAAGGGCAAGCAGCTCATCAACATGAACACCAATGAGCCGCTGCGCCCCGAGGACGTCGTCGTCGGTTCGCTGACCTTCGCCATGCCGGAGGGCCTGGAGGAGGACGCGCACGACTTCCAGACGCAGATCGCCAAGGCCGCGCTGATGATCATCCGCATCGAGCCGGACAACATCAAGGACAAGCGCGAGCGCGAGTGGGCCCACGAGGGAATCGTGGCCTTCTCCAAGATCTGCACCCACGTCGGCTGCCCGATCAGCCTGTACGAGCAGCAGACGCACCACGTGCTCTGCCCGTGCCACCAGTCCACCTTCGACCTCTCCGACGGCGCCCGCGTCATCTTCGGTCCGGCCGGTCACGCTCTCCCGCAGCTGCGGATCGGCGTGAACAGCGAGGGCAACCTCGAGGCGCTCGGTGACTTCGAAGAGCCCGTCGGTCCTGCATTCTGGGAGCGCGGATGAGTACTGCGACCGATACGAAGCGCAAGGCGCCCGCCGGTGAGAAGGTTGCCGACTGGGCGGACGGCCGGCTCGGGATCTACTCCCTGGCCAAGGCCAACATGCGCAAGATCTTCCCGGACCACTGGTCCTTCATGCTCGGTGAGATCTGCCTCTACAGCTTCATCATCATCATCCTCACGGGTGTGTATCTGACGCTGTTCTTCCACCCGAGCATGAACGAGGTCGTGTACCACGGCCCGTACGAGCCCATGCAGGGCATCCGGATGTCCGAGGCCTACGCCTCGACCCTGAACATCAGCTTCGACGTCCGCGGTGGTCTGCTCGTCCGGCAGATCCACCACTGGGCCGCGCTGATCTTCCTGGCCGGCATGTTCGTGCACATGATGCGCGTCTTCTTCACGGGCGCGTTCCGCAAGCCGCGCGAGATCAACTGGATGTTCGGCTTCCTGCTGTTCGTCCTCGGGATGTTCACCGGCTTCACCGGCTACTCGCTCCCGGACGACCTGCTCTCGGGTACCGGTGTCCGGTTCACCCAGGGCGCGATCCTGGCCACGCCGATCGTCGGCACGTACATCTCGATGTTCCTGTTCGGCGGAGAGTTCCCCGGCGGCGACTTCGTCGCCCGGTTCTACTCGATCCACATCCTGCTGCTGCCGGGCATCATGCTCGGGCTGCTGGTGGGCCACCTGATCCTGGTCTTCTACCACAAGCACACGCAGTTCGCGGGTCCCGGCCGGACCAACAAGAACGTCGTGGGCATGCCGCTGCTGCCGGTGTACATGGCGAAGGCCGGAGGCTTCTTCTTCCTGGTCTTCGGTGTCATCGCCGTCATCGCGGGCATCGCCTCGATCAACCCGATCTGGGCCATCGGCCCGTACCGCCCGGACCAGGTGTCCACCGGCGCCCAGCCCGACTGGTACATGGGCTTCGCCGAGGGTCTGATCCGAGTGATGCCCGGCTGGGAGATCAACCTCTGGGGTCACACGCTCGTCCTGGGCGTGTTCATCCCGCTGGTCCTCTTCGGTGTGATCCTGGGTGCGATCGCGATGTACCCGTTCATCGAGTCCTGGGTCACCGGCGACAAGCGCGAGCACCACATCCTGGACCGCCCGCGCAACGCCCCGACCCGGACGGCCTTCGGTGTCGCCTGGATCACGGTCTACTTCGTCGGCCTCGTCGGCGGTGGTAACGACCTCTGGGCGACGCACTTCCACCTGTCGCTGAACTCGATCTCCTGGTTCGTCCGGATCTTCTTCTTCGTGGGCCCGGTCCTCGCGTTCATCGTGACGAAGCGGATCTGCCTCGGCCTTCAGCGCCGCGACAAGGAGAAGGTGCTGCACGGACGCGAGTCCGGCCTCATCAAGCGCCTGCCGCACGGTGAGTTCGTCGAGGTCCACGAGCCGCTCTCGCCCGCGCAGCTGCACACGCTCACCGCGCACGAGCAGTACAAGCCGGTCGAGATCGGCCCGACGGTCGACGAGAACGGTGTCGAGCGCAAGGTCTCCCCGGTCGCCAGGGTGCGGGCCAAGCTCAGCAAGGGCTACTACGGCGAGAACAACCAGATCGCCAAGCCCACCGCCGAGGAGTACAAGGAGATCACCAGCGGCCACGGCCACCACTGATCACCTGAACTGATCGCCACAGCGGGAGCCCCGTCCATTCGATGGACGGGGCTCTTTGCTGCCCCTGGGGCTCGATAGGGTGGTCCCATCCCCTAATCGGCTGTGGACCCCCCAGGAGCGGACCATGAACGTTGTGACCCCGGTCGGCGGCGACAGCGTGGCGGCTCGTTCCTGGCCCGGCGTGCTGACCCCCCTGCTGCGCGGCGAGGACCTGACCGAGGACGACACCGCCTGGGCCATGGACCGCATCATGAGCGGCGAGGCCACCGACGTGCAGATCGCCGGATTCGCGGTGGCGCTGCGGGCCAAGGGCGAGACCGTCACGGAGGTCGCCGGCCTGGTCCGCGCGATGTACGAGCACGCCACCACCATCCATGTGCCCGGCCGTACCGTCGACATCGTGGGCACCGGCGGCGACATGGCCAAGACGGTCAACATCTCCACCATGTCGGCGATCGTCGTGGCGGGCACCGGGGCCAAGGTCGTCAAGCACGGCAACCGCGCCTCGTCGTCGGCCAGCGGCTCCTCCGACGTCCTGGGCAAGCTCGGCGTCAACCTGGAACTGCCCCCGCAGCGGGTCGTGGAGGTGGCCGAGGAAGCGGGCATCACCTTCTGCTTCGCGGTCAAGTTCCACCCCGCACTGCGGTACGCGGCGAAGGCCCGGGCGGAGCTCGGCGCGCCGACCACGTTCAACATCCTCGGCCCGCTCACCAACCCGGCCAAGGTGCGGTCGCAGGCGATCGGCGTCGCCGACCTGCGGATGGCGCCCATCGTCGCGGGCGTCCTCGCCGAGCGCGGCAACTCCGCCCTGGTCTTCCGCGGCGACGACGGCCTGGACGAGCTGACCACCACCGCGACCTCCCGGGTCTGGATCGCCCGGGACGGCGTGGTGCGCGAGGAGGCGTTCGACCCGCGCGACGTCGGTCTCGAGCTGGTGCCGGTGGACGCGCTGCGCGGCGCCGACGCCTCGTACAACGCCGATGTGGCCCGCCGGCTGCTCGCCGGTGAGACGGGGCCCGTACGGGACGCCGTCCTGCTCAACTCGGCGGCGGCCCTGGTCGCGCTGGACCCGGGGGAGGGCACGCTGGCCGAGCAGATCGCCGGCGGGATCGTGAAGGCCGCCGAGTCCATCGACTCGGGCGCGGCGGGCCGGGTGCTGGAGCGCTGGGTCGTGGCCAGCAACGCCTGAGGGCACGGAGTGTGAGGCAGGGCGCAGTCCAGATCATGGACTGCGCCTTGCGCGTTTGCGTACGTATGGCAAGATGCTGCGCAGGTCATGAGTGACAGCGACTACGGCCCCGGCCCGCTGTCCGGCAACCCTCCGTCCGTGGCGGGGTGCCCCGGGTGAAGACCAGGCCGTAGGCAGCGAGGTCTGCGGCAAGCGCGGACCCCTCGACATCGTGAGATGTCCACCCGTGGGGTCCTGGTCCTCAGGGAGCCTCTTGTGAGCAAGCGAATGCGATAGGGCTTTTCGGCCCTCCTCCGCACACCCTTCTTTCTTCCCTCCGTGCTGCCGCGTCGTCGCAGGCACGCGGATTTCGCCTGCCTGTTACGGGAGTTCGTCATGTCTGTCTTCACCGCTGCCGCCGACCAGTCCATTTGTTCCCCGCTGCCCGTTCTGGGCAAGGATGTGACGGTCCCGCTGGTCACCGGCGGTGAGGTCACCTACGCCGCACTCGACTACGCCGCCAGCGCCCCGGCCCTGCAGCGGGTGTGGGACGACGTCGCCGCCTACGCCCCGTACTACGGCAGCGTCCACCGCGGCGCCGGCTACCTCTCGCAGCTCTCCACGGACCTCTTCGAGTCCAGCCGCGTCACCGTCGCCGAGTTCCTCGGCTGCCGCCCCGACGACCAGGTGATCTTCACCCGGTCGACCACAGACTCGCTCAACCTGCTGGCCGCGGCCGTGCCGGCCGACTGCCAGGTCTTCGTGTACGAGACCGAGCACCACGCCTCGCTGCTGCCCTGGCGCGACGCCCGGGTGACCTACCTGAACGCCCCGCGCACCCCGGCCCAGGCCGTCGCCACGCTGGAGCGGGCGCTCGCCGACCGTGACCCGTACGGCCCCGCGCTGGTGTGCGTCACCGGCGCCTCCAACGTCACCGGTGAGCTGTGGCCGGTCAAGGAGCTCGCCGCCGCCGCGCACGCCCACGGCGCGCGGATCGTCCTCGACGCCGCGCAGCTCGCCCCGCACCACCCCGTCGACATCGCCGAGCTGGACGTCGACTGGGTCGCCTTCTCCGGCCACAAGCTGTACGCGCCGTTCGGCTCCGGCGTCCTCGCCGGCCGCTCCGACTGGCTGCGCAGCGCCGAGCCCTACCTGGCCGGCGGCGGCGCCTCCCGCAAGGTCGCGCGGCGCACCGACGGCGGAGTGGACGTCGAGTGGCACACCACCGCCGCCCGCCACGAGGCCGGCTCTCCCAACGTCATCGGCGTCTACTCCATCGCCTCCGCCTGCAAGGCGCTCACCGAGGCCGGATTCGACAGCCTGGTCGCCCGCGAGCAGCACCTCGTCAGCGCGGTCCGCGCCGGACTCGCCGAGGTCCCCGAGGTCAAGGTGCTCTCACTGTTCGGCGACGACGCCCCGCGGGTCGGCGTCATCTCCTTCGTGGTGGAGGGCTGGAACAGCTCCCACTTCGCCGCGGCACTCTCCGCCGAGTACGGCATCGGGGTGCGCGACGGACTCTTCTGCGCCCACCCGCTGGTGCGCACCCTGCTCGGCAGCGACCCGCAGGACGTCGGCGAGTGCGGCGCGCCGGAGGCCGAGCCGGGCGAGCGGTCCCTCAACGCGATCCGCGTCAGCTTCGGCGCCGGTACCCCGGAGGAGCACATCGAGCGCTTCCTGCGCGCCGTCCGCGAGCTGGTCAGCGAGGGCGCCCAGTGGAAGTACCGCACCGAGGACGGCCGTTGCGTCCCGGACCGCGGCACCGCGCAGGTCTGAGGCGGACAGCACTTCGGCCGGGCACGGACAGCTGTCCGTGCCCGGCCGAAGTGCTGCCCTGCTAGCCGTCCAGGCCGATGGCGAACGCGGCTTCCAGGTCGTGCTGGGAGTACGTACGGAACGCGACGTGTGTGTCGGTCCCCTCGACACCGGGGATCTTGCTGATCCGGCCGGGGATGACGTCGGCGAGATCGTCGTGCTTGGAGACCCGGACCATGGCGATCAGGTCGTAGGTACCGGTGACCGAGAAGACCTCGCTGACGCTGTCCAGCGCGGCGATGGCCTCGGCGATCTCGGGAATCCGGTCCACGCTGGTTTTGATGAGCACGATCGCGGTGATCACGGCTGGCTTTCTCCCTCGGTGGCCGTGGCTGGGGACTTCACTCTAGAGCCTTGCGCCGGGAGCGTGCCGGGCTCGCGGGGTCCGGCACGCGCATCTGCGGCGTTGTCGTCAGTCGCCACTGCTCCGCAGTGCCTCCTGCGCCTTGCAGCTGCACGCACCGGACCCCGCTCCCTTATCCGGCCTGCTCCCGGCGCAAGGCTCCGGCCTCACGCCTGTAGCGCCCCCACGCATAGAGAAACCCGGTGGCGAAGCCGACCACGTGGGCGAGGTAGGCCACGCCCGGCCCGCTGCCCGCGCCCTCGGCCGCCAGCCACTGCAGGACGAACCAGAAGACCAGCACGATCCAGGCGGGGAAGCGCAGCGGCAGGAACAGCAGGAACGGGAACAGGCTGGTGACCCGGGCCCGGGGGAAGAGGTAGAGGAAGGCGCCCAGCACCGCCGAGATCGCCCCCGACGCGCCGACGAGGGTCTGGTCGGACGTGGCGTGCGCGGCCGCGTAGGCGAGCAGGGCGAGATAGCCGCAGCCGAGGTAGAAGAAGGCGAACTCGGTGTGGCCCATCCGTTCCTCGGCCATCGCCCCGAACACGTACAGGAACAGCATGTTGCCGAGCAGATGCAGCCAGCTGCCGTGCACGAACAGGGCGGTGAGCGGGGTGAGCACGGCGTGCCCCGACCCGTCCCACAGCTCGCTCGGGATCACGCCCCAGCGTTCGAAGTACCCGGCCTGCGCGGCGAGCAGGGCGTCCGCGCTGCCGTAGACCGGGTTGAACCCGGACAGCGGGCTGATCACGAAGACCACGCAGCACAGGGCGATGAGGGCGTACGTCACCGGCGGCCCGCCCGAGGTGGCCGCCCGCAGGATTCTGCCGGCCGCAGCCCGCCGATCGATCATGAACAGAGCATGACGCAAGCGGAGGGAACGGGACAGAGCGCCTCGCCGTGCCGGTGGGATGCGCCGAGGCCGTAGGGTTGCAGCAGGACATCCGCAGTTCGACGGCGCACCGCGAGATCCTTGTCCGGCGGCTCACGGCTCGAGATAAGAGGACACAACGATGACGACGGTTCCCCAGCCGACCGACGGGACCCGCTGGCGCTGCACGCTCTGCGGAAACCTGACGCGGTTCGACGTGACGCGCTCGTCCAAGGTCGTCGAGTACGTGCACCTCGACCTGGCCGGTGAGTCCAGTGTCGAAGAACGCGAGGTCGTCAGTGAGACCATCGAGTCGGTGCGGTGTCGTTGGTGCAACGCGGTGGACCAGATCGAACTAGTCGACAGGCCGGGTGCCGACTCCTGACGGGGCCGTGCGGACATAAAACGAGGTGACGGATGGTGGAGCAGCCCGCTGGCGGCGCCGCGTCGGCCGATGCGGCCGACGATGCCGTGGAGGCGCTCGACCGCCCGCTGCCCGAAGGCGTGCGGCGGCGGGTCGTCGCGCTGGTCTCGGACGCGTTCGGCGGGCTCACGGTCTCCGAACTCCCGGCTCAGCTCAGACAGTACGCCCGCTTCACCCCGACCCGGCGGGCGAAGTTCGCCGGCAACGCGATGGCGGCCGCGCTGGAGGGCGACGCGCCCTTCCGCCGGCGCATCGGTGAACGGCTGACGGAGTCCCAGCCGGAACTGGCCGCCGCGCTCGTGGCGGGCTCCCCGCCCGCCGCCGCCGACCCCGTCGACGTGGCCGCCGCGGCCTATGTGCTGCGCCCCGCGGGCTGGGTCAAGCTGGTCGCCGCCGCGGGCGAGGAGGCCGAACGGGTCCACGCCGAGCGCGCCGACGAGGAGAGCCGGCTCGAACTGGAGCGGCTGCGCGAGGAACTCGCCCAGGCGCGCGCCCAGACCAAGAGCGACACCGAACGGCTCCGCGGT
This sequence comes from Streptomyces sp. NBC_01463, assembly GCA_036227345.1. Classification (NCBI taxonomy): domain Bacteria; kingdom Bacillati; phylum Actinomycetota; class Actinomycetes; order Kitasatosporales; family Streptomycetaceae; genus Streptomyces; species Streptomyces sp. NBC_01463. The sequence continues at coordinate 6,554,535 of CP109468.1, forward strand.
GAGCTGGAGGCGGCCCGCAAGGAGGCCGATTCGCTCCAGCGCAAACTGCGCAGCGCGGCCAACGAGGTGAAGCGCGGCGAGGCGGCGCTGCGCCGCGGCAAGGCCGAGAGCGACGCCGTGCGGGCCGAGGCGGCCGCCCAGGTGTCCGCGGCGGAGAGCGAGACGCGGCGGCTGCGGGCGAGGCTCGGTGAGGCGGAGGCGTCCGTCGAGGCGGGCCGCAGGGCCGCCAGGGAGGGGCGCTCGGTCGAGGACATGCGGCTGCGGCTGCTGCTCGACACGGTCATCGAGGCGGCCGGCGGACTGCGGCGCGAACTGGCGCTGCCGCCCTCGTCGATGCGGCCCGCGGACAGCGTGGACGCGGTCGAGCCGGGGCGGATGTCGCCCAAGGACATTGCCGCGAGGGCTCTTTCGGAGACGGACCCGGCACTGCTCGACCAACTGCTCGCGCTGCCGCAGGCCCATCTGATCGTGGACGGCTACAACGTGACCAAGACCGGCTATCCGCAGATGCCGCTGGAGAAGCAGCGGCTGCGGCTGCTGGGCGGCCTCTCGGTGCTCGCGGCCCAGACGGGCGCCGAGATGACCTGTGTCTTCGACGGGGCCGAACTGGCGGCGCCGGTGCTGCTCGCACCGCCGCGCGGCGTGCGGGTGCTGTTCAGCAAGCCGGGTGTCACGGCCGACGAGGTCATCAGGCAACTGGCCCGTGCCGAACCGTCCGGAAGGCCCGTCGTGGTGGTCTCCACCGACCGCGAGGTGGCCGACGGAGTGGCGAAGGCGGGGGCCAGGCCCGTTGCGTCCGTCTTGCTCCTGAAGCGGCTTTCGCGCGTCTAGTCCGGCTTGTCATGACGTTCCGGACATCACGGAACGGACCGTCAAGTCACCGCTACACCCTGTGTGATGTGAGTAAAGAAGTACCTCGTGTGACGAGATTTTTCCCGCGAGGATTTGAACTGATCACAAGACGGTCACTAAGGTCGGGCCTCGAACCTTCGAACGGTTGATCACCCATCCGGGGTGGCAGCGAAGGAACCGCCGAGTCCGTGACGTGCACGGAGCCGGGGACTCACCTCCCCCACTTCCCGGTAGGCGGCTCGAGGAAGAAGGAGCTCGCCTTCGTGGCGTCCCACCGTCGTCCCAAGCAGCCGAGCCGCACCCGCGTGACCGTGCTCACCGCAACTGCCGCCGCAGCCGTGGCCCTGACCTCCCAGGCCGCCCACGCCGACCCCAAGCCGACCAAGAGCGAGGTCAAGGCGAAGGTCGACAAGCTCTACCACGAGGCGGAGGAGGCCACCGAGCAGTACAGCGGGGCCAAGGAGAAGCAGGAGAAGCTCGAGAAGCAGATCGACGCGCTGCAGGACAAGGTCGCCCGCGGTCAGCAGGATCTCAACTCGCTCCGCTCCGGCCTCGGTTCCCTCGCCGCCGCGCAGTACCGCTCCGGAGGCATCGACCCCTCCGTGCAGCTCTTCCTCGCGTCGGACCCGGACAGCTTCCTCGACCAGGCCTCCGCGCTCGACCAGTTGACCGCCAAGCAGGCCGAGTCGCTGTCGAAGATCCAGGAGAAGCAGCGGTCCCTCGCGCAGGAGCGCAAGGAGGCGCAGGACAAGCTGAGCGACCTCGCGGATGTCCGCAAGACGCTCGGCGAGAAGAAGAAGAAGCAGCAGGCCAAGCTCGCCGAGGCGCAGAAGGTGCTCAACACCCTCACCGCCGCCGAGCGCGCCAAGATGCGCCAGGACGACCTCCGCGCCAGCCGCGCCGCCGGTGACCGGGTCGACCTCGGCAACGAGGCCCCCGCGTCCGGTCTGGGCGGGGCCGCCCTCCAGGCCGCCAGCACCCGGGTCGGCATGCCGTACGTCTCCGGCGCCACGGGCCCCGGCTCCTTCGACTGCTCGGGTCTGACCCAGTGGGCCTACGCCCAGGCCGGTGCCCAGATCACCCGCACCACGTACACCCAGATCAACCAGGGCACCCAGATCGCCCGCAGCCAGCTCAAGCCGGGCGACCTGGTCTTCTTCAGCAACACCTCGCACGTGGCCCTCTACGCGGGCAACAACACCGTGCTGCACGCGCCCAAGCCGGGTGCCTCGGTGCGCTACGAGTCGATGAACACGGTCGGCAGCTACCAGACCGCGGTGCGCATCTGATCACGCCCGAACGGGCGAATTCCCGCGCCCCGTACTGACGCCCCGCCCCGCCGGAGACCACAGGTCACCGGCGGGGCGCCGTCGTTTGCGCCCCCTGTCCGCCCGGCGCGGTCTTTGTCCGCTCCGTGATCGCCCGACTACTGTCTGCCTGCTGAGCAGCTCCCGTGCGTCGGTCCGCCCGCCCCGGGTGGCAGGGGCTGCGCACGTCTGCGTACAGCGGAAGGGAGTACGGCGTCCTGTGGTGTCCCATCGCCGTTCCACACAGCCCGGCGTCAGCCGGAGCGTCCGGGTCACTGTCCTGTCGGCCGCCGCCGCGACCGCCGCCGCGGCGCTCGGGGCGGCCACCGCGAACGCCGAGCCGCACGACACCCGGCAGGCCGCCGGGGCCCGGGTCGACCGCCTCTACGCCGAGGCCGAGCGGGCGACCGAGCAGTACAACAAGGCCGGTGAGAACGTCGGCCGGCTGCGCGGCGAGGTGAGCCGGGCCCAGGACCGGGCCGCCCGGGGCCAGGAACGCATCAACGGGATGCGCGCGGAGCTGGGTTCGGCCGCCCGCGAGCAGTACCGGTCCGGCGGCATCGACCCCTCGCTCGCGCTGCTGCTCTCCTCCGACCCCGACGGCTACCTCGACGCGGCCGCCGCCCTGGGCCGGGCCGACGAACACCGCGCCACCACGCTGGACCGGATCCGCAAGGCGCAGCGGGTGCTCGCCCAGACCCGTGCGGAGGCCGCCCGCGCGCTCGCCGGCCTGGAGCGCAACCGCGAGGCCGTCACCCGCCACAAGCGCACCGTCGAGCGCAAGCTCGTCCAGGCCAGGCAGGTGCTGAAGTCGCTGCCCGGCGCCGACCGGGAAGCCCTCGAACGGGCCTCGCGCACCGGCCGCGACGACGGGAGCGCAGGACCCGTGGCAGGTCTGCCCGCCGGCTCGTCCCGGGCGGCCGCCGCCGTCATGGCCGTCCAGCAGGCGCTGGGCCGGCCCTACGTCTGGGGCGCGAACGGACCCTCGGGGTTCGACTGCTCCGGCCTGATGCAGTGGGCGTACGCCCGGGCCGGGGTGAGTCTGCCGCGGACCTCGCAGGCCCAGCGGTACGCCGGTCACATGGTGCCGCTCTCCGAGGCCCGCCCCGGGGACCTCGTCGCCTACCGCGCGGACGCCAGCCACATCGGCATGTACGTCGGAAACGGCCAGGTCATCCACGCCCCGTACCCGGGCGCCCCGGTCCGCTACGACCCCGTCGGCATGATGCCCGTCTCCTCGGTCACCCGGGTCTGACCGTACCCTCGTCATGTGGCTGATCAGGGGCGTACCGCGGGGCGGGCGCGCGGTGGACGACGGCGCGCGGCGGGCGCGGTGCTCGCCGTGCTGCTGTGCGCGGCCGCCTGCACCGCCCCGGCCGCCGACGAGGTCCCCGACCCCGCCGCGCGTGACATCCGCGCCACGCTGGACCGCCGCGCGGCCGCCGTGCTGCACCACGACCCGGCGGCCTACGCCGCCGTCGTCGATCCGGACGCCACGGCCCTGCGGACCGCCCAGCGCCGGGAGCTCGGCCACCTCGCGGACGTGCCGCTCGGCTCCTGGACGTACCGGCTGACCGGTCTCGCCGCGCACGGCGCCGACCGGGCCACCGCCGACGTCCGGCTCGGCTACCGGATCAAGGGGTACGACAGCGCGCCGGTCTCCGTCGACCGGGTCGTCGACCTGGAGCGGGACCGGGCCGACGGCCGCTGGTACATCACCGCCGACCGGGCCGCCGACGGCGGCGGACGACAGCTCTGGCAGCAGGGCGACATCGACGTCGTGCGCGGCACGCACAGCCTGGTGCTCGGCGTCGGCCGCTCCCGGGCGGAGCTGGACGGGATCGCGGCCACCGCGGACCGGGCGGTGCCCGACGTCTCCGGGGCCTGGCCGGACCACTGGGCCGGGCGCGTGGTGGTGCTGGTGCCGGACACCGTGGCGGACATGGCGGAGCTGCTCGGCTCGCCCGCCGCGAACTACCGGGGCATAGCGGCCGTCACCACCGGGGAGACGGGCGGTTCGGGCAAGGCCCCCGCCGACCGGGTGATCGTCAACCCGGAGGCGTACGCGATGCTCGGCGCCTTCGGACAGCGCGTCGTCCTCACCCACGAGACCACCCATGTGGCGACCCGCACCCGGACCTCCGCCGCCACCCCGGTCTGGCTCTCCGAGGGCTTCGCCGACTGGGCCGCCTACCGGACGCAGGGCCGCACCGCCGCCGAGGTCGCGCCCGAACTGGCCGACGCCGTCCGCGGCGGCGACGTACCCGCCGCCCTGCCCACGGACGAGGACTTCGGCTTCGCCGGCGACGCGGACCGCCTCGCGAGGGCCTACGAGGGCGGCTGGCTGGCCTGCGAGCTCATCGCGGGCCACTGGGGCCAGGACAAGCTGCTGGCCTTCTACCGGGCCGTGGGGGCGCACTCCGGGCGGGACGGGGCGGTCGAGCAGGCCCTGCACGAGGTCCTGGGCACGACCCCGCAGGACTTCACGGCGCGCTGGCGGGAGTATCTGCGGAGCCGGCTCGGCTGAACGGGGGCGCGACGGGCTCCGCGCCGGCCGCCGTGACCTCGTCGGACCGCGCACCGTCCCGGACCGGGCCGCGCACGGTGTCCCGCCACAGCCGCCCGCACGCGAGCAGTGTCGCCGCGACCAGCAGCCCGTTGCGCAGGAACATCAGGGTCACGCCCGTCGCGTCACTGGTCACCACGTGGACGAAGCCGAGCGGGAACTCCAGCTGCGTGACGCCCGTCGCGACCAGCACCAGGACGGCGGGCAGCGCCATCCGGCTCGCCCGGAAGACCAGGCAGACCGCGGCCAGGCCGACCAGCCACAGCATGTACTGGGGGCTGATCACCCGGCTCGTGGTGGTGAACAGCAGCACCGCGGTGAAGGCCGCGTCCGCCGGCGTACTCACCCCGAAGGTGCGCGCCCGCAGCCGCCACACCAGCAGCCAGCCGAACGCGACCACGCTCAGCCCGAGCGCGAGGGTGCTCACCAGCGGTACGTGCGGGCCCAGGAACTCCAGCGAGCCGTAGTGCAGCTCCACCCGGCCCTGCCAGCCGAACTGCCGCGCCACATGGAAGACCAGGGCCCCCAGCGACTCGACCTCGGTGCCCCGGTCCCGCTGGAAACCCAGGAACGCCAGCGCGCCGGGCGCCGCCGCGGCGCACAGCAGCAGCAGACCGGCCGCCACCCCGGCCGCCGTCGCCCACGCCAGCCGGGTCCGCCGCCCGCGCGCGGTACCGGCGAGCAGCAGCGCGGGCCACACCTTCAGCAGCGCGCCGAAGGCGGCCAGCGCCCCCATCACCCGCGGATGCCGGACCCCGGCCAGCAGCGCCGCCACGGCCACGGCCGTCACCATCACGTCGTACCGGGCGTACGCGGTCGTCCCCAGCAGCGGCACCCCCGCCACCCACACCCAGGCCCCGGCCGTCCTGCGGCCGGCGCCCCGGCCCGCGTGCAGCAGCAGGCCCAGCACCAGCGCGTCGCACAGGAACGCGAGGACGAAGAAGGCCGACGCGTAGTCCAGGAAGGGCAGCAGGGCGGGGGAGAGGATGGCGAGCGCCGCGACCGGCGGGTACTGCCAGGTGACGTCGGACTGCGGGTAGCTGCCCGACCTCAGCACGTCGTACCAGCCGTGGTAGATCACCGACACGTCGCTCGTCACGTCCGGGCCGGGCAGCGTGATCACCTTCACGACGCAGAGCAGGAGCACGGACCTGGTCAGCGCCCACACCGCGAAGGCACTCGTCCGTGTGCCGCTCGAACCCGTCATGACCCGCCCTTGCCCGTCCGCCAGTGGTACGACAGGCCATGATGCCCCGCCCGTCTGTGCGGGAGCCACAGAACCGGGTCCGGGACTCCGCGTGGCGTCGCGGGGAATCCCGCACCCGGCCGCCCGGTACTGTCGGCGGCGATGGACAAGACCTTGATCGTGACCAATGACTTCCCGCCCCGCCCCGGTGGCATCCAGGCGTTCCTGCACAACATGGCGCTCCGGCTGGACCCGGAACAGGTCGTCGTCTACGCCTCCACCTGGAAGCGCGGCGCCGAGGGCGCGGCGGCCACCGCGGCCTTCGACGCCGGGCAGCCCTTCACCGTGGTCCGCGACCGCACGACGATGCTGCTGCCGACCCCGCGGGTGACCCGGCGCGCGGCGCAGCTGCTGCGGACCCACGGCTGCTCCTCCGTCTGGTTCGGCGCCGCCGCCCCGCTCGGGCTGATGGCCCCTGCGCTGCGCCGGGCCGGTGCCCGCAGGCTGGTCGCCACCACCCACGGGCACGAGGCCGGCTGGGCCCAGCTGCCCGCCTCCCGGCAGCTGCTGCGGCGGATCGGCGAGGGCACCGACACGATCACCTACCTCGGCGAGTACACCCGCTCCCGGATCGCCGCCGCGCTCACCCCGGCGGCCGCGGCCCGCATGGTGCAGCTGCCGCCCGGCGTCGACGAGAAGACCTTCCACCCGGACTCCGGCGGCGACCGGGTCCGGGCCCGGCTCGGGCTCACCGACCGGCCCGTCGTCGTCTGCGTGTCCCGGCTGGTGCCCCGCAAGGGCCAGGACACCCTGATCCTCGCGATGCCGGCGATCCTGGCCGAGGTGCCCGACGCCGTCCTGCTGATCGTCGGCGGCGGACCGTACGCCGGCGAGCTGGAGAAGCTGGCGGCGGAGACCGGGGTGCTGGACTCGGTGCGGTTCACCGGCCCGGTGCCGTGGGAGGAACTGCCCGCGCACTACGGGGCCGGTGACGTCTTCGCGATGCCGTGCCGCACCCGGCGCGGCGGCCTCGACGTGGAGGGCCTGGGCATCGTCTACCTGGAGGCGTCCGCGACCGGACTGCCGGTGGTGGCGGGCGACTCGGGCGGCGCCCCGGACGCCGTGCTCGACGGCGAGACGGGATGGGTGGTGCGCGGCGGCTCGGCCGAGGAGTCGGCGGAGCGGATCGTCGCGCTGCTCGGCGACCCGGAGCTGCGGCAGCGGATGGGGGAGCGGGGCCGGGCCTGGGTCGAGGAGAAGTGGCGCTGGGACCTGCTCGCGGAGAGGCTCCGGGAACTGCTCTGAACGTACGGAGGGGCCCGCGCCACCCTCGGCGCGGGCCCCTCCGTGCACGAGTGGATCAGGCGCGGTAGATCGACTCCACCTCGTCCGCGAAGTCCTTCGCCACCACGTTCCGCTTCAGCTTCAGCGACGGCGTGATGTGGCCCGCCTCCTCGGTGAACTGGGCGGCCAGGATGCGGAACTTGCGTACGGACTCGGCCTTGGACACCGCGGCGTTGCCGTCGTCGATCGCGCGCTGCACCTCGGCCAGCAGCTCCGCGTCCTCGCGCAGCGACAGGGCCGTCGAACCGACCGGCTTGCCGTGCTCCTCGGCCCAGTGGCCCAGGAACTCCTCGTCCAGCGTCACCAGGGCGCCCACGAACGGGCGCCCGTCGCCGACGACCATGCACTCCGCGACGAGGGCGTGCCCGCGGATGCGGTCCTCGATCACGGCGGGAGCGACGTTCTTGCCGCCCGCCGTGACGATGATCTCCTTCTTGCGGCCGGTGATCGCGAGGTAGCCGTCCTCGTCGAGCGTGCCGATGTCACCGGTGTGGAACCAGCCGTCGGCCAGCGCCTCGGCGGTCGCCGTCTCGTTGTTCCAGTAGCCGGAGAACAGGTGCTCGCCGTGCAGCAGCACCTCGCCGTCGTCGGCGATGCGCACCACGGAGCCAGGCAGCGGCTGGCCGACCGTACCGATCTTCTGCCGGTCCCACGGGTTGAAGGCGGTGGCCGCGCACGTCTCGGTCAGGCCGTAGCCCTCCAGGACGGTGAAGCCGATGCCGCGGTAGAAGTGGCCGAGCCGCTCGCCCAGCGGCGCGCCGCCGGAGATCGCGTACTCACCGCGTCCGCCGAGCACGGCCCGCAGCTTGCTGTAGACGAGCCGGTCGAACACCTTGTGCTTGAACTTCAGGCCCACCGACGGCCCCTGCGGGGTGCCCAGCGCGCGGCTGTAGGCGATCGCGGTGTTCGCGGCCTTGTCGAAGATCTTGCCCTTGCCGTCGGCCTGCGCCTTGGCCCGGGCCGAGTTGTAGACCTTCTCGAAGACCCGCGGCACACCGAGGATCAGCGTCGGCCGGAAAGCGGCCAGCTCATCGGTGAGGTTCTTGATGTCCGGTACGCAGCCGAGCTTGATCGGCGCCATCACGGAGGCGACCTCGACCAGCCGGCCGAAGACGTGCGCGGCGGGCAGGAAGAGCAGTACCGAGCACTCGCCGGTGCGGAAGAGGGGCTTGAGCCGCTCCACCACGTTGCCGCACTCCGCGAAGAAGCTGCGGTGCGTCAGCACACAGCCCTTGGGGCGGCCGGTGGTGCCGGAGGTGTAGACGATGGTGGCCGGGTCGTCGGCCTTGGCGCTCGTCATCCGCAGGTCGAGCGCCTCGTCCGAGATCTCCTCGCCGGCCGCCGACATCTGCCGGATGGTGTCGCCCTCGATCTGCCAGATGCCCTTCAGCCCGGGCAGACCGGCCCGGACCGAGACCACGGACGCCTGGTGCGCATCGGACTCCACGATGCACAGGGTGGCGCCGGAGTCACCGAGGATCCACTGGATCTGCTCGGCGGAACTGGTCTCGTACACCGGCACGGTGACCGCGCCCGCGCTCCAGATCGCGAAGTCGAGCAGCACCCACTCGTAACGGGTGCGGGAGAGCAGGGCGACCCGGTCGCCGGGCTCGACACCGGCGGCCATCAGCCCCTTGGCGACGGCTCTGACCTCGGCCAGGAACTGGGTGGCGGTGACGTCCGTCCAGACGCCTGCCACTTTGCGGCTCATCACCGCGACGTCGGGATGCTGAGCGGCATTGCGGCGGATGAGATCCGTCAGGTTGCCGTCCGAGGGGACCTCGTACAGGGCCGGAAGGCTGAACTCGCGCAAGACTGCTGCTCCTCATCGGGCTCCGGTGCCACGGCTCTGTGTGACGCACCGGCGCGGTCCAAGAATGGCGGGTGCTCAGTGGGGTGAGCACGACTGGACTGCCCGGACGTTACCCACCGGTACTCGGTTCCGGATAGGGGGTTCAGGCCAGATGTCTTATGCGTCACACATATCGGTGGTCCTTGCGCGCAGAGTAGTGCACCCCGGCCGGCACTCGGAAGTAACCGCAGGTCCGGCGGCCCCTACCCAGGTGGACGCCGGAGTTCTAGGGTGATCGTCATGGCAGCAGGACCGAACAGCAGGGACGCCGGCGCCGGACGGCGCACCCGCATCCACGTGGTCAGTGACGTGCACGGCAACACCGAGGCGCTCGCCCGCGCCGGGGAGGGCGCCGACGCCCTCGTCTGTCTGGGTGACCTGGTGCTCTTCCTCGACTACGCGGACCACTCGCGCGGCATCTTCCCCGACCTGTTCGGCGTGGAGAACGCCGACCGCATCGTCGCCCTGCGCACCGAGCGCCGCTTCGAGGAGGCCCGGGACTTCGGCCGGGAGCTGTGGGCGGGCCTGGACCGCAACGCCGCGATCATCGCCGCCGTGCGCAAGCAGTACGCCGAGATGTTCGCCGCCCTGCCCGCCCCGACGTACGCCACCTACGGCAACGTCGACATCCCCGACCTGTGGCCCGAGTACGCCGGCCCCGGCACCACCGTCCTGGACGGCGACCGCGTCGAGATCGGCGGCCGGGTCTTCGGTTTCGTCGGCGGCGGCCTGCGGACCCCGATGCGCACCCCGTACGAGATCAGCGACGAGGAGTACGCCGCCAAGATCGAGGCGGTGGGCGAGGTCGACGTCCTCTGCACGCACATCCCGCCCGATGTCCCCGAGCTGACGTACGACACCGTGGCGCGCCGCTTCGAGCGCGGCAGCCGGGCGCTGCTCGCCGCCATCCGCCGCACCCGGCCCCGCTACTCCGTCTTCGGCCACGTCCACCAGCCGCTGGTCCGCCGGATGCGGATCGGCGTCACCGAGTGCGTCAACGTCGGCCACTTCGCCTCGACCGGCCGGCCCTGGGCCCTGGAGTGGTGACCCCCCGCCCCTGCCCGGGCCGGACCCTGCGACCCGGCGCAGCGCGCACGCGATAGCCTTCTGGCGGCAGGCCTCTGCCGACCGACCGGTACACCGCACTGGAGGGCCACAGCGATGGCTGAACACACCAGCTCGAGCATCACGATCGAGGCGGCACCGGCCGACGTCATGGGCGTGATCGCCGACTTCGACCGCTATCCGGAGTGGACCGGCGAGGTCAAGGAGGCCGAGGTGCTCGGCACCGACGACCGCGGCCGCGCCGAGAAGGTCCGCCTCGTCCTGGACGCCGGCGCGATCAAGGACGACCACACCCTCGCGTACACCTGGATCGGCGACTACGAGGTCAGCTGGACCCTGGTCAAGTCCCAGATGCTGCGCGCCATCGACGGCTCCTACGCCCTCGCGCCGCTCGGCGACGGCGACCGCACCGAGGTCACCTACCGGCTGACCGTCGACGTCAAGATCCCGATGCTCGGCATGATCAAGCGCAAGGCCGAGAAGGTCATCATCGACCGCGCCCTGGCCGGACTCAAGAAGCGCGTCGAGTCCGTCCCGAAGGCCTGACCGGGGTGCGTACGGTCCTGGTCACCGGCCTCGGCGGCGCGGGCCGCAGCACCGTCGCGGCGGCCACCGCCCTGGCCGGCGCCCGGAGCGGCGCCCGCACGCTGCTGCTCTCCGCCGACGCCATACCCGGCTTCCCCGCCGAAACCGCGCCCACCCGCGTCAACGACACGCTGTCATCCGTCCGGATCGACTCCGGCGAGCACTTCCGCGGCGAACTCCTCGCACTCCAGGACGAGTTGTCCGGCGTGCTCGATCTGCTCGGCGGCAACCGCATGGACGGCGAGGAGCTCACCGAACTCCCCGGCAGCACCGAACTCGCCCTGCTGCACGCGCTGCGCCGCGCCGCCCGGGGCGACTGGTCCCGCGCCGGGTACGACCTCCTCGTCGTCGACCTGCCGCCGCTGCGCGAAGCCCTCGCCGTACTGGCCCTGCCCGAGCAGCTGCGCCGCTACCTGCGGCGGCTGCTGCCGCAGGAACGCCAGGCCGCACGCGCCCTGCGCCCCATGCTCGCCCAGCTGGCCGGGGTGCCCATGCCCGCCCAGTGGCTGTACGAGGCCGCCGCCCGGCGCGACGCCGAACTCGCCGAGGTCCAGGAGCTGATCGAGGACCGTGCGACCACGCTCCGGCTGGTCGCCGAACCGGGCCCGGCGGCCGAGGACGCCCTGCGCACCGCCCGGACCGGGCTCGCCCTGCACGGGCTGCGCGTCGATGCCGTGGTCGCCAACCGGGTGCTGCCCCGCCACTCGTCCGACCCCTGGTTCGCCGCGCTCGCCGCACAGCAGGAGAAGTGCCTCGGCCACTGGCGCGAGGAATGGACGGCCGAGGCCCCCTCGGTCCTGGTGCCGCACCTGGGCCGCGACCCGCACGGCCCCGACGACCTCACCGGCCTGGACGGCACGGACGGCGCGCCGTCCCTGGCACCGGACACGCGCGGCGGCGGCCGCGCCGATGACCCCTGGTGGATCGAGGAGGCCGGCGCCCCGGACGGGCCGGACGGCGGCGACGGGATACTCGTCTGGTGCCTGCGGCTTCCCGGCGCCGTCAAGAAGGACCTCCAGCTCGTCCGGCGCGGCAGCGAGCTGCTCCTCACCGTCGGAACCTTCCACCGCATCGTGCCCCTGGAGTCCGCCCTGCGCCGCTGCACCGTCTCCGGCGCGGCCCTCACGGACGGTGTGCTGCGGGTCAGGTTCACGCCGGATCCCGGCCTGTGGCCGAGGACGGGCTGAACGGCGTACCACCGTTCGGGTAACGTCGGTAGAAGGCGTCCCGGACGCCGGGCCGCCGGTCACCCACGTCGCAGGAGTCCGCCATGAGCGAAGCCACCGATCGTCCCGCCGACGACGACGCGTGGGCGCAGGCCTGCGCCGAGGACCTCGCCGCCGAGAAGGCCCGCCGCCGCGCCGAGTACGGCCCGCCGCCCGGCTCCGCCGCCGAGGAACTGCGCAAGCTGGTCGACGCCGTGGCCGACAAGCTGGGTTCCCTCCAGTCGCCGCTGTTCGGGGTGGCGGCCCAGGGAGCCGTGCAGCAGGTCATCAAGCAGGCGAAGTCCGCCGTCGAGCCCGTCATCGAACGCAATCCGGACGTTTTCGAGCACATCGCCGCGGCCGGCAGTGAACTGCTCGCCGCCTACCGCTCCGCCGTCGAGGGTCAGGAACGTCGCTGGACCCAGGGCGCGGGGGACCCCGCAGGCACGGAAACGAAGGCGGAGGGCCCCACCGACCCCCGTGACGAGGGGCCCGGCGCCGGCGAACACATCGACCTGGACTGACCGGCGACGACAGGGCGGGGTCCGGCCTCGGGTACGGTTGCCTCAGCGGGGCTCGACCGAAACTGAGGGATTCATGGGACTCACCATCGGCGTCGATATCGGCGGCACGAAGATCGCAGCTGGAGTGGTCGACGAAGAGGGCCACATCCTCTCGACCTTCAAGGTGCCGACCCCGCCGACGGCCGAAGGCATCGTGGACGCGATCGCGGCGGCGGTGTCCGGCGCGAGCGAGGGGCATCCCGTCGAGGCGGTCGGCATCGGCGCAGCCGGATACGTCGACGACAAGCGGGCCACGGTGCTGTTCGCACCGAACATCAACTGGCGGCACGAGCCGCTGAAGGACAAGGTCGAGCAGCGCGTCGGCCTCCCCGTGGTCGTGGAGAACGACGCCAACGCGGCGGCCTGGGGCGAGTACCGCTTCGGCGCCGGTCAGGGCCATGACGACGTCATCTGCATCACGCTCGGCACGGGCCTCGGCGGCGGCATCATCATCGGCAACAAGCTGCGCCGCGGACGCTTCGGCGTGGCCGCCGAGTTCGGCCACATCCGGGTCGTCCCGGACGGGCTGCTCTGCGGCTGCGGCAGCCAGGGCTGCTGGGAGCAGTACGCCTCCGGCCGGGCGCTCGTGCGGTACGCGAAGCAGCGCGCCAACGCCACCCCCGAGAACGCCACGATCCTGCTGGCGCTCGGTGACGGCACGGTCGAGGGCATCGAGGGCAAGCACATCAGCGAGGCCGCCCGGCAGGGCTGCCCGGTGGCGGTCGACTCCTTCCGTGAGCTGGCCCGCTGGGCCGGCGCCGGACTGGCCGACCTCGCCTCGCTCTTCGACCCGTCCGCCTTCATCGTCGGCGGCGGCGTGTCGGACGAGGGCGAACTGGTCCTCGACCCGATCCGCAAGTCGTTCCGGCGCTGGCTGATCGGCGGCGAGTGGCGCCCGCACGCCCAGGTGCTCGCGGCCCAACTGGGCGGCAAGGCCGGTCTGGTGGGCGCGGCGGACCTGGCCCGGCAGGGCTGACCGACCCGGCACCACGGACATGACGGACGCCCGTCGCGCCCCTCTCGGGGAGCGGCGGGCGTCCGTCGTATCGTGATCCGCATGGCCATGATGTCGCTGCCAGACTCCCGTACCGAGCAGGACGGCTCGGCCGTCGTCAGAGTGCTCAGCTACAACATCCGCTCGATGCGCGACGACTTCCCGGCGCTGGTCCGCGTCATCCGCGCCTGCGCACCCGACCTGGTCCTCATCCAGGAGGCGCCGCGCTTCTTCCGCTGGCGCAAGCGCGCCGCCCGGCTGGCCGCCGCCAGTGATCTGGTGATCCTCGGCGGCGGCGCCACCGCGGCCGGCCCGCTGCTGCTCTGCTCGCTGCGCGCCACGGTGGAGCGCACCGAGGACATCCTGCTGCCGCTCACCCCGGGGCTGCACCGCAGGGGCTTCGCCACCGCGGTGGTCCGGATCGCGGGCACCCGGATCGGGGTGCTGAGCTGCCATCTGAGCCTGCAGCGTCAGGAGCGCCTCGCCCAGGCGGAGCGGCTGCTGGAGACGGTGGACGCGATGGACGTGGAGCACGTCGTCGTCGCCGGTGACCTCAACGACGTACCGAGCGGGCGCGCCTTCCGGCTGCTCGCCGGGCGGCTCCAGGACTGCTGGGAGGTACGTCCCCGGGGCGGCGAGCACACCTTTCCGCCGCACGAACCGCAGCGGCGGATCGACGCGGTCTTCGCGACCGGTGGCATCGAGGTGCTCGGCTGCGGGGTCCCGGCGGGACTGCCCGGGGTGTGGCCGCCCGACCTGCTGGCCGCGACCGACCACCTGCCGGTGCTGGCCGCGCTGCGGGTGCCCGCGGCCCGGCCGTAGCGTCCCGGCTCAGACCACCGCGCCGCGGCCGGGGTCGTCGCCGTCCTCGTCGTCGTGTTCCATCCGGGCCACCAGCGTCACGAAACCGCCCAGGAAGCCGCCGACGCAGACCGTCGTCAGCCACCACGTCATCTCCCACTGGAGCAGCACCGCGAGCAGCAGCAGCACCGGACCGCCGACCACCGCGAGCCAGGCGAACTTCGCCGTGACGTCGGCCTCCGGCAACGGCGGCGGCTCCGGCGGCACGAAGTGCCCCTCGCCGCTGTCGTCATCGTCGTCGATGTCGCCCGCGGCGGGCTCGGCCGGTTCGTAGTCGCGCGGGCCGCCGACGCCCGGCGCGAAGACCACCGAACTGCCGAGCGGCTTCTCCGGCGGCTTGGGCCGGCTCTTGCCGAGGCCCTTGTCCGGGTCCGGGGCGACGGTGTCCTCCTCCGGGAGCGCGAGATCCTCGATCGACCGGAAGGGGCGGGCCCCCGGCGGGTCCGGCGGCTCCTCCCCGTACCCGGCGACGATCGCCTGCCAGACGGCGTCCTCGTCGACCTGGCGTTCTCCGTCCGCGCCCGAGGGGCCGGCCGCCGCCTCGGGGGCCGGCGCACCGCCCTCCTCGTCGGGAACGGCCGCTCCCCCGGCGGGGAGGGGTTCGCGCTCCTCGTCGCTGCCTGCGCGCTCCGCGTCGTGCTCAGCCACCGGACGTGCTCCCCTTCTTTCCGACGCTCGGAGCGAGGCGGCCGATGAACGAGTGGCTCTCGTCGAAGATCCGCTCCGCATCGTGGTCCAACGTCGCGACGTGGTAGCTCTGTTCCAGCAGGATCTCCTCGACGTCCGTCGAGGACACCCGGCTCAGGATCCGGGCGGTGTCGGCGGGCGGCACCACATGGTCCTGCGGGCTGTGCAGCAGCAGGACCGGCTGGGTCACCTGGGGCAGCTCGGCGTCGACCAGCCGGAAGAACTTCCGCACCGAGTGCGCCGCGTGCAGAGGCACCCGGTCGTAGCCCACCTCGTGGGACCCCGCCAGCGCGATGTCGCTCGTCAGCCCCTTCGTCGTCCGCACCAGGTGCCGGGCGACCGGCAGCGCGTACGCCGACAGGCCGTGCACCTTGTTGGCCGGGTTGACCAGCACCAGACCCCGGACCCCGTCACCGTGCTTCGCGGCGAGCCGCAGCGCCAGCGCGCCGCCCATGGAGAGGCCGAAGACGAAGACCTGCTCGCACCGCTCCAGCAGCTCCCGCAGCGCCCGGTCCACCTCCGCGTACCAGTCCTGCCAGCCGGTCACCTGCATGTCCTCCCAGCGGGTGCCGTGCCCGGGCAGCAGCGGCAGCGAGACCGTGAGTCCGCGCTCCGCCAGATAGTCGGCCCAGGGGCGCAGCGACTGCGGGGAACCGGTGAATCCGTGACAGAGGAGGACGCCGACCTCTCCGCCCTCGTGGCGGAACGGCTCGGCTCCAGGAAGGACCGGCACCGGGGTCTCCTGTTCGTGAGGCTCGAAGGGGAGCGGAAGGGGGGAGTGCAGAAGGATTACTTCACCGTACGCGACCGGGCCGACACCGACCAGGGCCGTCACGGGGAGCACGGGCGACCGCACGGGTTAAGGTCTGTCGGACAGCACACAGGAGGCACCCGAGTTGATCTACGGCGCTATGAAGTTCTCCATCGGCGGGTCTCTGAAGCTCGCCTTCAGGCCGTGGGTGGAGGGCCTGGAGAACATTCCCGCGCAGGGACCCGCGATCCTCGCGAGCAATCATCTGTCGTTCTCCGACTCCTTCTTCCTGCCGGCCGTCCTGGACCGCAAGGTCACCTTCATCGCCAAGGCCGAGTACTTCACCGCGCCCGGGGTCAAGGGCAAGCTCACGGCCGCCTTCTTCAAGGGCGTGGGACAGCTCCCGGTGGACCGCTCCGGTGCCCGCGGGGCCGGTGAGGCGGCGATCAAGGCCGGTATCGAGGTCATCGAGAGCGGTGGGCTCTTCGGCATCTACCCGGAGGGCACCCGGTCGCCCGACGGCCGCCTGTACCGCGGCAAGCCCGGCGGTCTCGCCCGGGTGGCGCTCGCCACCGGCGCCCCGGTCATCCCCGTCGCGATGATCGACACGGAGAAGATCCAGCCGCCCGGGCAGGTGATGCCCAAGCTGATGCGCCCGGGGATCAGGATCGGCAAGCCGCTCGACTTCAGCCGCTACCACGGCATGGAGGGCGACCGCTTCATCCTGCGCTCGGTCACCGACGAGGTGATGTACGAGATCATGAAGCTGTCCGGGCAGGAGTACGTCGACATCTACGCGACGGCCGCCAAGCGGCAGCTCGCGGACGAGGCGAAGCGGCAGGCGGAGGCCGCGAAGCAGGCCGCGTCCGGCGGCCGGGACGAGCAGCGGGGGACGGACGGGGACCGCGGCGCCTGAGCGCGCGCGGAAGTCCGGGGCGGGGGGAGAAGAAGATGGCCAGACGGGTGCGGGTCGTGCGGATGTCGGTCGAGCAGCCGCTGTGGCGTGCCCTGACCGCGTACCGCGTCCTGACGATGCTCTACGCGATCCTGCTCGCGGTCTTCGGCCGCGAGAAGTACGAGCGGCCGTGGGTGGCCGTCGTCTTCCTGACGGTCATGGCCGTCTGGACGCTCGCCACCCTGCCGAAGGTGGCGGGCGCGGTCGCCTGCACCAAGCGCTTCCTGGGCGCCGACCTCACGCTCGCGCTGACCGGCATCCTCATCACGCCGCTCGCCGACTTCCAGGCCCAGCACATGGACGGCCCCACCCTGCCGTCCATCTGGACCGCGGGCTCCGTCCTCGCCTTCGCGATCAAGGGCGGCTGGCGGTGGGCGGCCTTCGCCTCCACCTTCGTCGCCGTCGCCAACCTGATCGAGCGCGCCGAGCCCAGCCGCGACACCCTGCACAACGTCCTGCTGGTCTGGGTCGCCTCCATCGCCATCGGGTACGTCGTCGAGGTCGCCCGCGCCAGTGAGCGCACCCTCGCCCGCGCCCTGGAGATCGAGGCGGCCACCCGTGAGCGCGAACGGCTTGCCCGGGACATCCACGACAGCGTGCTCCAGGTCCTCGCGATGGTGCAGCGCCGCGGCACGGCGCTCGGCGGCGAGGCGGCCGAGCTGGGCCGGATGGCCGGGGAACAGGAGGTCGCCCTGCGCACCCTGGTCTCCAGCGGCCTGGTACCGCCCACCCGGCTCTCCGAGGACGCGGCCGAGGGCGCCGTCGTACGGACCGTCGAGACGGACGACGACGAGGCCGACGTGCCGGCCGAGACCGATCTGCGCGCCCTGCTCGCCCCGCACGCCGGCTCCCGGGTCAGTTTCGCGGAGCCCGGTGCCCCGGTGCTGCTCGCGCCCGGGGCGGCCGGCGAACTGGCGGCCGCCGTCAGCGCGGCACTGGACAATGTCCGGGTGCACGCGGGGGAGAGCGCCCAGGCGTGGATCCTGGTCGAGGACTGGCCCGACGAGGTGATCGTCACGGTCCGGGACGACGGACCGGGCATCCCGGACGGGCGGCTCGCCCAGGCCGAGGGCGAGGGCCGCCTCGGCGTCGCCCTCTCCATCCGCGGGCGGCTGCGCGATCTGGGCGGCACGGCAGAACTGATCTCGGTGCCCGGCCAGGGCACCGAGGTCGAACTGAAGGTTCCGAAGGTTTCACGGGGGAAGGCGGGTTCAGTCCGATGAGCGCAGCACACGAGGAGAACGCCGGGCAGCAGCGGCCGATCAGGGTGATGGTCGTCGACGACCACCCGATGTGGCGCGACGCCGTCGCCCGCGACCTCGCCGAGTCCGGCTTCGACGTGGTGGCGACGGCGGGCGACGGCCCGCAGGCCGTCCGCCGGGCCGGGGCCGTCACCCCCGACGTCCTGGTCCTCGACCTCAACCTGCCCGGGATGCCGGGCGTCCAGGTCTGCAAGGAACTCGTCGGATCGCAGCCGGGACTGCGGGTCCTGGTGCTCTCCGCGAGCGGCGAGCACGCCGACGTCCTGGAGGCGGTCAAGTCCGGTGCCACCGGCTATCTGCTGAAGTCGGCGAGCACCCGGGAGCTGACCGACGCGGTCCGCTCCACCGCCGTCGGCGACCCGGTCTTCACCCCCGGCCTCGCCGGGCTCGTCCTCGGCGAGTACCGCAGACTGGCCTCCGAGCCCGCACCCGTCGCCTCGGACGAGCCGAAGGCCCCGCAGCTCACCGACCGGGAGACCGAGGTGCTGCGGCTGGTGGCCAAGGGACTCTCGTACAAGCAGATCGCCGAGCGCCTCGTCATCTCGCACCGCACCGTGCAGAACCACGTCCAGAACACCCTGGGCAAGCTCCAGTTGCACAACCGGGTGGAGCTCGTGCGGTACGCCATCGAGCGCGGACTCGACGACGTCTGAGATCAACACCCGGACATTGCACGGGAATTGACCGTCCGACCCATCCCTCTGTGACCTGGATCACCCTTAGACTGACCGGCACATGAGGGGTGGCGTCGCGGGGCTGGGCACGCACTCCCCCAAGCTCTCGGCTTCACTCGAGCAGGGGGGACCCCCTCCGGCGTTGTCGTCAATCACCATGGCTCTGCCATGGCTCACTCCTCCGCCTTGCAGCTGCACGCACCCAGCCCCGCTCCTTCTTCCACCCCTCATGTGCCGGGCAGTCTCAGCGTGGAACCGAGTGAGCTCACTTCGGCGAAGGGATGCTTCCATGCGGGTCGGAGTACTGACCGGGGGCGGCGACTGCCCCGGGCTCAACGCGGTCATCCGCGCCCTCGTCCGCAAGGGCGTGCAGGAGTACGACTACGACTTCATCGGCTTCCGGGACGGCTGGCGCGGGGTGCTGGAGGGTGAGACGGTCCCGCTCTCCATCCCGGCGGTGCGCGGCATCCTGCCGCGCGGCGGCACCATCATCGGATCCTCGCGCACCAACCCGCTCAACGCCGAGCACGGTGTCCGCCGGGTGCGCGAGACCCTCGCCAAGTACGAGGTCGACGCGCTCGTCACGATCGGCGGCGAGGACACCCTCGGGGTGGCGGCCACCCTGTCCGACACGTACGCCGTCCCCTGCGTCGGCGTGCCCAAGACCATCGACAACGACCTGTCCGCCACCGACTACACCTTCGGCTTCGACACCGCCGTCGGCATCGCGACCGAGGCCATCGACCGGCTGCACACCACGGCCGAGTCCCATATGCGGGTCCTCGTCGTCGAGGTGATGGGCCGCCACGCCGGCTGGATCGCGCTCCACTCGGGGCTGGCCGGCGGCGCCAACGTCATCCTCATCCCGGAACAGCGCTTCGACATCGACCAGGTCTGCGCCTGGGTGACCTCCCGGTTCCGGGCGAGCTACGCGCCGATCGTGGTGGTCGCCGAGGGGGCGATGCCCGCCCACGGCGAACTGGTCCTCAAGGACGCCTCGCACGACTCCTTCGGCCATGTCCGGCTCTCCGGTGTCGGTGAGTGGCTGGCCAAGGAGATCGAGAACCGCACCGGCAAGGAGGCCAGGACCACCGTGCTCGGCCATGTCCAGCGCGGCGGCACCCCCAGTGCCTTCGACCGCTGGCTGGCCACCCGCTTCGGGCTGCACGCCATCGACGCGGTGCGCGACGGCGACTTCGGGAAGATGGTCGCCCTGCGCGGCACGGACATCGTGCGGGTGCCGATCGCCGAGGCGACCGCCCGGCTCAAGACGGTCGACCCGGCGCTCTACGCGGAGGTGGGGGTCTTCTTCGGCTGAGCGGCGCGGCCGGCCCGGCGGACATATATTCGCGATGACCGGCCTCGCGGGGCCGCCCGCGCTCGCCGGTGCGCGCGGGCGGGCCCCGCACCTCGCCCGCACCAGTCACGGAGACGTCGTGGAAATCCTGGCATTCGGAGTGCAGTCCGACGAGAAGCCGCTGATCGAGAAGGCCTTCGCCGGAAAGCACGAGGTGCGCTGTCTGGACGTCTTCCTCAACCAGGACACCGCACCCATCGCGGCGGGCTACGAGATCATCTCCACCAGCGTCAACGCCGACCTGGGCGGCAAGGTCCTGCAGTCCCTCGCCGCCGGCGGCACCCAGATGATCGCCCAGCGCTCCACCGGCTTCAACAACATCGACCTGGACGTCGCCGAACGCCTCGCCCTGCGGGTCGCCCGGGTCTCCTGGTACTCGCCCTACTCCGTCGCCGAATTCGCCTGGACGCTCGCCATGGCGGTCAACCGCCGCGTCGTCCGCGCCACCACCCGCACCCGGGACTTCGACTTCCGCCTCGACGGGCTCCTCGGCCGGGACATGCACGGCCGCACCGCCGGCGTCATCGGCACCGGCAAGATCGGCGAGGCCTTCACCCGGATCGCCCACGGCTTCGGCATGAATCTGCTCGGCTGGGACGTCGCCGAGAACCCGGCCTGCACCGAGCTCGGCATGCGGTACGTCGACAAGGAGCAGCTCCTCGCCGAGTCCGACCTGATCAGCCTGCACGTCCCGCTGCTGCCCTCGACCCACCACATCATCGGCAGGGACGCCCTGGCACGCATGAGGGACGACGCGATCCTGATCAACTCCAGCCGCGGCGGACTCATCGACACCGCCGCCCTGGTCGGGGAGTTGCGGGCGGGCCGGTTCCTGGGCGTCGGACTCGACGTGTACGAGGCGGAGGCCGGGCTCTTCTTCCTCGACAAGTCCCTGGAGGGCGTCGACGACGACACCCTGGCCCGGCTCGTCACCTTCCCCAACGTGCTCGTCACCTCGCACCAGGCGTACTACACCGAGGACGCGCTGGGCCAGATCATCGGCGCCACCGTCCAGAACGTCGACGACTACCTGGCGGGCCGCCGCAGCGACAACGTCCTGGTCCCGGCCCGGTCCGGGACCTGACGACGCCAGGGCCCGGACCGGACGGGTTCAGCCGCGCACCGGCAGCCCCGCCAGCAGCTCGCCGACGATCGCCGCCCCGCGCAGCGTCAGCACCGACTCCGGATGGAACTGCACCGACGCGAAGCCGGGCCCGCGCAGCGCGTGCAGCTCCCCGGTCGCCGGGTCCAGGCTCGTCGCGATTCCGTGCGCCGACAGCTCGGTGACGGCAGCCTCGTCGCAGCGCGCGGTGAAGCTGTTGTAGAAGCCGACGGTCTCCGGGCGTCCGAACAGGTCGATCCGGGTCTGCGCCCCCTGGTACGGCACGGTCTTGCGGACGATCTCCAGCCCCAGCTCCGCCGCGATCAGCTCATGGCCCAGGCACACCCCGAGCAGCCCGTGCCGGTGGTCCCGGACGAGCTCCGCGGCCAGCGCGCGCAGCAGGACCATCTTCGGATCGGTCCGGTCGCCCGGATCGCCCGGCCCCGGGCCCAGCACGACGGGCCCCTCGTGCGCCCGGACGGTCTCGCGCAGCCCCGGCTCGTCGTAGCGGCGCACCGACACGTCGAGACCCGATGCGCGCAGCAGATGCCCCAGCATCGAGGTGAACGTGTCCTCGCCGTCGATCACCAGCGCATGGCCGGACAGCGTGTCGGTGCGCTCCTGCATCCGCAGCCAGAAGGGCGCCAGCCCGTCCCGCCTGGCATCCAGGGCCGCCCGCACCCGCGGGTCGTCGGCCAGCCGCGGCCGCGCCCCCTCGGCCTTCGGCCGGCCCGGCCGCACACCCAGCGCGGCCAGCACACCGGCCGCCTTCGCATGGGTCTCGGCGACCTCGCTCTCC
This sequence comes from Streptomyces sp. NBC_01463, assembly GCA_036227345.1. Lineage (NCBI taxonomy): Bacteria > Bacillati > Actinomycetota > Actinomycetes > Kitasatosporales > Streptomycetaceae > Streptomyces > Streptomyces sp. NBC_01463. The sequence continues at coordinate 6,576,502 of CP109468.1, forward strand.
GGGTCCGAGTGGCGCACCAGCGTCGCCCCGACCGGTACCCGCAGCTCCCCGGCGGCCGAGATGTCGGCGGTCCGGATCAGGATCGGCGAGTCCAGCGTCTGCGTGCCGTCGGGGGCCCGTCGCAGGAGCGCCAGCGCGCCCGCGTAGTAGCCGCGCCCGCCGGACTCGTACCGCTCGATCACCCGGCAGGCGTTCTGCACGGGGGAGCCGGTGACCGTCGCCGCGAACATGGTCTCCTTCAGCACCTCCCGCACATCCAGCGAGGAACGCCCGCGCAACTCGTACTCCGTGTGCGCGAGATGGGCCATCTCCTTGAGCCGCGGACCGATCACCACCCCGCCCATGTCGCCGACGGTGCACATCATCTTGAGCTCCTCGTCGACCACCATGGAGAGCTCCTCGGTCTCCTTGCGGTCACCGAGGAAGGCCAGCAGGTTCTCGGCGGTCGGCCCTTCGGCGGGGTAGCGGTACGTTCCGCTGATCGGGTTCATCACGACCGTCCCGCCGGACATCCGGACGTGCACCTCGGGGCTGGCCCCCACAAGCGTCCTGTCCCCGGTGTGCACGACGAACGTCCAGTAGGCGCCCCGCTCACCGGCCAGCAGCCGCCGGAACAACGCCAGCGCGTCCGCCCGGCCGAACCCCGGGATCTCACCGCGGAAGGTGCGCCGGATGACGAAGTTCGCGCCCTCGCCACGGCCGATCTCGTCCTCGATGACCCGCCGCACCGTCCCCGCGTACTCCTCGTCGGACACGTCGAACGCACCGTCCTCGACCCGCACCGCATGGCGGGGGAGCAGCTCCAGCGCCTCGTCGAGCGTCATCGTGTACGTCTCGTCCGCGAGGAGCACGGACAGCGGAGTGCCGTCGTCGCGGACGTCGAAGCCGCGCTCGGCGATCTGCCGGAACGGCACCAGGGCGAGCGCGGGCGCCTCGCCCACCGGGATCCCGGCGAGCCGGTCCACCTCCCGGACCCGGCCGATCAGCACCTCGACGGTGTCGTGGTCGTGACCGGGGGTGCGCCTGCGCAGCAGGGCGAACGGCGGGCAGTCGTCGCCCAGGAGTCTGGAGATGATCGCGTGCGGTGCCATCGGTGGTGTTCCTTCCACTGGAATCAACGTGAATCAGCTGGGAGGAACGGCCCGTCAACACGGAAAAGGCCGCCCCTCGGGCGGCCTCTGCGTCGGTGTGTACGCGCGATCAGTGGGCCGCCGGATGAGCGGTCCACCACCAATTACGGGTCGAGTGCGCGAACATGCCCGAACCCTAACCCATCACGACGCACGAAGGGGCCCGATCCGCCCAGCGGGCGGACCGGACCCCTTCACCGGCCTGATCCGACGAGGATCAGACCAGCGTGTTGTAGATGCCCCAGCCGCCGCCGACCTTCGCCATCGGCGCGAACGGCTTCGCCAGGTCACCCGTGGACCGGTAGTACCAGAGCACGCCCGCGCTGTCCCGGGCGATCAGGTCCGGGATGCCGTCACGGTTCAGGTCGCTCGGACCGAGGAGGTCCTTGAAGACCCCCCAGCCCTTGCCGACCTGGCTGCGCGCGGCGTACGGCGCGGCCGGGTCGCCGGTGCCCCTGTAGAGCCACAGCACCCCGTCCTTGTCCCGGGCCACCAGGTCCGCCTTGCCGTCCGCGGTCAGGTCACCGGTGGGGACCAGGGTGTTGTAGACCCCCCAGCCGCCGCCGACCCGTGCCTTCGTCGCGAAGGGCTTCGCCGGGTCGCCGGTGCCCTGGTAGAACCAGAGGACGTTGGACGCGTCGCGGGCGATCAGGTCGGCCCTGCCGTCACCGTTCAGATCGCGGGCGCCCCACATGCCGTTGTAGACACCCCAGCCGCCGCCGACCTTCAGCCGGGTCATGAACGGCTTGCTCGGGCTGCTGCCGCCCCGGTAGTACCAGAGGTAGCCGCTCGTGTCCCGGGCCACCATGTCGCCCGTGCCGTCGGCCCGCAGCGCGGTCATCGCCGTGAGGGCGTTGTAGCCCTGCCAGCCCGGACCCACCCGGTAGCGGCCGTAGAACGGCGTGGTGGCGCTGCCGGTGCCCTGGTACTGCCAGAGCACACCGGCGGAGTCGCGGCCCAGGATGTTGTACCGGTTGGTGCCGGCGTCCGGGGCGACACTGGTGCCGGTCGTGACGTCGCTCGCCTTCACCCACGCCATGCGGTGGTTGTAGCGGATCGGAAGGTAGCCGGTGGTGCCCACGACGTTCTTCTGGGCGGAGCCGAACCAGTCGTCGCCCTTCACCTCCGGGCCCGCCTGCGCGTACGCCTGGCCGGCGGGGAGCGTGTACTTGGTCAGGTAGTCCGGGTTGTCCGTCGGAGCCTCCAGGCCCGCGGCGGTGTAGGCGGCGGTCTCCGGGTAGGAGCGTCCGTAGATCCGGACCGTCACACCTGCCTTGGCCTTCACCAGGCGGGGGGCGGACGCGAGCGGCACGGTGTACTGGCCGCCGGGGTTGTGGAACCAGCCCTTCTTCCCGCCGTACCAGATCGCCGTCCAGTCGGTCTTCGCCTCGGCGACGACGTAGGTGCCGCCTGCGCGGACCTTGTTGGACCAGTTCGAGCCCTCGCTCCAGAGCGCCGAGAAGTACGGGTCGCTCAGCGTGGTCGCGGTCGTCGACGGCGAGGTGTAGAGGTAGCCGAAGTTGGCCGGCTGCGTGGTGACCGCCTTGGTGCCGACCGTCAGCTTGGGCTGGTTGGCCGTGGTGAACGGCGGCACCACACGGACCAGCTGACCCGCCTTGACGGGACCGCCGGCGCCACCGGCGCCCGTCGGAGCGCCCATCAGGTCCATGAAGTGGTTCCAGTCCCAGAACGGTCCCGGGTCCCAGTGGGTGTCCGAGCTGTTCCGGTCGAGCTGTACGGGCACATCGTCGTGTCCGATGATGTGCTCGCGGTCCAGCGGGATGCCGTACTTGTCCGCCAGGAACTTCACCAGGGCCGAGGTGGACTCGTACTGCGACTCGCTGTACCAGCTGCCCGCCTTGATGGCGTAGCCCTCGTGCTCCACCCCGATGGTGTGCATGTTCAGGGTCCAGTTGCCCGCGTGCCACGCCAGGTTCTTGTTCTCGACCAGCTGGGTGACCAGACCGTCCGAGGCGCGGACGAGGTAGTTCGCGCTCACGGCCGAGTCCGGGCTCGTGAGCGTGTTGAGCGAGGTTGCGTAGTCGCCCTCGGTGTCGTGGATCACGATCTGCCGGATGTCGACGCCCTGCGCGGGCCGCACGGCGGGCGTGTAACTGCGCTTGCCCGTGCTCGACGTCTTCGAGGGAACGAAGTTGCAGTTCAGACCGGCCGGGCATTCGGGCGTCGGGACCGCGGCGGTGCTCGCGAAGGTCGCGGCGAGCGGCACGTTCGACGGCTTGACCGGCTCGACCGAGGGGTCGGCGGGAAGCGTGACCTGCTGGCCGTCCTGGGTGAGCGCCTGCTCACCCGTCCTGATCGACTCGAAGACGCGCTTCGCGAAGAGGTCGGCGCCCTTCTTGTCCGGCGACTGGCTGAAGCGCGCCACCGCGGGATACCAGTGGGCCGCGTCGTCCGGCAGCGAGTCCGTCGCATCCCGCTGGTACTCGGCGAGCAGCGCCGCCCCCGCGCGGATGCTCTCCTCGGTGTCGTTGCGGACCGCGTCCGTGCCGGAGTCGATGAGACCGGCGGCCTCGTCCAGGGTGTGCAGCCGCGGGTCGTCGGTGTCCACGGTCTTCTTCGGCAGGCTGCGCAGCGCCTTGGCGGCGTCGAAGGTCTTCTCGAACTCCGGCCGGCCGCTCATGTTCATGTGCGCCAGACGTGCCTTGTCGTCCGGCTGCTCGACGTCGTCGGGCGACACACTGGTCAGCCCCATCACGTTGTACGCGCCGCTCGTGCTCGGCTCGCCGTCGTGGCTCTCCCACAGCGTCTGCCGGTACGAGACCGCCATCAGCACGCTCTGCGGGACGTCGAACTCGGACGCCGCGTCCGCGAACTGCTTCTGCAGCGCACCCGCCGCGGACACCTGCTTGCCGTCCGCGGTGGTGGTGTCCTGCGAGGCCATGGCCAGGGTGCCGATCGTGGCGGTCGCCACGACCGCCGCCCCCACCCCGTACAGCAGTCGTCTCTTCCTGAGGTCCCTGCGGTGATTCCGCTTCAAAGCCCCACCCCTGTGGTCCACTTGTTCAATTCAGAAAGACGTGAGGCTAGCAGGCCCTGTTGTGGTCCTCGTCACTGGCAGGGCCGGGGACCGTCTCATCCGTTGAGCACCCGGAAAAACGGTGGACGCGACCCCGTAATGTGGAGGCGTGACCGTGAACGCCAATACCTCCGTCGCCGGTGGCAACACCTGGCGAGACCTTCCCGCGGCGCAGCAGCCCGAGTACCCCGACTCCGAGGCCCTGCGCGATGTACTCGCGGACCTCGCGTCGTATCCGCCGCTCGTCTTCGCCGGCGAGTGCGACCAGCTGCGCGCCCGCATGGGAGCCGTCGCCAAGGGCGAGGCGTTCCTGCTGCAGGGCGGTGACTGCGCCGAGGCCTTCGACGCCGTGTCGGCCGAGCACATCCGCGCCAAGCTGAAGACGCTGCTCCAGATGAGCGCCGTCCTCACCTACGCGGCCTCCGTGCCCGTCGTCAAGGTGGGCCGGATCGCCGGTCAGTACTCCAAGCCGCGCTCCAAGTCGACCGAGACCCGCGACGGCGTGACGCTGCCGACCTACCGCGGCGACTCCGTCAACGGCTTCGCCTTCACCGAGGCCGACCGCATCCCGGACCCGGACCGGCTGAAGCAGATGTACCACGCATCCGCTTCCACGCTGAACCTCGTCCGCGCCTTCACCACCGGCGGTTACGCCGACCTGCGCCAGGTGCACGCCTGGAACCAGGACTTCGTGAAGTCGTCCCCGTCCGGCCAGCGCTACGAGGCCTTGGCCCGCGAGATCGACAACGCGCTGAACTTCATGAAGGCGTGCGGCACGGACCCGGCCGAGTTCAAGGCCGTCGAGTTCTACTCCTCGCACGAGGGCCTGCTGCTGGACTACGAGTCGGCGCTCACCCGCACCGACTCGCGCACCGGCCAGCTCTACGACACCTCGGGCCACATGGTGTGGATCGGTGAGCGCACCCGCCAGATGGACGGCGCGCACATCGAGTTCGCCTCGAAGATCCGCAACCCCATCGGCATCAAGCTCGGCCCGACGACCACCGTCGACGAGGCACTCGGCTACATCGAGCGCCTCGACCCCGAGCGCGAGCCCGGCCGGCTGACCTTCATCGTCCGGATGGGCGCCGACAAGGTCCGCGACAAGCTCCCCGAGCTGGTCGAGAAGGTCACCGCGTCCGGCGCGACGGTGGCCTGGGTGACCGACCCGATGCACGGCAACACCTTCGAGGCCGCGTCCGGCCACAAGACCCGCCGCTTCGACGACGTCCTGGACGAGGTCAAGGGCTTCTTCGAGGTGCACAAGGGCCTCGGCACGCACCCGGGCGGCATCCACGTCGAGCTCACCGGTGACGACGTCACCGAGTGCGTGGGCGGCGGCCACGAGATCTTCGTGGACGATCTCCACCAGCGCTACGAGACCGCCTGCGACCCGCGGCTCAACCGCAGCCAGTCGCTGGACCTCGCGTTCCTGGTCGCCGAGATGTACCGGGACCAGTAGGCATCACGGCAGGTAGCACACGTACGACTGTGGGGCACGGATCGATGTGATCCGTGCCCCACAGTGCGTTCCGGGGCTTTTGCGGGCCTTGAGCGGCGGGTAAGGTTAGGTTAGCCTCACCGATTAAGGGGCGGCAGCCACGATCCATCCCGCCGGGAGGTGAACCGCATGTACGTCTGCTCGTGCTTCGGCGTTACGGAGCAGCAGGTCAAGAAGCATGCGGAAGCGGGCGCCTGCACGCCCCGCCAGATAGCCTCCGCCTGCAAGGCGGGGACCGACTGCGGCGGCTGTGTCCGCGCCATCCAGGCGATGCTCGGCCGCGGCGCCTGCCCGCGTCGTGATCTGCTGGACCAGAAGCGGACGCCGGGCACCGCGGACCGTCTCACGGCCGGCGCCGTTCCCGATGCCGATCAGGTCGTCGCCACCGGCACCGGCCCCGTTCCCGCGTCGCTGTCGCTTCCCGACGCCGCCTGACGCCGCCCGGCTCCGGTCAGCTCTCCGGCTGCTCGATCAGCTGCGCGATGTAGAGCGGCTCGCCGAGCTTCTCGACCAGTTCCAGCTGGGTGTCGAGATAGTCGATGTGGTGCTCTTCGTCCGCCAGGATCGACTCGAAGATGTTCGCGGACGTGATGTCGCCCTTGGTGCGCATCAGCTCGATGCCGCGCTTGAGGCGGTCGATCGCCTCCACCTCGACCTGGCGGTCCGCCTGGAACATCTCGGTGACCGTCTGGCCCACCCGTACATGGAAAAGGCGCTGGTAGTTCGGCAGCCCGTCGAGGAAGAGAATGCGGTCGGTCAGGATCTCGGCATGCTTCATCTCGTCGAAGGACTCGGCGCGTGTGTACTTCGCGAGCTTCGTCCAGCCGAAGTTGTCCTGCATCTTCGCGTGCAGAAAATATTGATTGATGGCAGTCAATTCGGCGGTCAGCTGTTCGTTCAGGAACTCGAGGACCTCGGGGTCGCCCTGCATCGCAGAGGCTCCTTCCAACCGGTGAACTGGGCAAGTTGGCCGCATCCTCGCATCGCACCCGGTGGTCGTCCAGTAAGTGCACGCTTAGTAGGAGTTGCCCGAATCGCCTCTGCCCTGGTCATGACCACCCCTGCCTGTCTGTCACCATGGAGTCATGGGTCAGCCGGAAAGCCGGGAACACCGCGCATCAGAGCAGTCCGAGCTTCCGCCGGGACAGCGACTGCAGCGCGGCTGGCCGGTTACCCATTACGGTCCGGTGCCCAAGTTCAAGCCCGACCGCTGGGAGTTCCGGGTCTTCGGTGCCACCGCCGACGGCGAGAAGCACTGCTGGAACCATCAGGAATTCTCCGCACTGCCTTTCTCCTCGGTCGTCGCCGATCTTCACTGCGTGACCAAATTCAGCATGCTCGGCGCCGAATGGGGCGGGGTGCTCGCCCGTGACGTCGTGGCTCTCGCACCGCCCGCCCCCCAGGTCACCCATGTGATGGTCTGGGCGGAGTACGGCTTCAGCTCGAACCTCCGGCTGGACGACTTCACCTCAGGGCGGACCCTGTTCGCCACCCACAAGGGCGGCGAACTGCTCACCGCCGAACACGGTTTCCCGCTCCGCCTCCTCGTGCCGCACCTGTACGCCTGGAAGGGCCCCAAGTGGGTCCGGGGCATCGAGTACATGACCGCCGACCGCCGGGGTTTCTGGGAGGAGCGCGGCTACCACAACATCGGCGATCCCTGGCGGGAGCAGCGTTACTCCTACCAGGAGGAGCCCGGGGACGGCCCCGAGCTCTGACCCCGCACCTCCCGCCGCGCTCGCTCAGTGGTGGTAGCGGTGCACCACCGCGTGGCCCTTCCCGCGGCCGATCATCCACTTGTTCACCGGTGTGGTGACGACGAACGCGACGGCGAGCGAGATCGCGAGCGCTCCCCAGAACAGGGCGTCCGAGAGTATCGCGTCCATGGCGCCGGGCCACAGGACGATCACCCCGTTGTCGATCAGCTCCATCACCGCGATGGAGAGCGTGTCGGCCGCGAGGGCGATCCGGAACGCGGTCCCGAAGTCGATGCCCGACCTCAGGACGGACCGCAGGGTCAGTGTGTAGCCGAAGAAGAACGCCAGGATGATCGCCAGGACCATCGTCGGTACGTTGCCCCAGCCCAACGCCGTGCCGATCACCATGCCGAGGACCTCGCCGATGGCGCATCCCGTGAGGCAGTGGAGGGTCGCCCGGGCGGCCGTCGCCCAGCTCGTGCCGCCGGCCCCGTGCTCACCGTGGCCCGCGTGACCGGTGTGCTGCCCGTGCTCTGCGTGGTCCTGCATGGTGTTCCCCCAATGCCGAGGAGCGGTTCCTGTCGACCATAGGAACCGTATACCCCCCTGGGGTATTCCTCAACGGGTGTCCGCCCGGTCAGTCCCGCCCGCGCAGCTCCTTCAGCCGGGTCACGTCCGCCGCGTGCCCCGCCGTGCCGCCGGGGGTCTCGATGACCAGCGGCACCCCCTCGGTGGCCGGGTGCGAGAACAGCTCCCGGAACGGCTCCTCGCCGATGTGGCCCTCGCCGATGTTCTCGTGCCGGTCCTTGTGGGCCCCGGCCACGTCCTTGGAGTCATTGGCGTGGATCAGCTTCAGCCGGCCCTCGCCGACCGTCTCCACCAGCAGGTCCAGCGTCTCCTTCATGCCGCCCGGCCCGGCCAGATCGTGGCCCGCCGCGAAGATGTGGCAGGTGTCGAGGCAGATGCCGAGCTTCGGGTGGGCGTCGAGCGCGTCGAAGTACGGTCCGAAGTCCCAGGTCCGTGAGCAGAGCGAGAAACCCTGGCCCGCGGTCGACTCCAGCAGCAGGAACGGGTCGTCGTCGTGCGTCAGCTCGTCCAGCAGCGGCCGCATGTGGGTGCGCACCTGGGCCAGCGCCTCCTCGCGCGGCCGGCCGTTGGTCGCCGAACCGGTGTGCACCACGACGCCCAGGGCGCCGATCTCGCGGGCCCGGCGCAGCGAGTGGCGCAGCGACTCCACGGACTTCTCGACGGTCGCCGGGGTGTGCGAGCCGAAGTTGATCAGATACGGGGCGTGGACGTACGCCGGTATCGACTCGGCGGCGCACTCGGTGCGGAACTGTTCGTCCTGCGCCGGATTCCCGGCCGGGGTCGCCCAGCCGCGCGGATTGGCGACGAAGACCTGGACGGCCTCCGCGCCCATCCCGCGGGCGTAGGGGAGCCCGACCTTGGCGAGGCCGCCGGCCACCGGGACGTGACCGCCGACAGGGTTGCGCATGGTGATCTAGAGCCCCTTGGTCTTGATGGTGATGGTGCTGCCCTCGGGCGCCCGGTCGCCGCCGTCCACGGACTGGCTCGCGATGGTGTCGCTGAAGGAGAGGAACGGGCGGTCGACCTTGACCTCGAAGCCCGCGTCCTCCAGCTCGCCGCGGGCGTCGTCGACGTCCTTGCCGGTGACGTCCGGGACGTCGATCATCCGCGGGCCGCTGGACACGGTCAGGGTGACGGTGTCGCCCTCGGCGGCCTCGGTGCCCTCGGGGACCGACTGGCGGGCGACGTTGCCCTCGTCCTCCGGGGAGCTGACCCGGCCCGGTGCGACGACGACCTTGAGGCCGGCGTCCTCCAGCTCCGCCGTGGCGTCGTCGGCCGACTCGCCGGTGACGTCGGGGACATCGACCGGGCTGCCCTTGGAGACCACGATCGCGACCGCGGTGTCCGGGTGGCGCTCGGCGCCCGCCTCCGGGTCCGTACGAACCACCTCACCGGCCGCCGCGTCCTCGCTGAACTCCTTGGTGATCATGCCGGGCGCCAGGCCCGCCTTCTCCAGCCGCCGCTTGGCGTCGGACAGCTCGATGCCCGCGACGTCGGGGACCTGGACGATCTCGGGCCCGCGCGAGACGACGAGCGCGACCGAGCCGTTGCCCCGGATCTTGGCACCCGACTTCGGGTCGCTGCTGATCACCTGACCGCGGTCGACGGTGTCGCTGTAGGCCCGCCGGACGCCCTTCAGCTCCAGACCGGCGTCCGAGAGCCGTCCCTCGGCCGCCTTCTGGCTCTGGCCCAGCAGGGAGGGGACCCGGGTGAACTGTCCGACGTTGATGTACCAGACGCCACCGCCGACCCCCAGGACCAGCAGCAGGGCCAGGACCACCGCGATGACGCCGCGCCGCGGCGCCCCGCGCCGGCCCGGCCGGGCCGGCGGCTGCGGGGGCAGCGGCGGGGGCATCTCCAGCCGGCTGGTGTGGTGCGCGGTGCCCTGGCCGGGCGGCAGCACCCGGGGGATCACCCGGGTACGGTCCTCGGCGTCGTCGTGCACCTCGGCCACGGCCTGCGGCGGCACCGCGTCCAGCTGGGCGTCGGTGAGGCCGGACCGGACCACGCGGGACTCGGCGAGCAGCGCCACCGCGTCGAACGGACGGGCCTCGGGGTCACGGGCGGTGGCGCTCGCCACCAGGTGGTCGAGCCCGGGCGCGAGTCCGGGGACGACGGCCGAGGGAGCCGGGACGCCCTCGTTGAGATGCTGGTAGATGACCTGCGCGGGGGAGTCCCCGGTGTGCGGCTTGGCGCCCGTGAGCATCTCGTACAGCACGACGCCGCAGGCGTACACATCGGCGCGGGTGTCCGTGGTGCCGTGCTCGATCTGCTCGGGGGCGAGATAGGAGACCGTGCCCAGGATGGTGCCGGTGGTGTCCGTGACCGAGCCGACCGCCCGGACCAGGCCGAAGTCGGCGACCTTGACCCGGCCGTCGTCGCCGATCAGCACGTTCTCCGGCTTCATGTCCCGGTGGATGAAACCCGCCCGGTGGGCGGCGCCCAGCGCGGCGAGGACCGGCTCCAGGATGTCCAGCGCGGCCCGCGGCTGAAGGGCGCCCCGCTCGCGAAGCACGTCGCGCAGCGTGCAGCCGGCGACGTACTCCATCGCGAGGTAGACGTACTGCTCCTGCGCGCCCTGGTCGAAGACCGCGACCACGTTGGGGTGCGCCAGCCGGGCCACCGACTTGGCCTCGCGGATGAAGCGCTCGACGAACGAGGCGTCGGTCGCGAGCGCCGGATGCATCACCTTGAGGGCGAGCACCCGGTCGAGCCGGGTGTCCATGGCCCGGTAGACCGTGGCCATGCCGCCCACGGCGATGCGGGCATCGACGCGGTAGCGGCCGTCGAGCAGCTGCCCGACGAGAGGGTCCTGGAGGGTCGTATCCACGCAGCCGAGTCTACGAGCCACCGCGGACACGGCCGACTGGCCGGGGCGATCCCGGGGCCGTACTGCAGCCGAGCCGTGACAGGGACATGCGATCCGCCGTCACCGACCGGGGCGTGGCCCGGGCCCCGGTCGGGCCGCGACCGGTCCATGAGATCCGCCTCACGCACCGGCCGGGCGCCCGGCTCAGAACGCCGGGCGCTCCGGATCCAGCACCGCACGCCCCGCCGCCGGTGACGACGCCTCCGCGAAGTGCCGGCGCGGGATGCGTCCCGCCCGGTACGCGAGCCGCCCGCCCTCCACCGCATGGCGCATCGCGGCGGCCATCAGCTCGGGTTCCTGGGCCCGGGTCACCGCGGACGCCAGCATCACGGCCGCACACCCCAGCTCCATGGCGAGCGCCGCGTCCGACGCGGTGCCGGCGCCCGCGTCCAGGATCACCGGCACCCGCGCCTGCTCGACGATCAGCTGGAAGTTGTGCGGATTGCGGATGCCCAGACCGGAGCCGATGGGGGAGCCGAGCGGCATGACCGCCGCGCACCCCACGTCCTCCAGCTTCCGGGCCAGCACCGGGTCGTCGTTCGTGTAGGGCAGCACGGTGAAGCCGTCGTCCACCAGCGTCTCCGCCGCGTCCAGCAGCTCGACGGGGTCCGGCAGCAGGGTGCGCTCGTCGGCCACCACCTCCAGCTTGACCCAGTCGGTGCCGAGCGCCTCGCGGGCGAGGCGGGCGGTGAGCACGGCCTCGCCGGCCGTGAAGCAGCCCGCGGTGTTCGGCAGCACCCGGATGGAGAGCCGCTCCAGGACGGAGAGCACGGAGCCCTGCACGGTCGGGTCCAGCCGGCGCATCGCGACGGTGGTCAGCTCGGTGCCGGAGGCGGTCAGCGAGCGCTCCAGCACATCCAGGCTGGGCGCCCCGCCCGTTCCCATGATCAGCCGCGAGCCGAACACGGTGCCGCCGAGGGTGAAGAGGTCGTCGGACACGGTCAGCCTCCCTGGACAGCGGTCAGGACCTCGACCCGGTCGCCGTCGGCGAGCGCGGCCGCGGGCCACTGGCCGCGCGGTACGACGGTCTCGTTCAGGGCGGCCGCGACGCCCGACGGCGCACCGGTCAGCGAGGCGACGAGGGCGTCCAGCGTGGTGCCCGGCGCGACGGCGACGGTCTCGCCGTTCACGGACACGGAGACGGAGGCGGGGAGGGGGACGGGCTCGCTCATGCGGGCTGCTCCTGACGTGCGGGGGCGGCGGTGGGGGAGAAACGGCCGGGGGAGAAGGGGCGGGCCACCTCGGGCAGCTCGCCGTCGGCCAGCAGCTGCGCCATGGCATCACCGGTGACGGGGGTGAGCAGCACCCCGTTGCGGTGGTGGCCGGTGGCGAGATGGAGGCCGGGCAGGGCGGTGCGGCCGAGCAGCGGGGCGTTGTCCGGGGAGGCGGGGCGCAGACCGGCGCGCGTCTCGGTGAGCGGCAGCTCGGTGATGCCCGGCACCAGCTCGTGGGCGTCGCGCAGCAGCTCGTACACGCCGCCCGCCGTGACGGTGGTGTCCCAGCCCATCTCCTCGCTGGTGGCGCCGACGACCAGCTCGCCGTTCTCGCGCGGTACGAGATAGACGTGGCTGCCCCGGACCACGGCCCGCACGGTGCGGGAGAGGAAGGGGGCGTACGCGGTGGGTACGGTCAGCCGCAGCACCTGGCCCTTCACCGGGCGGACCGGCGGCAGGACGTGCTCCGGCACGCCCGCGAGCCGGCCGCTGAGACTGCCCGCGGCGAGCACGACCTGATCGGCCGCCGGGTGCGTGCCGTCGGCCAGCCCGGCTCCGGTCGCCCGGTCGCGCGCCACCGTGAGCCGCTCGGCCCGGTGGCGGTGGAAGACGACTCCGGCCCGCTCGCACGCCGTCAGCAGCGCGGCGGCCAGCCGGCGCGGGTCGACCTGATGGTCGCCGTCGACCCGCAGCCCGCCCCGTACGCCCGGGGCCAGCATCGGTTCCAGCCGGCGGCACTCACGGCCGGTGAGCCACTCGGACTCCAGCCCCGAACGCCGCTGCAGGGCGTGCAGGTCCCGCAGATGGGCGCGGTCGTCGGCGTCCAGCGCGACGGCCAGGGTGCCGCAGGTCCGGAAGCCGATGTCCTGTCCGCTCGCGGCCTCCAGCTCCGCCGCGAACGACGGGTAGCGCACGGCGGAGGCGACGTTGAGACCGAGCAGCATCTCCTCGCCGTAGTGGAGTTCGGTGACGGCGGCCAGCATGCCGGCCGCGACCCGGGCGGCCCCGCCGCCCGGATCCGGATCGACGACGGCGGTGGAAAGACCGCGCTGCGCCGCCCGCCAGGCGGTGACCAGGCCGATGATGCCGCCCCCGATGACGAGGACGTCGGACCCGCTCGTGTGGTGGATACGCATGGGCGTCCAGCCCCTCCCTTCGCCGGCATGACCCGGATCAGGTTCGTACGGTCGGAGGCCGTTCAGCCTCCCTCTCAGCCCGGTGCGCCCGGGCTCCCGCGAGTTCTTTGCACGGGCCACCCTAGACCCCGTCCCGCGTGGCCGGTAAGGGAGCCGTGGCGCGGTGGACGCGGGCGCGGGGAGAGCGTCCGGGGCGACGATCCGGGAACCACCTGCCTGACGGACCGTCAGGTGATTAAGGTGGACAGGTGAGCGAACAGACCGGACAGCAGCAGGCAGCGCGGCCGGGCCGCCGCGTCGTGATCGCCGGAGCGGGCATGGCGGGCGTGCAGACCGCGGTGGCCCTGCGCGAACAGGGCTTCACCGGCCCCGTTACGCTGATCGGCGCCGAACCGCACCAGCCGTACGACCGGCCGCCGCTGTCGAAGGCGGTCCTCCTCGGCAAGGCCGAGGACTCGGCCTTCGACATCGACTTCGAGGCGCTCGGCATCACCCTGCGGCTCGGGCTCGACGTGACGGCACTGCGCGCGGCCGACCACGAACTGGACACCCCGGACGGGCCCGTCCCGTACGACGCCCTGGTCGTCGCCACCGGCGCCGAACCCCTGGTGCTGCCCGGCTCCGAGGGCGTCCCGGGCGTCCACCTCCTGCGCACACTGGACGACGCCGCCCGGCTGCGCCCGGTCCTGGAACGGCAGCACGACGTCGTGGTCGTCGGCGCCGGCTGGATCGGCGCCGAGTTCGCCACCGCCGCCCGGGCGGCCGGCTGTGCCGTCACCGTCGTCGAGGCCGCGGACCGCCCGCTCGCCGGCGCGCTGCCCGCCGAGGTCGCCGCCCCGATGGCCGGCTGGTACACCGAGAGCGGCGCCGTGCTCCTCACCGGCGCCCGGGTCGCCCGCGTCGAGCCCGGCCGGGTCGCCCTCGCGGACGGCCGCACCCTCCCGGCCGACGCGGTCGTCGTCGGCATCGGAGCCCGGCCCGCGACCGGCTGGCTGGCCGGATCGGGTATCGCGCTCGGCCCGGACGGATCGGTGACCGCCGACGCGTCGCTGCGCACCTCGCTCCCCGACGTGTACGCGGTCGGGGACTGCGCCTCCTTCCCCTCGGCCCGGTACGGCGAACGGCTGCTCGTCCACCACTGGGACAACGCCCTCCAGGGCCCCCGCACGGTCGCCGCCGCCGTCGTCCGGGAGGACGGGGGGCAGCCCCCCGTCTACGACCCCGTGCCCTACTTCTGGTCCGAGCAGTTCGGCCGCTTCGTCCAGTACGCGGGCCATCACACGGGGGCCGACGCGCTGGTGTGGCGGGGTGATCCGGCGGACCCCGCGTGGTCGGTCTGCTGGCTGCGCGCCGGTGCGCTCGTCGCCGTACTGGCGGTCGGCCGTCCGCGCGATCTCGCGCAGGGCCGCAAACTCGTCGAATCAGGGGCGGAACTCGACCCGGAGCGGGTCGCCGACCCCTCCGTGCCGCTGAAATCGGCCACGCTCTGACCAGGTGTCCGACCCCCGTACGGTCGGCCCGGGTACCGACTGTCGGTCCGGGATGGCACGCTTGTCCCCGTGACCGAGATTGACGCAAAGATCGATGCTCTCGTCCCCGCCTGGCTCCACCTGCCCGACATCGCCGAAATGTTCGATGTCGAGGTGACGCGCGTGCGCCAGCTGGTCAAGGAGGGCCAGCTCATCGCCGTGCGCCGTGGTGAGAACCGGGCGCTCCAGGTGCCTGCCGCCTTCATCGACGGCGACAAGGTGGTCAAGGGCCTTTCGGGGACCCTGACGCTCCTGAGGGACGACGGCTACTCCGACGCGGAGATGCTGGAATGGCTCTTCACACCCGACCCGAGCCTGCCGGGCACGCCCGCGCAGGCACTGAGTGAGAATCGCGGCACGGAGGTGAAGCGCCGCGCCCAGGCGCTCGCCGTCTGACCGACCGCCGCACGGGGAATGCGGGCCGCGCCGCGCGGCCCGCATTCCCCGTGCGCACCACCGAACCACCGCCATCGCCTTCCCCGGGGGGAACCGCACCATGTCCACGCCTCGCGCGCAGCTGTCCGACGCCCGGCTCTACCTGTGCACGGACGCCCGCCGGCGCCAGGGTGACCTGCCCGCGTTCCTCGACGCGGTCCTCGCCGGCGGTGTCGACATCATCCAGCTGCGCGACAAGGGCATGGAGGCAGCAGAGGAGCTCGAACACCTCGCGCTCTTCGCCGACGCCTGCAAGCGGCACGGCAAGCTCCTCGCGGTCAACGACCGGGCCGACGTCGCCCACGCCATCGGATCCGATGTGCTGCACCTGGGCCAGGGCGACCTGCCGGTCCCGGCCGCCCGCGCCGTCATCGGCCAGGACGTGGTCATCGGCCGCTCCACGCACGCCGAGGCCGAGGTCGACGCGGCCGTCGCCGAGCCCGGCGTCGACTACTTCTGCACCGGCCCCTGCTGGCCCACCCCGACCAAGCCCGGCCGGCACGCCCCCGGCCTGGACCTGGTGCGGTACGCCGCCTCGCTCGCCCCCGCCCGCCCGTGGTTCGCCATCGGCGGGATCGACGCGGGCAACCTCGACCAGGTGCTGGACGCCGGAGCACGCCGGGTCGTCGTCGTGCGGGCCGTCACCGAGGCCGCCGATCCGGCCGCAGCGGCCGCGGACCTGGCCGCCCGGATCCGGGACCGCGCCGGCGCCTGACCCGGAACCCGACCGGCCGGTTCGGGACAGGAGTGTCCGAAGCGTGGACAAAGTTCGGGCAATCAAGCCAAATCGCCCCAGTTCGGTTGGGTGCTCGCCGTGCCCTGGTTAACCTGCCGGTATGGCCCTTGGCACACCTTCCACCAGGACAGATCACGCGCGCACCGTGCGTGAGATGCTCGCGACCGGCAAGACCTCGTACTCGTTCGAGTTCTGGGCGCCCAAGACCGAGAAGGGCGAGCGGAATCTCTGGAACGCGTTGCGCCGGGTCGAGGCGGTGCAGCCGAGCTTCGTCTCCGTGACCTACGGCGCCGGCGGCTCCACCCGGGCCGGGACGGTGAAGGCGACCCAGGACATCGCGGCCGAGTCCACCCTCACCCCGGTCGCGCACCTCACGGCGGTCAACCACTCCATCGCCGAGCTGCGCAACATGGTGGGCCAGTACGCGGACGCCGGGATCCGGAACATCCTCGCCGTGCGCGGAGATCCGCCGGGCGACCCGATGGGACCGTGGGTCGAGCATGCGCAGGGTGTGCGGTACGCGGCGGACCTCGTCCGGCTGATCAAGGAATCCGGCGATTTCTGTGTCGGCGTCGCGGCATTTCCCGAACGGCATCCGCGCTCGGCCGACTGGGACAGCGACATCCGGCATTTCGTGGACAAGTGCCGCGCCGGTGCGGACTACGCGATCACGCAGATGTTCTTCGACCCGGAGAATTATCTCCGGATGCGTGACCGGGTGGTCGCTGCGGGTTGCGACACCCCGGTCATCCCCGAGGTCATGCCCCTCACCAGCGTCCGGCAATTGGAGAGATTCGCCCAGCTCAGCAACGCGACCCTGCCCGCGGACCTGAAAGAACGCATCCTCGCCGCCAAGGACGATCCCGCCGCTGTACGCTCCATTGGCATCGACTTCGCAACGCGGTTCTGCGCGAAGCTGCTTTCCGAGGGTGTCCCCGGACTGCACTTCATCACGTTGAACAACTCGACGGCGACGCTCGAAATCTACGAGAATCTCGGACTGCACAAGCAGTCGTGACCGGCCGTACCCGCCACCACCCCGGGGCGGTGGCCGTAGAAGGGGGCGGGCATGGGCTGGACGGTCCTCTACATCGCGTTCGGCATCGTTGCGCTGTGGCTGCTCGGTGAGGTGCTGCTGCAGTACAAGGCACGCCTGCGCTGGCGCCTGCTCGCCTTCACCGGCTTCGTCGGTGTGGTCATCGGCGTCCTGATGCCGTCCGTGCCCGTCATCGCCCTCGGCGCGATCGCCTTCGCGACGGGGCAGACGTACGTCACGCTCTCCTTCCGCCGCGGCTTCTCGACGGGCTGGGCCATAGGGGGCAGCCCCGGGGAGAGCCGCCGCCGTCGCGCCGGCGCGGAGCGGGAGCCCACGCTCCAGGTCTCGGACCTGGAGATGGAGTACGGCCACGAGACCCCGGCGCCGCCGGCGGCCGCACCGCTGTCCGGACCGGCCGCGGTCTACGAGCCGGAGCCGCTGCCTGACGACACCGGGCAGTACGGCATCTACACCGATCCCCGCCCGCAGCAGGACCAGCACCACGAGCCCCAGGGGCAGCCGCAGTACGCCGCGTACGACCCGTACACCGACTACTCCGCGTATCCGGCCCAGGGCCAGGAATCCCCGTACACCGGAGCGGGCCAGGACACCTACGCCGGCGCCGGCACCGGTCAGTACGACTACGGCACGGACCAGCAGCAGTACGCCGCCTACTCCGACCCGTACATCGGCACCACCGCGGGGACGCAGCAGTACGGCACGTACGGGGGCTACGGGCACGACGAGAACTACGACAGCTACGGCAACGGCCAGCAGTTCGCCGACCCGTACGCCCAGCAGCCGGCCCAGTCCCAGCCCTACGCCCCCGACACCCCGCCGGGCGGGGTCTGGGTGCCGCAGCAGCGCGAGGGCGAGCAGTACCCGCCGATGCCGCCGGAGCAGCCCGCCCAGCCGACGCCGTACCCGAACGGCTACGACACGGGCTACAACGACCAGTACCGCTACTGAACCCTCCGGGTCCGCGGTCTCACTGCGAGCCGCGGAATCCGTCCCCCTCGACGACGATCCCCGCGACCAGCGAGCCGGACATCCCCGCGTGCGCGGGCCCGCCGCCCGGATGCGCCCAGCCGCCCGCCAGCAACAGCCCGGGCAGCCGGGTGCGGTTGCCCGCGTGGAGGAAGCCGCCCGCGGCGCCCGCCAGCGCGGGCGCCGGAACGGCCCCGCCCTCCGCACCGGTCTCGGCCTCGGTCTCCGCGGGCGTGCGCACCTCCATGCGCAGCACCCGCTCCCGCAGGCCCGGCACGGCCGCGCCCGCCACGTCGATCAGCGTGTCCGCGTAACGGGTCCGCACGGCCTCGTCGGTCCAGTCCACCGGGCCGTGCGGGGCGACCGTCGCCGTCAGCGTCACGGCCTCGTGGGCGTCGTCGGGACGGGTCGACGGATCGTCGGGGCGCAGCACCGTCACGGTGGGATCCGCGGCGAGCCGGCCACCGAACACCGCCTCCTGCTCGGCCGTCCGGTCCGCCGGATGCACCAGCGTCCGGTGCGCGGCGCCGGCCGGCCGGGCGCCGCGCAGCGACAGCAGCACCAGGAACCGGCCGGTGGGCCCGGAACCCTCCGCCCGCGGCTGCACCGTCACATCACCGTCCCGCCACAGCTCCTGAGCGGGCGTCAGCCCCGGACGCGGACGGGCGCCCAGCACCACATGGGCGGCCTCCGCGACCGTCCCGTCCGTCAGCTCGACGCCCGCCGCCCGGCCGTCCTTCTCCAGGACCCGGGCCACCTCGGCGCCGAAGACGAACTCCACCTTCCGGGCCAGGCACCGCTCGTACACCGCCTGCGCCAGCGCCCGCATGCCACCGGAGACGTACCAACTGCCGAACGTCTCCTCCATGTACGGCAGCAGGGCCGCGCTCGCCGGGGCGCGCCGCGGATCCAGGCCGTACGACAGCGCGTACCCGTCCAGCACGGCGGCCAGCCGGGGGTCGGCCAGCTCCCAGGAACCGATCTCCGCCACCGTGCCCGCGCGCAGCGCCGGGCGCAGCAGCCGGCGCCGCACCGGCGCCGGATACGGATCGCGGCCCAGCACCTGCCAGTCGGGGCGCAACGGCTCCTCCAGCAGCGGCCGCCGCGACCGGTCCCACGCGTCCCTGGCCCGGTCGAGGAACGCGCCCCAGCTGCCCCCCGCGCCGCCGCCGAGCGCGGCGTCCAGGGCCGCGACGGTGCCGGCCCGCGAGGCGTTCGGCAGGGACACGTCCGTGCCGTCCGCGAAGACGTGGCGGCTCGCCGGGTCGACCTGGGTCAGGGTGACGCAGCGCTCCAGCGGCTCCTTGCCGGTCTTCACGAACAGGTCGCGGTAGACGGCGGGGAGATGGAGCAGACCGGGTCCGGTGTCGAACGCGAAGCCGTCGCGGGCATGGCGGCCGAGCGAGCCGCCGTAACTCTGCGACCGCTCGTACACCGTCACCCGGTGGCCTGCCACGGCCAGCCGGGCCGCCGCCGACATCGCGCCCATCCCGGCGCCGATCACCGCAATACGTGCCATGCCAGCGACCTTAACGGCCGCCTCGGACAGCTCAGCCGTCAGGCCGGTGCGATACGGATTCCGCGAGGCGCCTCTCCTCGCGCCGCTGCGCCCTGCGGCGCAGGAAACGGCGGATCCGGGAGGCCAGGAAGACCAGTATCACCAGGCCGAGGACCAGCAGCACCGCGGCGATGCCCGCCGCGATCCACGGATGGAATATGGCGAACGTGATGATTCCGGCGACGCCCAGGTCCTCGGCGACGCTCACCGCGATGTTGCTGAACGGCTCGGGGGAGGTGTTGACCGCCATCCTGGTGCCGGCCTTCACCAGATGGCTCATCAGCGCGGTGGAACCGCCGATGGCCCCGGCCGCGAGCTCCGGCAGCGAACCGTCGTCGCCCGCCAGCAGCGCCGCCACGACGGCGCCGGCGACCGGCCTGATGACGGTGTGCGCCGTGTCCCAGACCGAGTCCACGTACGGGATCTTGTCGGCCACCACCTCGCACAGGAAGAGCACGCCGGCCACGACGAGCACATCGGTGCGCTGCAGCGACGCCGGCACCTCGTCGGTGACACCGGTCGCACCGAAGATGCCGAGCAGGAGGACCACCGCGTAGGCGTTGATCCCGCTCGCCCAGCCACTCGTGAACACCAGGGGGAGTACGGACACGGACGTGATCGTAACCAGGTGGCGCACGGGCGCGGGAGGGCTCGGGTGCGCAGGTCTGAGTATCCGTACCTAGAGGGTGAGATGAGTAGGGACGCGGATGGGCCGCGACCTGCGCAAACGGCAGAGTGGGGAGCACGGGAGGGGCGCTGCGCCGGTACCGCCGGCACGGGGCGGCGGAGCGGGCGCGGCACTTCTTCCCAACGGGGGTGCACGGCGGAGGACTCGGGACCACGGGGGAACGCACGGGGTCACGGGGGAGGTTCTCCGGCAGCACGGAAGGCGCCGGTCGGACGAGGCTCGGGGGGATCGAGCCCCGTCCGGCCGGTGCCTTCGTCACGTCCGGGAGCCGTACGGGGGGCCGCCGGTGTCAGCGCCCGCTGACCCGCCCGTGCAGCAGCAGCGACAGCGCCGAGTGCACGTCGTCGATCGACCGCTCCGGCTGGAACGCCTGCCAGTCCAGTGCCGCCACCAGCACCATGCCGACCAGAGCGGCCGCCGTCAGCGGGATGTCGATCTCCTCGCTCAGCTCACCGCCCGCGACACCTTCCCTGAGCACTCCCTCGACCACGGCGACGGCCTCCTGACGCACCACCAGCAAGGTGGCCTGCCAGGCGCGGTTGGTGCGCCACAGCTCGGCCACGTACAGCTGGGTGAAGGCCGGATAGCGGTCGATGAAGGCCAGACCGGCGCGGATCATGGCGTCCAGCGCCTCGACCCGGCTGCCGCCGCGCTCGTCGGTCTCCTCCGCGGCCGAGCGCAGCGAGGAGGTGAGCAGCCCGACACCGTGGCGCAGCAGCTCCTCGAAGAGCTCCGTCTTGCTCTTGAAGTTGTAGTAGACCGTGCCCTTGGCGACCCCGGCGCGCTCGGCGATCTCGTCCACCGTGGTCGCCGAGAAGCCCTTCTCGGCGATGAGGGTCACGGCGGCTTCGTAGAGCTTCTGCCGGGTGGCCTGGCGGCGCGTGGTGCTACTGCTTTCCATGCTCCTGATTCTCACAGGTCCCGGAGAGCTCACAGACTCAGCTCCGGGTGGAGGCGGTCCAGCGTCCACACCTGCCTGCGGCGTGCGGAGAGGGCCGTGAGCGCGAGCGCCCCCGCGGTGAAGGCCAGGAGCACAGCGCAGCCCTGCCAGACCGGGCCGAGTCCGCCGCCGGTGATCAGCCGGCGCAGGCCCTCGACGACGTAGCTCATCGGCAGGTAGGGGTGGATGGCGTTGAAGAAGCCCGGGCTGGTCTGTACGGGGTACGTGCCCCCGGCCGAGGTCAGCTGGAGCATCAGCACGGCGAGGACGAGGATGCGTCCGGCGGCTCCGAAGCGGGCGTTCAGCCACTGCACGATCGCGCCGAAGCAGCAGGTGACCAGGGCGAGGAAGCCGATCGTCCCGGTGGCGCGGGTCATCTGCAGGCCGAGCCCCCAGTGCAGTACGGACATCAGCGCGGCCACCTGGAGCAGTCCGATCGCGGCCACCGGCAGCCAGCCCGCGAAGGCGATCCGCCAGGCCGGCGCCCCGGCGGCCAGGGCGCGCCGGTTGAGCGGCTGGATCAGCATGTACGCCACCATCGCGCCGACCCAGAGCGACAGCGGGATGAAGTACGGGGCGAAGCCGGTGCCGTAGTTGGGGGCCGCGTGGAGCGACTGCGAGGCCAGCTGTACGGGGTCGGCCATGACCCCCGTGCGCGCGTCGCGGTCCTTCTTGTCGTAGTCGGGGATCTTGTCCACGCCGTCGGTGAGCCCCTGGGCGAGCGTCGCCGAGCCGTCGCCGAGCCGGACCATCCCGCTGTCCAGGCTCGTCGCGCCCTTCTTCAGGGCGCCGACCCCGGTGTTCAGGTCGGCGGAGCCCGTTCTGGCCGTGGCCAGGCCGGTGTGCAGCTTGTCCGCGCCCTTGGCGACCTTGTGCGCGCCGGTGTTGAGCGCGTTGACCTTCTTGACCGCGCTCTCCAGGTCCTCGTCCAGGTGCGGCGAGCGGTCGGCGAGTGCGTTCGCCTGCTTCTGGAGGGTGGCCAGCTGGGTGCGCAGCTTCTTGAGGTCCCCGTTCTGGTTCCTGACCAGGACGTTCACGTCGTCGGCCACCGCGGCGACATCGGCCGCGGCCGTCACCGCCCGCTTCAGCGGGGCGCAGACGGTGGGGTCGGGGAGCGGCTGCTCCACGCACCGGGTGCGGTGGACGTCGGCGAGGTCGTCGGAGGCCGTGTGGGCGGCGGTGGCGGCGGTGGGCGCCGCCTTCACCAGCAGGTCGAGGTTGTCCCGCACGGTCTGCGAGGAGTCGGCGACGAGCCGGGCCGTGTCGCCGATCGTCTTGCCGTTGTCCTTCAGGAACGGGCGGATGTCGGCGGCCACCCCGTTGACCTTGTCGGCGAGCAGCTGGGTGCCGTCGGCGACCTGGCGCGAGCCGGTCTCCAGATCGCCCGCGCCCTTGTCGAGCGTGACGATGCCGGTGGCCAGCCGGCCGCTGCCGGCCTTCGCGTCCTTCAGCCCGTCCGCGAGGTCCTTCGAGCCCTTCTTCGCCTTGCCGATGCCGCCCTTGAGATCGGTCGCGCCCTTGGCCGCCTTGGCCGTCGCGTCGTGGAGATCGGAGAAGTTGATGAAGATCCGGTCGAGGAAGCCCCGCGACGCGTTGGCCGACGCGGCGGTGCGGACCTCGGAGAACACCGTCCGGGAGATCTGGCCGACGATGTAGTTGTTCGCGTCGTTGGTGCGCACCTGGAGCGCGCCCGTCTCGGGGGAGTCGCCGGCGCTGGAGGCGATGCGCCTGCTGAAGTCCGCCGGCATGGTCAGCGAGAGGTAGTACGTACCGTCCTCGACGCCCTCGTGGGCCTCGGCGGCGCTCACCTCGTGCCACTCGAAGACCTTGGAGTCGAGCAGCTTGCCGGTGATCTCGTCCCCGGCCGCGAGGCGCTTGCCCTCGGCGGTGGCGCCCTTGTCGTCGTTGACCAGCGCGACCGGGATGCGGTCCAGGCGGCCGTACGGGTCCCAGAACGACCACAGGTACAGCGCGCCGTAGAGCAGCGGCAGCAGCAGGAGGGCGGCGAGGGCGGCCCTCGGCAGCCTGCCCCTGCCGAAGCGCCTCAGCTCAAGCGTGGCCAGTCTCGGCGAGCGCATCGGCCGTCCCTTCCTCGTGTGCGGGGTCCGCCTGCGGTGCGGGCTCCCCGGTGTCGGTGGGGGCGGTCGCCCCGGTGCTGCCCGTGCGTACGGTGACGGCGTCCTCGGGAGCCTGGCTGCACACGGCCAGCACGGTCGTGCCGCCGGCGGCGAGCGAGCGCAGCAGCTCCCAGGCCTCGGCGCGTTCGGCGTCGGAGAGCTTCAGGTCGGCGTCGTCCACCGCGAGCAGCCGCGGCCGGCCGATCAGGGCGAGGGCGACGGAGAGCCGCAGCGCCTCCAGCCGCTCCAGATCGCGTACGGAGGTCCGCTCGGCCTTGGGAAGGGCGGCGGGGTCGAGCCCGGCGGCCTCCAGCGCCCCGTCGATCCGGGCCCGGGCGGCGGCGACGCGCTCGCGGCGCGGTCGCAGCAGGGCGCGGAGCGAGGCGTCGAAGCGGCGTTGCAGCAGGGCGCGCTCCCGCAGGTGCTCGGCGACCGTGAACGCCGGGTCCAGTTCGCTGACGCCGGGCACCGGGCCCAGCGCCGCGATGCGGCGGACGGCGGCGGCCCGGCGCGGCAGGCGCAGACCGCCGGCCGTCGCCTCGCCCTCGGTGGCACGCATCCGGCCGGTGAGCGCGAGCAGCAGGCAGGTGCGGCCCGAGCCGGACGGGCCCTCGATCGCGACCAGGGACCCGGGGGAGACGCTGAACGTCACCTCCCGGAAGGCCCAGCCGCGCGGCCCCTTGAGGCCGAGGCCGTCGGCGGTGACAGCCGCCCCGTGCGCGCTCTCCACAGACCCTCCCCCTTCTTTTGAACTGACTGGTCAGTGCAAAAAGGTAGCCCGAACTTGCGAGCGAAGCAAAAGGCCAGGTCAAAGGGGGATCGGGGCCGATTGTCAGTGGGGGCCGTCACGATGGATACAGACGGCCACGAAGCCGTTACGAGACAGGAGGTTCTGTCATGGCCCACTCGTCCGCAGCAGCCGCTCCGCGACGCCGCGCAGACGGCCCTGCCCCCTCACCGACCGGTCCGGCGCACGACGTCCACCCCGTACTCAGGCGCACCACCGCGCCGCCCGCCGCTCTCGATCTCCTCGCCCAGGCCCGCGCCGGCCTCGAAGAGGCAGCTGTTCTCGACGTGCCGAACGAGCGCTACGCCACCGCCCACCTCGCCGCGCTGCGCACCGCCGCCGCGGTGCTCGCCGTCCGGGGACGCCCCGAGACCTCACCGCGGCGGCGGGAGAAGATCCGCAGTGCCTGGGAGGTCCTGCCGGAGATAGCCCCCGAGCTCACCGAGTGGAGCGCCCTGTTCGCCTCCGGCGCCCGCCGCCGGGCCCGCGCGGAGGCGGGCATCCCCGGCGCGGCCGGCCGGCGCGACGCGGACGACCTGCTCCGGGACGCGGCGATGTTCCTCCGCCTGGTGGAGCGGCTGCTGGTGCTCCAGCCGGTGCTCCCGCAGCCCCGCGGGGAGCGGCCCGATGCGGGATGACGGGGACGGCGGCGCGAGGCAATAGGGTGGACGGGACCTATCACCTGCGCCGTTCACGCTCCGCCGTCAGCGGCGGCACCGTGCCGAGGAGTCAACTGCCGTGTCGGACCAGCTGCGCCCCCGCGCCTCCCTCCGTACCGCCGTGGTCTGGGAAGTCCTCAAGGACGCTCTCGACCGACAGGCCAAGGCGACCGGCAGGGACGCCCTGGACGTACTGGACACCGGCGGCGGCACGGGCAACTTCGCCGTGCCCGTCGCCCGTCTCGGCCACCGGGTCACCGTCGTCGACCCCAGCCCCAACGCGCTGTTCGCGCTGGAGCGCCGCGCCGCCGAGGCCGGGGTGGACGACCGGGTCCGCGGAGTCCAGGGCGACATCCTCGGCCTGTTCGACGTGGCCGAGCGCGGTGGCTACGACGCGGTGCTCTGCCACGGAGTCCTGGAGTACGTGGACGACCCCGCCGAGGGCGTGCGCAACGCGGTGGAGGCGCTCCGCCCGTCCGGCGCCCTCAGCCTGCTCGCCGCCGGGCTCGGCGGCGCCGTCCTGGCCCGGGCGCTCGCCGGCCACTTCACCGAGGCCCGGCAGGCGCTCAGCGACCCGGACGGCCGCTGGGGCGCGGGCGACCCCGTGCCGCGGCGCTACACGGCGCAGCAGCTCACCGAACTCGTCGAGGGCGCGGACGTGGAGGTCGGCGCCGTCCACGGCGTGCGCGTCTTCGCCGACCTCGTGCCCGGTGTCCTGGTGGACACCGAACCCGGCGCCATGGAGGCCCTGCTCAAGCTGGAGGCGGCGGTCGCCGAAGAGCCCGCGTTCCACTCGGTGGCCACCCAGCTGCACGTCCTGGGCACCAGGCGGGCCTGAGCCGCCGGCCGGATCGCGACGGCAGCGCGGCTGATCAGCAACGCAGCTGCAGACGGAGTACGCCCCAGCAGCCCCGATCAGGGCCTTGGCCCCGTATGATCGGGGGACACCATCCGGCATGACGGAGCGGAGGTTGGGGAATCAACGCCTCAGCAGCTGAGCCGTCGTGGCGGCCCGGACTGGCTGATTGACAAAGAGGGCGGGTTTCACGGGGGCGATTCCCTGCCTATCCTGGAAGGGCCGCATACCGGCCGCCCCCCGGCGGCCGACGACGAGGAGGACTCCGTGCCGCTCTCGGAGCACGAGCAGCGAATGCTCGAGCAAATGGAGCGAGCGCTGTACGCCGAAGATCCCAAGTTCGCGACAGCGCTCGAGGGAAGTGGGCTGCGTACATACACCCGGCGACGGGTCTACCAGGCAGTTGCTGGCTTCCTGGTGGGAATCGCGCTCCTCATGGCCGGAATGGTCGCACAGCAGATCTGGATCAGCGTGGTCGGGTTCCTCGTCATGCTGGGCTGCGCGGTGCTCGCGGTCACCGGCTGGCGCAAGGCGCCCAAGCCGGGCGAGCAACAGGCAGCAGTCCGCGCGGGTGGTGCGGGCGAACGCCGACAGCCCAAACAGCGCCGGTCCGTGATGAACCGGATCGAACAACGGTGGCAGCGCCGCCGCGATGAGCAGGGCCAGTAGGCGCTCGGAACACTTATGGGTGAGGGGCGGCCGCATTTCTGCGGCCGCCCCTCACGCGTGCCCGGATCACCTCACGCGTGCCCGGATCACCGGGCGCCGGGCCGTCCGCTCCGGCGCCGTCGGGCCGCCGCGGCGCCGGAAGCCGGAAGCCGGGCGTCGGGTGTCGTGTGCCGCGCGGCCTGCCGCCGGCCCGTCCCGCGCCGGAACGCATCGCGGGCAGGCCCCCGGGAAGGGCCTGCCCGCGAAGGGTGAGGTGTCAGCCCTGCTGGCCGGACGGGCGCCTCAGCCAAGCCGGCCGCTGCGGCAGCCGCCACCTCCCGGCGAGGGCCGCCCGGCGCTCCGAGAGGGCCCACACCACCCGTACGGCCGATCGCGGTGCCACGACCGCGCGGAACCGGGCGAACCGGTCGGCGGAGAGCCGCAGACCCGCCCGTACCGCCTGTGCGTCCTCCGCGAGCCCCGACACCGGCCGCGGCTCCGGCGCGTAGAGCACCTGCTCCACCGCGCCCGCCACCCGGTGCACGGCCGCGGCCGCCTCGGTGTCGAGCCGCCCCAGCCGCACCATCCGTGCCGCCGCCTTCCGAGGCGTCTGCGACTCGTCCGGATCGATGCCGTGGTCCCACGCGGTGTCGGTGATCTCCTGCCACGCCGCCATCGTTCTCGCGGTCGCGTCCGCGGGGGTGCGCCCGGTGGAGGAGCCCAGCCTGCGGGCCCGTGTCCGGCTGCGCCAGAACATGGGCAGCAACGGGACCAGCAGGACGAGTACGGCCACCAGTGTCCAGCCGAGCACGGTGCCCGCGGGCGTCCCCGTGTCCGTGGGCGTCACGGCCCCCGGGAGCGCCGAGCTGCCGCACTCACCCTGCCGCCGCATCTGCGCGGGGCAGCTGTCCGAGGCGGACGGTGTGGCCGGGGCCGCCGTCGATGCGCCCGTCTCCGGCTGGGCCGGGTCCGCGGCATCACCGGTCGGTGCGTCCGGCAGGGTGTACGCCGGAGTGGAGCCGCGCGTCGGCGTGGGCTCGAAGCGGGTCCAGCCGACGCCCTCGAAGTACAGCTCGGGCCAGGCGTGCGCGTCGCGCAGCCCCACCGACATCGAACCGTCCGACTGCGCGGCCCCGGGCGTGAAGCCCACCGCGACCCGGGCCGGAATCCCGAGCGTCCGGGCCATCGCGGCCATCGTGAACGAGAAGTGGACGCAGAAGCCCCGCCTGTCCTTCAGGAAGCGGCCGATCGCGGCACTGCCGGTACCCGAATTCACCGAGGTGTCGTACGTGAAGCCGCCCTCCGACGCGAAGTAGTTCTGCAGCTTCACCGCCTGCTCGTAGCCGTTGGCTGCGCCCTTCGTCACCTCTTCGGCCGTCTCCTTGACCACCTTCGGCAGGGAGTCGGGCACCTTGGTGTACTCGCGGCGCAGGGCCGCCGGGGCCTCGCCCGCACCCGCGAGCTGCCCGGCCGTCGGCTGCACCACGAGGCTGGAGACCTCGTACTGCGCACCCTTGGTCGTCTCCCCGTCGTCACCGACGAGGGTGCGGCCCTCGGGCTCGTACCGCCAGCGCCCGCCGACCTTCACCTCCGTCGCCGGGTAGGGGAGCGGCAGATACGTCTGCTGGTACGAGGAGGACGCGGAGATGTTCGTCCGGACCTCCGTGACGGCCACGTCCGGTGCCAGACCCGCCGGGGTCGGGAGCCGCTTCGGCACGTCCTTCAGCCGGCGCGTCGAGGCCCGCCACTCGTTCCCGTTGAACTGGTCCAGGGCCAGGATCCGGAGGTAGAAGTCCTGCACACTGTCCGAGTTGGTGCGGTACGACATCACCTCCCGGTTCTCCGGCTGGTTGAGGTTGTTCTGCAGCGAGACCAGCGGGTTCACCGCGGAGATGGTGCCGCCACCGCCCCCCTTGCCGTTACCGGCGCCCGGCCCCGTCAGCAGTCCGCTGTCGAGCGCGGGCAGGGCCGCGGGTACGACCAGGGCGATTCCCAGTGCGAGCGCCCCGATGCGGCGGCCCGTGCGGACCGGGGCGAGCGCCCCGCGGCCCGAGGCGTCGATCCCCGAGGGCAGACCGTCCCGGGGCCTGTTGGTCCCGGCGAAGACGCGCCCCCACTGGGAGAGCCGGTCGCGCCCCTCGGCCAGCAGGAGAAGCAGATAGCCGCAGGCGGCCAGCAGGAACCACAGCCAGTCCGCGCTGCCGTCGGAGAGCCCGGCGGCGACGGAGTACAGCGCGAGCAGGGGCAGCCCGGCCGGTGCGGCGCTGCGGAACGTGACCGCCAGCGCGTCCACCGCGAGCCCCACCAGCAGCACGCCGCCGACCAGCATCAGCCGGATGCCCGCCGTGTCCGGGGCCGGGATCGTGTACCGCCCGACGTCGTCCGCACCCGTCGTCAGCAGGTCCGCCAGCTGCTGCACGGACTGCGGACCGGGGACGAAGCCCGCGAGCGCCTGCTCGCGGGCGAACGCCACGGTCAGCAGCAGCACCAGGACGACCGCCTGCGCGCCGACGGTCAGCAGCCGCGGCAGCGGCACCCGCCGGCCGAGCGCACCCACGCCGCACTGGATGGCCAGCAGGAACGACGCCTGCAGGATCCAGGTGACCGGGTCGACCAGCGGCAGCATCGAACAAGCCGCCATCAGCGTCGCCGCAAAGGCGCCGAGCGCCAGCCGACCACGACCGCTCATGACCGTCCCCTCATGACCAACCACCGGAGAAACCCGTGGTGCCGCCTGTTGTGCCGCCCACCGCGGCGGACTGGGTCAGCGAACCGTGATGGCTCGCCTGCTGCCAGAGCCGGGCCAGGTCCGTGCCCGGCCGGACCGGCACCGCCGTCCAGCCCGCCTCGCGCAGCGAACGGAGCCGCTCCTCGGAGGCGGCCTGGGAGGCGGGCGATTCGCCGTGCACCCAGGCCGTGCTGTCCAGGACGAACGCGACGGCCCCGCCGCTGCGCTGCCGCATCCGGGCCGCCACCGCCGCCTGCTCCTCGTCCAGTTCGCCGAGGAAGGCGATCAGCAGGCCCTCGTTGCCCCCGCGCAGCACGTCGTAGGCGCGCGAGAGACCGCCTCCGTCGGAGTGGTCGACCACGGCGAGGGCGTCCATCATCAGTCCGGCCGAGTCCGCCGAGTCCTGGGTCGAACCGGCGAAACCGCTCTCGCCCTCGCCCGGCACCGCGGTGCCGTCGTCCGTCAGCAGGCGGACCGCGAAGCCCCGTTCCAGCATGTGCACCAGGGCGGAGGCCGCGCCGGAGACGGCCCACTCGAAGGCCGAGTCGGGCCCGGTGCCCTGGTAGGCGACCCGCCGGGTGTCCAGCAGCACCGTGCACCTGGCCCGCTGCGGCTGCTCCTCGCGGCGCACCATCAGCTCGCCGTAGCGCGCGGTGGACCGCCAGTGGACGCGTCGCAGGTCGTCGCCGTGCCGGTAGCCGCGCGGGATCACGTCGTCCTCGCCGGCCAGCGCGAGCGACCGCTGCCGGCCCTCGCCGTAACCGGAGGCCTCGCCCGCGAGGCGGACCGGGGGCAGCGGCTCGGTGCGCGGGATGACGACGAGGGTGTCGTAGGCGCTGAACGAACGCGTCAGCTCGCACATCCCGAACGGATCGCTCAGCCGCAGCTGCAGCGGACCGAGCGGATAGCGCCCGCGCAGATCGGACCGCACCCGGTAGGACACCTCGCGCCGCCCGCCCGCCTCCACCCGGTCCAGGACGAACCGGGGCCGCGGGCCGAGCACGTACGGCACCCGGTCCTGGAGCATCAGCAGACCGGTGGGCAGCCGCGAGACGTTGTCCATCCGCAGATGGACCCGGGCCTCGCTGCCCGCGGGCACCCGGGACGGCGAGAGCCGCCGGGTCCCCGCGACCCGGTACCGGGTCCGGAAGAGCACCGCCACACAGACCAGGGGCAGCACCGCGAGCAGCAGGCCGACCCGCAGCAGGTCCGCCTGGCCCAGCACATACGCGCAGACCGCGGCGGCGACACCGGCCGCGAGGAAGGACCGGCCGCGGGTGGTCAGACCGCCCAGGGCGGCCCGCAGACCGCCCTTGTCGTCGCTGTCGTCCATCGCGGTCGGCCCCCCGGCGGCCATCAGAGCCGCCGTGCGCCGGGCTGCTGCCGGCCGCCGTACACCGAGCCGGGCCGGTGCTGCGGGACCGGGGCGGCCGCGCCGCCCGACGCCGTGGGCACCGGGGTCTGCTGCAGGATCTCCAGCACGACCTGCTCGGCGGTGCGGCGGTTGAGCTGCGCCTGCGCGGTGGGCAGCAGCCGGTGCGCGAGCACCGCGACCGCCAGCTCCTGCACATCGTCCGGCAGGCAGTAGTCCCGGCCGCTCAGCGCGGCGGACGCCTTGGCGGCGCGCAGCAGGTGGAGCGTGGCGCGCGGCGATGCGCCGAGCCGGAGGTCGGGGTGGCTGCGGGTGGCTCCGACGAGCTGCACCGCGTACCGCCGGACGGCGTCGGCGACGTGGACGGTGCGGACCGCCTCGATCAGCTTCACGATGTCGTGCGCGTGCGCCACCGGCTGGAGGTCGTCCAGCGGCGAGACGCCGCCGTGCACGTCGAGCATCTGCAGCTCGGCCTCCGCGCTGGGATAGCCGATCGACACCCGGGCCATGAACCGGTCGCGCTGGGCCTCGGGCAGCGGATACGTGCCCTCCATCTCCACCGGGTTCTGCGTCGCCACGACCATGAACGGGTCGGGCAGCTCGTAGGTGTGCCCGTCGATCGTGACCTGGCGCTCCTCCATCGACTCCAGCAGCGCGGACTGGGTCTTGGGCGAGGCGCGGTTGATCTCGTCGCCGATCACGATCTGGGCGAAGATCGCGCCCGGTTTGAACTCGAAGTCGCGGCGCTGCTGATCGAAGATGGACACACCGGTGATGTCCGAGGGCAGCAGGTCCGGTGTGAACTGGATGCGCCGCACCGAACAGTCGATGGACCGGGCCAGCGCCTTCGCCAGCATGGTCTTGCCGACTCCGGGGACGTCCTCGATCAGCAGGTGTCCCTCCGCGAGCAGCACGGTCAGCGAAAGGCGTACGACCTCAGGCTTGCCCTCGATCACACCTTCCACCGACCTGCGCACCCGCTCCGCTGTGGTGGTCAGATCTGTGAGGCTCGCTCGATCGTCATAGGTCGTCACCCGGCCCTCCTCGGCCCTGCCCCACGCTCACCAGGAGCACGGGATTCCCCAGTCACGGGCCGGCGCCCTTGTGCGGCCCGGCCCACCCCGAAACACGGACACCGCGTCGGACGGGTCCGACGGGGTGTCACACCCGCATTCTTGTTGCCGTTACCGCTTCGTGTCACTCGCCTGTGGACAACCGGGGCCGATATGTCGGATCGGGGAGGATTTTCACTGCCGGAATGTGCTCGTCCGGCGCCCTCGCGTCAGGAAACCGGAAGGATCTCGCGCAGCAGTCCGGTGGTCACGTCGAAGACGAAGCCGCGCACGTCGTCGGTGTGCAGCAGGAACGGCGAGGTGCGCACGCGCTGCATCGACTGACGCACGTCCTGGTCCGCGTCGCTGTACGCCTCCACCGCCCAGGCCGGCCGCTGGCCGACCTCCATCTCCAGCTCCTGGCGGAACTCCTCGGTGATGGACTCCATGCCGCAGTTGGTGTGGTGGATCAGTATCACGCTGCGCGTGCCGAGGGCCCGCTGGCTGATCGACAGCGACCGGATCACGTCGTCGGTGACCACGCCGCCCGCGTTGCGGATGGTGTGACAGTCACCGAGCGCCAGGCCGAGCGCCTTGTGGAGGTCGAGGCGGGCGTCCATACAGGCGACGACGGCGACGCGGAGCACCGGCTTGGCGTCCATGCCGGGGTCGCTGAACTCGGAGGCGTACTGGACGTTCGACTCGACGAGCCGGTCGGTGACGGTGCCGCCGGTGCGGGCCTGGTCCGTGGCAGGGGTGTGCGCAGAAGTCGACATGGATACGACGTTATCCCTCGTCGGCGGGGCGGGCGTGCTGTGGAACGGGACAAAGAACGTCAACGGCGCTTGTTGTGAGGTAACCCACAAGCCTCACACTCGGTCACCCGCTCGGGTGAACAAAGCGAGGGCCGACGCGCTGTCGGGTTGATTGATCGGGAATCGATCGAATGGCAGGGTGGACTAAAGTGACGGGAAGTTACCGACACCCTGCACATTCCGATGTTTTCCCCGTGTGCGCGGCGTACGTACGGCCCGGCCCTCTCCCGCTCGCCGGTCGGCTGACGCCCCTTCCCCGGCGCCGGCGGACCTCCCCTTCGCGAGCGGGCGGGGACCAGGCCGTACGTGCAGCCACCCGGGACCTGAGCCTGAGAGGGCGCATGAGCCAGACCCGACACGTCCCGGTGATGCTCCAGCGGTGCCTGGACCTGTTGGCCCCGGCTCTGGAAGCACCGGGCCCGCAGCCGCCCGTGGTCGTCGACTGCACCCTGGGCCTCGGCGGACACAGCGAGGCACTGCTCTCCGCGTTCCCCGAAGCCCGGCTGATCGCCCTCGACCGGGACAAGGAGGCGCTGCGCCTCTCGGGCGAACGGCTCGCCCCCTACGGCGACCGGGCGACCCTGGTGCACGCCGTCTACGACGAACTGCCCGAGGTCCTCGCCCGGCTCGGCGTCCCCAAGGTCCAGGGCGTCTTGTTCGACCTCGGCGTCTCCTCCATGCAACTGGACGAGGCCGACCGCGGATTCGCCTACGCCCAGGACGCCCCCCTCGACATGCGGATGGACCAGACGACCGGCATCGGCGCGGCCGAGGTCCTCAACACCTACCCGCCGGGCGAACTGGTCCGCATCCTGCGGGCGTACGGCGAGGAGAAGCAGGCCAAGCGGATCGTCTCCGCGGTCGTCCGCGAACGCGAGAAGGAGCCGTTCAGCAACAGTGCCCGGCTCGTCGAACTGATCCGGGACTCCCTGCCGCAGGCCGCCAAGCGCACCGGCGGCAACCCCGCCAAGCGCACCTTCCAGGCGCTGCGCATCGAGGTCAACGGCGAGCTCACCGTGCTGGAGCGGGCGATCCCGGCCGCGGTGAAGAGCCTCGCCGTCGGTGGCCGCATCGCCGTGCTGTCCTACCACTCGCTGGAGGACCGCCTGGTCAAGCAGGTGTTCGCGGCGGGTGCCGCCAACACCGCGCCGCCCGGACTGCCGGTCGTCCCCGAGCGCTACCAGCCCCGGCTGAAGCTGCTGACCCGCGGCGCGGAGCTGCCCACCGAGGAGGAGGTCGCCGAGAACCGGCGCGCCGCCCCCGCCCGGCTGCGCGGCGCCCAGCGCATCCGCGAGGAGGAGCGATGAGCCGGCGGCGACCGGACACGTCACGGACCCGGCCCGGGGACGGAGCGGCGCGGTGAGCAAACCGGACGGCCGGCTGAAGGGGCGCGCGGCACGGCTGACCCGGCTGATGCCGTCCGGGCCGAGCACCGCGGCCCGGACCCCGTTCGTCCTGCTGGTCGTCCTGCTCCTGGGCAGTGGTCTGATCACCCTGCTGCTGCTGAACTCCGCGCTCAACGAAGGATCGTTCCGGCTGAGCGAGCTGAGGAAGCGGACCACCGAACTCACCGACGACCAGCAGGCGCTCCAGCGCGACGTCGACAGCGCGTCCGAGCCCGACGCCCTGGCCCGCCGGGCACGGGAGCTGGGCATGGTCCCCGGCGGCAGCCCCGCCTTCCTCGACCCGGACGGCACGGTCCGCGGCGTGCCCTCGGCCGCCGGCGCCGCGCCGGTCACCGCGCCGCCGCCGAAGCCCGAGGCCCCCGAGCCGCCCCCGGTCGCCTCACCGACCCCGTCCGGCCCCAGCCCTTCGCCCACCGCCACCGCCACGCCCGCCGCCACCGGGCCGAGTACCCCCGCGGCGAAGCCCGGCGCGTCCGCGAGCGGAACCGCGACGCCGAAGCCGGGCACATCGGCGAAGCCGCGTACCCCGGCAGTCCAGCCCTCCACGACCCCCGGCAGGTGACGCAGTGCCTTCCCAGGAACCACCGCGCCGTCGGGTACCCGGCCCGGCACGCCCGCGCAACGCGGGGGCCCGCTCCGGCCGCCCCCGGTCCGCCGCCCGCCCCGAGCCACGGCGACGGCCCGCCGCCGCACCGCGCGGCCGGACCCCGCGCGGCCGCTCGGGCCGTCCGCTGCGCCTCGGCAGCCCCCGGCCCCGGCTGCGGCTGGTCAGCCTCGCGCTGACGCTCGTCATGATCGCGTTCGTCGTGCGGCTCCTCCAGGTCCAGGCCGTCGACGCCAACGCGTACGCGGCCAAGGCCGAACAGAACCGCTACCTCAGCTACACCGTCGCCGCCGAGCGAGGCCAGATCACCGACCGCGGCGGCATCGCGCTGGCCACCAGCGTCGACGCGTACGACATCACCGCCGACCCCAAGATGTTCACCCCGGCCGACAGCAAGGCGCCCGACGCCCCCCAGCAGGCCGCCGCGCTGCTCTCGCCCATCCTGGGGGTCGACGCGGCCGAGCTGACGAAGAAGCTGTCGAAGCCCAAGAGCCGATACACGGTCCTGGCCCGCCGCCAGACCCCGCAGGTCTGGAAGCAGATCAAGGACCTCAAGTCCGTCTTCGCCGAGAAGGCCGAGAAGGACGAGGCGGCCGGCGGCACCGGCGCCAATGTGCTGGCCGGTGTCTTCCAGGAGTCCACCACCAAGCGGGTCTACCCCAACGGCGGGCTCGCCGCCGGGATACTGGGGTACGTCAACGCCGAGGGCAAGGGCGCGGGCGGCCTCGAATCGCAGCTGGACAAGGAGCTCGCGGGCGAGGACGGCACCATCAAGTACGCCCAGTCCGGCGGCCGCCGGGTGCCCACCGCGGGCACCAAGGAGGTTCCGGCCGTCGCCGGCTCCGACATCGAGCTGACCATCGACCGCGACATCCAGTGGGCGGCCCAGAAGGCCATCTCCGACCAGGTGAAGGAGTCCAAGGCCGACCGCGGCTACGTCATCGTGCAGAACACCCGCACCGGCGAGGTCCTCGCCATGGCGAACGCCCCGGGCTTCGACCCCAACGACCTCTCGCAGGCCGACGCCGCCTCGCTCGGCAACGCGGCCCTCCAGGACGTCTACGAGCCCGGCTCCACCAGCAAGGTCATGTCCATGGCCGCCGTGCTGGAGGAGGGCGCCGCCACCCCCGGGACCCATGTCACCGTGCCCAACCGGCTGCACCGCGGCGACCGGCTCTTCAAGGACGACGTCGACCACGCCACCTGGTACCTCACGCTCAACGGCGTACTCGCCAAGTCCAGCAACATCGGCACCATCATGGCCACCGGCCAGCTGGGGAAGACCCAGGCCGCGGCCAACAAGGTGCTCTACTCCTACCTGCGCAAGTTCGGCATCGGCTCACCGACCGGACTCGGCTACCCGGGTGAGACCCCCGGCATCCTCGCCAAGCCGCAGGACTGGTCGACCTCGCAGCAGTACACGATCCCCTTCGGGCAGGGCCTCTCGCTCAACGCGATGCAGGCCGCCTCGATCTACTCGACGATCGCCAACGGCGGAGTCCGGATCGAACCGACGCTCATCCGCGGCACCAAGGGCGCCGACGGACGCTTCACCCCCACCGAAGCCCCCGGCCAGACCCGGGTGGTCAGCGAGAAGACCGCAAAGACGCTCGCCACCATGCTGGAGTCGGTGGTCGACGACCAGGAGGGCACCGGAACGAAGGCCAAGATCCCCGGCTACCGGGTCGCGGGCAAGACGGGTACGGCCAACCGAGTCGATCCGGTACGCGGCGGCTACCACGGCTACACCGCCTCCTTCGCCGGTTTCGCCCCCGCCGACAACCCCCAGATCACCGTCTACTGCGCCATCCAGAACCCCACCAGGGGCAGCCACTTCGGCGGCCAGACCTGCGGTCCCATCTACAAGCAGGTCATGGAGTTCGCGCTGAAGACGCTGCAGACCGCACCCTCCGGCAGTAAGCCGGCCCGGCTGCCGGTGTCCTTCAAACCCGGCGAGTGAACGCGCGGAGACCACCAGTGACAACCATCACCCCCGACCCCGGGAACCGGAACGGGAACGACCGCACCGCCGCCCCCTCACTTCGCGAGAGGCCGGGTGGGCCCGGTACGCTCACCGCCGTGCCCCACGCTGAACAGTCCCGAACCACCCAGAAGGACGCCCCTGTGAACTACCCGGGAGCGCCCCGCCCGGATCGGCTGCGGCCGACCTCCCTGGTCACGCTGGCAGCCCGGCTGGGAGTCCAGCCGCCCGGCACCGGCGAAGTCACCGGCATCACCCACGACTCCCGGGCCGTACGCCCCGGAGACGTGTACGCGGCCCTGCCCGGCGCCCGCCTGCACGGCGCCGACTTCACCGCCCAGGCGGCCGGCCTCGGCGCCGCCGCCATCCTCACCGACCCGGCGGGCGCCGAACGCGCCGCGGCCACCGGACTCCCGGTCCTGGTCACCGAGGACCCGCGGGGCCGGATGGGCGAACTCGCCACCGAGATCTACGGCCACCCCGGCACCGACCTGCTCCAGATCGGCATCACCGGAACCTCCGGCAAGACCACCACCGCCTACCTCATCGAGGGCGGCTTCCGCGGCGCCGGACGCAGCACCGGGCTGATCGGCACCGTGGAGATGCGGATCGGCGACGAGCGCATCAAGTCCGAGCGGACCACCCCCGAAGCCACCGATCTGCAGGCCCTGTTCGCCGTCATGCGCGAACGCGGCGTCGACGCGGTGACCATGGAGGTGTCCAGCCACGCCCTGGTGCTCGGCCGGGTCGACGGCTGCGTCTTCGACGTGGCCGTCTTCAACAACCTCAGCCCGGAGCACATGGAGTTCCACTCCGGCATGGAGGACTACTTCCAGGCCAAGGCGTCGCTGTTCACCCCGCAGCGCAGCAGGCAGGGCGTCGTCAACTTCGACGACGAGTACGGCCGCAGGCTGATCACCGAGGCATCCGTCCCGGTCACCACCTTCTCCGCCGAGGGCCACCCGGACGCCGACTGGCGCGCCGAGGACGTCGAGGTGGGCCAGCTCGGCTCCACCTTCACCGTCGTCGGCCCCAAGGACGAACGGGCCACCGCCAAGGCCCCGCTGCCCGGCCCGTTCAACGTCGCCAACACCCTCGCGGCGATCGTCACCCTCGCCGTCGCGGGCATCGACCCGCAGACCGCCGCGGACGGCGTCGCCGCCGTGCCCGGGGTGCCCGGCCGACTGGAGCGGGTCGACGCCGGACAGCCGTACCTCGCGCTCGTCGACTACGCGCACAAGACCGACGCCGTCGAATCGGTGCTGCGCTCCCTGCAGAAGGTCACCGAGGGCAAGCTCCACATCGTCCTCGGCTGCGGCGGGGACCGCGACACCACCAAACGCGGCCCGATGGGCGCCGCCGCGGCGCGCCTCTCCGACACCGCCGTACTGACCTCCGACAACCCCCGCTCCGAGGACCCCCTCGGCATCCTCGCCGCCATGCTCGCGGGCGCCGCCGAAGTGCCCGTGCACGAACGCGGTGACGTCCTGGTGGACGCCGACCGGGCCGCCGCCATCGCCGCCGCGGTCGGCCGCGCCGGACCCGGCGACACCGTACTGATCGCCGGCAAGGGCCACGAGCAGGGCCAGGACATCCACGGAGTGGTACGCCCCTTCGACGACCGGGTGGTCCTGCGCGAGGCCATCGAGCGGTCCCTGGGACACGAGAGCGCCACCCACCGTGCCCCCACCCACGAGAACAACAGTCAGGGATGACCAAGTGATCGCCCTTTCCCTCGCCGAGATCGCCGAAATCGTCGGCGGGCAGTCGTACGACATACCGGATCCGGCCGTCATCGTCAGCGGGCCAGTCGTCATCGACTCCCGGGAGGTGAAGCCAGGCAGCCTCTTCGTCGCCTTCGCCGGTGAACGCGTCGACGGCCACGACTACGCGCAGCGCGCCGTCGAGGCCGGTGCGGCCGTCGTCCTGGCCTCCCGCCCCGTCGGTGTACCCGCGATCGTCGTGGACGACGTGGTGGCGGCGCTCGGCGCCCTCTCCCGGTCCGTCGTCGGCCGCCTCGGCACCACCGTCGTCGCGCTCACCGGATCCGCCGGCAAGACCTCCACCAAGGACCTCATCGCCCAGCTCCTGGAGCGCAAGGGGCCGACCGTCTACCCGGCGGGCAACCTCAACAACGAGATCGGTCTGCCGCTCACCGCGCTGCGTGCCACCGCGGAGACCCAGCACCTCGTCCTCGAAATGGGCGCCCGGTACATCGGCGACATCTGTTACCTCACCGGACTCGTCCCGCCCCGGATCGGGCTCGTCCTCAACGTCGGCAGCGCCCACATCGGCGAGTTCGGCGGCCGCGAGCAGATCGCCCAGGCCAAGGGCGAGATGGTCGAGTCCCTCCCCGAGGACGGCCTCGCCGTCCTCAACGCCGACGACCCCCTCGTCCGCGCGATGACCTCCCGGACCAAGGCCCGGGTGCTGTTCTTCGGTGAAGCCGCGGATGCGGACGTACGGGGTGAGAACGTCCGGCTCACCGAGGACGGCCGCCCCGCGTTCAGGCTCCACACACCCACCGGGTGCAGCGATGTGACCATGCGCCTGTACGGTGAGCACCACGTGTCGAACGCGCTCGCCGCGGCCGCCGTCGCCCATGAGTTGGGCCTGTCCGCAGACGAGATCGCCGTGGCGCTCTCCGAGGCGGGCACCCTCTCCCGCTGGCGCATGGAGGTCACCGAGCGTCCGGACGGCGTGACGTTCGTCAATGACGCCTACAACGCCAACCCCGAATCCATGAAGGCCGCGCTCCGCGCGCTGGCCGCCATGGGGAAGGGGCGTCGTACGTGGGCGGTGCTCGGCCAGATGGCCGAGCTCGGCGACGCCTCGCTCACCGAGCACGACGCGGTCGGACGGCTCGCCGTCCGGCTCAACGTCAGCAAGCTCGTCGCGGTCGGGGGCAGAGAAGCCTCCTGGCTGCAACTGGGCGCATACAACGAGGGTTCGTGGGGTGAGGAGTCGGTGCATGTGTCCGACGCACAGGCTGCCGTCGACCTGTTGCGCAGTGAACTGCGCCCGGGAGACGTCGTGCTGGTGAAGGCGTCCCGGTCGGTCGGCCTGGAGCAGGTCGTTACGGCACTGCTGGAGAACGCGACCGAGGGCGAGGTCGCCGGCCGATGAGGCAGATCCTCTTCGCGGGGGCCATCGGGCTCTTCCTGACCCTGGTCGGTACCCCGCTGCTGATCAAGCTGCTGGCCCGCAAGGGATACGGGCAGTTCATCCGGGACGACGGCCCGCGCAGCCACGGATCGAAGAAGGGCACGCCCACGATGGGCGGCATCGCCTTCATCCTGGCGACGATCATCGCGTACGTGCTGGCGAAGGTCATCACCGGCGAGGACATGCGCTTCTCCGGTGTGCTGGTCCTCTTCCTGATGGCCGGCATGGGACTCGTCGGCTTCCTCGACGACTACATCAAGATCGTCAAGCAGCGTTCGCTGGGCCTGCGCGCCAAGGCGAAGATGGCCGGCCAGCTGATCGTCGGCATCGCCTTCGCGGTGCTCTCGCTCCAGTTCGCCGACGCCCGCGGCAACACCCCCGCCTCCACCAAGCTCTCGTTCGTCGAGGACTTCGGCTGGTCGATCGGCCCGGTGCTGTTCGTGCTCTGGGCGCTCTTCATGATTCTCGCCATGTCCAACGGCGTGAACCTGACGGACGGTCTGGACGGCCTCGCCACCGGTGCGTCCGTGATGGTCTTCGGCGCGTACACCTTCATCGGGCTCTGGCAGTTCCAGGAGTCCTGCGCCAACGCGGCCACCCTCACCAACCCGAGCGCCTGCTTCGAAGTGCGAGATCCGCTCGACCTCGCGGTCGTGGCCTCCGCGCTGATGGGCTCCTGCTTCGGCTTCCTGTGGTGGAACACGTCGCCCGCCAAGATCTTCATGGGCGACACCGGCTCGCTCGCCCTCGGCGGAGCGCTCGCCGGTCTGGCGATCTGCTCCCGCACCGAGTTCCTGATGGCGGTGCTCGGCGGCCTCTTCGTGATGATCACGATGTCCGTCGTCATCCAGGTCGGCTCGTTCAAGATGACCGGCAAGCGCGTCTTCCGGATGGCGCCACTGCAGCACCACTTCGAACTCAAGGGGTGGTCCGAAGTCCTTGTCGTGGTCCGCTTCTGGATCATCCAGGGCATGTGCGTGATCGTCGGCCTCGGCCTCTTCTACGCAGGATGGGCAGCCAAGAAGTGAGCAACGTGGACTGGCAGGGCAAGCACGTCACGGTCGCCGGACTCGGGGTCTCCGGGATCCCGGCGGCCCGGGTGCTGCACGGCCTCGGCGCCGTCGTCACCGTGGTCAACGACGGGGACGACGAGCGCTCGCGCACCCAGGCCGCGGAGCTGGAGGCGCAGGGCATCACCGTGCGCCTCGGCGACGGGGCCACCCTGCCGGAGTCCACCGAGCTCATCGTCACCACCCCGGGCTGGAAGCCCGACAAGCCGCTCTTCACCGCGGCCGCCGAGGCGGGCGTCCCCATCTGGGGCGACGTCGAACTCGCCTGGCGGCTGCGTGGGCGGGACGGCCGGGAACCGGCCCCCTGGCTCGCGGTCACCGGCACCAACGGCAAGACCACGACCGTACGGATGCTCGCCTCGATCCTGGAGGCGGCCGGGCTGCGCACCGCCGCGGTCGGCAACATCGGGGTCTCGCTGCTGGACGCGGTCCTCGGCGAGGAGACGTACGACGTCCTGGCCGTCGAGCTCTCCAGCTACCAGCTGCACTGGTCGCCCTCGCTGCGCGCCCACTCCGCAGCCGTCCTCAACCTGGCGCCGGACCACCTCGACTGGCACGGCTCCATGGCCGCGTACGTCGCGGACAAGGGCCGGATCTACGAGGGCAACACCGTCGCCTGCGTCTACAACGTGGCGGACCCCGCCACGGAGGAACTGGTGCGCGAGGCGGACGTCGAGGAGGGCTGCCGGGCGATCGGCTTCACCCTCGGCACCCCGGGGCCCTCCCAGCTCGGGGTCGTCGACGGCATCCTCGTCGACCGCGCCTTCGTGACGAACCGGCAGAAGCAGGCCCAGGAGCTCGCCGAGGTCGCGGACGTGAACCCGCCCGCCCCGCACAACATCGCCAACGCGCTGGCGGCAGCGGCGCTGGCCCGCGCCTTCGGCGTGGAGCCCGCCGCCGTGCGCGACGGGCTGCGGGCCTTCCGCCCCGACCCGCACCGCATCGAGCACGTCGCGGACGTCGCCGGGGTGGCGTACATCGACGACTCCAAGGCCACCAACACCCACGCCGCCGAAGCCTCCCTGGCGTCCTACGACTCCATCGTCTGGATCGCCGGCGGGCTGGCCAAGGGCGCGAGCTTCGACGAGCTGGTGACCGGGTGCGCGAAGCGGCTGCGGGGCGTCGTGCTGATGGGCGCCGACCGCGCCCTGATCCGCGAAGCCCTCGCGCGACACGCCCCCGAGGTCCCGGTGACCGACCTCGACCGGACCGACACTGGGGCGATGTCCGAGGCGGTCCGCGAGGCGGCACGGCTCGCCCGGCCGGGAGACACCGTACTGATGGCCCCGGCCTGTGCCTCGATGGACATGTTCGTCAATTACAACAAGCGGGGCGAGGCCTTCGCGGACGCCGTCCGCGCACAGGCCGCCGAGAACGACTGACGGGCCCGGCCTCCACGCCGTACGGTCCCGGAACACCCGGGTACGCGCGACCGCGCCGGGGCCCGGGCCCTCGGCACCGAAGCCCCGGGCACGAGCAGTGGAGGGGACAGGGACCATGCCGGCCGAAGAGAGCTCTGCCGCACGCGGCAGGGACCGCTCACGGGCGACCTCGGCGATCAGCCGGGCGCTCCGTCCACCCCTCCTGGCGGCCGCGGGCGCACCGCTCCCCGCCGGACTCGCCCTGCGCGTCCGGCCGGCCGCCGCCTCCAGGCGGCCCCCGGCGGCCCGCTCCAGGACCTCCGGCAGCCCCCGTTCCCCCCGGGGCGGAGGCGCGCGGCGGCTGTACGAGCAGGCACGCCGGGCCTGGGACCGCCCGCTGACGGCGTACTACCTGATCCTGGGCGCCGGGCTGCTGATCACCGTGCTCGGGCTCGTGATGGTCTACTCCGCCTCGATGATCAAGGCGCTGGAGCTCGACAAGCCGGGCACGTACTTCTTCCGCAAGCAGTTCCTCGCCGCCGTCATCGGCGCCGGACTGATGGCCATGGCCGCCCGGATGCCCGTCAAGCTGCACCGGGCGCTGTCCTACCCGCTGCTGATGGGCGCCGTCTTCCTGATGGTGCTGGTCCAGGTGCCGGGGATAGGGATGTCGGTCAACGGCAACCGGAACTGGCTCTACCTCGGCGGCCCCTTCCAGCTCCAGCCCAGTGAGTTCGGCAAGCTGGCCCTCGTCCTGTGGGGGGCCGACCTGCTCGCCCGCAAACAGGACAAGCGGCTGCTGAACCAGTGGAAGCACATGCTGGTGCCGCTGGTCCCGGTCACGTTCATGCTGCTCGGGCTGATCATGCTCGGCGGTGACATGGGCACTGCGATCATTCTCACTGCGATCCTTTTCGGACTGCTCTGGCTGGCCGGAGCGCCCACCCGGCTGTTCGCCGGCGTGCTCGCCGCCGCCGGCCTGATCGCCTTCCTGCTGATCAAGACCAGTCCGAACCGGATGTCCCGGCTGGACTGCATGGGAGCCAGCGAACCGGGCCCGGGCGGCTCGTGCTGGCAGGCCGTGCACGGCATCTACGCGCTGGCGTCCGGCGGATGGTTCGGATCCGGGCTCGGTGCAAGCGTGGAGAAATGGGGCCAACTCCCCGAACCTCACACCGACTTCATCTTCGCCATCACCGGGGAGGAACTGGGGTTGGCGGGGACGCTGTCGGTACTCGCCCTCTTCGCGGCTCTAGGCTATGCGGGTATCCGCGTGGCCGGACGCACGGAGGACCCCTTCGTGAGGTACGCAGCGGGAGGTGTGACCACCTGGATCACGGCCCAGGCCGTGATCAACATCGGTGCGGTGCTCGGCCTGCTGCCGATCGCCGGTGTCCCGCTTCCGCTGTTCTCCTACGGGGGTTCGGCCCTGCTGCCGACCATGTTCGCTGTCGGGCTGCTGATCGCGTTCGCGCGAGCGGATCCCGCCGCGAAGGCGGCCCTGGCCATGCGGAGGCCCGGGGTGAGATGGAAGACGATGAGACGGCGCGTCAAGAAGCGTCCGTCCGGAGAGCGGTGAATTTCGGTGCATGTCGTACTCGCCGGTGGGGGGACCGCCGGCCACATCGAGCCCGCGCTTGCCCTCGCGGACGCCCTGCGCAGGCAGGACCCGAGCGTGGGAATCACCGCTCTCGGCACGGAGCGCGGACTCGAGACCAGGCTCGTACCCGAGCGGGGGTACGAACTCGCCCTGATCCCGGCCGTGCCGCTGCCGCGCAAGCCCACCCCTGAGCTCATCACCGTGCCGGGCCGGCTGCGCGGCACCATCAAGGCGGCCGAGCAGATCCTGGAGCGCACCAAGGCGGACTGCGTGGTCGGCTTCGGCGGCTACGTGGCCCTGCCCGGCTACCTCGCCGCCAAGCGCGCCGGAGTGCCGATCGTGGTGC
The DNA here is from genome assembly GCA_036227345.1 of Streptomyces sp. NBC_01463. NCBI lineage: Bacteria > Bacillati > Actinomycetota > Actinomycetes > Kitasatosporales > Streptomycetaceae > Streptomyces > Streptomyces sp. NBC_01463. The sequence continues at coordinate 6,620,150 of CP109468.1, forward strand.
ACGAGGCCAATGCCCGGCCGGGCCTGGCCAACAAGATCGGTTCGCGGTACGCGCACGGGGTCGCCGTCTCCACCCCCGACAGCAAGCTGCGCGGTGCCCGCTACATCGGCATCCCGCTGCGCCGCACCATCGCCACCCTGGACCGGGCCCGGGTCCGCCCCGAGGCGCGTGCCGCCTTCGGGCTCGACCCCAACCTGCCGACGCTGCTGGTCTCCGGCGGCTCGCAGGGCGCCCGCCACCTCAACGAGGTGGTCCAGCGGGTGGCGCCGCTGCTGCAGCGCTCCGGGATCCAGATCCTGCACGTGGTCGGCCCGAAGAACGAAATGCCGCGCGTGGACAACATGCCCGGGATGCCGCCGTACATCCCGGTACCGTACGTGGACCGGATGGATCTCGCGTACGCGGCGGCCGACATGATGCTCTGCCGTGCGGGCGCGATGACCGTCGCCGAACTCTCCGCCGTCGGGCTGCCCGCCGCCTACGTCCCGCTGCCGATCGGCAACGGCGAACAGCGGCTCAACGCCCAGCCGGTGGTCAACGCCGGCGGCGGTCTGCTGGTGGACGACGCGGCGCTCACCCCCGAGTGGGTGCAGGGCAACGTCCTTCCGGTGCTGTCGGATCCGCACCGGCTGTACGAAATGTCCCGCGCCGCCGCCGAGTTCGGCCGCCGGGACGCCGACGATCTGCTGGTCGGCATGGTGTACGAGGCGATTGCCGCACGCCGAGGCGCGTGAGGCCCACGGGTCCGGGGGCGGTGCCCCCGGACCCGGCATAAGGAGGCGAGCGTGGCCGGACCGACGACCGCCCAGCGCGGTGCAGGGCAGCAGGAGGACACCCCGGACCGCCCGCCGAGCGAACAGCGGCGCCGGATGTCCCGGCGCACCCTGCTGATCGTGATCGCCGCGGCCGTGCTGCTGCTCGGCTCCGGCGCCGTCTGGGCGCTCTACGGCTCCTCCTGGCTCCGCACCGAACAGGTCCGGATCACCGGGGTCGACGTACTGACACCGGCCGAGGTGGAGAACGCGGCGGCGGTGCCGATGGGCGCTCCGCTCGTCTCCGTGGACACCGGCGCCATCGCCGGCAGATTGCGCCAGAAGTTGCCTCGTATCGACTCGGTGGATGTCGTACGGTCATGGCCGCACGGCATCGGACTTAAAGTGACCGAACGAAAGCCGGTCCTGTTGGTGAAAAAGGGCGCAAAGTTCATTGAAGTGGACGCCAAAGGCGTGCGCTTCGCCACGGTGGACAAGGTGCCCGGGCGCGTACCCCTGCTGGAACTGACCCCTGGTCGGTCCGCGAGCCTGCGCCGATTCGGCAGTGACCGGCTGGTGCGGGAAGCGGTCCGGGTCGCGGGCGGTCTTCCGGTCGGGATCGCCAAGGACACCCAGGTCGTGCGGGTCACCTCGTACGATGCGGTCTCCCTGGAACTCACCGGGGACCGCACGGTGATCTGGGGGAGCAGCGAAGAAGGTGCGGTGAAGGCGAAAGTCCTCACCGCACTCATGAAAGCCGCTCCCAAAGCGGGACACTTCGACGTGAGTGCACCCACCGCACCCGCGGTGTCGGGCAGTTGACGCACATTCGGCCTGGCCAGCACCCTGGTTGGTCAGCGCTACGGGTGATCACATAGGGTGAAAAGAAAAACGGGAGGTTCGGCGTGTTCGTTGAACGTGCGCCACTTGTCGACTTAGTGTCCTGTTCGGAAGAGTCCATGAAGCAGACACACTGGTAACCCTAAACTTCAACGTTAGGGTTTGGGTCGGCGTTCGGACCGTCCCAATCGGCATCCGTCGTCGCGGCGGGACTACCGCCAAGCGACGACACGTAACTCGAGGCGAGAGGCCTTCGACGTGGCAGCACCGCAGAACTACCTCGCAGTCATCAAGGTCATCGGTGTCGGCGGCGGTGGTGTCAATGCCATCAACCGAATGATCGAGGTCGGTCTCAAGGGCGTCGAGTTCATCGCGATCAACACGGATGCGCAAGCCCTGTTGATGAGCGACGCCGACGTCAAGCTCGACGTCGGCCGTGAACTCACCCGTGGCCTCGGCGCCGGGGCGAACCCGGCCGTCGGTCGCAAGGCGGCAGAGGACCACCGTGAGGAGATCGAGGAGGTCCTCAAGGGGGCCGACATGGTCTTCGTCACCGCAGGCGAGGGTGGTGGCACCGGAACCGGTGGCGCACCCGTCGTCGCCAACATCGCGCGCTCGCTCGGCGCCCTGACGATCGGCGTGGTCACCCGCCCGTTCACCTTCGAGGGCCGGCGTCGCGCGAACCAGGCGGAGGACGGCATCGCCGAACTCCGCGAAGAGGTCGACACCCTCATCGTCATTCCCAATGACCGGCTGCTGTCCATCTCGGACCGTCAGGTCAGCGTGCTCGACGCGTTCAAGTCGGCCGACCAGGTGCTGCTCTCGGGTGTCCAGGGCATCACCGACCTCATCACCACCCCGGGTCTGATCAACCTCGACTTCGCCGACGTCAAGTCGGTCATGTCCGAGGCCGGATCGGCGCTCATGGGCATCGGCTCGGCGCGCGGCGACGACCGCGCGGTGGCCGCCGCGGAGATGGCGATCTCCTCGCCGCTCCTGGAGGCGTCCATCGACGGCGCCCGCGGTGTCCTGCTCTCCATCTCCGGCGGCAGCGACCTCGGTCTCTTCGAGATCAACGAGGCCGCCCAGCTGGTGAGCGAGGCGGCGCACCCCGAGGCCAACATCATCTTCGGTGCGGTCATCGACGACGCACTGGGCGACGAGGTGCGGGTCACCGTGATCGCGGCGGGCTTCGACGGCGGACAGCCGCCGGCCCGGCGGGAGAACGTCCTGGGTGCGAACTCCACCAAGCGCGAGGAGCCGGCGACGCCGGCCCGGGCCGCCGAGCCCGCGCGCCAGACGGGCGGACTGGGCTCGGTGCCCCCGCGCGAGGAGCCGCCGGTCCAGTCGGAGCCGGTGCCGGCCGCTCATGAGAGCCACCTTCCCCCGGTCACCCCGCCGCACGTCCCGCCGGCCCGTCCCTACCAGGACTCCCAGGCCGAAGAGCTGGACGTTCCGGACTTCTTGAAGTGATAGGCCCGCACCACTCAGTGAGCCATGAGGATTCTGTTCCTTCGGACGGCGGCGCTCATTTCTCCTTCACCGACAGGTGGGGAGGGGTGAGCGCCGCTCCGTACGCGGAGCTCAACCTCGGCGGCGCGGTCGGCGACGACGCCGCCGCCGTTCTCGCCAACCGGGAGCGGGCCGCACGGGCCCGCGGACTCGATCCGGCACAGGTCGTCTGGATGAACCAGGTGCACGGCCGGGATGTCGCCGTGGTCGAAGGACCCTGGGGTGACGCCCGCGAGATTCCCGCCGTGGACGCGGTGGTGACCGCGCGACGCGGACTCCCGCTCGCGGTTCTCACCGCCGACTGCACTCCCGTACTGCTCGCCGACCCGGTCGCCGGGATCGTCGCAGCAGCACACGCGGGCCGGCCCGGACTGGTCGCCGGAGTGGTGCCCGCAGTGATCGGGGCCATGGTGGAGCTCGGCGCCGAGGCCTCGCGGATCGTCGCCCGCACCGGACCGGCCGTCTGCGGCCGGTGCTACGAGGTGCCGGCCGAGATGCGGGACGAGGTCGCGGCCGTCGTCCCCGCCTCGTGGTCCGAGACCAGCTGGGGAACGCCGGCGGTCGACGTCACCGCCGGAGTCCACGCGCAGCTGGCGGACCTCGGGGTCACCGACCGGCACAGGTCGTCCGTCTGCACCATCGAATCGGGCGACCACTTCTCGTACCGACGCGACCGCACCACCGGGCGGCTCGCTGGATATGTCTGGCTGGACGGATAGGGCATGACGGACCGTAAGGAACAACTCTCCGCGAATCTGGCGCACGTGGAGGAACGGATCTCCTCCGCCTGCGCCGCGGTCGGTCGCGATCGGGAAGAAGTGACCCTCATCGTGGTCACCAAGACCTACCCCGCGAGCGATGTGCGGATCCTGCACGAACTCGGTGTGCGCCATGTCGCGGAGAATCGTGACCAGGACGCCGCCCCCAAAGCCGCCGATTGTGCGGATCTGTCCCTCACATGGCACTTTGTCGGTCAGTTGCAGACGAACAAGGTGCGATCTGTGGCGAGTTATGCCGATGTCGTGCAGTCGGTGGACCGTACGAAGCTGGTGACCGCGCTCTCGGCCGCGGCCGGCCGCGGCGGCCGTGAACTCGGGTGTCTCATCCAGGTCGCGCTCGACGCGGAGAGCGGAGAGCGGGGGGAGCGCGGCGGTGTCGCCCCCGACGGGATCGAGGAGTTGGCCGACGCGGTCGCGTCCGCACCCGGACTGCGGCTCGACGGTCTGATGACCGTCGCCCCGCTGGCCGGACCGTTCGCCGGAAGGCAACGGGCGGCGTTCGACCGGCTGATGGAATTCTCATCCCGGCTGCGCGGGAACCATCCGGCTGCGAACATGGTCTCTGCAGGGATGAGTGCGGACCTCGAGGACGCGGTTGCGGCCGGAGCGACACATGTGCGCGTCGGTACTGCGGTACTCGGAGTCCGACCCGGGCTCGGGTAACGTCGCCAAGCAAGTCGGACCACAGCAGAAAATATGGTCATTACCGCCTATGGCGGGCAGGCCACAGTGGATCGCGGGCACTTGGTGACAGATGCCGATCCACCACAGAGCGGAGGACTCAGAGCATGGCCGGCGCGATGCGCAAGATGGCGGTCTACCTCGGCCTCGTGGAGGACGATGGGTACGACGGTCCGGGGTTCGACCCCGACGACGAATTCGAACCCGAGCCGGAGCCCGAGCGCGACCGGCGCCGGCACCAGCCCGCGCATCAGGTGGAGCGTGACCGGGAGCGGGACGAACCGGTACGAGTGGTACAGCCTCCGGCGCAGCGGGAGCCGGTTCAGATCCCGGCGGAAAGAGAGCGACCCGCCCGGATCGCCCCCGTGGCATCCATCACACCTGAACGTCCGAACATGGAGAAGAACGCACCGGTGATCATGCCCAAGGTCGTGTCCGAGCGGGAGCCGTACCGCATCACCACGCTGCACCCCAGGACCTACAACGAGGCCCGTACCATCGGGGAACACTTCCGTGAGGGCACTCCGGTGATCATGAATCTCACGGAGATGGACGATACGGACGCAAAGCGACTTGTCGACTTTGCCGCGGGACTTGTCTTCGGTCTCCATGGCAGCATTGAGCGAGTGACGCAGAAGGTGTTCCTGTTGTCGCCTGCTAACGTCGATGTCACGGCGGAGGACAAGGCCCGCATCGCAGAGGGCGGATTCTTCAACCAGAGCTGAGAACACGACACCGGGAACAACCCGGCCGCGAGGCCGGAGCTACGAGAGCCAGGGGAGAGGGAAGCGCGAGGATGGGCGTCGCACAAAGTGTTGTCTACATCGCGTTGATGTGTTTCCTCATCGTGCTGATCTTCCGGCTGGTCATGGACTACGTCTTCCAGTTCGCACGTTCATGGCAGCCGGGCAAGCCGATGGTGGTCGTCCTTGAGGCCACTTACACGGTCACCGATCCACCGCTCAAGCTCCTGCGGCGGTTCATTCCGCCGCTGCGTCTCGGGGGCGTGGCACTCGACCTGTCCTTCTTCGTTCTGATGATCATCGTTTCCATCCTGATCAGCATCGTGACCAGGCTGTGAGCGATACGGTCCTGCCGACTGCCGACGACTACGTAGAGGTGAAGAAGAGATGCCGCTGACCCCCGAGGACGTGCGGAACAAGCAGTTCACGACGGTCCGCCTTCGAGAAGGCTACGACGAGGACGAGGTCGATGCCTTCCTCGACGAGGTCGAGTCCGAGCTGACCCGCCTGCTCCGTGAGAACGAGGACCTGCGCGCCAAGCTGGCCGCCGCCACGCGTGCCGCCGCGCAGAACCAGCAGCAGCAGGGCATGCGCAAGCCGCCCGAGCAGCAGGATCGCCCCGGTGCGCCCGTGCCCGCCGCCATATCTGGTCCGCCGGTCCAGCAGCAGCCCCCGCAGATGGGTCCGCCCCAGCTGCCCGGTGGTGCTCCGCAGCTGCCCGCCGGTCCCAGCGGCCACGGCCCCCAGGGTCCGCACGGCCCCGGTCCGCAGGGCCCGCACGGCCCCGGCCCGATGCAGGGTGGCCCGATGGGCGGCCCCATGGGCGGTCACAACCCCCAGCAGCAGCAGATGCAGCAGATGCAGCAGATGCAGCAGCCGCCGCAGATGCAGCAGCAGGGCCCCGGTGGCGACAGCGCCGCCCGTGTCCTGTCCCTGGCGCAGCAGACCGCCGACCAGGCGATCGCGGAGGCCCGTTCCGAGGCCAACAAGATCGTCGGCGAGGCGCGCAGCCGTGCCGAGGGCCTGGAGCGCGACGCGCGCGCCAAGGCTGACGCCCTGGAGCGGGACGCGCAGGAGAAGCACCGCGTGGCGATGGGCTCGCTGGAGTCGGCCCGCGCGACGCTGGAGCGCAAGGTCGAGGACCTGCGTGGCTTCGAGCGCGAGTACCGGACCCGTCTGAAGTCCTACCTGGAGAGCCAGCTGCGTCAGCTGGAGACCCAGGCCGACGACTCGCTGGCTCCGCCGCGGACGCCGGCTGCCGCCTCGCTGCCGCCGTCGCCCTCGCTGGCCCCGGCCGGTGCCGGTGCGATGGGTCACACCATGGGTGGCAACCACGGCGGTCACGGCAACCAGCAGATGGGCGGCAACCCGTCCATGGGCGGTGGCCCCTCCTACGGTGGCCAGCAGCAGATGTCGCCCGCGATGACGCAGCCGATGGCACCGGTGCGGCCGCAGGCGCCGCAGCCGATGCAGCAGGCGCCTTCGCCGATGCGCGGGTTCCTGATCGACGAGGACGACAACTGAGCGGTTCGCGCTCGCTGAGCGCGTAGCCGTCGGCAGGCTGAGGGCCGGGCCCCGGGGATTCCCCGGGGCCCGGCCCTTTGCTGTGGGCGGGTGCGAGTGCGGTGGGGTTGTGGGTGGCCGCTGCGCGGGGCCTGTCCCCTGCCCGCCCCTTCCCGTAACCGGGGGCTCCGCCCCCGGACCCCCGCGCCTCAAACGCCGGCGGGGCTGGATTGGCGGCCGAGACGCAGAAGGGCCCGGCCGGAACGTGTCCGGCCGGGCCCTTCGTGTGCTGCGGCTACCGCTCCGTCTTGCGGAGGCGGAACGTCAGGGACAGGCCCTCGTCCTCGAAGGGCTCGCCGTACGCCGCGTCCGCCTCGCCCTGCGCGTAGTCCAGGGCCAGGACCTCGTCCGCGATCAGGGACGCGTGCTCGGTCAGGGCCTCGGCCGTCGCGGGGGAGGTGGACGTCCAGCGGACGGCGATGCGGTCCGCGACGTCCAGGCCGCTGTTCTTGCGCGCCTCCTGGATCAGCCGGATCGCGTCACGGGCCAGGCCCGCACGCCGCAGCTCCGGAGTGATCTCCAGGTCGAGCGCGACCGTCGCGCCCGAGTCGGACGCGACCGACCAGCCCTCGCGCGGGGTCTCCGTGATGATGACCTCGTCGGGAGCCAGCGTGACCTGCTCGCCGTCGACCTCGACCGACGCCGTGCCCTCGCGCAGGGCGAGGGAGAGCGCCGCGGCGTCCGCGTTCGCGACGGCCTTCGCCACCGCCTGGACGCCCTTGCCGAACCGCTTGCCCAGCGCCCGGAAGTTCGCCTTCGCCGTCGTGTCGACGAGCGAGCCGCCCACCTCGGACAGGGAGGCCAGCGAGGAGACGTTCAGCTCCTCGGTGATCTGCGCGTGCAGCTCCGGGGAGAGGTTCTCGAAGCCCGAGGCCGCCACCAGGGCGCGGGACAGCGGCTGCCGGGTCTTCACGCCCGACTCGGCACGCGTGGCGCGTCCCAGCTCGACCAGGCGGCGGACCAGCGCCATCTGCGTGGACAGGTCCGGGTCGATCGCGGACAGGTCCGCCTTCGGCCAGCTGGAGAGGTGGACCGACGACGGCGCGTCCGGGGTGACCGGTGTGACGAGGTCCTGCCAGACCCGCTCGGTGATGAACGGGGTCAGCGGGGCCATCAGCCGGGTGACCGTCTCGACGACCTCGTGCAGGGTGCGCAGCGCCGCCTTGTCGCCCTGCCAGAAGCGGCGGCGGGAGCGGCGCACGTACCAGTTGGACAGGTCGTCGACGAACGCGGACAGCAGCTTGCCGGCGCGCTGGGTGTCGTACCCCTCCAGCGCGGTGGTGACCTGGTCCACCAGGGCGTTCAGCTCGCTGAGCAGCCAGCGGTCCAGGACCGTGCGGTCCGCCGGTGCCGGGTCGGCCGCGGAGGGCGCCCAGTTCGACGTACGGGCGTACAGGGCCTGGAAGGCGACCGTGTTCCAGTACGTGAGGAGCGTCTTGCGGACGACCTCCTGGATCGTGCCGTGGCCGACCCGGCGCGCCGCCCACGGGGAGCCGCCCGCCGCCATGAACCAGCGGACGGCGTCGGCGCCGTGCTGGTCCATGAGCGGGATCGGTTCGAGGGTGTTGCCCAGGTGCTTGGACATCTTCCGGCCGTCCTCGGCCAGGATGTGGCCCAGGCACACCACGTTCTCGTACGAGGACTTGTCGAAGACGAGCGTGCCGACCGCCATCAGCGTGTAGAACCACCCGCGCGTCTGGTCGATGGCCTCCGAGATGAACTGCGCCGGGTAGCGGCTCTCGAAGATCTCCTTGTTCTTGTACGGGTAGCCCCACTGCGCGAACGGCATCGAGCCCGAGTCGTACCAGGCGTCGATGACCTCGGGGACGCGGTACGCCTCCAGCTGGCAGTTCTCGTGCGTGCAGGTGAACGTGATCTCGTCGATGAACGGCCGGTGCGGGTCCAGGCCGGAGAGGTCGGTGCCGGTGAGGGCGGTCAGCTCGGCGCGCGAGCCGACGCAGGTGAGGTGGTCGTCCTCGCAGCGCCAGATCGGCAGCGGGGTGCCCCAGTAGCGGTTCCGGGACAGCGCCCAGTCGACGTTGTTGTTCAGCCAGTCGCCGAAGCGGCCGTTCTTGACCGAGTCGGGGAACCAGTTGGTCTTCTCGTTCTCCGCGAGGAGCCGGTCCTTGATCTCGGTCGTGCGGATGTACCAGGACGGCTGCGCGTAGTAGAGCAGCGCCGTGTGGCAGCGCCAGCAGTGCGGGTAGCTGTGCTCGTACGGGACGTGCCGGAAGAGCTTGCCGCGGGCGGCCAGGTCCTCGGTGAGCGCCTCGTCGGCCTTCTTGAAGAAGACGCCACCGACCAGCGGCACGTTCTCCTCGAAGGTGCCGTCGGGGCGGACCGGGTTGACCACCGGCAGTCCGTACGCCTTGCAGACCAGGAGGTCGTCGGCGCCGAAGGCGGGGGACTGGTGGACCAGACCCGTACCGTCCTCGGTCGTCACGTACTCGGCGTTGACGACGTAGTGCGCGGGCGCCGGGAAGTCGATCAGGGTGAACGGGCGCTCGTAGGTCCAGCGCTCCATCTCGCGGCCGGTGAAGGAGTCACCGGTCAGCTCCCAGCCCTCGCCCAGCGCCTTCTCGACGAGCGGCCGGGCGACGACCAGCTTCTCCTGGCCGTCCGTCGCGACGACGTACTCGACCTCGGGGTGTGCGGCGACGGCCGTGTTGGAGACCAGGGTCCAGGGGGTCGTCGTCCACACCAGGAGCGCCGCCTCGCCGGCCAGCGGGCCGGAGGTGAGCGGGAAGCGCACGAAGACCGACGGGTCGACGACCGTCTCGTACCCCTGCGCCAGCTCGTGGTCCGAGAGGCCGGTGCCGCAGCGCGGGCACCACGGGGCGACGCGGTGGTCCTGGGTGAGCAGGCCCTTGTTGAAGATCTCCTTCAGCGACCACCACACGGACTCGACGTACTCGGGGTCCATCGTGCGGTACGCGTCGTCGAGGTCGACCCAGTAGCCCATCCGGGTCGTGAGCTCGGTGAAGGCGTCGGTGTGCCGGGTCACGGACTCACGGCACTTGGCGTTGAACTCGGCGATGCCGTACGCCTCGATGTCCTTCTTGCCGTTGAAGCCCAGCTCCTTCTCGACCGCGAGCTCGACCGGCAGGCCGTGACAGTCCCAGCCGGCCTTCCGGCCGACGTGGTAGCCCTGCATGGTGCGGAAGCGCGGGAAGACGTCCTTGAAGACGCGGGCCTCGATGTGGTGGGCGCCCGGCATGCCGTTGGCCGTGGGCGGGCCCTCGTAGAAGACCCACTCGGGGCGGCCCTCGGACTGTTCGAGGCTCCGGTCGAAGACCTTGTTCTCGCGCCAGAAGTCGAGCACGGCGTGCTCCAGCGCGGGCAGGTCGACCTGGGCGGGTACCTGGCGGTACTGCGGCGATGTCATGTGCGGGCTTCCTCCGGCGGACGTGTTCCACTTCCGTCGGAGGGACGAGAACCGATGCCGGATCCCGCGGTACCACCCTCCTTGGCCCCGGGCGTGCCGCCCGTGGCCCCCTCATTGGGGTGCGATGCCGGTTCTACTGGCCCTGGCGGGCGTTCTTCCGACGGCTCCGGGGTGATCTTCACGACGCGCTCGCCCCCGGGCTTCCACCGTCCCCGGGTCGCTCCTGGCTGCGTACGACGCTACTCGTCCCATCCACGCCTCTCGCTGGGGCCAGTGTACGGGCCGCGGGGCGCGGCGGCCGACCGGATTTCCGGCGGCCCCGGAGTGACCCGAATGGCCAGACGGGGCGCATCGGGTCCCGGCACCCTCCGGCGGGCGGCCGGAAGGCGGATTACCCGGCGGGGAGCTGGGAACAACGGTTTCAGGCGCGGAGTGATCCGGACACGGGGAGGGACCATGCGGCGGCGTGCCCCGTTGCCGCGGGGCTGGGGTCGACTTATCGTCCCAGCACGACTCGCGAGCAAGATCACAATGCGTGAAGGGGCCGCGGCCATGGTGGCGAAGAAGACGTCCGACGCGAACGCGGGGACCGGGCCGGAGGACGCGGCGGCGAGCACCACCGGGGCCGCCGGGGCCGCGAAGAGGACCACGAAGAAGACGGCCGGGAAGACGGTCAAGAAGGCGGCGGCCAAGAAGGCCGCGGCCGGGCGGACCACGGCCGCCAAGGCTTCGAAGAAGGCCGCGTCCGCGGCCACGGGGGCGGCCGAGGCCGCCGAGCAGACGGGAGCCCACACGGTGGTAGCCAAGAAGAGCGCGGCCAGGACCCGGACCACCGGCAGGAGCGCCGCGCCCGTGCCCCCGGCCCGGGCCGCGGCGACGACCCCGGGAGAGCTGGCCGTACGGCCGGGGGAGGACCCCTGGACGGCGGAGGAGGTCTCGGCCGCCCGGAGCGAGCTGACCGGCGAGATCACCCGGCTGCGCAACGAGCTGGAGGCCTCGGGCCTGGCGCTGGCCGGGCTGATGCGGGACTCCGGCGACGGGGCGGGGGACGACGAGGCGGACACCGGCACCAAGAACATCACCCGCGAGCACGAGATGTCGCTCGCCGCCAACGCCCAGGAGATGCTGGAGCAGACCGAGCGGGCCCTGGCCCGCCTCGACGCGGGCACGTACGGACTCTGTGAGATCTGCGGCAATCCGATCGGCAAGGCGCGCATGCAGGCGTTCCCCCGGGCCACCCTCTGCGTCGAGGACAAACAGAAGCAGGAGCGACGCGGCTGATCCCCACCGGTGTGTCGTACCCTCGTCCCCAGAGGCTGTCGGGTGATCCGCGATCGGGCGGCCACGCCCTGGCACGCACGCTTCCCGCGTTGCCGAAATGCCCCGGTAGCTCCGCTGCCAGGACATCTCGGCGCCTTGGAACCGCACGCACCGGACCGCGTCCGCTTTCCGATCGCAGATCACCCGACAGCCTCTCCGTCGGGAACTAGGTTGAGGGACTCACGTGGCAGAGGCGGAGCGCATCATCGGTACGCCGGACATCCCCGAGGCTGAGGGACGCGAAGGAGCCGAGCCGGACCGGGCCGGCGCGAGCGGGTCCCCCGACGCCGTCGAGCCGGACGGGCAGGACGCCGGTCCGGTGGCGGACGACGGCGAGACGGAGACATCGGTCGACCGTTCGCCGGCCACCCGCCGGCGCCGGATCATCCTGCTCTTCTGCGTCGCCGTGCTCGCCTACCTGCTGGACCTCGGCAGCAAGATGCTCGTGGTGGCGAAGCTGGAGCACCAGGAGCCCATCGAGATCTTCGGCGACTGGCTGAAGCTCGACGCGATCCGTAACGCGGGCGCCGCGTTCGGCCTCGGCGAGGCCTTCACGATCATCTTCACGATCATCGCGGCGACCGTCATCGTGGTGATCGCCCGGCTCGCGCGCAAGCTCTACAGCCTGCCCTGGGCGATCGCGCTCGGCCTGCTGCTCGGCGGTGCCCTCGGCAACCTCACCGACCGCATCTTCCGCGCGCCCGGTGTCTTCGAGGGTGCGGTGGTGGACTTCATCGCCCCCGCGCACTTCGCCGTCTTCAACCTGGCGGACTCCGCCATCGTCTGCGGCGGCATCCTGATCGTGCTGCTGTCCTTCAAGGGCCTGGACCCCGACGGCACCGTGCACAAGGACTAGGACGCGCAAGGCATACTCGACAGGTGAGTACGCATCCCGAGATCCGAACCCTGCCCGTACCCGATGGCCTGGAAGGCGAGCGTGTCGACGCCGCCATTTCCCGCATGTTCGGCTTCTCCCGCACCAAGGCCGCCGAGCTGGCCGCCGCCGGGAAGGTGCAGGTGGACGGTTCGGTCGTCGGGAAGTCCGAGCGGGTGCGGGGCGGCGCCTGGCTGGAAGTGGAGATGCCGCAGGCTCCCGCTCCGGTGCAGATCGTCGCCGAGCCCGTCGAGGGCATGGAGATCGTCCACGACGACGACGACATCGTCGTCATCATGAAGCCGGTCGGCGTCGCCGCGCACCCCAGCCCCGGCTGGACCGGCACCACCGTCATCGGCGGCCTCGCCGCCGCCGGCTACCGGATCTCGACGTCGGGCGCCGCCGAGCGCCAGGGCATCGTCCACCGGCTGGACGTGGGCACCTCGGGGCTGATGGTCGTCGCCAAGTCCGAGCGCGCCTACACCCTGCTGAAGGCCCAGTTCCGCGACCGGATCGTCGACAAGAAGTACCACGCGCTCGTCCAGGGCCACCCGGACCCGATGAGCGGCACCATCGACGCCCCCATCGGCCGCCACCCCACGCACGACTACAAGTGGGCGGTCGTCGCCGAGGGCAAGCCGTCGGTGACGCACTACGACCTGATCGAGGCGTACCGCGCCGCCAGCCTCCTGGACATCAAGCTGGAGACCGGCCGCACCCACCAGATCCGGGTGCACATGTCCGCCCACCGCCACCCCTGCGTCGGCGACCTCACCTATGGCGCGGACCCGACCATGGCCAAGCGGCTGGGGCTGACCCGGCAGTGGCTGCACGCGGTCCGGCTCGGCTTCGAGCACCCCGCGGACGGCAGCTGGGTGGAGTTCTCCAGCACCTACCCGGACGACCTCCAGCAGGCCCTCGACCGGATCGCGGCGGAGAGCGAATGATCGCCTACACCACCCGGACCGTCACCGGTGAGCAGGACCGTGCCGCCTGCTTCCAGGTCCGCAAGGACGTCTTCGTCGGCGAGCAGAACGTGCCGGAGGAGATCGAGTACGACTCCTACGACGCGCACGCGGTCCACGTCATAGCCGTCGCCGAGGACGGCACGGCACTGGGCACCGGACGGCTGCTGCACGGCCCCGGCACGGAGACGAAGACCGGCGGCGACCTCACCGTCGGTTCGCTCGGCCGGCTCGCGGTGACCAGCGGCGCGCGCGGCCTCGGGGTCGGCGCGGCGCTGGTGCGGGCCATCGAGGACGCCGCCCGCGAGCTCGGTCTGGCCGCCGTCGACCTGCACGCCCAGACGCACGCGCTCGGTTTCTACGAGCGCCTCGGGTACGCGGCCTACGGCCCCGAGTTCCCGGACGCGGGCATCGCGCACCGGGCGATGCGCCGGACGATCTGACACCCCGGCGCACCCCCTGGCCACGGGTTACCTGACTCCCATGGCAGGCTGAGGGCCCTTGGCCGTGCCGAGACCGGGCCCGGCCGGAGCGCTCCGGAAGGCACCCCGTGGACCAAATGGCACTGCTGCTCCTGCTGCTCCTGGGAGCCGTGGTCACCGTGCCACTCGGCGAACGGCTCGGCCTTCCCGCACCGGTGCTGATGACCCTCGCCGGGGTCGGGATGGCCTTCCTCAGCTTCGTGCCGAACGTGGACATCCCGCCGGAGATCATTCTTCCCGCGCTGCTCCCGCCGCTGCTCTACGCCTCCGTGCAGCGCACCTCCTGGCGGCAGTTCACCGCCAACAAGCGTCCGATCTTCCTGCTGGCCGTCGCCCTCGTCTTCCTGACGACGGCGGCCGTGGCCGCGGTGGCCAACGCGATCGTTCCCGGGCTGCCGCTCGCCGCCGCCGTCGCGCTCGGCGCGCTCGTCGCCCCGCCCGACCCGGTCGCGGCCACCGCCGTCGCGGGATCGGTCGGACTGCCCCGCCGCCTCGTCTCCATCCTGGAGGGCGAGGGCCTGTTCAACGACGTCACCGCGATCGTGCTCTACCACGTGGCCATCGCCGCGGCGGTGAGCGGCACCTTCTCGCTGCCCGAGGCGTTCGGACTGCTGATCCTGTCCGCGGTCGTCGCCGTCGCGGTGGGCGTCGCGCTCGGCTGGCTCACCATCAAACTCATGGGCCTGCTCGGCGACGCCACCCTCCAGGTCGGCCTGACCCTGCTGGTGCCGTTCGTCAGCTACGTGCTCGCCGAGGAGCTGATGGGCTCCGGCGTGCTCGCCGTCCTGACCACCGCGCTCTTCCTCGCCGAGTACACCGCCGACGCCGACGACGTGCTCGGCCGGCTCACCGGCCGCACGTTCTGGGAGATCGTCGACACCCTCGTCACCGGTGTCGCCTTCGGGCTGATCGGCCTCGAACTGCACAACGTCTTCGGGACGGCCGACGGCCGCAGGCTGGAGATGACCGGCTGGGGCCTGGCCGTCGTCGCCGTCGTCGTCGGCGTCCGGCTGCTCTATCTCCTCCCCGCGACCTGGCTGGCCAAGCGGCTGCACACCCGCCGCGACGTCAGCGAGGAGATCCCCACCGGCTGGCGGGAGACCGTCGTCATGTGGTGGGCGGGGATGCGCGGGGTGGCCTCGGTCGCGCTGGCACTCGCGATCCCGCTGAAGACGGACGACGGGAAGCCGTTCCCCGGCCGTGACGAGATCGTCTTCATCGCCTTCTCCGTGATCATGGTCACGCTGGTCTTCCAGGGTCTGACCCTGCCGTGGCTGGTGCGCAAGCTGCGGGTGAAGGCGGACACCGACGCCGAGGAGGCGCTGGAGCGGGACCTCGCGATCCGGGCCGCCAAGGCGGCCAAGCAGCGGCTCAAGGAGATCCAGGAGGTCGAGGAGTTCCCCGAGGACGTCGTGGAACGCCTCCAGCGACTGGCCTACGACGTCGGGGCGCGGATCAGCCCCGACATGGTCGACGACGAGCGGCGCGAGGCGTACGCCCAGCGCGCCGAGCGGTTCAAGGCGGTCAGCCGCATCCAGCGCGAGATGATGTCGGCCGCCCGCCACGCGGTGCTCTCCGCGCGCAGCGAGGCGGGCGCGGACCCCGAGGTCGTCGACCGGGTGCTGCGGCAGCTGGACGTACGCAGCCTGCGCTGACCCGCCCCGGCGCGGAAGGTCAGCCGCGTCCGGTACGCGGCGCCCGGCCCCAGCCCGCGGGCTTCTCGTCCGCGCCGTGCACGGCCGGCCACGCGTCACCGGGCGGCAGCGCCGCGGGGGCCGTGGCGATCCGCGGCAGCGCGTAGGGATGGTGGTCGCGCAGCCAGCCGATCAGCTGCTCCCGGACCGCGCAGCGCACCGTCCAGATGTCGTCCGCGTCCTTCGCCGTGACCACCGCGCGCACCTGGATCGTGGAGGGTGTGGTGTCGGTGACCGCCAGCGACCAGTCCCGGCCGTCCCACGCCGCGCACTCGCCCAGGATGTCCCGCAGCTGCTCGCGCATCGCGGCGACGGGCGCCGCGTGGTCGAGGTGGAAGAAGACCGAGCCGGTCATCTGGGCCCCGCCGCGCGACCAGTTCTCGAAGGGCTTGCTGGTGAAGTACGAGACCGGCATCGTGATCCGCCGCTCGTCCCAGGTCCGCACCGCGAGGAAGGTCAGGGTGATCTCCTCGATCGTGCCCCACTCCCCGTCCACCACCACCGTGTCGCCGATCCGCACCATGTCGCCGAAGGCGATCTGCAGGCCGGCGAAGAGATTGCCGAGCGTGGACTGGGCGGCGACACCGGCGACGATGCCGAGGACACCGGCCGAGGCCAGCATCGAGGTGCCGACCGTCTGCATGGCGGGGAACGTCAGCAGCATCGCGGCGACCGCCACGGTCGTCACGATCGCGATGACCACCCGCTGGATCAGCGTCACCTGGGTCCGGACCCGCCGCACCCGTGCCGGGTCCCGGGTGTTCGCCGCGTAGCGCGCGTACACCGAGTCCACCACCGCGACGGCGATCCGCACCACCAGCCAGGCCGACGCCCCGATCAGTACCAGGGTCAGCACCTGGCCGATGCCCGTCCGGTGCTCGCGGACCATGTCGAGCCGGGTGTGGGGGTAGGTGGCCCGCAGCAGCGCCGCGCCCAGCGTCAGCTGGAACGGGAGCCGGCAGCGCCGCAGCAGGCCCCACAACGGCGTCTCGTGGTGCCGGCCGTCGGCGCGCCTGAGCAGCAGGTCGAGCAGCCAGCCCGCCACCAGCGTGATCACGGCGGTGCCGCCGAGGACGATCAGCGGTCGCAGTACGTTCTCCATGCTGTCGCTCTCCATGCTCTCGACCGTAACTGGCACCATGGGCCTCATGAACATCATGCTTTTCCACTCGACGTACGGACTGCGCCCCGCGGTGCATGCGGCCGCCGACCGGCTGCGCGCCGCCGGGCATGAGGTGCACGTGCCCGATCTCTTCGACGGGCACACCTTCGAAACCATCGAGGACGGGCTGGCCTTCAAGGAGGAGACGGGCAAGGAGGAGCTGCTGAAGCGGGCCGTGCTGGCCGCGGCGCCCTACTCCGACCGCGGGCTGGTCTACGCGGGCTTCTCGCTGGGGGCGTCGGTCGCCCAGACGCTCGCGCTCGGCGATGCGAAGGCGCGGGGACTGCTGCTGTTCCACGGCACGTCGGACATCGCGGAGACCGCCTCGGTGGACGAGCTGCCCGTGCAGCTGCACGTCGCCGACCCGGACCCGTTCGAGACGCACGACTGGCTGAACTCCTGGTACCTGCAGATGCAGCGGACCGGTGCCGATGTCGAGGTCTACCGCTACCCGGGCGCGGGCCACCTGTTCACCGACGCCGAACTGCCCGACTTCGACCAGGCGTCGGCGGAGCTGGCCTGGAAGGTCGCGATCGGCTTCCTCGCCACGCTGTGAGTGTGCGAGGGGCCCCGCGCACACAACGGTGCGCGGGGCCCCTCGGTCCGTGCGGAAGGGAGCGGAAGGGATCAGCCGCGGTACGCGGTCCAGCTGTCGCTCATCCGCTGCACCTGGCCCGGGGTGAACTGGTACATGCAGGAGTCGTAGGTGTAGTCCATGAAGTTGTGGATCGGGTCCACACCGGTGCCGGTGCAGGTGTTGCGCCCGGTCGGGCACTCGAACGCGGCGCTCTTCTCCGCGGGGGTGTCGGAGACGTAGTCGCCGCTGCCGCCGCAGCCGCCCTGGAAGGTGTGGTAGAGCCCCATCCAGTGGCCGACCTCGTGCGTCGCGGTGTCGCCCTCGTCGTAGTTGGCGGCCGAACCGCCCGGCAGCGAGGCGTCCAGGATGACCACGCCGTCCATGGACGGGCTGGAGCTGTAGGAGCTCGGGAACGTCGCCCAGCCGAGCAGCCCGCCGCCGAGGTTGGCGGTGTAGACGTTGAGCGCGTTCTTGCCGCCCTTGCGCAGGGCCGTCTTCATCGACCTCTCGGCCGACGAGCCCGAGGAGACGTTGTACCAGGACGCGTTGTCCGTGTAGTCGGTGCCGGCCAGCGAGAACTGGAAGCCGGTGGGGGTGTTGCCGGTGCCCGAGCCGCTGTACGCGGCGTTCAGCACGCTCATCTGGCTGCTGATGTCGGCGGCGCTGAGCTTGCCCGTGCTGCCTGAGTGGATGACGTGGAAGTAGACGGGGACGGTCGCACCGGCGGCGAGCGCGGCGCCGGGGATCCGGCGCTCGGTGAGTCTCTGCTTCATCTGCCGGTCGATGGCGGCGGCCTGGGCGGTGGTCAGCTCGTTGGGGTCCGAGGCGCGCTCCGGGCCCGTGGGGCGGGACTCGCGGGCGGTGGCGCCGGCCGGGGCGTCCGCGCAGGCCTCGGCGGACAGGGACGTGGCAGTGGCCTTCCCGGACGCGGCGGTGGCACCGGAGGGGACGGTGAGGGGGGCCAGGGCCAGGGTTCCGGCCAGGACGGCGGTGCCGATCGCGTGGTGACGCAGACGCGGAGAAATGCGAGCGAGAGTGCGCACAGGGACTCCTAGCGGATGTGTGGGGGAGGGATTTCCTCACCCGCCGCCGGGGAGATTACGTGGGCATGTCATATGTGGGCGAGGGGCGATCCGGCCCAATCATTCATGGTGCAAACCGGTGCAACGGGAAGAAATTCTGCTGTCCGCTCCGGAGTTTGGGAGGCGGACGTCATCTACCGGGTTCATCCGGAGACCGGTGTGTCCCCATTGGATCCGTGCGGAACGCCACCCGACACAGGGCCGTCATCCACCGTCAACACGGCCCGGCGTGGCCGGATCCGGACGGGCCGGGCGGGCCGCGGACGCGAACGGGCGGGTGAACCCGGTGGGTTCACCCGCCCGTTCCGCGCGGAGCCGGGCGGCTGTCAGCCCTTCAGCGCGGCGGTGATCGCGCTGTTGAAGTCCGCCACCGTCATCGGGGCGTTCTTCTTGTCCGAGCCGGTCAGCGTCTTGCCGTCCATCTTCAGGGTCGGGGTGCCCTCGACGCCGCTCTTGTCGAAGGTCGCGGACATCTTCATCGCCCAGGAGTCGTACGTACCGTCCTTGACGTCCTTCTGGAAGGCGGCGTTGCCCTTGAGCGCGTCCACCGTGTCGGCGACCTTGATCAGGTACGAGTCGTCCTTGAACTTGTCGTCCGTCTCCTCGGGGTGGTACTTCGTGGAGTAGAGCGCGTACTTGTAGTCGAGGAACGCCTCGGGGCTCACGTTCAGCGCGGCGCCCAGGGCGCTCAGCGCGTTCTTCGAGCCCTCACCGTTGGCCGAGTTGGCGCCGTCGATGAACGTGGCACCGATGTACTTGATCTTGTACTTGCCTGCGTCGACGTCCTTGTGGACCGTCTCGCCGACCGTCTGCTCGAACGAGGCGCAGACCGGGCAGCGGGAGTCCTCGTACAGCTCCAGGGTCTTCTTGGCGGTCGACTTGCCGACCACGACGGTCGTGCCGTTCGTGCCCGAGGTGTTCTTCGGGGCGGTGACGTTCTTGGCGTCCTTGGCCTCGTCCCAGTGGTCGGGCTCGTTCAGCTTCATCACGCCGTAACCGACGCCGGCGGCGATCGCGAGGACGGCGACGACGGAGACGCCGACGACGACCTGCCGGCGGGTCTTGTCCTTCTTCGCCTGGCGCTCGCGCTCGGCGCGCAGCCGCTCGCGGGCGGCGGACTTGTTGGCCTGGCTGTTGCGCTTGCTCATGGTGGGTTCTCCGTGGGGTGCGTGGTCGTACGTCGTCAGGGACTCGCGTGCTCAGGCGGTGGCACAGGCCCGGCTCGGCGGTCCCCTCCGTCCCACGGAGTGCACGAGGAGGCGCGCGTGGACGAGGAGGTGCGGGCCGTGGCCCGCGGTGCGGATCTCGCGGCCCGCGGTGCGGCGGGCCGTTCCCGCGACGGCGACCGCGATCAGCAGCGGCCGGAACGCCAGCAGGGCGAACGCGCCCAGCAGGCCCGCGAGCGCCAGCTCGCCGCGGTGCAGCCAGGCGGCGGCGAGCAGCCCGACCGACACATGGGCGGCCAGCAGCAGCCAGGGGACAAGCGGGCCGGGGGAGGCCAGCAGGGCGGCGGCGCCGTGGCCGCCCGCGGTCACCGAGGCCAGCGGGGTGCCCACCTCGCCGACACCGCCGAGCCGCGACGCGCCCGCTCCGACATCACCGCCCCCGCACAGCACGTCGACACCGACCGAGCGCAGGGGACCCGCGATCGGCCCGCCCGCAGCGCCGTAACAGAGGTGCTGTCCGGTGGTGAAGACCGTGTCCGCGGCCAGCTCCAGCGGGACCAGCAGCCCCGCGATCGCCCCGAAGCCGCGCTCCCGGCCGGCCAGCGCGTACGCCACGGCGAAGACGGCGCCCGCCAGCACGGCGACCAGGGTCAGCGGCAGCGGGACCCGGGAGAGCAGCACATGGGACGCAGCGGAGAGCGTCACGACGAGCGCTGTGAAAAGCGCCGCGCGCACCACTCTGAGCTGCGTCCCGGATATGTCCATCGTCGAGGAGTGTCGCATGCGAACCTGTAGGCGAGCCCTAAGGGCCGCTTCGTCTGTGGGAAGGCTTACAGCCCAGGGATCCGGCCGTTGCGGAAGAGGTCCACGAAGATCTGGTGGTCCGCCCTCGCCCGGGCCCCGTAACTGTGGGCGAAGTCCACCAGCAGGTCCGCGAAGCCCTCCTCGTCCGCCGCGATCGCCGCGTCGATCGCCCGCTCGGTGGAGAACGGCACCAGCGAGTGGCCGCTCTCGTCGTCCGCCGCCGAGTGCATCGTCGCCGTCGCCCGGCCGAGGTCGGCGACGACCGCCGCGATCTCCTCGGGCTCGTCGATGTCGGACCAGTCCAGATCCACCGCGTACGGCGACACCTCGGCGACCAGCTGGCCGGCGCCGTCCAGCTCGGTCCAGCCGAGCCACGGGTCGGCGTGCGCCTGCAGCGCCCGCTGCGAGATCACCGTGCGGTGGCCCTCGTGCTGGAAGTAGTCGCGCACGGCGGCGTCCGTGATGTGCCGGGAGACCGCCGGGGTCTGCGCCTGCTTGAGGTAGATCACCACATCGTTCTCCAGGGCGTCGCTGTTGCCCTCCAGAAGGATGTTGTACGAGGGCAGCCCGGCCGATCCGATGCCGATCCCGCGCCGGCCGACGACGTCCTTGACCCGGTAGGAGTCGGGGCGGGTCAGGCTCGACTCCGGCAGCGTCTCCAGATAGCCGTCGAACGCGGCCAGGACCTTGTAGCGCGTCGCCGCGTCCAGGTCGATCGCGCCGCCGCCGTCCGCGAAGCGGCGCTCGAAGTCACGGATCACGGTCATCGAGTCCAGCAGCGAGAACCGGGTCATCGAGCGGGCGGCCCGCAGCGCGCCCAGCAGCGGGCCGTCGGCGGTGTCCAGCGTGAAGGGCGGCACCTCGTCGTTCTTCGCGCCCGTCGCCAGGGCGTGGATCCGCTCGCGGTAGGCCGCCGCGAAGATCCGGACGAGCTCGGTGATCTGGTCGTCACCCAGCGCCTTCGCGTACCCGATCAGGGCGACCGAGGCGGCGAACCGCTTGAGGTCCCAGGTGAACGGGCCCACATAGGCCTCGTCGAAGTCGTTCACGTTGAAGACCAGCCGGCCGTTGGCGTCCATGTACGTGCCGAAGTTCTCCGCGTGCAGATCGCCGTGGATCCACACCCGGCCGGTGCGCTCGTCGAGATACGGGCCGCCGTGCCGCTCCCGCTCCAGGTCGTTGTAGAACAGGCAGGCCGTGCCCCGGTAGAAGGCGAAGGACGAGCCCGCCATCTTCCGGAACTTCACCCGGAAGGCAGCCGGATCGGCGGCCAGCAGCTCACCGAAAGCGGTGTCGAAGACCTCGAGGATCTGCTCCCCGCGCTGCGCTGCGCCGGTCTGCGTGTCCGACATCTCTGGGTGCCTCCTGGTACCTGGCCTGCATGACGACGTACATGACAAAAGGGACGGGTGTCCCCGCTCTTCCAACGCGCGACCGTATCGCGGAGTGCCCGTCACTCGTGACCCGGGAGACGTAGACTTCCACGCTGTCCCCCCAGCCGACATCCGCAGTTCCCCGGAGGCACAGCGCCGTGACCAAGCCGCCTTTCACGCACCTTCACGTCCACACCCAGTACTCGCTGCTGGACGGTGCCGCGCGGCTCAAGGACATGTTCGAGGCGTGCAACGAGATGGGCATGTCCCATATCGCGATGACCGACCACGGCAACCTGCACGGCGCGTACGACTTCTTCCACTCGGCCGCCAAGGCCAATGTGACGCCCATCATCGGGATCGAGGCGTACGTCGCCCCGGAGTCGCGCAAGCACAAGCGGAAGATCCAGTGGGGCCAGCCGCACCAGAAGCGCGACGACGTCTCCGGTTCGGGCGGTTACACCCACAAGACGATCTGGGCGTCGAACGCCAAGGGGCTGCACAACCTCTTCAAGCTGTCCTCCGACGCCTACGCCGAGGGCTGGCTGCAGAAGTGGCCGCGCATGGACAAGGAGACCATCTCCCAGTGGTCCGAGGGCCTGATCGCGTCCACCGGCTGCCCCTCCGGAGAGGTGCAGACCAGGCTGCGGCTCGGACAGTTCGACGAGGCCGTCCAGGCGGCCTCCGACTACAAGGACATCTTCGGCGAGGGCAAGTACTTCCTGGAGCTGATGGACCACGGCATCGAGATCGAGCGCCGGGTCCGTGACGGGCTCCTCGAAATCGGCAAGAAGCTGGACATCCCGCCGCTCGTGACGAACGACTCGCACTACACCTACGCCAGCGAGGCGACCGCCCACGACGCGCTGCTCTGCATCCAGACCGGCAAGAACCTCTCCGACCCGGACCGCTTCCGCTTCGACGGCACCGGCTACTACCTCAAGACGACGGACGAGATGTACGCCGTCGACTCCTCGGACGCCTGGCAGGAGGGCTGCGCCAACACCCTGCTGGTCGCGCAGCAGATCGACACCACCGGGATGTTCGAGAAGCGCGACCTGATGCCGAAGTTCGACATCCCCGAGGGCTTCACGGAGATCACCTGGTTCCAGGAGGAGGTCCGGGTCGGGATGAACCGCCGCTTCCCCGGCGGGGTCCCCGAGGACCGGCAGAAGCAGGTCGAGTACGAGATGGACATCATCATCCAGATGGGGTTCCCGGGGTACTTCCTGGTCGTCGCCGACTTCATCATGTGGGCCAAGAACAACGGCATCGCGGTCGGCCCCGGCCGAGGCTCCGCCGCCGGTTCGATCGTGTCGTACGCGATGGGCATCACCGACCTCGACCCGATCGAGCACGGGCTGATCTTCGAGCGGTTCCTCAACCCCGAGCGCGTCTCCATGCCCGACGTCGACATCGACTTCGACGAGCGCAGGCGCGTCGAGGTGATCCGGTACGTGACCGAGAAGTACGGCGCCGACAAGGTCGCCATGATCGGCACCTACGGCAAGATCAAGGCCAAGAACGCGATCAAGGACTCCGCCCGCGTCCTCGGCTACCCCTACGCCATGGGTGACCGGCTCACCAAGGCCATGCCCGCCGATGTCCTCGGCAAGGGCATCGACCTCAACGGCATCACCGACCCCAAGCACCCGCGCTACAGCGAGGCCGGCGAGATCCGGGGGATGTACGAGAACGAGCCGGACGTCCAGAAGGTCATCGACACCGCCAAGGGCGTCGAGGGCCTGGTCCGGCAGATGGGCGTGCACGCCGCAGGCGTCATCATGTCCAGCGAGCCGATCGTCGACCACGCGCCGATCTGGGTGCGGCACACCGACGGCGTGACGATCACACAGTGGGACTACCCCCAGTGCGAGTCGCTCGGCCTGCTCAAGATGGACTTCCTGGGCCTGCGCAACCTGACGATCATGGACGACGCCATCAAGATGGTGAAGGCCAACAAGGGCATCGACCTGGAGATGCTGTCGCTGCCGCTGGACGACCCCAAGACGTACGAACTGCTCTGCCGGGGCGACACGCTCGGGGTGTTCCAGTTCGACGGCGGGCCGATGCGCTCCCTGCTGCGCCAGATGCAGCCCGACAACTTCGAGGACATCTCCGCCGTCTCGGCCCTGTACCGGCCGGGCCCGATGGGCATGAACTCGCACACGAACTACGCCGAGCGCAAGAACGCCCGCCAGGAGATCACTCCGATCCACCCGGAGCTGGAGGAGCCCCTCAAGGAGGTCCTCGGCCTCACCTACGGCCTGATCGTGTACCAGGAGCAGGTGCAGAAGGCCGCCCAGATCGTCGCCGGGTACTCGCTCGGCGAGGCCGACATCCTGCGCCGAGTGATGGGCAAGAAGAAGGCCGACGAGCTGGCGAAGAACTTCGTCCTCTTCGAGGCGGGCGCCAAGAAGAACGGCTTCTCCGACGCCGCGATCAAGGCGCTGTGGGACGTGCTGGTCCCGTTCGCCGGGTACGCCTTCAACAAGGCGCACTCCTCCGCGTACGGCCTGGTCACCTACTGGACCGGATACCTGAAGGCGAACTACCCCGCCGAGTACATGGCGGCGCTGCTCACCTCGGTCAAGGACGACAAGGACAAGTCCGCGGTCTACCTCAACGAGTGCCGCCGCATGGGCATCAAGGTGCTCCCGCCGAACGTCAACGAGTCCGAGTCGAACTTCGCCGCCCAGGGCGACGACGTCATCCTGTTCGGGCTGACGGCCATCCGTAACGTCGGCCAGAACGTCGTCGACTCGATCATCCGGTGCCGCAAGGCGAAGGGGAAGTACAGCACCTTCCCCGACTTCCTCGACAAGGTCGAGGCGGTCGTCTGCAACAAGCGGACCGTGGAATCGCTCATCAAGGCCGGTGCCTTCGACGAGATGGGCCACACCCGCAAGGGCCTCGTCGCCCACCACGAGCCCATGATCGACAACGTGGTGCAGGTCAAGCGCAAGGAGGCCGAGGGGCAGTTCGACCTCTTCGGCGGCGGCGAGGAGGACAGCGACGAGCCGGGCTTCGGGCTCGACGTGGAGTTCTCCGACATCGAGTGGGAGAAGTCCTACCTGCTGGCCCAGGAGCGCGAGATGCTCGGGCTCTACGTCTCCGACCACCCGCTCTTCGGCATCGAGCACGTGCTGAGCGACAAGTCCGACGCGGCGATCTCGCAGCTCACCGGCGGCGAGCACAGCGACGGCGCGATCGTCACCATCGGCGGCATCATCTCCGGCCTCCAGCGCAAGATGACCAAGCAGGGCAACGCCTGGGCCATCGCCACCGTCGAGGACCTGGCCGGCTCGATCGAGTGCATGTTCTTCCCCGCCACCTACCAGCTGGTCTCCACCCAGCTCGTCGAGGACACCGTCGTCTTCGTCAAGGGACGCCTCGACAAGCGCGAGGACGTGCCCCGCCTCGTCGCCATGGAGATGCAGGTCCCCGACATCTCGAACGCGGGCACCAACGCCCCCGTGGTGCTGACCATCCCCACGGTCAAGATCACCCCGCCCATGGTCAGCCGGCTCGGCGAGGTGCTCAGCAGCCACCGCGGCGACACCGAGGTACGGATCAGGCTCCAGGGCCCCCGCAAGACCACGGTGCTCCGGCTCGACCGGCACCGGGTGAAGGCCGACCCGGCGCTCTTCGGAGACCTGAAGGTGCTGCTCGGCCCGTCCTGCCTGGCCGGCTGAGCGGCCGTCCGCACACGCACGAGAGGGGCGCCCCGCGAAAGCGGGTGCGCCCCTCTCGGCTACCGGCCTGTGGCCGTACCGGAGAAGTCCGGTCAGTTGTGGCCGAAGCGCCGCTGATGCTTACGCGCAACATCGGCAGGGCTGCCCTGGGACTGCGCCTGGGGCTGGTTCTGCGACTCGAAAGCCGTCGACCGCGCCTCCTGCGCACCGCGCTCCGACTCGGAAGCGCGGTCCTGCTGGCTGCCCTGCTTGCGGTTCTTGTTCTTGGCCATGGTGTTCCTCCTAGGGGGACTCTCGGGGCCAGGACCGCTGTCAGATTCACATAACCGGATAAACATCGCATGTTGGATCATTACCGTGCGTAGCGAGGAGGTATCATGCGCGCTTTTCCGGATCCGCCACGCCGATGATCGAGTTCCGGCCGTTAACCCCGGCGTGGTCGGGCAGACTCGAAGGAAACCCTGAGTAAGCGGGTCGACCCATGACCGGACCCGCCGGACCGTTCCCGAATTCCTGGAAGAGGGTGGAACGCGTGGACCGTTGCGTCGTCCTGGTGGACGCCGGCTACCTGCTGGGCGCAGCCGCGAGCCTGCTGGCCGGAGAGCCCGCCCGTTCCCGCATCACCGTCGACCACGCGGCCCTGATCCAGGGACTGCGCGAGCGCGCCGAGGCCGATACGGAACAGCCCCTGCTGCGGATCTACTGGTTCGACGGCGCCCCCGACCGCGTACCGCAGCCCGAGCACCGCCGGCTGCGCGTCATGCCGCGGGTGACGGTACGGCTGGGAGCCCTCACCCGCAGTGACGGGCGCTGGGCGCAGAAGGGTGTCGACGCGGCGATGCACGCCGAGCTCACCGAGCTCGCCAGGAACCGGGCCTGCTCGGACGTCGTCCTGGTGACCGGCGACGGCGATCTGCTGCCCGGCCTGATGTCCGCCAAGGAACACGGCGTCGCCGTCCACCTCTGGGCCGTCCAGGCCGCCGACGGCGACTACAACCAGTCCGAGGACCTGGTCGCCGAGGCCGACGAGCGGCGGGTGCTGGACCGGGCCTGGATCACCCGGGCGGTACAGGCCAAGGAGACCGGCGGCCCGTGCGCGCCGCCGCCCGCCCCGCGCAACCCCGAGATCGCCGCGATCCTCTCCGCACCGCTGCCCGAGGCGGCCCTCGCGGCCTCCGCCGAGCGGGCCTCGGAGGCCCAGGCGCAGGCCGAGGCCGTCCGCAACGGCACGTCCGCCCCGCCCGACGAGGCCACCGGACACGCCGCGAACGGCCACGGCGGCAGGGGTGTCCCGACCCCGAAGGACCTCGCGGGCACGCTGCGCGGCCCCGGCGCCCAGCCGGCCGCCCAGCACCCCGCCCACCCCGCCGCGCCGCCCGCCGCGGGTGCGACCCTGCGCTGGTCGTCCGACCGGGGCTGGGTGGAGCGCGGCGGCCCCCTCGGCGAGCCTCCGGAGACCGCGTCCCTGCCGACGCTCGCCCAGCTCACCAGCGCCGAACAGCGCTGGGCGGACCGGGAGGAGGACATCACCACGGTCGGCGGCGACCCCTTCGAGGTGGGGCAGGTCTTCGCCCGGCGCTGGATGGAGCGGCTGCCGGAGACCGTCCACCTGCAGAAGCTGTCCACCATGTACCCCCGCATCCCGCACCGCATCGACGGCGAACTTCTGCGCTACGCCGCCCGATTCGGCCTGCTCGCCCACAAGGACGACCAGATCGACGAGCACGACCGCTACGCGATCCGGGCGGGATTCTGGCGCGAGATCGACGTACGGGCGGCGGCGGAGCACACCCCGCCGGGCGCCGCCGAACGGCCCGCCGCGGAGAAGCCCGGCACCGGGAAGCAGGAGAAAGCGGCGGCGTCCGGGGACTGAGGCCGCATCGGGACCCGGGGGCTCAACCCGGCCCGCGATTGCCGCGTTGATGTCCGATCGGTGCGGCCCCGGGCGTAATGCGGGTGCCCGGACCCCGTACCCTCGTACCTCGTGAGTACGGGCACAGCACAGGCGCAGGCGGCGAACGGCACTGTGTGCGCGGTGCGTGATCTGGTCAAGACCTACCCCGCGGCCCGGGGCCGGCGCGGCACGCCCGCGACTCCCGAGGTACGCGCCACCGACGGCATCAGCCTGGACGTCCGGCGCGGTGAGATCTTCGGACTGCTCGGCCCCAACGGCGCCGGGAAATCCACCCTCGTGCGCCAGCTCACCGGGCTGATGCGGCCCGACTCCGGCAGCGTCGACATGCTGGGCCACGACCTCGTGCGCCACCCCGAGCGGGCCTCCCGGCTGATCGGCTACCTCGGCCAGGAGTCGACCGCGCTCGACGAGCTCACCGTCTCCCTCGCCGCCGAGACCACCGGGCGGCTGCGCGGCCTGCCGGTACGCGAGGCCCGCGCCGAACGCGACGCCGTACTCGACGAACTCGGCCTCGGCGAGATCGCCGGCCGTCCGCTGAAGAAGCTCTCCGGCGGGCAGCGACGGCTCGCCTGTGTCGCGGCCGCGCTGGTCGGGGAGCGGCCGGTGCTCATCCTCGACGAGCCGACGACCGGGATGGATCCCGTCGCCCGGCGCGCCGTCTGGGCGGCCGTCGACCGCAGGCGCGCCGAGCGCGGCGCGACGGTGCTGCTGGTCACCCACAACGTCATCGAGGCCGAGACCGTCCTCGACCGGGTCGCCGTGATCGAACGCGGCAGGGTCATCGCCTGCGACACCCCGTCCGGGCTCAAGGAGCGGGTCGCGGGCGAGGTCCGGGTGGAGCTGGTGTGGCGCGAGCGGGCGCCGCTGGACGTCCCCGAGGTGGCCGCGCTGCGGGCGTCCGCGCAGGAGTCCGGGCGCCGCTGGGTGCTGCGGCTCGGGCCGGACGAGGCACGGGCCGCGGTCGCCGCGGTGACCGGCGGCGCGGCCTTCGCCGCGCTCGACGACTTCACCCTGGCGACGCCCAGCCTGGAGGATGTCTACCTGGCGCTCGGCGGGGACGCGACCAAGGGGCTGGTGAAGGCATGAGCGTCATGAGTGTCATGAGTGTCATGAGCGGGATCAGTGCGGGGGCCGACGCGGCCGAGACGGACCGGTGCGGGTGCACGGCCGGACAGGGACCGAACAGGAGCAGCGCCAGGTGACGAGCATCGTTCCTGCGGAAGCGGTGTCCGGGCAGGCCGGGCCCGCCGGGACAACCGTGTCCCGTGGGCCGTCCGGCCCGGCCGGTGACGTCCGCGACGGGCAGGGCGGCCCGGTGGCCGCGCCCCTCGCGCCGCGGGCCCGGCTGTTCCCCTCGCTCGCCGCGGTCTACCGCGCCCAGCTGTCCCGGGCCAGGGTCGCCCGCATCCCGCTGCTCTTCGTGGCGACCTTCCAGTCCATCGGGATCATGGTCCTGATGCGCGGGGTCGTGGACGGGGGTTCCGAGGCGCGGGCCGTCGTCGCCGGGTCCACCGTCCTGGTCGTCGCCTTCGTCGCGCTGAACCTGCTCGCCCAGTACTTCGGGCAGCTGCGGGCGGGCGGCGGGCTCGACCACTACGCCACCCTGCCGGTGCCGCCCGCCGCGGTCGTGCTCGGGGCGGCCGGGGCGTACGCCTCCTTCACGGTGCCCGGCACGATCGTCACGGCCGTGACGGGCAGTGTGCTGTTCGGGCTGCCGATGACCCATCTGTGGGTGCTCGTCGCGGTGATCCCGCTCTCCGGGGCGGCCCTCTCCGGACTCGGCGCCGCTCTCGGGCTGCTCGCGCCGCGGCAGGAGCTCGCGACCCTCCTGGGGCAGCTCGGCATGTCCGCGGCGCTGCTGCTGGGCGTGCTCCCGGCGGCCCGGCTGCCGGAGCCGATCGGCTGGGCCCGTGACCTGCTGCCGTCCACGTACGGCGTGGAGGCGCTCTCCCGGTCCTTCGACGCCCACCCCGACTGGGCCGTCGTCGCCCTCGACCTCGCCGTCTGCGCCGGCGTGGGCGTCCTCTCGCTGGCCGTGGCGACCTGGGCGTACCGCAGGGCAGCGGTCCGGTGAGGCGCGCCACAGGGACGCCTGGCACGATGGCACGGTGACAGCACCTCTGACGCCGCCGCACCAGCCCTCGCCCCACGAGCCGTGGCAGAAGCCGCCGAAGGGCGGCAGCCCCACGGGTTCGCACCCCGGAGTCCTGCTGCAGTCGCCGCAGGAGCGGGAACTCCGCACGGAACTGCGCAGGGCGGCGCTGATCGCTGTCGCCGTGACGGTCGCCGGTGTGGCGCTCGGACTGCTCTGGCTGTGGCTGGCACCGAGGGTGCCGCTGGTCTCCGACGACACGGCCGTCTTCCTCAGCGACAGCGAGGGCGAGGAGGCGATCGGTGCCGACGGTACGTTCGTGCTCCTCGCGCTGGCCTTCGGCGCGGTGTCCGCTGCGCTGGTCTTCTGGTTCAACCGGCGGGGCGGCATCGCGATCGTCGCCGGGCTCGCGGTGGGCGGTGTGCTCGGCTCGGTCCTGGCGTGGCAGCTGGGCACCCGGCTGGGGCCGACCGACGACGTGGTCGCCCACGCGCGTGAGGTGGGCAAGGGCGTGATCTTCGACGCACCGCTCGAACTGCATGCGAAGGGGGCGCTGCTGGCGTTCTCGCTGGCGGCGATGGCCGTGCATCTGGGGTTGACGGCGATGTTCGGGCCACGGGATCCGGAGCCGGAGTGGGGGGTGTACCACGCGCCTGTGGCCGCGCCGTCCGGGGACGCGCCCGCGCCGTCGCCGTCGTCCTCGCCCGAGTCGGGGCCGCCCGCTCCGCCGACGGGGGCGTGAGCGGGGCCGCTGCGCGGGGCTCGTCCCCTACCCGTAACCGGGGCTCCGACCCGGGCCCCGGTCCTCAATCGCCGGACGGGCCGGGTTTTCGGGCTGGTCCGGCTCCTGATCCACCGGTCCTCAACGGAACGGTGCCGCCGTGAACGGCTACGCGCGGCCGATCGGGGCGAAGGTTGCGTCCGTCAGGGCGGCCAGGTCCGTGGGGGACAGTTCCACCTCCAGGCCGCGGCGGCCCGCCGATACGCAGATGGTGGGGTGGGACCGCGCCGACGCGTCCAGGACCGTGGGGAGGCGCTTGCGCTGGCCCAGGGGGGAGATGCCGCCCCGGACGTAGCCCGTGGTGCGCTCCGCCGCCGCCGGGTCCGCCATCGTGGCCCGCTTGCCGCCGGCCGCCGCGGCCAGGGCCTTGAGGTCCAGGGAGCCCGCGACCGGGACGACGGCGACCGTCAGGTGGCCGTCCACGTCGGCGACCAGGGTCTTGAACACCCGGTCGGGGGAGACGCCCAGGGCCTCGGCCGCCTCCTCGCCGTAGGAGGCCGACGCCGGGTCGTGCTCGTACGCGTGCACGGTGAAGGCGGTGCCCGCCGCCGTCAGTGCGACCGTCGCGGGCGTGCCTCCCGTCTGGGACTGCTTCTTCGTCTTCTTCGCCACGGCGCGGCGGCCCTCCGGTCGCTCAGTTGGGGTGGGTCGGGGCGCGGGTCAGCTCCACCGCGGGCAGCGACGGGAGATGACGGATGACGGCGGTCTCGGCACGCAGGATCGTCAGCTCCTCGCGGAGCCGGGTCGCGGTGTCCGGGGCCTGGAGCAGGCGCTGCTTGGCCGGGATGTCCAGGACCGCGGCGGCGGCGACCAGGTAGGAGACGACCGACGGGTCGTCGGGCAGGTCCGCCCCCGTCGTCAGGGAGCGCTCGCTCGCGCTCGCCAGCCGCTTCTGGTAGCTGCGGAAGGCCCGCAGGACGCCCTCGGCGAGTGCGCCCGCCTCCTCGCCCGGCTCCTCCTCCAGCTCTTCGAGCTCGGCCGTGAGGTACGGGCCGCTCGAGTCGACGGAGAGGAGCTTGACGCGGGTGGTGCCGGTCGCCAGGACCTCGAAGCTGCCGTCCGAACGCTCCCGGATCTTCGCCGCGTCGGCGACGCAGCCCACCCGGTGGAACGTCTGGAGGGGGTCGGGGCCGAAGCCGTCCGCCGGGCCGCGCTCGACCGGGGTGGTCACCGCGTCCGGCATGCCCGCGGCGGTCGGCGCGGTCTCCCGGCCGTCGCGGACGGCGACCACGGCGAAGCGGCGCGGCTCGTCCTCATCGGTCTTCAGCAGCTCGCGCATCATGGCGCGATAACGCTCCTCGAAGACGTTCAGCGGCAGCACGAGGCCGGGAAACAGCACCGCGTTCAGCGGGAACAGAGGCAGGCGAGCGGTGGTCACAACGGTCAAGCGTAATGGCCGTGGGGCCGTCCTCGGTCGGCCCGGTGGCCGAGCGGCGTCCCGGCGGCCACCCGGAGCCGTGCTCCGTCCCGCGCGTCGAGGAATCTGCCGAGCGGATCGTCGGACACCGACGCCCACGGGAAGGACGCCGCATGGGGTCCGATCTGCCGGAACTGTTCCAGCGCCTCGTCCCAGCGGCCCCGCGCCACCAGCACGTACGCGAGCAGATTGCGCACCTCGGCCGGCCACGGATCGCCCGGGGCGAAGGCGGCGGACAGCGAGACGGCCAGATCCGCCGCGCGGTCGATGCGCTCCTCCTGCACCGAGGTGCTCCGGGTCCCCGGCCCCGCGGTCAGCACCGCGAACGCGGCCCGCAGCGGCAGCGCCTGCACCAGGGAGCTGGGCAGCGAGTCCTCGGCGGCCTGCTCGGCGAAGTCGAAGCACTCGCGGTGCGAGCCGTACCAGGCGGCGGAGAGGTACTGGAGGGCCGCCACATGGCAGCCGTAGTGGTGCGTGGAGCGTTGCAGGGCCTGTTCCCACAGCGTCTCGAACGTGGTGTGCGTGGCATGCGTGCCGCGGGCGTGGTCCAGCGCGAGGCGCCAGGGCACCGGATCGCGCGGATCGCCCTCCGCCGCCGCCGTGATCATCGGCCCGACCGCGCGCAGCTGCTCGGCCCGGGCGGGCGACTCCCAGGCCCGTTCGACGGCGAGCTGGGCCTTGACGAGGGTGGCGTCGGGATCGTGCGGGGCGGCGGCCAGCCAGTTGCGCAGCCAGCCGTCCCGGTTGCGGGCGAAGGCGACGAGCCGGTTCAGATAGCGGTCCCGGCTCTCCCACTCGGCGGCGTCCCGGGTGGTGGCCAACAGCTTGGCGGCCGGTTCGTACTCCCCGAGGGCCGCGGCCACCAGCGCGGGCGAGAGCCGCTCGTCGGGGGCGTCGAGCATCACCGCATGATCGGCGGGCAACCCGTAGGACAGCTCCGGGGTGTGCCGGATCATGCGCGCCGTACGTAGCAGAGCGCGGAGGAAAGGCATGGTGCAGACCATTGAAAAGCGCTGGTCCGGGGTGGCGCCAGAGGGGCGCTGTGAAGCTTTGGTGCCGAGTGGATGGGTTGCGCTGGAGACGGTCAAGAGAGAGTAAAGGAAATCGTGGAATCTGGCCTGTTCCTGTCGCTCCCGGGGTAGAGGTGCGGCGGTGTGACGGGTGTTCGGTACCGGTGCCCGTGGGGTTCGTCCGGCGCCGTCCGGCCCGTGGGCGTCAGGGGGCGTGGTCCGGATGACCCGCCGGTCGGCGGGCCGCCCGGGATCAGCCGCGCCGCAGCATCCGTGAGGCGCCGGCCGCGACGGTGGTGGCCAGTATCCATCCCAGCAGGACCAGGGCGGCCGCGGCCCACTGCCAGCCGCCCTCCAGCCGCCAGTAGCCGTCCTGGCCGAGATTGATCACCGGCACCAGCAGATCCAGCGCGTACAGCGCCGGATTCCACTCGGGATGCTCGGTGCCCGTGATCGACGCCGGCTCGTACCGCGAGAACCCCACCGCACCCGCCGCCCACAGCACCGCCATCCACACCGCGGCCCGACCCGGCCGGTAGCCGTACGCCACCGTCCAGTCCTGGAGGAAGCCCCAGAGCTTCGCCGCGGGCGGCAGCGTCTCGCGGCGCCGCCGCTGCTTGGCGAGCAGCACCTCACGGGCGTCCGCGTCCTCCCCGCTGCTGCGGAGCACGGCGGCGAGCCGTTCGTACGGCTCCGGCACGTACTCGGGGGTCGCCGCGGCCACCCACTCCAGCCGGCGGGAGAGCGGGAAGTGCCCGTACGGGACGAGGTTCTCGTACACGAACCCGCCCATCGCCAGACCGCCCGGGCCCGGCCAGCTGGTCGAGACGTCGATCAGGGTGACGATCTTCGCGCCGTTGAGCACCACCCGGCCCTGTGCCGGGCGTTCCGGATTGAAGCGCAGTTCCGGGGCGACTATCCGGCGCAGCGACAGCTCCTCGTGGCCGGCCAGCACGAAGACCGCCTTGTGCAGGTCCACCGCGTCGCCGAACCGCCCGTCGTCCAGCCGCACCCCGCCCCGGCACCGGAAGACCTGCGCGCGGGTGCCGCGGGCCGGGGTCGGGGAGTTGACGATGCCGTACGGGGGAGTGGTGCCCTGGTTCCCGGTGTCGACGCTGACCCACGCCTCGCTCATGTACAGCGTCCGCTCCACGCTCAGCTGCGGGGCGTTCAGCGCGCGGCGTCCCTGTGTCCCCCGGAGCCGGCTGCCGCGCAGGCTCAGCGAACCGCCGACCTTCGCCCCGCGCAGGCTCAGCTCGCCGAGCGTCTCGATCATCTCGGCCTGGAGGTCCTGGGCGACCGTGAGCCCGTCACCGAGGAGCGCCCGGCCCTGCCGGTCGGAGCCGAGGTCGATCTGGTTGATCAGCAGGTCCGTGCCGATCTGGGCGTCCGTGAGCCGGACCCCGCGTTCGATCCGGCACCGCGGCAGATGCAGATCGCCCTCGGTGCGCAGCCGCGCCGCCTCCAGCCGCGGCACCGCGCACCCCACCATCCGCAACGTCGTGAAATGGCACTCGGGCAGCAGCACCTCCTCGTCGAAGCGGCAGCCGGTCAGCTCCACGTACGGATCGACGCGCCCGCCGGCGAGATCCAGCTTCCCCGTGATCCGCAGCCCCCGGAGCTTCAGCGCGGCCACCCGGCCGGGCCGGGGCGGCGGGCCGCTCAGCAGCAGCCGGGCCATCACCCGGGCCTCGACGCTGCGTTCCGGGCCCCAGGCGTACGGGGCGAAGGGGTCGTCGCGCGCCCCGTCGAGGGCGCGCAGGTCGTAGGTGGTGCCTGTCCGGAAGGACTGCCACATGCCCAGCTCTGCCGGGCTGAGGCCGTCCGGAAATTCCCCGTCGTGCGGTTCGGTCACCGACGCTCCTTCCGCTCGGAGCCGTAATCCCTTTATTCCCTCTGAGTGACGGTGTGAACGCTGATAGTCAGCCGTGACACCGGGGACATGTATCAGCCAGTGATACGGGCGTCCGGGCGCCGGAGGCGGTCTGCGAGAATTGCGGTGTGATCTCTCGAATCGATCTGCGCGGCGATGCCCTCCCCGAGGGCGGCGCCCTGCGCGACCTGCTGCCCCGTGCCGAGTTCGACGTGGAAGCCGCCCTGGAGACGGTGCGGCCCATCTGCGAGGACGTACGCCATCGTGGCTCAGCGGCAGTGATCGACTGGGGGGAGAGGCTCGACGGGGTGCGGCTGGACTCGGTCCGGGTCCCGGCCGGCGCGATCACCGATGCCCTGACGACGCTCGACCCCGCCGTGCGCGCCGCCCTCGAGGAGTCGATCCGCCGCGCCCGGCTCGTCCACCGCGAGCAGCGCCGCACCACGCACACCACCCAGGTCGTCCCCGGCGGCACCGTCACCGAGAAGTGGCTGCCGGTCGAGCGCGTCGGGCTGTACGTGCCGGGCGGGCGCTCGGTCTACCCGTCGTCCGTCGTGATGAACGTGGTCCCGGCGCAGGAGGCGGGGGTCGAGGGCATCGCCGTCGCGTCCCCGCCGCAGAAGGAGTTCGGCGGACTGCCGCACCCGACGATCCTGGCCGCCTGCGCGCTGCTCGGTGTCGACGAGGTGTACGCGGCCGGCGGCTCCCAGGCCGTCGCGATGTTCGCGTACGGCACCGAGGACTGCCTGCCGGTGAACCTCGTCACCGGCCCCGGCAACATCTACGTCGCCGCCGCCAAGCGTCTCCTGAAGGGCCGCATCGGCATCGACGCCGAGGCCGGCCCCACCGAGATCGCCATCCTCGCCGACGGCACCGCCGACCCGGTGCACGTCGCCGCCGACCTGATCAGCCAGGCCGAGCACGACCCGATGGCCGCCGCGGTGCTGGTCACCGACTCCGAGGAGCTCGCCGCCGCCACCGAGGCCGAGCTGAAGCCGCAGGTCGCCGCGACCAAGCACGTCACCGACCGGATCGAACCCGCGCTGGCCGGCCGGCAGTCCGCGATCGTCCTGGTCAACGACCTGGAGGACGGCCTCAAGGTCGTCGACGCGTACGCCGCCGAGCACCTGGAGATCCAGACCGCCGACGCCGCGGCCGTCGCCGGCCGGGTCCGTAACGCCGGCGCGATCTTCGTCGGCCCCTGGTCGCCCGTCTCCCTCGGCGACTACTGCGCCGGCTCCAACCACGTCCTGCCCACCGGCGGCTGCGCCTGCCACTCCTCGGGCCTGTCCGTGCAGTCCTTCCTGCGCGGCATCCACATCGTCGACTACACGCGCGACGCGCTCGCCGAGGTCACCCACCACGTGGTGACCCTCGCCGAGGCGGAGGACCTCCCCGCCCACGGCGCCGCTCTCAAGGCCAGGTTCGGGTGGAAGGTTCCGCAGCAGTGACGAACAGCGACACCCCTCGCGGGAACACCCGCATCGACGACCTCCCCGTCCGCGACGAACTGCGCGGCCAGTCGCCGTACGGCGCCCCCCAGCTCGACGTACCGGTCCGGCTGAACACCAACGAGAACCCCTACCCGCTCCCCGAGGCGCTGGTCGACCGGATCGCCGAACGGGTCCGCGAGGCCGCCCGCGACCTCAACCGCTACCCCGACCGGGACGCCGTCGAGCTCCGCACCGAGCTCGCCCGCTACCTCACCCGCACCGCCGGGCACGAGGTCGGCCGCGCCAACGTGTGGGCGGCCAACGGCTCCAACGAGGTGCTCCAGCAACTGCTGCAGACCTTCGGCGGGCCGGGCCGTACCGCCATCGGCTTCGAGCCCTCGTACTCGATGCACGCCCTCATCGCCCGCGGCACCGGCACCGGCTGGATCTCCGGACCGCGCAACGAGGACTTCACCATCGACGTCGACGCGGCCCGCGCGGTCATCGCGCAGGAGCGCCCCGACGTCGTCTTCATCACCTCGCCCAACAACCCCACCGGCACCGCCGTGGACGCCGGGACCGTCCTCGCGCTGTACGACGCCGCGCAGGCCGCGGGCCCGTCGATGGTCGTGGTCGACGAGGCGTACGGCGAGTTCAGCCACCACGCCTCGCTGCTCCCGCTGATCGAGGGCCGCCCGCACCTGGTGCTCTCCCGCACCATGTCCAAGGCGTTCGGCGCCGCCGGGCTGCGGCTCGGCTACCTCGCCGCGGACCCGGCCGTCGTCGACGCCGTCCAGCTGGTGCGGCTGCCGTACCACCTGTCCTCGGTCACCCAGGCCACCGCGCTCGCCGCCCTGGAGCACACCGATACGCTCCTCGGGTACGTCGCGCAGCTCAAGGGCGAGCGCGACCGGATCGTCACCGAGCTGCGCGCTCTCGGCTTCGACGTCACCGACTCGGACGCCAACTTCGTCCAGTTCGGCCGCTTCGCCGACAGCCACACCGCCTGGCAGTACATCCTCGACCGGGGCGTCCTGGTCCGGGACAACGGCGTACCGGGACGGCTGCGGGTCTCCGCGGGGACCCCGGCAGAGAACGACGCGTTCCTCGATGCGGTACGCGAACTGAAGAAGGAGCACGACGCATGACTCGCGAGGCCCGCGTAGGAAGAGTGGAGCGGACCACCAAAGAAACCTCCGTGCTCGTCGAGATCAACCTCGACGGCAGCGGCAAGGTCGATGTCGCGACCGGGGTCGGGTTCTACGACCACATGCTCGACCAGCTGGGCCGCCACGGACTGTTCGACCTCACGGTCAAGACCGACGGCGACCTGCACATCGACTCGCACCACACCATCGAGGACACCGCCCTCGCGCTCGGCGCCGCCTTCAAGCAGGCCCTCGGCGACAAGGTCGGCATCTACCGCTTCGGCAACTGCACCGTCCCGCTGGACGAGTCGCTCGCCCAGGTCACCGTCGACCTCTCCGGCCGCCCCTACCTCGTGCACACCGAGCCCGAGAACATGGCGCCGATGATCGGCGAGTACGACACGACGATGACCCGGCACATCCTGGAGTCCTTCGTCGCCCAGGCACAGATCGCCCTGCACGTCCACGTCCCGTACGGGCGCAACGCGCACCACATCGTGGAGTGCCAGTTCAAGGCGCTCGCCCGGGCCCTGCGCTACGCCAGCGAGCACGACCCGCGCGCGGCCGGCATCCTCCCCTCCACGAAGGGCGCGCTGTGACCGGCCTCAACACCGTCCTGATCCTGGTCGGTCTCTTCCTGGCCGGCGGGGTCTACTCCTTCTCGAAGCAGGGGATGCCCAAGGGCGTCATCGTGCTGCTCTCGATCGCGTCCGTGATGTGCCTGGTGGCGGGCGTCATGCGGATCCAGGGACTCTGGGACTGAGGGGCGGAACGTGGACACCAAGAAGAAGGTCGTCGTCTTCGACTACGGCTTCGGCAACGTGCGGTCCGCCGAACGCGCCCTCGCCCATGTCGGCGCCGACGTCGAGATCACCCGCGACTTCGACACGGCGATGAACGCCGACGGGCTGCTGGTGCCCGGCGTCGGAGCGTTCTCCGCCTGCATGGAGGGCCTGAGGAAGGCCCGCGGCGAATGGATCATCGGCCGCAGGCTCTCCGGCGGCCGCCCCGTCATGGGCATCTGCGTCGGTATGCAGATCCTCTTCGAGCGCGGCATCGAGCACGGCGTGGAGACCGAGGGGCTCGACGAGTGGCCCGGCACGGTCGGCCCGCTCAAGGCCGACGTCGTCCCGCACATGGGCTGGAACACCGTCGAGTCCCCCGGGGACTCCCGGCTGTTCGCCGGACTCGACCCCGAGGCCCGGTACTACTTCGTGCACTCCTACGCGGCGCACGACTGGTCCCTCGAAGTCACCAACGCCAAGATCCGCGCCCCCAAGGTCACTTGGGCCACGCACGGCGAACGGTTCGTGGCGGCCGTGGAGAACGGCGCGCTGTGGGCCACCCAGTTCCACCCCGAGAAGTCCGGCGATGCCGGCGCCCAGCTGCTGACCAACTGGATCGAGACGCTGTAATGCCGAAGCTTGAACTGCTTCCCGCCGTAGACGTCCGCGACGGCCAGGCGGTCCGCCTGGTGCACGGGGAGTCCGGCTCCGAGACCTCCTACGGCTCCCCGCTGGAGGCCGCACTCGCCTGGCAGCGCTCCGGCGCCGAGTGGCTGCACCTCGTCGACCTGGACGCCGCCTTCGGCACCGGTGACAACCGCGCCCTCATCGCCGAGGTCGCCGGCGCCATGGACATCAAGGTCGAGCTCTCCGGCGGCATCCGCGACGACGCCTCGCTCGCCGCCGCCCTCGCCACCGGCTGCCGCCGCGTCAACCTCGGCACCGCCGCCCTGGAGACCCCGGAGTGGGTCGCCAAGGTCATCGCCGAGCACGGCGACAAGATCGCGGTCGGCCTCGACGTCCGCGGCACCACGCTGCGCGGCCGCGGCTGGACCCGCGACGGCGGCGACCTCTACGAGACGCTCGCCCGCCTCGACTCCGAGGGCTGCGCCCGCTACGTCGTCACCGACATCGCCAAGGACGGCACGCTCCAGGGCCCCAACCTGGAGCTCCTGAAGAACGTCTGCGCCGCCACCGACAAGCCCGTCGTCGCCTCCGGCGGCGTCTCCTCGCTCGACGACCTGCGGGCCATCTCCTCGCTCGTCCCGGCGGGCGTCGAGGGCGCGATCGTCGGCAAGGCGCTGTACGCGAAGGCGTTCACGCTCGAAGAGGCCCTGGAGGCGGTCTCCGTATGACGGACTCCGTACGCCGGATCTCCTCCGGCGCCCCCTGGGAGGAGAAGTTCGGTTACTCCCGCGCCGTCGAACTGCCGAACGGGCTGGTGCTGGTGGCCGGCTGCACGTCGGTGGTGGGCGGCGCGATCTCGGCCGGCGGTCCCTACGAGCAGACCGTCACCTCCTTCCAGGTCGCCTTCGAGGCGCTGAAGGAGCTCGGCCTCGGCCGCGAGGACGTCGTCCGTACCCGGATGTACGTCACGCACGCCCGGGACACCGACGAGGTCGGCCGCGCCCACAAGGAGCTGTTCGACGCGGTGCGTCC
Organism: Streptomyces sp. NBC_01463; assembly: GCA_036227345.1. Taxonomy (NCBI): domain Bacteria; kingdom Bacillati; phylum Actinomycetota; class Actinomycetes; order Kitasatosporales; family Streptomycetaceae; genus Streptomyces; species Streptomyces sp. NBC_01463. The sequence continues at coordinate 6,659,712 of CP109468.1, forward strand.
CGCGTCCTCCATGCTCATCGTGTCCGGTCTCGTCGACCCGAGCCTGGTCGTCGAGGTCGAGGTCGAGGCCTACCGGGCAGGTGCGCGATGACGCTCGCGGTCCGTGTCATCCCCTGCCTCGACGTCGACAAGGGCCGGGTCGTCAAGGGCGTCAACTTCCAGAACCTGCGCGACGCCGGTGACCCCGTCGAGATGGCGAAGCTGTACGACGCCGAGGGCGCCGACGAGCTGACCTTCCTCGACATCACCGCGTCCAGCGGCGACCGGGAGACGACCTACGACGTGGTGCGCCGCACCGCCGAGCAGGTCTTCATCCCGCTCACCGTCGGCGGCGGTGTCCGCACCCCCGACGACGTCGACAAGCTGCTGCGGGCCGGCGCCGACAAGGTCGGCGTCAACACCGCGGCCATCGCCCGGCCGGAGCTGATCCGGGAGATCGCCGAACGCTTCGGCCGCCAGGTGCTCGTCCTGTCCGTGGACGCCCGCCGCACCCCGGCGGGCACCTTCGAGGTCACCACGCACGGCGGCCGCAAGGGCACCGGCATCGACGCCGTCGAATGGGCGCACCGGGCAGCCGAACTCGGCGCGGGCGAGATCCTGCTCAACTCGATGGACGCCGACGGCACCAAGGACGGCTACGACACCGAGATGATCGCCGCCGTCCGCAAGCACGTGAGCGTGCCCGTCATCGCCTCCGGCGGCGCGGGCCGGCTCGCGGACTTCGCCCCGGCCATCGACGCCGGGGCCGACGCGGTCCTCGCCGCGTCCGTCTTCCACTTCGGCGATCTGCGGATCTCCGAGGTCAAGGGCGCTCTGCGGGAGGCCGGTCACCCGGTCCGCTGAGGACGCGCGGGCGGAGGACCGGTGAAGTTGCCGATGTGCGCCGCCGGGGTGCACCGCCAGAGTGGCGACCGCCAGAGAACAACGGCGGTTCCACGCGGTGCACCCCGAGCGACCCCGGTGTCAGGTGACGGGGGCTCGGCCCCTGCCCGGCGTGGCTCCCGCCACGACCGAGAGGATCCCCCCTCGTGCAGCACCTCCCCTCCGGCGACATCTCCCCGCGCCACCGGATGTCCAAGAGCCGCTCCCGCGTCGTCAAGGGCCTGCTGGCCGCAGCCGTCGCCACCGCGGGCCTGTGCACCGCGCTGATCCCCGGCGCCCAGGCCGCCGACAACCCCTACGAGCGCGGCCCGGCCCCCAGCAACACGAGCATCGAGGCGAGCCGCGGCTCGTACGCGGTCTCGCAGACCAGCGTCTCCTCGCTGAGCGTCAGCGGCTTCGGCGGCGGCACCATCTACTACCCGACGTCCACGACGGACGGCACCTTCGGCGCGGTCGCCATCTCGCCCGGCTTCACCGCCTACCAGTCCAGCATCGCCTGGCTCGGACCGCGGCTCGCCTCGCAGGGCTTCGTCGTCTTCACCATCGACACCAACACCACGCTGGACCAGCCCGACAGCCGCGGCCGTCAGCTCCTGGCCGCGCTGGACTACCTGACGAAGACCAGTTCGGTGCGGACCCGGATCGACACCTCCCGGCTCGGTGTCATGGGCCACTCCATGGGCGGCGGCGGCACCCTGGAGGCCGCGAAGAGCCGTACCTCGCTGAAGGCGGCGATCCCGCTGACCGGCTGGAACCTCGACACCACCTGGCCCGAGGTCCGCACCCCCACCCTGATCTTCGGCGCGGACGGCGACACCATCGCCCCCGTCGCCACGCACTCGGAGCCCTTCTACCAGTCGCTGCCGAGCACCCTGGACAAGGCGTACGTGGAACTGCGCGGGGCCACGCACTTCACCCCGAACTCCTCCAACACCACGATCGCGAAGTACAGCATTTCGTGGCTGAAGCGCTTCATCGACAACGACACCCGCTACGAGCAGTTCCTGTGCCCGCTGCCGGCGGTGAGCCTGACGGTCGCCGAGTCGCGGGGCAACTGCCCGCACACCTCCTAGTCCCTGACGCCCGATGAGGGCCGGACCGCGCACAGCGGTCCGGCCCTTCGGCATGGGGCCCGCCCCGGGACGTTCAGTCGTCCTCGGTGAGGAACCCGGCGACGGAGGCGGCGAATCCGGGGTCCCGGACGACTGTCAGATGGTCGCCGGGCAGCACCTCCAGCCGCGCCCCGGGGATGGCGTCGGCCAGCACTGCGGGCCGTACGGCCAGCGGATCGGCCGCACCGGCGAGCACCAGCACCGGTATCCGGATGCGGTCCAGCGGCAGCGGGCCCCGGTGCACCGAGCGGATCTGCGCGGCCAGGGCCGGCCGGTCGGCACCCGTCGTGTCGGCCAGGACCCGGAAGGCCCGCGTGCGTTCGGGGGCGTCGGCCGCGTCATCGGCCGTCAGCGCCGCCGCCACCAGCTCCGGCGGCATGACCCGGGTGTCCAGCCCGCCGACCTCCACCGCACCCGCGCCGATCCCGCCGACCACCAGCCGGGTGATCCGCTCGTCGGCGGCCGCCGCGAGCAGCGCCACGACCGCGCCCATCGAGTAACCCGCCAGATGGACCTCACCGGCGCCCGTGCGGTCGATCAGCCGCCGGACGTCCCGGGCCATCAGCGCCTCGCCGTACAGCGCGTCGTCATGCGGCTTGTCCGAGGCGCCGTGGCCCCGGGCGTCGGGCGCGATGACCTGACGGCCCCGCGACACCAGCGCCTCCACCACACCCGGACCCTCCCAGTTCAGCCGGGCATCGGCGGCGAAACCGTGCAGCAGGATCACCGGGGGCAGACCGGACCCGGGACCCCGGGACCAAGACCAGTAACGCAGCGTCAGACCGTCGTCCGTACGGAATTCATCTGTCATGGCACGACGCTACGGGCGGCGCCCCCGCAACCGGGTCCGCACTGTGCCGGTGCACAGCCAAGTCCCGCCCGCCTTGGGACGGCGCCCCGCAACGGGCCCGGGGCGGGGCGCGGGCGGACGCACACCTTCCGACGTTGTTTACGCGGAAGTAACGTGCCGGTCGTGACTCCATCGACGACCGTGCACAGTCCGCTCCGGCTGTACGGCCGCAGCGGTGAACTCGCCATCCTGGAAACCCTCCTGGGGCGGCTGCGGCACGGTGACGGCGGCGCGCTGGTCCTGACCGCGCTGCCCGGCTTCGGCCGCACCGCGCTCCTGGACAGGGCCGTGGCCGCGCACCGGGAGCGGCGCACCGGCCCCGTGCTGTCCGCCACCGCCGCTCCCGCCGAGCGGCGACTGCCGTACAGCGGGCTGCACGCCCTGCTCTGTTCCGCGCCCGGCCCGCTCCCGCTGTCGCCCGACCGGGTGCTGCGCGACGGCATCACCGCCACCGAACTGCTCGTCCTGCTGCGTGAACTCGGCGCGGAACGTCCGCTGTTGGTGTCGGTGGACGACGCGCACGGCTGGGATCAGGAATCGCGCGCCGCCCTCGTCTTCGCCGCCCGCAGACTCGGCGCGGGCAGCCGGGTCGCGGTGGTGATCGGTGCCGGGGACGAGACGAGCTTCGCGGGGCTGCCCGCGCTGCGGCTCGGCCCCCTCGACGACGATGCGGCGGCGGCGCTCCTGGACCGGATCACCGAGGCCGCCGGCGCCGCGGACCAGGTCGACCCGGTGGTCCGCGGCGAGTTGCTGCGGGAGGCGGCCGGCAACCCCCGGCTGCTCGCCGGACTCGCCGCCCGGCTCACCCCCGACCACCTGGCCGGCCGCATCGCGCTGCCCTGGCCGCTGCCCGGTGCGGAGGACGTCCTGGACGCCCACGCGGCCCGCCTCGACGGGCTGCCCCCGGACACCCGCACCCTCCTGTTGCTCGCGGCCGCGGCGCAGGAGCACGAGCCGGAGGGCGCCGGCACCGATGGTGCGCTCCTGCTCCGCGCCGCCGTATCGGCCGGCCTCGGTCCCGCCGCGCTCGACCTCGCGCTGCTCACCCCGTCCGGGACCGCGGGCGCGCTCCAACGGGCGGGGGAGCGCGTCCACTTCAGCCATCCCCTGGTGCGCCGGGCGGTCCTGCACCGCGCCTCCCCGCAGCGCCGCCGCGCGGTGCACGGCCTGCTCGCCACCTTGCTGACGCCGGTTCAGGCACTGCCTCCCGCACATCCCCATCCGCTTCCGTTTCCCTCTCCGCGGCGCCCGGCGTCCGGGCCCGCCCTGCTGCCCGCGCTCGTCCAGCGGGCCTGCGCCGCGGCGGGGCCCGATGACGCGCTGGCCGACGCGCTGGAGGCGGCGGCCGTGGCGCCGCGGCAGCATGCCGAACGGGCGGCCGCACTCGCCCGCGCCGCCGGGCTCTCCACCGACGAGGCGGTGCGGGCCGCCCGGTACGCGGCGGCGGCCGAGCACACCCGGCTGGCGGGCGACGCCGGGAGGGCCCGTGCACTGCTGGCACGGGTCGGCGCGCGCCCCGCGCACGACGGCGCCCACCTGGTGCGCGGCCTGCTCGCCCTGCGCGACGGACCGGCGACCGACGCTCACGAGGCCCTCCTCACCGCCGCCGCGCTGCTCGCCCCGCACGACCCGCGGCGCGCCCTGGACGCCCGCCTCGGCGCGGCCGAGGCCGCCTGGGCGATGGGCGACGCCCTCGCGTACCTCGACGCCCTGACCCGTATCCCGGCCTCCGCGGCCGATCCGGCCCTCGTGCAGTACCGCGACGGCATGTGCGCCGTGCTGCGCGGACGCGTCGCCGAAGGGCAGGCGCTGCTGCGCCGCTGCGTCGAATCCACCGGCCGGGCGCACGACCCCGCCGTCCTGCTGCGCGGCGGGGTGGCGGCCCTGGTGGTGGGCGATGTCGACGGGGCGTGCCGCTCAGGGGCCCGGGCCCTGGCCGCCGTCCGGGCCGCCGGGCCCGAGGCGCTGCTGCCGCAGGCGCTGGAGCACCTGGCGTACGCCGAGCTCCGGGCCGGCCGCCATGCCCGCGCCCGCGCCCACGCGCTGGAGGGTCTGCACGCCGCCCGGCGTACCGGGCAGCCCAACACCGCATCCCACCTGCACGCCGTGCTCGCGCTCGCCGCCTCCGTCGAGGACGGGACCGAGGCCTGCGCCACCCACGCGGACGCGGCCCTGGCCGGGGCGGGACCGCACGGCCTCGCGCAGGCCGCGACCCTCGCCTCCTGGGCGCTCGCCCGCGCGGACCTGGCGGCGGGGCGCTCCGGCGAGGCTGCGGCCCGCCTCGACCCGCTCGTCAGGCCCGGCCCCCGGCGGGGGCACTTCGCCACCCGGATGCTCGCCGTTCCCTGCTACGTCGAGGCGTCCGTCCTGGCCGGGCGGGCGGACCGGGGCAGGGGAGGGGACCCGGTGGCCGACGCCGTCGCGGAGTTCGCCGTCTGGACCACCCGGACCACCGACCCCCAGGCCCCCGCCCAGCTGGCCCGCTGCCGGGCCCTGCTGGCGGCACCGGCCGACGCGGCCGGACGGTACGAGGAGGCGCTCGCCCACCACGACCGCGCGGGCGGCGACTTCGAGCACGCCCGCACCCAGCTGCTGTACGGGGCCTGGCTGCGCCGGCGCCGCCGCACCCGGGAGGCCAGGGGTCCGCTGCGGGACGCCCTGGTCGCCTTCGAACGGTGCGGCGCACGCGCCTGGGAGGCCAGGGCGAGCGGTGAACTGCGTGCCGCGGGCGAGGCCGTGGAGGCGCCGGCCGCGGCCGGCGGACCCGATCCGCTGGCCGTGCTGACCCCGCAGCAGCAGCGGATCGCCCGGTGCGTCGCCGAGGGGGCCACCAACCGTGAGGTGGCGCTGCGGCTCTCGGTGAGCACGCGGACCGTCGACCACCACCTGCGCAATGTCTTCGCCGCGCTCGGCGTGCGGTCGAGAACGGAGCTGGCCAGGGTGCTGGGCAGGTAGGAACCGCCGGGCGGCCGCAGGGGTCCGGCGCCGGGGGCCGGGCCGGGAGGTTGCAGGACCGTGATGAGAAGAACGCCGCAGACCCCTAGGTACCGACTGGGCGGTATGCCATTCTGCGGGCGTCAGGATGATTCGGTGTGCTCATGCCCAATGCCGGGCTGGGCGAACCGGAGCCGGCCGATTTCCGGAGCCGGCCGAATCCCGGTGGAGGCCGCCATGCCGCAGGTCGTACGTTCACGGGTCAGGGCGCTGCACGGGCCGCCACCCGTCGCGCCGATGCCGCGCCGCTTCCGTTCACTGGCCGATCGCGAGGCCGTCGCCGTACTGCACCGGGCCGCCCGGGTGCTGGTCGAGGCGCTGCCCGAGCTGACGGACCGGCTGGTCGAGGCGTTGCGCGAGCAGGAACCCGCCTACCGCTCGGCGATCGAGGCCGACGCGGCGGACATCTGGCAGGAGGTGCACCACTCGCTGCGGCACAACGTCCAGTCGCTGATCCAGCCCCGCGAGTTCCGGGACGCCGCCCACCGCACCTCCCGGCGTATCGGTGAGGTCAGGGCCGAGCAGGGTCTGCCGCTCGACGCGGTCCTGCACGCCTTCCGGATGGGCGGTGCGATGGTCTGGCAGGACCTCGTGGACGAGACCGCGCGCCGCCACCCCGAGGACATCCGGCTGCTGGTGCATGTCGCGGCGGACGTCTGGAACTTCGTGGACGAGCACTGCGGCGTCGTCGCCGACGCCTACCGGCAGACGGAGCGCCGGCTGGTCTGGCGGCGGGAGAACCGCCAGCGCCTGATGACGGCGGCGCTGCTGGACGGCACCGCGCAGATCGCCGAACTGCCGGAGGCCGCGGCGATGCTGGGGCTGCCGGAGCAGGGCAGGTACGCGGTGCTCGCGGTCGCCACCGCCCGCCGCGCCCCGCACGGCACCACGCACCCTCCGATGACGCTGCCCGCCGGCACGGACGCGCTCTGGCACCCGGGACCGGAGGCGGAGTTCGCGATCGTCCCGCTGACCTGGGGCGAGGGGGCGGCCGAGGCCGCCGCACCGGTCGCCGACACGGCCGGCACCGCGTCGGCCGGGGGGAGCGAAGGGCCCGAGGCGCCGGCCGGCGCGGTCGACGGGGACGCGGAACTGGCGGCGTTGGCCGCCGGCCTGTCCGTCCCGCCGGGCGCCCGGGTCGGGATCAGCTCCGCCGTCGAAGGACTGGCGGCGGTCGGGGACGCCCGCCGGCTCGCCGAGACCGCGCTGCGGGCCTGCCCGGCCGGCGGCGGCGTCGTCCTGCTCGACGAGCAGCTGCCCGCGGCCCTGGTCGTCTCGTCCCCGGGACTCGGCTCCGCGCTCGCCGCCCGGGTCCTGGGTCCGCTGGACCGGCTGGACCCCGCCGACCGCGACGTGCTGATCGAGACGCTCACGGCATGGCTCGACTCGGACGGTTCGGCGCAGCGCGCGGGAGCCCGTCTCTACTGCCACCGCAACACCGTCCTGAACCGGCTGCGCCGGTTCGAGCAGCTGACCGGCCGCTGCCTGACCCGCCCGTCCGACGCGGTCGAGGTCTCCCTCGCCCTGGCGGCACGGCGCCTGCTCACGGACTGAGACCGCGGACGAGGGCGCCTGGCACGCGGACTGGGAACGCGGGCCGAGAGCACGGACCGGGAACGGGGGAGCGCACGCGCGGCCGGCGCGTGTGCTCCCGCACAGTCCTCCCCGCCACCCGCTGTACGCGCGCAGCGCACCCGCCCCGCCCGCTGTACGCGGATCCGGGCACCTGATGCCGTAACCGGCATGCCTCCCGTGCCCCCGGAATCCCGCGCGCTCCACGCACCCCGCGCGCTCACGAACGCCCCCGCACCCGCCGCCCCCTGCGCCCCGGCCCCGGGAGCGCGCCGGTGAGCGGCGGCTTCGACGCCCGGTCGCTGGCCGTCGTCGTCTTCCTCGGCTTCGTCGCCGTGTCGCTGCTGCTGTGCGGGCTGGCAGCCGCGGACCAGGACGACCCGGAGCACTTCTACGCGGGCGGCGGCTCCGCCCTCGGTCCGGCCGGGAGCGGACTGGCCATCGCCGGCGACTACATCTCGGCCGCCACCCTGCTCTCCACGACCGGCTCGGTCGCGCTCGCCGGCTTCGACGGCATCCTCTTCGCCCTCGCCACGGTCGCGTCCCTGGTCCTGGTCATGCGGATCCTGGCCGAACCGATGCGCCGCAAGGGCGTGTTCACCCTCGGCGACTTCCTCGCGGACCGGCTCGGCGACCCGACCGTACGCCGCGCCCTGGGGATCACCACCCTGGTCGTCCTGACGCCCCTGCTGCTGGTGCAACTCGCCACCGCGGGGCGGGTGATGACCTCGATGTTCGGGCTGCCGGACGGCGCGCTCACCAGCTGCACCGTCGCCAGCGGCGCCCTGATGGTCTGCTACTCCGCCGTCGGCGGCATGCGCGGCACCGGCTACATCCAGATCGTCAAGGTCGCGGTGGTGCTGGCCGCGGTGACCCTGCTGGCCGGCCTGGTGCTCGCCCGCTACGGCTGGAACCCGTTCGCCCTGTTCGACGCCGCCCGGCAGGGCAGCGGGGCCGGCGGCGCGTACGCCCGCCCCGGTCTGCAGTTCGGCCACACCCTCTCCGGCACCCTGGACCTGCTCGGCTTCCAGCTCACCCTGGTCCTCGGCGCCGCCTGCATGCCGCACATCATGATGCGGCTGCACCCCATGCGCGACAGCTGGACCGTGCGCCGCGCCACCGTCTGGGCGGCGGCCCCGGTGGCCTTCCTGTGCGCCGGTGTCGTCGTGGTCGGCCTCGGCGCGGCCGCCCTGCTCGGCCACAAGGTCATCCAGGCCGCGGACCCGGCGGGCGGCACGGCGCTGCTGCTGGTGACCGGCGCGCTCGACCCGGGCGCCGGCGGGCCGCGCGAGTCCCTGCTGTTCGCGTTCGTGGCCTGCGCGGTGTTCGCCACCACGCTGGCCGCCGTGGCCGGCATCACCCTGGCCGCCGCCTCGTCCCTGGCCCGCGACTTCGCGGCGAAGGCCCGGGCCCGTACGGCCGCCCGCTCCGACCGGTCCGCCGGGCGCGAGATCCTCCGCGCCCGGCTGGCCGTCGTGCTGGTCGGCGCGCTCTCCGTCTACGTGTCGACGTACACCCACGAGCGCAATCCGCAGGTGCTGCTCTCGCTCTCCTTCGCGGCCGCCGCCTCCGTACTCCCGCCGGTCCTGCTGTACGCACTGTTCCGGCCGGGCTTCGACGCGCGCGGGGTGCGCTGGACGGTCTACGGCACGCTGCCGCTGATCGCGGTCCTGATGGTGTTCTCGCCCGCGTTCTCCGGCACCCCCATCGCGCTGTTCCCGTCCCGCGACTTCCACTGGTTCCCGCTCCAGACGCCGGGCCTGATCACGATCCCGGCCGGCTTCCTCCTGGGGTACCTGGGGTCCCGTACCGGGCGGCGGGAGCGGCCGGCGGCAGAGGGCTCGGCCCGTCGTGCAACTTTTATTGCGCAATAGATATTGCGCAAGTTTTCTTTCCTATCTACCGTGGAGGGCATGGCAAGCAACGAATCACGCCGGGTGTCCGACCTCGGCACGCTCAAGGCGTTCGGGCACCCCCTGCGGATGAAGCTCTACCGCGCGCTCTACATCGCCCGGCAGGCCACCGCCTCCCAGCTCGCCGAGCAGGTCGACGAGCAGGTCTCGCTCGTCAGCTACCACCTGCGCAAGCTCGCCGACCACGGCCTGATCGAGGAGGCCGACCGGGAGGGCAGGGACGGCCGCGAGCGCTGGTGGCAGGCCGCGTCGAAGGGGCTGCGCTTCCACGACGAGGACTTCAGCGACGCGCCGGAGAAGGCCGCCACCCACACCGCGGTCAGCCGGCTCTCGTTCGACCAGCACATCGAGATGTACCGCCGCTTCCTCGACGCGTACCGCACCTGGACGGCGAAGTGGCGCAAGGCCTCCTACACCTCGGAGTACCTGGCCCGGCTGACCCCCGACGAGCTCTCCGCGCTCGAACGCGAACTGCACGCGGTCATCAACCGGTACGAGGAGCAGGGCCGTACCCGCGACGAGGCGGGCGACACGGAGGACCGCGAGAACGTCGCGCTGCACCTGTACGGCTTCCCGTTCCGGACCTGACCGTTCCGGACCTGACCGTCCCGGACCCGGACCGTTCCTGACCGTTTCAGCCCGACCCCGGCTTGCTCCGAGAGGACGCCCCGTGACCGTCACCCTCAGCGCCACCGAAGCCCCCGGACGCCCCGCCCACCGCGACGGCAACGTCCTGCGCTGGCTCGGCGCCTACACGGCGTCCACGATCGGCGACAGCGTCTACTACATGGCCCTCGCCTGGGCCGCCGCCCGTACCGGCAGCGCCTCGCAGACTGGTCTGGTGCTCGCCGCCGGCTCCATACCCCGGGCCGTCCTGCTGCTCGGCGGGGGAGTGCTCGCCGACCGGCTCGGGCCGCGCCGCGTCGTCGTCGCCAGCGACACCGCCCGCTGTCTCGTCATCCTCGGCCTGGCCGGCACCCTGCTCCTCACGTCGCCCACGGTGTGGATGCTGATCGCCGTCGCACTCGTCTTCGGCGCGGTCGACGCCCTCTTCCTGCCCGCCGTCGGCGCCCTGCCGCCCCGGATCACCGCCGCCTCCCAGCTCGCCCGGGTCCAGGGACTGCGCGGCCTCGCCACCCGCACCGCCAACGTGGTGGGCGCCCCGCTCGGCGGCGTCGCGGTCGCCCTCGGCGGACCCGTCCTCGCCTTCGCCGCCGCGGGCGTCCTCTTCGCCGTCTCGCTGCCGCTGCTGCTGGCCGTACGCATCAGCCCGCTGCCCGTGACGGACCAGGCCGAGGCGGCACCCGCAGGCACCGCCCGGCGCGAACTGGCCGACGGACTGCGCTACATCCGCCGCCACCCCCTCCTCGGACCGCTGATGCTCGTCGTCGCCGTCAGCGAACTCGGCTTCGTCGGACCCCTCAACCTCGGCCTGATCCTGCTCAGCGACGAACGCGGCTGGGGTGCGTCCGGCATGGGCTGGGTCGTCGCCGCCTTCGGCGCCGGCGCGGGCGCCTCGGCCCTGCTGCTCACCGTGCGGGGCCGCGTCCCCCGGGCCGGACTCGTCATGTGCCTGACCGTGCTGGTCGGCGCGGTCGCCATCGGGGCCCTGGCGTTCGCGCCGTCCGTGCCGCTCGCCGCGGGGGTCGCGTTCCTCATCGGACTCTTCGCCGGCCTCGGCGGCGCCCTGTGCGGCGCGCTCACACAGACCGCCGCCGACCCCGGCTACCTGGGCCGGGTCACCTCGGTCTCGACGCTCTTCACCCACGCGCTCGCGCCGCTCAGCTACCCCGTCACCGGCGCGGCCGTCGCCCTCTGGGGCACCGGACCGGTCTTCGTCGCCAGCGCCGTGCTGTGCGGGGCGGGCGCGGTGGGCGGCCTGGCCTTCACCCGGCTGCGCCGCGCGGAACTCCCGGGCTGAGGCCGCCCCGGGCGGCCGGCCCTACATCCCCAGCTTCGCCGTCGTCAGCCGGCCGATCGCGTCCTGTTCGCCCTCCAGCTCCACCCGCGCCGCGTCCTGCCGTCCGAACGCGAACAGCAGCAGCTCGCCCGGCTCACCGGTCACCGTCACCACCGGGGTGCCCTTGTGCGCCACCGCCGTCTGGCCGTCCGGGCGGCGCAGCACCAGCCCCACCGGGGCCTTGCGGCCCAGCATCCGCGCCGCCTTCTCCGTACGCGACCACAGGACGTCGGCGAAGACCGGGTCCAGCTCCCGCGCCGACCAGTCCGGCTGTGCCCGGCGGACGTCCTCCGTGTGCACGTAGAACTCGACCGTGTTCGCCGCCTCGTCCAGCTGCTTCAGCCCGAACGGGGACATCCGCGGCGGACCCGTACGGATGAGCTGGATCAGTTCCTCGTACGGCTTCGCGGCGAATTCCGCGGTGACCCTCTCGCTGCGGTTCCTCAGCGGTCCGATGAGGGTCCCGGCCGCCGCGTCGGGCCGCCGCTCCCGCACCACCACATGGGCCGCCAGATCACGGGCCTTCCAGCCGTGGCAGAGGGTCGGGGCCTCCGGGCCCACGGCCTCCAACAGGTCGGCGAGCAGAAGTCGTTCGCGCTTCGCATGGGTCGACATGTCCGCCAGCGTACGACCGCCGTCCACCGTCCGCCCAGTGGACGCACGCCCGGAAGCCCTCCGCAGCCACGGCACAATGGGCAGATGACCAGCACGCCCACGCCCGGCACCCCCCGGCCCGCCAGCGACCTCGACCCCGCCATCGCCGCCCGCCTCAAGCGCGGTGCCGACGGACTGGTCCCGGCCATCGCCCAGCAGTACGACACCGGCGAGGTGCTGATGCTCGGCTGGATGGACGACGAGGCCCTGCACCGCACCCTCACCACCGGCCGCTGCACCTACTGGTCGCGCAGCCGCCAGGAGTACTGGGTGAAGGGCGACACCTCCGGCCACATCCAGCAGGTCAAGTCCGTCGCCCTGGACTGCGACGCCGACACGGTCCTCGTGAAGGTCGACCAGACGGGCGCCGCCTGCCACACGGGCGACCGCACCTGTTTCGACGCCGACGTCCTCACGCTCGGACAGTAGGGTCAGCCGCCATGGATCTCGACACGTTCCGCAAGCTGGCCGTCGACCGGCGCGTCATCCCCGTCACCCGCCGGCTCCTCGCGGACGGCGACACCCCGGTCGGTCTCTACCGCAAGCTGGCGGGGGAGCGCACCGGCACCTTCCTCCTGGAATCCGCGGAGAACGGCCGCACCTGGTCGCGCTACTCCTTCATCGGCGTACGCAGCGCCGCCACCCTCACCACCCGCGACGGCGAGGCCCACTGGCTCGGCACCCCGCCGGTCGGCGTCCCCGTCGAGGGCGACCCGCTGCAGGCCCTGCGCGCCACCATCGAGACCCTGCACACCCCGCACGACCAGGAATCGGGGCTCCCGCCGTTCACCGGCGGCATGGTCGGCTACCTCGGCTACGACATCGTGCGCCGGCTGGAGAAGATCGGCGAGAGCGGCGGCGACGATCTGAAGCTCCCCGAGCTGACGATGCTGCTCACCTCCGACCTCGCCGTCCTCGACCACTGGGACGGCAGCGTCCTGCTGATCGCCAACGCGATCAACCACAACGACCTGGCCACCGGCGTCGACGAGGCCCACGCCGACGCCGTCGCCCGGCTCGACGCCATGGAGCGGGACCTGCGCCGCCCGGTCGAGAACGCCCCCGCCGCCCTGCCGCCCTCCGAGCTCCCGCCCTACACCGCCCTGTGGGGAGGCAAGGCCTACCAGGACGCCGTCGAGGACGTGAAGGAGCGCATCCGGGCAGGCGAGGCCTTCCAGGTCGTCCCCTCCCAGCGCTTCGAGACCCCGTGCACGGCGAGCGCGCTGGACGTCTACCGGGTGCTGCGCGCCACCAACCCCTCCCCGTACATGTACCTCTTCCGCTTCGACGGCTTCGACGTCGCGGGCTCCAGCCCCGAGGCCCTCGTCAAGGTCGAGGACGGCCGCGCGATGGTCCACCCGATCGCCGGCACCCGGCACCGCGGCGCCACCCCGCAGGAGGACCAGGCGCTCGCCGACGAACTCCTCGCCGACCCGAAGGAACGCGCCGAGCACCTGATGCTCGTCGACCTCGGCCGCAACGACCTGGGGCGCGTCTGCGAGCCGGGCAGCGTCGAGGTCGTCGACTTCATGTCGATCGAGCGGTACTCCCACGTGATGCACATCGTGTCCACCGTCACCGGCCGCGTCGCCGAGGGCCGTACCGCCTTCGACGTCCTCACCGCGTGCTTCCCCGCGGGCACCCTCTCCGGCGCCCCCAAGCCGCGCGCGATGCAGATCATCGAGGAGCTCGAACCCACCCGCCGCGGGCTGTACGGCGGCTGCGTCGGCTACCTCGACTTCGCCGGGGACTCCGACACCGCCATCGCCATCCGCACCGCGCTGCTGCGCGACGGCACCGCGTACGTCCAGGCCGGGGCCGGCGTCGTCGCCGACTCCGACCCGGTCGCCGAGGACACCGAGTGCCGCAACAAGGCCGCGGCGGTGCTGCGCGCCGTGCACACCGCCAACCGGCTCGGCGGGCACTGACGATCCGGTGAGACGACCGGCACACGGGGGGCGGTCCGCCATCACGGGGCCGTAAGGGATAGTGGAGTACGTGAGTGCTGTCCCCGTACCCCAGCCCCGTGCCGAAGCCGCCGCCGCGCCCGACAGCGCGGGGAGCCGCCGAAGCCTGGCCGCCGGCCTGCTCCTCGGGGCCGCCGGTGCCACCGTCGTCCTGCTCGCCTCCGGCCAGACCTGGGCCGAGGGCAAGGCCGCGGTCGGCGGCGGCACCCTGGCACTGAGCGCCGAGGGGCAGGACGTCACCGGCCTCCCCGCGGCCCTCGCCATAGTCGGCCTGGCCGCCCTCGTCGCCGTCTTCGCCGTCCGCGGCGCCGGCCGGCTCGCCGTCGCAGGACTGCTGGCCCTCAGCGGCCTCGGCGCCGCGCTGAGCGCCTACATCGGCGCGTCCGACAGCGCCGCACTCGACGAGAAGGCCGCGCAGACCACCGGTGACACCTCCGCCGCCATCCACGCACTCAGCCACACCGCCTGGCCCTACATCACCGCGGCCGGCGGCCTGCTGATCCTGCTGGCCGGACTCCTCGCCCTGCGCTTCGGCAGCCGCTGGCCCACGATGTCCGGACGGTACGAGCGCGACGGCACCCCGCGCCCCCGCAAGGCCCCCCGCGCCGCCCCGGACCCCGACCGGCCCGAGGACCTGTGGAAGGCCCTGGACCGCGGCGAGGACCCGACGCGCGAGGCATGACCCCCACGCTCACGCCGCACCCGCACGTGCGGGACAATGGCCGTGAGCTCGCGGCACTCCGGCGCCCACAGCGGCACGGTCGCGGCGACCCCGAGCGATACCAACAGCGCAACATCAACGAGGAGCAACTCATGGCGGGCAGCAGCCACGGACACACCCCGGCCGCCTGGACCGGTGTCATCATCGCCTTCATCGGCTTCTGCATCGCGGGCGTCTTCATGGTCGCGGCCAACCCGCTCGGGTTCTGGGCCGGAATCGTCGTCGTCTTCGTCGGCGGGATCGTCGGCCTGGCCATGAAGGCCGCCGGCCTCGGCATGCCGAAGGAGTCGTCGGAACTGGCGGCGGCCAGGGCCCGCGCCGGTCAGGCGCAGACCTCCTGACCCGTCCCGAGGACGCACGCGCGAGGCGCAGCCCGGTCCGGGCTGCGCCTTTCCGCGTCAGCGGCGACAATCACCGGGTGGACGCATCGCCTTCTCCCGCAGCCCCTCCGTCGGCCGGCCCCGCGCCGGTGCCCGGCCACCAGGGCCTCCCGCCGGTCTTCCCGCCCGCTCCCGTCCCGGCCTCGCGGCTGCGGCGGATCGCCACCCCGGCCGCCGTCCTGGCCGTCGTCGTCGGCGCCTTCGGCTACGTCGGCTCCGTCGACCCCAACGAACCGGGCCACTACCCGGTGTGTCCGCTGCTCCGGTTCACCGGCATCTACTGCCCCGGCTGCGGCGGGCTGCGCAGTGCCCACGCCTTCGCGCACGGCGACATCGTGGCGGCGCTCGGCTCCAACGCCCTCGCCGTCATCGGCTACGCGGCCTTCGCCGTGCTCTGGGTCCTCTGGGCGGTCCGGGCGGCCTCCGGGCGGCCGCTGCGGTTCGAACCGAAACCGGTCCACTGGTGGGGGATCGGTGCCGTCCTGCTGATCTTCACGGTCGTCCGGAACCTGCCGTTCGGATCGGCGCTCGCGCCGTGAATGCCCAGGTAGTGGGACATCCAGTGGGCGGATGCGGGCCCATCGGCCTCCTGCGGATACCATCGGGATGTCTCATCCTGTTCCCTTGTCAACGTCCCGGAAGGGGGCCTCTCGCGTGAGTGTGCTCGACGAGATCATCGACGGCGTCCGCGCCGACCTCGCGGAGCGGCAGGCGCGCGTCAGCCTCGACGAGCTCAAGGAACGCGCGGCCCGCGCTCCCCAGGCGAAGGACGGAGTCGCCGCCCTGCGCGGCGAGGGCGTGACCGTCATCTGCGAGGTCAAGCGCTCCAGCCCCTCCAAGGGCGCCCTGGCCGCGATCGCCGACCCGGCCGCGCTCGCCGCGGACTACGAGGCGGGCGGTGCGTCCGTCATCTCGGTCCTCACCGAGGAGCGTCGCTTCGGCGGATCGCTGGCCGACCTGGAGGCCGTCCGGGCCAAGGTCGACATCCCGGTCCTGCGCAAGGACTTCATCGTCACCTCGTACCAGCTGTGGGAGGCGCGCGCGTACGGCGCCGACCTGGCCCTGCTGATCGTCGCCGCCCTCGACCAGGAGGCGCTCGTCTCCCTGATCGAGCGTGCCGAGTCCATCGGCCTGACGCCGCTGGTCGAGGCGCACGACGAGGAGGAGGCGGAGCGCGCGGTGGAGGCCGGCGCCAGGATCATCGGCGTCAACGCGCGCAACCTGAAGGACCTCAAGGTCGACCGCTCCGTCTTCGAGCGCGTCGCCCCGGAGATCCCGGACCACATCATCAAGGTCGCCGAGTCCGGCGTCCGCGGCCCGCACGACCTCATCGCCTACGCCAACGCCGGCGCGGACTCCGTGCTGGTCGGCGAGTCCCTGGTCACCGGCCGCGACCCGCGGTCCGCCGTCGCCGACCTGGTCGCCGCCGGCGCCCACCCGGCGCTCCGGCACGGACGGAGCTGACCGCACCCGTGTCCGCCGACTGTTCCGCCTTCCGCCCCCGGCCGGGCCTGCGCCCCGCCGGTCCGCGGCAGCTGCGGGACCCGCACGCGCCGCTGGCACGCGGCTGCCGCCCCCGCGGCTGCCGCGCACCCGCCCGCCGCGTGCACGGCCGGCGGGTGCGGTACGTGATCGGCGACGAGCCCGGCCAGGTCAACGGCATGCGATGGCGCACGGGGTCCGCGCAGTAGAGCGAGCCCCGGCCGTCGTCCCCGCCCCACCGGCGGACCCGCACGACCGCACCGCCCGGCCACGGCCGCGGCGGCGCTCCGCTCACGGCGCATACGGTGAACCCACCCACTGCCATGCCGAGGAGCACGTCGAGATGTCGTCCGACTTCTTCATTCCGGACCCGGAGGGTCTGATCCCCAGCGCCGAGGGGTACTTCGGCGCGTACGGCGGAAAGTTCATCCCGGAGGCGCTCGTCGCCGCCGTGGACGAGGTCGCCGTCGAGTACGACAAGGCCAAGGCCGACCCGGCCTTCGCCGCCGAGCTCAACGCGCTCATGGTCGACTACACCGGCCGCCCCAGCGCCCTCACCGAGGTCCGGCGCTTCGCCGAGCACGCGGGCGGCGCCCGGATCTTCCTCAAGCGCGAGGACCTCAACCACACCGGCTCGCACAAGATCAACAACGTGCTGGGCCAGGCGCTGCTCACCAAGCGCATGGGCAAGACCCGCGTCATCGCCGAGACCGGAGCCGGCCAGCACGGCGTCGCCACCGCGACCGCCTGCGCGCTCTTCGGCCTCGAATGCACCATCTACATGGGCGAGATCGACACCGAGCGCCAGGCGCTGAACGTGGCGCGCATGCGGATGCTCGGCGCCGAGGTCATCGCCGTGAAGTCGGGCTCCCGCACCCTCAAGGACGCCATCAACGAGGCGTTCCGCGACTGGGTCGCCAACGTGGACCGCACCCACTACCTCTTCGGTACGGTCGCGGGCCCGCACCCCTTCCCGGCGATGGTCCGCGACTTCCACCGCGTGATCGGCGTCGAGGCCAGGCGGCAGATCCTGGAGAAGGCCGGCCGGCTGCCGGACGCCGCGGTCGCCTGCGTCGGCGGCGGTTCCAACGCCATCGGCCTCTTCCACGCCTTCATCCCGGACGCCGGCGTCCGCCTCATCGGCTGCGAGCCCGCCGGACACGGCGTGGAGACCGGCGAGCACGCGGCGACCCTGACCGCGGGCGAGCCCGGCATCCTGCACGGCTCGCGCAGCTACGTCCTCCAGGACGACGAGGGCCAGATCACCGAGCCGTACTCCATCTCGGCCGGTCTGGACTACCCGGGCATCGGCCCGGAGCACGCCTACCTGAAGGACGTCGGCCGCGGCGAGTACCGCGCGGTCACCGACGACGCGGCCATGCAGGCGCTGCGCCTGCTCTCCCGCACCGAGGGCATCATCCCGGCGATCGAGAGCGCCCACGCGCTGGCCGGGGCCCTGGAGGTCGGCAAGGAGCTCGGCAAGGACGGACTGATCCTGATCAACCTGTCCGGCCGCGGCGACAAGGACATGGACACGGCGGCCCGCTACTTCGGGCTGTACGACACGGACGCGGCGGTCGAGGCCGCCGCGGACAGCGACATCGCGGAGATCGAGGGGGACGCCAAGTGAGCGGCAACATCGAGCTGCTGAACACCACGCTCGCCGCGGCCCGCGCCGAGGACCGGGCCGCGCTGATCGCGTACCTGCCCGCCGGCTTCCCGACCGTGGACGGCGCCATCGAGGCCGTCAAGGCCGTGGTCGCGGGCGGCGCCGACGTCGTCGAGGTCGGGCTGCCGCACAGCGACCCGGTGCTCGACGGACCCGTCATCCAGACCGCCGACGACATCGCGCTGCGCGGCGGCGTGCGGATCGCCGACGTGATGCGCACGGTCCGTGAGGCGCACGAGGCGACCGGCGCGCCGATCCTCGTCATGACGTACTGGAACCCGATCGACCGGTACGGCGTCGAGCGCTTCACCGCCGAGCTCGCCGCGGCGGGCGGCGCCGGGTGCATCCTGCCCGACCTGCCGGTCCAGGAGTCCGCGCTGTGGCGCGAGCACGCGGACAAGCACGGCCTCGCGACCGTGTTCGTCGTCGCGCCCAGCAGCAAGGACGAGCGGCTCGCCACCATCACGGCGGCCGGCTCCGGCTTCGTGTACGCCGCGTCGCTCATGGGCGTCACCGGCACCCGCGCCTCGGTCGGCGAACAGGCCCAGGACCTGGTGCGGCGCACCCGCGCCACCACCGGCATCCCGGTCTGCGTGGGCCTCGGCGTCTCCAACGCCGAGCAGGCCGCGGAGGTGGCGGGCTTCGCCGACGGCGTCATCGTCGGATCCGCCTTCGTCAAGCGGATGCTCGACGCCCCCGACGAGGCGGCCGGTCTCGTGGCCGTCCGCTCGCTGGCGGCCGATCTGGCCGAGGGTGTTCGAAAGCGCTGACGCCGGGCGTAACCCGAATGGGTGGACCTGGGACCGGGGAGGCACGCGAGTGCCTCCCCGGTTCGTTGCTGCGGGTGTGAGCGAGAAGAACCAAGAGGGAAAAAGGGCCGCGCGTGACCGGCTGATCCAGCAGCGCGAGCAGGCGAGGGCGCGCGAGCGCCGCCGCCGCACGCTGATCGTCTCCGCGGCCGTGGTGGGGGTGCTGGGGCTGGCCGCCGTCGTCGGTGTGATCGCGGCGAACACCGGTGGCAAGGGTGACAAGGCCAAGGCGTCAGGTCCGGCCGTCGCGCCGTCCGGGGCTACCGGCAAGGACAGCCTGACCATTCCGGTGGGAGCGGACGACGCCCCGTCCACGCTCACGGTCTGGGAGGACTTCCGCTGCCCGGTCTGCGCCCAGTTCGAGAACGCGTTCCGCGACACGATCCACCAGTTGGAGCAGAGCGGGCAGCTGAAGGTCGACTACCACTTCGCCACGCTGATCGACGGCAATCTCGGCGGCAGCGGCTCGCTCAGGGCGGCCAACGCGGCGGCCTGCGCCCAGGACGTCGGCAAGTTCCCCGCCTACCACGACGTCCTGTACCGCAATCAGCCGCAGGAGTCCGACGACGCCTTCGGTGACAACGGCAAGCTGATCGACCTGTCGAAGAAGGTCGACGGGCTCGACACGCCCGCCTTCCGCAGCTGTGTCGAGGACGGCAAGCACGACGCCTGGGTGCAGAAGTCCAACACCGCATTCCAGAACGGCGGATTCCAGGGCACGCCCACCGCCCTGCTCAACGGCGAGTCGATCTTCCCCAAGAAGGGGAACGAGGCCATCACCGTCGCCAACCTGAAGAAGTGGGTCGCCGAGGCCAACAAGGGCAAGAAGCCGGGCACCGTCACACCCTCCCCGTCGGGCTCCTGAGCGGCGCCCGCCCGGGGGAATCGATGACCGGCTCGTTACCCAGACGTTGTCGGGCGGGTTGCCGTACGTCCCGCCCGGCAGGGTAGCGTCGACGATGCCATGAATCTTGCCTACATCCCCAGCCCGTCGACCGGCGTGATCGATCTCGGACCGATCCCGCTCCGCGGCTACGCGTTCTGCATCATCATCGGTGTCTTCGTCGCCGTCTGGTTCGGCAACAAGCGCTGGGTCGCCCGAGGCGGCAAAGCCGGCACTGTCGCCGACATCGCCGTCTGGGCCGTGCCCTTCGGCCTCGTCGGCGGAAGGCTCTACCACGTCATCACCGACTACCAGCTGTACTTCAGCGACGGTGAGAACTGGGTGGACGCCTTCAAGATCTGGCAGGGCGGCCTCGGTATCTGGGGTGCGATCGCGCTCGGCGCGGTCGGTGCCTGGATCGGCTGCCGCCGCCGCGGGATCCCGCTGCCCGCCTGGGCCGACGCGCTCGCCCCCGGAATCGCCCTGGCCCAGGCCTGCGGCCGCTGGGGCAACTGGTTCAACCAGGAGCTGTACGGCCGGGAGACCGACGTCCCGTGGGCGCTGAAGATCAGCGAGGGCCCCAACCGGGTCGCCGGCACCTACCACCCGACGTTCCTGTACGAGTCGCTGTGGTGCATCGGTGTGGCGCTCCTGGTGATCTGGGCCGACCGCCGCTTCAAGCTCGGACACGGACGGGCGTTCGCGCTGTACGTCGCCGCGTACTGCGCGGGCCGCGCCTGGATCGAGTACATGCGCGTCGACGAGGCCCACCACATCCTGGGCCTGCGTCTGAACGTGTGGACCGCGCTGATCGTGTTCGTGCTCGCGGTGGTGTACATCGTGATCTCGGCGAGGGTGAGGCCGGGCCGCGAGGAGATCGTCGAGCCGGAGACGCCCCAGACGCCCGTGTCCACGGACGCGGCCGATGCCGGGGACGCCGAAGACGGGGAGTCCGGCGAGGACCGGGAGCCCGGCGACGTGAAGCCGGTCGAGTCCGCGTCCGAGGAGGACGCGCCGAAGACGAACGGTGAGGCGGAGACGGCCAAGGGCTGACACCGACCGCACCCACCACTTCGAGGGGCCGCCGAATGATTCGGCGGCCCCTCGTCATGCGCTGCCCGCGGGCGCCAGGTGCCCTCAATCGCCGGACGGGCTCGATTCCGCCAGGGCCAGCGTGCGGTGGGCCTGGGCCACCACCGCCGCGTCGACGAAGCGGCCGTCCGGCAGGGCCAGCGCGCCCGCCTCTTCCCGGGCCGCCTCGACGATCTCGTGCGCGGCCTCCACCTCCTGCGGCGTCGGCCGGAACGCCCGCTCGATCACCGGGAGCTGCCGGGGATGGATCGCCGCCCGGCCGAGGAAGCCGAGGGCCCGGCCGTGGGCGCAGGACGTCCACAGCCCGTCCAGGTCCCGGACGTCCGGGAACACCGACTGGGTGGGCGGGGCGAGACCGGCCGCCCGGGCCGCGACCACCACCCGGCTGCGCGACCAGTCCAGCCCCGTGTCGTCCCGGACCCCCAGATCGGCCCGCAGGTCCGCCTCGCCCAGGGCGATGGAGCGCACCTGGGGATGGGCGGCGGCCACCGTGTACGCGTGCTCGATGCCGAGCGCCGACTCCAGCAGCGGACAGAGCGCGACGCCGGGGGCGAGCGCCGCGATGTGATGGACGGACGCCGCGTGCGTGATCTTCGGCAGCCGCAGCTCGGCGAGGCCCGGCAGCCCCGCCAGGGCCAGCACGTCCGCCTCCGTGTGGACCCGGACGTGGACCGGGGCCGCGGCGGGGGAGGCCGGTGCGGAGAGCAGTTCGGCGGTGGCCGACCGCGCGTACTCCTTGCGGTCGGGGGCGACCGCGTCCTCCAGGTCGACGATCACCACGTCCGCCCCCGAGTCCCGTGCCTTGCGGACCACGTCCGGCCGGTCGCCGGGGACGTACAGCCAGGTCAGCGGGGTCTCGGCGGTCACAGGACACGCTCCGCCCGCAGGGCCGCGATCTCCGGGCCGCTCAGACCGAGGCCGGTGAGGATCTCCTCGGTGTCCGCCCCGTGCGGCCGGCCCGCCCAGCGGATCGACCCGGGCGTCCCGGACAGCCGGAAGAGGACGTTCTGCATCCGCAGCGGGCCCAGCTCCGGGTCGTCGACCTCCGTGATGGAGTCCAGGGCCCGGTACTGCGGGTCCTCCATCACGTCCCGGACGTCATGGATCGGCGCGATCGCCGCCTCCGCCTTCTCGAACGCGGAGATCGCCTCCTCCCGGGTGCGCCGGGAGATCCAGTGGCCGACCGCCTCGTCGAGCTCGTCGCTGTGCTCGGCGCGGGTGGCACCCGAGGCGAACCACGGCTCGTCGATCAGCTCCGCCCGCCCCACCAGACGCATCACGCGTTCCGCGACGGACTGCGCGGAGGTGGAGACGGCCACCCACTGGCCGTCCGAGGTGCGGTAGGTGTTGCGCGGGGCGTTGTTGCGCGAACGGTTGCCGGTGCGCGGCTGGACGTACCCCAGCTGGTCGTACCAGAGGGGCTGCGGGCCGAGCACCGTCAGGATCGGCTCGATGATCGCCATGTCGACGACCTGGCCCTCGCCGGTGCGGTCCCGGCCGGCCAGCGCGGCCATCACGGCGAACGACGTGGCGAGCGCGGCGATCGAGTCGGCCAGACCGAACGGCGGCAGTGTCGGCGGGCCGTCCGGCTCCCCGGTGATCGCCGCGAACCCGCTCATCGCCTCCGCGAGCGTGCCGAAGCCGGGCCGGTGCGCGTACGGACCGAACTGACCGAAGCCCGTGACCCGCACCAGCACCAGCCGCGGGTTGACCGCGTGCAGCTCCGCCGGGCCGAGCCCCCACCGCTCCAGCGTGCCCGGCCGGAAGTTCTCGATGATCACATCGGTGTCGGCGGCGAGCCGCAGCAGGAGATCACGGCCGTCCGGGCAGGACAGGTCGAGGGTCAGATTGCGTTTGTTGCGGCCGAGCAGCTTCCACCACAGGCCGATCCCGTCCTTGGCCGGCCCGTGCCCCCGGGACGGATCGGGCTTGGCCGGATGCTCGACCTTGATCACGTCGGCGCCGAAGTCGCCCAGCACGGTGGCGCAGAGGGGGCCGGCGAAGAGCGTGGCGAGATCGAGGACGCGCAGCCCGGTCAGGGGCGCCTCGCCCGGGGCGCTCATGCGGCGTCGATTTCGCTGCGGTACGGCATGGCGACCGAGGCGCCCGGCTTCTGTACGCAGAGCGCGGCGGCCGACGAGGCCCAGGCGATGGCCTGCGGCACCGGCCGGCCCTCGCCGATCGCCACGGCGAGCGTGCCGACGAAGGTGTCCCCGGCGCCGGTGGTGTCGACGGCGGTCACCTCGGGGGCGGGGAAGTGGACGGTCCGGCTGCCCCGCGCCGCGTACAGACAGCCCTTGGCGCCGAGCGTGATGACGACCGCCGGGACCTGGCTGAGCAGGACCTCGGCGGCCGCGTGCGGTTCGGACTGCCCGGACAGTTCGGCCGCCTCGTGCTCGTTGGGGATCAGCAGGTCGACGCAGTCGAGGAGTTCGGCGGGCAGATCCTGTACGGGGGAGGGGGTGAGGACGGTCCGCACGCCCTGGGCGTGACCGGCCCTGGCCCCCTCGATCACGGCGGACATCGGCAGTTCCAGCTGGAGCAGCAGCAGATCGGCCTCGGCGATCGCGGCGATCTCGCCCGGTCCGAGCGCGGTGACGGTGCCGTTGGCGCCGGAGATGACGACGATCGCGTTGGAGCCCTTGCCGTCCACCACGATGTGCGCGGTGCCGCTGGGTCCCGCGGCGGTGTGCAGCAGGTCGGTGTCGACGCCCGAGTGCTCCAGGTTCTCCCGCATCCGGGCGCCGTACTCGTCGTCGCCGACCGCGCCGATCATCATCACGTCGCCGCCCGCGCGGGCGGCGGCGACGGCCTGGTTGGCGCCCTTGCCGCCGGGAACGGTGCGGAACTCCCTTCCGGTGACGGTCTCCCCGCGCTCCGGGGCCCGGTCGACGTAGGCCACAAGATCCATATTGGTGCTGCCGAGCACCGCGACTCTGGTCATGGGCGGAGTGCCTCCTCGTGGGTGAGCCGGTGGGTCAGATCGGCGAGGGCGTCGAAGCCGACCGAGTCGAAACCGGGGACGGACGTGGCGAGCCGGTTCTTCAGCGGGGTGGTCCACCGCTCGGGCAGCGCGTCCGGCCGCCCGGCCAGCAGACCGGCGAGCGAACCGGCGGTCGCCCCGTTGGAGTCGGTGTCCCAGCCGCCGGACACCGCCCGGCAGACCGAGCCGCTGAAGTCGCCGCCGGCGTGGGTCAGGGCGGCGGCGAGCAGGGCCGCGTTGGGCAGCACATGCACCCAGTGGTACCGGCCGTACGCCGCGTGCAGCCGGTCCACGACCGTATCGAAGTCCCGCTCCTGGCGGGCGGCGGTGATCCCGTCCCGTACGGCACGCGCGAACCGCGAGTGCGCGGGCACCACCCGCAGGCCGGCGGCCAGGCACCCGTGCACATCGGCCTCCCCGCCGGCGGCCTCGGCCAGCGCCGCCGCGGTGAACATCGCGCCGTACACCCCGTTCCCGGTGTGGGTGAGGACCGCGTCGCGGTGCGCCTGTTCCGCCGCGGCGGCCGGGTCGCCGGGGTGGGTCCAGCCGTGCACGTCGGCCCGGATCTGCGCCCCGATCCACTCCCGGAACGGATTGCGGTGGCGGGCGGTGTCCGGTGGTTCGAGACCGTCGAGCAGGTTGCGGTACGCGATCCGCTCGGCGGTGAACGTCCGGCCCGCCGGAAGCTCCTCCAGCCAGAGCCTGGCGAGATCCGCGGTGCTGAACGAGGGGCCGTGGCGCTGGATCAGCAGCACGGTGAGCAGGGGGTAGTTGAGGTCGTCGTCCTCCGGCATCCCGTCGATGTTCTCGGCCAGCGAGGTGGCTGCGGAGCGCCGGTTCCAGGGATAGGTGGCGGCCAGGGCCGGGGGCAGGCCACGGGCGGTGAACCAGGTCCTCAGCGGCCAGTTGCCGGTGGCCCGGGCCAGGGCGCGGATGCCTTCGAGCGGCAGCTTCTCGACCGGTTTTCCCAGCAGACAGCCCGCGGCCCGGCCCAGCCAGGCCGCGTGCAGCCGTTCGCGGTCCACGGCGGCAGGTTCGGTGCGGGGGCGCGGCCACTGCGGGCAGGCGGCCCGGATCGCGTCGATGCCGGTCGGTTCGTCGTCGGCCAGCGGGCTCTCCAGCAGGGCGAGTTCGTCCAGCAGGTGCTCGGCGACCGCGCGCAGCCCGGGCGGGGCCGGGGCAGCGGAGGCGCCCGCGCGGTCCGGCGCGGGCGAGCCGCCGGCCTCGTACCACCGGCGCTCGATGTCCCGCGCGTCCCGCCCGTCCTCGGCCGCCTGCCGCAGCTCGTGCCCGACCAGGTCCTCCGGCTGCACCCAGGTGGCGCGCACCGTGGTGGTCACGGCCGGCCCGCCAGCGCGGTGAAGGCGGCCTCGTGGGTGCGGCGGGCGGCAGTGTCCCGGGCGAACACCTCACGGGCGACGTCCGCCAGGTCGAGTGCCGGGGCGTGCAGATCGAGCCTGCTGGCCTCGCCGACCGTGCGCACCCAGTCCGCCGGGACCGCCCGCTCGCCGTGCAGCGCGCCCGCGATGGCGCCGCTCATCGTGGCGATCGAGTCGCAGTCCCGCCCGTAGTTGACCGAACCGAGCACCGACTGCCGGTAGTCCCCGTCCGCGACCAGCAGCATCCCGAGGGCGACGGGGAGTTCCTCGATGGCGTGCAGCCGGGACGGGCGGCGGGCGCCGAGCGAGGGGGCGCGGTAGTCGGGGCCGACCGTGTCGAAGGGGGCGACGGCCTCCCGCAGCGGGACGATGGCCGTCTCGAAGTCCCGGTGACCGGCGGCCGTTTCGCAGACCGCCTCGATCGCGGCCCGGGTGCCGTCCTTGGCGAGCGACAGGCACGTCCCGACGACGCTCGCGGGCGTCGCCCCCGGCACGCAGGCCGCCGCCACCGCGGCCGCGAAGACACCGGCCGCCTCCCTGCCGTAGCTGGACTGGTGGGCGCCCGCGACATCCAGCGCCTCGGCGTACGCGGCCCGCGGATCCGCCGCGTTCACCAGGCCGACCGGCGCCATGTACATCGCCGCACCGCAGTTGACGATGTTCCCCGAGCCCGCCTCGCGCGGGTCGACGTGGCCGTAGTGCAGCCGGGCGACGATCCACTTCTCGGCGAGGAAGATCCGCTGCAGCGGCAGCGCCTCCGCCTCCAGCTCCGGAATCCAGCGGGGGTTCGAGATCAGCTCCGGCACGAGGTGGTCGGCGACGGAGTACGCGTCGAGATGGCCGCGGACCTTCCCGTACACCCGGACCAGCGCATGGGTCATCAGGGTGTCGTCGGTGACGTGCCCGTCGCCCTTGTGGTACGGGGCGACGGGGCGGGCGGTGCGCCAGTCCTCGCCGGCCCAGGGGCCGACGACACCGGTGACCCGCCCGCCGTGGCGCGCCACGATCTGCTCCGGGGAGTAGCCCTCGACCGGACCGCCGAGCGCGTCGCCGACGGCGGCGCCGACGAGCGCGCCGGCGATCCGGTCATCGAGGGTGGGCGCCGCTGGTGTCGTGGCGGGTGCGGACCTCGTGGGCGCCGTGGGCGCGGTGGATGTCATGTCCGAATTGTCCACCCGGGGGCACCGGTTCCGTGTCTGCGAGCAGCCCGGCGAGTTCGATCAGATCCGTGCCCGCGAAACGGGGCAGCGCACACCCCGCCAGGGTGCGGCACGCCTCGCGCCAGCCGTCGGGCACGGAGCCGACGGAGCCGAGCGCCCCGGTCAGCGCCCCGGCCAGCGCGGGCGCGGAGTCCGCGACCCGGGAGAGGCAGGCCGCCGACGGCACCGCCTGCGCGATCTCGCCGCGGGCCGCGGTGGCCAGGGCGAGGGCGACCGGGACGGTCTCGGCCGCGGCGATCCCGTAGCTGTAGACGTGGTCGACGATCTGATGCTCCAGCACGGGGACGAGGGCGAACGCGCCGGCCTTCTCACCGGCGAAGTCCCGGGCGATCCGGACCGCGTGGGCGGCGTTGCGGGCGATCTCGGTGCCGTCGGGGAGCTGGTCGAGCGCGGCGTTCACCGCGGTGTCCACGTCCGCCCCGCCGAGCGCCTCGGCGATCGCGGCGGCCATCGCCCGCGCCCCGTGCACCCCGTCGCCGTCCTGCGTGTAGCGGGCGTCGAACTCCGCGAGGTCGGCCGCAGCCCCGGGATCGCCGGGGTGCACCACCGCCAGCACGGCGGCCCGCACGCACGCCGCGTCGTCGAAGTAGTGCGGGTTGTCGTGGCCGGTCGCGGGCGGGCGGAGGCCCGCGGCGAGGTTGCCGAGCCCGGCCCGCACCGAGATCCGGGCCCGCAGCGGCAGCACCGCCGACTCCACCTCGGGCGCCCGGGCGGCCGCCGCGGCGACCTCGGCGGCCAGCGCGTTCCACGCCGCGTCGACGGCCGCCCGCATCCGTCGCCCGGGGGAGAGGTCCTGCAGTGCTCCGGCCGCGGAGGTGAGCACCGTCCCGGCGGCGAACGCCGCCCATTCGGCGTCGTCGGACGGGCCGAGCCGCAGTGGCTCGGGCGGCTGGTTGAGCGCGATGGGGACCGGCAGTGTGGTCGTCGCGTTCTGCTCGGCGAAGGTGTCCAGCTCGCGGGTCAGCCGCCGGGTCCACTCCGGCATCCGGGCGGCCCGGTGCCGCGCGGCCGGCCACCCGGCGGCGTCCCCGGCGGCCAGCCCGAGCAGCAGCCCCTCGATCCTGGCCCGGCGCCCGGTGGAGTCCCGGGCCGGAGCGGCGGCACCGGGGTGCGTGGTGGGGGAGGTGCGGTTCGCCGTGGTCATCGTCCCGCCACCGTTCCGGCGCCGTCCGCGCCCAGGCCGTCCGCCCCGTCCGTCGCCGCCACCGGCCCCGGCCCGTCCGGGTCCTCGGCAGGGTCGTCCGTCTCGTCCGGTGTCAGCAGTTCCGCGATGTCCAGCACGTGGTAGCCGCGCATCGACGGCAGGCAGCTGCCGCGGACCGGGCCGATCGCGTCCGCCCAGTTGCGCGGGATGGCGGACGCCCCGTGCAGCGCGCCGGCCAGGGCGCCCGCCACCGCTGCCGTCGTATCGGCGTCGCGGCCCATGTTGACCGCGGTCAGCACCGCCGTACGGAAGTCGCCGCGTGCCGCCGCGAACGCGCCGAAGGCCAGCCCCACCGCCTCCGGTGCCAGGTCCGTCCACGGATATCCGCCCACGACGACGGCCGACCGCACCGCCCGCTCCATCGTCAGCCGGTCGGGATACGGGCGCTGCGCCGCCGTCACCGCCCGGCGCAGCGAACGGGCCGTCCACGAGTCCATCGGTACGACGGAGAGCGCGGCGGCGATCATGGAGGTGACCCCGGCCCCGGTCATCGCGGCCGCCACCCCGGCCGCCACCGCCTGGCCGCCGTAGATGCCCTCGCCGTCATGGCTGACCCGGCCGTCCACCGCGACCAGCCGGGCCGCCTCGGCCGGCCGGCCCGCCGCGAAGACACCGAAGGGCGCCGCCC
Source organism: Streptomyces sp. NBC_01463 (assembly GCA_036227345.1). Lineage (NCBI taxonomy): Bacteria > Bacillati > Actinomycetota > Actinomycetes > Kitasatosporales > Streptomycetaceae > Streptomyces > Streptomyces sp. NBC_01463. Next base: position 6,688,066 of record CP109468.1, read on the forward strand.
GCATCGCGAGACCGTCGCTCCAGGCGTGCCGGTGCTGGGCGGAGATGGGGGCGGCCAGGCCCCGGCGCAGGTTCTCCAGCGTGCCCCGTTCGCTGAAACCGGCGCCGCGGAACGGTCCCTCGTCCAGATCGGCGATCCACAGGTGCCAGGCCCGCTCGACATGCGTGACGGTCAGCGCGGAGCCGTGCCGGGCCAGCAGCAGACCGGAGAAGATCGCGTACTCCGTGTCGTCCGTCCCCGCCGGGTCGTCGCTCACGAAGCCCTCGATCCGGCCCCAGCGGCGGCGGATCTCGGAGGGCCGCATGTTCTCCGCCGGAGCGCCCAGCGCATCGCCGACCGCGAGCCCCAGGAGCGCACCCCTGGCCCGGTCGGCGGCGCCGCCCCGGGCCACGCCGGCAGGGCCCGGAGCCCCGCGCACCGCCGCCCGCGCGCCGTCCGTCCGCCGCTCTGCCGGATTTCCTGCGATCAGCTCCATCGCGTCGACCCTTCGCTCGTGCCGAGCCAGTTCTCGTACCTGTGGGATCTGTGCCACGCGGAGCCCCGACAGAGGCCGGTAATCACTACAAAAGGGCCACTCGGATGACGCCCTTCGGACAGCAAGGCAAGCCGTACCTACCTGGTCACACAGGGTGGTAAGTACGGCCTGCCTTGCTGGCAGGAGCCGTTTTTCGTGCGTACTTTCGAGGGTGTCGAGGGGCCGGGGCGGGTGAAATCCGCTGCCGGAGAAGGGGAGAGCTGTGTCCATCATCGAGACCGACGCCGTACTGCACGAGGCGCACCGGGACAACCACACCCACCGGGATGTGAACGGCGGCTGGCTGCGCCCCGCGGTGTTCGGTGCCATGGACGGGCTCGTCTCGAACCTCGCCCTGATGACCGGAGTCGCGGGCGGGGACGTCTCGCACCGCACCATCGTGATCACCGGACTGGCCGGACTGGCCGCCGGCGCCTTCTCGATGGCGGCCGGCGAGTACACCTCCGTCGCCTCGCAGCGCGAGCTCGTCGAGGCCGAGCTCGACGTCGAGCGGCGGGAGCTGCGCAAGCACCCCAAGGACGAGGAGCGGGAGCTCGCCGCGCTCTACGAGTCCCGCGGGGTCGAGACCGGGCTGGCCCGCGAGGTCGCCCGGCAGCTGTCGCGCGACCCGGAGCAGGCCCTGGAGATCCACGCCCGCGAGGAGCTGGGCATCGACCCGGGGGACCTGCCGTCGCCGCTCGTCGCCGCCGTGTCCTCGTTCGGCGCCTTCGCGCTGGGCGCGCTGCTCCCGGTGCTGCCGTATCTGCTGGGCGCGGACGCGATGTGGCCGGCCGTGCTGCTCGCCCTGGCCGGGCTCTTCGGCTGCGGCGCGGTGGTCGCCCGGGTCACCGCCCGCAGCTGGTGGTTCAGCGGGCTGCGGCAGCTGGTGCTGGGCGGCGCCGCCGCCGCGATCACCTACGGCCTGGGCGCCCTGTTCGGGGTCGCCGTCGGGGGCTGAGCCCCGGAGCGGCGATGTCCCGCGGCCACGTGCACCCTCCGGTGCACGTGGCCGTAACGTGTGTGCCATCCGTGTGACGTACGTCCTGATCAGCGCCACTGGGCGGATCGGGCGTACGCGACGTAAAATGAGACTCTATGCAGGGCTACACATAAGTAGTCGTTACCCGGCGGTTTCGTTTGCTTTGCCGCCGGGCATGAGCCGTAGACACCGCAGGCAACGACGCCTGCTCTCTGCGGTCTCCCGGGCGCCGATCCTCCGACTGCGACCCACCTCACCGTCACGACGGTGTCCGTATGTTGGAACGAGCTATCCGCTTCTTGAGAAGCGTCCCATCATGTAATCTGCACGAAATTTCGCAGAGGGCCAACGTCGTCCCTCGGCACTGCATATGCCACGACGACGACGGGAGAGCCGATGCGCACCGACGCCTGGTCGCCCATGGACGGTCGCCCCGCCCAGCAGGGGATGTACGACCCCCGCAACGAGCACGACGCCTGTGGTGTCGGTTTCGTAGCCACTCTGACCGGTGTGGCCGGCCACGAGCTGGTCGAGCAGGCGCTGACCGTACTGCGCAACCTCGAACACCGAGGCGCCACCGGATCCGAGCCCGACTCCGGTGACGGAGCCGGAATCCTGCTCCAGGTCCCGGACGCCTTCCTCCGCGAAGAGGTCCCCTTCGACCTCCCCGAGGCCGGTGCCTACGCCGTCGGCATCGCATTCCTGCCCGCGGACGACTCCACCGAGGCCGTCCGCAGTCTTGAGAAGATCGCCGCCGAAGAAGGCCTCAAGGTCCTCGGCTGGCGCGAGGTCCCGGTCACCCCCGACATCCTCGGCAACGGCGCCCGCGCCACCATGCCCGAGTTCCGCCAGCTCTTCGTCGCGGACGGCGAGAGCAGCGGCATCGTCCTGGACCGCAAGGCCTTCGTGCTGCGCAAGCGCGCCGAGCGTGAGACCGGGGTCTACTTCCCGTCGCTCTCCGCCCGCACGATCGTCTACAAGGGCATGCTCACCACCGGGCAGCTGGAGCCGTTCTTCCCGGACCTCTCCGACCGCCGCTTCGCCACCACGGTCGCGCTGGTCCACTCCCGCTTCTCCACCAACACCTTCCCGAGCTGGCCGCTCGCCCACCCGTACCGCTTCGTCGCGCACAACGGCGAGATCAACACGGTCAAGGGCAACCGCAACTGGATGAAGGCCCGCGAGTCCCAGCTCGCCTCCAGCCTCTTCGGTACGGAGCAGCTGGACCGGATCTTCCCCGTCTGCACCCCGGACGCCTCCGACTCGGCCTCCTTCGACGAGGTCCTGGAGCTGCTCCACCTCGGCGGCCGCTCGCTGCCGCACTCCGTCCTGATGATGGTGCCCGAGGCGTGGGAGAACCACGCCTCGATGGACCCGGCCCGGCGCGCCTTCTACCAGTACCACTCCACGATGATGGAGCCCTGGGACGGCCCGGCCTGCGTCACCTTCACCGACGGCACCCAGGTCGGCGCGGTCCTCGACCGCAACGGTCTGCGCCCCGGCCGCTACTGGGTCACCGACGACGGCCTCGTCGTCCTCTCCTCCGAGGTCGGCGTCCTGGACATCGACCCCGCCAAGGTCGTCCGCAAGGGCCGCCTCCAGCCCGGCAAGATGTTCCTCGTCGACACCGCCGAGCACCGCATCATCGAGGACGACGAGATCAAGGCGTCCCTCGCCGCCGAGCAGCCCTACCAGGAGTGGCTGGAGACGGGCGAGATCGAGCTGGAGGACCTCCCCGAGCGGGAGCACATCGTGCACACGCACGCCTCCGTCACCCGCCGCCAGCAGACCTTCGGCTACACCGAGGAAGAGCTCCGCGTCCTCCTCGCCCCGATGGCCCGCACCGCCGGCGAGCCGCTCGGCTCCATGGGCACCGACTCGCCGATCGCCGCGCTCTCCGCGCGCCCCCGGCTGCTCTTCGACTACTTCACCCAGCTGTTCGCCCAGGTCACCAACCCGCCGCTGGACGCCATCCGCGAGGAGCTCGTCACCTCGCTGCACTCCACGCTGGGCCCGTCGGGCAACCTGCTGGAGCCGACCGCCGCGTCCTGTCGCAGCGTCACGCTCCCCTTCCCGGTGATCGACAACGACGAGCTGGCCAAGCTCATACACATCAACGCCGACGGCGACATGCCGGGCATGAAGGCCGCCACGCTCTCCGGTCTCTACCGGGTCGGCGGCGGCGGTGAGGCGCTGGCCGCGCGGATCGAGGAGATCTGCACCGAGGTCGACGCCGCCATCGAGGACGGCGCCCGCCTGATCGTCCTGTCCGACCGGCACTCCGACGCCGAGCACGCGCCGATCCCGTCGCTGCTGCTCACCTCGGCCGTCCACCACCACCTCATCCGCACCAAGCAGCGCACCCAGGTGGGCCTGCTGGTCGAGGCCGGTGACGTCCGCGAGGTCCACCACGTCGCGCTGCTGATCGGCTACGGCGCCGCCGCGGTCAACCCGTACCTCGCCATGGAGTCCGTCGAGGACCTGGTCCGGGCCGGCACCTTCATCGAGGGCATCGAGTCCGAGCAGGCCATCCGCAACCTGATCTACGCGCTGGGCAAGGGCGTCCTGAAGGTCATGTCCAAGATGGGCATCTCCACCGTCGCCTCCTACCGCGGCGCCCAGGTCTTCGAGGCCGTCGGCCTCGACGAGGACTTCGTCGACCAGTACTTCAACGGCACCGCCACCAAGATCGGCGGCGCCGGACTCGACGTCGTCGCCAAGGAGGTCGCCGCCCGGCACGCCAAGGGCTACCCCGCCTCCGGCATCTCCGCCTCGCACCGCGCGCTGGAGATCGGCGGCGAGTACCAGTGGCGCCGCGAGGGCGAGCCGCACCTGTTCGACCCGGACACGGTCTTCCGCCTCCAGCACGCCACCCGCAACCGCCGGTACGACATCTTCAAGCAGTACACGGGCCGGGTGAACGAGCAGTCCGAGCGCCTGATGACGCTGCGCGGACTCTTCGGCTTCACCTCGGACCGCGAGGCCGTCGACATCGACGAGGTCGAGTCCGTCTCCGACATCGTCAAGCGCTTCTCCACCGGCGCCATGTCGTACGGCTCGATCTCCCGCGAGGCGCACGAGACCCTCGCCGTCGCCATGAACCAGCTGGGCGGCAAGTCCAACACCGGCGAGGGCGGCGAGGACGCCGACCGGCTCTACGACCCGGCACGCCGCTCCTCCATCAAGCAGGTCGCCTCCGGCCGCTTCGGAGTCACCAGCGAGTACCTGGTCAACGCGGACGACATCCAGATCAAGATGGCGCAGGGCGCCAAGCCCGGCGAGGGCGGCCAGCTGCCCGGCCACAAGGTCTACCCGTGGGTCGCCAAGACCCGGCACTCCACCCCGGGCGTCGGTCTGATCTCCCCGCCGCCGCACCACGACATCTACTCCATCGAGGACCTGGCTCAGCTGATCCACGACCTCAAGAACGCCAACCCGGCGGCCCGCATCCACGTGAAGCTGGTCTCCGAGGTCGGTGTCGGCACGGTCGCCGCCGGTGTCTCCAAGGCGCACGCGGACGTCGTCCTCATCTCCGGCCACGACGGCGGAACGGGCGCCTCCCCGCTCACCTCCCTGAAGCACGCGGGCGGACCCTGGGAGCTCGGCCTCGCCGAGACCCAGCAGACGCTGCTGCTCAACGGCCTGCGCGACCGCATCGTCGTGCAGACCGACGGCCAGCTCAAGACCGGCCGCGACGTCGTCATCGCCGCGCTGCTGGGCGCCGAGGAGTTCGGTTTCGCGACCGCGCCGCTCGTCGTCTCCGGCTGCGTCATGATGCGCGTCTGCCACCTCGACACCTGCCCGGTCGGCATCGCCACCCAGAACCCGGTCCTGCGCGACCGGTTCTCCGGCAAGGCCGAGTACATCGTCAACTTCTTCGAGTTCATCGCCCAGGAAGTCCGCGAGATCCTCGCCGAGCTCGGCTTCCGGACGATCGAGGAGGCCGTCGGCCACGCCGAGCTGCTGGACACCGACCGTGCGATCACGCACTGGAAGGCCCAGGGCCTCGACCTCGCCCCGCTGTTCTACGTCCCCGAGCTGGCCGAAGGCGCCGTCCGGCACCAGATCGCCGAGCAGGACCACGGTCTGGCCAAGGCCCTCGACAACGAGCTGATCAAGCTCGCCGCCGACGCCCTGAACGCCGACAGCGCCGAGGCCGCCCAGCCGGTCCGCGCGCAGATCGCGATCCGCAACATCAACCGGACCGTCGGCACCATGCTCGGCCACGAGGTCACGAAGAAGTTCGGCGGTGCGGGCCTGCCCCAGGACACCATCGACATCACCTTCACCGGTTCCGCGGGCCAGTCCTTCGGCGCCTTCCTGCCCAGCGGTGTGACGCTGCGCCTGGAGGGCGACGCCAACGACTACGTCGGCAAGGGCCTCTCCGGCGGCCGCGTCGTCGTCCGCCCGGACCGCGGCGCCGACCACCTCGCCGAGTACTCCACCATCGCGGGCAACACCATCGCCTACGGCGCCACCGGCGGCGAACTGTTCCTGCGCGGCCGTACCGGTGAGCGGTTCTGCGTCCGCAACTCCGGCGCCACCGTCGTCTCGGAAGGCGTGGGCGACCACGGCTGCGAGTACATGACCGGCGGACACGCCGTCGTCCTCGGCGAGACCGGACGCAACTTCGCGGCCGGCATGTCGGGCGGCGTGGCGTACGTCATCGACCTGGACCGCGACAACGTCAACGTCGGGAACCTCGGCGCGGTCGAGGAGCTCTCCGACAGCGACAAGCAGTGGCTGCACGACGTCGTGCGCCGCCACCAGGAGGAGACCGGATCCACGGTCGCCGAGAAGCTCCTCGCCGAGTGGGACAGCGCAGTTGGCGGCGTGTCCCGCTTCAGCAAGATCATCCCGTCCACCTACAAGGCAGTGCTCGCCGCCAAGGACGCCGCTGAGCTCGCCGGTCTCTCCGAGCAGGAGACCACCGAGAAGATGATGGAGGCGGCGACCAATGGCTGACCCCAAGGGCTTCCTGACCACCGGCCGCGAGGTCGCCACGACCCGCCCCGTCGGCGAGCGCGTCAAGGACTGGAACGAGGTCTACGTTCCGGGCTCGCTGCTCCCGATCATCAGCAAGCAGGCCGGCCGCTGCATGGACTGCGGCATCCCGTTCTGCCACCAGGGCTGTCCGCTCGGAAACCTCATCCCCGAGTGGAACGACTACGCCTACCGCGAGGACTGGACCGCCGCGTCCGAGCGCCTGCACGCCACGAACAACTTCCCGGAGTTCACCGGGCGGCTCTGCCCGGCCCCGTGCGAGTCGGCGTGCGTGCTCGGCATCAACCAGCCGGCCGTCACCATCAAGAACGTCGAGGTCTCGATCATCGACCAGGCGTGGGACCGCGGCGACGTGACCCCGCAGCCGCCCGAGCGCCTCTCCGGCAAGACCGTCGCCGTCATCGGCTCCGGCCCGGCCGGACTCGCCGCCGCCCAGCAGCTGACCCGGGCCGGCCACACGGTCGCCGTCTACGAGCGCGCGGACCGCATCGGGGGACTCCTCCGGTACGGCATCCCCGAGTTCAAGATGGAGAAGTCGCACATCAACCGCCGCATCGAGCAGATGCGCGCGGAGGGCACCAAGTTCCGCACCGAGGTCGAGGTCGGCAAGGACGTCGACGCCGCGAAGCTGCGCCGCCGCTACGACGCCGTCGTCATCGCCGCCGGCGCCACCGTCTCCCGCGACCTGCCCGTCCCGGGCCGTGAGCTGAACGGTGTGCACTTCGCGATGGAGTACCTGCCGCTCGCCAACAAGGTGCAGGAGGGCGACCTGACGGTCTCCCCGATCACCGCCGAGGGCAAGCACGTCGTCGTCATCGGCGGCGGCGACACCGGCGCCGACTGCGTCGGCACCGCCCACCGGCAGGGCGCGGCCTCCGTCACCCAGCTGGAGATCATGCCCCGCCCGGGCGAGGACCGGAACGCCAACCAGCCCTGGCCGACCTTCCCGATGCTCTACAAGGTCACCTCCGCGCACGAGGAGGGCGGCGAGCGGGTCTACTCCGTCTCGACCACCCACTTCGAGGGCGACGAGGACGGCAACGTCCAGGCCCTCCACCTCGTCGAGGTGGAGTTCAAGGACGGTAAGCTGGAGCAGAAGCCCGGCACCGAGCGGTCGATCCCCGCACAGCTGGTCACCCTCGCGATGGGCTTCACCGGCACCGACCAGGCCAACGGCCTGGTCCAGCAGTTCGGTCTGGAGCTCGACGCCCGCGGCAACGTCGCCCGTGACGACGACTACGCCACCAACGTCGACGGCGTGTTCGTCGCCGGTGACGCCGGCCGCGGCCAGTCCCTCATCGTGTGGGCCATCGCCGAGGGCCGCTCCGCGGCCCGCGGAGTGGACCGCTTCCTGACCGGAGCCAGCGCACTGCCGGCCCCGATCCGCCCGACGGACCGTTCCCTGATGGTCTGACACGGCACACAAGACGTCCCGTACAACGGCGTACGGAACTGAACGCGGCGCCTGCCCGTCCCCGACCGGACGATTCGGCAGGCGCCGTGGCGCATCCCGGGCCGGTTCACGGCCCCGGCCCCTCAGGTCTCCCAGCTGCCTCAGGTGACCAGAGCCAGCGCGCAGGTGGCGGCCGCCGTCGCCGTCACCGCCAGCACCAGACCCGTCAGGACGAACCGCCCCAACGCGATCCGCGTCCCCTGCTGACGGCACCGCTCGAACCACAGCAGGGTCGCCAGCGAACCCCACGGAGTGACGACGGAACCCGCGTTGACCCCGATCAGCAGGGCCAGCAGCTGGTCGTGGTTCCCCGCCGGGATGACCGCCTCGCCCGCCACGTACGCAGGCAGGTTGTTCAGCACGTTGGCGAGCCCCGCACCCACCCCGGCCGACCGCAGCATGCCCAGGAAGCCGTTGTCCGAGCCGAGCGCCCGCACCAGCAGTTCGTGCAGCCCGTGCGCGTTGACCGTCTCCACGACCAGGAACATCCCCGGGACCAGTACCAGCAGCCGCCACGGGACCAGCGACAGCCGCAGCTCCTCCCGGCGCCGCACCGCGAACGCCGCCACCACGACCACCATCGCGGCCAGCGACGCCGACCACAGCGGCACATCCACCGCCAGGATCGCCACCAGGAACCCGACGCACGCCACCGCGCAGATCCGCAGCAGCACCGGATCGCCGGGCACCGGCAGGGCGGGCGGTGTGTAGCGCTCCGCCCCGCGCCGGCCGCGGCGCCAGTAGAACACCCACAGACAGAGCGCCGTCACCCCGATCGCCGCCAGCTGGGGCAGCCACATCACCGAGGCCAGACCGGCCGGCGACAGCGCCACCCGGTCCGCGGCCAGCAGATTCGTCAGGTTCGACACCGGCAGCAGCAGACTCGCCGTGTTGGCCAGCCACACCGTCGTCATCGCCAACGGCACCCCGGCGATGCCCACCCGGGTCCCCAGCGCCAGCATCACCGGCGTGAGCAGGACCGCGGTCGTGTCCAGGTTCAGGGTGATCGTGGTCAGCGAGGCGAACGCCACGCACAGCCCGAACAGCAGCGCGTAACGGCCCCGGCCGGCCCGTGCCACCCAGGCCGCCACCACATCGAAGACCTGCGCCCGGCCCGCCAGCTCCGCCATCACGATCACGGTGGCCAGGAACGCCAGCAGCGGCCCGATCCGCCGCATCTGATCGGCCGCCGGGCCGGCGGGCAGCAGCCCGGTCACCGCGGCGAGCAGTCCCGCCAGGAGCAGCCCGGCCGCCAGCCAGTCGAGCGGGTGCAGCCGTCGGACCAGGGATGACAGCACAGCCGCGCTCCCGCCGCCGGGCCGCGGCGTGGAGTGATCGTTCCGCATGCGGTCATCGTGTCAGACCGCGGAACCGCTCCCCGCTCAGCCCGTCAGCGCCGACGTCTTGAGGACCACCAGCAGCACCAGCACGGCCAGCAGCACCACGCACCCGGCGGCCTGGACCGCCGTGCGGCGCTGCGCCGGGGCGTACGCGTAGACGACCGTGACCAGCGCACCGGTCAGCAGCCCGCCCAGATGCCCCTGCCACGAGGTGAAACCCGCGGAGATCACCATCCAGATCAGGAACCCGGCCAGGAACCGGTTCACCGCCTGCATGTTCCGGCCCAGCCGCCGGCTGATGACGTAGAACGACGCGGCGAGACCGAAGACCGCACCGGACGCGCCCACCGAGGAGTCGAGCGGCGCGATCAGATACACCAGGACCGAGCCGCCCAGCGCCGACAGCAGGTACAGCGCCAGATAGCGGGCCCGCCCCAGCTGTTCCTCGACGACCCGGCCCAGATTCCACAGCGCGTACATGTTGAAGGCGATGTGCAGCACGCCGAACGGCAGCGAGCCGAAGGAGGACTCGCCCGGCGGCAGATGCAGGAAGGCCCCCGTCAGCAGCCGGTACCACTCACCGTCGACCACACCGGTCACGTCGAATCCGGGGAATCCGCCGTCCACGTAGACGTACTGGGCGCCGTCCGGGCCGGTCAGCCCGGCACCCGTCATCGCGAACCGGTCGACGATCCCCGGCCGGACCAGCTCGCCCAGGTACGCCAGGATGTTGAGGCCCATCAGCACGTAGGTGACGAGCGGCACCGCGTCCCGGGACACCGCGCCGCCGAACACCGTGCGCGCCTGCCGCACCGAGCGCCGCCCCTCCTTCACGCACTCCACGCAGTGGTGGCCGACGGCGGCCTCGCGCATGCAGTCCGGGCAGATGAAGCGCTCACAGCGGGTGCAGCTCACATACGTCTCGTACGACGGGTGGCGGTAGCACGTGGTGACGGCGGCTTCCATGGCCGGCTCCTTCATCGGTGTACGGACAAGAAGCCGGTGGGGCGGCGGCGATCAAGATAGCGAACCCGGGGGAGGGGTACACACCCGGGTTTAGGCTCGGGTTCCCCCACCCCCGACGATCGGAGCCCCCTGATGACCGCCGAGGCCTTCCGGATCCTGCGCGCGGCCGGCCGCACACCGCTGGCGTGGAAGAACGGCGGGGGCGTCACCCGGGAGATCGCCGCGTCCCCCGGCGCCACGACCGGCGCCTTCGACTGGCGGGTCAGCCTGGCGGACGTGGCGGCGGACGGGCCGTTCTCCGTGTTCCCGGGCGTCGACCGCACCCTGACCGTGGTGGAGGGGGCCGGGATGGACCTGATGGTGGGCGGCGAGCACCACATCGTCGACGAGCCGTACTGGCCGCACGACTTCCCGGGCGACCTGGACACCGACGGCCGGCTCCTGGCGGGCCCGGTCGTGAACCTCAACGTGATGTACCGCCGTGACCGGGTCCGGGCGGAGACGGCGGTGGTGCGCGGCACCCTGCGGCTGGCGGCGCCGGAGGGCGGGGCGGTGCTGGCCGTGGCGATCGAGGACGGCGCCGTCGTCGACGGGACGGACACCGTGCTCGGCCGTTACGACGCGGTGCTGCTGCGGAGCAGGGAGGCGTCCTGCGTACTGCGGACGCAGGGATACGCGGCGCTGGTCACCCTGTCGGGTGACGAGACCGGCGGCCGGTAGCGGTACTGGCGGTACCCCGGGGGCTGCCCGCCGGGCATCCGATCGGGTGGTCCGCACCGTCCTCGCGGAATCCGGACAGAAGATGTCGGGTTTCCCGGGTTCCATGGAGCCATGACCTCATCCTCCTGGGCAGATTTCCGGTCGGCGGAGCCGGACTTCGCCGACACCGTGCGACAGCGGTTCGAGCAGTACAAGCACCACGTCCTGGCGACCCTCCGGAGCGACGGCTCGCCGCGGGTCACCGGCCTGGAGGTGGACTTCCGGCTCGGCGAGCCCTTCCTCGGCATGATGCCGAACTCGCGCAAGGCGCTGGACCTGCGCCGCGACCCCCGCTTCGCGGTGCAGGCCAACCCGGGCCCGGACGCCGAGATGGCCGACGGCGACGTGCGGATCTCGGGACGCGCGGTGGAGGTGACCGACCCCGAGGTGCTCGCCCGCTTCATCGCCGAGGTGAAGCCGCCGGAACCCTTCCACCTCTTCCGGGTCGAGCTGACCGAGGTGGTGCGCATCGGGCTCGAAGGGGGCGACACCCTGCTCATCCGGACCTGGCGTCCGGGTCACCCGCTCCGCACGATCCGCCGGGGCAACGACGACGGGCCGGCGTCCACCGCGCCCTGACCGCTGCGGGAGGCGGGCGACGCGGTGTCCGCCGCGCCGCCCGCCGGGCGGAGAATGGGCGGGTGCCTACCAAGAAGAAGCCCCAGGCGACCCCCTCGCCCGAGCGCCGCGGCGAACTGCTCGCCACGGCCGCCGAGGTGTTCGCCGCCCAGGGATACAACGCCACCACCGTCCGCAGGATCGCGGACGAGGCCGGCATGCTCGCGGGCAGCCTCTACTACCACTTCGATTCCAAGGAATCGATGCTCGACGAGATCCTCTCCACCTTCCTGAACGAACTGTGGGAGGGGTACGACACCGTCCTCGGCGCCGGGCTCGGCCCCCGGGAGACCATCGAGGCGCTCGTCACCGAGTCCTTCCGCGAGATCGACCGGCACCGGGCCGCCGTCGCCATCTACCAGAAGGAGTCCGGGCACCTGGCGGCCCAGCCGCGGTTCCACTACCTGGTCGAGTCCCAGCAGAGGTTCGAGAAGGCCTGGCTCGGCACCCTGGAGCGCGGCGTCGCCGACCGGACCTTCCGCGCCGACCTCGACATCCGCCTCACCTACCGGTTCGTCCGCGACACCGTCTGGGTCGCCGCCTCCTGGTACCGGCCGGGCGGCCGGCACAGCCCCGAGGAAATCGCCCGGCAGTACCTCTCGATGGTCCTGGACGGGATCGCCCTGCGCGGCTGAACCGGCCGGGGCGGGAAATCCACCCGCGCCCCGAACGGCTCCGGGCCGGACGCCCCAAGGGTTCGCACGGATATCCGCCGGCCGGCGGCGTGGCGCGTTCCACCGCTGGTCGGCAGATCGTGCTACGGTGGTCCGGTTGCAGTTTTGGTACCCATGAACTTTATGTGCGCCTGACGGGAATGCTTCCTCAGGCGCTTTATTGTTTTCCGGCTTTCTCCGGGTGGGGCTCAATGCGGCGACTTGGAATTCGTAAAGTGCGGATTTCCGGCACTGCACCTGTTTTAGGAGAATGACATGGCTACTGGAACCGTGAAGTGGTTCAACTCGGAAAAGGGCTTCGGCTTCATCGAGCAGGACGGCGGCGGCGCCGACGTCTTCGCCCACTACTCCAACATCGCCACCCAGGGCTTCCGTGAGCTCCAGGAGGGCCAGAAGGTCTCCTTCGACGTCACGCAGGGCCAGAAGGGCCCGCAGGCGGAGAACATCGTCCCGGCCTAATTGCCGGACGCGTACCTCGCAGCCGGGGCCCGCACCGTGAAGGTGCGGGTCCCGGCTTGTGCTGTCCCTGGGAAGCAACGCAAAGACGGGCGCCGGACCGGCGCCCCGCACCGGGTGCGACGAAGCACCCCGGGTGCCCGAGAGAGCTCCGCGCTCCGTGCGCAGCGGTCACCTCCGCAGATCCGCGCGGACCCGGAATTCTTGAGCAGTCCCCAGCAGTCCCACGTAGTTCCCCAGGAATCCCCCAGGAGGGCAATTCCGTATGACCCGCTCCGAACGTCAGGACCGTCCCGCCCGCAATCGCCCGTCGAGGGGGCGTGGCACGGCCCAGGCAAAGGCAACCGCACAGGGTTCCGGCAAGGGATCCGGCAAGGCGTCACCCCGTCGCAGGGCCACGCCGCCGCAGGGTGAGTTCGCCCTGCCCGAAACCATGACCCCCGCACTGCCCGCCGTCGAGGCGTTCGCCGAGCTGGACATGCCCGCCGCCCTGCTGAAAACCCTTGCCGCGCAGGGCGTCACCGACCCGTTCCCGATCCAGGGCGCCACCCTGCCGAACTCGCTGGCCGGCCGGGACATCCTCGGCCGCGGCCGCACCGGCTCCGGCAAGACCCTCGCCTTCGGCCTCGCGCTGCTGGCCCGCACCGCCGGACGCCGCTGCGAGCCGAAGGCACCGCTGGCGCTCGTCCTCGTCCCGACCCGTGAGCTCGCGCAGCAGGTCACCGACGCGCTGACGCCGTACGCCACCGCGGTCAACCTGCGGATGGCCACCGTCGTCGGCGGCATGTCGATCAGCAAGCAGTCCGGCACCCTGCGCCGCGGCGCCGAGGTGCTCGTCGCCACGCCGGGCCGCCTCAAGGACCTCATCGAGCGCGGCGACTGCCGCCTGGACGACGTCGCCATCACGGTCCTCGACGAGGCCGACCAGATGGCCGACATGGGCTTCATGCCGCAGGTCGTCGCCCTGCTCAAGCAGGTCGAGGAGGGCGGACAGCGGATGCTGTTCTCCGCCACCCTGGACAAGAACATCGACCGGCTGGTCAAGATGTTCCTGACCGACCCCGTCGTGCACTCCGTCGACCCGTCCGCCGGTGCCGTCACCACCATGGAGCACCACGTGCTCCACGTGATCGACGAGACCGACAAGAAGGCCGTCGCCACGAAGATCGCCGCCCGTGAAGGCCGCGTCATCATGTTCGTCGACACCAAGCGCGCCGCCGACCGCTTCGCCAAGCGGCTGCTCGCCAGCGGCGTACGGGCTGCCGCGCTGCACGGCGGCCGTTCGCAGCCGCAGCGCAACCGGACCCTGGACCAGTTCAAGAACGGCCAGGTCACCGCGCTCGTCGCGACGAACGTGGCGGCCCGTGGCATCCACGTCGACGACCTCGACCTGGTCGTCAACGTGGACCCGCCCACCGACCACAAGGACTACCTCCACCGCGGCGGGCGCACGGCGCGCGCCGGGGAGTCCGGCAGCGTCGTCACGCTGGTGCTGCCCGAGGAGAAGCGGGAGATGACCCGGCTGATGCAGGACGCGGGCATCGCGCCGCGCACCACCCGGATCAAGTCCAGCGACGAGGAGCTCACCCGGATCACCGGGGCACGCGAGCCGTCCGGCGTCGCGATCGTGATCGAGGTCCCGCAGCCCACCCAGCCGAAGCCGCGCACGCGCTCCGGCGCGGGTGGTGCGGGCACGGGCACCGGTGGCGGCTTCCGCTCGGGCAGCCGTGGCCGTGGCCGCCGCGGTGGCTCCGGCGGCGCGGGTGCTGCCGGTGGCGGCGGCGCGCAGGGCACCGGCGGAGCGGGTCGTGCCGGTGGCACGGGCCGCTCGGGCGGTACCGGCCGCAGCGGTGCGCCCTCGCGCGGACGCCGCGCGGCGTAACCGGGGTCTTCGGCCCGTCCGGTGTGCGAGGACGGAGCGTCGCGCGGGTTCGCCCGCCGTGCCGCTTCCGTCCTCGCACACCGGACGGGCTTGGAATCAGGCCTCTCCGGTGACTGAGGAGCCGGCATCCGGGGGCAGCGTCCCCGGAAGGCGTGCATCCAGCCCCGCCAGCACCTCCGCGCCGAACTCCCGCAGCAACGGCTCACCGCTCGCACACCACGCGGCCGCCGCCTGGCGGGTCTCCTCGTCGCCGCGCCCGCACAGCGCCTCCGCCGATGCCTGCCAGTTGTCCAGCCCCGGGCCCCCGGACCGCAGCGCCCGTCGCGCCAGTTCCTCGAAGGAAGCGCGCACACCCAGCTCCGCCTCCAGGACCGTGGCGATCGCACCGTGCCCCGTCTGCTGGTCCCGGCCGGCGGCCGGCCGGCCCTCGCGGACGAGTTCGACGGTCAGCGTCTCCCCGTCGTCGACCACGGTCCGGCGCACCACCACGTCGTACGCGTCCCTGTACAACTCCCGCAGACCCGCCCGCATCTCCTGCTCCAGGTCGGTGTCCAGCATGCGCCGCGCCTCGCCCAGCGCCTCCTCGACGGCACCCTCCACCGCTCCCGCACCATGCCTCAGCAGGGCGCGGACCGTCGGCAGGGAGCCCCGCCGGGCCGCCAGCAGCAGCGGCGACTCGCCCTCGGGGCCCGGCAGACAGGGATCGGCGCCGTACGCCAGCAGCACCTCGGCGGTCCGCGCGTGACCCAGCCCCACCGCCCAGCGCAGCGCCGTGAACCCGAACTGTTCCCGCAGATCCGGCCGCGCACCGGCCGCCAGCAGTGCCTCGGCCACCTCCGTGTGCCCGCCGCACGCCGCCCCGCACAGCGGCAGGTCGCCCGCCTCCGGACCACAGGCCCGGTCCGGGTCCGCGCCCGCTGCGAGCAGCAGCCGCACCACCCCCGGACGGTCCGACACCGCCGCCAGATAGAGCGCGCTCGCACCGTCCTCGTCCACCGACTCGGCGGACACACCGCTGCGGAGCAGCCGTACGACGGCGTTCTCACCCTCGTACAACGCATCGAACAGGCGGTGTCCGCCCGCTGCTGCCGCCATCGGATCTTCTGTCACATTTCGACTGTAATACGCCGCGCGGCAAGGCCACTTGCCCGGAGCGGGCCGTTCTCAGGTCGTGCAGTCCAGCACGGTCCTGCACAGCGCGCACCGCGCCCGCACCCGGCCGCGCACCGGAACCCGGTTGCGCTGGTGGCAGGTCGGGCAGGCGAACGCGACCCGCAGCCCGTCCCCGCCGGACTCGAAGGAGTACGGCACCTCCGGCCCCGGGCCCGTAACCGCGCCCGGATGGTCCTGCGCGTACCGCCGGTCCTTGGCGTACCGGCGGCGGCCCGCCCAGCCCGCGGCCGTCAGCGGCGGCTGTGTGCTCTCCCGCAGGGCCTGCGCCCGGCCCTTGGTGTACGCCGTGTACGCCTGCGGACTGGTGAACCACGGCGACGGGTCCTCGTCGAAGGCGAGCGCCCGCTTGGCCAGCACGTACCCGAACTCCTCCGGGGTGAGGTAGCCGAGCTTCTGGCTGGACGTGGCGTCCTCCCGGAACGCGTCCAGCAGCAGCCAGCCGGCCCCCAGATAGGCCGCCGCCGTGTCCGTCAGGATCTCGTTGTCCCGGGTGCCCGGGAACTCCAGGCCGAGCCGGTGCAGCAGCACATGCATGACCTCGTGCGACAACGCGGCGCCGATGTCCCGGCGATGGGTGCGGAACCGGTCGTTCAGCTCGATGAAGTACTCCGGCCCCGCCGCGAGTTCGACGCTTCCCGCATGCTCCATCGCACGGAACGCCACGATCATCCGGGCATCCGGCAGCCGCAGGTGCTGCACCATCGCCCGCGCCACCCGCTGCGCACCGAGATGCAGGTCGTCCGCGTCGGCGAACGCCGCGTCGGCGGGGGCGAGGCTCGGGGCGAAGCGGTGCACGCCGTCGTAGGAGAGGCGGCGGTACAGCGCGGTGATCGCGGAGCGGACGGTGGCCAGATGCGGGAAACCGTGCACCACCGGGCTGCCGTGGGGGCTGTCCGACATGTCCCTCCCCCCCGCGCCGTGGCGCTCGACTCCGCACCACTGTAGACCGCGGCGGGCGGGACGCGTCAGGCGTCCGGGGCCGCCCGCACGGGCGCCCGCACCGGCACCCCCGGCCCCAGCGACACGTACGGTGCCGCCGCACCCTCCAGCTCCAGCACCCACACCTCGTTGACCCCGTCGCGCAGCACGGGACCCGGCACGTACAGGGTGCGCTGCGGGCCCGCCGCCCAGTACCGCCCGAGGCAGAAGCCGTTCACCCAGACGAATCCACGCGTCCAGCCCGGCAGTTCGAGCCCGGCGTGCCCCGTCCCCGACACGTCCCCGGCCTCGAACGTGCCCCGGTACAGACCCGTCCCCCCGGACCCGTCGACCGGCACGAACGGAACACCCGCCACCGCGGCCGGTTCGTCGAACGCGTCGAGCCGCAGCGCCCGCGCCCGCACCCCGTGCAGGAACTGGCGCTCGTGCAGCACACCTCCGGTGATCCCCTTCGGCTCGCCCAGGCGCGGCCCGTAGTTGACCCGGCCCAGCGACTCCACCCACAGCTCCACATCGGCGGGCCCGGCCACCGGCTCCGGCAGGGTGCTGTCCTCCTCGCTCAGGACGCCCCTGCGGACCCCGTCCACGTACACCACCGCCCGGTCGCGCAGGCCCGAGATCCCCAGGGTGTAGGGGCGGCGCGGACCCGGCACGGCGACCCGGTAGCGCACCAGACCGCGGTCCACCCCCAACTCCTCGAACGTGGGCGGCACGCCGGACTCCGCCCGTTCCTCGTCGCCCAGCGCCTCCAGCACGGCGGGCAGCGGTGCCCACTCGGTCAGCGCGGCCCGCACCGGCGTCAGCCCCACGGGCTCCGGCGGCAGCGGGGGCAGCGGCCCGTCCGCGTACTGCGCGAGGACCTCACGGAACAGACGGAACTTCTCCGTCGGCCGTCCGTACTCGTCGACCGGCGCGTCGTAGTCGTACGACGTCACCGTCGGCTGCAACTCCTGGTCCTGGAGCGGGCCGGCCCGGTTGGCGCCCGCCCAGCCGCCGAAGTTCGTCCCCCCGTGCGCCATGTAGATGTTCACCGAGGCCCCGCACTCCAGGATCTCCCGCAGCGCACCGGCGGCCTGCGCCGGATCCCGTACGACCGGCGGCGCACCCCAGTGCTCGAACCAGCCGCACCAGAACTCCATGCACATCAGCGGACCTGCGGGCTGGTGGCGGCGCAGCACCCGGAACGCCTCGTGCGCCCCCGACCCGAAGTTCGCCGTCGCGAGCAGTCCGGGCACCGAACCACCGGTGAGCATGTGGTCCTCCGGCCCGTCGGAGGTGAACAGCGGAACGCTCAGCCCGTGCGCGACGAGCAGATCGGCCACCTGGCGCAGATGGACGGCGTCGGTGCCGTAGCTGCCGTACTCGTTCTCCGCCTGCACCATGATCACCGGACCGCCGCGGCCGGTCTGCCGCTCCGCCACCTGCGGCAGCAGCTCGTCGAACCAACGCCGCACCGCGTCCAGGTAGCCGGCGTCCCGGGTCCGCACCCGCCGGCCGAACCGCCCGGTCACCCAGGCCGGCAGCCCGCCGTTCTCCCACTCCGCGCAGATGTACGGACCCGGGCGGACGATCGCCCACAGACCGGCCCGGTGCGCCGCGTCCAGGAACCGGCCGAGCGCCGGGACGTCCCGGAACTCGCCCGGCCGCGGCTCGTGGAGGTTCCACGGCACGTACGTCTCGACGCAGTTCAGGCCCATCGCCCGCAGCATCGACAGCCGGTGGTCCCACTGCGCCTCGTGCACCCGGAAGTAGTGCAGGGCCCCCGACAGCAGCCGTACGGGCTTCCCGTCGAGCCGGAAGTGGTCGTCCCCCACGGTGAAGTCAGCCATCGTGCTCGTTCTCTCCTGTGCGCGCGGTCCCGGGCCACGCCGCGCTCCGCGGCCCGGTACGGGCCGTGTGCGGTACGGGTGACGGAGCGGGCGAACCCGGGAGGAAGGTCACGGGCCAGCCTCACCCCCTGGCGTGCGGCCGGTCCATGGACAAAGATCACTGCTGTTTGGACACAGCACACGACGCCGCACGTCACACGGGAGCGGACAGGAGCGAGGGCCGATGTACCACACCTGGATGCGCTTCTTCACGCCGAGCCCGCTGCACCACCGCCTCGGCCTGGTCTGTCTGGGCGTCGGCCTGCAGCACGGCACGCTGCCGACCGTCGGCCCCCGCACCCTGGACCACCACGTGGCCGTCGTCGTGCACACGGGCAGCGGATGGTTCGCCGGGCCGGACGGCCGCCGGGTCCCCGTCACCGCGCCCAGCCTGATCTGGCTCACCCCCGGCACCCCGCACCACTACGGCGCCGACCCGGCCACCGGCTGGGACGAGAGCTTCGTCGACTTCACCGGGCCCGCCACCACCACGTACACCGAGCTCGGCTACATCGAACCGGACCGCCCCCTCGTCCCGCTGTCCGACACCGCGGCACCGCGCGCCGCCATCGGCCGGATGGTCCGGGCCGCCCGGCGCGGCAATCCGCTGCTGGAGGTGGAGACCGGCGCGGCCGTCCACGAACTGCTCGTCGCGCTGCGCCGGGCCAGGGCCGATGTCGGCCCGGACGGCGACCCGGTGCTGCACGCCCTGGCCAGGGACGCGTTCCAGCCGCTGTCCGTCGCCGAGCACGCGGCCCGGCACGGCATGACACCCGCCGAACTGCGCACGGCGGTGCGGCGGGGGGCGGGCTGCAGCCCGAAGGACTACCTCCTCACCATCCGGCTCGGCCGCGCCAAGGAGCTCCTCGCCACCGGTGACCTGCCGGTCGCGGCGGTCGCCCGGCGCGTCGGCTACGACGATCCGGCGTACTTCTCCCGGCTGTTCGCCCGCCGGGTCGGCATGGCCCCGGTCCGCTTCCGCGAGCAGCAGGGCCGCAGTGTGCCGGGCGGCTGGAGCGACCGGGTCCCGGACCCGGAACACCCTCCGACGATCATCCAGCAGCCCGGCGTCTAAGCTCGCTGACCATGACCACGAGCGACATCGACGATTCCGTAGGCGCCGAACTCAACCGGCTGCGCGAGAGCATCGACAACATCGACGCGGCAGTCGTCCACATGCTGGCCGAGCGCTTCAAGTGCACCCAGCAGGTCGGCCACCTCAAGGCCGCCCACCAGCTGCCGCCGGCCGATCCGGACCGGGAGTCCCGGCAGATCGCCCGGCTGCGTCAGCTGGCCGAGAGCGCGCACCTGGACCCGGCGTTCGCGGAGAAGCTGCTGAACTTCATCGTGGCCGAGGTCATCCGCCACCACGAGCGGATCGCGGAGGAGTCGGCGAGCAGGACGGGCGGCGCGGGGGAGTAGCGGTCCCGGCCCGGGGGCCTCAGGGGGAGATCTCCTCCAGTGGCCGGTTGGCCGTCTCCTCGGCCAGGGTCCCCGCCACCACCGCGCCGATCACGGCCACCGCGCCGAGCATCACGAACACGGCGACGACGCTGTCGTTCGCCGCGTAGACGACGCCCACCAGGATCGGGCCGAGGATCACGCCGAGGCGGTTGACCGCGCCACCGACGCTGCAGCCGAGGGCGCGCATCCGGGTCGGGTACAGCTCGGGTGTGTACAGGTAGAGGCAGATGTTGGAGCCGAAGAAGCCGACCGCGGACAGCGAGGTCCAGATCAGGACCTGTACGGGGGAGTGGGCGCCGAGCGCCGCCAGGGTGAGCAGGAGCGCGGCCGAGGCGCCGAGGCAGACGGCGAAGATCCGGCGGCGGCCCAGCACGTCCACGGTGAGGGCGACGAACAGGCAGCCGAGCAGTCCGGCGACCGAGGTCACGGTGGAGTAGAGCAGGGCGTCGGAGAGGCCGAGGCCGTACTCGTCCTTGTAGATGCTGGGCAGCCAGGACGTCACGCCGTAGTTCACGAAGTAGCCGGTGAACCAGATCGCGCCGACGACCAGGGTGCGGCGCCGGTAGCGGCCGGTGAACAGGCCGCGCACACCCGTCGCGGCGCGTTCCGCGGGGGTGGCGGTCCCGGCGGCCGGTGCGGGTGAGGGGGCGGGCGCGGCCGGGGCGGCCACCGGCGGGGGCAGGGGCTGCCCGGTGGCCGCCGACACCTTCGCCTCGATCCCGCTCATCACCGCGTCGGCCTCCGTGAGCCGGCCGCGGTCCGCGAGCCAGCGCGGGGACTCCGGCACCCTGCGCTGGACGAGGAAGGCCAGCAGCCCGGGTACGGCGGCGACGGCGAACATCACGCGCCAGCCCGCCGCCGGGACCACCCAGGCCGCCACCAGGGCGCCGACGGTGAGGCCGGCCGGGAAGACGAGTTCGTACAGCAGGACGAAGCGGCCCCGCTTGAAGCTCCGGGTGATCTCGCTGATGAAGGCGGCCGCCACCGGCACCTCGCCGCCGATCGCGAGCCCCTGGAGGAAGCGCAGGGCCAGGAACGGGGTGAGCGAGGTGCAGGCGGTGAGGGCCAGGCTCGCCAGACCGGACGCGGCCACGCAGTACGCGATCACCTTCACCCGGCCGTAGCGGTCGGCGAGCCGTCCCGAGAGCAGGGCGCCGACGAGCATGCCGGCCGAGCCGACCGTGAGGACCGCGGTGGCGTCACCCGTGGTCAGGTGCCACTCGTCGCGGAGCTCGGGCAGCGCGTAGGCGATCAGCAGCTGGTCGAACGCCTCGAAGAAGGTGACGACGCCCACGATCAGGCGGACGGTGACGTGCCAGCGCGAGAGCGGCAGGCGCTCGAAGCGGGCGGCGATGCCGGCGCGGGTGGTGAGGGCGGTTTCGGTGGGGCCGGCCGGCAAGGGATCCGGTTCGGCGCCCTGCGCGGTGTCGGTGCTCATCCAGGGTTCCTCCTGCTCCGCGTGGGGCCGGAGCGGTTGGGGAGCCAGGTGTACGGGGTCGCAGAGGGGACGGGGATGAGCTGAGCGTACGGGTGGGAACGGCCGCCCGATGCTCGTGAGCCCGTGAGATCACCCACTGACCTCTGTAAGTGCCTAGCTTTTAAGTGCTTAAGTTTTATCCGGCCGGGACTGGTGGCCGTCAACCCCTCCGGAGGCAAAAGGAGATTTTGCCGAGGGGGCTTGCGGGGAATTACTTAAGCACTTAGATTTTTAGGCCTGAGGTAACCGATTCGATCGCAGGAGGCCAACTGATGCTTGCCGACGAGGTGTTGGTCGCGGGGCAGTGGCGGCAGGGCCGTGGCGCCCTCATCGAGACGGTCGACCCGGCCACCGGCCAGGTCATCGCCACCGTGCACGCCGCATCCCTCGACGACGTCGAGGAGGCCGCCACCGCAGCCGCCCGCGCCGCCCACGACCCTGCCTGGCGCACCCTCCCCGCTCACCTCCGCGCCCGGCTGCTCCACCGGATCGCCGACCTCGTCGAGCAGAGCGCCGACCGGCTCTCCGCCCTGCAGACCGCCGACACCGGCAAGTGCCGCACCGAGACCCGCGCCCTCGTCCTGAGCGCCGCCGGCACCTTCCGCTACACCGCCGCCGCCCTGGAGACCGCCGAGGACGCCCTCACCCCGTCCCGCGGCCCGTACGTCACGATGAGCGTCCACGAACCCATCGGCGTCATCGGCGCGATCACCCCCTGGAACTCGCCGATCGCCAGCGACGCCCAGAAGCTCGCCCCCGCCCTCGCCGCGGGCAACGCCGTCCTCCTCAAGCCCGCCGAATGGACCCCGCTCGTCGCCCTCGCGCTGGGCCGGCTGGTCCACCAGGCCCTCACCGAGGCCGCACTGCCCACCGCCCTGCTGTCCGTGCTGCCCGGCCGCGGCAGCGTCATCGGCGACGCGATCGTCCGCCACCCGGCCGTCGGGAAGATCACCTTCACCGGCGGCACCGCCACCGGCCGCACCCTCGCCCACGTCGCCGCCGACAAGCTCATCCCCGTCTCGCTCGAACTCGGCGGCAAGTCCCCGACGATCGTGCTGGAGGACGCCGACCTGGAACAGGCCGTCGCCGGCGTCATGTACGGCGTCTTCTCCTCCACCGGACAGAGCTGCATCGCCGGCTCCCGGCTCTTCGTCGCCCGCTCCCGCTACGACGAGTTCCTCGGCGAACTCGTCGCCCGCACCGAGAAACTGCGCGTCGGACCCGGCACCGACCCCGACACCCAGGTCGCCCCCCTCGTCCACCACAAGCACCGCGACGGCGTCGCCGCCTACGTCGACCTGGCCCGCGAGGAAGGCGCCACCGTCCGCTGCGGGGGAGCGGCCCCCGAAGGCGAGCGCTACCGCGACGGCGCCTACTACCTCCCCACCGTCCTGGACGGCCTGCCCCACACCGCCCGCGTCTGCCAGGAGGAGATCTTCGGCCCGGTCCTGGTCGCCCTGCCCTTCGACGACGAGGACGACCTCGTCGGCCTGGCCAACGACAGCGTCTACGGACTGGCCTGCGGCATCTGGACCCGCGACCACGCCCGCGCCTGGCGCCTGGCCCGCCGCATCGACGCGGGCACCGTCTGGATCAACACGTACAAGCAGTTCAGCATCTCCACCCCGTTCGGCGGGCTGAAGGACAGCGGGATCGGTACCGAGAAGGGCCGCGACCTCGTCCGCGGCTACCAGCGGCAGAAGTCCCTCTACTGGGCCACCGACACCACCCCGCTGCCCTGGGCCGCCCAGTGAAGCCGAGCGAGAAGAAGCCGGAGCCCCCCATGCCGTACGAGAACACCCCACACCCGCTGCCCGAACCCGTCGCCCGGCTGCGCGCCCTGCGCTCCGTCGAGCTCCGCACCCCCGCCCTCACCGAGTCCGCCGACTTCTACGCCGAGGTCTGGGGCCTGGAACCCGTCGAACGCGAACACGACGCCACCTGGCTGCGCGGCACCGGCGAGGAGCACCACGTCCTCCACCTCGCCCGCGGTGAGCAGAACGGCCTCGGCCGCATCACCTTCGCCGTCGCCACCCCCGCCGAGATCGACGAGGCCGCCCGCCGGCTCCTGGCCCGCTCCATCGTCCCGGTCGCCGGACCCGGACCCCTCGACCAGGTCGGCGGCGGCTACGGACTCCGCTTCACCGACCCCGAGGGCCGGCTGATCGAACTCAGCGCCCAGACCCACGCCGTCACCCCGCGCGGCCGGGACGCCGCCGTCCCCGTCGGCGTCACCCACACCGTCCTCAACACCACGGACATCGACGCCGCCGTCGCCTTCTACACCTCGGTCCTCGGCCTGCGCGTCTCCGACTGGTCCGAACACCAGATGGCGTTCCTGCGCTGCAACGCCGACCACCACTGCATCGCGTTCAACCAGGCCGAGTGGACCTCCCTCAACCACGTCGCGTACGAGATGACATCCGTCGACCACTTCATGCGCGGCCTAGGCCGCCTCCGCCACCACGGCATCACCCCCCAGTGGGGGCCCGGCCGGCACGGCCCCGGCAACAACACCTTCTCCTACTTCACCGACCCCGCCGGACTCGTCTGCGAATACACCTCCGAGGTCGCGCAGATCGTCGAGGACGCCTGGATCGCCAAGGTCTGGCGCCGCACCCCCGACCTCTCCGACCTCTGGGGAACCGCCGGACCGCCCTCGCCCGGAATCCGCCGCCACATGGCCGGAACACCCGACCCCGGCCCCCTCACCACCACCCCCACCGACGCACCGGAAGAGGTGACCGCATGACCGCCACCCTCACCCCCCGGCCGGACGCCTCCGCCCGCCCCGCCCGCCCCGTGCGCCGTATCGGCCTCGTCGGCTGGGGAGCCATCGGACGCGTCGTCGGCACCGCACTGGCCGAAGGACACATCCCCGGCGCCGAACTCACCTGCATCATCGACAACCGGCCCCTCGTCGACGCCCCCGCACCCCAGCTGTCCTTCGAGGACGCCCTCACCGTCTGCGACCTCATCGTCGAAGCAGCGGGCCAGGCCGTCGTACGGGAATGGGCCGAACGCGTCCTGAACAGCGGCGCCGACCTGCTGATCGCCTCCACCGGCGCTCTCGTCGACCCCGAACTCACCGGCCGGCTGCGCGCCGCCGGACCCGGACGCGTCTACTTCACCGGCGGAGCCGTCGGCGGACTCGACCTCCTCCAGGCCGTCCGCGGACTCGGCCCCCTCACCTCCGTCACCCTCACCACCACCAAGCTTCCCGCCACCCTCCACCAGCCGTGGATGGACGCGGAACTGACCGAGCGGCTGCGGACCGCCGCCGGACCCGTCGAGGTGATGCGCGGCACCGCACGCGACGTACCCGTCAAGTTCCCCAAGTCGACCAACGTCGCCGCGTCCGTCGCCCTCGCCACCGGCGACCCCGCACTCGTCGAGGTCGTCGTCGTCGCCGACCCGGCCGCCACCCTCACCCGGCACGTCATCGAGGCGGCCGGACCGCACGGCAGCTACCGCTTCGAGGTCGCCCACCGGCCCGACGAAGCCAACCCCGCCACCAGCCAGGTCGTCCCGCACGCCGTGCTCCGCAGCCTCGGCGCCGTCGTCGGCCGGGCAGGACAGATCCTGTGACCGCCGCCACCGTTGCCGGGGTGCACACGCGGGAGGCCGGCGACCCCGCCGCCCCGCTGCTCCTCTGCCTGCACGGCATCGGCTCCTCGTCCGCCGCCTTCGCCCCTCAACTGGACCAACTCGCCGACCAGGTAAGGGTCGTGGCCTGGGACGCCCCGGGCTACGCGGACTCCGCCGACCCCGGCCACGCCCCCGGCCTCGACGGCTACGCCGACACCGCGGCCGCCCTCATCCGCGCCCACGGCGGCCCCGCCCACGTCCTCGGCGTCTCCTGGGGCGGCGTCATCGCGCTGCGCCTCGCCACCCGCCACCCGGACCTCGTCGCCTCGCTCGTCGTCGCCGACTCCAGCCGGGGCTCCGGGACCGACCCGGACAGGGCGACGGCCATGCGCGGACGCGCCGAACAGCTGGCCGCCCAGGGCCCCGAGGCGTTCGCCGCCGCCCGCGGACCACGCCTCGTCTCCGCCGCCGCACCCCCCGCGCTCGTCGCACGCGTCGTCGCCACCATGGCCTCCTCCGTCCGCAGCCCCGGCTACGGATACGCCGCCGCGTCCATGGCCGAGGCCGACCTCACCGACGACCTGCCCGCCATCACCGCACCGGCCCTCGTGCTGTGCGGCGAACAGGACACCGTCACCGGAACCGACGAGTCACAGGCCATCGCCGGCGGACTCACCAAGTCCGTCTACGTCACCCTCTCCGGCGCCGGACACCTCGCCAACCAGGAACGCCCCGAGGCCTTCAACGCCTGGGTCCGCGCCCACCTCCACGTCGTCGCCCGCGTCCCCGCGTAACGACGCCACCCCCAACCCCCACCACCGAACCGAGGAGCACCCGTGCCCATCGACAACACCCCGTACGAGACCGACGGCGACCTCGCGAAGTTCACCGACTCCCTCATCGCCACCAAGGACTCCCGCGAACCCGACTGGAACACCCTCTCCTTCCAGGAGAAGGCCGGCGCCCAGTACCGGCGCGCCCAGATCCGCTACGTCGGCTCCGGCGCCACCGGCAACCACGAGAACGACAACCGCATCCTCCCGTCCGGCGGCTTCACCCTCTCCAACATGCTGCTCCCGCCGGGCGCCGAAGGCCCCGAGCACACCCACCACGACGTCGAGGAGGCCTTCTTCGTCCTGGAGGGCCAGGTCAGGGTCGGCATCCACCGCGGCTCCGACGAGGCCGAATACCGCACCCTCGGCTACCGCGACATGATCGTCGTCCCCGCCGGAGTGGCCCGTTCGCTGAAGAACGAGGGCGACACCGACGCCCTGTTCTGCGTCATCATCGGCACCCGGAAGCCGCAGGTCCCCACCTACCCCGAGCACTCCCCGATGCACGGCATCACCCGCGACTGATGGCCGCCGACGACACCCCCCGTACGGTCGTCGTCACCGGCGCCGGCCGCGGCCTGGGACTGGCCGCGGCCCGCCGGATCGGCAACGACGGCCACCGCGTCGTCATCGCCGAACTCGACGCGACGACCGGCACGCAGGCCGCCGAGGAACTGCGCGCCGAGGGCATCACCGCCGACTTCCACCCGCTCGACGTCGCCGACCCGGCCTCCACCGCCGCACTGGCCGCCACCCTCGCCGAGGACGGCAGCAGGCTGTACGGACTGGTCAACAACGCCGGCCTCGCCAACGCGGTGGGCGGCAAACCGTTCCACGAGATCGACGTCGAGGCCTGGGACCGCATCATGACGGTCAACGCCCGCGGCCCCTGGCTCGTCGCCCGCGCCCTCCTCCCGCTCATGCGGGACCACGGCAGCGGACGCATCGTCAACCTCGCCTCGGACGCCGCCCTGTACGGATCGCCCCGGCTCGCCCACTACATCGCCTCCAAGGGCGCCGTGATCTCCCTGACCCGGGCCATGGCACGCGAGACCGGCGACTTCGGCATCACCGTCAACGCCGTCGCCCCCGGCCTCACGGAGGGGGAGTCCGCCGTGGACATCCCCGCAGAACGCCACGAGCTGTACCGCCTGAACCGGGCGATCTCCCGCCCGCAGCAACCCGCCGACCTGGTCGGCCTGATCGCCTTCCTCATCGGCGACGAATCCGGCTACATCACGGGCCAGACCTTCGCGGTCAACGGCGGCTTCACGATGCAGTGAGAAACGAAACCGGTCCGGCACACATCCAAGCCGGTCCGGCGCAACCTCCAAGCCGGTCCGGCACAACCTTCAAGCCCGTCCGGCGATTGAGGACACCCCCGCACCGGGGTTCCGGTGCCCCGCGGAGCCCCCGCACCCGCACCCCGCCCCCAACCCGCAAGGAACCCCATGGACCTCCGCCTGAAAGGCCACCGCATCCTCGTCACCGGCGGCAGCTCCGGCGTCGGCCTCGCCACCATCCGCATGCTGCTGGAAGAGGGCGCCCACGTCGCCACCTGCGGCCGCCGCGCCGACGCCCTCGCCCGGGCCCTCGACGGCCTCGCCGGCCCGGACGTGCTCTACCACGCCCCCTGCGACGTCCGCGACGAAGCCGCCGTACAGGCCTTCACCGAGGCCGCCGCCGACCACCTCGGCGGGCTGGACGGCCTCGTCAACAACGCCGGCGCCTCCCGGATGAAACCCTTCGCCGAGACCACCGCCGACGACTGGCGCGACGAACTGGAACTCAAGTTCTTCGGCGTCCTCAACCCCCTCAACGCCGCCCTGCCCCACCTCCGCGCCGCCGGCCACGCCTCCGTCGTCAACATCAACGCCGTCCTCGCCAAACAGCCCGAGACGGCGCTGATGACCACCAGCGCCGCCCGCGCCGGCATCCTCAACCTCTCCACCTCCCTGTCCAAGGAACTCGCCCCCGACGGCATCCGCGTCAACTCCGTCTGCCTCGGCCTCATCGACACCGGACAGTGGGAACGCCGCTACGCCGCCTCCGGCAGCCCACTCGACTACACCGCCTGGCAGACCGGCCTCGCCGCCGACCGAGGCATCGCGCTCGGCCGCCTCGGCAACGCCGGCGAAGTCGCGTACGCCGTCACCGCCCTCCTCTCACCCAGGGCCTCGTACATCACCGGCACCACCGTCGACGTCTGCGGCGGCGTCAACCGCGCCATCGCGTAACCCCCCGTCCCAGAGACCCAGGAGCACCCGACATGACCCCACCCAACGGCGGCGACCTGCTCGTCGAGACGCTGCGCGGACTCGGCGTCGACACGGTGTTCGGCATCGTCAGCGTGCACAACCTGCCGCTCGTCGAAGCCGTCGACCGCGACCTGCGCTTCGTGCCCGTCCGCCACGAAGCCGCCGCGGTCAACGCCGCCGACGGCTACGCCCGCGCCACCGGCAGCCTCGGCTGCGCCCTCACCAGCACCGGCACGGGAGCGGGCAACGCCGCGGGCTCCCTCATCGAGTCCCTCAGCTCCGGCACCCCCGTCCTGCACATCACCGGACAGATCGACAGCGAACACCTCGGCTCCGGACGCGGCTTCATCCACGAGACCAAGGACCAGCTCGGCATGCTCCGCGCGGTCTCCACCCACGCCGTCACCGTCACCGACGCCGTGGACGCGGGCGACATCCTCCGCGACGCGGCGGCCCGCGCCCTCACCGCACCGCACGGCCCGGTCAGCGTCGAATGGCCCATCGACCTGCAGTTCGCCCCCCAGCAGCTCACCGGCACCCCCGTGCCGAAGCCGGCCGTCCCCGCCCTGCCCGACCCGGCACTCCTCGACGAAGCGGCCGCCCTGCTGTCCGCCGCCCGCCGCCCCCTCGTCTGGGCCGGCGGCGGAGCCAACAGCGCCCGCCCCGAACTCGCCGCGCTCCTCGACGCACTGAACGCCGGACTCGTCACCTCCAACTCCGGCCGCGGCTCCGTCCCCGAATCCGACGACCGCGTCCTCGGCAACTACGCCACCGCACCCGCCGGCCGCGCCCTGCTCGCCGAGGCCGACGTCCTGCTCTCCATCGGCACCCACTTCCGCTCCAACGAGACCGCCGACTACAGCCTCGGACTCCCGCCCGTCCACATCCAGCTGGACCTGGACCCGGCAGCCCCCGGCCGCGTGTACCCCGCCACCTGCGCCCTCCACGGCGACGCCGCCACCGTCCTCGCCGCACTCCTGGGACGCGTCACCAGCGGCGGTACGGAGACGAGCTGGCCGGACCGCGTACGCAGGGCCCGCACCGACGCCCGCACCGCACAGCGCCACGCCATCGGACCCCAGGCCGCCGTCAACGACGCGATCCGCGACGCCTGCCCGCCCGGCTCCGTCATCGCCCGCGACGTCACCATCCCCTCCTCCACCTGGGGAAACCGGCTCCTGGAGATCACCGACCCGGCCACCAACGTGTTCCCCCGCGGCGGCGGCATCGGACAGGGCCTCGCCATGGGCATCGGCGCCGCACTCGGCCGCCCCTCCACCCCCACCGTCGTCATCGCGGGCGACGGCGGCCTCGCCGTCCACCTCGGCGAACTCCTCACCCTCGCCCAGGAGAAGCCCGACCTCACGCTCCTCGTCTTCAACGACGGCGGCTACGGCGTCCTGCGCAACATGCAGGACAACCACTTCCCCCGCCGCTCCGGAGTCGACCTCACCACCCCCGACTTCGCCCTCCTCGCCGCCGCCGTCGGCCTCCCGTACGCCCGGATCGCCGCCGAAGCCGACGCCGGACCCGTCATCAGGGCCGCCACCGCGTCCCCCGGCCCCACCCTCGTCGAGATCGACCTCGCCGCGCTCGGCCCGATGAACACCCCGTTCACCCCGCCGGTCAAGCTCCCCGCGACCGCCACCGATACCTCAGGAGAAGGAGGCAACCCGTCATGACGCCCGCCGAGGAACCCCGGCTCGACCTGCTCGTCCACCGCATGACCTGGGAGGCCGACGGAGTCCTGAGCATCGAACTCGTCCACCCCGCGGGCGACCCGCTCCCCGCCTGGCGGCCCGGCGCCCACATCGACGTGCACACCGGCGGACACATCCGCCAGTACTCCCTGTGCTCCGACCCCGACGACACCACCCGCTGGCGCATCGGCATCCTCCGCGAACCCGCCTCCCGCGGCGGCTCCGCCCACGTCCACACCCAGCTCCGCCCCGGCCAGACCCTCCATGTCCAGGGTCCCCGCAACCACTTCGAGCTCGACCCGGCGGGCGACGCCACCGGTTACCTCTTCATCGCCGGCGGCATCGGCATCACCCCGCTCCTCGCCATGGCCCGCGAGGCCGCCCGCACCGGCACCCCGTGGCGCCTCGTCCACGGCGGCCGCACCCGCACCTCCCTGGCCTTCGGCGCCGAACTCACCGCACTGGCCGGACTCCCGGGCGGCACAGTCGAATTCGTCCCGCAGGACGAACACGGCCACCTCGACCTCGACACCCTCCTCGGCGACCTCGCCCCCGGCACCCAGGTCTACTGCTGCGGACCCGAACCCCTCCTCGCCGCCGTCGAGGAACGCCACCCCGGCGCCCGCACCGAACGCTTCGCCGCACCCGCCGCCGCACCCCGCGACGGCGCGGACAGCGCCTTCGACCTCGTCTGCTCCCGCACCGGACGCACCGTCGAGGTCGCTCCCGGCACCTCCGCACTCGACGCACTGGAGAGCGCGGGCATCCCCGTCGCCTCCTCCTGCCGCGACGGCATCTGCGGCACCTGCGAGACCAAGGTCCTCGAAGGCACCCCCGACCACCGCGACTTCCTGCTCACCGACACCGAACGCGAAGCCGGCGCCTCGATGATGCTCTGCGTCTCCCGCGCCCGGACCCCCCGCCTCGTACTCGACCTCTGAACCCCTCCGAACGAACCCCTACCGAAGGGATGCGGACATGACCACCCCGACCACCCCGCAGTACCTCGACCCGAACCAGGCACGCACCACCGAGCCCACCCCGTACGAGAAGAAGCTCGCCGCGGTGATCGAAGAGGTCTTCGGCAGCGGAGCCCACGACCTGCCCGGCCTCGTCGCCGGACTCAACGCCCGCGACCTGCCCGCACCCGACGGCACCCCGTGGACCGAGGAAACCTTCCGCAACGAGATGCGACGACTGGGAGCGTGAGCCGATCATGACCACCGACACCACCACCGCGGACCCGGGCACCCCCACCCGCCCCTCCGAGGTCGCCCGCCCCGGCCGGCGCACCGCCGACAAGCTCTTCGCCACCGGCATCCGCAACCAGTGGTACGCCGTCTGCCCCTCCGGCTTCGTCCCCGCGGGCGGCATGAAGCGCCTCACCCTCCTCGGCGAGGAATGGGTCCTCTTCCGCCGTGCCGACGGCACCCTCCACATGCTGGAGGACCGCTGCCCCCACCGCGGCGCCCGCCTCTCCCTCGGCAAGCACCTCGGCGACCGCATCGCCTGCTGGTACCACGGCGTCCAGGTCGACGGCACCGGCACCGTCGCCGCCGTCCCCGGCCTGCCCGGCTGCAACCTCGAAGGCAAGCAGCTCGTCGCCGCCCCGCACGTCATCGAGACCGGCGGCGGCATCCTCGCCTACTTCGGCGACGAGGAGCACCCCGAACCGGCACCGCTCGTACTTCCCGAACCCCTCACCGACCCCGGCACCTCCGCGTTCCTCTGCTACGCCGAGTGGAACGTCAACTGGCGCTACGCGGTGGAGAACCTCCTCGACCCCATGCACGGATCGTTTCTCCACCGCGACTCGCACAGCATGGCCGAGGGCCAGACCACCGCACGCTTCCGCATCCGGGAGACCGAGCGCGGCTTCTTCTTCGAGAAGACCGACCAGACCGGCGTCAACTTCGACTGGGTCGAACTCTGCCGCACCGGCGTCGACTGGGTCGACCTCACCATCCCGTACCCGCCGACCGCCGGCCCCGGCGGACCCTTCGGCATCGTCGGCATGGCCACGCCCATCGACGAGAACCGCTGCGCCGTCTTCTTCTGGCGCTACCGCAAGGTCACGGACTGGCAGCGCGACACCTGGCGCTTCCTCTACAAGACGCTCCTGGAGGACCGCCACTGGGAGGTCCTCGAACAGGACCGCATCATGCTGGAGGACCTGCGCACGGACGCCGACCAGGCGGAGAACCTCTACCAGCACGACCTGGGCGTGGTCCGCGTCCGCCGCATGTACCGCACGGAGGCGGAAGCACAGGCAACGAAGGCCTGACCGCCTCGGGTCCTCAATCGCCGGCAGCACAGCCCGCCACCGGCACGCTCAAGCCGGACACCGGCAAAAATCAAGCCCGTCCGGCGATTGAGGACACGTGCACCCGGGGCAACAGTGCCCAAATCAAGCCCGTCCGGCGATTGAGGACACCCCCCGCACCGGGGCCCCGGTGCCCCCGCGGAGCGCCCCCGCCAAGCCCGCCCCCGCCAAACCGCTACGCCCCCGACTCCGCAGCCAGCACAGACCGCTCAAGCTTCTCCAGCAACCCCGCCAACTGCCCGCACTCCGCCGCGGTCAGCCCCGCCAGCATCCGCCGCTCGTTGTCCAGATGCTCCGAGAACAGTTCGTCGATCACCGACAGCCCCTCGTCCGTCAGCCGCGAGTGCACCACCCGGCGGTCCTCCGGATCCCGCTCCCGCCGGATCAGCCCGTCCTTCTCCAGACGGTCGATCCGCAACGTGACCCCCGCCGAGCTGATCAGCCCGGAATCGGCCAGCTCACCCGCCGTACGCCGGAACGGCGCCCCCGCCCTGCGCAGCGCCGTCAGCACATCGAACCCGGCCATCGACAGCCCCTTGCGCTCCACCGGCCGCGAGATCGCCGCGCTGTACCGCAGGAACGCCCGGTGCAGCCGGCCGAACACCTCCAGCGGAGCCGTGTCCAGCTCGGGCCGCTCCCGCCGCCAGTCCGCCACGATCGACGCCACCGCGTCCTCCCGCGGCGCGGACCCGGCCGGCCCCGCAGATGCCGCGGACCCCGCGGACGCCTGGTTCTTCGCCATCCCGGGCACTCCTCCGTACAGGTACACCGTCATCAAGAATCTTAGCCCTCAAAGGACGACGTCGGCCCCCGTCAGCCCAGCGAGAACCCGCCTGCACACCGCACCCCGCATACGGCAGCATGGCCCCCATGTCCGTACTGATGCGCGATGAAGCGCAGGCCCGAGCCCAGTTCCTCGACGTACAGCGGTACACGATCGACCTCGATCTGACCGCGGGGGAGGAAACCTTCGACTCCCGAACCGTCATCCGGTTCACCGCCCTGGCCGACGGTGACACCTTCGTCGAGATCAAGCCCGCCACCTTGCGCTCCATCAGCCTCGACGGACACGCACTGGACCCCGCGGACCTCGACGAGAACCGCTTCCCCCTCACCGCGCTCACCGCAGGCCCCCACGAACTGCACATCGACGCCGCCATGCGCTACTCCCGCACCGGCGAAGGCATGCACCGCTTCACCGACCCCACCGACGACGAGACCTACGTCTACACCCAGCTCTTCATGGACGACGTCCAGCGCGTCTTCGGCGCGTTCGACCAGCCCGACCTCAAGTCCGTCTTCGCCCTCACCGTCACCGCCCCCGAAGGCTGGACCGTCCTCGGCAACGGCATCGCCGAGCACACCGGCGAAGGCCGCTGGGCCCTCGCCCCCACCCCGCCGGTCTCCACCTATCTCGTCGCCGTCGCCGCCGGCCCCTGGCACTCCGTGACCACCGAACACGCCGGACTGCCCTTCGGCATCCACTGCCGCCGCTCCCTGGCCCCCCACCTCGACGACGACGCCGACGAGATCCTCGACATCACCCGCGCCTGCTTCGACCGGTTCCAGGAGAAGTTCGACGAGCCCTACCCGTTCGACTCCTACGACCAGGCCTTCGTCCCCGAGTTCAACGCGGGCGCCATGGAGAACCCCGGCCTCGTCACCTTCCGCGACGAGTTCGTCTACCGCTCGGCCGTGACCGACACCGAACGCCAGACCCGCGGCATGGTCATCGCCCACGAGATGGCCCACATGTGGTTCGGCGACCTCGTCACCCTCGCCTGGTGGGACGACATCTGGCTCAACGAGTCCTTCGCCGAGTACATGGGCTACCAGACCCTCGCCGAAGCCACACGCTTCACCGACACCTGGGTCGACTTCGGCGTCGCCCGCAAGGGCTGGGGATACGACGCCGACCAGCGCCCCTCCACCCACCCCGTGGCACCCGACCCCGCCGCCGTCCCCGACACCGCGTCCGCGATGCTCAACTTCGACGGCATCTCCTACGCCAAGGGCGCATCCGCCCTGCGCCAGCTCGTCGCCTGGCTCGGCGAGAAGGACTTCCTCGCGGGCATCAACACCCACTTCGCCCGCCACAGGTTCGCCAACGCCACCCTCGCGGACTTCATCGACAACCTCGCCTCCGCCACCGACCGCGACGTCCACGCCTGGGCCGACCAGTGGCTGCGCACCACCGGAGTCGACACCCTCACCCCGCACGTCGACGAGGCCGACACCACCTGGTCCCTCGCCGTCGACCACCACGGGACCCGCCCCCACCGCATCACCGTCGGCACCTACGACCACACCATCGACACCCAGTCCGGCCCCGACCGGCTCGTCCTGCGCGACCGCTTCGACATCGGCATCCCCCAGGAGAGCGCCACCGAGGAGAACGCCACCCAGGACGGCGCCGTCACCCGCCCCGGCCGCCGCCCCGCCCTCGTCGTCCTCAACGACAACGACCTCACCTACGCCAAGATCCGCCTCGACCCGGACTCCTGGCGCACCGTCCTGGACAGCCTCTCCGGCATCCCCGACGCCCTCACCAGGGCCGTCGTGTGGAACGCCGCCCGCGACATGGTCCGCGACGGCGAACTCGCCCCCGCCACCTACCTCGAAACGGCCCGCACCCACCTCCCGCACGAGACGGACCTGGCCCTCCTCCAGGGCGTACTCGCCTTCGCCGACACCCAGGTCGCCGCACGCTACGTCACCCCCGAGGACCGGCCCGCCGCCCTCGCCACCCTCACCGCCCTCACCCGCGACCTGATCCGCCGCACCGAGGACGGCAGCCACCCCGGACTCCGCCTCACCGCCGTCCGCCACTTCATCGCCGCCGCCACCCAGCCCGACACCATCCACGGCTGGCTCACCGACGGCACCGTCCCCGGCGGCCCCGAACTCGACCCCGAACTGCGCTGGCGCATCCTCACCCGCCTCGCCGTCCTCGGCGCCACCGACGAAACCGCCATCGCCGCCGCACTCGAAGCCGACCCCAGCGCCACCGGCCAGGAAGGCGCCGCCCGCTGCCGCGCCGCCCTGCCCACCCCCGAGGCCAAGGCCGCCGCCTGGAACGCCATGTTCGGCGACGACACCCTGTCCAACTACCTGTTCACCGCCACCGCCCAAGGCTTCTGGCAGCCCGAACAGACCGACCTCGTCACCTCGTACGTGCCCCGCTACTACCCCGACGCCACCGCGCTCGCCGTACGCCGCGGCCCCGCCATCGCCGAAGCCGCCGGACGCTACGCCTTCCCCGCGTACGCCGTCGACACAGACAGCCTCCGCCTCGGCGAACAGGCCCTCACCGACCGGGCCCTCATCCCCGCCCTGCACCGCAAGCTCGCCGACCAGATCGACGACCTGCGCCGCGCCCTCACCGTCCGCACCGCCCACTGACCCGAGGCCCCGCACCACCCGCACCACCCGCACCACCCGTGCCCGGCCCGCCCTCACCCGAGGACGGGCCGGGCACACCCGTATCCGGGCACGACCGCAACCGAACCCGCCCCCTCCCATGCGACTCCGTGTCCGGCTCCCCGTCCCGACCCAACTGCCCGCGCACCCCTACCACCCGCACCCCACGCCAACACCCCCAAGCGCCGGCCCATCCCCCTTTCGAGTTCAGATCACCGAGCTCACCGGCCGCGCCCACCGAAACCCGGACAAGCTGGCATGTCCACCCGTGTGCACCCGAAGGGCCAGCCAGCCATGCCCACCCCACCCCTCGCCGGATCCACCACCGGACCCACCGCCCTGCGCCCCCTCATCGACACCGTCCTCACCGCCCTCCAAGAAGGCGCCCGCCGCCGCGACGGCCCCCTCCCCGCGGGCGGACCCGACACCGTCACCACCCAGCTGCGCGCCGCCCTCGACCCCGTCATCCCCGAACACGGAACCGGCGCC
Organism: Streptomyces sp. NBC_01463; assembly: GCA_036227345.1. NCBI lineage: Bacteria > Bacillati > Actinomycetota > Actinomycetes > Kitasatosporales > Streptomycetaceae > Streptomyces > Streptomyces sp. NBC_01463. The sequence continues at coordinate 6,724,243 of CP109468.1, forward strand.
CACCACGCACTCGCCACCCTCATCGGCGCCCTCACCGAAGGCGCGGCCGACCCCGCGGACCCGCTCTGCGCAGCCCACCTCCACACACCGCCCCTCGCCCTAGCCACCGCAGCCGACCTCGCCGCCTCCGCCCTCAACCCCTCCATGGACTCCTGGGACCAGGCCCCCGCCGCCTCCGCCCTCGAAGCCGACACCACCGCCGCCCTCGCCGCCGAGATCTACCCCCGCCACCCCGCACCCGACGCCCTCGTCACCACCGGCGGCACCGAAGCCAACCAACTCGCCCTGCTCCTCGCCCGCGAACGCCACGGCGCCATCCAGACCATCACCGGCAGCAACGCCCACCACAGCATCACCCGCGCCACCTGGCTCCTCGGCCTCCCCACACCCCTCACCGTCCCCGCCCCCCACGGAACCATCGACCTCACCGCCCTCGGCGACACCCTCACCCGCCACCAGGGCCACGGCCCGCTCCTCGTCACCGCCACCGCAGGGACCACCGACACCGGCCAGATCGACCCCCTCACCGACATCGCCGACCTCTGCGACACCCACGGCGCCGAACTCCACATCGACGCCGCCTACGGCGGACCACTCCTCCTCAGCCCCACCCACCGCACCAAACTCACCGGCCTCGACCGCGCCCACAGCGTCACCCTCGACCTCCACAAACTCGGCTGGCAACCCGCATCAGCCGGCATCCTCGCCGTCCCCGACCGCCACCACCTCCACGCCCTCCACCACCACGCCCCCTACCTCAACGCCGACGACGACACCGAAGCCGGACTCCCCGACCTCCTCGGCCGATCCCTGCGCACCACCCGCCGCCCCGACGTACTCAAGATCGCCGTCACCCTCCAGGCACTCGGCCGCACCGGACTCGCCGACCTCATCGACCGCACCTGCACCGCCGCCCACCGACTCGCCGACCTCATCACCAAGAACCCCGCCCTCGACCTCTACGACCGCCCCACCATCAGCACCGTCCTCTTCCGCCCCACCGACACCGACGACCACACCGTCGCCACCATCCGCCGCACCCTCCTCGACCGGGGCCACGCCGTACTCGGCCGCACCCACATCCAAGGCCGCCTCTGGCTCAAGGCCACCCTCCTCAACCCCCACACCACCCCCGACGACCTCGACCGACTCCTCGGCCTCGTCACCCACCTCGCCACAGACATCACGGAAGGCAGCCCCAACCGATGACAGCCCGGCCAGCCCGGTCCGACCGGCCCACCCCCCAGACCGACCAGCCGCACGACCTCGTCGGGATCGGCATCGGCCCCTTCAACCTCTCCCTCGCCGCCCTCGCCCACGGCATCCGCGAACCCCTCACCGCCACGTTCTACGACCAGCGCCCCGCCTTCCACTGGCACCCCGGCCTCCTCATCGACGGCGCCAGCCTCCAAGTCCCCTTCCTCGCCGACCTCGTCACCCTCGCCGACCCCACCAGCCCCTGGACCCTCCTGAACTACCTACGCACCCGCGACCGGCTCTTCCCCTTCTACTTCGCCGAGCGCTTCCACATCCAACGCGCCGAATACGACGCCTACTGCCGCTGGGTCAGCCAGCAACTCCCCAGCCTCCACTTCAGCCACCAGGTCGACGCCATCCGCTGGAACCCCGAACACGCCCACTTCGAAGTCGACTTCACCCAGCTCGACCAGGACGGCGAAGCCGAAGCCCTCGGCCGCGCCCACACCCGCCACATCGCCCTCGGCATCGGCACCGAACCCCACATCCCCGAACCCCTCAAACCCCTCGCCGACGCAGGCTCCGTCCCCGTCATCCACTCCGCCGACTACCTCCACCACCGCCAGCAGCTCCTCGACGCCGAACACATCACCGTCATCGGCTCCGGACAGTCCGGCGCCGAGATCTTCCTCGACCTCCTCCGCGCCCGCCCCGCCGGCCGCGAAAAGCTCCACTGGCTCGCCCGCACCCCCGCCTTCGCCCCCATGGAGTACTCCAAACTCGGCCTCGAACACTTCACCCCCGACTACACCCGCTACTTCCACGCACTCCCCGAATCCGTACGCGACCAACTCGTCCCCGACCAATGGCAACTCCACAAGGGCATCGACCACGACACCATCACCGCCATCCACGACGAGCTCTACCGCCGCACCCTCCACGGCGGCTGGCCCGACGCCACCCTCACCCCCGGCGTCTCCGTACGCACCGCGGGCCGCGTCGCCACCACCCGCGTCGAACTCCACCTCGAACACACCCAGCAAGGCACCCGCACCCGCCTCACCACCGACGCCGTCGTCCTCGCCACCGGCTACCGCGAACGCCCCCTGGACCAGATCCTCGGCAGCCTCGGCACCCACCTGCGCCGCGACGCCGCCGGACGCCCCCGCATCGACGACCAGTACCGCCTCGACCTCGACCCCACCATCACCGGCAACATCTACGTACAGAACGCCGAACGCCACACCCACGGCGTCGGCGCCCCCGACCTCGGCCTCGCCGCCTGGCGCAGCGCCACCATCCTCAACAACCTCACCGGCACCACCCCCTACCCCCTCCCGCAACGCACCGCCTTCACCACCTTCGGCCTCACCCCCCACCCCCACATCCCGGCCCAGAACCCCGCCCTCATCCCTCTCGTCCGCACCAACTGACCCACCCCGCACACAGAGAAGGGCGGCCGCCCCCTCCCACGAAGGAAGAGAGCGGCCGCCCCGCACACACGGACCCGCACCCGGCTAGAACACCGGCGTACCGTCCCGCGTCAGACGCCAGTCCACCGAAGCGAACTCGGCACCGTCCACCGAACCCTTCGCCTGCACCCACGCGATGATCGTGTTCCGGATCTCCTCGGAATTCGCCCACAGCTGCTTCGCAGCCGGCACATGCGGGAAGTTGCCCCCGCCGCTCGCCCGGTAGTTGTTCACCGCCAGCACGAACTGCGCCGCCGGATCAATCGCCTTCCCCTCGAACGACAGACCCACGATCCGCGAACCATTCGGCTTCGCGATATCGATGTCGTACGTCAGCCCCGACACCGCGTCATAGTTGTAGTCCGGCGTGCTGCCCGCGTTCGTCAGATTCTCCGGATCCACCGGAGCACCCGCCGCCGTCTGCACGTAATACCGCGCCGAGAACTCCAGATAGTCCTTGATCTGCGCACCCGTCACCAAACGCGCCTCAAGGGTGTTCTCGAACGGATACAGCCCCGCCGCATCCTTGATCGTCACATTCCCCGCAGGAATCTGCGCCGTACGCGAGAAGCACGAGGCCTGCGAAAGCACCGGCAGCGCCGCGTACTCGCCACCCGCCAGCGCCGCCTTCACCGTCTCCGTCTGGACGACGTTGATCAGATCGATGATCGGCTCGTCCTTCCACGCCGCCTCGGCCGTCGTCATCGCCGCAGCCGACGTGCCGATCACCTGGTTGACGTACGCCACGACCTTCTTGTGCTCGTCCGCCAGCAGCCTCGTGATCTTCCGGTCCTCCGCCACCGTGTTGGAGTTCAGCACCTGGGAACCGGCCTTCTCGACCACCCAACGGCCCTTCTCCCACACCAGGTCGAAGTCGAACAGCGTCAGCCGCTGCCCCCACTTCAACGGCTCCGACAGCACGACCTTCTTACCGGTCTCCTTGTTCTCCACGAAGTACTCGGGGATCTCCAGATGCGCATGACCCACCAGAATCGCGTCGATCCCCGGCACCTGCTCCGCCACCAGACCCGCCGCGTTCTCCACGTACGGAATCTGATCGCCGTACGACGACGTCCCGCTGTTCCCCGAGTGCGCCGACACGATCACCACGTCCGCACCCATCGAACGAAGCCGCGGCACGTACTTCGCCGCCTGCTCCTCAAGACCCGGGAACACCATCTTCCCGCCCACGTTCACCTTGTCCCAGATCGCGATCCCCGGGTTGGTCAGACCCAGGATCGCCACCTTCACATCCCGGCCGTGCGGCGTACGCAGCTTCTTGATCACATACGGCGCGAACGCCGGCCGCAACGTCTTCGCGTCCAGCGCGTTCGCCCCCAGCAGCGGGAAATCACACTGCTCCTCGAACTTCCGCAGCACCGGAATGCCGTAGTTGAACTCGTGGTTGCCCAGCGCCGCCGCGTCGTACCCGATCGCGTTCATCGCCTGCGCCATCGGATGCACCGGACCGTGCTTCGCCGTGATCGGATCGATCTTCGCGTAGTAGTACGACAACTGCGTGCCCTGGATCGTGTCACCCGCATCGATCATCAGGGTGTTGTGGCGGCCCTTCTCCCGGCGCACCTGGTCCACCAGCGTCGAGATCTTCGCCAGACCGACGTCGTTGTGGTCCTTGTCGTCGAACTCCTTGTCCGTGAAGTAGTCCCAGTTGAACGCGTTCCCGTGCAGATCCGTCGTCCCCATCACGGTGAACGAGTACCGCTTCGGCGGACGCCCGTGGCCGTGCCCGTGACCATGCGCCTCGGCCGGGGCCGCCGCCCCGCCGGCGATCGCCACACCCGCACCGGCCGCGGCCGACGTACCCAGGAACGTCCTTCGGTTCAGCGGCATCTCGTTCTCTCCCACATCGCAGTTCACTCCGTACACAACGCGCGTAGATCCCACGCACGCGCGGACAACGCGCGTAGATAATCACCCACACACCGCCCCCGGCAACACCCCCGGCAGGTTTCCATCCGATGACCAGCCGCCGACAGCCTCCAGCGCCCCGGCGGAATGCTCATCCGAGCACCCCGCCGCACAATTCAACACTTGTCAAAAACCCTTCACCCAAAGGTTGTTGAGGAGTCATGCGCAGCCAATTAACTACCCGTAGGTAAGGTCTAGGCTCAAACCATGCGCCGAGCCAAAATCGTTTGTACCCTGGGACCCGCCACCGATACATACGACCAGATCAAAGCCCTGGTCGAGGCGGGAATGGACATCGCCCGCCTCAACCTCAGCCACGGCACCTACGCCGAACACGAAGAGCGCTACCACCGCGTACGCAAAGCATCCGACGAGGCCGGACGCAGCGTCGGCATCCTCGCCGACCTTCAAGGCCCGAAGATCCGCCTCGGGCGCTTCCGTGAAGGACCCGTACTCCTTGAACGCGGCGACGACTTCACCATCACCGTCGAACCGATGGAAGGCGACCGCCACACCTGCGGCACCACCTACACCGGCCTCGCACACGACGTCACCGCCGGCGAACGCATCCTCATCGACGACGGCCGCGTCACCCTCGAAGTCACCCAGGTCGACGGCCCCCGCGTCCACACCACCGTCATCGAGGGCGGCATGGTCTCCGACCACAAGGGACTCAACCTCCCCGGCGTCGCCGTCTCCGTCCCCGCCCTCTCCGAGAAGGACATCGAAGACCTCCGCTGGGCCCTGCGCACCGGCGCCGACATCATCGCCCTCTCCTTCGTCCGCAGCGGACGCGACATCGAGGACGTCCACCGCATCATGGACGAGGAAGGCCGCCGCCTCCCCGTCATCGCCAAGGTCGAGAAGCCACAGGCCGTCGAGAACATCGACGACATCGTCGCCGCCTTCGACGGCATCATGGTCGCCCGCGGCGACCTCGGCGTCGAAATGCCCCTGGAGCAGGTCCCGATCGTCCAGAAGCGCGCGATCAAACTGGCCAAGCGCAACGCCAAGCCGGTCATCGTCGCGACGCAGATGCTCGACTCGATGATCGACAACTCCCGGCCCACCCGCGCCGAGGCGTCCGACGTCGCCAACGCCGTCATCGACGGCACGGACGCGGTGATGCTCTCCGGCGAGACGAGCGTCGGCAAGTACCCCATCGAGACGGTCCGCACGATGTCCCGCATCGTCGAAGCGGCGGAGGAGGACATCCTCGCGAAGGGCCTCCCGCCCCTCACCGACCGCAACAAGCCCCGCACCCAGGGCGGCGCGGTCGCCCGCGCGGCAGCGGAGATGGGCGACTTCCTCGGCGCGAAGTTCCTGGTCGCCTTCACCCAGAGCGGCGACACGGTCAAGCGCCTCTCCCGCTACCGCTCACCCATCCCGCTCCTCGCCTTCACCCCGGACCCGGCCACCCGCTCCCAGCTGAACCTCACGTGGGGCGTGGAGACGTTCCTGGGGCCGCACGTGGACTCGACGGACGCGATGGTGGCGCAGGTCGACGAGGAACTGCTGAAGATCGGCCGCTGCCGGAGGGGCGACGTGGTCGTCATCACGGCAGGCTCCCCGCCGGGCGTCGCGGGCTCGACGAACCTGGTACGCGTGCACCACATCGGCGAGGACGACAGCCCGAAGTAGGGGGCTCGCTCAGTATTTCGGCCCGACGTGTGCATCCATGAGCGCTACGGATGCCCGTCGGGCGACGGAGATGTTCTTCCCGTTGGTGTTCTTCCACTCGACTCCGACCTGGTCGAGCGTGCTGGTGAAGAGTCCCAGGATGTCGGTCGAAAGGTTGGTGAAGAAGTAGCGGGGGTACTCGTAGCGCCGTTGCTCGCCGCCGACTACGCGTGTGGTCCAGTTCGTGATCCGGCAACCGTCGGAGTGGATGAGGCCTCGGATGAACTCCCAAGGATGTGCGTCCACAATTTCCTGCTGCCAGGTGGTGAGGGCGATTTCGCGATGGTGCTTCTTGCCGGGCCCGTGCTGAGGGAAGAAGCAGGGCCAGTGCTTGCTGAAGGATGTGACGTACTGACAGCCCTGACTCGGCACGAGACATACCTTGTTGGTCGGTCGCGTGATCTGTACGGCGTCGACGCAGGCGTTGATGAGACCGGGCCAGGCATCGGCGCATGCGATGCGGAGGCTGTACACGCCTCGCTTGGTTGCGCTGATGCAGCCGTCGCCGAGGTAAAGGCCGAGCAGGTATGAGTAGGCGGCAGGGGTGTCCGGGGGCCTGGGCGTATCGCCACATCGAGGGCATTCGCGGCCACGGTCGTAGCCTAGGGGCTCTATTCGCGCGAGCCAGGAACGGATTGCGGCTCGCGAAATGCCGGTCTGCTTGCTTACGGAGTTCTGGCTGAAGCCCTGATCAAGGAGAGCCAGCGCGTGCTTGCGTGTTTCAAGGTCGTACACACGGCCGAGCTTGGACGGATCTTTACACCCGAGGGCCGGAACGGCCCTGCAGCCACACGATCACGTGAATCTACGCCATTTTCGCTCAACCTTGGAATCTAAGGAAAAGTGCCCCAGGTGGGATTCGAACCCACACTGTCCGCTGTTTGAGAGCGGCCTCTCTAACCAGTTGGAGTACTGGGGCCTTGGAAAGGAAGGGTGTCCCCTGCCCTGCGTAGTGCCACCATATCGTAGCTAGGTAGGCTCGTGGGAGCTGTACCTGCCCTGAACCAAGGAGCCCCGTGACCACCCCCGAGTCGCCCCAGCCCGTCGCCGACGACGACAAGTCGCACGTCCCGCCGCTGACGACCCGCGTCGTCATCGCCGAGGACGAGGCGCTCATCCGCCTCGACCTCAAAGAGATGCTTGAAGAAGAGGGGTACTCGGTCGTCGGTGAGGCCGGGGACGGGCAGCAGGCTGTCGAGCTGGCCCGGGAGCACAAGCCGGATCTGGTCATCCTCGATGTGAAGATGCCGGTCCTCGACGGGATCTCCGCCGCCGAGAAGATCGCCGAGGAGTCCATCGCGCCCGTCCTGATGCTCACCGCGTTCTCGCAGCGCGACCTCGTCGAGCGGGCCCGGGACGCCGGGGCGATGGCGTACCTCGTGAAGCCGTTCAGCAAGAGCGACGTGGTGCCGGCCATCGAGATGGCGGTGTCGCGGTTCGCGGAGCTGAAGGCGCTGGAGGGCGAGGTCGCGGACCTGTCGCAGCGGCTGGAGACGCGGAAGCTCGTGGACCGCGCGAAGAGCATTCTGCAGACGGACTACGGGCTGTCCGAGCCCGCCGCGTTCCGCTGGATCCAGAAGACGTCGATGGACCGGCGGCTGTCGATGCAGCAGCTCGCGGAGGCGTTGATCGAGGACGCCGAGGAGAAGAAGCGGGCGGCGGAGTAGCCGCGCTCGTACGTGTACACAGAGAAGGCCCGCACCCCGGACATCCGGGGCACGGGCCTTCTTCGTATCGCGGTCAGTCCTCGCCGAGGTACGCCTTGCGGACGGACTCGTCGTGGAGGAGGTCCGCTCCGGTGCCGGAGAGGACGATCTTGCCGATCTCCATGACGTGGCCCTGGTCCGCGAGGGACAGGGCGGCCTGGGCGTTCTGCTCGACGAGCAGGATCGTGGTGCCCGCGGCCTTGAGCTCGACGATGGTCTCCATGATCTTCTGCATCATGATCGGGGAGAGGCCCATGGAGGGCTCGTCGAGCATGAGCAGTTTGGGCTGGGACATGAGGGCGCGTCCCATGGCGAGCATCTGCTGTTCGCCGCCCGAGAGGGTTCCGGCGGCCTGCTTCCGGCGTTCCCCGAGGATGGGGAAGAGGTCGTAGGCGCGCTGGATGTCCTTCTCGATGCCGGCCTTGTCGTTGCGGAGGTAGGCGCCGAGGAGGAGGTTCTCGGTGATCGTCAGCCGGGGGAAGATGTGGCGGCCCTCGGGGGAGTGGGCGATTCCGAGGGAGACGATCTTGTGTGCGGGGATGTTGCTGAGTGGTTTGCCCTCGAAGAGGATGCGGCCGCCGAGGGGCTTGAGCAGTCCGGAGAGGGTGCGCAGGGTGGTGGTCTTGCCGGCGCCGTTGGTGCCGATGAGGGTGACCACCTGGCCGGCGTCGACGGTGAAGGAGATGCCCTTGACGGCTTCGATCTTGCCGTAGGCGACGCGGAGGTCCTCGACCTCGAGCAGTGCGGTCATCGGGTGTCCTCCTCCTCGGTGGTGGTGTCCTTCGTGGTGGCGGCGGTCGTGTCGGGGCCCGTTCCCGCCACTGCTTCGGCCGCTTCGACCTCGGCGACTTCTTCGGCGCCGGGGGCGCCTTCGAAGGGGGTGCCGAGGTAGGCGGCGATGACGCGTTCGTCGCTCTGGACGACTTCGGCGGTGCCTTCGACGAGTTTCTCGCCCTGGACGAGGCAGGCGACGCGGTCGCTGAGGTTGAAGATGAAGCGCATGTCGTGCTCGATGACGAGGACGGCGATGCCCTGGTCCCGGATGGCGAAGATGAGCTCTTCGGTGACCCGGGTCTCCTGGGGGTTCATGCCGGCGGTGGGCTCGTCCAGGAGGAGGAGACCGGGGTCGCTGGCGAGGGCGCGGGCGATCTCCAGCTTGCGCTGGTCTCCGTAGGGGAGGTTGCGCGCGAGGTGGTCGGCCTTGTCCTGGAGGCCGATGAACTCCAGGAGTTCCATGGCGCGTTCGCGGCTGCCGTTCTCGGCCTTGGTGTAGCCGGGGAGGCGCAGGAGCGCGGACCAGAGGCCTTCCTTGGTCCTGGTGTGGCGTCCGACGAGGACGTTCTCCAGGACGGTCATGTTGGCGAAGAGCCTGATGTTCTGGAAGGTGCGGGCGATGCCGGCCTTGGTGACGAGGTGGGGCTTGGGCGGCAGGACGGTGCCCTTGTAGCTGACCTTGCCCTCGGTGGGGACGTAGAGGCCGGTGAGGCAGTTGAAGAAGGTGGTCTTGCCGGCGCCGTTGGGGCCGATGAGTCCGACGATTTCGCCTGCGTTGACGGTGAGGTCGACGTTGCGTACGGCGGTGAGTCCGCCGAAGCGCATGGTGACGCCGCTGGCGTCCAGGACGGTGGTCGCGGTCTTCGTGGTGGTGGTCATGGTGGTCACGCCCCCGCCTTGGCGATGCCGGCGCCGCTGTCTTCGGACTGCCGTGGTTCGGGTACGTCGATGAGCTCGTCGTTCTCGTGGAATTCGAGCTGTTTCCTGCGGTCGGCGACCAGGCCTTCGGGGCGGAAGCGCATCAGGAGGATGAGCGCGATGCCGAAGAGGAAGAGCTGGTAGTCCTGCATGAACTGCAGTTTGGCCGGGATGAGGTAGAGCAGCGCGGCGCCGACGAAGGGTCCGCTGAGGGTTCCCATGCCGCCGAGGATGACGGCGGCGAGGAGGAAGGCGGAGTTCGGGGGTACGGAGCCGGCGAACTGGTACTGCTCGGGCGTCACGGTGTAGTTGACGTGGGCCTGGACGGTTCCGGCGAGTCCGGCGAGGGTGGCGCCGAGGGCGAAGGCGAGCAGCTTGAGCCGGAAGGCGTTGATGCCCATGGCGGTGGCTGCGGTCTCGTCCTCGCGGATGGCGACCCAGGCGCGGCCGATGCGGGAGTCCCCGGAGCGGCGGAAGACGAGGACGACGACGGCGGTGACGACGAGCATCAGCAGGTAGTAGTTGGCCGGCCTGCTGAGGGTGAAGGGGCCGATGTCGTGGCTGAGTCCGAAGTCGATCCCGAACAGGTTGAGGTCGGGGATGCTGGGGATGCCCTGGGAGCCGTTGGTGAGGTCGGGTCCGCTGTTGCCGTTGAGGTTGTTGACGGTGACGCGGAAGATCTCTCCGAAGCCGAGGGTGACGATGGCGAGGTAGTCGCCGCGCAGCCGCAGGGTCGGGGCGCCGATCAGGACGCCGAAGATCAGGGAGACGACGGCTCCGGTGAGGACGGCGGCCCAGAAGGGGAAGTGGACGCCGATGGCGGAGAGGGGTGCGCCGGAGACGAGGGCCGCGGTGTAGGCGCCGACGCCGAGGAAGGCGACGTAGCCGAGGTCGAGGAGGCCGGCGAGGCCGACGACGACGTTGAGGCCCAGTGCGACGGTGGCGAAGATGAGGATGTTCGCGCCGATGAGGGCGTATTCCGCGGTGTCCTGGGTGAAGGGGAAGCAGAAGGCCGCGGCCAGGGCGGCGGTGAGGGTGACGTTGCGGTGCTTCGTGGTCAGCGCGGTGATGCGGGCGATGAGTCCGGCCCGGGTGAGCGCGGTGAACGCGAAGCCCGCGGTGATGAGGAAGCCGATGAACTCCTCGGATTCCTCGGTGGGGATGTCGACGCCGAAGGTGAAGACGTAGAGGGCGGCGCCGAAGGCCGCGGTGATGATGAGGATCTCCACCCAGCCGGGGAGTGCCTTGGCACGGCCGGCGGAGGGTGCGGCGAGGCTGTTGCGGAAGCGCTGCCAGGCGCCCGGCCGGGGTTCGTCGGCGGGGAGGGGCTCGTCGCTGGGGAGGGCGAGGGCGGCGAGGAGGGCGATGAGTGCGCCGATGCCGCTGACCCAGGCTCCGGGTTCGAGGTTGACCACGCCGCCGAGTTCGTAGGCGATCGCACCGATGGTGTAGCCGGTGGTGCCGAGGGTGGCGAGGGCGAGGAGGCGGACGGGGCTGTTGGTGCCGCCGGGGGTGAGCCAGCGGAGTCCCGGGATGCCGTATCCGCTGAGGGTGAAGAGGAGGGTGAGGACCGAGGCGGTGAGGGTGAGGATCTGGAGGCCGCCGGGGTAGCCGGTGACGGTGAGGTCGCCGGGGAACTCGGAGGTCCAGGTCCAGGGGAGGAAGGTGCCGGCGAGTGCTGCCGCGGCGCCGATGAGGGTGGCGATGCGGGCGGCGGGTGCGGGGACGTGTGTGTTCTGGGTGGTCATCCGTATCACGCCCGATCCGCGACGCGTTCGCCGAGCAGGCCCTGGGGCCGCAGCAGGAGGACGACGATGAGGAGGACGAAGGCCCATACGTCCTTCCAGGCGCCGCCGCCGAAGAGGTCCATGCCGGGGACGTCGCTCATGTAGCCGGTGGCGAGGGATTCGGCGACGCCGAGTACGACTCCGCCGAGCATGGCGCCGTAGATGTTGCCGATGCCGCCGAGTACGGCTGCGGTGAAGGCCTTGAGCCCCATGAGGAAGCCCATTTTGAAGCCGATCTGGCCGTTCTTGAGCCCGTAGGCGACGGCGGCGACGGCGGCGAACGCGGCACCGATGGCGAAGGCCATGACGATGATGCGGTCGGTGTTGATGCCCATGAGCTTGGCGGTGTCGGGGTCCTGGCTGGTCGCCTGCATGCCGCGGCCGGAGCGGGTCTTGGAGACGAAGAGGCCCAGCGCGATCATGCAGATGGGTGCGGCGATGAGGACGAAGAGGTCACCGCGTTGGATGTGGGCGCCGAAGACGTCGAACGCTTCGCCCTTGAACTGGGGGAAGGGGCGGTCCTTGGTGGCGTTGGGGTACCACTTCCAGATGGCCTGCTGGAGCGCGAGGGAGAGTCCGATCGCGGTGATCAGCGGGGCGAGCCGGGGAGCGGTGCGCAGCGGCCGGTACGCGAAGCGTTCGGCTGCGACGCTGATGGCGACGGAGCATATGACGCCGCCGATGATCATGAGGGGGACGATCGCGAGGAGGTTGGAGCCGGCCGGCATCCAGAGGTACACGGTGAGAGCTCCGAAGCCTCCGATCATGAAGATCTCGCCGTGGGCGAAGTTGATGAGCTGGATGATTCCGTAGACCATCGTGTATCCGATCGCGATGAGTCCGTACATCGCGCCGAGGATGAGTCCATTGGCCAGCTGTTGCGGCAGTTCGTGCACCGCAGGGCCTCCGTGGAGTGGTTCGGATATGGCACCGCGCGGGAGCGCTCGTAGCGCTCCCGCGCGGTCTGGTGTCAGTCGTTGCGTGACCGGGAGCTTGTTACGGCTTGTAGGCCTCGCTGAGCTTGGACGCCCACTTGCCGCCGTCGACCTGGTAGGCGGTCATCATGGTGTTCGTGGTGTCGCCGAACTCGTCGAACGAGACGGGGCCGGTGACGCCTTCGAAGTTGACCTTGCTCATCGCGTCGAGGACCTTGGTGCGGGCGTCGTCGGGGAGCTTGCCGTCATTGGCCGCGACGACGGCCTTGACGGCCTCGATGATCGACCAGGTGGCGTCGTAGGTGCCGCCGCCGTAGGCCTCGTAGGCGTCCTTGTATCCGGCCGTCTTGTAGTCCGCGATGAACTTCTTGGCGGACTCGAGCTCCTCGACGGGCTTGCCGACGGAGGTGGCGATGTCGCCCTGGGCCTTCTTGTTGAGCTTGATGAAGTCGGCGCTGTACATGCCGTCGCCGCCCATGAGCGGGATCTGGACGCTGTCCTTGAGCTGCTGGCTCAGGGGGGCGCCGGCGGGGTACTCACCGCCGTAGTAGACGGCCTTGGCGCCGGACTTCTTGACCTTGGTGACGACGGCGTTGAAGTCGCGGTCGTCGGGGTTGACGTGGTCGGAGCCGGCGATCTTGCCGCCGAGTCCGGTGAACGTCGCCTTGAAGGAGGCTGCGAGACCGGCGCCGTAGGGCTTCTGGTCGTCGATGAGGTAGACCTGCTTGATCTTCGCGTTGTTGTACAGGTACTTCGCGGCGAAGGCGCCCTGGATCTGGTCCGTGGTGGCGGTGCGGAAGTAGGTCTTGAAGGGGCGCTTCTTGTCGCCGGTCTTCCAGTTGTCGCCCTGGGTCAGCTCGGTGCCCGTGTTGGCGGGGGAGACCTGGGTGAGGCCGGCGTCGTTGAGCGGCTTCTGCATCGACTGGGAGACGCCGGAGTTCAGCGGGCCGACGACGCCGAGAACGCTCTTGTTGTCGATGAACTTGGTGGCGTTCTGCTGGCCGACGGAGGGCTGGGCCTGGTCGTCGAGCGGCTGGATCTCGAACTTGATGCCCGGGACCGTCTTGTCCTTGTTCGCCGTTTTGGCGGCGAGGTCGGCGGAGTTCTTGATGCCGAGGCCGAGGGCGGAGAGGTCACCGGTCAGCGGGGCGTCGACGCCGATGACGACGGTCTGGGTGTCGCCGCTGCTGCTGTCCTTCTTGTCGTCGTCGCGCGACCCGCAGGCGGTGAGTGTCAGTGCTCCTGTGGTGAGCACTGTGGTGAGGATGAGCAAAGAACGGTGTCGCACGAAAAGTCCTTTCCCTGGCGCGGCCTCCTCTGCTTGAGGTGCCGTGTCGTTCGCCGGGCCGTACTGGTTGGTACAGGGCCGTGCTGCAGACGCGCCCGGCGGCGCGGTGACTGGCGGTGACTCTAAGGGCATGGGTGGGGGTCGGGGATGGGAGTGGAGCAGGATGTGACTGTCTTGTTATGCCCTTGAGCAAGGCTTGAGGTGGCTGTGTGGACATGTACGGCTTTCTGCCGGACGGTGAAGTGACCGCATGCTGAGAACGCGCAGCTCTGCTAAGGGGCTTGGAGCGATCTTGGTGCTGTCGCCCGGTGGGGGGTGCGCGGCGGTGCGGGAGGGCGTGCCGGGGCGCCCGGTGCCTGCGGGGCCGGGTGGGGCGTGGGGTGCCGGGCGGCTGCACATTGCGCGGTTGTTACGCAGTGTTACAGCCGGGCTGGTGGGGTCGACGCGGTGTGGTGGGTGCGCAGGCGGGCGTGGCTGATGAGTGGGCCACGGAACGGGGTTGGTGGTCAAGGGCGTTGGCTGCGGTGGTTGTGCAAGTTCGGTGTGCGTGGCGGTGGTTGTGCCCGGATATGACACTGCCCGGCCGGATTGGGGATCCGGCCGGGCAGGGGGTGGTGCGGGTGCCGCGGGGTCAGGAGGCGTCGGCCTTGGGGGCGTCGCGCAGGAGGCAGGTGAGGCGGGCGGTGCAGACCCGCTTGTCCTGTTCGTCGGTGATGACGATCTCGTACGTGGCGGTGGTGCGGCCGCGGTGTACGGGGGTGGCGACGCCGGTGACGAGGCCGTTCCGTACCCCTCGGTGATGGGTGCAGTTCAGGTCGACGCCGACGGCGAGCTTGGCGGGGCCGCCGTGGAGCATGGCGCCCACCGAGCCGAGGGTCTCGGCGAGGACGGCGGAGGCGCCGCCGTGCAGGAGTCCGTAGGGCTGGGTGTTGCCCTCGACGGGCATGGTGGCGACGACGCGGTCCGCGGAGGCCTCGGTGATCGTGACGCCCATGCGTTCGCCGAGGTGGCCCGCGGAGAAGAGGGAGGGCAGGTCGACGCCGAGGGTGGCGTACTCGTCGATGATCTCCTGGGGGAACGTGGGTGTGGTGTGCTCGCCCATGGGTCCGGCTCCGTCTCTCTGCGGTGGTTCGGTGCTGTGCGCTGGTCCTGGCTGTGCTCCCTGTTCATATCAGACGGCTGAGCGGGCGCTTAGCGCGGCTGTCTCCGGGGATCAGCGCAGGTTCTCGAACCGCACCACGACGGACTTGCTGGCGGGGGTGTTGCTGGTGTCCGCGGTGGAGCCGAGGGGGACGAGCACATTGGTCTCGGGGTAGTAGGCGGCGGCGCAGCCGCGGGCGGTGGGGTAGTGGACGACGCGGAAGCCGGGGGCGCGCCGTTCCACCCCGTCCTTCCATTCGCCGACGAGGTCGGCGTAGGCGCCGTCGGCGAGGCCCAGGGCGGCGGCGTCGTCCGGGTTGACGAGGACGACGCGGCGGCCGCCCTTGATGCCGCGGTAGCGGTCGTCGAGGCCGTAGATGGTGGTGTTGTACTGGTCGTGGGAGCGCAGCGTCTGCAACAGGAGCCGGCCTTCGGGGAGTTCGGGGAACTCGACGGGGGCGGCGGTGAAGTTGGCCCGGCCGGTGGCGGTGGGGAAGCGGCGGGAGTCGCGGGGGGCGTGGGGGAGGGTGAACCCGCCGGGGTGCGCGACGCGTTGGTTGAAGTTCTCGAAGCCGGGGACGACGCGGGAGATGCGGTCGCGGATCGTCGCGTAGTCCTTCTCGAACTCCTCCCAGGGGGTGGCGGATCCGGGTCCGAGCACGGCGCGGGCGAGACGGGCGACGATGGCGGGCTCGGAGAGCAGGTGGGGGCTCGCGGGGGTGAGGTTGCCGCGGGAGGCGTGCACCTTGCTCATGGAGTCCTCGACGGTGACGAACTGCTTGCCGCCGGCCTGGACGTCCTTGTCGGTGCGGCCCAGGGTGGGCAGGATCAGGGCCCGGGTGCCGGTGACGGCGTGGGAGCGGTTGAGCTTCGTCGAGACGTGGACGGTGAGGCGTGCGGTGCGCATCGCGGCCTCGGTGACGTCGGTGTCGGGGGTGGCGGCGACGAAGTTGCCGCCCATGGCGAAGAAGACCTTGGCGTCGCCGTCGCGCAGGGCCTGGATGGAGCGGACCACGTCGTAGCCGTGGTGCCGCGGTGAGGTGATGGAGAACTCCTTGTCGAGGGCGTCGAGGAACGCCGTCGACGGCCTCTCGAAGATGCCCATGGTGCGGTCGCCCTGGACGTTGGAGTGGCCGCGGACGGGGCAGACCCCGGCGCCGGGCCGGCCGATGTTGCCGCGCAGCAGGAGGAAGTTGACGACTTCCCGGATGGTCGGCACGGAGTGCTTGTGCTGGGTGAGGCCCATGGCCCAGCACACGATGGTGCGCCGGGAGGCGAGGACCATGGCGAGGGCCTCCTCGATGGCGGCGCGTTCGAGGCCGGTGGCGGTGAGGGTCTGATCCCAGTCCGCCTCGGCCGCCGCGGCGGCGAACTCCTCGAAGCCGTGGGTGTGTTCGGCCACGAAGGTCTCGTCGACGGCTCCCTCGGCGGCGAGGATCATCTTGTTGAGGAGCCGGAAGAGTGCCTGGTCGCCACCTATGCGTATCTGCAGGAACAGGTCGTTGAGGGCCGCCCCCCTGATCATGCCGACGGGGGTCTGCGGGTTCTTGAAGCGTTCCAGGCCGGCCTCGGGCAGCGGGTTCACCGAGATGATCTTCGCTCCGGCGGACTTGGCCTTCTCCAGGGCGGAGAGCATCCGGGGGTGGTTGGTGCCCGGGTTCTGCCCGGCGACGATGATCAGGTCGGCGTGGTGGAGGTCCTCCAGGGAGACGGAGCCCTTGCCGACGCCGATCGTCTCGGTGAGGGCCGAGCCGGAGGACTCGTGGCACATGTTGGAGCAGTCGGGGAGGTTGTTGGTGCCGAATTCGCGGGCGAACAGCTGGAGCAGGAACGCGGCCTCGTTGCTCGTGCGCCCGGAGGTGTAGAAGAGGGCCTCGTCGGGGGAGGCGAGTGCGCCGAGCTCCTCGGCCATGACGGCGAAGGCGCGCTCCCAGGTCACGGCCTCGTACCGGTCGGCGCCCTCGGGCAGGTACATGGGTTGCGTGATACGCCCCTGCTGGCCGAGCCAGTAGCCGCTGCGGGTGGCGAGATCGGCGACCGGGTGGGCGGCGAAGAAGTCCGGGGTGACGCGGCGCAGCGTGGCTTCCTCGGCGACGGCCTTGGCGCCGTTCTCGCAGAACTCGGCGGTGTGCCGCTTGTCGCCCTCGGGCCAGGCGCAGCCGGGGCAGTCGAAGCCGTCCTTCTGGTTGACCTTGAGGAGGGTCTGCGCGGTGCGGCGCACGCCCATCTGCTGCTGGGCGATGCGCAGGCTGTGGGCGACGGCGGGCAGCCCGGCGGCGGCGTGCGGGGCGGGTGCGACCTGCGGTGCGTCCTGGACCGGGTCTCCGGTGGGCGGCTTGGTGGCCATCGTGCTCCCCTTCGGGCCTGCGGCGGGCCGGGGCGCGGTCCGCGGTGCGTGATTCCTTGTCTCCGATCCTGGCACGCGGCGGGGGAGGGCCGCCCGGCGAGCCGCCGCAGGACGGCCGGAGACGGCGGCCGGTCCGGATTGTCAGTGGTACGTGGCAGGATCGGGGTGTGGCTGAGACGGCATCGAAGAAGACGGCAGACAACCGACCGCGCCTGCTCCTGATGGACGGGCACTCCCTGGCGTACCGGGCGTTCTTTGCGCTGCCTGCGGAGAATTTCACGACGGGGGCGGGGCAGCCGACGAACGCGGTCTACGGCTTCGCGTCGATGCTCGCGAACACGCTGCGTGACGAGGCGCCGACGCACTTCGCGGTGGCGTTCGACGTGTCGCGCAAGACGTGGCGCTCGCAGGAGTTCCCGGAGTACAAGGCGAACCGGTCGAAGACCCCGGACGAGTTCAAGGGCCAGGTCGAGCTGATCGGGGAGCTGCTCGACGCGATGCACGCCGACCGGTTCGCGGTCGACGGCTTCGAGGCGGACGATGTCATCGCGACGCTGGCCACGCAGGCGGAGGCGGCCGGTTTCGAGGTCCTGATCGTCACGGGCGACCGGGACTCGTTCCAGCTGATCACGGAGAACGTGACGGTGCTGTACCCGACCAAGGGTGTGTCGGAGCTGACGCGGTTCACTCCGGAGAAGGTCGAGGAGAAGTACGGCCTCACCCCGCAGCAGTACCCGGACTTCGCGGCGCTGCGCGGTGACCCGTCGGACAACCTTCCGGGCATCCCCGGGGTCGGCGAGAAGACGGCCGCGAAGTGGATCAACCAGTTCGGTTCGTTCGACGAGCTGGTGGACCGGGCCGAGGAGGTCAAGGGGAAGGCCGGGCAGAATTTCCGCGACCACCTGGACGCGGTGCGGCTGAACCGGCGGCTGACCGAGATGGTCCGCGACGTGGAACTGCCGAAGACCCCCGCCGATCTGGAGCGCGCCCCCTACGACCGCACGGCGGTCACCGGGGTGCTCGATGTGCTGGAGATCCGCAACCCGAGCCTGCGTGAGCGGCTGCTCGCGGTGGACCCGGGCAAGGCGGAGGACGAGGCCCCGGCTCCGGCCGCGGGCATCGAGCTGGACGGTGCGGTGCTGGGGGCCGGCGAGCTCGCTCCGTGGCTGGCCGAGCACGGCGCGCAGCCGCTCGGCGTCGCCACGGTGGACACCTGGGCGCTCGGCAGCGGCACGGTCACGGAGATCGCGCTCGCCACGGCCGGCGGGGCCGCCGCCTGGTTCGACCCGGCGCAGGTCGACGAGGCCGACGAGCAGGCGTTCGCCGCCTGGATCGCGGACGCGTCCCGGCCGAAGGTCATGCACAACGCGAAGAGCGCGATGCGCGTCTTCCCGGAGCACGGCTGGCGGATCGAGGGCGTGTCGATGGACACCGCGCTCGCCGCGTATCTGGTCAAGCCGGGCCGGCGCTCCTTCGCGCTGGACGCCCTGGCGGTGGAGTACCTGGGCCGGGAGCTCGCCCCGGCGGCCGCGTCCGACGGCCAGCTGGCGTTCGGTGCGGACGACCAGGCCGAGGCCGACGCCCTGATGACGCAGGCCCGTGCCGTCCTCGACCTCGGCGACGCGTTCACGACGCGGCTCAAGGAGGTCGGCGCGGCCGAGCTGCTGCACGACATGGAGCTGCCGACGTCGATCCTGCTGGCCCGCCTGGAGCGGCACGGCATCGCGGCGGACCGGCCCCATCTGGAGGGCATGGAGCAGCAGTTCGCGGGCGCCGTGCAGCAGGCGGTGAAGGAGGCGCACGCCGCGGTGGGCCGCGAGTTCAACCTCGGTTCGCCCAAGCAGCTCCAGGAGGTCCTCTTCGGCGAGCTGGGCCTGCCGAAGACGAAGAAGACGAAGACCGGGTACACGACGGACGCGGACGCGCTGGCGTGGCTGGCCGCGCAGACCGAGCACGAGCTGCCGGTCATCATGCTGCGCCACCGCGAGCAGGCGAAGCTGCGGGTCACGGTCGAGGGCCTGGTCAAGACGATCGCCGCGGACGGCCGGATCCACACCACGTTCAACCAGACCGTGGCCGCGACCGGCCGGCTCTCCTCCACCGACCCCAACCTGCAGAACATCCCCGTCCGCACCGACGAGGGCCGGGCGATCCGCCGGGGCTTCGTCGTCGGCGAGGGCTTCGAGACGCTGATGACGGCGGACTACAGCCAGATCGAGCTGCGCGTGATGGCGCACCTCTCCGAGGACGCGGGCCTGATCGAGGCGTTCACCTCCGGCGAGGACCTGCACACCACGGTCGCCTCGCAGGTCTTCGGTGTCGAGAAGACCGCGGTCGACCCCGAGATGCGGCGCAAGATCAAGGCCATGAGCTACGGGCTGGCGTACGGCCTGTCCGCGTTCGGTCTCTCCCAGCAGCTGAACATCGAGGCGGGCGAGGCCCGGGGCCTGATGGACACCTACTTCGAGCGGTTCGGCGGCGTCCGCGACTATCTGCACCGCGTGGTGGAGGAGGCGCGGGCCACCGGCTACACGGAGACGGTCTTCGGCCGCCGCCGCTATCTGCCGGACCTCAACAGCGACAACCGCCAGCGCCGCGAGACGGCCGAGCGGATGGCGCTCAACGCACCGATCCAGGGCACGGCCGCGGACATCGTGAAGGTCGCCATGCTCCACGTCGACCGGGCACTCACCGAGGCGAAGCTGACGTCACGGATGCTGCTCCAGGTCCACGACGAAATCGTGCTGGAGATCGCCGCGGGTGAGCGGGAGCAGGTGGAGAAGATCCTGCGCCACGAGATGGCGACGGCGGTGCAGTTGCGGGCGCCGCTGGATGTGTCGGTCGGCGTGGGCACGGACTGGGAGTCCGCCGCACACTGAGGCCCGATGCGGGGCGGGCGCCCGTCGCCGGGCGCTCCGTCCTCAGTCGCCGGTCCGGCTCGTGTCCCGGGCCCGGCCGGCGACGGGGAGTGAGGGTGCCGCGGTGCCCCGGCCCCGCAGCCGCATCCACACCGCGTACAGCACGAGTCCGGCCGCCAGCCCGGCCCCCGCGCCGAAGCACGCGGTCGGGATGATGTCGAGCGGTGTGTCGATGTGCCCGAAGTAGGCGTACCAGCGCGCGCAGCGGTGCACGGTGCCCAGCAGGACGCACAGCCCGATGACCGCGGCCGCCCACCACCGCGCCCCGCGGTCCAGGACCGGTACGGACGCCGGCACCGGCCGGTTCCCGGTCCGGCGCAGCCCCGTCACGGCGAACCACGCGAGCACGGTCAGCGCGAGGGCCGAACTGCCGTACTGCACCAGCTGGAACACCGGATATCCGGACACGTCGCGGTCCAGTACGGGCACCAGCCGCACCCCCCACCGGTCGTGGTGGGTGAACGCGTCCCAGACGACGTGCGTCCCGGCCCCGATGACGGCGGACACCAGGAACCAGCCACCGTCCCGCAGACCGCGCGGCCCCTCCCGCGGGGTGCGCCGCTCGCCGCGTACCCAGGTGTGCACGCGCCCCTGTTGGCTCGTGGGCAGCAGTGCCACGAGCGGTTCGCGCAGCAGCAGCCACAGCGCCACGGTCGCCGCGGTGATCACGACGTCGACGGTGAACACACCCCACCACGCGTGGGTGACCTGCCCGAACTCCATGGCACCCGGGACCGCCGTGTCCGCGTAGTACGTCATGTCGGGGGCGAACGAGCCGGCGACGAGGGCCGAGGCCAGGAGCGGTCCGCGCCCGGTTCCGTTGCGGCGGATCCCGGGGAGGACGGCGGCGGCGTGGCTGAGCGTGAACGGCATGGGGGAAGTATGCGGGAGCCGTCTTCACCGGCCCGTCACCCATTGGACAACTTGCGGACCGGAAGGTGAGAAACCGGTAAGAAGCGGTACGGCCGCTGTGTTCGGGCGGCACAAGTTGCCGTAGGGTCGCCTGAGTCCAGGCGCAGGGGAGCGCGGACAGCCGACGACGGGGAGGGCCCACACGTTATGGCAGCGCAATTCGGTCGCCGACTTCGCAGAGGGGCGGCCACGACTGCCGTGGCAGCCGCCGCTGTGGCGGCACTCTCCGCATCGCAGGCCCCCGGCTCACCCCTGGTGGCGTCCGAGGGAGGCGAGCAGCCGGCCGCCGGATCGACGCCCTCGGGCGACGGCGCCGCGTCGGGCAACTCGCCCTACTTCACGGACCTGCCGCCGCTGAACACGCCCAACAAGCCGGGCACCTCCACCAATCTGCCCGTGACAGGCAGTGCGGAATCGGGCATACCGGCCTCGGTCCTGGCGGCGTACAAGAAGGCCCAGCAGACCATCGCGGGCACGGACGCCGCCTGCCGGCTGCCGTGGCAGCTCCTCGCCGCGATCGGCAAGGTGGAGTCCGGCCAGGCCCGCGGCGGCCGCGTCGACGCGCAGGGCACCACGTTCTCCCCGATCCTCGGACCGGCCCTCAACGGCCAGGGCTTCGCCCTGATCAAGGACACCGACAACGGTGTCTACGACGGCGACTCGACGCACGACCGGGCGGTCGGCCCGATGCAGTTCATCCCGTCGACCTGGGAGACCTGGGGCCAGGACGGCAACGCCGACGGCCGCAGGGACCCGAACAACATCTACGACGCGGCGCTCGCCGCCGGGCGCTACCTCTGCGCCGGCTCGCGCGACCTGTCGCTCGCCGCCGACCTGGACCGGGCGGTCCTGAGCTACAACCACTCGGACGAGTATCTGCGTACCGTCCGCACCTGGTTCGACTACTACAACCGCGGCACCCACGAGGTGCCGGACGGTACCGGTGTCCTGCCGGCCGAGACCGGCACGGGGACCCATCCGGACCTCGGCCCCGGCACCTCGGGCGGCTCCCCGTCGCCGTCCTCCTCGCCGTCCGGATCGCCGACGCCGAACCCCAAGCCTCCGACGACGCCGACCCCCAAGCCTCCGATGAAGCCGAGCCCCACGCCCACGGACCCGGGCCGTCCGACGACGCCGACGACCCCGACGCCGACGCCCGAGCCCACGCCGACCCCGGACCTCGCCGCCGTGCAGAACGCGGGCACCGGCGAGCTGACCGCGACGGCGGGCGACGCGTTCGCCGAGCGGATCAAGGCCCGGGCGAAGAGCAACCTCGGCAAGCCGCTCGCCAAGGTGTCCGTGACCTTCACCGTCGCCGGTGACACGGACGCCGCGTTCGACGGCGGGAAGAAGTCCGTCACCCTGGCCACCGGGGCCGACGGCACCGTTACCGCGCCGGTGCTGAAGGCGGGCGAGAAGACCGGTGCGTTCACCGTGCGCGCGACGGCCACCGGCACCTCGCTGCCCGCCGTCACCTACCAGGCGGCCGTCACCGCCCGGCAGGCCGACGCCATCGCCAGGACGGGCACCGCGAAGCTGACCGCCGTCGCGGGCCAGACCTTCGCCGACGTCACCGCCAAGGCGACGTTCAAGGGCGCGGCCGCCGACCGGGTCGCCGTCACCGCCACCATGATCACCGACGACGAGAAGCCGGCGGAGAACGACAAGGGCCCGTACTTCACGGACGACGAGGGGGACCCGGTCCGCACCCTCGCGCTCACCACCGGGGCCGACGGCACGGTCACCCTGCCGAAGATCTACGCCGACGGCGCCGCGGGCACGTACAAGCTGCGCCTCACCACCGAGGGCGGCGGCTCGGTCGTCATCGAGCTGACGGTCGAGGCCCCCGCCGCCGCCTGACCCGTCCGCACCAGGGCTCCACACGCCCCGAACAGCCCCTTCGCCGGGACCCGGCCAAGGGGCTGTTCTACGTGTTCTCATCTCGCGTCCGGGTTGCTACGGTGCCCCAGCCCTGACGACCCATCAGTTCCGTGCTTCCGGGAGGCCGAGCATGCGTGCCCTAGTCGCCGCCGCCATCGGACTGGCCGCCGCCCTCGCCCTCGTGCTCACCATCAGTGCGATCGGCGCCCCACCCGGCGAGACCTCACCCAAACCCCTGCTGACCACGGTCCCGGGTCCGAAGAACTAGCCGTCCGCACCACGGAATGCAGAGGGAGGACCCCCATGCGCCGCCGAGCCAGCCTCGTACTCCTGGCCTTCGCCGTCTTCTTCGCCGCGATGTCACCGCTGCTGCGCTGGTACGCCTTCCCGCGGCTGGCGAAGATACCGCCGAACCAGTACCAGGAGACGGTGCTGGAGGCGAAGCCCGCGACCCTGCTCAACTACAGCACGCTCAAGTCCGAGAAGGTCGACAAGATCACCATCGTGCAGACCCTCAAGGGCAATGTGGAGGAGTCCGACAAGATCGAGCGCAGCGCCGGCCGCGACGTCGTCGTGTGGGACGCGCTCTCCTACATCCAGGGTCCCGACGGCAAGATGGTCTCCAAGATCCCCGAGCGCTACATCTTCGACGCCCACAGCCAGGACCCCGTCCACGCCACCGGCGAGTCGGTCGACGGGGACCCGGTCAGCCGCGAGGGCATCGAGTTCAAGTGGCCCTTCCTCACCGAGAAGCGCGACTACGAGTACTTCGACGCCCAGACCCGCACCAGCGCGCCCATCCACTACGAGGGCACCCAGAAGTTCCGCGGCCTGGACGTCTACTACTTCGAGCAGACCATCCCGTGGACGAAGGTCCCGATGCCGAAGACGATGCCGATCAAGGGCATCACCCCGGCGCAGATCGCCAAGACCGGCATGACCCGCTGGTACACCACCAAGCGGATGTTCTGGGTCGACCCGGTCACCGGGGCGCCGGTCAACGGCGAGGAGGTCCACAAGGAGGAGCTGCGGAACGCGAAGGCGATGGGCATGTCCCAGGACACCGTCACCGTGTTCGCCGGGCACGTGAAGATGCGCGAGGACTACATCGTCTCGATCACCGACCTGGTCAAGTCCCAGCGCCTGCTGGTCCTGCTGCTGACCTCGTACCTGCCCTGGGGCTTCCTCGTCCTCGCCGTCCTCCTGCTGGCCCTGTCGCTGTGGCTGGAGGCCCGCTCGCGGCGGCCGGACGAGGCGGAGACGGCCGGGCGCAAGGAACCGGAACCCGCCCCTACTCCCGCTTGAGCCGCGCCTTCGTGAAGCGGGTCGCCGCCACCGTCGTCGGGTCCTCGGGCCACGGATGCCGCGGATAGCGGCCGCGCAGCTCCGCCCGCACCGCCTTGTAGCCCTCCCGCCAGAACGACGCCAGATCCGCCGTCACCGCCGCAGGGCGGCCCGCGGGCGAGAGCAGGTGCACCAGCACCGGGACGCCCGCCACCCGCGGGGTCTCCTGGAGGCCGAACAGTTCCTGGAGCTTCACCGCGAGCACCGGCTGCGGACCGCCGTACTCCACCCTGATCCGCGAACCGCTCGGCACCTCGATCCGCTCCGGGGCCAGTTCGTCCAGCCGGGCCGCCTCACCCGTCGCCCACGGCAGCAGTCTGCGCAGCGCCTGCCCGGCGTCGATCCCGGCCAGGTCCGAGCGGCGCCGGGCCCGCGACAGCTCGGGCTCCAGCCACGGCTCGGTACGGTCCAGCAGCGCCTCGTCCGAGACGTCCGGCCACGGCGCGCCGAGCTCCCGGTGCAGAAAGGCCAGCCGCTCGCGCAGCTGCCCGGTGTCGCGGCTCCAGCGCAGCAGCCCGAGCCCCTCCCGGCGCAGCCCCTCCACCAGGGCCTCGCGCACCAGCGCGGGGTCCGGCCGCTTCAGCGGGCGCGTCGCCAGTTCGACGGCGCCCAGGCGCTCCACCCGTCGGGCCACCACGTCCCGGCCGTCCCAGCGCACCTCCTCGCCCGCGAACCGCAGATGCCCGGCCGCCAGCCGCGCCGTGTCCTCGTCGATGACGGCGGCGAGCCGCACCTGCGCGGAGGCCGCGTGCGCCGGACGGTCCGCGACCGCGACCGCCAGCCACGGGGCGCTGCGCAGCCGTGAGCCGTCCCGCAGTTCCGCGCCCGTGCCGGACGCCATCAGGAACGCCCCCTCGCCCCGGGCCCGCGCCACCCGCTCGGGAAACGCCAGCGCGGCGACCAGCCCCACGGCGGCATCGTCCGGACCCGGCCCGCCGTGACCCGCGTCCTTCAGGGAGGAGGACAGCCGCCGCACCTCCTGGCGCCAGCGGGCGGCATAACCGTCCTTGCCCAGCCGGGCGGTGCGCAACGCGGCGGCCAGGTCGTCCCCGTAGTCCCGCGGCGGCTCCTCGCTCAGCAGCGCCACGACCTCCGCGGCCCGGCGCCCGCCGACCTCGGCCGCCCCGTCCAGCAGCGCCCTGGCCAGCCGCGGGTGCAGACCCAGCCGGGACATCCGGACCCCCCGCCCGGTGACCCGCCCGTCCGCCTCCACCGCGCCGACCGCCGTCAGCACCTCGCGGGCCGCGCCCATCGCACCGGCCGGCGGTGCGTCGAGCAGGGCGAGCCCCGTCGCGTCCGGATCGCCCCAGCAGGCCGCCTGGAGGGCGAACGCCGCCAGGTCGGCCACCTTGATCTCGGGGGACGGGAAGCGGGCGAGCCGCCCGTCCTCCGCCTGCTCCCAGCAGCGGTAGACCGTCCCGGGCGCCTCCCGGCCGGCCCGGCCCGCCCGCTGCCGGCCCGCCGCCTGCGAGGCCCGTACCGTCGTCAGCGCGCTCAGCCCCCGCGCGTGGTCGGTGCGCGGCTCCCGGGCCAGACCCGAGTCGACGACGGTCCGCACACCCGGAACCGTCAGCGAGGACTCCGCCACCGAGGTCGCCAGCACCACCCGCCGCCCCTCGGGCGAACCGGCCAGCACCGCGTCCTGCACGGCGGCCGGGGCCCGCCCGTGGACCTGGAGCACCTCCGCGGCCACCCCGGACAGCTGCCCCGCCACCCGGCCGATCTCACCGACGCCGGGCAGGAAGCACAGCACGTCGCCGTCCCGCTCCGCCAGCGCCCGCCGCACCACGGCGGCGACATGGCCCAGCAGCGCCGGATCGACACGCATCCCGTGCGGCGGCCGCACCGGCCGCAGCGGCGGCGCCCACACCACCTCCACCGGGTGCGACACCCCCTGCGCCTCGACGACCGGCGCGTCGCCCAGCAGCCGGGCCCAGCCCTGCGCGTCCGTCGTCGCCGACGCGGCGACCAGCCGCAGATCGGGACGGATCGCCTCCCGCACGTCCAGGAGGAACGCGGCCACCGTGTCCGCGTCCAGATGCCGTTCGTGGCACTCGTCGATGATCACCGCGTCGACACCCGCCAGCTCCTGGTCGCGCTGGAGCCGCTGGAGCAGCACCCCGGTGGTGACCACCTCGACCACGGTCCGCGGACCCACCACGCGCTCGCCGCGCACCGTGAAGCCGACCCGTTCGCCCGGCCGCTCGCCGAGCAGCCACGCCATCCGCCGGGCCGCGGCCCGGGCGGCGATCCGCCGGGGTTCGGCGACCACGACCCGGCGCACCGGTCCGTCGCCGGTCAGACCGGCCAGGACCAGCGGGACGAGCGTCGTCTTGCCGGTGCCCGGCGGCGCGCAGAGCACCGCGGCACCGCGGTCGTCGAGCGCCTGCCGCAGCGCGGGCACGGCGGTGCGGACGGGCAGCTGGTCCAGTGCGTCGGTGCGGATCACGCCCCCAGTCTCGTACGGGCGGGGCCCGGCCCGTTCACCGGACGGCGGTCAGTCCCGTACGCAGACGAAGATCGCGGTGCCCGGGATCAGGTTGCCGCGCAGCGGCGACCAGCCGCCCCACTCCTGGCTGTTCCAGGCGGGCCACTCCGGTTCCACCAGGTCGACCAGGCGGAAACCGCCCGCCACCACGTCCCGCACCCGGTCGCCGAGCGTCCGGTGGTGCTCCACGTACACCGCGTCGCCCCGCTCGTCCTGCTCCACATAAGGGGTGCGGTCGAAGTACGAGGCGGCGACGGACAGGCCCTCGGGCCCCGGCTCGTCCGGGAACGCCCAGCGGACCGGATGCGTGACGGAGAAGACCCAGCGGCCGCCGGGGCGCAGCACCCGGTGGACCTCACGGAACACCTGCACCGGGTCGGCGACGAACGGCACCGCGCCGTACGCGGAGCAGGCCAGGTCGAAGGAGCCGTCGCGGAACGGCAGCACCCCGGCGTCCGCCTCGACCAGGGGGATGCCCCCGCCGATCCGCAGGGCGTGCTGGAGCTGGCGGTGGGAGAGGTCGAGGGCGACCGGCCGGGCACCCCGGGCGGCCAGCCAGCGCGAGCACTGTGCCGCGCCGGCGCCGATCTCCAGGACGTCCAGGCCCTTCAGCGAACCGGCCGGGCCCAGCAGGGCCGCGTCCGCCTCGTCGAGCCCCTCGGGTCCCCAGACGAAGCGGTCGTCGCCGAGGAAGCCGCCGTGGTCGTTCTGGTACTCGTCGGCATTGCGGTCCCACCAGCCGCGACTGGCCCGGCTGCTCTCCGCCTCGCCGGCGCCGCGCCGTGTCGCCTCTGGTTCGGCCGCGTAGATCTCTTGGCTCATCGTGTCCGTCGTTGTAGTTTGCCTTCACCCCGTCGTACGCGGTACGTACCAGGGGGGATCCGTGAGTACGGAACCCGTGTGTCCGGAACATCTCCGGGGCCGATGTGGCCTCGGTGAACCTGAGTTGTGCCGGGTATGGGTCGTTCCGCCCTTGGTGTGCGCCTTCGCGCATTGACCCTGCCCTGCTGCCCCCGTATGCTACAAGTTGCGCTGCGAGCCTGCGCGCCTCAGACCTAGCAGGCCGCGCTCGCATCTGTATGTATGTCCCCTCGGTTCACGAGGCGCCTCCCGGTTCGGGATCGGCGCTTCCCAGGCTGTCCGGCTTCTGCAGAGGCGATACGGGCTCACGGCGTAGCAGTAACTTCGACTCACTGTCCGTACCGGAGCCCTTTCCCACATGACGAGCAGCACCGAGACCACCGCCACCACTCCGCAGGTTGCGGTCAACGACATCGGCGACGCGGACGCGTTCCTCGCGGCGATCGACGAGACGATCAAGTACTTCAACGACGGCGACATCGTTGACGGTGTCATCGTCAAGGTTGACCGGGACGAGGTTCTCCTCGACATCGGTTACAAGACCGAAGGTGTCATCCCGAGCCGCGAGCTCTCGATCAAGCACGACGTCGACCCGAACGAGGTCGTCAAGGTCGGCGACGAGATCGAGGCCCTGGTTCTCCAGAAGGAGGACAAGGAAGGCCGCCTGATCCTCTCGAAGAAGCGCGCTCAGTACGAGCGTGCCTGGGGCACCATCGAGAAGATCAAGGAAGAAGACGGCATCGTCACCGGTACCGTCATCGAGGTCGTCAAGGGTGGTCTCATCCTCGACATCGGCCTCCGTGGCTTCCTGCCGGCGTCGCTCGTCGAGATGCGCCGCGTCCGCGACCTCCAGCCGTACGTGGGCAAGGAGCTCGAGGCCAAGATCATCGAGCTGGACAAGAACCGCAACAACGTGGTCCTGTCCCGCCGTGCCTGGCTCGAGCAGACCCAGTCCGAGGTCCGCCAGACGTTCCTCACGACCCTCCAGAAGGGTCAGGTCCGCTCCGGCGTCGTCTCCTCGATCGTCAACTTCGGTGCCTTCGTGGACCTGGGTGGCGTCGACGGTCTCGTGCACGTGTCCGAGCTGTCCTGGAAGCACATCGACCACCCCTCCGAGGTTGTCGAGGTCGGCCAGGAAGTCACCGTCGAGGTTCTCGACGTGGACATGGACCGCGAGCGCGTCTCCCTGTCGCTCAAGGCGACGCAGGAAGACCCGTGGCAGCAGTTCGCCCGTACGCACCAGATCGGGCAGGTCGTTCCCGGTAAGGTCACCAAGCTCGTTCCGTTCGGTGCGTTCGTGCGCGTCGACGAGGGCATCGAGGGCCTGGTCCACATCTCCGAGCTGGCCGAGCGCCACGTGGAGATCCCGGAGCAGGTCGTCCAGGTCAACGACGAGATCTTCGTCAAGGTCATCGACATCGACCTCGAGCGTCGTCGCATCAGCCTCTCGCTGAAGCAGGCCAACGAGTCCTTCGGTGGCGACCCGGCCTCGGTCGAGTTCGACCCGACCCTGTACGGCATGGCCGCGTCGTACGACGACCAGGGCAACTACATCTACCCCGAGGGCTTCGACCCCGAGACCAACGACTGGCTCGAGGGCTTCGAGGCTCAGCGCGAGGTCTGGGAGACGCAGTACGCCGAGGCGCAGACGCGCTTCGAGCAGCACCAGGCCCAGGTCATCAAGTCCCGCGAGGCCGACGAGGCCGCTGCTGCCGAGGGCGCTGCCGCCCCGGCCGGCAGCGCTCCGGCTGCCTCGGGCGGCAGCGGTGGCGGCGGCTCGTACTCCTCGGAGTCCGCGGACAACTCCGGCGCCCTGGCGTCGGACGAGGCCCTGGCTGCCCTGCGCGAGAAGCTGGCGGGCGGCCAGAGCTGACGCTCTGACCCTCCGGCCGGTCATCGGCTGCAGTAGGTGAAAGTGAGGCCCGCTCCCTTCGGGGAGCGGGCCTCACTCGTTTCCGCGGCGGGCTGTTCGGGCTGTTACGGGGTGACGTCGATGTTGGTCAGGCCGTTGCCGCCGGTCACCGTGTTGCTCGCGTAGACGGTGGTGGGGCAACTCGCGCCGTAGTTCGTGACGTTGACCGCGATCCGCTTGTCGCCCGTGGAGCCGGACAGGTCCGAGGCGTTGTCCCGGAAGACGGTCCCGCAGCCCCAGCCGCTCTGCTGGGTGTGCGTCTCGTAGCCGTTGTTGGTCGTACGGGAGCCGTGGTTGCCCTGGACGAGGACGTCGTTGCCCTTCACGTCGACCCAGGAGTCGTCGTAGTTGGCGCCCGTCAGCCCGCTCCCGTCGAAGGTGTTGCCGATGATCCGGGCCCCGGTCGTGCCCTCCTTGATGTCGACGTTCTCGCCGCCGACGTCCGGTCCGATCGTGTTGTCCAGGATCTGGACCCGGTCGCTGCGGTCGGAGAGGTCGCCCGCCGAGCCGACGTAGACGCCCTCGCCCATGCCCCGGCCGTCGTGCCCGGTGTCGTAGATCCGTGAGTTCCGGATGACGCCGTCGCTGCTGGACTTGCGGAAGTGGACGCCCTCCATGTCGAGGTCGTGCACGGTCACCGCATCGATGATCACGCCGTTGGCACCGTCGGCCATGATGCCCTTCTGGCCGCCGGTGACGGTGATGCCCTTCACCGTCCAGTACGAGGCGCCGTTCAAGTGCAGCCCGTAGCCGCCGCCGGCCGTGAGGACCGCGCCGGAGGAGCCGGTCAGGGTGATGCGCGCGGAGGCGGTGCCGGGGACGAGGGCCTTGAAGTTGCCGGTGTACGTGCCGTCCGCGAGGTGGATCGTGTCGCCGGGGGCGGCCGCGGTGAGGGCCGACTTGAGCTGGGCGGCGGTGCTCACCTCGATGACCGTCGCGGCACCGGCCGTCGGGGCGGAGGCGAGGGTGAGCGCGCCGGTGGCGAGCGCGGTGGCCAGCAGGGCGGGGAGCAGCGTGCGGGTGCGCATGGGGGTGCCTTCCCGTGAGAGGTTCAGGACGTTCTCGTACATGAATATGGGGCGAGTGTCTGAACTTGCTGCCCAGTGACGGTAGGGACGAGGTCGGGCCATGTCAAGGTCTGGACCAATGTGCGTCGATGCTGCGGGCAGGGTGAACACAGGGAAACGTGCGGGATACACGAATAGCTGACGGCCCGTAACACGCCCTTGCCAGGATCCCGGCAACCTCAAGATCCGAAGGGGAGCCGGGACATGACTCACGCTTCGCACCACTCGCCCGCGAGCCGCCGCACCTTCCTCCGCAACGTCGGTCTGTCCGGCGGGGCGGGCGCGATGTTCGCCACCATGGGGGCGCTCGGCCTCGCCCCCACCGCCCAGGCCGCAGGCCGCGAACCCGCCTTCCGCGCCCCCAGCAGCGGTGACTTCCACCTGAAGGGGAAGGCCGCGGCCAAGGTCGTCGTCGTGGGCGGCGGCATCGCCGGTCTCGCCACGGCCTACGAGCTGGGCAAGGCGGGCTACGACTGTACGGTCCTGGAGGCCCGCGGCCGTACGGGCGGCCGCAACTTCACCGTACGCGGCGGGGATTCCACCACCGACATCCACGGCGTCAAGCAGACCGCGCGGTTCTCCGACGGCCAGTACATGAACGCCGGACCCGGCCGGATCCCGCAGTGGATGGTCACCCTCGACTACTGCCGCGAACTCGGCGTCCCCATCGAGGTGTTCACCAACGTGAACGCCAATGCCTACATCTACAACGAGAAGTCGGGGATGAAGGCCCCCGTCCGCTACCGCACCGCCAAGGCCGACGTGTACGGCTACGTCGCCGAACTCCTCTCCAAGGCCACCGACAAGGGCGCGCTCGACCGGCAGATCACCGCCGACGACCAGGAGCGGCTGCTCGACTTCCTCAAGGACTTCGGCGACATCGGCGACACCCTCGACTACACCGGCAGCCCCCGACGCGGCTACCGCGTCGACCCCGCGGCCGCCGGCACCCCCGGCGAGGAGCTCGGGTCCGTACCCACCGCATCCGAGGTCTTCGCCAGCGGCGTCGGACGGTACTTCGCCTTCGAGTTCGAGTACGACCAGGCGATGCTGATGTTCCAGCCCGTCGGCGGCATGGACCGGATACCCGCCGCGCTCACCCGGGCGATCGGGGAGCGCCGGATCCGTACCGGCGCCGCCGTCACCGAGATCACCGACACCGCCCACGGCGTCACCGTCACCTACACGCAGTCCGGCCGCACCCGCAGCATCGAGGCGGACTACTGCGTCGCCGCCCTGCCGCCCAACATCCTGGCCAAGACCGCCCACAACCTCGGCCCGGCCGTCCAGACGGCCCTGGAGGCCTGCAAGCCGTCGTCGGCCGGGAAGATCGGGCTGGAGTACCGCAGCCGCTGGTGGGAGAGCGACCAGCAGATCTACGGCGGCATCACCGAGACCGACATGGACCTGGCCCACATCTGGTACCCGTCCTACGGCCACCAGGGCCGGCGCGGCACCATCATCGGCTACTACAACACCGGCTCCAACGCCGACGCGTACGCCGCGCTCACCCCGCGCGAGCGGGAGGCGCGGGCCCTCGCCCAGGGCGTCAAGATCCACGGTGAGAAGTACCGCACGGAACTCGCCACGTCGTTCTCCCACCACTGGCGCCAGACCCCGTACCTCGAGGCCTCCTGGCACTCGCTGTCCGGCGGCCCCGACGCCCCCGTCTTCGCACCGCTCAACCGGGCGGCCGGACGGGTCTACTTCGCCGGTGACTACCTGAGCTACGCGGACGCCTGGCAGCACGGAGCGTTCACCTCCGCACGGAAGGCGGTCACCGCACTGCATACGCGGGTACTTGGGTAAACACCATGTGAAGGGGCACGGGCGGGAATGCCCGTGCCCCCCGGGACGTTCTTCTTCAGGAACACAAGGAGGAGCGGTAACCGTGCCTGATCCGCAGAGTTTGTACGAATGGGAGCCGAAGGGCCTGGCTGTCGTCGACATGGCGCTCGCCCAGGAGTCGGCCGGCCTGGTCATGCTCTACCACTTCGAGGGCTACATCGACGCGGGTGAGACCGGTGAGCAGATCGTCGACGGCCTGCTCGAATCGCTGCCCCACCAGGTCGTGGCCCGGTTCGACCACGACCGCCTCGTCGACTACCGCGCACGGCGCCCGCTGCTGACGTTCAAGCGCGACCGCTGGTCGGCGTACGAGACCCCGACGCTGGACGTGCGGGTGGTCCAGGACGCGACCGGGGCGCCCTTCCTGCTGCTGTCCGGGCCCGAGCCCGACGTGGAGTGGGAGCGGTTCGCCGCCGCCGTCGAGCAGATCGTGGAGCGGCTCGGTGTCCGTCTCGCCGTCACCTTCCACGGCATCCCGATGGGCGTCCCGCACACCCGCCCGGTCGGCGTCACCCCGCACGGCAACCGCACCGACCTCATGCCCGGCCACCGCAGCCCGTTCGACGAGGCGCAGGTGCCCGGCTCCGCCGCCGCCCTCGTCGAGTACCGGCTGATGGAGGCCGGACACGACGTGCTCGGTGTCGCCGCCCATGTGCCGCACTACGTCGCCCGCTCCGCCTACCCCGACGCCGCGCTCACCGCACTGGAGTCGATCACGGCGGCGACCGGACTGGTCCTGCCGACCGTCGCCCACTCGCTGCGCACCGAGGCGCACCGCACCCAGACGGAGATCGACCGCCAGATCGACCAGGGCGACGAGGAGCTCGTCTCGCTGGTCGAGGGCCTGGAGCACCAGTACGACGCGGTCGCCGGCTCCGAGACCCGCGGCAATCTGGTCGCCGAACCGGTGGACCTGCCGTCCGCCGACGAGATCGGCCTCGAATTCGAGAAGTTCCTGGCCGAGCGCGAGGGTGACGGCTGAGACCGGTCGGCCCGCTCACCGCACCACCGGGCGGCGGGTACTAGGCTGCCGCCCATGCTGAAAGTGGGTCTGACCGGTGGGATCGGCGCCGGCAAGAGCGAAGTGTCCCGGATGCTCACCGGCTACGGGGCCGTCCTCGTCGACGCCGACCGGATCGCCCGTGAGGTCGTCGAGCCCGGAACCCCCGGGCTCGACGCCGTCGTCGAGGAGTTCGGCACCGGCATCCTGACCCCCGAGGGCACGCTGGACCGGCCGAAGCTCGGCTCGGTCGTCTTCGCCGACAGCGAGCGGCTGGCCGCTCTCAACGCGATCGTCCACCCGCTGGTGGGCGCCCGCTCCGCCGCACTCGAACGGGCCGCCGGACCCGATTCCGTCGTCGTCCACGACGTGCCCCTCCTCACGGAGAACGGCCTCGCCCCCCTCTACGACCTGGTCGTCGTGGTCGACGCCGCCCCGGAGACCCAGCTCGACCGCCTCGTGCGGCTGCGCGGGATGACGGAGCAGGAGGCGCGCGCCCGGATGGCGGCCCAGGCCACCCGCGAGCAGCGGCGCGCGGTGGCCGATCTGATCATCGACAACGACGGACCGGTCGAGGCCCTGGAACCGCAGGTCCGCGCGCTCTGGTCGGAACTGGAACGGCGGGCCGCGGCCGGCTGACCCCGGGGCCGGAATTCCGGCGGCCGGGCCGACGTTCACCCCGCGGTGGACGAGGGAAGGATGCGACTGTGCCCGAGAGGAACCCGGAGACCCACGTCATAGACTTCCGCGCGGCCGAGCAGCTGCTGGCAGCGCGCGACCCGCGGGGTGCCGTGCAACTGCTCGACTCGGTGATCGCCTCCCACCCGGAGAACACCGCTGCCCGGCTGCTGCGCGCCCGCGCCTTCTTCGCGGCCGCCCAACTGCGCCCCGCCGAGCTTGAGTTCGAGCTCGTGCTGGAGCGGGAGCCGGACAACGCGTTCGCGCACTTCGCCCTCGCGCGCACCTTCGAGCGGTCCGGCCACCCGGAGCGGGCCACGCGCCACTTCCGGCTGGCGGCGGCGCTCGACCCGAACCCGGAGTACCTGAAGGCGGCCCGCTTCGATGCGGACGGCTGAGGGCCCGGCCCCTACGGCCGGGCCCGCATGTCCGGAGTCCGGCGCTCAGTGCCCGTAACGTCCCCGTCCGCCGGGACCGGGTGCGTACGGCGGGATCGTGCGGTCCGGCCGGCCGTGCGGCCCCCGGCGCAGGTGGTGGACGATCACGGCCAGATCCACCAGGACCAGCACCAGCAGCACCCCGCAGGCCGCCGCCCAGCCCGGCCGGCCGGTGACAGTGAAGGCCGTCAGGCCGAAGACGGCCCAGGCCAGGCCCCATAGACTCAGCCAGAGCCGCATCCGCAGCGGGCTGCGGGCGGTCATGGGCTCATTACCGGTACGCATGGCGATCGCCTCACCTACCAGCATGGACCCGCGACGGCACTCGTGCGGCGATCCGACGGCAAAGAGTGGGGGCGGGGCCGTGAACGGCACAGCAACGGGGGACGCGGCCGTGCGCAGGTCCCGGATCCGCGGGTGTCTGCTGGGCGGGGCGATCGGGGACGCCCTGGGCAACCCGGTGGAGTTCCTGTCGCTCGCCGGCATCCGCCGCGCGCACGGCGAGCAGGGCGTCCAGGGGCTCACCGCCGACGAGGACGGGGCCGTCGGACGCGTCACGGACGACACCCAGATGACGCTCTTCACGGCCGAGGGACTGATCAGGGCGCACTCCCGGGCCATGTCCAAGGGGATCGGCGGTGCCGAGACGGCGGTCATGAAGCACGCCTATCTGCGCTGGCTGGACACCCAGAACCATCCCGCGCCGCCGGCCCGTGACGGGGGCGACCTCGTCCGGACCGGATGGCTCAGGCAGCAGCCCTGGCTGTACGCGCGCCGGGCCCCCGGAAACGCCTGCCTGAGCGGACTCACCTCCGCGCACACCCCCGACCCGCAGGGCCCGCTCGGGGTGCCGGGCCCGGTGAACACGGACTCCAAGGGCTGCGGCACGGTCATGCGCTCCGCCCCCTTCGGCCTGACCGGCGAGGACCCGGCCGGGGGCTTCGCGCTGGCCGCCCGGTGCGCGCAGATCACCCACGGCCACCCCACCGGTGCCTACGCGGCCGGAGCGCTCGCGGCGATCGTCGCCCATCTGCTGGCGGGCGACTCCCTGCCGGGATCGGTCCTGCGGGCCATGGACCTGCTCGCCCGCCACCCCGGGCACGAGGAGACGACCGCTGCCCTGCGCGGCGCCGTCGACCTGGCCGCGCAGGGCGCGCCGAGCGCCGGGAAGGTGGAGTCGCTCGGTGCGGGCTGGGTGGCCGAGGAGGCCCTGGCCATCGCCGTGTACTGCGCCCTGGTCCTGCCCGAGGCCGGCCAGGTCGCCGAGTCCCTGCTGCTCTCGGTCAACCACTCGGGCGACAGCGACTCCACCGGCGCGGTCTGCGGCAATCTGCTCGGCGCCCGCCACGGCGAGACGGGACTCCCTCCGGCCTGGCTGGTGCGCACCGAGGGACGGGCCGTGATCGCCGAGCTGGCCGACGACCTGTCCCTGGAGTTCGCGCACCCGGTGAGCTGGCCGGAGGGCCGCTACCCGGCCTGCTGAGCCGGTGTGCGCGTCAGCCGGTCAGCAGCTTGGCGCGCAGCGTCTGAACGGTCGCCGCGTCGAGCTTCAGCCCCTCGCGCACGTACGTGTCGAAGTCGCCGTAGATGTGGTCGACCTCGGCGAACGCCGCGCGCAGCCAGCTCAGTTCGACGGCCTTCGGGTCGCCGGTGTACTGGTTGCTGGCGAGGAAGTCCGCCTCGACGGTCGCCCGGGGGACCCCCAGCAGGGTGAGCAGGACGGCGGTGCCCCAGCCCGTGCGGTCCTTGCCGGCGCTGCAGTGGAAGACCGTGGCTCCGGAGCCGTTCGTGGCCACGGCGGTGACCAGGTCGTGGAAGGCGTAGTCGGCGCCCACGAAGTTGACCATGAACGGGTATCCGATGGACTGGCCCAGGTCGGACGAACCGGAGAAGAGGCCCGCCGCGATGGCCTCGGCCAGTGTCATCAGCGCCGAGTCGTGGAACCGGATGCCGTGGCTGAGCGAGACGACGTCGGCGACCTGGTACGCGACACCCGCGGGCAGCCGGTCCGGGTCGTCCTTGCGCTCCTGGACGTTGCGCAGATCGACGTCGAGGGTGAGGCGCTGGGAGACCAGCCGCTGCTGCTCGGCGTCGGTGAGGCCGCTCAGCTTGTTGGAGCGGTAGACCAGACCGGAGCGCACCCAGCGCCCGTCCGCCGTGCGGTAGCCGCCGATGTCACGGAAGTTGCGCGCCGAGGCCAGCCCGAGGGAGCGGTCGGCGACGACCAGGGGGCTGCCGCCGTCCGGGACCAGCCGGAAGTACCAGCGCCCGGCCTCCGGGAGCGTTCCCGCCGGGACGGTCAGCGAACCGGTGCCGGGCGCCGTGCCCAGGGCGATCCCGGTCGTGGCGTCGGGGCCGGTGACGGCGGTGACGGTCACCGAGGCGGCCGGTGAGGCCCAGGAGAGGGTGTGGCCGCCGTCGGCCGCGCGCACGGCGCCGGCGGAGGTGAAGGGGACCGCGGCCTGTGCGGTGGCCGAGGCGGCGGGCGGTGCGGCGAGCGCGGACGGGGCCAGTGCCGTACCGGCGAGAAGGGCGGCCGCGACGGCGGCTCCGGCTATGCGGTGCGTACGCATGGTGCTCCTTGTCTGTCCCCCGCGGGAGGTCGTGCCCGGCGGGGAGGGGGCGTCAGGAGGTCGGTGTGGCGGTGCACGGGGCGGTGCCGCAGACATTGATGACACGCCCGGTGGTCAGGAAGGTGGCCTTCTGCTGACGTGCGGCGGGCGAGTTGCGGGGATCCTCGTGCGGGTCGTGGCCGTAATCGGGCCCGGCGGGCGGGGTGTTGGTGAGCGGGGGTGTGGGGGTGCCGCTGTCCCAGACGGTCATCGCCGATCCCCGGTAGGGCAGTTGACCGGGGCCGATGCGCCGGATGCCCCAGTACGGGACGGTGTCCGGGCTCCGGCCGTCGGCGAGCGCGGGCGACAGCAGCCGGGCGCCGATCGTGCGCGCCTCCACCTCGGCCGCCGCGTTCGCCACCTGGTGGTCCCCGTAGGCGATGTGCATCAGCACCTGGTGGTGGTCGGTGAGGTGGTTCGCGTACGCGTTCGTCTCACCGCGGTCCCACACCATCTGGAACAGCTGGAGGACGAGCTGCTGGCGCAGCTTGTCCGGGTAGGCCAGGTCCAGGACCTGCTGGAAGGGGGCGAAGTCGGCGCTGCGGTTGAGGAGCAGCCCGTAGTTCATGGCGGTGACGCCCAGGACGCCGCGCCGGATGTCGGGCGAGGCGGCGACCAGCGCGCCGCCCAGGATGCCGCCCTGGCTGTTCCCGTCGTACGCGAGACCGTGCCGGGTGTCGACGAGCGGGCGGCCGTCTGTGGTGCGGAACGCGGGGTCGGTGACCAGCCCCTCGGGGTGGATCAGGGCGCGGCCGAGGAACAGGGCGTTCAGCATGCCCTGTTCGCTGCGCTCCGGCACGGCGGGGAAGAGGTTCGGGTCGGCGAGCGCGCCGAGGACGACGGGGATGTCCTCCTTGGCCATGCCGATCCAGTCCGTCGCGCAGAAGGTGAAGTCGTGCTCGGCGGCCATGTCCTTGACGTTGCCCGCGCCGACCTCGGAGCGGGAGCCCAGCAGCCCGTGCCCGTAGAGGGAGGGGTGGGAGGGGGTGCGGAAGGCGGAGCGGGGGATCTCGCAGCGGAACGTGGCGAGCTGGGTGCTGAGGGGGAGCCGGCGGGGTACGCCGTCGCGGTCGCGGTGCAGGACGGAGCCGGGCGGGCCGCCGGGCAGGGCGAGATAGCCCGGCACGGTGATCTCTCCGGTGACCTCGCGGGCGATCCGGGCGTCCTGGCCGGCGGTGAAGTCGGTGACCTGGGTGACGGCGAAGCCGGGCGAGCGGTTGCCGAGCCGGCGGAACGCGTCGTCCCGGATGGTGAACAGGTCGCCGGTGAGGCTGCGGGTGGACGCGACGGTGAAGTCCCAGGCCAGATGGAGGTCCTGGGTGGTGACCCCGGCCCGGCGCAGGGCGGCGAGGGCGGGGCGCAGCCGGTCCTGGCGGGCGCGCAGCGGATCGTGGGCGGGCAGCCGCCGGCCCGCGACGGCGGCGAACGGGGCGGCCGCCGGGATCGTGCGGCCCGCCGCGTCCTTGAGCCGGCGCAGGGCCACGGCGTAGTGGTGGCCGTCGTGGAGGCTGCGGGCCGGGTGGATGAGCAGCGCCCGGCGCGCGGGGTCGGTGGCGTTGGAGTCCGGCTCGGCCCAGTACGGCCACCGCTCACCGGTGGTGGTGTCCAGGAGCACGACCGGCGCGTCCCGGTCCAGGGAGCGGCCGATGCCGGTGAGCGGGGCCGCACCGGTCGCCGCCAGGTCCAGGCCCGGCACCTGGGCGATCAGTGCGGAACCGGGGGAGAAGCCGTCGGACCGGTTCCAGGCGGCCGGGTCGACGGGCTGCCCGGTCACGGGGCGGGGCAGCCCGGCCGGGCCGAAGTCCACCCGGCGGCCCGTGTCGGTGCCCGGGTCCGGCCGGGTGTACCAGTCGTTGGGGAACGGCAGCAGGCACTCGGCGGGTGCCAGCGGATCACAGCCCCGCTCCGGCGGGTGGTGGCCCGCCGGAGCCGCGTGGGCGGGCGGGGCGAGGAGGGCGGCCGCACCGAGCGCCGCCGCGAGCAGTCCGTTGAGGAGCCGCTGCCGCACGGGTCAGCTCCCCTGGAGGTGTGCGCCGATGATGCGGGCGTAGTTCTCCTCGCCCTGCCGGTTGGGGTGCAGCGGGGCGGCCGCGGCCGTCGGCACGTACCCCTCGACCCACTTGGCCGACGGCGCCTGGCAGGAGTCGTGGCCCTTGCTCGGGGTGGCGAGGTCGATGTACTCGGCGCCGTGTGCCGCGCTCTGCTGGGCGATCACGGTGTTCATCCGGTCGACGCTGCCCTGGAGGAAGTCGGCGTCCACCGGGAGCACCGGCTGCAGCGGCCAGCAGCCGCCCGGCTTGATGTAGAGCCCGTAGCCCGTGACGATCACCCGGGCCTGCGGCGAACGCTGGTGGATGCCGTCCAGGACGGTGGCCAGCCGGGGCGCGAACTCGGCGATGCGCTGGGCCACCTGGTCCACGCCGCCCTCGGTCAGCTTGTCCTTGCACGGGGTGGCGGTCGGGTCGAGCTGCATGCAGTCCTGCGCGATGCCGACCAGACCGGTGTCGTTGCCGCCGATCGTCAGGGTCACCAGATCGGTGTCCGCGCGCAGGGCGTCGAACTGGGGCGGCGCCGAGCCCATCGGGATGTCGAGCAGGGAGAGCGACTGCTTCTCCGTCATGTGCTTGGACGCGGCCCCGCTGCAGGTGACGTCGTGCAGCGAGGCGCCGATGCTCGCGGCCAGCTCGTGCGGGTAGTTGTGCGTGGAACGGCCGCAGGCCACCGGGCCGGTGATGTCCGGGATGAGGGGGCCGGAGGCCATGGAGTCGCCGAGCGCGACGTACGACGTGGTGCCGCCGTCCGCCGCCCAGGCGCCGGAGGCACTCGTCCCGACCGCCAGACCGGCCAGCGCGAGCGCCGCGACGGAGGCTCTGACGGTCCGACAGAATGCGTTGCTGTACGACGAGTTCACGGCGACCTCCGGTGTGGGGGCGAGGCGGGGCATGGCGGGTGTCGCCGGTCATCATGCAGACTCGAACGCCGTCGTTTAACTGGTGGGTAACGCAGACTTCCGCGGGGGCTTTTGTGACGCATGACAAAGAGCGGACCGCCGTCGGGGGCGGTCGCACCGGCCGGAAGGCCGTCGGGCAGCGGCCGCTGTGCATCGGCGGCCGCCCGGTGGCGGCCCAGCTGCGGGCCCGCGCCCCCGCCCTCACGAGCCGCGTCGTCGCCCGGCTGCTCAGCGATCTGCCGGTCTACGCGGAGCTGCCCCACGAGGAGATCGCGGGCGACATCGCGGACATCGTCCAGCACAATCTGCGGCTCTTCGCCGACGTCGTCGAGCACCGCAGGGCGGCCACCGACGCCGAACTCGCCCAGCAGCGCGACTCGGCGGCCCAGCGCGCCGAGGAGGGCGTGCCGCTCGACGCCATCCTCACCGCGTACCAGGTGGGCATCGCGATGTGCTGGGAGGAGACCGCTCAGGACGCCGGCCCCGACGACCTCCCCGTCGTCCTGGAGATCATGAACCGCATCATGGTCGTCCAGCAGCAGCTGACCTCCGCGGTGAGCGGCGCGTATCTGGAGGCCCGGCAGATCCTCGACAGCCAGGAACACGGTGGCCGGCACGCCCTGATGGCCGCCCTGCTGACCGGCGAGGACCTGGAGGGCTTCACCCGGCGCACGGGTCTGCGCCCCGCGGCCCGCTATCTGACGATGACGCTCGCGCTCGCCCCGCACGACGACGAGGTGGGCCAGGCCCCCGGCCCCGGACGGGGGGTGGCCGCGCGCCGCAAGATCCGCCGCATCCGGACGGCCCTGGACCGGTTCGCCGGTACGCCCGCGCTGACCGCTCTCGACGCGACCGGCGGCACCGTCCTGCTGCCCGTTGCGGAGCCGCCGCCCTGGAGCGGGCCCGGCGGGCTCGGCGAGCTGATCGCCGAGGCCACCCGGGCCGCCGGGGTACCGGTCACCGCCGCCGCGGAGACCGCCCAGCCGGCGGCGGTGCCGGCCGCCGTGGCCCGTAACGCCGAGATCGTCGATCTCGTCGCGCGCTCCGGCCGGCCCGCCGGTCTGTACCGGCTCGCCGACGTCCTGCTGGAGTACCAGCTGAGCAGGCCAAGCGAGGCGCTGAACGGGCTCGCACGCCTGCTGCTCCCGCTGGAGGCGAAACCGGAGCTGCTGCACACGCTGGAGACCTACCTCGCCCACGGCCTGGACCGCAGGGCTGCCGCGGCGGCGCTGCACGTCCACCCCAACACCGTCGACTACCGCGTCCGCCGCATCGGCCGTCTCACCGGCCTCTTCCCGGCCCGCCCGACGGACCTCCAGCACCTCAGCGCGGCCCTGGTCGCCCGCCGTTCGGCAGCGGGCCGGGGAACGGGGGGAGCCGACGGCTCGTTCGGAAGGGCATGAGCGAACGAGTGGTACGTGAGGGTTATGCGGGGACGGGGCCCGGCGCGATCACGCCCGACGGCTGCGCGGTCGAGCTGTACTCGCGACTGGCGGTGAACGACGAGCCGGACATCGTCGCCGCGGCCGTCCCCGCCGGATCGAGCATTCTGGAACTGGGCTGCGGCGTGGGCCGCGTGACGCACCCCCTGATCGAGCGCGGCTTCGACGTCACGGCGGTGGACGAGTCGCCGCAGATGCTGGAACGGGTGCGCGGCGCACGCACGGTGTGCGGGCCCATCGAGTCGCTGGACCTCGGTGACGAGACCTTCGACGTGGTCATGCTGGCGTCGTTCCTGGTGCACTCGGGCGACGACCGGGTGCGGGACGGGCTGCTGCGCACCTGCCGGAGATACGTGAGGGACGGCGGATCGGTGCTCTTCCAGCGCGAGGGCGAGGACTACCACGACGTGCCGCGCGAGCGCGTCCACCCGGCCGGGTACACGACGCGGATCCTCTCCTCCGAACCGGTGGGGGACGGGGTTGAATCGGTGCGTGCCGAGTACGAGTTCGCGGACGCGCGCTGGACGCAGACCTTCCTCTCGCGGCCGATGTCGAAGGAGCAGTTCGAGGGCCATCTCGACGCGGCGGGCCTGCGGGTGGAGCGCTACCTCACCGAGGACGGGATCTGGGTACTGGCCGTGCCCAAGTAGCCGCGCGGTGAAGGCAATCGGTGGCCGGCGGGGCGATGACTTACGGACCGGGGCACGGTCTGTACTGGTGTGAGCGACACCGCGCACCGCTTCCCCGAGGAGACCGTCATGTCCCAGAACGCCAGAGCCGCTTCCGCACCGGCCGCCGCCGTTCCCGCCGCTGCTGCGCCCGCCTCGGACGGGCCCGTGTCCGGCGCGTCCGCGGCCGGCCGCGGACGGGGCGCCGTCGCGCTCAACGTCGCGCGGTACGCACTCGCCCTGTTCCTGGGCTTCAGCGGAATCGCCAAGCTGATCGCCCATGAGTCCGCCGTCGAGTCCTTCGGCCGGATGGGCTGGAGCCACGCCGCGATGTACGTCATCGGCGGACTGGAGACGGCCGGGGCGGTCGCGCTGCTGATCCCGCTCCTCGCCGGAGTGGCGGCAATCGCCTTCTGCGCGCTGCTGACCGGGGCGTCGGTCGTCCAGCTGACCCTGCTCGACCCGCCGAACGCGGTCATGCCCGCGGTCCTCGTCGTGGTGATGGTCCTGATCGCACGGGACCGCCGGGAGGGCACGGCGGCCCTGGTCGCACGGTTCCGCCGCGGCGCGTGAGGCGGGCGCGGGCGGGCGTGTGGTGCGTGCCCGCGCCCGTCGGCTCAGTGGACGGTGCTGAAGCTGCGCCAGGGCAGCGCCGTGGGTGCGTTGACGTCCGAGAACGTGGTCGCGAGGTACGTCGTACCCGGACCGGTGCAGTCCCTCGTCCGGTACAGGATGATGTCGATCAGGGTGCCGTTGGCCACTTCCTTGGCACCCGCGGGGGCCAGCCGGTGACAGCCCTTCACCGAGGGGCTGTTCACCATGATCACGGCATCCCGCTCGGTCGTGTAGGTGACGGGACCCACGGCGGTACGGCCGAGGCCCGAGCAGCCTGCGACGGTGAGGGTCAGGAGCGCGGTCCCGGCGGCGATGCCGAGACGGCGGCGTCGGTGGTCGTTCACGGGCATGGGCGGGTCCTCGTCTGTCTCGTCCGGCTCATCCGTACGCACGCCGTCACGCCTCCCCGTACGCCACGGCGGGACGTGCTGACGCTGGTCACCCTGCCCGCTCCCGGCAGGCCCGGCATCCGGGAGACGGCCGGGCGGGGGACGAGCGGGGGCGGGTGGGCGAGGAGAGGTTCGCCCGGTGTCCAAATGGGGCATAACGTGGTAATAGCGCTTCATGTGGTGTGAGGCAGATGTTCCGGTTCTTCCGGCTGGCAGGGGGCCGTCATGGTCCAGGAGCTCTTGATCGCAGCGGTCGCGGCGGTATCGGCAGGCGCCGTGTACACGGCGGCGGCCGCCCGGGTCGTCAAGCAGTACGAGCGGGGCGTGGTGCTCCGGCTCGGCCGGCTCCGCGACGACGTGCGCGGGCCCGGATTCACCATGGTGCTCCCCGGCGTCGAGCGGCTGCGCAAGGTCAACATGCAGATCGTGACCATGCCCGTGCCGGCGCAGGACGGCATCACGCGGGACAACGTCACGGTGCGGGTGGACGCGGTCATCTACTTCAAGGTGGTCGACGCGGCGAGCGCCGTCGTCGAGGTGGAGGACTACCGCTTCGCCGTCTCGCAGATGGCGCAGACGTCGCTGCGTTCGATCATCGGAAAGAGCGACCTGGACGACCTGCTCTCCA
Source organism: Streptomyces sp. NBC_01463 (assembly GCA_036227345.1). Lineage (NCBI taxonomy): Bacteria > Bacillati > Actinomycetota > Actinomycetes > Kitasatosporales > Streptomycetaceae > Streptomyces > Streptomyces sp. NBC_01463. Next base: position 6,768,066 of record CP109468.1, read on the forward strand.
ACCGGGAGAAGCTCAACCAGGGCCTGGAGCTGATGATCGACAGCCCCGCCGTCGGCTGGGGCGTGCAGATCGACCGGGTCGAGATCAAGGACGTCTCGCTGCCGGAGACGATGAAACGCTCCATGGCCCGGCAGGCGGAGGCGGACCGTGAGCGGCGGGCCCGGGTCATCAACGCGGACGCGGAACTCCAGGCGTCCAAGAAGCTGGCCGAGGCGGCATCGGAGATGTCCGCCCAGCCCGCCGCGCTGCAGCTGAGGCTGCTGCAGACCGTGGTGGCGGTGGCGGCGGAGAAGAACTCCACGCTGGTGCTGCCGTTCCCGGTGGAGCTGCTCCGCTTCCTGGAACGCGCCCAGCAGCCGGCACCGCAGCAGCCGGCTCAGGCGGTTCAGACAGCTGAGACAGCGCAGCCCGAGCCCCCGTCGGTGACACAGGGACCGCCACAGACACAGGTGGATCCGCCCGTGTCACCGCCGACCCCGACGCCGACGCCGGAGCCGGAGCCCCCGGCCGACCGGCGGTCCGAGCGGCCCGCCCCCGAGCCGCCCCGGCCGCCCAACGGCGCCGGGCCCGCACCGAGGGAGTCCACGCCCCCGCTCGCCCGGCACTGACCCGGCCGTCCCCGCCCGCCGGCCGCCGCCGGACCCGTACGAGCTGCGGGCCCGGCGGCGGCCGGTCCGCGTTGTCAGAGCCCCCGCCTAGACTCGCGAGTCAGAGGGTTCCCGCGCTGACCAGGTACGACCACCTGCGGAGGACCGAGGACGCGAAGGCCCGGCAGCAGGGTGCCGGACGGGAAGGGAGGGGCGTGCGCATGGACGTGGGCATCGCACCGCCACCGCGGGACGCGGCCGTCGGCCGTCTGCTGCGGTGTGCCGCCGTCTTCCTGCCCGCCGCACTCCCGCGCGAGGGCCGCATCGCGTTCTGGGACCCCGAAGGGCGCCCGCTGCCGGACCCGGCCGACGTGTGGGGGCCCGGCGCCGGCGACCGGGGGGATGCCGCCGGGGCCGTGGAGGCCGACGGCACAGGCGTGCGGGCCGCCGAGATCACGGTTGTGCGCCACCACGGCGAGGGGGACGACATCGCCGCCGTCACCGTGCCCGCCCTGCTCGTTCCGCCGGCCGAGGCCGTGCCCCTGCTGGCCCGCGCCCGCCACCTGCGGTCCGCCCACCCCGCCACCCGCTGCTGGGGCGCCGCCACCCTGCACGCCCTCCATCTGGTGTCCCGCGGCCGGATGCTCCCCGGCCTGACCGCCGACGACCACGACGCCTGGCGGGCCGGACCGCGCGACGCCGAGGACGTCGCGCATCTGCGTGCCGTCGCCGCGGCCATGCCCGCCGAGGGGTACGCGACGCCCTTCCCGGACCGGACACCCCTCCAGGTCCCCGACCCCGAGCCGCTGATCTCCGCCTACCTGGACGCGGTCGCCGACAGCCTGCCCCGCACCCCCGCGGCCGCCTTCGCCATGGGCGCGCCCTTCGCCGCCCAGGAGGGCCGCCACCTGCCCGGCGCCCGGGAGTGGGCCGTCGAGGTCGCGGCCGGACTGGACGCGGGCGTCCGGGTGTCGCTGCGCCTGGACCTCTCGGCATACGAGCTCTTCGACACGGAACGCTCCGCCGGGACGGACGACGCCCCCGGCGGCGAGGGGCCGGCCGGCGCGCGCCACGCAGGCGCCGCCATCACCCAGGTGCACAGCCTCGCCGACCCCACCTACGTCGTCGACGCGGCCGCGCTCTGGGACGGCACGGCGGGCGAACCCTTCGGCCCCCGGGCCCGGATCGACGCCGTGCTCGCCCTGCGCCGCGCCGCCCGCGTCTGGCCCCCGCTGGAACGGCTGCTGGACCAGCCCGTCCCCGACGTACTCGCCCTCACCGAGGACGAGTTGCAGGAACTGCTGGGCACGGCAGGGGCACGGCTGGCGGCAGCCGGAGTCAGCGTGCACTGGCCCCGGGAGCTCGCCCGCTCCCTCACCGCGGCGGCGGTCGTCCGGCCGGCCCCCGGCTCGGCCACCGACGGCACCTCGTTCTTCGACGCCGAGCAGCTCTTCTCCTTCAACTGGCAGCTGTCGCTGGGCGACCAGCGGCTGACCGAGGCCGAGATGGACGTGCTCGCCGAGGCGCACCGGCCCGTGGTGCGGCTGCGGGACCAGTGGGTCGTCGTCGACCCCGCGCTCGTGCGCAAGGCCCGCAAGCGGGAACTCGGCCTGCTCGACCCGGTGGACGCCCTGGCCGTCGCCCTGACCGGCAGCGCCGAGGTGGACGGCGAGCAGGTCGAGGCGGTGCCGGTCGGCGCGCTGGCCGCGCTGCGCGCCCGCCTCGTCGAGGACGACACCCTCATCGCACCGCCGCCCGGCCTCGACGCCACCCTCCGCGACTACCAGCTGCGCGGCCTGGCCTGGCTGGACCGGATGACGTCGCTGGGCCTCGGCGGCTGCCTCGCCGACGACATGGGCCTCGGCAAGACGATCACCCTCATCGCCCTCCATCTGCACCGCGCGCATCCCGCGCCCACCCTGGTGATCTGCCCCGCGTCCCTGCTGGGCAACTGGCACCGGGAGATCAACCGCTTCGCGCCCGGCGTCCCCGTGCGGCGGTTCCACGGCACCGACCGCAGCCTCGCCGAACCCGACGGCGGCTTCGTCCTCACCACGTACGGCACGATGCGCTCCAGCGCGGCCGAACTGGCCGCGCACAGCTGGGGACTGGTCGTCGCCGACGAGGCGCAGCACGTCAAGAACCCGCACTCCTCCACCGCGAAGGCGCTGCGCACCATCCCGTCCCCGGCCCGGGTCGCCCTGACCGGCACCCCCGTCGAGAACAACCTCTCCGAGCTCTGGGCGCTGCTCGACTGGACCACCCCCGGACTCCTCGGCCCCCTCAAGGCGTTCCGGGCCCGCCACGCCCGCATCGTGGAGAACACCGGAACGGCCGCCGGCATCGCCAACGACGAAGCGGTGGAGCGCCTCTCCCGGCTGGTCCGCCCCTTCCTGCTGCGCCGCAAGAAGTCGGACCCCGGCATCGCCCCCGAGCTGCCGCCCAAGACGGAGACCGACCACCCCGTCTTCCTCACCCGCGAGCAGGCCACGCTCTACGAGGCCACGGTGCGCGAGACCATGGCGTACATCGAGGCGTCGGAGGGCATCGCCAGGCGCGGCCTGATCATGAAGCTGCTGGCCTCCCTCAAACAGATCTGCAACCACCCCGCGCAGTATCTGAAGGAGGAGCCGACCCGCCTCGCCGGCCGCTCCGGGAAGCTCGCCCTGCTCGACGAACTCCTCGACACGATCCTCGCCGAGGACGGCTCGGTGCTCATCTTCACCCAGTACGTGACGATGGCCCGGCTGCTCTCCGCGCACCTCACCTCGCGCGCGATCCCCTCCCAGCTCCTGCACGGCGGTACCCCGGTGCCCGAACGGGAACGGATGGTGGACCGCTTCCAGTCCGGCGAGGTGCCGGTGTTCCTGCTCTCCCTCAAGGCGGCGGGCACCGGGCTGAACCTCACCCGGGCCGCCCATGTCATCCACTACGACCGCTGGTGGAACCCGGCCGTCGAGGAACAGGCCACGGACCGCGCCTACCGCATCGGGCAGACCCAGCCCGTCCAGGTGCACCGGCTTATCGCCGAAGGCACCGTCGAGGACCGGATCGGCGAGATGCTCCAGGCCAAGCGCGCCCTGGCCGACGCCGTGCTCGGCACCGGGGAGACCGCGCTGACCGAGCTCAGCGACCGCGACCTGGCCGACCTCGTCTCGCTCCGGAGGCCGTCATGAGCCCCCGCCCCCACGCCGCCTCCGGTCCTCACGGCTCCGCCGGCGCGCGGCCCGTCGCCCGCTCCCGGCCCGGCCCCGACGACCTGCGACGGACCTTCGAGGCCGTGCCCGCACGCACCTCCGGCGACGACGAACCGTTCGCGGACAGCTGGTGGGGCCGGGCCTGGGTCGCCGCGCTGGAGTCCCTGTCGATGGACCCGCCGAGGCTCGCCCGCGGACGCGCGTACGCGGACAGCGGGAACGTCGCCGCGGTGACCGTCACCCCGGGACGCGTCGTCGCCTACGTCCACGGCAGCCGTCCCCGCCCCTACCGCGCCGAGCTCCGCCTGCGCACCCTCACCGACCCCGACTGGGACACCTTCCTCGACGCGGTCGCCGCCCGCCCCGGCCATCTCGCCGCCCTCCTCGCCAAGGAGATGCCGCACTCCCTGGCCGACACGGCGGCGGCCGCCGGAGTCACCCTGCTCCCCGCGGCCGACGACCTCGACCCCGGCTGCTCCTGCCCCGACCGCGGCTGGCCCTGCAAGCACGTGGCGGCGCTCTGCTACCAGATGGCCCGGCTCCTGGACGCCGACCCGTTCGTCCTCCTGCTGCTGCGCGGCCGCGGCGAGCGGGAGCTCGTGGAGGACCTGGGCCGTCGCAACGCCTCACACTCCGCGCGGGAGCGGCCCGCCGCACCCCCCGCTCCGTCCGTACCCGCGCAGGAGGCGCTCGCCGACCGCTTCCTGCCGCCGCTGCCCGCCCCGTTCCCGACGGAGCCGCATCCGGGCCAGCCGCCCTCGTACCCGGAGTTCCCCGGCGCCCGGGACCCGCTCGCCCTCGACCAGCTCGCCACCGACGCGGCCGCCCGCGCCCACGCGCTGCTCGCCACCGGCGCCGACCCGATCGCCGGTCTCACCGCCTGGCAGGACGCGGTCCGGCTCGCCGCGGCCCGTCCCACGGCCGGCCTCACCGCCACCACCCGCGCCCTCTACCGCGAGCTCGCGTCCGCCACCGGCCGCAACACCACCGACCTGGCCCGCGCCGTCGCCGCCTGGCGCCAGGGCGGACCCGAGGGGCTCGCCGTCCTGGAGACACCGTGGGACCCCCCGGCAGGACCCTTCGACCGGGCCCGCCCGGCCCTCGCAGCGGCCGGCTTCCCGCGCTTCCAGCCGTGGCGCAACCACCTCACCCACCCCGGCGGCGCGCTCCAGCTCCGCTTCGGCCACGACGGGCGGTGGTACGGCTACGAATCCGACCCCGGCGCCGACGAGTGGTGGCCGAGGGCCGCACCGGACTCCGACCCGGTGGGTGCGCTCCTGGAGCTGAGCGGCGGCTGACTCCGCCGGTGGGTCAGCTGTTCAGGAAGATCAGCAGACCGATCAGCAGCACGGCGACGACCGGCAGCACGATCAGCCGCGCCTTGCGGAACGACTCGTTGTCCTGCTGCCCCAGCCCCCGGCCGGCGCCGTGGGCCGACGCCAGGTGCTCCCCGGCCATGTCGATGATCTGCCGCGTCGTCAGGAGCGAAGGCGACCAGTCGCAGTGCGTGCAGACGAGGAAGTCGCGGTACGGGTCGTACCGGAAGTCCCGCTCCAGATTGACCGTGAAGGCCTGCCCCTGCTCGGTCGTCGCGGTGAAGTGACGTATCGGTGTGCCCATACGGCGTGCTCCCTGCTGATGGAAGTCCGGTGTCCCGGTACCCGGCCGCGGCACAGTACCCGACGGCCCGGCCACCGCAGCGCACCGGACCGGACGGGCAGCGGGCGCGGCTCAGAAGTCGGCAGTCGTGCGCTCCTCGACGCGGGCCACCGAGTCCTGGGCGTACGCCTTCTCGTAGGCGTCGCGGATCCGCTCGATCTGCGGGTCGCGCATCCGGGCCTCGGACGCCGGGTAGAGCAGGGTCAGTTCATAGCTGCGCTCGCGCTCGATGACCCCGTTGGAGTCCCGCCACTGACCACGGCCGTCCTGGATGGTCAGCCCGTTGGGGAAGCGCGGAGTGACCTCGCCGTCGATGAACTCCAGGAACTGCCGGTCGGTCACATCGGGTTCGCCGTCCGGGCGTTCGGTGCCGAAGAACAGCCGCGTCTCGATGTAGTCCTTGCCGCGAGCCGCCGTCGCCGGCCGGGCGTCCGAGGGGGAGCCCGCGCCCAGCGTGGCGTACGCGACCGGTGTGCCCACGGCCAGGACCGCGAGGCCGGCCGCGGCGGCGGCGAGCGCGGCGCGCCGGCGCGGGCGGCGGCGGACGTCCGGGGAGGCGTCGGAGGAGCCCGGGGCGGCTGTCGGGCCGGCTGCGGAGGTCGTGTGGGGGAGGCGAGGCATGGGGAAGCCCTTCGTTCCGGGTGCGGGGGAGGCGCGCGGACGCGCGGGGCTCACTGTGGCAAGCGGCCCCCGCCGGACGGCGGCGGAACAGGGGCGCCGCACGGAAACCACCCGAACGGGCGGGCGCACATCGTGCACCCGGAACGGCCGGGCGCCTCCCGCGCGGACAAAAACCGCTGGTGCGCCCCGTGTTGCTGTTGCTAGCTTCCTGGACGTGGCGAAACTCAATCAGATCATCGCAGTGGAGAAGGGCGTCAAGTCCAAGGCTCACCAGGACCTGACGGCGGCGCATCACGGCCTCCAGAAGGCCGGTCTGCTGGCCGGGATCTCCCGGACCTACCAGCCGAAGGACGAGGAGGGCGAGCAGCTGCCGCCCGAGTCGACCCTGGTGCAGATCAAGGCCGAGGACGTGCTGCGGGAGACCGCGGCGACCCTCACCCGCCTCTTCGACGTGACCGCCACGAAGGACTGGGCGAACTGCGCGGCCCGCGCCGACATCTCGGTCGACGGGCGCGTCCTGGTGAGCGGCGTACCGGTGTCGTACCTGCTCTTCCTGGAGAAGCAGCTCACGGACATCAACACCTTCGTCCGCAAGCTCCCGGTGCTCGACGCCTCCGAGGCATGGGCCCAGGACCCGTCCACCGACTCCTGGAAGACCGAGCCGGTGCGGACCCTGCGGACGAAGAAGGTGCCCCGCAACCACGTGAAGGCGGAGGCCACCGACAAGCATCCGGCGCAGGTCGAGGTGTACTACGAGGACATCCCGATCGGTTACTGGACGACGGTGAAGTTCTCCGGGGCGCTGCCCGCGCGGCGGATCAACGAACTGCTCGACCGGGTGGAGAAGCTCCAGCAGGCCGTCAAGTTCGCCCGCGAGGAGGCCAACGGCGTGGACGTCACGGACCAGCGGGTGGGTGATGCGGTCTTCGGTTACCTCTTCGGGTGACCGACCATGGAATCCCCGGCGGCGGTCGACGCGGCCGGGGTGCGCGAGGAGCGCAAAGCTGAAACTGAAGTTTGTCGTGAAGACGCGGTTCAAGTGGAGGTTCGAGTCCTCCCCCCGGCACTTCCACACGTCCGTACGTGCCGTACGGACACGGGCCGGGGTAGCCCAAATGGCAGAGGCAGGCCGCGATCAATCTCAGACTCTTGCTCCAGACTCAGCATGCGCCGCCTATCGCCGGATCAACCGGGCCCGTGCCCGTGTGCGTCGAGATGCCGGTTCGACTCCGGCCCGCGGAGCTTCGGTCTGCGGTCGTCTAAAGGCAGGACGCGGCGACATAAAACTGATACGGGACCTTTAAAAGTGCCGGCGTGCCGTACAGGCGGCAATCACAGGGCTCGGGGGCCGGCTACGCCCCCGGGCCCGCTCCCGTTCCCGGGCCCGCGGCCGGTGCGTCGCCCGCCGTGCGCAGGGACACCCCGCGCCCGGCGAAGAAGCGCTCGAAGTCGGCCAGCGGCAGCTCCGCCGCGCGGGTACCGGCGGTCGTGCCGGACGGGTTGTGGAAGTGGACGCCCGTCCCGTCGGCGGTGCGGGACGTCACGAGCACCAGATGCCCGCCGCGTCCCGGCGCCGGCCGCCGCGGGTGGCGGATCCCGTAGTGCACCGATGCCATGACGGACCGGCCCTCGTCCAGCAGCGCCGGGATCTCCTCCGGTGCGAGATGCCGGTGGACCGTGGCGTCCAGGCCGTGCTTCTCCCGTACGTACGCGGCGAACGGGGCGTACACCAGGCCCCGGATCCCGCCGTCGCCGTCCTCCGTGTACGCGCCGTGCTCCAGGGCCCCGTCCCGTAGCGCGAAGAGCGGCGGGGCATCGGCGCCGAGAGCCATGCGCAGACATGTCATCCCGCACAGATGCCCGGCCCAGCGCGCGTACTCCGCGGGTGAACTCGCGCCCGAATCCGCCCAGGCGGGGTCGGTGGCCGGGTCGAGTCCGCCCTCGACGATCGGCCCGACGAGGTCGAACGAGGCGAACTGGGTGTGCACGGGGACCTGGCAGGTGGAGCAGCTCACGATCGGTCTCCGGTCGTCGTCGGCCGCCTTCGGCCGTCCCTGGCCGTCTCCAGTGCCCGGGGTCACTGCCGGTAGCCGGTCAGGAATCGGCCGATGCGACTGATCGCCGCATCAAGATCGTCAGCGTACGGGAGGGTCAGGATGCGGAAGTGGTCGGGCCGCGGCCAGTTGAAGCCGGTGCCCTGGACGACCTGGATCTTCTCGCGGAGCAGCAGGTCCAGGACGAACTTCTCGTCGTCGACGATCGGGTGCACCTTCGGGTCGATGCGCGGGAAGGCGTACAGCGCCCCCTTCGGCTTCACGCAGGACACCCCGGGGATCTCGTTCAGCTTCTCCCAGGCGCGGTTGCGCTGCTCGTACAGCCTGCCCCCGGGCACCACCAGCTCCCGGATCGACTGGCGGCCGCCGAGCGCGGCCTGGATCGCGTACTGCGCCGGGGCGTTGGGGCACAGCCGCATGGAGGCGAGCATGGTCAGCCCCTCCAGATAGCTGCGGGCATGCTGCTTCGGGCCCGACACCACCATCCAGCCGGAACGGAATCCGGCGACGCGGTACGTCTTCGACAACCCGCTGAAGGTGAGGCAGACCAGGTCGGGGGCGAGGACGGCGACGCTGTGGTGCTCGGCGTCGTCGTAGAGGATCTGGTCGTAGATCTCGTCGGCGAACACCATCAGGCCGTGCCTGCGGGCCAGATCGAGGATTCCGTCGAGGACCTCGCGCGGGTAGACGGCGCCGGTCGGGTTGTTCGGGTTGATGATCACGACGGCCCTGGTCCGATCGGTGATCTTCGCGGCCATGTCGGCGAGATCGGGGTTCCAGTCCGAGGCCTCGTCGCAGGTGTAGTGCACGGCCTTTCCGCCCGCCAGCGTCGTCACCGCGGTCCACAGCGGGTAGTCGGGGGACGGGATGAGCACCTCGTCACCGTCCTCCAGCAGCCCCTGCACCGCCATCGAGATCAGCTCGGAGACGCCGTTGCCGAGGAAGATGTCGTCGACACCGACCTCGGTGAGCCCCATCGCCTGGTAGCGCTGCGCCACGGCCCGGCGGGCGGACAGGATGCCGCGCGAGTCCGTGTAGCCGTGGGCCTGCGGCAGCATCCGGATCATGTCCTGGACGATCTCCTCCGGCGCCTCGAAGCCGAACAGTGCCGGATTGCCCGTGTTGAGCCGCAGCACGCTGTGGCCCGCCTCCTCCAGGGCGTTGGCGTGCTCGATGACCGGGCCCCGGATCTCGTAACAGACCTCGTTGAGCTTGCTGGACTGGCGGAATTCCATGCGGTGCCTCCCCGACCCGATTGCGATACTTGGTTTTACCAAGCTCGGGCTTGGAAAGTCCAACAACATGTCTAGACTGCGTCGCATGCCACGTCAGCAACAGCCCGCGACCCGCCCGGTCCGCCGCCGGAGTTACGACCAGTTCTGCGCCGGCGCCCGGGCGCTGGACGCCGTCGGCGACCGGTGGACCCTGCTGATCGTCCGTGAACTGCTGGCCGGTCCCCGCCGCTACACCGATCTGCACGCCGACCTCCCCGGCGTCAGCACGGACGTCCTGGCGTCCCGGCTCAGGGACATGGAGCAGGGCCTGCTGGTCACCCGCCGCAAGCTGCCGCCGCCCGCCGCCGCCGTGGTGTACGAACTCACCGAGCGCGGACACGGGCTGCTGCCCGTCCTCGCGGCGCTCGCCGAGTGGGGGGCGCCCGCCCTCGTGGAGCGGCGGCCCACGGACGCGGTCCGGGCGCACTGGTTCGCCCTTCCGCTGCTGCGCGCGCTGGAGGGGGCGGCCGGGGGAGCCGCCGGCGGGGTGGTCGATGTGCGTCTCGACGAGGGCGAGTTCCACGTCCGTACGGGGGAGCCGGTGGCAGGTGAGCCGGTGTACGGGGACGGGCCCGCGGCCCGCGCCGACGCACGCATCGCCCTCGACGCGGAGCTGTGCCTCGCCCTGGGCCGCGGCGAGCTGACGTTCGCCGAGGCCGTGAAGGAGGGGCGGATCGAGGTGTCGGGCGACGGGCCGCTGGCCGCGGAGCTGCGTGGCGCATGACGGTCGAAGTGGCGTGATTCAGCCGGTCAACTTCTGGGTAGTGTCGGGGCATTTGGGATGTCCGGGACACTGATCGAGAGGAGTTGCCCGTGAGGATCGGCAGACCGCAGGAGCGGCACGAACAGGAGCAGCAGGAGCGGCGCGAACGACAGGGGCGGCTGGGGCGAGTGGGGAAGGGGCTCGTCATCGTGGGCTGTGTGGCCGCGCTCGGCTTCGTACCGGCAGCGGCCGTCGCCACCCCCGGCAGCGGCGTGAGCGGCACCGTCGTCGCGAAGGGCACCTCGGTGGGCAAGCTGAAGGTGAAGGCGCCGAAGGGGCGTACCGACGTCACCTTCCGGACGATCACGGTCGAGCCGGGCGGCTCCACGGGCTGGCACACCCACCGAGGTCAGCTGATCGCCGTCGTCAAGTCCGGCACACTGACCCGCACCCTGGACGACTGCTCGGTCGAGGTGACGCCCGCGGGTACGTCCTTCATCGAGCCGGCCGGGGCGAAGCACCGCCACATCGGGCGCAACCTGGGCTCCGAGCCCGTCGTCCTGTGGGTGACGTATCTGCTGCCCGTGGGCAGTGAACTCTCGGACGACGCCGACGCGGTGGACTGCGGCAAGAAGAAGTAGTCCGCGGCACCCGCCCTCTGGCGCCCCGGCCGGCCATCGCGCCACCGGGCGCCGACCGTCAGCGGGCGAGTGTCTCCCCGTACGCGCCGAGGCCGGCGCTCACCAGGCCGTCGCGGAAGGTCAGCACCTCGTAGACCCGGCCGCCGATCTGGTTCCGGTAGTCGATGACCAGGGTGTCGACGCCCGCCCGCACGTCCATCACCTCGAACGCGAGGTCGGGGATCAGCTCCAGCCCGCGCGCCCAGTACGCGCGCAGTTCGGCCTTGCCGCGGACCGTGCCGGAGGCGTCCCCGGTGAACCGCGCGATCATGGGGGAGCTGAAGGTCACATCCTCGTGATAGTGCGTCAGGATGCGTTCGAGATCGTGGGAGTTCCAGTCGTCCTGCCACTGTGCGGCGAACACGCGGGCGAATGCGAGATCCATGAGTACGACCGTAAGGGGAGCATGCGTGCTGAGGCGAGGATTTTCGGCAACGGGTGAGGTCCGAGGGGTGGCTGAGGTTCAAGGGGAGGGTGAGGACGGCAGGGCGGTTGGGGCTCGTGGGGCGTCGGGGAGCGGCGGTGGCCGGCCGTGAGCGGGACGGAGTACCCCGGGGATCTCGACCCGGCACACCGAGCCGCGCTGGCCCGGGAGGTCCTGGACGCGCTCGCCGGCAGCCGCCCTGGGTCGCGTGCGGAGCTGCGCGGCTCCCTCGCCCGGGGGACGGCCGACGCGTACAGCGACATCGACCTCGCGTGGACCGTCCCCGACGAGCAGTTCGACGCGTGCGTGGCCGCCGTCCCGGAAGTGCTCGGCGCGGTCCGTCCGGTCCGCTCGGTGCGGGCCGACCCCGACCTCCTCAACTCCCGCGAACGGCGTCTGCTCTTCGTCGACTTCGAGGACCTGCCGCTGTTCTGGCGGCTGGACCTGGAGATCACCGCGCGTTCCGTAGCGGGCCTGCCCGGCTGCGGCCAGGAGGGTCCGGCGGCGCGCGGCGACGACTGGTCGCGTCCCGCGAGCGCCCTCGCCAACGGGGTCGCCGCGGTGAAAGCGGTGCTGCGCGGACAGCCGGAGACCGCCCGGGGCCTGCTGGAGCGCGGCTTCGCGCGCATCGGTGCGGCGGACCCGGCCACCGGGGAGTGGGCCGCGGACGTCATCTGCCTGGCCGACGCCGCCGCGGCGCGCGAACCGGCCCTGAACCCGCTCGCCGAGCGGGTGAGGCACCTGGCCTCCGACTGCCGGAGCACGGTCCTGTGGCAGGCCCTCCCCGAGGCCGTACGCGAGGAGGTCGACGAACTCGCCGTCCTTGACCGCACCGTCGCGGCGGTGGTGCTCGTCCGGAGATGCGGCATCGAGCCCCCGCCCGAGCTGCACGTCTGTGTGCGGCTGGTGCACGAACGCCGCCTCGCCCTCGCCGACCGGATTCCGCCACCGCCCCCGCGCGCCCCGGGCACGCCCCGGAACCCGTCCGACGACGGCCGGCGCTGAGGCGGGGCGCCGGCCGGCCCCGCGACCGGGGTGATGATGGATCCGTGCGATTCGAAGCGATCACCTGGGAACGGCTGGCGGACTCCCTGGCCGCGCACGCCGACGCGCTGAAACCGGCCGACGGAGGGCCCTGGCTCAAGATCGCCGTCGACGGGGCACCGGCCGCCGGCACCGGCGAGCTGGCCGAGTCGCTCGCGCAGGCGCTGCGACTGCGCGGCCGGGCCGTGCTCCCGCTGTCCACCGCGGGGTTCCTGCGCCCGGCCAGCCTGCGGTACGAGTACGGCAGACGGGACCCCGACTCGTACTACGGCAGCTGGTTCGACACCGGAGCGCTGTGGCGCGAGGTGTTCGGGCCGCTGGAGGCCGGGGGCAGCGGGCGGGTGCTGCCCGATCTCTGGGATCCGGTGACCGACCGGGCCACGCGGAGCCCCTACCGGCAGCTGCCCGAGGGCGGGGTGCTGGTCGTGCACGGGCCGTTGCTGCTGGGGCACTGGTTCCCGTTCGACCTGAGCGTTCACCTGCGCCTGTCGCCCGGCGCGCTGCGGCGGCGCACGCAGGAGGACGAGCAGTGGACCCTGCCGGCGTTCGCCCGGTACGAGGACGAGGTGGCGCCCGCCGGGAGCGCGGACGCGGTCGTCCGGGCCGATGACCCGCGCCATCCCGCCTGGACCGGACTTCGGCAGGACGGGTAGGACGACGGCCGTCCGGCGTCACTCCCGGCGCCTCATCCACCGTCTCATCCACCCTCCCCGTCCGGCGTCGGCCGTCCGCCGACGGTCATGACGGCCTGCGCCCCCGCCCGGCACCCCGCCGCCGCGGCCGCCGTGTCGTCGTGGCCCGCCAGCCGCGCCGCGAGGAAGCCACCGGTGAACGCGTCGCCCGCCCCGGTGGAGTCGACCGGGTCCCGCACCGGTTCCGCGGGGATCCGCCCGGTCACCGCACCCGCGGTCGCCAGCAGGACGCCGTCCCGGCCGAGCGTGACGACGGCCTGGCGGACCAGCAGGCTCAACTTCGCCGCGGCGTCCGCGGGTTCCGGGAGCCCGGTGAGCAGCCGGGCCTCGTCCGCGTTGGGCAGCAGGAGATCCACGTCCTCGACCAGCTCCAGGAACCGGTCGACGCCCAGCTCGGCGAGGAACCCCGCCGACGCCGGGTCGACGCTCACCGGGATGTTCCGCCGCCCGGCCTCCCGCAGCGCGAGCAGGGCCGTCGCGCGGCTGGCCGGAGCGAAGAGCAGATAGCCGGAGAGGTGCAGGTGGGAGATGCCGTCGAGCATCGAAGGCGACCAGTCGTCGGGGGACAGCCGCAGGACCGCGCCGCTGTCGGTGAGGAAGGTGCGTTCCGCGGCGGAGTCGACCAGGGCGACGACCGTGCCGGTCGGCGCGGCGTCGTCCACGGCCAGCAGCTCCCGCACGCCCGCGCGCCGCAGCGCATCGCGGTGCCAGGCCGCGGAGTCGGCGCCGACCCGGGCCAGCAGCCGTACCTCCCGGCAGCCCGAACGCACCGCCCAGCAGGCTGTGTTGGCGCCCGCCCCGCCCGGCCGGGTCCGGATCCTGGCCGCCGTGTCCGTACCGTGGACCAGCGCCGCACCGTGCCGGGCCACCACGTCCGTGACCACGTCCCCGATGACGAGCAGACCGCCGGTCACCGGGCGCTCCAGGCGGTGGCGATCCGTGCCGCGAGCGCCACGTTGCCGCGGACGGCCGCCAGATTGGCCTCCAGCGAAGCCCCTCCGGTGCCCCGCATCAGATGGTCGAGCAGGAACGGCGTGACGGCCTGCCCCGCGATGCCGCGCTCCCGGCACGCCGCCAGCGCCTCCGCCAGCACCCGGTCGTGCAGGACCGGATCCAACTGCTCCTCCTGCGGTACGGGATTGGCCACGATCAGTGCCGCCGGCGGGCCGCCGAGCGCGTCCTGCGCCCGCATCACCCCGGCGACCTCTTCGGGTGACCGCACGGTCCAGTCGACCGGTTCGCCCGAACTGCTCAGGTAGAAGCCGGGGAACCGGTCGGTGCCGTATCCGAGCACTCCGACCCCGAGGGTCTCCAGGCGCTGGAGGGTGGCGGGCACGTCCAGGATCGACTTCACACCCGCGCAGACCACGGTGATGCCGGTGCCCGCGAGCAGCCTCAGGTCCGCGGACTCGTCCTGTGACTCGGTCCAGCCCCGGTGCACGCCGCCCAGCCCGCCGGTCGCGAAGACGCGCAGGCCCGCTCCCGCCGCCAGGAACGCCGTCGCGGAGACCGTCGTCGCGCCGCTCGCTCCGGCCGCCAGCGCCGGTGCGAGGTCCCGGTGCCCCAGCTTGCGCATCGCCGGGTCCTCGGCGACCCGCTCCAACTGGGCCTTGTCCAGGCCGACCCGGGCCCGGCCGTCCAGCACGGCGACGGTGGCGGGCACGGCACCGGCCGACCGCACGATCTCCTCCAGCTCCTCGGCGACCCGCAGGTTGCGCGGCCGCGGCAGGCCGTGGGCGATGATCGTCGACTCCAGTGCGACGACGGGCCGGTGCGCGTCGAGCGCGGCCCGCACCTCCGCGGAGAGGACGGGCGCGTGGGGAGCGGCGCCGAGCGGCGCAGTGAGTGACATGTCCACATCTCTGTCGCGGGTGGGGCGCCTTCAAACGCGTGCCCCGACCGTGGCGGGGAGCGTCGGGGGTATCCGGCGGATTCCCGTTCCGGCGCGCGTTAGCGTCGGCCCATGCAGCCTTCGACGGATCACCTCGTCCCCCTGGATCGTCCCGTCTCCGCCGTGCGGCATTTCTACGACGACCTGGCCGCCGGATACGACCTGATGTACGCGGACTGGGAGGCGAGCATCGCGCGTCAGGCGGCCGCCCTGTCGGCGCTGATCGAGGAGGCCGCCCCGGGCGGCAGGGACCGCTGCGGCGGGGACCTCGCGTACGACGTGCTGGACTGCGCCTGCGGCATCGGGACCCAGGCCCTGGGGCTGGCCGCCCGGGGACACCGGGTCACGGGCAGCGATCTGAGCCCCGTGGCCGCGGCCCGCGCCGCGAAGGAGGCGGCCGCGCGGGGGCTGGACCTGCGTGTCACGGCCGCCGACATGACGCGGCTGCCGTACCGCGACGGCTCGTTCGATGTCGTCGTGTGCGCCGACAACTCCCTGCCGCACCTGCTCACCCCGCAGGCGGTGCTGGCCGCGCTCGGCGAGATGCGAAGGGTGCTGCGGCCCGGCGGGGTGCTGCTGCTGTCCACCCGGCCGTACGACCGGCTGCGCCGGGAGCGCCCGGCGTCCACGCCGCCGCAGGTCAGGGAGGGCGCCGACGGGCGGGTGGTCACGTTCCAGCTGTGGCACTGGAGGCCGGACGGCGAGCGCTACGACCTGGAGCACTTCCAGCTGCTGCCCGGCGAGACGCCGGACGGCGAGGTGCCGGGGGAGCGCTGGGGAGTGCGCACGAGGCGCACCTCGTACTGGGCGCTGTCCCAGGCGCAGATCGTCGAGTTCACCGCGCGGGCCGGGCTGCGGGAGCCCGTGTGGCACGAGCCGGACGAGTCGGACTTCTTTCAGCCCGTCCTGGTGGCGAGACGTCCCGAGGCGGTCGCTAAGGTGACCGGCCATGACCACATTTGATCAAGCTTCCGCCTCCTTCTCCGTGCACATTCCCGACGCCGTGCTCGAACCGGAACCGCTCGACCCCGAGCAGATCGTGGCCGGTGACCCCGAGGTCACCGGCAAGGTGCTGTGGGAGTCGACGGACGGCAAGCAGCTGCGCGGGATCTGGCAGATCACGCCCGGAGTCGTCACGGACACCGAGGCGAACGAGCTGTTCGTGGTCGTCAGCGGCCGCGCGACCGTGGCGGTCGAGGGCGGCGCCACGCTGGAGATCGGACCCGGCGACGCCTGCGTGCTGCGCGAGGGCGACCGTACGACGTGGACCGTGCACGAGACGCTGCGCAAGGCGTACCACATCACCCTCTGAACCTCTCCGAACCCTTTGACGAGGGGGTCTGCGGCTGCCGCTCGGACCCCCGGTTCAGGCCGTGGCGGTGCGGGTGAGGGACCGGCGCAGCGCGAGCGCGGCCATCGGCAGCAGCAGACAGGCGCCCGTGAGGTTCAGCCAGCCGTAGCTCGCTTGGGACACGATGACCCCGGCGAGCGCGCCGCCGATGCCCGCCGACGCGTTCATGCTCAGGTCCGACAGGCCCTGTACGGCCGCGCGGGCGGGCTGCGGTACGGAGTCGGTGAGCAGCGCGGAACCGGCGACCAGGCCCGCGGACCAGCCGAGCCCGAGCACGAAGAGGCCGGCCGCGGTCCTGCCGTGTGAGGCGCCCGCGGTCCCCGCGAGCAGTGCGGCGCAGGAGAGCAGCCCGACCGCGAGACCGATGACGGCGAGCCTGCCGATGCGGTCCGACAGCCAGCCCATCACCGGCGAGAACGCGTACATCCCGGCGATGTGGCCACTGATCACCAGGCCGATCAGTTGGAGGTCCGCGCCGTGGTGGCCGAGGTCGACCGGGGTCATCACCATGATCGAGACCATCGCGGTGTGCGAGACGGTCACCGTGACCAGGGCGAGCCGTGCCATCGGCGACGCCCGTACGGCCGCGAGGCCCGCGCGCAGCGAACGGTCGCCGGCCGACCGGTTCTCCTGCGGGGCCAGGGCACGTGCCGTGAGCAGCGGGTCGGGCCGCAGCAGCACCCCGATCACGAGGGCGGCGAGCAGGAAGATCCCGGCCGCCCAGACGAACGGGCCCGCCGTCTCCGAAACGGCGGTGCCCCGGAAGACCCGGCCCGCGGGTGCCGCGATGTTGGGCCCGAGGACCGAGCCGATCGTGGTGGCCCAGATGACGGTGGAGATCGCCCGGCCGCGCCGCTCCGGCTCGGCCAGATCGGCGGCGGCGAACCGGGCCTGGAGGTTCGCCGAGGATCCCGCACCGAACCCCGCCATGCCGAGCAGCAGCATGGGGAAGCTCTCCAGCACGGTCGCCAGCACCACGAGACCGGCGCCGAACGCGCCGATCAGATACGCGAGCACCAGCCCGGGGCGGCGGCCCCTCGACGTCATCAGCGCGGCCAGCGGCAGCGACAGCAGCGCCGTACCGGTCACCGACGCGGTGGGGGCGAGACCCGACAGCGCCTCGGAGCCGCTGACCTCGGTCGCCAGCACGGGGGCCAGGGCGATGCCGACGGGCACGCCGAGGCCGCCGAGTATCTGGCCGGCGATGAGGACGGCGGACGTCCTGCGCCGGAGTGCGGGCAGTCCGGCCGCGGTGACACCTCCGGCGGAGCCGTGCTCACCGGGGGTGTCAGGGGCGTCGAGGGTGTTGGTCACTGACGCAGTGTGCCAGTAGGCACGTCTGGTCGAAACGGGGTCGGTGCGGCGACGCGAGGGGACCGGGTACGGCGAGCTACGGGGCCGGGGCGCGGGTGCGGACCGGGTTCAGAACAGCGGCTGGGGCAGCACGCCCTCCAGCGCCAGCAGCTGCCGTTTGGTCTCCAGCCCGCCGCCGAATCCGCCGAGCCCGCCGTCGCTCTCCACCACCCGGTGGCAGGGGACCACCAGGGGCAGCGGGTTGGAACCCATGGCGGCGCCGACGGCCTGGGCGGCCCCGGGCTGCCCGACCCGGTCGGCGAGGTCCCCGTACCCCGCGACCGCGCCGTAGGGCACGCCCGCGGCCAGCTCGCGGAGCACCTGGCGGTTGAAGCCGCCCGTCAGCGACCAGTCCAGGTCGAGCGAGAACTCCCGCAGCGTGCCCGCGAAGTACGCCGTGAGCTGGCGTATCGGCTCGGCGAGCCGGGCGGAGCCGGGCGACTCCACCGGCTCTACGCCGAGCCGGGTGCGCAACCGGTCCAGCGCCTTGTCCCGTACCGCGGGCCGGGCGTGGAAGACCACGGTCACCAGCCCGGCCTCGGTCGCGGCCAGCATGAGCGGGCCGATGTCACTGTCGACCACGGCCCACTCGACAACCCCGTCGCTGTTCATGGGAACCACCGTACGGCCGGCCACTGACAACGGGAGGCCGGTGGCGGCCGTCGGGCCGGTGCCCCCGGGGCCCGGGCGGTCAGCCCGTGGCCTCGCGCACCACATCGGGAGCGTTGGTGATGATGCCGTCCACGCCGAGGCCGGCCACCCGGAGCGCGTTCTCCGCGTCGTTGACCGTCCAGGCGTTGACCTGGAGCCGCTTGTCGTGGGGGCCCTTCAGCGCGTGCACCGCCGCCACGTAGTCGGCGGAGACCGAGGCGTACGCCGGGTTGATCCGGTCGGTGAAGGCCGCGTACGACGGCAGGTCGGCGACCGCCGGGGTGCCGAGGAAGCCCGTCACGACGTCCGGACGCTGCTCGTGCACCCTGCGCACGCTGTCGGCGCCGAAGCTCTGGATCACCAGGCGGCCGCGGACGTGCTCGCGGTCCAGCCACCCCTCCTGACGCAGGACGCCCAGGGTCGCCCGCTCGATCCCCGGATAGATCTCGGGGCTCTTGATCTCCAGGAGCAGGTTCTGCTGGTTGCGCCCGATGCGCTCCAGGTACTGCCGGAGCGTGGGTACCCGGGCCCCGGCGTACTGCGGGCCGAACCAGCTGCCCGCGTCCAGCCGGGCGATCTCGGCGGCCGTGAAGTCCTTGACCGCCCACGGTGCGCGGCCGGGGAACACCTCCTCGGCATCCGTCGTCCTCTTCAGACCGGTGTCGTGCATGACCACCAGCACGCCGTCCCTGGTGAGCTGGACGTCGTTCTCCACCCAGTCGAAGCCCAGGACGTCCGCCTTTTCCACGGCCGCCAGGGTGTTCTCGGGCGCGTAGGCCGACGCGCCCCGGTGAGCGATGACGAGCGGGGCCCCGGTCCGGGCCCGGCCGACGTCACCCGCCGTACGGACGCCCGGTCCGGTGGCAGCCGTCGCGCGGAGGGCCGCGGCGCGGGCCGCCGTCCCGGGGTGACCGGCCGCGGCGGTGCCCGCAGCCGGTGCGTCGTCGGTCGTGACCGGCATGAGCAGCGCGCCGGCACCCAGCAGGGCGGCGGCAGCGACGGAGGCGGTTGCGGTGCCTGCGTACACGTGAACTCCTTGCGTCAGAGTTACGGACGGCCCGAGCGTCCCAGCCGCCCTCGAACGGGGGACGGGCGAAGGATGGCCACGATGTGAACGAGGCCCGGGGACCGGGTCACGGGCCGCTACCCCTGTCGATAAAATGCAGATCTTCTGTTTGATTGCCGGGCCTCGCGCCTTAGGGTCATCCGAACCCGGGCTTCTGCGAAGGGCGTACGAGCATGCAGGGCACCATCAACGGTTTCGGCTACGGGATGGTCACTCCCGTGGCCGCGTTTCTCATGGCCTGCCTCGGCGCGGCACTGGGTCTGCGCTGCACCACCCGGTCGCTGCGCACCGAGCGTTCCTTCAAGGCGGGCTGGCTGGCACTGGGGGCCACCTCCATAGGCTCGGGGATCTGGACGATGCACTTCATCGCGATGGTGGGTTTCACCGTCGAGGAGGCGCCGATCGGCTACGACAGGCCGATCACCTTCGCCAGCCTCGCCGTCGCGATCGTCATGGTCGGCATCGGGATCTTCCTGGTCGGGTACCGGGGCGCCACCCCCATGGCACTGGTGACAGGGGGAACGATCACCGGGCTCGGTGTGGCCTCCATGCATTACCTCGGCATGGCCGGAATGCGACTTGATGGGCAGTTCGAGTACGACACGATCACCGTCTCGCTGTCCGTCGTCATCGCCGTGGTCGCCTCGACCGCCGCGCTCTGGGCCGCCGTCTCCATCCACGGCTTCCTGCCCAGCCTCGGCGCCAGCGTCGTGATGGGCATCGCGGTGAGCGGAATGCACTACACCGGGATGGCCGCCCTCAGGGTCCAGCTGCACCCGGCCGCCCACACCGGAACCTCCGGCGACAGCGCGACCGCGCTCCTCGTCCCGATGCTGATCGGACCGGCCTGCTTCCTGGTGCTCGCCGCCGTCGTCGTCATGTTCGACCCGCTGGTGGTCATGGGCACACCGGACTGGGACGACCCGGTGGCCGCCCCCGGCGTCCGGGCCCCCGGAATCCCGGCCCAGCGCCAGATCCCCCGGTTCGGCACGCACGCCGACCCGGCCTCGTTCCACTCCCAGCGCCAGGACTCCGGACAGCCCCGGGACTGGTGACCGCGCGCCGTCGCGGGCGCTGACCCGGCCCCGTTGTCAGTGGGGGGTCGTACGGTGGTTGCATGCGGCCCGTTTCGAAGATCGAACGTTCGGTGGCGCCTTTCGAGGTCGTCAGTCCCTACCAGCCCAGCGGCGACCAGCCGGCGGCCATCGCCGAGCTGGAGCGGCGCGTCCGTGCAGGTGAGAAGGACGTCGTGCTGCTCGGCGCGACCGGCACCGGAAAATCGGCGACCACCGCCTGGATGATCGAGAAGCTGCAGCGCCCCACCCTGGTGATGGCGCCGAACAAGACCCTCGCCGCCCAGCTGGCCAACGAGTTCCGCGAGCTCCTGCCGAACAACGCCGTCGAGTACTTCGTCTCGTACTACGACTACTACCAGCCCGAGGCGTACGTCCCGCAGTCGGACACCTACATCGAGAAGGACTCCTCGATCAACGAGGAGGTCGAGCGGCTGCGCCACTCCGCGACGAATTCGCTGCTCACCCGGCGTGACGTCGTCGTGGTCGCCTCCGTCTCCTGCATCTACGGCCTCGGCACCCCGCAGGAGTACGTGGACCGGATGGTCCAGCTCAAGGTGGGCGACGAGATCGACCGCGACCAGCTGCTGCGCCGCTTCGTCGAGATGCAGTACACCCGCAACGACCTGGCGTTCACCCGGGGCACCTTCCGGGTGCGTGGCGACACCATCGAGATCTTCCCGGTCTACGAGGAGCTCGCCGTCCGCATCGAGATGTTCGGTGACGAGATCGAGGCGCTCTCCACCCTGCACCCCCTCACCGGCGAGATCATCAGCGAGGACCGGTCGCTGCACGTCTTCCCCGCCAGCCACTACGTCGCGGGCCCCGAGCGCATGGAGAAGGCGGTCGGCCGCATCGAGAAGGAGCTGGAGGAGCGTCTCGCCGAGCTGGAGAAGCAGGGCAAGATGCTGGAGGCCCAGCGGCTGCGGATGCGCACCACGTACGACATCGAGATGCTCCGCCAGATCGGCACCTGCTCCGGCGTCGAGAACTACTCGCTGCACTTCGACGACCGCGATCCCGGCACCGCCCCCCACACCCTCCTCGACTACTTCCCCGAGGACTTCCTCCTCGTCCTCGACGAGTCGCACGTGACCGTGCCGCAGATCGGCGCGATGTACGAGGGCGACGCCTCCCGGAAGCGGACCCTGGTCGACCACGGCTTCCGGCTGCCCTCCGCCCTGGACAACCGCCCGCTGAAGTGGGAGGAGTTCCTCGGCCGGATCAACCAGACGGTCTACCTCTCCGCCACCCCCGGCAAGTACGAGCTCTCCCGCGGCGACGGCTTCGTGGAGCAGATCATCCGCCCCACCGGCCTCGTCGACCCGGAGATCGTCGTCAAGCCCACCGAGGGCCAGATCGACGACCTGGTGCACGAGATCCGCAAGCGCACCGAGAAGGACGAGCGGGTCCTGGTCACCACCCTCACCAAGAAGATGTCGGAGGACCTCACCGACTACTTCCTGGAGCTCGGGATCCAGGTCCGCTACCTCCACAGCGACGTCGACACCCTGCGCCGCATCGAGCTGCTGCGCGAGCTGCGCTCCGGCGAGTACGACGTCCTGGTCGGGATCAACCTCCTGCGCGAGGGCCTCGACCTGCCCGAGGTGTCGCTCGTGGCCATCCTCGACGCGGACAAGCAGGGCTTCCTGCGCTCGGCCACCTCACTGATCCAGACCGTCGGACGCGCCGCTCGTAACGTGTCGGGGCAGGTCCATATGTACGCGGACAAGGTCACCCCGGCGATGGCGCAGGCCATCGACGAGACCAACCGCCGCCGCGAGAAGCAGATCGCGTACAACACCGAGCGCGGACTCGACCCGCAGCCGCTGCGCAAGAAGATCAACGACATCGTCGCGACGATCGCCCGCGAGGAGGTCGACACCGAGCAGCTGCTCGGCACCGGCTACCGGCAGGCGAAGGGTGCCAAGGCCCCCGTTCCCACGCTCGGCGTCAAGGCCGGTGCCGGGAAGGCCGGAAAGGCGGCCGGGGACAAGGCGGCGGTCACGGACCGTCCGGCCACCGAGCTCGCCGGGATCATCGAGGAGATGACCGACCGGATGCGCGCGGCCGCCGCCGATCTGCAGTTCGAGGTGGCCGCCCGACTGCGCGACGAGGTGGGGGAGTTGAAGAAGGAGTTGCGCCAGATGCGGGAGGCGGGTCTGGCCTGACCCCACCGCACCTGGTGTGTTGCAGGACCGACACAAAACGGCCCGCAGTGGCTGCGCCTCGGGCGTGACTGCGTAGGGTGCTGGAAAACCGCGCAAGGACGGTTGCGGGGACAGCGGAGAGGGGACAGCGCGTGACGGTCAATATGACCAAGGGTCAGGCCATCAGCCTGCAGAAGAGCGACGGGGGGACCCTGACCGCGGTACGGATGGGGCTCGGCTGGCAGGCGGCTCCGCGCCGCGGTCTGTTCGGCTCGCGCACCCGGGAGATCGACCTGGACGCCTCGGCGGTCCTGTTCGCCGACAAGCAGCCGGTCGACGTCGTGTTCTTCCGGCACCTGGTCAGCGATGACGGCTCGGTCAAGCACACCGGCGACAACCTGGTCGGCGGCGCCGGCTCGGGCGGCGACGACGAGGCGATCCTGGTCGACCTCCAGCGCGTGCCGGTCCACATCGACCAGATCGTCTTCACGGTGAACTCCTTCACCGGCCAGACGTTCCAGGAGGTGCAGAACGCCTTCTGCCGCATCGTGGACGAGACCAACGGCCAGGAGCTCGCCCGCTACACGCTGGACGGCGGCGGGCAGTACACCGCCCAGATCATGGCGAAGGTGCACCGCTCGGGGAGCGGTTGGCAGATGACCGCCATCGGCACCCCGGCCAACGGCCGCACGTTCCAGGACCTGATGCCGGCGATCCTGCCGCACCTGTAGGCGGCGCCGGACCACGGTCCGCAGCGGTACGCGCAGCTCCCGGCGGCATCGGCCGCCGGGAGCTGCACCGCATCGCGGGACCTCCCGGCACCACGCACGTCACGCACCACCGCCGTCACGCACCACGTACGGCACGTATGACGCACGTCATGTACTACGCGCACGTCATGTACTGCGCACGCCATCGCAACGCGCAGCGGTAACTCGTCGAGGGGACAGGGCAATGACGGCCGAGCTGGTCCGGGGGCAGAACCACACCTTGCCCCAGACCCGTCTGGAGATCCGGGTTTCGGCCGGCGCCCCCGTGGTGGCCGGAGCCACCCTCGGGGACGAGAGCGGCACGGTGCACGGGATCGAGTGGATAGCCCACCCCGGATCACCGCAGCTGCCGGGTCTGGAGGTGTCCAGGCAGGCCGCGGCGGAGCACCGGCTGGCCGTCGACCTCGACGCCCTGCCCGAGGCCGTGCACCGCGTCACGGTGCTGCTGGCGCTTCCGCTGGAGGCGGGCGGCCCGACCAGGTTCGGAGCCGTCGCCTCGCCCTTCGTCGCGGTCACCGGACTCGACGGCGCCGAGATCGCCACCTTCACCCTGACCGGACTGGACACCGAGTCCGCGGTCGCCGCCCTGGAGCTCTACCGCAGGCAGGGAGCCTGGAAGGTCCGCGCGGTCGGCCAGGGCTACGCCGGCGGTCTCGCCGCGATGCTCGCCGACCAGGGGGTGTCCGGTGCGGCCGAACTGGCCCGGTCGATCCAGGAAGCGGTCGCCCGCGGTCTGGCCCGCTCGGTGGCGCCCGCCCCGCCCCGCACCGCGGAGGGCGACCGGGTCAGACACGCCGGCGGCCAGCCGCCGTCCCAGGGCGGTGGGCGGCCCCAGCCCGCCCCTCAGCCCGATCCTCTGGACGACCCCGCCACACAGCCGGCCACACCCGTCGCCCCCGCCACTCCGACCGCGGGCGGGCCCATCGACTACGCGCACCCGCGCCGCCAGTCCACGGCGCCCCCGCCGCCTCCGCCCACCGCGCCGCCCGCCGAGCCGGGCCGGCCCGCGGCCCCCGTCGCCGGGGACGCCACCGGCTGGTCCATGGACGAGCGGCTCTACAACCAGGTCTGGGGCATGTTCGAGGACCTGGCCCGGGCCGTCGCCGCGTACCGCAGCGCCGTCGACTTCGCCGAGTCCCGGATGGACCAGGAGCTGGAGCGGACCCTGTCCGACCCGCGCAGCCGGATCGGCGGCACGGGCGACCGGGCCCGTGAAGAGGCCCGCGCCAAGCGCGACGAGCTGACCGGCCGGGCCCGCGAGGCACTGGACCGCGATCTCGCCCAGCTCGCCGCCGAGGCCGCCGTGGTGGAACCCGCGCTGCCCGCCGCGTACGCGGGCTGGGACAACCCCTCCTGGCACGGCTACCGCGCCCCGATGGAGATCCCCATGGCGCTGCGGATCGGTGACCTGCATCTGCCGGAGTCCACCGGGATCCGCATTCCGCTGCTCGTCCGGCTGCCGCTGGAGCGCGGGATCTGGATCGACAGCGGCCGCACGGCCTCCGAGGCCGCCGCGCTGACCGATTCCGGCCAGCTGCGCCGGCTGGCCATGGAGAGCGCCGTCCTGCACGCGGCCCGGCTGCTGGCCGTCTACCCGGCCAACGAGTTCTCGGTCCATGTCATCGACCCGGCGGGCTCCGCCGCCGCGGCACTGGCCCCGCTGGTCTCCTCCGGGGTGCTGGCGGGCCCGCCCGCGGCCGGGCCCGGGGGAGTGTCCTCGGTCCTCGCCCATCTCACCCGGCGCGTCGACCTGGTGCAGATGGCGCTCAGGGCCGGGGCCGCGGACTCGTTGCCGCCCGACCTGGACCCGGCCGAGCAGCTCCTGATCGTCAACGACTTCCCGCACGGCTTCGACGACCGGGCCGTCACCCAGCTGCGCTACCTCGCCGACGAGGGCCCCTCCGTCGGGGTCCATCTCCTGATGGTCGCGGACCGGGAGGACGCCTCCGCGTACGGGCCGGTGCTCGACCCGCTGTGGCGGTCGCTGCTCCGGATCACCCCGGTCGCCGACGACCATCTGGCCGATCCCTGGGTCGGCCACGCCTGGACGTACGAGCCGCTCAGGACCCCGCCCGGCAGCCGCGTCCTGGAACAGGTGCTGGACCGGGTGGCCGCCGCGCGCCGCACCGGCCACCGCTGAGCAGCCTGCCCTTCCACCCACTCACCCGGCCCTATCCACCGACCTGGCGTTTTGAGGGTTCTTTACCCTCCTCTTTACCTTTCCTTGGTGTTCCCTGTACTGTTCTTTGGGCGGAGGGGAGTACTCCCATACGCGGCGTGCCCGTCAGTACGGACTGTGACCGGTCCCGGGGCGCCGGCCCAGGCGCGCATCCCGTGCGCCCGGGTGGAAGAGACCTCCGGCAGCGACGACGCTGATCAGTAGCCGTAGCGAACTGCCGGAGGCGCAGTGGACGTTTCATGGACCCTCTGGGCGCTGACCATCTTTGGTCTGTGCGCCCTCATCGCCGTCGACTTCTTCATCGGGCGCAAGCCCCATGACGTGTCGACCAAGGAAGCCGGAATCTGGACGATCGTCTGGATCGCGCTGGCCGCCCTCTTCGGGCTCGGACTGCTCGTCTCCGGGGAGAGCCAGGCCTCGGGCGAGTTCTTCGCCGGCTACATCACCGAGAAATCGCTGAGCGTCGACAACCTCTTCGTCTTCGTGCTGATCATGGCGAAGTTCTCGGTGCCCTCCCACCTCCAGCAGCGGGTGCTGCTGATCGGTGTGCTGATCGCCCTGGTGCTGCGAGCGATCTTCATCGCGGCGGGCGCCGCGGTCATCGCCAACTTCTCGTGGGTCTTCTACATCTTCGGCGCGTTCCTGATCTACACCGCCTGGAAGCTCATCCAGGAGGCGCGGGCCGACGAGGAGGAAGAGGAGTTCGAGGAGAACCGCCTCCTCAAGAACATCGAGCGCCGCTTCGGCGTCGCCGACCGATACCACGGCACCAAGCTGTTCATCCGCAACAACGGCAAGCGCGTCCTGACGCCCCTGATGGTCGTCATGCTCGCCATCGGCACCACCGATGTGCTGTTCGCGCTGGACTCCATCCCCGCGATCTTCGGCCTGACCCAGGACCCGTACATCGTGTTCACCGCGAACGCGTTCGCGCTGATGGGGCTGCGGCAGCTGTACTTCCTGATCGGCGGCCTGCTCAAGAAGCTGGTCCACCTCAGCTACGGGCTCTCGGTCATCCTCGGCTTCATCGGCATCAAGCTGGTGCTGCACGCGCTGCACGAGTCCGGGGTGCACGTCCCCGAGATCTCCATCCCGGTCTCGCTCGGCGTCATCTGCGGGGTGCTGGTGATCACCACGATCACCAGCCTGATCGCCAACAAGAAGCAGGCCGAGGCGGACGCCGCGGCCGAGACGGCGAAGTCCGAGGACGCCTCGGACAAGGGCGCCGGCATCGAGGCCTGAGCGACGGCGGGGGTAGGGATGCGCGAGCCGCGCATCCCTACCCCCGCCTCCGTCGTCACCAGCCCCGGGCGCGCCACTCCGGCAGCCGCGGACGCTCGTCGCCGAGCGTCGTGTCGTGGCCGTGGCCCGGGTAGACCCAGGTCTCGTCGGGCAGCGGGGCGAAGAGCCTGGTCTCCACGTCGTGCAGCAGGCTCGCGAACGCCTCGGGGTCCTTGTGCGTGTTGCCGACCCCGCCCGGGAAGAGGCAGTCCCCGGTGAACAGGTGCGGAGCGCCGTGCGGGTCGTCGTAGACGAGCGCGATCGAGCCCGGGGTGTGGCCGGTCAGATGGCGGGCGGTCAGCGCGACCTGCCCGACCCGGATCGTGTCGCCGTCCTCGACGAGCACATCGGTCGCGACCGGGATGCCCTCGGCGTCGTACCGCCCGGCATAGGTGCGCGCGCCGGTGGCCGCGACCACCTCGCCCAGCGCCTGCCAGTGGTCCCCGTGCCGGTGGGTGGTGACGACGGAGACGATCGAGTCGTCACCGATCAGCCGGAGCAGGGTCGCGGCGTCGGCGGCCGCGTCGATCAGGAGCTGCTCGCCGGTGGCCCGGCAGCGCAGCAGATAGGCGTTGTTGTTCATCGGGCCGACGGCGACCTTGGAGATCATCAGATCCGTCAACTCGTGTACGTCCGCGCGCCCGCCGACCTTGACCGCTCCGCTGTACGTCATACGTCTCAGCCTATAGCGGGGGCAGTGCGGGCAGGGCGCCGCCTTCGACGGTCAGCGCGGACCCGTCGCGCCGCCCGCTGAGCCAGCCGAGCAGCTCGGACGCCGTGCCGCGGACGGTGGCGGGGCCCCCCTCGGCGCCGCCGCCCGTCGTCCAGGTCCGGCCCGCGTCGTCGGCCACGTCCGTCGGGACGACGTCGGCGTGCCCGGCGAAGCGCTCGGCCAGGAAGTCGATCTGCCGGATGGTGAACTCGTCCGGCAGGTCCTCCAGCTCGTAGCCGATGCCCAGATCGACATGGTGCAGCTCGACCTCGACGCGGCGGCGGTAGGGAATCCGGGACGCGGAGTCCGTCACACCGTTGCGGAGCTCCACCGTGCGTGACCAGTCGGCCGGGGCCGCGGCGGCGGCCACGAAACGGTCCGCGCTCGCGCCCAGGTCGGCGAGCTGTTCCGCCCGCGGGCGGGGGGCGTCCCGCTCGATGTCGCGGTCGCGGGTTTCGCTGTCTGCGTACATCGGCCGGCCCTGGAGAACATTTACCAGCGCGTCGGCGTTACGTGAAAGGTGCGCGACGACATGACCGCGGCTCCAGCCCGGCAGGCGCGACGGTTCGGCGAGTGCCGCGTCGTCCAGTTTCTCCGTGGCGCTGAGCAGTCGATCGGTCGCTTGCCGCAGTGCGGCCAGGTCGTGCGCGTGATCAATCATGGGGCCGAGCCTAGCCCCGCCACTCATTCGGGTGAAGGAGTCATCAGCCGTCCGTAAATCGAATGCGCGTGCTATACGCTCGAAGCCGAAAGCTTCGTACACCGCTGTGGCACCCCCCATACCCTGGGACAGGGGCTCAGTTCCCCCGCTTCTCTCTAGAAAGGTGCGGACCGGCGTGGCCGACCGTCTCATCGTCCGTGGCGCTCGCGAGCACAACCTCAAGAACGTCTCGCTCGACCTCCCCCGCGACTCCCTCATCGTCTTCACCGGGCTCTCCGGGTCGGGCAAGTCGTCGCTCGCGTTCGACACGATCTTCGCCGAGGGCCAGCGGCGCTACGTGGAGTCACTCTCCTCGTACGCCCGGCAGTTCCTCGGCCAGATGGACAAGCCGGACGTCGACTTCATCGAGGGCCTGTCGCCCGCTGTCTCCATCGACCAGAAGTCGACCTCGCGCAACCCGCGCTCGACGGTCGGCACGATCACCGAGGTCTACGACTACCTCCGGCTGCTCTTCGCCAGGATCGGCAAGCCGCACTGCCCCGAGTGCGGCCGTCCGATCTCGCGCCAGTCGCCGCAGGCCATCGTGGACAAGGTCCTCGGCCTGCCCGAGGGCAGCCGCTTCCAGGTGCTCTCGCCGCTGGTGCGCGAGCGCAAGGGCGAGTTCGTGGACCTCTTCGCCGACCTCCAGACCAAGGGGTACAGCAGGGCCAGGGTCGACGGCGCGACCATCCAGCTCTCCGAGCCGCCCACGCTCAAGAAGCAGGAGAAGCACACCATCGAGGTGGTCATCGACCGCCTCACGGTGAAGGACAGCGCCAAGCGCCGGCTGACCGACTCGGTCGAGACCGCGCTCGGCCTCTCCGGCGGCATGGTCGTGCTCGACTTCGTCGACCTCCCCGAGGACGACCCCGAGCGCGAGCGGATGTACTCCGAGCACCTCTACTGCCCGTACGACGACCTCTCCTTCGAGGAGCTGGAGCCGCGCTCCTTCTCCTTCAACTCCCCCTTCGGCGCCTGCCCCGACTGCACGGGCATCGGCACGCGGATGGAGGTCGACCCCGAGCTGATCGTCCCGGACGAGGAGAAGTCCCTCGACGAGGGCGCGATCCACCCCTGGTCGCACGGCCACACCAAGGAGTACTTCGGCCGCCAGATCAACGCCCTGGCCGAAGCCCTCGGATTCCGTACGGACATCCCCTGGGCCGGGCTGCCGCAGCGCGCCAAGAAGGCGCTGCTGTTCGGGCACAAGATCCAGACCGAGGTCCGCTACCGCAACCGTTACGGGCGCGAGCGCGCCTACACCACGCCCTCCTTCGAAGGTGCGGTGCAGTTCGTCAAGAGGCGGCACTCCGAGGCGGAGAGCGACTCCAGCCGGGAGCGCTTCGAGGGCTACATGCGCGAGGTGCCCTGCCCCACCTGTGAGGGCACCCGCCTCAAGCCGATCGTCCTCGCGGTCACCGTGATGGAGAAGTCCATCGCCCAGGTCGCCGCGATGTCGATCAGCGAGTGCGCCGAGTTCCTCGGCCGGATGAAGCTGAACGCCCGCGACAAGAAGATCGCCGAGCGGGTGCTCAAGGAGGTCAACGAGCGGCTGAAGTTCCTGGTCGACGTGGGCCTGGACTATCTGTCGCTGAACCGCGCGGCGGGCACCCTGTCCGGCGGCGAGGCCCAGCGCATCCGGCTCGCCACCCAGATCGGCTCCGGCCTGGTCGGCGTGCTCTACGTGCTGGACGAGCCGTCCATCGGCCTGCACCAGCGCGACAACCACCGGCTGATCGAGACCCTGGTCCGGCTCCGCGACATGGGCAACACGCTCATCGTCGTCGAGCACGACGAGGACACCATCAAGGTCGCCGACTGGGTCGTCGACATCGGCCCCGGCGCCGGCGAGCACGGCGGCAAGGTGGTCCACTCCGGATCGCTCAAGGAGCTGCTGGCCAACGACAAGTCGATCACCGGTCAGTATCTGACCGGCAAGCGGTCGATCGAGATGCCCGAGATCAGGCGTCCCGTCGACCCCGCGCGGCTGCTCACGGTCCACGGCGCCCGGGAGAACAACCTCCAGGACATCGACGTGTCCTTCCCGCTCGGCGTGCTGACCGCCGTGACCGGAGTCTCCGGCTCCGGCAAGTCGACCCTGGTCAACGACATCCTCTACACCCACCTGGCCCGCGAGCTGAACGGCGCCAAGTCGGTGCCCGGCCGCCACACCCGGGTCGACGGCGACGACCTCGTCGACAAGGTGGTGCACGTCGACCAGTCGCCCATCGGCCGCACACCCCGGTCCAACCCGGCCACGTACACCGGTGTCTTCGACCACGTCCGCCGGCTGTTCGCGGAGACGATGGAGGCCAAGGTCCGCGGCTATCTGCCGGGCCGGTTCTCCTTCAACGTCAAGGGCGGCCGCTGCGAGAACTGCTCCGGCGACGGCACCATCAAGATCGAGATGAACTTCCTGCCGGACGTGTACGTCCCGTGCGAGGTCTGCCACGGAGCGCGCTACAACCGGGAGACCCTGGAGGTCCACTACAAGGGCAAGTCCATCGCCGAGGTGCTGGACATGCCGATCGAGGAGGGCCTGGACTTCTTCGAGGCCGTCCCGACCATCGCCCGTCACCTGCGGACGCTCAACGAGGTCGGTCTCGGATACGTCAGGCTCGGGCAGTCCGCGCCGACGCTCTCCGGCGGCGAGGCCCAGCGCGTGAAGCTGGCCAGCGAACTCCAGAAGCGCTCGACGGGACGCACGGTCTATGTGCTGGACGAGCCGACCACCGGTCTGCACTTCGAGGACATCTCCAAGCTGATCAAGGTGCTCTCCGGCCTGGTCGACAAGGGCAACTCGGTGATCGTCATCGAGCACAACCTCGATGTCGTCAAGACCGCCGACTGGGTCATCGACATGGGACCCGAGGGGGGCAACGGCGGTGGACTGGTCATCGCCGAGGGCACTCCGGAGTTCGTGGCGGGTGTCCCCGCAAGCCACACCGGAAAGTTCCTCCAGGGCATCCTGGACGCGGACCGGGTGAGCGAGGCCGCCGTGCCCTCGGCGCGCAAGCCCGCCCGGAAGACGGCGGCCAAGAAGGCCGTCGCCGCGAAGTCGGCCCCCGCCAGGAAGACGGCCACGGCGAAGGCCGCGGCGACGAAGACGGCGAAGGCCGCGGCGACGAAGACGGGGACGGCGAAGGCGGGTACGGCTGCGGCGAAGAAGCCCGCGGCCAAGAAGGCGACCCGCGCGCGCAAGGCCTGAGGGGACGGCCGGCGCCGCTCCCCGGCGGCCCGGCCCGATATCCGCTTCGAGGCGGCGACCCCTTCCGAGGGGCCGCCGCCTCGGCCGTGACCGTGTCCTGCACCCGGGCTGACCAGCTGTCCTGCACCCGTGCGGACCAGGCGCGAGCGTGTGCGACCGGCCCGCGCGCGAGGGCGTCCGTCTCCGCCGGTATCGTCGGATACGTCACCGCTGCCCCTGCCGCCCCAGGCGCCCCGGACAGCCCTGGCACCTCTGCCCCTCTGACCCGTGGAGACCGCATGTCCGGCCAGCCCGCCGCCCGCCGTACCGTGCTGAAGGGCGCCGCTCTCGCGGGCGTCGCCGGGCTCGGAGTGGCCGCCTGCTCGACCGACTCGAAGCTCGGGCACGCCGAGACGCCGACCCCCACCGCACCCGTCGAGCTCGGCGCCCCGGACGAGGTGACGGTCGGTGAGTCCAAGCTCTACAGCGAACAGCGCGTCATCGTCAGCTGCCCGGCCAAGGGGCAGTACAAGGCGTTCAGCGCCCAGTGCACCCACGCGGGCTGCCTGCTGAACAAGGTCGAGAACAACGAGGGGCACTGCCCCTGCCACGGCAGCGTCTTCGACACCACGACCGGCAAGGCCGTGCACGGCCCCGCGACCGTGCCGCTGCCCTCCGTCCCGGTCAGGGTCGAGGGCGGAAAGCTGATCGCCGGCCCCGACGCCTGATCCGGCGCCGAGCGCCTGACCCGACGGCCGACCGGCCCGCCGGCGCCGTGCCGAGCGGACGGTGCGCGGGCCCGCGTCACCCCCAGTCCCAGTCGATGCCGACCAGGCCGGGCCGTACCCCCTGTTCCACCAGGTGAACGGTCCGGTGCCGGCCGGTGAGCGTGAGATCGGCCCGGCCCCCGCGCGGTGCCCCCGCGGAGACCTGGGCGAATCGCCGGCACCGTACCGGCAGGGCCTCCTCGTCGAACCGGACCTGCAGCACGTACTGCCCGCCACCGAAGCTGAAACCGCGGACGTACTCGCCGCAGGGCCCGCCCGTACCGTCCTCGAAGCCGTAGCCGAAGAGGTACGTCTCGCCCGCACGCAGCCGGGTGTCGAAGAGCAGCTCGGCGACCAGCACCCCCGCCGCCGCGTCCCAGCGGACCCGGCCCGTCCGGCAGTTCTCCCGGGCGCTCACCCCGACCCGCGCCGGATCGCAGCCCGGATCGCCGCGGTACACGGCGAGATAGCGGTCGATGCCGTCGCGGTGGGCGCGCACGACGTGCTGCGAGCTCCGGTCCTGCATCTGACGGCCGGGCCCGATCCGTACCCGCTCCTGATGCCCCACCGTGTGCAGCCCGCCGTCCGTGGGTGACTCCATCGCGGCGAGCAGCCGCTCCACCGCACCGGACGCCTCCACCAGGGAGCGGTAGGAGCGGGCCGGCGGGCGGTCGGCGTCGCCGCGGGACCCGTCGGCCCCCAGCAGCCCGAGCAGGGAGTTCCCCGGCAGCTCCAGTACCTCCTCCAGCGCCCTCACGGCCCGCAGGGACTCCGGGCGCTGCGGGCGCCGGGCGCCCTGCTGCCAGTAACTGAGGCTGGTCACGCCGACCTTGACCCCCCGGTGCGCCAGATGGTGCTGCACCCGCTGCAGCGGCAGCCCGCGTACCGAGAGCGCCGTGCGCAGGGCCAGGTGGAACGGGCCGGTGTGCAGCACCTGCGCCAGTTCGGCCTCGGTGTGCTGCATGGGTCCTCCAGGTGAACGTTCACGGCGGGCGACGGCCGGGCCGCGCCGACAGGGGTGGGGCCGCAGGTGGCCAGGGGGGAGTGTTCACACTCCCGCCACCGGCGTTCACACCGCGATGTTCCCCCGCATTGAAGCGTGTTGACCCGTTCCGGACAACGGTTGATGCTCCTCGCAGCGTCCGGACGCGCTTCTTGGATCCCCCACCCCCCGCCCCGGGAGGAACGCCATGCGCAACCGAAGAATCCGGCCGGGCCGGCTGTCGGTGACGGCCGTACTCGCCGCCGTACTGCTCGCCGCACCCACGGCGACCGCCACCGCCGCCGACCAGCACCACGCCGCCACCGCGGCGTCCGACACCCTTGCCGCCACCCAGCGGCTGAACATCAGCATGCAGGCGCAGCAGAAGACGAACTGGTGCTGGGCCGCCGCCGGCAACACCATCGCCACCTGGTTCGGCCGGAACTACACCCAGAACCAGTTCTGCAACGCGGCCTTCGGCCGGACCCAGGGCTACGAGTGCCCCAACTCGCAGGCCTCGCTCGGCAACGTCCAGGACGGTCTGAACTGGGCCGGCATCAACCCCGGCTCGTACGTCACCGGCTGGCTGCGCTACCCGACCGTGCAGGCCGAGATAGCCGCCGGACGGCCGGTGGAGACCCGCATCCAGTGGTCCTCGGGCGGCGGGCACATGCACGTCCTGTACGGGTACGACGACGCGAACAGCTGGGTCTACTGGGGCGATCCCTGGCCCTCCAGCAACCGCTACAACTGGGCCTCGCACGCCTGGTACGTGAACAACAGCGAGTTCTCCTGGACCCACTCGCTCTACCGGATCGGGGCGTGACGGCATGACCTCCACCACCCGTTCCCCGGCCCGCACCGGCGCCCGTACCGCACGCGGCGCGCGTCCCTTCGCCGCGGCCCTCGCCGCGAGCGGCGTGCTGGCAGGCGCCGCCCTGCTCACCGCGGCCCCGCAGGCGGCCGCCGCCACCGGTCCCTCGGCCACCCCCGCGGCCCTGGCGGCGGCCCACGAGGCGGCCACCGACACCACGACCCTGGACACGCTGTCCCGCTTCTTCGCCCGTGAGGGCGCTGTCAGCAGGGCGGCCGCCGCACCGCGGATCGAGGGCGGGGCCGTGCCCGTGCGCACCCTGTCCGCGGACTTCGTCGCGGGCGAACCCGGGGCGTCCGTCGCCGCACTGGATTACCTCGCCAGTACGGCGGTCTCCTCGGACGGGCAGAAGGCGTCCCTCTGGACGCTTCCCGAACCGGGCAAGGACGGGAGCTGGCAGGTGGTGAACATCGCCACCGGCGACGACGAGGCCCGGTACACGGCGGCCGGTGCCCGCAAGCTGCCCGGCGGCATCGTCTTCCGGGAACCGCAGATCGACGCCTGGTACGTCCAGAAGGGCGGCCGGGTGCTCCCGCTGGACACGGACGCCGTCCGTGCCGTCGGCAAGGACGGCACCACGCTGGCCGCCTACCGCACCCGGGTACGGGCCGCGTACGCGGACAAGCTCCCCGGTTCCGGCTACGCCCGCGAGGGCCGGGCGGGCGGCTACGGGCCCTCGGGCGCGAAACCCGCCGGTGGAGGGTCCGGGCCCGCCATCGCGGCGGACGCGGTCGCGGGCACCACCGCGGACACCGCCATGAGCGCGGCCTCCATGGCGGCGGCGCTGGGCGCCGTCGCCGTACTCGTCCTCTGCGGCATCAGCGCCCGGCGCCGCCGGGGCCGCAACAGGACCCGGTGACCGCGAAGGCCCTTGGGACCCGATGACCCCGTGCTCCGGGACACGTGACCCCACCCCGTGTCCCGGAGCGCGGCGCCGCTCACGGGCACCCGTGCTGTCACTGCCCGCCAGTAGGGTGGGAGGCATGGCAGACCCCTCCAGCTACCGCCCCAAGCCGGGACAGATCCCCGACTCCCCGGGGGTCTACAAATTCCGCGACGAACACCGCCGGGTGATCTACGTCGGGAAGGCGAAGAGCCTGCGCCAGCGCCTGGCCAACTACTTCCAGGACCTGTCCGGCCTTCATCCGCGCACGCGCACGATGGTGACCACCGCCGCGTCGGTGGAGTGGACGGTCGTCTCCACGGAGGTCGAGGCGCTCCAGCTCGAGTACTCCTGGATCAAGGAGTTCGACCCCCGGTTCAACGTCAAGTACCGCGACGACAAGAGCTATCCGTATCTCGCGGTCACGCTCAACGAGGAGTTCCCGCGCGTCCAGGTGATGCGCGGAGCCAAGAAGAAGGGCGTGCGCTACTTCGGTCCGTACGGGCACGCCTGGGCGATCCGCGAGACGGTCGACCTGATGCTCCGGGTCTTCCCCGTCCGCACGTGCTCCGCGGGCGTCTTCAAGAACGCCGCCAGGACCGGCCGTCCGTGCCTCCTCGGCTACATCGGCAAGTGCTCGGCCCCCTGCGTCGGCCGGGTCACCCCCGAGGAGCACCGCGAACTCGCGGACGACTTCTGCGACTTCATGGCCGGCCGCACCGGCACGTACATCCGCCGCCTGGAGAAGGACATGATGGCGGCGGCCGAGGAGATGGAGTACGAGCGCGCGGCCCGCCTGCGCGACGACGTGGAGGCGCTCAGGCGCGCCATGGAGAAGAGCGCCGTCGTCCTCGCCGACGCCACCGACGCCGACCTGATCGCCGTCGCGGAGGACGAGCTGGAGGCCGCCGTCCAGATCTTCCACGTCCGCGGCGGGCGGGTGCGCGGCCAGCGCGGCTGGGTGACCGACAAGGTGGAGAACGTCGACACCTCCGGCCTCGTCGAGCACGCGCTCCAGCAGCTCTACGGCGAGGAGACCGGCGACTCGGTCCCCAAGGAGGTCCTCGTCCCGGCCCTCCCCGAGGACCCCGACGCCGTCTCCCAGTGGCTGGCCGGCCGCCGGGGCTCCCAGGTCAGCCTGCGCATCCCGCAGCGCGGCGACAAGAAGGACCTGATGGCCACGGTCCAGCGCAACGCCCAGCAGGCCCTGGGACTGCACAAGACCAAGCGCGCCTCCGACCTCACCACCCGCTCCCGGGCCCTGGAGGAGATCGCCGAGGCGCTCGGCCTCGACACGGCCCCGCTGCGGATCGAGTGCTTCGACATCTCCCACCTCCAGGGCGACGACGTGGTGGCGTCGATGGTGGTCTTCGAGGACGGTCTGGCCCGCAAGGGGGAGTACCGCCGCTTCCAGATCAAGGGCTTCGAGGGACAGGACGACGTCCGCTCGATGCACGAGGTGATCAGCCGGCGCTTCCGCCGCTACCTCCAGGAGAAGGAACGGACGGGGGAGTGGGAGGAGGACGCCGCACAGGCCCCCGCCCCCGCGGGCCCCGCCGCCTCCGGCCCCGTACCGGCCGATCCCGGTCCCGCCGCCGACGGCGCCACCGAGCCCCGGGAGGACGACGGGCGGCCCAAGCGGTTCGCCTACCCGCCGCAGCTCCTCGTCGTCGACGGCGGGCAGCCGCAGGTCGCCGCGGCCAAGCGCGCCCTGGACGAGCTGGGGATCGACGACATCGCCGTCTGCGGCCTCGCCAAGCGCCTGGAGGAGGTCTGGCTGCCCGACGACGACGACCCGGTGGTCCTGCCCCGCTCCAGCGAGGGCCTCTACCTCCTCCAGCGCGTCCGCGACGAGGCGCACCGCTTCGCCATCACCTACCAGCGCGCCAAGCGCGCCAAGCGCATCCGCTCCAGCCCCCTGGACGCGGTCGCCGGCCTCGGCGAGACCCGGAAACAGGCGCTGATCAAGCATTTCGGCTCCGTCAAGAAGCTGAAGCAGGCGACAATCGAAGAGATCTGCGAGGTTCCGGGGATAGGCCGCAGGACGGCGGAATCAGTGGCTGTCGCCCTCGCCGCGGCCGCCCCGGCCACGCCCGCCGTGAACACGGCGACAGGAGAGATCATCGAAGAGGACGACGGGGGCAGCACGACATGACCGAGCACGACATGACCGAACGCGAACCTGAACACGGGCACGACCGCACAGACCGAGCAGACGGAGCAGCACACGTGAGTACGGGCACCTCGATCGAGACGGGCGACAGCACGGTGGCCATCCCCGAGCTGGTGATCATCTCCGGCATGTCGGGAGCCGGGCGCAGCACGGCCGCCAAGTGTCTGGAGGACCTCGGCTGGTTCGTCGTCGACAACCTGCCGCCCGCACTGATCCCCACCATGGTGGAGCTCGGCGCCCGCTCGCAGGGCAATGTGGCACGCATCGCCGTCGTCGTCGACGTCCGGGGCCGCCGCTTCTTCGACAACCTGCGCGAGTCCCTCGCCGACCTGGAGGCCAAGGGCGTCACCCGGCGCATCGTCTTCCTGGAGTCCTCCGACGACGCGCTGGTCCGCCGCTTCGAGTCGGTCCGCCGCCCGCACCCCCTCCAGGGCGACGGCCGCATCGTCGACGGCATCGCCGCCGAGCGCGACCTGCTGCGCGAGCTGCGCGGCGACGCCGACCTGGTCATCGACACCTCCAGCCTCAACGTGCACGAACTGCGCGCCAAGATGGACGCCCAGTTCGCGGGCGACGAGGAGCCGGAGCTCCGCGCCACGGTGATGTCCTTCGGCTTCAAGTACGGCCTCCCGGTCGACGCCGACCTGGTGGTGGACTGCCGCTTCCTGCCCAACCCGCACTGGGTCCCCGAGCTGCGCCCCTTCACCGGGCTCAACGAGGAGGTCTCCGACTACGTGTTCGACCAGCCGGGCGCCAAGGAGTTCCTCAACCAGTACACGGAACTGCTCCAGCTCATCGCCGCCGGCTACCGCCGCGAGGGCAAGCGCTACGTGACCATCGCCGTCGGCTGCACGGGCGGCAAGCACCGTTCCGTGGCCATGTCGGAGAAGCTGGCGGCCCGGCTCGCCACGGAGGGGATCGAGACCGTGCTCGTACACCGGGACATGGGGCGCGAGTGACCAGTCGCAACATGCGTCTGCGCCGGCTGCGCAGGGGCACCCCGCTGTCCGGCCGCATGCGCGGCGGCGCACAGCCCAAGGTCGTCGCGCTCGGCGGCGGCATGGGCCTGTCCGCCTCCCTCACCGCCCTGCGGCGGATCACAGGCGACCTGACCGCGGTGGTCACCGTCGCCGACGACGGCGGCTCCAGCGGCCGGCTCCGCGAGGAGCTGGGCGTCCTGCCGCCCGGCGACCTGCGCAAGGCGCTCGCCGCCCTGTGCGGCGACGACGAGTGGGGCCGGACCTGGTCCCAGGTCATCCAGCACCGCTTCCAGTCCAAGGGCGACCTGCACGAGCACGCGGTCGGCAATCTGCTGATCGTCGCCCTGTGGGAGCAGCTCGGTGATCACGTCCAGGCCCTCGACCTGGTCGGCAAGCTCCTCGGCGCGCACGGCCGGGTGCTGCCGATGTCCGCCGTGCCGCTGGAGCTCCAGGCGCTCGTGAAGGGCCACGACCCGGACCGTCCGGACCAGGTGGACACGGTGCGCGGCCAGGCGACCGTGGCGCTCACCCCGGGCGAGGTCCAGTCCGTGCACGTCGTCCCGCACGACCCGCCGGCCGTCCCCGAGGCGGTCGCGGCGGTCCTGGACGCGGACTGGGTGGTGCTCGGCCCCGGGTCCTGGTTCTCCTCGGTCATCCCGCATCTGCTCGTCCCCGATCTGCTGGACGCGCTGATCGAAACGAAGGCCCGCAAGGTCCTCTCGCTGAACCTCGCACCGCAACCCGGTGAAACAGATGGCTTCTCTCCGCAGCGTCATTTGGAGGTTTTGGGACGACACGCCCCTAAACTCGCCCTGGACGTGGTGCTGGCCGACGAGGCCGCCGTGCCCGACCGCGAGTCCCTCGCCGATGCCGCAAAACGGCTCGGCGCCGCGGTCGAGCTGGCGCCCGTGGCCTCACCCGACGGCGTTCCGATTCATGATCCGGAGCTGTTGGCCGCCGCGTACGACCGTATTTTTCGGATGCATGGAAGGATCGGCCCATGGCGATGACGCCAGCGGTGAAGGACGAAATCTCTCGGCTTCCCGTAACCCGGACCTGCTGCAGGAAGGCAGAAGTCTCGGCGATTCTTCGGTTCGCGGGTGGGCTGCACCTGGTGAGCGGCCGGATTGTGATCGAGGCGGAGCTGGACACCGCGATGGCGGCGCGCCGGCTGAAGCGCGACATCCTCGAGATCTTCGGGCACAGCTCGGAGCTGATCGTGATGGCGCCCGGCGGACTGCGGCGCGGCTCGCGCTACGTCGTGCGCGTGGTGGCGGGCGGCGACCAGCTGGCCCGCCAGACCGGCCTGGTGGACGGCCGCGGCCGTCCCATCCGCGGTCTGCCCCCGCAGGTGGTCTCGGGGGCCACCTGCGACGCCGAGGCGGCCTGGCGCGGCGCCTTCCTGGCCCACGGCTCGCTGACCGAGCCGGGACGCTCCTCCTCGCTGGAGGTGACCTGCCCGGGCCCGGAGGCCGCGCTCGCGCTGGTCGGCGCCGCCCGCAGGCTCTCCATCGCGGCCAAGGCCCGCGAGGTGCGCGGCGTGGACCGGGTCGTCGTCCGGGACGGCGACGCGATCGGCGCCCTGCTGACCCGGCTCGGCGCCCATGAGTCGGTGCTGGCCTGGGAGGAGCGCCGGATGCGGCGCGAGGTCCGCGCCACGGCCAACCGGCTCGCCAACTTCGACGACGCGAACCTCCGCCGCTCGGCCCGCGCCGCCGTGGCCGCGGGCGCCCGGGTGGGGCGCGCGCTGGAGATCCTCGGCGAGGAGGTCCCCGAGCACCTCGCGGCGGCCGGACGGCTGCGCATGGAGCACAAGCAGGCCTCCCTGGAGGAGCTGGGCGCGCTCGCCGACCCGCCGCTGACCAAGGACGCCGTCGCCGGACGCATCCGCCGGCTCCTCGCGATGGCCGACAAGCGGGCCCAGGACCTCGGGATCCCGAGCACGGAGTCCACTCTCAGCGAAGAGCTGGCCGACGGCCTGGTCGGCTGATCCGCACCCCCGCCGGTCAGCCGCGGCGGGAACACCCCGCACACCCGCGGGTGTTGACGCTGCGTAATCGTCGCAGCGGGGGTGGCCGGACAACCGGAGGCCCGTACTCCTACTGGGGAGTACGGGCCTCCGCCGTGCGTACGGCCCCTCTCGATGTCACCCCGGCGGCTTCGGAGAGGTAGGGTCGGAGGCGGTCGGGGACATCCCATACAACTCGCCGGCGTCGAAAACCGGCGTACCTAACGAGGAGATCGGTTCGTGACGATCCGCGTAGGCATCAACGGCTTTGGCCGCATCGGTCGTAACTACTTCCGCGCGCTGCTGGAGCAGGGTGCGGACATCGAGATCGTGGCTGTCAACGACCTGGGTGACACTGCGACCACGGCCCACCTGCTGAAGTACGACACCATTCTGGGTCGTCTCAAGGCAGAGGTGAGCCACACCGCCGACACCATCACCGTCGACGGTCACACCATCAAGGTGCTCTCGGAGCGCAACCCGGCGGACATCCCGTGGGGTGAGCTGGGCGTCGACATCGTCATCGAGTCGACCGGCATCTTCACCAAGAAGGCCGACGCAGCCAAGCACATCGCGGGTGGCGCCAAGAAGGTCCTCATCTCGGCTCCGGCCAAGGACGAGGACATCACCATCGTGATGGGCGTCAACCAGGACAAGTACGACGCGGCCAACCACCACGTCATCTCCAACGCCTCCTGCACCACCAACTGTGTGGCGCCGATGGCCAAGGTTCTCGACGAGAACTTCGGCATCGTCAAGGGCCTGATGACGACGGTCCACGCGTACACCAACGACCAGCGCATCCTGGACTTCCCGCACTCCGACCTGCGTCGCGCCCGCGCCGCCGCGGAGAACATCATTCCGACCACGACGGGTGCCGCCAAGGCCACCGCCCTGGTCCTGCCGCAGCTCAAGGGCAAGCTCGACGGCATCGCGATGCGCGTCCCGGTCCCGACCGGTTCCGCCACCGACCTCGTCGTGACCCTGCAGCGCGAGGTCACCAAGGACGAGGTCAACGCCGCGTTCAAGAAGGCGTCCGACGACGGCGACCTCAAGGGCTTCCTGACGTACACCGAGGACCCGATCGTTTCCTCGGACATCGTCAGCGACCCGTCGTCCTGCACCTTCGACTCCTCCCTGACCATGGTCCAGGAGGGCAACACGGTGAAGATCCTCGGCTGGTACGACAACGAGTGGGGTTACTCCAACCGCCTCGTCGACCTGACCGTCTTCGTCGGCGGCCAGCTCTGATCCTCGGATCGGCAGGCACCTCGATGT
The DNA here is from genome assembly GCA_036227345.1 of Streptomyces sp. NBC_01463. Lineage (NCBI taxonomy): Bacteria > Bacillati > Actinomycetota > Actinomycetes > Kitasatosporales > Streptomycetaceae > Streptomyces > Streptomyces sp. NBC_01463. The sequence continues at coordinate 6,809,310 of CP109468.1, forward strand.
GAGCACGGGGCTCGAACAGCGCAACGCAGCGCCGTTCGAGCCCCGCTGCATGCTCCCTCGTTCTCCAAGGAGTCCAGACAGATGAAGACGATCGACGAACTTCTCGCCGAAGGGGTCACCGGCAAGCGCGTATTCGTCCGCGCCGACCTCAACGTGCCGCTCAGCGGGACCACCATCACCGACGACGGCCGCATCCGCGCCGTCGAGCCGACCGTGCGCAAGCTGGCCGAGGCCGGCGCCCGGGTCGTCGTCGCCTCGCACCTGGGCCGCCCGAAGGGTGCCCCGGACCCGGCGTTCTCGCTGGCCCCCGCGGCCACCCGGCTCGGTGAGCTGCTCGGGACCGACGTGGCCTTCGCGACCGACACGGTCGGCGAGTCCGCCCGCGCCACGGTCGCCGCGCTCGCCGACGGCAAGGTCGCCGTCATCGAGAACCTCCGCTTCAACGCCGGCGAGACGTCGAAGGACGACGCCGAGCGCGGCGCGTTCGCCGACCGGCTCGCGGAGCTCGCCGACGTGTACGTGGGCGACGGCTTCGGCGCCGTGCACCGCAAGCACGCCTCGGTCTTCGACCTCCCGGCCCGGCTCCCGCACGCCGCGGGCGACCTGATCGCCACCGAGGTCGGCGTCCTGAAGAAGCTCACCGACGACGTGCAGCGGCCCTACGCCGTCGTGCTCGGCGGCGCCAAGGTCTCCGACAAGCTCGGCGTCATCGACCACCTCCTGGAGCGCGCCGACCGCATCCTCATCGGCGGCGGCATGGCGTACACCTTCCTCAAGGCCCAGGGCCACGAGGTCGGCAGCTCGCTGCTGCAGGAGGACCAGATCCCGGTGGTGCTGGAGTACCTCAAGCGCGCCGAGGAGAAGGGCGTGGAGTTCGTGCTCCCCGTCGACGTCGTGGTCGCCCCCGCGTTCCCCGACCTCAAGACCAAGGCCCCGGCCGACCCGTCCACCGTCGCCGCCGACGCCATGCCGGCCGGCCAGATGGGTCTGGACAACGGTCCGGAGACCAACAAGCTCTACGCATCGAAGCTCGCCGACGCGGCCACCGTCTTCTGGAACGGCCCGATGGGCGTCTTCGAGCACCCCGACTTCGCCGAGGGCACCCGGGCCGTCGCCCAGGCCCTCGTCGACTCGTCCGGCTTCAGCGTGGTCGGCGGTGGCGACTCCGCCGCCGCGGTCCGCATCCTGGGCTTCGACGAGAACGCGTTCGGACACATCTCGACCGGTGGCGGCGCCAGCCTCGAATACCTCGAGGGCAAGACGCTTCCCGGCCTCGCCGCACTGGAGGACTGACCTTTCATGACTGCTACCGCCCAAGGCCGGACCCCGCTGATGGCGGGCAACTGGAAGATGAACCTCAACCACCTCGAGGCCATCGCGCACGTCCAGAAGCTCGCCTTCGCCCTGGCCGACAAGGACTACGACGCCGTCGAGGTCGCCGTCCTGCCGCCCTTCACCGACCTGCGCTCCGTGCAGACGCTGGTCGACGGCGACAAGCTGAAGATCAAGTACGGCGCCCAGGACATCTCGGCGCACGACTCCGGCGCGTACACCGGTGAGATCTCCGGCCCGATGCTCGCCAAGCTGAAGTGCACCTTCGTCGCCGTCGGCCACAGCGAGCGCCGCCAGTACCACGCGGAGACCGACGAGGTCTGCAACGCCAAGGTGAAGGCCGCGTACAAGCACGGCCTGACCCCGATCCTCTGCGTCGGCGAGGGCCTGGACATCCGCAAGGCCGGTGACCAGGTCGCGTACACCCTGGCGCAGCTCGACGGTGCGCTGAAGGACATCCCGGCCGAGCAGGCCGAGACCATCGTGGTCGCCTACGAGCCGGTCTGGGCCATCGGGACCGGCGAGGTCGCCACCCCCGAGGACGCGCAGGAGGTCTGCGGTGCGATCCGCGTCCGCCTCGCCGAGCTGTACTCGCAGGAGCTGGCCGACGCGGTCCGCATCCAGTACGGCGGCTCGGTGAAGTCCGGCAACGTGGCCGCGATCATGGCGCAGCCCGATGTGGACGGCGCGCTGATCGGCGGCGCCGCACTGGACGCCGACGAGTTCGTCAAGATCGTCCGCTTCCGCGACCAGTGAGTATGCGGTAGCGCGGATCCGTCGTACCCTAGCGGGGGCCAGGAGGGCAGCCTCCCGGCCCCCGTTGTTCGCACATGCAGTCAGGAATTCCGGAAAGTAGGGACCAGCCGTGATTTTGGGGTTCGAGATCGCCCTGATCGTCTTCAGCCTGCTGCTGATGCTGCTGGTGCTGATGCACAAGGGGAAGGGCGGCGGTCTTTCCGACATGTTCGGTGGCGGCATGCAGTCCTCCGTCGGCGGTTCCTCGGTCGCCGAGCGCAACCTCGACCGCATCACCGTCGTGGTCGGCCTCGGCTGGTTCGCATGCATCGTGGTGCTCGGTCTGCTCATCAAGCTGGACAGCTGACCCGTCGTACGCGATTCCGGTGAGGGTGTAACTCCAATCACTGGACGCGCGTTGGGCCTTACGTAGACTGGGGCATCTTCGAGCACCATCACGCAGGGAGTTACGACCGTGGCAAGTGGCAACGCGATCCGGGGAAGCCGGGTCGGAGCGGGGCCGATGGGGGAGGCCGAGCGCGGCGAGTCCGCGCCACGGGCCCGCATCTCCTTCTGGTGCTCGAACGGGCACGAGACGCAGCCGAGCTTCGCCCATGACGCGCAGGTACCGGAGACCTGGGACTGCCCGCGCTGTGGATTCCCGGCCGGCCAGGACCGGGACAGCCCGCCGGACCCGCCGCGCACCGAACCGTACAAGACGCATCTGGCGTACGTACGGGAGCGGCGCAGCGACGCGGACGGTGAGGCGATCCTCGCCGAGGCCCTGGCGAAACTCCGCGGCGAGATCTGACACCCTCGTGCCTCAGTAGAAGCTGTTCACCGGCCGGACACCCCCAGGGTGTCCGGCCGGAACGCTTCTGCCGTGCCGCAGCCCGCCGTTGTCCCGTCCGCCGCCCTGATCAATTAAGTTGGAGGGGCAGCGGGGAACTGCGGTTACGAGAAGAAGTGGGCTGATGTCCGGGATGAACGCACGAAGCCGAACCAGGCTCAACCAGATGCCGGAATGGACCGCACTGGGCAAGCACCGCGAGGAGCTCGGGGCGACACAGCTCCGGCAGCTGTTCGCGGACGATCCGGAGCGGGGCACCGGATACGCCCTGCGGGTCGGCGACCTCTACGTCGACTACTCCAAGCACCTGGTCACCGACGAGACGCTCCGGCTGCTCCGTGAGCTCGCCGGCGCCACCGGCGTCGCCGCCCTGCGCGACGCGATGTTCCGTGGCGACAAGATCAACACCACCGAGGACCGCGCCGTCCTGCACACCGCGCTGCGCGCCCCGCGGGACGCCGTGATCGAGGTCGACGGCGAGAACGTGGTGCCCGCCGTGCACGCCGTGCTCGACAAGATGGCCGCGTTCTCCGAGCGCGTCAGGTCGGGGGAGTGGACCGGTCACACCGGCAGGCCGATCAAGAACATCGTCAACATCGGCATCGGCGGCTCCGACCTCGGCCCCGCCATGGCGTACGAGGTGCTGCGCTCCTTCACGGACCGCTCGCTGACCGTCCGCTTCGTCTCCAACGTCGACGGCGCCGACCTGCACGAGGCGCTGCACGGCCTCGACCCGGCCGAGACGCTCTTCGTCATCGCGTCGAAGACCTTCACCACGATCGAGACGATCACCAACGCCACTTCGGCGCGCGACTGGCTGCTGACCGGTCTGAGTGCCGGTCAGGACGCGGTGGCCAAGCACTTCGTGGCCCTGTCGACCAATGCGGAGAAGGTCGCCGACTTCGGTATCGACACCGCCAACATGTTCGAGTTCTGGGACTGGGTCGGCGGCCGCTACTCGTTCGACTCGGCCATCGGCCTCTCGCTGATGATCGCCATCGGCCCGGACCGGTTCCGCGAGATGCTCGACGGCTTCCACCTCGTCGACGAGCACTTCCGCACCGCCCCGGCCGAGGAGAACGTCCCGCTGCTGCTGGGCCTGCTCGGTGTCTGGTACGGCGCGTTCTTCGACGCCCAGTCGCACGCCGTGCTGCCCTACAGCCACTACCTGTCCAAGTTCACGGCGTACTTGCAGCAGCTGGACATGGAGTCCAACGGCAAGTCCGTGGACCGGGACGGCAGCCCGGTCGACTGGCAGACCGGTCCGGTCGTCTGGGGCACCCCCGGCACCAACGGCCAGCACGCCTACTACCAGCTGATCCACCAGGGCACCAAGGTCATCCCGGCCGACTTCATCGGTTTCGCCGAGCCGGTCGAGGGCCTGCTGCCCGGACTGGTCGCCCAGCACGACCTGCTGATGGCCAACTTCTTCGCCCAGACGCAGGCGCTGGCCTTCGGCAAGACACCCGAAGAGGTGCGCGCCGAGGGGGTCCCCGAGGAACTGGTGCCGCACAAGACGTTCCGCGGCAGCCACCCGACGACGACGCTCCTCGCCGACCGGCTGACCCCGTCCGTGCTCGGCCAGCTGATCGCGCTGTACGAGCACAAGGTCTTCGTCCAGGGCGCGGTCTGGAACATCGACTCCTTCGACCAGTGGGGCGTCGAGCTCGGCAAGGTCCTCGCGAAGCGGATCGAGCCGGTGCTGACGGAGGGCAAGGGCGCCGAGCAGCTGGACAGTTCGACCGCCGCGCTCGTCGCCGCGTACCGCGAGCTCCGGGGGCGCTGAGACCGTGACCAGGGGGGAGGGGGCCGTGCGGCTGCGGCCGCCGGTCCACACGCTGGACCCGCGGGCCGTCGGCTGGTGGCGGGCGCGGTGGCTGCTGCTGACGGCCGTGCCGGTGGTGGTGCTGGCGGTGCTGGGCGCGTTCCTCGCGTCCGCCAGGTTCTGGCTGCTGCTGCCCGCCGCGGTCCTCGCGGTCCTCGGCGCCGGCTGCGCCGCCCTCGTCCCCCTCTGGTGGTTCCGCACCCACCGCTGGGAGGTCACCGACGAGGCGGTGTACGTCCGGACGGGGGTGCTGTGGCAGGAGTGGCGGATCGCGCCGATGTCCCGGATCCAGACCGTGGACACCGTGCGCGGCCCCCTCGAACAGCTCTACAGGCTCGCCACGGTCACCGTCACCACCGCATCGGCCAAGGGCGCCGTCCGGATCGAGGGCCTCGACCACGAACTGGCGGCCGAGCTCGCCGAGCGGCTGACCCGGATCACCCAGGACACCCCGGGCGACGCCACATGAGCACCGCCGCCCCGCCCGGGGACTGGCGGTCGCTCGACCGGCGCACGGTCTGGCTCACCGCCCTCGTCACCGCCGGAGTGGCGGCCGGTGCCGCCGTACCGGTCACGCTCGGGCTCTCCGGCCGCTTCGGGTTCGGCCCCGCCGTCGCCTGGGTGCTGGCGGGCGCGGCCCTCCTGATCGCGGGCAGCGCCGGCGCCGACCACGTCCGCTGGCGCCGCACCCGCTACCGCGTCGGCGCCGACCGGGTCGAACTCCACACCGGCCTCCTGCTGGTCAAGAAGCGCTCCCTGGCCCGCGAGCGCATCCGCAGCGTCGACCTCACCGCCCACCTGCTCCAGCGCGTCCTCGGCCTGGTCACCGTCCGGATCGGCACCGGCGAGCACACCGGCGGCGAGTCCACCCTGGAGCTCGACCCGGTCCTGCGCGCCGAGGGCGAACGGCTGCGCCGCGCGCTCCTGGAACGCGGGCCCGCGGAGGCGTCCGGCAGCCACCGCGAGGGCGACCTCGTCGCGCTCGACCCGCGCTGGATCCGCTACGCACCGGTCTCGTTCGTCGCCCCCGCGCTCGCCGGCGCGGCGGCCGGAGCCGTGATGCAGGTCAGCGACTGGTTCGGGGCGCAGGGCCAGGTCATCGAATGGGTCGGCGAGCAGTACCGGGACTCCTCACTGGCCACGGTGATCGTGCTCCTCGTCGTCGGCGCGGCGCTCTGCGGGACCGCCGGCGCCCTCGGGCTCTGGGTCGAGATGTGGTGGAACTACCGCCTCGAACGCGAACCGGGCGGCACCCTGCGGATCCGGCGCGGGCTGCTCACCTCCCGCTCCGTCTCCATCGAGGAGCGCCGGCTGCGCGGCGTCGACCTCGTCGAACCGCTCGGGGTCCGGCTGCTGGGCGCCGCCCGGGTCGACGCCATCACCACCGGACTGGCCAAGGACGACGAGGAGCAGCACGGCGACCACAACACCCTGCTGCCGCCCGCGCCCCGGCCGGTCGCCGACGACGTCGCCGCCGCCGTGCTGCGCGCGACCGTGTCCCCGACCGGTGCCGCGCTGACCGCCCACCCGCCCGCCGCACGCGGCCGGAGGCTCCGCAGGGCGTGCTGGGCGGTCCTGGGGCCCGTCCTGGTCCTGGCCCTGCTCGGCGCCCTGCTGACCCCGGTCCTGCTCTGGATCGCGCTCGGCTGCGCCGCCGTGGGGCTGCCCGTCGGCGTGCTGCTGGCCCGCGACGCGTACCGCGGGCTCGGTCACGCAATCAGCGGCGACTACCTGGTGACCCGCTCGGGCGCCCTGCGCCGCTCCACCGCCGCGCTGGAGCGGGCCGGGGTGATCGGCTGGACGGTGCGTCAGTCGTACTTCCAGCGCCGGGCCGGGGTGCTGAACGTCACCGCGACGACGGCCGCGGGGGCCGGTGCGTACACCGTGTACGACGCCGGCGCGTCCGAGGGCCTCGCCTTCGCCGCCGAGGCCGTCCCCGGCCTGCTCGAACCCTTCCTGGAGCGGGCCCCGGCGGGCGAATGAGCCCCGGTCAGCCGTGCGTCGTGTCGATGACGCAGAAGCGGTTGCCCTCGGTGTCCGCGAGGACCACGAAGTCCGGGTCCTCGGGGTACAGCTTCCAGTCGGTCCCGACGGCGCCGAGCCCGATCAGCCGGGCCACCTCGGCGTCCTGCTCCTCGGTGTACAGGTCGAGGTGGACCCGGGGGACCTCCTGCACCGGAACATCGCTCCGGCCCAGCGACACCCCCGGCCCGGACCCGTCGGCGGGGACCAGCACCACCCAGTCCTCGGTGAGCGGTTCGCGCTCGACGTAACCGAGCGCCGCCTTCCAGAACGCCGCCGCACGCCGTACGTCCGACGCGCCCATCACCACGCTTCCGATATGCATGGGCCGAGCCTTTCACGCCTCAGGCCCGGCCCGCTCCGAGGAGCGAACCGGGCCTGTGAGGCGTACCGCTGACGACGGATCAGGCAGACGCAGGCGGGTACAGGGCGCGCGGCAGCCGCGAGGCCGCCGCCGCGTCCAGCAGCCACAGCGTGCGGCTGCGGCCGTACGCACCCGCCGCGGGGGCCTGGATCTCACCGGCCCCCGACAGGGCGATGGCCGCGGCCTCCGCCTTGTCCTCGCCCGCCGCGAGCAGCCACACCTCGCGCGCCGCCCGGATGGCGGGCAGCGTGAGCGTGACGCGGACGGGCGGCGGCTTGGGCGCCCCGTGCACACCGACGACGGTGCGCTCGGTCTCCCGTACCGCGGGCAGCTCGGGGAAGAGCGAGGCGACATGGGTGTCGGGCCCGACACCCAGCATCAGCACGTCGAACACCGGCACCGGCCCGTGGTCCTCCGGGCGGGAGGCGGCGGCCAGTTCGGCGGCGTACGCGGCCGCCGCCGCGTCGACGTCCGGGCCGTGCGGCCCGTCCGACGCCGGCATCGCGTGCACCCGGGACGGGTCCAGCGGCACCGAGTCCAGCAGGGCCTCGCGGGCCTGCGTGACATTGCGCTCCGGATCGCCCTCCGGCAGGAACCGCTCGTCGCCCCACCACAGGTCGAGCCGCGACCAGTCGACCGCGTCCCGCGCGGGCGCCCCGGCGAGCGCGGCCAGCAGACCGTTGCCGTTGCGCCCGCCGGTGAGCACCACCGAGGCGTCCCCGCGCGCGGCCTGGGCGTCCACGATCTTCGTGATCAGCCGGGCCGCCGCGGCCTGCGCCATCAGCTCCTTGTCGCGGTGCACGACGAGCTGCGGGACGACGGTCACTTCGACGCCGCCTTCTTCGCCGGTGCCGTCGCCTTCTTGGCGGCGGGAGCGGCCGCGTCGGCCGGCTTGGCCGCCGCGGCAGCCTTGGGCTTCGCCGTCTCGCCGAGCCGGTCCACGCCGAACTTCACCGAGGACTCGTAGGTGTTGTCCGGGTCGAGCCGGCGCAGCTCCTCGGCGAGCAGCTCCGCGGTCTCCCGGCGCTTGAGCGCCACCGCACGGTCCGGCTGTCCCACCATGGAGAGCGTGGCCAGCGAGCCGTCGGCCCGGTCCAGCACGATCGTGCCGTTCTTCGTCTCCATCCGGACGGCCGTCAGACCGGGACCGCCCGACATGGTGCGCTCGACCGGGACCTGGAGCCGGTCGGCGAGCCACATGGCCAGCAGCTCGCAGCTCGGGTTCTCGGACTCGCCCTCGACCGTCGCCGAGAGGACGTCCACGGCCTGCTGGTCGAGCGCTGCCGCCAGCATCGAGCGCCAGGGCGTGATCCGGGTCCAGGCCAGATCGGTGTCGCCGGGGGTGTACGTCTTCGCGCGCACCGCCAGCTCGTCGATCGGGTGCTCCGCCGAATAGGTGTCCGTGATCCGGCGCTGGGCGAGTGCGCCCAACGGGTCCTTCGCCGGATCGGCGGGCGCGCCCTCGGGCCACCAGACGACGACCGGGGCGTCCGGCAGCAGCAGCGGCAGGACGACCGACTGGGCGTGGTTGGCCAGCTCGCCGTGGAGCCGCAGCACCACGGTCTCGCCGGTGCCCGCGTCCGAGCCGACCCGGACCTCGGCGTCCAGCCGGGCGTCGCGCCGGCTGCGCGGCGAGCGGCTGACCCGCTTGATCACCGCGATGATCCGCGAGGGGTGCTCGCGCGAGGCGTCGCCCGCCGACTTGAGCGCGTCGTACGCGTTCTCCTCGTCGGTGACGATGACCAGCGTGAGGACCATGCCGATCGCCGGGGTGCCGATGGCGCGGCGGGCCGACACCAGGGCCTGGTTGATCTTGCTGGACGTGGTTTCCGTGAGATCGATCTTCATGGCCGGCGCCAGCTCCGTCCGTCTCGTGCGAGCATCTCGTCCGCCTCGGCCGGGCCCCAGGTGCCCGACGGGTACTGCGCGGGCTTGCCGTGCTTGTCCCAGTACTCCTCGATCGGGTCGAGGATGTCCCAGGAGAGTTCGACCTCCTGGTGGCGGGGGAAGAGGTTGGCGTCGCCGAGCAGCACATCGAGGATGAGCCGCTCGTAGGCCTCCGGGCTGGACTCCGTAAAGGACTCGCCGTAGGCGAAGTCCATCGTGACGTCCCGGACCTCCATCGAGGTGCCGGGCACCTTGGAGCCGAACCGCACGGTCACGCCCTCGTCCGGCTGGACCCGGATGACCAGGGCGTTGCTGCCCAGCTCCTCGGTCGCCCCGGACTCGAACGGGAGGTAGGGGGCGCGCTTGAAGACGATCGCGATCTCCGTGACCCGGCGGCCGAGCCGCTTTCCGGTACGGAGGTAGAACGGAACGCCCGCCCAGCGGCGGTTGTTGATCGTCAGCTTGATCGCGGCGAAGGTGTCGGTCTTCGACTTGGGGTCGATACCGTCCTCCTCCAGATAGCCGAGGACCTCCTCGCCGCCCTGCCACGCGTGCGCGTACTGGCCGCGCACGGTGTGCTTGCCGAGGTCCTCCGGCAGCTCGACGGCGGTGAGCACCTTGAGCTTCTCGGCGACCAGGGCCTTCGGGTGGAAGGAGCCGGGCTCCTCCATCGCGGTCAGCGCCAGCAGCTGGAGCAGGTGGTTCTGGATGACGTCACGGGCTGCGCCGATGCCGTCGTAGTAGCCGGCCCGGCCGCCGATGCCGATGTCCTCGGCCATCGTGATCTGGACGTGGTCCACGTAGGACCGGTTCCAGATCGGCTCGAACATCGTGTTGGCGAACCGCAGCGCCAGGATGTTCTGGACCGTCTCCTTGCCCAGGTAGTGGTCGATCCGGAAGACCTCGTTGGGCGGGAACACGTCGTGCACGAGCTGGTTGAGCTCCTGCGCGCTCTTGAGGTCGTGACCGAAGGGCTTCTCGATGACGGCACGCCGCCAGGAGCCCTCCTTCTGGTCCGCGAGCCCGTGCTTCTTGAGCTGCTGGACGACCTGGGGGAAGAACTTCGGCGGCACGGAGAGGTAGAAGGCGAAGTTGCCGCCCGTCCCCTGTGCCTTGTCGAGTTCCTGGATGGTCGCCTTCAGGGTCTCGAAGGCGTCGTCGTCGTCGAAGTCGCCCTGGACGAAGCGCATCCCCTGGATGAGCTGCTGCCAGACCTCTTCACGGAACGGGGTACGGGCATGCTGCTTGACGGCGTCGTGGACCTCCTGTGCGAAGTCCTCGTCCTGCCACTCGCGGCGTGCGAAACCGATGAGCGAGAAGCCCGGCGGCAGCAGGCCGCGGTTGGCCAGGTCGTAGACGGCGGGCATCAGCTTTTTACGGGACAAATCGCCCGTGACGCCAAAGATGACCAGGCCCGACGGCCCCGCGATGCGCGGGAGCCGTCGATCCTGGGCGTCACGGAGCGGGTTGGCTCCGGGAACACCAGACAAAGTGGTCAGCCCTCCGAAGGGGCGAGGCGCTTGAGCTCCGCCTCGGTCGAGTTGAGCAGGTCGATCCAGGCCGCCTCGAACTTGTCGACGCCCTCGTCCTCGAGCAGCTGCACGACGTCGTCGTACGAGACACCGAGGCCGCCGATGGCGTCGAGCTCGGCGCGGGCCTGCTCGTAGGTACCGGCGATGGTGTTGCCGGTGATCTGCCCGTGGTCCGCGGTGGCGTCCAGGGTGGCCTCGGGCATGGTGTTCACCGTGCCGGGGGCGACCAGGTCGTCCACGTACAGGGTGTCCTTGTACGCGGGGTCCTTCACACCGGTGGAGGCCCACAGCGGACGCTGCTTGTTGGCGTGCGCCTTCTCCAGCGCGGCCCAGCGGTCCGAGGAGAAGACCTCCTCGAACGCCTGGTAGGCGAGCCGGGCGTTGGCGAGAGCCGCCTTGCCCTTGAGCGCCTTGGCCTCGTCGGTGCCGACCGCGTCGAGCCGCTTGTCGATCTCGGAGTCCACACGGGACACGAAGAACGAGGCCACCGAGTGGATCTTGGAGAGGTCCAGGCCCGCGGCCTTCGCCTTCTCCAGGCCCGCCAGGTAGGCGTCCATGACCTCGCGGTAGCGCTCCAGCGAGAAGATCAGCGTGACGTTGACGCTGATGCCCTTGCCGATGACCTCGGTGATCGCCGGCAGGCCGGCCTTCGTCGCCGGGATCTTGATGAGCGTGTTCGGCCGGTCCACCAGCCAGGCCAGCTGCTTCGCCTCGGCGACCGTGGCCGCCGTGTGGTGGGCCAGACGCGGGTCGACCTCGATGGAGACCCGGCCGTCCTGGCCGTCCGTGGTGTCGAAGACCGGGCGCAGGATGTCGGCGGCGTCACGGACGTCCGCCGTGGTGATCATGCGGATGGCCTCGTCCACGGTGACCTTGCGGGTGGCGAGGTCGGTGAGCTGCTGCTCGTAACCGTCGCCGTGCGAGATCGCCTTCTGGAAGATCGAGGGGTTGGTGGTGACACCCACGACGTGGCTCTGGTCGATCAGCTCGGCGAGGTTGCCCGAGGTGATCCGCTTGCGTGAAAGGTCGTCGAGCCAGATCGCCACGCCCTCGTCGGAGAGGCGCTTGAGTGCGTCTGTCATGAGAATTGCATCTCCTACTAGTCGTATAACGGCGTCAGCGCGTGACGGCGGCGAGAGATTCCCGGGCGGCGGCCGCGACGGCCTCGCCGGTGAAGCCGAACTCGCGGAACAGGACCTTGGCGTCGGCCGATGCACCGAAGTGCTCCAGCGAGACGATCCGGCCGGCGTCCCCGACGAACCGGTACCAGGTCAGGCCGATGCCCGCCTCGACGGCGACCCGGGCCTTCACGGACGGCGGCAGAACGCTGTCCTTGTACGCCTGGTCCTGCTCGTCGAACCACTCGACACACGGCATCGACACCACACGGGTCGGGATGCCGGCGGCCTGGAGCTCCTCGCGCGCCTCGACGGCGAGGTGCACCTCGGAGCCGGTACCGATCAGCAGGACCTGGGGCGCCGCGCTGTTCCCATCGGGCGTCTCGGCATCGAAGAGGACGTAGCCGCCCTTGGCCGTGTTCTCGTTCGCCTCGTACGTCGGCACGCCCTGGCGGGTCAGCGCCAGACCGTGCGGAGCCCCCTTGCCGAACACCTTGGTGTAGCGGCGCAGGACCTCGCGCCAGGCGAGGGAGGTCTCGTTGGCGTCGGCCGGGCGCACGACGTTCAGGCCCGGGATGGCGCGCAGCGAGGCCAGGTGCTCCACCGGCTGGTGGGTCGGGCCGTCCTCGCCGAGACCGATCGAGTCGTGCGTCCACACGTACGTCACCGGCGCGTGCATCAGCGCGGACAGCCGCACCGCGTTGCGCATGTAGTCGGAGAACACCAGGAAGGTGCCGCCGTAGATGCGGGTGTTGCCGTGCAGCGCGATGCCGTTCATGGCCGCGGCCATGGCGTGCTCGCGGATGCCGAAGTGGATCGTGCGGCCGTACGGGTCCGCGCCCGGCAGCGGGTTGCCCGCCGGGAGGAACGACGACGTCTTGTCGATCGTGGTGTTGTTCGAGCCCGCGAGGTCGGCGGAGCCGCCCCACAGCTCGGGCACGATCTCGCCGAGCGCCTGGAGCACCTTGCCGGAGGCCGCGCGGGTGGCGACGTCCTTGCCGGGCTCGAAGACCGGGAGCTTGTCCTCCCAGCCCGCGGGCAGCTCGCCCGCGGAGATCCGGTCGAACTCGGCGGCGCGCTCCGGGTTGGCGGTGCGCCACGCGGCGAACGTCTTCTCCCACTCGGCCCTGGCCTCGCGGCCGCGGTCCAGCGCCTCACGGGTGTGCGCGATGACCTCGTCGGCGACCTGGAAGGACTTCTCCGGGTCGAAGCCCAGCACCTTCTTGGTCGCGGCGACCTCGTCGTCGCCGAGCGCCGAGCCGTGCGCGGCCTCGGTGTTCTGGGCGTGCGGGGCGGGCCAGGCGATGATCGAGCGGGCCGCGATGAACGACGGCCGCGTGGTCTCGGCCTTGGCGGCCTGGAGCGCCTTGTACAGACCCGCGGGGTCCAGGTCGCCGCTGGGCAGCTGCGCGACGCGCTGGACGTGCCAGCCGTACGCCTCGTAGCGCTTCAGGGTGTCCTCGGAGACCGCGGTCTCCGTGTCGCCCTCGATGGAGATGTGGTTGTCGTCCCACAGCAGGACCAGGTTGCCCAGCTTCTGGTGCCCGGCCAGCGAGGACGCCTCCGCGGAGATGCCCTCCTGGAGGCAGCCGTCACCGGCGATGGCCCACACCATGTGGTCGAAGGGGGAGGTGCCGGGGGCGGCCTCCGGGTCGAACAGGCCGCGCTCGTAGCGGGCGGCCATGGCCATGCCCACCGCGTTGGCGACGCCCTGGCCCAGCGGGCCGGTCGTCGTCTCCACGCCGGTGGTGTGGCCGTACTCCGGGTGCCCCGGGGTCTTCGAGCCCCAGGTGCGGAAGGCCTTCAGGTCATCGAGCTCCAGGCCGTACCCGGCCAGGTAGAGCTGGATGTAGAGGGTCAGGCTGCTGTGGCCCACCGAGAGGACGAACCGGTCGCGGCCGGTCCACTCCGCGTCGGCGGGGTCGTGCCGCATCACCTTCTGGAAGATGGTGTACGCGGCGGGAGCCAGGCTCATGGCCGTACCCGGGTGGCCGTTTCCGACCTTCTGTACGGCGTCCGCGGCGAGGACGCGGACGGTGTCCACGGCCCGCTGGTCCAATTCGGTCCACTGGAGGTCTGTGGTGGTCGGCTTGGTGCTCACCCTGAGTCAGGGCTCCTCTCCACTGTCGTAAACCGGTGACTGTGACCGCACCGGGCGTTGTCGAGCCTACCCCCGTCCGGACCCGTGATTTCCGGGTCCTTCCAGGGTGCGGGCGGCCCGTCGAATCCGCCTCCCGTATGAGCGCCGGGGCCCTCCGATGGGTCACTCCGATGAGCGTGCGGGCTCACTCCTGAGGCCGCTCGGTGAGCGCGCCGGCGCACACCTGCGCGAGTGGTTCGAGACCTCGTGCGGACCGGCGCGCCGCTGGGACGCGGGAGTCGGTTCGCTTGTGTGCCGCAGCAACGCCCAGCGCCACATCAACACGACCGACCCCCGCGAAGGAGGGCCTGTCCCCAACGTCTACAGTGGTCTGGTTCGCGCAAGTCTTTACTGGGCCTTCACGCCCGGAGCTTGCTGGGATTTCTCTGTCAGGGGTGTGCGTGACGGCCGTCGAGTCCCGACCCGCAGGGGTCGCCTTGACTCCGAGCCCAGGGGGCCATCGCCCATTCGGGGCCCGTGTCAAGGCATTCGTGGCACTGACCAAGCCTCGGATCATCGAGCTGTTGCTGATCACCACTGTTCCGGTGATGTTCCTGGCCGCTCAGGGTGTACCCGACCTGTGGCTCGTGCTCACTACCACCATCGGCGGATACCTGTCCGCCGGCGGTGCCAATGCACTGAACATGTACATCGACCGCGACATCGACGCGTTGATGGACCGTACGTCGCAGCGCCCGCTGGTCACCGGCATGGTGAGCCCGCGGGAGTGCCTGGCCTTCGGCATCGCCCTCGCGGTGGTCTCGACGGTCTGGTTCGGGCTGCTGGTGAACTGGCTGTCGGCGGCCCTGTCGCTCGGCGCCCTGCTGTTCTACGTCGTCGTGTACACGATGCTGCTCAAGCGCCGTACGTCGCAGAACATCGTCTGGGGCGGCATCGCGGGCTGCATGCCGGTGCTCATCGGCTGGTCGGCCGTGACGAACTCGATGTCGTGGGCCGCGGTGATCCTCTTCGCCGTCATCTTCTTCTGGACGCCGCCGCACTACTGGCCGCTCTCCATGAAGGTGAAGGACGACTACGCGCGGGTCGGCGTCCCGATGCTCCCGGTCATCGCCTCCAATCGGGTGGTCGCCCGCCAGATCGTCCTCTACAGCTGGGTGATGGTCGCCGTCTCGCTGCTGCTGACCCCGCTGGGCTACACCGGCTGGTTCTACACGGTGGTGGCGCTGCTGACCGGCGGCTTCTGGCTCTGGGAGGCGCACGGCCTGCTGAACCGGGCCAAGGCCGGCGTGACCGGCGGGAAGCTCAAGGAGATGCGGCTGTTCCACTGGTCGATCACCTACGTCTCGCTGCTCTTCGTCGCCGTGGCGGTGGACCCCTTCCTGCGGTAGCACCCCCTCTGTTCGACCTGCCGACGGGCGGGGATCGTGGCCCACGCCACGCTCCCCGCCCGTCGCACGTGGATCTACCGCTCGGTAGCATCCTGTGCATGGCAGAGACGGCTGAGACCCAGCAGGTGGACGGCAGGCAGGCGGCGCGCGCGGAGCGCAGGGCGGCCCGGCTGGCCAAGCAGATCGGTGCCTTCGCGAAGGCGCACGGCGGAGCCGAGGGGCAGCTCGCCTACATCGGGCAGACGGGCACCCGCATCGTCCTCGTCGGCGAGGACGGCGGCTGGGGCGACCTGGTGGCCCCCTCGTACGCGGTCGCCGAGAGCGCCGCGCGGAAGTCCGGGATCACCATGCACGAGTCCTTCGACGGCGAGTTCGCTGCGAAGGTCCACACGGGTCCGTACGAGTGGACCCGCATGGCCGGCATCCAGATCGGCGGCCCGGCGAACAAGGCCTGACGGCGGCGGCACGGACGCCGCGAACAGCACGGCGGAGGCCGGTCGGACATCTGTCCGACCGGCCTCCGCCGTGCTGTCTCCGTTCCCGGCCGGGCCGGACGCCCGCCCGGGAACCTAACTTTCACTTAATTAGTAATTAATCTTGACGGAGGGATGGGTGAGCCGTCACAGTCCTGTGCGTGGCGCCGCCCCGTGATCTCCGGAGGCCGGGCGCCGGATATCCCCAACTTCTGGGAGAATCAGTTGATTTCGCATGGTGCAAGGATGACGCCTGCCCGGCGCGCCGCGGCCGTTCTGGGTGCCGCGGTACTGGTCGCCGTGTCGGCGCCGGCCGCACACGCCGGCCAGCGGCCCGGCCCGGCCGCTCCGCCGTACTACGACAGCGGCCTCGCGCCGACCCCGTACATGGGGTGGAACACCTACTACGGCCTGGGCGCCCCCACCGAGGACCAGGTCAGGTCGGTCGCCGACCATCTGGTCAGCAGCGGCCTCAAGGACAGCGGCTACGACATCGTCTGGCTGGACGGCGGCTGGCAGGCCGACGACCCGCGGGACGACCGGGGGCGGCTGGTCGCCCACCCCGGCCGGTTCCCCTCCGGCATCCCCGCCCTGGTGGACTATCTGCACGAGCGCGGGCTGCGGGCCGGTATCTACACCGACGCCGGGACCTACGACGGCGGCAAGACCTGCGGGCTCGGCAGCCGCGGCCACTACCGCGAGGACGCCGAGCAGTTCGCCGGCTGGAAGGTCGACGCGATCAAGGTCGACTTCCTCTGCGGGATCACCGAGAAGATCGATCCCGGGCCCGCGTTCAAGGAGTTCAGCGACGCCGTCGCCAAGTCCGGCCGGCGCATGCTGCTCAATCTCTGCAACCCGCTGACCGACGACTGGGGCCTGCCGCACACCCCGGCACAGGACGCCCACAACGCCTACGTCTACGGCCCGACCACGGGCGACTCATGGCGGACCGGCACCGACATCGCCTGGGGCACCCCGACCGCCGGCCAGTGGCCGAACATCCTGCGCAGCCTGGACGCCAACGCCCGGCATCCGGAGGCTCAGGGGCCGGGTCACTACAACGACCCCGACTACCTGATCCCCACGCGCAAGCTGGCGGACGGCTCGTACGAGCTGACGCCGGAGGAGTCCACCACGCAGCTGGTGATGTGGGCCGAGATGAGCTCCCCGCTGGTCATCGGCTCGGACCCGCGCACCCTGCCGCGGGAGATGACCGACGCCCTGCGCAACCCGGAGATCATCGCGGTCGACCAGGACCCCCTGGCGATCCAGGGCGTGCGCGTCGCCACCGACGCCACCGGGGACGTCTACAGCAAGGTGCTCAAGGGCACCGGCAAGCGGGCCGTGGTGCTCCTCAACCGGTCCGACCGGGCCGCCGAGCGCACCGTGAGCTTCGCCGACGCCGGACTGGGCGGTCCGGTGGGCGTGCGGGACCTGCGGGCCAGGAAGGGCCGCGGCACGCACACCGGTTCGTACACCGTCCAGGTGCCCGCGCACGGCACCGCCTTCCTCGCGCTGAACGGCCGGGACGAGGCGCCGGGCACCTCGCTGGGCACCCGGTCCGACGCGAGTCCCGCGCTGGTGCGGGACGGCGACCGGCTGAGCGTGTTCACCCGGGGCGCCGACGGATCGCTCCAGCAGCGCGAAGGGCGCGACGGGCACTGGAACGCCCGGGCCACCGGCCTCGGCGGACCGACGCACGGCAGGATCGTGGGGGAGCCCGCCGCCTACGCCGCCGGGCGCGGCCGGATCGACGTCTTCGCCCGCGGCACCGATGACGCGGCCTACCGGATCTCGTACGCCGACGGCCGCTGGGGCCGCTGGCAGAAGCTCGGCGGCGCGCTCGCCGACACCCCGGCCGCCGCGTACGACGGATCGGGACGCTGGACCCTGTTCGCCAGGGGCACCGACGGACGGATCCACAGCCGTGACGCCGCGACCGGCTGGACGGCGTTCGACGCGCCCGGGGGAACGGCGCTGTACGGGCGCCCCTCGGCCGTCACCGACGCGGCGGGGAGCACCCATCTGGCCGTGCGGGCCGACGACGACTCGGTGCGCACCCGGGTGCGGGACGCCTCCGGCCACTGGTCGGACTGGTCCTCGCTGGGCGGCACCGTGAGCGGCAGTCCCGCGCTCGTCGCCACCGGGGGACAGGTCCGGCTCTACGTCCGCGCCGGCGACTACACCCTCTGGCAGCGCACCCACACCGCGACCGGCGGCTGGGGCGACTGGTCCCAGGAGAAGACCTTCGCCAGCGGGGCCTTCGACGGGGAACTCGCCGCCGTGGCAGGGCCCGACGGCGGAGTGCTGACGGCCTTCCGCGGTGTCGGCGGGCTCGTCCGGCAGGGCTCGGTCTGAGTGTGGACGCTGCCTGATCAGGGGCCGCGGACCACATAAGAATAAATAAATTAGTAATTAATCTTGACGGTGGCTCACTCGCCCCGTCAGTCTGTATCAGCCGAACGAGGGCCCGGCCGTCAGGGGGCCGGGCCCCGTTCCGTGGGCGCACAGGGAGTCCCATGAACACCACAGCAAAGAGCCGCCGTACCTTCCTCGCCGGTGCCGCGGCCGTCGGCGCCGCCGCGGTGACGAGCGGCTGCGTCGCCTCCTCGTCCAGCGGCGGGAAGGGGAGTTCGGGGGGTGCGGTCACCCTGCAGTCCAACCTCTCCGCACCGCAGGCGAAGTCCGCGATGAAGGAGGTCGTCGACGCCTTCAACAAGAAGGGCGGCGCGACGGGCTCGCTCAACACCGTCGCCTCGGAGACCTTCCGCACCCAGCTGCCGACCTACCTCACCTCGGCCAACCCGCCGGACCTCTACACCTGGTACCCCGGATCCGTCGCGGAGTCGTACGCCAAGAAGGACCTGCTGCTCGACGTCAGCGACATCTGGCAGAAGCCTGAACTGGCCGGCTACTCCGACGCGCAGAAGAAGCTCTGCACCGACTCGGCCGGCAAGAAGGTCTTCGTCCCGACCACCTACTACTGGTGGGGCGTCTTCTACCGGAAGTCCCACTTCGCCAAGTGGGGTGTGAAGGAGCCGAAGACCTGGGACGAGTTCCTCGACCTGTGCGACAAGCTCAAGAGCAAGGGCGTCGCCCCGATCGGCCTCGGCGCCGGCGGCAACACCCCATGGGTCGCCTCCTCCTGGTTCGACTACCTCAACATCCGGATCAACGGCGCGGCCTACCACCGCGACCTGCTCGCCGGAAAGCACCGCTTCGACGACCCCGAGGTCCGCAAGGTCTTCGACCGGTGGAGCGAGGCACTGCCCTACTTCGACCCCAACTCGACCGCGCTGCCCTTCCAGGACGCGACGACCGCGCTGCTCCAGGGCCGCACCGGCATGATGCTCATCGGCACCTTCTTCGCCGACGCCACGCCCAAGGAGCAGCTCGGCGACATCGACTTCTTCCGCTTCCCGGTCATCGACCCGAAGGTCCCGCTCGCCGAAGAGGCCCCGACCGACGGCTACTTCGCCAGCGCCCGGACCGGCCGCAAGGACGAGACCAAGGAACTCCTGCGCTACCTCGCCACCGCCGAGGCCCAGGAGATCTACCTCAAGGGCTCCTCCGGCACCTCGCTGCCCACCCACCCGGACGCGAAGGACAGCGGAACCCCGCTCGTCATCAAGGGCCGCAAGCTGATCGAGAGCGCCGCGGACATCACGCAGTTCTTCAACCGCGACTCCAGCGACGCCCTCGCACCCACCGCCGACACCGCACTCACCCGCTTCCTGGCCAAGCCCAAGGAGATCGGCTCGATCCTCACCACGTGGCAGCGGGACGCGCAGAAGATCTGGAGCCAGTGACATGGCGGTACTCACCGCACCCCGGAAGGAGACCCGGGAGCACACCGGGCACCGGCCCCCGGCCCGCAAGCGGGCCACCCGGGTCCCGCCCGTCGTCCTCGCCTTCGTCCTCGTACCGCTGCTCGCCGAGGCCTTCTGGGTGTTCTGGCCGGCGCTCCAGGGCTTCTACCTCGCCTTCACCAAGTGGGACGGGGTCTCCGCCCCGGAGTTCATCGGACTCGGCAACTTCCGCGAGATGTTCGGCGACGCGGTCTTCCGGACCGCCGCCCTGGACACCGTGATCTGGCTGCTGCTCTTCGGCGGCCTCTCCGCCGCCCTCGGCCTCGGCGCGGCCCTGCTGCTCCAGCAGGAACGCCGCGGCGTCGGCTTCTACCGTGCCGCGCTCTTCCTGCCCGTGGTGTTCTCGCTGGTGGCCACCGCGCTGGTCTGGCAGGCGATGTACCAGCCCGACGGGCTGATCAACAAGACCCTCGAAGCGGTCGGGCTCTCCGGCCTCACCCACGCCTGGCTCGCCGACCAGGACACCGCCCTGTACGCCGTGATCGTGCCCGCGCTGTGGCGCCAGATCGGCTACGTGATGGTGCTGTACCTCGCCGGCCTCAAGGGCATCGACCCGGTGCTCTACGAGGCGGCGAAGGTGGACGGCGCCACCCGCTGGCAGCAGTTCCGCCACATCACGCTCCCGCAGCTCAGCAGCGTCAACGCCGTCGTCCTGTCGGTGATCGTCATCGACTCGCTGCGCTCCTTCGACGTGGTGTGGGCGCTCACCCGCGGCGGCCCGTACCACTCCTCCGAACTCCTCAGCACCTACATGTACTCCACCGCCTTCCAGTCGCTGCGACTCGGCTACGGCTCCGCCCTCGCGGTCGTGATCTTCCTGCTCGCCTTCGGGGTGATCGCGTCCTACCTCGTCCGCGCCTTCCGGGAGGCCGACGCATGACCGCCACCCACACCCCGACCCCGCGCACCGGACCGGGACGGCGACGGATCTGGGGCACCGCCGGCTTCCACGCCAGTGCCGGACTGCTCGCGGTGCTCTGGCTGCTGCCCATCGCGCTGGTCCTCGTCACCAGCGTCCGGTCCTTCGACGACGTCGCCGCCCACGGAGTCGGCAGCCTGCCGCACTCCTTCACCCTGGACGGCTTCCGCCAGGCCTGGGTGGACGGCGGCCAGCAGCGCGCACTGATCAACAGCCTGCTCGTCACCATCCCGTCGGTGCTGCTGTCGCTGCTGCTCGCCTCGACGGCCGCGTTCGCGCTCAGCCGCTACGACGTACCGCTGCGCCGCACGCTCCTGCTGCTCATGCTCGGCGGCAACCTGCTGCCCCCGCAGATCCTGCTGGTCCCGGTCTCCAAACTCAGCGAACTGCTGGGCCTGTACGACTCGCTGTACGCCCTCATCGGCGTCCAGGTCGGCTTCGGCATCGGCTTCTACGTCTTCGTGCTGCACGGCTTCATGCGGTCCATCCCGCCGGAGATCCAGCAGGCCGCCGTCATCGACGGCGCCGGCCCCTGGCAGATCTACACCCGGATCATCCTGCCGCTCGCCAAGCCCGCCATGGCCGCGCTCAGCGCCCTGTCGTTCACCTGGATCTTCAACGACCTGCTGTGGGCCATCACCGTGCTGCGCACCGACACCCGGATGCCCATCACCGCCTCGCTCATCGGACTCCAGGGCCAGTACGTCTCCATGTGGAACGTCATCGCGGCCGGTTCCGTCATCGCCGCGGCCCCGACCGTCATCGTCTTCCTCAAGTTCCAGCGCCACTTCGTGGCCGGCCTCAATCTGGGAGCAGTCAAGTGACCCCGCACGACCGGTGGCTGCTGCGCACCGAGAACACCACCTACGCGGTACGGATCGCCGGCGAGGGCCGCTGGGCCGAGCTCACCGCCTGGGGCCCGCACGGCGTCGAGACGGGCGAGTCGCCCTTCGCGCACCCGCACCGCACCCACTTCATCACCCCCGCCGACGCCGCCCCCGCGGAGTACCTGCCGTACGGGATGCGCCCCTTCACCGGCGCCGAACTCGTCGCCGGCCGCCACGGCCAGGACCGCGGCACCTGGTGGACCTTCGACTCCGCCACCGCCGACGGCGACCACGCCCTGCGCCTCGCCTTCACCGACGAGCTGCAGGGACTGCGCGCGGTCCTCTGCTACGAGACCGTGCCCGGCACCGACGTGATCCTGCGCTGGACCGAGCTGAGCTGCACCGGCGACGGGGAACTGCGGCTGGAACGCATCCACTCCGCGGCCGTCACCGTCCCCGTCACCGACGGAGCCCGGCTCACCTACCTCACCGGCCAGTGGTGCCAGGAGTTCACCCGCACCCAGCTCGAACTGAACCGCGGCCGCTTCGAGATGGCCTCCACCCAGGGCGTCCCCGGCCACGCCTACGTGCCCTGGCTCGCCGTCCAGGACGCCGCCGCCCCGGACGGCCACGACACCCCGACGTACGGCGTCGCGCTGGAGTGGTCCGGCAACTGGCACCTGACCGCCGACGCCGAACCCGGCGGCGCGGTACGGATCGCGGCCGGGCGGGTGCCCCACGAGGGCGCCGTCCGGCTCACCCCGGGCGACACCCTCACCACCCCCCGGCTGGCCTGCGCGTTCAGCCCGGACGGCCTCGACGGCCTGGCCCGGGTCTGGCACCGCTACGAGCGCCGGCTGAGCGGCGGCCGGATGGACCGCACCCGCAAGGTCCTCTACAACTCCTGGGAGGCGACCGGTTTCGACGTCGACGCCGCCGCCCAGCTCGAACTCGCCCGGATCGCCGCCGGCATGGGCGCCGAACTGTTCGTCGTCGACGACGGCTGGTTCACCGGACGGCACGACGAGAAGGGCGGACTGGGCGACTGGCACCCCGACCCGGCGAACTTCCCCGACGGCTTCGACCACTTCATCGACGAGGTCCGCGCCACCGGAATGGACTTCGGCCTCTGGGTCGAACCCGAGTCGGTCAGCCCGGCGTCCGCGCTCTACGCCGAACACCCCGACTGGGTCTACCGGATCGACGGCCGCCCCGCCACGCTCGTGCGCGAGCAGCTGCTCCTCGACCTCGGCCGCCGGGACGTCCAGGACTTCGTCATCGCCACCTTCGACCGGCTGCTCGGCGACCACGCCATCAGCTATCTCAAGTGGGACATGAACCGCCCGCCCACCGAACGCGGCCGGCCCGGCGCAGGACCCGCCGGGGCACAGGACCTGGACGCCGGGCACGTCGCCGGATACCTGCGCGTCCTCGACCACCTGCGCGACCACCACCCGCACGTCACCGTCGAGGGCTGCGCCGGAGGCGGCGGCCGCATCGAGCACGCCACCCTCGCCCGCACCGACGTGATGTGGCCCAGCGACAACACCGCCCCGCTGGACCGTCTCGCCATCCAGTTCGGCTATCTGCACGCGCACGCCCCGCACACCATGAGCTCCTGGGTCACCGACGCACCCGGCGTCTTCGACCCGCGCCCCCGCTCCCTGGCCTTCCGCTTCGTCACCGCCATGGCCGGGGTCCTGGGCATCGGCGCCGACATCCGCACCTGGTCCGCCGAGCAGCGCGCCGAGGCGGCCGTCTGGGTGAACCGCTACAAGGAGATCCGCGACGTCGTCCACCACGGCGAGGTCCACCTCCTCGGCACCCCCGCCGACGCCACCTGCGGAGTCCAGTACGTGGAACACGGCGGCGCCCGGATCGCCGTCACCGCCTGGAACACCGGCCGCCTGGACGGGGCGCCGCTCGTCCCGGGACGCCCCGCCCGGCTGCGCCTGCGCGGCCTGGACCCGGCCGCCCGCTACACCGACCAGCAGACCGGGGCCGTCCACAGCGGCGCCCATCTGCGGCACTACGGACTGCCGTTCGCCTGGACCGCCCGGTACGACGCCGAACTCACCGTCCTGATCCGGCAGTAGCCCGCCCGCCCGACGCACCGTCACTAGAGTCGCCGAGAACACGCACGAACCCCGAGGAGTCGAGCCGCCCCATGAACGGAAACCCCCGCTTCGCCGACAAGGTGGCCGTGGTCACCGGAGCCGCCTCGGGCATCGGCGCGGCCACCGCGGAACGCCTCGCCGCCGAGGGCGCCGCGGTGATCCTCGCGGACATCGCACCGGACCCCGGCGAGCGTGTCGCCGCCGGCATCCGCGCCGACGGTGGCCGGGCCCTCTTCGTGCGTACGGACGTCTCCGACGAGGCCGACTGGCAGCGGGCCGTGGACGCGGCGCACACCTTCGGACCCGTCGGCGTCCTGGTGAGCAACGCCTACACGGTCGACGTCACCCCCGCCCACGAGATGACCGTGGCCTCCTGGGAGCGGCAGCTCGCGGTGAACCTCACCGGCGCCTTCCTCGGCTTCCGGGCGGTCCTGCCCGACCTGCGCGCACAGCGCGGCGCCGCCGTCCTCACCTCCTCGGTCCACGCCCACAAGGGCATCCCCGGACACCCCGCCTACGCGGCCTCCAAGGGTGCGCTGCTCTCCCTGTGCGGACAGCTCGCGGTGGAGTACGGGCCCGAGGTGCGGGTCAACGCCGTGCTGCCCGGACCCATCCTGACCGCGGCCTGGGACCGGGTGGGGGAGGAGGACCGGCGCCAGAGCGTCGCCGAGACGGCCGCCGGCCGCTTCGGCACCCCCGAGGAGGCGGCCGCGGCCATCGCCTTCCTCGCCGCCGACGAGGCGTCCTACATCACCGGATCGAGCCTGCTCGTCGACGGCGGCTGGTCCGTCGTCAAGTCCTCGGCCTGACCGCCGCCCCAGCCCCCATCGCACAGCAGAAAGGCACACAGACATGACGCCATACGCGCGCCGCGGAGTGCACGGCCAGACCGTGGAGACTCTCGCGCGCCGGGTCCTGAGCGGCGAGATCCCCGAAGGGGCGACGCTCGACCTCGTGGCGCTCCAGGGCGAGCTCGACGTCAGCCTGACCGCCCTGCGGGAGTCCCTGAAGGTCCTCGCGGCCAAGGGGATCGTCGACGCGCGCCAGAAGCGCGGCACCTTCGTCAGGGCCCGCGCGGACTGGAATCTGCTCGACGCGGACGTACTGCGCTGGCAGTTCGCCGGCGGCACCGGCGCCGACCTGGCACTGCTGCGCAACCTCGGCGAGGTCCGCGGCATCATCGAGCCGGCCGCCGTCCGGCTCGCCGCCGCCCGGCGCACCGAGGAGGACCTGGTCACCCTGGAAGCCGCCATCACCGCGATGGGCGAGCAGGAGGGCGGCGCGGCCCACGCGGTCGAGGCCGACCTCGCCTTCCACCGCGCACTCCTCGCCGCCACCCACAACGAACTGCTGGAACGCATGGAGATGGTCATCGAGTCCGGCCTCGCCCACCGCGACGAGATCGTGCACAGCTCCCAGCACGGCGAGGACCCCGTACCCAGCCACCGGGCCGTCCTCGACGCCGTGCGCGACCGGGACCCGGACGCCGCGGAACACGCCATGCGGGCCCTGCTCGACCAGGCCGTACGCGACCTCGACCGGGTGCACGGCACCGGAGCGGCCACCGACGAGGGGAACGCGGACCGGTGAAGATCACCCGTATCGAGACCTTCCTCGTACCGCCGCGCTGGCTGTTCTGCCGGATCGAGACCGACGAGGGCGTCGTCGGCTGGGGCGAACCCGTCGTCGAGGGCCGCGCCGAAGTGGTCCGGGCCGCCGTCGACGTCCTCGCCGAATACCTCATCGGCCAGGACCCGCTGCGCATCCAGGACCACTGGCAGGTCCTCAGCAAGGGCGGCTTCTACCGCGGCGGGCCGGTCCTCTCCAGTGCCGTCGCCGGAATCGACCAGGCGCTGTGGGACATCGCCGGGAAGACTTACGGCGCCCCCGTGCACGCCCTGCTCGGCGGCCCCGTGCGCGACCGGGTCCGCGTCTACGCCTGGGTCGGCGGCGACGAACCCGCCCGGCTCACCGAGGAGATCACCGCCCAGGTCGAGGCCGGCTTCACCGCCGTCAAGATGAACGCGGCGGGCCGCACCGCCCCCCTGGACACCCCCGCCGAGACCGCCGCCGTCGTCGAACGGGTCGCCGCCGCCCGCGAGGCGCTCGGACCCGGCCGCGACGTCGCCATCGACATGCACGGCCGGTTCGGCCCGGCCGGGGCCCGCCGGGTCCTCCAGGCCATCGAACCGCTGCACCCGCTCTTCGTGGAGGAACCCCTCCTGCCCGAGCTGGGCCACCTGCTGCCCGCCCTCGTCGGCGCCACCTCCGTCCCCATCGCCACCGGCGAACGGCTCTACGGACGCGCCGACTTCCTGCCCGCGCTGACGGCCGGGATCGCGGTCGCCCAGCCGGACCTCTCGCACGCCGGAGGCATCTCCGAGGTCCACCGCATCGGCTCGCTCGCCGAGACCTACGGGGTGCAGCTCGCCCCGCACTGCCCCCTCGGCCCGATCGCCCTCGCCGCCAGCCTCCAGATCGCCTTCGCCACCCCGAACTTCCTCATCCAGGAACAGAGCCGCGGCATCCACTACAACAAGGACGCCGACCTGCTCAGCTACGTCGTCGACACCGAACCCTTCCGCTTCGAGGACGGGCACGCCCGGCGCGGCGTCCTGCCGGGGCTGGGCATCACCGTCGACGAGAACGCCGTACGCGCGGCCGACCGGACCGGACACGCCTGGCGCAACCCGGTGTGGCGGCACGACGACGGCTCCTTCGCCGAGTGGTGAGCGCCATGGCCCCCCTGCGGATCGGGACCGACCCGGTACACGGCGGCCGGTGGACCTCCCTGTACGCGGCCGGACGCGAATGGCTCTGGCAGCGTCCGGAGCCGCGCCGCGCCGGTGTCCGTCCCGGCGACGCGTTCGCGGACGCCGGGGGTCTGGAGGAGTGCGTACCGACCGTGCGCGGCACCCCCGACCACGGCGACGCCTGGGCCCGGCCCTGGCAGCGGGGGGCCGACGGCACCGAGTCCGTCGACTGCCCCGACTTCCGGCTCGGCCGGCTGATCCGGACCGACGGGCACCGGGCGGTGGCCGACTACCGGCTCACGGCCGCACCCGGTTACCGTTTCCTGTGGGCCGCCCACGCCCTGCTCGACCTCGCTCCGGGTGCCCGCATCGGAATCCCGGACGGCACCCCGGTCCGCCGCTACCCGGACGGCGGCGCGGACTGGACGCCCTGCTCCTGGCCCGCCGGCCTCGACCGGCTCGGCCCGGACGACGGCACCGCCGTCGGCGCGGTCGTCGAGACCCGGCAGGTGAGTGTCCACGATGGAACAGCCGTGCTGCGGATGACCGTGGAGGCCGAGGGGCAGCCGGTGTCCGTCGCCCTGTGGCGCAACCTCGGGGGCTTCCCCGAGCAGGAGCCGTACCGCTCGGTCGGGGTCGAACCGATGCTGGGCCGGGTCTTCGGCCTGGCGGCCGCCGGCGAGGGCGACGCCGCTGTCGTCCCGGCCGGCGGCGAGGTCCGCTGGCGCCTCACCGTGACCGCGGACACCACAACCGCCGTACAGAACCGATAGGAAGGAAACCCGCACGTGGAGTTGCTGACCGAGCTGCGCACCCACCGGATCGTCGCCATCGTGCGCGGCGACGACGCGGACGCCGCACTCAGGACCGTACTCACCCTGGCCGAGGAGGGACTGCCCCTCATCGAGGTCTCCCTCAGCGGCAAGGACGCGCTCGACGTCATCCGCCGGGCCCGCGCCGCACTCGGACCGTCCGCACCCCTCGGCGCCGGCACCGTCCTGACCGCAGGGGACGCGGCCGCGGTGCACGAGGCGGGGGCCGACTTCGTCGTCACCCCGGCCGTCTGCGAAGGCGTCACCGAGGCGAAACGGCTCGGGCTGCCCGTGCTGGCCGGCGTGATGACGCCGAGCGACATCGTCGCCGCGCGGCGGCTCGGCGCCGACGCGTACAAACTCTTCCCGGCCGCGCAGGCCGGCGGCCCGGGCTATCTGAAGGCGCTGCGGGGACCGTTCCCGGACCTGCCGTTCGTACCGGTCGGGGGAGTGGACGACGGGGCGGCCCGCGACTACCTCGCCCTGGGCGCGACCGCCGTGGGCGTCGGCTCCCCGCTGATCGGCGACGCGGCCGACGGCGGCAGCACCGACGCGCTGCGGGCACGCACCCGGGCCTTCCTCGACGCCGTGCGCCTCCCCGCGGACAGCGGACGATGACCGCCGGCACACCGGCCGTGCGGTGGGCCGACCGGCTCGGGCTCGGCGAGGGCATCCGCGCGGTCGACGGCCGCATCGTCCTCGTCGACATCCTCACCGGACGGCTGCTGTCCGGCCCCGGCGACGGCACGGCCCCGCTCACCGAACTGGCCCGGCTCGACACCCCCCTGGGTGCCGTCGCCCCGGTCCACGACCGCCCCGGCCACTGGATCGCCGCCGCCGGAACGGGCGTCTGCCTGATCGCCCCGGACGGCAGCCCCGAGTGGCTCGCCCGCCCCGAGGACGGGGCCGCCACGGCGATGCGGATGAACGACGCCACCGCCGATCCGCAGGGCCGGTTCTGGGCGGGCAGCATGTCCTACGACGCGGACGAGGGCGCGGGCTCCCTCTACCGGACGGGCCACGACGGCTCCGTGACCCGGGTGCTGGACGGCCTGACCGTGCCCAACGGCCCGGCGTTCACGGCGGACGGCACCGTGATGTACCTCGCCGACAGCGCGAAGGGCGTCATCCGCCGCTACCCGGTGGACCCGGCCGGCGGTCTGCCGGGGGCGCCGGACACCTTCGCCTCGTTCGGCGAGGGCAGCCCGGACGGTATGACGGTCGACGACGAGGGCGCCCTGTGGACCGCGGTCTGGGGCACCGGCACCGTCCACCGCTACCGCGCCGACGGAACGCCCGACCGGCAGATCCGGCTCCCCGCATCGCAGCCCGCCGGGCTCTGCCTCGACGGGGACACCCTGTACATCACCAGCGCCCGGCACGGACTGGCCGCACCCGGACCGCTGGACGGCGCGGTGTTCGCCGTGCGCGTCGAGGTGCCGGGCCCGCCGGCCGCCGCCTACCGGCAGGGGAGTGCCGCATGACCGCGACCGCCCGGCCCCCGGTCACCTGCATCGGCGAGACCATGGCCGCACTGGTGCCGGAACCGGCCGCCCCGCTGGAGGGGTCCGACCGGCTCGGGGTACGGATCGCAGGCGCCGAGTCCAACGTGGCGGTGTACCTCGCCGACCACGGGATCCCCGCCCGCTGGGTCTCCGCCCTCGGCGACGACCCGTTCGGCCGCCGCATCCGCGGTGAGGTCGCCGCGTCCGGTGTCGACGTCAGCGGGGTGCGCACCGACCCGCACCGCCCGACCGGGCTCCTCGTCAAGGACCCCGGCCCCGACGGCACCCGGGTGCACTACTACCGCCGCGGCTCCGCCGCCTCGGCGCTGACCCCGGAGCTGCTGGAGGACGAGGCCGTGCGCACCGCCGGGCTCATCCACCTCAGCGGCATCACCCCGGCCCTCTCGGCGAGCTGCCACGAGCTGGTCGCCGCGCTGCTGGAACCCCCGGCGGACGAACGGCCCTGCCCCGTCAGCTTCGACGTCAACCACCGGCCCGCCCTCTGGCCGGAGGGCACGGCCGCGACCGTGCTGCTCGGCTTCGCGCGGCGGGCGGACATCACCTTCGTCGGCCTGGACGAGGCCCAGGCCCTGTGGGGCGGGCACCTGGCCGACGCGGCCGCCGTGCGCGAGCTGCTGCCCGGGCCCCGCGTCCTCGTGGTCAAGGACGGCGGCCGGGCGGCCACCGCGTTCGACGGCGACCGGGTCCACACGGTGCCCGCGCCCCGGGTCGGGGTCGTCGAACCGGTGGGCGCCGGTGACGCGTTCGCCGCCGGGTACCTCGCCGGGCTGCTGCGCGGCGAGGACACCGTACGGGCGCTGCGGCTCGGACACCTCACCGCGGGCGCCGCGCTGCGGGTCACCGGTGACCACGGACCGCTGCCGGACCGGGACCGGCTGGCCGCGCTGCTGGACGCGGGGGCGGCCGAATGGGCCGCGGGAACGGACGGGAGGTGAAGACGACGGGGGCTGCCGGGTAACCGCCACGTTGCGAACTCTTTACAAGCGCTCGGCAATCGATCTTTAATGGGGCACACGGCGCAGCCGGTACCGGACGGTCCCCCAGGACCCCGGCCCCCACCCGCGGATCGCCGTGCCACAGCTTCATCGTCCGGCGGTCGGCGGCCCTCACCGGGGCCCGGCCGGCGCCGGCCGGGCCGACGGGCCCACTCCCTCCCACCCTTTGACCTCAGGGCCTGCCCCTGGAGTCTGACAACGTTGTCATTCAGTCTTCAGTCCTCGTCCCATTCCTTCAGCCAGGAGGCCGGAGTGCCGGAACAACCCGCTGACACACCTCTGGACAGCGACGTCAGGCCAGCAGTGGACACCCCCGCGGCGGAGCGCGTCTCCCCCTTCTCCCGGCGCCGCTTCCTGGCGGCCAACACCACGGTGCTGGCGGCCTTCGGGATCAGCGCCGCGCTGCCCGCCTCCCTCGCCGCCGCGGCCGAAGGCAAGGGCCGGCCCGGCGGGGCCGCGGCCGAACTCGCGGCGGCCCGCCCGGTCAAGGTCTCGTCCACCGCGTACGCCGCCACCGCGCCCGAGTTCGCCGTCGACGGCATCGCCGTACCCGGTGTCCGGGGAACCGGCTGGCGGGCCGGGCCCGGCGACCCGCAGTGGATCGCCGTCGACCTCCAGGCCCGGTGCTCCGTGGAGTCGGTGGAGCTGGTCTTCGAGGCCGCCGTCGACGACCCGCCCTTCGTCCCCGGCACGGGCGGCAACCCCCGCGACGGCACGGACGGCACCGAGATCCTCTCCAGCTGCGCGGTCGCCTTCACCCTTGAGGTGTCCGAGGACGAGCGGACCTGGACCACCGTGCACCGCGCCACCGACGGCCGCGGCGGCGCCATGACCATCGCGCTCGACAAGCCGGCCACCGCCCGCTGGGTCCGGCTGACCGTCACGAAGCGCTCCAACGACAATCCGCTCGGCCTCAACGGCTTCCGGATCCACGGCCGCACCACGGGCAGGCGCCCCGCAGCGGAGAGCTGGACCGACTGGTCGATGCCCCGCACCCCCGCGCCCGCCCTGGCGGTCGCGGCCGACGGCACCGTGCCGCTCGAATCCGGCTGGGCGCTCACCATGGACGACTTCGCACCCGCCGACGACGGCAAGGTCGTCTCCGGCTCGGGCGTCGACATCGCGGACTGGCTCCCGGCCACCGTCCCCGGCACGGTCCTGGCCTCGCTCGTCGAGCAGAAGCACCTGCCCGACCCGGTGACCGGCCTCAACAACCTCAAGGTGCCCGAGGCCCTGTCCCGGCACTCCTGGTGGTACCGGCGCGCGTTCCGGCTGCCGCGCGGTCTCGACACCGGCCGCGGCCGCCGGATCCGGCTGGAGTTCGACGGGGTCAACCACGCGGCGCAGATCTGGCTCAACGGCACCCGGGTCGGCTCCATGAGCCACCCCTTCGCCCGGGAGTCCTTCGACATCACCGACGCGCTGCACGACGACGCGCGCACGGACAACGTCCTGGCCGTACGGATCAGCCCCATGCCCCTGCCGGGCAGCCCGGCCGACAAGGGCCCCGGCGGCGAGTCCTGGCTGGACGCCGGCGCCACGATGATGATGCGCAACGGACCGACGTACCTCTCCGTCTCCGGCTGGGACTGGATGCCGCCGGTGCGTGACCGTGCCGCCGGCATCTGGAACCACGTACGGCTGCGCTCCACCGGCGGTGCCGTCCTGGGCGACCCGCAGATCACCACGACGCTGCCGGACCTGCCCGCGCTCGACGTGGCCGAGGTCGGCCTCACCGTGCCGGTCCGCAACACCGGCACCGAGGCGCTGCGGGTCACCGTGCGCGCCGCGTTCGGCGACGTGCGCGTCGCGAAGACCGTCACCGTGCCGGCCGGGAAGAGCGCCGACGCCGTCCTGACGCCCGAGGAGTTCCCCGCCCTGCGGGTGCGGCGGCCGAAGCTCTGGTGGCCCAACGGCTACGGCAGCCCCGACCTGTACGACCTCACGCTGAAGGCGGAGACCGGCGGTGCGGTCACCGACCGCCGCGCCCTGCGCTTCGGCATCAGGCAGTTCGGCTACACCTACGGCATGCCGGTCGACTTCGTCGCCGGACACGGCAGCCAGACCGTGGAGTTCGACGCCCGGCAGGCCCGCTACGTGCGCCTGGTCGGGACCGAGCGGGCGACCGACTGGGGCATGTCCCTCTGGTCGCTCTCGGTGTACGGCGACGCCGACCCCGACAAGGACCTGGCCCGGGACGCGAAGGCCGATGCCTCCTCGTCGGACGGCACCGGCCCCGCCTCCAGCGTGTTCGACGGCGACCGCACGACCCGCTGGGCCTCCGAGTTCGCCGACGGGGAGTGGATCCAGGCCGACCTCGGCACCGCGGCCTCGGTGAACCGGGTGGTGATCGACTGGGAGACCGCGTACGCCAGGAAGTTCGTCATCCAGGTCTCGGCGGACGGCCAGGAGTGGACCGAGGCCAAGAGCGTCGAACAGCCGCCGGTCCGCCAGCTCCAGATCACCGTCAACGGCACCCGGGTGTTCTGCCGCGGCGGGAACTGGGGGTACGACGAACTGCTGCGCCGCGCCCTGGACGGCCGCACCGAGGACACCGTGCGGATGCACCGTGACATGAACTTCACGATGATCCGCAACTGGGTGGGCAGCAGCAACCGCGAGGAGTTCTTCGCCGCCTGCGACGAGAACGGCCTGCTCGTCTGGAACGACTTCTGGAACGGCTGGTCCATGGACCCGCCGGACCACCCGGAGTACCTGCGCAACGCCCGCGACACCGTCCGCGCCTACCGCCACCACCCCAGCATCGTGGTGTGGTGCGGTTCCAACGAGGGCACCCCGCCCGCCGACATCGACACCGGTGTGCGGGAGCTGGTCGCCGCCGAGGCGCCGGGCATCCTCTACATGGGCAGCTCGGCCGACGGCGTGGTCAAGGGCCGCGGCCCCTACAACTGGGTCGACCCCGCCTCGTACTTCCGCACCGGCGACTTCGGCTTCCACACCGAGATCGGCATGCCCGTCCTGCCCGTCGAGGAGTCGATGAAGAACCTCGTCGGCGACGAGCCGGCCTGGCCCGTCGGCGACGTGTGGGGCGCCCACGACTGGGCCCGCAAGGGCAACCAGCAGCCGCAGGGCTACCGGGCGGCGATCGAGGAACGGCTGGGGACGGCGACCGGCCTCGCGGACTTCACCCGCAAGGCCCAGCTGATCAACTACGAGAACGGCCGCGCGATGTTCGAGGCGTGGAACACCCGCCTCTGGGACAACGCCTCCGGGCTCCTGCTGTGGATGTCCCACCCCGCGTGGCACAGCACGGTCTGGCAGACGTACGACTACGACCTGGACGTCAACGGCTTCTACCACGGCGTCCGCAAGGGCACCGAGCCCGTGCACGTCCAGGTGAACCCGGTCGACTGGCGTACCGGCGCGGTCAACCACACCACCCGTGCCGTCAAGGGCGCGACCGTCACCGCGACCCTGTACGACCTGCGCGGCCAGCGCCTGGGCAAGCCGGTGCACAGCACCGTCGACCTCGCCCCGTCGGCCGCGGCGTCCGGGGACGTCATTGCCTTCGGCGACGCGCTGCCCGCACTGCACCTGCTGCGCCTGGAGCTGCGGGACGCGCACGGCTCGCTGCTGTCGCGCAACACCTACTGGCGCTACCGCGAGACCACCGATCTCGGCGCGCTGAACAAGCTGGCCCGCACCCGGGTCACGGTGCGTTCGGTGCGGGACGCCTCCGGCCACGGCCACGGTCCGGGCGGGAAGCTGAAGGCGGTCGTCCGCAACGACGGTGCCACCGTCGCCGCCATGGTGCGGCTCTCGCTGCGCGACCGGCGCACGGACCGGCGCGTGCTGCCGGCCTACGTCAGCGACAACTACCTCTGGCTGCTGCCCGGCGAGGAGCGCGAGATCGAGGCCGAGTGGAGCCACGACACCGAGGGCCGGGCCCGCCCCCGGCTCGTGGTGGAGGGCTACAACGTGTCGCGCTCGGTCACCGGATAGCGCTCGGACGCCGGTCCCCGGGCAGGTCAGGCTGCGCGGGGACCGGAAGAGGTCCGGCCCGTGCCCCCGAGCGGGGGTACGGGCCGGACCTCGTGAACAGGGTTCCCGGGGCGGGGCTCAGCCCGCCGCGGCGGGCTCGGGCTGCTCGGCCGCCGGGCCGGGCACCGGGGCCACGGCCACCGGCCGCTCCCGCTGCGACAGCAGCACCCGCACCACGCCGATCCACACGAGGCACGAGCCGAACATGTGCAGCCCGACCAGGATCTCCGGCGTGTCGGTGAAGTACTGCACGTACCCGATGACGCCCTGCGCCATCAGGATCAGGAAGAGGTCGCGGGCGCGGTGCAGGGGTCCGACGGGAGCGTCGACCGCCTTCAGGACGAACCAGAGCGCGACCGTCAGCGCCACGACGACCCAGGCCAGGTCGGCGTGCAGCTGGGCGATCATCTTCCAGTCGATCGGGATGCGGTGGACGTCGCTGGAGTCGCCGGCGTGCCGCCCGGCCCCCGTCACGACCGTGCCGACCGCGATCAGCAGCCCGGCGGCGACCGCCAGCAGCCAGGTGAGCTGCGAGACGGCCCTGCCCACCAGTGGACGCGGCTCCTCGTCGCCCTCCCGGACCCGCTGCCACGTCACCAGGGCGATCGCGAGCAGCGCGCTGGAGAGCAGGAAGTGCGCCGCGACCGTGTACGGGTTGAGGCCGACCAGGACGACGACGCCGCCGAGGACGGCGTTGCCCATGACCACCCAGAACTGCGTCCAGCCGAGCCGGGTGAGACTGCGCCGCCAGGGCTTGGCGGACCGGGCGGCGATGATCGCCCATCCGACCGCCGCGCACAGGACGTACGTCAGCATCCGGTTGCCGAACTCGATGGCGCCGTGGAAGCCCATCGCGCTCGTCGCCGTCAGGCTCTCGTCGGTGCACTTGGGCCAGGTCGGGCAGCCGAGACCGGAGCCGGTCAGCCGTACGGCACCGCCGGTGACGACGATGGCGACGGCCATGACGACGGCCGACAGCGCGGCGCGGCGGACCGTCCGGGGGGACGGGGTCCACCGGTCGGCGATGTACTGGAGCGGGTTCCGCACGGCTTGAGCGACTTCGGCTCGGGTCAGCTTGGGCACGCGCACCATCGTAGGCGGCCGCTTGTGCAAGCTTTCACGAGGGGGACGAATGGTGCCCCGCGGGTGTCCGGGGTCACTCCCAGCGGAAGAACCGCGCCGCCGCTCCCAGGCCCAGCACCGCCCAGACCGCCAGGATGCCCAGGTCGCCCCACGGCATCGCGGCGCCGTGCTGGAGCACGTCCCGCAGTCCGTCCGACAGGGCCGCGATCGGCAGCAGCCCCAGCACCGACTGCACCGCGTCCGGGAACTTGTCCAGCGGCACGATGACCCCGCCGCCGACCAGCAGCAGCAGGAAGACCAGGTTGGCGGCGGCCAGCGTCGCCTCCGCCTTCAGCGTCCCGGCCATCAGCAGACCGAGCCCGGAGAACGCGGCGGTGCCCAGCACGAGCAGCAGCAGGACGGCGAACGGGTTGCCGTGCGGCGACCAGCCCAGCGCGAACGCGATGACGGTCAGCAGGACGACCTGGAGCACCTCGGTGACCAGGACCGCGAGGGTCTTCGCGGTCATCAGCCCCCAGCGGGGCAGCGGCGAGGCCGCGAGCCGCTTGAGCACCCCGTAGCGGCGCTCGAAGCCGGTGGCGATGGCCTGGCCGGTGAAGGCCGTGGACATCACGGCCAGCGCCAGGATGCCGGGGGTCAGGAAGTCGACCGACTCGCCCGAGCCGGTGTCCACGATGTCGACCGCGCTGAACAGCACCAGCAGCAGCGTCGGGATGATCACCGTCAGCAGCAGCTGCTCGCCGTTGCGCAGCAGCATCCGGGTCTCCAGCGCGGTCTGCGCGGCGATCATGCGGGGCAGCGGGGCGGCGCCCGGCCGGGGGGCGTACGTACCGGCGCTCATGCGCGCAGCTCCTTGCCGGTCAGTTCGAGGAAGACGTCCTCCAGGGTGTGGCGCTCGACCGAGATGCCCGAGGGCATCACGCCGTTCTGCGCGCACCAGGAGGTGACGGTGGCCAGCAGCTGCGGGTCGATGTCCCCGGTGATGCGGTACGCGCCGGTGGCGAGCTCGGCCGCCTCGGAGCCGTCGGGCAGCGCCTTCAGCAGGGAGCCGAGGTCGAGGCCGGGGCGGCCGGTGAACCGCAGGGTGTTCTCGGCGCCGCCGCGGCACAGCGCCTCGGGGCTGCCATGGGCGATGACCCGGCCGGCGTCGATGACGGCGACTTCGTCGGCGAGCTCCTCGGCCTCGTCCATGAAGTGGGTGGTGAGGACGACGGACACGCCGTCGCCGCGCAGCTCCCGGACGAGCTCCCAGGTGGAGCGGCGGGCCTGCGGGTCGAGGCCGGCGGTGGGCTCGTCGAGGAAGACCAGCTCGGGCCGGCCGACGACGGCCATCGCCAGGGCGAGCCGCTGCTGCTGGCCGCCGGAGAGCCGGCGGTAGGTGGTGCGGCCGCAGCCGTCCAGGCCCAGGCGCTCGATGAGGGCGTC
Organism: Streptomyces sp. NBC_01463; assembly: GCA_036227345.1. Classification (NCBI taxonomy): domain Bacteria; kingdom Bacillati; phylum Actinomycetota; class Actinomycetes; order Kitasatosporales; family Streptomycetaceae; genus Streptomyces; species Streptomyces sp. NBC_01463. Next base: position 6,845,265 of record CP109468.1, read on the forward strand.
CACATCCAGTGGGTGGGCGTGGAGTTTCGCCATGTGGCGGAGCATCTCGTCGGCGCGGGCGCCGGAGTAGACGCCGCCGGACTGGAGCATCACACCGATCCGCGGGCGCAGCCGGGCGGCGTCGGTGACGGGGTCGAGCCCGAGGACACGGACCGTTCCGTCGTCCGGACGGCGGTATCCCTCGCAGGTCTCGACCGTGGTGGTCTTGCCGGCGCCGTTGGGGCCGAGGACCGCGGTGACCGCGCCGGCCGGGACGTCCAGATCGAGGCCGTCCACCGCGGTCTTGCTGCCGTACCGCTTCACCAGGCCGCGGACCTGGACAGCCGGGCCGGAAGGGGGCGAAACGGGAGGGCTATTCATAGGAAGTGAGTCTAGGCAGCCGCCTCGGGTGCCCTGGCCCGGGGGCTTGATTAGGTAACCCTAAGTGATGGATTGCACCCTTGATCGTTTCGGACCGTGGTTGTCAGGGCCGAGGGAATTACGCAACAATGGCGTTGTGAAATACGTTGGCGAGGCTCCGCAGGAGGAACTCGCGACCGGTGAGCGCTCGACGCGCAACCGGGTCGCGCGCTCCATCCTGGACCATGGCCCGTCCACCGTCGCCGACCTGGCGAAGCGCCTGGGCCTCACCCAGGCCGCCGTCCGCCGCCATCTCGACGCACTCGTCTCCGACGAGGTCGTCGAGGCCCGCGAGCAGCGGGTGTACGGGGCACGGACCCGTGGCCGTCCGGCCAAGGTGTTCGCCCTGACCGACTGCGGCCGGGACGCCTTCGACCAGTCCTACGACACGCTCGCCGCGGACGCACTGCGCTGGATCGCCGAGACCACGGGCGACGAAGCGGTCATGGCGTTCGCCCGGGCCAGGGTCGCCGGCCAGTCGGCCGCGTACCGCGCCGTGATCGACGCCGCGGCGCCCGAAGCCCGTACGGAGGCGCTGGCCAAGGCCTTGTCCGCCGACGGGTACGCTGCTACGGCGCGCAGCGCGCCGGGCCCGCAACAGGGTGAGCAGTTGTGTCAGCACCACTGCCCGGTCGCACATGTCGCCGAGCAGTACCCGCAGCTGTGCGAGGCGGAGACGGAGTTCTTCTCCAGCCTCCTGGGGACCCATGTGCAGCGTCTGGCCACCATCGCCCACGGCGACGGGGTGTGTACGACGTACATTCCGCGCAGCGGCCACCCCACCCCACAGACCACTGATTCAGCATCCACCAGCAAGTCCGGGAGGAACCCCGCATGACGCTCCCTACGGAGACTGCCCACCCTGAGCTCGACGGCCTGGGCACGTACGAATTCGGCTGGGCCGACTCCGACGCGGCAGGCGCGGCGGCCAAGCGCGGCCTCTCCGAGGCCGTCGTCCGCGACATCTCGGAGAAGAAGAACGAGCCCGACTGGATGCTGAAGCTGCGGCTCAAGGGCCTCAAGCTCTTCGGCAAGAAGCCCATGCCGAACTGGGGCTCGGACCTGTCGGGCATCGACTTCGACAACATCAAGTACTTCGTGCGTTCCACGGAGAAGCAGGCGGAGTCCTGGGAGGACCTGCCCGAGGACATCAAGAACACGTACGACAAGCTCGGCATCCCGGAGGCGGAGAAGCAGCGCCTCGTCGCCGGTGTCGCCGCGCAGTACGAGTCCGAGGTCGTCTACCACCAGATCAACGAGGAGCTGGAGGCGCAGGGTGTCATCTTCATGGACACCGACACCGCGCTGAAGGAGCACCCGGAGCTCTTCAAGGAGTACTTCGGCACCGTCATCCCGGTCGGTGACAACAAGTTCGCCTCGCTGAACTCGGCCGTGTGGTCCGGTGGCTCGTTCATCTACGTGCCGAAGGGCGTGCACGTCGAGATCCCGCTCCAGGCCTACTTCCGTATCAACACGGAGAACATGGGCCAGTTCGAGCGGACGCTGATCATCGTCGACGAGGACGCCTACGTCCACTACGTCGAGGGCTGCACCGCGCCGATCTACTCCTCGGACTCCCTGCACTCCGCGGTCGTCGAGATCATCGTGAAGAAGGGCGGCCGCTGCCGCTACACGACGATCCAGAACTGGTCGAACAACGTCTACAACCTGGTGACCAAGCGCGCCGTCGCCTACGAGGGCGCGACGATGGAGTGGGTCGACGGCAACATCGGCTCCAAGGTCACCATGAAGTACCCGGCCGTCTACCTGATGGGCGAGCACGCCAAGGGCGAGACCCTGTCCATCGCCTTCGCGGGCGAGGGCCAGCACCAGGACGCCGGCGCCAAGATGGTCCACATGGCTCCGAACACCTCGTCCAACATCGTCTCCAAGTCGGTGGCACGAGGCGGCGGCCGCACCTCCTACCGCGGTCTGATCGAGATCGGCGAGGGCGCGCCCGGCGCGAAGTCCAACGTGCTCTGCGACGCGCTGCTGGTCGACACCATCTCGCGCTCGGACACCTACCCGTACGTCGACGTCCGCGAGGACGACGTGTCGATGGGCCACGAGGCGACGGTCTCCAAGGTCTCCGAGGACCAGCTCTTCTACCTGATGAGCCGCGGCATGACCGAGTTCGAGGCGATGGCGATGATCGTGCGCGGCTTCGTCGAGCCGATCGCGAAGGAGCTCCCGATGGAGTACGCCCTCGAACTCAACCGGCTGATCGAGCTGCAGATGGAGGGCTCGGTCGGCTAGTACGCCGACGGCCGAATCTCCCCCTGACATCTGTCCGACAGAGAAAGCGAGCACTACGACAGCCATGGCTGAGGCTCAGAACATCCCGGCGGGATCCACCACCGCCGGCTCCATCGCGGTGGCCGCCGAGTCGACCGTCGCCACGCGCATGAGCGCGCCCCCGTCCTTCGACGTCACGGACTTCCCGGTACCGCACGGCCGTGAGGAGGAGTGGCGCTTCACGCCGCTGGAGCGGCTGCGTGGGCTCCACGACGGCACCGCCGTCGCCACCGGCAGCGGTGTGAAGGTCGCCATCGAGGCGCCCGCGGGCGTCACGGTCGAGACCGTGGGCCGTGACGACGCCCGGCTGGGCAAGGCCGGCACGCCGGTGGACCGGGTCGCCGCGCAGGCGTACTCGTCCTTCGAGCAGGCATCCGTCGTCACCGTCGCCAAGGAAGCCGTGCTCACCGAGCCGATCCGGATCGCGGTGCACGGCGAGGGCGGTGTGGCCTACGGCCACCAGGTCGTCGAGCTGGGCGCCTTCGCCGAGGCTGTCGTCGTCATCGACCACACCGGTGACGCGGTCCTCGCCGCCAACGTCGACTACGTCGTGGGCGACGGCGCGAAGCTGACCGTCGTCTCCGTCCAGGACTGGGACGAGCAGGCCGTCCACGTCGGTCAGCACAACGCGCTGATCGGCCGCGACGCCTCCTTCAAGTCCATCGTCGTCACCTTCGGCGGCGACGTGGTCCGGCTCCACCCGCGGATCGCCTACGCGGGCACCGGTGGCGAGGCCGAGCTCTTCGGTCTGTACTTCACCGACAAGGGCCAGCACCAGGAGCACCGCCTCCTGGTCGACCACAACACCCCGCACTGCAAGTCCAACGTGGCCTACAAGGGCGCACTGCAGGGCGACGGCGCCCACGCCGTCTGGATTGGCGACGTCCTCATCCAGGCCGCTGCCGAGGGCACCGACACCTACGAGATGAACCGCAACCTGGTCCTCACGGACGGCGCTCGGGTCGACTCGGTGCCGAACCTGGAGATCGAGACCGGCGAGATCGTCGGCGCCGGCCACGCCTCCGCGACCGGCCGCTTCGACGACGAGCAGCTGTTCTACCTCCAGTCCCGCGGCATCCCCGCCGAGGAGGCCCGCCGCCTGGTCGTGCGCGGCTTCTTCGCGGAGCTGGTCCAGCAGATCGGTCTGCCGGACGTCGAAGCCCGTCTCCTCGACAAGATCGAGACCGAGCTGAAGGCGTCGGTCTGATGACCTTCGTCAAGGCGTGCGCGCTGAGCGAGCTGGAGGACGACACCCCCAAGCGGGTGGAGCTCGACGGCACGCCGGTGTCCGTCGTCCGCACCGAGGGCGAGGTGTTCGCGATCAACGACATCTGCTCGCACGCGAACGTCTCCCTGTCCGAGGGCGAGGTCGAGGACTGCATGATCGAGTGCTGGCTGCACGGATCGAGCTTCGACCTCCGCACCGGCAAGCCGTCCGGCCTTCCCGCGACGCGCCCCGTCCCCGTATACCCCGTCAAGATCGAAGGGGACGATGTGCTCGTCTCCGTCACCCAGGAGTCCTGAGTCACCCATGGCAACGCTTGAAATCCGCGACCTGCACGTCACCGTCGAGGCCGACAACGCCACGAAGGAGATCCTCAAGGGCGTCGACCTGACCGTGAAGCAGGGCGAGACCCACGCCATCATGGGCCCCAACGGGTCCGGCAAGTCCACCCTCGCCTACTCCCTCGCAGGCCACCCCAAGTACACGATCACCAGTGGCACGGTGACCCTGGACGGCGAGAACGTCCTGGACATGACCGTCGACGAGCGCGCCCGAGCCGGCCTGTTCCTCGCCATGCAGTACCCGGTCGAGATCCCCGGTGTCTCGGTCTCCAACTTCCTGCGCACCTCCGCCACCGCCGTCCGCGGCGAGGCGCCCAAGCTGCGTACCTGGGTGAAGGAGGTCAAGGAGACGATGGCCGGCCTCCAGATGGACCCGTCCTTCGCCGAGCGCAACGTCAACGAGGGCTTCTCCGGCGGTGAGAAGAAGCGCCACGAGATCCTTCAGCTGGAGCTCCTCAAGCCGAAGATCGCGATCCTCGACGAGACCGACTCCGGCCTGGACGTCGACGCGCTGAAGACCGTCTCCGAAGGAGTCAACCGGGTCCGCGAGTCCGGCGAGGTCGGCACCCTGCTGATCACGCACTACACCCGGATCCTCCGCTACATCAAGCCCGACTTCGTGCACGTCTTCGCCAACGGCCGCATCGCCGAGTCCGGCGGCGCCGAGCTCGCGGACAAGCTGGAGGACGAGGGCTACGAGGCCTACACGAAGGGTGGCGCTTCCGCGTGACACAGCTGCCGGGCCTCCTCGACACCGAGGCGATCCGCAAGGACTTCCCCCTGCTGGATCGTACGGTCCATGACGGGAAGAAGATCGTTTACCTGGACAGCGCGGCGACCTCGCAGAAGCCGCGCCAGGTACTCGACGCCCTCAACGAGTACTACGAGCGGCACAACGCCAATGTGCACCGCGGCGTGTACACGATCGCGGAGGAGGCCACGGCGCTGTACGAGGGCGCCCGTGACAAGGTCGCCGCGTTCATCAACGCGCCCAGCCGCAACGAGGTGATCTTCACCAAGAACGCCTCGGAGTCGCTCAACCTCGTGGCCAACATGCTCGGCTGGGCCGATGAGCCCTACCGGGTCGACCACGAGACCGAGATCGTCACCACGGAGATGGAGCACCACTCCAACATCGTGCCGTGGCAGCTGCTCTCGCAGCGCACGGGCGCGAAGCTGAAGTGGTTCGGCATCACGGACGACGGCCGGCTCGACCTGTCCAACATCAACGAGATCATCACCGAGAAGACGAAGATCGTCTCCTTCACGCTGGTCTCGAACATCATGGGCACGATCAACCCGGTCGAGCAGATCGTCCGGCGCGCCCAGGAAGTCGGCGCGCTCGTCTGCATCGATGCCTCGCAGGCCGCCCCGCACATGGTGCTCGACGTGCAGGCGCTGCAGGCCGACTTCGTGGCCTTCACCGGCCACAAGATGGTCGGCCCGACCGGCATCGGCGTGCTCTGGGGACGGCAGGAGCTCCTGGAGGACCTGCCGCCGTTCCTCGGCGGCGGCGAGATGATCGAGACCGTGTCGATGCACTCGTCGACGTACGCCCCCGCGCCGCACAAGTTCGAGGCCGGTACGCCCCCGATCGCCCAGGCCGTCGGCCTCGGCGCGGCCGTGGACTACCTCTCGGCGATCGGCATGGAGAACATCCACCGCCACGAGCAGGCCATCACCGCGTACGCGGTGAAGCGCCTGCTGGAGGTCCCGGACCTGAAGATCATCGGTCCGGCCACCGCGGAGGACCGCGGCGCCACGATCTCCTTCACGCTCGGCGACATCCACCCGCACGACGTGGGCCAGGTCCTCGACGAGCAGGGCATCGCGGTCCGGGTAGGACACCACTGCGCACGGCCGGTATGCCTGCGGTACGGAATTCCTGCGACGACGCGAGCGTCGTTCTATCTGTACTCCACGCCCGCCGAGGTCGACGCCCTGGTGGACGGCCTGGAACACGTCCGGAACTTTTTCGGTTAGACAGCGGCTGAGGATTGACTCGTGAAGCTTGATTCCATGTACCAGGAAGTGATCCTGGACCACTACAAGCACCCCCACGGGCGCGGCCTGCGGGACGGCGACGCCGAGGTGCATCACGTCAATCCGACGTGCGGTGACGAGATCACGTTGCGGGTGCGGTACGACGGCGAGACCATCGCCGATGTGAGTTACGAGGGCCAGGGCTGCTCCATCAGCCAGGCCAGCGCCTCCGTGCTGAACGAGCTGCTGGTCGGCAAGGAACTGGGCGAGGCGCAGAAGATCCAGGCCGCGTTCCTGGAACTGATGCAGTCCAAGGGCCAGCTGGAGCCGGACGACGCGATGGAGGAGGTGCTGGAGGACGCGGTCGCGTTCGCCGGTGTCTCCAAGTACCCGGCCCGGGTCAAGTGCGCGCTGCTCAGCTGGATGGCGTGGAAGGACGCGACGGCGAAGGCGCTGTCCGAAGGGAAGACGGCATGAGCGAAAACGAGACTCTCACCACCAAGCCGGCCTCCGAGGAGGAGGTCCGCGAGGCGCTGTACGACGTCGTCGACCCCGAGCTGGGTATCGACGTCGTCAATCTGGGCCTCATCTACGGCATCCACATCGACGACGCCAACATCGCGACCCTCGACATGACCCTGACGTCCGCGGCCTGCCCGCTGACCGATGTCATCGAGGACCAGGCGAAGTCCGCCACCGACGGCATCGTCAACGAACTCCGGATCAACTGGGTCTGGATGCCGCCGTGGGGCCCGGACAAGATCACGGACGACGGCCGCGAGCAGCTGCGCGCGCTGGGCTTCAACGTCTGAGCATCCCCGTACCCCGTACGGACAGGAACGGCTCCCGGCACCGCCGGGGGCCGTTCGCCGTTGTTCGCGCGGTGTACCCCTGGCGTGTGCCGCCCGTTGGCCCACGAACCGGAACCTACTCCTCGACACCACGCCGACGAGAGGTACGCCGTGCCGCACCCCCCTGTACTCCGCCACCGCCGGACCGTCGCCGCGGCGGGAGGCGTCCTGGCGCTGGCCGCTCTGGGCCTCGGCGTGCCCGCGCACGCCGCGAGCTACGGAACGCCGACGATCGCGCTGTCCGCCGGCTATCTCTCCGGCGCGGCGGGCGCCACGGCCGACCCGGTGGTGACGGTCACCGTCGCGCAGAGCGGCGCCGACGTCACCGCGCTCGGTGTGGCCGCCTCCGCCAGCTCCAAGCCGTCCGTCGCCGCCACCGGGGACGTCACCGTGACCGGCACCGGCGCCACCCGGCAGCTGCGCGTCGCCGCGCACGCCCGCGGCTACACCGACCTCACCGTCAAGGTCACCGGACTCGGCGGGAAGACCGCCACCAAGACCCTGCACTTCGCCGCGTCGGCCGCCGTGCAGAACGCCGCCGACACCCGCTACCTCACCGGCTCCTCGGACGCGTCCGCCGCGGTCGACGCCGGCGGCGGCTACGTGATCGTCGCCGACGACGAGTCCAACACCCTGCGCCTCTACGACCGTTCGGTCTCCGGCGCGCCCGTGCGGACCTGGGACGTCGCCTCGAAGCTCGGGGTGTCCAAGGAGATCGACATCGAGGGCGCCACCCGGGTCGGCAACACGGTCTACTGGACCGGATCGCTGGGCAACAACAAGGACGGCGAGTACAAGTCCGACCGCAACACCGTCTTCACGACCACGGTGAGCGGTTCCGGCGCGTCGACGCAGCTCACGGTCGGCGGCTCGTACAAGAAGCTCCGCGACGACCTCGTCGCCTGGGACAAGGCCAACGGCAACCGGTACGGCTTCGCCGCGGGCACGAAGGACGGCGAGGCCCCCAAGCAGATCGACGGCTTCAACATCGAGGGCCTCGAATTCGCCCCCGGCTCCACCAGCACCGCCTACCTCGGCTTCCGCGCCCCGCTCGTCCCGCCGAAGGAGGGCGGCAAGGCGCTGATCGTGCCCGTCACCAACTTCGACAAGGTGGCCGGCTCCGGGAGCAAGGCGGTCATCGGCGCCCCCGTCGAGCTGGACCTCGGCGGGCTCAGCATCCGTGACATCCGCAAGAACGCCGCCGACCAGTACCTGATCGTCGCCGGTTCCTGGGCCGCGGACGACAACTCCGACCCGTACGCCCTCTACTCCTGGGACGGCGTCGCCGGACACGCACCGGTGAAGCGGCTCGACCTGCCGACCACCGACCCGGGCGGCTGGGAGGCCGTCGTCGAGGTACCCGACCTGAACACGCCCGGAGCACGCGCCCAGCTGATCACGGACGCGGGCTCGGCCGACCTCTACGGCGACGGTACGGAGGCCAAGGACCTCGACCACGACGAGTGGAAGAAGTCCCGCGCCACCTGGTTCACCGTCAACGGCTGAACCGGTCCGGCGACTCCCGCCGAATCACACCGGTACGGCCGTGCCCGCCGGGCAGACTGGCGGGCATGGCCGTTTCCTTTTACAGCGTCGTCGTCGACGCCCACGACCTTCCCTCGCTCGCCCGGTTCTGGTGCGGGGTGCTCGACTGGAAGGTGCTCTACGACGCCGAGGACGAGATCGTCATCGGCACCGACAAGAACGCCCTGCCGGGCATCACCTTCGTCCCCGTGCCCGAGCGGAAGCAGACCAAGAACCGGCTGCACATCGACCTCGCACCCGACGACCAGGACGTCGAGGTGGCGCGCATCCTCGCACTCGGGGCCCGCCGCACCGACGTCGGCCAGGCGGCGGACGCGACCTTCGTGGTGCTGGAGGACCCCGAGGGCAACGAGTTCTGTGTGCTGTCCCCGAAGAACTCGCTCATCGACTGACGACCGGGCGCGTTCCCTGTCCGGGGCTACGCCGTGTACTGCGGGGGCACCGCGGCGGCCTCGGCCAGGACCGGGCCCAGGTTCTCGGTGCGGATCCTGCGGTCCACGTACAGCAGCCCCGTCACCAGCGGCGGGAAGGTGGACACGATCAGCTGGCCGATGAGCTGGCCCAGCAGCAGCGCTCCCACGTAGCCGCTCATGGCGACGACGACGGAGGCCGGACTCGGGTCGGTGCCCAGATTCATCGAGCCGAGCATCCCGGAGAACATGCCGAGCACCGAGAACGGCAGCTGGATCACGTAGCTCGCCACCGCCGCCATGCCGCCGGCCAGCAGGGAGATGCCGAGGATCCGCCACCAGTCCCCGCGCACCAGCTGCGAGGAGCGGCGCATCGCGGCGATCGGGCCCTGGTTCTCGAAGACGACGGCCGAGGGGGCCAGGCTGAACTTCACCCAGAGCCAGACCGCCAGCGGGGCCGTCGCCAGAGCGCCCAGGAAACCGATCATGATCAGGACGACCGGACCGCTGCCGCCGTCCATGCTGACGACGCCGATCACGAAGGCGATGAAACCGGCCCAGGCGAGCAGCAGCGGGATCATCGCGATCAGCCAGGTCAGCAGGACCGTCCCGATCACCGCCGGCATCCGCGACCAGGCCCGCCGCCAGACGGCGGAGAACGTGGTCGGGCGGCCGAGTACCGCCTCCTGGAGGATCACCGGCACGGCCGTGTAGATCAGGGCCGTGGAGACCACGACGGCGAGCAGACCCAGCAGCGCGACCAGACCGAAGGCGACCGCCACCGGGACCCAGTCCTCCGAGCGGGGGTTCTCGTCGCCCTCCAGCGACAGCATCAGATCCAGATGGTCCGCGACGGCGGAGTACGCGATCGCACCGGCCGCCAGCACCACCGCCAGCGCCCCGCCGTACGCGGCCGCGCCGACGCCCAGCACCTGCTTGGCATAGCGGCCCAAGGTGGCGAACGCGCCGCCGAGGACATCCCCGAGACGCAGCGGCCCCAGGGGTATCACCCCTGGCTTCGGCGGCATCCAGCCACCGCCCCAGCCGCCCCATCCGGGCGGCCCCCCGGGTCCTCCGTACGGCGCGCCCCCGTACGCACCGCCGCCCCACCCCGCGTCCTGCGCCACTGCTGCTCCGTCGGTCGGTCGATCATGAACTGGCATGTACTGGACGGACCACGGTAGCGCCCCCGGCACCCCGCTGGACCCGGGCCTCCCGCCCCGGCGATGCGTACACTCGTACACATGGGATATGGACTGCTGGCCGCGGCCATCGCTGCCGAGGTGGCCGGGACGACCGCCATGAAGTACAGCGAGGGATTCACCCGGCTGTGGCCCTCGCTGATCACCGTCGCCGGATACCTCCTCGCCTTCTCGCTGCTCGCCCAGACCCTCAAGACGATGTCGATGGGCACGGCGTACGCGATCTGGGCCGGCATCGGCACCGCCGCAGTCGCCGTCATCGGCATGCTGTTCATGGGGGAGTCCGGCAGCCCGGTCAAGGCGGCGGGCATCGCCCTGGTCATCGCCGGTGTGGTGGTCCTCAACCTCGGCGGAGCGCACTGATGGCCCGCAGATACGACCCCGAGCGGCGCGAGCGGATCATCGACGCGGCGATCCGGGTCGTCGGCGCCAAGGGCATCGCCGGACTCAGCCACCGCTCCGTCGCCGCCGAGGCCGATGTGCCGCTCGGCTCGACGACGTACCACTTCGCCTCGCTGGACGAACTGCTGATCGCCGCCCTGCGCAGGTCGAACGAGAACTTCGCCGCGCTCATGCGCGAGAGCACGGCCCTCGCCGACCCCGGATCCTGCCTCGCCGCCGAACTCGCCCGGCTGCTCGGCGAGTTCTTCGGTGCCGGCCGCGGCCGGGCCGAGCTGGAGTACGAGCTCTACCTCGCCGCCCTGCGCCGGCCCGCGCTGCGGCCGGTCGCCGCCGAGTGGACCGACGCCACGGCCGCCCTCCTCGCACCGCGCACCGACCCGGCCACCGCACGGGCCCTGGTCGCCCTGATGGACGGCATCTGTCTGCAGGTGCTCCTCACCGGCGGGGCCTATGACGAGGCCTTCGCGCGGGAGATGCTGGGCCGCATCAGCGCCTGAGCCGTCCCGGCCGGCTCCGCCCGTGAACCCGCAGGGCCACTGCGGGCAACAGGAGGTGACACACCTCGTACGGAGCTGCCGAAGAAGACGGAGACACTGTGACCGGACCACCGAGTAACGACGACGCGGCCGTGGTCGGCCAGTCGCTGGAAAGGCCCGAGACCTTCGCGCTGCTCTACGACCGGTACGCCGCCGACATCCACCGCTACGCGGCCCGCCGGCTCGGCGAGGGCGCCGCCGACGACATCACCGCCGACACCTTCCTCATCGCCTTCCGCGGCCGCGCCCGCTTCGACACCGGCCGGGAGAGCGCCCGGCCCTGGCTCTACGGGATCGCGGCCAACCTCATCGGCCGGCACCGCCGCACCGAGGTCAGGGCGCTGCGCGCGCTCGCCCGCACCGGCATCGACCCGGTAGCCGAGTCCTGGACCGAACGCGCCGACCAGAGGGTCAGCGCCCAGGCCGCCCACACCGAGATCGCGGGCGCGCTGGCCGCACTGTCCGCCGGCGACCGGCACGTCCTGCTGCTGATCGCCTGGGCCGACCTCAGCTACCAGGAGGTGGCCGACGCGCTCTCGCTGCCCGTCGGCACGGTCCGCTCACGGCTCAACCGGGCCCGGCGCAAGGTGCGCCAGGCCCTCGGCTCCGACCCCACGGTCGTCACGGAAAGCCTGGAGGTTGCTCATGGGCACGGATGAGATGTCGCTGGTACGTGAACTGCGCGCCGACGCACCGGCACCCGGCCGGGCGGACCTGGCCGGGGGGCGGCAGCGGCTGACCGAGGCCGCGGGACACCGCCGCGGACCGCGCGCCGACTGGCGGCTCGCCGCGGTGGCGTCCGCCGCGGCGATCACCATGGCGGCCGTCATCGGCACCCAGCTCACCGGCGGCGGTCAGGGCACCGGCGTCCAGCAGGGTGCCCCCGCCTCCGCGTTCCGGATCGGCGCCGCCGCACCGGTGCTGCGCGACGCGGCCGCCGAGGTCGCGGACGATCAGGCGCCTGCGCCGAGGACGGATCAGTGGGTCTACACCAAGGACCTGGAGATCCGCGCGCAGGAGGACGGCCCCGGCGAGGAGGCCGGCGGACCGCGCGAGACCGAACACTGGTACCGGTACGCGGACCCGGAGTCCGAGAACGGCAAGTCGGGCGACGACCACTCGGCCCGTGAGCGGTTCCAGCTCCTGGCGGGGCTGCCGTCCGACCCGGCCCAGGTGAAGAAGCGCGCCCGCGCCTTCTACCCGGGCGACGGCGAGACCGCGGCCCGGCACGAGTACCGGGCGCTGACGATGCTGGCGATGTCGTATCCCGCCGACCCGAAGGGGATCGCCGCGGTCTACCGGGCGATGGCCACCGTTCCCGGGCTCACGGCCGTCCAGACCCAGGACGCGCTGAACCGGCCGGTCATCGGGGTCCAGTACCCCGGGGACCGCGATCTGTTCCTCCTGGACGCGCAGACCATGAGGTTCGCCGGCTGGGGCTCCCTGGACTCACCGACGGCGGACGGCGTCAGCGCCGTACTGAAGACCGCACTGGTCGACCGGAAGGGCGCGCGCTCCTGACCCGGCCCGGGAGCCCCGGCCGGCCGCCCCGCGGGGGACACGGGGGTGTTCCCGGGCGGCGGCCCGGGGTCCGGGTGCAGGGCCCGGGCTGTCCGGCGGGTGGGCCGTCCGCGCGGTGTGCGGGACGCACGCTGAGACCGGTTGGCCCGGGCGGCCCCCCTCCGGTTAGGTTCTGGTCATGACCGACACGACTTCCACCCGCACCACCGGCGCCGTCGCCGCCGGCCTCGCCACCATCGCAGGCGACGGTTCCGTTCTCGACACCTGGTTCCCCGCCCCCGAGCTCACCGCCGAGCCCGGGCCGGCCGGAACCGAGCGGCTGACCCCCGACCGTGCCGTCAACCTCCTCGGTGAGGGCGCGGCCAAGGCCATCGGCGTGGACGCCCGCCGCGGAGTCGAGGTCGTCGCCGTCCGCACGGTCATCGCCTCGCTGGACGACAAGCCGCTCGACGCGCACGACGCGTACCTGCGCCTGCACCTGCTCTCGCACTGCCTCGTGCAGCCGCACGGCCAGAACCTGGACGGCGTGTTCGGCCTCCTCACCAACGTCGCCTGGACCTCGCTCGGCCCGGTCGCGGTCGACGACCTGGAGCGGGTGCGGCTCAACGCCCGCGCCGAGGGCCTGCACCTCCAGGTCACCTCGGTCGACAAGTTCCCGCGCATGACGGACTACGTCGCGCCGAAGGGCGTCCGGATCGCCGACGCCGACCGGGTGCGGCTCGGCGCGCACCTCGCCGCCGGCACCACCGTCATGCACGAGGGCTTCGTCAACTTCAACGCCGGAACGCTCGGCACGTCGATGGTCGAGGGCCGCATCTCCGCGGGCGTCGTCGTCGGCGACGGCTCCGACATCGGCGGCGGCGCCTCCACCATGGGCACGCTCTCCGGCGGCGGCAAGGAGCGCATCGTGATCGGCGAGCGCTGCCTCGTCGGCGCGGAGGCCGGGGTCGGGATCGCGCTCGGCGACGAGTGCGTCGTCGAGGCCGGTCTGTACGTCACCGCCGGCACCCGGGTCACCCTGCCGGACGGTCAGGTCGTCAAGGCGCGCGAGCTCTCCGGCGCCTCGAACATCCTCTTCCGCCGCAACTCGGTGACCGGCACCGTCGAGGCCCGCCCGAACAACTCGGTCTGGGGCGGCCTCAACGACATCCTGCACCACAACGACTAACAAGCGGCGAGCAGTTGCTCGTACGCCCTCCGCAGCCCGTCGGCCGCCTCGCGCCCGGCGGGCTGCAGCGGTTCCCGGACCGGCCCCGCGTCCAGCAGCGCCTTCGCCGTCACCGTGCCCGGCAGTCCGGACGCCATCATCAGCTCCGTCAGCGGGGCCAGGAGACCGTTCAGCCGGGCCGCGCCCCCGGTGTCCCCGTCGTCGAACGCGTCCAGGACGGCCCGCAGCGGGCCGGGCGCCACATTGGCCACCGTGCTGACGTAGCCCGCGCCGCCCACCGCGTACAGCGGCAGGTTCAGCTCCTCGCAGCCCGAGTAGTACCCGAGACCGGTGGCGGCGATCACCCGGGTCGCGGCCAGCAGGTCCTGCGAGCAGTCCTTCACCGCGACGATGCGCGGATGCTCCGCCAGCCGGAGCATCGTCTCCGGCTCGATGCGGGTGCCGGTGCGGCCGGGGATGTCGTACAGCATGACCGGGAGACCGGTCGCTCCGGCGACGCGCAGGAAGTGCGCCTCGACGGCGGCCTGCGGGGGCCGGCTGTAGTACGGGGTGACGACCAGCAGTCCGTCGGCGCCGGCCCGCTCCGCCTGTCCGGCCAGCTCCACGGTGTGCCGGGTGTCCGCGCTGCCGACGCCCGCGACGATCACCACGTCAGGACCGGCCGCCTCCCGCACCGCGCGCAGCAGGGCGGTCTTCTCGGCGTCGGACGTGGTGGGGGACTCGCCGGTGGTCCCGCTGAGCACCAGACCGTCGCAGCCGGCGGCGACCAGCTTCGCGGCGTGGCCGGCGGCGGCGTCCGGGTCCAGGTCACCGGCATCGGTGAACGGCGTGATCATGGCGCAGAGGGTGCGGCCGAAGGGGCGCGGGCGAGAGGGTGCGGGCGGCGTCATGTCCGAAGTGTCGGCTCTCGGACCGTGAAGGTCCACTTAGATCTGCTTCGGGTGAAGGTGAAGCAGGACTCAAGTATCGCGGTGCTCTGGCATGATCGGCCGCACAGACGGGCGGGGCGACGCGGGGCGGGGTGCGGGAAGATGCGGGCACGGGCGGGCACGGGTATACGCGGACCGGTCACGGCGGCCCTGGTGCTGGCCGGGGCGCTCGGCCTGGCGGGATGCTCGGGCTTCCTGGTGCCGGCCGGCGAGGGCGAGCCGGGACCGAGCCGGTCACCCACCGCCACCGGCCCGGCGCCGGTCACGCCCCCGAGCCCACCGGACATCGCGACCGCCCCGGCCGACCGCCCGGGAGCTCCCGCCCGGCAGGCCCCCTCGCCGACCGCCACCGGCGGCTGTCCGTCCTCGGGCCTCGTCGTCTCCATGGGACCGGTGGAAGCCGCACTCGGGCACCGGGCGGTGGGGCTGACCCTGACCAACTGCGGCGACGCACCCCACCGGGTCGACGGCTACCCCTCGGTCCAGGCCGTCGACGAGAAGGGCGACGCGCTCCCCGTCAAGGTCAACCCGGGCTCGTCGTACTTCGGGGCCGACAAGGGCCCCGAGGAGGTCATGCTGGCCCCCGGGAAGACCATGCGCTCGCTCCTCGTCTGGGTCTCCACCCCGACCGGCGGCGACCTGGTCGAGGGCGACGCGCTGGAGATCGCCCCGGCCCCCGGACTGGAGGCGCGCAGCTTCCCGCTGGAGGGCAGCGACGTGCGGCTGCTCGACGAGTTCAACATGACGGGCTGGCGGACCGCGACGCCCGGGTGACCGGCGCGCAGGGGTGCTTCAGAGGGTGAGCTTGAAACCCTCGTGGCTCGCGGCGAACCCCAGCGAGACGTAGAAGCGGTGCGCGTCCGTGCGCGGCTTGCCACTGGTCAGCTGGACCAGGGCGCACCCCCGCTGCCGCGCGCGCTCGACGGTTCGCTCCATCAGCTCCCGGCCGAGCCCGCCGCCCCGGCGGTCCGCCCTGATCCGCACGGCCTCGATCAGCGCCCGCTCGGCACCGTGCTTCCCGAGCCCGGGAACGTACGTGGCCTGCAGGCACCCCACCACCGTGTCCCCGTCGGCCAGCACCAGGATCTCGTTGCGCGGATCGGCCGCGATGGCGTCGAACGCCCTCTCGTAGGCCTCGTCCACGACGAACGAACCGGGGTCGACGACCCTCTCCTCGTCGGCGAGGAGGGCGAGCACGGCGGGCAGGTCCTGGCGGGTGGCGGTACGCAGCATCACAGCCCGGATTCTGGCACGCGGGCCGGGCCCGTCAGAACCCGCCGGCCAGCACCGCGGCCGCATGGCTGACCGCCACGGTGTGGGTGACCCAGGCGTCACCGGCGAGCAGATGCAGCAGGAAGGACGTCGGCTCGGGCAGATAGCCGGGCAGGCCCTCCCGCAGCGCCAGACCGCTCTGCCGGTACGTGCTCGGCGCCACGGCCAGCACACTGCCCGCGAACGCGGCGGTGACCGGGCGGTGCACATGACCGGCCAGCACCCGTACGACGTTCGGATGCGCGGCGACCACCGCGGCCAGCGCGTCACCGTCCGCCAGCCGCATCCCGTCCAGGAAGGGGATGCCCACCGGCACCGGCGGAAGGTGCAGACACACGAACGCCGGCACACCGGGCCTGCGGGCGAGCACGCCGTCCAGCCACGCCAACTGGTCCGCCCCCAGCATCCCTCCGGACGACCCGGCCACCTTCGAGTCCAGGACGGCCACCGTGACCTCCGGGTGGTCCACCGCGTAGTACGTGTCCTCGCCCCCGCCCAGGAGCGCCGTCCCGCCGAACGCCTCCAGCAGCGCCGCCGGATCGTCGTGATTGCCCGTCACCAGGTGCACGGGCAGCGGGAACCGGCCGGTCACCTCGCGCAGCAGCGCGTACTCCGCGGGCGTCCCCCGGTCCGCCAGATCGCCGGTGATCACCACGCAGACGGGCCGCGGGTCGAGTGCGAGCACCCGGCGCAGGGCGCGGTCGAGGCCGGCCGCGGGCTCGGCGGCGAGGGCGCCGGTGATCAGATGCGGGTCGCTGAGGTGGGCCACGGAGACGGTCATCCCGACAGCCTGCCCAGGACCCGGGGCCGGTCACACGGCCGTGCCGCCCCTATCGCCGCGCCATGTACAGACCGAACGCCTTGTGCAGCACCTTGCTGACCGGATAGTCCCACTCGCCGACGTACTCGGCGGCCAGACCGCCGGTGCCCGCCTTGAACCGCAGCAGACCCACCAGGTGGTTGCCCTCGTCGAGGGTGTCGGTGATCCCGCGCAGGTCGTACACGGCGGCACCCCCCGCGTGCGCGTCGCTCATCATCCGCCACTGGATCGCGTTGCTGGGCTGCACCTCGCGGCGGCGGCTCGTGGAGGCGCCGTAGGAGTACCAGACATGGGAGCCGACGGTCAGCATCGTCGCCGCGGAGAGCACCTCCCCGTCGTGGTGGGCGAGATAGAGCCGCATCCGGTCCGGGTCCTCGGCCCGCAGCGAGGTCCACATGCGCTGGAAGTAGGAGAGCGGGCGGGGGATGAAGCGGTCGCGTCCGGCGGTCTCCCGGTACAGCTCGTAGAAGACCGGAAGGTCGTCGAGGCCGCCCTCGACCACCTTCACGCCCGCCTTCTCCGCCTTCTTGATGTTGCGCCGCCACTGCTGGTTCAGCCCGCTGTGGATCTCCTCCAGCGACCGTCCGGCGAACGGCACCTGGAACACGTACCGGGGCTGACCGGCGCTGAACCCCGAACCGTCCCCGTCCCCGGCCGGCCGCCAGCCCAGCCGGCGCAGCTCCGCCACGACCTCGGCGGCCCGGGGGTCGGTCGCGTCCGCCTCGACGTCGCGCAGCCGGGCCGCCGCCGGGTCCGCCACGGCGTCCTTGACCGTCTGCGCCTCCCAGCGGCGGGCGGTCACGGGCGGGCCCATCCGCACCGTGAACGCGCCCCGGGACCTGGCGTGGGCCACCAGCGGATCCAGCCAGGGGCGCATCTCGCCCTCGTGCCAGGGGATCACCGGACCCTCCGGCAGGTATGCCAGATACCGCTTCACCCGGGGAATCGGGCGGTACAGCACCAGACCTGCACCGACGATCCGCCCACCGCCGTCGAACCAGCCGATGCTCTCGGCCCGCCAGTCGGGTTTCACCCCGCCCCACGACGGAACCTGCATATGACTGGCCGAGCCCCGCTCGGCGACGAACGCCAGGTGCTGGTCCCGGGTGATCTCCTCGACCCGCAGCGTCATGCGGTACTCCGTTCGTTGTCCGATTTCGTCAGCCTAGTGAGAGGCCCGCGAGCCGCGGTTGACCTCAAGCGGACTTGACGTATCAGGGTGTCAGGCACGGGCGCACCGCAAGGGTGCGCCGGTGAGGGGAGTGGTCATGACAGTGGAGTTCGTGTCCCGGCCCGATGTCACCCGTGCGGATGCGGGCATCGCCAGGGCGGGCACCTGGGACGCCGGTACGCCGGAGCGCCGGCGGCGGACGGTGGAGGCCATCCGGTCCGCGTGGGCGGACAGGCCGTGGCCGCACCCGGGGCTGCTCTCGTACAGCGTGCACGTGGGGGAGGACGACAGGACGCTCTTCCACTACGCGCAGTGGACCGGCGAGGAGAGCTACCGGGACTTCGCCAACAGCGGCGGGGACGGGCGCGACGCCGAGGTGGACGCGGCGGTCCCGGGCATCGAGCGGCATGCCCCGCACACCTACGAGCTCTACCGCTCCTCGTCGCCCGGCGGCCGGGAACCGGGCTGCGTCGTGGTCGTCGACGTCGAGTTCGACGGCGCGGACCGCGCCCGCCAACGCGACTGGGTGGACGGAGTCTTCGAGGCGCTCGGCACGGATCCGGCCCTGCCGCCCGGCGGGATCGCCGCGCACTTCCACGTCGGCACCGACGGGACCCGGGTGCTCAACTACGCGGAGTGGGAGAGCGCGCAGGCCCACGTCGACGCCCTGGCCGGACCCGGCGACGGCGTCGGGTCACGGACACCGCAGTGGCAACGGGTGCAGACCTACCCGGGCGTCACCGGCGGCGGCGTGCACCGCTACACCCCGGCGCTGAGCCTGCGCCCCGGCCAGGGAGCGTAGGCCCTCCCGGACCCCGGGGGCCGCCTCCGCGCGCCGCCCCCGGGGGGTAGGGCCGCCTTCTGTTCCGAGTGCCGGGCGGCACCGGGAGAAATGCGTCTAGGCTTGGGCCGCCTGACCCCGTATGCGCACGGAGCCACGGCCCGGCGACGCATACGCCCCGCACGTTCCGAGGAGACCCCCTGATGTCCGCAGAGCGCCCCACCCTGCCGCCGGCCCGGCTGCACACCGAGGCGGAGCTGGCACGGGACGCGCTTGCCGCGCCGCTGCTGGCCCGCGCCGTCCGGCTCGCCCGCTGGGCCGGGCCGGACACCAGAGTCGGCGCCGGCGGCGAGCTCGCCGAGGCACAGCTGCCCGCGGCGGCCGAGCACCTCGGCCTCGCCGCGGACGAGGACGGCGCGGCGGAGGCCAGCGAGGCGTGGCGGCTCGCGGTCGACACCGGCCTCGTCGAGGTCGAGGACCCGACGCCGGAGGCGGACGCCGATCTCGACGAGGAGGGCTTCGGCGGCGACGCGGAGGGGACCGTCACCGCGGGCGAGAACCTGGCGCTGCTGACCGGCGGTTCACCGCAGGACGTCCTGGCGATCTGGCTCGACGGCCTGGAGGCCGCCCACGCCGACGCCACCGCCCCGGTCTTCGACGACTTCGCCGACCTCGTCGGCGAGGACGGTTCGGTCGACTTCGACGCACTGGACTGGGACCCGGAGACCGAGGCGGAGTTCCTCGACGGGGTGCTCGGCAACCTCTACCTGCTCACCGTCGGCGAGGGCGCGGGCGACGCGCCCGTGCCGCTGCCCGCGCTGGCCGCGTCGATGATCGTGCCCGACGACATGGGCGAGCCCACCGACGACGTCCTGGAGCAGGTCTCGGACGCGATGATGCGCCTCGACGACCAGTTCCGGGTCCTGGAGCCCATCGGCATCGTCGAATACCGGCCGGTGGACGAGGCGTTGCTGGCCGAGGAGGGCGAGGAGGCCGTGCCGCCCGCCGACGACGAGGACGTCACCCGGTACGGGATGGTCAAGCTCACCCCGCTCGGCGTCTACGGCATCCGGGCCCGGATGCTGGAGGCCGGAGTGGACGCCCCGGCCATCGGCGACCTGGCGGACAAGGGAGCCGACGTGCTCCTCGGCGGCATTGCGTACTACCCCGAGGCGGCGGCCCGCGGCGAGATCGAGCTGTGGCTCGCCCGGCACGGCGCCGACGGGGCGGCCGGTGAACTCCTGGACGCCGCCCGCGGCGAGGACCCGCAGGCACCCCTGCGCCGGCTGCACTGCCAGCAGGCGCTCGCCCTCGTCGGCGCGGAGGCCGAACCGGCCGTCCGCGCGGTGCTGGCCGACCCGCAGCTGGGCGGACTCGCCCGGGTCTGGCTCGCCGAGCGGGGCGCCGCCGACGTACCCGCCCCCTCGGAGGCGATGATCTTCTGGCTCGCCATCGACACGATCGCCGCGCAGCTGGAGGCCGACGGCGACCTGGACGAGCTCCAGGGCCTGGTCGAGGGGCTGTCCGGCCAGCACAGCGGCTTCTTCGACGAGGCGTGGCGGGTGGACCACCCCGCGACGGCGGACGTCCTGGAGGCGATGGGGCGGCTGCACAGCGACAAGAAGCAGGCCAAGGACGCCCGCAAGGCCGCCTTCAAGGCCCGCTCCCGGTCCGGCTCGGCCGGCTGAGCCGCGCCCGGATCCGCGGGCGGCCGGACCGGCGTGTCCGGCCGCCCGCGGCCGAGGATGTTCACGGAAGGGATTCCTTCGAAGTCGTCCTCAGTTCAACTGGTGTTGGGGCAGGAGCGGGACGGTGAGCGGGCCAACAACCCGCCCCAGCTGCACCAGGAGTACGTGATGGCCTTCACGCGCAGGGAATTCACCAGACAGTCCGCCCTCACCGGTGCCGGCATCGCCCTCACCGGAACCGTTGCCGCGCTGGCCACCGCACCCGGCGCCCTCGCTGCCGGTGACTCGAAGCACGGCCACGACGACCACGGCCACGACCACGACGGCCACGGACACGGCCACGGACACAGTCACGAGCCGGGCTACGGACCGCTGCTCCCCGACCCGAAGGGCATACTCGCGCTGCCCGCCGGATTCTCGTACAAGGTCATCACGCACAGTGGCGTCACCAAGCTGGAGACCGGCGAGTACACCCCCTCCAACCACGACGGCACGGCCACCTTCGAGGGCGCCCGCGGCGTCACCCTGCTGGTGAACAACCACGAGCTGGCCGGCGTCCGCGCCGACTGGGAGCACCCGGTCCCGCTCACCGACGGTCTCGTCTACGACGCGGTCGCGGCGGGCGGCTGCACCGTGGTGGAGACCCGCCGCGACGGGCGCACTGCCGAGTGGGTCGGCATCTCCGGCACCTCCACCAACTGCGCCGGCGGCTCCACCCCGTGGGGCACCTGGCTGACCTGCGAGGAGACCGAGGACAAGGCCGGCAAGAACGGTCTGCTCAAGGACCACGGCTACGTCTTCGAGGTCGACCCGTACGACAAGCGCGCCAACCGCGCCCCGCGCCCCGTCAAGGCGTTCGGCCGGTACGCCCACGAGGCCGTCGTCATCGACCCCAAGCAGGGCCACGCCTACCTCACCGAGGACGCGTCCGGCCCCAACGGACTGCTCTACCGCTGGGTCCCGCCGCACGGCTTCCGGCACGGCCGCGGCAAGCTCCGCACCCTCGCCGACGACGCCGGAGTCCTCCAGGCCACCAAGTGCTTCGACAAGAGCGGAAAGTTCGTCGACGACCTCTCCCGCGCCACGAAGATCGGCACCGTCTACGGCGTGGACTGGGTCGACGTCCCCGACCGTGACGCCAGGACCGTCTCCGTGCGCAAGCAGTTCGGCGACAAGGACGTCACCCGTGCCCGCAAACTCGAAGGCATGTGGTGGGGCGACGGCGGCGCGTACATCGTCTCCTCGTTCGCCCGCGGGGAGAGCCCCGTCCAGCACGACGGCCAGGTCTGGTTCTACGACCCGAAGCGCCGCACGCTGACCCTGAAGGTCCTCCTCGGCGTCAACGCCGACCCCTCCAAGGACGGCGCCTTCGACGGCCCGGACAACATCACCGTCTCGCCCTACGGCGGCCTGGTCATCTCCGAGGACGGCGAGGGCATCCAGCACCTCTTCGGAGCGACCGAGAGCGGCCGCACCTACCCCATCGCGCGCAACGAGCTGAACGCCGGCACCGAGGCCGAGCCGTCGTACAGCGAGTTCACCGGCGTCACCTTCTCGCCCGACGGCAGGACGCTCTACGCCAACATCCAGACACCCGGCATCATGCTGGCGATCACCGGCCCGTGGAAGCGCCAGTCGCACCGGGAGCAGTAAGCCCTTTCGGCCGGTGGGCGCCGGGGCCCCGAGCGGGCCCGGGCACCCACCGGTGCCGGAACCGCTGATTACGAATCCGGCATCAGTGGGCCCCCAGGAGTGGTCGGGCATGGCGTCGGGCGTTTCCAGGGCGCATACTCAAGGTAATGAAACAGTCAGCCGGATCCCGGCGTCACCTGCCTTCCAGTCCCTTCAACCGCCCGGCCCAGGCGGCCCCACCGGTCGAATTGTTCGATGTGGGCGACAGGGTGTCGCACGACCAGTTCGGACTCGGCCGAGTCCTTGCTGTCGAGGGCGACAACGACGCAGTGCTCATCGACTTCTCGGGGCGACAGGGGAGGATCCTGAGCCCGTACTCCAAGCTGACCAAGCTCTGAGAGAAGCGACGAGCACGCGCCGCGTACGCCGTATCTCTCTCGCCGACCGCCTTCAGGGGCACCCGCAGCAGCCGGGTGCCCCTGAAGACGTTTCCCGTCCCTACAGGGACTGGGCGGCGGGCTTGACCATGCCGCGGACGGTGCGCGACTTCACGAAGTCACCCATCGCGGTCATTTCCCATTCGCCGGAGAACTGCTTGATCAGCTTCGCCATCATCACGCCGGTCTGCGCCTCGGCCCCGGTCAGATCGAAGCGGACCAGCTCCTCGCCGGTGGCCGCGTCGATCAGCCGGCAGTAGGCCTTCGCCACCTCGGTGAACTTCTGGCCGGTGAACGAGTTGACCGTGAACACCAGACCTGTCGCCTCCGGGGGGATCCGGCCCAGGTCCACGACGATCACCTCGTCGTCGCCGGCGCCCTCACCCGTGAGGTTGTCGCCCGAGTGCTTGATGGCGCCGTCCAGGATGGAGAGCTTGCCGAAGTAGCAGCTGTCCAGGTGGTTGCGGTTCGGGCCGTAGGCGATCACCGAGGCGTCGAGGTCGATGTCCTTGCCGCGGAACGCGGGCTCCCAGCCGAGGCCCATCTTGACCTGCGAGAGCAGCGGACGACCGCCCTTGACCAGCGACACCGTCTGGTTCTTCTGGAGGCTGACGCGGCCCTTGTCCAGGTTGATCTTCCCGGAGGCGGGGGGTGCGGCGGGCGCCGGGGGTGCCGGGGGTGCGGGGGGCGCGGCTGCCACCGGGGGTGCGGCGACCCGGGGGTCCACCGGTGCGGCGACGGGCGCCGGAGCGGCGGCCGGGGCGGGTGCGGCGGCGGGCTCGTCCTCGACCGACACGCCGAAGTCGGTGGCGATGCCCGCCAGCCCGTTGGCATAGCCCTGACCGACCGCGCGGGCCTTCCAGGCGCCGCCCCGCCGGTAGACCTCGATGACCACGAGGGCGGTCTCGGTGCCCAGCCGCGGCGGCGTGAACGTGGCGAGCGCGCTGCCGTCGTCCGCGTTGCGCACGGTGGCGGTGGGCTCGACGCCCTGGAAGGTCTGACCCGCTCCGTCCGGGCTCGCCGTGACGACGATCTTCTCGATGCCGGGCGGCACCGCCGCGGTGTCCACCACGATCGCGTCGGGCGCGGTGCCGCCGCCGGAGCGGTACGTCACACCCGGGCCGGTGGGCTGGTTGTAGAAGATGAAGTCGTCGTCGGAGCGCACCTTGCCGTCGGCGGTGAGCAGCAGGCCCGAGACGTCGAGCCGCACGGGGGCGGCGACGTCCACCGCCACGCGGGCGGCGGAGAGAGGGATGTTCGAGCCGGGTGTCATAGCGGTCATGCACGGGGTAACGAATGACCCGGCTTTGCCGTTCCCTTACCTTCCGCCGGCTTCGCCCGTACGGCGGTGTCGTCCGTTCAGTACGGCCAGATCGGCGGGTTGGTGCAGAAGTGACCGCCGAGGTGGGAGTGGTCGGGGTTCTCCGGGTCGAGCTCACCCTGCTCGGCGATGAGCTTCGCCGCGTACTCCTCCGAGTCGTCCTGCGGCTCGTAGCCGAGCGAACGGGCCGACGTCAGGTCCCACCACAGCCGGGTGTTGTCCGAGGATCCGTGGATGACGGTGTGCCCCACGTTCTCGGCGCTGAGCGCGGCGTCGAACAGCCGGGCGCCGTCGCCCGGGCTCATCCACACGGACAGCATCCGAACCGACGTCGGCTCGGGGAAGCAGGAGCCGATGCGCACCGAGACGGTCTCCAGGCCGTGCCGGTCCCAGTACAGCTGGGCGAGGTCCTCGCCGAACGACTTGGAGAGCCCGTAGAAGGTGTCCGGGCGGCGCGGGGTGCCGATGGGGATCAGCGGGTCGCCCGGGAGCGGGCGGGGCGTGAACCCGACGGCGTGGTTGGACGAGGCGAAGACGATCCGCCGCACGCCCTCCGCGAGGGCGGCCTCGTAGAGGTTGTAGGTGCCCTCGATGTTCGCCTTGAGGATCTTGTCGAAAGAGGCTTCCAGGGAGATGCCCGCAAGGTGGATGATCGCGTCGACACCCCGCACGGCCTCGCGCAGCGCGTCCTTGTCGCCGAGATCGGCGGTGATCGCGTCCGGCTCGCCCTCGATGGGGAACATGTCGAACAGGCGGAGCTCGTAGCCGTGGGCGGGCAGCAGCCCGCGCATCAGGGTGCCGAGACCGCCGGCGGCGCCGGTGAGCAGGACGGTGCGGGGAGCGGGCATTCGCGGGATCTCCTCGGTACGGGGGGCGGCTTCGCTCGCCGGGTCCTTGGATGGGGTTCACATGCGTGGACAAGTTATGGAGCGGTGGGGGGGTGCGTCAAGGGGGTTGCCTCCCGGTCCGGGGTGCGGGGTTCCGTCCTCAATCGCCGGACGGGCTTGTTGGTGCGGGTTCCCCGCGGGGTGCGCCGTGGCCCGGTGGGTGGGGGTCCGGTGCCCCTCCGGGGCGTCTCCTCAAACGACGAACGTTTCCAGTCCCACGCGGCGGGAGCCCGGTATGTGTTCGTCGTCCTGCGGGGACTCCCCTGCACGGCCCCGGACGCGGCCGTCCCGCGTCTGCGGCGTTCGTGTCGCCGGTGTTCAGACGCGAGTGATGCTGGGTGGGGGCGTGCAGGGGGGTCCCCGCAGAAAATTGGCGTAATACCCGGCCCCCGCTACGTGTCGGGTTGCCACGCCAGTTTTTGAGGAGACGCCCCGGAGGGCCCCCACCCCCACCCACCGGACAGAGGCGAACCCCGGGGCACCCGCCTTGACCCGCGACGATCCGCTGCCTTAGCGTAAGAAGTGTTCATGAATATGGACGCCAATCAGAATTGTGCACGCCTGAATCCGCTCAGGGAGCGCCCGTGACCTCAGCCCCACTTGCCGCCCGACTCACCGCTGTCGCCGGGCCGCTCTTCTTCCCCGTCACCGCCTACGGACCGGACGGTTCCGTCGATCTCGACGTCTTCCGCGCGCACGTGCGCAAGGGCATCGACGCCGGCGCGGCGGCCGTGTTCGCCTGCTGCGGCACGGGGGAGTTCCACGCCCTGACGCCGGAGGAGTTCCGCCTCGTCGTCGCCGCGGCCGTCGAGGAGACCGCCGGTGAGGTGCCCGTCGTGGCGGGTGCCGGCTACGGCACCGCGCTGGCGGTCCAGTTCGCGAAGCTCGCCGAGGAGGCCGGCGCGGACGGGCTCCTCGCCATGCCCCCGTACCTGGTCGTCGCCGACCAGGAGGGACTGCTCGCCCACTACACGGCACTGGCGGCGGCCACCCGGCTGGAGACGATCGTCTACCAGCGCGACAACGCCGTCTTCGCCCCCGAGACCGTGGTGGCGCTGGCGCAGACGCCGGGCATCATCGGTCTCAAGGACGGCTACGGCGACCTCGACCTGATGCAGCGCATCGTCAGCGCCGTCCGCACCGGGCTGCCCGGCCGGGAGTTCCTGTACTTCAACGGGCTGCCCACCGCCGAGCTCACCGGCCTCGCCTACCGGGGCATCGGTGTCACGCTCTACTCCTCCGCCGTCTTCGCCTTCGCACCGGACATCGCGCTGGCCTTCTACCGGGCGCTGGAGTCGGGCGACGACGACCTCGTCAACGCACTGCTCGACACCTTCTACCGCCCGCTCGTCGAACTGCGCGCCAAGGGCCGCGGCTACGCCGTCTCCCTGGTCAAGGCGGCCGTCCGGCTCCAGGGCCTGGACGTCGGTGAGGTGCGCAGCCCGCTCACCGAGCCGCCGGCCGCGCACATCAAGGAGCTGACCGAGATCATCGGGGCCGGCCGCGCGCTGCTGGAGCGCGGATGAGGACGTCCGCCTTCCTCTATCCCTGGGACGTCGTCGGGGACCCCGGCGCGGCCGCCCGCGTCGCGGAGCTGGGGGTGGCGCAGGTGACGCTCGCCGCCGCCTATCACTCGACCCGGGCGCTGACCCCGCGCCATCCCGCCCGCCGCATCGTCACGGCCGAGCACGCCGCGGTGCTCTACCCGCCGGACGCCGGCCGCTGGGCGGGGCGCCGGCTGCGTCCGTACGAGCAGTCCTGGGTGGACTCGGGCGATGCCTACGCGGAGGCCGCCGAGGCGCTGGCCGGTGCCGGGCTCGACGTGCACAGCTGGGTGGTGCTCGCGCACAACTCCCGGCTGGGCGCGGAGCATCCGGACACCTCCGTGGTCAACGCCTACGGGGACCGCTATCCGTGGGCTCCCTGCATCGCGCAGCCCGAGGTCCGTACGTATCTGGTGGACCTGGCAGCGGAGGCGGCGGTACGGGGCGGGGCCGGCGGCACCGAGCTGGAGTCGTGCGGCTGGTACGGCTTCGCGCACCTGCACGCCCACGACAAGATCGCGGGCGTCGGCCTCGGTGACGCGGCGCACTACCTGATGTCGCTCTGCTTCTGCGCCGCCTGCCGGGCCGGTTGCGGCGGCCAGGGGCTGGACCCGGAGGAGCTGGGCCGGGCCGTGCGCCGGGCGCTGGAGCCGGTCTGGGCCGGCGCCGGTGCCCCGGAGGCGGGATGGGACGGTGTCGAGAAGCTGCTCGGCGCCGACCTGGCCGCCGCCACGCTCCGGTGGCGCACCGAGGTGGCGCGAGGGCTCCAGGAGTCGGTGGTCGCCGCGGTGCGGGCGGTCGCGGCCCCGGGCTTCCAGGTGCTGCTGCACGCCGACCCCGCGCCGTACCGCTCCGGTGCGAACGTGGGTGTCGACGCGGAGCACATCCTGTCCGTGGCGGACGGTGTGGTGCTGCCCTGCACCGGCGGTGACGCGGCGCGCGAGGCGGTGCTCGGCCCGTTCGCCGGCCGTGCGGGTGTCCTCGCGGCCAATCTGACCGTGGTGCGGGGGATGGGCGGCAGCCCCGGCACGCTGGAGCGCGACGCCGCCCACGCGGCCTCGCTCGGCGCGAACCAACTGCGCCTGTACCACGCGGGACTGGCATCGGACCCGGATCTGCGGACCGTCGCCGAAGCGCTCTCACGCCTCGGCGGATGAGGGGAGCGGGCCGGCGGGGATCCTTCGCCGCCGGCCCGTGACCAGCACCACCGCGGCCGCGAGTGCCACGGCGCCGACCAGGGGCAGCAGCACCTGGACGTCCACCAGGGCGACCAGGCCCGCGCCCAGCGCCAGCGCCACCGCGTTGGGCGCGAACATCAGCGTGTTGGCGGTCGCCGCCGTGCGCCCCAGCAGGGCGTCCGGCGTCTCCCGCTGCACCGCCGTCATCGCGGCGATCAGCACGCACGGCAGACCTGCCCCGATCAGTCCGCACGCCACCAGCGCGACCGCGTCGTACGGCACCGCGCGCAGTCCCACCGCGACCGCGAACACGGCGATCCCCGCCGCCGTGAAGACCCGTTCCGGCAGCCTCCGCAGCAACGGCCCGGCGAGCAGCCCGATGGTGACGGACCCGACGCCCTGGACCGCGGAGAGCACGCCCGCGTACGCGGGGGAGTGGCCGAGTGTCCTGTCCACGACGGCGTACAGCGTCGCCCCGTTGAGTCCGGCGCACAGCATCGTGACGGATCCGGCGAGCACCAGCGGCCGCAGCACCGGTGAGGTCCACACCTGCCGTATCCCGCCGCCGGTCCCGGACCCCGTCGCGGGATCGGGCGTGCGCACGTGCAGCAGTCCGTAGAGCCCGGCGGCCAGGGCGAAGGAGACCGCGTCCAGCAGGGCCACCGACGCGCCTCCGAAGCGGGTGTACAGCGCCGCGCCGGTGAGCGGGGCCACCAGTTTCATGCCCTCGTTCGCCATCATCCGCAGGCCGTTGAAGTCGCCGAGCAGGCCGGGGTCAACGGCCCGGGCGACCAGGGCCGATTCGGCGGAGTCCGTCAGGACGTAGCTGATCCCGTAGACCACGAGGACCGCGAAGAGGATCCAGACCCGTCCCGCCGAATCCACCGCGGTCAGGGTGGTCAGCAGCAGCGCCATGACGATGCCGGAGCCGACCAGCAGCGGCTTCCCGGGCAGCCGGTCGGCCAACGCCCCGAGGACCGGGCCGAAGAGCACCGGCAGCCAGACGGTGAAGAGGGCGAGCGCCGCCAGACTGTCCGACCCGGTCAGCGACTTGACCCAGATCCCTGCCGCCAGCGACATCGCGGAGCTGCCGAAACCGGACACGACGACCGCTGCCAGGAACAGCCCCGCCGTCCGGTCCCGCAGTACCCGCCCCGTCGCCGACCCTGCCCGTGCGCCCACCGAACCTCCCTGACCTGCGCCTGTGTTACGCCGTCAGGCTGGCCGGTAAGGCCGTCGCCGGGCATCGGGAGGATGCCGTACGGGACCGGTGGGGGCGGCCCGTCGCCGGGGCCGGTGTACGGCACATGTCCTAAGCCGGCGAAGTTCTTCTGTCAGAAGCGTTGACGAAACATTCACGGCGCCTCTAGCTTCATCGCGTCGTACTTCGTACGTCATATATGAGACGCGATACGCGAGATGCGAGAGCCCTTCACCCATGACCTTTGCGCCCACCCCGATTCCGTCCCGCACCCAGTACGTGCTGGAGGCGATCAAGCACGCGATCCTCACGGCGCAGCTGAGACCAGGGCAGGCGCTCGTCGAGACCGAACTGGCCGCACAGTTCGGGGTCTCCAAGACCCCCGTCCGTGAGGCGCTCAAGACGCTCGCCGGTACCGGGCTGGTCGTCATGAGCCAGTACAAGGGCGCCATCGTGCGGCTGGTCGACGCGACCATGGCCCGCGAGGTGTACGACGTGCGGCTGCTGCTCGAACCGGAGGCGCTGCGCCGCTCCATCACCCGCAAGGCCTCACTCGACGCGGCCCAGGAGGCCCTGGAGCGCGCCGACTCGGCGGGCGACAAGGCCGACCGGTCGCTCGCCAACCGGGACTTCCACCGGGCGCTCTACCTTCCCTGCGGCAACCCGCTGCTGGCCAGGATGCTCGACGAGGTCCGGGACCAAGCGGCGCTCGTGTCGACCGTGGCGTGGGCGACCATCCCGTCCTGGGAGCGGGAGGCGGCCGAGCACCGGGAGATCCTGCGGCTCGCGCTCGCCGACGACGCGGACGCGGCGGCCGGGGCTCTGCACGACCACATCGCGTCGTTCGTCCGCCGCGCCTTCCCCGACGACGAAGACGGGGGTGACGCGGCGTGAACCGGCACACCGAAGAAAGGCCTGTCCGCATGGACCTCACACCGCTGAAGGCGGCCCTCGCAGATGTCGTGGCGATCCCGGTCACCCCGTTCGCCGAGGACGGGACCATCGACACGGCGGCGCACCGCGCCCTGTTGCGCAGGCTGCTCGACGGCGGCGTGCGCATCCTCACCCCGAACGGCAACACCGGTGAGTTCTACGCCCTCACCCCCGAGGAGCGCCGCACCGTCACCGAGCTGACCGTGGAGGAGGCCGGCGGCCGCGCGACGATCCTGGTCGGGGTCGGGCACGACGTGCCGACCGCCGTCGCCGCCGCCGAGCACGCCAGGGACGCCGGCGCCGAGATGGTGATGGTGCACCAGCCCGTCCACCCGTACGTCTCGCAGGACGGCTGGATCGACTACCACCGGGCCATCGCCGAGGCCGTCCCCGGACTCGGTGTCGTGCCCTACATCCGCAACCCGCACCTCGACGGGGAGTGCCTGGCGGTCCTCGCCGACAGCTGCCCCAACGTCATCGGCGTCAAGTACGCCGTCCCGGACGCCGCGCGCTTCGCGGCCTTCGCCCGGGACGCCGGCCTGGACCGCTTCGTCTGGGTCGCGGGCCTCGCCGAGCTGTACGCCCCCGCCTACTTCTCCGCGGGCGCCACCGGGTTCACCTCGGGTCTCGTCAACGTCGCCCCCGGCGTCTCGCTGGCCATGCTGGAGGCGCTGCGGGCCGGTGACCACCCGGCCGCCATGAAGGTCTGGGAGCAGATCCGCCGCTTCGAGGAACTGCGCGCCGACCGGCAGTCCGCGAACAACGTGACGGTCGTCAAGGAGGCCCTGGCCTCGCTCGGGCTGTGCGGCCGCGACGTGCGCCCGCCCAGCCGGGTGCTGCCCGAGGCGCAGCGCGCCGAGGTCGCCGACCAGGTCGCGGGGTGGTCCATATGACCGGCCGCATCGCCCCCGGGGATCTGCGCAGCCACCAGTGGTACGGCACCGACGGGCTGCGCTCCTTCAGCCACCGCGCCCGCACCCGCCAGCTGGGCTACCTCCCCGAGGAGCACCTCGGTAAGCCGGTCGTCGCGATTCTCAACACCTGGTCGGACATCAATCCGTGCCACGTCCATCTGCGCGACCGCGCGCAGGCGGTCAAGCGCGGTGTCTGGCAGGCCGGCGGATTCCCGCTGGAGTTCCCGGTCTCCACCCTCTCGGAGACGTTCCAGAAGCCGACCCCGATGCTCTACCGCAACATGCTGGCGATGGAGACGGAGGAGCTGCTGCGCTCGTACCCCGTCGACGGTGCGGTGCTCCTGGGCGGCTGCGACAAGTCGACGCCCGCGCTGCTGATGGGCGCGGCCTCCGTGGACCTGCCGGCCGTCTTCGTGCCCGCCGGGCCGATGCTGCCGGGGCACTGGCGCAACGAGGTGCTGGGTTCCGGCACCGACATGTGGAAGTACTGGGACGACAAGCGGGCCGGCCTCATCGGCGACTGCGAGATGGACGAGCTGGAGAACGGGCTCGCCCGCTCACCCGGCCACTGCATGACGATGGGCACCGCCTCGACCCTCACCGCCGCGGCCGAGGCGCTCGGCGTGACCGTCCCCGGCGCCTCCTCCATCCCGGCCGTCGACTCCGGTCATGACCGGATGGCCGCGCAGTCGGGCCTCCGCATCGTCGAACTGGTGTGGCAGCAGCGGAAGCTGTCGTCGATCCTCACCGCGGAGGCGTACGAGGACGCCGTGGCCACCGTCCTCGCGCTCGGCGGCTCCACCAACGCCGTCATCCACCTGATCGCGATGGCGGGCCGCTCCGGTATCAAGCTCACCCTCGACGACTTCGACCGGATCGCCCGCACCGTGCCGGTGCTGGCCAATCTGCGGCCCGGCGGGAAGTACCTCATGGAGGACTTCCACTTCGCCGGCGGGCTGCCCGGGTTCCTGGCCCGGCTGACCGACGTACTGCACCTGGACCGGCCCACGGTCGCGCACGACACCCTGCGTGAGCAGATCGACGGCGCCCTCGTGCACAACAGCGATGTCATCAGGGAGCGCGACAACCCGCTGGCCGACGAGGGCGGTGTGGCGGTGCTGCGCGGCAACCTCTGCCCGGACGGGGCGGTCATCAAGCACATCGCCGCCGAGCCGCAGCTGCTGCGTCACACCGGTCCCGCGGTCGTCTTCGACGACTACCGGGAGATGCAGCGCACCATCAACGACCCGGCGCTGGCCCTCACCCCTGACCATGTGCTGGTGCTCCGCAACGCCGGACCCAAGGGCGGCCCCGGGATGCCCGAGTACGGCATGCTGCCGATCCCCGACTACCTGCTGAAGCAGGGTGTCCGGGACATGGTGCGGATCTCCGACGCCCGGATGAGCGGCACCAGTTACGGCGCCTGCGTCCTGCACGTCGCCCCCGAGTCCTACGTCGGCGGGCCCCTCGCCCTGGTGCGCACCGGTGACGCGATCACCCTGGACGTCGAGGCGCGCCTGCTCCATCTCGACGTGACGGAAGAGGAGTTGGAGAAGCGCAGGGCCGAGTGGACCCCGCCTCCCACCCGGTACGAGCGCGGCTACGGGGCGCTGTACCACGACCAGATCACCCAGGCCGACACCGGCTGCGACTTCGCCTTCCTGGCCCGGCCGGGAGAAGTGCCCGACCCGTACGCCGGCTGAACGGCCCACCGGAATTCCGGCGCCCCGCCTCGTTCGGCATACCGAACGCCATGCGGCAAGCGCTTGCGCAGTACACGCATCACCCGCAGCCCGCACCCCCGTACCTCCAGAGAACGGAGACGTGTCATGGCCCAAGCCGCCGCTGTGGCCACACCGCCCAAGGTGCCCAGGCGCCGCTCCGCGAGCCCCCGCCGACTGCCGTATCTGCTGATCGCCCCCGCGGGGCTGCTGATGCTGGGCTTCATCGCCTACCCGGTGATCAGCGTCTTCTACTACAGCCTGCAGAACTACAACGTCACCAAGCCGTGGCGGAACGGCTTCGCGGGCTTCGACAACTTCACCCGGATCTTCACCGAGGACGACCAGTTCTGGACCACGCTGGGCTTCAGCGCCCAGTGGGTGGTCACCCAGGTCGCGCTCCAGCTCACCCTCGGCCTCGCGCTCGCCCTGATCGTCAACCAGAGCTTCATCGGCCGCGGCATCTCCCGCGCCATGGTCTTCTCGCCGTGGGCCGTCTCCGGCGTGCTGACCAGCACCATCTGGATCCTGCTCTACAACTCCTCGACGGGGTTCAGCCGTTACCTCGCGGACGCCGGAATCGGTGACTACGGCACCTCGGTGCTCTCCGACACCGGAACCGTCTTCTGGGCCGCGACCGTCGCCGAACTCTGGCGCGGGGTCCCCTTCTTCGCCATCCTCATCCTCGCCGACCTGCAGTCCGTCTCCAAGGAGCTGTACGAGGCGGCGTCCGTCGACGGCGCCGGACGGCTGCGCCAGTTCTTCCACATCACCCTGCCCCATCTGCGGGACGCGATCATCCTGTCCACGCTGCTGCGCGGCGTCTGGGAGTTCAACAACGTCGACCTCCTCTACACCCTCACCGGCGGCGGACCGGCCGGCGAGACCACCACCCTGCCGCTCTACGTCGCCAACACCGGCATCGAGGGCCACGACTTCGGGTACGCCTCCGCGCTCACCACCGTCGCCTTCGTGATCCTCCTCTTCTGCTCGATCGTCTATCTGCGCCTGAGCAAGTTCGGAGGCGATCACAAGTGACCGCAGCACTGGCCGAGAAGCACGGAACCGACGCCGCGCGGCCGGCCGTCCGGGACGGCTCCCCACCCGCCGCGCACCGGCGTCGCCGCAAGCCCGGCCGCGAACGCGCCTTCGACGACGTGCCGCGCTGGCAGATCTACGTACCGCTCGGCATCTACCTCGTCTTCACCCTCATCCCGTTCTACTGGATGTTCCTGTTCGCCGTGCGCCCCGCGGGCTCCACCTCGCTGGTGCCGTGGCCGATGACCGGGGAGCACTTCTCCAAGGTCTGGAACGAGCGCAGCTTCGCCGTCTTCTTCCAGAACAGCATGATCGTCGGGGTCTGCACCCTGGTCAGCACGACGCTCGTCGCGCTGGCCGGCGGCTACGCCCTCGCCCGGTTCGACTTCAAGATCAAGAACGCCTTCATGCTGGCGCTGCTCTGCTCGCAGTTCATCCCGGGCGCGCTGATGCTCGTACCGCTCTTCGAGATCTTCAAGAACCTCCAGATGATCAACTCCCTGGGGAGCGTGGTCATCGCCGAGACGGTCTTCCAGCTGCCGCTCTCCATCATCCTGATCAGCGGATTCATCAAGAACGTGCCGGCCTCCCTGGAGGAGGCGGCCTGGGTGGACGGCTGCTCGCGCTTCCGGGCCTTCTGCGCGGTGGTGCTGCCGCTGCTGCGGCCGGGCCTCATCGCGGTCGGCTCCTTCGCCTTCGTGCACAGCTGGAACCACTTCCTGTTCGCCCTGATGTTCCTCAGCGAGCAGGACAAGCAGACGATCCCGGTCGGCCTGAACACCCTCATCGGCGCGGACAGCGTCGACCTGGGCGCGCTCGCCGCGGGCGGAGTCATCGCCGCGGTCCCCGTGGTGATCGTCTTCGCCTTCATCCAGAAGTGGCTGATCACCGGCTTCAGCGCCGGCGCAGTGAAGGGGTGACGGACATGCCGTCCCTGCCCACGACCACACCCGTCCCGATCGTCCTCGCGGGCGCCCGCGGCCACGGACGCTGGCACCTCGCCAACATCCGCCGCCTCCAGCACCAGGGGCTCGTCCGGCTCGCCGGAGTCTGCGAGCTCAAGCCGCTCGACGACGGCGAACTCGGTGCCTTCGCCGGGGAACTCCCCGAACAGTCAGCCGACTTCGGCGCCCTCCTGGACTCCACCGGCGCCCGCGCCGCCGTCATCTGCACCCCGATCCAGACCCACACCGGACTGGCGCTCACCGCCGCGGCCCGCGGCGTCCACCTCCTGCTGGAGAAGCCGCCCGCGGCGACCCGAGCCGACTTCGCACGCATCCTGGCCGGGGTGCGGCACGCCGGCATCGCCTGCCAGGTGGGCTTCCAGTCCTTCGGCTCGCACGCCGTGCCCGCCATCCGCGACCTCGTACGCACCGGCGCCATCGGCACCGTCCGGGGCTACGGGGCCGCGGGCGCCTGGGTCCGGGACGACGCCTACTACCGGCGGGCGCCCTGGGCCGGGCGGCGCCGGATCGGTGACACCGACGTCGTCGACGGCGTCCTGACCAACCCGCTCGCCCACGCCGTCGCGACCGCCCTCGAACTCGCCGGCAGCGGCACGGCCCAGGACGTCGTCGCCGTCGAGGCCGAGCTCTTCCGCGCCCACGACATCGAGGCCGACGACACCTCGTGCGTCCGCATCACCACCGCGTCCGGCGTCCCGGTCACCGCAGCCGTCACCCTCTGCGCGGAGGAGGCCGGGGAGCCCTATGTGATCGTCCACGGCGACCGCGGCCGGATCACCTTCTGGTACAAGCAGGACCGGGTCCTCGTCCAGCGTGCCGGACACGGCCCGGAGGAGGCGGTGCACGGGCGGACCGACCTCCTGGAGAACCTCGTCGACCACCTGGTGCGGGACGCGCCGCTCCTCGTACCGCCGCACCGCACCGGCGCGTTCATGGAGGTCGTCGAGGCGGTGCGCACCGCCCCCGAACCGCGCGCCCTGCCGGCCGACGCCTGGTACACCGCACCCGCGGCCGGCTCCGCCACCACCCGCCGGGTGGTGCGCGGGATCGACGGGCTCGTCGCCGCGGGCGCCGACACCCTCACGCTCTTCTCCGAACTCGGCGTCCCCTGGGCGGCGCTCCCCACCGAGGTGAGTTCATCGTGACGACCACCGCACTGCTGAGCTGCGCCGGCCGCCCGGTCGGCCGCTACACCTACCTCCCCGCCCCCGGAGGCCGCCCCTACCTCCACCCGGTCACCACCCTCGGCGGTCTCCCCGTCACCGAGGAGCACCCGGCCGACCACCTCCACCACCTGGGCACCTCCGTCGCCGTTCCGGACGTCGCCGGGCACAACTTCTGGGGCGGCCGCACCTTCGTCCGGGACCAGGGCCCCACCGCGCTCGACAACCACGGCGTCCAGCGCCACCTCGGCTGGAAGCTCCGCGACCCGGACGGATTCGTCGAGGAGCTCAGCTGGGAGGCCGGCGACACCGAACTCCTGCGGGAGCACCGCACCGTCGCCACCGCCGAACTCTCCGCCACCGCCTGGGCCCTGGACTTCTCCTTCTCGCTCACCAACCGCGGCACCTCGGACCTGTCGATCGGCAGCCCCGCCACCAACGGCCGGCCGGGTGCCGGATACGGCGGCTTCTTCTGGCGCGCCCCCAAGGAACCCGCCGCGCCCGCCGTGTTCAGCGGTCTCGGGGACGGCGAGGAGGCCGTGCACGGGCAGGTCGCGGACTGGGTGGCGATGAGCGGCGACGGCTGGACGCTGGTCTTCGCCGGGGCGACCGAGGAGACCCGCCGCGACCCGTGGTTCGTGCGGACCACCGAGTACCCGGGCGTCGGCTCGTCCCTCGCCGCCGACCGCCGGCTCCCCGTCCCCGCGGGCGCCACGGTCGTGCGCCGCGTCGTCACCGTCATCGCGGACGGCCGGCTCGACCGGGCCGCGGCCGCCGCCTACGTCCGCCGGGCGGTGACCGCGTGAGCGGCGCGGGCGACCGCCCCTGGACCGCCGACCTCGGCGACGGCACCTACCGGAACCCGGTGCTCAACGCCGACTGGTCCGACCCCGACGTGATCCGGGTCGGCGAGGACTTCTACCTCACCGCCTCCAGCTTCGGCCGGGTCCCCGGGCTGCCGCTGCTGCACTCGCGCGACCTCGTCAACTGGACCCTCATCGGTCACGCCCTGGACCGGCTGGAACCGGCCGCGGACTTCGCCGTGCCCCGGCACGACCGCGGGGTGTGGGCGCCGTCGCTGCGGCACCACGCCGGACGGTTCTGGATCTTCTGGGGCGACCCCGACCACGGCATCCAGCAGATCAACGCCGAGGACGTCCGCGGCCCGTGGAGCGCGCCCCGTCTGATCAAGGCCGGCAAAGGGCTGATCGACCCCTGCCCGCTGTGGGACGAGGAGACCGGCGAGGCCTATCTGGTGCACGCCTGGGCCAAGTCCCGCTCCGGCATCAAGAACCGGCTCACCGGCCACCGGATGAGCCCCGACGGACGGGAACTCCTCGACGAGGGCAAGACCCTGGTCGACGCCGACACGATCCCCGGCTGGTTCACCCTGGAGGGCCCCAAGCTCTACCGGCGGAACGGCGAGTTCTGGATCCTCGCCCCGGCCGGCGGGGTGACCACCGGCTGGCAGGGCGCCTTCCGCTCCCGGGAGTTCTCCGGACCGTACGAGGAGCGCGTCGTCCTCGCCCAGGGCCGTACCGGGGTCAACGGACCGCACCAGGGCGCCTGGGTGACGACCGCGGCGGGCGAGGACTGGTTCCTGCACTTCCAGGAGCGCGGGGCGTACGGGAGGGTCGTCCACCTCCAGCCGATGCGCTGGGACGCCGAGGACGGCGGCTGGCCGGTCATCGGCGACCGGGGCGAACCCGTCTCCGTCCACACCAAACCGGCCACGCCCGAGCAGTCCGCCGCCGCCCCGGCCGGCGGCGACAGCTTCCCGGGCGGGCGCCACGGCCGGCAGTGGCAGTGGACCGCCAACCCGCGCCCCGGCTGGACCGTCGAGCACGGCGGGGACGGGCTGCGGCTCAGCTGCGTACGGACCGCGTACGCGCACGATCTGCGGGCCCTGCCCAACGTGCTGGTCCAGCGGCTGCCCGCCGAGACGTTCACCGTCGAGACCGGGCTCACCCTCGGCAGCGAGGTGGCGGGGGCCAAGGCCGGCCTCGCCGTGCTCGGGGACGCGTTCAGCTGGATCGGCCTGGAGCGGTCGGCGGACGGCGGGACACGGCTCGTGCACCGGTACGCCGAGTCGGCCGCCGCACACGAACGCGACGCCGAGCACAGCAGGCCGGCCCCCGACGGACGGGTCCGGCTCCGGATCGAGGTCGCCCCCGGCGCCCGCTGCCGCTTCCACGCCGACACCGGGGACGGCACCGGATTCCGGCCCTCGGGCCAGGTCTTCGCCGCCGCACCGTGGCGCTGGGTCGGCGCCCTGCTCGGACTCTTCGCCACCGCACCCGCCGGGACGGGGCCGGCCGGGACGGCCTGCTTCACCGGCTTCCGCACCACCGCCCGAACCGCCCCGGCCGGGGCGGCACCGGATCCCACCGAACCCCCCACTCATGCGCACCAACCGAGACAACCGAGAGAGAAGAGCCGATCATGAACATCTCGAAGACGCAGCGGGGGCGTGCCGCGGCCGCCGTCTCCCTGGCCGCGGTGCTCGCACTGACCGCGACCGCCTGCGGTGACGACGGAAGCGACAGCGGCACCGAGGGCAGCGGCAAGGGCGAGATCACCTTCTGGGACAACAACGGCGGCCCGCGCACCGCCGTCTGGACCGAGATCATCAAGGACTTCGAGAAGAAGTACCCGGACATCAAGGTCAAGTACGTGCCGATCCCGATCGCGGACGTGCAGTCCAAGTACGACACGGCCATCGCCGGCGGCGGACTGCCGGACGTCGGCGGAGTCGGCACCGCCTACCTCGCCAACATGGTGTCGCAGGAGGCCCTGGACCCGCTCAACGACCGGATCAAGGACTCCTCGCTCAACGGCAAGCTCGTCGAGGGCATGGTCGCGAGCGTCAAGGACGCGGGCGGCCGGGGCGACGACATGTACTCCGTGCCGACCTCCGCGAACAACGGGGCGCTCTGGTACCGCACCGACCTGTTCAAGGCCGCGGGCCTCGAAGCGCCCACCACCTGGGCCAGCTTCTACACGGCGGCCGAGAAGCTCACCGCCGCCAAGGACAACAAGTTCGGCTACACCATCCGCGGCGGCGCCGGCTCCATCGCCCAGGCGATCGACGCGGCGTACGGCCAGTCCGGCATCACGGAGTTCTGGAGCGGCGACAAGACGACCCTCAACGACCCGAAGAACGTCGCCGCGCTGGAGAAGTACGCGGCGCTGTACAAGAAGACGACGCCCGCCGCCGACGTCAACAACGACTTCACCAAGATGGTCGCCCAGTGGGACACCGGCACCATCGGCATGCTGAGCCACAACCTCGGCTCCTACCAGGACCACCTGAAGGCCCTGGGCAAGGAGAAGTTCGCCGGCATACCGAACCCGGTCGGTGACGGCGGCACCCGCGTACAGGTCTCCAACCCGGTCGACGGCCTCGGCCTGTTCCGGTCGAGCAAGAACAAGACGGCCGCCTGGAAGTTCATCGAGTTCGCCGCCTCGCACGCCTCCAACAGCAAGTGGAACGAGTCCGCGGGCGCCATCCCGGCCAACACCGAGGCCGCCAAGGACCCGTGGATCAGCGCCACCGAGCCGACCGAACTCGCCGCGAAGGCCCTCACCGACGGCTCCACCAAGATCGTGCAGCTGCCGTACTACCTGCCGGACTGGAACAACATCAGCAAGGCGGACAACGAGCCTGAGTTCCAGAAGCTGCTGCTCGGCAAGGTCACGGCCAAGGCCTTCCTGGACAAGATCGCCGACGAGCTGAACAAGGCCCAGAAGGAGTGGAAGGAGCTCGGCAACGGCTGATCCGGCCTCCAGCCAGGCCGGTACCCCGGTGACAGGGGCCGGTGGCGGCCCGGGTTCCGTCCCGCCGCCGGTCCTCTCCTCCGTGCACTCCGTACCGCCGTACGTGCCCGCACGTACGCCCCGTTGCGCATCCATGAGAGAGGCAGCTTCACCGTGTCACTCACCCGCAGGCAGACCGTGGCGGCCATCGCCGCGCTGCCCCTCGCACTCGCCGCCACCCCCGCCGCCGCACACGGCCCGGGCGGCCGCCCCCGTCCCCGTACCGTGCACATCGCCGGCGATTCGACCGCCGCGCAGAAGTACGCCGACGCGGCGCCCGAGACCGGCTGGGGGATGGCCCTGCCGTTCTTTCTCGGCCGGACCCTGGACGTCGCCAACCACGCGATGAACGGCCGCAGTTCGAAGAGCTTCATCGACGAGGGGCTGCTCGCCGCCCTGCTGCCGGAGGTCCGTGACGGCGACCTCCTGCTGATCCAGTTCGGGCACAACGACGAGAAGACCGAGGACCCGGCCCGCGGCACCGACCCCTACACCACCTACCAGGACCATCTGCGCCAGTACGTGCGCGCCGCACGGGCCCGCCGGGCGCTGCCGGTCCTGCTCACCCCGGTGGAGCGCCGCCGCTTCGCCGCCGACGGCACGGCGAGGCCCAGTCACGGCGAGTACCCGGCCGCGATGCGCGCGCTGGCCGCCGAGGAGCGCGTGCCCCTGCTCGACCTCCAGGCCCTCACCCTCGCCCGCTGGCAGGAGCTCGGCCCCGACGGCACCCAGGCGTACTTCAACTGGCTGGAGCCGGGGCAGTCGCCCAACTACCCCGACGGGCAGCAGGACAACACGCACTTCCAGCCCCGCGGCGCCGTCGAGGCCGCGCGGCTCGTCGCCCGCGCCCTGGTGGCCGGGAAGGTGCTCGCCCCGCGCGACGTACGGCGCACCGATTCCGCGATCCCGCTCGAATGGATCACCTGGCCGCAGGCCTGACCCCGGCCGTCCCTGTTCTCCTCACCTCACTCCACCGCTTCCTCCTCACCACCGAAGGATCCGTCATGCCCGCACGCATCTGTCATGCTCGTGCCATTGCGCTGGTGATGGGCTGTGCCTCCCTGGCGCTCGCCGTCTCCGTCCCCGCCCAGGCCACCGGACACCACCAGGGCCCCGGCCGCGGCGCCGAGCGCGCCGTCCTCGCCAAGGGCGACGGCTGGGCCTCCGCCGAGGGCTCCACCACCGGCGGCGCCGCCGCCACCCCCGACCACGTCTACACCGTGACCAACCGGGCCGAACTCATCGCCGCCTTCGAGGACGCGGGCGACGCACCGAAGATCATCAGGATCGACGGCACCGTCCACGGGAACTCCGACGCCGCGGGCACCCCGATCGGCTGCGAGGAGTACGAGACCGACGGCTACACCCTGGACAAGTACCTCGCCGCCTACGACCCGGCGACCTGGGGCCGCGAGGAGGTTCCGTCCGGGCCCCTGGAGGACGCCCGGCTCGCCTCCGCCAAGCTGCAGAAGGCCGCGGTGAACGTCTACGTCCCGTCCAACACCACGATCATCGGGGTCGGGAAGGACGCGACGGTCATCGGCGCCAGCATCCAGATCCAGAACGTCTCCAACGTCATCGTCCGGAACATCTCGTTCGAGGACACCTACGACTGCTTCCCCCAGTGGGACCCCACCGACGGCGAGACCGGGCACTGGAACTCCGAGTACGACAACCTCGTCGTCTACGGCTCCGACCACGTCTGGGTCGACCACAACACCTTCAGCGACGGCGACCGCCCCGACGCCGGCCAGCCGCTCTACTTCAACGAGCGCTACCAGCAGCACGACGGGCTGTTCGACATCGTCAAGGGCGCCGACCTGGTCACCGCCTCGTGGAACGTCCTCAAGGACCACGACAAGACGATGCTCATCGGCAACAGCGACGGCGCCGGGGCGAGCGACCGCGGCAAGCTGCGCGTCACGCTGCACCACAACCTCTTCAAGGACGTCAACGAGCGCGCCCCCCGGGTCCGCTTCGGCCAGGTCGACTCCTACAACAACCACTTCGTCGCCACCAAGGGCAGCGTCTACGGCTACACGTACGGCATAGGCGCCGAGTCCCAGCTGGTCGCCGAGCACAACGCGTTCACCCTCGGCGGCGAGTTCGACAAGGCGACGATCCTCAAGAAGTGGTCCGAGTCCTCGCTCACCGCCGCGGACAACTACGTCAACGGCCGCCGCACGGACCTCGTCGCCGTCCACAACGCGGGCGTCCCCGCGGAGCAGCTCACCACCGGCGCCGGCTGGACGCCGACCCTGCGCACCAAGGTCGACCACCCGCTGCTCGTGCCCCTGCTCGTCGGCCTCAAGGCCGGCGCCGGCCGGATCCCCGGCGCCTGACCGCCGGCCGTCCCGTGTCCGGCGGCCTCCCCGCCGGTGCCGCTGCGCACCGGCGGGGAGGCCGCGCGCCCCGTCGAGCCCTCCGCGTAAGGAAGTACCGCCCATGCCCAGCAGACGCAGTGCCCTGACCCTGCTCGCCGGCGGCAGCGCCGCCCTCGTCCTCGGCGCGGCCCCCGCCGCCCGCGCCCGGCCCGGCACCCACCGCCCCTTCGGCCGCCACGGCTCACCGGCCCGCCGCCTCGACGCCGCGACCCTGTACGTCGACGCCCGCGGCAGGGGCGACCACAGAAGCGTCCAGGCCGCCGTGGACGCCGCGACCGGCACCGGCCGCACCCTGGTGATCGCCCCCGGCACCTACCGCGAGACCGTCGACATCCCGGCTGACCGCACCGGCCTCACCCTCATCGGCGCGAGCGACGACCCGCACGACACCGTCATCGTGTACGCCAACGCCAACGGCACACCCAGGCCCGACGGTTCGGGGACGTACGGCACCAGCGGATCCGCCACCGTCACCGCCCGGCCCGCCGGACTCACCGCCCGCGGCCTGACCTTCGCCAACGACTGGCTGCGCGCCGACCACCCCGACTACACCGGCACCCAGGCCGTCGCCATCAAGGTGACGGGCGACCGTTCGGCCTTCTACGGCTGCCGCTTCCTGGGCCACCAGGACACCCTGTACGCCGACTCGCCCGCCCTCACCGAATTCGCCCGCCAGTACTACCGCGACTGTTACGTCGAAGGGGACGTCGACTTCGTCTTCGGCCGTGCCACGGCCGTCCTGGACCGGTGCCACTTCCGCACCCTGACCCGCACCGACCTGGCGGCCCCGCCGTACGGCTTCGTCTTCGCGCCCAGCACCGCGGGAGCCAACCCGCACGGCTATCTGGTGCGGCACTCCCGCATCACCACCACCGCCCCCGACGGGTACTTCAAGCTGGCCCGCCCCTGGGTGCCGTCGTCCGACCTCACCGCACACCCGATGCTGACCGTGCGCGACAGCCGGCTCGGCGCCGGGATCGACACGGACGAGCCCTACGGGACCATGTCCGCCGGATTCCCCTGGCAGGACCAGC
Organism: Streptomyces sp. NBC_01463; assembly: GCA_036227345.1. Taxonomy (NCBI): domain Bacteria; kingdom Bacillati; phylum Actinomycetota; class Actinomycetes; order Kitasatosporales; family Streptomycetaceae; genus Streptomyces; species Streptomyces sp. NBC_01463. Next base: position 6,887,972 of record CP109468.1, read on the forward strand.
GGTTCGCCGAGTACCGCAACACGGGCCCCGGCGCCCGCGTCACGGTCCCCGCGAACCGCCCGCTGCTGACCGCGTCCGAGGCACGCCTGCACACCCCGGCCTCCTGGTTCGGCGACTGGCGTCCCCGCGCGTGAGGCGCGGCCGCCACGCGAGGGGCGCCCCGCCGGTCCCGTCCGGCGGGGCGCCCCTGGCTGTCGGGCCGCCGCTCAGTCGTAACTGACGTCCGAGCTGCTGTACTTGCAGTACGTGCCGTCGGGACCGCTGCCCGTCTCCGTCGGCTCGTCCCCGTCGTCGTTGCCCGTGTAGCGGACGCACGGCTTGATCTTCTTGCTGCTGTCGCCGTGGATGCGGACGGACTTCAGCGTCGCGGTGTCGCCGTAGTTGGTGTTGATCCCGACCAGGGCCTTGCCGGGCGCCGTCACATCGACGTCGCTGACCGCGATCGTGCGCTTGTACTGCTTGGAGCAGTTGCCGCACGAGCGGACGAGCTTGCCGAAGTCCGACACCTGGAACCCGCTGATGGTCAGCGTGCCCGCCCCGTTGAACTGGAAGACCTTGTCCTCGGCCTTCCGGGCGCCGCCGCCGGTCACCTTGTACGTGGCGCCGGACGAGGTGCCCTTGAAGGACGCCGCGTCCTCGCCGACGTCCTCCCACCAGACGTTCTGGAGGGTGCAACTGCCCTTGCAGTGGATGCCGTCGGCGGCCGGCGAGCCCACGACGACGTTCTTCAGGACGGCTCCGTCGGCCAGCTCGAAGATCGGGTCCTGGCCCTCGTCCTGGCCGCCGCCGCCCAGATCCCCGCTTCCGTAGAAGCGCTTCAGTCCGCCGTCGTACGTCCCCGAGACCTTGATGGTCGCCGAGACGGCCTGCGAACCCGAAGGGGTCGGCCAGGCGGCTGCCGCGGCGGCCGCGGGGGCGGCGCCGGCGGACTGGACCAGGAGCCCGGTGGTGAGCGCGGCGCCGGTGAGCGCCAGCGCGGTGGTCGAAGCGGTGAGCATGCGGCGGCGGCCGGTGCGCCGGGCGTGGCTGCCGTGCGGTGCGGCTCGTTTCATCATGTCGGTGTCCCGTTCCTCGGTGGTGGGGGGAGCGTTGCGCTCTCTGGTCGCCACCGCGGGGGACAAGGGTTGCCGGGTTCCGCGCTTCTTTTTCCGGCGCGGGTCAGTGACCGGAGCCGAAGCGGTCGCCCACCGAGGCCCGTTCACCGGAGACGCGGACCGCGTGCGCGGTCAGGTAGTCGCCCGTCGCGTCCCGGCCGCCCTCCGCGTGGTTGTACTGCCCGGCGAACGTGTACGTCCCCGCCGGCACCGTCCGTCCCGGCTTCAGCGCCCAGCGGTAGACGAGATAGCCGCCGTCCTCGGTCGCCGACACGGTGAAGTCCTCCTCCGGCAGCGAACGCCAGGAACCGGTGCTGTTCACCCCGCCGGTGAGGGCGATCCGCAGCTCGACCGTGAGCGAGGACAACGGCTCGTCCGTCCGCAGCGTCACATTGCTCTGCGCCCAGTACGCGTTGCTGTGCGGATCGACCACGCCGTCCGTCCACAGCGGGCCGTCCGCGGTGCGCAGCGAGCCGGGCGGCGCGGGCGGTGAACCGGCGGCGGCGGGGGAGGAGGGGTGGGCCGGGGAGGACGGCGCGGCCGCCAACCGCTCCCCGCGCGGTCCGCCGTCGCCCGCGGAGGTGACGGCGAACGCGCCGAGCGCCAGCACCCCGCAGACCGCGGCCGTCGCCCCCGCCACGCGCAGCCACGGCGTCGCGGCACGCGGCGGGCGCACGACGCCCCGGGCCGGCGGACGGGCCCCGGCCATGCCGCGCCCGACCCGGGCCAGCATCCGCTCCCGGTCGGGGCGGTGCGCCTCGGCGGCCTCCCGCAGCCGCCCCGGCAGCTCCTCGTTCTTCACTGACTTCCTCCGCTGCGCTGCGCCGCGACGGCCACCCGCACATGCGCGGCGGGCGTGTCGGGACCCAGCAGCCGCTGCAGTTCCGCGACGGCACGCGAGGTCTGGCTCTTCACCGTACCCACCGAGATCCCGAGCACCAGCGAGGTGTCCCGCTCCGAGAGGTCGAAAGCATGCCGCAGCACCACACAGGCCCGCTTGCGGAACGGCAGCCTGCGCAGCGCCCCCTGGACATCGACCACCGCCGAGACGTCCGGATCGTCGACCGCGTCCCCGCCGCCGCGCGGCGCCCAGAACAGGGCGATCCGGCGGCGCTCCCGCACCGCGCTGCGAATCCGGCTCCGCGCCAGGTTGGCGACGACACCGCGCGCGTACGCCACCGGATGGTCGGCGTCGCGGACCCGGTCCCAGCGGTGCCAGAGCGCCAGCAGGGCGTCGGCCGCCAGGTCGTCCGCGGCATCGGCCTCACCGGTCAGCAGGTGCGCCAGCCGGGCGAGTTCGGCGTAGTGCGCCTCGAAGAACGCGTGGAACTCGGCGGCAGCGGCATCGGTGTCGCCGGCTTCGACGGGCTGGCCCACAGCTACCTCATCCCTGCGCTCGAATCCCGGTGCACGCGTCGTCCCGACTGTGTACGTTCCCATCCGCCGCCCGATGGGGCGGGCGGGGCGAGAGCGTACCAGCGCTCCACGGAAGCGCTTCGACACGGGTGCGTATCCAAGTAAGGCGTAACACGGCCAAAACGTGAAGGGCCCGGGACACGGCGAACGCCCCGGCACCCCGAAAAGGGGGTGCCGGGGCGTCGCGTCCCGCCGGTCACCGCTGCAGCGCGGCCTTCATCATCTTCTGGGCGATCGGGGCCGCGAGGCCGTTGCCGCTGACCTCCGAGGCCGACGAACCCGAGTCCTCCACGATCACGGCGACGGCGACCTCCTGGCCGCTGGAGTCGTCCTTCGCGTACGAGGTGAACCACGCGTACGGGGTGTTGCTGTTGTCCACACCGTTCTCCGCGGTGCCCGTCTTGCCACCGACCTCGGCGCCGGCGATCCGGGCGTTGGTGCCGGTGCCGTCCTCCACGACGGTCACCATCGCGCTGCGCAGCTGCTTCGCCGTGGACGAGGACACGATCCGTGTCATGTCGCCGTCCTCGAAGTCCTCCAGTGTGCCGCCCTCGGCGTCCGTCACCTTGGAGACCATGTGCGGTGCCGCCAGCTCGCCGTCGTTGGCGAGGGCCGCCGAGACCATCGCGATCTGCATCGGCGTCGCGGTGACCTCGAACTGGCCGATGCCTGTCAGCGCGGTCTGCGCCTTGTCCATCCCGGTCGGGTAGATGCTCTTCGACGCCCGGACCGGCACATCGAGCTTCTCGGTGTTGAAGCCGAACTTCTCCGCCATCGCCCGCACCTTGTCCTGGCCGAGATCGGCGGCGACCTTGCCGAAGACGTTGTTGCAGGAGTACTGGAGCGCCACCCGCAGCGTGGCGTTCTCGCAGGGTGCGGAGGCGCTCTCGTTCTTCAGGGGGGTGCTGGTGCCGGGCAGTGTGTACGGCATCGGGCTCCTGGTCGGCTCGTCGACCGAGCCGTACAGCCCGTCCTCCAGCGCGGCCGACGCCACCACCAGCTTGAACGTCGAACCCGGCGCCAGCGGCTGCCGCAGCGCCCGGTTGACCAGCGGCTTGTCCGGATCGGCGAGCAGTTTCTTCCAGGCGTCGCCGTCCGTCGTCCCGCTGATGTCCGAGGGGTCGTACGACGGAGAGGAGACCATGCCGAGGATCTGCCCGCTCTTCGGGTCGATCGCGACGGCCGCGCCCTTGTCGTCCCCGAGCGCGTCGGCCGCCGCCTTCTGGACGGCCGGGTCGATCGTCGTGAGCACACTGCCGGGCGCGTTCTGCTTGCCGGTCAGCGCGTCCAGCGGGTTCTTCAGCCGGTCGCCGGTGCCGTCCAGCACATGGCTGTAGATCCCCTCCAGCTGCGTCGAGCCGTAGGCCTGGGAGCTGTAGCCGGTGACGGCCGAGTAGAGGTCGCCGTCCTTGTAGCTGCGCTTGTACGCGAGATCGCTGCCCTCCGTCCTCTTCGATCCGGTGACCGGGGAGCCGGCCACGATGATGTCCCCGAGCGGCTGCGCGTACTGCGCGATGGTGTTCCGCCGGTTGTGGTCGTCGTCTGCGAGCGCCCGGGCCTGGTACGCCTGCACCCAGGTCGCCCGCCCCAGAAGGGCGAGGACCAGCAGCAGGGAGAAGACCGAGGCGCGCCTGATCGTCTTGTTCATCCCGCTGGAGGGACGAGCGGGACGCCGCGCTCCGTTCCCGGTTGTGCCGCTTCTCACCCATTCCTCATCGAGGCCGGCCGGGCCGCCGGGGTCACCCCGGGGTGATGAATCCCGACTCGTACGCGGCGATGACCGCCTGGGTCCGGTCGCGGGTGCCGGTCTTCGCCAGCACGCCCGCCACATGGCTCTTCGCCGTCGCCGGGCCCACCCGCAGCCGGGCGGCGATCTCCGCGTTGGTGAGCCCGGCCGCCATCAGCCGCAGCACGTCCGCCTCCCGGTCGGTGAGCCTGGCCGCCCAGCGCGGCGCGGCGGACGGCTGCCGCTTCCCGTACTCGGCCGCCAGACCCCGCACCGCCGCGGGGAAGAGCAGCGAGTCGCTGCGGGCGACCAGGCGCACCGCCTGCACCAGGTCCTCGGCCGCCGCCCGCTTCAGCAGGAAACCCGCAGCCCCGGCCCGCAGGGCCTCGTACACGTACGCGTCGTTCTCGAAGGTGGTGACGACGACGACGCGGGGCGCCGGGTCGAGCGTGGCCAGGATCTGTTCGGTGGCGCGGATCCCGTCGGTCTCCGGCATCCGCACGTCCATCAGCACCACGTCGGGGCGCAGCGCGCGCACCACGGAGACGGCCTCGGCGCCGGTCGCCGCCTCGCCCACGACCTCCAGTCCCTCCTCCGCGTCCAGGATCACCCGCAGGGCGGTGCGGACCATGCGTTCGTCGTCGGCGAGGACGATCCGGACCGTTGTGCTCATCGCTGCTCCTGTGCGGGGGTGTGCAGGGGGACGAGGGCGGTCAGCCGCCAGTGGCCCTCGTGTTCTCCGGCCTCGGTACGGCCGCCGAGCAGGACCGCCCGTTCGGCGATGCCGCGCAGCCCGCGGCCGCCGCCGGGACGCACCACCGGCGGCCGCCCGGTCAGCGGGCTGGTCATGACGATCTCCAGTTCCGTGGCGCGGACCGTGATCCGCAGCCGCACCGGCTTTCCGCGCCCGCCGTGCCGCAGCGCGTTGCTCAGCCCCTCCTGCACGATCCGGTACGCCTCGCGCGACACCGCCGCGGGGACGGCGCCCGGATCGCCCTCGGTGGTGCGGGAGACGGGCAGCCCGCAGTGCGCCAGCAGTCCGTCCAGCGCGTCGAGCCCCGGCCCCGACGCCGTGTCCGGTGTCCCGTCGTCCTTGCGCAGCAGGCCCAGGACGGTGTCGAGTTCGCCGACCGTGCGCCGCGTCGTCTCCTCGATCGCGGTCAGCGCGGCCCGGACGAACTCCGGGTCGCTGTCCAGCACCCGGCGGGCGGCGCCGGCCTGGAGGGTGACGGCGCTCAGCGCGTGGCCGACCGAGTCGTGCAGTTCCCGGGCCAGCCGGTTGCGGACCGCGAGGCCGGCCGCGCGGCGTTCGGCGGCGGCCAGCCGGTCGTCGGGCGTCGGGCCGAGCAGCGCCGGCGCCCGGTCCGCCAGCAGCGCCCCGGCCGCCGCCGCGCAGCAGGCCAGCGCCACCAGCATCGCGATCCCGGCGAGCGGCGCCAGGGCGATCACCCAGGTCCGGTCCAGCGCCTCGGGCAGGCCCCGCACCGGCGAGTCCCGCACGGCCGTGAGGAGCGGCAGCCCGATGACCCCCACCGCGAACGGGGTCAGAGCCAGCGTCATGCCGCTGATGATGCCGCCGAGCATGACGTGCAGGGTGAACCAGGCGGCCGAGCGGACCCGGGCCTGCCGGGTCCTGGCCGGCCCGTCGGCGAGCTGCCGGTCCGGCGGCAGGCCGCACAGGGCGCGGGCGACGGCCGCCGAGAGCGGCCGGGCGAGCGGGAGGAGCGCGGTGACCGCGGCCATCGGCAGGGCGAAGGCGAACGCGGTCAGCTGGCTGACCGGTGAGGTGAAGACGTCGGCGTCCGGGCTGGACGCGCCGACGATGACCGTGCCGACGAGGAAGTACGGCATCAGCAGGGCGCCGCCGATGATCAGGTGCAGCCAGCGCAGCCGGGCCCGCCGCCCGATGAGCGGGGTCACGTCCGGTGGCCGGGGCGCGGCCGGGTCCGCGCCGCGCGCTCCACCAGGAAGTAGGCGCCCAGGGTCATCACCAGCGTCCCGACCAGCATCTGCACAGCGTAGACGAGCACCATGGCGGCGGTGGGCCGGTCGGCGAGGTCGTCGACGTTGCCCAGCGAGGCGATGCTCATCCAGCCGCCCCAGCAGGCCGTCGTTCCGGAGCCGCCCCAGGCCAGGGCGAGCGGCAGCCGCAGCGGCAGCGCGGAGTCGCGGCGGAAGGCGAGGAGCAGGGCTCCGGCGACGGCGGCGACGACGAAGAGGACGTAGACGGCGTCGAGGACCTGGGTCCCGCTGGTGCGGTCCTCGATCCAGCCCTCGCAGAGGCCGGTGGTCGACCCGGCGGCCCAGAGCAGGTGCAGGGTGCCGGGGACCAGGGCGGTCAGCGAGGCGGCGACGGCGGCGGCCCGCAGCGCGGGAGCGGTGGGGCTGTCCGGGAGTTCGCGCAGTGTGCCCTGCCAGAGGTGGCCCCAGCGGTCCCTTGCGTACAGCGCGAACAGGGTGCCGAGGGCCAGGCCCTGGATGATGAAGCCGGTGTAGACGACGCCGAAGACCCACTCGTCCAGGAAGGGGCGGCTAGCCTCGCCCTTGTTCGCGGCCGTCCCGCCGAGGGCCTGGACCAGCAGTTGGAGCGGGTAGCCGGTCATGATCGGCAGCAGCAGTCCGGTCGCCACCCACATCGGCAGGACGAGCAGCCAGGCGGGTACGCGCCGGCCCCAGGGCCGGGTGAGCAGCAGGGCGATGACCACGACCGCGCTGTCCATCAGGACCGACGCACCGTTCGCGACGGCCATCGTGGTGCGGTGGTCGAGGAGTGTGCTGCCGGACGGAATCCCCACGTGACTGCCGCAGATCCAGGCGGCCTTGAGGACGATGTAGGGCAGGCAGGCGACGATCGCGACGGTGCGGAGCACGGCGCGGAGACGGTGGGCCGCCGGTGCGGGAGCCGGCGCGAGCGGTGTCTGTGTCATGACACCCACGCTTCCGCGCGGCCGCTCCCGGCACGTCATGCCGGGCGACGATCCGTCTCCGCCGCGCGGCGGAGACGGATCGCCGAGGAGACCTCAGACGAGTTCGGGCTGCAGCTCCGGCCGGCGCACCGGCGCCGCCTTCGGTTCCCACTGCCTGGTGGTCCGCACGTACCCGTAGACCACCGAGGCCGTCGCGAGCATGAGCAGCGGGCCGGACAGCCACGGGTGGTCGCCCAGTTGGGTCGGCAGATAGCGGGTGGCCACCAGGATCGCGGCGAAGACCGTGGTGCCGTAGGCGACCAGCCGGGTCGCGGACCGGTCCCAGCCGCGTTCGAGCGAGCGCAGGGCCGTCTCGATCGTGACGGTGAAGATCACGCCGGTGATGATGTCGATGCCGTAGTGGTAGCCGAAGCCCAGTGTCGCGGCGAGCGTGGCGACCAGCCAGAACGCGCCCGCGAACCGCAGGTACCAGGGGCCCTTGCGGGAGTGGATGAAGATCGTGGTGGCCCAGGCCGTGTGCAGGCTGGGCATGCAGTTGCGCGGGGTGATGCCGTCGAACGGCATGTGCTGCGGAACGCCGTGCGGCGGCATCGTGTCGGGCCAGATGTTGGCCATGGCCCACTGCCCGCCGTCCGCGCCGTAGGCGAAGACCGGTCCGACGACCGGGAAGATCATGTAGATGGCCGGTCCGAGGAGGCCTATCACCAGGAAGGTGCGCACCAGGTGGTGGGACGGGAAGCGGCGCTCGTCCGCCACGTTGCGCAGCTGGTAGAGCGCGACGACGACCGCGGCCACCGCGAGCTGGGTGTAGACGGAGTTGAGGAAGTGCTCGCCGAACGATCCGGTCGCCCGGACCATCCGGCCCACCAGCCACGAGGGGTTGCCCAGCGCGTGGTCGGCGGTCGCCACGTACTGGTCGAGCACCAGCGGGCGGGTCTTCGAGGTGATGAGCAGCCAGGTGTCACCGGTCTTGCGGCCGGTCACCAGCAGCAGGCCCAGCCCGACGCCCTTGAGCAGCAGGACGCGTTCGCGACCGGTGCGGCGTGTGACGGCGATCACCGCGCACCCCAGGATCACCCACAGAGCGCCGTTCCCGAAGGGATGGCCCTGGGTCACCGGGGCGTCGGCCACCCAGCGCACCAGCAGGATCACGAGGTCGATGCCGATCGCGGTCCCCACCGCGATGAACCGCTGCCGCCAGGTGAGCACCACCAGCATCAGCCCCATGCTGGCGTACAGCAGGAACCCCGAGGCGGGGGCGAATATCACCTCGCGCGCCTGGCTGGCGATGGGTCCCGGCAGACCGTAGTGGCGTGCGGCGAATTCCAGGGCGACGAGGAATCCGATGCCCACCACCGCCGCCGCGGCCCACAGCGCCGCTTGCGGCCGACGCCATGAGGTGAACGCATTTCGGCTGGTTATTCGCGAAAACACCCGCGATGCTATAGGTATCAAGTGTTTGGCCGATTTGTTAGTTGTGGTCGGATAGGTCGCACTTGGCGTCGGACCGTACGTTTTTCCGGTGCGGAGCGGGCGATGAGGGCGGTCGCCCATGAATTCGAGCATGTTATCGGAGCGGTCCGCGGGGGCCCTGGTCACGGGCGGTACGAGGGCGGACCGGGGCGGAGCCCGACAGTCCGGATCGGCCGTCCGGACAAGGGAGTCGGGGGCGCCGGGGCCCGTCGGCGCAGGGCGGACCGTGAGCGACGACACACGCCGCGCGGTCCCGCCGCTTCAGGGGCGACCGGGGCGCCGCCTCAGGGGCGGCCGCCGGGGCCCTCGCCGGTGAAGGCGGACGCGGGGACCGGCTCGGGGCCGGACATCCGGACGGAGAACAGCGGCAGGCCGCTCTCCCGCGCCTCGCGCAGACCCGCTTCCAGGGTCAGAGCCTCCGGGTCGCGAGGGTCAGCCGGTCGCGCGCGTCGAACAGGGCGTCCTTGACCATCTGTTCGTGCGCGGGGGTCAGCCGGGCGACCGGCACCGAGCAGCTGATGGCGTCACGGGCCGGGGTGCGGTACGGGACGGCGACGCCGAAGCAGCGCAGCCCCAGCGTGTTCTCCTCGCGGTCCACGGCGTAGCCCTGCTCGCGGATCAGGTGCAGCTCCTCGATGAGCTTCTCCCGGTCCGTCAGGGTGTGTTCGGTGAGCGCGGGCAGCGTCTCGGGCAGCATCTTGCGCACCTGCTCGTCGCTGTGGGTGGCCAGCAGGGCCTTGCCGAGCGAGGTCGAGTGCGCGGGCAGCCGGCGGCCGACGCGGGTGAAGGGGCGCAGGTAGTGCTGGGACTGCCGGGTGGCGAGGTACACCACGTTCGTCCCGTCGAGACGGGCGAGGTGGATGGTCTCCGTGGTGTCGTCGGAGAGCCGGTCCAGGGTGGGGCGGGCCGCCGCGACCACCTCGTCGCCGTCGATGTACGAGGTGCCGACCAGCAGCGCCCGCACCCCGATCCCGTACCGGGTCCCGGTCGCGTCCGTCTCCACCCAGCCCAGCTCGACCAGGGTGCGCAGCAGCATGTAGAGGCTGGACTTGGGGTATCCGACCGCTTCCTGCACCGCGGCGAGCGAGTGCATGCCCGGCCGCCCGGCGAAGTACTCCAGCAGCTCCACCGTCCGTACCGCGGACTTGACCTGTGCCCCACCAGACTCGGCAACCGACATCGCCCTACGCCCCTTCCAGCCCACTTACGAAACCCTGCGACTTCTTGCCAACACCGAACGCCCGGAAATAGAGTCGCTTCATATTCACGATCAGGAACTCTGTTCAGAATACCGAACAACTTCTGATGTGTGGCAGTGGAGCGGAAGGAAACACGGTGGCAGCAGCACCAGTCTGGAGCGTCGACCCCCGCACCGGGAACCCGCGTGAGCAGGTTGCGGTGGAGGCTACAGCGGAGGAGGTCGACCGCGTGGTCCGGGCCGCTCACGCCGTACGCGGCTCCCTCGCCGACCGCACCGTGCGCGCCGCGTTCCTGCGCACCGCGGCCGATCTGCTCACCGAGGCCGGCGAACACGTCATCGAGGCCGCCGACGCCGAGACGGCGCTCGGCCCGGCCCGGCTGACCGGCGAACTCGCCCGCACCGCGGCCCAGCTGCGGGCCTTCGCCGAGGTCGTCGACGAGGGCGCGTACCTCGACATCCACATCGACCACGCGGACGCCACCCGCACCCCGCCGTGGCCCGACCTGCGGCGCTACAAGATCCCGCTCGGCGTCGTCGCCGTCTACGCGGCCAGCAACTTCCCGCTCGCCTTCTCCGTACCCGGCGGCGACACCGCGAGCGCCCTCGCGGCAGGCTGCCCGGTCGTCGTCAAGGCCCACCCCGACCACCCCGCGACCTCCGAACTGTGCGCCTCCGTGCTGCGCAGGGCCGCGGCGCAGCACGGACTGCCCGAGGACGTCGTCACCCTGGTGCACGGCTTCGAGGCGGGCGTCGAACTGGTCAGGCACCCCCTCGTCGGCGCCGCCGGCTTCACCGGCTCGGTGCGTGGCGGCCGCGCCCTGTTCGACGCGGCGGCGGCCCGGCCCGCCCCCATCCCGTTCCACGGCGAACTCGGCTCCCTCAACCCCGTCGTCGTCACCGAGGCGGCCGCCGCCGAGCGCGGCGAGCAGATCGGTGCGGGCCTCGCGGGCTCGATGACCATGGGCGCGGGCCAGTTCTGCACCAAGCCCGGCTTCGTCCTCGCCCCCGCGGGCGAGACCGGCGACCGGCTCCTGAAGTCCCTCACCGAAGCGGTCAGCGACACCGAGGCCGGGGTGCTCCTCGACCACCGGATGCGCGACGCCTTCCTCGCGGGGGTGCGCGAGCGCGCCGGACTTCCCGAAGTGGAAGCCCCGGTCACCCCCGGAGCGGGCAGCGAACACACGGTCGCGGCCGGCTTCCTGACCGTGCCGGCCCGGCTGCTCACCACCGAGGGCGCGCACGACGCGCTCCTGGAGGAGTGCTTCGGCCCGGTCACCGTCGTCGCCCGCTACACCTCCGAGGACGAGATCGCCGCGGTGCTGTCCCGGCTCCCCGGCAACCTCACCGCCACCCTCCAGATCGCCACCGAGGAGGCCGACGGCAGCGCCGCAGGACTCCTGGCCGCGCTCACCCCGCTGGCCGGCCGCGTCCTGGTCAACGGCTGGCCGACCGGTGTCGCCGTCGCCCCCGCCCAGCACCACGGCGGCCCCTACCCGGCCACCACCTCCACCTCCACCTCGGTCGGCGCCACCGCGATCGAGCGCTGGCTGCGCCCGGTCAGCTACCAGACGGTCCCCGAGGCGCTGCTTCCGCCGGAACTCCGCGAGGACAACCCCCAGAACCTGCCCCGCCGCGTGGACGGACACCCCGCATGACCCTGCACCTGCCCGAACTCCCCTTCGGCCTGGAGCCGTTCGGACCCGCGACGGACTGGGCCTACGAGGCCGGCGTCCTCACCGGCCGCGCGGGCGCCCGCCAGGACCGGTTCGTCCCGCCGGGCGGCGAGAGCCTCGACTCCGTCAGCGACGCGCCCCGGCTGCTCGGTGCCGCGCCCGAGGGCGACTTCCAGCTGATCGCCCGGGTCAAGGTCGCCTTCGCCGGTGCCTTCGACGCGGGGGTGCTCTACCTCCACGTCGGCGACCGCGAATGGGCCAAGATCTGCCTGGAGCTCTCCCCGGACCGGCCCACCATCTGCACCGTCGTCACCCGCGGCCACTCCGACGACGTCAACTCCTTCGTCGTGGACGGCGACACCTACTGGCTGCGCCTGAGCCGCACCGGCAACGCCTTCGCCTGCCACGCCTCACCCGACGGCGAGAAGTGGACCTTCGTCCGCGTCTTCGCCCTGGGAGACCGGGAGCGGGCGGCCGCCGCGTCCATCGGCTTCCTGGCGCAGTCGCCCACGGGCGAGGGCTGCGAGGTCACCTTCGACCGGATCGCGTACCGCCCGACGGGCATCGCCGACCTCCGCGACGGCAGCTGACCGGGCGCACAGCCGCGCACCCGCACGCCGGGGATGCCCCCGCCTTCCGCGACAGGAAGGCGGGGGCATCGTCTATTCGATCTTCGCGGTGATGGTCCGGACGAACTCGGGGAGCACATCGTCCCGCCACACGAAGGGCGCCGGGGCCGGCTTGCCCTTGAAGGTCACGGTGGTCTGCCCGCCCACGGTGAACAGCAGCGGGCCCTTGCGGCAGCTCCAACTGCCTTCGGCGAGACCCGTGATGACGCAGCGGTCCGCGCCCTGCGCACCCTGGTTGGTGCCGGTTCCCGGCACGACGCGGTCGGCGTAGCGCACGATCAGTTCCGGGTCGGCCACGGCATCGATGCGGACCCAGAACTGGGTGGCGCTGTAGGTCTCGCCGGGAAGCCGCATGCTGTAGAGGCACTGGCCGGACCCGGCCCTGTCACTCGCCTTCCACGTGGAGTCCGCGGCGAAGTCCTTGACCGACGAGGAACTGATCGCGCGGCTCTCGTGCTCGATGTCCTTGACGCCGGGGAAGATGGCCTCGATCTCCTCCTGATTCACGAACGAGCACGCGTCCGGCCACCGGTTCGCGTCCAGGACCGCCCCGTCCCCGATCTCGGGAAGGGCGATGGTCCCGTCCCGGGGAGCGGCCTCGCCTATCGCGACCTCGTCGTCGGAGAAGGCGTCGGAGCTGATCAGGAACGCCAGCAGGACGGCATTCGAGAGCAGCAGGACGCCCACCAGGGCGCGCACCATGACTCTGTTCTTCGGCATGGCGGCTGATTGTCCTGGAGGAGCGAGCCGGTTGTCGATCGCGTTCCCGTCTGTTCCGGCCCTCGGCGTCGCTCGTGCGCCGCCGCCCGTGAGACCCTGCCGTCGGCCGGCTGCCGAACCATTGGGGGAGAAACACGTCATGGCTGTGCATCTGATCGGGGGCGGCTGGGACGAGGACGTCGCACCGCTCGTCTACGGGCCGTTCCTCGCCGAGGCGGGGCACGAGGGCGCGGTGGGGTGTCTGCTGGTCGACGAGGGGGACGGCGCGGAGCAGTTCGCCCGCTACGACGCCGTGTTGCGCGGGGTGGCGCCGCGGTGCAGGCCGGTGCCGCTGTTCGTGCCGGTGGGCGGGGTGTTCGCGCCCGAGGCGCTCGCCGGTCTGGACGGGCTGCTGGTCGGCGGCGGTCTCACGCCCGCCTACCAGGACGCGCTCGGACCGGTGGCGGCCGCCGTGGGGCGGGCGCTGGACGTGCGCCCACTGCCGTACGCGGGCTTCTCCGCCGGCGCCGTCGTCGCCGCACGACGGGCGCTGGTCGGCGGGTGGCTGGACCGCGGTGTTCCGGTGTGCCCCGACGACGCCGCCGAGGACATCGAGGAGATCGAGGTCCGCGACGGCCTCGGGCTCGTCCCGTACACCGTCGACGTGCACGCCGCCCAGTGGGGGACGCTCGCCCGCCTGGTCGCAGCCGTTGCCCGCGGTGACGCGGATTCCGGGGTCGCCCTGGACGAGAACACGCTGCTGACCGTGGGGGGCGACGGCCGTGCGGTGGTGGCCGGGGCCGGGCAGGTGCATCTCGTACGGGGCGCGGAGCCGGCCGGTTCCGTCACCGTGCGGGCCTTCCGGGCCGGGGACGTGCTCACCGCCTGAGGGGGCCGGTGCCTTGCGTGACCGTGCGGGCGCCTTCGGCTTCCGCACGGTCACGCAAGGCACCGGCCCCACCCCGGAGTTCACCATCGCCGAGGCGTTCAGGCGGGCGTACGGGACGGCTCCGGGGCGGCATCCGCGCGAGGCCGGCCCACCTCGGCCGGGGCCGCCTGCCGTGCCACGCCCCGCGGCAGCCTTGTCGTGGCCAGGGCGGTGAGGGCGAGCAGGGCCGCGCTGATCAGCAGGCTCGTACGGAGTCCCGTCCCGAAGCCGCCCGCGACCAGGGCGCCGAACGCCGCCACGCCCAGCCCGCCGGAGACCTGGCGGGCGGCGTTGAGCACGCCCGCGGCGACCCCGGCCCGCTCGGTCGGCACGGTCTCCATCATCGCCGCGGTCAGCGGCGGCAGGGCCAGACCCGCGCCCAGGGCCAGCGGCACCAGGAGGACGGCCGTCAGGACCAGCGAGGTGTCCGGGCCGACGAACAGCAGGAGCAACAGGCCGCCCACCGAGACCAGTTGGCCGGTCAGCATCGGCAGCCGGGGGCCGTACCGGTTCGCGAGCCTGCCGGACAGGATGTTCACCACCACCAGCAGCCCGGTCATCGGCAGGAACATCAGCCCCGCGGTCAGCGCCGACTGGCCGCGTACCTGCTGGAAGTAGATGCTGAAGACGAAGATCATCCCGTAGAAGGCCAGGCTGAGCGCGGACCCGGCGGCGACCGCCACCGCCGCGGTCCGGTTGCGGAAGAGGCCGAGCGGCACCACCGGGTGGGGGTGGCGGGACTCGATGCGGAGGAAGGCGGCCAGGCCCGCCACCGCGACGCCCAGGGCGGTCAGGGCGACCGGTCCCTTCTCGATCACGGCGAAGGCGAGGGCGGCCAGGGTCAGTACGGCGGTCAGCTGACCGGGCAGGTCCAGCGGGGCCGGGCGCCGCGGGGAACGCGGCAGCCGGAAGGTGAGCGCCAGTGCGAACAGGCCCAGCGGCAGGTTGATGAAGAAGATGGCCCGCCAGTCCCAGGCCGTGGTGAGCGCGCCGCCGACGACCGGGCCCAGCGCCGCGGCCGTCGTGCCGCCCGCCGCCCACAGCGACACGGCACGCCCGCGCTGCGCGGGATCGGTGTACGCCTGGCGGACCAGGGCGAGCGTCGTCGGCAGCACGATCGCCGCGGCCACGCCCTGGACCACCCGGAAGCCGATGAGCGAAGGCAGGTTCGGAGCCAGCCCGCAGGCGGCGGACGCGAGGGTGAAGAGCGCGATCCCGAGCGTGTACGCGCGGGTGGCGCCGATCCGGTCGGAGAGCGCGCCGGTGGACAGCAGCAGCGCGGCGAACGCGATCGTGTACGCGTCGACCACCCACTGCAGCCCGGACATTCCGCCGCCCAGGTCCGCCCCCATCGAGGGGAGCGCCACGTTCACCACCGAGGCGTCGAGCATGATCAGCGCGAAGCCGAGGAGTGAGGCGAGGAGGGTGAGCGCGGGGGCCGGTGCGGGCCGCTGGGCGCTCAACTCGGGTCCGAGCGCGGGAGCTTGTCTGGTCTTCTCTGTGGGCATGACCTCAGCCTCGCGGCCGGCGCCGGGATAGAGTAGTGGCCCGAATGCCATACCTCCGGAGGTTCTGGCCATGCCGCCCGCACACCGAGTCGTCGTCATCTCCACACCGCCCGTGTCCATGTTCAACATCGCCATTCCCGAGATGCTGTTCAGCAAGGTCGAGATCGACGGCGAGCCGGGATACGAGACGGTCTACTGCACCCCGGACCCCGGGCCCGTCCGGACCAGCGGCGGGCTCGACGTGCAGATCGAGGGCGGACTCGGCCTCATCGAGTCGGCCGACACGGTGATCCTGGCGGGCGCCGGCTCGCGCGAGGAGCCCGACCCGCGCATCCTGGCCGCCCTGCGCCGGGCCTCGGCCGACGGCCGGCGCATCGCGTCCATCTGCACCGGCGCCTTTGCCCTCGCCGAGGCCGGTCTGCTCGACGGGCGGGCCGCCACCACCTACTGGACGTACACCGGCGAACTCGGCGACCGCTACCCCTCCGTCGACCTGCAGAAGGACGTCCTGTTCGTCCAGGACGGTCCGGTCCTCACCTCGTCCGGATACGCGGCCGGCATCGATCTGTGCCTCCACATCATCCGTACCGACTACGGGGCCGCCGTCGCCAACCACGTCGGCCGGCTCACGCTCGTCGCCCCCGTGCGGCCGGGCGGGCAGACGCAGTTCACCGACACCCCGCTGCCGCCCGAGCGCGGGGTCTCGTTCGCCGGCACCCGCGCCTGGGCGATGCAGCACCTCGACGAGCCGCTGACCCTGACCGACCTGGCCCGCAACGGCGGCGTCTCCATCCGTACGCTCTCGCGCCGCTTCCACGCCGAGACCGGCCTCAGCCCCCTCCAGTGGCTCCTGCACCAGCGCATCGAGCGGGCCAGGGAACTCCTGGAGACCACCACCCTTCCCATGGACCAGGTGGCGCGGGCGAGCGGCCTCGGCACGGCCGACTCGATGCGCCAGCACATCCAGCGCAGGCTGGGCCTCACGCCGAGCGCCTACCGGACCTCGTTCAGCAGGGTGGCCGCCGCCGCAACCTCCGGCTGAACGGGCGCGTCCCCTCCACCATGATCCGAACCGCGACCCCCGCCGATCTCGACGCCATGGTCCGCCTGCACGCCGAGGCCCGGGCCACGTACTACAGCGGGCACCTGCCCGAGGAGGAGTACGCGGGCGAGGCCGAGGCCGGCCGCAGCAGGGGCGGCTGGGCCCGCGCCATCGACCGCGCGGACGCCACCGTGCTCTGCGCCGAACAGGACGGGATCCTCACGGGCGTCGCGGCCTACGCCCCGCGCGACGGTGCGATGCACCTCAGCCAGCTCCATGTGTCACCGGCCCACTGGCGCAAGGGGGTCGGGACCGCCCTGCACGACGCGTGCGTGGCCGCCTGGCGGCGGGACGGGGTGGCGGAGGCCCGGCTTGAGGTCTTCGTCCACAACCTCCGGGCCCAGGCCTTCTACGCCGCGCGCGGCTGGACACCCGACCCGGACCGCTCCCGGACGGGCAGCCACCTGATGCTGATTCTTCTGCCCTGACCCTGCCCCGGCTCCTCCGTGCGGACAGGCGCAGGCCCAGAGGCTCTGGGACCCGGGTTGGGTCCTGGGGCCCATGACGGCGCGGCCCCGGGTCCGTAGGCTGAGAAATCGTCATTCTGCCTGCGGGCAGTGCTGGTTGGGGAGCGAAGCATGTCTGCGACAGGTGGCATATCCGCGTACGGAGGCGTAGGACCCGCTCCCGGGGCGGGGCGCCGTGAGCTGCCGCGCGCCATGGGGGCGGCACGGCTGCTGCTGCATGTGCTGTTCGGCGCCACCCTGCTGGGCGCCGTCGGCCTGGCGGGGTCCGCGCTCGCCGCCGACGCGCTGGACGGCGTCGTGGTCGGGCTGCTGCTGTACGGGGCCGTGCCCGGTGTCGTGGGCTGGCTGCTCTCGCGGCGGGTGTGGACCGGTGGCCGGGGCGTCTGGGGCGGACTCGTCGCCGTACAGGCGTGGTTGATCATCGGTGGCGCGGCCAACGCCGCCGACGGGTCGATGCACGGCTTCACCCAGATATTCCTGCCGGTGCTGATCCTGGTGTTCCTGAGCCGGCCGGACAGCCGCGCGTGGTTCCGCCTGCCGGCGCGCGAACGCGAGGACAAGCCGGACTTCTCGCTCCCGCACATGATCACGTGGCGCCGCGACCGTGGACAGTCGGCCCTGGAGTACGTGGGCCTGGTCATGCTCGTCGCGGCCATCGTGGTGGCGTTGCTGCTGAGCGGCGTGGGCGGCCCGATGGCGGACCGCTTCCAGGCCGCTGTCTGCTCCGTCACGGGCACGTCCTGCCCGGCCAAGGGCAGCGGAACGGTGAACGCGGGCGACTCCGCGGGCGGCGCGACCGCGGGCGGCGCGGAGACCGGGGGCGCCGACGCGGGCGCCACGGTCGTCGGCGGCGCGGACGGGGGAGGCGAGAACGGCGGCGCCGGTGGTGCGAACGGCGGCGAGAACGGCGGCGCCGGTGGTGCGAACGGCGGCGCCGGTGGTGCGAATGGTGCGGCCGGGGGTGCGAACGGCGGCGCCGGTGGCGCCGATGGCAGTTCCGGTGGTGCGAACGGTGCGGCCGGCGGGACCACCGGGGGCGACTCCACCGGAGGCGCCGGCGGACCGGCCGGGGCGGACACCACCGGGGGATCGGACACCGCGGGCGGCTCCGACACCGCCGGGGGCGCCGACGCGACCGGCGGTACGGGCGGCCCCGACGGGCCCGGCAGCGACACCTACCCCGAGACCGCGGACGAGCCCGAGGCCGACTACGACGACATCCCCGCGTCCGGCGAGGACGACTCGGGGGACTCCGGCGACTCCGACGACGGTGAGGACAAGGAGGACTGCGGCGGCTGGGGCTTCTTCGGCTGCGCCTGGGACCGCGGCACGCAGGTCGTCAAGGGCGTCTTCGTGGACGGCATCTGGGGCGACGTGACCGGGGTCATCGACCTCTTCAAGCCCTCGACCTGGTCCGGCATCGTCGACTACGGCAAGCAGCTCGGCAGCCAGTGGGCGGACGACGCCAAGGACGCCGGCAGCAAGTGGGACAAGGGCGACTACCTGGGAGCGTTCGGCGACTGGGGCAAGGCCTCGCTCAACACCGTCGTCAAGGTCGGCGACGACATGTTCGTCGGCGACGACGTGCGCGAGCGGTGGAACAACGGGGAGAAGACCCGCGCCGTCACCGACGTCGTGTGGAACGTCGGCTCCCTCTTCATCCCCGGGTACGACGTCGCGAAGGTCATCGGCAAGACCAGCAGGCTCGGCAAGATCGGGAAGATCGCCGCCGACGTGGCGGAGGCCGCCGAGGACGCGGGCGCCGCCTCGCGCCGGGCCCGCAAGGCCGCCGAGGCCGGGGACGTCGACGGAGCCCGCAAGGCGGCCAAGGAGGCCGACGACGCCGCCGACAAGGCCGAGGACTCGGCCCGTAAGACCGGCTGCTCCATCGCCTCCGGACCCCTCGGGCCCAGGACCCGCTACGGCGGCACCGGTGTCGCGGGTGCGGGGACCGGAGTGCTCGCCGCCGGACCGCCGGACCATGTGATCCTCGCCGACGACGGCTGCGACAAGGCCGCCGAGGCCAAGGCGAAGGAGGCCCGCGACCAGGAGCGCGCCGCCTGGACCGACAAGAAGCGCGCCGAGGAGAAGGACCGCGCCGCCAAGGCGCTGGAGAAGAAGAAGCCGTGGCCGGACGCCAAGCGCAACGACAGCTCCGACCCGCGGAACTACAACCCGCCGAAGTGGGCGGACGATCTGAAGGACCCGGAGCTCGGCTCGGCCGACGCGGGCGACGGGTTCTGGGGGAGCCGTGACCGCAACCCCAAGCCCAACTGGAAGAACGAGTCCTGGCTCCGCTACCAGGAGCAGATCACCGGCACCAACCGCGGCAAGGAGTACATCGTCGCCAACCCCAAGGAGGGCAAGCCTCCGGTGGAGTACGACGGGTGGGACTCCGGACGGCAGACGTTCCTGGAGGCGAAGAACGGCTACAAGAGCTACCTGACGAAGGGCGACAAGGGGACGCTCACCAAGTCCGGCCGGGAGAAGTTCGTCAAGGAGGCGACGGAGCAGGTCAGCGCCTCCGGCGGCCGTGCGATCGAATGGCACTTCTCCGACCCGGACGTGGCCAAGGCCGCCCGGAAGGCCTTCCGTGAGGAGGGGCTTCCGATCAAGGTCGTCTACAGCAAGCAGAACCCGGAGAAGAGCACGAGGAAGGCCGGGGCCTTCGACTAGCCTGGGGCGCCCCGGGCCCGGTGTGCGGCCCGGGGCGGGACCGACGACGGATCACAACGGTGGAGGCAGGACATGCGACGTGTGGTGCGAGGCTTCTGGGGTCCCCGGAAGGAATCGCCCCTGGAGCTCGCGGGACGCTGGAAGACGATGCTGGACGCCCTTCCCGCACTGCTTCCGGCAGCCGGCCCCGCCACCGCCGGGGAGCCGTGGACCTGGACGCACCACCACGCGTCCGGCAGCCCCACGGAGCTCCGGCCCGACGAGGCCGCGCTGGCCGCCGCGCTCCAGGCCGACCACGACTCCCCGCAGACCTCGGACGGGGCCGGTCTCAGCCTGGCGGTCACGGGTGAGCCGGGCTGGGAGGTCGCGGTCTCCGGGCGCGGCGGCGGGGAATCGGAGTACGTGACCCAGGCGGTCGTGCTCACGGTCGTCTCCCCGGACGGGGCCGAGGTCGGCGAAGCCGCCCTCCTCGCGCTGATCGCGGACACCTGGCAGCCGGACATCGGCGATGTCACCGACGACGACCTGCTGGACGCCCTGGAGGACGACGCCGGCTACGACTACACCCGCTCCGAACTGTGCGTGGGCCGGCTCGGCTACCTCTCCCCGGGCCGGGCGGCGCTCGTCCCCGACGGAGTGGGAGCGGTCGGCAAGGAGCCGGTCGGCGCGGGTCTGCTCCTGGACATCGCACCCCCCGGGGACACCGGGGCCGTGGTGGACGCCTATGTGCGCCTGCGCGACGCCGGCGCACTGGAGCCCCTGCCCCGCCCGATGAACCGCACGTACCTCTAGGCCGTACAGCTCGTACGCCGGTCCGGACCGCTCCCCGGCACAGGGGAGCGGTCCGGGGAATGACCGGCACCCCGATGGGTGTTTCCCGGTGAGCGGAGGGTCCCTCCGCGCTGTGGAAGCAGCCGCACGAGAGCCTGGAGAGCAGAAGAGTCATGCGCGTCGAGATCTGGAGCGACATCGCCTGCCCGTGGTGCTACATCGGCAAGGCCCGGTTCGAGAAGGGCCTGGCAGGGTTCGCGCACCGCGACGAGGTAGAGGTGGTCCACCGGTCCTTCGAGCTCGACCCCGGGCGCGCCAAGGGCGACACCGGACAGGTCATCGACATGCTGGCGCAGAAGTACGGGCGCACCCGCGAGGAGGCCCTGTCGATGGAGGCGAACGTCGCCGCCAACGCGCAGGCCGAGGGGCTCGGCTACCGCACCGAGGGCCGTGACCACGGCAGCACCTTCGACATCCACCGGCTGCTGCACCTGGCCAAGGCCCGCGGCCGTCAGGACGAGCTGCTGAGCCTGGCCTACCGGGCGAACTTCGCCGAGGAGCGTTCCGTCTACGACGACGAGGTGCTGGTCGAGCTGGCCGTCGAGGCAGGTCTGGACGGCGACGAGGCGCGCGCGGTGCTCGCCGATCCGCAGGCGTACGCGGCCGAGGTGCGGGCCGATGAGCGGGAGGCGTCCGAACTCGGCGCCAACGGGGTGCCGTTCTTCGTGCTCGACCGGCGGTACGGCATCTCCGGCGGCCAGCCCGCCGAGGTCTTTGCCCAGGCGCTGGACCAGGCGTGGAAGGACCGTCCGCTGACCGCGATCGGCGGGGACGCGGCGGCCTGCGACGCCGACGGGGCCTGCGAGGTTCCGCAGACCGGAAGCAACGCCTGAGGCCCGCTCCGGAACCGCCCGGAACCGCCCGCGCTCCCTGCATCCATAAGTAATGCTTGGGTACACCCCTTAACTCTTGGTGATTGACTATGGGTTGAGGGGAGTTCAGGCTGGGCGCATGATGATCCCTTCGCTCAGCCGTGCGGTGGCCGCCGAGTTCGCGCCGGAGACCGCCTACCTCAACACCTCCACCTGCGGGCTGCTGCCCCGCCGTACCGTCGACGCGGTGAGAGCCCTCGCCGAGGGCAACACCACGGGCCGCAGGGACGGGGCGGGCGACTTCGAGGCGGTGGACGGGGCCAGGGAGGGATTCGCGCGGATCGCCGGGGTCGACGCCGGCCGGGTCGCGGTCGGCAGCTCGGTCACCGTCCATGTGGGGCTGATCGCCTGCTCGCTGCCCGCCGGTGCCGAAGTGCTGGTGCCCGAGGGTGAGTTCAGCTCGGTCGTCACCCCCTTCGCGGTGCGCGGAGACCTCCGGATGCGGTACGTCCCGCTGGCGGAGCTGGCCGGCGCGGTGCGCCCCGATACGGCGCTCGTCGCCTTCTCCTCGGTGCAGTCCGCCGACGGCCGGCTCGCCGACCTGGACGCGGTGCGCGCCGCGGCGGCCGCGCACGGCGCCCGTACGCTGCTGGACGCCACCCAGTCCGCGGGCTGGCTGCCGCTCGACGCCGGGGCGTACGACTACACGGTCGCGGGCGGCTACAAGTTCCTGCTCTCCCCGCGCGGTACGTCGTTCCTCACCGTCACCGAGGAGGCCCAGCAGTCCCTCCCGCCGGTCTTCGCCGGCTGGGTCGCGGCCGAGGACCCGTGGAACAGCACCTACGGGCCGGTCACCAAGCTCGCCCCCGACGCCCGGCGCTACGACGAACCGCCCGCGTTCCTCTCGTACCACGGAGCCGAGCAGTCCCTCGCGCTGCTGAACGAGATCGGCATCGACACCGTCCATGACCACGCCACCGGGCTCGCCGCCCGGTTCAGGGCCGGGCTGGCCGGGCTGGGGCATCGGGCCGTGCCGGCCGAGACGGCCGTCGTCGGGGTGCCGGGACTCGGTGACCGGGCGCCGGACCTGGGGCGGGCGGGTGTGATGGTCTCGAACCGGGCCGGCAATCTGCGGGCGGCCTTCCACCTGTACAACACCGAGGCCGATGTGGACCGGGCGCTCGACGTCCTCTCCGGCTGAGGTCCGGCCGCGCGGGCGTCAGCCGTTCTCCGGGCAGTCCGCCGCCTCGCGGCAGAGGTTCTCCTCGACCTTGGCCAGCAGTCTGGCCAGCTCCTTGCGTTCCCCCGCGTCCAGGCCCGCGAGGGTGTGCTCCTCCAGGCTCGTCCAGGCCTGCTCCACGTCGGAGAGCAGCGCACAGCTGTTGTCGGTGGCCTCGACCAGGACGGCCCTGCGGTCGGCCGGGTCGGGGCTGCGGCGGACGTGCCCGGACTGCTCCAGGCGCTGGAGCATCTTGGTGACCGTGGACGGGTCCAGGTCGACCGCCTTGATCACCTCGGACTGGCGGACCGCGCCCGCGTCCCACAGGTACATCATCAGGAACTCCTGGCCGGGGTAGAGGCCCGCGCCCTTGAGCAGCTTGCCCGCCGCGATCCGGTGGAGCCGCGAGACCCGTGACACGGCGTGGCTGAACGGGCCGCCGCGGGCGGCGCTGGGCAGCTCGGAACAGGCGGGATCGGAGGTCATCGGTGACTCCTCGGGTCGGTGCACGGCGGCTCCGCGGCTACCGGAAGCGCTTTGTCGCCGACTTTACCTTGGTCGGCCAAGTAATGCGTTACAGTGGCCCACGTGCGAAAGGTTGGCCGACCACATAGTTCTGGCCGGCCGATCCCGTGTCTTCCTTCGGCCACATATCTGGGGGCTCCCATGACCACCGCGTTCGACTCACTCGACCTGGCCGGCACCCGGCTCGCCAACCGCATAGCCCTGGCGCCGATGACCCGGAGCCGGGCGGGGGAGGGCGGCGTGCCGACCGAACTCACCGCCGAGTACTACGCCCAGCGCGCATCGGCCGGACTCGTCATCACCGAGGGCATCCAGCCGTCGGCCGTCGGCCAGGGATACCCCAGCACCCCGGGACTGCACAGCGACGAGCAGATCGCCGCCTGGCGCAAGGTCACCGACGCCGTGCACGACAAGGGCGGCAGGATCTTCGCGCAGGTCATGCACGCCGGCCGGATCGGCCACCCGGTGCTGCTGCCCGACGGGCTCACCCCGGTCGGCGCCTCCCCGGTCGCGGCCGCCGGACAGGTCTTCACCCAGGAGGGCGCGAAGGACTTCGTCACCCCGCGCGAGCTGACCGACGCGGAGATCAGGGAGACGGTCGCCGACTTCGCCGCCGCCGCACGGGGCGCGGTGGACGCCGGCTTCGACGGTGTGGAGCTGCACGGCGCCAACGGATACCTGATCCACCAGTTCCTGGCACCCAACTCCAACCTGCGCACCGACGCGTGGGGCGGTTCCGTGGAGGGCCGGATACGGTTCGCCGTGGAGACCGTGCGCGCCGTCGTCGCCGAGATCGGTGCCGCACGCACCGCGATCCGCCTCTCGCCCGGCGGCCCGTTCAACGACATCGACGAGCCCGCGCCGGAAGCCACGTACAGCGCGCTCGTCCAGGCCATCGAACCGCTCGGGCTCGCCTATCTGCACCTCGTCGAGGGCGCGCCCGGAGACCGGGCGCTGACCGACTCCCTGCGCAAGCAGTTCAACGGCACCCTCGTCCTCAACCCGGCGAGCGACGGCCCGACCGGGCCCGACGCGCTCACCCTGGTCGAGGAGGGCGTGGCGGACATCGTCTCCTACGGGGCGCTGTTCCTGGCCAACCCGGACCTGCCCGAGCGGCTGCGCGCGGGCGGCCCCTACAACGACCCGGACCGCGCCACCTTCTACGGGGGCGACCACCGCGGCTACACGGACTACCCGGTGCTC
Source organism: Streptomyces sp. NBC_01463 (assembly GCA_036227345.1). Classification (NCBI taxonomy): domain Bacteria; kingdom Bacillati; phylum Actinomycetota; class Actinomycetes; order Kitasatosporales; family Streptomycetaceae; genus Streptomyces; species Streptomyces sp. NBC_01463. The sequence goes on from CP109468.1 coordinate 6,912,081, forward strand.
GGGGCGTGACCGTCCGCACCTGCGGCGTCCGCCGCGCTCATGCCGAGTCGCGGCGGACCAGTTCGGTGGGCAGTATCACCGCGGCCGGGTCCTCCCCACCGATCTGCGCCAGCAGCACCCGCACCATCTCGGCGCTGATCCGGTCCCACGGCTGACGGATCGTCGTCAGCGCGGGCCGGGAGGCGAGCGCGGCGGGGGAGTCGTCGAAACCGCCCACCGCGACATCGTGCGGCACGCTGCGCCCCGCCTTCTCCAGCGCCGCGAGCACCCCCTGCGCCATCAGGTCCGATGCGACGAACACCGCGTCCAGGTCCGGCGCCCGCTCCAGCAGCAGCGCGGCCGCCGCCTCGCCGCCCGCCCGGCTGTAGTCGCCGGGCACGATCAGCGCGTCGTCGACGGGCAGTCCGCGGTCGGCCAGCATCTCGCGGTAGCCGGCCAGCCGCTCCACGCCGCCCGGGGTGTCCAGGGGGCCGCTGACCGTACCGATCCTGCGGCGCCCCGACTCGTACAGGAAACGCACCATGTCCCGGGCGCCGTCCCGGTCGTCGGCGGCCACGTAGCTGACCTTCGAGCCCTGCCCGAGCGGCTTCCCGCAGGCGACCAGGGGCACCCCCGCCTCGTGCAGCTGGGCCGCGACCGGGTCGCCCGAGTGGCTGGAGACCAGCAGGACCCCGTCCACGTGCCCGGCGATGTACCGCATGTTCCTGCGGCGCTCCGCCTCCGTGCCCGCGATCATCAGCAGCAGCGGGATGTCGTGCGCGGCGAGCGCGCTGGTGCAGCCGCGCAGCAGCACGTTGAAGTTCGGGTCCTCGAAGAACCGCTCCTGGGGCTCGGTCAGCAGGAAGGCCACCGAGTCGGAGCGGCCCGTGATCAGCGATCTGGCGTGCCGGTTGACCGTGTATCCGGTCTTGCGGATGGCGGAGTTGACCGCATCGAGCGCGGCCGGGCTGACGTTGTGACCGCCGTTCAGCACCCGGGAGACCGTGCCGCGGGAGACCCCGGCCTCCCGGGCCACGTCATGGATCGTCGGCGGCCGTCGGCGTCCCGTACCGGTCTGTTCTGTGCGGCTCATGGTGCGTGATCTTTCGTCAAGTGACGTCCTGGCGGGGCCCGTCAGGACTTTACGGCCCCGGAGAGCAGGTCGAGGCTCCAGAAACGCTGGATGACCAGGAACAGGGCGATCAGCGGGACGATCGCCAGCAGCGCGCCCGTGATCACCAGCGTATAGAGCGCCGGGGTTGTGGCACCCTGCTGGAGCAGGGTGAAGAGCCCCAGCGTGACCGGGAACTTCTCGTCGTCGCCGAGCATGATGTAGGGCAGCAGGAAGTTGTTCCAGATCGCGACGAACTGGAAGAGGAAGACGGTCACCAGGCCCGGCAGCATCATCGGCAGTGCGATGGTGCGGAAGATCCGCCACTCGCCGCCCCCGTCCATCCGCCCGGCCTCGATCACATCGCCGGGCACGGCGGCCGCCGCGTAGATCCGGGCCAGGTACACCCCGTACGGCGAGAGGATCACCGGCAGCATCACCGACAGGTACGAGTCGGTCAGATCGGCCTTCGCCATCAGCAGGTACTGCGGCACCGCGAGGATCACCGGCGGCATCAGCACCCCGGCCAGCAGGATGTTGAAGATGCTCTCCCTGCCGCGGAAGCGGTACACCGCCAGCGCGTACCCCGAGAGGGCGGAGACGGCCGTGGACAGCAGAGCGCCCACGCCGGCGTAGAGGGCCGAGTTGGCCATCCACTTCCAGTACACCCCGTCCCGGTACGCCGAGAGGTCGGCGACGTTGTCCGCGAAGCCGGAGCCGGGCAGGAAGGTGAAGGTCGAGAACAGCTCGCTGCCGGACTTGGTCGAGGCGGTCAGGATCCAGGCGACGGGCAGCAGGCAGTAGAGGGCGCCGAGCAGCAGCACCGCGGTGGGCACGAGGGCGAACCGGCGGGGGGCCGCGGCCGGGGGCCGCGGATGCGTCGTGGTCACTGGGGGTCCCCCTGCTTCGTACGGGAGTTGGCCGCCCTGAGGAAGCCGAAGGACAGGGCCAGGGTCACGACCGCGATGATGACCGCCTGGGCGGCCGCCGCGTAGATGTCGTTGTTGACGAAGGCGTCCTGGTAGACCTTCATCAGCGGACTCCAGGTGGTGGAGAGGGAGTTGGTGAGCGGCTTCAGGGTGGTCGGCTCGTTGAACACCTGGAGGGTCGCGATGATCGAGAAGAAGAACGTCAGCACCAGCGAGGGCGCCACCATCGGGATCTTGATCCGGAGCGCGATCTGGAGCTGCGAGCAGCCGTCCAGCCGGGCCGCCTCGAAGATCTCGGCGGGGATGGCCCGCAGCGAGGTGTAGATGACGATCATGTTGAAGCCGGTGCCGCCCCAGACCGCGATGTTGGCCAGCGCGAGGTAGAGCGGCCCGCCGTCGAGCAGGTCCGGCTGCGGCAGGCCCGCCCGGTCCAGCAGGAAGTAGAACGGGCTGACGTCGGGCAGGTAGAGGAAGCCCCACATCAGGGCGGCGACCACACCGGGGATCGCGTACGGGAGGAAGATCGCCAGCCGGGTGAACCCGCGCAGCCTGAGCCGTTCGGTGTCCAGCAGCAGTGCGAAGAGCAGGGCCAGGCCCAGCATCACCGGGACGACGATCGCGCCGTAGCCGAGGATGCGCAGCGCGCCGTTGAGCAGTTCGGAGTCGGAGAGCGCGTCCCGGTAGTTGGCGAACCCGGCCCAGACCTCCTCGCGGGCCCCCTTGCCCAGGCCCAGTCCGCTGACCTCGGTGCGGCGGAGGCTGAGGTGGAGCGCGTAGCCGATGGGCAGGGCGAAGAAGAGCAGGAACAGCACGGTGGCGGGGATCAGGAAGGCGTACGGGGCGCTCCTGACCCCGTACGCCTTCCGGCGGCGCGCGCGTGTCACTCGGAGACTCCGAAGCCCTGCTTCTTCAGGTCGGCGACGGTGGCGTCCTGCATCGAGGTGAGGGCCGGTGCGAAATCGGACCTGCGCTTGGCGGCCTCGGCGAAGTCGTCCTTGAAGGCCGTGTACGCGACGTTCACGTTGGGGCCCCAGGCCGCGGGTGCGGTGCCCTTGGCGATCTTGGCGGCCTCGGTGTAGAAGTCCGGCTGGTTGGCGAAGTAGGCCGGCGGCTTCGCGAGGGCGCCGCCGGTCTGGGCGGCCGTGGCTGCGGGGTAGACGCCGCTCTCCTTGACCAGCGCGGCGAGCGCCGCGGGGTCGGTGTTCAGCCACTTCGCGAAGGCGGCCGCGGCCGCCTTGTGCTTCGAGTCGTTGGTGACCGCGGTCGAGGAGCCGCCCCAGCTGCCGGTGACGCTCTCGCCGGCCTTCCACTGGGGGAGCGGGGCCATGGCCCACTTGCCCGCGGTGCCGGGTGCGGCGGTGGTCAGGGTGCCGGGCGCCCAGACCGCGCTGACCCAGGCGATCTGCTTGCCGGTGTTGAGCGCCTTGTTCCAGGCCGGGGTGTACATCGGCTGGTTGTCGACGGCGCCCTCCTTGACCAGTCCGCCCCAGAAGTCCGCGACCTTCCGCGTGGCCGGGTCGTCGATCGCGACCTTCCACTTGTCGCCCGAGGTGGTCCACCACCGGGCGCCGGCCTGCTGGGCGAGGCCCGCGAAGAGGCCGGAGTCGTTGGAGGAGAAGGTGGTGAGGTCCTTGTCCGGCGCCTTCTTCTTCAGCGCCCGGGCGGTCTGCGCGAACTCGTCCCAGGTGGTGGGCACGGACAGCCCGTACTGCTTGAACAGGTCCTGGCGGTAGTAGAACATCAGCGGGCCGGAGTCCTGGGGCAGCGCGTACAGGGCGTCCGACCCCAGCGTCGCCTGCTGCCAGACGCCGTCGGCGAACCGGTCCTTCGCGTCGCCGGCCTCCTCGGATATGTCGGCGAGCACGTCGTTGGAGACGAGGGTGGGCAGCGCCTGGTACTCGGCCTGCACCAGGTCGGGGGCCTTGTGCGCCTTCGCCGCGGTGATGATCTTGGTGACCAGGTCGTCGCCCGACGCCTGCTTCTTCACCGTGACCGTGATGCCGGCCTTCTTGCCCTCGCCCTTGTTCCAGAGGTCCGCGACCTTGTCCAGACCGGGGGCCCAGGCCCAGTAGGTGAGCGACGCGGGGCCGGCGGCGGCCGGGCCGTCCCCGCTGCCGTCGTCGTCCGACGAGCCGCAGCCCGTGAGCAGGGCGGTGGCGGCGAGCGAGACGGCCGCGGACACCGCGACGATGCGGTACTTCATGGATTTCTCCCCTGACGAGAAGCGAGGGTGCAGCGCCGGCAAGCGCTGTGAGCGTTCACAGTAGAGAAACGAAACCGACACTTGTCAATGGTTGTTGCTGTGCGGTTATGTTGGGCCAGCGCCACCGAGAGTGTGTGTGCACGTTCCCAGAAGTTGTTCCAAAGAGCCCAGGAGACGCCCATGCCGCACACCCCTCGCGCGACTGCCCCGCAGGGTCTGCACCAGCTGGCCTTCGGCGGCGACTACAACCCCGAGCAGTGGCCCGAGGAGGTCTGGCACGAGGACATGCGCCTCATGCGGGAGGCCGGCGTCACCATGGTCAGCGTCGGGATCTTCTCCTGGGCGCTCCTGGAGCCCGAGCCGGGCACCCACGACTTCGGCTGGCTCGACCGGCTCCTGGACCTGCTGCACGTCAACGGCATCCGCGCCGACCTCGGCACCCCCACCGTCGCCCCGCCCGCCTGGTTCTACCGCGCCCACCCCGATGCCCTGCCGGTCAGCAGGGACGGCGTCCGGTACGCCTTCGGATCGCGCGGCGCGATCTGCCACAGCAACCCCGCCTACCGCGCCGCCGCGGCGGACATCACCGAACAGCTCGCCCGCCGGTACGCGAACCACCCGGCCCTCGCCCTGTGGCACGTCCACAACGAGTACGGCGTCCCGGTCAGCGCCTGCTACTGCGACAACTGCGCCGCCCACTTCCGCCGCTGGCTCACCGCCCGCCACGGCGACGCCGCGGCCGTCAACGAGGCCTGGGGCACCGCCTTCTGGGGCCAGCGCTACCGCAGCCTCGACGAGATCGACCCGCCCCGCACCACCCCGACCGTCGGCAACCCGGCCCAGCAGCTGGACTACGCCCGCTTCGCCGACGCCACCATGCGCGAGAACTTCTGCGCGGAACGCGACATCCTGCACCGCCTCGCCCCCGGAATCCCCGTCACCACCAACTTCATGACCGCGCTCAGCCAGTGCGACTCGGTGGACTACTGGGCCTGGGGCCGCGAGGTCGACCTCGTCACCAACGACCACTACCTGATCACCGACGGCCGCCGCACCCACGTCAACCTCGCCATGGCCGCCGACCTCACCCGCTCGGTCGCAGGCGGCGCCCCCTGGCTGCTCCTCGAACACTCCACCAGCGGGGTCAACTGGCAGCCCCGCAACCCCGCCAAGCGCCCCGGCGAGATGGCCCGCAACAGCCTCGCCCACGTCGCCCGCGGCTCCGACGGCGCGATGTTCTTCCAGTGGCGGCAGTCCCTGCGCGGCGCGGAGAAGTTCCACTCGGCGATGCTCCCGCACGCCGGTACGGACTCCCGGATCTGGCGCGAGGTCTCCCGGCTCGGCTCCGATCTCGGCCTGATGGACGAGATCCGCTCCACCCGGACCGTCGCCGACGTCGCCATGGTCTGGGACTGGCAGTCCTGGTGGGCCCAGTCGCTGGAGTGGCGGCCGAGCCGGGACCACGACGCCCGCGAGCGCGCCGACGCCTTCTACGCCGCCCTCTTCGACCGCCACCTCACCGTCGACTTCGCCCACCCCGACGCCGACCTGTCCGGCTACCCGCTGGTCGTCGTCCCGGCCCTCTACCTCGCCACCGAGGAGACGGGCCGCAACCTGCGCCGGTACGTGGAGGGCGGCGGCACCCTCGTCGTCTCGTACTTCTCCGGGATCGTCGACGCCCACGACGCGGTGCACCCCGGGCCGTACCCGGGCGCGCTCCGGGACGTACTGGGGCTGACCGTCGAGGAGTTCTCCCCGCTCGCCGAGGGCGGCACCGTCCGTCTGATCACCCCCGAGGGCGCACCCGAGGGACCCGATCTGACCGGTGACCTCTGGTCGGACGTGGTGATCCCGCGCGGCGCCGAGACCATGTGGTCCTACGCCGACGGCGTCCCGGCCGGACGGCCCGCCGTCACCCGCCACCGCCTCGGCGAGGGCACCGCCTGGTACGTCTCCACCCGGCTCACCGGCGCCGGCCTGGACGCCGTCCTCGACCGGGCCTGCGAGGACGCCCGCATCGCACCCCGCACCGGCCTCCCGCACGACGTCGAGGCCGTCACCCGCACCGGCGACAGCGGCACGTACCTCTTCGTCATCAACCACACCGGGGGCGACGCGAAGGTACCGCTCGACGCCCCCGGCACCGAACTCCTCACCGGAGAACCGGCCACGGGCCACCTCGCCGTTCCGGCGGGCGCCGTCCGCGTGGTCCGGCTCGACGGCTGAGGGCGCACGACCGCTCCTCCTCCACGCAACTCCCGCGCACGGTCGAAGGGACATCGACGATGTACGGAACGACGCACGGCAAGAAGAGAGCGGCGGTGCTGGCGGCCTCGCTGTCCGGCCTGCTGCTGGCCGCACTCCCCGCACACGCGGCCACGGCCGCCACCGCTCCCGCCAACACCGGGTTCGAGTCCGGCAGCACCGGCTGGTCGACGTACTCGGCCGCCGGGCGGAACGCCGCCTCCTTCACCGAGGCGGGCGGCCACGGCGGCAGCAGCAGGCTCAGCCACTGGTCCGCGTCCGCCTACAAGGTGGAGACGTACCAGTACCTCACCGGACTCACCGACGGCACGTACACCCTGAGTGCCTGGGTGCGGTCGGGCGGCGGCCAGAACTCCGCGTACATCGCCCTGCGCGACTGCGGCGGCGCCGAGCAGCGCACCGACCTGCCGCCCACCGCGAACGGCGGCTGGATCCGCCTCGTCACCTCGGTCAGGGTCACCGGCGGCTCCTGCACCATCAGTCTGAACTCGGACGCCCACGCGGGGGAGTGGGCCAACTTCGACGACATCGCCTTCACCCCGGGCGCCACCGGACTCTCCGTGAAGGGCGGCGACCTCTCCACCCTCCCGAAGAACGAGGCGCACGGTGCCGTCTACCGCGGTGCGAGCGGGACCGCGGGCGACGCGATGAGCCTCCTGGACTCCGCGGGCATGAACTACGTCCGCCTCAAGGTGTGGGTGAACCCGGCCGACGGCTTCAACGACAAGGCCCACGTCCTGGCCATGGCCAAGCGCGCCAAGGCCCTCGGCATGAAGGTGCTCGTCGACTTCCACTACTCCGACGGCTGGGCCGACCCCGGCAAGCAGAACAAGCCCGCCGCCTGGTCCGGGCACGGCTACGCGCAGCTGCGGACGGACGTCTACGACCACACGTACGACGTGCTGAACGCCCTCAAGGCACAGGGCACCACCGCCGACATGGTCCAGATCGGCAACGAGATCAACGCCGGGATGCTCTGGCCCGAGGGCTCCACCGACCACTGGTCCCAGCTCGCCGGACTCCTCACCTCGGGTGCCAACGCGGCGAAGGCCGTCTCGTCCGGTACGAAGGTGGCCCTGCACCTCGCCAAGGGCGGCGACAACGCCGGCACCCGCTGGTGGTTCGACAACGCCGTCGCGTACGGCGTGCCCTTCGACGTCATCGCGCTCTCGTACTACGGCTACTGGCACGGCCCGCTCAACGACCTCCAGACCAACCTGGACGACGCCGCCGCCCGGTACGGAAAGCCGGTGCTGGTCGCCGAGACGGCCTACGCGCACACCCTCGCCGACGCCGACGGGCTGGAGAACAACATCGCCACCGCGGACCAGCTCGTCAGCGGCTACCCCGCCACCCCGGCCGGGCAGGCGGCCAACCTCCGCGACGTGCTGAACGTCGTCGAGGCCGTCCCGGGCGGCCGGGGACTGGGCGCGGTGTACTGGGAGCCGGCCTGGACCGCCGTCGGCGGCAGCGGCTGGGACCCGGCCGACCCCTCGTCCGGCAACGCCTGGGAGAACCAGGCCCTGTTCGGCTACGACACGAAGCTGCTCCCGGCGGCGAGCTGGTTCTCCCACCGGTAGGCACGCTACGGCTGCGGGGTCTCCTCCAGCGGCGCCCCGCGCCACTTCCACGAGGTGACCCGCTCACGGCCCGGCAGATCGGCGCGGCCGGTGGACCAGAGCAGGACGGTCCACCGGTCCTCGTCGTCCGGCGCGTCGGGGAAGAGCCGGGCCAGCACCCGGTCGCACAGGTCGTCCGGCGGGGTCCATCCGATGCCGAGGCCCCCGGCGATGTCATGGGCGTGCACCAGGGTCTCCACGACGCCCATGGCGGCGAAGCCCTCCGCGTCCGACACCCCGAACCCGTGGTACGAGCGGACCTCCGGAGCCGTCGTCCGGACCATCGCGGCCAGCAGCGCCCCGCTGGTCTCCAGGGTCTGCAACAGCCCGGCCGTGCCGGCCGCCGGGTCCGCGAAGATCGCGTTGAACGGGCCGCCCTCGCGCCGCGGGGACCAGTGGTAGGGCACCTCGTTCTCCAGCGGAGGCGACTGCGGGCCCAGTTGGGCCGCGTACGCGAACAGGTCGTCGCTCAGGTGCTCCACGGTCTCCCAGCAGTCCCAGCTGAGGGTCCCCGCGGGAACGTGCCAGTCGGTCGCCGGCGACTCCTTGAACGCGGCCACCGCCAGCCGTACCGCCGACGTCACATCGTCCGCCGTGACCGGCAGCCGTGTCCCGGTCAGCCGGGCGCGCTCGCCCGCACTGCACTCCACACAGAACTCGTTGCCCTCCGGATCGGCCAGGGTCACCCAGCCCCGCCCGTTCGGCCTGCGGTGGTCGCCGACGAGGGTGGCACCGAGGGCGAGCAGCCGCTCGACCTCCTCGTCCCGGGTGCGGTCGTCCGGCTGGATGTCGAAGTGGACGCGGTTCTTGGAGCTCTTCGGCTCGGGCACGGTGACGAACAGGAGGGCGGCACCGGGGGTTTCGAGGAGAGCCTCGGGGTCGCCGGGGAAATCGTCGTCGGCGAGGGAGGAGCCCAGCACCTCGGCCCAGAACGTGCCGAGCTTGTGGGCGTCGGCACAGTCGACGGTGACGTGATGTACGTGTGAGGTCATGGCCCCCACTCTCACCCGCGGCCGTAACCGGGGTCCAGCGGGTTACGGCCGCGGGGGCGGGACGGTGTTCCCGTCCCGCCCCCGCCACGACCGCCGTGCGGTTCCGCTACCTCACCGGCGTGAAGTCGCGCGCTCCGATGAACTCCGGGCGGCGGACCGGTGCCGCGAAGGGCTCCTCGGCCGCGTTCTCCACGCTGTTGAACACGATGAAGACGTTGCTGCGCGGATACGGGGTGATGTTGTCCCCCGAGCCGTGCATGCAGTTGCAGTCGAACCAGGTCGCCGAACCGGCCGCGCCCGTGAAGAGCTTGATGCCGTGCCGGTCGGCCATCTTCGTCAGCGCCTCGTCGGACGGGGTGCCCGCGTCCTGCATCTGCAGCGACTTCTTGTAGTTGTCCTTCGGCGTCTCGCCCGCACAGCCGAGGAACGACTTGTGCGAACCGGGCATGATCATCAGCCCGCCGTTGGTGTCGTGGTTCTCGGTCAGCGCGATCGACACTGACACGGCCCGCATGTGCGGCAGCCCGTCCTCGGCGTGCCAGGTCTCGAAGTCCGAGTGCCAGTAGAACCCCGAGGCACCGAACCCCGGCTTGACGTTGATCCGGGACTGGTGGACGTACACGTCCGAGCCGAGGATCTGCCGGGCCCTGCCCACCACGCGCTCGTCGCTGACCAGCCGGGCGAAGACCTCGCTGAGCCGGTGGACCTCGAAGACCGACCGTACCGAGTCCGACTTCGGCTCGATGATCGAGCGCTCGTCGGCCCGCACCGCCGGATCGGCGATCAGCCGCTCCAGCTCGGCGTGGTAGCCGGCCACCTCGTCAGGGGTGATCAGCTGGTCGACGGTGAGGAAACCGTCGCGTTCGAGGCCCTGCAGCTCCTGGGCGGCGATCGGACCCGGTGCGCCCGGCGCGGACCAGATGACCGGGTCCTGGCGGGGAGTGGTCATCTCGGCGGCGCCGCGCGACGGGTACAGGTCGGCGCGTACATCAGTGGTCATGGTGGTTCAGGCCTCCTCGGTCAACAGCGGGTATACACCGTTCTCGTCGTGGTCCTCCCGTCCGGTGACGGGAGGGTTGAAGACGCACACGCAGCGGAAGTCCGTCTTGGGGCGCAGCGTGTGGTGCTCGTGCCCGTTCAGCAGGTACATCGTGCCGGGGGCGATCCAGTGCTTCTCGCCGGTCTCGTCGTTGGTGAGTTCGGCCTCGCCCTCGGTGCAGAGCACGGCCTCGATGTGGTTGGCGTACCACATCGACGTCTCCGTGCCCGCGTAGAGCACGGTCTCGTGGAGAGAGAAGCCGACCTTCTCCTTGGCGAGCACGATGCGCTTGCTCTCCCAGGTGCCGGAGGCGGACTTAATGTGCCGGTCGGTGTTCTCGATGTCACTGAACGATCGGACGATCACGGTGGGTCAGTGCCTTTCTCTCTGCAGCGGTGTTTCTCGTCGGGCCCGCCCGGGGCGGGCCCGGGTCAGGCGGTCTCGCGGACGCAGCGGGCCAGCGTGCGCAGGCCCTCGTCCAGTTCCTCGGGGGTGATGGTCAGCGGCGGCAGCAGCTTCACGACCTCGCTCTGCGGGCCCGAGGTCTCCAGCAGCAGGCCCAGCTCGAAGGCCCGGGCGCAGACGGCCGACGCGCGCGCCGGGTCGTTGAACTCCAGGCCCCACACCAGGCCGCGGCCGCGGAACTGCGCGGTGTCGTGCTCGCCGCAGATCGCCAGCAGCGCCGACTCGACCTGCTCGCCGCGGGCCAGCGTCTGCTTCTCCATCTGGCCGTCGGCCCAGTAGGCGTCGAGGGCGGCGGCGGCGGTGACGAACGCCGGGTTGTTGCCGCGGAAGGTGCCGTTGTGCTCGCCCGGCTCCCAGATGTCCAGCTCGGGCTTGAACAGGCACAGCGACATGGGCAGCCCGTAGCCGCTGATGGACTTCGACAGCGTCACGATGTCCGGCGTGATGCCGGCCTCCTCGAAGGAGAAGAAGCCGCCGGTACGGCCGCAGCCCATCTGGATGTCGTCGACGATCAGCAGCATGTCCTGGCGCTCGCACAGCTCCTGCAGCGCGCGCAGCCACTCGGCACGGGCGACGTTGATGCCGCCCTCGCCCTGCACGGTCTCCACGATCACCGCGGCGGGCTTGTTGAGGCCGGAGCCCTGGTCCTCCAGGAGCCGCTCGAACCAGAGGAAGTCGGGGACCTGGCCGTCGAAGTAGTTGTCGAACGGCATCGGCGTGCCGTGCACCAGCGGGATGCCGGCGCCGGCCCGCTTGAAGGCGTTGCCGGTGACGGCCAGCGAGCCGAGCGACATGCCGTGGAAGGCGTTGGTGAAGGAGACCACGGACTCGCGGCCCTTGACCTTGCGGGCCAGCTTCAGCGCCGACTCGACGGCGTTGGTGCCCGTCGGGCCGGGGAACATCACCTTGTACGGCAGGTCGCGCGGCCGCAGGATGACGTTCTGGAAGGTCTCCAGGAAGGCCCGTTTGGCGGTGGTCGCCATGTCGAGGCCGTGGGTGATCCCGTCGCGCTCGATGTAGTCGATCAGCGCGCGCTTCAGCACCGGGTTGTTGTGGCCGTAGTTGAGCGAACCTGCGCCGGCGAAGAAGTCGAGGTACGAGTGGCCGTCCTCGTCGGTCAGCCGGGCGCCCTGCGCGCGGTCGAAGACGGCGGGCCAGCCGCGGCAGTAGCTGCGTACCTCGGACTCGAGGGTCTCGAAGACGCTAAGTGCGGGCGGGGTGATGGTCACAGCGGGTCTCCTGCGTGAGGGGGGTTGTGACGGGCGGCGGTGAAGGGGGACCGCGACGGGCTCGGCCCGTCGGCGGAAGTGCCTGCTCAGGCGTGGAACGGGCCGATGCGGTAGAGCACTTCCGGCAGATGGGTGGCCTCGGGGAACAGGCCGCCGTCGAAGAGCACCTCGTGCTCCAGGGCCACGTCGTGGCGCTGCGCGTAGGAGGTGAACAGGCGGTCCGACGCCTTGTTGTCCGGCGTGATGGTCGTCTCGACCGAGGCGAGCCCCTGCTCCGCGGCGACGCGTGCGGTCAGGGCGTCCAGCAGCTTCCCCGCCAGTCCGGTGCCCCGGTGGCCGTGGTCGACGGCCACCTGCCAGACGACGAGCGTCTCGGGGCGGTCTGGCCTGATGTACCCGGTCACGAAGGCGACCGGGCCGCCGGTCTCGTCGCGGGCGACCACGGAGGTCGCCGCGAAGTCACGGCACCACAGCAGGTAGCTGTACGAGGAGTTGAGGTCCAGGACCTCGGAGTCGCGGGCAATGCGCCAGATCGCGGCTCCGTCCTCCACTCGCGGGGTGTCGATAGTGATGAATTCGCTTCGGGCACGTGCAAAATCTGCTGGTGCGGCGGTCATGTGAATTGAATTTACCCAGCAAAAATCGAAATTGCATCGAGGCAAGGGGTTGGGTGGCGCGACTCCTTGTGTTATCACGCGAGTGTGCGCCCCGGCGCGAATCGGCTACGGTTTCTTCCGATTTGGTATGCATATATCCGGCATAATGCCCTCGGTGTGGAGTCGGTCACAAGGTAGTAACTCTCGTGAGACGCAACCGAATTGTGTAGATCGGGAGCCCCGGAAACTGGGGTGTTTAGCCCTCCGGAAAGCGGGCAGAAGAATGCGGGAAGCTGCTCTGGACAAGGCAGCTCCCCGCATTTATGGAATACGTCGGAATCTATTCGCCGAGCCAGGTTTCCGATACGGCCTTGCGGGCAGCTTCCAGATCGACCTGCCGGCCGGCATCGGCCAGCGCCGCCCCCAGAGCCGCGAGCGAGGAGAGCACCGCGCCCCGCGTCGCATCCACCCCGTAGTGATTGACCCGGATCATCTCCTTGGACAGCGCCCCGCCTCCCGCGATCAGCGGCAGCGACGGGTCCGCCGCGAGCGCCCGCGCGACCAGCTCCGCGGCGTCCACGCCCTCCGGCGTGCGCAGCGTCGTCGCCACCGGCGCCGCGTCCCGCGCCTCGTGCACGTACGGCGTCAGGCCCCCGCCGAGCGCCACCGCACCGGCCCGGGTGGCCGCCGCCGCGACGGCGTGACGGGCCATCAGCGCGTCCAGGCCCTCCGTCTCGATCCGCTCCACGCAGGCCTCCAGCGCCAGCATCTCCAGCTGGGCCGGGGCGTGCAGCAGCGCCTTGCGGCCGCCGTCGATCCAGCGCTCCTTCCAGTCCAGCAGGGAGAGGTAGGAGCGGCGCGGGGCCTGCGGGTTGGCGGCGATGCGCTCCCAGGCCCGGGCGCTCACCGACACCGCGGACACCCCGGCAGGGCCGCCCATCGCCTTCTGCGCGCCGATCACGCACAGGTCCACACCCCACGCGTCCGGCAGCAGCGGCTCGGCACCCACCGAGGCGACGGCGTCCAGCATGAACAGCGCCCCGTGCGCCCGGACGACCTCGCCGATCTCCGCGACCGGGTTGGTGTTGCCGGTCGCGGCCTCCGCGTGGACCAGCGAGACGAAGTCGATCTCCGGGTGCGCGGCCAGCGCCTCGGCGACCTGGGCGGCCGTCACGGCCGTGTGGAAGGGCACCGCGAGATCGATGACCTCGGCGCCGCAGTCGCGCAGCCAGTTGCCGAAGGTCTGCCCGTACGGCCCCGTGACCACGTTCAGTGCCGTCGAACCGGGCCGGGCACCGCCCCTGATGCAGCCTTCGAGGGGGAGGAGCGCCTCGCCCTGCATGATGACGACGTCCTGCTCGGTGTCGAGAAGACCGGCCACCCGCCGCTCGATCGCGGCGAAGTGCGCGGCGGTGAGCGGGGTCAGGTCGAGGAAGGGGTGCGTCACGGTGGTGCTCTCTTCGCGATCGGATCGGTGTGCGGCCCGGCCTGCGGACCTGGCTTGCTCCGAGGGTACCGAGCGCCGCGGGGACGCCCCGGACCCGTCTGCCGGATCGGCCCGCGCGGGGCGCGGCGCCGGGTCCGGGGCGCCGTGCGGCGCCTCGTACAGTGCTGCCCATGAGCGATCACGAGGCGCGGGTGCTGCAGGTGAAGGGGCGGGTGCTCGTCGGACCCGAGGAGGTCAGGGACGAGATCTGGGCGGTCGACGGACGCGTGACGTACGAGCGGCCCGCCGGTGCGGACGACGCGGTCGTCGTCACCGGCTGGGCGCTGCCGGGACTCGTCGACGCCCACTGCCACGTCGGGCTCGACCACCACGGCGCCGTCGACACCGCCACCACGGAGAAGCAGGCCCTCGACGACCGGGAGGCCGGCGCGCTCCTCCTGCGGGACGCGGGCTCGCCCGCCGACACCCGGTGGATCGACGGCCGCGAGGACCTGCCGAAGATCATCAGGGCGGGCCGGCACATCGCCAGGCCCCGGCGCTACACCCGTAACTACGCCCATGAGATCGAGCCCGACGAACTCGTGGCGTACGTGGCGCAGGAGGCGCGCCGCGGCGACGGCTGGGTGAAGCTGGTCGGCGACTGGATCGACCGCGAGGTGGGCGACCTGACCGCCTGCTGGCCCCGCGAGGAGGTCGCCGCGGCCATCGCCGAGGCCCACCGGCTGGGGGCCCGGGTCACCGCGCACTGCTTCGCCGAGGACTCTCTGCGCGATCTCGTCGAGGCCGGCATCGACTGCGTCGAGCACGCGACCGGGCTGACCGATGAGACCATCCCGCTCTTCGCCGAGCGCGGGGTCGCGATCGTCCCCACCCTGGTCAACATCGCCACATTCCCCGAACTGGCGCAGGGCGGCGAGGCCAAGTTCCCGCGGTGGTCCGCCCATATGCGCCGGCTGCACGAGCGCCGCTACGACACCGTGCGGGCCGCGTACGACGCCGGGGTGCCGGTGTTCGTCGGAACGGACGCAGGCGGGGTGCTGGCCCACGGACTGGTGGCCGACGAGGTCGCCGAGCTCGTCAAGGCGGGCATCCCGCCCCTGGAGGCGCTGTCCGCGACGACATGGGGAGCGAGGGCGTGGCTCGGCAGGCCCGGCCTGGAGGAGGGCGCCCCGGCCGACCTGGTGGTGTACGACGAGGATCCGCGGGCGGACGTACGGGTGCTGGCGGCCCCGCGCCGGGTCGTGCTGAACGGGCGCGTGATCGGCTGATCCCGGTGTCCCGGGTCCGGGCCGTGCCCGGACGGGCCCGGGACACACCGTGTTGACCGGCAGTGACCGGGAGCGGGCCCGCTCGTTGAATCACTTCACCGTCTCCCGTGCACGGGCCGTCCGGGCCGCCCGCGCTCGGTGAAACGGGTGAACGCGAGGAACGTACGTGCCGGAATATTCGAATGTAGACACGGAAACCCCCCTTTGGGGTGAACTCACCTCAGGTATCTGCCAGTTCACCCTCTGTGCGTAAAGATTCACGGAGTCGAGGCCACCGGTGCCCGCGATGTCCCCCATTGGACGGCGCCGGTGGCTCCATGTCTCTTGTGGGGGTTCCACCATCTTGAACAGCAACACCTTCCGCCTCGCCGCCCTGGCGGTCGCCGCCGCTCCCGTCGCCCTGCTGGTCGCCGTCCCGGCGCACGCCACGGACGCGACCACCACCACGACCACCGGTGGCGGGAAGGCGAGCGCGGTCGTGCTCCGTACCGCACTCGACGTCTCGCTCCTGAACAAGACGATCGATGTGCCGCTCAAGGCCACGCTCAACGAGGTGCAGGCGCCGAGGAGCGCCGAGAAGACCGCGCTCAGCGTGAAGCTCGACGGGGTGGAGAGCGGAAGGCCGGTCGACGTGCTGCGGGCCGACGTGGCCACGGCGAAGGCGACCGTCGGCAAGCACCGCGCCGAGGGTTACACCAATGTGGCCAGGGCGCGGCTCCACCTGCCCGGTCTGCCGCTGCTCTCGCTGATCGAGGTCGAGCAGGTCACCTCCAAGGCCGTCTGCGAGGTGGGCCACAAGCCGGTGGCCGAGTCGAACGTCCTGGGTCGTGTGAAGGTCCTCGGCAAGCGGATCACCCTCACCGCCGGAGGCACCACGCAGGTCAAGGTGCCGGGCGTCGGCGCGGTGACGCTCGACCTGTCGAAGACCAGCACCACCTCGCGCACCGCGGCCGCGGTGGCGCTCCAGCTGAAGGTCTCGGTCAACCCGCTCGATCTGAACGTCGCCGACGTGCAGGGCGAGGTCACCCTCGCCGAGGCCACGTGCGAGACGCCGAAGGCGGCGGGCGGCACGGGCGGCGGGGACAACGGAGGCAGTGACAACGGCGGCAACGGCAACGGAGGCAACGACAACGGCGGTTCGAGCGACGGCGGCTCCACCGACGGCGGTTCGGACAACGGCGGATCGGACAACGGCGGCTCCACCGACGGCGGTTCGGACAACGGCGGCTCCACCCACGGCGGTTCGAGCAACGGTGGCTCGGACAACGGCGGTTCCGGCAGCGGCGGTTCGGGCGGCGGCGACGTGAAGCCCCAGACCGGCACCGGTCACGCGCCCCAGTCCGCCGTCGACGCCGACCTCGCCGAGACGGGCAGCAGCTCCACCACGCCGTACGTCGCCGGCGGTGCCGCCTTCCTGCTGGCGCTCGGCGCCGGTGCGATGGTCGTGGCCCGGCGGCGCGCGCAGGACTGACGCCCGGGCGCACATGAGCAGGCCCGAGGGGGCGGCCGGGGGGCCGTAGGGGGACGGAGGGGAGGGGAGCGGCGTTCCGCAGGCGGAACGCCGCTCCCCACTTGTGCGGCCGCGCCACCGGATGCCGACGACCGCCCCCGCAGGACGGGGATCGGCGCTATGTTCGGCTGCCATGGACCAGACCACAGACCCGGCCACGCCGGACGAAGCGGCGCCGGAGTCCCTCTTCGAGCAGATCGGCGGCGCCGGAGCCGTCGCCGCCGTGGTGGACATCTTCTACGCACGCGTTCTGGCCGACCCCGAGCTGACCGCCTACTTCGCGGGCAAGGACGTCACCCGGCTCAAGGCCCACCAGCGGCTCTTCGTCGGCAGCGCCCTCGGAGCCACGACCCCCTACACCGGCCGGGCCATGGGCCGCGCCCACCAGGAACTCGCCATCACCGGGCCCCACTTCGACCGCGTCGTGGACCACCTCGCCGCCGCACTGACCGACGGCGGCGTCGATCCCGCCACCATCGGCGTGATCGCCGCCAAGCTCGCCCCGCTCAAGCCGGACATCGTCAGCGGCTGACCGCGGACAGCACCTGGAGCGCCTGGTCGAACGCCTGGAGGAAACGGTTGGTCGTCGTACGGTCCCGGACGGCCAGCCGCAGCCACTCGGTGCCGAGCCCGGGGAACGTGTCGCCGCGCCGGGCCGCGAAGCCCAGCAACCGCAGCCGCTCGCGTATCTCCGCGGCCCCCTCCAGCCGGACCAGCACGAACGGCCCCTGGGCCGGCTCCACCACCCGTATCTCGGTGAACTCCCGCAGACCCGCGACCAGATGGCAGCGGTCCACCGCGATCCGGTCCGCGGCCGCCGCCGCCTCGGCCAGTGCCCGCGGCTCCATGCACGCCTCGGCCGCCGCCAGCGCCGGCGACGACACGGGCCACAGCGGCTGCGCCTCCTCCAGCAGCCGCACGGTCTCCGGCGCGGCCGCCACGTACCCGATCCGCAGCCCGGCCAGCCCCCACGTCTTGGTGAGGCTGCGCAGCACCACGAGCCCGGGGACGTCCGTACGGCCGCACAGCGCCTCGCGCTCGCCCGGCACCGCGTCCATGAACGCCTCGTCGACCACCAGCGTCCGCCCGGGGCGCGCCAGCCGCTCCAGCACGGCCGCGGGATGCAGTACGGACGTCGGGTTGGTCGGATTGCCGACGACCACCAGGTCCGCGTCCGCAGGCACATCGGCCGGGTCCAGCCGGAAGCCGTCCCCGGCCCGCAGCAGCACCCGTTCCACCTCGTGCCCGGCAGCGCGCAGCGCCGACTCGGGCTCGGTGAACTGAGGATGGACCACGACCGGGCGGCGGGCCGGCAGGGCCCGGGCGATCAGCACGAACGCCTCCGCCGCACCGGCCGTCAGCAGCACTCGCTCCGCAGGCAGCCCGTGCCGTGCGGCGACCGCCGCACGCGCCTGACGCCCGTCCGGATACGCGGCGAGCGCGCCCAGGGACGCGGCTATCCGCTCCTTCAGCCAGGCCGGTGGGGTCCCGGCCCGTACGTTGACGGCGAGATCGGTCAGATCCCGGCCCCGTCCCCGTACCTCCGCGTCACCGTGGTGCCGCAGATCGTGCGCGCCCGCGCCTGTGGCGCCGGGGCGTTCAGTGGGAGTGTGCATGACCGCCATGGTGGGGGTGGTGGTGATGGCCGTCGTCGTCAGGGTGGAAGTGCGGCTGCTGCGGCAGTCCCACCTTGTCCTCGAAGCCCGGCAGTGCGATCCGGTACACGCAAGAGTCGCAGTTCATCCGCAGATCGCCCTTGACTGCCTCCCGGTAGCGCTCCATGACCAGATCGAGCAGTTCCTCAGCGGCACCGATCACCTCGGCCGACCGGACGTCCAGCTCCGCATGGGCGGCGGCCCACTCCTCGGTCTGGTGACGCACCCGGTCCGGCAGGATGCCGGTGAAGAGGAAGTACGGCAGAACGACTATGCGCCCCGCACCCAGCTTCACGCAACGGTCGAGACCGGACGGCACGTCGGGGGCGGCCAGCGAGACGAACGCCGTCTCCACACCCGCGTAGCCCCGCCCCTCCCAGAACAGCCGCGCCGCCTTGTACACCTCGGCGTTGGCGTCCGGATCGGTGGAGCCACGCCCCACCAGCAGGACCGTCACCTCGGACCGGTCGGTGTCGCCCAGCACCTCGTCGACCCGCCGCTCCAGCACCTTCAGCAGCCCCGGGTGCGGGCCGAGCGGACGCCCGTAGGTGTACGAGATGCCCGGGTGGCGCTCCTTCTCACGGGTCAGCGCCGCCGGGATGTCGCCCTTGGCGTGACCGGCCGACACCAGCATCAGCGGGACGGCGGCGAAGTGCTTGACGCCCTGCTCGACGAGTTCGGTCACCGCGTCGCCCAGCGGCGGCGGCGACAGCTCGATGAAGCCGCCCGCGACGGGCAGCCGCGGGTTGCGGGCGCCGAGCTCGGCCACGAAGTCACGGAAGGCGGCTGCCCCGCCCTCGTCCCGGGTGCCGTGGCCGGCGATGAGCAGTGCGGGCTGGGCGGACGGGGTGTTCACGGATTCTCCTCGGTGTTCATGGGGGGTGGTGCGGTGCGGTGCGGCGGGCCGGTTCACGGGGCCGGCCGCGGAGCGGGCGCGGCGGTGGCGGACTGCCAGCGGTAGCCGCGCGGGGTGACCATGCGGCCCGCGATCTCACGGGTGGCCGTGTTGCCCACGGTGACGACGGTCATCATGTCGACCACCGCCGGGTCCAGCGCAGCCAACGACGTGACCAGGCTGCTCTCGTCGGGCCGCGAGGCATTGCGTACGACTCCGACCGGGGTCGCCGGGTCGCGGTGTCCGGCCAGGATCGACAGCGCCTTCGGGAGCTGCCAGTCACGGCCCCGGCTGCGCGGGTTGTAGAACGTCACGATGATGTCGGCCTCGGCGGCGGCCCTGACCCGGCGCTCGATGACCTCCCACGGCGTGTGCAGGTCGGACAGGCTGATCGAGACGTGGTCGTGGCCCAGCGGGGCGCCCAGGATCGCGGCGGCCGCCAGCGCGGCCGTCACCCCCGGCACACCCACCACGTCGATGTCGGCGCCCGCCTCGGCGAGCGCGGGCGATGCCATCGCGTACACCCCCGCGTCACCACTGCCGATCAGCGCCACCGCATGCCCCTTGCGGGCCTCGGTGACCGCCGTGCGGGCCCGCTCCTCCTCGGCGCCGAGCCCCGACTCCAGGACCGTGGTGCCGGGCCGCAGCAGGTCCCTGATCTGGTCGACGTACTGATCGAGCCCGACCAGCACCGACGCCCGCCGCAGCTCCTCCCGGGCGCGCGGCGTCAGCAGATCGCGGGCACCGGGCCCGAGCCCGACGACGGCGAGCCGGCCGCGCGGGGCCCTGCGCACCACCGCGCAGGTGGCCATCGCCGCCCGCCCCTCCGGCCGCGACTTCCGCTTCGGCACCAGCAGTTCACCGCCGCCGGCGAGCGCGGCGGCCTCCGCGACCGAGGGCGTGCCGACGGCGGCGAGCGGCGCTTCGGACGGATGCGGCACCTCGATCCGGGCCAGCTCGTCGGCCGGGTACGTCCGCAGCGGCACCCCGAGACCGGCGGCGGCGGCCACGATCCCGGGCTCCCCGGCCTTCGCGTCCACGGTCACCAGCTCCGCGACGCTCAACGGCGAGAGCCCGGCGTCCTCCAGCGCCTCCCGGACCAGCCCGAGCACCTCGTCGGCGGGCGCGTCCTTGGAAGCCCCGACCCCGACGGCGAGCGAGGCCGGCCGCAACACGGCCTCCCGCGAACCGAGTCCGACGACGCGGTCGGTGATGTGCAGCACCGCGGACCCGGCGGCGCCGGGGCTCACGTTCGGCGGCAGAGCGGGCAACGGCCGCACCACGTCGGCCCGCAGCGTCACCGGAGCACCGTCGAGCATCGCCCGCGACACCCCCGCGACATCCCCCTCCACGGGGAGCCCCAGCGTGTCCAGACCGGGCACGCCCACCGCGTCCGTCGCCGTCGTCACCACCGGCGCCGCGCCCAGCACCTCGCCGACCGCGACCGCCAGGACGTTCGCCCCGCCGCCGTGCCCGCCGAGCAGCGCCACCGCATGGCGCCCCGCCTCGTCGACACAGACGACGCCCGGGTCCGCCGCCTTGTCCACGAGCAGCGGTGCCACCAGCCGCACCACGGCCCCCGTCGCGAGGAAGCACACCAGCTGCTCGCACTCGGCGAACGCGCGCCGCACGGCCTCGCCCACCGGACCGTCGTAGACCACGGCACGGCCGGGCCAGGCCGAGGCCAGCCGGTCACGGGCGACGGCACCCGCCGCCGTCGCGGAGATCAGGCCGATCACTGGATTGCTCCTTCACTTGCACCGGCCGCGGAGCGGACGCCCCACAGCAGAAAGACCGGATTGGCCGCCGCGAGCCGGGTCACGTCACCGGGCAGCGGCGCCAGCCGCGACGACTGCAGCAGCACACCCTCGGGCACGAACCCGGCACCGGCCAGCGCCGACCGCACCGGCCCGACCCGGTCCAGGGCCGCCACCGCGACCACCACGGCCCGCCGCGCCCGCCGGGCGCACGCCGTCACGATCGCGGGCAGGTCGTGCCCGCCGCCCCCGACGAACACCGCGTCGGGGTCCGCCAGATCGGACAGCACTATCGGCGCGGCCCCGTGCACCGCCCGTACGTACACACCGTGCGCGGCGGCGTTCGCGCGGATCCGCTCGACCCCGTCCGCCGTCTTCTCGACGGCCACGGCGGCAGCGCCGAGCCGCGCGCACTCCACCGCCACCGATCCCGAACCGGCACCGATGTCCCACACCAGATCTCCCGTACGCGGCCCGAGCCGGGCCAGCGCCAGCGCCCGCACCTCGAACTTGGTGATCATCGAGTCGCGGTGCTCGAACTCCGCCTCGTCCAGCGCCCACCCGGCCGGACCGGCGGCCGGACCGCCCACCGTCCGCACCGGCGACAGGGCCCTCGACTCGTCCAGGCACAGCACCACGCTCACCGGGTCAGGCCACTCCCGGTCCGCCGCCTCCCGCAGCGTCAGCCGCTCGACGCGCTCGCGCTCCGGATCCCCGAGCGCCGTCGCGACGACCAGGGTCCGCTCCCCGCTCCGGTACAGCAGCCCCGCCGCCAGCTCCGCGGGCCCGGCACCGGGACCGGTCAGCACCGCGACCTTGGGGTGCGCGAAGCACACGTTCACCGCGGTGCGCGGATCACGCCCGTGCGCGCTGACGACGACCGCGTCGTCCCACGGCAGTCCCAGCCGGGCGAACGCCACCGCGATCGACGGCGCACCCGGACGCACATCGAGCGCCGCCGGACCGAACCGCTCGGCCAGCGCCCGCACGATCCCGAAGAACCCCGGATCGCCGGAGGCCAGCACGACCACCCGCGCCCCGTCATCGGCGAGGTGCTTCCCGATCCGGTCGAGCGCGGGGGCCAGCGGCCCCAGCACCAGCCGCCCGGCGCCCGCGGGCAGCGCGGCGCCGTCCAGATGGCGCCGGGCCCCGACCACCAGCGTGGCCCCGGCCAGCTCCCGCACGGCGTCGGGGCAGAGCGGCGCCCCCGTCCCCGTACCGAAGACCCGGATCACGAGCCGGACCGCTGGGCGCGCAACTCGGCCCGGGCCGCCTTGTCCGCCTTGCGGTACCCGTGGAAGTGGCCCGGGTGGTAGAGGTGCGAACGGGTCCCCGACGCCGACAGGGCCGGGCCGACCAGGAAGAGCGTGTGCTTCCAGAGCTTGTGCTCCTTGACCGTGGCCTCCAGCGTCTCGATCGTGCAGTGCAGGATCAGCTCCTCCGGCCAGGTCGCCTGGTACGCGATCACGACCGGCGTGGACGTCGGGTAACCGCCCTCCAGCAGCTCCTGCGTCAGCTGACCCGACCGGGCCGCCGACAGGAACAGCGCCATCGTCGTGCCGTGCCGGGCGAACTCCCGCACCTCCTCACCGGGCGGCATCGGCGTCTTGCCGCCGCCGAGCCGGGTCAGGATCACCGACTGCGCCACCTCCGGGATCGTCAGCTCGCGCTGCGCGATGGCCGCGACCGCCGAGAACGACGACACCCCGGGCACGATCTCGACCGCGACCCCCAGCTCGCCGCACCGGTCGACCTGCTCCTGGGTGCCGCCCCACAGCGCCGGGTCACCGGAGTGGATGCGCGCCACCTTCAGCCCCTCGTCGCCCGCCCGCCGGTAGACGGCGACGACCTCTTCGAGGGACATCTGCGCCGAGTCGAGGATCTCCGCACCCTCCCGGGCGTGTTCGAGGACCTCCTCCTGCACGAGGCTGGCCGCCCAGATGACGATGTCGGCGTCCGCGATGGCCCGCGCCGCCCGGAAGGTCAGCAGATCGGCGGCGCCGGGTCCGGCACCGACGAACGTCACGGTGCCGCGGGTGGGCGCGGCGACTGCGCCGGCTGCGTCGACTGCTTCGGACATGGGACGGGTCCTTTCGAGAACGTGGAACGTGGGATTCGGGGATGCGCGCACCGGGGTCAATCGGCTAGCAAGAGCCCATGGCGGTGTTCGTCGCGCTCGGCGCGTTCCTGATGACCCTGGTCGGCGGCTGGGTCGCCCAGCGCGTCACCGACCGCCGCCACCTGGTGCTCGGATTCGCCGGCGGACTGATGCTCGGCGTGGTCGGCCTCGACCTGCTGCCGGAGGCCATCGAGGCCGCGGGCGGCCTCGTCCTCGGCGTACCGGCCGCCCTGCTGCTGTTCGTGGGCGGCTTCCTCGTCGCGCATCTGGTGGAGCGTCTGCTCGCCGTACGCCAGGCGGCACACGGCGCGAGCGAGGAGCGCGTGCCGCAGGTCGGCCTGACGGCGGCGGCCGCGATGGTCGGCCACAGCCTGATGGACGGCGTGGCGCTCGGCGCCGCCTTCCAGGTCGGCGGCGGCATGGGAGCGGCCGTCGCCCTCGCCGTCATCACCCACGACTTCGCCGACGGCTTCAACACGTACACGATCACCAGCCTGTACGGGAACGCCCGCCGCAAGGCCCTGACGATGCTGTACGCGGACGCGGCGGCGCCCGTCGTCGGCGCGGCGACGACGCTCGTGTTCACCCTTCCGGAGGAACTCCTTGGCTGCTATCTCGGCTTCTTCGGCGGTGCGCTGCTCTACCTCGCCGCCGCCGAGATCCTGCCCGAGGCGCACCACGACCACCCGGCCCGCTCCACGCTGTTCTGCACGGTCGCCGGAGTGGGCTTCATCTGGCTGGTGGTGGGCCTCGCGGACTGACCGCCTCACAGCTTCCCGCCCCGCCCGCCGTCGCGCGGCGCGGGCGCGATCAGCGTGGAGAGATACGGCAACGGGCCGTCGGCCAGCTCCGCCGCCGGCCGGATCGACTCCTCCGGCAGCCCGAGCGCCGAACCCCACACCGCGTCCTCGGTCCGCCCCGTCTCGCGCAACGCCGTGGCGACCTCCTCGGCCAGCCGGCCGAACTTGTACGCGACGACCGTCCCGGGCCCCTCCAGCGCCTCCTTCAGCACGGCCGCCCCCGCCGTCACCGGCACCAGTGTCAACGGCTCGGTGCCCTCGGTCAGCACCGCACCGCTGCGCGCCGCCAGGTCCTGCATGGCGGTGATCCCCGGCACGGTCACCACGGCCGTCCCCGGCAGCAGCTCCCCGATGGTGTGCGCGAGATAGGTGAACGTCGAGTACACATTGGGGTCCCCGATGGTCGCGAACGCCACCGAACCGTGCGTACGCAGCAGTTCCGCGACCCGCGCCCCCGCCGCGTCCCACGCCGCCTCCCGGCGCGCCCGGTCCGTCCGCTCGTTCAGCGCGAACACGACCCGCACGACCTTCTCGGCCCCGACGTAGTGCAGCACGGTCGCCTCGGCCCGCCCCCGCTCACCGGTGTCCATCACCGGCACCACGACGACGGCGGCATCCCGCAGCGCGTTGACGCCCTTGACGGTCACCAGCTCCGGATCACCGGGCCCGACCCCGACCCCGACCAGTGTGTTCATCCCTTGCACCTCTCCACGAATCGGCGGGCCGCACCGGGCGCCGAAGCCCAATGAACATGCAGATAACTCGCGTGCACGCCCTGCTGCACGAACCCCTCGACCCGCCGCTCCGGCTGGTGCACGCCCCAGGCAGGCGCGTCCCCCGCCCCGGGCTCCAGCACGGTGCGGTGGAACTCGTGCCCACGCATCCGGGTCCCGGCCACGGCCAGCACACTGTCCGAGAGCGCCACGGCGTCCCGGTACCCGAGCGTCAGCCGCTCGGACATCCGCGCCTCGGCGTCCAGCACCCCGCACATCGGCAGCCCGTCGAGCGACCGGGCCAGATACAGCAGCCCCGCACACTCGGCGGCGACCGGCGCCCCGGAGGCCACCAGCTCCGCGACGGCCTTGCGCAACGGCTCGTTGGCCGACAGCTCCGGCGCGTACACCTCGGGAAAACCACCCCCGACGACGAGCCCCGCCGTCCCCTCGGGCAGTGCCTCGTCACGCAACGGATCGAACGGCACGACGGTGGCCCCGGCGGCGGCGAGCAGCTCACTGTGCTCGGCGTAGGAGAAGGTGAAGGCAGGCCCGGAAGCGACGGCGACCTTCCGCCCCTCCGGCGTACTTTCCAGCCCTTCTGCCCCACCCAGCCCCTCCGGCGTTTGAGGAGCGGGGTCCGGGACGGAGCCCCGGTTGCGGGAACGGGCGGGGAGGGGAACAGGCCCGCCGCAGGCGCCCACAGCCTCAGCCGCGCTCCACGCACCCGCACCCGGCACGGGAGGCGCGGACCGGGCCAAGGCAAGCAACGCCTCCAGGTCACACCCCGCCCGCACCCGATCCCCCATCGCCGCGACAGCGGCCACCGCGTCGCTCCGCCGCTCGGCCACGGGCACCAGCCCCAGATGCCGCGACGGCACCGCCACCTGCCCGGCCCGCCGCAACACCCCCAGCACCGGCACCCCGGACTCGTCCAGGGCCTCCCGCAGCAACGCCTCGTGCCGGTCGGAGCCCACCTTGTTCAGGATCACGCCGCCGATCCGCACCTGCGTGTCCCACGAGGCGAATCCGTGCACCAGCGCCGCCACGGACCGCGACTGCGACGACGCGTCCACGACGAGCACCACAGGCGCCCGCAACAACGTCGCGACCTGCGCCGTGGAGGCGAGCTCCCCGTGCCCGGACGCCCCGTCGTACAGCCCCATCACGCCCTCGACGACCGCCAGGTCACACCCCTGCGCACCGTGCGCGAACAGCGGGGCGATCAGCTCCGGCCCGCACATGTACGCGTCGAGATTGCGCCCCGGCCGCCCGGTGGCGAGGGCGTGGTAACCCGGATCGATGTAGTCGGGCCCCACCTTGTGCCCGGACACGGCGAGCCCCCGCCCGGCGAAGGCGGCCATCAGACCCGTCGCGACGGTGGTCTTGCCGCTGCCGGACGCCGGCGCGGCGATGACCAGGCGCGGAACACTCACCACTCGATGCCCCTCTGGCCCTTCTGCCCGGCGTCCATCGGGTGCTTGACCTTCGACATGTCGGTCACCAGATCGGCGGCGTCCACCAGCGCGGCGGGCGCGTTGCGCCCGGTGATCACCACGTGCTGGTTGCCCGGCCGCCGGCGCAGCACCTCGACGACCTCATCGGTGTCGACCCACCCCCAGTGCATCGGGTAGGCGAACTCGTCGAGCACGTACAGCCGGTACGTCTCCGCCGCCAGGTCGCGCTTGACCTGCTCCCAGCCCTCCCGCGCCGCCGCCTCGTTGTCGAGCTGCTGATCGCGCTGGACCCAGGACCAGCCCTCGCCCATCTTGTGCCAGGCGACGGACCCGCCCTCGCCGCTCGCGCCGAGGACCTTCAGCGCGTTCTCCTCGCCGACCTTCCACTTCGCCGACTTCACGAACTGGAAGACCCCGATCGGCCACCCCTGATTCCAGGCCCGCAGCGCGAGCCCGAAGGCGGCCGTCGACTTGCCCTTGCCGATGCCGGTGTGCACCACCAGCAGCGGCCGGTTGCGGCGCTGCCGGGTGGTCAGCCCGTCGTCCGGCACGCTGACCGGCTGTCCCTGCGGCATTACGCGGCCCTCCTGCTGTAGCCCTGAACGTCCTTGACCAGCCCGGCGATCGAGTCGGCGCGCAGCTCGTCGAGCGTGACGGCGGTGCCGCCCAGCTCACCCGCGAGACTCGCCGCGAGCCCGAGCCGCACGGGCCCCGACTCGCAGTCCACGACGACGGACGCCGTGCCCTCGGCCTCGTGCAGCCGGGCCGCCCGCGCGGCCAGCGCCACCGGCTCAGGCCCCCCGGTCGCCCGCCCGTCGGTCACCACGACCAGCAACGGCCGCCGCGAGGGATCGCGCAGCCGCTCCACACGCAGCACGTCGTGCGCCTTCAACAGCCCGGCGGCCACCGGGGTGCGCCCGCCGGTCGGCAGCATCTCCAGCCGCGCGGCGGCGGCGTCCACGGACGAGGTCGGCGGCAGCGCCACCTCGGCGTCCTTGCCCCGGAAGGTGATCAGCCCGACCTTGTCGCGCCGCTGGTAGGCGTCCATCAGCAGCGACAGCACCGCACCCTTCACGGCGGTCATCCGCTGCCGGGCGGCCATCGACCCGGACGCGTCCACGACGAACAGGACGAGGTTCCCCTCGCGCCCTTCCCGCGTCGCCTGCCGCAGATCGTCCCGCCGCACCACCAGCCCCCGCCCGGACCGGCCCCGCGCCCGCTGATGCGGGGCGGCGGCCTGCACGGTCGCGGCCAGATGCAGCTTGGTCAGCGCGCCCTGCGGCCGCCGGGCACCGGTCGTCCGCCCGTGCTCGGTACGCGCCCGGGACCGCCGCCCCGCCGCGCCCTCGCCCAGACCGGGCACGCTCAGCATCTTCGTACGGAACGGCTCACCGGCCCGCACGGGCTGCTGCTCGCCGCCGCCGGAGGACTGCCCCCGCGCCGGCTCCTGCTCCTTCTCCCCGCCCTGCTCGGGCACGGACTGCGCGGGCGTGTCGCCGGCCCCGTCCTCACCCTGCGGCGGCGTGTCGGGCCCGTCACCCTCCGGCGGCCGGCCGCCGCCACCGGGCCCGTCCGGGTCCGGGTCGTCGTCCTCGCCGCTGTTCTGCTCCAGCGTGTCGTCGAGCTTGTCCTCGTCGAGCCCCGGCGCGTCGAACGGATTGCGCCGGCGCCGGTGGGGGAGCGCGAGCAGGGCGGCCTGCCGTACGTCCTCGGCCAGCACGTCGTTGCGCCCGGCCCAGGCGGCCAGCGCGGTGGCGGTCCGGGCCATCACGATGTCGGCCCGCATCCCGTCGACCTCGAAGGCCGCACAGGTCGCGGCGATCTGCCGCAACGCGCCATCACCCAGCCGGACGTGCGGGAGCAGCGCCCGGGCGGCCACGATCCGGGCCCGCAACGCGCCTTCCTCGTCGGCCCACCTGGCGGCGAACGCGGCCGGGTCGTCGTCGTACGCGAGCCGGCGCCGCACCACCTCCACCCGCAGATCGGTCTCACGGGAGGCGGCGACCTCGACGGTCAGCCCGAACCGGTCGAGGAGCTGGGGCCGAAGCTCCCCCTCCTCGGGGTTCATCGTCCCGACGAGCAGGAAGCGCGCGGCATGCCGTACGGAGACGCCCTCGCGCTCCACGTAGGAGGCACCCATGGCGGCGGCGTCCAGCAGCAGGTCGACCAGATGGTCGTGGAGGAGATTGACCTCGTCGACGTACAGGATCCCGCGGTGCGCGTCGGCGAGGAGTCCCGGCTCGAAGGCCTTCACACCCTCGGCGAGAGCCCGCTCGATGTCGAGCGCCCCGACGAGCCGGTCCTCGGAGGCACCGACGGGCAGCTCCACGGTCCGCGCGGCCCGTGACACGCCGGCACCGGTCTCGTGGGGCCCGTCGGGACACGCCGGATCGGGTGCCGCCGGAGCACACGAGAACCGGCACCCGGGAACGACGGCCACCTCCGGCATGAGCGCGGCGAGCGCGCGCACGGCGGTGGACTTGGCGGTCCCCTTCTCGCCACGCACGAGGACACCGCCCACGGCGGGCGACACGGCGTTGAGCAGCAGCCCGAGCCGGAGATCGTCCTGTCCGACGATGGCGGTGAAGGGATAAGGCGTACTCACAAGACCTCCTTGGGGGAACATTCCAGCCCCTCCGGCGTTTGAGGAGCGGGGGTCCGGGGGCGGAGCCCTCGGTTACGGGAAGGGGCGGGACAGGGGAGAACGTCCGCCGCAGGCGCCACACCCACCATGCGTACCCCGCTCACTCGTCCCCCTCCAGATCGCCCTCGAGCTCCAGATACGTGGCCCGCAACCGCTCCAGCGTCTCCGCGTCCGGCTCCGCCCACAGCCCCCGCTCGGCCGCCTCCAGCAACCGCTCCGAAATCCCGCGCAGCGCCCACGGGTTGGACTTCTTCATGAAGTCCCGGTTGGTCTCGTCGAACACGTACTCCGCCGACAACTTCTCGTACATCCAGTCGTCGACGACCCCGGCGGTCGCGTCGTACCCGAACAGGTAGTCCACGGTCGCCGCCATCTCGAAGGCGCCCTTGTACCCGTGCCGCCGCATGGCCGCCATCCAGCGCGGGTTCACGACCCGCGCGCGGAAGACGCGATGCGTCTCCTCACCCAGCGTCCGCGTCTTCACCTGATCCGGCGTCGCCGAATCCCCGACGTACGCCTCGGGCGACTCGCCCGTCAGATGCCGCACCATGGCGACCATGCCGCCGTGGTACTGGAAGTAGTCGTCGGCGTCGACGAGGTCGTGCTCCCGGGTGTCGACGTTCTTCGCCGCCACCGCGATCCGCCGGAACGCCGTCTCCATGTCCCCGCGCGCCGCCCGCCCCTCCAGCCCGCGCCCGTACGCGTAACCGCCCCAGACCGCGTACACCTCGGCCAGGTCCGCGTCCGACCGCCAGTTGCGCGCGTCGATCAGCGGCAGCAGCCCCGCCCCGTAAGCCCCCGGCTTCGAGCCGAAGATGCGGGCCGTGGCCCGTCGGCGGTCGCCGTGCTCGGCGGTGTCCTCGTCGGCGTGCGCCCGTACGTAGTTGGCGTCGGCCGGCTCGTCCAGCTCCGCCACCGCGCGGACCGCGTCGTCGATCAGGCCCACCACGTGCGGGAACGCGTCCCGGAAGAAGCCCGAGATCCGGACCGTCACATCGATGCGCGGCCGCCCCAGCTCGCTCACCGGCACCACCTCGAAGCCGGTCACCCGGCGCGAGGCGTCGTCCCACACCGGGCGGCAGCCGAGCAGCGCCAGGATCTCCGCGATGTCGTCACCCTGGGTGCGCATCGCGGAGGTGCCCCACACCGTCAGACCGACCGACTTCGGGTAGTCGCCCGTGTCGGCGAGGTACCGGGCGATCAGCGAGTCCGCGAGGGACTGGCCGACCTCCCACGACAGCCGGGACGGAATCGCCTTCGGGTCCACGGAGTAGAAGTTGCGGCCCGTCGGCAGCACGTTGACGAGCCCGCGCGTCGGCGAGCCCGAGGGACCGGCCGGGACGAAGCCGCCGTCCAGCGCCTTCAGGATGTGGTCGATCTCGTCGGTCGTCCGGGCCAGCCGGGGCACGACCTCCTCGCAGGCGAAGCCCAGGACGGCGACGGCGGCCGGGAGTTCGATGCCCAGCACCTCCCGGACCAGGCCGGCCACCGCCGGGAGCTCCCAGCCGCGCGCCTCCATGCCCTCCGCGAGCCGGCGGCACAGCTGCTCCAGCAGGTCGATCGCGTCCGCGCCCGTCCGCGCCGGCCCGTCCACCAGCCCGGTCAGCCCGTCCGGCACCTTCACGGCCGCGCCCGGCTCGCCCAGCAGCTCCTTCTCGCTGAGCCCGAAGTGCTCGGCGATGGCCGCCCGCAGACCGGGCAGCGCGTTGGCCGTGCCGCCCCACACCTGCGAGGCGCGCAGCACCGCGAGGACGAGGTTGACCCGGGCCTCGTCGACCGGGCCGCCGCCCAGGATGTGCAGCCCGTCGCGGATCTGGACGTCCTTGATCTCGCACAGGTAGCCGTCGATGTGCATGACGAACGAGTCGAAGTCGTCGTCGCCCGGCTGCTCGTCGACATGCAGGTCGTGGTGCAGCTCGGCGGCCTTGACCAGCGTCCAGATCTGCGCCCTCACCGTCGGAGCCTTGGTCGGGTCCAGGTCGCTGACCAGCGCGTACTCGTCGAGCAGCTGCTCCAGCTTCGCGAGGTCGCCGTAGGTGTCGGCGCGGGCCATCGGCGGCACCAGGTGGTCCACCACCGTGGCGTGGCCGCGCCGCTTGGCCTGGGTGCCCTCGCCCGGGTCGTTGACGATGAACGGGTAGATCAGCGGCAGTTCGCCGAGCACCGCGTCCGGGCCGCAGCCGGCCGACAGGCCGAGGCCCTTGCCGGGCAGCCACTCCATCGTGCCGTGCTTGCCCATGTGGACGACGGCGTCCGCGCCGAAGGTGTTCTCCAGCCAGCGGTAGGTGGCCAGGTAGTGGTGCGAGGGCGGCATGTCCGGGTCGTGGTAGATCGCGATCGGGTTCTCGCCGAAGCCGCGCGGGGGCTGGATCAGCACCACCACGTTCCCGAACTGGAGCGAGGCGAGGACGATGTCGTCCCCGTCCACGTACAGCGAGCCCGGCGGCTCGCCCCAGTGCTCCAGCATCGAGTCGCGCAGCTCCGGCTCCAGCTTCGCGAACCACTGCCGGTAGTCGGCCAGCGGCACCCGCGCCGGAGCCGCCGCGAGCTGCTCCTCGGTCAGCCACTCCACGTCGTGGCCACCGGCGTTGATGAGGCGGTGGATCAGCTCGTCACCGTTGTCCGGGTGGCCCTCGACGCCGTAGCCGGCAGCGCGCAGCGCGTCCAGGACGCGGACGGCGGATGCGGGGGTGTCCAGGCCGACCGCGTTGCCCACGCGGGAGTGCTTGGTGGGGTAGGCGGTGAAGACCAGGGCGAGCTTCTTCTCGGCGTTGGTCTTGTGCCCGAGGACGGCGTGGCGCACCGCGATCCCGGCGACGCGGGCGGCCCGCTCGGGGTCCGCGCGGTACACCGGCACCTCGTCCGGCCCCTGCTCCTTGAAGGAGAACGGGACGGTGATGAGGCGGCCGTCGAACTCCGGGATGGCGACCTGCATCGCCGCGTCCATGGGGGAGAGCGCGGCGTCCGACGCGTCCCACGCCGCCCGCGAGGACGTCAGGCACAGCCCCTGCAGCACCGGCACGTTCAGATCGGCGAGCGCGCCGATGTCCCAGGCCTCGTCGTCGCCCCCGGCGGAGGCGTCGGACGCGCGGGTGCCGCCGGCCGCGAGCACCGTGGCGACCAGGGCGTCGGTCCGGCCGAGCAGCTCGTACAGGGCGGCGTCCGCGCCGCGCAGCGAACCGCAGTACACGGCAAGGGCGTTGGCGCCGCGTGCCTCGACCGCGTCGCACAGCACGTCGACGAACGAGGTGTTCCCGGAGAGGTGGTGCGCCCGGTAGAAGAGCACCCCGACGGTCGGGCGGCCCTCGACGAACTCCCGCTCGCCGTGCACCCCCCACTCGGGCATCTTCTGCGGCTCGGCGAAACCGTGCCCGGTCAGCAGCACGGTGTCGGAGAGGAAACGGGCCAGCTCGACGAGGTTCCCCGGGCCACCCTCCACCAGATAGCGCAGCGCCTCGGCGACGACGCCCGCCGGTACGGACGACTCGGCCATCAGCTCCGCGTCCGGCACGGCCTCACCGCCGAGCAGCACGGTCGGGATGCCGGCCGCCTTCAGGGCGGCGAGTCCGTCCTCCCAGGCGCGCTTGCCGCCCAGCAGCCGGACGACGGCGACGGAGGCTCCCTCGATCAGCGCGGGGAGTTCCTCGTGGACATCGATACGGGTCGGGTTGCCGATCCGGAAGGGCGCGCCCGAGGCACGGGCGGCCAGGAGGTCCGTATCGGCGGTCGACAGCAGCAGCACCGTGCTCAGCTGGGCGCTCGACGGGGCGTTCGACGGGGCGTTCATGCGCGTGCTCCAGGTGCTCCGGGGGCGATGAAGGGAAGTCCTGCCGGTGCGCCCGACTCGATGAGTCGCCACAGCGCATCGGTGTCCGCGTGTTCTTCGATCAGGTCGCCGAGGCGGTCGAGCTGTTCCTCGCGCAGCGCGGCGAAACAGGTGTCGGGTGCGGGGACGAAGCGGCGGCCGGCGGCCCGCGCGGTCTCCGTCAGGAAGCGGCGGCGGAACGCGTCGCTCTCCAGCGAGCCGTGCCAGTGGGTGCCCCACACGGAGCCGGACCGGCAGCCGTCGAGGCGCCCGCCCCGCCCGTCGGTGAGGAACGGTTCGCCGCCGCGCACGTCCGCGACGCCGTGGTGGATCTCGTACCCCTCGACGGGGGCGCCGAGCGCCTCGCCGGCCGGCCGGGCGAGGGTCTTCTCACGGTCGAACCGGACGCGTACGGGAAGGAGTCCGAGCCCGTCGACCTTCCCGGCGCGCGACTCGACGTCGTCCTCGATCTCCTCACCGAGGATCTGGTAGCCGCCGCAGATGCCGAGCACCGGACGGCCCTCGGCGGCGCGCCGCAGCAGGGCGTCGGCGAGCCCGCGCTCACGCAGCCAGGCCAGCGCCTTCACGGTGCCGCGGGTGCCGGGCACGATGACGAGGTCGGCGTCGTGCAGTTCCTCGGCCCGGTCCACGAACCGCACCACGACGCCCGGTTCGGCGGCCAGCGCGTCCACGTCGGTGAAGTTCGACATCAGGGGCACCGCGCACACGGCGACGCGCAGGATGTCCTCGCCGTGCGGCGGCGCGACGACCGACTCCCGGACGGCGCCGCGCAGCGAGACCCGCAGACCGTCCTCCTCGTCGATGCCGAGCCCGTGGGCGAACGGCAGCACGCCGTACGTCGGCCGCCCGGTGAGATCGCGCAGCATGTCCAGTCCCGGTTCCAGCAGCGACACGTCGCCGCGGAACTTGTTCACCAGATACCCGGCGATCAGCTCCTGGTCCTCGGGGGCGAGCAGCGCCGTCGTGCCGAAGAACGACGCGAAGACCCCGCCGCGGTCGATGTCGCCGACGACCACGACCGGGAAGCGCGCAGCCCGGGCGATGCCCATGTTCACGATGTCCGTGCGCCGCAGATTGATCTCGGCCGGACTGCCCGCCCCCTCGCAGATCACCGCGTCATACGTGCCCCGAAGCTGCTCCAGACAGTCCACGACGGTGGACAGAAGCGATTCCTGCCGGCCGCCGTGGTAGCCGCGGGCGCTCATCTCGCCGACCGGGCGCCCCATCAGGACGACCTGGCTTGAGCGGTCGCTGCCGGGCTTGAGCAGCACCGGGTTCATCAGCGCGGTCGGCTCGACGCGAGCGGCCTGTGCCTGCATGGCCTGGGCGCGGCCGATCTCGGCACCCTCACGGGTGACGAAGGAGTTGAGCGACATGTTCTGCGCCTTGAACGGCGCCACCTTCACACCCCGGCGCACCAGCCAGCGGCAGATGCCCGCCGTGACGACGCTCTTGCCCGCGTCCGATGTGGTCCCGGCGACCAGCAGTCCGCCGCTCATGTCGGTCTCCGTCCTGAGAGTCGAGGTGCTCCTGTACGAGGTGCTGCGGTACGGGTTCCCGGGGTCCTGCCTGCCGCGATCCGCCGGGCCGCGAGGCCCATGCCGGCCCGGGCCGCCACGCTGACGCCGAGGGCCAGCACGCCGACCCGGCGAGACAGCCGCACGGCGCGTTCGATGTCCGCGGTCTCCACCGCCCGGCCCGCGCCGCCGTTGAGCACGGGGCGGTGCTCGACCCGGCCGCCGTAGGCGAGCGTGCCGCCGAGCCGTACGCCGAGCGCGCCCGCGAACGAGGCCTCCACCGGGCCCGCGTTGGGGCTCGGGTGCTTCGCCGCGTCCGCCCGCCAGGCCCGGACCGCGCCCCGCGGGTCTCCTCCCGCCGCCACGGCGAGCAGGGCCGTCAGCCGGGCGCCCGGCCACCCCGCGACGTCGTCGAGGCGGGCCGAGGCCCAGCCGTAACGGCGGTAGCGGGGCGACTTGTGGCCGACCATCGCGTCGAGCGTGTTGGCGGCCCGGAAGCCGACGAGTCCCGGGACCCCGGCCAACGCCCCCCACACCAGGGCGCCGACCACGGCGTCCGAGGTGTTCTCGGCGACGGACTCCACGACGGCACGGGCGATCTGCGGCCCGTCCAGCGACTGCGGGTCGCGGCCGCACAGATGCGGCAGCCGTTCACGGGCCAGGCCGATGTCCCCTGCGGCGAGCGCGGCACCGATGGCCCTGGCCTCGCGCCCCAGCGACGTACCGCCGACGACGGACCAGGTGGCGGCGGCGGTCAGGGCGACGGACGCGGCGGGGTGGCGGCGCAGGGCGCGGGAGGCCAGTGCGGCGCCCCCGGCGGCGCCTCCGGCGCAGACCAGGGTGTGCAGGGCGCCCCACCCGCGGTGGTCGCGCCACAGGCGGCCTTCGACGCCTGCCGCGGCCCGCCCGAAGGCGGCGACCGGGTGCCCCCTGCGGGGGTCACCGAGCAGCAGATCGCCGATCAGACCGGCCGTGGCGCCGTACGCGAAGATGCGATCGGCACGCACGGTTCAGCCGGCCGTTGCGCCTCGAAGGACCTTGGAACCTGTTCTGGGTCGCACAGGGACGGACGCACGGCAGCCGGGCATGGCGATATGTCCTCACTCAGGGTCCGCGCCCTGGTTCGACGTGACCGGCGACGAGAGTCTCCTGGCTTCCGGATCCGCAGTTCCCCCGGCCTTCCAGTCCGCTTGCGTGGACCGTGACTTCCAGTGGTTGGGGGACTGCTCCCCGGTGACAGTGGCGGGACCGCGCCGGATTCGCACCGGCTTCCTCTGCTGTCGCCGTAATGGCTCCGGCAGTCCACCACGCTCCGCGAACACCCGTCAACTTGCCGTTGACCTGCGACGGTGCAGTGTGCGCAGACACACATCGGGCCGGACGCGCACGGGGTGCGTCCGGCCCGATGCGGGTGGGAGTGGTGGGGCTCAGGCGACGATCAGATAGATGCCGTAGGCCACGGCCGCGGCGCACAGTCCGAAGCACACGTACGCGCCGGCGCGCGCCAGCATGAGCGAACCGCCCGCCGAGCCGCCCTGTGCGGCCGGTTCGGGCTGCTTGGAGAGGCCGACGATGCCGAGGGTGAAGAGGCCCACGAGAGCGACCGTGGCGACGAGGGAGACGCCGAAGACGGTGCCGAGGGCTGCCCAGTCGATGTTCATGCGGATCTGTCCTTACCGGTGGCTCTTGGGGTCCTAGACCGTGGCGGGTCGGGCAGGGTCGGCGACCGTCCCGGCGGGGGCCGGGATGGTGGCCGTGAGCTCGTGGGGCTGGGCGGCCACGGTGGGCGGCGGGCTGACGGCCGCGATGGCCGTGGTGACGACACCCGCGGGCTCGGCGTCCGCACCGGCCGGGGCGACGTCGTCGTGGCCGACGGGCCTGCGCCGCGACAGCATCCAGATGGCGCCGGAGCCGGCGATCAGCAGCGCCGCGACGACCACGACGCCCCAGGTGCCCTGCTTGGTGAGGAACTCCGCACCCGCGCCGACCAGTCCGGCGGCCGGCAGGGTCAGGCCCCAGGCCACGAACATCCGGGTGGCGGTGGACCAGCGGACCACGCCCCCCTTGCGGCCGAGGCCCGCGCCCATCACGGCGCCGGAGCAGGACTGGGTGGTGGAGAGGGAGAAGCCGAGGTGCGAGGAGGCCAGGATGACGGTGGCCGCGCTGGTCTGGGCGGCGAAGCCCTGCGGCGGCTTCAGCTCGGTGAGGCCGCTGCCCATGGTGCGGATGATGCGCCAGCCGCCGAGGTAGGTGCCGAGCGCGATGGCGAGGCCGGCGCACACGATGACCCAGACCGGCGGGTTGGAGCCGGGGGAGAGGACGCCGCCGGTGACCAGGGCGAGGGTGATGATGCCCATGGTCTTCTGCGCGTCGTTGGTGCCGTGGGCCAGGGAGACCAGTCCGGCCGAGGCGATCTGGCCGGCGCGGTAGCCCTTGGCGGTGGCCTTCTCCTGGGCGCCGCCGGTGACCCTGCCGCCGATGCGGTACGTCAGCTTGGTGGCCAGCAGCGCGGCCAGACCGGCGACGACCGGTGCGGCGACCGCGGGGAGCAGCACCTTGGTGACGACGGTGCCGCCGTCGACCGACGACCAGCCCGCGGACATCACCGCGGCGCCGATGAGGCCGCCGAACAGTGCGTGGGAGGAGCTGGACGGCAGTCCGACCAGCCAGGTCAGCAGATTCCACAGGATGGCGCCGACGAGCGCCGCGAAGATGACCTCGGTTCTGAGCCCGTCTTCGTTGATGATCCCGCCGGAGATCGTCTTGGCGACCTCCACCGACAGGAACGCGCCTACGAGGTTGAGAACGGCGGACATGGCCACCGCTGTCTTGGGTTTGAGTGCGCCGGTCGAGATGGTGGTGGCCATCGCGTTGGCGGTGTCGTGGAAACCGTTCGTGAAATCGAACACTAGAGCTGTCACGATCACAATCGCGAGCAGCAGCGTGATGTGTTCCATTTACCCAGGCAATCGTTCGACGTCAGTGGCACGTGGACCGTAGGCAACCTGAGTGAACGGAAGATGAACTGA
This sequence comes from Streptomyces sp. NBC_01463, assembly GCA_036227345.1. Classification (NCBI taxonomy): domain Bacteria; kingdom Bacillati; phylum Actinomycetota; class Actinomycetes; order Kitasatosporales; family Streptomycetaceae; genus Streptomyces; species Streptomyces sp. NBC_01463. Next base: position 6,949,145 of record CP109468.1, read on the forward strand.
GCAGGGCGTTGTGGTGACCCCAACCGGAGTGCGGCAGCCCTGTTCGTCCACCGGGTGACGGCGGGGTCGGGGCACGGGCCGGTGTGGGCCCGGAATCCTGGGTTCGGCCGGGCCGTCGCGGGAGGAGCGGCAAGGGGCCGCTCATTCGTCGAAAGGATCTTCGTATGAGCGATGAGTCACGGGAATCGATCGAGCGGGCCTGGGCGGCGGTCGTCGCCACCGCCCGCAGGACGGCCACCGAGGGACTGGTCGTCGGGACCTCGGGCAACGTGTCGGCGAGGGTCGGCGGGACCGTGCTGGTCACCCCCAGCGGAATGCCGTACGACCGGCTCCGCCCCGAGGACCTGACGGGCGTCGACCTGGAGGGCAACCAGACGCTCGGCGAGCTGGCCCCCACCAGCGAACTCCCGCTCCATCTCGCGGTCTACCGGAACACCGGCGCGGCCGCCGTCGTGCACACCCACGCGGTGCACGCCACGGCCGTCTCCACACTGGTCGCCGAGGTGCCGTCGGTCCACTACGCCGCCGCGATGCTGGGCGGTCCGGTCCGGGTCGCCGCCTACGCCCGCTACGGCACCGACGAGCTGGCCGGAAACATGCTCACGGCCCTGCGCGACCGCACCGGCTGCCTGCTGGGCAACCACGGCACGGTCACCTACGGCGCCACCCTCGACGAGGCCTACGACCGCACCGCCCAGCTCGAATGGCTGTGCCGCCTCTGGCTCACCGCGAGTTCGGTGCCCGGCCGCACGCCCGCCCTGCTCACGCCGGAGCAGCTGGACGACGTCAAGGAAGCACTGAAGGGGTACGGACAGCACCAGCCGGGCTGACCGCGGGGTGCGACCGGCCGCCCGACCGCCCCCGGCCCGGCCCGCTTCCCGCACGCCCCGCCCACCGGACGGCCCCCGTCCACTGGCCGTGTGCGGCGGTGGCCGGGAGACTGAAGCCGTGCGCCCGGCTACAGCGACGGCAGCAGCCGTCACCTCCATCCTCGGCGTCGGTGCGGCAGCGGTCGCGGCCGGCCGGTACGCCAGCGACGCCGCCCTCGGGGCGCCGTCCGGACGTCCCCTCCCCGCCGACCGCAGACTCACCGTGCATGCGACGGCGGCCGGGCAGGTCACCCTGACCCGGTCCTTCACCTCGCTCAGGCCCGGTACCTACGGGCTGGTGGGCGACGACGTCCATGCCGTCGTGGGCACGGTGATCGAGCAGGCCCACGAGGCCGCCGACACCGTCGTCCGCCGGCTGGAGCGCGTCAACCGCGGCACCCTGCTCCCCAGGGCCAAGGTCCGCATCACGCCGGAGATCCACAGCGGCGACCCGGCCACCGCCCTCGGCCTCGACTTCCGCGAGGTGGAGATCCCCGGCGAACTCGGCGGTCTGCCCGCCTGGTTCGTGCCGGGCCCCCGCGACACCTGGGTCATCACCGCGCACGGCATCGGCACCACCCGCGAGCACCCCCTCAATGTGATGGGCTTCCTGCACGGGCAGCAGCTGCCGGTGCTCGACCTCGCCTACCGCGGCGACCCCGGAGCCCCCCGCTCCCCGGACGGGCTCCACCACCTCGGCGAGTCCGAGTGGAGGGACCTGGACGCGGCCATCCGCTTCGCCGTGCGCTACGGAGCCGAGAAGGTCGTCCTGCACGGCTGGTCCACCGGCGCCTCGATGGCGCTGCACGCCTGCGTCAACTCCGCGCTGCGGGACCGGATCTGCGGACTCGTACTCGACTCGCCGGTGCTGGACTGGGCCACCACCCTGCGCGCCCTGGCCGCCGCCCGCGGCGTCCCCTCCGCCCTGCTGCCGCTCGCCGTCCGCGCCGCCCAGGGCCAGACCGGACTGCGCGGCGCCCGGCTCCTGGACACCTCGCTGCCCCGGACCCTGCACGTCCCGACACTGATCTTCCACGGACCCGACGACACCCTGGCTCCCTGGCAGCCGTCCCGGGAGCTCGCGGCCCGCCGGCCGGACCTGGTCGCCCTGCACTCCGTACCCCAGGCTCCGCATGCGGCGATGTGGAATGCCGATCCGGTCCATTACGAAGAGACGCTGAGGCGCTTCCTCACGCCCCTGATGTGAGCTGATGCGCCGCTTCGGCCGGTTGGTCCCGGCCGGTGCGGCCGCGTCCGGACGCCGGTCGTTCGGGTTCCGTTTGGGCTTTCGGGCTGTCAGAGGCAAGACTGCTCCCCGTGACGTCCCGTACCCCGCGCGACTCCAGGCTGCGACTTGTCCGCCCGCGACCCCTCGCCACCGCTCGCAAGGCCGTGACCACCCGGCGCACCAGGCCGGCGCCCCGCCCGCCCGAGGGCACCCCGCCGCGGTCGGAGCTGGCCCGCCAGGCCAGGACCGCCCTCGCCGACGCCGTACGGATCGCCCGCTGGGCGGCCGACGGCGCGAGCCCCGGCACGCCTCCGCTGGCCGCCCAGGCCCTCGAACGGGCCGCGACGGCGCTGGAGTTGTCCCCGGCCCAGGTGCGCTCCGGCTGGGACCGGGCCCGCCTCGCCGGTCTCGTGGAACTGCACGGCGACACCGCGCGGCCCGGCTGGCGGCTGCGCGCCTGGGACCGTGACGACTCCGCCGTGCTCCGCGGCTGGGTGGCGCTCTTCGACGCCTGGTCGCTCGTCCACCCCGCACCGCGGGACATCGAGTCCACCGCGGTCGCCGAGGCCGTCGAGGCCGTGCCCCAGGTGCTCTCGCTGCTCCAGCTCTCCGCGGGCCCGGTCACCGTGCCCGCCCTCCTGGACCTGCTGGGCCAGCGCGTCGCGGAACTGCACGAGGAGCGCTGCGAGGTGCCGTACGGGCCGCAGCCGCTGCCCGGCCCCGCCGAGCCGGCACCCACCGCGCACCCCGAGGCCCTGGTCGCCCTCCTGCTGGACTGGGCGCTCGAGGGGCTGGCCGCCGTCGGGGCGCTCACCCTCGGCACCGGGCACGCCACGCTGACCCCGCTCGGCAACTGGGCGGTCTGGGTCAAGCTGGAACAGATCTGCGTCGCCGCCCAGAGCCCCGCCGGGAACATCGAGCAGTCCGCGGCCGACATGCTCCTCGGCTGCGCCCGCCTCACCCCCGGACCGGCCCGCGCCGAATACCGCGCCTGGCTCGCCGCCCGCCCCGTCGGCAGCGCCGTCGCCGAACTCCTCGGCGTGGCCCGCGGCGAGGACGCGCTGCTGCGCGGGCTCGCCTTCGAGGCGCTCCGTGTCGTCGGCGCACCGGCCGAGCCCGTGGTCCGGTCCGTCGTCAGCGACCCGTCGCTGCGCCCCTACGCGCTGCTCTGGCTCGCGGAGTACGACGGGGCCGACCCCGAGGACGCCCAGGAGGTCCTCAGCCGTGAGGAGGCCACCTGGCTCTGGGTGGACACCGCGGCGGCCGTCGCCGACCACGGCGAGACGGGGCTGCTGGTCCGCCACCTGGACTCGGCCGTGCAGGGCACCGTCCCGGCGCTGCTGGACGAGGTCCGGGCGGTCGGCCATCCGCGCACCGTCCAGGTCCTGGTGGCCCTGGCCGCCGCGCACCCCGACCCGGCGCTCGCCAAAGCGGTCCGCAAGGCGGCGTTCCAGGTACACACGGGCGGCGCCTGAACCGGGGCGGCGCCCCGGCTACGGGAAGGGGCGGGCAGGGGAGCGGGCCCGCCCCAGGCGGCGCGCCCCCTCAGCCCGACCCGGGCGCGTACGTCCCGAACTCAGCCCGATCCCGGTGTGTACGTCCCGAAGCTCCACACGTTGCCCTCCGCGTCCCGCGCCATGTAGTCCCGCGAGCCGTAGTCCTGGTCGGTGGGCGGCATGAGGATCTCCACCCCGTGCTCCACCGCCCGCGCATGGTGGGCGTCGACCTCGTCGACCACCACGTAGACGCCGGCCGGGCCCGCCCCCTGCATCGCCTTGGCGAAGACGCCCTCGCGGCCCTTGGAGCCCAGCATCACCCTGCCGTTCCCGCAGGACAGCTCCGCGTGCATCACCGTGCCGTCCTCGCCCTCGTACACCGCTTCCTCGGTGAAGCCGAGGCCCTCCGTGAGCGTCTTGATCGCGGCCTTCGCGTCGTCGTACAGAATCGTCGGATAGAGCGTCGGAACGCCCGCCTTCGCGTCTGCCATCGTGCTCAGTCCCTTCTCGCGCCGCACCGGGCCCTGTCGCGGCCCGTCTGTGATCTGCGTCTCAGTCTTCCACCGGCCACTGACAATGCCCTGTCCGGCGCCGTGCGCACCGTTCGCGCGGAGGGGGTCAGCGGAAGGTGTTGCAGTCGGCCATGTCGCCGCTGCGGAAACCGGTGGTGAACCACTGCTGGCGCTGCGCGGCCGAGCCGTGCGTCCAGGACTCCGGGGTGACCCGGCCCTGGAACTTCTCCTGGATGCGGTCGTCGCCGACCGAGGCGGCCGCGTCCAGCCCGTCCCGGATGTCCGCCCGGGTGAGCTCGGTGATCAGCGGGCGGCCGGTCGACTCGTCGGGCGTGGTCGTCGCGTGGTTCGCCCAGACCCCTGCGTAGCAGTCGGCCTGGAGCTCCACCTTCACCGCGTTGCTGTTCTCGCCGGTCCGTCCGTCCTGCGAGCGGGCCAGCGTCCCCATCTGGTTCTGCACGTGGTGTCCGTACTCGTGCGCGACGACGTACGCCTCGGCGAACGGGCCGCCGCTCGATCCGAACTTGGTCCGCAGCTCGTCGAAGAAGCCCAGGTCCAGATAGACCTGCCGGTCCCCGGGGCAGTAGAACGGCCCCACGGCCGAGGTCGCCGCGCCGCAGGCCGTGGAGACCCGGTCGGTGAACAGGACCGTCCGCGCGCCGCCGTACGTGGCGTCGCGCCGCTTGAACTCCTGGTTCCAGTAGTCCTGCACGCTGTTGACCACCGCGACGATCCGGCAGTCGGCCTTGGTGTTGGCGTCCGCGCCGGTCCGGCACTCCTGCTGGACCTGTGCGGCCGACGAGGCGGTCGCGGTCGTGCCCGAGTCGCCCGAGGAGAGGCCCAGCTGATCGGGACCGACCCCGAAGAGCAGGCCCAGGATCAGTGCGATGACCCCCGCGATGCCGCCGCCCACGGTGGCTCTGCCGCCGGGGATGCGACTGCCGCGCACGTCCTTGACCTCGGACGTGTCCAGATCGGCGTCGTCGTCGAACTGCATGGCACCACCCTCTGCTCCGCTCGCGGCTGCCGCACAGCCATGCGCCGAGTATCGGATAGTTCACACCGCAATGCCCGTTTTTGCTGACGCGGTGGAGCGGCTCGGACGCGCTGGGCGAGCTTTCGGCAACTGCGATGGGGTGCACGCGGAAAAGCGGTTGGACACCGCCAGTAGACTGGTTCTCATGTCAACCCTCCTTGTGCGTCTGCGTGAGTAGTAGCGGCGTCGAGTCGTGAACCGCCCGCCGTTCCTCCGCTGTCCATTCCGCCCTGGAGTTTTTCCGTGATCACCGCTTCCGGCATCGAGCTGCGCGCCGGCGCCCGCATGCTCATCGAGTCCGCTTCCTTCCGTATCGCCAAGGGCGACCGCATCGGCCTGGTCGGCCGCAACGGAGCGGGCAAGACCACCCTCACCAAGTGCCTCGCGGGCGAGGGCACCCCCGCCGCCGGCACCATCAGCCGCTCCGGCGAGGTCGGCTACCTCCCGCAGGACCCGCGCACCGGCGACCTCGACGTGCTCGCCCGGGACCGCATCCTCTCCGCCCGCGGCCTCGACGAGATCCTGCGCAGGATGCGGGAGAACGAGGAGCGGATGGCGAACGGCAAGGGCGCCACCCGCGAGAAGGCCATGAAGAAGTACGAGCGCCTGGAGACGGAGTTCCTCACCAAGGGCGGATACGCGGCCGAGGCCGAGGCGGCCACCATCGCCGCGGCGCTCAGCCTGCCCGACCGGGTGCTGGGCCAGCCGCTCCACACGCTCTCCGGTGGTCAGCGCCGCCGTGTCGAGTTGGCCCGGATCCTCTTCTCGGACGCCGACACCCTGCTCCTCGACGAGCCGACGAACCACCTCGACGCGGACTCGATCGTCTGGCTGCGCGACTACCTCAAGAGCTACCGCGGCGGCTTCGTCGTGATCTCCCACGATGAAGAGCTGGTCGAGACCGTCGTCAACAAGGTCTTCTACCTCGACGCCAACCGCTCGCAGATCGACGTCTACAACATGGGCTGGAAGCTCTACAAGCAGCAGCGCGAGGCCGACGAGCGGCGCCGCAAGCGCGAGCGGCAGAACGCCGAGAAGAAGGCCGCGACCCTCAACGCCCAGGCCGACAAGATGCGCGCCAAGGCCACCAAGACCGTCGCCGCGCAGAACATGGCCAAGCGCGCCGACCGGCTGCTCTCCGGTCTGGAGGCCGTGCGGGTCTCCGACAAGGTCGCCAAGCTGCGCTTCCCCGACCCCTCGCCGTGCGGCAAGACGCCGCTGATGGCGGAGGGCCTCTCCAAGTCCTACGGGTCGCTGGAGATCTTCACCGACGTCGACCTCGCGATCGACAAGGGCTCCCGGGTCGTCATCCTCGGCCTCAACGGTGCCGGCAAGACCACCCTGCTCCGCCTCCTGGGCGGTGCGGAGAAGCCCGACACCGGCGACGTCATCGAGGGCCACGGCCTCAAGCTCGGCTACTACGCCCAGGAGCACGAGACCCTCGACCCGGACCGCACCGTCCTGGAGAACATGCGCTCGGCCGCGCCCGACCTCGACCTCGTCGCGGTCCGCAAGACGCTGGGTTCGTTCCTCTTCTCCGGGGACGACGTCGACAAGCCCGCCGGGGTGCTCTCCGGTGGCGAGAAGACCCGGCTCGCCCTCGCGACGCTGGTGGTCTCCTCCGCCAACGTGCTCCTGCTCGACGAGCCCACCAACAACCTCGACCCGGCCAGCCGCGAGGAGATCCTCGGCGCGCTGCGCACGTACAAGGGTGCGGTCGTCCTCGTCACGCACGACGAGGGAGCCGTCGAGGCGCTCCAGCCCGAGCGCATCATCCTGCTGCCCGACGGTGTCGAGGACCTGTGGGGTGCGGACTACCGGGACCTGGTCGCGCTGGCCTGATCCCGTCCGGACGCGGTCCGGGGCCCGCCCCGGCCGCCCGCGGCCGGACCCCGGCTCCGGCTGCCCGCTGAGTTGATCCAACTCCGCTGGATCATTCGGCCTACGCGTGATCCATCATCTGTGTGAGTGCGTCTCGTACCGCGGCGCGGCACCCGGCAGATAGCTGCCGGGTGCACCCATAAGAGGCCGCGATCCCCTTGCGGCCCTGACCTGGCCGTTCCTTCGGAGCCGTTCCCCCGCTGCCCCCGCAGCCCCGCGGAATAGGGGATTCCGGTCATGCCGGCGCCTTCCCGGGGCCCCGATCCGGTTGCACGGACCTTGCCGAATGGGTGGCCAGGACGGCCCCGAGGGGTGATCATGAGAGTCCAGAGCGCACTTCCCACGAGGAGGCACGGGTGGCCGAGACTCTGAAGAAGGGCAGCCGGGTAACCGGCGCCGCGCGCGACAAGCTCGCGGCAGACCTGAAGAAGAAGTACGACTCCGGTGCGAGCATCCGGGCGTTGGCCGAGGAAACGGGCCGCTCCTACGGATTCGTTCACCGGATGCTCAGCGAGTCCGGAGTGACGCTGCGGGGACGCGGCGGCGCGACACGAGGCAAGAAGGCCGCGACGGCCTGACAGCCGTCCGCGGATCGGGGCAGGCCGCAGGACCTGGACCTGTCCCGGGGCTCACCGGTTTCGGTGGTGGCCACCCGGTCGATCGTGCGGTCGACCGGGTGGTTACTGTTCAGTCACTTAGCTTGATGTGCTGACTGCACCCGATCCGGAGGCGCTCCATGACCTCGCTCGACTCTGTGCTCGACAAGGACGGCGTACGACTCACCGTCGACGACGCGGTTGCCACGGTGACCCTCACCAATCCGGCCAAGCGCAACGCTCAGTCCCCCGCTCTGTGGCGGGCGTTGACAGAGGCCGGTCGGGCCCTGCCCGGCAGTGTGCGGGTCGTCGTGCTGCGCGCCGAAGGTGTGTCCTTCTCCGCCGGACTCGACCGCCAGGCGTTCACCCCCGAGGGGTTCGACGGTGAGCCGTCGTTCCTCGACATGGGGCGTGGCCCGGAGGCCGAGCTCGACGCGGTCATCGCCGAGTACCAGGAGGCGTTCACCTGGTGGCGCCGCAACGACATCGTGTCGATCGCGGCCGTCCAGGGGCACGCCATCGGCGCCGGTTTCCAGCTGGCCCTCGCCTGCGATCTGCGGATCGTCGCCGAGGACGTGCAGTTCGCCATGCGCGAGACCAGCCTCGGACTGGTGCCCGACCTCACCGGCACGCACCCCCTGGTGCATCTGGTGGGGTACGCACGCGCGCTCGAAATCTGCGCCACGGGCCGCTTCGTGCACGCCGCCGAGGCCGAACGCACCGGCCTGGCCAACCTCGTGGTGCCCGCCGAGGAGCTCGAAGGAGCCGCCCGCGACCTGGCCGGCGCCCTGATCGCCGCCCCGCGCGACGCCGTCATCGAGACCAAGGCCCTGCTGAGCGGTGCCGTCTCCCGTCCGTACGAGGAGCAGCGCGCCGCCGAGCGGGCCGCCCAGGGCCGCCGGCTGCGCGACCTCTCCGGCACGCTCGACTGACAGCCGCCGTCATCGGGCTCCGGACACGCCACCCGGGGCCCGGTGCCACGTCAGCCTGCGGCCGAACCGTCCGGCCCGGGATCGCCCGTCACCGCCGTGACCAGCACCGACACCGGCGGATGCCCGTCCACCGCCTCCGTGACCGCCGCCCGCACCGCGAGAGCCACGTCGAGCGCCCGGTGCGCACCGTCCGTCGCCAGCTCGACCCGTACGTGATCCGCGCCCGTGTGCACGGCCGGGCCCAGTACCCGGGTCAGCGTCGCGACCCCCGTCACTCCCACGGCGGCATGACCCGCCGCGTTCTCCGGCCGGGCCGCGAGCACCGCGTCGGGCTCCGGTTCGGCCCGCTCCGGATCGGTGTCCAGCAACTCCGTCACCTGCAGATCCACCTCGGAGACCACCAGACCGAGCCGCCGCGCGGCAGCGGCGAGCAGCGCCGAGCGCAGCGCCGCGGCGGCCACGGGCAGCGGCTGGTCCGCCGTCGCGGCCAGCGTGGCCTCGATCCGCAGCGGGCCCGGCGGCAGGGCGCTCGGCGGCGGCGGCACCTGCGGGGCGGGGGCCTCCGGTGCGTCGGCCACGCCGATCCGCAGCTCCCCGAGCACCGGGCCGGACCCGGGACCTCCCACCGCCCGGCGCAGCACGGCGACCGCGGCCCGTTCCGAGATCCAGGCCCCGTCCGCCGGACCGCCCAGAGGGAGCAGTCGGCCCAGGCCGAGCCGTTGCCGAACCGCAGCCGTCCATCCTTGGGCCCTGTGCGGGCTGTCAGCCGTCGTCATCTCCCCAGCCTGCCGCATCCATGGCGCGAGACGGGGCAAGCACACTTAATGTGGGCAATGAAGTCCAACCTGCCCCGAAGGGAAGAACGGCGATGACCGAGACCCCACAGCGGAACCGGCCCGAGTACCCCGACAAGGACTCGACGGGCGGCGACAGCAGGAGCAACCCGCTGACGAAGCGCGGCGGGGGAGACCCCGCCACCCGCGGTCGTACGACGATCGCCGACGGAGTCGTCGAGAAGATCGCCGGAATGGCGGCGCGCGACGTGGTCGGCGTGCACGCGATGGGCAGTGGACTCTCGCGGACCTTCGGCGCGGTGCGCGACCGGGTCCCCGGCGGCTCCAAGTCGGTCACCCGGGGCGTCAAGGCCGAGGTCGGCGAGTCCCAGACCGCCCTCGACCTGGAGATCGTCGTCGACTACGGCGTGTCGATCGCGGATGTCGCCCGTGATGTACGGGAAAACGTTGTCGCGGCGGTCGAGCGCATGACGGGTCTCGAAGTCGTCGAGGTCAACATCGCGGTGAGCGATGTGAAGCTGCCCGACGAGGACGACGACGAGGACCAGCCCGAGCCACGTCTCCAGTAAGTCTCCCGTCAAAGGCAGTTGAGGAGCGCAGATGAGCATGGCTGTGGTCGGCATGGTGGCCGGCATGGCGCTCGGTTTCGCCGGGTACTTCGGCGGATTCGGGGCCTTCCTGCTGGTGGCCGCCCTGGGGGCGATCGGCTTCATCGCCGGTCGCTTCCTCGACGGTGACCTGGAGCCCGGCGACTTCTTCCGGAGTCGCGAGCGCGGCGACCGACGGCGGTGACGGGCGTGCCGGGGGCGGGCGGCCGGGTCGCCGCAGCGGAGCGTGGGGAGACCAGGATCGCCGACCGGGTCGTCGCGAAGATCGCCGCGCAGGCGGCGAAGGAGGCGGTCGACGCGCCGCCGACGGACGCCGCTTCGCCGCGCGCCACGGTCACGGTGCACCGTGACACCGCACGCGTACGGGTGAGTCTGGAGCTCGGATATCCCAGCGACATCGGACGCCAGTGCGGTGCCGTGCGTCGCAGGGTCGCGATGCGGGTAGAGGCGTTGGCGGGGATGGAGGTGCCCGAAGTGGCCGTACAGGTCGAGCGCCTGCACCCCTCAGGAGCGAGCCTCGCGGCGCAGGGGAGGATCCGATGACCGAACCCCAGAACCCGGAACACGGTACGCAGCGACTGCCCACCACCGGGGCGGTGGAACACGGCGACGTGCTCGCACTCGACCAGTCGGCGTCGTCCGCGGCGTACGACCCGGTCCCGGCCAAGGAACGGAGCGAGGGCGGAGCGGGCCGATTCTGGTCCGCCCGGCGCATTCCGGCGGGCATCACGGCCCTCGTGGTCCTCGGCGGCTCCGGGCTGCTCCTCTACGACGTCGCGGCGGTCCGCGCCGACCATCCGGCGATGCGGTGGCGCCGCTCGCTGGCCGACGAACTGGCCGAACGGCGGCTGGACGACGTCTGGGTGCTGACGGGCGCCGCGGTCGCGGCGGCGGTCGGCCTGTGGCTGATCGTCCTCGCCCTCACACCCGGACTCCGCGATCTGCTGCCGATGCGCCGCGACCGCCCGGGCGTACGGGCCGCCCTCGACCGGACCGCGGCGGCCATGGTGCTGCGCGACCGGGCCGTGGAGGTGGCCGGTGTGCAGTCCGTCCGGGTCCGGATGGGCCGGAGCAAGGTGGGGGTGCGGGCCGTTTCGCACTTCCGTGAACTCGACGACGTACGGTCCGATCTGGACACCGTGCTCTCCACCGGCATCAAGGAACTCGGGCTGGCCCGGCCGCCGAGCCTGTCCGTCCATGTCCGCCGTCCGGCGAAGAAGGGGTGAGCGGCGTGATCGGGACCGTCAACCGGGTACTGCTCGGCCTCGCCGGACTGGTGCTGGTCTGCGTGGGCGGCGGGGTGCTGGCCGCGGGGTTCGGCCTTTCCGTGCCGTCCTGGTGGCCCTGGTACGGCAAGAAGGACGTGCTGCTCAGTGAGGCCGACCGGGACCGCTGGCGCTCCGAGGGCTGGTGGTGGCCGGTGGTGATCGCGGTTCTCGCGGTGCTGGTGGTGCTCGCGCTGTGGTGGCTGCTGGCCCAGTTGCGCCGGGCCCGCCTCGCCGAGGTGCTCGTGGACAGCGGCGACGGAGAGGGCGCGCTGCTGCGCGGCCGCGCCCTGGAGGGCGTACTCGCCCAGGAGGCGGGCGCCCTGGACGGGGTGGCCCGTGCCCAGGTCGTCCTGACCGGCCGGCGCAGCGAACCGCAGGCCAGGATCCGGCTGCTGATGGAACCGCACGCGGCCCCCGACGAGGCGCTGGGCAAGCTCAGCGACGAGGCGCTGGCCCATGCCCGGGACTCCGCCGGGCTGGAGCGGCTGCCGGCCGAGGTGCGGCTGAAGGCGGTCAAGCACCGGGCCGAGCGGGTGAGCTGACGGGGCTGTACACGACGAGGGAGGGGCCGGACGGCACACACGCCGTCCGGCCCCTCCCTCGTGCCGCGTCCGGGCGCGGGGCTCAGAAGCCGTGCCGGGAGCCGCCGTCGACCGGCACCATGATGCCCGTCAGATACGAGGCGGCCGGCGAGAGGAGGAACGCCGCCGTCCGGCCGAACTCCTCCGGAGTGCCGTAGCGGCGCAGCGGGATGCGCGCCTCGTTGGCCGTGCGTGAGGCCTCCGCGTCGCCCGACAGCGCGTCCAGTTCACGCACCCGGTCCGTGTCGATGCGGGCCGGCAGCACGCCCACCACCCGGATGCCCCGCGGACCGAGCTCGTCCGCCAGCGACTTGGCGAAACCGGCCAGGCCGGGGCGCAGCCCGTTGGAGATCGTCAGTCCGGCGATCGGCTCGTGGACGGAGCCGGAGAGCACGAAGCCGATGACCCCGCCCTCGCCGAGCGCGGCCGCTGCCGCCCGGGCCAGGCGCACCGCACCCAGGAACACCGAATCGAAGGCGGACTGCCACTGCTCGTCGGTGTTGTCCGCGAGGAAGCCCGGCGCCGGTCCGCCGACGCTGATGAGGATGCCGTCGAGCCGGCCGAACCCCTCCTGAGCGGCCTCCACGAGCCGCTGCGCCACGCTCGGGTCCGCGTTGTCGGCGGCGAGTCCGACGGCGTCCGGGCCCAGCTCGTCCGCCGCCTCCCGGACGCTCTTCTCGTCGCGCCCGGTGATGATCACCTTCGCGCCGTCGGCCACCAGCGCGGCCGCCGTGGCGTTGCCGAGCCCCCGGGTCGCCCCGGTGACGATGTACACACGGTCCTTCAGTCCAAGATCCATGGTCCTATCCTGCCGCGTCACCCCGGGCCGTGTCCTCGGCGGCCTGTGCCTCGGCGAGCGCCACCGCCGTACCGACGAGACCGATGTGGCTGAAGGCCTGCGGGAAATTGCCGAGCTGACGCCCGGCCGCAGTGTCGTACTCCTCGGCGAGCAGCCCCACGTCGTTGCGGAGCGCCAGCAGCCGTTCGAAGAGTTCGGTCGCCTCCTCGGCGCGCCCCGTCATCCGCAACGCGTCCGCCAGCCAGAACGAGCAGGCGAGGAAGGCGCCCTCACCGCCCGGCAGTCCGTCGATCGAGGTGCCGTCGGTGCTGTAGCGGCGCACCAGCCCGTCGCTGCCCAGCTCGTCCCGGACCGCGTCGACCGTCCCGATGACGCGCGGGTCGTCCGGCGGCAGGAACCCGGTCCTGGCGATCAGCAGGGTCGCGGCGTCCAGGTCCCGCGACCCGTACGACTGGGTGAACGTGTTGCGCACCGGGTCGTACCCCTTCTCGCACACCTCCCGGTGCACGGCGTCCCGCATCGCCCGCCAGCGGTCGGCGTCGCCGGTCAGCGTCGGGTCCTCCTCCAGACTGCGCACCGCACGGTCGGCCGCCACCCAGGCCATCACCTTGGAGTGCACGAAGTGGCGGCGCTGGCCGCGGATCTCCCACAGGCCCTCGTCCGGTTCGCGCCAGGTGGACTCCAGGAAGCCCAGCAGGCTCAGCTGGAGGTTCCAGGCGTGCGGCTTGTCGTCGAGGCCGGCGTCCCGGGCCAGCCGCAGCGAGTCGATGACCTCTCCGTACACATCGAGCTGACGCTGTCTGACGGCGGCATTGCCGATCCGGACCGGGGCCGAGTGCTCGTAGCCGCTCAGCCACGGCAGCTCCGACTCCGGCAGCCGGCGCTCGCCCGCGAGCCCGTACATGATCTGCAGATCGGCCGGGTCCCCGGCGACCGCGCGCAGCAGCCAGTCCCGCCACGCGGCCGCCTCCTCCAGATATCCGGCCGAGACCAGCGCGCCGAGCGTGAGGGTGGAGTCCCGCAGCCAGCAGAAGCGGTAGTCCCAGTTCCGTACGCCGCCGATCTCCTCCGGCAGCGAGGTGGTGGGGGCCGCCACGATCCCGCCGGTCGGACCGAAGGTGAGTGCCTTCAGGGTGATCAGCGACCGCATCACGGCATCCCGGTAGGGGCCCTGGTACTTGCACCGCGCGGACCACTCGGCCCAGTCGGCCAGGGTGTTCTCCAGCGCCTCGTTCGGGTCGATGAGATCGGGCCGGGGCGAGTGCGAGGGGTGCCAGGTCAGGACGAAGGCGACCCGTTCGCCCTCGGAGACGCTGAACGAGGAGCACGTGGAGAACTGCTGGCCCCAGGTCTTGACCGGCGGGTCGCTGCGCAGCCACGCCGAGTCCGGTCCCGCGACCGCCACCCGGTGGCCCTGCGAGCGGCGCATCCACGGCACGACGGAGCCGAAGTCGAAGCGCAGCCGGATCACCGAGGCCATGTCGACGGTGCCGCTGACGCCCTCGACGATCCGCATCACATCGGGTGCCTCGTCGCGCTGCGGCATGAAGTCGATGACCTTGACGGTGCCGGTGCGGGTCTCCCAGAAGGTCTCCAGGACCAGGGAGTCGCCCACGTAGGCGCGGCGGGTGCAGTTGTCCGCGCCCTTGGGGGCGATGCGCCAGTGTCCGTTGTCCTCGTCGCCGAGCAGCGCGGCGAAGCAGGCGCCCGAGTCGAAGCGGGGCAGGCAGAGCCAGTCGACAGAACCGTTCCTGCCGACCAGGGCGGCTGTCTGCAGATCGCCGATGAGGGCGTAGTCCTCGATGCGTGGGGTCACGTTGTGGCGTGTTCCCGAACCTGACCTCCGCTAAGCAGCCACGACGTGAGGAGAGGCGGGAGTCACCCCCGCGGACGCTCCGTCAGGCCTTCGCCGGCTCGGGCTCCGCCGCCGCGGCCTGTTCGGCGGCCGCGGCGGCCGCCGCCACCCGGTCGCGCTTCTCCCGGCGGGCCAGCACCACGTAGCCGACCGGCACACCCCCGGCGAACAGCCACCACTGCACGGCGTACGCCATGTGCGGGCCGATGGAGTCGTCCTCGGGAGCCTCGATCAGCTCGGGCCTGTCGCCCTTGGGCTCGGGACCCGTCTGCTCGATGTAGCCGCCGAGCACCGGCCGGGACAGGAGCTTCGCCTGCTGGGAGCTGTTGATCAGCATCACCTGGCGGTCCGGCAGGTCCGAGAGGTCCTTGATACCGCTGGCACCCGTCGTCTCGTCGGCCTTGAGCCGCCCGGTGACGGTCACCTCGCCCCTGGGCACGGCCGGGACGTCGGGGAAGGCGTACTGGTCGGAGGCGGAGGGGACCCAGCCGCGGTTGATCATGACCGTGCCGCCGCCCTTGAGGTCGAACGGGATCAGCACATGGACACCGATGGAGCCGTCGGTGGCGGTCCGGCGGCGCACCACGACCTCGTGCTTCTCGTCGTACGTCCCGGTGGCGCTCACCGCACGCCAGTAGTCCGCGCGCGGAACGGTGTGACCGGGGGAGGTGAGCGTGGCGACCGGAACGGGGTCCGCCTTGAGATTCCGCGAGATCAGGGCGTTCTGCGCGACCTTGTGCTCATGCCGGTGCAGCTGCCAGAAGCCCAGCTCGACCATCGTGGGAATGAGTACGAGGGCGATGAGGGCGAGAATCAGCCACTGCCGGGTCAACAGGAAGCGGTACACCCCATGACGGTACAACTGCGTCATGGGGTGCATCGCGCAGGGGGTGGGGGAAGGGGCGCGGCGCCCGGTGCTCAGACTCTGTCGACGATGCCCGCCTTCCCCTCCGCGCGGGCGCAGTGCCCGCCGCAGAACCAGTGCCCGTCGACCTCCACGCCCTGGCCGATGACCTGGACCCGGCAGTGCTCACAGATGGGCGCCATGCGGTGAATGGCGCAGGAGAAGCAGTCGAAGACATGAATCGCGCCCTGCGCGTGCACCTCGAAGGACATCCCGTAGTCGTTTCCGCAAACCTCACAACGTGCCATGCGCCACAGGGTGGGACGCGAGGGCGGCGGCGGGCGAGCGGCGGGCGGGCGAGTCGCCGCCGGTTCACTCCGATGACGGCGTCGGCGCCGGGACCTTCTTCGCCGCTGCCACGTCCCGCAGGAGATGCGTGAAGGCGCTCTCCTCCAAAATCGGGGTGCCGAACGACTTCGCCTTCACCGTCTTCGACGTCGCCGCGTCCGGGTCGTTGGTGACGAGCAGGCTCGTCAGCCGCGAGACGCTGGTCGCCACGTGCAGCCCCGCCTCCACCGCCCGGTCCTCCAGCAGTTCACGGTCGATCGAGGTGTCTCCGGAGAACGCCACCCGCATGCCCTGCATGAGAGGTTTGTCCTTCTCGTACCGTCCCGGATTCGGATACGGGCAGGCCGGGCGCTTGCGCGAGGGGCGCCAGCTGTTCTGCGCTCCGTACGAGGGCTGGTAGCCGACCCGCGGGGTGACGGGGGAGTCCGACCACTCGGTCAGCGGCCGGCACTCCAGCAGCGGCAGCCGCATCCCGCCCCGCGCCGCCGCGTGCAGACTCGGGCGGAACGCCTCGGCCAGCACCCGCGCGTCGTCCAGCGCGTGGTGCGCCTGCTGCTGCACCACGCCGAAGTGCGCGGCCAGCGACTCCAGCTTGTGGTTGGGCAGCGGCAGCCGCAGCTCCTTGGAGAGCGCGATGGTGCACAGCCGCTGCTGGACGGGGGCGATCACCGACGCCCGTGCGTACTCCCGCGCGAGCATCGACCAGTCGAAGGCGGCGTTGTGCGCGACGAGGACGCGGTCGGCCAGCCGCTCGGAGAGCTCGGCGGCCACCTCGGGGAAGAGCGGGGCGCCTTCGAGCACGTCGCTCGTCAGCCCGTGGATCCACACGGGGCCGGGGTCCCGCTCCGGGTTGACCAGGGTGTACCAGTGGTCCTCGACGTTGCCCTGCGCGTCCAGGCGGTAGACGGCGGCGGAGATTATCCGGTCGTCCCGGGCGAGTCCGGTGGTCTCCACGTCGACGACCGCGTACCCCTGCGGGTAGGCGGTCGGCCACGGTGCTGCGGTCTGGCGGTCGTCGAGCATGGTCACAGAGAATACGGGCCGACACCGACAGTCCCCTATTCGGCCGTCACCCCCGGACCGTCCCGGAGCCACCGGCCCGGCCTCCGCCGCCCGCCAGCAGTCCGTCCACCAGGGCCCGTACGGACACGGTGAACAGCCGGTCCGGGTCGGCGGGCCGGGCCAGCGTCCGGGCCAGTGCCGGATCGTCGTCCGCGGTGGAGACGGACCACAGGTCGCCCTCCGCCGGTGACTGGACGGGGGACCGCTCCCGGTTGCGCTCGACGAGCAGGAAACCGACGGTGTGCATCTGCACCGCCCGTACCGCGTCCGCCGCCCGGGCGCCGCGCAGCCCGGCCGCATGGACCTCGTGGACGAGCGCCTGCTGGGCCGGCAGGAACATCCGTTCCGTCAGCCCCCGTTCGTGGACCATCGCGATCAGATGCGGGCGGGCGCGCAGTTCGCGGCGCAGCCCCCGGGCCACGGAGACGATCCGGGCGGCCGGGGCCCGGCCGGCGGGGCGCAGGGTGCCCATCTCCTGGACGGTGCGCTCGACGAGGGCATCCAGCAGCGACTCGCGGTTGCCCACGTGCCAGTAGATCGAGGTGACGGCGGTGCCCAGCTCGGCGGCCAGTTTGCGCATGGTGAGGGTCTGCGGACCGTGCTGCCGCACGAGTCCCGCGGCGGCCGCGAGGACCTCCTCACGGGTCAGCGACGATCGCGCCACAGCTCCTCCAGGTCCCGGACTCCGTTACACGCACGGCTATTTACCCTTCACGAGCTCCGGTGTAACTGTGTTACAGAACCCGGCACGGACAACCGAGAAGGGTGGCACCGCATGGCACGTGTACGGTACGGCGCGCGCACCGAGGCCGAGATCGCGGCATCCCGTGAGGCCCGCTCCCGGCTCCCCGACATCTGGTCCACCGGCGTGAGCGCGGTCTGGGAGAGCGATCCCGACGCGGTGGCGGCCGTCCTCCCCCCGCCCCTGAAACCCTCCGGGCGCCCGCTGGTGCGGGCGAGCATCAGCAAGGTCGACCTGCCCGGATATCCCCTCGGCGCGGGCTCCGTCGCCGTCGCCGCCGTCCACGACGGACACGAGGGCTGGTACCCGCTGGTCATGCCGATGACCCACGAGCGGGCGCTGACCGGCGGCCGTGAGGTGTTCGGCGAGCCGAAGAAGCTCGGCGAGGTGAGCGTCGAGCGCGACGGCCTGCTCGTCACCGCCTCCCTCGCCCGGCACGGCATCGCCTTCGTCGAGGTCCGCGGCGCGGTCGGCGAACCGCTCCCGCTGCCCGAACCGGCCACCAAGCTCGACTTCTACTTCAAGTTCCTGCCCGCGGTGGACGGCGAGGGCTTCGACGCCGACCCCGTCCTGATCCACTGCACCCGCCACGAGAAGGTCCGCCGCCTGGAGCGGATCACCGGCGACGTGGTGCTGCGCGAGTCCATGTACGACCCGGTCGCCGACCTGCCCGTGCTCCGCGTCCTCGACCTCACCATCGGCGAGAAGACCAGCGACCAGCAGGGCCGGGCCGTCGAGCGGGTGAGCGCCGAGGCGCTGCTGCCGTACATCCACCAGCGCTACGACGACCCGCAGCAGATCCACGACGGCCCGCCGCAGGGGAGTGTCCGATGAGGCTTCAGGAGGGGCAGGTCGCCGTCGTCACCGGCGCGGCGAGCGGTATCGGTCTGGCGATGGCCAGGAGGTTCGCGGCCGAGGGACTGAAGGTCGTCCTCGCCGACGTCGAGGAGGGCGCGCTCGACAAGGCGGCCGGCGAACTGCGCGCCGAGGGCGCACAGGTGCTGGCCCGGCCCGTCGACGTCAGCGAGCGCGACTCCGTGCGGGCGCTGGCCGACGCCGCGTACGACACCTTCGGCGCGGTGCACGTCCTCTGCAACAACGCCGGGGTCGGCTCCGGCGCGGAGGGCCGGATGTGGGAGCACGAACCCAACGACTGGAAGTGGGCCTTCGCCGTCAACGTCTGGGGGGTCTTCCACGGCATCCAGGCCTTCGTCCCTCGCATGCTCGCGGACGGCGGCCCCGGCCATGTCGTCAACACCTCGTCCGGCGACGGCGGGATCGCCCCGCTGCCCACCGCGTCCGTGTACGCGGTCACCAAGTCCGCCGTCGTCACCATGACCGAGTCCCTGTACGCGCACCTGAGGGCGGAGGACGCCCCGGTCGGCGCCTCGGTCCTCTTCCCCGGCCCCCACATGCTGCGCACCGGCCTGTGGGAGTCGCACCGCAACCGGCCCGAGCGGTACGCCAAGGAGCGCCCGCGCCGGACCCCGTACCGCAGCCTCGACCAGTGGGAGAGCGCGATGAAGGCGGCGGGCCAGGAGGTGGAGTTCACCCCCGTGGAGGACGTCGCCGCCACCGTCGTCGACGGGATCCGCGCCGACCGCTTCTGGATGCTGCCGGACAGCGAACGCAGCGACGGCCAGATCCGGGCCAGGTCGCAGTCGATGCTCGACCGGTCCAACCCGTCGTACCTGGAGAACTTCATACTCGACTGAGGAGTGAGCCATGACCGATGACGACCCGTACCTGATCATCTCCTCCGACTGCCACGCCGGACTGCCCACCGAGGAGTACCGGCCCTACCTCGACAGCCGTTACCACCGCGAGTTCGACGAGTTCCTGGCCGGCCGCGACCGCCGCCGCGAGGAGATGACCCGCCTCGGGGTCCGCAACGAGGCCTTCGCGGACAAGTGGTTCCAGGACAACGAGGAAGGGCTCAGGGGCGGCTGGGACGCCACCCAGCGACTCAAGGAGCTGGACGGCGACGGGGTCGCGGCCGAGGTCGTCTTCCCCGACGCGGACGCCGTCGACAGCCGCACCGCCGCACCCTTCGGTGTCGGCCTCGGCCTCTCCGGCGACCAGGACCCCGAGCTGGGCATGGCCGGCGCGCAGGCCCACAACCGCTGGCTCGCCGACTTCGTCTCGCAGCACCCCGAACGCCACTGCGGGGTCGCGCTGCTGCCCGTCACCGGCGAGGTGGACCGGGTGGTCGCCGAGATCCACCGGGCGAAGGACTCCGGCCTCGGCGCGCTGATGATCCCCTCCATGTGGGTGGACAAGGCCCCCTACCACGACCGGCGTTACGACCCCGTGTGGGCGGCCGCCGCCGAGACCGCGATGCCGGTCGTCACCCACTCCGGCGCGGCCCCGCGCCACGAGTACGGCGACCACCTCGGCATCTACGTCTCCGAGGTCACCTGGTGGCCCTCGCGCCCGCTGTGGTTCCTGCTCTGGTCGGGTGCGTTCGAACGCCACCCCGGGCTGAGGTTCGGCGTCGCCGAGTCCGGCTGCTGGTGGCTGCCGAACCTGCTGTGGTTCATGGACCGGCTCTACCTCGGCGCCCACGGCGGCAAGAAGCTCTCCCCGTTCGCGGAGCTGAAGCGCCCGCCGCACGAGTACCTCGACCGCCAGGTGTTCATCTGCGCCACCAACACCAAACGCCGCGAACTGGCCCAGCGCTACGAGATCGGCGTCGACAACATCCTCTGGGGCAGCGACTTCCCGCACCCCGAGGGCACCTGGCCCAACACCGCGACCTGGCTGCGCGACACCTTCCACGACATCCCCGTCGCCGAGACCCGCCGGATGCTGGGCCTGGCCGCCGCCGAGGTCTTCGGCTTCGACACGGACAAACTCGCCCCGCTCGCCGCACGCATCGGCCCCACCCCCGCCGACCTGGGCCAGAGCACCGACCAGGCGGCGGTCGAGGCCTCCTGGGCCCGCTCGCGCGAGACGGGCCGCCACTGGCTGACCGGCCACGACTTCCCGGTCCTGGGGGCGTCATGACGGACCGCTACACCGTCATCTCCGCCGACTGCCACGCCGGAGCCGACCTCCTCGACTACAGGCCGTACCTGGAGTCGAAGCACCACGACGACTTCGACGCCTGGGCGGCGACCTACGTCAACCCGTACGAGGACCTGGTGGCCGACACCGCCGACCGCAACTGGAACTCGGAGCGCCGCCTCGCCGAACTGGAGGCGGACGGCATCGTCGCGGAAGTCGTCTTCCCCAACACCATCCCGCCCTTCTTCCCCTCCGCCTCCCTGATGGCCCCCGCACCCTCCCGGCAGGAGTACGAACAGCGCTGGGCGGGGCTGCGCGCCCACAACCGCTGGCTCGCCGACTTCTGCGCGGCCGCACCCGGCCGGCGGGCCGGCGTCGCCCAGATCCTCCTCAACGACCCGGCCGAGGCGGTCCGCGAGGTCCGCCGCGCCAAGGACGCGGGCCTCACCGGCGGCATCCTGCTGCCCGGCACCCCGCCCGGCTCCGGCATCCCGGAGCTGTACTCCGCGGTGTACGACCCGCTCTGGGCGGTCTGCGCGGAGCTGGACGTCCCCGTCAACCACCACGGCGGCTCGGCCTCCCCGCCGCTCGGCGACGAACCGGCGGCCCGTGCCGTCTTCATGGTGGAGACGACCTGGTTCTCGCACCGGGCCCTGTGGCACCTGATCTTCGGCGGCGCGTTCCGCCGCCACCCCGCCCTGAAACTGGTCCTCACCGAACAGGGCTCCGGCTGGATCCCGGGCATCGTGGAGATGCTCGACTACTACCACGGCCGGCTCGTCGCGGCGGCGACCCGGGCGGCCACCGCCGAGTCCAAGTTCGGCGCGGGGCTGTCGGCTTCGATGGGCGCCCGCCCCAGCGAGGTCTGGCGCGACAACTGCTTCGTCGGCGCCAGCTTCATGCGCCCGCACGAGGTGCCGCTGCGCGACCGGATCGGCCTCGACAAGATCATGTGGGGCAGCGACTACCCGCACGACGAGGGCACCGCCCCCTACTCACGCGAGGGCCTGCGGATCGCCTACGCCGGACTGCCGCCCGCCGAGATCGCGGCGATGACCGGCGGGAACGCGGCGCGCGTCTACGGATTCGACCTGGCGGCCCTGGACCGGATCGCGGCGAAGGTCGGCCCGACGGTCGAGGAGATAGCCGAACCCCTGAAGGAGGTACCGCAGGACGCCACCAGCCCCGCCTTCGCACCGGGTGGGTCGGTTCGCGTCTGGTGACGGCGGGAGGTGAGACCATCCCCGGATGACGGATACCCCGGCGCACGACGAACCGCACACCAACGGCCTTGGCGCACGGCTGAACTGGCTGCGCGCCGCGGTCCTCGGGGCCAACGACGGTGTGGTCTCCACCGCGGGCCTCGTCGTCGGCGTCGCCGGGGCCACCGGGGCCCGCAGCGCCCTGCTCACGGCGGGCCTGGCCGGGCTGCTGGCCGGGTCCATGTCGATGGCCGCGGGCGAGTACGTGTCGGTCTCCACCCAGCGCGATTCGGAGAAGGCCGCCCTGGCGACGGAGAAGCGCGAGCTCCAGGAGGCCCCGGCGGCGGAACTCGCGGAACTCACCGGACTGCTGGAGGGCAAGGGCCTGAGCCGCGAGGTGGCCCGCGAGGCCGCCGTCCAGCTCACCGAGCGCGACGCGCTGCGCGCGCACGCGGAGGTCGAGCTGGGCATCGACCCGGACGACCTGACGAACCCCTGGCACGCGGCGGGCGCCAGCTTCCTGGCGTTCACGGTGGGCGCACTGCTGCCGCTGCTGGCGATCGTGCTGCCGCCCTCGTCGGCGCGGCTCCCGGTGACCGTGCTGTCGGTCCTCGCGGCGCTGGCCCTGACGGGCTGGTGGAGCGCCCGGCTGGGCGACGCGAAGGCGGGCCCGGCGGTGCTGCGGAACATGGGCGGGGGAGCGGTGGCGATGGCGGTGACGTACGGGGCGGGGGCGTTGCTGGGGGCGGCGGGGGTGTGAGGGGTGCCGGGCGGGCGGTTGGGCGGCTGAGGCATTGGCAGAAAGTGCCAAAGGCTGCTGACAACGCGTCTCGCATACTTGTTGGTAACAACGTCTAGTCCCCGGTCGCCCCGCCGCTCTACGGTGCAGGCATGCCGACGAACCTGCCCGATGTAGTGCTCTGGTCCATACCGGCCTTCGTCCTGCTCACCGTCCTGGAAATGGCGCTCCACCACTTCCACCCCGACGAGGACGCCGCCGGTTACGAGGCGAAGGACGCCGCCACCAGCATCACCATGGGGCTGGGCAGTCTCGCCTTCGACCTGCTGTGGAAAGTGCCCATCGTCGCCGTCTACACCGCGGTGTACGAGCTGACCCCGCTCCGCGTGCCCGTCCTGTGGTGGACCGTGCCGCTGATGCTGCTGGCGCAGGACTTCTTCTACTACTGGTCCCACCGCGGCCACCACGTCATCCGGATCCTCTGGGCCTGCCACGTGGTGCACCACTCCAGCCGGAAGTTCAACCTCTCCACCGCGCTGCGCCAGCCCTGGACCTCGCTGACCGTCTGGCCGTTCTACCTCCCGCTCATCGCCCTCGGCGTCCACCCGGCGGCGCTCGCCTTCTGCTCGTCGGCCAATCTCGTCTACCAGTTCTGGGTGCACACCGAGCGCATCGACAAGCTCCCCCGGCCGTTCGAGTACGTACTGAACACGCCCTCCCACCACCGGGTGCACCACGCCTCCCAGGGCGGCTACCTCGACCGGAACTTCGGCGGCATCCTGATCGTGTGGGACCGGTGGTTCGGGTCCTTCACCGTGGAGACGGAGCGGCCGGTGTTCGGGCTCACCAAGAACATCGGCACGTTCAACCCGCTGCGGGTCGCCACCCACGAGTACGCCGCCATCGCCCGTGACGTGCGCGCGGCGGGCAGCTGGGGCGAGCGGGCCGGGCGGGTGTTCCGGGGGCCCGGCTGGCAGCCCGCAGGGGCCGCCGTGCGCCCCGAGGCGGCCACCGCCGTCGCCGCGGAACGCACCGGATGAGCGCCGGCCCGCTCGCCGGCCGGCCCATGGACCGGCGGGAGCGTTTCGTACGACCCCTGCTCATCGCCTTCCTCGTCGCCTGCGCCGTCGACCTCGGCGGGGTGCTCACCGACAGCGGGATCGCGCACCTGGTCGCCAAACCGCTGCTGATGCCGCTGCTCGCCGCGTACGCCGCCGCCCGGCGCGGGCCCCGGCTGCTGATCGCGGCGCTGCTCTGCGGATGGGTGGGAGACGTCTTCCTGCTGGCCGACTCCGACACCGCGTTCCTCATCGGGATGGGCGGCTTCGCCGCGGGGCACCTGTGCTACCTGCGGCTCTTCGGCCGGGCGCGCGGCGCCCTGCTGCCCGGAATCCTGTACACGGCCGTGCTGGCCGTCTTCCTCGTCCTGCTCTGGGGCTCGCTGCCGGCCGGACTGCGGATCCCGCTGGCGGGCTACAGCCTGCTGCTCACCGCCATGGCCTACCGGTCCGGGGTGCTCGGCCGGTACGCGGCCGCCGGGGGCGCGCTCTTCCTGCTCTCCGACGCGCTGATCGCCACCGGAATCGCCGACTGGCCGCAGCTGCCCGCCCCCGACTTCTGGGTCATGCTCACCTACGTCGCGGCGCAGTTCCTGCTGACCCTGGGCGCCCTCGCCCCGGGGGCGAAAGGGGCTGGTGGGGTGATTGGGGCGTACCGTGAGCGGAGTATCAGTATCTGAGATCAGCAAGGACCCCCACGCATGCGCGCCACCGTCATCCACGCCCCCCACGACATCCGCGTGCAGGAGGTCCCGGACCCGGTGATCCAGCGGCCCACCGATGTGGTGCTGCGGGTCCTGCGGGCCTGTATCTGCGGCAGCGACCTGTGGGCCTACCGCGGCGAGTCCGCCCGGCAGCCCGGCCAGCGCATCGGCCACGAGTTCCTGGGCATCGTCGAGGAGGCGGGCTCCGAGGTCAACGGCTTCGCGGCCGGGGACCTCGTCGTCGCGCCCTTCGTCTGGTCCGACGGCAGCTGCGCCTACTGCGCCGAGGGGCTCACCACCTCCTGCCCGCAGGGCGGCTTCTGGGGCTCGGTCGGCTCCGACGGCGGGCAGGGCGAGGCCGTACGCGTCCCGTTCGCCGACGGCACCCTGGTCAAGCTCCCCGCCGCCGCGGCCTCCGACGACCACCTGCTCACGGCGCTCCTCGCCCTCTCCGACGTCCTCGGCACCGGCCACCACGCCGCCGTCGGCGCCGGAGTGAAGGCCGGCTCCACGGTCGCCGTCGTCGGTGACGGGGCCGTCGGCCTGTGCGGGGTCATGGCCGCCAAGCGGCTCGGCGCCGAGCGCATCATCGCGCTGGGCCGTCACACGGCGCGTACGGACATCGCCCGTACCTTCGGCGCCACCGACGTCGTCGCCGAGCGCGGTGACGCGGCCGTCGCCGCCGTACGGGAACTGCTCGGCGGCGAGGGCGCCCACGCGGTGATCGAGGCCGTCGGCACCGAGCAGTCCATGCGCACCGCCGTGGAGATCACCCGCGACGGCGGCTCGATCGGCTACGTCGGCGTCCCGCACGGCAGCGGCACCGGACTGGACCTCGGCGTCATGTTCGACCGGAACATCGCCCTGCGCGGCGGTGTGGCCCCCGTCCGCACGTACATCCCCGAGCTGCTCCCCGACATCCTGTCCGGCACCCTCGACCCGTCGCCCGTCTTCGATCTGGCCGTCGGCCTCGACGACGTGCCGGCCGGCTACAAGGCGATGGACGAGCGCACGGCGCTGAAGGTCCTCATCACGCCGTGAGCTCCGACCGGTCCGGGGCCGGCCCGCAGGCCGGCCCCGGACCGTCCGTCACCAGCGCACCGCGTCCAGCGCGTCCACCACTCCGGCCCCGTAGAAGCCGTTGCGGTTCTTGCCGCCCTCGCAGACCGCGTCGATCTTGCCGTCGCCGTCGATGTCGTACGGCTCACCGCACGCCTTCGCATCGGCCTCCAGCGTCAGCAGGGCCTTGACCGCGGCGGCCGAGGCATACGGGTGCCTCGACTTGATCAGGGCCACGACGCCCGCGACATGCGGGGAGGCCATCGACGTACCGGCCTTGTATCCGTATGCGCCGCCCGGCAGCGTGGACAGGATCAGACCGCTCGTCGCGGGCGGCTCGGGCGTCTGGTAGACCGTCGAGTCGCCGCCCGGCGCGGCCACGTCGATGACGCCGTCGCCGTAGTTCGAGTACGAGGCCTTCAGCCCCTTCGCGCCCGTCGCCGAGACCGTCACGACCCCCGGCAGCATCGTCGGGATGTCGAGGCACACCTTCGGGTCGATGGTCCGGGTGACCGGCACGGTGTCGTTCGGGCTGCCCGTGTCCTCGATCGTGTCGCCCGCCAGGTCCTCCGCCGAGTTGCCCGCGGCGGCGACGTTGACCGTGCCCTTGCTCTCCGCGTACCGGGTGGCCCGGGCGACCGCCTCGACCAGCGCGCCCTGGTCCGGGTCGTTCTTGCAGTTGTACATCCAGGGATCGGTGTAATAGCTGTTGTTCGTCACATCGGCGCCGTGGTCCGCCGCCCACATGAAGCCGCAGACGACGGCCTCGGTGTAGAAGAAGCCGTCCGGGTTGCCCACCTTGATGCCGGAGACCTTCACGCCCGGCGCGACACCCGTCACCCCGATGCCGTTCTTCGCGGCCGCGATGGTGCCCGCGACATGCGTACCGTGATCGCTCTCACCGGTCTTCGGACGCCACGAGCCGTCCGTGGTGTCCGGTGCGCCGGAGACACAGTTCGCCGAGCCGCGGCGGTCGAAGTTCGGGGCGAGGTCCGGGTGCGTGTCGTCGACACCCGTGTCGATGACCGCGACCGTGACCTTCGAGCTGCCCAGCGACTTCTCGTGCGCCTTGTCCGCCTTGATGGCGGGCAGGTCCCACTGCAACGGCTCCAGCGGGTCCTGGCCCGCCGTCGCCCGTGCCGCCGCGGTCCGCTCCTGCTGGGCCGTCAGCGGCTGGTCGACCCCGATGTCCTTGGTGGCCTGCGGGACGATCGGGTTGGTGCGGGTGGCGCCCGCCGAATCGACGCCCCTGACCCGGCGGACCGTCTGCGCGAACTGCGGGTTCTGCGAGTGGGCGACGATGACTCCGATCCGGTCGTAGGAGATCACCACCGTGCCGCCGGCCCGCTCGACCGCCTTGCGCACCTGCTTGACGGTGCCGTGACCGCCCCGGGTGTTGATCACGTACGAGAGCTTCGGACCGTCCGTCGGAACCGCCGCCGAGGGCGCGGCGTCCACCGGAGCGGCGGAGGCCGCACCCGTCGGCAGGAAGCCGAGCGATGCGGTGAGGGCCAATCCGACGGGGAGCGTCAATGCGCGCGTCCGTCTGGATCCCAGATGAGCCATGGGGTCTCCACTTCATCCGTGTCAGCCGACCGGACACGGGCTGTGTCCAGTCGCGTACATGACGAGTGAAGCTATCGCTGATCATCCCGGCTCATCAATGCGTTCGGGAGAACCCGTTGCCACCCGAGCCCCCGAAGGGGTGAGCCGGAGAAGACGGAAACCGCGGTGAACCGCTTCGCCGCGCGCCGCGTGCCGTTGTCAGGGGAGGCGCACCATCACCCCCCGATATCGAGGTCCCAGTGAAATCCACCGTCCCCACCACCACCGCACCCGCGTCGCGAGGAGATTCCGTGGCTACCGATGCACCGCCGCCCGAGGGCAGTTCGGAGACCGGCCCCGCCCAGCCCACCACCGAGGCGTTCGTCGCGGAGCAGGAGAGCGCGGAATTCGGTGAACTACGCCGCTCGTACCGCTCGTTCGCCTTCCCGCTGACCATCGCCTTCGTCCTCTGGTACCTGCTGTACGTGCTGCTCTCGAACTACGCCGGCGGCTTCATGGGCACCAAGGTGTACAGCAACTTCAACGTGGCCTTCGTCTTCGGCCTCGCCCAGTTCCTCACCACCTTCCTCATCGCCTGGTTCTACTCGCGGCACGCCAACGCGAAGCTCGACCCGAAGGCCGAGGCCATCAAGTCCCGTATGGAGGCCGACGTATGAGCGCCGCGTACCACTCCCAGACCGTCGTGACGCTCGCCGCCTCGTCCACCACCGAGCACCGGCCGCTGATCATCTCGCTCTTCGCCGTCTTCGTCGCCGCGACCCTCGGCATCACCGTCTGGGCCGGCCGGCAGACGAAGAACGCCTCCGACTTCTACGCCGGCGGCCGCCAGTTCACCGCTTTCCAGAACGGACTCGCGGTCTCCGGCGACTACATGTCCGCCGCGTCGTTCCTCGGTATCGCCGGAGCCATCGCGCTGTTCGGCTACGACGGCTTCCTGTACTCGATCGGCTTCCTCGTCGCCTGGCTGGTGGCGCTGCTCCTCGTCGCCGAACCACTGCGCAACTCGGGCCGCTACACCATGGGCGACGTCCTCGCCTACCGGATGCGCCAGCGCCCGGTGCGTACGGCCGCGGGTGTTTCCACCATCATCGTGTCCATCTTCTACCTGCTGGCACAGATGGCAGGAGCGGGAGTTCTGGTCTCGCTGCTCCTCGGCATCACCAGCGACGCGGGAAAGATCCTCATCGTTGCGCTGGTCGGCGTACTGATGATCGTGTACGTCACCATCGGCGGCATGAAGGGCACCACCTGGGTGCAGATGGTCAAGGCCGTGCTGCTCATCGCGGGCGCCATCCTGATGACGTTCATGGTGCTGTGGAAGTTCGACTTCAACGTCTCCGACCTGCTGGGCACCGCGGCGGAGAAGAGCGGCCACGGCGCGTCCTTCCTTGAGCCCGGGCTCAAGTACGGCGCCACCGGCACCTCGAAGCTGGACTTCCTCTCCCTCGGCATCGCCCTGGTGCTGGGCACCGCCGGACTGCCGCACATCCTGATCCGCTTCTACACGGTGCCGACCGCCAAGGCCGCCCGTAAGTCGGTCAACTGGGCCATCGGCATCATCGGCGCCTTCTACCTGATGACCATCGCCCTCGGATTCGGCGCCGCGGCCCTCATCGGCCCGAAGGAGATCATCGCGAAGAACCCGGCGGGCAACGCGGCGGCCCCGCAGCTCGCCGAGTACCTCGGCGGGGTCGGCACCACCGGCGGCGCGATCATGCTCGCCGTCATCTCCGCCGTCGCCTTCGCCACCATCCTCGCCGTCGTCGCCGGCCTCACCCTCGCCTCCTCGTCGTCCTTCGCGCACGACATCTACGCCAACGTCATCCGCAAGGGGAAGGCGAGCGAGAAGGAGGAGATGCGGGCCGCGCGCTGGGCCACCGTGTTCATCGGCGCGGCCGCGATCCTGCTCGGCGCGTTCGCCCGCGACATGAACGTCGCCGGCCTGGTGGCACTGGCCTTCGCCGTCGCCGCCTCGGCCAACCTGCCCACGCTCCTCTACAGCCTCTTCTGGAAGCGCTTCACCACCCAGGGCGCGCTGTGGTCGATCTACGGCGGCCTCGCCAGCTCGGTCATCCTCGTGCTGTTCTCGCCGGTCGTCTCCGGCAACGCGAAGACCTCGATGTTCAAGGGCGTCGACTTCGCCTGGTTCCCGCTGGAGAACCCCGGCCTGATCTCCATCCCGCTGGGCTTCCTGCTCGGCTGGATCGGCTCCCTCCTGTCGAAGGAGGAACCGGACAAGGGCAAGTACGCCGAGCTGGAGGTCAAGTCCCTCACCGGCATCGGAGCCCACTGAGAGCAGGAATTCACACAGGAGAGCGGTCCCCGCGACACTCTTTCCCCGCGGCCGCGTCGTAGAGTCCTACGACGCGGCCGCGCCGCTCCTCGTGCCAAACGGGCCCCTCCGTTGTCACTGGTCTCGCGTAGTCTCGAAAGAGTCAGATACCGCAACCGGGAAGTCACCGGGGGAGGGGGCCCACCATGCTCATCGACACATTCGACCGGGTCGCCACCGACCTGCGCGTCTCGCTCACCGACCGGTGCAATCTTCGCTGCACCTACTGCATGCCCGAGGAAGGCCTGCAGTGGCTGGCCAAGCCCGACCTGCTGAGCGACGACGAGATCGTCCGCCTTGTCCGGATCGCCGTCACCCGGCTCGGCATCACGGAAGTCCGCTTCACCGGCGGAGAGCCGCTGCTGCGCCCGGGACTCGTCTCCATCGTCCAGCAGTGCGCGGCGCTGGAGCCCCGCCCGAAGATGTCGCTCACGACCAACGGCATCGGACTCAAGCGGACCGCCGCCGCCCTCAAGGACGCGGGCCTGGACCGGGTCAACGTCTCGCTGGACACCCTGCGCCCCGAGGCGTTCAAGACCCTCACCCGCCGCGACCGGCACCACGACGTCCTGGCCGGACTGGAGGCCGCCCGTGACGCCGGGCTCACCCCCGTCAAGGTCAACACGGTCCTGATGCCGGGACTCAATGACGACGAGGCCCCCGACCTCCTCGCCTGGGCCGTGGAGAACGACTACGAGCTCCGCTTCATCGAGCAGATGCCGCTCGACGCCCAGCACGGCTGGAAGCGCGACGGCATGATCACCGCGGGCGACATCCTGGAGTCGCTGCGCACCCGCTTCGCCCTCACCGCCGAGGAGGACGGCGAGCGCGGCTCCGCCCCCGCCGAGCGCTGGCTCGTCGACGGCGGCCCCCACCGGGTCGGCGTCATCGCCTCGGTCACCCGACCGTTCTGCCGGGCCTGCGACCGCACCCGTCTCACCGCCGACGGGCAGGTGCGCACCTGCCTGTTCGCCCGCGAGGAGACCGACCTGCGCGGCGCACTGCGCTCCGAGGCGCCGGACGAGGAGATCGCCCGGATCTGGAAGCTCGCCATGTGGGGCAAGAAGGCCGGATCCGGTCTCGACGACCCGTCCTTCCTCCAGCCCGACCGCCCGATGTCGGCGATCGGCGGCTAGAGCCTCCGGCTACGCGGGCGGCGAGTCCTGCGACTCCCACTCCGCCAGCGTCACCACGTCCTTCAGGAAGCCCCGCATCCCGAGGAACGACGACAGATGCTCCCGGTGCTCGTCACAGGCCAGCCAGGTCTTGCGACGCTCGGGGGTGTGCAGCTTCGGGTTGTTCCAGGCCAGCACCCACACGGCGTCGGCACGGCAGCCCTTGGCCGAACAGACGGGGGCGGCGGGGCCGGGAGCGGGTGTGCCATCGGGGGAGCTCACGCACTCAACCCTAAGGGCTGTGCCGCCCGGCACATGCTGCGGGCATCCCCGCCGGAGAAAAGGCGACGCCGAGCAGCCACGGGGGGAGCTGCCCGGCGTCGGTCCGTCGCTCCGACGGGGGATGCGGAGCGCTCACGAAGTATGTCACGCAGACCGGGGTGCAGTGCACTGGAACTTCATGATTGATCTGAGCTTTTCTTGAGCTTGGGCACGCCGTGGGCTCAGCCGTGCTCCTGCGGATCCGGAGTCCGGAAGACAGGTTCGGCATCCGGAACGGGCTCCGCCGGAGCGGCCGCCAGAGCCGGCCGCGTCGGCGCCGGCACGAAGGTGGAGGGCAGCGAAGGGGTGTTCTCCCGGCCCGCGTTGGCGATGACGACGGCGACGTACGGGAGCAGGACCCCCAGCGCCAGCGCCACGATCGCCACATGGCGCTCCACGTTCCACAGCGATGCCGCCGCGACGACCGAAACCGTGCGCACGGACATCGAGATCACATAGCGTCGCTGCCTGCCGCGGACATCGTCCGCGAGTCCCTGCCGGGCCCCCGTGATCCGGAAGACCTCCGCACCGCCCTGCTTCCGCAACACGCCTCCACCCACCTTCCCCGAGCACCGGATCCCACGGTACGCCGGGCCACCCCCGGGTTCGAGACCGGGGCGCGCGGTGTACGTACACCGCGCCACCCCGTCGCACGTACGGACCTGTCCGACATGCGGCGTACCGCACCAGGACCGAGACTGGGCGGACATGCGCGACACCGCGTCGCACGAGGAGGCGACATGAGCTGGTTGTGGGCAATCATCGTGGGCCTGGTGCTCGGTCTGATCGCGAAGGCGATCCTGCCGGGCAAACAGGAGATCCCACTCTGGCTGACGACCATTTTCGGCATCATCGGCAGCATCCTCGGCAATGCTGTCGCCACCTGGATCGGTGTCAACGACACCAAGGGCATCGACTGGACACGCCATGTGCTCCAGCTGATCGGAGCCGTGGTGGTGGTCGGTGTCGGCGACATGCTGTGGGCCTCCATCCGCGGCAGTCGGCAGAAAACCTGAACCACCGGGCCCGCCGAACGGGCGCAGCACCGCGGCCGGACACGCATCGCGCGTGTCCGGCCGCAGTGCTGTGGTGACGCCCCGTACGGGTGCGGCTCAGCCGGCCGCGACCTCGATCGCCGCGAGGTTCTTCTTGCCCCGGCGCAGCACCAGCCAGCGCCCGTGCAGCAGCTCCTCACGGGCCGGGGCCGCCTCGCCGTCGACGGCCTTCACGTTGTTCACGTAGGCGCCGCCCTCCTTGACCGTGCGCCGGGCACCCGACTTGCTCGGCGCCAGACCGACCTCCACCAGCAGGTCGACCAGCGGACCGAGCTCGGCGACCCGCGCGTGCGGCACCTCGGACAGCGCGGCGCCCAGAGTCGCCTCGTCGAGTTCGCCGAGCTCGCCCTGGCCGAACAGCGCCTTCGACGCGGCGATGACCGCGGCGCACTGGTCCGCGCCGTGCACCAGCGTCGTCAGCTCCTCGGCCAGCGCGCGCTGAGCGGCCCTCGCCTGCGGCCGCTCCTCGGTGACCTTCTCCAGCTCCGTCAGCTCGTCGATGCTCAGGAAGCTGAGGATGCGCATGTAGCGCGAGATGTCCCGGTCGTCCACGTTCAGCCAGAACTGGTAGAACGCGTACGGCGTGGTCATCTCCGGGTCGAGCCAGACGGCGCCGCTCTCGGACTTGCCGAACTTGGTGCCGTCCGCCTTCGTCATCAGCGGGGTCGCCAGCGCGTGCACCTCGGCGCCCGGCTCCAGGCGGTGGATCAGGTCGAGGCCCGCGGTGAGGTTGCCCCACTGGTCGCTGCCGCCCTGCTGGAGGGTGCAGCCGTGCCGCCGGTACAGCTCCAGGAAGTCCATGCTCTGGAGCAGCTGGTAGCTGAACTCGGTGTAGCTGATGCCCTCGTCGGACTCCAGCCGCCGGGCGATGGACTCCTTGGTGAGCATCTTGTTGACCCGGAAGTGCTTGCCGATGTCCCGCAGGAACTCGATCGCGGACATGCCCGCGGTCCAGTCCAGGTTGTTCACCATGACCGCCGCGTTCTCGCCCTCGAAGGACAGGAACGGCTCGATCTGGGAGCGCAGCCGCGCCACCCAGGCGGCGATGGTCTCCGGGTCGTTCAGCGTGCGCTCGGCGGTCGGCCGCGGGTCACCGATCTGACCGGTGGCCCCGCCCACCAGGGCGAGCGGCCGCAGACCGGCCCGCTGGAGCCGGCGCATGGTGAGCACCTGCACCAGATGGCCGACGTGCAGGCTCGCCGCGGTCGGGTCGTAGCCGCAATAGAACGTGACCGGACCGTCCGCGAGAGCCTTGCGCAGGGCGTCCTCGTCAGTGGACTGGGCGAACAGCCCGCGCCACTTCAGCTCGTCGACGATGTCCGTCACGGTTCCGTGTCTCCTCAGCAGCTATGTGTGTCGATACGTGGTGTGCCGATACGTGGATCGAAAGGCAACAGTCAGTCTAGGCCGGTCACACGCCCGGGCTCACCGAGCTCATGTTGAAGTCGGGGATGCGCAGCGCGGGCATCGCGGCCCGGGTGAACCAGTCGCCCCACTCGCGCGGCAGCGTCTTCTCCGTGCGCCCCGCCTCGGTGGCCCGCGACAGCAGGTCCACCGGGGACTCGTTGAAGCGGAAGTTGTTCACCTCGCCGACGACCTCCCCGTCCTCCACGAGATACACCCCGTCGCGGGTCAGCCCGGTCAGCAGCAGCGTCGCCGGATCGACCTCCCGGATGTACCACATGCAGGTCAGCAGCAGTGCGCGGCCGGTCGTCGCCGCGACCATCTCGTCCAGGGACCGCTCGCCACCGCCCTCCAGCACCAGGTTGTCGATCGCCGGGGCGACCGGCAGCCCGGTCAGGCCGGCGGTGTGCCGGGTCGTCGTCAGCCGGTCGAGACGGCCGTCCTTGATCCAGTCGGTCCGGCCGAGCGGCAGCCCGTTGTCGAAGACCGAGCCGCCGTCCCCGGAGGAGTGCGCGATGACGAAGGGTGCGGACTCGATGCCCGGAGCGTGCGGGTCGCTGCGCAGTGTCAGCGGAAGCGGGGACAGCGTGTCGCCGAGCCGGGTGCCGCCGCCCGGCTTGGAGAACACCGTCCGGCCCTCGACGGCGTCCCGCGCGGTCGCCGACCACAGCTGGTAGATCAGCAGGTCGGCGACGGCGGTCGGCGGCAGCAGTGTCTCGTACCGCCCGGCCGGCAGCTCGATCCGGCGCTCCGCCCAGACCAGCCGCCGCGCGAGTTCGTCGTCCAGCTCCGCCGGGTCGACGTCCTTGAAGTCACGCGTAGAACGCCCCGCCCACGCCGAGCGCGACCGGTCGGGCGACTTGGCGTTCAGCTCCAGGGTGCCGTTCGGCTGGTCGTGGCGCAGCCGCAGCCCCGTCGACGTGCCCAGGTACGTCGACGTCATCTCGTGGTTGGCGAAGCCGTACAGCTCACGGCCGCCGGCCCGGGCCCGGGCGAAGGCGTCGCCGAGCGCGGGCGCGAACGCCGCGTAGACATCGGAACCCGTCTCCGCGGGCGCGTCCGTGAAGTCGGGGGAGTCCGGCACCCCGCTGACCAGCGGCTGCGCGTCCTCGGCCGGACCGGCTCCGCGCGCGGCGGCCTCTGCGGCCCGCACCAGCGGCTCCAGATCGGCGGCGGTCACGGCGGACCGGGACACCACACCGGAGGCGGCGCCCTCGGCCCCGTCGAACGTGGCGATGACGGTCAGGGTGCGGCCCCGGGTCACCCCGTTCGTGGTCAGCGCGTTGCCCGCCCAGCGCAGATTGGCCGACGACTCCTCGTCGGCGATGACCACACAGCCGTCGGCGGTGGACAGTTCGAGCGCCCGCTCGACGATCTCGTGCGGCTTGCTGACGCGGCTCATCGTCCGGCCTCCTGCGTCGTGTTGAGACTGTGCCTGCCCGGGGGACGCCCCCCGGACCCCCGGCCGGTTCCGTGGTCGCCGCTCATCGTCCGGCCTCCTGCGTCGTGTTGAGGATGTTCACGCCCCGGAAGAGGGCGGAGGGGCAGCCGTGCGAGACCGCCGCGACCTGGCCCGGCTGGGCCTTGCCGCAGTTGAAGGCGCCGCCCAGGACGTACGTCTGCGGGCCGCCCACCTTCTCCATCGAGCCCCAGAAGTCCGTCGTCGTCGCCTGGTACGCGACATCGCGCAGCTGTCCGGCCAGCCGGCCGTTCTCGATCCGGAAGAACCGCTGCCCGGTGAACTGGAAGTTGTACCGCTGCATATCAATGGACCAGGACCGGTCGCCGACCACGTAGATCCCGCGCTCCACCCCGCCGATCAGATCCTCCGTGGAGAGCCCGCCCGGATCCGGCTGCAACGACACATTGGCCATGCGCTGTACGGGGACATGGCCCGGGGAGTCCGCGTAGGCGCAGCCGTTGGAGCGGCCGAGCCCCGTCAGCTTCGCGATCCGCCGGTCCAGCTGGTAGCCCACCAGCGTCCCGTCCTTGACCAGGTCCCAGGACTGGGCCTCGACACCCTCGTCGTCGTACCCGATCGTGGCGAGGCCGTGCTCGGCGGTGCGGTCGCCCGTCACGTTCATCACCGGGGAGCCGTACGCCAGCTTGCCCAGCTGGTCGAAGGTGGCGAACGAGGTCCCGGCGTACGCCGCCTCGTACCCCAGCGCCCTGTCGAGCTCGGTGGCGTGGCCGATCGACTCGTGGATGGTCAGCCAGAGATTGGACGGGTCGACGACCAGGTCGTACGTCCCCGCCTCGACGCTCGGCGCCCGCATCTTCTCGGCCAGCAGCCCGGGGATGCTGTCCAGCTCCGTGCCCCAGTCCCAGCCGGTCCCGGTCAGGTACTCCCAGCCGCGTCCGGCCGGCGGTGCGATCGTCCGCATCGAGTCGAACTCACCGGACTTCGCGTCCACGGCGACCGCGGTGAACTGCGGATGCAGCCGCACCCGCTGCTGCGTGGTGACCGTGCCCGCCGTGTCGGCGTAGAACTTGTTCTCGTGGACGGTCATCAGCGAGGCGTCCACATGCGCGACGCCCTCAGCCCCCAGCAGCCGGCCGCTCCACTCGGCGAGCAGCCCCGCCTTCTCCTCGGCCGGTACGTCGAAGGGGTCGATGTCGTACGCAGAGACCCAGCTCCGCTCCCCGTGCACCGGCTCGTCCGCCAGTTCCACGCGCTCGTCGGACCCCGCCGCCGCGATCACCTTCGCCGACAGCTTCGCCATGGCGACGGCCTGCGAGGCCACCTTCGCCGCCGCGTCCATCGTCAGGTCCACCCCGGAGGCGAACCCCCACGCCCCGCCGTGCACCACCCGCACCGCGTATCCGAGATCGGTGGTGTCCGACGAACCGGCCGGCCGGGCGTCCCGCAGCCGCCAGGTGGCACTGCGCACCCGCTCGAACCGGAAGTCGGCGTGCACGGCCCCGAGCGCCCGCGCGCGGGCCAGCGCCGCGTCGGCGAGGGGCCGCAACGGGAGTGCCAGGAACGACTGATCTACCTCATGGGGCACGGGCGGCCTCTCCTCTGCGTCGCATACCCTCGGATCGTTTACGAGGCAGTGAAGCATGACCGCAACGGCGTCGCGGCCCAATTCCGGGCCGCCGCGGGGCCCGCCCGGCCGGGCCCGGCCGGATGCGTGACTGTAGGAACCCCACAGTGCCCGGGGGAAGGCCCTGTCAGGGGCCGATTCCTCGGGGAGCGGGTGGTACCGATAGGTTTTCGAGTTACCAGACCGCTATCGAAAGGGTGATCCGTTGAGCCGCTCGGTTCTCGTCACCGGAGGAAACCGGGGCATCGGCCTCGCCATCGCCCGCGCCTTCGCCGCCAACGGCGACAAGGTCGCGATCACCTACCGCTCCGGCGAGCCGCCCTCGGAGCTCACCGAGGCCGGCGTTCTCGCGGTCCGTTGCGACATCACCGATGCCGAGCAGGTGGAGCAGGCCTACAAGGAGATCGAGGAGAAGCACGGCAACGTGGAGGTGCTGGTCGCCAACGCCGGTATCACCAAGGACCAGTTGCTGATGCGGATGTCCGAGGAGGACTTCACGTCCGTCCTCGACACCAACCTCACCGGCACCTTCCGGGTCGTCAAGCGCGCCAATCGCGGCATGCTGCGCGCCAAGAAGGGCCGCGTCGTCCTCATCTCCTCCGTCGTCGGCCTCCTCGGCTCGGCGGGGCAGGCCAACTACGCCGCGTCCAAGGCCGGTCTGGTCGGCTTCGCCAGGTCCCTGGCGCGCGAGCTCGGCTCGCGGAACATCACTTTCAACGTCGTCGCGCCCGGCTTCGTCGACACCGACATGACGCAGGTGCTCACCGAGGAGCAGCGCAAGGGCATCGTCGCCCAGGTGCCGCTCGCGCGTTACGCGCAGCCCGAGGAGATCGCCGCCGCGGTGCGCTTCCTCGCTTCCGACGACGCGTCGTACATCACTGGAGCCGTCATCCCCGTTGACGGCGGATTGGGCATGGGTCACTGATCACCATGAGCGGAATTCTCGACGGCAAGCGCATCCTCATCACCGGGGTGCTGATGGAGTCGTCCATCGCGTTCCACGCCGCGAAGGTGGCCCAGGAGCAGGGCGCGGAGATCATTCTGACCGCCTTCCCGCGCCCCACGCTGACGGAGCGCATCGCCCGGAAGCTGCCCAAGCCGGCCAAGGTCATCGAGCTGGACGTGACCAACGCCGAGCACCTGGACCGGCTCGCCGGTCTGGTGAAGGAGGAGCTGGGTTCGCTCGACGGTGTCGTCCACTCCATCGGCTTCGCGCCGCAGGACGCGCTCGGCGGCAACTTCCTCAACACCCCCTTCGAGTCGGTCGCCACCGCGATGCACGTCTCGGCGTTCTCGCTGAAGTCGCTCGCCATGGCGTGCAAGCCGCTGATGAGCGAGGGCGGTTCGATCGTCGGACTCACCTTCGACGCGCAGTTCGCCTGGCCGCAGTACGACTGGATGGGCCCGACCAAGGCCGCCCTGGAGGCCACCTCCCGCTACCTCGCCCGCGACCTGGGCAAGGACGGGCTGCGCTGCAACCTGGTCTCCGCCGGGCCGCTCGGCTCGATGGCCGCCAAGTCCATCCCGGGCTTCGGTGAGCTCGCCAGCGTGTGGGACACCCGCTCCCCGCTGGCGTGGGACATGGCCGACCCGGAGCCGGCCGGCCGCGCGATCGTCGCGCTGCTCTCGGACTTCTTCCCGAAGACGACGGGCGAGATCATCCACGTCGACGGTGGCGTGCACATGATCGGGGCCTGACCCCCCTCCCGCACCCCGGCCGCGCACCGCCTCTCCGGAGGCGGTGCGCGGCCGTTTTCCTTGTCCCGTCAGGGCTCCGGGCGCTCAGGTCGAAAAGCTGGTCGATCCACCGCAGAATGTGGAGGAACCCGGACTTCTGGTCAGGCCGATGCCTGGCCGGCGGATCAGGCCCTAGGGGAGGAGATCGCTGTGCGCGGCACACGTCACCGAACCCGCTCCCTGCTGGCGGCCTCCGCCGCCGTCGCCGGACTGCTCGTGCCCGTCGGTCTGTACGCGGCGGGGCACGTCGGAGCCGTCGGCGCGGCCGCGCCTCCCGCGTCCGACCCCGAGCCCTCCGGCGCGGAATGCCGTACGGCGGTGAAGGGCTCCCGGGTCGTCGCCTACTGCCACAACCCGTACCCCAGCGCCGACCGCGTGCAGCTGCACACCGAATGTGCCCGCTGGTGGGACGTCGACGCGGACTCCAAGCCGGTCGCCGTCGGCCCGGGGCGGACCGTGCGGCTGGACGACCGCTGCTGGAAAGAGGTCTCCTCGGCCTGGGTCACCCACGCGCGGGAGACGCACGACGAGGAGACGGGCAAGAAGGACGAGGCGGAGTCCTAGGGCGTGCTCTGGAAGTCCCGTCCGCCCGGCGGCGCCGCCTTCCGGGCGGACGGCGCTACTTTCGGAACGCGCGCCGTCCGCCCGGCGGCGCCGCCTTCCGGGCGGACGGCGCTACTTTCGGAACGCGCCCTGGATCCGGGGCCGGACCGCCGCTAGACCCGGTCCACCAGGCAGCTCAGCGCGTGGCTCGCCGCCTCGGCCGCCGCCGTCTCCGCGTCACCGGCACGGATCGCCTCGACGAGCCGGCTGTGGTCCATGTGGTTCTCCGGCCGCAGCTCATGGCCGACGTCGTCACGCAGATAGTCGCGCAGCAGATCACCCAGGTCGGCGTAGAGGCCGGTCAGCACGTCGTTGTGCGAGGCGGCGACCACGGCCAGATGCAGGGTCGCGTCCGCCGCGACGAAAGCCTCGGCGTCGCCGGCCGCCCAGGTCTCCTCCCGGCGCCGCATGAGCGCGTCCAGCTGCTTCAGGTCGCGGTCGGTGCGCCGCGCGGCGGCCAGACGGGCCGCCGACGACTCCAGGGTCGACCGCAGCTCGGCGATGTGGCGCGGATCGGCGGACGCGAACCGGCGGTGCATCACCCCGGCCAGCTCACTGGTGGCCACCACATAGGTGCCCGAGCCCTGCCGGATGTCGAGCAGCCCGTTGTGCGCGAGGGCGCGCACCGCCTCGCGGACGGTGTTGCGGGCCACCCCCAGCTGCTCGACCAGCTCGGGCTCGGTGGGGATGCGCGAGCCCACGGGCCACTCGCCCGACGTGATCTGGTTCCTCAGCTGGGCAATCACCTGGTCGGCGAGTGCCGAACGCCGCGGGGACGTCAGCGCCATGGTGCTCCTTGCTCGGGTGTACGGAGGACGGCCGGCCGCCCCCCGTTTCGCGGAGGTATCCGAATCTTCTCAGGGGACCAAGAGAATTGGACAAGCAATCATCCCATGATTCTATGATGGCCCCATGCGTGACGACGAAACCCCTCCCTCGGCCCCGACCCGGACGCTGAGCCCCGCCGCCCCGGCGGCCTCCCGCACCGGCCTCTCCGCCCAGGAGACCGCCGCCCCGGCAGCCGGCCCCGCCCCGTGGCTGCTCCGCCTGGTCGTGGTCGGGCTCGTCCTCACCGCGCTCAACCTCCGCCCCGCCATCACCAGCCTCGGCGCCCTCCTCGAAGAGGTGCGCGACGGGCTGCACATGAGCGGCAGCGTCGCCGGCGTCCTCACCTCCGTACCGCCGCTCTGCTTCGCGGTCTTCGGCGTCATGGCGCCACGCCTGGCCCGTCGCTTCGGACCCGGCGCTGTCGTCTGCGCGGGCATGGTCGCCATCACCGCGGGGCTGGTGATCAGGCCCCTCATCGGCGGGACGGCCGGCTTCCTCGCCGCGAGCGCGCTGGCCCTGATGGGCATCGCCGTCAGCAACGTCCTGATGCCGGTGATCGTCAAGCGCTGGTTCCCGGACCGCGTCGGCTCCATGACCGGCCTCTACTCCATGGCCCTGGCGCTCGGCACCTCGCTGGCCGCGGCCGTGACCGTGCCCATGACCAACGCCATGGGCGGCAGCTGGAAGGCCGGCCTCGGCATCTGGGCCGTGCTCGCCGCCGCCGCGATCCTGCCCTGGATCCCGCTGGTACGGGAGCGCGGCGGCGCCTCCGGCCACCCCGCGGCCCACCGGACCGAGGCCCCCGCGCTCCGCATCACCCGCAGCCGCACCGCCTGGGGCCTCGCCTGCTTCTTCGGCCTCCAGGCCACCGCCGCCTACATCACCATGGGATGGATGCCGCAGATCTTCCGCGACGCCGGGGTCTCGGCCGGCACCGCGGGCGTCCTGCTCGCCGTCACCATGGCCATGGGCGTACCGCTCGCCTTCGTCATCCCCAGGGTCGCCGCCCGGATGAAGAACCAGGGCCCGATCGTGGTCTTCCTCGGCGCCTGCGGCCTCGTCGGCTACGCGGGCCTCTACCTCGCCCCGTCCGGCGGCGCCTGGGCCTGGGCGCTGCTCCTGGGCATCTCGAACTGCGCCTTCCCGCTCGCCCTCACCATGATCGGCATGCGCTCCCGCAGCGGCGCCGGCGTGGTCAGGCTCTCCGCGTTCGCCCAGTCCACCGGATACCTCATCTCGATCCCCGGCCCGCTCCTGGTCGGCGTGCTCTACCAGCACAGCGGCGGCTGGGGGCTGCCGATCGCCCTGATGGCGGCCCTGATGGTGCCCCAGATGGTGGCGGGCATCCTCGCCGGACGGGACCGGACGATCGAGGACGAATGCTGAGATGCGAGACTGTGGCCATGTCTCCTGTGCTCGATCCGAATCCCCAGAACGGTCAGAAGAAGCTGCTCATGGTCTTCGGGGCCATGTTGCTGATCACGGTCGTCATCGGCGTGATCGCCTCCATCGCCTCTCCGTGACGCACGGCTCCCGGCGCGGGGGTGGGGCTAGCCCCACCAACCCCTAGGGGGCCAGGGTCAGGGTGAAGTGGGTGGGTCACCGGATGTGACCGGCGCCCCGGGATCCGTAGGTTCTGGGTATCGGAATCCAGCACCCACGGAGGCGGACATGCCGGCCCGTACGCACACCCCGTCCACCCGCCCGGACGCGGGCGCCGTCGAGGTCCGGCTGCCCTGGTGGGCCGTCGCACTGCCCGCCGTGGCCTTCGCCGCGCTCCTGCTGCTGATGGCCGGACCGGGACAGGCGCACGCCGCCGCGGGCGACCCCGCGGTCGGCCGGTTGCTCGAGCGAATCGTGGACCTGCTGACCCGCTGACGTCCGGTGACCCGTGCGGGGGAGCCCTCCAACACCCTGCGCCGGGTGCCGCATTTCATGCGAAGCTGAGGTGTATGAGCGTCGATACACCTCGCAGGATCGTCCTTCTCAGGCATGCAAAGGCGGAATGGTCGCAGGACTCCGACCATGAGCGGCCGCTCGCGGAGCGCGGCCGCAAGGACGCCCCCGTGGCAGGCCGCAAACTCGTCGATTCCGGGATCGTCTTCGATCTGGCCCTCTGTTCCACCGCGGCCAGGACGCGAGAGACGTGGAAGCTCGCCGTGCACGAGATGCCGGAGCGCCCCAGGACCGTGTACGAGGAGCGGCTCTACGACGCCTCGCTCGGCGAGCTGATCGCGCTGATCAACGAGACCCCCGACGAGGTCCGCGATCTGCTGGTGATCGGCCACAACCCGGGCATGCACGCCGTCGCCGACGCCCTCGCGGGCGCGGGCGAGGGCGACGCCCTGGCCAGGATGAGCCGAGGCGGCTTCCCGACCGCCGCGTTCGCCGTGGTCGCGTTCTCCGGCACCTGGAAGAGCGTGGAGCACGGCGTCGGCAAGCTCGTCGAGTACTGGACGCCGAACGACTGACCCGCCCCGGCTCACGACAGGGCCCGGGTGCGCACGCCGAAGCGTGCGCACCCGGGCCCTGTGCACGTGCGGGCCGCGCGTCCCTACTCGACGAGACCGTCGGCGGCCTCGACCTCCTCGCGGGTGATGCCGAGCAGATAGAGCACGGTGTCCAGGAACGGCACGTTCACCGCGGTGTGCGCGGCCTCGCGGACCACCGGCTTGGCGTTGAAGGCGACCCCGAGGCCCGCGGTGTTCAGCATGTCCAGGTCGTTCGCCCCGTCGCCGATCGCCACCGTCTGCGCCAGCGGCACCCCGGCCTCCGCGGCGAAGCTGCGCAGCAGCCGGGCCTTGCCGGCCCGGTCGACGATGTCCCCGGTCACCCGGCCGGTGAGCTTCCCGTCGACGACCTCCAGAGTGTTGGCAGAGGCGAAGTCGAGCCCGAGCCGCTCCTTCAGATCGTCCGTCACCTGGGTGAACCCGCCCGAGACGACGCCCACTTGGTAGCCGAGCCGCTTCAGCGTACGGATCAGGGTGCGGGCCCCCGGCGTCAGCCGCACATCGGCGCGCACCTTCTCCACCACCGACACGTCGAGCCCGGCCAGCAGCGCCACCCGGGCGTGCAGCGACTGCTCGAAGTCGAGTTCGCCGCGCATCGCCTGCTCGGTCACCGCGGCGACCTCGGCCTCGCAGCCGGCGTGGGCCGCGAAGAGCTCGATGACCTCGTCCTGGATGAGCGTCGAGTCGACGTCCATCACGACGAGGCGCTGTGCCCGCCGGCTCAGCCCGGCCGAGACGACCGCCACGTCGACCCCGATCCCGGCGGCCTCGATGGCCAGCGCGGTGCGCAGCGTCTCGGTCCCGGTGCCGGACACCGCGAACTCGACGGCCGTGACGGGGTACTTCGCCAGCCGGAAGATCCGGTCGATGTTCCCGCCGGTCGAGGTGATCCTGGCCGCTATGGCGGCGGTCGACTCCGCGGTCAGCGGGTGGCCGAGCACCGTCACATGGGAACGGCCGTCGCCGCGCGGGCGGTTGTCGCCCGTACCGGAGATGATCTCGGCCTGCAGCCTCAGCGACTCGGCCCAGCTGTGCACGGTGGCCCGCAGGTCGCCCTCCGTGGTGCCGCCCGCGGTCGGGGAGGTGACCAGCGCGCACAGGACGATGCGGCCACGGGTGACGACCTGCTCGATGTCGACGACGTCGACCGAGTAGGCGGCGAGGGTGTCGAAGAGCCCGGCGGTGATGCCGGGGCGGTCCTTGCCGAAGATCTTCACGAGAAGGGTCGGTGTGTCTATGCCCTGATGTGCCTCAGGGGGCTCAGGAGACAGGGAGGGCCGAGGGGGCTGCGATGCGCTCATGGTGTTCCCACCGTATCGGTCCGCGGCGCGCCCCCGACCGCCCGTCCCGAGGACCGGACAGCCCGCCCGGTGTCCCCGATGCTCCCGATCCTTGCGGTCTGACCCGGCCTGTGACCAGCTGCGGTGTTAGGTGGCGGTTCGGGCCGGGACGGTCGCAACGGTGCGGTCTCGGTTCGGTCAACGTGCCGCCCGGCTTTCGTATCGGGGACTGCTCCTGGAATAGTTCCCCACGATGTTCAGCATCCCTAGACTCCCTGCAACGGGGGTAACTCGGGGGACAACTAGTGGGGCGCGGAGTGCCGGAACTCGTACTGGAATTGAATGGCAGGACCTGGACGCTCGATCCGTCCCGGTCGTACACCCTCGGACGTGATCCGCAGGGCGACATGATGATCGACGATGCCAGAGTGTCGTGGCGGCATGCCACGATCAGCTGGAGCGGCCACAGTTGGTTCATCGAGGACCACGGCAGCACCAACGGCACCTATGTGCAGGGCCAGCGGATCCATCAGATGGAGATCGGGCCCGGTTCCACGGTGAACCTCGGCAACGCCACCGACGGGCCGCGGGTGAGTCTCAGCGGCGCCGCGGCCGGTGCCGACGTCTACAGCGGGCAGGCCGCAGCGGGTGCCCAGGCCCCCGTCCAGCAGCCGCAGACCCCGCCGCAGCAGCAGCCGCAGGGCGGACCGGGCTGGCAGCAGCCCGCCCAGCCGCCGGCGCAGCAGCAGGCCTGGCAGCAGCAGCCGCAGGCCCAGCAGCAGCGGCCCCAGGTGCCGCACCAGCAGGGCAA
Organism: Streptomyces sp. NBC_01463; assembly: GCA_036227345.1. NCBI lineage: Bacteria > Bacillati > Actinomycetota > Actinomycetes > Kitasatosporales > Streptomycetaceae > Streptomyces > Streptomyces sp. NBC_01463. The sequence goes on from CP109468.1 coordinate 6,992,973, forward strand.
CGGACCGGCACCGCACGGCGGCCCCGGCGGCGCGGCGGGGGCGCCACCGGTGTACGGCGACCGGAGCCCGACCACGTTCCACCAGCTGGCCCTCGGCCGGGTGATGCGCATCGGCCGTGCGCTGGAGAACGAGCTGGTCGTCTCCGACCTGCAGGTCTCGCGCCACCACGCCGAGTTCCACGCGACGCCCGACGGCCGTTTCGAGATCCGTGACCTCGGATCCCACAACGGTACGTACGTCAACGGCCAGCCGCTCTCGAAGTCCGGCACCGCGCTCATCGGGCCGAACGACATCGTCGGCGTCGGCCACTCGACCTTCCGGCTGGTCGGCGACCGGCTCGAGGAGTTCGTCGACACCGGTGAGGTCTCCTTCGCCGCCCGCCACCTCACGGTGACGGTCGACGGCGGAAAGCAGATCCTCAAGGACGTCTCCTTCGGCGTCCCGGAGAAGTCGCTGATCGGCGTCATCGGCCCGTCCGGCTCCGGAAAGTCCACCCTGCTCAAGGCGCTCACCGGCTACCGGCCCGCCAACCAGGGCGACGTCCTCTACGACAACCGGAACCTGTACAAGCAGTTCGCCGAGCTGCGCCAGCGCATCGGTCTGGTCCCGCAGGACGACATCCTGCACAAGGAACTGACCGTCACCCGCGCCCTCAAGTACGCCGCCAAGCTCCGCTTCCCCGCGGACACCACGGAGGCCGAGCGCCAGGCCCGGATCCAGGAGGTCCTGGCCGAGCTCAAGCTCGACATCCACAAGGACAAGAAGGTCACCTCGCTCTCCGGTGGCCAGCGCAAGCGCGTGTCGGTCGCCCTGGAGCTGCTGACCAAGCCGTCGCTGATCTTCCTGGACGAGCCGACCTCCGGCCTCGACCCGGGCATGGACCGCGATGTCATGCAGCTGCTGCGCGGCCTGGCCGACGACGGCCGTACCGTCCTGGTCGTCACGCACTCGGTCGCCGAGCTGGCCATCTGCGACAAGCTCCTGGTGATGGCGCCGGGCGGTGCCGTCGCCTACTTCGGTCCGCCGGAGGAAGCGCTCAACTTCTTCGGCTACGGCACCTGGGCCGACGTCTTCTCGGCCTTCGAGAACTACCGCGACTACGACTGGGCGGGCCGCTGGCGCGGTTCGCAGCACTACCAGATGTACGCCGCCGACATCGACGCCGTCGCCGCGCAGCCCGTGCACATGCCGCCGCACCAGCAGATGCGCCCGCCGAAGCCGCAGGGCTGGATGACGCAGCTGTGGACGCTGATGCGCCGCTACGTCTCGGTGATCGCGTCCGACAAGGGCTTCATGGGTCTCATGGTGATCCTGCCGGCGGTGCTCGGCATCGTCAGCGTGGTCATCCCCGCCGACTTCGGCCTCGCCCCGCCGAAGCCGCCGTCCCGGTTCAACGGCGACGCCGGAACGATCATGCTGATCCTGGTGATCGGCATGACCTTCTCGGCCGCGGCCAACTCCGTACGAGAACTGATCAAGGAACGGGTCATCTACGAACGGGAACGGGCCACCGGCCTCTCCCGCTCGGCCTACCTGATGTCCAAAGTGATCGTGCTCGGCGTGATCACGGCCATCCAGGGCGTCATCATCTGCGGCATCGGCTTCGCCACCCGCGATCTGCCCGCGGAGGGCCTGATCATGCCGCCGGCCATCGAGCTCTGCGTGACGATCATCGCGCTCGGCTTCACCTCGATGATGTTCGGCCTGGTGATCTCCTCGCTGGTGAAGACCTCCGAGAAGACCATGCCGCTGCTGGTCATGTTCGCCATCGTCCAGGTCGTCTTCACCGGCATCCTCTTCCAGGTGTACGGATCGCCCGGCCTGGAGCAGTTCGCCTGGCTGATGCCGTCCCGCTGGGCGATCGCCGGAGCGGGCTCGACGCTCGACCTCGCCCACCTCATGCCGCCGTGGGACCAGAAGAACCCCACGGACCTGGACCCGCTCTGGGAGCATTCGGTCAGCCAGTGGGGGATCAACCTCACGGTGCTGCTGGTGCTCGGCATCATCTGCGGCTTCGCGGTCGCGCGCCTGCTGCGCCGCCACGAGCCCGAGGTCATGCGCAAGTAGCGCGGCTCCCACCGCTGACAGCACGACGCCGAAGGGCGGCACCCCTCGTGGGGTGCCGCCCTTCGGCGCTGTCAGGTGCCCTACGGATCAGTACGCGCTGTTGACGTTGTCGATCGAGCCGTACTTGTCGGCGGCGTAGTTGGCCGACGCGGTGATGTTGGCGACCGGGTCGTACTGGTCGTGGGGGGTACCGCCGACGTGGTAGGCGTCGAAGGTCGGCTTGATGATCTGGAGCAGACCCTTCGACGGGACACCGTTGACCGCGTTGACGTCCCAGTCGTTGATGGCCCTCGGGTTGCCGCTGGACTCACGGATGATGTTGCGGTGCAGGCCGTCGTAGGTTCCCGGGATGCCCTTGGCCTTCATGATGGCCAGGGACTCCTTGATCCAGCCGTCCAGGTTGTTGCCGTAGACGGCGGTACGGGACTCGGAGCGGCTGGCGGCCTGGTGGCCGCGCTTGGCGGCGGCCTTGTGGGCCTTCGCCTTGGCGTGCGCCCTGGCCTTGGCCTTCTTCGCCTTGGCGACGGCCTCGGCCTTCTCCTTCACGGCGGCGGCCTTCTTGGCCTTCGCGGCGTCGGCGGCCTTGACCAGCTGCTCGGCGGTGGAGTGCTGCTCGATGATGCTGTTCTGGATGGTCTTCGCCTGCGGGGCGCCGGCGGCGGACGCGAAGACGACCGGAGCGGCGGAGAGTGCCTGGGGCTCGGTCTCGGCCTCTGCGGCGTGACCGGGCACCAGGGACAAGGAGAGTGCCGCGGCGGCGACGGCGGAGATGCCGGCGGCGGAGAGCTTCTGGGTCTTGTTCAGGCGGCGGAGACGGCCGGGAATGCTGGACGCGGACATACAGGCGTACCTCTTCGAATCGCGGGAGTCCTCACGGAGGACGAAGACGGGAGGCGACTTCGCATCTCCGTCGGGGACAACAGCAATTCTTAGCGGCAGCAAAATGTCGTGGCAAAGGTGTGACGTACGAAGCCAGGTAGTGGAGCCGGGGTCCGCCCAATCGGACATTTGGGTACTCATGCCCACTCAAATCGCCCTTATTGGTCCACTAGGCGGCTTCGTAAGTGACGTGGGTCCTATGCGCGTCCTCACATCGAGCAGGTAACAGAATCACCGAATGTTGCTTCAGCAATTCGGACTGTGATGCTCCGGAACGGGTCGCGGCTCCCGGAACCCCCGCCCGGGCCCCGCGGGCAGCAGGAGATGGACGTCCCCGAACTCGTGCCAGAGGTACCGGTGGCGCAGCGCCTCCCCGTATCCGCGGTCCAGCGCCTCCCTGCCCGCGACCGCCTCCAGCATCAGCAGGTGCGAGGCCCGTGGCTCGTGCAGACCGGTCAGCAGCCCGTCGACCACCCGCACGCCCCGCTGCGGCGTCACCACCAGATCCGTCCAGCCGGCGGCCGCCCGCACCACCCCGTCGGGGCCGGCCGACGACTCCAGCGCGCGCACCGCCGTCGTCCCCACCGCGATCACCCGCCCGCCGCCCGCCCGGGCCGCGTTCACCAGCCACGCGGTGGTCGACGGCACCTCGAAGGGCTCCGGATACGGCGGCTCGTGCGCCTCCGCGGAAGCCACCCCCGTGTGCAGCGTCAGCGGTGCGAACTGCACCCCGCGGCTCACCAGAGCCGCCACGAGCCCGGCGGTGAAGGGCCGGGCCGCGCTCGGCATCTCCGCCGAACCGCTCCCGTCGGCGGCCGGCAGCGCGAACACCGTCTGATACGCGGACAGCGGCTGGTCCCGCTCCGTGTACCCGTACCGGATCGGCCGCCCGTACCGCCGCAGCAGCCCCGGCACGTCGATCCCTCCCCGCGTCCACCACAGCCGCGCCCCGTCGCCCGCGCCGCCCACCGGCTCCACGAGCACCAGCTGCGAGCCGCCCGGCAGCCGGACGGCCGCCCCGGCCGGCCCGCCGGGGCGCGGCAGCGTCGCCCCGGCCCCGTCCGGCCGCCGCAGCTCCACCGCCCAGCGCCCGTCCGCGCCCCGGGTCGAGAAGTGCACCACCACCCGGTCGCCGCCCACCCGCCCGTTCACCGCGGCGGCCAGCGTCGGGGACGTGTTCACCACCAGCACGTCACCGGCCCTCAGCTGCCCCGGCAGCTCCCGGAACGCGTGGTGCGAGACCTCCCGCCCCCGCGACACCAGCAGCCGTACGTCGTCCCGTCCCGCACCCCGCTGCTCGGCCGGCACCCGCGCGAGCAGCTCGGCGGGCACCCGCAGCGCGTCGAGCGCGGTCACCGCTCCTCCCCGGCCCCGGCGCCCGCCGCCCGAAGCAGCGCCGTCGCCGCATAGCGCCCGCTCACCGGCCGCAGGTCCAGCAGCCGCAGGAACGCGGGCGCCACGCTCTCCGGACGCGGCCGCGGATCGTCGTCGTCCGGTACCGCCGCCGCGTAGAGCGCCGTCCCCATGTCACCCGGATCGACGGCCCACACCCGCAGCCCCGGCTCCTCCACCCCCAGCACCGCGGCCAGCTGGTCGAGCGCAGCCTTCGACGCCCCGTAACCGCCCCAGGCGGGATACGGCTCCGCGGCCGCGTCCGAGCTGACCACCACGACCGAGCCCGCCGCCGCGGCCCGCAGCAGCGGCAGGGTCTCCCGCAGCAGGCCGAGCGCCGCCACCACATTGGTCTCCAGCGCCTGCCGCAGCCCCTCCGGCGTCAGCGCCTCGAGGCGTACGAGCGGCTCGGCGCCCAGCGCGCTGGCATTGCTCACCAGCAGATCGAGCCCGCCGAGCCCGCGCGCGGCCGCCGCGAGCTCCGCCCGGTGCGCGTCGTCGGTGACATCACCGGCGAGCGCCACCACCCGGGCCCCGTACCGGCTCCGCAGCCCGTCCGCCGTCTCCTGGAGAGCCCCGGCGGTCCTGGCGTCCAGGACCAGATCCCAGCCCCGTTCCGCGAGCGCCTCGGCCAGCGCACGGCCCAGCCCCCTGGAACCACCCGTAATCAATGCGACAGACATGACAACCGTCCCCTTCGAACCGTCATGAGCCCCGTGGGCGGCCACCGGCCGGCCCCGGACCCCTCCAACGTAGAAAGGACCGCCCCGGCGGCGCCTCGTCCCCGGGCCGCAACCGCAAGGCCCTTCGACCTAGTCCCCACGCCCTAATCAGCGGCCGTCCACAGGCGGATACGGGGGGTACGGCCCGCCGGTACGGTGAGGGCCATGAGCCACAGCCCACCGTCGGGCCTCGCAGCCGTCAGCGCCGCGCTGCTCGCCATGAGCCGGCACCTCGAGATGCGGGACGTCCTGAAGACGATCGTCGCGTCGGCCCGCGAACTGCTGGACGCCGAGTACGCGGCCCTGGGGGTCCCCGACGACCACGGAGGCTTCGCCCAGTTCGTCGTCGACGGCGTCAGCGACGAGCAGTGGAAGGCCATCGGGCCGCTCCCGCGCCAGCACGGCATCCTCGCCGCGATGCTCCACGAGGCGAAGCCCGAGCGCCTGGCCGACGTCCGCAAGGACCCGCGCTTCGAGGGCTGGCCCTCCGCCCACCCCGACATGTCCGACTTCCTCGGGCTGCCGATCAGGGACGGCGACGACGTCATCGGCGCCCTCTTCCTGGCCAACAAGCGCTGCCCGAAGCCGGAGGGCAGCTGCGGCTTCACCGCCGATGACGAGGAACTGCTGTCGATCCTCGCCCAGCACGCCGCGATCGCCCTCACCAACGCCCGGCTGTACGAACGCAGCCGCGAGCTCACCATCGCCGAGGAGCGCTCCCGGCTCGCCCACGAGCTGCACGACGCCGTCAGCCAGAAGCTCTTCTCCCTGCGGCTCACCGCCCAGGCCGCCGCCACCCTGGTCGACCGCGACCCGGCACGGGCCAAGGGCGAGCTCCAGCAGGTCGCCGCGCTGGCTGCGGAGGCCGTCGACGAACTGCGGGCCGCCGTCATCGAGCTGCGCCCCGCGGCGCTCGACGAGGACGGCCTCATCGCCACCCTCCGCACCCAGATCCAGGTCCTGGACCGCGCGCACACCGCCCGCGTCACCTTCCGGAGCGTGGGCATCCGGGCCCTGCCCGCCTCCCAGGAGGAGGCACTGCTCAGGGTCTCCCAGGAGGCCCTCCACAACGCCCTGCGGCACTCGGAGGCCGCACACGTCGACGTCACCCTCACCCGTCGCGGCAGTGACACGGTGCTGCGGATCACGGACGACGGCCGCGGCTTCGAACCCGCCGCCACCCGCCGGGCGGGACGGCACCTGGGCCTGGTCTCGATGCGGGACCGCGCGAGCGGGGTCGGCGGGCGGCTCACCGTTGAATCGGCGCCCGGCAAGGGCACCACGATCGAGATGGAGGTACCCGGTGGCTGACCGGATCATCAGGGTGCTGCTGGTCGACGACCACCAGGTGGTCCGCCGCGGTCTGCGTACGTTCCTGGAGATCCAGGACGACATAGAGGTCGTCGGCGAGGCGTCCGACGGCGCGGAGGGAGTGGCCAGGACCGAGGAGCTGCGTCCCGACGTGGTGCTGATGGACATCAAGATGCCCGGCACCGACGGCATCGAGGCGCTGCGCAGGCTCCGCGAACTGGAGAACCCCGCCAAGGTGCTGATCGTCACCAGCTTCACCGAACAGCGCACGGTCGTCCCCGCCCTGCGCGCCGGAGCCTCCGGCTACGTGTACAAGGACGTCGACCCGGACGCGCTGGCCGGCGCCATCCGCTCGGTGTACGCGGGCCACGTGCTGCTCCAGCCGGAAGTGGCGGGCGCACTGCTCGCCCAGGACGATCCGGGCTCCGGGACCGGCCGGGGGAGCACCCTCACCGAACGGGAGCGGGAGGTGCTCGGCCTGATCGCCGACGGCCGTTCCAACCGCGAGATCGCGCGGGCTCTGGTCCTCTCCGAGAAGACGGTCAAGACCCACGTCTCGAACATCCTCATGAAGCTGGACCTGTCCGACCGCACCCAGGCGGCGCTCTGGGCGGTCCGGCACGGGGCGGCGGGCTGAGCGGCAACCGGCCCGGGAGACCGGAACAGGCGTCACCCTGCGGCCCATGATTCACACTCCCGGGTGTACGTCACCCGAACGGCGCATCTTCTTCCGGCCCGGTGCGTTCTTCATGGCGTGCTGCGGCGGCTGGCCGCAGCGACGCTAGGAGGATCCTGAAGTGAAGAACCTGAAGAAGGCTGCTGCCGTCACCATGATCGCCGGTGGCATCATCGCCGCCGGTGCCGGCGCGGCCTCCGCCACCGGCCACAGCGGTGCGGGCGCCCACGGTGTCGCGGCCCACTCCCCGGGTGTGGCCAGCGGCAACCTCGTCCAGGTCCCGGTCCACGTCCCGGTGAACGTGGTCGGCAACACGGTCAACGTGATCGGCCTGCTCAACCCGGCCTTCGGCAACTTCGGCCTGAACGGCTGACGCGCCACACACACGGCGATGCCGCCGTCCGGCCCCTGCGGGGACCGGGCGGCGGCATCACGCGTAAACGGCCCTGTCAGGCGCCGAGATCAAACGCTGCGCGGCGTGCGAGGTCAGCCCGCGCACAATCAGGCCCGTCCGGCGCCCGCCCGCGCGTAAGGCAGCCCATCAGCGCACAATCAAGCCCGCCCGGCGATCGAGGGCATCTCTTCCAGCCCGTCCGGCGCTTGAGGACAAGGAGCAGGCGCGCCCGCCCCCGTACACGCCCCGCCCCCACCTACCGCGCCCGCTCCTCCACATACGCGTTGTACGCCGCGACCTGCGCCCGCCGCGCCACCCGCTCCACCGGCCGCAGCGCCTCACCCCGCGCCGCCATCTCCGACGCGCTCACCGCACCGCCGTGACCGTTCTCCTGTGCCACCGAGACCAGCAGCCCGACCCGCTGCGCCAGCTCCAGCACCCGGACCGCCCGCGGCGGATACCCGGGGGCGAGCACCTCGCGGCCCCGCTCCGCCCGCGCCCGGTACGCGTCCACCGCGGCCTCGGCCACCGGCCCCGAACCGGCCACGTCGAGCCGCGACAGCAGCGCCGTCGCATCCCGCAACGCCTCCGCGAGCTCCCGCTCGGCCTCGCCCAGCGACGGCACATCGGCCGGCGGCGCCTCGCGCACCGCGAGGCACTGCCACACCACGTCGACATGAAGATCCCCGGCGGGCCCCGCCTCACGCACCTCGGGCACCAGCCCGTACGGCGCACCGAAGGTGACCACCGCCTCCTCGGCCTCCAGCGCCCGGGCGTTGAACTCCGCAGGGCCGCTGAGCCCCAGCGGATGCCCGGGAACCGGCAGCGCGACCCGGAAACCCGTCACCCCCAGCGCCCGCAGCCGCCCCAGCGCGAGCGTGAGCCCGACCGGCCCGGCCTCACCCGGCAGTCCCTCGACGCGGTGAACCGCGTCCTCCCCGACAATGGCCAGCGCCGCGTCGTCGGGCGACACGAGTCCGGCCAGCAGCGCGTTGCCCCAAGCGGCCAGCAGCCCTGAGCGTGGTTCCGAAAGCATGGCACCAGCCTAGGGAACGCACCCACGCCCTGTCCCCACCCTCCCAGGACCCGCCCCAAGGCCGCGCGACGGCGGTACGGTGACCGCCCGACCACGGGCCCAGCGCCGGAAGCGTTCGCGCGGTGGCGTAGGTTTTCCCTGGGAGCTGTGCCCACAGGCACGCGACGATCTCGAGACTGCATGGGGAGACAACGCGCTCATGAGCGATGTACTGGAGCTGGTGGACGTATCCGTGGTCCGCGACGGACGCGCTCTGGTGGACGATGTCTCCTGGTCGGTCAAGGAGGGGGAGCGCTGGGTCATCCTCGGCCCGAACGGCGCCGGCAAGACCACCCTCCTCAACATCGCGTCCAGCTACCTCTTCCCGACCAAGGGCAGCGCCACCATCCTCGGCGAGCAGCTCGGCGGCGTCGGCACCGACGTCTTCGACCTGCGCCCCCGCATCGGCATCGCGGGCGTCGCCATGGCGGAGAAGCTGCCCAAGCGCCAGACGGTCCTGCAGACGGTGCTCACCGCCGCGTACGGCATGACCGCCACGTGGAACGAGAACTACGACAAGGTCGACGAGGACCGGGCCCGCGCCTTCCTCGACCGGCTCGGCATGACCGACTACCTGGAGCGGAAGTTCGGCACCCTCTCCGAGGGCGAGCGCAAGCGCACCCTGATCGCCCGCGCGATGATGACCGACCCCGAGCTGCTGCTCCTCGACGAGCCGGCCGCCGGTCTCGACCTCGGCGGCCGCGAGGACCTGGTCCGCCGTCTCGGCCGGCTGGCCCGCGACCCGTACGCGCCCTCCATGATCATGGTCACGCACCACGTCGAGGAGATCGCGCCCGGCTTCACCCACGTCCTGATGATCCGTCAGGGCAAGGTGCTCGCGGCCGGCCCCATGGAGACCGAGCTCAGCTCCCGCAACCTCTCCCTCTGCTTCGGCCTGCCGCTCGTCGTCGAGCACCAGGGCGACCGCTACACCGCTCGCGGACTTCCGCTCGGCTGACGGCCGTTGGCCGGTCCGCCGGCTCGCGCACTGTCCGCGGAGGTGCTCGCGGTCATACGATGACCACGTGGACATCGACGCGTGGGTGTGGTGGCTGATCGGCGCGGTGGGACTGGGCATCCCCCTGGTCCTGACCGCGATGCCCGAGTTCGGCATGTTCGCCGTCGGAGCGATCGCCGCCGCGGTCGTCGCGGCTCTCGGCGGCGGAATCGTGGCCCAGGTCCTGGTCTTCGTCATCGTCTCGGTGGCACTCATCGCCGTGGTCCGCCCGATCGCCAACCGGCATCGCGCGGACCGGCCCCATCTCGCCACCGGAATAGACGCGTTGAAGGGCCGTCAGGCCGTCGTCCTGGAACGGGTCGACGGCAGCGGCGGCCGGATCAAGCTCGCCGGAGAGATCTGGTCGGCCCGCGCCCTCGACGCGGAACTGACCTTCGAACCGGGCCAACAGGTCGATGTCGTCGACATCGACGGTGCCACGGCCGTCGTCATGTAACCGAACAGCCCCCGCGGCGGCGCCCGTTCTGCCAGACTCGATGTAGATCATCATGGAATCCGGACCGGCAGGACGCACAACCTGATCCACGGCCCCCATACGATCTCGACCCCGATCATCGCGATCCGTCGGCAACCGAAGGGCACGAGGAAACGATGCAACCGATCATCATCGTCCTGATCATTCTGGTGGTGCTCGTCTTCATCGCTCTGATCAAGACGATCCAGGTCATCCCACAGGCCAGCGCCGCCATCGTGGAGCGTTTCGGCCGGTACACCCGCACCCTCAACGCAGGCCTGAACATCGTCGTCCCGTTCATCGACTCGATCCGCAACCGGATCGACCTCCGCGAACAGGTCGTCCCCTTCCCGCCCCAGCCGGTGATCACCCAGGACAACCTGGTCGTCAACATCGACACCGTCATCTACTACCAGGTGACCGACGCCAGGGCGGCGACGTACGAGGTCGCCAGCTACATCCAGGCCATCGAGCAGCTCACCGTCACCACGCTCCGCAACATCATCGGCGGCATGGACCTGGAGCGGACCCTGACCTCCCGCGAGGAGATCAACGCGGCCCTGCGCGGAGTCCTCGACGAGGCCACCGGCAAGTGGGGCATCCGCGTCAACCGCGTCGAGCTGAAGGCGATCGAGCCGCCCACCTCCATCCAGGACTCGATGGAGAAGCAGATGCGCGCCGACCGTGACAAGCGCGCCGCGATCCTCCAGGCCGAAGGAACGAGGCAGTCCGCGATCCTCACCGCGGAGGGCGAGAAGCAGTCCGCGATCCTGCGCGCCGAGGGCGAGGCGAAGGCGGCCGCCCTGCGCGCGGAGGGCGAGGCGCAGGCCGTCCGTACGGTCTTCGAGGCGATCCACGCCGGCGACCCGGACCAGAAGCTCCTCTCGTACCAGTACCTCCAGATGCTCCCCAAGATCGCCGAGGGTGACGCCAACAAGCTCTGGATCGTGCCCAGCGAGATCGGCGACGCCCTCAAGGGCCTCAGCGGCGCCTTCGGCAACCTCGGCACCGGGATGCCCGGCTTCAACACGGGCAACTCCGACAAGGAACGCCGCGAGGAACCCCCGGTCGACTGACGTGTACATCCCCTCGTGCATGATCAGTGCACCAAGCACCGACCATCCACGGGGGATCCGACATGACCACCTGGGAGATGCTCGCCGTCTTCGTCGCGGGCATCAGCGCGGGCACGATCAACACGATCGTCGGCTCGGGAACGCTGATCACCTTCCCGGTCCTGCTCGCCACCGGCCTGCCCCCGGTCACCGCGACGGTCTCCAACGCGCTCGGCCTGATCCCCGGTTCCATCAGCGGCGCGATCGGCTACCGCAAGGAACTCGAAGGACAGCGCCACCGTGTCCTCAAGCTCTCCGTCGGCGCGCTGATCGGCGGCCTCACCGGCGCCACCCTGCTGCTGGCACTGCCCTCCACGGCCTTCGAGACCATCGTCCCGGTCCTCGTCGCCCTGGCCCTCGTCCTCGTCATCCTGCAACCACGCATCAGCAAAGCGGTCCAGCGCCGACGCGCCCACACCGGCACGACCGCCCGCCCCGACGGCGGCCCGCTCCTGTTCACCGGACTGATGCTCGCCAGCGTCTACGGCGGCTACTTCACCGCCGCCCAGGGGATCATCTACCTCTCCCTGATGGGCATGCTGCTCGACGACACCATGCAGCGCCTCAACGCCGTGAAGAACGTCCTGGCCGCCGTCGTCAACAGCATCGCCGCGCTCTTCTTCCTCTTCGTCGCGGACTTCGACTGGACCGCCGTCGTCCTCATCGCCGTCGGCTCCGCACTCGGCGGCCAGCTCGGCGCCAAGATCGGCCGCCGGCTCAGCCCCACGTTCCTGCGCGTCCTGATCGTCACGGTCGGTACGGTCGCCATCGTCCAGCTCGTGCTCCGCTGACACGCGGAAGCCCGCTCCCTCCCGGGAAGCGGGCTCCTCTACGTCACCGGGCGTACGGCGGCTACGCCGCGGACTGTGCCAGCCACTCCGGCAGCGCCGACCGGTCACCGGCCCCCAGCGCCAGCAGCATCGCGTCCGCCGGAGACGGCACGAACGGCTGCCGCAGCAGCGGCATCCCCGCCTCCTGAGGCGTACGCGCCGCCTTGCGGTGGTTGTCCTCGGCGCACGAGGCCACCGTGTTCAGCCAGGTGTCCTGCCCGCCCTGGGCACGCGGCACCACGTGGTCGACGGTGCTCGCCCGGCGCCCGCAGTACGCGCACCGGTGCTGGTCGCGGATCAGCACACCCCTTCTGGACCACGGAGCCTGTCTTCGGAACGGCACCCGTACGTACCGGCAGAGCCTGATCACCCGGGGCACCGGAATGTCCACCGCGGCACCACGCATACGGAGCTCGGGATGCGACTGCTCGACGACGGCCTTGTCCTGCAGAATCAGCACCACCGCACGGTTCAGTGTCACCGTCGACAGCGGCTCGAAGCTCGCGTTCAGCACCAGCGTGTCCCGCATCTCGCCCACCTCCCGTGTGCCGCCCGCCCCCTGGCAGGCCCGGATCAACTCTGTCCGGGCAGGCCGTGATGGACAACGCAATAAAAAATGCCCTGCCCTGATCTCTCCAAGACCAGGGCAGGGCAAACAGGGGTGGAACCCTTTGCTTCACTCGCCGGCGGCGGGCTCCGCGTACTCACCGATCAGCTGGGCCCGGCCCAGCGTGTGGAACCGCAGGTTGAAACCGATCACCGCGGGAGAGGCATCGCTGTCGGGACCGAGCTTCTCGCTGTCCACCGCGTAGACGGTGAACACGTAGCGGTGGTTCTCGCCGGCCGGCGGAGCGGCGCCGCCGAAATCCTTCGACCCGTAGTCGTTGCGCACCTGCACGGCGCCGGCGGGCAGGCCCTCGAACTTCCCGCTGCCCGCACCCGCGGGCAGCTCGGTGACCGACGCGGGGATGTCGAAGACCACCCAGTGCCAGAACCCGCTGCCCGTCGGGGCGTCCGGGTCGAAGCACGTCACGGCGAAACTCTTCGTCTCCGGCGGGAAACCCTCCCACCGCAGCTGCGGCGAGGTGTTCCCCGCCGCGAACACCTGCGCGTCCGCAAGCACGGCCCCCGGTGCCAGGTCCTCGCTCACCACGGTGAAGGACGGGACCTCGGGATGGAAGTCGTGCGGAAGCGGGGCCCTCTTCGGCTCGGTCACGTCAGCACCTCTCCTGATCGGTTCTGCTCTCGGAAGGACTCGGAAGGACTCGAAGGACCGATACGGTCCCGGAAGGAGTCCGGACGACCCGAAGGTCTCCGTCCTCCTCTCCTTCCCTCCGACTTCCATTCGACCCTAGAGCCAGTTGCGCTGCCCGCCGACCTGCGCAAGCCACTGGTTCAGGTACGCCGTCCAGTCGGTCCCCCGGAAGTCGTTCAGACCGACCTTGAACGCGCGGTACGAGTCGCTGCCCTCACTGAAGAGCCCCGGCTTCTTGTCCATCTCCAGGACGACGTCCATCTCGCGGTCGTCCGCGACGAACGTCAGCTCGACCTGGTTCAGCCCCCGGTACTGCGACGGCGGGAAGAACTCGATCTCCTGGTAGAACGGCAGCCGCTGACGGGTGCCGCGGATGTGCCCGCGCTCCATGTCCGCACTGCGGAAACCGAAGCCCAGCTGCCCGAAGGCGTCCAGGATGGCCTGCTGGGCCGGCAGCGGGTGCACGTTGATGGGGTCCAGGTCGCCCGAGTCCAGTGCCCGCGCGATCTCCAGCTCCGTGGTCACCCCGATGTTCATGCCGTGCAGGTGCTGGCCGGCGAACATCGTGATCGGCGTCTCCCACGGGATCTCGAGCCCGAACGGCACGACGTGCACCGCCCCGGCCCGCGCCTCGAACGCGCCGCCGATCCGCAGCTTGGTGAACTCGATGTCCTGCTTGGTCTCCTGGTCCTGGCCCTCGACCTCGACCCGGGCCTGCAGGCCGACGGAGAGCCCCTCGATCTGCTGGTCGACGGACCCGCCCTGGATCCGCACCTCGCCCTGCACCACTCCACCCGGCACGACGTTGACCTCGGTCAGCTCCGTCTCCACCGAGGCGCCACCGGCACCCATGCTCGCGAGCAGCCGCTTGAAGCCCATGTTTTCTCCTCCTAGGTCCTGACCCCTACATACGCGCCATGACCGTAGTCGGTTCCCGGTAACCTCGGACGTCATGATCGATGGCCAGGACCGTACGCCGCTGACGCGGGACTTCTTCGACCGCCCCGTCCTGGAGGTGGCACCGGACCTCCTGGGCCGGACCCTGGTCCGCAGCACGCCGGACGGCCCGATCGAACTGCGGCTCACCGAGGTGGAGGCGTACGCGGGGGAGATCGACCCCGGCTCCCACGCCTTCCGCGGCCGGACGCGGCGCAACGGCGTCATGTACGGACCCCCCGGCCATGCGTACGTCTACTTCACCTACGGCATGTGGCACTGCCTCAACCTGGTGTGCGGCCCGGAGGGCATGGCGAGCGGTGTCCTGCTCAGGGCCGGCGACATCCGTACGGGCGCCGACCTCACCCGCAAACGTCGGTTCTCGGCCCGCAATGACCGAGAACTGGCCAAAGGGCCGGCCCGTCTCGCGACGGCGCTCGACATCGACCGGGCACTCGACGGCACGGACGCCATCGCCCACCCGGGTGCCGACCTCTCCGTACTGCGGGGCACCCCACCACCGCGCGACCAGGTACGCAACGGTCCGCGCACGGGTGTGGGCGGTGACGGGGCGACACATCCCTGGCGTTTCTGGATCGACGGAGACCCCACGGTGAGCCCGTACCGGGCCCATGCGCCGCGCCGACGGTCAACTTGACTCGCCCTTGGGGGACGCCTAATGTAGTCCGAGCCGCTTGACACGGGTACAGCTTCTGGTTCGGTCCATCGGATCGCACGCCGAGCAACTCGAAGTGGCCAACCACTACCTACGACTCACCCTCTGGGTGCGGATTTCGGCATGCCGAAATCCGGTCTGATGACTCGATTATGAGTCACCGGGGGAATCGGCTAAAGTAGTGAACACGCCGAAAGGGAAAGCGCGAAAGCGAATTCCTGGAAAGCGGTAAATGCGAGGCCCGCTTCGACCGGGAATCGGACACGAAAGAGTCTGATAGAGTCGGAAACGCAAGACCGAAGGGAAGCGCCCGGAGGAAAGCCCGAGAGGGTGAGTACAAAGGAAGCGTCCGTTCCTTGAGAACTCAACAGCGTGCCAAAAGTCAACGCCAGATATGTTGATACCCCGACCTGCTTCGGCAGGTTCGAGGTTCCTTTGAAAGTCCTAGCAGGCCTTTACCGGCCTGGTAGGCAATGAACACAGCGAGGACACAGTGAACGGTCGGTCTTATTCCGACCTGACCGTTCCGCTCTCGTGTGTGTCTACCCGATTACGGGAAAACATTCACGGAGAGTTTGATCCTGGCTCAGGACGAACGCTGGCGGCGTGCTTAACACATGCAAGTCGAACGATGAAGCCTTTCGGGGTGGATTAGTGGCGAACGGGTGAGTAACACGTGGGCAATCTGCCCTTCACTCTGGGACAAGCCCTGGAAACGGGGTCTAATACCGGATAATACTTTCTCTCTCATGGGGGAAGGTTAAAAGCTCCGGCGGTGAAGGATGAGCCCGCGGCCTATCAGCTAGTTGGTGGGGTAATGGCCTACCAAGGCGACGACGGGTAGCCGGCCTGAGAGGGCGACCGGCCACACTGGGACTGAGACACGGCCCAGACTCCTACGGGAGGCAGCAGTGGGGAATATTGCACAATGGGCGAAAGCCTGATGCAGCGACGCCGCGTGAGGGATGACGGCCTTCGGGTTGTAAACCTCTTTCAGCAGGGAAGAAGCGAAAGTGACGGTACCTGCAGAAGAAGCGCCGGCTAACTACGTGCCAGCAGCCGCGGTAATACGTAGGGCGCAAGCGTTGTCCGGAATTATTGGGCGTAAAGAGCTCGTAGGCGGCTTGTTGCGTCGGTTGTGAAAGCCCGGGGCTTAACCCCGGGTCTGCAGTCGATACGGGCAGGCTAGAGTGTGGTAGGGGAGATCGGAATTCCTGGTGTAGCGGTGAAATGCGCAGATATCAGGAGGAACACCGGTGGCGAAGGCGGATCTCTGGGCCATTACTGACGCTGAGGAGCGAAAGCGTGGGGAGCGAACAGGATTAGATACCCTGGTAGTCCACGCCGTAAACGTTGGGAACTAGGTGTTGGCGACATTCCACGTCGTCGGTGCCGCAGCTAACGCATTAAGTTCCCCGCCTGGGGAGTACGGCCGCAAGGCTAAAACTCAAAGGAATTGACGGGGGCCCGCACAAGCAGCGGAGCATGTGGCTTAATTCGACGCAACGCGAAGAACCTTACCAAGGCTTGACATCGCCCGGAAAGCCGTAGAGATACGGCCCCCCTTGTGGTCGGGTGACAGGTGGTGCATGGCTGTCGTCAGCTCGTGTCGTGAGATGTTGGGTTAAGTCCCGCAACGAGCGCAACCCTTGTTCTGTGTTGCCAGCATGCCCTTCGGGGTGATGGGGACTCACAGGAGACTGCCGGGGTCAACTCGGAGGAAGGTGGGGACGACGTCAAGTCATCATGCCCCTTATGTCTTGGGCTGCACACGTGCTACAATGGCCGGTACAATGAGCTGCGATGCCGCGAGGCGGAGCGAATCTCAAAAAGCCGGTCTCAGTTCGGATTGGGGTCTGCAACTCGACCCCATGAAGTCGGAGTTGCTAGTAATCGCAGATCAGCATTGCTGCGGTGAATACGTTCCCGGGCCTTGTACACACCGCCCGTCACGTCACGAAAGTCGGTAACACCCGAAGCCGGTGGCCCAACCCCTTGTGGGAGGGAGCTGTCGAAGGTGGGACTGGCGATTGGGACGAAGTCGTAACAAGGTAGCCGTACCGGAAGGTGCGGCTGGATCACCTCCTTTCTAAGGAGCACTTCTTACCGGACCTCGGTTCGGTCAGAGGCCAGTACACCGGCGAATGTTCGGTGCTGGTTGCTCATGGGTGGAACGTTGACTATTCAGTACCTGGTGGTTCAACCGGGTCGTAAGTACTGCTCCTCGGAGCGTGGAAAACGAACCGATTGAATTCCGGGTACTGGGCGCGCTGTTGGGTGTCTGAAGGTATGGCCGTAAGGCTGCCTTCAAACGCCGGCCCCAGTGAACTCGCCTGTAAGGGCGGGGTGATGGGTGGCTGGTCGTTGCTTGAGAACTGCACAGTGGACGCGAGCATCTGTGGCCAAGTTTTTAAGGGCGCACGGTGGATGCCTTGGCACCAGGAACCGATGAAGGACGTGGGAGGCCACGATAGGCCCCGGGGAGCTGTCAACCAAGCTTTGATCCGGGGGTGTCCGAATGGGGAAACCCGGCAGTCGTCATGGGCTGTCACCCGCTGCTGAACACATAGGCAGTGTGGAGGGAACGAGGGGAAGTGAAACATCTCAGTACCCTCAGGAAGAGAAAACAACCGTGATTCCGGGAGTAGTGGCGAGCGAAACTGGATCAGGCCAAACCGTATGCGTGTGATACCCGGCAGGGGTTGCGCATGCGGGGTTGTGGGATCTCTTTTTCATAGTCTGCCGGCTGTGAGACGAGTCAGAAACCGTTGATGTAGGCGAAGGACATGCGAAAGGTCCGGCGTAGAGGGTAAGACCCCCGTAGCTGAAACATTAACGGCTCGTTTAAGAGACACCCAAGTAGCACGGGGCCCGAGAAATCCCGTGTGAATCTGGCGGGACCACCCGTTAAGCCTAAATATTCCCTGGTGACCGATAGCGGATAGTACCGTGAGGGAATGGTGAAAAGTACCGCGGGAGCGGAGTGAAATAGTACCTGAAACCGTGTGCCTACAAGCCGTGGGAGCGTCGCGCATCGAGTTTACTCGGTGCGTCGTGACTGCGTGCCTTTTGAAGAATGAGCCTGCGAGTTTGCGGTGTGTTGCGAGGTTAACCCGTGTGGGGAAGCCGTAGCGAAAGCGAGTCCGAATAGGGCGATTTAGTAGCGCGCTCAAGACCCGAAGCGGAGTGATCTAGCCATGGGCAGGTTGAAGCGGAGGTAAGACTTCGTGGAGGACCGAACCCACCAGGGTTGAAAACCTGGGGGATGACCTGTGGTTAGGGGTGAAAGGCCAATCAAACTCCGTGATAGCTGGTTCTCCCCGAAATGCATTTAGGTGCAGCGTCGTGTGTTTCTTGCCGGAGGTAGAGCACTGGATAGGCGATGGGCCCTACCGGGTTACTGACCTTAGCCAAACTCCGAATGCCGGTAAGTGAGAGCACGGCAGTGAGACTGTGGGGGATAAGCTCCATAGTCGAGAGGGAAACAGCCCAGAGCATCGACTAAGGCCCCTAAGCGTACGCTAAGTGGGAAAGGATGTGGAGTCGCAGAGACAACCAGGAGGTTGGCTTAGAAGCAGCCACCCTTGAAAGAGTGCGTAATAGCTCACTGGTCAAGTGATTCCGCGCCGACAATGTAGCGGGGCTCAAGCGTACCGCCGAAGTCGTGTCATTCATACACATATCCCCAACGGGAGTATGGATGGGTAGGGGAGCGTCGTGTGCCGGGTGAAGCAGCCGCGGAAGCGAGTTGTGGACGGTTCACGAGTGAGAATGCAGGCATGAGTAGCGATACACACGTGAGAAACGTGTGCGCCGATTGACTAAGGGTTCCTGGGTCAAGCTGATCTGCCCAGGGTAAGTCGGGACCTAAGGCGAGGCCGACAGGCGTAGTCGATGGACAACCGGTTGATATTCCGGTACCCGCTTTGAAACGCCCAATACTGAATCAGGCGATGCTAAGTCCGTGAAGCCGGCCCGATCTCTTCGGAGTTGAGGGTAGTGGTGGAGCCGACGAACCAGACTTGTACTAGGTAAGCGATGGGGTGACGCAGGAAGGTAGTCCAGCCCGGGCGGTGGTAGTCCCGGGGTAAGGGTGTAGGCCGTGTGGTAGGTAAATCCGTCACACATTAAGGCTGAGACCTGATGCCGAGCCGATTGTGGTGAAGTGGATGATCCTATGCTGTCGAGAAAAGCCTCTAGCGAGTTTCATGGCGGCCCGTACCCTAAACCGACTCAGGTAGTCAGGTAGAGAATACCGAGGCGTTCGGGTGAACTATGGTTAAGGAACTCGGCAAAATGCCCCCGTAACTTCGGGAGAAGGGGGGCCATCACTGGTGAGGGAACTTGCTTCCTGAGCTGGGGGTGGCCGCAGAGACCAGCGAGAAGCGACTGTTTACTAAAAACACAGGTCCGTGCGAAGCCGTAAGGCGATGTATACGGACTGACGCCTGCCCGGTGCTGGAACGTTAAGGGGACCGGTTAGCTGACTTTCGGGTCGGCGAAGCTGAGAACTTAAGCGCCAGTAAACGGCGGTGGTAACTATAACCATCCTAAGGTAGCGAAATTCCTTGTCGGGTAAGTTCCGACCTGCACGAATGGCGTAACGACTTCTCGACTGTCTCAACCATAGGCCCGGTGAAATTGCACTACGAGTAAAGATGCTCGTTTCGCGCAGCAGGACGGAAAGACCCCGGGACCTTTACTATAGTTTGATATTGGTGTTCGGTTCGGCTTGTGTAGGATAGGTGGGAGACTTTGAAGCGGCCACGCCAGTGGTTGTGGAGTCGTCGTTGAAATACCACTCTGGTCGTGCTGGATGTCTAACCTGGGTCCGTGATCCGGATCAGGGACAGTGTCTGATGGGTAGTTTAACTGGGGCGGTTGCCTCCTAAAGAGTAACGGAGGCGCCCAAAGGTTCCCTCAGCCTGGTTGGCAATCAGGTGTTGAGTGTAAGTGCACAAGGGAGCTTGACTGTGAGACCGACGGGTCGAGCAGGGACGAAAGTCGGGACTAGTGATCCGGCAGTGGCTTGTGGAAGCGCTGTCGCTCAACGGATAAAAGGTACCCCGGGGATAACAGGCTGATCTTCCCCAAGAGTCCATATCGACGGGATGGTTTGGCACCTCGATGTCGGCTCGTCGCATCCTGGGGCTGGAGTCGGTCCCAAGGGTTGGGCTGTTCGCCCATTAAAGCGGTACGCGAGCTGGGTTTAGAACGTCGTGAGACAGTTCGGTCCCTATCCGCTGTGCGCGTAGGAATATTGAGAAGGGCTGTCCCTAGTACGAGAGGACCGGGACGGACGAACCTCTGGTGTGCCAGTTGTCCTGCCAAGGGCATGGCTGGTTGGCTACGTTCGGAAAGGATAACCGCTGAAAGCATCTAAGCGGGAAGCCTGCTTCGAGATGAGTATTCCCACCAACTTGATTGGTTAAGGCTCCCAGTAGACGACTGGGTTGATAGGCCAGATGTGGAAGCCCGGTAACGGGTGGAGCTGACTGGTACTAATAGGCCGAGGGCTTGTCCTCAGTTGCTCGCGTCCACTGTGTTGTTCCCGGGTTGCGAACAGTTATCGCACCGGTTGAACAGCTTCACTACTTAATTGAAAAGTGTGCTTGTTCGCTAGAACCCGATAGGGTTTCGGTGGTCATTGCGTTAGGGAAACGCCCGGTTACATTCCGAACCCGGAAGCTAAGCCTTTCAGCGCCGATGGTACTGCAGGGGGGACCCTGTGGGAGAGTAGGACGCCGCCGAACAATCTTTGAAGGACCCTTGGTCCCAGCGTTCAACGCTGGGACCAAGGGTCCTTTTTGTTTTGCCGAAGCGCGTCGGTTGACCGGCTGCGCAAGAATGTCTGTAGTACCCGATGACAGGAGCCCCACCGATGTCCACCAACTCTCCCGACGATCGTTCGGAGCGCGAGCCGCGTCGCCGGGACGGCGGTGACCGGGGCGGCTTCAGCGGCGGTCGTGACGACCGGTCGGGCGGCCAGCGTCGGGACAACGACCGCGGCGGCAACCGTCGTGACGACAGCCGGCCCACCAGCGGTGGCGGTTTCCGTCGCGATGACAGTCGGCCGACCAGTGGTGCTGGCGGCTTCCGCCGTGACGACCGTGACCGGGACCGTGCGCCCCGTCGTGATGACAACCGCGGTGGTGGCTCCTCCGGCGGTGGGTTCCGTCGTGACGACAGCCGGCCGACCAGCGGTGGTGGCGGCTTCCGCCGCGATGACCGTGCGCCCCGGCGTGACGACAACCGCGGCGGTGGCTCCTCCGGCGGCGGGTTCCGGCGTGACGACAACCGCGGCGGTGGCTCCTCCGGTGGTGGCTTCCGTCGCGATGACAGCCGTGGTGGTCCTTCCTCCGGTGGTGGGTTCCGTCGTGATGACCGGGCTCCGCGTCGTGATGATGACCGTGGTGGGCGTCCCAGTGGTGGGTTCGAGCGGCGCGATGACCGGCCGCGTGGGCCGCGTCGCGACGACGACAACCGCAGCGGCGGCTTCCGCCGCGACGACCGTGATCGGGACCGTGCGCCCCGCCGTGACGACAACCGCGGTGGTGCCTCCTCCGGTGGTGGCTTCCGGCGTGACGACAACCGCGGCGGTGGCTCCTCCGGCGGCGGGTTCCGGCGTGACGACAGCCGTGGTGGTCCCTCCTCCGGTGGTGGCTTCCGGCGCGATGACAGCCGTGGTGGTCCCTCCTCCGGCGGTGGGTTCCGTCGTGATGACCGGGCTCCGCGTCGTGATGATGACCGTGGTGGGCGTCCCAGTGGTGGGTTCGAGCGGCGTGACGACCGGCCGCGTGGGCCGCGTCGCGACGACGACAACCGCAGCGGCGGCTTCCGCCGCGACGACCGTGACCGGGACCGTGCGCCCCGCCGTGACGACAACCGCGGTGGTGCCTCCTCCGGTGGTGGCTTCCGGCGTGACGACAACCGCGGCGGTGGCTCCTCCGGCGGCGGGTTCCGGCGTGACGACAGCCGTGGTGGTCCCTCCTCCGGCGGCGGGTTCCGTCGTGATGACCGGGCTCCGCGTCGTGATGATGACCGTGGTGGGCGTCCCAGTGGTGGGTTCGAGCGGCGTGACGACCAGCCGCGTGGGCCGCGTCGCGACGACAACCGCAGCGGCGGCTTCCGCCGCGACGACCGCGGTTCCAGTGGTGGCGGCTTCCGCCGCGATGACAGCCGTGGTTCCGGTGGCGGCGGTTTCCGGCGTGACGACAGTCGTGGTGGCTCCTCAGGTGGTGGCTACCGTGGGCAGCGTGACGACCGGGGCAGCAGCGGCGGCTACCGCGGGCGTGACGACCGCGGTGGTTACGAGCGCCGGGACGACCGGGACCGCGAGCCGATCAAGCGGCTTCCGATCCCTGACGACGTCACCGGTCACGAGATCGACAAGGACGTCCGCCAGGAGCTGATGAGCCTGCCGAAGACCCTGGCCGAGGACGTGGCCAGGAACCTCGTCATGGTGGCCCGGCTGATCGACGAGGACCCCGAGCAGGCGTACGCGTACTCGCGCATCGCCCTGCGGCTGGCCTCGCGTGTGGCCGCGGTGCGGGAGGCGGCCGGATTCGCCGCGTACGCGACGCAGAAGTACGCGGAGGCGCTGGCGGAGTTCCGGGCGTCCCGGCGGATGACCGGTTCCGTGGAGCTGTGGCCCGTGATGGCCGACTGCGAGCGCGGACTGGGCCGGCCCGAGCGGGCGATGGCCATGGCCGGCGAGCCCGAGGTGCAGAAGCTGGACAAGGCCGGTCAGGTCGAGATGCGTCTGGTGGCTGCCGGGGCCCGCAGGGACATGGGGCAGATCGACGCCGCCATCGTGACGCTGCAGAGCTCCGAGCTCGCGTCCAGCGCCGTGCACCCCTGGACGCCCCGCCTGCGCTATGCGTACGCGGACGCGCTGCTGGCCGCAGGGCGTGAGGACGAGGCGCGCGAGTGGTTCGGCAAGGCTCTTGAGGCCGACAAGGACGGTTCCACGGACGCGTCGGACCGGCTTGCCGAGCTGGACGGGGTCGAGTTCGTCGATGCTCTCGGTGACGACGAGGACGAAGCCCCCGCCCCCGCCGCCGAGGCGCCGGTCGTTGTCGTCGAGGTGGACGACATCGACGACATCGACGACATCGACGACGCCGATGAGGACGAGGACGAAGAGGACGACGCCGATGAGGACGATGGTCCCGTCAAGGCGTAGCGCGTAGGAAGAGGGCGGCACCCCGCGGGGTGCCGCCCTCTTCTGCGTTCGGGGCAGGGCCGTCAGTCGAGGGGCAGGCTGCGCAGGACCAGGCCGGTGGCGGGTTTGGGGCCGAAGGAGGTCGACTTGCGCGGCATGGTCACGCCCTGGCGGGCCAGGTCCCGTACGACTTCTTCGCGTACCGGATGCATCAGCACCGCCGTGGCGTTGTGGCGCTCGGCCTGTTCGACGGCTGCCGCGGTGTCGTGGATGTAGGCGATGTGCGCCGGGTCGTCGGGGATGCGCCAGACATGGTCGAGCAGTGCCGAATGCAGAACCGTCGCGTCGAGGGTGCGCCAGGCGGCCGGGCGGTCCGCCGGAACGGTATGGGTGAGCAGGGCCTCGTCGGGGCGGTCGATCAGGTGGAAGCCGCCGTCGCCGGCCAGCAGGAAGGCGTTGCCCTCGGCCGCCGCGCCGGCCAGGGCGTCCAGGGCCCGGGGGAGCGGACCCTCGACGGTGCGGACCCGGAACAGACCGGTGAGCGCGGCGAGCGCGTCGGCGACGGGCAGTCCGCGCAGCAGCCGGTGGATGGAGCGGACCCGCAGCGGGTAGCGCGCCGTGTCGACGAGGAGGACCAGGCCGAAGTCCCACGGGCCGGGCTCGGCGTGCTCCTGCTGGAGCCGGAGGTAGGTGGCCCAGCGGTGGTGGCCGTCGGCGATCAGGGCCTGGTGGCCGGCCAGGTCCGTCTCGATCTCCGTGCGGTCGGCCGGGTCGGTGACCGCCCACAGCCGGTGGCTGAAGCCGTCCTCGGTGGTGGTCGCGAGCAGCGGCGGGCGGGAGACCGTCCGCTCGATGACGCCGCTCGCGCCCGTATCGGCGCTGTCGTCGGCGTCGCTGCGGTAGGTCAGCAGCAGGGGTTCGAGATGGGCCTCGGTGGTGCGCATCAGGTCGGCGCGGTCCTCGACGACATCGGCCATCACGTCCTCGTGCGGGAGGACGACGCCGTCCGCCGGGCCCGAGAGCGCCAGCGCGCCGACTACGCCGCGTTGCAGGATCTCGTCGTTGCGCTGCTCGTACACATAGAGCGCGGGCTCGGGATCGGGGGCGAGGACTCCCTCCGCCAGCCAGCGGTTCAGGGTCGCCGCGGCCTGCTGGTGGCGGGCGGACGCGGTGTCGGCCTGCGGCAGGATCAGCCGCACGATGTTGTGCGGATCAGCCGATTCCAGGTGGAGCAGGCCGTCGGGCCGTACGACCACGTCGTACGGGGGCGAGGTCACCGCGGCGAGACTGCCGACCCGTTCGGGGACGTACCGCAGTCCACGGAACGGAATCAGACGCAGTCCCTCGTCCGCCGGGCCTCGTGTGTTCATTTCTGCATCGTATGTGCGCTCCGCGGATGCGCGATGATCGGGGGATACGCAGGCAATGAGGAGCGCGGGATATATGAGTCAGGCGAGCAGGACCAGGCCGAGCGGCAGCAGCACCGCGTTGAACGAGGCGTACGACACGGCTCTGCTCGATCTTGACGGGGTGGTGTACGCGGGCGGGCAGGCGATCGGCCATGCGGTCGAGGCGCTCGGCACCGCGCGGGACGGTGGGATGCACCTGGCGTACGTGACCAACAACGCGCTGCGGACCCCGGCGGCGGTGGCGGAGCATCTGACCGAGCTCGGGGTGCCGGCCGAGTCCGCCGACGTGATCACTTCGGCGCAGGCCGTGGCGCGGCTGATCGCCGATCAGCTGCCCGCGGGGGCGCGGGTGCTGGTGATCGGCGGCGAGGGACTGCGGGTGGCGCTGCGGGAACGCGGTCTGGTGCCGGTGGAGTCGGCGGACGACGACCCGGTCGCGGTGGCGCAGGGATACGGCGGGCCCGACATGACGTGGGGCCGGTTCGCCGAGGCGTCCTACGCGGTCAACAGCGGGCTGCCGTGGTTCGCCTCCAACACCGACCTGACCATTCCGAGCGCCCGGGGGATCGCTCCGGGCAACGGGGCCGCCGTGGAGGTCGTACGGATCGCGACCGGCGCCGAGCCTCAGGTGGCCGGGAAGCCGCTGCCGCCGATGCACCGGGAGACGGTGCTGCGGACCGGGGCGAAGCGGCCGCTGGTGGTCGGGGACCGGCTCGACACGGACATCGAGGGGGCGTTCAACGGGGGAGTGGACTCCCTGCTGGTGCTCACCGGAGTGACCGACGCGGCGCAGCTGGTGGCCGCGGTGCCCGAGCACCGGCCGACGTACGTCGACGCGGACCTGCGCGGTCTGCTGACGGGTCAGCCCGAGGTGACGCGTACGGACGAGGCCCACACCTGCGGCGGCTGGACGGCCTCCGTCCGGGGCGACGCACTGCTGCTGGAGGGTGACGGGGACGCGCTCGACGGTCTGCGGGCCCTGTGCGGAGCGGCGTGGTCGCACGCCGGGGACGGGGCGTGCGGGCTGGAAGCGGAGAAGGCCGTGGCCCGGCTGGGGCTGTAGGGCGACGGGCGGATCCGGCCCTGAGCTTCCGCTTCCCGGCTCCGGATGCCGGCCTTCGGCTTCCGGTTTCCGCGGGGGAGCGGGGCTCGCGGCCGACGAGGTGGGCGGCCGGACCGAGCTCACAGGAGGGTAGGCTAGCCTAACCTCGTGTTGGTTGAGAGTCCCCCGAACCCGAGCGCAGGCCCGATAGCCGCCCCTGCCAAGGCCGCGCCCCGCAGACGTCACGCGGTACGTGCCGCAGGCCTCCTGGTGGCGCTGGCCCTACTGGTGCTGGTGTGCCTGGCGAGTATCGCGATCGGCGCCAAGGCGCTGCCGCTCGCGGACGTCTGGCACGGGCTGTTCCACTACGGGGGGAGCGGCGACGACGTCCTCGTACGGCAGGTGCGCATCCCCCGGACCGTGCTCGGACTGATCGTCGGTGCGGCGCTCGGGCTCGCCGGCGCGGTGATGCAGGCCCTGACCCGCAACCCGCTGGCCGAGCCCGGACTGCTCGGCGTCAACTCGGGCGCGTCCGCGGCGGTCGTCACCGCCATCAGCTTCTTCGGCGTCACCTCGCTGACCGGATACGTCTGGTTCGCCTTCGCCGGAGCCGCGATCGTCTCGGTCGCCGTGTATCTGCTCGGCGGCAGCCGGTCCGCCACTCCCGTACGGCTCGCGCTCGCCGGGACGGCGGTCACCGCCGCGCTGTACGGCTACGTCAACGCGGTGCAGCTGCTGGACTCGGCGGCGCTGGACCGGCTGCGGTTCTGGACCGTCGGCTCGCTGGCCTCCGCGAACACGGAGACGCTCGGCAAGGTGTGGCCCTTCATCGCGCTCGGTGTGCTCCTCACCCTGTTCATCGCGCGGCCGCTCAACGCCCTGGAGATGGGCGACGACACCGCACGGTCCCTCGGCGCCCATCTGACCCGGACCCGGGTCCTCGCCATGCTCGCCGTCACCCTGCTGTGCGGGGCGGCGACGGCCGCGTGCGGCCCGATCGTCTTCATCGGGCTGATGATCCCGCACCTGGTGCGGGCGATCACCGGTCCCGACATGCGGTGGATCCTGCCGTACGCGGCCGTGCTCTCCCCGGTGCTGCTGCTCGGCGCGGACGTGGTCGGCCGGGTCATCGCCAGGCCGTCCGAACTGCAGGTCGGCATCGTCACCGCGCTGCTCGGCGGTCCCGTCTTCATCCACCTCGTACGACGCAAGAGGATGTCCCAGCTGTGAAGGCCACCCAGGAGACGGCGGACACGAAGGCGGCGGCGGGGGCCGCCCGTTCGGTGAGGGCCGTGCGGACCGCCGGAGGCTACTCGTTCCGGATGAACGTCCGGGCGGCCCTGGTCGTGCTGGTGCTCGCGGTCGTCGCGGCCGGGGCGGCGGTCGTCCTCATCGGCAGCGGCGACTTCTCGATGACGCCGGGCGAGGTCGTCACCACACTCTTCGGACACGGCACCTTCCAGCAGGAGTTCATCGTCACGGACCTGCGCCTGCCGCGGGTGCTGGTCGGGCTCCTCGTCGGTGCGGCGCTCGGTGCCGGTGGCGCCGTCTTCCAGACCATCTCCCGCAACCCGCTCGGCAGCCCCGACGTGCTCGGCTTCGGCCAGGGCGCCACCGTGGGCGCGCTGACCGTGATCGTCCTCTTCCAGGGCGGGGCGGCTGCGGTCGCGGGCGGTGCGGTCGTCGGCGGTCTGCTCACCGGCGTCGCCGTCTACCTGCTGGCGTGGAGACGCGGGGTGCACGGCTTCCGGCTCGTCCTGGTCGGCATCGGCGCGGCCGCCATGCTCACCGCCGCCACCCAGTACCTCATCACCAAGGCCAACCTCGTCGACGCGACCCGTGCGGTCGTCTGGATGACCGGATCGCTCGACGGCCGGGACTGGGCGCAGGTCTGGCCGCTGCTCGTGGTCTGCGGCCTGCTCCTCCCGCTGGTGTTCGGGCACGGGCCCGCGCTGCGGATGCTGGAGATGGGCGACGACGCGGCGTACGCGCTCGGTGTACGGGTGGAGCGGACCCGGCTCGTCCTGATGGGCTCCGCCGTGCTGCTCGTGGCCGTCGCCACGGCCGCCGCCGGGCCGATCGCGTTCGTCTCGCTCAGCGCCCCGCAGCTGGCCCGCCGGCTGACCCGTTCGACCGGCCCCAACCTGGTCGCCGCGACCTTCATGGGGGCGGCGCTGCTGCTCGTCGCCGACTGGATCGCGATGGAGGCGTTCGGCGACCGGCAGCTTCCCGTCGGTGTGGTCACCGGAGTGCTCGGTGGCTGCTATCTGGTGTGGCTCCTGGTGACCGAGCGCAAGGCGGGGCGGATATGACTCCCGGCTCCCCTTCCGAATCCGGCTCCGCGACAGCCTCTGCCTCCGGCTCCGAATCCCGTTCCGATGCCGTACCCCCTTCCCCCGACTCGACCCACCCCCGGAGTACGACCATGCAGCGCCTCACCGCGGACTCGGTGACCCTCGGCTACGACCAGCGGGTCATCGCGGAGAACCTCTCGGTCGAGATCCCCGACCACTCGTTCACCGTGATCGTCGGCCCCAACGCCTGCGGGAAGTCGACGCTGCTGCGGGCGCTCTCCCGGATGCTGAAGCCGACCCGGGGCCGGGTGCTGCTCGACGGGCAGACGATCCACAGCCTGCCCGCGAAGAAGGTCGCCCGGACCCTCGGCCTGCTGCCCCAGTCCTCGATCGCACCGGACGGCATCACGGTGGCGGACCTCGTGGCCCGGGGACGCTATCCGCACCAGGGGCTGCTGCGGCAGTGGTCGCCCGAGGACGAACGCATTGTCGAGGAATCGATGGCGGCGACCGGTGTCGGTGCGCTGGGTGATCGCTATGTCGACGAATTGTCCGGCGGTCAGCGCCAGCGCGTCTGGATAGCGATGGCGCTCGCGCAGCAGACGCCGCTGCTGCTGCTGGACGAGCCGACGACGTACCTCGACATCCAGCACCAGATCGACGTCCTCGACCTGTGTGCGGAGCTGCACGAGACGCAGGGCCGCACGCTGGTGGCGGTCCTGCACGACCTGAACCACGCCGCCCGCTACGCGACACACCTGATCGCCATGCGGGAGGGCGAGGTGGTCGCGGAGGGCGCGCCGGGAGAGATCGTCACCGCGGAGCTCGTGGAGCGGGTGTTCGGGCTGCGGTGCCAGGTGATCCCCGACCCGGAGACGGGGACGCCGCTGGTGGTGCCGGCCGCGCGGAAGCGGTCGGTGCGGGCGGCGGTGTCCGGGGGAGTGTGACCTGCGACCGCGCCTTGTCCTCCATCGCCCGACGGGCTTGAAGAGGTGTCCTCAGCCGCCGGACGGGCTGGTTGTGGCCCTCACAGCAGGGATCTGAGTTTCAGGAGGTCGCGGAAGCCGGCCTCCAGGCGGACTCGGCCCGAGCCCCAGGCCTTGGCGAAGTTCAGCTCGCCGTCCACCATCGCCACCAGGTCGTCCCCGGTCATCGCGAGGCGGATCTCCGCCTTCTGCGCGGGCGGGCCCTCGACCGTGTCCAGGACCTGGATCCGGCCGCCGGCCAGGCGGCCGGTGAACGTGACGTCGAGGTCCTTGATGTGGCAG
The DNA here is from genome assembly GCA_036227345.1 of Streptomyces sp. NBC_01463. NCBI lineage: Bacteria > Bacillati > Actinomycetota > Actinomycetes > Kitasatosporales > Streptomycetaceae > Streptomyces > Streptomyces sp. NBC_01463. The sequence goes on from CP109468.1 coordinate 7,021,951, forward strand.
CTGAGCGAACGGTCGAGCGCGGCCGCGCTGCGCACGTCGCCGTCGGCCCCCGCGAGGTTGTCGGAAAGTCTTTCGAGTGCGCTGCGGCACTCCGCCATGGTCGCCATCGTGATCGACGGTACCGCAGCCCTTCGAGGTAGCGTTTCCCGCATGAGCGACTCGATGCCGGGGCCGGACACGGCCGCCGGAACCGCGCCCGCGCAGACGGCGCAGGACGCCCCGCAGGAGCCGTCGGCCCCCGTGCCGCACCTGCCCGCGGACCCCGCGCCCCTCGGCGTCGTACGCACGCCCACGGGCCACGCCGAGGTGGACGCGCGGCTGGAGCGTCTGGCCGATGCGGACCACCTCCCGGCGGACGGACACATCGAGGTGTACGAGGATGTGCACGGGGCCCTGCGCGACGCGCTGACCGCGCTGGACGCCCGGCCCGGACCCGCGCCGGTGCCCGCGCCGACGCCCTCGTACAACAACTCGTACAACAACAGGAGCTGAACCGAACGTGGCAGGAGTGGCCCGTCGCCGCCTCGACGCCGAGCTGGTGCGCCGAAAGCTGGCCCGCTCGCGCGAGCATGCGAGCCAGCTGATCGCCGCAGGACGGGTGACCGTCGGCGGCAACACCGCGACCAAACCGGCCACCCAGGTCGAGACGAGTGCCGCCGTCGTCGTCACCAAGGACGACAGCGACCCCGAGTACGTCTCGCGGGGCGGCCACAAACTGGCGGGCGCCCTCGCCGCCTTCGTCCCGCTCGGGCTGGAGGTCGCGGGACGGCGCGCGCTGGACGCCGGGGCGTCGACCGGCGGGTTCACCGATGTGCTGCTGCGCGCCGGAGCCGCCCGCGTCCTGGCCGTGGACGTCGGCTACGGGCAGCTCGCCTGGTCGCTCCAGTCCGATGAACGCGTCACCGTCAAGGACCGTACCAACGTGCGGGAACTGACCCTGGAGGCGATCGACGGGGAGGCCGTGGACCTGGTGGTGGGCGATCTGTCGTTCATCCCGCTCGGGCTCGTCCTGCCCGCCCTGGCGCGCTGCGCCGCCCCGGACGCCGACCTGGTCCTCATGGTCAAGCCGCAGTTCGAGGTCGGCAAGGAGCGGCTCGGCAGCGGCGGAGTGGTGCGCAGTCCGGAGCTGCGCGCCGAGGCGGTCCGGGAGGTGGCCCGCCGGGCCTGGGCGCTGGGCCTGGGGGTCCGGGGTGTGACGGCGAGCCCGTTGCCCGGGCCGTCGGGGAATGTCGAGTACTTTCTGTGGCTGCGGGCCGGAGCACCTGAACTGGATCCCGCGGATGTCGACCGTGCAGTGGCGGAGGGGCCTCGTTGACGACGAATGCGGCACGAACAGTCTTTCTTTTGGCGCACACCGGCCGGCCGGCCGCGATCCGCAGCGCCGAGCTCGTCGTCCAGGGGCTGCTCCGCAGCGGCCTGGGCGTGCGGGTCCTGGCCCATGAGGCGGCCGATCTGCCGCTGCCGCCGTCCGTCGAGACCGTCACCGATGCCACGCCCGAGGCGGTCAACGGCTGCGAGCTGCTGATCGTTCTCGGCGGCGACGGGACGCTGCTGCGCGGCGCCGAACTCTCGCGCGCCTCCGGCGTGCCGATGCTCGGCGTCAACCTCGGCCGGGTCGGCTTCCTCGCCGAGGCCGAGCGCGACGACCTCGACAAGGTCGTCGACCGGGTCGTCACCCGGGCGTACACCGTCGAGGAACGCATGACGATCGACGTCCTCGTGCACAGCAACGGCACCGTCGTGCACACCGACTGGGCGCTCAACGAGGCCGCCGTGCAGAAGGTGTCGCCCGAGCGGATGCTGGAGGTCGTGCTGGAGATCGACGGCCGGCCGGTGACCGGGTTCGGCTGCGACGGCATCGTGTGCGCGACGCCCACCGGCTCGACCGCGTACGCCTTCTCGGCCGGCGGTCCCGTCGTCTGGCCCGAGGTCGAGGCACTCCTCATGGTCCCGATCAGCGCCCACGCCCTGTTCGCCAAGCCGCTGGTGACGTCACCGACCTCGGTGCTCGCCGTCGAGGTCCAGCCGCACACCCCGCACGGAGTGCTGTGGTGCGACGGGCGCAGGACCGTGGAACTGCCCGCCGGCGCACGCGTCGAGGTGCGGCGCGGCGCCGTGCCCGTCCGGCTGGCCCGGCTGCACCAGGCGTCCTTCACGGACCGGCTGGTCGCCAAGTTCGCCCTGCCGGTGTCGGGGTGGCGGGGCGCACCGCACTGACCCCGGGCCGGGGGTCACGGGAGCGCGGCGCACCACTCGATCCGGCTCCGTGACCCCGGCCCGTGTGCGCGCGGGCCACGAAACCTCGTATGGTCATGTCCGTGTTGGAGGAGATGCGGATACGGTCGCTCGGAGTCATCGACGACGCGGTGGTGGAGCTGTCACCCGGTTTCACCGCGGTGACCGGTGAGACCGGCGCGGGCAAGACCATGGTCGTCACCAGCCTGGGGCTGCTGCTCGGCGGACGTGCCGACCCCGCCCTGGTGCGGATCGGTGCCAAGGCCGCCGTCGTCGAGGGCCGGATCACGGTGGCCGAGGGCGACGCCGCGGCGCTGAGGGCCGAGGAGGCCGGGGCCGAGATCGAGGACGGTGCGCTGCTCATCAGCCGTACCGTTTCCGCGGAAGGGCGCTCCCGGGCCCATCTCGGCGGCAGATCCGTGCCGGTCGGCGTGCTGGCCGAACTCGCCGACGAACTCGTCGCCGTGCACGGCCAGACCGACCAGCAGGGGCTGCTCAAGCCGGCCCGGCAGCGGCAGGCCCTGGACCGGTACGCGGGCGACGGCGTCGCCGGACCCCACGCCAAGTACGCGGCGGCCTACCGGCGGCTGCGCGAGGTCGCCGGTGAACTCGACGAGCTGACGACGCGCGCCCGCGAGCGCGCCCAGGAAGCCGATCTGCTGCGCTTCGGGCTGAACGAGGTCGCCGGCGTCGAACCGCTGCCCGGCGAGGACACCGAGCTCGCCGCCGAGGCGCAGCGGCTCGGTCACGCCGACGCGCTCGCCTCCGCCGCCGCCCTCGCGCACACCGCGCTGGCCGGCAACCCGGAGGACCAGGAGGCCGTCGACGCGACGACCGTCGTGGCAGCGGCCCGGCAGGCCCTGGACGGGGTCCGCGCCCACGACCCGGCCCTCGCCGCGCTCGCCGACCGGGTCGGCGAGATCTCCATCCTGCTCGCCGACGTCTCCGGCGAACTGTCCGGGTACGCGGACCAGCTGGACTCCGATCCGCTCCGGCTCGCCGCGGTGGAGGAGCGGCGGGCCGCGCTCACCGGTCTCACCCGCAAGTACGGCACGGACATCGCCGCCGTCCTGGCCTGGGCCGAGGACGGGGCCGCCCGGCTCACCGAGCTGGAGGGCGACGACGACCGGATCGGCGAACTCACCGCGGAGCGGGACGCGCTGCGCACCGAACTCTCCGGCCTCGGCCAGGCACTGACGGACGCCCGCACGGCGGCCGCCGCGCTGTTCGCCGAAGCGGTGACCGCGGAACTCGCCTCCCTCGCCATGCCGCACGCCCGGGTCTCCTTCGACATCCGGCAGACCGAGGCGGCCGACGAGGCGTCCGGCATCGAGATCGGCGGACGCAACGTGGCCTACGGCCCGTCCGGCGCCGACGAGGTCGAACTGCTGCTGGCCCCGCACCCCGGCGCCCAGCCCCGGCCGATCGCCAAGGGCGCCTCGGGCGGTGAGCTGTCGCGGGTGATGCTCGCCGTCGAGGTGGTCTTCGCCGGGTCCGACCCGGTACCCACCTATCTCTTCGACGAGGTGGACGCGGGCGTCGGCGGCAAGGCGGCCGTCGAGGTCGGCCGCCGGCTGGCCAAGCTCGCCAGGTCGGCGCAGGTCGTGGTCGTCACGCACCTGCCCCAGGTCGCCGCGTTCGCCGACCGGCAGCTGCTGGTCGAGAAGACCGTGGACGGCTCGGTCACCAGGAGCGGTGTCACCGTCCTGGAGGGCGAGGACCGGGTGCGGGAGCTGTCCCGGATGCTCGCGGGCCAGGAGGACTCCGAGACGGCCCGGGCGCACGCGGAGGAACTGCTGGCCACGGCGCGGGCGGACGGATAGCACCCGTGCGGAGGTGACCGCGGTGTCCGGGGGCTGCCCGGAGCTCCGCGATTTCACCCGTGCGGGTGGTGCGCCACGCCCGGTTTGTCGCGGTGCGTACCGGCGTAACGGTTCGGCCGTGCCGGAACGTGCGTACGGACTGGCATCCTTGGCGGTGTACGGAGAGGGCCCGACGCCACCGATCGCGGGGCCTTCTTGCCGCCGACTCCGGAGCCCCGGGAGCCATTCAACGTGTCACAGCTGCGTACGGTCCAAGTGCTCGGCGGCGGCAGTGCGGGCAGCAGCGCCCACGTCGGATCGCTGGCCGCCGGACTGGTCGCGCGAGGCGTGCAGGTCACCGTCTGCGCGCCGGCCGCACTGGACCGCGTCTACGAGTTCTCCGCCACGGGGGCCGGCTTCGTGCCCGTGCCGCGGCGCAGTGACCCCGCCGCCGTCGGCGCGCTGCGCGCCGCCTGCGCCGGTGCGGACGTCGTGCACGCGCACGGACTGCACGCCGCCGTGCGGGCCGCTCTGGCGCTCGGTGGCCGCCGCGTCCCGCTCGTCGTCACCTGGCACACCCGGGCCCATGCCGAGGGCGCCCGTCGCCGGCTGCTGCACCTGCTGGAGCGAAGGGCCGCCCGGGCGGCGTCCGTTGTGCTCGGCGCGTCGTCCGACCTGGTCGACCGGGCCAGGCGGCGCGGCGCGCGCGACGCCCGCCTCGCGCCCGTCGCCTCTCCCGCGCCGCGTGTCCCTGCGCCCGCCCCCGACGGCAAGCTGAGGGCCGAACTCGGCGCGGTGGAAAGGCCGTTGATCATGGCGGTGGGCAGTCTCGTACCGCAGTACGGGTACGGCACGCTGCTCGACGCGGCACGCGCGTGGCGCCGGCTGGACCCCGTACCCCTGCTGGTCATCGCGGGCGAGGGGCGGGAGCGGGCGGCGCTGCGGCGCCGGATCAAGGCCGAGGACCTGCCCGTCTCGCTGATCGGCACCCGTACCGACATCGCCGAACTCCTGGCCGTCGCCGACCTGGTCGTGCTGTCCAGCCGCTGGGAGGCCCGTTCGGTACTGGCCCAGGAGGCGCTGCGGATCGGGGTGCCGCTGGTCGCCACCGCGGTCGGCGGGATCCCCGAACTCGTGGGCGACGCGGCCGAACTCGTCCCGTACGGGAACGCGGAGGCGCTCGCCCGGACGGTGTCCCGGCTGCTCGGCGATCCGGCGGCACGGGAGCGGCTGGCGGCCGCCGGGCCCCGGCAGGCGGCGAGTTGGCCGACCGAGGACGACACGATCGCCCAAGTGCTGAGTGTGTACGACGAGTTGGTCCAGCCGCTCGGGACGGCCCGCAGCCACTGAGAGCCGTCAGTACTTAGGTGGTGTGGCGGCGGGCGCGCAGGGCCAGGCTCAGCGCCAGGACGGCCTGCGGGTCGTCCAGGTCGGTGCCGAGGAGTTCACCGATGCGGGCCAGCCGGTTGTACAGCGTCTGACGGTTCAGGTGCAGTTCGCGGGCCGTCTCCGCCTTGCGGCCCGCATGGGCCAGATACGTCTCCAGCGTGGGCAGCAGCGGCGGGCGCGAGGTGCGGTCGTGATCGCGCAGCGGGCCGATCGCCCGCTCGACGAACGCCGCCAGGTCCGGATGGTCCCGCAGCCGCCACAGCAGCAGATCGATGTCGAGGCGCCGCGCGTCGTACCAGGGCCGGTCGTCGAGCCCCTGCGCCGCCGTAGCCGTCTCCGCCGCGTGCCGCAGCCCGGCCCCGGCCGCCCCCCAGCCACCCGGCACACCGACCACCACGACCGGCGGATGGGAGCCCGCCCGTTCCAGACCGGCCCGCTCCACCCCGGCCCGCAGCGCCGCGGCGACCCGGTCGGCCACCGCCGTACGCTCCGACTCGGTGCGCAGCCCCAGCAGCAGCGGCACCCGGCCCTCCACCGGCCGCACCCCGAGCAGCACGGGCACGCCCACCGAGGACAGCTCCTCCAGGACCGCGCGCGCCAGCAGCGCCCAGTTGCCGGAGGGGGAGAGCTCCGGGGCCAGCCGCATCACCACGGGCAGCAGCGGCATCTCGCCCGGCTTGAAGCCCAGCACCCGGGCCTGCGCCGGGGCGTCCTCGGGGGTGATGCGCCCCTCCGCGAGATCGGTCAGGAAGTCGCCGCGGCCGCGCGCCGCGAGCTCCTCCTCCTGGCGGGCCTGCATCAGCACCACCGCGAGGAGGCCCGCCGCCCGCTCCGCCGCCATCCGGTGCACCGTCACCAGCGGACCGTCCACGGCCAGCAGGACCAGTCTGGCCCGCACCGAACCGGCCCCCGGCCCGCCGCCGGGCACATCCACCAGCAGCGCGCTCGCGGGCGGCGACTCGCGGGCCGCCCGGCCGCCGCGCATCCCGTCCCAGACCTGGAGCGGGTCGGCGGAGACCGGTCCGGACTCGGTGCCCGCCGCGTACAGCAACTGGCCGTCGGCCGTCTCCAGGAAGACCGGATTGGCGGTGAAGTCCGCCAGGATGCCGAGCACCTGGGGCACCCCGCCGCCACCGAGCAGCGCCACGGTGCAGCGCCGGTGCACCTCCTCGGCCCGCTGCAGGAGGGCGTAGTGCCCGTTGACGATCTCGGTGTGGATCTCCTCCGTCACCGTCACGAACGGCACCTCGCGGTGCAGCTGGACCAGCGGCAGCCCCGCCGCGCGCGCCGCGTCCACGATCGACGCCGGCAGTCTGCTGAAGCGCGGGCCGAGCTCCACGACGAGGGCGGCGATGCCGCGGTCGGCGAGCCGGCGGACGAAGGCGCGCTGTTCGGCCGGGCGGGTGCCGAGGCCGAGACCGGTGGTGAGGAGCAGCTCGCCGCCCTTGAGCAGCGAGGCGATGTTGGGGACCTCGCCCGCGTGCACCCAGCGCACGGTGCGGCCGAGCCGGTCGGAGCCCGCCACCACCTCGGGGAGCCCGCTGCGCAGCCCGGGAAGCTCAAGGGCACGCTGCACGGTGATGCCGCCTTGGGTCTCCACTGGCTCTGGCCTCGCACTTCGGTCGGATCGGGCGGGCGGCCGCCCCGTCGCGGTCGCCCTGGTCAGGAAGGTACCGGCCCGGGGCGCCGACGGCTCCGCCGGGGCGGTGGGCCGTTGACAGGACCGGAGCCCGCTGCGATCTTGAAAATCCGGTACCGGGACGAGGGGGACGAAGCGTGGACGACGAGGTGCTGTCGTACGGGGACGGAGACGGGAGCGAGGACGGGGACGGTCACCGGGCGGGCGGGGGCCGGCCGCACGGCGCCGCCCTGCCCGGGCCGCTGGTCGGCGCCGACTGGCTCGCCGCGCGGCTCGGGGCGCCGGGGCTGCTGGTGCTGGACGCCTCGGTCGGCGCGAACCGGGGGAGCGCCCGGCGGATCGCGGGGGCGCGCCCGTTCGACATCGACGGCGCGCTCTCCGACCACTCGGGTCCGCTGCCCCACACGATGCCCGGTGCCGCCCGGTTCACCGAGGAGCTGCGCGCCCTCGGCCTCGACGACGGCGACACGGTCGTCGTCTACGACGCGGTGGGTATCTACTCCAGCGCCCGGGCCTGGTGGATGCTCCGGGCGATGGGCTTCGACCGGGTCGCGGTGCTCGACGGGGGCCTGCCCGGCTGGACGGCCGCCGGACTGCCGGTGGAGAGCGGCGCGCCGGGCGCCGCGGAGCGCGGTGACTTCACCGCGAGGCCGCGTACGGGGCTGTTCGCCGGAGCCGACGAGGTGGCGGCGGCCCTGGCCGACCCGGCGGCCGCGGTCTTCGACGCGAGGGCCCGGGAACGGTTCGCCGGTACGGCTCCCGAGCCGCGCGCGGGGCTGCGCGGCGGCCATATGCCCGGCGCGGTCAATCTGCCGTTCGGCGAGATCCAGCGGGACGGCCGGATGCTGCCGGCCGCCGAGCTGCGCGCCGCGTTCGGTGCTCTGGCCGGCGACCGGGAGCGGCTGTACTTCAGCTGCGGATCGGGTGTCACCGCCTGCGTGCTGACGCTGGGGGCGGAGCTGGCCGGATACCGCGAGAACGCGGTGTACGACGGGTCCTGGAGCGAGTGGGGGCTGCCGTCGGAGCTCCGCCCGGTCGAGACGGGCCCGGGGCCGCAGACCGGCTGACGGCGGCGTTCCGCGGCGGACCTTGCGGCCCGCCGCGGTCCGGCCGCTCAGCCCACGTACGCCCCGCTCGCCGTCAGCCGCAGTGCCGTGTCGATCAGCGGCACATGGCTGAAGGCCTGCGGGAAGTTGCCCACCTGGCGCTGCAGCCGCGCGTCCCACTCCTCGGCCAGCAGGCCCAGGTCGTTGCGGAGCGAGAGCAGGCGCTCGAAGAGCTGTCGGGCCTCGTCGACCCGGCCGATCATCGCCAGGTCGTCCGCCAGCCAGAACGAACACGCCAGGAACGCGCCCTCGTCGCCCTCCAGACCGTCCACGCCCGCGTTCTCGCCCGAGGTGGGGTACCGGAGCACGAAGCCGTCCTCGGTGGACAGCTCCCGCTGGATCGCCTCGATCGTGCCGATGACCCGCTTGTCGTCGGGCGGCAGGAAGCCCATCTGCGGGATCAGCAGCAGCGAGGCGTCCAGTTCCTTCGACCCGTAGGACTGGGTGAAGGTGTTGCGCTCCTTGTCGTAGCCCCGCTCGCACACGTCGCGGTGGATGTCGTCGCGCAGCTCGCGCCACTTCTCCAGCGGTCCGTCCGTGTCGCCGGACTCGATCAGCTTGATCGTCCGGTCGACCGCGACCCAGGCCATCACCTTGGAGTGCACGAAGTGCCGGCGCGGACCGCGCACCTCCCAGATGCCCTCGTCCGGCTCGTCCCAGTGCTTCTCCAGGTACTCGATCAGCTTGAGCTGGAGACCGGTCGCGTAGTCGTTGCGGGTCAGCCCCGTCATGTGCGCCAGGTGCAGCGCCTCGGTGACCTCGCCGTACACATCCAGCTGGAGCTGGCCCGCGGCGCCGTTGCCGACCCGGACCGGGCCGGAGTTCTCGTAACCGGGCAGCCACTCCAGCTCGGCCTCGCCGAGTTCCCGCTCGCCCGCGATGCCGTACATGATCTGGAGGTTCTCGGGGTCGCCCGCGACCGCCCGCAGCAGCCATTCGCGCCAGGCCCGGGCCTCCTCGCGGTAGCCGGTGCGCAGCAGCGAGGACAGGGTGATCGCGGCGTCGCGCAGCCAGGTGTAGCGGTAGTCCCAGTTGCGGGAGCCGCCGATGTCCTCCGGCAGCGAGGTGGTCGGCGCGGCGACGATGCCGCCGGTCGGCGCGTACGTCAGGGCCTTCAGGGTGATCAGCGAGCGGACCACGGCCTCGCGGTAGGGGCCGTGGTACGTACACTGCTCGACCCACTCGCGCCAGAAGTCCGCGGTGGCCTCCAGTGAGCCCTCCGGGTCCGGGACCGCGGGCGGCTCGCGGTGCGAGGGCTGCCAGCTGATGGTGAACGCGATCCGGTCGCCGGGGGCGACGGTGTAGTCCGCGTACGTCGTCAGGTTCTCGCCGTACGTCTCCGCCGGGGTGTCGAACCAGACCGAGTCGGGGCCGGCGACGGCGACCGTACGGCCGTCCACCTTGTGCACCCATGGGGTGACGCGCCCGTAGCTGAACCGCATGCGCAGCTGCGAGCGCACCGGCACCCGGCCGCTGATTCCCTCCACGATCCGGATCAGCTGCGGAGCGCCGTCACGCGGCGGCATGAAATCGGTCACTCTGACCGTGCCGCGCGGCGTGTCCCACTCCGATTCCAGGATGAGTGAGTCCCCGCGATAACGGCGGCGGTCGGCCACCGGGGGCTCCGTGCCCTCCGGATGTGCCGGTCCCAGGCGCCAGAAGCCGTGCTCCTCGGTGCCCAGCAGTCCCGCGAAGACGGCGTGTGAATCGAAGCGGGGCAGGCACAGCCAGTCGGCTGTGCCGTCCCGGCAGACCAGGGCGGCGGTCTGCATGTCTCCGATGAGTGCGTAATCCTCGATGCGCCCGGCCACGTGCATCTCCAGTCGAACGGCCATGTCGCCCCGTAGGGCGCTTACTGCGGGTCAAGAGGTCGTTGCAAGGGGTTGATGTGGGGGAACCTGCGAGCTCTTACCTCGCCCGGAGCGAGTGTCCGAGCAGGATACGACGCACCCGGGTGATCCGCGCGACGCTCTCGGCAACAGAGATGAGCCGAACGGGTGGGGCGTGAGAGACGTGCGGTGATCCTGTGTGCAGGGTGTGCCGGGAGTGGCCGGAAGCAGGCTCCCCTCGTCGCTGTTACCCTGGTAGCCCGTGGACCGGTGGTCGTCCGCAACAGCAGACGAGGCCCCCGAACCGCAGCGACGGCACCTCCGGAATCTCCGGACGGCAACGCCGGTACGCACCTCACGATCGCGACCACGGGAGCCCCCTTTGGCTATGCAGCCCACATCCACGACGACCAAGCACATCTTCGTCACCGGGGGTGTCGCCTCTTCCCTCGGCAAGGGTCTGACTGCCTCCAGCCTCGGTGCCCTGCTCAAGGCGCGCGGCCTTCGGGTCACCATGCAGAAGCTCGACCCGTACCTGAACGTCGACCCGGGCACGATGAACCCCTTCCAGCACGGTGAGGTGTTCGTCACCAACGACGGCGCCGAGACCGACCTGGACATCGGGCACTACGAGCGCTTCCTCGACGTCGACCTCGACGGCACCGCCAACGTCACCACCGGCCAGGTGTACTCGCAGGTCATCGCGAAGGAGCGGCGCGGCGAGTACCTCGGCGACACGGTCCAGGTGATCCCGCACATCACCAACGAGATCAAGCACCGCATCCGCCGCATGGCCACCGACGACGTCGACGTCGTCATCACCGAGGTCGGCGGCACGGTCGGCGACATCGAGTCGCTGCCGTTCCTGGAGACCGTCCGCCAGGTCCGCCACGAGGTCGGCCGGGACAACGTCTTCGTCGTGCACATCTCGCTGCTGCCCTACATCGGCCCGTCCGGCGAGCTCAAGACGAAGCCCACCCAGCACTCGGTCGCCGCGCTGCGCAACATCGGTATTCAGCCGGATGCCATCGTGCTCCGCGCCGACCGTGACGTACCGACCGCCATCAAGCGCAAGATCTCGCTGATGTGCGACGTCGACGAGGCCGCCGTGGTGGCCTGTGTGGACGCCAAGTCGATCTACGACATCCCCAAGGTGCTGCACACCGAGGGTCTGGACGCCTACGTCGTGCGCAAGCTCGACCTGCCGTTCCGCGATGTCGACTGGACCACCTGGGACGACCTGCTGGACCGCGTCCACAACCCCGACCACGAGGTCACCGTCGCCCTGGTCGGCAAGTACATCGACCTGCCCGACGCGTACCTCTCGGTCACCGAGGCCATCCGGGCCGGCGGCTTCGCCAACAAGGCCCGGGTCAAGGTCAAGTGGGTCGCCTCCGACGACTGCAAGACCCCGGCCGGTGCCCAGAAGGCCCTCGGCGACGTCGACGCGGTCTGCATCCCCGGCGGCTTCGGCGAGCGCGGTGTCATCGGCAAGGTCGGCGCCATCCAGTACGCCCGTGAGAACAAGGTGCCGCTGCTCGGCCTCTGCCTCGGCCTGCAGTGCATCGTGATCGAGGCGGCGCGCAACCTCGCCGAGATCCCCGACGCCAACTCCACCGAGTTCGACGCCGCCACCTCCCACCCCGTCATCTCGACGATGGAGGAGCAGCTGGCGTACGTCGAGGGCGCGGGCGACCTGGGCGGCACCATGCGGCTCGGCCTGTACCCGGCGAAGCTCGCCGAGGGCTCGCTGGTCCGCGAGGCCTATGACGACCTGCCGTACGTGGACGAGCGCCACCGCCACCGCTACGAGGTCAACAACGCCTACCGCGCCGAGCTGGAGAAGAAGGCCGGACTGGTCTTCTCCGGCACCTCCCCGGACAACAAGCTCGTCGAGTACGTCGAATACCCGCGCGAGGTCCACCCCTACCTGGTCGCCACCCAGGCGCACCCGGAGCTGCGCTCCCGCCCGACCCGCCCGCACCCGCTCTTCGCGGGCCTGGTGAAGGCGGCCGTCGCCCGCAAGACGGGCGCCGAGCCGGTTAAGTAACAGCACCCGCGCAGGCGTTACGGTTGACCGGGGTACCCGTCCTTCGAGGACGGGTACCCCGGTCACTGTTTTTTGTGGGAGGACGTAGATGGGTTTCCAGGACACGCCCGAGGAGTGGCCGGTCACCGCGACCGTGACTCCGTTCCGGGGCAACAAGACCAGCGTCCGCACCGATGACGTGGAGATGCCCGACGGCACGGTCGTGCGCCGCGACTACCAGGTCCACCCCGGCTCGGTCGCCGTGCTCGCGCTCGACGACGAGGACCGCGTCCTCGTGCTGCGCCAGTACCGCCACCCGGTGCGCCACAAGCTGTGGGAGATCCCGGCCGGACTGCTCGACGTCCCCGGCGAGAACCCGCTGCACGCCGCGCAGCGCGAGCTCTACGAGGAGGCGTACGTCAAGGCCGAGGACTGGCGGGTGCTGACCGACATCTACACCACGCCCGGCGGCTGCGACGAAGCCGTACGGATCTTCCTCGCCCGGAACATCTCCGAGGCGGACGGGGAGCGCTTCGAGGTCTCCGAGGAGGAGGCCGACATGGAGGTGGCCCGGGTGCCGCTCCAGGACCTCGTGCGGGGCGTGCTCGCCGGGGACCTGCACAACAGCTGCCTGGTGGTGGGGGTGCTGGCACTGGCCGCCGCGCGCGCGGGCGACGGGACCGACGCGCTGCGGCCCGCGGAGGCCCCCTGGCCCGCCCGCCCGTTCGAGGCCTGACGGACCGTCGGGGACCCCGCGGAACCGTCCGCGCGACCCCGTGCGCACCCTCCCGGACGTCCCCCGATCGGAAGAAATGCTGATCCGATCGGGGGATGTCTCCGCCGCGCTCCACCCGATTCGTCCACCCGCCTGAACTACGCTCGGAACGCCCTGACCGGAGTCCCGGCGGGCGACGCGTGCAGCGAAGTGGAGCGTGGCCCGTGACGGATCAGGCGGTGGACACCAGCGGCCCGGCTGAGGCAGCGGGGACCGAGGAGCCGGACACCGTCGAGCCAGTCCAATTCTTCGGGCGCGAGCGAGAGTTGAAGGAACTCCGGGCCGATATCGAGCGTGCCGGACTGGACACCATGGCCGGGCGCAAGAGCGGCAGGGCCCGGGTCCTGCTGATCGCCGGACGCCCCGGCTCCGGCCGCACCGCGCTGGCCGGTGAACTCACCCGCAGGCTGCTCGGCACCGGCGACTACCCCGACGGGCTGATCCGCGTCCGGCTCACCGAACCCGACGGCACCCCCGTACCCGCCGACCGCGCCGCGCGCGAACTCCTCGGCGGCCTCGGCGTGGCCGGACCGCCCGGCGCGGACGCGGACGAACTCACCGAGATGGTCCGCGAGGCGCTCGCCGTACGCCGCGTCCTGCTGCTGCTCGACGACGCACCCGACGCCGAACAGGTCGACCCGCTGCTGCCGGACAACCCGGACTGCCTCGTCGTCGCCACCTCCCAGGGCCCGTTGACCGGCATCCCCGGTGTCCGGCCCTGCACCCTCGGCGGCCTGGACGCGGCCTCCGCCGTCCAGTTGCTCGCCCGTGCCATCGGCCAGGTCAGGATCACCGTCGACCCGCTGACGGCCGAGACCCTGGCCGAGGAGTGCGGGGGCCAGCCCGCCGCACTGGTCATGATCGGCGGCTGGCTCGCCACCCGGCCGACGGCCTCGGTGGCCGACGTCACCAAACAGCTGCGGGAGCTGCCGGACGACGCCGAGCAGCCCACCGGCGCCCGCCCGCTGGCCCGTGCGTTCCGGCTGGTCCACGACTCGCTGCCGCCGACCGCCGCCCGGATACTGCGTCTGCTCTCCCTCGCCCCGGCCGGGCTCGCCGACGCCCACACCGCATCGGCGCTGGCCGGCTGCTCCGTCTCGGCCGCCCGGACCACCCTCGACGACTTCGTGACGCTGGGCCTGCTGCGGGCCGACGGGGCCGAGGAGCCGCAGTACGAGGTGCCCGGCTGCCTCGCCGGGCTGCTGCGGGCGCTGCTGGAGGACCGGGACCGCCCGGCCGAGATCCAGCTCGCCCGCGCCCGGATGCTGGAGCGCACCGTGCGGCTGCTCCAGTCCTGCCGGGCGGTCACCGAACCCGAAGGCTCCCCGGCCCGGCGCAAGCTGGCCGGGCTGCCGCGCTCCTTGCGGTTCCCGGCTCCCGAGGCCGCCGCCGCATGGCTGCGCAGCCGCCGGCCCGCGCTGCTCGCCTCCGCCAGGATCGCCGTCGAGGACGGTGAACTCGACACCCTGGCAAGGCGGTTGGTGGCCGCCCTGGTACGGGCGCTGGCCGCGCACGAGGGCACCGAGGCGGCCGCGCCCGATCTCTACGGACTGCACGGTCTGGTGCTGGCCGTGGCGGAGCGGCGCGAGCTGCCCCGGGAGCGGGCGGCCGCTCTGCTCAACCTCGCGGATCTCGACGCCGGGACCGGCCGGACCCGGGAGGCGCTGGCGCGCTACCGGGCCGCGCTGGACGCCGGACGGGCCGCGAAGGACCCGTACGCCACCGGCCGCGCGATGGAATCCGTAGGCGGTGCCTACGCCGAGCTGGGCGACTTCCACCGGGCCTCCGACTGGTACGGGCGGGCGCTCGCCCAGCGGCTCACCCAGGGGGAGCGGGCCGACGAGGCGCGGCTGTACGGGCGGATCGGCACCGTCCACACCTACGCCGGCCGGTACGGGGAGGCGCTGCGGAGCTGGCGGGCCGCGGCGGCCGGCTACCGCAGGCTCGGCGACCTGCCGGCCCAGGCGCGGGCGCTCAGCGAGGTCGCCCGGGTCCAGGAGTACGCGGGCCGTCCGCAGGAGTCGCTGCAGACCTGCCGGGAGGCCGTGGAATGGGCGCGGCAGGCCAAGGACCTGCGGCTGCAGGCCGCTCTGGAGCTCCGGCTGGCCGACACGCTGGACCGGCTCGGAGACCCCGCGGCCGCGGGTCTGCACAGGGGTGCGGCCGAGAGATTGCTGGGCGAGGAGAGCGCAGCCTACGAAATCCGTAGTCCATCGACAGAAAATTAATGCTTTGTAAGGCTAGACAGCGGGAAGCCCTTCATTAGACTGGCTCTGCCGCGGGTCTTCGCGGTGTCTCCATTTACGCTGTGTCTATCCGGGTATGTATGGCTATGCCCGGATAACCCTCTGAGCCAAGGACCGTGATCGACGTGAAGGTCGGCATCCCCCGCGAAGTCAAGAACAACGAGTTCCGCGTGGCGATCACGCCTGCCGGTGTGCACGAGCTCGTCCGCCACGGCCACCAGGTCGTCGTCGAGGAGAACGCCGGGGCCGGCTCCTCCATCACGGACCTGGAGTACGTCGCCGCCGGGGCGCAGATCCTGCCCACCGCCGACGAGGTCTGGGCCACCGCCGACCTGCTGCTGAAGGTCAAGGAGCCGGTCGCCGAGGAGTACCACCGCCTCCGCAAGGACCAGACCCTCTTCACGTACCTGCACCTCGCCGCCTCCCGCGCGTGCACGGACGCGCTGCTGGAGTCCGGCACCACCGCCATCGCCTACGAGACCGTCGAGACCGCGAACCGCGCGCTGCCGCTGCTCGCCCCGATGTCCGAGGTCGCGGGCCGGCTGGCCCCGCAGGTCGGCGCGTACCACCTGATGCGCTCGGTCGGCGGCCGCGGCGTGCTGCCCGGCGGTGTGCCCGGCACGGCGGCCGGCCGGGCCGTCGTCATCGGCGGCGGCGTCTCCGGCTGGAACGCCACGCAGATCGCCGTCGGTCTCGGATTCCACGTCACGCTGCTCGACAGGGACATCAACAAGCTCCGCGAGGCCGACAAGATCTTCGGCACCAAGGTGCAGACCGTCGTCTCCAACGCCTTCGAACTGGAGAAGGCCGTCGTCGAGGCGGACCTCGTCGTCGGCGCCGTGCTGATCCCCGGCGCGAAGGCCCCGAAGCTGGTCACCAACGAGCTCGTCGCCAAGATGAAGCCCGGAAGTGTACTTGTCGACATTGCAATTGATCAGGGTGGCTGCTTCGAGGACTCGCACCCGACGACGCACGCCGAGCCGACCTTCATGGTTCACGACTCGGTCTTCTACTGCGTCGCCAACATGCCGGGCGCGGTCCCGAACACGTCCACGTACGCCCTCACCAACGCGACGCTGCCCTACATCGTGGAGCTCGCGAACCGTGGCTGGGCCGAGGCGCTGCGCCGTGACGCCGCACTCGCCAAGGGCCTCAACACCCATGACGGGCAGGTCGTTTACCGCGAGGTCGCCGAGGCGCACGGTCTCGACCACGTCGAACTGAGCACGCTTCTCGGCTGACGGGTCAACACCGATCGTCAACCTCACGCGTCCGGCCGGACCTTGCCGAGCAAGGTCCGGCCGGACGCGTGTCGGGCCTTCCCGGGGCCGCGCGCAACTCGTCTCGAACGTAACCCTTTAACCGATTCGTGCCCCCGCGAAAAGTGCGCCCGAAGGGCTGCGCGCCCTTGACAGCGGGGTGTTCGATTGCCGACACAACGGGCCGGGTCCGGCGGATTGTGTTGCTGCGGACCGGTGACACGCCATAGAGTCGCCAATCGTCGGCATGGTGCCACGCTGACCTATCGATAAGTTTCCTGGTCACGTCCAAGGAGGTAAGACGACTTGTGAATGAGTCGACATTTACTCCCGGGGGTGTTCATCCAGGGATGCCGGCGCGGGGCCAGAGCCCGAACGGGCTGGAGGCTGTCGGCTCCGTCGCTGTCCGCACCTTCGCCACCCACCAGCACATGACGACAGCCCCCCAGATGATGGACGGCCTACACGTGAACGCCATGGCCGGCAACGAGAGTGGCCGGGACACCGCCCACTTCGCCGACTTCGACGAAGCGCCCCAGGGGCACTTCTACGACCCAGACGCCGAGTACGAGCCCGATCCGGAGTACGCGGCCACCCTCGCGCCCGACGCCGCCCGGCAGCGCCGCGAGCGGATCGGCCCGACCGGCCGCCCCCTGCCCTACTTCCCCATCCCGGGCCCGCTGACCGATCACGGCCCCGCGAAGATCATCGCGATGTGCAACCAGAAGGGCGGCGTGGGCAAGACCACGTCGACCATCAACCTGGGTGCCGCGCTCGCGGAGTACGGCCGGCGCGTCCTGCTCGTCGACTTCGACCCGCAGGGGGCCCTGTCCGTCGGCCTCGGCGTCAACCCGATGGAGCTCGACCTCACCGTCTACAACCTGCTCATGGAGCGGGGCATGGCGGCCGACGAGGTCCTCCTGAAGACCGCCGTGCCCAACATGGACCTGCTGCCGAGCAACATCGACCTGTCGGCCGCCGAGGTCCAGCTGGTCAGCGAGGTCGCCCGGGAGTCCACGCTGCAGCGCGCCCTGAAGCCGCTGATGGCCGACTACGACTACATCGTGATCGACTGCCAGCCCTCGCTCGGCCTGCTCACCGTGAACGCGCTGACCGCCGCGCACAAGGTGATAGTGCCGCTCGAGTGCGAGTTCTTCGCGCTGCGCGGGGTGGCGCTGCTCACCGAGACCATCGAGAAGGTCCAGGAGCGGCTCAACCCGGAGCTGGAGCTCGACGGCATCCTCGCCACCATGTACGACTCCCGTACGGTGCACAGCCGCGAGGTCCTCGCGCGCGTCGTCGAGGCCTTCGACGACCACGTCTACCACACGGTCATCGGGCGTACGGTCCGCTTCCCGGAGACCACGGTCGCCGGTGAGCCCATCACCACGTACGCCTCCAACTCGGTCGGTGCCGCCGCCTATCGCCAGCTCGCCAGGGAGGTGCTCGCCCGGTGTCACGCCGAGTGAGTCTGCCCGGGGCCGACGAACTGTTCCGTACCACCGGGGGGATGGGGCTGCAGTCCTCGTCCCCCGCGGAGCGGCGGCGCAAGGCGAACGGCGAGACCCGGGTGCCGGCTCCGGCCGGTGAGGCCGAGGCCGGGACCGAGGCGTCCGGAGAGGGCTCCGAGGCCCCCGCCGGTGCAGCCCCCGCCGCGCAGGAGGAACACTCCGCGGCGGACGCCGACGCCGGTGACTCGCGCAGCCGCGGCGGCGAGAACGACCGGGTCGCGGTGGCCGCACAGGCCGGCCGCCGCCCGCAGCCGCCGTCCTCGCAGGAACCGGTTCCCGCACCCGTCGTGCAGCAGCAGCGCAGGCGTGGTGGCGGGCGCGGCGCGAACCGCAGGCCCAGCGGCCGGGAGCGCCACGACGAGAAGATCACGGTCTACGTCTCCGCCGAGGAGCTGATGGACCTCGAACACGCGCGTCTCGTGCTGCGCGGCGAGCACGGACTGGCCGTCGACCGCGGACGCATCGTCCGTGAGGCGGTCGCGGTGGTCCTCGCGGACCTGGAGTCGCGGGGCGACGCGAGCATCCTCGTACGGCGGCTGCGCGGCCGCTGAGCGGTGCGGCGCCGGTAGCCTGCCGGAGAGGGTCCGCGGCCGTCCGGCGGTCCGGCCCTCCCGTACGGGCCGCCGCCCGCCGACCGTGTCCCGCCGCACCCTGGAACCCCATGCCGACGCCCGACCAGCCCGCCCGCACCTCCCGCCGCCCACTGGGCCGCGGGCCGGGCGGGGGACCCGTGCCGGGGGACGTCCTCCCGGCGGTGGTGGACGACGTGCCTGCGGTGGATCCGGCGCCGGTGGTGCTTGAGGTGCCGGTGGTGGACGAGGCGTCTGTGATCGACGAGGCGCCAGTGGTGGACGACGTGCCTGTGGTCGACGAGGCCCCTGCGGCGGTAGCCCCCGCTCCCGCTCCCGCCCCCACTCCCGACGACGGGCGTTTCACCGTTCGGCTGGCGAACTTCGAGGGGCCGTTCGATCTCCTGCTCCAGCTCATCTCCAAGCACAAGCTGGATGTGACCGAGGTCGCCCTGTCCAAGGTCACCGACGAGTTCATGGCCCACATCCGGGCCATGGGGCCCGACTGGGACCTCGACCAGACCACCGAGTTCCTCGTGGTCGCCGCGACCCTCCTCGACCTGAAGGCGGCCCGGCTGCTGCCCTCCGCCGAGGTGGAGGACGAGGGCGACCTGGCGCTCCTGGAGGCAAGGGACCTGCTCTTCGCGCGACTGCTCCAGTACCGCGCGTACAAGCGCATCGCCGAGATCTTCAGCGCCCGTCTCGAATCCGAGGGCCGGCGCTTCCCCCGTACCGTCGGACTGGAACCGCATCACGCGGAACTGCTGCCCGACGTCGTCATCAGCATCGGGGCCGAGGGCTTCGCCCGGCTCGCCGTGAAGGCGATGCAGCCGAAGCCCAGGCCCCAGGTCTACATCGACCACATCCACGCCCCGCTGGTCAGCGTGCGCGAGCAGGCCGGGATCGTGGTGGAGCGGCTGCGGGAGGCGGGCGAGATCAGCTTCCGGGAGCTGACCGCGGACGCCCCGGACACCCTCACCGTCGTCGCACGGTTCCTGGCGCTGCTGGAGCTCTACCGGGAGAAGGCCGTCGCCCTGGACCAGGACGAGGCGCTCGGCGAGCTCATGGTGCGCTGGGCCGGGGGAGAGGGAGCGGAGCCGGCCGTGACGGACGAGTTCGACCAGGAGGCACAGGACGTGCGGGACGCGCAGAGGGACGTGAAGGCATGAGCGAGCAGGACGTCACCGGTTCCACCGTCGCGGAGCTCGATCTCAAGCCGGCCCTGGAGGCCGTCCTCATGGTCGTCGACGAGCCCGCCACCGAGGAGCACCTGGCCAAGGTGCTGGAGCGGCCCCGGCGGGCCGTCGCGGACGCGCTGCGGGAGCTGGCCGACGAGTACACCGTGCAGCGCCGCGGTTTCGACCTCAGGCTGGTCGCGGGCGGCTGGCGCTTCTACACCCGCCCGGAGTACGCGGCGGCGGTCGAGGGCTTCGTCCTGGACGGCCAGCACGCCCGTCTCACCCAGGCCGCGCTGGAGACCCTGGCGGTCGTCGCGTACCGCCAGCCGGTGAGCCGTTCGAGGGTTTCCGCGGTGCGTGGAGTGAACTGTGACGGGGTCATGCGGACCCTGCTGCAGAGGGGTCTGGTAGAGGAAGCGGGCGCGGAACCCGAAACAGGTGCGATCCTGTACAGGACGACGAACTACTTTCTGGAGCGGATGGGCCTGCGTGGCCTGGATGAGCTCCCGGAGCTCGCGCCCTTCCTCCCCGAGGCGGACGCGATCGAGGCTGAGACGCTAGAGGGTGTGCCGTCGTTCGATCCGGACGCACCGGACACCCCGGATACTCACGCAGACGACAAGACGGATTTTTGATGCGAAGCAGTGGCAGGAACAGCGGAAGCGGCAGCGGCGGCGGCAGGAGCGGCGGCGGCGCGGGCGGCAGGAGCAGCGGCGGCAGCGGCGGCGGCAGGAGCAGCGGCGGCGCGGGCGGCAGGAGCGGCGGCGCGGGCGGCAGGAACAACAGCGGCACCGGCCGGAACAGCAACCCGAGCCCCCGCGTGTCCGGCTCCGGGCGCGACGACAACCAGGAGCAGCGCCCCCGCCGGCCCCGCCCCGAGGAGCGCCGCTACGACGTGGGCAACGACAAGCCGGGCGGCGACGGCGGCACCCGCAAGGGCCGCGGCGCGTCGGCCCGCGGCGGTGCCAAGGGCGGCCCGAAGGCGGCGACGCCCGGCTCCGCCAGGAGCGGCGGTCCGCGACGTACCCCGTACGGCGCCCAGGCCCGCCCGCGCGAGCTCGACGCCAAGATCGAGCAGCGCAACCGTGACAGGTACGCGAACAAGCCCGAGATCAACACGCCCAAGACCCACCCGGGCGCCGAGCAGGAGGGCGAGCGGCTGCAGAAGGTCCTCGCCCGGGCCGGCATGGGCTCCCGCCGCGCGTGCGAGGAGCTCATCGAGCAGTCCCGCGTCGAGGTGAACGGTGAGATCGTCGTCGAGCAGGGCATGCGCGTCGACGTCCACCACGACGAGATCAAGGTCGACGGCCTGACCGTCGCCACCCAGTCGTACCTCTTCTTCGCGCTGAACAAGCCGGCCGGTGTCGTCTCCTCCATGGAGGACCCGGACGGCCGCCAGTGCCTCGGCGACTACGTCACCAACCGTGAGACGCGTCTCTTCCACGTCGGCCGGCTGGACACCGAGACCGAGGGCATCATCATGCTCACCAACCACGGCGAGCTGGCCCACCGTCTCACCCACCCGAAGTACGGCGTGAAGAAGACCTACCTCGCGGCCATCCAGGGCCCGCTCCCGCGCGACCTGGGCAAGCGGCTCAAGGACGGCATCCAGCTGGAGGACGGGTACGCCCGCGCCGACCACTTCCGCGTCGTCGAGAACACCGGCAAGAACTACCTCGTCGAGGTCACCCTCCACGAGGGCCGCAAGCACATCGTCCGCCGGATGCTGGCCGAGGCCGGCTTCCCCGTCGAGCGGCTCGTGCGCACGTCCTTCGGACCGATCCCGCTGGGCGACCAGAAGTCGGGCTGGCTGCGCCGGCTCACCAACACCGAAGTGGGCATGCTGATGCGCGAGGTCGGTCTGTAGACCACCCCGCTCACCGCTTCACGGCCCGCGGCCGGTTCCCTGTTCCCGGTGGTCGATTCCCGACCTCCGACTTTCGAACAGGAACCGGCCGCGGGCCTTTTGCTGCCCCCGTTCTGCCTTTATAGTCAGAGTGACTATTAAGGAGGCGGGCGTGAGTCTCGCGGACGTACTCGATCCCCTGCAGCAACCCCTGGTGACGGTTCTGGACACCCCGGTCAGCTGGACCGAGGTGCTGGGCTTCGGCAGCGGGGCGCTGTGCGTCTGGCTCGTGGCCCGCCAGCACCTCGCCAACTGGCCGATCGGCATCGCCAACAACGTCTTCTTCATCCTGCTGTTCACCCAGTCCGGGCTCTACGCGGACGCGGGTCTCCAGATCGTCTTCATCGTCCTTGCCGCGTACGGCTGGTGGACCTGGACCCACGGGGGTGGACCAGGGACGGACGGACTGCCGGTGCGGCGCACCACCCGCACCGAGTGGACCGGGCTGCTCGCGGCAGGGGCGGTGGGGACCCTCGCCCTGACCGTGCTGCTCGGCCGGGCCACCGACTCGACCGTGCCCTTCTGGGACGCGCTGACGACCGCGCTGTCCCTCGCGGCGACGTACGGGCAGTGCCGGAAGCTCGTCGAGTCGTGGTGGCTGTGGATCGCCGCCGACCTCGTGTACATCCCGCTGTACGCGTACAAGGAGCTCTATCTGACCTCGCTGCTGTACGCCGGGTTCCTGACGCTGTGCCTGATCGGCCTGCGCAACTGGACCCGGGACCTCGCCGTCCGCCCGCAGGAACCCGTGGAGGCCGTGGCATGAAGCCCTTCGGACACGGGCTGGTGCTCGGGAAGTTCTACCCCCCGCACGCCGGCCACCACCACCTCGTCCGCACCGCCCAGGACCGCTGCGAGCGGCTGACCGTGCTGGTCTGCGCCTCCTCGGTGGAATCCGTACCGCTCGCCGACCGGGTCGCGTGGATGCGCGAGGTGCACCCGGACGTGACGGTGGTGGGTGCCGTGGACGACACCCGGATGGATCTCCACGACCCGGCGGTCTGGGACGCCCACATGGCGGTCTTCACCGGAGCCGTGCCCGAACCCGTGGACGCCGTCTTCACCTCGGAGTCGTACGGGGACGAACTCGCCCGCCGCTTCGGCGCCGAGTCCGTCTGCGTCGACCCCGCACGCAGCGTCTTCCCGGTCTCCGGCACCGCCGTGCGCGCGGATCCGGCCGGCTGCTGGGACTTCCTCGAACCGCCGGTCCGGGCCGCGCTCGCCCGCCGGGTCGTCGTCCTCGGAGCCGAGTCCACCGGCACCACCACCCTGGCCCGCGACCTCGCGGGCCACTACCGCCGGCGCGGCGGCATCTGGGCGCACACCGGCTATGTCGCCGAGTACGGACGCGAGTTCAGCGAGCAGAAGCTGGCCGCGCTGCGCGCCCGGTGGCCCGGGGCCCAGTGGGAGGACGTCTCCTTCACCACCCATGACTTCCCCCTCATCGCCGAGACCCAGAACGCCCGCGAGGAGGCCGCCGCCCGCACCGGTTCGCCGCTGCTCGTCTGCGACACGGACTCCTTCGCCACGACCGTGTGGCACGAGCGGTACGTCGGCGGCCGCAACCCCCTGGTCGAGCGGACGGCCGACCGGGTCACCCACCACCTGTGGCTCCTCACCGACCACGAGGGCGTCGCCTTCGAGGACGACGGACTGCGCGACGGCGAGGAGCTGCGGCCCTGGATGACCGACCGCTTCCGCGCCGAACTCACCCGTACCGGACGCACGTTCACCGAGATCACCGGCAGCCGTCAGGACCGGCTGACCGCCGCCGTCGCGGCCGTCGACGCGCTGCTCGCCGCCGGCTGGGACTTCGCCGCACCCCTCCCGGAGCGACGATGAGCGACGCCGCCGCCCCCGAGGGGTACGACCCGCACGCCTTCGAACCCTTCGCCGTCACCGTCGACCTCGCCGTCTTCACGGTCCGCGAGTCGCGGCTGCACGTCCTGCTCGTCGAACGCGGCGAGGATCCGTACAAGGGCCGCTGGGCACTGCCCGGCGGCTTCGTACTGCCCCGGGAGTCCGCCGGGACCGCGGCGCGCAGGGAACTGGCCGAGGAGACCGGACTGACCGAGGACACCGTCTCGGCCCTCCACCTGGAGCAGTTGCGCACCTACAGCGAACCGGACCGCGACCCGAGGATGCGGGTCGTCTCCGTCGCCTACGCCGCCCTCGTCCCCGACCTGCCCGAACCGCGCGGCGGCGGCGACGCGGCCAGCGCCCAGTGGTGGGACGCCGGACACCTCGGCACGCTCGCCTTCGACCACGACCGCATTCTCGGCCACGCCCGCACCAGGATCGGCGCCAAACTCGAGTACACCTGCCTGGCCACCGCGTTCTGCCCGCCCGAATTCACCCTGGGAGAGCTCCAGCAGGTGTACGAGACGGTCTGGGGCGTCGAGCTGGACCGGCCCAACTTCCGGCGCAAGGTCCTCACCACGCCCGGCTTCGTCCAGGCCTCGGAAGGATCGCCGCGCCGCACCGGCGGACGGGGGAAACCGGCCGCCCTGTACCGGGCGGGTGCCGCGACCGCCCTGCACCCCCCACTCCTGCGACCGGAAGGAAGAAGCGCATGATCGTGACCAGGACCCTCACCAAACAGGCCGCCACCGGCGCGCTCACCGGGCTCGCGCTCGGCGACGCACTGGGCTTCCCGACCGAGTTCAACAACGTCCCCTCGATCCTCGCCAAGTGCGGGCCGTGGCGCCAGATGCGGCTGCCGAAGCCGGCGATCGTCACCGACGACACCCAGATGACCCTGGCCCTCGGCCGCGGAATCCGCACCGCCACGGACAGCGGACTGCTCACCCCGCTGCGCCTCGTGCGGCCGGTGCGCGACGAGTTCGTCGCCTGGTACCACTCACCCGACAACAACCGCGCCCCCGGCCGCACCTGCATGACCGCCTGCCGGCTGCTCGACAGCGACCGGCTCTGGCAGGAGGCCAGCCAGACCGGCTCCAAGGGCTGCGGCGCCAACATGCGCGTCGCTCCCGTCGGCCTCGTCCCCGGCCTCAGCGAGGAACAGCGCGCCGGCGCCGCCCAGCTCCAGGCCGCCCTCACCCACGGACACCCGACCGCGCTCGCCGCTTCCGACCTGACCGCCCGCGCGGTGTACCTGCTGGCGCAGGGCGCCGAGCCGATGGGCCTGATCGGTCAGCTGCGCAGCTACGCCTACGAGAACAGCAGCCGCTACCTCACCCGCTGGCTCGGGGACCTCTGGCGCTACGCGGGCGACTCCACCCCGGAGCAGTACATCCAGCGCGGCTGGGACGAGTGCCTGACCGCCCTGGCCCGGGTCCAGGACGCCCTGCGCCACCCGTCGCCGGAGACCGACCCCTGCGAGAGCACCGGAGACGGCTGGATCGCCGAGGAGGCCATCGCCACCGCCCTGCACTGCTTCCTGCTCTTCCCCGACGAACCCGTCACCGCCCTGCGCCGGGCCGCGTGCACCCGGGGCGACTCGGACTCGCTCGGCTGCCTGACCGGCGCCCTGGCCGGCGCGCACCTCGGCTCGGCGGCCTGGCCCAAGGAGTGGTCCGAGCGGATCGAGTACCGGAGCGATCTCCTGTCGCTGGCGGCGCTCTGGGACGCTTGAGCCATGCGCCACGACATCACCGGCCTCCAGGAGGCCGGACTGCCGGTCACGGACCTCGCCCCCGTCATCGCCGGGGAACGCCACCCGCTGCTGTTCGCCACGGTCTCCGGGGCGCATCTGTACGGGTTCCCCTCCCGGGACTCGGATGTGGACCTGCGGGGGGTCCACATCCTGCCCGCCGAGGACCTCGTCGGGCTCCGGGAGCCCGAGGAGACCCGCTCGCGGATGTGGGACAGCGACGACGGGGTGGAGATGGACCTGGTCACCCATGACCTCCGCAAGTTCGTCCGGCTGATGCTGAAGCCGAACGGCTACGTGCTGGAACAGCTGCTCTCGCCCCTGGTCGTGCACACGACGGCCGCGCACGCGGAGCTGGTGGCGCTCGCCCCCGGCGTCCTGACCCGCAACCACGCCCACCACTACCGGGGGTTCGCCGGCACCCAGTGGCGGCTCTTCGAGAAGACCGGCGAACTGAAGCCGCTCCTGTACACCTTCCGGGCGCTGCTCACCGGCATCCACCTGATGCGCGACGGCGAGGTGCTGGCCCATCTGCCCTCGCTCCTCGACCGGGTGGCGGCGCCGTCCTACCTCCCCGGACTGATCACGGCCAAGGCCGCGGCCGAGCACGGGGGAGCGGACGGGGTGGACGGTCCCACCGCGGCCCGGGACGTGGAGTCGCTGCACCGGGTGCTCGACGAGGCGCAGGCCGGCTCGGGGCTCCCGGATGCTCCGGGCGCGTTCGACGCGCTGCACGACCTGGTGGTACGCGCCCGGCTCGCCCCGCGGGCGGTCCCGGAACCGGCGGCTGTGCAGGCGGCAGCGGTCTGAGGGGCGGCCGGTGGCCGGTCGCGGCTGCCGGGTTCAGCCCGTAGGGCCCTCACCGGCCGGTGACACCGCCAGGGCCGACGCCCGCCGGGCACGGATCAGGAAGTCCTCGATCCGTGCCCGGTCCGGCAGCTCCGGCAGCGGGGAGACGGCGGCCGCCTCGTCGCCCTCCGTCGCCAGCCGGGTCATCCGCCGCTCCACCTCCGGCCAGGCCACCTCGCCCCGCTTGACCGCCAGCAGCTCCTCCCTGGCGGACCCCACCTCGATGATGAGCTCGCCGGTGCGCAGCAGGTCCCGGCAGCTCGTCAGCAGCCGGAGCAGGTGCATCGCGTGCTTCCAGCGCGGCGCCCCGTACTGCCGGACATCGGCCTCCAGCTTGCGGCGCTGCCCCAGCGCGTACCGGACGAAGGTCTGATGGGCCTGCCGGGACAGGAAGGCCCCGCGCAACGAGAGGAGTTCCCGGCCGGTCGCGTCGATCCGCTCCACCAGGGGCGAGTGCAGGCACTCCAGCACGTTCGGATTGGCCCGCAGCGCCAGCTCGCAGAACCGCTCCAGCTCCCAGGAGAACTGCTCGTCGGCCGGCCCCTCGACATGCGTCGGAGGCTTGTCGAACCGCCAGAACAGCGGGGTCGGGGCGAGGAACACCCCGCGCCGGTCGGTGTCGCTGGCGTCCGTGGCCAGACCGAACGCCCGCGAGCCCATCACACAGGAGTAGACCGTGTGGTCGCGCACCAGGGCCTCGTCGCCGGGAGTGATCATGCGGGGAGGGTACGCGAGGGGGCCGTCGCGTCCGAGTGGCAGCGGCTCCGGATCTGGCCGACATTGTCGATGAATCATCCCCTTTCGGAAGGCGGAACCATGGCGGGAAACGATCTCGGTAGCCTGCTCGGCGGTCTGCTGGGCGGCAGTGGTCAGAGCGGTGGCGCCGGTGGCGCCGGGAACATCCTCGGCTCACTGCTCGGAGCGCTGGGCGGGGCCAAGGGCGGGAGCGGCGGCAGCGGCAACGCACTCGAAGGGCTGATCGGCATGCTCACGAAGTCCGGGCTCGTCGACCAGGCGCAGTCGTGGGTCGGCACCGGCGAGAACAAGCCGGTCAGCGGCGCGCAGATCGCCGAGGCCCTGCCGGACGAGACGCTCCGGAAGGTCGCTCAGGACGCCGGGGTCTCCACCGAGCAGGCCGCGGACGAGATCGCCAGGTCGCTGCCGAAGACTGTCGACAAACTGACTCCGGCCGGTGAGGTGCCCCAGGGCGGCTCGATCGAGGACCTGATCCGGGAGCAGCAGCTCTGAACCGTGCCGCCGGGCGCGGGTGCGGGGGACCGCACCACGGCACCCGCGCCCGCGCGCATGCCGTCGCCGCGTCTCACGGACAGGGCGGCCCGGCAGCGGAAGGCACCGCCCCTCTACGCTGAAACACAAGCGCAGATGCGGCAGGCACAGGCAAGGAGCACGACGTGGCGGTACGAGCGGTCCGCGGAGCCGTCCAGCTGGAGCGGGACGAGGCCGGACACATGGACGAGCAGGTCAGCGCCCTGCTCACCGCCGTCCTCGAACGCAACAGCCTGGTCCCCGACGACCTGATCAGCATCTGGTTCACGGCCACCCCCGATCTGCACTGCGACTTCCCGGCCGCCGCGGCGCGCGGGATCGGTATCGTCGACGTACCGCTGATCTGCGCCCAGGAGCTGGACATCGAAGGTGCCATGCCCCGGGTGGTGCGGATCCTCGCCCATGTCGAGACGTATCTCGCCAAGTCCGAGATCGCCCACGTCTACCTCGGCGCCACCGCCGCCCTCCGCAAGGACATCGCCCAGTGAGAACCGCCGTCGTCATCGGAACGGGCCTCGTCGGCACCTCCGCAGCCCTCGCCCTCTCCGGGCGCGGCATCACGGTCCACCTCGTCGACCACGACCCGGAGTCGGCCCGCACGGCGGCCGCCCTCGGCGCCGGCACGGACACACCGCCGGAGGGCCGCGTCGACCTGGCGATCGTCGCCGTGCCGCCGGCCCACACCGCGACCGTGCTGGCCGCCGCCATGAGCGACGGTGTCGCCCGCGGCTACCTCGACGTCGCGAGCGTCAAGGGCGGCCCGCGCCGCGAGCTGGAGGCGCTCGGCGTCGACCTCACCCCCTACATCGGTACGCACCCCATGGCCGGCAAGGAGCGCTCGGGCCCGCTCGCGGGCACCGCCGACCTCTTCGAGGGCCGCCCCTGGGTGCTCACGCCCACCCGTGACACCGACACCGAGGTGCTGAACCTCGCCCTGGAGCTCGTCGCGCTCTGCCGCGCCGTCCCGGTCGTCATGGACGCCGACGCCCACGACCGGGCCGTCGCCCTCGTCTCCCACACCCCGCAGCTGATCTCGTCGATGGTCGCCGCCCGGCTGGAGGAGGCCGACGAGACCGCGGTGCGCCTGTGCGGGCAGGGCATCAGGGACGTCACCAGGATCGCGGCATCCGACCCGCGGATGTGGGTGGAGATCCTGTCCGCCAACCCCGGACCCGTCGCCGACGTCCTCGCCGGGGTCGCCGCCGACCTCGACGAGACCGTCACCGCCCTGCGCGGGCTCCAGTCCGCCGACGAGGACAAGCGGCGCGCGGGCACCGAGGGGATCCAGGACGTCCTGCGCCGCGGCAACGCCGGCCGCGTCAGGGTCCCCGGCAAGCACGGCGCCGCCCCCTCCTCGTACGAGATCGTGGCCGTCCTCATCAGCGACCGCCCCGGCGAGCTGGCCGGGATCTTCGCCGACGCGGGCCGGGCCGGGGTCAACGTCGAGGACGTGCGGATCGAGCACGCGACCGGTCAGCAGGCGGGTCTGGTCCAGCTCATGGTCGAGCCGAGTGCGGCCCCCGCGCTGAGCGACGCCCTGCGCGAGCGCGGCTGGTCGATCCGGCAGTAGCCCTTGGGGCACCGGGCCGGGAGGCACTTGTCCACAGGGGTGGTCGGGAGCACGCCGACACTCGGTAACCTTGTGCGGGGCGGGTTCGCGCGTCCCCGTCCCGCCCACCCCGTGTACCAGGAAGGTGTCCACCACCGTGGAAACCGTAAGCACCGCCGCCCGGACCGCCCCGGCCGCAGTGATCGTCGCCATCGACGGCCCCTCCGGCACCGGCAAGTCCAGCACGTCCAAGGCCGTCGCCGCCCAGCTCGGCCTCAGCTACCTGGACACCGGTGCCCAGTACCGGGCGATCACCTGGTGGATGCTGAACAACGGCATCGACGTCCACGACGCGACGGAGGTGGCGACGGCGGCCGCCAAGCCGGTCATCGTCTCCGGCACCGACCCCACCGGCCCCACGATCACCGTCGACGGCGAGGACGCCGCCGGCCCGATCCGTACCCAGGAGGTCACCTCCAAGGTCAGCGCCGTCAGCGCCGTCCCCGAGGTGCGCACCCGGATCACCGAGCTCCAGCGCACCATCGCCGCCGGGGCGGAGAAGGGCATCGTGGTCGAGGGCCGCGACATCGGCACCACCGTGCTGCCCGAGGCCGACATCAAGATCTTCCTGACCGCGTCGCCCGAGGCGCGTGCCGCCCGCCGCAGCGGTGAGGTCAAGGGCTCCGATCTCGCCGCCACCAAGGAGGCGCTGATCAAGCGGGACGCCGCGGACTCCGGCCGCAAGACCTCGCCCCTGGCCAAGGCGGACGACGCGGTCGAGGTGGACACCACCGAGCTGACCCTCCAGCAGGTCATCGAGTGCGTCGTCACCCTCGTCGGGGAGAAGCAGGCCGCGAAGTGACACCTGCCACGGGCGCACCCACGCTGCGCGGAGCGGCGGTCGGGCGCGGCATCGGGATCGGGCTGATGTACGGGCTCTTCAAGCCCCGTGTCCTCGGCGCGTGGCGGGTCCCCGCCTCCGGACCCGTCATACTCGCGGTGAACCACTCGCACAACATCGACGGGCCGATGCTGATGGGCACCGCGCCCCGGCCCGTCCACTTCCTGATCAAGAAAGAGGCGTTCGTCGGCCCCCTGGACCCGTTCCTGCGCGGAATCGGTCAGCTGAAGGTGGACCGCACGACCGTCGATCGCACCGCCATCACCCACGCCCTCGGCGTGCTGGAGGACGGCGGGGTGCTCGGGATCTTCCCCGAGGGCACCAGGGGCGAAGGGAACTTCGCCTCGCTGCGCGCCGGGCTCGCGTATTTCGCGGTACGGAGCGGAGCGCCGATCGTGCCCGTGGCCGTACTGGGAAGCACGGAGCGCCGCGGACGGTTGATATCGGCACTGCCTCCGCTGCGCAGCCGCGTCGATGTCGTCTTCGGTGAGGCATTCGCGGCGCAAGAGGGCGTGGTGGGCGGCAGCGGCCGTCGGACGCGCAGGGCGCTGGACGAGGCGACCGTGCGGATCCAGGGGCGGCTGACCGGCCACCTGGAGCAGGCCGGGCGCCTCACCGGGCGCACCGGGTAAGACTTGAGTAGTGGACCGCGTGCTGCGTGGTCCATCGATGATGATGCAAAGAGGAACGGACTTCATGAACGACCAGATTCACTCCGGCGGCTCGGACCACGAGCACGGAGCACTTGGCGATGCCGAGTACGCGGAGTTCATGGAGCTCGCCGCGCAGGAGGGGTTCGACCCCGAGGACGTCGAGGGAGCCATTGGCGAGGCCGGTCATGGACCGCTCCCCGCTCTCGCCGTCGTCGGCCGCCCCAACGTCGGCAAGTCGACGCTGGTCAACCGGATCATCGGCCGTCGTGAGGCCGTCGTCCAGGACAAGCCGGGCGTCACCCGTGACCGCGTCAGCTACGAGGCCGAGTGGGCGGGCCGCCGCTTCAAGGTCGTCGACACCGGCGGCTGGGAGCAGGACGTCCTCGGTCTGGACGCCTCCGTGGCCGCCCAGGCCGAGTACGCGATCGAGATGGCCGACGCGGTCGTCTTCGTCGTCGACTCCACGGTCGGCGCCACCGACACCGACGAAGCCGTCGTCAAGCTGCTGCGGCGCTCCGGCAAGCCGGTCGTGCTCTGCGCCAACAAGGTCGACGGGCAGAGCGGCGAGGCGGACGCCACCGCGCTCTGGTCGCTCGGTCTCGGCCAGCCGCACCCCGTCTCCTCGCTGCACGGCCGCGGCACCGGCGACATGCTGGACGCCGTCCTGGAGGCGCTTCCCGAGGCCCCGGCCCAGTCGTTCGGCACCGCGCTCGGCGGACCGCGCCGCATCGCGCTGATCGGCCGCCCGAACGTCGGCAAGTCCTCGCTGCTGAACAAGGTGGCGAACGAGGACCGCGTCGTCGTCAACGAGCTGGCCGGCACCACCCGTGACCCGGTCGACGAGCTGATCACGCTCGGCGGCATCACCTGGAAGTTCATCGACACGGCCGGCATCCGGCGCCGCGTCCACCTCCAGGAGGGCGCGGACTACTACGCCTCGCTGCGTACCGCCGCCGCCGTGGAGAAGGCCGAGGTCGCCGTCATCCTGATCGACTCCAGCGAGTCGATCAGCGTGCAGGACCAGCGCATCGTGACCATGGCCGTCGAGGCCGGACGCGCGATCGTCGTCGCCTTCAACAAGTGGGACACCCTCGACGAGGAGCGCCGCTACTACCTGGAGCGCGAGATCGAGACGGAGCTCGCGCAGGTCGCGTGGGCCCCCCGGGTCAACGTCTCGGCCCTCACCGGCCGGCACATGGAGAAGCTGGTCCCGGCGATCGAGACCGCCCTGGACGGCTGGGAGACCCGCGTCCCGACGGGTCGGCTCAACGCCTTCCTCGGCGAGATCGTCGCCTCCCACCCGCACCCCGTCCGCGGCGGCAAGCAGCCGCGCATCCTCTTCGGCACCCAGGCGGGCACCAAGCCGCCGCGCTTCGTGCTCTTCGCGTCCGGTTTCCTGGAGCACGGTTACCGCCGCTTCGTCGAGCGCCGGCTGCGCGAGGAGTTCGGCTTCGAGGGCACCCCGATCCACATCTCGGTGCGGGTCCGCGAGAAGCGCGGCCGCAACAAGTAGCCGACCGGTGACGCCGCCCGGCGCGTGAGCGCCAGGGACGGCGTCACGGCGTCTCAGGGGCTCCAGGAGCCCCGGACACGACGGAGCCCCTGACCACTCGGTGTACGAGCGGTCAGGGGCTCTTGCGTGCGGTCAGGCTCCCCGAGAGCCCGGCGGCAGCGCCGCAGGCTGGACGCGCCCCGCGTGCCGTCCGACGCGCTGCCACGAGCCGAGGCTCCCGGTGTGGGTGCTCGGCCCGCTGCCGTGCCCGCCCGTGCCACCGGCCGTGCTGCCCGTCCCGCCGTGCCCCGAGTGGCTGCTCAGGGAGGTCCGGGAGCCGAAGAGCCCGGCCCCGAAGGCCGGCAGGCCCAGACTCTCCTCGCCGCTCCGGTCACCTGGCAACGCCCGGAACGACCTGCGGTACTCGGAGTACAGCGCGTCGTAGATCGGGGTGTGGGACGGGCCGCCCGATGGGTCCTGCGCGGGACGCATCGCAGGGATCGGGCTCGGACGCTGGTGGGAGGGGTCGTATGAGTGCACGTATGTGCCAACGACCCCGCCGTCCGTCGGATGCGGTCCCGCGGGAGAAATAGCTGTTCGCCGCGGGTGCACGGGGTGCACGGACATGATCAGGTCCCGGCCAGCGGCATCGCCGCGGCGACCAGGATTCCGCCGGCCGCGGCCTTCTCCAGGGCGTCGCGCAGCAGGTCCTCGCGGGGCTGCTGGCCGATCGAGCCGGCCGGTGCGGCGTAGACCAGCACGGTCTGCGACTTGTTGGCCGCCGTCCGCCAGCCCTCGGTGACCTGGAGGGGCGCGTGCGCCTGCCACCAGGCCACCGGGGAGCCGCCGCCCGTGCCGGGCTGGAGCACGGCGTGCAGCTGCCCCATGGCCAGCAGGATCGACCAGCCGTGCAGCACCTCGGGCACCTGGTCCATCCGCTGCACCGGGTGGAATCCCTGCTCCAGGAGCAGCTGGAGGAACTCGTCACCGCCACTGCCGTCCGTGCCGGGGCGGGCGATCGCCCCGGTCGGCTCGACGACCAGGGCGGGGTGCAGCTCGTCGTCGATCAGGACGAGGCCGCTGGTGATGCCCAGGACCGCCTGATCGGGCGTGAGCCGGTCCTGTTCCTCCTGCTCGCCGCCGGTGATGCTGCGGACGGCCCCCTGCAGCTGCTCCTCGGCGACCTGGACGACCTGGGAGGGGATGCAGGTCGCGTGGGCGAAGGCGAGGACGGCCGTCTCGTCGCCGACGAACAGCACCGTGCTGGTGCGCTCCTGCTCGGAGTCGCCGGGGGTGCGGCAGGAGGTGCAGTCGTAACTGCCGGGGGCGTTGTCGCCGACGAGCAGCCGGTCGGCTTCGGCGTCGCCGATCTCGGCGCGTACGTCCTCGCTGACGTCGAGCATGCGCGGCACGGGTGGCTCCTCGAACTCGGTACGTGCGCCGGGCGGTTCCCGGCTCATGAAGGACACAACGGGTGAGCCGCTGCCGGGGTCACGCGAGAAGGGGAACAGAATCGAACCGGGCACGACGGTCACACCCGATATGCGTGGACACGTCCCTGAATGACAGGGAGTCGCACCTGCGCGTGAAGGGGGCGGTGTCCGCCTGTGTGCCGGGCCCCGGCGGACGCGCTGTGCGCGCGTGCCGGGGCGGTTGCCAGGGGCGGTGCCGGTGCCGGAATGCGGATGATCCGGGTGTCCGCTATACGGGCGGACCGGTGCCCGGAGCGGCGGGGTGGTGCGGTGGTGTGGATATCGTCACCTCCGGATAAGGGTGCGATAAGGAAGGGTGAATTCCCGGTGGTGTGTTCATTTACGGGGGTCATTGCGGCGAAAATTCGACGTCACCCGGTAGTGAGTATTCCGCTTGTTTTCCGGCCCATTCCGACCCCTGCCGATGATCGTTTCCGGTCCTGTGTGATTACTGTGTGTCCCATGCTGAATCGCACGTTCGGGTGAAGAAGTTCGAAGGGTTCGCCTGTGGTGATCCTGTGACACAAGTGTGACCGGCGAGGTACGTGAGGATGCGCTGCGGCGGGGTGGTGCCCCGGCTTCCGCCGCCGCGCGCGGCCGCCTACGGTGAGAGGCATGGCACCCATACCGACTCCTTCCGCCCAGCCCGACGACGCCACCGGCGCATACGTCGGCCTCGCCGCCGAGACCGCCGAACGGCGGGCCCGGGAGCGCGGCTGGACCACGGTCCGAGCCCTGCCGCCGGGCACCGTCATCACCATGGAGTTCCTGGGCGGCCGCATCAACTTCGAGGTCGACGGGGGCGTCGTCAGGCGCTGCTGGACCGGCTGAGACTCCCCGCCCCCGACGCACGGCGAAGGCCCCGACCGGAGTCGGGGCCTTCGTGCTGTACGGGGTGGTGCGCGCCGCTCCCGCGAGGCTGTGCGGTCAGCCGCCGGCCACCGGCCGGGCCGGAGCCGTACCACCGCGCGGTGTGCGGTCCGCGTGCGGCGGGCGGCGGCTGCCGGCCGGGGTGACCGGTGTCCGCTCGGAGCGCGCCGGATGGCCCTGGTGGGCCGGAGGCGTGCTGTGGGCGCGCGGGCGGCCGGTGACGGCCGTGACCACGGCCGTGGGGGGTCCGCTCGCACCGACCGGCTCCCGGGCCTCGCTCTGCGCCGCCGCCTCGCCCACGGCGGGCACGGCGGCCGGCACGGGCCGGGGGGTGTCCGCCGCGACGGGTGCCGGGGCCGGGGCCCCGCCACGCGCGCCCAGGCGCTCGCGGGCGGCGAAGATCCAGTTCTCGGCCCGGGTGATCAGCGGTTCCACCCAGGGCAGTCCCAGCAGGATCAGCAGTCCCGCCGCCCAGCCGAGGACCACGTCGCTGAGCCAGTGCGTGCCGAGGTAGACCGTGGTCAGACCGACGCCGAGCGAGACGATCGCCGACATGGCCGACAGGTACCGCCTGGCCCTCGGGGTGGCCGCCAGGTAGGCGAGGATTCCCCAGGTCACGACGGCGTTGGCGGTGTGGCCGGAGGGAAATATATCGCCGCCGGCGAAGAGCTCCGCCGAGCCGATCTGGGTGGCGTAGTGCGGTCCGAGCCGGCCGAGGCCGATCTTGACCGCGCCCACCGTCACGTTGAGCAGCAGCAGTGAGGCGCCCAGCGTGAGCAGGGGCCGCAGGGTGTGCTGCCGCCAGGAGCGCCAGCCCAGCCAGCAGGCGACCATGACCGCCGTCGGTCCGCGCTGGCCGAGGACGACGTAGTAGTCGAGGAAGGCGTGGATGCCCGGCCACTGCTGGTACGGCCGGAAGAGCATGACCTTCCAGTCGAGGGTCACCAGCCAGGACGACATGAGCACGGCAACGACGATGGCCACATAGAACGCCAACGTCCCGCCGAAGAGAGCGATGCGGTGACGGCTCATCCGCGGTGTCTCTATCTTCGGCGGTTCCGGCTCCCGGTCCAGACGGGCAAAGATGTCGGTACGCACCCAATCGACGTTACAGCGAGTGAGTGGGTGGCCCGGTCGATCCGGCCGCTTTGTGATGACGATGTGATGTGGACTATGTCTCAGTCCGGTTGCATTTTCCCGCGGCCCGGAGAATCCCGGGGTGCTTCCCCCGCATTTACTCGGCGGCCGTTCCCCAAGCGAATTCGGTGATTGAAGGAAAAGCGCACCGGATGGCGAAGTGCTATTGCCCCGGGCTCCCGCGGGGCCGAACGGACGGTATCGGTCCGGTTACTGGATGCCTTCGGCGGGGACCCGACGCGAGCCCCTCGAACCCCCGTGAACGCTCCGGGAACCCGTGTCCCAGCGGCCCACCGGCCGGTCGTCGCAGGTCGAGGCGGTGGCCATGAGGGGGCCCGGGGCGAGCGCCCGCAGTGGCGTACGCCACACTCGACGGCGCGACGGGGTATGAGATGGGCCACGTGTGGCCCTGCCGAACTCGCGTACGCTGGCGCATCACTCGCCCGTCGATGCCGGGCCCGGAGGGACAGCGGACGCTGGATCCCCGGGGGGCCTGCCGAGCGCGAGGGACCTTTTGGGAGGTAGATGCATGTCCGGGACGACCACAGCCCGAATCCGCCTGCGCGCAGCCGCCGACGGAGCCAATCGATGGGTCGTCCTGGTCGTTCTCTGCCTCAGTCTGCTGCTCGTGGCGCTCGACGCCACGGTGCTGCACGTCGCCGTCCCCGCCGTCACCGAGGACCTGCGGCCCAGTGCCGTCGGGCTGCTGTGGATCGTCGACGCCTACCCGCTGGTCTGTGCCTCCCTGCTGATCCTCTTCGGCACCCTCGGTGACCGCGTCGGGCGGCGGCGCATCCTGCTGCTCGGCTACGCGCTCTTCGGGGTCGCCTCCGCCGTCGCCGCCCTGGCCGACAGCGCGGGCGTGCTCATAGCGGCGCGGGCCATGCTCGGCGTCGGCGGCGCCATGATCATGCCGGCGACCCTGTCGATCCTGCGGCAGGTCTTCCCCGACCGCCGCGAGCGGGCCGTGGCGATCGGCGTGTGGACCGCCGTCGCCGCCGTCGGCGCCGCCACCGGGCCGGTCATCGGCGGCTTTCTCGTCGAACACTTCTGGTGGGGTTCGGTCTTCCTGATCAACATCCCGCTGATGGCCCTGATCCTGCCGGTCGCCCGGGTGCTGCTCCCCGAGTCCCGCGGCAGCGCCGACGGACCCTGGGACGTGTTCGGCGCGCTGATGGCCGCTGCCGGGGTGCTCGGCGTGGTCCTCGGCGTGAAGCGGGCGGGGACCGGCGAGGGGCTGCTCGGTCCCGGCACCCTGGTGCCGCTGCTGGCCGGGGCCGCGCTGCTGACCGCGTTCGTCCGCCGGCAGAGGCGGCGGACCCATCCGCTGATCGACATCGGGATGTTCGCCCGGCCCGCGTTCTCCACCGCGGTGGGCTGCATCGTCCTCGCCATGCTGGCCCTGGTCGGCCTGGAGCTGATCGCCGTCCAGTACCTCCAGCTCGTCCTGGACCTCAGCCCGCTGGAGACCGGTCTGCGGCTGCTGCCGCTCACCTTCGCAGCCATGGCCGCCGGCGCCACCGGCTCGTACACACTGCGCAGGATCGGGCCGCGCCGGATGGTCGGCTGGGGCTTCGTCCTGACGGCCGTCGCGGTGCTGATGCTGACCGCGATGGGCCAGCACGACCGGCCCGGCCTGCTGACCGCCTCCTTCGTCATCCTGGGCTTCGGCCTGCAGTCCACGCTCTTCGGGGCGTACGAGTCGATGCTCAGCGAGGCCCCCGCCGACCGGGCCGGAGGCGCGGCGGCGATAGGGGAGACCTCCTACCAGCTGGGCGCCGGCATGGGGATCGCTCTGCTCGGCAGCGTCATGAACGCCGCGTACACCCCCGGTCTGGCCGGGCTGCCCAAGGAGGGCGTCCCCGCGTCGGCGGGCGCCGCCGCCTCCCACTCGCTAGGCGAGGCCTACCAGGTCGCCGCCCAGCTCGGCGGTCCGCTGGGCACCGTGCTGCGCTCCACGGCCCGGGACGCCTTCATCGGCGGACTGCACATCACACTGCTGGTCAGCGCCGGGCTGCTGCTGCTGGGGGCGCTCGCCGCGCTCAAGCTGCCGCGGGTGATGGAGTGCCCGCCGCTGATCTGCGAGCCCGCGGAGTCCGCTGCCGGCCAGGAGGTGCCCGGGCAGCGCGACGCGGCCGGCCACCACGAGCTCCCGCAGCCGCGCGAGCTGCCGGACCGGGAGCGGGCCGAGGTGCTGCTGCGGCTGCCCGCGCGGCGCCGGCCGGCCGAGGCGACGGGCTCTGGACGCGCGGCACACTGAGTCGTAACGTCGGCACGGCGTCGTAACTAACACTGCTAGTTTTTGGTGTTCCCACCGACCCGTTCCCCACCGACCTCAGTACCGTGCGAGCCGCCGGAGGTACCCCCTCGTGTCCACCGCTCCGTCCTCGAAACTCCCGCCCTTCGACCCCCGCGACCCGATCGGCATCGACGATCTCCTGGGCGCCGACGACCTCGCGATCCGTGACACCGTCCGGGCCTGGGCCGGTGACCGGGTCCTGCCGCACATCGCCGAGTGGTACGAGAACGGCGAGCTGCCCGGCATCCGCGAGCTGGCCCGCGAGCTCGGTTCGCTCGGGGCCCTGGGCATGTCCCTCCAGGGGTACGGCTGCGCGGGCGCGACCGCGGTCCAGTACGGACTGGCCTGCCTGGAGCTGGAGGCCGCCGACTCCGGGATCCGCTCCCTCGTCTCCGTACAGGGCTCCCTCGCCATGTACGCCATCCACCGCTTCGGCTCCGAGGAGCAGAAGCGGCAGTGGCTGCCCGGCATGGCGGCCGGCGAGATCATCGGCTGCTTCGGCCTCACCGAACCCGACCACGGCTCCGACCCGGCCGGCATGCGCACGTACGCCAAGCGCGACGGCGAGGACTGGGTGCTCAGCGGGCGCAAGATGTGGATCACCAACGGCTCGGTCGCCGGGGTGGCCGTCGTCTGGGCGCAGACCGACGAGGGGAGTGCGGGCAGCGGCATCCGCGGATTCGTGGTGCCGACCGACGCCCCCGGCTTCTCCGCCCCCGAGATCCGGCACAAGTGGTCGCTGCGCGCCTCGGTCACCAGTGAGCTGATCCTGGACGAGGTGCGGCTGCCCGGCGATGCCGTACTGCCCGGCGTCACCGGGCTGCGCGGCCCTCTCAGCTGTCTCAGCCACGCCCGCTACGGCATCGTCTGGGGAGCCATGGGAGCCGCCCGGGCCAGCTTCGAGGCAGCCGTCGACTACGCGAGGACCCGTGAGCAGTTCGGGAAGCCGATCGGCGGCTTCCAGCTCACCCAGGCCAAGCTCGCCGACATGGCCGTCGAACTGCACAAGGGCATCCTGCTCGCCCACCACCTGGGCCGTCGGATGGACGCGGGCAGGCTCCGCCCGGAGCAGGTCAGTTTCGGAAAGCTGAACAACGTGCGTGAGGCCATCGAGATCTGCCGCACCTCGCGGACGATCCTCGGCGCCAACGGGATCTCACTGGAGTACCCGGTGATGCGTCACGCGACGAATCTGGAGTCGGTGCTCACCTACGAAGGAACCGTGGAGATGCACCAGCTGGTACTGGGCAAGGCGCTCACCGGCCTGGACGCGTTCCGGTGAACCGGAACGACGGCCCGACCGATCGGTGAGCGCCCCGCTCAGCTCTGGTTGAAGAAGCCGTCGGCCGGCCGGCCGGCGGCTTCGCCGTTGACGACCTGGGTGTCGGCGGGGGTCAGCAGGAAGACCCGGGTGGCCACGCGGTCGATCGACCCGCGCAGTCCGAAGATCAGCCCTGCGGCGAAGTCCACGACGCGCTTGGCGTCGGCGGAGTCCATGGACGTGAGGTTCATGATCACCGGGACGCCGTCCCGGAAGAGCTCTCCGATGCTCCGGGCGTCCCGGAAGCTGTCCGGGGTCACGGTGGCGATCCGGCGGCCCGTCTCCTCTGCCGCCTCCGATGCCACCCGCACCCGCGGATCGGTCACCCAGGCCTGACCGGTCCCGGTCCGTGCACCTTCGGCGTACTCGTCGTCGTCGTAGTACCGCTCGTCGTTGTCCTCTACGAGGCCCAGCCAGGCACTCGCCTTGCGCACCGATCCCATGGACGCCTCCTCTCACCGCGGTTCCTTGGCGTTCCGCATGCCTTTCGTATCCCTATGGTCGTCCATGATGCGGATCGTGCGCCAAGGGGATAGGCGGCGCGCAGGGCATTCGTGACGGTACTGGTGCAGAAGATGTGGCGATTCGTCAAGGTTCCTCCTGCATAAGGGCCCTGGAGATAAGAAAATATGGTCCTCCGGTCCGTACGGGTGACATGGGGGACGTACGGGTGAACGGGTCACTCGATACGATGCACGTCGCGCGGGCGCCCGAGCGCCGCGCACAGCTGAACGACTCCCGGGGGACGGCCGTGTTCGGAATAGTCAGGCCCTGCGCTCACCGCCTGTCGGAGGGGCTCAAGGCCGAGTGGATGGCCCATCTCTGCGGGCTCTGTCTGGCACTTCGCTCCGATCACGGGCAGTTCGCCCGGATCGTCACCAACTACGACGGTCTGATCGTCTCGGTCCTGACGGAGGCTCAGACCGAGCGCACCCCCGCGCAGCGGCGTACCGCCGGACCCTGCCCGCTGCGTGCCATGCGCACCGCGCCGGTCGCGCGCGGCGAGGGCGCCAGGCTCGCGGCCGCCGTCTCGCTGGTGCTGGCCTCCGCCAAGGTGCGTGACCACGTCGCCGACCGGGACGGCCTGTTGGCGCGCCGGCCGGTGGCCGCGGCCGCGCGCCGGGTCGCCGCGGGCTGGGACCGGGCCGGGGCGCGCACCGGCGCACAGCTCGGCTTCGACACCGCGGTGCTCGTCGACGCCGTCGACCGGCAGACCGGCATCGAGCTGCTCGCGGGGCCCGGCACCCCGCTGCTGACGGTCACCGAGCCCACCGAGACCGCCACCGCCGCGGCCTTCGCGCACACCGCCGTACTCGCGGGCAAGCCGCAGAACGCCGCCCCGCTGGCCGAGGCCGGCCGCCTCTTCGGGCGCCTCGCGCATCTGCTGGATGCCGTGGAGGACCAGGAAGCTGACGCCGCGTCGGGTGCCTGGAACCCGCTCACCGCGACCGGCACCTCGCGCGCCGAGGCCCGGCGGCTGTGCGACGACGCGCTGCGCGGCGTACGGCTGGCGCTGCGCGACGCGGAGTTCGCCGACGGCAAGCTGGCCCACGTGCTGCTGGCGCACGAACTGCGGCGGTCGGTGGACCGCGCGTTCGCCACGGACGCCTGTTCGCATCAGGGCGGCGGGCTCCTGACCGGAGCCGGCCATCCGTCAGAAGGCGGGCCCGCAGGGTCGTTCGGGCCGCCGCCGGGCAATCCGTACGCCCCCACCGGCCCCGGGGCACCCTTCGGCCCGCCGCAGCCGCCGCCCGAGCCCCCGCGCGACCGGCGCGGGCTCATCATGGGGTGCCTGGTGTGGGCCGGGCTCGCCTGCACCTGCCAGATGTGCTGCGGCACCTTCGACGACCCCTGGAGCCATCAGCGGCGTGAGGGGCTGTGCAGCCAGTGCGACTGCGGCGACTGCTGCGACGCCTGTGACTGCTGCAGCAACTGTGGCGACTGCTGCGATGGCTGTGACTGCTGCGACTGCGGGTGTGACTGCAGCTGCTGAGCCTGCGTCACCTGGAGCGAGGGGAGGGTGGTGCTGTGTTGTGTACGCGAGGGCACGCGGGGAGAAGGGCTCAGGCGCCGGTCACGGCGCGAGCGGCAGTGCGGGACGAAGCAGGGCGTCGGCTCAACAGGAACAGGACCACACGCGACCGAAGTCGATGTGGGAGCGCTTGACCAGCCACTGCTGCGAATACATGGCCCAAGTGGAACAGGCATCCGGTGGCCCGTCAACCGACCTGAGACGTACGGCTCACAGTGTGGACAGGCTTGACAACCCGCCGTGAACAGCGCTTACCTCGGAGGCGGATCGGGCTGAGGGGCCCGGTCCCCGTTGCGCACCACCGTTGTGTTCCGTGCCGAGGGCGCGCCCCGTGTTCGATCGCCGCATCCACGGAGCCCCCGCATGTCCGCGCAGACCACGCCCCTCCCCCCGATCCCGCCGGCCCCGCCCCTCGAAGACAACGATGCCGACCGGCCGCCCACCGCACGCGCCACCGGTGACCTCCGGTGAACGCCGTACCGACGCTGGTCGTCATCGGCGCGGGACCACGCGGCACCGGCCTCATCGAGCGCATCGCCGCCAACGCACCCGGCCTGTACGACGGCCCGCTGGACATCCATCTCGTCGACCCGTTCCCGCCCGGCGGCGGCCGGATCTGGCGCCACGACCAGTCACCGCTGCTGTGGATGAACTCCATGGCCGAGGACGTCACGATGTTCACCGACGAGACCGTCCGCCTGGCGGGACCCGTCCGGCCGGGACCCGCCCTCGACGCCTGGGCGGCCGACGTGCGCGAGGGACGGACCGATCCGGGCCCGGATGTCGCGGCCGACCCCGCGCTGCGCGGCGAGGTCGAGGGCCTCGGGGCCGCCGACTTCCCGAGCCGCCGGCTGCAGGGCGCCTATCTCCGCTGGGTGTACGAGCGGTCCGTCGCCGCACTCCCGCCCACGGTCACCGTCCACGAACACCGCGGCCGGGCCCTGCGCGTCACCGGTCCGCGCGGCGGCCGCCAGTCCGTCCACCTGGAGGGCCGCGCCGAACCGCTCGCCGCCGACCTGGTGGTCCTCGCCCTCGGCCACCTGGACGCCGAACCGGACGACGAACAGCGCCGGCTCTCCGGCTTCGCCGGCCGGCACGGACTCGTCCACCTGCCGCCCGACTTCACCGCCGACACCGACCTGAGCGCCCTGCGCCCGGGCGAACCCGTCATCGTCCGGGGCTTCGGACTCGCCTTCATCGACCTGATGGTGCTGCTCACCGAGGGCCGCGGCGGGCGGTACGAGGACGGTGCGTACCTGCCCTCCGGCGAGGAACCCGTCCTGTACGTCGGATCGCGGCGCGGCGTCCCGTACCACTCCAAGATCGGATACGTCCGGCCCGGCGAGCGGCCGCCGCTGCCGCGCTTCTTCGGCCCCGATCTGGCCGAGGAACTCCTGAACCGGCCGGAGCCGCCCGACTTCCGGCGCGACATCTGGCCCCATGTCGACAAGGAGCTCGGCTACGCCCACTACCACCGGCTCTTCGCCTCCCGCCCCGAGCGCACCACGGCCGACTGGACCGTCTTCGAGGAGAAGTACGCGGCCGCCGAACCGGGCAGCGCCGATCTGCGCGCCCTGGTCGCCGCGGCCGTCCCCGACCCCGCCGACCGGCTCGACCTGGCGGCGCTCGACCACCCGCTGGACGGGATACGCCACCACTCCTCCGGTGCGTTCCAGGAGGCGACGCGCGCCTACATCACCGCCGACCTCGAACGCCGGCACGACTCCGGACACAGCGAGGACCTCGCCGTGTTCCTCGGACTGCTCTCCGTGTACGGCCAGTTGACCCGGTTCGGCGACATCGGGGAGTGGTGGCACGGCTTCTTCAGCTACCTCGCCTCCGGGCCGCCCGGCCCCCGGCTGCGGCAGCTGCTCGCCCTCTCCCGGGCCGGCGTCGTCCGTTTCCTCGGCGCCGGGACGACGGTCGAGACCGACGAGGAGCGGGGCGTGTTCCGGGCGTCCGCCGCCACCGTGCCGGGGGAGCGGACCGAGGCCCGCGCGCTCGTCGAGGCCCGGCTGCCCGACCCGTCCCCCCGGCACACCCGCAGCACCCTGCTCCGGGCCCTGTACGAGGACGGGGCCGGCGCCACCGCCACCGGGCTGCTCGCGGTCGACCCCGGCGACGGCAGGGTCCTGGACCGCGACGGGCGCCCGTACCCCCGCCGCTTCGCCCTCGGCCCGCACACCGCGGCGCGGACGAGCGGCGCCTTTACCCGGCCGCGCACCGGCGGCCCGGCCTTCGGCCAGAACGACGCCACCGCGCGCGCCGCCCTCACCTTCCTGCGCGACCTTGCCGTCCCGGGTGATGCCGCGGGCCCCGATGACTGACCGGCCGGCGCACCCGCGATCCGCGCCGTCCGAGCCCACCCCACGAGGATCACCGGTCCGCAGCGCCGCCCGGTGATCCGAGGCTCCGTGGCCCCACGCCCCGCAGCCGTTCCCGAACCTTCCCGAAAGAGCCCGCCATGCCCCCGCTCCGCCCCCTCCACCTGGCCGCCGAGATCGGCGGCCCGCCCCGCTACGACCCCGCGCACTACACCGGCCTCGCCCGGCTCGCGGAGCACGGCGCCCTCGACTTCGTCACCCTCGGCGACTCGTTCGCCCGGCCGGGACCCGACGCGCTCGCCGTGCTCTCCCGGGTGGCGCCCGCCACCCGCAGGATCGGGCTCGTCCCGACGGTCACCACCACCCACACCGAGCCCTTCCACGTGTCGTCCGCCGTGGCCACCCTGGACTGGGTCAGCCGCGGCCGGGCGGGCTGGAGCGTGGACGTGTCGACGACCGGTGCCGAGGCAAGGCTGTTCGGCCGCCGCCCCGCCGCGCCCGCCGCCGACCTGTGGCGGGAGGCCGGCGAGGCCGCCGACGTGGGCGCGCGCCTGTGGGACAGCTGGGAGGACGACGCCGAGATCCGGGACGCCGCCACCGGACGCTTCGTCGACCGGGACAAGCTGCACCACGTCGACTTCGAGGGCGCCGCCTTCAGCGTCCGCGGGCCCGCGATCGTGCCGCGGCCCCCGCAGGGGCGCCCGGTGACCGTCGTCGACGGCACGGCGGACCCGGCCCGGGAGACCGCCGCCCGCCACGCCGACGTCGTACTCGTCCGGGCCACCACACCCGAGCGGACCGCCGAGATCCGCGACGACGTGCACCGCCGGGCCGCGGCCCACGGCCGCGACCTCGGCACACTGCGGGTGCTCGCCGCGCTCACCGTCGACCTCGGCGACGCGGAATCGCCCCCGGAGCCGGGACTGGAGAGCGGCCCGCCGCTGGCCGGGCACGGCACGTACTACCGCGGCGGCCCGGTCGACCTCGCCGACCTGATCACCCAGTGGCACCGCGCCGGAGCCGTCGACGGCTTCCACCTCACCCCGATCACCCCCGAGCGCGACCTGGAGCGGATCGTCAACGGCACGGTGGCACTACTCCAGCACCGCAGCCTCTTCCGCACCTTCTATCCCGGCGGCACCCTGCGCGAGCACCTCGGCCTGGCCCGGCCGGCCAACCGGTACGCCCTCCAAGGAGAACCGGCATGACGACCGCCCCGAAACAGCTGCATCTCGCCGCGCACTTCCCGGGAGTGAACAACACGACCGTGTGGGCGGACCCCCGCTCCCGCAGCCAGATCGAGTTCTCCTCCTTCGAACACCTCGCGCGCACGGCCGAGCGCGGGCTGTTCGACTTCTTCTTCCTCGCCGAGGGGCTGCGGCTGCGCGAGCACAACGGACGCATCCACGACCTGGACGTGGTCGGCCGCCCCGAGTCCCTCACGGTGCTGGCCGCGCTGGCCGCCGT
Source organism: Streptomyces sp. NBC_01463 (assembly GCA_036227345.1). Lineage (NCBI taxonomy): Bacteria > Bacillati > Actinomycetota > Actinomycetes > Kitasatosporales > Streptomycetaceae > Streptomyces > Streptomyces sp. NBC_01463. The sequence goes on from CP109468.1 coordinate 7,066,690, forward strand.
CACCGACCGGCTCGGCCTCGCCGCCACCGTCAACGCCACCTTCAACGAGCCGTACGAACTGGCCCGCCGGCTCGCCACCCTCGACCACCTCAGTGCCGGCCGGGCCGGGTGGAACGTCGTCACCTCGTCCGACGCCTTCACCGGCGAGAACTTCCGGCGCGGCGGCTACCTCGACCGGGCCGACAGGTACACCCGCGCCGCCGAGTTCGTCGCCACCGCCCGCGGGCTGTGGGACTCCTGGACACCCGACGGCACCCCGCGCCCCTTCGCCCACCACGGCCCGCACTTCTCCGTCGAGGGCGAGTTCACCGTCCCGCGCTCCCCGCAGGGGCACCCCGTCGTGATCCAGGCGGGGGACTCGCCGGAGGGCCGCGAGTTCGCCGCGTCCACCGCCGACGTCGTCTTCACCCGGCACGGCACCCTGGACGCGGGACGCGCCTTCTACGCCGACGTCAAGGGGCGGCTCGCGGCGTACGGCCGGGAGCCCGACGACCTGAAGATCATGCCCGGCGTCGGTGTGGTGCTCGGCGACACCGACGCCGAGGCGCAGGAGCGGGCGGCCGGAATCCGTCGGCAGCAGGTCTCGCCGCAGAACGCCATCCTGGCCCTGGAGCAGGTCTGGGGCCGCGACCTGTCCTCGTACGATCCCGAGGGACCGCTGCCCGAGAGCGACCCCGACCCCGCGTCGGCGCTGGTCCAGGGCCGGGTCCGGGTCGCCGACCCGCTCGCGGTCGCGGCGCGCTGGCGCGAGCTGTCCCGGCAGAAGGGGCTGTCCATCCGGCAGACGGTCATCGAGGCGACGGGCCGGCAGTCGTTCGTCGGCAGCCCGTCGACCGTCGCGGCCGAGCTGGCCGGGTACGTCGCCGCGGGAGCCGCCGACGGCTTCGTCCTCGTTCCCCATCTCACCCCCGGCGGCCTCGACGACTTCGTCGACCTGGTCGTCCCGCTCCTCCAGGAACGGGGGGTGTTCCGCACCGCGTACACCGGCTCCACGCTGCGGTCGCACCTCGGGCTCGCCGAGCCGGTATGGAAAGGTTGACCGCATGAGCACGGACGCACAGCAGCAGGCGGCACGGGACTGGAACCACTGGCACGAGGAGCGGACGGCCACGGTCGCCGCGCCGTACGGGCCGCTCTCCCTCACCGGCACCCACTGGCTCTCCGACTACCCGGAAGGTCGAATTCCGGCCGTCCCGGGCCACTGGCGGGAGGACGGCGACGAGGTGGTGCTCACCGCCGCTCCCGAGGACGGGCTGAGTGCCGACGGCAAGCCCCTCACCGGCGAGGTCCGGCTCGGCGCCGACCGTGGCCCGATCCACACCTCGCGGATCGCGCACGGGGAGCGCAGGCTCGTCGTGCTGAGCCGCGAAGGGCTCTGGGCGGTACGGGACTTCGACCCGGACTCCGCGGCGCGGCGGGCCTTCCGCGCCATCGCGGCCACGCCGTACGACCCGCGCTGGGCCGTGCCGGGCACCTTCCGCGCGTACGACACCTCCCGGACCATCCAGGTGGAGAACGCCGACGGGGTCGAGCGCGGACTCGGTCTCGGCGGGGAGATCGCCTTCGAGTTCGACGGCGCCCGGCACACCCTCCAGGTGGCCGTCGAGGACGACGGTTCGCTCTGGGCGGTCTTCGCCGACGCCACCAGCGGGGACACCAGCTACCGCTTCCGGTTCCTGCGGCCCGCGGCCCCGGCCGCCGACGGCTCGGTGACGGTCGACCTCAACCGTGCGCTGCTGCCGCCCTGCGCCTTCGCGGACCACTTCATCTGCCCCTTCCCGCCGCCCGGCAACACCCTCTCCGTCGCCGTCGAGGCGGGGGAGCGCCTGCGGACCGACGGCTGAACAGCCCCCGTACCGACCGCGTCCGGCCCCGGTGGAACTGATCCGCCGGGGCCGGACGGCTGCGCGGCGCAAGTCGCCACGCCGCAAGCTCAGGCCAAAAGGCGCTCTTGCGCCGGAAGTTGACGCCTTGAATACTCCCGAGCAGCGCTTGTCAGGGGCACGGCACATCCGGAATCCGGACACCGGCCGTTCACCTGACTGCGCCTCACGGGTCCGGCCACCCCACAGGCGGACCCCCGACTCCCCTCGGGAGGAAACAAGTGAGGATCAAGCGCACCACCCCCCTCAGCGGCAACGCGAGACGCAGCAGGGCCGTCGCCATCGCCGCAGGCCTCGTGGCAGTCGCCGCACTCGCCGTCCCCAGCGCACAGGCCAGCTCCACCGGAACGTACAGCGCGAACCAGCTCTCCGCCGCGAGCGAAGCCGTCCTCGGCGCCGACGTGGCAGGCACGGCCTGGAACGTCGACCCCGCGACGAAGAAGCTCGTGGTCACGGTCGACAGCACCGTCTCCGCTTCGGAGATCCAGCAGATCAAGGACTCCGCGGGCTCCAACGCGGGCGCCCTGCGCATCGAGCGCACCTCCGGGAAGTTCAGCAAGCTGCTCTCCGGCGGTGACGCCATCTACGCACCCGGCTGGCGCTGTTCCCTCGGATTCAACGTCCGCAGCGGCAGCACCTACTACTTCCTGACCGCCGGTCACTGCACCGACGGCAACCCGCCCTGGTACACCAACTCCTCGAACACCACCTACATCGGACCGACGGTCGGCTCCAGCTTCCCGACCAACGACTACGGTCTGGTGCGCTACGACAACGCCGCCGTCTCCCACGAGGGCACCGTCGGCAGCGTCGACATCACCAGTGCGGCCAACGCCACGGTCGGGATGTCCGTCACCCGCCGCGGCTCCACCACCGGCATCCACAGCGGCACCGTCTCCGCGCTCAACGCCACGGTCAACTACGGCGGCGGAGACGTCGTCTACGGCATGATCAAGACCAACGTGTGCGCGGAGCCCGGCGACTCCGGCGGTCCGCTCTACTCCGGCTCCAGGGCGATCGGCCTCACCTCGGGCGGCAGCGGCAACTGCAGCTCCGGCGGTACGACGTTCTTCCAGCCGGTCACCGAGGCGCTCAGCGCGTACGGCGTCAGCGTCTACTGACGCACCGGGCGGCCGGTCCCGTCCCCGGGGACCGGCCGATCCTCGAAAGCGCAAGTCGAACACGCCGAGCCCCCGCCCGAATTCGGGGCGGGGGCTCCCGCTGACCCCGCGGCTTTTGAGAGGATGTGACACGGACGGTCACGCAGGAGCAACGGGGGCGGATGCTGCGCCTCCCGGAGGGATGCCCTCCGGGAACCCCCGGCAGACACCCCAGGGGGTTCCAGGTCCGTGAAACGCATCGGAGTGACCGGTCACCGCAGCATTCCAAGGGAAGTCCACGACCACGTGCTGGCGGCGATGCGCACGGCACTCCGCGGCTTCGACGGATCGGTGGAGGCACTGTCCAGCCTGGCGGTGGGCGCGGACCAGCTCTTCGCCGACCTGGCCCTCGCCCACGGCGCCGAGCTGACGGTGGTCATCCCCAGCGGCGACTACGAGGCCTGCTTCGCCGACGAGGCCGAACTCGCCCGCTACCGTTCCCTCAAGGCCCGCGCCGTCCGCGAGGTCAGGCTGGACTACCCGCACTCCACCGACGAGGCGTACTACGCGGCCGGCGCCTACATCGCCGACCACTGCGACCGCCTGCTCGCCGTGTGGGACGGCCGCCCCGCCCGCGGCCTCGGCGGCACCGGCGACATCGTGACGTACGCCCGGGGGCTGGGCCGCCCGGTCACGGTGATCTGGCTCGACGGGGTCGAGCGCGCCTGATGGGTCGTCAGGGGCCGGGGTGGGCGGCCGTCACATCTGATGCCGGGCGAGCCAGTCGGTGTGCTGGGGGGAGACGATGCGCTCGGTCTCGAACACCGCTCGCGGCCACTGCCGCTCGTTCAGTGTGGTCTCCATCGCCACCTGCATGGACTCCAGGTCCTTCTCCACCAGGGAGTGGGCCGAGATCAGCGGATGGTGGCGGCGCATCTCGACCCAGGCGAGACAGGCGGCGCCCGCGGCGGAGAGCACCCCGGTCAGGGCGAAGGACTGGCCGACCGAGAACGCCCTGAGCAGGGCGAGGAGCAGGGCGAGCGCCGTCAGTGCGGCGATCGTGGTCGACCAGGCGAGCGTGGCGCGCCGCGACACCTCCTGGCGTCTGCGGTACCAGCTGCGCTGTTCGATCAGCCGGTCGCGCACATAGGTCTCCTTGCGCACGGTGAATGCCTTGTCCCGCAATGCGCGCATGGATTCGGTGATGAGCCCGCCGGAATCCGCCGTCCGGTCCCGGGGATCGGACCAGCCCACCTTGCGGAGCTCCTGCAGCCCCTCCTCGAGCCGATTGGCGAACACCGCTTCGGGGTGATGTGTGCCGGTGTCGAAAGGTGAGCCATGCACCGAGTAGCGCCAGCACATCGATTTGATGAACTCCGCCGCGGAGCGATTCAGTTGCCAATGCGACTTTGCTTTCCGCCGGGAGGTGAGGTAGGTCGTGATCAGCACCCCGAGGTAGGCCAACACCGCAACACCATCCGTGAGTTGGAGCGTGCCCGCGACCTCCGCACGCCAGGGCAGCGCGGCCGGAACCGAGCCCGTGACCAGCAGGATGAGCTGCCACCTGGTGGTGTTGACCGCCTCGCGCTGACGCGCGATCGCGATGGCGTCCGTGTGGTGAAAGAGATCCGGCAGATCAGCGTTCCTGAAGACCATGCTCTGCAGTGGTCCGGGAATCGCCGTCATGTTCACTCCCGTCTGCGGTTATGTTGTCACTCTGTTGGCGGAATCTATAGTTCCGTTTGATCCTGGCCGGTCCCGTGTGACGCTCTTGTTCCAAGTGGGCGTCCTCAGTTGCCAACCGAGGCCATGAGAGTAAAGTCGTGCCGCCGGGCACTGCAATGGTGCAGGTACCAACACTGGTTTCCTGTCCGGAACTATTCCATCGGAACGAATCCCCTCAAGGACGGCCGTGAAGACCACTGAATCCTCCCTCTCCTTCGCCGTTGCGAAGAAGAGTCGTGTGCCGCTCGCCGCGATCGACGCGCGTGGTGGCGAAGCAGCCAGGAAGCTCGGTCGGGTGCATGCAGCCTCCGCCGGTCGCCCCAGCCAGGCATCCACCTTCAACTCCTCCCTCTGATCCCTTATTGCGGATCACTCCTCCGGGGCAGCCGGTCTGCCGGATCACCCTTCCGGGCTGGCTAGACTGGTGGAATGACAGGACTTCTGGTCCCTTTCCGTGAAGTAGTCCTCAAGGTTCACAGCAGGTGTGATCTTGCCTGTGACCATTGCTATGTCTACGAACATGCCGATCAGAGCTGGCGAACCCGTCCGAAAACAATCTCTGACGACGTCATCTTCCGGACTGCTCAGCGCCTGGCTGAGCATGCCAAGACACACGCACTGCCCTCCGTGTCAGTGATCCTGCACGGAGGGGAGCCTCTACTGGCGGGCCCCGCCCGGCTGCGCCGCATCTGCGAAGAGCTGACCTCCGCCTTCGACGGCATCGCCGCCCTCGACCTGCGCATCCACACCAACGGGCTGCAGCTCAGTCCGCGCTATCTCGACCTCTTCAGCGAGTACGACGTCAAGGTGGGCATCTCCCTCGACGGCGACCGCGCGGCCAACGACCGGCACCGCCGCTTCGCCGACGGGCGCAGCAGCCACCCCCTGGTGCTCAAGGCCGTCGAACTGCTCCGGCAGGAGCGCTACCGCCATCTCAACCTCGGCCTCCTGTGCACCATCGACATCGAGAACGACCCGCACGCGGTCCTCGACGCCCTCACGGAGCTCGAACCGCCGCTCATCGACTTCCTGCTGCCGCACGCCACCTGGGACGACCCGCCGCCCCGTCCGGACGGATCGCCCACCGCCTACGCCGACTGGCTCCTCGCGGTCTTCGACCGCTGGCAGGAGCAGGGGCGTCCGGTGCCGGTACGGATCTTCTCCTCGGTCGCCTCCACGCTGAACGGCGGCCCCAGTCTCACCGAGTCGCTGGGCCTGGCCCCGACCGACCTCGTCGTCGTCGAGACCGACGGCCGGCTGGAGCAGGTGGACTCGCTGAAGAGCGCCTACGAGGGCGCGGCGGACACCGGCTTCGACGTCTTCGCGCACTCCTTCGACGAGGTCGCGGCGCACCCCGGGGTGCGGGCTAGGCAGCTCGGCCTGGCGGGCGTCAGCGAGACCTGCCGCGCCTGCCCCGTCGTACGTTCGTGCGGCGGAGGCCTGTACACCCACCGCTACAGCTCCGCCGGCTCCGGCGAGGGTTTCGACAACCCGTCGGTCTACTGCCACGATCTCGCCGCCCTGGTGCACGGCATCGAGGCCCGCACGTCCGCGGACGCCGTGGCACCGGCGGTGGCCGAACCCGCCGAGCTGCTCGCCGCCCAGGAGGACCTCACCCGCACGCTCCTGGCCCGGCTGCACGCGGACCTGGACGGCAGGGGCGGCGATCCCTGGGCGGCCGGGTGGGAACTGGCGGCCGTGCTGGAGGGCTCGGAGGAAGGGGCCCGGGAGCTGGACGCCGTACTCGCCCATCCGTACAGCCGCAGCTGGCTGCTGGACTCGCTGGACGCCCTGTACGACGAGCGCCCGGGAGCGGCGACCGCCGCCGCCGACGGCCTGCGGGCGCTGCTCGCGGCCGCCGCCGTGCGGGCCGGCCTCGATCTCCGCGCACCGGTGACCTACCGGGACGGCGCGCTGGTCCTGCCCACCCTCGGCCGGCTGATGGTCGGCGGCCCGGGGGAGCACGGCACGGTGCTGGTGTGCGCCGCCGGGGACGGGTTCCTGGCCGGGGCCGCCGCCGGACCGGCCGAGCGGCGGATCCGACGGGTCCGGCGGCGGGCCGCGGCCGAGCCCGGCTGGCTGCCGGTGCGCGCGTTCGCCCTGCCCGGCGGCCCGGCCGCGGACCGCGGCTTCGTGATCGACGACCTCGACCCGTACCGCGACTGCTTCACCGGACCCGCGGCGGCCACCCTCGGCGCGGCCGCGGCCGGCCGGCTGGGTGCCGCGCTCACCGAGGCGTGGGAGCTGATCGAGCGGCGGGCTCCGGCGTACGGCGCGGACTCCGCCGACGGCCCGCTCACCTTCACCCCGCTCACCGGCTCCGTGCCGGGCGAGCCCTCCGTGGGACGGCACGGATACGGCGCCCTGGGAATCGGCGCGGACGAGCGCGCGTACACGCTGGCGCTCACTCTGCTGCGCGGAGTGCGGCGGGCGAGATTCCGGGCACTTGCGGACGTCACGGATCTTTACGCGGCGGACGGCTCCTGGGAACATCGAATGCCCTGGCAGGAGGAATTGGTTCCGTTTTCCCGGCTGCTGGCCGGCACCTATGAACGACTGGCGCTCGCGGCATTCGATCCCCGGTACCGGGACGGAGTGCCGCAGGCGCTCGACACGCTGGAAGGCGCCGCCGAACTCACCGTCGGCGGAAAACGGCTTCTGGCCCTGATGCGAAAAGAATTCTGAATCCTGGATTCCGGTTCGATGGGAAGGGGGCGGATGCGGGAGAATCGGAAGGAACAACCGGGAGGAACGACCGCAGACCGCATTCGATCAGGAGTGTGGTCGGCGGAGCGCGTGAACAGATGACTGAAAAGTGGCGTTGATTGACCGAACGTCATGGGGGTGGAGCAAGGTCCGCTCCGGAATGATGAATTCGCTCGCATTCTCTTCACTCCTCGGGTGCGGGTGCTCACACAGGACGGGGGTCGTGTGCACGCGACGACGCAGCAGCGAGCGGCGGACCATCGGCCGTACTTCTTCTTGAGTTATGCCCACACACCGGGGTACGGCGGTGGCACCGACCCCGACATGTGGGTCGAGCGGCTCTTCCAGGATCTGTGTGGCCATGTGATGGCCATGACCGATCTGCCCGCGGGCGCCCCCGCGGGCTTCATCGACCGCGAGATACGCTCCGGCGAGGGCTGGTCCGAACGGCTCGGTGAAGTGCTCGCCACCTGCCGGGTGTTCGTACCGCTGTTCTCGCCGCGCTACTTCGCCAGCGAGATGTGCGGCAAGGAGTGGTACGCCTTCGCCCAGCGCGCCATCCATTACCGGGCCCGCTCCAACCAGCCGGCCGAGGCGATCGTGCCGGCGCTCTGGGTGCCGGTGCCGCCCAGCCAGCTGCCGGGGCCCGCCGAGCGATTACAGTTCAACCACCGTGATTTCGGTGACCGTTACGTCAGCGACGGACTGTACGGGCTGATCAAGCTCAAACTCTTCAACGAGGAGTACGAGCGTGCGGTGTACGAGCTCGCCAAACGCATCGTCAGCGTCGCCGACACCGTACGGATCGGCACCGGCCGCCCCGTCGACTACCGGCTCGCGCCCAGCGCCTTCGGCTCACCGGGCAGCATGGCCGCCGGCGGCCCCCGCCCCATGCAGGTGACCATCGCCGCCGCCACCCGCCACGACCTGCCCGAGGGGCGCAACGCCGACTACTACGGCGACAACCCGCAGGACTGGAACCCCTACCACCCGGACGCCGCGCGCCCCCTCGCCTACGTGGCCGAGGACCTGGTGCGCTCCCTCAACTACCAGGCCACCATCGCCTCCTTCGACGAGGAGGCCGGCCTGCCGGGCGGCAAACAGCCACCGACCACCCCGGAGATCCTGCTCGTCGACCGCTGGGCGCTCCAGGACGAGGACCGGTGCCGGCGGCTCGCCGCCTTCGACGCGGAGAACCGCCCCTGGGTGACGATGGTCGTGCCGTGGAACCGCGACGACCACGAGAGCAGAGCCGCGGAGGCCGAACTCACCGCCAAGCTCGAACGGACCATGCCCACCAAGATGCGCCAGGGCCGGGCCTACTGCCGCGCGGCCGCCAAGGGCGTGCCGAGCATGGAGGCCTTCGGCCAGATCCTGCCGCAGGTGGTCGAGGTGGCCGCCCAGCAGTATCTGAGACACGCGGCCGTCTATCTGCCCGCCACCGGCGGCGGAGGCCCCACCGAACGGACACGGCTGATGGGACCGATGGCGCAGACCCAGTACATCCCCGGGACACATGACGCTTCGACGGATGCGGAGGACACGGATGACGGCCAGTCGTGACGGGCGCATCGTCACCTTCTACTCGTACAAGGGCGGTACCGGGCGCACCATGGCCCTGGCCAACACCGCCTGGATCCTCGCCGCCAACGGCAAACGGGTACTGGCCGTCGACTGGGACCTGGAGGCCCCCGGACTCCACCGGTTCTTCCACCCGTTCCTCGACCCCTCGACGCTCGGCGCCACCACCGGGGTCATCGACCTGATCACCGAGTACGCCTGGGCCGCGACCAGCCCCGTGCAGCGGGCCGACGACTGGCACCGGGACTACGCCCGGATCCAGCCGCACGCGGTCTCGCTCACCCCGGAGGCGCTCGGCTGGGAGTTCCCGCAGGGCGGCACGCTCGACTTCGTCTCCGCCGGACGGCAGAACCGCGAGTACTCCGCGACCGTCTCCACCTTCGACTGGGACAACTTCTACGACCGCCTCGGCGGCGGCCACTTCTTCGACGCCCTGCGCGACGACATGAAGGCCAACTACGACTACGTCCTCATCGACAGCCGCACCGGCCTCAGCGACATCGCCGACATCTGCACCGTCCACCTGCCCGACGTGCTCGTCGACTGCTTCACCCTCAGCGACCAGTCCATCGACGGCGCCGCCTCGGTCGCCCGGCAGATCTCCGAGCGCTACACCGGCCGCCCCATATCGATCTTCCCCGTCCCGATGCGCATCGACGAGGGCGAGAAGGAGAAGGCCGACGCCGGCCGGGCCCTGGCCCGGCTGAAGTTCGACCGGCTGCCGCGCGACCTCTCGGGGGACGAACTCACCGCCTACTGGGGCGCGGTGGAGATCCCGTACCGCCCCTACTACGCGTACGAGGAGACACTGGCCACCTTCGGCGACGAGGCGGGCCTCACCAACTCCCTCCTCTCCGCCTTCGAGCGGCTCACCTCCGTCATCACCGGCCAGCAGGTCACCTCGATGCCGGCGGTCGGCGAAGAGGTACGGCTGCGCATCCGCGACGCCTTCACCCGGCGCAGGCCCGCCCTGCCCGCCGATCTCCTGCTCAGCTATGTGGCGGAGAACCGGATGTGGGCCGACTGGATCGAGTCCGTGCTCACCCGGGCCGGCTTCCGCGTCGTGCCGCGCGACGTGTCCGCCGAGCGGGAGCCCCAGGAGGCGACCGCCGTCGCCGCGGAGAACGCGGTCCGGACCGTGGTGCTGCTCTCCAGCGCCTATCTGAAGTCGCAGCGCGCGGTGAACCTCTGGGACCGGGCCGTCGCCGAGGACCCGGGCGGCGGGCGGCGCCATCTGCTGCCCCTCAGGGTCGGTGACGTCCGGCTCTCCGCGCCCTACATCGACCGCAACCCCGTCGATCTGTTCCGGCTCGACGAGGTGCACGCCACCGCCGCCCTGTTACGGGCCCTGGACCGGCCCGTCCAGCTCACCGACGCGGTCTCGCCCGGACCGCGCTTCCCCGGCACCGTCCCCCGGATCTGGAACGCACCGCCGCGCAACCCCGGCTTCACCGGCCGCTCCCTGGTCCTGGAGCGGATGCGCGACCAGCTCGGCGGCGGCATGGCCGTCGTGCTGCCGCAGCCGCAGACCCTGTACGGACTCGGCGGCGTCGGCAAGACGCAGGTCGCCCTGGAGTACGTGCACCGGTTCATGGCCGACTACGACCTGGTCTGGTGGATATCGTCCGAGCAGACCGACGACGTGGTCGCCGGCCTCGCCGAACTCGCCGTCCGGCTCGGCGCCCAGGGCGGCGACGACATGGCGGCCGCCTCCCAGGAGGCCGTCGACCTGCTGCGCCGGGGCGTGCCGTCGGACCGCTGGCTGCTGGTCTTCGACAACGCCGACGACCCCGAGCGGCTGCGGCGCTACTTCCCCCAGGGCGGCTCCGGCCACATCCTGGTCACCTCCCGCAACCAGGCCTGGTCCCAGCACGGCGACGCGCTGCCCGTCGACGTCTTCCTGCGCGAGGAGTCCATCGAGCACCTCCAGCGCCGGGCACCGGGACTGAGCGACGAGGACGCCGCCCAGGTGGCCACCGCCGTGGGCGACCTGCCGCTCGCCGTCGAACAGGCCGCGGCCTGGATCGCGGAGACCGCCACCCCGATCGACACCTATCTGGAACAGCTGGCCCAGCAGGCACCGGAGGTCCTGGCGCTCAACCAGCCGGCCGGCTACCCCGAGCCCGTCGCGGCGACCTGGAACATCTCCATCCAGCGCCTCAAGGAGCGCTCGCCCGCCGCGGTGCGCCTCCTCCAGCTCTGCGCCTTCTTCGCCCCCGAGCCGATCTCGGGGAACCTGCTGTACAGCAAGGAGATGATCGAGGCGCTGAAGCCGTACGACGCCTCGCTCCAGGAGAAGCTGGTGCTGGGCCGGGTCATCCGGGAGATCGGCCGGTTCGCCCTCGCCAAGGTCGACCAGGTCTCCAACTCCATCCAGGTGCACCGGCTCGTGCAGGCCGTCATCCGGGCCCAGCTCACCGAGGAGGAGCAGCGGGACGCCCGGCACGCCGTCCACCGCATCCTGGCCGGTGCCAGGCCCGATGACGACGAGCCGATCGACAACCCCGCCAACTGGCCTCAGTTCGCCACGATATGGCCGCACCTCGGCCCGTCCGACGCCCGTAACTGCAAGGAGCCCGAGGCCCGCAGGCTGCTGATCGACCGGGTGCGCTACCTGTGGAAGCGCGGTGACTTCAGGACGGCCACCACGCTCTGCGAGGAGCTGCGCGAGATCTGGCGCGAGACGCTGGGGGAGCGGGACATCCAGTACCTCTACCTCTGCTTCCACCTGTCCAACATCTACCGCTCGCGCGGCCGTTACGTGGAGGCGAAGGACCTCGACGAGATCACGCTGGCGACCCAGCGGGAGGTGCTGGGCCCGGAGCACCCGCACACGTACATGAGCACCAGCAGCCTGGCCACGGACCTCGGCACGCTCGGCGAGTACACCAGGGCGATCGAGCTGGCGACCGAGGCCACCGACGGGTTCAACCAGATCTTCCACGACTCGCACCCCAGGGCCCTGGCCGCGGCCAACAACCTGGCGTTCACCCTGCGCTCCATCGGCCAGTACGCCCGGGCCCGCGAGATCGACCAGGACGTCTTCGACCGGCGCCGCGAGGTGCTCGGCGAGGAACACCCGTACAGCCTCTCCTCGGCCATGAACCTGGCCCGTGACCTGCGGGACGTCGGACGGTACGAGGACTCGGTCGGCATCCTCAGCCGTACGTACGACAGCTACAAGGGCACGCTCGGCCGGTCCTTCCCCGGCACGCTCAGCGCGGCCAAGAGCCTGGCGGTCTCGCTGCGCCGGGCCGGCCGGCTGGAGGACGCCCGCCGGCTGACGGTGGCGACCAGGGCCCGGTACCGGGCCAAGTACACCTCCGCCAACCCGGAGTCGCTGGCCTGTGATCTCAATCTGGCGGCCGACCTGTTCGCGGCCGGCGAGTCGACCGAGGCCCGGGACGCCGCGCAGGAGGTCGTCGACCAGTACGTGAAGGTGCCGGGCGAGAAGCACCCGTACACGCTGGCGGCGCTGAACAACCTGGGGGTCTACCTCGGGGGGACCGGCGCGGCCGAGGAGGCGGTGCGGGTGCTCACCCGGGTGGTCGCCCTGATGCGTGAGGTGTACGGGCGGGAGCACCCCAACACGCTGTTCAGCGTGATGAACCTGGCCAACGCCACGGCGGAGCGGGGCGATCTCGACCTGGTGCTGAAGACCGAGCGGGTCCTGGCGGTGCAGTTCCGGGACGTACTGGGCGCACACCATCCGGAGACCCTGGCCATGAAGTCGAACATGGCGGTCACGCTCGACGCGATGGGGCGCAAGGACGAGGCGCTCCAGGTCAGGGCCGAGACGGTCGACGAGCTGTCCCGGCAGCTCGGTGACGAGCATCCGCTCACCCGGATCGCCCGGGACGAGCGCCGGTTCCAGCGCGAACTGGAACCGCAGGCGGTGTGAGGGACGGGAGCGTCCGGCCACCGGGCCGGACGCTCCCGCCGCTCAGCCTCCCGACGTGTCCAGCAGCCAGGTGAGGATGCGGGGGAGGGCGTGCAGCGCGTCGAAGTGCGCGGCCGCCGGTTCCACCACGACGGTGGCACCCGGGATGCGGCTCGCCAGCCAGCGGGTGTGCCCGACCGGTGAGAACACGTCCTTCTCGCCGTGCCACAGCAGCACCGGACCGGTGATGTCGGCCGGGTCGAACCCCCACGGGTGGCTGAACGCGAGTGCGTCGTCGATCCAGCCGTACGCGGAAGTGCGCAGCCCCTCACGGTAGTTGCGCAGCAGCATGGTGCGGACGCCGGCGTCGTTGACCACCATCCGGTCGGAGTCGGTCAGCTCCCGGCGCAGATCGTCGATCAGCCGGACCGGGTTCTTCCTGATCACCGCGGACCGTGAGATGAACGATTCCGCGAGCCCGTCCGGGTCGGCGGTCGCCGTGGTGTACGCCAGCACGTTGGAGGCGGCCATCCCGTCGAACCAGTCGAGCCCTTCGGCGTCCCGGGGCGCCAGCCCGACCAGGGCGGCGGTACGGGTGACCCGCTCGGGCATCAGCGCCGCACAGGCCAGGGCGTGGCAGGCGCCACCGGACCGCCCCACCACGGCGAACCGGTCGAGTCCGATGTGGTCCGCGATCGCCCGTACGTCCTGGACGGCATCGGCGACACAGCGGCCCGGAAGCCGGTCGGAGTCGCCGTATCCCGGCCGGTCGTAGGTGATCAGCTGGGTCTTTCGCTGGTACAGCACCATGCCGCGCGGTGCCGGCCCGAGTCTGCTGCCGGGCATCCCGTGCAACAGGAACACCGGTCTGCCGCGGGGATCCCCCAGCCGCTCCACCACCAGTTGACGTCCGTCGGCCGCGCGCACCCGACTGCGCACTACGTGCCTCCTCGCGATCCATGCGGACACGGCGTGTCCGGCTTTCCCCGCACCATCCGATGATGACCCATCAGAGCCGTTACCGGGATGGCGCGTGGGGAGAATCCGGGAGGCTCCGGGGGAGCGGACGGGTGCGGAGCGCCGGGGATGCGCCGGGAATCGGATCCGCAGAGGCGAATACCGGACAGGACTAGTCCTCACCCACTGCCGACCGGGTGGTTGCACGGGGTGTTCGCAGAAGGAACCGACGAGGCCCGACCACCGGTAAGTGAACGTGTCACGACCGAACAGGTGGTGTCGTGTGTGCGTCCTGAAGTCGGCCTTGTGTGCTATCTGGACGGTCGGAATAGTGGGCGCCCCATCCTCCGTGTACGGGCGACCCCACATCATCCGTGCGCGGCCCCACAGGAGGTCGAAGTTGAAGCATCGACGCATGTCCAGGAAGCGCGCAGTGCTGGCCGGCTCGGCAGTGGTCGCCCTGGTCGCCGCAGGAGTGACGTTCCAGAGTGCGAACGCGAGTGACGACATACCGCAGTTCACCGCCCGGACGCTGAACGCGGCGGCGGCCGGAAAGCTCGCCACCGGTCTCGGCAAGGACCTGGGCACCGACGCGGCGGGCGCGTACTACGACGCCTCGTCGAAGAACCTCGTGATGAACGTGGTCGACGAGGCCGCCGCGGAGCAGGTGCGGCAGGCGGGCGGCAGGGCGAGAGTCGTGCAGAACTCGCTGGCCGAGCTGAAGTCGGCCCGGCAGACCCTGACCGGCAAGGCCACGATCCCCGGAACCTCGTGGGCCGTCGACCCGGTCAGCAACAAGGTGGTCGTCACGGCGGACCGCACGGTCAGGGGCGACGCCTGGCAGAAGCTCAGCTCGGTGGTCGAGGGGCTGGGCGGCAAGGCCGAGCTCAAGCGGTCCGCCGGGGAGTTCAAGCCGTTCATCGCGGGCGGCGACGCGATCTGGGGCAACGGCGGGCGCTGCTCGCTCGGCTTCAACGTGGTCAAGGACGGCGAACCGTACTTCCTGACCGCCGGTCACTGCACCGAGGCGATCTCCAGCTGGTCGGACTCCCAGGGCGGCGCGGAGATCGGTACGAACGCCGGTTCGTCGTTCCCGGACAACGACTACGGCCTGGTGAAGTACACCTCGGACACGGCGCACCCCAGCGAGGTCGACCTCTACGACGGCTCCACCCAGCCGATCACCAAGGCGGGCGAGGCGACCGTGGGGATGACGGTGTCGCGCAGCGGCTCCACCACCCAGGTGCACGACGGCGAGGTGACGGGCCTGGACGCCACGGTCAACTACGGCAACGGCGACATCGTCAACGGGCTGATCCAGACGACGGTCTGCGCCGAGCCCGGAGACAGCGGCGGTTCGCTCTTCGCCGGTGACACGGCGATCGGTCTGACCTCGGGCGGCAGCGGCGACTGCTCCTCGGGCGGCGAGACCTTCTTCCAGCCGGTGCCGGAGGCGCTGTCCGCCTTCGGGGCCGAGATCGGCTGACCTGTCCGGACCGTTTCCGTGCGGTGACGAGTGGCCCCCGGCTGTGCCGGGGGCCACTCGGCCGTGCGGGTCAGGCGGCCCGGGCCGGTCTGCCGGAGTCCGTCTTCGCGGGTGCGACACCGAAGATGTCGACCGCGTGGTAGTACGTCCAGGCCGTCGCGTTGCACGAGGTCAGCGTCGCGCCGGAGTAGGCGGAGCACACCCGCTTGAGATCCGCGTAGAGCGCGGAGTCGAGGCGGGCCTTGTTGGCGGAGAACGTGCCGGCGGCCTTGTAGTTCCGGTAGCCGAAGTCGTGCCGGGCGCAGGCCGTCTGGAAGGGGAAGCCGAACGGGTTGTCGGGCGAGGTGCTGCAGTAGTCCGTCGACCAGTCGAAGCCGTAGGCGGCCCAGGCGCCCTGGTTGTTGCGGGCGGCGTTCCAGGTGTTGTAGCTGGCGGCGCTCGTCTGGGTCCAGGAGCTGAGCACCTGGGGCTTGTCCGCGGGGGCGGCCGAGGCGGATGCGGCGGGCAGCAGGGCGAGCGGCAGCGACAGGGCTACGGTGCCGAGTAACGCGGCGACATGGCGACGCATGGACAACCTCCGTGGGGTGAGGGGAGCCGTGTGGTCCCGCTCCTCTCGTGCGAGGCGCGGGATCACCCCAGGATGCCGTCATGTACCTGCCATGCCTAGTCATTGTGTCAACTCGACGCCGGGGGTTGGGGCGCCGTTCTTCTCCGCTACGCCGCTGTCGAGCCGCCGCCCGCCGCCCCCGCGAGCGGGGCGTCCGCCGGCTCCGGCTTCCTGCGCATCGCCATCAGCAGGGTGATGACCGTGCCCACCACCGCCCACGCGGACAGCACCAGCAGCGGTCCGGTCACCGCGTTGCCCTTGAAGTACGCGATCGAGCGGGCCACCCAGGTGCCGGCGCCCGGTGGCAGTGCGGGGCCGATCGCCCGCCAGAAGTCCGGCAGCATCGGGAGCGGGAAGGCGCCGCCCGCGCTCGGGTTGCCCGCGATCACCACGATCAGGACCGCCAGGCCGATGCCGACGATGCCGGTGAGCGCCTGCAGGGCGAGCGTGATCATGCCGACCGCGAAGACGGTCAGCGCGCCCAGGCCCGACAGCCCCCAGAAGGATCCGGGCAGGGCTCCGAGGATCGGGCCGATGATGACGGCGCCGCCGATCCCGCCCGCGATCGAGTACAGCGCCATGACGCCGGTCCGGATCACCGCGCGCTGACGGTTGGCGGGGCGGGAGCCCGCGCTGATCGCCAGGATCGAGGCGCAGAGGTAGCCGCCCACGCACCAGCCCACGACCAGGTAGAAGGACGAGAGTCCGTCGAAGTCCTGGTCCGACGCCGGGGCCACGTCCACGGAACGCACCGTGCGGCGCTGGGTGAGATCGACCTTCTTGATGATCTCCGTCAGCGAGTTGGCCAGGACGGTGCCGCCGCCGGAGGCGACCAGCACGGTGTCGGTGGTGCCCCGGGGGCTGACGATGAGGGCGCCGTCGATGTCCCGGTCCAGGATCTGCCGGCGGGCGGTGGCCGCGTCGGTGACCGTGCGGGGGTCGAGGGGGCCGCCGGGGAGGTTCTTCAGTTCGGTGACCAGCTGGGCGGACACCTGCTGGGGTGCGACGACACCGAAGGGGACGTCGGTCGGCTTCGGGTTGTGGAGCGCGCCGATGTAGGACGCGATGAACAGCAGCTGCAGCGCCAGTACGCCGATGACGAGCAGCGCGGCTCGCGGAGTGACGGCACTCTTCACCTCGTCGACGAAAGTCATGCCCCCACGGTCCGGGGTGCCCGTCGTCCCCGCAGTCGGGGCCGGGCCGAATGGCTGAGAGGTGGCCCGCCTCTCAGGTATCGCACGAATGTTCGAACGTGGTCTATGGTGGAGAGCGAGGGGGTGGTGAGTACGGATCGGTTCAGGAGGTGCAGGTGCCCGGGTTCACGCATCTGCATACCGTTTCCGGGTTCTCCCTGCGGTACGGGGCCTCGCACCCGGAGCGGCTGGCGGAGCGCGCCGCGGAGCGGGGGATGGACGCTCTCGCGCTGACCGACCGGGACACCCTGGCGGGTACGGTCCGGTTCGCCAAGGCCTGCGAGCGGGAAGGGGTGCGGCCGCTCTTCGGAGTGGATCTCGCCGTGGCCCCCGCCGGGCGTGCGGAGGGCGACGGGCGTACGTACCGGCTGCGGACCCCGGTCCGGGGCGGTGCCTTTGTCGATGAATCCGCCCCCCGGGTCACCTTCCTCGCCCGTGACGGCGCACAGGGCTGGGCCGAGCTCTGCCGGCTCGTCACCGCCGCCCACGCCGCCGTGCCCGAGGGCGGCCGGCCCCTGGTCGGCCGGTCCGCACTGCCCGCCGAAGGGCTCACCGTGCTGCTCGGCCCCGACTCCGAGGTGGGCAGGGCGCTGGCCGCCGGCCGCCCCGACCGGGCCGCCGTCCTGCTCGCCCCCTGGCGGGAGGTGTACGGCGACGACCTGCGGCTCGAAGCCGTCCACCACGGCCGGGACGGCACCGGACCCGGTTCGCTGAGGCTCGCCGCCCGTACCGTCGGCTTCGCCGCCGAACAGGGGATACGGGCCGTGCTGACCAACGCCGTCCGGTACGCGGATGCGGGGCAGGGCCCGGTCGCCGACGTACTCGACTCCGCCCGCAGGCTCGTCCCCGTCGACCCGCGCCGCGCCCCGCTCGACAGCGGCGAGCGCTGGCTCAAGGACGCCTCCGCGATGGCGGAGACCGCCGAGCGGATCACCACCGCCGCCGGGCTCGGCCCCGGTGCCGGGGCGCGGCTGCTCGCCGAGACCCGGCACACCGCCGACGCCTGCGCCGTCGACCCCGAGGACGACCTCGGCCTCGGCTCCGTCCACTTCCCCGAACCGCACCTCGTCGGCGCCGGCCGCCGCACCGCCCAGCGGGTGCTGGCCTCCCGCGCCGCCGCCGGCATGGTGCTGCGCGGCTACGACCGCAGGCCCGGCTACTGGGACCGGATGCACCACGAGCTGGACATCATCGCCCACCACGGCTTCGCCTCGTACTTCCTGACGGTCGCCCAGGTGGTCGACGATGTGCGGGAGATGAAGGTCCGGGTGGCCGCCCGGGGTTCCGGGGCCGGCTCCCTGGTCAACCACCTCCTCGGCATCGCCCACGCCGACCCGGTCGAGCACGGGCTGCTGATGGAGCGCTTCCTGTCCAAGCGCCGCTTCGTGCTGCCCGACATCGACATCGACGTCGAGTCCGCCCGCCGCCTCGACGTCTACCGCGCGATCATCGGCCGCTTCGGCGCCGAACGGGTCGCCACCGTCGCCATGCCCGAGACCTACCGGGTGCGCCACGCCATCCGCGACGTCGGCGCCGCCCTCTCCATGAACCCCGCCGAGACCGACCGGCTCGCCAAGGCCTTCCCGCACATCCGGGCCCGTGACGCGCTCGCGGCCATGGAGGAACTGCCCGAGCTGCGCGAGGTGGCGAGGACGAAGGAGAAGTACGGACGGCTGTGGGAGTTGGTCGAGGCGCTCGACGCACTGCCGCGCGGCATCGCCATGCACCCGTGCGGGGTCCTCCTCTCCGACGCCTCGCTGCTGCGCCGCACCCCCGTCATGCCCACCAGCGGCGAGGGCTTCCCGATGGCGCAGTTCGACAAGGAGGACGTGGAGGACCTCGGGCTGCTCAAGCTCGACGTGCTCGGGGTGCGGATGCAGTCGGCGATGGCGCACGCGGTCGCGGAGGTGCGGCGGGCATCGGGCGAGGAGGTGGACCTGGACGGTGTGCCGCCGGGTGACCCGGAGACGTACCGGCTGATCAGGACCGCCGAGACGCTGGGCTGTTTCCAGATCGAGTCGCCCGGCCAGCGCGATCTGGTCGGCAGGCTCCAGCCGGCGGACTTCCACGACCTGGTGGTCGACATCTCGCTGTTCCGGCCCGGTCCGGTCGCCGCCGACATGGTGCGCCCGTTCATCGAGGCCCGGCACGGCCGGGCGCCGGTCCGCTATCCGCACCCCGATCTGGAGGGGCCGCTGCGCGACACGTACGGCGTGGTGGTCTTCCACGAGCAGATCATCGAGATGGTCGACATCATGACCGGCTGCGGCCGGGACGAGGCCGACCGGGTCCGGCGCGGGCTCTCCGACCCCGAGTCGCAGGGCCGGATCAGGGTCTGGTTCGCGCAGCACGCGGCGGCGCGCGGGTACGGCGCCGAGGTGATCGCCCGCGCCTGGGAGATCATCGAGGCGTTCGGCAGCTACGGCTTCTGCAAGGCGCACGCGGTCGCCTTCGCCGTGCCCACGTACCAGTCGGCCTGGCTGAAGGCGCACCACCCGGCGGCCTTCTACGCCGGACTGCTCACCCATGACCCCGGGATGTACCCGAAGCGGCTGCTGCTCGCGGACGCGCGGCGGCGCGGGGTGCCGGTGCTGCCGCTGGACGTGAACCGGTCGGCGGCCGTCCATCGAATCGAACTGGTGTCCGGCGAGGGAGGGGGAGGGGAGTCCTGGGGGCTGCGGCTGGCGCTCTCCGACGTCCATGGGATCAGCGCGGCCGAGGTCGCCCGGATCGAGGACGGGCAGCCCTACACCTCGCTGCTGGACTTCTGGCAGCGGGCCCGCCCGGGCAAACCCGCCGCCGAACGGCTGGCCCAGGTCGGCGCGCTGGACGCGTTCGGCGCCAACCGCCGCGATCTGCTGCTGCACCTGTCCGAACTCCACCGCGCCCAGCGCGGCGCGGGCTCCGGCGGCTCCGGCGCGCAGCTGCCGCTCGGCGGCGGCCACCGCACCGGCTCCATCGGCCTGCCCGACCTCAACGAGGCGGAACGGCTCAGCGCCGAACTGGGCGTGCTGAGCATGGACGTCTCACGCCATCTGATGAGCGATCACCACGCCTTCCTGAAGGAGCTCGGCGCGGTCTCGGCCAAGCGGCTGCGCGAGGCACGGCACGGGGACACCGTGCTGGTCGCGGGCGCCAAGGCGGCCACCCAGACCCCGCCGATCCGCTCCGGGCGCCGGGTCGTCTTCACCACCCTGGACGACGGCACGGGCCTGGTCGACCTGGCCTTCTTCGACGACAGCCACGCCGCCTGCGCGTACACCGTCTTCCACTCCTGGCTGCTGCTGGTGCGCGGAGTGGTGCAGCGGCGCGGGCCGCGGAGCCTGAGCGTGGTCGGCGCGGCGGCCTGGAACCTGGCCGAGCTGGCCGAACTGCGGCGCACCGGAGGGCTCGACGCGGTCGCGGCCCGGCTGGCGGAGGTGCCCGCTCCGGAGAAGGAGGAGGGCGCCGCGTCCGACGAGGCCCCGGCCGCCGACGACGGCCGCCGGATCCGGATGCCCACCGGCTACGAGATGAACCCCTGGTCCGACCTGCAGCCGCCCGGCGAAGGGGCGCCCACCGGAAGGAAGCTGTGGCACCAGAGCCCGGGGAGCGCGGGATGAGCGAGCAGCCGGGTGTTCTCTGTCTGCGGTTCCGGCGGATCGGCGGCGGCCCCCCGGACGGTGCGGGCTACGCGGGGCTGCTCGCCCTGCTCGGTTCGTTCACCCCGCTCGTCGAGGCGGCGCCGCCCGACGGGGCGCTCGCCGATGTGCGGGGCGCGCTGCGCTACTTCGGCCGGGACGTGAAGGGGCTGGCCTCGGTGATCCGGGTCCGCGCACTGGCGCTGCACGGGGTGGACTGCGCGATCGGGGCCGCGGAGAACCCGATGCTGGCCCGGATGGCGCTGCGGCAGGCCGCGCCCGGGACGACCTTCGTGGTGCCGGCCGGCGGGGCCGCCGCCTTCCTCGCGGACCGGCCGGCCGCCGCGCTGGACGGCGTCGGGGCGGCGACGGCCCGCACCCTGTGCGGATACGGGCTCGACTCCGTCGGCCGGATCGCGGCCGCCCCGCTCGGCACCCTGCAACGGATCACCGGGGTGCGGACCGGGCGCGAGCTGTGGGAGCGGGCGCACGGCATCGACCGCACGACGGTCGTGCCGAACGCCGCGGCCCGCTCGCTCGCCGCCGACCGGACCTTCCCGCGCGACGAACTGGACCGGGAGCGGCAGCGGCGCGCTCTCATGTCGCTCACCGAGGAACTGGGGGCGAGGATGCGCGGCGAGGGACAGGTGTGCCGCTCGCTCGCGGTCTCCGTGCGCTACGCCGACCGGACCGGTTACTCGACGCTGACCCGCAGCCGTACGCTCCCCGAGCCCACCGCGCACTCCGCGGAACTCACCGCGCTCGCCTACCGGATCCATGACTCGTTCGCCCTGCAGCGGGCCCGGGTGCGGGGGATCGCCCTGCGCGCCGAGGGGCTCGGCGACGCCGGCCGGGCCGCGCACCAGCTGACCTTCGATCCGGTGGACGAACGGGCGCGGCGGATCGAGGAGGTCGCGGACCGGCTGCGGGAGAGATTCGGACCGCAGGCCGTGATGCCGGGGCGACTCGCGGCCTGACCTGCGCGTAGACGGCCGTTCTGCGGCTACCGTTGATACGGCGTCAGTTTTTACCGACGCGTAACTTCCCAGGTAACCTTACTCATGCGTAAGTTGGCCTGAGTACACAGAACGTCATCAGAACTTGTGGTCCGGGCCGCAGGGTGCACAGACATCGCAACTCCCTTGAGCCGCAAGGAGACCACACGATGCTGCCCTGGACCCGTGCGCCGCGCACCCCACGTGCGCGCAGAGCCCTCACCGCACTGCTCCTCGCCGTCGCCGCAGTCGCCACCCCCACGGCTACTGCCGCTGCAGCCGCCCCCACCGCCGCCACGGCCACCTCCCGTGGCTGGAACGACTACTCCTGCAAGCCCTCCGCCGCCCACCCCCGGCCCGTCGTCCTGGTCCACGGGACCTTCGGGAACTCGGTCGACAACTGGCTCGTCCTCGCCCCCTACCTGGTCAACCGGGGCTACTGCGTCTACTCGCTCGACTACGGGCAGCTCCCCGGAGTGCCGGTCTTCAACGGCCTCGGCCCGATCGACAAGTCGGCCGGACAGCTCTCCGCCTTCGTCGACAAGGTGCTCGCCTCCACCGGGGCGCCCAAGGCCGACCTGGTCGGCCACTCCCAGGGCGGCATGATGCCGAACTACTACCTGAAGTTCCTCGGCGGAGCGGCCAAGGTGAACGCCCTGGTCGGGATCGCGCCCGACAACCACGGCACCACGCTCCTCGGCCTGACCAAGCTGCTGCCGTACTTCCCCGGCGTCGGGGACCTGCTCAACGCCGGCACCCCCGGACTCGCCGACCAGGTCGCCGGATCGCCCTTCGTGACCAAGCTCAACTCGGTCCCCGACACCGTGCCCGGCGTGCACTACACCGTCATCGCGACCAGGTACGACGAGGTCGTGACCCCGTACCGGACCCAGTTCCTGGACGGGCCCGACGTGCGCAACGTCCTGCTCCAGGACCTGTGCCCGGTCGACCTTTCCGAGCACGTGGCGATCGGCACCATCGACCGGATCGCCTACCACGAGGTGGCGAACGCCCTGGACCCGGCGCGCGCCACCCCGACCACCTGCGCCTCGGCCATCGGCTAGGGGCTGCCCCTGGCCGGACCGTCCGTCAGAGTCCGCGCCGGGCCGCTGCGGCGGCCCGGCGGCGGACCGAGAGCAGCAGCGCGACCGCACCCAGAGCGATCGTGGCCGCGCCGCCCATGGCCAGATGACGCGTGGCGGCGCTGCCGCCCGTCTCGGCGAGCCGGTCCGGGCCCGCGACGGGGACGTCGTCCGAAGCGCTGTCCGGTTCCGGGGCGTTGGCCGGGGCCGTCGCACCCGTGGCCTCGGTGACGGCCGCGCCCGTACCGGCGTCGTCGTCACCATGGCCGCCGTGCTCGACCGAGGACTTCCCCTCGCCCTCGGTGATCTCCTGCTCGGAGGGCGCCGACGCGGCCGGTGCGGGGACGGCGGCGACCGATCCGCTGCCGCTCGCGGCGCCGCCGCCCGAACCGCCGAAGACCACGTCGGAGCAGGCGTAGAACGCCTCCGGGGAGTCCGAGCGCTGCCAGACCGTGTAGATCAGCTGACGCCCCGAACGCTCGGGAACGGTGCCGTCGAAGACGTACGAACCGTCCACCAGCCGCGGGTCGGTGGCCTCGGCGAACGGCTTCGCCTCCAGGTCCGACCACTTCAGCGGCTTCGCCGGGTCGTAGGAGGCCGTGGTGAGGTAGAGCGCGAAGGAACCCCTGTGCGGCGCGGTGGCCCGGAAGCGGAAGGTGTGCGGCCCCGCCTTCAGATCGGTGGCCGGCCAGTCCGCGCGCGGCAGATCCAGCCCCTTGAACTTGTCGTTGCCCGCACTGCACAGCTTGCCGTCCGGGATCAGCTGCCGGTGGTTCCCCGCCGCGTCGGCGATGTTCACACCGTTCCAGTCGTACAGCGCCTGAGTGCCGCCCGCCGCGACCGCGGCCACGCACGCGGCGGACTCCGGGTGCTCGGGACCCTCGGCGAAACAGGCCGAGACCCGGCTGACCGGGTCCGTCAGCGAGCCGTGCGCCGAGGCCGGAGCCGCGGCCAGAGCGGTGAGGACGAGCGGCGTCGCACCGAGGGCGACGACGGCGGCGGCCCTGCGGCGGGCGGGGGTGATGGCGGGCATGGCGGGGTACTCCTTCAGCGGTCCAGGTCTGTGTGCGGGGCGTCCCGGGAACAGCAAGCTAGCCTCCGGCCGGCCCCGGAAAGCCCGCGTGAAGGGCCTGGTGGCGATCGTTATGACGGGCTTAAGGGGCCGCTCACGGACGCTTAAGACCGGCGGCCCGCGGCCCAGGACCGAGCGCGCTTCCGGGGAGAGGGCCGCCGCTGTCAGTGACAGCTGGCACGATCGGTCCATGACGACGATCGACTGGGATTCAGCCGCCGGTTCCTTCGACGAGGAGCCGGACCACGGTCTGCTCGATCCCGTGGTCCGGCACGCCTGGGCCCAGCGGCTGGAGAGCTGGCTGCCCTCCGGGCGTTCCGAGGTGCTCGACCTGGGGTGCGGCACCGGCAGCCTGTCGCTGCTCGTCGCCGGACAGGGCCACCGGGTCACCGCGGTGGACCGCTCGCCGCGCATGGTGGAGCAGGCGCGCGCCAAACTGGCCGGTACGGGCACCGAGGTGCTGACCGGGGACGCCTCCGCGCCACCCGTCGGCAAGCAGCGGTTCGACGTGATCCTCGCCCGGCACGTGGTGTGGCTGCTCCCCGACCCGGCGGCCGCCCTGCGCCACTGGTTCGGCCTGCTGCGGCCCGGCGGCAGACTGGTCCTGGTCGAGGGCGTGTGGAACGGGGTCGGTCTATCCGCCGCCGAACTCACCGCGCTGCTCGCCCCGTTCACCGAGCGCGTCCACCACGAGCGGCTCTCCGGCGACCGGGACCTGTGGGGCAAGGACGTCGACGACGAGCGCTACGCCCTGGTGGCCCGGGCCGAACCCCCGCGCCGGCACACCGAGGTCGTCGACGTGCACCTGATCCTGCGCCGCGGCTCCGACGTCCTGCTCGCCCGCCGGGCCGGCACGGGATACGCGGACGGGCTGCTGCACGCCCCGTCCGGGCACGTGGAGGACGGCGAGGACGTCCGCGAGGCGATGATCCGCGAGACGGCCGAGGAGATCGGCGTCGCGCTCGAATCGGATGAACTGCGGGTGGCGCTGGTCATGCAGCACCGGGGGCCGGGCGGCAGCCCCCGCACCGGCTGGTTCTTCGAGGCGGCGTACGACCCGGACCGGCCGCCGTACAACCGCGAACCGGACAAATGCTCCGAGCTGGCGTGGTATCCGCTGGACGCCCTGCCGGACGACATGGTCGCCTACTGCCGCGCCGGTCTCGACGGCTACCGGGCGGGGGACCCGTTCCTGATCCACTGGCACGAGGACGGCGACACGGTCGCGTTCGCGCCCCGGGGTGTCCGCCGGGCCGTGTCCCTGCCGGCCGGCGGGGCCCGCACCGGGCGGCTGCACCACATCGAGCTGTGGGTGCCCGATCTGACGGCGGCCGCGGCCGGCTGGGGCTGGCTCCTCGGCGAGCTCGGCCATCTCCCGTACCAGCAGTGGGCGCACGGGCGCAGCTGGCGGCGGGGGGACAGCTATGTGGTGGTCGAGCAGTCGCCCGATCTGGCACCGGGGGCGCACGAGCGACGCCGCCCCGGCCTCAACCACCTGGCGTTCCACGTCGAGGACCGGGCCACGCTCGACGCCCTGGTGGCCCGGGCCCCCGACCACGGCTGGCGGCTGCTGTTCGCGGACCGCCATCCGCATGCGGGCGGCGACGGGCACGTCGCCGCCTATCTGGAGGACGCGGCGGGGTACGAGGTGGAACTGGTGGCGGGCTGAGGGGCTCGGGGCCCGTCCGGCGGACCTTGGCCGGGGTCGCGGCCGGCCCTGATCAAGCCGGACGGGCCCCGGCCGGGCTTCTCAGCCCAGCAGTCCGGCGAACCCCTCCTCCGTGCGGGCCAGCCGCTCCAGCTCGTCGAGTGCCGCGACCGCGGCCTTCGCCGCCTCCGGGTCGCGCCCGGCCAGGCCGCTCTCCTCGAACTCGTCCTCGTCCAGCCGCAGTACGCCGGAGCGGTCCGCCGGCACCCACAGATCGAGATCCAGGTCCTCGACGAGCAGCTCACCGTCCCGCAGCACGGCCGGACGGGTCACATCGCAGTACCAGCCCTTGAGCTCACCCGCACCCGTGCGGACCTCCTTCACCGCGAACCACGCGTCACGCCAGTAGTACTCGGTGAAGACGTCACCCGGCTCGAACCGTACGAAGCCGAAGTCACGGACCCCGGGCGCGGCCCAGGGTGCCAGGACCGTGACCCGGTTGCCGTCGTCGGCGACCAGGGCGGCGGGGTAGCTGATCTTGGTCTTTCCGGCCTTGACCAGGACGACCGTCAGTCCGGACTCAGCCGAGCCTGCGGACATGGCGCACCTCCGTGGCACAGAGTTCGTAGCCGAACCAGCGGTTGACCGCCAGCATCGGACCGTTGTCGGCGTCGTTGCCGGTGAACGCGTCGGTGTACCCGGCGGCGCGCGCCCGGTGCAGCGAGTCGTTCTTCGCGAGCTTCGCGAGGCCGCGGCCGCGGTAGGCACGGCGGGTGCCGGTCATCCCCGACCAGTAGCGGCTCGCACCGTCGGTCTGCGCCGCGCTGAACGCGGCCACCTGACCGTCGGCCACGACGACCGAGGTGAGGTGGTGGTCGAGGCAGGGATTGCGCCAGGTCTCGCCCAGCCACTCCTCGTAGTCCGAGAGCTGGGCCGGCGTGTCGCTGGGCTCGTCCGCGGTGGTCTCGGCGTCCGCCTCGAAGAGCGGGCGCGGGTCGTCGGCGAAGTCGGCGGCGGTACGCAGTTCGACACCGGCCGGGAGCTCCTGGCGGGGCGGCAGTGTGCCGCCCGCCAGGTCGAGACGGAAGAAGTGCGCGGGCCGGCTCGGCGCGTAGCCGTGCTTCGCGGCGAACGCCCGGTCGCCGGGGGTGTCCAGCACCCAGGTGTAGACGGCGGTCGCGCCGGCCAGGTCCAGGTACTCCTCGGCGGTGCGCAGCAGCAGCGAGCCCGCGCCCCGTCCGGTCCGCTCCGGGTGGGTGTACGGATTGCAGAACGCCTGCCCCGGCTCGGGGCTCTCGTGCGCCAGACCCACCTGGGCCGTCCCGATGATCTCGCCGTCCTCCTCCGCGACCAGCATCCGGTAGCGCTTGTCGGGATGGGCGGCTTCCAGCTCGAAGACCACGCTCTCCGGCGTCATGACCATGAACGGGAGGGCGGCGCGCCGCACCCGGACCCAGTCCTCGGCGTCGGCGGGCCGGAAATCGCGCACGATGACAGTCATGGGCCGGACCGTACCCGCAGGTCCGGCCGGTCCGCCCCCGAATTTCCGGCGGTGGGGCAGAATCGGCCCGTGACCCTGAAGATCGCAGTGGACCCGGATTCCGGCACCGCCCCGTACGAGCAGCTGCGCACGCAGATCTCCGAACTGGCCCGATCGGGCGCGCTGCCGGTCGGTTACAGACTCCCGACCGTACGCGGCTTCGCCGAGGAGCTGGGCCTCGCCGCCAACACCGTCGCCAAGGCCTACCGGGCGCTGGAGGCGGACGGCGTGATCGAGACACGGGGGCGCAACGGGACGTTCGTCGCCGCAGCGGGCGACGCGGCCGAACGCAACGCGGCGTCCGCGGCCCGCGAGTACGCGGAACAGGCCCGGCGGCTGGGCATGTCCCGGGCGCGGGCACTGGAGCTGGCGCAGGACGCGGTGCGGGCGGTCTACGCGGGCTGAGGCGGGGCGGATCCCGCCGGGCCCGCCCACGGAGTCCCGGAGGCAGAGACCCGCCGGGCGCGGACGCGGGTCTCAGAGGTACAGGCCCCGCCGGAACCCGCGCGCGGCGTCCCGGAGGTAGAAGACCCACCGGGCCCGCCCCCGGACCTCAGAGGTACAGGCCCGCGTCCGCGCCCGAGTCCTGCTTGGGGACCGAGGCGGGGCCCGTGCCGCGGCGCAGTGCGTACAGCTCGGCCAGGGTCGTTCCCTCGCGCGCCACGTCCCGGCCGAGGCCCTCCTCGGTGCCGAGCCAGGCCACGGACTCCTCGCGGGTCAGCGGTCCCACCTCGATCCGGGCGAGGCAGCGGCCGGGCCGGACGACCGCCGGGTGCAGCCGCTCCAGATCCTCGTTGGTGGTCACCCCGACCAGGACGTTGCGGCCCTGGCCCAGCAGCCCGTCCGTGAGGTTCAGGAGCCGGGACAGCGCCTGGCCCGCCGTGTGCTTGGCCTCGCCGCGGATCAGCTCGTCGCAGTCCTCCAGGAGCAGCAGCCGCCAGCGGCCCTTCGCGCTGCCGTCGTCCTCGCCGATCGCGATGTCCATCAGATAGCCGACGTCGTTGAAGAGCCGCTCGGGGTCCAGCACGCAGTCGACCTGGCACCAGTCCCGCCAGGACCGTGCCAGGGTGCGCAGGGCGGAGGTCTTGCCGGTGCCGGGCGGTCCGTGCAGCAGGAGCAGCCGGCCCGCGATGTCGTCCGGGGTGACCTTCATCAGCCGGCCCATCGCCTCGGCCACCGGAGCGGTGTAGTTGGACCGGACCTCGTCCCAGGTGCCGGCCGCGATCTGCCGGGTCGTGCGGTGCGGGCCGCGGCGCGGTGAGACGTACCAGAAGCCCATCGTCACGTTCTCGGGCTGCGGTTCCGGTTCGTCCTGGGCGCCGTCCGTGGCCGCTTCGAGGATCTTCAGGGCCAGTTCGGGAGTGGTCGCGGTGACCGTGACGTCGGCGCCGCGGTTCCACCGCGAGATGAGCAGGGTCCAGCCCTCGCCCTCGGCGAGCGTGGCGCTGCGGTCGTCGTCGCGGGCGGCGCGCAGGATCTTCGCGGCCGGGGGCAGCAGGGTGGCCCCGGTGCGGACCCGGTCGAGGGAGGAGCTGTGCGAGTACGGCTGCTCGCCCGTCGCGAAGCGGCCGAGGAACAGCGCGTCGACGACATCGGACGGGGAGTCGCTGTCGTCGACGGTGAGCCGGATCGGCAGAGCGGACTCGGGGTTGGCGGACATGCCGCCCATGATCCGGCACGGGGGCACCCCGCGCACCCAGGTTTCACCGAGCCGATATGACGTGCGCTCAGCGGCCCGCCGGGAAACGCTCATCCGATCGACTTGGCATGGACACTTCCGGAATGGCCTTCGCTGCTGCTACCACGGACATGGCAGAGATCCTGCCGGTCGATCCCAGGGAGGTTCCATGAAAATGTCCAGACTCGTGGCGTTCTCGTCCTCGCTCCTGCTCGGCGCAGTCATCGCCCTGACCGGGGCGGCCACCGCGAACGCCGCATCGTCCGTCCAAGCCGTCGACTACGTCGCGCTGGGCGACTCCTACTCCTCGGGGGTCGGCTCCGGCAGTTACATCGGCTCCAGCGGGGACTGCAAGCGCAGCACCCTCGCCTACCCCTCGCTCTGGGCGGCCGCCAACACGCCCGCCTCGTTCGCCTTCACCGCCTGCTCGGGCGCCCGTACCGGTGATGTGACGGCGAGTCAGCTCGGACCGCTCACCTCCTCGACCGACCTCGTCTCGATCTCCATCGGCGGCAACGACGCGGGATTCGCCGATGTCATGACGACCTGTGTCCTCCAGTCGGAGGCCACCTGCCTCGGCCGGATCGCCACCGCCCGCGGTTACGTGGACTCCACGCTGCCCGGCAAGCTCGACTCGGTGTACGACGCGATCAGGGCCAAGGCCCCGTCCGCCCATGTCGTCGTCCTCGGCTACCCGCGCTTCTACAAGATCGGCGGCAGCTGCGTCGTCGGTCTGAGCGACAAGGTGCGCACCGCCATCAACGGCGCATCCGACTACCTCAACGCCGCCACCGCCAAGCGCGCCGCCGACCACGGCTTCACCTTCGGTGATGTCGCCGGAAAGTTCACCGGGCACGAGATCTGCTCCGGAAGCGCCTGGCTGCACAGTCTCAACTGGCTGAACATCGGCGAGTCGTACCACCCCTTCGCTTCCGGCCAGTCCGGTGGCTATCTGCCCGTTCTCAACGCCCTCGACTGACCGGCGCGCATACCCCTTGAGCTGCCCGGAGGTTGACGAACTGTCCAACTCGCCCTGGAATCGGGCGGATTCGCAGACAGTTCGTCAACCTCCGTATGTGTGTGCTCAATCCTGCGCCCGGGATACACGCGTGTCGCCGCGGGGCGATAGGGTTAACCTGCCCGGGCCGGGTGCCCTCGTACGGGTGGGGAGTGACATGGAACAGATAACGGTGCGCAGCAGGGCGCGAGTGCCTGCCATTACATGCGGGAGCAGTGCGACGAGTTCGCGCCTCGACCGTCATCTCGCAGTGCTGGGCGGCCCCGCCGTCCCGCAGCGCGAGTCCGCTGAGGCGACGCTGCTGATGCGGGAGCTCACCTCGCGCGATGCCGCGCACACCCGCCGGAGCAAGAGCGCGCGGGTCTCGCTCTTCGCGCCGCTGCGGCGACTGCGACGCTCGCTCTTCGGCAGCCGCCGCTGAACCGACGACCCCGGTCCCGGCATCGCGCTGCTGCCCGCTCTTCCGTCATCCCCGGAGCCGGCAGTGGCGCGTCGCCATGTCCGCGTGCGGTGTGTGCCGGGGTCGTGTCCGCTTGCGTTTTTTCTGGTGGAGTGGGTGCCGAGGTAATTCGGTGCCGAAGTACTTCTACACTGTCCGCATGCCCGAGAAGCGAGCCGCGCGCCTGAGCCCCGACGAACGAAGGGCGCAATTGGTCGATATTGGCGTGGACATGCTCGCCGATCGCTCGCTGGACGAGCTCTCCACCGACGAGGTGGCGCGCCGCGCCGGGATATCCCGGGGGCTGCTCTTCCACTACTTCGACTCCAAGCGCGACTTCTACCGCTCCGTGGTGCAGCAGGAGTGCGACGACTTCGCCGCGGCCACGGAACCGGACCCCTCGCTGGAGCCCGTTCCCTGGCTGCGGTCGTTCATCGCCGGTTTCGCGGCGTACGTGACGGAGCACCGCAGGGTCTATCTCGTCCTGGTCCGCGGTGCCGGCGGCAGTCATCCCGCCGTGGAGGACGTCGTCGAGTCCACGCGCAACACGCTGGCCCGGCGGGTGGAGGAGGGGCAGCGGCGGCTCGGGATGCCGGATTCGCCGCGGCTGCTCGTCGCCGCCCGGGCCTGGATGGCCTTCGCCGAGGAGGCGGTCACCAGCTGGCCGCTGGAGGAGCCCGACGCCCTGGTCGAGCTCGGTGCGTTCCTGGAGTCGAGCTTCATCTCCCTGCTGGGCGCCCTGGACCGGCCGGTCGCACTGACCGGCTGAGGCGTCCGTAGGCCCCTGCCCGCACCGCCCGGCCGGATGCCGGTGCCGGCCGCGCTATGCGTCGCCGCGTGAGTAGCGGCGTACGGACAGGGGTACGGCGACCGCGAGCAGCGCCGCCGACCAGAGCAGCGTCCCGGCCACCGGATGGGCGACCGGCCAGGCGGCGTCGGCGGCCGGCGCGGCGTTGCCGAACAGGTCGCGGGCGGCCGCGGCGACGGCGCTGATCGGATTCCACTCCGCGAGTGTGCGCAGCCAGCCCGGCAGGTTGTCGGTCGGGATGTACGCGCTGGAGAGCAGCGGCAGGATGAACGTGGCCGCGCCCAGCTGCCCGGCGGCCTCCTCGTTCCGGATCAGGAGCCCCAGCCAGCAGCCGACCCACGACGTCGCGAACCGGAACAGCAGCAGCAGTCCGAACGCGCCCACCGCGGCGTCCGCGCCGCCCTCGATCCGCCAGCCCACGGCGAGTCCGACCAGGATCAGCGGGACCAGTCCGACGGCCGTGGTCAGCGCATCGGCCGCGGTCTGCCCGAACGGCACGGCGGACCGGCTCATCGGCAGTGTCCGCAGCCGGTCCATCACGCCCCGCTGACAGTCCTGCGCGGACTGGAACATCCCGGTCATGATGCCGTTCGCCGCCGTCGCCGCCAGCAGTCCCGGCACCAGGAAGGCGCGGTACTCCTGGCCGGGGACGGCCAGGGCGCTGCCGAAGACGTACCCGAAGAACAGCAGCATCGTGATCGGCATGGTCTGGGTCAGGATCAGGACGCCCGGAGCCGCCTTGATCCGCTGCAGGTGGCGGCCGAGCATGGCCAGGCCGTCCGCGACCGGAGTGCTCGTGCCCGGCGCGGGGTGCGCGGTCCGCGGTTCTGTGACGAGTGCGTCGGTGCTCATGCTGCCGTCTCCTCGATCGGGGTGGTGCGGCCGGTCAGGCGGAGGAAGACCTCGTCGAGCGTGGGCGGGCGCAGGCTCGCGTCGATCACCGCCGCGCCCGCCGCGTCCAGTTCGCGGACGATCCGGGGGAGGGTGAGCGAGGGGTCCGTGGCGACCGCGCCCACCGTGCGGCGCTCGTGGTCGAGCACCGGCTCGGTGCCCGTCAGCCGGTCCAGTACGGCGGCTGCCGGTACGAGCGCCGAGGCGTGCGCGACGACGACCTCGGCGTAACTGCCGATCCTGGCCTTCAGCTCGGCGGGACTGCCGGTGTGGGCGGCCCGGCCGCTGTCGACGAGCACGATGTCGTCGGCCAGCCGGTCGGCCTCGTCCAGATACTGCGTGGTGAGCAGGACGGTGGTGCCGCGGCCCGCCAGCTCCCGTACCGCCGCCCAGATCTGGTTGCGGCTGTGCGGGTCGAGGCCGGTGGTCGGCTCGTCCAGGAAGAGCACCTGCGGGCGGGCCAGCAGGCTGGCGGCGAGATCCAGGCGGCGGCGCATCCCGCCCGAGTAGGTGCGGGCCGGCCGGTCGGCCGCGCCGGTCAGCTCGAAGCGTTCGAGGAGCTCGTCGGCCCGGCCGCGCGCCGCGTCGCCCCGGTACTTGAGCAGCTTGGCGAACAGCCGCAGGTTCTGCCGGCCGGAGAGCTCGCCGTCGACGGAGGTGCTCTGCCCCGTGACACCGATCGCGGCCCGCACGGCGGCGGCCTCGCGCACCAGGTCGTGGCCGGCGATCCGGGCGCTGCCGGCGTCGGGAGCGGTCAACGTGGTGAGGACGCGGACGGCGGTGGTCTTGCCGGCGCCGTTGGGCCCCAGGACTCCGCAGACGGTGCCTTCGGCGACGGCCAGGTCGAGACCGCGCAGCGCGTGGACGTCGCCGTAGCGCTTCTCCAGACCTTCACTAAGTACAGCGTACGTAGTTGTCATGTCGCAACGATAGCGCACTACGTACGGTGTACGTAACTACCATGGTGGTCGAGGTGATGATCAATGGTGGGGCGACCCGCTGTACCGGAAGTGATCTGGGCGCGCCCCGAGCGTGCGGG
This sequence comes from Streptomyces sp. NBC_01463, assembly GCA_036227345.1. NCBI lineage: Bacteria > Bacillati > Actinomycetota > Actinomycetes > Kitasatosporales > Streptomycetaceae > Streptomyces > Streptomyces sp. NBC_01463. Next base: position 7,099,638 of record CP109468.1, read on the forward strand.
CCGGGGCCCCAAGCCCGCGTTCAGCCGTGCGGACATCGCGGCGGCCGCCGTGCGCATCGCGGACGCGGAGGGGCTCGACGCGGTGTCGATGCGGAAGGTGGCGGCCGAGCTCGGCTGCGGCACCATGTCGCTCTACAACTACGTGCCCCGCAAGGAGGACCTGTACGAGCTGATGCTCGACGCGGTCAGCGCCGGATACGACTACCCGGACCCGTCCGGTGACTGGCGCGCCGATCTTCTCGCCCTCGCCCACCAGGCCCGGGCCATGATGCACCGGCACACCTGGGTCCCCCGGCTGATGTCACCGGTGTACGGCTTCAGCCCGAACGTGCTGCGGTACCTGGAGTACGCGCTGAGCTGTCTGGACGGGGTCGACGTGCGGTTCGGCGAGAAGATGGAGCTCATCGCCATGGTCAACGGCGTGGTCACCACCTACACCGCCAACGAGATCGCGACGGCGGAGCGCAGCCGCTCGCTGCCCTGGTCCCAGGAGCAGGAGCAGGACGTCCGCACCCGGTATCTGATCAGCCAGATCATGACGGGGAAGTACCCGCGGATGGCGGCCGGTTTCGCCGAGGACCCGGGGCCGATCGACCTGGACGCCGTGTTCGACCGCGCGCTCGCCCGGGTGCTGGACGGGTTCGGCCGCCCGTAGGCGTGTTCCGAAAGTCCCGCCCACCTGGGTCACAGCAGGGCGAACTGGCCGTCCGGGCCCTCCTCCTGGTGGTCGAGCACGGAAGCGGGCCGCCGGGCCGGTGCCGCCACCGGCAGCACACCCGCCGCCCGCAGCTCGGGCACGCCGATCTCCGGACCGTCCGCCAGTTCGTCCTGCCGCGGCTGCAGTTCGGCGAGGAGGGCGAGCAGCGCGATCAGCTCCAGCAGCTCGGACGTCCACTCCTGCGGCCAGACGCGGGGGCGCACGGCCTCCAGGCCGCCCGCCCCGGACCCCGCCGCCCGGCGCTCGAACCAGAGCTCCAGCATCCGTACGCCGCCCACCCGGAAGTCCCACGCCCCGGCGGGCACCGGTGAGATGCGGCCCGAGCCGAGGCTCAGCACCTCGTCCTCGGCGTCGTACGACAGCTCCGAAGGGGCGGCCGGCACGGCGGCCCGCACATACGGGCGGCGCCCGCCGGGCAGCCGGGGCCGCTGCCGGCCGCGGGCCCCGCGCAACTGGAGCCGCAGCAGCTCCCGCCCCAGCTCCACCCCCGCCGACCAGCGCGCGGTGTCCGCGGGCAGCGGCACCACACAGCCGGCCGGGGAGCGGCGGGCCGCCGCGAGGATCCAGGCCAGCACGGACTCGGCCGTGACCGCGTCCCCGTGGCGGGCCCGCAGCAGGGCGAGCAGCCCCGGGGCCAGATTGGGTTCGGTGCCACCGGGGCGCCGGTACAGCGGACGGATCCGGCCCGGCCGGCCCGCGGGGGAGTGCCCGTCGGGGAGCAGTGCCGTCACGGAGAGGACGGGGCCCGTGTCCTGCGGCACCCGGCCGTGTTCGAGGACGAAGAGCTGGTGGCCGTCGGCGACCCGCCACAGCTCGGGGCGGGCCACGTCGATCAGCCGGTGGTCGGGGAGCAGCCACTGCTCGTCGAACGGCCCGTGCAGGATGCGGACCGGCTCCGGGCACGGCCCCTGCTCCCGGGCGAACCGGCCGGTCCCCGTGGACGGGCCGAAACCGGGCAGCGCCGCCACCGGGGTCTGCGGGGTACGCGCACGGGTCGGCCCGAACAACTGGTCACGCTCGGGGCCCGCGGCCCGGACCAGCCGCTCCCAGCGGGCCCTGAGCGACGCCGCGTCCGGCGCGGTCACCCAGGGGCGCCCGGTCCTGAGCGGCCGTACCGACCAGGGCATGAGGTCGTCGAGGAGCGGGCCGCACGGGCCCTCGCCGGGGCCGGCCGCTGCCGGAGCTGCCACCGTGTCGTCCTCCCCGTCGCCACGTCCGCCGCCTTCCCCGGCATCGTAACGGCGTGGCCCCGGCCGGTGTCAGTGCGCCTCCAGCGTGACCGAGAAGGAGAAGCGGTCGCCCCGGTAGCGGATCTGCGCCACATCGACGACCCGGCCGCTCTCGTCGTAGGTCACGCCCGTGTAGTACAGGATCGGGCTGAGCAGCGGGACCTGGAGGAGGCCGGCGGTGACGGGGTCGGCGAGCCGGGCCTCGACCGTGTCGGTGATCCGGGCGATGGGGACTCCGACGCGGTCGCGCAGCACCTTGGTCATCGGCCAGCGCTCCAGGTCGGCCGGGTCGAGCCCGGCCGCGACCTGGGGGTGCAGCCAGTTCTGCGCCCAGTTGGTCGGCTCGCCGGACTCCTCGTCGCACCGCAGCCGCCGGTAGCCGGTCACCTCCGGGCAGTCGGGGAAGTACTCCGCGACCTCGCCCGGCACCGGCGACGGGCCGTGGTCGAGCACGGTGGTCCGCTCGCCCGACTGCTGGGCCACGATCGCGTCGACCGAACCCAGCAGCCGGACCGGCGAGACCCGGCGGGCGCGCGGCTCGATGAACGTGCCGCGACGCCGGTGCCGGCTGATCAGCCCCTCGGCCTCCAGTTCCTTGAGCGCCTGGCGCATGGTGAGGACGCTGACGCCGTAGTGCGCGGCCAACTGCTCCTCGGTCGGCAGCCGCAGGGTGGCGTCCGGGGTGCGGCCCAGTATCGAGGCCCGCAGCGACTGCGAGACCTGGTACCACAGCGGCAGCTTGCGGTTGAGGACCAGCGAGTCGGGCGCGAAGGCGGCCCCCTGGGGCACGGGGGGCTTCAGAGGGGGCTGCGGCACCTGGGTCACCTGCATTTCGTCGATGCTGCGGAACGGGGCCCGTTACGGCCGGAAGCTGCGGCTCAGACCCTGCCACACGTCGTCGTAGCCCTGCTGCAGATGGCCGGCCGTCGCGGCCTGCGCGGTCGCGGTGACGGGCCAGCGGGTCTCGAACATGAAGGCCAGACCGTCGTCGATCTTCTGCGGCTTCAGCTCCGCGCTGCTTGCCCGCTCGAAGGTCTCCCGGTCCGGACCGTGCGCCGACATCATGTTGTGCAGGGAACCGCCGCCGGGCACGAAGCCCCCCTTGCCGGCCGTCTTCGCGTCGTACGCGCCCTCGATCAGGCCCATGTACTCGCTCATCACGTTGCGGTGGAAGTACGGCGGCCGGAAGGTGTCCTCGCCCACCAGCCAGCGCGGTGCGAACACCACGAAGTCGACCCCGGCCAGACCGGGGGTGTCCGTGGGCGAGGTCAGCACCGTGAAGATCGACGGGTCCGGGTGGTCGTAGCTGACCGAGCCCATGACATTGAACCGGCGCAGGTCGTAGACGTACGGAGTGTGGTTGCCGTGCCAGGCGACCACATCGAGCGGCGAGTGGTCGTACGTCGCCGACCAGAGGTTGCCGCAGTACTTGTTGACCACCTCGACGGGGCGCTCCACGTCCTCGTAGGCGGCGACCGGGGCGAGGAAGTCCCGGGCGTTCGCCAGGCCGTTGGCGCCGATCGGGCCGAGGTCGGGGAGGACGAACGGCTGGCCGTAGTTCTCGCAGACGTATCCCCGGGCGGTGGCGTCGAGCAGCTCGACCCGGAAGCGGACACCGCGCGGGATCAGGGCGACATGGCCCGGTTCGGCGCGCAGCAGGCCCAGTTCGGTGCGCAGCAGCAGACCGCCGTGCTCGGGGACGATCAGGAGCTCGCCGTCACTGTCGCTGAACACCCGGTCGGTCATGGCGGCGTTGGCGGCGTAGAGGTGGACGGCCATTCCGCTGCGCTGCGCGGCGTCGCCGTTGCCGCCGAGTGTCCACAGGCCGGACAGGAAGTCGGTGCCGGGCGCGGGCTCCGGGAGCGGGTCCCAGCGCAGCCGGTTGGGATCGGCGACGGACTCGGTGAACGGGGCGGTGCGCAGGGTGCCGTTGCCGGTGCGGACGAACGGCGGGTGGGCTGCCGAGGGGCGGATCCGGTATAGCCACGAGCGGCGGTTGTGGGCGCGCGGCTCGGTGAAGGCCGAACCGCTCAGCTGCTCGGCGTAGAGCCCCAGAGGCGCCCGCTGCGGTGAGTTGCGGCCGTGCGGCAGCGCTCCCGCGACCGCCTCCGAGCTGTGTTGATTACCGAATCCGGCGGAATGCTCAAGCCCTTCCGCCGTCTTCCTCGCCTGCTCGATGCCGCTCATGTGTGCTCCCGGTGCCGAAGAAATCCTATGGACAACCGTAGGAATCAGACCGGAAGGAGTCAACGGCATTCGTGCGGCACAGGGGGGTTCCAAAAGTTGAACAATGCTCTACTCTCCGCCACATGTCGTGGACACGAAGACTTCTGGTGGTCCTGGCGGCGCTCGCCGCCGCCCTTCTCGCGGCCCCGGCCGCCCAGGCGCACGAGGAGCGGCCGGTCACCCTGCCCGACGGCACCGGCAGCGTCCCCGTGCACCGCGCCGGCGAGCCCGACCTCCTGGTCTGCAAGAGCGACCGGGCCGACTTCGAGCGCCGGACATCCGGCTTCCCGGCCGCCCTGCGGACCCGGAACCTGACGCTCTTCGACCGATGTCAGGAGTCCGGCTACCGCCATCTCCAGCAGGCCGTCGACGCCGTCACCACGCCCGGGAAGAACATCGCGATCCTGCCGGGCCTGTACGAGGAGGAGCCCTCGCTCCCCTCGCCGAAGGGGGAGTGCGCCCGGCTGAAGGCCCCCAACTCCCAGCTCGGCTACCAGATCCTGAGCTACGAGCAGCAGGCCAAGTGCCCGCACAACCAGAACCTGGTGGCGATCCTCGGCAAGAAGGACCTCCAGATCGAGGGCACCGGCGCCGAGCGCACGGACGTCGTCATCGACGCCAAGTACCAGAAGCTCAACGCGATCCGCGCGGACGGCTCCGACGGCGTCTACTTCAAGAACTTCACCGCCCAGCGCACCACCTTCAACTCGCTGTACGTCCTGGCCCAGGACGGCTTCGTCATCGACGACGTCCTGACCCGCTGGAACGACGAGTACGGCTTCCTGACCTTCGCCAGCGACCACGGCCTGTACAAGAACTGCGAGTCGTACGGCAACGGCGACTCCGGCATCTACCCGGGCAGCGCCTCCGACATCAACGACGCCCACGGCTACGACGTCCCGCGCTACTCCATCGAGATCACCGGCTGCCGCAGCCACCACAACATGGTCGGCTACTCCGGCACCGCGGGCGACTCCGTCTACGTCCACGACAACGAGTTCGACCACAACATGGGCGGCGCCTCGATGGACAGCGCCTTCCCCGGCCACCCCGGACTGCCGCAGAACCACGCCCGCTTCGAGCGCAACCTGATCCACGACAACAACGCCGACTACTACCCGTACGTCGCCGACGGCACCTGCGCCAAGCCGCCCGTCGAGCGCGGCTACGAGGACGGGGTGGTGTGCCCGCAGATCTCCATGCCGCCGGGCACCGGCATCATCACCGCGGGCGGCAACTGGAACCTCTACGAGAACAACTGGGTCTACGGACAGAAGCGCGCCGCCTTCTTCCTGAGCGCCGTCCCCGCGTTCATCCGCGGCGAGGACGCGCTCGGCAAGCAGACCGACACCTCGCACCACAACCGGTACGCGGACAACCACCTGGGCACCGACAAGGAAGGCAGATCACGCCCCAACGGCACCGACGTCTGGTGGGACGGCCAGGGCGAAGGCAACTGCTGGCAGTCGGACACGGGCGCGTCCACGCCGCGCTCGCTGCCCGCGTGCGGGTCCAGGCGCGGCGACGTCACGGGTGGCACCGACCGGCTGGTGGGCGAACCCGTCAAACTCGCCCAGCTGCTGGTCTGCGCCGACTACAACGTGCAGGCGCGCCGGCTGCCGGCCGGCTGCGACTGGTACGGGGCGCGCGGCATCGAGCGCATCGAGGTGCAGGCGGCCCTCGGCATCGCGGCGGTGCTGGTGCTGGTCGGCGGGGTGCTTTGGTGGCGCAGGCTGCGTACGAGCCGGCTCGGCACGGCAGCCACGGTCCTCGGCCTCGTCGGCCTCGGGCTGGACGTGGCCGGATCGACCACGGGGCTCGCCGCCGGCTATGTGCCCGCGCTCGCGCTGCTGCTGACCGGGCTCTGGTGGACGGGCATCGGTCTGGTGCTGCGGCGGGAGCGGCCGGGGCTGGGCTGGACCACGGTGGTGCTGGGGGGTCTCACGCTGCTCGACGCCCTGGACAAGGGCGTGTTCATGATCCCGTGGATCCCGCTGAGCCCGGCCTGGGTACGCGGGCTGCTCGGCCTGGTCTGGGTGGTGTGGGCCGTGGTGGCCGCCGCCCGCCACAGGGAGCGGGCGGAGCGGGCGGAGCCGGACGGTGAGCGGGCGGGGACGGGCGGGGAGCCGGTTCCGGCCCCCGCACGGGAAGGGGAGCCTTCGTGAACCGGAACGTGAGCCGGCACCCCGGCTCCCATCTGAACGGGCAGCCGACCTGTCACCTGAACGGGAACCCGAGCTGCCCCCCGGCCGGCCACCCGCGCCACGCCTCCGCGTCGGTCCGGGCGCGCAGGTCCGTCGCTGCCCTGCTCGTCGCGGCCGCCCTCGTGCTCGGCGCGGGTGCCTGCGGCGGGCGGGCCACCACCCACCACAAACCCGGCACCAGCCACGAGCAGGCCACCGGCAGCAACGGCCGCCGCCTCGCCGCGACCGACGGCTCCGGCCACCGGCTGCGCCAGGTCGACGCCGAGGGCGCGCCGGAGGTGGACGTCGCCGTACGGCCGGACTCGGAGGACGGCTGGAACGTCCACCTGACCGTACGCAACTTCCGGTTCACCCCGGACAGCGTCGGCGGCGCGGCCCTCCTCGGGCGGGGCCACGCCCGGTTTTTCCTCGACGGCCACCCCCTCGCCCGCGTCTACGGCACCTGGTTCCACCTCCCGGAATCGCTCCTGCGCACCGCCGGGGGCGGCACCCGGCTCACCGCCCGCCTCTACGCCGACGACCACACCGCCTGGGCGGTCGGCTCCACCCCGGTCCAGGCCACCGTCACGCTCGGCGCGGCCACTTCGGCACCCGCCACCACCCCCGCGCCCGGCACCACCGTGGAGATCAGCGTCCGCGACGGCAGGGTCAGCCCCGCCCCCGGACGCACCGAGGTCAAGAAGGGGCGGACCGTGCGGCTGAAGGTCCGCAGCGACCGCGACGACACCCTGCACGTCCACGGCTACGACAAGGAGGCGCGGCTGCCCGCCGGGCGCACCGTCACGCTCACCTTCACCGCCGACCGCACCGGGCTCTTCGAGGTCGAGACGCACGAGTCCGACCTGCTCCTGACCCAACTCGTCGTACGGTGACGGCCGCTCCCGGCCTCCCCGTGGGCTCCGGTGCCGTGAGCGTCCTCGCGCACGGCATCGGGGCCCAGCACGACCTGCCCCTCTCGCCCTTCTACGCCTTCGCCGGAGCCTTCGCGGCGCTCTTCGTCTCCTTTCTCGCGCTCGGCCTGCTCTGGTCCGCCTCCCGGTTCCGCGGCGACCGGGCGGGCCGCCCGCTGCCGGCCGCGCTCCAGCGCGCGGCCGACGCCCGCGCCACCCGTACCGCGGCCCGCGCGCTCGGTCTGGCCGCGGGCCTCCTCGTCGTGCTCCACCTCCTTCTCGGCCCGGCCGACCCGGACCGCAATCCGGCTCCCGGGGCCGTCTACGTACTCCTCTGGGTCGGGCTCGTACCGGCTTCCCTGCTGTGCGGGCCCGTCTGGAAGCTGTTCAACCCGCTGCGCACCCTTCATCTCGCCGGCTGCCGCGCGCTCGGGCGCGACCCCGACGCCGGCCGCCCCCTGCCCCCACGCCTCGGGCTGTGGCCCGCCGCGGCGGGACTCCTCGCCTTCACCTGGCTCGAACTCGTCGCCCCCGACCCCGCGTCGCCCACCGCCCTGCTGCTGTTCCTCGCCCTCTACGCCGTCGTCCATCTCGCGGGCGCCGCCCGCCACGGAGCAGGCTGGTTCGACCACGCCGACGCCTTCGAGGTCTACTCCGGCCTGCTCGCCCGGCTCTCCCCGCTCGGCCGCCGCCCCGCCGACCGGCGTCTCGTCCTGCGCTCCCCGTTCAACGGACTCGACGCCACCCCCCAGCTCCCCGGACTCGTCGCCACCGTCTGCGTGATGCTCGGCTCCACCGCGTACGACGGCTTCTCCGACGCGCCGTCCTGGATCAGCACCGTCCAGACCTCATCCCTGGGCCGCACCACCACGGCCACCCTCGGGCTCCTCGGGGCGGTCGCCCTCGTCGCCGGTCTCTTCGCCCTCTGCGCCGGCGCCACCCGGCTGCTCTCCGGCCGGCTGCCGCACCCCCTCACCGCCTTCGCGCACTCCCTCGTCCCGATCGCCCTCGGCTATCTGATCGCCCACTACTTCACACTCTTCGTCACCGAAGGACCGCACACCGTTATGGTCGCACTCGGCACTGACAACCCCGTCCCGCCCGAGCCGCCCCTGGGACCGGGCGGGGTCGCCGCCCTCCAGGTCCTCGCGATCGTCCTCGGCCACGTCCTCGGCGTCGTCGCCGCCCACGACCGCTCCGTGCGGCTCTTCCCGCCCGGCCGCGCGGTCGCCGGCCAGCTTCCGCTGCTCGTCCTGATGATCGCGTACACGATCGGCGGACTCTCCCTGCTCATCGCCTGAGATCTCATGCCCACGCTTACGCCCGGCGGAGGAGGCCCACGGCATCATGGAGCCCGTGCCCCATGCGAACACGAACCTCCGTCGCGCCCCCGTGCAGCAGCGCAGCGCCGAACGCCTCGCCCGGATACTCGACGCCTGCGCCGAACTCCTCGACGAGACCGGCTACGAGCAGCTCTCGACCCGGGCCGTGGCCGTGCGCGCCGGAGTCCCCATCGGCTCCGTCTACCGCTTCTTCTCCAACAAGCGCGCCCTCGCCGACGCCCTCGCCCGCCGCAACCTGGACAGCTACGCCGAACGGATCACCGACCGGCTGAGCGGCATCCCGGCCGCCGACTGGCGCCCCGCCATCGACGCCGTGCTCGACGAGTACCTGGCGATGAAGACCGCGGTCCCGGGCTTCGCCCTCATCGACTTCGGCGCCCCCGCACCCGACGAGGACCCGGCCGACGACGCCAACCAGCGGGTCGCGGGGCGGCTCACGGAACTGCTCTCCGGCCATCTCGGCCGCGAACCCGACGAGGATCTGCTGCGGGTCATCCTGGTCTGCGTGGAGGCGGCCGACGCGCTCCTCCAACTCGCCTTCCGCACCGACCCGTCGGGCGACCGGGCGATCGTCGCGGAGACCCGCGTGCTGCTCCAGGCCTACCTCGCCCGCGTGCTGGACTGAGACGCGCGGCGTCCCGGGACAACCTGACCGTTCCTGGGCCTCCCGCACATGCGTACCGGTCGGTATGCTCGCTCCGGTGCGGCCGTGCCCGAACATGGCCGGCCGTGCTCGCCGACGTACGCGCGCCACCGCAGCCGCCGCCCCGGGGAGGGCCCATGTCGCACGACCCCAGCAGTTCCCGTACCGCCCTGCGCATCTGCCCCCTCTGCGAAGCCACCTGCGGGCTCAGCCTCACCATCGAGGGGACCAGGGTCACCGGCGCCCGCGGGGACCGGGACGACGTGTTCAGCAAGGGGTTCATCTGCCCCAAGGGCGCGTCCATCGGCGGACTCGACGAGGACCCCGACCGGCTGCGCACCCCGCTCGTCCGCAGGAACGGCGTCCTGACCGAGGCCGGTTGGGACGAGGCCTTCGACGTGATCGCCGGAGCTCTGCCGGCCCTCGTCGCGGAACACGGACCGCAGGCCGTCGGCGTGGTCCTCGGCAACCCCAACGTGCACACCATGGCCGGCGCGCTCTACCCGTCCGCCCTGCTCGCGGCCCTGCGGACCCGCGCCCTGTTCACCGCGAGCACCCTGGACCAGATGCCCAAGCACGTCTCCAGCGGACTGCTCTTCGGCGACCCGAACAGCATCCCGGTGCCGGACCTCGACCACACCGACCACCTGCTGCTCATCGGTGCCAACCCGCTCGAGTCCAACGGCAGCCTCTGCACCGCCCCCGACTTCCCCGGCAAGCTCAAGGCGCTGCGCCGCCGCGGCGGCAGCCTCACCGTCATCGACCCGCGCCGTACCCGCACCGCCCGCCTCGCCGACCGGCACGTGGCCGTCCGCCCCGGCACCGACGCCCTCCTGCTCGCCGCGATGACACACGTCCTGTTCGAGGAGAAGCTCACCGGCCCCGGCGCGCTGGCGGACCACGTCCAGGGGATCGACGAAGTCGGTGAGGCGGTGCGGGACTTCTCCCCGGAGGCCGTCGCCGCGGCCTGTGACGTGGACGCCGAGACCATCCGCACGCTCGCCCGGGAACTCGCGGCCGCCCCCACCGCCGCCGTGTACGGCCGGATCGGCAGCTGCACCGTCGAACACGGCACCCTCGCCAGCTGGCTCGTCGACGTCCTCAACACCCTCACCGGGAACCTCGACCGCCCCGGCGGCGCCCTCTTCCCGCTCTCCGCGACCGCCCGCGCCCCCCGGCCCGCCGCCCCCGGCAAGGGCTTCGCGCTCGGACGCTGGGCGAGCCGGGTCTCCGGACACCCCGAGGCCAAGGGCGAACTGCCCATCTCCGCACTGGCCGAGGAGATCGCGACCCCGGGCGACGGCCGGATCCGCGCACTGATCGTCCTGGCCGCCAACCCCGTGCTCTCCGCACCCGACGGCGACCGGCTGGACGCGGCACTGGCCGACGGGATCGACTTCATGGTGAGCGTCGACCCCTACCTCAACGAGACCTCCCGCCACGCGGACGTGGTGCTGCCCCCGCCGCCGCCCTCGCAGAGCGCCCACTTCGACTTCGCGTTCAACACCCTGGCCGTGCGCAACCAGGTCCGCTACACCCGTCCCGCCGTGCCCCTGGACGCCGACCGGATGGACGAGGCCGAGATCCTCGCCCGGCTCGTCCTCGCCGTCTCCGGGATGCACGGCGCGGAGCCGGACGCCGTGGACACCATGGTCATCGACCGGGCCCTCGGCAAGGCGGTCGCCGACCCGCTCTCGCCCGTGCACGGCCGCAACCCCGCCGACGTCTCCGCCTCGCTCACGGGCCGCACCGGGGCGGAGCGCCGCCTCGACCTGATGCTGCGCCTGGGCCCGTACGGCGAAGGCTTCGGCACCGACCCCGAAGGCCTCAGCCTGGAACGGCTGCTGGCCCACCCGCACGGCATCGACCTCGGCCCCCTCGCCCCGCGCGTCCCCGAGGTCCTCACCACCCGCAGCGGACGCGTCGAACTGTTCCCCGCGCCGATCGCCGCCGACCTGCCGCGGCTGCGCCGCGCCCTCGACGGACGCGCCGACCCCGACGCGCTCGTCCTCATCGGCCGCCGCCACCTGCGGTCCAACAACAGCTGGCTGCACAACGTCGCCGCGCTCCGCGGCGGCACCAACGTCTGCACCCTGCAGATCCACCCCGACGACGCGCGGCGCCTGGGGCTGACCGACGGCGCCCCCGCAACGGTCACCGCGGACGGCGGCGCGCTGACGGTCCCGGTCGAGGTCACCGACGGCGTACGGACCGGCGTGGTGAGCCTTCCGCACGGCTGGGGGCACGACCGCCCCGGCACCCGGATGTCCGTCGCCGCGGCGCAGCCCGGCGTCAACGTCAACCAGCTCCTCGACGGCAGCCGCCTCGACCCGCTCTCCGGGACCGCCGTGCTCAACGGAATCCCGGTCACGGTGGCACCCCTGCGGTGACCTGGGGTTTTGCTCGTATTGCTCGCATGTCAACGTCTTGTTAACGCCGTGTGGGGCGCCCTAACGTCATCCGAACCGCCGGCTCCGGTGGGAGTTCAAGGGTGAACGATAGGTATCCACATGCTGACAATCCTCGGCTTTGCCATGATCGCGACCTTCCTGGTCCTGATCATGATGAAGAAGATGTCGCCGATCGCGGCGCTCGTCCTGATCCCCGCACTCTTCTGTGTGGCCGTCGGGAAGGGGGCGCACCTCGGCGACTACGTCATCGACGGCGTCGGCAATCTGGCGCCGACCGCGGCCATGCTGATGTTCGCGATCGTCTACTTCGGCGTGATGATCGACGTCGGGCTCTTCGACCCGATCGTCCGGGGCATCCTGCGCTTCTGCAAGGCCGACCCGATGCGGATCGTCGTGGGTACGGCGGTGCTCGCCGCGATCGTCTCGCTGGACGGCGACGGCTCCACCACGTTCATGATCACCGTCTCGGCGATGTATCCGCTCTACAAGCGCCTGAAGATGAGCCTGGTCGTGATGACCGGGGTCGCCGCCACGGCGAACGGCGTCATGAACACCCTGCCCTGGGGCGGCCCCACGGCCCGCGCCGCCACCGCGCTGAAGCTGGACGCGGGCGACATCTTCGTCCCCATGATCCCGGCGCTCGGCGTCGGACTGCTCGCGGTGATCCTGCTCGCCGTGGTCCTCGGCCGGCGCGAGCGCAAGCGGCTCGGCACTCTCAGCCTCGACGGGGCCCTGGTGACCGGCGCCGCCCCCGTCACGGAATCCGGGACGGTCCTCGTCGCCGCGGGCGGCGGCGGTGACCGGCCGGGCAGGAGCACCGGCGGCGCGGGCGCGGGCGGCACGGGCACAGGCGACACGGGCGCGGGCACGGAGGACGCGGAGCGTACCGACGAGGGATTCAAGGGGCTCGACCCCCACCGCGCCACCCTGCGGCCCGGGCTCTACTGGTTCAACGCCGCCCTCACCATCGCCCTCCTCACCGCGATGATCATGGAATTGATGCCGATCCCGGTGCTCTTCCTCCTCGGCGCTGCCCTCGCCCTCACGGTCAACTTCCCCCACATGCCCGACCAGCGGGCCAGGATCGCCGCCCACGCCGACAACGTCCTCAACGTCTCCGGCATGGTCTTCGCCGCCGCCGTCTTCACCGGAGTGCTCACCGGCACCGGCATGGTCGACCACATGGCCGACTGGCTGGTCGGAGCCATCCCGGACGGCATGGGACCGCACATGGCCCTCGTCACCGGCGTGCTGAGCATCCCGCTCACCTACTTCATGTCCAACGACGGCTTCTACTTCGGCGTCGTGCCCGTGCTCGCCGAGGCCGGTGCCGCGCACGGCGTCTCGCCGCTGGAGATCGCCCGCGCCTCCCTGGTCGGCCAGCCCCTGCACATGTCGTCCCCGCTGGTGCCGGCCGTCTACGTCCTGGTCGGCATGGCCAAGGTCGAGTTCGGCGACCACACCCGCTTCACCGTCAAGTGGGCCGCCCTCACCTCCCTGGTCGTGCTCGGCGCCGGACTCCTGTTCGGGATCATCTGAGCCATGACCGATACCGCCGGGCCCGGCCGGAGCTGGCTGCTGCGCCTCGTCATCGCCTTCGCCTTCGCGCAGGGCGCGGTGTCGATGGCGCGGCCCGCCGTCTCCTACCGGGCCCTCGCGCTCGGCGCGGACGAGCGCGCCATCGGTGTGATCACCGGGGTCTACGCGCTCCTCCCGCTCTTCGCCGCCGTACCCCTGGGCCGCCGGACGGACCACGGCCGCTGCGCACCGCTGCTGCCGCTGGGCGTCGTCCTGATCGCGGGCGGCTGCGCCCTCAGCGGCCGGGCGCAGTCGCTGACCGCGATGGCGGCCTGGAGCGGAGTGATGGGGCTCGGCCACCTCTGCTTCGTGATCGGCGCCCAGTCGATCGTCGCCCGCCAGTCCGCCCCCGCCGAACAGGACCGCAACTTCGGCCACTTCACCATCGGCGCCTCCCTCGGCCAGCTCATCGGCCCGATCGCCGCCGGGTGTCTGATCTCCGAACGCGACGGCGCCATGGGCCGCACCAGCGCCCTCGCCCTGACCGTCTCGGCGGCCGTCGCCGCCGTCTCCTTCGCCTCGCTCCGGCGCATCGAACACCGTGCGGTCCCCACGCCCCGCCGCGAGCCCGCGGCCGCCAAGGTGCCCGTCGGCATGATCCTGCGCGCCCGCGGCGTCCCCGCCGGAATCTTCATCAGCCTCGCCGTGCTCTCCGCGACCGACATCCTGACCGCCTATCTGCCCGTCGTCGGCGAACACCGCGGCATCGCGCCCGCCACCGTCGGCCTGCTGCTGAGCCTGCGCGCCGCCGCCACCATCGCCTGCCGGCTGGTGATGACCCCGATGCTCCGGGTGCTGGGCCGGGCCGCCCTCCTCGCCACCACCTGCCTGGTGGCCGGCGTCCTCTGCGCCGGCATCGCCCTGCCCGTGCCCGTCTGGGCCCTGGCCCTGATGCTCGCCGTCCTCGGCTTCTGCCTCGGCGTCGGCCAGCCCCTGTCGATGACCACCGTCGTCCAGGCCGCCCCGGCCGCCGCGCGCTCCACCGCCCTCGCCCTGCGCCTCACCGGCAACCGGCTCGGCCAGGTCGCGGCCCCGGCGGCCGCCGGACTCGTCGCCGGATTCGTGGGCACCGCGGCGCCGTTCGTCATGCTGGGCGTGCTGCTGCTCGCGGCGGCGGGCCTGGGCGCACGCGGCGGAGCCGGCCGGAGCCCGCGCCCGGCACCCGGACCGGATCCGGCCAAGCCCGCCGACGGTCCCGCGCGAGCCGGTCTGAACCGGAATCCCACCTGACACTTCCGGCGTCGCACGCCCCGTGGGGCGCAACCTTTGCGCGAGTCATTCCCTCACCCTGCGCAGTGGGTTAATTTCAGGCCACTGCTGCCGCTCCCCACCGCTCCACCTTCATCCTCCCGGGCGGAACCACATGACTCGCGCCATCACCCTGAACAATGTCAGCAAGGCGTACGGACGGTCCTCGCGTGCCGTCGACCGCCTCTCGCTCTCCATCGACCCGGGCGAGTTCGTCGTCCTGCTGGGCCCATCGGGCTGCGGCAAGTCGACCGTGCTCCGCATGATCGCCGGCCTGGAGGACGTCACCGAGGGCGAGATCCTCCTCGACGGTGAACCCGCCAACCACCTCACACCCCGCGAACGCGGCATGGCCATGGTCTTCCAGAACTTCGCGCTGTACCCGACCATGACCAACCGGGCCAACATCGGCTTCCCGCTGAAGCTGGAGAACCCGCGCCACGACCACACCGAACGCATCGAGAACACGGCCAGGATGCTCGGCATCGAGAGCGTCCTGGACCGCTTCCCCGGCCAGCTCTCCGGCGGCGAGCGCCAGCGCGTCGCCATGGGCCGGGCCATCTCGCGCCAGCCCTCGGCCTTCCTGATGGACGAGCCGCTCTCCAACCTCGACGCGAAGCTCCGCAACCATCTGCGGGCCGAGATATCCCAGCTCACCAAGGAACTCGGGGTCACCACGGTCTACGTGACGCACGACCAGGCCGAGGCGATGTCGCTGGGCCACCGGGTCGCCGTGATGCGCGGCGGCGTGCTCCAGCAGGTCAGCCCGCCGCGCGAGGTGTACGCCCTGCCGGAGAACGTGTTCGTCGCGGCGTTCATCGGCACCCCGCGGATCAACCTGCTCCAGGCCGTCGTGCACGCGCCGCTGGAGGGGCGGATGTCGATCGACCTCGGCCGCCAGCGGCTCCCGCTGCCCGAACCCCTCAGCCCCGACCACCAGTTGCTGCGCATCCAGCAGGGCCGCCGGATCATCGTCGGACTGCGCTCCGAGGCGGTCCGGATCGCTCCGCCCAGCCAGGCCCGCCCGGGCGAGGTCGCGCTCAGCGGCATCGTCGAGCACGTCGAGTACCAGGGGCACGAGGCGCTGGTCCACCTCAACACCGGTTCGCAGCCCGCCATGGTGCCGGACCTGGAGTCGGCCCGCCCGGACCGCGGCACCCAGCGCAGACGCCGCAGCGCCCAGGGCGGAGTCGGTGTGCTGGAGCGCCTGAAGGAACGCGCCACCGGTCATGTCAGCGGGCCGGTCGCCGTCCTCGACGAACCGGAGCCCGACGCGCTCCAGCCGGGCTTCCGCAGCCCCGACCGCCCCGCGGTCACCTCCAGCGACCTCGTCGTGCGCACCGGCCCCGACATGCGGCTGCGCACCGGGGGTCAGGTCCCGCTCCTGGTCGACCTGGCGCACCTCTACGTCTTCGACCACCAGGGGCACCGGATCTGCCCGCTGCCGAGGGACGTTCCGGGGCTGGACGTCTAGGAACCGCGGGACCGGTCGACGTGCAGGACGCGGGACCGGTCCCGCCCGGGACCGGTCCCGCCCGGGGCCGGTCCCTCAGCCCGCGGCCGGTCGCTCGGCCTACGGGTCGCTCGGCTTACGGCAGGTCGCTCAGCGCGCGGCCGGTCCCGCCGTGCCGCGGGCCTGCTCGACGCGGTGCGTGCCCGCCGGATAGGGGAGTTCGGCCGCCAGGGCCGCGGCCCGGCCGAACTCCTCGCGGGCCGCCTCCCGCTGCCCGCACGCCGCGAGCGCCGCCCCGAGCACCGTGCGCGCCTCGGTCTCCGCGAGCCGCTCGCCGACCTGCTGCGCCCGTGCCGTCTCCTCCGTCGCGATCCGGACCGCCGCCCGCGGGCTGCCCGCGTACAGCTCCGCCCACGCGACCAGGTGCGCGGTGCCCGGTCCGTGGTCGCGGCCCAGCAGCGCGAGGGCCTCGGCCGGACTGCCCTCGCGGACCAGGAGTTCGGCCTGCGCCGTCCGCACCTCGTGGAGTGCCTGGCGGTCGGCCTGCGCCTCGGCGGCCCGTCCGGCCCGCTCCAGCAGCTCGCCGGCGCCCGGCTCGCCGGTCCGGATCCGGACGCGGGCCAGCGCCGCGAGGGCGTAGGGGGTGCACCAGCTGCTCTGTGCCTCACCCTCCTGGACCGCGGCCTGCGCGTGTTCCCGCGCCTCGCTGAACTCGCAGCGCAGCAGATGCAGTTCGGCCAGGTTGGCGCGCTCGAACGCGACCGCCGTGGGGTCGCCGGTGTGCTCGGCGAGCTTCAGCGCCCGCTGCCCGATGGAGACGGCCTCGCCGAGCCGGCCGGACCTGCGGGCGTGTTCCCGCAGCACCGAGAGCGTGGTCACCAGGAGCTCCTGGTCCCCGTACGCCTCCGCGTGCGGGAGGGCCGCCTCCGCCGCGGGCCTGGCCCGGTCGAACCGGCCGGCCAGGGCCAGCGAGGTCGCCTGCATCCCCAGTGCCCGGGCGAGCAGCCCCCTGCGCTCGCCGCCGCCGACGGTGTCCGCGGCCTCCTGCGCGATACGGGCCGAGGTGTGCGCCTCTTCGTACCGGCCGGTCACGAACCGCAGTCCTCCCGCGGCCAGATGGTGCGTCGCCACGGCCAGCGCCGGGGTCCGCGGGCCGGGCCGGTGGGTGCGCAGCAGCTCCTCGCCCTCCTCCGTCCCGCGGTACTTCATCAGGATCTCGCTCAGCCGGGCCGCCGCCAGCACCTGCCCGTCCTCGTCGCCCCGGCGCACCATGTCCTCCAGTGCCTCGCGCAGCACGGTGGCCGCGTCCCGGTAGCGGGCCATCCTGCGCAGTACGGCCCCCCGGTCGATGCGGGCCCGGGCGGCGTCGGCGGCCGACGCGTCGAGCCGCGCCGTCAGCTCGGCGTAGTAGCGGTCCGCGGTGTCGTTGGCGCAGAGCGCGGCGGCACGTTCGGCGGCCTGCCGCAGATAGCCGGTGGCCCGCGGGTCGTCGGCGCGGGTCAGCTGGGTGGCCAGGGTGTCGACCGCGTCCGGACGGTGGCGCAGCACGGCCTCCGCGTACGCCGAGTGCAGCTGGCGGCGCCTGGCCGTGGACAGGCCGTCGTAACAGGTCAGCCGCACCAGCGGATGCCGGAAGGCGAGGCCGGGCAGCGAGCGCCCGC
This sequence comes from Streptomyces sp. NBC_01463, assembly GCA_036227345.1. Taxonomy (NCBI): domain Bacteria; kingdom Bacillati; phylum Actinomycetota; class Actinomycetes; order Kitasatosporales; family Streptomycetaceae; genus Streptomyces; species Streptomyces sp. NBC_01463. The sequence continues at coordinate 7,117,242 of CP109468.1, forward strand.
CGACCACCACCGGCCGTTCGGTCACCACCGACGCCGTCACCGCCGCGTCGACGGCGTCCGTCGCCTCGGCCGGGGAGAGCGGCGGGTGGAGGCCCTGCCCGGCCACGTCGAGGATCTCGGTGAGGGCCGCGCCGCCGCCGGTCACGGAGATCGCCTCGACCACCCGCCGGGCCGCCGGACCCAGCCGGGCCAGACGCGCGGCCACCAGCTGACGGACTCCCTCCGGCGCGCCCGGTGCGCCCGGGTCGGCGCCCTCGTGGACCGTACGGGCCAGCTCCAGGGCGAAGAGGGGGTTGCCCAGGGAGAGTTCCCACACCCGGTCGAGACCGGTGAGCGCCCCCGCGTCCCGGGCGACGGCCAGGCACTCGTCCCGGTCCAGCCGCCCCAGCTCGACGGGTTCCGCGAGCCGGGCGTGCACCAGGGTCTCCAGGGCGGTGCGGCGCGGGTCGTCGGCGTCGAACTCCTCCGCCCGGTAGGTGACCACGAAGCGCCACCCCGCACCGGTGGTCGCCGCCCGCCGGGCGAGATGGCTCAGCAGCTGGTACGACCCCGCGTCCGCGGCATGCAGATCGTCCAGGACCAGCAGCACCGGCGCGCCCGCCGCGAGATCGCCGAGCAGTCCGGCGGTGGCCCGGAAGAACCGGTCGCGCTCCTCCTCGGGGCTGCGGTCCCGGCCCGCCCCGATCTGCCCCAGGGACGGCAGCAGGGCGGCCAGTTCGGGGTACTCGCCGCCGATCCTGGCCCGCTCCACCGGCGGCCGGTCGGCCAGCCACGCGTCCAGCGCCTCCACGAAGACGCCGTACGGGGTGTGGCCCTCCGCGTCGTGTCCCGCGCCCCACAGGACGGTCGTCCCGGACGCGGCGGCCGCCCGGGCCACCTCGGTCGTCAGCCGGGTCTTGCCCACCCCCGCCTCACCGCCGACCAGCCGCACCGGCGGGCCGTCCGCGGCCAGCAGCGACCGCAGCGCCCCGTCGCGGCCGCGCAGCGGGGGGCCCGCCGGGGTGCGGATCGCGGCGGGCAGCACCGGGGACGCGGAGGCGGGCAGCACGGTCGTGGTGGCGTCCAGCGCCAGCAGGTGCAGCCGCTCGGTCGCGGGCCCCGGCCGTACACCGAGTTCGGCGTCGAGCGCCTCCCGGCACAGGTGGTACTGGCGCACCGCCTGCCGGCGCAGCCCCTGGCGCAGACAGGCCTCGATGACGACCCGGTGGGCCCGCTCCTCGGCCGGCGCGGCGGCCAGGGCGCGCAGCGCCACCTCGCTCGCCGACTCGTTCTCGCCGTCCGTGAGATGGGCCTCGGCCAGCGCGAGCCGGACCCGGTCGCGCAGCGCGTCGAGATGGGTGCGCCGGGCCTCGGCCCAGGCGGCGTAGCGGTCCTCGGGCAGCAGCTCCCCGGTGAACGCGGCGAGCGCGGCGGCGAGCGGCGCGGTGCCGCCGTCGGCCAGGGCGCGCTCGGCCAGGGCCTCCGCCTCGTCCGCGTCGATCACGACGGTGTGCGGATCGAGCCGCAGCAGGGTGCCCTCGCCGGTGAGATAGGACGAGGAGGCGCGGGGGGCGAGTTCGGGCTCGATGGCGCGGCGGGCGGCGTGCAGGGCGACCCGGAGGCTGCCGAGCGCCGCCTGCGGGTCGGAGTCCGGCCAGCAGATCTCCATCGCCTGTTCGCGGTGGAGGCTGTGCCCGGGGGAGACCGCGAGGAGCTTGACCAGGGCACGGGCGCTCGGCCGGGGCCACCGCTCGGCGAGGGAGGGGCCGTCGTCGCGAGTCACCCGGAACCCGCCGAAAAGGTGCAGACGCAGCACCGGGGGAGTGATGTGTGTGCTGTGGTTCGTCGCGTCTGTGCCCATCAGGGCGCCACTGTAACGCGCGGATTCGGCCATGCCACAGGCCCCCCGAGCCCGTGCTCGGGAGGTCTGCGGCCGTCGTTCGCCCAGGTCCGTGCGGGGCCGGGAGTCAAGGGGCCGGCCCCGGTCCGCAGTCACGGGGGGAAGTGCGGGCGGGACCGGCCGGGGCAGGACGCTAGGGGAACGTCGTTACTGGCGCATTACCGGGCCGCCCGGCAGGGTGGAGCGGGCCCGTGCCCCGCCGAGCGTGACCGGCGTCTCTGGCGCCTGAAAACTAACAGCGCTAGTTTGGGGCGCGGACGACTCCGTCCGTCACCGCGCCCGGGAGGAACAGCCATGAAGGCTCACGACGGTATGTACATCGGCGGCGCGTGGCGGCCCGCCGCCGGAGCGGACACCATCGCGGTGGTCAATCCGGCCGACGAGCAGGTCATCGCCCACGTCCCGGCCGGTACGGCCGAGGACGTCGACGCCGCGGTCCGCGCCGCGCGCGCCGCCTTCCCCGGCTGGGCCGCGACCCCGCCCGCCGAGCGGGCCGCCCTCATCGGCGCCCTGCGCGATGTGCTGGCCGCCCGCAAGGACGAGATCGCCGAGACGGTCACCGCCGAACTGGGCTCGCCGCTGCCGCTGTCGCAGATGGTGCACGCGGGCGTCCCGGTCCTGGTCGCCGGTTCGTACGCCGAACTGGCCGCGACGTACGCCTTCGAGGAGCGGCACGGCAACTCCACCGTGTTCCTGGAGCCCGTCGGCGTGGTCGGCGCGATCACCCCGTGGAACTACCCGCTGCACCAGGTCGTCGCCAAGGTCGCCCCCGCGCTGGCCGCCGGCTGCACCGTCGTCCTCAAGCCCGCCGAGGACACCCCGCTCACCGCGCAGCTCTTCGCCGAGGCCACCGAGGAGGCCGGGCTGCCCGCCGGTGTCTTCAACCTGGTCACCGGCCTCGGCCCGGTCGCCGGACAGGCCCTCGCCGAGCACGAGGACGTCGATCTCGTCTCCTTCACCGGCTCCACCGCCGTCGGCAGGCGGATCGGCGCCACGGCGGGCGGCGCCGTCAAGCGCGTCGCGCTGGAACTCGGCGGCAAGTCGGCCAACGTCATCCTGCCCTCGGCCGATCTGGCGAAGGCGGTCAACGTCGGCATCGCCAACGTGATGTCCAACTCCGGCCAGACGTGCAGCGCCTGGACCCGGATGCTGGTGGACGCCGAGCGGTACGAGGAGGCCGTCGCACTCGCCGCCGCCGCCGTGGCCAAGTACGTACCCGGCGAGCGGGTCGGTCCGCTCGTCAACGCCAAGCAGCAGGCCCGGGTGCGCGGTTACATCGAGAAGGGCGTCGCCGAGGGCGCCCGCCTCGTGGCCGGCGGCCCCGACGCCCCGCTGCCCACGGGCTACTACGTCAGCCCCACCGTGTTCGCCGACGTCACCCTGGAGATGACCATCGCCCAGGAGGAGATCTTCGGCCCGGTCGTCTCGATCCTGAAGTACGAGGACGAGGCGGACGCGCTGCGCATCGCCAACGGCACCGTGTACGGGCTGGCGGGTGCCGTCTGGGCGGCCGACGAGTCCGAGGCCGTGGCCTTCGCCCGCCGGATGGACACCGGCCAGGTCGACATCAACGGCGGCCGTTTCAACCCGCTCGCTCCCTTCGGCGGCTACAAGCAGTCCGGCGTCGGCCGCGAGCTCGGTGCGCACGGCCTCGCCGAGTACCTCCAGACCAAGTCCCTCCAGTTCTGAGCCGGTTCACCGAATCCACCGCCCGTCATCCGCTTCCCCCGTCAAGGAGCCAGTCCGTGGTCCGCGCCGCCGTACTGTCCGCCGTCGGAGCTCCGCTGGAGATCACCGACATCACCCTCCCGGAACCCGGCCCCGGCCAGGTGCGGGTCCGCCTCGCCGCCGCCGGGGTCTGCCACTCCGACCTCTCGCTGTCCAACGGCACGATGCGGGTACCCGTCCCCGCCGTCCTCGGCCACGAGGGCGCGGGCACCGTCGTCTCGGTGGGCGAGGGCGTCAGCGAGGTCGCCCCGGGCGACGCCGTCGTCCTCAACTGGGCGCCGTCCTGCGGGAACTGCCACCACTGCGGCATCGGCGAGGTCTGGCTCTGCGCCAACGCCCTGGCCGGTGCGGCGAACCTGCACGCCCGCACCGCCGACGGCACGCAGCTCCACCCCGGGCTCAACGTCGCCGCCTTCGCCCAGGAGACCGTGGTCGCCGCGAACTGCGTCCTGCCCGCCCCGGACGGCATCCCGCTCACCGACGCGGCGCTGCTCGGCTGCGCGGTCCTGACCGGGTACGGCGCCATCCACCACAGCGCCCGGGTCGTGGCGGGCGAGTCCGTCGTCGTCCTCGGCATCGGCGGCGTCGGTCTCGCCGTGCTCCAGGCCGCCCGGATCGCCGGTGCGTCGAAGATCATCGCGGTGGACGTCTCCCCGGAGAAGGAGGAACTGGCCCGCCGGGCGGGCGCCACGGACTACGTGACCGCCACCGCCACCACGCCCCGCGAGATCCGCGCGCTGACCGGCGGCCAGGGTGCGGACGTGGCGGTCGAGTGCGTCGGCCGGGCCGCCACCATCCGTACCGCCTGGGAGTCCACCCGCCGCGGCGGCCGCACCACGGTCGTCGGCATCGGCGGCAAGGACCAGCAGGTGACGTTCAACGCGCTGGAGATCTTCCACTGGGGCAGGTCGCTGACGGGCTGCGTGTACGGCAACAGCGACCCGGCCCGCGATCTGCCGGTGCTGGCCGACCACATCAGGGCCGGCCGCTTCGACCTCTCCATGATGGTCACCGAACGGATCGCGCTGGACGGCATCCCGGCGGCCTTCGACAACATGATCGCGGGCAAGGGCGGCCGGGCCCTGGTCGTCTTCTAACCCCCGGGGAAGGTCTCCGGGCCGCCGGTGGTGAGCAGCCGGGCCGCCATCTCGCCCCGTTCGAAGAGCCGGGACGCCGGACCCACGATCAGTGGGTCCGGCTCCCCGGCCACCGCCGCGTCCTTGTCCGGGTAGTCGAAGCGGTGCAGGACGTGCCGGATCGCCTCCAGCCGGGCCCGCTTCTTGTCGTTGCTCTTCACCACGGTCCACGGCGCGTCCGCGGTGTCGGTGTGGAACAGCATCAGCTCCTTGGCCTCGGTGTACGCGTCCCACTTGTCCAGCGAGGCGAGGTCGACCGGACTGAGCTTCCACTGCCGCACCGGGTCGGTCTGCCGCGTCATGAACCGGTTGCGCTGCTCCTCGCGCGAGACGGAGAACCAGAACTTCACCAGGTGGATGCCGTCGCGGGCGAGCATCCGCTCGAACCCCGGTGTCTGGTGCATGAACTCGAGGTACTCGCGGGTCGAGCAGAACCCCATCACCCGCTCCACACCGGCCCGGTTGTACCAGGACCGGTCGAACAGCACGATCTCGCCGGCGGCCGGCAGGTGGGCCACGTACCGCTGGAAGTACCACTGGGAACGCTCGCGTTCGGTCGGCTTCTCCAGCGCCACCACCCGCGCGCCACGCGGGTTGAGGTGCTCGGTGAACCGTTTGATGGTGCCGCCCTTGCCCGCGGCGTCGCGCCCCTCGAAGAGGATGACCAGCCGTTCGTCGTGCTCCTTGACCCAGTGCTGGAGCTTGAGCAGCTCGATCTGCAGCGCGCGCTTGGACTTCTCGTACGCCTTGCGGCCGAGCTTCTCGCCGTACGGGTAGTCCTCGCGCCAGGCGTCGCCGGCCGGGCCCCGGGGTGTCACCAGCGCCGATCCCTCGCCCTTCGCGGGCTTCACCTTCGCCTTCCTACGGCCGTTCTGCTGCTCGGTGTTCCGCGTCATGACGGGGTCCTTCCACCGGCGGGGCCGGATTCTTCCGCGTCGCACCAGTCTGCGGACGCGTCCGGGAGACCGCCACCCCGGCCAGACAGAGCAGCCCGCCGCCCACGGTGAGCAGCGCGGGCACCTCGTCCAGCAGCAGCCACGACATCAGCACCACGAGCGCGGGAACCGCGTAGGTGGTGGCGCCCATCCGGCCGGCCGTGGTGCGGGCGAGCGCGTAGGCCCAGGTGGTGAAGGCCAGTGCGGTCGGGAAGATGCCCAGATAGACCATGTTCAGGGTCGCGGACAGGGGTGCGTCGGCGGCCTCGGACACCAGCGCACCGGCGAACGGCAGACACGCCACCGTGCCGACGAGGCAGCCGAACGTGGTGATCTGGAGCGCCGAGCCGTGCCGCAGCGCCGGCTTCTGGCCGACCACCCCGCCCGCGTACGCCACCGCCGCCAGCAGGCACAGCAGCACGCCCAGCACCGAGGACCCCCCGTGCCCGGACATGGAGAGCCCGACCACCGCGGCGCCCGCGAAGGACACCGCCATGCCCAGCAGCAGCCGGCGCGGCAGCCCCTCGCCCAGCAGCCGGGCGCCGAGCAGGGCGATCAGCAGCGGCCCGATGTTCACCACCATTGCGGCGGTGCCCGCGTCCACCTCCTGCTCGCCCCAGTTGAGCACCACCATGTACAGGCCGAACCACAGCAGCCCGGACCACAGGATGCCCGGCCAGGCGGCCCGTGACGGCAGTCCCTCGCGCCGGACGAGCAGCAGGGCGCCGAGCGCCAGGGAACCGGCGAGCAGCCGGCCGAGGGCCAGCGCGCCGGGGGAGTAGGCGTCGCCCGCGCTGCGGATGGAGACGAAGGCGGAGGCCCATAGCACCACGGTCGTGCAGGCGGCCGCCGCGGCCCGCCGGTCTCGGGGTGCGGCAGGGGCGGCGGGGGAGGAGAGGGGCGTCATGGTGCCGACCGTAGGGCCAGGACCGTTCGGTGCCCACCGAATAGTTGCCGCGGGCGCTACCGCACCTCGTGCGCCGGTGGTGCGTACTGCAGGGCGAGTCCGTCGACCAGCGCCCGCAGCCCGGTCTCGAAGGCACCCTCGTCGACCTTCTGGCGGCGCTCCGCGAGCAGGTGGGCCTGGCCCAGGTGCGGGTAGTCGGCCGGGTCGTACGCCGTCTCGTCGTCCACGAAGCCCCGGGCGAACGAGCCGAGGGCCGAGCCGGTGATGAAGTAGCGCATCAGGGCGCCGATGTACGTGGCCTGGGCGGGCGGCCAGCCCGCGCGGACCATGGCGCCGAACACCGCGTCGGCGACCCGCAGGCCGGCCGGGCGGCGTCCCGGGCCCTGGGCGAGCACCGGGACGATGTGCGGATGCGCGGCGAGGGCCGCACGGTAGGAGAGCGCCCAGTCGTGCAGGGCGGCCCGCCAGTCACGGCTGTCCGACTCGTCGAACATCGACAGGTCGACCTGTGCGGAGACGGCGTCGGCGACCGCGTCCAGGATCTCGTCCTTGTTGCGGAAGTGGTTGTAGAGCGACGGCCCGCTGACCCCCAGCTCGGCCGCCAGGCGGCGGGTCGAGACGGCGTCGAGCCCCTCGGCGTCCACGAGGGCGCTCGCCGTCTCGACGATGCGGTCTCTGCTGAGGAGGGGCTTGCGCGGGCGGGCCATGCGGCACATAGTAGGGCCTGCCCCGGTAAAACTAGCAGTGCTAATTAAAGTGGAGAGTCGAAGGATGAATCTGGAGCTCAGCGAGGAGCAGGAAGCGGTCCGGCAGCTCGCCAAGGACTTCGTCGCCCGCGATGTCGCCCCGTACGTCGTCGAGTGGGACCGGGCCGAGAACGTCGACAAGTCGATCGTGAAGAAGCTCGGCTCGCTCGGCTTCCTCGGGCTGACCGTCCCCGAGGAGTACGGCGGCTCGGGCGGTGACCACCTCGCGTACTGCCTGGTGACCGAGGAGCTCGGCCGCGGCGACTCCTCGGTCCGGGGCATCGTCTCGGTCTCCCTGGGCCTGGTCGCCAAGACCATCGCCGCCTGGGGCGACGAGGACCAGAAGCGGCAGTGGCTGCCGCGGCTGACCGCCGGGGACGCGGTCGGCTGTTTCGGTCTCACCGAGCCCGGCACGGGGTCCGACGCGGGCAGCCTGACGACGAGGGCCGTGCGGGACGGCGACGACTACGTCATCAACGGCAGCAAGATGTTCATCACCAACGGCACCTGGGCCGATGTGGTGCTCCTGTTCGCCCGCACCAACGACACCCCCGGCCACAAGGGCGTCTCGGCCTTCCTGGTGCCCGCCGACACCCCCGGCCTCACTCGCCGCACCATCCACGGCAAGCTCGGCCTGCGCGGCCAGGCGACCGCCGAACTGGTGCTGGAGGACGTCCGCGTCCCCGCCGCGGCCCTCATGGGACCCGAGGGCAAGGGCTTCTCCATCGCGATGTCCGCGCTGGCGAAGGGGCGCATGTCGGTCGCCGCCGGCTGCGTCGGCATCGCCCAGGCCGCCCTGGACGCAGCCGTGGGCTACGCCGCCGAGCGCGAGCAGTTCGGCAAGTCCATCGCGAGCTACCAGCTCGTCCAGGAGCTGATCAGCGACATCGCCGTGGACGTCGACGCGGCCAGGCTGCTGACCTGGCGGGTGGCCGACCTGATCGACCGGGGCGAGGCCTTCGCCACCGCCGCCTCCCAGGCGAAGCTCTTCGCCTCCGAGGCCGCCGTCCGCGCCGCGAACAACGCGCTCCAGGTCTTCGGCGGCTACGGCTACATCGACGAGTACCCGGTCGGCAAGCTGCTGCGCGACGCCCGGGTGATGACGCTCTACGAGGGCACCAGCCAGATCCAGAAGCTGATCATCGGCCGCGCGCTGACGGGCGTATCGGCGTTCTGACCCCGGCCGCGCTCCGCGCGTCGAACGGGCGTCTGAGTACCTGTCTGAGTACGAACGCGGATGTGGTGTGTGCCACATCGCCGGATGCTGTGCGTCATGAGTGAGACGACATCGGTCAAGCAGCAGAGCACCGCCGCCTTCTACGGACAGGCCGTCGCGTCCTTCGGGATCGCGATGGGGGCGGTGGCGCTCGGGATCTACTTCCTGGACGCCGACGCCTGGGTCCGCGGCTTCCTCGCCATCGGCGTGCTCTACCTCGTCACCTCCGCCTTCACCCTGGCCAAGGTGATCAGGGACAGGCAGGAGGCGGGCCAGATCGTCAGCCGGGTCGACCAGGCCAGGCTGGAGAAGATCCTCGCGGAGCACGACCCCTTCCAGAAGCTCTGACGATCCCGCCCGGCGCAAGGCCCTAAGCGCTTGCTCAGGATCGGGGTATGGTGTGCGTCCTGGTGACTGAGAGGGGCGACCGACGATGAGCACGGCGGAGGAGACCGACGGCGAGACGCCGTGGGAGGAAGTGACCCCCGAGGCCGCCCGGCGGCTTCTCGTCGCGGCCGTCGACGCCTTCGCCGAGCGCGGGTACCACGCGACGACCACCCGGGACATCGCCGGCCGTGCCGGAATGAGCCCCGCGGCGCTCTACATCCACTACAAGACGAAGGAAGAGCTGCTCCACCGGATCAGCAGGATCGGTCACGACCGGGCCCTGACGCTCCTGGAGGCGGCGGCCGGCCGCGAGGGCACGGCCGCCGAGCGGCTCGCCGCCGCGGTCCGCTCCTTCGTCCGCTGGCACGCCCAGCGCCACACCACCGCGCGCGTGGTCCAGTACGAACTGGACGCGCTCGGCGAGGAGCACCGCACCGAGATCGTCGAACTGCGCCGCAGGAGCGACGCGGTGGTGCGCCGGATCATCGGCGAGGGCGTGGCGGCCGGCGAGTTCGACGTCCCCGACGTGCCGGGCACCACGCTCGCGGTGCTCTCGCTCTGCATCGACGTGGCGCGGTGGTTCAACGCCCAGGGCAGCCGGACGCCGGACGAGGTGGGCGAGCTGTACGCCGGCCTCGTGCTGCGGATGGTCGCGGCCAAGCACTGACCGTCGCGGCGGTGTGGGGCCGGTCCCGCCGGGACCGGCCCCACACCGCCGAGCGGCTCAGAAGTAGTACCGCGACACCGACTCCGCGACGCACGCCGGCTTGTCGCCGCCCTCGCGCTCGATGGTGACGACCGCGGTGACCTGCACACCGCCGCCCGCCTCCTCGACGCTCTTCAGGGCGGCGGTCGCCCGCAGCCTGGAGCCCACCGGCACGGGGGAGGGGAAACGGACCTTGTTGGTCCCGTAGTTGATGCCCATCTTCGCGCCCTCGACCTGCATGACCTGCGGTACGAGGGCCGGCAGCAGGGACAGCGTGAGGTAGCCGTGCGCGATCGTCGTGCCGAACGGCCCGGCCGCGGCGCGCTCCGGGTCCACATGGATCCACTGGTGGTCCCCGGTGGCCTCGGCGAACAGGTCGATCCGCTTCTGCTCCACCTCCAGCCAGTCGCTGTGCCCCAGCTGCTCGCCCACGCCGTCACGCAGCTCCTGCGCGGACGTGAAGATCCTCGGCTCTGCCATGTCCCTGGTCCCTGCCTTCCCGCTCTCGACCGTCATCCATCGCCTGTCTAAGCGCTTGCTCAGCATGGTTGGCGGGTGCGTTCCTGTCAACGACGGACCGGCCGGGAACGCGGCACGTAGGGTTCGATGAGTGCCCCAGATTCCACAGACACTCCATGAGCTCACGGTCGGCCAGCTCTCCGCGCGCAGCGGCGCCGCGGTGTCGGCCCTGCACTTCTACGAGACCAAGGGCCTGATCAGCAGCCGTCGCACCAGCGGCAACCAGCGCCGCTACAGCAGGGACGCGCTGCGCCGGGTCGCCTTCGTCCGTGCCGCGCAGCGGGTCGGCATCCCGCTGGCCACCATCCGCGACGCCCTGGCCGAACTCCCGGAGGAGCGCACGCCGAACCGCGACGACTGGGCCCGGCTCTCCGAGACCTGGCGCTCCGAGCTGGACGAGCGGATCCGGCAGCTGGCGCGGCTGCGCGACCACCTGACCGACTGCATCGGCTGCGGCTGCCTGTCGCTGGAGACATGCGTGCTCTCCAACCCGGACGACATCTCCGGTGACCGGATCAGCGGTTCGCGTCTGATGCCGGAGGGCAGGCCCGCCCGGCCCTGATCGGGGAGGGACGTCCTACGCGATCGTCGCCAGGTCGCCGAACCGGGTGCGCCGGGCCTTCTCCAGGGCATCGGGGGTGAGGACGGGCTGCGGCACCACGATGCCGCACCCGGTGCACACCGGACCGGACCACGGCTCGCTGTCCAGGTCCTGCCGCCAGACGATGCGGGCCTGGGCGCACACCGGGCAGCCGGTGCCCGGTTCCGACTCCAGCGCCGAGATCAGCCGGAGCAGGACGTCCGCGAGCGGTGCCGCCGGGTGGACCGCCGGGTCCTCGCACCGCGCGACCCCGTTCCCGCCCCAGGTGCACCGGTGCCAGTCGTCGAACGCGCCGGGACGGCGCAGCCCGTCGTGCTTCTCGCGCCTGCGGCGCTCGGCGAACCCGGCCTCGTACCCGAGCCAGACCGCCCGCGCCGTCTCCAGTTCCTCCAGCGCGCGCATCAGCCGCGCCGGGTCGGGTGCCCGGTCCTCGGGCCCTATCCCGTGCCGGGCACACAGGTGATCCCAGGTCGCCCGGTGGCCGTACGGTGCGAAGCGCTCCAGGCATTTGCGCAGCGAGTACCGCCGCAGCGCCAGATCGCTCCGCGGATCGCGGACCTGTCTCGCAAGACTCCGGAAACCGGCCATTGCGCCGCCACCTCCGTCGCTCGTACTCCGTCGCCCGCACTTCGGCGTCAGTGAGTGGACGTACGACTGCCCCGATCGGCTCCATCCAAGGGTGGTTCCGTCCACTCAGTGAGATGACGGATCGTCATGTGACGGGATGTGTCGATTCGGAAAAGGTGACCGATGTTCACCTTACCGACGGGTCATACCGTCGGTAACGTCCGGCGCATCGGCCTCTTCGAGGAGCACGCATGCCCCCACGCACCCGCATGTCCGTACGCACCGGCAGGACAAGAGCCGCCACCGTAGCGGCCGTTCTCGCCCTCGGCACGTCCCTGCTGGCCTCCGCACCTCATGCGGGCGCCAGCGAGGCGGACCCCGTACCCGTCGTCGACTACTGCCAGGGGCAGTGCGACGACATCCTGCCGCCCGGTGAGAACGGCAACGCCACGCTCGTCGAGATCCTCGGCAACAAGGCGTTCGGCACCCACCCCGCGCACAGCGACGACCAGCTCGACCGCTACGACGGACTCGTGGCCGGGCACACCGGCCTCACCGACCAGAAGCTGACCGACTTCTTCAACGACGCCTCCTTCGGCGTCGCGAAGGACCAGGTCGAGTCCGTCACCTCGCCGCGCGACGACGTCACCATCACCCGTGACAAGGTCTCCGGCGTCCCGCACATCAAGGGCACCACCCGCTACGGGACCGAGTTCGGCGCCGGATTCGCGGCCGGGCAGGACCGGCTCTGGCTGATGGACCTCTTCCGCCACATCGGCCGCGGGGAACTGACCTCGTTCGCCGGCGGCGCACTGGCCAACCAGGGCCTGGAGCAGCAGTTCTGGCCGCAGGCCCCGTACACCGAGGCCGACCTGCAGGCGCAGGTCGAGTACATCAGGACCCATGAGGGCCCCCGCGGCGAACAGGCCATGGCCGACGCGCAGGCGTACGTCGACGGCATCAACTCCTACCGCGAGAAGTCGAAGAAGGGCCGCTACTTCCCCGGCGAGTACGTCCTCACCGGCAAGATCGACGCGATCACCAACATCGGCGAGATCCAGCCGTTCCAGCTGACCGACCTGATCTCGATCGCCTCGGTCGTCGGCGGCCAGTTCGGCGGCGGTGGCGGCGGCGAGGTGCAGGCGGCGCTGTCCCTGCTCTCCGCCCAGCAGAAGTACGGGGTCGCCGAGGGCACGAAGGTCTGGGAGTCGTTCCGGCAGCGCAACGACCCCGAGGCCGTGCTGACCGTCCACGACGGCACCTCGTTCCCGTACGCGAACAAGCCCGGCAACGCCGTCGGAACGGCTCTTCCCGACCCCGGCTCCGTCACCGCCGAGCCGCTGATCCACGACCGCACCGGCTCCGCGGGCACGGACGCCAAGACCCCCGTCAAGGCCCCGGCCGCGCTCAAGAAGGCCCAGGGCATCTACGACGACGGAGTCATCCCCGAGGGCTCGCTGCCCGGTTCGGGCTCCGGCGCCCAGAAGCGCGGCATGTCCAACGCCCTGCTGGTCTCCGGCAAGAGCACCGCGAGCGGAAACCCGATCGCGGTCTTCGGCCCGCAGACCGGCTACTTCGCCCCCCAGCTGATGATGCTCCAGGAGCTCCAGGGCCCCGGCATCAGCGCCCGCGGCGTCTCCTTCGCCGGCGTCGGCATGTACATCCAGATGGGCCGCGGCCAGGACTACGCCTGGAGCGCCACATCGGCGGGCCAGGACATCACCGACACCTACGCCGTCGACCTGTGCGAGCCCGACGGCTCCGCCCCCACCAAGGACTCCACGCACTACCTCTACCGCGGCGACTGCACCGCCATGGAGAAGCTGGAGAAGTCCAACTCCTGGAAGCCGACCGTCGCCGACTCCACGGCCAAGGGCTCCTACCGGATGCAGGTGTGGCGCACCGGCTACGGCATCGTCACCCACCGCGCCACGGTGGGCGGCAAGCCGGTCGCGTACACCTCGCTGCGCACCACCTACCGCCACGAGGCCGACTCGATCATCGGCTTCCAGATGCTCAACGACCCGTCGTACGTCACCGACGCCGCCTCCTTCCAGCAGGCGGCGAGCAACATCGACTACGCCTTCAACTGGTTCTACGCCGACTCCCGCACCGCCGCCTACTACAACAGCGGCATGAACCCGGTGCGCGCCCCGGGCGTCGACCCGGCGCTGCCGGTCAAGGCAGAGAAGGCGTACGAGTGGAAGGGCTACGACCCGGCGGCCAACACCGCGGAGCACACCCCCTTCGCCGAGCACCCGCACTCCAGCGGCCAGGACTACTACGTCTCCTGGAACAACAAGCAGGCCGAGGGGTACGCCTCCGCCGGCTTCGGCCTCAGTGCCGTGCACCGGGCCGATCTGCTCGACGACCGGGTCGCGAAGCTGGTCGAGGAGGGCGGCGTCACCCGCGCCTCCCTCACCCGCGCGATGGCGGACGCCGCGCTCACCGATCTGCGCGGTGAGCAACTGCTGCCCGAGCTGCTGAAGGTGATCCGCTCCCAGCCGGTCACCGACCCGGAACTCAACGCGGTGGTCCAGCAACTGGACTCCTGGCGGGCGGCCGGTGCCCAGCGCAAGGAGAGCAGCCCCGGCTCGCACACGTACACCCACGCCGACGCGGTACGGATCATGGACGCGTGGTGGCCGAAGCTGGTCGAGGCCGAGTTCAAGCCCGGGCTCGGTGACGATCTGTACGGGGCGCTGACCGCGAACCTCGCCACCGACGAGTCCCCGGCCGCCAGCCACGGGCCGAGCGGCGCGCACAGCGGTTCGGCGTTCCAGTACGGCTGGTGGGGCTTCGCCGACAAGGACCTGCGCCAGGTGCTCGGACAGCAGGTCAAGGGCCCGCTGGCCAGGTCCTACTGCGGCAACGGCGATCTGAGCAGCTGCCGCGCGGCGCTGCTGTCCTCGCTGAAGCAGGCGGCGGCGGTCCCGGCGGCGGAGGTGTACCCGGCCGACGACAACTGCAAGGCCGGCGAGCAGTGGTGCACCGACTCGATCATCCACCGGGCGCTCGGCGGGATCGCGCAGAAGGCGATCCACTGGCAGAACCGCCCGACCTACCAGCAGGTGGTGGAGTTCCCGGCACACCGCTGAACCGGCGCGCCGGGCACATCAGGCCCGTCCGGCGACCGAGGACGGAACCGGTTCGCCGGGCGGGCCCGCACACGACGGCCCGCCCGGCGACACGGGCTCACCGGTACTGCAGGTACCGCTTCCGCACCGCCCGGAACGCGGCGAGGTCATCCGCCCACGCCCCCACCACCTCATCGGTGTCCGCCCCCGCGTCGATCATCGTGCGGACCCGGGTGTTGCCGGTGAGCTTGTCGATCCAGTTGTCGGAGCGCCAGGCGAACCCGCTCCAGGTCTGCTTCGCCGTCACCAGCAGCGCGATCCCGGTGCGGACCGGGTCGAAGACCTCGCGGTCCTGGACGTGCAGCTGGACGCCGCCCACCGTCTTGCCCTGGAACTTGGAGAACGTCGGCGCGAAGTACGCCTCGCGGAACGCCACTCCGGGCAGGCCGAGCGCGTTCGCCGCGGCCGCCCAGGTGTGGTCGATCCCCTCGGCGCCGAGCAGTTCGAACGGGCGGGTGGTGCCGCGCCCCTCGGAGAGGTTGGTGCCCTCGAAGAGGCAGGTGCCCGAGTAGACGAGCGCGGTGTCCGGCGTCGGCATGTTGGGGCTCGGCGGCACCCACGGCAGCCCGGTCGCGTCGAAGAAGTCCGAGCGCGACCACCCCGACATCTTCACAATCTCCAGGTCGGCCGGACGGTCCGCGAGGAACTCCCCGTTGAACAGCAGTGCCAGTTCGGTGACGGTCATGCCGTGCGCCTGCGAGATCTCCCGGCGCCCCACGAAGGTGCCGAACGCGGGATCGAGCACCGGGCCGAGCGCGGCCCGCCCGGTCACCGGGTTCGGCCGGTCCAGCACCACGAACCTCTTCCCCGCGAGGGCCGCCGCCTCCATGCAGTCGTACAGCGTCCAGATGTACGTGTAGAAACGGGCGCCCGCGTCCTGGATGTCGAAGACGACCGTGTCCACGCCGGACGCCGTGAACACGTCGGCGAGGGCCTGCCCGTTCTTGAGGTACGTGTCGTAGACCGGCAGTCCGGTCGCCGGGTCGTCGTAGCGCCCCTCGGAGCCGCCCGCCTGCGCGGTGCCGCGGAAGCCGTGCTCGGGGCCGAAGACGGCGGTCAGGTTCACCCGGCCGTCGGGGTGCATCACATCGACGATGTGCTCCACGCCGGACGTGATCCCGGTCGGGTTCGTGACCACACCGACCCGCTGCCCCTTCAGCAGGGCGTAACCGTCCGCCGCCAGCCGGTCGAAGCCGGTGCGGACCCGGCCGTGTCCGCCGCCGTGCCCCTTGCCGTGCGAGGGGAGGGCGGCCGCGGGTCCTGCCGATGCGGCGGTCGCCGCGAGGGCTCCGACCGCACCGCCGGCGGCCAGCAATCCACGCCTGGACAGGCTCATTCGGCTACCTCCATGATCGCGACGTCTGTCATGGTCACGCACGCTAGCGCGGGTACGGGCCGCAGGGAACGAGCTGGACGGGGCGGCTGTGCCCGGAGTGGCGGATGAGACGGCCCGACCCCTTCCCCGGCGACATACCGACCGGTTAGTCTGCCGGTGCAGTCGGCTGAGAGAGGCGGGACGATGAGTACGGTGCAGGGCGCTGGCGTAGTGGTCACGGGGGCCGGAGGCGGCATCGGCGCCGCGCTGGCCCGCAGATTCGCCGCCGAGGGCGCGCGGGTCGTGGTCAACGACCTCGACGAGAGCCGGATCAAGGCGCTCGCCGAGGAGATCGGCGGCACCGCGGTCGCCGGGGACGCCTCACAGATCGTCGACGCCGCCCGCGACGCGCTGGACGGCACCGTGGACGTCTACTGCGCCAACGCCGGCCTCGCCTCGCCCGGTGACGTATTCGCCGACGAGGACGTCTGGGCAGCCGCCTGGGACGTCAACGTGATGGCCCACGTCCGTGCGGCCAGGGCGCTCCTCCCGGACTGGCTGGAGCGCGGCAGCGGCAGGTTCGTCTCCACGGCCTCCGCCGCCGGACTCCTCACGATGATCGGCGCGGCGCCCTACAGCGTCACCAAGCACGGCGCGGTCGCCTTCGCCGAATGGCTCTCCCTCACCTACCGCCACCGCGGCATCAAGGTGCACGCGATCTGCCCGCAGGGCGTGCGTACGGACATGCTCACCGGCGCCGGATCGGCCGGGAAGCTCGTCCTCGCCCCCGGCGCGATCGAGCCCGAGGCCGTCGCCGACGCCCTCTTCGACGCGATGGCCGAGGACCGCTTCCTCGTTCTGCCCCACCCCGAGGTGGCCAACTACTACGGGGCCAGGGCCGAGGACACCGATCGCTGGCTCCGCGGCATGAACCGCCTCCAGCGCACATGGGAGGAGACCGGAGCATGAGCGAGTCGATCTACGCGGCCAAGCCCTGGCTCCCGCTGCTCAGCGAGGCCCAGCGGGCCCCCGTCAGTCCCGCCGGGACCCTGGTGCACGCCTTCCGCGACTCCGTGGCCCGGACCCCCGGCCACCCGGCACTCGCCTACTTCGACGGACGTCTCAGCTACGCCGAGACCGACGAGCTCTCCGACTCCGTGGCCGGGCACCTCGCCGCCCGGGGGCTGGAGCGCGGCGACCGGGTCGCGATCATGCTGCAGAACTCCCCGCACTTCGTCCTCGCGCTGCTCGGCGCCTGGAAGGCCGGGGCGACGGTCGTCCCGCTCAACCCGATGTACAAGTCCGCCGAGGTCGGCCACGTACTGAAGGACGCCGAGGTCACGGCGCTGATCTGCTCCGACCGTGCCTGGGAGGCGTATCTGCGGGACACCGCGGCCGCCGCCCCGTCCGTCCGGATCGCCGTCACCGCCTGCGAGCTCGACCTCCAGACGAAGAACGACGAGCGGGTGCTGAACTTCGACCGGCTGCCCGCAGCCGACGACGCGGACGATCTGGTGACCGTCGCCCGGCAGGGCCTCCCGGCCCCCGCCGGCCGCGAACTCACCGCCGCCGACGTGGCGCTGATCAGCTACACCTCCGGGACCAGCGGCACCCCCAAGGGCGCCCTGAACTCCCACGGCAACATCATGGTCAACGCCGAGCGCCAGCGCACCGGCCACCCCATCGCCGAGGGCGCCGCCTACTTCGCGCTCGCCCCGCTCTTCCACATCACCGGCATGGTCTGCCAGCTGGCCGCCTGCCTCACCAACGCGGGCACCCTGGTCCTGGCCTACCGCTTCCACCCCGGTGTCGTCCTCGACGCCTTCGCCGAGCACCGCCCCGCGTACACCGTCGGCCCGTCGACCGCCTTCATGGCGCTCGCCGCGACCCCCGGTGTCACGCCCGGGCACTTCGCCTCCTTCCAGGTGATCTCCTCCGGCGGCGCGCCGCTGCCGCCCGCGCTCGTCGAGAAGTTCCGGTCGGGCCTGGGCCCGTACATCCGCAACGGCTACGGCCTCACCGAGTGCACCGCCCCCTGCGCCTCGGTGCCGCCCGAGCGCGAGGCGCCCGTCGACCCGGTCTCCGGCACCCTCTCGGTCGGCGTGCCCGGCCCGGACACCGTCGTGCGGATCATCGACGAGAACGGCGCGGACGTGCCGTTCGGCGAACAGGGCGAGATCGCGGTGCGCGGCCCGCAGGTCGTCTCCGGCTACTGGCGGCTGCCCGAGGCAACCGCAGTCGCGTTCCCGGACGGCGAGCTGCGCACCGGCGACATCGGCTTCATGGACCGCGAGGGCTGGCTCTACGTCGTCGACCGCAAGAAGGACATGATCAACGCGTCCGGCTTCAAGGTCTGGCCGCGAGAGGTCGAGGACGTCCTCTACACCCACCCGGCCGTGCGCGAGGCCGCCGTCGTCGGCGTCCCGGACGCCTACCGCGGCGAGACGGTCCGCGCCTACGTCAGTCTGCGGCCCGGCGCCTCGGTCGAACCCGATGAATTGGGTGCGTACTGCAAGGAACGGCTCGCCGCGTACAAGTACCCGCGCGAAGTCGAGATCCTGGCGGAACTTCCCAAGACCGCAAGTGGGAAGATCCTCAGGCGGGAACTGCGTTCACCCCGTGAGAACGGTTGACCCACAGCACGGAAGGAAGGTGGCGGCTATGGCCAAGGCGACGGACGGGAGCGGTACCCCCGTCCCGCAGCGGCTGCTGGCCGCCGCCACGCGGCTCTTCGCCGAGCAGGGGTACGACCGCACCTCGGTCCAGGAGATCGTCGAGGCGGCCGGCGTCACCAAGGGCGCGCTCTACCACTACTTCGGCTCCAAGGAGGACCTCCTCCAGGAGGTCTACGCCCGGGTGCTGCGGCTCCAGCAGGAGCGGCTCGACGCCTTCGCTGGCGCCGACGCACCCGTCGAGCAGCGGCTGCGCGACGCCGCGGCCGACGTGGTCGTCACCACCATCGAGAACCTCGACGACGCCTCGATCTTCTTCCGCTCCATGCACCATCTGAGCCCGGAGAAGAACAAGCAGGTACGGGTGGAGCGGCGCCGCTACCACGAGCGCTTCCGGGCGCTCGTGGAAGAGGGGCAGCGCAGCGGGGTGTTCTCCACGGCCACCCCGGCGGACCTGATCGTCGACTACCACTTCGGCTCGGTCCACCACCTGTCGACGTGGTACCGGCCGGACGGCCCGCTCACCCAGCAGGAGGTCGCCGACCACCTCGCCGACCTGCTGCTGCGCGCGCTGCGGCCGTAGGGCGCTCGTCAGGCCCTGCTGCCGGCCAGCCGGCCCAGCAGGGCCTCGGCCGCCGGATTGCGCGGCCGGGGCGCCCGGCCCACCAGCAGCACCGTCCGGCCCGGCTCCGGCTGCCGGATGCTCACGCACGGCAGTCCGGCGTCCTCGCCGATCCGGCGCGGCACGATCGCCACGCCGATCCCCGCCCGGACGAGATCGACGAGCAGCCGGATCTGGGTGACATCGCAGGTGATCCGGCGCTCCAGGCCGCAGTGCGCGGCCAGCCGCCGCACCGCGGTCTCCAGGCCGGTGCCCGCCCGGAAGTCCACGAACGGCTCGTCGGCGAGGTCCTTGACCAGGGTGCGGCCGGCCGTCGCCAGCCGGTGGCCGGGCGCCGTGATCAGCACCAGGTCCTCCTGCCAGGACGCGAACGCCATGATGCCTTCCGGGAGTTCGGCCGCGTCCGGCGCGAGATAGGCGAGATCCAGCTCACCCGCCCGCACCCCCGCCACCAGCTCCGGAGTCGTCGCCTCGCGCAGCGAGATCTGCACCCCGGGCCACAGCCGGTGGAACAGGGCCAGCTCGGCGGCCAGATCCACGCAGGTCAGCGTCTGGATCGTGCCGATCCGCACCCGCCCGGTGGCCAGCCCCGACACGGCGGCCACCGCGTCACGCGCCGCGTCCGTCCCGGCCAGCACCGTACGGGCCGAGGGCAGCAGCGCCCGGCCCGCCTCGGTGAGCACCACCCGGCGGCCGGTCCGTTCGAACAGGTCGGCCCCCAGCTCCCGTTCGAGGTTGCGGACGGAGGTGCTCAGCGCGGACTGCACGATCAGCTCGGCGCGGGCGGCGGCGGTGAAACTGCCGTGCGTGATCACCGCCATGAAATGGCGGAGCTGGCGAATCTCCATCCATCTACGGTAGCGATCACAGCCAGCGAATCCATCTGTTGGACCGAACGCGTTCGCGGGGTGAAGGTGGATACATGGCGCACATCCAGGTTTCGACGCGTGTTCCCCCTCTGTGGAACGTGGCCTACGGGCCGCACCGCCCGAGGGTCGTCCGGGTCCTCGCCCGCTGCCTGCTGCGGGTACGGGCCTTCGCCCGCGAACTGGCACTCGCCGACCACGTGCCGTACGGCGGTTACTGACATCGCCGCGGGCCCGCACCGGGGTGCGGGCCCGCGACACCGGTGCCCTACAGGTACTTCTTGATCTCCCGCCGCGCCAGCGACCGCTGGTGCACCTCGTCCGGGCCGTCCGCCAGCCGCAGCGTCCGCGCCGCCGCCCACAGCTCGGCCAGCGGGAAGTCCTGGCTGACGCCGCCCGCGCCGTGCAGCTGCACCGCCTGGTCGATGATGGAGACCACCGCGCGCGGGGTGGCGATCTTGATGGACTGGATCTCCGTGTGCGCGCCGCGGTTGCCGACGGTGTCCATCAGCCAGGCCGTCTTCAGCACCAGCAGCCGCAGCTGCTCCACCGTGACCCGGGCGTCCGCGATCCAGTTGTGCACCACGCCCTGCTGGGCGAGCGGCTTGCCGAAGGCCGTACGGGCCACCGCGCGCCGGCACATCAGCTCGATGGCGCGCTCCGCCATGCCGATCAGCCGCATGCAGTGGTGGATGCGGCCCGGACCCAGCCGCGCCTGGGCGATGGCGAAGCCGCCGCCCTCCTCGCCGATCAGGTTCGTCACGGGCACGCGCACGTCGTCGAAGACGACCTCGGCGTGGCCGCCGTGGGAGTGGTCCTCGTAGCCGTACACCTGCATCGCGCGCTTCACGGTCAGGCCCGGGGTGTCGCGCGGGACGAGGATCTGCGACTGCTGGCGGCGGATGTCGTCGCCGTCCGGGTCGGTCTTGCCCATCACGATGAAGATCGCGCAGTCCGGGTTCATCGCCCCGGAGATGTACCACTTGCGCCCGTTGATGACGTAGTCTCCCCCATTCTCGGCTCCGCTCGAACGGGAGGTACCCCCTCCGTCCCGGGTGATGCGGGTCTCGATGTTCGTCGCGTCCGAGGAGGCGACCTCCGGCTCCGTCATCGCGAACGCGGACCGGATCTCCCCGGCCAGCAGCGGCTCCAGCCACTGCTTCTTCTGCTCCTCGGTGCCGAACTGGGCGAGGACCTCCATGTTCCCGGTGTCCGGCGCCGCGCAGTTCAGCGCGGTCGGCGCCAGATGCGGGGAGCGGCCCAGGATCTCGGCCAGCGGGGCGTACTGGAGGTTGGTGAGCCCGGCGCCGTACTCGGCGTCCGGCAGGAAGAGGTTCCACAACCCCTGCCTGCGGGCCTCGGCCTTCAGGTCCTCGACCACCTGCGGGGTGTCCCACGGCGACGCGAGCTGTTCGCGCTGCTCGTCCGCGGTCTTCTCGGCCGGGTAGACGTGCTCGTCCATGAAGGTGAGCAGCTTGGCGCGCAGCTCTTCGGTACGGGCGTCGAATGCGAAGTCCATGGGGTGGATCAGCCTTCCTGGAGGGTGGTGAGGCCGTGCTCGATGAAGACGGGGACGAGGTCGCCGATGCGGTCGAAGCCGCCGCCGACCGTCTGGCCCAGGGTGTAGCGGTAGTGGATGCCCTCCAGGATCACGGCGAGCTTGAACCAGGCGAACGCCGTGTACCAGGAGATGCCCGAGGTGTCCCGGCCGGAGCGGGCCGCGTAGCGCTCGATCAGCTCGGCGGGGGAGGGGTGGCCGGCGGCCCCGCTGGTGGTGGAGACCGGGGATTCGGGCAGCCCCAGGTCGGAGCTGTACATGACCAGCAGTCCGAGGTCGGTGAGCGGGTCGCCGAGCGTCGACATCTCCCAGTCGAGGACGGCCTTGATCTCGTCGTCCGCGCCGATCAGCACGTTGTCCAGGCGGTAGTCGCCGTGGATGACGGTCGGGGCGGGGGAGCCGGGGAGCTGCCGGCCGAGTGCCGCGTGCAGCTCGTCGATGCCCGGCAGCTCGCGGTTGCGGGAGGCGTCCAGCTGCTTCCCCCAGCGGCGCAGCTGACGGTCGAGGAAGCCCTCGGGGCGCCCGAAGTCGCCGAGGCCGACGGCCTGCGGGTCGACGGCGTGCAGCTCCACGAGGGTGTCGACCAGGCTCAGTACGGCCTTGCGGGTGCGCTCGGCGCCCAGCGGGGCGAGCTGCTCGGCGGTGCGGTACGGGGTGCCCTCGACGTACTCCATGACGTAGAAGGGGGAGCCGATGACCGAGTCGTCCTCGCAGAGCAGCACCGGTTCGGGGACCGGGACGGCCGTCGGGTGCAGCCCGCTGATCACCCGGTGCTCGCGCTTCATGTCGTGCGCGGTCGCCAGCACATGACCCAGCGGCGGCCGTCGGACCACCCAGCGGCCGGTGCCGTCCGCCACCGTGACGACGTAGGTGAGGTTCGACCGTCCGCCCTCGATGAGCCGGGCCTCGAGCGGTCCGTTCACCAGGCCCGGCCGCTCGCGGTCGAGATGTCCGCGCAACCGGTCGAGGTCGAGACCTGGCGGGTGGACTTGGCTCATCGTGCGCACCTCCGGGGTGAATAAATCGTCGGTGTTCATGATGCCGACCAGTCGGTATGTCGTCCAGTGAACTCCGGGAACGGAATGTGCGGAATCCCGGTCCGCATGGTGGCCGGACTCTGGCCTTCAGTCGTATCCCTGAATAGAGTTCACGTATGAACACAGCATGGTTGATCGACGAAGTCCGGCTGACCCCGATCCTCATCGCCGACCCGCCGCTCCTCAACACCCAGGGCGTCCACCAGCCGTACACCCCGCGGCTCATCGTGGAGGTCGTCACGCGCGGCGGGGTGACCGGCATCGGGGAGACCTACGGCGACGGCAAGTACCTCGAACTGGCGCAGCCGCTCGCCACCGCCCTGGCCGGACGCCCGGTCAGCGATGTGAACGGCCTCTTCGCCCTGGCCGACGAGGTGTGCGGCGACTCACGCGCGGCCGACGAGCGGGTCGACGCGGGCGGGCTGCGCGGCGTCCAGACCGCGGACAAGCTGCGGCTCTCGGTCGTCTCCGCCTTCGAGGTGGCCTGCCTGGACGCCCTGGGCAAGACCCTCGGCCTGCCGGTGCACGCGCTGCTCGGCGGCAAGGTCCGCGACAGCGTCGAGTACAGCGCGTACCTGTTCTACCGCTGGGCCGAGCATCCGGACGGCGGCGAGCGGGACGACTGGGGCGCCGCCGTCGACCCGGCCGGAGTCGTCGCCCAGGCCCGGCGCTTCGCCCGTACCTACGGCTTCAGCTCCTTCAAGCTGAAGGGCGGGGTCTTCCCGCCGGAGGAGGAGATCGCCGCGGTCCGCGCGCTCGCCGACGCCTTCCCCGGGCAGCCGCTGCGCCTCGATCCCAACGGCGCCTGGTCGGTGGAGACCTCGCTGTACGTCGCCGAGCAGCTGAAGGACGTACTCGAATACCTGGAGGACCCGGCGAGCGGCACGGAGCTGATGGCCGCCGTCGCGGCCGGCACCGATGTGCCGCTGGCCACGAACATGTGCGTCACCACGCTGGCCGAGGTCCCCGAGGCCTTCGCCCGTGACGCCGTCCAGGTCGTCCTCTCCGACCACCACTACTGGGGCGGACTGCACCGCACCCGCGAACTGGCCGGGATCTGCCGCACCTACGGCGTCGGGCTCTCCATGCACTCCAACACCCACCTCGGGATCAGCCTCGCCGCGATGACGCACGTCGCGGCCACCGTCCCCAACCTCGACTACGCCTGCGACAGCCACTACCCCTGGCAGACCGAGGACGTCATCACCACCCGCCATGTCTTCGAGGACGGCAGGCTGACCGTCTCCGACGCCCCCGGCCTCGGCGTCGAACTCGACCGGGAACGCCTGGCCGTGCTGCACCGCCGCTGGCTCGACGACGACGGCGGCATGCGCGAGCGCGACGACGCCGCCGCGATGCGCAAGGGCGAGCCGGGCTGGGCCACGCCCACGATCCCGCGCTGGTGAGGGACCGGACGGGGCCCGCACCGGCCCCGTCCCGTCGGGGCTCAGTCGTCCCAGTCCTGTGCCGCCACGAACGCGTCGCCGTGCTCCGCCGACCACCGCCCGAGCGCCTCGATCGGCTCCAGCAGCGTCCGGCCGAGCCCGGTCAGCGCGTACTCGACGCGCGGCGGCGCCTCCGCGTAGGCCCGGCGCTCCACCAGCCCGTACCCCGCCAGCCGGCGCAGCGTCTCGTTGAGCACCTTCGCGCTGATCCCGCCGATCTCCGCGCGGAGGTCGACCGGCCGGCGCGGTCCCCCGCCCAGCGCGTGGATGACCACCGCGTTCCAGGTGTGCGCGAACAGATCGAAACCGAGCCTCGCCCGGCAGTCCGCGAGCAGCCGCTCCACAGCTCTCCCCTCCCCGCGGCGCCCGTTGGGCACCGGACGGTCAGCAACGGATCTCCTACCGTCACCTTCCACGGCACGACGCTACTTCGCGGACACTCGCCAGGGAGACGGATATGCGCATCGGCGTTCTCGGTACGGGCAACATGGCCCAGGCCCTCGGCACCCAATGGGCCGGGGCCGGACACCAGCTCCTCTTCGCGGGCCGCTCGCCCGTCCGGGCCCGCGCCCTCGCCGACCGGACGGACAGCGCCTCGGGCACCTTCGAGGAGGCCGTCTCGTTCGGCTCCGTGCTGCTCCTCGCACTGCCCTACGACGCCGCGCTCGACACCGTCACGGCGCTCGCCGCCGCGGACCGGACGCTGCGCGACCGGGTGCTGATCGACTGCACCAACGCGGTGGGACCCGGCTTCGTCCTGACCACCGAGGGCGGCCCCGGCGCCGCGCGCACCCTCGCCGACGCCACCGGCGCCCGGGTCGTCAAGGCGTTCAACCACCTGCCGGACACGGTGTGGCGGCTCACCCCGCCCGCCTTCGCCGACGGCCCGCTCTCCGTGCCGCTGTGCGGCGACGACGCGGACGCGCTGGAGACCGTGGCGGCGCTGGTCCGCGATCTGGGCTGCGTGCCGCTGCCGGTGGGCGGGCTCGACCGGGCCGCGTACCTGGAGGCCACCACGGCCTTCCTCATCGGGCTCTGGCACTCCGGCCACGACCCCCGCACCCTGCTGCCGCCCTTCGCGGCCGCCACCGCATGACCTGACTTGCGCCGCTCCTGACCCGGCTCGATGGTCGAAGGATGAAGGCGATCAGCTACAGCAGCTACGGCGGGGCCGAGGTCATGGAGTACGGCGAGCGGCCCGACCCCAAGGTCGGCCCCGACGCCGTCCTGGTGAAAGTACGGGCCGCGGCGGTCAACCCGGTCGACTGGAAGGCCCGGGAGGGCTATCTCGACGCCGGACTCGAAGCGGTCTTCCCGGTGATCCCGGGCTGGGACGTGTCCGGTGTCGTGGTGCAGCCGGGTGCCGCCGTCGACGAGTTCGCGGTCGGCGACGAGGTCATCGGCTACGTGCGGGAGGACTTCCTGAGCCGCGGCACGTTCGCCGAGTACGTCGCCGCCCCGGTGCGCACCCTCGCCCGCAAACCGCTGAGCCTGAGCTTCGAGGAGGCCGCCGGACTGCCCCTGGCCGGGCTCACCGCCTACCAGGTGCTCCACCGGTCGCTGCGGATCCGCGACGGCGACACCGTCCTCGTGCACGCCGCGGCGGGCGGTGTCGGCTCGCTCGCCGTCCAGCTGGCCCGGCACGGCGGCTGCCGGGTCATCGGGACCGCGAGCGAGCGCAACCACGAGCACCTGCGGGCGCTCGGAGCGGAACCCGTGGCGTACGGGGAAGGGCTCGCCGACCGGCTGCGCGCCCTGGCCCCCGACGGGATCGACGCGGCCTTCGACACCGTGGGCGGCGAAGCGCTGCGGGTGTCCGCCGAGACCCTCGCGCCGGACGGCAGGCTGGCCTCGATCGCGGACGGCGAGGTCATCTCGTACGGCGGCAAGTACGCCTTCGTGCGGCCGGACGCCAAGGACCTGGCCCACCTGGCGGAGCTGGCCGAGCGCGGCATCGTCTCGGTCCACGTCGACCGGGTCTTCCCGCTGGCGGAGGCCGCGGACGCCTACCGGCTCAACGAGCAGGGCCGCACCCGGGGCAAGATCGTCGTCTCCGTGGACTGGGAGGAGGGCTGACCGGCCCGGTGCCTCAGGCCTGTCCCGTGGGCCCGCGCGAGCTCAGAAGAGCATCGCGGCGGCGAACACGGCCAGCGCGACCGTGCAGGCCGCGGCCGCCAGCGCCGCCCGCGGCGCGAGCGGCCGCGGGCGCGCGGTGCCCATGCCCTGCACCCGCCGGTTCGCCACCCGCAGGAAGCCCAGCCAGGCGAGCGCGCTCAGCGACAGGGCGACGACCCCGGCCGTGCCGACGCCGCCGTGCAGCGCCTGTTTGCCCGCCAGCAGCGCGACCACCGTGCAGGACAGCGTCGTACGCCGCCACGCGAGGCGCGTCCGCTCGGGCTGGAGCCCCGGGTCGCGCTCCGCGGCGGTCACCGGCCCTCCCAGCCGAACAGGACCACCACCACCATCGCCACGGCCACCACGGCCACGGCCAGGCTCAGCAGTGTCGGGAAGCGGGACACCGGCAGGTCCTCCCCGCGCCGCATCGCCCGCTCGCACCGCACCCAGTGGTTGACGGCCCGCAGCGCGCACAGCACGCCGGCCGCCAGCAGCGCGAGTGCCAGACCCGCACGGACGCCCCAGGACAGCTCCGGCAGGAACTGGTCGACCGCGAAACCGCCCCCGATCAGTGCGAGAGCCGTCCGGATCCAGGCGAGGAAGGTCCGCTCGTTGGCGAGCGAGAAGCGGTAGTCGGGGGTGTCGCCCTCGTCACGGATGCGCTGCGGCGCGAACCACAGCCGCAGACTCTGCACAAAATCGTTCACGTACGGACCTTATCTGCCGCTTTGGCGAGCATCCCCGGCCGGTTCAGGATGATTCCCGGAACGCCCGGAGACGTCGGTAGCCTTCCAGGCCGTCCGGCACCCACTCCCACTCGCCGAGGCGCCGCTCCAGCTCGGCGTCCGTCAGGAAGGTGTGCCAGGCGACCTCCTCCACCTGCGGACTCACCGGCAGCTCGCACCGTACCCGGTAGACGTACGACCACCAGGTGTGGCCGCCGCCCTCGTAGAGGAACTTGAACAGGGGCTCGGGCCGGGGGAGTCCGGACACCCCCAGCTCCTCCTCGGCCTCCCGCAGCGCCGCCTCGCCGTAGGACTCACCGGCGCCGACGACCCCGCCGACGAACATGTCGTAGTGGGAGGGGAAGACCAGCTTGGTGGCGGTCCTGCGGTGCACGAAGATCCGGCCCTCGGCGTCCCGGGCCTCGATGAACACACAGCGGTGGCGCAGGCCCCGCGCGGTCGCCTCACCACGCGGGGCCTGCCCCACCACCACGTCGTTCTCGTCGACGATGTCCAGGATCTCGTCAGAAGGATTCATGCCCTTCATCCAACAGCAGACCTCCGACGGGGCTCACTGCCCCATGACGTACCTGACGGTCGGGCCGGTGGTCCAGCCGCCGTCCACGGCGAGTTCGGCACCGGTAACGTACGAGGCGGCGTCCGAGAGCAGGAAGACGACGGCCTCCCCGATCTCACCGGCCTCGCCGACCCGGCCCATCGGGGTGTTGGGGTAGTTGCCCTCGCCCTGCCGGATGCCCACCGAGGCCGTCATGGGCGTGTACACCATGCCGGGGTGCACCGAGTTCACCCGTATCCGCGCGGTGCCGAGCTCCACCGCGCCGACCTTCGTCAGCCCGCGCACGCCCCACTTCGACGCGCCGTAGCTGGAGGTCAGGGCCAGGCCCATGAGACCGGCCGCCGAGGAGATGTTGACGATCGAACCGCCGCCGCTCTCCTTCATCACCGGGATCACCGTCTTCATGCCGATGAAGACGGCCGTCAGGTTGATGTCGATGACCTTGCGGAAGTGCTCGACCGTCTCGGTCTCCAGCGGCTGGCCGGTCGAGACGCCCGCGTTGTTGACCAGGCCGTCGATCCGTCCGAACTCGGCGAGGGTGAGCTCGGCGACGCGCTGCCAGTCCTCCTCGGAGGTCACGTCGTGGTGGAGGAAGCGGGCCTTCGGCCCGAGCCCGGCGGCGGTGGCCGCGCCCTCCTCGTCCAGCACGTCGGTGATCACCACATCGGCGCCGGCGGCCACGGCGAGGCGGGCGGCCTCGGCGCCGAGGCCGCGGGCGGCGCCGGTGACGATGACGGTCCGGCCGGTGAGGCTGTTCTTGTCGGTCATGACATGTCCTTCTTGCTTCGTGCGGTGCGGGTGGTTCACGCGCCGTGCGGCGCGGGGGCGTGCAGGAACGCGGTGGTGCTGCCGACGAGGTCGGCGAGGAAGAGTTCCTGGCCGGTCAGCGGCCGGGTGCCGTCGAGACCCTGGCGGGCCCGGTCGGCCAGCGCCGCGCCGATCAGGGTGAGTGCCAGATCGAGCCGCTCCAGCCGGACGGGCTCCGGCAGCGCGCTCAGGCGGTCCCCGATCCGGCCGATCAGCCGGCCGTAGGCCGTGCCGTCCAGCGCGGGGTGCGGCCGGCCGGTCCGCAGCCCGGTCTCATGGCTGAGCCCGGCCGAGATCCGCAGACAGCGGCGGCCCCGGTCGTCGGCGAGCAGGCTCGCCTCCGCCGTCACCAGCGCGGTGAGCAGGTCCCGTACACCGCAGTCGTCGGGGAGCGAGCCCAGCAGCGGTGCGACGACCCGCTCGGTGCGCTCCTGGCGGCCGGCCATCACGGCGTCGAGCAGCCCGGCCCGGGAACCGAAGTGGTACTGCACCGCGGAGGGGTTGCTCTGACCCGCCAGGGCGACGATGTCGCGCAGCTGCGCGCCGTCCGTGCCCTGCGCCGCGAAGATCTCCTCGGCCGCACGGATCAGCTTGTCCCTGGTCTGTTGTCCCGACTGTCCCGACGTTCTCGCCATGACGCCAATGTAATGCTGGCCATTATTAATTGCTACGCCGGGCGGACGACTGTGAGGAACGGGACATCTTCCGGTGGGCCGCGGGGTGCGTCTGCCGGGCGTCGCTCAGTGCGGCTGGAGGCTCTGCGAGCGGCGTCCGCCCACCGGCCCCTCCGGCATCGCCGGGTGCAGCCCGAGCAGCACGATCCCGCCCACGATCGCCGCGAGCCCGGCCGCCTGCCAGGCCAGGGCGCCGGTGTCGGTCCGCACCTGGTCGCCCAGGAACCCGATCCCGCAGGCGATCCCGGCCAGCGGCTGGGCCGCGGTCAGGGCCGGCAGCGACATCCGCAATGGACCCGTTTCGAACGCGCTCTGTACGAGGATCAGCCCCGTCACCCCCAGCACCAGCACCGCGTACGGCTGCCAGCCCGTGACGAGCCCGGCCCAGCCCCCGTCCGAGAACCGCTCGCCGCTGACCCGGGTGAGGGCGTCCTGGAGGCCGTACAGCAGCCCCGCCGCCACCGCGAGCAGCGCCGGGGACAACCCCGACCGTGACCGCTTCGCGAACGCGGTCAGCAGCAGCGCCAAGCCCACCACCACACCGATCACCAGCCAGTGCCGCAGCGGACTCGACACCGCCTGCCCGCCCTTCGGCTCGCCCGCCACCAGGAAGGCGGCGACCCCGCCGGCCAGCAGCCAGAGCCCGGCCCAGCCCTGCCGGCCCAGCCGCTGCCCGGTGCGGTGACGGGACAGGGCCATCGCGAAGAGCAGATTGGTCGCCAGGAGCGGCTCGACGACGGAGACCTCGCCCTTGCCCAGGGCCAGCGCGCCCAGCACCATGCCGCAGACCATCAGACCGATACCGGCGAGCCAGCTGCGCACCCGCATCAGGTCGAGCAGCAGCCGGGGCGAGAGGTAGTCGCTCCTCGGGGCGTGGCTGGCGGCGGCCTGTTGCAGCACGAAGCCGAACCCCAGGCAGCAGGCGGCGCTCACGGCGAGCACCAGGACCAGCACCGACACGCTTGTCCACCCCAAGTCAGGCCGGAAGAGGGTGATTTGTTTCGACGATAGCGCCTGGGGGCCGCCGGTGCGGCCGGAGTGCGGCCGACCGGGCGGTTGACGCCGGGGCGGCCGGTGCCGAAGATCTGACGCACGAGTAACTTCGCGAACGGCCGCACGGGTGACCTGCGGTCCCTCCGCCGGACAACGGCCCGGTCGCCCCGACAAGGATGGAACCCATGGCGTACGACGCTGATGTGATCGTGATCGGGGCGGGACTCGCGGGGCTGGTCGCCACCGCGGAACTCGTCGACGCGGGCCGTTCGGTGATCCTGCTCGACCAGGAACCCGAGCAGTCGCTCGGCGGTCAGGCGCACTGGTCCTTCGGCGGTCTCTTCTTCGTCGACTCGCCGGAACAGCGCCGGATGCGGATCAAGGACAGCCATGAGCTGGCCCTCCAGGACTGGCTCGGTACGGCCGGCTTCGACCGCGAGGAGGACCACTGGCCGCGGAAGTGGGCCGAGGCGTACGTCGACTTCGCCGCCGGTGAGAAGCGCTCCTGGCTGCACCAGCAGGGCATGCGGTTCTTCCCCGTCGTCGGCTGGGCCGAGCGCGGCGGCTACGACGCGAACGGCCACGGCAACTCCGTCCCCCGCTTCCACATCACCTGGGGCACCGGCCCCGGCGTCGTCGCCCCCTTCGAGCGCCGGGTGCGCGAGGGCGTCGCCAAGGGGCTCGTCAGCTTCCGCTTCCGGCACCGGGTGACCGGACTCGGCCGCACCGACGGTACGACCGACACGGTGACGGGCGAGATCCTGGAGCCGAGCGCGGCGGCGCGCGGCACCGCGAGCAGCCGGGAGACGGCCGGCACCTTCGAGCTCAGGGCCCAGGCGGTGATCGTCACCTCCGGCGGCATCGGCGGCAACCACGACCTCGTCCGCAAGCAGTGGCCCGAGCGGCTCGGCACCCCGCCGGAGAAGATGCTCTCCGGCGTGCCCGCCCATGTCGACGGGCTGATGCTCGGCATCACCGAGGACGCGGGCGCCCACCACATCAACCGCGACCGGATGTGGCACTACACCGAGGGCATCGAGAACTGGAACCCGATCTGGGCCAAGCACGGCATCCGGATCCTCCCCGGCCCCTCCTCGCTCTGGCTGGACGCCCGGGGCAAGCGGCTGCCCGTGCCGCTCTTCCCCGGCTTCGACACGCTCGGCACCCTCGAACACATCATGCGCAGCGGCCACGGCTACACCTGGTTCGTCCTGGACCAGAAGATCATCGGCAAGGAGTTCGCGCTCTCCGGCTCCGAGCAGAACCCCGATCTGACCGGCAAGTCCATCCGTGACGTGATCGGCCGGGCCCGCGCGGACGTGCCCGGACCGGTGAAGGCCTTCATGGACAACGGCGTCGACTTCGTCGTCGAGAAGGACCTCGGCGCCCTGGTCCGCGGCATGAACGCGCTGACCGGCGAAGGGCTCATCGACGAGGACGAGCTGCGCCGCGAGATCACCGCCCGCGACCGGGAGATCGCCAACCCGTTCACCAAGGACCTCCAGATCACCGCGATCAGGGGCGCCCGCACCTACCTCGGCGACAAGCTGATCCGTACGGCCGCACCGCACCGCATCCTCGACCCCAAGGCCGGGCCGCTGATCGCCGTCCGGCTCAACATCCTCACCCGCAAGTCGCTCGGCGGACTGGAGACGGACCTGTCCTCCCGGGTCCTCACCGCGGACGGCACCCCGCTCGCCGGGGTGTACGCGGCCGGTGAGGCGGCCGGGTTCGGCGGCGGCGGGGTGCACGGCTACCGCTCCCTGGAGGGCACCTTCCTCGGCGGCTGCATCTTCTCCGGCCGGGCCGCGGGCCGGGCGGCCGCGGAGGCGGTCGGGTAGCGGGACGGCCCTCGGGCGCGTCCGTCCGATGGGGTTCGGGCGGGAAACCGGGCGGGAGCGCCGGATCCGGGCACGGTAAGGAGATGCCAGGAGTAGCCGAGCCCGTGATCAAACTCGTCCGGCGCACCACCGAACCCGTGGGGGCCCAGACCCTGCGCTCCACGGGGGCGGCGGTGATCGCCTATGCGGTGGCCACGGCGACCCTGTCGCAGCCCGCGCCCCTGACCGCTCCGCTCACCGCGCTGCTCGTCGTCCAGGTCACCCTCTACGCGACCCTTACCACGGGCATCCGACGGGTGAACTCCGTGGTCGTCGGCGTCCTCATCGCGAGCGGGTTCAGTTCGCTGGTCGGGCTGTCCTGGTGGAGCCTCGGGCTGACCATCTTCACCTCGCTGATCATCGGCCGGCTGGTGCGGGTGAACGAGTTCGTCCCCGAGGTGGCGATCAGCGCCATGCTGGTCCTCGGCGTCTCCCAGGTCGCCGACACCGCGTGGGAGCGCATCTTCGAGACGCTGATCGGCGCGGGCGTGGGCCTGCTGTTCAACCTGCTGTTCGCCCCGCCCGTGTGGGTGCAGTCGGCGGGACAGTCGATCGACGGCCTGGCCCGCGAGATGGGGGACCTCTTCCGTGACCTGGGGGGTGACCTGGGCGGCCGGGTCACCGTCGAGGAGGCGGCCGAACGGCTGCACCGGGCCCGCCGCATCGACCACGACATCGTGGCGGTGGACGCCTCGCTGCGGCAGGCAGAGGAGAGCCTCATGCTCAACCCCCGGGTGCGCCAGGGGCTGCTCTACCGCGTCGTGCTGCGCACCGGACTCGACACCCTGGAGATCTGCGCCGTGGTGCTGCGAGTGCTGGCCAGGACCCTCACGGACCTGGCCAAGGACCGGGCCGGCGAACCCCTCTTCCCCGCCGAAGTGGCCGCCGGGCTCACGGACCTGTTCGGGCAGCTGGCGGACGCCGCCGAGAGCTTCTCGACCCTGATCACCACCCCGGTCGCCGCGAACGCCGAAGGGGCCGAGGCACGGCTGGCCGACGCGCTCACGGTCAGCCGGGCGACCCGCGACCGGGTGGCGGACCTGCTGCTCGCGGCGGTCCAGGAACACCCCAGGAAGTGGCAGCTGCACGGGGCGCTGCTCGCCGAGGTCGACCGCATCCTGGACGAGCTCGACATCGAGAAGCGCACGGAACGCCTCGGCAAGGAGCTCGACCGCCGCTCGGCCGAACTCCACGAGCGCCATCCCCGGCTGCTCGCGGTCAGGCGCCGGCTGGGCCTCGCCAAGGACGCGGCGGCGGAGCCGGACCGGGGCTGACCGGGGGCGGGGCCGTCGGCCCGCGCGCTGCCGGAGGGCCGGCCGGTCCCGGCCGGGCGGTCCCGGTGGATCAGTCCCGGTCGATCAGTCCTGGTCGATCAGTTCGACGACCCGGAACCGTTCGGCGACCACCAGTGTGTCGTCGTCGACCGTGAACTCCGGGTCGCCGAGTGCCTCCCGCATCTCGTCGCTGTGCCAGAACCGCTCGTGGCCCGCACGCCACCCGGCCACCGAGGTGTCGCCCTCGCCCTCGTCGAGCACATGCCGCAGGTCGACGTCCCCGAGCCGCAGGATTCGCACCTCCGTGATCTCCAGCACCGCGATCTCCCGCCCGTCGGAGTCGATGAGTGCGGACCGCTCGCCCACGGGCGGCGGCTCCTCCTGCTCCACCTGGTACTCCACGAGCAGTCCGGTCGTCGAGACCTTCTGACCGTCGAGGACCGCCCGGACCAGCCGGTCGCGCAGCGGACCGGGGAAGACGAGGAGGAAGGGCTTGAGCGCTTCACGGTTCGGCATGGCGCAAGTCTGCCACCGGCGGCCCGCCCGGAGCGGGGAGAATCTGACGGGACGGTGACGGACCGCCGCCGCCCCTGGCGTCCGGCCGCCCGGAGTGCTCGAATCGAAGGGTGAACAGTTCCTCTTCCGACGCCGGGCAGGACGAGCCGGTGCCCCACGGGGGTTCCGGCCCCGATCCGGACGGCACCGGAACCCCCGTGGGCCGCCGGCTGGTCCTGACGATGCTGGGCCTCGGCGCCGCCGGACTCGTCGCCGCGCCCGTCCTGCAACGGACGCTGGAATCGGGCCTGGGCGCGCTCTCCGACAAGGACCCCACCGGACTGACCGGACTGCTGCCCAACGGCGGCGGCTTCCGCTACTACTCCGTCGCCTCGTCCGTACCGCGCCGGAGCGCGGCCGACTACCGGCTGACCGTCGACGGCCTCGTCGACCGCCCGGCCACCTACACCCTGGACGCCCTGAAGGGGATGGAACAGACCCGGATGGTGCGGGACGTCCAGTGCGTCACCGGCTGGCGGGTGCCCGAGACGCCGTTCGAGGGCGTCCGGCTCTCCGCCCTGCTGGACGCGGCCGGGGTCAGGCCCGGGGCGAAGGCGATCCGCTTCACCTGCTTCGACGGCACCTACAGCGAGAGCCTCACCCTCGCACAGGCCCGCCGCGCCGACGTCCTGGTCGCGCTGCGGATGCAGGACCGGCCGGTCTCCCACTCCCACGGCGGCCCGGTCCGGCTCTACGTGGCACCCATGTACTTCTACAAGTCGGCGAAATGGCTCTCCGGGATCACCGTCACGGACTCGGTTCGCCCCGGTTACTGGGAGAAGCTCGGATATGACGTCGACGCCTGGGTCGGCCGGTCCAACGGCCGCGACGATGCCCCCACGACCTGAGACGGACGGGCGGGTCCGCCGGTTCAGCACGCCGGTGCGGTGGGTGCACCGCACGACGTCGGCGCTGATGCTCACCTGTGTGGCCACCGCGGCCTGCCTGTACGTGCCGCAGCTCGCCGAACTCGTCGGACGCCGCCACCTCGTGGTCACCGTGCACGAATGGTCCGGGCTGCTCATCCCCGTACCGCTGCTCGCGGGACTCCTCGCGCGGTCCCTGCGGGCCGATCTGGGCCGGCTCAACCGCTTCGGGCCGCACGACCGGCAGTGGCTGCGGGCGGTGCGCCGCCGTGACCACCGGCCCTCCGCCCGGCCGGCCGGGAAGTTCAACGCCGGACAGAAGCTGTACGCGGCCTGGATCGCGGGAGCGGTGCTCGTCATGGCGGGCACCGGGCTGCTGATGTGGTTCACCGGAATCGCCCCGCTGATGTGGCGGACCGGCGCGACGTTCGTCCACGACTGGCTGGCGCTCGCGATCGGCATCGTGCTGGGCGGACACATCGCGATGGCGCTCGCCGACCCGGAGGCACGCCGTGGCATGCGCACCGGATCGGTCGAGCGCCGTTGGGCCCGTCGCGAGCACCCGCTGTGGCGGGAGCCGGGGGAGCGGCTAGAGGATCAGTGACAGCAGCATGATGAAGGCCAGCGAGACCACGGAGATGATCGTCTCCATCACCGACCAGGTCTTCACCGTCTGGCCGACGTCCATCCCGAAGTACTCCTTCACCAGCCAGAACCCGGCGTCGTTGACGTGGCTGAAGAAGAGCGATCCCGCGCCGACGGCGAGGACCAGCAGGGCCACGTGCGAGGTCGACATGCCGGCCGCCAGGGGGGCGACCAGACCGGCCGCCGAGATGGTGGCCACGGTCGCCGAACCGGTCGCGAGCCGGATCGTGACGGCGATCAGCCAGCCGAGCAGCAGCGCGGGGATCGACCAGTTCTCGGAGAAGTCCAGGATCATCTGGCCCACACCGGCGTCGATGAGGGTCTGCTTGAAGCCGCCGCCCGCGCCCACGATGAGCAGCACACCGGCGATAGGGGCGAGGGACTTCTCCACGGTGGTGGAGAGCCGTGCCTTGGTGAACCCGGCGGCCCGGCCCAGCGTGAACATGCCGACGATGACGGCCGCGAGCAGCGCGATGAGCGGGGAGCCGATCACGTCGGTGACCCGCTGAAGCCCCTGCTCGGGGTCGTCGACCACGATCTCGACGAGGGCCTTGATCAGCATCAGGACGACCGGCAGCAGGATCGTCGCCAGGGTGGCGCCGAAGCTCGGCCGGCGGTCCAGGTCCTCCGCGGGGCGCTGCGGGACCATCGTCTCCGGCGCCTTGATGTCCACCCAGCGGGCGGCGTAGCGGGAGAAGACCGGACCGGCGATGATCACCGTCGGGACGGCGACCAGCACACCGAGGGCCAGCGTGACGCCGAGGTTGGCGCCCAGGGCGTCGATCGCGACGAGCGGGCCGGGGTGCGGGGGGATCAGCCCGTGCATCACGGAGAGGCCGGCCAGGGCCGGGATGCCGATCCGCATCAGGGAGTAGTTGCCGCGCTTGGCGACGAGCAGCACCACCGGGATCATCAGCACGATCCCGACCTCGAAGAACAGCGGCAGCCCGATGATCGAGGCGATCAGGACCATCGCCCACGGCATCGCCCGGCCGCTGGCGCGCGCCAGGATGGTGTCGACGATCTGGTCCGCACCGCCGGAGTCGGCGAGCAGCTTGCCCAGGATCGCGCCGAGCGCGATCAGGACACCGACGCCCGCGACGGTGGAGCCGAGGCCCGCGGTGAAGCTCGCTATCGTCTTCGCCGGCGCGGCGCCGGCGAACGAGCCGAGCGCCAGCGAGCCGATGGTCAGCGCGAGGAATGCGTGCATCTTGAACTTGGTGATGAGCAGAACGATGACGGCGATGCCCGCCAGTACGGCGATGCCCAACTGCGCGTTGCCTGCCGAAGTGATGGGTTCGACGGCGTCCGCTGCCAGCATCTCGACGCTGAGACCGGTCACGGTGATGATCCTTAGTTATCGAGCCGGCGCAACGCGGCGACGGCTCGCTGGGTGATTTCCTCGGGGGTGCCGGACACGTCCACGGCCACGCCGGCCTCGTCGTCCTGGAGCGGCTGCAGGGTGGCGAACTGAGAGTCGAGGAGCGCGGTCGGCATGAAGTGGCCCTTGCGGCCCGCCATCCGCTCCTCGATGAGCGACCGGTCGCCGCTCAGATGCAGGAAGACGGCACCGGGGGCCTCGCTCCGGAGCCGGTCGCGGTAGGCCCGCTTCAGGGCCGAGCTGCTGACCACGCCGCCGAGCCCCGCCCGGCCGTGCGCCCACTGCCCGATCGCGTCGAGCCAGGGCCACCGGTCGGCATCCTCCAGCGGGGTTCCGGCCGACATCTTGGCGATGTTCGCCGCGGGATGGAAGTCGTCGCCCTCGGCGTACGGAACGCCCAGTGCGGCGGCGAGCAGGGGGCCGATCGTGGTCTTGCCGGTCCCTGCGACGCCCATCACCACGACGACGTGGGGGGTGCTCATTGCGGTGCCTCGCTGTCTTCGTCGATGTCTTCCTCGACATCGGTCCGTCGCGCTACTGAAACGCATACGTACGACTTATTCAAGACGCTGTGACATAAACGTCGTACTTTTTGTTCCCGGCGGGCTTCCGGAGACGGAGTCCCGCAGAGGTGTCCTGAGGGTGCCCCCGTACGCTTGGCCCATGACCACACGGGGCCAGGGGCTGCATACACATGTGCTGGACACCCTGGGCCTGGAGATCGCCGCGGGTGAGCATCCGCCCGGCCAGGTGCTGCGTACGGACGAGCTCGCCCAGCGCTTCGACGTCTCGCGCACCGTCGTGCGGGAGGTGATCCGGGTCCTGGAGTCCATGCACCTGGTCGAGTCCCGGCGCCGGGTCGGGGTGACCGTGCGGCCGACCGAGGCGTGGAACGTCTACGATCCGCAGGTCATCCGGTGGCGGCTGGCCGGCGCCGACCGCCCGCGCCAGCTGCGCTCGCTGACCGTCCTGCGCTCGGCGATCGAACCCGTCGCCGCCTCGCTCGCCGCCCGCCACGCCACGCCGGCCCAGTGCGCCGCGCTCACCGAACGGGCCCTCGGCATGGTCGCCACCTCGCGCGGCCAGCAGCTGGAGGGGTATCTGGAACACGACATCGCGTTCCACCGGATCGTCCTCGACGCCTCCGGCAACGAGATGTTCGCCCGCCTCGGCGACGTGGTCGCCGAGGTCCTGGCGGGCCGCACCCACCACCAGGTGATGTTCGAGGACCCCGACCCGGCGGCCGTCACCCTCCACGTCCGGCTCGCCGAGGCGGTCCGCGAGGGCGACGCGGCCGGCGCCGAGCGCCTGACCAAGGAGATCGCGGTCGGCGCCCTGCACGAACTGGACGTGCTCGCGCCCTGAACACGGGCTGAGGCTCCACGTGTTCGCGCGCCCTGTCCCGCTCGCCTACGGCTTCACGTGCTGCAAGCGCGCCGCGGCCGCCGCGAGCATCATCTCCAGCGCCGCCGGATATCCGCTGCGGCTCATCTCCGCGACCAGCACCGGGGCGGTCGCCGCGATATGCGGGTGGGTGTCCGCCGGCTGCCGGGCGTAGACATCCGGCCAGGCCTGCACCTCCAGCGCCCTCGCCCGCTCCGGGAGCGCCAGCGTCGACGCGTCCAGCGCCGCGAACGACAGCGTCTGGTCGACGAAGACGTGGTAGATCCGCACCGCCTCGGCGTCCGGGAACCCGGCGCCCCGCAGCACCCCGAGGATCGCCTCCACCGAACGGATCTCGTGCGTCCGCCCGGTCACCCGCGCACACGTCAGCAACGCCGCCTGCGGATGGGCCAGATAGTCCGCGTGCATCCGCAGCCCGAGCGCCCGCAGATCCGCCCGCCAGTCGCCCGTCTGCCGCCAGGTGCGCAGCGTACGCCCGATCAACTCGTCGGCCACCGCCAGCAGCAGCTCGTCCGTGTCCCGGAAGTACCGGTAGAGCGCGCTCGGATCGCAGCCCAGCGCGGCGCCGAGCCGGCGCACGGTGAGCGCCGCCGCCCCGTGCTCGCCGATCAGCCGCAGGGCCGTCTCCACGATCAGCTCCTCGGACAGCACCGTGCCCTGCTTGGTGGGACGCCTGCGGCGCCGCGCGCCCTCCGGCACCACCCGCTCGCTCGCGTTCATGCGGGCACCTTATGACAACAGCGTTGACGTGTGGAACCCCCGAGGAGTTCGATGTGCCGCCATCGGGGCCGAAAAGCGCCCCTCGGTGAAGGAGCGACCGTGACGTCCTCTCGTACGCCCTACCGCGACGAACCACCCGCGGCGGACCCGGCACCCGCGGCCCTGCGCAAGAGCCTCGGCGTGGTCGACGGCTTCGCCATCGCCGCCTCGTCGACCGCGGCCACCACCAGCATCGGCATCGGACTCGGCGTCACCGCCGGCGCCGTCGGACTGCACCTGCCGATCATCATGCTGCTCGCCTTCCTGCCGATCCTGGGCATCGCGAGCGCCTACTCCCGGCTCAACCGGGTCGAGCCCAACATGGGCAGCGGCTACGTCTGGGCCGGCCGCTCCCTCAACCCCTGGCTCGGCTTCCTCGTCGGCTGGATCGGCATCGTCTCCACCGTGGTGTTCCTCGCCTACACCACCACCGTCACCGGCTCCGCGCTGCTCCAGCTCGCGGTCGAGGGCGGGCTGCACCGGGTGGCCGGGCTCCGGCTCGACCCGGACTCCACCGCCCAGGCGACCGCGCTCGGCATCGTCGTCCTGGTCGCCGTCACCTTCACCGCGATCACCGGCCTCCGCTCGGCCGCCACCTTCCAGAAGTACCTGCTCGTCTTCGAGTACGTCGTCCTGCTCGGCTTCTGCGGCTACGGGCTGTTCGCCGGGCCGCACCCGTTCAGCCTGGACTGGATCAACCCCTTCACCATCCCCTCCGGACAGCAGCTCGCCCAGGGGCTCCTGCTCTCCGTCTTCTGCTT
Organism: Streptomyces sp. NBC_01463; assembly: GCA_036227345.1. NCBI lineage: Bacteria > Bacillati > Actinomycetota > Actinomycetes > Kitasatosporales > Streptomycetaceae > Streptomyces > Streptomyces sp. NBC_01463. The sequence goes on from CP109468.1 coordinate 7,156,637, forward strand.
CTGGGGCTTCGAGTCCACGTTCAGCGTCACCGAGGAGATCCGTGACCCGCAGGACGCCTCCAAGGCCGGGTTCCTCACGCTGTTCACGATGCTGGGCCTGTTCCTGCTCGGCGCCTTCGCCTTCCAGCGCGTCCTGTCGCTCGACGAGCTGACCGGTCACGGCGCCCAGGGGCTCACCTACTTCGGCGACCGGCTGGCCGACCAGCCGCTCGCCGCGCTGCCGCTGATCGCGCTCACCTTCTCGGCCATCGCCTCGCTGCAGTCCGGGGTGATCCCCACCGTGCGCGGGATGTTCGCGATGAGCCGGGACCGCACGCTCGGGCCGCTGTGGGCCAAGGTCAGCCCGCGGTACGGAACGCCCGCCGCCGGAACCGTCGTGATCGGCTGCGTCGCCGCCGCCATCGCCGTGCTCTCGCTCGTCATCCCGAAGGTCGGCGACCTGATCCTGGCCTCCGTCAACGCGATCGGCGTCGTCGTCTCGCTCTACTACGCCCTCACCGCGCTGGCCGCGGCCATGCGCTTCCGCGGCGCCCTGCGCGAGGGCTGGACCCAGGCGTTGCGCGCGGTGGTGCTCCCCGTGGCCAGCGCCGCCGTCCTGCTCGGCCTCGGCGGCTACCTCTGCTGGACGTTCTACACCTCCGCCGACCACTTCGAGGTCAGCCCCGACAACGGGTGGTTCATGCTCTTCTGCCCGGCCGTCATGCTGCTGACCGGCGTCGTCGCGGCCGCCTGGGCCAAGTGGGCGAGGAAATCCCCCTACTTCGTCACCGGCCGGTCCGTCGCCCCGGACGCGCCCGCGGAACCCGTCCCCGCCCCCGACCCCGCCTGACCCCCCGTACCCGCCGACCCCGCCACCCCCCACGGAACGGAACCACCATGACCCGCACCCCCGCCGATCTCGTCCTCACCGGCGGCCCGGTCCACACCACGGACGCCGCCCGCACCCGCGCCACCACCGTCGCCGTCACCGGCGACCGCATCACCGCCGTCGGCCACGACGAGGTACGCGAACTCATCGGCCCGCGCACCGAGGTGGTCGATCTCGCCGGACGCCTCCTGCTCCCCGGCTTCCAGGACGCCCATGTCCACCCGGTCACCGCCGGGCAGGAACTCGCGCAGTGCGACCTCACGGGCGCCGGCGACGCCACCGCCACCATCGCCGCCGTACGGGCCTACGCCGACGCGAACCCGCAACGCGAGTGGATCACCGGCGGCGGCTGGTCCATGGACGCGTTCGAGGGCGGCGCCCCCACCCGGCAGCAGCTCGACACCGCCGTACCGGACCGCCCCGCCTGTCTGCTCAACCGCGACCACCACGGCGCCTGGGCCAACAGCCGGGCCCTCGCGCTCGCCGGGATCACCGCACGGACCCCCGACCCGGCCGACGGCCGCATCGAACGCGACGAACGCGGCGAACCCACCGGCCTCCTCCAGGAGGGCGCCATGGACCTGGTCGCCCGCCACGCCCCGCGCTCCACCGCTGCCGACCGGCTCGCCGGCCTGCTCCGCGCCCAGCGCCACCTCCACGCGCTCGGCATCACCGCCTGGCAGGACGCCATCGTCGGCACGTACGGCTCGATGGACGACGTGGCCGACGCGTACCTCACGGCGGACCGCGACGGCACGCTCACCGCCCGCGTCACCGGAGCCCTGTGGTGGGACCGCGAACACGGCATCGAGCAGATCCCCGGACTCGTCGCCCGGCGCGAGGCGCTGACCGGCCGGAACTTCCGCGCCGGCACGGTGAAGATCATGCAGGACGGGGTCGCCGAGACCGGCACCGCGGCGCTTCTCGCCCCGTACCTCGACGCCTGCGGCTGCGCCACCGCCAACACCGGCACCAGCTTCGTCGACCCCGTGGAGCTGCGCCGGTACGTCACCGAACTGGACGCCCTCGGCTTCCAGGCCCACTTCCACGCCCTGGGCGACCGGGCGGTGCGCGAGGCCCTGGACGCCGTCGAGGCCGCCCGCACCGCCAACGGACACACCGACACCCGGCCCCACCTCGCCCACCTCCAGATCGTCCACCCCGACGACATCCCCCGCTTCCGCGCCCTCGGCGCCACCGCCAACATCCAGCCGCTCTGGGCCGCCCACGAACCCCAGATGGACGAGCTGACCATCCCCTTCCTCGGCGGCGAACGAGCCGCCCTCCAGTACCCGTTCGCCGCACTGCTGCGCTCCGGCGCCACCGTGGCGGCCGGCTCCGACTGGCCCGTCAGCAGCGCCGATCCGCTGCACGGCATCCACACCGCGGTCAACCGCGTCGCACCCGGCGCCGCCGGCCCGGTCTTCCTCCCGGAGCAGCGCATCTCCCTGACCGAGGCGCTCGCCGCGTACACGGCCGGCTCGGCGTACGTGAACCACCTGGACGACACCGGCAGCATCCGCGCCGGCGCCCTCGCCGACCTGGTGATCCTGGACCGCGACCCGTACGCCGCACCGCCCGAGGAGATCGCCGAAGCCCGGGTCCTGGCGACGTACGTGGGCGGCCGCCGGGTGTTCGGGGACTGACGGCGCGGGGTCCGCCCCGGAGTTACGGTGGTGCGGCCACGCGGCGCGCTCCCGCGGCCCACCCGCACCGCGTACGGTTGTTCCGATCGATCTCGGGAAAAGTCCTGAATCGATCTCGCGAAGAGTCGGGAAAAGGGAGACCACGGGAATGGCGCAGCACGTACAAGGGGTCATCGCACCGGGAAAGAACGAGCCGGTACGGGTCGAGACGATCGTGATTCCGGACCCCGGCCCCGGTGAGGCCGTGGTGAAGATCCAGGCGTGCGGCGTCTGCCACACCGACCTGCACTACAAGCAGGGCGGCATCAACGACGAGTTCCCCTTCCTCCTCGGCCACGAGGCGGCGGGCGTCGTGGAGTCCGTGGGCGACGGCGTCACCGACGTCGCACCGGGCGACTTCGTCGTCCTCAACTGGCGTGCCGTGTGCGGACAGTGCCGTGCCTGTCTGCGCGGCCGCCCCTGGTACTGCTTCGACACGCACAACGCCAAGCAGAAGATGACCCTGCTGGACGGCACCGAGCTCTCCCCGGCCCTCGGCATCGGCGCCTTCGCCGAGAAGACCCTCGTCGCCGCCGGCCAGTGCACCAAGGTCGACCCCGAGGTCTCGCCGGCCGTCGCCGGACTCCTGGGCTGCGGTGTGATGGCCGGCATCGGTGCCGCCATCAACACCGGCCAGGTCGGCCGCGGCGACTCGGTCGCCGTCATCGGCTGCGGCGGCGTCGGCGACGCGGCGATCGCCGGCGCCCGGCTCGCCGGCGCGGCGAAGATCATCGCGGTGGACATCGACGACCGCAAGCTGGAGACGGCGAAGAAGATGGGTGCCACGCACTCCGTCAACTCCCGCACCCAGGACCCGGTCGAAGCCATCCGCGCGCTCACCGGCGGCAACGGCGCCGACGTCGTCATCGAGGCGGTCGGCCGCCCGGAGACGTACAAGCAGGCCTTCTACGCCCGGGACCTCGCCGGCACCGTCGTCCTGGTCGGCGTCCCCACCCCGGAGATGCAGCTCGAACTCCCGCTCCTGGACGTCTTCGGCCGCGGCGGCTCGCTCAAGTCGTCCTGGTACGGCGACTGCCTGCCCTCGCGCGACTTCCCGATGCTCATCGACCTGCACCAGCAGGGCCGCATCGACCTCGGCGCGTTCGTCACCGAGACCATCGGCATCGGCGACATCGAGCAGGCCTTCGCCCGGATGCACGACGGCGACGTCCTGCGCTCGGTGGTGGTCTTCTGATGACCGCCCGCATCGACCACCTCGTCACCTCCGGCACCTTCGCCCTCGACGGCGGCGAGTGGGACGTCGACAACAACGTCTGGATCGTCGGCGACGACACCGAGGCCGTCGTCATCGACGCCGCCCACGACGCCGCCGCCATCGAGGCCGCGCTCGGCGGCCGTACGCTGCGCGCCATCATCTGCACCCACGCGCACAACGACCACATCGACGCGGCCCCGGCGCTCGCCGCGGCCACCGGCGCACCCGTCCTGCTCCACCCCGACGACCTGCCGCTGTGGAAGCAGACCCATCCCGACCGGGCCCCCGACGGCGAACTGGCCGACGGCCAGGAGATCCGGGTCGCGGGCACCACCCTCACCGTCCTGCACACCCCCGGCCACGCCCCGGGCGCCGTCTGCCTGTACGCCCCCGAGCTGTCCACCGTCTTCACCGGTGACACGCTCTTCCAGGGCGGGCCCGGCGCCACCGGCCGTTCCTTCTCGCACTTCCCGACGATCGTCGCCTCGATCAGGGACCGGCTGCTCGCCCTGGACCCGGCGACCGCCGTCCGTACGGGACACGGCGACTCCACCACCATCGGCGCGGAGGCCCCGCACCTGGAGGAGTGGATCACCCGCGGTCACTGAGGCCGGGACTCACCCCTCCGGCCACGCGGAGAGCCGCAGCCCGCTCTCGAAGCGGCGCGGCCCTCCCGTGACCGGATCGGTGAACTCCAGCACCCTGGCGAGCAGTTGCAGCGGGTGCGAGAAGTCGTCGGGGGCGGGGTCGGCCTCGACCCGGGGATAGACGGGGTCGTGGACCAGCGGCAGCCCCAGGCCGTTCATGTGGACCCGCAGCTGATGGGTGCGCCCGGTGGCGGGCAGCAGCCGGTAGCGGCCGAGCCCGCCCCGGTGCTCCAGCAGCTCGATCCGGCTCTCGCTGTTCGGCTCGCCCGGCTCCTCGCGGGCGGCGATCACCCCGCGCTCCTTCACGATGCGGCTGCGCACCGTACGGGGGAGGACCAGCGCCGGATCGTACGGTGCCACCGCCTCGTACTCCTTGCGCACGAGCCGGTCCCGGAACAGCGTCTGGTACGCGCCCCGCTCCTCGGGCCGCACGACGAACAGCACGAGGCCCGCGGTCAGCCGGTCCAGCCGGTGGGCGGGCTGCAGCCGGGGCAGCTCCAGCTCGCGGCGGAGCCGGGCCACCGCCGTCTCGGTGATGTGCCGGCCGCGCGGGGTCGTCGCCAGGAAGTGCGGCTTGTCCGCGACGACCAGGTGCGCGTCCCGGTACACCACTCCGACCGGGAACGGCACCGGCTCCTCCGGGGCGAAGTCCCGGTGGAACCAGAGGTACCGGCCCGTTGTGTACGGCTCGTCGCCCGTCACCGCGCCTCGGGCGAAGACGAACCGGCCCCCGGCCAGCATGGCATCGACCCGCTCCGCACCGATCGCGTCGCCGAACCGGGCCAGCAGATGGTCACGGACCGTCGGCCACCGCCCGTCCGGATCCTCCGGCAGCCGCACCCGCACCGGATCGACTCCGTCGCGCTGGGCCAGCGGTGACGGCGGGGGCTTCGCGCGCCCCCTCATCGGGACCCGCCGGAAGCGGTGGAGCTGGTTCTCATGGTGCCGGGAATCCTCCCACAGGGGCGGGGCCCGGCAGGCGGCAGCGGACTCCGGCCGGGCGGGACGCCGGCTTCGCCGTATCGGTTCTCTCGGTTCTGAAAGGATTCAATGCATGGCTTCCAGGGGTAGAAAGCGCTTGCGCCCGTATGGGGATGGTCCGTCCGGGCACCCGCACCCGCAGCCCCGAAGGAGCCCCGCCGTGCTCACTGCACGCAGAACCGCACCAGCCCTGCTGACGGCCCTGGCGGCCGTGACCGCCCTCGCCGCGCCCGCCGTCGCTGTGTCGTCCGCCCCGGCATCCGGCGCGGGCGCCCCCGCCGGGTGCACCGGAAGCGCCCCGGTGGTCTGTCACTTCGACGTGGCCCCCGGCACCTACCGCGTCACCGCACGCATCGGCGGCGCGGCCGAAGGCCGGACGACGGTCACGGCCGAGACGCGGCGCACCGTGCTGGGGGAGACCGCGACCGCCGCCGGGCGGCAGGTGATCCGCTCCTTCACGGTCGACGTGCGCGAGCCCGAGGGTGAACCCACCGGAGCGAGCGGCAGCCCCGGGCTCGACCTCGCCTTCGGCGGCCCGGCCCCGCTCCTCGCGGGACTGCGCGTGACCCCGGCCGCCCGCACCCCGCAGCTGTTCCTGATCGGCGACTCGACCGTCTGCGACCAGCTCGGCAGCCCCTACACAGGGTGGGGCCAAGAGCTTCCGCAGTACCTCCGGGCGGGCATATCGGTGTCGAACCACGCCGACTCCGGGGAGAGTTCACAGACCTACCTCGACCAGCCCCAGCTCTTCCCCGCCGTCCGCCCGCTGATCCGCCGCGGCGACACCGTGCTCATCCAGCTCGCCCACAACGACAAGCAGACGACCGAGGCCGACTACCGGGCCAGCCTCACCACCATGATCGACGCGATCCGGGCCGAGGGCGGCCGGCCGGTGCTGGTCACCCCGATCGTCCGCCGCTGGTTCAACACCGACGGCACGCTGGACAACGGCACCGCCCTGCTGGTCAACGGCCTCGGCGTCGACCTGCCCGCGCAGATCCGCCTCCTGGCCGCCGAGCACGGCGTGCCGCTCGTCGACCTGACCGCGCTCACCCGGCGACGCGTCGAGGAACTGGGACCGGACGCCTCGAAGGCGCTCTACCTCACCGACGAGAAGCGCGACAACACGCACACCTCCGAGCGCGGGGCGACGGAGTACGCGGCCATGGTCCGCGACGCGCTGCGCGAGCAGCACCTGCTGCCGGGCCGCCTGTTCCGCTGACCCGAGCCTCCTCCGCCCCGGCAGCCGCCGGGGCGGAGGAGGGTGCGGAATCAGCCCGTCGCCGAGAACACGAACGAGAACTCCGCCGGCGCCACGCCGAGCCGGTACTCGGGCAGCACGCCCGGCCCGCAGGACTGCGAACCGATGCCCTGCAGCGCGTGGTCCAGGTTGACCCACACACGGCCCCCGGCCACCAGATCCGGCAGGTGCTCCGCCGCGTCCAGCTGTTCGCTCGTCCAGCGCCTGGCGGTGAACCAGAACGGCGTGCCGCCCTCCGCCCGCAGCCCCGCTCCGGCCGGGTCCGTCAGCTCGGCCCACCGGACGTCCACCCGGGCGCCGTTCTCCTGGGGCCTGACGTACGGCGTCTGGAGCGCGTCCACCTCCCTCTCCCACGTCCCGAGCATCGCGGCCGCCCGGGTGTCGGGATACGCCTCGCCCGGCCCACCGCCGGACCAGCGCGCACCGCCGTACGCGGCGGGCAGGGCGAACCGGATGCCGAGCCGGGGCAGCGGCACCGGCCAGTCGCCCTCCGGCACCACGGACACCGTCAGCCCGAGCCGGTCCCCGGCGGCCGTCCACCGGTAGGTGGTGCGCAGCCCCAGGTCCCAGCCGGCCGGCGCCACCCGGGTCCGTACGGTCAGCGCGTCCTCGCCCGTCTCGACCGCGTCGACGCGGTGCCGCATCCGGTGCAGCCCCAGCTCCCGCCAGCGCAGCCCGTACCGTTCGTCCGGCTGCCAGGCCGCACCGTTGTCGTTGTCGGTGGGCGCCCGCCACACGTCCAGCCGCAGCCCCTCCACCGGGACGCCGCCCACACGCACCGGCGCACCGGTCGCCGCGTCGAAGACGCCGGGGCCGAGCGTGATCACGCCACCGGACCGCACCGGCCGTTCACCGGCCGCCGGGGCGGCGGCGGGCGCGGCGCCCGTCTCCCGCTGCCCCCACGCCACCACGTGCCCGCGCCCGGCCCAGGCGGTGTCCGCGGCGAGCACCGCCCGTACCGTCCACAGGCCGTCGCCGGCGGCGTCGGGCGTCACCTCGGCCGAGGCGCCCGGCGCCAGCTCCGGCACCGCCAGGGTGCCCGAGGCGACGACCGCGCCGTCCACCTCGCGGGTCCAGACGAACTCCAGGTGCTCCAGACCGGTGAAGTCGTGGCCGTTGGTGACGGTGAACGAACCGGCCGCCTCGCCGGGGCCGATCCGCACCGGCTCGATGACCTTCTTGTACTCGACGAGCCCCGGGGAGGGCGTGCGGTCCGGGAAGAGCAGCCCGTCGCAGACGAAGTTGCCGTCGTGCAGCTCCTCGCCGAAGTCCCCGCCGTAGGCGAAACCGTGCTCGGGGTGGGCGAAGCCGTGGTCGATCCACTCCCAGACGAAGCCGCCCTGGCAGCGCTCGTACCGCTCGAAGAGCCGCTGGTACTCGCTCAGACCCCCCGGCCCGTTGCCCATGGCGTGCCCGTACTCGCACATGACGAACGGCATCGCGCGCCGCCGGGCGTCGAGCTCCGGGTCGCCCAGGGGCTCCTCCGACCGCTTGCCGATGAGCTCGACCTCGGCGTGGGTCGGATACATCCGGGAGTACACATCGACGTCCTTGCAGGAGAGGTCGCCCTCGTAGTGCACCAGCCGCTCCGGGTCCCGCCCCCGGATCCACCCGGCCATCGCGGTCAGGCCGCGGCCCGAACCGCACTCGTTGCCCAGCGACCAGATGATCACCGAGGCGTGGTTCTTGTCCCGCTCGACCATCCTGGCCGCCCGGTCGAGCAGCGCCGGGGTCCACCGGTCGTCGTCCACCGGGTTGTTGCGCCACTCCAGGTCGACAAAGCCATGTGTCTCCAGATCGCACTCGTCGATCACCCAGAGACCGAGCTCGTCGCACAGGTCGAGGAAGGCGGGGTGCGGCGGATAGTGGCTGGTCCGTACGGCGTTGATGTTGTGCTGCTTCATCAGGACGAGATCGCGCCGCATGGCCGGCAGGTCGACGGCCCGTCCCGTCTCCGGGTCGAACTCGTGCCGGTTCACGCCGCGGAACAGCAGCCGCCGGCCGTTGACCTTGACGACACCGTCCTCGACGACGACGGTACGGAAGCCGATCCGCAGCGGAATCCGCTCGCCGGGGGTCACCAGCTCCGCGTCGTACAGCCGCGGTGTCTCCGCGGTCCACGGTTCGACGGGCAGCGTCACCGGTTCGCCGGCGGCGGCATCGACACCCAGCTCGGGTACGAGGACCCGCCCCTGCGCCCCCTCGCACTCCACGCGCAGGGTTCCGGAGCCGTCCCGGTGGTCGTACCCGGCGTGCACGAAGAAGTCGCGGGCGGCGGCCCGCGGCCGGTGCAGCAGCGTGACATCACGGAAGATGCCCGGCAGCCACCACTGGTCCTGGTCCTCCAGATAGCTTCCCGACGACCACGCGTGCACCCGTACGGCCAGGACGTTCTCGCCGGACCGCAGCAGATGTCCCACGGCGAACTCGTGCGGCAGCCTGGACCCCTTGAAGTCGCCCAGCACCTCCCCGTTGAGCCAGACCCGGGCGCAGGACTCCACCCCGTCGAAGCGGAGCACCGTCTCCCCGCCCTCCGGCCGGTCCTCCGGCAGGGTGAACGTGCGCAGATGGTCGCCCGTCGGGTTCTCGTCCGGCACCCGGGGCGGATCGACGGGGAAGGGATAGACGACGTTCGTGTACGCGGGAGCGCCGCCCGCTCCCTGGAGCACCCAGTGCCCGGGCACCGCGACCGTCCCCCACGCCGAGGCGTCGAACCCCGGCCGGGCGAACGACTCGTCCTCGGTGCCGGCCGCGGGCGAGAGCCGGAAGGCCCACTCGCCGTTCAGGGACACGCGCCCGGCGTCGGAGGCCGCGAACCAGGCCCGGGGCGCGAGCCCGCCGGTACCCGGGGCGGGGTCCTCGTACCAGGGCAGCGTGTCGGTGTCGGTGCGGCTCATGCTTCTCCTCGCTAGGAAACGCCCTTCTCCGGAAGGACGTTAACTACGAATGAACCGTTTCAACAAGGGGTCGGCGCCGCCTCCCGGACCGAAGCCCGGGTAACGCGAAATGCCGACCAGGATCTCTCCTGATCGGCATCTGCTCTGTGTCCGAGGGGGGACTTGAACCCCCACGCCCGATAAAGGGCACTAGCACCTCAAGCTAGCGCGTCTGCCATTCCGCCACCCGGACAAGGTGTCTGTCTCGCGGGCCCGGCCCGTTCCGACGTGGAAAACCATAGCAAACATTGGGGGGTGCTCGATCACGCCCCGGTCGGTGTGACGGGCGTGTGACGAGGGGTGGGCGGCCTTGGGTACGCGGGCCGGGCGCGGGAGGATGAGGGGGAGCACCACAGCGACAGTGGAAGGAACCAGCGTGAGCGAGACCAAAGCGGCCAGGCCCGGCCCGGGTGAGACCGCCGAGAACGAGGTCGTGGATCTCTGTCGTGACCTGATCCGGATCGATACCAGCAACTACGGAGACCACTCCGGGCCCGGCGAGCGGCTGGCCGCGGAGTACGTGGCGGAGAAGCTCGCGGAGGTCGGTCTCGAGCCGAAGATCTTCGAGTCCCACAAGGGCCGCGCCTCCACGGTGGCGCGGATCGAGGGCGAGGACCCGTCCAAGCCGGCCCTGCTGATCCACGGGCACACCGACGTCGTCCCGGCGAACGCCCACGACTGGACCCACCACCCCTTCTCCGGGGAGATCGCGGACGACTGCGTGTGGGGCCGGGGCGCGGTCGACATGAAGGACATGGACGCCATGACCCTCGCGGTCGTGCGTGACCGGATGCGCAGTGGCCGCAAGCCCCCGCGCGACATCGTGCTGGCCTTCCTCGCGGACGAGGAGGCGGGCGGGACGTACGGCGCCCGCTATCTCGTCGACAAGCACCCGGACCTCTTCGAGGGCGTCACCGAGGCCATCGGCGAGGTCGGCGGCTTCTCCTTCACGGTCAACGAGAACCTGCGGCTGTATCTCGTCGAGACGGCCCAGAAGGGCATGCACTGGATGCGGCTGACCGTGGACGGCACGGCCGGCCACGGTTCGATGACCAACGACGACAACGCGATCACCGAGCTGTGCGAGGCGGTCGGCCGGCTCGGGCGGCACAAGTGGCCGGTGCGGGTGACCAAGACCGTGCGCTCGTTCCTGGACGAGCTGTCCGACGCGCTCGGCACCCCGCTCGACCCCGAGGACATGGACGCCACGCTGGCCAAGCTCGGCGGCATCGCCAAGATGGTCGGCGCGACCCTGCGCAACTCCGCGGCGCCCACCATGCTCGGCGCCGGCTACAAGGTGAACGTGATCCCGGGGCAGGCGACCGCGCACGTCGACGGCCGCTTCCTGCCGGGGTACGAGCAGGAGTTCCTGGCCGACCTCGACCGGATTCTCGGCCCGCGCGTCAAGCGCGAGGACGTGCACGGCGACAAGGCGCTGGAGACCGACTTCGACGGCTCGCTCGTGGACGCGATGCAGATCGCGCTCAAGGCGGAGGACCCGATCGCCCGGGCGGTCCCGTACATGCTCTCCGGCGGTACGGACGCGAAGTCCTTCGACGACCTGGGGATCCGCTGCTTCGGGTTCGCCCCGCTCAAGCTCCCGCCGGAGCTCGACTTCGCGGGCATGTTCCACGGGGTGGACGAGCGGGTGCCGGTCGAGGGGCTGAAGTTCGGTGCGCGCGTGCTCGACCGCTTCATCGACAACAGCTGAAAGCCGGTGTCCCGTCGTCCTGTCGCCTTAATCGCCAGCTTGTGCGCATCTAACCGGAACGAGTGAAAGGGAAGGATCGCTCGTAGCCCGATTACTTCTTCCTCGTTACAGGTGGTGCGGTCCGCGGCTGGGACCGCATTTGCCAACTAGGAGGAATAATGATCAAGAAGATCGTCGCCGCTGCGGCTGTCACCGGTGGTCTGGTGCTCGCGGGCGCCGGCATGGCCGTCGCCGACTCCGGCGCCCAGGGTGCCGCTGTCGGCAGCCCCGGCGTGCTCTCGGGCAACGTCGTTCAGGTCCCCGTCCACGTTCCCGTGAACGTGTGCGGCAACACGATCTCCGTGATCGGGCTGCTGAACCCGGCCTTCGGCAACACCTGCGTCAACGCCTGACGTTGCGCGTCAACCCGTAAGGGTTTGAGCCCGCTCGGCCCCGGAGCGCACCCCATGTGCTCCGGGGCCGTCGGGTCCTTTGCCTCCGCACGGTCAAGTCCGGGGGTATTCCGGAAGGTAGAAGGCAGGAAACAACCTATGCGACAGGTCACGCGTAAAGGCCTGATCACCATGGCGGCTGCGGGCGGCGTGCTCGCGCTCAGTGGCGGTTACGCGCACGCCGACGCGGGAGCGTCCGGCGGCGCATCGAATTCCCCGGGGGTGCTTTCAGGGAATTCGGTACAGATTCCGGTCGAGGTACCGGTGAACGTCTGCGGTAACTCCGTGAGCGTCGTGGGACTGCTCAACCCGGCCGCGGGCAACGCCTGCGGAAACGGTTCGGACGGTGCGGCCGCGGGCCGTCACGGTGCGACCGCCGGGTCCTCGGGCAGCCACGCGTCGGACAGGGGCCGGACGTCGGACAGCCACGCCCAGGGGATGCGGGCGGGCACCGGCAAGCACCGGGCCGTCCGCAGCGACGACGGGGGCGGGGCAACGGCCCGGGGCACCGCGCAGGGCTCGCCCGGTCTGCTCTCGGGCAACCAGGTCCAGGTCCCCATCGACATCCCCGTGAACGCCTGCGGGAACAGCGTGACCATCATCGGCCTGCTGAACCCCTCGCTCGGCAACTCGTGCGAGAACGACAGCACCCCGCCGGCCGTTCCGGTCACCCCGGTCACGCACGAGGCGCCGCCGCAGACGCCCGGACCGCGCACCATCCCGAACGCGCCCGAGCCGCAGACCCTGCCCGCGAGCGTTCCGCAGCTCGCACACACCGGTTCGGGCGGGCTCGACCTGCTCGTCCCGGCCAGTGCGGGTCTGCTGCTGGCAGGCGCGGGCACGGTGCTGTACCGCCGCTCCAAGGCCGCCGCCTAGCGACACGCAAGCAGCAGGCAGCACGGCGAAGGGAGCGGGCCCCGCAGCAGCGGGGCCCGCTCCGTCGTCTCACCAGGTGGCCCGCAGCTGGCGGATGATCCGCCGGCGCAGCCGCACCCGGCGGCTGCCGTCCAGGCGCAGCGTCAGTCGGTCCAACTCCCAGTGCCCGTACTCGGCATGGTCGGTCAACAGCCGGGCCGTCTCCTTCCGGGACACCCCGCGCGGCACGTACACGTCGACAAATTCGTATTCCGGCATCGCATCTATTGTGCGGGCAGAGCCCGTGTACGGATAGCGTCTGCCCTATGTCTGATGCTGCGCAGCCCACCGCTGCCGAGGTACGCGCCGCCGCCGATGCGGTCAAAGCCGCGATCGACCACCACCTCGCGGCGGTCGAACGCCGGTCCGGGGACGACGACCCCGCTGTCTACGACGCGTTCAACGCACTGGCCGCTGCGGCCGAGGTCTACGACGAACTCCTCTACGACCGTCACGACGAGGTCACCCCGTTCGAGATTCCGGGGGTGGAGGACTCCCTGCCGCCGTACAGCGGCCCCGAGGAGCCGAACGCGCTCAGTGTGCTGATCCGCCGCGACTACGCGGTGGCGGAGCCGCAGCGGCTGCTCGCGCAGGCGCAGCGGCTCGCCGACGTGGATCCGGACGACCGCGGCAGCGACGGCGCCGCGGTGGTCGGCAGCAGCGTCCACGCGGCGCTCGGGGTGCTCTTCGGGGAGTACGAGGCGGACGAGATCGCGTCCCGGCACACGGAGTTCGGCCTGGAGGAGGGTGACTCCACGCTCTGGGTCGCGGCGGTGGACGAGCTGCCGGAGCCGGGGGAGTGGCTCGGGGCCCCGTTCGACGACGCGGACCCGCAGCTGGTGGTCTGCCGCTTCGACGTCAGCGCCGTCTTCGACGAGGACGATCTGGACGAGGAACTGGACGGACTGGCCAAGGGCAGGAGCTGATCCCGGGGCTCCCGCGGGAGCTGTACCGGAGGGCCGGGCGGACGCGCGAAGCGTCCGCCCGGCCCTCCGGCCGTCAGCCCCCGGACGCCTCCAGCAGCGCGCGCAGCCGGGTGGTGCGGTCCTGGGCGGGGGACTGGGCGACCGCACGCGGCAGGGCCTGGTCGACGCCGTGCACCACCGACAGATGCCGCTCGCCGCGGCTGAACGCGGTGTAGACCCAGGGGCGGCTCAGCCCCTGCGCCGCGTCACCCGGCAGCACGACGACGGCCGCGGGCCAGCGCATGCCCGCCGCCTGGTGGGCGCTGAGCGCCCAGGCGTGCCGGACGGAAGCGGCTACCCGCTCCTGCGGTACGACGACGGGGGACCCCGCGCAGTCCAGGTGCAGGCCCTCGGCGTCGGCCGAGACGACCACGCCGGGCACGGTCCTGCCCGGCGCCGGGACATGGGCCACCCGGTCCCCGGGGTCGAAGCCGCCGAAGCGGCCGGGGCCCGGGTTGAGCCGCTGCTTCAGCGCCTCGTTCAACGCCCGCGTTCCCGCGGAGCCGCCGTGTCCGACGGTGATGACCTGGGTGTCCGATGCCGGTACCCCGATGACACGGGGCACCGAGTCGGCGACCAGCTGCACCGTGCGGTGCACCGCCTCGCCCGCGTCGCGCACGGGGACGATCACGACCTCCTTGCCCGGGGCCTCCACCTGGTTCAGCTCACCGATACCGATGCCGGAGACCAGCTCCCCGATCGGTCCGGGGTCCGGGGTGCGGGAGACGACCTGGGGGCAGGCCCGGGCGGCCAGCACGTCGGCGAACACCCGTCCCGCGCCCGCCGACCCCAGCACGCCGGGATCGCCGCTCAGCACCAGGCGGGTGCCGTCGGCCAGGGACTCCACCAGCATCGCGCCGGTCTCGACGTCCAGCTGCGGGGCGTCCAGCACGACGATCAGGTCGACGGAGAGCGCACCCTCGTCGTCCCGGCCGGGGCCCTCGGAGCCGGACAGCAGCCCGGCCAGGGTGACGGCCGCCCCGTGCTCGCCCACAGCCGCGGCCAGCCGCTGCCGGCCGTCCGCGCTGTGCGTGGCGCCCAGGGCGCGCAGTCCGAGCCCGTTCGCCGCGGCGATCAGCGCGGCGGGTTCGGCCCGCGCCGCCTCGCCGCCCGTGTGCGCGACGAGGCCGTGGGCCGCGGCCGTACGGATCAGTTCGGCGGCCGAGGGGGAGGGGGCCGCGGCGGCGGCGTCCGACCAGTCGGCGTCCTTCTCGCAGGCGTTGACCAGGCGGGCCAGCCCGTCGGCGAGGCTCTCCTCGGCCAGGGCGTACCGGTCGAGCCCGAGCAGCACCTGCACCGGCTCCCGCTCGGCGCCCCCGTCCGCGTCTTCGGCCGTCCCGTCGGCTGCGTCGGCTGCGTGGGCTGCGTCGGCTCCGGGGGTCTCCTCGTCCTCCGGACCGTCCTGGAAGACCAGGACGACGCCCTCGGCGATCGCGTGCTGCACGGCCTCTTCGGGGTCGGTCACCGCCCGCGTGGCGAGCGCGGCGCGCACCTGCACCGCGTCCAGCGCGGTGTGGCCCTGCAGGGCGGCGCGCTCCAGCAGCCAGCCGACGAGGGCGGCGGTGCGCCGCTCGTCGTCGGGGCCGCAGCCGTCGCCCAGCAGCGCCCGGGCGAAGCCGTCGGCGTGCTCGGGGGTGACGCCGGGGAGGGACAGCAGCAGCCACGGGTCCGCGCGCAGCGTCTCGGCGGCCTGCGCGCCCAGGGTGCCCGCCGCCGGGCCCGCCAGGGCCTCCGGAGCCCCTCCCTCGGCCAGGACGGCCGCCACGGCGGCCACGGCCTCCGCGGACGCCCCCTGGGCCACCCGGACGGGCTCGGCGGCGCGCTCGCGCACCGGCGCCGGTGCGGGGACGCTCCGGCGGGCCGGGGACGGGGCGGGGGAGTCGAAGAACGCGTCGCCGGGCTTCTCGCCGCTCTCCACGGCCCGCACGGCAGCCAGCAGATCGGCCGCCGGGCCGCTCAGCTTCGTACCGGCGGGGATGGGGCCCTCCTTCTCGGCCTTGCGCTTCTCGATCCGCTCCCGCAGCTCGCGCTGGGCGGCCAGCTCCGCCTCGGCCTCGGAGAGGGCCGGGGCGGCGTCGTCATCACCCGCCGGGGTTCCGCCCTCGGCGGTCCCGGCCTCGTCCTCGCCCTCGCCTTCGTCCGCGACGGCGTCCGCGTCCTCGGCGGATGCCGGTGCGGTGGCGGACTCGTCCGTGCCGACGCTGTCGTCGTCGGTGGCCGAGGGGCCGGGGGATTCCCCCCGGGGAAGCGCAGTCACAGCGTGCTCCAGTCCTGGTCCGGATAGCGGTGCACGGGCGCCGACACGTCGTCGAGCGCCTGGCAGATCTCGTCAGGAAGACTAAGCGCCTCCACTGACAATGCCTCCGTGAGCTGCTGCGCGTTGCGCGCGCCGACGATCGGGGCCACCACCCCGGGCCGGTCCCTGACCCAGGCGAGGGCCACCTGGAGGGGTGTGGTGGCCAGTCCGTCGGCGGCGGTCGCCACCGCGTCCACGATGCGGCTCGCCGGGTCGTCGAGATACGGCTCGACGAACGGGGCCAGCAGCTCGGAGGCCCCGCGCGAGTCCGCCGGGGTGCCGGTGCGGTACTTGCCGGTCAGCACACCGCGGCCCAGCGGCGACGACGGCAGCAGCCCCACCCCGAGGTCGAGCGCGGCCGGCAGCACCTCGCGCTCCACCCCCCGCTGCAGCAGCGAGTACTCCATCTGCGTACTCGCCAGCCGGGTACGCACCCCGGGCGAGGCGAGCTGCCAGGTCGCGGCCTTGGCCAGCTGCCAGCCGCAGAAGCCGGCCACCCCCGCGTAGCGGGCGCGTCCGCTGGCCACCGCCAGGTCCAGGGCCTGGAGGGTCTCGTCCAGCGGGGTCATGGGGTCGAAGGCGTGGACCTGCCACAGGTCCACGTAGTCCGTGCCGAGCCGTTCCAGCGAGGCGTCCAGGGCGGCCAGCAGATGCCCGCGGGAGCCGTTGAACCGGCGGTACGGATCGGCCACGCTGCCGGCCTTGGTCGCGATGACCAGATCGCGCCGCGGCACCAGACCCTCGACCAGGCGCCCGAGGAGGTACTCGGACTCGCCCCCGCCGTAGACGTCGGCGGTGTCGACCAGGGTGCCGCCCACCTCCCAGAAGGCCTTCAACTGCGCGGCAGCGTCGTGCTCGTCGGTGTCCCGGCCCCAGGTGAGGGTGCCGAGCCCGATCCGGGACACTCGAAGGCCGGTGCGGCCGAGATGCCTCTGCTCCATGGGCGCTGAGATTACTGGCCATGGCTCCACTCGGTGCAGCCCTGTGGACAACCGGGGCCCGGGTGGCCCCTGCCGGATCGCGTTCCCGCGCGCTAGAGTCCGGAGCACAGGGACGTTACTGATCAGTAAGGGGAGCGGCTATGCGGCTCGGCATCAATCTCGGTTACTGGGGCGCGGGTATGGACGGGGACAACCTCGCCGTCGCGCAGGAGGCCGACCGGCTCGGCTACGACGTCTGCTGGGCGGCCGAGGCGTACGGCTCCGACGCGCCGACCGTGCTGTCCTGGGTCGCCGCGCAGACCGAGTCCATCGACGTCGGCTCGGCCATCATGCAGATCCCGGCCCGTCAGCCCGCCATGACGGCGATGACCGCGGCCACCCTCGACTCGCTCTCCGGCGGGCGTTTCCGTCTCGGCCTCGGGGTGTCGGGACCGCAGGTCTCCGAGGGCTGGTACGGCGTCAAGTTCGACAAGCCGCTGGCCCGCACCCGGGAGTACGTCGAGATCGTCCGCAAGGCGATGGCCCGGGAGCGGCTGTCGTACGAGGGGCAGCACTGGACGCTCCCGCTGCCGGACGGCCCGGGCAAGCCGATCAAGCTGACCGTGCACCCGCAGCGCGAGCACATCCCGCTGTACATCGCCGCGATCGGGCCGAAGAACCTGGAGCAGACCGGTGAGATCGCCGACGGCGCCCTGCTGATCTTCCCGTCGGCCGACCACCTCGAGGACACCGCGATGAAGTACCTGCGGGCGGGCCGCGAGAAGGCCGGCCGGACCATGGAGGGCTTCGACGTCTGCCCGACGCTGCCGCTCGCCGTCGGCGACGACATCAAGGGCCTCGCCGACATGTTCCGGCCCTACACCGCCCTGTACGTCGGCGGCATGGGCAGCCCCAAGCAGAACTTCTACAACCAGCTGGCCCAGCGCATGGGCTACGAGAAGGAAGCCGCCGAGATCCAGGAGAAGTACCTCTCCGGCGACAAGACCGGGGCGGCCGCCGCCGTCCCGCACGACCTGATCGACCGGACCACCCTGCTGGGCTCGGTGGAGCGGATCGCCGAGCGGATGCAGGCCTACGCGGCCGTCGGCGTCACCACCCTGACCCTGGCCCCGGCCGGTTTCACGCTCGACGAGCGGATCGCCGCCCTGCGGGCCGGCACGGACGCGCTGGAGCGGTCCGGACTCGCGTAAGGATCTGCGGCCGTGGTGGGGGCTCGGGGGGTCCTCCCCGCCACGGCCGTCACGCGGAACAACGCGTGCGGGGCGGCCGGGTTACGGGGGCTGAGCGGAAACGGTTCGCCGGGGCCCCGGGCGGACGCCCGTTCGGCCCAGTCCCGCAGCCCTCCTGTTGCCCCTGCCGGAACGGCGCACTTGACTGTCCTTCGGCGAACGCCGGCACGGAGGTGGCAGTGATGCTCTCGGCAAGGAACCTGTTCCAGGAGATTCTCGACGACGACGAGTCGTTCCGGCTGTTCTGCTCCATCGCCGCCAGCGGGGAGTCCCAGGGCGGCTGGGAGAACGGCCGTATCGCGGCCCTCGTGCCCGCGAGCCAGCGTGCGCTGGCCCCGAAGATCGCCCGGCACGGCGCCGACGAGGACAAGCACGGGCGGATCTTCAACGCCCTGCTGAGGAAGCGCGGTCTGACGCCGGTCCCGGTCCCGCACGAGACCGACTACACGATGCTGCTGGAGAAGCACGGCATCGGCCTCGCCCATGAGCAGCTGGGGCGCGAGGAGCCGCTCACCGAGCGCGACATCATCACGTACCTGGCCCACAGCCGGGTGACCGAACAGCGCGCGTCCGAGCAGATGCGGCTCCTGCGCAAGTACTTCGCCGACCACCCCGACCTGGGCCGCGCGGTGAAGATGATCTCGAACGACGAGGACAACCACCTCGCCTACTGCCACGAGGAGCTGCTGCGCTTCGCCGCCGCCGGGCACGGCCGGACGATCCAGCACATCCTGCGCGAGTGCGCGCTCGCCGAGATCCGGGTCTACCGCGACGTCAGCCTCGCCGTGATGGACCACATGGGCCGGGTGCTGGGCTGGTCCCGGGCCAGGGCCGCGGCGCTGGCGGCGGGGATCCACGCCGTGTACGCGTACGAGCGGCTCGTCGGCTGGCGGCGCATGGTCGGCCTGGCGCCTCCCGAGCGGCGTGACGCGCTGGGCGGGCCCGCCGTGCCGGCGCCCGAGTTCGCCTGAGGGCGGGCGATCCCCGCCCGCTGTCAGAGCCAGCCGCGGCGCTTGAACTGGCGGTACAGGCCGACGACGGCCCCCGCCATCAGCAGCACGACCGCCGGATAGGCCCAGACCCAGCGCAGCTCCGGCATGTGGTCGAAGTTCATGCCGTAGATGCCCGCGACCATCGTCGGTACGGCGGCCATCGCCGCCCAGGCCGAGATCTTGCGCATGTCGTCGTTCTGCCGCACCCCCATCTGCGCGAGATGCGCGGACAGGATGTCGGACAGCAGCCGGTCCAGGCCCTCCACCTGCTCGGTGGCGCGCGTCAGGTGGTCCTGCACGTCCCGGAAGAACGGCTGCGCGTGCTCGTGGACGAACGGCACCCCGGCGCTCGCCAGCCGGGCCATCGGCGCCGCCAGCGGGACCGCCGCCCGGCGGAACTCCAGCACCTGGCGCTTGAAGGTGTAGATGCGGGCCGCGGTGTTCTTGGAGTTGCCCACCCCGTTCGGCGCGAAGACCTGGGTCTCCAGCTCCTCCAGGTCGACCTGGAGCTCGCCCGCGACATCGATGTAGTGGTCCACGATGGCGTCGCTGATCGCGTACAGGACCGCCGTGGGTCCGTGCTTGAGCACATCGGCCTCGGCCTCCAGCCGGCGGCGGACCGCGGCCAGTGGAGCTCCCTCGCCGTGGCGGACCGTCACCACGAACGAGTCGCCTATGAACACCATCAGCTCGTCCGCGCTGACCGTGTCGCTCTCGTGCTCGTACACGATCGGTTTGATCACCGCGAAGAGCGAGTCGTCGTACACCTCCAGCTTGGGCCGCTGGTGCGCGGCCAGCGCGTCCTCGACCGCCAGCGGGTGCAGTCCGAACTCGCTGCTGACCAGCGCGAACTCCTTCTCCGTGGGCTCGTGCAGGCCGATCCACAGGAACGCGTCGCCGCTGGCCCGCGCCTCGTCGAGGGCGTCGGAGAAGTCGGCGGGGCCGTCGGTGCGGCGTCCGTCCCGGTAAATGGCGCAGTCCACGATCACGCGCGCATTCTCCCCTGCCCGGGGCCCTGGCGCACCTTCGCGGGGGTGTCGGCCTACGCTGGCCGTCATGCCCACCCTGATCCTCGTACGCCATGGACGCTCCACCGCCAACACCTCCGGAGTACTCGCCGGCCGCACCCCGGGTGTCGCGCTCGACGAGCGCGGCGCCGAGCAGGCCGCCGCGCTGCCCGGACGGCTGGCCGCACTGCCCCTCGTCGCCGCCGTCAGCAGCCCGCTGCAGCGGTGCCACGAGACCCTGGCACCGCTGCTCGAAGCCCGGCCGGAGCTCCCGCTGCACACCGAGGACCGGATCAGCGAGTGCGACTACGGCGACTGGTCGGGGCGCAAACTCGCCGAGCTCACCGGAGAGCCGCTGATGACGGTCGTGCAGCAGCACCCGTCCGCTGCGGCGTTCCCCGGCGGCGAGTCGATGCGGGCGATGCAGGCACGCGCCGTCGACGCGGTACGGGACTGGAACGCGCGGATCGAGGCGGAGCACGGCGAGGGCGCCGTCTACGTGATGTGCTCCCACGGGGACATCATCAAGTCCCTGGTCGCCGACGCGCTCGGCATGCATCTGGACCTGTTCCAGCGGGTCCAGGCCGACCCGTGTTCGGTCACCGCGATCCGCTACACCAGGCTGCGTCCGTTCCTGCTGCGGCTCGGGGACACCGGCGACCTGGCCTCGCTGGCGCCCCGCGAACCGGCCCCGGACGCGAGCGCCGGGACGGGCGCGGAGCCCGGCGGCGCAGGGGACGCGGCGGTCGGGGGCGGCGCTGGGGCGCCGTGATCGCTCCGCGCAGTAGGGTGGACGCGCCGTAGGAGCCTTTCCGGGGGACTCTCCCGGGCCGGCCCGGCCGACCCTCATCCACTGTCAATTCTCAAGGGAGACAGGACGTGTCCCGTCAGGTGTTCCTCTACGACCCCCCGGACCGTTTCGTGGCCGGTACGGTCGGGCTGCCTGGACGTCGTACGTTCTTCCTGCAGGCTTCCTCAGGCGGACGTGTCACCAGCGTGGCCCTGGAGAAGACTCAAGTCGCCGCGCTCGCCGAGCGGGTCGACGAACTGCTCGACGAGGTGGTCCGCCGCACCGGCGGCAACTCCCCGGTGCCGGCCGTGGCCCCGATGGACGTCACCGACACCGCCCCGCTCGACGTCCCCGTCGAGGAGGAGTTCCGCGTCGGCACCATGGCGCTCGCCTGGGACGGTGAGGAACAGCGCATGATCGTCGAGGCGCAGGCCCTCGTCGAGCTGGACGCGGACTCCGTCGAGGACCTCGCGGAGGCCGAGGAGCGGCTGCTCCAGGACGAGGAGAACGGCCCGCCGATGCTCCGGGTCCGGCTCAGCGGCGCACAGGCCAGGGCCTTCGCCAAGCGTGCCCTGGACGTCGTGAACGCCGGCCGCCCGCCCTGCCCCCTGTGCAGCCTGCCGCTCGATCCGGAAGGACACGTATGCCCGCGCCAGAACGGATACCGACGCGGCGCCTGACCGACGCCGAGCTCATCACGCTGCTCGGCAAGGGGCAGCTCACCGTGCTCGGGCAGGTCCGCGGCGCGTCCAACGCGGTGCTCTACTGCTCGGTCGCCCACGAGGGCGACCAGGTCCACTGCGTCTACAAGCCGGTGGCCGGCGAGCAGCCGCTGTGGGACTTCCCCGACGGCACCCTCGCCCAGCGCGAGGTGGCCGCCTACGAGGTGTCCGAGGCGACGGGATGGGGCCTGGTGCCCCCGACCGTGCTGCGGGACGGGCCGTACGGCCAGGGCATGTGCCAGCTCTGGATCGAGGCCGCCGGGACGGACGGGGACGACCCCGGGCTGCTCGCGCTCGTCGAGGACGAGGAGCCGGGCGAGGGCTGGAAACCCGTGGTCCGCGCCGAGGTGGGCGAGGGCAGGACGGCCCTGCTGGTGCACGCGGACGACCCCCGGCTGCGCCGGCTCGCCGTCCTCGACGCGGTGATCAACAACGGCGACCGCAAGGGCGGCCATCTGCTGCCCGCACCCGACGGCCGGCTCTACGGCATCGACCACGGTGTGACCTTCAACGCGGACGACAAGCTGCGCACCCTGCTGTGGGGCTGGGCCGGGGAACCGCTGCCGGCCGAGGCCGTCGAGGTGCTGGACCGGCTGGCCGCGGAGCTGGAG
The DNA here is from genome assembly GCA_036227345.1 of Streptomyces sp. NBC_01463. Classification (NCBI taxonomy): domain Bacteria; kingdom Bacillati; phylum Actinomycetota; class Actinomycetes; order Kitasatosporales; family Streptomycetaceae; genus Streptomyces; species Streptomyces sp. NBC_01463. The sequence goes on from CP109468.1 coordinate 7,178,841, forward strand.
CCGGGGGCCCCGCTGGTCACCCGGCTGGGGGAACTGATCACCGCGGCCGAGATCGAGGCCCTGCGGGCCAGGGTGGCCGGATTGCGGGGCACCGGGCTGCACCGGGAGCCGAGCGGTGAGTGGCCGTCGATCCCGTGGCCGCCGGTGTGATCAGGCCACCCCGGCCGCCGCGGCGGCCGGGGATGCGCCGGGGCCTGCATCTTCCCGGCCCGGGCGCAAGAGCGCCTCTTCGGACAGGATCCCCCCTCCGGTTCGTATCCGGAAGCCGCGTCCGGTTACGCTCGTGACATGCATGCCTGGCCCGCTTCTGAGGTCCCCGCCCTGCCTGGCAAGGGCCGCGACCTTCGGATCCACGACACCGCGACCGGCGGACGGATCACCCTTGACCCCGGTCCCGTCGCCCGCATCTATGTCTGCGGCATCACGCCGTACGACGCGACCCATATGGGTCATGCGGCGACCTACAACGCGTTCGACCTCGTCCAGCGCGTGTGGCTCGACACCAAGCGGCAGGTTCACTATGTCCAGAACGTGACCGACGTGGACGACCCGCTGCTGGAGCGGGCCGTGCGCGACGGTCAGGACTGGACCGAGCTCGCCGAGCGCGAGACGGCCCTGTTCCGCGAGGACATGACTGCCCTGCGCATGCTCCCGCCGCAGCACTACATCGGAGCCGTCGAGGCGATACCCGGCATCGTGCCGCTCGTCGAACGGCTCCGGGACGCGGGCGCCGCCTACGAACTCGACGGCGATGTGTACTTCTCCGTCGACACCGACCCGCACTTCGGCGAGGTGTCGAACCTCGACACCGAGGCGATGCGGCTGCTCTCCGCCGAACGAGGCGGCGACCCGGAGCGCCCGGGCAAGAAGAACCCGCTCGACCCGATGCTCTGGATGGCCGCCCGCGAGGGCGAGCCGAGCTGGGACGGGGCCTCGCTCGGCGCCGGCCGGCCCGGCTGGCACATCGAGTGCGTCGCCATCGCCCTGGACCACCTCGGCATGGGCTTCGACGTCCAGGGAGGCGGCTCCGACCTCGCCTTCCCGCACCACGAGATGGGCGCCTCGCACGCCCAGGTGCTGACCGGCGAGCACCCGTTCGCCCAGGCGTACGTGCACGCCGGCATGGTCGGCCTGGACGGCGAGAAGATGTCCAAGTCCCGGGGCAACCTGGTCTTCGTCTCGGCGCTGCGCCGCGACGGAGTGGACGCGGCGGCGATCCGGCTCGCCCTGCTCTCGCACCACTACCGCGCCGACTGGGAGTGGACCGACCAGGTGCTCGCCGACGCCGTGGCGCGTCTCGCGCGCTGGCGCGCCGCCGTCTCGCGGCCGGACGGGCTGTCAGCCGACGCCCTGGTCGAGGAGGTCCGCGCGGCCCTCGCCGACGACCTGGACGCTCCGGCGGCCCTGGCCGCCGTGGACCGCTGGGCCGAGCGGCAGACCGCCGGGGGCGGGACGGACGAGGGGGCGCCGGGACTCGTCTCGCGCACCGTCGACGCCCTGCTCGGTGTCGCGCTGTAACTGCCCGCCGTATTACGTCCGTTCACCGGCCCCGAACTTCTTGATGAAGTTCGGGGCCGGTTCCGTTTTGTCCATGGTCAAATGCTCGGTACTGCGCTAAAAGCGCTCTATGCAATCATCAACGCGCATCAGAGGGGCAGTAGTTGCAGCGCTGCTGGGACTGCTCGCCGCGCTCTCGGGGCCGGGCAGCGCACAGGCCGCCGACCCGGCCGGACCCGCCGGCACGACGGTCGGCGATCTCACTGGCTTCACGGCCGACGGACCCGTCTACGGCCTGAGTGCCGGGGCCGCGAAGGCCCGGGTCAGCTTCGTGTCCGAGGACACCTTCCGTATCGAACTCGCCCCCGACGGCACGTTCGAGGACCCGGCGGGCGATGCCATCGTCCTGCCGCAGGGCGCCCCGCCCCGCACCCGGTGGAAGGAGCGGAGCGACCGCTACGAGCTCTCCACCAAGAGCGTCACGCTGCGTGCCTACAAGTCGCCGCTGCGGTTCGCCCTGTACCGGGCCGACGGCAGCCAGGTCTGGTCCGAGGCGAAGGGGCTGAGCTGGGACGCCGACAAGACCACCCAGACCCTGGCCCGCGGCGCCGACGAGCAGTTCTACGGCGCCGGGATGCAGAACGGCCGCGGCAACACCTCGCACCGGGACAAGACCGTCGAGGTCGGCGTCGACTACAACTGGGACGACGGCGGCCACCCCAACTCGGTGCCGTTCTACCTCTCGTCGGCCGGCTACGGCGTCTTCCGCAACACCTTCGCGCCGGGCACCTACGCCTTCACCGACCCGGTGACCACCACCGAGCAGGAACGGCGCTTCGACGCCTACTACTTCGCGGGCGACAGCGCCAAGGACGTCATCGGCCAGTACACCCGGCTCACCGGCAAGCCCTTCCTGCCGCCGGTGTACGGCATGGAGATCGGCGACGCCGACTGCTACCTGCACAACGCCAACCGCGGCGAGCGCCACACCCTGGACGCGCTGAAGGTCGCCGACGGCTACGTCGAGAACGACATGCCCAACGGCTGGATGCTCGTCAACGACGGCTACGGCTGCGGCTACGAGGACCTCGCGGAGACCTCCCAGGGGCTCCGGGACCGCGACATGCAGCTCGGCCTCTGGACCCAGGACGGCATCGAGAAGATCGCCGACCAGGTCAAGGCCGGCCAGCGCGTCGCCAAGCTCGACGTCGCCTGGATCGGCGAGGGCTACAAGTTCGCCCTGGACGGCTGCAAGGACGCCTACAAGGGCATCGAGGACAACAGCGACGCCCGCGGCTTCACCTACGCCCCCGAGAGCTGGTCGGGCGCGCAGCGCTGCGGGGTCCAGTGGTCCGGCGACCAGTACGGCACCTGGGACTACATCCGCTGGCAGATCCCGACCTACGCCGGCGCCACGATGTCCGGACTCGCCTACACCACCGGCGACGTCGACGGCATCTTCGGCGGCAGCGCCAAGACGTACACCCGTGACCTCCAGTGGAAGATGTTCCTCGGGACCACGATGACCATGGACGGCTGGGCGGCCAGCGACAAGCAGCCCTTCCGCTACGGGGAGCCGTACACCTCCATCAACCGCGACTACCTCAAGCTGAAGGAGTCGCTGCTGCCCTACCAGTACTCCTACGCGCACGAGGCCACCGAGACCGGTGTCGGCATGGTCCGCCCGCTGGCGCTGGAGTACCCGGACGACCCGAAGGCTGCAACGGACGCGGCGAAGTACGAGTTCATGTCCGGCGAGGACTTCCTCGTCGCCCCCGTCTACCAGGACACCACCGAGCGCGACGGCATCTACCTGCCGAAGGGCACCTGGACGGACTACTGGAGCGGGCGGACGTACGAGGGGCCGGTCACGGTCGACGACTACAGCGCCCCGCTCGACACCCTGCCGCTCTTCGTCAGGGCCGGTGCCAGTGTGCCGATGTGGCCGGGCATCCGTTCCTACAAGGACCGCACCGCCGCCTCCCCGCTCGCCTGGGACATCTACCCGCAGGGCAGGTCCTCGTTCACCCTGTACGAGGACGACGGCGTGACCCGTCAGCACCGCGACGGCGCGTACGCCACGCAGCGGGCCGACGTCCGGGCACCGGCCAGGGGCGCGGGCGACATCACCGTGGACATCGGCGCGAGCAAGGGGACGTTCACGGGCAAGCAGAGCAGCCGCCCGTACGAGTTCAGCGTGCACACCGGTTCGGAGCCGGGCGCGGTGAAGCTCGCGGGCAAGCTGCCCCGGCTCGGATCGGCGGCCGCCTATGCCGCCGCGAAGCAGGGCTGGTGGTACGACCGTGACGACCGCGGCGGCGTGGTGAAGATCAAGACCGCTCCGCTCCCCACCGGCAAGAAGTTCTCCGTGAAGCTGGAGCGGACCAGCGCGGTCGGCGGACGGAACGCCGAGGCGACGGCCGCCGTCTCCGCTCCCCAGGGGCAGGAGATCGGCGCCGGGGCCACGGGCACCGTCACCGTCGACGTCACCGCGGGCAAGGCAGACGTCACGGACGCGGCGGTCTCGCTCGACGTCCCCGAGGGCTGGCAGGCCGCCCCGGCCGCGACCGTGGCCCGGATCCCGGCGGGCACCACCCGGCGGGTGGAGGTCCAGGTCACCCCGGCGAAGGACGCCGCGGTGGGGGAGGCGCGGATCACCGCGCTCGCGCGCTACCGGTCGGCGGGCGAGTCCCGCACGGCGGTCCGGCGGTTCGCCGCCTCAGTGATGCCGGCGCCCCCCACCGGTGAGGTGTGGGCCGGGGATCTGGAGTGGCTGACCTCGACGAACGGGTACGGCCCCGCCGAACGCGACCGCAGCAACGGCGAGTCCGGCGCGGCCGACGGCCACCCGCTGACCCTGGCCGGAACGGTGTACGAGAAGGGGATCGGCACCCACGCCGACTCCGACATCGAGGTCTACCTCGGCGGACACTGCTCGAAGTTCACCGCCGACGCCGGGATCGACGACGAGATCAACGGCTACGGCGAGGTGGCGTTCTCCGTCGAGGCGGACGGCAAGGTGCTGTGGACCTCGCCGAAGGTGACGGGGGCGTCGGCGACCGTCCCTGTCGACGTCCCGCTCGACGGGGCGCGGCACGTGCACCTGAAGGTCACGGACACCAACGGGTCCAAGACCGGTGACCACGGGGACTGGGGCGCGGCGCGCTTCATCTGTTCCTGAACGCCGGTGACGCACCAGGGGGGCCGGGCGGGTGTGCACCCGCCCGGCCCCCCTGGTGTCCGGATCAGTCGTCCTCCGGAGCATCCTCCCCGGAGTCATCCGACGAATCCGGCGGCGGGCCGCCGCTCCCGGGGACGGGCCCGGGGCCGGTCTCCGGACGGGGCGGCTTCGGCGGTCTGGTCCGGCCGCTCGACGTGTCCCGCAGATACGAGCCGTCCCCGCTCTCCGTGGCGTGCCCGCCCGGTGCGCCGCCCGGCCCCGGGTCCCGGCGCCGCAGATAGCGCTCGAACTCCCGGGCGATGGCCTCGCCGCTCGCCTCGGGCAGCTCCGCGGTGTCCCGGGCCTCCTCCAGCGTCTGCACGTACTCCGCGACCTCGCTGTCGTCGGCGGCCAGTTGGTCCACCCCGAGCTGCCAGGCGCGGGCGTCCTCGGGCAGTTCGCCCAGCGGGATGCGCAGACCGATGAGGTCCTCCAGGCGGTTCAGCAGCGCCAGCGTGGCCTTCGGGTTGGGCGGCTGCGACACGTAGTGCGGCACCGCCGCCCACAGGCTCACCGCGGGCACGCCCGCGTGCGTGCAGGCCTCCTGGAGGATGCCGACGATGCCGGTCGGCCCCTCGTAGCGCGTCTCCTCCAGGTCCATGGTCCTGGCCAGGTCCGGATCGGACGTGACACCGCTGACCGGTACCGGACGGGTGTGCGGGGTGTCGCCGAGCAGCGCACCGAGCACCACCACCATCTCGACGCCCAGTTCATGGGCGAAGCCCAGGATCTCGTTGCAGAACGAGCGCCAGCGCATCGACGGCTCGATGCCCCGGACCAGGACGAGATCGCGGGGCTTGTCCCCGCCGATGCGGACCACGGAGAGCCGGGTCGTCGGCCAGGTGACCTTGCGCACCCCGCCGTCCAGCCAGACCGTCGGGCGGTTGACCTGGAAGTCGTAGTAGTCCTCGGCGTCCAGCGCCGCGAACACCTCGCCCTTCCACTCCCGGTCCAGGTGCGCCACCGCCGTGGAGGCGGCGTCACCTGCGTCGTTCCACCCCTCGAACGCGGCCACCATGACCGGGTCGATCAGCTCGGGAACCCCCTCGAGCTCGATCACCCAGGCCTCCTTCCGAAGTTCCCTTGCGTACGGAACAACCTTACGGCTTCCGGCCCCTCTCGCCGCAGCCCCTGCGCACGGCCGGGTGATCCCGGGCGAGCCAGGTGCATCATCGGCCCGACCAGGGCGTCTGCGGGACGATACATCCGAGCTGTGTGGGGACAGTTTCCGCTCAACTCTGGACGTTGGGGCCTTCAGGGCGCTATACATCGGATGACCAGAGCAGAGGTCCGATGTTATTTCCCCTGGGGGCGCACATGAGTCAGACCGTCACGGATTTCGAGGTCCACGACATCCGGTTTCCGACCTCGGAACAACTGGACGGCTCGGACGCCATGAACCCCGATCCCGACTACTCGGCTGCCTATGTCGTACTGCGTACCGACGCCGCGGACCATGAGGACGGCGGCGGCATCGAGGGACATGGCTTCTGTTTCACCATCGGGCGCGGCAACGAGGTGATGGCGGCCGCCATCGAGGCGCTGCGGCCCTATCTGGTCGGACGGCCGGTGCCCCGTACCGCCGCCGACCTCGGCGCGCTCTACCGCGATCTCACCCACGACTCCCAACTGCGCTGGCTGGGGCCCGAGAAGGGTGTGATGCACATGGCGGCCGGCGCGGTCGTCAACGCCGCCTGGGACCTCGCGGCCAAACACGCGGGCAGACCCGTCTGGGAGTTCCTGGCCGGGATGACCCCGGAGGAGCTCGTCTCCCTCGTCGACTTCCGTTACCTCACCGACGCCCTCACCCCCGACGAGGCGCTCGCCATCCTGCGAGCCGCCGAGCCGGGCCGGGCCGCCCGCGCCGAGCGGCTGCGCGCCGAGGGATACCCCGCCTACACCACCTCGCCCGGCTGGCTCGGCTACTCCGACGACAAGCTGGTCCGGCTGGCCAAGGAGGCCGTCGCCGACGGCTTCACCCAGATCAAGCTGAAGGTCGGCGGTGACGTCGGCGACGACGTCCGCCGGCTCGCACTCGCCCGTGAGGCCGTCGGCACCGACGTACGGATCGCCGTCGACGCCAACCAGCGCTGGGACGTCTCCGACGCCGTCGCGTGGATGACCGCGCTCGCACCGTACGAGCCGCACTGGATCGAGGAGCCGACCAGCCCCGACGACGTCCTCGGCCACGCGGCCGTGCGCGCCGGACAGCCCGTCAAGGTCGCCACCGGCGAGCACGTCGCCAACCGGGTCGTGTTCAAGCAGCTGCTCCAGGCCGGGGCCGTCGACTTCGTCCAGATCGACGCCGCGCGCGTCGCGGGCGTCAACGAGAACCTGGCGATCCTGCTGCTCGCCGCCAAGTTCGGCGTACCGGTCTGCCCGCACGCCGGAGGCGTCGGACTGTGCGAACTGGTCCAGCACCTCTCGATGTTCGACTACGTGGCCGTCTCCGGCAGCTGGGACGACCGGGTGATCGAGTACGTCGACCACCTCCACGAACACTTCGTCGACCCCGTGGTGATCGAGAACGGCCGCTACACCACTCCGGCGGCGCCGGGCTTCTCGGCCCGGATGCACCCCGAGTCGATCGCCGCACACCGCTATCCCGAGGGCCCCGTCTGGCAGGCCCGCCGCACGAACGAGGAGGACGGCCGATGACCGGCACACGCGACTTCGAGGGCATGAACGCACTGGTGACGGGAGGCGCATCCGGCATCGGGGCCGCCGTCGCGACCATGCTGCTGGCCCGCGGGGCCCGCGTCGCGGTCCTGGACCGGGAGACCGCGGGCGCCCCCGAGGGCACCCTCGCCGTCAAGGCGGACGTCACGGACGACGGCGCCGTCCGCGAGGCCGTCGACCGGGCCGCCGCCGAACTGGGCTCCCTGCACACCCTGGTGTCCAACGCCGGCATCGGCTCCATCGGCTCCGTCGAGGACAACGACGACGACGAGTGGACCCGGGTCCTGGACATCAACGTCCTCGGCATGGTCCGCACCGCCCGGCACGCCCTGCCGCACCTGCGGCGGGCCGCCGCCGAGCGGCCCGGCGCCGTCTCGATCACCCAGACCTGCTCGATCGCCGCGACCGCGGGGCTGCCCCAGCGCGCCCTGTACAGCGCGAGCAAGGGCGCGGTCCTCTCGCTGACGCTCGCCATGGCCGCCGACCACGTCCGCGAGGGGGTCAGGGTCAACTGCGTCAACCCGGGCACCGCGGACACCCCGTGGATCGGCCGGCTGCTCGGCCAGGCCGACGACCCGGCCGCCGAACGCGCGGCCCTCAACGCCCGGCAGCCGCTGGGCCGGCTGGTCTCGGCCGACGAGGTGGCCGCCGCGATCCTCTACCTCGCCAGCCCCGCCGCGGCCTCCGTGACGGGCACGGCACTGGCCGTCGACGGGGGGATGCAGGGCCTGCGCCTGCGCCCCGCCGACAGCTGACCCGGGAGGTGCGGCCCCGGCTCGGACGGTCCGGCCCGCATGTCTCACACCATCTGCACCACCTGCACCACGCACCCCCGCAATGCCATCAGATCCTTCGAGCCGGTACTCCACAAAGGAACGGGACACCAATGAGAGTGCGTACGACGAGTGCGGCGGCCTGCGCCGTACTGCTGGCCGTCACTGCCCTCGCGGGCTGCAACCGCGAATCATCGGACGACGGTGCGGGTAGCGGCAAGGTCGGCATCGACCTGCCGCGCAGCGACAGCGACTTCTGGAACTCGTACCAGAACTACATCGAGAAGGGCGTCAAGGGCGGCGAGGTCAAGGCACTGCCGCTGACCAACTCCCAGAACGACATCGGCAAGCTGGTCGCCAACGTCCAGACCTTCACCGACCAGGGCGCCAAGGCCGTGGTGATGGCCCCGCAGGACACCGGTGCGATAGCCGAGTCGCTCAACACGCTGAACGACAAGAAGATCCCCGTCATCAGCGTCGACACCCGCCCGGACAAGGGCAGCATCTACATGGTGGTGCGCGCCGACAACAAGGCGTACGGCACGAACGCCTGCAAGTACCTCGGCGAGCAGCTGAAGGGCAAGGGCAAGGTCGTCGAGTTCCAGGGCGACCTCTCCTCGATCAACGGCCGCGACCGGTCCGAGGCCTTCAAGGCCTGCATGGACAAGGACTACCCGGGCATCAAGGTCTTCGAGCTGGCCACCGACTGGAAGGGCGACGTCGCCTCCGCGAAGCTCCAGTCGACCCTGGCAGCGCACCCCGACATCAACGGCATCTACATGCAGGCCGGCGGTGTCTTCCTGCAGCCCACCCTCGCGCTCCTGGAGCAGAAGAAGCTGCTGAAGCCGGCCGGCACGCCGGGCCACATCACGATCATCTCCAACGACGGCATCCCGGAGGAGTTCGACGCCATCAAGGCCGGGAAGATCGACGCGACGATCTCCCAGCCCGCCGACCTGTACGCGAAGTACGCGCTGTACTACGCGAAGGCGGCGCTGGACGGGAAGACCTTCAAGGCGGGCCCGACCGACCACGACTCCACCATCATCAAGATCCCGAACGGCTTCGAGGACCAGCTCCCCGCGCCCCTGGTGACGAAGGACAACGTCGACGACCCGAAGCTGTGGGCCAACCAGCTGGAGAAGAAGAGCTAGCCATGGACCAGGCACCCCCTCCTGCCGTACAGGCGGAAGGCGTCGTCAAACGCTTCGGGCCGACCGTGGCGCTCGACGGCGTGAAGCTCACCGTGCTGCCGGGTGAGTCGCACGCACTCGTCGGACGCAACGGCGCGGGCAAGTCGACGCTGGTCAGCGTGCTGACCGGACTCCACAAGGCGGACGCGGGCACGGTCACCTTCGGCGGGCAGCCCGCGCCCGCCTTCGGGGACACCTCGGCCTGGCAGTCGAAGGTCGCCTGCGTCTACCAGAAGTCCATGGTCGTGCCCGATCTGACCGTCGCCGAGAACCTCTTCCTCAACCGGTTCGACGACAACTCCCGCTGGATCAGCTGGGGGAGGCTGCGCAGACGCGCGGAGCAGCTCCTCGCCGACTACGGCGTCCAGGTCGACCCGAACACCCGGGCGCGCGATCTCGACGTCGAGCAGCGGCAGTTCGTCGAGATCGCCCGCGCGCTGTCCTTCGGCGCCCGGCTGATCATCCTCGACGAGCCGACCGCCCAGCTCGACGCCCGCGGCATCGGCCGGCTCTTCGACAAGCTCCGCGCACTGCAGAGCCAGGGGGTGGCGTTCCTCTTCATCTCCCACCATCTGCAGGAGGTGTACGAGCTGTGCACGGCGGTCACCGTCTACCGCGACGCCCGCCACGTACTGACGGCCCCGGTCGCCGACATCGAGAAGAACGAGCTCGTGTCGGCGATGACGGGGGAGAAGTCCGGCGGCGCCGTCGCCTGGCACGCGGCCGGCACGGCCACGCCGCCCGACCCGTCGGCCGAACCCGTCCTGAGCGTCCAGGGGCTCGCCCTGGAGGACTGGTTCGAGCCGCTGGACCTCCAGGTGCGCCCCGGTGAGGTGCTCGGCCTGGCCGGTTCCGCGGCCAGCGGCAACACCGCGCTGGGCGAGGTGCTGGCGGGCATGCGCAAGGCGGACGGCGGCACGGTCCGGGTGCACGGCACGGCGGTGCGCTCGGGCAGCGTGCCGCACGCCCTGGACGCCGGGATCGGCTACATACCCGAGGACCGGCACGACCAGGGCCTCGTCCTCGGGCGCAGCGTCGCCGAGAACGCCACCCTCACGGTCACCGACCAGCTGGGACCGTGGGGGACCGTACTGCCCTCCCGCACCAGGGAGTTCGCCCGGACGATGATCAGCTCGCTGGACATCAAGACCCAGGGGCCCGAGCAGCCCGTCTCCGGGCTCTCCGGCGGCAACCAGCAGAAGGTGGTGGTCGCCCGCGCGCTGGCGCGCAAGCCCAGCGTGCTGGTGGCGGTCCGGCCCACCGCGGGCGTGGACGTCAAGTCCAAGGACTCGCTCCTCGGGGTCGTACGGCAGGTCGCCGACGAGGGGAACGCCGCAGTGATCATCTCCGACGAGCTGGACGACCTACGGGTCTGTGACCGCGTACTCGCCCTGTTCCACGGACGGGTGGTCGAGACATTCGCAAGCGGGTGGGCCGACGGAGAACTCGTCGCCGCCATGGAAGGTGTGGGGGAAAGGGAATGACCGGCACGGTAAGGCCTCCGGCGGCCGAAGACATCGAGAGCGCGCTGAAGGGCCCGGTCGCGGGCGACCGCCCGCTGGACCGGCTGAAGCTGATCCGGTGGAGCGACTTCTCGCTGGTGCCGGTGATCCTGGTGGTGATGCTGGTCGGATTCATCGTCTCGCCGGTGTTCCTGACCTCCCAGAACCTGATCAACGTCGTCCAGCAGTCCTCCGAGCTCAGCCTGCTGGTGCTCGCCCAGGCCTTCATCCTGATCTGCGGACGGATGGACCTGTCGCTGGAGTCGACGATCGGTATCGCACCGGTCATCGCGCTGTGGCTGGTGCTGCCCGGCGGAGGCGACCGGTTCGCCGGTCTCGGGGTGATGCCGGGCTGGACAGCGGTCCCGCTCTGCCTGCTGGCGGGCGTGGTGATCGGCGCCTTCAACGGCTTCCTGATGCTGAAACTGCGCGTCAACGGGTTCATCGCGACGCTCGGCATGCTGATGATGCTGCGGGGTCTCCACAACGGCATCACCGAGGGCAAGTCGATCATCGACGTCCCGTCCTCCTTCAGCTACCTGGGCAAGGCCTCCTGGCTCGGCGCGCCGGCGGCCGTCTGGATCTGCCTGGCGCTGTTCGCCGTCGGCGGCGCGGTGCTGGCCTGGACGCGGCACGGGCGCTCGCTCTACGCGATCGGCGGCAACCCGGAGGCCGCCCGCGCCGCGGGTATCCGCGTCGACCGCGTCACCTGGATCGTCCTGGCGGTCGGCGGGCTGCTCGCCGCCTTCGCCGGCATCCTCTACACCGGCCACTACGGTTCGGTCGGGGCCACGCAGGGCAAGGACATGATCTTCGACGTCATGGCGGCCGCCGTGATCGGCGGGATCGGTCTGAAGGGGGGCCGCGGCACCATATTCGGCGCGCTCACCGGCGTACTCACCCTTCGGCTGGTCGTCAATGTGATGACCCTGGCCGGTGTTCCGGGCCAGTGGGAGAAGTTCCTCAACGGCGCCATCATCATCATCGCCCTGGTCGCCTCGCGCTATGCCAGCCGCGAGGAACAGGACTGACAGCCGCATCGCACCCAGGACGCCGGACGGGCCCATCAGCCCGTCCGGCGTTCTCGGTCCGGGGCGGGGCGGGGCCCCGGCAGGCCCCGCGCCCGCGGCTAGAGCGTCGAGCGCAGCCACTGCTCCACGCTGGCCACATGCACCGTCGCCCACGCCCGCGCGGCCTCCGCGTCGCCGTCCCGCAGCGCCGAGAGGATCGCCCGGTGCTCATGGAGGGTGCGGCTCACCGCGTCCTCCTGCGTCAGACCGCGCCAGACCCGGGCCCGGGTCGTCGGGCCCGACAGCCCGTCGAGCAGCGAGCAGAGCACCGAATTGCCGGAGGACTGGACGATCCCGCGGTGGAACTCCAGGTCGCAGGCGACCAGTTCCTCGACCGACGGGCGCTCGCCCAGCGCGTCCAGCTGGGCGCTGAGCACGTCCAGCTGCTCCTCGCTGATCCGGCTCGCCGCCATCGCCGTCGCGGCCGGCTCCAGGATCCGGCGGACCGCCAGGAACTCCAGCACCGTGTCGTCGCGGTGGAAGTCCACGACGAAGCTGAGCGCCTCCAGCAGCAGCTGCGGATCGAGGCTCGTGACATACGTGCCGTCGCCCTGGCGCACATCGAGAATGCGGATCAGCGACAGGGCGCGCACCGCTTCCCGCAGCGAGTTGCGGGACAGGCCGAGCTCCGCGGCGAGTTCGCTCTCCTTGGGGAGACGATCGCCGGGCCGTAGCGCACCCGAGACGATCATTCCCTTGATCTTCTCGATGGCCTCGTCAGTGACAGCCATGGGCGACCTCCAGACATCCGATGTATCGCACCATTATGCGTCCCCGGCGACGGCCCGTGCGCCCATCGGCGGAATCGGCACACAAGGCCGGGGGCGGCGTCCCCCCGGACGCCGCCCCCGGCCTTGTGACAGGTCAGCTCTTCCGGTCGCCGAGCACCGACTCCACACCGGCCCGGATCTCGTCCGTGGCCAGTCCCCGGATCGTCAGCGTGGTCCGCCGGCGCAGCACGTCGTCCGCGGTCTCGGCCCACTCGTGGTCGCGCGCGTAGGCGACCTGGGCCCAGATCTCCGGGGCGTCGGGGTGGATGCGCTCGGCGAGCGCGGGGCTCTCGTTGGCCAGCCGCGCGATGTCGAACGACAGCGAACCGTAGTGCGTGGCCAGGTGCCGTGCCGTGTCGGCCGACATCCGCGGACCCGGCGTACCGCCATCGATCAGCAGACGGTGCGCCACCGCGTTCGGGTTGGCGATACCGGGCAGCGGGAGCTTCCTCGGCAGCCGCGAGACCGGCTCCATGTCCTCGCCGAGCGGGTGCCCGGGGAGCGTGGCCAGCTTGTTCATCACCGTGCGGCCGATGTGGCGGAACGTCGTCCACTTGCCGCCCGCGACCGACAGCATCCCGCCGCGGCCCTCCGTCACCACCGTCTCGCGCTTCGCCTTCGAGGTGTCACCGGGCCCGCCCGGCAGCACCCGCAGCCCCGCGAAGGAGTACGTGATCAGATCGCGCGACAACTGCTGGTCCCGGATGGAGAACGCCGCCTCGTCCAGGATCTGCGCGGTGTCCTTCTCGGTCACCGCGACATCCGCCGGATCGCCCTCGTACTCCTCGTCCGTCGTGCCGAGCAGCAGCATGTCCTCCCACGGCAGGGCGAACGTGATGCGGTACTTGTCGATCGGTGTGGCCAGCGCGGCCTTCCAGGGGCGGGTGCGCCTGAGCACCAGGTGCGCGCCCTTGGACAGCCGGATCGACGGAGCCGCGTCCGGGTTCTCCATCTTCCGCAGGTGGTCGACCCACGGCCCGGTGGCGTTGAGCACCAGCCGGGCGGTGACGCCGAACTCCGTGCCGTCCGTGCGGTCCTGGAGCTCGGCGCCGGTCACCCTGCCCCGGGTGAACCGCAGTCCGGTCACCGCCGCGTGGTTGAGGACGGTCGCCCCCGCCTCGACGGCCGCACGGACCGTCATCAGCGCCATCCGGGCGTCGTTCATCTGGTCGTCGCCGTAGACCGCGACGGCCTTCAGGTTGTCCGTACGCAGCTCCGGCACGTCGCGCTGTGCCTTCGCCGGGCTGATCACATGGCCGACGCCGTCGCCGAAGGCGGACAGCGCCGAGTACGCGAACACGCCCGCGCCGAGCTTGGCGGCGCCGTGCGGCCCGCCCTTGTAGACCGGCAGGTAGAAGGTGAGCGGGTTGGCCAGGTGCGGGGCCACCTGACGGGACACCGCACGCCGCTCGAAGTGGTTCTCCGCGACCAGCTTCACCGCGCCGGTCTGCAGGTAGCGCAGACCGCCGTGGAGCAGCTTGGAGGAGGCGGAGGAGGTGGCGCCGGCGAAGTCACCGGCATCCACCAGGGCCACCCGCAGTCCGGACTGCGCGGCATGCCAGGCGGTGGAGATGCCCAGGATTCCGCCGCCGATCACCAGGAGGTCGTACGTCGCCTTGGAAAGCTGCTCCCGGGTCTCGGCGCGGCTCGGAAGGGAGCCGGAGGCCGGATGCGTCCCGAGGGCGGGGACGCTCTGCAGGGTGGTCATTGTCTTTCTACTCCTCGTCCTCGAGCCAGCCCATGGTGCGTTCCACGGCCTTGAGCCAGCTCTTGTACTCACGGTCGCGGGTGTCCGCGTCCATGCGGGGGGTCCACTCGGCGGCCCGGCGCCAGTTGGCGCGCAGCGCGTCGGTGTCCGGCCAGAAGCCGACGGCGAGGCCGGCGGCGTAGGCGGCGCCGAGGCAGGTGGTCTCGGCGACCATGGGCCGCACCACGGGTGCGTCCAGGAAGTCGGCGAGGGTCTGCATCAGCAGGTTGTTGGAGGTCATGCCGCCGTCGACCTTGAGCGCGGTCAGCTCGACGCCGGAGTCCTTCGTCATGGCGTCGCTGATCTCGCGGGTCTGCCAGGCGGTGGCCTCCAGCACGGCACGGGCGATGTGCGCCTTGGTGACGTAGCGGGTGAGACCGGCGATGACGCCGCGGGCGTCCGGCCGCCAGTACGGGGCGAACAGGCCGGAGAAGGCCGGCACGAAGTACGCGCCGCCGTTGTCCTCGACCGAGGAGGCCAGGGTCTCGATCTCGGCCGCGGACTGGATCAGGCCCATCTGGTCGCGCATCCACTGCACCAGCGAACCGGTGACGGCGATCGACCCCTCCAGGGCGTAGACCGGCTTCTGGTCGCCGATCTGGTAGCCGACCGTGGTCAGCAGCCCGTTGTAGGAGTTGACGGGCGTCTCGCCGGTGTTCAGCAGCATGAAGGTGCCGGTGCCGTACGTCG
This sequence comes from Streptomyces sp. NBC_01463, assembly GCA_036227345.1. NCBI lineage: Bacteria > Bacillati > Actinomycetota > Actinomycetes > Kitasatosporales > Streptomycetaceae > Streptomyces > Streptomyces sp. NBC_01463. The sequence continues at coordinate 7,193,982 of CP109468.1, forward strand.
ACTTGGCCTCGCCCTCGGCGAAACACGTCTGGCCGAACAGCGCGGCCTGCTGGTCACCGAGCGCGGAGGCGACCGGCACGCCGTCGAGCACGCCGCCCTTGGCGTGGCCGTACACCTCGGCGGAGGAACGGATCTCGGGCAGCACCGCGGCCGGAATGCCGATGGAGGAGAGGATCTTGTCGTCCCACTCCATGCGGTGCAGGTTCATCAGCAGGGTGCGCGAGGCGTTGGTGACGTCGGTGACGTGCACCCCGCCGTCGGTCCCGCCGGTCAGGTTCCAGATGACCCAGGAGTCCATGGTGCCGAAGAGGATGTCGCCGCGCTCGGCACGCTCGCGCAGCCCCTCGACGTTGTCGAGCAGCCAGCGGACCTTGGGCCCGGCGAAGTACGAGGCGAGCGGCAGGCCGGTCTCGCGGCGGAAGCGGTCCTGGCCGACGTTGCGGCCGAGCTCCTTGCAGAGCGCGTCGGTGCGGGTGTCCTGCCAGACGAGGGCGTTGTGGACGGGCTCACCGGTGTGCTTGTCCCAGAGCAGCGTGGTCTCGCGCTGGTTGGTGATGCCGATCGCCTTCACGTCGGCGGCGGTGATGCCGGCCTTGACGATGGCGCCCGCCACGACCTCCTGCACGTTCTCCCAGATCTCGGTCGCGTCGTGCTCGACCCAGCCCGGCTTCGGGAAGATCTGTTCGTGCTCCTTCTGGTCGACGGAGACGATCCGGCCGTCCTTGTCGAAGACGATGCAGCGGCTGGACGTGGTGCCCTGGTCGATGGCGGCGATGAACGGCCCGGTGCCGTGGGTGCCGGTGGTGTGTGCGTCGGTCACGGTGTGCTCTCCCGGAAGTCTGTGTGGTCGTGGGGGTGACGGCTCTGGGCTCTGCGGCTCAGGCGAAGGCGACGTTGTAGAGCCCGCCGGCGATCGCGCCGCCGATGAGCGGTCCGACGACCGGGATCCACGCGTAGCCCCAGTCGGATCCGCCCTTGTTCGGCAGCGGAAGCAGCGCGTGCACGATACGCGGACCGAGGTCGCGAACCGGGTTGATCGCGTAGCCCGTCGGGCCGCCGAGCGAGAGACCGATCGAGACGACCACCAGTGCGGTGATCAGGGCGCCGAGCGTGCCGAGGCCGTTGCCCTCGTTGTTGAGGCCCTGGGTGAGGATCGCCAGGACCAGCACGACGGTGGCGATGATCTCGGTGACGACGTTCTGCACGGCGTTGCGGATCTCGGGGCCGGTGGAGAACACGCCGAGGACCGGTCCGGCCGCGGGGGCCGCGGCCTTGTCGACCATGCCCTCTTCACCCGTATGGGCCTTGAGGACCTCCGGGTCGGTGAGATGGGCGCGGAACTGCCCGTAGTAGGTCAGCCAGACCAGCACCGCGCCGATGATCGCGCCGAGGAGCTGGGAGCCGAGGTACAGCGGTACGTCGCTCCACTTGGTGCCGCCCTCGATCGCCAGACCGATGGTGACGGCAGGGTTGAGCTGCGCGCCGGACACGCCGCCGGCCAGATAGGCGCCGGTCAGGACCGCGAACCCCCACCCGAAGGTGACGGCGAGCCAGCCGGCGTTCTGCGCCTTGGAGTGCTTGAGCGTCACGGCGGCACAGACACCGCCGCCGAGCAGGATGAGTACGGCGGTACCGATGGTCTCGCCGATGAAGATGTCGGAGCTGGACACCCGCGACTCCTTTGTCGTTCGTCCAGGGAAGCCGAACCCCGGGTCCCTCCGGTGGTCCGCGCCCTCATGTGAGGACGTTGCCGGCCCTTGGCACTGTCACACCCTAACGCTTGTTTCCGTTAGCTGTTCGACAATGCCGACCGATGAACGGCAGTGTTTCTCCCAGGTGAGAGAGGCGTCAAGGGTTGTGTGTTCTATAACTCGATCGTTACGCGTGATCCGGAGGGGTGCTCAGAAGCGCCTGGCGCCCAGATCCCGGGAGACCGCGCGGGCGCAGTCCCGTACCGCCGCCACGAGGTCCGGACGCAGCTCGCCGTCCGCGCAGACCCGCTCCACGGCTCCGGTCACGGCCACGGCGCCCACGGGCATCCGGCGCCGGTCGTGGATCGGGGCGGCCACCGCGGCCACGCCCTCCCAGGTCTCCTCCACGTCGGCCGCCCAGCCGCGCGCGCGGATCAGGTCGAGCATCGACTCGAACTCCTCCGGGTCGGTGACGGTGCGGGGCGTGAAGGCCTGCCGCTCGGCCTCCAGGGCCTCCGTGTGGGCCACCGGGTCGTAGGCGGACAGCACCTTGCCCAGGGCCGTGGAGTGCAGCGGCTGCATGGCCCCGACCTCCAGGACCTGCCGGCTGTCGTCCGGCCGGAAGACGTGGTGGACGATCAGCACGCCCTGCTGGTGCAGGACGCCCAGGTGGGCGCTCTCGCCGCTGGACCGGGCCAGGTCGTCCGTCCAGACCAGGGCGCGGGCCCGCAGCTCGTGCACGTCCAGATAGCTGTTGCCCAGGCGCAGCAGCTCGGCCCCCAGCTGGTAGCGGCCGGACGCCGCGTCCTGCTCGACGAAGCCCTCGTGCTGGAGCGTGCGCAGGATGCCGTGCGCGGTGCCCTTGGCCAGGCCCAGGGAGGAGGCGATGTCGGACAGCCCCAGCCGCCGCTCGCCGCCCGCCAGCAGACGCAGCATCGCGGCCGCCCGCTCCAGCGACTGGATGTTCTTGGCCATCGCGCCGTACTCCTCCATCATGTTCGACAATGCTGAACACTATCGGTCGATGCCGACCCATGCTCGATCACTAGGGAAGTCTGCGGCACCTCACCGGTCCGGACGGCCGCGGGAAGCCATGCCGTCCGATTCGTGGGACAGAGTGACGGTCCGGGACGCCGCCCCGCTACCCTGGCCGGGTGCGCCTTCCGCCGAAGACGCAAAGCCGACAGCCGTCGCATCCCTGGGAGTACATCCATGGCCTCGTCGCCGACCCCTTCCGCCGACAGCCGGAACCGAGCCGCAGCCCTCCGCGAGGCGCTCGCCACCCGCGTGGTGGTGGCCGACGGTGCCATGGGCACCATGCTCCAGGCACAGGACCCCACGCTGGAGGACTTCGAGAACCTCGAAGGCTGCAACGAGATCCTGAATCTCACCCGCCCCGACATCGTGCGCTCCGTGCACGAGGAGTACTTCGCGGTCGGTGTGGACTGCGTGGAGACGAACACCTTCGGCGCGAACCACTCGGCGGCGAACGAGTACGAGATCGCCGACCGGATCTTCGAACTGTCCGAGGCGGGCGCCCGCATCGCCCGTGAGGTCGCCGACGAGTTCGGTGCGAAGGACGGCCGCCAGCGCTGGGTCCTCGGCTCCGTCGGCCCCGGCACCAAGCTGCCGTCGCTCGGCCACATCGCGTACGACGTGCTGCGGGACGGCTACCAGCAGAACGCCGAGGGCCTGCTCGCCGGCGGCGCGGACGCCCTGATCGTGGAGACCACGCAGGACCTGCTCCAGACCAAGTCCAGCCTCATCGGCGCACGCCGCGCGATGGAGGCCCTGGGCGCCGACGTGCCGCTGATCTGCTCGCTGGCCTTCGAGACGACCGGCGTCATGCTGCTCGGCTCCGAGATCGGCGCCGCGCTGACCGCCCTGGAGCCCCTGGGCATCGATCTGATCGGGCTGAACTGCTCGACGGGCCCGGCCGAGATGAGCGAGCACCTGCGCTATCTGGCCCGGCACTCGCGCACCCCGCTGATGTGCATGCCGAACGCGGGCCTGCCCGTCCTGACCAAGGACGGCGCGCACTTCCCGCTCGGCCCGGAGGGGCTGGCGGACGCGCAGGAAGCCTTCGTGAGCGACTACGGTCTCTCCCTGATCGGCGGCTGCTGCGGTACGACGCCCGAGCATCTGCGCCAGGTCGTCGACCGGGCCCGCGGTCTCACCCCCGCCGTCCGCGACCCGCGCCCCGAGCCCGGCGCCGCCTCGCTCTACCAGACCGTGCCGTTCCGCCAGGACACCTCGTACCTCGCGATCGGTGAGCGTACGAACGCCAACGGGTCCAAGAAGTTCCGCGAGGCCATGCTGGAGGCGCGCTGGGACGACTGCGTGGAGATGGCCCGGGACCAGATCCGCGAGGGCGCGCACATGCTCGACCTGTGCGTCGACTACGTCGGCCGCGACGGCGTCGCCGACATGAACGAACTGGCCGGCCGTTTCGCCACCGCCTCCACGCTGCCGATCGTGCTGGACTCCACCGAGCTGCCGGTGCTGCGGGCCGGGCTGGAGAAGCTCGGCGGGCGCGCGGTCCTCAACTCCGTGAACTACGAGGACGGCGACGGCCCCGAGTCGCGCTTCGTCAAGGTCACCCAGCTGGCCGCCGAGCACGGCGCCGCGCTGATCGCGCTGACCATCGACGAGGAGGGCCAGGCCCGCACCGTCGAGCACAAGGTCACCATCGCCGAGCGGCTGATCGAGGACCTGACCGGCAACTGGGGCATCAACGAGTCGGACATCCTCATCGACTGCCTCACCTTCACCATCTGTACCGGGCAGGAGGAGTCCCGCAAGGACGGCATCGCCACCATCGAGGCGATCCGTGAGCTGAAGAAGCGCCACCCCGAGGTGCAGACCACGCTGGGCCTCTCCAACATCTCCTTCGGGCTGAACCCGGCGGCCCGCGTCGTCCTGAACTCCGTCTTCCTCGACGAGTGCGTCAAGGCCGGTCTGGACTCCGCGATCGTGCACGCCTCGAAGATCCTGCCCATCGCCCGGCTGGAGGAGGAGCAGGTCAAGGTCGCCCACGACCTGATCTACGACCGCCGCGCCGAGGGGTACGACCCGCTGCAGCGGCTCATGGAGCTCTTCGAGGGCGTCAACATGAAGTCGATGAAGGAGGGCAAGGCCGAGGAGCTCCTCGCCCTGCCGCTCGACGAGCGCCTCCAGCGCCGGATCATCGACGGCGAGAAGAAGGGTCTTGAGGCCGACCTCGACGAGGCCCTGCAGACCCGGCCCGCCCTCGACATCGTCAACGACACCCTGCTGGAAGGCATGAAGGTCGTCGGCGAGCTCTTCGGCTCCGGCCAGATGCAGCTGCCGTTCGTGCTCCAGTCCGCCGAGGTCATGAAGTCCGCGGTGGCCCATCTGGAGCCGCACATGGAGAAGTCGGACGCGGAGGGCAAGGGCACCATCGTCCTGGCCACCGTCCGCGGCGACGTCCACGACATCGGCAAGAACCTCGTCGACATCATCCTGTCGAACAACGGCTACAACGTCGTCAACATCGGCATCAAGCAGCCCGTCTCCGCGATCCTGGAAGCCGCCGAGGAGAACCGCGCCGACGTCATCGGCATGTCCGGCCTCCTGGTCAAGTCCACCGTGATCATGAAGGAGAACCTCCAGGAGCTGAACCAGCGCAAGCTGGCGGCCGAGTACCCGGTCATCCTCGGCGGCGCGGCCCTCACCCGCGCCTACGTCGAGCAGGACCTGCACGAGATCTACGAGGGCGAGGTCCGCTACGCGCGGGACGCCTTCGAGGGGCTGCGTCTCATGGACGCGCTCATCGGGGTCAAGCGCGGCGTCCCGGGTGCCGTCCTCCCCGAGCTCAAGCAGCGCCGCGTGCCCAAGCGGGACACGGCCGTGCTGGAGGTCGAGGAGCCGGAGGAGGGCGTCCGCTCGGACGTCGCCGTCGACAACCCCGTCCCCACCCCGCCGTTCTGGGGAAGCAGGGTCGTCAAGGGCATCCAGCTCAAGGAGTACGCCTCCTGGCTGGACGAGGGCGCCCTCTTCAAGGGCCAGTGGGGCCTCAAGCAGGCCCGGGCCGGCGACGGACCGACGTACGAGGAGCTGGCCGAGACCGAGGGCCGCCCGCACCTGCGCGGCTGGCTCGACAAGCTGCACACCGAGAACCTCCTCGAGGCAGCCGTCGTCTACGGCTACTACCCCTGCGTCTCCAAGGGCGACGACCTGATCCTGCTCCACGAGGACGGCTCGGAGCGCACCCGCTTCACCTTCCCGCGCCAGCGCCGGGGCCGCCGGCTGTGCCTCGCGGACTTCTTCCGCCCGGAGGAGTCCGGCGAGACCGACGTGATCGGCCTCCAGGTCGTCACCGTCGGTTCGAGGATCGGCGGCGAGACCGCCAAGCTCTTCGAGGCCAACTCCTACCGCGACTACCTGGAGCTGCACGGCCTGTCCGTCCAGCTCGCCGAGGCCCTCGCCGAGTACTGGCACGCCCGGGTCCGCTCGGAGCTCGGCTTCGCCGGCGAGGACCCGTCCGAGGTCGAGGACATGTTCGCGCTGAAGTACCGGGGCGCGCGGTTCTCGCTCGGCTACGGCGCGTGCCCGGACCTGGAGGACCGCGCGAAGATCGCCGACCTGCTCCAGCCGGAGCGGATCGGTGTGCACCTCTCGGAGGAGTTCCAGCTCCACCCCGAGCAGTCCACCGACGCGATCGTCATCCACCACCCCGAAGCGAAGTACTTCAACGCGCGGTAAGACGCCGTTCGACGCGCGGTAGCCGTACGAGTCGTACACTGGTCGGTCCAGTGCAGGCCGGTCGCCCTCCCTCCCGGGAAAGGTGGCCGGCCTTCTCGTCCCTCATGGAAGGTGTGCCGGATGACCAGTACGATCCCCGCGTCCCTGACCCGTACGGCCGAGGGTGGCGCCCTTCAGGCCGTCTTCCTCGACATGGACGGCACCCTGGTCGACACCGAGGGCTTCTGGTGGGACGCCGAGGTGTCGGTCTTCGCCGATCTGGGGCACCGGCTGGACGAGGCGTGGAAGGACGTGGTCGTCGGCGGCCCGATGACGCGCAGCGCCGGGTACCTCATGGACGTCACCGGTGCGGACGTCACCCTCGACGAACTGACCGTGCTGCTCAACGACCGCTTCGAGAAGCGCATCGCCGCCGGGGTGCCGCTGATGCCGGGCGCCGCCCGGCTGCTCGCCGAGCTGGCCCAGCACGAGATCCCGACCGCGCTGGTCTCCGCCTCGCACCGGCGGATCATCGAACGGGTCCTGGACTCGGTGGGCCGGCACCACTTCGCGCTCACCGTGGCGGGCGACGAGGTGACCCGCACCAAGCCCCACCCCGAGCCCTATCTCACCGCCGCGAGCGGCTTCGGGGCCGATCCCCGGCTCTGTGCCGTCATCGAGGACACCGCGACCGGTGTGGCCGCCGCGGAGGCCGCGGGGTGCCGGGTGGTGGCCGTGCCGTCCGTGTCGCCGATCGCACCGGCGGCCGGCCGGGTGGTCGTCGGTTCGCTCGAAGAAGTCGATCTCGCATTTCTCAGGGGACTGGTCACCGGTATGCGCTGATCCGCATACCGAGAGTATTTCTGTGAATGAATGGAAAAGCTCTCGCGTGCGGCCGTGCGCTTTATGTTGCGCCCGAGTGTGGATAAGTCGGGGACATGTCAAATTCGCAAAAGTGTCCACCGCGTGACCTTTGTCACTCATTCGAGCGCCGCTAAGCCCGTGAACTCTTCCGTGCTGCCCGTTCCGTGTACCCAAGTGTCCCGATACATGAATCTCTGTACGAATCATTCCGGGAACCGGAAATCGGCTCGCCACCGATTCCGTACACGCTCCGATTACGCGGCAGCGGCACCGGTCCGGCATTGCCGGCGACGCCTACTAATGTCGTTTTCTCCATGACCGCATGAGGGAGAACGACCACGATGAACCGCAAGACTCTGGTGCTGCCGGCCGTCGTCGGCCTGCTCGCGCCCGTACTCGCCGCCTGCGGTGTGTCGGACGGCGGGAGCGAGGGCGACGGCGCCATCGCTGTCGGCACCACGGACCAGTTCGTCGCCTCCACGGACGCCCCGGCACCCCTGGACCCGGCCATCGGCTACGAGGCGGGCGTCTGGAACGTGCTGCGGCAGACCGTGCAGACCCTCATGCACGTCCCGCGCGGCGGCGGCCTGCCGGTGCCCGAGGCGGCCGAGAGCTGCACCTTCACGGACACCGCGAACGAGAGTTACCGCTGCAAGCTGCGCGCGGGACTCGAATTCGCCGACGGCAGCGCGGTCACCGCCGAGGACGTCAAGTACTCCATCGACCGCGTCATCCGGATCAAGTCCACCAACGGGCCCGTCGCGCTGCTCAACAACATCGACACCGTCGAGACCAAGGGCGATCGCGAAGTCGTATTCCACCTCCGGACGTCGGACGCGACCTTCCCGTACAAGCTCGCCACACCGCCCGCCGGAATAGTCCAGAAGGACAAATACCCGGCGGCCTCCGCGCGCGACGGTTTCCAGGTGGACGGCTCCGGCCCGTACACGATGAAGCCGGAAGTGAAGAACGATCAGGTCGTGAAAGTCGTCTTCACCAGGAACCCCCGGTACAAGGGTGACCTCAAGGTGCTGAACGACAAGGTGGAACTCGATCTCTTCCCCGACGCCACCGCCATGGGCAAGGCGCTCGACGAGAAGAAGATCGACATGATGACCCGCACCATGTCGCCCGAGCAGTCCCGGCGGATGCTGGAGAAGCCCGAGGACGACATCAAGCTGACCGAGATGCCCGGCCTCGCGATCGGCTACCTCGGCTTCGACACCGAGGACCCCGCGGTGAAGAACAAGGCGGTCCGCCAGGCCATGGCCCAGATCATCGACCGCGGCCGGATCGCGAGCGAGGTGTACGGCACCACGGCCGAACCGCTGTACTCACTGATCCCGACCAGCATCACCGGGCACACCAACTCGTTTTTCAACAAGTACGGCGAGCCCAGCACCGCGAAGGCCGCCGCCATCCTGAAGGACGCCGGGATCCACACCCCGGTGAAGTTCACCCTGCACTACACGACCGACCACTACGGCGAGGCGACCGCCGCCGAGTACCGGATGCTGAAGAAGCAGTTCAACGACACCGGCCTGTTCGACATCTCCGTCGAGGGCACCCCCTGGGCCAAGTACCGGCCGGCCGAGGTGCGCGGTGACTACGCCGCCTACGGCATGGGCTGGTTCCCCGACTTCCCGGACCCGGACAACTACACGGCGCCGTTCCTCGACAAGGACAACTTCCTCAACTCGCCCTACCGGTCGGCCGAGGCCCAGAAGACCCTCATCCCGCAGTCCCGCCGCGAGGACGACCGCAGCGCCGCCGCCAGGACCTTCCAGCAGCTCCAGGACATCGTCGCCGAGGACGTCCCCGTCCTCCCCGTCTGGCAGGGCAAGCAGTACGTCGCCTCCCGCGAGGGCCTCACCGGCGTCGAGTGGGCGGTCAACTCCTCCGCCGACCTCCAGCTCTGGGAACTCGGCCGCGGCTGACCGGCCGGGACACCGCCCCGGTGCCGGGCCCCCACCGGGTCACTGAGCGCCGGGGCGCACCAGTCCGCTCTCGTACGCGTACACCGCGGCCTGCACCCGGTCGCGCAGCCCCAGCTTCGTCAGCACATGGCCCACGTGCGTCTTGACCGTGGTCTCGCTGACGAACAGGTCCGCGGCGATCTCCGCGTTCGACAGACCGCGCGCCACCAGCTTCAGGACCTCGACCTCGCGGTCCGTGAGCGTGTGCAGCGTGTCCGGGACCGGATCCTCGCCGGACGGCAGATGGTCCGCGTACTTGTCGAGCAGCCGGCGCGTGATGCTCGGGGCGAGCATCGCCTCACCGCCCGCGACCACCCGGATCGCCTGTACCAGCTCATTGGCCGGGGCGTCCTTCAGCAGGAAGCCGCTCGCGCCGGCGCGCAGTGCCTCCACCACGTACTCGTCGAGATCGAAGGTCGTCAGCACCAGCACCTTCGCCGGACCGTCCCGGCCGGGACCGGTGATCTGACGGGTCGCCTCGACGCCGTCCATCCGCGGCATCCGGATGTCCATCAGCACCACGTCGGGCTGGAGCGCCCGCACCTGGTCGAGCGCCTGGAGACCGTCACCGGCCTCGCCCACCACCGCGAGATCACCCTCCGCCTCCAGAATCATCCGGAAGCCGGTGCGCAGCAGCGGTTGGTCGTCGACCAGTAGGACGCGGATAGCCACGGGATCTCCTCAATGTCCTTCAAGGACCTCAGGCCGGCCGGCCTCAGCCCGGACCGGATCCATTCTGCCCTGGACATCCTGTCCCGATTCCGCCGGGCGCACCGACAGCGGATAGACCGGGGGAGTCCCGCCGAATTCCGGACAGAGCGCCTGGTGGTCGCACCAGCCGCACAGCTTCGTCGGCCGCGGCCGCCACTCGCCCGTCTCCGTGGCCAGCGAGATCGCCTCCCACAGGGCCAGCAGCTTGCGCTCCACCCGCTCCAGGTCCGCCACCACCGGGTCGTACGTCAGCACGTCGCCGCTGCCGAGATAGACCAGCTGGAGCCGGCGCGGCACCACACCCTTGAGCCGCCAGATCACCAGCGCGTAGAACTTCATCTGGAAGAGCGCGCCCTCCGCGTACTCCGGACGCGGCGCCTTCCCGGTCTTGTAGTCGACGATCCGGACCTCGCCGGTCGGCGCCACGTCGATCCGGTCGATCACCCCGCGCAGCCGCAGCCCCGACTCCAGCTCGGTCTCGACGAACAGCTCCCGCTCGGCCGGCTCCAGCCGCATCGGGTCCTCCAGCGAGAACCAGCGCTCCACCAGCCGCTCCGCCTCCGACAGCCACCCCGCGAGCCGCTCGCCCTCCGGGTCCTCGGCGAACAGCTCCGACAGCTCCGGCTTCGACTCCAGCAGCCGGTCCCACTGACCCGGGATCAGCGCCGTGGCCCGCCCCGGGGTGCGCTCCTGCGCCGGATTGTCGAAGAGGCGCTCCAGCACCGCATGCACGAGCGTGCCCCGGGTAGCCGCCTCACTGGGCTTCTGCGGCAGCTTGTCGATGACCCGGAAGCGGTACAGCAGGGGGCACTGCATGAAATCGCTCGCCCGCGACGGCGAAAGGGACGAGGGCGGCTGAGGCGGCCGCGGCACAGAGGTCATGACGAAGACCCTACGACCCGCCACTGACACCAACCGGCATACCATCGACCACAGACCCTCGAACACTGCATGATCGTGCCGAAACGGCACCGACCGAAGGGACCTCGTGGACGAGAGCGGCAACAGCGGGCGGCCGCAGCCCGGCGCAGGGGGAGCCGACCCCGGCGACGGCCCCGACAAGGGCGCACCGGGGCGCAGGGAGGATCCCGGGGGCGGCATCCTCATGGGCCGCCCCTTCGGAGTGCCCGTCTACGTCGCACCCAGCTGGTTCGTGGTGGCCGCCCTGATCACCTGGGTGTTCGGCGGCCAGCTCGACCGCGTCCTGCCCGACCTCGGCGCCGCGCGCTACCTGGTCGCCCTCTTCTTCGCGATCGCCTTCTACGCCTCCGTGCTCGTCCACGAACTCGCGCACACGGTCGCCGCCCTGCGCTACAAGCTCCCGGTCCGCCGCATCCAGCTCCAGTTCTTCGGCGGCGTCTCGGAGATCGAGAAGGAGTCGGAGACCCCCGGCCGCGAATTCGTCCTCGCCTTCGTCGGCCCGCTGCTCTCCCTCGTCCTCGCCGGGGTCTTCTACATCCCGATGAAGTTCGTCGAGGCCGGCACCGTGCCCGGCGTCCTGCTCGGCGGACTGATGATCTCCAACCTCATCGTCGCCGCGTTCAACCTCCTGCCCGGCCTCCCGCTCGACGGCGGCCGGATGCTCCGCGCCGTCGTCTGGAAGATCACCGGCCGCCCGATGAGCGGCACCGTCGCCGCCGCCTGGGTCGGCCGCGCGCTCGCCGTCGTCACCCTCATCGGCCTCCCCCTCCTCACCCACACCGGGTCCCTGGGCAGCAGCAACCGCGACATCAGCGGCATGGACACCGTCACCGACGCCCTGCTCGCCGCGATCCTCGCCGCGATCATCTGGACCGGCGCGGGCAACAGCCTGCGCATGGCCCGGCTCCGCGAACACCTCCCCGACCTCCAGGCCCGCGCCCTCACCAGGCGAGCCGTCCCGGTCGAGGCCGACACCCCGCTGTCCGAGGCGCTGCGCCGGGCCAACGAGGCCGGGGCCCGCGCCCTCGTCGTCGTCGACGCGACCGGCGAACCCCAGGCCGTCGTCCGGGAGGCCGCCATCGTCGGGGTCCCCGAGCACCGCCGTCCCTGGGTCGCCGTCGGCGGCCTCGCCCAGGACCTCACCGACGGCATGAAGGTCCCCGCCGAACTCGCCGGCGAGGCACTCCTGGACCGCCTCAAGGCCAGCCCCGCCACCGAGTACCTCGTCGTCGAGGACACCGGCGCGATCTACGGGGTGCTGTCCACCGCCGACGTCGAGCGCGCCTTCGTCGCCGCCATGGCACGCCCCGCCGCCTGACCCCCGCGCACCCCGCCGGGCAGGCGGTCGGAGCCCCGGGAAACACCGGTACGCTGGTCACATGTCTGAACCGACCGGTGCCGCCCGCCGACGTGGGCCCTTCAAGGTCGGGGACCAGGTCCAGCTCACCGATCCCAAGGGACGCCACTACACCTTCACGCTCGAAGCCGGAAAGAACTTCCACACCCACAAGGGTTCTTTCTCGCACGACGAGCTGATCGGTGCTCCCGAGGGCAGTGTTGTCCGTACCACGGGGAACGTCGTCTATCTGGCGCTGCGCCCCCTGCTCCCCGACTACGTCCTGTCCATGCCCCGCGGCGCCGCCGTGGTCTACCCCAAGGACGCGGGGCAGATCCTGGCCTTCGGCGACATCTTCCCCGGCGCCCGCGTCGTGGAGGCCGGGGTCGGATCCGGCGCGCTCTCCACCTTCCTGCTCCGCGCCATCGGCGAGCAGGGCATGCTGCACTCCTACGAGCGCCGCGAGGACTTCGCCGAGATCGCCCAGCAGAACGTCGAGCGCTACTTCGGCAGCCCGCACCCCGCCTGGCAGCTCACCGTCGGCGACCTCCAGGACAACCTCACGGAAACCGACGTGGACCGCGTCGTCCTGGACATGCTCGCCCCCTGGGAGTGCCTGGACGTCGTCTCCAAGGCGCTCGTCCCCGGCGGCATCCTCTGCGCGTACGTCGCGACCACCACCCAGCTCTCCCGGACGGTCGAGTCCATCCGTGAGATCGGGTGCTTCGCCGAACCGCAGCCGTGGGAGTCGATGATCCGCAACTGGCACGTCGAGGGTCTCGCCGTCCGCCCGGACCACCGGATGATCGGCCACACCGGATTCCTCGTCACCGCCCGCCGGCTGGCCGACGGCGTCCAGGCCCCGCCGCGCCGTCGCCGTCCCTCCAAGGGCGCCTACGGCGAGGACTACACCGGCCCCGGCAGCCAGAGCGGCTCCGCCGCCGAGTAGCCGGGAGCACCGCCCCCGCACCCGACGTACCGGCGCCGCCGCCGGGTTCCCGGACCGACCCGGGAACCCGGCGGCGGCGCCCTTTCGTTGGCCGCACGGCGGGTGACGGACGGGGAAGCGATCCGTGGCGACCCCACCGTTCCGCTGCCGTGTGAGGTGTGGCACGATGCTGGCCACCCCCACCCCGCCGCCGACGTCCCGCCGACGGCACCGCCTTTCCGGCATTCCGCACCACAGGACCACAGGAGACATCCCGCGTGCAGACCTCCGCGCTCCCGGACCTCGCGCACACCGACACCTCGCCGATGCACTGGCTCGCCACCGCGGCGGCCATGGCCGCCGTCGTCGCGGCCGCAGGCCTGCTCCAGCCCGACGCGCGCGCCTCGGCCTCCACCCCCCACCGCACCACCGCGCAGCACGGGGCCGCCCCCGTCGCCGCACCCGACCCGGCCCGCGCCGCCTTCCCCCTGAAGTGCGGCGGAGTGGGCACCACCGTGGCCAAGCAGGCCCCGGGCGACCTCGACGGCGACGGACGTCCGGAAACCGTCGCCGTGGTCCACTGTGCGGCCGGATCCGGTACCCCGCCCAGCGGCGTCTACGTCCTCACGCAGACAAGCGGGGCCGCACCGAGGATCGTCGCGACCCTGGTGGACCCCGCCCAGTCGAAGAGCGTCGGGGACTTCACGGTGAGTGACGGCGTCATCGCCGCCACGCTCCTCGGCTACTCCTCGCCCTCGGTGCCCTCCTGCTGCCCCGACGAGCAGGAGAAGGTCACCTGGCAGTGGCAGAACGGCGCCTTCGTGCGCAGCAGCCAGTCCGAGGAACCGGCCGGGGCCGGCGTCTGACCGTCACCGCGCGTGTCCGCCGCCCCGTCCGGGACGGCGGCCGGAGCGGTCAGGCGGCCTCGGGGCCGTAGACCTCGACGCTGTCCGAAACGCGTCGTACATGAATGCAGTCGCCCGGGCACTCCTTGGCCGAGTCGACGACGTCCTGGAGGAGCGGCAGCGGGACCGGTGTGGTCGCGCCCTTGTGCTGGAGCAGCTCGTCCTGATCGCTCTTCACGTACGCGAGACCGTCGATGTCCAGCTCGAACACCTCGGGCGCGTACTGCACACAGATGCCGTCCCCCGTGCAGAGGTCCTGGTCGATCCAGACCTCCAGGTCCTGCGTCTCGCTGCCGGTGGGAGCGTCCTGCTGCACGGTCATTTCTCCTGCCGTTTCCTGCGTATCCGAACCAAAAAAAGCCAGCCCTGACGGGTGTTGAACAGTTCGACGATACAACCGGCCGCTTTCCGATGTTGAAGGGTGGGTATTCCCCTGACACGAGGGAGAGCGCAAGGGTGAAGATCGGACACACCCCAGAGTCTTTGTGATCTAGGGGTTTCAATCATCACCCACCCAGGTAGGGTCAGGAAGCGTCCAGCTCCCCTTGGAGGAGGTGAGGACCGTGGCAGCCCACGACGACGACATCAACCGCGGCATCCGGCCCGGGCGGGGGTCCGATGACCCAGCCGGCCAGGTCGCCTATCTCGAGCAGGAAATCGCCGTCCTGCGACGTAAGCTCGCCGACTCTCCGCGTCATACGAGGATTCTCGAAGAGCGGATCGTCGAGTTGCAGACCAACCTCGCAGGCGTGTCCGCGCAGAACGAGCGGCTCGCAAGCACACTCCGGGAGGCCCGCGACCAGATCGTGGCTCTCAAGGAGGAGGTCGACCGGCTCGCACAGCCGCCGGCCGGCTTCGGAGTGTTCCTGCACGCCAACGAGGACGGCACCTGCGACATCTTCACCGGGGGCCGCAAGCTCCGGGTGAACGTCAGTCCCAGTGTTGAGCTCAAGGACCTCCGGCGCGGCCAGGAAGTCATGCTCAACGAAGCGCTCAACGTGGTCGACGCCATGGAATTCGAGCGGGCCGGGGACATCGTCACCCTCAAGGAGATCCTTGAGGACGGCGAACGAGCCCTGGTGGTCGGGCACACCGACGAGGAACGGGTGGTGCGGCTCGCCGAGCCCTTGCTGGACATCACCATCCGTCCCGGCGACGCCCTGCTGCTCGAACCCAGGTCCGGCTACGTCTATGAAGTGGTTCCCAAGAGCGAGGTCGAAGAACTCGTCCTCGAAGAAGTCCCGGACATCGACTACAACAAGATCGGTGGCCTGGGCGACCAGATCGAGCTGATCCGCGACGCGGTCGAGCTCCCCTACCTCCACCCGGACCTCTTCAAGGAACACGAACTGCGGCCGCCGAAGGGCATCCTGCTCTACGGCCCGCCCGGCTGCGGCAAGACACTCATCGCCAAGGCAGTGGCCAACTCCCTTGCCAAGAAGGTCGCCGAAGTCACCGGCCAGCCCGCCGGAAAGAGCTACTTCCTGAACATCAAGGGCCCCGAGCTCCTCAACAAGTACGTCGGCGAGACCGAGCGCCACATCCGCCTGGTCTTCCA
Source organism: Streptomyces sp. NBC_01463 (assembly GCA_036227345.1). Lineage (NCBI taxonomy): Bacteria > Bacillati > Actinomycetota > Actinomycetes > Kitasatosporales > Streptomycetaceae > Streptomyces > Streptomyces sp. NBC_01463. The sequence goes on from CP109468.1 coordinate 7,209,576, forward strand.
GCGTGCCCGTGAGAAGGCGAGTGAGGGCACCCCCGTCATCGTCTTCTTCGACGAGATGGAGTCCCTCTTCCGTACCCGCGGTTCCGGTGTCAGCTCGGACGTGGAGAACACCATCGTCCCCCAGCTGCTCGCCGAGATCGACGGTGTGGAGGGCCTGGAGAACGTCATCGTCATCGGCGCCTCCAACCGCGAGGACATGATCGACCCCGCGATCCTGCGGCCCGGCCGTCTCGATGTGAAGATCAAGATCGAGCGTCCGGACGCGGAGGCCGCGAAGGACATCTTCGCGAAGTACCTCACGCCTTCGCTGCCGCTGCACGCGGACGACCTCGCCGAGCACACCGGCTCCAAGGAGGCGGCGGCTCACGCCATGATCCAGTCGGTCGTCGAGCGGATGTACACCGAGTCCGAGGAGAACCGCTTCCTCGAGGTCACGTACGCCAACGGCGACAAGGAAGTCCTGTACTTCAAGGACTTCAACTCCGGCGCGATGATCCAGAACATCGTCGACCGGGCCAAGAAGATGGCCATCAAGGCCTTCCTCGAACAGGGCCAGAAGGGCCTTCGCGTCTCCCACCTCCTCCAGGCATGCGTGGACGAGTTCAAGGAGAACGAGGACCTGCCGAACACCACCAACCCGGACGACTGGGCCAGGATCTCCGGCAAGAAGGGTGAGCGGATCGTCTTCATCCGCACACTCGTCACCGGAAAGCAGGGCGCGGACACCGGTCGTTCCATCGACACGGTGGCGAATACGGGGCAGTACCTCTAGAACGCACACCGGCTGCGGATGCCCGGCCGGGCATCCGCAGCCGGTTGCTTTCCGGACAGCTCCCACGACACCGCAGTAATGACGTAATTGATCTCCCCAGCAGCACAGAGGCGCTCTAGGCTCTGGCGTACCGCCCGGTCGCGCAGTGCGGGGACGGGCAGACCGCGCACGCACCGGAGAAGCAGCGGTACTTGAGCGCCGCCCCGGAAGGGAGCGACGCCGGGCAAGGAGGGCCGCATGACCGTACGGCGAGTAATGGGCATCGAGACGGAGTACGGGATCTCCGTGCCCGGCCACCCCAACGCCAATGCCATGCTCACCTCGTCCCAGATCGTCAACGCCTACGCGGCGGCGATGCACCGGGCGCGGCGCGCCCGCTGGGACTTCGAGGAGGAGAACCCGCTGCGCGACGCGCGAGGCTTCGACCTCGCCCGCGAGACCGCCGACTCCAGCCAGCTCACCGACGAGGACATCGGCCTGGCCAATGTCATCCTCACCAACGGGGCACGGCTCTACGTCGACCACGCACACCCCGAGTACAGCTCGCCGGAGATCACCAACCCCCGGGACGCGGTCCTGTGGGACAAGGCCGGCGAGCGCATCATGGCCGAGGCCGCCGAGCGCGCGGCCCAGCTGCCCGGCGCCCAGCCGATCCACCTCTACAAGAACAACACCGACAACAAGGGCGCCTCGTACGGCACGCACGAGAACTACCTGATGAAGCGCGAGACCCCGTTCTCGGACATCGTGCGCCATCTGACGCCGTTCTTCGTCTCGCGGCAGGTCGTCACCGGCGCCGGACGGGTCGGCATCGGCCAGGACGGCCACGAGCACGGGTTCCAGATCAGCCAGCGCGCCGACTACTTCGAGGTCGAGGTGGGTCTGGAGACCACCCTCAAGCGCCCGATCATCAACACCCGCGACGAGCCGCACTCCGACGCCGAGAAGTACCGCCGGCTCCATGTGATCATCGGCGACGCGAACCTCTCGGAGATCTCCACCTACCTCAAGCTGGGCACCACCTCACTGGTCCTCTCCATGATCGAGGACGGCTTCATCAACGTCGACCTGGCCGTCGACCAGCCGGTGCGCACGCTGCACCAGGTCTCGCACGACCCGGATCTCCAGCAGCTGATCACTCTGCGCAGCGGCCGGACACTCACCGCTGTCCAGCTCCAGATGGAGTACTTCGAGCTGGGCCGCAAGTACGTCGAGGAGCGGTACGGGGCGGACGCCGACGAGCAGACCAAGGACATCCTGGTCCGCTGGGAGGACACGCTCAACCGGCTGGAGAACGACCCGATGAGCCTGTCCCGCGAGCTGGACTGGATCGCGAAGCGGGAGCTCATGGAGGGCTACCGCCGCCGGGACGGCCTGGACTGGGACGCGGCCCGGCTGCACCTGGTGGACCTGCAGTACGCCGACGTGAGGGCCGACAAGGGCCTCTACAACCGTCTGGTGGCCCGCGGCAGGATGAAGCGCCTCCTGGACGAGAACGAGGTCGAGAAGGCCCGTACGGCGCCTCCGGAGGACACCAGGGCGTATTTCCGCGGCCGCTGCCTGGAGCAGTACGCGGACGACGTCGCCGCGGCCTCCTGGGACTCGGTCATCTTCGATCTGCCGGGCCACGACTCCCTGCAGCGGGTTCCGACCATGGAGCCGCTGCGGGGCACCCGTGACCACGTCAAGGCGCTCCTGGACCGCTGCCGTACGGCGGAAGAGCTGGTCCGGGTGCTGTCGGGCGGCTGAAAGGGCCGCCGACTGGGAATCATTCCGATGACCTCCGGACGTTGAGACAAGTACCGGGCCAATGTCGGACCCCGTAGGTAGGGTCTGATCAAGTGCTTCGAACCGAGCGGGGTGAGCTACATGGCGACCAAGGACACCGGCGGCGGACAGCAGAAGGCGACACGTTCCACCGAGGGGACCGAGGAGCAGGCGCAGGAAGCGCAGGGTTCCGAGGACCTCAAGGAGCGGCAGGAGAAGCTGAGCGACGACGTGGACGACGTCCTCGACGAGATCGACGACGTCCTGGAGGCCAATGCCGAGGACTTCGTTCGCTCATTTGTTCAAAAGGGCGGGGAGTAACCGGCCCGGCGCCCTCACCGGTGACCGGCGTGCGGCACGGGCTCCGGCCCGTGCCGCACGACCGCCGGCACGCCTCGGGGACACACCTCGCGGGCGCGGACCGCGATCGGTCCGAATGCCTCCGCCACACATGTGGATCACCGTCGTCGGACGGGTAGGGTCCGTGGCATACGGTGCTTCAACTGCAATTCGGCCGTAGGCAAGTTGGGAGATGCTCCTGACACCTTGCGCAGGGCCATCGCTTACCTGGAGGGAAACGCGTGGAAGCCAACACTCGTAGCACCGGGCGTCTACCAGCTGCCTTCCTGACGCCCGGGTCCTCTTCCTTCATGGACTTCCTGTCCGACCAGTCGCCCGGGATGCTCCCGGGCAACCGGCAGCTGCCGCCCATGAAGGGGGCCATCGAGGCGCCGCACGGCACCACGATCGTCGCGGCGTCCTTCCCCGGCGGCGTCGTCCTGGCCGGTGACCGGCGGGCGACCATGGGCAACATGATCGCGCAGCGCGACATCGAGAAGGTCTTCCCGGCCGACGAGTACTCGGCGGTGGGCATCGCCGGTACGGCCGGTCTGGCCGTGGAGATGGTCAAGCTCTTCCAGCTGGAGCTGGAGCACTTCGAGAAGGTCGAGGGGGCCCAGCTCTCCCTGGAGGGCAAGGCGAACCGGCTCTCCACGATGATCCGCGGCAATCTGGCCATGGCCATGCAGGGTCTCGCCGTGGTGCCGCTCTTCGCCGGCTACGACGTCGACCGTGAGCGGGGCCGGATCTTCAGCTACGACGTCACGGGCGGCCGCTCCGAGGAGCACGGGTACGCGTCGACGGGCTCCGGCTCGATCTTCGCCCGCAACTCGATGAAGAAGCTCTACCGCGAGGACCTGACGGAGGAGCAGACGCTCACGCTGGTCGTACAGGCGCTGTACGACGCGGCGGACGACGATTCCGCGACCGGTGGACCGGACGTGGGCCGTCGTATCTATCCGATCCTCACCGTCATCACCGACGAGGGCTTCCGGAAGCTGACCGAGACGGAATCCTCCGAGATTGCCCGCTCGATTCTGGAACGCCGGCTGGAACAGCCCGACGGCCCGCGCGCCGCGCTGCTCTGACCGCCCGTACCGAGGCTTCTTCGATGCTCTTGTCACTGACAGAAAGGGACGGATAGCCGGTGTCGACGCCGTTCTATGTCTCACCTCAGCAGGCCATGGCCGACCGGGCGGAATACGCCCGGAAGGGCATCGCCCGTGGTCGCAGCCTGGTTGTGCTGCAGTACGCCGACGGCATTGTGTTCGTCGGCGAGAACCCGTCCCGCGCGCTGCACAAGTTCAGCGAGATCTATGACCGGATCGGTTTCGCCGCCGCCGGAAAGTACAACGAGTACGAGAATCTCCGCATCGGCGGAGTGCGCTATGCGGATCTGCGCGGATACACCTATGACCGCGACGACGTGACGGCGCGTGGACTGGCGAACGTCTACGCGCAGACGCTCGGCACCATCTTCTCCAGTGCGGCCGAGAAGCCGTACGAGGTGGAGCTGGTGGTCGCCGAGGTCGGCGCCGGGCCCGAGGGCGACCAGATCTACCGGCTGCCGCACGACGGCTCGATCGTGGACGAGCACGGCTCGGTCGCGGTCGGCGGCAACGCCGAGCAGATCAGCACCTTCCTGGACCAGCGCCACCGTGACGGGATGTCGCTCGCCGAGGCGCTGAAGCTGGCGGTGCAGGCGCTGTCCCGCGATCCCAACGGCAGCGAGCGGGAGATCCCCGCGGAGCGGCTGGAGGTCGCGGTCCTGGACCGTACGCGGCCGCAGCAGCGCAAGTTCAAGCGGATCGTCGGCCGTCAGCTGGCCCGCCTGCTGGAGGCGGACGGCGCGGATTCGACGCCCACGGACGCCCCTTCGGACACCGAGGACGGCGAGGGCGCGGACACCTCCGCGGCCGCGACGGACACCGGCAAGCCGGGCGCCAAGAAGGCCGCCCCGGATGCCTCCGATGCCGGGGACTCCACCGATTCCGGCGGCGACGTCGAGTAGCCCGTCCCGCACGTCCCGACGGTGCCCCGGTCCGCCCTTCGGCGGGCCGGGGCACCGTCATACGGCCTGGCCGGCGGGCGGTGGCGCGCTGGAGCCGCGCACGACGAGCCGCACCGGCAGTCTCCCCGGCTCGGCCTGCCGGCCGTCCAGCACCGCCAGCAGGGCGCTCATGCCGCGCTCGCCGACCTGTTCGGCGGGCAGCCGCACCGTGGTGAGCTCCGGCTCGACCGCCGTGGCCAGGGCCAGATCGTCGAAGCCGGTGACGGAGAGGTCGTCCGGGACCCGCAGCCCGAGCCGGCGGGCGGCCTTGCAGGCGCCCGCCGCCAGGATGTCGTCGTCGCACACGAGGGCGGTGGGGCGCGGGCCCGGGGCCGCCAGCGCGCGCTCGGTGGCCTCGCGTCCCGCCCGTACGTCCAGGGCGGCCGCGACGGTACGCACCTCCGTGCCCGCCACGCCGCCGAGGGCCGCGTGGAGCGCACGGGCGCGGACCGCGAAGGTCCAGGTGTCCACGGACGACGAGACATGCAGGAAACGGCGGTGGCCGAGGGCGAGCAGGTGTTCCGTCACCTGCCGCATGCCGTCGGCGATGTCCAGGTTGACCCGGGCGGCGGGTCCCGGCGCCGCCGGGTCGCTGTCGAGCATGACCAGGGGGAGACCCGCTCCTTGCAGGGCGCCCAGGGCGTCGGCCGCCATCGAGGAGGCGATCACCCCGTCCAGCGCGGCGCGGGCCGAGGCGAAGGGGTCCCGGGCCGGGCCCGTGCCGTCGGGTGACGGGTAGAGGACGACGCCGAAACCGTGCTCGGCGGCGACCGCGGCGGCGCCGGTGTACACCCGGGCGAAGAACTCGTTGGTGAGCGCGGGCACGACGAGCAGAGCGGTTCGGGTACTGCCCAGACGCAGGTTGCGGGCCGCGAGATTGGGCCGGTAGCCGAGTCCGCGGGCGGCCTCGCGCACCCGGCCGGCGGTGGCCTCGGAGACCCGGCCGCGCCATTTGTCACCGACGACCAGGGAGACGGTGGCCTGGGAGACGCCGGCGGCCCGGGCCACGTCGCGGCTGGTGGGCCGGGGCGGGCCGGGTGGTGCTGGGCTGGTCACGCGGGCCTCCGGGCCGGTCGGGGCAGGCACGGCGAGGTGGACCTGCGGACTGGGCTCATGGTACGTATGAACCTTGAAGTTATACGTAAAACCTCGGGCGGCCGGACGGGCGCTCCAAGGAGAGGGGCGGGACATGGCCGCGGGATATCTGGACATCCTCCGGGCGCGGCATGCCGCCAGGCTGCTCACGGGCACCCTGGTGGGCCGGCTGCCGAACGGCACCGCCCCCATCGCGATCGTCCTGTTCACCCGCGCGGAGGGCGGCAGCTACGCCCTCGCGGGCGCGCTCGCGGCGGTGTACGGGCTGGGCACGGCGGTCGGTCAGCCGCTGCTGGGCCGCGCCGTGGACCTCTACGGCCAGCCGCGCGTCCAGCTGCCCGCCGCCGTCGTCTCCGCACTCGGCATGGTCCTGCTCGCCGTGGCGGGCTTCGGATCGCTGCCGCTCGCCTATGGGGCAGTGGCCGTCGCCGGAGTGTTCACGCCGCCCCTGGAGGGCGGCCTGCGGGCCCTGTGGCCGAGCGTCCTCGGCAGCGAGGACCGGGTGCACCGGGCCTATGCCATGGACGCGGTCGCGCAGGAGGTCATGTTCACGGTCGGGCCGCTCCTGGTGACCGTGCTGGTCTCCCTCTGGTCGCCGGCCGCCGCCCTGCTCGTCATCAACGCGATCGGCGTCCTCGGGGCGCTCTCCGTCGTCCTGTCCGAGCCGTCCAGGGCCTGGCGTTCCGCGCCGCGCGAGGCGCACTGGCTGGGGGCGCTGCGCTCGCCCGGGCTGCTGGCGCTGCTCGGCTCCTTCTTCTTCGTCGGTCTGGCGCTGGGCTCCATCACGGTGGCGGGCGTGGCGTACGCCGACGACCAGGGCCAGGAGTCGGTCTACGGCTGGCTGATGGCGGCCCTGGGGCTCGGCGCGCTGATCGGCGGCACGGTCTACGGGGCGCGGCAGTGGTCGGGGCCGCCCGAGCGCAGGCTCCGGGTGATCGTCGCCCTGCTGGCGCTCGGCTACCTCCCCCTGGTGCTGACCCCGGGTGTGGTGGCGATGACCGTGCTGGCCGCCGTCGCCGGGGTGTTCCTGGCCCCGGCCATCGCCTGCTCGTTCATCGTCGTCGACCGGCACGCCCCGCGGGGCACGGTGACGGAGGCGTTCTCCTGGCTCGTGACGACGTTCGGGGTGGGCGCGGCGGCGGGCACGGCCGTGGCGGGTCCGGCCGTGGAGTGGGGCGGGACGGCGTGGAGCTTCGCCGTGGCGGGGGCCGGTGGAGTGGCCGCGCTGGCCGTTCTGCTGGCCACCGGAAAGGTCCTCGCAGCTCCCGGGCGTAGTGCCGTAGCGGTGCGAGGATCGGAAAATGATCGAAACGGTGCCGTCGAACCCGGTTTCAGCTCGGGCCATCAGGCGTAATGTTCAGTCATGGACCGCCGCATTTTCGGGCTGGAGAACGAGTACGGCGTCACGTGCACGTTCAGGGGACAGCGCCGACTGTCTCCTGATGAAGTGGCGCGCTACCTCTTCCGCCGTGTTGTGTCATGGGGCCGCAGCAGCAATGTCTTTCTGCGGAACGGCGCCCGCCTCTACCTCGACGTGGGATCGCATCCGGAATATGCAACCCCCGAATGCGACAACCTGACCGAACTGGTCACTCACGACAAGGCCGGCGAGCGCATTCTCGAAGGCCTGCTCGTCGACGCCGAGCGCCGCCTGCACGAGGAGGGAATCGCGGGCGACGTCTATCTCTTCAAGAACAACACCGACTCGGCGGGAAACTCCTACGGATGCCATGAGAACTACCTCGTGGCCCGGCACGGAGAATTCTCCCGGCTCGCGGACATCCTCATTCCCTTCCTCGTCACGAGGCAGCTGATCTGCGGCGCCGGCAAGGTGCTGCAGACCCCGCGGGGCGCCGTCTACTGCGTCAGCCAGCGTGCCGAGCACATCTGGGAGGGCGTCAGCTCCGCGACGACGCGCTCCCGTCCCATCATCAACACCCGGGACGAACCGCACGCGGACGCGGAGCGGTACCGCCGCCTCCACGTCATCGTCGGCGACTCCAACATGTCCGAGACGACCATGCTCCTCAAGGTCGGCGCGACCGACCTGGTGCTCCGCATGATCGAGGCGGGCACGGTGATGCGGGACCTGACCCTGGAGAACCCGATCCGGGCGATCCGCGAGGTCAGCCACGACATCACGGGACAGCGCAAGGTCCGCCTCGCCAGCGGCCGCGAGGCGTCCGCCATCGAGGTGCAGCGCGAGTACTACGAGAAGGCCGTGGACTTCGTGGACCGCCGCGGCATCCGTACGGGCAACGTCGAGAAGGTCCTCGAACTGTGGGGCCGCACACTCGACGCGATCGAGGCCGAGGACCTCGACCGGATCGGCACCGAGATCGACTGGGTCATGAAGTACAAGCTCATCGAGCGGTACCGGGCCAAGCACAACATGACCATGTCGAATCCGCGGGTCGCCCAGATAGACCTCGCCTACCACGACATCCACCGCCGCCGCGGCCTGTACTACCTGCTGGAGCGCAAGGGACAGGCCGCCCGCATCTGCAACGACCTGAAGATCTTCGAGGGCAAGTCGGTGCCCCCGCAGACGACCCGGGCGCGGCTGCGGGGCGACTTCATCCGGCGGGCCCAGGAGCAGCGGCGGGACTTCACCGTCGACTGGGTCCATCTCAAGCTCAACGACCAGGCGCAGCGCACGGTGTTGTGCAAGGACCCGTTCCGATCCGTCGACGACCGAGTGGAGAAGCTCATCGCGGGTATGTGAGCCGGCGCAGGACGCGCCTCGGCCCTCGCGCGACTCGGGCCCCGTACGTTCCTCGTACGGGGCCCTGCGCACGCCCTAGAGTGTCCGGGACCCCCTACACATGTGTCGTCTGAGATCTGAGGAACCAGTGCGCCGAATTGCCGGCCTTCTCGTCGTCCCCCTGCTGCTGCTGTCAGCGGCCTGCGGCAACGACGACAAGGGCTCCGACTCCGCTTCCGCCTCCGCGTCCGCCCCCACCAAGGACGGCTTCCCCGCCATCACCGCGGGCGCGAAGTTCGGCGAGAAGCCCACCCTGGCCAAGGGCACGGGAACGCCGCCCAAGGAGCTGAAGACCAACGTTGTCAGTGAGGGTGACGGCGCGAAGCTCAAGAACGGCGACGCGATCCAGGTCAACTACCTGGGACAGGCCTGGGACTCCGACAAGCCGTTCGACAACAGCTTCGACCGCAAGCAGGCGTTCGACCTCACCCTCGGGGCCGGCATGGTCATCCAGGGCTGGGACAAGGGCCTGGTCGGTCAGAAGGTCGGCAGCAGGGTCGAGCTCGTGATCCCGCCGGACCTCGGTTACGGCGCGCAGGGCCAGGGCGACATCAAGCCCAACGCCACCCTCGTCTTCGTCGTCGACGTCCTGAAGGCGAAGCAGATCCCGGCGACGGCCAAGGGCACCGAGGTCGCCCAGGACAACGTCGACCTGCCGAAGGTGGGCACCAACACCGACGGCAAGGCCCCGAGCGTCAAGATCCCCACCAAGTCCACCCCGCCCAAGAAGCTGGTCTCCAACTACGTCCTGGAGTCCAAGGGCGAGGTCGTCAAGGAGACCGACAGCGTCGTCGTGAACTACGTGGGCCTGCTGTGGAAGGACGGCAAGACGTTCGACAGCACCTACGCGACCGGCAAGACGCAGACCTTCCCGCTGGCCCAGGTCACGCTCAAGGGCCTGAAGACCGGTCTGATCGGCAAGAAGATCGGCAGCCGGGTGCTGCTCGTCATCCCGCCGGACCAGGCCTTCGGCGACAAGGCGCAGCAGACCATCCCCAAGAACTCGACGCTCGTCTTCGCCGTGGACATCCTGGCAAAGATGTAAGACTGTCCCGGTTGCCCAGTTCATCATTTAGAGGAGCAAGTCAGTGAGCATCGAGAAGCCCGAGATCGACTTCCCGGGTGGCGAGCCGCCGGCCGACCTGGAGATCAAGGAGATCTGGGAAGGCGACGGTCCCGTCGCCCAGGCCGGTCAGACCGTCTCCGTCCACTACGTCGGCGTGGCCTTCTCCACCGGCGAGGAGTTCGACGCCTCCTGGAACCGCGGTACGCCGCTCCAGTTCCAGCTCGGTGCCGGCCAGGTCATCAAGGGCTGGGACCAGGGCGTGCAGGGCATGAAGGTCGGCGGCCGTCGCCAGCTGACCATCCCCTCGCACCTCGCGTACGGCGAGCGCGGCGCCGGCGGCGGCGCGATCGCCCCGGGCGAGACGCTGATCTTCGTCTGCGACCTGGTCGCCGTCTGATCCGGCGCCTCCGCGCTTCCAGGGGCCCGCGCCGCAAGGCGCGGGCCCCAGTGCCGCGGCAGGCAACGTGCGCTCCGCCGCAGACGTTGCCTGCCGCGGCACTGGCTTTTGTCCGGACACCCCGGGGCGGTACGGTCGAGGGTCGTAGAGCAAAACAGAAAGGGCGTCGATGGCGATTGCCAAGGCCGAGCGGCTGATGAACCTGGCGCTGTGTCTGCTGGGGACCCGGCGCCCGCTCAGCAAGCGCGAACTGCGCGGTTCCATCGAGGCCTACCTCGAAGCGGGGTCCGACGACGCCTTCAACCGGATGTTCGAGCGCGACAAGGACGATCTGCGCGAGCTCGGCCTGGTCATCGAGACCGTGGAGAACCTGGACGGGGACACCGGCTACCTCGCCCGCCGCGACAGCAACCGGCTGCCCCCGATCACGCTGGACGCCGAGGAGGCCGCCGCCCTCGGACTGGCCGCCAAGGTCTGGCAGCAGGCCCGGCTGGCCGGCGCGGCCAGCGGCGCCCTCCAGAAACTGCGGGCCGCCGGCATGCCGGAGGCCGAGGACGCCTACGAGGTGCACAGCGCGCTCGAACCCCGTATCCCCGTCCACGAGGCCGCGTTCGAACCCCTGATGCTGGCCTGCCGCGACCGCCGTCCGGTGACCTTCGACTACCGCAAGGCGAACGCCGCGCGCCCCGAGCAGCGCCAGGTCGAGCCGTGGACGCTGGAGTGCTGGCGCGGCCACTGGTACCTGGCCGGCTGGGACCGGGAGCGAGCCGCTGAGCGGGTGTTCCGGCTCTCCCGGATCGCCGGCAAGGTCCGCTCCCGGGCCGGTGCCTTCACCGCCGAGGTGCCCGACGTGGTCACCGTCCGCGAGACCGTCGAGAGCTGGGCGGGCGAGACGGCGACGCGTACCGCGCTGATCAGGCTGCGGGCCGGCTCCGGCTACCCGCTCCGGGCCCGGGCGATATCGGTCCGGGAACTCGGGGACGGGTGGGAGGAGTTGGAGATCCCGTACGGACACGGTCTGGACGCCTGGCTCGTGGAGTTCGGCCCGGACGTCGTCGTGACCGAACCTGCGGATCTGCGGGCCGACGTGGTGGACCGGCTGCGCGCCGTGGCCAAGGACTGAGGGGACCGTATTCATGGCCACGAACGCCATCGACCAGACCCGCCGGATGCTCTCCCTGGTGACGTATCTGCGTGAGCGCCCCGGCGCCCATGTCCAGGACGTCGCACGGGCCTTCGGGATCACCGAGGACGAACTGATCTCGGACCTCGACGTCCTGCCCATGTGCGGGACGAGCTTCCGCGGCGGCGACCTGCTGGACATCGACACCGACGGCGACCGCATCTGGTGGCACAACCCGGACGACGTCGCCGAACCGCTGCGGCTCGCGGCCGACGAGGCGACGGCCCTGCTGGTCGCCGCACGCGCCGTCGCGACGCTCCCCGGACTGCGCGAGAGCGACCGCCAGGCCCTGCTGCGGGCCACCGCCAAGCTGGAGGCCGCCGCCGGTGAGGTGGGGGCCGCCAGCTCCCGGCTCTCCGTCACCTTCGAGTCCGAGGGCGGCGTCTTCGCCGACGTGGACCGGGCGATCTCCGAGCGCCGCCGCCTCTGGCTGCGCTACTACTCGCCCGCGCGCGACGAGCTGACCGAGCGCGAGGTGGACCCGATCCGGCTGTTCGCCGTCGGACACACCTACATGGAGGCCTGGTGCCGGTCCTCCGAGGACCGGCGTACGTTCCGCCTCGACCGGGTCGCCGAGATCCGGCTGCTCGACGAGCCGGCCGCGCCGCCGGAGCTCGAACTCCGGGACCTGTCGGAAGGGCTGGTCCAGCCCGCCGCCGAGGACCCGGAGGTCGTGGTCGAGGTCGGTCCCGGGGGGCGCTGGGTGGCCGAGTACTACCCGCACGACAGCGCCGACGAACTGCCCGACGGCGGTCTGCGGATCACGCTGCGGACCCCCGACCCGGCGTCGCTGCGCAGGCTCGCGCTCCGGCTCGGCAGGGAAGGACGCATCGTCTCGCCGCCGGAGCTGGCCCAGAGCGCACAGCGTGCGGCCCGTGCGGCGCTCGCCGCGTACGACGGCCCGGTCTGAGAGGAAGCCTGAGGAGCCATGCCCCCTTTGTCCGTGGTGTCGGGTGTTTCCGCCGTGCCGACCGTGGTCGTTCCGGAGTCCGTACGGTTCCGGGCCGCCTGCCCGGAGTGCCGGGCGCGGTTCGAACTGGCGGCGGCCGAGTTCCGGCTCGCGATCGGCGCCAGCAGCAGGACCACGTTCTACTCCTTCACCTGCCCCGCGTGCGACGCGGCGGTCCGCAGGCCCGCGGGGGAGCGGATAGTGGAACTTCTCACCGGTGGCGGGGTGCGGACGCTGCGCCTCCACACCGGTGCCCGACCTGTCACCCCCGGTCACTCCGGACCGGCCGGACACTAGAAACATCGAGGCTCTGCGCATGTTCTGGCCCATGCTCGCCATCGCCCTGGGGTTCCTCGGGATCGCCGTACTCGGGGTGCTCGCCGTCAAGGTCTTCATCGAGGCCCAGCGCCTCGGACACCAGGTGACAAGCACCACCGAGCGCATCAACCGGGCCGCCGAGGACCTGGAGCGCGCGGCCACGAACCTCGCGGCCACGGGCGAAACCCTGCGCTAGCCGGCGCCCGGGGCCGGATCGATCCGGGAGGGCGCGGCCTCCTTTTTCTCAGTTGCGGGAGGTACGCTGCTGGTGACGGCCCTGTGAGCGAGGCGTTGGGCCGTAATCGCAAGGATGCATGGGTATTGCCCTGCGTTTACTCCTGCGGGATACGATCGCTGACAGTTCGACGATCGGACGTCCGTCCGACGTTCGGTCCGCCCCACCCCTGCTGCCTCGGTGAGAAGGTACACGCATATGTTCGGAAGGCTCGGCGCTCCCGAGATCATCCTGATCCTCGTCGTCATTGTTCTGCTGTTCGGCGCGAAGAAGCTTCCTGACATGGCTCGCTCGCTCGGCAAGTCGGCCCGCATCCTCAAGAGCGAGGCCAAGGCCATGAAGTCCGAGGGCGGCCCGTCGGCCACCCCGGCCGAGCCCGCCGCCAAGGACGCCGCTCAGGACCAGACCGCCCCGCGCACCATCCAGGCCGCCCCCGGTGACGTCACCAGCTCCCGTCCGGTCGCTGAGCCGACCGACTCGACGATCAAGCACTGACACACACACCAACCGGGCCGAAAAGCAGGCGCCCTGACCGGTAACGGCCTGCTGCACGAGATGAGGACGTGGGTTGCTCAAGTCTGCCCGCACACAGGAGACGGATCCAGAGGGCCGCATGCCCCTGGTGGAGCACCTGCGTGAGCTGCGGAACCGGCTGACGAAGGCCCTGCTGGCGATCGTGGTCGTCACCATCGTCGCCGCGTTCTTCTACAAGGGGATCATCGAGTTCTTCACCGACCCCGTGCTGAAGGCGGTCGGCTGCGAGTACAGCTTCGCGGAGCTGGCCAAGCAGAAGGACGGCACCTGCGCGCGCATCGTCCTGAACGGACTGCTCACCCCGTTCACCCTCGCGCTCAAGGTGTCGCTGATGGCGGGAGTCGTCTTCTCCTCGCCGATCTGGCTCTACCAGCTCTGGGCCTTCGTGGCGCCGGGACTGCACAGGCACGAGAAGAAGTACTCGCTCGCGTTCGTCGGAGCGGGCTTCCCCCTGTTCCTCGCGGGTGGCTTCTTCGCCTACAAGACCCTGCCGACGATGGCCGAGGTCCTGCTGGAGTTCTCGCCGGCGGACCTGGACAACCAGCTGCCGCTGGACGACCTGCTGGACCTCATCACACGCATGGTGGTGGTCTTCGGGCTCTCCTTCGAACTGCCGCTGCTCCTGGTGATGCTGAACTTCGGCGGTGTCATCACCGGCAAGCGCATGCTCGGCTGGTGGCGCGGCATGATCATGGGCATCACGCTCTTCGCGGCCCTGGCGACCCCGAGCACCGACCCGCTGACGATGCTGGCGCTCGCCGGTCCGATCTGGGTCCTCTACTTCGTCGCCACCGCGATCTCCCTCCTCAACGACCGCCGCAAGGCGCAGCGTGAGGCGGAGGGCCCCGGCGACGACGAGGCCTCGGAACTGGACCTCACTCCCGAGGACATCGGGGAGAGCGAGTCGGTCTCCGCGAGCCGGTCGCTGCCCGCGCAGGCGTCCTCGGACCGTGACCGGGTGAACGGTTACGACGACATCACCTGACCTTGTAAGGTCCCCCGGGTGACCAGCGAGATCACCCTTTTCGTCAATCCCACCGCAGGACGCGGCCGGGGCGCGCACGCCGCGCAGCCGGCCGCTTCCGCGTTGCGGGACGCCGGATTCTCCGTCCGTACGGTCCTCGGTGAGGACGCCGGTGACGCGCTGCGGCGGGCGCGCGAGGCCGTGGCCGGCGGGACGGGCGCGCTCATAGCCGTCGGCGGGGACGGCATGATGTCCCTCGCCCTCCAGGCGGTCGCCGGAACGCTCACCCCGCTCGGCGTCGTCGCGGTCGGCACCGGGAACGACTTCGCCCGCGCCCTCGGCATGCCGGTACGGGACCCGGCGGCGGCGGGGCGGCTGGCCGCCCGCGCGCTCAAGGGCGGCGCCGTCCGCGAGATCGACCTCGGCCGGGTGGGCGACCGGTGGTTCGGGTCCGTGCTCGCCACCGGATTCGACTCCCGGGTCAACGACCGCGGCAACCGGATGCGCTGGGGCGGCCGGTTCAAGTACGACCTGGCGATTCTCGCCGAACTCGCCGCGTTCAGGCCCGTCGCGTACCGGATGAGTCTGGACGGCGGGCCGGTCCGGGAGATCGAGGCGACGCTCATCGCCGTCGGGAACGGATCCACGTACGGCGGTGGCATGCGGATCTGTGCGGACGCCGTCATGGACGACGGCCTGTTCGACGTGACGGTCGTCGGCGACTGCAGCCGCACCACGCTCCTCAAGGTGTTCCCCCGGGTCTACAAGGGGACGCACCTCAGCCATCCCGTCGTCACCACGCACCGGGTCTCCTCCATCGCGCTCGAAGCGGTCGGTGTCACCGCGTACGCGGACGGTGAACCGCTCGGGGCGCTGCCGCTGACCGCCACCTGTGCGCCGGGCGCGGTCCGGGTGCTCGGGGCGGGCCCGCCCGCGGTCACCTCCACTGGTTCGCCGGCCGGTGCTCCGACGGGTTCTCCCACGGGGAATTAAAGATCGCGTCACTGTCAGAGGCGGCGGGTAGGCTCGTGGACAAGATGACAGAGGACCTCTCACCAGCTGAGCGCTATCAGGCTTCCCGGATCCGAGCCGCCGAGCAGGCGACCGCACTCGGGCCGTTCCGCGAGATGTACGAGTTCGATCTGGACCCCTATCAGATCGAGGCCTGCACCGCGCTGGAGGCCGGCAAGGGCGTGCTCGTCGCGGCCCCGACCGGTTCGGGCAAGACGATCGTCGGCGAGTTCGCCGTGCACCTGGCCCTGGAGCAGGGCCGCAAGTGCTTCTACACGACGCCGATCAAGGCCCTGTCCAACCAGAAGTTCGCCGACCTGGTCAAGCGCTACGGCGCCGACAAGGTCGGCCTGCTGACGGGGGACAACAGCGTCAACTCCGACGCACCGGTGGTCGTCATGACCACCGAGGTGCTGAGGAACATGCTGTACGCGGGCTCCCAGGCGCTGAACGGCCTCGGATACGTGGTGATGGACGAGGTGCACTACCTCTCCGACCGCTTCCGGGGCGCGGTGTGGGAGGAAGTGATCATCCACCTGCCGGAGTCCGTCACCCTGGTGTCCCTGTCGGCGACCGTGTCCAACGCCGAGGAGTTCGGCGACTGGCTGGACACCGTGCGCGGCGACACCGAGGTGATCGTCTCCGAGCACCGGCCGGTGCCGCTCTGGCAGCACGTGCTGGCCGGCCGCCGGATGTACGACCTCTTCGAGGAGGAGAGCGACCACGGCGGCCGCGGTGCCGGACGCCGTGAGGTCAATCCCGACCTCGTCCGGCTCGCCCGGATGGAGAACCAGCGCGGGTACAACCCGCGCGAGCGCCGCCGCGGAAAGATGGTGCGCGAGGCCGACCGGGAGCGCGAGCGGCGCCAGCGCAGCCGGATCTGGACCCCTTCGCGGGCCGAGGTCATCGACCGGCTGGACTCCGAGGGACTGCTGCCCGCCATCACCTTCATCTTCAGCCGGGCCGGCTGCGAGGCCGCGGTGCAGCAGTGCCTGCACGCCGGACTGCGGCTCAACGACGAGGACAAGCGCCGGCTGGTCCGGGAGATCGTCGAGGAGCGGACCGCGTCCATCCCCGGCGAGGACCTCCACGTCCTCGGCTACTACGAATGGCTCGAAGGCCTGGAGCGGGGCATCGCCGCGCACCACGCCGGAATGCTGCCGACGTTCAAGGAGGTCGTCGAGGAGCTCTTCGTCCGCGGCCTCGTGAAGGCGGTCTTCGCGACGGAGACCCTCGCGCTCGGCATCAACATGCCCGCGCGCTCGGTGGTCCTGGAGAAGCTCGTCAAGTGGAACGGCGAGCAGCACGCCGACATCACCCCCGGCGAGTACACCCAGCTCACCGGCCGGGCCGGCCGGCGCGGCATCGACGTCGAGGGCCACGCGGTGGTCCTCTGGCAGCGCGGCATGGACCCGGGCGCGCTGGCCGGACTCGCGGGCACGCGTACGTATCCGCTGCGCTCCAGCTTCCGGCCCTCGTACAACATGGCCGTCAACCTGGTGCAGCAGTTCGGGCGGCACCGGTCGCGCGAGCTGCTGGAGACCTCCTTCGCGCAGTTCCAGGCGGACCGCTCGGTGGTCGGGATCTCCCGCCAGGTCCAGAAGAACGAGGAGGGCCTTGAGGGCTACCGGGAGGGCATGACCTGCCACCTCGGTGACTTCGAGGAGTACGCGCGGCTGCGCCGCGACCTCAAGGACCGGGAGACGGAGCTCGCCAAGCAGGGCGCCTCGCAGCGGCGGGCCGCGGCGGCGGCGTCCCTGGAGAAGCTCAAGCCCGGCGACGTCATCCATGTGCCGACCGGCAAGTTCGCCGGGCTCGCGCTCGTCCTCGACCCCGGGCTTCCGGCCGGCCGGACCAACGGGCACGGTCACCGGGGCATGGAGTACCACGACGGGCCGCGGCCTCTGGTGCTCACCGCGGAGCGACAGGTGAAGCGGCTGGCCTCGATCGACTTCCCGGTGCCCGTCGAGGCGCTGGAGCGGATGCGCGTCCCGAAGTCGTTCAACGCGCGCTCGCCGCAGTCGCGCCGTGATCTGGCCTCCGCGCTGCGGACCAAGGCCGGGCACATCGTGCCGGACCGGCACCGCCGGGAGCGGGCCGTCGCCGCCGACGACCGCGAGATCGCGCGCTACCGGGCCGAGTTGCGCGCGCACCCGTGCCACGGGTGCGACGAGCGCGAGGACCACGCGCGGTGGGCCGAGCGGTATCACCGGCTGCAGCGGGACACCCGTCAGCTGGAGCGGCGGATCGAGGGGCGGACGAACACGATCGCCCGCACCTTCGACCGGATCGTCGCCCTGCTCACCGAGCTCGACTATCTGCGGGGCAGCGAGGTCACCGAGCACGGGAAGCGGCTGGCCCGGCTCTACGGCGAGCTGGACCTGCTGGCGAGCGAGTGCCTGCGGGCGGGGGTCTGGGAAGGCCTCGCACCGGCGGAACTCGCGGCGTGCGTCTCGGCGTTGGTGTACGAGGCGCGGCAGTCCGACGACGCGGTGGCGCCGAAGCTGCCGTCCGGGCCGGCGAAGACCGCGATGGGCGAGATGGTCCGGATCTGGGGGCGGCTCGATGCCCTGGAGGAGGACTTCAAGATCAACCAGGCCGAAGGGGTCGGGCAGCGCGAGCCCGATCTCGGGTTCGCCTGGGCGGTGTACATGTGGGCGTCCGGGCGGACGCTGGACGAGGTGCTGCGCGAGGCGGAGATGCCGGCGGGGGACTTCGTCCGTTGGTGCAAGCAGGTGATCGACGTGCTGGGGCAGGTGGCTGCGGCGGCTCCTCGGGAGGGGAGTTCTGTGGGGCGGAATGCGCGTAAGGCGGTTGATGAGGTGTTGCGCGGGGTTGTGGCGTACAGCTCCGTGGGATGAGCGTCCGGGGGCGTTGTTGTCGGGTGCGGGCGGGGGCGCGCGCAAGTGGGTGCGCCTGCGGCGGGGCTTGTCCCCTACCCGCCCCTTCCCGTGACCGGGGCTCTGCCCCGGACCCCGCTCCTCAATCGCCGGAGGGGCTGACAGGGGCGCCGGAGGGGCTGAAGTGTGTGCCGGATCTGTACGCGCGCCAGCCGCCGTGCTCCGTGATGTCCTTCGATCCCGCCACCGCGTACGGCTCGCAGAGGAAGCCGGGTGCCGTGGTGCCGTCCGACAGGTCGACTCTGCCCAGCGTCATGGGGTGGGGGAGGGCTGCCGTGAGGGTGCCGAGGCCCTCGGGCGGCAGTTCCCAGATCTCTGTCTCGATGGCGGCGCCTCCCTCGTCCGTGCGGACCAGGCCCGGTTTCGGTGGTGTGGTCGCCAGCGCGTGCAGGCGGTAGACGGGGGCCGTGGTCGTCGTGCGGAGCAGACGGGCGCCCAGTGACAGGAGCTGGGGGTTGAGCGGCTCGCCGGTCAGGTGGGCGCCGACCACCGCGAGGCGGACGGGCGGGGTCAGCAGGGCGGCGATCCGGGGCAGGCGTTCGTCCGTGTGCGCCCGGCCGATCAGCATCACGCCGAACGGCAGGCCCGCCACCTCGCCCGCGGGCGCTGCCACCGCGCACAGGTCGAACAGGTTGGTGGAGTTGGTGAACCGGCCCAGGCGGGCGTTCGCGCCCAGCGGGTCGGCCTCCACGTCCGCGAGCGCGGGGTGGCCGGGGGCGGTGGGGAGCAGCAGCGCGTCCGCGTCGCCCAGCGCGTCCTCGGCCGCGCTCCGGAGCTCCGCCAGCCGGTCCCGGTCCGCGAACAGCCGGTGGGCCGGGATGTCCCGGGCCGCCGTGATGATGCCCGCCACCGTGGGGTCCAGGCCGGACGGGCCGCTGTCGACGAACGCGCCCACCGCCGTGTAGCGCTCCGCCACGAACGCCCCCGCGTACAGCATCGCCGCCGCCTCGCTGAAGGGGGACAGATCGAGGGGAACCAGGACGGCGCCTGCTGCGCGGAGGCGGTCGGCCGTGGCCTCGTAGGCCTCCGCCCAGCCCGGGTCCAGTTCGCCCAGCTGGTCCGTCGGCGGTACCGCGATCCGCCACGGCCCCGGGGTCCGGGCGGGGACGGGGCGGGCGGTGGGGGTGGTCATCAGGGCGAGTGCCGACTCCGCCTCGGGGAGCGTACGGGCGAAGACGGTGACGCAGTCCAGGCTCGCGCAGGCCGGGACCACGCCCTCCGTCGGGACGAGGCCGCGGGTCGGCTTCAGGCCCACGATGCCGTTGAAAGCGGCCGGGACCCGGCCGGAGCCCGCCGTGTCCGTACCGAGGGCGAGATCCGCGATGCCGAGCGCCACGGCCACCGCCGAACCCGAGCTGGAACCGCCGCTGATCCGGTCGGGGGCGTGGGCGTTGCGGACCGCGCCGTACGGGGACCGGGTGCCGACGAGGCCGGTGGCGAACTGGTCCAGGTTGGTCGTGCCGATCACCAGGGCGCCCGCGGCCCGCAGGCGGGCCACGGCGGGGGCGTCCGCCGCCGGTTCGTACGCGTAGGACGGGCAGCCCGCCGTGGTGGGCAGGCCGGCCACGTCGATGTTGCCCTTGACGGCCAGCAGCCGGCCCGCCAGGGGGAGGAACTCACCTGCCGCGAGGCGGGTTCCGAGCGCGTGGGCCTCCTCCTCCAGGTCGGACTGCGGGCGCAGGCCGATCCAGATCTCCGGGCGGTCCACCGCCTCGATGCGGGCGTACGCGGCGCAGATCCGGGCGAGGACGGGTGCGAGCGAGGTGCTGGGCATCAGGGGGCTCCTGGGTTCGTGCGGGCGAGGGGGGCCAGGGTGACCAGGGCCGTGCCGGCCTCCACCTGGGCGCCCGGGCGGGTGAGGATCCTTTCCACCACGCCGTCAGCCGGGGCGTGGACCCGGGACTCCATCTTCATCGCCTCCAGCGCCAGCAGCGGCTGACCCGCCGTCACCGTGTCGCCCTCGGCCACGTTGAGCTGCCAGACCGAGGCCGCGAACTCGGCCTCCACCAGCCGTCCGCCCGGCGGCACCGTCACCTCGGCGGCCGGGGGCGCCGGGGCGTCGGCGGCCTCCGCCCGGGCGAACTCGCCCGCCGCCTCCCAGGCGTCCCGCTCGGCGGCGAAGGCCGTGCCCTGGCGGCTGCGGAACGCGGCGATCGAGTCCGCGTTCCCGGCCAGGAACTCCTCGTACCGGGCCAGTGAGAACTCGCCCTCCTCGATCTTCGGGACGAACCGGCCGGAGATGATGTCGGCGCGCAGCTCCAGGAGTTCGTCGGCCTCCACCGGATACCACTTGATGCGGTCGAAGAAGCGGAGCAGCCACGGGGAGCCCGGTTCGAAGGCGCCGCGCTGCTGCCAGCCGGACCAGACCTGGGTGGTGCGGCCGACGAACTGGTAGCCGCCCGGCCCCTCCATGCCGTAGACGCACAGGTAGGCGCCGCCGATGCCGACGGAGTTCTCCGCGGTCCAGGTACGGGCCGGGTTGTACTTGGTGGTGACCAGCCGGTGGCGCGGGTCCAGCGGAGTGGCCACCGGGGCACCGAGGTACACGTCGCCGAGGCCCATCACCAGGTACTCGGCGTCGAAGACCGTGCGGTACACGTCGTCGACCGAGTCCAGGCCGTTGACCCGGCGGATGAACTCGATGTTCCACGGGCACCAGGGCGCGTCGTCCCGGACCCCCGCCATGTAGCGGGCGATGGCCTCGCGGGTCGCCGGATCGTCCCAGGACAGCGGCAGGTGCACGGTGCGGGACGGGACGGTCAGGGCGTCGGTGGGCGGGAGCGCCGCCTCGGTGCGGTGGAGCAGGTCCAGGAGCGCGGTCTGCGGGAGCACCGCGGGGTCCGTCTGGATCTGGAGCGAACGGATGCCCGGCGTCAGGCCGGTGATGCCCGGGACGGCCGCGGCCGTCAGGGCTTCCATCAGGGCGTGGACCCGCATCCGCAGCGCCAGGTCCAGCTGCATCGGCCCGTACTCGACCAGCACGTTGTCGTCGCCGCTGCGGCGGTAGGTGACGGCGTCGTCGCGGTACAGGACGCCGCCGTCGGTGATCTCGGGGCGGGACTCTCCCGTCACCGTCACGGGCAGGAAGCGGACGGTGTCGCCGGGGCGCAGCTGGCCCAGCTTCCAGCGTTCGGCGGTCACCACCGTCGCCGGGCAGACGAAGCCGCCCAGCGACGGGCCGTCGGGACCGAGCAGCACGGGCATGTCGCCGGTGTAGTCGACCGCGCCCACGGAGTACGGCGTGTCGTGGATGTTCGACGGGTGCAGCCCGGCCTCGCCACCGTCCGCCCGGGCCCAGCGCGGCTTCGGGCCGATCAGGCGGACCCCGGTGCGGGCCGAGTTGAAGTGGACCTTCCAGTCGGCCGCGTAGAAGTCGTGGATGTCCTCCTCGGTGAAGAACTCCGGCGCCGCGTGCGGGCCCTCGGCGGCGGCGATCTGCCAGGTGCCCGTGAGGCTCGGCCGTCCGGCCACGGGGACCGGGAGGGCCTCCGGTGCGGTGGCGCCCCCGTGCAGCACGTCGCCGGTGCGCAGGGCCCGGCCGCCGTGCCCGCCGAAACCGCCGAGCGTGAACGTGGCCGCGCTGCCCAGGAACTCCGGGACGTCCAGACCGCCGCCGGCGAACAGGACGTACGTACGCAGTCCGTGCCCGTCCGGTGCGCCGACCGCGAGTGCGGCACCCGCCGGGACGGTCAGCGGCTCCCACTGGGGGACCGGTGCGCCGTCGAGGGTCACCGGGGCCGGGGCGCCGGTGACGCACACGGTCGTGGCGTGCGTGAAACGGAGGGTGGGGCCCTGGAGGGTGCATTCGAGTCCGGGGGCGCCGGGGGTGTTGCCGAGGGCGGTGTTGCCGAGCCGGAACGACAGGTCGTCCATCGGGCCCGACGGGGGGACGCCGACCTGCCAGTAGCCGGTGCGTCCCGGCCAGTCCTGGACGGTGGTGAGGGTGCCGCCGGAGACCACCTCGACACGGGGCGTCGGGTCGTCGATGGTGGCGAGCGTGGCCGTGGAGTGTGTCGCGGTACGGACCCGGTCGTCGGCCAGTGCGGCCCGGACCAGGCCGAGGTTGGTCTCGATGCCGTCGACGCGGGTCGCGGCGAGCGCCGCGTCCAGCCGGGCCAGGGCCTCCGCGCGGTCGGTGCCGTGGGCGACGACCTTGGCCAGCATCGGGTCGTACGCCGTCGTCACCTCCGTGCCCGTCTCGATCCAGCTGTCCACCCGCAGGCCCTCGCCCCGGGGGAAGTCGACCCGGGTCAGCAGACCGGCGCCGGGGCGGTGGTCGCGGCTCGGGTCCTCGGCGTAGACCCGCGCCTCGACGGCGTGGCCGCGGGGTGCGTCGGGCTGCCGCACGACGGCGGTCTCGCCCTGGGCCAGGCGCAGCATCCACTCGACGAGGTCGACGCCGTGGATCTCCTCGGTGACCGGGTGCTCCACCTGGAGCCGGGTGTTGACCTCCAGGAAGTACGCCTCGGCGCGCGCCGCGTCGTAGACGAACTCCACCGTCCCGGCCGAGCGGTAGCCGACCGAGGCGCACAGCTCCCGCGCGGAGTCGGTCAGCCGGCTCCGGATGCGGGCGGGGAGGCCGGGCGCGGGCGCCTCCTCCAGGACCTTCTGGTTGCGGCGCTGCAGCGAGCAGTCGCGGTCGCCGAACGTCACCACCCGGCCGTTCCCGTCCCCGAACACCTGCACCTCGACATGGCGGGCGTTCTCCACCAGGCGTTCCAGGAAGACGCCGGCCGAGGAGAACGACGCGGCGGCGACCCGCTGCACCCGCTCCCAGGCGCCGGCGAGCTCCTGGGCCGACCGGCAGGCCGACATGCCGATCCCGCCGCCCCCGCCGGTGGCCTTCAGCATCACCGGGTAACCGATGCGCTCCGCGGCCGCCAGCGCGGCCGGCAGATCCGGCAGCAGCCCGGTGCCGGGGGCGAGCGGGACGCCCGCCGCCTCGGCCGCGGCACGTGCCGTGTGCTTGGCGCCGAACAGCTCCAGCTGGGCGGCGGTCGGGCCGACGAAGACGATCCCGGCCTCCTCGCAGCGCCGCGCGAACTCCGCGTCCTCGGAGAGGAATCCGTACCCCGGGTGGATGGCCCCGGCCCCGGTGTCCTTCGCCGCCCTCAGCACCAGATCGGCGTCGAGATAGGACTCCTTGGCGGGCGCCGGGCCCAGCCGGACGGCCTCGTCGGCGAGCCGGACGTGCGGGGCCGAGCGGTCCGGGTCGGAGAAGACGGCGACCGTGCGCAGACCGAGGCGGCGGGCCGTACGGATGATGCGGACGGCGATCTCGCCCCGGTTGGCGATCAGCAGCGTGCCGAAGGCCGCAGGTGTGTCGAGGGCCGTCGGAGGATCGAACGTCATCGGCTTGTCCCGGTGAGAGTGGCTTCTACCGCCGTCGGCTCGAAACCGTTGCAGGGGTTGTTGATCTGGGGGCAGTTGGAGATCAGCACGAGCACGTCCGTCTCGGCCCGCAGCGTGAGGGAGAGGCCGGGCGCCGAGAGTCCGTCGACGATGCCGAGCGTGCCGTCCGGTTCCACCGGCACGTTCATGTACCAATTGACGTTGGACACCAGATCGCGCTTGCCGAGCCCGTGCCGGGCGCCCTCCGCCAGGAAGTTGTCCACGCAGGCGTGCTGCGACCAGGTGTGGTGGCCGTAGCGCAGGGTGTTGGACTCCTTCGAGCACGCGCCGCCGACCGTGTCGTGCCGGCCGCAGCCGTCCGCCGTGACCGTCATCAGGGGGCTGTACTCGTTCGACATCAGCACGCTGCCGGTGGTGAGGAAGATGCCCCCGCCGGCCTGGATCGTGTCGGGCGCGCTGTAGCGGACGGCCGTGTCGTGGGCGTCGTACACCAGGAAGTCCACCGCCTGGTTGCCGTGCAGATCGGTGAGCGTGAGGTGCTCACCCGCGCGGACCTTCGCGGACCAGGCCGCGCGGGCGGGGATGGTGGTGGTCGTCATGCGAGCCCCCGGGCGGTGAGGAAGTCGAGTGTGTTGAGGAAGGCGCGGCGGCTCTCCGGTGCCGCGTCCCAGAGGGCGTCGCCCGGGGCCGTCGGCCGGGCGCGCCAGGCCAGGACCTCCAGCGGGGTGCTGGTGTAGGCGGGGCGCGGGTCCAGCGGATGCGGGACGTTCGCGATCAGCACGGTCAGGTCCTGCTCGGCGCGCAGGGTCACCGAGCCGCCCGCCCCGGCCGAGCCGGTGAACTCCGTGGTGCCGTCCCCGCCGATCCGTACGCCCTGGAAGAAGGAGAGCGAGGGTGGCAGATCGCGCGGCTCCAGGCCGTTCTTCAGGGCGGCCAGCTTCAGCAGTTCGCGGCCGGCGGGGGAGGCCGACTGCGGGGTGCCGTCGCCGTAGCGGCGGGTGTTCCGGCCCAGGGTGGAGGTGCCGCACAGGGCGTCGTGCCGGCCCGAGGAGTCCGCGGTCACCGAGGCGAGCACCCGCCCCTGGTCGGACAGGAGCAGCCGGCCGGCACCCAGGTAGGCGTTCCACTGCACCTTCACCGTGTCCGCGGTGTTGAGCCGCTCCCACGGCCGGCCGTCCGCGTACAGCAGCAGATGGGCGCAGGCGTCCCCCGCGAGGTCGGTGAGCCGCAGCTCGGTGCCGCGGGCCAGGACGCGGTGCGTGTAGTTGCCGCCCCCGACCGTCTCGGCCCAGACCGGGGTGCCCGGGGTGGCGTCCGGCCAGTCGCTCGCGGGCACCACCGGCATGGCACCGGTACGGGTGCCGTCCTGGGCACGGGCGTGGTCCCGGGCCCCGTGTGTCGTCGCTGTCGCCATGGCTGAACCTCCGGCTCGACGTGTTGCCGATGCTTGTTTCTGTCGCGCGACAGAAATTAGGGGGCCGGGGAGTCGTGGCCATTGCCCGTTCGTTGCGCGGGAGTTACCGAGTGCTCACCAAGATCGTGGCGCCCGGGGATGTGGGACGATCGGCCCATGTCCAGTACCTCGGGAACCGGCGGCGGCCGCCGGGTCGGCCGGCCGCGCGCCACCCAGCGACCGGACACCGGACTGTCCGCACGGGAGGAACTCCTGTCCGCCGCGGCCGAGTTGTTCACCACTCGTGGATACGCGGCCACCACCACCCGGGCCGTCGCCGAACGGGCGGGTATGCGCCAGGCCACGATGTACCACTACGTGGCGGGCAAGGAGGATCTGCTCGCGGCGCTGCTGGAGTCAACCGTCACCCCGTCGCTCGCGCTCGCCGGGAAGCTGCTCGCGGACGCGTCGCGGCCGGCCGAGGACCGGCTGTGGGAGCTGTGCCGCGCGGATGTGGCGCTGCTGTGCGGCGGCCCGTACAACCTGGGCGCGCTGTACGTCCTGCCGGAGGTGCGGGCCGAGCGGTTCGCGGACTTCCACCGGGTGCGGGCGGCGCTGCGGGCCGCGTACGGGGAACTGCTGGCCGCCACCGGGGCGGGCGCGGCGCTCGGCGCGGACGAGGCGCGGCTCCGCGCCGATCTGGTCTTCGGGCTCATCGAGGGCGTGATCCTCGTGCATCTGTCGGAGCCCGGGCGGGCGACGGAGACGTTCGCGGCGGCCACGGCGGACGCGGCGCTTCGGATCGTGGGCGTGGGGGCGGATTCCGCCGGGTGATCGTGGTGCGGCCGGGACCGCTGTCCGCGGACCCGGCCGGTGACGATGGTCCCTTCCGTGGTGGGGGTGACACGCCCTAAGTGCGGTTGCCGCTCCTCATCGAGGCGCCCGCGCAGACCAGCCCCAGCAGGACGGTCAGACCGCCGATGATGACGTTGTTGAGCACGACGCCCATGTCCGGGCTGCTGCCCACCACCCAGGGCGAGATGATCATCCAGGCGCCCATCGCGCAGATGGCCCAGCTCAGGCCGTACATGCGCTGCGGCATCACGGTGAATCCCAGCCCCAGCACGGCGATCGCGATACCCATGATCAGGTTGTGCGTCACGAGGGACGACTGGGACGTCGTGAAGTGCAGCACCCAGGGCGATACGGCGCAGTACAGACCGACCAGGAACACCGGCCCGTCGACGAGCGCCACGTCGCGGCCGCCCATCATCCGGTCGTACCGGTCGCGCATTTCGGAGACGTCGGGGTGTCCGGTCATGTCGTGACCGGTGTGCGAGACGTTTGACATGGTTCGTCTCCCTTGCTTTCGCAGGCCTGGCCGCCGCTGTGTGCGGCAAGCGACCCGCTCTGCCATTGTGCTCTTATATGCCCCTTATGTGTAGGTTCAAGGCAGCTGAATCTCCGCAGGATGCGCATCGGTGCTCCGGTCGTCCAGCCGCCGGGCCAGCGCGATCAGGTCCGGGGTGCGCAGCACCCGGTCGCCGTACCCCGGCAGCGGGACGTGCAGCGGCCCGGTCCAGTGCGACGGGATCGCCCCGAGCCCGTACACCGCACCCGTCAGCGCCCCCGTCACCGCGGCCACGGTGTCGGTGTCCCCGCCCACGTCGATCGCCGCGGCCAGCGCGTCCTCGTACGCACGCGTCGTGCGCAGCGCCCACAGCGCCGTACCGAGGCAGGGCCACACCGCGCCGTTGAACTCGGTCGCCAGGTCCGGATGCCAGTCGGGTGCGAGGACGGCGGCCCAGCGCTCCCGGTGGGCCGCGTGCACGGCGGCCAGTGCGTCGGGGACGGCGTCGAGCGGATCGGCCCCGTTCAGCGCCACCCGGATCAGTTCGTGCAGGACGGCGGTGCCCTCCCAGGCGGCGCGGTCGCCGTGCGTCAGGGCGGCGATCCGGCGGGCCGCTTCCATGGTCGCGGCCCGGGCCTCCGCCTCCGGCCGCTCCGGCCCGGCGAAGTACACGGCCGAGGTGGCGGCGCGCATCAGCGAACCGTTGCCCGCCGCCCGGCCGTTGATCCGGAAGTGCAGCGCCGCGGCGAGGTCCCACGGATCACCACTGGTCAGGACGGCCTCCGTCTGGAGGCCGATGTCCTTGGGATCGCCGGCCGCCCACCGCCGGAACCGGCCGAACAGGTCGGGCAGGTCGAGACCGCCGCACTCCAGCAGCGAATCCGCGACGAGCACGGCCATCTGCGTGTCGTCCGTCGCCTCGCCCGGGTCCCAGCCACCGCCGCCGCACATCGTGCCGGAGCCGTCCGGGAAGCGGGCGGTGTGGACGCCGGCCGGACCGAACTCGAACGGCGCGCCCAGCGCGTCGCCGACGGCCGATCCGACCACCGCGCCGGCCGCCCGGTCCTGTCTTCTCGGGGAGTCCATCCGGTCAGCGTACGGAGGCCGGCCGTTTCACGCAGGCGCGATACACGGCCCCGAGCAGCACCGTGGCGCCCAGGAAGAGCACCGTGAACCACTGGAAGTACCAGTGCCCGCCCGCCGGGTCGTACACCGCCGCCCTCGGCCAGGCCAGGTTGACGGTCATCACCGCTCCGTACCCGAAGGCCAGCGCGTTGACGGGGAGTCCCCAACGGCCGAGCGAGAAGAGCGGTTCGCCCGTCTCGTCGTGCGGCGGGCCGGAGGCGGGCGAGAGCGGCAGGCGGCGCAGCCGGCGCAGCAGCATCGGGCCCGTGACCATGGCGTACGCGAGGTAGAGCATCGCGATGCACGTGGTGCCGATGGCCAGGAACGCCTCAGGGGACGCCAGGTTGAGCAGGCCGAGTGCCGCGGCCGCCGCGCCGACGAACAGGGCGGGTGCGGCGGGCATTCCGGTGCGCGGGGAGACCTTGGCGAGGCGGGCGGAGAAGGGCAGTACACCGTCGCGCGCCATCGAGAACAGCATCCGCGAGCCGGCCGTCTGGATGGCGAGGGTCGCCACCGCCACGGCGACCGCCACGTCGGCCAGCAGGAAGCGGCCGACCCCGTCCCCGAGGCTGCTGGTCAGCACGTACGAGAGGCCCTCCGTGGCCAGCCGGCCGTCCGTCAGGTCCGGTGCGGCCAGGATGCCGGCGAGCACCAGCAGTCCGCCGAGCACACCCGCCGAGGTCAGTGCGAGCAGGATCGTGCGCGGGGCGGTGCGGCGCGGGGAGCGGGTCTCCTCGCTCATCTCGCCCGCGCTGTCGAAGCCGATCAGGACGTAGGCCGCGGTGAAGGAACCGACCAGCAGGGCGCCGAGCGCGCCGCCCTGGCCGCCGGTGTGCAGCGTGACGCCGGGGGTGCGTTCGGTGTGGGTGAACAGGAGGACCAGGATGAGGACCGCGCCGATGATCTCGGCCGTCACTCCGACGCGGTTGACGACCGACATGACCCTGTTGTCGAGCAGGTTCACCGTCGTGGTGAGGGCGAGGAGGACGACGGCCAGCAGCGCGGCGTTGGCCGCGCCCGTCGCCGTGGTGGGTGCCGGATCGCCGCCCACCAGCTGGAATCCGGACCAGATCGCGGGCAGCACCACCTGGAGCGCGAGCGCGGCGGCCGCGACCACGACGATCTGTCCGATCACCATGATCCATCCGGCGAACCAGCCGAAGGCGGGGGTGCTCAGCCGGGTCGACCACTGGTAGATCGCCCCGGACAGCGGGTAACGGGCGGCGAGTTCGGCGAAGCACGCGGCGACCAGCAGCTGGCCCACGAGCACGGCCGGCCAGGTCCAGAAGAAGGCCGCGCCGCCGAAGGAGAAGCCGAACGCGAAGAACTGGAAGACGGTGGTGAGGACGGAGATGAAGGAGAAACCGGCCGCGAACGAGGCGTAGCGCCCCATGGAGCGGTGCAACTCCTGGCGATAGCCGAAACCGGCCAGGGAGGTGTGGTCGCCCTGGCCGGTTCCGGCGGGATCCGGACGTACGTCCGTTGGTGCGGTGGCGGTCATGTCAGCCCCTGTCGCCGATTTCCTGTCGGGCGACAGAAATTAGGGACGCGCTGTTTCCGGGGCGTGACGTGACCGTGTCCGGGCGGGGCCGAAGTGCTCACGCCCTCCGGCGGGTTGCCGAAGGGCGTGAGCGCGGGCCCGCGCGGAAGGACCGCTACTTGGCGGGCATCAGGACCGTGTCGACGATGTAGACCGTCGCGTTGGCGGTCGGGACGTTGCCGCAGACGACCTTCGAGGAGTCGTTCACGGTGTACGTCATGTCCGAACCGGACGTCGTCAGCTCGCTCTTCTCCAGGGTGTCGAAGGAGCCCTTCTCCAGCTGCTTCGGCGTCAGCTTCTGGCCCACCACGTGGTAGGTGAGGACCTTGGTGAGCGCGGCCTTGTCGGCGAGCAGCTTGTCCAGGTCGGCCTTCGGGACCTTGGCGAAGGCGTCGTTGGTCGGGGCGAACACCGTGATGTTCTGCGCGTTGTTCAGGGTGTCGACCAGGCCGGCCTTCTTGACCGCGGTGACCAGGGTGGACAGCGCCGGGTTGTGCGAGGCGGCCGTGGCGACCGGGTCCTTCGCCATGCCGTCGAAGGAGCCCGCACCGTTCTTCGGCACCGACGAACAGGCGGGGCCGAAGGGCTGGTCCATGGGCATCGTGTCGCTCGCGGACGCCGACGCCGGGTCCGAGGCCTTCGCCGAACTGGCCGAGGAGCCGGACGCGCTGTCCTTGGAGTCGCTGGAGCAGGCCGAAAGGGCCAGCGGCAGGACGAACGCCGCCGAGATGGCGACGGCGGCACGACGCGCGTGGGTGACCTTCATGATGGTTCTCCTGGTTCGTATGGGTGACCGAATGATTACGGTCGGTAAGGGGGTTGGGCTGTGCGAAACGCTGCTCCTCGCGGAGCGCGTGAGTAAGGGGAGGTGGTGACCGTCCGGTCAGGACACGTCGACCACCACCGAGTGCCAGCCCGTCGCACCGTTGGGTACGGTGCCGACGCGCCGGTCGGTCTGAGTGGCGCCGGTGCGGTCCGTCGCACGGACCTCCAGGGTGTGGTTGCCGGAGGTGGCCGGCCACTCCCACACCCACTGGCGCCAGGTGTCACGGCTGTCCTCGGCCGCCAGCTTCGCGGGATTCCACGGGCCGCCGTCCACCCGGACCTCGACCCGCTGGATACCGCGGTGCTGGGCCCAGGCGACCCCGGCGACCGGAATGGTGCCGGCCTTCGGGGAGGCGAAGGGGCGGGGGGTGTCGATCCGGGACTCGGTCTTGATCGGTGCCTGCTTGGACCAGGAACGCTTGACCCAGTAGGCGTCGTAGTCGTCGAACGTGGTCAGCTCGATGTCCTTGATCCACTTGCAGGCCGAGACGTATCCGTACAGGCCGGGAACGACCATCCGGACCGGGAAGCCGTGGTCGAAGGGCAGCGGCTCACCGTTCATGCCGAGGGCGAGCAGCGCGTCGCGTCCGTCCATGACGTCCTCGACCGGCGTGCCGATCGTCATGCCGTCCACCGAACGCGCCACGATCTGGTCGGCGGGTCCACCGCCGGACGGCGGCTTCACCCCCGCCTCGCGCAGCAGATCGGCCAGTCGCACACCGATCCATCGCGCGTTGCCGACATACGGTCCGCCCACCTCGTTGGACACGCAGGTCAGAGTGATGTCGCGCTCGATGATCTCGCGGCGCAACAGGTCCTGGAAGCTGAGCGTCAGGGGCGTCTTCACGCCCTTGCCGTGGATCCTCAGCCGCCAGTCGTTCGCGTCGATCCGCGGCACGACCAGCGCCGTGTCCACCCGGTAGAAGCTCTTGTTCGGGGTGACGAACGAGCTCAGCCCCCGGATCTTCAGATCGGCGCCCGCGGGTACGGCGGGCGCCCGCGAGCCGGGTACGGGCAGCACCAGGTCGTTCCGTGAGGCGGTGGCCCCGGCCTGGACGGCGGAGGTGAGCCGCCGCCCGAGCAGACCGGCACCGGCCGAGGCGACCGCCGCGGCGCTCGCCGCGATGACGAAGCCCCGCCGGTCGAAGGTGCCGCGGACCGGCTCCCCGTCCCTCCCGCCAGCCGCGGGGGAGGGGCCGGGAGCCGGAGCCAGCCGTCCGACCAGGAAGTACAGCAGTCCTGCGGCCAGCACGGTACCCACCACCGAGGGCAGGGCGTCGGACGGGCGGCCCTCCGGCCGCCCGATCGCCGCGACCGCCCCGACCACGCCGAAGACCAGAACGGCCGCCGAACCGATCAGCCGGTGCCGCAGTGCCAGCATCCCGACCGCCACGGCGAAGACCGCCAGCAGGGCCAGAATCCCGAGCTCCAGGACCAGCTTGTCGTTGGTGCCGAAATGGCGGACCGCGAAGTCCTTCAGCGCCGGGGGAGTGCGGTCGATCACCGCACCGCCCACCACCGCGACCGGACCCGCCTCGGGACGCACGACCGCCGCCACGAGCTCGGCGACGGCCAGGGCGCAGAACCCGGCGATCACACCGCTGAGCGCGGCGCAGGCTGCTCGTGCCCAGCGGGACCGCCGGGACCCGGGGGCCCCGCTCTTCGCTTCGTTCCGATCTTCGCTCACAACCGGGATTCGTGGCCGGTCGGCCCGCGGATTGGTCTGTCACCCGAACGAATGAGAGTCGGTCCCGGCCAATCCGCGGCGCGACCTGTAACGAACCACAGTTGAGAGGCCTCGCCGCTCGCGCGCGTCAGCGCGCGAGCGCGGGGCACGGGCAGGCGGAGGGAACGGCATGACAGGCAGGCGGCAACGTACAGCGGTGGTGGGGAGCGGGGTGGCGGGACTGACCGCCGCGCACATCCTGCGCACGGCCCACGACGTGACGCTGTTCGAGGCGGACGACCGGGTGGGCGGCCACGCGCACACCCACGACCTGCCCGCGTCGGACGGCCGCGTCCACCGCGTCGACTCCGGCTTCATCGTGCACAACCGGCGCACCTACCCGCATCTGCTGCGGCTCTTCGCGGAGCTCGCCGTCCCGACCCAGGAGTCGGAGATGAGCATGTCGGTGCGGTGCGAGGGATGCGGCCTGGAGTACGCGGGTGCCCGCGGCCCGGCCGGTCTGCTCGCCCGGCCCGCCCAGCTCCGGGACCCCGCCTATCTGCGGATGCTGGCCGCCGTGCCGCGCTTCCACCGGGCCGCCCGCCGCCTCCTGGCCGACGGCGGACCGGACGCGGACACGATGACGCTCGGCGAGTTCGCCGCCCGCGGCCGCTTCTCCCCGTACTTCACCGCCCATTTCCTCACCCCCGTGGTCTCCGCGGTCTGGTCCTGCGACCCGGTGACCGCGATGCTGTACCCCGCCCGCTACCTCTTCCGCTTCCTCGACCACCACGGGATGCTCGCGGTCGGCGGCTCCCCGGTGTGGCGGACGGTCACCGGCGGTTCGGGCGCCTACGTCGAACGGGTCACCAAGCAGCTCGCCGCCGTCCGCACCGCGACCCCGGTCCGTGCCGTGCGCCGGCACGCGGACGGCGTCGACCTCGTCACCGCCGACGACACCACCGAGGCGTTCGACTCCGTCGTCATCGCCACCCACCCCGACCAGGCGCTGCGCATCCTCGCCGACCCGACGGACGAGGAACGCCGCACCCTGGGCGCCTTCCGCTACTCCCGCAACCCCACCCTGCTGCACACCGACACCCGGCTGCTGCCGAGCGCCCGCGGCGCCCGCGCCTCCTGGAACTACCTGATGCCGGACTGCTCGGCCGACGCCCGGCACGTCACCGTCAGCTACGACATGAACCGGCTCCAGCGGCTCGACGCCCCCGAGACCTTCGTCGTCACCCTGAACGGCGCCGACCGCGTCGCCCCCGGCCTCGTCCGCGCCCGCATGGTCTACGAACACCCCGTCTTCACCCCGGAGTCGGTGGCCGCGCAGGCCCGGCTGCCCGCCCTGTCCGGCCCGGTCACCGCCTACGCGGGGGCGTACCACGGCTGGGGATTCCACGAGGACGGCTGCCGCTCGGGGGCCGAGGCCGCCGCCGCCCTGGGGGTGGACTGGTGAACGCCCTCTACCCCTGCACCATCGCCCACGTACGGAGTGCGCCGGGCAAGTACGCGTTCCGGCACCGCACCTACCTGTGGCTGATCGACCCGGACGGGCCGCCACCGCTGCCCGCGGCCCTGCGCCTGCTGGCGGGTTTCGACCCGCGCGACCACTTCGGCGGCACGGCCCCGACCATCCGGGACGGACTGAGCCGCTTCCTGGCCGCGAACGGCGTCGACCTCGCCGACGGCAGCGTGCGGATGCTCACCCAGGCCCGGGTGTTCGGCCACGTCTTCAACCCGCTGACCGTCTACTGGTGCCGCCGCGCGGACGGCAGCCCGCTCTGCACGGTCGCCGAGGTGCACAACACGTACGGCGAACGC
Organism: Streptomyces sp. NBC_01463; assembly: GCA_036227345.1. Classification (NCBI taxonomy): domain Bacteria; kingdom Bacillati; phylum Actinomycetota; class Actinomycetes; order Kitasatosporales; family Streptomycetaceae; genus Streptomyces; species Streptomyces sp. NBC_01463. Next base: position 7,243,002 of record CP109468.1, read on the forward strand.
CACTGCTACCTGCTGCGCCCGGACGCCGACGGCCGGGCGTCCACCGGCAAGGACTTCTACGTCTCGCCGTTCTTCGACGTGACCGGCTCCTACCGGATGCGGCTCCCCGAGCCGGGGCCCCGGCTCGACCTGACGGTGCACCTGGAACGGGCCGGCATCCGGCCCTTCACCGCCACGGTCCGCGGAGTGCGCCGCCCGGTCACCCCGCGCGCCCTGCTCCGGCTGGCGCTGCTCCACCCCTGGTCCACCGCCGTCGTCTCGGCCGCCATCCGGCTGCACGGCATCCGCCTGCTGCTGCGCGGACTGCCCGTACAGCCCCGTCCCCACCACCGCCCCCAGGAAGGAATGCAGTGAGCGTGTCCACGTCCCACTCCCCGTCCCCCTCCACCTCGCCCCCGGTGCACGCCACCGCGGACATCGACCCCGGGCGCTGGCCCGATGTCGTGCGGCCGCCGCGCGGCTCAAGGCTGCGGACCCTCATCGCCGAACGGCTCGTCCGCCATGCCCTGGACCGCCTCCCGCTCCGGGTCCGGCTCGCCGGACGCGAGGACCTCGGCCTCGGCGGCCCGCTGATGGACGTACGCGACCCCGCCACGTTCTTCCGCAGAATCGGCGTCGACGGACTGATCGGCTTCGGCGAGTCCTACATGGCGGGGGAGTGGGACTCACCCGACCCGGTGGGCGTGCTGACCGTCCTCGCCGACCAGGTCGCCACCCTGATCCCGCAGCCCCTCCAGCGGCTGCGGGGCGTCTGGGCCCGCCGCCGCCCCGCCGGACAGCTCGGCACCCGTGAGGGCGCCCGCGACAACATCAGCCACCACTACGACCTGTCCAACGAGCTCTTCGCGCTCTTCCTCGACGAGACGCTCAGCTACTCCTCCGCGATCTTCCGCGGCTTCCCCGCCGAGCACGCCCTGCTGCCCGCCGCCCAGCACCGCAAGATCGACCGGCTGCTCGACCTCACCGAGGTCGGGCCCGGCACCCAGCTCCTGGAGATCGGCACGGGCTGGGGCGAACTCGCGATCCGGGCCGCCGCCCGCGGCGCCCGCGTCGTCTCCGTCACCCTCTCGCGCGAGCAGCAGGAACTGGCCCGCCGCCGGATCAGGGACGCCGGGTTCGAGGACCGTGTCGAGGTCCGGCTCAGCGACTACCGGGACGTCGAGGGCGAGTACGACGCGATCATCAGCGTCGAGATGATCGAGGCGGTCGGCGCCGAGTTCTGGCCGGTCTACTTCCGCACCCTGGAGGAGCGGCTCGCCCCCGGCGGCAGGATCGCCCTCCAGGCCATCACCATGCCGGACGACCGGCTGCGCGCCGGCGGGAGCACCTACACCTGGATCCAGAAGTACATCTTCCCCGGCGGACTCCTCCCGTCCGTCGAGGCCGTCGGACAGGTCACCGCCGAGCACACCGGCCTGCGCGTCGAGCGCTGCGACGACTTCGGCACCCACTACGCCGAGACCCTGCGGCTGTGGCGGGAACGCTTCACCGAACGGACCGACGACGTCGACGCGCTCGGCTTCGACGCCACCTTCCGCCGGATGTGGACCTTCTACCTGGCCTACTCCGAAGCGGGATTCCGCTCCGGCTACCTCCATGTGCAGCAGATGCTGCTGACCCGTCAGGAAACAGCGCGATGACACTCACGGCCAAGCAGACCGCCGCCCCCGGCGCTGCGCAACGCCTCGAACCGCTCGTCGAGCAGCTGCTCGGCGGCGAACTGCCGGTCAGGGTACGGATGTGGGACGGCAGCGAGACCGGCGCCCCCGACGGGCCCCTGGTCCACGTCCGCTCCCGCCGCGCACTGCGCCGGCTCCTGTGGGCCCCGGGCGAACTCGGCCTCGCCGAGGCCTACATCACCGGGGACATCGACATCGAAGGTGATCTCGCCACCGGTCTGCGGGCGATGCGCCACGCGGTGCGCGAACGCGGACTGCGCCCGCCGAGCCCCGGTGCCGGCGGCCGGCTGCGGGCGCTGGGCACCGCGCTGCGGCTGGGCGCCGTCGGCCCCCGGCCACCGGTACCCGCCGCCCGCGCCGGACTCCACGGCGTGCTGCACAGCAAGGCCCGCGACCGGGCCGCCGTCAGCCACCACTACGACCTCTCCAACGCCTTCTACGCGCTGCTCCTCGACGAGACGATGGCCTACTCCTGCGGCTACTGGACCAGTGACGCCCCCGGTTACGGCCCCGCGGACGCGCAGCGCGACAAGCTCGAACTGATCTGCCGCAAGCTGGGACTGCGTCCGGGCGCCCGGCTGCTGGACATCGGCTGCGGCTGGGGATCGCTCACGCTGTACGCCGCGCAGCGGCACGGCGTCCGCGTCACCGCGGTCACCCTCGCCCGGGAACAGGCGGCGTACGTCCGCCACCAGGTGGCCGAACGGAACCTGGAGGACCTCGTCGAGGTCCGCTGCTGCGACTACCGCGACATCGCCCCGGCGCCGGGCCACGAGGGCGGGTACGACGCGGTGTCCACCATCGAGATGGGCGAGCACGTCGGGGACGAGCAGTACCCGGCCTTCGCCGGGACGCTGCACGCCATGGTGCGGCCGCGCGGCCGGGTGCTCGTCCAGCAGATGTCACGCGGGCGCGACGCCCCGGGCGGCGGCGCGTTCATCGAGTCGTACATCGCGCCCGACATGCACATGCGCCCGCTCGGCGAGACGGTGACGCTGCTGGAGGGCGCCGGCCTCGAAGTGCGTGACGTCGAGGGGCTGCGCGAGCACTACGTGCGGACCGTCGACGCGTGGCGGCGCACCCTGGAGGAGAACCACCAGGAGTTCACGGACCTCGTCGGCGAGGAGACCGTGCGGGTGTGGCGGCTCTACCTGGCAGGCGGCGCCCTGGCGTTCGACGAACGGCGGATGGGCGTGGACCAGATCCTCTCCGTACGGCCGGAGACGACCGGTGCGGCCGGGATGCCGGACACCCGCAACGGCTGGTACGCGGCTTCGGCCGAGGTGCCGGCCGCGCGTGACGGGGCGACGGCCGGACTCGCGGAATGAGCGGCTTCGCATGGGCGGCGTTCGCACAGGGCCTGCTGCCCTGTGCGGGCGCCGCCCTGGCCGTCATGCTCGCGACGTTCGCCGTCGCCCTGCGCATGGGTGTGCACCGGGTCGTGGACGTCGCCTGGGGCCTGGGCTTCACCGCCGTGGCCCTCGTCTCGTACGCAGCGTCGGCCGGCGACGGGGACGGCACCCGCCGGCTCCTGGTCACCGTGCTCACCGCCGTGTGGGGGCTGCGCCTGGCCTGGCACATCGCCCGGCGGGGCAGGGGGCACGGCGAGGACCCGCGGTACGCGGCGATGCTCGCCAGGGCGCCGGGCGACCCGCGGCTGTACGCCCTGCGGAAGGTGTACCTGCTCCAGGGCGCCCTGGTCTGGCTGATCTCGCTCCCGGTGCAGGCGGCCGGGTACCTGACGGGACCGGCCGGCGCGTGGGCCTGGGCCGGTGCGGGCGTGTGGGCGGTGGGGCTGGTCTTCGAAGCGGTGGGGGACCGCCAGCTGGCCCGGTTCAAGACAGACCCGGCGAACCGCGGGAAGATCATGGACCGCGGACTGTGGTCCTGGACCCGGCATCCGAACTACTTCGGCGACTTCTGCGTGTGGTGGGGCCTGTTCCTGATCGTGTGCCCGGCGCCCGGCGCGGCCGCCGCCACCCTGGTGGCACCCGTCCTGATGAGCTTCCTGCTCATCGGCGGCAGCGGAAAGGCGCTCCTGGAACGGCACATGGCCGAGCGCCCCGGCTTCGCCGCGTACAGGGACCGGACCAGCGGGTTCTTCCCGCGCCCGCCGCGCCGCGGCTGAGCCGCCCGCCGGGAGGGAGCCAGTGTGCCCCGTACCCCGGCCGCCTCCCAACGGCCGAAGTACGGGGTGGACACCGCGAAATGGCCACGGCCCACCGGGACGACCCGACCCGGGGCGAGCGCGTGCGGCCACTGCGTCAGGGGCCCGGACGAGCGACTGCGCCGGTCACCAACGGGTGCCCGGCGCAGCCGTCGCTCATGCGGCGGGGCGCTCGCTCATGCCGACGGAAGGTTCATCAGGGCCAGCGGGGCCGAGGTCGGCTGCGCCGATCCGCCCGCCGGCTCGACGGTGACACCCATGCCGGTCGCCTGGTCCACCGGGCCGTCGAGCAGGCTGGCGTACGTCGTCGGCGAGGTGCCCGACGCCTGCATCAGACCGGCGGAGCGCATCGTGCCGTCGTCGTCGAACCACAGCTGGTAGACCTTGCCCGCGGGCGCCTCGGCGAGTCCCGAGGCGAGGAACACGGCGCGGTTCTGGCTCTTGGACACCACGACCGTGCCCTTCCCGCCGTCCTCCAGGGACCCGGACCGGGTCTGTGCGTCGGGTGCGGCGAGGACCTGCGCGAGCTGGTCGCTCTCCTGCTGGGCGGCGCGGGAGTCCTGCCGGGCCTCCTGTGCCTCCTGGTTCTGCCACACCGCGATCCCGCCGAAGCCGGCGGCGGCGGCCAGGCTCGCGGCGAGCGCGAACTTCGGCCACCGGGACGTGCGGCTCGCGGTGGTACGGCCGGCGCTCGTGGTGCGGGCGCGGTGGCCGCCGGACGGCGGCTCCTGGCGCACGGTCGCGATCTCCTGCAGCACCCGCTCGCGCAGTTCCCGCGGCGGTGCGGCCGAGACGGCGAGCCCGAGCCGGGTCGCGGTCTCCGAGAGCTCGCGCACCTCGACGGAGCAGGCCTCGCAGTCGCCCAGGTGGCGTTCGAACTCCCGGCGTTCGGAGTCCGGCAGCGCGTGCAGGGCGTAGGCCCCGGTCATCGTGTGCAGTCCGGCGTCGCTCATGCGCTCACCCCGAGGCAGTCGCGCAGCCGGATCAGTCCGTCGCGCAGTCGAGTCTTGATGGTTCCCAGCGGTGTCGCGAGCAGCTCTGCCACTTCGCGATAGGTCAGTCCGCGGTAGTACGCGAGGGTGACGGACTCGCGCTGGAGTTCGGACAGGGTCCGCATGCAGCGGCGGACCTGTTCCCGCTCCAGCCGGCTCTCCACCTGTTCGGTGACGTCGTCGAAGGCGGGGGTGCGGTCGAGCAGCGCCGCCTTGTGCTCACGGGCCGTTGTCGCCTCGACCGAGCGCACCCGGTCCACCGCCCGGTGGTGGGCCAGCGTCAGCACCCAGTTCATGGCGCTCCCGCGGGCGGCCCGGAAGCGCGGCGCCGTGCGCCACACCTCGACCAGTACCTCCTGCGCGACCTCCTCCGACTGGGCGGGATCGCGCAGGACGCTGCGCACCAGACCGAGCACCGGCCCGCAGACGGCCTCGTACACCTGCGCGAACGCATCCTGATCGCCCCGGGCGACCATCCCCAGGAGCTCCTGGAGATCGGGCCCCGCCGAGGCCAATCCGCTGATGTGCACGGCTTCTTTCACGCGGGCTTCCTTCCGGGATGCTCATCGGTCTCCACGGGTGATTCGGAGCCGGTGACGGTGCGGATTGGTCAGGGGACGGAATCCTTCCACGCCCTGCGCGATACGCGATACATCGTGGTTGACGTGTCGCGGAGAATCGAGATATGTTCGGTGACGAGTATTCGGTGACGAAGTGAGGGGTGGTGAGGGCGGTGGCCAAGCGGCGCAAGCTCGGCAATCCACTGGCACTCACGGTGATGGTGCTGCTCGCGGAGCGCCCCATGCATCCGTACGAGATTGCCCAGACCCTCCGCCGGCGCGGCAAGCAGCACAGCGTCAAGATCAATTTCGGCTCGCTCTACACCGTGGTCCAGAACCTGGAGAAGCACGGCTATGTGGAGGTCACGGGCGTGCAGCGGCAGGGCAACCGCCCCGAGCGCACGCTGTACGGCATCACCGGGGCCGGGCGCGCCGAGATGCTGGACTGGTTGTCCGATCTGATCGCGGTGCCCGCCGCCGAGTTCCCCGTCTTCGACACCGCCCTGTCGCTGCTTCCGGTGCTGCCGCCGGACGAGGTGGCGGAGCTGCTGACCGACCGGGAGCAGGCGCAGACCGTCCAGGCGGCGGCCCTCCGGGGCGTGCTCGCCCAACTGGGTGACGCGCTGCCCCGGGTCTTCGTCGTCGAGACGGAGTACCAGCTCCACATGATCGAGGCGCAGCTGGAGTGGATCAGGGGGTTCCGCAAGGAGCTCACCGACTCCGCCATCAGCGGCATCGAGGAGTGGAAGTCGTTCCACGAGACCGGCGAGGTGCCCCAGGACTGGCAGGAACTGGACGAGCAGGCCATCGTCCCTGCCCCCGGCCCCGAAAGCGGGGCGTGACGGAGGAGGACGGACCCGGAAAGAAGAAAAGACCCCGGCAGGAGCTGTTGGAGCAGCGCCCGCCGAGGTCTCGAACCCCGGACCGGACAAGCCGTGAAGGCACGCCAGGCGATCGAGGTGCGGCACACCCAGGATAGCCCGGCACTCCTCACGCGGACCGGCTCGGCCCACCGGGCACTCGGAGACCCGAGTGTCCAGCCGACCACAGGAGAGCTCCGCCATGAGCACCCGTGCGCCCGCCGTCCAGGCGCGGCAGCTGATCAAGACCTATCCAGGTGAGGTCACCGCGCTGAGCGGGATGGACCTCACCGTCGCGCCCGGCACCGTCTTCGGGCTCCTCGGCCCCAACGGGGCCGGGAAGTCCACCACCGTCAAGATCCTCACCACGCTCGCCCGCCCCGACTCCGGGACCGCGTCCGTCGCCGGGCACGACGTCCTGCGCCACCCCGACCGGGTCCGCGGGGCGATCGGTGTCGTCGCCCAGAAGTCCGGCGCCGACCCCGTCGCCACCGGCCGGGAGAACCTGGTGCTCCAGGGCCGCCTGTACGGGATGCGCGGCGCCGCCGTCCAGCGGCGGGCCGATGAGCTGCTGGACCGCTTCGACCTCGCCGACGCCGGGAAGCGCCAGGTCAAGGGGTACTCCGGCGGGATGCAGCGCCGCCTCGACGTGGCGCTCGGTCTCGTCCACCGCCCCGAGGTGCTCTTCCTCGACGAGCCGACCACCGGCCTCGACCCGGAGGCCCGCACGGCGATGTGGGAGGAGATCGCGCGGCTGGCCGCCGACGAGGGCCTCACGATCGTGCTCACCACGCACTACCTCGAAGAGGCCGACCGGCTCGCCGAGCGCATCGCGATCGTCGACCGCGGCCGCATCGTCGTCGAGGGCACCCCCGACGAACTCAAGGGCGAACTGCGCGGCGACGCCGTGCACATGGAGCTGCGCGCCGACGGCGACCGCGCCGCCACCGGCGCGGCGCTCGCCGGACTGCCCGGTGTCCACGAGGTGCTGGTCGAGGGCCGCCGGGTCAGCGTCCGTGCCGACGACGGCGCGGCCGCCGTCCCGGTGCTGCTCGCCGCGCTGGAACGGGCCGGGGCGGCCGTGGCCGCCGCCACGGTCGCCCGCCCCTCCCTCGACGACGTCTATCTGCGCTACGCCGGCCGCCGCTTCTCCGAGGCGGAGACCGCGGCCCCGCACCGCGTCCCCGCCCAGGCCGCCGCAGGAGGAACCCGATGAGCAGTCAGGCCCTCGCCCAGACCTGGTACATGACCCAGCGCCAGCTGACGGCGATCCTCCGGCAGCCGGTCTTCCTGGTGATCTCGCTGATCCAGCCGGTGATCTGGCTGTTCCTGTTCGGCAACCTCTTCAGGAAGGTCGTCGAACTCGGCGGCTTCGGCACCACGTCGTACCTGGACTACCTGATCCCGGGCATCGTCGTGATGAGCGCCCTGGGGTCGAGCATGTGGGCCGGCATGGGCACCCTGGAGGAGATCGAACGGGGCACGCTCAACCGCTTTCTGACGACACCCGTCAGCCGCAACGCCCTGATGAACGCCAACGTCGTGCAGAACGGCATCAGCACCGCCGTGCAGTCCCTGGTCATCGTCCTGCTCGGCTGGGCCGCGGGCGCCACCTACCCGGGCGGGGCGGGCGGACTGCTGATCCTGGTCGTCGCCTCGATCCTGCTCGGCACGGTCTTCGGGGCGTTCTCCAACGCCCTGGGCATGCTGGTCCGCCAGCGTGAGTCGATCATCGGCATCAACACCTTCCTGCTGCTGCCGCTGACCTTCCTGTCGTCGTCCTTCATGGCCCCGAGCCAGATGCCGTCCTGGATGCGCCACATCGCCGACTTCAACCCGGTCAACTGGGCGATGGTGGCCGGACGTTCGGCACTGACCCGGGAACCCGACTGGGGACTGGTGCTCAGCCGCGGGGGAGCGCTGCTGGCCCTCGCCGTGATCGCGGTGTGGCTGTCGACCCGCACCTTCCGCTCGTACCAGAAGTCCGTCTGACGGCAGCGGCCTCACCGGCCCGCCACCACACCGTCCGCCCGGTCCGGGAGCCCGCTCCCGGACCGGGCGCCCCGGTTGCGGACCGCGCGCAGCACCAGGAAGACCAGCAGTCCGAACGGTGAGAGCAGGATGGTCAGGACCAGCAGCGGTCCCATCACGTACGGCGGGATGCCCAGCCGGCGGCTCTCCAGGAACATCCACTGCCCCAGCAGCAGGTCCCAGGCGATGACCTGGGCCCACACCGCTCCCGCCCCGTTCGACAGCGCGGTCAGATCGCGGAACGTGTCGATGTCCGGGCTGCGCACCGCCGTCCACAGCTCGGGGAGGACCGGCAGGGCCATCGCCACATAGACGGCGAGGACCGGCAGGACGGTCAGGGGCGAGGCGGCGATCCGGGAGGTGACCGCCCGGCCCGGCGCGAAGATCATGAGCAGCCAGAAGGGTGCGGCCAGCAGGAACGCGATCTCGAACAGTGCGCCGGTCATGACACGAGCTCCTTGTCGGTGGTGCGGGAGGTGTGTGCGGGGGAGGAGGGGCGCAGCGCGCCGTACGTCCCGGCGGCCGTGGCGGCCAGGACCAGCGCGGTGGCGACGAGCGTCGCGGCGTCGGGGTGGATCAGCGGCTGGCCGCGCAACGCCTGCCAGGCGACCAGGGCGGTGACCGCGGCATAGGAGCCGGAGGCGACCAGGACCAGGCGCAGCCGGACCCGGGGGTCGCGCAGCCGGGCGAGGCGCGGCGCCAGGGCGACCAGCGCCATCAGGAAGAGGGGGAGCAGTTGCAGAGCGTGCATCCCCACGAAGTGCGGGACGCGCAGATCGCCGCCGGTCGTCGACCAGCCGGTGAGCGCCATCGAGGGTCCGCCGTCCGGTACCCCCACGGAGTGCGCGCCGATCACATCGGCCGTGTCCAGGTTCCCGGCCGCGCGCTGCTCCTGCGAGGGCCGGGTCATCAGGAAGCCGAAGCCGGCGCCCACCAGCGCCAGGACGACGCCGGACCGGATCGCCCAGGCGGAGGCGCGGTCCGCGATGCGGGCGCGCATCAGCAGGATCGCGATGACCAGGGTGCCGGCCCACAGGATGACCACGGTGGCGCCCATCGCGGCGAAGAGCGACGCATCGAACGGGGTGGCGTTGTTGAAGTGGCTGCGCTTCCCCCGGACGACCTGCCCGACGATGATCGCCATCTCGGCGAGACTGGCCAGCGCGACCACGGTCCCGGCCCACCAGCCGGTGCGACGGCCCCGCGTGAGCAGTGTCAGCATCCAGGCGAGGGCGAGGGCGTACGCCACGAAGGAGACCGCGAACTTGAAGGGCTTGAACCAGATCGCCGAGCCCGCCAGGACCCGGTCGTCGACCAGCAGGCCGATGCCCGAGACGACCGCCGTCACGGCCATGGCGGCGGCGAAGACGACTAATGGACGGTGCCAGGTACGCCATTGCGGCATGAGATCCCCCTGAGATGATTATGGATAGCAGCGCTCTCCGCTATCCGATAGGGGAACTATCTATGATGAGGTGCGGGATGGCAAGCAGGAAAAGGGAGAACGCGCGGTGCGCATAGGCGAGTTGAGCCGCCGGTCCGGGGTTCCGGTACCGACGATCAAGTACTACGTACGGGAGGGGCTGCTGCCCGCGGGGCAGCTGACCAGCCCGAACCAGGCGAGTTACGACGCCGGGCACGAGCGCAGACTGCGGCTCATCCGCGCCCTCCTGGATGTCGGCGGGCTGCCGCTGGCGGCCATCGGGGACGTGCTGCGGGCGATGGAGGACCCCGCGCAGCCCGTGCACGAGGTGCTGGGCGCGGCGGCCAAGCGTCTCTCGCCGTCGCAGGGCGAGGAAGCCGGAGCCGAACTGGCCGACGCCCGCGAGGACGTGGCGGAACTGCTGCGGCGCAGGGGCTGGCTCTCCGGCGCGGACAGTCCGGGCGGGGAGTCCCTGGCCGAGGTGCTGGTGGCGGTGCGTCAGGCCGGGCACGGGGCGTTCGTCGAACTGCTCGACGACTACGCGGCGGCCGCCGAGCAGATCGCCCGGGTCGACCTCGACTGGGTCGGCAAACGCGAAGCGCGGGAGGACCTGGTGGAGCGCGTGGTCGTCGGCACGGTGCTGGGCGAGGCGATGTTCAACGCCCTGCGACGGCTCGCGCACGTGGACGCGTCGGCGCGGGCGTACAGCGAGGAGGCGGACGGCTGACCGGGCGCCGGAGCGCCCCGGCGGACATGGCAGTGCCCCGGTCCGTGAGGGCCGGGGCACTGCCATGTCATGGGCGAAGGCGTTACTCGGCGCTCTCCTGCTCGCGCTCCACCTGCGCGTTCCACTCGCGCTTGACCGAGCGCCAGGCGTCGTCGTTCTGGCCGAGCCGCCAGTAGCCGGAGATCGACAGCTGCGGCAGCGGGATCCCGCGGTCCAGCCGCAGATGGCGGCGGATCTCCTTGACGAAGCCGGCCTCGCCGTGGACGAAGGCCTGGACGTCGCCCGCGGGGAACTCCAGCCCCTTCACCGCGGCGGTGAGCGCCTCGCCGACGGGGCGGTCGCCCCGGTGCAGCCAGGTGACCTCGACGCCGTCCGGCGAGGCGATCTTCTGCTCCTCGGAGGCGTCCGAGACCTCGATGAACGCGTGCACCACCGCGCCCGCGGGCATCTGCTCCAGCGCCGCGGCCACGGCGGGCAGCGCGCTCTCGTCGCCCACCAGGAGGTGCCAGTCGGCCGAGGCGTCGGGGCCGTAACCCCCGCCGGGGCCCAGGAAGGTCACCTGGTCACCGGCCGCCGCACGCGCCGCCCACGGACCGGCCAGGCCCTCGTCGCCGTGCACCACGAAGTCGATCGCCAGCTCCCGGGCGGCCGGGTCCCAGGAACGCACCGTGTACGTGCGGGTGGTGGGCCACAGTTCGCGCGGGAACTCCTCGCGGATGCGGGCCATGTCGAAGGGGTGCGCGTAGTCCGCACCCTCGGGCGCGAAGCACAGCTTGACGTAGTGGTCGGTGAAGCCGGAGAGCGCGAAGCCGGCGAGACCGTCGCCGCCGAGCACCACCCGGATCATGTGCGGGGTGATCTGCTCGGTGCGCAGGACCTGCGCACCCTGCGCCGTGGGTGCCTGCCGCGCCGGTCGTTCTGCCACGAGGTTGTCTCCCTGGTACGGATGCCGAACCGGTGGTTCATACACGGACCATCGGTCTTAGGGTTACCTAACTTAACACCCCGGCGCCGGGGTGGGGAGGTAATCGATCCCTCAGGCCGTGAGCGTGACGAGCAGCCGTTGCAGGGCGCCGCCCAGCCCCCACTGGTCGGCGAGCGCCTCCAGCGTCGCGGGATCGCGCGGTTCGGCCGGCAGTACGGGGTCGAACCCGGGCAGCGGTACGTCCCCGGCGACCCGGACCACCGTCGGCGCGACGGCCACGTAGTCACGGGCCTCGTCGAGCCGCTTGCGCTGCGAGGGCGTCAGCCTGGCCGCCGGATCGCCGACCGCTGCCATGATCCCGGCGAGGTCGCCGAACGCGTCCAGCAGCTTCGCCGCCGTCTTCTCCCCGATGCCGGGGACGCCGGGCAGTCCGTCGCTCGGGTCGCCGCGCAGCAGCGCCAGGTCGACATAGCCGGAGCCGTCCACCCCGTACTTCTCGCGCAGCCAGGCCTCGTCCGTCACCTGGAGGGAGCCGACGCCCTTCAGCGGGTACAGCACCCGCACCCCGCGGGCGTCGTCGACCAGCTGGTAGAGGTCGCGGTCGCCGGTGACGATGTCGACCGGGCCGGTCGCCAGACCGGTCAGCGTGCCGATCACGTCGTCCGCCTCGTAGCCGTCGACGCCGACCCGGGCGATGCCGAGGGCGTCGAGCACGTCCGCGATGACCGGGACCTGCGGGGCCAGCGTGTCGGGCGTCTCCTCCTCGTCGGGCTGCCCCTCGCCGGTCTCCACCGCGACGCGGTGCGCCTTGTACGAGGGGATCAGGTCGACCCGCCACTGCGGACGCCAGTCGTTGTCCCAGCAGGCGACCAGATCGTCCGGCCGGTGGTCCTGCACGAGCCGGCCGATGAAGTCCAGCAGTCCGCGGACGGCGTTGACCGGGGTCCCGTCCGGTGCGCGCACCGAGTCGGGCACCCCGAAGTAGGCGCGGTAGTAGAGGGAGGCGGTGTCGAGGAGCATCAGGCGTCGCGTCACACCCCGATGATGCCGCACCCCACCGACAGTGGCCGCCGCGGACGCGGTTCCCGGACCGGGGCCGCTCTTCTGTGAGCTGGCTCACTCTTGTGTTTGCCCCGCATAAGCGGGGGCAGGCGCGGCATCGGAGCGGACCACGTCGCATTTTCAACTAGTGCACGTGCCATGCGGACCGAATCCGCACCGCTCCACGGTCTGCCGGAGGGGGTGGCAGACCGTTTTTCGGTTCAACGCGTGAGGTGTATGTGTCTAGGCTGCAAGCCGAACACTTGTACAAGGTCTTCGGCAGACGACCCGATCAAGCCGTGCAGAAACTCGAGAGCGGCACGGACCGCGACGAGTTGCGCGCCGACGGAACGACCGCAGCGGTGATCGACGCATCGTTCACCGTGGAACCGGGCCAGATCTTCGTCGTGATGGGTCTGTCCGGGTCCGGCAAGTCCACGTTGCTGCGCATGCTCAACGGACTGCTGGAGCCCACCGCGGGCAAGGTGCTCTTCGACGGACAGGACCTGACCGCCCTGAGCCCCGCCGAACTCCGCCACGTCCGCTCCACCAAGATCAGCATGGTGTTCCAGCACTTCGCGCTGTTCCCCCACCGCAGCGTCCTGGAGAACGCCGGCTACGGCCTCGAGGTGCAGGGTGTGCCGCGCGCCGAGCGCAACCGCCGTGCCACCGAGGCGCTGGAGATGACCGGCCTCGCCGGCTGGGAGAAGTCCTGGCCCGACGAGCTGTCCGGCGGCATGCAGCAGCGCGTCGGCCTGGCCCGCGCACTCGCCACCGACGCCGACCTGCTCCTGATGGACGAGTCCTTCAGCGCGCTCGACCCGCTGATCCGCCGCGACATGCAGGACCAGCTCCTGGAGCTGCAGAAGCGGCTGAAGAAGACCATCGTCTTCATCACCCACGACCTCAACGAGGCCATGCGCCTCGGTGACCGCATCGCGGTGATGCGCGACGGCGAGATAGTCCAGCTCGGCACCGCCGAGGACATCCTCGTCACGCCGGCCAACGACTACGTGGCCTCCTTCACCCAGGACGTGGACCGCTCCCGGGTGCTGACCGCGGGCGCCATCATGGCCGAACCGCACACCGTGATGGGCACCACCACGGACGACGGCAAGGAGCTGCGGACCCCCGCCGACGTCCTGCGGGAGGCCCCGGCCACCGTCACCGAGTCCACCCCGATCATCGAGCTGTTCACGCCCTGCTCGCAGAGCGGTGTCGCGGTCGCGGTGACCGACGACAAGGGCAAGCTCACCGGCGTCGTGCCGCGGGCCCGCCTGCTCGCCGTCCTCGGTGAGCCGATGACCCCCGCCGAGGCTCCCCAGGACGCCGCGGCCTCCCTGAAGAAGGTGGCCAGTGTTTAGGCTCCACCTCGGCGACTGGGTCGACACGGCTGTCGACTGGCTCCAGAACCATCTGGCCTGGCTCTTCGACGCCATCAGCTCCGTCGTCAGCGGCATGTTCGACGGCATCGCCGCCGTCATCTCCGCCCCCGCACCCCTGCTCTTCGCCGGCATCGTCGCTGTCATCGCCTGGTGGCTGCGCGGTCTGCTCGCCGGTGTACTCGCGTTCGTCGGCTTCGCCCTCATCGACTCCGTCGATCTGTGGGACGAGGCGATGGACACGCTCACCCTGGTGCTCGTCGCGACGATCGTGACGCTGGTGCTGGCCGTACCCCTCGGCATCTGGGCGTCCCGCTCGAAGGCCGTCAGCGCGGTGACCCGGCCGGTCCTGGACTTCATGCAGACCATGCCCGCCATGGTCTACCTGATCCCCGGCGTCATCTTCTTCGGTGTCGGCGTGGTCCCCGGGATCATCGCCACCATCATCTTCGCGCTGCCCCCCGGCGTCCGGATGACCGAGCTCGGCATCCGCCAGGTCGACGGCGAACTCGTCGAGGCGGCCGAGGCCTTCGGCACCACGTCGCGCAACACCCTGCTGCGGGTGCAGCTGCCGCTGGCGCTGCCCACGATCATGGCGGGCATCAACCAGGTCATCATGCTGGGCCTGTCCATGGTGGTCATCGCCGGCATGGTCGGCGGCGGCGGCCTCGGTGGCGCCGTCTACCGCGCCATCGGCAACGTCGACGTCGGCCTCGGCTTCGAGGCGGGCATCTCCATCGTCGTCCTGGCGATGTACCTGGACCGGATGACCAGCGCCCTGGGCCGCGAGGTCTCCCCGCTGGCCCGCCGCGCGCTCGCCAAGGCGCAGGCGGTGACCGGCGGACTGAAGGTGTGGAACTACCGCCCGCAGCCCCTCGTCGCCGTGGCCGGCATCGTCGTCCTCGCCCTGGTGGCCGGCAGCATGAGCCTGTTCGGCAGCACGGACTCGGACAGCACCGCGGGCTCCGACCCGAAGAACATCGGGGCCGGCAAGAAGATCAGCATGGGTTACATCCCGTGGGACGAGGGCATCGCCTCCACCTTCCTGTGGAAGGAATTGCTGGAGCAGCGCGGCTTCGAGGTCGACGCCAAGCAGTACGAGGCCGGCGCGCTGTACACCGGTATGGCGGGCGGCCAGATCGACTTCGAGACCGACTCCTGGCTGCCGGTCACCCACGCCGCGTACTGGAAGAAGTACAAGGACCGCCTGGAGGACATGGGGTCCTGGTTCGGTCCCACCTCGCTGGAGCTGGCCGTCCCCTCGTACGTGAAGGGCGTCGACTCGCTCGACGACCTCAAGGGCAAGGCGTCCGACTTCAAGGGCCGCGTCGTCGGCATCGAGCCGAGCGCCGGTGAGACGGGCCTGCTCAAGGACAAGATCCTGCCGGGCTACGGCCTGGACAAGGAGTACAAGGTCGTCGACGGCTCCACGCCGTCCATGCTGGCCGAGCTGAAGCGCGCGTACGCCAAGAAGGAACCGATCGTCGTTCCGCTCTGGTCGCCGCACTGGGCGTACAACCAGTACGAGCTGACCAAGCTCAAGGACCCCAAGAACCTCTGGGGCAAGGGCGACGGCATCCACACGCTGACCCGCAAGGGCTTCTCCGACGAGAACCCCGAGGTCGGCGGCTGGCTCAAGAACTTCAAGATGACCGAGGACCAGCTCACCAGTCTTGAGGCGCAGATCCAGAAGAGCGGAGCCGGCAAGGAGCAGGAGGCCGTCCGCACCTGGCTCAAGGCCAACCCGGGATTCGCCGACAAGGCGGCCCCGGTGAAGAAGGCCGCCTCCTCCAAGGGCGCCAACGGCAAGGACGAGCGCGAGCGCACCGTCGAGATGGCCTGGTTCCCCTGGGAGGAGGACATCGCCGCCACGTACCTGTGGAAGGCCGTCCTGGAGGACCGCGGCTACAAGATCAACCTCAAGCAGTTCGAGGTCGGCCCGATGTACACCGCGATGTCCCGCGGCCAGCTCGACGTGCAGTTCGACGGCTGGCTGCCGTACACCCAGAAGAACTACTGGGACAAGTACGGCTCCAAGCTCACCGACATCGGCTCGTGGTACGGCCCGACCTCCATCGAGGTCGCGGTGCCCGACTACGTCAAGGGCGTGAAGACCCTGGCCGACCTCAAGGGCAAGAGCGATCAGTTCAAGGGCCGCATCGTCGGGATCGAGCCGGGCACGGCCACGATGGAGAACCTGAAGAAGAACGTGCTGCCGTCGTACGGCCTCGACAAGGAGTACAAGGTCCTCGACTCCTCGACGCCCGGCATGCTCGCCGAGCTGAAGCGCGCGTACGCCAAGAAGGAGCCCATCGCCGTCCTGCTGTGGACCCCGCACTGGGCGTACAGCGAGTACGGGATGACGAAGCTCCAGGACCCGAAGAAGGCGTTCGGTGACGGCGACCGGCTGCACACCATCGCCTCCAAGGACTTCCCGAAGAACTACCCGCAGCTGACCAAGTGGTTCAAGGACTTCAAGCTCAGCGAGGACCAGCTCGCCGGCCTGGAGAACCAGATCCAGAAGCTCGGTACGGGACACGAGGAGGAAGCCGTGAAGGCCTGGATGGAGAAGAACCCGGGCATCGCGGACAAGATGGCACCTCAGCAGTAACAGCGGCCCGGCCCCTTCGGGGGCGGCGGCACGGAGAGGGGTGGGCACCGCCGGCGGCGGCGCCCACCCCTCCCCGGCTGTCCGGACATCCCGATTACCCGCCGTCCTTGCGCAACGGTGTGCGTAAGGTGCTGGCAGCCGGAAGGATGGCGAGTCGGGAGGGAGCCGGACAATGGACGACAAGGAAACACTCCGGGTGGGTGCCGCGGTCCGCCGACAGCGCAGATCCCTGGGACTGACCCTGGCCGCGGTCGCCGCGCGCAGCGGCCTGTCCGTACCGTTCCTCAGCCAGATCGAGAACGAACGGGCCAGACCCAGCCCGCGTTCCCTGGACCGGGTCGCCGAAGCGCTGGAGACCACCACCGCCCGGCTCCGCGCCGCCGCGGACTCGGCCCGCGCGGTCGATGTCGTGCGCGGCGGCGACGAGGACGGCGTACGCCGGGTGGTGCGCGGGCGCCATCAGCTCAGCGCCCTCGAATTCACCGGGGAGCTGGACCTCGGGCGCGAGTTCCAGCACCGCAACGACGAGGTGATGTACGTCGCGGAGGGCGCCGCCGAGGTGGAGGCCGAGGGGCAGGCCTACCGGCTGGAGCGCGGCGACACGCTGTTCCTCTCGGGCGGGGTGCGGCATCGCTGGCGGGCCACCGTCCCCGGCACCCGGCTGCTGGTCGTCGCGGTCGCCGAGCACATCGACGCCACGTTCGACCCGCGGCGCTGAGAGGGACCGGACCGGTTCCGCGACCAGGAGGTGTTCCCGTGCGCGTCGTCTCCCTCGTCCCCTCGCTCACCGAGGCCCTCGCCGAGAGCGGCCCCGGGCTGCTCGTCGGCGTCACGGACTGGTGCACCCACCCGGCGGGACTGGACGCCGCCCGTGTCGGGGGCACGAAGAATCCCGACGTGCCCGCGATCCTCGCCCTCCGGCCCGATCTCGTCGTGGCCAACGAGGAGGAGAACCGCGCACCCGACCTCGCCGCGCTGCGCGACGCCGGCACCGAGGTCCTCGTCACCACCGTCCGCACCCTCGACGAGGCCCTGGCGGAGCTGGACCGGGTCCTGACCGGCGCCTGCGGTCTGCCGAGGCCACGCTGGCTGGACGAGGCCGAGGCGGCCTGGTCCGCCCTGCCGCGGCCCGGTGTCCCGCGCCGCGCGATCGTCCCCGTCTGGCGCAGGCCCTGGATGGTGCTGGGCCGCGACACCTTCGCCGGCGACCTGCTGGCCCGGCTCGGGGTGGCCAACGTCTACGCGGACCACGCCGAGCGCTACCCCCGCATCCCCCTGGACGAGCTGACCGCGGCCGGCGCCGACCTGGTCGTCCTGCCCGACGAGCCGTACCGCTTCACCGCCGACGACGGCCCCGAGGCCTTCCCCGCGCTGCCCGCCGCGCTCGTCGACGGCCGGTATCTCACGTGGTACGGGCCGTCACTGGTGCGGGCCCCCGCGGCGCTGCGAGCAGCGCTCCGCTGAGCAGCCCGCGCACCGTGCGCGCCCCGGCCACCGCCCAGGCCGCCACCAGCAGGACGTACAGCGCGACGGCCAGCCACCCGAACGCCGTCAGGCCGGTGTGCCGGGCCAGCCCGGCGGCGCCCGTCACACACGTCCCGACGGGGAAGGTGAAGCCCCACCACGTCATGGCGAACGTCATCCCGCCCCGCACCGCCCGCACCACCAGCGCGGCCGACAGCGCCAGCCACAGCAGCGCGAACCCCGTCACCGGCACTCCGTACAGCACGGCGAACGCGCCGAGCGCCGAGGCGTACGGTGCCTGGATCGCACCCGGAGCCACATCGGCGAGCGCGTTGACCGCGGTCGTCGACTGGCCCAGCGGGCCGAGCACCAGGAACAGCGTGGGCGTCAGCACGAGCGGCAGCGGCCCCTGGTGGACCAGCCGGGCGAAGACCAGCGGCAGCATCACCAGCGTGGCCAGCAGGCTCAGCCCGAACATCGCGTAACAGGCGAGCAGCAGCGCCTCCCGCCACTGGCCCTCCGGCAGCTCCGGCACCAGCAGCGGGCCGAGCGCCGCGGACACCATGGGCGCCACCACCGGCAGCAGCCACACCGGCGACGCGGTCCCGGGCCCGGGACGGTGGCGGACGATCATCAGGTACGGAATCGCCACGGCGGCCGCGAGACCGGTCAGCGTGCCCGCGGTGAACAGCACGACGTCCAGGACCAGGGCCGCCTGATGCCCGATCACGTCCTTGCCGACGACCATGCCGGAGCCCCCCACGGCCAGCAGCGCCATCGGGAGACAGCCGTAGAAGGGGGCGACCGCCGGGTCCTGGAGATGGGCACGGGCCTGGTCGCGGTGGGCCGACCAGTGCCCGGCGCGAGCCGTGAGCACGGCGGCCAGCAGCACCGCGGAGAGCACCCACACCAGCGAGCAGGCCGCCCGCAGCCCGGGGACGTGCACCGGCAGCGCGGCGCCCGCACTCGCCACGATCGCGGTGCCCATGACGGTCGCGTACCAGTTGGGGCCGAAGTGCCGCAGGGCCGGCCGCCGGACGGTGCCGGCGTACGGAAGAGCGGTGCGGGTCTGCGGAAAGATGGCCATGCCACGATTTTCGGCGCCCCGGCCGTCCCCCACCAGGGAGTCCCGGTCTATGAGGTCATAAGGTGGACTTATGTCCAGCGATCCACCTGCCCTTCTGTCCCACCGGGTGCCCGATCTCGGCGCACTGGAGCTGCTCATCGCCGTCGCCCGGCACGGCAGCCTCGGACGGGCCGCCCGGGACGTCGGCATCACCCAGCCCGCCGCCAGCAGCCGCATCCGCTCCATGGAGCGGCAGCTCGGCCTCGCCCTCCTGGACCGCTCGCCCCGCGGCTCCCGGCTCACCGACGCGGGCGCCCTCGTCACCGACTGGGCGCGCCGGGTCGTCGAGGCGGCCGAGGCGTTCGACGCGGGCGCCCAGGCGCTGCGCGACCGCCGAGACTCCCGGCTGCGGGTCGCCGCCTCCATGACGATCGCCGAATACCTCCTCCCGGGCTGGCTGATAGCGCTGCGCGGCGACCGCCCGGACACCGCCGTGTCGCTGCTCGCCGGCAACTCCGCCGCGGTCGCCCGGCGGCTGCTCAGCGGCGAGGCCGACCTCGGCTTCGTCGAGGGACTCTCCGTCCCCGAGGGGCTCGACGGCACGGTCATCGCCCACGACCGCCTGGTCGTGGTCGTCGCCCCGTCCCACCCCTGGGCCCGCCGCCGCACCCCGCTGACCCCGCAGGAGCTGGCCGGGACCCCGCTGATCCTGCGCGAACACGGCTCCGGCACCCGTCAGGTCCTGGACGCCGCCCTCGCCGTCCACGGCGGACTCGCGCAGCCCCTCCTCGAACTCTCCTCCACGACCGCGGTGAAGGGGGCCGCCGAGAGCGGCGCGGGGCCCTGCGTCCTCAGCGAACTCGCGCTCGGCGAGGAACTCTCGGCCCGGCGCCTGGTCAAGGTGCCGATCGCCGGGGTCCGGCTGCGCCGCCAGCTCCGCGCGGTCTGGCCCTCCGGCCACCGCCCCACCGGACCGGCCCGCGACCTGCTCTCCCTGACCCGGTCGGGCCCGCCCGGCGACTGAGGGCGGCGGGCGGACAAATCCGTTGGCCGGCCCGCCGGCCGAGCGGAAGGATGTCCGGATGACCGTGACCGCACCGCCCGCGGAGGGCGTCCGCCACCGCTGGGCCTGCCGACCGTCAGGGCCTTCCAGGCGGCGCAGGGCGCGGCCGCGCTGGACTGGCTGCGGCGCAGGACCGGCCGGGACGCCGGCACCCTCTACCGCCGCGCCACGTAGTACACGTTCAGGATGTCGCCCTCGACGCGCCGCGTGTCGATCCGGCCGAACCCGGCCTCGCCGAGCATCCGCCGGGCGGTCTGCTCACCCCACACGGTGCCCAGCCCCTCACCGCCCTCGCCCAGCGAGACGCTCATGCAGTAGAACACCGAGAACGTGTACAGCGCCGGGCCCAGCGGGTGGTCGATGTTCTCCTCCAGCCGGCTGGACGCCGCGATGTCGCCCATCAGGAACACACCGTCCGGCGCCAGCGAGGCGGCGACGGCGGCCAGTGCGCGGGCAGGCCTGGCCAGGTCGTGGATGACGTCGAACGCCGTGACCAGGTCGTAGGAGCCGGACACCTCGGCGCAGTCGCCGATGTCGAAGGCGGTGTTGGACAGCCCCAGTGCGGCGGCCTCGGCGCGCGCGGCGGCGATGCCCTCGTCGGACATGTCGAGCCCCTGGAAGCGGCTCGCCGGGAAGGCCCGGGCCAGGACGTTGACCGCGTGGCCGTGGCCGGTGCCGATGTCCAGCACCTCGATGCCCGCGCGCAGCCGTTCCGGGAGACCGGGCACCAGCGGCACGATCCCGTTCACCAGCGCCAGGTCGAAGACCTCGCCGGACTCCTCCGCCTGAAGCGACTGGAACCGCGGGAACGCCGAGTACGGCAGCCCGCCGCCGGTCCGGAACGCCTCCAGCACCTGCTGCTCGACCTCGCCCATCATGCCGAAGTCCTGTGCGATCCGGGCCAGGTTGGCGGGGCCGGCCGCCCGCGTCAGCGAGGCCGCGTGCTCGGGCGGCAGCGCGTACGTGCCCGGCCCGGGCTCGTAGTCGACGATGCCCCCGACGACCATCGCGCCCAGCCACTCCCGGACGTACCGCTCGTTCAGCCCGGCGGCCCGCGCGATCTCCGCACCGGTGGCCGGAGCCATGCCGGACATCGTGTCGAACAGACCGCTCTGGTGGCCCAGACCCGTCATCAAGCCCAGACAGGTGTCGTTCACCACCTGCACCATGCGACCCGCGAACGCCTCCTGCTTCACCGTGTCCGGTGTGATGACGGACATCGCTCCTCCTCTCGCCATCGGGCCACGAGGGGAGGCGGGGCAGTGCGGCCGGCCGCGCTCACGGCGGGCGGCCCGACAGGACGGCGACGGACGGACTCCTGCCCGTAACGCTACGCCGCGGGGGCGCCGGCGGCCGCCCGGGACCGCGGCCGTTCCCGCGACACCCACCGGACGCGCCGGGCACCCGCCGCCTCAGCCGGCCTGCGCGGCCGCCACCAACGCCCCCATCACCCGCACGTCGTCGCCCATCTCCGGATGCCACTGCACCCCCAGCACCCACCCGGGCCCCGGGCGCTCGACCGCCTCCACCGTGCCGTCGTCCGCATGCGCCGAGGCCACCAGACCCGCACCGATCCGGTCCACGGCCTGATGGTGGTAGGTGGGCACGTCGCACACGCCCGGCACCACGGAGGCGTACCGCGTGCCCGGAACCGGTGTCACCCGGTGCGTGCCGAACACCCCTGTCGCCCCGTCAGGCCCCGTGTGCCCGTCCAGATGCTGGGTCAGCGTGCCGCCGGACGCCACGTTCAGCAGCTGCATCCCGCGGCAGATCCCGAGCAACGGCGTGCCGGAGTCCAGGGCCGCCGCGATCAGCGCCGTCTCCCAGCCGTCCCGCTCGGGCGCGGCCGGCCCGGTCCGCGGGTCGCGCCCCGCCCCGTACCGGCCGGGATCCACATCCGGACCACCGGCCACCACCACCGCGTCGAGCCGGGCCACCAGCGACGCCGCGAGCTCCGGCGCGTCCGGCGGCAGGAGTACCGCCACCCCGCCCGCCTCCCGCACCAGCCGGGCGTAACCCGCGGGCAGCAGCGTCGCCGGAAGATCCCAGACGCCCCAGCGCGCCGAGGCCACCAGATAGGTGCTGATCCCGATCAGCGGACGGTTCATCGGACGCCTCATTTCACTCGCACGGCACGCGGAACGAACCGGCACCGTATCCAAATCCCTTGCCCCGCCCGTAGATTTGGATCATCTGTCGGCCCGCGAGGAGAGGATCCATCCGTGTCCGACCGAACAGCCCCGCTCGCCGTCGAGGAACTCCGCCTCCTCGTCGACAGCGGAGAGATCGACACCGTGGTCCTGGCCTTCCCCGACATGCAGGGACGCCTCCAGGGCAAACGCTTCGCCGCCTCCTTCTTCCTCGACGAGGTCGTCACGCACGGCACCGAGGGCTGCAACTACCTCCTCGCCGTCGACACCGACATGAACACCGTCGACGGCTACGCCATGTCCTCCTGGGACCGCGGCTACGGCGACTTCGCGATGCACCCCGACCTCACCACCCTGCGCCGGGTGCCCTGGCACGAGGGCACCGCGATGGTCACCGCCGACCTCGCCTGGGCCGACGGCTCACCCGTCACCGCGGCGCCCCGCCAGATCCTGCGCCGCCAGCTGGAACGCCTCGCGGAGCACGGCTACACGGCCCACACCGGCACCGAACTCGAGTTCATCGTCTTCAAGGACACCTACGAACAGGCCTGGGACCGCGGCTACCGCGGCCTGACCCCGGTCAACCAGTACAACGTCGACTACTCCGTCCTCGGGACCGGCCGCGTCGAGCCGCTGCTGCGCCGCATCCGCAACGAGATGGCGGGCGCCGGCCTCACCGTCGAGTCCGCGAAGGGCGAGTGCAACCCCGGCCAGCACGAGATCGTGTTCCGCTACGACGAGGCCCTCGCCACCTGCGACCAGCACGCCGTCTACAAGACCGGCGCCAAGGAGATCGCGGCGCAGGAAGGGGCCGCGCTCACCTTCATGGCCAAGTTCAACGAGCGCGAGGGGAACTCCTGCCACATCCACCTCTCGCTCCGGCCCACGGGCGAGCCCGAACGCAGCGCCATGCCGGACACCGACGGCACCATGTCCCCGGTCATGCGGCACTTCCTGGCCGGCCAGCTCGCCGCCCTGCGCGACTTCTCCCTCCTGTACGCGCCGAACATCAACTCCTACAAGCGCTTCCAGCCCGGCTCGTTCGCCCCGACCGCCGTCGCCTGGGGCCACGACAACCGCACCTGCGCGCTGCGCGTCGTCGGCCACGGCCAGTCGCTGCGCCTGGAGAACCGGCTCCCCGGCGGCGACGTCAACCCCTACCTCGCCGTTGCCGGACTCGTCGCCGCGGGTCTGTACGGCATCGAGCACTCCCTCGAACTCCCCGAGCCGTGCGAGGGCAACGCCTACGCCGCCGCGTACGACCAGGTCCCCACCACGCTGCGCGCGGCGGCCGGGCTCTGGGAGGACAGTGAGATCGCCCGCGAGGCCTTCGGCGACGAGGTCGTCGCGCACTACGCCAACATGGCGCGCGTCGAACTCGACGCCTTCGACGCGGCGGTGACCGACTGGGAACTCCGACGCTCCTTCGAACGCCTGTGAGGGCCGCCTTGATCCACGAGCACCGTGTCCTGAACCCGGCGACGGAGGAACTCCTCGCCACCGTCCCCGCCACGCCGGCCGCCGAGGTGGACGCGGCCGTCACCCGCGCCGCCGCGGCCCAGCGGACCTGGGCGGCGCTCGCCCCCGCCGACCGGGCACGGCTGCTGCGCCGCTTCGCCGCCGCCGTCGACTCCCGCACCGAGGAGCTCGCCCGGCTGGAGGTCCTGGAGGCCGGGCACACGATCGGCAACGCGCGCTGGGAGGCGGGCAACGTCCGCGATCTGCTCGACTTCGCCGCCGGGGGAGTGGAGCGGCTGAGCGGCCGCCAGATCCCCGTACCCGGCGGCATCGACCTCACCCTGCTCGAACCCCTCGGTGTCGTCGGGGTGATCGCACCGTGGAACTTCCCGATGCCGATCGCCGCCTGGGGCACCGCCCCCGCCCTCGCCGCGGGCAACGCCGTCGTCCTCAAACCGGCCGAGACCACCCCGCTGACCGCACTCCGGCTCGCGGAACTCGCCCTGGAGGCCGGCCTTCCCGAACACCTCTTCCAGGTACTGCCGGGGGCCGGTGACGAGACGGGCGACGCACTCGTCGAGCACCCGGGCGTCGCCAAGATCGTCTTCACCGGCTCCACCCGGGTCGGCAGACAGATCATGGCGAAGTGCGCCCGCCAGGTGAAGCGGATCACGCTCGAACTCGGCGGCAAAAGCCCCAACATCGTCTTCGCCGACGCCGACGTCGAAGCCGCCGCGGCGGCCGCCCCGCTGTCCTTCCTGGACAACGCCGGCCAGGACTGCTGCGCCCGCACCCGCATCCTCGTCCAGCGCTCCGTGTACGACCGCTTCCTCGGGCTGCTCGCCCCCGCGATCGCGTCCGTCGTCGTCGGCGACCCCGGCGACGAGAAGACGCAGATGGGCCCGCTCATCTCCCGTACCCAGCTGGAACGGGTACGCGGCTACGTCCCCGGCGACACCGCCGCGATCCGCGGCAGCGCACCCGACGGCCCCGGCTTCTGGTTCGCGCCGACCGTCCTCACCGACGTGCCCGCGGACGCGCCCGTCGCCACCGAGGAGGTCTTCGGCCCCGTCGCGGTCGTCCTGCCCTTCGAGGACGAGGCGGACGCCGTCCGGCTGGCCAACGCCACCGCGTACGGCCTCGCGGGCTCCCTCTGGACCCGGGACGTGGGCCGCGCCCTGCGTGTCTCACAGGCCGTCCGGGCGGGGAACCTCTCCGTCAACTCCCACTCCGCGGTCCGCTACTGGACCCCGTTCGGCGGCTTCAAACAGTCCGGCCTGGGCCGGGAACTGGGCCCGGACGCCCTCACCGCCTTCACCGAAACCAAGAACGTCTTCCTCAGCACGGAGGCCTGAACCGGTATGACCACGGAACAAGGGAACATCTGCCGCCGCCTCGTCGGCCGCACCGCCGTCATCACCGGCGCCGGCAGCGGCATCGGCCTGGCCACCGCCCACCGGCTCGCCTCCGAGGGCGCGCACGTGGTCTGCGGCGACATCGACGAGAGCGCGGGCAAGGCGACCGCCGAAGCGGTCGGCGGCACCTTCGTACGCGTCGACGTCACCGACCCCGAACAGGTCGAGGCCCTGTTCGCGGCGGCCGACGACACCTACGGCTCCGTCGACATCGCCTTCAACAACGCCGGCATCTCGCCGCCCGACGACGACTCCATCCTCACCACCGGCCTGGAGGCCTGGAAGCGCGTCCAGGACGTCAACCTCACCTCCGTCTACCTCTGCTGCAAGGCGGCGCTGCCCTACATGCGGCGCCAGGGCCGCGGCTCCATCATCAACACCGCCTCGTTCGTCGCCAGGATGGGAGCGGCGACCTCCCAGATCTCGTACACCGCGTCCAAGGGCGGCGTGCTGGCGATGTCGCGCGAACTGGGCGTGCAGTTCGCCCGCGAGGGCATCCGGGTCAACGCCCTGTGCCCGGGACCGGTCAACACCCCGCTGCTCCGGGAGCTCTTCGCCAAGGACCCGGAGCGCGCGGCCCGGCGCCTCGTGCACATCCCGCTCGGCCGGTTCGCCGAGGCCACCGAGATCGCCGCCGCCGTCGCCTTCCTGGCGAGCGACGACTCCTCGTTCGTCAACGCCACCGACTTCCTCGTCGACGGCGGAATCTCCGGCGCGTACGTCACACCCCTGTAGATTCCGCCGCCGGCCGCGGAACCTACAGTGGGGCGATGAGCAACGCGACACCGCCCGGCTGGTACCCGGACTCGGCCGCACCCGGCAACGAGCGGTGGTGGGACGGACTGTCATGGACCGCCCACACCCGCCCGTACGCCACCGTGGTCCAGCAGCCCGTGCCCGGCCCGGGCGGCGGCGGTGGCACCGGCGCCCGGACCATCGCGCTCGTGGCGGCCGGCGCCGTGGTCGTCGGCGCCGTCGTGACCGGGGCGGTGCTGCTCGGCAGGGACGACAGCGCCGCGCCCGCCGCGAGCGGGTCGAGCGAACCCGCGCCGCAGCAGCCCGCCGGCACCGGCACCGACGCGGCCCCCGGCGACGACAGCCCGTCCCCGGACGGCACACCGGACGACGCCGGCCCCACCGTCCTCGTCGACCAGCTCAACGGCATCACGCTGCCGGTACCCGACGGCTGGGAGCGGCCCGAGAGCACTGTCGAGAAACTCCTCACGATGCGCACCAAGGGCTCCTACGACTGCCCCGGCGCCTCCTCCGCGTTCTGCTACCACGGCACGGTGACCACCCGTACCTCCAGCGGCATGGACGCCACCACACCCGAGGGGCTCGCCGAGCAGGACATCGGCGCCGCCGCGAAGCGGGCGTACGAGGAGGACGTCATCGGCCGGCGGATCCACGGCGGCATCACCTCGCACCGGCAGATCGCGGCCGGCCCGGTCAGCGTGGCCGGGCGCACCGGATACCAGGTGCGCTGGCGGGTCCTCACCGGCAAGGGGCCGGGCGGCTACGTGCAGTCGCTCGTGTTCCCCTCGGCCGTCGGCAGCGAGTCGCCCGTCATCGTCCGCTACGCCTTCGACGCGGGCCCCGACGGGCCGCCGCTCGCCCTCATGGACACCGTCACCAAGGGCATCCGGCCGATCGGCGACAGCGAGACGAGCGGGGGCGTCGGCAGCTCCGTCGCCCCCTGATCCGCCCGGCGGCGCCGGCTCAGAGGAAGGTGCGGCCCTCGCCCCGGTACGTCGGCACGGTCGCCGTCACCCGGTCGCCCTCGATCAACTGGAGCTCGTCGAACCGCTCGCACAGCTCCCCGGCCTTCGCGTGCCGGAACCACACCTTGTCGCCGATCAGCAGATCGTCCGCCGGGGCGCCGAGCAGCGGGGTCTGCACCTCGCCGGGGCCCTCCTGCGGGTCGTAGCGCAGCCCCTCCGGCAGATACGGGACCGGCAGCCGGTCCGGACCGGCCGCACCGGACGCCGGGTAGCCGCCTCCGAGCACCGTCACCACGCCCACGCCCGGCCGCCGCACGACGGGCTGGGCGAACAGGGCCGCGGGGCGGGCCGTGAACGAGGTGTAGTTGTCGAAGAGCCGCGGCACATAGAGGCCCGAACCGGCCGCGATCTCGGTCACCGCGGCTTCCGCGGCGGTGTGCTGCACACTGCCGGTGCCGCCGCCGTTCACGAACTCCAGGTCCGGAGCCACGGCCCGGACCGCCCGCACCACCTCGGCCCGGCGCGTCGCCAGCTCCCGGCGGCCCGTCGCCTGCATCAGCCGGATCGCCCGCGAGCGCAGCGGCCGCCCGGCGAGCGAGTCACCGACGCCGGCGATATGACCCTCGTACGCCATCAGCCCCACCAGCCGGAAACCGGGCCTGCGCGCCACGGACCTGGCCAGGTCGGCCAGTTGGGCGGGGGAGCGCAGCGGCGACCGCAGCGCCCCGATCCGGACCCGGCCGCCGAGCATCCGCAGCGAGGTGTCCAGCTCCAGACAGACCCGGATCTCCTCCGTGCCCCCGGCCCGCGCCGCGTCGATCAGCTCCAGCTGGGAGTGGTCGTCCACCATCACCGTCACGGCGGCGGCCAGCTTCGGATCGGCGGCCAGTTCCGCGAAGGCCGAGCGGTCGGCCGACGGATAGGCGAGCAGCACGTCCTCGAACCCCGCCCGCGCCAGCCACAGCGACTCGGCGAGGGTGAACGACATGATCCCGGCGAACCCGGGCCGCGCCAGCACCCGCTCCAGGAGCGCCCGGCAGCGCACCGATTTGCTCGCCACCCGGATCGGCTTCCCGGCCGCACGGCGGACGAGATCGTCGGCGTTGGCGTCGAACGCCTCCAGGTCGACGACGGCGATCGGTGCGTCGAGATGGGCGGTGGCCCGGTTGTAACGGGTCCGGTCAGCGGCACGGGCAGTCATGGCCGCAGCTTGCCAGACAGCCGTACCGCTGGGTAGGGGGACGATCTACGCAGATCGTCCCCGGGGCCCTCGCGCGGACGGGCCCGGGCAGGGCGGCCCGCTCCCACCGCGGCCTCCCCAGCCCGTAGAGTGACCGTCACGCGGCGAGCAACGGGCCTGTCTGCAGGCGGATACGCGTGCGGTACGGAACGGACCTGGGGGGCGGATGAGTACCGAGGCGCAGCGCGCTCCCGTCCCGCCACGCCCGAGCACCCCGCCGTCGGCCGCGCCGGGCCACCCCGCTCCACCGCCCCGCCCCCGGACCCCGCCGGCCGGGCACCCGGCACCGGACGCCCCCGCGACGGGCCCGGCACCGCAGACCGCCCCGGCCCCGCCCGCTCCCCGCGCCCAGACCCCTGCCCGGCCGCTCTCCGCACCGCCGAAGCCGCCGACGACCGCGCCGCGGACTGATCCGACGACTGCCCCACCGGCCGCCGCCCCGCCCCCCGTGGAGACGACCGCGGAGCTCCGCCCCGCGCCCCCGGGCGGATGGGCGCAGGCGCCTTCGTCCTCCGTCGCCGCGCCCCTCCCGCCGCGCCCCGGAACGCCGCCCGCGGCGACCCGGCGGCGGCCCGTGGGCGCCGTGGAACTCGGCGGCCCCCCGGCCGGGCCCGCGCCGGGCGCCCCGTACGCCTACCGCCCCCCGCACGCCCACCCGCCGGCCGAGACGCCGGTGGAGACCACCACCCGGCTCCGGCCCGTGCGGACCCGGCGGCACACCTTCAGGGCCGCGGCCGCCGCCGTCTGCGTGGTGCTCGGACTCGGGCTGATCGGCGGGGCGGCCACCGGCAGCTGGCTGATCAGCGACTCGTCCGCCGATCCGGCCGCCCACAGCGCCTACACCGTGGGCCGCGACGCCTGGCACAGCATCCCCGTCGACACCCTCTTCCCGCGCACGCTGAAGGGCGACGGCGCGGGACCCGGCGGTGCCGACCGGGTCTGGACCAGGATCGCCGTGGCCCCGGACAGCGGCTGCACGGGCGCACTGGACCCGCTGCTCCTCAAGACGCTGCGCCCGGTCGGCTGCGCGCGCCTGCTCCGCGCCACGTACACCGACGCGACGAGCAGCAGCGTCACCACCGTCGGACTCGTCTTCACCCAGGCGGACTCCGAGGCCATGCGGGCGCTGAGCACCCGCTTCGCCACCGAGCACCTCGACGCCCGCACCGACCTGATGCCCCGCGGATACGCCGTCAAGGACACCCCCGCCGCCGCGTTCGGCGACCGGCAGCGGGCCAGCTGGACCGTGCACGTGCTGACCGAGGTGCCCGTCGTGGTGTTCGCCGTCTCCGGATTCGCCGACGGCCGCAGCATGACCGACCCGCAGCCGGCCGAGAAGGCCATGACGGCCGACGCGACGACCGCCGCCGCCCAGGCCGGGCTCGGGCACGAGGCCAAGGGCGTGGCCGACCGGGTCGAGCGGGGACTGCGCAGAACCGTCGCCGACCTCACGGAGAAGTCCGAATGAGCCGCCGCGCCCGCCCCCGCAGACTCCTCGGTGCGGTCTGCGCCGCCACCGCGTTCGCGCTGCTGCCCGCGGTCCCGGCCGGGGCGGACACCATCCGGGCCGAGCAGTGGGGCCTGGACGCCCTCCACACCGACCGCGCCTGGCAGACCACGCGCGGCAAGGGCATCACCGTCGCCGTGGTCGACACCGGGGTCGACGGCACCGTCCCCGACCTGGTGGGCCAGGTCCTGCCCGGCAAGGACCTGATCGGCTTCGGCGCCGGACGCGGCGACCGGTCCTGGGCCAGGCACGGCACCGCGATGGCCGGGATCATCGCCGGCCGGGGCCACGGCACCGGACGCGAGGCGGGCGTCATCGGTATCGCTCCCGAGGCGAGGATCCTCCCCGTCCGGGTCATCCTCGAAGCGACCGACCCCGCCCGGGCCAAGGCCCGCAAGACCCGGGGCACCGCCCTCGCCGACGGCATCCGCTGGGCCGCCGACCACGGCGCCGACGTCATCAACCTCTCCCTCGGCGACGACAGCGAGTCGGCGCACCCCGAACCCGACGAGGACGCCGCCGTCCAGTACGCGCTGAAGAAGGGCGCCGTCGTCGTCGCCTCGTCCGGCAACGGGGGCGAGAAGGGCGACCACATCTCGTACCCCGCCGCCTACCCGGGCGTGATCGCCGTCGCCGCGGTCGACCGGTACGGCACCCACGCCTCGTTCTCCACCCGCCGCTGGTACGCCACGGTGAGCGCACCCGGGGACCACATCGTCGTCCCAGCGCCCGACCGCAAGTACTACGTGGAGTGGGGCACCTCCGCGGCCTCCGCGTTCGTCTCCGGCGCCGTCGCGCTGGTGCGTGCCGCCCATCCCGGTCTCTCACCGGCCCAGATCAGGAAGCTCCTCACCGACACCGCCCGCAGCTCCCCGCCGGCCGGCCGCGACGACGCGCGGGGCTACGGCATCGTCGACCCGGCCGCCGCCATCGAGGCGGGCGGTGCGCTGCGGCCCGAGGGCCTGCGCACCGACTCCTCCGCGACCGGCTACCGCAAGCAGTACTTCGGTACCGGGCCCGCACCGGAGCGCGAGGACGACGGGCCCGCCGGCTGGCTGGCCCCGGCGGCAGGCGGTCTCGGGGCGGTCCTGCTGGCCCTCGCCGTCGTCCTGTGGCGTGGCCGGGGCGGCCGCCCGCCCGCCTTCCGCCGCTGAACCTCCCTCACCCCGCCCGCACCACCCCCACCGCCGCCCTCGCCACCGACTCGACGAGCGCGATCCCCGTCTCCTTGCTCGCCTGACCGCCGGAGAGCACCGCCACCAGCACGGTGTGCCCGCCGGCCGTCACCTGCCCGATGCTGTTGACGTTCCACAGCCCGGTGGCGGTGCGCGGCATCCAGCCGTTCTTCAGCGCCCAGTCGCTGCCCGCCGCCGACACCCCCCACTGCTGGTCCGCCTCGACCTGAGCCATCAGCCCCCGCAGATACGTCCGGGACGCCGCGCCGAGCTCCGCGTCCGCCTCCGTGCCGAACACCGCCTCCAGCAGCGTCAGCTGGTCGGCCGCGGTGGTCCGGGTCAGCCCCCAGGCCTGCGCGGCCGTCGTCCCGGTCAGCCCGAGCCGCGCGTTGGCGGCGTCGAGACCGGCCGCCCCGCCCACCGCCGCCAGCAGCGCGGTCGCGGAGTCGTTGTCGCTCCGCTCGATCATCGCGACCGCGTGAGCGCGCTCGCCCACGGTCAGTTCACGCCCCTCGTCCTGGGCCCGCAGCAGCAGCGCCGCGAGGATGTCGACCTTGACGATGCTCGCCGTGTCGTACGAGGCGTCCGCGCCCCCGTACACGGCCCGCGTCCCGGTGCCGGTGTCCAGCACCGCCACCGACACCGCACCCGAACCCGTCAGCAGCGGCTCGACGGCCGCCGCCAGTTCCGTGTCGCGATCCACCACCGGCTCCTCGCCCGTCGCCGCCGCGGCCGGTGCGGTCGCGGCCGGTGACCCGGACGATACGGAAGCCGCGGCGGCGGGCGCGTGATCCGGCGACCGGCCGGTGAGGTACGCGCCGCCGGCGGCCGATCCCGCCAGGACGGCCACGGCCGCCACGGAGGCGGACACGGCGGATCTGCGGACTCGGTGTCGGGACATGGTCCGGACGCTAGGGACCGCGGCTGGGAGCGGGCTGGGTCCGACCTGTCGGACGGATGAGAATGCCCAGGCACTACGCTCGCCCTGTGGCGCAGAAGAACATTCCGGACCCCGGATACTCCGACGACGACGGCACGGCCGACCCCGCCCTGACCGCGGCACTCACCGCCTGGGCCGCCGACCGCAAGGCCGTCGCCCCCGTGCTCGAAGCACTCAAGGGGGCCCGGCTCCTCGTCCCCGTGGTGGCGGTCCTCGGCGAGGTGGAGGAGGACGAGAACGGACTGCGCCGCGAGAAGACCAGCGACATGGCGGTCCCCACCCTCCAGGCCGGTGACCGCCGAGCCCTGCCCGCCTTCACCTCCACCGCCTCGCTGGCCCGCTGGGACCCGCAGGCGCGCCCCGTCGCCGTACCCCTGCACCAGGCGCTGCAGGCAGCCGTGCACGAGAAGGCCGACACCGTGGTGCTCGACCTCGCCGGGCCGGTGGCCTTCGAGGTGACCGGTTCCGCCCTGCTCGCCCTCGCCGAGGGCCGCAGCAGCGCCGACCCGCTCGACGACCCCGCCGTCACCGCGGCGGTACGCGACGCCGTCGCCGCCGAACCCGCGGTGCTCCGCGCCCACCTCGGACCGGGCCGCGCCGACGGCACCCTCGCTCTCGTGCTGGCGGACGGCGCCGATCCCGCCGAGGCGGCGGGCCGGGTCGCGCGGTCGCTGGCGGCGGACGAGGTGCTCCGCGCCCGGCTGGTCCGTGGTCTGGACCTCGCGCTGCTCCCGGCCGGCGCGCACACACCGGGTGAGCCCCTGTTCACGCGCTGATCACCCGACCGGCCCAACGCGCGCGACGCGACCGAGGGCCGGAGAATTGCGAAGAAATCGGACGATCTTCGATCTTCGCGAGGTGGTCGTATGCAGACGCGGACAGTTGTGTCGGAGTTCCTCGGCACACTGCTGCTGGTGTTCTTCGCCGTCGGAGCCGCGGTATTGGGCGTCCAGTACATCGGGACGGTCGGCATCGCGCTGGCCTTCGGCTTCGTGCTTCTCGCCCTCGCCTACGCGCTCGGCCCGATATCCGGCTGCCATCTCAACCCGGCTGTGACGCTGGGGATGCTGACGGCCCGGCGGATCGACGTGCGGACGGCGGTGACGTACTGGATCGCGCAGTTCCTCGGCGGCATCGCCGGCGCGGCCCTGCTGTTCCTGCTCGCCAAACAGGTGCCCGGTCTGAAGACGAGCGGCAAGTTCGGCAGCAACGGCTACGGCGACCGCTCGGACGTGCACATCAACGTCGGCGGTGCCTTCCTCGCCGAGGTGATGCTCACGTTCCTGCTGGTCTTCGTCGTGCTCGCGGTGACCCACAAGGTCGCGGTCATCGGCTTCGACGGTCTGCCCATCGGGCTCTCGCTCGCGGTGATCCACCTGGTCGGCATCCCGCTCACGGGCACCTCGGTCAACCCGGCGCGGAGTCTGGGCCCGGCGCTGTTCGCGGGCGGCGCGGCACTCTCCCAGCTCTGGCTCTTCCTGATCGCCCCTCTCATCGGCGGGGTGATCGCGGCGCTCGCCCACCGGCTGACCCACCCCGTCACCCGTTCGGAGCAGTCCGTGCCGGCCTGATCCGGCCACCGACGCCGTGAGCCCCCTGCCGGGTCGGGCAGGGGGCTCACGGACGGTAAGAAAGGGAAGAAGGGGCGGGCGGGCTCAGCCGAAGACCGGGCCGGTGTACTTCTCGCCCGGCCCGTGGCCCGGCTCGTCCGGCACGACCGAGGCCTCGCGGAACGCCAGCTGCAGGGACTTCAGACCGTCGCGCAGCGGAGCCGCGTGGAAGGAGCTGATCTCCGTGGTGCTCGCGTCCAGGAGGCCGGCCAGCGCGTGGACCAGCTTGCGGGCCTCGTCGAGGTCCTTGTGCTCGTCGCCGTCCTCGGTCAGGCCGAGCTTCACGGCGGCGGCGCTCATCAGATTGACGGCGACCGTCACGATCACCTCGACGGCGGGCACCTCCGCGATGTCGCGGGCCATCTCGTCGAAGCCGGGGGAATCACTGGTGGGGGTCGCGTCACTCATGCGCCATACGATAGGCCCACGGCGGCGCCGCCCCGTCGCCGGGAGCCGCGCCCCGGCCCCCGCCGCCGTGGCCCCGGGCGCAAGGTTCGCACCACCCCGGGGGAGCTGCTAACCTTGTGTAACGACCGGCTGGGCATCTATGTGCCCGGCCCACAAGTGGAGGCTCCGATCTCCCACCTGACCGTCCCCAGGACGGCGGGTCACCGGTCAGGTGGCGCCCATCGTTCCGTACGGACGATG
Organism: Streptomyces sp. NBC_01463; assembly: GCA_036227345.1. NCBI lineage: Bacteria > Bacillati > Actinomycetota > Actinomycetes > Kitasatosporales > Streptomycetaceae > Streptomyces > Streptomyces sp. NBC_01463. The sequence continues at coordinate 7,276,857 of CP109468.1, forward strand.
GAGCCGCCCGATGCGCCCCGCGGTTGACCGCGGCGGTGTTCCGGTTGTTCAGGAGCCCCGCCTGTGTCCCGACGGGGCATTTTTCATGGCCTCGCACGGTTGGTCTGTCGAAACAGACGTTACGTGGCTGTCCGCCAGGCGGCCGCGTGGTGCTACCGAGGAGGATCCATCAGCGCCGAGCCCCGCATCAACGACCGGATTCGCGTACCCGAGGTGCGACTTGTCGGTCCCAGCGGCGAGCAGGTCGGGATTGTTCCGCTTGCCAAGGCCCTGGAACTCGCACAGGAGTACGACCTCGACCTGGTCGAGGTGGCGGCTACCGCCCGTCCGCCCGTGTGCAAGCTCATGGACTACGGGAAGTTCAAGTACGAGTCGGCCATGAAGGCCCGTGAGGCGCGCAAGAACCAGGCGCACACGGTCATCAAGGAGATGAAGCTCCGGCCGAAGATCGACCCGCACGACTATGACACCAAGAAGGGTCACGTCGTTCGGTTCCTCAAGCAGGGCGACAAGGTCAAGATCACGATCATGTTCCGTGGTCGTGAGCAGTCCCGCCCGGAGCTGGGCTTCCGACTGCTCCAGCGTCTCGCTTCGGACGTGGAGGAACTCGGCTTCATCGAGTCCAACCCGAAGCAGGACGGCCGGAACATGATCATGGTTCTGGGCCCGCACAAGAAGAAGACCGAAGCCATGGCCGAGGCCCGCGAGGCCCAGGCCGCCCGCAAGGCGGAGCGTCAGGGATACACCCCCGACGCCGAGGCTGCGGACGAGGCTCCCGAGGCTCCGGCCGAGGCGACCTCCGAGGCTCCGGCCGAGACACCTTCCGAGGCGTGACCTCCGGGGGCCGCCATCCAGGCGCCCCCGGGTCCCCCCGGAATCCCACCAAGATCTGACGCCCCTGCAGCCCGGTGCCCGCACCGGGAGGGGCGCCACTGACGAGGAGAGAACGGCGCGATGCCGAAGAACAAGACGCACAGCGGTGCCAGCAAGCGCTTCAAGATCACCGGCTCCGGCAAGGTGCTCCGCGAGAGGGCCGGCAAGCGCCACCTTCTCGAGCACAAGTCGTCCAAGAAGACCCGCTCGCTGACCGGCACGGTCGTCGTGGCTCCGGCCGACGCCAAGAAGATCAAGAAGCTTCTCGGCAAGTGAGGCCGTCGTCCCCGGTGACACCTGGGACACGCCCTCGATCCGACCGGGACCAATTCGTTTCCGGGCCGTGTGAGTACGACCACGGCCCCGCTACAAGGAGTTAACAAGTGGCACGCGTCAAGCGGGCAGTCAACGCCCACAAGAAGCGCCGGGCAATTCTCGAGGCCGCCAGCGGTTACCGCGGTCAGCGCTCGCGCCTGTACCGCAAGGCCAAGGAGCAGGTCACCCACTCCCTGGTCTACAACTACAACGACCGCAAGAAGCGCAAGGGCGACTTCCGTCAGCTGTGGATCCAGCGCATCAACGCCGCTGCCCGCCAGAACGGCATGACGTACAACCGCCTCATCCAGGGTCTGAAGGCCGCCAACATCGAGGTGGACCGCAAGATCCTGGCCGAGCTCGCGGTCAACGACGCCAACGCGTTCGCCGCTCTCGTCGAGGTTGCCCAGAAGGCCCTCCCGAGCGACGTCAACGCCCCGAAGGCCGCCTGATCCAGGCCGCACTTCTTGGCTTCTGAGCCGGACCCGCAGGCGCTCGCCGTCTGCGGGTCCGGTGCGTTGCAGCCGGACCTTTTCGTCACGCAGAGAGGCTCGCCGCCGACATGGGCACCCCCGAACTGATCTCCCCGCGATCGCCACGGGTCGCCGCCGCCCGGCGGCTGGCCAGGCGCAACTTCCGCGGCAAGGAGCGCAGGTTCATCGCCGAGGGGCCGCAGGCCGTGCGCGAGGCCGCCGACCACCGCGGCAGCGACGGTGAGCCCACGCTCATCGAGCTGTTCGCCACCGTCGAGGCCGCCGAACGGTACGAGGCCATCGTCGACGCCGCCCACGCGGCCGGTGCCCGGGTGCACCTCGCCGACAGCGAGGTGCTGGCCGATGTGTCGCAGACCGTCACCCCGCAGGGCCTGATCGGCGTCTGCCGCTTCCTCGACACCCCGTTCGACGCGGTGCTCGCCGCGCGGCCGAAGCTGGTCGCCGTCCTGGCCAACGTCCGCGACCCCGGCAACGCCGGCACGGTGCTGCGCTGCGCCGACGCCGCGGGCGCCGACGCGGTCGTCCTCACCGACGCCTCCGTCGACCTGTACAACCCCAAGTCGGTGCGCGCGTCCGTCGGTTCGCTCTTCCATCTGCCGGTCGCCGTCGGCGTACCCGTCGAGCAGGCCGTGCGCGGGCTCCGGGACGCGGGCGTGCGCATCCTCGCCGCCGACGGCGCGGGTGAGGACGACCTCGACGACGAACTCGACGCCGGCACCATGGGCGGACCCACCGCCTGGGTCTTCGGCAACGAGGCCTGGGGCCTGCCCGAGGAGACCCGGGCGCTCGCCGACGCCGTCGTGCGCGTGCCGATCCACGGCAAGGCCGAGAGCCTCAACCTCGCCACCGCCGCCGCCGTCTGCCTGTACGCCTCCGCGCGCGCCCAGCGCTCGCGCCCCGGCGCCGTCTGAACCACCCGTACCACCGCTTCCCGGCCCGGCGCGCCCGCAGGGTGTCGCTCCGTCACCGGCGACTAGTAGGGTGACGAACTCGGGGGCCCACTGCACCGGTTCGAGAGGTGGGGTACGGGAAGATGGCTGTCGGCATGAGCGGGCCGCGGGCACGCGCGGAGGCCGTCGTGCGCGCCGCCGGTGATCCGGACGGCATGGCCGTGCCGGGCATCGGACCGGGCGGCCAGGCGCTGGATCCGGACGACCTGCCCGACGGGCTCGTCGTCGCGGACGAGACCGGCCGGGTCATCTGCTTCAACGCCGCCGCCGCGCGGATCACGGCCGTGCCCAGGGCCGCCGCCCTCGGCCGCCCGCTGGAACACGCGCTGCCGCTGGAGGACCTCAAGGGCCGCCGCTGGTGGGAGCTGACCGACCCCTACGGCGGCCTCGCCACCCGCGTGGGACAGCCCGAACGCAACCTCCTGCTGCCCGGCGGCCGCGAGGTCCTCGTCTCCGCCCGTTACGTCCGCGAGAGCCCGACGGGGCCCGTACGCCGGCTGGTGATCAGCCTGCGCGGCACCGAGGCCCGCCGCCGCACCGAACGCAGCCACGCCGAGCTCATCGCGACCGTCGCCCATGAACTGCGCTCCCCGCTGACGTCCGTGAAGGGCTTCACCGCCACCCTGCTGGCCAAGTGGGAGCGGTTCACGGACGACCAGAAGCGGCTGATGCTGGAGACCGTCGACGCCGACGCCAACCGGGTCACCCGGCTGATCACGGAACTGCTGGACATCTCCCGGATCGACTCGGGACGCCTGGAGCTGCGCCGCCAGCCGGTGGACCTCTCCGCCGCCGTGGAACGCCACATCCAGGCCCTCACCGCGTCCGGCCAGGCACCCGGCCGCTTCCTGGTCCGCACCTGCCAGCCGCTGCCCGCCGTGTGGGCCGACCCGGACAAGGTCGACCAGGTGCTGGGCAACCTGCTGGAAAACGCGGTGCGCCACGGCGAGGGAACCGTCACCATCGAGGTGGCACCCGCACCGGCGAAGAGCGACGAGATGGGAACAGCGGTCACCGTGAGCGACGAAGGTCCCGGCATCCCCGAGGAGTCGCTGGGTCGTGTCTTCACTCGTTTCTGGCGGGGGAGCAAGCGCGGCGGCACGGGCCTGGGCCTCTACATCGTCAAGGGCATCGTCGAGGCGCACGGCGGCACGATCACGGTCGGCCGCGGCCCCGGGGGCGGCGCCGAGTTCCGATTTATTCTGCCCGTGAGCACGCCGGCCTACCTGAAGTAGCGGGCCTGAGCGGACCACGGGCGGCCCACACATCCTGTGGCCCTTAGACTCGACCTTTGGCACCTTTGCGTCCTCCAGTCGTCGAGCGGGGCCGCGCCACCAGCCAATCGGAAGTACGGGAAGAGATGTCGGCACCGAACAAGTCGTACGACCCAGTCGAGGTCGAGGCACTGAAACCGGAAGAGATCGAGCGCATCCGGGACGAGGCGTTCGCCGCCTTCGCCGCCGCGGGCGACCTCGACGCGCTCGCCCAGGCGAAGACCGCGCACACCGGTGGTACCTCGCCCCTGTCACTCGCCAACCGCGAGATCGGCGCGCTGCCGCCCCAGGCGAAGGCCGAGGCCGGCAAGCGCGTGGGCCAGGCCCGCGCCGCCGTGGGCAGGGCCCTCGCGGCCCGCCAGACGGAGCTGGAGGCCGAGCGCGACGCCCGGGTCCTGGTCGAGGAGGCGGTGGACGTCACACTGCCGTACGACCGCACCCCGGCCGGCGCCCGCCACCCGCTGACGACGATCATGGAGCGCGTCGCCGACGTCTTCGTGGCCATGGGCTACGAGGTCGCCGAGGGCCCCGAGGCCGAGGCCGAGTGGTTCAACTTCGACGCCCTGAACTTCGTGCCCGACCACCCGGCCCGGCAGATGCAGGACACCTTCTTCGTCGAGGGCGCCGACGGCGCGAAGAACGACGAGTCCGGTGTCGTGCTGCGCACGCACACCTCGCCGGTCCAGGCCCGCACCCTGCTCGACCGCGAGCCCCCCGTCTACGTGGTCTGCCCCGGCCGCGTCTACCGGACCGACGAGCTGGACGCCACGCACACCCCGGTCTTCCACCAGATCGAGCTGCTCGCCGTCGACGAGGGCCTCACCATGGCCGATCTGAAGGGCACCCTCGACCACATGGTCCAGGCGCTCTTCGGCCCGGACATGAAGACCCGGCTGCGGCCGAACTTCTTCCCGTTCACCGAGCCGTCCGCCGAGATGGACATGGTCTGCTACGTCTGCCGCGGCGAGTCCGTCGGCAACCCCGACCGCCCCTGCCGCACCTGCGGCAGCGAGGGCTGGATCGAGCTCGGCGGCTGCGGCATGGTCAACCCCAAGGTGCTCATCGCCTGCGGCGTCGACCCCCAGAAGTACAGCGGATTCGCCTTCGGGTTCGGCATCGAGCGGATGCTGATGTTCCGCCACAACGTAGAAGACATGCGAGACATGGTCGAAGGCGACGTCCGGTTCACCCGGCCCTTCGGGATGGAGATCTGATGCGCGTCCCGCTTTCCTGGCTGCGGGAGTACGTCGACCTGCCGCCCACCGAGACCGGCCGTGACGTACAGGCCAAGCTCGTCGCCGTCGGCCTGGAGGTCGAGACCGTCGAGCAGATCGGCGCCGGCCTGAAGGGCCCGCTGGTCGTCGGCAAGGTGCTGACCATCGAGGAGCTGGAGGGCTTCAAGAAGCCCATCCGCTTCTGCACGGTCGACGTCGGCACCGCCAACGGCACCGGTGAGCCGCAGGAGATCGTCTGCGGAGCCCGTAACTTCGCCGTCGGCGACAAGGTCGTCGTGGTCCTGCCCGGCGCCGTGCTGCCCGGCGACTTCGCGATCGCCGCGCGCAAGACGTACGGCCGGACCTCGCACGGCATGATCTGCTCCACCGACGAGCTCGGCATGGGCGACGACGGCACCCACGGCATCATCGTGCTGCCGCCGGAGCACGAGGTCGGCACCGACGCGATCGAGCTGCTCCAGCTCGTCGACGAGGTCCTCGACATCGCCGTCACGCCCGACCGCGGCTACTGCCTGTCGATGCGCGGCGTCGCCCGCGAGACCGCCATCGCCTACGGACTGCCGCTGCGCGACCCGGCGCTCCTGGACGTGCCCGCGCCCAACGCGTTCGGCTACCCGGTCCAGGTCTCCGACCCGATCGGCTGCGACCGCTTCACCGCGCGCACCGTCGTCGGTCTGCAGCCCGAGGCCCGCTCCCCGATCTGGATGCAGCGCAGGCTGCAGAAGGCCGGGATGCGGCCCATCTCGCTCGCCGTCGACGTCACCAACTACGTCATGCTCGAACTGGGCCAGCCGCTGCACGCCTACGACCGGTCCCGGATCGACGGGCCGATCGGGGTGCGCCGCGCCGAGCAGGGCGAGAAGCTCACCACGCTCGACGGCACGGTCCGCGTCCTGGACGCCGCCGACCTCGTCATCACCGACAACCGCGGGCCGATCGGCCTGGCGGGCGTCATGGGCGGGGCCAACACGGAGATCGCGGACGCCGCCGAGGACACGCACACCACCGAGGTCGTCATCGAGGCCGCGCACTTCGACGCGATCTCGATCGCCCGCACCGCGCGCCGCCACAAGCTGGCGTCCGAGGCGTCCAAGCGCTTCGAGCGCGGCGTCGACCCGCAGGCCGCGGCAGCCGCGGCCCAGCGCACCGTCGACCTGCTGGTGCTCCTCGCCGGCGGCACCGCGGAGGCGGGCGTCACCGAGGTGAGCGCCCCGTCCGGCCCCCGCACCATCACGATGCCGGCCGACCACCCGGACAGGGTGGCCGGAGTCGCGTACGGCCGCGAGACCGTCGTACGCCGCCTCCAGGAGGTCGGCTGCGACGTGTACGGGCAGGACGAGCTCCTCGTCACCGCCCCGTCCTGGCGGCCCGACCTGAACGAGCCGAACGACCTCGCCGAAGAGGTCATCCGGCTGGAGGGTTACGAGAACCTCCCGTCCACGCTGCCCACCCCGCCCTCCGGCCGCGGGCTCACCGACCGGCAGCGGCTGCACCGCCGTGTCGGCCGGGCCCTCGCGGGCGCGGGCTACGTCGAGGCGCTGAACTACCCGTTCACCGGCGAGGCGGTCCTGGACCAGCTGGGCCTGGCGGCGGACGACGCCCGCCGCCGCACGGTCCGGCTCGTCAACCCGCTCTCCGACGAGGAGCCCTCGCTGCGCACCACGCTGCTGCCGGGCCTCCTCGGCGCACTGCGGCGCAACGACGGCCGCGGCAGCCACGACCTCGCGCTCTTCGAGACCGGCCTGGTCTTCATTCCCCAGGCTCTCGGCTCCGTTCGAGCAGGGGAGACCTCACTCACCGGCCAGGAGACCAAGCCCGTCCGGCTGCCCGTGGACCGGCGCCCCTCCGACGAGGAGATCGCGTCCCTCGACGCGACGCTGCCGCGTCAGCCGCGCCATGCCGCCGTCGTCCTCGCGGGCGCCCGCGAGCAGGCCGGCTGGTGGGGCAAGGGCCGCCCGGCCGACTGGGCGGACTCCGTCGAGGCCGCCCGCACCATCGCCCGTGAGGCCGGTGTCGACCTCACGGTCCGCGCCGACCAGCACGCGCCGTGGCACCCGGGCCGCTGCGCCGCGCTGTATGTGACGGTCGACGGCGAGGAGACCCTGTTCGGGCACGCCGGCGAGCTGCACCCGCGCGTCATCAAGGAGCTCCACCTCCCCGAGCGCACCTGCGCCATGGAGGTCGAGCTCGACGTCCTGGAGCGGGCCGTCGACGGCGCCCTCCAGGCGCCGCGGATCTCCACCTTCCCGGTGGCGACCCAGGACGTCGCGCTCGTCGTCGACGGGGACGTCCCCGCCGCCGACGTGGAGCAGGCGCTCCGGGACGGCGCCGGTGAACTCCTCGAATCGCTGCGGCTGTTCGACGTCTTCACCGGTGAGCAGATCGGCGGGGGCCGCAAGTCCCTCGCGTACGCGCTGCGGTTCCGCGCCGCGGACCGCACGCTGACCGTCGACGAGGCGAGCGCCGCCCGGGACGCCGCGGTGGCGCTGGCCGCCGAGCGCACGGGCGCGGTGCTGCGCGGCGCGTAACAGCGCAACCGCACAGTGAGGAGGGGCGTATCCGGCCACCGGATACGCCCCTCCTGTGTGCTCGCCCAGGGGCGGAGGACCGCACGCGGACCCCGGCCGGGCCCGGGGGAACCCGGTTCCCGGCCGACCCCGCAGCCACCCTCCGATCCGTGGGCAGTGGGTCGTGCGATCCGGCGCCGTCCGCAGTGCCACGGAGTGTCGGGCAGGTTGGCAGAGCGGACGGCGCGGTTGTGGGTCGTCGTGCTGTACGAGGGGGAGCAGACGACCCGGCCGCCTCTTGCGAGGGGACTCATTCAAGCGATCCGGCCACCGGCGCAACAGAGTGCGCAGCGGGACGGTTCGGGCATTCCGTTCACACCCCGTGTGAATCGTGCTCCACTGGGGCGACACGTCCTGGGCGTGCCGACCCACCGGAGGGGGCAATGGGGGCAATGGAGCCGAACACTCTGCTAGAGGCTCTGATCGACGAGGCGGGTGTCTCCCGGGCCGGGCTCGCCGCACACGTCAACCAGGCCGGCCGCACCCGGGGGCTGTGCCTGCGCTACGAACACACCGCCGTCGCCCGCTGGCTGAAGGGCCAGCGGCCGCGCGGCCAGGTGCCCGACCTCCTCTGTGACGTGCTGGGACAGCGCCTGCACCGGGCCGTCTCGCTCGACGACATCGGCATGGCGGCGCACGGCGGCCACATGCCCGCGCAGGGCTCCTCGCTCACCGGATTCGTCGAGCGGGCCACCGCACTGTGGCGCTCCGACGAACAGCAGCGCCCCCATGTCGTCGCCGCCCAGGCCGTCACCGGGACCACCGCGGTGATGCCGGTCTGGGAGTGGGAGAACCCGCCGGAGGACGCCGATGTGTCCCGGACCGGCCCGCACCGCGTCGGTACGGCCGACATAGCGACGCTGCGGGCCGCCCGTGCCCACTACGAACTGATGTACCGCAAGGCGGGCGGAATCGCGACGCGTTCGCGCATCGTCGGCTTCCTCAACGCCGAGACGGCCCCGCTGCTGCGCGGCGGCTACAGCGATGCGATGGGGCGTCAGCTGCACCGGGCCACGGGCGGTCTGGTCGCGGTCGCCGGCATCTGCGCGTACGACTCCGACGCGCACGGGCTCGCCCAGCGCTACTTCCACCAGGCGCTGCGACTGGCCAAGGCGAGCGGCGACCGGGGGCTCGGCGGCTATGTGATCGCCCTGCTGGTCAACCAGTCGCTCTTCCTGGCCGAGTACCGGCAGTCCGTCGCCTTCGCCGAGGCGGCGCTGCGGGCCGCCGGCCGCGACATCACCCCCGCGCTGGCCGCCGACCTCCACGCGATGCAGGCCAAGGCGTACGCCCATCTCGGCGACGGCCCCAGCGCGCTGAAGTCGATCCGGCGGGCCGAGTCCGAGGCCGGCCGGATCCGGCCCGGCCGGGAGCCGGACGAGACGGGGTACGTGCAGCCGGGTCTGGTCGACGTCCAGGTGGCGGAGGCCCTGCTCGGCCTCGGGGACCTGCCGGCGGCCAGGGAACACGCCGCGGCCGCGGTCCGGACCCCCGCGCACGACCGGGGCCGGGTCCACCGGCTGGCGATGCTGACCACGATCGAGCTGCGGCAGGGCGAGGCCGACCGGGCCGCGGTCACCGCTGCCCAGATGGCGGAACACGCCAGGGGGATGGAGTCGCAACGGCTGCGCGACCGGCTGCGGACCGTGCGCGAGGACCTGGTCGCGAGCGGCAGCGCCGATGCGGAACGGGCCGCGGACATCGTCGACGGGGCGCTGCGCGTACCGCTGTGAGCCCGGGTCTGCTGCGATATGGCCACCTACTAGTCAGAAGGTGGCAGAACTGTGCAGTGGACGAACCTGAACGAACAGACTGTGTACGAGAACCGCTGGTTCCGGGTCAACCTGGCGGATGTCGTACTCCCCGACGGCCACCACCTCGACCACTTCGCGATCCGGCTCCGGCCGGTGGCGGCGGCCACGGTCGTCAACGCGGCGAACGAGGTGCTGCTGCTCTGGCGGCACCGGTTCATCACGGACAGCTGGGGCTGGGAGCTCGCCGCGGGTGTGGTCGAGGACGGCGAGGGCCTGGCCGCGGCGGCGGCCCGGGAGATGGAGGAGGAGACCGGCTGGCGCCCCGGACCGCTCCAGCCGCTGCTCACCCTGGAGCCGTCGAACGGGCTCACCGACGCCCGGCACCACTTCTTCTGGGGCGAGGAGGCCCGCTGGACCGGCCACCCCAGCGACGACTTCGAGTCCTCGCGCCGCGAGTGGATACCGCTCAAACTGGTCCCCGACATGGTCGCCCGCGGTGAGGTCCCGGCCGCGGGGATGGCCGCCGGGCTGATGATGCTCCACCACTTACGGCTGGGCTGAGCCCGGCCGTTCACGTGCGAGGGGCCGCCGGGCCCCTCGCACGCGCGGGATCAGACGAAGCAGGCGCTTTTCAGCCACTGCGGCGCAAGGATCGCATGCCGGCCTCGGCCCACGCCTGGCCCCCCGCTGCACGGATCGGACTCCGTTGCTCGCGAGCGTGGCCCTCCAGCATCCGCCCGGCGGCGCTGGAGGGCTCCCTTCCCATTCCCGTTCCGCTACGCCATGGACGCCTTCGAGGCCGTGGAAGCCGAGCGCGCCTTGATGGTCATGGCGGCCAGGGTCATCATGACGGCGCCGAAGAGTGCGGCGCAGGCGTACATGGTGAAGCCGATGTCGGCGTTGCCGGCTTCGAGTAGCGCGCCGCCGATCCACGGTCCGAAGATGGCGCCGAAGCGGCCCATGCCGGAGACCCAGCCGAGGGCGGTGGGCCGGTCCTCATCGTTGGTGTGGGTGCCGACGGTCGCGTAGACCATCGTCTGGCCGGAGAAGAGCAGCAGGCCGGCGAAGAAGACCACCGCGTACAGGAGGCCGACCGACATCTCGACGCCCATGAGGTAGACGAAGACGGCGGTCAGGGTGAACCAGGCGATGACGACCTTGCGCGGACCGATCCGGTCGGCGGTGCGGCCGGCGATGAGCATGCCGCAGATGCCGCCGACGTTCAGGAACGTCGAGAAGAGCAGCGAGTCCCCGGTGTCGTAGCCGAGCTCGATCATGATCTTGGGCAGCCACTGGCCGACGCCGTAGACCAGCAGCAGGCCCGCGAACGACGTCAGCCAGAAGCACAGGGTGGTGGACCACTGGCCGCCGCGGAAGAGGTTCTTCAGAGCGTCCAGCCTGTCGGTGCTGTTCGCCTTCGGCTCGGGCAGCTCGGTGCCGAAGTCGGCGGCGAGCAGCTCGGCGTCGGCTCGGCGGCCGCGGGTGAGCAGGTTGGTGGGCGACTCGGGCAGCAGCTTGAAGGCGAGCGGCAGCAGGATCAGGGCGGGTATCGCGGAGACGATGAACGCCGAGCGCCAACCGTGGTCGTCGACCAGCCAGAGCGCGATCAAGGGGGCAAGGGCGCCGCCGGCTTGGTGCGCCGTCATGATGATGCCGGTGGCCAGCGCCCGGCGGCCGCGCGAGGTGAACTCCATGCCGTACGAGATGGCGATCGGCAGCAGGGCGCCGAGGCCGAATCCGCACACGAAGCGGAGGAGGCCGAACTGGCCCGCGGACTGCGACCATCCGGTGCCCAGGGTGGCCACGGTGAAGATCGTGACGCTGGTGAAGACGGTGATGCGGCGGCCGATCCAGTTCGACGCCATGCCCGACAGGATCGTTCCGAGCAGCATGCCGAAGTTGGAGTAGCTGCCGATCGTGCCCGCGGTGTCGGGGGTGAGTCCGAGACTGTGGCTGCCGAGCATCTTCGGGAGCACGGAGCCGTAGATGAACGTGTCGATGCCATCGATCAGGACGAGCCCCCAGCACAGGGCGATGACGACGTTGCGGCTTCGGCGGGTGGTGGTCCCGGTCACCCGGTCGTGCGGGGAGTTGGCGGAGGAGGACATCTTTGTTTCCTCTCGTGCGGGACGTCAGGGTCGGGCCCTGGTCCCTTGCTGCAAGGGCAGTGGGGGCCTGCGCGGCTGGCGCGGCTGGAGATGGGGCGGACGAAACGTGCTCCCTGAGCTGGTGACGGGGAGCTTCGCACTCGCTGTGGCGTAGACGTTAGAAAGTCGTACCGACTTCGTCAACACTTCTGTTAACAATCTAGGCAACGATTTGGCCCCGAGGGTGTCCGTCACCCTCGGGGCCAAGCAGTCTCGGTCAGAGGGGAGGTGTGCCGTGCGTGTGGAAGGACTGGATCGTCTTCAGCCCCCAGGCCTGCCCCTTCGCGCGCTCCGCCTCCGTCCAGGTGATGAGCGGCCAGTCGGGCGCGAAGACCAGGCGGGAGACCGGGTTGCACAGCTCGATGCGGTTGCCGCCGGGCTCGTAGACGTAGAGGAAGAAGGTCTGCTGGATGGCGTGCTTGTGCGGGCCCGTCTCGATGAAGACGCCGGAGTCGATGGCGAGGTCGGCGGCGCGCAGGATGTCCTCGCGCGTGTCGGTCGCGAAGGCGATGTGGTGCAGGCGGCCCGCGCTCCCGGTCCAGTCCTCGGTGTAGACGACGTCGTACGACTTGTCGGTGAAGGTCAGCCAGCGCGCCGCGACCCGGCCGGTGTCGAGCTTGATCTGCTCGGTGGGCCGGGCTCCGAGAACGTTCTGCTGGAACTCGGCGTTGGCGAGGACGTCGGCGGCCAGGAAGTTGACGTGGTCCAGGCGGCGGACGCCCACGCCCCGGTTCGGCTTGGCCTGCGGCTGGTTCTTCAGGGCTGGTTTCAGGTGGTCGGGGGCGCGGTAGTGCTCGCTCTCCCAGTACAGGGCGTGCTCGTGGCCATCCGGGTCGGTGGTGACGTACAGCTTGCCGAGGCCGGGTTCGTCCTCGGCCCAGGTGCCGCTGCCGCCCGCCCCCTCAATGGCCTTCACCCGGCGCTGCAGGGCCTCCTCGCTGGAGGTGCGCAGGGCGAGCCGGCCGAGGCCGGGCTGTTCGCGGGCGGTGAGGACGAGGCTGTGGTGCTCGTAGTCGTCGAAGGTCCGCAAGTAGACCGTGTCGCCGTCCTGGCCGTTGACGGTGAGTCCGAGGAAGTCGGTGCAGAAGGCGACGCTGGCGTCCAGGTCGGGGGTGAACAGCTGGGCGTGGCCGATGTGGGCGATGTCGCCGAGAGGCGGAGTCATCGGGGACCTCCTGAAGAGGGCGCGGGCGCGAGGGCGGGACGGGGGAAGACGGTGCCGTCGAAGATCTTGCGGGCCGTGCGCACTACGGCGGTGCGACGGGCGCGGGGCGTGCTGCCGGATGCGTGGTCGATGCTGCTCTCGATGTCCGTGAATCCGCTGGGATGCTCGATGCGGAGCCGGTCGTGCTGCTCGGAACGGCCGGTGAGGTCGGCGAGGCCGTGCGCGACGCTTCCTGTGATCCGCAGCCCCGCGGCCACGCTCGCCGCGCCGAGGACGCCGATCGAGGTGTGGCAGCGGACCGGGATGAAGGTGCGGGTGGTGACCGCGCCGCCGTGCCGGGGCGGTGCGAGGAGGGTGAGCTTGGGCACGGTGGTGGCCGATACGTCGCCGAGTTTCATCAACTGCCCCGCCGAGAGGCGGATTTCCTGGAGCCGAGCGGACAGTTCCTGGTTCGCCTCCAGGTCTTCCGGTTCCTCGTAACCGGTGACCTTCAGGGCCTCGGCGCAGATGAGGACCGTCGGCATCCCGTTGTCGACGCAGGTGACCTCGATACCCGCGACCGTGTCACGCGGGTTCCCCGTGGGTAGCAGCTCGTTCTTGCCCGGGGGAAACTCGATGACCACGCCGGCCGCTGTGTCGGGCACGCCGGAGATCTTCGTGTCGCCCGTGTAGTCGACGCGTCCGCCCGGCGTCGGGAAGGTGGCCGTGGCCAGGTCGCCGGAGTTCACCATGCGGATGCGTACGGAGGTCTCGCCGTCGTCGGCGGGCACCAGGCCGCGCTCGACAGCGAACGGGCCGACCCCGGCGAGCAGGTTGCCGCAGTTCTGGCGGTCCGATACGTCGGGCTCATCGACGGCGACTTGCAGGAAGAGGTAGTCGACGTCGGCCTCGGGGTCGGTGGACGGGCAGACCACGGCGACCTTGCTCGTCAGCGGGTGCGCCCCGCCGAGCCCGTCGATCTGGCGCGGGTCCGGGCTGCCCATGACGCGTACCAGCAGGTCGTCGCGGACGGAGGGGTCGGCGGGCAGGTCCGCGGCGAGGAAGTAGGCGCCCTTGGAGGTGCCGCCGCGCATCAGCATGCAGCGCACTTCCGCGAACCCGGTCATGATGCGCCCTCCGGGTGCCCCGCGTGCTCCTCGTGGGTGCGGTACTCGACTCCGAGCCGCTGCAGCGTCATTCTCAGCCCGTAGCGGTCCAGGCCGAGTTGGCCCTCCTGGAAGGCGGAGCGGGCACTCGCCTCCTTCCGCTCGCGGGCTGCGGACGCCTCGGCCGTCCGCCGGGCAAGCTGACGCGGAACGACCACCACTCCGTCGTCGTCGGCGACGATCACGTCACCGGGGCGGATCGCCTGCCCGCCGATCACGACGGGCACGTTGACACTGCCGCCGGTCGCCTTGACCGTGCCCTGCGGGCTGACGGCGGCGGACCAGGCGGGAAACCCCATCGCGCGCAGTTCGGCGGTGTCCCGGATGCCGGTGTTCATGACGACTCCACGCACGCCGCGCCGTACGAGTGCCGTGGCGAACAGCTCCCCGAACAGGCCGTCCGTGCAGGGAGAGGTGGTGGTGACGAGGAGGATGTCGCCCTCGCCGCACTGCTCGACCGCCGCGTGGATCATCAGGTTGTCGCCGGGCCAGCACAGCACGGTGACAGCGGTGCCGGCCACGCGTACGTCCTGCTGGATCGGGCGCAGATGCGTGCCGAGGAAGCCGGTGCGGCCCATTGCCTCGCCGACGGTGGCGGTGCCGTAGCCGGCGAGCGCCTCGACGTCCTGCGCCTGCGCCTTGGGCGGGTCGGTGACGATGACGCCGGGCATCAGGCGAGCTCCTTGGCGATCTGCGGGTACGGACGCATGTACGCCTCGGCCATGGTCCTGTGGGCGAGGCCGAGATTGGGCCCCGCGTTCCGCCTGAGCTGGACGCCGCGGCGGACGGCGAGATCGGTGTAGTACTCCCACAGGTGCTGCTGGGCGCCCAGGCACTCCATCGCGCGGCGCTTGGTGTCCCACACCTCGGTGATGTCGAGCAGGACCTCGGGCTTGAAGCCGCTCATCTCCGGCTGGTGCGGTTCGAAGTAGAAGACGGGTGGGGCGCCGATGATCTCGCCCTCGCCCGGGTAGCCGATGGCCTGCGCGAGGACGCGGGCTTCCAGGGCCATGCGGTTGGCGGCGGGGTGGTCGCCGTTGTACGGGTCCTCGACCGGGTGCGTCAGCACGACGTCGGGCTGGGTCTCGCGGTAGACGGTCACCAACTGGTCGGTCAGCTCGGCGGTGGCTACCAGCGGGTAGTCACCGGCGTCGAAGAAACGGACCTCCGCGCCGAGTTCGGCGGCGGCGCGCTCGGCCTCGTCGCGGCGTATCGCCTTGATCTCGTCGAGCTTCTTGCCCTCGCGCCATGCCTTCGCGGACTCGCCGCGCTCGCCGAACGTGAGGCAGGCGATCGTGACCTTCTCGTCCCGGGCGGCGGCGAGGGCGATGGCTCCGCCGGCCCGCCACACGAAGTCGCCGGCGTGCGCGGTGACGACGAGGGTCGATCGTGGCGGGGTGGCGGCGGGTGCGCCGTTGCCGTGGGTCATGCTGCATCTCCTTGGTGACAGGTGTGCCCCGCCCCAGGAGCGCGTTCAGTCGGCGCGCAGGGCGTCGATCACGCTGCTGAGGTGGGCGCGAACGGCCTCTTCGGCCGCTTGCGGGTCCCTGGCCCTGATCGCTTCGATCATGGCCAGGTGCTCACTCAGGGACTGCTGGGGGCGGCCTCGGCGCAGCGCCAGCTGGAAGCGGTGGCGTACCAGTTGGGCGTTGAGGCGTTCCAGGAGACCGACGGCCGTGTGCTGGCCGGAGATGTCCCGGATCCGGGCGTGCAGGTCGTGGTTGAGCTCGGAGTAGGAGAGCGGATCGCCGTCGGCGACCGCTTTCGACAAAGCCCTGCCGAGGTCGGCCAGCTCGTCGAGCTGTGCGTCGGTCGCGGCCTCGGCGGCCTTGACGGCACACAGCCCTTCGAGAGCCATCCGGCATTCCGTGATCTCCACGGCCTCCTCGACCGTGACCACCCGCACGCGCGATCCACGGTTGCGGATTCGCTCGACCAGTCCCTCGGAAGCGAGGTCGAGCAGTGCCGCCCGGATACTCGCGCGGGTGACGTCGTACTGCTCGGCGAGCTCGTTCTCCACCAGGCGCTGCGCCGGTGCCATGTCGCCCTGCAGGATCGCCCGCCGCAACCGCTCCAACGCGTACTGCTTGGCCTGCTCTCCGGAGCCTGTACGGGCTTCCTCCGGCATGTGCCCTCCCTGAGTGAGTGCCTGTCGACGCTAACTCTAGGCGAACATTATTGTCAACGATTTTGTTCTCACTTGAGTCCGTCACTCGGGGCAGCTGCCGTCCCGGCCATCGGTTGCGGCCTGCCGCGCCGGTGCGTCCTCGCACAGAGGGAGGGCGCTGCGCGATGTGCGGATCCTGGCGGCGCGGCGAGGCCCAGGAGCCGCAATGCCCTTGCGCGGGCGTCGGCGGGGCGCGGCGGGTGGGTGCGGCGCCACAGCCTGTTCGCTCTCACGCACACGGGCCCGGCGGTGGTCCCGCCGGGCCCTGCGTTGCACGATCGGCCCGACCCTGTCGGCTGGCGGAGGTCCCAGTCGGGCCTGGTCACCGGAGGCACGGACGGGTCAGTCGCGAGCCGCTCACGCCGGACGAACTGGCTGCCGGCTACTGGGCTGGTGGAGACATGCTGCGACCGGCACCGAGCCCGGAGGCCGGACAGCCGCGGTGCCGGCCATCGACTTTCGGGCGCCTGGACGGTCTGCCCGTGGCGGCCGAAGAGGGGCTATCCGTGGCGGCCGGGGGCGAGCGGATCTCCGGCTGAGCGGACAACCTTGGCTATCCAGGCCATGGCCTCGGGCACGTCGTAGTTGCCGGCGTGCGGCTGGTTCCAGGCGAGCTGGTAGTCGAGGCTGTGGACCTGCTTGTCCGCGGCGAGTGCCCGGTCGAGGTTGACCGAGACGGTGAACGCGGTGTCCCGGTCCCGGGTGCCGTGGCGGACGTACCAGTTGGGGGCGGTGTCCGCGGTGGTGCCGATGAAGTCCATCGGGTTGATCAGGTGGACCTGCTCATCGACCGTGGTGGTCTTCTTCGCCGTGTACCGGTCCCAGGTCAGGCCGGTGTCGTCGAGGCCGCTGCCGTCGCCGGCGACGTCGTTGTGGTTCCAGCTGTACTCGGTGTAGTTCATGTACTTCTGGGTCGGAGGGCCGAACAGGTCGGTCTCGGTACCGCTGGTGGTGTTTCCGTTGACGCCCACGGCGTCGAAGGCGGGGCTCGTCTTCAGGGTGGTCTGGGTGGCGACGAAGACGAGGTACTTGGTCATGTCGACGGAGCGCACCTTGCGGGTGGTGGCGTCGATGTCGATCCAGTCGTTCACGTAGGACTTGGGGGTGGGCGGCGCCCCGGGGCCACCGGAGGTGATCTCGAAGGTGCCGCCCAGCGGCGGGATGGCGTGGGCGGGGTCGGCCTTCAGATAGGTCTCCGCGGAGCGGATGACCTCGTTCTTGATGGCGTTGAGCATGGTGGAGGCGGTGAGCGGTGTGCCGTCGGGATTGCGCAGTCCCAGGCTTCTTTCGTAGGCCGCGAACTGTGCCGCGATCGCGGAGGCGTCCTCGGGCGAGGGGTTCGAGCCGGTGCGATTGCGGGTGTCGAGGATGCCGTACAGCCATTCGTACGCCTTGTCGGCGTTGCCGAGGTCGGTGATCGGGCAGTACGCGTTGACGGCGAAGACGTCGTCGCGCACGGTGCTGCGTCCCTTGGCGTCGATGCCGGCCGCGCCGATCTCGGCCAGATAGTGGTTGTACTCCGCACTGTTGCCGGAGGCGCCCAGGATCGAAACCAGGGCGCCGCCGCCGCTGGTGCCGTTGATGACGATCCGCTCCGCGCTGCCGGGCATAGCGGCGTCGTTGAGGCGCAGGTAACGCACGGCGGCCTTGGCGTCGACCACCGCGGCGGGAGCTTTGCCGGGGGCCGCGCCGTCGGCGCCGACCAGGCCGCGGCTGCGGTTGGCGACATCGACGAAGACGTACCCCGCCTTCAACGCCGCGCCGACATTGCTGGTCGCACTGTTGTAGGAGGTGCCGGCGGTGACACTCGCCTTGATGTAACTGGCCCTCCAGCCGCTGTTGTTCACCGCGAAGTAGACCGGTGTGTGCTGGTCGCCGAACGCACTCTCCGGGACGAACACGTTCATGCTCTGGTAGCCGCAGGCGGTGTTGGGGATCGTGGTGCCGCCGCCCGGGCCGCCGGGCTGCTGGGCCGCCGCGGCGACCGGCTTGGCGACGTAGCAGATCTCCTTGTACCAGCGCACGTTCATCGGGCGGCCGTCGACGGTGACGGCGATCGTCGTGTACGCGGCGGAGTCGAAGTCCAGTGCCGAGTCCTGGGGATCGGTGGCCTTGGCGCGGTGCCCCGAGGGGGACGCGCCCGAGGCAGCCACAGCGGCGGAAGTCGGGACCGCGACCGTGGCAAGCACGAGAGAACTC
Organism: Streptomyces sp. NBC_01463; assembly: GCA_036227345.1. Classification (NCBI taxonomy): domain Bacteria; kingdom Bacillati; phylum Actinomycetota; class Actinomycetes; order Kitasatosporales; family Streptomycetaceae; genus Streptomyces; species Streptomyces sp. NBC_01463. The sequence continues at coordinate 7,295,142 of CP109468.1, forward strand.
GCGAGAGCCACGCCTCTGATGAGGCGGTTGCGGTAGCCAGGGCGTCGTGCCCTCGTCACCGGGTGAATGAGTGCATCGCGTTCGTCTGGCACGGAAAGCCTCTCCATGAGTCTCCCTCGTCGAGCACCGAGTGCTTCGCTCAAGGCCTCGGTTACCGAGGCTGGACGCACGCTACAAGAATGTTAACAATATGCACAACGATTTCGCCGACATTTTGGCCTCCGGGCTCGGGAGGTCGGCTTCGACTTCGTCGTCGGCACACTGGTGGGCGCGGCGCAGGTTCCGCTTCCTTCCTGCGTGGACGGCGCCCCTGGGCGGGGCATCTGCGCCCAGGACGTCGGTGGAGACGACGAACCGGGCGTGCTCGATCGCTGTGCGACGGCTGATACAGGGCGAGCGTCGATGCCGGGGTTCAGTCAGGAGGCCCAGTCGGCGAGATGGCTGCCGAGATGGCCTCCGCCGCGTCGGTCACGCCGGCGACCGCCGGCAGGGCGGGGCCCAGGGTGTGCCCCGCGAAGCCGAGGCCGGCGCGGGCTTGTTCGTCGTCGGCCGGCGGCCGTCGGGTCCGTTCGGCCCGCGCGGAGGCGGGCTTCGGCTCTCCCGCCCGGTCGGGGATTCCGGCGGCCTCCGCCTGTACGCCAGGTTGGCTCGCTGATCTCAAGCCGTGATGACACCCGAGGCTGGAACGGTGCGCTGTTGCCGGCCTTGCTGGAAACCCTGGCATCCAGCGCTGCGGTGCGCCGTGAAGCGTGGGAATCCTCTGTCTGGCCCCTGACCCTTCAACTGAGTGGGGAGAAGGTGTCGAGGATGGCGAAAACCACGCTCCTGGCTACACAGACCGTTGAGGCCGTCGCCCAGGCTCTGCAGGACGACGATGACGCGGACAGCATGCTCATCATGACGGAGTTGCTGACACGATGGCTGCCCACGGCCCGACAACTTCCGGACGAGTTGGTCGCAGTACAAGCACGGAAGGCTGCGACAGCGCTGAAAGGCCCAGGGCTTCGGGCCCCCGCGTCCGCGCCGTTGCTCCGTAGCGCTCCGGCACGGCGTCGGGTCGGCTGTACAGGATGAGGCTCTTCGAAGCCGCCCGCGGCCCTGACCTCGGGGAACGTGCCCCCGCGGGCCCAGCAGCGTGAGCGCCGGACCCGCGGACGGGTGGTCAGACGTACGGGTAGAAGCCCGAACCGGTCTTGCGGCCGAGCCGGCCCGCGTCGACCATGCGCTGGAGCAGCGGGGGAGCGGCGTACAGGGGCTGCTTGTACTCCGCGTACATCGAGTCGGCCACCGAGGCGACGGTGTCCAGGCCGATCAGGTCGGCGAGCTTGAGCGGGCCCATCGGGTGGGCGCAGCCCATCTCCATGCCGTTGTCGATGTCCTCGCGGCTGGCGATGCCCGACTCGAACATCCGGATCGCGGAGAGCAGGTACGGGATCAGGAGCGCGTTGACGACGAAGCCGGAGCGGTCCTGCGCGCGGATCGGGTGCTTGCCCAGTATGTCCTGCACCACGGCCTCGGCACGCTTGACCGTCTCCTCCGAGGTGGTCAGCGCCGGGATCAGCTCGACGAGCTTCTGCACCGGGGCCGGGTTGAAGAAGTGGATGCCGATGACCTGGTCCGGACGCGAGGTCGCGACGGCCAGCTTCACCAGCGGGATCGAGGAGGTGTTCGAGGCGAGGATCGCGTCCTGCCGGGTCACCACCTGGTCCAGGACCTGGAAGATCTCGGTCTTGACCTGCTCGTTCTCCACGACGGCCTCGATGACGAGATCGCGGTCCGCGAACTCGCCGAGGTCCGTGGTGAAGCTGAGCCGGGCCAGGGTCTCGTCGCGCTCCTCCGCGGTGATCTTGCCGCGTTCCGCAGCCTTGGAGAGGGAGTTGTGGAGCCGGGTGCGGCCGATCTCCAGCGCCTCGCCGGTGGTCTCTGCCACCTTGACGTCGAGGCCGCTGCGGGCGCACACCTCCGCGATGCCTGCGCCCATCTGGCCACAGCCCACCACCCCGACGCGTGCAATGTCGGCCATAGAGTCCGTCACCTCGTGCCTTTCGCTGTTCTCCGTTCGGCGGCTTCCGTCTGATTCCGGGCTCCACCACGACCCCACGACGTTACTCCGCGCCTTACCGGGGTTTGCGGGCCGGGGCGGGCATGCTCGCTTCCGGGCCCGGAATGCGGGGCCGCGGACGAGTACGGAGACGGCGGGAGCGACGGCATGCGGCACATGGAGCGAAGGAAGTTCGTGACGGGGGCGGCGGGGACGGTCGCGGGGGTGATCGCCCCGGCCGCCGTGGCCGGTGACGCCGCCGCGGTCCCGCGCGGCCGCGGTCCGGGCCGGCCGGGGGCACCCCGCGACGCGCTCCGGCGCGAGCTCCGGGGGATGTGGGTGGCCACGGTCGAGAACCTCGACTGGCCCGCGGAGCCGGGGCTGTCCGCCGCCGCCCAGCGGGCCGGGCTGACCGCCTTCCTCGACGAGGCCGTCGACCGGCGGCTGAACGCCGTGGTCCTCCAGGTCCGCCCCTCGGCGGACGCGCTGTGGCCCTCACCGCACGAGCCGTGGGCCGCCTGCCTCACCGGCGTCCAGGGCAGGGACCCCGGGTGGGACCCGCTGGGCACGGCCGTCCAGGAGGCTCACGCCCGCGGTCTCGAACTGCACGCCTGGTTCAATCCGTACCGGGTCGCCAACCACACCGACCTCTCCCGGCTGTCCGCCGCCCATCCCGCCCGGCTGCACCCGGCGTGGGTGCTGCCGTACGGCGGGAAGCTCTACTACAACCCGGGGCTGCCCGAGGTCCGTGCCTTCGTCCAGGACGCGATGCTCGACGCGGTCCGCCGCTACGACATCGACGCCGTGCACTGGGACGACTACTTCTATCCGTACCCGGTGGCCGGACAGTCCTTCGCCGACGGACCCGCGTACGCGAAGTACGGTGCGGGCTTCCCCGACAAGGCCGCCTGGCGGCGTGACAACACCGACAAGCTCGTACGGGAGATGTCCGGACGGATCAAGGCGCTCAAGCCGGGGGTCCGGTTCGGCATCAGTCCGTTCGGCGTCTGGCGCAACGCCTCCACCGATCCGCTCGGCTCACGGACCGAGGCGGGGGTGCAGACCTACGACGACCTGCACGCGGACACCCGTGGCTGGATCAAGAAGGGATGGATCGACTACATCTGTCCCCAGCTCTACTGGAACATCGGCTTCGCTCCCGCCGACTACGCGGAGCTGGTGCCCTGGTGGGGCGAGGTGGTCAGGGGCACCGGCGTGGACCTCTTCATCGGCGAGGCCCTCTACAAGGCCGGCGACCCCGCCCAGCCCGCGGCCTGGCAGGACCCGGCCGAGCTGTCGCGGCACGTCGACCTGGCCGCCGGTCACGACCAGGCCCGCGGCCATGTCTACTTCTCCGGGAACAGCGTGGTCAGGGACCGGATCGGGGCGATGGACCGGGTGGTGGCCGACCACTACCAGGCCCGGGCCCGTCCGCCCCGCTGACCGGTTGTTCAGCGCACCTGCGTGCCCGGGTCCCGGCTCCGCCCGGTGTGCTGGACGACGCTGTCGGGGCCGGGGGCGATCAGATGCTCGTGTCCGTCCTCGAAGCGGACGCGGTACGGGGGAGCGCCCCCGTCCCCGAGCACTTCGAGGATCTCGGCGACCCGGTCGTGCTGCCCCACGGTCCTGCCGTGCGTCAGCAGCCGGTCGCCCGTGTGTGCCTCCATCGGGAGTGACCTCCTCACGGGTGGCGTGCCATGTCGACAAGTCTATGACCGGCGGGCTCCGGCGCGCTGCGTGACGGCGATGCAGACGAGGACCGCGACCGCCGCCACCGGGGCCGCCGGTGCGATCTCCTCGCCCAGCAACAGGAACGACCAGATCAGCGTCAGCAGGGGCTGCGCCAGCTGAAGCTGGCTGGCCCGGGCCACCCCGATCTCCGCCATGCCGCGGTACCAGACGTACAGGCCGAAGAAGGTCGAGGCGACCGCCACCCAGACCAGCCCGGCCACCCCGTGCGCGGTCCACCGCACCGGTTCGTGCGGCAGCGCGACCGCGGCGCCCACCACCGCGAGCGGCGCGGTGAGGAGCAGGGCCCATCCCGTCACCTGCCAGCCCGGCATCACCTTCGCCAGCCTGCCGCCCTCCGTGTAGCCCGCCGCGCAGACCAGCAGCGCGGCGAAGAGGTAGAGATCGCCGGTGGAGATGCCCCCGCCGCTCTGCAGCACGGTGAACGTGATCACCACCGCCGCGCCGGCCAGCGCCGCGGCCCAGAACGCGCGGGACGGGCGCGATCCGGTGCGGACCGAGGAGAACACCGCGGTGGTCAGCGGCAGCAGGCCGACGACGACCGCCGCGTGCGAGGTCGTCGAGGTCTGCAGCGCCAGCGTCGTCAGCAGCGGGAACCCCACCACCACGCCGCACGCCACCACCGCGAGCCCGGCCCGGTGCTGCCGCTCGGGCACCCGCACCCGGGCAGCGAGCATGAACCCGCCGGCGATCGTGGCGGCCAGCAGGGTCCGCAGCGTCACCAGGGACCAGGGGCCGAAGCTCTCCAGGCCCCAGGCGGTGGAGGGGAAGGTCAGCGAGAAGGAGACCACGCCGAGCAGGGCGAGCAGCGTTCCGCCGCGGCCGGCCGGGAGGGGGCCGGGAGCGTCGCGTGAACCGCGGGACGCTCCCGCTTCGGAGGGGACGGGTGCCGTGGCGACCGCTATCGTCGGCGATTCGGTAGCGCTATTCTCGTCTCTCATGCAAGAGCGTAGCAGTGTCGCCGAGTTGGCAGAAGTGCTCCGCAAGGAGCTGAACCGCTACTCACCAGGTGAGAAGCTGCCGTCCAGCCGTGCCCTCGTCGAGCGCTTCAGGGCCGGCCCGGTGACCGTCTCGCGGGCCGTCGCCCTGCTCGCCGCGGAAGGGCTCGTCGTCACCCGCCCGGGCTCCGGCGCCTTCCGGGCGCAGCCCCGTACCTCCGTGCGCCCGCCCGCCGACACCTCCTGGCAGGAGGTGTCGCTCAGCGGCGACGGCGGACCCGAGGTGGTGCCCCGCACGGTCGACGCCTCCGGCCTCCTGGTCACCCTGACGCCCCCGCCCACCGGGGTCATCGAGTTCAACGGCGGCTATCTGCACAGCTCCCTCCAGCCCGAACGGGCCATGGCCGCGGCCCTCGCCCGGGCCGGCCGCCGCCCCGGCGCCTGGAGCCGCCCGCCCACCGACGGACTCACCGAACTGCGCGCCTGGTTCGCCCGCGAGATCGGCCCCGCCCTCACCGCGGCCGATGTGCTGATCACCGCGGGCGGCCAGAGCGCCCTGGCCACCGCGCTGCGGGCACTCGCCCCGCCCGGCGCACCCGTCCTCGTCGAATCGCCGACCTACCCCGGCATGCTGGCGGCCGCCCGCGCCACCGGACTGCGGCCCGTGCCCGTCCCCGTCGACGGGGACGGCGTACGTCCCGAACTGCTCGCCGCGGCCTTCCGGGCCACCGGCGCCCGCGTCCTGGTGTGCCAGCCCCTCTTCCAGAACCCGACCGGCACGGTCCTCGCCGCCGACCGGCGCGCCGGGATCGTGCGGATCGCCCGGGAAGCGGGGGCGTTCGTCGTCGAGGACGACTTCGCCCGCCACCTCGTCCACGACGACGCCGGACCGCTCCCCGCGTCGCTGGCCGCCGACGACCCCGACGGGGTCGTCGTCCACGTCTGCTCCCTCACCAAGGCCACATCGCCCAGTTTCCGGGTGGGTGCCCTGGCGGCCCGGGGGCCGGTCATGGAGCGGCTGCGGGCCATCCAGGTGGTCGACAGCCTCTTCGTCCCCAGGCCGCTCCAGGAGGCCGCGCTCGAACTCGTCGGCTCGCCCGCCTGGGGCCGCCATCTGCGTTCCGTCTCGGCCGAGCTGCGCGCCCGCCGCACCGCCATGGTCACCGCGCTGAGCCAGGAGCTGCCCGGCCTCGCGCTGCCGCACATCCCGGCCGGCGGAGGCAGCCTCTGGCTGCGGCTGCCGGACTCCGGTGCCGGCGCCGACGAGTCCGCCATGGTCGCTGCGGCGCTGCGCGCCGGTGTCGCCATCGCCCCGGGCCGCCCCTACTTCTGCGCCGAACCCCCGGCGCCCCAGGTCCGGTTGAGCTTCGTCGCCGTCGCCGGCCTCGCGGAGATCACCGAGGGCGTGCGCCGCCTGTGCACCGCCTGGGACGGCGCCTTCGGCCCCGCGGAGACTAGTCTCCGGCCATGACCGGAATACCTCAGGAACGTTACGAGATCTCGTCCGACCCCGCCCGGCTGGACGCCGCCCGGATCCACACCTGGCTCTCCGGCGACTCCTACTGGGCCAGGGGGCGCACGCGCGAGCACCAGGACCGGGCCATCGCCGGCTCGCTGAACTTCGGCGCCTACGACCTCGCGACCGGCGAACAGACCGGCTACGCACGCGTGGTCACCGACCTCGCCACCTTCGCCTGGCTCTGCGACGTGTACGTCGACCGCACGGCCCGCGGGCAGGGCCTCGGCGGCCGGCTCGTCGTCGCGGCCCGCGACCACCTCGCCCCGACCGGGGTCCGCAGGTTCCTCCTCGGCACGGCCGACGCCCACGGGGTGTACGAGAAGGCGGGCTTCCGGGCGCTCGACAACCCGGACCAATGGATGTGCCTCCGGTTCGCCTGACCGGAAGCGCTTGCGGCGGCACTCTTGACCCGCGTGGCGATCGGCTCCACGATCGCGCCCATGAGTGTTCGAGTCTCGCTCGTCGCCGCGGCACGCAGTTCCTCCCTGCTCGGTGAGCGCTTCGACGACGACCGGCCGCTCGACGCGGCCGGCTGGCAGGAGGTCCAGTTCGCCGCCCCGGCCCTGGTGCCCCTGGGCGCGGCCGAACTGCGGTACTGCTCACCGACGGCCCGCAGCCGCGCCACCGGTCAGGCGCTCGGCTTCGCCCCGCTGGTCCAGCCCGCCCTGCGCGACTGCGACATGGGCCGCTGGCGCGGCTGCACGCTCGCCGACGTCACCGCGCGCGAACCGGCGGCCGTGGACGCCTGGCTGGCGGACCCGCGCTCGGCCCCGCACGGCGGTGAACCGCTGCTCGCCTTCATCTCCCGGATCGGGAGCTGGCTGGACACCCGCCCGGCCTGCGACGGGTCGATCGTCGCCGTGGCCGAACCCGCCGTCGTCCGCGCCGCCCTCGTGTACGCGCTGAAGGCCCCGCCGTCGTCGTACTGGAACGTCGACGTCCGGCCGCTCTCCACCGTCACGCTCATCGGCCTGCCGCGGCGCTGGAGCCTGCGCCTGGAAACCGGGGCGTGACCCGGCCCGTGCCGGCGCGGGACCGGCGCGGTGGGTCAGGGCGCCGGGAGCGGCGGCACCGAGTCGCCCTCGGTGTCGATGCGGGGGAGCACCCGGTCCAGCCACCCGGGCATCCACCAGGCGCTCCGGCCGAGCAGCGTCATCACCGCGGGGACCAGCAGCAGCCGCACGATCGTGGCGTCGACCAGCACACTGACCGCCAGTCCGAGCCCCAGCATCTTCACCACGATGTTGTCGCTGATGACGAACGCGGCGAAGACGCTGACCATGATGAGCGCCGCACAGGTGATCACCCGCGCGGTGATCTCCAGCCCGTGCGCCACCGCGCCCTTGCTGTCCCTGGTGCGCAGCCAGGCCTCGTGCACGCGGGCGATCAGGAACACCTCGTAGTCCATGCTCAGTCCGAAGACGATGGCGAACATCATCATCGGCACATAGCTCTCGATGGGCACGGTCCCCGAGACCCCCAGGGCGGGCCCGCCCCAGCCCCACTGGAAGACCGCCACCACCACCCCGTACGACGCGGCGATCGAGAGGAGGTTGAGGACGGCCGCCTTGACCGCGACTAGGACGCCGCGGAACACGATGAGGATGATGACGAAGGCGAGGCCGACCACGACCGCGATGATCAGGGGGAGCCGGCTGGCGATGAGGTCGAGGAAGTCCTCCTGGGCGGCGGTCGTCCCGGTCACGTAGCCGGAGGCGGCGGTGCCCGAAACCCCCTGCGGCAGGACGTCGTCCTTGAGGTGGTTGAACAGGGTGGTCGTCCCCGCGTCCTGCGGGGCCACCTCGGACAGGGCGGTGCCGACGAGCAGCGCGTTGTCGTCCGTCGGCTGCAGCGGGGTGACGCTGGCCGCGCCCGGCACGTCGGTGAGCGCCTTCTGGAGGCTGCTCGCCAGCGCCGAGCGGTCCGAGTCCGGCACCGACCGCTGGTCGACGACGAGGGTGAACGGGCCGTTCGCGCCGGGCCCGAAACCGGTGGAGATCAGGTCGAACGCGCGCCGGTCGGTGAAACTCGTCGGATCGGCGCCGTCGTCGATGTGCCCGAGGCGGATGGAGAACAGCGGGATCGCGAGGACCCCCACCACGACCAGCCCGGCGAGCAGGAACCACCAGGGCCGCCGCTCCACCCGCTGGGCGTAGCGGTGCCAGCCGCCCGTCGCCGGGGCGCCGGCGCCGGCCCCGCCCTCGGCGACGGGCGGCCGCACCCGGTAGCGGTCGATCCGCCTGCCGATGAGGCCCAGCAGGGCCGGGACGAGGGTGAGGGCGCCGATGACCGCGGTGATCACGGTGACGGCGGCCGCGGCCCCCAGCTTGCCGATGAAGCTGACCCGCGAGACGTACAGACCGGCCAGCGCGACGATGACGGTACAGCCGGAGACCAGGACGGCACGCCCGCTGGTGGCCACCGACCGGCCGGCGGCCCGGACCGGATCGGCGCCGTCCATGACGAGCTGACGGTGACGGGTGATCAGGAAGAGGGCGTAGTCGATCCCGACGCCCAGCCCGATCATGGTGGCGAGGGTCGGCGAGACGCTCGCGAAGGTGGTGGCTGCGGCCACCAGCGCCAGACAGCTCAGCCCGACGATCACGCTGATCAGCGCGGTGAGCAGCGGGACACCCGCGGCGATGATGCTGCCGAACCCGATGAGCAGCACGACCACCGCGACGGCGAAACCGACGGCCTCGCTGGTGAGGTCCTTCGTCTCGGGCCGGGCGAGCTCTCCGAGCGGGCCGCCGTACTCGACCTCCACACCGGCGGAGCGCAGCGGCTTCACCGCCGTGTCGACCTGGCCGAGATACGAGTCGTCGAGCGAGGTCGGGTTCACGTCGAACCGCACGGTGATGTACCCGGTGCTGCCGTCCTTGGACAGCGAGGTGGAGGTCGCGGAGGAGGACGAGGGCAGCGGGTTCTGGGCGGACAGGACGTGCGGCAGCTTCTGGAGGTTGCCCACCACCTGGTCGACCTGGCTCTGCACGTCGGTCAGGGGCTTCTGCGCATCGTGCAGGACCACTTGCGCCCCGGTGCCGCCCGCGGCCGCATCGTGCGCCTTCAGCAGTTCGGCGCCGGTGTTGGACTGGGTGCCGGGCAGGCTGAAGTCGTCGGAGTACGTCCCCCCGAACGCGCTCTGCAGGGCGTGCAGCCCGCCCAGGGCGACCAGCCACAGCACGATCACCACGACGAAGTGGCGCGCGCACCACTCGCCCAGCCGCAGAAGCCACCCCCCGCCCGATCGTGCCGGTGGTGTGTGGGTGCTGCTGCCGCTGGGCGTGGCCATGGCGCTCTCCGGAGAAGGGACGGGCCGTTCAGCCGGGGCGGCTGGTGATCCCCGTGTTCACTCCGAGAACGTAGAGGCCGCTGCGGGACCGGTGGTCCGCGACACGTTCGCGGACCCGCCCGTTCCGCCGCACGGCCGGTAGCCGCGGCTCCCGCCGTGCGGCACGGGCCCGGTCAGTCCTTCTGCTGCGCGTCGACGACGAGGGTGAGCGCCTCGATGACGGCCGCCTCCGCGGCCGCCTTGTCGAGACCGAGACCCGTCAGCAGCCCCGTACCGTCCTCGTGCTCCAGCAGGGCCAGCAGGATGTGCTCGGTGCCGATGTAGTTGTGCCCCATCCGCAGCGCCTCCCGGAAGGTCAGCTCCAGCACCTTGCGCGCATCGGCGGCGTACGGGATGAGCTCGGGCGGCTGACCCTCCGCGGGCGCCGGCAGCGCCTGCTCGGCGGCCTGACGGACGCTGTCCAGGGCGACCCCCTGCGCCTTGATGAACGCGCCCGCGAGCGCCTCCGGCTCGATCAGCAGCCCCAGCACGATGTGGACGGTGCCGATCTCGGCGTTGCCCGCGGCGCGCGCCTCGTTCTGCGAGGCCATCACGACGTTCCTGGCGCGCGGGGTGAAGCGGCTGAAGCCCTGGCTGGGGTCGAGCTCGGTCAGTTCGCCGGGATCCTTGGCGACGAACCGCTTCTGGGCGGCCTGCCGGGTCACGCCCATGCTCTTGCCGATCTCCGTCCAGGAGGCGCCGGAGCGCCGCGCCTGGTCCACGAAGTGGCCGATGAGGTGGTCGGCGACGTCGCCGAGGTGGTCCGCCGCGATGACGGCGTCCTGAAGCTGGTCGAGTGCCTCGGGGTGGACCTTCTTGATGGCTGCGATGAGGTCGTCGAGACGAACGGGCTGCGTCATGCCTACGGGCTGCGTCATGTGTCAACGGTAGGTTGACAGTGAGGTGAGTGTCAACCTTCGGTTGACATGCCATCGGTACCGGTGCGGCGCGGGCCCGGAAACGACGGACGCGCCGGCCGACGGTGTTCGTCGGGCGGCGCGTCCGTTCAGCTGGTGCGCGAGCGGTCCGGGATCAGAGGACGCCGGACTCGGCGATGGTGACCTTCGCCTTGGTGCGGCCGCTCTGCGAGCCGAGGCTCTCGATCTTCGTGACCAGGTCCATGCTCTGCTGGTCGGCGACCTCGCCGAAGACCACGTGCTTGCCGTCCAGCCACGACGTCACGATGGTCGTGATGAAGAACTGCGAGCCGTTGGAGTTCGGGCCGCTGTTCGCCATGGAGAGCAGACCGGGCTTGGTGTGCGCCAGCTTGAAGTTCTCGTCGTCGAACTTCGCGCCGTAGATGCTCTTGCCGCCCGTGCCGTCGCCACGGGTGAAGTCGCCGCCCTGCAGCATGAACTCGGGGATGACCCGGTGGAAGGACGAACCCGCGTAGCCGAAGCCGTGCTCGCCCGTGGCCAGCTGGCGGAAGTTGTCCGCGGTCTTCGGGACGACGTCGTCGTACAGGTTGAAGACGATCCGCCCGGCGGGCTCGTCGTTGATGGTGATGTCGAAGTAAACCTTGCTCGTCATGGAACCCATCCTGACATCTTCCCGCGCGGCCCCGACGGGCGGGCGCGGCGAAACACCGCTCACGGGTGACCGGCCCGGTGAACGCGGCGGCTGCCCGGCCCGTGCTCCCTCACACCCCGGTGCTGCCGTCGATCCGCTCCCGCAGCAGGTCGGCGTGGCCGCTGTGCCGCGCGTACTCGGCGATCATGTGCGTGTAGATCCACCGCAGAGCGACCTCGCCGCCCATGAAAGGCGCGGTGTCCTCCAGCGACCTCGCGGCGCAGTTGGCCCGGGACACCTCGATCTCGTCGAGCCAGGCCGCGCGGGCGTCCGCGAAGCTGGTGCCGTCGGAGAGGCCGAACCCTCCGTCGTGGTCACCGGGAGCGGCCGGGGCGCCGTGCACGGGCGGCACGTCCTCACCGGTCAGCACCCGGCGGAACCAGTTCCGCTCGACCTCCGTCAGGTGCTGGACGATCCCCAGCAGCGTCAGCTCCGACGGTGCCACGGAGGCCTCCCGCACCTGTCCGTCCGTGAGGCCGTCGCATTTCGTGGCCACGGTGGCCCGGTAGAAGTCGAGCCAGGCAGCCAGATTGGTGCGTTCGTCGGCCTGGAGGGGCGGCATCGCGCGTTCGGTGTGCGTCATGATCACCGATGCTGCCAGGCGGGTCTGACAGCCGGGCCCCGCGACCGCTCCGCAGCGGTCGCCCTACGGCCGCCGGCGGGGCTTGCCGCGCTTGGCGGCCGCGGCACCCTTCGCGCCGCGCGCGCCGCCCTTGGCCCCCTTCGCACCGCCTGAGCCGCCGCGCGGGTTCTTCCCCGCCGCCGCGCCCCCCGCGGGCTTCCGCCGCGCGGCGCCGCCCTCGGCCCGCTTCGATTTCGCCTTCGGCTGCTCCGCGGGCGCGGTGCTGCGGCCACGCGAACTGTTCACGGTCCGCCCGCGGACGATCCCGATGAAGTCCTCCACCAGGTCGGTGGTCCTGTCCTGCGGCCAGGACAGCGCGATGCGGGACTCGGGCGCGTCCGTCAGGGGACGGTAGGTGAGGTCCTTGCGGTGGTGCAGACGGGCCAGCGACTGCGGAACGACCAGTACGCCCACACCCGCGGCGACCAGCTCGACCGCGTCGGCCGTGGTGGCCGGCCGCTCGATCGCGGGCTTGCCGGGCAGCTGCTCCCAGCCGAGGAGGTCGTCCAGCGGATGCAGCACGATGTCGTCGGCCAGCTCGGCGAGGGAGAGCTCCTCGACCGCCGCCGCCACATGGTCCTTGGGGATCACGACCACGGTCTGCTCGGTGTAGAGCGGGATCGCGCTGAGATCCGTCCCGTCGACCGGCAGCCGCACGAAGCCCGCGTCGGCGCCGCCGTCGCGCAGCAGGGCCGGCGCCTCGGCGGCGGGCACCGCCACGAGAGCCAGGGGTACGCCGGGCAGGCGTTCGTTCCAGATCCGCACCCACTTGGTGGGCGTCACCCCCGGGACGTACGCGAGCCGGAACGAAGGGGAAACTTCCGAGCCTGTCACCCCGCCAGGTTACCGGTCGTGGTCAGAGGTGGCGCACACGCTCGATACCCTGGACACCATGACGTCGCACCAGACCACCCAGACCATGAAGCCCGCGACCGCGGCGAAGAAACTGGGTGTGTACCTCGAGGCCACCCCCACCGAGTTCCAGGAGGGTGTCGTCTCGCGCGCCGAGCTGGCGGCCCTCCAGGCCGATCCGCCCGAGTGGCTGCAGGAACTGCGGCGCAGCGGCCCGCACCCCCGGCCGGTGGTCGCGTCCAAGCTGGGCGTGTCCATCTCCGGTCTCGCCCGCGGAGGCGTCACGGACGCCCTCACCACCGAGCAGATCGAGGCGCTGAAGCAGGACAGCCCCGAGTGGCTGCAGAAGGAGCGGGCCACGCAGGCGGAGGTCCGCAAGGAGACCGTACGGATCAAGGAGCGGAACGCGGAGCGCAAGGACCAGTCGTAGCGCCGCCCCTCCGGGTTCACGTGTGGGTGGCCCCCGTTCCGCCGGACACCGGCGGAACGGGGGCCACCCACACGTCGTTCTCCGCAAGGCCGCCCGCGCCGGACAGGGCAATACACCTAGGCTGACCCCCATGCCGGAGGGGATCGACGCCATCGACTGGGCGGCGCTGGAGCACGCGTACGGGCCGGCGGACGACGTCCCCGCTCTGCTGCGGGCGGCCGCATCGCCGGACGCCGAGGCCCGGGGCGAGGCCGTGGACGAGCTGTTCTCCTCCCTCTGTCACCAGGGCTCCGTCTACTCGGCGACGGCACCGGCCGTGCGGTTCGTCGCCCGGCTCGCCCTCGAAGGGCCCGGTCACCGGCTGCCGCTGCTGTGGCTGCTGCACGGCGCGGCCGACGGGGCGGGACGGGACCGGCAGGACGTACGACGGGCGGTGGCCACGGCCCTTCCTGCCCTCCTCGGCCTCGCGGCGGACCGGGACCCTGCCGTCCGGCGCACCATGGTGTGGATCATCGCCGGCTGCGAGGAGGCGTCTCTGCCGCTGCTCCCGCTGCTGCGGGCCCGGCTGGAGACCGAGGGCGACCCCGAGGTGCGCGCGGCCCTCGTCACCGCGCTCGGACTGCTCGACGTCTCACCCGGCCCGAGCAGGGCCCGTAACCGGGAACTCCTGCACGCCCCCGAGCCGTTGGTGCGCACCGCAGCGGCGACGGACCTGCTCCGCACGGCACCGCTGCCGCTGCCGCCCGCCCTGGTGGAATCGGCGCTCGACGCCCACGGGGCCGCGCCCGGCGACGACGGCACGCACCGGCCGTGGCCCGCCTCCTACGTCCCGCTCACCGAGCGGCTGATGGCGGACCCCGACGCGGCCCTGCGCGCCGTCGAGCGGGGGCTGCCGCTGGCCTGGGAGCTCACCGAGACCTGGCGCGACCGGGAGGCCGCGGTCCTGCCCCGGCTCGCGGCCGCCGCCACCGACGCGGACGGCCTGTGCCGGGTGGCCCGTGTGGGAGCCGCGCTCAAGGGCGGTGAGGCCGCTCCATGGCTGGACCCCATCTGCGGTCCGACGACCCCGCGGTCCGGGTCGCGGCGACGCTCGCCGCCGTACGGCTGCGCGTGCCCGGTGCGCCCGGCCTCGTGCTGCGGTTGATGGACGAACTGCCCGAGGAGGCGGCCTCGCTGTCCCTGACGCCGCTCGGTGTGCCGGGGGCGGTGGTGTCCGCGGCGGCCGAGGTGTTCGGCGCGGCGGCCGAGCCGGTGGCCCGGCGGGTCGCGGCCCGCCCGCGGGCCGAATGGCTGGACGCCCTGCTGCCGTTCCCCGCCCTCGCCGCCGCATGTGCCGGCGACCTGGTCCGGCTGCTGCCCGCTTCGGCCGGGGTGCTGGCCTCGCTGGGGCCTGCAGCCGGCCCGGACGCGGCACGGGCCCTGTGGACGCACGCCGCCGCGGGCGACCTGGCGGCGGCGCTGGCACTGGCGCGCGTCGACGGGGACACGGAACCGGCACTGCGGGCGGTACGGGCGCTGCCGGACGCGCCGGAGCGCCGCAGGGCGGCGGTCCTGGTCGCGAGCGAACTCGGGCCGCCCGCGGCCCCGTTGCTGCCCCTGCTGGAGGAACGGCTGCGGGCGCCGGCCCGGGAGAGCAGGGCGGACGCGGCTGCCGCGATCTGGCGCGTCACGGGGAGCGCGCACGACATGGCGCCGGTGATCGCGGACCAGCTGACCCGTCGCGCAGACCGGCACGAACCACAGCTCGGTGCGCTCCGCACACTTGTGGCGATGCGGCTGCTCCCGGAGGGCGCCCGCCCCGCGGTCGAGCACATAGCCGCCTCGCCCCGCCGGGTCGTCGGCGGTTTCCTCTGCGACGGAAGCCCGCATCCGGACCTCGCGGTGAGGCGGGCGGCACGCGAACTGCTGGCGCTGACCGGCTGAGAGTCCGGCCACCCGAAGGACCGCCGGGCAGCAAACGAAAAGGCAAGGAGGATGCTGCCCTCTCCTTGCCACTATCAAGATATAGCGCGTCAGGGGGCTTGCGGCAAGGCCCGCCCCGGATCGCAGAATGACCGGCCTCGACCGGCCCCGGCCGGAATCCGATCTCCTGAACGGGCGTACAGATGATTGATGTGATCGTGGTCGGCGGTGGCCCGACCGGCCTGATGCTGGCGGCCGAACTGCGGCTGCACGACGTACGCGTGGTCGTGCTGGAGAGGCTGACCGAGCCGACCGGGGAGTCCCGGGGGCAGGGCCTGCACACACGCAGCGTCGAGATCATGGACCAGCGCGGACTGCTGGACCGGTTCCTCGCCGTCAGCGAGACGTTCCAGGCCGGTGGACTCTTCGGCGGTATCAGGAAGCCGTGGCCGGACGCCCTGGACACGGCCCACCCGTACGGCGTCGCGACCCCGCAGCCGGTCACCGAGCGGCTGCTCCAGGAGCACGCGCTCGAACTCGGCACCGAGATCCGGCTCGGCTGCGAAGTCGTCGGCCTGAACCGGTCGACGGAGGGCGACGAAGAGCGCGACGGAGCCGGGGGCGCCCGGGCCGGGGTGACCGTCGAGCTGGCCGACGGCACGGAACTGCGCGCGCGGTACGTCGTCGGGTGCGACGGCGGCCGCAGCACGGTGCGCAAGCTGCTCGGCGTCGGTTTCCCCGGCCTGCCCGCCACCGTCGAGACGCTGCTGGGCGAGATGGAGGTGGCCGAGGACCCGGAGACCGTCGCCGCCGTCGTCGCGGAAGTCCGCAGGACCCAGCTGCGGTTCGGCGTCTCGCCCCCGGAGAACGGTGTGTGCCGGGTCGTCGTGCCCGCCGACGGGGTCTCCGACGACCGTTCGGCCCCGCCGACCCTGGAGGAGTTCAGGCAGCGGCTCCGGGCGGTCGCCGGCACCGACTTCGGCGTGCACACGCCGCGCTGGCTGTCCCGGTTCGGCGACGCGACCCGGCAGGCCGAGCACTACCGGGCCGGCCGGGTGCTGCTGGCCGGCGACGCGGCGCACATCCACCCGCCGACCGGCGGGCAGGGGCTCAACCTCGGCGTCCAGGACGCGTTCAACCTCGGCTGGAAGCTGGCCGCGACGGTCAACGGCTGGGCGCCGGACGGGCTGCTCGACAGCTACCACACGGAACGGCACCCGGTGGGCGCCGCCGTACTCGACAACACCCGGGCGCAGATCGCCCTGCTGGGCACCGATCCCGGAGCGACCGCGCTGCGCGAGCTGTTCTCGAAGCTGATGGACTTCGAGGAGGTGAACCGGTACGTCACCGGGCTCATCACCGCGGTCGACGTCCGCTACGACTTCGGCGACGGGCACCCTCTCCTCGGCCGCCGGCTGCGGGACGTGGAACTGAAGCAGGGCCGCCTCTACTCCCTGATGCACGCCGGGCGGGGACTGCTGCTCGACGGGACCGGTCGGCTGTCGGTCGCGGGCTGGGAGGACCGGGTCGACCACGTCGTCGCCACCGCCCAGGAACTGGACGTGCCCGCGGTGCTCCTGCGGCCGGACGGCCACGTGGCGTGGGCCGGCGAGGAACAGGAGGATCTGCGCGCCGTGCTTCCCCGGTGGTTCGGCGCAGCCCGCCCCTGAGCGCGGGGGGCGGCCGCGTTTGACCTTGACACGGTGACAGGGTTTTCACTGCGTGCCGAGGAGGTGGTCTCGATGACGGTCACGGGACAGGACACGGACACGGTACGGGCGCTTCGGGCGCTGGAGGACGAGCGCTCGTCCGTGCGGCTGCGGGCCGCTCTGGCGATCGGTACGGCGCCCGACCCCCGCTACGTCGGCGCACTCGTCGAGCGATGTGCCGTCGAGCCCGATTTCCTGGTCCGCGACATGCTGACCTGGGCACTCACCCGCCACCCGGTGTCACTGACGCTGCCCGCGCTGCTCGGTGAGGTCCGCTCGGAGCGCGTCCAGGCACGGAGTCAGGCGCTGCACACGCTCTCCAAGATCGGGGACGGGAGGGCGTGGCCGGCCATCACCCGCGCCGTGCTGTGCGACGCCGACGACGGGGTGGCGCGCAGTGCCTGGCGGGCCGCGGTCGTGCTGGTGCCGGAGGACGGGATGCCCGAGCTGGCCGCCGTACTGGCGACACAGCTCGGCCGGGGCGGGCGCGAGACGCAGCTGAGCCTCAGCCGGGCGCTGGTCGGACTCGGCGAGGCGATGGTGCCGCCGGTGCACACCGCGACGACGGCCCCCGAACCGCGGGTGCGGGCGCACGCGCTTGCCACGCAACAGCTGCTGCGCGACCCGGACACCGGGTTCGAGAGCGCGATCGAGGAGGCGAAGCGTGTGGTGGCCCTCGGCGGTCCCGGGCGGGAGGGACAATGAGGCGTGCTGATCGGTGAGGTGGCGCGGCGGTCCGGGGTCAGTGCCCGCATGCTCCGGCACTACGAACGGCTCGGTCTGGTGCGTCCCACGGGCCGTACGGGTTCCGGTTACCGGGAGTACTCCGGGCAGGACATCCGGCGGATCTTCCACATCGAGAGCCTGCGGTCGCTGGGCCTGTCGCTGCGTGAGATCGGGCGCGCCCTCGAGGACCCCGGCTTCGCGCCCTCGGCTCTCGTCGGTGACCTCATCCGGCAGACGCGCGAGCGCATCACGGCGGAGACCGAACTCCTCACCAGGCTGCGCCGGATCGACGCCGCGGACCCCGCCGACTGGGGGGAGGTCCTCCAGGTCGTCCCGCTCCTCCAGGCGCTGGGATCGAAGAGCGCCGACGCCCGCCAGCGCGCGGCCCTCTCCTCCGCCGACGAGGTTCCCGTCCCCGTGGAGGCCCTGGTCGAGGCGGTCCTGAACGAGACGGAGCCGAACGTCGCTGGAGCCCTTTCGTGGGCGCTGGCGCGGTCGGGCGACGACGCCGGCCCGGCGCTGCTGGCGCAGGGCCTCGGCTCACCGGCGGCCGCGGTGCGGGAACGAGCCGTCCGGTGCCTCGCCGAGATGCCCGGTGACGAGGCTGCCGCGCAACTGCGGGACGCCCTCGCTCACCCCGACGCCGTGGTCCGCGGGCAGGCGGCGCTGGCGCTCGCGAACCGGGGCACGGCCGGCGTGGTCCCGGCGCTCATCGACATGATCGTGGCGGGGCTGGACGACACCGGTGCGGCGGACGCGCTGAGCGTGCTGGCGGGTGACGACGCGACGGCGGACCGGATCGCGGCCGGTTTCGCCGACCGCCTCGCCGACACCGGCCCGGACGCCGCTGCCCGCGGACGGCTCGCCCAGGCGCTCGCCGGCATCCCGGGAACGGAGGCCGCGGGCGTCCTCGTCGGGCTGTCGGGGGACGAGGACCGTGCCGTGGCCCTGACCGCGGCGTACCTGCTCCGGCTGCGCGACGCGGAGTGACGGAGACCGGACCCGCTGCTGAACCCCGGACGGGAGGCAGCGGCGGCGGACGGGGCAGGGAATGATCCAAACCTTTTGCATAAAAGTGCAGCGCTGCGTATAGTCATGCCATCGACGAGGAGGATTTCGATGGTGGTACGTGCAGCAGTGGCAGGGGCGAGCGGATACGCCGGCGGGGAACTGCTCCGCCTTCTGCTCGTCCACCCCGAGGTCGAGATCGGGGCCCTCACCGCGAACTCCAACGCGGGCCAGCCGCTCGGCGCCCTGCAGCCGCATCTGCGGCCGCTGGCCGGCCGGGTGCTCCAGCCGACCACCGCCGACGTGCTCGCCGGCCACGACGTGGTCTTCCTGGCCCTGCCGCACGGGCAGTCCGCCGCCGTGGCGGAGCAGCTCGGTGACGAGGTGCTCGTGGTCGACATGGGGGCCGACTTCCGGCTCAAGGACGCCGCGGACTGGGAGAAATTCTACGCCTCGCCGCACGCCGGGACCTGGCCGTACGGACTGCCCGAACTGCCCGGGGGACGGGCCGCGCTGGCGGGGAGCAAGCGTATCGCGGTGCCCGGCTGCTACCCGACCGCCGTGTCGCTCGCGCTCTTCCCCGCGTACGCGGCGCAGCTCGCCGAGCCCGAGGCCGTGATCGTCGCCGCCTCCGGAACCTCCGGCGCCGGCAAGGCCGCCAAGCCGCATCTGCTCGGCTCCGAGGTGATGGGCAACATGACGCCGTACGGCGTCGGCGGCGTCCACCGGCACACGCCCGAGATGATCCAGAACCTCAGCGCCGCGGCCGGTGAACCGGTCACCGTGTCGTTCACCCCGACCCTCGCGCCCATGCCCCGCGGCATCCTCGCGACGTGCAGCGCGAAGGCGAAGCCGGGCGTGAGCGCCGAGTCCCTGCGCGCCGCGTACGAGAAGGCCTTCGCGGACGAGCCGTTCGTCGATCTGCTGCCCGAGGGGCAGTGGCCCGCCACCGCCGCCGTATACGGCTCCAACGCGGTGCAGATCCAGGTGGCGTACGACGCCGCGGCCGGCCGGATCATCGTGATCAGCGCCATCGACAACCTCGCCAAGGGCACCGCGGGCGGCGCCCTGCAGAGCATGAACCTCGCCCTCGGACTGCCCGAGGACACCGGACTTTCCACGATCGGAGTCGCACCGTGAGCGTCACGGCAGCACAGGGATTCACGGCGGCGGGCATCGCCGCCGGAATCAAGGACAGCGGTAACCCGGACCTGGCCCTCGTGGTCAACAACGGTCCCCGTCGCGCCGCTGCGGGCGTCTTCACCTCCAACCGCGTCAAGGCCGCCCCGGTGCTCTGGTCGGAGCAGGTGCTCAAGGGCGGCGAGGTGTCCGCCGTCGTCCTCAACTCCGGCGGCGCCAACGCCTGTACGGGACCGCAGGGCTTCCAGGACACCCACGCCACCGCCGAGAAGGCGGCCGAGGTCCTCGACGGCCACAGCGCGGGCGAGATCGCCGTCGCCTCGACCGGGCTCATCGGTCTGCTGCTCCCCATGGACAAGTTGCTGCCCGGGATCGAGAAGGCCGCGGCGGCCCTGAGCGAGCACGGCGGCGAGAAGGCCGCCATCGCCATCAAGACCACCGACACCGTCCACAAGACGGCCGTCGCCGGCGGCGAGGGCTGGACCGTCGGCGGCATGGCCAAGGGCGCGGGCATGCTCGCGCCGGGCCTGGCCACCATGCTGGTCGTCCTCACCACCGACGCCGACGTGGACGCGGCGGGGCTCGACGCCGCGCTGCGCGACGCCACCCGCACCACCTTCGACCGGGTCGACTCCGACGGCTGCATGTCCACGAACGACACCGTGCTGCTGCTGGCCTCCGGCGCCAGCGCGATCACCCCGGAACAGGGCGAGTTCGCCGAGGCCGTACGGACCGTCTGCGACGACCTCGCCCGGCAGCTCATCGGTGACGCCGAGGGTGCCTCCAAGGACATCCGGATCGAGGTCGTGAACGCCGCGACCGAGGACGACGCCGTCGAGGTGGGCCGTTCCATCGCCCGTAACAACCTCCTCAAGTGCGCCATCCACGGCGAGGACCCCAACTGGGGCCGGGTGCTGTCCGCCATCGGCACGACGAAGGCGGCCTTCGAGCCGGACGAGCTGAACGTCGCCATCAACGGCGTCTGGGTCTGCAAGAACGGGGGAGTCGGCGAGGACCGCGACCTGGTCGACATGCGCTACCGCGAGGTCAAGATCACCGCCGACCTCGCCGCGGGCACCGAGTCGGCCGTCATCTGGGCCAACGACCTCACCGCGGACTACGTCCACGAGAACAGCGCGTACAGCTCATGAGCGCAGCGCGGAAGCACACCGCACTCCCGAAGGCGCAGATCCTCATCGAGGCGCTGCCCTGGCTGACCCGGCACAACGGCAAGACCGTCGTCATCAAGTTCGGCGGCAACGCCATGATCGACGACGAGCTGAAGGCGGCCTTCGCGCAGGACGTCGTCTTCCTGCGGCACGCCGGTCTCAAGCCCGTCGTCGTGCACGGCGGCGGCCCGCAGATCAGCGCCCAGCTCGACAAGCAGGGCCTGGTCAGCGAGTTCAAGGCCGGTCTGCGCGTCACCACGCCCGAGGCGATGGACGTCGTACGGATGGTGCTCGCCGGCCAGGTGCAGCGCGAGCTCGTCGGCCTGCTCAACCAGCACGGACCGCTCGCCGTCGGCATGACCGGCGAGGACGCCCACACGATCACCGCCGTCCAGCACCGGCCGGTCATCGACGGCGAGGCCGTCGACATCGGCCGGGTCGGTGAGATCACCGCGATCGACACCGGGGCCATCCAGGCACTGCTGGACGACGGCCGCATCCCGGTCATCTCCTCCATCGCCCGCTCGGCGGAGGACAACCACGTCTACAACGTCAACGCCGACACCGCGGCCGCCGCACTCGCCGCCGCGCTGAACGCCGAGACGCTGATGGTCCTCACCGACGTCGAGGGCCTCTACGAGGACTGGCCCAACAGCGACGACGTGATCAGCCGTCTCACCGCCACCGAACTGGAGAAGCTCCTGCCGGAACTCTCCAGCGGCATGGTGCCCAAGATGCAGGGCTGCCTGCACGCCGTGCGCAACGGCGTGGAGACCGCCCGGGTCATCGACGGCCGGGTCCAGCACTCGATCCTGCTGGAGATCTTCACCGACGAAGGAATCGGCACGATGGTCGTGCCCGACGCACAGGGGGAAGCATGACCAACGCCGAGCTCTCGCAGCGCTGGAAGTCCGCGCTGATGGACAACTACGGCACCCCGAAGCTGTCCCTCGTCCGCGGTGAGGGCGCCCGGGTGTGGGACGCCGACGGCACCGAGTACCTCGACTTCGTCGGCGGCATCGCAGTGAACGCGCTGGGCCACGCCCACCCCGCGGTCGTCGAGGCGGTCTCCCGTCAGGTCGCCTCCCTCGGCCACGTCTCCAACCTCTTCATCGCCGAGCCGCCCGTCGCGCTCGCCGAACGGCTGCTCCAGCTCTTCGGCCGCACCGGCAAGGTCTACTTCTCCAACTCGGGCGCCGAGGCCAACGAGGCCGCGTTCAAGATCGGCCGGCTGACCGGGCGCGGCCACATGGTCGCCACCGACGGCGGCTTCCACGGCCGGACGATGGGCGCCCTCGCGCTCACCGGACAGCCCAAGAAGCGCGAGCCGTTCGTCCCGCTGCCCGGCGATGTCACGCACGTCCCGTACGGGGACGTCGAGGCGCTGCGGACCGCGGTGACCACCGACACCGCGCTGCTGATCATCGAGCCGGTCCAGGGCGAGAACGGCGTGGTCGTGCCGCCCAAGGGGTACCTGGAGGCGGCCCGGGAGATCACCCGCGCCACCGGCACCCTGCTCGTCCTCGACGAGGTGCAGACCGGTATCGGCCGGTGCGGCACCTGGTTCGAGTACCAGGCCCACCAGGGCGTGGAGCCCGACCTCGTCACGCTCGCCAAGGGGCTCGGCGGCGGACTGCCGATCGGCGCCACGGTGGCGTTCGGCGCGGCCGCCGACCTGCTCGCGCCCGGCCAGCACGGCACGACGTTCGGCGGTAATCCGATCGCCTGCGCCGCCGGTCTCGCGGTCCTGGACACGCTGGCCGCCGACGGCGCGCTGGACCGGGTGAAGCGGCTCGGCGAGCGGATCCGGGAAGGCGTGGAGGGCCTGGGTCATCCGCTGGTCTCCCACGTCCGGGGCTCCGGCCTGCTGCTGGGTATCGTGCTCACCGAGCCCCTCGCGCCCCAGGTGCAGCAGGCGGCTCAGGGAGCCGGGCTGCTGGTGAACGCACCCGCCGCCGATGTCGTGCGGCTGATGCCGCCGCTGATCATCGGCGACGCGGAGGTGGACGCGTTCCTCCGGGCGCTGCCCGGCGTGCTCGACACGGCCCACGCGGACGGACGGTCCGCGGAATGACGCACCGGGAGACGAGGCGACGACGATGACCGATGCGCAGGAATCCGAGCACGGCGGGCCGTCGGTGCCGCAGACCCGCACGGCCCGCCACCGCCGGATCGTGGACATCCTCAACCGGCAGCCGGTGCGCTCGCAGAGCCAGCTGGCCAAGCTCCTCGCGGACGACGGGCTGAGCGTCACCCAGGCGACGCTCTCCCGGGACCTGGACGAGCTGGGCGCGGTGAAGATCCGCAACACCGGTGGCGAGCTGATCTACGCGGTGCCGAGCGAGGGCGGATTCCGTACCCCGCACGCACCGCTGGGCGGTTCCGCCAAGGAGGAGCGGATGCGCCGCCTCTCCGCCGAACTGCTCATCTCGGCGGAGGCCTCGGCCAACCTCGTCGTGCTGCGCACGCCCCCGGGCGCCGCGCAGTTCCTCGCCTCGGCGATCGACCAGGCCGAACTGCACGACATCCTCGGCACCATCGCGGGGGACGACACGCTCATGCTGATCAGCCGCGACCCGGCCGGGGGACAGGCGCTCGCCGACCACCTGCTGCGGCTCGCACAGAACGACCGCTGACGAGCGGTCAGTACCGGGTGATCGCGGCCGGTCCCGAACGGGTCCCGATCGCGATGTGCGGACGGCGGGCCGGATCGGCCCAGGCCAGGATCCGGTCCATCGCGGCCGCCGGCACGGAGACACAGCCGGCGGTCGCACCGCGTCCGTTGACGTGGAGGAAGATCCCGGCGCCCCGGCCCCGTACCGGCCGGTGGTAGTTGAACCCGACGACGAGCGCCCGGGCGTACTGCGTCGGATACGTGATCAGGTGCTCGGCCTCGGCCGCCCGGCAGTCCGCGGGCCGCGGCTCCACCCACCGGTTGTAGGCGCGCGAGGCGTTGTCCTGGCACCACCACGACCGGTCGCCGATCCGGCGGTACGGGTAGCGCGTCCCGGACGGGGCCGCCTCGACCCCGAAGGCGTACGGCAGGTCGTACAGCCCGGTGGGCGTGGTGTCGGTGCCCTGCTGACGCGAAGCCCCCTCGGCCAGCCCGTTCGCCCCGAACCGCGCGGGCGCCGAACCGGCCGCCACCCACCGCCCCGACCGCAGGCTCCACCAGGTGACCGTCCCCGTGGTGGAGCCGGTCCCAGCCGCCACCGCGGTGATGAGCTGACTGCCGCCACCCGTGTCGGCCAGCCGCCACGGCAGCGGCGCCGCCGCCGGAGGCCGGGCCCCGACGAGGCCGGCGAGAGCGAGCAGGACCGAACCCGTCACCAGAAGTCTGCGCATGCCCCGGACCGTAGACCGCGAACTACCCGCCCACCCGCGCGCCTGCTCCGTCCGGCCCAACCCCGCTCACGGCGACGACGGCATCGCGGGCAGCGGGAGCGGCAGCCCCGGCAGCCCGTCGATGCTGGTGGCGATGTACTCCTTCTTCTCGAAGTACGCGCTGAGCGACGCATCGTCGTCCCGCGAGAAGCGCTGCCCGTGCAGCGTCCGGTCCTCGTCGTAACTCATGAACGGCACGCCGTACCCGCAGCTGTCCCGGATCATCTCCGCGGTCACCACGATGATCGCCCGCAGCCCGTGCCGGGAGGGGTCCACCCCGTCGAACCGCCCGAGGAGTTCCGGGAACCGGGCATCGTCCCGGAAGACCGGCTCACCGTGGCCGTGCACCCGCACGATGTTCGGCGGCCCCTGGAACGCGCACCACATCAACGTGATCCGGCCGTTCTCGCGCAGGTGCGCCACGGTCTCCGCGGTGCTCCCCGCAAAGTCCAGATACGCCACGCGCCGCTCGTCCAGCACCACGAAGGAACCGCTGACACCCTTGGGGGAGAGGTTGACGGTGCCCTCACCGTCGAGTGGCGCGGTCGCGGCGAAGAAGATGTGCTGCTCCTCGATGAAGGTGCGCAGCCGGCCGTCGATGCGTTCGTGTGTTTTTCCCATGGTCTGAGTATCCGTGCCGACTTCGGTCGGAGCGGGAGGATTTCAGGGGGTGGGACGGATGTGCCCGGCCGCTCTCAGCAGTCGCTGCGCCGCCACCTGGACCACCCGGGGCCGGTCGGGCACGTTCCGCTCGGACAGCCACTCCGGGGAGAACCCGCCGGCGTGGGGGAGCAGGGCCCGGGTGGCCGCCCTGACCACGGCGGGTGACGGGTCGTCGATCAGCGGGGCCAGCCGGTCCCGGGTCACGGCGTCGAGCGCCCGCAGCCCGCTGACCGCGTGCACGCGGACGCCGGGAGCGGGATGGCTCACCAGCGCCCACAGCGTCTCCGCGTCGGAGCGGTCACCGCATTCGCCGAGTCCCGAGACGGCGCCCGGCACGGTGACCTCGCCCGCGCACATCGCCCGGTACAGCGGCAGCGGATCGGTACCGCCCTGCCGCAGGACGTACCGGGCGCAGGCCCGGACCACTCCCGAACGGTCCGCGAGCCAGGCCCGCGCCTCGTCGTGCCGCCCGGTGCGGCGCAGCGCGGTGACGCCGGCCGCCCGTATGCGTCCGGCCCTGGCCGCCAGCAGCGTCCCGAGCACGTCGTCGTGGTCCTCGTCCCGCATCGAGGCGATGGCCGCCTCCGCGCAGAGGTCCCGCAGGGAGGCGTCGCCGGAACCGGCGGCCAGGCGGGCCAGCCGGCCCGGTGCCAGAAGGCCGCGGTCGAGGGCGACGCGGTGGGCGAAGCGGCTGGTGGCGCGGTCCTCGCTGTCGAGCAGGTCCTCCACCTGTGAGGCGGGGCCTTCGCGCAGTTCCCGGTCGAGCAGGTCCACCGCGAAACGGCCCTGTTCGCGCCGGGCCAGCAGGAGCAGCAGTCCCGCGCACGGGAGGAGCGAGGGCGGGGGCATCTCCGACAGCAGGGCCCGGGCCCGTTCGCGTACCGGAGCGGCCCAGTCCGCGCACCGCACGATCAGGAGCGGCAGCAGGGCGGGGAAGCCGGGCACCAGGTCGAGGGCCGCCTCGCGGACCCGTCCGTCCGGATGGCACAACTCGACGGCGGCCTCGGACTCCGACCTCTCCCGGCGGCCTCGGCCGCCCCGCCCCAGCGACGGCAGCGGCGCGTCCCGGTCCCGGCGCAGCCACCGGCCGCCCGGTGCGACGTATGTTCCGAGGTCCCGGGGCGGCAGGTCGCGTATCGCGCTGTCGAGGGCCGGCCAGAATTCCGGCGGAGCGTCCGCCAGTACCTCGTGCAGGGGCAGACCGCCTGCCAGCTGCGATGCCGCCGTCCGGACGTCGTTCATGAGCCCCCCTCGGGCGTGCCGAGTGCCGACCGTATCGGGGAGAGTGGGATGGAGCCCGCGAATTACCCGGCGGCCGGGGCGCCCTTCAGCAGCTTTGACAAAACATACAGAGGACCGCATAGTTATGCCTGCGAGTGATTGCGGCAGCAGCTGCCCCCGGATCGCGCCGTGAGCAGACGTCCGTGACCGGACGCGTCCCACGCGTACGGGGAAGCGGCCGCACATCCCCACCCCCTGGTTCTTCCGAGGAGCACGAGTGAGCAACGGCAACGGCAACGGCGACGTACGTCTCTGGGGCGCCCGTTTCGCGGACGGTCCGGCCGAGGCGCTGGCCCGGCTGTCCGCGTCCGTCCACTTCGACTGGCGGCTCGCGCCGTACGACATCGCCGGCTCCCGCGCCCATGCCCGCGTCCTGCACAAGGCCGGTCTGCTCACCGAGGACGAGCTGACCCGGATGACGGCCGGTCTCGACCAGCTGGAAGCGGATGTCGCGGACGGCTCCTTCACCGGGACCATCGCCGACGAGGACGTCCACACCGCGCTGGAGCGCGGCCTGCTGGAGCGGCTCGGTCCGGATCTCGGCGGCAAGCTGCGGGCCGGACGGTCCCGCAACGACCAGATCGCCACGCTCTTCCGGATGTACCTGCGCGACCACGCCCGCATCATCGGCGGACTGATCGCCGACCTCCAGGACGCCCTCGTCGGTCTCGCCGAGGCCCACCCGGACGTGGCCATGCCCGGCCGTACGCATCTGCAGCACGCCCAGCCGGTGCTGTTCGCCCATCACGTCCTGGCCCATGTGCAGCCCCTGTCCCGGGACGCGGAGCGGCTGCGGCAGTGGGACGCGCGGACCGCCGTCTCGCCGTACGGCTCCGGCGCGCTCGCCGGCTCCTCGCTCGGGCTCGACCCCGAGGCGGTCGCCGCCGACCTCGGCTTCGAGGGCGGCTCGGTGGGCAACTCCATCGACGGCACGGCCTCGCGGGACTTCGTCGCCGAGTTCGCGTTCATCACCGCGATGATCGGCGTCAACCTCTCCCGGATCGCCGAGGAGATCATCATCTGGAACACGAAGGAGTTCTCCTTCGTCACCCTGCACGACGCCTTCTCCACCGGCTCCTCGATCATGCCGCAGAAGAAGAACCCCGACATCGCCGAACTGGCCCGGGGCAAGTCCGGCCGGCTGATCGGCAACCTGACCGGGCTCATGGCCACGCTGAAGGCCCTGCCGCTCGCGTACAACCGCGACCTCCAGGAGGACAAGGAGCCGGTCTTCGACTCCTGCGACCAGCTCGAGGTCCTGCTCCCCGCCTTCACCGGCATGATGGCCACCCTCACCGTCAACCGCGCGCGCATGGAGGAGCTGGCCCCGGCCGGCTTCTCGCTCGCCACCGACATCGCCGAGTGGCTGGTCAAGAAGGGCGTGCCGTTCCGGGTCGCCCACGAGGTCGCCGGTGAGTGCGTCAAGGAGTGCGAGCACCACGGCATCGAGCTCGACGAGCTGACCGACGAGCAGTTCGCGAAGATCTCCGAGCACCTCACCCCCGAGGTCCGCACGGTCCTCAACGTCGCCGGCGCGCTCGCCTCGCGCAGCGGACGCGGCGGTACGGCCCCCTCGGCCGTCGCCGTCCAGCTGGCCGAGGTCAAGGCGGACCTCGCCACGCAGCACGCCTGGGCGACCGCCCGTAAGTAGCCGGACGGGCATCGCGGGCTACGTTGGGGGTAGGCGAGATTCCTGCCGATCATGAGGAGCCCGCGATGCCGTTCGCCCGACTGGCCACAGCGACCACCCCGACCGCCCACATCGGGCTCGGCCTGGCGGCGGTCGGCAGGCCCGGCTACATCAATCTCCACCGCGACGTGGACCTGCCGGACGAGCGCACCGTCGACGCGCTGCGCGCCCGGACGCACGAACTCCTCGACGCGGCGTACGCCCAGGGCGTCCGCTACTTCGACGCGGCCCGGTCCTACGGCCGCTCCGAGGAGTTCCTCGCCGACTGGCTGACCGCCCGGCCCGAGATCCGCGACATCGTCGTCGGCAGCAAGTGGGGTTACACCTACACCGCCGACTGGTCCGTCGACGCCGAGGCGCACGAGGTCAAGGACCACGGCCCCGGTACGTTCGACCGCCAGCGTGCCGAGTCCGCCGCCCTGCTCGGCGACCGGCTCGACCTCTACCAGATCCACTCGGTGACCGCCGACAGCCCGGCCCTCACCGACAAGGAACTCCACGCCCGCCTCGCCGGTCTCGCCGACGAGGGCGTCAGTGTCGGCCTCTCCGTCAGCGGGCCCGCCCAGGCCGACGCGATCCGGGCCGCCCTCGCCGTCACGGTGGACGGCACGCCCCTCTTCCGTACGGTCCAGGCCACCTACAACGCGCTGGAGACCTCGGCAGGTCCCGCGCTCGCCGAGGCCCATGACGCCGGGCTCACCGTCATCGTCAAGGAGGCCATGGCCAACGGCCGGCTCGCGGGGACGGAGGCGCCCGCCGTGATGCGGGAGATCGCCGCCGAGGAGGGGCTGGGCAGTGACGCCGTCGCCCTGGCGCTGGTGCTGCACCAGCCCTGGACCGGAGTGGTGCTCTCCGGTGCCGCGACCGTGGGCCAGCTCGCCGGCAACCTCCACGCGGCCGTCCTCGACCTCGACGAGGAGCGCAGGGCGCGGCTGGACGCACTGGTGGAGGAGCCGGAGGCGTACTGGCGGCACCGCGCCTCGCTCCCCTGGAGCTGAAGCCCGGCGGCCTCGGGGCGGACCGGCTTCAGCCCGCCGTTCCCCGGCCGTCCGCCCACGCGGCCAGCGCGTCGAAGTCGGACCGCTCCAGCCCCACCCTGGGATCTATCCAGCGCAACAGGCTCTCGCCGCCCGCCCCGTGGTCCGCGACCCACGCCCGGTCGTGCTCGGTGATCTCGTCGTCGACCCACGCGAACGGCCGCCCGGCCGCGTACTCCACGACGTACTGCGTCTTCCAGTACGTCCCCGCCGGAGCGTTGCCGTGCATGGCCGGCCAGTCGATGTGCGGCAGCTCGGGCAGTCCGAGATGCGGCCCGACCCATTCGTTGGCCTCCGCCTTCCAGGTGGTCGCCCAGATCAGCTCGTAGCGGCCGGACAGCGCGAGCAGTTCCTCGCCGTGCCAGGGGTTGAGCAGAACGGGCAGCGCCGGGCCGGAGGCCCACCCTGTCGGCCGCATGCGGTGCCTGGTGTATCCCTCCGGCGTGCGGCGGCGGGAGAGCGCTGCGTACGGATTGAGCGGACCGTCGATGTCGATCAGCAGCAGCGGCTTCATGCCGACATGGTCCTCCGTCTCCGGCCGAAAACGCGAGCCTCTTTCTGGTGAGACGTCAGTGTCTCAAATGGGTTAGTGTCGTCTCATGACTCTTGACCGTGAGCAGGTGCTGCGCAGCGCCGCCGCCCTGCTGACCCGTAAATCGACGGCCACCATGGACGAGGTCGCCAAGGCCGCCGGCATCGGCCGCGCCACGCTCCACCGGCACTTCGCCGGACGGGACGCCCTGGTCAGGGCGCTGGAGGAGCTGGGGATCCAGGAGTTCGAAGCCGCCCTCGACGCCGCGGCGCTCGACCGGGGCACCTCGGAGGAGGCGCTGCGCCGGTTCGTCGCGGCCGTCGAGCCGAGCGCCGGACTGCTCTCCTTCCTCGTGACCGAGAACCAGCTCTTCGAGGGCGACGAGCTGAACGAGGGCTGGGACCGGCTGGACGCGCGGGTCTCCGCCTTCTTCCTGCGCGGCCAGGAGCGCGGCGAGATCCGCATCGACCTGACGCCCGCGTGGCTGACCGAGGCGCTCTACGGCATTCTCAGCAGCGCCGCGTGGGCCGTTCAGGCGGGCCGGGTGGCCGGCCGGGACTTCCAGTACATGATCGTCGAGTTGCTGCTCGGCGGCGCACGCCGGAGCGTGGAGCAATGAGCAGCATGGAACAGCAGCCGGAGCCCGCGCCCGAGCTGTACCGCCCCGGGCGGTGGATCGCGCTGTCCGTCCTCGTGCTCGCCGTGCTCCTGGTGGCGGTCGACGCGACCGTCCTCGGCCTGGCGACCCCGTTCCTCAGCGAGGACCTGGAGCCGACCGGCACCCAGCTGCTCTGGATCGGCGACGTCTACTCCTTCGTCATCGCCGGGCTCCTGGTCTCGATGGGCAGCCTCGGTGACCGCATCGGCCGCAAGAAGCTGCTGCTGTGCGGGGCCACCGCCTTCGGCGCCGTCTCCGTACTCAACGCGTACGCGAACTCGCCCGAGATGATGATCCTGGCCCGGGCCCTGCTCGGTGTCGCGGGCGCGACCCTGATGCCGTCCACCCTCGCCCTGATCCGCAACCTCTTCCACGACGCCCGCGAGCGGAGTCTCGCCATCGGCATCTGGGGCGCGATGGCCTCCGCCGGTGCGGCGGTCGGACCCGTCGTCGGCGGGTTCCTCCTGGAGCACTTCTGGTGGGGCTCGGTCTTCCTGATCAACCTGCCGGTCATGGCCGTGCTCGTCGTGGTCGGCATCAAGATGATCCCCGAGTCGAAGAACCCGGCGCCCGGACCGTGGGACCTGCCGAGCGTGGCGCTCTCGCTGGTCGGCATGATCGGGTTCGTCTACGCCATCAAGGAGCTCGCCGCACACGGCGGAAGCTGGGAGGTCGCCCTTTCGGGCCTCGGCGGCCTGGTGTTGCTCATGTGGTTCGTACGCCGGCAGTTCCGGCTCCCCGCCCCGCTGCTCGACATGAGGCTCTTCCATCACCGGGGCTTCTCCGGCGCGGTGCTCGCCGACCTGCTGACCATCCTCGGCCTCTCCGGCCTGGTCTTCTTCCTCTCGCAGTTCCTGCAACTGGTCCAGGGGCGCGGACCACTGGAGGCCGGGCTCGCCGAGCTGCCCGCCGCGGTCGGCGCGGTCACGGCGGGCCTGCTGGCCGGAACCGCCGCCCGCCGCTACTCCGTACGGGTTGTGGTGACCTGGGGTCTTGCCGGCATCGGCCTGTCCCTGGCCGCGGTCTCCTTCGTCCACAAGGACACCGCCTACCCGCTGATCGGCGCCCTCCTGCTGGTCGTCGGGGTGGGGGCCGGCCTCGCCTTCACGGTCACCTCCGACGTGATTCTCTCCAGCGTCCCGAAGGAGCATGCCGGTTCCGCGTCCGCGGTGTCCGAAACGGCGTACGAGCTGGGAGCAGCCCTCGGTATCGCTCTGCTCGGCTCCATCGTCACCGGGGTGTACCAGGGCTTCAACGCCCCCGCCGGAACCCCGCCCGACATCGCGGCGGCCGCCCACGAGTCGCTGGGCGGCGCGGTCGAGGCGGCCGAGGCGCTGCCCGAACAGGAGGCGACGACCCTGGTCTCCGCCGCCCAGGACGCCTTCGTCGACGGGCTGGGGGCGGCCTCCGCCATCGGCGCGGTGGTGCTGCTGGCGACGGCGGTCGCCGCCTGGTTCCTGCTGCGCGGCCAGGAGCTGGAGGAAGGCATCGTCCACGACTGAGAACGCCATCAGCGAGCAGGCGCACGGCCGGGAAGGTCCTACCGGGAAGGCCCGCGGCTGAGAGGCCGCGCCGGACGCCGATCCGCCGGTCGAGTGGAACGACATACGGAAGGGCCCGTACCGCCAACCGGGGTACGGGCCCTTCCGTATGTCCTGTGCCGCGCCGTCGTGCTCCGGCTCAGGCGGCCTTCGCCTTGGTCGCATACATGTCGACGTACTCCTGGCCGGACAGCCGCATCACCTCGGCCATCACGGAGTCCGTCACCGCCCGCAGCACATAGCGGTCGCGGTCCATGCCCTCGTAGCGCGAGAACTCCATCGCCTCACCGAAGCGGACCGTGACCTTGCCGGGCCGCGGCAGACCGGAGCCGCCCGGCTGCAGCTTGTCCGTGCCGATCATCGCGAACGGCACCACCGGGGCGCCCGTCATCAGCGTCAGCCGCGCGATGCCGGTACGGCCCCGGTAGAGCCGGCCGTCGGGGGAGCGGGTGCCCTCCGGGTAGATCGCGAAGGCATTGCCCTCCTCCAGGATGCGGCGGCCCGTCATCAGCGCCGCGACACCGCCGCGGCCGCCGTCCCGGTCCACCGGGATCATGCCGACACCGGTGAAGAACCAGGCCATCAGCCGGCCCTTGAGCCCCTTGCCCGTGACGTACTCGTCCTTGCCGATGAAGGACACCGGACGGTCGCAGCAGATCGGCATGATCATCGAGTCGATGAACGTCAGGTGGTTCCCCGCCAGGATCACCGGCCCGGAGCCCGGAATGTTCTCGATGCCCTCCATCCGCGGACGGAACATCAGACGCAGGATCGGTCCGAGCACTGCCTTGATGAGTGCGAGTCGGGACAACGGTTCCTCCGGTGTAGTGGCCGGGCCGGCCGAGGCGACGGATGGTGAGGGTCCATGCAGGTGAGGACGATACTCGCGGGTACTCGCCGATCGCACATCGGGTTCACCCAGTGGATACGCAGTGTTGACGTGTGTTTGCGCCATGTTCGTCCAGGTGCCGCCGCCAGGACCACGCCGCTGCCTACGCTCGGTCCTCGCCCGACAGGTGCCGGACATCACATGCGAGGAGCATTCATGACAGAGCGTGCGCAGGCCAGTCCCGGACGACGGACCGTCATGGGCGCGGGGGCCGCGGTACTCGGCACGGCCGCCCTCGGGATCACCGGGACGGCGCAGGCCTCGGAGAACACCGCGGGGAAGTCCGGCGGGCACGGCGGCGGTCACCGCCTCGACCTGCCGGTGCCCACCGTCATCGGACACCGCGGCACCAGCGGCTACCGCCCCGAGCACACGCTCGGCTCCTACCAGCTGGCCCTCGACATGGGCGCGCACATCATCGAGCAGGACCTGGTGCCGACCAGGGACGGCCATCTCGTATGCCGCCACGAGAACGACATCACCGCCACCACCGACGTCTCCGCCCACCCCGAGTTCGCGAGCCGCAGGACCACGAAGACCGTCGACGGTGTCGCCCTGACCGGCTGGTTCACCGAGGACTTCACCCTCGCCGAGCTGAAGACGCTCCGCGCCAAGGAGCGCATCCCCGGCAACCGGCAGAAGAACACCCTGTACGACGGCCGCTGGGAGATCCCGACCTTCGAGGAGGTCCTGCGCTGGGCCGACCGCGAGGGCCGCAGGCGCGGCAAGCCGGTCTGGCTGTACGTCGAGACCAAGCACCCCACCTACTTCCGCGGCCTGGGCCTCGGCCTGGAGGAGCCGCTCGTCCGACTGCTGCGCCGCTACGACCGGCACCGCGCGCAGTCGCCGCTCATCCTCCAGTCCTTCGAACCGGGCAGCATCCAGCGGCTGTCCGGGCTCGTCGCCACCCCGCGCGTCGTCCTGCTGTCCGGCGCCGGCACCCGGCCGTGGGACTTCGTCGTGTCGGGGGACCCGCGCACCGTGGACGACCTGGTGAAGCCCGCGGGCCTGAAGTGGATGGCGTCCTTCGCCCAGGGCATCGGCCCCACCCTGGACCTGGTCATCCCCAAGGACGGCTCCGGCAAGCTCGCCGAACCCACCACCCTGGTGCGGGACGCGCACGCGCAGGGCCTGATCCTGCACCCGTACACGATGCGCAACGAGAACACCTTCCTGCCCGCCGACTTCCGCCGGGGCACCGACCCGAACGCGTACGGCGACGCGTTCGGCGCCTTCGCCGCGTACTTCGCGACCGGGATCGACGGGGTCTTCTCCGACAACCCGGACACGGCGCTGCTCGCCGCGGCCGACTTCGCCGGCAAGCGGTAGCGGCCCGGCAGCAGTTGCGGTGCGGCGTCAGCACCCGGCCGGGGCGTGCCCCGGTCGGGTGGTGCCCGGCCCGTTCGGCAACCGGCCGCGGGCGAAGGGCGTCGGGTGGGGACATGACGCTTCTCGATCATCCCCGCGGACTGCCCGGTCCGGCCGCCGCGACCGTCGTCCGCACGCTGTATCCCCTGGTCAGCGCCGAGGCGGGAGCGGAGTCCGCAGCCGCTGCCACCGGTGCTGCGGTCGACCGTGCCGATCTCGAACAGTCGGTCTGGCTGCGGCTGCTGGAACGCCTCGCCGACCAGGGGCCGCCGGGCGACCCCGCCCGCTGGGTGCGGGACACCGTCAGGGCGGAGGCCCGCCGGGCCCGTCGCACCGCCCGGCACGAACGCCCCTACCGTGACGAGAACGCCCCCGACCCGGCCGGCTGCCCGGAGCGGGCCGTCCTCGGCGCCGACGAACGGCGCAGGCTGCGCGCCGCCGTGGCCCGGCTTCCCGCCCGCTGCGCCCGCCTCATCGGCGCGCTGCTCGCCCCGGGCGATCCCACCTACCGGGAAATCGCAGGGGCGTTGGGTATGTCACAGGGGAGTTTGGGTCCGATCCGTTCCCGATGCCTTGGATGTCTGCGCAGAATGCTGGCGGCGGAGGTTGTAGCTCCTGAACTGCGGGGAAAGGAGCGGTAGACAACCGGCGGATCAGGTGAGCGAGAGGCATGCGCAGATGGGCATGAGCGTGATCATCTCGGCGGCGAGTGCACAGGACGCCGAACAGATCTTGAAACTCCAATACCTCTGTTTCCAGAGCGAGGCGGAGCTGTACGGCAACTACCGGATCGACCCCCTCGTCGAGACCCTCGACGCGATGCGCGCCGAGATCGCCACGAACCTGGTGTTCGTGGCACGCCTCGGCGAGGAAGTCGTCGGTTCGGTACGCGGGTCGATGGCGCAGGACGGTGCCGGTGAGATCGGGCGCCTCTGCGTCCACCCCCGGCTCCGGGGACACGGCCTCGGCGCCCGCCTGCTGGGAGCGGTGGAGGCCGGACTCACCGACCAGCGGTCGGCCACCCGCTACTGCCTGCACACCGGACACCGGAGCGAGGGCAATCTGCGCCTCTACCGGCGGGCCGGCTACGCCCCCGTCGGTGACGCCACCGGTCAGGACGGCGTCCGGATGATCCTCCTGGAGAAGGAGGCCTCGGCGCCCGCCTATGTGACGAGCGCCTAGGCGTCACGCGGTGCGCGCGCGGCGCAGCCACATCATCCCGGTGACCGGAAGGATCACCGGGATGAACAGGTAGTCCCTGCCGAAGTACGACCAGACGGTGGCGTCCGAGAACGCGGACGGCTCGACGAGCGTCCACGTACCCACGATCAGCACCCCGGCGAGCTCGGCGGCGCAGCACACCAGAGCCGTCCGGCGCGCCCTCTCGCCCCCGCGCACCAGCGAATAGGTGATGAAGCCGTAGACGGCGGCGGCGGCGGCCGACAGCACGTAGGACAGCGGAGCCTTTCCGAAGTCCAGGATCATCTGGACGATGGCACGGGACGCCGCCGCGACGGTGAACACGCCGTAGAACCAGACCAGTACCCGGCCGGGCCCGGTCCCGAGGTCGAACGGCTGCTTCTCGCCGGGGGCCGCTTCGGGGGTGCGCTCGGTGTCGGTCACGGTCAGTTTCCCCAGATGTCGTAGAGCCGTACTTCGAGAACGGCCAGCACGACCGCGCCCGCCGCCACCGTCACCGAACCCCACCGGGTCCGTTCGCTCAGCGACAGGAAGCCCGCCGCGGGCACGGCGAGGAAGGCCCCGATGAGATACGCGATGAAGATGGTCATGCCCTGCTCCGGCCGCTCGCCGCGGGCCAGCTGCACGATCCCCACCACCAGCTGGGCCAGCGCCAGCAGCGAGACCACGGCCATCCCGATGAAGTGCCAGTCCTTGGTCGGCTGGTCCCGGTAGGCGGCGAATCCGCACCAGGCGGCGAGGGCGAGGGCGGCCACGCCGACCGCGATCGTCAGGGCGTCAAGCATGAGCCGAGGGTATTACGGGCGGATCCGCCCGCTGCGTGCGCCCCCGCACCCGCACGCCGCAAGCCCACGGCAACCAAGATCCCGTCCGGCCGGACAGAGAGGTCCCGTGCGGTCCGTGCCGGTCCGCCCCGGGCGGGGGAGCGGTGGTCCGGGCGCCGTGGCCTTGGCCACACATACGGGCGGCCCCGGTCGGTGGCACTGGGTGCATCCGCAGCGCTCGTTGCACTGTTCATGCAGGTCACAGCTGTGTGGTGGATTCCCGGCGGGCCGGCCCGTCCGGCGCGGACGCACCATCCACGCTCGTCCGCTATCCGGACAGCCGGTTCGGCAGGAACGTTACGTCTGTTTTACTTGGGGCATGACCACGACGAGCAGCCGCATCCTTGCGACCGAGGCGATCACGACGCCCGGTGCTCGTTGTATGTGTCGAATGCGCGCCTTCTGAGGGCCCACACCTGAGTCTCGCGCCCCGAAGCGAGACCGCGTCGGAGCCGTCCGCACCCAGCGGAACGCGCCCTTCCAGCACGCTGCCCCGCGGCCACCGCCGCGCCCGGCCGTGCCCGGACCCCGCTCGCAACACGTCCGATCGAAACGTCCGGACAGCCTCATCGGACGACTTCCCCGTGCCCGGCGGACACCGCGCCGCGCACTCGACAGTGACGGAAACCCTGTGATCACCACTACGGGCCTCACGAAGGTCTACCAGTCGCGCGGCCGTGAGGTCACCGCTCTGGACGGCGTCGACCTGCACGTCCGCGAGGGCGAGGTGTACGGCGTCATCGGGCAGAGCGGTGCCGGAAAATCGTCCCTCATCCGCTGCGTCAACCTCCTGGAACGCCCCACCTCCGGCACCGTGACCGTGGGCGGCCAGGACCTCACCGCCCTCGCGGGCCGTGGCCGCCGCGCCGGCAAGGAACTGCGCGACGCCCGCAGCCGCATCGGCATGGTCTTCCAGCACTTCAACCTGCTGGCCTCCCGCACCGTCCAGGGCAACGTCGAGCTCCCCCTGGAGATCCTCGGAGTCACCGGGCGCGAGCGCTCCCGCAAGGCCCTGGAACTCCTTGACCTGGTCGGCCTCGCCGACAAGGCCAAGGCCTACCCCGGCCAGCTCTCCGGCGGCCAGAAGCAGCGCGTCGGCATCGCCCGCGCACTCGCCGGCGACCCCAAGGTGCTGCTCTCCGACGAGGCGACCTCGGCGCTGGACCCCGAGACCACCCGCTCCATCCTCCAGCTGCTGCGCGACCTCAACCGGCAGCTCGGCCTGACCGTCCTGCTCATCACGCACGAGATGGACGTCGTCAAGACCGTCTGCGACTCCGCCGCGCTGATGCAGAAGGGGCGGATCGTCGAGTCCGGCACCGTCGGCGACCTGCTCGCCACCCCCGGCTCCGAACTCGCCCACGAGCTGTTCCCGGTCGGCGGCAGCGCCTCCGGCCCCGACGCCACGGTCGTCGACGTCACCTTCCACGGTGAGGCCGCCGCCCGCCCGGTGATCTCGCAGCTCTCCCGTACGTACAACATCGACATCTCGATCCTGGGCGCCGCGATGGACACCGTCGGCGGCAAGCAGATCGGCCGGATGCGCATCGAGCTGCCCGGCCGGTTCGAGGAGAACGTCGTGCCGATCGGCTTCCTGCGCGAGCAGGGCCTGCAGGCCGAGCTCGTCGAGGGTACGGAGACCGAACCCGTCAGCATCCCCGCACCGCTCACCAAGGAGGTGGCGAAGTGACCTGGTCCGAAATGCAGCCACTGCTGACACAGGGCACCGTCGACACCCTCTACATGGTCCTGTGGTCCGCCGTCGTCACGGTCCTGGTGGGACTGCCGCTCGGCGTCCTGCTCGTCCTCACCGACAAGGGCGGACTGCTGCAGAACACCCCGGTGAACAAGGTCATCGGCGTGATCGTGAACATCGGCCGCTCGCTGCCGTTCATCATCCTGCTGATCGCCCTGATCCCCTTCACCACCTGGGTCGTCGGTACGTTCATCGGCCCGACCGCGATGATCGTGCCGCTCGCCGTCGGCGCCATCCCCTTCTTCGCCCGGCTCGTCGAGACGGCGGTGCGCGAGGTCGACCACGGGCTCGTCGAAGCCGTCCAGTCCATGGGCGGATCCATCCCGACGATCGTCCGCAAGGTCCTCCTCCCGCAGGCCCTGCCCTCGCTCGTCTCCGGCGTCACCACCACCGTCATCGTGCTCATCGGCTACTCCGCGATGGCCGGCGCGGTCGGCGGCGAAGGGCTCGGCTCCAAGGCCGTCACCTACGGATTCCAGCGCTTCGACAACCAGTTCATGCTCATCACCGTCGCGCTGCTGATCGTCATCGTGACCGTGATCCAGCTGATCGGCGACGGAGCCGTACGCCTGCTGGCCCGCCGCGGCCGCACCACCTCCTGAGACTTCTCCTCCCCGAGCCCGCACTCCTTGTCCGGGCGCACCACCATCACCACCTGAAAGAGGCACTCTTCGTGCGTAAGAACATCAAGATCACCGCTGCCGCCGCCGCCACCGCCGCCCTCGCCTTCGGCCTCACCGCCTGCGGTACGGACTCCGACCCGGCGTCCAAGAGCGAGACCGGAGCCAAGGCCGACACCTCCAAGGCCCTCGTCGTCGCCGCGTCCCCGACGCCGCACGCCGACATCCTGAACTTCGTCAAGAAGAACCTGGCGAAGAAGGCCGGCCTCAACCTGGAGGTCAAGGAGTTCACGGACTACGTCCTGCCGAACACCGCGACCGAGACCGGCCAGGTCGACGCCAACTTCTTCCAGCACCAGCCCTACCTGGACGACTTCAACAAGAAGAACAACACCCACCTGGTCTCCGTCGGCACCGTGCACCTGGAGCCCCTCGGCCTCTACTCCAAGAAGGTCAAGGACCTCGGCGACATCAAGTCCGGCCAGACCATCGCCGTACCGAACGACACCACCAACGAGGGCCGCGCGCTCCAGCTCCTCGCCGAGAACGGTCTGATCACGCTCAAGGCCGGCGTCGGAACCAGCGCCAAGCTGAGCGACATCACCGACAAGAAGGGCCTGGAGTTCAAGGAGCTGGAGGCGGCGACCGTCCCCCGCGCCCTGAACGACGTGGACGCCGCCGTCATCAACGGCAACTACGCCATCGAGGCCAAGCTCAAGCCCGCCACGGACGCGCTGGTGCTGGAGAAGGCGGACGGCAACCCGTACGCCAACATCATCGCCGTGAAGAAGGGCAACGAGAAGGACGCCCGCGTCGAGAAGCTCGTGAAGCTCCTGCACTCCGACGAGGTCAAGAAGTTCATCGAGGACAGCTACCAGGGCTCCGTCATCCCCGCCTTCGGGACCGCAGCCAAGTCCTGACCCCGGCACGGCACTTGCCCGACGAGCCCCGCACCCCCCGTCCCGGGGGCGCGGGGCTCCGCCGTGCCGACCCGGCCATGCACAAGCTCCGCCCGATGCTGCATGCTGTGCCTTTACACGGTCTTCGGCATGGAGCTGCGCATGACTTCCACCTTTCCGGACATCTCCATCAGCACGGACCGGTTGGTGCTGCGCCCGTTCGACATGGCGGACATCCCCGCCTACATCGAGATGATGAACGACGAACTCGTCGTCGCCTGGACCGAGGCGCCCCACCCCTACACCCAGGTCGACGCCGAACGCTGGGTCCGCAGGATCGCTCCCGCACAGCGGACCAAGGGCGACGGCATCGTGCTGGCCGTCACCGAGTTCCTCACCCAGCGCCTCGTCGGCTCCGTACGGCTGCGCAACACCGACTGGCACACCCGCGCCACGGAGGCCGCCTACGTCACCGCCCCGTGGGCGCGCGGCGAGGGCTACGCCACCGAGTCCGTGCTCGCCCTGGCCCAGTGGCTCTTCCGCGACCAGGCCTTCGAGCGCATCGAGCTGCGCACCGCCGCCGACAACACCGCCTCCCAGCAGGTCGCCCAGAAGCTCGGCTGCATCAGCGAGGGAGTCCTGCGCAACGCCCGGATAGCCCGCTCACAGACCGAGGACGGAGGATGGACCGACATCAGGACCGACCTGATCGTCTGGGGCCTCCTCCCCGAGGACCTCGAAGGCGTCGCCGAACAGCTCGCCGACGCGGGCGGATACGGCACCTACAACGACTGGAACTGACCGGCACCGGGGCACCCGCGCCCCACCGGTCCGGACCCGGTAACCTCACTCTGCCCGCTCCAGGGCAACCAGCCCCACCTGCGACAACTCCAGGAGAATGACGACAGATGGCCGATCGGGTCACAGTGATCGGCTGGGACGGCTCGCCACTGACCAGAGCGGCCACGGCCGCGCTCTCGGCCGCCACCCTCGTCGCCGGAGCCGCACACCATCTCGCCCTGCCCGAGATCCCGCAGGCCGCGGAGCGGATCCGGCTCGGCTCCGTCGACCTGGCCGCCCGCCGCATCGCCGGCCACCGCGGCAGCGCCGTGGTCCTCGCCGACGGCGACCCCGGGTTCTTCGGCGTCGTCCGCACGCTGCGCGCGCCCGAGCACGGCCTCGAGGTCGAAGTGGTGCCCGCCGTCACCTCCGTCGCCACCGCCTTCGCCCGCGCCGGCATGCCGTGGGAGGACGCCCAGACGGTCGTCGCCCACCCCCGCACCCTGCGCCGCGCCGTGAACGTCTGCCGCGCCCACCACAAGGTCGCCGTCCTCACGTCGCCCGGGGCAGGACCCGCCGAACTCGCCCTGCTCCTCGAAGGCGTCCACCGCACGTTCGTCGTCTGCGAGGAACTCGGCACCGACCGCGAACAGGTCACCGTCGTCACCTCCGACGCGGCCGCCGACCACGTCTGGCGCGACCCCAACGTCGTCATCGTCATCGGCGGCGGCCCCGAACAGCGGGCCGAGGGAGCCTGGATCGCGGGCCGCCACCCCGCCTACCCCCAGGGCGTACGCGGCTGGGCACTGCCCGCCGACGCCTACCCCGGCACCGCGACGGACACCCGCGGCGAGAGCGGCGAGGGCGAGGGCCCCGGCCTCCGCGCCGCTCAACTCGCCCACCTCGGACCCCGCACCGGCGACCTGCTCTGGGACATCGGCTCCGGCAGCGGCGCCCTGGCCGTGGAGGCCGCCCGCTTCGGCGCGGCGGTCCTGGCCGTCGACAGCGACCCGGACGCCTGCGCCCGCACGACCGCGGCCGCGCGGGCCTTCGGGGTCCAGCTCCAGGTCGTCGAGGGCCGCGCACCCCATGTCCTGGAACGGCTGCCCGAACCCGACGTCGTACGGATCGGAGGCGGCGGCGTGCCCGTCGTCACCGCCGTCGCCGACCGCAGGCCCGAGCGGATCGTGACCCACGCGTCGACCCGGGACGAGGCCGAGGCACTGGGCGCCGCCCTCACCGAGAACGGCTACACGGTCGCCTGCTCGCTCCTCCAGTCCGTCGAACTCGACACGGCCGCATGGGCGGAGCGCGAACGCACGGTCGTCTTCCTGCTTTCCGCACTGCGTTCGGACCTTGCCCCCTGACCCGTCCCGCATACGGTGCGAGGTAGGCTGAACGATCGTTGCACCGCGCCCGGACGTTCGTCGCTTCGTTCGTCAATGTCCGGAAAAGGGGACCGTTTTGGCCCTCGTTGTGGTACGGCAGAACCGGGGGACGCGCGACGTGGCGCAGTCCACAGCGAGCCGTGGCGAAATGTCCTGCCGCGGCGGCGAACGAACGCGAGAATGCAGTATGTCCGCGACCGATTCGTGCCGCGCGGCGCGCCTGCTCGTTCCACTGGACGAGCACCGGTGTGCCGCGTCCGGGCGTCCCGGGCGAAGGGCCGAAGAAGCACTGACGATGGGCGAGGGGTACGCATGAGTGACACCGGCCAGATCCCGGGCGAGGGACTGCCGGAGAACGCAGGCATGGTGGAGCAGCCGGGCATCCCCGCCCCGGATGCCTACACCTTCCTCGATCCCTCCGAGCATGCGTCCGAGGACGACGACCTTCTGCTGATGCCCAGTTCCCAGGGCGCCTGGAGCGAGCCCCAGGCCGCCCCGGCTCCGCTGCCCGAGCAGGGCGGCGGATACCAGCCCGCCCCGCAGCCGCAGCACGCGATGCACGGCGAGGGCCTGCCGCAGGGGCAGTCCCAGGGCCCCGT
Source organism: Streptomyces sp. NBC_01463 (assembly GCA_036227345.1). Taxonomy (NCBI): domain Bacteria; kingdom Bacillati; phylum Actinomycetota; class Actinomycetes; order Kitasatosporales; family Streptomycetaceae; genus Streptomyces; species Streptomyces sp. NBC_01463. The sequence goes on from CP109468.1 coordinate 7,336,956, forward strand.
CCAGTTCCAGGAGCAGCCGCCGGCGTACGCCATGCAGCAGGCCGCCGCCGAGCCGCTGCAGGAGACCGGCCAGGGCACCCACGAGTCCGGCGGCCGGGACTCCGGCCATGTCGATCTCGGCGGCGTGCGCATCCCGTCGCCCGTCCCCGCCCCGGCGCAGGCCCAGGTCCCGGTGGCGCAGACGCAGGCACCCGTGCGCCGCCCGCTGCACCGCGGCCCGGCCTCCGCCGACTCCGGCCCCTCCTACGGCGGTACGTCCGGCGGCGGCGTGGTCCGTTCGCTGGCCGACCGCGGCCCGGCGGGCGCTCCGCAGGCCCAGCCCCAGACGCGGACCGCCGTCCAGGCGCCCGCCCGGCACGCGGGCCCGGCCACCGCCGAACCCGAGTACTTCGAGATGCCGGCCGACGAGGTGGCCGCGCTCCCGGGCCCGCAGCTCGGCGAGATCCCGCCGCAGAGCGCGAACCAGTGGGCGGCCCAGGCCGCGGTCCCGGTCGTGGCCCAGGTGGCCGCCCCGGCGCCCGCACCCGCACCCGCAGAAACGGTCGTCCCGGAACCGGTCGCGGTCGAGTCAGTGGTGGAACCCGTGCCCGAGGCCGTGGCCGAGTTCGTGGCGGAGGCGCCGGCCGAGGAGCCCGCTCCCGTTCCGGTGATGGCCGAGGCCGCGCCCGCCGAGGCCGCGCCCGCCGAGGTCGTCGCTCCGGAGACCGTTGCTCCTGACGTCGTTGCTCTCGAGGCCGTCGCTGCTGAGACGGAGCCTGTGGCCGAGGCGGTGGCCGCCGCTGAAGCACCGGTCGCTGAAGCACCTGTCGTGGAAGCGCCCGTCGCCGAAGCACCTGTCGTGGAAGCACCCGTCGTGGTAGCGCCCGCAGTCGAAGAACCTAGGGCCGAGGCCGCCGTTCCCGAGGCAGCCGCCCCCGAGGCGGCACCGGTCGAAGCAGCAGCACCGGTCGAAGCAGCAGCACCGGCCGAGGAAGCAGTACCGGCCGAAGAAGAGCCCGCGCCCGTCGCACCCGTCGCGGCCGTGGAGCCGCCGGTGGCGGAGCAGCCGGTGGAGCCCGTTCCCGAAGGCGCATCGCTGGGCGGGTTCGTACCCGTGACGGACTCCCTGTCGATCGCCCCGCACCCGGCCCCGGCACCGGTGGCCGAGCAGCCGGTGGAGCCCACGGAGCCCACGGAGCCGGTGGCAACTGTCGAGGCAGCGCCCATCGAGGTGCCTTCGGCGTCCCTGGCCGAGTCCGAGCCCGAGGTGGGCCCCGAGGTCATCGAGACCCCGGACCTCACGGTCGGCCACCCCGAGGCAGTTGAGCGGACGGGTCCGGAGGCCGTACGGCCCGAGGCCGTTGCCGAACCCGTGACGGAGCCGGAGCCCGAGGCCCCGGTCGTCGGACTCGCCGAGGCCCCGGAGGCGGCCGAGGACGTGCCCGCCGCCACGCCGCCCGCCCCCGGCTACGACGACGCCGAGCGCGACGCCGTCCTGCGGGTCATGCGCGAGCGCCGCGACATCCGCAACGGCTTCCGTGCCGACCCCATCCCGCACGAGGTGCTCCTGCGCGTGCTGGAGGCCGCTCACACGGCGCCCAGCGTGGGACACTCGCAGCCCTGGGACTTCGTCGTCATCCGCTCCGCGGAGACCCGCCGCTCCATGCACGAACTGGCGCAGCGCCAGCGCGAGGCCTACGCGAAGTCGCTCCCCAAGGCGCGGGCGAAGCAGTTCAAGGAACTGAAGATCGAGGCGATCGTCGACACCCCGGTCAACATCGTCGTCACGGCGGACCCCACCCGCGGCGGCCGCCACACTCTCGGCCGGCACACCCAGCCGCAGATGGCCCCGTACTCCTCGGCGCTCGCCGTCGAGAACCTGTGGCTCGCGGCCCGAGCCGAAGGACTCGGCGTCGGCTGGGTCAGCTTCTTCGACGAGCGCGAGATGGTCCGTGCCCTGGGACTGCCCGAGCACCTCGAAGTGGTCGCGTACCTCTGTGTCGGCTACGTCGACGAGTTCCCGGAGGAGCCCGAGCTGATGCAGGCGGGCTGGTCCAAGCGGCGCCCGCTGTCGTGGGTCGTCCACGAGGAGACGTACGGCCGCCGCGCCCTGCCCGGCGAGGAGCCGCACAACCTGCTCCAGGAGACCATCTCCAGCATCCGGCCGCTGGACGCCAAGGCACTCGGCGAGGCATGGGAGCGCCAGAAGCGGATGACCAAGCCCGCCGGCGCGCTCGGCATGCTGGAGATCATCTCGGCCCAGCTCTCCGGGCTCTCCCGGATGTGCCCGCCGCCGATCCCGGAGCCCGCGGCCGTCGCGATCTTCGCGGGCGACCACGGAGTCCACGCCCAGGGCGTCACGGCCTGGCCGCAGGAGGTCACCGGCCAGATGGTCGCCAACTTCCTCGGCGGCGGCGCGGTCTGCAACGCCTTCGCGGCCCAGGTCGGCGCCGAGGTGTGCGTGGTCGACGTCGGCGTGGCCTCGGAGCTGCCCGCGACGCCCGGCCTGCTGCCGCGCAAGGTGCGCGCGGGCACGGCCGACTTCACGACCGGCCCCGCGCTCACCCGCGAGGAGGTGCTCGCCGCGATCGAGGTCGGCATCGAGACCGCCCGCGACCTGGTCGCCGCAGGCAACAAGGGCCTGCTCACCGGCGAGATGGGCATCGCCAACACCACGGCTTCGGCCGCCCTGATCTGCGTGTACACGGGGATGGACCCGGCCGAGGTGACCGGTCGCGGCACCGGCATCAACGACGAGATGCACGCCCGCAAGGTCGACGTGGTGCGCCGCGCCCTCGACCTGCACCAGCCGGACCCGGCCGACCCGATCGGCGTGCTGGCCGCCGTCGGCGGTCTGGAGCACGCCGCGATGGCCGGGTTCCTGCTCGGCGGCGCGTCGCTCCGCACCCCGGTCATCCTCGACGGCGTGAGCGCGGGGGCCGCGGCCCTGGTCGCCCGGGCCATCGCACCGGAGGCCCTGGCCGCCTGCATCGCGGGCCACCGCAGTGCCGAGCCCGGCCATGTCGCCGCGCTCAACAAGCTGGGGCTGCGCCCGCTGGTCGACCTCGACCTCCGGCTCGGCGAGGGCACGGGTGCGCTGCTGGCCCTGCCGATCGTGCAGAGCGCGGCGCGCGCGATGCACGAGGTGGCGACGTTCGACTCGGCGGGCGTCACGGAGAAGTAGCGCAGCCGCGGGGGTCTCGGGGGCGCTGCCCCCGGACCCCCGCTCCTCAACCGCCGGAGGGGCCTGATCCTGCCCGTCCGGCTTGACCGCGCGCGCGGGCGGAGCCCCGCTCGGCCCCGCGCGCCACCCCGTATCGTGAACACCGCACGTCACAGCCGCTCCACCGCCGCAGCGGCCGCAGCCCCCGCATCGCACGAGGAGCCCGCACCGCCATGGCCGAGCACGCCGATCACCCCGCCTACCCCGTCGGACTGCGCCTCAGCGGGCGCCGCGTAGTCGTCGTCGGCGGCGGCCAGGTCGCGCAGCGCCGCCTCCCCGCCCTCATCGCGGCCGGCGCCGACATCGTCCTCGTCTCGCCGTCCGCCACCCCGTCCGTCGAGGCGATGGCCGACGCCGGCGAGATCCGCTGGGAGCGCCGCCCGTACGCCGACGGGGACCTGGCCGACACCTGGTACGCCCTCGTCGCGTCCGACGACACCGCGGCCAACGCCGCCGCCTCCGCCGAGGCCGAGCGCACCCGCACCTGGTGCGTCCGCAGCGACAACGCGGACGCCGCCACCGCCCTGACCCCCGCCACCGGCCGCAGCGAGGGCGTGACCGTCGCCGTGCTCACCACCGACACCCACGGCCGGGACCCGCGCCACTCCGCCGCCGTCCGCGACGCCATCGTCGAGGGCCTGCGCGACGGCACCCTCGCCGCCCCCCACCACCGCACCAGGGCCCCCGGCGTCTCCCTGGTCGGCGGCGGCCCCGGCGACCCCGACCTGATCACCGTCCGCGGCCGCCGCCTCCTCGCCGAGGCCGACGTCGTCATCGCGGACCGGCTCGGCCCGCGCGACCTGCTGGACGAACTGCCGCCGCACGTCGAGGTGATCGACGCCGCGAAGATCCCGTACGGCCGCTACATGGCGCAGGAGGCGATCAACAACGCGCTGATCGAGCACGCCAAGGCGGGCAAGGCCGTCGTGCGGCTCAAGGGCGGCGACCCGTTCGTCTTCGGGCGCGGCATGGAGGAGGCGCAGGCGCTCGCCGCCGAGGGCATCGCGTGCACCGTCGTGCCCGGCATCTCCAGCTCGATCTCGGTTCCCGGCGCGGCCGGCATCCCCGTCACCCACCGCGGTGTCGCCCACGAGTTCACCGTGGTCAGCGGTCATGTCGCCCCCGACGACGAGCGATCCCTGGTCGACTGGGAGGCGCTCGCCCGGCTGCGCGGCACCCTGGTGCTCCTGATGGCCGTCGACAAGATCGGCGCCATCGCCCGTACGCTCATCGCGCACGGCAGGTCCCCCGAGACCCCCGTCGCCCTGGTCCAGGAAGGGACCACGGCCGCCCAGCGCCGCGTCGACGCGACGCTCGCCACGGTCGCCGAACGGGCCGTGGCCGAGGACGTCCGCCCGCCCGCCGTCATCGTCATCGGCGACGTCGTCGCGGTCGGCCCCGGGGCCGTCGCGCGAACCACCGAGTAACCAGCGGTAACGGATCTTCCTCCAGACCGTTGGCACCACACACCGGACAAGGCAGTATCAACCTGTGGCTGATCTCATCACCGTCGACGACCCCGACGACCCCCGCCTGAGCGACTACATCGGACTGACCGACGTCGAACTGCGGCGCAGGCGCGAGCCCGCCGAGGGCCTCTTCATCGCCGAGGGGGAGAAGGTGATCAGACGCGCCCGGCACGCCGGGTACGAGATGCGCTCCATGCTGCTCTCGGCGAAGTGGGTCGACCTGATGCGCGACGTCATCGACGAGGTCCCGGCGCCCGTGTACGCGGTCAGCCCCGAGCTCGCCGAACGCGTCACCGGCTACCACGTCCACCGCGGCGCCCTCGCCTCCATGCAGCGCAAGCCGCTGCCGACCGCCGACGAACTGCTCCGCATCACCCGCCGTGTGGTCGTCATGGAGGCGGTCAACGACCACACCAACATCGGCGCGATCTTCCGCAGCGCCGCCGCCCTCGGCATGGACGCCGTGTTCCTCTCCCCGGACTGCGCGGACCCGCTGTACCGGCGCTCGGTCAAGGTCTCGATGGGCGCCGTCTTCTCCGTGCCCTACGCCCGCCTCGACACCTGGCCCAAGGCGCTGGAGACCGTACGGGAAGCCGGTTTCAAGCTCCTCGCGCTCACCCCGGACGAGAAGGCCAGCAGCATCGAGGAGGCCGCCCCGCACCGGATGGACCAGGTCGCCCTGATGCTCGGAGCCGAGGGCGACGGACTGTCCACGCAGGCCCTCGTCGCCGCCGACGAATGGGTACGCATCCCGATGGCCCACGGCGTCGACTCGCTGAACGTCGGCGCGGCCGCAGCGGTCGCCTTCTACGCGGTCGCCACCGGCCGCCCGGAGAACTGAGCCCCCCGAGCCGATCCGGGGCGAGCGGCCTACCGCTCGCTCTGCTCCTGGTGCTGGCCCGCGCCCAGACCGCGGGCCGGTCCCTGGCAGCCCTGGGCCGCCGCGATCCCCAGCGCCACCAGCAGCGTCACCACGACGAAGACCACCAGCCGCTGCCGCAGCAGCCGCGGATTGGCAGGACGCCGGCCGGTCGAGGTCGTGCGGGGGCCGGGCCGCGTGCCCGGCCTGCCGTTCGTCCCGGCCGAGCCCTGGGACCGCTTCCCCGGACGCGTCGTGCTGCGCGGCGGCTGCTGCGCGGGGCGCGAACCACCGGTGCGCGGGGCCGCCGGACGGGGTGAAGCCGTCTGCCGGTTCTGCGGACGCGACGCCGGCCCCGGACCGGCGGCGCGACGCGTCTGCTGCTCGGTGTACGGGCCGTCGAGACGGCCGGTCGGGCGGTCCGCCTCCTGCGGCGAGCGCTGCGCCGGCGGCCGGCTCTCGTGCAGCCCCTGCGCCTCCCGCGCCGCGATCTCCTTGAGCCGCATGGAGAGTTGCAGGGTGCTGGGCCGCTCCTCCGGGTCCTTCGCCAGGCAGGCGCTCACCAGCGGTGCGAGCGCGTCGTGCACGTCGTACAGCTGAGGCTCCTCGTGCACCACGCGGTACAGCATCACCTCGGAACTGCCGTGCCCGAAAGGCGAGTCGGCCATCGCCGCGTAGGCCAGCGTGGCCCCGAGGGAGAAGACGTCCGTCGCCGGCGTCACGGCCGCGCCCCGCACCTGCTCCGGCGCGAGGAAGCCGGGCGAACCCACCGCCGTGCCGACGTGCGTGAGCGTGGACGCACCGGTCGCCCAGGCGATTCCGAAGTCGATGATCCGCGGGCCCTTGGGGGACAGCAGGATGTTCGACGGCTTCAGGTCACGGTGGACGACACCGGCCTCGTGCACCGCCACCAGGCCCTCGGAGAGCGCCGCCCCGATCGAGGCCACCTCGGCCGCCGACAGCGGACCCTCCTCGGCCACCTTGTCGTGCAGCGACGGCCCCGGTACGTACTGCGTCGCGAACCACGGACGGTCCGCCTCCAGGTCGGCGGCGACCAGCCGGGCCGTACAGCCGCCGCGGATCCGCCGGGCCGCGGACACCTCGCGCGCGAACCGCGAGCGGAACTCCTGATCCTCCGCCAGGTCGGGCCGGATCACCTTCAGCGCGACCCGCTGGCCCCGCCGGTCCGAACCCAGGTACACGACACCCATGCCGCCCGCCCCGAGCCGCCGGTGCAGTCTGAACGAGCCGACGACACGCGGGTCCTCGCGCCGGAGCCGCATCATCGCCATGTCTGCCCATCCCCGCTGCCTGGTCCGCCTGACGAGGCACAGCTTACGTACCCGCCGCCCGGGGCGCTCAGAGGCCGCGCCCTCGCCGGAGATTCGATTGTCAGTGCCGGGTGGGAAACTTGAGGAGTGGTCAGGGAGCCGCGGATCCACGCTCCCCGGCCCGTGCGAGATCTCAAAGGTCCGTCGCAGAAGGGGGATTGGATCAATGAAGGGCGATCGAGTCGAGATAGTCGTGGACGCCGGGGACACCACCCGGACCTACGAAGTGGTGGCCTCCAGAGCAGGGCGCAGGGTGGAGACCGCGGTCCGCCGAGGGGTGGTCGAAGTGAGTGAAGTCACGCGGAGCGGGTCCGTGGTGCGCACCGCCCGCTTCATGGCGACCAGGGTGCTCGCCCTGGTCGAACAGCCGGTCCCCAGGGAGGACGCCTCCGAGCGTCCCCTCCGGGATGACCCCAACGCCGGGTAGCCCCGTCTCCACCCAGGGGAGTACGCCGGCTACCCACGGCTCATCCTCCGGGAGGCCCGGCATTCGGTACGCGGGCATGACGCCGCCCGTCTCCCGGATCCCTAATGTTGAAGTCAAGCGGCGGGCGTCGCACTCGTCCCCCGAGGTCAAACGCCCGCCGCTCCACATCAGGTCAGGAGAGGAACCATGGCGGACACGGCAGCGCGGACAGCGATCCGCACGCAGGGACGTAAGGCATACGCCTCGTTCGGCAGCCGCCCGTCGTCCGGCAAGCGTCACCCACTGGTGGCGACGGCCATGGTTCTTCCTCTGGCGGCCCTGCTCGCAGTCGTCTTCGGCGGCTGGGAAGCGGTGGTCACACAGGCGTCGTCCGTGGGCGTGATGCTGGGGCGCTGAGCGGCGCCCCGGGTCCGGAAGAGCGGTCCGGACCGGGACATCCGGCCAACAACCCCGTGGGGACGGGGGTGCGGCGGACGGCAGCGTTTGTCCGGTCAGCTGGGGAGCTGACCGGACATCGCGCTGTCCGGGGCCGGTACGGACACCGGCGTACCCCGTCCACCGGCCGTCCGGTCCGATCCGCGTACGCTCTGCGGCGGGTACGGCGCCGGCCGGGCCCGCCGATCCTGTGCCACCGGGGGAGTACGTGACCACCGCACTCGTCACCGCGCTGGGCGCCCTCGCCCACGAGGCAGTCCACGCGGGAGCCCACCGGGCGGACCGCGAAGCGGCCCGTGCCGGTGCGGGGGAGCGCTGCGGATGCCCGCCGCCGGCCGTCCTCGCGGACCGGGCGGACGGCACGGTGGTCCGGTGCGGCGGCGTCGTCGCCAAGGCCCACGCCCCCGGCACGGACACCGCCGCCCTGCGCGCACGCCTCCGGCTGGCCGCGGACCCCGGCCTCACCGGCATCCTGCTCGCCCCCCTGCCGGCAAGGCCCGCCGAGGACCCCATGCCGGAGCCCGGCGCGGCCGGCCCCGCCTCGCCTTTCCTCACCGAGCTGCACGGCCGCCCGGTGACCCTGTGGCCCCACGGGCAGCCCGTGGACCCGGACGACCCGGACCGGGCGCCGTGGGAGGAGGCCGCCACGCTCCTGGCACGCCTCCACCGCACCAGGAGCCGGCACCCCGCACCGGCCGCGTCACCCGCCCTGCCCGCCATGAGGGGCCCGGCCAAGGCCGCGCTCGCCGTCGCCCGGATGTGTGCGGCCCGGCCCGGCGATCCGGCCGCGGCTCCCGTCCTCGCGGCCTGGCGCGGGCTGCCCGGCTGGGCGCGGGACGAGGCACCGGCTCCCGCGCACGCCGTCTGCCACGGCGATCTGCACCTGGGGCAGCTCGTGCGGCACCCGGGCGCGGACGGTGCGTGGCTGCTGATCGACGTCGACGACGCGGGGCTCGGCGACCCCGCGTGGGATCTCGCGCGGCCCGCCGCCTGGTACGCGGCCGGGCTGCTGCCGCCCGAGGTCTGGTTCCGCTTCCTGTCCGCCTACCGGGCCGCGGGCGGTCCCGCGGTACGTGCCGACGGCGACCCGTGGCCCGGACTGGACGTGGCCGCCCGGGCCCTCACCGTGCAGACCGCGGCACTCGCCCTCGCCAAGTCCGCTGCGGAGCACAGGGCTCCGGATGAGGTGGAACAGGTGATGATCGACGCCTGTGCCCGAATTGCCTCTCTCCCGCCCGAGTTGACCGCCGAACACTCGTCGTAGGGTGAACCGACCGCCGCCGGGCATGCATTCCGGCGACGGCTAACCGACGGCGAGGAGTGAGCCCGAAGATGCAGTGTCCCAAGTGCCACGCACAGATGCACACGTACAACCGCAACGGCATTCAGATCGAGCAGTGCAGCGGCTGCCGGGGGATATTCCTGGACTACGGCGAGCTGGAGTCCCTGACCCGCATGGAGTCGCAGTGGAACCAGCAGGCTCCGCCCGCGCCGCCCGCCCCGCAGGCCTACCCGGCCGCGCCGGCGCCCGCCTGGGGCGCCCCTCAGCATCACGGCGGGCACCACGGCGGCCATTACCGCCAGAAGAGCTTCGGCCGCATGCTCTTCTCGTCCTGACCCGCTCGCCGTACCGCGGCCCGGACGGACCCCGTCCGGGCCGCGGTACGGACACGGCCGTCGGGCCGGTCGCGACGAGCCCGGACACGACGAAGCCCCGGTCGTCGAGACGACCGGGGCTTCGGACGGTGCGCGATACTGGGATTGAACCAGTGACCTCTTCCGTGTCAGGGAAGCGCTCTCCCGCTGAGCTAATCGCGCAGGGTGACCCTGCGTGTACTGCGTGCGCGATACTGGGATTGAACCAGTGACCTCTTCCGTGTCAGGGAAGCGCTCTCCCGCTGAGCTAATCGCGCGGGGATCCTTGCGGACCGGTGGACGATACTGGGATTGAACCAGTGACCCCTTCCGTGTCAGGGAAGTGCTCTCCCGCTGAGCTAATCGTCCTTGGAGGTGGAGACGGGATTTGAACCCGTGTAGACGGCTTTGCAGGCCGTTGCCTCGCCTCTCGGCCACTCCACCAGGGGTGGGAGTTCGGGAAGATCCCCCACCTTCTGCGAGCGGACGACCAGGTTCGAACTGGCGACCTCAACCTTGGCAAGGTTGCGCTCTACCAACTGAGCTACGTCCGCTTGTCGGTTCCGGTTCACTTGCGCGTCCCGGCGACGTGTTGAACTCTAGCGGATTCCGGGGCCAGTACAAAAACGCGTTTGTGCAGCGTGCGCAGGTGCGCTCAGCCCGGCGCAGGTCACCGCGGGCCGTCCTAGACTCACCGACGTGCACGACCTCGCCCCAATGGCCCGCTTCGGCGGCCTCGTCGCCTCCGATCTGCAGGATGTCACCAGTGATCCCGCGGCCCTCGAATCGTCCGGTTTCTGGGCGGTGTCCGCGGACTTCGAGGGCCGGCTCGTCTGTGCCCGCTTCGCCACCGTGCGTACCGCACCCGTGCCCGCACCGGTGCGCGGCGCCTGGCGCGGACCCGCCGCCGGTGACTGGACGTCCTCCCTCGACCGCGCCGCGTACACGGCGGGAGTACGCCGCATCCGCGCGTACATCGCGACGGGCGAGGTCTACCAGGCCAACCTCTGCCGCGTGATGACGGCGCCGCTGCCGGACCCGGCGGCGGCGGACGTGGACGCCCTCACGGCCCTGCTGGCGCGCGGCAACCCCGCCCCGTACGCAGGAACGATTCGGCTGCCCGGGCACGGCGTGGAGATCGCGACCGCCTCGCCCGAACTGTTCCTGCGCCGGGACGGCCGTACGGTCGAGTCCGGGCCGATCAAGGGCACCGGCCGCACCGAGGCCGACCTGCTGGAGAAGGACCACGCCGAGAACGTGATGATCGTGGACCTGGTCCGCAACGACCTGGGCCGGGTCTGCGCCAGCGGATCGGTCACCGTCCCCGACCTCTGCGCCGTCGAGAAGCACCCGGGCCTGGTCCACCTCGTCTCCACCGTCCGCGGCCGGCTCGCCGACGGCGCCGGCTGGCCGGAACTCCTCGCCGCCGCCTTTCCGCCCGGTTCGGTCACCGGGGCCCCCAAGTCCAGCGCGCTGAGGATCATCGAGGAACTGGAGACCGCCCCGCGCGGCCCGTACTGCGGCGGCATCGGCTGGGTGGACGCCGACCGGGCCACCGCCTCGCTCGCCGTGGGCATCCGCACCTTCTGGACCGACCGGACCGGGGCCGCACCGGTGCTGCGGTTCGGCACCGGCGCCGGTATCACCTGGGGCTCGGATCCGGAACGGGAATGGGACGAGACCGAACTGAAGGCGTCCAGGCTGCTCGCGGTAGCGTCGGGCGCCTACGAAGCAACCGGAAGGACCGCACCATGAGGATCTGGGTCAACGGGGCACTGCGGGCCGCCGATGACGCCCGGGTGTCCGTGCTCGACCACGGGCTGACCGTCGGCGACGGCGTCTTCGAGACGGTCAGGACCACCGACGGCCGCCCCTTCGCCCTCACCCGGCACCTCGACCGGCTGGCCCGCTCCGCCCGGGGCCTCGGCCTGCCGGCCCCCGACCTCGACGAGGTGCGCCGGGCCTGCGCCGCCGTCACCGAGGCCAATCCGGCCGCACTCGGCAGGATGCGCATCACGTACACCGGCGGGATCTCGCCGCTCGGCTCCGACCGGGGCACGGACGGACCCGGGCTCGTCGTCGCCCTCGGCGAGGTGCAGCGGCGCCCGGACACCACGGCGGTGATCACCGTGCCCTGGACGCGCAACGAACGCGGCGCGCTCACCGGGCTCAAGACCACCTCGTACGCGGAGAACGTCGTCGCCCTCGCCCGCGCCCACGAGCGGGGCGCGTCCGAGGCACTGTTCGCCAACACCGTCGGACAGCTCTGCGAGGGCACCGGTTCCAATGTCTTCGTCGTACTCGACGGCCGGCTCCACACGCCGCCGGTGGCCTCCGGCTGTCTGGCCGGGATCACCCGCGCCCTGGCCGTGGAGTGGACCGGGGCGCAGGAGACGGAGCTGCCCTTCGACGTCCTGGACCGGGCCGAGGAGATCTTCCTGACCTCCACCCTCCGCGACGTCCAGGCCGTCCACCGGGTCGACGGCAGGGAACTGCCCGGCGGGCCCGGACCGGTGACCGCCAAGGCCATGCGCGTCTTCGACGAGCGGGCCGGCGACGACCTGGACCCGTGAGCGCGACGCCCGGGGCCGCCGAGCGGCTCCGGGCCCGCAAAAGCGGATGACGGGCCCGCGGGCAGGGGATAGAACCTCTCTGATGACCACGACACTCCGGCCCTCCGGGCCGATCCAGCCAGGCGCCGACGGCGCGCAGAGCCGCGCGTACGACGTGTGCGACAACGGGCGGCCCGTCGGGGCCGTGGAGATCGGCACCGAAGCGGGCTCGGACGGCGGCACGGGGGTGCTGCGGGCCCTGCGCGTCGACGAGCCCGTGCGACGGCGCGGCCGCGGCACCATCGCCGCGCTGGCGGCCGAAGAGGTGCTGCGGGGCTGGGGCTGCACCCAGGTGCGGACGGAGGTGGCCGCCGACAACACCGCCGCACGACGGCTGACCGCCGCACTCGGCTACACCGAGCGCAGCCGGAACATGCTCAAGCGGCTGCCGTCCACGCCCCCGGCCCTCCCGGACGGGCTGACCGCCCGGCCGATGACGCCGGAGGAGTTCGCGGCCTGGGAGGACGGGGCGATCGCCGCCTACGCGGAGAGCCTGGTGACGCGCGGTGCGTCACGGGAGACGGCGCTGCGGGCGGCCCGTGCCTCGCACGCCGGACACCTGCCCGACGGCCTGGCCACCGAGGGGGCGCGGCTGCACCTCCTGGTGCACGAGGGCGAGCGGGCCGGGTACGTCTGGGTGGCCCGGTTCGAGATGCATCCCGGCCTGACCGTGGGCTACGTCTTCGACGTCGAGGTGGACGAGCGGTTCCGGGGCCGGGGCTTCGGCCGCGCGCTGATGCTCCAGGCCGAACGGCTCGCGCTGGCCGCCGGCGACGTACGGCTGGGTCTGCACGTCGTCACGGCCAACACGCCCGCGGTGCGGCTGTACGAGTCGCTCGGCTACGAGCCGACGCAGTACAACCTGGTCAAACCGCTGTAGCCGCTGCCGGGACCCGGTGCGCGGAGCGGATCCGGCCGCCGGTTCTCAGTCCTGGTCCGCGAGCAGCCGGTCGGCGATCTCCTCGATCCGCCCGCGCAGGCCCTCCTGGCTCGCGCCGCCGTCCAGCCGCTCCCCGCCGATCACGTACGTGGGCGTGCCGGTGACGCCGATCGCCTTGCCCTCGGCCTGGTCGGCGTCGACGATCAGCATGTGCCTGCCGTCGATCAGGGCGGTGTCGAACTCCTCGGCGTCCAGACCGAGTTCCCCCGCGACCTCGATCAGCAGCGGCTCGCCGGTGCGGCCGAGGTCGGCGGTGCGGGCGAGCACCGCCTCGATGTAGGGCCAGTCCTTGCCCTGTGCCGCCGCCTCCTCGGCGGCCTGCGCCGCCGCGTAGGCGTGCTTGTGCTTCTCCAGCGGGAAGTGCCGCAGCCGGATGTCGATCCGGTCGCCGTACCGGGCGCGCAGGGCGTGCACATCGGCGAGGGCGTGGTGGCAGTCGGGGCACTGGAGCTCGCACCAGACGTCGAGGACGACCGGTGCTGCGGGGGTGGAATCGCTCATGGGACCAGTCTCCCAGGGAGCGCGGGCGTGCCACGACCGAGCCCCGGAGGCGGGGGAGCGGCGACCGGTCCCATGCCGTCCGGCACCCTCCCGCACGGCACCTGGGGAGGAGCCCGGCCCTGAAATGTCCCTGATGTGGGCCGGGAGCGTGGCCCCCCGGACGATGACCGGTGCAGGATGGAAGGGACGTTTCCCCTGCGCCTGGAGGCACCGATGCTTGCCGAGACCATTTGTTCCGCGGCGTCCGCGGCCGGCCTGGGTATCGCCGCCGTCACCGCGTACCGGAAGCGGTTCCTGGCGGCGACCAGGATCGCCGCCTACTCCCTGGTGCCGATCGGCCTGGTGCTGACCGGGGTCGTCGAGTGGGTGTCGGACATCGCCTTCAAGCCGAGCGTCTGGCTGGGCTTCGGGGTGCTGGGGGTGGCCTGGCTGCTGTTCATCACCACGCGCGCGATCGAACGCCGCGGCGGGGGCAGCCGCAAGGAACGCAAGGCCGCCGCCCGGGCCGCGCAGGGCGATGCCGTGGCGCCCGCCGCCGCGGCCCCCTCACTGGGCGCCGGTGTCCCGGCGGCCCAGCCGCGACAGGCTCCGAAGAAGCAGGCGGCGCCCACGGGGCAGGGCGACGACTTCAGCGACATCGAGGCCATTCTGAAGAAGCACGGCATCTGACGCCCGGCCCGGTCCTTCCCCGGCCCGGTCCTCAGGTCCTCTTCGGCCGCGACGGAACAGCTGTAGTATGAATCGATTCAGTCATGATCCTTGACGGCGTTGGGCGAGAGGGCTAGCGTCCCGAACCGATTGAAACAATTCATTCACGCCGTTCGTACGATCACGCCGTCCGTACGATGGGGTGACGCCGCTTCACGAGTGCGGCCAAGGGCATCAGTGGGGCAGGGCAAGTGGCGCGTGTGGCAGGGATCAAGGATGTGGCCCGGCAGGCCGGGGTCTCCGTGGGCACGGTCTCCAACGTGATCAACCGCCCCGAGGCCGTGCTGCCCGAGACCCGGGCCCGGGTGCTGGCCGCCATCGAGGAGCTCGGCTACGTCCGCAGCGAGTCGGCCCGCCAGCTCAGGGCGGGCCGCAGCCGGATCATGGCGCTCCTCGTCCTGGACATGGGCAACCCGTTCTTCGTCGACGTGGCCCGCGGCGCCGAGCGCGCCGCCCGTCAGGCGGGCCTCGGCGTCATGGTCTGCAACAGCGGCCAGAGCCCCGCGGAGGAGGCCGAGTACCTCGGTCTCTTCGCGGAGCAGCGGGTGTGCGGCGTCCTGGTCACACCGGCCGACGCCACCGGCCGCAACCTCGACTCCTTCAGCCGCCACCGCATCCCGTACGTGCTGGTCGACCGGGTCGCCTCCGGCACCGGCACCTGCGCGGTCTCCGTCGACGACGTGCGGGGCGGCGCCCTGGCCGTCGGTCATCTGATCTCCGCCGGGCACCGCTCGGTGGCGTACGTCAGCGGACCCGGCGACCTGCACCAGATCCGGGACCGCCGCGAGGGCGCGCTGTCCGCCCTGGCCGAGGCCGGGCTGCCGCCCGGGGCACTCGTCGAGATCCCCTCCGACCGCCTGGACGTGGCGGCGGGCCGCGACGCCGGCGCCCGGCTGCTCGGGCTCGTCCCGCGCCCCACCGCCGTGTTCTGCGCGAACGACCTGCTCGCCCTCGGTGTGCTCCAGTCCCTGTACGCGGCGGGGGTGCGGGTGCCGCAGGACATCGCCATCGTCGGGTACGACGACATCGAGTTCGCCGCGGCCGCCGCCGTACCGCTGACCTCGGTCCGCCAGCCCGCCGTCGTCATGGGCCGGATGGCCGCCGAACTCCTGCTGGAGGAGGCCGACGACGAGGACGGCACCCACGAGCACCGCAGCGTGGTGCTCCAGCCGGAACTCGTCGTGCGCGCATCGAGCTCCACGCCCCGCTGAGCCCCGCGCTCCCCCTCACCGCCCCTGCCGTCCCTTTCCGCATGCCCGAAATGGAGATGCCGTGTCCCTGTTCGACCTGCCCCTCGACCAACTCCGCAGCTACCGGCCGGAGTCCGGTGAACCGGACGACTTCGACGCCTTCTGGCGCCGCACGCTCGACGAGGCGGGCGAGCACCCGCTGGACGCCGAATTCAGCCCCTACGACGCGGCGTTGAGCAACGTCGACGTCCATGACGTGTCGTTCGCCGGCTGGGGCGGCCACCGCATACGGGCCTGGCTGAACGTGCCCGCCGGTGCCGAGGGCCCCCTGCCCACCGTCGTCCACTACCTCGGATACGGCGGCGGGCGCGGACTGCCGCACGACCACCTGGTGTGGCCCGCCGCCGGCTGGGCCGCCCTGGTCGTGGACACCCGCGGCCAGGGCGCCGTCAACAGCCACTCGGCGGGCTCCACCGCCGACCCGCACGGCGGCGCCAACCCGCAGTCGCCCGGCTTCATGACCCGCGGCATCCTCGACCCCGACACGTACTACTACCGGCGGGTGTTCACCGACGCGGTGCGCGCCGTCGAAGTGGCCCGTGCCCACCCGTCCGTCGACCCGGACCGGATCGTCGTGCACGGCGGCAGCCAGGGCGGCGGCATCGCCCAGGCGGTGGCGGGGCTCAGCCCCCACGTCAAGGCCGCGCTCGTCGACGTACCCTTCCTGACGCACTTCCGGCGGGCCGTGGAGATCACCGACAAGGACCCGTACCAGGAGATCGTCCGCTTCCTGGCCACCCAACACGGCCACGCCGACCAGGTGTTCCGGACCCTGTCCTACTTCGACGGCATCAGTTTCGCCGCCCGGGCGGACCTGCCGGCGCTGTACTCGGTGGCGCTGATGGACTTCGTCTGCCCGCCGTCCACGGTCTTCGCCGCCTACAACAACTGGGCCGGTCCCAAGGAGATCGAGGTCTACCCCTGGAACGGCCACGAGGGCGGCGCATCGGTCCACCGCGCCGCGCAGTTGCGTATGCTGCGCGACCTGGGCTGACGGGCGGGGCCGGGTGCGGGGGAGCGCCGTTCCGAAAGCGTGACGGGGGATCGGACGCCGGAGCGATTCGCAACCTCCTTCGGGGAGTGAACTCCCGCCACGAAAAGGCGTGTTGACCACACGCGGGGGCCGGACTGCGTCATGATCGTCCCGAGATGGTGGACACCTCCCGGGGCGATGCCCCCGCACCCCCTGCCGAAGAGCCGCGTGGCTGCCTCTTCGCGCTTTCCCAGCCCCCTCTGATGATCTTCCTCACGGTGATCGGCAGTCTGCTGCTGATGGCCGCGTTGCACGATCTCTTCGTGCTGTGAACGGTCAGCCGGCCGCTTCCCTGCGGCGCGCGCGGTACGCGGCGACGTGCAAGCGGTTACCGCAGGTGCGGCTGGAGCAGTAGCGGCGGGAGCGGTTGCGCGAGAGGTCGACGAAGGCGTGCCGGCAGTCCGGCGCCTCGCACCGCCGCAGCCGCTCCGTCTCGCCCGCCACGATGATGAAACTGAGTGCCATGCCGCAGTCCGCCGCGAGGTGGTCGGCCAGCGAGGCGTCCGGCGCGAAGTAGTGCACGTGCCAGTCGTAGCCGTCGTGGTTGCTCAGCTGCGGCGTCGTGCCCGCGGCGGCCACGAGTGCGTTGACCAGTGAGGCGGCGACCGCCGCGTCGGTGGCCGCGAAGACGTCGGCGAACCGTGCCCGTACGTCGTGGACGGCCCTCAGGTCCTTCTCGCCGAGCTCGCCCACGCCGCTGACCCGGTGGCGTCCGGCGAACGCGTAGAGCGCCGCGGTGTCGGCGAGCCCGTCGACGGGTTCGCCGCCTTCGGGCTGCTCGCTCTCCGGCGCGGTGTTCACCAGATCGACCACCGTTTCGAGGGCGATCCGGGTGTCGTGGGGGATCAGCACGCTTCCGCTCCCTGGCCTCCGGCGGGCGGGACACCCGCCGATGCGGGCTGACTCTACTGGCTCGGCCCTGCCGCGCAGGGGTGCGGAGGGGCCTGTGGGGCCCCTGGGGCGCACCTCCCGGGCATCCGGGAGCGGCCGGGAGTCCCGCGGCTGTCCGGCGGGCAGGTGCGGCCTCCGGGAGGGTGCGACGGCGTCACGGGGGAGCGGGGGAACGCGGACCGGCGCGGTCACCACGGTGGATTCCGTGGTGACCGCGCCGGTGTCAGCCGTATGAGGTTGTCTGCGCGGCGCCGTCTCCCCGAGTCGGACGGCGCCGTGCAGCTCTCGGCCTGGCTCAGTTCTCGGCCAGGATGTGTGAGAGCTCCGTATCGAGATCGAAGTGACGATGCTCGGTCCCCGGCGGAACCGCGGCGTCGGTCCTCTTCAGGAACGACTCCAGGGCCCTTGCCGGGGCCTCCAGCAGGGCTTCGCCCTCTGGGGAGCTCAGTGCGATACAGACGACGCCCTGGCCGTGACTACGGGATGGCCAGACACGGACGTCTCCGGTGCCGGTGGGCCTGTGCAGCCCCTCGGCAAGGAGGTCACGGGCGAAAACCCACTCGACCGTCTCCTCCGCTCCGGTGTGGAAGGTGGCGTGCACGGCATACGGATCGGCCGTGTCATACCGCAGGCCCGCGGGTACAGGCAGTGAGGACTCGCTCGACACAACGAGGCGCAGGTGCAGCTCGCAGCTGACCGTGGTGTTCATAAGCGCCAGGGCCTTTCGCTCAGTGTGCGCTCGGGGATTCGCACGTCGGCGAAATCGACATGCCACCTACGGTGGCGTTGTAAACCCCTCTGACCGTTTTGTGATCCTTCAGGTAGCTCGTACAGCGGTGTGTAACTTTGAGTCATGCGGCCATTCCGGTGACGAGGAGCGTTCGGGTAGGTTGACCCCCATGAATGCGGAGAGTGACGAGCGGGACGGGGCCGCCGCACCGGCGGATCCGGCTTCCGCCACGGGGGAAGAACGAAAGAGCGTGACGGGGGACGTCACGGAAGGTGTGACGAAGGAGGACCGGGAGCTCGGCTCCAGGGCGCCCGGGTTCATCAAGGCGTCCAGGACGCTGCACCTGAGCTGGCAGGTCGGCGTGTTCATCGTCGGTCTGGCCGTGGTGGGGGCCGGCATCGTGATGCTGCCGCTGCCCGGCCCCGGCTGGCTGGTGATCTTCGGCGGCATGGCGATCTGGGCGACCGAGTTCGTCTGGGCCCAGCTGGTGCTGCGCTGGACGCGCCGAAAGGTCACCGAGGCCGCCCAGCGGGCGCTCGATCCGAAGGTCCGGCGGCGCAACATCACGCTCACGGTGATCGGGCTCGTGATCATCGCGGTGCTGGTGGGGATCTACGTCTGGAAGTTCGGAATCGTCATGCCGTGGAAGATCCACGAGTGACCCGGGCATGGTCGTGGGGCGCCGCTGACATGGGGTAATGTTTGGCGTGCGCCCGGGCGATTAGCTCAGTGGGAGAGCGCTTCGTTCACACCGAAGAGGTCACTGGTTCGAACCCAGTATCGCCCACCCCGGACCGACGGCCCGGAAGCTTCCAGAAGCTTCCGGGCCGTCGGCGTTTCCGGATGCCGCGGGCGCTCCGGCCGGGCGTGTTCCCGGGCGTCCCGTTCAAGCGCTTCGATTGATTTTCGTCCCAGCCATTGACGTCGCCGGTGCCGCTCCCTACTTTGACCCGGCAAGCGCTTTCTAAAACGATTCAATCAAGCGTAGGGGCGAACTATGTCTCGGAACCAGGGCATGGACCGGCGGCAGATGCTGAAGCTCGCGGGCTTCTCGGCCGCCGGTCTCGGGCTGACCGCGGCGGGCTGCGGCTCGGGCGGCGGCTCGAACGGGCCGGTCACCATCCGGCATGCCTGGTGGGGCGCCGACGACCGGGCCAAGAAGGTCCAGGAGTGCGTCGCGCTCTTCGAGAAGAAGCACCCGAAGATCAAGGTGAAGACGGACTTCCAGCAGTACCCGGACTTCTGGAAGAAGTTCAACACCCAGGCGGCCGGCGGCAACCCGCCCGACGTCATCCAGAACGCGGTCACCTTCCTCCGCAAGTACGAGGCGAAGAACGTCCTGCTCGACCTCAACCCGCAGGCGAAGAAGGGCAATCTCGAACTGGAGGGCTTCCGCGCCGGCCTGGAGAAGTTCGCCGAGATCGACGGCAAGCTGCTCGGCGTCCCGGTCGGCAGCAACTCGATGGCCCTGGTCATCGACGAGAAGGTCTTCGAGAAGGCCGGCGTCGACCACGGCCTCGGCTGGACCTGGGACGACTGGTACGCGGGCCTGCAGAAGATCAAGTCCGGTCAGGGCATAGCCGGCGACTCCGGCCCGCACGGCGTCATGTACCTCTACGACCTGATCCTCCGCCAGAACGGCAAGGCCTTCTTCACCGAGGAGGGCATGGGCTTCGGTGAGAACGAACTGCTGCCGTACTGGACCGAGGCGCTCGCCCGGGTCAAGTCCGGCGTCTACGCCGACCAGAAGAAGGTCGAGCAGATCAAGCCGGCCTCCGCGCTCGCCAAGGGCCTCTCCGCCGGCGAGTTCACCTGGGACAACTTCTCCGTCCGCTACAGCGCGGAGGGCAAGAGCAGTTACAGCCTCGCGCCCATCCCGACCACCGACGGCAAGAAGACCGGCCAGTACCTCGGCTCGCTGATGCTCAGCGGCACCGCCCGCACCAAGCACCCCGCCGAGGTCGCCACCTTCATCAGCTTCATGACGCACGACCCCGCCGTCGCCCGCATCATGGGCTACGACCGCGGAGTCCCCGCCACCACCGCCCAGTTCGAGGCCTTCCAGCCCACCGACGCCCCGAGCAAGGCGATCGGCGCGTACGAGACCGAGATCGCCAAGGCGGGCGTCCTGGAGCCCATCACCCCGCACCCGGCGGGCGCCGACGTCGTCGAGGCGGCGTTCCTGCGCATCGGCGGCGACATGTCCCTGGGCAAGGCCTCGCCGGAGGACTCCGTGAAGCAGTTCTTCTCCGAGGCGAAGACCGCCCTCGCCTCGAACTGAGAGGAGCATCGCGGTGACTCACATCCAGACCTCCACGAGCGGCCCGGTCCTCGGCACGGACCTCGCCGCCGTGGAGCGGAGCGGCCCGGGACGCAAGACCCGCCCCGCTCCGCAACCGCGGGGCCACCGCGAGAATCTGACCGGCTATCTCTTCATGTCGCCCTGGATCGCGGGCTTCCTGTTCCTGATCGCCGGCCCCATGGTCTTCTCGCTGTACCTCGCGTTCACCGACTACAACCTCTTCGACGCCCCCAAGTGGGTCGGCCTGAAGAACTTCACCGACATGTTCGCCGACCCCCGCTGGCGCCAGTCGGTCAAGGTGACCTCCTGGTACGTGGTGATCGGCACCCCGGTCAAGCTGGCCGCCGCGCTCGCCGTGGCCATGCTGCTGGCCCAGAAGCGCTGGGGCCAGTCCTTCTACCGGGCGGCGTTCTACGCCCCCTCGCTGATCGGCGCGAGCGTCTCGGCCGCCATCGTCTGGCGCGCCCTGTTCTCCGACGACGCCGTCGTCGACCGCGGACAGCAGCTGTTCGGCATCGACGCCGGCGGCTGGATCGGCGACCCGCAGATGATCATCTACGCGCTGGTGGCCCTCACGGTCTGGCAGTTCGGCGCCCCGATGGTGATCTTCCTGGCCGGCCTCAAGCAGGTCCCCAGGGAGCTGTACGAGGCGGCCGAGGTCGACGGGGCCGGCCCCTGGCGCAGGTTCTGGAGCATCACCCTGCCGATGATCTCCCCGGTGCTGTTCTTCAACGTGCTGCTGGAGACCATCCACTCCTTCCAGATCTTCGCCTCCGCCTACATCGTCAGCAACGGCAGCTGCGGCCCGGCCGACGCCACGCTCGTCTACACCTGCTACCTGTACGACCAGGGCTTCGCGAACAGCCGGATGGGCTTCGCCTCCGCCATGGCATGGCTGCTGCTCGTCGCCGTGGGCCTGGTCACCGCCGTGCTGTTCTGGTCCCAGAAGCGCTGGGTGCACTACGAGGAGGGGGGCCGATGACCCCGATGGACACCACTGCCGCACGACGCCGGCTCCCCGGCTCCCTCGCCTGGCACATCGGCGCGCTGGCCATCCTCGTGGTGGTCCTGTACCCGGTGGCGTGGACGATCGGCGCGTCGTTCAAGCCGAGCGGGGACATCGTCGGCGCGCTGAACCTCTTCCCGGCCGACCCGGTCACCTCCAACTACCGGCGGCTCGCCGATGGCATCGCCGACATCCCGATCTGGAAGTTCTTCCTGAACTCGGCCTACATCTCGGTCGGTTCGGTGATCGGCGTCGTCCTGTCCTGCTCGCTCACGGCGTACGCCTTCACCAAGGTCCGCTTCGCCGGGCGCAACATCATGTTCGCCATCATGATCGGGACGCTGCTGCTCCCGTACCACGTACTGATCATTCCGCAGTACGTGCTCTTCCAGAAGCTGGAGCTGATCAACACCTTCACTCCGCTGCTGATCGGCAAGTACCTCGCCACCGACGCCTTCTTCGTCTTCCTCATGGTCCAGTTCATGCGCGGACTGCCCAAGGAACTCGACGAGGCCGCCCGGCTCGACGGCTGCGGGCACCTGCGGATCTACTGGTCGATCGTGATGCCGCTCTGCCGGCCCGCGCTCATCACCAGCGCCATCTTCACCTTCATCCAGGCCTGGAACGACTTCATGGGCCCCCTGCTGTACCTCAACGAGCCGGACAAGTACACCGTCTCGATGGGGCTGCGGATGTTCATCGACCAGGACGCCGTCGCCGACTACGGCGGCATGATCGCGATGTCACTGGTGGCCCTGCTGCCCGTGCTGGCCTTCTTCCTGGCCTTCCAGCGCTACCTCATCGACGGCATGGCCACCTCCGGCCTGAAGGGCTGAACACCCGTGGCGACCAGAACCGGCACCGCACCCAGGACCTCCTTCGTCCGGGAGCGATTCAGCGTCTTCACCGAATGCCTGCTCACCGGTGTGTGGATCACCGTGGCCGCCCTGCCGCTGGTCACCCTCCCCGCGGCGTTCGCCGCGGGGAGCCGCCACCTGCGCCGCTACCTGGCGGGTGAGGCGGGCGGGATGCGGGAGTTCGCCGCCGACGCACGCGAGGCGTTCCGTACCGGCTGGCGGATCTCCCTGCTCTGGTGGGCGGCGCTCGCCCTGCTCGCCTTCGACTGGCAGGTCGCCCGGTCCGGCCTGCTGCCGGGCGGCGGTCCGCTCATCGTCGTGAGTCTGCTGGGACTGCCGGCGGTCGCCGTCTGGGGGCTGCGTACGGCTGCCGCCTGGCAGCCCGGCACACCCTGGCAGCGGACCGCCCGGGCCGCGGGCCGCCGGACCCTCACCGACCCGGCCGGATCGCTGCTGCTCGTCGGCGGATTCGTCGCCCTGGCCCTCGCCGCCTGGCAGATTCCGCCGCTGGCCGCGCCCGCCCTCGGCTGTCTGGCCGCGGCCGCGGTCGCCGCCGACCGCCGCTGACCCGACGGCCGGCCCCCCAACCGCACCACGTCCCACCACGCGTCAGCGTGCGATCAGGCATGCCCGTTTTCGCCACGAATTGGAGCCGTGATGTCCCCGATCCCCCGCCGTACCGTCCTCAAGGCAGCCGCCGTCGCCGGCGCGGCCACTACCTTCTCCTGGGTGCTGAACGACACCGCCCAGCAGGCGGCCGCCGCCACCGGCAAGGCCGGCGAAGGCCCCGTCGAGATCAGCTGGCTGGAGGAGGAGGGTCTCGGCGCCGCGCCCGGCTCCACCTTCGGCGTCCCCTGGGCCAAGGGCCGCTTCCCCGCCGACCAGAGGTTCGCCCTGGCCACCGCCGACGGAAAGGACGTCCCCGTCCAGACCTGGGCCACCGCCAAATGGCCCGACGGCTCCCTGAAGTGGACCGCCCACGCGGTCGGCCCCGAGGCGGCCGGCGCCAAGAAGTTCACCCTCACCACCGGCGAACCCGCCACCGCCGCCCACACGGTCACCGTCAAGAACAGCGGCGGCTCCATCACCGTCTCCACCGGCGTCATCACCGCGAAGATCGGCAAGACCGGCTCCTCGCTCGTCACCTCCCTCACCCGAGGCTCCACCGAAACAGCCAGGGACGGCCGGCTCGTCCTCATCCGCCAGGGCGAGATCGAGGACGGCGACCAGGGGCAGGAGAAGTACGAACGCTTCGAGAGCGCCATCTCCAGGGCCGAGGTTGAACAGAGCGGCCCCGTCCGCGCCGTGGTCCGCATCGACGGCAAGCACCGCCGGGGCAGCCGCTCCTGGCTGCCCTTCTCCGTCCGGCTGTACTTCTACGCCGGCGCCGAATCGTTCCGCATGATGCACACGATCACGTTCGACGGCACCCAGGAGCCCGGCAAGGCGAGCGGCGACTTCATCCGCGGCCTCGGCGTCCGCTTCACCGTCCCGATGCGCGACGAGACGTACGACCGGCACATCCGCATCGGCGGCGACGAGAGCGGCATGCTCCGCGAGGCCGTCAAGGGCATCACCGGACTGCGCCGCGACCCCGGAGCGGCCGTCCAGGCCGCCCAGTTCGAGGGCACGAAGCTGCCCGACCCGGCGACCTGGGACCAGCGCGTCACCACCCGCCTCCCGCTCATCCCCACCTGGGGCGACTACACCCTCAGCCAGCTCTCCGCCGACGGCTTCTCGCTGCGCAAGCGCACCAGGAAGGGCCACGGCTGGATCGCCGCGGGCGGCGGGCGGCGCGCCTCCGGCTTCGGCTACGTGGGCGGCGCGAGCGGCGGACTCTCCTTCGGACTGCGCGACTTCTGGGAGAAGTTCCCCGCCCAGCTCGACATCCGGGGCGCCGACACCGACGCCGCCGAGGTCACCATCTGGCTCTGGTCGCCCGAGTCCGAGCCGATGGACCTGCGGTTCTACCACGACGGCCTCGGCCAGGACACCTTCCCCGAACAGCTCGAAGGCCTCGAGATCACCTACGAGGACTACGAGCCCGGCTTCGGCACGCCGTACGGCATCGCCCGCACCAGCGAACTCGTCTTCTGGGCCAACGACTCCACCCCCAGCGCCGAGGCCCTCGCCCAGCAGACCCGTACCGTGCGCACCCTCCCGCAGCTCGTCGCCCCGCCCTCCCAGCTCATCGGCGCGGGCGTCTTCGGCGGGCTCTTCTCCCCGGTCGACCGCTCCACGCCCGCGAAGGCGAAGATCGAGGACCACCTGGACTTCCTGTTCACGTACTACAAGGACCAGGTCGAGATGCGCCGCTGGTACGGCTTCTGGGACTACGGCGACATCATGCACTCCTACGACCCCGCCCGGCACCAGTGGCGCTACGACGTCGGCGGCTACGCCTGGGACAACTCCGAGCTCTCGCCCGACCTCTGGCTCTGGTACGCCTACCTGCGCTCCGGGCGCGCCGACATCTTCCGCTTCGCCGAGGCCATGACCCGCCACACCGGCGAGGTCGACGTCTACCACCTCGGCGACTGGGCCGGCCTCGGCACCCGTCACGGCGTCCAGCACTACGCCGACAGCGCCAAACAGCAGCGCATCGCCAACACCACCTACCGGCGCTTCTACTACTTCCTCACCGCGGACGAACGCGTCGGCGACCTGATGCGCGCCAACGTCGACTCCGACGAGACCTTCCTCGCCCTCGACCCGCTCCGCAAGATCCGCACCGAGCCCTACACCCCCGACCGGCACGCCCTGTCCGTCGGCTTCGGCACCGACTGGAGCGGACTCGTCTCCGCCTGGCTCACCGAATGGGAGCGCGGCGGCCCGCAGGCCGAGAAGGCGAAGGCCCGGGTGCTCGGCACCATGGAGACGATCGCCGCCCAGCCCAACGGATTCGTCCAGGGCAGCGGCCTCTACGACCTGGACACCGGGAAGTTCGCCGTCGCCACCGAACCCGTCGTCAGCGTCTCCCACCTGTCCGGCGTCTTCGGCCTCAACGAACTGTGCGCCGAACTCATCGGCCTGATCGACATGCCGGAGTTCAAGGAGGCGTACCTCGACTACTGCCGCTACTTCAACGCCACCAAGGCCGAACAGGCCGCCCGCTACGGCTCCAACTTCGGCAGCCTGATCCTCTTCCAGGGCCACTCCCGGATGGACGCGTACGCCGCCGTGCAGACGGGCGACGAGAAGCTCGCCGCCCGTGCCTGGGAGAAGTTCTACAACAGCGACGGCTACAAGGAATCCGCCCCCTGGAAGACCGAGAAGGTGAGCGGCCCGGTCACCACCGTCCCGGGCAGCGAGGCCAACTGGGTCTACACCAACGACACCGCGCTCTACGGGCTAGCCGCCATCGAGAACCTCGCCCTCGTCGGCGACCGCATGCCGGCCTGAGGCCCCCGAGGGCGCCCCGGGCCGGCGCGCGGCACGTCACCGCATCCGGCCCAGGGCGTCCTTCAGCCGCCGCGCGTCACGCAGCCGCTTCTCGTACGTCGCGCCCACGGCCAGCAGCAGCACCCCGGCCAGCGCCGGCGCCACCCAGCGCGGCATCGCACCCACCACCTGCACCACATACGGCGCCAGTTCGTGCAGCGCGTCCAGCGCCAGCACCGCACCGCCCAGCACCAGCAGCGCCTGGAGCCGCAGCCGCGCCCCCACCAGCGTGACCACCAGCGCCGCCACACCCAGCAGCAGTGGCCTCGGCCAGTGCGGATCGACCCAGGCGGCGAAGAGCGAAGGCACCAGCGTGACCGCCAGACCCGCCCCGTACGCCGTCCACGAGGAGGCCGCGGGATCGCGGCGCCGGCGCAGCACACCGACCACCAGCGCCGGCACGGTCACGGGCAGGGTGTACGCCTCCGGGGAGGACACCCCGGACGCCGACAGCCGGACCCAGGACGCCAGGACGAACAGCGCCGTCGCCAGATACCCGGCCACCGGGCGCCGCTCCGGGCGCAGCGCCGTCGCCGCTGCCAGCACCCCGCACAGCGACAGCACCAGAGCGAGGAACGGCCGGTCGTCCAGAGCCATCAGGACGGCCGCCAGTCCCACCGCGCCACCGGTCGCCTCGACCGGCACCGCCACCGCGCGCCCCTTCAGCCACGCCCCCAGTCCGGCCGTCAGCGCGGGGACGACGAGCAGCAGGGGGGCCGCCTCGTGCGCCGCCAGGTCCAACGACGCGCCGGCCGCCACGGCGAGCACCGCGGCACACACCACGGCCGCGCACGCCACCACCGCCTGCACGGTCACCCATGCCGTGGAGCGCGACGGCCCCTGCGGCGCGTCCAGCGCCGCGGCTCCGCCGCCGAACACCAGCAGCAGCATCCCGAACACCGCGTACGTGACCGGCTCCGAGCCCAGCGACAGCAGGGCAACGCCCACCGCACCGACCGAGCCGCACAGCCACGCCGTCAGCGCCACACCCGTCCTGCCGCGGCGCAGCGCGCCCACCGCGAGGGCGAGCACCCCCGCGGCCAGCACCGACTGCACCGAGACGGCCACCGGGTACGAGAAGTCCAGCGCGGGCGGCAGCACCGTCAGCCCCGCCCAGCCGAGCACCACGGCGCCCGCACCGGCGGCGCCCCGCCACGCGGAACCGGGGGAGAACACCGGCACCGCCCACCGCACCACGCGCTCCCACGACCGGTACGCGGCCCCGAGCACCGCGGCCACCATCAGCAGCACCACCGGGGCCGCCACCATCTCCGGCCACGGCAGCCCCGTGGCCCCCAGCGCCCCGCGGACCCCCTCGTCCGGGGTCCCCGACCACACCCGGCCCAGCTGAGTCACCGGACCCACCAGCACCACGGCGACCGGGGCGGCCGAGAACAGCACCGACGCGGCCGTCACCGCACCCGCGGCCCCCACCAGGCCCCGCCCCGCCGGACGCACCAGCGGAACCCGCGCCCCCAGCGGCAACAGCGCGCCGCAGACCAGATACACCGGCACCGCCCAGCCGCCGGACACCGCGGCGCCCGGGACCCCGCCCACCGCGGCGACGGCGGCAAGACCGGCCACCGCGCCACCGGCCACCGCGAGCGCCACCGGCGCCCGCCGGGCCCCGGCGAGAGGGATCACCGCACCGGCCAGCAGCAGCGCACCCGGCACCACCGCGTCCGCGGGCCCCTCGGCCGACAACGACAGCACCAGCGCCACCAGGAGCCCCGCACCACCGGTCACCCAGAGCCCCGCGCAGGCCGTGGCCCGGACCCCGACTCCCTTCCACCGCACGGCGATCGCACAGTCCAGCGCCGCCGTCGCCAGCAGCGCACCGGCGAACACCGACGCGTCCGCCTCCACCGCCCACGCCCACAGCACCAGCGGCAGCTGCGCGCCGGCCACGGCCAGCGGCAGCGGCAGCCGCAGCCGGTCCAGCAGCAGACCGTAGGCCGCCCAGAGCACCGCCAGCACGGCCGAGGCGCCCGCCGCGTACCCGAGCCCGTCGGTCTCCGGCAGGGCGACCCGGTGCAGGGCGTACGCGTCCAGGACCATCAGCACCGCGGCCAGCGCACCGATCGCCTCCGCCGTCGAGGACAGACCCCGCCGCAGCAGCATCGCCGGCGCCGACAGCGCCGCGACCGTCACGGCGGTCAGCACCGCGGAGCGCCCGCCGATCCCCATCTGACCCCAGCTGACCAGGGTGAACGCGATCGCCGCGATCGTCAGCAGCAGACCGCCGAGGGTGAGCAGCACGTTCTGCGCACTCCGGGAGCGGACCGGGGGAGCGGGCGGCCCGAAGGGCGCCGAAGGAGCCGCGGCGCGGCCCGGAGGCGGCGGGAACGGCGGTGCGTACGGCGCGGCCGGCAGCGGGGCGGGCGCCTGCAGCACGCTCACCAGCCAGGCGCGACGGGTCAGGAGCTGGGACCGGCGCAGATCGAGCCGGGCGAGCTCACGGTCGAGGAGCGTCAGTTCCTCGGCGGGTGGCGGCACATGTTCCATGGACGCGAGTGTGGCGCGGGCCACGCCGGCGGACATGCGCACGGGTACTCAGTTGCCCGGCTGAGTATGCGCATCCTGGAACCATGGACTGGACGCACTACCGATTCGTGAGCACCTGGCACCTGCCCGCCCCGCCCGGCGCCGTCTACGCCCACCTCGAACGCGTCGAGCTCTACCCCCAGTGGTGGCCGCAGGTCCGCGAGGTCGTCCCCGTGGACGACACCACCGGCACCACCCGGATCCGCTCCCTCCTCCCGTACGACCTGGTCGTGACCGCGCGCGAACGCCGCCGCGACGCACCGGCGGGTGTCCTCGAAGTGACCCTCAGCGGTGACATCGAGGGCTGGGCACGCTGGACCGTCACCCCGCACGGCACCGGCACCCGCGCCACGTACGAGCAGGAGGTCGAGGTGCGCCGGCGGCTGCTGCGGGTCCTCGCGGTGCCGGGACGCGCCGCCTTCCGGGCCAACCACGCGCTGATGATGCGGGCCGGACGACGCGGTCTCGCGGCTCGGCTGGAAGCGGTTTGAACCACACCCGCCGAGCCCTGTATGGTTCAACCCGTTCCCGGGCGATTAGCTCAGTGGGAGAGCGCTTCGTTCACACCGAAGAGGTCACTGGTTCGAACCCAGTATCGCCCACCCCGGGAGAGGCCGGTCCGTCAGCACCACCGACGGACCGGCCTCTGCGTGTCCGGGGACCGGTTCACGCCGCGGCGCGCAGTTCCGGACGCAGCGGCCACGCCGGATCCACCGTCTCCGGCGTCCCGCTCCTGGCGAACCAGGCCTGCAGACCACGCGCCTGGGCGGCATGCCACACCGCCTGGCGCGTGTGCAGCTCGGCCGGTGTCAGCCGCTCCAGACGAGTGGCGAACCGCCGCCCCACCGCCCGGACCAGCTCCAGCGACGCCGCCGCGTCGGCCGCCGCGTCATGCGCGCCGTCCAGCACCACCCCGTACAGCTCACAGAGATCCGTGAGCGTGCGCCGGCCCTTGCGGTAGCGGTCCAGATGCTTGTCGAGCACCCGCGGATCCAGCACGCACAGCGAGGCGCTCTCCAGATAGCCGCCGAGCGACGACGCCCGGTGCCGCCTCAGCTCCCGGTCCAGCAGCGTCAGATCGAACGGCGCGTTCATCACGACCAGCGGCCGGCCCGCGGCGCTCTGCTCCGCCAGGGCCCTGGCCATCTCCTCCACCACCGGCGCGGGCCACCGCCCGTTGCGCTGGAGGTGGTCGTCCGTCAGACCGTGGATCTCCGTCGCCCCCACGGGCACCGGAACCCCCGGATTCACCAGCCAGCGGGTGGTGCGCATCCGCCCGCCCGCACTGTCCTGGACGACGAGGGCGGCCGAAACGATCCGGTCCTCCTCGACGTCCACTCCCGTCGTCTCGGTGTCGAAAGCGGCCAGCGGCCCCTCGTACCAATGAGTCATCCCCGAACTCCTCGCGCCCGAGCGGCAGATGGTGTGATTCCTCTGCCCGGTTCGGTGATACCCGCACCCTTTGCCTGATACGCCGTTTGCGGGACGCTCCCTGCGGTGACAACACAGGTGACGGGGCCGGAAGTTGAGATACCTCCGCCTCCGGCAACCCATCGGCACAGCCCGGAAGGCATACGGAGCCATGGCGCTCGCGCAGCCCGACCCGAGTGGGCTGCTGCCCCAGCGGACCTCACCGCTGCGCGGCGCACTCGCCACCACCGCCTGCATGGAGACCCTCCAGGTGGGCTACTTGCACGCGGTCGCGGCCGCGGCGGGGTGCTCCCTGTCGCAGCCCTTCCCCGACAACGGCATCGACTGGCACGTCAGCCACGGCGCCCCCGGCCACGTCGTCGACGACGAGGTGACCATCAAGGTCCAGCTGAAGTGCACCTATCAGATACAACCCCGGCCGCCCGGACCGACGTTCGCCTTCACGCTCGACAACGCGCACCTGGTGAAGCTCGCCCGGACCCCCGTGTCGGTGCACAAGATCCTGGTCGTGATGCTCGTGCCGCGCAGCCAGGACGACTGGCTGCGGGCCGGACACGACCGCCTCGACCTGCGGCACTGCTGTTACTGGACCAACCTGGCCGGCCACGCCGTGACCGGCCGGCACCGGACCACCGTGCGGATCCCGACCTCGCGCATCTTCGACGACCGAGCGCTCTGCGAGATCATGACCCGTGTCGGGGCGGGAGGGAGACCCTGATGCACCGGCCGATGGACGACCACTTCGACGGAGCGTTCCCGTCAGCCATCCGACCCCACCCCACCGAGCCGCTCGGCCCCTGGCCCGCCGGCGCACCGTCCGGCGGCCTCCCCGACCCGGCCCGGGTCGACCCCGCCGTACTCGGCGCGCTGCTCGCCCGGCACGGCTGGCGGCGGCGCGGCGGCGCCACCGGCCGCTACAGCCGCTGGACCCCGCCCGGACCGCCCGCACCGCCCGGCGGCTCCACCAGCCTGCTCGTACCCGACACCGCGGGGTTCCCCGACAGCGAGGACCTGCTGGCCGAGGCCCTCACCGCGCTCGCCCGCAGCGCCGCACCCTCCGCCCGCGGCGTCCTGGTCTCCCTCGCCGTCCCCAGTGACGAGATCCGCTGGTGGCGCGAGGTGCCCGAACCGGCCGCCGGCGCCGCCAGCTGGACCGGAGCGGAACACCTGCACGGCGCCGCCCGGCAGATCCTGCTCGCCGGAGCGCTCGCCGTCCGGGGGCGGGCCGGCTACCACGGCGCCCGCCACCGCAGGCGCGCCCTCGCGACGCTCGGTTCCGTCCTCATCGGGCCCGCGCCCGGCGGCCGCGAGCTCACCGCGTTCGTGCCCGCCGAGACGGGCCGCCCCCTCACCGTGCGCCTCTACCACGCCCTGCACGCCACCCGGGAAGCCGTCGACTACCAACGGGCCACCGGCGGCATGGATGCCTTCGACACCGCCGTCGAGGCGGGCGTCTGCCGCGAACTGACCGAGGCCGTCATCGCGCTCGTCCGGGGCTCCGAGGGCGCCGGGATCGCCCTGGAGTGGGCGCCGGCCGCGGGCACCCCCGACGGCTGCCCGGTGCGCCCCGAACCGGTCGAGTTCTCACCGGGCGACCTGCCCGCCCTGCGCCGGGCGGGTGCCCGCTACCTCAGGGACGAGCCCGCGGTGCCGGTACGGATCACCGGAGCCGTCGTCCGGATGCGCCGCGCGGGGCCGCGCGGACCCGGCATCGTGCGGCTGCGGGTACTGGCGGGCGCGGAGGTGCCGCACGTACGGCTGGAGCTCGACGAGGAGGCCTACCGGATCGCGGGCCAGGCCCACCTCGTGGGGCTGCCCGTCCGGGTCGAGGGCCGGCTGGAGAGCCGCGGCGGCTTCAGGCGGCTGACCAGGGCCTCACAGGTGGTTCCGGTGCAGGTCGACGACGAGGAGCGGGACCGGCTGATGAAGTCGCTCCAGGAGAACGTCGACTATTTCGAGGAGGCGTGCACGGGGGAGTAGCGGGGCGCGGGCCGCCCATTTCGCTAACGGGGCCGTCGGCTCGGTACGATTCCCCTTGCGTACGCCATGGGAATGCGGCGCACCCCCTGAGTCAGGAGAGACCGGTGTCAGACGTCCGTGTGACCATCCAACGCGATTCCGAGCGGGAAGAGCGCGTGGTGACGACGGGCACTACGGCAGCCGAGCTCTTCCCCGGCGAGCGCACCGTCGTCGCCGCCCGCATCGCCGGTGAGCTGAAGGACCTCGCGTACGTCGTCGCCGACGGCGAGACCGTCGAGCCGGTCCTGATCTCCTCCGAGGACGGCCTCAACATCCTGCGGCACTCCACCGCGCACGTGATGGCGCAGGCCGTGCAGGAGCTCCACCCCGAGGCCAAGCTCGGCATCGGCCCGCCGGTCAAGGACGGCTTCTACTACGACTTCGACGTCGAGACGCCGTTCACGCCCGAGGACCTCAAGGCCATCGAGAAGAAGATGCAGGAGATCCAGAAGCGGGGCCAGAGGTTCTCCCGCCGGGTCGTGACGGACGAGGCGGCCCGCGAGGAGCTCGCCGACGAGCCGTACAAGCTGGAGCTCATCGGCATCAAGGGCGCCGCCTCCACGGACGACGGCGCGGACGTCGAGGTGGGCGGCGGCGAGCTGACCATCTACGACAACCTCGACCCGAAGACCGGCGAGCTGTGCTGGAAGGACCTCTGCCGCGGTCCCCACCTGCCGACGACCCGGTTCATCCCGGCGTTCAAGCTGATGCGGAACGCGGCCGCCTACTGGCGCGGCAGCGAGAAGAACCCGATGCTCCAGCGCATCTACGGGACCGCCTGGCCGACCAAGGACGAGCTGAAGGCGCACCTGGAGTTCCTGGAGGAGGCCGCCAAGCGCGACCACCGCAAGCTGGGCAGCGAGCTGGACCTCTTCTCCTTCCCGGACGAGATCGGCCCGGGCCTCGCGGTCTTCCACCCCAAGGGTGGTGTCATCCGCATGGCGATGGAGGACTACTCGCGCCGCCGGCACGAGGAGGAGGGCTACGAATTCGTCTACAGCCCGCACGCCACCAAGGGCAAGCTCTTCGAGAAGTCCGGTCACCTGGACTGGTACGCCGACGGCATGTACCCCCCCATGCAGCTCGACGACGGGGTGGACTACTACCTCAAGCCGATGAACTGCCCGATGCACAACCTGATCTTCGACGCCCGCGGCCGCTCCTACCGTGAACTGCCGCTGCGCCTCTTCGAGTTCGGCACGGTGTACCGGTACGAGAAGTCGGGCGTCGTGCACGGCCTGACCCGCTCGCGCGGTTTCACCCAGGACGACGCGCACATCTACTGCACCCGTGAGCAGATGGCGGAGGAGCTCGACCGGCTGCTCACCTTCGTCCTGAACCTGCTCCGCGACTACGGTCTGACCGACTTCTACCTGGAGCTCTCCACCAAGGACCCGGAGAAGTTCGTCGGCTCGGACGAGGTCTGGGAAGAGGCCACCGAGACGCTGCGTCTGGTCGCCGAGAAGCAGGGCCTGCCGCTGGTCCCGGACCCGGGCGGCGCGGCCTTCTACGGCCCGAAGATCTCGGTGCAGTGCAAGGACGCCATCGGCCGGACCTGGCAGATGTCGACCGTGCAGCTCGACTTCAACCTGCCGGAGCGCTTCGACCTGGAGTACACCGGCCCCGACGGCACCAAGCAGCGCCCGGTCATGATCCACCGCGCCCTGTTCGGTTCCATCGAGCGCTTCTTCGCGGTGCTCCTGGAGCACTACGCCGGTGCGTTCCCGGTGTGGCTGGCGCCCGTCCAGGCGGTCGGCATCCCGATCGGCGACGCGCACATCCCGTACCTCCAGGAGTTCGCGGCCAAGGCCCGCAAGCAGGGGCTGCGGGTCGACGTGGACGCCTCGTCGGACCGGATGCAGAAGAAGATCCGCAACCAGCAGAAGGCCAAGGTGCCGTTCATGATCATCGCGGGCGACGAGGACATGGCCAACGGTGCCGTCTCCTTCCGCTACCGCGACGGCTCGCAGGAGAACGGCATCCCGGTCGAGGACGCCCTCGCCAAGATCGCCAAGGCCGTGGAGGACCGCGTCCAGGTCTGATCCGTGCCCGGCAGGGGCCCCCGGTGAGCTACCCGCTCACCGGGGGCCCCTTCTCGTCCTCCCGACGGAACACCTGGATCAGCCACGACGAGAACGAACCCGTCACCGCGCCCAGCAGCGCCAGCCCGCAGGCCATCAGGAACGCCGCCACCACCCGGCCCCACGGCGTCACCGGCACGGCATCCCCGTACCCCACCGTCGTGAGCGTCGCGCACGCCCACCAGACCGCGTCGCCGAAGGTCCGGATCGAGGCGCCCGGCGCGTCGTGCTCCTGGTGGTAGACGGCGAGGGCCGCGGAGAGGCCGAGCAGCAGGGACGTCAGGCCGGCGTACGACATGACCCGTGCGTACAGGCTCAGCCGCGGTTCGTCGTGACGCTTCTGGATGGCCGTGTAGACCTTGACCAGCCGCAGCGGGCGCAGCAGGGGCAGCAGGAGCACGAGCGTGTCGAGCCAGCGGACCCGGACGAAGCGATGGCCCAGGCCGCTGAGCCTGATCCGTACGGTGTAGTCGACGACGAAGAGCAGCCAGGTGGCGGCGACCAGGGCGAGGGCGAGGTCGTGCCAGGGCTGGGCGTCGTCCGGGGCGAGGACGCGGACCGCGTAGCCGAGCAGGAACAGCAGGGAGGCGGCGAAGAGGGGGACCTCGGTGCGCTGCTCCCAGAGGGCCAGAGCGGGCGAGGTCCGGTCCGGGGTGCGGTCGCTCATCGGCCCAGCATCGCGGTGAGTGAACGGGTTCGGCCCCGGCGACACGCTCGGCGCGGGGTACGCAATATGCTGATCGGCATGACGAGTGAGCCGGAGCAGCAGATCGGAGTGGGAACGCCCGACGCGTTCCAGCGCCTGTGGACGCCCCACCGGATGGCGTACATCCAGGGCGAGAACAAGCCGACCGGCCCGGAGGCCGGCGACGGCTGTCCGTTCTGTGAGATCCCCTCGAAGTCGGACGAGGACGGGCTCGTCGTCGCGCGTGGCGAGAAGGTCTACGCCGTGCTGAACCTGTACCCGTACAACGGCGGTCACCTGATGGTGGTGCCCTACCGTCATGTCGCGGACTACACGGAGCTGGACGGCCCGGAGACGGTGGAGCTCGCCGACTTCACGAAGCGGGCGATGACCGCGCTGCGTGCGGCGTCCGGGGCGCACGGTTTCAACATCGGCATGAACCAGGGAGCGGTGGCGGGTGCGGGCATCGCCGCGCATCTGCATCAGCATCTGGTGCCCCGCTGGGGCGGTGACACCAACTTCATGCCGGTGGTGGGCCACACCAAGGTGCTGCCGCAGCTGCTGGCCGACACCCGGAAGATGCTGGCGGACGCCTGGCCGCGCACCGTCTGATCCCGGCTTTTCCCGCTTCCGCCGCGCAGGGCGTCCCGGTTGTCCGGGGCGCCCTGCGCTGTGCTCAGGCGTCGTACAGGTCGGCCTTGCGCGGGGTGGGGTCCTGGACGAGTCCGCTCAGTATCGACGAGCGGTTCCCGAAGCGTTCGGTGTCGACGCCGTTCTCCTCCAGGACCTTCATGGACGCGTTGTGCACGACCCGCAGGACGGGGGTGGCGGCGCGCATCGCGTCGTCGGCCATGAAGCGGTGGCGCCAGGGCTTCTCGGCCCAGGCGTGCCGCAGCCCGAAGGGTTCGGGCAGGGCGATCTTGCCGCCGAGGTAGTCGAGGAGCGGCGGGTACCAGGTGAAGGGCGCGCGCAGGGCGAGGCGCACGACCTCCTTGGACTCGACCAGCGACAGCGTGATGTCGCGGGTCTCCCAGAACTTGACGGTCTTGTTGACCGTCCTCGTCTTGGCGGCGGGCTTGCTGGTGAACAGGGAGTGGACGGGGCCCAGGGCGTGTCCGGTGACCTCGATGCGCAGGGTCTCGAAGAGCACGGTGACGGTGATCATCATGGTGATCACGAGCTGGCCGTCCCAGAGGGTGAACTGGACTCCCAGGTAGTGGCGGTCGCCGCCGCCGAACTGCTGGTGGTTGCAGATCCGCTGTATCTCGTGCGGCTTGACCTGGAAGGTCGCCACGTCCTCGCCCTCGGGGCGGGAGACCGCGTCGGCGTTCTCCCCGACCGGGGACACGATCCAGTGGGTGACGGAGGGGGTGGGGAAGCCGCCGGTGTTCAGCGGGCCGCGCTCCAGCATCTTGAGCTGGTCGTGGATGACGCGTATCAGGTCCCAGCTGCGGAACTGGTGGAACTCCTTGCCGGGGTCCTTGGAGACGAGGTCCTCGGCGAGCTGCCAGCTGCCCCAGCGGGTGCCCATGCCGAGGATGCCCTTGGGCCCGGCGTAGAAGACGGAGTTGGACTGCTGCTCCGCGGAGAGCTTCTCCAGGCCCTGGCGGAGTGCCTCGCGGGCGGTCTCGTTGGGGTTCTTCGGCACCGCCTCGGGGATCTTGGCGACGACGCCGCCGCCGGAGAGGAGTCCCTCCCAGCGCGACCGCATGTCCTGGGCGGACTTCTCCGCGATCCGTTTGGCGATGAGCCAGCCGATGACGGGGGCCACGATCATCGCCCGCAGGTAGAGCGCGAGCAGTCCGGTCAGGGGCATTTTGATCAGGAGGAACAGGGCGGCGATGCCGATGATGGGCAGGAGGGCGTTCCCCACGGCGCCGAGCGCCTTGTCCTTGGTGTTGGACAGGCCGTCGCGCAGGCGGAAGGCGATGACCCACAGCAGCATTCCGGGCAGGAAGACGAAGCCGAACAGCGCGGTCACGGCGGTGAGTTTGGTGTCGCGGGCCTTGCGGAGCCTGGTCGCGGACAGGCAGTGCTCGACGACGGTCTGCGGGTCGCTGCCGAAGGACTGGATGAGGGCCTTCCGGGCGCCGCCCAGCATGCGTTCCTGGACGGCGCGGGAGAAGGCCTCGCCGAGGTTGGGCTTGAAGTAGGGGGACTTGAAGACCCTGGAGCGGCCTTCCTTCACTTCGGACTTGTGCCATTCGCTGTTGGCTTTGAGGATGTCCTCCACCGGACTGTCGCGGTACGCGGCGGAGGCGAGGGCGTTGGTCGCCACCGCCGCTCCCGCCGCCCCCTGGAGCGGAATCTGTGCTCCGGGAGAGAAATCGAATCCGTTGCTGGCCACTGTCGCCCCCACTCGCCGCCGACGAACCGCTCCTGCGGCTGTTGCCCAACTGCCGTGCCCGGCACACTTTCTGAGCTGGGACCCCAGCGTATCGTCCGGATCCGTACGCCGTCCGGTCCTGTGGACAACCTTGGGCGGCGAGGGGCGCTACGCGCTCCTGCCGGCGCTGTCCTCCTGTTCGTGGAGGCGGCCGGCGAGCTGTGGGGGCATGGCCTCGTGGCGGGCGTACGAGCGGTCGAACCGGCCGGTTCCGTGGGACAGCGAGCGCAGATCGACGGCGTAGCGCCCGATCTCCAGCTCCGGGACCTCGGCCCGTACGAGAGTGCGTCCGTGGCCCGACTGCTCGGTTCCGGTGACCCGGCCGCGGCGGCCGGAGAGGTCGCTCATGACCGGGCCGACGTAGTCGTCGGGGACCAGGACGCGGACCTCGGCGACCGGTTCCAGGACTTGGGTGCGGCCGTCGGCCGCGGCCTCGCGCAGGGCGAGGGCGCCCGCGCTCTGGAAGGCCGCGTCGGAGGAGTCCACGGAGTGGGACTTGCCGTCCCGCAGGGTGATGCGCACGTCGACGAGCGGGTGCCCGCCGGAAACGCCGCGGGCGGCCTGGGCGCGGACGCCCTTCTCGACGGACGGGATGAACTGGCGGGGCACCGATCCGCCGACCACCCTGTCGACGAATTCGATGCCGGAGCCCGGTGGCAGCGGCTCGATGTCGATCTCGCAGATGGCGTACTGGCCGTGGCCGCCGGACTGTTTGACGTGCCGGCCGCGTCCGGTGGAGGGCGCGGCGAACGTCTCGCGCAGGGCGACGCGGTGGGGGACGGCGTCGACCTGGACGCCGTAGCGGGTGCGCAGCCGGTCCAGTGCCACGTCCAGATGGGCCTCCCCGAGGCACCACAGGACCATCTGACGGGTGTCCTGGTTCTGTTCCAGACGCATCGTGGGGTCCTCGGCGACCAGGCGTGCCAGGCCCTGGGAGAGCTTGTCCTCGTCGGCCTTGCCGTGCGCCTCGATGGCGAGGGGCAGCAGCGGGTCGGGCATGGTCCACGGTTCCAGCAGCAGCGGGTGGTCCGGGCCGGACAGGGTGTCGCCGGTCTCGGCGGTGTCCAGCCGGGCGACGCAGGCGAGGTCGCCGGCGATGCACGAGGTGAGGGGGCGCTGCTGCTTCCCGAAGGGCGAGGTGAGGGCGCCGACGCGGGTGTCCGCCTCGTGGAAGGGACGGGCCTCGTGACCGGGGTCGGTGAGGCCGTGGCCGAAGACGTGCACGGTGTCGTCGGGGCGCAGGGTGCCGGAGAAGACGCGGACGAGCGAGAGCCTGCCGACGTAGGGGTCGGATGCCGTCTTGACGACCTCGGCGGCCAGGGGGCCCTGCGGGTCGCAGTCCAGCGGGGGCGGTGTGGCGCCGTGCAGGGTGGTGACGGCGGGCAGCGGGCGTTCGAGAGGGGTGGGGAAGCCGCCGGTGATCAGGTCGAGGAGTTCGACGGTGCCGATGCCCTGGCGGGCGCCCCCGGCGGCGGGGGCCGCGGTGAGGACGGGGTGGAAGGTGCCGCGTGCGACGGCGCGTTCGAGGTCGTCGACGAGTGTCCTGATGTCGATGCCGCCGCCGTCGAGGTAGCGGTCCATCAGCGTCTCGTCCTCGCTCTCGGCGATGATCCCCTCGATCAGCCGGTTGCGGGCGTCGGCCAGGGGCGCCTGCTGGGACTCGGCGGGCGGCCGTTCCTGCCGTTCGCCGCCGGAGTAGTCGAAGATCCGCTGCGAGAGGAGGCCGGTGAGCCCGGTCAGCGGGGCGTGTCCGTCGGCGGTCTCGGGGCCGTGCACCGGCAGGTAGAGGGGGAGTACGGCATCGGGGTCGTCGCCGCCGAAGATCTCGCCGCAGATCCTGGTCATCGCGTCGAACGAGGTACGGGCGGTGTCGAGGTGGGTGACGACGATGGCGCGCGGCATGCCGACCGCCGCGCACTCCTCCCAGACGGCCCGGGTGGTGCCGGCGACGGCGTCGGCCTCCTGGGCGGCCGAGACGACGAAGAGGGCCGCGTCCGCCGCACGCAGACCGGCCCTGAGCTCTCCGACGAAGTCGGCGTATCCGGGACTGTCCAGCAGGTTGATCTTGCACCCGTCCCATTCGACGGGCACGAGGGACAGCGACACCGAACGCCTGCTGCGCTGTTCGATCCCGTCGTGGTCGGAGACGGTGGTGCCGTCCTCGACCCGGCCCGCCCGGTTGACCGCGCCCGCGGTCTGTGCGAGGGCCTCGACGAGGGTGGTCTTGCCGGAGCCGCTGTGGCCGACCAGCACCACGTTCCGGATGGCGGAGGGATGGTCGGCCGTCGCCGCTCTTGTGGCGGCTCCGGTGTGCGTGTGTGCCTTGGCGCCCATGACGCGTGCCTCCCGGACGTTGGCGCCGGGCGGGAGCCCGCCGGCGCGGGATGGGGAGCGGTTGCACGGGCACGGAGGAGCCGCCGCGGCGGCTTCGGCGACGCCCGCGGTAGTTCCGAGCTTTCCACTGTGTCCCGGTCCCGTCCATACGTCGCGCGCGGCGGCGCGATCCGGCAGCCGCGCCGTGCGGGGCCGGGGTGCCCGGATACGCCCGGGGTGCCCGGACGGTGGAGTGCGGCAGTCGTGACTACGATGGGCCAGGAGGGTGCTGAAGGCCCCGGCCGGGCTCGCGGCGCCCGGCACGCACGTCTGCGGCGTTGCCGAAACGTTCTCATGGCTCCGTCATGGGGACGCTCCGGCGCCTTGCAGCCGCCCGCGCCGGACCCGCTCCCTGTTCCGGCCGGGGCCTTCAGCACCCTCCAGCCGGTGGCCGATGGGGCCATGCGGCCCACCGACCCCTCGGGAAGGCCATGCTGAACAAGTACGCGCGTGCATTCTTCACGCGTGTCCTCACGCCGTTCGCCGCACTGCTGCTCCGTCTCGGCGTGAGCCCTGACGCGGTCACTCTGATCGGCACGGCCGGGGTGATGGCAGGTGCGCTGGTCTTCTTCCCGATGGGGGAGTTCTTCTGGGGCACGATCGTCATCACGATCTTCGTCTTCTCCGACCTCGTCGACGGCAACATGGCACGCCAGGCCGGCATCTCCAGCCGCTGGGGCGCCTTCCTCGACTCGACGCTCGACCGGGTCGCCGACGGCGCGATCTTCGCGGGCTTCGCGCTCTGGTACGCGGGCAGCGGTGACGACAACGTCCTGTGCGCCGTCGCGATCTTCTGCCTCGCGAGCGGTCAGGTGGTCTCGTACACCAAGGCACGCGGTGAGTCGATCGGTCTGCCGGTGGCGGTCAACGGGCTCGTGGAGCGTGCGGAACGCCTGGTGATCTCGCTGGTGGCCGCCGGTCTGGCGGGTCTCCACGGGTTCGGCGTGCCGGGCATCCAGATCCTCCTGCCGATCGCCCTGTGGATCGTCGCCGCGGGCAGCCTGGTGACGCTGGTGCAGCGGGTCGTGACCGTGCGCCGCGAGTCCGCCGAGGCCGACGCGGCCGCCGCGGTGTCGGCTGCGGCGGACCGGGGGAGCGAGGCCGCGCAGTGAGCGGCGCGCCCGGGGAAGCGAAGCCCGGCCCGAAGGAACGGCTGAGCGACGGGCTGTACGGGCTCGGCTGGGCCGCGGTCAAGACGCTGCCCGAGCCGGCCGCCCGGGCGCTCTTCCGCACCCTGGCCGACCAGGTGTGGAAGCGGCGCGGCAAGAGCGTGCTGCGGCTGGAGTCGAATCTGGCGCGGGTCGTGCCGGACGCCGGCCCGGCCCGGCTGGCCGAGCTGTCCCGGGCCGGGATGCGCTCGTACATGCGCTACTGGATGGAGTCGTTCCGGCTGCCCACCTGGAGCCCGGAGCGGATCAAGGCGTCCATCGACGTGACGGACGCGCACCGGCTGACCGAGGGGCTCGACGCGGGACGCGGCGTCGTTCTCGCCCTGCCGCACCTGGGGAACTGGGACCTGGCGGGGGCGTGGGTCACCACGGATCTGAAGGTCCCGTTCACCACGGTCGCCGAACGGCTCAAGCCGGAGTCGCTGTACGACCGGTTCGTGGCGTACCGGGAGAGCCTGGGCATGGAGGTCCTGCCGCACAACGGCGGGGCCGCGTTCGGGACGCTGGCGCGGCGGCTGCGGGCGGGCGGTCTGGTCTGCCTGGTCGCCGACCGCGACCTGTCGGCCTCCGGTGTCGAGGTGACCTTCTTCGGCGACCGGGCGCGGATGCCCGCGGGCCCGGCGCTGCTGGCCCAGCAGACCGGTGCGCTGCTGCTGCCGGTGACGCTGTCCTACGACGACACGCCGGTGATGAGGGCGCGGATCCATCCGCCCGTCGAGGTACCCGGCTCGGGTGACCGCACGGAGAAGACGTCCGCGATGACACAGGCCCTGGCCGACGCGTTCGCCGTGGGGATCGCGGAGCACCCGGAGGACTGGCACATGCTCCAGCGGCTCTGGCTCGCCGACCTCGAAACCCGCGGGAACTAGGGCGTGTTTCGAAAGTCCCGCCTGCTCGGCGACCCTTCGGGCGGACGGCGCTACTTTTTTCGAAACACGCCCCAGGGCCTGTCGTCCGGGGTCATTCCGGGCTCGCGGGGTCCGGCGCACGGTCCCCCGGGCCCCTGGCCTCGCTCGACGAGGGGAGCCCCCGTCCGACGCCCTCCTCGCCCCGCAACCGCACGCACCGGACCACGCTCCCCGATCCGGCCTGATCCGACGAAAGGCCCTAGCAGTGAAGATCGGCATCGTCTGCCCGTACTCCTGGGACGTACCCGGCGGCGTGCAGTTCCACATCCGGGACCTGGCCGAGCACCTGATCCGCCTCGGCCACCAGGTGTCCGTGCTGGCCCCGGCCGACGACGAGACGCCGCTGCCGCCGTACGTGGTGTCCGCGGGCCGGGCCGTGCCAGTCCCGTACAACGGCTCCGTCGCCCGGCTGAACTTCGGCTTCCTGTCCGCGGCGCGGGTGCGGCGGTGGCTGCACGACGGCACCTTCGACGTGATCCACATCCATGAGCCGACCTCGCCGTCCCTGGGCCTGCTGACCTGCTGGGCGGCGCAGGGGCC
Source organism: Streptomyces sp. NBC_01463 (assembly GCA_036227345.1). Taxonomy (NCBI): domain Bacteria; kingdom Bacillati; phylum Actinomycetota; class Actinomycetes; order Kitasatosporales; family Streptomycetaceae; genus Streptomyces; species Streptomyces sp. NBC_01463. The sequence continues at coordinate 7,378,721 of CP109468.1, forward strand.
GATCGTCGCCACGTTCCACACGTCCAACCCGCGCTCCCGGGCGATGATCGCCGCGTATCCGATCCTGCAGCCGGCGCTGGAGAAGATCAGCGCGCGCATCGCGGTGAGCGAGTACGCGCGCCGGACCCTGGTCGAGCACCTGGGCGGCGACGCCGTGGTCATTCCGAACGGGGTCGACGTCGGTTTCTTCGCCGCCGCCGAGCCCCGGCCCGAGTGGCAGGGCGGCACGATCGGCTTCATCGGCCGGATCGACGAACCCCGCAAGGGCCTGCCCGTCCTCATGCGGGCGCTGCCCGCGATCCTCGCCGCCCGCCCGGAGACCAGACTGCTGGTGGCGGGCCGGGGCGACGAGGAGGAGGCCGTCGCCTCGCTGCCGAAGGAGATGCGCGCGCGCGTCGAGTTCCTCGGCATGGTGAGCGACGAGGACAAGGCACGGCTGCTGCGCAGCGTCGACGTGTACGTCGCGCCCAACACCGGCGGCGAGAGCTTCGGCATCATCCTGGTCGAGGCCATGTCGGCCGGCGCGCCGGTCCTCGCCAGCGATCTGGACGCCTTCGCGCAGGTCCTGGACCTGGGCGCGGCGGGCGAACTCTTCGCCAACGAGGACGCGGACGCGCTGGCCGCGGCGGCGGTCCGGCTGCTGGGCGACCCCGGGCGGCGCGCGGAGCTGCGGGAGCGCGGCAGCGCCCATGTGCGGCGCTTCGACTGGTCGACGGTCGGGGCGGACATCCTCGCCGTGTACGAGACGGTGGCGGACGGCGCCGCGTCGGTCGCCGCGGACGAACGCACGGGCCTGCGGGCCCGGTTCGGGCTGGCCCGGGACTGAGGGCGGGCCGGGGGCCGGGGCCCGGCCCCGGACCGACGGCGCACGCGGGACCGGGCGCCGCCCGGCCCCGCTTCCGGGCGGCTGCCGCCACGCCCGGGGAGGCCGGCGCGCCTCCGCGCACCGGTAGCCTTGCCGCCCGTGACCGAAACCCTCATCTGGGCCGCCGTCGTGCTCATCGCGATCGGCCTGTACCTCAGCTGGACCGCCGGCCGCCTCGACCGGCTCCACACCCGCATCGACGCGGCCCGGGCCGCCCTCGACGCCCAACTGCTGCGCCGTGCCTCGGTCACCCAGGAACTCGCCACGTCCGGTGTCCTCGACCCGGCCTCCTCCATCGTGCTGTACGAGGCCGCGCACGCCGCCCGTCAGTCGGAGGAGGAGCACCGCGAGGTCGCCGAGAGCGAACTGAGCACCGCCCTGCGTGCCGTGTTCGGCGAGCGGGCGCAGGTGGAGGCGGTGAAGGAGATCCCGGGCGGCGAGGAGGCCGCGTCGGAGCTGGCCGCCGCCGTGCGCCGGGTCCCGATGGCGCGCAGGTTCCACAACGACGCGGTGCGGGCGGCGCGTGCGCTGCGCCGCCACCGCACGGTGCGCTGGTTCCGGCTGGCCGGGCACGCGCCCTTCCCGCTGGCCTTCGAGATGGACGACGAGCCGCCGGTCGCCCTCGCGGACCGTCCGGTCAGCTGACGGGACGCAGCCGGGCCCGGGGCCCGCGCGGCGGCGGATCAGTCCAAAACGATCCACCGGCCTTCCATTGGCCCTTGCTGTGGACTGGTGCCGGAGAGTTTGCTCAGCAGTGCGGGACTCCCGCACGCCCAGCAGTCTTTCTCCCAGTGAGGTCGATCCGTGTCCACGCTTCCCACCACCCCGCAGTCCGCCGACGCCCCCGCAACCGGCACCGCCCGCGTCAAGCGCGGCATGGCCGAGCAGCTCAAGGGCGGCGTGATCATGGACGTCGTCAACGCCGAGCAGGCGAAGATCGCCGAGGACGCGGGCGCCGTGGCCGTCATGGCCCTGGAGCGGGTGCCCGCCGACATCCGCAAGGACGGCGGCGTGGCCCGGATGTCCGACCCGAACATGATCGAGGAGATCATCGAGTCGGTCTCCATCCCGGTGATGGCGAAGTCCCGCATCGGCCACTTCGTCGAGGCCCAGGTGCTGCAGTCCCTCGGCGTCGACTACATCGACGAGTCCGAGGTCCTCACCCCGGCCGACGAGGTCAACCACAGCGACAAGTTCGCCTTCACCACCCCGTTCGTCTGCGGCGCCACCAACCTGGGCGAGGCGCTGCGCCGCATCGCCGAGGGCGCGGCCATGATCCGCTCGAAGGGCGAGGCCGGCACCGGCAACGTCGTCGAGGCCGTCCGCCACCTGCGCCAGATCAAGAACGAGATCGCCCGGCTGCGCGGCTACGACAACAACGAGCTGTACGCCGCCGCCAAGGACCTCCGCGCCCCTTACGAGCTGGTCAAGGAGGTCGCCGAGCTCGGCAAGCTGCCCGTCGTCCTCTTCTCCGCGGGCGGCGTCGCCACCCCGGCCGACGCCGCGCTGATGCGCCAGCTCGGCGCCGAGGGCGTCTTCGTCGGCTCCGGCATCTTCAAGTCCGGCGACCCGGCCAAGCGCGCCGCCGCCATCGTCAAGGCCACCACGTTCTTCGACGACCCGAAGATCATCGCGGACGCCTCGCGCAACCTGGGCGAGGCCATGGTCGGCATCAACTGCGACACGCTGCCCGAGACCGAGCGCTACGCCAACCGCGGCTGGTAGTCACTGATGAGCGACACCCCTGTGATCGGCGTCCTGGCTCTCCAGGGCGACGTACGGGAACACCTGATCGCCCTGGCCTCGGCGGACGCCCTGGCCAGGCCGGTCCGGCGTCCCGAGGAACTCGCCGAGGTCGACGGCCTGGTCATCCCCGGCGGCGAGTCCACCACGATGTCCAAGCTGGCCGCCCTGTTCGGCATGCTGGAACCGCTCCGCGAGCGGGTACGGGCCGGGATGCCGGTCTACGGCACCTGCGCCGGAATGATCCTGCTCGCCGACAAGATCCTCGACCCGCGCTCGGGCCAGGAGACGCTCGGCGGCATCGACATGATCGTGCGCCGTAACGCTTTCGGGCGGCAGAACGAGTCCTTCGAGGCGGCCGTCGAGGTCGCCGGGATCGAGGGCGGCCCCGTCGAGGGCGTCTTCATCCGGGCCCCCTGGGTCGAGTCCGTGGGCGCGCAGGCCAAGGTGGTCGCCGAGCACGGCGGGCACATCGTGGCGGTACGGCAGGGAAACGCCCTTGCCACGTCATTCCACCCGGAACTGACCGGAGACCACCGGCTTCACGCGTACTTCGTCGACATGGTGCGCGCAGTCAGCTGACTCGACCCCGGTAGGATCTCTCGGGTTCGTACGGAATTTGGTGACGCGAAGGAGAAGGCAGATGTCCGGCCACTCTAAATGGGCTACGACGAAGCACAAGAAGGCCGTGATTGACGCCAAGCGCGGCAAGCTCTTCGCGAAGCTGATCAAGAACATCGAGGTCGCGGCCCGCACCGGCGGTGTGGACCCCGAGGGCAATCCGACCCTTGTGGACGCGATCCAGAAGGCGAAGAAGAGCTCGGTCCCGAACAAGAACATCGACTCCGCGGTCAAGCGCGGTGGCGGTCTCGAAGCGGGCGGCGTCGACTACCAGACGATCATGTACGAGGGCTACGGCCCGAACGGTGTCGCGGTGCTCATCGAGTGCCTCACCGACAACCGCAACCGCGCCGCCTCCGACGTCCGTGTCGCCATGACGCGCAACGGCGGCTCGATGGCCGACCCGGGCTCGGTCTCGTACCTGTTCAACCGCAAGGGCGTCGTCATCGTCCCCAAGGGCGAGCTGTCCGAGGACGACGTGCTGGGCGCCGTGCTCGACGCGGGCGCCGAGGAGGTCAACGACCTCGGCGAGACGTACGAGGTCGTCAGCGAGGCCACCGACATGGTCGCGGTCCGCACCGCGCTCCAGGAGGCGGGCATCGACTACGACTCGGCCGAGGCCAACTTCCTGCCCACCATGCAGGTCGACCTCGACGAGGACGGCGCGCGCAAGATCTTCAAGCTGATCGACGCGCTGGAGGACAGCGACGACGTGCAGAACGTCTTCGCCAACTTCGACGTCTCCGACGAGGTCATGGAGAAGGTCGACGCCTGAGCGTCGCCGGGTGACCTGCGCAGCTGCTGTGCCGACGGGCCGACGGGGACACACCCCGTCGGCCCGTCGCATTGTCAGTGCGAGCCGATAGCCTGCCAGAACAGTTGACCGATCGGCAGGGAGGGGGCGAACCGTGCGGGTACTCGGCGTGGACCCCGGTCTGACCAGGTGCGGCGTCGGCGTCGTCGAAGGCGTCGCGGGCCGGCCCCTGACCATGCTCGGCGTCGGAGTGGTGCGCACCCCGTCCGACGCGGAGCTCGGCCACCGGCTGGTGGCCATCGAGCGCGGCATCGAGGAGTGGCTCGACGAGCACCGCCCCGAATACGTCGCGGTGGAGCGGGTGTTCGCCCAGCACAACGTCCGTACGGTGATGGGCACCGCCCAGGCCAGCGCGGTCGCCATGCTCTGCGCCTCCCGGCGCGGCATCCCGGTGGCGCTGCACACGCCCAGCGAGGTCAAGGCCGCCGTCACCGGCAGCGGACGCGCGGACAAGGCACAGGTCGGAGCCATGGTGACCCGGCTCCTGCGGCTCGACGCCCCGCCGAAACCGGCGGACGCCGCCGACGCCCTCGCCCTCGCCATCTGCCACATCTGGCGGGCCCCCGCGCTCAACCGCCTCCAGCAGGCGCACGCGGCGGCCGCCGCCCGCACCCCGCGCGTCCCGCGCACCGCAGCAGCCCCCGTCCGGAAGGTCCCCCGATGATCGCCTTCGTCACCGGCCCCGTCGCCGCGCTCGCCCCGACCACGGCCGTGATCGAGGTCGGCGGCATCGGCATGGCCGTCCAGTGCGCGCCGAACACCCTGGCGTCCCTCCGGGTCGGCAAGGAGGCCAAGCTCGCCACCTCCCTCGTCGTACGGGAGGACTCGCTGACGCTCTACGGCTTCGCCGACGACGACGAACGGCAGGTCTTCGAGCTCCTCCAGACCGCCAGCGGGGTCGGACCCCGGCTCGCCCAGGCCATGCTCGCCACGCACACCCCCGACGCCCTGCGCATCGCCGTGGCCACCGGCGACGAGAAGGCGCTCACCGCCGTCTCCGGGATCGGCAAGAAGGGCGCCCAGAAGCTCCTGCTCGAACTGAAGGACCGCCTCGGCGAACCGGTCGGCGCGCACATCGGCCAGCAGGGCATCGGCACCGCCGTCTCCGTCGCCTGGCGCGACCAGCTGCACGCCGCGCTCATCGGCCTCGGCTACGCGACCCGCGAGGCCGACGAGGCCGTGTCCGCCGTGGCACCGCAGGCCGAGGCTGCCCTCGCGGAGGGCGCGCAGCCGCCCGTGCCGCAGCTGCTGCGCGCCGCCCTGCAGAGCCTCAGCCGCGCGCGCTGAGCGGACCCGGGCACCACCCCTGACGCGCCGGGCCCGGCACACCACGGGCCGGCACCGAAACACCCGAGGCGGGACTGACGAGATGAACTGGGACGAGACCGGACCCGACACCGACGAGCTGCTCGACGAGCGGCTCGTCGACGCCGGCGCGGACGGTGAGGACACCGCGGTCGAGGCGGCGCTGCGCCCCAAGGACCTCGACGAGTTCGTCGGCCAGGAGAAGGTGCGCGAACAGCTGGACCTCGTCCTCAAGGCGGCCCGCGCCCGCGGAGCCACCGCCGACCACGTCCTCCTCTCCGGCGCCCCGGGCCTGGGCAAGACCACCCTCTCCATGATCATCGCCGCGGAGATGAACGCACCGATCCGGATCACCTCAGGACCCGCCATCCAGCACGCGGGCGACCTGGCGGCGATCCTGTCCTCCCTCCAGGAGGGCGAGGTCCTCTTCCTCGACGAGATCCACCGCATGTCCCGGCCCGCCGAGGAGATGCTCTACATGGCGATGGAGGACTTCCGGGTCGACGTGATCGTCGGCAAGGGGCCCGGGGCCACCGCCATCCCGCTGGAGCTGCCGCCCTTCACCCTGGTCGGCGCGACCACCAGGGCCGGACTGCTGCCGCCCCCGCTGCGCGACCGCTTCGGCTTCACCGGACACATGGAGTTCTACGCCCCCACCGAACTGGAACGGGTGATTCACCGCTCGGCCGGCCTCCTCGACGTGGAGATCGACGTCGCGGGCGCCGCCGAGATCGCCGGCCGCTCCCGCGGCACGCCCCGCATCGCCAACCGGCTGCTGCGCCGGGTCCGGGACTACGCCCAGGTCAAGGCCGACGGCAGGATCGACCGGGAGACCGCCGCCGCGGCCCTCAAGGTGTACGAGGTCGACGCCAGGGGACTGGACCGGCTGGACCGGGCGGTCCTCGGCGCCCTGCTGAAACTCTTCGGCGGCGGCCCGGTGGGCCTGTCCACGCTCGCGGTCGCCGTGGGGGAGGAGCGCGAGACCGTCGAGGAGGTCGCGGAGCCCTTCCTCGTCCGGGAAGGACTGCTGGCCAGGACGCCGCGCGGACGGGTCGCCACCCCCGCCGCCTGGGCCCATCTCGGGCTCGTTCCTCCGCAGCACGGCGGAAAGGGACAACAGGGCCTCTTCGGGGCGTGATGCATCACAGGTTGACTCACAGAGGAACCACAGTGCGATGCTGGGCGTTGTTCCATCGATGCGGACTCGCTTAGACTCCGCCGATGCCGCCCTTAAAGGTCGGTGTACCCACCCCCGTAGACCAGGCCGCCTTCCAGCGCGGTCGTGCGAAGGAAAATCGTCCCGTGAATCCCGTGACTCTCCTCCCCTTCATCGTGCTCATCGGGGCCATGTTCCTGATGACGCGGTCCGCCAAGAAGAAGCAGGCGGCGGCTGCGAACATGCGCAATGAAATGCAGCCCGGCACCGGCGTCCGGACGATCGGGGGCATGTACGCCACCGTCAAGGAGCTTCACGACGACACGGTCCTCCTTGAGGTCGCCCCCGGCGTCCACGCCATCTACGCCAAGAACGCCATCGGTGCCGTCCTGGACGACGCGGAGTACAACCGCATCGTCCACGGCGACGTGGAGGAGCTCGACGTCGACGGCGCGGTCGTTCCGGACGACGCCTCCTCGCTCACCGAGCTCGACGCCGCCCCGGACGAGGCAGCCGACGACGCCGACGACGCGAAGACGGACCTGGTCAAGAAGACCGGTTCCGACGACGTCGACGCCGAGAAGGCCGACGAGGCCGGCAAGAAGTCCGAGGGCAAGGCCGACGGCGAGGCCGACGCGAAGTAGCACACGACCCGGGGATGCCGTGAGCCCACAGGCATCCGGCCATCCCCGGACCGTGCGGTCTTCTGCGGGGGCGGGTCCCCACTAAACTTCGTGGCCGCTCGGGCGCGTACCCGGCGCGGGGCGGTTGGACAGGGAGAAACGAGAAGGTGGCAGCACCGAAGAAGGGCCGAGGACCGGCCGGCGGTCAGGGCAGGCCGGGGCGTTCCCTGGCTCTGATCCTGATCGCCATGGTCGCCCTCACCGGCGGGATGTTCCTGGCCGACCAGCCGACGCCGCGACTCGGCATCGACCTCGCGGGTGGCACGTCCATCACGCTGGAGGCGAAGGCCGAGCCCGGGCAGGAATCGGCGATCAACAAGACCAACATGGACACGGCGGTCCAGATCATGGAACGCCGCGTCAACGGTCTTGGTGTCTCCGAGGCCGAGGTCCAGACCCAGGGCGATCGCAACATCATCGTCAACATCCCCAAGGGCACGAACTCCGCCCAGGCCCGTGAGCAGGTCGGTACGACGGCCAAGCTCTACTTCCGGCCGGTGCTGACCGTAGGCCAGGGAACGCCGACGCCCGAGCCGAGCGCCTCGTCCACGGACAAGGCCAGCCCGTCGCCGAGCGCGTCCGCCTCCGGCAAGGCGAGCAGCAGCCCGTCCACGAAGCCGAGCGCGAGCGCGACCACGCAGGGCCGTGCGGTCACCGGCGCCCTGAAGGCCGACTCCACGCCTTCGCCCAAGGCGAGCACCACGCCCGAGGCGAGCTCGACTCCGACGGCCTCCGCCGAGGAGCAGGCGGCCGCCGCCGATCTGCAGAAGAAGTTCGAGGCGCTGGACTGCTCCAGCAAGGCCTCCCGCTCCAAGGCGTCCCAGGGCACCAAGGCCACCGACACGGTGGTCGCGTGCGAGCAGGACGGCTCCGCCAAGTACGTCCTCGGCCCGGCCGAGGTCGACGGCACGGACGTGGACAGCGCCAAGGCCGCGATCAACCAGCAGACCGGCCAGTGGATCGTCCAGATGGAGTTCACCGGCAGCGGCGCCAAGAAGTTCCAGAAGACCACCGGCAAGCTCGCCCAGCAGCAGCAGCCGCAGAACCAGTTCGCCATCGCGCTGGACGGCGAGGTCGTCTCGGCACCCTCCGTCAGCGAGGCGCTGAGCGCCAACGCCGAGATCTCCGGCAGCTTCACCCAGCAGTCCGCCGAGGACCTGGCCAACGTGCTGTCCTACGGTGCGCTCCCGCTCTCCTTCCAGGAGCAGAGCGTCACCACCGTCACCGCCGCCCTCGGTGGCGAGCAGCTCCGGGCAGGCCTCATCGCGGGCGCCATCGGCCTCGCGCTGGTGGTCATCTACCTGGTGGCCTACTACCGCGGACTGGCGTTCATCGCGCTGCTCAGCCTCCTGGTCTCCGGCATCCTGACCTACACGATCATGTCGCTGCTCGGCCCGGCCATCGGATTCGCGCTGAACCTGCCCGCGGTCTGTGGTGCCATCGTGGCGATCGGTATCACCGCGGACTCGTTCATCGTGTACTTCGAACGCATCCGGGACGAGATCCGCGAGGGCCGCACGCTGCGCCCCGCGGTCGAGCGGGCCTGGCCGCGCGCCCGGCGCACCATCCTCGTCTCCGACTTCGTGTCGTTCCTGGCGGCGGCGGTCCTGTTCGTGGTGACCGTCGGCAAGGTCCAGGGCTTCGCGTTCACCCTGGGGCTCACCACGCTCCTCGACGTGGTCGTGGTGTTCCTCTTCACCAAGCCCGTCATGACGATCATGGCCCGCAAGAAGTTCTTCGCCAGCGGTCACCCCTGGTCCGGACTGGACCCGAAGCGGCTCGGCGCCAAGCCGCCGCTGCGCCGGTCGCGCCGTGTCAACGCCCCTACCGACCCGAAGGAGGCGTGAGATGTCGCGACTCGGCAATCTCGGCGCCCGTCTCTACCGCGGCGAGGTCGGCTACGACTTCATCGGCAAGCGCAAGATCTGGTACGGCGTCTCGATCCTGATCACCATCACGGCCATCCTCGGCCTGGCGGTCAGCGGCCTGAACATGGGCATCGAGTTCAAGGGCGGCGCGGTCTTCACCACCCCGAAGACGAGCGTCTCCGTCAACGAGGCTGAGGACCTGGCGACCGAGGCCTCGGGGCACCAGGCCATCGTCCAGAAGCTGGGCAACGGCGGTCTGCGCATCCAGATCACCGAGGTCGACACCGCGAAGTCCGACGAGATCAAGGCCGACCTCTCCAAGGGCCTCGGCGTCTCCGAAGAGAAGATCGCCGCCGACCTGGTCGGCCCCAGCTGGGGTGAGCAGATCGCCAACAAGGCCTGGACCGGCCTCGGCGTCTTCATGGTCCTCGTCGTGATCTACCTGGCGATCGCCTTCGAGTGGCGGATGGCCATCGCGGCCCTGGTCGCGCTGATCCACGACATCACCATCACGGTCGGCATCTACGCCCTGGTCGGCTTCGAGGTCACCCCGGGCACCGTGATCGGTCTGCTGACGATCCTCGGTTACTCCCTCTACGACACGGTCGTCGTCTTCGACAGCCTCAAGGAGGGCACGAAGGGGATCACCAAGCAGACCCGGTGGACGTACAGCGAGATCGCCAACCGTTCCATCAACGGCACGCTGGTCCGTTCGATCAACACCACGGTCGTCGCCCTGCTGCCGGTCGCCGGTCTGCTGTTCATCGGTGGTGGTGTCCTCGGTGCCGGCATGCTGAACGACATCTCGCTGGCACTCTTCGTCGGTCTCGCCGCCGGTGCGTACTCCTCGATCTTCATCGCCACTCCGCTCGTCGCCGACCTCAAGGAACGCGAACCGCAGATGAAGGCGCTGAAGAAGCGGATCCTCGCCAAGCGCGCCGCGGCCGCCGCCAAGGGCGAGCTCAACGAGGCCGAGCAGGCGGAGGAGAACCGGGCCGCCGGAACTCCCGAGTCCCCCGAGTCCCCCGAGGACACGGCCCCCGCGGGTGCGGTAGTCGGCCAGCGGCAGGTACCCCCCAGGGGCCACGGCAGGACCCCGGGGAAGCGCCGATGACCAGCACCACCGAGAGCACCAGGGACCTGCTCCTCAGCAGGATCCGTGATGTGCCGGACTACCCGAAGCCGGGCGTGATGTTCAAGGACATCACCCCGCTGCTGGCGGACCCGGTCGCGTTCACGGCCCTCACCGAGGCCCTCGCGGAGCTGTGCGTACGGCACGGCGCCACGAAGATCGTCGGTCTGGAGGCCCGCGGCTTCATCCTGGCCGCACCGGTCGCGGTGCGGGCCGGTCTCGGCTTCGTCCCCGTCCGCAAGGCCGGGAAGCTGCCGGGAGCCACGCTCGGCCAGTCGTACGAGCTGGAGTACGGCACCGCGGAGATCGAGGTCCACGCGGAGGACCTGTCGGCCGACGACCGCGTCATGGTCATCGACGACGTCCTGGCCACCGGCGGCACCGCCGGAGCCTCCCTGGAGCTGATCCGGCGGGCCGGAGCCCGGGTCGCCGGTGTCAGCGTCCTCATGGAGCTGGGCTTCCTGCCCGGCCGTGAGCGTCTGGTGCCGCACCTTCAGGGCGCTCCGCTGGAGGCTCTGATCACGGTCTGACCGACCGCGTACGCGCACATCGAAGAGGGCACCCGGAGCGATCCGGGTGCCCTCTTCGCGTACCCGCAGCCCGCAGGGCCGTCAGGCCCCGGTCGCTTCCCCGCCCGCCGAGCGGTGGCTCCGGTAGTGGCGGGCCGCCCGTGCCCGGTTCCCGCACGAGGGCTTGCACCACTCCTGCCGGCCGTGGCCCTTGACGAAGTAGCGCACGCAGCGGGGCGCGGTGCAGGCCCGCAGCTGCTCGCGCTGCGGGCCCGCCAGGAAGTCGATGGCGGAGCGCGCCAGGGCCGCGAGCAGCCGGACACGCGCGTCGTCCTGCGCCGACAGCAGCCGGACGGCGGGGGAGCCGCCCTCCGGCCATTCCAGCCGCGGGACGACCTGCTCCCGGGCGGCCACCGCGTTGACATGGGCCAGCGCCTCGTCGGCAGGCATCAGACGGTGGGCGTCCGCGGGGCTCGGCGGCGCCGGGGCGACCGCCCGGGCGAACAGCGCCCGCACGGCCCGCCGCAGTCCGACGATCCCGAGCCTGAGGTCCTCGTCCACCACGAGTCCGCCCGCCGGGACATCACCGGCCGGCAGATCGCCCTGCTCATGGATCCAGCGGGCCGTTCCCTCGGCCGTCGCCAGATCGTCGGTGACACCGCCGTCCCCGTCGTGCCGGATCGTGCTCGCCAGTTCCAGTGCCGGCCGGCGCTCCACAGGAGGCCCCTCTCGCTCGGTTCCGCATCGGCGACCACTTGATCACACCGCGCGTACACCCTAAGGTTCTAACGGAAAAAGAAAAAATAACCGTTAGACGGGGGATGCGGGACGATGACCACACTTCTTGCCCAGATCAGTGATCTGCACCTGGACGGCACCGAGCGGGCGACCCGGCGCGCCACCCGCGTCATGGACTACCTGCGCGCCCTGCCCCGCCCCGTCGACGCGCTCCTGGTCACCGGGGACATCGCCGACCACGGCGACGAGCGCGAGTACGAGGAAGCGGCCCGCATCCTGGCCGCCCCGTTCCCGGTCCTCACCTGTCCCGGAAACCACGACGCGCGCCCGGCCTACCGCAGGGCCCTGCTCGGCGAGGCGCCCGGCGACGGCCCGGTCAACCGCTGCCACCACATCGCCGGCACCGCCGTCCTGATGTGCGACTCCACCATTCCGGGCCGCGACGAGGGGCGCCTCGACGACGAGACGCTCGCCTGGATCGACACCACCCTCACCGCGCTGCCCCGGGACACCCCGGCGCTCATCGCCTTCCACCAGCCGCCGGTCGCACTCCACCACCCGCTGCCCGACTCCGGAATGCTCGAAGAGCCCGGGCGGCTGGCCGGTCTGCTCGCCGCACACCCGCGGGTCGTCGCCGTCCTCACCGGCCACGCCCACACCGCGGCCGCCTCGACGTTCGCCGCCCGGCCGCTGATCGTCGGACCCGCCGTCACCTGGACCCTGCGCCTGCCCTGGGAGGCCGGGCGGCCGGCGGACCTCGACCAGCCGCCCGGCCTCGCCTTCCACGTCCTGGACGACGACCACCGTCTGACGACCCACTACCGCGTCGTTCTCTGATCATGGCGTGAACTGCACGGCCGGTGCGCACCGCCGCCGGGGCGCACCGACCGGGGCACCCGGGAACAACCAGGTGCCCCATCGCGTTGTGCGGGCTCTCACGGTCCCCGGGGGAGGACGGGCCGCCGGGTCGATACGATGGCCTTTCCGGGTGTCCGGATCCGCACGAGGAGCGCTCTTGCCAGACGAGGCCCAGCCAGTCGCCGCCCCGCAGCCCGACAAGCCCGAGGCGGACCAAGCCACGCCCGCGAAGCAGCAGCCCGCGGCGAAGGAGAAGCCGAAGCCCCCGGCGCCCGAGCCCGGCTCCGGCCCGGCTCCCGCGGAGGCGAACGGGCCCGCGCCCGCGTCCCCCGCCCAGCCGGCCGCACCCGCCTCCCCGCCCCCGACGGCACCGAAGCCCCCGGCGAAGCCCGCCGCGGCCGCCGCGCCCGCGGGCCCGGCGGCCCGTACCGGCGGCGGCTCCTCCAACCGGGTCCGGGCCAGGCTGGCCCGTCTCGGCGTGCAGCGCTCCAGCCCGTACAACCCGGTCCTGGAGCCGCTGCTGCGTACCGTCCGCAGCAACGACGCCAAGATCGAGAGCTCCACGCTGCGGCAGATCGAGAAGGCCTACCAGGTCGCCGAGCGCTGGCACCGCGGCCAGAAGCGCAAGAGCGGCGACCCGTACATCACCCACCCGCTCGCCGTGACCACGATCCTCGCCGAACTGGGCATGGATCCGGCCACGCTGATGGCGGGACTGCTGCACGACACCGTCGAGGACACCGAGTACGGCCTGGACACGCTGCGCCGCGACTTCGGCGACCAGGTCGCCCTGCTCGTCGACGGCGTCACCAAGCTGGACAAGGTCAAGTTCGGCGAGGCCGCGCAGGCCGAGACCGTACGCAAGATGGTCGTCGCCATGGCCAAGGACCCCCGGGTCCTGGTCATCAAGCTCGCCGACCGGCTGCACAACATGCGCACCATGCGCTATCTCAAGCGGGAGAAGCAGGAGAAGAAGGCCCGCGAGACCCTTGAGATCTACGCGCCCCTGGCCCACCGCCTGGGCATGAACACCATCAAGTGGGAACTGGAGGACCTCGCCTTCGCGATCCTCTACCCGAAGATGTACGACGAGATCGTCCGCCTCGTCGCCGAGCGCGCCCCCAAGCGCGACGAGTACCTCGCCATAGTGACCGACGAGGTCCAGTCCGACCTGCGCGCCGCCCGCATCAAGGCGACCGTCACCGGGCGGCCGAAGCACTACTACAGCGTCTACCAGAAGATGATCGTGCGGGGCCGCGACTTCGCCGAGATCTACGACCTGGTGGGCATCCGGGTCCTCGTCGACACCGTCCGCGACTGCTACGCGGCGCTCGGCACCGTCCACGCGCGATGGAATCCGGTCCCGGGCCGGTTCAAGGACTACATCGCGATGCCCAAGTTCAACATGTACCAGTCGCTGCACACCACGGTGATCGGTCCCAGCGGCAAGCCCGTCGAGCTCCAGATCCGTACGTTCGACATGCACCGCCGTGCCGAGTACGGCATCGCCGCGCACTGGAAGTACAAGCAGGAGGCCGTCGCGGGCGCCTCCAAGGTGCGCACCGACGTCCCCAAGAACACCGGCCGCGGCCAGGACACCGTCAACGACATGGCGTGGCTGCGCCAGCTCCTGGACTGGCAGAAGGAGACCGAGGACCCCAGCGAGTTCCTGGAGTCGCTGCGCTTCGACCTCTCGCGCAACGAGGTCTTCGTCTTCACGCCGAAGGGCGATGTCATAGCGCTTCCGGCGGGGGCGACACCGGTCGACTTCGCGTACGCCGTCCACACGGAGGTCGGCCACCGGACCATAGGAGCCCGGGTCAACGGACGGCTCGTCCCGCTCGAATCGACGCTCGACAACGGCGACCTGGTGGAGGTCTTCACCTCCAAGGCCGCCGGCGCCGGACCGTCCCGCGACTGGCTCGGCTTCGTCAAGTCGCCCCGGGCCCGCAACAAGATCCGCGCCTGGTTCTCCAAGGAGCGCCGCGACGAGGCGATCGAGCAGGGCAAGGACTCCATCGCGCGTGCCATGCGCAAGCAGAACCTGCCGATCCAGCGCATCCTGACGGGCGACTCACTGGTCACCCTCGCGCACGAGATGCGCTACCCGGACATCTCGTCCCTGTACGCCGCGATCGGCGAGGGACATGTCGCGGCGGCCGGCGTCGTCCAGAAGCTGGTGCAGGCGCTCGGCGGCGAGGACGCGGCCAACGAGGACCTCGAGGAGAGCACCCCGCCCTCCCGCAGCCGCAACAAGCGCCGTGCCAACGCCGATCCGGGCGTGGTCGTCAAGGGCGTCGAGGACGTCTGGGTCAAGCTGGCGCGCTGTTGTACGCCCGTGCCCGGCGACCCGATCATCGGCTTCGTGACCCGGGGCAGCGGAGTCTCCGTCCACCGCGCGGACTGCGTCAACGTCGACTCGCTGTCGCAGCAGCCGGAACGGATCCTGGAGGTCGAGTGGGCGCCCACCCAGTCCTCCGTCTTCCTGGTCGCCATCCAGGTCGAGGCGCTCGACCGGTCCAGGCTCCTCTCGGACGTCACGCGCATCCTGTCCGACCAGCACGTCAACATCCTGTCCGCGGCCGTGCAGACGTCCCGCGACCGGGTGGCCACCTCGCGCTTCACCTTCGAGATGGGCGACCCGAAGCACCTCGGACACGTCCTGAAGGCCGTACGCGGCGTGGAGGGCGTCTACGACGTCTACCGGGTGACCTCGGCCCGCCGGCCCTAGAGCCGGCGGGCGCCGCCCGGCGCCGGCCTCGTACCGGCCGTGCTGCGTCCGGACACGCGAGAGGGGCCTCCCCGCGGGGAGGCCCCTCGGCCGACGTCAGGAGCCGGGCGTCAGCCGCCGAACTCCTGCAGGCCCTTGAGCGCCTGGTCCAGGAGCGCCTGACGGCCCTCCAGCTCGCGGGCGAGCTTGTCCGCGCGGGCGTTGTTGCCCGAGGCGCGCGCCGTGTCGATCTGCGTACGCAGCTTGTCGACGGCCGCCTGGAGCTGCCCGGTCAGACCCGCGGCACGCGCACGCGCCTCCGGGTTCGTCCGGCGCCACTCCGACTCCTCGGCCTCCTGGAGCGCCCGCTCCACCGCCTGCATCCGCCCCTCGACCTTCGGACGGGCGTCACGCGGCACGTGGCCGATGGCCTCCCAGCGCTCGTTGAGGGCCCGGAAAGCGGCCCTGGACGCCTTGAGGTCCTTCACCGGCACCAGCTTCTCGGCCTCGACGGCGAGCTCCTCCTTGAGCTTGAGGTTCTCGCCCTGCTCCGCGTCGCGCTCCGCGAAGACCTCGCCTCGCGCGGCGAAGAAGACGTCCTGGGCACCGCGGAAGCGGTTCCACAGATCGTCCTCGGCCTCGCGCTGGGCGCGGCCCGCCGCCTTCCACTCCGTCATCAGGTCGCGGTAGCGGGCGGCCGTCGTCCCCCAGTCCGTGGACCCGGAGAGCGACTCGGCCTCGACGACCAGCTTCTCCTTGACCTTGCGGGCCTCCTCGCGCTGGGCGTCCAGCGAGGCGAAGTGGGCCTTGCGGCGCTTGGAGAACGCCGAGCGCGCGTGCGAGAAGCGGTGCCACAGCTCGTCGTCCGACTTGCGGTCGAGCCGCGGCAGGCCCTTCCACGTGTCGACGAGCGCGCGCAGCCGCTCACCCGCGGAGCGCCACTGCTCGCTCTGCGCCAGCTCCTCGGCCTCGACGACCAGAGCCTCCTTGGCGTGCTTCGCCTCGTCGGTCTGCTTCGCCTTCTGGGCCTTGCGCTCCTCGCGCCGCGAGTCGACCGTCGCGACCAGGGCGTCCAGCCGCTTGCGCAGTGCGTCCAGGTCGCCCACGGCGTGATGCTCGTCGACCTGTCCACGCAGATGCTCGATGGCGGTCGTCGCGTCCTTCGCCGACAGGTCGGTGGTCTTCACCCGCCGCTCGAGGAGGCCGATCTCGACCACAATGCCCTCGTACTTGCGCTCGAAGTACGCCAGGGCCTCCTCCGGAGAACCGGCCTGCCACGATCCGACGACCTGCTCGCCCTCGGCTGTACGCACGTACACGGTGCCCGTCTCGTCGACACGGCCCCACGGGTCGCTGCTCACAGCGCCTCCTCCACCTGATGCCCGTGAGGGGGTTCACCCCCCTGGCATCGTCCACAGTTTCCTGGGGCGGGCAGCGCCCGCCCTGCACAACGCCAATCTAGGCGACGGGCTGCCCGGCTGTCCGCACTCAGCGCGGCCGAAATTATCCGGCCGCACCGAGCATCCGCCGTGCGGAACACGCCGGGGCCGCCGGACTCACGCCTTGTCGACGGTCGCCTTCGAGATGTTCACGGCCTTCTTCGGCGCACCGTCGGCTCCGCCGCCGGTCACACCGGCCTTGCCGATGGCCTCGACCGCCTTGAGGGAGTCCTCGTCCATCGTGCCGAACGGCGTGTAGCTGGGCGGCAGTTTGCTGTCCTTGTACACGAGGAAGAACTGGCTGCCGCCGGTGTGCGCCTGGCCGGTGTTCGCCATCGCGACCGTGCCGGCCGGGTAGGTCACCGTGCCGCCGGTGCCCGCCTTGCCGAGGGCGGTCAGGTTCTCGTCGGGAATCGTGTAGCCCGGACCACCGGTGCCGTCGCCCTTGGGGTCACCGCACTGCAGGACGAAGATGCCGTCCGTGGTCAGGCGGTGACACTTGGTGCCGTCGAAGAACTTCTTGTCGGCGAGCGACTTGAAGGAGTTCGCCGTGTGCGGGGTCTTCGCCGCGTCCATCGTGAACGATATGTCGCCCTGGCTCGTCTTGAGCGACATCGAGTACTTCGCCTTTTTGTCGATCTTCATCGCGGGCTCGGGCGCCGCCTTCTCGCTCGCCGGGGGCGAGGACGAGGGCGAGGCGGACGGACTCTGGCTCGCGGCCGCACCGGCCTTGTTGTCCTTGTCGTCGTCGCCGTTGGTGGCGAAGTACGTGGCACCACCGATGACCGCCACCACGGCCACCGCGGAGGCGATGACGACCGTCAGCCGCCGCGTCCTGTGGCGCGCCTCCTCCCGGCGCTGCTGCTGCCGCTCGAACTTCTCCCTGGCGAGCTGCCGCCGCCGCTGATCGCTGCTGACCACCGGGTGATCTCCTTGTACGTCGTGTGATCGGGCCTGGGTTGCCCCGTACCGTATATGGGTTAGCTGTGGAATGAGGAGCGCCGGTAGGCTCTGAACTGCTGCGACCTCGTGGCAGCCCTCTCCCGTCGGACGACCATTAAGGACGATCGTGCTCATTGCCGGGTTCCCCGCCGGGGCCTGGGGGACCAACTGTTACCTGGTCGCCCCCGCCGCAGGCGAGGAGTGCGTGATCATCGACCCGGGCCACCAGGCCACCGCCGGGGTCGAGGAAGCGCTGAAGAAGCATCGGCTGAAGCCCGTCGCCGTCGTCCTCACCCACGGCCACATCGACCATGTCGCCTCGGTCGTCCCGGTGTGCGGCGCGCACGACGTCCCCGCCTGGATCCACCCCGAGGACCGGTACATGATGAGCGACCCGGAGAAGGCCCTCGGCCGCTCCATCGGGATGCCGCTCATGGGCGAGCTGACGGTCGGCGAACCGGACGACGTCAAGGAACTGAGCGACGGCGCCCGGCTGCTGCTGGCGGGCATGGAGTTCGGCGTCTCGCATGCGCCCGGCCATACCAAGGGGTCGGTGACGTTCAGGATGCCCGAGGCCGCGGAGGTACCGCAGGTCCTCTTCTCGGGTGACCTGCTCTTCGCCGGCTCCGTCGGACGCACCGACCTGCCCGGCGGCGACCACGCCGAGCTCCTCGAGTCGCTGGCCCGCGTGTGCCTGCCGCTCGACGACTCGACCGTGGTCCTGTCCGGCCACGGCCCCCAGACGACCATCGGCCGCGAGCGCGCCACCAATCCGTATCTGCACGGTATGGACGCGCCCCGACGAGGAATGTGACGAGAGCGACATCGTGAGCACCTTCAAGGCCCCCAAGGGCACGTACGACCTGACCCCGCCCGACTCCGCGAAGTACCTCGCGGTGCGCGAGGCGATCGCCGCACCGCTGAAGAACTCCGGCTACGGCTACATCGAGACACCCGGCTTCGAGGACGTGGCCCTCTTCTCCCGCGGTGTCGGTGAGTCCACCGACATCGTGACCAAGGAGATGTACACCCTCACCACCAAGGGCGGCTCCGAGCTGGCGCTGCGCCCCGAGGGCACCGCGTCCGTGCTGCGCGCCGCCCTGGAGGCCAACCTCCACAAGCTCGGCAACCTGCCGGTCAAGCTCTGGTACTCCGGCTCGTACTACCGCTACGAGCGCCCGCAGAAGGGCCGTTACCGCCACTTCTCGCAGGTCGGTGCCGAGGCCATCGGCGCCGAGGACCCGGCGCTCGACGCCGAACTGATCATCCTGGCCGACCAGGCGTACCGCACCCTGGGCCTGCGCGAGTTCCGCATCCTGCTCAACTCGCTGGGCGACAAGGAGTGCCGGCCCGTCTACCGCGACGCGCTCCAGGGCTTCCTGCGCGAGCTCGACCTCGACGAGGAGACCCGCCGCCGCATCGAGATCAACCCGCTCCGGGTCCTCGACGACAAGCGCCCCGAGGTCCAGAAGCAGCTGACCGGCGCCCCGGTGCTGCGCGACTACCTGTGCGACGCCTGCAAGGCGTACCACGAGGAGGTCCGGGACCTGCTCACCGCGGCAGGTGTCGTGTACGAGGACGACGAGAAGCTCGTCCGCGGCCTCGACTACTACACCCGCACCACCTTCGAGTTCGTCCACGACGGTCTGGGCTCGCAGTCGGCGGTCGGCGGCGGCGGCCGCTACGACGGCCTGTCCGAGATGATCGGCGGACCCGCGCTCCCGTCCGTCGGCTGGGCGCTCGGTGTGGACCGCACCGTGCTCGCCCTGGAGGCCGAGGGCATCGAGCTCGAACTGCCCTCCACCACCAGCGTCTTCGCCGTACCGCTCGGCGAGGAGGCGCGCCGGGTGCTGTTCGGCGTCGTCACGCAGCTGCGCCGTGAGGGAGTCGCCGCGGACTTCGCGTTCGGGGGCCGTGGTCTGAAGGGCGCGATGAAGAGCGCCAACCGCTCGGGCGCGCGCTTCACGATCGTGGCCGGCGAACGCGACCTGGCCGAGGGGATGGTGCAGCTCAAGGACATGGAGTCCGGCGAGCAGACGGCCGTTCCGCTCGCCGAGGTGGCCGGCACGGTCAAGGCGCGCCTGGCGTAGGTCACTTCACGGGTCGCGGGCGGGCGGTGCGCCGCCCGCCCGCGACCGGGTGCTCCGCGCACCGGCCGCTGCCGTCAACCCGGCGCGTTCGGATTCATCCCCGCGGACGGTTCCGGTCGGCGGGAGCCGGTGACGGCATGGGGAGGCCGGAATCCTGGCCGCAGGCGAGAGACCCTGCACTCCATGCCGCCGGTGCCCGTCCGCGGGCGGAGCCCGGCGCCGGTTTTCGCGCGCATCTTTATGTTCATCGAACGGAAGACCGGTGGAGAGGTGCGGCACAATGACCGTGCCCAGCAGGCTACTCAGTGACGGAACGGCGATATGACGACTGCAGCGGTTGACCATCCCTCCTCCGATCAGGACGAGGACGGCGGGAAGAGGACCATCGGCGGCAGTCGCGCGTTCGCACTGCTGCTGGTGATCACGGGCGCAGCCGGACTTCTCGCCGCGTGGGTCATCACGCTCGACAAGCTCAAGCTGATGGAGGACCCCACCTTCGTCCCGGGCTGCAGTCTCAACCCGGTGGTGTCCTGCGGCAACATCATGAAGAGCGAGCAGGCGGCCGCCTTCGGGTTCCCCAACCCGTGGCTGGGGATGGCCACCTACCCCGTGATCATCGGGATCGGGCTGGCCCTGCTCGCCGGAGCGCGCTTCCGCGGCTGGTACTGGCTCGGGATGAACGCGGGCACGCTGTTCGGCGTCGGATTCTGCACCTGGCTCCAGTACCAGTCGCTGTACAACATCAACTCGCTGTGCCTGTGGTGCTGCCTGGCCTGGGTCGCCACGATCTTCATGTTCTGCTACGTCACCACGCACAACATCAAGCACCGGATCATCCCCGCGCCCAGCTGGCTGCGCAACGGGCTCACCGAGTTCCACTGGGTGCCCCCGGTCCTGTGGGTCGGCATCATCGGCATGCTGATCCTGACCCGCTGGTGGGACTTCTGGACCCGGTGACCCGGCCGCGGAGCAAGTGACCCGGTCCGGCCGGACGACCCGGCCCGTGCTGCCCCCTCGGCCCACCGGCCCGGCAGGGATGTCAGTGCGGTGACATAGGCTTCAAAACGTGGAGCCCGACCTCTTTACCGCAGCTGCCGAAGACCGCCAGGAGAAGGACCCGTCCAGCAGCCCTCTCGCTGTCCGGATGCGTCCGCGTACCCTCGACGAGGTCGTGGGGCAGCAGCATCTGCTCAAGCCGGGTTCGCCCCTGCGCCGCCTCGTCGGCGAGGGCAGCGGGGGACCGGCCGGCCCCTCCTCCGTGATCCTCTGGGGCCCGCCCGGCATCGGGAAGACGACCCTGGCGTACGTGGTCAGCAAGGCCACGAACAAACGATTCGTCGAGCTCTCCGCGATCACCGCGGGCGTCAAGGAAGTACGGGCCGTGATCGAGGGCGCCCGTCGCGCCACCGGGGGCTACGGCAAGGAGACCGTCCTCTTCCTCGACGAGATCCACCGCTTCTCCAAGGCCCAGCAGGACTCACTGCTCCCGGCCGTCGAGAACCGCTGGGTCACCCTGATCGCCGCGACCACCGAGAACCCGTACTTCTCGATCATCTCCCCGCTGCTCTCGCGCTCGCTGCTGCTGACCCTGGAGTCGCTGACCGACGACGACCTGCGGGGCCTGCTCCGCCGGGCGCTGACCGACGAGCGCGGACTCGGCGGCGCGGTGACGCTGCCGGAGGACGCGGAGGAGCATCTGCTGCGCATCGCCGGGGGCGACGCCCGCCGGGCGCTGACGGCGCTGGAGGCCGCGGCCGGCGCGGCGCTGTCCAAGCAGGAGGAGGAGATCACCCTCCAGACCCTGGAGGAGACGGTCGACCGGGCGGCCGTGAAGTACGACCGGGACGGCGACCAGCACTACGACGTGGCGAGCGCGCTGATCAAGTCGATCCGCGGCTCCGACGTCGACGCGGCGCTGCACTACCTGGCCCGGATGATCGAGGCGGGGGAGGACCCCCGGTTCATCGCCCGGCGGCTGATGATCTCGGCCAGTGAGGACATCGGCCTCGCCGACCCCACCGCGCTGCCCACCGCGGTCGCGGCGGCCCAGGCCGTCGCGATGATCGGCTTCCCGGAGGCGGCGCTCACCCTCAGCCACGCCACGATCGCCCTGGCCCTCGCCCCGAAGTCGAACGCGGCGACGCTGGCGATCTCCGCGGCCCAGGACGACGTGCGCAAGGGCCTGGCCGGCCCGGTCCCCGCCCATCTGCGCGACGGTCACTACAAGGGCGCGGCCAAACTGGGCCACGCCCAGGGCTATGTCTATCCGCACGATGTCCCCGGCGGCATCGCCGCGCAGCAGTACGCCCCGGACGCCGTCCGCGACAAGCGCTACTACCGTCCCACGCGCTACGGCGCGGAGGCGCGGTACGCGGATGTGGCGGACCGGGTCCGCGAGCGCCTCGGCCGCACGGAGCCCGACGGCGGCGCCGACGCGGCGGACACCCCTTAGGGCGCCCGCTCAGTGCGCGGCCGCTTCGAAGAGCGTGTGCATGGCGTGGTGCAGTTCCACCACGTCGCGCACGGGCTCGGGGAAATCGAAGCGCGCGTCGAAGCACGCGCCCTCCCGCTCGAAGAACCGGACCCGCAGCCCGAAGCGGTCCAGCGCGACCGGGACGACGGACGGCCGGCTCGTCGCACAGGCCCGGGACGCCCGCTCGCCGAGGAGCTCGCACAGCGTCCCCAGTTGCTCGCCGTGCGCCGAGTGCAGGTGCTGGAGCACCTCCGTCTCGTGGCCGGCGAGCGGATCCGCGGCCGCGTCCCGGAACTCCTCCGGCTCGACGGCCTCCGCGCCCCACAGGTCCTCGACGTGGGCCTCGCCCGTCTCCAGCCGCAGCAGCATCCGGCCGGGACCGGCGATGCCGGGCACGGAGGTGAGCCAGCCGCAGACGCGGGCCCGGCCGCGGATGCGGTGGGGTACGGAGACCGGAGCGACGTCCGTGATCTCCAGCACGGCCGTCAGCTCGTCGTCCTGGGCGTGCGTCGCGGCCCGTACGGCCGGGGAGTCGGCGGGGAATTCGAGGAAGAGATCCCCGTCCGGACCCACGCTGCGGGACAGCGGCATCAGCTGGTCCGAGCCCGCCGACTCCAGCCCGGGGATGAGCAGCACCGCGGAGCAGGTACTCTGTACGAGAGTTCGTGTGCGCTCGGCTGCTGACGGCATCCGTGTGTTTTCAAGCCCGCTGGGACGCGGCTGACCACGATCAGATCGGCCTTCCGTCGTAGCAGCACCTTCATGTGTGCTGCCGCTGTCTGTGCTGTCCGTGACGTGTGTGGTGTTCCCAGGGCGAGACATGCGATCTCCTTGAGTAAGGTGAGCCTAACCTAACCTACAACGGAGGTCTGGAGAACGTGCCTAATCAGTCGCGTCCCAAGGTCAAGAAGAGCCGCGCGCTCGGCATTGCGCTGACGCCGAAGGCGGTCAAGTACTTCGAGGCCCGCCCCTACCCGCCGGGCGAGCACGGCCGCGGCCGCAAGCAGAACTCGGACTACAAGGTCCGTCTGCTCGAGAAGCAGCGTCTGCGCGCCCAGTACGACATCAGCGAGCGCCAGATGGCGCGTGCCTACGACCGCGCCAAGAAGGCCGAGGGCAAGACGGGCGAGGCGCTCGTCGTCGAGCTCGAGCGTCGCCTCGACGCCCTGGTCCTGCGCTCGGGTATCGCCAAGACGATCTACCAGGCCCGCCAGATGGTCGTCCACGGCCACATCGAGGTCAACGGTGGCAAGGTCGACAAGCCGTCGTTCCGTGTCCGTCCGGACGACATCGTCATGGTCCGCGAGCGCAGCCGCGAGAAGTACCCCTTCCAGGTTGCCCGCGAGGGTGGTTACGACACCGACGGTGAGACCCCGCGCTACCTGCAGGTGAACCTGAAGGCCCTGGCCTTCCGCCTTGACCGGGACCCGAACCGCAAGGAAATCCCCGTGATCTGCGACGAGCAGCTCGTCGTCGAGTACTACGCCCGCTGATCCAGGCGTAGCCGCTCTTCACCAGCGCTCAGGCCCGCCCCTTCCCGATGCCGGGGAGGCGGCGGGCTTTCGCGTCTTCCCCGCCTGGGACGGCAGCCCCGGCGGGTCCTGCCCCTCCGGGCCGCCCTCCGCCTCCCGTGCGCCGGACCGGTCCGCCAGCGCCCTGGCCACCACCGCGTCCATGCCCAGCTGCCGGCCCGCGCGCCGCCCGGAGGCGTATCGCGCCTCGCCCAGCTCGTGACGCGACAGCTCCTCGCACCGGGCCCGCGGCCCGCCGTAGTACGCCGAACCGAACAGCGGCAGCCCCACCGACGGCCAGATCTGTTCGGCGGCCCCCTGCAGCACGGCGGCCTCCGCCGCATCGCCCTCGACCACGGTGACGAGCGCCAGCAGCTCCAGCGCGAGCACCGTGCCGAGGCGGTCGTGGAAGGTATGGCTGATGGCCAGCGACTTCCCGAGCAGTTCCCGGGCCCGGCCGGGACGGCCGCGCTGCAGCGAGGCGAAGGCCAGCACGTAGAGCGCGTAGCTGAGCGTCCACTGCTCCCCGTGGTCCTCGCAGATGTCCCGGACCTCCTCGCAGATCACCACCGCGCGGTCCAGATCGCCCTGGAACCCGACCGCCATGGCCAGCTCGACCTGCGCCATCAGTACGTTGCTGTTCAGCTCGCCGAGCTCCCGGTAGCGGACGAGAGCCTCCTGCAGCAGTTCGTCCGCGCGCGCCATGTCGTCCGTGACCAGGGCCAGGCACCCGGTGCGGTGCACCGCGTACGCCGACGCCACCGCGTCCCCCGTCAGCTCCGCCTCCTCCCGGCACTCGGTGAGCGCCGAGATCGCGCCCACCGGATCGCCCTGGAGCACCGCGACGTACCCGAGCACCCACAGCGCCTTCAGCCGCGAGGAGTCGTACGGCGTCTCCTCCTCCAGTACGTGGTCCAGCCAGTGCCGCCCCTCCGAGAGACGGCCGCAGCCGACCCACAGGAACCAGAGGGTGCCCGCCAGGTACTGCGCGAGATGCGCCTCCTCCGGGCACTCCAGCGAACACTCCATGGCCCGCCGCAGATTCGGCAGCTCGCTCTCCACCCGCGCCGCCACCTCGGCCTGCCGGGGACTGAACCAGTCGAGCTCGCACCAGGTCGCGAGCCCCAGGAACCAGTCCCGGTGACGGCGGCGCAGCCGGTCCGTGTCGCCGGTGGCCGTGAGCCACTCGGCGCCGTACTCGCGCACCGTGTCCAGCATCCGGTAGCGGGTGCCGGCCGCGGAGTCCTCCCGGAGCACGACCGACTGGGACAGCAGCCCGGACAGCACGTCCAGCACCGAGTCGGCCGGGAGGTCGGGGCCGCTGCAGATGTACTCGACCGCCTCCAGGTCGAACTGCCCGGCGAACACCGAGAGCCGGGCCCACAGCAGCCGCTGCTCCGGGGCGCACAGCTCATGGCTCCAGCCGATGGCGGTGCGGAGCGTCTGGTGGCGGGCGAGCGCGCTGCGGCTGCCGCCGGTCAGCAGCCGGAAGCGGTCGTCGAGCCGTTGCAGCACCTGCTCCGTCGACAGGGCGCGCAGCCGGCCGGCCGCCAGTTCCAGCGCCAGCGGAATCCCGTCGAGCCGCCGGCACAGCTCGCGGGCGGCGGCCCGGGTGTGCTCGGTCAGCCGGAAGTCCGGCTGCACCGAGGCCGCGCGCTCGGTGAAGAGCAGCAGGGCGTCCTCGTCGTTCATCGTCGCGAGCGGGTAGCCGGCCTCCCCGTCGAGCTCCAGCGGCAGCCGGCCGGCCGCCAGCACCCGCAGCCGCGGGGCCCGGCGCAGCAGGTCCCGTACCAACTCCGCGCAGGCGTCGACGAGATGCTCGAAACCGTCGATCACCAGGAGCAGCCTGCGCTCGGCACAGTGTTCGAGGAGTGTCGTGCGCGGCGGGCTGTTGGTGTGGTCGCTGAGTCCCAGCGCATCGACCAGCGCGTGCTCCAGCAGCGCCGGATCGTGGACGGCGGACAGCTCCACCAGCCAGACCCCGTCGCAGTACCGTTTCTCCAGCAGTGCCGCCGCCCTGGTCACCAGCCGGGACTTGCCGACCCCGCCCACCCCGACCACGGTGACGAGCCGGGACTCCTCCAGCAGCCGGGCGAGATCGGCCAACTCGCCGTCACGTCCCACGAATCTGTTCAGTTCCGCCGGGAGATTGCCCGGGTGACAGGGGGCCGGAGCGTCGGGAGAGGTGGCCGGAGGACCCGAATCGTCGGGGGAGGGGCAGGGGCGCTGAGGGCGTCGCATGAAACACGCAGAGTACTGGCCCGAAAGCGCTCCGTACAATCTCGTTGCGGGAACTCCCACCGGGCCCGCCCGCAATGCGGTACAAGGCGCGAGCCCCGGCGCGATAGGCTCGGGGGACGGTGAGCGGCCGCCGCTGCGGCCCTCGCCGAAGAGCAGAGATCAAGACAGAGACAGACGACAAGCCAGAGAGCGGTGCACTGTGTCCGGTGGTGAGGTGGCCGGGATCCTGGTGGCCGTCTTCTGGGCGATCCTGGTTTCGTTCCTCGCCGTCGTGCTGGTGAGGCTCGCCCAGACGCTCAGGGCGACCACGAAACTCGTGGCGGACGTGACCGAACAGGCCGTCCCGCTGCTCGCCGACGCCTCCGCGACCGTGCGTTCCGCGCAGACCCAGCTCGACAAGGTCGACGCGATCGCGACGGACGTCCAGGAGGTCACCTCCAACGCCTCGGCCCTCTCGTCCACCGTCGCCTCCACCTTCGGCGGCCCGCTGGTCAAGGTCGCGGCGTTCGGTTACGGGGTCCGCCAGGCCATCGGCCGCAAGACCGGTCCCGAACCGGAAGGGCGCTCCCGGCGCTCGGTGATCGTCGGCCGGACCGTGCCGTCCGCGCGTGGCAAGAAGCGCAACGGCAGAAACTCCCGCGGATCGAAGGACTGACGCAGCGATGTTCCGCCGTACGTTCTGGTTCACCGCCGGCGCAGCCGCCGGCGTCTGGGCCACCGCCAAGGTCAACCGGAAGATCAAGCAGCTGACCCCGGAGAGCCTCGCGGCGCAGGCCGCGGACAAGGCGCTCGTGGCCGGTCACAAGCTCAAGGACTTCGCCCTGGACGTCCGCGAGGGCATGGTCAGGCGCGAAGCCGAACTGGGCGAGGCGCTGGGGCTCGAAGCCCCCGTCGACCCCGATCTCCCCGTGCAGCGCCACTTCGCCGTCGAGGCCGAACCCCGGGAATCCCGCAGGCTTCCCCCCTCGTCACGCACCTACAACTCGTACAACCGGAATGAGGACCACTGATGGAGTCGGCTGAAATTCGCCGCCGCTGGCTGAGCTTCTACGAGGAGCGCGGTCACACCGTTGTCCCTTCGGCGTCGCTCATCGCGGACGACCCGACTCTGCTGCTGGTCCCGGCCGGCATGGTGCCGTTCAAGCCGTACTTCCTCGGTGAGGTCAAGCCGCCCGCCCCGCGCGTCACCAGCGTGCAGAAGTGCGTCCGCACGCCGGACATCGAAGAGGTCGGCAAGACCACCCGGCACGGCACGTTCTTCCAGATGTGCGGGAACTTCTCCTTCGGCGACTACTTCAAGGAAGGCGCCATCGAGTACGCCTGGGAGCTGCTCACCGGCTCCGTGGCGGACGGCGGCTTCGGCCTCGACCCCGAGCGGCTGTGGATCACGGTCTACCTCGACGACGACGAGGCCGAGCAGATCTGGCGCGACAAGATCGGCGTCCCGGCCGAGCGCATCCAGCGCCTGGGCAAGAAGGACAACTTCTGGTCCATGGGCGTCCCCGGACCCTGCGGCCCGTGCTCCGAGATCAACTACGACCGCGGTCCCGAGTTCGGCGTCGAGGGCGGCCCGGCCGTCAACGACGAGCGGTACGTGGAGATCTGGAACCTGGTCTTCATGCAGTACGAGCGCGGCGCGGGCGACGGCAAGGACGACTTCCCGATCCTCGGCGACCTGCCCTCCAAGAACATCGACACCGGCCTCGGCCTCGAACGCCTCGCGATGATCCTGCAGGGCGTGCAGAACATGTACGAGACCGACACCCTGCGCGTCGTCATGGACCGGGCCACCGAGCTGACCGGTGTGCGCTACGGCGCCGCCGCCGGCACCGACGTCTCGCTCCGCGTGGTCGCCGACCACATCCGCACCTCGGTCATGCTGATCGGCGACGGCGTCACCCCCGGCAACGAGGGCCGCGGCTACGTGCTGCGCCGCATCATGCGCCGCGCCATCCGCAACATGCGGCTGATGGGAGCCACCGGCTCGGTCGTCAGCGAGCTCGTCGACGTCGTGATCAACACGATGGGGCAGCAGTACCCCGAGCTGGTCACCGACCGCAAGCGCATCGAGACCGTCGCGCTCGCCGAGGAAGCCGCCTTCCTGAAGGCCCTCAAGGGCGGCACCAACATCCTGGAGACCGCCGTCACCGAGACCAAGGCCGCCGGCGGCCAGGTCCTCGCCGGTGACAAGGCGTTCCTGCTCCACGACACCTGGGGCTTCCCCATCGACCTCACCCTGGAGATGGCCGCCGAACAGGGCCTGTCCGTGGACGAGGACGGATTCCGCCGTCTGATGCAGGAGCAGCGGGACAAGGCCAAGGCCGACGCCAGGGCCAAGAAGACCGGTCACGCCGACCTGTCCGCCTACCGCGAGGTGGCCGACAACTCCGGTGTCACCGAGTTCACCGGCTACACCTCCACCGAGGGCGAGTCGACGATCGTCGGCCTCCTCGTCGACGGTGTCCCCTCGCCCGCCGCCTCCGAGGGCGACGACATCGAGGTCGTCCTGGACCGCACCCCGTTCTACGCCGAGGGCGGTGGCCAGCTCGCCGACCAGGGGCGGATCCGGCTCGACAACGGCGCCGTCATCCAGGTGCGCGACGTCCAGCAGCCCGTCCCCGGCGTCTCCGTGCACAAGGGCTCGGTCCAGGTCGGCGAGGTGACGGTCGGCGCCTCAGCGCTCGCCACCATCGACAACACCCGCCGCCGCGCCATCGCCCGCGCCCACAGCGCGACCCACCTCACGCACCAGGCGCTGCGCGACGCGCTCGGCCCGACGGCCGCCCAGGCCGGTTCGGAGAACTCCCCGGGCCGCTTCCGCTTCGACTTCGGTTCACCCGCCGCCGTACCCGGCACGGTCCTCGTCGACGTCGAGCAGAAGATCAACGAGGTCCTCTCGCGGGAGCTCGACGTGCAGGCCGAGGTCATGTCGATCGACGACGCGAAGAAGCAGGGCGCGATCGCCGAGTTCGGCGAGAAGTACGGCGAGCGGGTCCGCGTCGTCACCATCGGCGACTTCTCCAAGGAGCTGTGCGGCGGCACGCACGTCCACAACACCGCCCAGCTCGGTCTGGTGAAACTGCTCGGCGAGTCGTCCATCGGTTCCGGTGTCCGCC
Organism: Streptomyces sp. NBC_01463; assembly: GCA_036227345.1. NCBI lineage: Bacteria > Bacillati > Actinomycetota > Actinomycetes > Kitasatosporales > Streptomycetaceae > Streptomyces > Streptomyces sp. NBC_01463. The sequence continues at coordinate 7,407,535 of CP109468.1, forward strand.
GCATCGAGGCCCTCGTCGGCGTCGACGCGTACAACTTCCTCGCCAAGGAGCACACGGTCGTCGCCCAGCTCCAGGAGCTGGTCAAGGGCCGCTCCGAGGAGCTCCCGGAGAAGATCGCCGGCATGCTCGGCAAGCTGAAGGACGCCGAGAAGGAGATCGAGAAGTTCCGCGCGGAGAAGGTCCTCGCGGCCGCCGCCGGACTGGTCGACTCCGCCAAGGACGTACGGGGCGTCGCCCTGGTCACCGGTCAGGTGCCGGACGGCACCTCCGCCGACGACCTGCGCAGGCTCGTCCTCGACGTCCGTGGGCGCATCCAGGGCGGCCGGCCGGCCGTCGTGGCCCTGTTCACCACGGCCAACGGACGCCCGCTGACCGTCATCGCCACCAACGAGGCCGCCCGCGAGCGCGGTCTCAAGGCCGGTGACCTGGTCCGCACCGCGGCCAAGACCCTCGGCGGCGGTGGCGGCGGCAAGCCGGACGTCGCGCAGGGCGGCGGTACCAACGCGGACGCCATCGGGGACGCTGTCGCCGCTGTCGAACGCCTCGTCACCGAGACGGCGTGACGCCGGACATGACGCAGATGCGCCGCGGTCGCCGGCTGGCGATCGACGTCGGGGACGCCCGGATCGGGGTCGCCTCGTGCGACCCCGACGGGATCCTCGCCACGCCGGTGGAGACCGTGCCGGGACGCGACGTCCCGGCCGCCCACCGGCGGCTCGGCCAGATCGTGGCGGAGTACGAGCCGATCGAGGTCATCGTCGGTCTGCCCCGGTCCCTGGGCGGCGGCGAGGGACCGGCCGCGGCCAAGGTCCGCGCGTTCACCGACGTGCTCGCCCGCGCGGTTGCACCCATTCCGGTGCGATTGCTGGACGAGAGGATGACCACAGTGACGGCCAGTCAGGGCCTGCGCGCATCGGGCGTGAAGTCCAAAAAGGGCCGATCCGTCATCGATCAGGCTGCCGCTGTGGTGATCCTTCAGAACGCTCTGGAGTCCGAACGGGCTTCGGGCAATCCACCCGGCGAGGGCGTCGAAGTGGTTGTCTGATCGCGATACGGTAACGTTCCGCGCGATGCGGCGGGTGTTCGAACAAACACCGCACAGCGAAGAGACGGAACGTCGTCTCGCGGCTCAAGGGGATCGATGACTGAGTATGGCCGGGGCCCCGGCTCCGAACCGTGGCATCCCGAGGACCCCTTGTACGGGGACCAGGGATGGGGAGGCCAGCAGCCTGCCCACGGCCAGAGCCAGTACGACGGCCGGCAGCAGCCCTACCCGTCGCAGGATCCGTACGCCCAGCAGCACCCGCAGCAGGATCAGCAGCACCAGCAGGACCCCTACGCGCAGCAGCACCAGCAGGACCCGTACGCCCAGCAGCCGCAGTACCAGCAGCAGCCCCCGTACGGCGCGCAGCAGGACCCGTACGCCCAGCAGCCTCCCTACAACGGCGGCTGGGACACCGGTCAGCAGCCCGCCGCGATGCCGTACGAGGGCCAGCAGGCCGCCCCGTACGGCTACGGCGAGACGAACGACTACTACGGCACCCCCGAGGCCTACCCGCCCCCGCAGCCCCCGGGCCGCCGTGAGGCCGCGCCGGAACAGGCCCCCGCGCAGCACCCCGACTGGGACCCGGAGGTCCAGCCGGAGGAGACGCACCCCTTCTTCACCGGCGCGGACGACGGCGACGCCAAGGACGACGACTCCTACGACGACGGCCCGCGTGAGTCCCGCCGCGGGAACGGGGACGGCGAGCGCCGCGGCAAGGGCAAGAAGAAGAAGGGCCGCAGCGGCTGCGCCTGCCTGGTCGTCTCCCTCGTCCTGGTCGGCGGTCTCGGCGGCGCGGGTTATGTCGGTTACTCCTTCTACAAGGACAAGTTCGGCGCGGCCCCCGACTACGCGGGCAGCGGCTCGGGCTCGGTCGAGGTGGAGATCCCCAAGGGCGCGTACGGCTACGACATCGGCAACATCCTGAAGAAGGCCGGCGTCGTCAAGAGCGTCGACGCGTTCGTCTCCGCGCAGAACGAGAACCCCAAGGGGAAGTCGATCCAGGCGGGCGTCTACCTCCTCCACTCGGAGATGTCTGCGTCCGAGGCCGTGAAGATGATGGTCGACCCGAAGAGCCAGAACCTTCTGGTGATTCCCGAGGGAACGCGCAATGTCGCCGTCTACGCGATGGTCGACAAGAAGCTGAACCTCAAGAAGGGCACGACCGAGGACATCGCCAAGTCCAAGAAGTCCGACCTGGGCCTGCCCGGCTGGGCGAGCAAGAACAAGGACATCAAGGACCCGCTGGAAGGATTCCTCTACCCGGCCGCGTATCCGGTGACGAAGGAGACCAAGCCGGAGGCGATCCTCAAGAAGATGGTCTCGCGGTCGAACGAGGAGTACGACAAGCTCGATCTCGCGGGCGCGGCCAAGAAGCACAATCTGGACGGTCCCTGGCAGATGCTCACGGCGGCCAGCCTGGTCCAGGCGGAAGGCAAGACGCACGACGACTTCCGCAAGATGGCGGAGGTCATCTACAACCGTCTCAAGCCGACCAATACCGAGACGAATCAGTACCTTCAGTTCGACTCGTCGTTCAATTACCTCAACAAGCAGAGCAAGATCAATATCACCCTGGAAGAGATCCGTAAGAACAAGGATCCGTACAACACGTACACCAGGCAGGGTCTTACCCCCGGACCCATCGGGAACCCCGGGAACGAAGCACTGGCGGCCGCTCTGAATCCGACCAACGACGGCTGGATCTACTTCGTGGCCACCGACGGTGAGCACAAGACCGAGTTCGCCAAGACCTACAAAGAGTTCCTGAAGCTCAAGGAAAAGTTCGATGGCCTCGACTGACGGGCACAGGAGGGCAGCCGTCCTCGGCTCGCCCATCGCCCACTCCCTCTCCCCGGTCCTGCACCGGGCCGCGTACGCCGAGCTCGGCCTCGACGGCTGGTCGTACGACCGGTTCGAGATCGACGAGCAGGCGTTGCCCGGCTTCGTCGCGGGTCTGGACGGCAGCTGGGCCGGGCTCTCCCTCACCATGCCGCTGAAGCGGGCGATCATCCCGCTGCTGGACGAGATCAGCGAGACCGCCTCCTCGGTCGAGGCGGTGAACACGGTGGTCCTCACCGAGGACGGCCGGCGCCTCGGGGACAACACCGATATCCCCGGCATGATCGCCGCCCTGCGCGAACGCGGTGTCGAGAAGACCGAGTCCGCCGCCGTCCTCGGTGCCGGAGCCACGGCCTCGTCCGCCCTCGCCGCGCTCTCGCGGATCTGCACCGGACCGGTCACGGCCTACGTCCGCAGCCGCGCGCGCGGTGACGAGATGCGCGGCTGGGGCGAGCGGCTCGGGGTCGATGTGCGGATCGCCGACTGGGCGGAGGCCGAGCAGGCGCTGCACGCCCCGCTGGTCATCGCGACGACACCGGCCGGAGCGACGGACGGGCTGACGGACGCCGTACCGGAGCATCCCGGCACGCTCTTCGACGTGCTGTACGAGCCCTGGCCCACCGGACTCGCAGCCGCCTGGACGGCCCGCGAAGGCGCAGTCGTCGGAGGTCTTGACCTTCTGGTGCACCAGGCCGTTCTTCAGGTGGAACAGATGACGGGACGCTCGCCCGCCCCGCTGGCCGCCATGCGGCAGGCCGGCGAGCAGGCGCTGGCAGCCCGCTGACCCCGCTTCCCGCCGGCCCGTCCCGTCCGTCTGATGGACCGGCGGCGGGCTGCGGTCCCCGGCCGTGGGAGGATCGGGGGCGGCGGGCCAGGGCCGCGCACCCGGTCGCGCCGTATGCAGTTACAGGCGCGAGCATGAGGAGCACCGTTGAGCAGGTTGCGCTGGCTGACCGCCGGAGAGTCGCACGGCCCCGCACTGGTGGCGACGCTGGAGGGTCTTCCCGCCGGTATCCCCGTCACCACGGAGATGGTGGCGGACGCGCTCGCCAGGCGACGGCTCGGATACGGGCGCGGCGCCCGGATGAAGTTCGAGAAGGACGAGGTCACCTTCCTCGGCGGGGTGCGGCACGGGCTGACCATGGGCTCGCCCGTCGCCGTCATGGTGGGCAACACCGAGTGGCCCAAGTGGGAGCAGGTCATGTCGGCCGATCCGGTCGACCCCGACGTGCTGGCCGCCCAGGCCCGTAACGCCCCGCTGACCCGCCCCCGGCCCGGCCACGCCGACCTCGCCGGCATGCAGAAGTACGGCTTCGACGAGGCCCGGCCGATCCTGGAGCGCGCCAGTGCCCGGGAGACCGCGGCGCGCGTCGCCCTCGGGGCCGTCGCCCGGTCGTACCTCAAGGAGACGGCCGGCATCGAGATCGTCAGCCATGTCGTCGAGCTGGCCGCCGCGAAGGCGCCGTACGGCGTCTACCCCGTGCCCGCCGACGTCGACAAGCTCGACGCCGACCCGGTGCGCTGCCTCGACGCCACCGCGAGCAAGCAGATGGTCGCCGAGATCGACCAGGCCCACAAGGACGGCGACACGCTCGGCGGTGTGGTCGAGGTGCTGGCGTACGGAGTGCCGGTCGGCCTCGGTTCGCACGTGCACTGGGACCGCCGCCTCGACGCCCGGCTCGCCGCCGCGCTCATGGGCATCCAGGCCATCAAGGGCGTCGAGGTCGGCGACGGCTTCGACCTGGCCCGGGTGCCGGGTTCGCAGGCGCACGACGAGATCCTGGTGACCGACGACGGGATCAGGCGTGCCTCCGGCCGCTCCGGCGGCACCGAGGGCGGACTGACCACCGGCGAGCTGCTGCGCGTCCGCGCCGCGATGAAGCCGATCGCGACCGTGCCCCGCGCGCTGGCCACGGTCGACGTGCAGACCGGTGAGCCGGCCAAGGCGCACCACCAGCGCTCCGATGTCTGCGCCGTTCCGGCCGCAGGGATCGTCGCCGAGGCGATGGTCGCGCTGGTCCTCGCCGACGCGGTCGCGGAGAAGTTCGGCGGCGACAGCGTCACCGAGACCCACCGCAACGTCCAGTCGTACCTCGACCACCTCCAGATCCGATGAGCCGTCCGCTGATCGTCCTGGTCGGGCCGATGGGCGTCGGCAAGTCCACGGTCGGTGAACTGCTCGCCGCCCGGCTGGGCACCGGCTACCGGGACACCGACGCCGACGTCGTCGCCACCGCGGGCAAGCCGATCTCCGAGATCTTCTACGACGAGGGCGAGGACCACTTCCGCGCCCTCGAACGGCAGGCCGTCCGGGCCGCGGTCGCCGAGCACGGGGGAGTCCTCTCGCTCGGCGGCGGCGCCGTCCTCGACGAGGAGACGCGCGCCCTGCTCGCGGACCATGCCGTCGTCTACCTCTCGATGGACGTCGACGAGGCGGTCAAGCGGGTCGGGCTGAACACCGCGCGCCCGCTGCTCGCCGTGAACCCGCGCCGGCAGTGGCGCGAACTCATGGAGGCCCGCCGCCACCTCTACACGGAGGTGGCCCGTGCGGTCGTCGCGACCGACGAGCGCACACCGGAAGAGGTCGCGCAGGCGGTCCTCGACGCACTGGAGCTGCCGGACGCGCCGTCCGGCCGGGAGACACGAACGATGACCGACCAGGCACCCATCCGCATCCAGATCGCCGGCAGCGCGGGCACCGACCCGTACGAGGTACTGATCGGCCGGCAGCTCCTGGCCGAACTGCCCACGCTCATCGGCACCCGGGCCAAGCGCGTCGCGGTCCTGCACCCCGAGGCACTCGCCGAGACCGGCGAGGCGGTCCGCCAGGACCTCGCGGACCAGGGCTACGAGGCCATCGCGATCCAGCTGCCCAACGCGGAGGAGGCCAAGACCGTCGAGGTCGCGGCCTACTGCTGGAAGGCGCTCGGCCAGACCGGCTTCACCCGCACCGACGTCATCGTCGGCATCGGCGGCGGCGCCACCACGGACGTCGCGGGCTTCGTCGCCGCCTCCTGGCTGCGCGGAGTGCGCTGGATCGCCGTACCGACGACCGTGCTCGGCATGGTCGACGCCGCCGTCGGCGGGAAGACCGGCATCAACACCGCCGAGGGCAAGAACCTCGTCGGCGCCTTCCACCCGCCCGCCGGGGTCCTGTGCGACCTGGCCGCGCTGGACTCGCTGCCGGTCAACGACTACGTCTCCGGCATGGCCGAGATCATCAAGGCCGGCTTCATCTCCGACCCGGTGATCCTCGACCTCGTCGAGGCCGACCCGCAGGGCGCGCGCACACCGGCCGGACCGCACACCTCCGAGCTGATCGAGCGGGCCATCCGGGTCAAGGCCGAGGTCGTCTCCAGCGACCTCAAGGAGTCCGGACTCCGCGAGATCCTCAACTACGGCCACACGCTGGCCCACGCGATCGAGAAGAACGAGCGCTACAAGTGGCGCCACGGCGCCGCCGTCTCCGTCGGCATGGTCTTCGCCGCCGAACTGGGCCGGCTCGCCGGACGCCTGGACGACGCCACCGCCGACCGGCACCGCGCCGTCCTGGAGTCCGTCGGACTGCCGCTCACCTACCGCGGCGACCAGTGGCCCAAGCTGCTGGAGAACATGAAGGTCGACAAGAAGTCCCGCGGCGACCTGCTGCGCTTCATCGTCCTGGACGGTCTCGGCAAGCCCACCGTCCTGGAGGGCCCCGACCCGGCGATTCTGCTCGCCGCCTACGGCGAGGTGTCGGCGTGACCCGCAGGGTGTTCGTCCTCAACGGACCCAACCTCGGCCGGCTGGGCTCCCGCGAGCCCGACGTCTACGGAGCCACTTCGTACGCCGGACTCGTCGAAGCCTGCCGCACCCTCGGCAAGGAGCTCGGCTTCGACGTCGACGTCCGCGAGACGAACGACGAGGGCGAGCTGATCCGCTGGCTCCACGAGGCCGCGGACGGTTCAATTCCGGTCGTTCTCAACCCGGGTGCCTTCACGCACTACTCGTACGGGATGCGGGACGCGGCAGCCCAGCGCACCGCGCCGCTGATCGAGGTGCACATCTCGAATCCGTACGCACGGGAGGAATTCCGCCACACCTCCGTGGTCGCGCCCGTGGCCACCGGGACCGTGGCCGGATTCGGTATCGGCTCCTACCGGCTCGCCCTGCGGGCGCTCGCGGACGAACTGACGGACTGACGCACCACCGCACCCGGAGGCCGGCCGGCCTCCGGGGCACTCCGGACCAGCCCCGGCCGTTCCCTCTGTGGCGGCCGGGGGCGGTACGGTTGCCGTTCCACCAGCGCCAGTTGCCTGTACGAGACGGAGTGCCACCGGATGCCGCACGCAGTGGGGGCACCGCTGCCGCCGCCCCAGGGACACGGAAACGACCCTGTCGGCTGGTCGCACCAGGCCCAGCACCCCGGCCACCAGGGCCCGCCGGTACCGCCGGCCGGTCCGCCCGCCCAGCCCCCGGCCGGTCATCCCGGCCCGCCGCCGGCCGGCCCGCCCGTTCCACCGCCGGCCACCCCGCCCGCCCACCAGGGCCAGAGCCAGGGCCAGGCGCCGGGCCAGGGCTGGAGCGGGCCCGCACCGCACCACGCCCCGGCCCCTGTCTCCCGGGAGACCACCGGGCACATCCAGCTGCCGCCGGGCGGGCCCGTGGGGCTGCCCGCACCGCCCGCCGAGCCCGGCACCGGCACCGCGACCCTCGCCGTGCTCCTGATCGGCCCGGCAGGCGCCGGGAAGACCACCGTGGCCAAGCTCTGGGCCAGCAGGCGCCGCGTCCCCACCGCCCACGTCAGCCTCGACGACGTCCGCGAGTGGGTCTGCACCGGCTTCGCCGACCCGCAGGCGGGGTGGAACGACCAGTCCGAGGCCCAGTACCGCCTGGCCCGCCGCACCTGCGGCTTCGCCGCCCGCAATTTCCTGGCCAACGGCATCTCCTGCATCCTCGACGACGCCGTCTTCCCGGACCGGCCCGTGGTCGGTCTGGGCGGCTGGAAGCGCCATGTCGGCCCCGGACTGCTGCCCGTCGTCCTGCTCCCGGGCCTGGAGATCGTCCTGGAGCGCAACGCCGCCCGCAGCGGCAACCGCCGCCTCTCCGACGAGGAGGTCGCCCGGATCCACGGCCGGATGGCCGGCTGGTACGGCTCCGGACTGCCGATCATCGACAACTCCACGTACGACGTGGAGACCACCGCGCGCGTCCTGGACGACATACTCGCCCGCTCCATAGCGAGCCCCCCGGCCTGGTGAGCCGGCGCCCGGCACGGGCGTCCGACGGCTGAGAGAGCCGTTCCACGGTCGGGTGCGCTGGCCGGGCGGGCCGGCTCCCGCGCTCGTACGCTCGATGTATGTCAGAGGTGTACGCCGTCCGCCGCGGGCTGCTCCGCGACCGGTGCGCCGCAGTCGGATCCGCGGCCGCCCTGGTCTCCCGCCCCGCCAATGTCCGCTACCTGGCGGGCGGAGCGCCCCCGGGTGCCGTGCTGCTGCTCGGCCCCGACGAGGACGTTCTGCTCTGCCCGCGCCCCCCGACCGGTGATCCGGGCGACGGGCGTACCGACGACCACCTGCGGGTGGATCTGCTGCCGGTGACCGGGGGCGATCCCGTGGTCGCCGCCGCTGGGCTGGCCACCGCCGGGGGAGCGGAGTCCCTGGCCGTCGAGGAACACGATCTGACGGTCGCCCGGCACCGGGCCATGGCCTCGGTCGCCCCGAAGCTCCGGCTGGCCGACCTCGGAGCCACCGTCGAGCAGCTGCGCATCGTCAAGGACGAGGAGGAGATCGGCTGCCTGCGGATCGCCGCCGAGATCACCGACCAGGCGCTGGGCGAGCTCCTCGAATCGATCCTCGTGGGCCGCACCGAGCGGCATCTCGCGCTGGAGCTGGAGCGCCGGCTGGTGGACCACGGCGCCGACGGTCCTGCCTTCGTGACGTCCGTCGCCACCGGTCCCAACTCCGGCCGGGGCCGTCACAGGCCCTCGGACCGACGGGTCGAGGAAGGAGATTTCCTCTCCGTCTGCCTCGGTGCGAACTACCGCGGCTACCGGTGCGAGATCGGCCGCACCTTCGTCATCGGCACGGCTCCGGCGGACTGGCAGATCGAGCTCTACGACCTGGTTTTCGCCGCTCAGCGGGCCGGACGCGAGGCGCTGGTGCCCGGCGCCGCCTACCGTGACGTGGACCGTGCGGCCCGTCATGTCCTGGACTCCGCGGGCCACGGTGAGGGCCTCGCACCCTGGACCGGGCACGGGGTGGGGCTCGAAATCGACGAGGACCCGCAGCTGGCACCCGCTGCCATGGGTAAACTGGACGCTTGTGTGCCGGTCACCGTCGAACCGGGGGTTCACCTCCCTGGCCGGGGCGGGGTCCGGATCGATGACACGCTCGTCGTGCGCCCCGAGGCGGACGGCGGACCCGAGCTACTCACCATTACGACCAAGGAGCTGCTCGCGCTCTAGCGCGCATCCTCGGTCGTTCCACCAGCTTCAGTCCAGGAGATTCCGCAACCGTGGCTTCCACGAACGACCTCAAGAACGGCCTGGTGCTCAAGCTCGACGGAGGCCAGCTCTGGTCCGTCGTCGAGTTCCAGCACGTCAAGCCCGGCAAGGGCCCTGCCTTCGTGCGCACCAAGCTCAAGAACGTGCTCTCCGGCAAGGTCGTCGACAAGACGTTCAACGCCGGCGTGAAGGTCGAGACGGCCACCATTGACCGGCGCGACATGCAGTTCTCGTACATGGACGGCGAGTACTTCGTCTTCATGGACATGGACACGTACGACCAGCTGATGGTCGACCGCAAGTCCGTCGGCGACGCCGCCAACTTCCTGATCGAGGGCTTCACCGCCTCCGTCGCCCAGCACGAGGGCGAGGTGCTCTACGTCGAGCTGCCGGCCGCCGTCGAGCTGACCATCCAGCACACGGACCCGGGCGTCCAGGGCGACCGGTCCACCGGTGGCACCAAGCCGGCCACGCTGGAGACCGGCTACGAGATCGGTGTCCCGCTCTTCATCACCACCGGTGAGAAGATCAAGGTCGACACCCGCTCGGGCGATTACCTCGGCCGGGTGAACAGCTAACCGTGGCTGCCCGGAACACGGCCCGCAAGCGTGCCTTCCAGATCCTCTTCGAGGCCGACCAGCGCGGTGAGTCCGTGCAGACGGTCCTCGCGGACTGGGTCCGGCACTCGCGGTCCGACACCCGTCAGCCGCCGGTCACCGAGTACACGATGGAACTCGTCGAGGGGTACGCGCAGTACGCGGACCGCATCGACGACCTCATCGTCACCTACGCCGTGGACTGGGAGATCGACCGCATGCCGGTCGTCGACCGGAACATCCTGCGGCTCGGTGCGTACGAGCTGATCTGGGTGGACGCGACACCCGACGCGGTGGTGATCGACGAGGCGGTGCAGATCGCCAAGGAGTTCTCCACCGATGACTCCCCGTCCTTCGTGAACGGCCTGCTGGCCCGTTTCAAGGAGCTCAAGCCGAACCTGCGCCGGGAGCAGTAGCCCCCGGCGGTGTTCTGCCGACGAAGGGCCCATGGTCGCGAGACCATGGGCCCTTCGGCATGCCCGGCCTTCCGGGGGACGGTCCGGAAAACGGAAACGCCGGGTCCGGCGGGGCGCCCGGAGAGGGCCCCGCCGACCCGGCGGTACGTTTCTGCAGGGGTGGTCAGCCCTCGTCGTGAGCGACCGCGCGGCGCGCGTCCGCGTCCAGGACGCCCCAGCTGATCAGCTGCTCCGTGAGTACGGACGGCGACTGGTCGTAGATCACGGCCAGGGTGCGCAGGTCGTCCTGGCGGATCGAGAGCACCTTGCCGTTGTAGTCGCCGCGCTGGCTCTGGATCGTCGCCGCGTAGCGCTGCAGGGGTCCGGCCTTCTCCGGCGGGACGTGGGCGAGGCGCTCGAGCTGGAGAACGAGCTTCGGCGGCGGCTCGGCGGCCCCGCCGGGCGTCGTGCCGGGCAGGAGCTCCTGCACCGGAACGCCGTAGAAGTCAGCCAGCTCGGCAAGGCGCTGGACGGTGACGGCGCGGTCGCCGCGCTCGTACGAGCCGACCACGACGGCCTTCCAGCGGCCCTGCGACTTCTCCTCCACGCCGTGGAGGGAGAGGCCCTGCTGGGTGCGGATGGCGCGGAGCTTGGCCCCGAGCTGTTTTGCGTATTCGCTGGACATAAGGCTCCCCGGACGCTGGAACATTGTGCGGCTCCGCCGCGTGGCTGGTAACTCACTGTGAGGTTACGCAGCGTTACTTGGGTGCGTCAAGCTGAATGGTCCGTACCGGCACCTCCCGGGGGTGGGGCAAGGCCCCTGCTCAGGCCCTGGTAACGTGGATGACGCAATTTCGACGTCCTTTAAGATCCGTCCAGTGAGGCGGAGAAGGAGGTCCGTTTCTTATGGACGCACAGCACGACGCCACCGGCAATGCGGCACGCCCCGTTCTCGAGGCCCCCGACATCGCCCGAGTACTGACCCGTATCGCCCACGAGATCGTCGAACGCGCCAAGGGCGCCGACGACGTGGTGCTCCTCGGCATCCCGACCCGGGGCGTCTTCCTCGCCCGCAGGCTCGCCGACAAGCTCGAAGAGATCACCGGCCGGAAGATGCCGGTCGGCTCGCTCGACATCACCATGTACCGCGACGACCTCCGGATGCGCCCCGCACGCGCCCTGGCACGCACCGAGATCCCCGGCGAGGGCATCGAGGGCCGCCTGGTCGTCCTGGTCGACGACGTCCTCTTCTCCGGCCGCACGATCCGCGCCGCTCTCGACGCGCTCGGCGACATCGGCCGGCCCCGCGCGGTGCAGCTCGCGGTCCTCGTCGACCGCGGACACCGCGAACTCCCGATCCGCGCCGACTACGTCGGCAAGAACCTCCCCACGTCGCTGCGGGAGACGGTCAAGGTCCAGCTCGCCGAGGAGGACGGCCGCGACGCCGTGCTGCTCGGGGTCGAGCAGGCCGCCCCGGCGGTCGAGCAGTAGCTGCCCCTTCCGTACGGCCCGCCTGCCGTACGGCGGCTTCCGCACGCCCGCACGCCTGTACCCTCCAGCCACCCGGAGAACACCCAGATGAAGCGCCACCTCATCTCGGCCGCCGACCTCACCCGCGACGACGCCGTCCTGATCCTCGACACCGCCGAGGAGATGGCCAGGGTCGCGGACCGGCCGATCAAGAAGCTCCCGACCCTGCGCGGCCGTACCGTCGTCAACCTCTTCTTCGAGGACTCGACGCGTACCCGCATCTCCTTCGAGGCGGCCGCCAAGCGGCTGTCCGCCGACGTCATCAACTTCTCCGCCAAGGGCTCCTCCGTATCCAAGGGCGAGTCGCTCAAGGACACCGCGCTGACCCTGGAGGCGATGGGCGCCGACGCCGTCGTCATCCGGCACGGCGCCTCCGGCGCCCCGTACCGGCTGGCCACCTCCGGCTGGATCGACGGCGCGGTCGTCAACGCGGGCGACGGCACCCACGAGCACCCCACCCAGGCCCTGCTGGACGCCTTCACCATGCGCCGCAGGCTGGTCGGGCACGACACCGGACTCGGCAAGGACCTCGACGGCCGCCGGATCACGATCGTCGGCGACATCCTGCACAGCCGGGTCGCCCGCTCCAACGTCCACCTGCTCACCACCCTCGGCGCCCACGTCACCCTGGTGGCCCCGCCCACGCTGGTCCCCGTCGGCGTCGAGCAGTGGCCCTGCGACATCAGCTACAGCCTCGACGACGTGCTGCCGAAGTCGGACGCTGTGATGATGCTCCGTGTGCAGCGTGAGCGGATGAACGCCGCCTACTTCCCCACCGAGCGCGAGTACTCCCGCCGCTACGGCCTGGACGGCGAGCGGATGGCGAAGATGCCCGAGCACGCCATCGTCATGCACCCCGGCCCGATGGTCCGCGGCATGGAGATCACCGCCGAGGTGGCCGACTCCGACCGCTGCACGGTCGTCGAGCAGGTCGCCAACGGCGTCTCGATCCGCATGGCCGTGCTCTACCTGCTGCTCGGCGGCTCGGAGCCCGCCGCAGCTTCCCACCCGTCGCCCGCCGCCCGTACCGAGGAGAACAAGTAACCATGAGCAAGATCCTTATCCGCGGCGCGAAGATCCTCGGCGGCGAGCCCCAGGACGTCCTCATCGACGGCGAGACCATCGCCGCAGTCGGCACCGGACTCGACGCGGGCGACGCCACCGTCATCGAGGCGGCGGGCCAGGTCCTGCTGCCCGGCCTGGTCGACCTCCACACCCATCTGCGCGAGCCCGGCCGCGAGGACTCCGAGACCGTCCTGACCGGCACCAAGGCCGCCGCGGTCGGCGGCTTCACCGCCGTCCACGCCATGGCCAACACCTTCCCCGTGGCCGACACTGCCGGCGTCGTCGAGCAGGTCTGGCGGCTCGGCAAGGAGTCCGGCTACTGCGACGTGCAGCCCATCGGCGCCGTCACCGTCGGCCTGGAGGGCAAGCAGCTCGCCGAGCTCGGCGCCATGCACGACTCGGCCGCCGGAGTGAAGGTCTTCTCCGACGACGGCAAGTGCGTCGACGACGCGGTGATCATGCGCCGCGCCCTGGAGTACGTGAAGGCGTTCGACGGGGTCGTCGCCCAGCACGCCCAGGAGCCCCGCCTCACCGAGGGCGCCCAGATGAACGAGGGCATCGTCTCGGCCGAGCTCGGACTCGGCGGCTGGCCCGCCGTCGCCGAGGAGTCGATCATCGCCCGCGACGTCCTGCTCGCCGCCCACGTCGGCTCCCGGGTGCACATCTGCCACCTGTCGACCGCAGGCTCCGTCGAGATCGTCCGCTGGGCCAAGTCCAAGGGCTGGAACGTCACCGCCGAGGTCACCCCGCACCACCTGCTCCTCACCGACGAGCTCGTCCGGTCCTACAACCCGGTCTACAAGGTGAACCCGCCCCTGCGCACCGAGGCCGACGTGCTGGCCCTGCGCGAGGCCCTCGCCGACGGCACCATCGACTGCGTCGCCACCGACCACGCCCCGCACCCGCACGAGGACAAGGACTGCGAGTGGGCCGCGGCCGCCATGGGCATGGTGGGCCTGGAGACCGCACTCTCCGTCGTCCAGCAGACGATGGTGGAGACCGGACTCCTCGACTGGGCCGGTGTCGCCGACCGCATGTCCTCGCGCCCCGCAGCCATCGGACGCCTCGAAGGACACGGCCGGCCCGTCTCGGAGGGCGAGCCCGCCAACCTCACCCTGGTCGATCCGGCATACCGTGGAGTCGTGGACCCCGCGGGATTCGCCTCCCGCAGCCGCAACACCCCCTACGAGGGGCGCGAGCTGCCGGGCCGAGTGACCCACACCTTCCTGCGGGGCCGTGCCACGGTCGTCGACGGGAAGCTCGCGTGACAACACTCAGCCCCACCCACCAGCTGCTCCACCTGGCCGCCGAGCAGAAGTCGGCGGAAGTGACCGACTGGTCCGCCCGCATCAGCTGGGTGATCGGACTGGTCGTCCTCATCGCGTTCGTCTACTGGCTGATGCGCCAGGGATGGAAGTGGCGCGGGAGCCTCCAGTCCGGTCTCTCCGACCTCGCGACCACCCCCGAAGGCTTCGCCGACGGCGAGAAGCTCCTCACCCTGACCGGGCGCTACCACGCCTCGACGACGGCCGGGCAGTGGCTCGACCGCATCGTCGCCCACGGCCTCGGCACCCGCAGCCGCGTCGAGCTCACCCTCACCGAACAGGGCCTCGACGTCGTACGGCCCGGCGCGGCGGACTTCTTCGTCCCCGCCGCCGACCTGCGCGAGGCCAGGACCGACAAGGCACTCGCAGGCAAGGTCCTGCCCGAGGGCGGACTCCTGGTCATCACCTGGGCGCTCGGCGACCAGCTGATCGACTCCGGATTCCGCTCCGACCACTCGGCCGAGCACCCCGCCTGGGTCGAAGCCGTCAACCACCTCACCAGCACTACGGAAGGCACCGCACGATGACGATCTCCACCCGGGGAGCCGCCAAAGCTCCCGCCGTACTCGTCCTGGAGGACGGCCGCGCCTTCCGCGGCCGCGCCTACGGGGCTGTGGGGGAGACCTTCGGCGAGGCGGTGTTCTCCACCGGCATGACCGGCTACCAGGAGACGCTGACCGACCCCTCGTACCACCGCCAGGTCGTCGTGATGACCGCCCCGCACGTCGGCAACACCGGTGTGAACGACGAGGACCCCGAGTCCCGGCAGATCTGGGTCGCCGGCTACGTCGTCCGCGACCCCGCCCGCGTGCCCTCCAACTGGCGCTCTCAGCGCTCGCTCGACGAGGAACTCGCCGGCCAGGGCGTCGTCGGCATCAGCGGCATCGACACCCGCGCCCTCACCCGCCACCTGCGCGAGCGCGGCGCCATGCGCGTCGGCATCTTCTCCGGCGACACCCTCGCCGACGACGAGACGCTGCTCGCCAAGGTGCGCCGGGCGCCCGAGATGAGCGGCGCCGACCTCTCCGCGGAGGTCGCCACCAAGGAGACGTACGTCGTCCCCGCGATCGGCACCAAGAAGTTCACCGTCGCCGCGATCGACCTCGGCATCAAGGGCATGACCCCGCACCGGATGGCCGAGCGCGGCATCGAGGTGCACGTGCTGCCCGCCACCGCCACCCTGGAGGAGGTGTACGCGGTGCGGCCCGACGGCGTCTTCTTCTCCAACGGACCCGGCGACCCGTCCACCGCCGACCACCCCGTCTCCGTCATGCAGGGCGTCCTGGAGCGGAAGACCCCGCTCTTCGGCATCTGCTTCGGCAACCAGATCCTGGGCCGCGCGCTCGGCTTCGGCACGTACAAGCTGAAGTACGGCCACCGCGGCATCAACCAGCCCGTGCAGGACCGCTCGACCGGCAAGGTCGAGGTCACCGCGCACAACCACGGCTTCGCCGTCGACGCCCCGCTCGACAAGGTCTCCGACACCGCCTACGGGCGTGCCGAGGTCTCCCACGTCTGCCTGAACGACCAGGTCGTCGAGGGCCTCCAGCTCCTCGACCGGCCGGCCTTCAGCGTCCAGTACCACCCCGAAGCAGCCGCCGGCCCGCACGACGCCGCGTACCTCTTCGACCGTTTCGTCACCCTGATGGAGGGCCAGCGTGCCTAAGCGCTCCGATATCCAGTCCGTCCTGGTCATCGGCTCCGGTCCGATCGTCATCGGCCAGGCCGCCGAGTTCGACTACTCCGGCACCCAGGCCTGCCGCGTCCTCAAGGCCGAGGGCCTGCGCGTCATCCTGGTGAACTCCAACCCGGCGACGATCATGACCGACCCGGAGATCGCCGACGCCACCTACGTCGAGCCGATCACCCCCGAGTTCGTCGAGAAGATCATCGCCAAGGAGCGCCCCGACGCGCTGCTCCCCACCCTGGGCGGCCAGACCGCGCTCAACACCGCGATCTCCATGCACGAGAACGGTGTCCTGGAGAAGTACGGCGTCGAGCTCATCGGCGCCAACGTCGAGGCCATCAACAAGGGCGAGGACCGCGACCTCTTCAAGGGCGTCGTCGAGGCCGTCAAGGCGAAGATCGGATACGGCGAGTCCGCCCGCTCCGTCATCTGCCACACGATGGACGACATCATCGAGGGCGTCGACACCCTCGGCGGCTACCCCGTCGTCGTCCGCCCCTCCTTCACCATGGGCGGCGCCGGCTCCGGCTTCGCCCACGACGAGGACGAGCTGCGCCGCATCGCCGGACAGGGCCTCATGCTCTCCCCGACCACCGAGGTGCTCCTGGAGGAGTCCATCCTCGGCTGGAAGGAGTACGAGCTGGAGCTGATGCGCGACAAGAACGACAACGTCGTGGTCGTCTGCTCCATCGAGAACTTCGACCCGATGGGCGTCCACACGGGTGACTCGATCACCGTCGCCCCGGCGATGACGCTCACCGACCGCGAGTACCAGCGGCTGCGCGACATCGGCATCGCGATCATCCGCGAGGTCGGCGTCGACACCGGCGGCTGCAACATCCAGTTCGCCATCGACCCGGCCGACGGCCGCGTCATCGTGATCGAGATGAACCCGCGCGTCTCCCGCTCCTCGGCGCTGGCGTCGAAGGCCACCGGCTTCCCGATCGCCAAGATCGCCGCCAAGCTGGCCGTCGGCTACACGCTCGACGAGATCCCCAACGACATCACCGAGAAGACGCCGGCCTCCTTCGAGCCGACGCTCGACTACGTCGTGGTCAAGGCCCCTCGCTTCGCCTTCGAGAAGTTCCCCTCCGCCGACTCCACCCTCACCACCACCATGAAGTCGGTGGGCGAGGCCATGGCGATCGGCCGGAACTTCACCGAGGCGCTCCAGAAGGCGCTGCGCTCCCTGGAGAAGAAGGGCTCGCAGTTCGCCTTCACCGGCGAGCCCGGCGACAAGGCGGAGCTGCTGGCCGAGGCGGTCCGCCCGACCGACGGCCGGATCAACACCGTCATGCAGGCGATCCGGGCCGGCGCCACCCAGGAGGAGGTCTTCGAGTTCACGAAGATCGACCCCTGGTTCGTCGACCAGCTCTTCCTGATCAAGGAGATCGCCGACGAGCTGGCCGCCGCCGACAAGCTCGTCCCCGAACTGCTGGCCGACGCCAAGCGGCACGGCTTCTCGGACGCGCAGATCGCCGAGATCCGCGGCCTGCGCGAGGACGTCGTCCGCGAGGTCCGGCACGCGCTCGGTATCCGCCCGGTCTACAAGACGGTCGACACCTGCGCCGCCGAGTTCGCCGCGAAGACGCCGTACTTCTACTCCTCCTACGACGAGGAGAGCGAGGTCGCGTCCCGCACCAAGCCCGCGGTGATCATCCTCGGCTCCGGCCCCAACCGCATCGGCCAGGGCATCGAGTTCGACTACTCCTGCGTCCACGCCTCCTTCGCCCTGAGCGACGCCGGCTTCGAGACCGTGATGGTCAACTGCAACCCGGAGACGGTCTCCACCGACTACGACACCTCCGACCGCCTGTACTTCGAGCCGCTGACGCTGGAGGACGTGCTGGAGATCGTGCACGCCGAGTCCCTCGCGGGCCCGATCGCGGGTGTCATCGTCCAGCTCGGCGGCCAGACCCCGCTCGGCCTGGCGCAGGCGCTCAAGGACAACGGCGTGCCCGTCGTCGGCACCTCCCCGGAGGCGATCCACGCCGCAGAGGACCGCGGCGCCTTCGGCCGCGTGCTCGCCGAGGCCGGCCTGCCCGCCCCCAAGCACGGCACCGCGACCACCTTCGCCGAGGCCAAGGCCATCGCCGACGAGATCGGCTACCCCGTCCTCGTACGCCCGTCGTACGTGCTCGGCGGCCGTGGCATGGAGATCGTGTACGACGAGACCCGGCTCTCCTCGTACATCTCCGAGTCCACCGAGATCAGCCCCACCCGGCCGGTCCTGGTCGACCGCTTCCTCGACGACGCGATCGAGATCGACGTCGACGCGCTCTACGACGGCACCGAGCTCTACCTCGGCGGCGTCATGGAGCACATCGAGGAGGCCGGTATCCACTCCGGCGACTCCGCCTGCGCCCTGCCCCCGATCACACTCGGCGGCTACGACATCAAGCGGCTGCGCGCCTCCACCGAGGGCATCGCCAAGGGCGTCGGCGTCCGCGGACTGATCAACATCCAGTTCGCGCTCTCCGGGGACATCCTCTACGTCCTCGAAGCCAACCCGCGCGCCTCGCGCACCGTCCCCTTCACCTCGAAGGCGACCGCGGTGCCGCTCGCGAAGGCCGCCGCCCGCATCTCGCTGGGCGCGACCGTCGCGGAGCTGCGCGAGGAGGGCCTGCTGCCCAGGCACGGCGACGGCGGCACCCTGCCGCTGGACGCCCCGATCTCCGTCAAGGAGGCCGTCATGCCGTGGTCGCGCTTCCGCGACATCCACGGCCGCGGCGTCGACACGGTGCTGGGCCCGGAGATGCGCTCCACCGGCGAGGTCATGGGCATCGACTCGGTCTTCGGCACGGCGTACGCCAAGTCGCAGGCCGGCGCCTACGGCCCGCTGCCCACCAAGGGCCGCGCCTTCATCTCCGTCGCCAACCGCGACAAGCGCTCGATGATCTTCCCGGCCCGCGAGCTGGTCGCCCACGGCTTCGAGCTGATGGCCACCTCCGGCACCGCCGAGGTGCTCAAGCGCAACGGCATCAACGCCACCATCGTGCGCAAGCAGTCCGAGGGCGAGGGCCCGAACGGCGAGAAGACGATCGTCCAGCTGATCCACGACGGCGAGGTCGACCTCATCGTCAACACGCCGTACGGGACCGGCGGCCGGCTCGACGGCTACGAGATCCGCACCGCGGCCGTCGCCCGGTCCGTGCCGTGCCTCACCACCGTCCAGGCGCTCGCCGCGGCGGTCCAGGGCATCGACGCACTCAACCACGGGGACGTGGGCGTCAGGTCGCTCCAGGAACACGCGGAGCATCTGACCGCGGCCCGCGACTAGAGAAGCCAGCAGGGGGACACCGGAAACGGTGTCCCCCTCTTCATGAGGACACCGTGATGTACAAACTCTTCTTCCAGCTGGTCTTCAAGCGCATGGACCCGGAGCGCGCCCACTACGCCGCCTTCCGCTGGATCCGCCTGGCCGCCCGCATCCCCGTCCTGCGCACCTTCGTCGCCGCCGCGCTCGCCCCCCGCTACCAGGAGCTGCGCACCGAGGCCCTCGGCCTGCGGATGCACGGCCCCTTCGGCCTCGCCGCCGGCTTCGACAAGAACGCCGTCGCGATCGACGGCATGGCGATGCTCGGCTTCGACCACGTCGAGATCGGCACCGTGACCGGCGAGCCCCAGCCGGGCAACCCGAAGAAGCGCCTGTTCCGCCTGGTGGCGGACCGCGCGCTCATCAACCGCATGGGCTTCAACAACGAGGGCTCGGCCGCCGTCGCCGAGCGGCTGGGGGCCCGCAACCCGGTCTTCCGGACCACCGTCGGCGTCAACATCGGCAAGACGAAGGCCGTCGCCGAGGCCGACGCGGCCGCCGACTACGTGAAGTCCACCGAGCGGCTCGCCGCACACGCGGACTACCTCGTCGTCAACGTCTCCTCGCCCAACACGCCCGGACTGCGCAACCTCCAGGCCACCGAGTCGCTGCGCCCGCTGCTGACCGCCGTGCGCGAGGCGGCCGACCGGACCGTCTCCGGCCGACGCGTCCCGCTGCTCGTCAAGATCGCCCCCGACCTCGCGGACGAGGACGTCGACGCCGTCGCCGACCTCGCCGTCGAGCTGGGCCTGGACGGCATCATCGCCACCAACACCACCATCGCCCGCGAGACCCTGGGCCTGAAGTCCCCGGCCGCCCTGACCGGGGAGACCGGCGGACTGTCCGGCGCGCCCCTCAAGGAGCGCTCCCTGGAGGTCCTGGGCCGCCTCTACGCGCGCGTGGGCGACCGGATCACCCTGGTCGGCGTCGGCGGCATCGAGAACGCCGAGGACGCCTGGCAGCGCATCCTCGCCGGCGCCACGCTCGTCCAGGGCTACAGCGCCTTCATCTACGAGGGCCCGTTCTACGCCCGCGCGATCCACAAGGGCCTGGCCGCGCGCCTGGCCGCCTCCCCGTACGCCACCCTCGCCGACGCGGTCGGCGCGGAAACCCGGAAGGCAGCGAAATGACCCCGGAACCCTTCGGCGCACGTCTGCGCCAGGCCATGGACACCCGTGGCCGGCTCTGCGTCGGTATCGACCCGCACGCCTCCCTGCTCACCTCCTGGGGGCTGAACGACGACGTCGCGGGCCTGGAGCGCTTCACCCGTACCGTCGTCGAGGCACTGGCCGACCGGGTCGCGGTGCTCAAGCCGCAGTCCGCGTTCTTCGAGCGCTTCGGCTCGCGCGGCATCGCCGTCCTGGAGAAGGCCGTCGAGGAGTCCCGTGCGGCCGGCGCGCTGGTCGTGATGGACGCCAAGCGCGGCGACATCGGCTCCACCATGGGGGCCTACGCGGAGACCTACCTGCACAAGGACTCGCCACTGTTCTCGGACGCGGTCACCGTCTCGCCGTACCTCGGCTTCGGATCGCTGCGGCCGGCGCTCGACGCGGCGGCGATCTCCGGCGCGGGCGTCTTCGTGCTGGCCCTCACCTCCAACCCGGAGGGCGCCGAGGTGCAGCGCGCCGCCGCGGCGGACGGCCGCTCGCTGGCGCAGGTGATGCTCGACCACATGGCCGCGGAGAACGAGGGCGCGACCCCGCTCGGCTCGGTCGGCGCGGTGGTCGGGGCGACGCTCGGCGACGCGGGTGTGAACCTCGCGATCAACGGCCCGCTGCTCGCGCCCGGCATCGGCGCCCAGGGCGCGACGCCGGCGGATCTTCCCGGGGTCTTCGGGGACGCGGTACGCAATGTGGTGCCCAGCGTGAGCCGGGGCGTGCTGCGCCACGGACCGGACGCGTCAGGGCTGCGCGAAGCGGCCGAACGGTTCGTGGACGAGGTCCGCGCGGCCGTCTCGGACGGCTGACACTGTCACGTAACAGCGTGTTGACGGAATCCTGAGCAAAAAACTCAGGTGTTATGCCAGGAATGTCCTGGTCGGCTGAGGCTGACCAGGACTTTTCGTCTGTTCTCGCTGACTCCGGCGGCCTTGGCCGCTAGTCTCCGTCGAGAGCCAACGAGCACAGGTTGTTCGCGGCTCACCAGGTGAGGGGCGATCCAGTCGCCTCACCGGTCCGTATCCGACAGATCGACATCCGAGGTGACGTAGGCGTGGCTCTTCCGCCCCTTACCCCTGAACAGCGCGCAGCCGCGCTCGAAAAGGCCGCCGCGGCTCGCCGGGAGCGGGCCGAGGTCAAGAATCGACTCAAGCACTCCGGCGCCTCCCTCCACGAGGTCATCAAGTCGGGACAGGAGAACGACGTCATCGGCAAGATGAAGGTCTCCGCCCTGCTGGAGTCCCTGCCCGGTGTGGGCAAGGTCCGTGCCAAGCAGATCATGGAGCGGCTCGGCATCTCCGAGAGCCGTCGGGTCCGGGGTCTTGGCTCCAACCAGATCGCATCCTTGGAGCGTGAGTTCGGCGGCAGCGCCGCCTGACGGTCTCAGGCACTCCTGAGAACCGGGATAATCGCTCCATGGCTGCAACATCCCGGGGGACGTCCCCCGTACCCCCGGACGTACGTCCGCGGCTGACCGTGCTCTCCGGCCCCTCGGGGGTCGGCAAGAGCACGGTCGTCGCGCATATGCGCAAGGTCCACCCCGAGGTGTGGCTCTCGGTGTCGGCGACGACCCGAAAGCCCCGCCCCGGCGAACGCAACGGCGTCCACTACTTCTTCGTGGACAACGAGGAGTTCGACAAGCTGATCGCCAACGGCGAGCTGCTGGAGTGGGCCGAGTTCGCCGGCAACCGCTACGGCACGCCCCGGCGCGCCGTGCAGGAGCGGCTGGAGGCCGGAGAGCCGGTGCTGCTGGAGATCGACCTCCAGGGTGCCCGGCTGGTCCGGCAGTCCATGGCCGACGCCCAGCTGGTCTTCCTCGCTCCGCCGAGCTGGGACGAGCTGGTGCGCCGGCTCACCGGCCGCGGGACCGAGGCGCCGGAGGTCATCGAACGCCGTCTCGGTGCGGCGAAGGTCGAACTGGCCGCCGAATCCGAGTTCGATACGACCCTTGTCAACACCTCCGTCGAGGATGTCGCACGTGAGCTGCTAGCCTTGATGCTGGAGGCTTCCGGCCACCGTGCCACCGGTGAGTGAACGCGATCACGTCGCAACGCACCGCACCGACACGGCGGCACCGGCCACAAAGCCCCTGACTGTCAAAGATTTCTTTGATCTTCACCCCCTTCGGAAGGCAGAGAGTGTCCTCTTCCATCACCACGCCCGAGGGCATCATCAACCCGCCGATTGATGAGCTCCTCGAAGCAACCGACTCGAAGTACAGCCTCGTGATCTACGCCGCCAAGCGCGCGCGCCAGATCAACGCGTACTACTCGCAGCTCGGTGAGGGACTCCTCGAGTACGTCGGACCGCTCGTCGACACGCACGTGCACGAGAAGCCGCTCTCGATCGCGCTCCGCGAGATCAACGCGGGCCTGCTCACCTCCGAGGCCATCGAGGGCCCCGCGCAGTAAGCAGGAAGCACGGCACCTTCACCACGGGCCCGGCGGTCACCACCGCCGGGCCCGTGGTGTCTCACGGCGTCCCCCCGGGGCGACGGACCGGCACCCCCGGCGGTGAGGCAGCATGGGGACGTACGGAGCGCGTACGTATCCGAGTGCGGGGAGACGCAGTGGACAAGCCGAAGGTCGTTCTGGGGGTCAGCGGCGGCATCGCCGCGTACAAGGCGTGCGAGCTGCTGCGCCGGCTGACCGAGTCCGGCCACGACGTCCGGGTCGTCCCGACCGAGGCCTCGCTCCACTTCGTGGGTGCCGCCACCTGGTCGGCGCTCTCCGGCCACCCGGTCTCCACCGAGGTCTGGAACGACGTCCACGAGGTCCCGCACGTGCGGATCGGGCAGCACGCCGACCTCGTCGTCGTCGCCCCCGCGACCGCCGACATGCTCGCCAAGGCGGCCCACGGCCTGGCCGACGACCTGCTGACCAACACCCTGCTCACCGCCCGCTGTCCGGTCGTCTTCGCGCCCGCCATGCACACCGAGATGTGGGAGCACCCCGCCACCCAGGAGAACGTCGCCACGCTGCGCCGGCGCGGCGCCGTCGTCATCGAGCCCGCCGTCGGCCGCCTCACCGGCGTCGACACCGGCAAGGGACGGCTGCCCGACCCGGCGGAGATCTTCGAGGTCTGCCGCCGCGTCCTGGCCCGCGGCCCGGTCGCCCCCGACCTCGCCGGCCGGCACGTCGTGATCAGCGCGGGCGGCACCCGCGAACCCCTCGACCCGGTCCGCTACCTCGGCAACCGCTCCTCCGGCAAGCAGGGATACGCCCTCGCCCGCACCGCCGTCGCCCGCGGCGCCCGGGTCACGCTGGTCGAGGCCAACACCGGACTGCCCGACCCCTCCGGCGCCGACCTCGTCCACGTGGGCACCGCGGTGCAGCTGCGCGAGGCCGTGCTGAAGGCGGCCGCGGACGCCGACGTCGTGGTGATGGCGGCGGCGGTCGCCGACTTCCGGCCCGCGCAGTACGTGACGGGCAAGATCAAGAAGAAGGACGGCCAGGAGCCCGCCCCCATCGTCCTCGTACGCAATCCCGACATCCTCGCCGAGGTGTCCGCCGAGCGCGCCACGCCCGGGCAGATCGTCGTCGGATTCGCCGCCGAGACCGACGACGTCCTGGCCAACGGCCGGGAGAAGCTCCGCCGCAAGGGCTGCGACCTGCTGGTGGTCAACGAGGTGGGGGAGCGCAAGACCTTCGGCTCCGAGGAGAACGAAGCGGTGGTGCTCGCGGCCGACGGCGGCGAGACCGCGGTGCCGTACGGACCCAAGGAAGCGCTCGCCGACACGGTCTGGGACCTCGTGTCGGCGCGTCTCGGGTGAATTTCTCGTGTCGCCGCCCGAGCGGTCCGAACCCTTGCAATACGGGCACGGACGGTGTCCGGGACGGCCTTTGGGGGCCTCGGGACGCCGGTGCCGCATGTCACAGATCTCCCAAAGGGCGAGACACGTTGTCCGACAGCCGGAGCCGACCGATAAACTGGTCCAGGACCGTACCGGGCGCAGCTCCCGGGCCGTCCGCCAAATGATCAGCCAGCAGCCGCTGCAACCCCAGGGAGCGATGTGTCCCGCCGTCTCTTCACCTCGGAGTCCGTCACCGAGGGTCACCCCGACAAGATCGCTGACCAGATCAGCGACACCATTCTCGATGCACTCCTGCGTGAGGACCCGACGTCGCGTGTCGCCGTCGAGACCCTGATCACCACCGGTCTGGTGCATGTTGCGGGTGAGGTCACGACCAAGGCCTACGCCGACATCCCGACCCTGGTCCGCAACAAGGTCCTGGAGATCGGTTACGACTCCTCGAAGAAGGGCTTCGACGGCGCCTCCTGCGGCGTCTCGGTGTCCATCGGAGCACAGTCGCCCGACATCGCACAGGGTGTCGACACCGCGTACGAGAAGCGGGTCGAGGGCGATGAGGACGAGCTCGACAAGCAGGGCGCGGGCGACCAGGGCCTGATGTTCGGGTACGCCTGCGACGAGACGCCCGAGCTGATGCCGCTGCCGATCCACCTCGCGCACCGGCTCTCGCGCCGCCTCTCCGAGGTCCGCAAGAACGGGACCATCCCGTACCTGCGCCCCGACGGCAAGACCCAGGTCACCATCGAGTACGACGGCGACAAGGCCGTCCGCCTCGACACGGTCGTCGTCTCCTCGCAGCACGCCAGCGACATCGACCTCGACTCGCTGCTCGCTCCCGACATCCGCGAGTTCGTCGTCGAGCACGTCCTCGGCCAGCTCATCGAGGACGGCATCAAGCTCGACACCGAGGGCTACCGCCTGCTGGTCAACCCGACCGGTCGTTTCGAGATCGGCGGCCCGATGGGCGACGCCGGTCTGACCGGACGCAAGATCATCATCGACACCTACGGCGGCATGGCCCGGCACGGCGGCGGCGCCTTCTCGGGCAAGGACCCGTCGAAGGTGGACCGCAGTGCCGCGTACGCGATGCGCTGGGTCGCCAAGAACGTGGTGGCGGCGGGTCTCGCGGCCCGTTGCGAGGTCCAGGTCGCCTACGCGATCGGCAAGGCCGAGCCCGTCGGCCTCTTCGTCGAGACCTTCGGCACCGCCGCGATCGAGACCGAGAAGATCGAGCACGCCATCGGCGAGGTCTTCGACCTCCGCCCGGCCGCGATCATCCGCGACCTCGACCTGCTGCGCCCGATCTACGCCCAGACCGCGGCGTACGGTCACTTCGGCCGTGAGCTGCCCGACTTCACGTGGGAGCGCACCGACCGCGTGGACGCACTGCGCAAGGCCGCGGGCCTGTAAGCCTGCCGGTCGCCTCCTCGGGGGCGTTGTACGGATGCCGGAGCCCGGACGCCGAGACAGGTGTCCGGGCTCCGGACGTTCTTCGGCCGGCCCATGTCCGTCCGGCCTCCCGGGCGGTGCCGGAAATACGCGGGCGGAGCGAGCGCGGACCCGGCTACGATGACGTCCTCCCGGTGCGCAGGACGCGGCTACTTCTGGAGCGGGGCGTGAGCCCCGTGTTGAAGGGATTCTCTGCCGCCGCGGCCTATCCGATCTCGGGAGACCCACACCCGGTCGCGCGACCGTCGCGGCGCCGCCCCCGCTTTCCGGGACGGCGCCGCTGTCAGTGGTGTCTGGTAGGAATTTGGCTGTGAGCAGCGACGACAAGCGGTCCGACGAGCCCGATGCCGGGGCACCGGAACAGCTTGCGCTGATCCGGGAGACCGTGCGCAAGGCCGATGTCCCGCGCGCCAAACCGCGGACCTGGCGCGGCGCCGCGCTCGCCAGGGAGCTGCCCGTCGCCCGTGTGCTGGTCAACAAGGGGGCCCTGCACCTCGACCAGTACTTCGACTACGCCGTGCCCGAGGAGCTGGACGCCGAGGCGCGGCCCGGGGTGCGGGTGCGGGTGCGGTTCGGCGCCGGAGGGCGCAACGTGCGGGGCGGCCGCCGTGAGGGCGGCGGGCTCATCGACGGCTTCCTGGTCGAGCGGCTGGCCGAGTCCGACTACAACGGGGCGCTGGCCGCGCTCGCCTCCGTCGTCTCTCCCGAACCCGTCCTCGGACCGGAGCTGCTCGCCCTCGCCCGCGCCGTCGCCGACCGCTACGCGGGCAGCCTCGCCGACGTCCTCCAGCTCGCGGTGCCCCCGAGGAACGCCCGGGCCGAGGCGAAGCCGTCGCCGCAGCCGCTGCCGCCGCCCCCGCCACCAACGCCCGGGACCTGGGAGCGGTACGGACAGGGACCGGCCTTCCTGTCGGCGCTGGCCGGCGGCGGAGCGCCCAGGGCCGTGTGGACGGCGCTGCCCGGCCCCCACTGGCCGCAGGAGATCGCCTCGGCCGTCGCGGCGACCCTCGCCTCGGGACGCGGCGCCCTGGTCGTCGTCCCCGACGGGCGGACCGCGGGCCGGGTCGACGCCGCCCTCACCGCCCTGCTCGGCGAGGGCCGGCACGCACTGCTGACCGCCGGCTCCGGACCCGAGAAGCGCTACCGGGAGTGGCTCGCCGTGCGGCGCGGGTCCGTCCGGGCGGTCGTCGGGACCCGGGCCGCGATGTTCGCCCCCGTGGCCGATCTCGGCCTGGTCGCGATCTGGGACGACGGGGACTCCAGCCACAGCGACGACAACGCCCCCTTCCCGCACGTCCGCGAGGTGCTGGAACTGCGGGCCGCGCACAGCAGGTGCGGCTTCCTGCTCGGCGGCACGAGCTGCACCGTGGAGGCGGCGCAACTGGTCGAGAGCGGCTGGGCGCTGCCGCTGCGCGCCGAGCGGGAGCAGCTGCGGACCGCGGCGCCCCTGGTGCGCACCGTCGGCGACGGCGAGCTCGCCAGGGACGGCGCCGCCCGGGCCGCCCGGCTGCCCAGCCTGGCCTGGCAGACCGTGCGGGACGGGCTGCGCACCGGACCGGTGCTGGTCCAGGTGCCGCGCCGGGGTTACGCCCCGCGACTGGCCTGCGAGCGCTGCCGGGAACCGGCGAGGTGCCGGCACTGCGCGGGACCGCTGGAGGCGCCCGACCAGCAGGATCTGAACTGCACCTGGTGCGGACGGTCCGAGACGTCCTGGCACTGCGTCGCCTGCGGCTCCCGCCGGCTGCGGGCCCAGATCGTCGGCGCCCGGCGCACCGCGGAGGAGCTCGGCCGCGCTTTTCCCGCCGTGCCGGTCCGCACGTCCGGCCGCGACCACATCCTGGACTCCGTGCCGGACCAGCCCGCGCTGGTGGTCAGCACACCGGGGGCGGAGCCGGTCGCCGAAGGCGGGTACGCGGCGGCGCTGCTGCTGGACGGCTGGGCGATGGTCGGCCGGCCCGACCTGCGGGCGGGCGAGGAGGCCCTGCGCCGCTGGACGGCCGCCGCCGCGCTGGTGCGCGGGCAGCCGGAGGGCGGCACGGTGGTGATCGTCGCCGAGCCGACGCTGCGGCCCGTGCAGGCCCTGGTGCGCTGGGACCCGGTCGGACACGCGCGGCGCGAACTCGCGGAACGGGCCGAGCTGGGCTTCCCGCCGGTGTCCCGGATGGCGTCGGTGACGGGAGCGCCCGAGGCGCTGGCCGGCTTCCTGGCGGCGGCCGAGCTCCCGCCGGACGCCCAGGTGCTCGGGCCCGTGCCGGTCCAGGGCGGTGAGCCGGGACGGCCCCGCCGACCCTTCGACGCACCGGCGGGCGAGACCTGGGAGCGGGCCCTGATCAGGGTGCCCCCGGGCAGCGGGGCGGCACTGGCGGCCGCGCTGAAGGCGGCACAGGCCGCGCGGATGTCCCGGGGCGGCGGCGCGGGCGCGTCGGGCGGCGCGGTGCGGATTCGGGTGGACCCGCCGGATATCGGGTGACGGTGTGCGCCCCGGTCCGGGCCGAGGGTTCCGTCCTCAATCTCCCCCATAGCCTTAAGGGCATGGGGGGACCCCCTCGACGGGCTTGGGTGCGGGTGCTCCGCGACCCGGGGGCGCCGTTCCCCGGTGGGTGGGGGTCCGGGGCCCCTCCGGGGCGTCTCCTCAAACGACGAACGTTTCCAGTCCCACGCGAAGGACCCCGGTATCCGTTCGTCGTCCTGCGGGGACTCCCCTGCACGGCCCCGGACCCGGCCGCCGAGCGTCTGCGGCGTTCGTACCGCCGGGGTTCAGACGCACGCGAGAGTGGGTGGGGGCGTGCAGGGGGGTCCCCGCAGAAAAATGGCGTACTACCCGGCCCCCGCAACGTCTCCGGTTGCCACGCCAGTTTTTGAGGAGACGCCCCGGAGGGCCCCCACCCCCACCCACCGGGCATTCGCGCCCCGCGGGGGACCCGCACAAAAGCCCGTCCGGCGATTGAGGACGGAACCCCGCACCACGGACCGGCGTCAGCCGTTGCGTGGTCCCGGGAAGGCGCCCGGGCGCAGGTCCTCGCGCAGGGGCGGACGTTCCGCCGACGGCTGCGGCGGCATCGAGCGTGCCGCCGGCACGGAGGGCAGTGCGGGAACGCCCTCCGCCGCGCCGTCCGCCGGCACCGGCTGCGGGGCGGCACGCCGCGCGCCGTAGCGGCGGTGGACCGCCTGCTTGGTGACTCCGAGTGCGGAGCCCACCGCGTCCCAGGAGAAGCCCAGCGAACGGTCGAAGTCCACTGCCGCCGTGACCAGGGTCTCGACGCTGTCCCGCAATTCCTGGGCCAGCCTGACGGTGGGGGCCGGGGCCCTGCCGTAGACGACGAAGCCCGTGGAAGGGCCGGAGCGGCGCGGACGGTAGACGTTGCCCAGTTGGGCGGTGAGCGTGCGCAGTGCGTCCACCTGCCGCCGGACCCGCTCGATGTCCCGCACCAGAAGATGCAGGCTGGCCCGCGCTTGGGCGTCGTGGGTTGCGTGGTCGGCCATGAAGAAGCCTCTCGAACCGGCGTTGAAAGGGATCGGGCCGCACCATGGCGGCTCGCTTCGGTCAATCTCTCTTGACCAACGCCTCACCCGGGGATCTGGTCACGCTTCGGGGGCGTATGTGCACAAGTGAGGGGCGCACAACTTCGCGTACGCCCCCCGGGAGGACGGGAGCGGCTCCGGGGTCCGGGATCCCCGGCGGCCGTCCGGGCGCGGGGCCCATAGACTTGTGCGTTGCTCGTCACCGTGAAGTTTCGGCCTGAGAGGCAGTCAGCCACCCATGAAGCTCGTCTTCGCAGGCACCCCCGAGGTAGCCGTACCCGCACTGGACGCCCTGATCGCCTCCGGCCGCCACGAGGTCGCCGCCGTCGTGACCAGGCCCGACGCCCCCGCCGGGCGCGGACGCCGACTGGTGGCCAGCCCCGTCGCCGAGCGGGCCGAGGAGGCCGGCATCGAGGTGCTCAAGCCGGTCAGGCCCCGGGACGAGGACTTCCTGGCACGGCTGCGGGAGATCGCGCCGGACTGCTGTCCCGTCGTCGCCTACGGCGCGCTGCTGCCCAAGAGCGCGCTCGTCGTCCCCGCCCGCGGCTGGGTCAACCTCCACTTCTCTCTGCTGCCCGCCTGGCGCGGTGCCGCGCCCGTCCAGCACGCCGTCATGGCGGGGGACGAGGTGACGGGCGCCTCGACCTTCCTCATCGAGGAGGGGCTCGACTCCGGACCCGTCTACGGCGTCCTCACCGAGGAGGTCCGGCCCACGGACACCAGCGGTGACCTGCTGACCCGGCTGGCGTTCGCCGGGGCGGGGCTGCTCGCCGCGACGATGGACGGCATCGAGGACGGCACCCTGCACGCCGTGCCGCAGCCCGCCGAGGGGATCACCCTGGCCCCGAAGATCACCGTCGAGGACGCCCAGGTCCAGTGGTCGGCGCCCGCCCTGCGCGTCGACCGGATCGTCCGCGGCTGCACCCCGGCCCCCGGCGCGTGGACGCTGTTCCGCGGCGAGCGCCTCAAACTGATCCAGGCCGTGCCCGTCGTGGACCGTGCCGACCTCGCGCCCGGCGAGCTGTCCGCGGCCAAGAACAACGTGTACGTGGGCACCGGGTCCCACGCCGTCGAGCTGCTCTGGGTCCAGCCCCAGGGCAAGAAGCCGATGCGCGCGGCGGACTGGGCGCGCGGCGTGCGCATCGTTCCCGGCGAGCTCGTGGGCAGCTGACGGACCGGCCGGCCAGGGGACGTAGGCTGGGAGGGTTCGCCCTCTCACCATCAGCGGAGCACCTTTCACGTGAACGACCAGCCTCGTCGCCGTCCTGCCAAGCCCCACCGCCGTCCGCAGAAGGACCCGGTCAGATTCCTCGCCTTCGAGGCGCTCAGGGCCGTCGACGAGCGTGACGCGTACGCCAACCTCGTGCTTCCTCCGCTGCTGAAGAAGGCCCGCGCCAAGGGCGACTTCGACAACCGGGACGCGGCGCTGGCGACCGAGCTGGTCTACGGGACGCTGCGCCGCCAGGGCACGTACGACGCGATCGTCGCCGCCTGCATCGACCGGCCGCTGCGCGAGGTCGACCCGCCGGTCCTGGACGTGCTGAACATGGGCGTGCACCAGCTGCTCGGCACCCGCATCCCGACCCACGCCGCGGTCTCCGCGAGTGTGGAGCTGGCCCGGGTGGTGCTGGGGGAGGGGCGTGCCAAGTTCGTCAACGCGGTGCTGCGCAAGGTGTCCGCCGACGACCTCGACGGCTGGGTGGCCAAGGTCGCGCCCTCCTACGAGGACGACGCCGAGGACCACCTCGCGGTCGTGCACTCGCATCCGCGGTGGGTCGTCTCGGCGCTCTGGGACGCCCTCGGCGGCGGCCGCGCCGGCATCGAGGACCTGCTCGAAGCCGACAACGAACGGCCCGAGGTCACCCTGGTCGCCCGCCCCGGCCGCTCCACCACCGAAGAACTCCTCGACGCGCTCGGTGAGGAGAACGGCCTGCCGGGCCGCTGGTCCCCCTACGCCGTGCGGATGGCCGAGGGCGGCGAGCCCGGCGCCCTGACCGCCGTGCAGGAGGGCCGGGCCGGGGTCCAGGACGAGGGCAGCCAGCTCGTCGCCGCCGCCCTCGCCAACGCCCCGCTGGAGGGCAGGGACACCCGCTGGCTCGACGGCTGCGCGGGCCCCGGCGGCAAGGCCGCCCTGCTGGCCGCCCTCGCGGCGGGCCGCGGCGCCGCCGTGCTGGCCGCCGAGAAGCAGCCCCACCGGGCCCGTCTCGTCGAGCGCTCGCTGGCCGGCAACCCCGGCCCGTACCAGGTGATCACCGCCGACGGCACCCGCCCGCCGTGGCTGCCCGACACCTTCGACCGGATCCTGATGGACGTGCCGTGCTCCGGCCTCGGTGCGCTGCGCCGCCGCCCGGAGTCCCGCTGGCGCCGCCGCAAGGAGGACCTGGAGAGCTTCGCGCCCCTCCAGCGCGGTCTGCTGCGCGAGGCGCTGAAGGCCGTACGGATCGGCGGAGTCGTCGGATACGCGACGTGCTCGCCGCATCTGGCGGAGACCCGGGTCGTCGTCGACGACGTGCTCAAGGGACGCGGCGGCGCACCCGTCGAGGCCGAGTGGGTGGACGCCCGCCCGCTGATGCCCGGTGTGCCCGCGCTGGGCGACGGACCGGACGTCCAGCTGTGGCCGCATCTGCACGGCACGGACGCGATGTACCTCGCCCTGCTGCGGCGCACCGGCTGACCGGTACGGCCCCGACCAGGGGTGAAACGCCGGGAATGTGCGAACCGTAATGATCCCGTGAGGCTTTGGGGCGCACCGAAGCGGGGAAGTGCCCCAGAACATGGCAGGCTTGGCCCATGGCCCAGATCAACCCCAGCATTCTCTCCGCCGACTTCGCACGCCTCGCCGAGGAGGCGAAGGCCGTCGAAGGCGCCGACTGGCTCCATGTCGATGTCATGGACAACCACTTCGTGCCCAATCTGACGCTCGGCGTCCCGATCGTGGAATCGCTCAGCAGGGCCACGTCCACCCCGCTGGACTGCCACCTGATGATCGAGGACGCGGACCGCTGGGCCCCGCAGTACGTCGAGGCGGGCGCGGGGTCGGTCACCTTCCACGCGGAGGCGGCGGCGGCGCCCGTGCGGCTGGCGCGGGAGATCCGGGCCAAGGGCGCCCGCGCCTCCATGGCGCTCAAGCCGGCGACGCCCATCGAGCCGTACGAGGACCTGCTCCCCGAGCTCGACATGCTGCTGATCATGACGGTGGAGCCGGGCTTCGGGGGCCAGTCCTTCCTGGACATCATGCTGCCGAAGATCCGCCGCACCCGTGAGCTGATCTCCAGGCACGGACTCGAACTGTGGCTCCAGGTCGACGGCGGGGTCTCCGAGTCCACCATCGAACGGTGCGCGGAGGCCGGCGCGGACGTCTTCGTCGCCGGTTCCGCCGTGTACGGCGCCAAGGACCCGGCCGAAGCCGTCCGGGCCCTGCGCGCCAAGGCCGACGGGGTCATCGCCTCGGCGGAGTGGGCGTGCGGCCACTGACGCCGGTCACGGCGCAGACACCCGCTCCGGCCCCCGGTTGCACGTCGGCCGGGCCAAACGCAGATGAACGCGGTCCGACGGGACCGATCAGGGATCGCCGTATCTGACAGGATGAACGGCGTATCGAGAGCGTGAACAGCAGTGAGGAGAACGCGGTGTCTGCAATGTCGGCGGGCCGGTCCGCCCTGCGGATGGGGCCCGCGGAGCTGGTGCAGGCGGCGGCCATGGCCCGCCGCTTTTACCTCGAGGGCAAATCCAAGATCCAGATCGCCGAGGAGTTCGGCGTCAGCCGCTTCAAGGTGGCCCGGGTCCTGGAGACGGCACTGGAGCGTGACCTCGTACGCATCGAGATCCGGGTCCCCGCGGAACTGGACGCCGAGCGCTCCGACGCGCTCCGCGCCCGCTACGGGCTGCGCCACGCGGTCGTGGTCGAATCCCCGGCCGAGGAGCAGGACGACGCCGCCGACCCGGAGAACCTGGGCGAGGTCGCGGCCGACCTGCTCGGCGAACTGGTGAACGAGGGCGATGTGCTCGGGCTCGCCTGGGGACGCTCCACGATCCACATGGCGGCGGCCCTCGACCGGCTGCCGCCCTGCACGGTCGTGCAGCTCACCGGGGTGTACGACGCGGGAACGGCCGAGCGCGGCTCGGTCGAGGCCGTCCGGCGGGCCGCCCAGGTGTCCGGCGGCGAGGCCCACCCGATCTACGCGCCGATGCTGCTGCCCGACCCGGCCACGGCCGCCGCGCTGCGCCACCAGACGGGCATCGCGCGCGCCTTCGAGTACTTCGACAAGGTGACGGTCGCGGCCGTCTCCATCGGTTCCTGGGAGCCCGGGATCTCCACGGTCCACGACATGCTCTCGGACACGGAGCGTGAGCACTACGCCTCGTTGGGGGTGGCCGCCGAGATGTCGGCGCACCTCTTCGACTCCGAGGGCCGCCGGGTCGGCCGTGACCTCGGCGAGCGCTGCATCACGGTCGAGGCGGACCGGCTGCGGCGGATTCCCGAGGTGGTCGCGATCGCGGGCGGCCAGCGCAAGGCCGCGGCGATCGGGGCGGTTCTGCGGTCCGGGCTCGTCACCAGCCTGGTGACGGACACCGCGGCGGCGGACTACCTGCTGACCGAGTCGGCCGCCCCGCGCAGGCCCGCACTGGAGCGGGCCGACCCGGACGGGGAATAGCAGCCGGAACGGTACGGAAGGGGGCGGGCGGTGATCACACCGCCCGCCCCCTTCCGGCTGTCTCCGCAGTGCCCGGTCAGTCCGGCCGGACGCCCAGGACCGTCGCCTCCAGATACTGCTCCGGCTCCTTGTACTGGCTGACGTCGGCCGGGTTGTAGCGCGGTGTCTGCCGGGACCAGTCGAGATTCCCGCGCATCCAGCTCCGCATCCCGTCCAGGTACGGCTCCAGCATCGGGGACAGCTGCGGGTACGCGGCCAGCAGCTCGGCCTCCGCGGTCAGGAAACGCTCGGTCTCCGTGGTGATCTCCGCGCAGACGTGTTCCAGTGCCTGCTGCTTGCCGAAGCCGCGGTGGTGGCGGACCAGGTGGACGAGGTTGTGGATCTCGCCGAGCACCTGCTCCTTCTCGTACGAGTACACGTCGTTGGCCCAGCACACGACGTTGCACGAGGCTTCGAGGGCGGTGATGAAGCGCGGGTCGTTGTGGATCGACTCGGGCGCCTCGATGCCGGCCACGATCTCTATCAGGTCCATGCAGACGTGTATGGCGCCGGTGTGGCGGCGTTTCTCGATGTACACCGCCTCGGGCGGGACCACCCCGTCCGCGCGGTTGCCGGCCTCCCAGGTGGTGGCCGTCGTGAGGTACGTGATCAGGTGCCAGGCGAAGCGCCGCCGCCAGTGCGCCGCCGCGGCCGGTGTGGTGCGTTCCCACAGGTCGGCGAGGGCGACCACCGCCGCAGGCAGCTTCTCGTCCGCCAGGGTGCCCGTACCGGAGCCCTCGACCACGGACTGCATCAGCGCGACGACGTCCCGCACCCGGTCCGGGCTGCGGCCCAGGTGCCCGTCGTCCAGCTGGTCGTCGACGAGGAAGAGCCAGACGAACCAGTCGGCGACGAGGTCCAGGTCCGCGCTGCCGGCGGTCGGGTAGACCATGCCGACGAAGGCGCCGAAGTCGGCCTGCTCGAAACGTTCCCTGGCCGAATCCCGGTGCACCAGACCGGTGTTGCGTGTCCAGGTGTCGAGATGTTCCCGTACGTGCCCGACGTGCGGGTTCGTCCGTTGGGGGAACGGGCAGTAGATGTCGGGCAGTTCACTCTCCACGGGCGGGTCGTGATCCTCTCCGGTCGTACGTGTGGCGGGAGTTGTGACCGCTCCGCCAGTTGATCCGGGGTGTTGGGGTGACCCTCGGGACCTGCGCGTTTGAAGCTACCTGACCCCCAGTCACCAGGTCCAGGGAAGATGATCACGAATGATTCGCAGGCCCTTCGGGTAGGGTCTGTGGGCAAGGCAGGTTCCACTTGCCCGGGACTCCCGATCTTGTTCCTTGGAGGAACATACGAAGGCGGGAGTCGTTTGCTGTGTCTTCGTGGAAACGACCTGCGCCATTTCATATGAAAAAATGAGTGTTATGCGTTTTCTTGAGCCCGGCACCGGTCGATACACAGAGTCCCCCGGCGTTCCGTACGACCTCACGTACGACGACGTCTTCATGGTTCCGGGCAGGTCGGCGGTCGGATCCCGCCAGGGGGTCGACCTGTCGTCGCCCGACGGCACCGGCACCACCATCCCGCTCGTCGTGGCCAACATGACGGCCATCGCGGGCCGCCGGATGGCCGAAACCATCGCCCGTCGCGGTGGGCTCGTCGTGATCCCGCAGGACATCCCGATCGAGGTCGTCACCGAGGTCATCAGCTGGGTGAAGTCCCGCCACCTGGTGCTCGACACCCCGATCATCCTCGCCCCCGGCCAGACGGTCGCCGACGCCCTGTCGCTGCTGCCCAAGCGCGCCCACGGCGCCGGGGTCGTCGTCGACGCCGAGCAGCGTCCCGTCGGCGTGGTCACCGACCACGACCTGACCGGGGTCGACCGCTTCACCCAGCTCTCCGAGGTCATGTCGAAGGACCTGGTGCTGCTCGACGCGGACATCGACCCGCGCGACGCGTTCAACAAGCTCGACGGCGCCAACCGCAAGCTCGCCCCCGCGGTCGACGCGGACGGCCGGCTCGTCGGCATCCTCACCCGGAAGGCCGCACTGCGCGCCACTCTCTACACGCCCGCCACCGACGCGGCGGGCAAGCTGCGGATCGCGGCCGCCGTGGGGATCAACGGCGATGTCGCGGGCAAGGCCAAGCAGCTGCTCGACGCGGGTGCCGACACCCTGGTCGTCGACACCGCCCACGGCCACCAGGAGTCCATGATCAGCGCCGTCCGCGCCGTCCGGGCGCTGGACCCGCAGGTGCCGATCGTCGCGGGCAACATCGTCGCCGCCGAGGGTGTGCGCGACCTCATCGAGGCCGGCGCGGACATCATCAAGGTCGGTGTCGGCCCCGGCGCCATGTGCACCACCCGGATGATGACCGGCGTGGGCCGGCCCCAGTTCTCCGCCGTCCTGGAGTGCGCCGCCGAGGCGAAGAAGTACGGCAAGCACGTCTGGGCCGACGGCGGCGTCCGTCATCCGCGCGATGTCGCCATGGCGCTGGCCGCGGGTGCGTCCAACGTCATGATCGGTTCCTGGTTCGCCGGGACGTACGAGTCGCCCGGCGACCTCCAGCAGTCCGCCGACGGCCGCTTCTACAAGGAGTCCTTCGGCATGGCGTCCGCGCGCGCCGTGAAGAACCGCACGTCCGACGAGTCGGCGTACGACCGGGCCCGCAAGGCGCTCTTCGAGGAGGGCATCTCCACCTCCCGGATGTTCCTGGACCCGACCCGCCCCGGCGTCGAGGACCTGGTGGACTCGATCATCGCGGGTGTCCGCTCCTCCTGCACCTACGCCGGTGCGGGCTCCCTCGCGGAGTTCGCCGAGAAGGCCGTCGTCGGTGTGCAGAGCGCCGCCGGTTACGCCGAGGGCAAGCCGCTGCACGCCAGCTGGAGCTGATCCCGCACCCCTGCACCGACCGTGCCCCTTCCGGCTTTCACGCCGGGAGGGGCACCGGTGTTTTCCGGGTGTTCCCGGGGCCGGCGGCCGGCCGGCGCATGGCCGGAAACGGCGGTCGCACGGGGCTGAGATCCATACCAACTCTGTTGAAAATTAAGTAATATGAATCCCACTCAGCTGCCCGCCCACTCTGCGGTAAGGGATCTCATGTCCTTCTTCACTGACCTGGCCCATCAGTACATCGACGGAGAGTGGAGGCCGGGCAAGGGGTCCTGGGACATCATCGACTTCAACCCGTTCGACGGGGAGAAGCTCGCCTCCATCACGGTCGCCACGGCCGACGAGGTGGACCAGGCCTACCGCGCGGCGGAGACCGCTCAGCAGGCGTGGGCGGACACCAACCCCTACGCCCGGCGCGCGGTGCTGGAGAAGGCCCTGCGCGTCGTCGAGGAGCGCGAGGACGAGATCGGCGACGCGATCGTCGCGGAGCTCGGCGGCACCCGGCTGAAGGCGGCCTTCGAGCTGCACCTGGCCAAGGAGTTTCTGCGCGAGGCGATCCAGCTCGCGCTGCGCTCCACCGGGCAGATCCTGCCCTCGCCGACCCCGGGCAAGGAGAACCGCGTCTACCGGGTACCGGTCGGCGTGGTGGGTGTCATCAGCCCCTTCAACTTCCCCTTCCTGCTGTCCCTGAAGTCCGTGGCTCCGGCCCTGGCGCTGGGCAACGCCGTCGTGCTCAAGCCGCACCAGAACACCCCGGTCTGCGGCGGCACCCTGGTCGCCAAGGTCTTCGAGGACGCCGGACTGCCGGCCGGCCTGCTGAACGTCGTCGTCACCGACATCGCGGAGATCGGCGACGCACTGCTGGAGCACCCCGTCCCGCAGGTCATCTCCTTCACCGGCTCCGACAAGGTCGGCCGGCACGTCGCGACGGTGTGCGCGGCCAACCTCAAGCGCTCCGTCCTCGAACTCGGCGGCAACAGCGCGCTGATCGTCCTCGACGACGCCGATGTCGACTACGCCGTCGACGCGGCGGTCTTCAGCCGGTACGTGCACCAGGGCCAGGTCTGCATGGCCGCCAACCGGATCCTCGTCGACCGCGCGGTGGAAGAGGAGTTCACCGAGAAGTTCGTCGCGAAGGTGGCGTCGCTGCGGGTCGGCGACCCGGCCGACCCGGCGACCCAGATCGGCCCGCTGATCAACTCGACCCAGGCCGAGGCCATCGCCACGCTCGTCGACCAGACCGTCGAGGCCGGCGCCACCGCACTGCTGCACGGACGCGCCGACGGAAACCTCGTCAGCCCCTCGGTCCTGACCGGTCTCGCCGCCGACTCCCCGGTGCTCTCCCAGGAGATCTTCGGCCCGGTCGCGCTCCTCGTGCCGTTCGACGGCGAGGACGAGGCGGTCCGGATAGCCAACGACAGCCCCTACGGGCTGAGCGGCGCCGTGCACACCGGCAACATCGAGCGCGGCGTCCGGGTCGGACAGCGCATCCGTACCGGCATGATCCACATCAACGACGGCACGGTCCACGACGAGCCGATCGTCCCCTTCGGCGGCGAGAAGAACTCCGGCCTCGGACGGCTGAACGGCGACTCCATGCTGGAGGCCTTCACCACCCAGAAGTGGATCTCCGTGCAGCACGGGCGCTCGCAGTTCCCGTTCTGATCCGGCGCCACCTGCGCTGAGCGCGCCCCGGTGGGGCGGGTCATGGTCTACTTCCGGGGGCGGCGACGCCGCCCCCGGAACCAGCCGGGCCCGCCCCACCGGGGCGCTCGCCATCGCAGAGAAGTGATCCGTACGACGTGCGACTGAACGACCTCGACGAACGCATCGTCCACGCCCTCGCCGAAGACGCCCGCCGCTCCTACGCCGACATCGGCTCGATCATCGGGCTGTCCGCACCCGCGGTGAAACGCCGGGTGGACCGGCTGCGCGCCGAGGGAGCGATCACCGGGTTCACCGTGCGGGTGGACCCGGCGGCGCTCGGCTGGGAGACCGAGGGCTACATCGAGATCTACTGCAGCCGCAACACCTCACCCGAGTCGATCAAGCAGGGGCTCGCCCGCTACCCGGAGGTCGCCTCGGCGTCCACGGTCACGGGGGACGCGGACGCGCTGGTCCAGGTGTTCGCGGCGGACATGCGCCACTTCGAACAGGTCCTGGAGCGGATCGCGGGCGAGCCGTACGTCGAGCGGACGAAGTCCGTCCTGGTCCTCTCGCCACTGCTGCGGCGCTACTCGGCGGGCGCCCCGGACGCATCCACCCCCTGACCGCCGGGGGACGCCGCACAGGGCCCGCGTCCGGCAGCCGGGCGCTACGGTGCGTCCGGCCAGGCGAACAGGGTGTCCCGGGTCAGCTCCATCGCCAGCGCCTCGCTGAGCGCGTTCCCGGACGCCACTTCGGCCTCCGTCGACACGGGCGCCGGGAAGCCCGCCGCCCGGTAGAGACGGATCCGGTGCACCGCGAACACGTCGCGCACGTGCTCGCAGTACTGCTCGGTCCCGGAGCGCAGAGCGCGGTGCGCGCCCCAGACCCACAGCGCGCAGACGACGAGCCAGACGACGCGCGCCGCCACCCCCTCCAGCAGCAGCGTCCACACGGGCGCGAGCACCGCACAGACCAGCGCCTGGGTCCGGCCCAGGACCCTGGTGGCCGACGCCGTGAGCCGCTCGCGGGCCGTCGCCTCCAGGCACTCGACGAAGGGTCCCCAGCAGACCGGGAGCGACAGCCCGTAGTTGCGCTCGATGCCGGCCGCCACCCCGTGCAGGGCGTTGCCCACCGCCGTGGGGCGCAGTTCGTCCCGCCGCCGCGGATAGTGCGACCAGGCCCGCCCCGCTCCGGTGCGCCGCCACGCGTTCTGCGCCCGCCACGCGATCAGCCGGTCGCCCTGGTGGGCGCCGGGCCCTGAGCGGTCGGCGGCCCGACGGCCGAGCCGTTCACGGCGTGACGCGTGCCGTGCGGTAAGCCGGTGGGCGAGCGCCACAGCGGGAGCCGAGGTTCCCCACCTGCCCGCCAGCACCTCCAGCGCGGGGGACGCGACGGCGGACAGTGCCACGGCCGACAGCACCAGCCCCGCCGTCAGCGCGGCAGCGAGCAGTGCCGTCCCCCAGGCCCCCTGTCCGGCGATCCGGCACACCGGACGGCCCAGCGCACCGGTCCGTCCGCAGAGCTCCGACGGCGGGCCGAAGCGGTGGAGCACGGTCAGCGCGCCCGCCATCCAGAACAGCAGCAGGGGCCCGCCCATCGTGGCCGTCCAGCGTTTGGCGAGGGGTTCGACCATGCCCTTCACGAGGTCGCCCACGCGCTACTCCCGCCTCAGTGCCTGGCGCGGATGATCGGGGCAGGTGTCCTCGTCGAACGGCGCCTTGGCGTCCCCCGCGGCCCGGCGCAGGCAGTCGCGCTGAGGGCAGATCCAGATGACCTCGGAGCGTTCCCGGCCCGGCATCCGGGAGAAGAGCGGGGAGCGCGTTCCCGCGGCCGGACCGAGCCCGTCCGTGGCGGACCCGGACAATGCTTCCGCGTCCGGGCCTCCCCGCACACCGCCCGGCCCGGGGAACCCGGTCCCGTAATGGAGGAACGCCGCCCAGTGCGCGGGGTCCTCGGCCCTGGTCCGTGCCGCCGGGCCGCTGCCGGCGGTCCGGCTGCGGGCCCGGTCCAGGGCCCGCAGCTGCGACTGCCGCAGGGACTGGGCCGCGGGCAGTCCGTCGAGGTTCAGGAAATGGTGGAAGTCCGTCATCAGCCGCGTCGCGTGCTCGTCCCCGACCGTCCACAGGGTGCCGATGACACAGGACGCACCGGCCGCGGCGAACGCGGTCGCGAGGCTCAGCGCCTCGTCGTACTGGTCCCCGGGTACGGCGGTGGCGCAGGCGGCCAGCACGACCAGCGGATTCCGGCCGTGCGCCGCCGGCGGCCGCGCATGCGCCAGCAGACTGCCGACACTGAGCCGCTGGCCACCGGCGAGCACCAGGTGCGACTCGGTTGCGGGGGCGCAACTGCGGGCGTGGCAGGCGAAGTGGACCACCGCGGGGCCCGGGCCGTCGCCGTCCGCCAGCAGCGCTTCGAGCACCGCCCGGGGAGTCGCGGGCATCGCGTCCGCAGCGCCGGACCTGCCGAGCCGGGACCCCTTGGAGTAGTACCAGCGGTGCAGGTCCGCGCCCTCCTGACGGGCGTGCGGCAGATCGCCCAGCGGGTCGGCCACCACCAGCCCGGTGCCGTCCGGCACGGACCGCTGCCTGCGCGCGAAGCCGTCCAGCGCACTCGCGGACGGGGCGTAGCTGAAGCACATGTCCTCGATGGCGTAACGCCTCGCGCCCTCGTGCTTGCGCCGTGCCGCATGCCAGGGCACCAGTCCCAGCACCCCGGTGGGGACGAACACCACATGGGGGATCCGCCCGGCCTCGGCCCCGGCGCGGGCCGACAGATGATCGTGGACGGCGTGGACGGCGGCTCTCCAGGACCAGTCGCAGACCTGTCGCAGGGCGGTCCGCCACGCGCTGCCCGCCGCCCGGTCACCGGGACTGCGCAGGCACTCGTCGTGTGCCCGGGCGAATCCGCGCAGCTCCCGTGCCTGTTCGGACAGGTGAGGGAGGACGAGCGAGGCGACCTCGCCGGTGGCGTGCAGGACGAGGGCCAGGCCCGGCGTGTGGCCCCGGCCCGCCACCACGTGCACCACGGCGTCGGCCCCGATGGCGTGCAGCGGTTCGGCCAGCGCGTCGGGCGTCGGGCGGCCCAGGAAGTCCTGCGGACCCGCTCCGGCCGACGGCAGGAGGGCGCCGCGCACCTCCGCCCGCAGTTCCGGCGGCACGTCGGCACCGGGACCGGCGTCGCCCAGCCCGCGACGGGCGGACGGCAGCCGGGACGGGTCGCGGTCCGTGGGCGCGGACGTCCGTGCGAGCAGCCACCGCTCCTGGAGCTCGCCGCTGCCGAGCGCGGTCAGCCGGGCCGAGACCGGATCCGCCTCGGTCGCCGCGAGCACCGTCAGGGCGCGCGCGGACTCGATCGCCGCGAACGCCTCGCGGGGCTCGCCGTCCTCCTCCATCCAGACCGCCATCTCGGCCGCCTCGGCGAGTGCGCGGCGGGCCCTTCTGAAGGACTCGCCCGCGTCCGGCTGGGCCAGGACGTCCCACACCCGGTCCTCCTGCACGGCGCGGGCCAGTTCCAGCCCTTCCGCGGGACGCCCGCTGCTCCGCCGCAGCCGCGCCTGTGCCCAGCGCAGCGCCGTGCGGCGGGGGTCCGCCGGTGCGTCGGCCCGCTGTTCCAGCAGGGTGGTGAGCCGCCGGTCGAGCAGGTCGGGCGCGAGGGCGAGTTCGTCCGGATGGCCGGACAAC
Source organism: Streptomyces sp. NBC_01463 (assembly GCA_036227345.1). Lineage (NCBI taxonomy): Bacteria > Bacillati > Actinomycetota > Actinomycetes > Kitasatosporales > Streptomycetaceae > Streptomyces > Streptomyces sp. NBC_01463. The sequence goes on from CP109468.1 coordinate 7,449,611, forward strand.
TCTGCCAGCGCGCACAGGAGTTCCAGTGCCTGCGCTTCGAGCCTGACGGAGATGTGCGGGGTGTCCAGTGCTTCGGTGGCCAGCCGGGCGGCCGCCGGGGTGTCCCGCTGCGGGCCCGCCGTCAGGGCGTGCGCGAGATTGACCAGCACCGTGGCGTACGGGGTGGTTCCCGGCGGCAGCAGGGCCCGGGCCTCCTGAAGCCGGTCCACGGCCGCCCAGGCGTCGGACGGGTCGTGGAGTGCCGCGTAACGGGCGAGGAGGAAGCCGGCCAGACCGTTCAGCGCCCAGGGCCGCCGGGTGTCGTCCCTGATCCGTGTCAGCGCCGAACGCGCCTGTCCCACGGCGTCGTTCAGGGCCGTGGGATCGCCGTCCTCCAGAAACGCCGCGTACACGGAGGGGGCGTACGCCACAGGCTGCTCCGGCGTGAAGACCAGCTCGCCCGCCAGGCGCAGGTCCGCCGACGCCCCCGTGAGGCCGTGGCGGTACAGCAGGGCGTCGGCGAGCGCCGAGGTCACCGCGTCGAAGTCCGGATGGCCCTCGCCGAGCGCGGTGACGGAGCGATGCAGGGCGCCGACGGCGTTGTCGAGATCGGCCGGTCCGCCGGTCAGCTCGTAGCGGGTCAGCAGCGCGAGACCCAGGACGGCCAGCCACACCGGGGCGCGCGCGTCGCCGCCCTCGTCGTCCCGGTCGAAGACTCCCGCCACCATGGCGTGTTCGACCGAGCCGTCGAGATCCGCACGCAGCTCGGAACGGGTGAAGCGCTGGAGGAGCGCCCACGCCAGATCCCCGTTGGCCGCCTCCGAGTCACTGGCCACGGTCCGGACCGCGCGCTCCAGCAGCGTCACCGCCTCGTCGAGCCGCTCCGGTGCTCCGGTGCGCGTGTACTCGACCAGGAGCCGGAGGCCCCGCCCGGCGGGAAGCGCCTCGTCCCGTTCGTCCCCGGCCGACGTGCCGCCGGGCAGGGGCCGGTAGCGGGAGAGCAGCACCGGAGGCATCGGCCACGTCAGCACGGGATCGCGGTCGGCCGGCAGCGGCGACCACGTCCACCACGCTCCGTCGTCGGGCGGCGCGACCCTGTCCACCGGATCCCGCAGCACCGCAGACCCCGCCGGCGGAAGCGAGAAGGCCACCGGCGCATGCTGTTCGAGCAGGGCCGGCAACGACGCCGTCCCCGCGTCCAGGCCGAGATCCAGGGCGGCCGTCAGCGCGGTGATCGCGTCCGCCCGTGCCTGCTCCGCGCCGCCGGGGCCGGAGTCCGTGGCGAGGGCGGCCCGCGCACAGCGCAACGCCAGAGCCGCCCACCACGCGTCGGACTCCTGGCGCCGGGCGAGGGCGTCCGCACCGAGCCAGCGCCGCGCGAGGCGCGCCACCTCCGCCACCCGGACGTCACGCATGCCGTCGTTCACCGTGCCCTCCCCGTCACGTAACGCAACAAGCGGTCAGATTATCCGCCGCCGGGCCCCGGACGGGCCGCTCTGCGCCGGCCACCCCCCGCCCCCTGCCCCCGCCGCCCCGTGCTCCGGCCGGGACACCCCCGGTGACGTGCGCGGATGTCCCGCGCAACGAATCGCCGCCGACCGCCCGCGCACGCAACGGATCGACGGTTGGTGCGCAACACTCGCGCCTTGTCCGGGGGGAATCGCGGAACGTACCGTCAATACGTCCCCGCCCCGCCCCATCGTCCGAGGTCAGCCATGCCGCCGCTGCGCACCGCCGTGCTCCAGAGCTCCGGAACCCCGGGCTCGGTGGCCCGGAACATCGAGGCACTGGAGAGCGCCGCCGGACGCGCCGCGGCGAGCGGCGCCCGGCTGCTCGTCTGCCCCGAGATGTTCCTGACCGGGTACGCGATCGGCGACGACGTGCCCCGGCTGGCCGAGGCCGCCGACGGCAGCGCCGCACAGGCCGTCGCCGGGATCGCCGTCCGGCACGGCATCGCCGTCCACTACGGCTACCCGGAGCGCGACGGCGACACCCTGTACAACGCAGCCCAGCTCATCGGCCCCGACGGGACGCGGCTCGCGAACTACCGCAAGACCCACCTCTTCGGCGACTTCGAGGAACGCTGGTTCACCCCCGGCGACCAGGCGGTCGTCCAGGCCGAACTGGACGGCGTCCGCGTCGGCCTGCTGATCTGCTACGACGTCGAGTTCCCGGAGAACGTACGGGCGCACGCGCTCGCCGGAACCGATCTGCTGCTCGTACCGACCGCCCTGATGCACCCCTTCCCGTTCGTCGCGGAGTCCGTCGTCCCGGTCCGCGCCTTCGAGAACCAGCTCTACGTCGCGTACGCCAACCGGACCGGCACCGAGGGACCATTCGAGTTCGTCGGACTGAGCGGCCTCGCCGGCCCCGACGGCACGGTCCGTACCCGCGCCGGACGCGGCGAGGAACTCGTCATCGGCGACGTCGACCCCGCCCTGCTCACCGCCTCCCGGGCAGCCAACCCCTACCTCCGCGACCGCCGTCCCGGTCTGTACGGCTCCCTCGTCTGAGAACGCCGCCCCGCCCTCACCCACCTGTTCCCGCAAGGAGTCCGTACCCCATGACGTCCACGGTGCCCCCGGCCGTCCCGCACACCGACGCAGCCCCGCCGATCACCATGTTCGGACCGGACTTCCCCTACGCCTACGACGACTTCCTCGCGCACCCCGCCGGCCTCGGCCAGATACCGGCGACCGAACACGGCAGCGAGGTGGCCGTCATCGGCGGCGGACTCTCCGGCATCGTCACCGCCTACGAGCTGATGAAGATGGGGCTCAAGCCCGTCGTCTACGAGGCCGACCGCATCGGCGGCCGGCTGCGCACCGTCGAGTTCGACGGCTGCACCACGGACGGCGAGCCCCTCACCGCCGAAATGGGCGCGATGCGCTTCCCGCCGTCCTCGACCGCCCTCCAGCACTACATCGACCTGGTCGGCCTGGAGACGAAGCCGTTCCCCAACCCGCTCTCCCCGGTCACCCCGTCGACCGTCGTCGACCTGAAGGGCGAGTCGCACTACGCCACCACCATCGACGACCTCCCGCAGGTCTACCGCGACGTGATGGACGCCTGGAACGCCTGCCTGGAGGAGGGCGCCGACTTCTCCGACATGAACCGGGCGATGCGCGAACGCGACGTACCGCGGATCCGGGAGATCTGGGCCCGGCTCGTCGAGAAGCTCGACAACCAGACCTTCTACGGCTTCCTCTGCGACTCCGACGCCTTCAAGTCGTTCCGCCACCGCGAGATCTTCGGACAGGTCGGCTTCGGCACCGGCGGCTGGGACACCGACTTCCCCAACTCCATCCTGGAGATCCTGCGCGTCGTCTACACCGAGGCGGACGACCACCACCGCTCCATCGTCGGCGGCAGCCAGCAGCTCCCGCTGCGCCTGTGGGAGCGCGAGCCGCAGAAGATCGTCCACTGGCCGCTCGGCACCTCGCTGGCCTCGCTGCACGACGGCGAGCCGCGCGGCGCCGTGACCCGGCTGCACCGCACGGCCGGCAACCGGATCACCGTCACCGACGCCACCGGCGACATCCGGACCTTCCGCGCCGCCGTCTTCACCGGGCAGTCCTGGCTGCTGCTCTCGAAGATCGCCTGCGACGACGCGCTCTTCCCCATCGACCACTGGACGGCGATGGAGCGCACCCACTACATGGAGTCGTCCAAGCTGTTCGTCCCCGTCGACCGGCCGTTCTGGCTGGACAAGGACGAGACCACCGGCCGCGACACCATGTCGATGACGCTGACCGACCGGATGACCCGCGGCACGTACCTCCTCGACGACGGCCCGGACAAGCCGGCCAGCATCTGCCTCTCGTACACCTGGTGCGACGACAGCCTGAAGTGGCTGCCGCTCTCCGCGACCGAGCGCATGGACGTCATGCTGAAGTCGCTCGGCGAGATCTATCCGAACGTCGACATCCGCAAGCACATCACCGGCAATCCGGTGACCGTGTCCTGGGAGAACGAGCCCTATTTCATGGGCGCGTTCAAGGCGAACCTGCCCGGCCACTACCGCTACCAGCGACGGCTGTTCACCCACTTCATGCAGGACCGGCTGCCCGCCGACAAGCGGGGCCTGTTCCTCGCCGGCGACGACATCTCCTGGACGGCCGGCTGGGCCGAGGGGGCCGTGCAGACGGCGCTGAACGCCGTCTGGGGTGTGATGGCCCAGTTCGGCGGTGCGACCGACGCGACCAACCCCGGCCCCGGCGACGTCTTCGACGAGATCGCCCCGGTCGAACTCCCGGAGGACTGAGGCCCCTCGCGGCTCCGGTTACGCGGGCCGGCAGACGCTGCGCTGCCGGCCAAGGCCCGAGATCTCGACCTCCATCACGTCCTCGGCACCCAGGTACGGGAACCGGCCGGACAGGGCCACGCCCTGCGGCGTACCGGTGTTGATGATGTCGCCGGGCTCCAGCACCAGGTACTGCGACAGATGGTGCACCAGATGCGCCACGCCGAAGATCATGTCCGCGGTGGAGGAGTCCTGCCGGGGCTCACCGTTGACGAAGCTGCGCAGCCGCAACTGCTGCGGATCGCCCACCTCGTCGGCCGTCACCAGCACCGGGCCCAGCGGGTTGAAGGTCGCGCAGCTCTTGCCCTTGGACCACTGGCCGCCCGACTCCTCCAGCTGGAAGGCGCGCTCGGACACGTCGTTGCTGACCGCGTAGCCCGCGATGTGGGCGGCGGCGTCGGCGGGGGAGTCCAGGTAGGAGGCGCGGCGGCCGATCACGACGGCGAGCTCCACCTCCCAGTCGGTCTTCTTCGACCCGCGCGGAATGAGGACGTCGTCGTACGGACCGACCACGGTGTTCGGCGACTTGTAGAAGAGGATCGGCTGCTCCGGCGGCTCGGCACCGGACTCCGCCGCGTGGGCCGCGTAGTTCTGCCCGATGCACAGGAGCGCGGAGGGCCGGGCCACCGGGGCGCCGATGCGCTGTCCGGCGATGTCGGTCTCCGGGAGGACCGCCGCCGCGGGGATCAGGTGCGGCTTGTCGGCCAGTGCGGCGAGGAAGGCGCCGTCGATGTCGTCGGTGATGCCGGACAGGTCGTAGTGGCGGCCCTCGGGGCAGACGGCGACCGGGCGCTCATGGCCCGGCTCGCCGATGCGCATCAGTCGCATGACGGTGAGATCTCCTGAATTCTGGGGTTGTGCGGGGACGAAAAGGGAGTCAGCGCAGTCGGGTGAGAGCGGCGGCGGTCACCGCGTGCACCGGGGGGCGTCCGGCGATCAGCCGCAGCACCTCGTTGACCGCGCTGGTGCCCAGCCGCTGCCGGCACTCGACACTGCCCGCCGCCTGGTGCGGGGTGAGCAGCACGTTCGGCAGCGCGCGGAAGGGGTGGTCCACGGGCAGCGGTTCGGCGTCGAACACGTCGATCGCCGCGTCCAGCCGGCCCGTCGCCAGCTCGGCCAGGAGCGCGTCCTCGTCGACCAGCCACGACCGGGCGGTGTTCACCAGACCCGCGCCGTCCGGCATCAGCGCCAGCTGAGCGGCGCCGATCATGTGGTGGGTCTCCTCGGTGACCGGGGCGTGCACGGCCACGATCCGGCTGCCGGTGAGCAGCGTCTCCAGCGGCACGGACGTCACACCGAGCTCCGCGGCCTCCTCGTCGGAGAGGAACGGGTCGGTGACGCTCACCCGCGCCCCCATCGCGCGCACCAGCTTGATGTAGGCGCGGCCGGTGCGCGAGGCGCCGATCACGCCGATCTCGCTGCCGTGGATCTCGTGGCGCGCCGGGGCCTCGCTCGCCGCCGCCCAGTCCAGGCCGCCGCGCAGCGCGTGGTCGAAGCGCTGGATGCGGTGGAGCAGCGACAGCGTGAAGGCGAGCGCCACCTCGGCGACCGGGCGGGCCATCTCGTCGCCGGCCTGGGTGACCAGGATGGAGCGCCGGAACACGTCCTCGGTGACATAGGGGGCGACCGCGGAACCGGTGTGCGCCACCAGCTCCAGCCGGTCGGCGTGCGCCAGCAGTTCCGCGTCCACCTTCGGGGCCCGCCACGAGGTGATCAGCGCACGGGCGCCGGGCAGGGCCGCCGCGACCGCCGCACGGTCGGAGTGGTCGTCGATGACGGTGAGTTCGGCCGCCCGCTCCAGCTCCCGCCACACATCGGCGGTGAAGAACTGGGCGCGCAGGCCCGGTGGTACGGCGACGACCACCCGTGAGGTGCGGTCGGCGGATTCAGGAGAGCCAGGCATCGAGGTGCTCCGCAACGAAGGCGTCATCGGTCAGCCAAGGGTAGGCCGCGGCCACCCGGGTGATCTCTTCGGCCTGTCCGGGGGAGAGCGTCTCGGCCGGGTCCAGGCAGCGGATGTTCGCCAACAGGCCCTGACGGCGCAGCACTTCGTGGACGCCCGCGATGCAGCCGCGGAAGGCGCCGCGCACGTCGAAGACCGCGCTGTTGGCGTCGGTGAGTTCGGTGCGGCGGGCCAGGCAGCGGACCATCGCCTCGTGGTCCCCGGCCCGGGCCCGGCGGACGTCGTCGAGAAGCGTCACCGCGGAGCTCGTCCACACCGCCCACTGGCCGAGCAGCCCGCCCGCGAACCAGCGCGGGGTGCCGGCGGCCGTCTCGTACGGGGTGACCAGATCGCCGATGATGTCGTCGTCGTTGCCGGTGTACAGGGCGACCTCGTCGGCCCGGTCCGCGGCGGCGACCGCCCGGACGACGTCGGCGGTGCGGTAGCGGTCGAACGGGGCGATCTTCACCGCGGCCGTGTTCGGCAGATCGGTGAACGCGGACCAGAAGGACGGCGACAAGTACCGCCCGCCGACGGCCTCCTGGAGGTAGAAGCCGATCACCGGCAGCACCTCGCCGACCGCCCGGGCCCGCTCCAGCAGCCCCTTCTCGTCCGCTCCGGGCACGGCCGGGCTGAGCAGCACCGCGTCGTAGCCGAGCGAGGCGGCGGTCTCCGCCTCGGCGACGGCCTGGGCGGTGTAGCCGCAGGCACCGGCGACCTTCACGAACGGGCGGCCCGCCTCGGCGTCGATCGTCTCGGCGGCGAGTTCGAGGACGGGGCGGAACAGCCCCACCTCCCGCTCACGGATCTCGAACTGGGTGGTGTGCACGGCGACGGCCGCGCCGCCCGCGCCCGAGGCCAGGTAGTACCGGGTCAGGGCGCGCTGCCGGCGCTCGTCGAACGTGCCGTCCGCGTGCAGGGCGAGCGGATGGGCGGGGATGGCCGCGCCGTGGGCGAGCAGTTCGAGCGCGGGCGTGGACAGGAGGGAGGGAGTGGACATGGAGTGGATCAGAACCTTCCGTCACGTACCTGGAACTTGGTGGGCTTGCCGGACAGCGGCAGCCCGCGGCGCAGCCAGTCGGCCTGCCACTCGACGAGGGTGCGCAGCGCGACGTCCGGGTAGCCGAAGAGAGCATGGCAGCGGCTCGCGTCGGAGAGCAGCGCGGTGGGTGCCTCCTGGCCGGCGAGGACCGGCTCCTTGCCGAACTCCTCGCCGAACCACTGCGCGATGCGGCGCACCGAAGCGGTCTCCGGGCCGGTGAGGTTGAGGGTGAACGCGTCGCCGTCGGTGGCGTGCGGCAGCGAGCGCAGCGCGACCTCGTTGGCGTACCCCTGCCACACCACGTTGGCGTGACCTGTCGTCACGTCTACGGGTTCCCCGGCCTGCACGCGGTAGGCGATGTCGGCCAGCACGCCGTAGCGCAGGTCGACCGCGTAGTTGAGGCGGATGTTGGCGACCCTGGTGCCACGGGTCAGGGCGGCGTGCGCGAAGACGCGCTCCCGGCCCAGGCACGACATGGCGTACTCGCCGACCGGGCCGACCGGGTCGCTCTCGGTGCAGCCGCCGGAGGAGACCGGCACCAGGGGGTAGACGTTGCCGGTGGAGAACGCGGCGATCCGGGCGCCGGACCAGCGCCGGGCCACCCGGTCCGGCATCGCGGCGTTCACCGCCCAGGCGTGCGAGGGTGCCCCGGCGGAACCGAACTTGGCGCCGACCATGAAGACGATGTTCCCCGCGTCGGGCAGTTCCGCCAGATCGGCGGCCGGGTCCATCAGGTCGAAGGCGACGGTACGGACCCCGGCCGCCTCCAGCTCCTCGGCCGCCGCCCTGTCCGACCAGCGGGAGACCGCGTACACGGTCACGTCCCCGCGGCCCGCGGCGTCCAGCGCCCGGCGTGCCAGCCGGCACAGACTGGGGCCCATCTTGCCGCCGGCGCCGAGTACGAGCAGATCGCCTTCGAGCGCGCCGAGGTCGGCGACGAGCGCGGGGGAGGGGGTGGCGAGCCGCTCTTCGAGTGCGGCCTCATCGGTGAACATGTGTGGCTATCCCTTGATTCCGGACGCGGTGACGCCCTCGGTGAAGTAGCGCTGGCCCACCATGTACGCGGCGAAGATGGGCACGAACGCGATGACGGAGCCGGAGAGCACCACGTTGAGCGGCACGTTCTGCTGCTGGAGCGAGGCGATGCCGACGGTGAGGGTGCGCATGCCGGTGGACTGGCCGATGACCAGCGGCCACAGGAAGTCGTTCCAGTGCCAGAGGAAGACGAAGACACCGAGCGTGGCGAGGATCGGCTTCAGCAGCGGCAGCACGATCCGGTAGAAGATCTGCCACTCGTTGCAGCCGTCCAGCCGGGCCGCCTCGAAGAGTTCGTCCGGCAGTCCCTGGATGAACTGCCGCATCAGGAACACCGCCTGGGCGTTGGCCAGCGTCGGCACGATCAGACCCCAGTACGTGTCGACGCCGCCCAGCTTCGCGATCATCGCGAAGGTCGGGATCATCGTGACGTGGTACGGGACCATCACCATCGACAGGAACGACCAGAACATCGTCTCCCGGCCCGGGAAGCGCTTCTTCGCGAAGGCGTACCCGGCGAGCGAGGCGAGCAGCAGCACGCCGACGACGGAGACGACCGAGTAGATCAGTGTGTTCAGCAGCCAGCGCGGCACGTCCTGGGCGCCCATGACGGTGTCGTACGCCTCGCCGGTCAGCGGCCACGGCAGCAGACTGCCGGGGAAGTCGACCGCCGCCGACGGCTTCAGGGAGAGCACGACCATCGCGTAGAACGGGAAGACCGTCACGAGCGCGGCGACCGTCAGGAGCACGCCGCGTGCGATCTTTCCGGTCCGGGTGGCGCGCATGCCGTACGGGACGGTGTCCTGCTCGGAGAGCTTGCGCAGCCTGCGCGCGGCCCGGCGCTCGGCCCGGTCCCGCGGTGCGGGGGCCGGGCCCGCGGGCGGGGCCTTCGTCTCTGCGGGTGCTGCGGTCATGGTCACTGGTCCTTCCCGATCACGAGCCGCTGGATCACCGCGACCACCACGGTCAGCACGAAGAGCGCGACCCCGATGGCGGAGGCGTAACCCAGGTCGAAGTACTTGAAGCCCGCGTCGTAGAGCTGGAAGACGAGCGTGTAGCTGGCGTTGGCGGGGCCGCCGCCGGTCATCGTGTACACGGCGTCGAAGACCTGGAAGGAGGCCGTCGTCTCGATCACCGCGAGGAAGAACAGCGCGGGCTTGAGCTGCGGCAGCACGATGTACCGGAACCGCTGCCAGGGGCCGGCCCCGTCGGTGAGCGCGGCCTCCTCCAGCTCGCGCGGGATGTCCTGCATCCGGGCGAGCAGGATGAGCATCCCGTAGCCGAACCGGGACCAGACGCCGACGATCGCGAGCGCGGGCAGCACCAGCACGTCGTCGGAGAGCCAGGAGCCCTCGGACATCCCGAACCAGCCCATCAGGGTGGACCACGGGCCGCCGGTCGAGAAGATCCACACGAAGACGGTGGCGGCCAGCACCAGCGAGGTGACGACCGGCAGGAAGAACACCGAGCGGAAGAACTTCGCGCCGCGGAACGCGCGACGGGTGATCAGCGCCAGGGACACCGACGCGATGAGCGTGCCCGGCACGGCGAGCACGGTGTAGAGGACGGTGACCTTCAGCGCCTGCCAGAACAGCGGGTCGTCCCACAGGCGGGTGAAGTTGTCGAGCCCGATGAAGCTGCCGCCGCCGGTGAGGGAGTAGTCGGTGAAGCTCATCAGCACACCGGCGACGCCCGGGCCGAACCGGAAGGCCAGGAACAGCAGGAAACACGGGAGGACGAAGAGCAGGCCGATCCGGGCCTCGCGGCGCGCCTGCGGCCCGCTGCGACGGCCCCGGCGGGTGGGTTCCGCGACGACTGCCACGGGGATCTCCTTGCGGTACGGGGGAATTGCGGGGGGTCCGGGGGTTTCACCCCCGTGGGGCGGCGGGGCCGGAGGCCGGCCCCGCCGCCGTGGATCAGCGGCCGAGCATCGCCTGCGCGGCCTTCTGTGCGGCGTCCAGCGCGTCCTGCGGGCTCTTCTTGCCGAGCAGGGCGGCCTGGATCTCCGGTGCGAGCACGCCCTGGACCTCACGGGCCTTGTCCTGCAGCGGGCCCACGTCCATGCTCGGAAGCGTGGCGCCGACCGCCGACTGCAGCGCGTCGTCCGGGTAGAGGTTGCCGCCGGACGTGCGGGCCGGGAAGAAGCCGGCGGCCTTCTGCAGACCGGCCGTGTTCTTCGACTCGGAGACGAAGTTCAGCCAGTCGCCGGTGTTCTTCTTGTCGGCGCCCTTGAGCATCGACAGCGCGCCGACGGTGCCGTAGCCGACGGACGCGGTGTCCTTCAGCGGCGGCTGGACGACGATGTTCTCCTTGCCCCAGAACGGCTCGACGTCCGCCGGGGTGTTCTGCCAGGTGCAGGCGACCTTGCCCTTGGCGGTCGGGGTCTGCTCCAGCTTCGGGGTGGTGGTGACCAGGTCCTTGTCGGTGTAGCCGCCGTCCACGAGCTTCTTCAGGTACGTCAGCGCCTTGACGCCGGCCGCGTCGTTGAACGTGACGTTCTTGCCGTCATCGGAGAACACGTCGCCGCCGGCCTGCCACAGCAGCGGGTAGAACGTCATGTTCAGCGTCTGCTGGGTGTCGCCGCTGTAGCTGGTGGCGTAGTAGCCCTTCTTCTTCAGCTTCGGGGCCAGCGCCTCCAGGTCCGCCCAGCTCGTCGGGTAGGTCTTCTCACCGATGGCGGCGAACACGCGCTTGTCGCAGATCAGCGGGTTGGCGCTGGTCAGGATCGGGGTGGCGAGCGCCTTGCCGTCGACCGTGACGGACTTCAGGGCGAAGTCCGTGTAGTCGGACTTGGCGTCGGCCGGCATGTAGTCGTCGGCCGGGACGATGTTCTTGGCGTACTTCGGCAGCTGGTCCGGGATCAGGTAGACCGCGTCCGGGCCCTTGCCCGAGGCGATCGCGGTGGCCAGCGCGGTGTCGCGGTTGGCCCACGGGAAGGTCTCGACCTTCACCGTGACGCCCGCGTGCTCCTTCTCGAAGGCCTTGATCAGGCCGTCCCAGTACGCCTTGTTCTTGGCCTCGTCGAAGATGACCGGGTAGGTCCACATGGTGACGGTGTTGCCGTCGTCGCCGCTGCCGGAACAGCCGGCCAGCACACCGGCGGCGAGCGCGGTCGCCACGACGGGCGCGGCCAGGGCGCGGACTCTGGAACGGCGGGTGAGAAGACGGGACATGAGGAGGTCCTCCGAGGACGTGAGGGTGGGAAGAAGAGGGGGAGTCACTGCGCCGGGACCGTCTGGACGGTGCCGGTGTGCCGGGCGCGCTCGGCGGCGAACGCCGCGAGGTGGCTGCCGAGCGAGGTGGCGGGACCGGAGCGGACCGCCCCGGCGTCACCGGTGGCGACGGCGGTGACGAACGCCTCGACGAGCGCGGCGTCCCCGCCACCGTGCCCGTCCGCCGCGTTCGACCCGGACGTGCCGAGTTCGCGGACGGTGGACTCACCGGTCCGGAAGTCCTGCACGGTGACGCGCTCGCCGTCACCGACGAGCCAGCCGTGCGAGCCGAAGATCCGGGTCTGCCGGTGCGTCTGCTCGGTGAACGCCACCATCTGGAAGGTCGCGGTCACCCCGTCCGACAGCTGCATCGCGAGGACCTGGTGGTCGACCACGTCGTTGTCGCTCCGGTACACGCAGACCCCGTACGGGCCCTCGCGCAGCGCCTGGACGAGACCGGCCTCGTCGGTCGCCTCGGTGACATGGGTGACCGGCCAGACCGCGCCCTTCTCGCGCAGCGTCGGCATGTACAGCTTCTGCGCGCTGTACGGGCAGCCGGACTCGACCGCACAGTCCAGGCAGCGGCCGGCCGACCCGGCCGGGGCGTTCTCGGGCCGGAAGTGCTTCAGCCCGCCGAAACCGGTGACCTGCTCGATCCGGCCGCCCATGACGTACGTGATCCAGTCCAGGTCGTGGCAGGACTTGGCGAGCAGCATCGGGGAGGAGTCCCTCTCGCTGCGCCACGGGCCGCGCACGTAACTGTGCGCGTAGTGCCACCAGCCGACCGGCTCCAGATGGTCGATCGAGACCAGTTGCCCGAGCACTCCGGAGTCCACGACCTCCTTCACCAGGTCGGTGTACGGGGTGTACCGCATGACGTGGCACACCGCGAACAGCACCCCGGCCCGCTCGACCCCCTCGACGATCCGGCGGGTCTCCTCCTCGGTCGGGGCGAGCGGCTTCTCGGCGAGGATTGCGTAACCGGCCTCGGCCAGGGCCAGCACCGGCTCCACATGGAAGCGGTCCTGGGTGGCGACGATCACGGCGTCCGCGATGCGGCTGTCGACGAGCGGCCGCCAGTCGTCGAACTCGACGGGCGCGCCGGCGGCGGCCCGCGCGGCGGGGCGCGGATCGGCGACGGCGACGAGTTCGGCGCGCTCGGGGTGCGCCTTGATCCACTCGGCGTACGTCAGACCGCGGTTGCCGGCGCCGACGAGCGCGACCCGGACGGGCCGGCCGGTGATCGGGGTATGCGTGGACACGGGGAATCCCTGGTGCTCGATGGGCGGTTGGGCCCGGTGGTCAGAAGCGGAGCGTGGCCGCGGTGTGGGCGACGCGGTCGCCCTCGTCCGGCAGCGCGGTGCGCTCGGTGCCGTCCTCGACGCAGCCGGTGTGCAGCAGATGGCTGCTGCCGCCGAACGCCGCGGGCCGCAGTTCGAGCCGGCCGCCGGTGAAGGTGGAGCCGGTGGCCCGGTAGCGGTTGGTGCCCTCGGTGACCAGCACATGGGCGGTGCCCTCGGGTGCGGTCGAGTCGAGGCCGCTGAGCTGCCAGTCGACGGTCCGGGCCGAGCCGGTACGGGCGAGCAGGGCGCCGTCCTTGTTGGTGCCGGACAGCCGCGTGCCGTCGACGCGCAGCCGCTGGTCCTTGGCCGAGGTCAGCTTGATCCCGGTGTCGCGCAGTTCGCCGCCGAGGACGCTGATGTCGGCGTGGGCGAGCGAGACCGGGGCGGTGTCCTTGGATCCGGTCAGCGTGCACTGGTCGATGACGAGCGGCCCGGTGCCGTTGAACACCGCGCCGTCGACGCCCTTCAGCGTGGTGCGCTGGAGGGTGAGCGGGACGGTGACGCCTGCCTGGGTGACCTCCGCGCCCGCCGCGAAGGCGAAGGAGGAGTCGGCGATGACGTTGGGGCGGGCGGAGAGGTCCGAGGCGCGGGAGACGATCAGCGGACCGGTGGCCGTGCAGCCCCGCATCTGCACCCCGTCGGCGTTGACCCAGAGCATCCCGGAGCCGGCCAGCGACTCCTTGCCGATGACCAGGACGTCCTCCAGCGTCAGATCGGTGATCTTGACGCGGGCGACGAACCAGGAACAGGCGTGCCGCCGGACGGTGATCCGCTTGGCCCTGCCGCCCCAGGCCGCCCCCGAGTTGGCGAACGTCATCAGACCGGAGTTGCCGGTGTAGACGAGGTCGTGCTCGAACTGGCCGTGCGTGACGAACGGGCCCTCGTCGTCACCGTCGCCGTGGCAGTTGGTGACGTAGCAGTAGGCCGAGGCCGTGAAGTCGTTGAGGTGACGGGCGTTGGAGGTGTGACAGTCCTCCACGTGCCCGTACAGGCAGTAGATCTGCTGGGTGAGGTAGCCCGCGCCGCCGTAGGTGACGGACTTCGGGTTGGTCAGCGAACACTGCTCGGTGCGGTAGTACGTGCACCAGCGGCGCATCACCACCGGCCAGAAGGTGCCGACGGCCTCGATCCCGGAGACGTCGCAGCGCACCGCGTACTCGTAGGCGACCGGGTGCGAGCCGGTCATCTCGTCCTCGCCCCAGCCCTCGAAGACCATGTTGCGCACGTGGGCGCGGTCGACGGGCTCGATCCGGGTCCAGGTCAGGGTGCGGCCGGCCGCCAGGTCCCAGCCGATCTGGTAGTTGACCCGGATGTGCGTCGCGTCGACGACGCCGGTGACCTGGACGAGGCGCTGGATCTCCTTCTCGTACGTCCCCGCCAGGGCGTTGATCTCCACCGCCCACCACTGTCCGACGGCGAACTTCGAGGAGTCACCGACCTCGAAGAGGTCCGACAGGTCCGGCATCGCCGCGCTCAGGCTGTGCTTGACGGTGGTGTCGGTGATGGTGCCGCGGAAGGAGAGGACGGCGCCGAAGGGGTTGTCGTGGGTGTTCTTCTCGATGTTCTCGGTGCGGATGTGGTGGCCGCCGAAGTCGAGTTCGATGTGGGAGCGGTCGAAGAGGTGGCGTTGGGTGAGGAGGAGGTCGGTGTGGGCTTCGATGCGGTGGACGGTGGGGTCGTTGACCATGGTGTCCAGTGCGGTGTCGGCGGGGGTGCCGGCGTCGAAGTGGCCGAAGGTGCGGAAGTCGAGGGTTCCGGTGTGGAGCTGGTGCCAGCGTCCGGTCTTCGTCGTGCCGTTGGGGGCGATGACGGTGCCGGCGTTGTGGGTGGCGGTGGATTTCTTGTTCCAGCGCAGGGCCATGGTGCCGCCGTCGCCGGGGGTGTTGTAGCCGGCGACGATGACGTGGGTGCCGTCGGCGAGGGGCTTGGTGTTCAGGGCGCGCAGGGCGGTGACGGTGTCCAGGTGCAGGACGTCACCGGTGTGTGCGGGTGCGGCCTGCGCGGAACCGGTGGCCACGGCGGTGCCGGCCATGACCAGACCGGCCAGACCCGAAGCCCGCAGCACACTGCGACGGGACGAGGCGGGGGAGGGGTGGTGCGGAACGCTCATGCGGACTTCGCCTTCCGAGAAGTGCGACGAGTGAGGGAGCGTTCCTGCGGTGGACTGCCATACGGCGGATGGCTGAAAAGGCTCCGGTCGTCGGGTGTTCACGGCGCGGTGGGCAGGCGCCGGAAGCGGACCGGAGGGGATAAAACGTCGGTGACCGGTGAATGTCACCTCGGTTGGCAGGGAACCTACGGCGGGTGATGCCGATCGGTCAAGACCCGATTCCGTCGGAATGCGCCGTGCCGGCCTCCGCGTCGGCCTCGTCCGGGTCCTCGGTCCAGCCCAGCGAGACGCTGATCCGGCGGGCCGCGTCCCGCACCTGGCCGCCCAGTTCCTGGTAGCGCCAGGCAGGCAGCCCGAGCTTGAGGCCGGTGATGGACACGGCGCCCGCGCACACCGACCGGTCGTCGAAAACCGGTGCGCCGATGCAGATGATGCCCTCGGCGTCCTCCTCGTCGTCCAGCGCGTACCCGACCCGGGCGATGTCGCGGAGATGGGCCAGGAAGGTCGCCGGGTCCGTGATCGTGCGCGAGGTGCGCCGGGGCAGCCCGAAGCGCTCGATCACCGAGGCGGCCTCGCTCTGCGGCACGGCGGAGAGCAGCGCCTTGCCGAGCCCCGTGCAGTGCGGCAGCTCGCGCTGGCCCATCCGCAGATCGAGCCGGACGCGCTGGTCGAGCTCGACCTGGTCCACCACGACGGCGTGGCCGTCCTCGGGGACGGCGAGCCGGGACGCCATGCCGGTGGTCCGGGTGAGGTCGCGCAGCACCGGGTGGGCCACCCCGCGCAGGGAGACCTGGGACCTGGCCCGGTCGCCGAGCCGGGCCAGGCTCATGCCGAGCCGGTAGCGGCGGTTCATGCCCTCGCCGTCGTCCGAGACGAGGCCGTATGCGCGCAGGGTCTGGAGCATGCCGAAGGCGGCGCTCTTGGAGATGGAGCAGGCCTGACCGACCTCGGTGACGCTCAGGCCGTTCCCCTGCGAGGGAGCGGCGAGCGCTTCGAGGATGTCCGCTGCCCTGGCCACGCTCTTGACCCAGTACTTCGGTTCTTCTGGGGCAGCACTGTTCGTCATAGCAGAACAGCGTAGTGCCTCCGTGGGTGCGGAGAGTGCCTCCGATTCAACAAATCCCCCACATCCGGGCCTTGGCGGGGCGGAAGGGGGTTGACCGGTTTTCGGCCCGGACGTAATATCCAGGCACTGTTCTGCTCTACAGAACAGCGTTCTGAAAAAGCGAAACGCATCACCGAGCACCACGGATCACCCTCTTCCTGCGGCGACTGCCGGGCGGATGGCGCCAGGGACTCACGGGCCGGGCAGGGCCCGCGAAAACCGACGACTCTCGACGCAAGGAGCAAGCACCATGAGTTCAGGCCCGGTAGGCAACGAATCCGGAGCCCGACTCGCCGAGCGCGCCCGCCAGGTCGTACCCGGCGGCGTGAACAGCGGTCAGCGCAGCGTTCCCGGACTGACCGACCTGGTCGTCACCGGGACCCACGGCGCACGGTTCCGTACCGCCGACGGACGCGAGTACACCGACTTCCACTCGGCGTTCGGCCCACCGCTGCTCGGCCACAACGACCCCGACGTGGCCCGTGCCACCGCCGAGGCGGGCGCGACCCTGGGGCACATGGGCGTCGGCGTCACCGAGGGCGAGGTCCTCCTCGCCGAACAGCTCACCGAGCTGATCCCCTCGATCGAGAAGGTCCTGCTCACCAGCACCGGCAGCGAGGCCACGTTCCACGCGCTGCGCGTCTCCCGCGCCGCGACCGGCCGCCGCCTGGTCGTCAAGTTCCAGGGCTGCTACCACGGCTGGCACGACGCGGTCAGCCTCAACGTCATCTCCGAGCCCTCGAAGGTCGGCGGCCACGACCCGATCTCGACCGGCATCCTGCCCGAGGTCCTCGAAGCCACCCTCGTCCTGCCGTTCAACGACAGCGAGGCCGTCCGCCGCACCTTCGCCGACCACGGTTCCGACATCGCCGCCGTCATCGTCGAACCCGTCCCGCACAACGTCGGCGCGCTCCTGCCGTACCAGGAGTTCCTCACCACGCTGCGCGAGGAGACCACGAAGGCCGGCAGCGTGCTGATCTTCGACGAGGTCATCACCGGCTTCCGCCACAGCATCGGCGGCTGGCAGCAGATCTCCGGCGTCACCCCCGACCTCACCACCCTCGGCAAGGCCATCGCCAACGGCGCCCCCGTCGGCGCGATCGGCGGCCGCGCCGACCTGATGGACCTCTTCTCCACCCGCCCCGGCGCCCCCGCCTTCTTCGCCGGCACGTACAACGGGCACCCGTCCGTCGTCGCCGCCGCCCTCGCCACCCTGCGCAAGCTCCGCGAGGAACCGGTCCACGACCACGTCTTCCGGCTCGGCGACCGCGTCCGCACCGAACTGACCGCACTGTACGAGCGCCTCGGCGTCCCCGCCGTCGTCACCGGCTACGGCTCCGTGTTCGTCAGCTACTTCATGGCGGGCGAGGCCCCCCGCACCTACGCGGACCTGCTGAACAACGACGCCTCGATGTTCGTCGGCTACCGCCGCAAACTCCTGGACCACGGCCTGTTCGAGCTCCCGCTCAACCTCAAGCGCAGCCACATCAGCTACGCCCACACCGACGCGGACGTGGACCGTCTGATCGAGGGCACCGAGGCCGCGGTCAAGGCCGTCCTCGCCGACGGCGGCGCCCGCGACCTGGAGAACACCTCGACCATGGGCGGAGCGACCCGCTGATGCTGACAGTCAACCGCACCCGCCCCGCCGGCCCCGCCGGACGGATCACCCGCGTCGAGACCCTGATGCTCGGCACCTCCTGGCGCGACTTCGGCTACGTCCGGGTCCACACCGACGAGGGCCTGACCGGCATCGGCGAGATCACCCACCCGTACCGGGTGAGCGAGGTCTGCGCCCTCACCGAGGCCATCGCCGGACGGCACCTCATCGGCGCCGACCCCTTCGACATCGAGGAGCTGTGGCTCCGCGTCTACCAGGGCGACTTCCTGCGCGGCGGCGACATGGGCGGCGTCGCCCTGTCCGGCCTCGACCAGGCGATGTACGACCTGATGGGCAAGGCGCTCGGCGTCCCCGCCTACCGGCTGACCGGCGGCGCCTGCCGCGACGACGTCCGGGTCTACGCCAACGGCTGGTACACCGGCGAACGCGAGCCCGAGACCTTCGCCGCCAAGGCGAAGGAGACCGTGGCCAAGGGCTACACCGCCCTCAAGTTCGACCCCTTCGGCCCCGGTCTGCACGAGCTGGAGCGCGCCGAACTGCGCCGCTCCATCGACCTCGTCGCCGCCGTCCGCGAAGCCATCGGACCGGACATCGACCTCTTCATCGAGGGCCACGCCCGCTTCGCCATGCCGACCGCCGCCCGTCTCGTGCGGGAGCTGGAGCCCTTCGACATCGGCTGGTTCGAGGAGCCGATGCCCTGGACGCACATCGAGCGGTACGCGGAACTGCGGCAGCGCGCCGCCTTCCCCATCTCCGGCGGCGAGCACTTCCACAACCGCTACGAGTACAAGCAGCTCTTCGCGACGAACGCCGTCGACATCATCCAGCCCGACCTGTCCATGGCCGGCGGCTTCACCGAGGTCAGGAAGCTCGCCGCGATCGCGGACACCCACGGCATGCTGGTGGCCCCGCACAACTCCAACTCCCCGCTCTGCACCACCGTCTCGGTGCACGCGGCGCTCGGAATCCCCAACTTCAAGATCCTCGAGACCTTCGACGGGCTCCTGGAGCCGTTCGTCTTCGACGCCCTCAAGGGCACCCTCCCGATGGCGGACGGCCGCATCGGACTGCCGACCGCCCCCGGGCTCGGCGTCGAACTCGTCGACGAGGTCTTCGAGGAACACCCGCCCAGCCACCGCTTCTGGAACATGTTCGCGGACGGCTGGGAGAAGCGGAACCGCACATGATCACCGACGTCCACTCCCACCTCTTCCGGCACAGCCACGACTTCACCGACCCGTTCAGCTCCGACTCCGCCCGCGCCCACGCCGGCGAGGTCGACCTCACGGTGAAGTGGGAGGAGTACGCCGCCACCGCGCCCGACTCCACCCGCACGATCGTCGTCGGCGGCAAGGCGCGCCGCAGCGGGCTCTGGGTCGACGACGCCGCCGTGGCCGCGTACGTCGGCGAGCACCCCGACCGGCTGATCGGCTACCTGGCGCTCGACCCCACCCAGCCCGGCTGGCAGGAGGAACTGCGCTACGGCCACCAGGAGCTCGGCCTGCGCGGCATCAAACTGATGCCGATGTACGCGGGCTTCGACCCGGCGGCCGAGGAGTACGACGAGCTGTACACGTACGCCGAACGGCACGGGCTGCCGCTCCTGGTGCACACCGGCACCACGTTCGTCTCCAGCGCACCGCTGGAGTGGGCGATGCCCCGCCACCTGGACGCGGTCGCCATCCGCCACCCGGAACTGCGGATGGTCCTCGCCCACCTCGGCCACCCCTTCGAGGGCGAGTGCATCGCGGTCATCCGCAAGCACCCGCACGTGTACGCCGACCTCAGCGCCCTGCACTACCGGCCCTTCCAGCTCTGGCACAGCCTCCGGCTGGTCCAGGACTACGGGGTCTTCCACAAGGTGCTGTTCGGCAGCGACTACCCGTTCACGACGGTCGACGACTCGGTGAAGGGGCTGCGGGAGATCGCCCGCATCCCCGGCATCCCCGGGCTGCCGCCGCTGGACGCGGACGCGATCGAGGAGATCATCCACCGGCCCTCCCTCGATCTTCTGGGCCTGAACGGCTGACCCGGCCGTTCACCAAAGCCTGCGGGCCGGCGCCAGGGGCCACCCCTCGGTACCCGGTGCCGGTCCGCAGACGGGCCGCCGCGCTCCCCACCCTGTTGTGTCCCGCGCGGCGGCCCACCCCCCGCTTCTCCCCGTCCGCCCTCGCCCGAAGGAACCCGCGATGACCGCAGCCGTCCCGCCCCGCGGCACCGACCGCTTCGACCTGACCGGCCGCACCGCGGTCGTCACCGGGGCCGCCCGGGGCCTCGGCCGTTCCTTCGCCGTCGGGCTCGCCGAGGCGGGCGCGGACCTGGTCCTGGTCGACCTGCCAGACGCCGAGGGCGTCGCCGGGACCGCCGCGGCGATCGAGGCGCTCGGCCGGCGCTGCCGGGTCTACGGGCAGGACCTCGCGGACATCGAGGCGCTGTCCGCGTTCGTCGACACGGTGCGCGCCGAGGCCGGGCCGCTGCACATCCTGGTCAACAACGCGGGCACGGCGGCCCTGGAGCGCTTCAACGAGATCACCCCGGCCGGCTGGTCGCACATCATGCGGGTCAACGTCGACGCGGTGTTCTTCCTCAGCCAGCGCGTCGCCGAACACATGACGGCCGACTCCGTCGCCGGCCGCATCATCACCATCACCTCGAAGAACGCCCTCGTGGCGGAGGCCGGCCTGGCCCACTACAACGCCTCCAAGGCCGCCGCACAGCTGCTCACCGAGACCCTGGCGGTCGAACTCGCCCCGCACGGCATCACCGCCAACACCCTCGCCCCCGGCATGGTCGAGACCCCCATCGACGGGGAGTTCCCCTTCGACCGGGAGGCCTTCGAGTCCGCGTACCGCGAGCGCATCCCGCTCGGCAGGTACGCGCAGCCCGACGAGTGCGTCGGCGCACTGCTGCTGCTCGCCTCGGACGCGGGGGCCTACCTCACGGGTGCGCGCCTCGTCGTGGACGGGGGAGTGCTGGCCGACCAGATGCCGCGGATGCGCTTCATGCCGCCCTACCGCAACACGATCTGACCGCGGCCGACCGGCAGTCGGTACCCCCGAGCACGCATCGACAACGCGAGGAGCACCTCCGTCATGTCCGCCCCTGCTTCGTCCCCCGCCTCGTCCCGTCGCAGTGTGCTGCGGGCTTCGGGTCTGGCCGGTCTGGTCATGGCCGGCACCGCCGTGGCCACCGGTTCCGCGCAGGCCGCCCCCGCACACACCGGTGACGTCCTGCACCTGGACACCGTCACCGCCCTGCGCGCCCTGAACACCAAGCCCCTCGCCGACGGCACCCACGTCATCGTCGCCGGCTACAACACCCCCGGCGACGGCGGCACCATGGCCCTGCGCTGGAACAAGAAATCCACCGCCACCCACAACGCCGGCACCGTCATCGCCCCCAACGGCACGACGAAGACCGGACGCTGGCACCAGCTCCACACCGGAACCCTCGACTTCCGCACCTTCGGCCACTTCGACGCCGGCACCCCCGCCGACACCGCACTGGACACCATGGTCAACGACCCCACCGTCCACCGCATCGAAGCCCACACCGACCTCCTCCTCACCCAACGCCACCTCTTCGACCGCTCCCACATCGAACTCGACTTCGGCGGCCACCACATCCGCACCGAGAACATCGAGAAGAACACCCACGACAACCCCTTCGGCGCCGTCCTCTCCTTCCGCGGCACCATCACCGACACCACCGTCAGACACGCGCTCTCCGGCCAGGTCATCGAACTCACCGACACCTTCCCGGTCCCCGACGCCAAGGCGTTCGCCGTAGGCCAGTGGTGGGCCGTGCAGGTCGACCCGGTCGCGGGCGGCGGCGGGGACGAGCGCGAGCTCCAGAAGCTGGTCGAGATCACCGAGATCATCGACGCGGGCCACATCCGGATCGGCTACCTCAACGGCTGGGAACTCGCCGAGGGCCGCACCCTCACCTGGACCCGCATCGAACCGGTGCGCAACACCCACATCCGCAACATGCGCTTCGAGGGCGCGGGACCCGACGAGTACACCGGCTCCCACCCCGTCAGCTTCGAGTACGCCGTCGGATGCGACGTCTCCGGCATCCACGCCACCGGCACCTTCTGGCCGGTCGTCATGCGCCGCTGGTGCACCCGCTTCCGCACCGAGGACTGCTCCCTGAAGAACCCGCCCACCGTCGAGTACGGCGGCGCGGGCTATCTCACCCAGCAGATCTACTGCCTGTACGGGCGGGTCGCCGACTGCACCACGAGCAACGTGCGCCACCTCAACGACCTCACCGCCTCCGCCTACTGCACCGTCGTGAACTGCCACGGCGACGGCGACGACGCGGGCGGCAACCCCTTCACCACCCACGGCCAGTACGAGCACGACCTGCTCTTCGACGGCAACTCCGGGCTGATGGACATCGCCAACTCAGGCGCCCAGTGGGGCATCTCCGCCAAGCGGATCACCGTACGCAGACACGTCTGCTCCTGGTTCACCGCCAACACGAAGATCACCGACCTGACCCTGGAGGACGTCACGGTGATCGCACGCCCCACCTTCGACCAGGCCGGCACCCTCACCGTGAACGCCGACGGGGCCCAGGTGCGCGGCTGCACCGCGAAGACCTTCGCCGTGGCCCAGCGCTCGGCCCGCTCCACCCGGCCGACGACGATCAGCGACTGCTCCTTCGAGCCGCCCGCCGGCGCCGTCCTCGTCCAGACACCGGTCACCGCGCCCGTCCACTTCGTGCGCTGCACGTTCAAGGGTGTCGACGGCGCGATCCTGCGCGGTGCGGGACCCGTGCACTTCACCGACTGCACGGTCACCGGCACCGACAACGCGGCCCCGGTCTCGGCCGGTTCGGCGGACCTGCGGATCGACGGGGGTACGTACGACAACACCGGCATCGAGCTCAGCGGTGTGCGCGACCAGCGGATCACCGTGACCGGCGGCGCCCGGTTCACCGGCAGCAACAAGGCCAAGGCGCTGCTCGGCCGTGCGGACGGCCCGGGGAGGGTGACCTGGGACATCACCGGGATCAGCAGCACGGCGGCCGGACCGGACACCGCCCACGTCCGGATCGCCGACGGCACCAACCACTACGCGGCCACCGGCAGCCGCTACACCGGCGGCACCCTCCACCTCGCCCCGGACGCCCTCGCCTCGGTCCTGCACACCGCGTGTGTCGAGGACGGCACACGACGCACGGCGATGCCGGGCGACGGCGCCACCGTCCGCACCGACGGGAACCTGGTTCTGTGAGCACCCTGATCCGCACGGCGACCGCCGCCGACGACCCGGCCCTGGCCGCGCTGTGGCAGGAGTGCTTCGACGCCCCGCACATCACCGCCCTGCACGCCCTGGACCCCCGGCGCCACCGCCGCACGTTCGTGGCGTGCGACGCCGCGGGCGACGGGGTCGACGCGGTCGTCGTCTACGTGCCGCGGCTGATCCGCGACGCGCACGGGACCCCGCAGCGCGTCGGCGGCATCGGCAGCGTCGCCACCCGCCCCGGGGCCCGGGGACAGGGTCTGGTGCGGCGGCTGCTCGGGGCGGCGGAGCGCACGATGGCCGCCGAACAGTGCGCCTGGTCACTGCTGTTCACCGGCACACCCGGTGTCTACCGGGGCTCGGGATGGCAGGAGTTCCCGAGCTCGTACACCGAGGGGACCCTGGCCGCCCCGGCGGCCGCCCCCGGCACCCTCCCGGTCCGCGAGGCCACCGCGCGGGACGCGGCGGAGGTGGCCGCGCTGCACCACGCGTACAACGCGGGCCGGCCGCTGAGCTCCCTGCGGGAACCCGGGGACTGGGCGGTGCGTGTGCCCGCCTGGTACGGCCCCGTCGAGAAGTCCCTGGTGGCGGTGGACCCCGGCTCCGGGGCACTGGCCGGCTGGATCGTCGCGCAGGACGAGGGGGACTGCGTGGAGGTTCGGGAGTTCGCCGGCGAGATCGCGAGCCTGGGCGCACTGCTCGCCGCCGTCGCGTCCCGCGGCCGGGCGGCGGGGGCGGTCCGGGCCCGCGTCCGGATCCCCGACGGCCCAGGCCTGGCGGCCGCGCTTCCCGCCCTGCTGGCCGATGCCCGGCAGGTGACGGAACACGTGGGAATGGCGAAGCCGTTGCACGCCACCGCCGAGTCCGTACGGGCCACCGTCACCGCGCCCGGCGCCGTCCACTGGTACGGCGACTGCTTCTGAGCGCCGGCGGTCCGGTCCGCGAAGTGGTCCGACTGCCCGAACCGCACCCTGGGCCGACGCCCCGCCCGTAGGCTCGCCGTGGCACCCGGGGGTCGTCGCCGGGGCCGGGGAGGGGAACGGGGAGTGTCGGGGGCACGCACACAACGCCGGGTCGCGCAGCGGGAGTTCCGGGAACGCAGACGCCGTGCGCGCAGGCACGCCATGGCGGCCGTCGCGTCGGCCGTGGTGGCCGTGGGCACGGCTGCCGGGGTGATCTCCGCCGTCGCGGGGGAGGAGGACCGGACCACGGCCCGCCCCGACACCACGGCGTCGCCGACGGTGGTGCCCCTGCCCGCCGTGCCGAGCGCGACGGCCGCCCCGCGCACCCCGTCCGCCCCGGCCTCCACCGCCTCACCCGCGCCCCGCCCCTCGAAACCGGCGCCGCCGGCGTCCCGCGGCGCCGCGGTCCCGCCCGCCGGGAGGCTCTACCGCCACCCCGAGTCCCAGGTCCTGGACTGGGTCGCGGCCCACCGCGGCGACCCGCGGCGCCCGCTGATCGAGACCCGGATCGCGGCGCAGCCCGCCGCCGTCTGGTTCGCCGCCTACAACCCGGGGGCCGTCACCGGTCAGGTCCGGTCGGTGACAGCGGCCGCGGCCCGGGCGGGCCGGACACCGGTCCTGGTGCCCTACGCCATCCCCGGCCGGGACTGCGGAGGGGCGTCCCAGGGTGGTGCTCCCGGACTCGCGGCGTACGACGCGTGGATACGGGAGTTCGCGGCGGGGCTCGGCAGCGGGCCGGTGATCGTGATCCTGGAGCCCGACTCCGTCGCGCTCGCCGACTGCCTGTCCGCCGGTGACCGGCAGGCGCGCTATGCCTCGCTGGCGCGGGCGGGCGACGCCCTGCACGCGGCGAACCCGAAGGCCAGGGTCTACTTCGACGGCGGCCACTCGGGCTGGCACGCGGCCTCGAAGCAGGCCGCGGCGCTGCGGGCGGCGGGTGCGGCGAGCAGCAGCGACGGCATCTTCACCAATGTGTCGAACTTCCACCGCACCGCGGACGAGGCCGCCTACGCCCGCCGGGTGCTGGCCGAGCTCGGCGGCCCGGCGCGGCTCGGCGCCGTCATCGACACCAGCCGCAACGGGAACGGGGCGCCGAAGGCGGGCGAGTGGTGCGATCCGGCGGGCCGGGCGCTGGGCCGGGCCCCCACGACGGCCACGGGGGAGTCCCGGATCGACGCCTATCTGTGGGTGAAGCTGCCCGGCGAGTCCGACGGCTGCAAGGGTGCGGCAGGGGCCTTCACCCCCGACTACGCCTACCAGCTGGCGACGGGCTGACCGGATCAGGAGCCGTCGGCCGGCGGCTCCTTGTCGTACGCGGACGTGCCCGAGTCCAGCAGTGGCTCCTGCGTCTTCAGATGGGCCGGGGCGAAGGCGCGCAGCACGTGGTAGCCGGTGATGACCACGATGGTGCCGAGCGCGATCCCGCTCAGTTCGAAGTTGTCGGAGATCTTCAGGCTGACCCCGCCGACGCCGATGATGATGCCCGCGGCGGCCGGCACCAGGTTCAGCGGGTTGCGCAGGTCGACCTTGGCGTTCAGCCAGATCTGGGCGCCGAGCAGGCCGATCATGCCGTACAGGATGACGGTGATGCCGCCGAGCACCCCGCCGGGAATGGCGGCGACGACGGCGCCGAACTTGGGGCAGAGGCCGAACAGCAGGGCGAAGCAGGCGGCCGCCCAGTAGGCGGCGGTGGAGTAGACCCGGGTCGCGGCCATCACCCCGATGTTCTCGGAGTACGTCGTGTTCGGCGGGCCGCCCACGGCGGTCGAGAGCATCGAGGCGGCGCCGTCCGCGGCGATCGCGGTGCCCAGCTTGCTGTCCAGGGAGTGGCCGGTCATCTCACCGACGGCCTTCACATGGCCGGCGTTCTCGGCGATGAGCGCGATGACGACGGGCAGCGCGACCAGGATCGCCGACCACTCGAAGCTCGGTGCGTGGAAGGTCGGCAGTCCGACCCAGTCGGCCTTCCCGACGCCCGACAGGTCGAGCCGCCAGTGGTCCACGGCCTCGGCCCCGCCCGCCGGTGAGTGGATCTTCCCGAAGACACGGTCCAGGACCCAGGACAGCACGTAGCCGAAGACGAGACCGAGGAAGATCGCGATACGGGAGAAGAAACCGCGCAGGCAGACCACGGCCAGTCCGGTGAACAGCATCACCAGCAGGGCGGTCCACTGGTCCTGCGGCCAGTACGTCGACGCGGTGACCGGTGCCAGGTTGAAGCCGATGAGCATCACGACCGCGCCCGTCACCACCGGCGGCATCGCCGCGTGGATGATCCGGGCGCCGAACCGCTGCACCGCGAGACCGGCGAGGAAGAGGACGGCCCCGACGACGAAGACCGCACCGGTGACGACCGCGCTGCTGCCGCCACTGGCCCGGATGGTGGCGGCCACCCCGACGAAGGAGAGCGAACAGCCCAGATAGCTGGGCACCTGACCGCGGGTGGCCAGCAGGAAGATGGCCGTGGCGACACCCGACATCATGATCGCCAGGTTCGGGTCGAGCCCCATGAGCACCGGGGCCACGAACGACGCACCGAACATGGCGACCACGTGCTGGGCGCCGAGCCCGAACGTCCGGGGCCAGGTGAGCCGCTCGTCGGGGCGGACCACCGCTCCCGGTGCGGGCGTCTTCCCGTCGCCGTGCAAGGTCCAGCGCACGCCGAGGCCGCCCATGGTTGCTCCCTGTGTGTAGATGCGGAGTCCGGTACCTCGACGGGTACGGCAGCACCGCAGAAATGATCAGCGCCATGGTAGTGCCGGTCCGGAATGTCCACCCCGCCGGGTTCGGTGGCCCGGCGGGGTCCCATCCGTGAATCGTGCGCGAGGCATTGTCACTCAGAACGGTCGGCCCTACGCTCGCACGGTCTTGCTCGTGAACATTGTTCATATACATGACTGGGAGTGTTCGATGAGTGGAAGTCCCCGTCGGCGCCTCGGCGCCCTCCTCGCCACCGCGGCCGCCCTGACCGCCCTGCTCGTCCCCACCACCGCCTCGGCGGCCCCGCCCGGCCACCCGCCGTCCCGTACCCCGGCGACCGTGGTCATCGACGGGCACCGCATCCAGCAGACCAAGGTCCGGCTCGACCACGGCGACCCGGCCCTGCGCACCGCGCTGCGCTCCCTCACCGCCAAGGCGGACGAGTGGCTCGGCCAGGGCCCCTGGACGGTCGTCGACAAGCCGAAGCCCGCACCTGGCGGCGACCCGCACGACTACCTCAGCCAGGCGCCCTACTGGTGGCCGTCCCAGCCGAGGACCACGGAGAACCCCTGGGGCTGCCCGTACGTCCAGCGCGACGGCGAACGCAATCCCGAGGTCGACACCGGCACCGACCGCCCCGACATCGGCAAGGTCTTCAACTCCGTGACCACCCTCAGCCTCGCCTGGTACTACACGGGCCGGAAGCAGTACGCGGAACACGCCTCCGACATCCTGCGCACCTGGTTCCTGGACCCGGCGACCCGGATGAACCCCAACCTGAACCACGGGCAGTTCATCCCCTGCAAGTACGACGGCCGGGCGATCGGCATCATCGACTTCTCCCAGCAGTACACATCGGTCCTGGATGCCGTCGCCCTGCTCGACACCGGCGCCCCCGGCTGGACGACGAACGACCGGACCGCCATGCGGAGCTGGAACGCCGCGTTCCTCGACTGGCTGGTCGACTCCGACTTCGGGAAGCAGGAGTCCGCGGCGCAGAACAACCACGGCACCTTCCAGGACATGCAGATCGCCGGCCTCGCCCTCGCCACCGGCGACAAGGCGCTCGCCCGCAGGACCGTCCTGGCCGCCCGCGCACTCCGCATCGATCCGCAGATCGCCGGCGACGGCACCCAGCCGCAGGAACTGGCACGCACCCGCAGCTGGCACTACTCGACCTTCGACCTGGTCGCCTACACCCGCCTCGCGGCCATCGGCCGACACGTCGGGGTGGACCTCTGGGCGTACGAAGGTCCGCAGGGCCAGAGCCTGTTCAAGGCGGTCGACTACCTCCTGCCCGCCGCAACGGGTGCAGCGCCCTGGCCCCACCCGGAGCTGGAGTTCTACCGCTACGCGGCGAGCGACATCGTGCACGCGGCCGCCGACGCCGGTGACGCGAAGGCCCGGGCCGCCGTGGCGGAACTGGAGACACCGCCCGGCGGAGACCTCTGGGCCCTGCGGCCCGCCGCCGAACAGCTCGACTCGATCGCCGGCTGAACGGCCCGCCGCGCCCCTGCGCTCAGGGGCGCGGCGCCGCCGCCCTGCTCGTCGCGTCCGATCCCGCCACGGTCTTCCGGTCCCCGGCCCGCAGCACCCCGGCACCGAGCACCAGCCCGAACGCCAGCACCGACACCACACCGAACGAGACGACCAGCGACGTGGCCTCCGCCAGGGAACCGATGGCCGACGGGGCGATGAGACCCGAGGTGTACGTGATCGTCGCGACGCCCGCGATGGCCTGGCTCGGATTGGGACCGCTGCGCCCGGCCGCCGCGAAGGCGAGCGGCACGACCACGGCGATGCCGAGCCCCATCAGGCCGAACCCGCTCATCGCCAGCGCCGCGTTCGGAGCGGTGACCACCATGACCCCGCCGATCGTCGCGAGGACGCCGCCGGTCCGTACGGTGCGCACCGCGCCGAATCGGTCGACGACCCGGTCACCGGCGATCCGCGCGACCGCCATGGTCAGGGTGAACGCGGTCGTCGACGCGGCGGCCAGCCCCGCCGAACTGTCCAGCACATCACGCAGGTAGACCGCCGACCAGTCCAGGCTGGCCCCCTCGGCGAACACCGCGCAGAAACCGACCGCACCGATGATCAGCGCCGACTTCGGCGGCAGCGCGAAGCGCGGCGGCGGCTCCTCGTCCGGTTCGCTGCGCAGGTCCAGCACCCGCTGACAGGCGATCAGGCCCAGTGCGGTCAGGACGAGAGCGGCGATCGTGTGGTGCAGCCGCGCGTCGGCTCCCAGATGGGCGGCCACCGTGCCCGCCGCCGAACCGATCAGGGCGCCCACGCTCCACATCCCGTGCAGCCCGGACATGATCGACTTGTTGAGGCGGTTCTCCACCTCGACCCCGAGCGCGTTCATCGCCACATCCGACATGCCGGCCGACGCCCCGTAAAGGAACAGCGCCGCGCACAGGGTCAGCAGACTGGGGGCCAGGGACGGCAGGATCAGCGCCAGGGTCCACAGGGCCAGCAGCCCGCGCAACGCGGTCCGCGCGCCGAAACGGTGACTGACCGCACCGGCGAGCGGCATGGCGAGCGAGGCGCCGATCGCGGGAAACGCCAGAGCGATGCCGAGCTGCCCGGCGCTGACCCCGGCGTGGTCCTGGATCCAGGGCACCCGGGTGGCGAAACTCCCGGTCACCGCGCCGTGCACGGTGAAGACCGCGGCAACGGCGTACCTGGCCCGCCTCACCTCTTGTATGCCGAAGACCTTGGCCGTGGAATCCGTCGTCATGCCACCGTTCCCTCCCCTGGAAATTCTCTGTCCGCGCGGTTCGTGACGCTCCCGGGCGCCCTTCTCCACGATGCGGGCAGTAAACTATCAGGAACCCTGCCTGATAAATAGAGCGTCTGCATCGCGACAGTGATCTGGAAGGATCCCGGCATGCCCGCATCACCGAGCACCGCCCGGGCCATCAACGACCGGCTGGCCCTGCGCCTCCTCCAGCAGGACGGCCCCCTGACGGCCACGCAGTTGAAGACCCTGACCGGACTCTCCCGGCCCACCGTCGCCGACCTCGTCGAACGACTGCAGGGAGCGGGACTCGTCCGGGTGGTCGGCGAGGCCGGGGCCGAGCGCCGGGGGCCCAACGCCCGGCTCTACGGGATCGTCGCCGACCGCGCCCACCTGGCCGGCCTCGACGTACGCACCGACAGCGTCGCCGTCGTCGTCGCCGACCTGCTGGGCGTCACCCTCGCCGAGGCCACCCTGCCGATCGGCAGCGACACCGCCGCCGACGACGCGGTGGCACAGGCAGTCGCCCTCCTGGAGCGCACAGCGCGCAAGGCCGGGACGGCGCCCCTGCACAGCGTCGGCATCGGCGCCCCCGGCCTGATCGACCCGGTCACCGGTGAACTCCGCGACACGACCGGCCTGCCCGCCTGGCACCGCAGCCTGGTCCGCGCCCTCCAGCAACGCCTGTCCGCGACCGTGCTCGTGGAGAACGAGACCAACCTCGCCGCCGTCGCCGAACACCGCGTCGGCGCCGCCCGGGACCACGACACGTTCGTCCTGCTCTGGCTCGGCCATGGTGTCGGGGCGGCGGTGATGCTGGACGGGAAACTGCGCCGCGGCGCGTCGGGCGGCGCGGGGGAGATCGGCTTCCTGCCGGTGCCCGGCACGGCCGGGACGCCCTCCTCCGTCAACTGCGACGGCGGATTCCACTCGCTCGTGGGCTCGGCCCCGCTCTGCGAACTGGCCGCCGCCCACGGCATCACCGCACCGGCCGGCGGCCGGGAACCCGGCGCCGCGGTCGCCGTGCGTGCGGCCCTCGCGGGCGAGGGCGACAGCGAGACCTTCCTCGACACCCTCGCCGACCGCCTCGCCACCGGGGCCGCGGCCGTCGCCTCGGTCCTGGACCCCGGCTGTGTCCTGCTCTCCGGGGAGGTCGGCCACGCGGGCGGCGACGCGCTGGCCGCCCGGGTCGAGGAACGGCTCGCCCTGATGTCGCCCCTGCGCACGGAGGTCCGGGCCGGGCTGCTCGGCGGCACCGCGGTCCTGCGCGGCGCGCTGCTTGTGGCGCGGGAGGCGGCGCAGGACGCGTTGTTCGCCCCGGCGGTGTGACGTTGCGCCGGTCCGTGGTGCGGGGTTCCGTCCTCAATCTCCCCCATAGCCTTAAGGGCATGGGGGGACCCCCTCGACGGGCTGGATTGTGCGGGTGCTCCGCGACCCGGGGGCGCCTGCCCGGTGGGTGGGGGTCCGGTGCCCCTCCGGGGCGTCTCCTCAAACGACGAACGTTTCCAGTCCCACGCGATGGACCCGGGTATGTGTTCGTCGTCCTGCGGGGACTCCCCTGCACGGCCCCGGACCCGGCCGTCCCGCGTCCGCGGCAGAAAGCTGAGCCGGTGTTCAGACGCACGCGAGAGCGGGTGGGGGCGTGCAGGGGGGTCCCCGCAGAAGAATGGCGTAATACCCGGCCCCCGCTACGTCTCCGGTTGCCACGCCAGTTTTTGAGGAGACGCCCCGGAGGGCCCCCACCCCCACCCACCGGACAATGGCGCCCCCGCAACACGGGGCCCCGCACCCCAGGAGCGCAGCGGCAACCGTGTCCGAAAACCGCCTTGTCACGGCCTGTCTGTGAGCCACTCCACAGCGTTCACCCGTATGGCTCACGGCCAGTCGTGGCACACTGATCGTGTACCAGCAGCAGCGCACTCCGGGGTCGGTGTAATTCCGAACCGGCGGTTATAGTCCGCGACCCGTCCGCATCCAGCGGCCGGTTGACCAGGTGAGATTCCTGGACCGACGGTGAAAGTCCGGATGGGAGGCAGTGCGCGGCGGGCCGTTTCGCGGGTACGCCGCCGTCGGCGGGTGGTTTTCGGGCGACCGATCCATCCGTTTTTCGGATGTTCCGGCGTCCCTGTTCAGCGTTCCGCTTCATCTGTCTTCATCGACAGGCCCCGGAGTCCGTGCCCGAAGAGGCAGGAGGACCCGGTGGACACCGCAGCCGACACGACCGCCATGCGCCGAGCGATCACGCTCGCCGCCCGCGGCCTCGGCTCCACCAGCCCCAATCCGGTCGTCGGGTGTGTCGTCCTCGACGCGGCGGGCAACCCCGTGGGCGAGGGCTTCCACCAGCGCGCCGGCGGGCCGCACGCCGAGGTTCACGCCCTGCGCGCGGCCGGCGAGAAGGCCCGTGGCGGCACCGCCTACGTCACCCTCGAACCCTGTAACCACACCGGCCGCACCGGCCCCTGCGCGCAGGCGCTCATCGATGCCGGGATCGCCCGGGTCGTCTACGCGGTCGGCGACCCGAACCCGCAGGCCACCGGCGGCGCCGACACCTTGCGCGCGGCCGGGGTCAAGGCCGAGCAGGGGCTCCTCGCCGAGGAGGCCGAGCAGGGCAACGCGGCCTGGCTGACGTCGATGCGTCTGGGACGCCCGCACGTCACCTGGAAGTACGCGGCGACCCTGGACGGCCGGATCGCGGCCGCGGATGCCACGAGCCGCTGGATCAGCTCGGCGGAGTCCCGCGCCGACGTGCACCGGCTGCGCGCGGAGGCGGACGCGGTCCTGGTCGGCGCCGGTACCGCCCGCACCGACGATCCCCAGCTCGGTGTGCGGGGCATCGACGGCGCGGTCCAGCCGCTGCGGGTCGTCGTGGACACCGCCGCGACCGCCGTACGGCCGGGTGCGAGGGTCCTGGACCCCACCGCACCCACCGTGATCGCGGTCGCCGACGACGCCGACGCCCGCCACCTGCCCGAAGAGGCCGTCCTGCGGCTGCCCCGCGCGGCGGACGGCCCCGGACTGGACCTGCCCGCACTGCTCGCCGCGCTTCACGGGCGCGGCGTCCGCTCCGTACTGCTCGAAGGCGGCCCGACCCTGGCCGGGGCCTTCGTCGCGGCGGGACTGGTCGACAGGGTCGTCGGCTATCTCGCCCCCGTGCTCCTCGGCGCCGGCCCCGCGGCCCTCGCCGACGCCGGAATCTCCACCATCGCCCAGGCGTTGCGCCTCGATGTGACCGAGACCGTACGCATCGGCCCCGATCTGCGGATCACCGCCGTTCCCGGCCCCGCCCGGAAGGAAAACTGAGTGTTCACCGGAATTGTCGAAGAACTGGGTGAGGTCACCGCCGTCGAGAAGCTCGACGACGCCTCCCGATTCCGCCTGCGCGGTCCCGTCGTCACCGAGGGCGCCAAGCACGGCGACTCCATCGCGGTGAACGGCGTCTGTCTGACCGTCGTGGACCTCGGCGAGCACGAGTTCACCGCCGATGTGATGGCCGAGACCCTGAACCGCTCCAGCCTCGGCGCGCTGGCGACCGGCTCCCGGGTCAACCTGGAGCGCCCCATGGCGCTCGGCGGCCGGCTCGGCGGGCACATCGTCCAGGGCCATGTCGACGGCACGGGCCACATCGTCGAGCGCAAGGTCTCCGAGAACTGGGAGATCGTGAAGATCTCCCTGCCGGCGGACCTGACCCGCTACGTGGTGGAGAAGGGGTCGATCACCGTCGACGGCGTGAGCCTGACCGTCGTGGACGCGGGACCCGACTACTTCACCATCAGCCTCATTCCCACCACGCTCGCCCTGACCACGCTGGGCATCAAGGAGCCCGGCGACCCGGTCAACCTCGAGGTGGACGTCATCGCGAAGTACGTCGAGCGGCTGCTCGGCAACTCCGCGCAGAAGCCCGGGGGGCCGGCGAAGTGAGCGCTCTGCACTGGCTGAACTCGGAGGCGTTCACCGTCTTCGACCAGCACATCATCTGGTCCGACATGATCGGCAACACGATCGGTCTGATCGCCCTGACGCTGGGCTGGCTCCGCTCCATCTGGACCTGGCCCGCGCAGCTGCTGTCGGGCGTCGTCCTGGTCGCCGCCAACGTCTCCGTCCACCAGGCGGGCAGCGTCGGCAAGCAGCTCATCGTCATCGCCGTCGCCGTGTGGGGCTGGCAGCAGTGGACCCGGGGCCGGCAGCAGGCCCAGGACGGTTCGATCGCCGTACGGTTCGCCACCTGGCGCGAGCGCGGCTACCTGCTCGGCGGGGCCGCGGTCGGCACTCTGGCGGTCGGCGGGCTGTTCACCGCGTTCCCCTCGCTCTCGTGGAGCCCGTGGGCGGACGCGTACATATTCGCCGGAACGCTCGTGGCGATGCTCGCCCAGGCGCGCGGCATGGTCGAGTTCTGGTTCGCCTGGCTCCTCGTCGACCTGGTCGGCGTCCCGCTGAACTTCCACAGCGGTCTCGCCTTCTCCGGTCTCATCTACGTCGTCTACGGGGCCCTCGTCCTGTGGGGCATGCGCGACTGGTGGCTGCGTACGCGGACACCCGCTCTGGAAGGAGCCACGGCATGACTGCCCAGCCCACCTGGTTGCACCGGGAACACGACGCACCCATCGAGGACCTCTCCCTCGACCCCGTCGAGCAGGCCATCCGCGACATCGCCGCCGGCCGGCCGGTCGTGGTCGTCGACGACGAGGACCGGGAGAACGAGGGCGACCTCGTCATCGCGGCCGAGAAGGCCACGCCCGAGATCGTCGCCTTCATGATGAGCGAGTGCCGCGGTCTGATCTGCGCGCCCATGGAGAACGACGAGCTGGAGCGGCTCGAACTGCCGCAGATGGTCGACCACAACACCGAGTCGATGAAGACGGCCTTCACGGTCTCCGTCGACGCCTCGGCCGCGCACGGCGTGAGCACCGGCATCTCCGCCGCCGACCGGGCCACCACGCTCCGGATGCTGGCGGGCGGCACGGCGGGCCCCGGCGACTTCGTGCGCCCCGGCCATGTCTTCCCGCTGCGCGCCCGTTCCGGCGGGGTGCTCGTGCGCAACGGCCACACCGAGGCCGCCGTGGACCTCGCCCGGCTCGCCGGGCTGCGGCCCGCCGGGGCGATCGTCGAGATCGCGGGCGAGGACGGTGTGATGCTGCGGCTGCCCCAGCTGGTCCCGTTCGCCCGCAAGCACGGGCTGACGATCATCTCCATCGAGGACCTGATCGCCTACCGGCGCACCTCCGAGCCCACCGTCCGCCGCGAGGCCGAGGTGCGGCTGCCGACGAACTTCGGCGCGTTCACCGCGTACGGCTACCGCTCCACCGTGGACGGCGTCGAGCACGTCGCCCTGGTCCACGGCGACATCGGGGACGGCGAGGACGTCCTGGTCCGGGTCCACTCCGAGTGCCTGACCGGCGACATCTTCCAGTCGCAGCGCTGCGACTGCGGCCCCCAGCTGCACGCCTCCATGCGGCGCATCACGGAGGAGGGCCGCGGCGTCGTCGTCTATCTGCGCGGCCACGAGGGCCGCGGCATCGGCCTGGTGTCGAAGCTGCGGGCGTACGAACTCCAGGAGCGCGGCGTCGACACCCTCGACGCCAATCTGGAGCTCGGTCTGCCCGCGGACGCCAGGGACTACGCGGCCGGTGCCCAGATCCTCAAGGACCTCGGCGTCCACAGCCTGCGCCTGATGACGAACAACCCCGAGAAGACCGCCGCGATCCTGCGGCACGGACTGGCCGTCAACGGCCGGGAGCCGATGCCCGTGCAGGCCGGCGAGCACAACCTGCGGTACCTGCGCACCAAGCGCGACCGCATGGGCCACGACCTGCCCTGGCTCGACGCCGCCGCGGTGTCGACCTGCGGCAACCAGTAACCGTCAGCACGTCCCAGCAGTCATCCGATCGAGATAGGCAGAAACATGAGCGGCAAGGGCGCACCCGAACTGTCCGTACGCAACTGCGGTGACCTGCGCGTCGCCGTCGTCGCGGCGCAGTGGCACGAGAAGGTCATGGACGGGCTCGTCGACGGTGCACTGCGCGCCCTGCACGAACTGGGCATCGACGAGCCGACCCTGCTGCGGGTCCCCGGCAGCTTCGAGCTCCCGGTCGTCGCGAAGGTGCTCGCCGGACGCGGGTACGACGCGATCGTCGCCCTCGGCGTGATCATCCGCGGCGGCACCCCGCACTTCGAATACGTGTCCCACGGCGTCACCAACGGCCTCACCCAGGTCGCGGTCGACACCGGCGTCCCGGTCGGCTTCGGCGTCCTCACCTGTGACACGGAGGAGCAGGCACTCGACCGGGCGGGCCTGGAGGGGTCCAACGAGGACAAGGGGCACGAAGCGGTCACCGCCGCCGTGGCCACCGCCACCACACTGCGCTCGGTCAGCGAACCCTGGCGCTGAGTGCGGGTCCGGGACCCCGTATTCTTAAGGACATCATGGCGAACAAAACCTTCGAAGAGCTCTTCGCCGAGCTGCAGCTCAAGGCCGCCAACGGCGACCCCTCCACCTCGCGTACCGCCGAACTGGTGGACAAGGGCGTGCATGCCATCGGCAAGAAGGTCGTCGAGGAGGCCGCCGAAGTCTGGATGGCCGCCGAGCACGAGAGCAAGGACGCCGCCGCCGAGGAGATCTCGCAGCTGCTGTACCACGTCCAGGTGATGATGGTCGCGCGCGGAATCTCCCTCGACGACGTCTACGCCCACCTCTGAGCACGACCACCGCACCGCACCTGTCCTTACGTATCCAGACACCCCTGTCGCAAAGGAAACCCGACCTCATGCTGCGCATCGCCGTCCCCAACAAGGGTGCTATCTCCGGGCCTGCGATGGCGATGCTGCATGAGGCCGGCTACAAGCAGCGCAAGGAGTCCAAGGAACTCGTCCTGGTCGACCCCGAGAACCAGGTCGAGTTCTTCTACCTGCGCCCGCGCGACATCGCGATCTACGTCAGCTCGGGCCGCCTCGACATCGGCATCACCGGCCGCGACCTGCTGCTGGACTCCGGTGCCGAAGCCGAGGAGATCCTCCAGCTCGGCTTCGCCCGCTCCACCTTCCGCTACGCCACCAAGCCGGGCACGGCCGCGGGCCCCGAGGACTTCGACGGCATGACGATCGCCACGTCCTACGAGGGCATCGTCGCCAAGCACCTGGCCGAGACCGGCGTCAACGCCTCCGTCGTCCACCTCGACGGTGCCGTGGAGACCGCGATCGAGCTCGGCGTCGCCCAGATCATCGCCGACGTCGTCGAGACCGGCACCAGCCTGCGCAACGCCGGACTCGAAGTGATCGGCGAGCCGATCATGAAGTCGGAAGCGGTCGTGATCCGCCGCAAGGGCGCTCCCGGCGACGAGCCCAAGGTCCAGCAGTTCCTGCGCCGTCTCCAGGGCGTCCTGGTGGCCCGCAGCTACGTGATGATGGACTACGACTGCCGCGTCGAGCACCTGGAGCGCGCCGTCGCCCTCACCCCGGGCCTGGAGTCGCCGACCATCTCCCCGCTGCACCACGAGGGCTGGGTCGCCGTCCGGTCGATGGTCGCGTCCAAGGAGGCGCAGCGGATCATGGACGACCTGTACGACCTGGGCGCCCGCGCGATCCTCACCACGGCCATCCACGCCTGCCGCCTCTGACGGCGGGGACGGAAGAGACCATGTCAGCCCCCGTACTCCCCGACCTCCCGGTCACCTTCCGGCCGACCCGTACCCGGGTAGTCCTGCTGAGCGTCGGAGCGGTGATGTTCGCCGTCATCACCGTCGTCGCCTTCACACTGGAACAGCTCAGCGGGGGAGAGCGGGCCAGTTTCGTCTTCACCGCCGCGCTGTTCTTCGGCGTCCTGGCGCTGCTCAGCCGCCCCAGGGTCGTCGCGGACGACAGCGGGGTGACGGTGGTCAATCTCACCCGCTCCCGGCGGCTGTCCTGGGCGGAGATCGTGCGCGTCAACCTGCGCGCGGGCGACCCGTGGGTCTTCCTCGACCTCAGCGACGGCACCAGCATGCCGGCCCTCGGCATCCAGCCCGGAATCGCCAAGGAGCAGGCCATCCGGGACGCCCGGGCGCTGCGCGCCCTCGCCGAGAACCACGGCACCGGCAACGACAACGGCTGAGCCCCCTGCCCCGCACGGCCTCTTGTTGATTACTCTGGAGGGCGGCGGCGCCCTGTGCGCCCCGCCCCGCACCAGAGGCCCCCGAGGCCTGCGGGGCTTTCCTGCGACCCAAGGAGTGACTCCCTCCAGCAATGGACGGATCGTCCGGTAGTACCTGCGCCGCCCCTTCTGTGGAGGCGGCGGCATGACCACCCCCCTGCTGCTTCTCAGCGCGGCATTCCTTCTCATCCTCGCCAACGGGTTCTTCGTGGCAGCCGAGTTCGGGCTCGTCACCGTGGAACGGGCGGACGCCGAACGCGCCGCCGCCGAGGGCGACCGACGTGCCCGTACCGTCGTCGACGCCCTGCGCGAACTCTCCTTCCAGCTCTCCGGCACCCAGCTCGGCATCACCATCACCTCCCTGGTGGTCGGCATGCTCGCCGAGCCGGCCCTCGCCCAGCTGCTGGCCGGACCCCTCGCCCTGACCGGTCTGCCCGACGGTGCCGTCCCCGGCATCAGCGTGGTCCTCGGCATGCTGCTCGCGGCCGCCGTCCAGATGGTCATCGGCGAACTCGTACCGAAGAACTGGGCGGTCTCCCGGCCGCTCCAGGTCGCCCGGTTCGTCGCCGCACCCCAGCAGGTCTTCACCCGGGTCTTCCGCCCGGTGATCGGCCTGCTGAACACCGTCGCCAACCGGCTGGTCCGGCTGCTGGGCGTCGAACCGACCGAGGAGCTGGCCTCCGCCCGTACACCGGGCGAGCTCGTCTCCCTCGCGAAGCACTCGGCCGAGGCCGGCACCCTCGAACAGGACACCGCGGACCTCTTCGTACGGACCCTGTCGCTCGCCGGGCTCACCGCCCAGCACGTGATGACCCCGCGCGTGAAGGTCAGTGCGCTGCAGTCCACCGCGACCGCGGCGGACGTCCTCAACCTCACCCGTGCCACCGGCCTCTCCCGCTTCCCCGTCTACCGGGAGCGCATCGACGAGGTCGTCGGCATGATCCACCTCAAGGACGCGCTGGCGGTCCCCGTCCAGGACCGGCTGCGGACCCCGGCGGGCCGGATCGCCGTGCCGCCGCTGCTGGTGCCCGAGACGCTGCCCGTCGAGCAGCTGCTCCAGCGGCTGCGCAAGGAGCAGCCGATCGCCGTGGTGGTCGACGAGTACGGCGGCACCGCCGGGGTCGTCACCCTGGAGGACATCATCGAGGAGCTCGTCGGCGAGGTCAGGGACGAGCACGACGCCGTGGGCGCCGACCGTCCCGAGCTGGCCCCCGCCGCCCCCGAGGACGGCCGGCCCGCCTGGGACGCCGAAGGCAGCTGCCGGGTCCTCACCCTGCGGCGCATAGGCCTCGACGTACCCGACGGCCCGTACGAGACGGTGGCCGGACTGGTCGCCGATCTGCTGGGCCGGATTCCCGCCCCCGGCGACCGGGCCGAACTGCCGGGCTGGCGGATCTCCGTCCGCCAGGTGGGCCACTACCGGGCCGAGAAGGTCCGCTTCGTGCGCCTGTCCGAGCCCTCCGGGGCAGTCTCCGAGCACGGTTCCCGCGGTGTTCTGGAGGCCGCACGATGAGCCTGGTCCAGTTGGTCTTCGCCGGACTTCTCGTCCTGGCGAACGGCTTCTTCGTCGGCGCGGAGTTCGCTCTCGTCTCCGTGCGGCGCAGTCAGATCGAACCCCTGGCGGCAGCCGGGTCGGGCCGGGCCCGTCAGGTGCTGTACGGCCTGGAGAACCTGCCGCAGATGATGGCGGCCGCCCAGTTCGGCATCACCGTCTGCTCGCTGACCCTCGGCGCCGTCGCGGAGCCGACCGTCGCCCGGCTGCTGGAGCCGGTCTTCCACGCGGCCCGTCTGCCCGAGGAGCTGGTCCATCCGCTCGGCTTCGTGCTGGCGCTGGTCTTCGTCGTCTTCCTCCACCTCGTCATCGGCGAGATGGTCCCGAAGAACCTGGCGATGGCGGCCCCGGAGAAGACCTCGCTGTGGCTCAGCCCCGGCCTCGTCGGCTTCGCCCGCCTCTGCCGCCCGGTCACCTCGGCGCTGGGCGCCTGCGCCCGGCTGGTGCTCCGGCTCTTCGGGGTCGAGCCCAAGGACGAGGTGGAGGCCGTCTTCACCAGCGAGCAGCTCAACCGGCTGGTCGAGGACTCCGGACAGGCCGGACTCCTGGAGCCGGAGGCGCAGGAACGGCTGGGGGACGCCCTGGAACTGGGCAGCCGCCCCGTCACCGAGGTGCTGCTGCGCCGGGCGAACCTGGTGACGGTGGACCCTTCCGTCACCCCGCGCCGGATAGAGGAGCTCACGGTACGGACCGGCTACTCGCGCTTCCCCGTCTGCGCCGAGGGCGGCGGCCCGTTCATGGGCTACCTGCACGTCAAGGACGTCCTCGATCTGGAGGACGGCGAGCGGGCGGTCCCGCAGCACGTGTGGCGCCCGATGGCGACCGTCCGGGCAGAGCTTCCCCTGGACGACGCCCTGACCGTGATGCGCCGCGCGGCGACGCATCTGGCCCAGGTCGCCGACGCGTCGGGCCGGGTCCTCGGCCTGGTCGCCATGGAGGACGTACTGGAGATGCTGGTCGGGGAGGTACGTGACCCGGCGCACCGGGTCACGGAGCCCCGCCGCAACGAGGACCGGCAGAGCGGCTCGGACGAACTGTCCGCCCTGGTCGGATAGCGCGCGCCGCCCCCGGCCGCCGGGTCGCACCGGTGGCCGGGGCGGTCGCGTCTCACATCTCCGGCGGCTCCTGCCGGCCCCGCCCCACCGGGCCCCGGCCCGACAGCACCTCGCCGTACGCCTGCATCAGATCCGGCAGCCGCAGCGTCGCCAGATCGTCCCGCGTCGGCACCGTCGTGTATCCCGAGAGCCGCAGATCGCGGTAGGCGCAGCTCTTCTCGTACAGGGTGCGCAGGAATCGGCCGTTGCCCAGCTCGTCGAGCCAGCCCTGGTCGACGACATGGCCGCTGATGGAGCGCAGTTCGTCCAGTGACTCCTCGTCCCACGCGTCGCCGTTCTCCGCGGCCAGCACCTCGCCGATCGAGGTGAGTTCCAGCGGGCGGTAGCTGGGGAAGTCCACCCGGGTGGTGAAGCGCGAGGAGAGACCGGGGTTGGTGGACAGCAGCCGGTCCATGCCCTCCGGGTAGCCCGCCAGGATGACGACGAGATGGTCGCGGTTGTCCTCCGCGCGCTTGAGGAGGACCTGCAGCGCCTCGTCGCCGTACGCGTCGCCCTTGCTGTATCCCGTGTTGGAGAGGCTGTACGCCTCGTCGACGAAGAGCACCCCGCCCAGCGCCGAGTCGATCAGCTCATTGGCCTTCACCGCGGTCTGTCCCAGGAACTCACCCACCAGGTCCGCCCGCTGCGCCTCGACCAGATGGTCCCCGCCCAGCAGGCCCAGCGCGTAGAACACCCGGCCCAGAATCCGGGCCACCGTGGTCTTGCCCGTCCCGGACGGTCCCGAGAAGACGAAATGCCGCTTCGGCGGCTGTACGGGCAGCCCCTGGCCCGCCCGCAGCCGCGCCATGTTCAGCTGCGCCGACAACGCCTTGACCTGGCGCTTCACCGGCTCCAGGCCGACCATCCGCTCCAGCTCCGCCAGCGCCTCGGCGAGCAGCACCGGATCGCTGGGCCCGGCCGGGAAGGGCTGCGTCGCCGGCCGGCCCGGGACCGCGGTCTTCTCCCGGGCCCCGCCCGCCGGCGGCACCGCGATGCCCGGCAGGTCCTGCGGCTCGCCGCCGGGACGCGGTTCCCGTCCGTCCACCAGATCGGTGCCCAGCAGCGAGTCGCCGTCCGGCTGCGCCTCGGCGAACGTGCCGTCGGCGCCCAGACCGGTCAGCGAGACGGCGGCCAGGCCCGATGCCTCCTCCGAGCCGTCCAGACCGTCGTAGTCCGCGATCGCCGCCAGCCGTGCCGAGGTGTCCATGAACGCCGGGTCGATCCGGTGGACCGCCCGGTACAGCGGCAGCGCGGCAGCACTGCGGCCGGTCCCCTCGTGCGCCCGGGCCAGCCAGTAGCGCAGCTCCTTGCGCTGCGGCTGCTCACTGCGGCAGCGCATCAGCGCGGTGGCCAGCAGCGGCTCGGCCTGCCCGTACATCTCCAGCCGCACCCGCGCCATGCCGCCGAACAGCCCGGCCTCGATGCCGAGCAGCGGATCCTCGATCAGCTGCTCCGTATGGCGTACGAGCTGTTCCCAGTCCTTGACGAGGTAGGAGCGGCAGGCGTGCAGGAAGCGGACCTGCGGGTCGGCGTCCACCGGCGGCAGACCGGCCAACGCCCGGTCCAGCTCGGGCACATGGCGGCCGTCCAGCCAGTGCGAGGCGTGCGCGAGCAGCAGGTCGCGTGGGCTCTCCAGCACCGGCTGCACCCACCAGCCCAGCCAGTACCAGGAGTTGAGGGTGCGGCGGTGCCGCCCGCGCTGATCGCCGAAGCGGTCGCGGTGGCGGTACATGTGCAGTAAGGCCGTCGTCGTGTCGACCCGCAGCGCATGGAGGCCGAGCCAGGCGTCCGCCATCCCGGGATCGAGGCGCACCGCCGCTCTGAACTCCTCCTCGGCCTGCGGGTAGGCGCCCATCGTGTAGGCGTCCACGCCGCGC
Source organism: Streptomyces sp. NBC_01463 (assembly GCA_036227345.1). Lineage (NCBI taxonomy): Bacteria > Bacillati > Actinomycetota > Actinomycetes > Kitasatosporales > Streptomycetaceae > Streptomyces > Streptomyces sp. NBC_01463. The sequence goes on from CP109468.1 coordinate 7,491,605, forward strand.
AGCCACGCGAGGTCGGCCGGGGCCTGTGCGCCCTGCGTGCCGAAATCCATCAGGTCCCCCACAAACCGTGCCCCCAGGATGTCCCGCCGCACGACAGCCCGCCGAGGCGCGCCGAATCACTGTGCCATGGACGGGAATTGACCGCACCGAGAGGCATCGTACCTGCGCAGGGAGTGTGCGACTAAGGGCGCCGCAGGCCCAAGACCTACCGTGACCCAGGGTGAGCGGAAGGGGGTGAAGTGCGGCCGGAATGCGGGGTGGAGCACAGAACGAAGCCCCCGATCACGGGGGAACAACCGGGGGCTTCGCGCCTGCGGGGGCTCCGAAAAGCCGCACATTGAGAACGTAAGACCTGTACCGGCCCCGGGTCAAGCGGAGTTGAGGTACTTCCGGGCCGATTTCCGACTGCTCAGTATGGCGGTGCGGGCTGATCACTTTGGGTGACGGAATGGTTCGTTCCTGCTGTCGTGGGGGACCACTCCTGCCACTCGTACCCCACAGGCAACTGGCGTACCAGAGCATCGGCGGAGGGGCGTGAGGGATCGGCCGAGAAATGGGCTTCCTCGGCGGCCGTCCAGCCGTCCCAGAAGCCGCTCAGCGCCGGCCCGTCCCGCCGCCGGCCCCGCGCCCAGGACTCCGCCGCCGGGAGGTCCATCCACAACAGGTGGGCCAGCGCGGGCCGCAGGGCCCGCCGGCCCGCCCCCACGCCTTCGATCAGCACCACCGGTGCGGGGTCCAGGGTGCGCGGCGGCCCGAAGCTACGCGCCGTCCAGTCGTACGGCGCGTAGCGCGCGGTCTCGCCGCGCGACAGCGGCCCGGTCACCTGCTCGCTCAGCCGGCCGGTCCAGCCGAACAGTTCCTCGTGGGTGGCCAGATCGTCCAGATGCAGCACCGGGGCGTCGTCGAGCGCCGCCGCGAGCCGGGCGGCGAAGGTGCTCTTGCCCGATCCCGCGTGGCCGTCGACGGCGATCAGCCGGACCGGCCCGCAGGACGGCGGCAGGGCGCGCAGCCGCGCGGCGTGGCGGGAGAGGTCGTTCATGCCCCCAGCCTACGAGCCGGGGTGAAGCAGCCGCAGGTCACGCCAGTGGTGGAGACCAATATTGGTCGTTCGACGCGAGCCGAATCGCTGGCCGAACCGGGTACGGACCCGCAATAGTTGGCCCACTGTCGTGTACCTGCAGCCCCATTCCGCTTACGACCGGGGGTCTCGCCCATGCCCAGTCCGACCTCACGCAGAACCGTGCTCACCGCCGCGATCGCGGCAGCGGCCGGCGCCGGAGCGCTGTCGTCCGCCGCCTCCGCAGCCGCCGCGGCACCGTCCCGTCACCCGCACCACGCACCCTCGGCGGCAGCCTCGCTCGTGGACAACCACGCATGGACCACGTACACCGACTGGCGCTGCGGTTCCGGCGCCGGTACCCGCGCCGTCGCCGGCCGCCGGGCGGGACTGGCGATCGCCCACCCGCTGGGGCGTACCGACTACACCGACCCGCACACCGGTACGACCGCCGCCTGGGAATACGCGACCTGGACCTCCCCGGTCCACCGCTCCGCCGTCCCGGCCACCGAGGTCATCGCGTCCTGGAACGCGGACACACCGGCCGGCACCTGGATCCAGATCGAGCTGCGCGGCAGCTACTCGGACGGCACCGAGACCCCCTGGTACGTCATGGGCCGCTGGGCCGCGGGGGACGGCGACATCCGCCGCACCTCCGTCGACGACCAGACCGACGGCAAGAGCTCCATCTGGACCGACACCTTCTCGGTGGACGACGCGGCGAGCGGCCTGCGGCTGCTGTCCTACCGGCTGCGGCTGACGCTGTACCGCACCCCGGGCACGCGGCTCACGCCCACGGTGTGGCGCCTGGGCGCGATGGCCTCGGACATCCCCGACCGCTTCACCGTGCCCGCCAGCACGCCCGGACTCGCCCGCGAGCTCCCCGTGCCGCGCTTCTCGCAGAACGTGCACGTGGGCCAGTACCCGGAGTACGACAACGGCGGAGAGGCGTGGTGCAGCCCCACCTCCTCGCAGATGATCATCGAGTACTGGGGGCGCAGGCCCTCCGCCGACGACCTCTCCTGGGTCAAGCCGGGTCTTGAGGACCCGCAGGTCTGCCACGCGGCGCGGTTCACGTACGACAACCAGTACGAGGGCTGCGGGAACTGGCCGTTCAACGCCGCCTACGCCGCGACGTACCCGGACATGAGCGCCGTCGTGACCCGGCTCGGCTCGCTGAAGGACCTGGAGACGCTGATCCGCGCCGGCATCCCGGCCATAACGTCGCAGTCGTTCCTCAAGGAGGAGCTGACCGGCGCGGGCTACGGCACCTCGGGCCACCTGATGACGGTGATCGGCTTCACCGAGGACGGCGACGTGATCGCCAACGACCCCGCGTCGCCGGACGACGAGGCGGTGCGCCACGTCTACAAGCGGCACGAGTGGGAGACGATCTGGCTGAGGACGAAGCGCTACAACGCGAGCGGCAGTGTGGTCTCGGGCACGGGCGGCGTCTGCTACCTGTACTGGCCGGCCGACCCCACACCGGCTCAGCGCCGGGCGCTGCGATCGTTCGGCCTGGTGTGAGCGTGTAGGGGCTCACGGCCACCTCGACCCCCTGGCGGCAGTGCTCGTGGCCGTCCTGCGCGAGGTGGCCGTACCGGCCCACCGTGACCTTGACCGGGCGATGCCCGGTCCGGCGGGACACCCCGTGAACGGAGGCGTCGCCGTGCGGCATCCACTACGTGCCGCAACCGGCGACGGGCCCTGCCCGCCCCCTCGCACGGTCACACGGATGCGTACGAACGGCGCGCCTCCGATCGCATAGGTTGGCGCGCATGCAGTCCTACACAATCGGCCAGGCAGCACGTCTGCTTGGCGTAAGTCCAGACACCGCGCGCAGGTGGGCCGACGCCGGGCGAATGGCCACGCGTCGGGACGAGGGCGGGCGGCGCCTCATCGAGGGAAGGGACCTGGCGGCCTTCTCCGTCGAGCTTGCCAAGAGTGGCGACGGGATGGACGCCCCCTACACCTCAGTGCGCAACGCGTTTCCCGGGATCGTCACCGCGGTCAAACTCGGTGACGTTGCCGCCCAGGTGGAAATCCAGGCCGGGCCGCACCGCCTGGTGTCACTGCTGACGCGGGAGGCTGTGGAGGAGCTGGGGCTGGAGGTCGGCGTGGAGGCCACCGCGCGGGTGAAGTCGACGAACGTGCACATCGACCGCACCTGACCGTGCGGGCCTAAGGGCTTCGAGCAGTTCCACCGTCGCCTGGCGACGGGTACTCGGGCAGACCTAACGCGTCCTCGCCGCGTCCGGTTCGAACTGGGCCGGTCCGTGCGGGATGTCGGCGGAGGGGACGGTCTTGTGGCAGAGGAGCGCGGCCCACAGGTCGAGGCGGTCAGCGAGGCGGGACAGGTCCCGGCCGGTGAAGTGCTCGGTGCGCCGGATGCGGTAGTGGACGGTGTTCACGTGCAGATGCAGGACTTCCGCGGTACGAGCCCATGAGCCGTCGCAGTCGAGAAAGGTACGCAGGGTGTGCAGCAGCGGGGCAGCCGACGCGCTCCGGCTGTCGAGGAGCGAGCCCAGAACGGTGCGGCTGAACGCGGTGCGCACCTCCGCGGGTATGCCGGTCAGAAGTGCTTCGAGGCCGGTGAGGGAGCTGGCGTCGACCAGAAGTGAGGCTCGCGGAGCTGTGCTCTGTGCCGAGGCCAGCGCGAAGCGGGCCTCGGCCAGGGCTGCGGCCAGGTCCTGCGGACCGGCGGCCGGTGCGCCGGTTCCCCCGTGCAGGGGCACCGACGGTTCGCATGCGGCGACTCGGGGCCACACCTCGCCCAGGCCGTCGGCGGTGCCGAGTGCGACCGCGAATGCGGTGCCGTCCGGAAGCCGCCCCACAACGGTGGGCCCCGTCCCTGCCACCTGCGCAACAGCCTCTGACAGTGCGTCCTCCGCCGGCCCCGTGCCCTGCACTCCCGTGGTGGCGGTGGCGACGCGGTACGACTCCCCGGTGGTCGGCAGCCCGCAGCTCCGCATCGCTGCCACCACGGCCGCGCTCTCCGCACCGTCTCTGGTGAGCAGCAGGCCCAGTTGGGCCGCCGCCCGGTCCCTGCCGGTCTCTCGCTGAGCCTCCTGTTCCTGGCAGCGGCCCAGAACCGCGGCGACCTCGTGCAGCATCCGGGGCGGCGCCGTGCCCGGATCCGGCAGGTAGAGATGCCAGCGTTTGTACGGCGTGGTCGCCGATTCCGTGTCGACGGGCACCCTTGCGCCGGTACCACTCGCCAGCAACGCGGCAGCCTTCACGAGGGGAAGGCCGGGTGCGCCGGGTGTCGCCGCGACCGTGCGACCGGTGGCGGTGAGCACGTAGGCGACGGCCCCCTGGCCGAGATGGGCGAACGCGGCTGTGACGACCTCCTCGGGGCTCCCGCCCTGGGCCGCGAGGTGGCTCAGGCGGTTGCGGGCATTCTCGGGCAGTGCGTGGTGGCGGCTCAGTTCGCCCCACTGCTGCAGGTACACCTTGTCGGTGACGGCCCGGAACATGACGTGCGCAGGCACGGCCGCGAGCGGGATGCGGTGCCGTACGCATGCCTCGATCAGGTCGTCGGGGACCGAGCCGTGTGTCTCCTCCCCGGCCAGCAGCACGGCGGCGTCCGCGCTTCGCAGCCCGGCCACGAACCGTTCCGTCCTGCCCTGCTCACTGTCCGGCGTCCACCACACGAGTCCGCTGAGCACTGCCTCCCCCGGACGAACGAAGCGAGCCGGCCCTTCCAGGTCGGTGACTGTCACTCCACTGATCTCCCGGTCCAGCAGCGCTTCCTCGGCCCACAGCAGGCGCAGGCCGAGGGTCTCGTCCCTCAGCAGGTGTTCGACGTGCATGTACTCGGCTCCTCGTACGGACCGGATCCAGCCGCCCGCCGACTTTGATCCGGGATATTGCATCAGCTAGGGGACTTCAGGCTCCTGCATGGTAAGTGCCAGAAGAAAGGACGGAAACACCTCTTGGCTGATCCTCCATGGATCGGTCGGGAGGTGTGTGTTTCCGTCCGGTGAAGCAGCCGTCCCCGGGCCGGGAGCCACGGTCCGGACGGCGGGGCGCCCGCCCGTGACGGGGCCCGACGTCACTCCCACCTCGAGTACCCGCCGTCCACGCGCACGGCGTTGATGCCGCTGATGTGCCGTCCGCCGCAGCGGTCCTGCGGGAGGACGAGCTGTGAGCCGGTGCGGTCGAGCGGGGCGCCGTCGATGGTCACCGCGAGCAGGACCGGGGCCCGGCCGAAATCCGGGTCGATCTCCGCCCAGGACAGCAGGGTGTGGTGGCCGTCCGCACCGGACACCGCGATCAGGAAGCGCAGACGGTCCTTGCGGCGGGCCGGATCGAAACGGGGGCGGGCGCCCGCGAGCACGTCGTGCAGCAACGGGCCGGTGAAGCGGTGGTGCTGGACACCGCTGGTGGCGCACTCGAAGCTGACGGCGGCCTCGTGCTGAGGCCAGGCGAGCAGGTCGGACACCGTCAGCCTGGCCGGACGGGCCAGGTCGCCGGTGAGGGCGATCTCCGGCACCGGGCCGGCGGTCGTACCGACGGCTGTGAGGGACTGGCTCACGGACTACCACCTCCCCGGTCAAGCTACCCGGGCGCAGACCCCGTACAAACGCACATACCAGCCACAGCAATCCTGGCTCTACCTCATGCGAAGCGACAGCAGACTTTTCCCTCGCATCTGCGGCAGTATCATCTGCGCATGCACACCTACCGGATCGGGGAAGCGGCCACCCTGCTCGGTGTCAGCGCCGACACCGTGAGGCGCCTCGTCGACGGCGGGAAACTCACCGCCGAACGCGACGAGCTGGGCCGCCGGACCATCCCCGGACGGGCCCTGGCCGCCCACGCCAAGTACATGCACCGTGTGGAACGGGAGTCCGCGGCCTCCTCGGCCCGCGACCGGCTCTCCGGCATCGTCACCGATGTGCTGCTCGGCGACGTGTCGGCACAGGTGGAGATCCAGGCCGGGCCGTTCCGGGTCGTGGCGCCGGTCAGCCGCGAGTCGGCTGAAGAACTGAAGCTGGAGCCCGGTGTTCCGGCGGTTGCCGTGATCAAGTCGACCAACGTGGTCGCCGAGAGACCCTGGACGGTCCGCCAGGACCGCAGGTGATTGTGTCCGTCAGGACAAGAGGGAGCAGAACCGTGATGACCCGTACCGCGCGCCGGACCCGCCGGACACTTCAGGTGGCCGGTGCAGGCGCCGCTGCCCTGCTGGCCCTGAGCGCATGTTCGTCGTCCGACGACTCCTCGTCGGCCGCATCGGACTCCTCCGCGTCCTCGTCGGACAAGCTGTCCGGGACGGTGACCGTCTTCGCCGCCGCCTCCCTCAAGGAGAGCTTCACCGCGTTGGGCAAGGAGTTCGAGAAGGAGAACCCCGGAACGAAGGTCACCTTCAGCTTCGGCGGCAGCGACTCCCTCGCCGCGAGCATCACCGGCGGTGCCCCGGCCGACGTGTTCGCCTCTGCCAGCCCCAAGACGATGAAGATCGTCACCGACGCGGGCGACGCCTCCGGTACACCCGCGACCTTCGTGCGCAACCAGCTGGAGATCGCCACCCTGCCGGGCAACCCGGACAAGGTCTCCTCCCTGAAGGACCTCACCAAGTCCGGCCTCAAGGTGGTCCTCTGCGACAAGGAGGTGCCCTGCGGCGCCGCCGCCCAGAAGGCCCTCGACGCGAGCAAGCTCAAGCTCACCCCCGTCTCCTACGAGCAGGACGTCAAGTCCGCGCTGACCAAGGTCGAGCTGAAGGAGGCCGACGCGGCCGTCGTCTACAAGACCGACGTGCACGCAGCCGGCGACAAGGTGGAGGGCGTGGACTTCCCCGAGTCCGCGGACGCCATCAACGACTACCCGATCGTCGAGCTCAAGGACACGAAGAACGCCGAGGCCGCCAAGGCGTTCATCGCCCTGGTGCGGTCGGCCCAGGGTCAGCAGGTCCTGACCGGGGCCGGGTTCCTCAAGCCGTGACGAAGCCCAACAAGGCCGACGCCGCGACCGGCACCCTCCAGGGCCGGCCGCGGCGTCGGCGCGCCCGGACGGGCGGCGGTCGTGGCGTGCCGCTGCCGCTGCTGGTGCCCGCGCTGCTCGGTCTGGCCTTCCTGATCGTGCCACTGATCGCGCTGCTCGTACGGGCCCCGTGGACCAGCCTGCCCGAGCTGCTGACCAGCGCCGAGGTCTGGCAGGCGCTCCAGCTGTCCCTGGTCTGCGCCACGGCCGCCACCGCGGTCAGTCTGGTCATCGGCGTGCCTCTGGCCTGGCTGCTGGCCCGCGTCGAGTTCCCCGGCCGCGGTCTCGTACGGGCCCTCGTCACCCTGCCGCTCGTCCTTCCCCCCGTGGTCGGCGGTGTCGCCCTGCTGATGGCACTCGGCCGCAACGGCATCGTCGGGAAGACGCTCGACGACTGGTTCGGCATCACCCTGCCGTTCACCACGGCGGGAGTCGTGATCGCGGAGGCGTTCGTCGCGATGCCGTTCCTCGTCATCAGCGTCGAAGGCACCCTGCGCGCCGCCGATCCGCGCTTCGAGGAGGCCGCCGCCACACTCGGCGCCTCCCGCTTCACCGCGTTCCGCCGGGTCACGCTGCCGCTGATCGCGCCCGGCATCGCCGCGGGCGCGGTACTGGCATGGGCCCGCGCCCTGGGCGAGTTCGGCGCGACCATCACGTTCGCCGGCAACTTCCCCGGCCGTACCCAGACCATGCCGCTGGCCGTATACCTGGCGTTGCAGAGCGACCCGGAGGCGGCCATCGCCCTCAGCCTGGTCCTGCTCACCGTGTCCATCGCGGTGCTGGCCGGCCTGCGCGACCGTTGGATGACAGCAGGATGACCAAGACTCCCGAGCCCGCCCGGGACATCCGTGCCGACAGGCCCGAAGAGGGCCTCGACGCCCACCTCGTCGTCGAGCGCGGCGCCTTCCGGCTCGACGTGACGCTGACCGTCGCACCCGGCGAAGTCGTCGCCCTGCTCGGCCCGAACGGCGCCGGCAAGACCACCGCCCTGCGCACCCTCGCCGGCCTCACCCCGCTCACCGGCGGCCACCTGCGCCTGGACGGCGCCGCGTTGGAACGCACGCCGCCGGAGTCACGCCCCGTCGGCGTCGTCTTCCAGGACTACCTGCTCTTCCCGCACCTCACCGCCCTGGACAACGTGGCCTTCGGACCGCGCTGCCAGGGCGCGAGCAAGGCGGCGGCACGGGCACAAGCCGCCGAGTGGCTGGGGCGGCTGGGTCTCGCGGACCACGCCGACGCCAGGCCGCGCAAGCTGTCAGGCGGCCAGGCCCAGCGTGTCGCCCTGGCACGCGCGCTGGCCACCCGCCCCCGGCTGCTGCTCCTGGACGAGCCGCTGGCGGCACTGGACGCACGCACCCGGCTGGAGGTCCGATCGCAGCTCCGGCAGCACCTGGCCGAGTTCGAGGCCGTCGCCGTCCTGGTCACGCACGATCCACTGGACGCCATGGTGCTGGCCGACCGTCTGGTCGTCGTCGAGGACGGCCAGGTCGTCCAGGAGGGGGCGCCGTCCCACATCGCCCGCCATCCCCGTACGGACTACATCGCCCAGCTGGTCGGCCTGAACCTCTACCGGGGTACGGCCGACGGCCACACCGTCCGCCTCGATGCCGGGCCCGCCGTCGCGACCACGGAGGACCTGTCCGGCCCGGTCTTCGTCGCCTTCCCGCCGAACGCTGTCACCCTCCACCGCGACCGCCCCGCCGGCGCGAGCGCCCGCAACCTCTGGCACTGCCGGATCGCGGGTCTGGAGACCCACGGTGACCAGATCCGCGCCGACCTCACCGGAGAGCTGCCGCTCGCCGCGGACCTGACCACGGCCTCAGCCGCGGAACTCGACCTGCGTCCGGGGGCGGAGGTCTGGGCGACGGTGAAGGCGACGCAGACCCACGCCTACCCGGTCTGAGGACTCCGGACGAGACGGCCTACGAACGCGCCCCGCAACATCGCCGGCCCCGGCGACTGGCCGGCGGCACTCACGCCACCGCGCCGACGCATCGTCCAAACGCATCGGCGCACATGCAAGAGACTTTGGCCGATCAGCCAGTCATTCACCAGGCACTAGGAGATTCAGTCCGGCAGATGCAAGATGGAAGCCTTCGCTCGGGGCGCGAGTACCGCCGCTCCGGCCAGGCCCGAAAGGCGGAGGTCCCCGGATGGTCATGCACACCTACGACGGCAGGGGCGACGCCGGCTACGGGGCCATCGGATCCCTAGCCGCTCCCGTTCGCCGCCCGGACGGGCGCATCGCCCGCGTCATCGCCCAGGCTCTCGGTGACGCGCGCATCGTCCTCAACGTCGGCGCGGGCACCGGATCGTACGAGACCGCGGCACATACGATCACGGCCGTCGAGCCGTCCCCGGCCAAACGTGCCCGGCGGCCGGCCCGCCTCGCCACCGCCATCGACGCAGTCGCCGAAGACCTCCCCTTCGCCCAGGGACATTTCGACGCGGCGATGGCCCTCTTCAGCGTTCATGAGTGGGACGACGTCGAGGCGGGACTGCGCGAGATGCGACGCGTCACGCGCGGCCCTGTCGCCGTACTGACCTGCGACCCCGCACGCGTGCGCGACTTCTGGCTCTACGAGTACGCCCCCGACGTCCTGGAGATCGAGGCCGGCCGCTACCCGTCCCTGGACCGGCTCACGACCGCGCTCGGCGGAGCCACCACCATCCAGTCCGTGCCGGTGCCGCTGGACTGCACCGACGGCTTCAACGAGGCGTACTACGGCCGCCCCGAGATGCTCCTGAACCCCGCCGCCCGCCAGGGCTGCTCCGCCTGGAGCTTCATCGACGACCGGGCGCGTCAGGACTTCGACATCTCCCTGCGCCGCGCGCTGGGTTCAGGTGCCTGGGACGAAGCCTTCGGCCACCTCCGCAGCCGGCCGGTCTACGACGGATCCCTCGTCCTCCTGCGCGCCACCCCGTGACAAGAACCGAGACGCCTCCGCAGAGGGGGGCGAGGACCGTAGGACCGACTCCCGTTCCGCGAACGAACAGATGGCGAAGGCCCGTCGACAGCTGATGCGCTCGGACGCCGAGGACAACCGCGCCCGCATCATCGCGGCCGAACACGGCCTTCGCCGCAGCCCCGGAGGCAACCCTCCAGTCGATCGCGAAAGCGGCCGGCGTGGGCGGTGTCGTCGCCCCCTGATGACGGAGGCATGACCGCGACCGGTCGGAGAGAGAGTGCGCTATTCGGATCGGCGGCGGATCGAGGACAGGAGCCGGCGCAGGCCGATCACATGTCCACCCGTTCCGATGACGAGCCATCGGTAGATGCCACCGGCAGGCCCGGGGAAGGCCGCCCGGCTCTCGGCCCTCAACCGTGACCGGCCCGGGCCTGCGTGCTCAATGCGGAAGATCAAGGCGTACGTCGAGAAGCGATGGGCCCCTTGCAGGACCAGCTCACGTCCCGGCACCGCGGCAACCACCCGGAACCCGGGCAGGGTCGAGCCTGCGGCAAGGGGCCGCGGCCCGGACGCCGTGCGGTCGGCGGAGCCGACCAGCCTTGCGTAACCGGCGACGCCGAGGCGTGAGAACGACTCGTCCAGGACTTCACCCAGATGGGACCAGACGACATCGGCCTCCGCCGCGATGACCTCGGCGTGCTCATCCACGAACGGCAGCGAAGAAGTATCCATCACAGCTCTCCCTTCAGAGGTTGCCACTCCGTGCTCCTGCACCCGGTCGACGGCCCCGTCACCGACTCCGGCAGCAGCCCGGGCGGTAGGCGGTTACCAGAGGGTCAGTGCAGCACCTCTGACGCCGCGCCGTCTCACGAGTGGCCCTGCCGGCCGGCCGGCCCCGCACCGGCTCGGCGCCGGGCGCTGCCTTCGTTCGGCTTGATCTGATCCGTGCCGGGTGAGAACAGGTGAGCGACGGACCGCGCCTACCTTCGCGATTCGGGGGCACACGGCTTCCACGAACCGAAAGGGAGCACCCCATGCTGGGTATAGCCGCCGCAGTCCTGTTCTTCATCGCATTCCTGATCAACGCAGCCGACATATCGACCAACGACGTGTTCGCATCGGGCAACATCATGCTGCTCGGTCTGATGCTGCTTGCCCTGCACGTCGCGGGAGTCGGCGCAGGCTGGAGCGCGGGAGGAGGCCGCTCGCGCCGGCGCTGAGTGGCGTCGGAACGGCGCGGGCGCGGCCGCTCACGGATACCGGGCCACGCCTTTCGCGGGAACGCGGCCGGCCCCCCACCGCGCGGCGGTGGGGGGCCGGCCTTTCCGTGTCCGCGCCCCGGCACGCCGTGTGGGATCGGGCACAGACGGCGCCGGGCGGCCGGACCCGCCCGCGCACCCGGATCCCCGCCGTCGGCGGGATCCGGCCATTGCGGGTACCCGTCGGCGGGCGCCGTCCCGCCCGCGGCAGTGACGCACGTCTCTACCCCGCGGGTCCGCGGGGCTGGCACTGTGGTCGGGTCCTCGGGGGACACCCACCGTCAGCCGACCGAGCGAGATGCCATGACCGCGACCGCCGCCGCAACCACCACTTCCGCCCGCCGCCGCACCCGTACCGGCGGGCCCGAGGACCGCTCCAAGCTGCTGGAGAACCTCGCCGGCTGGACGCTCGTCGTCGTCATCGCCATGCTCGTCACCCAGCTCGGCCTGATGTGACCGCCTCGCGGGCCGTGACGCCCCGGGGCGGAGCCACGACGTGAGGCGGGGCGGAGAGCCCGCCCGGCTCCCCGCCCCGCCTCCAACCCGTGCCCGTGAGACCTAGGGGCTCTCGTTCGGATCATGCCGGGCTCGCGGGCCCCGGCACGCGCTCCCCCAAGCTCTCGGCTTCGCTCGAGCAGGGGGAGACCCCATCCGACTCCCTCCTCCGCCTTGCAGCTGCACGCACCGGACCCCGCTCCCTGATCCAGCCAGATCCAAACGAAAGACCCTAGTTGATCGCCTTGATCAGCTCGCCGTTGGTGGTGTCACCGCTCAGCTCCCAGAAGAAGGTGCCGCCCAGCCCCTGCTCGTTCTTGTACGCCATCTTCGTGCCGATGGTGGCGGGGGTGTCGTAGCTCCACCAGTTGGTGCCGCAGTGCGCGTACGCCGTGCCGGCGACCGTTCCGGTGGCGGGGCAGCTGTTCTTGAGGACCTTGTAGTCCTCGATGCCCGCCTCGTACGTGCCCGCCGCCGCACCGGTGGCCGTGCCGCCCGGCTCGTCCTGGGTGACGCCCGTCCAGCCGCGGCCGTAGAAGCCGATGCCGAGCAGCAGCTTGGACGCCGGGACGCCCTGCGCCTTCAGCTTGTCGATGGCCGCCGTGCTGTTGAAGCCCTCCTTGGGGATGCCCGTGTAGGAGGTGAGCGGGGAGTGCGGGGCCGTCGGGCCCTTCGCGTCCCAGGCGCCGAAGAAGTCGTACGTCATCGGGTTGTACCAGTCGACGGACTTCGAAGCGCCGCCGTAGTCGACGGCGTCGAGCTTGCCGCCCTCGGAGCCGTCCGCGGTGATGGCCGAGGTGACCAGGTTGTCCGTGCCGAACTTGGAGCGGAGCGCCGCCAGCAGGTTGCCGTAGGCGTCACGGCCACTGGTGTCGCAGGTCAGACCGCAGGCGTTCGGGTACTCCCAGTCGATGTCGATGCCGTCGAAGACATCGGCCCAGCGGGGGTCCTCCACCAGGTTGTAGCAGGACTCGGCGAACGCGGCCGGGTTCTGCGCGGCCTCACCGAAACCGCCGGACCAGGTCCAGCCGCCGAACGACCAGATCACCTTGAGGTCCGGGTGCAGCTTCTTCAGCTTGCGGAGCTGGTTGAAGTTGCCGGCCAGATCCTGGTCCCAGGTGTCCGCGACCCCGTCGACCGACTGGTCGGCGGTGTAGGTCTTCTCGTAGTCGGCATAGGAGTCGCCGACCGTGCACTTGCCGCCCTGAACGTTGCCGAAGGCGTAGTTGATGTGCGTCAGCTTGTCGGCCGAGCCGGAGGTCTCGATGTTCTTGACGTGGTAATTGCGGTCGTAGACACCCCAGTTGGTGAAGTATCCGACCACCTTGCTGCCGGCCGCTGTGGGGGCGGCCGGTGCTGCTGCCGGTGCGGCCGCCTGCGCGGCGGCGGGGGCCGCGCCTGCGGATCCGGTGCCCGCGACGCCCAGCAGGGCGGCGCCCAGGGCGGCGGTACAGGCGGCAGCGGCGAGGGCCCTGAGGCGGGCTCCCGGGCGATGCAGTCCGGTCATGGTTGCTCCTCGTGGGGGAGGGGACGTGCCAGTGGACGGCCGGCTCTCGACGACATGCGAACGCGCACCTGTGGAGCGGACGTACGGTCGCGCGGACACGAATGCGTACCCGTCGGTGCACGCAGACGAACTTGGCATGAACGCGGAAAGCCGGTTCGCTGGGAACCGTAGATGGACTAGACCAGTCGGGTCAATGGTTCGGACCAATTCCGGTGATCGTCCCGGCCGTCACCGCCTCTTTCCGGGCGTCTTCTGTCAACCGGTGACGGATACCGTCCGATCGGGCATACTCAAGCCGCCACAGCCGCTGGCCAGCGCCTCTCGTAATCCGGGAGGGCAACATCGGCTGGGCAGCAGTGTTTTCCGGGCATCGTCCGGAGATCCCCCGGCGGCGCCGCTCACACCCCGCGCGCGCGACCGCCGCAACGCCCGACAGGGAGGAGAGCGCCGTCATGTCCGACCGTGCCCCGCAGTTGGTGGAACGTCGTCTGCCCACCGAGGAATCCAGGCAACTCATCGCGCTCGTCCGCGACATCGCCCAACGGGAGATCGCGCCGCGGGCGGCCGAGGAGGAGGACGCGGGCCGGTTCCCGCGCGAAGTCTTCACCCTGCTCTCCGAGTCAGGACTGCTCGGCCTGCCCTACGACTCCGCCCACGGCGGCGGCGACCAGCCGTACGAGGTCTACCTCCAGGTCCTCGAAGAGCTCAGCGCCGCCCGGCTCACCGTCGGACTCGGCGTCAGTGTCCACTCCCTGGCCTGTCACGCGGTCGCCGGCTACGGCACCAAGGACCAGCAGACCGAACACCTCCCGGCGATGCTCGGCGGCGGCCTGCTGGGCGCCTACTGCCTCTCCGAGCCCGCCTCGGGTTCCGATGCCGCGTCCCTGACCACCAAGGCCGTCCGGGACGGCGACGACTGGGTGATCACCGGCACCAAGGCGTGGATCACCCACGGCGGCGTCGCCGACTTCTACACGGTCCTGGCCCGCACCGGAGCCGAGGGTGCCCGCGGCATCACCGCATTCCTCGTCCCCGGCGACGCGGCGGGGCTGAGCGCCGCCCTCCCCGAGAAGAAGATGGGGATGAAGGGATCGCCCACCGCCCAGCTGCACTTCGACGGGGTGCGGGTGCCCGACGCGCGCCGGATCGGTGAGGAGGGGCAGGGCTTCGCGATCGCCCTGTCCGCGCTCGACTCCGGCCGGCTGGGCATCGCGGCCTGCGCCATCGGTGTGGCCCAGGCGGCGCTGAACGAGGCCGTCGCCTACGCCACCGGGCGCAAGCAGTTCGGCCGCCCCATCGCGGACTTCCAGGGACTGCGGTTCATGCTCGCCGACATGGCCACCCAGATCGAGGCGGGCCGCGCGCTCTACCTCGAGGCCGCCCGGCTGCGCGACGCCGGCAGCCCCTTCTCGCGTCAGGCGGCCATGGCCAAGCTGTTCTGCACGGACGCGGCGATGCGGGTCACCATCGACGCCGTCCAGGTGCTCGGCGGATACGGCTACACGCTGGACTTCCCCGTCGAGCGGCTGATGCGCGAGGCGAAGGTGCTGCAGATCGTCGAGGGGACCAATCAGATCCAGCGGATGGTCATCGCCCGCCACCTCGCGGGTCCTGAGACCCGCTGACCCGCAGCGGCCGGTCCGACCACACCGGTGTCGTCATGATCCGGTTCCACTCCTGGTCATGGCGGCCCGGCAGGGTCCGGCCGGTGCCCTCCCAGTGCCGCAGGAGCGCCCGGTAGATGGGCGGATCGGTCGAGTGGGGCCCGGAGCGCGGCGCCGGACGCGGCGTCTCGGTCTGCGTCGGCGCCGTGCGGGACTGCGGAACCGATTCTTCGGAGGCCGGAGCGGCGAGGCGGCGGCGACCGGGGCCGGCCGTGGAGTGCAGCAGGGTCATGACGGGCCAACGGCGCGGGGCGGCGCCGGGTCACTGCCCGGCCGATTCGGGCGCCTGTTCGTCAGGTCCTCATGGCGCGCCGCAGGGGCGGCTGCCACCCCGCTGCGGCGCCGGTCTCCCGGCCCCGCCGTCCGAGGACGACGGGACCGGGCCCGGGCTGCCTCAGGCGGCGTCGCGGCGCAGCTGCTGCGGCACCCGGAACGGGCGCGAGCCGCTGCTGCCGGCGTGCGAGAACGGCTGCATCCTCCAGTCGAGTCCCTGGGGGAGCGTCAGCAGCAGGGCCGTCTCCTGCTCCTGGGCGTCGGCCGACTCGTCGGCCGGCCGGGCCTTCGACGCGGCACGGCCGGTGCCGGCGCACACCGTCAGGACGAACGGGTTCCACGGGGTGGGGCACAGCGCGTGCTCCGGCAGCACGTCCTCGTCCGCCAGGAGCGCGATGGGCTGCGCGCAGTCCGGGCAGATGACCCGGTACATCTCGAACGTGTCGTACGCGTCGGGAGCGGTGTCCTCGAAAGGATCAACGGGCTCCGGTTCGGTACGTCCGGTGAGCTTCAGGCTCTGCATGGGAATTCCCCCCTCGGGTGGGCCGACAAGGCGCCACGGCCTCGACCACAGCAAGCACTTCCCGTCGGGCATCCGCGGTAACCGCGAGGCGCCCGGCTACTGACCCGTAAACCTGTGGCATTGGTCACATGCCCGCCGCAGGTGCCTCTCCCGGCCGCACACGGCTGTGCCTGGAGGGTGCCGGGGCCATAGATTGATCCATATGGAGGAGCTGGACCGTCAAATCGTGGAGTTGCTCGTCAAGGACGGGCGGATGAGCTACACCGACCTGGGCAAGGCCACCGGCCTGTCCACCTCGGCCGTTCATCAGCGCGTCCGCAGGCTGGAGCAGCGCGGGGTGATCCGGGGCTATGCCGCGGTCGTCGACCCCGAGGCCGTCGGGCTGCCCCTGACCGCGTTCATCTCGGTGAAGCCCTTCGACCCGAGCGCTCCCGACGACATCGCGGAACGGCTCGCCGGTGTCCCCGAGCTGGAGGCCTGCCACAGCGTCGCGGGCGACGAGAACTACATCCTCAAGGTGCGGGTCGCGACCCCGCTGGAGCTGGAGCACCTCCTCACCCGGATCCGTTCGCTCGCCGGGGTGTCCACCCGCACCACCGTGGTGCTCTCCACGCCCTACGAGGCGCGCCCGCCGCAGATCTGAGGGGGTCGCGCGCCGCCCGCGCCCCGGCAGGCGGGAGACTGGTGCTCATGACCGAGAGCACCGCCCCCCAGAGCGAACACCGCACCGTGCTGCTGCGCGGTGGAGACGTCCACAGCCCCGCCGACCCCTTCGCCACCGCCATGGTGGTCGAACGGGGGCATGTCGCCTGGGTGGGCTCCGAAGGGGCCGCCGACGCCTTCGCGAGCGGCGTCGACGAAGTGATCGACCTCGAAGGGGCCCTGGTCACGCCCGCGTTCACCGACGCCCACGTGCACACCACGTCGACCGGTCTGGCCCTCACCGGCCTCGACCTCTCCGGAGCCCGCACCCTCGGCGAGGCCCTCGCCCTCGTCCGGACGTACGTGGCGGCGCACCCCGCGGGCGGGGTGGTCCTGGGCCACGGCTGGGACGCCACGCGCTGGCCGGAGCAGCGCCCGCCCTCACGCGCCGAGCTCGACGAGGCGGCGGCCGGCCGGGCCGTCTACCTGCCCCGCGTCGACGTGCATTCGGCGGTCGTGACGACCGCGCTGCTCGATCTCGTCCCCGGCGTCACCGCGATGACCGGCTACCGGCCCGACGCGCCGCTGACCGGCGCAGCCCACCACGCGGTGCGCGCGGCCGCCCACGGCGCCGTCTCTCCGCGGCAGCGCGCCGACGCCCAGCGGGCCGCGCTGGCGCGTGCCGCGTCCCTCGGGATCGGCACGGTCCACGAGTGCGGCGGCCCGGACATCTCCGACGAGGAGGACTTCATCTCGCTGCTGAAGCTCGCGGCCGGACAGCCGGGGCCGCGGGTCTTCGGCTACTGGGCCGAGCGGGTCGGCGACGAGAAGGACGCCCAGCGTGTGCGGGAGCTCGGCGCGGTGGGCGCGGCCGGGGACCTCTTCGTCGACGGTTCGCTCGGCTCGCACACCGCCTGCCTGCACGAGCCGTACGCGGACGCGCCGGTCTCCGGCACCGCCCATCTGGACGCCGCGCAGATCGCCGCCCATGTCGCGGCGTGCACCGGGGCCGGGCTGCAGGCGGGCTTCCACGCCATCGGCGACGCGGCGCTCACCGCCGTCGTCGACGGCTTCAGGGCGGCGGCCGAGAAGGTCGGCCTGGGCCGGGTCCGGGCCGCCAGGCACCGCATCGAGCACGCCGAGATGCTGACCCCCGAGACCGTCGCCGCTTTCGCCGAACTCGGCCTCACCGCCTCGGTGCAGCCCGCCTTCGACGCCGCCTGGGGCGGTGAGGAGGGCATGTACGCCCGCAGGCTGGGCGCCGGGCGGGCCAGGACCCTGAACCCCTACGCGGCGCTCCTGCGGGCCGGTGTGCCCCTCGCGTTCGGCTCCGACAGCCCGGTGACCCCGCTGGACCCGTGGGGGACCGTGCGGGCCGCCGCGTTCCACCGGACGCTCGAGCACCGGATCTCCGTACGGGCCGGCTTCACCGCCCACACCAGGGGCGGCTGGCGGGCCGTCGGCCGCGACGACGCGGGCACCCTGGTGCCCGGCGCCCCGGCCGACTACGCGGTCTGGCGCACCGACGAACTGGTGGTCCAGGCCCCGGACGACCGGGTCGCCCGCTGGTCGACCGACCCGAGGTCCGGGACGCCCGGGCTGCCCGATCTCAGCCCGGGCGGCGAACTCCCGGTCTGCCTGCGCACGGTCGTGTTCGGACAAACTGTCTACGTACGGCCGAACGAGTGACGTCCGGACATTTCGTACCGCCGATCGAAGGTGCCCCCGCTCTGCCACGACCTGGGGATCTTCGGGACTGACCAGGCACGTTCGGTAAACGATGCAGGTCAGGCAACTATTGACAGAATGCGCCCACCGGCCGGTAGGTTCGGTCGAGTCCACCACAGGACGTCCGACCGGTTAAACGTCCACGCAGTCGTCGAACGCCGCTGGGTCATGGGGTGGTGCGCCGCACCGGCGTACCGCCACTGACAGCCAGGTTCAGCGCCCGCGCCTCGGGGGCGAGGGAAGGTTTCAGCCGGGCGGAGGGTGCGACCCGGGTGGGGCCCGGACGTTCAGTAGACAACGGCTCTAGGTCGACCCGCAGCCGGCGGGTCCCAGGTCGGCCCGAAGGACGCCGGGCCCCGATCCGCAGTTCTGTCCGCACTTCCGCTCTTCTGTCCGCCGCCGCTTGCCGCGCCGCCCGACCGGGCCGGTCTGCGGCGCCGCCGCGCTCGATATGGTGTGCACCTGCGTACGGACTTAAGGGGCAGTAAGTGAACGACGGCGGTCAGAGGCGATACGGCCCGCTCGGCAGAGCTCTGGTGATCATTCCGACCTACAACGAGGCCGAGAACATCAAGCCGATCGTCAGCCGGGTGCGCGCCGCCGTGCCGGAGGCCGACATCCTGGTCGCCGACGACAACAGCCCCGACGGCACCGGGAAGCTCGCCGACGAACTGGCCGCGGCCGACGGCCAGGTCCACGTGCTCCACCGCAAGGGCAAGGAGGGGCTCGGCGCGGCCTACCTCGCCGGCTTCCGCTGGGGCATGGACCACGACTACGGCGTCCTCGTCGAGATGGACGCGGACGGCTCCCACCAGCCCGAGGAACTGCCCCGGCTGCTCACCGCCCTCAAGGGTGCCGACCTGGTCCTCGGCTCCCGCTGGGTGCCGGGCGGCCGGGTGGTCAACTGGCCCAAGTCCCGCGAGATGATCTCCCGCGGCGGCAGCACGTACTCGCGGATCATGCTCGGGCTGCAGACGCGCGACGTCACCGGCGGCTACCGGGCCTTCCGCACCGAGACCCTGCAGGGCATCGGCCTCGACGAGGTCGCCTCGCAGGGCTACTGCTTCCAGGTCGACCTGGCCCGCCGCTCGATCGAGGCCGGCTACCACGTCGTCGAGGTCCCGATCACCTTCGTGGACCGGGAGGTCGGCGACTCCAAGATGAGCCGCGACATCCTCGTCGAGGCGCTGTGGCGCGTGACCGCGTGGGGCGTCACCAGCCGTACGAACCGGGTGCTCGGCCGCCGCACGCCCTGATCCGGCCGCGGTGGGCCGCCGTCACCCCCTTACCCCGTCCGGACGCCGGGCCAGGCACACTGGGAGTATGACGACCGGCACACCGCCCCCGACCGCCCGCAGGCGCTCGCGCGCCCGGACCTTCGTACCTCTCGCCATCGCCGCCTGGGCGGTGCTCGAGATCTGGCTGCTCATCGTGGTGGCGGACGCGGCAGGCGCCTTCACCGTGCTGCTGCTCCTGGCCGCGGGGGTCGTCCTCGGGGCCGTGGTGATGAAGCGGGCCGGCCGCCGCGCCTTCCGCAATCTCACCGAGACGCTCCAGCAGATGCCGGGGCAGCCCGGAGCGGCCGGCTCTTCGCCCGCCCCTTCGAGCACCCGGGGCAACGGCTTCCTGATGCTCGGCGGGCTGCTCATCATGATTCCGGGGATGATCTCGGACGTGGCGGGACTGCTGCTCCTGGTGCCGCCGGTCCGGTCGGCCCTCAGCAGGTACACGGAGCGCTCGCTGGAACGCCGGATGACCGCAGCGGCCCCCGGCGGCCTCTCGGACGCCTTCCAGCAGGCCCGCATGCACCGCCCGGACGGAAAGGTCGTCCAGGGCGAGGTGATCCGCGAGGAGCCCCCCAACCCGACGGACCCCCCGCGCCCGCCGCTGACGAAGTAACCGGCCGGATCAGGCCCGTCCGGCGAGTACCAAGCCCGTCCGGCGCTCGAGGATGTCTCAGGCCTCGGCCGAACGGGACCGAGCCGTACCGCCGAGACGGGCCCAGGTCCAAGAGGGCAACCCGCACCGCACCCCCGCAGTCGGCCGCCCAAGGCCCACGCACAGAGCCGCGGGCCGCGACACACAAGGTGTCGCGGCCCGCGGCTCTGTCTCGATGCGGTGCTACGCGGTCAGGCA
The DNA here is from genome assembly GCA_036227345.1 of Streptomyces sp. NBC_01463. Taxonomy (NCBI): domain Bacteria; kingdom Bacillati; phylum Actinomycetota; class Actinomycetes; order Kitasatosporales; family Streptomycetaceae; genus Streptomyces; species Streptomyces sp. NBC_01463. Next base: position 7,511,780 of record CP109468.1, read on the forward strand.
GACTTCCTGCTGTCCCGCGGATGCACGGCAATGTTCATGGCGCCGGAGCGCAGAACCGCCAGCCTCTCGGCCAGCACCTCCTCCAGCTCCTCGCGTGTGCGCCGCTCCATGAGCATGTCCCAGTGCGTGCGCGCAGGCTTGCCCTTCTTCTCCTCGGGGCCATCCCCGTCCACCAGGAGTGCCTGGGCGCCACACGCCTTGCACTCCCACTCCGGCGGAATTTCCGCCTCTACCGAGAACGGCATCTCAAATCGATGTCCGTTCTGGCATGCGTACTCCACCGCCTGGCGCGGGGCCAGATCGATGCCGCGGTCCGTCTCGTAGCTGGTAACCACGAGTCGCGTGCCGCGGAGAGCTCGCTCACTCATGAATCGTGCCTCCCGGGCTTGTCGCCCACAGGACAGGTGTCGCTGTCGTCGTCATCCGGTCAACGTCCGGTCGGCGGCAAAGATTCCCGTTGCCGGTCATGCGTCGCCCGTCGTGCCGCTGCATTTTCAGGTTTGCGAGTGTTCATGTACCCGCCCATGCCCGGTTTGTCACATCTGGCGGAAGTTGTCACCCAACGGTTCGGGTGCTTCCACTCGCAGTAACGGTCCTCCCGGGCAGGCCAAAGGCGTACACTACCGGCCTTTCACTTCAACGTCTAAATCCGTTCGGGAACAGGATTGCCCGCCGCGGCCACGGCCTGCCGTACCGGCACCCTCGCGAGCAGCACGGAACCGATCACGAAGAAGATCACCAACGAGATGATCGCATCCCGGTAGCTGCCGGTCAGCTGGTACGCGAGCCCGAACACCAGGGGCCCCAGCCAGCTCAGTCCGCGGTCGCTCATCTCGTACGCGGAGAAGTACTCGGCCTCCTTGCCGCGCGGCACCAGATGCGAGTAGAGCGAGCGCGACAGCGCCTGGCTGCCGCCGAGGACCAGGCCGATCGCCGCCGCCAGTGCGTAGAAGAACACCGGCGAGTCGGCGGGCAGGAAGTAGCCGGCGACGAGAATCAGCGTCCAGACGACGAGCGACCCGAGGATCGTGTGCTTCGCGCCGTGGACCCGGGCCATCCGTCCCATGCCGAGGGCCCCGGCGACGGCGAGCACCTGGACCAGCAGCACCGCCGTGATCAGCGTCGTCTGGTCGAGGCCCAGTTCCTCGGAACCGTAGACGGAGGCCTGCGAGATCACGGTCTGCACGCCGTCGTTGTAGACGAGGTAGGCCAGCAGGAAGGAGAGGGTGAGCGGGTGACGGCGCATGTCGCGCAACGTCGCCCTCAGCTGCCGCCACCCGGCGCCGACCGCTCCGGAACCAGCCGCCTCGCCGCCGCCGGGCATCGCCCGGTCGCGCAGCCGGCGCAGCGGTATGACGGTGAACGCACCCCACCAGACACCGGCCGAGGCGAGACAGATCCGCACCGCGTCCGACTCGGAGAGGCCGAAGGAGTCGTGGCCGGTGTAGAGGATCAGGTTGAGGACGAGGACAAGCGCCCCCGACGTGTAGCCGAAGGCCCAGCCCCGGGAGGAGACCGCGTCGCGTTCGTCGGGCTCCGCGATCTGCGGCAGATAGGCGTTGTAGAGCACCATCGACACCGAGATCGAGGCGTTCGCCACGATGAGGAGGAACGCGCCGAGCAGATAGCGGTGGCCGTCCAGGAAGAACATCGCCGCCGTCGCGGTGGCACCCGTGTACGCCGCCACCGCGAGCAGCGGCTTCTTGCGGCCCGTACGGTCGGCCGCGGCGCCCGCCATTGGCATCAGGATCACGGCGAGCACGAGCGAGGCCGAGATCGTGTAGGCGAAGAGCGATCCGGCGCGGACCGGGATGCCCAGCGGATGGACGTACCCCTCGGCGTCGGAGGCGGCCTTGGCGACCGAGGTCAGATACGGCCCGAGGAACACCGTGACGACGCTCGTCGAGTAGACGGAGCACGCGAAGTCGTAGAAGTACCAGCCGCGCTGTTCCCGCCGCCGCTCCTCGGGACCGCCCGTACCGCCCGTGCCGTCCGCCGGTTCGGCGGTGTCCGCGGTCTCGGCGGTCATGGCGCACCCCTCGTCTCTCCCCGGGGAGACGTCATCCGGGCCGGCGTCAGGCCCAGGCCCCCCGCTCGCTCAGCACCGTACGCAGCGTCTCGATGTGATCGGTCATGATGCCATCCACTCCGAGATCCAGGAGCGCTGCCATCCGTTCCGGTTCGTTCACCGTCCAGACGTGCACCTGGAGTCCGCGCGCGTGCGCCTCGCGCACGAAGCGCCGGTCGACGACCCGTACACCGCCCTGGCTCTCCGGGACCTGCGCGCAGACCGCGCCGGACCGCAGCGCCGCCGGAATGCCGTACGAGCGCAGCCGCAGCCCCAGGACTCCGCGGACGCCGTAGGAGGTGGCGAGCCGGGGGCCCGCGAGCCGGTGCGCCCTGGCGACCCGGGCCTCGGAGAACGAACCGACGCACACCCGGTCCCAGGAGTCCGTCCGGCGGATCAGCTCGACCAGGGGTCCGAGGGCGGGGCCGGCCTTGATGTCCACGTTCCAGCGGGCCCCGGGGAACGCCTCCAGCAGTTCCTCGAACAGGGGCAGCGGCTCACGCCCGGCCACCCGGGCCCGCCGTATCTCGCTCCACGGCAGCTCCGCTATCCGGCCCCGGGAGTCCGTGACCCGGTCCAGGGTGGAGTCGTGGAAGGCGACCAGCCGGCCGTCCGCCGAGGCGTGCACATCGGTCTCGAAGTAGCGGTACCCGGCGTCGGCGGCGCGGCGGAACGCGGCCGCCGTGTTCTCGATCCCGTCCGCCGCCCCGCCCCGGTGGGCGAACGCGAGCGGTGCGGGGTGGTCCAGATAGGGGTGGCGTACGGAAGTCACTGCGGCAGTATGGCCTGCGCGGAAGGCGGGGCGGTGACCGTGGTGCCACCGCTTTCCGTGATCGCGAAGAAGCGCAGGAAGAACTGGGCGAGCGGGCCGATGGCCAGGGCGTACAGGACCGTGCCCACGCCGAGGGAACCGCCGAGCAGGAATCCGGTGGCCACGACCGCCACCTCGATCGCCGTGCGGACGAGCCGGATGGACCGGCCGGTCCGCTGGTGCAGCCCGGTCATCAGTCCGTCGCGCGGTCCGGGACCGAACCGGGCGGCGATGTAGAGCCCGGTCGCCACACCGTTGAGGACGATCCCCGCCACCATCACCCCGGCCTGCGCCACGAGCCCGTGCACCTCGGGGACGAGCGCGAGGGTGCCGTCCATCGCGAGACCGACGGCGAAGACGTTCGATACGGTGCCCAGCCCCGGCCGCTGGCGGAGCGGGATCCAGAGCAGCAGCACGATCGCGCCGATGATGATCGAGACGACGCCGATGCTGATCCCGGTGCGTTCGGCGAGCCCCTGGTGCAGCACGCCCCACGGCTCCAGGCCGAGGCCGGCGACGACCAGCAGTGCCGAACTCGCCCCGTACAGGGCCAGGCCCGCGTAGAGCTGGATCAGGCGACGGTGCGCCCCGCGCGGCACGGCGGTGATGGACAAGTGGTGCCCCCTGGTGTGGTGGTCGTGGACTGCTGCATGTCACTCTGTGGCAGGGGATTGGCTGCCAACTATGGCCAATCCGAGGAAGGTGGACTGATTCTCATGGCGCAGTGGACTTCGGCCGTCGGTGCGGCACAGCTCGCCCGGCAGCTCCACGCCCAGCAGCCCCGGCCCGCGGGCCCCGGCACCCGCAGGCCGCCGGCCTACCGCGCGCTCGCCGACGGGATCAGGCTGCTCGTCCTCGAAGGCCGGGTCCCGGTCGCCGCCCGGCTGCCCGCCGAGCGCGAACTGGCGCTGGCCCTCTCCGTCAGCCGTACGACGGTCGCCGCCGCCTACGAGGCACTGCGGGCCGAGGGCTTCCTCGAGTCGCGGCGCGGGGCCGGCAGCTGGACGGCGGTGCCTGCGGGCAACCCGCTGCCCGCCCGCGGACTGGAACCGCTGCCGCCCGAGGCGCTCGGATCGATGATCGACCTGGGCTGCGCCTCGCTGCCCGCCCCCGAACCGTGGCTGACCCGGGCCGTCCAGGGCGCCCTGGAGGAGCTGGCGCCGTACGCGCACACCCACGGCGACTATCCGGCGGGGCTCCCCGCGCTGCGGCAGATGATCGCCGACCGGTACACCGCCGACGGCATCCCGACGATGCCCGAGCAGATCATGGTCACCACCGGGGCGATGGGCGCGATCGACGCGATCTGTCACCTCTTCGCGGGCCGCGGCGAACGGATCGCGGTGGAGTCCCCGAGCTACGCCAACATCCTCCAGCTGATGCGGGAGGCCGGCGCCCGTCTGGTGCCGGTGGCCATGGAGGAGGGGCTCGGCGGCTGGGACATGAACCGCTGGCGCCAGGTGCTGAGGGACGCGGCTCCCCGGCTCGCCTACGTCGTCGCGGACTTCCACAACCCGACCGGGGCGCTGGCCGACGAGGACCGCCGCCGCGCGTTGGTGGATGCCGCCCGCTCGGCCGGCACGGTCCTGGTCGTCGACGAGACGATGCACGAGCTGTACCTGGACGACGACGTGGACATGCCGCGCCGGGTCTGCGCCTTCGACCCGGCCGGCAGCACCGTCCTCACCGTCGGTTCGGCCAGCAAGGCCTTCTGGGCCGGGATGCGCATCGGCTGGGTGCGCGCCGCCCCGGACGTGATCCGCAGCCTGGTCGCCGCCCGTGCGTACGCGGACATGGGCACCCCGGTCCTCGAACAGCTGGCCGTCAACTGGCTGATGCGCACCGGCGGCTGGGAGCAGGCCGTGCAGATCCGCCGGGAGCAGGCGCGGGACAACCGGGACGCGCTCGTCACTGCGGTGCGCCGGGAGCTGCCGGACTGGGAGTTCGCGGTCCCGCGCGGCGGGCTGACGCTCTGGGTGCGCACCGGCGGCCTGTCCGGCTCGCGGCTCGCGGTGGCGGGGGAGCGGGTCGGGGTGCGGGTGCCGTCCGGGCCGCGGTTCGGGGTCGACGGAGCCTTCGAGGGTTATGTGCGGCTGCCGTTCACGGTCGGCGGTCCGGTGGCGGAGGAGGCGGCGCTTCGGCTCGCGGCCGCCGCCCAGCTGGTCGGCTCGGGCGCCGGCGCGGGGGCCGAGGCGCCCCGCACCTTCGTGGCCTGAGCGCCTGAATCCTGACAGGACGGAGGCGGGGGCCCGCGGATCCGCGGGCCCCCGCCTCCGTCCTGCTGTTCCGCCTGCTCAGTCGCTGAGGGCGAGTCCCTCGATGCCGACCGAGGCGGTCACGGTCTCCGCCGTCACCGGGTCGGGCACGTTCGCCTCGATCGCCGTACGCCGTTCTGGCAGCAGACCCAGCACCGCCTGGCGCTGTGCCTCGCTCGTCGCGTCGTCGTACGGATCGGGGGTGGCGGGGACCTGGATGCGCAGCACCGGGCCGGTGCCCAGGCGCGCGTACCCACGGCCGGGCGGGACGTCCGGGGTGGGGGTGGTGTGCGGTTCCAGGCCCAGGACCGACTCGATCTGGGCGGGGGAGCACTGGCCGAGCACGACCCGGGCCCTGGTGTGGGTCCGTACCGTCTCGCTCAGGCCGTCGAGTGTGTCGGACTGCTCGGTCATCACGACGGTGACATTGGCGGCCCGGCCGTGCCGCAGCGGCACCTGGAGCAGCTCCTGCGGATCGGGCCCGCCGTCGGCTGCGGCGAGGTGGCCGAGCACGCTCGGCCGGTCCAGCAGGATCCAGAGCGGGCGCCGGGTGTCCTCGGGCGCGGCGTGACCGGACTGCCGGGCCCGGTTGGCCTCGATGAGCCGCCGTTCCGTCTCGCTGGCCGCCCACTCCAGGGTGGACAGCGCGCCGGCGAGCCCGCACTCGACGGCCAGGACGCCCTCGCGTCCGGTGAAGCACGCGTACTCTCCGGTGCCGCTGCCCTCGATGATCAGGACGTCGCCCTGCTGGAGCGCCTGCAGGGCGATGGAGCGCATCAGCGTGGTGGTGCCGCTGCCGGGCTGGCCGGCGATCAGCAGGTGCGGCTCTGTGGAGCGGGCGCCGGTCCGCCAGACGACCCCGGGCGCGTCCCGGGTGTCGTCGCCGTCGCTGACCGGCACGGTGCGCTGCACCGCGTCCTCGTCGGTGAAGCCGAGGACGGTCTCGCCGGGGGCGGTGACGAAGCGCTGGGCGGTGATTGAGGTGGGCAGGGCGTCGAGCACGTTCATCACGAGCCGGTTGCCCTCCTCGTCCCAGCTGAAGCGGTACTCCCGGCCGCGGCCCGACTTGGCGTGCAGCAGCTGTTCGATCCGGGCCCGGGAGTCGGCCTCGCTGTCGGTGAAGTAGGCGGGGTACGTGACGCTGAGACGGCTGACACGGCCGTCTCCGTCGAACGCGTACCCACTGAAGACCTTGTCCCAGTCGCCGCCGTGGGCGAACAGCGGACTGGGGTCGTCGGCCGTCGAGAAGTACGGCACGAGCGCCTCGTACAGGGCTTGCAGGCGCCCGGTCTCCGCCTCGTCGGGGCCGGTCTTGACGGGTGTGCGTTCCCGTCCCTTCCATGCGGCTGCGCCCATCACCGTGACGAGAGCCAGGAGCGGCCCGTACGGGATGAGCGCGACCACGAGCACGCAGGCCGCGACGAGGAACAGCGTGGGACCACGCCGGTCCTTGGGCGTCGCGGCCCACTTCTGCCGTCCTGCACCGGCCAGCAGCCGCAGACCACGAGTGATCATGATCAGCGGATGGAGCACGTCGGTGGCGCTGTCGGCGGCCGTGCGCGCGAACTCTCGACTGCGAGTGATCGAAGCGCTGCCGCTGCTCAGAATGCGGGGGAGTGGTCGCCGGGCCACGTCTGTCTCCTGAAGGGGGTGGGAGCGGGAGCGGAGGGTCAGAACTTGATCCCGCCCAAGAGGCCGGCGAGGCTCGCTCCGCCCGCGGTGATGCTCGGTGCGATGGCGGTGCCGGCCAGGTAGAAGCCGAACAGGGCGGTGACGAGGGCGTGCGAAGCCTTGAGGCCGTCCTTCCTGAAGAACAGGAAGACGATGATGCCGAGGATGACGACGCCTGACATGGAAAGGATCATGAGTGGTTCTCCTGGTTGGGGGGACAGTCACCATGAGTCCTTCCAAGCTCACCGGAAGTATCTATAGGATAAAAGCTGCAATTGGGTGAAAAGTCGGTTTTTTCACTGGACTGGCGGACGCGGAGGCTCCGGTGGGCGGCCTCCGGCGTGACGGACATCTCTCCGCCGTCACACGACGTGATCATTTGCCAAGGGCGGGCCGGGGTATGTGAACCTCCTGGCAGTACCCTGTCGATTCACTCGTGCGGCCCACGCGGCACACGCCCCGGCGGGCCGGAGCCGGCCCGAACCGTTAATGGAAGGCGGTCCTCCGATGAGCGAAACCCCCGATCCCGAGGTGATCGAACTGGCGGCCAAGGTCTTCGACCTGGCACGGCAGGGCGACAGCGACGCGCTCGCCGCCTACGTCGACGCCGGAGTCCCGGTGAACCTCACCAACGACCGCGGCGACTCGCTCCTGATGCTCGCGGCCTACCACGGGCACGCGGCCGCCGTCACGGCCCTGACCTCCCGTGGCGCCGACGCGGACCGTGCCAACGACCGCGGCCAGACGCCGCTCGCCGGAGCCGTCTTCAAGGGCGAGGACGCGGTGATCAGGGCGCTGCTCGACGCGGGGGCCGATCCGGCGTCCGGAACACCCTCCGCGGTGGACACGGCGCGCATGTTCGGCAAGGCCGACCTGCTGGAACTCTTCGGCACCCGCTGACCGGGCTTCGCCGTAAATGTGGTCGCGGTGGCGAAATGGCTGGGTCATCATGACGTCGCGGGCCCGATTCGGGCCACCGACGAGAGGCAGGGAAGATGGTCTGCACCAGGCAGAAGACGGCGGTCGGCCGATCATGTTGCTGCGCGGTCTAGTGCCCACCCGGCACATGGAACTGCACAGTCCCGGTTGCGTCGACAGCTTGATGTGAGGCTTTCCCCATGTTCGATCCGTTCATAGCGCCGAGCGGCACGCTGCTCGGCCTGCTGCAGAGGGGCCGCGGCGACGGCACGCTCCACGCACTCGCCGCACCACGCCCCGAGGCCCTGGCGGCTCTCCATCACTGCGTCCTGAGCGATCCGCGTCACGACTGGCAGGTGGAGAACCGCTCCCTCTACTACGCACGTCTGTATCTCGATCTCGACGGCGGTATCGAGGAGATCGAGCGGCACCTGTTCGACGCCGACGACCACCTCGACACGGAGGACTCACGGACCGGCCTGGCCCTGGCGGTCCTCGGCCACCTCGCCTCCTACGGCCGCGACGACGCCTTGGACCTGCTGCGGCGCTACGCCGCGACCGGCTCCAACTGGGCGTGGGCCCTGGACGAGCTGGCGCTGCGCGACGACGACGCCGGACTCCGGTCACTCGCCGTACCCGTGCTCGCCCGCTTCCCGGACGACGCCGAGGGCCGCGCCGAGCTGGCCGCCACCGTCCGCGACGCCTTCGAGCCCCGGCCCTGGCGGCTCTGGGCCGACGACCCGCGTGAATCGGTCGGTGCCCGGGTGCGCGCAGCATCGGAGCAGGGTTCGTTCGACCGCTGGCAACGCCAGATGCGACCGGGCGGCCCCCGCCCCGGCTGGAGCGTCCAGGCCGTCTTCGACTGGGCCCAGGAAGGGCTCGACCGCGGCAGCGTCCTGCACGTGCCGGCCGCGCGCTGCCTCTCGGCGGTGGCCGGACCCGAGGACCGGCCCGTGATCGTCGAGGCCGCCCGCAGCGGTCCGGACGGCGCCCGCTGCGCCGCGCTGCACTACCTCGCGGCCGAGGTCCGGGACCCGGCCGTGCTCGACCTGATCGAGGCTGCGGCGGCCGGCGCCTCGCACGCCGTCGCCGAAGCGGCAGTCGCCGCCTTCGAGCGGATGTGCGGTGAGGACGCCGTGGAACGGGCCCGCCGCTGGGCCCGGCGGCCCGACGCGCTCGGCGCCTCGGCGGCAGGCGTACTGGCCGGCCGCGGCAGCGCCCAGGACGCGTCCCTGGTCCTCGGCGCCCTGCGCGACGCGGTACGCGGCGAGGGACCGGACGCACTCCGGCTGTGGACCCTCGTCGACGGCACCGGACGGCTCGGCATCGCCTGCGCCGCCCCCGTACTGCGCCACGTCTACCGCGAGACGTCCTCCTCCCATCTGCGGGGCAGGGCCGCCAGGGCCCTCGCCGCCACCGACCCCTCCTTCGCCACCGGCTTCGCCGTCGAATGCCTGTGGGACTGCGAGGAGACGACCCGGGAGGTCGCCGCACGCCATGCGGAGACCGGCGACATCAGGGTGGCCGAACGGCTGCGCAGGCTGGCCGCCGATCCGGCCGAGGAGGCCGAGGTGCAGTCGGCGGTACGCAGCAGGATCGGGCCGGACGCACCGGCGCTCTGACAGCGCCGGCCACCCTGCCGCCGCACCCCGGGCCGGGGCATGACCGACTCCGGGGCAAGCGGCCGCATCTGCGCCGTTTCGACCGTTGTCAGTCCGAGGACCTAATCTGTCCAGCGTGACTTCGCCTGCCTACACGGACAACGCCGCGCACCGGCTCGGCGCGGGGCCGCGGCCCGCACCCGGCCCGGCCGCCGACGAGGGGCTCTCGCGGCGGCTGCGCGCTCTCGCCTGCACCGCGCCGCTGCACGACCTCGACGTGCGCAAGGCGAACCTCGCCGGTGAGTACACGGTGTACGCGATGTCCGAGGTCGCCCTCGCGGCGATCGACCTCGTCACCCTGAACATGGACTTCGACACCGGCGCCGACCACGACCAGATAGTGGCCAGACTGCTCCCGCGCGTCGCCGCGCAGGCCCCCCGCCGCCCCGTCGCGGAGCACGAACGGGTCGCCCGCTGGGTGCTGGAGAACCTGATCAACGTCGGCAGTGTGGACCGCGGCTTCCGCGCGGTGTACGGCACCTTCGGGCCCGACGGCGTCTACGTCCGCCGGGACTACGACTTCAAGCTCATCGAGGAAGTCCCGGGATACGGCGGCAGCGTCTATCTGCGCGCCACCGACGAAGCGGTCAACGTCCTGGTCGGCGCGCTCGACACGGACGTCACCAGCGCCCAGATCGCCGCCGAGGTGAAGCTGGAGGTCCTGATCAGCCGCGGCCGCCTCGCCGACGCCCAGCTCGCCGCGGAACAGGCCCGCTACCGGACCGTGCAGTACGCGGAGACCCTCCGCAAGACCCTCGACGCGACCCGGCGCAACGTCCGAGCGGTCGACTGGCTCAACGCCGTGCCCGACATGATCGCCGAGGCCCTCGACCACGTGGCCGACCGCTACCGCCACGAGAACGCGATCCTCACCAACATCCGCAAGGCCCGCGACGAGGCGGAGGAACCCGAGCACAAGCGCCGGGCCGCCGAGCTCGTCGACATCGTCAAGGACTGCATCCGCCGCCACACCCAGCTCCAGTCCCGGCTGCTGGAGGCCGGACCGCTGTTCCGCGCCGAGCAGGACCGGCAGTCCTTCGCCGCGCCGGCCGCCCGCACCGGGCTCGATCTGTACGGGCAGCTCCTGGCCCCGCTGCTGCCGCTCCCCGTCGAGCAGGCGATCCGGGCCACCGACGCGTTCTTCGCCCGGGGCACCGGCCTGCGCACCCCCACCTCGGTCCGGGTGGGAGACCTCGTCGACATGCTGCTCACCCCGCCCCTGGAACGCGAACACCTGGGCGCCGAGATGCCCGAACCCGACCTGATCGCCACCCCGGACGACAGCCGGTTCAGCGAGGAGCAGCTCGCCTCCGCCATGGAGCTGCTCGACCTGGAGCACGACGCCCCACGCCGCCTGTCGGGACTCCTGGCCGAGGCCCGGCGGCGCGACACGGAGCTGCCCTACCTGGTCGCCCTGCTCGCGGTGCACGCCGCGAGCCCCCCGGTCGGCACCGCCTACCGGCAGGGCGAGCGACGCCTCCTGTTCTCCGTCGACGACGGCACGGTGCTCGACGACACCGAGTTCGGCGGCGCCGACCTGATCGTGGGGACGGCACTGCTGGACGCGGTGGGGATGGCGGCCGACCGCTCGGAGGCGACATGAGGCGCCCCGGACCGGCCCCGGGCGCCTGCGCGGGAGCCGGGCCCGTGCCGGCGGCCGCCGCCACCCCGGCCGTCGTTCATCCCGTACCGAAGACTTTCCGCAACAAGGAGCGAACGTCGTGAGCGACCACCGCGCAGAGCACGCCGAAGCGTGGAGCGACCCGACCGCCGCACACCCGGCCGACCGGGCGGCCGCGCACCCCGCCGACCGGCCGGCGGCACAGCCGGCTTCGGCGGTCGTCACCCCGGCCGACGCCGCCGACGCCGCCCGGCTCGTCGCCTTCGGGCTCCAGCCCAAGCTCCTGCCGGCCCGCGACGCCGAATACGCCGAACTGCTGCGCCGCTACCGGGAGGAGTCCGCCTTCGCCCGGCTCGCCGACGCCGTCGCCACCGGTCTCGGCCTCGTCGTGCTGGAGGTGTCCACCCGGGCGGGCATGGCCGTGACGGCGGGCGAGGACTCGGTCTTCGCCGTCCGCATGGGTGACTACGCCCGCCGGGCCTCCTCGGACTCCGCCGACCGCTTCCTGCACGGCCTGGCCCATCTGGCCGTCGCCGCGATGGCCTTCCCGCGCCCCGAGGACCTCGCCGACGACGCGTACATCGGCCGGATCACGGTCAACGGCGTCGACGCCTTCGTCCGCCAGGCCTGCCACCGGCTGGAGGAGCGCGCGGAGGAGCACGGCGACAACACCGACCCGGCCAGTGACGCCCCCGGACTGGAGGCGAGCTGGCGGATCTACGCCCGGCGCAGCGCCACCGGCGCGACGAAGGACGCCCGCCGGCTGGCCGGTTCCACCACCGGCATCGTCGGCAAGGCCGTGGCCTTCCTCACCGACTCCGGCTTCCTCCAGCGCACCGGGGACGACGCCGGAGGCGCCTTCCGCACCACCGCCCGCTACCAGCTCCAGGTCCGCGACATGGCCGGCAGCGCCGCCATGGCCGAACTGCTGGAGCTGGGCGTGGTGCCGGTCACCGACGGATCGGCGACGCTGCTGCCGCCACCGGACCCCGACGACCTGGAGCTGGCGGCCGACGCCGGTCTGCCCTTCCACAGCTGACCGGCCCCCCCCCGCCGCCCGGGGCCCGGCACTGCCGGCCCCGCCACCGACATCGCCTTCCCGCTGTCCGAACGACGAGAGTCCGCCGCCATGTACGAGCTGTCCCGGGTCCGCCTCTACTCCATCGGGCCTGCCGGTGCGCGCTACGCCGACACCGTGCTTGACCTGCGCGGAGTCGGCGAGCCCGTGCCCCACCCCGCACCGGCACAGGCGGAGTTCTTCGAGGACGAGCCGGTCGGCCCGCCGCGCCGCCCCGCCCCCGCCGGGGTGCTCTTCCTGGAGAACGGCGGCGGCAAGTCCGTCCTGCTGAAGCTGATCTTCTCGGTGATGCTGCCCGGCCACCGCAACACCCTGGGCGGCGCGAGCTCCGGCGTCCTGCGCAAGTTCCTGCTCGCCGAGGACTGCGGGCACGTCGCGCTGGAGTGGCAGCACACCCTGACCGGCGAATGCGTCGTCGTCGGCAAGGTCAGCGAGTGGCGGGGACGCCAGGTCTCCAACGACCCGAGGAAGTTCGCCGAGGCCTGGTACTCCTTCCGCCCCGGGCCCGGGCTCAGCCTCGACTCGCTGCCCGTCGCCGAGGCCACCTCGGTCGGCCGTCCCGCCGAAGGCGTCTCCGGCGCCCGCGGCCGGCGCCGCACCATGAAGGGTTTCCGCGACGCGCTCACCGAGGCGGGCAAGTTCTACCAGCACCTCGACGTGCACTGGGAGGAGATCCACGACCGCTGGAACGAGCACCTCGGAGACCTGGGCCTGGACCCCGAACTCTTCCGCTACCAGCGCGAGATGAACGCCGACGAGGGCGAGGCCGCCGGACTCTTCGCCGTCAAGAAGGACTCCGACTTCACCGATCTGCTGCTGCGCGCCGTCACCGACACCCGTGACACCGACGGCCTCGCCGACCTCGTCAGCGGCTTCGGCAACAAGCTGGGCCGCCGCGCCGAGCTCACCGCCGAACGCGACTTCACCGCGGGCTCCGTCGACCTGCTCGGCCGCATCGTCGAGGCCGCCGGAACGCGCTCCCGCACCCGGGACATCCACGCCGGCGCCGAACGCCGCACCCGCAACCTGGCCCGCCGGCTCTCCGCCCGCGCCGGACTGGAGCGCGGCCGCACCGCGGAGCTCGCCCAGCAGGTCACCGGCGCCGCCCACACCGTCACCGGTGCCGAGGAGACCCGCGGCCGCAGCGCCCTCATCGCCGCCGAACTCGCCTACCGGCACGCCTCACTGGCCCTGACCGCGGCCGAGAAGAGCGCCGCCGCCCAGCGCCGCGAACTGGGCGACGCCCGCACCCTGCACTCCGCCTGGCAGGCCGCCGAGGCCGTGCTCCGCCACCGGGCCGCGGCCGACCGCTCCGCCCGCGTCGCCGTCGCGATCCGCGAGGCCGAGCGGGACGCCGCCCCGGCCCTCGCCGCCCGCGCGACCGCCGCCGCCGATCTCGTACGGGCCCTGCACACCGCCGCCGAAGCGGGCGAGAGCGTGGCCAACGAGGAGGAGGAGCGCTCCGACACCCTCCAGAGCGCGGGCGAGGCCGCCCACCGCGACGCCACCACCGCCGCCACCGAGGCCCAGCGCGCCCGCAGCGAGGCCGGCCATCTGCGCCAGCGCCTCGCGGAGGTGGAGCAGGAGACCGCCGAAGCCGTCCGGGCGGGCTGGCTGGACGACACCGCGCCCAACGCGGACCCGGCCCGCGCCGCGCTCGCCGCGAACGATGCCGAGAAGTCCGCGGTGGCCGCCTGGGACACCGCCCGTGAGGCCGCCGGAGCCGCCGCTGACCGGTCCAGGCAGGCCGCCGCCGCCGAGAGCCGGGCCGAACTCGCCGCCGCCCGCGCCGCCGACGGCGCCCGGGCCTCGGAACAGGCCTACGAGGCCGAGCTCAGGGCCGCCGAGTCGATCGCGGCCGACCACCGTCTCGCCGATCTGCTCGGCCTGCCCACGGCGGGCGGAGTTCCCCGGCCCCGCCGGGGCGCACCCGGCGCTCCGGACGGCGCCGAGGACCAGCAGCGGAGCGACCGGGGCACGTCCGCCACCTCCGCGGCTGACGGGCCCGGATCGCCCGCCGCCACCCACACCGACGCGACCGCGACCACCGAACAGGCCCTCTCCGCCGACGAGTTCGACCGCAACGCCGACGAACTGCGGGACCTGCTCGACCAGGGCGTGGCCACCGCCGAACGGCGCCTCTTCGAACTGCGCACCGCGGCAGCCGACGACTCCCGCATCCTGGGCGCCCTCGGCGACGGCGGACTGCTGCCGCCCGGCCCCGACGTCCTCGCCACCGTCGAATACCTCGGCGAACACGGCATCCCGGCGCTGCCCGGCTGGCGCTACCTCGCCCAGGCCGTCGACCCCGCCGACCACGCGGCCGTACTCGCGGCCCGCCCCGAGCTCGTCGACGGCGTCGTCATCACCGACCCGGACGCGCACACCCGCGCCCGTGACGTCCTCGGTGCCGCCGCCCTGCTGCCGCGCTCCGCCGTGGCCGTGGGCACCGCCGCAGCCCTGCTCGCCCCCGTCCCGGACCCCGGCACCGGATCCGCCGACACCGACGGGGTGTTCCTCGTCCCGCCGAACCCGGCGATGCACGACGAGCACGCCGCAGACGAGGAGCGGCACGCGCTCCGCAGCCGGACCGCGGCCCGCGACGAGGACATCCGCACCCTGGCCGCCCGTCTCACCGCGGACCGCGCGCTCGCCGCCCGTATCGGCTCCTGGCGCGCCGACTGCCCGCCCGGCATGCTCACCGAACTCGCCGAAGCGGCCGGCACCGCCCGCGCGGCTGCCGAGACCGCGGAGGCCGTCCTCGCCGAGGCCCGTACGGTGCGTGCCGAGGCCGACGAGGCCGCCGCCGACACCGCCCGGGTCCGCGACGAGCGCCAGGAGGCCGCCCAGCGCGCCCGCCGCGCAGCCGACGCACTCGCCGGACTCGCCTTCCGGCTGCGCGAACGGGCCGGCTGGCAGGCGAAGCTGCGCGAACTGGTCGACGAGGCGGCCGAGTCCGAGGCCCGCGCCACCGTCTGCCTGGAGCGCGCCCGCGCCGCCGACGAGGACCGCAGGGCCGCCCAGCGCGCCGCCGACGACGCCCGCCGCACCGCCCGCGCCCTGCGGGCCGAACGGGCCGATATCGCGGGCGCGCCCGAGCACCTCCCGGAGCCCGATGCGGACGCTCCGCGGCACGCCCTGCCCGCCCTGCGCGAGGCCTACCGGGCGGCGTCCCAGCTCTACGAGAAGGTCGGCGTCGGCGCCGACCTGCGCGCCGAACAGGCCCGCGCGGAGAGCGACGAGAGTGCCGCACTGGCCGAACTCGACCGGCTCACCAACAAGGTCCGCACCCGGGCCGCCCTCCTCCTGGAAGGCACGGACGGGGCCGACGGCCCGTCCCGGCAGGCCGCTGCCGCCCGCGCCGAATCCCTCGTCCAGCTCCTGGAGACGCGCGCCTCGGCCGCCAGTGAGCAGCTGGGCCGCCTGCGCGGCGAGGCCGAGCGGCTGGCGCCCGACGACGGCGAGAGCCTGCACACCGAACTCCCCGACGGCCAGGTCCCGGCCGACGCCGAACAGGCCCAGACGCTGCTGCGCACCGCGACGGCCGAGCTCGCCGCCGCCACCGCCGCCCTGGACACCGCCCGGGCCGCCCACGCCGAACTGCTCCACGCCCACCGCACGGCCGAGGACTCGGCAGGCGGCTTCGACGAGACCGCCGCGCTCCTCCGGGACCTGCTGAGGGACCACGGCACGGAGGACGAGCCCGAGACCCCCGAGCCGTACCCGGGCAGCCTGGAGGAGGCCCGGCAGTCCGCGGCCGAGGCCCGCCGCTCACTGCGTGGCTGCGCCGCCGACCTGTCCACCGCCGAAGCGGCCGTGCGGGAGGCGAGCGACATCCTCGTCCGGCACGCCAACTCCACCCGCTACGAACAGGTCCGCACCCCCGCCCGCCAGCAGATCCGCGAACTCCCGGCCGCCGCGCTGCCCGAGCACGCGGAGAAGTGGGCGACCGCCTTCGCCCCCCGGCTGCGGGTCCTCACCGACGAACTGGCCCAGCTGGAGCGCAACCGCGACTCCATCGTCGACCGGCTGCGCGGGCTGGTGGACTCCGCGCTCACCACACTCCGCTCCGCCCAGCGCCTCTCCCGGCTCCCCGAGGGCCTGGGGGAGTGGTCCGGACAGGAATTCCTCCGGATCCGCTTCGAGGAACCCGACCAGGCCACCCTCACCGAACGCCTCGGCGAGGTCATCGACGAGGCCACCAAGGCGGCCCTGAAGAAGAACTCCGACCTCCGCCGCGACGGCATGTCCCTGCTGCTGCGCGGCGTACAGGCGGCGTTGGAGCCCCGCGGCATCGCCGTGGAGATCCTCAAGCCGGACGCCGTGCTCCGCGCCGAGCGGGTGCCGGTGGGACAGATGGGCGACGTCTTCTCCGGCGGTCAGCTGCTCACCGCGGCCATCGCGCTGTACTGCACGATGGCCGCCCTGCGGAGCAACGACCGGGGCCAGGACCGGCACCAGCACCGCCACGCGGGCACGCTGTTCCTCGACAACCCGATCGGCCGCGCCAACGCCACGTATCTGCTGGAGCTCCAGCGCGCGGTGTCGGATGCGCTGGGCGTCCAGCTGCTCTACACCACCGGCCTCTTCGACACGACGGCACTCGCCGAATTCCCGCTGGTGATCAGGTTGCGCAACGACGCGGACCTGCGGGCCGGACTGAAGTACATCAGCGTCGAGGAGCACCTGCGCCCCGGGCTGCCCCAGCAGGATCCCGGCACCGAGACGGTCCACGGGGAGATCACCGCGACCCGCATGTTCAAGCGGACCGCGCCGAAGCCGGACGTGCCCGCGGCCCGCAGCGAGGGCGAGCCCCGCACCGCGGCGGAACCCGGCACGGCCCCGTAGCCGCGGACTCCCGGCGGCCGGGCGGGACCCACGCCCGGCGCGAGCGGGGCGGTGGGCGGGACGCGGTCAGGCCCGGGAGAGCCGGTGCCCCGGGTCCTGCCGGCGTATCCGTGTGCCGTCCCGCTCGGCGGTCCGCGCGGCCCGCCTCGCCCTGCGCCGCTCACGGCGCAGCTGCCGGGCCGAGCTGCTCGGGACCGACACCACGCCGTTGCGCTGGTTCCACACCTGGCGGGTGACCCACACGTCCAGCACCGACCAGGTCGCGACCACCGTGCTGGCCACACTGCTGAGCACCATCGGGAAGGCCAGCCAGGACCCCGCCAACGAGGCGAGGAAGGCGACCATCGCCTGGATGAGTGTCAGCGACATGATGAGTACGGCCCGCACGGCGGCCCTGCGTACCGGATCCGGCATCCGCCGGCGCAGCGCCGGTTCCTCGAACCAGAGCTGCTGCCGGGGAATGACCGGCGGGCCCTGCTTTCCCGGGTCCGCGGCGCCGGCCTCTTCCGCAGCCCGGGCCTGCGACGCCTGCGCCGCGCCATGACGCGCTTGCGTGTCCAACGACTTTCAACTCCCCACCGCTGTCCGACTTCAGGGTTGCTGCCCCGCATGCACCCTTTCTACGCGGACGGACTGTCCCGTCCTGCTCAAGTGCACCTCTGCAGCTCTCCTGCCCCCGTACAGACAGACGAGTGCCGGTCCGTGAAGATTCCCTCGGAATGGCACGGAACGAAGAGTTCCAGCCAACCGCTGCGGGGAGGAATATGCCGCTCTGGCGGGCCTCTTCTGTCGCTTTCGCGAATTTCATCTCCCGGAATACCGGGACAAGTCATGGTCAACTCCCAGTAAGGCGGCCGAAAATCGTCCGGACATGCCTTCGAGTTGTCTGTGTGTCGGTAGTAGGCTCGCGCCGTTTGTTGACGGAACACGATTCCCGCACCGCGGGGCCGAGCTGGGGGAGGCCATGCGCTTTCGCGGAAAGTCCATCCGCAGGAAGATCGTGGCGTTGCTTCTGGTGCCGCTCGTCTCCCTCACCGCACTCTGGGGCTTCGCCACCTATCTCACGGGACGTGAGGCCGGGCAGCTCCTGAGCGCGAGCACCGTCGTGGAGAAGGTCGGCCACCCCCTGGAGGACACGGTCAGGGCGGTCCAGAACGAGCGCCGCCAGACCCTGGTCTTCCTCGCCGACCCGCGCGCGTCCGACGCCCTGCCGGTCCTGCGCAGGCAGCGCGTGGTCACCGACCGCGTCGTGGAACGCGTCAACACGAGCGCCCAGCAGGACGACATCCGCGACGCCCTGAGCACCGACGCGGAATCGCAGCTCGGCTCGATCCTCGGCGCCGTCGAGGAACTCGACGCCCTCCGGGACTCCGTCGACCGGCGCACCATCGGCCGGGCGAAGGCGATGGACTACTACAACCGCCTCATCGACCCCTGCTACCTCTTCCTGACCGGTCTCCACACGATGGAGAACGTCTCGATGGACAAGCAGGTCCGGGCGCTGACCGGTGTCTCACGGGCCCGCGAGATGCTCTCCAGGGAAGACGCGCTGGTCGCCTCGGGACTCCTGGCGGGGCGGTTCACCGCCCCCGAGCTCCGGCAGGTCTCCGACCTCGTGGCCAAGCGCGAGCTGCTGTACGAGATCAACCTCCAGGTCCTCCCCGAGTCCGAGCGCCGCCGCGTCGAGCAGTACTGGACCGGCCCCGACAGCGAACCGCTGCGCACCGCCGAGGACAAGCTCATCGCCCAGGGCGCCACCCGCGACTCCCGCGCGCTGGACGCCGCCCGCTGGCAGCAGGTCGCCCCACCGGTCCTGGACCGGCTGGCCAACGACTCGACGGAGATGAACAACCGCTTCCAGGACCGCGGCCGGCCCGCCGGCTACGGCGTCCTGATCAAGGCCGGGGTCGCCGGCGTCCTCGGCTTCCTGGCCCTGCTCGTCTCCGTCTTCGTCTCCGTGCGCATCGGCCGCGAACTCGTCCGTGACCTCTCCCGGCTGCGCAAGGACGCCCACGAGGTCTCCGGGGTCCGGCTGCCGAGCGTGATGCGCCGGCTCGCCGCCGGCGAACAGGTCGACGTCGAGACCGAGTCCCCGCACCTGAGTTACGAACGCGACGAGATCGGCCAGGTCGGCCAGGCACTGAACACCCTGCAGCGCGCCGCGGTCGAGGCGGCCGTCAAGCAGGCGGACATGCGCCGCGGCGTCTCCGAGGTGTTCGTCAACCTCGCCCGACGCAACCAGGTCCTCCTGCACCGCCAGCTGACGCTCCTGGACACCATGGAGCGCCGCACCGAGAACACCGACGAACTCGCGGACCTGTTCCGCCTCGACCACCTCACCACCCGGATGCGGCGCCACGCCGAGGGCCTCGTGATCCTCTCCGGAGCCGCCCCGTCCCGGCAGTGGCGCAAGCCCATCCAGCTCATGGACGTGGTGCGCGCGGCGGTCGCCGAGGTGGAGGACTACGAACGCATCGAGGTCCGCAGGCTCCCGCGGATCGGCGTGGGCGGCCCCGCCGTGGCCGACCT
The DNA here is from genome assembly GCA_036227345.1 of Streptomyces sp. NBC_01463. Lineage (NCBI taxonomy): Bacteria > Bacillati > Actinomycetota > Actinomycetes > Kitasatosporales > Streptomycetaceae > Streptomyces > Streptomyces sp. NBC_01463. The sequence continues at coordinate 7,531,240 of CP109468.1, forward strand.
CACCCACCTCATCGCCGAACTCCTGGAGAACGCCACGGTGTTCTCGCCCCCGCACACCGCGGTCCAGGTGCACGGCGAGCAGGTCGCCAACGGCTTCACCCTCGAAATCCACGACCGCGGCCTCGGCATGCCCCCCGAGGTGCTCCTGGACGCCAACCTCCGGCTCGCCGAGACCCCCGAGTTCGAACTCTCGGACACCGACCGGCTCGGCCTCTTCGTCGTCAGCCGGCTGGCGCAACGGCAGAACGTCCGGGTGTCGCTCCAGACCTCCCCGTACGGCGGCACCACCGCCGTCGTCTTCATCCCGGCACCGTTGCTCACGGACGCCCCGGACTCGCACGGGAGCGGATTCCGCCTCGACCGCAGGTCCGAGAAGGCCATCGCCAGCAGCAGGCCGGGCAGCGCCCCGAAGGACGGCCGGGGCGAGGACTCCTCCGACCGCCGGCTCACCGCCGCCCGCCCGCCGGAGCGGCCCGGCAGCCTCTCACCGGTCCCCAGCGGGCTCGCGGACCCGGCCCTGCTGGACGGTCCGGTGGAGCTCGAAGGACCGGTCGCACCGCTGGACTTCGACCGTGATCCGGTCCTCGAAGCCGTCGCGGGCCGGGGCCTGGACCCCGCACTCGACGGCGTCTCCGACCTGGACGACACCGAGAGCGAACGAGGCGGCATCTTCCGCGCCCGCGAGCTCCGCCGCGAAGGCGACCACGAGCAGCACCAGCAGGCCGCCGACCACACGGCGGGACCGGACGGTGTGCGGGCCCTGCGGCCGGACGGGGTACGCCCGCTGCCCCGCCGCACCCCGCCGACCCTCGTCACCGACCGGGGCCGCCGGGTCGACGAGAGCGGCCGCGCCCACCCGTCGAACGCCGAGCAGGAGCCCGCCCGCCCCGCCACCGGCCCCGTCCCGTCCGTGGACCGGCGCCGCCCCACCGAGCCCCGGCAGCCCAGCGGCTTCCGGACACCCGCCGGGCCCGCCACGCCGTCGGTACCGGCGCCCCGGTCCTCCACATCAGCCGTGCCGTCCGCGTCGTCGGTGCCGTCGGGGCAGGCCGCGCCCGACACCGTGGGCGGACTGCCCCGCCGCATCCGGCAGGCCAGCCTCGCCCCGCAGCTCCGCGAGGGCTCGGCGCACACCGCCGGGCCGGATCCGGTGGAGAGCGCCGAGGACATCGAGCGGGACGCGGACGAGGTACGCAGCCGCATGGCCTCGCTCCAGCGCGGCTGGCAGCGTGGACGCCTGCAGAACGCCGAGGACGTGACCGGCCCCGGCGACACAGCTCAAGGAACCACTTCGGGAGGGGACGGTCCATGACCGCACCGCACGCCTCAGCACTCAACTCCGCACGACAGGGGTCGGGTGAACTCAACTGGCTCCTGGACGAACTCGTCGAACGCGTCGCCAGCATCCGCAAGGCGCTGGTGCTCTCCAGCGACGGTCTCCCCACCGGCGCGTCCAAGGACCTGACCCGGGAGGACGGTGAGCACCTGGCCGCCGTCGCCTCCGGGTTCCACAGCCTCGCCAAGGGCGTCGGCCGCCACTTCGACGCGGGCAGGGTCCGGCAGACGGTCGTCGAGCTCGACGAGGCGTTCCTCTTCGTCACCGCGGCCGGCGACGGCAGCTGTCTCGCCGTACTGGCCGACTCGGACTCGGACGTGGGGCAGGTGGCGTACGAGATGACGCTGATGGTCAAGCGCGTGGGTGCCCACCTGGCCAACGCTCCCCGGACGACCGGTCTGCCCTCCGGAGGGTGAGTGGATGGCATGAGCGCCGATACCTCCCCCACTCCGGAGACCCCCGGCGACCCGCAGTCCTCGCGCTGGTACGACGCCGACGCGGGACCAGTGGTGCGCCCCTACGCGATGACCAGGGGACGCACCAGCAGTGCGTCCCGGCATCGCCTCGACCTGATCGCGATCGTCATGCCCGAACCCGCGGCGGACGACCCCGGCAGGGACCAGATGCTCTCCCCGGAACACGTGGAGATCGTCGAACTCTGCAGTGACATGCCCCAGTCGATCGCCGAGCTCGCGGCCGGTCTCGACCTCCCCGTCGGGGTGGTCCGGGTCCTGGTCGGTGACCTCGTCGAGGACGAGCTGGTGCACGTAACCCGTCCCGTTCCGCCGGCCGAGCTGCCGGACGTGAACATTCTTCGCGAGGTGATCAATGGCCTTCGGGCGCTCTAGCCGCAGCAGGCGGCCCGTGGAGCCCGTTACCCTGAAAATCCTGGTGGCGGGCGGCTTCGGAGTGGGCAAGACGACCCTGGTGGGAGCGGTCAGCGAGATCAGACCGCTGCGTACGGAGGAGATGCTGAGCGAGGCAGGGCGTCCGGTGGACGACCTGGACGGGGTCGAGGCGAAGACCACGACGACGGTGGCGATGGACTTCGGGCGGATCACGCTGCGCGAGGACCTGGTGCTGTATCTCTTCGGGACCCCGGGGCAGGACCGTTTCTGGTTCCTCTGGGACGAACTCGCACAGGGTGCGCTGGGGGCGGTCGTCCTCGCGGACACCCGCCGCCTGGAGGACTGCTTCGCGGCGGTCGACTACTTCGAGCGGCGGGAGATCCCGTTCGCGGTCGCGGTCAACTGCTTCGAGGGCGCGGGCCGTTTCCCCGCCGAGACGGTGCAGGCGGCGCTGGATCTGGATCCGCAGGTGCCGGTGCTCATGTGCGACGCACGGGACCGGTCGTCCGTACGGGACGTGCTGGTGGCCGTCGTGGAACACGCGGTGGCCCGGGTGGACCGGCTCCGCGAGCCCGCCACGACGTAGGACGCCGGCCCCGTCCGGACAGCGGAACGCGGCTCGTACCCCCGCCGACGAGGGTACGGGCCGCGCGTCCATGGGACGGACGGGGAGCGTCGGCTCCCTACCGCCCGCCGGCCTCGTCCTGCCAGCCGAGGCTCCGCTCCACCGCCTTGCGCCAGTTGCCGTACTCGCGCTCGCGGACCTCCGGCTCCATCCGGGGCTGCCACTCCACATCGCGCTGCCAGTGCGTCTTGAGCTCGTCGAGCCCCGACCACACCCCGGTCGCGAGCCCCGCCGCGTACGCCGCGCCCAGGCAGGTGGTCTCCGAGATCTTCGGCCGGATCACCGGAACGCCCAGCACGTCGGCCTGGTGCTGCATGAGGAGACGGTTCGCGGTCATGCCGCCGTCCACCTTGAGCGTGGTGATCGGCACCCCGGAGTCCTGGTACATCGCGTCGACGACCTCACGGGTCTGCCAGCTGGTCGCCTCCAGGACGGCGCGGGCCAGATGCGCCTTGGTGACATAGCCGGTCAGACCGGTGATCACGCCCCGGGCGTCGGAGCGCCAGTAGGGGGCGAACAGCCCGGAGAACGCGGGCACGATGTACGCCCCGCCGTTGTCCTCGACGCTCTCCGCCAGCGTCTCGATCTCCGCCGCGCTGCCGATGATCCCGAGCTGGTCGCGGAACCACTGGACGAGCGCCCCGGTGATCGCGATCGACCCTTCCAGGCAGTAGACGGGAGGCTCGTCGCCGATCCGGTAGCCCAGCGTGGTGATCAGCCCGTTCTTGGACGGCACGGGACGGTTCCCGGTGTTGAGCAGCAGGAAACTGCCGGTGCCGTACGTGTTCTTGGCCGTGCCCGGGTCGTAGCAGGCCTGCCCGAAGACGGCGGCCTGCTGGTCGCCCAGGGCGGAGGCCACCGGCACCCCGGCCAGCGCGCCCACGGCCGTTCCGTACACCTCGGACGAGGACCTGATCTCCGGCAGTACCGCCTCCGGGATGTTCATGGCCGCCAGGACGGACGGGTCCCACCGGAGCGTCTCCAGGTCCATCAGCATCGTGCGCGACGCGTTGGTCACGTCCGTGACGTGGACGCCGCCGTCGGTGCCGCCCGTGAGGTTCCAGATCAGCCAGGAGTCCATGGTGCCGAACGCGATCTCGCCCCGCTCGGCCCGTTCACGCAGGCCGGGCACGTGGTCCAGCAGCCAGGCCGCCTTGGGCCCGGAGAAGTAGCTGGCCAGCGGGAGGCCGGTGGTGGCGCGGAACCGGTCCTGCCCGTCGGCGCCGCCCAGCTCGTGACAGAGGGCGGCGGTACGGGTGTCCTGCCACACGATGGCGTTGTGGACGGGGAGCCCGGTGGCCCGGTCCCAGAGGACGGTCGTCTCGCGCTGGTTGGTGATGCCGAGGGCGGTGAGCTGGTCCGCCCGCAGTCCGGCCCGGTCCAGGGCGCCGGCCACGACGGCCTGCACGGTGGTCCAGATCTCGGAGGCGTCGTGCTCCACCCAGCCGGGCCGGGGGAAGATCTGCCGGTGCTCGCGCTGGTCGACGGCGACGGCGGCACCGTCCTGGTCGAAGATGATGCAGCGGCTGGAGGTGGTGCCCTGGTCGATGGCGGCGACAAACCTGTTCGTCATGATGTCCCCTTGTCCGTCGGATCCTTCCGGCCCAGGCCTCAGAACGCGGCGTTGAACACGAGCCCGCCCAGCAGCCCGCCCACGATCGGCCCCACGACGGGTATCCAGGCGTAACCCCAGTCGGACGTGCCCTTGTTGGGTATCGGAAGCAGCGAATGCACCAGCCGGGGACCGAGGTCACGGGCCGGATTGATGGCATAGCCGGTGGGCCCGCCCAGCGAGAGGCCGATCCCCACCACGAGGAGGGACACCAGGAGTACGGAGATCCCGGAGCCGTAGATACCGGCGCCGGCCCCCGCGACCGGTCCGATCCCGATTCCCGCGTTCTTCCCGAAGGCCAGGATCGGCAGCACCAGAGCGGCCGTCGCGATGATCTCGGTGGCGAGGTTGGCCACCGGGTTCCGGATCTCCGGCGCGGTCGCGAAGATGCCGAGCGTGGGCCCGGACGTCTCCTGGTCGGCGTTGGCGCGGAACTGCGCGTAGTACGTCAGCCAGGCCAGCACCGCGCCGATGACCGCGCCGGTCAGCTGACCCAGGATGTAGACGGGGACCTTGTCCCACTCGCCGGTGTCGACGGCGATGCCGACGGTCACCGCCGGATTGAGGTGGCCGCCCGACAGCGGGGCGGCGGTGTAGGCGCCGGCCAGTACGCCGAAGCCCCATCCGAAGGCGATGACGACCCAGCCGGCGGCCCTGGCCTTCGAGTGGTGGAGCGTGACGGCGGCACAGACGCCGGCGCCGAAGAGGATGAGGATGGCCGTTCCGAGGACTTCCCCGGTGAAGATGTCTCCATTGCTCATGGCGCTCCCAGTGGTTGTCCGGCGGGTTTCGCCGGGCGCTTCCATGGCTACGGAGGCCGGGAGCAGGCAGGAGCCGTGCCCCGCCCGGCGACCGTGACGAGCGTGGGACCAGCCGGCCGCCGTGTGTGGGAGGACGGCATCGGCTGGGAATGGAGTGTTCACCGCGCTTGATGGGTCGTCAAGGACGCGGACAACAAACGCTGTTGACGGCACGTGCCGGTGACGGATGCCGCTTCAGCGCACCGCCACGACGGCGGAACCGTGACCGAACAGCCCCTGGTTCGCCGTGATCCCGGCCCGCGCTCCCGGAACCTGCCGTTCCCCCGCCGCGCCCCGCAACTGCCAGGTCAGCTCGCAGACCTGGGCGATGGCCTGGGCCGGCACCGCCTCGCCGAAGGAGGCGAGACCGCCGCTCGGGTTCACCGGAATACGTCCGCCGAGCGCCGTGGCCCCGGAGCGGACGAGACCCGCTCCCTCGCCGGGCGGGCACAGCCCGATGTCCTCATACCACTCCAGCTCCAGTGCGGTGGACAGGTCGTACACCTCCGCGAGCGACAGGTCCCCGGGACCGATGCCCGCCTCCTCGTACGCCGCCTGCGCGATCGAGGCGCGGAAGCTCAGGGGCGAGGACTGTGCGGCGACGGCCGAGTCGGTCGCGATGTCCGGCAGGTCCAGCACGGCCTTGGGGTAGGTGGGCGTCACGGTAGAAACGGCGCGGATACGGACCGGGTCCGCGGTCCCGTGCCGCCGGGCGAAATCCATGCTGGACAGGACGAGGGCCGCCGCGCCGTCGGAGGTGGCGCAGATGTCCAGCAGACGCAGCGGATCGGCCACCACCGCGGAGGCGGCGACCTGCTCGGCGGTCACCGGGGCCCGGTAGCGGGCGTTGGGATTCAGCGCGCCGGCCGCCGCGTTCTTCACCTTGACCAGCGCGAAGTCCTCAGGAGTGTCCCCGTGCAGGGCCATCCGGCGGCGGGCGTACAGCCCGAAGTACGCGGGGTTCGTCGCACCGAGCACGCGGAACCGCAGCCAGTCCGGATCGTCGGGCCGGTCGCCGCCCGCCGGGGCGAAGAACCCCTTGGGCGCCGCGTCCGCACCCACCACGAGCACCACGTCCGCCATGCCGGCCAGGATCTGCGCCCTGGCGGTGTTGACGGCCTGGGCCCCCGACGCGCAGGCCGCGTACACACTCGTCACGCGGGCGCCCTGCCAGCCCAGCGCCTGCGCGAATGTCGCCCCGGCCACATAGCCCGGATAGCCGCCGCGCACGGTGTCCGCCCCGACGACGGACTGCACGTGCTGCCACTCGACGCCCGCGTCCGCGAGCGCGTTACGGGCCGCCACGGTGCCGTAGTCGACGAAACTGCGGCCCCACTTGCCCCAGGGGTGCATTCCGGCCCCGAGGACGGCCACGTCCCCGCTCATGCCGCACCCTCCCCGGAACCGTCGGGCACCGGCCGCCAGTGCCAGGTGGTCCGGACCGTGCCGTCGTCGTCACCGGGGCCCGTGTCCAGGACACCCGGCACGGCCTCGACCGTCATCCCGACCGCGAGATCTCCGACGCCGACGCCGGGTGCCGCCTGGCCGAGCACGACCATCCGCTCGGCCGCCAGCTCCACGGCCACCAGCGTGTACGGCTGCCAGGGCACCCCGGGATCCGAGAGGTAGGGGGCGGGTGGCCGGTAACGCCCGTCGGTGTACGACCACACCGTGCCGCGCCGGGACAGCGGCACCTCGGCCAGCTCTTCGCCGGCACAGGCCGGATTGCGGCAGAAACCCTTGTGGGGCGGGAAGAAGACCGATGAGCAGAGCGGGCAGCGGGTGCCCAGCAGCCGGAACTCCTCCTCCGGACCGTCCTCGGTGAACCACCCGGCCACCACTGGTATGCGCTTGCGCGGCAAAGCCCCTCCCGGCACTGGATCTGACGGAACGTCAGAAGTGTGCCACGGTCAGCTGTTGTCGGCGAGCCACTTGGCAGCGGTCTCCGCGAGCTCGTGGTCGCGGCCGGCCAGCATCATCCCGATCATCTGCGCGTCCCCGCGCAGTGACCAGGCGGGATGACCGAACGTGGCGGGGTTGTTCTTCTCGATCAGGAAGTGGGCGGGCCAGGCGGTCCCGTATCCGATCAGCGGCAGCGCCGCCAGGTACCGCCCGCGGCCGCGCGCCAGGCCGTAGGCGGCGATCGTGAGACCGGTCAGGGTGCCGGTCAGATGGACCCAGCGGGTCGCGGCCCGGGAGTGCATCGCGACGTAGTAGGGCCAGAACTCTTCGTACGAATCGAACGTCTGCTGTGACATACCGGCACCGTAATGGCTGGGGCGGCAACCGGATACGGCCGATCCGCGTCCGAGAAGAAGAACGGGCGGCTGGAATCCACGGGGGTGGTCCCAGCCGCCCGCTCTTCCTTGTCGGAGGCGGGCCCTATCGGTGACCGGCGACGGACCTGCTGGCCACCGGGAAGTCGAAGTAGGTGTCCGGGAACAGCTCCGGCTTGAAGGTGTAGTGCCACCACTCCTCGGCCAGGTTCACGAATCCGGCGTCGGTCAGGGTCTTCTTGAGGAACTGGCGGTTGGCGCGCTGGACGCCCTGGACCCGCGGGTCGTCCGTGTGCGAGAGCGTGTCGAAGCAGTCGAAGCCGGTGCCCATGTCCACCGAGTTGTCAGGGAAGCGATCGGCCTGCGGCGCGTAGCACGGCACCAGTTCCTCGCCCGGCCGGTACGGCCTGGTCGGCAGGGCCGGCAGCCGCACCAGCGTCAGGTCGACGGTGCTGCCCCGGCTGTGGCCGGACTTCTCCGCGATGTAACCGTCCGCGAACAGCCGGGTCTTGTCGACCTGCGGATAGAACTCGCCCTTCATGGTCTCGTCGTCGAGATCCTTCGCCCACCGCACGAAGTGGTCGACGGCCCGCTGCGGCCGGTAACAGTCGTACACCTTGAGCGAATAGCCCTGGCGCAGCAGCCGGAGCTGGGCGCGGTGCAGGGCCTCGGCGGCCGGCCGGGTCAGGATGCAGAGGGACTGGCGGTACCCGTCCACCGGTGTGCCCATGAAGTCGTGCCCGGTGGGGTAGCGCATCTCCTGGATGATCGTGGGATCCACCGAGCGCAACGCGACGAACTCCCGGGGAGCTTTCGGCTCGGGCTTCGCCTGCGCCACCGGGGCGGCGGCGGTGACGGCGAGCAGCGTGGCGGCGGTGGCGGCCAGGACACGGAAAGCGGAAGCAATACCTGTCATGAGCACATCGTCCATCAGGCGGGCCGTCCCGGGTGGCCGATCGGATACAGTCCGCGCGTGTCCGCGGCAACGCGGAACCCCGAAACCGGAGGAGCCCGTGAAGCACTCCCACTGCGGCAGCTGCGGAACCCCGTACGCCTCACTCGCGTCCCCGGACGCCTGGCCCCGCACCTGCACCGCCTGCGGCGACACCGCCTACCGCAACCCCCTCCCGGTCGCCGTCGCCCTGCTCCCCGTCACCGGTCCCGACGGCACCGGACTCGTCGTCATCACCCGCACCATCGAACCGAGCCTCGGCGGCACCGCCCTCCCCGGCGGATTCATCGACCACGCCGAGGACTGGAGGCACGCGGTCGTCCGCGAGCTCCGCGAGGAGACCGGGATCGAGGCCCAACGGGACGACGTCCGCCTCGCCGACGCCCTCAGCGACCCGGACGGACACCTGCTCCTGTTCGGGCTGCTCCCCGAACGCCCGGCCGCCGCCCTCCCGCCGTCCGCACCCACCGACGAGACCTCCGGGTACGCGGTCCTCCACGCCCCCGCCCCCCTCGCCTTCCCCCTCCACACCGAGGCGGTCCGCTCCTGGTTCGCGGGCCGCTACCGCTGACCGCGGCCCCGCTCAGACCCCGCGCACCCGGACCGGACAGTCCACCAGCCCCTCCTCACCGTCCCGTTCCACCACGACCCGCCCGTCCGCGAACCGGCTCGTGTACCGCTCGACCACCGACGGCTCCCAGCCGTCACCCGCGTCACGGACCACCGAGCCGCCCCCGCCGCGCCCCGCAGCCGGAGCCCACACCTCCAGCTCCAGCCCGCCGTCCGCGCCCCGCACCGGAATCACGGCACCGGCCCGCGCCAGCACCGGCACCCGCGACAGCGGCGCGTCGACCATCACCTGACCCGGACCCTCGTACACCGCACCGCTCACCGTGTCGTACCAGCGCCCCGGCGGCAGCCGCACCGCCCGCTGCCCGGCCCCCGGCGTCAGCACCGGCGCCACCAGCAGCGCGTCCCCCAGCAGGAACGCGTCCTCGCACTCCCGGAGCGCCCGGTCACCAGGAGCCGCCCACCACAGCGGGCGCACATAGGGGGAACCGGTCAGCCGGGCCAGCTGCGCCAGCGTCACCCAGTACGGACGCAGCCGCTCCCGCTCCACCAGGACCTCCCGCGCCGCGTCGAGCACCGCCGGACCGAACTCCCACGGCTCCCGGCGCCCCGCGTCGATCGCCGCATGCGTGCGGAACAGCGGAAGATACGCCCCCAGCTGGAACCACCGCAGATACAGCTCGGGCGACGGCGACCCGTCGAACCCGCCCACATCCGGCCCCGAGTACGGCACCCCGCACAGCCCGAGACCCAGCACCAGCGCCAGCGAGGCCCGCAGCCCCGGCCAGCCGGTCGCCACATCGCCGGACCAGGTGCCGCCGTACCGCTGCATCCCGGCCCAGCCCGAGCGCGAGAACAGGAACGGCCGCTCGTCAGGCCGCAGCCGGCGCAGCCCCTCATAACCCGCGCGCGCCATCGCGAGCCCGTACACGTTGTGGGCCTCGCGGTGATCACCACCGCGCCCCTCGAGGCAGTGCCGCGCGGAGAGGGGCAGCGTCGGGTCACCGAACGCCGCGAACGACACCGGCTCGTTCATGTCGTGCCAGACACCGGAGAAGCCCTGCGCCAGCCGCTCCTCGTACAGCCCGCCCCACCACGTACGCACCCGCGGATCGGTGAAGTCCGGATACACGCACTCACCCGGCCACACCTCCCCGCGCACGGTCCGCCCCCGGGCGTCCCGGACGAACGCCCCCGAAGCCCCCGCCGCCGCACCCGTGTCGAACACCGCGTCGCCCGGCACCGCCGCCACCGCCGGGTCCACGATCGACACCAGCCGCACCCCGTCCTCGCGCAACTCCTTGGCCAGCCCCGGCAGATCGGGGAAGCGCTCACGGTCCACGGTGAACACCCGGTGCGCGTCGTAGTGGTCGATGTCCAGATGGAGGACCGAGAGCGGCAGCCCCCGCTCCCGGTACCCCGCCACGATCCGCCGCACCTCCTGCTCGCTCCCGAAGCCCCACCTGGCATGCTGCGGACCCAGCGCCCACGACGGCGGCAGCGCCGGGGCGCCCGTCAGCGCCGACCACCCCTGCAGCACCCGGGCCGGCGTACCCGCCACCACCCAGCAGCGCAGCGGCCCCCCGTCCATCCGCACCTCGGACGTCCCCGGCCGGTCATGCCCGGAGCCCGCCCCCTCCTCGCCCTCGCACAACGTCACCCGGCCCGCCCACGGGTTGTCGTGGAACGCCAGATGCGTTCCCGCGTCGGAGACCACCATCTGCACCGGCATCGTCAGATACAGCGGATCGTCCTCCGGCCCGAACCGCCCGCCCGGATCCGTGTTCCACAGCCGGTACACCCCGTCCCTGAGCCGGGGACCCGCGGCCCGCCCGCCCAGCCCGAAGAAGCGCGCGTCCGCGGGAACCTCGGACCGCTGGACCCACCGCGCCGGCCCGCCGGCCACCGGCTCCCACCACCGGGGCGGAAGCTCCCGCCGGAGCAGCACCCCGCCCGGCGTCCGCAGCTCCACCGCCCCGTGCCGCGACACCACCACCGTCAGCCGCTCCGACACCACCTGCCAGCCGCCGTCCTTGTCCGGCTCCAGCACGGCCCGCGGATCCGCGTCGGGAGCAGCCCCCGGCAGCGCGTACGAAGGCAGCGGCTCAGCACCGTCCCACCCCCAGAAGACCGCACCGCCCACCGCCACACGGATGCGCAGCTCCGAACGGGCGAACCTCACCACCCCGCCCCCCGGCCCCGGCTCCGCCGCCACCACGGCCCCCGGGACCCGGGCCCGTTCCGGACCGCGCACGGGCAGCGCCCGCGCATCCGCCCGCACCCGCCGCCACGCCGAGCGCACCGTACGCAGCCCCTGCTTCGAACCGACCAATCTCACCGAGCGCACCAGGTCACGACCGTCCATGCGGCTCACCCTGCCACCCGGCGATCCGCGAACGGGTTCTGTTCAACTTCCGTTCACCCATGGCCCGGCGGGGAACGCACCCGGCGGAGGTGTGGCCGGACCACACAGAGGGACACGCGCCCATGGGCGGGCAACCCTGGTGCGAAAGACGATCACATGGCATCGTCCGTGAAAGCCGCCTCACGCGCACACCCCAGCCCGTGCGCGCGACTCACGCACACACCGCGTACCCGTACAGCCAGGGAGCCGCCCCATGACCTCAGCAGCCGACGAAGCCCCCCTGTGGCAGCCCGGCCCCGACCGCATCGCGGCCGCCGCCGTCACCCGCTTCCAGAGCTGGGCGGCCGAACGCCACGGAGCACCGGCCGAGGGCGGCTACGCGAGCCTGCACCGGTGGTCCGTCGGCCACCTCGACACCTTCTGGCAGGCCGTCGCCGAATGGTTCGACGTACGGTTCTCCACCCCGTACGAAACCGTCATCGGCGACCGCACGATGCCCGGCGCCCAGTGGTTCCCCGGTGCCACCCTCAACTACGCCGAACACGCGCTGCGCACCGCCGAGGACCCGCTGCGCGCCGACGCCCCCGCGCTGCTCCACGTCGACGAGACCCACACCCAGGTCCCCCTCTCCTGGTCCGCGCTGCGCCGCCAGGTCGGCTCCCTCGCCGCCGAACTCCGCGCCCTGGGCGTCACCCCCGGCGACCGCGTCAGCGGCTACCTCCCCAACATCCCGCAGGCGGTCGTCGCCTTCCTCGCCACCGCCGCCGTCGGAGGCGTCTGGACCTCCTGCGCCCCCGACTTCGGCGCCCGCAGCGTCCTCGACCGCTTCCAGCAGGTCGAACCCGTCGTCCTGTTCACCGTCGACGGATACCGCTACGGCGGCAAGGAACACCACCGCGCGGACACCGTCGCCGAGCTGCGCCGCGAACTGCCCACGCTGCGCGCCGTCGTCCACATCCCGCTGCTCGGCACCGACGCCCCCGAAGGCGCCCTCGACTGGTCGGCCCTCACCGCCGCCGACACCGAGCCGGTCTTCGAGCAGGTCCCCTTCGACCACCCGCTGTGGGTCCTCTACTCCTCGGGCACGACCGGCCTCCCCAAGGCCATCGTCCAGTCCCAGGGCGGCATCCTGCTCGAACACTTCAAGCAGATCGGCCTTCACTGCGACCTCGGACCGGAGGACCGCTTCTTCTGGTACACCTCCACCGGCTGGATGATGTGGAACTTCCTCGTCTCCGGCCTCCTCACCGGCACCACCCTCGTGCTGTACGACGGAAGCCCCGGCCACCCGGACGTCAGCGCCCAGTGGCGCGTCGCCGAACAGACCGGCGCCACCCTCTTCGGCACCTCCGCCGCCTACGTCATGGCCTGCCGCAAGGCCGGCATCCACCCGGGCCGCGACTTCGACCTCTCCCGCATCCAGTGCGTCGCCACCACCGGCTCCCCGCTCCCGCCCGACGGCTTCCGCTGGCTGCACGACGAGGTGGCCGACGACCTGTGGATCGCCTCCGTCAGCGGCGGCACCGACGTCTGCAGCTGCTTCGCCGGCGCAGTCCCCACCCTCCCCGTCCACATCGGCGAGCTGCAGGCCGCGTGCCTCGGTACGGATCTCCAGTCCTGGGACCCCGCGGGCCGGCCGCTGACCGGCGAGGTCGGCGAACTCGTCGTCACCCAGCCCATGCCGTCCATGCCGATCCGCTTCTGGAACGACCCCGACGGCAGCCGCTACCGCGACAGCTACTTCGAGATGTACCCGGGCACCTGGCGGCACGGGGACTGGATCACGATCACCGACCGCGGATCCGTCGTCATCCACGGCCGCTCCGACTCCACCCTCAACCGGCAGGGCGTCCGCATGGGCTCCGCCGACATCTACGAAGCCGTGGAGCGCCTCCCCGAGATCCGCGAGTCCCTCGTCATCGGCCTGGAGGAACCCGAAGGCGGCTACTGGATGCCGCTGTTCGTCCACCTCGCCGACGGCGCCGTCCTCGACGACGCCCTGCGCGACAGCATCAAGCGGACCATCCGCGAGAACCTCTCGCCCCGCCACGTGCCGGACGAGGTCATCGAGGTCCCCGGCATCCCGCACACCCTCACCGGCAAACGCATCGAGGTTCCGGTCAAACGCCTCCTCCAGGGAACGGCCCTGGCCAAGGCCGTCAACCCCGGCTCGATCGACAACCTGGAACTCCTCCACTTCTACGAGGAACTGGCCCGCAAGCGCCGCTGACCGACGCGTTGTCAGTGCCGGTGATTACTCTGAGTGAGCAATGATCGACAGCGCACTGGGGGAGTCATGGCGCAGACCAGGAACAGGCGGACCACCGTCCGCGGCCGGACCGGCACCACGATGCGACGCACGCTGCGCCGCGAAGCACCGAGCACCATCGGCCTCCTGACCGATGAACAGGACTTCGCGGCGATGCGGCGCTACCGCACCTTCACCTTCGACGACCACTCCGTCTACCTGCAGCAGGTGGAAGGCCTGCTCAAGGCATTCGCCGCACAGGGCATGCACACGACGGTCGCCCTCTTCGACCCGGAGGAGTACGCGGAGTACTGCGCGGAGTCGGGCATCGCCCCCGACAGCCCCGCCGGCCGCAGCCGGTTCACCGCGGAGATCGCGTCCTGCGGCGCCACCGTCGCCTACACCGGACAACCCATCGACACCCTGATCCCGCTCCTGGTCGCCCGGTCGGTACGGCGGGCCACTTGGGAGTACGCCACGATGCTCCTGGCCGGGCTCGGGGAGTGCGCCGACTGCGGACAGGACATCGGGCGCGCGGCCTTCGACCGGGCCTCACACCTCCTGCTGCGCACCCTGGAGGCAGCAGGCCCCGGCACGCACCACCTGGTCTGCAGCACCCCCACGGAGAACGAGCAGCTGCTCGCCGCCCTGCACACCGAGCGCGGCGCCGGCGGACCGGCGCAGCTCGACTCGGCGGAAGGCGCCGAGTTCGTGACCGTGCTGGCCGTCGGCATCGCGCTGGAAAGCCATGGGGGAGTCGTGCTGCGGACAAGCGCCCCGGGAACGCCGGACCGCGTCCACGGCTGGCGCCTGACGGCCGGCGTTCTCGCCCCGCTCACCGCGGGCGAGGTCTTCAGCGCCTACTGCACCGACGCCGACACCGGCGAGCCCGTCTCCCCGGAGTCAGGCGTCGAATACTGCGCGGGCTTCGATATCGGCGCGGACGAACCGGAGACGCACCACTGACAGCCGGAAGGGGCTCCCCGCCACGATCGGCGGGAAGCCCCTTCTCACGCAACGCCCGGACCGTGCAGGCCCTGCGCGCATGCCCTACTCGCCCGACAGCACCGCCTGCGCGGCGACCCGCGCCTCTTCGGCGGAGTCCGCCGCACGCGCGGCCGACGCGGCCCGCTCGCACTGGGCGAGCGTGTACTTCGCCAGCGTGGCGCGTACATAAGGAATGGACGCGGCACCCATCGACAACGACGTCACGCCCAGACCCGTCAGGACACAGGCGAGCAGCGGATCGGAGGCAGCCTCACCACAGACACCACAGCTCTTGCCCTCGGCCTTGGCGGCGTCGGCCGACATCGCGACCAGATCCAGCAACGCGGGCTGCCACGGGTCCTGAAGCCGGGACACCGCACCCACCTGACGGTCCGCGGCAAAGGTGTACTGCGCCAGGTCGTTGGTGCCCAGCGAGAGGAACTCCACCTCCTGCAGCACCGAGCGCGCCCGCAGCGCGGCCGACGGAATCTCGACCATGGCACCGAACTTGGCCTGCAGCCCGGCCGTACGGCACGCGTCGGCGAAGGCCTTGGCATCCGCCCGGTCCGCCACCATGGGTGCCATGACCTCGAGGTAGACCGGCAGCCCCTCGGACGCCTTCGCCAGTGCGGTCAGCTGGGTCTGCAGCACGTCGGGGTGATCCAGCAGGCTGCGCAGCCCGCGCACACCCAGCGCCGGGTTCGGCTCGTCCGCCGGCGTCAGGAAGTCCAGCGGCTTGTCCGCACCCGCGTCCAGCACCCGGACCACGACACGGCCTTCGGGGAACGCCTCAAGCACGGCGCGGTACGCCGCGATCTGCTTCTCCTCGGTCGGCGCCTGCTTGCTGTCGTCCAGGAAGAGGAACTCGGTACGGAAGAGACCGACACCCTCGGCACCCGCCTCGACGGCCGCCGGCACGTCGCCGGGCCCGCCGATGTTGGCGAGCAGCGGCACCTTGTGGCCGTCGGACGTCGCGCCGGGACCGGTCGACGCGGACAGCGCGGCCTTGCGCGCGGCGGCGGCGCTCTCCATCTCCGCGCGCTTCTCGGCGCTCGGCTCGACGAAGATCTCGCCGGTGCTGCCGTCCACGGCGATCACGGTTCCCTCGGCCAGCTCACCGGCGCCGGGGAGCGCCACCACGGCGGGCACACCGAGCGCCCGCGCCAGGATCGCGCTGTGGCTCGTCGGCCCGCCCTCCTCGGTGACGAAGCCGAGCACCAGCGTGGGGTCAAGCAGCGCCGTGTCGGCCGGGGCCAGGTCGCGCGCGATCAGCACATAGGGCTCGTCACTGTCCGGGACACCCGGCATCGGCACACCGAGCAGGCGCGCCACGATCCGGTTGCGCACGTCGTCGAGGTCGGCGACGCGGCCAGCCAGGTACTCGCCGGCGCCCGCCAGCAGCGCACGGTAGGACGCGAACGCGTCGTACACACCGCGCTCGGCGGTGCTGCCGACCGCGATACGGCGGTCCACATCTGCCATGAGCTCGGGGTCCTGCGCCATCATGGCCTGGGCCTCCAGCACGTGCTGGGCCTCGCCACCGGCCAGGTTGCCGCGCGCGATGAGGTCGGCCGCCACAGCCTCCACGGCCTGCCGGGCCCGGCCCTGCTCGCGCTCGGCCTCCTCGGCCGGGATCTGCTTGGCCGGCGGTTCGAGCACTGCCGTGCCCATGTGCCGTACCTCGCCGATCGCCACACCGTGGCTGACGCCTACGCCTCGCAGCGTTGTCTGCATTTCACCCGTCTCCGGTTGTGCGGCGGCAGATGCCCCCGCGGTGGATATCCCGTCGGCTGTCACTGCGCCGAACGCGTTACTGCCAGCCGAACAGTGTGTCGCCGACCTTCACGTCGCCGTCCTCGATGACGTCGGACAGCGAATCGGCCGTCGCCTCCAGTGCCACGATGGGGCACACCGGCGACTTGCCGGCCGCCTCGACCGCGACCGGGTCCCAGCGGACGATGCCCTGGCCGCGCGTGACGGTGTCGCCCTTGTTCACGAGCAGCTCGAAGCCCTCGCCGTTGAGCTGGACCGTGTCGATACCGAGGTGGGTCAGCACTCCGTGCCCCTCGCCGTCCACGACCACGAAGGCGTGCGGGTGAAGGGAGACGACGATGCCGTCGACGGGCGAGACGGCCTCGGACGGCTCGCGAACGGGGTCGATGGCGGTACCGGGACCCACCATCGCACCGGAGAAGACCGGGTCGGGTACCGCAGCGAGCCCGATGGCGCGTCCGGCAAGAGGGGACGTCACAGTGGTCATGGGGGCCTCCCAGAGTGGAGCTTCAATGGCGCCGCCGCGGCTGGTAGGAGCACGGCGTACTGCTCAGCAGAGTAAGTCATAAGAAGTCCCGGTTCCGCCCGAGTCCTGGTGGTTCGAGGACCTAGGGGTGTACCGGAAACGATTTGCCTCGACTACCGGCAGCCTGTACTGTCGTACTCCTGCCTGGCCCCAACGCGACTTTGAGTCGGGGGTCGGCGGCGACTATTAAGCCCAGACCCTAACCCGAAATCGGGCACCCGCATGTCTGCGGGGGGCCGGTAAAGGGGAGCGGAAACGGCTGATAGAGTCGGACTCGCCGGAAAGGGAAACGCGA
Source organism: Streptomyces sp. NBC_01463 (assembly GCA_036227345.1). Taxonomy (NCBI): domain Bacteria; kingdom Bacillati; phylum Actinomycetota; class Actinomycetes; order Kitasatosporales; family Streptomycetaceae; genus Streptomyces; species Streptomyces sp. NBC_01463. Next base: position 7,548,453 of record CP109468.1, read on the forward strand.
AAGCGAATTCCTCAGGGCGAAAATTGCAAGACATGCGAGGCCCGCTTCGACCGGGAATCGGACACGAAAGAGTCTGATAGAGTCGGAAACGCAAGACCGAAGGGAAGCGCCCGGAGGAAAGCCCCAGAAAATGTTCTGCGGGTGAGTACAAAGGAAGCGTCCGTTCCTTGAGAACTCAACAGCGTGCCAAAAGTCAACGCCAGATATGTTGATACCCCGACCTGCTTCGGCAGGTTCGAGGTTCCTTTGAAAGTCCTAACAGGCCTTTACCGGCCTGGTAGGCAATGAACACAGCGAGGACACAGCGAACGGTCGGTCTTATTCCGACCTGACCGTTCCGCTCTCGTGTGTGTCTACCCGATTACGGGAAAACATTCACGGAGAGTTTGATCCTGGCTCAGGACGAACGCTGGCGGCGTGCTTAACACATGCAAGTCGAACGATGAAGCCTTTCGGGGTGGATTAGTGGCGAACGGGTGAGTAACACGTGGGCAATCTGCCCTTCACTCTGGGACAAGCCCTGGAAACGGGGTCTAATACCGGATAATACTTTCTCTCTCATGGGGGAAGGTTAAAAGCTCCGGCGGTGAAGGATGAGCCCGCGGCCTATCAGCTAGTTGGTGGGGTAATGGCCTACCAAGGCGACGACGGGTAGCCGGCCTGAGAGGGCGACCGGCCACACTGGGACTGAGACACGGCCCAGACTCCTACGGGAGGCAGCAGTGGGGAATATTGCACAATGGGCGAAAGCCTGATGCAGCGACGCCGCGTGAGGGATGACGGCCTTCGGGTTGTAAACCTCTTTCAGCAGGGAAGAAGCGAAAGTGACGGTACCTGCAGAAGAAGCGCCGGCTAACTACGTGCCAGCAGCCGCGGTAATACGTAGGGCGCAAGCGTTGTCCGGAATTATTGGGCGTAAAGAGCTCGTAGGCGGCTTGTTGCGTCGGTTGTGAAAGCCCGGGGCTTAACCCCGGGTCTGCAGTCGATACGGGCAGGCTAGAGTGTGGTAGGGGAGATCGGAATTCCTGGTGTAGCGGTGAAATGCGCAGATATCAGGAGGAACACCGGTGGCGAAGGCGGATCTCTGGGCCATTACTGACGCTGAGGAGCGAAAGCGTGGGGAGCGAACAGGATTAGATACCCTGGTAGTCCACGCCGTAAACGTTGGGAACTAGGTGTTGGCGACATTCCACGTCGTCGGTGCCGCAGCTAACGCATTAAGTTCCCCGCCTGGGGAGTACGGCCGCAAGGCTAAAACTCAAAGGAATTGACGGGGGCCCGCACAAGCAGCGGAGCATGTGGCTTAATTCGACGCAACGCGAAGAACCTTACCAAGGCTTGACATCGCCCGGAAAGCCGTAGAGATACGGCCCCCCTTGTGGTCGGGTGACAGGTGGTGCATGGCTGTCGTCAGCTCGTGTCGTGAGATGTTGGGTTAAGTCCCGCAACGAGCGCAACCCTTGTTCTGTGTTGCCAGCATGCCCTTCGGGGTGATGGGGACTCACAGGAGACTGCCGGGGTCAACTCGGAGGAAGGTGGGGACGACGTCAAGTCATCATGCCCCTTATGTCTTGGGCTGCACACGTGCTACAATGGCCGGTACAATGAGCTGCGATGCCGCGAGGCGGAGCGAATCTCAAAAAGCCGGTCTCAGTTCGGATTGGGGTCTGCAACTCGACCCCATGAAGTCGGAGTTGCTAGTAATCGCAGATCAGCATTGCTGCGGTGAATACGTTCCCGGGCCTTGTACACACCGCCCGTCACGTCACGAAAGTCGGTAACACCCGAAGCCGGTGGCCCAACCCCTTGTGGGAGGGAGCTGTCGAAGGTGGGACTGGCGATTGGGACGAAGTCGTAACAAGGTAGCCGTACCGGAAGGTGCGGCTGGATCACCTCCTTTCTAAGGAGCACTTCTTACCGGACCTCGGTTCGGTCAGAGGCCAGTACACCGGCGAATGTTCGGTGCTGGTTGCTCATGGGTGGAACGTTGACTATTCAGTACCTGGTGGTTCAACCGGGTCGTAAGTACTGCTCCTCGGAGCGTGGAAAACGAACCGATTGAATTCCGGGTACTGGGCGCGCTGTTGGGTGTCTGAAGGTATGGCCGTAAGGCTGCCTTCAAACGCCGGCCCCAGTGAACTCGCCTGTAAGGGCGGGGTGATGGGTGGCTGGTCGTTGCTTGAGAACTGCACAGTGGACGCGAGCATCTGTGGCCAAGTTTTTAAGGGCGCACGGTGGATGCCTTGGCACCAGGAACCGATGAAGGACGTGGGAGGCCACGATAGGCCCCGGGGAGCTGTCAACCAAGCTTTGATCCGGGGGTGTCCGAATGGGGAAACCCGGCAGTCGTCATGGGCTGTCACCCGCTGCTGAACACATAGGCAGTGTGGAGGGAACGAGGGGAAGTGAAACATCTCAGTACCCTCAGGAAGAGAAAACAACCGTGATTCCGGGAGTAGTGGCGAGCGAAACTGGATCAGGCCAAACCGTATGCGTGTGATACCCGGCAGGGGTTGCGCATGCGGGGTTGTGGGATCTCTTTTTCATAGTCTGCCGGCTGTGAGACGAGTCAGAAACCGTTGATGTAGGCGAAGGACATGCGAAAGGTCCGGCGTAGAGGGTAAGACCCCCGTAGCTGAAACATTAACGGCTCGTTTAAGAGACACCCAAGTAGCACGGGGCCCGAGAAATCCCGTGTGAATCTGGCGGGACCACCCGTTAAGCCTAAATATTCCCTGGTGACCGATAGCGGATAGTACCGTGAGGGAATGGTGAAAAGTACCGCGGGAGCGGAGTGAAATAGTACCTGAAACCGTGTGCCTACAAGCCGTGGGAGCGTCGCGCATCGAGTTTACTCGGTGCGTCGTGACTGCGTGCCTTTTGAAGAATGAGCCTGCGAGTTTGCGGTGTGTTGCGAGGTTAACCCGTGTGGGGAAGCCGTAGCGAAAGCGAGTCCGAATAGGGCGATTTAGTAGCGCGCTCAAGACCCGAAGCGGAGTGATCTAGCCATGGGCAGGTTGAAGCGGAGGTAAGACTTCGTGGAGGACCGAACCCACCAGGGTTGAAAACCTGGGGGATGACCTGTGGTTAGGGGTGAAAGGCCAATCAAACTCCGTGATAGCTGGTTCTCCCCGAAATGCATTTAGGTGCAGCGTCGTGTGTTTCTTGCCGGAGGTAGAGCACTGGATAGGCGATGGGCCCTACCGGGTTACTGACCTTAGCCAAACTCCGAATGCCGGTAAGTGAGAGCACGGCAGTGAGACTGTGGGGGATAAGCTCCATAGTCGAGAGGGAAACAGCCCAGAGCATCGACTAAGGCCCCTAAGCGTACGCTAAGTGGGAAAGGATGTGGAGTCGCAGAGACAACCAGGAGGTTGGCTTAGAAGCAGCCACCCTTGAAAGAGTGCGTAATAGCTCACTGGTCAAGTGATTCCGCGCCGACAATGTAGCGGGGCTCAAGCGTACCGCCGAAGTCGTGTCATTCACATATATAGGGCCAACGCCTGTGTGGATGGGTAGGGGAGCGTCGTGTGCCGGGTGAAGCAGCCGCGGAAGCGAGTTGTGGACGGTTCACGAGTGAGAATGCAGGCATGAGTAGCGATACACACGTGAGAAACGTGTGCGCCGATTGACTAAGGGTTCCTGGGTCAAGCTGATCTGCCCAGGGTAAGTCGGGACCTAAGGCGAGGCCGACAGGCGTAGTCGATGGACAACCGGTTGATATTCCGGTACCCGCTTTGAAACGCCCAATACTGAATCAGGCGATGCTAAGTCCGTGAAGCCGGCCCGATCTCTTCGGAGTTGAGGGTAGTGGTGGAGCCGACGAACCAGACTTGTACTAGGTAAGCGATGGGGTGACGCAGGAAGGTAGTCCAGCCCGGGCGGTGGTAGTCCCGGGGTAAGGGTGTAGGCCGTGTGGTAGGTAAATCCGTCACACATTAAGGCTGAGACCTGATGCCGAGCCGATTGTGGTGAAGTGGATGATCCTATGCTGTCGAGAAAAGCCTCTAGCGAGTTTCATGGCGGCCCGTACCCTAAACCGACTCAGGTAGTCAGGTAGAGAATACCGAGGCGTTCGGGTGAACTATGGTTAAGGAACTCGGCAAAATGCCCCCGTAACTTCGGGAGAAGGGGGGCCATCACTGGTGAGGGAACTTGCTTCCTGAGCTGGGGGTGGCCGCAGAGACCAGCGAGAAGCGACTGTTTACTAAAAACACAGGTCCGTGCGAAGCCGTAAGGCGATGTATACGGACTGACGCCTGCCCGGTGCTGGAACGTTAAGGGGACCGGTTAGCTGACTTTCGGGTCGGCGAAGCTGAGAACTTAAGCGCCAGTAAACGGCGGTGGTAACTATAACCATCCTAAGGTAGCGAAATTCCTTGTCGGGTAAGTTCCGACCTGCACGAATGGCGTAACGACTTCTCGACTGTCTCAACCATAGGCCCGGTGAAATTGCACTACGAGTAAAGATGCTCGTTTCGCGCAGCAGGACGGAAAGACCCCGGGACCTTTACTATAGTTTGATATTGGTGTTCGGTTCGGCTTGTGTAGGATAGGTGGGAGACTTTGAAGCGGCCACGCCAGTGGTTGTGGAGTCGTCGTTGAAATACCACTCTGGTCGTGCTGGATGTCTAACCTGGGTCCGTGATCCGGATCAGGGACAGTGTCTGATGGGTAGTTTAACTGGGGCGGTTGCCTCCTAAAGAGTAACGGAGGCGCCCAAAGGTTCCCTCAGCCTGGTTGGCAATCAGGTGTTGAGTGTAAGTGCACAAGGGAGCTTGACTGTGAGACCGACGGGTCGAGCAGGGACGAAAGTCGGGACTAGTGATCCGGCAGTGGCTTGTGGAAGCGCTGTCGCTCAACGGATAAAAGGTACCCCGGGGATAACAGGCTGATCTTCCCCAAGAGTCCATATCGACGGGATGGTTTGGCACCTCGATGTCGGCTCGTCGCATCCTGGGGCTGGAGTCGGTCCCAAGGGTTGGGCTGTTCGCCCATTAAAGCGGTACGCGAGCTGGGTTTAGAACGTCGTGAGACAGTTCGGTCCCTATCCGCTGTGCGCGTAGGAATATTGAGAAGGGCTGTCCCTAGTACGAGAGGACCGGGACGGACGAACCTCTGGTGTGCCAGTTGTCCTGCCAAGGGCATGGCTGGTTGGCTACGTTCGGAAAGGATAACCGCTGAAAGCATCTAAGCGGGAAGCCTGCTTCGAGATGAGTATTCCCACCAACTTGATTGGTTAAGGCTCCCAGTAGACGACTGGGTTGATAGGCCAGATGTGGAAGCCCGGTAACGGGTGGAGCTGACTGGTACTAATAGGCCGAGGGCTTGTCCTCAGTTGCTCGCGTCCACTGTGTTAGTTCTGAAATAACGAACGGCCGTGTTTTGTTCCGGTGTTGGTTAATTTCATAGTGTTTCGGTGGTCATTGCGTTAGGGAAACGCCCGGTTACATTCCGAACCCGGAAGCTAAGCCTTTCAGCGCCGATGGTACTGCAGGGGGGACCCTGTGGGAGAGTAGGACGCCGCCGAACTCCTTTTAGAATGGTTGAGCCCCGTGCCCTTGTGGCACGGGGCTTTTCCGCGTTTACGGGCCCATGTTCCCGGTACCCCTGTGCATCCCCTGGCCAGGGCTGAGGGTAGGGTCAGGGGGCATCATTGGCACGTTCTTCACAGGAGGCCCCCGGGTGGAGGTCCAGGAGACCCGCGTTCAGACGGACCGGGTCCTCACCATCCCCAACATCCTGAGCATGGCTCGCCTCGTCGGCGTGCCTGTCTTCCTGTGGCTGATTCTCCGCCCCGAGTTCGGCGGGCCCCAGAGCGATGGCTGGGCGCTGCTGGTGCTGATGTTCAGCGGGGTCAGCGACTACCTCGACGGTAAGCTCGCCCGCCGATGGAATCAGATCAGCAGCCTCGGCCGGCTCCTTGACCCGGCTGCCGACCGTCTCTACATTCTTTCCACCCTGGTCGGCCTGACCTGGCGGGAGATCCTGCCGCTGTGGCTCACCGCCGCGCTCCTGGCCCGTGAACTGATGCTTCTCGTGATGGTGGGAATCCTCCGCCGTCACGGCTATCCGCCGCCCCAGGTGAACTTCCTGGGCAAGGCGGCCACGTTCAACCTGATGTACGCATTCCCCTTGTTGCTGCTCAGTGACGGAAGTGGTTGGCTGGCATCGCTGGCCACTGTTTTCGGATGGGCGTTCGCAGGATGGGGTACAACGCTCTACTGGTGGGCAGGGATCCTCTACGTGGTTCAGGTCCGCCGGCTGGTCAAGGCGGATGCAGTAGCCGATTGAGCTCGTTGATGCGGTGCCGTGCAACGTGGCCGGCCCGCGGCTGATGACACACATGCTGCCCCGACGGGCGAAGTCGGCTAGACCGTCGTCTCTTCAAGGAGGACGTTTCCGACATGAAGGCCGTTGTGATGGCAGGTGGTGAAGGCACACGCCTTCGCCCCATGACCTCAAGCATGCCCAAGCCGCTCCTGCCCGTAGCCAATCGGCCGATCATGGAGCATGTGCTTCGGCTGCTCAAGCGGCACGGGCTCAATGAGACGGTCGTGACCGTCCAGTTCCTGGCCTCCCTGGTGAAGAACTACTTCGGCGACGGCGAAGAGCTCGGAATGGAGCTCACCTACGCCAACGAGGAGAAGCCGCTCGGTACCGCGGGGAGTGTCAAGAATGCCGAAGAGGCATTGAAGGACGACACCTTCCTCGTCATTTCCGGTGACGCGCTCACCGACTTCGACCTCACCGACCTGATCGCCTTCCACAAGGAAAAGGGCGGCCTCGTCACGGTCTGTCTCACCCGTGTTCCCAATCCTCTGGAATTCGGAATCACGATCGTGGACGAAGCGGGTCAGGTCGAACGCTTCCTGGAGAAGCCCACCTGGGGACAGGTCTTCTCGGACACCGTGAACACGGGCATCTACGTGATGGAGCCCGAGGTCTTCAACTACGTCGAGGCCGATGTATCGGTCGACTGGTCCGGCGATGTCTTCCCGCAGCTCATGAAGGAGGGCAAGCCGATCTACGGCTATGTCGCCGAGGGCTACTGGGAGGACGTGGGCACGCACGAGAGCTATGTGAAGGCCCAGGCGGACGTGCTCGAGCGCAAGGTCGATGTCGAGCTCGACGGCTTCGAGATCTCCCCCGGCGTATGGGTGGCCGAAGGCGCCGAAGTGCATCCCGACGCTGTCCTGCGCGGGCCCCTGTACATCGGCGACTACGCCAAGGTCGAGGCCGGCGTCGAGATCCGGGAACACACGGTCATCGGGTCGAACGTCGTCGTGAAGAGCGGCGCCTTCCTCCACAAGGCCGTGGTCCACGACAACGTGTACATCGGCGATCACAGCAATCTGCGCGGCTGCGTGATCGGCAAGAACACCGACATCATGCGCGCGGCCCGGATCGAGGACGGCGCCGTCATCGGCGACGAATGCCTCGTCGGCGAGGAATCGATCATCCAGGGCAATGTCCGCGTCTACCCCTTCAAGACCATCGAGGCGGGCGCGTTCGTCAACACCTCGGTGATCTGGGAGTCGCGCGGGCAGGCTCACCTCTTCGGTGCGCGGGGCGTCTCCGGGATCCTGAACGTCGAGATCACGCCGGAGCTGGCCGTCAGGCTGGCCGGCGCGTACGCGACGACGCTCAAGAAGGGTTCGACGGTCACCACCGCACGTGACCACTCCCGTGGCGCCCGTGCGCTGAAGCGCGCGGTGATCTCCGCCCTGCAGGCCAGCGCCATCGACGTGCGCGACCTGGAGAACGTCCCCCTGCCGGTGGCACGTCAGCAGACCGCACGCGGCAGCGCGGGCGGCATCATGATCCGCACCTCGCCGGGCGTTCCCGACTCCGTCGACATCATGTTCTTCGACGAACGGGGAGCGGATCTCTCACAGGCCCGCCAGCGAAAGCTGGACCGGGTGTACGCACGACAGGAGTACCGCCGCGCCTTCCCCGGCGAGATCGGCGACCTCCACTTCCCGTCCAGCGTCTTCGACTCGTACACGGGATCCCTGCTGCGGAACGTGGACACCGCGGGGATCTCGGACGCCGGGCTGAAGGTCGTCGTCGACGCGTCCAACGGCAGCGCCGGGCTTGTGCTGCCCAGCCTGCTGGGGCGGCTCGGCGTCGATGCGCTGACCATCAACCCGGGCCTCGACGAGTCCCGGCCCACCGAGTCGGCCGAGACCAGGCGGTCCGGACTGGTGCGGCTCGGGGAGATCGTCTCCTCGGCCAGGGCCGCGTTCGGGGTGCGGTTCGACCCGGTCGGCGAGCGGCTCTCGCTCGTCGACGAGCGGGGACGGATCGTGGAGGACGACCGGGCTCTGCTGGTCATGCTCGACCTCGTCGCCGCCGAGCGTCGCAGCGGCCGGGTGGCGCTGCCCGTGACGACCACGCGTGTCGCCGAGCAGGTGGCCGCTTACCACGGCACCCAGGTCGAGTGGACGACGACGTCGCCCGACGACCTGACCCGGGTGGGGCGTGAGGAAGGCACCATCTTCGGCGGTGACGGGCGCGGCGGGTTCATCGTTCCCGAGTTCAGCAGCGTGTTCGACGGCTCCGCCGCGTTCGTACGGCTCATCGGGCTGGTGGCGAGGACGCAGCTGACGCTCAGCCAGATCGACGCGCGGATCCCGCGCGCCCATGTGCTGCGACGCGACGTGGCGACCCCCTGGGCCGTCAAGGGACTGGTCATGCGCCGGGTGGTCGAGGCCGCGGGGGACCGCAACGTCGACACGACGGACGGTGTACGGGTCGTCGAGGCGGACGGGCGCTGGGTGATGGTGCTGCCCGACCGGGCCGAGGCGGTCACCCATCTGTGGGCGGAAGGACCCGACGACGCCTCCGCTCAGGCGCTCCTGGACGAATGGTCCGCGATCGTCGACAGCGCAGGCGAATGACGTGACCGGGTGCCGGGGCGGGTGAGAGACCCCGCCCCGGCACCCGCACGCTTTCCGGTTCCCGCGGCGCTGCCGCCGGAACCGTTCGGCCTGCCCTCGCACATCGGTGGGGCCATTCGGTGGTAGCCGCCGCGACATGCGACGATGTGCGGCATGTCGCAGCAGCCCCCCGATCGGAGTACCTCCCCGCCGCCCGCGCGCCCGGACGCGTCCATGTCGCTGCTGACCAATGTGATGGACCACAGCCTGGACGACGGATACGCCGAGGCGGCGGCGCGTCGCAAGGCCGACGGACGCACGGGCATGCCCCGCACGATCAAGGCGAAACTCGGTTTCGCGGCCTGCCTGGTGCTCGCCGCACTGGTCGTGACCCTGGGTGCTGCGCAGGCGCGGGTCGCGGCGCCGGTCCTGGCCAAGGAGCGCGAGGAGCTCATCGACCGGATCGATGCGGAGACGGCCGCGGCCGACACCCTCGAGAAGCAGGTCGAGGAGGTCCGCGACGACGTGGGGAGGCGTCAGCGCAAGGCGCTGGAGCAGCACGGCGGTGACCAGGCCGAACTGGTGGCTCTGCTCTCCGGGGCGACGCCGGTGCACGGCCCCGGCGTGAAGCTCGTCGTCGACGACGCGAAGGACACCGACCAGGGCGGTGGCGGGCCGCGCGAGACCACCGGGTTCTCCGACACGGGACGGGTCAGGGACCGGGACATGCAGCGGGTCGTCAACGGCCTGTGGCAGTCCGGCGCCGAAGCCATCGCCATCAACGGGCAGCGGCTGACCGCCCTGTCGGCGATCCGCGCGGCGGGCGACGCCATACTGGTCGACAACAAACCGCTCGTGCCGCCGTACACGGTGCTCGCGGTGGGGGACGGGAAGAAGCTCAGCGCCGCCTTCCAGGACAGCGCCGACGGCCAGTACCTGCAGTCGCTGAAGGACACCTTCGACATCAGGACCAGCATCTCCGTCCAGGAGAAGGTCAGCCTCCCGGCGGCCCCGAGCCTGATCGTACGGACAGCAGAGCCTTACAAGGCCGCAGACACCGGCAGTGGTGCGGCACAGACAGGGAAGGGCACATCGTGATCGCCGTACTGGGCCTCGTCGTGGGAGTCGTGGTCGGACTGTTGGTCCGGCCCGAAGTGCCGGCGGTGGTCGAGCCCTACCTCCCGATCGCCGTCGTGGCCGCACTCGACGCTGTCTTCGGTGGCCTGCGGGCCATGCTCGACGGGATCTTCGTCGACAAGGTCTTCGTGGTCTCGTTCCTCTCGAACGTCGTCGTTGCCGCACTGATCGTCTTCCTGGGCGACAAGCTGGGAGTCGGAGCGCAGCTCTCCACCGGTGTGGTCGTCGTCCTCGGTATCCGCATCTTCTCCAACGCCGCCGCGATCCGCCGGCACGTCTTCCGGGCCTGACGCCGATGAGCAACGACGCATACGACGGCGGCCGGGACGAGACCGGCGAGAAGCCCGCGGACGCTCCCCAGGAGCTCACCGGGCGCCAGCGGCTGATGGCGGGGATCTGGCCGCCCCGGGTCACCCGTGCCCAACTCATCGTCGCGGTCCTGCTGTTCGTCCTCGGCCTCGGACTGGCCATCCAGGTGCGGTCCAACAGCGACAACAGTGCGCTGCGGGGCGCCCGGCAGGAGGACCTGGTCCGCATCCTCGACGAGGTGGACGACCGCACGCAGCGGCTGGAGGACGAGAAGCAGCGCCTCGACGACCAGCGCACGGAGCTGGAGAACAGCTCCGACCAGGCGGAGGAGGCGCGCAAGCAGACGGTGGAGAAGGAGCGCCAACTCGGCATCCTCGCGGGTACCGTAGCGGTCCACGGCCCCGGCATCACGCTCACGATCAACGATCCCGGAGACGCGGTGCAGGCGGACATGCTGCTCGACGCGCTCCAGGAGCTGCGGGCGGCGGGTGCCGAGGCGATCGAGGTCAACGGTGTGCGCGTGGTGGCCAACACGTACTTCTCCGGCGACGGAGGTGCCGTCAAGGTCGACGACCGCAAGATCTCCGCCCCGTACGTCTTCAAGGTCATCGGCAAGCCGCAGGATCTCGAACCGGCGCTGAACATCCCCGGCGGTGTGGTGCAGACGCTGGAGAAGGAGCAGGCCACCGTGCACGTGACGCAGTCCGACGACATTGTCGTGGACGCCTTGCGACCGGCGGAGCGGCCTGACTACGCTCGGTCGTCGGCGCAGTGAACCGGGGACGCGTGGACGTCGGGGGACACGGGCAGGAGGTTGCGGGGGGTCGCCGCATCGTAATGGTGGTGCGTGGTGGAAACTGTCGAGTGGATACGGACGTTGTGAAGATGTCCGGGTCGGCAGGTGTGTTCATTCAGGGTTCGTCCTGCCCCACGGGCGGGTCTGTTTCGGTCAAGGGGAATCGCCCGTGAAGTTGTTTGGGAAGTTGTTCGGCAAGAGCGCTCGCGATGAGGCCGCACGCCATCGCGCACCGCGCCATGGCCAGACCGAGGAGACGGGCGGCGAGCGCCCCCTCTTCCGGGACCAGGTGGCAGGTCCGGGGGGTGACAATTCGGGTGGTTCCGGCGCGTCGTCTGTTGACCCTGCCGGTCCCGGCCGCATAGGTTTCGGAGAACCGTCAACCTCAAGTACGGGTGGAGGGTTCGCCCCGAGGCAGGAGGCTTCGTCCATGCCGGTCTGTACGAGGTGCGGGCACCGCAACGCCGAGGCGAGCCGTTTCTGTTCCAACTGCGGTGCGCCGCTGCGGGGCGGAGTGCCCGAGCGTGCTTCGGAGACGACGTCGACCATCTCCATCTCGGGCCTGGAGGCCTACGAGGCGGAGGCGACCGGACAGACGTCCGTGCCGTCCCTCTCGCCCGAGGCCCAGGCGGCGGTGGACGCCCTGCCGCTCGGCTCGGCGCTGCTGGTCGTGCGACGGGGGCCGAACTCGGGCAGCCGCTTCCTTCTGGACAGCGAGCTGACCACGGCCGGCCGCCACCCGCAGAGCGACATCTTCCTCGACGACGTGACGGTGTCGCGTCGGCACGTGGAGTTCCGCCGGAGTCCCGACGGCAGCTTCACGGTGGGGGATGTCGGCAGCCTCAACGGCACCTACGTCAATCGTGAGCGCATCGACTCCGTCGCGCTGTCCAACGGCGACGAGGTGCAGATCGGCAAGTACCGGCTGGTCTTCTACGCGAGCCAGCGCGGCATCTGACCCGCCCCCTCCTGACTCCGTCGGGGGAGGACCCCCAGGAAGGGCCATGCTGAGAACACCGACGGGCGGTGCCGGACACGGCACCGCCACCGCGGACGACCGCCCGATGAGCATCGGTACGGTGCTCCTCCAGCTGCGCGACGAGTTCCCCGAAGTCACCATCTCCAAGATCCGCTTCCTGGAGGCCGAGGGGCTCGTCGAGCCGCAGCGGACGCCTTCCGGTTACCGGAAGTTCCGCCGTGACGACGTCGAGCGGCTCGCTCAGGTGCTGCGCATGCAGCGGGACCACTATCTGCCGCTGAGGGTCATCCGGGAGCACCTGGACGCCCTCGCGCGGGGCGAACAGGTGACCCTGCCGTCCCCGGGCGGCGAGCGGGACCTGGCCGACGGCAGCTGGACGGGTGGGCCCAACCGGGTCACCGCGGCCCGTATCGGCCGTGCGGAGCTCCTCGCCGCCGCCGAGGTGACCGAGAGTGACCTCGACGCGTGGGAGTCGTACGGCCTGGTCGCACCGGCGGCCGAGGGCGGCTACGACGCCGAGACGGTCACCGTCGCCAGGCTTGTGGCGGATCTGGGGCGATTCGGTCTGGAACCGCGGCATCTGCGGGCGATGCGCGCGGCCGCGGACCGCGAGGCGGGGCTGATCGAACAGGTCGTCGCGCCCCTGCGCCGGCACCGGAATCCGCAGACCAGAGCGCATGCCGAGGCCACCGCGAAGGAGCTGGCGGAGCTCTCCGTCCGGCTGCATTCGGCCCTCGTGCAGACCGCTCTCCGGATCCGTCTCCACTGATCCGGGTGGAGCCCGACTACCCAAACCTGCCGAGCACGTCCTAGGGTTGCTGTGTGAACGAGCTCGACGTTGTGGGTGTCCGGGTGGAAATGCCCTCCAACCAACCGATCGTGCTCCTGCGTGAAGTGGGAGGCGACCGGTACCTCCCCATTTGGATCGGTCCTGGTGAGGCGACCGCGATCGCCTTCGCTCAGCAGGGCATGGCTCCGGCCAGGCCGCTGACCCATGATCTCTTCAAGGATGTGCTCGAGGCCGTCGGCCAGGAGCTCACCGAGGTCCGGATCACGGACCTCCGCGAAGGGGTTTTCTACGCGGAGCTGGTCTTCGCCAGCGGGGTCGAGGTGAGCGCGAGGCCTTCCGACGCCATAGCCCTCGCCCTGCGCACCGGTACGCCGATCTACGGCAGTGACGGGGTCCTCGACGATGCGGGGATCGCCATCCCCGACGAGCAGGAGGACGAGGTGGAGAAGTTCCGTGAGTTCCTCGACCAGATCTCGCCGGAGGACTTCGGTACGAACAGTCAGTGACGTCCTGAGGGGAGCCACCGGCGCATCCGACAAGCCTTTCCCGGTCGCGGGTCACGGGAAACCACCCTCAGGGTGATTATCACTCGGCGTGCCGAGTGTGGCGATCGTTGACGCACCCCGGGTGACTGCCTACCTTCGAGTGGGCAGGTCAAGGACGGAGGTCGGCGTGAGCAGCAGCGGCGACGGTACGGCAGCGGGCGGGCCGTATCCGCAGCAGGGGAGTACAGCCGGCCACACCATCAGGCAGCCGGCTGCGCCGGATGCGGTGGCGGGGGGCGGCATGACATCGGCCAACGACATCGGCTATCGCGGGCCGACGGCGTGCGCGGCGGCGGGGATCACCTACCGGCAGCTCGACTACTGGGCGCGCACGGGGCTGGTCGAACCGAGCGTCCGTCCGGCCTACGGGTCGGGCACACAGCGTCTCTACAGCTTCCGGGACGTCGTCCTGTTGAAGATCGTGAAGCGCTTCCTCGACACCGGGGTGGCGCTTCAGAACATCCGCACGACGGTCCAGCACCTGAGGGCCCGCGGATTCCAGGATCTCGAGCGCATGACGCTGATGAGCGACGGAGCGACGGTCTACGAGTGCTCCTCGCCCGCCGAGGTGGTCGACCTGCTCCAAGGGGGACAGGGCGTCTTCGGCATCGCCGTAGGGGTGGTGTGGCGTGATGTGGACGCCGCGCTGTCGCAGCTGCACGGGGAGCGCGTGGACACCGGCGAGACCCTCGTCGGCAACAACCCCACCGACGAGCTCGCCCGCCGGCGCAATCGGGCGGGCTGAACCGGGTGACAACGGCGGCCAGCCCCGGAATCCGGGGCGTGGCCGCCGTTGCTACGCGGCGACTGTCAGTGCTGTAGGGCAACATCGATTGATGTGAGAGCCGCGCCCACCATCCTGCATCTCGACATGGACGCCTTCTACGCCTCTGCGGAGCAGGCGGCGAAGCCGAGTCTGCGCGGCAAGCCTGTCGTGGTGGGCGGGCTCGGGCCGCGCGGGGTCGTCGCCACCGCCTCCTACGAGGCGCGGCGATTCGGGGTGCACTCGGCGATGCCGATGGCACAGGCCAGAAGGCTGGCGCCGAACGCGGCCTACCTGGTGCCGCGCTTCACGCTCTACCGCACGGTGAGCGAACAGGTGATGGAGCTGCTCGGCCGGCTGTCCCCGCTGGTGGAGCCGCTCAGCCTGGACGAGGCCTTCGTGGACCTGGAGGCGGGCGGCACGGCCGACGACACGGCCTCGGCCCTGGCGATCGGCGAGCAGCTGCGCGAGGCGATCGAGGCGGTCACGGGGCTCAGCGGCTCCGTCGGTCTCGCGGGCTCCAAGATGCTGGCGAAGATCGCCTCCGAGGAGGCGAAGCCCAACGGGATCCTGCTGATAGAACCGGGCACGGAGCGGGAGCTGCTCGCTCCCATGCCGGTGCGCACCCTGCCCGGTGTCGGGCCCGCCACCGCCGACCATCTGCGCCGTGCCGGCATGACGACGGTCGACGACCTGGCCGAAGCGGGGGAGGCGGAGCTCGTCCGCCTGCTGGGGAAGGCGCACGGCAGCTCCCTGCACCGCATGGCGTCCGGTCACGACGACCGGCCCGTCGTCGCCGAGCGCGACGCGAAGTCGGTCTCGGTCGAGGACACCTTCGACACCGATCTGCACGACCGGGTCCGGGTCAGGACCGAGGTGGAGCGGCTGGCCGACCGCTGTGTCCAGCGGCTGCGGGCCGCGGGTCGATCGGGGCGCACGGTGGTGCTGAAGGTGCGGCGGTACGACTTCTCCACCCTCACCCGCTCCGAGACCCTCCGCGGGCCCACAGACGACCCCACGGTGGTCCGGGAGGCCGCGGCGCGGCTCCTGGAGTCCGTGGACACCACCGGGGGCGTACGGCTGCTGGGCGTCGGTGTCACCGGGCTCGCCGACTTCACGCAGGAGGATCTGTTCGCGCAGGCGGCCGACGAGCGGGCGGCCGCCGCCGTGGCCCCCGAGGAGCCGGCCGACGCGGGGACGGGCACCGCCGAGGAAGCGGCCGGGGCCGCGCACGAGGAGACCGCGCAGGAGAGCGCCGAACAGCTCGCCGCACGGCGCTGGCCGGCCGGACACGACGTACGGCACGACACCCACGGGCACGGCTGGGTGCAGGGGAGCGGGGTCGGCCGGGTGACCGTGCGGTTCGAGGAGCCGGAATCGGCGCCCGGCCGGGTCCGCACGTTCCGCATCGATGATCCGGAGCTGCAGCCGGCCGACCCGCTGCCGCTCGTACGGAACCCGGTGGACTACTCGTCCTGGCCGGCCAGCTTGCCGAAGTCGCGGTCCGGGGCGCTCTCGGCGGGCGCCGAGTCCAGACCGTAGTGACGGTAGAGCTGGAGCTCCTGTTCCGGCGAGAGATGGCGGCCGACCCCGAAGTCGGGTGCGTCCTTGATCAGGGCGCGGTCGAAGGGGATGCGCAGGGCGTCCTCGACGAACTCGCTCGGTTCCAGCGGGACGAACGCGTCCCGGCTGAACAGTCCGGTGCGTACGGCCGCCCACTCCGGCACACCGGTCGCGTCGTCGAGGTACACCTCGTCCACGGTTCCGATCTTGGTGCCCTTGCGGTCGAACGCCTTGCGGCCGATCAGGCTGCGCGGATCGATGTCGGTCTGCACGGTCCCTCCCACTGGTCGCGACTACTCCACAGGCACTACAGAAGTGCAGATCCGTGGCGTCGGCCACTCGAGAAATGCGCCGGGAACCCCGCTGGTACGCTGGTGTCGGCTGCTGACCCCGTGCGGGAGAGTCCTCCGGAGAAATTCCGGCAGGCGCCGAAGGAGCAAATCCTCCCCGGAATCTCTCAGGCCCCCGTACCGCACGGACGAGGTCACTCTGGAAAGCAGGGCGGGTTTCGCGCGGCCACGGCCGGGCCGGACCCCGTCCTCACCGACGGTGAAAGCCGGTGCGCCCCGCGGGCACCGGTGAAGCTCTCAGGTTGAGATGACAGAGGGGGAGGCCGTTCGGGCACCCCGCGCCGTGGTGCCCCTCGCAGGTCGTGACAGACCAGGAGGCCTCCATCATGACCCCCCGCACTTCGCTCTCCCAGCTGGAACAGGGCATCCCGTTCGAGCAGCGTCATATCGGTCCTGATGCCGAGGCACAGGCGAAGATGCTCGCCCAGGTCGGCTACGGCTCGCTCGACGAGCTGACCGCCGCCGCGGTGCCCGATGTGATCAAGAGCGCCGAGGCCCTGCGGCTGCCGGACGCCCGGACCGAGGCCGAGGTCCTCGCCGAGCTGCGCCTCCTCGCCGACCGCAACCAGGTCCTGGCCCCGATGATCGGGCTCGGCTACTACGGCACGTTCACCCCGCCGGTGATCCTGCGCAACGTGATGGAGAACCCCGCCTGGTACACGGCGTACACGCCCTACCAGCCGGAGATCTCCCAGGGCCGCCTCGAAGCCCTCCTGAACTTCCAGACGATGGTCGCCGAGCTCACCGGGCTGCCCACCTCCGGCGCCTCGCTGCTCGACGAGGGCACCGCCGCCGCCGAGGCCATGGCGCTGGCGCGGCGCGTCGGCAAGGTGAAGAACGGCGTCTTCCTGGTCGACGCGGACTCCCTGCCGCAGACCGTCGCCGTCATCGAGACGCGCGCCGAGCCGACCGGCGTCGAGGTCGTCGTCGCCGACCTCAGCGACGGCATCCCGGCCGAGATCGCCGAGCGCGGCGTCTTCGGCGTGCTGCTGCAGTACCCGGGCGCCTCCGGTGCCGTACGCGACATCAAGCCCGTCATCGAGCAGGCCCACGGACTCGGCGCGATCGTCACCGTGGCCGCCGACCTGCTGGCGCTCACGCTGCTCACCTCGCCCGGCGACCTGGGCGCGGACATCGCCGTCGGCACCACCCAGCGCTTCGGTGTCCCGATGGGCTTCGGCGGACCGCACGCCGGCTTCATGGCCGTCCGCGAGAAGTTCGCCCGCAGCCTCCCGGGCCGCCTGGTCGGCGTCTCCGTCGACGCGGACGGCAACAAGGCCTACCGGCTGGCCCTGCAGACCCGCGAGCAGCACATCCGCCGCGAGAAGGCCACCAGCAACATCTGCACCGCGCAGGTGCTGCTCGCCGTGATGGCCGGCATGTACGCCGTCTACCACGGCCCCGAGGGGCTGCGGACGATCGCCCGGCGCACGCACCGCTACGCCGCGATCCTCGCCGAGGGCCTGCGTGCCGCCGGTGTCGACGTGGTCACCGGCGCCCACTTCGACACGCTCACCGTCCGGGTTCCGGGCCGGGCCGCGGAGGTCGTCGATGACGCCCGTGGCCGCGGGGTCAACCTGCGGCTCGTCGACGCCGACCTCGTCTCGCTCGCCTGCGACGAGACCACCACCCGCGCGCAGGTCGCGGCCGTCTGGGCGGCCTTCGGCGCCGACGGCGACATCGAGGCGCTGGACGACACGACCGCCGACGCGCTGCCCGAGGGGCTGCTGCGCACCGACACGATCCTGACGCACCCGGTCTTCCACCAGCACCGTTCCGAGACCGCGATGCTGCGCTACCTGCGCAAGCTCGCCGACCGTGACTACGCGCTGGACCGCGGCATGATCCCGCTCGGCTCCTGCACGATGAAGCTGAACGCGACCGCCGAGATGGAGTCGATCACCTGGCCCGAGTTCGGTGCGCTGCACCCGTTCGCGCCGGCCGAGCAGGCCGAGGGCTTCCTGACGCTCATCCATGAGCTGGAGGAGCGGCTGGCCGAGGTCACCGGTTACGACGCGGTGTCCCTCCAGCCGAACGCCGGCTCGCAGGGCGAGTTCGCGGGGCTGCTGGCCGTCCGCGCGTACCACCGCGCCAACGGTGACGAGGGCCGTACCGTCTGCCTGATCCCGTCCTCCGCCCACGGCACCAACGCCGCGAGCGCCGTGATGGCCGGTATGAAGGTCGTCGTCGTGAAGACCGCCGACGACGGCGAGGTCGACATCGAGGACCTCCGCGCCAAGATCGCGCAGCACCGCGACGAGCTCGCCGTGCTCATGATCACCTACCCGTCCACCCACGGTGTCTTCGAGGAGCACGTCGCCGACATCTGCGCCGAGGTGCACGACGCCGGCGGCCAGGTGTACGTCGACGGCGCCAACCTCAACGCGCTGGTCGGCCTCGCCAAGCCGGGGCACTTCGGCGGCGACGTCTCGCACCTGAACCTGCACAAGACCTTCTGCATCCCGCACGGCGGCGGCGGCCCCGGTGTCGGCCCCGTGGGGGTGCGCGCGCACCTGGCGCCGTACCTCCCGAACCACCCGCTGCAGCCCGCCGCGGGTCCGGAGACCGGTGTCGGGCCGATCTCGGCCGCCCCGTGGGGCTCGGCCGGCATCCTGCCGATCTCGTGGGCGTACGTACGTCTGATGGGCGGCGAGGGCCTGAAGCGTGCGACCCAGGTCGCCGTGCTCGCGGCCAACTACGTCGCCAAGCGCCTGGAGCCGCACTACCCGATCCTGTACAATGGCCCGGCCGGCCTGGTCGCGCACGAGTGCATCGTGGACCTGCGGCCCATCTCCAAGGCGACCGGCGTCAGCATCGACGACGTCGCCAAGCGCCTCATCGACTACGGCTTCCACTCGCCGACCATGTCGTTCCCGGTCGCGGGGACGCTCATGATCGAGCCGACCGAGAGCGAGGATCTCGCGGAGCTCGACCGGTTCTGCGACACGATGATCGCCATTCGGAGCGAGATCGAGAAGGTGGCCTCGGGCGAGTGGACCGCGGACGACAACCCGCTGGTCAACGCCCCGCACACCGCGGCCGCGCTGGGTGGGGACTGGGACCACGGCTACAGCCGCGAGGTGGCCGTCTTCCCGGCCGGTGTCCCGGTCGCCGACAAGTACTGGCCGCCGGTGCGCCGGATCGACGGTGCGTTCGGTGACCGCAACCTCGTCTGCTCCTGCCCGCCGCTGGAGGAGTACGACAACTGACCGTGGGACGCCGGAACACGGCGGCGTGACGCGGACATGCGTGGGGGCCGGTGCGGAGACTTCTCCGGGCCGGCCCCTTTCCGTACCGGCGGCTCAGGCCGCCTTCACCACCCGGCCCGTTCCCAGCGGCCGGTGCGGGGCGATGATCTGCCCGTCCGGGAGCAGCTCACCGGTGTCCTCGAAGAGCAGGACGCCGTTGCACAGCAGGCTCCAGCCCTGTTCCGGATGGTGCGCCACCAGACGGGCGGCTTCCCGGTCGGCTGAGTCGGCTGTCGGACAGGGTGGCTGGTGCTGGCACATGGATGGGTTCTTTCGCTGCGTAGAGTCGAGTGTCCTGCGGCTTGAAGAGGTGTTCACGGCCGCCCCCCGTATCGATCGGTCCGGTCCCAGTGTTGCCCCACGGGCGTCAATCCGCAGGGATTTCGCCGCAGCGCTTCCTCTCCTCTCATGACGCATCACCCGCCCGGACGGTTCAACGCAACTGCACTGTCACTTCGGGTGGTTCGGGGTGGCCGGATAGGGCTAGTCCGGATGGGCACCCGCCGCCCCCGAGGCGCTGTGCCCCGCCACCGGAGCCGGTGGCGGGGCACAGCGCACGTGGTGGAGCCGAATCAGGCGGGTGAACCGAGCAGGGGGCCGGGACCGGGTGCGATGCGGGTGGTGATCACGGGAAGGAGATCAGCGACCCGGTGCGGACGGTGTGCCGCGATTCCCGGTGGGGCGGGAGCCAGGGGGACCAGCAGATCGGCCGGCGCGGGGGACCCGCCGGCTGCGTCGGCCTCGGTGTCCCCGTGCAGCCACAGGGCCAGCATGTAGAGCTCGGGGATGGACAGCAGCCTCGGCTGGTACGGGGTGACCGACGCGTCCGCCTGGCGCAGGGCGAGTTCGGTCGAGGCGATGTACGGGCCCTCGAAGAAGTGCGAGAAGGTCCAGCCGTCGGGGGTGAGCATCGTGTCGGCCGCGGCGACCGGCCGCTCCGTGCTGCTGATCAGGAAGCGCCATGCGGCGAGCCGGGTGGTGGGCGCGAGCCCGTCCGGTCCGATGCGGTCCAGTACATGGACGGGGAGCGGATGTTCGGGGCTCAGAGGTCCCTGGACGGACCGCAGGCCGGGGGTACGGGCCTCGCGGACCGCGGTCGGTGAACCGAGCGCCGCGAGAACGCTTCTCAGCGCGGGCGCGGGAGCAGGGGGAACGTGCAGCGGCATAGTGGGTCGCCTCTCACTTCGGAGACACGGTGGAGCGTGGGCGGGTGCAGACGGCGCTGTCGGCGTGCGGGGCCAGAGGAGGCCGGTGACTGGGCCGGTGCGTCAACTCTCTGCCTCGTCCGCGGAGTTTATACGACACGTGTTCACGCGGTGTTTCCACTAGCCGCCACGGCTATTGCCGGCAAGGCGGTATCCGGACTTAATTATGCGGAGATTATGCTGATTCGGTGCGAGCGGCGCAGCCACCGCCTCGGGTTTTTCCCGTACAGCGGTAGGCTGAAACGTACCGGTGCTTTCCCGGAGCACGTGCGGGGAAACTGCGCACCCAACCATGCCGCGTGAATGTGCCGCGGGCCACAGTCATCAGATTAGCGGCTACGCGGCGGCCGTGGGGCGTTATGGATCACTCTGCCTGGGCATTATCGACCGTGACGCGAGCGGCCTGGGCCGCGGGCCGCCCACTCGAGGAGGGACACCCCGATGGGGGAGAAGGTCGTGGCGGGCGCTTTTGACCTGTCCGATCGGCTGAAGTACCGGCGGAAGCTCCATCAGTGCCTGGAGGGACTGGAGAGGCTCCTGGCGGAGCGGAGGTTCGACCGGCCGCGCAATCTCATGGGCATGGAGATCGAGCTGAATCTGGCCGGGGCCGACGGTATGCCGAAGATGTTGAATGGGCAGGTACTCGACCGCATCGCGAGCCGGGATTTCCAGACGGAACTGGGGATGTTCAATCTCGAAGTGAACATAGTTCCCCACAATCTGTCAGGGCGTGTTCTCGATCAGCTGGCCGAGGAGTTGCGGACCGGCCTCGGATATGCCGACCGGAAGGCCGCCGAGGTCGATGCCGGGATCCTGATGATCGGAATACTTCCCACGCTCGGACGTGAGGACATGGTCCGGTCCAATCTCTCCGACGTGGACCGCTACGCGCTGCTCAACGATCAAATGGTGGCAGCGCGCGGCGAGGATTTCTCCCTGGATATCGAAGGCGTCGAGAGACTGGTCTGCACCTCCGGTTCGATCGCACCGGAGGCGGCCTGCACCTCCGTGCAACTGCACCTCCAGGTGACGCCGGAACGCTTCGCGGACGTGTGGAACGCCGCCCAGGCCGTGGCCGCGGTGCAGGTGGCGCTGGGCGCCAACTCCCCCTTCCTGTTCGGCCGCGAGCTGTGGCGGGAGTCGCGGCCGCCGCTCTTCCAGCAGGCCACGGACACCAGGCCGCCCGAACTGCAGAACCAGGGGGTGCGGCCGCGGACCTGGTTCGGCGAGAAGTGGGCGGGTTCGGCGTACGAGCTCTTCGAGGAGAACCTCCGCTACTTCCCCCCGCTGCTGCCCATCTGCGACGACGAGGACCCCCTGCGGGTGCTCGACGAGGGAGGGGTGCCGGGGCTCCAGGAGCTGGTCCTGCACAACGGCACGGTCTACCGGTGGAACCGCCCGGTCTACGGGCTCGCGGACGGCGTACCGCACCTGCGGGTGGAGAACCGGGTGCTCCCCGCGGGCCCGACCGTCGCCGACGTGATCGCCAACACGGCGCTCTACTACGGACTCGTCCGGGCGCTCGCCGAGGAGTCCCGTCCGGTGTGGACCAGGATGCCGTTCACCGCCGCCGCGGAGAACTTCGAGACCGCCTGCCGCCACGGCATCGACGCCGAACTGCTCTGGCCGAGGCCGGGCCGCTCGGGCGGACTGACCCGCGTACCGGCCGTCAAGCTCGTCCGGGACGAACTGCTGCCGCTCGCCGCCGCGGGGCTCGACGCCTGGAACATCGAGCCCGCGGACCGCGACCATTACCTCGGGATCATCGAGGAGCGCTGCCGGCGGCGGACCAACGGGGCGTCCTGGCAGGCGGACGCCTACCACCGGGCCCGGGAGTCCGGGCTGGGACGCGGTGAGGCGCTCGCCGCCATGACCCGGCGGTACACCGAGCTGATGCAGGCCGGTGAGCCCGTGCACAGCTGGCCGGCGGGCGTTCCCGGCGAGTGAGGCCGGCGGGCGTTCCCGCACGATGGGGCCGCCTGGGATCCCGGGTCACTGAGCGGAGCCATGCGGGCGGGGCCGGCCGCGCCCGCATGGCTCCGGCGGCACCGGTCCTACTCCTCCCCGGCGCGGCCGCTCTGCCCGGCCGTCATGACGGCCTGCAGGATCACGGCCTGGATCTCCGCCGGGTCGTTGACCTGGTACCCGCCGCCGCCGGTCACCTTCGCTATCTCGTTCACCTCGTCGCGGTCGGCGTCGGGACCCACCGCGATGGCGAGCAACGGCACCGGGCGCTCCGGATCGGCGATCTTCTTGAGCTCGGCGATCAGGGCGGAGCGCGAGATGGAGCGCTCGTCCTGGTTCGAGCCGTCGGTGAGGATCACGACGGCGTTGAACTTGCCCTTCACATAGGTGCGCTGCGCCTCCTTGTAGGCGGCCAGCGCGGTGTCGTACAGACCCGTCGCGCCGTCCGGCACGGGCTTCAGCGCCGCGAACGCCGCGGCGAGCTTCTCGCGGTGCGTGCCGCCGCCCTTGGCCGCGTCGCCGAGCCGGGCGGTCGCCACCAGGCTGCGGTAGTCCTTCTCGCCGTCGAGGGTGGTGGCGAACTCCCAGAGTCCGATCTCGTCGTTCGGGGTGAACTGGTTGAGCGCCTGGATCAGGGACGCCTTGGTGACGTCCATCCGGGACTGGTTGCGGCCCGGCACGATCGTGGCCATCGACCCCGAGGCGTCGACGACGGTGGTGAGCCGCGCGCTCTGCACGGTGATCGTCCACATGCCGAGCGTCTCCTGCAGCACCTCGTCCGAGGGCGGGGTGCCGGGAGAAGTCTCGTACGGCTGTGGGGACTTGGCGCCGGCCGATGCGGTCAGGGTCTCGTCCGCCGTGCCCTCGACGGTCCGGAAGCCGTGCTCCTGCAGGGTGCGCTGCGAGGCGTCCTCGGACAGCAGCGTCATGAACCGAAGCGCCGCCCGGCTCTCGTCGGTGGTCTGCTCCTCCTCGTTGACCAGGGTGAACGGGTAGTTGAGGAGCGGGGTGCCGTCCTTGGGGTAGAAGAGGTCGAGCTTGCCGCCGTCCGTCGACTCGGCGTTGTGGGCGAACGCGGCCTGCTCGGAGAGCAGCACCGCCTGGTTGCGTGACGGGTTGCCCTGCTCGGCGCCGGAGCTGTCCTGCGGCAGCGTCTCGACGACCTGGGTGTCGCCGTCCGACATGCGCTGGGCGAGCAGCTTCGCGGTCGCCGCGGCCCTGGTGTCGCTGTCCCCGCCCAGTTTGTCGGAGGAGATGCCGATGCTCGTGAGCGCCAGCAGACCGGTGGCGCTGCGCGCCGGGTCGGCCGAGCCGAGACGGACCTTGTCGGACTCCATCGCCGCGGCCGTCAGCTCAGCCCAGGAGTACTGCTTCTCCGGCCAGCCGAGGGTCTTGGCCGCCGACGGCACCATGGCGAGGGTGACGGGTGAGGTGGCGACGGAGTCGCCCGGGGTGATCGGAACGGCGTCCCCGTTGCCCTTCGCCCTGTTCAGCCAGAGGTCGGAGTCGGGCAGCCACATCTGGTAGTCCGGCGGGCGGGTGCCGCGGGCGAGGGCGTCCGCGACCTTGTACGAGTCACGCGCCACCACGTCCACGTCCACACAGTGGCCGTCGGATCTCAGGTCGTCCTTGCGTGCCTTGTCGGCGACGGCACGCACGGCGGGCGCGATGTCCGGGGAGGTCATCATGGTCAGATGTACGGCGGTGTCCTCGCAGGACTTCGAGAACGACAGCAGGCCGCCCTGTGCCGCGACCGCCGTTCCCGCGGCCACCGCGAGAACGAGCATGGTGGCGATGGCTACGGTACGACGGCGGCGCGGCGGGCGGTCCCCGCTTCCGTCCGCGGCGTAGTCGTCCGGCAAGCTGTGACGTCCCATGTCGGTGGTGCCCCTCCTTGAGGATGAACAAGGAAAAGGGGGACCACACCATCGGCGATGGTGCTCGTCCCCCGGCCTGTCGCGCATGATCTTCGTACCTGCATTCGAGACCCTAGCGGGGTGCGGGGCGGCTTGGGACGTGAATGCATAACTGAGGGCAGGTGTACAGGTGGAGGCGGGGCGCGTGGCTGATTCTTTTCCTCAGGAGGCCGTGTCACGACGGATCTTGCGGTCCGAGACGGTGTTGGTTCTGGCTCTCTCGCTGGGGGCCAGCGGGGTGTCTGCCCTGATCAGTTTTGTCGGATCCCTGACGAAACCAGGGGGTTTGAAGGATCAGGCGGCCACCCTCAACAGTTCCTACGCGCCGGGACGCCCCTGGCTTGATCTCGCCTGGCAGCTCTTCGGAATCACCACGGCGCTGGTGCCCGTCGCGCTGGTGGCGCATCTGTTGATCAGGGAGGGCGCGGGGCTGCGGGTCATCGGTTTCGACCGGTCCCGGCCGATGTCGGACCTGGGGCGCGGCGCGCTGGTGGCGGCGGGGATCGGGAGCGCCGGTCTGGCCTTCTACCTGGTGGCCCGGGCGGCCGGCTTCAACCTCACGGTCGTGCCCGAGTCGCTGCCCGAGGTGTGGTGGAAGTACCCGGTCCTCATCCTGTCGGCGATCCAGAACTCCGTGCTGGAGGAAGTGATCGTCGTCGGGTATCTGCTGCGCCGGCTGGGGCAGTTGGGGTGGACCCCGATGGCCGCCCTGGTGGCCAGTTCGGTGCTCCGCGGCTCCTACCACCTCTACCAGGGCATCGGCGGCTTCATCGGGAACATGGTGATGGGCGTCGTCTTCGTGCTCCTGTACCGCCGCTGGCAGCGGGTGGGGCCGCTGGTCGCCGCGCACGCCCTGCTCGACATCGGCGCGTTCGTCGGTTACGCGCTGCTCGCCGGGAAGGTGGGCTGGCTGCCCACGCCGTGAGCCCGGTGCGGGGTGAGTGACGGGAGGGGGTGTGCGGCTCGTACCGCACACCCCCTCCGGTCGTCACGGGACGAGCCGTGCGCCCACTTCTGCCGTCACAGGGTGACCAGCAGTTCGCCGTCCACGACCGTCACGGCGCGGCCCGTCAGCAGGGTGCGGTCGCCGCGCAGCGAGGTGCGGACCAGTCCGGACCGGGCGGACGCCTGCAGGCCGGTCAGCTCGTCGCGGCCGAGCCGGGCCGACCAGAACGGAGCGAGGGCGGTATGGGCGCTGCCCGTCACCGGGTCCTCGTCGATGCCCACGGCGGGGAAGAAGCCGCGGGAGACGAAGTCGTAGCCGCGGTCCGGGGCGGCGGCGGCCGTCGCGATGACCCCTCGCCGGGAGAGTGCGGCCAGGGCCGCGAAGTCCGGGGCGAGCGCCCGTACGGCGGCCTCGTCGGCCAGTTCCACGAGCAGGTCGCCCACATGGGGACCGGTGTCGTGCACGGAGAGCGGTTCGGCGCCCAGCGCGGCGGCCAGGCCCTGCGGCGGGGTGTCGGGGGTCAGCGGGGCGGTGGGGAAGTCCAGGGAGATCGAGCCGTCCGGAGCCGTCGTCGAGGTGAGCACCCCGCACCGGGCGGCGAAGCGCACTGTGCCGGTCGCGGTCGCCGTGGTGTGCAGGACGTGGGCGGTGGCCAGGGTGGCGTGGCCGCACATGTCGACCTCGGTGGACGGGGTGAACCAGCGCAGCGCCCAGTCCGCGGTACCGCCGGGCGGCAGCGGGTGGGCGAACGCGGTCTCGGAGAGGTTCAGCTCCGTGGCGATCTGCTGGAGCCGGCTGTCCTCGGGGAAGCCCTCCGGGCCCAGCAGCAGGACTCCCGCCGGGTTGCCGGCGAAGGGGCGGTCGGTGAACGCGTCGACGATACGAATCCTCATGAGCCGACCGTAGGGGCGGGGCGAAGCCGCAGGCCAAGGCCAATTCCGGGTCGGCGGCTCGGAAATCCCGGCGAAGGTGTTTGCCAGGCGACCGGTTCCGATATATCGTTGACGCATCGCGACAGTACAGCGATAGGCGGTACGGCCATCAGCCGTGCTGCGACAGACAAGTGATCAAGATGAGAAGGAGTGCAGTCATGCGTTCACATGGACATGAGCACGGACATGAGCACGGGCACGGACACGGTCGTGGCCCCTTCGGTCCCGGTCGGGGCGAGCGGGGCGACTTCGAGGGCCGCCGGGCGGCCTTCGGGCAGTTCGGACCGCCTTTCGGCGGCGGTCCCTTCGGTGGCGGCGGTCCCTTCGGGGGCGGACGCGGCCGGGGCGGCGGACGGGGAAGGGCGCGCCGCGGTGACGTACGCGCGTCGATCCTGGCGCTGCTGACGGACCGGCCGATGCACGGTTACGAGATGATCCAGGAGATCGGCGAGCGCAGCGGTGGGGCCTGGCGGCCCAGCCCCGGCTCGGTGTATCCGACCCTCCAGCTCCTGGAGGACGAGGGTCTGATCGTCAGCGAGAGCGAGGGCGGCAAGAAGCTGTTCACGCTGACCGAGGCCGGCCGCACCGAGGCCGAGTCGGGCCCTGACGCGCCCTGGGAGGATGCCGGCCGCGGCGTCGACTGGGAGGGCATGAACGAGATCCGGCAGGCCGGGTTCGGTCTGATGGAGGCGTTCGGCCAGGTCTGGAAGACCGGCTCGCCCGACCAGCGCGAGAAGGCGCTGACCGTCATCAACGAGGCGCGCAAGAAGCTCTACCTCATCCTCGCCGACGAGGGCTGAGCCCCGCGGTGGGAGAGCCCGGCGCAGAGGTGTACCGAAGGGCCCCGCGGCAGTGCCGCGGGGCCCTTCGTGCTGCCGGGGGCCGCTGTGGCCCCGGTCAGGCGACGATCAGACCGTCCAGCTTGCGCAGCGACTCGACGAGCGCCGCGGTGGCCGAGTCCTTGAGCTTGCCCGCCATCAGCGAGACCGCGGCGCCGGTGAACTCGCCGTCGATGCGGACCGCGGTGGCCTCCCCGTCGGGGGTCAGTGCGTAGCGCATCTTCAGGTTGACCCCCATCGGGCCCTTGCCCGTGGTCGTCAGCAGCCGGCCGGCCTCCAGCTCCGAGACCGTCCAGGTCACCTCGGCCGGGAAGCCCATCAGCTTCAGGTTCTCCTCGTAGGTCGCCGAGAGTTCGAGCGTGGCCGGACCACCCTTGGGGAAACTGGTGTGGGTGGCGTTCCACTCCGCGTACGCGCTGAAGTCGGTCAGCTGCGCCCAGACCTTCTCGGCCGGTGCCTCTATACGCGCCTCTGCACTGACTTCGGCCATGCGACCACCCCTTCTCGACGGGTTACGGTGTCGCGGAACGTAGCCGCAGCGGCCGGAACATTCAATACTGATGAATCGTCAGATCTGCCGGATCCGGTCAGGTCCGCCAGATCAGGGCCGCGTCGAACCGGTCGGACGCGCGGGGGTGCGGTCCGTCGTCGTGGCAGTGGAACGCCGCCCAGAAGAGGTCGGCGGGCAGGGCGTCGGGCGGCGCGTGGACCCGGTAGACGTAGTCGCGCCCGTCGAGCGCCGGCAGCGAGACAAGCCAGCTCACTTCCGGCACCCCCTCCTGCCGCCGCAACAGTGTTCCGGGCTGTGGGACGCCCCGGAGGAGGCTTCCGGTTGCCGCGGGAGCGCATGGCAAGGCGGCGCGCGCCGTTTGCCGGAATCAGGTTCCGGAACGGCGCGATCTCATCCGTAAGGAGGAGGGATCGTTCCTCTGTGCCCAACTCGGGTGGGATGCGGCAATGGGACTCTCCGGGGACGCTCCGGCTCTTCGGGGCTGATGGGGTGGAAGGGTGCAGAACCGGACCCCGCGGATCCCTCAGCAGCCCGCACCGAATCACCGTGCTGAGTTCGACGCCGGACTCACCGCGGAGCTTGCCGCCGTGGTGAGCGGTGCCCGCAGGCGTGCCCTGCGGGACGGTGACCGGCAGATCGACACCGCTCATCTGCTGCACTCCCTCATCGAGTCCGACCCCGGGGTCCGCGAGGCCTTCGACGGCGGACCGCAGCTGGCCAGGGTGCTCGGCTACCTCGTCCAGCGCAGCATCGGATACGGGCTCCGCTGGCAGGGGGCGGTCGAGGACTCGGGCGCGGTCCCGGTGGTGCCGGAGGCGGATGCCGAGGGGTGGTCGCCCGCCGCGGCGTCCGCGATGGCGGGTGCCTACGGCCGGGCGCGCTCGCTCGGCCGTGAACGGGCGGGCGGCGTCGACCTGCTCGCGGCGCTTGCCGCGGACCGGGAGAGCCGGGCGGTCGAGGTGCTGGAGCGGGCGGGGGTCGACGCGGCGCTGCTCGCGGACCGGATCGTGGAAGGCACCGGCCGGGGCTGACCGCCGGACTCAGCCGGCCGGCCGGGTGAGGGCGTCGAGCGCCGGGCGCAGCAGGGCGGTGACACGGTCGGCGGGGACGTCCCGGAGTGCGGCGAGGCCCAGGAGCTGATGGCCGATGGTGACGCCCACCATCGTGGTGACGATCAGCGCGGCGCGCAGTTCCGCGTCGCTGCCGTCGCTGCCGTCGCTGCCGTCCCCGTACTCACCACCCCCGTCGTCGGCCGACAGGGCGTCACCGATGGCGGTGATCTGGCGGTCGAGCGTCTCGCGGGCGTGTTCGGCGGAGGCTGGGTCGGTGAGCATGGAGCGGAGCATCGCCAGTGTGCCGTCGGGCATTCCGCCGAGCTTGACGCCCAGGGTGGCCATCAGATGGCCGAGCAGTGCGTCGCCGTCCACCGACGCCTGAGCTGCGGGCGGTGCCTGCACGGCCCGGGTGAACAGCCCGCGCTTTGAATCGAAGTACTGCATCACCAGGGCCGGGTCGACGCCCGCCGAGGACGCCACGGCGCGGATGGTGGTGCGGTCGAACCCCTTCGCCGCGAACAGTTCCCGGGCGCTGTCGAGGATGCGCGCCTCGGTGGCCCGGCGGCGGTCCGCGCGGGAGAGGGGGTGGCTGGTCACGGATTCACTCTACAGCTGTTGACCGATGGCGGACCGGCTCGTACCGTCATTCACTCAACAGTCGTTGAGTGAATGGAGCGGATTCCATGACGGATTCCCGGGGGCTCACGTCTCGTACGCCGCGCACGGTGCTGGGCTGCTACCACCGGGCCATGCTGGACAAGTCGGCCGACGACCTCGCCGATCTGTACGCCGTGGACGCGCTGCACGAATTCCCCTTCTCTGCCCCCGGCTTCCCCGCCCGCTTCACGGGCCGTGAGGAGGTGCGGGCCGGCTACCGGGCGGCCTGGGGCGCCAGCCCGCTCCAGGTGGTGGAGATCGCGGACGTGGCCGTCCGCCCGGCCGCCGACCCCGGCACGGTCGTCGCCGAGCACGTGGTCGTGGTGCGGTCGGCGGAGGGCGACGGCTTCGCCGTGCCCGGACTGCTGATCATCGAGGTCAGGGACGGGCTGATCACGCGGGTGCGCGACTATATGGACGCCCTTGCCGTCGCCCGCGCGGGCGCGTCGGTGGCCGCGGGGTCCGGGGCGTAGCGAAAGCGGGTTCCGCGGTGGATC
Organism: Streptomyces sp. NBC_01463; assembly: GCA_036227345.1. Taxonomy (NCBI): domain Bacteria; kingdom Bacillati; phylum Actinomycetota; class Actinomycetes; order Kitasatosporales; family Streptomycetaceae; genus Streptomyces; species Streptomyces sp. NBC_01463. The sequence goes on from CP109468.1 coordinate 7,578,338, forward strand.
GCGAGGGCCGGGGCGCCGGACTGTGCGTCAGGGGCGCCGATGACATCGGAGTGTTACCCCGGTCAGGCGTCACAGGGGTGACGCTCCTGACGCCAGCTGTCATGATGTGCCGATGCACGCGTCTCAGGGAAGAAGCGCCGGCCTGGGACTCGCCCTCGCCTCGGCCTTTGCGTTCGGTGGTTCCGGAGTGGCTGCCAAGCCGCTCATCGAAGCGGGGCTCGACCCGCTCCACGTGGTGTGGCTGCGGGTGGTGGGGGCCGCGCTCGTCATGCTCCCCGTGGCCTGGCGCCACCGGGGCCTGGTCCGCAGCCGCCCCGTACTGCTGCTGGGGTTCGGGCTCCTCGCCGTCGCGGGGGTGCAGGCCTGCTACTTCGCCGCGATCTCCCGTATCCCGGTCGGTGTCGCGCTGCTCGTCGAATACCTGGCGCCCGCGCTCGTCCTCGGCTGGGTGCGTTTCGTCCAGCGCCGCCCGGTGACCCGGGCGGCCGCCGTCGGTGTGGTGCTTGCGGTGGGCGGCCTCGCCTGTGTGGTCGAGGTGTGGTCCGGGCTGACCTTCGACGCCGTCGGACTGCTGCTCGCCCTCGGTGCCGCCTGCTGCCAGGTCGGCTACTTCGTCCTCTCCGATCAGGGAAGCGGCACGACGGCGGGGGATGCCGAGCCTCCGCATCCGGTCGGGGTCATCGCCTACGGGCTGCTGATCGGGGCCGTGGTCCTCACGGTGGTGGCCCGGCCGTGGGGCATGGACTGGTCCCTCCTGGGCGGAGACACGGTCATGAACGGCACGGATGTGCCCGCCTGGCTGCTGCTCGTCTGGATCGTGCTGCTCGCCACCGTCATCGCGTACGTGACCGGGGTGATCTCCGTGCGGATGCTGTCCCCGGCCGTCGCCGGCGTCGTCGCCTGCCTCGAAGCGGTCATCGCGACCGTACTCGCCTGGGTGCTGCTCGGGGAGCATCTGGCGGCCGCCCAGCTCTTCGGCGGTTCGCTGGTGCTGGCCGGCGCCCTCATCGCGCAGTCCTCGACACCGAAGGCGCCCTCCGGGCCCGTCGCCTCGGGACCGGGGGACGACTCGGAGCGGACCCCGGGGGAGTTGTCCGCCGAGCGTGCCGCCACGTAGGGTGACGATCATGCATTTGACTGTGCTTCCGCCTCCCGCCGCCTAGCGCGCGGGCGGCCTCATCTGACGAAGACCGGGCTCGGGCAGTCCCCGAGCGGTTCGTCGCTGCCCGCATGCGGAGCCGAGCGACCACCTCCCGTCTTCCTTGGAGAAGTCACGTGTCGAATCCTGCTTCCGGCCTGTCCGTCGGGCGGAGCCTGTCCTATCTGATCATTGCCGGTGTGGCCTGGGGCACGGCCGGCGCCGCCGCCTCGCTGCTCTTCGGGGCCAGCGATCTCGGGCCCCTCGCACTGTCGTTCTGGCGCTGCGCCGGCGGCCTCGTCCTGCTGCTCGCCGCCCTCGTGCTGCGGCCCGCCCGGAGGCCCGCCGCCGAGTCCCGGCGCAGGCGGCTGCTGCGCATCCTCGGCACCGGCACCGGACTCGCCGTCTTCCAGACCGCGTACTTCGCCGCCGTCCAGGCCACCGGCCTCGCGGTCGCCACCGTGGTCACCCTCGGGGCGGGCCCCGTCCTCATCGCCGTCGGCGCCCGGCTGACGATGGGGGAGCGGCTCGGCGGCGGCGGACTCGCCGCGGTCACCGGGGCGCTGACCGGTCTCGCCGTACTGGTGCTCGGCGGCGACCCGGGCACGGTCCGGCCCGCCGGGATCGTCTGGGCCCTGCTCTCCGCCGCCGGCTACGCCGCGATCACGCTGCTGACCCGCCGGCTCGGCCGCGACGGCGGCGGCGCGGACCCGCTCGCCACCAGCGCCTGGGCGTTCGGCATCGCCGCGGTCCTGCTGCTCCCGATGGCCGCCGGTGAGGGACTCGTCCCGCAGACGGAGCACGCGGTACGGGTGGTGACGCTGCTCGTGTACGTCGCGGCGATCCCGACCGCTCTCGCCTACGCGCTCTACTTCGCCGGCACCGCGGTGGTGCGGGCGGCCACGGTGTCGGTGATCATGCTGCTCGAACCGGTCAGCGCGGCGGTCATCGCCGTCGTCGTGCTGCACGAGCAGCTCACCACGGCCACGGTCGCCGGGACGCTGCTGCTGCTCACGGCGGTGGTCGGACTGGCGGTCGCCGAGACGCGCGGCGCGGCGCACGCCCGCCGGGAGGCGGCCGCCCCCGCGTGACCCGCACGGGCGGCGGGGCGGTGCGCCGGCGCACCGCCCCGCCCCCCGTCGGTGATCAGAGCGCGTTCAGGTACTCCGGGACGGCGATCGAGGGATCGAGGTCGTCCGCGGGGACCGGCGCGGCATAGCCGGGGGCGAGGGGGACGACGCCGGACCAGTAGGGCAGCGCGAGATCCCGTTCGTCGTCGTTCGGGCCCCCGGTACGGATCTTGGCCGAGACCTCCCGCAGGTCCAGCCGGATCACGGCGGTGGCCGCCAGTTCCTTCTCGTCCGCGGGGCGCGAGTCCGTGGAACGCCCGGGCACGACCTGTTCCACGATCGCGTCGAGCGCGATGCGCCGCTCCTCGGGGTCGGTCACCGTGTGCGCCACGCCGTGGACGACCACCGAACGGTAGTTGAGCGAGTGGTGGAAGGCGGACCGGGCCAGCACCAGTCCGTCGACATGCGTCACGGTCAGGCAGACGGCCAGCCCCTCGTCGCTCCCGCCCGCCGTCCGCAGCGGGCGGGAGCCGGTCGAGCCGTGCACGTACAGCCGCTCGCCGACCCGGCCGAAGAGCGTCGGGAGCACGACGGGCGCCCCGTCCCGGACGAAACCGAGGTGGCAGAGGTAGGCCTCGTCGAGTATCGAGTGGATCACGTCCCGGTCGTACGCCGCCCGCTCGCGGGAGCGGGTCGGAACCGTGCGCCCGGTCGGCTCGTAGGCGGCTGCGGCGTCCGGGCCCGTGGTCTGCGGCTGGTGGGTGTCCGGCATTGCGTACTCCATTGCACTAGTGCATACTGATCTTTGTGCTAGGAGAGTATCGGATCAGTGGGCGGCGTGCATCGGAAATCGCCGCCAGTGTGGAGCGGGCGGTCGGCTCGGGTGAGCTGGCGCCCGGTCAGATGCTGCCTCCCATGCGGGAGTTGGCGAGTCGGCTGGAGGTGAACCCGAATACGGTGGCGGCCGCCTATCGCACCCTGCGCGAGCGCGGGGTGATCGAGACGGCGGGGCGCAGGGGGAGCCGTGTCCGGCCGCGCCCGGCGAGCACGGTGCGCGGTTCGGTGCGGGTCGAGGCGCCGCCGGGTGTGCGGGACCTGGGGGACGGCAATCCCGACCCGGCGTTGCTGCCGTCGCTGGGGGAGGCGCTGGCCGCGGTCGCCGAGGAGTATGCGCGGGGGCCGGGGATGTACGCACAGGAGCCGGTGGACGCCGAGTTCGCCGCGCTGGCCAGGGCCGGGTTCGACGCGGACGGTGTTCCGGCCGGGCCGGTGATCGCCACCTCGGGTTCGCTGGACGCGATCGAGCGGGTGCTGGCCGCCCATCTCCGGCCCGGTGACGCCGTCGCGGTCGAGGACCCGGGCTGGGGCAGCCTGCTGGACCTCGTCCCGGCGCTGGGCATGCGCCCGGTCCCGGTGGCGGTCGACGACGAGGGACCGCTGCCGGACGCGCTGGACGCGGCGCTCAGGGCGGGTGCGCGCGCGGCCGTCGTCACCGACCGCGCGCAGAACCCGACCGGGGCGGCGATCGGCGCAGCCCGCGCGGCCGAACTGCGGGCGGTCCTCGCCGGGTACCGCGGGGTGCTGCTGATCGAGGACGACCACGGACACGCCATCGTCGACCTGCCGCTGCACCCCTTGGCCGGCGCGACCGACCGTTGGGCGTTCGTGCGGTCCGTCTCCAAGGCGTACGGGCCGGACCTCCGGGTCGCCGTGCTGACCGGGGACGCCGTCACGGCCGACCGCGTCTCGGGCCGGCAGCGGCTGGGGCCCGGCTGGGTGAGCCGGCTGCTGCAGCGGGCGATGGTGCACCTGTGGACGTCGGGCGCGGTCGACCCGCGCGACGTCGCCCGGGCGTACGCCCGCCGTCGCGACGCGCTGGTGGCGGCGCTGGAGGAGCGGGGCGTCGAGGCGCACGGGCGCAGCGGGATGAACGTGTGGGTCCCGGTCGGCGACGAGACGGGTGCCGTGGCGCGGTTGTTGCACGCGGGCTGGGCGGCGGCACCCGGGGCCCGGTTCCGGATGGCCGCGCCCCCGGGGATACGGCTCACCGTCTCGTCGCTCACCGACGCCGACATCGCTCCGCTGGCGGACGCGGTGGCGGCGGCCGCGGAGCCCGCGAATCCGCTCAGCTACGGATGAGGGACGGCCGCCGTTCCCGGCGCCGCGTTCCGGCGACGGCGTTCGGCGGGCCGGCCGGCCCGCCGGTACGGGCCCTGCTCTGGGTGAGGGCGGCACCGGCCAGGACCACGAGGGCGCCGACCGGGGTGTTCCAGCTCAGCTGCTCACCGAGCACGGCGACGCCGGCGGCGGTGGCGATGACGGGGATGAAGTAGGTGACCATCTGTGCGGTCGTCGGGCCGACCTCGGTGACGAGTCCGTACTGGAGGAGGACCGCGAGACCGGTGCCGAGCGCCCCCAGGGCGACGACGGCCAGAGTGGGCCACAGCGGGAAGGCGTCGGGCGCCGAGGTGAACAGCGGGGTCACCAGGGCGAGCTGCACCGTGCCGAGGAAGAGCTGGCTGCCGGTGAGGGCGAGGGCCGACGAGCCGCTCCCGGCGAGCGTGCGGCGGACGTAGATCCAGCCGATCGGATAGCTGAGGGAGGCCAGCAGCGCCATGGCCGTACCGCTGAAGGCCAGGCCGGAGAAGCCCTGCCAGGCGCCCAGCACGGTCAGCACGCCGAGGAAGCCGAGCCCGAGGCCGGCGACACGGCGACGGGTGGGGCGGTCCTCGGAGAGGGCGACGAGCGACAGCGCCATGCCCCAGAGCGGTGACGTCGCGTTGCAGATACCGGCGAGCGTCGACGGGATGGTCAGCTCGGCATAGGCGAACAGTGAGAACGGGAGGGCGTTGAGGAGGAAGGCGGCGACGGCCAGATGTCCCCAGGTGCGCGCGGTGCGCGGCAGCCGCTCCCGCTTCACCGCCATGGCCACGGCCAGGACCGCCGTCCCCGACAGGAGCCGGCCGAGCGTGACCTGGAACGGGGCGTAGCCGTCGGTCCCGACCTTGATCAGGAGGAAGCTGAAGCCCCAGATGAGCGAGAGGGCCGCGAAGCGCAGCCGCCAGTCCAGGGCCGGGCGACGGGCCGGGGCGGTGCCGGCGAGGGTCCGTGATGCGGGGGTGGTCTCGGCGGCCGGAGTTCCCGGCGCGGGCGGTGCGCTCATGAGGTCAACGATGACGACTTCGATCTCGTAGCACAAGTGAGACTTTGTGCGCTCACTCCCGTAGCATTGCTTACATGTTGAACCTGGAGCGGCTGCGCACCCTGGATGCCCTCGCCCGGCTCGGTTCGGTCAGCGGCGCCGCCGAGGGGCTGCACGTCACCACCTCGGCCGTCTCGCAGCAGATGGCCAAGCTGGAGCGGGAGGTGGGCCAGCAGCTGCTGGCCAGGAACGGCCGCGGGGTCCGGCTCACCGACGCGGGACAGCTGCTCGCCGACCACGCGGCCCGGATCCTCTCGCAGGTCGAGCTCGCCCAGTCCGACATCGAGGCCCAGCGGGGCGAGGTGGTGGGCGAGATCCGGCTGGGTGCCTTCCCCACCGCCGCGCGCGGACTGTTCCCGTCGACGCTGCGCGCCCTGCGCTCGGACCACCCCGAACTGCGGGTGCGTACGCAGGAGCTGGAGCCCGAGAACGGGATCCGGGCGGTGCTCAGGGGGGACCTGGACCTCGCGGTGGTGCTGGACTGGAGCAACAAGCGGCTGCCGGTCCCGGGCGGTCTCACCCGGGCGGAGCTGCTCGACGACGCCCCCGACATCGCGATGCCCGCCGGTCACCCGCTCGCGGGGCGGGACGAGGTCGGCCTGGAGGAGTTCGCCGACGACGACTGGGTGTCCTGGCCCGAGGGCGAATTCTGTTACGACTGGCTGATGTTCACGCTCCGCTCCAAGGGCATCGAGCCGCGCATCGCCCACCTCGCGGGCGAGCACCACACCCAACTCGCGCTGATCGACGCGGGAATGGGGGTCTGTGTGGCGCCCCGGCTGGGCCGCGGCCCGGTGCCCGACGGGGTGCGGCTGGTGCCGGTGCGGCAGCAGATGAGACGGCATGTGCATGCGGTGTGGCGGACGGACGCCGACCGGCGCCCCTCGATCAGGGCGGCGGTCGCGGCGCTCCGTGAGGCGGGGCGGGCGCTGAACGATCCGCCGGCGGGCTCCTGACGTCCGGCCGGCCGCCCTGCTGCCCGGGCCGGGCCCGGACTCCTCCGGCCGGCAGACCGGCGGGCCGCCCGGTTCAGCTCCCGGCCGGGCCGCCGAGTTTGCCGAAGTCCCAGGAGGTGAGGGCGTCCGGGGTCAGCCGTGCCCAGGCGTGCCGGCCGTCGTGCGGCATCGTCTCCATGCCGAAGTACTTCGCCGCGAACAGCCTCTCCGGAACGGTGAGTTCCGGGCAGGGTTCGCCGGTGCGCGGCGCCTCGCCGACGAAGACGACGTCGCCCGAGAGCTCGATGCCGCGCAGTTCCCCGTACTCCACCCCGTCGTCGACCACCACGGCGATCTTCGGATCGCGGCTCAGCTGGGACCAGCGCAGGCTCCGGGTGATGGAGTAGAGCCACAGCGAGGTGCCGTCCCAGCAGAACCAGAGCGCGCCGACGTGCGGGCGGCCGTCCGCACCCACCGTGGCGACCCGGCAGGTGCGCTGATCGGCGAGGTAGGCGTCGCGCTCCTCGTCCGTCATCATGATCCGGCGGCCCCGCCGCTGACTGACGGCCATGGGTGGCCCCCTCCCGATAGCTGACTAGGTGTCAGGAATCATGAGGCCTCTTCCTTCATCGCGCAATGGAGGTTAACCTCGCGCGCCGATCCGTCACCGAGAGGGGCAGCCGTGCCGTCCAGGGAACAGCTAGCCGAGCAGGTCGAACCGGCCACCACCGTCCTGCTGACGGTCGAGTGCCAGCAGGGTGTCGTGGGACCCGGCAGCGCGCTGCCCGAACTCGCCAAGGAGGCCCGGTCCTCCGGGGCCCTGCACAACGTCGCCCGGCTGGTCTCCGCCGCCCACGAAGCGGGAGTCCAGGTGCTGCACGCGGTGGCCGAACGCCGCCCGGACGGCCGTGGCGCGAACACCAACGCCCGCCTCTTCCGTGCCGCCGGGCGGCTTCCCGTACAGCAGCACTCCGGCACCACGGCGGTACGGATCGCGGAGCCCATCGAGGTGGCGGACGAGGACCTCGTCGTCCGCAGGCTGCACGGCCTCTCGCCGATAGCGGGCACGGACGTGGACGCGCTGCTCCGCAACCTGGGCTGCCGCACCCTGGTCGTCACCGGTGTGTCCGCGAACGTGGCGATACCCAACGCGGTCTTCGACGCGGTGAACCTCGGCTACGCGGCGGTGGTGCCGTCCGATGCCATCGCGGGGGTGCCCGCCGACTACACCCCCGCGATGATCCGCAACACCCTGGCCCTCGTGGCCACCGTGGCCACGACCGACGACCTGCTCGGCTGCTGGCGCGGCGGACGGGCCGTGAGGCGGCCGGGCGGCGGGGACGCTACGACGCGAGGCTGATCGAGTCGCCCTGGACCGTGATCGGGGTGGCGGGCAGCGGCTTGGTGGCCGGTCCCGTCTTGACGTCGCCCGTCGCCACGTCGAACTTGCTCCCGTGGCAGGGACAGTTGATGGTGCCGTCCGAGACGCTCGACACGGCGCACCCCATGTGGGTGCACTTGGAGGAGAACGCCTTGAACTCACCGGCGGTGGGCTGAGTGACCACGACGCCCTGATCCGTGAAGATCTTGCCGCCGCCCTCCGGGATGTCGGCGGTCTTCGCGAGGACGGGGCCCCCGCTGCCGTCCGTGCTGTCATCGGCCTCCTTGACGGTGCCCGACCCGGCCGGCTCGTCCGAGCCGCCGCACGCGGTCAGCAGGGCGGCCACGGAGACGGCCCCGGCCGCCGTGACGACGGTCCGGCGTCCGATACGGGCCTCGTGGTCCTGCGATGCGCTCATGCTGGCAATCCCTTCCGCGGTGTTCATGGCTCCGACGCTTCGTCCAGGGGTACGCGCGGCCGGTACCCCGTGTTCAAAGCCCCAGGGACTTCCTCAGGAAATCCCGCTCCAGCAGCAACAGGTTGCTCGCGGTCCGCTCCTGGCTGACCAGGTGGCCGGCGCCCGACAGCGGCAGCACCGTGTGCGGCCTGCCCGCGGCGAGCAGTGCTGCGGAGAACCGCAGCGTGTGCGCCACGGCCACATTGTCATCGGCAAGTCCGTGCACGAGCATGAGCGGCCGGGTCAGGGCCCCCGCCTCGTCCAGGAGCGAGTTGCGGGTGTAGTTCTCGGGCAGCACGTCCGGGTGTCCCAGGAAACGTTCCTCCCAATGGGTGTCGTAGAGCCGCCGGTCGGCCGGTGCGGCGCCCGCCACCGCCGCGTGGAAGACCTCCGGGTGCCGCAGCACCGCCGCCGCCGCGAGATACCCGCTGAACGACCAGCCGCGCATCGCCACCCTGGCCGTGTCGAGCCCGGGATGGTGGTCCGCCGCCGCGTGCAGCGCGTCGATCTGGTCCTCCAGGACGGCCGTGAGGCGGTCGCCGTGCACCGACTTCTCCCACGCCTCGCCCCGGCCCGGGGTGCCCCTGCCGTCGGTGACCAGCACCGCGAACCCCTGCTCGGCGAACCACTGGGCCACCGCCACCCACCAGGTCCGCACCTCCAGGACGAGCTGCATGCCGTGTCCGGCGTAGGGGCTGAGCAGCACCGGCAGCGGGGCGTCGCCCGGCCGGTGCCAGGAGGGCAGGTAGAGCCTGCTGCGCAGTTCCCGCCTGCCCAGGCTCAGGGCCAGCGGGCGCGGGGTGACGAGCGGTTCCTCGGCCAGGACCGCGATGCTGCCCGCCGGGGAGCCGGCCCGCAGCACCGTCACCGTATGACCCTGCGGTGTCCTGCTGTCCAGGACCACCGTCGGACCGCCGACCGCCGCCGTGTGCACGCCGGGTGTCGCGCTGACCCGTACGGGCTCCTCATCGGAGCCGTCGGCGGCGTACGACCAGACGTGGACCTCGGTCGGCTCCTCGCCCGCGGTGAAGAACACCCGGCCGTCCGCCGCGCCGAGCACCTCGCGGACCTCGAGACCCGGCGGTGTCGTGGCGCCGCCGATGTCCAGCCCCTGGGTGTCGCCGCCCGGCCGTGCGGGGACGACGAGCGCTCCGGAGGCCAGGCGCAGGGGGGTGCCCGGACGCAGCGCGACCCAGGCGGCGTCGTGCTCCCGGTGCGCCGTGCGGGTCGTGCCCGACTCCTCGTCCACCGCCAGGACCTGGACCGTCCGCTGGTCCCGTGTCTGTACGGAGACCAGCGGGCCCCGGTCGTCCCACCCGGCTGCCACGACGTACTCGAACGCCCGGTCCGTCCACCCGGCCTCCGGGTGCCCGGTGCCGGCCTCCGCGGGCAGCCGGACACCGGTCCGTTCCCCCGTCACCCGAACCACTTGCAACGACACCTTCGCGTTCGGTGTGCCTGCGGCCGGATAGGCGACCACGTGGGGCGGCCGCTCCGGGTCCGCCGGGTCGGTGATGTAGCGGCGGCGCACCCCGGCCGTGTCCACCCGGGCGACCAGGAGCGCGTCGCTCCGCGGCGACCACCAGTAGCCGCGGGAGCGCCCGATCGACTCCTGTGACACGTAGTCGGACAGGCCGTACGTGATGTGCTCCCCGTCCGGTTCCGCGAGCGGCCGGTCGTCCGTCCCGTCCGCGCGTACGGTCCGCAGCGCGCCCGCCGACACGTACGCGATCAGGGAGCCGTCGGGCGAGGGGCGCGGGTCGACGACCGGTCCCGCCGTGGTGATGCGGCGCGGGGCGCCCCCTTCGGTGCGGACCACCCACAGGGTGCCCGTGAGCGCGAAGGCCACCAGCCGCCCGGACGTGTCGGTGGCGTACGAGACCACGCCCGACGAGGTGACGTGGGCCCGTACCCTGCGGGCCAGTTCCTCCGGCGGCACCCCGCCCGCCGCCTCGTCCGCGAAGCCGGGGGCGAGGGGATCGGCGAGCAGCCGCTCCGTGCCGTTCTCGTGCAGCCAGAGCCTGCTCACCGGGTCGGTGCCCGAGGTGCCGCGGACGAACAGCACCCGTTCGCCGTCGGGGGAGACGGTGAACTGCCGGGGCACCCCGAGGGAGAAGCGCCGGGTGCGGGCGAACTGGGCGGGGAAGCGTTCCGCGTCGGCCGCGAGGGAGTCGGCGGGGGAGGGGGGAGTCATGGCGACACCATGACAGGTGGAAAGCCCCGTACCAGCACGCGGGTGCGTGCCGGTACGGGGCTCGGGTGACCGGGTGGAGTGGTCAGTGGGCCGGTGCGGCCGCGGTCTCCGCAGCGGCGGTCTCCTCGGCGAGCCGCTCCATGCCGCTCTGCGTCCTGAGCGGCTTCTCCTTGATGAACAGGACCGCGATCAGGGCGAGGAACGCGAAGGGGGCACCGATCAGGAAGACGTCCGCGGTCGCGACGCCGTACGCGTGCTCGACCACCTGACGGGCCGGTTCGGGAAGGGTGCTGAGGTTGGGAACACCGTGTCCGGCGCCCCCGTTGTCCGCCGCCCCGCCGAAGCCCTTCTCCATCTCGGAGGCCACCCGGTGGCCGAGGACGGCGCCCAGGGCGCTCGTACCGATGGCCCCGCCGAGGCTCCGGAAGAACGAAAGCACCGAGGTGGCCGCGCCGAGTTCCGACGCGGGCACGTCGTTCTGGGCGGCCAGCACCAGGTTCTGCATCAGCATGCCGACGCCGACGCCGAGCACGACCATGTAGAGGCTGAGCACGACGAAGGAGGAGTCGGCGCCGATCGTCGACAGCAGACCCATGCCCGCGGTCATGATGACGCCGCCCGCGATCAGGAAGCCCTTCCACTTGCCCCGGGCGGAGATGATCTGCCCGGCCACGGTCGTGGAGACCATCAGACCGAGGATCATCGGAAGGCTCATCAGGCCCGCGACGGTCGGGGTCTTGCCGAGCGAGATCTGGAAGTACTGCGACAGGAACACCGTGCCGCCGAACATGGCCACGCCGACCAGCAGGCTCGCGACGGTCGTGAGTGCCACGGTGCGGTTGCGGAAGATGTCCAGCGGGATGATCGGTTCCTTGACCCTGGACTCGACCAGGACCGCGGTGCCCAGCAGGACCACACCTGCGGTGACCAGCGCGGCGGTCTGCCACGACGCCCAGTCGAACCGGTTGCCCGCCAGGGTCACCCAGAGCAGCAGGGCGCTGACGCCGCTCATGATGAGGACGGCGCCGAGATAGTCGATCCTCACTTCCCGGCGGACCGTGGGAAGTTTCAGCGTCAGCTGGAGCAGCACGATGGCGAGCAGCGCGAACGGTACGCCGATGAAGAAGCACCAGCGCCAGCCGAGCCAGGACGTGTCGACGAGCACGCCGCCGATGAGCGGGCCCGCGACGGTGCCGACGGCGAAGACGGCACCGAAGATGCCGGAGTAGCGGCCGAGTTCACGCGGCGGGATGATCGCCGCCATCACGACCTGGGCGAGGGCCGTGAGACCGCCCGCGCCGATGCCCTGCACGACACGGCTCACGATGAGCAGTCCGACGCTGTGCGAGAAGCCCGCGACGAGCGAGCCGACGACGAACATCGACAGCGAGAGCTGGATGAGCAGCTTCTTGTCGTACAGGTCGGAGAGTTTGCCCCAGATCGGGACGGTCGCCGTCATGGCGAGGAGTTCGGCCGTGACGACCCAGGTGTACGAGGACTGGCTGCCGTTCAGATCGGCGATGATCCTCGGCAGGGCGTTGGAGACCACGGTGGAGGCCAGGATGGCCACGAACATGCCGGCCATCAGGCCCGACATGGCCTGGAGTATCTGGCGGCGCGTCATGCCGGACGCGGCTTCCTGTGGTGCACCGGCGGTGCCGGTTTCGGGTGTGACGGCAGCGGTCATCGGCTGTCGTTCCTCATTCTCTGGTGACTGGTGCGGTGGTGGGTGTCTCGGGCCGTCGGGCCGTGAAGCCGTGGGGCGTTCAGGCCTTCGAGCCTTGAGGTCTTCAGGTCTTCAGTCCGGCGGACAGTGCGGCGAAGGCCTCGCGGCAGAGGCTCTGGAACGTACGGGTACGGCCGGAGGCCGCCCAGACCTCGACCGCGGCGCGCACGGCGGCGATCGCCACGTGTGCCAGGAGCCGGGGATAGAGATCGTTCTCGGGGTCCTGGCCCAGTCGCTCGGCCACGACGGCGACCAGGGCGCGTTCGTCGGCACCCTGCGCGGCCAGGAAGCCGGGGAGCAGGGCAGGGCTCCTCTTCAGCACCGCCATCTGGAGTTCCCAGCGTTCGTGGTCCTCCTCGATCTGGGCGAGCTCCTGGGCGAGTGCCTCACTGAGGGCTTCGAGCGCCGTGAGGTGCTCCGGCGCGTTGAGCACGGCACGGCGGGTGCGCTCGGCGTTCTCCTGGACGGGACGGGTGAGGGCGTCCTCCAGGCAGGGGAAGTAGTTGAAGAAGGTGCGCACGGAGACGCCGACGGCGTCGGTGACCGCCTCCACGGTCACGTTCTCGATCCCTCGGTCCGCGGCCATGCGCAGGGTCATGTCGGCAAGGGCGTCGCGCGTGGCGCGCTTCTTGCGTTCGCGCAGCCCGAGAGATGTGTCGTCGGCACTCATGAAGGTGCATGCTATGCAAGTTTGCGCCCTGGGCAAAATTCTTTCCCGGGAGGGGCGGGAGGGGTGTGCGGTGTGGAGGATCCGCCGGACGCCTTCACCCCGTCCGGCGCGGCGGGGCGAGTTCCGTCAGGCCGGTCAGGACGCGTGGTGGAGGGTGTAGCGCTTGAAGGGGTCGGTGCCCGTGGCCGCCTCGGTGCGGGCGGCGGCGTCGGTCCACTCGCCGATCACGATCGCCCGGTCGCCACCGGACGTCAGGTGGACGTGCGCTGCCAGCAGACCCGGCGCCGGTGCCACGGCGCTCTCCGCTTCGGCGGCCGCCAGGGTGGTGACCACGAAGACACCGGCCGGCCGCTCGGCGTCGTGGACGACGCTGCGTTCCAGCCGGGTGCGGCGGAGTCCGGGGCGCTCGATCCCCGGGACGAGCGTGTCGACGCGGCTGACGGTGCCGGCGCGATGGGCGCGGGCCCACGCCAGATGCTCCTCGTCGCCGGTCCACTGGGCGTAGAAGAGCAGGCCGGTGCCATCGGTGTCGAGGAAGATGTGCTGGGCCAGGCGCCCGGACGGCGTCCCGGCCGCCGCCCATTCCGCGGCGATGGCATCGGCGGCGGCGCGCGAACGCCCGGCGGAACCCGTGAGCCACTCACTCATCAGGGCGGTACCGGCGGCGGGATGAACGAGATCGAGGAAACGTGTCATGGGCAGAGACCTTGCTGCGTCAACCGCGCTTGAGGTCAAGAGGGGGCCCGGTCGCTTCCTCATCGACCCGCGCGGGTCCGGGTCGTGCGACCCGGGCCCGCGCGGCATCGGCCGTGATCAGTCAGCCAGGGCGGCGAGGGCGCCGGGTGTGTAGGCGCCGCCCTGGTTGTCGAGGATCACGCCGAGCCGGTTGGTCGCGTTGATCATCGCGATCAGGGAGACCAGCGCGACGGTCTGGTCGTCGTCGTAGTGCTTGCGGACCTGCGCCCAGGTCTCGTCCGAGACACCTCCGTGGCCGTCGATGATGCGGGTGCCCTCCTCGGTGAGTGCCAGGGCGGCGCGCTCGGCCTCGCTGAACACCGTGGAGTGGCGCCAGGCGGCGACCAGGTTCAGCCGGGTCGCGCTCTCGCCGGCCGCCGCGGCGTCCTTGGCGTGGATGTCCAGGCAGAAGCCGCAGCCGTTGATCTGGCTGGCGCGCAACTGCACCAGCTGCTGGGTGGGTTCCGGCAGGGCCGACGCCTGGATCACCTGACTGACGGCGTAGATACGCTTGCCGATCCGGGCGCCGGTCTCGTTCTCGAACAGGTTCATACGGGGTTCCATCTCAACGTCCTCGCTCGTGGCTCCGTGTGCCGCGCGGATCGTCCGTGCGGCGTTCCGATGCCCATGAGTCGCCGGCCGCCCCGGCCCCGTGACAGCACGGCGGTGTGACGTAGGTCATTGCGCTGACGTGTCACAGGAAGGCGGGGAGCGGCGACTTGTGAGTGACGCGGACGAGACAGCGAAGACGGGAGCCGACGATGGAGGAGCAGGCTGGACGAGCGGCCGGCGCGGGCGGGGAAGGCCCGCGCGCGGCGGGCACGGACGCGGCCACGGAGGCGTTCGTCGCCCACCGCAATCTGCTGTTCACCGTCGCCTACGAGATGCTCGGCTCCGCCGCCGACGCCGAGGACGTCCTTCAGGAGACCTGGCTGCGCTGGGCGGGCATCGACCAGGACACGGTCCGCGAACCCCGCGCCTTCCTCGTCCGCGTCACCACGCGCCAGGCCCTGACCCGGCTGCGCACGCTGAGCCGCCGCAAGGAGTCCTACGTCGGCCCCTGGCTGCCCGAACCCCTCCTCACCGCGCCCGACGTCGCCGATGACGTGGAGCTGGCCGACAGCGTGTCCATGGCGATGCTGCTGGTCCTGGAGACCCTCGGCCCGACCGAACGGGCCGTGTTCGTGCTGCGTGACGTCTTCGCCGTCGAGTACGACGAGATCGCGCAGGCCGTCGGCAAGACCCCTGCCGCCGTCCGCCAGATCGCCCACCGCGCACGGGCCCATGTCGCGGCGCGCCGCCCGCGCGAGGCCGTCTCCCGGACCCAGACGCGCGGCGCGCTCGCGGCCTTCCAGGAGGCGGTCGAAACGGGTGATCTGCGGCGCCTGCTCGACATGATCGCCCCGGACGTCGTGCTGCTGACCGACGGCGGCGGAGTCGTACGGGCCGCACTGGAGCCCGTCACCGGTGCACGGACCGTCGCCGATGTGCTCCTGAGGATCGCCGCGGCGACCCTGGAGCCGGCCCAGGTCAACGGGCACCCGGCACTGATCGTGCGGACGGGCGGCGAGATCGACACGGTGCTCGCGGTGCGTCTGGAGGGCGGTCTCATCAGCGGCCTCTATGCCGTCCGCAACCCGGAGAAGCTGTCCCGCGTCGACCGGGAGACCGCGGTGGCCAGGTGAGCCGGCATCGGGCCCGGGGCTGCGGCCCGGCGCCCGCGTGAGGGTGCGGGCTGCCGGGACCTTCTCCGTACGCCCTCAGCCAGGTCCGCCGGCCGACCGTGCGGCGAGGTAGCGGGCGGGGAACTCCCCGCCGCCGTGCACCGCGAGGTCCGCCCCGTTGACGTACCCGGACAGGCCGCCCGCCAGGAACAGACAGGCGCGAGCCACGTCGCCGGGCACCGCCATCCGTCCCATCGGGATGACGCCCGCCACCGCCGCCCCGCCGTCCGTGCCGTAGACCGACGCCGCGCTCTCGGTGCGGATCAGCCCCGTGGTGATGTGGTTGACCCGGACCGCCGGCGCCCACTCCAGGGCCAGCGCCCGGGTGAGGGCCAGCAGCCCCGCCTTGGCGGCCGAGTAGGCGGCGGTGCCCGGCTGCGGATCGTGGGCGGAGACACTGCCGATGTTGATGACCGAGCCCCCGCCGTCCTGGACCGCCATCACGCGGTGAGCGGCCTGCGCCACGTAGAACGGCGCGAGCAGGTTGAGCGCCACGATCTTCTCGACGAAACGCGGCGAGACGGTCGCCGCGTCGGCGTCCGGGGAGCCGCCCGCGTTGTTGACGAGCACATCGAGCCGGCCGAAGCGTTCCACCGCCGCGTCCACCAGCGAGGACGCCGCCGCCGGATCGCGCACGTCGGCGGGGACGAAGACCGCCTCCCGGCCCCCGGCCGACGGCAGGGTCCGCGGGGTGCCGCGGCCGCAGACCACCACGTCGGCCCCGGCACCGAGGAATGCCCCGGCGATGGCGGCTCCGATTCCCTTGGTGCCGCCGGTGACCAGCACCACGCGCCCCGCGAAGTCCAGCGGATCGCCGATGTCCATGTGCCGCACGCCCTTCTCCGTCTGCCGGTGCCCGCTCATCGGGCGGCCAGGCCGAGCCCGGCGGCGAGCCGTGCCCGGTGCTGCGCGGGCGGTCCGAACAGCTCGCCCGCCCCGTGCGCCCGCTTGAAGAAGCGGTGCGCGTCGTGCTCCCAGGTGATCCCGATCCCGCCGTGCAGCTGGATCATCTCGCCGGCCACCGCCGAGAACGCCTCGGAGCAGACCGACTTCGCGACGGCGGCGGCCCTCGGCAGCGCGCCCGGGTCCTCGTCGGCGGCGAACGCCGCACCGAGCGCCGCCGAACGCGCGGACTCCACCAGGACATAGGCATCCGCCAGCCGGTGCTTGACCGCCTGGAACGAACCGATCGCCCGGCCGAACTGCACCCGGTCGCGGGTGTACTCGACGGTGAGTTCGAGGCAGCGCCCGGCGGCACCCACCTGCTCCGCGGCGAGTGCCGCGCACGCCAGGTCCCGGACATGCTCCAGAACCCGGGCGCCGTCACCGTCCGCGCCCAGCAGCCGCCCCTCGGCGCCGTCGAGCACCCAACGGGCCTGTGCCCGGGTGCCGTCCAGGGTCACCACGGGCTCCCGGCGCACACCGGCGGCACCGGGCACCACCTCGAAGAGCGAAACCCCGGCCGCCGTCCGGGCCGCGACCAGCACGACGTCGAGCGCCGGCCAGTCCAGGACGTGCTCCTTGGCCCCGGTGACCAGCCAGCCGCCGCCGGGGCACGGGGCCGCCTCGGCACGTACCGCACCGAGGTCCCAGGAGCCGTGCTCCGCCCAGGCCAGCGTGCCCACCGAGCTGCCCGCGGCGAGCCCGGGCAGCAGCCGCCCGCACGCCTCCCGGTCCCCGGAGGCGAGCAGCGCGCCCACGGTGAGCACCGCAGAACCCAGACACGGCAGCGGGCTCAGGCTCCTGCCCAGCTCCTCCATCAGCACATGGACATCCCGGGCGCCGCCGCCCGCCCCGCCGTACCCCTCCGGGACGGCGAGCCCGGCCGCACCGATCTGGGTGGCCAACGGCTCCCAGGCAGCCGCGTCTTGATGTTGTGTCAGCAGGGAACGTACGGCCGATCGCAGCTCTTCCTGCTCCTGCGTCAGTCTCATCGCGCCGCTCCCATGACGCGGGCCCGGCACGCGGCCGGGGTGCCCCACGCGTCGCGCAGCGGCCGCGCCTTGCGGATCCACAGGGACAGGTCGAGCTCATCGGTGTAGCCCACGGCGCCGTGCAGTTGGAGGGCGGTGCGGGCCGCCCCGTACGCCGCCTCACCCGCCGTGACCTTGGCCGCGGCGACCGCCCGCCCCGCGTCGTCGTCCCCGGCGGCCAGCGCGAGAGCCGCGCCGTGCACCAGTGGTTCGGCGAACTCCAGGGCCAGCAGGGTGTCGGCCAGCCGGTGCTTGACCGCCTGGAAGGACCCGATGGCCACGCCGAACTGGGTGCGCCGGGTGACGTAGGCGACGGTACGGGCCAGCAGGGTCCGGCCGACACCGAGCGACTGCGCCGCCGTGACGAGTGCGGCGACGTCGGCCGCGTACCCGGCGGCGGCCGTCACCGCGGCGCCCCGGGCGAGGACGGTCCCGCCCGACGGCCGCGACAGCCGCCGGCCGGGATCGGCCGAGGGCTGCACGGGCCCCGCCCCGGCGGCGAGGCGCAGCGTGTCGCCGTCCACCACGAACACCGCGTCGGCCGCGTCCGCGTCCAGGGCGAACGGGCCGAGCGAGGTCAGGCAGAGCGAGACGGCGGACTTCCCCGAGGCGATGCCGGGCAGCCGGTCGCCGGCGACGCGGTCGTCGCCGAGCCGGTCGAGCAGGGCCGCCGCGGCAACCGTCTCGACCAGTGGTCCGGGGACGGCGTGCCGCCCCAGCACCTCGAAGGCGAGGGCGAGTTCGAGGGGCAGCGGGCCCAGGCCCTCGTGCTTCTCCGGTACCGCGAGGGCGAAGACCCCCGCCTCGGCCAGCCGGGACCGCACGGCCTGCCCGGGCCCGTGGTCGCCGGCCGCCCAGGCCCGTATCGCGGCCGGGGTGTCGCAGGAGGTGAGCAGACCGTCGAGGGAGCGGGCGAAGTCCCGCTGCTCGGCGTCCAGGAGGAAACGCATCAGCGGCGCCCCTTCGGCAGGCCGAGCAGCCGCTCGGCGATGATGTCGCGCTGGATCTCGTTGGTGCCCGCGTAGACGGGACCGGCCAGCGAGAAGGTGTAGCCCTCCGCCCAGCCGCCCGAAGGGGATTCGGCCGCGTGGTCGGCGAGTTCGCCGTACGGGCCGAGCAGGTCGAGCGCCGTCTCGTGGAGTGCGATGTCCAGCTCGGACCAGTAGATCTTGTTGAGGCTGGAGGTCGGTCCGGCCGGACCGCCGTCGCCGTACAGCACCTGGGAGGCGCCCGCGTAGGAGAAGAGCCGGTAGGCGCGGGCCCCGATCACCGCGTCGGCGACCCGGTCGCGCAGCGCCGTGTCCGCCGGGTCGCCGTGCTCGTGCCACAGCGCGGTCAGCCGGTCCGCGGCGGCCGTGAAGCGGCCCGGGCTGCGCAGGGTGAGTCCGCGTTCGTTGCCTGTGGTGCTCATCGCGACCCGCCAGCCCTGCCCGGGCTCGCCGATGACGTCCTCGTCGGGCACGAACACCTCGTCCAGGAAGAGTTCGGCGAAGGCGGGCTTCCCGTCCAGCCGCCCGATGGGCCGGACGGTGACGCCCTCGGCGTCCAGCGGGAACATCAGATACGTCAGCCCCCGGTGCGGCCGGTCCGCGTCCGGGTCGCTGCGGAACAGGCCGAAGGCCCGGTCGGCGAAGGCGGCCCGCGACGACCAGGTCTTCTGCCCGCTGAGCAGCCAGCCGCCCCCGGTCCGTACCGCCCTCGACCTCAGCGAGGCCAGGTCGGAACCGGACTCCGGCTCCGACCAGGCCTGCGCCCAGATGACCTCGCCGCGCGCCATCGCGGGCAGGATCCGGGTCCGCTGCTCGGCGGTGCCGTGCTCGAAGAGGGTGGGGGCCAGCAGGCTGATGCCGTTCTGGCTGACCCGGCCGGGCGCCCCGGCGGCGTAGTACTCCTCCTCGAAGACCATCCAGCGCAGCAGGGAACTCCCGCGCCCGCCGAACTCCTCGGGCCAGGAGACCGCCGACCAGCGGTCGGCGGACAGGACGCCCTCCCACTCCCGGTGCGCGGCGAACCCCTCGCGGGTCTCCAGGGACGGCAGGGGAGCGGCCGGGACATGAGCGGCCAGCCAGTCGCGTACCTCGGTACGGAACGTCTCGTCGGCCGCGTCGAATTCGAGGTCCATCAGCCGCTCGCCTCCTTCATCGCCCGGATGTCCATGCCGCCGAGCGCGTCCGGTGCGGTCTCGGCGTTGTGCGCGTGCGCCAGGTGGTGCAGGCCGAACACCGAGTCCATGCCGGTGTGCAGGCCCTGGAGGTCCTCGGCCTGGTTGACCGCACGCTTGGTCAGCGCCAGCCCCATCCGCGGCATCTGCGCGATGCGCAGCGCCAACTCAGCAGTGCGGTCGGTGAGTTCCGCCCGGGGTACGACCCGGTTGACCATGCCCACCTCGTACGCGCGCTGCGCGCTCATCCGGTCCCCGGTGTAGAGGAACTCCTTGGCGATCCGCGGCGGCATCACCCACGGGTGGGCGAAGTACTCGACACCGGGGATGCCCATCCGGACCACCGGATCGGCGAAGAACGCGTCGTCCGACGCCACGATCAGATCGCACACCCAGGCCAGCATCAGACCGCCCGCCACGCACGCGCCCTGCACCGAGGCGATGACCGGTTTCGGCAGCTCCCGCCACCTGCGGCACATCCCCAGATACACCTCGGACTCACGGGCGAAGCGGCTCTCGGCGCCCTCCTTGTCCGAGTGGTCCCACCACAGTCCCGCCCGGCGCTCGAACGGCAGATGGGCGTCGCGCCCCGGGGTGCCGATGTCATGGCCGGCCGAGAAGTGCTCACCGGCGCCGGCCAGGACGACGGTCTTCACCTCGCCGTCGTCGGCGGCGCGGTAGAACGCCCGGTCCAGGGCGTAGGTCATCGCGGAGTTCTGCGCGTTGCGGCAGCCGGGCCGGTTCATGGTCACCGTCGCGATCGGACCCCGCTTCTCGTAACGCACCGGTTCGTCGTGGGCAGCGGACATCGGCCGCTCCTTCCCTAACAAGTGTTTGGTAGATTAACGTACCCCCATGAGCAGCGTCGAGGAGTTCCGCGCCGAGATCCGCGGCTGGCTGGCCGCCAACCTCACCGGCGTCTTCGCGGGCCTGCGCGGCCGCGGCGGACCCGGACGGGAGCACGAGGCGTTCGCCGAACGGCTCGCCTGGGAACGGCACATGGCCGCCGCGGGCTGGACGTGCGTGGGCTGGCCGGAGGAACACGGGGGCCGGGGCGCGACCATCGAGCAACAGGTCGCCTTCCACGAGGAGTACGCCCTGGCCGACGCTCCCGCGCGGGTCAACCACATCGGCGAGCAGCTGCTCGGGCCGACCCTGGTGGCCTTCGGCACGCCCGAGCAACGGGCCAGGTTCCTGCCGCCGATCGTCGCCGTCGAGGAGCTGTGGTGCCAGGGCTACAGCGAACCCGACGCCGGCTCCGACCTGGCGAACGTCCGGACCAGGGCCGAGCGGGACGGCGCGGACTGGGTCGTCACCGGGCAGAAGACCTGGACGTCACTCGCCCACGAGGCGCAGTGGTGCTTCGTGGTCGCCCGCACCGAACCGGGCTCCGCCCGGCACCACGGGCTCTCCTACCTCCTGGTCCCGCTGGACCAGCCCGGCGTGGAGATCCGGCCGATCACCCAGCTGACCGGCACCTCCGAGTTCAACGAGGTCTTCCTCGACGGCGCCCGTACCGCTGCCGGGCACGTCGTCGGCGCCCCGGGCGACGGCTGGCGGGTGGCCATGGCGACGCTCGGCTTCGAACGCGGCGTCTCCACGCTCGGCCAGCAGGTCGGCTTCCGGCGCGAACTGGAGACCCTCATCGATCTGGCCCGGCGCAACGGCGCCGCGGACGACCCGCTGATCCGCGACCGGCTCGCCCGGGCCTGGACGGGTCTGGAGACCATCCGCTGCAACGCCCTGCGCATGCTCGACGGCGTGGCGGCCGGCGCACCCGGCCCGGAGGCCTCCATCGGGAAGATCTTCTGGGCCACCTGGCACCGCGAACTGGGCGAACTGGCCATGAGCGTCCTCGGCGCCGGAGGCATGACGGCACCCGGTGAACCGTACGGACTCGACGACTGGCAGCGGCTGTTCCTCTTCTCCCGCGCCGACACCATCTACGCCGGGTCCAACGAGATCCAGCGCAACATCATCGCCGAGCGCGTTCTCGGCCTGCCCAAGGAGATCCGCCCGTGACGACCCAGCCGCCCCATGTTCCGGGCCACTCCCTCCTGGCCGGACGCACCGCGGTGATCACCGCCGCCGCGGGCGCCGGGATCGGCGGGGCGACGGCCCGCACGTTCCTGGAGGAGGGCGCCCGGATCGTCATCGGCGACGCCCACGCACGCCGCCTGGGAGAGAGCGCGGCCGCGCTCGCCGAGGAGTTCGGCGCGGACAACGTCGGCGCGCTGCCCTGCGACGTCACCAACCAGGACCAGGTGGACGCATTGTTCGCGCTCGCCGCCGAACGCCACGGCGGGCTGGACATCGTCGTCAACAACGCCGGACTCGGCGGCACCGCCGACCTCGTCGACATGACCGACGAGCAGTGGTCGAAGGTCCTCGACGTCACCCTGAACGGCACCTTCCGCTGCACCCGCGCCGCTCTGCGCCACTTCAAGGAGCGTCACCCCGACGACCCCTCCGGCGGCGTCGTCGTCAACAACGCCTCCGTCGTGGGCTGGCGCGCCCAGCGCGGCCAGGCCCACTACGCCGCGGCGAAGGCCGGCGTCATGGCCCTGACCCGGTGTGCCGCCCTGGAGGCCGCCGACTTCGGCGTACGCGTCAACGCCGTCGCCCCGAGCCTGGCCATGCACCCGCACCTGGTGAAGGTCACCACCCCCGAACTGCTGGCCGAACTCACCGCACGAGAGGCCTTCGGCCGGTACGCCGAACCCTGGGAGATCGCCAACGTCATCGTCTTCCTGGCCAGCTCCTACTCCTCGTACATGACGGGGGAGACCGTCTCCGTCAGCAGCCAGAGGGCGTGAGGTCGATCACTCCGCACCCCAACGCCGAGCGACGGGCCGAACTCCTCGCGACCGCCGCCGGGGTGTTCGCCGCCCAGGGCTACAACGCCACCACCGTCCGCCGCATCGCGGACGCCGCCGGGATGCTCGCGGGCAGTCTCTACTACCACTTCGACTCCAAGGAGTCGATGCTGGACGAGATCCTCTCGGCCTTCCTCGACGAGCTGTGGGCCTGCTACGACACGGTGCTCGCCGCCGGCCTCGGACCCCGGGAGACCCTCGGGGAACTCGTCACCCAGTCCTTCCGGCAGATCGACCGGCACGGTCCCGCGGTCGCCATCTACCAGAAGGAGTCCCGGCACCTCTCCGCCCAGCCGCGCTTCGCCTATCTCGCCGCATCGCAGCCGAAGTTCGAGAACGCCTGGCTGCGCACGCTGGAACGCGGCGTCGCCGAACGGGACTTCCGCGCCGACCTGGACGTCCGGCTCGTCTACCGGTTCGTCCGCGACACGGTCTGGGTGGCCGCCTCCTGGTACCGGCCCGGCGGCACCCACGACGCCGAGGAGATTGCCCGCCAGTACCTGTCCATGGTCCTGGCCGGCATCACCATCCGCACCTGACACCCGATCACCAGCCCCTTACCAAGGAGAAGTCATGGCCGAGGCCTACATCGTCGAAGCGGTCCGCACTCCGGTCGGCCGGCGCAAGGGCGGGCTGTCCGCCGTCCATCCCGCCGACCTCGGGGCCCATGTCATCAAGGCGCTCGTCGAGCGCACCGGGGTCGACCCGGCCGCCGTGGAGGACGTCGTCTTCGGCTGCCTCGACACCGTCGGCCCGCAGGCCGGCGACATCGCCCGCACCGCCTGGCTCGCCGCCGGCCTTCCCGAGGAGGTGCCCGGCACCACCGTCGACCGGCAGTGCGGCTCCTCCCAGCAGGCCGTCCACTTCGCCGCCCAGGGCGTGCTGTCCGGCACCCAGGACCTGGTCGTCGCGGGCGGCACCCAGAACATGTCGATGATCCCGATCGCCTTCGCCAGCCGCCAGGCGGCCGAACCCCTCGGGCTGACCGAAGGCCCCTACGCGGGCTCCGCGGGCTGGCGCGCCCGCTACGGCGACGCACCCGTCAACCAGTTCCACGGCGCCGAACTCATCGCGGAGAAGTGGGGCATCTCCCGTGAGGACATGGAGCACTTCGCGCTCCGCTCCCACCGCCGGGCCCTGCACGCCATCGACGAGGGCCGCTTCGCCCGGGAGACCGTCGCGTACGGCGAGGTGACGGTGGACGAGGGGCCGCGCCGGGACACCTCGCTGGAGAAGATGGCCGGCCTCAAGCCGGTGGTCGAGGGCGGCCGGCTGACCGCCGGGGTCTCCTCGCAGGTCTCCGACGGCGCCTCCGCGCTGCTCATCGCCTCCGAGCGGGCCGTCGCCGAGCACGGTCTGACCCCGCGGGCCCGCATCCACCACCTCTCGGTGCGCGGCGAGGACCCGATCCGGATGCTGTCCGCGCCCATTCCGGCGACGGCGTACGCGCTGAAGAAGTCCGGGATGTCCCTCGACGACATCGATCTGGTCGAGATCAACGAGGCCTTCGCCCCGGTCGTCCTGGCCTGGCTGAAGGAGACCGGCGCCGACCCGGACAAGGTGAACGTCAACGGCGGCGCCATCGCGCTGGGCCACCCGCTCGGCGCCACCGGTGCCAAGCTGATGACGACCCTGCTGCACGAACTGGAGCGCACCGGCGGCCGCTACGGACTGCAGACCATGTGCGAGGGCGGCGGCCAGGCCAATGTGACCATCATCGAGCGCCTCTGAGGGACGGGTTCGCAGACCCGACTCCCGACTCCCGGTGGCCCGGCGGGCAGCGCGGGCCGGCGACAGGAGCCCTATTCCAGACATCTGACGTCCGATGTTCGATAGAGTCCCTCTTGCCGGGCAGCTCCGCACCACCGCCCGGGACCCGTCACCGGCAGGGGAGACCCGACACCATGAACACAGCACGGCCCGCCGCTCTGGTGGGCGCGTATGCGGCACTGCCCGCCCTGCGCGCCGATCAGGAACGCTTCTACGAGGGGCTCGCGGTCCGGCGGATCGCCGACGGCCTGGAGATCCCCTTCCGGGACGGCCTCGGTGCGGACGTCCGGTGGCTGGCCGCACAGCTGCGCGGCCGTTTCACCCGTTCGGTGATCACGCTGATTCCCGGCACGATGATGCGCGTGGGAGCCACTGCCGGGTTCGGTCTGGCCTCCGCGGACCATGACGGCCGGCAGGCTGCGCTCGCCTTCCTCCGCGAGGCCCGCGTCGCCGCCGAACAGGTCAACCAGCTCACCGGCGAGCAGTCGGTCTCCGCCCTGCACATCCACACCGCGCCCTCGACGACCGCCGTGGCCGAGATGTTCGCCCGGTCCCTCGACGAGATCGCGGCGAGCGCGTCCGCCACCGGCGGCTGGTCCACCCGGCTCGTCCTGGAGCACTGCGACGCGTACGCGCCGAACGTCCCCGGGGAGAAGCGCTTCCTGCCGCTGGAGGACGAGATCGTCCTCGCCCGCGAAAGCGGCATCGGTATCGCCGTCAACTGGGGCCGGTCGGCGATCGAGGCGCAGGACCCGGCCCGGCCGCTCGCCCAGATCGGCCGGCTCGCCTCCGACGGCCTGCTGGAGGGCGTCATGTTCTCCGGCGCCGGTCCCACCGCCAACCGGTACGGGGGGCCGTGGGCGGACGCGCACCTGCCCCTCACCGAGGACGAGCCCGCCTCCCTCATGGACGCCGACGAGGTGCGCCGTTGCCTCCGCGCGGCCGGGGGCGCGTTGTCCTACGCGGGGGCGAAGATCCAGGTCCCCGGTGATGCCGGCGTCGACGAGCGGCTCGCGATGGTGGGCCGCGTCATGCGGCTCGTGACCGGGTCCGGCGTCGACGCGCGCCGCTGACGGACTCCGGGCGCACCGCACCGGGAGTCCGCCGGCGGCTCCGCCCGCCGCGCGTCCGTCAGCGGTGCGGGTGGCCCTTGTGCCCGGACGCCTTCACGGTCCAGGTCAGGCGCTCGGTGGCCTCGGCGCGCACCTGGGGATCGCGGATCGACGCGGACCTGTCCGCGGACTCGACCGTGACGGTGTGCGTCCTGCCGTCCGCGGGAACGCCCAGTGCGGCGGGGACGGCGGCGGTGAGACCCTGCGCCCGCTTCACCCGTGCACCGTCGACGTACCAGCGCAGCTCCGGCGCGGCGAGGCCGGTGAGCGCGGCCCGGGAGACCTTGAGGCGCGTGGTCCTGAGGATGGCGCTGCCCGTGGCGGTCCCGCTGCTCAGCGCGTTGGCCTCGCGGTAGAAGCCGGCGATCATGGCCTCGCGCCCGGGGAGGTTGAAGTCCCTGACGTCCAGGGCCCGCATGAGGGAGTTGGCGGTCGGGCGGTAGATCCCGAAGGGGTAGTAGCTGCTGCCCTCGTACGTGCCCACGGTGCCGCCCGTGGGGTCGGTCTCGCCGAGCCAGCGGTACCACTTGCTCCGGTTGGCGGCCATCTGCTCCGCCGTGAAGACACTGGAGTTGATGTCGGGCACCTCGCCGCCCGACCAGGTGCCGTAGCTGTCGTACGTGTACTCGTCCGCGAGGAGGCCCACCGAGTGGGCGATCTCGTGGGCGGCGATCATGCTCGACTGCGCGTTGTCCGAGGAGAGGGTGGAGACGCCGTCGAACGGGTAACCCTCCGCCTCCAGGCCGGAGTAGCCGGCGCCGCCGTACTTGGTGGAGTGGGAGATGACGATGACCAGGTCGGCCTCGGGGGCCTTCGCGGCGTAGGAGGCGACCTTGTCGATGTCCGCGCAGATCAGCCGCTCGGTTTCGGAGCACCAGAAGTAGCTGCCGAGCGCGGTGTTCCTGGTGACGTCGGCGGTCGGGTCACCGGTGATGCCGGATTCGGCGGACACCGCGTCGACGGTCCACACGTTCATCAGGCCCTGATAGCTCGCGTAGGGCTCAATGCCGGTGATGTCGGCCCACTTCGCGGCCGCCGCGGTGTGGAAGGCGTCCTGCTCGCCGGCGGTGTAGCCGTCGCCGACGATCACCACGTCGAGCCGGTCGGCCGAGGGGCCGGTCACGGACAGCTCCCCGACCTCCCCGTCCGTCGTCCCCGCGGTGGGTGCGGCGCTGCGGGCGGCCGAACGGCCGGTCGCGTGATCCGTGTTGACCGGGACCTCGGTCCGCCGGCCCTCGCCGCCGGGTTCGGGGAAGTACTCGACGCCGAGGCGCTGTTCCTGGACGGGCTCCGGGTCCACGGCCGCCGCCGGCGCGGCGAGAGCCGCACCCATGACGGCCGCGAGCGCGACGCCCACGGATATCGCGGCGGTTCTCCGCGTGCGCATGCCGGTCCTCAGCAGCTGCCCCATGTAACTCTCCTGTTCACTACGCTTGAATTGCCGTTTAACCTAGGCTTCGTCAGGGGGCCGCACAACGGTTCTGATGAGGGCGCGTTGTTGTTCTCGGGTGACCGGGATACTCGTAACCGGACGAATGCCGACATCGGGGCGACAGGCGCAGGACGAGGGGGCCGCCATGGCGGGTTCGGGCAGAGCGAAGACGGCCGGCGGCACGGCTCCGGGCCGGGCCGGTAAGGAGCCGGCCGGGGGGCAGGACGCCCCGGCGGCGATCGGCCTCCGGGTGAAACGGCTGCGCAAGGAACGCGAACTGACGCAGCGACAGCTCGCCGAGCCCGCGTACACCGCCGCCTACGTCTCCACCCTGGAGGCCGGCAAGGCGCGGCCATCCGAAGCCGCCCTCCGGCATTTCGCCGAACGCCTCGGAGTCGCCCACGAGGAGCTGTCCACGGGCCGGCCCACCCACATCGCCACCTCCCTGCGGATGGAGCTGGCCGACGCCCAGCGGATACTCGCCGTCGAGGACGCCGCCGACGCGCGGGCCGCCTACGAGCGGGTTCTCGGCAGGGCGCAGGAGTACGGGCTCGCACAGGAACGGGCGGCGGCGCTCGTGGGCCTCGGGGAATGTGCGCTGGAGACGGGCGAACTGGCCGATGCTCTCTCCCGGTTCGCGGCGGCCGAGCGGGCCCTGGCCGACGAGCCGCTCCCGGCCCGGGCCCGGGCGGTCCGGGGCAGGTCGGTCGCCCACTTCCTGGCCGGTGAACTGCGCTACGCCTGCTACCTCCTGGAGAGCGCGATCGACGAGCTGAACACCTCCGGGCTGCACGACCCGGGCGCGTTGCTCCAGCTCTACACCGCCTCGATCGCCCCCTACATGGACATGGGCGCTCACGCCAGGGCCGCGCAGGCCGCCGAACTGGCGCTCGCCCTGGTCCCGCAGGTCGCCGACCCCGCCCTGGTCGCCGCCATGCACCGGACCGTGGCCCGCACGCTCCTCGCCGAAGGCCGGGTCGACGCCGCCCAGGCCTCGCTGGCGCGGGCCACCGAGCTCTACGAGCAGCTCCAGATCCGTACCGAACTCGCCCACTGCCACTGGATGCGGGGCTACGTCTGCGCCCAGCACGACGACCTCGTACAGGCGGAGGAGGCGCTGCGCACCGCGCACTCGATGCTGGTGTCCAGACGGGCCGCCCTGTACGTCTCGCAGGTGGAGGTCGAACTCGCCGACGTCCTGCGCAGGAGGGGGAAGTCGGCGGAGGCGGCGGAACTGCTCGGCAACCTGCTGGCCGGACTCCAGCCCGGCCGTGGCGCGGTGCACGCCGGCGGCGCCCACCGGCTCCTCGGGCTGATCGCCGAGGAGGCCGGAGACGCCGGCGCGGCCGAGGCGCACTACGCCACCGCGCTCTCCCTGCTCGAACAGACGGGAGCCGCCGGGGACCTCGCCGACATCTGCCGGCTGCTCGGGGACCTGCTGCGCGGCGAGGGCCGGACGGAAGCGGCACTGAACGCGTACCGGACCGGCCTCGGTCACCGTGCCGAACCGGGCACCACCACGCTCGGACCCGCCCCCGCCCGTCCGCCGTTCGCCCCCTGGACCTGAGCCTCTTGCGTCAGTCCGCCCCCGGCAGCGCCTTCAGGGCCGTCCGGGCCTCGTCCATGATCCGCTCGACCAGCTCCGCGCAGGACGGGAGATCGTCGATCAGCCCGGCCACCTGACCCGAGGCCATCACCCCGATGTCGGGTCTGCCCTCGACCATGGAGGCCTTCAGCAGCATCGGGGTGTTGGCGGCCAGCAGCACCTGGCTCCAGGTCAGTTCCCTGCCGTGTTTCATCGCCAGCCCGTCACGGACCAGCCGGGGCCAGCTCGCGCCGGACTCCTTCCGGAACGCGGAGGCGTGCCGCACCGCCCGCAGCAGGGATGCCGCCCGGCCGGAGCGCTCCAGCGAGTCGACCATCGCGGTCCGCAGCATCCGGTGCGGGAGACCGTCCACCTGCGTGGTCACGATGACGTCCTTGACGCCGGCCGCCAGGTACTTCGCCTTCACCGCGTCGGGGACGGTGCTGTCGGAGGTGAGCAGGAAGCGCGTGCCCATGCCGATGCCGGCCGCTCCGAAGGCCAGCGCGGCGACCAGGCCCCGGCCGTCGTGGAAGCCGCCCGCCGCGATCACCGGGATGTCCACGGCGTCCACGACCTGGGGGAGCAGCACCGTGGTGGCCACGTCCCCGGTGTGGCCGCCCCCCTCACCGCCCTGCACCATCACCGCGTCCGCGCCCCACGCGGCCACCTTCTCCGCATGACGGCGGGCGCCGATGGAGGGGATGACGACGACGCCGGCGTCCTTGAGCCGGGCGATCAGGTCCTTGGAGGGGGCCAGCGCGAACGACGCCACCCGCACCCCCTCGTCGATGATGATCCGCACCCGCTCGCCCGCGTCTCCCGCGTCCGCCCGCAGATTGACCCCGAACGGCGCGTCCGTACGTGACTTGACCTCACGGACCGCCGCACGCAGCTGCTCTACGGTCATCGTCGCGGAGGCCAGGATGCCGAGCGCCCCCGCCCGCGCGGAGGCCGACACCAGCCGGGGCCCGGCCACCCACCCCATCCCGGTCTGCACGATCGGATACCGCACCCCGGTCAGTTCGGTGAGCGCGGTCGGTACCGGCACGGACCCGGCCGCGCCGGTCATGCCGGGACCTCGCGCTCGCGCAGCCCCTTCGGATCGATGACCTCGCGGATCAGCCGTAGCTCCGCCGCCGTGGGGTCCCGGGTGAACGGCACCTCGTCGGGGATCGTGAGCGCGAACCCGGTTGCCCCGGCGGCCTGTTCGACACTCACCCCGGGGTGCAGCGAGCGCAGCCGCATCGTGCGGTCCGGGGTCTCGAAGTCGAAGACGCCCAGATTGCTGACGACTTCGGGGATGCGGTGGTAGCGGGTCGCGGACGGCCCGGCCGCCGCCGCCCGGGCGTACCCGACCCCGCTCACCATGTCGACGTGCTCCACGAACACCCGGGACGAGTGTTTGGGAACCCAGTAACTCGTCGGGTTGTTGAGGGTGTTGACCGGAGCGCCCCGAACCCCGAGCAGCTGCCGCACGGGCTTGGCCCAGGGGCCGATGCAGGAGATGTTCTGGTTGCCGTGCCGGTCGATCTGGCTGGCGCCCATCATCACGTGCCGCCGGCCCGTCGCGGTCAGGGTCAGGTGCTGGCGGAACGGCAGCCAGCCCTCGACGCTCCCCGGCTCCGTCCCCAGGGCGGGCGTGTCACCCATCAGCAGCGCCTCCCCGTCGGTGAGCAGCAGACCGGGGGAGAAGGTGAGCCGCGCCAGACGCGCCCCGATCGCCGGGACGGTGCCCATCGGGCTGGCGAGGATCTCGCCCGCGTCCCGCCAGGCCTCGGCGCAGGCCACCACGCAGTACTCGGCGCGGCTCGCCGTGGCGGGGCCGGTGGTCTCGGTGGCGCTCATGCTTCCTCCTGGTGGAACGCGGTGACGGCGGCCTGGTAGGCGGCCTCGTCGCCGGACAGGAACCGTTCGGCGAAGGCGGGCCATGCCTCTGGGTCACGGGCGGCCCGTACGTAGGCGCGCTGGAAGGACTCGTCCCGGTCGTGGTCGGGCACACAGGACGTGAAGTGCGCGCCGTTCGGCGTCTCGACGACCCCGTCCACGAACAGCCGCTTCACCAGCAGCGTCTGCGGACCGTGCTCCTTGAGCAGATCGGCCGTCTCCACGATCCGCTCGCAGGAGACGTAGGCGTGGTCGGCGGCCTCGCAGAACAGGTCGTCGAAGTACGGATCGGGGCCCAGGTACTGGCCGTTGCCCTGACGGTCCGCGCGGTTGAGGTGGACCAGCGCCGCGTCCAGGCGCAGGGCCGGTGCCGCGACCAGCTTCTCCCCGTCCTCGTACGGCGAAGTGACCGTGCGCAGCGCCGGGTTGACCTCCATCAGGTCCGAGCCGAGACCGGCCCGCACCGGCATGAACGGCAGCCGCTGCGCACCGGCCGTCAGGCCCCACATCAGCATCGCCTCGTCGAGCTCGGTCATCTCGAACGCGCCGCGCTGCCGGGCGGCGGTGAAGTGCGGCTCCAGCGGTATCGAGTCGAGTGTCCCGAACGCCGCGACCAGCCTGCGGATCCTCCCCGCGGCCGCGAGCAGGCCGACGTCCGGGCCGCCGTACGACACCACGGTCAGATCGGTGACGTCCGAGCGCAGCAGCGCCCGGACCAGGGCCATCGGCTTGCGGCGCGAACCCCAGCCGCCGATGCCCACCGTCATGCCGCTCTCCAGCCGGCCGACGACGTCCTCGGCCGTCATCGTCTTGTCCTGTGTCACGTCTGCTGCTCCTTGTCCGTGCCGAAGGTGTCGCGCACGCGGTCGGCGACGCCACTGAGGTTGGCCTCGAAGGTGAAGCCCTGCTCGAAGCGGTAGCTGCGGCGTACGTCGACGGGGTCGATGCCGTTGATGGCCGCCTTGGCCAGCCTGATCAGATAGCCGTCCTTGGCGGCGATCTCCCGGGCCAGCCCGAGGGCGGCGCCGGCCAGCCGGTCGCGCGGGACGACGCTCCACACCGAGCCGTGCCGGTGCAGCTCCGCGGCCGTCACGGTGCGCGAGGTGTAGTACAGGGTCCGCATCAGATGCTGCGGAACCAGCCGCGCCAGATGCGTGGCCGCGCCGAGCGCGCCCCGGTCCAGCTCCGGCAGCCCGAACGTCGCGTCGTCGCCGGCCACGATCGCGTCCGCGTTGCCCACCAGGCCGATGCCTCCGCCCAGACAGAAGCCCTGTACGGCGGCGACCACCGGGACCTCGCACTCGTAGACCGCGGCGAACGCCTCGTAGCAGCCCCGGTTGGCGCCGATCAGCGCCTCGGGCCCTTCCGTGCGCTGCATCTCCTTGATGTCCACGCCCGCGTTGAAGCCGCGGCCCTCGGCGGTGAGGACCACGCAGCGGACGGCCGGATCGGCCCCGGCGGCGCGGAGGGCGGCTGCGAGGTCGTACCAGCCCTGTACGGGCAGCGCGTTGACCGGGGGGAAGTCCACGGTGACGACGGCGATGCCCTCTTCCGGGACGGAGGTGGAGACACCCATGAGCAGATCAGCTACCTTTCCACCTAACGTTTGTTTGGTTCAACGTAGCAGCGATGCGGACGCCGCGGGAGAGCGTCGTGCCACTCGGTGGTGCGGCACCCCGCTCCTCGCTCATGGATGGGAAAGGACACTCGTCATGACCTCAACGACCGCTCTGTGCGCCGGACGTGTCGCCGTCGTCACCGGTGCGGGCCGCGGCCTCGGCCGCGCCCATGCCCTGGCCTTCGCCGCCGAGGGGGCGAAGGTCGTCGTCAACGACCTCGGTGTGGGACTCGACGGCTCCGGATCGGGTACGGGCCCCGCCCAGCAGGTGGTGGAGGAGATCCGCGCGGCCGGGGGCGAGGCGGTCGCCCACAACGGGGACATCGCCACGTCCGAGGGCGCGGCATCCCTCGTCGCCGCCGCGCTCGACACCTTCGGCCGGCTCGACACCCTCGTCAACAACGCCGGGTTCCTCCGGGACCGGATGCTGGTCAACCTCGAAGAGGACGACTGGGACGCCGTGATGCGCGTCCACCTCAAGGGCCACTTCCTGCCGCTCAGGCACGCGGCGGCGCACTGGCGCGGCGAGGCGAAGGCCGGCCGGACGCCCGTGGCCCGGGTCGTCAACACCAGTTCGGGCGCCGGGCTGCTGGGCAGCGTCGGCCAGGGCAACTACGCCGCCGCGAAGGCGGGCATCATCGCTCTGACACTGGTGTCCGCCGCCGAGATGGGCCGCTACGGGATCCAGGTCAACGCCATCGCCCCGGCCGCCCGGACCCGGATGACCGAGTCGGCGTTCGCCGGGACGATGGCGGCTCCCGGCGAGGGAGCCTTCGACGCGATGGCCCCGGAGAACGTCTCACCGCTCGTCGTCTGGCTGGGCTCGGCCGCCTCCACCGGGGTGAGCGGCCGCGTCTTCGAGACCGAGGCCGGACGGATCACCGTCATGGAGGGCTGGCGGCCCGGCCCCACCGCCGACAAGGGGGCGCGCTGGACCCCGGCCGAGGCCGGGGACGCGGTGACCGGTCTGCTGGCCGCGGCCGAGCCACCGCAGCCGGTGTACGGCGCCTCCTGACACCATCGCGGCAGGGGATGGTGGAGCGGCATCACCATCCCCTGCCTCATGGTGGGTTGCGGTCTTCGGAGCCGGCGGCGGATCGGCTCACGGAGAGGCGTCCCGGCACCGACGTGCGAGATGGAGGGTGACGTCGGCGACGAGTCCCACCGTTCCGGGCAGGACCCGCATGATCTGGTCGAACGCCTGCTCCCGTTCCGCGGCCGGGAGGATGAGGTAGGCCGAGACGGTCGAGAGATGACCGATGTAGTCGGGCGCGCTCATCGTCACCCGACGCTCGATCACCGACTGCCGCACGTCGGTGAACCGCTTGGACCGTTGGAGTTCCGTACCCGGCCACTGCATGTCGTGCTCGGGCGGTGTCCCGTCCGGGGACGGGATCTCGTCGCTCTCCAGGAACGGCTCCCGTGCGGCCTGAACGGCCGCCGCCACCCCGGGATCGGCCAGTCGGATGGACCCGCCGAAGGACGCGAACACGCCGCCGGGCTCCAACAGCGCGGCCATCCGCGACCACCTGCCCTCCGGACTCGTCCAATGCAGCGCGGCAGCCGCGTACACGAGCCCGTACCTCACACCGGGTCGCAGGTCCTCGAACGCGGCCTGCACCGTCCTGACACCGGCCGGCACGTGCTTCCGCAACTCGGCGAGCATGGCCCCGTCCGGCTCCGTGGCGGTGACCCCGACCCCTTGCCGGGCGAACAGGCGCGTCGCCTTGCCCGTCCCGGCACCGATCTCCAGGGCGGTGGTGACCGGCTGTCCCGCATACCCCATCACCCTGTCGAAGAGCTCCATGGAATACCCGGGCCGGAAGCGTTCGTACGCTTCCGCGATGTCTCCGAAACTCAGCGCGCGACCGGACATGCCGCACATCCTGGCACGACGGCCGGCGGCGCTCGGCCGGGAAACCCCGGCCGAGCGCCTGTCCGACCTGTTCGCAGCCTGATCAACCGGCCAGGTGTGGCAACGCCCCCCGCATCCGCTGCCCTGCCCCGGCCGCGTACTACGGGCGGTTGAGGCGGACGGAGTTGATCGGGGTGAGGTTCGGGTCGTCCCAGCCGCCGGCGGGGATCCGGCCGGCGGTGCAGCTGCCGCCGTCGTACTTGAGGCAGAGGTCCGCTGAGGCGCCGCCGGTCTGGTTGTTGATCACCCAGTGGTAGTTCTTCTGATTGGACAGGTTGTGGGCACCGTACGACCAGAACGTATGGGTCAGGGTGGCGCTGCTGGCGGGCTTGCCTTCGGCGTAGATGCAGACGGCGCCGGACGGGCAGCCGTAGAGGCTGGCGGCGGCCGCGGCGTTGACGGTGCCGGCTCCCGTCATCAGGGTGGCGACGGCGCCGGCCGTGGCCACCGATGCTCCGAGCATGATCTTCAGGTTCCTCATGGTGATCCCCTCATCCTCTTCTGTCCGAAGGGGACCTGACGGCGTGCCTCTGACAGCCCTCGAATGCCCTGGCCGCCGAACCGATTCCGGCTCCGGCATCACCGGGCGTCCCCCTCGTAGGTGATGGGACCAGCATCTGGCCGGACGCGCGGCGGGAACACCTCTGACAAGTGAGGTTGACCGGCCCCGCCGGGTGGGTCAGCGGGTGACGAACGGCTCGGTCAGATGCGGGGTCGCGAGGTGGAGCGTGTCGGCGGCCCGGTTGCGGAGCAGCTCTGCCCTTGAGGCCCTCGCCCGGGCAGGGTCCATTTCATGTGCGTAGGCGAGTTCGGGGTGGAGCAGCTGGATGGCGTGCACGAGCACATCACCCGTGACAGCGACCAGTTCGCGCCCGGACGCGACGAGCACGCTCTGGTGTCCGGGCGTGTGCCCCGGAGTGGCGCACACGCTCTCGCCGCCACGCAACGACGTGTCACCGTCGAGGAGCCGTAGCTGATCAGTCTTCCGGAGCGGTTCGATCACAGCGGACAGCAGGTGCGGGTTGATGTCCTCGATCGCGTCGACCTCGGCCTGCTGCAACAGATATGCGGCGTTCGGGAAGAACGGCCGCATCTCCTCGCCGCCGACGACGGCCCAGCCGATGTGGTCGGTGTGCAGGTGCGTGAGCACCACGGTGTCCACTTCGGACGGTTCGATACCCGCGGCGGCGAGCGAAGCCGGAAGCACCCCGGGCACGGGCGCCCACGAGGCCGCCGGGCTGTCGGCCGGGCCGATCCCCGCGTCGACCAGCGTCACGCCCCGGTCACTGCGGATCGCGAACGCGCGGAACCGGAGCTGCCAGCGCCCTTCGGCATCGAGTGCGCCAGGATCGAGTCGGTCGGCCGCCGCCCACTGCTCGGTGGTGGCGTCGGGGAACGCCTCCGACCTGGGGGAGAAGAACGGGCCCGCGCCGTCGTCGAGCGCGGTGACGGTGTACGGGCCGACCTGGAGGGAAGGGGGCATCCACAGATGGTGCCATCGGCGCGCGGCCCACGACCAGGCGGGTGCACCGGAGTTCACTGTGCCGACAACACGGACCGGCAGGTGCGGTTGAGCTCTCGGCCGACCGAAACCGCTCAGCCGGGGCGTGTCGCCGATTCTCCGTACCGCGCGCGTTCGAACGGAGCCCCGAAGCTCAGGGCTCGTCGCGGACCAGGCCGGCGTCCCGCAACTCGCTGACCCAGATGTCCATGTCGGTACGGGTGTTCTCCGGGTCCGTGCACCACAGCTCGGCCAGCATCTCGGCGGCCGGGCCGAGTTCGCCGTTGTGCTGGCGCAGCGCGATCCACATGGCCGCGGCGACGGGGCTGCACCGGTAGATGGCGCCGTCCGCCGCGGTGAGGAATTCGAGGTACCCGTCCTCGGTGACGCGCGAGGTGACGCCGTGCTCTGGTCGTAGCGGCACTCTGGCCTCCGTAGTCAATAACCGGTCAGTGACGGCCAACCGGGGAGGAGGCGTGACCGTGTACACGGGGCGACGATCGGTGTCTGTCCGCACGGCGTAATTCGCCGGCGTTTCCCGGGACTGCCTCGCGCATCGGCTTACAACGGCTGCCCTGCAATTCCTGGCGGGCATGCGACGCACCGCATCTGTTGCCGAGCGCCGGTCCGTCAGGAATTGCGGGACAGCCCTTGGGGCGGCTGCCCGATGCCACGATAGACGTTAGTCTAGTACAGTCGTCTAGATTCTGGTGAGGGAAGCACAACTCTGTCCGGAATGCAGCGACTCTGTCGGGGATCGTGTGTGCGGCCTATTTGCCACGTCGCCACCAGCATTCCCAGGTCAGGTCCCGGGCGTCGAGATACTGCCGGAAAGCCGTGAGGCTTCGGGCCCAGGTGGTGGCGGCCAGGACTTGAGTGGAGCCGGTGCGCTGCTTCCCGCGTTCGGTGACCATGCCGGCCTCTCGCATCCGCTTCACCGACAGGGAGGGCAACCGGTGCGCACGGTTGCCCTCGCACAAGCGGTCACGAGAATCCGTCAGCACACTGTGGTGGAATCCCGGATCGTCCCGAGACCTTCAAGAGCCCCGACAGATTGGCTCATTGCCCGATATACGAAGTCGGCCTGCCCCGGAAACGATTCCAGGGCAGGCGGGAGCGGGTTCAGGAAGGGGATGCCGGTCATCGGCGTCCTGTGGGGGGCCCACTCATCGGTGACCGGGACCGGCGGACGGATGGCCCGCCCGTCCCGGTCACTCAAGATCCGACCGTTGACGTGCTCGTGCGGGCGCGGATCAGATCGAGGACCGTGGCCACGTGGGAATCGAGGAAGAAGTGGCCGCCGGAGAACACCTTCAGCTCGAACGAGGCCGTGGTGTGCTCGCGCCATGCTTCCGCCTCGTCGACGGTCACCTGCTGGTCCGCGTCACCGACGAGTGCCACGACGTCCAGCCCGAGCGGCGGTCCCGGCCGGTAGCGATAGGTCTCCGCGGCCTTGTAGTCGCTGCGGATGGCGGGAAGGATCATGCGCAGAATCTCGGGATCGCCGAGCACTGCGGAATTCGTGCCGCTCAGCTGGGTGATGTCCGCGATGAGGCGGTCGTCCGTCGCCCGGTGCACGCGCTCGTCGCGCACCCGGGAGGGTGCCCGGCGGCCGGAGGCGAAAAGGGTGACCGGCGATGTCCCCTCGGCCTCCAGTCTGCGGGCCACCTCGAACGCGAGCGTGGCCCCCATGCTGTGGCCGAACAGAGTCAGCGGCAGGTCCCGCCAGGAGTCCAGCTCCCCGACGACCAGATCGGCCAGCTCCTCGATGTCCTCGACGCAAGGTTCGTGTCTCCGGTCCTGTCGGCCCGGGTACTGGAGGGCGAGAACGTCGATCGCCGGGGACAGCGCACGCGACACCGGGAAGTAGTAGGTGGCCGATCCGCCTGCGTGGGGGAAGCAGACCAGGCGGGTGCGGGCCTCGGGAGCCGGATGGAAGCGCCGTATCCAGGGGCCGGTCTCACGTGATTCATCCGTCATCAGTGCTTTACGTCCTTCTGCTGTGGCTGTGGCTGTGGTCGCAGCGGTAAGGGGGGCAGGGGTGAGGCGGGACCGAGCCCTGGCTCACCGCGCCGCCCAGCTTCCCGGCGGCCGGTAGCGAAGAGATGTGCTCCACCGGGGCGTCGTGCCCCGGCGGGTGTCAGGGCCGGCCGTCCGCACGCGGCGCAGGCTCAGCAGTGCGGCCGTCACCGCGGCGATCTCCTCGGCGGACGGCGCACCGCCGAGGAAGCGCAGCGCCGGCCCGGTGCGGTCCGGGTTCGCGGCGTCCGGTGCGGGGGAGCGGGCGGCAGTGGTCATCATCGGTCCTTAGGCTCAGGTCGGGGGATTGCCGTGCTTGCGGGCCGGTACGTGTGCGTCCTTGGTCCGCAGCATCGCCAGGGAGCGCACCAGTACCGCGCGGGTCTCGGCCGGATCGATCACGTCGTCGACCAGGCCGCGCTCAGCCGCGTAGTACGGGTGCATCAGTTCCTGCTGGTATTCCTTGATCCGCAGCTCGCGGGCCGCCGCAGGGTCCGGTGCGGCGGCGATCTCCCGGCGGAAGACGATGTTCGCGGCGCCCTCCGCGCCCATCACCGCGATTTCGTTGGTCGGCCATGCGAAGGACAGGTCGGTTCCGATGGAACGCGAGTCCATCACGATGTACGCCCCGCCGTATGCCTTGCGCAGGATGACCTGGACACGGGGGACGGTCGCGTCGCAGTAGGCGTAGAGCAGCTTCGCGCCGTGCCGGATGATGCCCTGGTGTTCCTGGTCGGTGCCCGGCAGGAAGCCCGGCACGTCGACCAGCGTGACCAGGGGGATGCTGAACGCGTCGCATGTCTGGACGAACCGTGCCGCCTTCTCCGATGCGTGGATGTCCAGCACCCCGGCCTGCGAAGCGGGCTGGTTGGCCACGATGCCGACCGTGTGGCCGTCCAGCCGGGCCAGCGCGCAGATGATGTTGGTGGCCCACTGCGCGTGGACCTCGAAGAAGTCCTCGTCGTCGACGATCTCCCGGATCACCGCACGCATGTCGTAGGACTGGTTGGCGTGTTGCGGCACCAGGTTCAGCAGTGCCTCGCACCGCCGGTCCGCGGGGTCATCGGTCGGCGCCTCGGGCGGGAGCTCGCGGTTGTTCGCGGGCAGCAGCGAGAGCAGGTGCCTGACCTCGTCCAGGCACTCCGCCTCGTCGTCGTACATGAAACCGGCCGCGCCGGAGACCGTCGCGTGGACCTGCGCCCCGCCGAGCTCCTCGTGCGTCACGCGTTCGTTGGTGACGGCCTGGACCACGTCGGGCCCGGTGATGTACATCTGTGAGATGTCCCGCACCGTGAAGACGAAATCGGTGAGTGCCGGAGAATAGGTGGCACCACCCGCGCAGGGCCCGAGGATCACGCTGATCTGCGGGATCACCCCGGACGCCCGGACATTGCGGCGGAAGATGCCGCCGTATCCGGCGAGCGCCATCACACCCTCCTGGATACGGGCACCGGCGCCGTCGCTCAGCCCCACCAGTGGGGCGCCGGCCGAGATCGCCAGGTCCATCACCTTGTGAATCTTCTGGGCGTGAGCCTCGCCCAGCGAGCCGCCGAAGACCCTGAAGTCATGCGCGTACGCGAACACCGTACGGCCGTGTACCTGGCCCCATCCGGTGATCACCCCATCCCCGCTCGGCCGCCGCTGCTCCAGGCCGAACCCTGAGGACCGGTGTCGTCGCAGGGGTTCCACTTCCTGGAACGTACCCGGGTCGAAGAGCAACTCCAGACGCTCGGGCGCGGTCAACTTGCCCCGGGCATGCTGCTGTTCCGTCGAACGCGGGCCCATACCCTCGCGCGCCGCCCTCTTCAGCTCCGCCGCCTGAGCCACCAGCGAACGCAGGTCCGGCCGGTGCTCTGCGGGAGTATCACCACCGCTGTCCGACGGGGCGTCCTGAATGACTGTCATGGTCCCACCCATCCACATGTCGACGGTGCGCGGTGGCTGCTCGCACCGGCGCAGGATTCGGATAACCGTCCCTCATTCAAGGCCCGTTGCGATCCCCGCGCCCGCCCCTAAGTTGTCCGGAGCCCCCCTAACCTCGCCCTTCCGGGTCCGAGAACCTCCGGCGCCGCGCGAGTCGCCACCACCTCGCCGCCCCGGCCGGGACCGGCACCCTTAGGGGCTCTACGGGGTATCGCACGATGGAAGCGAAGTGCCTTTGCGTCGCCCGGACGGCAACGTGCCGAGGGCCCAACATGACCGGATGTCAACGGAATTCGGACCCGCGAACCTTAGGGGTTTTGGCGGCAGCGGGCAGACCCCAGCCTGGATCCCGACCAGTTCGGAAACGAAGCCCCTCGGGCTGATCGCTCCTGAACGACGTGCTGAAGGGCAGGACACCATGAGACACGACTTCCGCACCGACGGTGCGCTGGTCTTCCCCGGCATGAGCCCCACACGCTTTCAGGATTCCGCCAAGTTCATGCTGATCAACCCGGTGGCCCGGCGGCTCGTCGCCGAGGCCGACGACGCGCTCGGCTACTCACTGGTCGACCGCTACCGCGACGCGGAGGGCGACTACAGCGAGTACGCGCAGGTCGCCTTCCTCGTCAACTGCCTGGCCCTCGCCACCTGGGCGCAGGACCGGTTCGATCCGGAACCCGCGCTCTGCGTCGGCCCCAGCTTCGGAGGAAAGACCGCGGCGGCCCACACCGGCGTCCTGGACTTCGCCGACGCGGTGCGCCTGACCGCCGGCTGGGCCAGGCTCCTGGACTCCTGGTTCGCCGAGAACCACCAGGACGTGGTCACGCACTCCTTCACCCGCGTCCCGCGCCCCGAACTCGACCGGGTGCTCGCCGAACTCGACGAGCTCGGTGAGTGGTACGAGATCGCCTGCCACGTCGACCAGGACTTCTACATGGTGTCGCTGCGCGAGACCGTGCTGGAGCGGCTCGGCAAGCGGCTGCGTTCGGTCGGTGGCCTGCCGCTGTACACGATGCGCCCGCCCATGCACGCGAGCATCTTCGAGCCCCTGCGCCGGCGGGCCGAGGAGGAACTCTTCGCCCCGCTGACCTTCCACGATCCCCGGATACCCGTCGTCGCCGACCAGGACGGCGCCCTGCTGACCACCGGCGACCAGGTCCGCACCATGCTGCTGGACGGCTTCGTCCGTCCGGTCCGCTGGCCCGCCGTCGTCGACGCCCTGCGCGGACACGGAGTCCGCAGGCTCTATGTCGCCGGGCCGGACAGCCTCTTCGGCCGGGTTCCCGTCACCACCGGGAACTTCGATGTCGTCGCGGTGGACCCGAGGACAGCCCTTCAGCCCGTCCGCCGGAACCTCGCTTCCCGATCCGGAAGCGAAGCGGCATGAGCGACGGGAGGTGTGACGTGGCAGCACCGTCGGTCACGGACAAGGGCCCCTATGACGTTGACGCGCCGGCGTGCGAGGGCGGGGACGGCCTGCACGTGCCGCTTCCCCTCGGCACGTTTGCCGTCGTGGAGCCGGTCGGGGGTCGGGAGGGTGCCAGGAGTGCCGCCTCCTGCGAATGGCCGGCGTAGACCCGGAAAAAGGTAGAGCCGCCTGACCGGGGGCCCGGTCGACCCGGCCCCGACGCACACACCCGGCGGGACGCGCCCAGGCCGGCGCCGCGCCCCCGCCGTCCCCACCAGGACCGGCCGCGGACTCATGAGCGAGAGGTACACCATGACCCTTCTGACCAGGACCGACCTGAGTTTCGCCTATCTGCAACTGACCGGGTCGGTCTGGCAGGAGCCCGTCCGGCACACGCTGGAGGAGCGCCTGGCGGCGCTGGCCGAGAACAACTGCGTCTCGATGGGCATGAGTGTCGAGGAGCTGGAGGCGTTCCTGGCCGACCAGTCGGCGGACAAGCTGCGCGGCCTGCTCACCGAGTACGGGGTCCGGCTGCACGAGCTGGAGGTCCTGTTCGGCTGGAACGCCGGGCCGGAGGAGAGCGGCCCCGCCCTGGAGTCGGAGAGTCGCCTGTTCGACCTGGCCGTCCTGGCCGGCATCCCCTCGGTCAAGTCCTGCGCCGTCTACCCGACGGGCGTGGAGATGCCCCCCACCGAAGTCCTCGCCGAGCGCTTCGGCGCGATGTGTGACCGTGCTGCCGCACGCGGGCTGAACATCTCCCTGGAAGCCATGGCCGTGATGCCCGGCTTCACCTACCAGGTCGCCTCCGACATCATCGTCGCCGCCGACCGTCCCAACGCCGGTCTGCTCATTGACATGTGGCACCTCTTCCGCGACCCGACGGGCGTCGGCTCGGTCGACCAGCTCAATGGTGCGCAGATCGCGGCCGTGGAGTTCGCGGACGCCCCGAGCACCCCGTCGCCCGATGTCATGAACGAGGTCCTCAGCGGCCGCCTGCTGCCCGGCGACGGCGACTGCGACATCACCGGGCTGCTGCGCACGCTGGACGCCAAGGGTGTCGACGTCACCCCGTCCGTGGAGGTCCTCTCCGCCGACCTGCGGGCGCTGCCGCTCAGCGAGAACATCGCCCGCACCGCCGCCGCCGTGCGCGCCTCCATCGAGAAGGCCCGTGGCTGAGAGCGCCGTCCCCTACCCACCGAGCGCAGAGACCTCTGGAGAAGGAACCATGTCCGATCTCGTCGACGCATGTCCGCACGCCCAGCCCCGCCCGTTCCCCCTGGAGCGCACCGGCTGCCCCCTGGACCCGGCACCGGAGTACGCGGTGCTGCGGGAGACCGAGCCGGTCTCCCGGGTCAAGCTCAAGTTCAACGGCCGTGAGGCATGGCTCCTCACCCGGTACGAGGACGTCCGGCAGATGCTGGTCGACCCGCGGTTCAGCTCCAACATGGCCGACCCCGGCTACCCGCTCCAATTCCACTTCCCCATGGAACTCCTCGGCAAGGTCAAGCCGGCCCTGCTCCACATGGACCCGCCGGAGCACACCGCGCACCGCATGATGCTCATGCCGGAACTCAGTGTGAAGCGCGTCGAGGCGATGCGGCCGCGTACCCAGGAGATCGTCGACGAATGCATCGACGCGATGCTGGATCAGGGCGGACCGGTGGACCTGGTGTCCATGCTGTCGATGCCCGTGCCGTCCATCGGCATGTGCGAGCTGACCGGCGTACCGCACGAGTCGCGCGACCTGTTCCACCGCTGGGTCACCCTCCTCGTCACCCAGGGCAGTGCCGAGGAGCACGCCTCGGCCAACGCCGAGGTCGAGGTGCTGCTCTACGAGCTGATCGCCGAGCGGCAGAAGAACCCCGGCGATGACCTGATCAGCAGCCTGCTCCAGCGCAACGACCAGAAGAAGGAACTGGAGCCGTCCGACATCAGCGCCCTGGTGCGGGCCATGATCGCCGCCGGTCACGAGAGCACCGTCAACGGCATCACCATCGGTGCCCTCGTCCTCCTCCAGCACCCCGAGCAGGCCGACTGGCTGCGCGCGCATCCCGAACTGTCGGGCCAGGCCGTTGACGAGCTGTCGCGCTACTCCAGCATCTCCGACCACGGCACCGTCCGTGTCGCGCTGGAGGACGCCGAGATCGGCGGCCAGCTGATCCGCAAGGGCGAGGGCGTCATCTGCTCGCTCTCCGCCTCCAACCACGACCCGGCGGTCTTCAAGGACCCCAACACCCTGGACCTGACCCGCCGCGAGGCGCGGCACAACGTGGCCTTCGGCTTCGGACGTCACCAGTGCGCGGGCCAGATGCTCGTCCGCATGCAGTTGGAGGTCGTGTTCACGACCCTGCTGCGTCGCATTCCCGGACTGCGCCTCGACGCGGCCCTGAACGAACTGCCCTTCAAGGCCAACGCCCTCATCGACGGCGTGCACGAGCTTCCGGTGACCTGGTAAAGGAGTTTTCCATGCGTGTGATCGTTGACAAAGAGCGTTGCGTCGCGGCCGGTTCCTGTGTGATCACGTCACCCGCCGTCTTCGATCAGAACGACGAGGACGGCAAGGTGGTCCTGCTGATCGAAACGCCGGACGACAGGCTGCGTGAGGAAGTCACGGAGTCCGTCAACGTCTGCCCGGTCGGGGCACTGAGCATCGCCGACTAGGTACTGGCCACCCCCCCCCGGACCCCGGGGCACGGACCCGCCCCCTCCGGGTCCGTGCCCCGGCCGCACCGCGACCACCCCACGCCCCTGAGAGCCGGCCCGCTCGCGCGACGACGCGGTCAGCTCGCCACCCACTCCCGAAAGCGACGTTGGAACCGTGGAGAATCCGAACACCACTTGCGCGCCGACGGCGCACGGGAACGGCGGGACGGTCCATTCCCTGCTCGACGCAGCGGTCGCG
Organism: Streptomyces sp. NBC_01463; assembly: GCA_036227345.1. Taxonomy (NCBI): domain Bacteria; kingdom Bacillati; phylum Actinomycetota; class Actinomycetes; order Kitasatosporales; family Streptomycetaceae; genus Streptomyces; species Streptomyces sp. NBC_01463. The sequence continues at coordinate 7,621,649 of CP109468.1, forward strand.
GACACCCCGGACGGGCAGTGCCTGCACGACACCGTCGGTCAGATGACGTTCCGTCAGATATCCGCACTCAGCCACGGCTTCGCCGCCTGGCTCACCGAACAGGGCGCGACACGCGGTGACCGGCTGGTCGTCCAGCTCCCCAGCCGCCGCGAGCTGGTGGCCATGGTCTACGGGGCCTCGCGCGCCGGTGTGATCCTGGTGCCGCTCAACCCCGCGATGAAGGAGTACCACCTCCGGTCCGTCATCGAGGACGCCGAACCCTCGCTGATCATCGGCGACGGCCCCACCACCGAGGTGCTCGGCCGGGCCGCCACCCTCCCCGTGCACGACCTCGCGGAGATATGGCCGCACGTGGAGGAGGCCGCGGGGCGACCGGCGCCCGCACCCCTCGACATCAGCGCCGACGACATCGCGTTCCTCGTCTACACCTCCGGCAGCACCGCCGCTCCCAAGGCCGTGGTGTGTCCGCACGCGCAGGTCACCTTCGCCTCCCGCGCCATCCAGCAGGTGCTCGGGTACCGGCCCGACGACGTCGTCTTCTGCCGCTTCCCGATCTCCTGGGACTACGGCCTGTACAAGGTGCTGCTCGCCTGTCTCGGACGGTCCCAACTGGTCCTGGACGGCGGCGAGTCCGACCTCGTACTGCTGCGGCGGATGCGCGAGACCGGCGCCACCGTGGTCCCCATCGTGCCGTCGCTGGCCACGATGATCGGCACCCTCGCCGCACGCGACTCCCAGGACCCGCCCCCGGTACGGATGTTCACCAACACCGGTGCCGCGCTGCCCGACCACGCGGTCGACGCGCTGCGCGAGGCCTTCCCCGGCGTACAGGTGGTCCGCCAGTTCGGCCAGACCGAGTGCAAACGCGTCAGTATCATGCCGCCGGACCAGGAGAACGAGCGTCCCCGGTCGGTGGGCCTGCCGCTGCCCGGCACCACCGTCCTGATCCTGGACGCGGAGGGCCGGGCCCTCCCGCCCGGGGAGACCGGCGAGATCGTCGCCGTGGGACCGCACGTCATGCCCGGCTACTGGCGCCGCCCCGAACTCTCGGCGCGCACCTTCCGCACCGACCCGGAGACCGGGGCGCTGCGGCTGCACACCGGCGACTACGGCCGGCTCGACGAGGACGGCTACCTCTACTTCGAAGGCCGCCGCGACGACATGTTCAAGCGCAAGGGCATCCGGATGAGCACGGTCGAGATCGAGGCCGCCGCCATGGACATCCCCGGTGTCCGCACCGCCACGGCGCTGCCGCCCACCGACACCCGCGACCTGGTCATCTTCGCCGAGACCGAACTGCCGCCCCACACCGTGCTGAAGGAACTGGCCGAGCGCCTGGAGTCGGCCAAGGTGCCCGCCCTGTGCCGGGTCCTGGACGAACTGCCGCTGAGCCTGCACGGGAAGAACGCCCGGCAGGTACTGACCGAGATGATCGACGGGGAAGGGCGATGAGCCGCTACCAGGCACTGGCCGAACGTTTCGGCACACCTCTGTACGTGTACGACCTCGACGAGGCCGACGCGGCACGGCAGCAGCTGTTCGAGGCCCTGCCCGAGGAGTTCACCCTCTTCTACGCGCTCAAGGCCAACCCCCACCCCGGCCTGGTCCGGGCTTTGCGGGAGGGCGAAGGCCGTCACTGCCGGCCCGAGATCAGCTCCACCGGCGAGCTGGAGGCCGCCCTCGCGGCCGGATTCCGCGGCGAGGACTGTCTCTACACCGGCCCCGGCAAGACGCCGGGCGAGCTCCACGAGGCGATCCGCCTGGGAGTCCGCGTCTTCTCCACCGACTCCGTCTCCGACGTCCGCCACGTGGCCGACGCCGCCCTGGCGCACGGCACCACCGCCGACTGCCTGCTGCGCGTCAACAGCGCGTCCGCCAGCGCCACCAGCAGCATCCGGATGACCGGCACCCCCTCCCAGTTCGGCTTCGACAGCGAGACACTGGCCGATGTCCTCCCGGAGCTGCGCACGATCGAGGGTGTCCGCATCACCGGGATGCACTTCTTCCCGCTGAGCAACGCCAAGGACGAGGAGAGCCTCGTCGGCGAGTTCCGGCACACCATCGAGCTGGCCGCCCGCCTCCAGGACGAACTCGGCCTTCCCCTGCGCTTCCTCGACATCGGCGGCGGGTTCACCGTGCCGTACGCCGTCCCCGGAGCCCGGGGCACGTACCCCAAGCTGCGCGGCGAGCTCGCCGCCGCACTGGACACCCACTTCCCGCGGTGGCGGACCGAGGGCCCCGAGATCGCCTGCGAATCGGGCCGCTACCTTGTCGGGGCGAGCGGCACCCTGGTCGCCTCCGTCAGCAACGTCAAGATCAGCCGGGGCCGCAAGTTCGTCATCCTCGACGCGGGCATCAACACCTTCGGCGGGATGTCGGGCCTCGGCCGGCTGCTGCCCGTCGCCGTCGGCACCGAATCGGGGGAGTGCGTCGAATCCGCCAGCCTGGTGGGCCCGTTGTGCACCCCCGGTGACATCCTGGGCCGGGAGATCGACCTCCCGGCACTGGCCCCGGGCGACCTGGTGACCATCCCCAACGCCGGCGCCTACGGGCCGACCGCCAGCCTGCTGATGTTCCTGGGCCGCCCGGCCCCCACCGAGGTGGTGGTGCGGGGCGACGAGGTGCTGTCCGTCTCGCGGATCGAGCACAGCCGGACCTACACGGCCGTGGACCGAGCGCCCGCGCACACCGCTGCGGGAGGGACCGCGTGAGCGCCGGACTGATGCACGGCGTCACGGACACAGTGACGTCCGCAGGCGCCCGGGCCGGCACCGCGGTCGTCACGACCATGGTCTCCGACTCGCACACCTGGAACCTCGTCTTCCTCCAGCTGCTCATCGAGGAGCTGGGCTACGAGGTGATCAATCTGGGCCCGTGCACCCCGGACAAGGTCCTCGTGGACGCCTGCCGGGAGACGGCCCCCGATCTCGTGGTGGTCAGCAGCGTCAACGGGCACGGCCACCAGGACGGTCTGCGCGTCATCGAGGCGCTGCGCGCCTGCGGTGAGCTGGCCTCGACGCCGGTGATCATCGGCGGCAAGCTCGGCGTGGCCGGGCAGCAGAGCGAGGCGGCGATCGGCGCGCTGCTGTCCGCCGGGTTCGACGCCGTCTTCGACGATGCCTCCACCACGCTGACGGAGTTCACCCGCTTCGTCGGCGCGCTGCCCGCGGCCGCCCGCGCCGTGGAGCGTACCGAGGTCGTGGCGTGAGACCGGGCGCGCACCCGCTCCGGCGGACGGCCGAGGGCGCGCGCCCGGTGGACTTCGGAGCCTTCGTCCGAGCGAGAAGCCGCACCGGCGACCTGGTGGTGCAGCCCCGCATGGGATTCAGCGACCCCGTCACCATGCGCGCGGGGCTGGCCGCCACCAGAGCCGCCGACGCGACGACGGTCGGCACGATCACCCTCGACAGCTACACGCGGGTCGGAGAACTGGCGTCCGTGGAGAACGCGCTGAAGGCCGGCGCCGGTCTCAACGGCTACCCCATCGTCACCCACCACCGGGCCGTGACCGGTCAGGTCCTCGCGGGCATCAGGGACGACACGTTCCCGGTCCAGGTCCGGCACGGATCGGCTGTTCCCGGGGACATCTTCGCCGCGCTGCGCAGCACCTGGATCAATGCCACCGAGGGAGGCCCCGTCTCCTACTGCCTCCCCTACGGACGTACTCCGCTGGACGAGTCGGTACGGAACTGGGTCCGCTGCACCGAGGATTTCGCACAGCTGCGGGAATCGGGAGTGGAACCTCATCTGGAGACGTTCGGCGGCTGCATGCTCGGGCAATTGTGCCCACCGAGCCAACTGGTGGCGATGAGTGTGCTCGAAGCGCTCTTCTTCTGCCAGCACGGTATACGCAGTGTGTCGCTCAGCTATGCCCAGCAGACCCACCCGGGACAGGACCGGGAGGCGGTCGCGGCTCTGCGGCGGCTCTGCGCCGAACTCCTTCCGACACCCAATTGGCACGTGGTGATCTACGCCTACATGGGCGTGTACCCGACCACGGACGAGGGCGCCTATCTGCTGCTCGACGAGGCGGCGCGGCTCGCTGTCGCCTCCGGATCGGAGCGGCTCATCGTGAAGACGGTGGCGGAGTCACGCCGGATCCCCACCGTCGCCGAGAACATCGCCGCCCTGGAGTCGGCGGCCCGGACCGCGCGGACGGCGGTCCCCGGCGGCCCGCCCTCCACCGAGTCCGACTCACAGACGTATCTGGAGGCCAGAGCCCTGGTGGAGGGCGTACTCGAACTGTCCCCGGACATCGGGCACGCCTTCGAATTCGCCTTCAGACAGGGGGTCCTGGACATCCCCTACTGCCTGCACCCGGACAACCACGGCCGGGCCCGCAGCTACATCGACGGCGACGGCCGGCTGCGCTGGGCGGGCATCGGGAGGCTGCCGCTGGCCGGGCTGGTCGGCCCTGCCCGCTCCCGCGACGTGACCTCGTCGGGGCTGATCGCCGACCTCTCCTACGTCCAACGGGCGTTCGACAGCAGAGCGGTGGAATCCAAAGGCGTCCGGGGCCGCGAGCGCGCGGAAATCGCGCCACCGGATTCCGGTTTCTCTTAGGGGGGCTCTAGGGGCTGTGTGCGGCCCCTCGGCTTCATAGCGTGACCCGCAGTGGTGCGGTTCCTTGGTGAATTCCGTCCGGTGACGGGCGACAATTGTGTGGAGTGCAGATGACTGAGTCGGGAAACTTCGTCTCTGGCACCGACGGTGTGCCGGACGGGGGCACAGAGCGGCAGGCCGCACTCGTGCGTGAGCTGGAATCCCTCCCCACCTCGGAACAGACCCGGGTGCTGCTGGACCTGGTGCGCGAGAACACCGCGGCCGTCCTGCGGCAGACCCGGCCGGACACCCCGCAGACCGTGGACCAGGCGCGCGCCTTCCGCGAGCTGGGGCTCGACTCCGTGGCACTGGTGGCCCTGCACGCCCGGCTGATCGCGGCCACCGGCCTCGCGCTGCCCCCTACCGTTGTCTTCGACCACCCCTCACCGGCCGCCCTCGCCGCTCATCTGCGCACAGAGGCCCTGGGGTTGCCCGACCTGCCCGACCCGGTCGTCGCGCCGGGCCACGCCACCGACGATCCGATCGCGGTCGTCGGCATCGGCTGCCGTTACCCCGGTGACGTGTGGTCGCCCGATGACCTGTGGCGGCTGGTCGCCGAAGGCACCCACGTCCGCGACGACTTCCCCGCCGACCGGGGCTGGGACCTCGGCCGTCTCTTCGACGACGACCCCACGACCCCTGGGACCACCTACGCCCGGCACGGCGGATTCCTCTCCGGCGCCGCCGAGTTCGACGCCGAGTTCTTCTCCATCAGCCCCCGCGAAGCCCTGGCCATGGACCCGCAGCAGCGTCTCGTGCTGGAGACCATGTGGGAAGCCGTGGAACGGGCCGGGATCGACGCGCAGACCCTGCGCTCCAGCCGGACCGGCGTCTTCGTCGCCGCGGAGCCTCAGGAGTACGCGATGCGCCTGCACGAGGCGCCGGACGGCCTGGACGGATATCTGCTCAGCGGCAACGCACCCAGCGTGGTGTCCGGCCGGGTCGCCTACACGCTCGGGCTGGAAGGCCCCGCGCTGACCGTCGACACCGCCTGCTCCGGCTCGCTGGTCGGCATCCACCTCGCCGTCCAGTCGCTGCGGCGCGGCGAGTGCTCCCTCGCCCTGGCCGGCGGGGTCGCCGTCATGGGGAGCCCCGGCGTGTTCACCGCGTTCAGCCGACAGCGCGGTCTCGCGGCCGACGGCACGGTCAAGGCGTTCGCCGCCGCAGCGGACGGCACCGCGTTCGCCGAAGGCGCCGGTGTGTTCGTCCTGGAACGCCTCTCCGACGCACGGGCCAACAACCACCCGGTCCTCGCCGTCGTACGCGGCACGGCCATCAACCAGGACGGCGCGTCCAACGGCCTGACCGCACCGAGCGGCCGGGCCCAGCGCCAGGTCATCCGCCAGGCACTCGCGGACGCCGGACTCACCGCGGCTGAGGTCGACGCCGTCGAGGCGCACGGCACCGGCACGACGCTCGGCGACCCCATCGAGGCCCAGGCGCTGCTCGCCACCTATGGGCAGGAACGCACCGCGGGGCCGGCCTGGCTCGGTTCGGTGAAGTCCAACATCGGGCACACCCAGGCGGCGGCGGGCTCGGCCGGACTGATCAAGATGATCATGGCGATGCGTCACGGTCTGCTGCCCGCGACGCTGCACGTGGACGCGCCCTCGCCCAACGTCGACTGGTCGGCGGGAGAGGTACGGCTGCTGACCGAACCCGTGCCGTGGCAACCGGGCGAGCGCCCCCGCCGGGCCGCCGTCTCCTCCTTCGGCGTCAGCGGCACCAACGCCCACATCGTCGTCGAGGAGCCGCCGGCCCAGGACGAGCAGGGCGACGCCGCGGACTCCGACGCACCGGACGAGGACGGCAGGCCGCTCCCGGCGGCTCTCTCCGCGAAGAGCGACGCCGCCCTGCGTGACCAGGCACGCCGCCTGCTGACCCACATCGAGAACACCCCGGGCGCCCGGCCGCTCGACCTCGCCCACTCCCTTGCGACCACCCGCTCCGCGCTGCCCCACCGTGCCGTGGTGCTCGCCGGGGACCGTGCGGGCCTCCTCGACGGACTGCGTGCCCTGGCGGACGGCCGCGACACCCCCGAAGTGTTCAGCTCGGTCTCCGCGAGCGGCGCCACCGCGTTCCTCTTCACCGGCCAGGGCAGCCAGCGCCTGGCCATGGGACGCCGTCTGTACGAGGCCTACCCCGTCTATGCCAAGGCCCTCGACAACGCCATCGGCTATCTCGACCTCCAGCTCGACCGCTCCCTCTGGGACGTCCTGTTCGCCGACGAGGACACCCCCGAGGCGGCCCTGCTGGACCACACCATGTACGCCCAGGCGGCGCTCTTCGCCGTCGAGGTCGCACTGTTCAGGCTGCTGGAGTCATGGGGCGTCCAGCCCGACTACGTGGCCGGGCACTCCATCGGTGAGCTGACCGCCGCCCATGTCGCCGGAGTGCTCTCCCTCGACGACGCCGCCACCCTCGTCGCCGCACGCGGCCGGCTGATGCAGGCACTGCCCGAGGGCGGCGCCATGATCGCCGTGGAGGCCGCCGAGGAGACGGTGGAGCCGCTTCTCGCCGACTGCCGCGACACCGTGAGCATCGCCGCGGTCAACGGCCCCCGTTCGGTCGTCCTGTCCGGCGACGAGGACACCGTCATCGCCCTCGCCGGGCGGCTGGAGGCCGACGGCCACCGCATCAAGCGGCTCCGGGTCAGCCATGCGTTCCACTCCCCGCTCATGGCGCCGATGCTCGAAGAGTTCCGGCAGGTCGCCCGGATCCTCACCTATCGCGCGCCCAAGCTGCCCGTGGTCTCCGCCCTCACCGGCCGGCTCGCCACCGCCGGTGAACTCACCGACCCCGAGCACTGGGTGCGGCACATCTGCGCGCCCGTACGCTTCCACGACGCCGTCGCCTCGCTCACCGAACGGGACGTCGCCACCTTCCTCGAACTCGGGCCCGACCCGGTGCTCTGCGCCATGGGCCGTGCCGCCGCCGACCCGTCCGCCGTCTTCGCGCCACTCCTGCGACGCGGGCACGACGAACCGCAGCAGGTGCTCGGCGCCCTGGCCGTCGCCCACACACGTGGCGCCCGCGTCGACTGGCAGGCCTTCTTCGCCGGGACCGGCGCCCGCCGCGTCGACCTGCCCACGTACGCCTTCCAGCGAGAGCGGTACTGGCTGAGCGCCCCCGACGCCGCCCAGGACGCGACCGACCTCGGCCAGATGGCCGCCGACCACCCCCTGCTGGGCGCGGTGGTGGGGCTCGCGGACACCGGCGGCGCCGTCCTCACCGGACGGGTCTCCCTGCGCTCGCACCCGTGGCTCGCCGACCACGTGATCGACGGCCATGTCCTGCTGCCCGGCACCGCGTTCGTCGACCTCGCGGTCCGGGCCGGTGAACAGACCGGCTGCGAACACCTGGACGAGCTCGTCATGGCGGCCCCGCTGACCCTGCCCGCCACGGGCGGCATCGCCCTCCAGATCGTGGTCGACGCCCCCGACCCCGCCGGTCCTCGCGCCATCACCTTCTACTCCCGCGACGAGGACGCCCCCGCCGATGCCCCGTGGATCCGTCACGCCACCGGCCGCCTCGCCCCCCAGGACCGCTCCGGGCAGCGGGCCGAGGAATTCGCGGCGGGCGCCTGGCCGCCCCCCGGCGCCGAGCCCATCGACATCAGCGGCCTCTACGCGGACCTGGCCGCGCAGGGCTACGGGTACGGCCCCGCCTTCCATGGGCTGCGAGCCGTCTGGAGGACCGGACAGGGCGAGGTGTGCGCGGAGGTCCGGCTGCCCGACACGGCCGGGGACGCCGTCTCCGCCTACGGACTCCACCCCGCGCTCCTCGACGCGGTCCTGCACGCCACCGACTTCGCCACGGTGGCACCCACCGACACCCCGGACGACCGCGTCCTGCTGCCCTTCGCCTGGACCGGAGTCACCCTGCACGCGGCCGGTGCCACCACGCTGCGGGCCCGCATCACCGCCACCGGCACCGACGAGGTCGCCATCGAACTGGCCGATGCCACCGGCGCCCCGGTGGCCTCCGTCGACTCGTTCCTCGTAAGGCCCGTCGCCACCGGCCAACTGGCCGCCACCGCCCACCCCGACGCGCTCCACCACGTCCGCTGGACCCCGCTGCCGGCACCCGCCGCCACCCGGCCGGACCCCGACGCCTCCGTCCACACCTGCCCCGCACCCGCAGGGCCCGACATCGCCGCCGACGTCCGGACCGTCCTCGGAACCACGCTGACGGCCGTACAGGACTGGATCGCCGACGAGCGGTCCGCCACCGCCCGGCTCACCGTCCTCACCCGGGGCGCGGTCGCCGCCGCCGCGGGGGAGCCGGCCGCACTCGCCCAGGCGCCGGTCTGGGGCCTGGTGCGCTCGGCCCAGGCCGAACACCCCGGCCGATTCCTCCTGCTGGACACCGACGGCTCCCTCGGCACGGACGAACTGCTGCGCCTCACCGCCGGCACGGACGAGCCCGAAATCGCGCTGCGCGAAGGCCTGTTGTACGTCCCGCGGCTGACCCGCACCACACAGGCACCGGCCCCCGTATCCCCCTGGCGCCCCGACGGCACCGTCCTGATCACCGGCGGCACCGGCGGCGTCGGTGCCACGGTCGCCCGGCACCTGGTCGCGGCGCACGGAGTACGTGGACTCCTGCTCACCGGCCGCCGGGGTGCGGACGCCCCCGGTGCCGAGGAGCTCCGGGCCGAGCTGACCGCGCTGGGCGCCGAGGTCGTGATCGCCGCCTGTGACGCCGCCGACCGCGACGCGATGGCCGGTGCCCTGGCCGCCGTACCGGACGGGCTGCCGCTGAGTGCCGTGGTGCACGCGGCGGGTGTGCTGGACGACGGCCTGGCCGACTCCCTTGACGATGCCCGCCTGGACACCGTCCTGCGGCCCAAGGCCGACGGCGCCTGGAATCTGCACGAACTCACCCGCGACAGCGACCTGTCGGCCTTCGTCCTGTTCTCCTCCACCGCCACCGTCCTGGACGGCGCCGGACAGGGCAACTACGCCGCCGCCAATGTCTTCCTCGACGCCCTCGCCACCCACCGCGCCGCCCTCGGACTCCCCGCGACCTCGCTCGCCTGGGGGCTGTGGACCGGCACCGGCGGCATGGGCGGCGGCCTCGACGAGGCCGCGCTGCGGCGCATCGAACGCCTCGGTCTCCAGCCCCTGTCCGTCGCGGAGAACCTCGCTCTGCTCGACCGTGCGGCGGCCACCGCGGGCCACCCGGCCGTCCTGCCCGTACGGCTGAACCTGCGCATGCTCAACGCCCGCGGCGGTGACGTCCCGCCCTTGCTCCGCGCCCTGGTCCGTGCGCCGCGCCGCGCCGTGGGAGGGGGCGGGGTCAGCGTCGAGCAGTCCCTCGCGCGCAGCCTGGCCGGCCTGACCCGTGCGCAGCGCGGCGAGGCCCTCCTCGATCTGGTCCGTACCCAGGTGGCCGCGGTCCTCGGGCACGACGGACCCGATCGTGTCGTCACCACGCGGGCCTTCAACGAAATGGGCTTCGACTCGCTGGCGGCCGTCGAACTCCGCAACCGCCTCGGCTCCGCCACGGGTCTGCCCCTGACGGCCACGCTCGTCTTCGACTACCCCTCGCCCGGTTCCCTCGCCGACCACCTGGCCTCCAGGCTCGGCGGCGACGCGGAACGGCAGGCCGGCCTGCCCGTCCCGGCCGCCACCACCGTCTCCGACGACGACCCCATCGCCATCGTCTCCATGGCCTGCCGCTACCCCGGCGGAGTGACCTCGCCCGAGGACCTGTGGCAGCTCGTCGAGGAGGGGCGCGATGTCGTCTCGGCGTTCCCCGCCGACCGCGGCTGGGCCACCGACATCCACGACACCGTGCCCGGCACGCCGGGCAAGAGCCTCACCGATCAGGGCGGATTCCTCTACGGGGCGGCGGACTTCGACGCCGAGTTCTTCGGTATCAGCCCCCGTGAGGCCCAGGCCATGGACCCGCAGCAGCGACTGCTGCTGGAGATCGCCTGGGAGACCGTCGAACGCGCGGGCATCGACCCGCACACCCTGCGCGGCAGCGACACCGGTGTCTTCGCCGGCGTGATGTACCACGACTGGGGACTGCGGCTCGGCCCGCTGCCCGAGCACGTGGCCGGCTACCACGGCAACGGAAGCCTCGCCAGCGTGGTGTCCGGACGGGTCGCCTACACCTTGGGCGTCGAAGGCCCCGCGGTCACCGTCGACACCGCCTGCTCCTCCTCCCTCGTCGCCCTGCACTGGGCCGCCCAGGCCCTGCGCCGCGGCGACTGCGGCCTCGCCCTCGCGGGCGGTGTCACCGTCATGTCCACCCCCGACACCTTCGTCGACATGAGCCGGCAGCGCGGCCTGGCGGCTGACGGGCGGTGCAAGTCGTTCGGCAGCGGCGCCGACGGCACCGGCTGGGGCGAGGGCGTCGGCATGCTCCTGCTGGAGCGGCTCTCGGACGCCGAGCGCAACGGCCACCGGGTCCTCGGCATCGTCCGCGGCTCTGCCGTCAACTCCGACGGAGCCTCCAACGGCCTCACCGCGCCCAACGGTCCGGCCCAACAACGCGTCATCCGGCGTGCGTTGAACGTGGCGGGCCTGACCCCGGCCGACGTCGACGCCGTCGAGGGCCATGGCACCGGCACCGTTCTCGGCGACCCGATCGAGGCCCAGGCGCTGCTGGAGACCTACGGTCAGGAACGCCCGTCGGACGGCCGCCCCCTGCTGCTCGGCTCCATCAAGTCCAACATGGGCCACACCCAGGCGGCGGCCGGTGTGGCGGGCATCATCAAGATGGTGCAGGCGATGCGTCACGGCACCCTGCCCGCGACCCTGCACGCCGACGAGCCGTCACCGCAGGTGGACTGGGACTCCGGCGCCGTCGCGCTGCTGACCGGGCCCACCGCCTGGCCGGCGCACGGCCGTCCGCGTCGCGCCGGGGTGTCGTCGTTCGGGATCAGCGGCACCAACGCCCACGTGATCATCGAGGAGCCGCCTGCCGTCACCACCACGCCGGACGAGCCCGAGCCGGCCGCGCCCACCCCCGGCCTGATCACCTGGCCGTTCTCGGCGAGGACCCCGGACGCGTTGAACGCCCAGGCGGCGCGGCTGCTCGACCACCTCGCGTCCGTCCCCGACGACACCCTCGCCGCGACGGGCCACGCCCTCGCGACGACCCGCGCCGCCCTGGACCACCGGGCCGTGGCGATCGGCGCCGACCGCACCGAACTCGTCGCCGCACTGGAGGCGTTGGCCTCCGGCGCCGGGACGGTACGGGACGCGGTGAGCGAGGGCAGGGCCGCGTTCCTGTTCACGGGTCAGGGTGCGCAGCGGCTGGGGATGGGCCGGGGGTTGTATGAGGCGTATCCGGTGTTCGCGGCGGCGTTCGATGAGGTCGTGGGCGAACTGGACGCCCGGCTGGGGCGTTCACTCCGTGAGGTGGTGTGGGGTGAGGATGCGGGTCTGCTGAACGGGACGATGTTCGCCCAGGCCGGTCTGTTCGCGGTGGAGACCGCGCTGTTCCGGCTGCTGGAGTCCTGGGGCATGCGTCCGGACTTCCTGGTGGGCCATTCGGTCGGCGAGATCACGGCCGCCCACGTGTCCGGCGCCCTGCCCCTGGGCGACGCGGCCGAACTGGTCGTCGCTCGGGGACGGCTGATGCAGGCGTTGCCCGCCGGCGGGTCGATGGTGGCCGTGGAGGCGACGGAGGCCGAGGTGCTTGCGCTGCTGAACGCCGAGGTGGGCGTCGCGGCCGTCAACGGGCCGCGTTCCGTGGTCGTCTCCGGCACGGAGGCGGCGGTGCGCGGGCTCGTTGCGACGTTCGAGGGCCAGGGCCGCAGGACGAGCACGCTGCGGGTGTCGCACGCCTTCCACTCGCCGTTGATGGAACCGATGCTGGCCGAATTCGGCGCCGCGGTGGCCGGGCTGTCGTTCGGCGCACCGTCGATCCCGGTGGTGTCGGGTGTGTCCGGGGACCTGGCGGAAGGATGGGGCACCGCGGACTACTGGGTGCGGCACGTCCGTGAAGCGGTGCGTTTCGCGGACGCGGTCCGGTTCCTGGAGGACCGCGGCGTCACCTCGTACATCGAGATCGGCCCGGACGCCGTGCTCAGCGGCATGGCGCAGGACTGTGTCCAGGACACGGACGGGACGGCGTTCATCCCCGCGCTGCGACGGAACCGGCCCGAGGCACGCGAACTCCTGACCGCCGCCGGCAGAGCCCATACGCGCGGTGTCACCGTCGACCGGAACGCCTTCTTCGGCGCCCGCGGCACCGGCCTGAGTCCGGACCTGCCCACCTACGCCTTCCAGCACCAGCGCTACTGGCTCGACCTGGCCGCCGCCCCCGGCGACCTCGACGCGGCCGGTCTGGAAGCGGTCACCCACCCCCTGCTGAGCGCCGCCGTGGCGACGCCGGACGACGGGGGCGTCGTCCTCACCGGGCGGCTCGCCACCGGCACCCAGCCGTGGCTCGCGGACCACGGCGTGCTGGGCAGTGTGCTGCTGCCGGGCACCGGTTTCGTGGAGCTGGCGATCCGGGCGGGCGACCACGTCGGCTGCGGCCGGATCGAGGAACTGCTCCTCGAAGCCCCGCTGATACTGCCGCCCCGGGGCGGCGTCGCCCTGCGAGTCGTCGTCGGCGCCCCGGACCCCTCCGGGGCCCGCACGGTCGGCATCCACTCGCGCGCGTCCTCGGACCCCGCCGCCCCGTGGACCCGGCATGCCCACGGCACCCTGACCCGCGAAGCTCCCGAAGCCGCCTTCGACCTCACTCAGTGGCCGCCGGCCGGCGCCACCCCGGTCGACGTCGAGTCCGCCTACGGGCGGCTGAGCGAGCGCGGCTACGCCTACGGCCCCGCCTTCCAGGGCCTGCGCGCGGCGTGGCGGCGCGGCGACGACGTGTTCGCCGAGGTCGCACTCGACGGTCCGGCCCGCGACGAGGCGGCGGACTTCGGCCTGCACCCCGCCCTCCTCGACGCGGCCATGCACGCCGACCTGCTGACGGACCCGGCCGACGACGCGGCCACTCTGCTGCCCTTCTCCTGGAACGGCGTCACCCTGCACGCCGCCGGGACCGCCTCGCTACGCGTCCACATCCAGCGGATACGCGGCGACGAGGTGTCCGCCATCATGGTCGCCGACGAGAGCGGCGCACCGGTGGCCACGGTCGAGTCGCTCGTCTCCCGCCCCGTCGCGCCGGAGCAGCTGGCGGCAGCCTCGGGGGCGCCGTCCGCAGCCCTCCACCGGATCGTCTGGCAGCGGGCGGAGCCGGGCGCGGAGGACCTCGGCCGCACCCCCGCGCACACCGTCCTGCACTGCCCGGCGGCGCCCGACGGCCAGAGCGTCCCGGACGCCGTGCGCACCCTCACCCGGCAGGTGCTCGGTGAGATACGCGACCGGCTCGCCGACCCCGAAGCGGGCACCGCCCCCCTCGTCGTCGTCACCCGGCGCGCCGTGCCCGTGCTCCCCGGCGAGGACGTGGACCCCGCCCAGGCCCCTGTATGGGGACTGGTACGCGCCGCACAGGCCGAGAACCCCGGCCGGTTCCACCTCCTCGACATCGAGGACGAGTCCGGCGCGACCCAGGCCGCTCTCACCGCCGTGATCGCGTCCGGCGAGCCCGAATCCGCCCTGCGCGGCGGCGAGTCGTGGATACCGCGGCTGGGACGCGCCACTGCCCCGGAGACCGCACGGCCCGCCCCGTGGGACACCGACGGCACGGTCCTGATCACCGGAGGCACCAGCGGCCTCGGCGCACTCGTCGCACGCCACCTCGTCACCGAGCACGGCGTGCGCCACCTCCTCCTGGCCGGCCGGCGCGGGACGGACACACCCGGTGCCGAGGCACTGGCCACCGAGCTGACAGGCCTCGGCGCCCAGGTCCGGATCGCCGCCTGCGATGTGGCCGACCGCGACGCCCTGGCCGCCCTGCTCGCCGGGATCGACGCCGCACACCCGCTGCGCGGCGTCGTCCACGCGGCGGCGGTCGCCGACGGCGGCCTGATCGGCAGCCTCACCCCCGATCGGTTCGACGCCGTTCTCCGCCCCAAGGCGGTAGGAGCCTGGCACCTGCACGAACTGACCAGGGACACCGACCTCACCGCTTTCGTCATGTTCTCCTCGGCCGGCGGCCTCGTCCTGGCAGCCGGACAGGCCGACTACGCGGCGGCCAACGTCTTCCTCGACGCGCTTGCCACCCACCGCGCGGCGGCCGGCCTCCCCGCGACATCGATCGCCTTCGGCATGTGGGACGTCAGCACCGGACTCGGCGGCGACCTCACCGAAGCCGATCTGGACCGGATGCGCCGCCTCGGCCTGCCGGCTCTCGACGCCGACCGTGGCCTTGAGCTCTTCGACGCCGCCCTCGTCACCGAGGACCCCGTCGTCGTCCCCCTCACCATCGACGCGGCCGCGCTCGCCGCCCGCAGCGACGAGGTGCCCGCACTGCTGCGCGTCCGCGGCCGCGCTCCCGCCCGCCGGACCGTCCGGGCGGCGGCCACCGCCGCCTCCTCCCTCGACCGCCGCCTGGCCGGTGCGACGACCCCGGACGAGAGGGCCCGCATCCTGCTCGACACGGTCCGCACCCAGGTGGCCTCCGTCCTCGGCCAGCCCTCCGCCGAGGCGGTCGGACCCGACACCGCCTTCCGCGACCAGGGGTTCGACTCCCTGGCCGCAGTGGAGCTGCGCAACCTGCTGGCCGGTTCCACCGGGCTGCGACTGCCGGCGACGCTGGTCTTCGACTATCCGAACTCCCGTGCGGTTGCCGGATACCTCGACACCCTGCTCACTGGCACGACCACCACGACGGCCCCCGTCGCCGCCCCGCACGCGGCCCTGGACGACGACCCGATCGCGGTGGTGGCGATCAGCTGCCGCTTCCCCGGAGGCGTGCGCTCCCCGGAGGCCCTGTGGGACCTCGTCGCCGACGGCGTCGACGCCATCGGCGACTTCCCCGCCGACCGCGGCTGGGACGCCGACGCCCTCTACGACCCCGAGCCCGGTCTCCCCGGCCGCACCTACGTGCGCGAAGGCGGATTCCTCTACGACGCGGCGGAGTTCGACCCCGAGTTCTTCGGCATCATGCCCCGCGAAGCCCTGGCGATGGACCCGCAGCAGCGGCTGCTGCTCCAGTCGGCCTGGGAGACCTTCGAACGCGCCGGCATCGACCCGGAGACACTGCGCGGCAGCCAGACGGGCGTGTACGCCGGTGTGATGTACCACGAGTACGGCAGCCGGGTCACCGACGTCCCCGACGACCTGGCCGGATACCTCGGCAACGGCAGCGCGGGCAGTATCGCCTCCGGCCGTGTCGCCTACGCACTGGGCCTCGAAGGGCCCGCCGTCACGGTCGACACCGCATGCTCCTCCTCCCTGGTCAGCCTTCACATGGCCTGCCAGGCACTGCGCGCCGGCGAGATCGACCTCGCCCTGGCAGGCGGCGTCACCGTCATGCCGACCCCGGAGATCTTCGTCGACTTCAGCCGGCAGCGCGGCCTCGCGGCCGACGGGCGCTCCAAGGCGTTCGCGGGCGCGGCGGACGGCACGAGCTGGGCCGAAGGCGTCGGCCTCCTGCTGGTGGAGCGCCTCTCCGACGCCCGCCGCAACGGGCACCCCGTCCTCGCCGTGGTCCGGGGAAGCGCCATCAACCAGGACGGCGCCTCCAACGGACTGACCGCCCCCAACGGCCCCTCCCAGCAACGCGTCATCCGCAAGGCCCTGTCGGCGGCGGGCCTCGCCCCCTCCGACGTGGACGCCGTGGAGGGACACGGCACGGGCACCCGGCTGGGCGACCCGATCGAGGCGCAGGCCCTGCTGGCCACGTACGGCCAGGACCGTCCCGCGGACCGCCCGCTCTGGCTCGGCTCCGTCAAGTCGAACATCGGGCACGCCCAGGCCGCCGCCGGTGTCAGCGGAGTCATCAAGATGGTGATGGCGCTGCGCAACGGACTGCTGCCCCGGACCCTGCACGTCGACGAGCCGTCCCCGCAGGTGGACTGGGAGGCCGGCGGCGTACGGCTGCTGACCGAGCCGGTCGCCTGGGAGGCGCAGGACCGGCCCCGACGCGCAGGAGTCTCCTCCTTCGGGCTCAGCGGCACCAACGCCCACGTCATCATCGAGGAGGCACCGGCGGCCGAGGAGGCCGGACCGGACGGCACCACTGTCCCCGCCGGACCGCTGCCCGTCGTACCGCTCCCGCTGTCCGCACGGAGCGCCACGGCGCTCACGGAGCAGGCGGGCCGCCTCCTCGCCCATGTGGAGGCGCACCCGGACGAGTCGCTGATGGACCTGGGGCACTCGCTGGCGACGACGCGCGCGGTGCTGGATCACCGTGCGGTGGTGCTGGCCGCGGATCGCGAGGCGGCGGTGCGTGCGCTGTCCGATCTGGTGGCCGGTCACGAGAGTGCGGATGTCGTCACCTCGGCCGGTTCCTCCACCGAGGGTCTGACGGCGTTCCTGTTCACGGGTCAGGGCGCGCAGCGGCTCGGCATGGGCCGGGAGCTGTACGAGGCGTTCCCGGTGTTCGCCGAGGCGTTCGACGCGGTGGTCTCCGAACTGGATGCCCGGCTGGGCCGTTCGTTGCGTGAGGTGGTGTGGGGTGAGGACGCCGGCCTGTTGAACGGGACGATGTTCGCCCAGGCGGGACTGTTCGCGGTCGAGACGGCGCTGTTCCGCCTGGTGGAGTCGTGGGGCATACGGGCCGATGTGGTGGCGGGGCACTCGATCGGTGAGATCGCCGCCGCGCATGTGGCGGGTGTGCTGCCGCTGACGGACGCAGCCGAACTCGTGGTTGCGCGCGGTCGGTTGATGCAGGCACTGCCCTCCGGCGGAGTGATGGTCGCGGTGGCCGCGTCGGAGGCGGAAGTGCTTCCGCTGCTGAGCGGCGACGTGGGGCTGGCGGCGGTGAACGGTCCGTCGGCCGTGGTGGTGTCGGGCGCGGAGAAGGAGACCCTCGCGGTCGCGGAGCACTTCACCGCACTGGGCCGCCGGACGAAGCGGCTGGCGGTGTCGCATGCCTTCCACTCACCGCTCATGGAGCCCATGCTCGACGCCTTCCGAAAGGTCGCCGAGACACTCTCGTACGCCGCACCCTCGATACGCGTCGTGTCCCACGTGACCGGAACCGAGGCGACCGCGGAGCAACTGACCTCGCCCGAGTACTGGGTGCGCCACGTCCGCGAGGCCGTCCGGTTCGCCGACGGCATCGCCCACCTCGCGGACCACGGCGTCACCCGCTTTGTGGAACTCGGCCCGGACGCAGTGCTCTCCGCACTCACAGAGGCCGTCGCACCGGTCACGTCCGACACCCTCACCGTGCCCGTCCTGCGCAAGGGCCGGCCCGAGGTGTCCACCCTGCTCACCGCCCTCGCCCGGCTGCACGTCGCCGGACCCCGCGTCGGCTGGCCGGACGTCCTCGACGGTCGCGGTGCCCGCAGGGTCGAACTGCCCACGTACGCCTTCGGCCGGACCACGTACTGGCTCGACGCCCCCGATCCGGTCGGCGGTGATGTGACCGGCCTCGGCCAGACCGCGGCCGCGCATCCGCTGCTCAGCGCCGTGGTCGCCTCCCCGGAGGCCGGCGGCGTCGTGCTCACCGGGCGCCTCTCCGTCCGCACCCACCCCTGGCTCGCCGACCACGACGTCCTCGGAACCGTGCTGCTGCCCGGCACCGGCTACATCGAACTCGCCATCCGGGCCGGTGAGGAGGTCGGCTGCGAGGTGGTGGAGGAACTCACCATCGAGGCACTGATGCCGCTCCCGCCCCACGGCGGGCTCGCCGTCCAGGTCGTCGTCGACGCCCCGGACGCGGGCGGACGCTGCTCACTCGCCGTCTACTCCCGGGCCGACGACGCCCCGGCCGGCACCCCCTGGAGCAAGCACGCCAGCGGCGTACTCGCCCCGGGGACCGGACAGACGCCGCCTGCCGGCACCTTCGCCCCCGCCCCGGCCGACTGGCCGCCCACGGGCGCGACCGAGGTCGACATCTCCGGTGTGTACGACTACCTCACCGGCCAGGGCTACGGCTACGGACCCATGTTCCGGGGCCTGCGCGGCATCTGGTCCCGGGGCAAGGAGACGTTCGCGGAGGTGTCCTTGCCGGAGGACTCCCTGGACGTCGGCAAGGAATTCCGGCTCCACCCCTCCATCCTCGACGCGGCGCTGAGCGCCACCGACTTCATGGACGGCCGCCGCCCCCAGGACGTCGGAGGCACCCAGCTGCCGTTCGCATGGTCCGGCGTCACCCTGCACGCCGCCGGGTCCTCGCGGCTGCGGGTGCGTATCACCGCCGTCGAATCCCACCGGTCACAGGGGTCCGACGCGGTACGACTCGAACTCACCGACCCCACGGGCACCCCGGTCGCCACGATCGACTCGCTCGTGGTCCGCCCCGTCACCGCGGCCAAGGTCAACGCGGCCGCCGCGGCGGGAGGCGGCGAACACGAGGCCGTCTTCCAGCTGGTCACCCAGCAACTGCCTCTCGGCGCGGCCGTCGCCGCGGCCACGGACCGCTGGGCCGTGCTCGGCGGCACTCCCGCCGCCGGCCCCGGCACTGCCTACAGCGACCTCTCCGCACTCGGCGCCGCGCTGACGGACGGCGCCCCGGCCCCCGACGTCGTCCTCCTGCCCGTACCCCGGGCCACGGATCACGACGACATCCCGGCGGCCGTCCGCTCCGTCACCGGCCAGGTCCTCGACACGCTCCAGTCCTGGCTGGCGGACGAGCGGTACGCCCGGTCCCGCCTCATGGTGGTCACCCGTGACGCCCTTCCCGTCGAGGAGGCCGACACCGCCGTGGACCTCGTCCAGGCACCGGTATGGGGACTGATACGGGCAGCCCAGGAGGAGTACCCCGGCCGGTTCGTCCTCGTCGACACCGACGGCACCCCCACGGCCCGCGAGTCACTGCCCGCCGTGGCCGCGTCCGGCGAACCCGAGGCGATCCTGCGCGGCGCCGAGGTGCGGATACCCCGACTGGCCAGGGTTCCGGCGAAGACGCCTTCGTCGGCCCTGCCCTGGGACGCCGAGGGAACCGTGCTGATCACCGGAGGCACCAGCGGCCTCGGTGCCGTCGTCGCCCGCCACCTGGTCGAACGGCACGGCGTGCGCCACCTCCTGCTCGCCGGTCGACGGGGCCATGACGCACCCGGCGTCACCGAACTCCGTGACGCCCTGCACGGACTCGGCGCCCGCGTCACCCTCGCGGCCTGCGACACGTCCGACCGTGCGGCGGTCGACGCCATGCTGACCGCGATACCCGCCGCCCATCCGCTGACGGCGGTGGTCCACGCGGCCGCGGTCATGGACAACGCCCTGCTGGCAGCCCTCACCCCCGCACAGGTCGACACGGTGATGCGGCCCAAGGTGGACGCGGCCTGGAACCTGCACGAGGCGACCCGCGGTCTGGACCTGAAGGCGTTCGTCCTCTTCTCCTCCTGCGCCGGACTCGTCGTCGGCATCGGCCAGGGCAACTACGCCGCCGCCAACCGCTTCCTGGACGCCCTCGCCACCCACCGACGGGCGGCCGGACTCCCGGCGACGTCCCTGGCGTTCGGCCTCTGGGAGACCAGGACCGGTCTCGGGGGCGGCGTCACCCACGCCGACCTGCGGCGCATGCGCACCATGGGCATGCCGGCGCTGCCGACGGCCGAGGGCCTCGCCCTCCTCGACGAGGCCCTGGAGATCGACCGGCCGGTACTCGTGCCGATCCGGGTGGAACGCGACCGCCAGGCCACGACCGAACCGCCGCACCTGCTGAAGGACGTGCTCGGCGCACCGGAACGGCCCGCCGCCCGCAAGGAGGTACGGGCGCCCGCCGTCACCGCGATGGCCGCGCCCGCTGCCGAACTCACCCTGGAGCAGAGGCTGTCCGGTATGAAGGCGGCCGAACGCCGCCGCACGGTGCTCGACGTCGTACGCGAGCAGGTCGCCGGAGTCAGCCACAGCGTCCCCACCACCATCGACGTCTCCAAGGGCTTCACCGAGCTCGGCCTCGACTCGCTCGCCGCCATCGATCTCCGCAACCGGCTCCAGAAGGCCACCGGACTCCGACTGCCGGCCACCCTCATGTTCGACTACCCCAGCCCCGCGGTGCTGGCCGACTTCCTCCTCGACGAACTCCCGCCGGGACTCGATGAGAACACCCCCGACGAACCCGCCGACACCGCCCCCGCGCAGAGCGGGCCGGGGGCCGCGGAGACCGACGCGTCCATCCGGCAGACGCTCGCGGACATCCCGGTCGACGCACTGAGGGAGTCCGGCCTGCTGGACGCGCTGCTGAACCTGGCCGCCCGACCCGCGGCACCCGCACCCACCACTGAATCCGGCCCGCGCACCCCGCAGGGCGAGACCGCACAGGCCGGCGAAGCGATCAGGACCATGGACGTCGACGACCTGGTGCGCGCCGCGCTCGCGTCCGCCGACCCGACCCGGAACCCGAGCGAGGGCTGAGGACATCATGGAAACATCTGTAGAGCAGCTGGTCGCGGCCCTCCGCACCACCATGGTTGAGAACGAACGTCTCCGCGCGGCCAACGACCGCCTCACCGGCGACGCCACCGAGCCGATTGCGATCGTGGGTATGGCGTGTCGTTATCCGGGTGGGGTGGGTTCTCCGGATGAGTTGTGGGATCTGGTGGTGGAGGGCCGGGACGGTGTGTCGGCGTTTCCGGTGGACCGTGGGTGGGATGTCGAGGGGCTTTACGATCCGGAGCCGGGGAAGCCGAATCGTACGGTGACGCGTGAGGGTGGTTTCCTGTACGACGCGGCTGATTTCGATGCCGGGGTGTTCGGGATCTCGCCGCGTGAGGCGTTGGGGATGGATCCGCAGCAGCGGTTGTTGCTGGAGGCGTCCTGGGAGGCGGTGGAGAGTGCGGGGATCGATCCCCTTTCCCTGAAAGGCAGCCGCACCGGCGTCTTCGCCGGCGTCATGTACCACGACTACGGGCCGGGCACGAGCGACGGCAGCCTGGTCACCGGCCGGGTCGCCTTCACCCTGGGTCTCGAAGGCCCCGCGGTCACCGTCGACACCGCCTGCTCCTCTTCCCTCGTCGCCCTCCACTGGGCCGGCCAGGCGCTGCGGCGGGGCGACTGCTCGATGGCGCTGGTGGGTGGCGTGACGGTGATGACGACGCCGGACATGTTCCTCTACTTCAGCCACCAGCGAGGCATGGCGGCGGACGGCCGCTGTAAGTCCTTCGCGGCCGACGCCGACGGCACCGGCTGCTCGGAGGGCGTCGGAGTCCTCATGGTCGAACGTCTCTCGGACGCCCGCCGGAACGGGCATCCGGTGCTCGCGGTGATCCGGGGAAGCGCCATCAACCAGGACGGCGCGTCGAGCGGGATGACCACCCCGAACGGTCCGTCGCAGCAGCGCGTGATCCGTGCGGCGCTGGAGAACGCCGGGATCACGACCACGGACGTGGATCTGGTGGAGGCGCACGGCACGGGCACCCGGCTGGGCGACCCGATCGAGGCGCAGGCGCTGCTGGCGACGTACGGCAAGGGCCGCCCTGAGGGCGATCCGATCTGGCTGGGTTCGTTGAAGTCGAACCTGGGCCACACCCAGGCCGCGGCCGGTGTCGGTGGCGTGATCAAGGCGGTGCAGGCCATCCGTCACGGGATACTGCCGAAGTCCCTCCATTCACAGACGCGTTCGCCGCACGTGGACTGGGATGCGGGTGCGGTGGAGTTGTTGACGGAGTCGCGGGCGTGGCCGGAGCGGGATCGTCCGCGGCGTGCTGGTGTGTCGTCGTTCGGTCTGAGCGGGACGAACGCGCACGTGATCGTGGAACAGGCCCCGGTGACGGACGAGCCGGAGCCCGAAGCGGTGACCGGACTCCCCGTCGTCCCCGTCGTGCTGTCGGCGCAGAACGAGAGCGGCATTTTTGGCCAGGCCACGCGGTTGCTGGCACGGATGGCGGAAGAGCCCTCTGCTTCGTTGTTGGATGTGGGTTTTTCGTCGGTGGTGTCGCGTGGGGTGTTGGAGCATCGTGCGGTGGTGGCGGCGTCGGATCGTGAGGAGCTGGTGCGGGGTCTGACGGCGCTGGCGGAGGGCGAGCTGTCGTCTTCGGTGGTGCGGGGCTCGGCCCGGCAGGCCGGTGCCACGGCCTTCCTGTTCACGGGTCAGGGTGCGCAGCGGTTGGGGATGGGTCGGGAGTTGTATGAGGCGTTTCCGGTGTTCGCGGCGGCGTTCGATGAGGTCGTGGGCGAACTGGACGCCCGGCTGGGGCGTTCACTCCGTGAGGTGGTGTGGGGTGAGGATGCGGGTCTGCTGAACGGGACGATGTTCGCTCAGGCCGGGTTGTTCGCGGTGGAGACGGCGTTGTTCCGGTTGGTGGAGTCGTGGGGGGTTCGTCCGGACTTCCTGGTGGGTCATTCGGTGGGTGAGATCGCGGCCGCGCATGTGTCCGGCGCCCTGTCGCTCGGTGATGCCGCGGAACTCGTCGTCGCGCGTGGTCGCCTGATGCAGGGGTTGCCGGCTGGTGGGTCGATGGTGGCGGTGGAGGCGTCGGAGGCGGAGGTCCTTCCGTTGCTGAACGCTGAGGTCGGTATCGCCGCGGTGAACGGGCCTCGGTCTGTTGTGGTGTCGGGGGTGGAGTCGGCGGTTGCCGATGTGGTGGGGAAGTTCGCCGGTGAGGGCCGTAGGACGAGTGCGTTGCGGGTGTCGCATGCGTTCCATTCGCCGTTGATGGAGCCGATGTTGGCGGAGTTCGGGGCGGTGGTGTCCGGGTTGTCGTTCGGTGCACCGTCGATTCCCGTGGTGTCGGGTGTGTCGGGGGATTTGGCGGAGGACTGGGGTTCGGCGGAGTACTGGGTGCGGCATGTGCGCGAGGCGGTGCGGTTCGCGGATGCGGTGTCGTTTGTGGTGTCGCGGGGTGTGACGTCGTTTGTTGAGGTGGGTCCGGATGGTGTGCTGTGTGGGATGGCGCAGCAGTCGGTGGACGCCGAGCTGGCGGCAACGGTCTTCGTCCCGTTGGTGCGTAAGGGGCGTCCGGAGGTGGCCTCGACGGTTACCGCGCTGGGGCAGTTGCATGTGAGTGGTGTGCCGGTGGACTGGGCCCGGCTCTTCGAGGGGACGGGTGCGCGTCGTGTTGATCTGCCGACGTATGCCTTCCAGCGTGAGCGTTTTTGGTTGGAGTGTGTGGGTGGTGGGGATGCGGGTGGTTTGGGGCAGGTGGTGGTGGATCATCCGGTGTTGGGTGCTGCGGTGGCGTTGCCGGATTGTGGTGGTGTGGTGTTGACGGGTCGTTTGTCGGTGGAGGGGATGGGGTGGTTGGGGGATCACGTGGTGTTGGGGTCGGTGTTGTTGCCGGGGGCGGCGTTTGTGGAGTTGGTGGTGCGGGCTGGGGATGAGGTGGGTTGTGGGGTGGTGGAGGAGTTGACGTTGCGGGCGCCGTTGGTTGTTCCGGAGCGTGGTGGTGTGGCGTTGCAGGTGGTGGTGGGTGGTTCGGATGAGGTGGGGTCTCGTTCGGTGCGGGTGTTTTCGCGTCGGGAGAGTGCGGGTGCGGTTGGTGAGTGGGTGTTGCATGCGGAGGGTGTTGTGGGTGTGGCTGAACCCGCGCCGTCCTTCGACCTCACCGACTGGCCCCCGACCGGCTCAACAGCCGTACGGACGAGCGATGCCTACGAGCTGCTCCACAAGCAGGGTTACGTCTACGGCCCCGTATTCCGCGGACTCAAAGCCGTCTGGCGGCGCGGGGACGACGTCTTCGCCGAGGTCGAACTGCCCGAGCAGGCGCACGGGGACGCCGAACGGTTCGGTATCCACCCCGCCCTGCTCGACGCGACCATGCATGCCCTGGGAGTCGGCGAGGACGTCACGGGTGATGAGCCGACCGAGCTTCCCTTCACCTGGACGAATGTGTCCCTGCACGCCGCCGGCGCCCGTTCGCTGCGCGTGCGACTGTCGCCCCAGGGAGCCAGCAGCCTCAGGATGAGCCTGGCGGACCAGGACGGCGCGCCCGTGGCCACGATCGGCGGACTCATGTTCCGTCCGGTGTCGGTGGAGCAGTTGGTGGGGTCGGGTGGGGGTGGTGGGTTGCATGAGGTGGTGTGGCGGCCGTTGGTGGGTGCCGGCGCTGCTGTTTCGGGTGTTGTGGGTGGGGTGTTTGAGGTGCCGGTGTTGGTGGGTGTGGATCCGGTGGTGGGTGTGCGGTCGGTGTTGGGTGGGGTGCTTGAGGCGGTTCAGGGCTGGTTGGAGGGTGATGAGGCCGGTCGGTTGGTGGTGGTGACGCGGGGTGCGGTCTCGTTGCCTGGGGATGTGGGTGTTGATGTGTGTGGGGCGCCGGTGTGGGGGTTGGTGCGGGCGGCGGAGGCGGAGAATCCGGGTCGGTTTGTGTTGGTGGATGTGGATTCTGTGGGTGGTTCGTTCGCTGATGTTGCGGATGCGGTGGTTGGTTCGGGTGAGTCGGAAGTGGCTGTGCGTGGGGGTGAGTTGTTGGTTCCGCGGTTGGTTGAGGTGGGTGGGGTCGGTGGTGGTCTTCCGGTGGTGGTGCCGGGTGGGGTGGTGTTGGTGACGGGTGGGACCGGGGGTTTGGGTGGTTTGGTGGCGCGGCATTTGGTGGAGGTGCATGGGGTGCGGCGTTTGGTGTTGGCGGGGCGGCGTGGTGCGGAGGCTCCGGGGGTGGGGGAGTTGTGTGAGGTGTTGCGTGGGTTGGGTGCTGAGGTGTCGGTGGTGGCGTGTGATGTGTCGGATCGGGGTGCGGTGGCTGGTCTGGTGGAGGGTGTGGGTGCTGGTCTGGTGGGTGTGGTGCATGCGGCGGGTGCGGGTGACAACGGTTTGGTGGGGTCGATGGATGGGGCCCGGCTGGATCGGGCGTTGGGTGCGAAGGCGGATGGTGCCTGGTATCTGCATGAGCTGACGCGTGAGCTGGATTTGGCGTTCTTTGTGTTGTTCTCGTCGGCGGGTGGTTCGGTGCTGGCGGCGGGGCAGGCGAATTATGCGGCGGCGAATGTGTTCCTGGATGCGCTGGCGGTGCAGCGTCGGGCGGAGGGGTTGCCGGCCACTTCGCTGGCGTACGGGCTGTGGGACGTCGCCACGGGCCTGACCGAAGCCATCGAGGACGACGCCCGTCTCATGGCCGCACGGGGTCTGCCCGCTCTCGCCCCGGCCGACGCGCTCCGGCTGTTCGACGCCGGTCTGCGCTCCGGGCTGCCGGCACTGGTGCCGCTCGCAGTCGACGTACCGACCCTGAACGCGAAGCCGGGTGCGTTGCACCCCCTTCTGCGGGACATGGTCCTCACCGAGGCCGGTCCCGTGGTCCGGAGCCGCACGAAGAGCGCCGATCCCGCCGCATTGGTGGCACGCCTCGCCGACCTCGGCGCAGAGGACCGTGAACGGGCCCTGCTGGACCTGGTGCGCGGTCACGCCGCCGCCGTTCTGGGGCACTCGGGCGCCGAGGCCGTCCCGGCAGAGCGCGGATTCCTCGACATCGGATTCGACTCCCTGACGGCTCTGGAACTCAGGAACCGCCTGAGCGAGGTGACCGGTTGCCGGCTGGCGCCGACGCTGATCTTCGACTATCCCTCGGCCGCCGAGCTGGCCGCGCACCTGCGCCGGACCCTCTTCGGCGAGGACGTTCCCGCGGATGACCTCAGCGCGGCCACCGCGGACGAGCTGTTCGACATTCTCGACGGCGAGGCGTAGGGCCGCTCCCGGCAGGCCCTGCCGGGAGCCGCACCGGGCGCTCGCGTGAGCACCGACCGGAGACGAGGAGCGAGTGTGCTGAACCGGATAGTCGTCGTGGGCGCGGCGGCCGCAGGACTGACCGCGGTGGAGACGCTGCGGGCCAAGGGGTACGAGGGCAGGCTGACGCTCGTCGGCGACGAACGCCATCCGCCGTACGACCGTCCGCCCCTCTCCAAGGAGTTGCTGGGCGAGAGCTGGGAGCCCGCGGACACCTGGTTGCGCAAGGAAGACGTGCTGGCGGCCCTCGATGTCGATCTGCGTCTCGGCTGCCGGGCCACCGGCCTCGACCAGGGCGCCCGCACCATCGCCCTGTCCACCGGCGAGAGGCTGCCCTACGACGCGGCGGTCATCGCGACCGGTCTCCGGCCGCGCAGGCTTCCCTGCGGGGACGGATTGCAAGGCGTCCACGTCCTGCGGTCGCTGGACGACGCGGTCCGGCTGCGCGAGGCACTTGGGGCGGGGCGGCCCGAGGTGGCGGTGATCGGGGCGGGCTTCCTCGGTGCGGAGGTCGCCGCCACGGCGCGCGGTGCCGGACTCGGCGTCACACTGATCGACACGAACGACCAGCCGCTCGCTCGCCAGGTCGGTGCCGAGATCGGCGGGCTCGTGGCCGGCCTGCACCGTGACAACGGAGTACGGCTCGTGCTCGGCGCCGATGTCGTGGGAATGGCCCGGGACGGCACGCGTGTCCGCGGCGTCATGCTGTCGGACGGCGCCGTCGTCGACGCGGATCTGGTCGTCGTCGCGATCGGCTCCGTGCCCGCCGTGGACTGGCTCGCCGATTCCGGACTGCCCCTGGGTGACGGGGTCCTGTGCGACGCCTACTGCCGGGCCGCCCCCGGGGTGTGGGCGGCGGGAGACGTCGCCAACTGGCCCCACCCGATGGTCGCCGGTGCCCGGGTCAGGCTCGAACAGCGGACCAACGCCGCCCAGCAGGCCATGGCGGTCGCCGCCAACCTGCTGGCGGGTGAAACGGGAGCGAAGCCGTACACCCCCGTGCCCTTCGGCTGGACGCATCAGTTCGGGGAGAAGATCCAGACAGTCGGCTGGTGCCCGCCCGACGCGAGGACGGAGATCATCAGCGGTTCCACCGCGGACCGGGAGTTCGTCGCCGCGTACCACCGCGACGGTGTCCTCGTCGGCGGGCTGGGCTGGAACAGCGCGCGTGGCCTGCGGCAGTGCAGGCAGCTGCTCGGTCGGCCGTCGTCGGAGCTGACCGCCGCGGCGGCAGGCGTCTGACCAGCTGCACCGGGAGGCGGGCGTGGGTCGCCCGGTACGGCACCGTGCGCGGTGCCGTACCGTCTCTCCACCTCGGTCTCACACCGGCTCCGCGTACGGCGGACCCGAGGCGTATACGATGCTCTATGCGTGCGTGATACGCATGGAAAGGCTCTGATGAAGGCAGGCACGAGATGACGACTGGCGAAGAAACGAGCACGGAAGGCGTCGGCCTGCCGAACAGCATCGAGGTGCTCTGGGAACTGCGGAACCGGGAACAGCGCACCGCGCGTACCAGTCTGAGCGTCGAGCGCATCGTGACGGCCGCGATCGAGTCGGCGGACGCCGACGGTCTCGCCGGCCTGTCCATGTCCCGCGTGGCCAAGAGCCTCGACTTCGGCACCATGTCTCTGTACCGCCATGTGTCGAGCAAGGACGAGCTGCGGCAGCTGATGCTCGACATGGCCTACGGCACCCCGCCCCGCATCGACACGGCAGACGGTGACTGGCGTGGCGGGCTGGAGCAGTGGGCCCGCGCGTTCCAGGAGGTCTTCCGCCGGCACCCGTGGATGCTGCAGATCTCGGTCAGCGGACCGCCTCTGGAGCCGGGGCAGCTCAGCTGGCTGGAGTGCGGCCTGCGCACGCTGGGCGGTACCACCCTGCGGCCGGACGACAAGCTGTCCGTGATGATGCTGATGATCGGCTACGTGCGCAACAACGTGCAGATGTCGCTCGGTGTCGTCACCCAGGACATCAGCGACACGGACCTGATGGCCAACTACGGCCGTGCGCTGGCCAAGTACGCCGACTCCGCGTCCTTCCCCGCCCTCGTGGAGCTGCTGGAGGCCGGGGCGTTCGACGAGCCCGAGGACGACTTCACCTTCGGCCTTCAGCGGGTTCTGGACGGCATCGAGGTGCTGGGCCGCATCCGTAACGGCGAGCAGCCGCTCACCTGACAGCCTTCCGGCCACGTGCGTGGAAAGGGGCTGGTCGCCCACCCGACCGGGTGGGCGACCAGCCCCTTTCCACGCACGTAGCCCGCGTCGGTTCAGCCCGCGGTGGGCTGCATGCGCTTGGGGGAGGGCACGGTCGCCGGAGCGTCGATGTCGTAGGGGTCGATCGGGTCGCCCGTCTCGATCGGCACCTTGCGCAGCAGTACGGCGACGATCGCGGCCACCACGACCATGGCGGCGGCCCCGGAGAGCGCTGCCACCTGGAGGCCGTGGGTGAAGGCCTCGCGGCTGGTGGCGAGCAGTTCGGCGCCGACCGCGGCCGGCTGCTGGGCGGCGACGGTGGCGGCACCGCCGATCGTGTTGCGTACCGCGTCCAGTGCCTCTCCGCCGAGACCGGCCGGGTTCGCCGCGTCCATGTCATGCCGATAGATGGCGGATCCGATGCTGCCGATGACGGCGAAGCCGAACGCGCTGCCGAACTCGGTGAACGTCTCCGAGGTGGCGGTGGACGATCCGGCGTGCTCCTTCGGTGCGGAGGTGACGACGATCTCCGCGGTGAGCGTCTTCGAGGCCGTCATGCCGGCGGCCATCAGTCCCACGCCCACCAGGAGGAGGGCGACGTTCGAGTCCACCGTGAGCCGGCTGAGCACACCGAATCCGAGGGCCATCACGAGCATGCCGCTGGCGACCAGATAGACCGGCTTGACCTTGCGGGACAGGGCCGAGACGAGGCCGACCGCGATCCCGATCGCCGGCATCACCGCCATGGACCACAGCGCCGCCCGGAAGGGTGTCATGCCCAGCACCATCTGAAGGAACTGGTTGGTGAGAATGCTGATGCCCATGAACGAGAACATCACCATCAGGTTGGTCAGGATCGCCCCGGTGAAGCCGCCGTAGCGGAACAGCGAGATGTCGATGAGCGGGTGCGACGTCATGCGCTGACGCTGTACGAAGGCGACGAGCAGGACCGCGCCGGCACCGGCCCAGATCGCGGACTCGCCCGACCAGCCGTCCACGGCCAGCTCCTTGAGGCCGTAGATGAACGGCATGATGCCGGCGATCGAAAGGAACGCGCCGAGCACGTCCAGCTTGCCGCGCGAGGGGTCGCGCCGCTCCGGCAGCAGGATCGGGGCCAGGATCAGCACCAGCACCATCACCGGGGTGTTGATCATGAAGACCGAACCCCACCAGAAGTTGTTCAGCAGCAGACCCCCGACGACCGGCCCGAGGGCCGCCCCGGTGGCGAGGGTGCCGCTCCAGGCGGCGATGGCCGACTTGCGCTGCTTGGAATCGTGGAACATGTTGCGGATCAGGGCCAGGGAGGTCGGCGTCAGGGTCGCCGCGCCGAGCCCCAGCAGGGCTCGCGCGCCGATGAGCATCTCGGGGGTGTCCGCCGTGGCGGCGAGTGCGGACGCGACGCCGAAGACCAGGGCGCCGACGATCAGGAGCTTCCGCCGGCCGAAGCGGTCGCCGACCCACCCCATCGTGATCAGTGCGCCGGCCAGCACGAAGCTGTAGATGTCCATGATCCACAGCAGCTGGGTGGCGCTCGGCTTCAGGGACTCGCTGATGGGTGTGATCGCGAAGCCGAGTACGGAGATGTCAATGGCGATCAGCAGGGTGACCAGGACGATCACCACGAGGCCGAGCCATTCCTTGAGCCCCGCGCGGGGCTTGATTTCTGTCATGGCGAACGTCCATGCCTTCCTGCATCATGACCCTGAGTACGTAACACGCTGAGCGTATCAGGTACGCGTGAGCGTGTCGCGTACTCATTGGCGTGCTCATCCGTGGCCGGCCGGGTTCCGGAGACCCTGCGCCGCCGGGACTTCAGTGCGGACGGCCGAGCAGTTCCATCGCCCGGTGCAGCAGTGCCCGTCGGTCGATCTTCCGATTGGGGTTGAGCGGGAACTCCGTGAGGTGGAAGAAGTGCTGGGGGAGTACGGCCCGGGGGAGGGTGCTGCTCAGCTCGCGGGCCAGGGCGACGGGTGCGACGCGCGCTCCGGTGTGGAAAGCGGCCAGCGTGATGCCCTGCTCGGAGGGCACCGGCACCGCGATGGCATCCTCCACCCCCGGGCACCGGCGCAACGCCTCGTCGATCTCCGCCAGTTCGATCCGCACGCCACGGACCTGGACCTGCTGATCCAGCCGGCCGAGGTAGAGCAACTGTCCGTTCTCACCCACACGGATCCGGTCGCCCGTCCGGTAGTAACGGACCCCGTCCCGGTCGAGGAACCGGCCCGCATCGTCGGCCGGGTCCAGATACCCGGCCGTCAGCTGCGGGCCCGCGACGCACAACTCGCCTTCCAGCGGGTCCCGTTCGCCGTCCTCGCCGATCAGCATCCAGGCGTGGCCCGCGTGAACCGGCCCGATCGGGACTACACCCGCGACCGAGATACCGGGCGACGTCCCGGGCGACCAGCGATGCCGCGTGATGGTGATCGTCAGCTCGGTCGGGCCGTAGAGGTTCTCGACGGCCGAACCCGACGCCGCGTGCTGCCAGTCCGTCACGTCCTGACAGGTCACCGCCTCGCCCGCGAAGAAGCTCCAGCGCAGTGAGGGCAGGGCGTCGACCGTCAGCCGGCCGGTCCGCCGGACCAGGCCGATCACGCTGGGGGTGGAGAACCAGACGGTGATGCCCTGCTCGGCGACGAAACCGGGCAGGTCCCGGTAGGCACCCGCGGGAACGGCCACCAGCGTGGCACCGGCACCCCATGCGCAGAACAGGTCGAACATCGCGCAGTCGAAGTTCAGATCGAAGTTCTGGGAGAACACGTCGTGCGGCCCGAAGTCGTACCGCGCGTCGAGCAGGCCGAAGTAAT
This sequence comes from Streptomyces sp. NBC_01463, assembly GCA_036227345.1. Classification (NCBI taxonomy): domain Bacteria; kingdom Bacillati; phylum Actinomycetota; class Actinomycetes; order Kitasatosporales; family Streptomycetaceae; genus Streptomyces; species Streptomyces sp. NBC_01463. The sequence goes on from CP109468.1 coordinate 7,652,871, forward strand.
GGGCACCGTTGGCATGCGTGACCGGCACGCCCTTGGGCCGTCCCGTGGAGCCGGAGGTGAACAGCACGTAGGCGACGTCGTCGGAGGCGACCGGGTGCGGGCACGCCAGGCGTGCCGCCGAGTCGGGGGAGACCACCCCGGCCGCCCCGTCGGCACCCCCGTCCAGCAGGGCGGGAAGCGCGACGCCTTCCGCGCGCAGCTTCTCCAGCGCCGTGACCGCCTCGGCGTCCACGATCAGCGCCTCCACCCCCGCAGCCTCCAGCATCTGGAGCGTACGGAGAACAGGGAAGGAAGGCTGTAGCGGCACCATCGGCACCCCGGTGAACAGGCAGGCCAGGATGGACGTGTAGGCGTCGAGACCCTTGCCCGCGAGCACGCCCACCGCGGCCGGGCGCTCCGGGAGCGCGGCCAGGAGCGAGCCCGCCCAGGTCAGCGCCCGGTCGTGCAGCTCCCGGTACGTCAACGAGGCTTCGCCGGCCCGGACGGCCACCCCTTCCGGGGACCGTGCCAGTCCGCGCAGGAAGCGGTCATAGAGAGCGTGGGCCGATGTCTGGTCCATGAGTGTTCCCCGGATGGCGATGGATGGGTGAGGTGGGGCGGTGCCCGGTCCCGGCGAGCCGCAGGAGGACCTCGGTGGGGTCGGCCCAGGGGCGGTTGGCCGGCGCGTGGTGCAGGGAGACCCGGGGATTCCTGACGAGCCACTCGCGTACGCCCCTGGACCGCACCGCACCTGTCCCGTTCAGGAGTACGTGCAGCCTCGGGTAGGGGTGGGCCTGGGCGACGGAGTCCAGGAGGTGCAGGAAGGCGGCCGGTGCCGCGGCGCTGTCGGCCGCGGGCCCGGCCCGGTCGACCAGCAGGGGCCGGAACCGCTCCTCGGCCCGGCACCCCGGCCGCTCGTCCGCCCGCAGAACCACGGCGTTCCACGACGCTGTGCGAAAGACACCGACGACCCCTCGATGGACACCGGGCGGCAGGGGTGGCACGGCGGGCAGCTGGAAGGCCTCGGGGCGATGCGGCCGTACCCCCCACTTGCGCCACACGCGCGACACGGTGGTGTGGGCGATCCCCAACTCGTCGGCCAGCAGCCGCGAGGACCAGTACGGAGCCCGCAGCCGGGCCGGGGGCCTGGCGCCGTCGGCAAGCGTGGCGACGAGCACCGCCACCTCGTCCACCGTCGCGGGACGCCCCGGCCGGGGCAGATCGCCCAGCGCCGCGATACCCGAATCCGCATAGCGGGAACGCCACTTGATGACGGTCGGCCGGGAGACCCGCAACTGGGCGGCGACCTCCGTGTTCGAGATGCCTCCTGCGGCGAGCAGCACGATCCGCGCCCGCCGGACGAGCCCGGCGGGCGCCGTCGACATGCGGGTCAGAGCCTCCAGTCGGGCCCGGTCGCCCTCGTGCAGTCGCAAGGCCGGGACGCTATGCATGACAGCGGTCCTCAGCGCAGACGTTGCAGCGCGTCCCAGAGGACGTCCGGGGTCTCGAATATCTCCAGCGAGAGCGCCTCGTCGCGGAAACGCACGTCGTAAGCGGCTTCGAGGCCCGCGAGAAGTTCGATCATGCCCAGCGAATCGAGGCCGTAGTCGCGCAGTCTCATGTCCTCCGTGATCGGCTCGTCCGGAGGAAGGAAGGAAAGCTGCTTCCGAAGGAGAATGTCGAACTGTTCATCCCACATGAGGACTCCGGTTTCAGGCGCGAAGGGGTTGAATGGTCGCTCCGGGATCGCCGGACCGCTGGACGGACCGGAACGGAGACGGGAAGCGGTCGGCCGCCACGACGCCGGCCGGAAATTGCGAAGCAGCCGGCCGCCCGCGAGCCCGGCCGGAAATGTGAGGAGACCGACCGCCCACGAGCGCGGTCGGAAAGGGGATACCGGGCCCCGACGCTAGTCCCGGCGGGCCCGAACGAGTACCCCTACCCGCCCCTATGAAGGCGTCGCGCGAAGGACGCTCCACAAGCGGATGCAGGGCAGATCCTCCGTGGCTGCCCCTGTTCTCGCAGGTGAGGACGGTCTGCCGGCCCCGGTCCACAGCGAGTCGCCCGCCCCGACGGCCCGGCGACCCCACCCCGGCTCTGGGGTGACGGAGGCCGGGCAGGGGCCCGATTGTGGGGACCCCGGCCACGACTAAGGGGTGGGCAACAGGTCCGTCGGCACCGTAATTTTCCGAATGGCCCCACACTTCATTCTCTTCATCCGCTCATTCCGCCATTGGCTCGGGTCCGCGGTCCGCTGAACGTCATGACACAGGAGGGCATGCTCGGTGAGTAACGAGGAAAAACTTCTCGAGTATCTGCGCCGGGCGACAGCCGACTTGCGCGACATGCGCAAAAGACTCGCCGCCGCGGAGCGCAAGTCCAGCGGCGAGCCGATTGCGATCGTGGGTATGGCGTGTCGTTATCCGGGTGGGGTGGGTTCTCCGGATGAGTTGTGGGATCTGGTGGTGGAGGGCCGGGACGGTGTGTCGGCGTTTCCGGTGGACCGTGGGTGGGATGTCGAGGGGCTTTACGATCCGGAGCCGGGGAAGCCGAATCGTACGGTGACGCGTGAGGGTGGTTTCCTGTACGACGCGGCTGATTTCGATGCCGGGGTGTTCGGGATCTCGCCGCGTGAGGCGTTGGGGATGGATCCGCAGCAGCGGTTGTTGCTGGAGGCGTCCTGGGAGGCGGTGGAGAGTGCGGGGATCGATCCCCTCTCCCTGAAGGGCAGCCGCACCGGCGTCTTCGCCGGCCTGATGTACCACGACTACGCTCTGGGCACCGAGGCCTCGGCAACGACCGGCGGCAGCCTCGTCTCGGGGCGCGTCTCCTACACCCTCGGCCTCGAAGGGCCGTCCGTCACGGTGGACACCGCGTGCTCGTCGTCACTGGTGGCCCTGCATCTGGGCGCCCAGGCGCTGCGGTCCGACGAGTGCTCGATGGCGCTGGTGGGCGGCGTGACGGTGATGACGACGCCGGACATGTTCCTCTACTTCAGCCACCAGCGGGGCATGGCGGCGGACGGCCGCTGCAAGTCCTTCGCGGCCGACGCCGACGGCACCGGCTGCTCGGAGGGCGTCGGAGTCCTCATGCTGGAACGTCTCTCGGACGCCCAGCGGAACGGGCATCCGGTGGTCGCCGTGATCCGGGGAAGCGCCATCAACCAGGACGGCGCGTCGAGCAGCATGACGGCTCCGAACGGTCCGTCGCAGCAGCGGGTGATCCGTGCGGCCCTGGACGGTGCGGGGCTGACCTCCTCCGATGTGGATCTGGTGGAGGCGCATGGGACGGGGACCCGGTTGGGTGATCCGATCGAGGCGCAGGCGCTGTTGGCGACGTATGGGCAGGGTCGTCCGGAGGGCGATCCGATCTGGCTGGGTTCGTTGAAGTCGAACCTGGGCCACACCCAGGCCGCGGCCGGTGTGGGTGGTGTGATCAAGGCGGTGCTGGCGATTCGGCATGGTGTGTTGCCGAGGACGTTGCATGTGGATGTGCCGACGCCGCAGGTGGATTGGTCGGCGGGTGCGGTGGAGTTGTTGACGGAGTCGCGGGCGTGGCCGGTGCGGGATCGTCCCAGGCGTGTGGGGGTGTCGTCGTTCGGTCTGAGTGGGACGAATGCGCATGTGATTGTGGAGCAGGCTCCGGTGGTGGAGGAGCTGGATGTATCGGTGACTGTTGAGTTGCCGGTGGTTCCGGTGGTGTTGTCTGCGCGGAGTGAGGCGGGGTTGTCGGCGCAGGCGGGGAAGCTGTTGGGTGTTTCTTCCGCTTCGTTGTTGGATGTGGGTTTTTCGTCGGTGGTGTCGCGTGGGGTGTTGGAGCATCGTGCGGTGGTGGCGGCGTCGGATCGTGAGGAGTTGGTGCGGGGTCTGACGGCGCTGGCTGGGGGTGGGTTGTCGTCTTCGGTGGTGCGGGGCTCGGCCCGGCAGGCCGGTGCCACGGCGTTCCTGTTCACGGGTCAGGGTGCGCAGCGGTTGGGGATGGGGCGGGAGTTGTATGAGGCGTATCCGGTGTTCGCGGCGGCGTTCGATGAGGTCGTGGGCGAACTGGACGCCCGGCTGGGGCGTTCACTCCGTGAGGTGGTGTGGGGTGAGGATGCGGGTCTGCTGAACGGGACGATGTTCGCTCAGGCCGGGTTGTTCGCGGTGGAGACGGCGTTGTTCCGGTTGGTGGAGTCGTGGGGGGTTCGTCCGGACTTCCTGGTGGGTCATTCGGTGGGTGAGATCGCGGCCGCGCATGTGTCCGGCGCCCTGTCGCTCGGTGATGCGGCGGAGTTGGTGGTGGCGCGTGGTCGGTTGATGCAGGGGTTGCCGGCTGGTGGGTCGATGGTGGCGGTGGAGGCGTCGGAGGCGGAGGTGCTTCCGTTGCTGAACGCTGAGGTGGGGATTGCGGCGGTGAATGGGCCGCGTTCTGTTGTGGTGTCGGGGACGGATGCTGCGGTGCGTGAGCTCGTGGCGGTGTTCGCCGGTGAGGGCCGCAGGACGAGTGCGTTGCGGGTGTCGCATGCGTTCCATTCGCCTTTGATGGAGCCGATGTTGGCGGAGTTTGGGGCGGTGGTGTCCGGGTTGTCGTTCGGTGCTGCGTCGATTCCTGTGGTGTCGGGTGTGTTCGGTGATCTTTCTGAGTCGTGGGGTTCGGCGGAGTACTGGGTGCGGCATGTGCGGGAGGCGGTGCGGTTCGCGGATGCGGTGTCGTTTGTGGTGTCGCGTGGTGTGACGTCGTTTGTTGAGGTGGGTCCGGATGGTGTGCTGTGTGGGATGGCGCAGCAGTCGGTCGACACGGAGCTGGCGGCAACGGTCTTCGTCCCGTTGGTGCGTAAGGGCCGTCCGGAGGTGGCCTCGACGGTCACCGCGCTGGGGCAGTTGCATGTGAGTGGTGTGCCGGTGGACTGGGCCCGGCTCTTCGAGGGCACGGGCGCCCGCCGTGTTGATCTGCCCACCTACGCCTTCCAGCGCGAGCGGTACTGGATGCAGGCGGAGACCGGCGGCAACGATCCCGGTTCGCTCGGCCTGGGCACCACCGATCATCCGCTGCTCGGCGCCACCGTCACTCTTCCCGGAACAGACGGACCGGTGCTCACGGGGCGGTTGTCCCTCGAAAGGCAGCCCTGGCTCGCCGATCACCGAATGGGCGCGTCCGTTCTGTTCCCGGGTACGGGCCTGGTGGAGCTGGCGCTCTGCGCCGGCGCGCAGGTCGGATGCGACGTGCTCGACGAGCTGACCCTCCAGGCGCCCCTGGTGCTGCCGCCCCGTGGCGGCGTCCAGGTCCGGGTCGTGGTGGGCGCCGACGACGGCACCGGCGCCAGGAGCGTCACCGTGCACGCGAGGGACGAGGACGACGGAGCGGACGATGCGCCGTGGACCCTGCACGCCGACGGTGTGCTGGTCCCCGACGTACCGGCGCCTGCCTTCGATGCCGCGATCTGGCCTCCGCAGGGCGCGTCACCGGTGGAACTCGACGATGTGTACGGCAAGTTGGCGACACAGGGGTACGCGTACGGACCGGCGTTCCAGGGACTCGACGCCGTCTGGCGGCGCGACGGCGAGATCTTCGCGGAGGTGGCCCTGCCCGAGGCGGCGGCCCCGGACGCCGGGCACTACGGCCTGCACCCCGCTCTGTTCGACGCCGCGCTGCACGCCTCACTCCTCGACGGGACCGATGCGGCGCCCGGCGACGAGGGGACGGCACGTCTTCCTTTCGCGTGGAAGGGCGTTCGCCTCCACGCCACCGGCGCAGCCCGTCTCCGGGTGAGGATCGCATCGGCCGGTGCCGACAGCGTCACCGTGGACGGGGCGGACACCGAAGGACGTCCCGTGTTTTCCGTGGGTGCGCTCGTCACCCGCCCGGTCTCCGTCGACGCCGCGGCCGGGACGGCACAGCGCGGATCCCTCTACTCCGTGCGCTGGGCGCCGTTCACGCCGGCTGCCGCACCCGAGGTCGTCGCCGTGCCCTGGGACCACCGGAACGACGGACCGGTGCCCGAGGATGCCGTGCTCGTCTGGGAATGCCCGCCGCCCGTCGGCGACCCGGTGGCAGGGGCACACGACCTGACCGCCCGCGCACTCGGAGTCGTACAGGAGTGGCTGACGGACGAACGATTCGCGGCCGGCAGGCTGCTCGTGGTCACCCGGGGAGCGGTCGCTCTGCCGGATGAGACGCTCACACATCCGGCGGCCGCAGCAGTCGCCGGTCTCGTGCGGGCCGCGCAGAGTGAGAATCCCGGGCGGATCCTGCTCACGGACACCGACGGAGGCACCGACAGCGTGTCTTCTGCGGGCGTTGCCGCGGTGGTCGCCTGCGGCGAACCTGAATCCGCGGTCCGGGAAGGCGGGGTGTGGGCGCCCCGGCTGACCCGGGTCCCGCAGGCGCGGGACAGGGCGGACCGCTCACCGTTCGGCGGAGACGACGCGACCGTGCTGGTCACCGGCGGTACGGGCACGCTCGGCGCGCTCGTGGCCCGTCACCTCGTCACCGTGCACGGCGTCCGGCGCCTGGTCCTCACCGGTCGCCGCGGCGCCGACGCACCGGGAGCCGCCGAGCTGCGCGCCGAACTGGCGGGCCTGGGAGCCGAAGTAGCCGTTGCCGCGTGCGACCTCGCCGACCGCGAGGCGGCCCGCGCCCTGGTGGACGCGCACGCGCCGACAGCGGTCGTCCACTGCGCGGGCGTGCTGGAGGACGCCACCCTCGGCTCGCTCACCGCCGGCCGACTCTCCCGCGTACTGCGGCCGAAGATCGACGCGGCGTGGAACCTGCACGAACTGACCGCACACCTCGACCTCTCCGCGTTCGTGCTCTTCTCGTCCGTCGCCGGTGTCCTCGGCAATCCGGGCCAGGCCAACTACGCCGCAGGTAACGCCTTCCTGGACGCCCTCGCCGTCCGACGGAAGGCACTGGGCCTGCCCGGGCAGTCACTCGCGTGGGGGCTGTGGGCCGACGGCGACGGCATGGCGAGCGGACTGGACGGCACCGATCTGCGACGTATGAGCCGCTCCGGCGTGGAACCCCTCGTGCCCGCCCACGCACTGGCGCTGATGGACGAGGCCGGGCAGTCGGACGACGCGCTGCTCCTGCCGGTCCGCCTCGACCTCAGGACCCTGCGCGCGGCGGAGCCGCCGTCAGCCATCATGTCCGGCCTGGTGCACCGCAAGACGCGCGCCACCTCCTCCGTTCCGGCCGGGCAGTCCCGCTCCGGCCTGGCCGCCCTGGCGCCCAAGGAACGGCTGCGCGCCCTGCTCGACCTCGTACGGGCCCAGGTGGCCTCCGTGCTCGGCCACGGGTCCGCGGCCGACGTGGAGCCCGACCGGGCCTTCACAGAGATCGGGTTCGACTCCCTGACCGCGATGGAGCTGCGCAACCAGCTCGCCTCCGCGACCGGACTCAGGCTGCCCGCCACCTTGGTCTTCGACCACCCCAACGCCCGCGCCGTCGCCGGACACCTCGACACCCTCCTCGCCGGCGGCAGCACCGCGGCCGTCGCCTCCGCGGCCGCGACGCCCGCCGACGACGACCCCGTCGTCATCGTGTCCATGGCCTGCCGCTACCCGGGCGGGGTGCGCTCGCCCGAAGACCTGTGGCAGCTCGTCGACGACGGGGTCGACGCCATCACCGAGTTCCCCCGCAACCGTGGCTGGGACCTGGAGCGGCTCTACGACCCCGAGTCCACCCGCACCGGCACCTGCTACGTACGCCACGGCGGATTCCTGCACGACGCCGCCGACTTCGACCCCGGCTTCTTCGGGATCAGCCCGAACGACGCGCTGACCACCGACCCGCAGCACCGGCTGATGCTGGAGGTCGCGTGGGAGGCGATGGAGCGGGCGACGATCGATCCGCTCTCGCTCAAGGGCACCGCGACCGGTGTCTTCACCGGCGCGATGTACCACGACTACGCGGGCAACAGCGCCGCCGGATCACTGGGCCCCGGCCGGGTCTCGTACACCTTCGGTCTCGAAGGGCCCTCGCTGGCCGTCGACACCGCCTGCTCCTCGTCCCTGGTCGCGCTGCACCTGGCAGCCCAGGCCGTGCGGTCGGGCGAATGCGGGCTGGCCCTGGTCGGCGGCGTGACCGTCATGTCGACCCCCGAGACGTTCATCGAGTTCGCCCGGCAGCGCGGGCTGTCCCGCGACGGCCGGTGCCGATCGTTCTCCTCGGCCGCCGACGGCGCCGCCTGGTCCGAGGGCGCGGGCATGCTCGTGATCGAGCGGCTCTCCGACGCCCGTCGGAACGGACATCCGGTCCTGGCCGTGCTGCGCGGCAGCGCCGTCAACCAGGACGGTGCCAGCAACGGGCTCATGGCTCCCAACGGACCGTCCCAGCAGCGCGTCATCCGCCAGGCGCTGGCGAACGCGGGACTCGGCGCCGCCGACGTGGACACCGTCGAGGCCCATGGCACCGGGACCACCCTGGGCGACCCCATCGAGGCGCAGGCCCTGCTCGCGACCTACGGCCAGGACCGCGTCGAGGGAAAGCCGCTTTACCTCGGCTCGATCAAGTCGAACATCGGGCATGCCCAGGCCGCCGCCGGCATCGCCGGGGTGATCAAGATGGTCGAGGCGATGCGGCACGGCGTCCTTCCGGCCTCCCTCCACCTGGACGAGCCCTCGTCCCAGGTCGACTGGGAGACGGGTGACGTCGTCCTGCTGGCCAAGGCGCGCCCGTGGCCCGAGCTGGACCGTCCCCGCCGCGCCGGAGTCTCGTCGTTCGGGATCAGCGGCACCAACGCCCACGTGATCATCGAGGCGCCGGCGCCCGATGCCGCGGAGGCGCAGGCCGTCCCCGACTCGGTGGTGCCGCAGGCCACCCCCGACACCACCGAGCAGACCGGCGACGCCAACGAGCGGAACACCCCCACCCCCACCCCCGTCCCGGTGCCGTGGCTCCTGTCGGCCCGCGACCCCGAGGGCACGGCCCGGCAGGCCGCCCGGCTGCTGACCCACCTGGAGTCCCGGCCCGCCGCGAGCGCACTCGACGTCGCCCATTCCCTGGCGACCACCCGAACCCCCCTGGAACACCGCGCCGCGCTCCTGGTCACCGACCGGGCCCGGGCCATGCACGACCTGGCCGTGCTCGCGGACGGCGGTACCACCGCCTCGGTCGTGACCGTGCAGGACCCCGACTCCGGACGCACCGGCGGCGGACCGACCGCGTTCCTCTTCTCCGGCCAGGGCTCGCAGCGCCTCGGCATGGGCGGGCGGCTGCACCGCACCCATCCCGTCTTCGCGCGGGCCTTCGATCAGGCCGTCGCCGCGCTCGACGCCCATCTCGACCGGCCGCTCGCCGACGTCGTGCGCGAGGACGAGGCCGCCCTGAACCGCACCGGGTACACCCAGGCGGCGCTGTTCGCCTTCGAGGTAGCCCAGTTCAGGCTGCTGGAGTCCTGGGGCGTCCGCCCCGACTTCCTCGCCGGTCACTCGATCGGCGAGCTGGTCGCCGCACACGTCAGCGGGGCCCTGTCGCTGCCGGACGCTGCCCGCCTGGTCGCCGCCCGCGGCCTGCTGATGCAGGCGCTGCCGGAGGGCGGCGCCATGGCCGCCCTCCGGGCGAGCGAGGAAGAGGTGGCACCGCTCCTCACCGCCGACGTCGCCGTCGCCGCCGTCAACGGCCCCGGATCCGTCGTCGTCTCCGGCACCGCCACCGCCGTACGAGCCGTGACGGACCACTTCGCGGCGCTGGGCCGCACGGCCAAGCCGCTGCGGGTGTCCCACGCCTTCCACTCGCCGCTGATGGAACCCATGCTGGCCGACTTCGCGCGCGCCGCCGCCGGGATGACGGTCACCGAGCCGTCCATCCCGCTCGTGTCCACCCTGACCGGACGCGCCGTGACGGCCGCCGACCTCGCCGACCCCGGGCACTGGGTCAGGCACGTGCGGGAGACCGTGCGGTTCGCCGACGCCGTACGCACCCTGGACGAAGCGGGTGTCACCACCTACCTGGAGATCGGCCCCGACGCGGCACTGTCCGCCCTCGGCCCCGCCTGCCTGCCCGACACGAGCACGGCCGCGTTCCTGCCGCTGTCGCGCCGCGACCGCGACGAGGCCGCGGAACTCGTCGGAGCCCTCGCGCTCGCCCACGTACGCCATATCCCGGTCGACTGGGCGGAGTTCTTCGCCGGGAGCGGGGCCGACCGCGTCGACCTCCCGACGTACGCGTTCCGCCGCGAACCGTTCTGGGCGCTGCCCGAGCGGGCCGGGGCCGACCTCACCGCCGCCGGCCTCGGCACCACCGAACACCCGCTGCTCGGCGCGGTCGTGGCGCTGCCCGACGGCGGCGCCCTCCTGACCGGCCGGCTGAACCCTGTCGAACTTCCCTGGCTCGACGACCACGATCTGCTCGGGACCCCCGTCCTGCCCGCCGCCGCCTTCGCCGACCTCGCCCTCAGCGCGGGAACAGGAACGGGCTGCCCGCGGCTTGACGAGCTGACGGTGACGGCCCAGCTGACGTCGGCGGCCGGCCCCGGCTCCGAACTCCGCGTCTCCGTCGGTGCGCCCGCGGACGACGGCCGCCGTACGGTCGACATCCACTCCAGGAAACAAGGCGCGCAGCCGGAGGACGACGACGCGGCCTGGGTCCGGCACGCCCGGGGCGTCCTCGCCCCGGCCGCCACCGAGCCGGCCGCGGACACGGCCGCCTGGCCGCCGCCCGGCGCGACCCCGGTGGACCCAAACACCCTCTACGACCGGCTGTTCTCCCTCGGCCACGGACACGGCCAGGCCTTCCGTACCATCGGCTCCGCCTGGCGCAGCGGGGACGAGCTCTTCGCCGACGCCGTACTCGGCGAGGAGACGGCCCGGGAGCAGTGCGCGCTGCACCCGGCCCTGCTCGATGCCGCCGTCCAGCTGGCCCGTTTCGGGGCCCTGCCCGCAGGCGAGGAGCCGGGTGGCAGCGCGCCGCTGAGCCCCGCGGCCTGGACGGGCGTACAGGTGCACCGTCCCGGCGCCACCGAAGTGCGGATACGGGTCCGCCCGACCGGCCAGGACCGCGCGTCGTTCCACATCGCGGACGCCGAGGGACGGCCCGTCCTGACGGCCGAGGACATCGCGTGGAAGCCCGTCACCGCCGCCGAACTGACCACCGGCTCCCCCCTGGGCGCGCTGTACCGGCTGAAGTGGGCGCCCGCTCCCGTCGACATCGCCGACCTCGGCACCAGGACCGCCGTCCTCGCCGCCGCCGGCCCCTTCGACGACCCGCGCACCGGCCTGCCCTTCCAGACCTTCGACCCGCGCCACCCGCTCGACGGGGACGCCCCCGACTTCGTCCTGCTGCCCCTGGCCGCTCCGGCCGGCGACGAGCCGGACGCCGTCCGCACGCACACCGCCGACGTCCTCTCACACATCAGGGAGTTCCTCCGCCACGCGCCGGACCGGGGCACGACCAGGCTGGCCGTCGTCACCCGGCACGCCGTCGCGGCGGGGGACGAGGCGCCGGACGTCCGGCACGCGGCCATATGGGGCCTCGTCCGGGCCGCGCAGAGCGAACACCCCGGACGGTTCGTCCTCGCCGACGTGGACGGTCTGGAATCCTCGGCGACCGCGCTGCCGGACGCCCTCGCCACCGGCGCCGACGAACTCGCCGTCCGAGGCGGCACCGTACTCGTACCGGAACTCGTCCTCGCGGAACCGGACGGCGGCGCGCCCGCCCCCGCGTCCGGCGGCACGGTACTCGTCACCGGCGGACCCTCCACGACGGCCGCCGCACTGGTCCGACGCCTCGTCACCGAACTCGGCGCCGGCCACGTCCTCGTCGCCGGCGGTACCGCACCCGGGGAGACGGACGCGCTCACCGCAGGCACCGATGCCGCACTGACCGTCAGCGACTGCGACCCCGCCGACCGGGAAGCGCTCGCCGCTCTCCTGTCCGGCCTCCCCGGCGACATCCCGCTCACCGCCGTCGTCCACACGGTTCCCGCCGGGGAAAGCGCGCCGATCGGCGAACGGACCCCGCAGCTCCTCGACGAGGCGCTGCGCCGGCATGCCGACGCCGCATGGAACCTGCATGACCTGACGACCGGTCTCGGCCTGTCGGCCTTCGTCCTCCTCACCTCGGCCCACGGTCTCGTCCATGGCGCCGAACAGGCCCACCACGCCGCCGCGCACACCTTCCTGGACGCCCTCGCCCGGCACCGGCACGCCCTCGGCCTCCCCGCCACGGCGCTCGCCCTCACCCCGGAGGACACCAACGCCGGTGCCGGGCTGCTGCCGCTGACCGCCGAGCGGACCACGGCACTCCTCGACGAGGCGCTGCGCACCCGGGCCGCCGCACTGTTCGCCCTCCATCCGGACCAGGGCGCCCTGCGCACCCTCGCGGGCAGCCTGCCCCCTGTACTCGGCACACTGGTCCGCACGCCCGGCCGCGCCGGGACCCGTCCGGGCACGGGTCTCTCCGCCGCCGCCGAACTGCGCAGCCGCCTCGCCGGCCGGAGCGAGGAGGAGCGCGGCCGCATGCTGCTGGAACTCGTCCGCTCACACGTCGCCACCCTGCTCGGCCACCCCACACCCGAGGCGGTCGGCGCCGACCGGGCCTTCCAGGACCTCGGCTTCGACTCACTGGCCGCCGTCGAACTCCGCCGCCGGCTCGCCGGCGCCACCGGCCTCAGCCTGCCCGCCAGCCTCGTCTTCGACCACCCGGACTCCCGCGCCGTCGCGGCGCACCTCACCGGACTGATCGACGACGGATCCGGGGAACAGGACGCCTCCGAAGCACTGTGGGCCATGCTCGACCAGCTCGACGCGAGCCTCACCGCCGCACAGCCCGACGCCGGGGCCCGCCCGCGCATCACCTCCCGGCTGGAGGCGCTTCTGCGCCGCTGGCAGGACACCCACGGCGACGCCGACGGCCGTACCCGAGACGAGGACGACGCACTCGACTCGGTCACGGACGACGAACTCTTCGACGTGCTGGACCAGGAGATCGGACTCCTCTAGCCCCACCGACAAGGCCGCCGGGGCCGGGCGGAGCCCCGCCCCGGCCCCGTTACCGAAACGCACCAGCCGTTCGCGCACCCCGCCGGTCACGGCACCGGTCCCGCCCGGCACGGCCGACACCCGCACCGAGATTGGTTGAGGTTCAGATGGCAACCCAGGACAAGCTTCGCGACTACCTCCAGCGGGCCACGGCCGACCTGCGGCAGGTGAAGCGGCGTCTGCGCGAAGCCGAGGCCAGGGAACACGAGCCGATGGCGATCGTCGGCATGAGCTGCCGTTACCCCGGCGGCGTGACCTCCCCCGACGAGCTGTGGGACCTGGTGGCCGAGGGCCGGGACGGCATCACGCCCTTTCCCGTCAACCGCGGCTGGGACGTGGAGGGGCTGTACGACCCCGAACCCGCCACACCCGGACACACGTACGCCCGCGAGGGCGGCTTCCTCCACGAAGCCGACCGGTTCGACGCCGACTTCTTCAGAATGAGCCCCAAGGACGCCCGCGAGACCGACCCCCAGCAGCGTCTGCTGCTGGAGACGTCATGGGAGGCCCTGGAGCACGCCGGAGTGGACCCGCTCTCCCTCAAGGGCTCCCTCACCGGCGTGTTCGCCGGCGTCGTCTACCACGACTACGCCACCGACGGCGGCACCGGCGGCCTGGCCAGCGTCGCCTCCGGACGGGTCTCCTACACTCTCGGGCTCCAGGGCCCTGCCGTCACCGTCGACACGGCCTGCTCCTCCTCCCTCGTCGCGCTCGACTGGGCGGTCAAATCGCTGCGCACCGGCGAGTGCGACCTGGCCCTGGCCGGCGGCGTCACGGTGATGGCCACACCCACCTCCTTCGTGGGCTTCAGCCAGGAACGTGGCCTCGCCCCCGACGGCCGCTGCAAGTCCTTCGCGGCAGCCGCCGACGGCACGGGCTGGGGCGAGGGCGTCGGCATGCTCGTTGTCGAACGGCTCAGCGACGCCCGCCGCAACGGACACCAGGTGCTCGCCCTGATCCGCGGCAGCGCCGTCAACTCCGACGGGGCGAGCAACGGCCTCACCGCGCCCAACGGCCCGGCACAGCAACGGCTCATCCACCAGGCCCTCGCAGCCGCCCAGCTTACCGCCGACCAGGTCGACGCGGTCGAGGCACACGGCACCGGAACCACGCTGGGCGACCCGATCGAGGCGCAGGCCCTGCTCGCCACGTACGGCCAGGGCCGCCCCGCCGGCCGGCCGCTGTACCTGGGTTCGATCAAGTCGAACATCGGGCACGCCCAGGCCGCCGCCGGCGTCGGCGGAATCATCAAGATGGTGCAGGCAATGCGCCACGGCATCCTGCCCCGCACCCTCCATGTGGACGGACCGACACCGAACGTCGACTGGTCCACGGGCGACATCTCCCTGCTCACCGAAGCCATCGCCTGGCCCGACCTCGGGCGCCCGCGCCGGGCCGCGGTCTCCGCCTTCGGGCTCAGCGGCACCAACGCCCACGTCATCGTCGAGGAGGCGCCCGCGGCCGTGGAGGCCGAACCGCCGGCCCCGCCCACCGTGACGTCCGCGTCGGCGCTGATCCCGCTGCGGATCTCCGCCAAGACACCCGACGCCCTCACGGAGCAGGCGCGGCGCCTGCTCGCCCATGCCGAGGCGCGTCCGGGCGAGGCACTGGTGGACCTGGGTCTTTCGTTGGCGACGACGCGTGCGGTGCTGGATCACCGTGCGGTGGTGCTGGCGGCGGATCGTGGGGCGGCGATGCGTGCGCTGTCGGACCTGGTGGCGGGCCGGGAGAGCGCGGATGTCGTGACGTCGGCGGGCTCCTCCTCCGCCGAGGGGCTGACGGCGTTCCTGTTCACCGGGCAGGGTGCACAACGCCTAGGAATGGGAAGGGAGTTGTACGAGGCGTTTCCGGTGTTCGCGGCGGCGTTCGATGAGGTCGTGGGGGAGTTGGACGGCCGGTTGGGTCGTCCCCTGCGTGAGGTGGTGTGGGGTGAGGACGCGGCTCTGCTGAACGGGACGATGTTCGCGCAGGCGGGGTTGTTCGCGGTCGAGACCGCTCTGTTCCGTCTCGTGGAGTCGTGGGGTGTGCGGGCGGATGTGGTGGCGGGGCATTCGATCGGTGAGATCACCGCCGCGCATGTGGCGGGGGTGCTGTCGCTGGGTGATGCCGCTGAACTGGTCGTCGCGCGTGGTCGGTTGATGCAGGGGTTGCCGGGTGGTGGGGTGATGGTGGCGGTGGCCGCGTCGGAGGACGAGGTGCTTCCGTTGTTGGGCGAGGGGGTGGGGCTGGCGGCGGTGAACGGTCCGTCTGCGGTGGTGGTGTCGGGGGCGGAGCAGGAGACGCTGGCGGTCGCGGAGCACTTCGCGGGGCTGGGGCGCCGGACGAAGCGGCTGGCGGTGTCCCATGCCTTCCACTCACCGCTCATGGAGCCCATGCTCGACGCCTTCCGCGAGGTCGCCGCCCGGATGACGTATCACGCGCCGCGCCTCCCCGTCGTCTCCCACCTCACGGGCCGGCTTGCCGGGCCCGACGAACTCAGCTCGGCCGACTACTGGGTACGCCACGTCCGTGAGCCCGTCCGCTTCCATGACGGGGTGGGGACCCTGCACGCCGAAGGGGTCCGGGTGTTCATCGAGATCGGCCCGGACGCCGCCCTCACCCCCATGGCCGTCGACTGCCTGCCGTCCACCGACGACACCCTGTGCGTCCCCGTCCTGCGCCGTGCCCGCGACGAGGAACGCACCCTGATCACGACCGTCTCCCACGCCCACGCGCACGGCACCACGGTCGACTGGAACGCCTTCTTCGAGGGGCGTGGCGCCCGACGAGTCGCCCTGCCCACCTATCCCTTCCAGCACCGCAGCCACTGGCTGGGGCGCCCCGAGGCCCAGGACTCCACCGCGGCCGCGGACCCGGCCGGAGCGGCCTTCTGGGAAGCAGTCGAACGGGAGGACGTCACGGCCCTCGCCGACCGGCTCTCGGTCACCGAGAGCGCACTCGGCGCGGTCCTGCCCGCGATGGCACGCTGGCGCCGCCTCCACCAGGAGAGGGCCGCACTCGACGACCTCCGCTACCGCGTCGTCTTCCAGCCCGTGCCCGTACCGCCCGCCGGAGCCACCGCGCTCGACGCCCCCTGGCTCGTAGCCGTCGCCCACGGACAGACCGACACGCCCGCGGTCACCGCGATCCTGGCCGCACTCATCGAACGCGGCGCCTCCCCGCACGTCATCGAAGCGATCCCCGGCCTGAGCCGGACAGGCCTGGCCGCCCGCATCGCCGCGCAGCCCGCCGCCGGGATCCTGTCGCTGCTCGCCCTCGACGACCGCCCCGAACCCGCACACCCCCATCTCACCCGGGGCCTCACGGCCACCGTCACCCTCGTGCAGGCCCTCGCGGACACCCCCGACGCCCCCAGGCTCTGGTGCGCCACGCGGTCCGCCGTCGCCACCTCCCGCTCCACGGAGCTGACCGCCCCGGAACAGGCCCAGTTCTGGGGTCTCGGCGGCGGCCTCGCCCTCGACCACCCCGGCACCTGGGGCGGCATCGTCGATCTCCCCGCCGAACCCGGCCCGGCCGACCTGCACCGCCTCTGCGACGTGCTCTCGGGCGCGACCGGAGAGGACGCGGTGGCCCTGCGCGCCGACGGCATCCTCGCCCGCCGCCTCGTCCGCGCCCCTCTGAACGACCGCGCCCCGGTCCGGACCCCTCCGTCGCACGGCACCGCGCTGATCACCGGCGGCACCGGCGGTCTCGGCGCCCACGTCGCCCGTATGCTCGCCGCCGACGGCGTCCCGCACCTCATGCTCCTCAGCCGCCAGGGCGGCGCGGCCGACGGCGCCCGCGAACTGGCGGCCGAACTGGAGGAGTCCGGCACCCGGGTGACCCTCGCCGCCTGCGACGTCACCGACCGCGCAGCGCTGGCCCGGGTCCTCGGCACCGTCCCCGGGGAACTGCCGCTGACCACCGTCGTGCACGCGGCCGGTGCCATGCAGCGCATGGCACCGCTCACCGAACTGACCGACGAGGAGTTCGCGGCCGTGGGCCACGCGAAGGTCACCGGGGCCCGGCACCTCGACGAACTCCTCGGCGACCGCCCCCTCGACGCCTTCGTGCTCTTCTCCTCCGGCGCCGCCGTCTGGGGCAGCGCCGGACAGGCCGCCTACGCCGCGGCCAACGCCCGCCTCGACGCCCTCGCCCACCACCGCCGCGCCCGCGGGCTCACCGCCACCTCCGTGGCCTGGAGCTCCTGGCAGGGCGGCATGGT
Organism: Streptomyces sp. NBC_01463; assembly: GCA_036227345.1. Classification (NCBI taxonomy): domain Bacteria; kingdom Bacillati; phylum Actinomycetota; class Actinomycetes; order Kitasatosporales; family Streptomycetaceae; genus Streptomyces; species Streptomyces sp. NBC_01463. Next base: position 7,670,010 of record CP109468.1, read on the forward strand.
CGACGCCGAACTCGCCGCGGTGATGGAACGCATCGGCGCCCCCGCCATGGACCCCCGCCTCGCCATCGGCGCACTGAAGCAGGCCCTGGAACACGACGAGAGTCACCTCGTCGTCGCCGAGTTCGACTGGTCCCGCTTCGTCCCCACATACACGCTCGCCCGCCCCCGGCCCCTGCTCGACGCACTCGACGACGTGCGCCGGATCCTCTCCGCCGAGCCCACAGCGGCGGGCTCGGACGCGGAGGGCCTGATGGCCCGGCTCGCCGGCCTCTCCGAGGCCGAGCGCGGCCGCGCGGTGCTCGACCTCGTACGGACCCGTGTCGCGGCCCTGCTGGGATACGACACGGCCTCCCAGCTCGACCCGCAGCGCGCCTTCGAGGACCTCGGCTTCGACTCCGTCGCCGCCGTGGAACTCCGCCAGGCCCTGACCGCCGCCACGGGCGCCAAGCTGCCCGCGACGCTGATCTTCGACTACGCGACACCCACCGCACTCGCCGACCACCTGCACACCCGGCTCTTCCCGGACAGCGACGACACCGCCGCGCCCGTCCTCGCGGAGGTCGACCGGTTCGAGGCACTGGTCGGGGCGCTGGACATCGAGGAGATCCGCAGCAGCCGCATCACCTCACGGCTGCAGACCCTCCTCGACACACTGACCACCCTCCAGAGCGGCGAAACGGGGGTGGCCGCCGTACGGGACTCCCTCGACGAGGCCTCCGCCGACGACGTCCTCGCCTTCATCGACCAAGAACTCGGCCTCGCCTGACACGGGCACGCTGCCGTCATCTGACCCCTGCCGTCATCTGACCCCGAAGGACCGTGAGACCGACATGGCCAACGACGAGAAGATCCTCGACTACCTCAAAAAGGTGACCGCCGACCTGCACCGCACCCGGCGCCGCCTCCAGGACGCCGAGGCCGCCTCGCAGGAACCCATCGCGATCGTGGCCATGGGCTGCCGCTTCCCCGGCGGGGTGACCACCCCCGAGGAGCTGTGGCAACTGGTGGCAGAGGGCCGCGACGCCGTATCGGGCATGCCGGACGACCGGGGCTGGGACCTCGGCCGGCTCATGGGCGAGGACACGTCGCAGCCGGGAACCAGCTATGTGCACCAGGGCGGATTCCTCGAAGGAGCGGGCGACTTCGACGCCGGGTTCTTCGGAATGAGCCCCATGGAGGCGGAGGCCACCGACCCGCAGCAGCGCCTCAGCCTCGAAGTCGCCTGGGAAGCCTTCGAACGGGCCGGAATCGACCCGGAGACCCTGCGCGGCGGGCGCGTCGGCGTCTACATGGGATCCGGCATCCAGGACTACGGCGACTTCCCCGAAGGCGTACCGGAGGCCGTCGAGGCGTACATGGCCACGGCGCGGGCCGCGTCCGTCATCTCCGGCCGCATCTCGTACGCCCTCGGCCTCGAAGGACCCTCCTTCACCGTCGACACCGCCTGCTCGTCGTCACTCGTCGCGCTCCACCTCGCCGCCCAGGCACTGCGCCAGGACGAATGCGGCCTCGCCCTGGCCGGCGGCGTCATGGTCATGTCGACGGCAGCACCCTTCGTCGCCTTCAGCAAGCAGCGAGGCCTCGCGCCCGACGGGCGGTGCAAGGCGTTCTCCGACAGCGCCGACGGCACGGGCTGGTCCGAGGGCGCCGGCATCGTCCTGCTGGAGCGCCTCTCCGACGCCCGCCGCAACGGGCACCCCGTCCTCGCCGTCATACGCGGCTCGGCCATCAACTCCGACGGGGCCTCCAACGGCCTCACCGCTCCCAGCGGCCCGTCCCAGCAGCGCGTCATCCGCCAGGCCCTCGCCAACGCACGCGTACCCGGCGCCCACGTCGACGCCGTCGAGGCGCACGGCACCGGGACCACCCTGGGGGACCCGATCGAGGCGCAGGCCCTGCTCGCCACGTACGGCCAGGACCGCACCGCCGAACATCCGCTGAGGCTCGGCTCGTTCAAGGCCAACATCGGCCACGCCCAGGCAGCCGCGGGCGTCGGCGGCGTCATCAAGATGGTCATGGCCCTGCGCAACGGCCTCCTGCCCAGAACCCTGCACGTCGAGCAGCCCTCCACCCACGTCGACTGGACCTCCGGCCACGTCAGCCTGCTCACCGAGGCCGAACCCTGGACGCGCCAGGGCCACCCGCGTACCGCGGGCGTCTCGGCCTTCGGGCTCAGCGGCACCAACGCCCACGTGATCCTCCAGGAAGCACCGGAGCCGGACGCGGCCGAGGACCCCGACGGGACGAGCGTGGGGACGGCCGGGAGCCGGCCGGACACGGACGACCGGGCGCTCCCCTTCGTCACGCCCGGCGCGCCCGTCACGCCGTTCCTCCTCTCCGGACGCAGCGCCGCGGGTCTGCGCGCCCAGGCGGAGCGGCTGGCCTCCTTCGTACGGGACGGAGCCGGCGCCACCGCCCGCCACCGCGACATCGGCCACGCCCTGATGGCCACCCGCACCGCCTTCGAGCACCGTGCCGTCGTCCTCGACACCGGGGACCCCGAGTTCACGGACGGCAGCGAGTCCACCCCCCTGCTCAGCGGCCTGGACGCGCTCGCGGCCGACGCCAAGGCACGCCACGTGGTGCGGGGAGCGGCCACCGGCCCCGCACAAGTCGCCTTCGTCTTCCCCGGCCAGGGCTCCCAGTGGGCCGGCATGGCTGTCGAACTCCTCGCCACGTCACCGGTGTTCGCCGACCGGATGCGTGAGTGCGCCGAAGCGCTGGCCCCCTTCACCGACTGGGACCTCCTCGACGTGGTCCACCAGCGCCCGGACGCACCCACCTTCGAGGAGGTCGACGTCGTCCAGCCGGTCCTGTGGGCCGTCATGGTCTCCCTGGCCGCCCTCTGGCGCGCGTGCGGCGTGGAGCCCGCCGCAGTCGTCGGCCACTCCCAGGGAGAGATCGCCGCCGCCTGCGTCGCCGGGGCCCTCTCACTGGAGGACGGCGCACGCGTCGTCGCCCTCCGCAGCAGGATCATCCGCCAGGACCTCGCCGGACGCGGTGGCATGATGTCGGTCGCCCTGCCCGCAGCCGAGGCCGAATCGGTGATGCGCGGCTGGGGCGACCGGCTCCAGATCGCCGTGGTCAACAGCCCCGCCTCCACCGTCGTCTGCGGCGAGAGGGAAGCCCTCGACGAGCTCTACACCCACCTGGAGGCCCAGGGCGTGCAGGCCCGCCGGATACCGGTGGACTACGCCTCCCACTCGGTGTTCGTCGAAGAGATCCGCGACCGCCTCCTGGCCGAGATAGCCGACGTGACACCCCGCCCGTCCACCACGACCTTCTACTCCACGGTGACCGGCGGCTCGCTCGACACGACAGCGCTCGACGCCGGCTACTGGTACGAGAACCTGCGCCGCACCGTGCGGTTCGAGGACACCACCCGTGCCATGCTCGACGACGGGTTCACCCTCTTCGTCGAGGCCAGCCCCCACCCGGGCCTCTTCATCGCCCTCGGAGAGACGATCGCCACGACCCCGGCCGGCGCCGCCGCCGTCGGATCGCTGCGCCGTCACAGCGGAGACCCCGCCCGGTTCGCGCTGTCACTGGCCGAGGCGTACGTGCACGGCGCCCCCGTCGACTGGAGCCTCTTCCACGACGCCGAGCCCGCCACCCGCGTGGAGCTGCCGACGTACGCCTTCCAGCGCGAGCGCTACTGGGTCACAGCCCCCACCGGGGCGGGCGATGTGCTGACCGCCGGTCTCGAAGCGACGGACCACCCGCTGCTCGGCGCGCGCGTGTCCGCTCCGGACACGGACGCACTCAGCCTCACGGGACGCCTGTCCCTCGGCACGCATCCCTGGCTCGGCGACCACCGCGTGGGCGACTCCGTCTTCTTCCCCGGCACCGGACACGTGGAGCTCGTCGGCTACGCGGCCGACATGGCCGGCTGCGCCGTCATCGACGAACTGACACTGGAAACCCCTCTCACCGTCCCCGAACGAGGCGGAGTCGCGGTACGCGTCACGGTCGGCACGGCCGGCTCGGACGGCAGGCGCCCGGTGACCGTGCACGCCCGCACGGAGGACGGCGACCAGCCCTGGACCCGGCACGCGACCGGAGTCATCGCTCCGGAGTCCCTGCGCGTGCGCGGATCATCCGCGGGCACTGGCTGGGCCTCGGCGCAGTGGCCGCCGGCCGGCGCCGAGCCGGTGGATCTGGACGGGTTCTACGAAGGCATGGCGGACGAGGGGCTGCGCTACGGCCCCGTCTTCCAGGGACTGACCGCCGCATGGCGCGCCGACGGCGACATCTACGCCGAGGTCGCCCTCCCCACCGGCACACCCGCGACCGATTTCCGGCTCCACCCGGCCCTCCTCGACGCGGCGTTGCACGGGGTGGCGTTGTCAGGTGCGGTGAGTGAGGGTGCTGCGTTGCCGTTCGCGTGGTCGGGCGTGTCGCTGGGTGCGGTGGGTGCCTCGGCGGTGCGGGTCCGGGTGTCGGCGGTGGGTGAGAACCGTGTGTCGGTGGTGCTGGCGGACACCGGCGGTGGAGTGGTGGCGTCGGTGGACTCGCTGGTGCTGCGCTCGGTGGGCGGAGAGCGGCGCGCCATGACGGAGTCGGGTGTGGCGGGGTCCCTGTTCGGGATGGATTGGCCCGAGACGGCGCTGCCGGACGCGGAAGCCTTCGAAGGTGTCTCGGTGGGGCGCTGGAACGACGTCAAGGGGACTTCGGACGCCGTACCGGATGTGGTGGTGTACGAATCACTGCGCACCGGCGAGGCAGGGGACGGCACTGCGGACGATGTCCGGACCGCGGTGGGCGAAGCGCTGGAAGTGGTGCAGGCGTGGTTGGCCGACGAGCGGTTCGGTGAGTCGCGTCTGATCGTGCGGACGAGGGGCGCCGTCGCGCTGCCGGGCGCAAGCCCGGCGGACATGGCGGGCGCGGCTGTGTGGGGTCTGGTGCGCTCGGCACAGTCGGAGAGCCCGGGACGTGTGGTGCTGCTGGACAGCGACTCGGACGAGGTGACGGACCTGGCCGCGCGGGTGACCGCCATGGGCGAGTCGCAGGTGGTGGTGCACGAGAACCGGGCCCACGTGGGTCGGTTGGTGCGTGTGGAACAGCCGGCCGACGAGAGCGCCGACGTGGAGTTCGATTCCGCGGGGACGGTGCTGTTGACGGGTGGTACGGGGACGTTGGGTCGGGTGTTCGCTCGTCATCTGGTGGTGGAGCGTGGGGTGCGGCGGTTGGTGTTGACGAGTCGTCGTGGTGCTGGGGTTGAGGGTGTGGGGGAGTTGGTCGAGGAGTTGGCGGGTTGGGGTGCGGAGGTGGTGGTGGAGGCGTGTGATGTGGCTGATCGTGCTTCTGTGGAGCGGGTGTTGGGGTCGGTTCCGGTGGATCGGCCGCTGGTGGGGGTGGTGCATCTGGCGGGTGTGCTGGATGACGGGGTGATCGGTTCGCTGACGGCGGAGCGGGTGGATGCGGTTCTGCGGCCGAAGGTGGACGCGGCACTGAACCTCCATGAGCTGACCCGTGACCTGGACCTCACCGCCTTCGTCCTCTTCTCCTCCGTGGCCGGTACCTTCGGCAACGCGGGCCAGGGCAACTACGCGGCGGCCAACGCGTTCCTCGACGCGCTGGCCACGTACCGCAGGGCGGAAGGTCTCCCCGCGCACTCCCTCGCCTGGGGCTTCTGGGACGAGGCCAGCGGAATGACCGGCAAGCTGTCCGGAGCCGAACGCTCCCGCATCTCGTCCGTCGGCGGAGTCTTCCCGATCTCCTCGGAGGGAGGCGTGGCCCTCTTCGACGCCGCTCTGAGGCTGGACCGGGCGGTGGTGGCCCCGGTGCGGCTCGACCTCGCCCCCGTGAGAGCCCAGGGCTCTGCGGCCCGCGATCTCTTCCGCACTCTGGTCCCCGTCGTCGCACGACGCAGGGCGGCAGGCCACATCGAGGCGAACGGCCTTCAGCAGCGGCTCGCCCGCATCCCCGAAGCGGAGCGCGAAGCCGTTGTCCTGGAGGCCGTCCTGGAACAGGTCGCCTCCGTCCTCGGCTACAGCTCGCTCCAGGCCATCGAGCCGGAGAAGGCGTTCAAGGACCTCGGCTTCGACTCCCTGCGTGCGGTGGAGTTCCGCAACGCGGTGTCCGAAGCCACCACGCTCCGTCTCCCCGCGACCGTCGTCTTCGACTACCCCACCCCCGCGGCCCTGGCCCGCCACCTGCTGGGGGAGCTGTCCGGGACCGACGCCCCCGAGGCGGCAACCCTCACCCCGGTGCGCCCGAACCCCGCCGCCCACGCCGACGACCCGATCGCGATCGTGGGCATGGCGTGCCGCTACCCGGGCAACATCGCCTCGCCCGAGGACCTCTGGCAGGCCGTGAGCGAGGGCGCCGACCTCATCTCCGACTTCCCGACCGACCGGGGCTGGAACCTGCGGAAGATCTACGACCCGGAAGGTGTACGACCCGACACCAGTTACGTCGCCCGCGGTGGTTTTCTCGACGACGCCCCTGGATTCGACCCGGCGTTCTTCGGTATCAGTCCGAACGAGGCCCTGATCATGGACCCGCAGCAGCGGCTGCTGCTGGAGGCGTCGTGGGAGGTGTTCGAGCGGGCCGGCATCGACCCGCTCTCCCTCAAGGAGAGCCGCACCGGTGTCTTCGCCGGGATGATGTACCACGACTACGCCCACAACGCGAGCACGGGCGGCATCGCCTCCGGCCGGATCTCCTACGTACTCGGCCTCGAGGGTCCGTCGATGACGGTGGACACCGCGTGCTCCTCGTCGCTCGTGAGCCTGCACCTCGCGATCCAGGCGCTCCGCTCCGGCGAGTGCTCCCTCGCACTGGCCGGCGGCGTGGCCGTCATGTCGGAACCCGAGGTCTTCGTGGAGTTCAGCCGGCAGCGGGGGTTGGCGAAGGACGGGCGGTGCAAGTCGTTCGCGGGTGCTGCGGATGGTGCCGCGTGGTCGGAGGGTGTGGGTGTGCTGCTGGTCGAGCGGCTGTCGGACGCTCGTCGGCTGCGGCATGAGGTGTTGGCCGTGGTGCGGGGCAGTGCGGTGAATCAGGACGGTGCGAGTAATGGGCTGACGGCTCCGAATGGTCCGTCGCAGCAGCGGGTGATTCGGGCGGCGTTGGCTGATGCGCAGATTTCGTCGGATCAGGTCGATCTGGTGGAGGCGCATGGGACGGGGACCCGGTTGGGTGATCCGATCGAGGCGCAGGCGCTGTTGGCGACGTATGGGCAGGGTCGTCCGGAGGGCGATCCGCTCTGGCTGGGTTCGTTGAAGTCGAACCTGGGCCACACCCAGGCCGCTGCGGGTGTGGGTGGTGTGATCAAGGCGGTGCAGGCGATTCGGCATGGTGTGTTGCCGAGGACGTTGCATGTGGACGTGCCGACGCCGCAGGTGGATTGGTCGGCGGGTGCGGTGGAGTTGCTGACGGAGTCGCGGGCGTGGCCGGAGCGGGATCGTCCCAGGCGTGTGGGTGTGTCGTCGTTCGGTCTGAGCGGGACGAACGCGCATGTGATTGTGGAGCAGGCCCCGGTGGTCGAGGAGCCGGATGTATCGGTGACTGTTGAGTTGCCGGTGGTTCCGGTGGTGTTGTCTGCGCGGAGTGAGGCGGGGTTGTCGGCGCAGGCGGGGAAGCTGTTGGGTGTTTCTTCCGCGTCGTTGTTGGATGTGGGTTTTTCGTCGGTGGTGTCGCGTGGGGTGTTGGAGCATCGTGCGGTGGTGGCGGCGTCGGATCGTGAGGAGCTGGTGCGGGGTCTGACGGCGCTGGCTGGGGGTGGGCTGTCGTCTTCGGTGGTGCGGGGTTCCGTGCGGCCGGCGGGCAAGGTGGCGTTCCTGTTCACGGGTCAGGGTGCGCAGCGGTTGGGGATGGGCCGGGAGTTGTATGAGGCGTTTCCGGTGTTCGCGGCGGCGTTTGACGCGGTCGTGGGTGAGCTGGATGCACGGCTGGGGCGTTCACTCCGTGAGGTGGTGTGGGGTGAGGATGCGGGTCTGCTGAACGGGACGATGTTTGCTCAGGCCGGGTTGTTCGCGGTGGAGACGGCGTTGTTCCGGTTGGTGGAGTCGTGGGGGGTTCGTCCGGACTTCCTGGTGGGTCATTCGGTGGGTGAGATCGCGGCCGCGCATGTGTCCGGCGCCCTGTCGCTCGGTGATGCGGCGGAGTTGGTGGTGGCGCGTGGTCGGTTGATGCAGGGGTTGCCGGCTGGTGGGTCGATGGTAGCGGTGGAGGCGTCGGAGGCGGAGGTGCTTCCGTTGCTGAACGCTGAGGTGGGGATTGCGGCGGTGAACGGGCCGCGTTCCGTGGTGGTGTCGGGGACGGATGCTGCGGTGCGTGAGCTCGTGGCGGTGTTCGAGGGTCAGGGCCGCAGGACGAGCACGCTGCGGGTGTCGCATGCGTTCCATTCGCCGTTGATGGAGCCGATGTTGGCGGAGTTCGGGGCGGTGGTGGCTGGGTTGTCGTTCGGTGCTGCGTCGATTCCCGTGGTGTCGGGTGTGACGGGGGAGTTGTCGCAGGAAGTGACGACGCCGTCGTACTGGGTGCGGCATGTGCGCGAGGCGGTGCGGTTCGCGGATGCGGTGTCGTTTGTGGTGTCGCGGGGTGTGACGTCGTTTGTTGAGGTGGGTCCGGATGGTGTGCTGTGTGGGATGGCGCAGCAGTCGGTGGACGCCGAGCTGGCGGCAACGGTCTTCGTCCCGTTGGTGCGTAAGGGCCGTCCGGAGGTGGCCTCGACGGTTACCGCGTTGGGGCAGTTGCATGTGAGTGGTGTGCCGGTGGACTGGGCCCGGCTCTTCGAGGGGACGGGTGCGCGTCGTGTAGATCTGCCCACCTACGCCTTCCAGCACCAGAATTACTGGATCGTCGGCGAGCAGCACGGCGCAGACGCGGAGTCCATGGGGCAGGCGGCGGCCGGTCACCCGCTTCTGAGTGCGGTCGTGACGTCGCCGGATGCCGACAGCGTGATCCTGACCGGTCGCCTGTCCACCGGCACCCAGAGCTGGCTGGCGGACCATGCACTCGGTGACGTCACGCTCTTTCCCGGCACCGGCTTCGTGGAACTGGCACTCAGGGCAGCGGACGAGGTCGGGTACGCCGGGCTTGAGGAGCTGACTCTGGAAGCGCCGCTGGTGCTGCCGGAGCATGAGGGCGTCGCCCTCCAGGTCGTCGTCGGTCCCTCCGACGACTCCGGCCGACGACCGGTGGCCGTGCACTCGCGAGGCGAAGCGACGGATCAGCCGTGGGTGAGGCATGCCATCGGTTCGCTCGTCGCCGCCGTTGACACATCGGGGGCCGCCGACGTGGCGTGGGCCGCGGGACAGTGGCCGCCGGCCGGTACTGAGCCGGTTGAGCTGGACGGGTTCTACGAAGACATGGCGGAGGCGGGTCTGAGCTACGGGCCGTCCTTCCGCGGGCTGAGCGAGGCATGGCGGTCCGACGGACATGTCTACGCCGAGGTGGGCCTCCCCGAAGGGATCGAGCCCGGCACCTACGCCCTGCACCCCGCCCTCTTCGATGCGGCGTTGCACGGGGTGGCGTTGTCAGGTGCGGTGAGTGAGGGTGCTGCGTTGCCGTTCGCATGGTCGGGAGTGTCGCTGGGTGCGGTGGGTGCTTCGGCGGTGCGGGTCCGGGTCTCGGTGGAAGGCGAGGGCCGGGTGTCGGTGGCACTCGCCGATGCCGGTGGAGCGATGGTGGCGTCGGTCGGTTCGCTCGTGCTGCGCTCGGTGGAAGGGGAACGGCGCGCAGCGGCCGAATCCGGTGCACGGGGTTCGCTGTTCGGAGTGGAGTGGCCGGAGGTGGCGTTGCCCGGTTCCGGCGAGACGGCTGAGCTGACGGTGGGGCGTTGGGCTGACGTGGTGGGTTCGTCGAGTGTCGTACCGGACGTGGTGCTGTTCGATTCACTGCGCGCCGGTGAGGCGGAGGCCGTTCCTGCCGGTGTGGTGCGGGATGCGGTCTCCGAGGTGTTGGGGGTGGTGCAGGAATGGCTGGGCGACGAGCGGTTCGGCCGGTCGCGTTTGGTGGTGCGGACGGTGGGTGCTGTCGCGTTGCCCGGTGAAGGCGTGGATGACCTTGCGGGTGGGGCTGTGTGGGGTCTGGTGCGATCGGCGCAGTCGGAGAACCCGGGGCGTGTCGTCCTGCTGGACGGTGAGCTGAGCGCACCTGCCGAGATGTCGCGGGTGGTGGCGCTGGGGGAGTCGCAGGTGGTGGTGCGTGAAGGACGTGCGCATGTGGGCCGCCTCCAACGCGTCGTGCCGTCCGATGGCGACCGGCAGGTCGTGGAGTTCGATTCCGCGGGGACGGTGCTGTTGACGGGTGGTACGGGGACGTTGGGTCGGGTGTTCGCTCGTCATCTGGTGGTGGAGCGTGGGGTGCGGCGGTTGGTGTTGACGAGTCGTCGTGGTGCTGGGGTTGAGGGTGTGGGGGAGTTGGTCGAGGAGTTGGCGGGTTGGGGTGCGGAGGTGGTGGTGGAGGCGTGTGATGTGGCTGATCGTGCTTCTGTGGAGCGGGTGTTGGGGTCGGTTCCGGTGGATCGGCCGCTGGTGGGGGTGGTGCATCTGGCGGGTGTGCTGGATGACGGGGTGATCGGTTCGCTGACGGCGGAGCGGGTGGATGCGGTTCTGCGGCCGAAGGTGGACGCGGCACTGAACCTCCATGAGCTGACCCGTGACCTGGACCTCACCGCCTTCGTCCTCTTCTCCTCTGCCGCCGGGGTGATCGGCAACGCGGGCCAGGGCAACTACGCCGCGGCCAACGCGTTCCTCGACGCGCTGGCCACGTACCGCAGGGCGGAGGGTCTCCCCGCGCAGTCCCTCGCCTGGGGGCCGTGGGGCGACGGGGGTATGGCGTACAGCCTGCAGAGCGCCGACTCCCAGCGCATGCGCCGGACCGGCATCGCAACCCTGTCGGCCGAGGAGGGAACCGCCCTTTTCGACGCGGCCGAGACGGCCGGTGGTGCGGCACTCGTCACCATGCGGATCGATCTCACCGGGACGGACGCTCCGGGACCGGACGAACTGCCGGACCTGTTCCGAGGGCTCGTACGGCCCGGCGTCCACCGCGCCGTCGACACGACGGCCTCCGGCGCGGCGGCGTTCCGCCGGCGGATGAACGCGCTGACCGACGAAGAGCGCACGGACCAGGTGCTCGATCTGGTACGGGCCCACGCGGCAGCCATCCTCGGCTACGCCGGCGCCTCGGCCATCGAGCCGGACCGGGCGTTCAAGGAGCTCGGGTTCGACTCACTGGCCGCGGTGGAGTTCCGTAACGGCCTGTCCCAGACCACGGGGCTGCGCCCGCCGGCGACGTTGGTCTTCGACTACCCGAACTCCCGCGTGCTCGCGAAGTACCTGGCAGAGGAACTGCGTCCCGACTCGACGACGGACGCCCAGGACGTCGAGGAGGAGCGGGTCCGGCGCATTCTCAAGGGAATTCCCCTGAGCCGGCTCAGGGACGCAGGACTGATGGAAGTTCTCTTCGATCTGGCCGGCGCTCACGAAGAGCCGGCGAACCCGGCCGAGGACACGGACGAGAACTCGACCGCATCCATCGACTCGATGGATGCGGAGAGCCTGATCAGCATGGCACTCGAAGGTTCCGGCCTTGACGACGCGACGCAGGGAATGTGAGATCCCCGATGACTAATTCTGACGAGAAGCTGGTCGCCGCGCTGCGTGCGTCGCTCAAGGAGAACGACCGCCTGCGGGCCCACAACAGGAAGCTGTCGTCCGCGGCCCGCGAGCCCATTGCCATCGTCGCGATGAGCTGCCGCTTTCCAGGAGGAGTCGAATCGCCGGAGGCCCTGTGGCAACTGGTGAACGACGGTGTGGACGCGATATCCGAATTCCCGAACAATCGTGACTGGAATGTCGGATCTCTCTACGATCCGACCGGTGAGCGACCGAACACCACGTACGTCAACAAGGGTGGATTCCTTCACTCCGCAGACACCTTCGACCCGGTCCCCTTCGGTATCAGTCCGAACGAGGCCCTGATCATGGACCCGCAACAGCGGCTGCTGCTGGAATGCTCGTGGGAGGTGTTCGAGCGGGCCGGAATCGACCCCGCCACACTGAAGGGCAGCAAGACCGGTGTGTTCGCCGGGATGATGTACCACGATTACCCCCACAACAGCGCTACCGGTTCCATCGCGTCAGGCCGCGTGTCCTACGTCTTCGGCTTCGAGGGTCCGTCGATGACGGTGGACACGGCATGCTCCTCGTCGCTCGTGAGCCTGCACCTGGCGGCCCAGGCGCTGCGGTCGGGCGAGTGCTCCCTCGCGCTGGCCGGCGGCGTGGCCGTCATGTCGACGCCTGAGGTCTTCGTGGAGTTCAGCCGGCAGGGCGGCCTCTCCAAGGACGGCCGCTGCAAGTCGTTCGCTGGTGCCACCGATGGCACCAGCTGGTCGGAGGGGGCCGGCCTCCTGCTCCTGGAGAAGCTCTCCGACGCTCGCAGCAACGGACACCCGGTCCTTGCGGTGTTGCGGGGTAGTGCGGTGAATCAGGACGGTGCGAGTAATGGGCTGACGGCTCCGAATGGTCCGTCGCAGCAGCGGGTGATTCGGGCGGCGTTGGCTGATGCGCAGATTTCGTCGGATCAGGTCGATCTGGTGGAGGCGCATGGGACGGGGACTCGGTTGGGTGATCCGATCGAGGCGCAGGCGTTGTTGGCGACGTATGGGCAGGGTCGTCCGGAGGGTGATCCGCTCTGGTTGGGTTCGTTGAAGTCGAATTTGGGGCATGCGCAGGCGGCTGCGGGTGTGGGTGGTGTGATCAAGGCGGTGCAGGCGATTCGGCATGGTGTGTTGCCGAGGACGTTGCATGTGGATGTGCCGACGCCGCAGGTGGATTGGTCGGCGGGTGCGGTGGAGTTGTTGACGGAGTCGCGGGCGTGGCCGGTGCGGGATCGTCCCAGGCGTGCTGGTGTGTCGTCGTTCGGTCTGAGCGGGACGAACGCGCATGTGATTGTGGAGCAGGCCCCGGTGGTCGAGGAGCCGGATGTATCGGTGACTGTTGAACTGCCGGTGGTTCCGGTGGTGTTGTCCGCGCGGAGTGAGGCGGGGTTGTCGGCGCAGGCGGGGAAGCTGTTGGGTGTTTCTTCCGCTTCGTTGTTGGATGTGGGTTTTTCGTCGGTGGTGTCGCGTGGGGTGTTGGAGCATCGTGCGGTGGTGGCGGCGTCGGATCGTGAGGAGCTGGTGCGGGGTCTGACGGCGCTGGCGGAGGGCGAGCTGTCGTCTTCGGTGGTGCGGGGTTCCGTGCGGCCGGCGGGCAAGGTGGCGTTCCTGTTCACGGGTCAGGGTGCGCAGCGGTTGGGGATGGGGCGGGAGTTGTATGAGGCGTTTCCGGTGTTCGCGGCGGCGTTTGACGCGGTCGTGGGTGAGCTGGATGCCCGGCTGGGGCGTTCACTCCGTGAGGTGGTGTGGGGTGAGGATGCGGGTCTGCTGAACGGGACGATGTTCGCTCAGGCCGGTTTGTTCGCGGTGGAGACGGCGTTGTTCCGGTTGGTGGAGTCGTGGGGGGTTCGTCCGGACTTCCTGGTGGGTCATTCGGTGGGTGAGATCGCGGCCGCGCATGTGTCGGGTGCTCTGAACCTGGGTGATGCGGCGGAACTGGTCGTCGCGCGTGGTCGGTTGATGCAGGGGTTGCCGGCTGGTGGGTCGATGGTGGCGGTGGAGGCGTCGGAGGCGGAGGTGCTTCCGTTGCTGAACGCTGAGGTGGGGATTGCGGCGGTGAATGGGCCGCGGTCTGTTGTGGTGTCGGGGACGGATGCTGCGGTGCGTGAGCTCGTGGCGGTGTTCGAGGGTCAGGGCCGTAGGACGAGTGCGTTGCGGGTGTCGCATGCGTTCCATTCGCCGTTGATGGAGCCGATGTTGGCGGAGTTCGGGGCGGTGGTGGCTGGGTTGTCGTTCGGTGCTGCGTCGATTCCTGTGGTGTCGGGTGTGTTCGGTGATCTTTCTGAGTCGTGGGGTTCGGCGGGGTATTGGGTGCGGCATGTGCGGGAGGCGGTGCGGTTCGCGGATGCGGTGTCGTTTGTGGTGTCGCGTGGTGTGACGTCGTTTGTTGAGGTGGGTCCGGATGGTGTGCTGTGTGGGATGGCGCAGCAGTCGGTGGACGCGGAGCTGGCGGCAACGGTCTTCGTCCCGTTGGTGCGTAAGGGGCGTCCGGAGGTGGCCTCGGCGGTTACCGCGTTGGGGCAGTTGCATGTGAGTGGTGTGCCGGTGGACTGGGCCCGCTTCTTCGAGGGCACGGGTGCGCGTCGTGTTGATCTGCCCACCTACGCCTTCCAGCGCGAGCGGTACTGGATGCAGGCGGAGGGCGGTGGCAACGATCCCGGTTCGCTCGGCCTGGGAGCCACCCGCCATCCGCTGCTCGGGGCGATCGTCACTCTGGCGCAGGCTGACGAGGTGGTGCTCACCGGAAGGCTGTCTCTGGGCGATCAGGCATGGATTGCCGACCACGCCGTGCTGGGCAGCGTGCTCCTCCCCGGCACGGCCTTCGTTGAACTGGCCGTCAGGGCAGGCGACGAGGTGGGTTGCGACCTGGTGGAAGAACTGATGTTGCAGGAACCGCTGGTGCTCCCCGAACAGGGCGGAGTCGCGATTCAGGTAGCGGTCGGCGCGGCCGATCCGGCGGGGCGACGCACGGTCAGCGTGTATTCACGGGGCGACGGTGCCGATCACGCCCCGTGGACACGTCATGCCGAAGGCATCCTTGCCGTGGGCGGCAGAGTCCCAGCGGCGGACCTGACCGCGTGGCCGCCGAAGGGCGCGGAGGCGATCGGCGTCGAGGGCGCCTACGAGCTTCTTTCCGAGCGTGGATACGGTTACGGGCCGGTGTTCCAGGGGCTCAAGGCGGCATGGACGTCGGGGGAGGAGCTGTACGCGGAGATCGCACTTCCCGACTCGGAGCACGACGACGCCCGGCGCTTCGGGCTGCACCCCGCTCTGCTTGACGCGGCCATGCACGTGGCGCTCATCGATGACGGTTCACGGAGCGACGAATCGACCGTGCTGCCCTTCGCCTGGACCGATGTCGCTCTCCATGCGGCAGGGGCATCGGCCCTCCGCGTCCGGATTGCACCGGCGGGACAGGACAGCGTCTCGGTCTTGGTGGCCGATGGATCCGGTCAGCCCGTGCTCACAGTCGGCGCACTGGTCTCTCGTCCGGTGTCGGTGGAGCAGTTGGTGGGGTCGGGTGGGGGTGGTGGGTTGCATGAGGTGGTGTGGCGGCCGTTGGTGGGTGCCGGCGCTGCTGTTTCGGGTGTTGTGGGTGGGGTGTTTGAGGTGCCGGTGTTGGTGGGTGTGGATCCGGTGGTGGGTGTGCGGTCGGTGTTGGGTGGGGTGCTTGAGGCGGTTCAGGGCTGGTTGGAGGGTGATGAGGCCGGTCGGTTGGTGGTGGTGACGCGGGGTGCGGTCTCGTTGCCTGGGGATGTGGGTGTTGATGTGTGTGGGGCGCCGGTGTGGGGGTTGGTGCGGGCGGCGGAGGCGGAGAATCCGGGTCGGTTTGTGTTGGTGGATGTGGATTCTGTGGGTGGTTCGTTCGCTGATGTTGCGGATGCGGTGGTTGGTTCGGGTGAGTCGGAAGTGGCTGTGCGTGGGGGTGAGTTGTTGGTTCCGCGGTTGGTTGAGGTGGGTGGGGTCGGGGGTGGTGGTCTTCCGGTGGTGGTGCCGGGTGGGGTGGTGTTGGTGACGGGTGGGACCGGGGGTTTGGGTGGTTTGGTGGCGCGGCATTTGGTGGAGGTGTATGGGGTGCGGCGTTTGGTGTTGGCGGGGCGGCGTGGTGTGGAGGCTCCGGGGGTGGGGGAGTTGTGTGAGGTGTTGCGTGGGTTGGGTGCTGAGGTGTCGGTGGTGGCGTGTGATGTGTCGGATCGGGGTGCGGTGGCTGGTCTGGTGGAGGGTGTGGGTGCTGGTCTGGTGGGTGTGGTGCATGCGGCGGGTGCGGGTGACAACGGTTTGGTGGGGTCGATGGATGGGGCCCGGTTGGATCGGGCGTTGGGTGCGAAGGCGGATGGTGCCTGGTATTTGCATGAGCTGACGCGTGAGCTGGATTTGGCGTTCTTTGTGTTGTTCTCGTCGGTGGGTGGTTCGGTGCTGGCGGCGGGGCAGGCGAATTATGCGGCGGCGAATGTGTTCCTGGATGCGCTGGCGGTGCAGCGTCGTGCGGAGGGGTTGCCGGCCACTTCGCTGGCGTATGGGCTGTGGGCGGGTGCGGGGATGGGGCAGTGGTTGGGTGAGGCGGATCTGGAGCGGATGAGGCGGCAGGGTCTTCCGGCGTTGCAGCCGGATCAGGGTCTGGCGTTGTTCGACGCGGGTCTGGTGTCCGGCCGGGCCGCTCTGGTCCCGCTGCCGATCGACGTCACCGCGCTGCGGACCCGTACCGACACCATCCCCGCACTCCTCCGCGACCTCGCACCCACCACCACCAGGCGACCCGCCGCCCGCGCGGTGGCTGGAGCCGGAGACGGGCAGGAACTGCTCCGCGTCCTGGCGGGACTCGACGACGAAGAGCGTGCCCGTAAGCTCCTGGAGATGGTCTGCGGCCGAGTGGCCAAGGTGCTGGGCCACGCGTCGGCCCAGGCGATCGAGGCGGACCGGCCCTTCCAGGATCTCGGCTTCGATTCGCTCAGCGCAGTCGAGCTCCGTAACGAACTGAACCTGACGACCGGGCTCAGGCTTCCCGCGACGCTCGTTTTCGACTACCCCACCTCGCGGGCCGTAGCGGGGTACATCGACGGTGAGCTGGTTGGAAGCGGGACGCGGGAGTCGGAACAGCCTGGCAGCAGCCTCGCTGTGCAGGCCCTGGACGACGAGCCGATCGTCATCGTGGGCATGGCCTGCCGCTACCCGGGCGGAGTGACGTCACCCGACGACCTGTGGGATCTCGTCGCCGAAGGCCGTGACGCGGTTTCCGGCTTTCCGCGCGACCGCGGCTGGGACATCGACGGCGTGTACGACCCCCAGCCGGGTATGCCCGGCAAGACCTACGCGAACGAGGGCGGCTTCCTCTACGACGCCGGTGACTTCGATCCGGCGTTCTTCGGCATCAGCCCGAACGAGGCCCTGATCATGGACCCGCAGCAGCGCCTCCTGCTGGAGGCGTCGTGGGAGGTGTTCGAGCGGGCCGGCATCGACCCCCGGTCCCTGAAGGGGACCAGGACGGGTGTCTTCGCCGGCCTGATGTACCACGACTACGGCCAGGGAACGGAGGCCGCCGCGACCACGGGAGGCAGCCTGGTGTCAGGCCGTATCTCCTACACGTTGGGCCTCGAAGGGCCTTCCCTGACGGTGGACACCGCGTGCTCCTCGTCGCTCGTGAGCCTGCACCTGGCGGTCCAGGCGCTGCGGTCGGGCGAGTGCTCGATGGCACTGGCGGGCGGTGTGGCCGTGATGTCCACCCCGGACATGTTCGTGGAGTTCAGCCGGCAGCGGGGGTTGGCGAAGGACGGGCGGTGCAAGTCGTTCGCGGGTGCTGCGGATGGTGCCGCGTGGTCGGAGGGTGTGGGTGTGCTGCTGGTCGAGCGGCTGTCGGACGCTCGTCGGCTGGGGCATGAGGTGTTGGCCGTGGTGCGGGGCAGTGCGGTGAATCAGGACGGTGCGAGTAACGGCATGACGGCTCCGAATGGTCCGTCGCAGCAGCGGGTGATCCGTGCGGCCCTGGACGGTGCGGGGCTGACCTCCTCCGATGTGGATCTGGTGGAGGCGCATGGGACGGGGACTCGGTTGGGTGATCCGATCGAGGCGCAGGCGTTGTTGGCGACGTATGGGCAGGGTCGTCCGGAGGGTGATCCGCTCTGGTTGGGTTCGTTGAAGTCGAATTTGGGGCATGCGCAGGCGGCTGCGGGTGTGGGTGGTGTGATCAAGGCGGTGCAGGCGATTCGGCATGGTGTGTTGCCGAGGACGTTGCATGTGGATGTGCCGACGCCGCAGGTGGATTGGTCGGCGGGTGCGGTGGAGTTGTTGACGGAGTCGCGGGCGTGGCCGGTGCGGGATCGTCCCAGGCGTGCTGGTGTGTCGTCGTTCGGTCTGAGCGGGACGAACGCGCATGTGATTGTGGAGCAGGCCCCGGTGGTCGAGGAGCCGGATGTATCGGTGACTGTTGAACTGCCGGTGGTTCCGGTGGTGTTGTCCGCGCGGAGTGAGGCGGGGTTGTCGGCGCAGGCGGGGAAGCTGTTGGGTGTTTCTTCCGCTTCGTTGTTGGATGTGGGTTTTTCGTCGGTGGTGTCGCGTGGGGTGTTGGAGCATCGTGCGGTGGTGGCGGCGTCGGATCGTGCGGAGCTGGTCCAGGGTCTGACGGCGCTGGCTGGGGGTGGGCTGTCGTCTTCGGTGGTGCGGGGCTCGGCCCGGCAGGCCGGTGCCACGGCCTTCCTGTTCACGGGTCAGGGTGCGCAGCGGTTGGGGATGGGTCGGGAGTTGTATGAGGCGTATCCGGTGTTCGCGGCGGCGTTCGATGAGGTCGTGGGCGAACTGGACGCCCGGCTGGGGCGTTCACTCCGTGAGGTGGTGTGGGGTGAGGATGCGGGTCTGCTGAACGGGACGATGTTCGCTCAGGCCGGGTTGTTCGCGGTGGAGACGGCGTTGTTCCGGCTGGTGGAGTCGTGGGGGGTTCGTCCGGACTTCCTGGTGGGTCATTCGGTGGGTGAGATCGCGGCCGCGCATGTGTCGGGTGCTCTGAACCTGGGTGATGCGGCGGAACTGGTCGTCGCGCGTGGTCGGTTGATGCAGGGGTTGCCGGCTGGTGGGTCGATGGTGGCGGTTGAGGCGTCGGAGGCGGAGGTCCTTCCGTTGCTGAACGCTGAGGTCGGTATCGCCGCGGTGAACGGGCCGCGTTCCGTGGTGGTGTCGGGGACGGATGCTGCGGTGCGTGAGCTCGTGGCGGTGTTCGAGGGTCAGGGCCGCAGGACGAGCACTCTGCGGGTGTCGCATGCGTTCCATTCGCCGTTGATGGAGCCGATGTTGGCGGAGTTTGGGGCGGTGGTGTCCGGGTTGTCGTTCGGTGCTGCGTCGATTCCTGTGGTGTCGGGTGTGTTCGGTGATCTTTCTGAGTCGTGGGGTTCGGCGGAGTACTGGGTGCGGCATGTGCGGGAGGCGGTGCGGTTCGCGGATGCGGTGTCGTTTGTGGTGTCGCGTGGTGTGACGTCGTTTGTTGAGGTGGGTCCGGATGGTGTGCTGTGTGGGATGGCGCAGCAGTCGGTCGACACGGAGCTGGCGGCAACGGTCTTCGTCCCGTTGGTGCGTAAGGGCCGTCCGGAGGTGGCCTCGACGGTTACCGCGCTGGGGCAGTTGCACGTGAGTGGCGTGCCGGTGGACTGGGCCCGGCTCTTCGAGGGGACGGGTGCGCGTCGTGTTGATCTGCCGACGTATGCCTTCCAGCGTGAGCGTTTTTGGTTGGAGTGTGTGGGCGGTGGGGATGCGGGTGGTTTGGGGCAGGTGGTGGTGGATCATCCGGTGTTGGGTGCTGCGGTGGCGTTGCCGGATTGTGGTGGTGTGGTGTTGACGGGTCGTTTGTCGGTGGAGGGGATGGGGTGGTTGGGGGATCACGTGGTGTTGGGGTCGGTGTTGTTGCCGGGGGCGGCGTTTGTGGAGTTGGTGGTGCGGGCTGGGGATGAGGTGGGTTGTGGGGTGGTGGAGGAGTTGACGTTGCGGGCGCCGTTGGTTGTTCCGGAGCGTGGTGGTGTGGCGTTGCAGGTGGTGGTGGGTGGTTCGGATGAGGTGGGGTCTCGTTCGGTGCGGGTGTTTTCGCGTCGGGAGACTGCGGGTGCGGTTGGTGAGTGGGTGTTGCATGCGGAGGGTGTTGTGGGTGTGGCTGAACCCGCGCCGACCTTCGACCTCACCGACTGGCCCCCGCCGGGCGCGATCCGGGTCGAGGTGGCTGACCTGTACGACACCCTTTCCGAGCGTGGTTACGGCTACGGGCCGGTCTTCCAAGGGCTCAAGGCGGCATGGACCGTCGGCGACGACATCCTCGCCGAGGTCGAACTCGATGAGTCCGTGCACGCGGATGCCAGGCGTTTCGGGTTGCACCCCGCTCTGCTCGACTCCACCATGCACGCTCTCGGTCTGCATGCCGACGACTTCGAATCCGGCTCGGCCGAGGACGGCCGTCCCGCACTTCCCTTCTTCTGGGAGGGCATCCGCCTGTTCTCGTCCGGTCCGACCGCGTTGCGCGTACGCCTCACGAGGTCCGACGACACCGTCTCCCTGGCCATGGCCGACGCAGCCGGAGAACCGGTCCTTTCGGTGGACGGGCTGACACTCCGTCCGGTGTCGGTGGAGCAGTTGGTGGGGTCGGGTGGGGGTGGTGGGTTGCATGAGGTGGTGTGGCGGCCGTTGGTGGGTGCCGGCGCTGCTGTTTCGGGTGTTGTGGGTGGGGTGTTTGAGGTGCCGGTGTTGGTGGGTGTGGATCCGGTGGTGGGTGTGCGGTCGGTGTTGGGTGGGGTGCTTGAGGCGGTTCAGGGCTGGTTGGAGGGTGATGAGGCCGGTCGGTTGGTGGTGGTGACGCGGGGCGCGGTCTCGTTGCCTGGGGATGTGGGTGTTGATGTGTGTGGGGCGCCGGTGTGGGGGTTGGTGCGGGCGGCGGAGGCGGAGAATCCGGGCCGGTTTGTGTTGGTGGATGTGGATTCTGTGGGTGGTTCGTTCGCTGATGTTGCGGATGCGGTGGTTGGTTCGGGTGAGTCGGAAGTGGCTGTGCGTGGGGGTGAGTTGTTGGTTCCGCGGTTGGTTGAGGTGGGTGGGGTCGGTGGTGGTCTTCCGGTGGTGGTGCCGGGTGGGGTGGTGTTGGTGACGGGTGGGACCGGGGGTTTGGGTGGTTTGGTGGCGCGGCATTTGGTGGAGGTGTATGGGGTGCGGCGTTTGGTGTTGGCGGGGCGGCGTGGTGCGGAGGCTCCGGGGGTGGGGGAGTTGTGTGAGGTGTTGCGTGGGTTGGGTGCTGAGGTGTCGGTGGTGGCGTGTGATGTGTCGGATCGGGGTGCGGTGGCTGGTCTGGTGGAGGGTGTGGGTGCTGGTCTGGTGGGTGTGGTGCATGCGGCGGGTGCGGGTGACAACGGTTTGGTGGGGTCGATGGATGGGGCCCGGTTGGATCGGGCGTTGGGTGCGAAGGCGGATGGTGCTTGGTATCTGCATGAGCTGACGCGTGAGCTGGATTTGGCGTTCTTTGTGTTGTTCTCGTCGGCGGGTGGTTCGGTGCTGGCGGCGGGGCAGGCGAATTATGCGGCGGCGAATGTGTTCCTGGATGCGCTGGCGGTGCAGCGTCGTGCGGAGGGGTTGCCGGCCACTTCGCTGGCGTATGGGCTGTGGGCGGGTGCGGGGATGGGGCAGTGGTTGGGTGAGGCGGATCTGGAGCGGATGAGGCGGCAGGGTCTTCCGGCGTTGCAGCCGGATCAGGGTCTGGCGTTGTTCGACGCGGGTCTGGCGTCCGGCCGGGCCGCTCTGGTCCCGCTGCCGATCGACGTCACCGCGCTGCGGACCCGTACCGACACCATCCCCGCACTCCTCCGCGACCTCGCACCCACCACCACCAGGCGGCGCAGCACCGTCTCCAAGGCCGACGCGACGTCTCTCCGGCGGCGGTTCGCGCAGGCCGACGAGGCCGGGCAGGAAGCGCTCCTCATGGAGCTCGTCCTGGGGCGGGCAGCCACGCTCCTCGGGCACAGCAGCACGGACGCCCTCGACGCACAACGGGACTTCCTGGAGTCCGGGTTCGACTCGCTGAGCGCGATGGAACTCCGTAACGCTCTGATGAAGGACACCGGACTGAGGCTGCCTCCCATGGTGGTCTTCGACAGCAAGAGCCCGGCGGAGCTCGCCCGGCTGCTGCGTACGGAACTCCTGGCGGCCGGCCCACTCGCGACCGGCGACAGCGCCGGACAAGGGGCATCAGCGGGATCATCCGTAGCACTTGGCGCGGCGCAGAGCGCGACCGGAAGCGGTGAGGCCGAGGCCGCCTCGGCCGACGGGCAGCCGGAGACGCTCCGCGACATGTTCCACGCCGCCGTCGTCTCCGGCCGGGCGGACAAGGGATTCGCGCTCCTCCAGGCGGCCGCCGACGTACGGCCGGGCTTCGGTTCGTTGGACGAGATCGACCGGCTCCCCGCAGCAGTACGTCTCGCGGACGCCGCTGAGGGACCGCATCTCATCTGCCTCAGTACCCCCATGGCCACCGGCGGTGTCCACCAGCACGCGCGTCTGGTGTCCCACTTCGGAGGCCGGCACAGGATATCCGCGCTGCCCGTCCCCGGGTTCCTCGCGGGCGAAAGCCTGCCCACGTCCTCCGACGCGGCGGTCCAGGCGCTCGCGCGGAGCGTGCTGGACACGGCGGGCGGGAAGCCGTTCGTGCTGCTCGGCTACTCCTCCGGAGGCACCCTCGCCTACGCCACCGCCGGCCATCTGGAACGGGAATGCGGGGTGCGCCCGGCGGGCGTCATCCTGTTGGACACGTTCAAGGTGCACGACGGCGGCAGCGAGGGCGTGCCCCTCGACGGCCTTGCGCTCGGCATGTTCGACAAGGAGGCGGTCTTCGGCCGGTTCGACAGCAGCAGGCTCTCCGCGATGGGCCGCTGGGTGGAACTGGTCCCGCAACTCCCGCTCAACCCGGTCGAGGCCCCGGTGCTCTTCGTCCAGTGCACCCAGTCCTTCGTCCCGGACGGGGACGACTTGTCTCCCGACCTGGTCAGCGGCCGGGCCGAGCCCTGGGAGGCGGCCCACACCCTGCGGACCGTCCGCGCCAATCACTTCACCCTCATCGAGGACCGCGCCGATCAGACCGCACAGGTCATCGACGCATGGCTGGCTTCGCAGGAATCGGCGCCTGCCTCCGAGTGACCCACCGAATGACCGACCGAGTGACCGACCGGTGACCGAGTGCGACCGTATCCAAGACGGTACGCACAGATGCGCACAGAACCGAAGCGATCGATGCGAAGAGAGGCGAAGTGACGTGACCGTGGCACCCAGCGCCAAGGGAACCCTGCCGTTCGGCGAACACGAGACCTGGTACCGAGTGACGGGCGACCTCCGCTCCGACCGGCCCACGCTCGTCGTCGTGCACGGAGGACCGGGATCCACCCACGACTATCTTCAGAACCTCTCCGACCTGGCCGAAGACGGCTGGTCAGTCGTGCACTACGACCAGATCGGGAACGGCGGGTCGACTCATCTGCCCGATCGGGGAGCGGACTTCTGGACGGTGGAGCTGTTCGCCGCCGAACTCGACAACCTGCTCACCGGTCTCGGGATCGCCGACAACTACGTACTGTTCGGGCAGTCCTGGGGTGGCATGCTCATCACGCACCACGCCGCCGCACGTCCTGCCGGTCTGCGCGGGCTGGTCATCGCCAACTCGCCCGCCTCCTATCCGCTCTGGCTTCAGGAGGCCAAGGTTCTCCGGGACCAGTTGCCGCCCGGTGTCAACGAAACGCTGCTTCGGCACGAGGCCGCCGGAACGACCGAGACGGACGACTACCACACGGCCATGCGCGCGTTCTACGAGCGACACGTATGCCGTCTCAGTCCCTGGCCCCGCGACTATCTGGCCTCGTTCTACGAGGTGTACAACGACCCCACCGTCTACTACGCGATGAACGGCCCCAGCGAGTTCCACGTGAACGGCACGCTGCGCGACTGGTCGGTCATCGACCTCTGTCCCGACGTCGCCGTGCCCACGCTCCTGATATCCGGCCGCCACGACGAAGCCACCCCCGCGACCGTCCAGCCGTTCCAGGACCTCATTCCGGGAGCGCGCTGGGAGGTGTTCGAGGAGTCCAGCCACCTTCCGCACCTTGAGGAACCGGAACACTTCCGTCAGGTCATGCGGACGTTCCTCGACGAGGTGGACCTGCCGGTGTGACAGCCTGACCCCAGCGAGGCGTAGGCCTTGCATACACCTCCCGGATACCGCTGGAGAGCAATGACATCGGGGGTGGTTTGCAGGTAGTAGTAAGGAGCGTCCGGAGTGGGGTCCGGGCGGCCTGGTGCGACAAGGTTTGTCCCGGACACGGGTCCGGGACTCGTTGAGAGGTGTCATCCATGGTCAGTGGTCGCGTGGTGCGTTTCGACAGCGCGAAGGGTTACGGGTTCATCACCCCTGACCATGGGGGTGAGGACGTCTTTCTGCACGTGAACGACCTTCGCATGGCCGAGGAAACGCTCCGGCCCGGCCTGATGGTCCAGTTCGAGATCGAGCAGGGCGACCGGGGTCTGAAGGCGTCCTCCGTCCGCTTGGCCTCGGGCAGTGGCGTCGCGGCCGCGCCGGTGACGGAGGCCGCCTTCACGCAGCGCTCCGAGTCGCTGATCAGGCAGGCCGCAGACGGCGACGACGTGTTGTGTGACGTGCTCAACGCGGAGGAGTACCTGCGGGACGTCACGGAGGTCCTGCTGAAATCGGCCCCGGGGCTCACCGCGGAGCACATTCTCCAAGTACGCCAGGGGATGCTGCAGTTCGCCAAGAACCACGGCTGGATCGAGAGCTGAGCGGCTGGTCGACCCGCCCTCGGGGCTCGGAACTCGGTACCGGGCCCTCGGGCCGCCGATCGGGGCACTGTGAGAACGGCGGGCTGAGGCGTACGAGGGATGCCGGCCCCGCCACAGACCCGGCACTCCGAACCGCTCGCAGCCATCGGTAGGCGCGACGCGGGCCTGGCGCCCGCCGACCACACGGTCGCGCCGCGGCGCCGGGAGGAATGTCCCGGCGTCGTCGGCGTGGTCGGGGGTGGTCGGGGTAGGATCCTCGGCGAGGCTCCGGCCGTCCTCGTTGACGACAACGCCGCCCGGACGGTGCGGTGTCGGCCCACTCGGTGGGTCTGACTGGCCGAGTCCTTCCGCAGTCTCCGTATCCGGCGCCTTACACGTCCGTCTTACACGTCCGTCTGCATGCCGGGTACGCTGCTGCCATGGGACATCGTGAGGATCTGCTCGAAGGTGCCAAGCGCTGCCTGCTGGAGAAGGGGTACGCCCGGACGACGGCACGTGACATTGTGGCCGCCTCCGGGACCAACCTTGCCTCCATCGGCTATCACTACGGCTCCAAGGAGGCCCTGCTCAACCTCGCCTTCATCAAGGTGACGGAGGAGTGGGGTGACTTGCTGACCAATGAGCCCGAGAGTGGCGTCGGCGGCGAGGACGGCTCCCGGGCCCCGCTCGACCAGTTCCTCAAGACCTGGGAACGGGTGATCGGCAGCTATGAGCGGACCCGGTCGGTATGGCAGCTCCAGATGGAGGTCATCTCCAGGATCGACACCGATCCCGAGCTGCAGAAGGCTCTGGTCGGCCCGCAGCGCGAGGGCCGGAACGGCCTCGCGGAGAACATGCTGGGGATCGATCCGGAGAAGGAACCTGAGAGGGCGCGGGTGGCCGGGCTGTTCTGTCAGGCACTACTCGCCGGCGTCATGGTCCAGTGGATGATGGACCGTGCCTCGGCGCCGTCGGCGCAGGATCTGACGGAAGGACTGAAAGCGGTTCTCGCGGGCCGGGAGGGCTCGACGGATCCGGATGACAAGCCGGAGTGGAACCGCTCGTAGCGAGCAGCCGGGAGCCGATGCCCTACCGTGCCGGCAGCCGACCCTGGCGGACGGCGCCGCCAGGTCCCCCGACGCGTAGGCAGTCGTCCCGTTCACTACGCCGGTGAGGTACCGGGAGCCTCCGCAGAGGGCATCGGACCATCCTCGGCTCAAGGGTTTTCCGATGAGACGGAATCGCTCTCCGTCATGACCGTCCGGGGCTCCTCAACAGGTTCGGCCACGAGGCCCGCCCGGGTCAGGATAACGCCGGCCTGGAAACGGCTGATGGCGCCCTGTTCATCCATGATTTTAGCGATATGCCTACGGCAGGTACGCACCGATATGCCGAGCCGGCGAGCCACCATTTCGTCCTTATGGCCCATTGCCATAAGGTGAACAATCGATTTCGCGAGCGCATCGATAGTGTGCGTGGTGTCCTTCGTGTCTGGAATGAGCGGGCATGCGGTGTTCCATAGGTTTTCGAAAGCACCACATGCGAACGCCACCATTGCCGGGTCCCGCACCGCGACTGTCCCCGTCGTGCCGACGTCCCCGGAGAAGTCCGGGGAGTGGGGTAGGACGAGGGTCTTGCGGTCGAAGGCGACGAGCGGATCTATCAGCTCGGCACTTGTCCTGATCTCGGCCCCGTGCTGGATCAGCTCCCGCACCAATGCCCGGGTGACCAGGTCGCCCCGTATGGCGTGCTGGTAGATGAGTCGTGCCCGCACCCCGCGGGCCAGCAGGTCCAGGGTGATGGTCCGGGCGGCGGGGAATGACTGGCAAGGGCGGGCGCCGCTGGGCAGGACCAGGAGGAACTCGTACTGGCAGCGGGCGCTCATCTCGCCGACCAGCGTGTGCAAGGCCGTGCCGCCCGTCGGGCCGCCTGCCGTCGGAGTGGGAGTCGTCGAGCCCGGCGGGCGCGCGTCGCGGCCGAGTGGCGACTCGTCGCCGCCGGTCCCCAGTGCGCCGCCGTGGTCCATTGGTGCGCGCTTCTCGACCGAGTGGAACCCTCTGGCTGCCGGCATTCGCTGCTCCCCCTTGCGGCCGCAGGTCGTTTCAGGCGTCGACTCTAAGATATCCAAAAATCGAGCTTAAATTCGCTCGTGAGTGATCTGAGAGTACGGGCGCGCGGGGGATGGAATCGGCAAGCTTCGGCTTGGTGGTGGAATTGAGCAAGGGTGCGCAACGAGGGGGTGTCCGGAGTTCTCACCCCGGAAAGGCCGCCTCGGCCGGGATTCGTGGTCAGCGAATCTGACTTTGCTTGCTCGTTCGTGGATCGTAGCCGAGGGGATTAGTTACCGATTATCATTTACGCAATTAATGCATATCATTTACTTTCCCTTTACTCGGTTTCGCGTTGTGGCGCCGTCCGGGCATGCCCCTCCGGGGAGGGGCAGGGGAGGATCTCGGCGCTTGCTCCGGGCGGACGGCTGCCGGGGGCCGCTTCAGGCCGGCAGGACGATCGCGGTGAGGACGAAGCCGCGTCCCACGGTCCAGCGCCCGGAGAGCGTTCCATGACGACGTCCGGCGACCACGGGGCCGGGTGTCAGGAGCCGCGCGGAGAACGTGCTTGATCCGAGGTCGAACTGGAGCTCCGCCTCGGTGAAGTCGAGCTCGCGACGGGTCAGCGGATACCAGGTCTTGAACACTGACTCCTTGGCGCTGAACAGCAGCCGGTCCCAGTGCACGTCGGGGCGTTGACGTGCGAGTGCGGCGACAGAGGCCCTCTCGCGCGGCAGGGAGATGACCTCCAGGATGCCTTCGGGCAGGGGCTCGTTCCGCTCCGCGTCGATGCCCAGCGACGCGGCGACCTCGGAGCGGGCGACCGCCGCCGCGCGGAAGCCGGTGCAGTGGGTCATGCTGCCGGTCACGCCGGCCGGCCACTCGACAGCGCCCCGCTTCCCCGGAACCAGGGGAACCGGAGGTACGCCCAGCTTGTCCAGCGCACGGCGGGCGCACAGCCGGACAGTGGTGAACTCGGCGCGGCGGCGCGGCACCGACCTTGCGATCGTCGCCGCCTCCGCCGGGAAGAGCCCATGGCCGTCCAGGGCCGACAGGTCACCGAACACACTCACGGCAGCCACCTCCGGGGGCAGCACGGAGTTGATCACGCCAGACGCTCGGACGCGGGGCTCGGCAGGATCTGACGCAGCGGCGGGCGGGGCGGCCGGGAGCGCCACTCCCGCGGGTACCCGATCGACACCTCTTCGAAGCGGACGCCGTCGCGCCAGATGACCCGGGGTATGTGGAGGTGGCCGTAGACGACGACGGCCGCCCGGAACCGGAGGTGCCAGTCGGCGGTCAGCTGTGTGCCGCACCACTGGGCGAACTCGGGATACCTCAGGACCCGCGTGGGGTCCCGCACCAGCGGATAGTGGTTGACCAGGACGGTGCGGTGCTGCGGATCGATGGCCGAGAGCCGCTCCTCGGTGAGGGCGACCCGGGCCCGGCACCAGGCGTCGCGCGACGGGTACGGGTCGGGGTGGAGCAGGTACTCGTCGGTGCACACCACCCCTGACTCATAGGCCACCCGCAGAGACTCCTCCTTCGTACGGGCCCCGGGAGCGCGGAAGGAGTAGTCGTACAGGACGAACAACGGGGCGACGGTGACGGGTTCCTCCTCGCCCTGCCAGACCGGGTACGGATCCTCCGGCGTCGACACGTCGAGCTCCCGGCAGAGCGCGACCAGGGAGTCGTAGCGGGCCTTGCCGCGCAGAGTGACAGGGTCGGCCGGATGGGTCCAGAGTTCGTGGTTGCCGGGGGTCCAGACGACCCGGCGGAACCGCTCCGAGAGAAGTTTCAGCGCCCAGGCGATGTCCTCGAACTTCTCGCCGACATCCCCGGCGATGAGCAGCCAGTCGTCGTCGGACTCCGGTCTGACCGACTCGGTGATGCGCCGGTTTTCCGAATGGCTGACGTGCTGGTCGCTGAGCGCAAACAGCTTTCCGTGCGGCACGGAGGCCGGTCCTTCCCTCGAAGCGAACGTGTGTGACCGGACTTGTCCGGCCGGTCGGGCCGCGACGGCCCGGCCGGCCGGACAGGTCCATCAGACCGCTTCGGCCGTGGAGACCGCGAGGTGGAGGTCCACCGGAAGATCCTGTCGGCGCGTGATGTTGAGCTTGCGGTAGACGCGCGTCAGGTGTTGTTCGACGGTGCTGACGGTGATGTGCAGCTTCAGGGAGATCTCCCGGTTCGTGTACCCGCTCGCCGCGAGCGTGGCCACCCGGCGCTCGGAGTCGCTCAGTTTCGTGTCGAGATCGGAGCAGAACTCCTCCGGGGCGCCGCGCTGCAGCATCCGGTCCTCCGGGCCGAGTTCCGGGCTGAACTCCTCGCACAGCGCCTCCGCACCGCACTCCCGCGCCAGGTTCCACGCCTTGCGGATCACCGCGTCCGCCCGGGCGGGCTCGGACACCGCCCGCAGCGCGCGGCTCAGCTCGGCGAGCGTACGCGCCAGCTCCACCCGGTCGCCGGACCGGCCGAGCTCGTCGGCGGACTGGTTGAGCAGGGTGAGCCGCTGGCGCGGGTCCGAGGTCATCGCGCGTAGACGCAAGCTGATTCCGCGCACCCATGGCCGGCGCGCGTCCGGATCGGCGAACTGCTGCTCCACGAGAGTCCGGGCACGCTGCGTCTCACCGAGCCGGAACAGTACGTCGGCCGCGTCCGTCCGCCAGGGAAGTACCGCCGGCCGGTCCAGGCCCCAGCTCCCGGCGAGCCGGCCCGCTTCGAGGAAGTCGCCCAGTGCGGCGTGCAGTTGATGCGTCGCCATCAGGTATTGGCCGCGTGCGCGCAGGTAGGAGAGGCCGTGGGTGCTCTTGAACAGCGTGTCGGCGACGGGCTGGTGAAGCTGGCGGGCGGCCGCCGCATGGTCGCCCATGAGGGTGAGTGCCCGGATCAGGGTGGCGGCCGGACTTCCGACGAACGCGCTGCTGCTCTGCTCCGGCAGGCAGCCGAGCGCTCTTCGCGCGTAGTCCTCGGCGGCCGACAGGTCACTCAGGCGCAGCAGCACTGCCGCGAGAGCCGAGGAGAACAGCGCCTGCCAGGCGGGGGCCTTCTGCCGCTCGGCCTCGGCGATCAGCTCGCGGCAGCAGGCGGCGGCCCGGTCGGGATGGCCGAAGTAGGTGAGAGACCTCAGGGCGCGCATCACCGGTGCGAGCGTGTCGTCGGTGAGGACGACCGTACGCAAGTAGCGTTCGGCGGCCGACGTCTCCGTGCTGCTCCCGGCTTCCTGGTCGAGTGACCCTCCGCCGGGCCCCCGTGAATGGGCCGCCCGGGCTCCGGGCGCGTCCGTGGTCTCGTCAGGGCGGGTTTCGAATCCGGTCCGGTCCCGGCCTCCTGTGCTGCTTGCCACGGTCTCCCGGAGGATCCTGGACATCACCTCGCCCGCCTCGGCGACCCGGCCCTGGCAGGTGAGGAGTCCGGCCAGCGGCGCCAGCCGCTCCGCGGCCAGGCGGCCGGCGCGGAGCACCGCGAGCGGGGCGGAGAGGTGTTTCTCCGCCTGTCCTGGGTTGACCCGCCAGGTGACGGCCGCGAGCCGGGTCTTGATGTCGACCCGTTGCTGCTCGTCACTGCTGAGTTTATGGGCGAGTTCGAGTGCTTGGGTGGCCCGGACGAGATCGCGTTGTGTGAGCAGATCCTCGCTGGCCTCCCGTAGTACGTCCACTGTCCCGGGAAAGACGGTGAGCGATCCGCCCAGCCGGGCGGCGTCGAGCAGGTGTCCGGCGACACTGATGACGGATTCGCCCTCCACGTGCAGCAGTTCGGCGGTACGCAGATGCAGGTCGGCGAGCACCTTGGCCGGAACCTGGTCCAGGACGGCCGTCTGCGTGTGCGGGTGCGGGAAGCGGTGTCCTGTGAGGATGCCGGAGGCGGACAGCGAGGCGACCGACTGTGCCACGTTGAAAGCCGGGACGCCCAGGAGTGCGCCCGCCCGCTCCGGCGTGTAGGCGTCGCCCAGCACGGCCAGCGCCGCGGCGACGTCCAGCATGCGGGGGCCGCTGTGCCGCAGGCAGGTCAGCACCGCCTGTCCGAACAGTCCGCCCTGCTCGGGGCGGAAGCCATCGGCGGTGGCGGGCGCGGAGCGGTGTTCCTCTAAGAGGGCACGC
Organism: Streptomyces sp. NBC_01463; assembly: GCA_036227345.1. Classification (NCBI taxonomy): domain Bacteria; kingdom Bacillati; phylum Actinomycetota; class Actinomycetes; order Kitasatosporales; family Streptomycetaceae; genus Streptomyces; species Streptomyces sp. NBC_01463. Next base: position 7,700,537 of record CP109468.1, read on the forward strand.
AGCAGCAAGGGGTTGCCCCCGCTGATCGCGTGCAGCTCGCCCGAAACCGCCTCGCGTGGTGTGGGGCCGGGGGCGGAGTGCGCGATGCGTCGGCAGCCCTCAGGGGTGAGCCGCCGCAGCCGGATGCGCCGCACGTTGCGGCTGCGCAGCAGCTCCGTACCGAAGGAGGCGTCCTGGGTGTCCTGGTGCAGGGGCATCGTGAGCACCAGCAGCATCCGGGTGGAGCGGCTGTGCCGGACGATGTGCAGGAGATAGCGCAAGGAGGCGCTGTCCGCGTGGTGCACGTCGTCTACGGAGATCACGACCGGCCTCGTGGCGCTCAGTCCCTCCAACGCCGCCTGGAATTCACGCATCGCGCTCACCTGTGGCTCGCCGTCCGGTGCCACGGAGACCTCGGGGACGGCGCCGGCCGGTGCGTCCCCGGTCAGCTGTTGCATCAGGCCCAGGGGGAGATCCCGCTCGGTCGGCGAACCGAATGCCCTCAGGACCAGGTCGCCCTCGTCGGCCCATTCGGTGAGGGAGTCGATGAGCTCGCTCTTGCCGCATCCCGCGGCTCCCTCGATGACGACTATGCGGGCTGCGCCGCCCCGGCACTCATCGAGTGCAGTGCGCAACGCGCATATTTCAAGATCTCTCTCAATATAATCCATATTGTCCCCCGAGATGAGCTGACCTGTAACCGGCATCGGGAAAATGCCTTGTCGTTGCTGGTGCGGCGTACGCGCAACGCGCATGCGTGCGATGCACGCTCATGAGTGTGGCGCACGCTCTGCTTATCCTCTAGTGGTCACAAGCTGCACGCTCGGCGACGCGGGGAGCGCCCGAGGTGAAGCTTCCTCCTTGATCGTGGACGCCTCGGAGACCGGGACTTACGGAAGCAGGTCTTCTCGATGACCACGGTGACGGTTTTGCCGGTGTGTGCGATGCCGGGACGGAGCCGCTCCCGCTTGCTGAGGAAGCGATCACCCTCGGTTACGATGCTCACTTCGCACCAATTCTCCCCAGCGCCGTTGACCCGTGATTCGTGCCTCTGCGCTCCGGAGAGGTCGTCCACGGATTGTCATGCTGAAGAGATGGGTGGCCTGGGAAAGTGTTGCAAGAAGTCGTAGCGACCCGCTATGTCACGCCTTTGCGTGAGGGTGGTTCGCTCCCCGGGATCGTCGAGGCCGACGACCTGGGTACGTACGTCATGAAGTTCACCGGAGCCGGACAGGGCCGCAAGACCCTCGTCGCCGAGGTGATCTGCGGACAGCTCGGGCGGCGGCTCGGGCTGCGGGTGCCCGAACTCGTGCAGATCCAGCTGGACCCGGTGATCGGGCTCGCCGAGCCCGATCAGGAGGTGCAGGAGCTCCTCAAGGCCAGCGGCGGGCTCAATCTCGGCATGGACTTCCTGCCGGGCTCCCTCGGGTTCGACTCGCTCGCCTACGAGGTCGGCCCCCGCGAGGCCGGCCGGGTCGTCTGGTTCGACGCCCTGATCAACAACGTCGACCGCTCCTGGCGCAATCCGAACATGCTGGTCTGGCACGGCGACCTGTGGCTCATCGACCACGGTGCCACCATGATCTGGCACCACAACTGGCCGGGCGCCCAGGCGTCCGCCGCCAAGCCGTACAACGCGTCCGATCACGCGCTGGCACCCTTCGGGCCCGATGTCGCGGCGGCCGCCGCCGAGCTCGCGCCGCTGGTCACCGAGGAACTGCTGACCGAGGTCGCGGCCGACGTGCCGGACGAGTGGCTGGTGGACGAGCCGGGATTCGACTCGACGGACCAGCTGCGCCGCGCGTACGTGGACGCGCTGCTGCCGCGCGCCGCCACGATCCACGAGCGGATCGTCCTGGACGCGCCGACGGCGGCCAAGCCGTCCCAGGCGCCGGGCTGGCTCAGCGAACGCCTGGCCCCGCGGCACGACAACCAGAACAGCGACAAGGGCGGCCGGCCGTGACCAAGCGCGATGTCTTCGAGTACGCCCTGCTGCGCGTGGTGCCACGGGTCCAGCGCGGCGAGTTCTTCAATGCCGGAGTCGTGGTCTACTGCCGCGCCAAGGGCTTCGTCGCCGCCCGCACCGAGCTCGACGAGGGCAAGCTCAGGGCCCTGGACCCGGATGCCGACGTGACCGGGGTGCGGGCCGCGCTGCACGCCGTCGAGGGCGTCTGCCGCGGCGGCGCCGACGCGGGCCAGGCCGCCGGTGACGATGCCGGACGGCGCTTCCGCTGGCTGATCGCTCCCCGCTCCACCGTCATCCAGCCGAGCCCGGTGCACAGCGGTCTCACCACCGACCCCGCCGCCGAGGTCGAACGGCTGCTCGACCTGCTGGTGCGCTGAACGAACCCCTTCGGCGACCCCCCGCGCTCCGCGGAGGCGGCGCCGTCGGGTGTGACATGCGCCGCTGCGTCCGTGGGCCGTTGACACCGGGTGCCAGGGCTTCTAGCGTCTCGTCTGCTGAGGTACTAAGCGGTTGCTCAGTTATCGGGGACGTTCTCGCGGGAGCGTGCCCGACGTCCGCTGAGCCGCGATCCAAGGGCGAGGAGAGCCAAGCATGTCCACCACCGAGCAGCGCGTAGCCATCGTGACGGGAGCCGCACGGGGCATCGGTGCCGCCACCGCGGTACGCCTGGCGGCCGAGGGCCGCGCCGTCGCCGTACTCGACCTGGACGAGGCGGCCTGCAAGGACACCGTCGAGAAGATCACCGCCGCCGGGGGCAAGGCCCTCGCCGTCGGCTGTGACGTGTCGGACAGCGCTCAGGTGGAAGCCGCCGTCGCGCGCGTCGCCGCGGAGCTCGGCGCCCCGACGATCCTCGTCAACAACGCGGGCGTGCTCCGTGACAACCTGCTCTTCAAGATGAGCGAGTCCGACTGGGACATCGTGATGAACGTGCACCTCAAGGGCGCGTTCCTGATGGCCAAGGCCGTCCAGAAGCACATGGTCGACGCCAAGTTCGGCCGGATCGTCTCGCTGTCCTCCTCCTCGGCTCTCGGCAACCGCGGCCAGGCCAACTACGCCGCGGTCAAGGCGGGTCTGCAGGGCTTCACCAAGACCCTGGCCAAGGAGCTCGGCAAGTTCGGCATCACCGCCAACGCCGTGGCGCCCGGCTTCATCGTCACCGAGATGACCGCGCAGACCGCGGAGCGCGTCGGCATGGGCTTCGAGGAGTTCCAGGCCGCCGCCGCCACCCAGATCCCGGTGCAGCGCGTCGGCTTCCCCGAGGACATCGCCAACGCCATCGCCTTCTTCTCGGGCGACGACGCGGGCTTCGTCTCCGGCCAGGTCATGTACGTCGCCGGCGGACCGCTCAACTGACCCGAAGGGCTACCGACATCATGACTGTTCAGGACAGCGGCAAGGTCGCGCTCATCACCGGCGCGAGCCGCGGCATCGGCTACGGCATCGCGGAGGCGCTCGTCGCCCGCGGCGACCGGGTGTGCATCACCGGACGCGGCGAGGACGCGCTGAAGGAGGCCGTCGAGGCGCTCGGTTCCGACCGGGTCATCGCGGTCGCGGGCAAGGCGCACGACGAGGCGCACCAGGCGGCGGCCGTCGAGCGGACCATGGAGGCGTTCGGCCGGGTCGACTTCCTGGTCAACAACGCCGGCACCAACCCGGTCTTCGGGCCGATCGCCGAGCTCGACCTCAACGTGGCCCGCAAGGTCTTCGAGACGAACGTGATCTCGGCGCTCGGCTTCGCCCAGCAGACCTGGAAGGCCTGGCAGAAGGAGAACGGCGGGGCGATCGTGAACATCGCATCCGTCGCGGGTGTCTCCGCCTCGCCCTTCATCGGCGCGTACGGCATGAGCAAGGCGGCCATGGTCAACCTGACCCTGCAGCTGGCCCACGAGTTCGCGCCGGTCGTCCGGGTCAACTCGATCGCTCCCGCGGTCGTGAAGACCAGGTTCGCGCAGGCGCTGTACGAGGGCCGCGAGGCGGAGGCGGCCGCCGCCTACCCGCTGGGCCGGCTCGGTGTGCCCGAGGACATCGGCGGCGCCGCGGCCTTCCTCACCTCCAGCCAGTCCGACTGGATCACCGGTCAGACCCTCGTGGTCGACGGCGGGATTTTCCTGAATGCCGGCGTGGGCTGAGAACGGCCTGGGCCGGTTTCGCCCTGATTGACTCAAGTGCCCCACCGGGCCTGCGGATTGACCCGGTGGGGCGCTGCGGTATGGTCTGCCGACCCATGGCTGATCGAGGAGCGTGCACGTGTTCTACCGGGCCAGTCTGCAGGCTGCTGCAGCCCTTGCTTCCCTGTCGTTGCTGGCCGGCTGCGGTCTGCTCCCCGGCGGCGGTTCGGACGTGGAACAGAAGCTGGCGGTCGGGACCACCAGTTCGCCGTCCACCCTTGACCCCGCCGCGGCCTGGGACGGCTCCTGGGAGCTGATGCGCAACGTGTTCCAGACCCTGGTGAGTTTTCCCACCGGCAGTACGAGCCCCGAGCCCGACGCCGCGGACAACTGCAGGTTCACGGACACGACCAGCACCGCCTACCGCTGCGAGCTCCGCGAGGGGCTGAAGTTCTCCAACGGGGACACGCTCGACGCGGAGGCCGTGAAGTACTCCATCGACCGGATCAGGACGATCGGGGTCAAGGGCGGCCCCGTCGGCATGCTCGGCTCGCTCGACCGGGTGGAGACCAAGGGCGACGACATCGTCATCTTCCACCTGACGAAGCCCGACGCCACCTTCCCGTTCATCCTGGCCACGCCCGCCATGTCGCTGGTGGCGCCCAGCGCGTACTCGAAGAACAAGATCCGTGACGACGGCAAGGTGACGGGGTCCGGTCCCTACCTGCTGGACGCGTACAAGCCGGGGGACCGCTCCGAGCTGGTCAAGAACCCCGACTACAAGGGCTTCGCCGACCGCAAGAACGACGCGGTGACCATCCGGTACTTCAAGGAGTCCGCCGCCCTGGTCCCGGCCCTCAAGAGCGGCGAGATCGACGCCACCTACCGCGGGCTGTCCGCCGAGGAGGTCGTCAACCTCGAGGACAACAAGGACAAGAACAGCGATCTCCAGCTGGTCGAGACGGTCGGCGCCGACATCCGCTTCCTCGTCTTCAACCCGGAGGACCCGTCCGCCGGCAACCCGGCCGTCCGCCGGGCGATAGCCCAGCTCGTCGACCGTGACGCTCTCGTGGCCAAGGTCTACCGGGGCACCGCGGAGCCGCTCTACTCCATGGTCCCCAAGGGCATCGCGGCCCACACGACCAGCTTCTTCGACACGTTCGGCGACCCGGACCGCAAGAAGGCCAAGAAGATCCTCACCGACGCCGGCATCACGAAGCCGGTCCCGATGACCTTCTGGTTCACGACCGACCGCTACGGATCGTCGACCGCGCCCGAGTTCGCCGAGCTCAAGCGCCAGCTGGAGTCGTCCGGACTGTTCCGGATCACCCTGAAGAGCAAGCCCTGGAAGACCTTCCAGGAGGGCTTCACCAAGGGGGAGTTCCCCGTCTTCGGCCGCGGCTGGTTCCCGGACTTCCCGGACCCGGACAACTTCATCGCCCCCTTCGTCGGCAAGGACAGCGTCACCGGCAGGCCGTACATGAAGGACGAGATCACGAACGAGCTGTTGCCGCAGTCCCGCAAGGAGAGCGACCGGGGCGCGGTCAGCAAGCAGTTCGAACGGGCCCAGACGATCCTCGTCGACGACGTCCGGCTGCTGCCGCTGTGGCAGGGCAAGCTCTACGTCGCCGCGGGCGAGGACATCGGCGGCGGCGAGCGCGCCCTGGACCCGCAGACCGTCATGCAGATGTGGGAGCTGTACCGCAAGGCGAGCTGGTAGCGGCTCCGGGCCCGGCGGCCGCGCTGCCGCCGGGCCCCGGCCACCGGGCTCCCGGAGCCCGTTGTCAGTGGTCCCCGGTAGGTTCTGAGGTCAAGACCTGATTGCTTACCGGAGGTTGTTGACGTGACCGACACCTATCCGCTGCCCGAGTCCTGGCGCGGCGTCCTCGGCGAAGAACTCGAGAAGCCCTACTTCGGGGAGCTCATCGAATTCGTCGAGAAGGAGCGGGCCGACGGGCCGGTCTATCCGCCCCGGGAGCAGGTGTTCGCGGCGCTGGAGGCGACGCCGTACGAGAAGGTGAAGGTCCTGGTCCTCGGCCAGGACCCCTATCACGGCGAGGGCCAGGGGCACGGCCTGTGCTTCTCCGTGCGGCCGGGTGTGAAGACGCCGCCCTCCCTGCGGAACATCTACAAGGAGATGAAGGAGGAGCTCGGCCTCCCCGTCCCGGACAACGGGTATCTGATGCCGTGGGCCGAGCAGGGTGTCCTCCTCCTCAACGCGGTGCTCACGGTGCGCGCGGGCGAGGCCAACTCCCACAAGGGCAAGGGCTGGGAGAAGGTCACGGACGCCGTGATCCGCGCGGTCGCCTCGCGTCCCGACCCGGCCGTCTTCGTGCTCTGGGGCAACTACGCGCAGAAGAAGCTCCCCCTGATCGACGAGGAGCGTCACGTGGTGGTGAAGGGGGCGCACCCCTCGCCGCTGTCGGCGAAGAAGTTCTTCGGCTCGCGCCCGTTCAGCCAGATCAACGAGGCGGTCGCGGCGCAGGGCCACCAGCCCATCGACTGGCGCATCCCCGACCTGGGCTGAGGGCGCGCCCGAGCCTGAGTGCGATTGTCCGCCGGGGCGACTAGCGTCGAACCGGTCGTAACCGGGCGGAACCCGACAGAAGCTGTCGGGGTCCGGCCGGGACCGGCCGGAGTGGGCCGAAAGCGGCCGGGCGCGGGTGGACAGGTGCGAGGGAGACCGCAGTGACGGAGCAGCAGGAGACGTCGCCGGACGTCGTCATGACCAGAATCGGCCAGGCGGTCATGCTGCTTCACGGCGGTGACCGCGAGGAGGCCCGCAATCGCTTCGGAGCGATCTGGGCGGAGATCGGCGTGGACGGTGACGGGCTGGAGCGGTGCACCCTCGCGCACTACATGGCCGACACCCAGGACGATCCCGGCGACGAACTGGCCTGGGACCTGCGGGCGCTGACCGCCGCGCAGTCGCTCACCCGCGAGCAGGCGGAGGGGCGCGGGGAGCACCGGGACGTGCTCGCGGTGCGCGCCTTCTATCCCTCGCTGCATCTCAGCCTTGCGGCGGACTACGTGAAGCTCCGGCGTCCTGCGGCCGCCCGGATCCATCTGGACCGGGCGCGGGAGGCCTCGGGCGTCCTCGCGGACGACGGGGCGGACGACGGGTACGGGGGAGCCGTCCGGGCGGCCATCGGGCGGCTGGAGCGGCGGCTGAGGGGGCTCTGACCCGCCGAGGAGCGCGCGGAGCGGCCCGACCCCACCGGGGCGGGCCGCCGTCGCGTCAGTGGCCGTAGGTGCCGTCGCAGATCCGCGACTGCGGGCTGCCCGCGGGCCAGTGCCCGTACCCCCGCCCGAGCGCGCACACATCCGCCCCGGTGACGGGCTTCGGCAGGGCCGGTACGGGGACCGGCGGGGCGGCCCGGCGCGGCTGCGGGCGCGCCGGTGCCCGGGCCGGCTCGTGCCCCTGCGCGGGGCGTGGGATGTCGCGTCGTGCCGCGGGCGGCGGCGCGGCCGCCCTGCGGGAGGCCGAAGGTGACGGCTTCGGGTCCGGCAGCGCCTCCAGGGTGTCGCGTACCGGCGGCCGCATGATCTGCGGGGCCAGCAGTTGCGGCGCCCGGCTGCTCTCCGGGGGCGCGGGCGCACTCGGCTGCGGTTGAACGGACACGCACCCGGACAGGGCCGTGACAGCCACGCCGACCAGGAGCTTCACGGTGGTTCTGGTTCGTTGCACCTGATCAACTCTGGGGTGCCGGCCGGTCATCGGGTGAGCGGGAAAGGCCTGATTGGCCCGCACGAGTGACCCGGTCAGCACGGCGCCCCGCATGTCGCAGGTCCGCGACGGCCGCGCGACCGCGAGCCTCAGGGGCCCAGCAGTCCGCGCAGCAGTTCGCCGAAGCCGGTACGCAGCTCCGCTTCGCTCGGCACGGAGCGGTGATAGGAGCCGGCTGCGCACGAGAACATCAGCCCCTCGCACCAGGCCACCAGGGACAGCGCGTGGCGTTCCGGCTCCGCCGATCCCGCCATCGCCATCAGCGCCTCGAGCGGCTCGCGGAACTGCCGGCCCGTCGCGTCGAAGAACGTGCGCAGTTCGGGGCGGCGGGTGGCCTCCAGCGCGAGCTCGTACCGGCAGATGAGCAGTTCGGGGTGGCGGGCCAGATAGCGGTGCAGGGCCGACGCGAGAGCGGCGATCAGCGCGTCGGGGCCGGGCGGCGCGGCCGACGCGGACGGACCGCCCGGGCCGCTCGCACCGCCGGGCGCCGGGAGTTCGCCCGGTGCGAGCACCCGCGCCTCGCGCTCCGCGAGCCGGCGCACCGTGGCCTCCAGCAGGGACTGCCGGGTGCGCGCGTAGTTGGAGGTCGACCCCTGCGGGAGGCCGGCCCGCTCGTCCACCGCGCGGTGGGTCAGCCCTCGCATGCCGCGCTCGGCGAGGAGCGCGAGGGCGGCATCGGTGATCAGTTCGGCCCGGGGAGGACCGTCGGCGCGTGGGGACATGGGATCAACCTATCGCTCTCACTACAGCTGTAGTAACGTGGTCGCGTCACTACAGGTGTAGTTCCCGAGTGTGAGGAGGAGCCATGGACGCTCCGCGCGCGGTCGTCATCGGCAGCGGAATCGGTGGTCTCACCGCGGCGGTGGCGCTGCACCGCTCCGGCTGGCAGGTCACGGTCCTGGAGCGGGCCGGCTCCCTGGCGCCCGTCGGCGCCGGCATCGGCCTCGCCCCCAACGCGCAGCGCGCGCTCGACGTCATCGGGCTCGGGGACGAGATCAGGTCCCTGGCCGCCTGGCAGGGCGAGGGAGGCATGCGCCGCCCGGACGGCCGCTGGCTCTCCCGTACGGACAGCGCGGCGGCGGCCGAGCGGTTCGGCGGCCCGCTCGTCCTGCTCCACCGGGCCACCCTCATCGACCGCATCGCCGCCGCCCTGCCCGCGTCCGCTCTCCGCACGGACTGCCCCGCGCACCTGGTCGACCCGGGCGTCGCCGGGGGCCGGCCTGCCATGATCCGGACCCTGGACGGGACGATGGAGGCGGATCTCGTCGTCGGCGCCGACGGCATCCACTCGGCGGCACGGGCCACGCTCTTCCCGGACCATCCCGGCCCGTCCTACGCCGGATTCACCACCTGGCGCGTCGTCGTCCCCGCGCCCCCGGAGCCCTTCGCACCCCACGAGACCTGGGGCCGGGGCGCCCTGTGGGGCAGCCAGCCGCTCAAGGACGGCCGGATCTACGCGTACGCGGCGGCCGTCGCCCCGGCCGGCGAGAGGGCCGGGGACGAACGGGCGGAACTGCTGCGACGCTTCGGCGACTGGCACGCCCCGGTCCCGCAGACCATCGCCGCCGCCCGGCCCGAGGACGTCCTGCGCAACGACGTGCACCAGATGACCCGGCCGCTGCCCGCCTTCCACCGCGGCCGCACCGTCCTCCTCGGCGACGCCGCCCACGCCATGGCGCCCACCCTGGGCCAGGGCGGCAACCAGGCCATCGAGGACGGGATCGTGCTCGCCCACTACGTGGCGCCGGGCGGCGACCTCGGCGCGGGTCTTGCCGCGTACACCGCCGACCGGCTGCCGCGGACCGCCGCCGTCGTCCGCAAGGCCGCCCAGGTGTCCCGGCTGATGCGGCTGAGCTCCGCCCCCGCCGTCGCCGTACGCGACTTCGTGATGACCACGGTCTCCCGGCTCGGACCCGGGCTCGTCCTGCGCACGTTCGACGGCATCGCCGACTGGCGCCCGCCGCAGCCCACGTATGCTGCCGGGACGAAGGACACGCCGGCGGAGCCGCGGTGGGCCCCCGCTCCGGAGGACCGCGACGTCCGGCGTTGAACAGCGAGAGGGAGACCCTGTGAAGGTCGGCTGCATCGGGCTCGGCGACATCGCGCAGAAGGCGTATCTGCCGGTACTCACCACCCTGCCGGGGATCGAACTGCATCTGCAGACCCGCACCCCCGCCACCCTGGCCTCGGTCGTCGCCACCCACCGCATCCCGGCCGGGCAGTGCCACACCGACCTGGACTCGCTGCTCGCGCAGGGCCTGGACGCGGCGTTCGTGCACGCACCCACCGCCGTGCACCCGGAGATCACCGGCCGGCTGCTCGAAGCGGGCGTCCCCACCTACGTGGACAAGCCGCTCGCCTACGAACTCGCCGACTCCGAGCGTCTGGTGGAGCTCGCCGAGGCACGCGGTGTCACGCTGGCCGTCGGCTTCAACCGCCGGGTGGCACCCGGCTACGCGCAGTGCGTGGAGCACCCGCGCGAGCTGATCCTGATGCAGAAGAACCGGGTCGGCCTGCCCGAGGAGCCGAGGGCCATGGTCCTCGACGACTTCATCCACGTGGTCGACACGCTGCGCTTCCTGGTCCCCGGACCCGTCGAGCACACGGTGGTCCGGGCCCGGATCCGCGACGGACTCATGCACCACGTGGTGCTCCAGCTGTCCGGCGACGGCTTCACCGCCATCGGTGCGATGAACCGGCTCAGCGGCTCGACCGAGGAGCGGCTGGAGGTCTCGGGCCAGGACTCCAAGCGCGAGGTGGTCAACCTCGCCGAGGTCATCGACCACAAGGGCCAGCCGAGCCTGCGACGGCGCGGCGACTGGGTGCCGGTGGCCCGGCAGCGAGGCATCGAGCAGAGCGTCCTGTCGTTCCTCGACGCGGTGCGGGCCGGGAAGCTGCTGAGTGCCCGGGACGCCCTGGCGACGCACGAGCTGTGCGAGCGCGTCCTGCGGGACCTCGACTGCGCGTAGCGCTCCTGCGTCCGTGCCGTGCCGGGGCCCCAACGGCCCGGCACGGCTCCGGATGCGTGCGGGCGGGGGCCGATGCAGGCTGGGTGGATGGACCGCCGGCCCGTGGAGGTGACCTGGTGAAGCGCCACCGCGAGCCATCGGGCTGGGGCGCGCTCCAGCCGCCGCCCGGGTACTACTCGGCGGACGGGCGGCCGCCCGACGCCCTGCGGCGCGCCCTGATCCTCGACTGGGCCGTCAGCCAGCGGATCGCGAGCGGCTGGCGGGTGGAGACCCGCTCCGAGACCCAGGTCGTCATGGTCCGCGGCCGCCCGCCCAACCATGTGCTGCACGCCCTCCTGACCGCCCTCACCTGCTTCCTCTGGGGCGCGGTGTGGCTGGTCATCGGCGTGACCAACAAGGTCGAACGCGTCGCCCTCACGGTCGACGCCATGGGCGACATCGTCACGGTCGACGGGCCGCCCCGCACCCCCTGAGCAGCAGGCTCACGGCGTCGTCTCCGCCGGGGCCTCCGGGGCCGTACGAGCCGGGCGCACCGCCCCCTGACCGACGGCCGGGCCTGCCGCGCCGACCACGCCCACCGGCTCCGCGGGGCCGCGCCTGCGCAGTGACCGCACGCCCTCGAAGGCACAGAAGGCCGCCAGTACGCCCAGGGCGCCGTACAGCGGCCAGTCGCCCAGCCGCACATACAGCGTGGTGCCACGGGCCAGCGGCAAGCCGTACACGGCCGCCCCGCTCGTCTCCGTACCGAGGGGAGCGCCGACGCGCTGCCCCTGCGGTCCGTACACGGCACTGACGCCCGTGAGCGTGGCGTGCACCATCGGGCGGCCGTTCTCGGCCGCCCGCAGGGCGCCCAGTGAGGCGTGCTGGCCGGGCGCCCAGCCGTTCTGGAACGAGGACGTGGAGGACTGGGCGATCAGGAGCTGGGCGCCGTCCCGGGTCAGCCGCCGGCTCATGTCGGGGAACGCGGACTCGAAGCAGACCAGGGGACCGATGTGCAGGCCGTCCGCGCCGGGCAGCGTCATCGTCACCGGACGCGAGCCGCGCAGCCGGTCCTCGCCCGCGGCCTTCCCCATCGAGGTGGCCCAGCCGAGCGCCGAACGGGCCGGGACGTACTCGCCGAAGGGCACCAGCCGCATCTTGTCGTAACGGTCCCCGGTCAGCCCCTCCGGGCCCACCAGCACGGCGCTCTTGAAGATTCCGGTCCGCCCCGCCGCGTCGGTCTGCCGGGCGTCCACGTTGACCAGCACGTCCGCGCCCACCAGGCGCGACAGCGCGGCGATCCGGGCGGTGACCTCGGGATGCCGTGCCGGGTCGACCCCGACACTGCTCTCGCCCCACACGACCAGGTCGACGTCACGGCCCGCCAGCGCGCGGGTCAGCTCCTCGCTCCGGGCGAGGCGGCGCTGCACGCTGCCGGGACCCTCGACGACACCCGGCTGCACGACGGCGATCCGCGTCGTCCCCGTCCGCTCGGGCTGCGGGGCCCACACCCATACCGCGCCCACGGCCACGACGGCCACCATCAGCGGCACGACGGACACCGCACGCACGGCGGGGGCGGTGAGCAGCAGGGCGAGCACGGTGTTCACCGCGACCACCAGGAGGCTCACCAGCCACACCCCGCCCACGGACGCCAGCCGGAGCGCCGGTGTCACCTGCCACTGACTGGCGCCGAGGAGCCCCCAGGGGCCGCCGAGACCTTCCCAGGAGCGGACCAGTTCGATCATCAGCCAGCCGCAGGGGACCACGATCACGGCGGCGGCGACCCCGGCGCCGGACGACGGCCCGCCCAGGAGACGGGAGACCAGCAGCCCCCACGGTGCCCACAGCAGCCCGAGCAGGGCCGCCAGCACCACGATGAACACATGCAGGCTCGGCATCAGCCAGTGGTGCACCGCCAGCATGTAGCCGGTCCCGCCGAGCCAGCCGTCGAGCGCCGCCCTGCGCGGCGCACCGGCGGACCGGATCAGGAGCAGCCACGGGACCAGGGCGGCATAGGCGAACCACCACAGCCCCGGCGCGGGGAACGCGAGCGCGGGCAGCGCACCGGCCACGAGCGCGGCGACCGCGCGCCACAGGGGAGAACCGAGCACCCGTTCGCCCCGCTCCTGCCGCCAGACCCCGCTCGGCATCCCGCGCCTCCTCGTCCTGCGTCCGGCAGACGACCTGCGTCCGGCCCTCGGCCTGCCGCCCGGTCCTCGTCCGCCGTCCGGGTCCTTGTTCCACCACCGTCAGGCAGGGATCACCGGACCGTCCGGAATCCGTTCCCGGGCTTGTTCCCCAGTGTGGGGCAGCGGAAGCGGACGGGGGCGGATCAACCGGCGGTGAGAGGGTCCGTCAGGCTCCGCCACTTCTCCTGGACCGTTACGCGCTGGAGCCGCCAGCCGCTGTCGGTTCGCAGCAGTTCGAAGGCGTACCGCCCGCCGGAGACGAAGTTCGGTGCGGTCGGACGGTCCGCGGAGGCGGCTTCCGCGCCCCCGTCGGCGGCCTGCCCGCTCTCCAGCCGCATCGGGTTCATGTAGTCGGCCTGCACCCGGGCGCGATCGCCCGGATAGCCGCCGAGGTCCTGGAGGTCCAGGCGGCGGTTGACGATCAGGTGCTGTCGTACGGGGAAGAGCAGCATGGTCTGCGAGAGCCAGTCCGCCACCTCGGCGGCGGGGCCCTCGATGCCGCCCGCGGTGCGGTAGTCGGCGCGGCCGTCCGCGGTGAACAGGGCCCGGTAGTCGCTCCACTCCCCGTCGTCCACCGCCACCGCGTAGCCGGTGATCACTGCATCGATGGAGAGCCGGTCCATCACGGTCGAGAGATCCACGCGCTGCGTCATCGGGTCAGTGTGTGCCCACGGAGGTCAGGGGCCAAGTGCCGTGCACCCGCCGCGCGCACCGAACGGCGCGAACAGGCGGGTGCGGCCGTTGCCGGGCGACCCGGCGGGCGTCCGGAGCGGGGTGTCAGCAGGGGACCACGGCCACCGGGCCCAGCGCGTGGGTGAGCGTCGTCTGCGCCACCGGCGCGAGGCCGAGCCCGAGCGCCTCGCCGCCCTTGCGCCGCCCGATCACGGTCAGGGCCGCGGTCGCCGACGCCGTGACCAGGGTGAGGGTGGCGGAGCCGTTCACCGGCTCCATCGCGACCTCCACCTGCGGATACTTCTCGCGCCTGCCGGCGGTCAGCTCGGCGAGGGACCGTTCGGCGGCATCGGCGGCCGCCTCCCGGTCGAAGACGGGCCCGCCGGACAGCATCGACGAGAACATGGTCCAGCCGTGCACGATCCGCAGCCGCGCACCGGGCCGGGCCGCCGCCGTCTCGAAGGCGAACTCCAGCACCCCCTCGCTGCTCTCGTCGGCGGCCACCCCGGCGACCACGTCCGGGAAGGCCTCCGCGGCGCTCCCCTCCGGCTCCTCGTCCCGCCGCCCGCCGTGGACGACGACCACCGGGCACGCGGCCATCGAGGCGGTCGCCAGGCTGTTGGAACCCAGCATCAGGGAGCGGAACCCGCCGAGCCCGCGCGAGCCGACGACCACCAGCGAGGCGTCACGGCTCAGCGAGACAAGTGCGGCCGACGGGAAGTCGAGCGGCGCGAGCGTCGTGGGGCGCAGACCGGGAGCGGTCCGGTGCACACGGCGTACGGACTGCGCGAGGAGCTCCTCCGCCTCGCGCTCCTGCGCCTCCTGGTCCTTACGCCGGGTCAGGAGGCGGACGTGCACGATCAGCAGGGGCAGCCCCCGCCGGGCCGCCTCACGGGCCGCCCAGTCGAGTGCGTCGCCGCTGTGCGTGGACCCGTCGACGGCGGCGATGACGGGAAGCCCGTCACTGGTCATGGCTGCCTCCTGAGAACGGTGGTGCGTGCCCCGTTCCGTACGCTACGGCCGCCCGGCGCCCCGCGCAGAGGCAGACGGGCCGGGGCGGACGGGCCGGGGCGCCGCCGCCGTGAACCCGGCGCGGCGGGCCACGCACGGCCGTTGTCCTCGTCGGCCGGTACGCCTGCACCTATGCTCGCGGGATGGAGCAGAGCGAAGTCGTGAAGCGTGTGATCGGCATCCTCACGGAAGCGGGCGAAATGCGCCGCCTCTTGGAGGAGAATCCGGACAGCGACGACCCCAGCACCGATTCGACCGTGGTGACCGCCCTCCTCAACGAGACGATGCCACGGATCGCGATTCCCGAGGACGCCACGATCGAGGACGTGGTGGCCCTGGTCGGCCGGGAGGTGGGCGGCGCGGTGGAGCAGCTCGTCGGCGCGTTCACGCTGGCGTTCGCGATGCTGGCGCAGGTGCACGACTCCGGGCAGACGGACGTGACGTCCGCGGACGTGCTCCAGGACCTCGCCCTGCGGGCCGAGCAGTTCGGCTCCGAAGGGCCCGGGGGACCCGGAGAAGCGGAGGCGTAGGAGGACCGGGCCGGCGGGGCGCCATACTCGGCGTCATGCGCATCGACATCGACCCCGGGGCCACGGACACCGGCACGTTCTACCGGCTGCTCACCGCCGTGGTCGTGCCCCGGCCCATCGCGTGGATCTCGACCGTCACGCCCGACGGCGAGACGGCGAACCTGGCCCCCCACTCCTTCTTCACGATCGCCTGTGTCAGCCCGCCCGTCGTGCAGTTCACCTCGGTCGGGCGCAAGGACACGCTGCGCAACGTCGAGGCGACCGGCTCCTTCGTGGTGAACTTCGCCCCGGAGCACCTCTTCGAGCAGATCAACGCCACGGCGACCGACTTCCCGCGCGGCATCAGCGAGTTCGAGGCCGTCGGCGTGGCGCGCGAGCCCAGCCTGCGGGTGAAGCCGCCGCGCGTGGCGGGCTCACCGGTCGCGCTGGAATGCGAGCTGCACAGCACGGTTCTGCTCGGCGACTCCACCGTCGTGTTCGGCCGTGTGGTGCATGCCGCGGTCGACGAGGACGTCATGGCGGACGGCCATCCGGAGGTCACCGCGCTGCGCCCGCTGACCCGGCTCGGCAAGGACGAGTGGGGGACCTTCGGAGGCGTACGGGAGATCTCCCGTGTCCCGTACGCCCGGTGGCAGGAGGACCGCGAGGGCCGCTGACGCGGCTGTGCAGGCGAATGACGAGCGGACCCGGGGACGGTGCCGACCGCCGGAGCTGGGACAACGGATACTCTCAGCAGGCCTCGTCGGATACCGGTGCCCTGGTGGGTGTGGGACCGGGACGATGCCACACCCCGAAGCAGCCGCGGTCCGATGCGGGCCGGACGGCGCCCAGGGGTCTTCACAAGCAACTGCGAAGCAACAGGAGACCCGATGGCTGAAACCCCGCCCCGCCAGGTTCAGCGGCGCTCGGACGAGAGCGCGGCGGGCTCGGCGTCCGAGGCCCCGGGCCGTGTGGAGGCCGTGCCGACACCGCGTTACCAGGGGCTGTTCGTCGAACCCGATCTTCCGCCTTTCGTCGAGACCGAGTGACACCACACGCGTAGAGGCACCCGCTGCCCCCGTACCCGCTCCGGCGGGACGGGGGCAGTCGGGTATCCAGCGTGTGCGCCACGGCCCGCGGCGGTGGCCGGGCGGCGCATCGGGGAAGCTGTCGGCATGAACATCTCTGCCGACGAGAACGCGCCGGAACCCGCCGGCTACCGGCGATCGGCCGGTTCGCCGCGCGGTGAGGCCCGGCGCCGCGAACTGCTGGAGCGGGTCACCGAGGACCTGGCGGCCAACGGACTCGTGGACTTCTCACTGCGCCGCGCCGCACGCGCCGCGGGCGCCACGCACAAGGTGCTGCTCTACCACTTCGACGGAGCCGACGACCTTCTGGTGCAGGCCGTGGTCCAGCTGCGCGAGCGACGCATCCGCAAGGCGCTCGCGGCCGCCACCGAGGGCCGGGTCCGCCGCTCGCTCGGGGACTGGGTGCGGGCGGTCTGGCCGATCCTGGTCGGCGAGGAGGCGCGGGTGCTGGACCAGGCCATCGGCCTCGCGATGTACGACTCCGACCGCTACTCGGCGCTCGGCCGCGAGGCGTCGCAGCAGTACCTGCCCACCCTCCTGTCGGTCTGCCCCGGCCACTGGTCCGACCGCCGCAAGCTGGAGGTTGCCGAGATGGTGCTGGCGACGCTGCGCGGATTCCTGGTCGACGCCCGGACCAGCGGCGACACCGAGGGGGTCGCCGCCGGCTTCGACGCACTGGTGCGCGCACTGGACCGCGAGGAGGCCGCCGACGCGTAGGCCGGGACGGCCGACAGGTGACGGCGGCCCGGACCCCGTACGCGTATCGGGACCCCTCCGCGTTTCGGACCCCGTACGCCTATCGCGCGATGGGGAGGCATGGACAGTATGCGAACCACGTGGTTCACTTTTTGTGCAGGATAGATGCGAGGGATGAATCCGCCCACCCGGAGGTCGGCATGGACACGCCCGTAATGCGCGAGAAGGTCCGCTTCGACGTGGGCGGTACGTACTGCGCCGCCTGGCACTACCCGGGGACGAACGGCGGCTGCGTGATCATGGCCGGCGGTGGTGGGGTGACCAAGGAACCGGGCACCGATCCGTTCGCCGCCCGGTTCCACGCCGCCGGCTTCACGGTCCTCGCCTTCGACTACCGGTGCCTGGGCGAGAGCGGCGGCGGCCCCCGCCAGACCGTACGCATCAAGGACCAGCTCGACGACTGGCAGGCGGCGATCGCCTTCGCGGCGTCCCTGCCGGATGCCGACCCGGCGCGGACCGCCCTCTGGGGCTTCTCCCTGTCCGGCGGCCACGTCCTGCGGGTGGCGGCGCGCAATCCGCGGCTGGCGGCGGCCGTCGCGCAGACGCCCAACGCCGACGGGCCCGCCGCCTCCCGCAGCGCCGCCGGCCACCAGCGACCGCTCGCGGCGCTCCGGCTCGCTGCCAGGATCCTCCTGGACACGGCCGGCGGTCTGCTCGGCCGACGCCCGCTGCTGGTGCCGCTGGCGGGCGATCCGGGCACCGTCGCGATGCTCACCACGCCGGACGGCATCGAGGGCGACAAGGCCCTCAACCCCGGCAACACGTACCCGCAGTGGCGGCAGGAGATCGCCGCCCGCTCGATCCCGGGCATCATCCGCTACCGGCCGGGCCTGGACACACCGCAGGTGCGCCCGCCGCTGCTGGTGCTCGTGTGCGACCAGGACCGTACGGTGCTGAGCGAGCCGGCCGTCCGCGCGGCCGGCCGGGCGCCGCGCGCCGAGGTGGTCCGACTGCCGGGCGGCCACTACGCCCCGTTCACGGACCAGCACGAGCAGGCCGTGGACGCCGAGCTGTCGTTCCTGCGCCGCCACCTGCTCGTCCCGGCGGCCGAGGGCGCCGCGGAGCCCCAGGGGCGCGCGGCGGATCTCGCACCATGAAGACGCCGACGCGGCGAAGAGGCCGACAGGATGAGCGGGATCGGGCGATGAGGGGGACAGAGCAATGAAGGAGACCGAACTCTCCGCCGGGACGATCGCTTACGAGGACACCGGCGGCGACGGCCCCACGGTGGTCCTGCTGCACGGACTGATGATGGACGCGTCGCTGTGGGACGCGACGGTCGCCGCACTCTCCGCGACCCACCGGTGCGTGGTCCCGACCCTGCCGATGGGGGCCCACCGCACGCCGATGCGCGCGGGCGCCGACCTGTCGCTGTGCGGTACGGCCCGCACGGTCGCCGAACTCCTCGACCGCCTGGACCTGACCGATGTCACCCTCGTCGGCAACGACACCGGCGGCGCCCTCGTCCAACTGGCCGTCGCGGACGGCGCCGCCCGCGTGGGGCGGATCGTGCTCGCCTCGTGCGAGGCGTTCGACAACTACCCGGCCCGGCTGACGGGCACGACGCTCGCACTCGCCGGCCGGCTCCCGCCCCGCCTGTTCGGGATGTTCATGCAGCAGATGCGGCTGCGCCCGGTCCGCCGCCTGCCGATCGCGTTCGGCCGCCTGACCGCACACGGCGACGCGGCCACCCGCCGCTGGATGCGGCCCGTCCTGACCAGTCCGGGCATCCGCCGCGACACGGTCCGGACCCTGAGAGCGGCCCCGTCCGATGCCCGCCGACTGACCGCCGCGGCCGAGAGCCTGCGCGACTTCGACCGGCCCGCCCTGGTCGTCTGGGCGGCCGGCGACCGAGTGATGCCACCCGAACACGGCCGCCGCCTCGCGGCGCTGCTCCCACAGGGCCGACTGGAAGAGGTGCCGGACAGCCGCACCCTCATCCCGCTCGACCGGCCCGAGGAACTGGCGCGCGCGGTAAGGGGGTTCGTGCCCGCGCTCAGCTCTGATGCCGGGTCGGGGTGACACGGGCGGGGACCGCAGGAGACGCGCCTTTCGTCCTGCTCGGGTGGGACGTGCACGTCAGGACACGTTGCCGCGGATGCTGTCGCCGATCAGACCCTCCGTGTACGTGACGTACTTGGCGACGAACGTGCCCTTCCCCGTGACTGTTCCGGTGACGTTCTCGCCGGGAGCGAGCTTCACCGTGCCGAGCTGGTCCTCGTCGACGCCCAGCTCGGCAGTGTGCTTGCCGCCGCCGACGTCGGTGATGGTGAGGTAGAGGGGGTTCACGTCGATGTCCTTGTCCCCGTTGTTCTCGATGGTGACCTGGACGCTCGTGTAGTTGTCATTGTCCGCGATGATGCTCTTCTTGAACGTGGCCTTCTTCGCGGAGACGACGACTGGCGCGTCGGCAGACTTCTCCTCCTTCGGTGCGCCTGCCTTGCCGTCAGCGCTCTTGGTCGGCTTGGGGGCCGGCTCGGTGGCGGCAGGCTTCCTGGTGGACGAGGGGTCGTCCGCGTCACCGGCGAAGAGCACGGCGCCGCCGATGGCGAAGAGGATGACAACCAGGACGATGCCGAGGCAGCCGAAGCCCACGATCTTCCCGGCGTTGCTCTTCTTCGGCGCGGGCGGCTGCAGACCCCAGCCCGGCTGCTGCGGCTGACCGGGCTGCGTCTGGTGATGCGGCATGGGTCCCCCAAGTGCGACTCGTGGAGGCATGACCGTAGCCGGGTGAAACCCGATGGGGGAGGCACATGTTCCGGTGGTGACGCAGTTGTGACTGTGCGGTGGAGGAAGGGTGGTTGGCGGGTACGGCAGGGTGGGGCGCCCACCGCCCAACTGGACACGCCCCGTCCGGCAGCGGCCAGTGGCACACCGTCGGCGGGCCGAGGGAGGCCGCCTTCTGGGCGCTTGACTGAACGCGTGCTCAGGCACGAGCCTTGCGATCAAATGTGGGCGGTGGCGACTGCGCGAGGACTTCGGCAAGCGGCACGCGGGGTTTGCATGGCGAACCAGGAGTGGATGCCCAGGTGATCGCGTTCCTGTTCGACATGGTGGGTGGCCTCCTGATCCCCGATTTCTTTGGGAATCGCCGGACAAGAGCTCAGGCTCGCGCCTTCGCTGAGGGCGGTGAGGTCCTCTTCGAGGCATGCATCGCCTGCGTACCTGAGCACATGCGCTATTTCACCGGTTCGCTCGGAACGGAGAACCCCGAACTGAAGAGCAGAGCTGCCGACTGATTCCTCTGGTCAGCTGGCTGACCAGAGGAAGATCCCTGCGATGCGGAGACCGGCCAGGTAGGTGATGGCGGTCTTCACCTAGCGGGTGGCGATTCCTCGTTCACGCCGCCTCGCCGTCATCGCCCCGCACCACGGCCGCACACTCGGCGAGGAGCCGCTCGTACTCCCGGCGCCCGCCGGCAACAGCCGGCCCGACGACCGCCGCCCGAGCGCGCGGATGTCCGCGTTCACCGCATCCGGCGAACGCACGGCACCGCCGGGCGTAGGGGGAATGGCATGCGAAGAGGCTATGGCGTGGGGCTGACGATGGCGCCGACCGCGTCGATGGCCCGATGCCACGGATATGCGCGTGGGTCGCCGTTCTTCGGGGGATGCGACTCGTAGCCCTGTGCCCCGTCGAGGTACACAACACCTTGCGCTCGCAGGCCGGCAATGCTCCGGGCCACGGCGGGCTGTGCACCCTGCGCGCGGTTGAAATATGGCATCGCCACCACGGGCACGCCCATGTGTACGGCTTCGGAGGGCAGGCCGATCGCCAGCGTGTCCGCGATCCCCGCACCCCATTTGTTCAGCGTCGTGCAGGTCATCGGCGCGACCAGCATCGCGTCAGCCTTCGGCAGTGCATCGCTCTCGCTCGGGAGCTTGTACTGGGACCGGACCCGGTGCCCGGTCAGCTTCTCCAGCTCGCCCGTACGCGACTCCCACCACCGGGCAGCCGACGGAGTCAGGACCAGGCAGGTCTCCCAGCCGCGGGCCAGAACCTGCCGCACTCCTTCGTCGACGAACTGGGTAGGGCCGGCCGCGCAGGCAATCAGGTACAGGACTCGCTTCGTCATGCGGGGAGTCCACAACGCGTGGCCAAACGACGCAACTCCCCGCCCGGAACGGGAGTCGCACCCACCACGTCTGCCACCAGGTCCACGGTCGACTGGCGGCCAATGACCTCCTCAGGTGCCAGGCGTGCCGCCTCCAGGAGGGATTCGGCGGCTCCCTCCTTGCGACGTGTCAAGAGGAGACTGCGTGCCATCGTGATGAGGTGCTGGGCCTGCCGTTCCTTCGACAGCCCACCGATCGCCTCGACGCCCAGGGGCTCGCCCGCTTCCAGCGCGGACCAGCCGTCCTCGAAGCGGGTCAGGACGTCCACCCGGTGCAGGACGACGTTCGTGGGGCCGAACTGGGTGTAGTCCTCGTCCAGGTCGGCACCCTGACGGTCGGCCACCTCGGCGGCCTCATCCACATGCTCGACAGCCTCTCGAACCGCTGCCGTCGACCGCTCCGGCGTGGCTGCCGCGATCGCCGCGTTCAGGTAGAGCATGCCGAGCGTCGACAGCCCGAGCGATCCAGCCGCCTCCAGGTCGGCGGACAGGCGGCGTGCGGCCCCTATGGCGAAGTCCACGGCGGCCTGTGGCTGCTGCTGGTAGCTGAGGGATTTCGCAACCCGACGGGATGCCGCTCCGATTGCCACCGCGTCCCCCGATCGCTCGGCTGCGGCGAGGGCGCGGTCCGCGACCACGGCTGCCTGGACCGCGGTGGCCGGCCCGTACTTGTGGAGGAACGACGCGGCCAGCTGCAGCACCCGGGACAGCAGCATGTAGGCCTCGCCGGCGTCGGCGCCGGCTCGGCCGGCGGCTTGCTGGGACTTTACGATCAGGGCGGGCAGGTCCCGGCCCAGCGCACCGTAGTGGCAGGCCTGGAATGCCTCGCAGCAGTACGTCAGTCGGCGCCGGAGCTCAGGGAGCGGCGGGGGCTCCTCGTCGGCGCCGACCGGCTGATACAGGACGCCGATGACTGCGGATGCCTCCGCGGGCGGCAGCGTGGTCGACTGAGGCGTGCCGGGGGAGTCCACGAGGAGTTGCTCCAAAGGGATGCGCAGGACCTCAGCGGCACGGACGAGCACGGAGAGGCGCGGATCCTGCTGGCGCTGACCACCCTCAAGGTCCTGCACCCATCTGCGCGTTTGCCCCATCAGCCGGCCGAAGTCGGCCTGTGTGAAACCGCGGCGGTCTCGCCAATAGGCGATGCGCCGGCCGATGCGCCCAGGCTCCATGGAGAACTCCCCGTTCAAGGCACGCAGACTGCGTGCCCATCACCGTTGTACCCGGTCCTACGGTGCAGTCATAGCCGATCGTCAACAGTGCGGGGATCACCATGACCGTGAGGGATTTACCGCCAGTGGCCGGGCTGACCGAGCAGCAGCAGCGCGGCTGGCGCTGCGTCTGGTGCCGGGAGCCCCTCACCGTCGGTGCGGACGTCGACCTGGGCGAACAGCGGGCCCGGCCGATCGGTGGGGCCGCGTATTCCTGGTTCCCCCGTTGTTGCTCGGACGTGGAGGCCTGCGCCACCCGCGAGGACAAGCGGGCCCCGCAATGATCTGCGCCCGCTGCGACCAGCCGATCGTCGGCACCGCCGTCAGGCTCGACCGGTCCGTGTCGATGAGCGGGGCCCGCCCGGATGACTGGGCGCATCCGGTGGGCGACCCGGACTGCAAGAAGCCGCTGACTCACGGATATGGGTCACCGGTGGGCCGGGCACTGCGGCGGCGCTGACTCGTGCCTGCCCGTCAGGCGTCTTCGTCGATCTGGGCGAGGGAGGCATCTGGGGCCGAGGCAATGAGCAGCAGGGGCGCTGTACGCGGGTTCTCTGGTGGCCGCTCCGTATCGCTGGATGCTGCGGCGACTGAGCCCGGCGCTATCGGCGAGTTGCTCCCGGGACATCGCAGCACCACTCCGACGAGCGGCGATGCGATGCCCGAGGGCGATTGGGCGGGCTTGAGCCCACTGCGGCAGCGGATCCGGGTCGCGCCGTGACGCTCGACGGACGCTCAGCGCCCGTCGAGCACGACGCAGTACTCAATTGGTCGCTGCATGCATGCCTCGCCGGCCTGTCAGCCCGCCGACTCGCCCGCGTGCGGGCTCAGCGCACCCGCCCCCACCAGGGCAAACAGCACAATCCCCAGAACGATCCGGTAGATCACGAACGGCATGAAGCTCTTGGTCGTGATGAACTTCATGAACCAGGCGATGACCGCGTACCCCACACCGAACGCGATGAAGGTCGCGAAGATCGTCGGCGGCCACGACACATGGCCCTCGCCCGCGTCCTTCAGCTCGAAGACGCCGGAGGCCAGTACCGCAGGGATCGCGAGCAGGAACGAGTAACGTGCCGCCGCCTCACGGGTGTAGCCCATCAGCAGACCACCGCTGATCGTCGCGCCCGACCGGGAGACGCCCGGGATCAGCGCCATGGCCTGGCAGAAGCCGAAGATCAGGCCGTCCTTGACGCCGAGCTCCTTGAGCGACTTGCGCTCCTTGATGGCCCGGTGCTTGCCGCCCGTCTCGTCGCGCGCGGCCAGCCGGTCGGCGATGCCGAGGACGATGCCCATCACGATCAACGTGGTGGCGATCAGGCGCAGATCGCGGAACGGGCCCTCGATCTGGTCCTTGAACGTCACACCGAGGACGCCGATCGGGATCGAGCCGACGATGACCAGCCAGCCCATCTGCGCGTCGTGGTCGCCGCGCATCGAACGGTCCGTCAGCGACCTGAACCACGCCGAGACGATCCGGACGATGTCCTTGCGGAAGTAGATGAGGACTGCGGCCTCCGTGCCGATCTGGGTGATCGCGGTGAACGCCGCGCCAGGATCGTGCCAGCCGGCGAACGCCGCGGTGAGCCGCAGATGCGCGCTGGAGGAGATCGGCAGGAACTCGGTCAGTCCTTGAACGAGGCCGAGGACGAACGATTCGAACCAGCTCATGGGGCTTGGGCCATCCCGGAGTGATCATGCAACTGCCGACGGCGAGGCGCCGTCGGCTGCGTGCGGATTGCGGTCGTGCGATGACAGGGCCGCGCGGGCCCGGAGATCGTCTGTCGGTCGCGGGCAGCGTATCGCCCCCGGATGAACGGGGTTACGACAACCCCCGCCCGGCCCGTCGCATCGCCCGCCGCATCACTCCGCGCTCAGCCGGTGGCGCCGCCGCCAGGCGACCACGGCCCCGCCCGCGCCCGTCAGGACGATGAAGGCCATCGCGGCCAGGAAGGCGGGCGAGGTGGGGGAGGACGCCTCACTGCCGGCGATGACGTACGCGGCCGTGTTCGGGATCGAACCGAGGCCGGTCGCGACCAGGAACGGCGGATACCCCATGCGTGACACGGCGGCGCAGTAGTTGGCGGCAGCGAACGGCACCCCGGGGAAGAGCCGCAGCGCCAGCATCGAGCGGAAGCCGTGCCGGCTCAGCTGCCCGTCCGCCGCCCGCATCCAGCGCCCGCGCAGCAGCGTGCGGAGCGCGTCCTGCCCCAGCACCCGGCCGAGCATGAACGAGATGCCCGCGCCCAGCACCGTGCCCGCGAGCGCGGCCGCCAGCCCCGCCTGCGAGCCGAACAGCGCCCCGGCGGCCAGGTTGAGGAGCGGTCTCGGTACGAAGGCCACGGTGCAGATGCCGTACGCCAGGCCGAAGAGGACCACCGCGGCGGCGCCGCCGCTCAGCTGGGTGGGCCAGCCGGACGACAGCAGACGCTGTGGCTCCAGGAGCAGCATCGTCGTCGCGGCGGCCAGCAGTACCGCCACGAGCAGGGAGAACCGGGACCAGGGCGACAGCAGCACCCGCGTGCAGCGCACGGCGAGGCCACCGGCGGGGCGGGTGGCGGTGACGGGGTCGAGCATTCGGGGAGAGTAACCGACACCCGTGTGTGATCGCCGTAATGTGACCGTTATGAGCCATGGAGCCGAACCGGCCGGGAGGAGTACCGAACCGGTCCCCGGCCTGCCCCGCAGCGTTCTCGCGGACACCGTGCTGGAGCGCCTGACCGTGCTGTATCCCACGGCCGCCGATGCCGTCCGCGCGCGGTCGGCCGCCGCGTACATGAAGGACGTGGCGCCGTTCCTCGGCATTACCACGCCCCGGCGCCGCGCCCTGTCCCGCACCGTCCTCGAAGGCACCCCGCGCCCCGACGAGGCGGACTGCACCGCCATCGCGCTGCGCTGCTGGGCCCTGCCCGAGCGGGAGTACCACTACTTCGCCGTCGACTATCTGCGCCGCCACGTCGCACGGTGCTCGTCCGGATTCGTACCGGTGCTGCGCCATCTGGTCTCCACCGTCTCCTGGTGGGACACCGTCGACCTGCTCGCGGCCCATGTCGCGGGTCCGCTGGTGGCCGCAGGGCCGGAACTGCGGCGGACCATGGACGAGTGGATCGAGGACGACGACCTCTGGATCGCCCGCACCGCGCTGCTGCACCAGCTGCGCTTCAAGGAGGCCACCGACAGCCGGCGGCTCTTCGCCTACTGCCTGCGCCGGGCCGGCCACCCCGACTTCTTCATCCGCAAGGCGATCGGCTGGGCCCTGCGCGAGTACGCCAAGACGGACCCGCGGGCCGTACGGGACTTCGTCGACGGCGCCCGTGACCGGCTGTCGCCGCTCTCCGTGCGCGAGGCCACCAAGCACCTCTGAGACGGCAGCACTCCAACTCCCTTACCGGCCGCCGATAATCATTCGACGGACCGTGAGCCCGTCGGAGATGATCGAGCCATGTTCCGGTACGCCTTCCTCGCAGCGCAGTCCGCAGTCGCGGACACGCCGAAGGCTGCCGTGAGCCCCCTCGCAGCAGATGTCGCAGCAGCGTTCACCGCTGCCGCAGCGCCCTTCGGCGGCGCCCGAAGCTGACCCTCCCCCGACTGTCCGGCGGACCCCGCAAGGGGAGGGTCGGCCGGGCCCCGGGGTCTTCGTTTCTCAGCTTCGCACCCAAGGAACTCACCATGCCCAAGACGGCATACGTGCGCACCAAGCCGCACCTCAACATCGGCACCATGGGCCACGTCGACCACGGCAAGACCACCCTGACCGCCGCCATCACCAAGGTCCTCAGCGACCGCGGTACCGGCACGTTCGTCCCGTTCGACCGCATCGACCGGGCCCCCGAGGAGGCGCAGCGCGGCATCACCATCAACATCGCGCACGTCGAGTACGAGACCGGCACCCGGCACTACGCGCACGTGGACATGCCGGGCCACGCCGACTACATCAAGAACATGGTGACCGGCGCCGCCCAGCTCGACGGGGCGATCCTCGTCGTCTCCGCGCTCGACGGGATCATGCCGCAGACCGCGGAGCACGTGCTGCTCGCCCGCCAGGTGGGCGTCGACCACATCGTCGTCGCCCTCAACAAGGCGGACGCGGGGGACCCCGAGCTGACCGACCTGGTCGAGCTGGAGGTCCGTGAGCTGCTGAGTTCCCACGGGTACGGCGGCGACACCGTGCCCGTCGTGCGGGTGTCGGGTCTGCGGGCGCTGGAGGGCGACCCACGCTGGACCGCGGCCGTCGAGGCGTTGCTCGACGCGGTCGACACGTACGTACCGATGCCGGTGCGCTACACCGACGCGCCGTTCCTGCTGTCGGTGGAGAACGTCCTGACCATCACCGGCCGGGGCACGGTCGTCACCGGCGCCGTGGAGCGAGGCACCGTGCGTGTCGGGGACCGCGTGTCGGTGCTCGGCGCGGACATCGAGACGGTCGTCACCGGTCTGGAGACCTTCGGCAAGCCGATGGAGTCCGCCGAGGCCGGCGACAACGTCGCGCTGCTCCTGCGCGGGGTCGAGCGCGACCGGGTGCGCCGCGGGCACGTCGTCGCGGCGCCGGGCAGCGTCACCCCGAGCCGGCGCTTCACCGCGCAGGTGTACGTCCTGTCGGGGCGCGAGGGCGGCCGCACCACGCCGGTCGCCACCGGTTACCGGCCGCAGTTCTACATCCGCACCGCCGATGTCGTCGGCGATGTGGACCTCGGGGACGCGGCGGTCGCGCGGCCCGGTGAGACGGTCACCATGACCGTCGAGCTCGGCCGGGACGTGCCGCTGGAGTCCGGCCTCGGCTTCGCCATCCGTGAGGGCGGCCGCACCGTCGGCGCAGGCACCGTCACCGGACTGCTCTGAGGAGTCCGGCCGTTCCGGGCCCGTCTCCCGTTCACCGCGGGAGGCGGGCCCGTCGTCGCGGTGGGGGAGGGGCCGGATCGCACCCCACAATGGGGGAGTGAACGAGTCGATACCCGTCATCCGCGACGTGGACCAGGGCACCGCCAGACTGCTTCCCGACGTGGACCGGGAGCGGGCCTGGCTGCTCACGGTCGACGGCTCCCCCCAGTCGTACGTCGACCTCGACGCACCGGAGCACCTCGAGTTCGAGTACGCGCGCCGGCTCGCCCACGTCGTGGACTGCGCGGCCGGACCGGGCGTGCCGCTGGACGTCCTGCACCTCGGCGGCGGCGCCCTCATGCTGCCCCGCTACGTCGCCGCGACCCGGCCCGGCTCCCGGCAGGAGGTCGCCGAGGCGGACCGCGGTCTCCTCGCCCTCGTCACCGAGCACCTGCCGCTGCCGGCCGGCAGCGGGATCACCGTGCACGCGGCGGACGCCCGCAAGCAGCTGGAGGAGACCGCACCCGGCTCCGTGGATGTGCTGGTGGCCGATGTCTTCGGCGGCTCGCGGGTACCCGCCCACCTCACCTCGGTCCCCTACGCACGGGCCGCGGCACGGGCGCTGCGCGAGGACGGCGTCTACGCGGCGAACCTGGCCGACGGTGCGCCCTTCGGCTTCCTGCGCTCGCAGCTGGCCACCTTCGCGACCGTCTTCCCCGAACTGGCCCTGATCGCCGAGCCGGCCGTGCTGCGCGGGCGGCGCTTCGGCAACATGGTCCTCGTGGCCTCCCGGGCGCCCCTCGACACGGCCGCCCTGATCCGCCGCTGCGCGGCCGACGCTTTCCCGGCCCGGGTGGAGCACGGGGACGCGGTGACCGCGTTCGTCAAGGGCGCCCGGCCGGTCGGGGACGACGAGGCGGTCGCCTCACCCGAGCCGCCCGACGGTGCCTTCAGCATCGGCTGACACGGGCACGGCCCTGGAGAGCAGCACCTCGGTGGACGAGGTCCGGCGGGTCAGATTGCGTACGTCCGGCACGAACAGCACCGCGCCGGTGACCAGCACGACCAGACCCGCGCAGCCCCACAGCGCCTGACTGCGTCCGACCAGCGACTCGACCGGACCGGCGAGCGCGGTGGCCAGCGGCACCATGGCCACCGAGCCGAACCAGTCGTACGCCGAGACCCGCGACAGCTTCTCCTCCGGGATCTCCTGGTGCATCGCCGTCATCCAGGAGACGCCGAAGACCTCGATGGCCGCCCCGCTGACGAACATCACCACGCAGAGCCCGGCCACCGGCAGCGGTACGGCGAGTCCGGCCGACGGCAGGGCCAGCGGGAAGACGCAGAGGGTCCCGGCCAGCAGCAGCCGGCGAGGCTTCCACCGCATCATGAGCACCGCCCCGCCCAGCGTGCCGACGCCGAACGCGGCGAGCGCGAACCCCCAGGGCCGGGCGCCACCGAGCTCGTCCCGGGCCACCAGCGGCCCGTACACCGCCTCCGCGGCCCCGACGGCGGCCACCACCACCGAGAACTGCGCCACGATGGCCCAGAGCCAGGGGCGGCCGATGAACTCCTGCCAGCCGTCCCGCATGTCGGCGAGCAGACCGCCGCCGGGCTCCCGCGACGGGATGTGGCTGACGTCGAGGAAGGCGCGCAGCGCACCGGCCCCGGCGAAGGCGGCGGCATCGACGGCCAGCACCCAGCCCGGGTCCATCGCGGCGATCATGGCGCCGCCGAGCGCCGCGCCGCCGATGGCCGCGCCCTGGGTGGACATCCGGAAGAGGGCGAAGGCGCGGCCGGCCTGTTCGCCGCTGACACTGGACATCAGCATGCCCTCGGCGGCGGGGTTGAAGAAGGCCTGACCGGTGCCGCACAGGGCGGTGAGCAGCATCATCTGCCACAGCTGGGGGTCACCGGCCAGGACCAGCCACGCGAAGACGGCCTGGGAGACGCAGTTGAGGGTGTTGGCCGCGACCATCACACGATGGCGCGGCAGGCGGTCCGCTATCGCCCCGCCGATCAGCAGGAACAGCACCAGCGGCGCGGTCCTGGCGGCGGCCACCAGACCGACGTCGCCCCCGTCGCCGCCCGCCTGCAGAACCGCGAACGCCGCCGCGATCAGCGCGCCGTGGGTACCCAGGGCGGTGATGATCGCGGCGGCGGTCAGCAGCCGGTAGTTACGGTCC
Source organism: Streptomyces sp. NBC_01463 (assembly GCA_036227345.1). Classification (NCBI taxonomy): domain Bacteria; kingdom Bacillati; phylum Actinomycetota; class Actinomycetes; order Kitasatosporales; family Streptomycetaceae; genus Streptomyces; species Streptomyces sp. NBC_01463. The sequence goes on from CP109468.1 coordinate 7,729,822, forward strand.
GCAGGTACGGTGCGGTCCTTGCGGGGGGCGGGGGCGGCTGCGTCGGTCACCCAGGGACTATTGCGGTAATGACCCCGTTGTGCCAAATGCGTTTCCGCCGGTCAGGACTTGGTGATCTTCACCAGCCGCACGGTGCTCAGGATCTTCTGGACCGTCGCGTCCGGCAGTTCGTCGGGGACGTTGTCGGCGGCGTACAGCACCCAGGAGGAGAAGGCGCCTTCACTGTTCTTGAAGGTGAAGGCGATGGTCTTGCCGTCGGAGTCGCACTTCTTCTTCTTGGTGACGTTCGGGGCCGTGGCGGTGACCACGCTGCCCGTCAGACCCGACTTGGTCGTGTACTGCTTGGCCTTGCTGATCTTGATGGTCTTCTTCGGCATGTGCTGCGCGTACGCGCCCCACGCCCAGGTGCCCGCCTCGTTCCGGGCGTTCACGGCGGCGTCCGTGGCGCCTTCCGCGCCGCGGGTGCCGGTGCCGGCCAGGCTGTAGTTCTCCTTGGTGCCGTCCTTGTCGAAGTCGTCGACGCACCACTTGCTCTTCAGGTCCGCCGGCGCGGAGAAGCCGATGAGCGGCGGCTTGTCCTCCTTCGCCTCGTCCTCGAAGTACGAGAACGTGCCGGGGGACGAGACCTCCCAGTCACCGGGCACGTCGAACTGGGTGCCCCACTTGGGGTTGGTCACGACCTTCCAGCCCGCGATGAGCGGCTTGGGGTCGCTGTCGCTGCCGCGCGGGTTCGCCTCGGACGGGGACGCGGAGCCGGAGGGCTTGGCGGGCGCGGACGACTTCGTGTCGTCGGCGACGTTCTTGCCGTCCTTGTCGTCGTCCTTGTTCAGCACGACGACGCCCGTGACCGCCGCGGCCACGACGACCGCGGTCGCCGCGACGATGGCGATGACCGTCGTCTTCTTCTTGTCGTTGCCGGGCTGGGGCCCGCCGGGCGGACCGGGCACCGCGTACTGCGGGGCGGTCGGTTGCTGGTACGGGTTGGGCTGCTGGTATCCCGGCTGGCCCTGCTGCGGATAGCCGTACCCCGGCTGCTGCCCCGGCTGACCCTGCTGCGGGTAGCCGTACCCGGGCTGCTGTCCGGGCTGCTGCCCGGTGCCGGGCTGCTGCTGCCCCGGCTGCTGATAGGGATTCGGCTGCTGGTACCCCGGCTGCTGGTACGGGTTCTGGTTCTGGTCCTGCGGGTTTTGCTCGCCCCCGGGCGGCTGCTGTCCTGGCCACATGGCGAGTAACGATAGAGGGGAGCCGTCCGGTCGGCTACGGCCGCCCCCGTGAGCGGACGGTGAAGGATGCGGCCGGGGCCGGAGAGGGTGACCGGTGAGGCATGGCCAAACATCGCTACCCATGAGTAACATCTGGCTCATGAGCGCTGAAAAGATGACCGCCGGCGAGATGCTCGCCGCGACGGTTCCGATGGTCCGGACCCTCAACCTCGAATTCCTGGAGTCCACCGCCGAACGCGCGGTGATCCGCATGCCGGACCAGGCCGACTTCCACAACCACGTCGGCGGACCGCACGCCGGTGCCATGTTCACCCTGGCGGAGTCGGCGAGCGGCGCCATCGTCATCGCCGCCTTCGGTGACCAGCTGACGCGGGCCGTGCCGCTGGCGGTGAGCGCCGAGATCGGCTACCGGAAGCTGGCCATGGGTGAGGTCACCGCGACCGCCACGCTCGGCCGGCCGGTGGCCGACGTCGTCGCCGAGCTCGACGCGGGCAAGCGCCCCGAGTTCCCGGTGACCATCGAGATCACGCGCGCGGACGGCGCCGTGACCGGTGAGATGACCGTCGTCTGGACGCTCCGCCCGAACGCCTGACACCGGATGTCCCCGGCCGGGGCCGCCAGGCACCCGAGAGGGAGCGGGCGGCCCTTCGCCCTGTCCGGCCCCGATCCGCCGGGACCGCCCTTCGCGCTGTTCCGGCCGTCGGGGCGACCGGTAGGCTTCCCGCCGTGCGCCGAGGAGTTGTCCGGCGGGCGATGAGGCCATCACTACGGAGGAACCGGCGTTGCACATCCAGGAGTGGCTGGAGACCGTCCCCGCGATCAGCGTGTACGCCCTGGTGGGCGTCGTCATCGGGCTGGAGAGCCTGGGCATCCCGCTGCCCGGCGAGATCGTACTGATCAGTGCGGCGCTGCTGGCCTCGGGCCACGACGGGATCAACCCCTGGATCCTGGGCGCCTGCGCCACGGCCGGGGCGGTGATCGGCGACTCGATCGGCTACGCCATCGGCCGCAAGGGTGGACGGCCGCTGCTCGCCTGGCTCGGCGGGAAGTTCCCCCGGCACTTCGGCGAGGGCCATATCGCCATGGCGGAGCGCTCGTTCCAGAAGTGGGGCATGTGGGCGGTCTTCTTCGGCCGCTTCGTCGCGCTGCTGCGCATCTTCGCCGGACCGCTCGCGGGCGTGCTGCACATGCCCTACTGGAAGTTCCTCACCGCCAACGTGCTCGGCGGGATCGCCTGGGCCGGCGGCACCACGGCCGTCATCTACTCGGTGGGTGTCGTCGCCGAGGCCTGGCTCAAGCGGTTCTCGTACCTGGGACTCGCGATCGCCGTGCTGATCGGGCTCGCCTCGATGCTGATCCTCAAGAACCGGGCCAAGAAGGCGGCCGCACGGGCCGAGGCCGAACCGGCGGCCGTACCCGTCGCCGACTGACGGCAGGGCGCCCCGGCCGTGCGGCCGGGGCCCGCGTGCTCAGCCCTCGTACGCCTGCCGGTGCGCCTTCGCCAGCTCCACGTAGCCGACGGCGTTGAACCTGATGCCTTCGAGCTCCTCCTCGGTCAGCTGCCGCTTGACCTTCGCGGGCACGCCCGCGACGAGCGAGCCCGGTGGCACCCGCATCCCCTGCGGGACGAGGGCCTGGGCGGCGATCAGCGAGCCGGTGCCGATGTGGGCGCCGTTGAGGACCGTGGCGCCCATGCCGACCAGGACGTCGTCCTCGATGGTGCAGCCGTGCAGCACGGCGTTGTGCCCGACCGAGACGCGCGCGCCGACGGTGACCGGGAAGCCGGGGTCGACATGCACGCTGCAGTTGTCCTGGATGTTGGAGTCGGCGCCGATGACGATGGGGCCGCAGTCCGCCCGCAGCACCGCCTGGTACCAGAGGCTGGAGCCCGCGGCCATGGTGATCTCACCGATCGCGACCGACGTCGGTGCGGTGAAGACGTCGGCGTCGATGGCCGGCTCCTTGCCGCCCATGGCCGTGATCAACGCCTGCTCTGCCATCGCGCGTCCCTCCCTGCTCAGGTGCTGTGGACCGCGGTCGGTCCGATCGCGGCCGGACGGTCCCGCCCGGGAAAACGGTAAGCGACGCGTGCACCGGCCGGACCGCCGGTGGGGTGAAGATCACAGGCGGGTGCGGTGAGCGGCCGCGGGCCCGACGACTACCGTGAGCGCGTGCCGAAGAACAGAAACACGTTCTCATCCCTGACCGCCTGGCGGCGGCGCGCCCTGTCCGGGGCCGTCCATCGCTGCTGGTGCTGGGTGCAGGAGACCGGCGCGGTCACCGCGGCACACCCCGGCGGGCTGCGGTTCCGCCGGATCGGCGAGGGGAGCCGGCTGGCCTTCCCCCAGGGCACGGTGTTCGGGGAACCGTGGATCGAGCTGGGCGCGCACTGCATCATCGGCGAACAGGTCACCCTCACGGCGGGGCTGATGCCCGATCTCGACCTCGGGCCGGAGACCGTCCTGACCCTCGGCGACGGTGTGGTGCTCGGCCGCGGCAGCCATGTCGTCGCCGACACGACGGTGACGATCGGGTCGGACACGTACTGCGGACCGTACGTCTACATCACCTCGACCAACCACAGCTACGACGACCCGCAGCAGCCGGTCGGCAAGCAGTGGCCGCGGATGGAGCCGGTGGTCATCGGGCCGGGCTGCTGGATCGGCACGGGGGCGGTGATCCTGCCCGGCGCCCGGCTGGGCCGCAACGTGGTGGTGGCCGCGGGTGCGGTGGTACGCGGCGAGGTGCCCGACCACGCGGTCGTGGCCGGGGCTCCGGCCCGTGTCGTACGGAGCTGGGACGCCGAGAAGGGCTGGCAGCCGCCCCTGCGCACACCGGCTCCGGTGCCGATCCCCGAGGGCGTGACCCCCGAACAGCTGCTGGCCGTGGCGGAGCTCGACGAGAGCTGACCGGCCCGCCCGTACCGGCTGTCACCCGGTCGCGAGCAGTACCGTGCCGAGAAGCGCGAGCCCGGCTCCCGCCGCCTGCACACCGCGCAGCCGCTCGCCGAGGAATCCCCGCGCGGCCAGGGCCGTGACCACCGGGTAGAGCGAGGCCAGCACGGCGGCGACGGTGACCGGACCGTGCTGTGCGGCGATCGAGTAGGTGCCGTTCGCCGCGACGTCCGCGAGACCCACGAAGGTCAGCGCCGGCAGCGCGCCGAGCACCACGGCGGCACCGCCCTCCTCGGGCAGCGCCCGGCCTCCGCGCCGCACGGAGACGTACAGAGCCGTGCCGCCCACCGCGACGTTGGTGATCCGCTGCACGAAGAGCGCCAGGAACAGCCCGGTCACGGTGGTGGACGCCTCGGCGATGAGGGACATCACGGCCCCGAAGCCGAAGGCCGCGACCAGGGTCAGCAGGACCGCCTGCCGCTGCACCGGGGCGCCGCGCAGCTGCGGCCCGCCCGCCATCACGATGCCCGCCACGGCGACGGCCACCCCGGCGAACTGCAGGAGCCCGGGCCGCTCGCCGACGATCAGTCCGACGCTCACCGGCACGGCCACCCCCAGCGAACCGAGCGGCGACACCACCCCCATCGGGCCGAGCGCCAGCGCCTTGTAGAAGCTCAGCATCGCGACCGGCCCCACCGCGCCCGCCGCGACGGCGAACCAGAGCTGCCCGCCGGCCTCGCTCCAGCCGCCGGTGGCGACCACGATCACGCCGAGCACGGCCGCGGCGACGACCTGCGAGACGACCACCACGGTCAGCGCGGGCGTACGCCGGGTCAGGAGGCCGCCGCCGAAGTCGGCCAGACCCCACAGCAGGCTGGTGGCCAGGGCGAACAGTGCGGTCATGGGCGAGCCTCGCAGTACAGTGCGGTGGACGGTTGGGTGCACCACACCGTAGTGCAGTATTTTCGACTCTGTCATCCAAAATATTGGACGGAACGTGACTGACCTCGACCAGCTGACCCAGTCCCTCGCGCGCAACCTCAAGCGCTGGCGCGGTGAGCGGGGGTTCACTCTGGACGCACTCGCCACGCGTGCCGGGGTCAGCCGCGGCATGATCATCCAGATCGAACAGGCCCGCACCAATCCGAGCGTCGGCACCACGGTCAAGCTCGCCGACGCGCTCGGGGTCAGCATCACCACACTGCTCGACTACGACCAGGGCTCCCCGGTCCGCCTGGTGCCCGAGGACCAGGCCGTCCGCATGTGGTCCACGGAAGCGGGCAGTTCCACCACCCTGCTGGTCGGCACCGAGGCCCGGGGCCCGCTGGAGCTGTGGACCTGGCATCTGGTGCCCGGTGACGGCAGCGCCTCCGACCCGCATCCCGAGGGCACCGTGGAACTGCTCCACGTCGCCGCGGGCACCCTCACCCTGGACGTGGACGGCGCCTCGTACACCGTGCCGGCGGGCACGTCCGCCACCTTCGAGGCCCATCACCCGCACGCCTATCGCAACGAGGGTTCCGAAGCCGTCGACGTCACCATGGCGGTCTCCATCCCGCCCGTCAGATGAGACGCTCAACCGGCAGGCAAGGAGGGGCTGTTAGCGTGTCCCGCATGCGCGCCCCCATCGGCTCCTTCGAGGACGCCTGCCCCGCTGCCGACCGTCTCGCACTCCTCACCGCGCCGGTGGCCGCGGCGGTACGCGAAGGCTGGGGCGACATCCCCGCCGAGCAGATCATCCACGTCGACACGGACCCGGAGATCGCCGACACGGCGGCCTTCGTGGAGCACCACGGAGCCGATCTGCTGGAGCGCTCGGCCAACTGTGTCGTCGTGGCCGGCAAGCGCGGCGGCGAGGTCACCCTCGCCGCCTGTCTGGTCCTCTCCCACTCCCGCGTCGACGTGAACGGCGCCGTCCGCAAGCACCTCGGCGCCCGCAAGGCGTCGTTCGCCCCGATGGACACGGCGGTCGGTGAGACGGGCATGGAGTACGGCGGCATCACCCCGGTCGGACTCCCGGGCGGCTGGCCGCTGTTGATCGACTCCGCCGTCGTGGACGAGGAGTGGGTCCTCGTCGGCAGCGGCACCCGGCGCGGCAAGCTGATCATGCCGGGCAAGGCGCTGGCGGCGCTGCCGGGGGCCGTGGTCGTCGAGGGCCTGGGAGTCTGACCGAATCGTGTCTCGGTTGCCGGTCCTGTTTCCGCATCAGTCTGGTCCGGGCCTCCCCGCTGCGGGAGGCTGGGCCTGGCATGCCCTGGCTCCGGCGAACGGGCCGGGCGGGGAGCGGATTGGGCCATCCGGGGGTGGTGCGCGTGACCGCAGGGCGGGTGCGCGCGTTGTGGTGCGCAGCGCCCCGACGTGTGTCCAAGTGGCTATCTCTGAAGATTTGTCCTATTTATAAGGAAAACCAGGGATTCTTCCCTGTCCATATCGGGGTTCGCGATCATGGACGTCCTCAACATGAAGGGCCTTAAATGAAAACTACACTCGTCTCGGCGGCCGTCCGGCCGGGGTTCGCGCCCCGCAGCCAGGCCGTGCCCCGGGTGCCGCTCGCGCAGCGAGCCGCTGTCCAGGGTGGCGGGGCCCTGCCCGCATCGATCAGCCGGCTCCTGCCGACTGACACCGGGGCGAGTCCGTTGGTGATCGCAGCCTTTCAGTCGTCCGTCTGAGTAGCCGGAACCGTCACGCGTCATGGACCGGCCACCCCCTTCTTTGAGCCAATTCGTGCTGAAGATGCACAGCCGTTGTGATCTTGCCTGCGATCACTGCTACGTGTACGAGCACGCGGACACGAGCTGGCGCGGCCGGCCCCGGGCGGTGACGAGACAGACCCTGGCCAGGGCGGCCGACCGCATCGCGGAACACGCCCTGGCGCACGGGCTCCCCGTCGTTCACGTCGTCCTGCACGGCGGGGAACCGCTGCTCGCCGGCCCGGAACTGATCCGGTGCGCGGCCGAGGAGCTCACCCGCGCACTCGACGGCATCAGCGCACTGGACCTGCGCATCCACACCAACGGCGTCCTCCTCAGCGAGGACTTCTGCGACCTCTTCGCCGAACTGGGCATCAAGGTAGGGGTGTCGCTCGACGGCGACCGGGTCTCCAACGACCGCCATCGCCGCTACGCCGACGGACGCACCAGCCACCCCCAGGTGCTGCGCGCCGTCGCACTGCTCAACCGCCCGGGCTACCGGCGGCTCTTCGCCGGGCTGCTCTGCACGATCGACGTGGAGAACGACCCCGTCGCCGTGTACGACGCCCTGGTGGCCCTGGACCCGCCGCGCATCGACTTCCTGCTCCCGCACGCGACCTGGGACGTGCCGCCGCCCCGGCCGCACGGATCGGTCACGCCCTATGCGGACTGGCTCGACGTGATCTACCGGCGCTGGGACGCGGCGGGCCGGCCGGTGCCGGTGCGGATCTTCGACTCGGTGCTGCGGACACTGCGCGGCGAGAGCAGTCTCACCGAGTCGCTGGGCCTGGCCCCGGCGGATCTCGTGGTCATCGAGACGGACGGCACGTTCGAACAGGCCGACAGCCTCAAGACGGCCTACGACGCGGCACCCGCCACCGGCATGAACCTCGTCGACCACACCCTCGACGAGGTGCTCGCCCATCCGGGCATGCTCGCCCGGCAGCAGGGTCTGGAGCAGCTCGCCGACGAGTGCCGTGCCTGCCCGGTGGTCGACTCCTGCGGCGGCGGCCTCTACGCACACCGCTACCGGACCGGGAGCGGCTTCCTCAACCCCTCGGTGTTCTGCCCCGACCTGATGGAACTGATCGTGAACATTCGTGACCGGGAAGCCGCGACGGCCGTGGTGAGCGGCCCGGAGCCGCTCGACGAGGCCGGACTCGGTGCGACGGGACTCGACGAGCTGGCCTCGGGCTTCGGCAGCGACCGGACCGTGGCCCGGCTCGTCGCGGCCCAGGCAGAGATCAACCACGAACTGCTCGCCGCCGTCGGCGAACGCGCCCCGCGCACCGACCGCACGGCGATGCAGGCCTGGGAGCTGCTGGTCGACATCGACGCGTGCGCGCCCGAGGCGCTGGACGCCGTCCTCGCGCACCCGTACACCAGGCCATGGGCGCTCGGTGTGCTCCGGGACGGGACGCGACGGGACGCCGCGGCTCCCGGCCTGGCGGAGATCGCGGCCGCCGCCGTGCTGCGGGCCCGGCGGGGCGACATGGTCGCGGTCCCCGTGCGGGAAGGACTGCTGCGCCTGCCCGGGCTCGGCTCGGTGGCGCTGCCGCCGGACGCCGCGCTCGCCGAAGTGAGCGCGGACGCCGAGGGGTTCTCGGTACGGGCGGCGGGGCGCCGTGTGCGGATCGACTGGGAGGAGGGGGTGGACGGACTCACTCCGTACTGGCAGCCGGTGCGCGTGGTCGAACGTCCCGGCTGGTCGGTGGCGCTGGAGGACACCGACCCGCTGCGCGACCGCCACCAGTGGCCCGTCGCCCCACGGCTCTCCGCGGGCGAGGCGAAGCTCTGGGCGCAGGACCTGGCCGAGGCCTGGACCCTGATCCAGGACGAACTCCCGGGCTACGCACCGGGGGTGGCGACCGGACTGCGGGTCGTCACTCCGCTGCACGCACCCGGGGGCAGCGATGTCAGCGCGGCGTCGCGGGATGCCTTCGGGGCGATCGGCGCGGCCCGGCCGGACACCCCGGAACTGCTGGCCCTGCTCATCGTCCACGAGTTCCAGCACGTGAAGCTGGGCGCCGTTCTGGACAGCCTCGACCTCCACCACCCCGACGACGGCGGACGGCTGTTCTACGCGCCCTGGCGACCCGACCCGCGGCCACTGGACGGTCTGCTCCAGGGCACGTACGCGCACATCGCCGTCACGGACTTCTGGCGCGTGCGCAGGCACACGGCACAGGGCATCCTGGCGGGCGCGGCCGAAGCGCGGTTCGCCCGGTGGCGGGAGCAGACGACGCAAGCCGTGGAGGTGCTGGCCGGATCGGGGCTGCTGACCCCGCTCGGCGAGCGGTTCGTGGCCGGAATGCGCGGCACGGCCGAGACCTGGGAGACGGAAGAGGTCTCCGCCGCGGCCCTGGCCCGGGCGCGGGACTCGGCCGGGCGTCATCGCGCCGACTGGATCGCCCGCAATCCGGTGCATGGAGCGCAGCTCCGTCCTTGATCCCTTTCAAAATTGGCGGATATGGCAGCAATTGATTGACCGGCACCGAAAGCGGAGCGGCCGGATTGGCAAATAGGCGCGTTCCTGCCGTTCCGCCGAAGATTCGATACTTCCTAGACTGAGGTCCCACACGTGGACCGGGGGAGACGTTGGATCTTGAAGGTGCCGGAGCACAGGGAGATGAGCCGAGACCGTACTTCTTCCTCAGCTATGCGCATACACCCAGGAACGATCCGAAGGACAAAGATCCGAATCTCTGGGTCGAGAGATTCTACCGGGACCTGTGTGCCCACGTTCTGCAGCTGACGTCCTTGCCCGCCGGGGTTCCGGCCGGGTTTCTGGATCAGCAGATGCAGCCCGGAGAGGGATGGCAGGAGCGCCTCTCCGAATCCCTCGCGTACTGCAAGGTGTTCGTTCCGCTCTACTCGCCGCGCTATTTCCTGAGTGAGCAGTGCGGCCGGGAGTGGTACGCGTTCTCCAGCCGTGCGGTGCACTATCAGGCTGCCCGCAGCAACGGCAGCCAGATGTCGGGAATCGTGCCGGCGCTCTGGGTTCCCGTACCGCCCAGACACCTGCCGCAGCCGGCCGAGAGACTGCAGTTCAATCACGCCGCCTTCGGTGAGGAATACGCCGACGAGGGGTTCTACGGACTGATCAAACTGCGCTATCTGCGGGACCAGTACGAAAGGGCCGTCTATCTGCTGGCCAAGCGGATAGTGAAGGTGGCGGAGCAGAGCCGGATGCCGGAGGGGGACCCGCACCAGGACTACGCCGCGGTGCCGAGTGCCTTCGGACCGCCCGGCAGGGCCCGGCAGATGGAGATATCCGTCCTCGCCTGTTCCCGCTCCGACCTGCCGCCCGACCGGGCACCGGACTGCTACGGGCCCGCGCAGCGGGACTGGAATCCCTACCACCCCAAATCGTCCAGGCCGCTGGCCGACCACGCCGTCGACCTCGTGCGCAACCTCGACTACCAGGTGAGGGTGGGCGAGTTCGAGGCGGAGGCCGAGCGGATGCTCGGTGCCGAGCGGCCGCAGGCCCCGGGGCTGCTCCTGCTGGACCGGTGGGCGCTGGATACCCCGCGCCGCCAGGAGCTGCTGCGGCGGCTGAGCGAGAACGGCCGGCCCTGGATCAGCGTCATGGTCCCGTGGAACAGGGACGATCCCGACTCCGGGCGCCGGGAGGCCGAACTGCGCGCCGTGGTCGAGGGGGTACTCGAATCCGGGCCCGAGGGCGAGCACGGTCACCGGTCGCACGGCGGCGGCGTCCCCACCCTGGAGGCCTTCAGCCAGGAACTCCCGGGAGCCGTGAAGTCCGCGGAACGCCACTACGCCGCGCATGCCGAGACATTTCCGCCCGAGGGCGCGGGCGGTGCGATGCCACGACTGCTGATCGACGGCGTCGGCTACGGAAGCAGTAATTCCGCTCCATCTGTTACCGGTACGGGCCAGGACACGGGCGATACCGGCGACGGTGACGCCCCCGAGGGGGAGGACCCAGCAGATGACCGAGAACCGTGACGGAACAGTCGTCACCTTCTACTCCTACAAAGGCGGCACGGGGCGCACCATGGCGCTCGCCAATACCGCCTGGATTCTCGCCGCCAACGGCTACCGGGTGCTCGCCGTCGACTGGGATCTCGAAGCCCCCGGACTGCACCGGTTCTTCCATCCCTTTCTCGATCTCTCCGATCTGGCCGCCACACCCGGGCTGATCAATATGATCACCGAATACCAGGAGGAGGCGCGCAGGCCGGCGGCGCGCGATCCGGAGTGGCACCGTGAATACGCCCGGGTCCGGCCGCACGCCACTTCGCTCAACTGGGCCTTCCAGCACGGCGGAAGCCTTGATTTCCTTTCCGCGGGACGCCGCAACCGGGACTATTCCTCGACCGTGGGCCGGATGGACTGGGACGACTTCTACGAGCGCTACGGCGGTGGCCAGTTCTTTGACGCCATGCGGGCCGACATGCAGAAACACTATGACTTCACCTTGATCGACAGCCGCACCGGACTGAGCGACATCGCCGACATCTGCACCGTCCAGATGCCGCAGGTGCTGGTCGTCTGCTTCACCCTCAGCGACCAGAGCATCGAGGGCGCGTCCGCCGTGGCCCGCGACATCGAGGAGCGGTTCCACGACAAGCACATACGCATCCTGCCCGTGCCGATGCGCATCGACGACGGCGAGAAGGAGAAGGCCGACGCCGGCCGGGCGCTGGCCCGGGAGAGCTTTCCCGGATTCCCCAGCGGCCTGTCCAGCGAGGAACTGGCCAACTACTGGGGCACGGTGGAGATTCCCTACCGGCCCTTCTACGCCTACGAGGAGATCCTCGCCACCTTCGGTGACGCGCCGAACATATCGAGCTCCATGCTCACCTCCTGCGAACGGCTGACCTCGGTGCTCACCGAGGGCCGGGTCAGCGCGCTGCCCGCGATGGACGAGTCGGAGCGGCTGGCCTACGTGGCCGCCTACACCCGCCGCAGGCCTGTCCCGCCGTCCAACATCGTCCTCACCTATGTGGCGGAGGACCAGATGTGGGCGGACTGGCTGGAGTCGGTCCTCACCCGGTCCGGATTCCATGTCGTGCCCGTGGACGTGCGCACCTCCCACACCGCCTGGAACGACGCGGAATGGGCGACGGCGGGTGCCTTCCGGGTCGTCCCGGTCGTCTCGCAGGCCTACCAGAGTTCGAGCAGGGCCCGCAGTCTGTGGGAGTCCGCGCTGGGCCTCGACCCCTCGGGCAGCCGCCGCCAGCTCGTTCCGGTGCGGATCAGCGACGTACGGCTGACCATGCCGCTCAACAGCAGGGGCATCGTGGACGTCGCCCGGCTGGACGAACGCGAGGCGGCCACCGCCGTGCTCACGGCACTGGACCGGCCCGAGGCCATCGAGTCGGCGCAGGCCGCACCCGGCGGCCCGCGCTTCCCGGGCACGGTCCCCCGGGTGTGGAACGTACGCCCCCGGCATGCCGAGTTCACCGGCCGCGGCTCCGTACTGGTGCGCCTGCGCGACCAGTTACGCGGCAGCAACCGCGCCGCACAGCATCTGCCGCAGGTCCTCTACGGGCTCGGCGGCGTCGGCAAGACCCAGGTGGCGCGGGAGTACGCGCACCGGTTCCGGGCCGACTACGACCTGGTGTGGTGGGTGGAGGCCGAGCAGCCCGACCGGGTGGTCTCGTCACTCGCGGAACTCGCCGAGCAGATGGACCTGCGGGCCGGGGAGGTGGTCGCCGAGGCGGCCAGGGCAGCACTCCAGGCGCTGCGCAGCGGGGCACCGTACGCCCGCTGGCTGCTCATCTTCGACAACGTCGAGGACCTGGACAAGGCGCTGGAACTCTTCCCCGACGAGACCGGACCGCTCACCTCCGGGCTCTACGGCCACATTCTCGCCACCTGCCGCAACAAGCCGATCTCCGGCCGGGTGGAGCCGGTCGAGGTCGAGGTGTTCACCCGCTCGGAGAGTGTCGAGCACCTCTGCCGCAGAGTGCGGAAGCTGCCCGCGAGGGACGCGGACCGGGTGGCGGAGGCCGTCGGGGACCTGCCGCTCGCCGTGGAGGTGGCCGCGGCCTGGCTGGCCGAGACCGCCACCCCCGTCGACGCCTACGTCGAACAGCTCAGGGAGCAGAGCACCAAAGTGCTCTCCCTGGGCAGGCCCGAGGACTACGCCCTGCAGATCGGCGCCACCTGGAACATCTCCATCGCCCGGCTGCGCAACGAGTCCAGAGCGGCGGTCCGGCTCCTCGAACTGTGCGCCTTCTTCTCCGCCGAGCCGATATCGATGACCCTCATCGGCAGCGACTCGATGTTCCGCTCCCTGCTGCCGTACGACCCCGACCTCCGCGAGCGGTACATGCTGGGCCGTGTCATCCAGGCGCTCAACCGGTTCGCCCTGGCCAAGGTGGACCCGGCGGACAGCAGTATCCAGGTCCACCGGCTCGTCCAGGCCGCCGTCCGGGCCGGACTGTCGCCCGAGGAGCGGGACACGGCCGTCCACGAGGTGCACCGCATCCTCGCCGAGGCCCGGCCGGCCCAGGGCGCCGACCAGGACAACCCGGTGAACGACCCGAGGAGCTGGCCGGCCTTCGAGCTGATCTGGCCGCACCTGGGACCTTCGGGCGTCGCCGACTGCGACGAGGCCGAGGCCCGGCAGCTCATGGTCGACCGCATCCGCTACCTCCTCAAACGCGGCGAGCTGGAGAGCGCCCGGGTGCTGGGGACCCAGCTCAACAAGACCTGGACCGAGGAGCTCGGCGAGGACGACCTGCAGACCCTCAACCTGCGCTTCGAACTGGCCAACGCCCTGCGTGCACAGGGGCGTTACCCGGAGGCCCGCCGGATGGACGAGGACACCCTCGCCCGGCAGACCCGCCTGCTGCGCAAGGACCATCCCAGCCTGCTGATCACCACCGGCAGCCTCGCCGCCGACCTGCGGGCGCTGGGCCGGTTCGACGAGGCGCTGGCCCGGGACCAGAAGATCCACCACGTGATGCGCGAGACGTTCGGGGACAATCACCCCCGCACTCTCGTCGCCGCCCACAACCTCGCCATCGACTACCGGCTGACCGGTGACAGCGAAGCGGCCCGCAGGCTCGACGACCTCACCGTGGAGCGCCGCAGCACGCTGCTCGGCGAGGACCACCCGTACACCCTGACGACCAAGGGCCACCTGGGCCGTGATCTGCGCGAGACCGGGGAGTACGAGTCCTCCGTGCAGATCCTCCGTGAGGTCAAGGCCGCCTTCGAACGGGTGCTCAACGCGGACGTGCCCGAGGCGCTGCGCACGGCCAAGAGCCTGGCCGTGTCCCTGCGCAAGGCGGGCCACCCGCACGAGGCGAAGCTGCTGACGGAGGAGACGTACAACCGCTACCGGGAGCGGTACGGCACCAAGGTGCCCGACGCCCTCGCCTGCGGGCTCAACCTCGCGGCGGACTTCTCCGCGGTCGGCGACAAGCAGGCGGCACTGGACCTGGCCCAGCAGTCCCTGGACGGCTACCGGGCCACTCTGGGCGAGGACCATCCGTTCACCCTGGCCTGCCGCAACAACGTCGCCATCTACCTGCGGGGCATGGGAGCGGCCCAGTCGGCGGCGGAGGCCGGCGAGGAGGTCAGGTCCGCGCTGGAGGACAGCCTGGGAGCACAGCATCCCTTCACCCTCTGCGCCGCGATCAACCTGGCCAACGCCTACGGCGACCTGAACCGGCCGCAGTCGGCGGAGCGCTGGGAGCGGGCCGCTCTCGACGGCCTGCTGGACCGGTACGGTCCCGCGCACCCCGATGTGCTCGCCTGCCGCTCCAACCTGGCCGTCACCCTGCGCTCCATGGACCGGGAGCGGGAGGCGGAGCGGCTGCGGGCCGAAGTCGTGCCCCTGGCCGTCGAGCACCTGGGGATGGACCACCCCATCGCGGTCGCGGCCCGCACCGGGCGGCGCATCAACCGCGATCTGGAACCGCAGCCGGTCTGAGCCGCGCGGGCGGCGGGGCGGTCATCCGGAGCGATCCGGCCGCCCTGCCGCCGCCGGCGGGTGCGACCGGACGGTCATCGGGTGACCCAGCCCAGCACCCGGGTCAGCACACGCAGCGCGCCGAAGTGCGCGGCTCCGCGCTCCACCACGGTCTCCGCGCCGGGGATGCGCTCGCCGAGCCAGCGGGTGTGCTGCGCCGGTGCGTACACATCGTCCTCGCCGTGCCACAGCAGCACGGGCGAGGCGATGTCCTCCGGCCGGAACCCCCAGTCGCTGCTGAACGACATGACGTCGTCGACCCAGCCGTCGGCCGAACTGCGCAGCCCCTCGGCGAAGTTGCGCACCAGCATGGCGCGGATGCCCGTGTCGGAGACGATCCCGCGGTCCGAGGCCGAGAGTCCGCGGTGCATGTCGACGACCGAACCCATCGGATCCGCCCGGATCGACGCCGACCGGCGTTCCAGTGCCGCGGTGAGCCGGCCCCGTCCGGCCGCTGCGTTGATGTACTCACGGACGTTCGACTCGGTCATGCCCTCGAACCAGTCGAGCCCGGGGGCGTCGCGGGGCGCCAGGCCGACGAGGGCGGCCGTACGGGCGACCCGCCCCGCCAGCAGGGCGGCGCAGGCGAGGGCGTGCGGCGCTCCGCCCGACCGTCCGACCACGGCGAACTCGCCGATGCCCAGGGCGTCGGCGATGGCGGCGACATCGGCGGCCACATGGGACACGGCACGGCCGGGCAGCCGGTCGGACGCCCCGTAGCCGGGACGGTCGTAGGCGATGAGGTGGATGCCCAGCCGGTAGAGCACCGCCCCCCGCGGGGCCGGTCCGAGCCGGCTGCCCGGGGTGCCGTGGAGCAGGAACACCGGTCTGCCGCGCGGATTCCCGAAGCGCTCCACGGCGAGATCCCTGCCGTCCTCGGTACGGATCAGCTGCTCCATCCGGTGCCTTCCCCTCGGGGCCGATACGCGGTAAGTATGAGCGCCACAAGGGAAGTTGGATATAGATGCACCGGCCAGGAGGTTGTCGCGCGGGCGTGAAGCACCGTCAGATGTGCGCCCCTTGCGCGCCTCTGTGCGCCGGTAGCCACCCCGTGGCGAAGGACACCGCGGCCGGGAAGCGGAACAGCCGGCTCGCGGCGGAGCCGACCGGGGCGGTGCGGACGGCGCCGGGCTCCGATCGTTCGAAGTCCGCGCCCAGTTCCGCGAAGTCGCCGTCGTCCAGGGCCACGTCCTCGTACTCCCACCACCGGCTCCCGCCCCCGCCACCCACCACACAGCGGTATGTGCGGCGGGGCGGCGACGGCACCCGGTACTCCGCCAGGTGGAACGCGGTGCAGGAGCCGAAGCCGGTGCCGAGCAGCAGGATCTGCGCCCGCAGTTCGTGCAGACGGGCCAGCGGGGAGTCCTCGCCCAGATGGCAGTCCGGACGGTGGTCCGCCACCACATGTCCGGCCAGCGGGCCCAGTGCGGCGAACGAGGTCTGCGGATGCGCGCTGCGCACGGAGCCGGGGGAGCGGCGCACCGTTTCGGAGAGCCGGCCCATCGACGGGGCGGGTGTGAGCGCCGGGTCGAAAGCGGGCATCGCCGCCCGTACCGCCTCCCGGTCCCGCTCACCGAGGCCGTGGACGGTGGCGCGGAACTGCGGGGAGGTGTCGGAGTTCTCCGGCGTGAAGGACGGGACCACGAGTGTGCCCTCCGGCCCCAGCGCCTCCCGCAGCGCCGCGGCGACCGTGCCCGCGCCACCGTTCACCGCCCCCACCGCGCTCAGTGACGCGTGCACCATCAGCACCCCGCCGCGCTCGACGCCGAGCGCGGCGAGCTGTCCGGACAGCAGGGCCCGGCTGTGGGGCGCGGTGGACACGCTCGGTGCGTGGGCGGTACTCACAGCGGGCCATCCTCCCAGCCCAGAGCGGAGTGTGATACCCCGTGACACCCCGCACATACGACCGGCCGGCGCTCTCAGCCGTTCAGTGCGGGGATCTCGATAGCGGGGCACCGGTCCATGACCATGTCCAGCCCGGCCGCCCGGGTGCGTTCGTACGCCTCCTCGTCGATCACGCCGAGCTGGAACCAGACGGCGGAGGCGCCGATCGCGACGGCCCGGTCCGCGACGGGGCCGGCGAGCTCACTGTTGACGAAGACGTCGACGACGTCGACGGGGAACGGAATGGATTCGAGGTCCGGATAGCCCTGCTCGCCGTGGACGGTCTCGGCCTTCGGGTGCACCGGCACGATCCGCTTCCCGTGGCGCTGCAGGACTTCCGCCACCCCGTAGGCGGCCCGGCCGCGGTTGGACGACAGGCCGACGACCGCCCAGGTGTCACCGAGCCCGGTGAGGATCTTGCGCACAGTCTCGGGCGACCCGTACATGTCTGACTCCTGATCGGTGGGAATGCTCCTGGCCGGTCAACGACGCGGAGCGCCGTGCGATTCCCGATCCGGCCGGCGGGGGAGGCCTTGACCGTCCGGTCGGGGTGCGAGGTGGATCCCGGGCACGACCGGTTCTCGCACACCGGAGCGGCGGGCCGCCCGCGCCCGACGGCGAGCACGACGATGCTCTTCGCGAGGCCGGAGCGGCCCCGAAGATCACGTTCCGCCGCTGCACATAAGGTGGCCGGATGCAGGAGCAGTACCGGACAGTCGCCCGTGCGGGCGTGCACGAGACCGAGATCAACCGCTCGCGCTTCATCTGCGCGCTGGCCCCCGCCGCCACCGAGCAGGAGGCGCAGGACTTCGTCGCACGCATCCGCAGGGAACACCCGACCGCCTCGCACAACTGCTTCGCGTACGTGATCGGCGCCGACGCCTCCGTCCAGAAGGCCAGTGACGACGGCGAGCCGGGAGGCACCGCGGGCGTCCCCATGCTCCAGATGCTGACGCGCCGCGAGATGCGCTACGTCGTCGCGGTCGTCACCCGCTACTACGGCGGGGTGAAGCTCGGCGCCGGCGGGCTGATCCGGGCGTACGGGGGAGTGGTCGGCGAGGCCCTCGACGCCATCGGCACCCTCACCCGGCAGCGCTTCCGGATCGCGACGGTCACGGTCGGCCATCAGCGCGCCGGACGGCTGGAGAACGAACTGCGGGCCACCGGACGCAGCGTGCGCGAGGTCAGTTACGCGGAGGCGGTGACCATCGAGATCGGGCTGCCGGACGCCGATGTCGAGGACTTCCGCCGCTGGCTGGCCGACGCGACCGCGGGCGAGGCGGAACTGGAACTGGGCGACGAGGCCTACGGTGACGCCTGAGCCCGTCCGGGGCCGTCCTGCGGCAGCCGCCCCGGGCGCGTCCCCGGTGATGGGAGACTGTGATGCGTGAGGGAACAGGGGCAGGAGTGCGCAGCCGCGCCGGGGACCGGCACCGGGGGTCCGGGCCGGGCCGGCGCACGGGCTGACCGGCAGCGGATGACGAGGAAGCGAAGCATGCGGGTCGGAGCCGGCTCTTGAGGATTCTGCACACATCGGACTGGCACCTGGGGCGGTCGTTCCACCGGGTCTCGCTGCTGGAGGCACAGGCCGCCTACCTCGACCACCTGGTGGACACCGTGCGCGAGCACGAGGTCGACGTGGTGCTCGTGGCGGGTGATGTGTACGACAGGGCGGTGCCGCCGCTCTCCGCCGTGCAGCTCTTCGACGACGCGTTGCACCGTCTCGCGGCCGCCGGTGTGCCCACCGTGATGATCTCCGGGAACCATGACTCGGCCCGCCGGCTCGGCGTCGGCGCGGGACTCATCGGACGGGCCGGCATCCACCTGCGCACCGACCCCGCGCGGTGCGCCACCCCCGTCGTCATCCCGGACGCGCACGGCGACGTGGCGTTCTACGGACTCCCCTATCTGGAGCCCGCCCTCGTCAAGGACGTGTTCCGGGCGGAGCGGGCCGGGCACGAGGCCGTGCTCACCGCAGCCATGGAACGGGTCCGTGCCGATCTCGCGGAGCGGCCCCGCCCGACCCGGTCGGTGGTCCTCGCCCACGCCTTCGTCGCGGGCGGCGAGCCGAGCGACAGCGAGCGCGACATCACCGTGGGCGGGGTGGCGGCCGTCCCCGCAGGGGTCTTCGACGGCGTCGACTACGTCGCCCTGGGGCACCTCCACGGCTGCCAGACGGTCGCCGAGCGCGTCCGCTACTCCGGCTCGCCCCTCGCGTACTCCTTCTCGGAGGCCACCCACCGCAAGACGATGTGGCTGATCGACCTCGACGCCACCGGCGCGATCGCCGCGGAGCGGATCGACTGCCCGGTGCCGCGTGCCATCGCCCGGCTCAGGGGCCGGCTCGACGCCCTCCTCGACGACCCCGCCCTCGACCGGCACGAGCACTCCTGGGTCGAGGCCACCCTCACCGATCCGGTCCGCCCGTCCGAGCCGATGGCCCGTCTCCTGAAGCGTTTCCCGCACACGCTCAGCCTGGTCCTCGAACCGGACCGGGCACCCGACGCCCCGCACACCTCGTACGCCCAGCGGCTGCGGGGACGCGACGACCAGAGCATCGCGGAGGACTTCGTGGCCCATGTCCGCGGCGGCTGCGGGACCGACGAGCACGAGCGGACGGTGCTGCGCGGCGCCTTCGATCACGTACGGGTCGACGACGGTGTGCGCGAGGTGAACCGATGAGGCTCCACACGCTCGCCATCACCGCCTTCGGGCCGTTCGGCACCACCCAGGAGATCGACTTCGACGCGCTCTCCGCAGCCGGCCTCTTCCTGCTGCACGGACCGACCGGCGCCGGGAAGACCTCGGTCCTCGACGCCGTCTGCTACGCCCTGTACGGGGCCGTGCCCGGTGCCCGGCAGAGCCCCGGCACCTCGCTCCGCAGCGACCACGCCCCGGTGGACCTGCCCACCGAGGTCCGGCTCGAACTCACCGTCGGCGGGCGCCGTCTGGAGATCACCCGGCGCCCCGCCCAGCCCCGCCCGAAGAAGCGGGGTGGCGGCCACACCACTGAGAAGGCGCAGAGCTGGCTGCGCGCCCACGATCCCGAGCAGGGCTGGCAGGCGCTGAGCCGTTCGCACCAGGAGATCGGTGAGGAGATCACGCAGCTCATCGGTATGAGCCGGGACCAGTTCTGCCAGGTGGTGCTCCTGCCGCAGGGCGACTTCGCCCGTTTCCTGCGGGCGGACGCGGAAGCACGCGGCAGGCTTCTCGGCCGGCTCTTCGACACACGGCGTTTCGCGGCCGTCGAGGAGCGCCTCGCCGATCTCCGCCGGGCCGCCGAGAGCCAGGTCAGGGCCGGGGACGAACAGATCCTCGCCCTCGCCCAGCGGATCGCCCAGGCCGCAGGCCCGGCCGGCCGCGAGTGGCCGATGCCCACGCTCCAGCCGGGCGAACCCGGACTCGCCGACGCCGTCCTGGCCTGGGCCGCGACGGCCCGCAGCGGCGCCCGGGAACGGCTGGACATCGCCGGTTCGGTGCTGTCCGCGGCCGAGAGCCGGCACGCCGCGGCCCGGCAGGCCCTGGACGCCGAACGGGAACTGGCCGGACTGCAGCAAAGGTACGAGGAGACCCGGCGCCGTGCCGCCGCGTCCGAGGCGGGCCGGGCCGCGCACGACGAGGACCGGGAGCAGTTGCGGCGCGCCCGCAAGGCGGACCTCGTCGCCCCTGCCCTCGAACTCCGCGACGACGCCGGGCGCGCCCATCAGCACGCGCGCGCGGCCCGCGACCGATCCCGGTCCCGGATGCCCGCCACCCTGGCCGACGCGGGTGCCGAACAACTGGCGGCACTGGAACGAGGACTCCGCGAGGAGCTCGGCGGGCTGGACGCCGCACGTCGCGCCGAGCGGCGCAGCGCGGAGATCGACGACGAGCGTGCCGCACTGGAGCGGCAGGCCCGGGCGGACGACGAGCTGATCCGTGACGCCGAGGGCTGGCTGGCCGGCTGGGAGAACACCCGGAGCGGTCTGCACGCCCGCATCGAACAGGCACAGGAGGCCGTCACCCGCGCCGAACTGCTGGCCGGCCGGCTGGAGCCGGCCCGGCGGCGTCTCGAAGCGGCCCGCCGCAGGGACGCGCTGGCGGACGAGGCGACGTCCGCGCAGGAGCGGCTCGGCACGGCACGCGAGCACGCCCTCGGTACCCGGGAGCACTGGCTCGACCTGCGGGAACGACGGCTGCGGGACATCGCGGCGGAACTCGCGCGGGAACTCGTCGAGGGCGAGGCCTGCACGGTGTGCGGCTCCGCCGACCATCCGAGGCCCGCGCGCCCCGGGGACGGTCATGTCGACCAGGCGACGGAGGAGGCGGCGGAGGCCGCCCACCGCCGCGCCGAGCAGGCGCGCACGGATGCGGAACACGCACTCGGAGCCGTACGGGAACGCTATGCGGCAGCCCGGGCCGAGGCCGTGGGCCCGGTCGACGACGGCGGCACCGGAGGTCCGGCGGACGCGGACGGGCAGCAGGGGGACGCGACGGACGGGGAGCCCGGTCCGACGGTCGCCCGGCTGGCAGCGCTCGTGGACACGCTGACCCGTGAGCACGCGCAGGTGCACCGGACCGCCGCGGGCACGCACGCCGCGCGTGAGGCGCTGGCCGCCGCCGAACGCGAGCAGGCACAGCGGGCCGAGGACCGGCAGCAGGCCGAACGCCGGGCCGCGGCCCGCACGTCCCGGCGCGAGGGCCTCGACCGTGAACAGACCTCCCTGGAAGAGGTGCTGGTCCACGCGCGTGGCGGGTCGGGCAGCGTCTCCGAGCACGCCGCGCTCCTGCAGAACAGGGTCGCGCTGCTCGTCGAGGCGGCCGGGACGGTGCGCGAGGAGGAGAGCGCGGCAGCCCGGCTCAAGCAGGCCGACGACCGGCTCGCCGACGCCGCGTTCCGGGCCGGCTTCGACACGCCGCAGGCCGCGGCGGCCACCCTGGTCCCCGACTCGGGTCAGCGCGCGCTCCAGCACCGCATAGACGCCTGGCAGGCCGAGGCGGGTGCCGTCGCCGACCGGCTCGCCGAGACCGGGGCCCGTGCCGCCGCGGAACGCGCGCCGGCCGCGCCGGACGTGGCACAGACGGCCCACGACGCGGCCGAACGCCTGCTCCGCGATGCGTCGGCCGCTCTCGCCGCGGCCCGTGAACGCTCCGCCGAACTCGACCGGCTGTCCCGGCGCGCGGCGGACGAGGTGCGCGATCTGGGGCTGGTGCGCGCGGAGTACGAACGCATCGCCCGGCTTGCCGGGCTCGCGGCGGGCACCTCGGCCGACAACGAACGCAAGATGCGGCTCGAGTCGTACGTGCTCGCGGCACGGCTCGAACAGGTGGCGGAGGCTGCCAGCGCCCGGCTCCGCCGCATGTCGTCCGGCCGCTACCAGCTGGTCCACTCCGATGCCCGCGCGGGCGGCCGCCGCGCCGGTCTCGGTCTGCACGTCATCGACGCCTGGACCGGGCACGAGCGCGACACGGCCACCCTCTCCGGCGGCGAGACGTTCTTCGCGTCGCTCGCGCTGGCACTCGGCCTGGCCGACGTGGTCACCGACGAGGCGGGCGGCGTACGGCTGGACACCCTGTTCATCGACGAGGGATTCGGGAGCCTCGACGAGCAGACCCTCGACGAGGTGCTCGACGTACTGGACTCGCTGCGCGAGCGGGACCGCAGCGTCGGCATCGTCAGCCATGTGGGCGATCTGCGCCGGCGCATTCCCGCCCAGCTCGAAGTGGTGAAGGAGCGGAACGGTTCGGCCGTACGGCACCGGGTCGGGGGCGGGACGGGGCTCAGCGACTGACCGCGCGCCTCGGCAGTGGCGAGGAGTAGACGACGCTGGTGGTGACGGAGCCCAGGGCGCCGATCTTCCCGGAGACCGCCTCCAGATGACTCATGGAGCGGGCGGTCACCTTCAGCACGAAGCAGTCGTCGCCGGTGACGTGGTGGGCCTCCAGGATCTCCGGCGTGGTGTCGAGGAGGTCGTGGAACGGCTTGTAGTTGCCGTTCGGATACCGCAGCCGTACGAAGGCGAGGATCGGCAGACCGAGGCGTTCGGGTTCCACCACCGCCGCGTACCCGCTGATGATTCCGGCCTCCTCCAGCCTGCGGACCCGCTCGGTCACGGCGCTCGACGACATGGCGACGGCCCGCGCGAGTTCGGCGAACGACGCGCGCCCTTCGCGCTGCAGGACGTCGAGAATGAGCCAGTCGGTGGCGTCCGGGGAATAGTCGGTCATGCTTAGAGGAAACAGGGGTTTCCCCGGCGGATCAAGAGATGTGCCGGGGATCTCACCTTCCGGCGCGGAGGTGCCGGTCATAGATTTCTGACCATGACTCCGCAGCTCATCGACACCGCCGCCGTCACCGCCACGGCCCCCGCTCCCGCAACCGTCACGAACCCCGTGCTCCGCGTCCCGCCGGCGGCCCCGGCCGCGGCCGCCGCCCACTTCGGAGCCTCGCTCGCGTTCCACGCCGATGTCTCGGACGTGGCGGCGGCCCTGGCGGCCGGCGGTGACCCCGGCTTCGTACTCCTCGACTCCCGCTCGACCGCGTCCTGGGACCAGGGCCACGTCCCCGGGGCGGTACACCTGCCGACGGCGCTCATCGCGGAGCAGGCCGGGGAGTTGCTCGACCCCGCAGTGCCCGTGGTCACCTACTGCTGGGGACCCGGCTGCAACGGCGCCGCCCGGGCCGCGCTCGCACTCGCCGAACTCGGCTACCGGGTCAAGGAGATGCTGGGCGGTTTCGAGTACTGGGCGCGTGAGGGCTTCGAGTTCGAGACCTGGCAGGGGCGCGAGCGCCGCACCGCCGACCCGCTGACCGCCCCGGCCGGCTCCGACGACTGCGGTTGCTGAACCGGAGGCCGGGACGCCGCCCCGGACGCATCGCGAGATAGGGCGTCAGTATGCACGCGGCGGTCCCGGGCAGCACGCCCGGGACCGGCCGACGCGAAGGTCAGAGCTTCGACAGCTCGTCGACCAGGTCGTCCAGACCCAGCGGCCCCTGGGACAGGGCGGCCATGTGCCAGGCCTTCAGGTCGAAGGCGTCCCCGTGGGCGGCGCGGGCGTTCTCCCGGCCGAGCAGCCAGGCACGCTCGCCCAGCTTGTAGCCGATGGCCTGGCCCGGCATCGAGAGGTAGCGGGTCAGCTCGCTCTCCACGAAGTCGGCCGGCCGGCCGCTGTGGTTGCCGAAGAACTCCTGGGCCAGCTCGGGCGTCCACCGCTCACCGGGGTGGAACGGGGAGTCGGCCGGGATCTCCAGCTCCGCGTGCATGCCGATGTCCACGATCACCCGGCAGGCCCGCATCATCTGGGCGTCGAGATAGCCCAGCCGGCGCTCGGCGTCGGGCAGGAAGCCCAGCTCGTCCATCAGCCGCTCCGCGTACAGCGCCCAGCCCTCGGCGTTGGCGCTGACGATGCCGATGGACGCCTGGTAGCGCGAGAGGCTCTCGGCGACATGCGCCCACTGCGCGATCTGGAGGTGGTGGCCGGGCACGCCCTCGTGGTACCAGGTGGAGACCAGGTCGTACACCGGGAAGCGCGTCTCGCCCATCGTCGGCAGCCAGGTGCGGCCGGGACGCGAGAAGTCCTCGGAGGGGCCCGTGTAGTAGGGCGCCGCGGCGCCGCCGGGCGGGGCGATGCGGGACTCCACCTTGCGGACCCGCTCGGCGAGTTCGAAGTGCGTCCCGTCCAGGGCCTCGATGGCCTCGTCCATCAGACCCTGCAGCCACGTCTGGACCTCGTCGACGCCCTCGATGTGCTTGCCGTGCACGTCGAGGTGGGCCAGCGCCTCCCAGGGGCCGGCACCCGGCAGCACCTTCTCGGCCTCGGTCCGCATCTCGGCGAGCAGCCGGTGGTATTCCGACCAGCCGTACGCGTACGCCTCGTCGAGATCCAGGTCGGTGCCGTTGAAGTAGCGCGACCAACGGGCGTACCGCTCACGGCCGACCGTGTCCGGCTCGCCCTCGACCGCCGGGGCGTACACGTCCCGCATCCAGTCCCGCAGCTCCTCCAGCGACCGGGTGGCCTGCGCCGCGGCGGCGTCCAGACCGGTGCGCAGCGCGTCCGGGCCGGCGGCGGCGAAGTCCTGGAAGAACCCCGTCGTGCCGTCCCCGGCCCACTCGTCGAGCTGGCCGATGAACGTGGTGGTGGCACGCGGACCGGCGTACAGCTTGCGCTCCAGGCCGAGCGCGAGGGACTCGCGGTACCCGGACAGTGCCGCCGGGACGGCCTGGAGCCGCTCGACGACGGCCGCCCAGTCCTCGTCCGTCTCGGTCGGCGTCACCGTGAACACCTCACGGAGCGAGTGGGCCGGAGAGTGCAGATTGGACACGGCGCGGAGCGCCTCGTCGGCCTCATGGACGGCGAGTTCGGCCGTCAGGCGCTCCCGCAGCAGACGGCCGCACCGGCGCTCGGCGTCATCGGCCGCACCCGGCAGCTGCTCGGCACGGTCGAGCTGGGCGAGAGTGGTGCGGGCGAGCTCGGCCAGCCGCTCCTGGCCCGCGGGGGAGAAGTCGGGAAGGCGGCGCGAGCTCTCCGCGACACCCAGATAGGTGCCCGAGATCGGGTCGAGTTCGATGAATGCGTCGACGTAGGTGTCGGCGACCTGGCGGGGCAGCGCGCTGCTCGGAGAATCTGACATGGGGACATCCTCGTACGGAGAAGGCCTCCGCGTCACCATGAACCGGCACCATGGTCCTGACGCGGAACCGGACCCGTGCCCGCTTCCTGGTCCCGGCCGGGGCCGCCCGTCCGGGCCGCGGGCGGCAGCAGCGGACCGCACTCCCACTGCTGGAATATGAGCCGGGTCTCCACACGGGCCACTTCGCGCCGCGAGGTGAACTCGTCCAGTACCAGGCGTTGCAGATCGGCGGTGTCGGTCACCGCGACATGGACCAGGTAGTCGTCGGGACCGGTCAGGTGGAACAGGGCCCGGGACTCGGGCAGCGTCCTGATCCGCTCGACGAACGGGCCGATGAGCTCCCGGCGGTGCGGCCGGACCTGCACGGACAGGAGCGCCTCCAGACCGCGCCCCAGCCTGGCCGGGTCGAGCCGCAGCTGATGGCCGAGAATGACGCCGGTGCGACGCAGCCTGGTGACGCGGTCAAGACACGTCGACGGGGCGACCCCGACCTCGGCCGCGAGTTCGCGGTACGTGGTCCGGGCATCGTTCTGCAGCAGCCGCAGTATGTGCAGATCCACCGTGTCGAGAGCGACGGAATCGGTCATTCGCCGAACGTAACACGGGCTTTTCGGCAGGAGTTCCGGTCACTGTTCAGAGTGGGGGCATGGACTCCGCATCCTCGAAGACGCCCTCGACGACACCCCCGTCCCGGGCGCTCGCCACCGAAGCCGTGCACGCCGGCCGCGACGACCTCGCTGCTCTCGGCCTGCACGCCCCGCCGATCGATCTCTCCACCACCTACCCCTCGTACGACTCCAGGGGCGAGGCGCAGCGGATCGACGCCTTCGCCACCACCGGCGCCCGGCTCGACGGGCCGCCGGTCTACGCCCGGCTCGACAACCCGACCACCGCCCGGTTCGAAACGGCACTGGCCCGCCTCGAAGGGACCGCGAGCGCCGTCGCGTTCGCCAGCGGGATGGCCGCGCTGACCGCCGTCCTGCTGGCCCGGGCGAGCATGGGACTGCGTCACGTCGTCGCGGTCCGCCCGCTCTACGGCTGCAGCGACCATCTGCTGG
Source organism: Streptomyces sp. NBC_01463 (assembly GCA_036227345.1). Lineage (NCBI taxonomy): Bacteria > Bacillati > Actinomycetota > Actinomycetes > Kitasatosporales > Streptomycetaceae > Streptomyces > Streptomyces sp. NBC_01463. Next base: position 7,756,133 of record CP109468.1, read on the forward strand.
GCGCCGGCCTCCTCGGCACCGAGGTGACCTGGACGGACCCCGCGGGCATCTCCGACGCGATCCGCCCCGACACCGGGCTGGTGATCGTCGAGACGCCCGCCAATCCGACCCTCGCCGAGGTGGACATCAGGGCGGTCGCCCACTCCTGCGGCTCGGTGCCGCTCCTGGTCGACAACACCTTCGCCACTCCGGTGCTCCAGCGGCCCGTCGAGCACGGGGCGCGGATCGTGCTGCACAGCGCGACGAAGTACCTGGGCGGTCACGGGGACGTGATGGGCGGAGTCGTGGCCTGCGACGAGGAGTTCGCGGCCCGGCTGCGCCAGGTGCGCTTCGCCACCGGCGGCGTCCTCCACCCGATGGCCGGATACCTGCTGCTGCGGGGGCTCGCCACGCTGCCGGTGCGTGTCCGCGCCGCGTCCGCGAGCGCCGCTGAACTCTCCCGCAGGCTCTCCGCCGACCCGCGGATCGCCCGCGTCCACTACCCGGAACTGGGCGGTGCGATGGTGTCCTTCGAGGTGTACGGGGACCCCCACCGGGTGATCGCCGCGGTACGGCTGATCACGCCCGCCGTCAGTCTCGGAAGCGTCGACAGCCTGATCCAGCACCCGGCCTCCATCAGCCACCGCATTGTGGATGAAGGAGACCGGCAGGCCTCGGGGGTCGGCGACCGGCTGCTGCGCATGTCGGTCGGTCTCGAGGACGTCGAGGACCTCTGGGCCGATCTCTGCCAGGCGCTCAGCAGCGAGGAGCCGGTACGTCAGGTGGTCAGTGCCCGGCCTGCTCGTACGGGGGCAGGGACCGCGCCCGAGTCGCGCCGCCCAGCCGGGCGGTGATGACGAGCGTGCCTTCCTCGATCTGGTAGTCGAGCGGCAGCGAGAGCGCGCGCATGGCGGCGACCATGCCGGTGTTCGACGCCTGGGTGACGGCGTAGACGCTCTCGCAGCCCGCCTCGACGGCGAGGGCCACCAGCCGGGCCAGCAGCTCGGAGCCGATACCGCGGCGCTGCCAGTCGTCCTCGACGAGCAGGGCGACCTCGGTCTCGTCGCCGTCCCAGAGGAGATGGCCGAGGGCCACCGTCCGGCCGGACGCCGTCTGTACGGCGAGGGTGCGGCCGAAGCGCGGGCTCAGCAGGTGGTCGAGGTAGCGGTCGGCGTCGCGGACCGGCCCGTGGTAACGCAGGCGCAGCGTCTGTTCCGAGCACCGGTCGTGCATGGCGCGGGCCGCTTCGAGGTCACCGCGGTCCGCCCGGCGCACGGTGATCGCGTTGCCCTCGGGGAGGGTCAGCACGTGCTCGCTGCGCGGAACGCGGGGGCCGAGCCGGGCATCGAGCTCGACCAGGGCGCGCGCCCTGGCGAACTCGGTGGGCGTGAACGGGAGATAAGGGCGCTCGACCGTGATGACGCCGCCCGAGGGGTCGCGCAGCCGCATCACGGTCTCCTCCAGCACCCCTTCGACGGGTGCGGTCTCACCGGTGGCGCGTCCGGTGATCGACACGGCGGGCAGCGAGTGGATGGTGCAACGGCCGAGCAGCTGGCGCAGGGCGAGCGGGAGTTCGGCGGCGTCCAGGGCGGTGCGCGTGGCGAGGCCGAGCACCCGGGTCGGGGCGTCCACCAGATCGTGGGTGTCGGCCCGCTCGATCCAGGTGGAGCTGCCGCCGGCCTCCGAGATCGCCCGGGTCAGCTGCGGAGCCGGCAGTGCGGCGGGTGCGCGCAGCAGGAACTCGTCGACCGTGCCCTCCGCCAGCGGGTGTGTCTGGAGGGTCAGGATGTCGATCCGGTGGCGGGCCAGCACGATGCAGAGCGCGGCGAGGCTGCCGGGCGCGTCCCGGACCGTGGTGCGCATCCGCCACAGCACCGTCTCGGCGGGCGCCGAATCCGTCTCCGGGGCGTCGGCGTCGACCGTGGCGGCACGAGACCCATCGGCCGGGACGTCGTCCGCGGCCGGCGGTGGTGCGTGGCTGTGGCGCCGAGCCCACCAGGTGTGGAACGCGGCGGTCGCGGTCAGTGCCACGGCCGAGGCGATGAGCAGGTAGGGGCCGTCGGGCTGGTGTCCGATCAGGTTGGCGATCGCGTCGGCGACGGCGACCGCGGTGAACAGGGCGGCAAGTTCAATGAGGTCCCGCCGCCAGTGGTGCGGGCGGCGGGCAGTCTTCGCGGATGTCACATCAGTCATGTCCTCACTGTGACCGAACGGTGTTGCCTGATCACGAACGCCTTGTGACCGATGGGTTAAGTGTGGATCTAGTCGCCTATCGTCTGTTTTTGGCCGTTTGGCAAGTTGTTTTGAGCAGTGCGGCTCACTGTCCTACGCGCCCGGGCTGGAGCACCTGCGTGAACAGAACGGATCCGCCCTGCTCGCGCAGGCGCACGGTCAGCTCGCCGGAGTCGCCGTCGATGTCCACCTCCCCGAACAGTGCGGGCGTCTCCATGGGAGAGACGTTCGCCCGGTCGGGCGCCTGGACGAACACCTGATCCGGCCCGAACGTGCCGTCGAGTGCGTTGGACGGGAACTGGCCGGCCGCCAGCGGTCCGGTGACGAATTCCCAGAAGGGCGCGAAGTCCTTGAACGCCGCCCGCTCGGGGGCGTAGTGCTGGGCCGAGGTGTAGTGCACGTCCGCCGTCAGCCACACCGTCCCGGTGATCCGGCGGTGCTTGATGAACCGCAGCAGCTCGGCGATCTGCAGTTCACGCCCGAGCGGAGCCCCGGGATCGCCCTGCGCGACCGCCTCGAAGTCCGTGGCACCGTCGGCGACCACCAGACCGAGCGGCATGTCCGCGGCGATCACCTTCCACACCGCGCGGGACTTCGACAGTTCGCGCTTGAGCCACTCCAGTTGCGCGGATCCAAGGATTCCCGTGGCGTCGTCCGGCTGCCGGCCGGGGGAGTTGGCATTGCGGAAGGTCCGCATGTCCAGGACGAACAGGTCGAGCAGCGGACCGTGCGGGATCACCCGGTGGACGCGGTCGCCGCCCGGGGAACCGTGCAGCGTGGACACCGGGAAGTACTCCCTGAAGGCCCGCGACGAGCGGGCCGCCAGTATGTTTACGTTCTTCTCGGTGTACCGGACGTCGTCGAGGATCTGGCCCGGGTACCAGTTGTTGCGCACCTCGTGGTCGTCCCACTGGATCACCGAGGGAACCTGGGCGTTGAACGCGCGGAGGTTGTCGTCGAGCAGGTTGTAGCGGAAGTTCCCCCGGTACTCGGCGAGGGTCTCGGCGACCTTAGCCTTCTCCTCGGTGGTGACGTTGCGCCAGACGCGGCCGTCGGGCAGCGTCACGCTCGGCTCGATGACGCCGTCCGCGTAGATGTTGTCGCCGCTGCAGAGGAAGAAGTCCGGGTCGAGGCGCCGCATCTCGTCGTAGACCCGGTAGCCGCCGATGTCCGGGTTGATGCCCCAGCCCTGACCGGCGATGTCGCCGGACCACAGGAAGCGCACGCCGTCCCGCCGCCGCGCGGGCGCCGTCCGGAAGGTCCCGTACACCGGCTCGCCCGTGCGCCGGGGGTCGTCCGCCGCGGCGAGCGTCACCCGGTAGTGCACCTGCTCGCCCGGCGGCAGCCCGTACAGCGGCGTCGTCCCGGTGCAGTCCGTGGCGGGGCCCAGCAGCGGACCGTGCCAGGTGCGGGCCCGCCGGAACGACCGGGTCGCCGACGTCTCCACCACCATCCGCGCCGGCCGGTCGGAGCGCACCCACACCAGCGCGGACGACGACGTGACGTCACCCACCTGCACACCCCAGGCCGCGTCCGGGCGGCCGGACCGTGCGAAGGCGGGGGCGGCCGCGCCCACCACCGGAAGGGTGAGAGCGGCCGACGCGGCCAGCGAACCGCGCAGCACGGTACGGCGGTCAGGAGACGGGATTCGCGGACGGTTCGGCATCGGAGCGCCTCCGGGGCAGCGGATCGGGTGAACGGACAGCTGAGCGACCGGCCCACCCTCGCGCCCGGCGGAGGCGGGAACACCAACGCGAGGTGAACAACCGGCCCTTGCCGACGCCGTGCCCCCTCAGCCGCGTGCGAGCCGGGAGGCGGCCAGCAGCTGTACGCCCAGGTTGATGTCCGCCGGTGCGAGGTGCGCGTAGCCGATCACCAGGCTCACCGATCCGTCGGCGGGCCGCACGCCGCCGCAGTCGCTCAGAGGGCGCAGGGCGATTCCCGACCCGGCCGCACGGGTCACGAACTCCTCCTCCGGTCCGTACCGTTCGGGCAGCCGGGCGATGACGTGGAGTCCCGCCGCGATGCCGCTCACCTCGGTGCCCGGGAAGTGCTCGGCGAGCGCTGCCGTCAGGACATCGCGGCGCTCCCGGTAGGCGCGCTGGCAGCGGCGCAACTGGCGGTCGTAGCCTCCCCGGACGACGAAGTCGGCGAGCACGGCCTGGTCGAGTGCGGGGTTGCCGAGGTCCATGGTCCGCTTGCGGTCGACGATCTCGTCCGTCATCGACGCCGGCGCCAGCAGCCAGCCCAGCCGCAGGCCTGGGGCCAGGGATTTGCTCACCGAGCCGGTATAGGCGACGTGCTCGGGGTCGAGGCCCTGGAGAGCGCCGACGGGTGCGCGGTCGTAGCGGAAGTCGCCGTCGTAGTCGTCCTCCATGACGACTCCGTCCGTTTCCCGCGCCCAGTCCAGGAGCGCGCTCCGGCGGGCGGCGGAGTACGCGATCCCGGTGGGGAACTGGTGGGCCGGTGTCGTCACTACGGCGCGCACGCCGGAGCGCACGAGGGCGTCGGGCGACAGCCCTTCGCCGTCGAGCGGGAGCCGCGCCGTCGCGAGCCCCGCCGACGCGAAGAGCGAGGCGTGCTCGGGGCTGCCGGGGTCCTCGACGCCCACCGTGCGCAGTCCGCGTCCGTGCAGGACGAGTCCGAGCAGCGTGGTCGCCTGGGCGACGCCCGAACAGACCAGCAGCCGCTCCGGGTCGGCCACCACACCGCGGCGCCTGGTGAGCAGCGCGGCCAGGGCGTTGCGCAGCTCGGGCAGGCCGCGTGGATCCGGGTAGCCCAGTGCGCTGTGCGGCAGCCTGCCGAGAACCGAACGGTGGGTGGCGGCCCAGGCACTGCGCGGGAAGAGCGAGAGGTCCGGTGTGCCCGGCCGGAAGTCGACGCGGGTACCGGCTGGGCGGGGAGCGAGATCGCGGGCCCCGCCCTCGGCGGCCCGCACCGATCCGCTCACCCACGTACCCGCCCCGTGCCCGCTGCGCAGATAGCTCTCGGCCGTCAGCTGTTCGTAGGCCTCCGTGACCAGGCCGCGGGAGACCCCCAGATCGGCCGCGAGCGCGCGGCTGGACGGCAGCCGTGTCCCCGGAACCAGGCGGCCGGAGCGGACCGCCTCGCGCAGGGCGGACTGCAGCGCGCGCCCCCGCCCACGGGCAGGAGCGGACGCGGCCGGGAGCAGTAACTCCCAGGCGGCCGAGACGGACAAGGCCGCACCGCCGCCGCTGTCAGGTGGTGAACTGGTCCCCGAAGACGTCATGGAAGTGGACCTTAAACCGGGCCTTCGCACTGCCTAGCGTCGGTGTCATGAACGTGACCTACTTGCGCGGCTCGTTTCTCGCCGCCTTCGCCTGCATCCTCGTGGGTGCCTCCTTCACCGCCAACAGTGTCCTCGGCGACTACCCCTACGCGGGAGGCCAGGCGCTGCGCTACGGCCTTGCCGCCCTGCTGCTCGTGCCCCTGGTGACCCGGACCGGCGGGCTCCGGCCGGCAGCCGTGCTCCGTGGCCTCAGCCGCCGGCAGTGGGGGCGGCTCGCTCTGCTCGCCGCCGTCGGAATGGTCGGCTTCAACCTGGCCGTCCTGGCGGCCGAACGGTCGGCGGAACCGGCTGTTCCGGGCGTGTTCGTGGGGTGTGCCCCGATCCTCGTGGCCGTCCTCGTACCGCTGATGGCGGGACGCAGGCCGACACGCGCCGTGCTCTTCGCCGCGGTACTGGTGGCCATCGGTGCCTTCACCGTCCAGGGCTGGGGGCGCACCGACATCGCGGGAATCCTCTTCTCCGTCGGCGCCCTGGCCGGTGAGGTGGGCTTCGCCGTGCTCGCCGTGCCGGTGCTGCGTCCGCTGGGAGCCACGCTGCTGTCCGCCACGGTGTGCGCGGTCGCCGCCGTGGAGTCGGCCGTCCTCGGTCTGCTGCTCGACGGCGGCGGCTTCGTCCGCGTGCCCACACCCGACGAGGCCGTTGCGCTGCTCTGGCAGGCCGCCGTGGTCACCGTCATCGGGTTCGTGTGCTGGTACCGGGGGATGCAGCGCATCGGTGCCGAGCGGGCCACGCTCTTCTCCGGACTGATCCCCGTGTCCGCCGCGCTCACCGCCCCGCTGGTCGGTGCCGGTGCGTACGGCCCCGCCCAGGTGGTGGGCAGCTGCCTGGTCGGGCTCGGTGTGGCGGTCGGCTCGGGGGTCCTGCGCCGGAGGGGACGGGTGCGGGCGGTGGTCTCAGCGGCTGGTGTCGAGGATCACCCGGGCCACGAGAGCCGGATCGTCGTTCATCGGGACGTGACCGCAGCCGGGGAGCCGGACCAGCCGGGCGCCCGGGAGGGTGTCCTTGGCCCGGATGCCCTGGCGGCGCAGAAGCAGCCGGTCGCGGTCGCCCCAGGCGACGGTCACCGGTAGGTCCGGGACGTCGTCGGTGAACCGGACGTCCCGTCCGAGGGCCAGCGTCTGGTGGAACCCCGTCGCCCGGCGCAGGGCCAGGGTCTCCGACACGGCGGCCTCCGGCGAACGGCGTCCCGGCCGGGCGTAGATGGTGCTGGTCAGCACGGTGCGACCGGTCGCGCTGCGGGACAGGCGCTCGATGAGCGGCAGCGGCATCGACTCGGCCGCCAGCCGCATGGCACGCAGGGTTCCGAACGCATACCTGCGCTCGCCGTCGGTCCAGAACCCGGCGGGCGAGAGTGCCGTCACCGACCGTGCGAGCTTCTCGCGTCCCAGCTCCAGCGCGAGCAGCCCGCCGAGCGAGTTCCCTGCCACGTGGGGGCGGTCCACCCCGATCGCTTCACAGAAGGCCCCGAGCAGGGGCGCCACGGTCGTCAGGTCGTACGGAACATCGGCGGGCAGCGCGGGGGAGGCTCCGAAACCGGGCAGGTCGACGGCGATGACGTCCCGCTCCACGGCCAGCACCGAGATCACCGGGTCCCAGGCCTGGCGATGGTGACCGATGCCGTGGAGCAGCAGCAGCGGCTCTCCCGACCCCGACCGCTCGTACGCCACGGACACGGTCCGCGGTCCTCGGGGTGACTCGACGGTGAACGAGGCCGTGGTGGTCATGGAGGTGCTCCAGGGTGATGCGACACGAGGAAGCCGTGCCGGCAAACGGCTTAGACATTTAGTCAGCAACAATTACCGCCAGGTAGCTTCCAGTTCAAGGGGGCAAGGCATTCTCGCGGGGCGGGGAGGCGCTCCAGGGGGCGAGGGGACGCTCAAGAGGGGCGCTGAAGAGGGCAGCGGGATTCGGACTGGGCGGCGTGCGACCGGTCGGCCGGCACGGGCGGGTGACAGCCGAAACCGTGACCGACGTCTTCGAGAGCACCGGCCCGTACGCGCCGCATCCCGCGTCGGCACATGCTCTGCGCCGGCCCGGGACGCGGCGCGAGGCGTACGCCGGACCGTGGCTGTCGGAACCAGTGGTCACGGACTCCGGCCCCACCGTTCCCGACACGGCGGAGCAGGGCGTGCCCGCCGGCTCCGATGTGCGCTTGGTCGGCGCCAGCGGCGGAGAGCCGAAGGTGCCGCTACGGATCCTGGATCGCGTGGACAAGGCAGGCCGCTGCTTCCTGCGGACAGCCGCCCCCGGTGGCCGGGTGCCGATCCGGGAGTCCGCCCACTGGAACCGAATGGTGGCCCCGCCCACGCCGCAGCCGCTCGTCGAAGCCCCACGCACCCGCCCGGACGTGGGGCTTTGTGCTGCACGCAGAGCGCCGGTCCACGAACGTCCTGTGAACGCTGTGCGGCAGACACCCGATTCACAGGTCCGTGGACGGAGGATTGGTCTTGACCAAGGGGGTGCGCCGTCCTATGGTCTCAACGTTAAGACAGGAACCTTTAATAAATAACGTCGCGGAAAAGCCGCTGGGCGATTGCGGAGGACAGGGTGGGGACCACGCAGCTGGAATCGGTGCAGGAGCCGAAGTACTGGCACCTCAAGACCGTGCTCAGTGAGGCACTCGACTCGGACTTTGCGGTGGGGGAGATCCTTCCCAACGAGCGCGAGCTCGCCGCCCGGTTCGGTGTCGCCCGGGCTACGCTCCGGCAGGCCCTGGAGCAGCTCGAACTCGAAGGCAGGCTTCAGCGCCGCCGCGGTGTGGGCACTACTGTCGCCCCGCCGCGCGTGGGAGTCGCCGTCTCGACCGCGCAGCACGACTGGACCGGCGGCGGTGCGGGCGAGGCCTGGCAGGCCGTCGACTGCAATACGGCTGCCGCTCCGGTGTCCGTGGCCGGCATGCTCGACGTGGCGGGCGACGAGCCCGTCCATATCGTGCGGCGGATCCGCGTCACGCACGGGCAGCCCGTCGCGGCGGAGCTGCTGTACGTGCCGTCGGCCTCCGTCCCGGACCTCTCAGCGATAGACACTCCGTCCGGTCCCGCCAGGGCCCGCAGCGTCGTACGTGAGCTGCACCGGCTCGGCCTCGACGGACAGGACCGTTCCGTCGAGCTCGGATCGGCGCGCGCGGACGACGCCAAGGAGCTCGACCGGCTCCCCGGTGCGCCCGTCCTCGTCGTCACGACCCGCTACCTTGCGGCCGGCGGCACAGCGGCCGTCTCCGTCGCCACATACCGGGCCGACACCTGCCGGCTCACTTTCGGTGACTCGGGCGACCTGGAGATCAGCCACCACGACCAGACACGCCAGGCATCCTGACCGGATCACGACCAGACACGCCAGGCATCCTGACCGGATCACGACCAGACACGCCAGGCCTCCTGACCGGATTCCGGCCCGTCCGGGCGTGCACCGTACGGCCCGTCGCGATCAGCGGCGGGCCGTTACCGTTCCCTCCACGGCGAAGAGCTGCTCCTCCACGTGGTCGAGGGCCAGCCGCAGCGCACCCGTGGCCACGGCCGCCTCACCGAGCAGCGACAAGGTGACCCGAGGGGGGCGGAGACAGTAGCGGGCCAGCTCACCGCGGAGCGGGTCCAGTACCCCGTCCAGACCGGCGGCCCAGCCCCCGATCACCACCAGCTCCGGATCGAGAGCCAGGACCAGCGCCGCCACGTCGTGGACCAGCCGCTGGATGAAGCGCTCCACGGCGGCCTGCGCCTGCTCGTCGCCGTGCCGCGCCTTCGCGAACACGGCGGCGACCGCATGCTCGTCCAACGGGTCCAGTGGCGTGTCCGTCGTCGACAGCAGCCGCTCCGGCGTGACGTCGCGGCCGAGGAGGTGCAGCGCCCCGATCTCACCGGCCGCCCCGCCGAAGCCGCGGTGCAGCCGTCCGCCGATCAGCGAGCCCGCCCCGGGGCTCAGCCCCGCCAGCACGAACACGATGTCGTCCGACTCCGTGGCCGCACCCTTCCAGTGCTCGGCGACGGCGGCCGCGTTCGCATCGTTCTCCACCAGAACGGGGCAGCGGAAGGAGCGCCTCAGCCGCTCGCCGAGCGCCAGCCCCGTCCAGTCAGGCAGAGCCGTGCCCAGCCGGACGGTACCGTCGGCCTCCACGATGCCCGGGCTGCCCACCCCGACCGCCCGCAGACTGCTGCGGGCCACGCCGGTGCGCCGAAGGACATCGGCGACCACGGTCCGCACCCTGTCGAGGCGGTCGTCCGCGCAGGCGGTCTCCGACACCTCACGTGAGCCGGCACCGATGATCCGGCCGTCCAGCCCCGACAACAGTGCCGAGACCCGGTGCGGTCCGATCTCGACGCCCAGCAGGTGTCCGGCCTCGGCCCGGAAGCGGAACCTGCGGGCCGGACGGCCCTGCCGCCGCGCCTCGGCCCCGTCGGGAGCCGACTCGACGACCAGCCCCGCCTCGAAGAGCCCCTCCATGACGCCCTCGACCGTGGGCCGGGAGAGACCCGTGATCCGGGTCAGGTCCGTCAGTGTCGGTGACTGCGCGCCGCGGAGGGCGTGCAGCACCACCGCGGAATTGATCCGGCGCAGCAACGACGGGTCCCCACCGGTCAGCCGGCCCACGGTGTGTCCTCCCAGCTCGTGCGCATGTCAGGCGGATGGTACTCGCTGCTCAGGGGCAGGGCGAGCGTGGGCGGCACTGCAGTCCGGGAACGCCCGGTATCAGCTCGGAGCGACGAATCCGGACTCGTAGGCTGCGATGACCGCCTGGGTGCGGTCCCGGGCGCCCAACTTCGCCAGCACGGCGCTGACATGCGTCTTCACCGTCTCGACGCCCACCATGAGCCGGGCGGCGATCTCGGCATTGGACAGTCCCCTGGCCATCAGCCGCAGCACGCCCTCTTCGCGTTCCGTGAGCGAGGCCCGCTCCATGACCCTCCTTGCCTTGCTCGTTCCGTACTCTGCCGCGAGCTGCCGGACCGCGGCCGGGAACAGCAGGGACTCGCCCTCGGCCACCAACCGCACCGCGTGCACGATCTCGGCCGGCCGGGCCCGCTTGAGGAGAAACCCGTCCGCCCCCGCGCGCAGCGCCTCATAGACGTACTCATCGTTCTCGAACGTCGTCACCACCAGGATCTTCGGCGGCTCCGGCACCGTGCGCAGCACGACCCGCGTCGCCTCGATGCCATCCATCAGCGGCATGCGGACGTCCATCGCGACCACATCAGGACGCAGTTGACGCACCAGCGGGATCGCCGCCGCACCGTCACCGGCCTCACCCACCACTTCGATGTCGGGCTGGGCCTCCAGCACGGCACGCAGTCCCGCGCGGACCAGGGGTTCGTCGTCGACCAGAAGAACGGTAACCGGCATCCGGTCAGCGTATGCGGTACAGAGGAAGGCTCGCGTGCACCATCCATTCCTCCTTGTACGGTCCCGTCTTGGCAGTGCCGCCCAGCAGTGCCGCTCTCTCCCTGATGCCCCGCAGCCCGCTTCCACCTCCAGGGTTATCGGACGAATCCTTGAGCGGATCCTTGAGCGGATTCGTCACTTTCAGCTCCAGCCGGCCGTCTGCCACGGTGATGCGGACCCGGACCGGAACCGATCCGGAATGCCGCAGGACATTGGTGAGGGCCTCCTGGAGGATCCGGTACCCCTCGCGGGACACCGAAGGCGGCACCTGCTCCAGTGCACCGGACACCTCGGCATCGACCTCGGCCCCGGAAGCGCGAGCCGAGTCCAGCAGACGGCCGGCCTCACTGAGCGACGGCCGCTGCCCCGGCGGCGTGCCCGACTCGCGCAGCACCCTCAGCACCCGTTCGAGATCGTCCAGGGCGTCTCGGCCCGTCTCCTCGATCGCCACCAGCGCCCGCTCGGTGAACTGGGGGTCATGCGCCGCCCGGGCCGCGCCTGCCTGCACGACGGCGACCGTCAGGGCGTGTCCGATCGAATCGTGCAGTTCGCGTGCGATCCGGTTGCGTTCGAGGAGTTGCTCGGTACGCTCCTCCAGCGCGGTTATCCGTTGCATCGGCGTCGGTCCGAGAAGCCACCGGGCGGCAGCCGTGATCAGCTCCCCACAACTGATGACCACCGCGAGCAGCATGATCAGAGGCACCGGAGCAAGGACGGCGGCCCACCAGTGCGTGCCCAGGCCCGCGGCGAACCATTCGTCGCTCGGCGCGGAGCCGACCGCTGAGCGCACGAGATCGACCGTCGTGGCCAGCAGCCAGACCGTCGCCAGTCCGGCCAGCGCCGCACAGCCCAGCCGCACCTCCAGCCAGAGCGCTGTCCGCCAGCGCTCGGACCATGAGGCGGAGGGAGCCACCGAAATGGTTGCTTCGAGGTTTCCGCGCTCCGCGGGCGTGAGCAGCAACTGCGCCTGGATCCCCTCGGCGAGGCGCATGCCGGGTATCAGCCCCACCAGGGCTGCGAGGACGACGGGCACCCACGGGGTGTCCGTCGAGATGAAGAGCCACACACTCACGGCGGCACCCGGCAGGAGCAGATGCAGCCACCGGGTGTAGGTGACCGGCGCGGTCAGCGGGCGGAGGAAGCTGGACATGCCACCATCGTGCCAGCGCGCTCGACGCGGTGGCTCCCCCGAGCGAGGGAGATGATCCACTCCGGCGGGGGAGGACCGCCGGCGGGTGTGGCGGCGACGCTGAGGACATGACCAGCATCGACGTCAACGAGCTCACCAAGGACTACGGCGCGACCCGTGCCGTGGATCGACTCACGTTCAGCGTGCGGCCCGGCCGGGTCACCGGTTTCCTCGGACCGAACGGGGCGGGCAAATCCACCACGATGCGGCTTGTCCTCGGCCTGGACCGGCCCACCGCCGGCACCGCGACGATCGGCGGCCGGCCCTACGCGGCTCTGGGCGATCCGCTGCGCCACGTCGGGGTACTGCTCGACGCGCAGTCCGCGCACGGCTCGCGGACGGCGCGCAACCACCTCCTCGCCCTGGCCACGAGCAACGGCCTGAGCGGGACAAGAGTCGAGGAAGTCCTGAAGGAGGCCGGACTCGGACAAGTCGGGGGCCGGCGGATCAGAACGTTCTCCCTCGGCATGCGCCAACGCCTGGGCATAGCGGCCGCGCTGCTCGGAGACCCGGAGGTGGTCATGCTCGACGAGCCTTCGAACGGTCTCGACCCCGAAGGCATCGTCTGGATCCGGGAACTGATGAAGCGGCTCGCCCGGGAGGGGCGCACGGTGCTGGTCTCCAGCCACCTGATGAACGAGACGTCGTCCTTCGCCGACCATCTGATCGTCCTGGGGCGGGGCCGGTTGCTGGTCGACCTCCCGATGCGGGAGTTCCTCGACTCCCGGAGCCGGCCCAGCGTCCGGGTACGCACGACCGAACCGGCCCGGTTCGGGGAGGTCCTGGCTCACAAGGGATACCGGGCCGAGCGGAACGAAGACGGCTACTGGACCGTGCACGCGGCGAGAGCGCAGGAAATCGGGGTCCTCGCCGCCGCGGAAGGCCTTCCGGTTCTTCAGCTCACCGACGAACAGGCCACGCTGGAACAGGCCTACCTGGATCTCACCGCCGGTGCGACGGAGTTCGAGTCCGCCGCTGACGGAGCCACCACCCGACAGGAGGCCTGACCATGTCCACCACCGCAGTTCTGCACTCCGAGTGGATCAAGATCAGATCTGTGCGCTCGGTCGCCGGATCTCTGACGGCGGTCTTCCTCGCCACCATGGCTGTCACGGTGCTCACCTTCGCCACGGTCGGCCAGGCCGAGGCGGACAAGGCGGACGCGGACCTCGTCTTCGGAGCCTTCTACGCTTTGAACTTCGGTCAGATCGCCGCCATAAGCTTCGGGGCGACAGCGATCTCGTCCGAGTACGTCAACGGAGCGCTGCGCATCTCGCTGGCAGCGGTTCCACGGCGCACCCTCTTCTACACGGTCAAGATGTCGCTTGTCGGAGGCGCTGTTCTTGCCGTCGGGCTCGTCACCAGCTTCAGTTCATTCCTGACGGGACAGTTGTTTATGGGGGAGTACGCCGTCGGTCTGGGCGAACCGGGCGCCCTTCGGGCCGCTTTCGGCGGCGGGATATATCTCGCCCTGATGGCGCTCTTCGCCGCCGGGCTGACGGTTCTGTTCCGCAGCGCCGTTGCCGTGCTCAGCCTGCTCATCCCCTTCATCCTGATCGCTTCGTTCGTCGTCGGGGATATCGCCGGCGGTGCGGCCGACTATCTGCCCGACCGGGCCGGACAGTTGGTTCTGCACCAGCATGTGGAGAGTAGCCTCGGCCCTTGGACAGGATTGGCCGTCACTGCGGCCTGGGCTGCGGCGGCGCTCCTCGCCGGATGGTGGGCACTGCGGAGCAGGGACGCCTAGACCATGAGGAGGAGCGGTCGGATCGGCGGGAAGGCGGGAATGCCGGAAGACCGGAACGAGATGGCCTAAATCGCCCTAAAGGAAAGGGCAGGGCTTCCGTTGTCAGTGCAGGGCGGTTTACTGACGGCATGACCACCGCACATCACCTCCGCCTCATCGACGGGATGCGCACCCGAGAGTTTCCCGCGGAGCGCATCCGATCGGGTTCGGGAGTCAGCGGGCCCGGCTACCACACGGCATCACTGCACGCCGATGACGACCACTGGGACGACGACGAAGCAGGGCGGCTGGAGCACCGTGTGCAGTGTCTCGCGGAGCACGAGGCGTTGTTCACGTTGCTCGGGGTGCGATGGGGTGAACCACAGCCGATCAGTCTGTGGAGTGCGCAGGAGCGAATGATGTCCGGCGAGGAGATACCCGACCCGTGGGCCGAGATGGTGGCCGGGTGTGAGGAACTGCGCCTCTGGCACATAGACGAGCTCTGGATAGGCCTGGCGCTCTACCTGGAGGAGGGTGGCCCAGGGTGCGAGCTCGGCGTGGTGGTGACCGAGATCGATCCCCCATGATCCCCCTCGCGATCCCGTTCACGATCCCTTTCGGGATGTGAGCGGCCCGGCCGGGGCTTGGAGTGGGGCGTGGGGGCGTCAGCTGTGAGGGTGCGACGAGAACGCACGGAGAGACCGGCAACGTCCGGAGGGACCGGCAACGTCCGCGGGTGATTCCCCTCCATGGGGAGATGCCGGCTGGGTTCGCTCTCTCGCTCACTCGGATTCTCGGTCGTGTCGGGCCAGTGGTGGGGCCGGGTGAATCCAGTAGGCAGACGAATCCAGTAGGCAGACGAATCCGGCAGGCAGACGAATCCGGCAGCCAGTCGCCAGTCGAGAGATCTGCCGGTTGTCAGACGTCGCCAGAGGGACGGCTTGCCGGGTTCGAGTCGACGGCCGTTCGTAGACGTCCGTACTCATCCGCCATTGACTGCACGGTCCAGTGGGCGTTCAAGCCGCTGGGGTTGGGCAGTGCCCAGACGCGGGCGCCACCGATCTTCCGGTCCTGGGGCCCGACCTGTGCCTTCCGCTCGCCGAATGCGGTCCGGTAGGCCGTGATACCGACGACCGCCAGCCACCGCGGCTGAAGCCTCTCGACCTTCGCGGTGAGGATCTGTCCCCCGGCACGGAATTCCTCGGCGGACAGCTCGTCGGCCCGGGCCGTTGCCCTGGCGACCACATTGGTGATGCCCAGCCCATAGCCGAGGAGTTCTGACTGCTCGCTGGGCTTCAACTGCCTGGGAGTGAATCCGGACAGATGGAGCACCGGCCAGAAACGATTACCAGGGAAGGCGAAGTGATGACCTGTGGCACCTGTCATCAAGCTCGGGTTGATTCCGCAGAACAGCACGCGCAGGCCGCCCGCGACCACATCGGGAACCACGCGGTCACGGGCGGCCTGGAGCTCTTCGGGCTTCATCGCGCGATCGTCCGGGCGCTCATCAGAGGATGGAGCCGGGTGTGTAACCGGCGGCCTCCGGGTGCTGCTTGGTCAGCTCCTCGATCCGGGAGACGAGTGCGGTGACCTGGTCGCCCGCCGCGCCCGTGAAGGAGAGCTTGTCGGCCATGAGCTCGTCCAGCTGCCCACGGTCGAGCGGGATGCGCTCGTCCGCTGCCAGCTTGTCCAGCAGCTCGTTGCGCTCCGTGCCCTGCTCGCGCATGGCCAGGGCGGACGCGACCGCGTTCTCCTTGATGGCCTCGTGGGCGACCTCGCGGCCGACACCTGCACGGACCGCGCCCATCAGGACCTTGGTCGTGGCGAGGAAGGGAAGGTAGCGGTCCAGCTCGCGGGCGACGACGGCCGGGAAGGCGCCGAACTCGTCGAGCACCGTCAGGAAGGTCTCGAGGAGACCGTCGAACGCGAAGAACGCGTCGGGAAGGGCCACCCTGCGGACCACGGAGCAGGACACGTCGCCCTCGTTCCACTGGTCACCGGCCAGTTCACCGGTCATCGACGCGTAACCGCGAAGGATCACCATCAGGCCGTTGACGCGCTCGCAGGAGCGGGTGTTCATCTTGTGCGGCATGGCGGAGGAGCCGACCTGGCCCGGCTTGAAGCCCTCGGTCACCAGCTCGTGGCCTGCCATCAGGCGGATGGTCTTCGCGACCGACGAAGGAGCCGCGGCCAGCTGCACCAGGGCCGTCACCACGTCGTAGTCGAGCGAGCGCGGGTAGACCTGGCCCACCGAGGTGAAGGCCTGGGCGAAGCCGAGGTGTCCGGCGATGCGCTGCTCCAGGTCGGCGAGCTTTTCCGCATCGCCGCCCAGCAGGTCGAGCATGTCCTGAGCCGTGCCGACGGGGCCCTTGATCCCACGCAGCGGGTAGCGGCCCAGCAGGTCCTCGAGCCGGCCGTACGCAACGAGGAGTTCGTCCGCCGCGGTCGCGAAGCGCTTGCCGAGCGTCGTCGCCTGCGCGGCGACGTTGTGGGACCGGCCGGCGATGACCAGCTCGCGGTACTCACCGGCGAGCTTTCCGAGCCGGGCCAGGACGGCGACCGTACGGTCGCGCATCAGCTCCAGGGACAGCCGGATCTGAAGCTGCTCGACGTTCTCGGTCAGGTCGCGGGACGTCATGCCCTTGTGGACCTGCTCGTGGCCGGCGAGGGCATTGAACTCCTCGATGCGGGCCTTGACGTCGTGCCGGGTCACCTTCTCGCGCTCGGCGATCGAGGCCAGATCGACATGGTCGAGGACGCGCTCGTAATCGGCGAGGGCCGCGTCGGGTACCTCGATCCCGAGGTCCTTCTGGGCGCGCAGCACCGCCAGCCACAGCTGACGTTCCAGCTTCACCTTCTGCTCGGGGGACCAGAGGACAGCCAGCTCCGTAGAGGCGTAGCGGCCGGCCAGGACATTGGGGATGCGAGGCTTCGCAGACACAGCAGTCACGTGTGCAGATTCTACTGGCGGTTTATGCAGGTCGGCGCCGCACCCCGGTTTGTGGGTTGCTACGAGCGTGCGGACGGAGACACAGGGCCAGACACAGCCGTGGACTCAGGCGTGGACGCGGACGCGCGCACAGACGCAGACGCGGACGCGGACGCGGGCACGCACGCAGACAGAGACACAGCCGCGAATGTGGGAGCCGGCAGCCGGGGCTGTGCCCCGCTGCCCTTCTCGGTGGGTCTGCTACTCGTCCGCGTCCAGGCGGCGCCAGGTGGCCACGGGGCCCGGAGCGGCAGCGTCCTCCGGGGTGACCCAGAAGGCCCGTCCCAGCTCGGCGCTGAACTGCGCTCCCGTCCTGCCGTCACCCGACGAGCGTCCGGTCAGGCGCCGCCCGATCCAGGGGAACAGGTGCTGGCGGGCGAACCGCAGGTCGTCGACCCGCCGGGTGGCCCAGCGCGGCGGGACCGCGGAGGGCAGTACCGTCTGCCAGTCGTCCTCCGGCGGCAGCCCCAGCTTCTGCCAGACCGCCTCGGACACCCTCCGGTGCCCCTCGGCGGTCAGGTGGAGACGGTCGACGTCCCACATCCTGGGGTCGCCCAGCACGGCGGACCCGTAAAGATCGACGACGACTGCATCGTGCCGGGCGGCCAGATCGTCGACCAGGGTGAAGAGCTCTTCCATCCGTGGCCGGAAGCGCTCCATCACCGGTCCGTTGCGTCCGGGGCTGCGCATCAGCACGAGCTTCTTGCAGGAGGGAGCGAGGCGCTCCACGGCCTCTTCCATCCGGCCGCGGACCATGCCCATGTCGCACTTGGGCCGCAGGGTGTCGTTCAGGCCGCCGACCAGCGTCACCACGTCCGCCTGCATGGCCGCTGCCACGTCCACCTGCTCGTCCACGATCTGGCCGATGAGCTTCCCGCGCACGGCGAGATTGGCGTAGCGGAATCCGGGGGTGCGGGTGGCAAGCCGGGTGGCAAGGATGTCGGCCCAGCCCCCGTACGAGCCGTCGGGCAGGAGGTCCGACATGCCCTCGGTGAACGAGTCGCCGACCGCGACGAGACTGGTGTATTCGGCATTCATTTCCATGGCGCTGTGATCGTATCGCGGTGCGCTCCACCGCTTGCCGGGAGCCAGTGGCCGCACCGCTCCTGCGCCCGGTCCCGCGCCCTCGGGGGGAGGCGGGACCGGACACCGGCGCCGGGGTGGGTGCCGGGGCCGGGGTCAGCGCGGCTGTGCCCGGCCCACGAGTTCCCGGAGCACGTCCTCCATCGTGACCATGCCGGCCAGCCGGTCGTCCTCGTCGAGAACGGCCGCCAGATGCGTACGGCTGCGGCGGAGAGCGGTCAGTACGTCGTCGAGCGGTGTCGCCGCCCGTACCCGGGCGATGGGCCGCATCGCGGTCACCGGGAACGGCATGTCACGGGGGGTGACGTCGAGGGCGTCCTTCACATGGAGGTAGCCCAGGATCCGCTGTTCGCTGTCCATGACCGGGAATCGAGAGAACCCGGTCTCGGACGAGAGCCGCTCCAGTTCCTCGGGCGTCGTCCCGACCCTCGTGTACATCACCCGGTCCACCGGCAGCACCACGTCCCGCACCGGCCTGCGCCCCAGTTCCAGCGCATGGTGCAGGCGCTCGGCCGCCCTGTCGTCGACCAGTCCCGCGTCGCCGGCGTCCTTGACGAGTCTGGCCAGCTCGTCGTCCGAGAAGGTGGCCGACACCTCGTCCTTTGTCTCCACCCGCAACAGCTTCAGCAGCAAGTTGGCGAAGGCGTTGATCGCGAAGATCACCGGTCGCAGCGCCCGGGCCAGCGTCACCAGCGGAGGCCCGAGCAGCAGAGCGGTGCGCACGGGCTCGGCCAGTGCGATGTTCTTCGGCACCATCTCGCCCAGCAGCATGTGGAGGTACGTGGCCACCGACAGCGCGATCACGAACGAGATCGGATGGACCAGGCCGTGCGGCACGCCCACGGCGTCGAAGAGAGGTTCCAGCAGATGCGCGATGGCGGGCTCGGCCACGATGCCGAGAACCAGGGTGCACAGCGTGATGCCGAGCTGTGCCGCCGCGAGCAGCGCCGACACGTGCTCGAGCCCCCAGATGACGCTTCGTGCCCTCCGGTTCCCCTCTTCGGCCTGCGGTTCGATCTGACTCCGCCGCACGGAGATGAGAGCGAACTCCGCACCGACGAAGAACGCGTTCACGACGAGGGTCATCAGGCCGATGAAAAGCTGTACGGCGGTCATCGCTCGTCCTCCGACGGCTCGTCGGAACCGGGGAGCGGCGCGTGCAGCAGGGCCCGTGCGGCGCGGCGCCCGGAGGCGTCCACCACGTCGAGGCGCCAGCCGGCCAGGTCGATCGAGTCACCGACGGCCGGGATGCGGCCCACCTCTGTGGCGATCAGCCCGGCGAGGGTCTCGTACGGTCCGTCCGGCACTCTCAGGCCGATCCTCTGCAGTTGGTCGGTGCGGGCGGCGCCGTCCGCCGACCACAGGGTGCGTCCGTCGGCGTCCTCGCCGGCCGGTGCGAGGTCGGGAGTCTCATGCGGGTCGTGCTCGTCCCGCACCTCGCCGACGACCTCCTCGACGATGTCCTCGAGCGTCACGACACCCGCTGTGCCTCCGTACTCGTCGATGACGACCGCCATGGCGAGCTTGCCGGACAGCCTGTCCAGCAGCCGGTCCACGGTCAGGGTCTCCGGCACGAGCAGCGGCTCACGCAGCATCTCCGAGACCCGTTTACGGGGCCTCTGCTCCGCGGGGATCGCGAGCACGTCCTTGATGTGGGCCACACCGACGACGGTGTCGAGGCTGCCCCGGTACACGGGGAAGCGGGACAGCCCGGTCGCCCGTGTGGCGTTGGCGACGTCCTCCGCCGTCGCGCGCACCTCCAGCGCGGTGACCTGCACCCGCGGAGTCATGACGTTCTCCGCGGTCAGCTCCGCCAGGTTGAGGGTCCGGACGAAGAGCTCCGCGGTGTCGGCCTCCAGGGCGCCCGCCTTGGCGGAGTGGCGGGCGAGCGCCACCAGCTCCTGCGGGCTGCGGGCGGTGGCCAGCTCCTCCGCCGGTTCGAGGCCGAAGCGGCGCACGATGTGGTTGGCGGTGTTGTTGAGGTGGCTGATGAAGGGCCGGAAGAGAGCGGTGAACGCCCGCTGCGGGGTGGCCACCGTCTTCGCCACGGCGAGTGGCGACGAGATGGCCCAGTTCTTCGGGACGAGCTCACCGACCACCATGAGGAACACGGTGGACAGGGCGGTTCCGATGACGAGAGCCACGGACGACGACACGCTGGGCGACAGCCCGATGGCTTCGACCGGGCCACGGATCAGTTTCGCGATGGACGATTCGGAGAGCATGCCGACCACCAGATTGGTGACGGTGATGCCCAGCTGGGCCCCGGAGAGCTGGAAGGTGAGGCTGCGTACCGCCTTCATGGCGCTGGAGGCGCCCCGTTCCCCCTGCTCCACAGCCCGTTCGAGCTGGCCGCGTTCGACCGTGGTGAGGGAGAACTCCGCCGCGACGAAGGCGCCGCAGGCAAGGGAGAGCAGTACTGCCACGAGCAGCAGAAGCACTTCGGTCATCGGTTCACCTCCGTCCCATGATCGGGCAGGGACTGAAGGATCGCGCGATGTCGGCGATATCGGCTACTGGGAGGCTCGCCCATGGGCGGACGCTCACACCTTTCGTCAGGGTCGTCAGGAGAGACCCCATAGTAAAGGATCGGCAAAGAAGTGTGGTCGAGAGGGCCGCTCCAGCTGCTCGGGCGTCATCCCGACCCTCGGGTACATCACCTGGTCCACCGGTTCCGGCGGCCTGGCCCCTGTCTGCCCCCGGTACGGCTTCCTAGTCCTGGAACGGTTTGATCCAGCGCCGCCAGTGGTCCTCGCGGTGGTAGCCGGCCGCGGCCCATGCGTACTGGGCTCGCTCATTGGCTTCCAGGACCATGGCGTCCGCTCGGCGTCCACCGAGGGCACTGAACCGCTCCTCCACCGCGGCCAGCAGTGCCGTGGAGATGCCCTGCCGGCGGAACCGGGGATGTACGGCCAGCCGGTAGACGGAACACCGCCAGCCGTCGAAGCCGGCGATGACGGTTCCCACGAGCAGACCGTCACGTTCCGCCAGGAGCAGGGCTTCGGGGTCCCGCGTGATGAGGCGGGACACGCCGTCGTGGTCGTCGCTGATGCTGGTTCCCTCTGCCGCCTCGCGCCAGAACCGCAGCACGCTGTCGATGTCGGCGAGGGTGGCGCAGCGCATATGGAGATCACTCATGGGGCGAGCCAAGCAGAGTGTCACTCCGATGGGCGAATGTATTCCGTGCGGGCGCGGGACTGCGTGGGATCCGCCGGCTCAGCGGAGATGCACCGGGAGCGACTCGATGCCGTAGACGATGGACAGCTTCCGGAAGCTGAGCTCCTGCGGCGGCACGGCGAGCCGCATGCCGGGAAAGCGCCGGGCCAGTGCCGGGAAGGCGACACGCAGTTCCATGCGGGCCAGTTCGGCGCCGATGCAGCGGTGGATGCCGTGGCCGAAGGCCAGATGGCCGGCCGGGGTGGCTCGGTGCGGGTCGAAGCCCCCGTCGTCCATGACGTACGACAGATCGCGATTCGCGCCGCTCAGGGAGCAGAGGACCATGTCGCCGCGCGGAATGACCACCCCGGCTATCTCGATGTCCCGACGGGCGAACCGGGGGAAGGCCATCTGGACCGCGGAGAGATAGCGCAGCACCTCTTCGACGAACGGCGGGGTCATTGTGTCGTCCGTTCGCAGACGCTCCAGGACGTCCCTGTTCTGCAGCAGTACGAGGGAGCCGAGAGCGATCGTGCTGGCCGTCGTCTCGAAGCCGCCGGTGAGCACGCCGTCGGCGAGGCCCGCGAGTTCCTCGTCGTCGACGCTGTCCCCGTGCTCCCGCACGATCATGCCGAGCAGACCGTCCCCCGGCTTCTGCCGCTGCGCCCTGACGACCTCCCTGAAGTACTCCAGGGACGCGGACATGGCACCGAAGGGAGCGGTGGTCCCGCCGAAGAGGTCGAAGCGGTCCATGGCCAGCTGCTGGAAGTCGTGCCGGTCGCCGTACGGGACGCCGAGCAGTTCGCAGATGGTGAGGGAGGGGACGGGCAGGGCGAACTCGTGCACCAGGTCGACCGGTCCGCCCGCGGCCTCCATCGCGTCCAGTCGCTCCTCGACGATCGCTTCGATCCGCGGCGTCAGTCGCCGCAGGCGGCGCATGGTGAACTCCGGGGTCAGAATGCGGCGCAACCGTGTGTGGACCGGCGGATCGCTGAATCCGAGCCCGCCGGGGCTCTGCTCGGCGGCGATTCCGGCATTGCCCGCGAGGTTGGCGAAGTCGGTGCTGAACCCGTCGGCGGAGCCGAGCACGGCCTTCGACTCCTCATAGCCGGTGACCACCCAGGCGTCCATGCCGAACGGCAGGGTGACCTTGGAGACCGGGGCCTCCGCCCGGGTCGCGGCCAGACGCTTCACGGGATCCAGGCCGTCGCGGCGCAGGAGCATCAGCAACTCCTCGGGGAGCAGCCTGATCGTGGAGGAGCCGATTCCGTGCCGCTGGATCCTGGCCAGGTAGGTGCGCCCGAGCCGGGCGGTGATTCGGGAACGGAACGTCGTACTCAATGTGCACTCCATGAGTCGTCGCGAGATCTGGTCGGTTGGCGGGCGTGCGCCGCCAGGACGTGGCCGACTGCGCTGACTTCGGCTTCCTGACCAGGAATTATGACCACCTGTTCTATGGAGGGGGCGGTCGGGTGCGGTATCCGTCGCTCATGCTTCGACGGTACGGGCGCGAGCGCCTCGACGCCTGGGGCGGACGGGTGCCGCGATATGCCAGGTGGCCGGGGTGCTGCGGCCCCGTGGGGCGCTCGGCCGGGCCGATTCCGGCCACGGGTTTCCCCCGCCGGTCCGCTCCTCTTGCCGGTGCTAGCAATCCCGCGCTAGCGTGATGAAGTGCCCAAGACTCAGCTGAACGTTCGAGTGGACGAGGCCACCGCCGAGGCCGCGCGGCAGCGCGCGCTCCAAAGGGGGATGAGCGTGAACCGCTACATAGAGGAGCTCGTCAAACAGGACGCGGGCGAGGTCGGCCATACATTCGTCGAGGCCGCCGCCGATTTCATGAAGCAGTACGAATCGGTGTTCGCCGAGGAGTTCGGCCCGGAGCGCAAAGGGACCCGTTGAACCTCCGGATTCACCTCTCCTGGCTGCTCATGGTCGCGGAGCACAAGACGCCCGGTGATCCCCAGGTCACCGACTGGGGCGCGCTGGTCGCCGCGGTCGCACGGCACGAGGCGGAGATCTTCGGCAGTCCCGTCTACAGCGACCCGCACTCCAGGGCGGCCGCACTGCTGCAGCTGCTGCTGCACGTGCCCGCGCTGGAGCGGTCCAACGCGATGTTCGCGTCCGCCGTCGCCTACGGATACCTCGTCGCGTCGGGGCTGAAGGTCATCACCTCGCCCGAACAGGTGCGTGACCTGGCGTTGCTGGTCAAGGAGGGCAAGGCGGACGTCCGGGCCATCGCCGACGAGCTCCGTCAGTGGAGCCTGTGACCCGGGAGACCCGGGTGATACCTGGGTGACCCGGGTGATACCTGGGTGACCCGGGTGATACCTGGGTGACCCGAGCGACCCGGGCGCCTTCCGGCGGCAGCGGAGCGCGCCGGGACGGGTCCCGGCCGCCCGGCCGCGAAAGCCGTGTGCAAGTCCCCGCGTGCCGGACTGCGGCCGTCATACATGAGCGCCCCGCAAAGCCGTCAGCGGAGGCCCTGCCGTCCCCGGTCCACCACGGCCGACCGCCGTGCCACGCCCAGCACGCACGAGGACGTGGGGAGCCGGATTCCGCGCTCCGGCAGATTGACCCTGCGGTACGTCTCGACGACGAACCCGGCCGCCTCGATGGCGGCCAGCGCGTCGCGCGAGGTGTGACAGCCCCCGGCCACCCGCGGCCACACGGTCCGGTCCAGCGCCCGCTGGGTGGCGGCCATGAACCGGCCGTCGGCCCGCACGTGCTCGAAGAAGCGCAGCTCACCCCCCGGCCGCACGACACGCCGGATCTCGGCGAGCGACTGCTGCACGTCGCGTACGGTGCACAGCACGAGCGAGGCCACGGCCCCGTCGAACGCCTCGCTCTTCACCGGAAGCGCCTCCGCCGTACCGGGCACCACATCCACCGGGATTCCGGCCCGCAGGGCGGACCGCACCGCCAACTGCCGCAGCATGCGCTCGGGTTCGATCGCCACCACCTCGGACACCGCCGGCGGGTAGTGGGCGAAGTTCAGACCGTTGCCCGCGCCGATCTCGATGACCCGCCCCGACAGTCCGGACAGCAGCTCCGCCCTTACGGCGGCCAGGCCTCCGGCGGACTCCGCGGCCACGCTCAGCCGGGCGTAGCACCGGGCGAAGACGGGGTGGTGCACCGCATCCTGCGGGATCTTCGTGCTCCGCAACCGCATGACGGACCTCCTCGACGGGCCGGTCCGAGGGGGCCGGCGCGACGGTGTACGCCGCGTGCGGGACCGCTCGGCCGGAAAGGTTCGGCTATCTCGATTCTGCCCCGTCGGCGCGGCCCCGTCCTGCGCCGCACACCGCTCAGTCGGGCATCCGGGTCCCGCCCAGCCGCCCGTCCAGCCAACTTCCGGCCCTGGCACGGAAGTCCGCGGGATCCAGCGCTCCCGCACCCGCCGGGACGACGCCCAGCAGCGGCGCGTCCGCGGCCACCGGGAGGTCCGCCAGATTGCAGCGTTCCGCCAGGTCCGGTTCGGCGGGCATGCTGCCGACCACCACACCGAGGCAGCCGAGCCCCCGGGCGCGCAGCGCCTCCGAGGTCAGCGCCGTGGAGTTGAGCGTGCCGAGCCCGGCCGGTGCCACCACCAGCACCGGAGCCGCCAGCAGCCGGGCGGCGTCCGCCAGGGTCGCACCCTCGTCGTCGAACCGTACGAGCAGGCCGCCCGCACCCTCGACGAGCACCAGATCGTGGTCGGTCGACAGCTTCTCGGCGGCCTCGGCGACCTCGAACGGACGGACCGGTGCCATGGCGGCCCGACGGGCGGCCGTGGCAGGGGCCAACGGCTCCGGGAAACGGGCCAGTTCGACCGCCGTCACATGCCGGCCCGCGAGCCGCGCGACCTCTGCGGCGTCGCCCGGTTCGCCCGGCTCCAGACCCGTCTGGGCGGGCTTGAGCACCGCCACCCGGCGGCCGGCGGACGCGGCCGCCACCGCCGCGGTCACGATCGTCTTGCCGATCTCGGTGCCCGTCCCCGTCACCACGAGAATGTTCATCTCAGCCCTCCCGCGCCGCAGCGCACACGGCGCGGCAGATCCGCGCCACATCGTCGTCACCGGTGACATACGGCGGCATGGTGTAGACGAGATCGCGGAACGGCCGCAGCCACACGCCCTCGCGCACCGCCGCCCGCGTCGCGGCCTCCATGTCC
Source organism: Streptomyces sp. NBC_01463 (assembly GCA_036227345.1). Taxonomy (NCBI): domain Bacteria; kingdom Bacillati; phylum Actinomycetota; class Actinomycetes; order Kitasatosporales; family Streptomycetaceae; genus Streptomyces; species Streptomyces sp. NBC_01463. The sequence continues at coordinate 7,781,320 of CP109468.1, forward strand.
ACCTCGTGATCGAGCTGGACGACACCGATGGCGCCCAGCACCCGCACATCGCGGACCCCGGGCAGTTCCTCCGCCGGGGCCAGACCGTCGCGCAGACCCGCCCCGATCCGCTTGACCTCCCGCTCCCAGTCCTGGCCCAGCAGCAGGTCGATGGAGGCGCAGGCCACCGCCGATGCGAGCGGATTGCCCATGAACGTCGGCCCGTGGGCGAGCACCGGCACCTCGCCGCGCGAGATGCCGTCGGCCACCGCGGTCGTGCACAGGGTCGCCGCCATCGTCAGATAACCGCCGGTCAGAGCCTTGCCCACGCACATCACGTCGGGTGCGACGCCGGCGTGCTCGGCGGCGAACAGCTTGCCCGTGCGTCCGAAACCCGTCGCGATCTCGTCGAACACCAGCAGGACGCCGTGCGCGTCGCAGGCCTCGCGCAGGACGCGCAGATAGCCGGGCGAGTGGAAGCGCATCCCGCCCGCCCCCTGCACCACGGGTTCCACGATCACCGCGGCCAGCTCGTCGGCGTGCCGGGCGATGAGCTCCCGCAGGTGCGTCGCGTAGGCGGCGTCCGGCTCCGCGTCGAAGCCGGCCGGCGGCTCGTCGGCGAAGACCTGGCGCGGCAGCGCACCCGACCAGAGTTCGTGCATGCCGCCTTCGGGGTCGCACACCGACATCGGCTGCCAGGTGTCCCCGTGGTACCCGCCGCGCCAGGTCAGCAGCCGTTGCTTGGCCGGTCTGCCGGCCGAGCGCCAGTACTGGAGGCACATCTTCACGGCGACCTCGACGGACACGGAGCCGGAGTCGGCGAGGAAGACGTGCTGCAACGGCTCCGGAGTGATCTCGACCAGCCGGGCGGCCAGCCGTACGGCGGGCTCGTGCGTGAGCCCGCCGAACATCACATGGCTCATCCGGTCCAGCTGGCCGCGTGCCGCCTCGTTCAGCACCGGGTGGTTGTACCCGTGCACGGCCGACCACCACGACGACATGCCGTCGACCAACTCGTGCTGCCCGTGGGCGGGTTCGGCGAGCCGGAGGCGCACCCCGGACGCGGACTCCACGACCAGCGGTTCCTGCCGGCCCGGCATGGGGCCGTACGGATGCCAGACATGGGCCCGGTCCAGGGCGCGCAGGCCCGCCGGGGAGAGCGGCTCAGGCATTGGGTGCGAGATCCGTCCCCGCGCCGCGGCGGCGGACCGCCACCAGGTCGGTGCGTGCTCCCGGAACCTCCGCCTCCTGCGCGGCGACCGCCTCGGGGGCATCGCCGCAGGGCGCGCATCCGCCGGAGTGCGAACCGCACCCGCTCTGCGCCCCCGCGCCCGCGTCGGCGTGCGATCCGCAGCCGCCGCCCGTCTCCGAACCTCCGGCGGCGTGCGATCCGCAGCCGGCTCCGGCGTCCGCGCGGTGGCGGGGGAGCGTCGTCGTGCCGGCGCCCTCCACCTCGAAGCCCGCGTCCGCGATCATGTCGAGGTCGGCCTGTCCCGCCTGGCCCTCACTGGTCAGGTAGTCGCCCAGGAAGATCGAGTTGACCAGGTGCAGGGCCAGCGGCTGCATCGAGCGCAGATGCACCTCGCGGCCGCCCGCGAGCCGTACCTCCACGTCCGGGCAGACGAACCGCACCATCGCCAGGATCCGCAGGCAGCGCTGCGGCGTCAGGTTCCACTCCTTGGCGAGCGGGGTTCCCTCGAACGGGATGAGGAAGTTGACGGGCACCGAGTCCGGGTCGAGGTCGCGCAGGGCGAACACCACGTCGACCAGGTCGGTGTCGCTCTCGCCCATGCCCGCGATGAGCCCGGAGCAGGCGGAGAGCCCGGCGGCCTGCGCCTGGTGCACCGTCTCGACGCGGTCCGCGTAGGTGTGGGTGGTGGTGATCTCCCCGTACGTCCCCTCGGACGTGTTGAGGTTGTGGTTGTAGGCGTCCGCGCCCGCCGACCGCAGCCGGCCCGCCTGGCCCTCGGAGAGCAGACCGAGACAGGCGCACACCTCGACGCCCTCGTTCTGTTCCTTGATCGCCTCGATGGTCTGCGACACCCGGTCGACGTCGCGGTCGGTCGGGCCCCGGCCGCTGGCGACCAGGCAGACGCGCTTGGCGCCGCCGGCCACACCGGCCGCCGCAGCCTTCGACGCCTCGTCCGGCTTCAGCCAGGTGTACTTGAGGATCTCGGCCTTGGAGCCCAGCCGCTGGGAGCAGTACGAGCAGTCCTCGGGGCAGAGCCCGGACTTCAGATTGACCAGATAGTTGAGTTTCACCCGCCGCCCGAACCACTGACGGCGCACCTTTCCGGCCGCGGCCACCACGTCGAGCAGTTCGTCGTCCGGGGTCGCCAGTACGGCGAGCGCTTCTTCACGGGTCGGCAGCTCGCGCCGCAGCCCCTTGTCCACCAGCGTGTTCAGGAGGTCCATGGCGATGATCCTGACGCACGGCACCGCCCCGAGCCAAGGAGGAACCGGACAACAGAGCCCGTAGAGGGTGTGTGCATTGCCACACCATGCCCGGCTGCGCCCCCGGTTAGGGTCTGTGAGCTGCCTACAAAAGGGACCCGCCCATGTCCTTCGCCCCGTTCGACTGGATCGACGAGGAGGCGCGCCGCCGCGCGGACGCCGGACTCGTCCGTACGCTCCGGCCGCGGTCCGCCGAACCGGAACTGCTGGACCTCGCGAGCAACGACTACCTCGGCCTGACCCGGCATCCGGAGGTGACCGAGGCGGCCGCCGACGCGGCGCGCCGCTGGGGTGGTGGCGCCACCGGCTCCCGGCTGGTCACCGGTTCCACCGCGCTGCACGCCGAGCTGGAACACGAACTGGCCGAATTCTGCGGTTTCGAGGCCGCACTGGTGCTGTCCTCGGGCTACGCCGCCAACCTCGCGGCGCTCACCGCCCTGACCGCCCGGGGCTCCCTGATCGTCTCGGACGCGGGCAACCACGCCTCGATCGTCGACGGCTGCCGGCTCTCGCGTGCCGAGACCGCCGTCGTGCCGCACGCCGACCCCGAGGCGGTGCGCAAGACCCTGCACACGCACCGGGGCAGGGCGCTGGCGGTCACCGACTCGGTCTTCTCGGTCGACGGGGACGCCGCACCGCTGGCCGAACTGGCCGCGGCCTGTCGTGCCGAGGACGCGGCTCTGCTCGTCGACGACGCGCACGGCCTGGGCGTACTCGGGGACGGCGGCCGTGGCGCGCTCGCCGCGGTCGGTCTGGCCGGCGGCGACGGCATCGTCACCACGCTCACCCTCTCCAAGTCCCTGGGCAGCCAGGGCGGGGCGGTGCTGGGACCGGCCCGTGTCATCGACCACCTGGTCAACACCGCCCGGACGTTCATCTTCGACACCGGGCTCGCACCGGCCGCCGTCGGCGCCGCCTTGGGCAGCCTGCGACTGCTGCGCCGGGAACCGGGACGTGCGGACCGGGCCCGCACGGTCGCCACCGCGCTGTACGAGCAGCTGACCGGAGCCGGTCTGACCGCTGTCCGCCCCGACGCGGCCGTGGTCTCCGTGCGCGCGCCCTCCGCCGATGCCGCCGTGCGCTGGGCGGCGGACTGCCGGGCGGCCGGCATGGCGGTCGGCTGCTTCCGGCCGCCGTCCGTGCCGGACGGCATCTCCCGGCTGAGGCTGACCGCGCGCGCCGATCTCACGGATGAGCAGATCGCCCGTGCGGTGGCGACGATCCGGCGGACGGCACCGGCCGGCTGACCGGCCCGGCGGCCGGTCGGGGCCGGGACGGGCTCAGCCGACGGCACCGCCGTTCAGGGCGGAGACGAACGACGTCCAGGCCGCTGCGGAGAACTGCAGCGGCCGCATGGACACGTCCTTCGAGTCGCGTACGGCCAGCCGCCGGCCGGCGAACGGTGCGGCTTCCACGCAGTTGTTCATTCCCGTGCTGCGGCTGCTGCGCCGCCACCGTAACGCGTGCTGTGCGAGGCAATCCGACATGACGCCCCCCTCGGGCAGTCCGGGGTCACTGACCGGCGCGGTCGATTGCGGCGATCAGGTCCAACGAGTGCTCCGGCGACAGCGCGTGTGCCTGCAGCGTGCGGAAGGCCGAGCTGTACGCCTCGAGGTCTTCTTTCCGCTCCAGGTAGAGGCTACTCGTCAAATGGTCGAGAACGACCACATCCAGATCAGAAGTGTTCGGAAATGAGAAGATAACGAAAGGTCCCGTGAGTCCCACATAGCCGCCGACCGAGAACGGCAGCAACTGAAGCTGTACGTGCGGGAGTTGGGCGATGCGGCTGAGGTGGCGGAGCTGTTCCCGCATCACCCGCCGGCCACCGACCTCCCGCCGCAGCACCGCCTCGTCGAGCACCGCGCTCAGCCGCAGCGGCGGATCGCTCCGCAGCACCCCCTGGCGGGCCAGCCGCACCTCCACGAGCGAGTCCAACTGGCCGGCCGGCAGCCCGTCGAGGGAGGCACGGGTCACCGCGCGGGCGTAGTCGGCGGTCTGCAACAGGCCGGGCACCACCGATGTCTCCAGCGTGCGCGCCGTGCGCGCCTGCGATTCCAGGCTGATGAAGTCGCGGTACTGGGGCGGGATCAGGCCCCGGTAGGCGTGCCACCAGCCCGCGCCTCCGCCGCCCGCCGAACCGGCCAGCGCCTCCAGGACCTCGCGAAGCTTCGGGTCGTGCATGCCGTACGCGTCCAGCAGCCGCGTCACATCGCCGGGCCGCACTCCGCTGACACCGGTCTCGATCCGGCTGACCTTCGACTGGTGCCAGCCGAGCAGCCGCGCCGCGTCCCGGCTGGTGAGTCCCGACGCATGGCGCAGACTCCGCAGCTCCTCCCCGAGCTTGCGGCGTCGCACCGCAGGGCCGTGCTGCATGTGATGCCTCCCTCCCACTCCCCGCCGAGCGGACAGTTTGGCGCCCGCGCGGGGTGTCCGGGGCAGAGTTCACCGCTTTGAGCGACAGATATATGCATATCTTGGTGGATCGCCGTCACCGAGGGCAGCATCAGTGGCAATCTGGCGCGAAGCACAACCCGGACCGTCGATCGCGGGGTCGCTACCGGGTGGGAAAGGGACGGCTCGCCATGGCAGACCACCAAGAAGCAAGCGTCACTCTGCCGAGCGAGCCGGTATCGGTGTCCGCGGCCCGGCGGTACGTGGCCCGGGTGCTGGCCGAATGGGGACTGCCCGACGGCACGGAGACGGCCGAGACCGTCCGGCTCATCGTCTCGGAGCTCGCGACCAACGCCGTCCAGCACACCTTCGGACAGTCGCCCACCTTCACCGTGGACATCCGCCTGGAGCGGGAGGAGCAGCTGCGGCTCGGGGTGACGGACAGTCACCCGCGCTGGCCGCAGCGGCTCCCCGCGGCCGTCCAGCAGGACAACGGCCGCGGGATGGTGATCATTCGTGCGCTGGCCAAGGAGTACGGCGGCCGGCTGACCGTCACCCCCACTGCCGACGGCGGCAAGACCGTCTGGATCGCGCTGCCTTGGCACGTTCCCGTCCAGCAGTGAGCCCGCCGCGTGGCCCGGCCCGGCCACGGTCCTGGCGCCGTCTCCTTCGCCGTCTCTGCCGCTGCCCCGCAGTGGCCCGTCCCGGTCACTGCGGTACGGACCCCGCCCTCCCGAAACCGCTCCGCAGGAGCGCCCGCAGCGTGGCCGCCGCGGCGCTCGACCGGTCGCCGCGGTGGACCACGGAGATCGTCCGGCGGAACGCGGCCGGCTCCAGCCGGCGTACCGACAGGGGTGTCGGCGACATCGCCGCGACCATCTCGGGCACCACCGCCATCCCGATGCCCGCGCTGACCAGGGCGCACACCAGCGCGTAGCCGGGCGACTCGCAGACCACCGCCGGCAGCGCCCCCGCCTCGGCGAGTGCGCTCTCCACCCCGCGCCGCGGCGGATGGGTGGGCGCGCTGCTGATCAGGGGCCGGCCCGCGAGGTCCGTCACCGGGAGCCGGCCGCTGCCGTCGGCCAGGACCTGCCCGACGGCCGTGATCAGCACCAGTTCCTCGATCAGGAGCGGTTCGGCCAGGACGCCCGAGGGCAGCGTCGTCGCCGCGGCCGGTTCGTACGCATGGGTCAGCGCCAGATCCACCTCGCCCGCCGCCACCGCGGTCACCCCGTCCGGCGGCTCGTAGTCGGTGACGATCAGCTCCACGTCCGGGTGCGCGCGGCGGAACGCGCTCAGGACCGGGGGCAGCAGATGGATGCCCGCCGTGGTGAACGTGCCGACCCGCAGACGCCCGCCGGAGAGTCCGGCGAGACGCGCCAGCTCATGACGGGCCTGCTCCATCTCGTCGAGGACCCGCCGGGCCCGCCCGGCCAGCAGCTCGCCCGCCGCCGTGAGGCGGGCGCCGCGGTGATGGCGCACCAGCAGCGCTGCCCCCGCCTCCCGCTCCAGTTTGGCGAGCTGCTGGGACAGGGCGGGAGCGGTGTATCCCAGGCGGGCGGCGGCCCGCGTGATCGAACCGGCCTCCGCGACCGCCACCAGCGCCGCGAGCCGTGTCGGGTCGTACATTAAGCGTTCCTTTTGGCAGACCCAGAAGATTGCAAGTACACGCTAAAGGCTTACGGGGTCCAGTGTGGAGCCATGGACGCACAACTGACCGCCTTCGTCGGCGTCGCCGCCGGCATGGTCGCGCTGCCCGGCGCGGACTTCACCGTCGTCGTACGCAACGCCCTCGCCTCGCGGTCGGCGGGAGTGGCGACGGCTCTCGGGGTCGCCGGCGGCCTCCTCGTCCACACCGCGCTCGCCGTCGCCGGGCTGGCCGCCGTGCTGGTGGCGGTACCCGTGCTGTTCCGGACGGTCCAGCTCCTCGGCGGCGCGTACGTGCTCTACCTGGGCATCGGGGCCCTGCTCGCGGCCCGGCGCCGGCCGGAACCGGGCAGCGGGCCGGAGGAGGAGACCGGTGCGCGGGCCACGAAGGGAACCGGGCAGGCGCTGCGCCAGGGCTTCCTCACCAACGCACTGAACCCCAAGGCGCCCGTGCTCTTCCTGAGCCTGCTGCCGCAGTTCGTGCCGGACGGGGCCGCGCCCCTGCCCAGAACGCTGCTGCTGGCCGCGATCGTCGTGTTGCTGGCGCTGATCTGGTTCCCGGCCGTGGCGCTCCTGGTGGACCGCCTGGGGCGGTGGCTGCGCCGGCCGCGTACCGCCCGGGCGATCGAGGGCGGCAGCGGCGCGGCACTCACCGCACTGGGGCTGGTCCTGGTGACCGGTCCGCTGCTGCGCTGACGCGCGGGCGGGACCGGGGGCCGGGACGGAGCAGGGGCCTCAGCGGACCCGCCCGTAGTAGACGCTCTTCGTCCAGATCTTCTCCAGGCGGACCACGGCCCCGGTCTTGGGCGAGTGCCAGATCTTGCCGCTGCCCGCGTAGATGCCGACGTGGTAGATGCTGCGGCCGGAGTGGAAGAAGACCAGATCGCCGCGTTGCCGCTTGGCGGACGAGATGTGGCGGGTCTTGTTGTACTGCTGCTGGGCCGTGCGAGGGAGCTTCTTGCCCACCTTCTTGAACGAATAGAGCGTCAGGCCGGAACAGTCGAAGCGGCTGGGGCCGGTGGCCCCCCACCGGTAGGGCGCCCCCTTCTTCGACGCGGCGATGTTGAGCGCCTTCATCGAATGGGTCGCGGCCTGGGCGTCGGTCACGACGCCGGGAACGAACAGCGTGCCGCCGACGGCGGCGAGTGTCATCACCGAAGCCGTGGTGGCCCGGGCGAGCAGAGACGGGACATGAACCTGCGCAGTCATGCGCAACCCTTCGTCAGCCGCCTGTGAAGGATGACCTGTCGGGTTCGGGCTGGCGAAGTCGCCCGGCCGCGGATGCGGCTTCACCCCGAGGGACGACCGGAAGTCCGGTCGGCCCGTTGTGCTCGGGTCCTCCACTCCTGCCGATCCACTCCTGTCGACCAGGCATCCGGGCGGCGGCAGGACTCGGCGTCCGCCCGGACCGCCCCGCCGCGGTGGCGGGGGCTTGTCGTCCCAGGGATCTTGACTCACCGGGTGCCGGATTTCCGAGGTGAAACGGCGATATGTGAGGCTCATCACGACTGGCCCGTTCGGGTGGACAGGTGAAGTTCAGGTGGATCGCCCGAGTCCGTCGGCCGGTGCCGTACCAGCGACGGAACGGGAGATTTCACCCACTGTCCACCTTGAAAACGCAAATCGAGTTGTCCCTCGTGCGAAGTAACGCCTACGCCGAACGAGCGAGAAAATCTGATCCGCCAGCCGGGCGTGTCGACGCCGGGGAGTTGATCAACTCGGCGGGTCGGGCGGCACGGTGACGCGTCCGGCGCGCCGCTCGCCGTCCAGCAGGCGCAACGCCCGGGTCAACGTGGCTGCGTGGATCTGGGCTTCGCCCCGCTCGTGCATCAACGCGAGGGCGTCCCGCAGCGCGGCCGCGTACGAGGCGAGCGCCTGGGCGGCGCGCAGGGCGCCGTACGTGTCGCCGCCGTGGGACGGATTGATCCGGCCCACCTGGTCGAGGACTTGCAGGTAGCGGTCGATGAACTCGCCCTCGGCACGGGTCAGGGCGGGCAGCGGCGGGAACTCCGGTGGCTGCATCGGCACTTCACCGCGCGGGGCGGGGCGGCAGCGAAAGGTCGCGGTTCTGCACGATGTGGTCGACCAGTCCGTAGGCCTTGGCGCCCTCGGCGTCGAGGATGAGATCGCGCTCGGTGTCGGCGTCGATCTCCTCGGCGGGGCGGCCCGTGTGACGGGCCAGCATGCCGGTCAGGGTCTCGCGCATCCGGGCCAGTTCCCGCGCCTCGATCTCCAGGTCGGAGGGCTGTCCCTGTACCGGCTCGGCGAGTTCGGGCTGCTGCACCACGACACGGGCGCCGGGGAGGGCGTGCCGCCGCCCAGGCGCGCCCGCGGCGAGCAGGACGGCGGCGCCTGCCCCCGCCTGGCCGAGGCAGAAGGTCTCCACCTCGCAGGTGAGGTACGCCATCGTGTCGTAGACGGCGGTCATGGCGCCGAACGAGCCGCCGGGAGAGTTGATGTAGAGCGAGATGGGCCGGTCCGGGGCGTCGTGCTCCAGGTACATGAACTGCGCGACCAGGTCGTTGGCCGCGACGTCGTCGACCGGCGTCCCGAGGAAGACGACCCGCTCGGCCAGCAGCTTGGAGTACGGATCGAGGGTGCGGGTGCCCTGGGCCGTGCGCTCGGTGAACTCGGGCAGGACGTGACGGGCGGCGGGGCGGTACATGGTGTGGCCTCTCCTCCGGGCGCACGGGGGCCGGGAAGGCACCCGCGCACGCTTCTGTAAAAAATGTACAGGACGTACAGAAGGTTATGATGGGGAGCATGGCCTACGAGATTCCGGTGACGCAAGCCCGCGCTGAGCTCGCCGAACTGATCAACCGAGTCGTCTACGGCGGCGAGCGAGTGGTCGTGACGCGGCACGGCAAGCCGCTCGTGGCGTTCGTATCGGCCGCTGACCTGGAGCGACTTGAGAACGACGAGGCGGCGGAGCAGGAGCAGGTGATCAGTTCGGTCTCCTCGATCGGCTCCTCGTCGTCCGCTGCGGGCGAACGGCACCGCTTCGGGATCGCCGCGGAGCACCGGGGGCAGCAGGGCCCGGGCAACTGACCCGCCCTGCCCGCCCCCTCCGGAGACGGTGCTCCGGCTCTTCATCCCACCCGTGCGGCTTCGCGCGCGGGTGCGGCGCCGGGCGCTTCCGGCGCCGGTGGCCGGCGGCGCCCTCCGGCGATCACCGCGATCAGCCCGAGTGCGGCCCACAGGGCGAGGGTGAGGGCCGCGCCGCCCGCCGCGCGCCCGTCGAAGAACGCGACCGACCGCACCAGTGAGCCGCCCGCGCCCGGGGGGAGCCACTGGCCGATCATCCCGGCCGGCCGGGGGAGCAGTTCGGGTGCGCTGGTGACTCCGGAGAACGGGTTGCCCACGAGGACCATGAGCAGGGCGCCGAGGCCGATGCCCGCCGGGCCGATCAGTGCCGCGAGCCCCGCCACCGTCGCGCCGATGGCCAGCACGGTGAGGCCGAGGGCCCCCGCCTCGCTCCACCAGTCGCCGGTGAGGACCCCGAGCCAGCTGTCGGTGAGCGCGGTGGCGATGATTCCGACGAGTGCGGCCGCGCCCAGCAGCGCCAGGGCTGCCCGCCCGCCGCGCAGTCGCAGCAGGGTCACGGCCGAACCGGCGACCACGCCTGCGATGGCCAGGGGCAGGATGCTCGCGCCGAGCACGCTGCCGCGTGGATCCGCGGCCGGTGCCGCCACCACGTCCGTGACCGGCACGGCGGTGCCGGCCGGGGCCGAACCGGCCACCGCGTCGTGCAGCAACTGGGCGACCACGGGGCCGGCCGCGGACGCGGTCAGTAGCTCGGGGCCCCGGGGGGTGACGACCACCGCGCCGTATACGGCCCGGTGCTCGATCGCGGTGCGGGCGGCGGCCGCGGAGTCGTACCGGTGGATCTCGAAGGCGCCGTCGCGCTGTCCGAGCTGCCGCTGGAGCTGATCGGCGGCGGGGGCGGAGCCTGCGATGCCGACGGGAAGATCCCGTGGGGCCATCCGGGCGGCGGGCCAGGCGAACGCCCAGAGGGCGAGGGCCACCACGACGGGGACCAGCAGAACGACCGCCACCAAACGGTGGTTCGGGGCAGCGGGCATGACGGGACCTCGATTCAGGGAGAGCGATTCCATGCGGGTGCGGGTGCGGGTGCTGTGACGGGGCGCTTCAGCGGGCGCTCCACGGACACTTCATAGAGAATGAGCGTTCGTTTTATGTCATCGCCACTGTCTCGCCGGGCGTCGCTCTTGTCAAGAAGGAATGTTCGTTTTAGGTTGAGGGCATGGCCCGTGTATCCCAGGAACACCTCGATGCCCGCCGTCGGCAGATCCTCGACGGCGCCGCGCGCTGCTTCGCCCGGGACGGGTTCCACGCCACCTCCATGCAGGACGTCCTGAGGGAGGTCGGGCTGTCGGCGGGGGCCGTCTACCGCTACTTCAGCGGTAAGGACGACCTCATCGCGGCCATCGCCGGAGAGGCCGTCGGTGCTGTCCGTGAGGCGTTCGACCGTGCCGCGCGGGTCAGTCCGCCGCCCACCCCCGACGTCCTGATCGGCCGCGTGGTGCGGACCCTGTTCCACGACGAGGCGAACGCGGCGCGCGGTCTGGACCGGCGGGCCTTCGCCGGACTGATCGTCCAGGTGTGGTCCGAGGCGCTGCGCAGCGAGAGGCTGGCCGCCACCCTCGACGAGGCCTACACCGGTCTGCGGCAGTCGTGGTCCGGGCTGGTGGGGCTGTACCGCGAGTCCGGTGTGCTGGTGACCGACGTGCCGGACGAGCACGTGGCCCGCACGCTGATCGCGATCGCCCAGGGATTCATCACCCAGGTCGCCCTGTTCGGCGACGCCGGACCCGAGTTCCTGGAGAGCGGCCTGCGGGGCCTGATGTCCATGAATCTGCAAAAGGCCAGTTAACGCGCCGGAAAAACTTCGGCTCTAACGTGCAATACCTCGCCGTGAGGCACCGGTTCGTCATTCAACAGACTGTTGAGGGCGGCTAGGGTCTCGCTGCGCCCAGGGCCGGTACTGGGCGAACGACTGTGAGGTGGACACGTGCAACTGACCCCGCACGAGCAGGAACGCCTGCTCATACACGTAGCCGCGGACGTGGCCGGCAAGCGCCGTGCGCGCGGACTGCGGCTCAACCACCCGGAGGCGGTCGCCCTCATCACCTCGCATCTGATGGAGGGTGCGCGCGACGGACGTACGGTCGCCGAACTCATGGCATCCGGCCGCAAGGTGCTCACCCGCGACGACGTCATGGACGGCATCGCCGAGATGATCCACGACGTGCAGGTCGAGGCGACCTTCCCCGACGGCACCAAGCTCGTCACCGTCCACGATCCGATCGTCTGACGGGGCGGCGCTCGTGATCCCCGGAGAGATCCTGTACGCGGACGAGCCGGTGCCGCTCAACGCGGGACGGCCCGTCGTCCGCCTCACCGTCCTCAACGCGGCCGACCGACCGGTCCAGGTCGGCTCGCACTACCACTTCGCCGAGGCCAATCCCGGCCTCGCGTTCGACCGGGCGGCCGCCCGCGGGCTCCGGCTGAACATCGCCGCCGGAACCGCCGTCCGCTTCGAGCCCGGCGTCCCCGTCGACATCGAACTCGTCCCGCTGGCCGGACGGCGCATCGTCCCCGGCCTGCGCGGCGAGACCGGAGGCCCTCTCGATGCCTGAGCTCCACCGTGCCGTGTACGCCGACCTGTTCGGCCCCACCACCGGCGACCGGATCCGTCTCGCCGACACCGCTCTGCTCGTGGAGATCGAGGAGGACCGCTGCGGCGGACCCGGGCTCGCCGGTGACGAGGCGGTGTTCGGCGGCGGCAAGGTGATCCGCGAGTCCATGGGCCAGGCGCGCACCACCCGCGCCGAGGGTGCCCCGGACACCGTCATCACCGGCGCCGTCGTCATCGACCACTGGGGCATCGTCAAGGCGGACATCGGCATCCGCGACGGCCGGATCACCGGCATCGGCAAGGCGGGCAACCCGGACACGATGGACGGCGTCCATCCGGATCTGGTGATCGGTCCGGAGACCGAGATCATCGCGGGCAACGGGAAGTTCCTCACCGCCGGCGCGATCGACGCGCATGTGCACTTCATCTCGCCGACCCTGGTCGACGAGGCGCTCTCCAGCGGCATCACCACCCTCGTCGGCGGTGGCACCGGACCGGCCGAGGGCACCAAGGCCACCACGATCACCCCCGGCCCCTGGCATCTGGCCCGGATGTTCGAGGCGCTGGAGGCGTACCCCGTCAACATCGGACTGCTCGGCAAGGGCAACACGATGTCGCGCGACGCGATGCACTCCCAACTGCGGTCCGGAGCGCTCGGGTTCAAGATCCACGAGGACTGGGGCGCGACGCCCGCCGTCATCGACACCTGTCTGAGCGTCTGCGAGGAGACCGGCGCCCAGCTCGCCATCCACACCGACACGCTCAACGAGGCCGGTTTCGTCGCCGACACCCTGGCGGCCATCGCCGGGCGCACCATCCACGCCTACCACACCGAAGGCGCGGGAGGCGGCCACGCCCCCGACATCATCAGCGTCGTCTCGGAGCCGTACGTCCTGCCCAGCTCGACCAACCCGACCCGGCCGCACACCGTCAACACCATCGAGGAACACCTCGACATGCTGATGGTCTGCCACCACCTCAACCCGGCGGTGCCGGAGGACCTGGCGTTCGCCGAGTCGCGGATCCGGCCCTCGACCATCGCGGCCGAGGACATCCTGCACGACCTCGGCGCCATCTCGATCATCTCCTCCGACTCCCAGGCCATGGGCCGGATCGGCGAGGTCGTCATGCGCACCTGGCAGACCGCCCATGTGATGAAGAAGCGGCGCGGCGCCCTGCCCGGCGACGGGCGGGCCGACAACCACCGGGTCCGTCGCTATGTCGCCAAATACACGATCAACCCGGCCGTGGCCCAGGGCCTCGACCGGGAGATCGGTTCGGTCGAGACCGGGAAGCTCGCCGACCTGGTCCTGTGGGAACCGGCGTTCTTCGGGGTCAAGCCGCAGACGGTCATCAAGGGCGGGCAGATCGCGTACGCGCAGATGGGCGACGCCAACGCCTCCATCCCGACCCCGCAGCCCGTCCTTCCCCGGCCGATGTTCGGTGCGGTCGGCCGTGCCCCGGCCGGCAACTCCTTCAACTTCGTGTCGGCCGCGGCCATCAAGGACGGACTGCCGGAACGGCTCGGGCTCGGCAAGAGGTTCGTGCCGATCACCAGCACCCGGGGGGTGACCAAGGCCGACATGCGGGAGAACGACGCGCTGCCCCGGGTCGACGTCGACCCCGACAGCTTCGCCGTGACGATCGACGGCGACCCGGTCGAACCGGCCCCCGCCGCCGAACTCCCCATGGCCCAGCGCTATTTCCTCTTCTGAGACCGGACACCAGATGAGCCGTGCAGCCCTGCTCGTCCTGGCCGACGGCCGGTTCCCCGCCGGTGGCCACGCCCACTCCGGCGGCGCCGAACCGGCCGTCGCCCAGGGACGCATCCGCAACGCCGACGACCTCGCAGACTTCTGCCTGGGCCGTCTGCACACCACCGGGCTCACCGCGGCCGCGCTCGCGGCGGCGGCCGCCCACGGGCACGATCCACTGGCCCTGGACGAGGCCGCCGACGCCCGGACACCCTCACCCGCCCTGCGGGCGGTCGCCCGCAAGCTCGGCCGGCAGCTGATGCGGGCCGCCCGTGCCACCTGGCCGAGCGAGGAGCTCGACGCGCTCGCCCTGGCCCGGCCGCGCGGCGCCCACCAGCCCGTCGTCCTCGGACTCACCGCGCGAGCGGCCGGGCTCGGGCCCGAGGACGCCGCGCACTGCGCCGCGTACGAGACGGTCGGCGGTCCGGCCACCGCGGTGGTCCGGCTGCTCTCCCTCAACCCGTTCGAGGCCACCGCCGTCCTCGCCCGGCTCGCCCCCGAACTCGACCGAGTCGCCCGGCAGGCCGCCGACGCCGCGCGCGGACCCATCGACGAACTGCCCGCCGCCTCGGCCCCCTTGCTCGACATCACCGCCGAGGCCCACGCCGGCTGGCCGGTCCGGCTCTTCGCCTCATGACTCCGGCGCACCGCACCGCCCGCCGCACCGAACAACAGCACAGGAGCCGCACCATGCACCTCGACCACTCCCACCCCGGCCCGGCTGCCGTCGGCGCCGACGCCGCACGCCCCGACGGCACCCGGCGGGCCCTGCGCATCGGCCTCGGCGGACCGGTCGGCTCCGGGAAGACCGCGACGGTGGCCGCGCTCTGCCGCACGCTGCGCGACCAGCTGTCCCTGGCCGTCGTCACCAACGACATCTACACCCGCGAGGACGCCGCGTTCCTGCTGCGCAACGCGGTGCTGCCGCCCGAGCGGATCCAGGCCGTCGAGACCGGCGCCTGCCCGCACACCGCCATCCGCGACGACATATCCGCCAATCTCGAAGCGGTCGAGGACCTGGAGGACGCGGTGGGGCCGCTCGACCTCATCCTCGTCGAATCCGGCGGTGACAACCTCACGGCGACCTTCTCCAAGGGGCTGGTGGACGCCCAGATCTTCATCATCGACGTGGCGGGCGGCGACGACATCCCGCGCAAGGGCGGCCCCGGTGTCACCACGGCCGACCTGCTCGTGATCAACAAGACGGACCTGGCGCCGTACGTCGGATCCGATCTAGGCCGGATGGCCCGGGACGCCGCACAGCAGCGCGGCGAACTGCCCGTCGTCCTCACCTCGCTCACCTCCGGCGAGGGCGTCGGACCCGTCGCGGACTGGGTGCGGGGGCAGCTCGCCTCCTGGACCGCATGAGCGTCCGGGCCACCGCCCGCGTCACCGCCGTGCGCGACGGACACGGCGGCACCTCGCTCCCCGTCCTGGAGAGCGCCGGACCGCTCGCCGTGCGCCGGACCAGGGCGGCTGTCCCCGGATCCGCGCGCGTCACCGTCGTCGGCGCCATGAGCGCCCCGCTCGGCGGGGACCGGCTGGCCATCGAGGTGCGGGCGGAGCGGGGCACCCGGCTCACCGTCGACTCGGCGGCGGCCACCGTCGCCCTGCCCGGCCCCGGTCCCGCACCGCGACCCGCCCACTACGGCCTGGCGCTGACCGTGGAGGAGGGGGCCGGGCTCGACTGGCTGCCCGAGCAGCTCATCTCGGCGCACGGCAGCGAACTCCGGATGACCACCCGGGTCGAACTCGCCTTCTCCGCACGGCTGGTGCTGCGCGAGGAACAGATCCTGGGCCGGCACGGTGAGACCACGGGCACGCTCCACAGCAGACTCACCGTCCGGCGGGCCGGACGCCCGCTGCTCGACCAGCAGGTCGCGTACGGGCCGGGCGCACCCGGCGGCTGGGACGGCCCCGCGGTGCTCGGCGGCCACCGCGCCGTCGGACAACTGCTCGTCGTGGACCCGGCGTTCGACGACGTGTGCCCGGACAGCCGGCTGCTGGGGCCCACCGCCGCCCTCACCCGGCTCGCGGGCCCTGCCGTCCTGGTGACCGCGGTCGCCGCGGACGCCAGGGCACTGCGGGCCGTGCTCGACGCCGCGGCCGACGCGCTCAAGGTCCGCGCGGACGGCTGAGTACCGCTGGCAGGACACCGGTGTCCGGTTATCGATTCGGTAAAGAAGTGGGTGCGCGACCTGTTCTCAGGCGGCTCACAGACGACAGGATCCGCGGGAGGTTCCTACTGAACTGCGCCGCACCCAAAGGCGCTTCACTATGGGGGAGGTTCCACTTGAGACGCACAGCAGCGCTCGCCCCGGCCGGCGCCCTGATCGCGGGCACGCTCATAGCGGGCGCGATGGCCGCGCCCGCTGCCACTGCCGACGGCCGCCACCACAACGGCTCCGAGGCACACGGCGTCCAACTGGCCGCGGCACGCGCGGCCCGGGCCGGCATCGACTGGGCGGACTGCCCGGCCGACTGGGCCATCGCGGCACCGATCCAGTGCGGCTGGGTCACCGTCCCGCTGGACTACGCGAGGCCCGACGGCAAGAAGATCAGGATCGCCGTCGACCGGCACGTCAGCACCGGAACCAGCCGCGAGCGCCAAGGCGCCCTGATCTACAACCCGGGCGGCCCCGGCGGCTCGGGCATGGCGTTCCCCAAGCGGATCGCGACCAAGAGCCCGCTCTGGGTGAACACGGCCAAGGCCTACGACTTCGTCGGCTTCGACCCGCGCGGCGTCGGCCACTCGGCGCCGATCTCCTGCATCGACCCGCAGGAGTTCGTCAAGGCGCCCAAGGCCGACCCGGTCCCGGACTCCGAGGCCGACAAGCGCGCCCAGCGCAAGCTCGCCGCCGAGTACGCGGACGGCTGCGCCGAACGCAGCGGCGACATGCTGCCGCACATGACCACCCCCAACACCGCGCGCGACCTCGACGTCATCCGCGCCGCGCTCGGCGAGAGGAAGCTCAACTACCTGGGCGTCTCCTACGGCACCTACCTGGGAGCGGTCTACGGCACGCTCTTCCCCTCCCACGTCCGCCGCATGGTCGTCGACAGCGTCGTCAACCCGGCGAAGGACAACATCTGGTACCAGGCCAACCTGAACCAGGACATCGCCTTCCAGAAGCGCTGGAACGACTGGAAGTCATGGGTCGCCGCCAACGACGCCACCTTCCACATCGGCGACACGACCCAGAAGGTCGAGCAGGAGTGGCTGAAGCTGCGCGCGGCGGCCAAGAAGAGCCCGATCGGCGGGGTCCTCGGCCCGGCCGAGCTCATCGGCTTCTTCCAGGGCGCCCCGTACTACGACTCAGCCTGGGCACCCACCGCCCAGACCTGGAGCGCCTACCGGGCCGGTGACACCCAGGCCCTGCTGGACGCCGCCGCCCCCGACCTGTCCGACACCGCGGGCAACATCCGCTCCGAGAACAGCAACGCCGTCTACACGGCGGTCGAGTGCGCGGACGCCAAGTGGCCCACCAGCTGGCGGAAGTGGGACCGCGACAACACCCGGCTGCACGCGCAGTACCCGTTCATGACCTGGGCCAACGCCTGGATGAACCTGCCCTGCGCCACCTGGCCGGCCAAGCAGCAGACCCCGCTGGACGTCCGCACCGGCAAGGGTCTGCCCCCGGTACTGATCGTGCAGTCCACGCGAGACGCCGCCACTCCCTACGAGGGCGCCGTCGAACTGCACAAGCGCTTCCGGGGTTCGCGCCTCATCACCGAGGAGGGCGCCGGATCGCACGGCGTCACCGGTCTGGTCAACCCCTGCATCAACGAGCGGGTGGACGGCTACCTGCTCACCGGGAAGACGGACCGGCGCGATGTGACGTGCGCCCCGCACGCCACGCCGAAGCCGTGACACGCGGGTGAGGGGGGCGGGCGGCCGGGTACGTCACCGGCCGCCCGTCCTCCGTCGCCCGGCTCAGACCTCGCGGTCGTGCGCCTCCAGCCAGGCGTCCTCCGCCGCGTAGTCGAAGAGCTGGGTGCCGTACGACCGCAGCATCGCCGGATAGGCGTCCGTCCAGTCCCGTCCGGCGAGCTGCGCGGTGATCCACTCCACCGTCTCCGGCAGCGACTCGGCATAGCCCGTCACCGGCCGGTACCCGAGCTCCCGCTCCGCGGCCGTCATGTCGTAGACGATCGGATACTCGCTGCTCCACGGCGTCTCACCCACGCCGTCCGGGGTGCCGGCGCCCGGCATCAGCACGGTCGTCGACCGCCGGCCCAGCACCGCGTCCACCGCCTCGCCGATCTCCGCGACCGTCGGCGCCTGCGGGTCCGCGGCGTTGAGCACCCGAGAACCGGGCTTCAGCGCGGCCAGCCGGATCAGCTCCGCCGCGTTGGCCGAGTGGACCGGGTGGAAACGGGACTTCCCGCCGTACGCCAGCACCCGGCGCGTGCGGCCGTCCAGGGCCCGCTTCACGAAGTAGAGCTCACGCGGGGAGCGGCAGTACGGACCGTGGACCGCGCCCGCCCGCAACAGCGTCACCGGAAGAGCGTCGCCGGCCGCCAGCAGCTCCCGCTCCAGCCGGATCTTCCGCGTCACGTACGTCGCATCGCCGGGCTCGACCGTGGCCTGCGACTCGGGAATCGGAACCAGGTAGCGCGGCACCCCGTCCGGCTCGCCCAGCGTGTCGAAACTGCGGCCCTGTTCGTCCGCGTACACCGCCCCGCTGGAGACGACCACCGCCGAGCCGATCCGGTCCGCGAGAGCCGTCAGCTGGCGGGCCTGCGCCTCCCCGTACGCCACCATGTCCACCAGCACATCGCAGCCGTCACCGAGCGCCGCCGCGAGAGCGCCCTCCTCGTCGCGGTCCAGCGCGAGGGCCCTGACCCCCTCGTCCCACCGCTCGTCACGACCGCCGCCCCGCGAGGCCGCGGTCACCTCCCAGCCGTCCTCGACGAGCGAGCGCACCGCGGCCCGCCCGATCTGACCCGTCGCTCCCAGCACCCATGCGTGTCCCTTGCTCATGCATCGAACGCTAGGCGGCCCCCGACGCCCTGACCAGCGAAGTTCACCGATCGCGAATCCGCCGTCAGCGTCGGCGTTCGGGGAACTTCCCCGCACCGTCCGGCTGCGCGGCCGCCTTCACCTTGCCCGCGTACTCGTCGACGTACTCCTGACCGGACAGGCCGAGGATCGCGTACATGATCTCGTCCGTGACCGCCCGGATCGCCGCCTTCTCGTTCTCCAGGCCCGCGTAGCGTGAGAAGTCCAGGGGTTCGCCGAAGCGGATGGTGACCTTCTTGATGCGCGGGACGACCTTGCCGGGAGGCTGGATCTCGAAGGTGCCGACCATCGCGCACGGCACCACCGGCGCCTGGGCCCGGATCGCCATCACGGCCACACCGACCTTGCCCTTGTAGAGACGGCCGTCGTGCGAACGGGTGCCCTCCGGGTAGATCCCCAGCAACTCGCCCCTGCTCAGCACTCCGAGTCCCTCACGGATCGCCGCCTGCCCCGCGTCCTTGCCCGACCGGTCCACCGGGATCTGCCCGGCACTGCGGAAGAACGCGGCGGTCAGCCGGCCCTTCACACCCGGGCCGGTGAAGTACTCCGCCTTGGCCAGGAAGGTGATCCGCCGTCTGATGATGGCGGGCATCAGGAAGTGGTCGGAGAACGACAGGTGATTGCCGGCGACGATCGCCGCACCGTCCTGCGGAATGTGCTCCGCGCCCTCGATCACGGGGCGGAAGAACAACCGCAGCAGCGGTCCGAGGACGACGTACTTGAGCAGGTAATAGAACACGGGGCGGCTCCAAGCTCTGCCGGATCGGCTCCAGGACTGCGTTCTGCCAGGTCAGCGGACAAGCCAGAGGGGACAGCCTATGTCCAGCCCTCCTCCCTCGTAACCGTCCACGCCAGGAGCCACCCGGCGGGCCGCCGTCAGGGGCAGTACCGGGGAGCCCGGTCCAGGTTGTGCCACGTGACCAGGACCAGGGGGACGGAGCCTGTCCGGTCCGCCTTCCCACCCCGCCGTGTTCCGAACCTCCCGCGCACATGACACCGCCCCCTGCCGGTTCTCCGGCGGGGGGCGGGTCTGCTGCGGTTCCCGGGCCCGGCCCCCGTCACCGTGTCAGGACGGGGGCCGGGACGCGGGATCAGGGGGCGGTGCCCCAGGACAGCGCGCCGGTGACGTACACACCGATCTTCGCGGCGTCGGCGAAGGTCGTCGACGTCGAACGGCTGTAGTCGTCGGCCTCGTTGAAGTTGGACCAGTCGCTCTTGTTCAGCCGGAGCTGCATCTCGCCCGTGGACGCGCCCGCCGCCAGGGAGCCGCTGCCGAAGCCGACCTCCAGGTAGTGGCTGGCACCGGCCGCCGAACCGGCGGTCTTCACACCGTGCGTCAGGGTCCCGCAGCCGATGACCGCGTAGTCGCACGAGGTACCGAAGGTGGAGGCCCCGGACTCGGGGGTGAACCAGTAGCGCAGCTTCACGGTGGACAGGTCCACCGCGGTGCTGCCGGTGTTGACCAGCTGCAGCGCCATCCGGATCTGGTTGTCGGTCGCGGAGGAGTCGGTGTTCTTGTACTGCACCTTGAGCGAGCCCGTTCCGGTGCCGCCGCCCGCGGACGTGGTGGCGGACAGTGCGGCCGAGGCCGACGAGACGTTGCCGGCCGCGTCCTTCGCCTTGACCGTGTAGCTGTACGCGGTCGACGCGGTCAGCGACGAGTCGGTGTACGAGGTCGTGGTGGAGGAGCCCACCTTCACGCCGTCACGGAACACGTCGTAGCCGGTCACCCCGGTGTTGTCGGTGGACGCCGTCCAGGACAGCGAGACGCTGCCGCTGGTCTTCGCCGTCACGGTCACACCGGTCGGCGCGGTCGGCGCCTGGGTGTCGTCGCCGCCACCCGGGTTGCCACCGCCGTCGATCGGCGGGTAGGCGTTCTTCACGAGCTCCTGGAACTGCGCGGAGAACCAGTGGCCCGCGAGCGGGGAGTTGGGCAGGGCACCCGACATGCTGTTGCCGTTGCGGCCGTTACCGGTGTACGTGGGGTCGCACATCCGGTCGAAGCCCTTGCCCTCGTCGTTGTCGATGGGGGCGCTGTTGCCGTCCGACTCGCCCGGGGGCTTGGCCCAGACGTACGCGTCGATGCCGGTCTCGGGGGCCGCGGTGGGACGTTCGCCGATGCCGGCGCCGCTCTGGTTGCACCAGTTGCCGGCGTGGATGCGCCGGTCGACCCGGCCGCCGTTGACGTAGGCGTCCACACTGGTCGTCGGGCCCGCGGAGGTCGGGCGCGCGGAGCCGCCCCAGCCGTTGCGGGCGGTGTCGATCAGCATGCCGATGTTGGAGTTGAAGCCCTGGCTCACCAGCAGCGTGCGCAGCGCCTGGGCGAACGTCAGCTCATCGGTGTAGTAGTTCCAGTCGACCCACTTGGACTGGCGAACCGTGGTGCCGTTCACCGAGTCGGTGATCTTGAAGTTCGGCTCCTTGAGAGCCGAGTAGTTGGCCGTGTTCACGATGAAGCCGGCCACGTCGTCGACCGTGGCGCCTTCGGACGTGGCGGCCTTCTTGAACTCCGTGGCGGCCGGGCCCATGTTGCTGTCCCAGCCCAGCCAGCCGTGGTGGGCGGCGTCGATGTAGTTGTAGACGTTCGGGATGGCGCCGAGGGTGTGCAGGGCGTAGCCGACACCCTTCTCGTAGTTGCCGTTCGCCTTCATCGTCGCGCAGGCATCGGTGGAACCGGCGGTGCCGCCCGCGTTGGTGACGATGTTGGGCAGCGAGTCGGGCTCGATGATGGTGACGATCCGCAGGCTCGCGTAGGCCGGGTCGGCGAGGATGTCGGAGATCGGGTCGATGTACTCGTTCTTGTACCGGTCCAGCTCGGTGGGACCGAGCTCACCGTTCGACGCCAGCGCGGCGCAGTCGCGTCCCGGCAGGTCGTAGATGACGACCTGGAACAGGTTCGCACCCTGGTCCAGCGCGGTGTCCAGGTGCTCGCGCAGGCTCTTCGCGGTGGCCGAGCCCTCGATGGCCGCGATGCGGTCCATCCAGACGAAGGCCGGCGTGTCGGCGATGGCGGCGCCGCCCGGTTCGGCCGCCGCCTTGGCGGACCAGTCGGGGTTCACGTATGCCGTGGCGCCCACATAGGGGTTGTCGACCCGCGCAGCTGCCGAGGCGGTGGTGGGTAGGGCCACCGCCAGTGCCGCGCCCATGGCCAGGGCGGAGACTGCGGCCAGCCTCCGGCGCAGCCCGTGCATGATCGTGCCTCTGGTACTCATTGCGGCTCCGTGCTCCTCTCGTACGCCTGCGGAAACTCCCCGCAGACGGGTCGGTGGGGGTGGTGCTCCGGGAAGCCGTCAGCGGAGACGGCGACCCGGGTGTGGTGCGTCGGTGAGGACGGTGGTGGTTCCCCGATGGCGGGCACAGCGGGGGTGAGTGGTTGACCCGCCATCGGGAGTGCGGTGGGTGGCCCGGCCGGTCAGCGGCGGGTCACGGGGTGGTGCACGAGGACAGGGCGCCGTTGACGTACGCCGTCCGGGCCGGGGCCGGGAACCGTCTGCCGGTCACGGCTCGACACCCCAGGCGAGGGCGCCGGCCACATAGGCCCCGACCTTGGACGTGTCCGCGTACGCGGTGTTGGTGGCCCGGCTGTAGTCGTCGGCCTCGTTGAAGTTGGACCAGTCGCTCTTGTTGAGCCGCAGCTGGATCTCACCGGTGGACGCTCCGGCGGCCAGGGTGCCCGCGCCCCCGGTGAACCCGATCTCCAGATAGCGGTCGGCCCCCGTCTTCGGGCTGGAGACCGCCGACACCGCGTGGGTGATGGTGGACGAGCCGAGCGCCGCGTAGTCGCAGTACGTGCCGAAGGTGCTCGGGCCGCCGTCGGAGGTGAACCAGTAGCGCACCTTCACCGTCGACAGGTCGATCGGGGCGCTGCCCGTGTTGAGGACCTGCAGCCCCAGCCTGATCTGGTTGTCGGTCGCCGAGGAGTCCGTGTTCTTGTACTGGACCTTCACCGCACCGGTGCCGGTCGAGCCGCCCGACTTCGTGGTGGCGGTGACCGCCGCGGACAGGGCCGAGGTGTTGCCGCCGGCGTCCCGCGCCGCGACCGCGTAGCTGTACTCGGTCGCCGCCGCGAGGCCGGTGTCGGTGAACGCCCGGGTCGTCGCGTTCCCCGCCAGCACCCCGTTGCGGTAGACGTCGTAGCCGGTCACCGCGACGTTGTCGGTGGCGGCCGACCAGGAGAGCGAGACACTGCTGCTGGTCGTCGCGGTCACGGCCAGGCCGGCCGGCGCCGTCGGGGCCTCGGTGTCCCCGCCCGGCTCGCCGCCGCCCTCCACCAGCAGCTCCGCGTAGATCGCGAAGGCCAGCGCCAGCGCCGCCTGCGCCCAGAACCGGTGGTACGTGAAGGTGGGGGCCGCGCCGCCGTCCAGATAGGCCTGCACCTTCGGCCAGTCCGGGTCGTCCTTGTACCAGCTGCGGATGTCGATGAAGGTCGACCCCGGCTCGATGGTGTCGCCGTTCGGCATGGTGCCCGACCACCCGGCCGGGATGTACACCTCGTCGTTGAACCGGTTGTAGTCCTTCCTGGTCTCCGGCACCGAGATGCCCTTGTCGGTGGCGTTCAGCGCCATCGCGTCCAGTAGCGCCTTGGCCAGCGCCGCGGCGTCCTCGTCACCCGACTTGGCGGCGTAGTAGGTGAGCGTCTTGACGTACGCGGCGCCCACGCCGACGTCGTTGGCGTAGTCCACGACCGTGACGTGCAGACCGGAGTTGCTCCCCGGGTTCGCCGCGTTCCAGGTGTCCGGCTGCCCCGTCCAGTTGAGCGTCGACGGGAAGCGGAAGCTGCCGTCGGCGCCCACCGTCGTCTCCGACGAGGCCCAGGCGACCCACTTGGACAGCACCGCCTCGGCGGACGCGTTGCCCGTCTCGTGGTAGTACGCGGCGAGGCGCTCCATGCCCCAGGCCTGGAATCCGAACCAGTTGTTGCTCGGCGGGTCGTGGTAGACCGGCTGCCAGTCGTAGGCCATGCCGTAGAAGGTGGGCGTGCCGGCCGGCGGCTCGCTGTAGCTCCCCTCCCAGCTGTTGGTGCAGCCGCCCGCGAAGGCGCCCTCGCTGGACTGCAGCCAGGTCAGGAACTCCAGCTGCCGGGTCAGGCTCTTGGACCAGTCGCCCCTGGCCGTCGCCGACTTGGGCGTCAGCGCCGGTACGTTGGACAGCGCCCAGGCCGACAGCGGGTTCTGGTAGCCCTGGTGGGAGGCGCCGTCACCGATGCGCCAGGCCCAGCCGCCGCCACTGCCCGCCGCGGCGCCGCCCCAGGCGTAGTACCAGGACAGCAGGTAGTGCTGCGAGTCCCGGCCCGTCGCGGCCGGGCAGGAGGCGGGGTCGGTGCAGTCGCCGATCCGCTTGAAGTACTTGTCGAACATGGCGTAGCGGAGGTAGTCGCCCATCTTGGCGGCCTTGGCGACCGAGGCCGCGACCTGGCTCTCCTTGCCCTGGTCCGAGGCCCAGCGGAACGCCCAGTAGGCAGCCTGCACCGCGCGGGCGTCGGCGTCCGGCGCGCTGGTGTACTTCCACTGCTTGGCATAGCTCGCGTCACCGACGAACAGGTCGAGATATCCGTTGGGGCCGCCGTACTTGAACAGGTCGGTCGTCGGCTGCGGGACCGTCTCCCACACCGATTCCTGCGCTCCGCGCTGGTAGGTGTTGATGTACGAGGCGCCGGCGCCCGGACCGGACTCGCCGCCGGTGCCCGGCTTGTTGCCGTAGCCGTAGACGTTGTCCAGGTCCATCAGCCAGTGCATGCCGTAGACGTCCATCGTGCCGTAGGACGAGGCGAGTTCGGTGGCCAGCGGGTCGGTGCCGACCTTGACCGTGCCGTCCAGGGCGGAGGGGTAGCCGCTCGGCAGCGGGTGCTCGGGAGCATAGGTGGCGGGGGCCGACGGGTTGTAGGAGTCGGCGGTCGACTGGTCCGCGTGCTGGGGAATGATGGTCTTCTCGGCCACCGCCCAGGCCGCGTTGAAGGGCGCCCAGTCACCGGTCACCCTGCCGTACGCCGCCTCCAGCCACATCCAGAAGCTGACGGCCTCCGACGTCGTCTGGTGGCCGTGGTCGGGCGCCTCCACCATCAGGGTCTCGACCGAGTGGTACGGCAGACCGTCCGGGCTGAAGTAGCCGTTGGCGGACGCCTTGATCTTGCCGTACTGGGTGAGGAAGGCCTGGGTGTAAGGGTCGTCGGCCGCGGCCGCACGGGCACCGGAGCCGGCCGCCGGGGCCGCGGGCTTCGCGACGGCGGTGCCCTGCGCCAGGCCCATGGCCAGCAGGCTGCCGCCCAGGGCGCTGCTGAATGTTCTACGTGATATCGACACAAATCCTCCATTGGCGGGTGTCGTCGGGGGAAGGAGGGGTGCGGAAGGGGACGGGGCGAGCGGAAAGTACGGAAAGCGCGGGGAGCGGAAGAGCTGAGGGGGAGCGGGCCGGTGCGGCCTGCGGTCAGGGCTCGATGCCCCAGACCAGCTCGCCGTCGGCGTACACGGCGATCTTCGAGGCGTCCGCGTACGTGGTGCCGGTGCCGTGGCTGTAGTCGTCCGACTCGTCGAAGTTCGACCAGTCCGTCTTGTTGAGGCGCAGCTGGATCTCCCCCGTGGTGGCGCCCGGCGCGAGGCTGCCGCTCCTGAAGCCCACTTCGAGGTAGTGGTCGGCGCCAGCCGCCGGGGTGCTTACGGCGGCGACCCGGTGGGTCACGGTGGAGCAGCCGATCGGGGACCAGTCGCACCAAGTGCTGTACGTGGAGGCCCCGTTGCCGGAGGTGAACCAGTAGCGGACCGTCACGTCCGCGAGGTCGACCGCCGTGTCACCGGTGTTCACGAGTTGGAGACCGGGCTTGATCTGGTTGTCGGCCACCGAGGAGTCGGCGCTGCGGTACTGCGCCTTGAGCGCGCCGGGTCCGCCGCCCTCCCCGCCGTCGTCGCCGCCGCCCAGTGCGGCGCGCACGGCGGAGTAGGCGCCCTTCGGTGCCAGGTCCTCGTCGTACAGATTGGCCGCGCCCTCACCCGGGAACGTGCTCGGGACCCAGGAGTACTTGTCCGTGTAGTCCCAGACCGTGATGCCGACGCAGCGCGCGACCGCCAGGCAGGCCTCGGTCACCTGCCGGTAGTACGAGGTCTGGGTGGCGGTCTTGGCGGCGTCGGAGGGCAACTGCATCCGTACGTCGAGCTCCGTGACGGCCACGTCGAGACCGAGGCCGGCGAACCGCTGCATGTTCGCCTGCATCTGGTACGGGAAGCCGTACTGGACGGCCAGATGCGCCTGCATCCCGACCCCGTCGAGCGGCACACCTTCGGCCAGCAGCTCGCTCACCAGGGCGTACATCGCGTCGCTCTTCGCGCCGAGCCCCTCGATGTTGTAGTCGTTGAGATACAGCTTCGCGTCCGGGTCCGCGGCATGGGCGGCGCGCAGGGCGGTGGCGACGTAGTCGCTGCCCATGGCGGTGTAGAAGGGGCTCGTGCGGAAGGTCCCGTCCTCGTTGAACGGCTCGTTCACCACGTCCCACGCGGAGACCGCGCCGCGGTAGTGCGCCGCTTCCTCGGTGATGTGATTCGTCATGGCCGCCTCCACCTGCGCCGACGGCAGCGAACCGACCCAGCCGGGCAGCTGGCTGTGCCAGACGAGGGTGTGGCCGCGCACGGTCTGGCCGTGCTGCTGCGCGAAGTCGGTGATCGCGTCGCCCTTGGCGAAACTGAACTGGCCCCGCACCGGCTCGGTGGTGTCCCACTTCATGGAGTTGCCGGGGGTGATCTGCCCGAACTCGGAGCCCAGGGTGGCCGCGTAGGCGGCGTCGGGCAGTTCGGGGTTGTCGGTGGCGGAGCCGAAGTACCTGCCCTGGGCGGCGGCGAGTTCATGCAACGTGCCCTGTTCGGCCGCGGTCGCCGGTCCACCCGTCAGGGTGGTGGCGAGGGCCAGGGCACCGACCACGAGGGCCGGGAGCCCTCCGGTGCGCCTGTGTCTGCAGCGCTTCACCAAGCTCATGACAAACGCCTTCCTCGGCCGGGCAGCGTGGAGCATCACGAGGAGCGCGGCTGCGCCCCGCAACGCCCTTGTCGCCGCCCGGTGTTGGGGGAGAAGGGAGGGGAGTGGAGTGTGCAAGTCTTGATTGTGGGAGCGCTCCCAAGGTGGCGTGGTGATAGGCACCTGTCAAGACTTAAATCACAACTCCCTTACGAGCGCGTTAACTCGGCCACACTCCGAACGGACGGCCGGCGCGGCGCGGCCGGCGCGCGCGACGGGGTGGGCGAACGGCTGCGCGGAGTGCCGTCGGGGCGCGGGCGGCGTCGATCCGCGCGGGTACGCTCGGTGACACCTCGGGAGCCTGTGCCGCCCACGCAATGATGTGCCGCGGATCGACGCCATCGGGGTGCCGCCCCGGCTCCGGGTGGTAAACCCACTGCACAGCGGTCCGGGGTGAGCCGGACGGGCAGCTCATCGGTGCGGCTGTCGTCGTCGCGGAGCCGAGGGACGCCTGTGTTCTCCCATTAACGGAGAGTGACGGGCGGCCGCTGCGATCCGAGTGGGCCGAGCCGGTCTCGGCGGACCGTGAGCGAGCCGGACGTCGCCGGGCGGATGGTCCAGATGTACGGATACGGGCCTGCCCGGTCGGGGCCGGGGGAGGAGCCACCACCGCCGCCGGAGCGGTCGGCGAGTGCAGCGGCTCGGACTGCCGCCGGGACGACGGCGAGATGCCCCCTGGCGGGATGCAGGGGCCGGGACCGGACTGCGGGACGCGACGCGGGCCGCGAGCGTTCCTGAGCGACGCCCGTCACGGACTCCTCGGACGCGGCCGGCGGCACGGCGTCCGAAGAGCAGGGGCGAACGCGCGCGGCGCCGGGCACGCGCTCGGCACCGCCCGGGTGTACGCGACGGTGCCGCCCTGCTGCGCCCCGGCTCAGGTCTCCCGGGTGGCCACCATCCCGATAGTGATCAGCCCCAGCACCACCCAGCCGAACCAGAGCCAGCCATTGCTCCCCAGTGCCACCGTGTACGCGGTGACTGCCACCAGGGCACCTACGGTGAGCACTCCCATGGTCTTCGTGGATCCGGACATGCGCGCACCTTCCTAGAGGTCCTGTCCGGGGTTCCCCGTCTGCGCCCCGACGCCCGGCACGCACGCTCTCCGCACGGCCGTGACTGCCATCGTCACCCCGAAGGCCCCTCCACCGCTACTGTCCGCGCGCCTGCAACGACGCGAGATAGGCGTTGTAAGCCTGGAGCTCCTGGTCGCCGTCCCGGTCCGCGGCGCGGTCCGTGCGCTTCGCCGTCCGCTGTTCCGAGCGGTACCACTGGAACACCAGGGCCACCAGGACCAGCACCGACGGGATCTCGCTGAACGCCCACGCGATGCCTCCCGCGGCGTTCTGGTCGGACAGGGCGTCGATACCGAGGGAGGCGGGCGGGTTCTCGTACACCTTCACCATCGGCTCGCTCGCCATCATCAGCGCGATGCCGAAGAAGGCGTGGAACGGCATCCCGGCGAACAGCTCCAGCATCCGCATCAGATAGCCCGGGCGGTGCGGCCCCGGGTCGATGCCCATGATCGGCCAGAAGAAGACGAGGCCCACCGCCAGGAAGTGCACCATCATCGCGAGGTGCCCGGCCGTCGAACCCATCAGGAAGTCGAAGAGCGGCGTGAAGTACAGCGCGTAC
This sequence comes from Streptomyces sp. NBC_01463, assembly GCA_036227345.1. Lineage (NCBI taxonomy): Bacteria > Bacillati > Actinomycetota > Actinomycetes > Kitasatosporales > Streptomycetaceae > Streptomyces > Streptomyces sp. NBC_01463. The sequence goes on from CP109468.1 coordinate 7,809,857, forward strand.
AGGCTGGCGATGAACAGCGGGATGGTGAACACCGGATGCGTGATGATCTTCATGTACCGGCTGTGCAGCAGCATCAGCAGGAGTTCGCGGGGCCCCTTGGTGCCACGCCCGGCGACCGGCAGGGCACGCAGTGCGAGTGTCACGGGCGCGCCCAGCAGCAGCAGGATCGGCGAGAGCATGCTGATCACCATGTGCTGCACCATGTGCACGCTGAACATGACCATGCCGTAGTCGTTCAGACCGGTGCACATCACCAGGGCGATGGACAGCACGCCGACGACGAAGAAGACGGTCCGGTTGACCGGCCACGCGTCCCCGCGCCCGCGCAGCCGCAGCACCGCGTATCCGTACAGGACCACCGCGAGGACGCAGCCGGTCAGGAAGAACGGGTCCGCGGAGAACTGGAGTCCGCGTCCCAGCGTGAACGGCGGCAGATCCATGTTCATGCCGTGCCCGCTGTGATCCATCTGTTCACTCCCGATGGGGACGTCGGGACGTCCCCGTTTCGTGCCGGTTGTCCCGACCAGAGTAGAACCGCCCCCGGCCGCAACTGCGGCCGGGGGCGGTTCTCAGACGGTGGTGTGTCTCAGAGCACGCACTCGGCCTCGGAGTAGCGCTCGGCGGGGACCGTCTTCAGGGTCTCCACCGCGTCCGCGAGGGGCACCATCGTGATGTCCGTGCCGCGCAGGGCCGTCATCATCCCGAACTCACCGCGGTGCGCCGCCTCCACCGCGTGCCAGCCGAAGCGGGTCGCGAGGACGCGGTCGTACGCGGTCGGCGTGCCGCCGCGCTGCACATGGCCGAGGATCACCGGACGCGCCTCCTTGCCCAGGCGCTGCTCCAGCTCGATGGAGAGCTGCGTCGCCACACCGGCGAAGCGCTCGTGCCCGTAGATGTCCTTGACGCCCGACTGGAACTCCATGGAGCCCTCGCGCGGCTTCGCGCCCTCGGCGACCACGACGATCGCGAACTTCTTGCCGGCCGAGAAGCGCCGGCCGACCAGCTCGGTCAGCTCGTCGATGTCGAAGGGACGCTCGGGGACGACGATGGCGTGCGCACCGGCAGCCATGCCCGAGTGCAGGGCGATCCAGCCGGTGTGGCGCCCCATGACCTCGACGATCATGACGCGCTGGTGGGACTCGGCGGTGGTCTTCAGCCGGTCGAGGGCCTCGGTGGCCACGCCCACCGCGGTGTCGAAGCCGAAGGTCACGTCGGTGGACGCGATGTCGTTGTCGATCGTCTTCGGAACGCCGACGATGGGCAGTCCCGCCTCGGACAGCAGATTGGCGGCCTTCAGCGTGCCCTCGCCGCCGATCGGGATGATCGCGTCGAGGCCGAGGTCCGCGACATGGCCCCTGGCCGTCTCGACGCCGCCGCGCAGGTGCGCGGGCTGGACCCGGGAGGAGCCGAGGATCGTACCGCCGCGGGCGAGGATGCCGCCGACCGCGTCCAGGTCGAGCTTGCGGTAGTCGCACTCGAGGAGGCCCCGCCACCCGTCGTGGAAGCCGATGACCTCGTCGCCGTGGTCGACCACAGCGCGGTGGACGACGGAACGGATGACGGCATTGAGGCCGGGGCAGTCGCCGCCGGAGGTGAGCACACCAATTCGCATTGCCCGGGAAACCTTTGCAACGTGGGCCGACGACCGGACCACGTCGTCCGGTTGGATCCCCGCCACCCTACCGGCGCAGGGTGGCGGGACCGAACCGGGCGTCCGCCTGCTGGACTCCGCTCAGCTGAGCGAAATACGCCTCATCAGGCGGGCTGGGTCGCGGCGGCGATCCGCTCGGCGCGCAGCGCCTCGTACCAGCGGTCGTCCGTCGGCGGCAGCGCGTTCACATCGAGGGCCAGCTTCAGCAGCAGATCCGCGATCAGCGGGTTGCGCGCCATCACCGGACCGTGCATGTACGTACCGAAAACGGTGTCGTTGTACGCGCCCTCGGTGCCGTCGCCCGTGCCGTTGCCCCGGCCGAACTGCACCCGCGCGAACGGGCGCGCCGTCGGCCCGAGATGGGTGACGCCCTGGTGGTTCTCGAACCCCGTCAGCGGCGGAAGCCCGAGGTGCGGGTCGATGTCCGCGAGCACGTCACCGACGCACCGCGCACCCTCGCCGCGGGTCGAGACCACATCGAGGAGACCGAGACCCTGCTCCCGCTCACCGAGGTCGTTGATGAACTCGTGGCCGAGGATCTGGTACCCGGCGCAGACCGAGAAGATGATCGCGCCGTTGGACGCGGCCCGGCTCAGACCGCCGTCGCGGCGCAGCCGCTCCGCCGCGAGCCGCTGCGGCCGGTCCTCACCGCCGCCGATCAGATAGATGTCGCCGGACGTGGGGATCGGCTGGTCGCTGCGCACGTCGACGCGCGAGACGTCGAGACCGCGCTGACGGGCCCGGCGCTCCACCACGAGGGCGTTGCCCTGATCGCCGTAGGTGCTCAGCAGGTCCGGGTAGACCCACACCAGCCGCAGGCTGTTGTTGCTCATGCTTCGTCCTCTCCGGAGGGGGCCGGGGCCGGGGTCAGTTGCCGACACGACGGCGCAGATCCTGGAAGGCGGTGTAGTTGGCGATGACCTCGATGCGGCCGGGCGGTGCCTGCTGCACGGCCTCGTCGAGGTTCTCGCAGACCCGGAAGTCGAGACCGGCCACTTCGAGCCGGACCGCGAGGTCCAGCTTGCGGTCACCGAGCACGAAGATCGGGTGGCCCGCGAGCTGGGTGTAGTCCACGTCCCACAGCCACGAGGTGTCCGTGCCGTCCGCACCGCGGGCGTTGACGGAGAGGATCACCGGGGTGGGCGGCGGGTCGATCAGGGAGAACGTCTCCAGCCAGCCCGCCGGGTTCTTCGCCAGCAGGAGCCGCAGCTCACGGCCGAGGAAGGTGACCACGTCGTAGCGGCCCGCGACGGCCTGCACCTGGTACATCCGCTCCAGGGCGACCTGCGGCGGCACCCCGAAGACGGCGGCCACGGCGGCCGAGCTGGTGGCGTTGGCCTTGTTGGCGCGGCCGGGCAGCTGGAGGTGGATGGGCCATGCCGAACCGTGCGGGTCCAGCACGTAGTCACCGTGCAGGACCCAGCTGGGCGGCGGACGGCGGAAACCGCACTCGCCGCAGAACCAGTCGTCACCGGGGCGCTGCATCACACCGCCGCAGGACGGGCAGGACCAGGCGTCGTCCTTCCACGCCTGGCCGGCCGCGACCCACACCACGTTGGGGGAGGAGGAGGCCGCCCAGACGATCAGCGGGTCGTCGGCGTTGGCGACGATCACGGCCTTCGAGCCGGACAGTCCCTCCCGCCACTTCTCGGCCAGCATCCGGGTCTCCGCCGCCCGGTCCAGCTGGTCGCGCGAGAGGTTGAGCAGCGCGATCACCTTGGGCGTGGTGTCGCGGGCGACCCCGGCGAGGTACTTCTCGTCGACCTCGATCACGCCGTACTGCGCGTCCGAGCCGCCGGCCAGGGCCGAGGTGATACCCGCGGGCATGTTGGCGCCCAGCGCGTTCGACACGACCGGGCCCGCCGCCCGCAGCGCCTCCGCGATCAGCCGGGTCGTGGTCGTCTTGCCGTTGGTCGCCGACACGAGGATCACGTCCAGGTGCTGCGCCAGCCGCCCGAGCAGGTCGGGGTCGAGCTTGAGCGCCACCCGGCCGCCGATCACCGATCCGCTGCCCCGCCCGGCCGCCCGTGACACCGCCGCAGCGGCCTTGCCCGCCGTCACGGCCAGCTTGGCCCGCGGCGACAACGGCTCCGTGTTGCCTGCCATCGTCCTAGATCCTCCTTGCATCGGTCCGCGCCCAGCCTATCGATGTCCGGTGCGGCAAAGGCACGGCGGCACCGTCCGGGGTGTGGAGTTCCCGTACGAAGACGCCCGGCGGCAGCACGAAAGCGGCACTCCGTACCCCCCGGGGAGCCCGCGGAACCCGCACGGCGGAGGGCGCGCGGCGTCGCACCACGCCCTGCAGGGCCGATTGCACACGGCCCGGTTCTCCCGCAGTGCGCCACGCACATGTGCCGCTCCCGAGCCGCGTCTAGTGTGCGCCCACTCCGCCCGGCCACGGGATCACGGATGGGCACACAGGTGTGGGAGGACATACAGTGAGCGCGATGTCAGCACAGGTCGGGGCCTCGGAGGGCCCCGGACCGCAGGCCACGAGCGCCGCACGGCCCGTCGGCTTCTGGTTCGAGAACATGTCCCTGAACCGCTCCCATCTGCTCGCGGCCCTCGCCCTCTTCATGGCGTTCGTCATCGAGTCCTGGGAGCAGCTCGCCCTCGTCTACGTGTCCGGCGACCTCGGGGACGCCTTCGCCATCGACGAGGGGCGTATCGGCTGGGTGCTCTCGGCGGTGGCCCTCGGCATGATTCCCGGCAGCCTGGTGTGGGGCCCCGTGTCCGACCGGATCGGGCGGCGCGCGGTCTGCCTGTGGAGCCTGGCGGCGTATGGCGTGATCGCGCTGGCCAGCGCCCTGGCGCCGAACTTCACGCTCCTCATGGCCGCGCGCTTCCTGTCCGGCCTCGCCCTGGCCGGCATCTACACCGTGACCTTCCCCTACTTCCTGGAACTGCTGCCGACGAAGAGCCGGGGCCGGGCCGCCGTCTACCTCTCCATCGGGTGGCCGATCGGCGTCCTCCTCGCCGTCGGCGCCACCCAGCTCCTCGGTGACATGGGCTGGCACGTGGTCGCCGTCGCCAGCGCGCTCGCCGGCCTCTGGGTCTTCGCCATCCGGGCCTGGGTCCCGGAGTCGCCGTACTGGCTGGCCCAGCAGGGACGCCACGACGACGCAGCGGCCGTGCTGAGGCGGCTCGGCGCCGACGTCCCGCAGGGCACCGTCTTCGAGGTGGTCGAACCCGAGCTCGCCGGCCGGCCCGTCGAGCTCTTCCGCGGCCGGCTGCTGAAGACGACCGTGCTCATGCTCGTCGTGAACTTCGCCTTCAACTGGGGCTACTGGGGCCTGCAGACCTGGCTGCCCACCCTGCTCCAGGACAAGGGCCTCAGCATGTCCGCGAGCCTCGGATTCGTCGCGCTGAGCGCCGTGTTCATGATCCCGGGGTACGTCTCCGCCTCGTACCTGACCGGCCGGTTCGGCCGCAAGCGGATCTTCCTGCCGTACGTGGCGCTCGCCGCGGTCGCCGGCATCGCCTTCGCGTACTCCGACACCCTCACCGAGATGTACGTCGCGAACTTCGCCCTCTCGTTCTTCAGCCTCGGCGCCTGGGGGGTCTGGAACACCTGGAACGGCGAGTTCTATCCGACGGCGCTGCGCGCCACCGGCTACTCCTGGGCGACCGCGGCACAGCTCGGCGCCACCTCGCTGGCCCCGTCCGTGGTCGGCTACATGCTGGCCCGTGCCACCGGGTACTCCTCGACGATCCTCTTCATCATGGGCTTCCTCGCCGTCGCCCTGGTCTTCGCGGTGCCGCTGCCCGAGACCGAGGGACGCGATCTGGAGTAGGGCGCCCGGCGCGGACCGGGCGGCGGCCGCCGTGCGATGGGAGGATCGCCACGTGAGACTCGGTATCGACGTGGGGCGCGCGAGGACCGTGGCGGTCGCCGCACGGGCCGACGGCGCACCGGTGGCCCGTGCGGCCGTCGACAGCGTGCCCGGTCTCGCCGGCTGCCTCCGTTCCGTGCTCACCGCCCTGGGGCCGCTGCCCGAGCCGCCGCGTTCCGTCGCCGTCGTGACCGACCTCGGGCGCCGCCCCTTCGACGCGAACCCGGTCGCCGTGCTGCGCATCGCCCCGCCGAGCCACCCCGCGCTCGCACCCGCCCGCGGCCCGGTCCGGCTGACCGGCCGCGTGGCGGGCGGCGCGTCCGTCACCGGGACCCCGCTCGCGGCGCTCGACGGCGAAGCGGTCCTCGCCTTCGCCCGCCGCGCCGCCGACGAGGGTGTGTCGGCCTTCGCGATCTGCGCGGCCGGAGCCCCGGCCCGCCCCGCGCCCGAACGGGCCGCGGCCGCGGCCGTCGCACAGCTCCTGCCGCGCGCCATGCTGTGCCTCTCGCACGAGATCGGCTCGCCCGGACTGAGGGAGCGGGAGAACGCGACCGTGGCCAACGCCGCGCTCGGGGCCTGGGCCGACGGCCTCGTCGCCGACACCACGCGCGCCCTCGCCGCCCACGGCATCACCGCTCCGCTCTACTTCGCCCGGGACGACGGCGGTGTCGTCTGCGCCGAGTACTTCCGCGGCCACCCCGTCATCGCCACGGCCCCCGCCGCCGGCACCGCGGCACGCGGCGCCGTCCTGCGGACCGGAATCCGGCGCGCCCTCGTCCTCGACGCGGCGGCCGACGCCGTGCGCTGCGTGCCGGTGATCGACGGCGAACCGGAGCGTGCGGAGCCGGGCCCCGGACCCTTCGGCCTGCGCATGGACCTCGGCGGCCCCCGGACGACGGTCCTCCCGTACGGCTCCGGAGGGTTCGACCCGGCGGCCGCCGCAGCCCTGGCGGACCGGGAACGCGAGAGGCTGCCGGACGCCGAAGTGGTGTGGACCGGGGGAGCGGCACCCGCGTCCGGTGCGGAGTCCGGCGACGACGCCGCGCTGTTCGCCGCCCGCGCCGACTGCGGTGTCGAGGTCGAGCAGATCGTCGTCGCCACCGGCCGCGCCGAACTGGAGGCGCTCCTCGACACGGCGTGCGGCCACGCCCTGTCCCGGGCAGTGGCGGCCGGCGCGGCACCGGGCAGCGTCCGGGTGGACCGCATGACACACGCCCCGGTCTCCTATCTGCCCGCCGGAGTGCACCGCGTCCGGATCCGGGCCACCGGCCTCCCGTCGAGCGGGCAGACGCCGTGACCGCCCTCGGGCTCCAGGCGCTGGAGTCGCTCGCCGACGGGTCAAGGATCCTCGCGTCCGGCATCGAGGAGTCCGCGTTCCACGTGGCGCTCGACTGGGCCAGGGCCGAGATCGCCGCGCGCGGACCCGTCACCCTGCTCGCGCCGGACGCACTCGACGGGGTCGGCCTGTGTGTGACGGTCACGTTCATGGGATCCTCGGTGGCCCTGGCCGAGCAACTCCCCACCGGCGAAGAGCCCCTGGCCGCGGTCCGGGCACTGGAACGGCTGCTCGGGCGGCGCGCCGAGGCGGTCGTGGGGCTCAACACGGCAGCCGAGAACGCCCTGTTGTCCGTCGTGACCGCCGCCGTGTGCGGACTGCCGCTGGTCGACGGGGACGGCTGCGGCCGGGTCCTGCCGCTCCTGGAACAGACCGTCTTCACCCTCGGCGGAGTGAGCGCGGCGCCGCTCGCCGTCGGCACCGCGGCGGGGGACGTCGTCGCGGTCGAATCGCCCCGGCAGCGCGTCGAGGAACTGCTGCGCCCCATGATCCTGGCCGCCGGCGGCTGGGCCGTGGTCGCCGGATACCCCATGGACGGCGCCACCCTGGCCCGCCACATGGTCCCCGGAACCGTCAGCCGCGCCACCGCCGCGGGAGCCCTGACCGGACCCGGACGGCACGCGCCCTGGCAGCCCCGGACGCTGTGCCGGGGCACCATCACCGCCCTCGAACACGCCGGCCCCGTCCCGCGCACCGCCGCACCCGGCGTGCTGCCGTCCCGGCCCACCAGCGTCGTCGTCACCGAGGACGAGGGGCTGCGCCGGCGCTTCCGCCTGGAAGCCCACAACGAAGTGCTGCTGGCCCTCGCCGACGGCGCGGTCGCCGCGGCCGCGCCCGACCAGATCCTGATGCTCACCGGCGACGGCCGGGTCCTCGACGTGGACCGTGCCGCGCCCGGCGCCCGGGTCGACGTGGTCGTCCTGCGCGCCGCCCCGGCCTGGCAGAGTCCGCAGGGGCGGGCCCTCGCCCGTTCCGGCGGACCGACCGACACCCTCGACCGCGTCCGGGAGGACCTGTGGTGAACGACGACGGGGCCCTGACCGTCGCGGAACTTGTCCAGCACGGCGCCCTTCCGGACGTCACCGTGCACGGGACCGCCGGACGCCGCTCCGAGATCCGCAACGTCCGCATCGTCGACGAACTCGACGCGCTGGAACGCCTGGAGCCGCACGCGGCGATCGTCCTCACCGGCCGGATCGCCGAGGCGGGATGGACCGTCGAGACGGCGCTGCGCAAGGCGTGGGAACAGGCCGCCGCCTGTGTGGTGATCTCGGGCTCACCCGTGCACGCCGCGTCCGTGGGGGAACTCGCGGCGCGTCTCGGCGTACCCCTGCTGGTCGTCCGTGAACCGGCACTCGACGCCGCCGTGCGCATCGCGTCGGCCGTCGCCCAGCCCGAGGCCGGCCGCACCGCGCTCGTCGCCCACGCGGCACGCCGGCTGGCCGCGGCGGGACCGCACGCCGGGCCCGTACTCGCGGCCCTGCACGCCGTCCTGCCGGCCACCGACGTGGCGCTGACGGATGCCACGGGCACGGTCATCGGCGGCCGTTCGGCCGCACTCGGCGAACCGGCCGCACCCGGCAAGGACGGGAAGGACGGGAAGGACGGAAAGGATGGGAAGGAAAGCAAGGCACAGGCGCACGCGGCCGTACGGGTGGCGCTCCCCGTTCCCGACCCCGACCGTCCGGACGGGACGGCGCTGGTCACGCTCCACGCCCGTTCCCGGTCCCGGGCCGCGGGCTGGGAGAAGACCGTCACGTCCGTCCTGGAACTCGCCGTCACCCCCCTGACGGCGTGGGCGGCCAACCGCCGCCTCTCCGCAGAACGTTCGGGCCGCACCGCCACGCTCCTGCTCACCCGGTTCCTCGCGGCGGAACCGGCCGCCGACACCCGGGCGCTCGCGGCGGGCCTCGGCTGGCCGATGCGGGGCCCGTTCGTCGCGTACGCGCTGAAGCCGGTGGCGTCGTGGACCGGGGGACAGGACCCGGGGCCCGCGCTCACCGCGCTGTGGGCGGGCCGTGGACCCGGCGGACCCCTCGTCGCGCACGACGACTGCTGGGTCGCCTGGCAGTCCGTCCCGGCCCCGGACGGCGGTGACCCGGTCGCCGGGGCCGAGAGCCGGCTGCGCGCCGCCCTGGCGGACATCGGCGGGTACGTGCCCGTGGCCGGAGGCGTCGCGGGCGCGGCAGCCGGACTGCCCGGGCTCGGCGCCGCGCTCGCCGACGCCCGGGCCGCCGCCGGGGTGGCGGCGGCCGGCGCGCCCGGCGGCGTGGTGCGCGCCGACCGGCTCGGCACCGCGCAGCTCCTGGCGGCCCTGCCCGCGGCCGCGTTGCGCGGCCCGGCGACCGCGGTCCTCGCCCCGCTCCTCGAAGCGGACCGCGACGGCACCCTGCTGCGCACCCTCGCGGCCGTCCTCGACACGGGAGCCGCGCTGAGCCCCGCCGCGACGGCCCTCGGCGTCCACCGCAACACCGTGGCCGCGCGCCTGGACCGCATCAGGTCCCTGGGGTTCGACCCGGACGACCCGGCGCAGCGGCTCGCCCTCCATCTGGCCTGCCGGGTGCTGCTCGGCGGCGACCAAGGGCTGTCCCGCCAGGAATCGCGGGACAGCCCTCAGGGTCTGTCAGACGGATCAGGGGCGGACACACCTTAGGGAGTGTCGTGCCCCACGGGGCCGAACCCGCCCCCGCCGCCGCTCTCGCAGCGCAGCACATCGCCCTCCCGGACCGGCAGCGCGTTGGCCTTGAGCAGGGAACGCTCGTCGTCGCGGCCGGGGTTGAGCGTGACCCGGGGCGGAGCACCCTCCTCGCCGCCGAACAGACCCCAGGCCGGGGTGACGGACCGCTCCCACCACAGCGACAGGTCCTGGTCGGCGGTGAACCGGTACTGACGGACCACCCCGTCACCGCCCCGCGTGCGGCCCTGCCCGCCGGAGCCGGACCGGACGGCGTACTCCTCGACCCGGACCGGGAACAGCGTCTCCAGGACCTCCACCGGCATGTCGCGGAGCGAACCGTTGACGTTGTTGATCAGGCAGGACTCGCCGTCGCCGCTCTCCCAGGCACCCCAGCCGCCGACCGTCGCCTCCTGGGAGACGAACAGCTTGCCGGTGCGCGGGTCGAGGCCGGTGAACTGCACGATCATCGAGTCGCCGTACGAGGCAGCCGCCGCGCGGTCGGGAACGGCCGGGGCCAGCGCCTTGACGACCAGGTCGATCAGCAGACCCAGGTGCGAGTAGTAGTACTGGCAGGCGGCCGGTTCGACCGCCGCGAGCATCGTGCCGGGACGCGTCAGCACGTCGAGGGGCTTGAACGAGCCGCCGTTGAGCGGGACTTCGCCGCTGACGAGCAGCTTGTAGCCGACCCGGCAGGCGGCGACCGTCTGGGCCGCCCCGCAGTTGACCGGACCGGTCGCCTGCTCGGCGCAGTCCGTGACGTCCATCGTCATGCGGTCGCCGTCGATGGTGACCTTCACGGTGACGTGCAGCGGGGTGCCGAGGTCGATCCCGTCGTTGTCGAGGTGCCCCGTCGCCTCGTACACCCCGTCCGGGATCGCCGCGATCTGGGCGCGCTCCAGCCGCTCCGTCTGCTCGAAGATGGCGTCGCGGGCGGCGAGCAGGGTGTCCATGCCCCAGCGCCGCACGATCTCCGCCAGCCGCCGGGCACCGGTGCGGGCGCAGGCGACCTGGGCCCGCATGTCGCCGAGGGTCGGCTGCGGGAAGCGCACCTGACGGGCAATCAGGTCATGGGTGAGCGTGCACGGTTCGCCGGCCTCGTAGATCTTCAGCGGGCCCATGCGCAGGCCCTCCTGGTAGATCGTCGTCGAGTCCATGGAACCGCCCGGGTCCTTGGAGCCCATGTCGATCCAGTGGGCGCGGGAGGCCGCGAAGCCGACGAGTTCGCCTTCGACGTGGATGGGCGCGTACACCGTGACGTCGTTGAGGTGGGTGCCGCCGATGTAGGAGTCGTTGAGGACCCAGACGTCACCGGGCTGCCAGACGCCGGGCCCGTACATCCGCTCCGTGGCCCGGGTGCACTCCTCCAGGTTGCCGAGGAAGATCGGCAGCCCGGACGACTGGCCCAGGACGTTGTGGTCGCGGTCCATGAGGGCGACCGCGCAGTCCTTGGCCTCGTAGATCGTGGGCGTGTACGAGGAGCGGATCAGGGTGGTGTTCATGTCCTCCGCGGCCTGCAGCAGCGCGCAGCGGATGATCTCGGTGGTGACCGGGTCGATCCCGGACCCGTCCGAATGCGTCGCGTGGGTCATCAGGATGCGCCTCCGAGCTTGATGACGAGGAAGCCGTGCGCGTCGACGGTGACGGTCGCGTCCGGCGGGACGACGGTGGTGGAGGTGGCCTCGACGATGATCGCGGGACCTGCCAGATGAGTGCCGGCGGACAGCTGCTCGCGCCGCAGCACGGGGGTGTCGTGGACCGTGCCGTCGAAGTGGACGGACTTGTTGCGGGGCGTCGGCGCCCCGCCCGTCTCCGGTGCGAACACGGCGGGCTCCAGCGGCGGCAGCGCGCCCAGTGCCGTGGTGCGCAGCGTCACGAACTCGACCGGGGCACCGGGTGTGGCATGCCCGTAGCGGCGCTCGTGCAGCGCGGCGAAGCGGTCGGCGACCGATTCGAGGAAGCCCTCCGCTGCCGGTTCGGCGGCGTCGGTCAGGGGCACGGTCAGGGTGTAGTCCTGGCCCTCGTAGCGCATGTCCACCGCGTGCTCGACGCGGCGCCGCTCCGCCGGGATCTGCTGCTCGCCGAGCGCGGTCAGACCGTCGGCCTCCAGGCCCGCGAGCGCACCGGCCATCGCGTCGCCGTCGAGCGTGTCGCCCGGCGTGAAGAACTGGCGGGTCAGATCGCGCCGCACCTCGGTGCCGAGCATGCCCCACGCGGAGAACGCACCGGGGAAACGGGGGACCACGACCTCTTCCACACCCAGCTCGCGCGCGATCTCGACGGCGTGCATCGGGCCCGCCCCGCCGAACGCGAGGAGTACGAACTCCCGCGGCTCCCGGCCGTGTTCGACCGTCAGGGTACGGATGGCCTGCGCCATCTTGGCATTGGCCACCGAGCAGATGCCGCTCGCCAGCTCCATGGGCCCGAGGCCCAGCTCACCGGCCAGCTCGCCGACGGCACGCCGCGCCGCCGCGACATCGAGCGTCATGTGGCCGCCCGCGAACCACTCCGGGTCCACCCGGCCGAGCACCGCGTTCGCGTCGGTGACCGTGGCGCGGGTGCCACCGCGGCCGTAACAGGCGGGACCGGGCACCGCGCCCGCGGACTCCGGGCCGACCCGCAGACCGCCCGCCTCGGCGTAGGCGAGCGAACCGCCGCCCGCGCCGATGGTGTGCAGGTTCACCAGGGGCATCAGCACCGGGAAGCCGTCCGCGGAGCCCTCGTTGGAGACGTCCGGGCGCCCGTCCAGGACCAGTGACACGTCGAAGGACGTGCCGCCCATGTCGACGCAGATCGCGTTGGGCCGCCCCAGCAGCGCGGCCGCCGCGGTGCCGCCCATCGTGCCGCCGACCGGCCCCGACAGCAGTGTCTGCAGCGGGTGGCGGCGGGCGTACGCGGCGTTGACGATGCCGCCCGACGACTGCATCACCTGGACCGGCACCGCCAGTCCGCGCTCGGCGAACCGTTCCTCGATCCGGCCGAGGTAGCGGCGTACGACCGGGCCGGTGTACGCGTCCAGCACGGCCGACGACGTGCGCTCGTACTCCCGCCACTCGCGCGCCACCTGGTGCGAGAGGACGACCATGACGTCATCGCCCAGCTCCTCGGCGAGGATCTCCCCGGCGCGCAGCTCGTGCGCCGGGTCGACATAGCTGAACAGGAACGACACGGCGACCGCCGCGAAGCCCTCCGCGCGGGCCCGCCGCGCGGCCGCGCGGACCGCCTCCTCGTCGAGGGGCACCAGCTCGGTGCCGCGCCAGTCGAGCCGCCCGCCGGCCTCGGCGGTGTCCGCCGTGCCGACCAGGGGGGCCGGCTTGCGGTAGTGCAGGTCGAACATGCGGTCACGGTTGCCGCGGGCGATGCGGTAGACGTCCCGCATCCCGGCGGAGGTGAGCAGCAGGACGCGGGCGCCCTTGCGCTCCAGCAGGGCGTTCAGCCCCTGCGTGGTGCCGTGCACGAAGAACGAGATGTCGCCCGGATCGTCGACGGCTCTGCCCAGCGAGGCGAAGACGCCCTCCGCCAGATCGCCCGGCGTGGTCGGGGCCTTTGCTGCGAGATAGGTGCCGCGCGTCTCGTCGTACGCGACGACATCGGTGAACGTGCCACCGATGTCCATGGCCACCCGGTACGTCATGCCGCCTCCCGGCTTGTCTCAAGGATGAGCGGACGCTATCGGCGGCCGTCGACGCGGGCGTGTGCGCACTGCACGGATGAGGATGCGGCACCGTGCGCGGCGCATGGTCAGACGGTCCCGGGCTCGCCGCCCGCCTGCTGGACGTCCTCGTGCAGGTGCACGATCAGCCAGCGTCCGCCTGCGCTCCGGCGCAGCACGGCGGTGTTGCGGCTCAGCTCGGGAAGCAGCGGGACGCCGCCCGGCGCCGGGGCGAAGGTGACGCGCAGCCAGTGCCGCAGCAGCGCGGTGTCGCCGAAGACGTCGACGACCGGGTCGTACGCGTACAGCCCGGTCTCCTCGGGCCCGTCGCCCGCGGCGGGCCGCTCGGCGCGCAGCCGGTCCAGCTCGTCCTGTCCCTGGACCAGCGGCCCTCCGGCGGAGTCCCAGATGGTCGCCGCCGGATCGAGGCACGCGTCGATCCGGGCGCGGTCCCCCGCGACGTACGCGTCGTACATCCCCGTGACCAGGGACCAGATGGCCCCGGCCTCGGCGGGGGTGGCGCCGGGGCGGGCGGCGGACGGGGTGCCGGAAGGCGTGGAGAGGTGCATGCGGAGGCTCCGACGGGGATCGCGGGGGAGGCGCCGGACGGCGCTGACGCAGGACACCGTAACCGCCAGGCCGCACCGTCCCCGGGAAGGGTGACGGCGGCCGGGCCGTGCGTGGAACGTACGATGGCCGGCATGCGAAACCGCCCCATCCCCGGCAGTTCCGGCCTCGTACGGACCATGAGTCTGTTCGGTGACCCGGTGCTCCACGCCGCGTGCGAGCCCGTCACGGACTTCGGCCCCTCGCTCGCCCGGCTCGTCGAGGACATGTTCGCCACGATGTACGCGGCGCAGGGCGTCGGGCTCGCCGCGAACCAGGTCGGTGTTCCGCTGCGGGTGTTCGTCTTCGACTGTCCCGACGACGAGGACGTCCGGCACCTCGGGCACGTGGTCAACCCCAGGCTCGTCGAGGCGGACGATGTCGTCGTGCGCGGCCCCGAGGGCTGTCTCTCGCTGCCGGGCATCGAGGCGGGCACGCCGCGTTCCGACCGTGCCGTGGTGGAGGGGCTGGACATCGCGGGGGAGCCGGTGCGGATCGAGGGGACCGGCTTCTTCGCCCGCTGCCTCCAGCACGAGTGCGACCATCTCGACGGCGCCGTCTACACCGACCGGCTGACCGGGCTGCGCCGGGTGCGGGCGCTGCGTGCGGCCCGCCGGGCGCCCTGGGGGCGCACCGGCTGACCGGCCGCGTTCAGAACCCGGGACCGCCGGGGCGGTCGCCCGCCGCTGCCAGCCTGCCCCAGAGCAGGTCGGCCAGGCTGCGGACCAACTGCTCGCGCGAGCAAGGGCGTTCGCCCAGCCACCAGTCGCCGGCCGCGTGCATCATGCCGACGATGCCGTGGCCCCAGATCCGCGCCATCTCCTGGCTGTCCGGGCCGAGATCGACCCGTTCCGCGATGACCATGGCGAGTTCCTCGCCGAGGCGGCGCAGCAGCGGGGCCGAATGACGGCCCACGTCGAAGCCCTGCTCGAGGGAGGGCACCGCGTCCTCGGAGGGGTGCATCAGGAAGCGGTAGACCTGCGGCCGGGCCTCGATCGCCGCGAGATAGGTGTCGAGCGTCGCCTCGACCCGGGCGCGGCGGTCCGCGGGGGCGTCGAGTGCGGCCCGCAGCGCGCTCAGCAGGGCGTCGGTGTGCCGCTTGGCGAGGGCGCGGTAGAGGCCGCCCTTGTCGCCGAAGTGCCGGTAGAGAATGGGCTTGGTGATGCCCGCCTCGGCCGCGATGGCGTTCATCGAGGCCCCGGGGCCGTCCCTGAGCACCACGCGGTCGGCGGCCTCGAGCAACTCGCGGCGGCGGCGCTCGGCCGCGGTCCGCTGTCGCTCGGCCTGTCGTGTGGTCTCCATGTCGTTTCTCCCACCCCTGACCGTGCCTGTCCGTCCTGCCTGCGCAACGTAACACCCTGTCCGGCGGGGTGCGGATCGAGGCCCGGGCGGTTGACAGAGGCTACTTGCCGGTAACAGACTGTTGTTACCGCAAGTAACGATGGGTTTTTGACGGCAGTACGTGGAGGGGAACATGGCCGAGTTCACGCTCGATCTCAACGACGACCAGAAGCAGGTCCGTGACTGGCTTCACGGCTTCGCCGCCGATGTGATCCGTCCGGCCGCTTCGGAGTGGGACGAGCGTGAGGAAACGCCCTGGCCCGTCATCCAGGAGGCGGCCAAGGTCGGAATCTACTCCCTCGACTTCTACGCGCAGCAGTTCTTCGACCCTACGGGCCTCGGCATCCCGATGGCGATGGAGGAGCTGTTCTGGGGCGACGCGGGCATCGCGCTGTCGATCGTCGGTACGGGCCTGGCAGCCGTCGGCGTCCTCGCGAACGGCACCGAGGAGCAGATCGGCACCTGGATTCCCCAGATGTACGGCGACGCGAACGACGTGAAGGTCGCCGCCTTCTGCTCCTCCGAGCCGGACGCCGGCTCCGACGTCGCATCGATGCGCACCCGCGCTGTGTACGACCAGGCCAAGGACGAGTGGGTGCTCAACGGCACCAAGACCTGGGCGACCAACGGCGGCATCGCCAACGTCCACGTCGTGGTCGCGGTCGTCGACGCGGAGCTCGGCTCCAAGGGGCACGCCTCCTTCATCGTGCCGCCCGGGACCCCCGGCCTCTCCCAGGGGCAGAAGTTCAAGAAGCACGGCATCCGCGCCTCGCACACCGCCGAGGTCGTCCTGGAGGACGTGCGCATCCCGGGCCACTGCCTGCTCGGCGGCAAGGAGAAGCTCGACCAGCGCCTCGCCCGGGCCCGTGAGCGCGCCGCCTCCGGTGGCGGCGAGCGCGTGAAGAACGCGGCGATGGCCACCTTCGAGGCGTCCCGCCCGGCCGTCGGTGCCATGGCGGTCGGCACCGCCCGGGCCGCGTACGAGGTCGCGCTGGACTACGCGAAGACCCGGACCCAGTTCGGCCGCCCGATCATCGACAACCAGGGCATCGCCTTCCAGCTCGCCGACATGCGCACCCGGATCGACGCGGCCCGGCTGCTCGTCTGGCGCGCCTCGTGGATGGCGAGCGCCGGCAAGCCCTTCGAGGCCGCCGAGGGCTCCATGTCCAAGCTGTACGCGAGCGAGACCGCCAAGAAGGTCACCGCGCAGGCGGTCCAGATCCTCGGCGGCAACGGCTTCACCCGTGAGTACCCGGTGGAGCGGATGCACCGGGACGCCGCGATCTACACGATCTTCGAGGGCACGAGCGAGATCCAGCGCCTGGTGATCGCCCGCACCCTGTCCGGGATGCCGATCCGCTGAACCCGCTTCCCGAACGGCTCCGGCCCCCTCCGCCTGTCACACCGACAGGGGAGGGGGCCGGAGCCGTTCCGATGCTCAGGCGGGGAGCTGGGCCTCGATGGCCGCGACGACCTCCGGGGCGTCCGGCTCCGTGCGGGGACGGATCCGGGCGACCGGCTCGCCCGCGGGCGAGATCAGGAACTTCTCGAAGTTCCACTGGATGTCACCGGCCTCCCCGTCCGCGTCCGCGAGCTGGGTGAGCTCCGCGTAGAGCGGGTGCCGGCCCGCGCCGTTGACCTCGGTCTTCGCCAGCAGCGGGAAGCTCACGCCGTACGTCGTCGAGCAGAACGTCTGGATCTCCTCCGAACTGCCGGGCTCCTGGCCGCCGAACTGGTTGCACGGCACGCCGAGCACGGTGAGGCCCCGGTCCCCGTACTCCTTCTGGAGCCGCTCAAGACCGGCGTACTGCGGGGTCAGTCCGCACTTGGAGGCGACGTTCACCAGCAGGACCGCCCGGCCGCGGTACGCGCCCAGCGTGGTCGGCTCGCCGGTCAGGGTGTGGAGCGGGATGTCGTGCAGCGTCATGGGTGTCTCTCCTCTTCGGTGTCTTCCACGCCATTCTTACGCCCACAGGTTCATCGGCACGAAGCCGACCGCCCGGCCGTCCGGATCCAGCAGCCGGCCCATCAGCTTCACCGCCCGCAGCGCGACCGCGCGGTCGGCGATCCGCAGGTGGGGGAGGGTCGCGGCGAGCCGTACCTCCAGGGCCTGGGCGTCCACCAGGGACGAGACCCAGACGGTCGCGATGAGATTCTGCGGACCGGCCAGTCCCAGGCACTGCCTGATCTCCGGAAGCTTGGCCAACTCCCGTGCGGTGGAGTCCAGATGCTCGGCCGCCACGGTGCCGAAGAAGGTCACGGCGACCGGTGACCCCGACAGCGAGCGGGCCAGGTCGCAGCGGATCACCAGCCGGCCCGCCTCCAGCAGCCGGTTCAGCCGGCGGCTCGCGGTGTTCACCGAGATGCCGAGCTGGTCGGCGAGCTCGCTGAGGGACATCCGCCCGTTCTCGCCGATCGCGGTGACGAGTTCGGCGTACTCGGGCAGATGCGGGGCGTCTCCCAGCGCCGACCGCCGGGACCCGGCCAGTGCCTCCTGCTGGGAACGGCTGAGGCTCGTCAGCCGCCACACACTGCCCTCGGTGTAACTGCGGGTGATCAGATGCGCCCGGGTCGCCATGATGCCGGGGATGGTCCCGAGCCGGTCCACGATGTAGCGCGAGAGCGCGCCGAAGCCGATGGCCATCGCCGTGACCAGCAGATCGCGGCCGCCCGCCGCATGCTCCACGGTCACCGCGTGCGGGTCCGCCGACAGCAGCTCCGCGACCGCCCCCGCCTGCCCCGGCGCACAGTCGATCTCGATCAGCGCACCGGCTCCCGAGGCGCCGTACGGATACGCCGTCACCCAGGCATGGCCCGCCGACCGCAGCCGCTCCCAGCGCCGGGCCGCGGTCGCCGCGTCGATGTCCAGGGCCTTCGCCAGCTCGGTCCAGGGGGCCCGCGGATTGATCTGCAAGGCGTTGACCAGGGCCAGGTCCAGCTCGCTCAGCGAGGGGAGATTTTCAGTCATCGAGAATCCGTACCGGGAGACCGTGTGGGAAAAAGCTGCATTCGATCATGATTCACGACAGGGAAGAGCAATTCCCGGCCGTTTCTTGATCGGAGATTAGCATCGCCCTACTTCATCAGAACCGGCCACATCCCCCTTCAGAGGTGCAGCGTGCAGCAGCCTTTCGCCACCCTCGCCGACGCTGCCTCGGCGCTTCGCTCGGGCGCCGTCGGCAGTGCGGAACTCGTGACTGCCGCGCTCGCCGACGCGGAGGTGCTCGACCCGCTCCTCGGCGTGTACGTGACCCGCTTCCCGGAGCAGGCGCTTGCCGCCGCCCGTGCGGCCGACTCGCTCCCCGCCGGTGACCGCGGTCCGCTGCACGGGCTGCCGCTCGCGGTGAAGGACAACCTCGCCACCGCCGAGGGCCCGGCCACCGCCCAGAGCCCCGTCCACGACCCGCACTGGTGGCGCGGGCTCGACGCACCGGCCGTCGCCCGGCTGCGCGGCGCCGGCGCCGTCGTCCTCGGCAAGACCACCATGGCCGAGTACGCCATGGGCCGCCCGGACCCCGCCCACACCTTCCCGGTGCCCCGCAACCCGTGGGACCCCGAGCGCTGGACCGGCGGATCGAGCACCGGCAACGGCGCGGGCATCGCCGCCGGACTCTTCCTCGGCGCGCTCGGCAGCGACACCTCAGGCAGCGTCCGGCTGCCCGCCGCGCTCTGCGGGACCACCGGTCTCAAGACCACCTTCGGACTGCTGCCCGTCGACGGCTGCGTCCCGCTCAGCCCCTCGCAGGACGTCCTCGGCCCGATGGCCGTCACCGCCCGTGACTGCGGACTCCTGCTCGATGCGATGACCGGCCGGCCCCGGCCCGCCGCCGAAGGCGTGCGAGGGCTGCGCATCGGCGTACCGTACGGACTGCTGGACGCACCCGGCATCACCGGGACCTGTCGCGACGCCTTCGCGGAGGCACTGCGCACCCTCGCCGAACTCGGCGCCGAAATAAGGGAGTTCGCACTCCCGGAGTTCGGCGGCCTGCTCGCGGTCAACGCCGTCACCATGCTCTCCGAGGCCTTCTCCGCCCACGGTGAACGGCTCGCAGCCGACTGGGACGGGCACGGCCGGAGCTTTCGCCGGCTGGCCGCCGCGGGCGGACTCCTCCCGGCCCACCTCTACCTCCGCGCCCAGCACACCCGCGCACGTCTCACCGCGCAACTGCTGGAGCGGATGGACGGACCCGACGGCGTCGACATGGTCGCCACCCCGACCTGGCCCGCGGCGGCGCGGCCGTACGCGCAGGAGGCCGCACCCGGCGAGGAACTCAACCTCACCGCCGTCTGGAACCCCACCGGCTTCCCGGCCCTCGCGCTCCCCATGGGCGCCGACCCCGCCGGACTGCCGCTCTCCCTCCAACTGGCGGGCCGCCCCCGCAGCGAGCACACCCTGATCGCCGCGGGCGAGGCCTACCAGGCCGCCACCACCTGGCATCTGCGCCGGGCCGCCCCCGACCCCGGGCGGCGTCCCGCACCGCTCCACGACCCGGACCGCACCGGACCGGCACCCGCGCCCGTAACCGCCCCGGACGACGGATTCCCGGACACCGGGGCGGCGCTGGCCGCCCTCGGCATCACCCCGGGACCCGCCGACCTGGTCGTCGTACGGGCCGTGGCCCGTTCACTCCTCGACGCCGGCCGGCAGCCCACCCCCTGATCCGGCCCGGCTCCGCGTCACCCACCTGCGAAGTCCCCTGCCCCACCACCCGCCGCGCACCCCCGCGCGGCCGTGCCCAAGTGGAGAACCCATGTCGCGTATCCAGCCCACCGCGGGCGCCGGCGCGCCCGGCCTCGGCGCCACCCGCGTCGCCGCGGTCGTCGGATTCCTGGTCTTCGTCGAGCTGACCAGCGGCATCATCCAGGGGATGATGCCGACCCTGCTCCCCGAGCTCGGCACCGTACTGAACGTCGGCGCGGGCGACCTCAACTGGGTCAACGCCGCACAGCTCCTCGCCGCCGCCGTCTCCGTGCCGCTGTTCGGCAGGCTCGGGGACATGTACGGCCACCGGCGGCTGCTGCGCATCGCCGTCCTCTGTCTCGCCGTCGGTTCCGTGCTCGTCGCCTGGGCGCCCTCCTTCGAGGTGCTGCTGGTCGGCCGGGTGCTCCAGGGACCGCTCGCCGCGCTCCTGCCCCTGGAGATCGGACTGGTCCGCGACCGGCTGGACGCCGCGGGCGCCCGCAGCGCCATCGCCATGCTCGTCGGGGCGCTGACCTTCGGCGCCAGCGCCGGCATGGTCATCTCCGGACTGCTCCGCGAGGTCATCTCCTCCGTGCACGGCGTCCTCTGGATCCCCGCCGCCGCCACCGTCCTGTGCGCCGGAGTCGTCTTCTTCCTGGTGCCCGAGTCCAAGACCCGGGCCGAGGGCAGGGTCGACTGGGCCGGCGCCGGACTCCTCAGCGTCGGACTCGCCACCCTGCTGCTCGGCATCTCCCAGGGACCCAAGTGGGGCTGGACCGACGCGGCCACCCTCGGCCTGTTCGCCGTCGCCGCGGTCACCCTCGTCGTCTGGGTCCTGGTCGAACTCCGCGTCGCCGAGCCGATCGTCGACATCCGCCTGACCGTGCAGCGCACCCTGCTCCCCGTCTACGCGGCGAGCTTCCTGCTGGGCACCGCCCTGTTCGGCGCCCAGACGGCACTGGTGCTCTTCGTCTCCTCGCCCGCCGACAAGGTCGGCTACGGATTCGGCTACGACGCCCTCGGGATCGCCTGGCTGATGCTGCCGTCCGGCGTCATGGCCTTCGTCGCCTCGCTGTTCGCCTCCCGGCTCTTCAAGCTCATCGGCGGACGCGGCGCCCTGGCGCTCAGCGGGGTCCTCATGGCGATCGGCTACGTGTTCCTGATCGCCGCCCACGACCACCCCTGGCAGTTCGTCGTCGTCAACGTCGTCGTCGGCGCGGGCGTCGGTCTCGCCCTCAGCGCGATGCCCGTCCTGATCGTCGACTCCAGCCCCCACGAGCGCACCGCCATCGCCACCGGCATCTACAACACCGCCAAGACCGTGGGCGGTTCCGTCGCGGGAGCCGTCTTCGCGGCCATCCTCACCGCCCTCACCTTCAAGGGCACCGAGATCCCGACGATCGACGCCTACACCACCGTGTGGTGGTGCTGCGCCGCGGTCTCGGTCCTCGTCGCCGTCGCCGCGGCGATCGTGGCCCGCCCCGCGAAAGCCGCCAACTGAACGTCCGCCCAGCCCCCTTGCGCCCTCTCCAGGGAAGGAACAGCGCCATGCCCGCCCCCACCACCTCCGTACTCCTGCACAACGGCCTGCTCATCGACGGCACCGGGCGCGAACCGGTCCGCGACGGCGCGGTCCTCATCGAGGACGGCCGCGTCGTGTGGGCGGGCCCGGCCGGGGACCGCCCCGCCACCACGGCCGCGACGAGGCGCATCGACGTCCACGGCGACGCGATACTCCCCGGCTTCATCGACTGCCACGTCCACATGGCCGCCCCGGGAACGGCCATGAGCCACGCCGAGATCGCCACCCTCCCGCACAGCCTGCTCACCTTCCTCGCCGGGCCCCGGATGAAGCAGACCCTCGAAGCCGGTGTCACCACCGCACGCGACCTCGGCGGCGCCGACGCCGGACACCGGCGCGCCGTCGAGTCCGGTCTGCTCGTCGGCCCCCGTCTCCAGGTCGCGGTCGCCATGCTCAGCCCGACCGGCGGGCACGGCGACTTCCGGTCCGGCAACGACGACCGCCCCAACAACAACGCCATGGGGCGGCTGGCCGACGGCCCCGCCGAATGCCGCAGGGCGGTCCGCGACGTGCTGCGCCGGGGCGCCGACTGCGTCAAGATCGCGGCGACCGGCGGGGTGTGGAGCCCGACCGACCAGCCCGACGACGACGGGTTCCTGGAGGACGAGATCCGTACGATCACGGAGATCGCCGCCGGACACCGGGGCAAGAAGGTCGCCGCCCACGCCCAGGGCAGGGGCGGAATCCTCAACGCGGTGCGGGGCGGTGTCGCCAGCGTCGAGCACGGCTACGAGATCGACGACGAGGCCATCGGCCTGATGCTGGAGCGGGGCACTTTCCTCGTGCCGACGCTCACCACGGCCAACACCGACCCGGACCCCGCGAAGGCCGCCCCCTGGGCGTACGCGAAGAAGAAGCACTGGCAGGACGTCGCCCGCCGGCACATCCCGCGCGCCGTCGAGCGCGGGGTGCGGATCGCGATGGGCACCGACTGCGGCATCGCCGAGCACGGCACCAACCTGCGCGAGCTCGGATACCTCGTGGAGTGCGGCATGACCCCGATGGGCGCCCTGCGCGCCGGTACCGCCGAGGCCGCCGAACTCCTGGGACTCGCCGCCGAGATCGGCACCCTGGAGCCCGGCAAGCGCGCGGACGTCGTGATCGCCCGCGGCAACCCGCTCGAAGACATCGGGGCCCTCGGCGACCCCGCGAACATCCTGCTGGTCATGAAGGACGGCGTCGCCTACAAGGACGTCGAAGGGCTCGCCGCCTGAGCGGACGCGGCGGTGTCCCGGCCGACCGCCTTGTAGTAGAAGGTGGTCGGCTTCAGGACACCGGCCGGGTCACCGGCGTAGTCCGGCACGGACCCGCACTCCGTCCAGCCGGCCGAGCGGTACAGCCGCTCGGCCTGGCTGCCGCTCTCGGTGTCCAGGATCAGCAGCGTGAGCCCGTCCCCGGCCGCCGAACGCTCCACCGCGTCGAGCAGCGCCCGGCCGAGCCCCCGGCCCTGAGCCGACGGGCGGACGATCAGCTTGGCGACCTCGGCCCGGTGGCGGGCGTTGGGCAGCGGGGCCGGCACGAGGCCGATGGTCCCCGCGATCCGCTCGCCGTCCCGGGCGATCCACACCCGGTGGTGCCCCGCCTCCACGGACGCGGCGCGCTCCCGCCACCAGCACGCGGCGGCGGCCCGGTCGAGCGGCGCCAGGAAGCCCACGGACGCCCCGCCCTCGACCGTCTCCACCAGGAGGGCGGCCAGTTCATCGGCGTAGGTGACCAGTTCGGGTCCGGTCACCGGGACGATCTCGGTCATGCGGCGGGTCCTTTCACGGTGCGACGATCATCAGTGCGTAACGGACCCGATCCGGGCCCGGACAGTGGAAGCGGGACGGACCGCGCAGCCGGAACCGCAGGCAGTCGCCCGGGCCGGCCGTGTGCACGGTGGCGTCGACGGTGAGGTGCAGCGTCCCCTCCAGCACCCAGATGTGCTGCTCGAGGCCGGGGACCGGCGGATTCCCGTACGCGATCACGGCGCCCGCGTCGAGGACGCCCTCGACGATCTCCGCGCGCAGGCCGGGATGCGGAGGCGAGACGGACCGGCGCACGAAACCCGACGCCTCGTCCCGCCACACCGTCTGACGCCCGGCGGGGACGAGCTGCGGCGGCTGCTCCTCCACCTCCAGCAGCAGCCGGGACATGGTCCGCTCGTGGACGGTGCACAGCCGCCCGAGCTGGGCGGCGGTCGGGCTCAGCTCGCCGCGCTCCAGCCGGGAGAGCGTGGAGCGGCTCAGCCCGCTGCGCCGGGCCAGCTCGTCCAGCGACCAGCCGCGCTCGACGCGCAGTTCACCGAGGCGTGCCGCGAGCCCGGCCTCGACGGACGAGATCCCGCTCCCGTCTGTTTCTCTCACATCAGAGATGCTATCCCCATTCGGAGAGGAATCGGTGCAGGGGCCGGAGGCCGCCGCTCCTGTGCTGCCGGTCGCGCCCCGCCGTGCCACGCTTGGACGGGGGAGGCCCGGACGGGGCACTTCGCGTACCGCCGGGTGGTTCCGCTACCCGAGGAGGCCGGCATGGCCAGTACCAATGGAGAACCGAGAGCGCCCCGCGACACCGCGGCGCCCTCCAGCCCGTTCCGGACGGGCTGGACCGCCTTCGCGGCGATCCTGATGATCTTCGGCGGGGCCATGGCGGTCTTCCAGGGGATCGCCGCCATCGCCAAGGACGACGTCTTCGTCACCACCCGCGACTACGTGTTCCAGTTCAACCTGACGGGCTGGGGCTGGATCCACCTCGTTCTCGGCATCGTCATCGTGCTGGCCGGCTGCGCCCTGTTCACCGGGGCCGCCTGGGCGCGCGCCGTGGGCATCGTCCTCGCCGGACTCGGGGCGCTCGCCAACTTCCTGTGGCTGCCCCACTATCCGCTGTGGTCCATCGTGCTCATCGCCCTGGACGTCTTCATCATCTGGGCACTCTGCGCGGCACCCGAACAGAGGGAGCGGGTCTGACGTGAGGCCGCCCCGCCCGAGTGGGGCGGGGCGGTTCACCGCCCGGCCGGCTCCGCCGCGAACGCCGCGGGCGGGGGAGTGATCCGCAGCGTGACGACGTAGGAGACGACCACCGACACGATCACGAGCGGCATCACCGTGAGCCCCTCGGAACCCAGCAGCAACGTGGCCAGCAGCACCGACGTCATCGGCAGCTTCAGCATGGCCACGCACATCGCCCCGATGCCCATGGCGAAACCGGAGGTCGGGTTCAGCCCGGGCAGGTGGGCGAGCGCCAGTCCGCCGGCCGCGCCCACGAACATCGCAGGGAAGACCGGCCCGCCCCGGAAGGCGCTCAACGAGGCGCAGTAGGCCAGCGACTTGCACGCGATGAGCACCAGCAGGGCTCCCACCGAGTACTGCGCGCTGTCGGAGAGGAGCGGGCCGAGGGCGTGCTCGCCCGAGTACAGCACCTCCGAGCCCGACTTGCCGGTGCCCTCCGCGTACACGAGCGCCGCCACCCCGACCACCACCCCCATCACGGCGGTGGCCACCACCGTCCGCCGCTCCACCCGCGGCTGGAGGAACAGCGAGAGCCGGTGGATCGCCGCGCCCGCGAGGGCGGCACCCAGCCCGAGGGCGACGGCCCAGCCGAACTCGGCGACGGTGGGGCCGTCGGCGTGCGGCACCTCGTGCAGCGCCAGCGAGTACGTCCCCAGGCCCGTCCAGGAGCCGAGCCCGGTGAAGATCAGCGCGCCGATCCCCGCCGCGAGAAGCCCTGGCACGAGCGCCACCCCGAGCATCATCCCGGCCAGCCCCGAGGCCTCCATCAGCAGGAACGCACCGAGCAGCGGCGAGCCCAGCAGGGCGCTGACCGCGGCGAAACTGCCCGCCGCCCCCACCACGGCGCCGGCTCCCGGATCCAGGTCCGGCTTGACCAGCCGCGCCGCGTACACCGCCAGGCCCCCGCCCAGCGCGATGAGCGGAGCCTCGGGGCCGAGCACGGCGCCGAGGCCGAGGGAGGCGAGCGCCGCCAGCGCGATGCCGGGCAGCTGCGCGGCCGTCGGGGCGCCGGTGCTCACCAGCCCCTCGGCGGGCTTGTGCCCGCCGGTTCCCGGCAGGAAGCGCACGGCCGGCCCGGTCAGGAGACCGGCCACCGCGAGCAGCGGCACGGGCCACCACGAGGGGGTGCCGTCGAAGCCCAGGGCCTCGGGCAGATCGTGGTACGTCAGCGACTGCAGTTCGGAGACGAGCGCGAGGAAGCCGAACGCCGCCGCCGAGACGGGCACGCCGATGATCGCCACCATCACCAGCAGGACCGTGTAGCCGCGGGTGCGGATCAGGGCGACGGGATCGGGCGGCCCGGCGGCGGGCGCTCCGGAGGACTTGTCCGGCATGCTCGTTGTCTCCTAGGCATCGCGGATCCCCGTGAACGCCCCGGGCCGGGAGCGTCTCCACGGTGATACCACGATGTGGCGACTTGGGCGGGTATGTCCGCACCGGGCGGGCGTGACGCCGTCGGCCGGCGTGCGGCGCGGATCAGGATCCGTCGCCGGCCGGCTCGGCCGAGGGCAGCCGGCCGGACCGCACCGCGTCGACCAGGGCCTGATGGTCGCGCTCGTTCCGGTCGGCGTACGCCTCCGCGAACTGCTGGAGCGCACGGTCGAACACCTCGCCGCGGCCCAGATACGACGCGATCGCGATCCGGTCGCCGGAGCGGGCGTGGGCCCGTGCCAGAGTGGCACCGCAGACCTCGCCGAAGACACCGAGCCCCCGCGGAACCATCAGCTCCGGCTGGGCGATGCCCTTCCAGTCGCGCAACTGCCGGACGTAGAAGTCCCGGGGCCGGCCGTCGAAGCCGTCCACCCGCTCCCAGCCCAGGAAGATGTCGCTCGCCGCCTGCATCAGCCGCTGGCCCGCGACCACCCGGCTGCCCTGGTTGCGGTAGGGGCCCGCACCGGCATACGGGGCGAGCACCGAGGGACCGGCCTCCTTGGCCTGCAGGAAGAGCGGGTCCCCGCTGTCCCGGCCGAGCAGCAGGATGATCCAGCACCGGGTTCCGACGCTGCCCACACCGACCACCTTGCGCGCCACGTCGACGAGGCGGAATCCCGACAGCAGCGTGCGCCGGTCGGAGGCCAGACTGCGGGCGTAGCCGTCGATCAGCCGCCGGAACTGCTCCTCGAAGGCCCGGCGCTCCACCTCGGGCATCAGATCGGCGACCGGGACGAGCAGGGGCGGGTCCGCGGCGATCCGCCGCCGTCCGTCGACCACCTCGGTGAGTCTGCCGAAGGCCTGCAGGCTGTCCCGGGTACGGGCCTTGGCCATGGCACGGGCCACCTGCTTGCGCCCGCGCTTGCGCAACTGCTCCGTCGCGACGGTCCGCAGCCGCTCGGCGTCCGTACGCGCGTACCAGACGTCGAGATGGCGCATGCCGGCGAACCTGATCATCCACTCGCGGTACGACCTGACCGTGGCCAGCACGACGGCGGCGCGCTCCCGGTCGCTGAAGCCGTTGGCCCGGCCCGCGATGACGAGGCTGGCGGCCAGCCGCTTGACGTCCCACTCCCAGGGCCCCGGCAGCGTCTCGTCGAAGTCGTTGATGTCGAAGAGCAACTGCCGCTCCGGCGATGCCAGCAGCCGGAAGTTCAGCAGGTGGGCGTCCCCGCACAGCTGGGCCCTGATCCCGGAGACCGGGGTGGCCGCCAGATCGGCGGCCATGATCGCGGCCGCGCCCCGGTAGAAGCGGAACGGCGACTCGGCCATGCGCCCGTAACGGATCGGGACGAGTTCGGGCACCCTTTCCGCCGACTGTGCCTCCAGGACGTCCAGCGGGTCGGGCCGGCCCGCCGGCGGCTCGAACACGGCGTGGCTGGAGCGCGGCACCGCACGGCGGGCCGCCTTGCCGCGCGCCGCCCGCTCGTCGGGCGTGGGGAACTCGCCGCCGTACCGTACCGGGCTGATGTCCTGCGGCATCGGGACCCTCCTGACCACCGTGCGGGCACGAAGGGACGACGCTGCCCGGCTCCTCCCGATCATCGCCGGTCGGCAGCGTTCCGGCACCAGCAGACGGGCGGCCGGGCGCCGGGACCGACTCCGGCGGATAGTGGGTGGTGCAGGACCTGCCTGGGATTGGACACGCATGGACCGGTACCCGCCCATAGCCGACCACGGTCTCGTGGGAGACCTGCAGACCGTCGCGCTGATCTCCGCCCAGGGTGTCGTCGACTGGCTGGCCGCGCCGAGGTTCGATTCACCCAGCGTCTTCGCCGCCCTGCTCGACCACGACCGGGGCGGCTTCTTCCGGCTGTCGCCCGACGGCCCCGGCCACTCCTGCCGGCAGCTCTACTACCCGGACACCGCCGTGCTGGTCACCCGGTTCATGTCACCGGACGGGGTCGGCGAGGTCCTCGACCGGATGGTCCCCTCGCTCACCGGGGCACCGACCGACCGGCACACCCTGGTGCGGGCCGTGCGCGCCGTGCGGGGAAGCGTCCTACGTCCAGCAGTACGGGAGCGCGGTCCTCGACGCCTCGCTCCTCCTGATGCCCCCGGGTCGGTTTCCTGGCCCCGAGGGACCCCAGTTGGCTCTCCACCCTGGACGCCATGGACCGCACGCTCGTCTCCGACAGCCTCGTCCACCGCTACGACCCGGCCGCCTCACCGGACGGACTGCGCGGTGCGGAGGGCACGTTCAGCCTCTGCACCTTCCTGTACGTGGACGCCCTGGCCCGCGCCGGACGGCTGCGGCTGGCCCGCTACACCTTCGAGAAGATGCTCACCTATGCCAACCACGTCGGTCTCTTCGCCGAGGAGATCGGCCCAAGCGGCGAGCAACTGGGCAACTTCCCGCAGGCGTTCACCCATCTCTCGCTCATCACCGCGGCGCGCACCCTCGACGAGGCGCTGGACACCCGGCGCGGCTGAAGCGGCGCGACGCCGGCCCGGGACGCACACCGCGGGTCAGCCGACGGCCGCTCACGCGGCCGGGGCCGGGCTCAGCACGATGACGGTGTCCCCCTTCGCGGGAGTGGGCGTCCCGGTGTCCGTGACCGGTGTCAGCCGGCCGTCCGGCCCCACCACGAACAGCAGCGCCTCGCCCGCCGGGAGATCCGGCCCGGCCGGCCGGGCCACCACACGGGCCCCCGCCCCGAACCTCCGGGACAGCTCAGGACCGTTGAGCCCGCCGCCGAACAGCGACTCCCCGCCCGTGTAGGGCGCCACCACCCCGTGGCCTGCCGTGGGCGCCGGGAGCCGGTGGACCGGGCCCTCGACGCTCTCGCGGAGCGTCATCGACGCGAGGGCGTTGAAATCGTCCTCGTCCGTGAGCAGCAGCACCCCGGTGATGCCCTCCAGTTCCGCGCCGGCGCCGGTCGCCGAGGCGAGCAGCTCACCGGGGGCCAGCTTCAGCCCGGCCGCCTCGATCCGTGCCCGCTCCCGGTCCGCGCCGGCCCACATCAGGACGTCAAGCCCCGCCGAACGCAGCGCGCACGCCAGGTCGACCGCCCACGGGGCGCCGCCCACGAGCAGCGGCCGGGACCGCGCGGGGCGCAGCACCCCGAGCCGCTTGGCCACCGGGTACGCCGTCAGGCCGTACAGCGTGACCGTGGCGACGATCACGACGAAGGTGGCGGGCAGGATGCGCTCGGCGCCCGCGATCCCCTGCGCGACCAGCTCGGCCGAGAACGTGGAGGCCGTGGCGGCGGCCACGATGCCGCGCGGGGCCATCCAGCCGATGAACCACCGTTCCCCGCGCGGCACATCGGTGCGAAGGGCAGCGAGGTGGGCGACCAGCGGTCTGGTCACCAGGACGAGCAGCGCGACCAGGGCGAGCGACGGCAGCACCACGTGCCGCAGGGACGCCGGGGTGACCGTGGCCGAGATGGAGATGAACAGCAGACCGATCGTCAGGGAGACCAGCGTCTCGAGGAACGGCCGCCGGGCCGGGATGTCCAGGCCCGGCAGATTGGCCATGGCCATCCCCATGACGACCGCCGAGATCAGTCCCGTGTCGTCGCGGAGCGCGTCACAGGCCGCCGCCGCCCCGATCACGGCGGCGATCTGCACCGAGGTCGCCAGTTCCTCGCTCAGCCGCATCCGGCTCAGCACCAGCCACAGCAGCACCGCCCCGGCGACGCCCCCGGCCAGCCCGACGGCCGCACTGATCATGAAGCCCGCCAGCTGGCTGCCGAACCCGTGCCGGCCGCCGGCGACGACGCCATGGAAGACGAGCGCCCCCAGGATGCCGCCCACCGGATCGATCAGTGAGCCCTCCCAGACGAGGACGCGCTGCAGCCGCTCGGTGGGCCGGACGAAGTTGAGCAGCGGCCCGACCACGGTCGGCCCGGAGACGACGAGGATGGCGGCGAGCATCACCGCCGCCGGCATCGACATGTCCAGCACCGGTACGGCGAACAGGGCGGCGGACACCAGGGTGAGCAGGGCCCCCAGCCAGAGCAGCCGGACCACGACACGGCGCGTGTGCCCCGTGAGCCGTCTGAGCTCCAGGCCCAGACCGGCGTCGTAGAGGATCACCGCCACCGCCAGGGACACCAGCGGGGAGAAGGCGGCGCCCAGCAGCCGTTCGGGGTTGACGGTGTCGGTGATTGCCCCGGCGGTGAACCCCACCGGCAGCAGCACGAGCAGCGCCGGGACGCGCAGCCGGCTCGCCAGCAGTTGTGAGCCGACCGCGAGCACCACGATCAGCCCAAGCCCCGTGAGCACCTGATCGGCCGTCATGACCGTGCCTCCTTCGCCGACGTCCCTCCGGTGCCGGGGCCGCGGTCTCGCCGCCCGCGGAGCACCGCGCGCGACCACCTTCCGCGGCGGCGCACGGCGGCGGCGGTCAGGCGCGCGCCCGCCGGGGCCGACGGGCCGCGCTGTCCGTCCAATGGGCTAACGGACCGAGGGGCGAGGGAGGAGCGAGGCACGTGGCGCCCGACCGGCCGGCTCCTCCGCCGTGAGGGCCGCCACCGGCCGCGGACCGGCCCCACGGGCGTGCCACGACGCCACCTGGGATGATCGACGCGTGGAGTCCCCAGAACCCGTCCCCGGCACCGACACCGGGCAACTGCCCGGCACCACCGCGGCCACCGGGCACCGCGTCGTGCGCTGCCGCCTGTGCGGTCGCCCGCTCACCGGCACGGCCTCACGCAGGACGGGACTCGGCCCGTCGTGCGACGCCAAACTGCACCCGGCGCCGCCCGACATCCGTACCCGCCGTCACGAGGTCGACCAGGATCCGCTGCCGGGCACCTGACCCCTCAGGACACCGGGGTGTCCAGCCGGCGGAACAGGCCCTCCTGCACCACGGACACCAGCAGATTCCCCTCGCGGTCGTAGATCCGGCCCCGCGCCAGACCCCGGCCACCGGTCGCCACCGGCGACTCCTGGTCGTACAGGAACCACTCGTCGGCCCGGAACGGACGGTGGAACCACATCGCGTGGTCCAGCGACGCCATGTCGAAGCCGCGCGGCCCCCACAGCGGCTCCACCGGAATGCGCACCGCGTCGAGGAGCGTCATGTCGCTCGCGTACGTCAGCGCACACGTGTGCACCAGCGGGTCGTCGCCCAGCGGGCCGACCGCGCGCATCCACACCGCGCTGCGCGGGTCCGCGTCCTTGATCTCCTCCCGCGTCCAACGCAGCCGGTCGACATAGCGGATGTCGAACGGCTGGCGCCGCGCCATCCGCTCCAGCGCCTCCGGCAGCACGCCCAGGTGCTCGCCGACCTCCTCGGCGACCGTGGGCAGTTCCTCCGGATCGGGCACGATCCTGGCCGGCGGCAACTGGTGCTCGAACCCCGCCTCCTCCGGGCGGTGGAACGACGCCGTCAGGTTGAAGATCGTCCGGCCCTGCTGGACGGCCGTCACCCGGCGGGTGGTGAAGGACCGGCCGTCCCTGACCCGCTCGACCTCGTAGACGATCGGCACCCCGGGACGGCCCGGACGCAGGAAGTAGGCGTGCAGCGAGTGCACCGGACGGTCCCCGTCCGTGGTGCGGCCCGCCGCCACCAGGGCCTGACCGGCCACCTGCCCGCCGAAGACCCGTTGCAGGGACTCCTCGGGACTGCGGCCGCGGAAGATGTTGACCTCGATCCGCTCCAGGTCGAGCAGGTCGACCAGACGCTCGGCGGGGTTCGTCATGCGGTTCTTCTCCACTCTCGCAGCGTCGCCACCGGCGGGGACGCGCTCACAGCTGGCCCACGGAGGTGACCCGGAGAACGGCCCGGCCCTCCTCGTCGGACGCGGCCAGATCGACCTCGGCACTGATGCCCCAGTCATGGTCGCCGTTCGGGTCGGCGAACGTCTGCCGGACCCGCCAGAGACCGTGCTCCGCGTCCTCGTCGATCTTCAGCAGCTTCGGCCCGCGGGCGTCCGGGCCGGTGCCCAGCTCCTCGTACTCGTCCCAGTACGCGTCCATCGCCTCGCCCCACGCGTCCTCGTCCCAGCCCGCGTCCCCGTCCAGCTCGCCCAGGTCGCGGACCCGGTCCAGCGCGGCCAGCTCGACCCGGCGGAACATCGCGTTGCGCACCAGCACCCGGAAGGCGCGCGCGTTGGCCGTGACCGGCTTGACCTCGTCGGCCCGCTCCTGCGCCTGCTCGGCCGTCTCCACCTCGGGATTGGCGAGCTGCTCCCACTCGTCGAGGAGACTGGAGTCGACCTGACGGACCATCTCCCCGAGCCAGGCGATGAGGTCCTGCAGGTCCTCGGACTTGATGTCGTCCGGGATGGTGTGCTCCAGCGCCTTGTACGCGCTCGCGAGATACCGCAGCACGATGCCCTCGGTACGCGCCAGCTCGTAGTTCGACGTGAACTCGGTGAACGTCATCGCGCGCTCGTACATGTCGCGGATCACCGACTTCGGCGACACCGGGTGGTCGCTGACCCACGGGTGGCTCTGGCGGTAGACGTCGTACGCGTGCCACAGCAGCTCGCTGAGCGGCTTCGGGTACGTGACCTCCTGGAGGAGCTCCATCCGCTCCTCGTACTCGATGCCGTCGGCCTTCATCTGCCCGACCGCCTCACCGCGCGCCTTGTTCTGCTGCGCGGCGAGGATCTGACGCGGGTCGTCGAGCGTCGACTCCACCACCGAGACCATGTCCAGCGCGTACGACGGCGAGTCGGCGTCCAGCAGCTCGAACGCGGCGAGCGCGAACGTGGACAGCGGCTGGTTCAGCGCGAAGTCCTGCTGAAGGTCGACGGTGAGCCGCACGATACGGCCCTCCGCGTCGGGCTTCTCCAGCCGCTCCACGACGCCGCCGTCCAGCAGCGAACGGTAGATCGCGATCGCCCGGCGGATGTGCCGCAGCTGCGCCTTGCGCGGCTCGTGGTTGTCCTCCAGCAGATGCCGCATCGCGTCGAAGGCGTTGCCGGGGCGCGCGATGACGGAGAGCAGCATGGTGTGCGTGACCCGGAAACGGGACGTCAGCGGCTCCGGGTCGGACTGGATCAGCTTGTCGAACGTGGTCTCGGACCAGGCGACGAAGCCCTCGGGCGCCTTCTTGCGGACGACCTTGCGCTTCTTCTTCGGGTCGTCACCCGCCTTCTTGACCGCCTTCTCGTTCTCGACGACGTGCTCGGGGGCCTGGGCGACGACGAAGCCCGCCGTGTCGAAGCCCGCCCGGCCGGCCCGGCCCGCGATCTGGTGGAACTCGCGTGCCCGCAGCGTCCGCACCCGGGTGCCGTCGTACTTGGTCAGCGCGGTGAACAGCACCGTCCGGATGGGGACGTTGACGCCGACGCCGAGCGTGTCCGTACCGCAGATGACCTTCAACAGACCGGCCTGCGCGAGCTTCTCGACCAGCCGCCGGTACTTCGGGAGCATCCCGGCGTGGTGCACACCGATGCCGTGGCGTACGTAACGGGAGAGGTTCTGGCCGAACTTGGTGGTGAAGCGGAAGTTGCCGATGAGATCGGCGATCTTCTCCTTCTCCTCCTTGGTGCACATGTTGATGCTCATCAGCGACTGCGCCCGCTCGACCGCCGCGGCCTGCGTGAAGTGCACGATGTAGACCGGCGACTGCCGGGTGTCCAGCAGCTCGGTGATCGTCTCGGTGATCGGCGTCAGCCGGTACTCGTAGCTGAGCGGGACCGGCCGGGTCGCCGAGCGGACCACGGAGGTGGGGCGGCCGGTACGGCGGGTCAGGTCCTCCTCGAACATCCGGACGTCACCGAGCGTGGCCGACATCAGGACGAACTGGGCCTGCGGCAGCTCCAGGATCGGAATCTGCCACGCCCAGCCGCGGTCCTGCTCCGCGTAGAAGTGGAACTCGTCCATCACGACCTGGCCGATGTCCGCGTACTTCCCGTCACGCAGCGCGATGGAGGCCAGCACCTCGGCCGTGCAGCAGATCACCGGGGCGTCGGCGTTGACCGAGGCGTCGCCGGTGAGCATGCCGACGTTCTCCGTACCGAACAGCTTGCACAGGTCGAAGAACTTCTCCGAGACCAGGGCCTTGATCGGGGCGGTGTAGAAGGTGACCTTGTCCTGGGCCAGGGCGGTGAAGTGCGCACCCGCCGCGACCAGGCTCTTTCCCGATCCCGTCGGGGTGGAGAGGATCACGTTGGCCCCGGAGACCACCTCGATCAGCGCCTCCTCCTGAGCAGGATAGAGAGTGATCCCCTGCGTCTCGGTCCATGACGAGAAAGCCTCGAAAAGGGCGTCGGGGTCGTCGGTCGGGGGCAGCTGATCGATAAGGGTCACGCCCCCATCTTGCCTGTCTTCCGCCCGGATGAGGGAACCGGACGATCGCGCGAAGATCACGGACGATACGCTGCCCACTCAACTCGGCCGCACCGCAACGACGATGGCCGGAACTCGTGCACGGGCGGGACCCGGCGCACCTCTCTACACCTACGGGGGCGGAAACAGCCATGATGGGACCGGCACACTCTCTGTCAGGAGCAGCGGCCTGGCTGGGGGTGGGCGCGGCCGCGGCCGCCACGGGCCACACCATGCCGTGGCCCGTCCTGGTCGTCGGCGCGCTGATCACCGCGGGTGCGGCGCTCGCCCCGGACCTCGACCACAAGTCGGCGACCATCTCGCGCGCCTTCGGGCCGATCTCCCGCGGCCTCTGCGAGATCGTCGACAAGCTCTCGCACGCCGTCTACAAGGCCACGAAGCTGCGGGGCGACTCGAACCGCAACGGCGGCCACCGGACCCTGACCCACACCTGGCTGTGGGCGGTCCTGATCGGCGCGGGCGCCTCCGCCGCGGCGGTCACCGGCGGCCGGTGGGCGGTGCTGGCGATCCTCTTCGTCCACCTGGTGCTCGCCGTCGAGGGGCTGCTGTGGCGGGCCGCCCGGGTGTCCAGCGACGTCCTTGTCTGGCTGCTCGGGGCGACCAGCGCGTGGATCCTCGCGGGCGTCCTGGACAAGGCGGGCAACGGCTCCGACTGGCTGTTCGACGCGCCGGGCCAGGAGTACATGTGGCTCGGGCTGCCGATCGTGCTGGGCGCCCTCGTCCATGACATCGGTGACGCACTGACCGTCTCCGGCTGCCCGATCCTGTGGCCGATCCCGGTCGGCCGCAAGCGCTGGTACCCGATCGGCCCGCCGAAGCCCATGCGGTTCAGGGCCGGCAGCTGGGTGGAGCTGAAGGTGCTGATGCCGGTGTTCATGCTGGCGGGCGGAGTGGGCGCGGCAGCCGCGATGAACGTCATCTGACGCAGCGCCTCCCCGGCGGTTCCCGGGCACACGACGGCGCCCCGGGCGGATTCCATCCCGCCCGGGGCGCCGTCCGGCATGTGCGGGGCGACAACCGCCCCACCGCTACCCCGGCGACGGAGGGACCAGCCGGCCGTGCGAGATCAGGGAGGCCGCCTGCTTGAGCCGGCGGACCCGGATGCTGACCCCGTAGGCGTCGACGCCGGGGGTGGCTGCCAGCCGGGTGGTCAGGTAGCGGTAGAAGTCCTCGGCGTCGCGGCAGATCACGATGGCCAGCAGATTGTGGTCGCCGCTGGTGGCGGCGGCGAACGCGACCTCCTCGTGCCCGGCGATCTCCTGACCGGTGCGCGCCAGAGCGGCGGGAGCGACGCGCATCCAGAGGGTGGCGTTGAGATGGAAGCCCAGATGCTCCGGCAGCAGGTCGATGTCGTACGAGAGCGTGCCGGACGCCTCCAGTGACTCCAGCCGTCGCGCGACGCGGCCCTTGGACCAGCCGGTGACCTCGGCGAGCCGGGTGTGCGAGGTACGGCCGTCCTCGGCCAGCGCGTCGAGCAGCGGACCGTCCTGCGCGGTGAGGGGAAGGAGCGGACCGGCCGGGGCGGGGGCGGGGCCGGTGGTCAGCCGCTCCTCCTGCTCGGGGGTGAGATGACCGCCGAAGCCGGTCCAGCCCGCGGTGCCGGGGCTGCCGAAGGGGTGGATCAGCAGATCGATGCTCAGGTCGAGCACGGCGGCGGACCTGGGCAACTGCTGGAGCAGCATGTCCTCGCGCGGGGCGTGGAGCGGTGAGCGGACGACACAGATGATCTCCGAGCCGCCCGAGGCGATACTGGCGTACGCGATGTCCGGGCGCCGCGCCAGCGCGTCGGCGAGCGGGACGGCGCGGTCGGGGCGGCAGCGGATGCGCGCGACCCACTGCGCCTCGCCGTGGACGGCGGGATCGACCAGGCCCACGACCCGCATCGCGCCGCTGCGGCGCAGCGCCTGGCAGCGCCGGGCCGCCGTCTGCTCCGACACTCCGATCACCTCGCCGATGAGCCGGAACGGGGCACGTGGCGAGCGCTGAAGGATGCGGAGGATTTTCATGTCCACGTCGTCGATCACGGCGGAAGTCTGTCACGAGGGGTGACTCCGGTGGTGGTTCTGCCCCGGTAGTGGCCCTCGGCTCGTTGATTTCGCGGGGTGTCGCCGATGCTGAGGCGCGGGTCCGTCCGAGGGGAGCGGGAGCCGTGCGGCATCGCCGGTGCGCGCGCCCTCGTGCGGCAGTCGTGCGGTTCCTCGGGGGCGGACGGAGACCCCGCTGGACATCAACCGCGGCGCGCTGCGCCGCAAAGGAGCGTCTCCTTGAACGTCACATCCTCGGCGAGCGGCCGGCCCGACCGGCGGGCGGCCACGCTCGTCATGGCCTGCCTGGGCGTGTTCGTCGCCTACTTGCCGGTGACCACCGTCGCCGTGAGCCTGCCCGCGATCCAGGCGGCACTGGGCGCCTCGACGGCCCAACTGTCCTGGGTGCAGGACGCGTTCGTCCTGCCCATGGCCGCGTTCATCCTCACCGCCGGAGTGTTCGGCGACGTCCACGGGCGCAAGAAGGTCTTCCAGGCGGGCCTGCTGTTCTCCGCCGCCGGCGCCGCCGTCGCGCTCGCCGCCCCGTCGGTCCAGGTCCTGTGGACCGGCCAGGCGCTCGCCGGACTGGGCGCGGCCGCCCTGCTGCCGACGACGCTGGCCCTGATCAGCCATGTGGTGCCCGACCCCCGCGAGCGCGGCAAGTTCATCGGCCTGTGGGCGACCTCGCTCCTGGCCGCGCTGGCCGTCGGCCCGCTGATCGCCGGGGCCGTACTGGAGCACGTGGCCTGGCGGTGGATCTACCTCCTGGTCATACCCGTCTCCCTGCTCGCGACGGCCGTCGCCGCGCGGCTGCTGACGGACTCCCGCGCCCCCCACGGACGACGGCTCGACCAGCCGGGCCAGATCACCGCGGCGGTGGCCATCACCGCGCTGGTGTACGGCGTGATCGAGGGCGGTGCCGGTTCCTTCACCGATGTCCCGGTCCTGGTGGCGCTGGCCGTCGCCGCGGCCGGCGCGGTCGCGTTCGTGGTCGCCGAGCGGCGCAGCGACAGCCCGATGCTGGACCTGACGCTGTTCCGCAGCCCGGCCTTCACGGCCACCACCCTCGTCGCGATGATCACCTTCCTGGCGCTCATCGGCTTCTTCTTCCTGCTGAGCCTCTACTTCGGCCTGGTGCAGCAGCTCGACACCCTGCAGGCGGCCTGGCGTCTCCTCATGGTCACCGCGGCCGCGATTCTCGCCGGAGGGCCCGTCGGACGTCTCATGCACCGGGTCCCCGCCCGCGTCCTGATCACCACAGGACTGCTCGTCGTCACCGCCGCGCTGCTCACCCTGACCACCCTCGACGCGGACACGTCGTTCGCCTCCGTCGCCTGGCGGCTGGCCCTGCTGGGCCTCGGGATGGGCGGCGTCCTGACGCCCATGACCGCCACCGCGGTCGCCTCCGTGCCCCACCACCTGGCGGGCATGGCGGCAGCCGGCAACAACGCGTTCCGGCAGATCGGCGGCGCGCTCGGCCCCGCCGTCCTCGGCGCGCTCCTCACCGCCCGGGCCCTCGACACCTTCCCCGGCCACCTCGCCGACGCCGGAGTCACGGGAGCGGCCCGGCAGGGCATGGTGGACGCCGCCCGCGAGGGCGGGCTCGGTGCGGTCGCCGGGATGGACCTGGGCGCTGCCACCGGCCCGGCCCTGGGCGCCGTGGGCGACGCCTTCCTGGACGGCATGCGCCTGTGCCTGATCGTCGCCGCGGCACTCACGCTGCTCGCCGCCCT
The DNA here is from genome assembly GCA_036227345.1 of Streptomyces sp. NBC_01463. Taxonomy (NCBI): domain Bacteria; kingdom Bacillati; phylum Actinomycetota; class Actinomycetes; order Kitasatosporales; family Streptomycetaceae; genus Streptomyces; species Streptomyces sp. NBC_01463. The sequence continues at coordinate 7,847,635 of CP109468.1, forward strand.
CGTCGCCGCGGTTCTGCTGCGCCGGCCGGGCGGGACGCCCACCGCCTCGGTGAAGGTCCCCGCGGCCGCCTCGCACCCGGACCCCGGCCCGTCCGGCCAGGCCGCCCCGGGCCACGGCGGCGAACCGGTTCCGGTCCGGGGACACGGCTGAGAGCCGGCGCGCACCGGTTCAGGAGGAGGGCGACCGGTCGCCGTGCCAGGAGCGCCAGAGCGCGGCGTAGGCCCCGTCGGCCGCCACGAGTTCGTCGTGCGTGCCGAGCTCGGTGATCCGGCCGTCCTCCATCACGGCCACCCGGTCCGCGTCGTGCGCCGTCTGCAGCCGGTGCGCGATGGCGATGACGGTCCGGCCCGCGAGGACGGCGGCCAGTGCCCGTTCCGTGTGCCGGGCCGTCCTCGGGTCCAGCAGCGCCGTGGCCTCGTCGAGGATCAGCGTGTGCGGGTCGGCCAGCACCACGCGGGCCAGGGCGAGCTGCTGGGCCCGGGCGCCGTCCGGCCGGTGCCCCGCGTGCCCCAGGTCGGTGTCCAGGCCGTCGGGCAGTTCGTCCGCCCACTCGGCGCCGACCGCGGCGAGCGCGGCGCGCAGTTCGGCGTCGGTCGCGGACTCCGAGGCCATCCGCAGGTTGTCCCGGACCGTGCCCTGGAAGACGTGGTGTTCCTGGGTGACGAGGACGACATGCCGGCGCAGCCGGTCCGCGTCCAGGGCGGCGACAGGCACCCGCCCCACCGTCACCGAGCCGGTGCGCGGGGCGTCGATGCCCGCCAGCAGCCGGCCCAGGGTGGTCTTGCCCGCGCCGGAGGGGCCGACGATCACCAGCCGCTCGCCCGGACGGACCGTCAGGTCGACCTCGTGCAGGACATCGTCCCCGTCCTCGTACGCGTAGGACACACCGGCCACCTCGATCCGGTCGCCGTCCGGAGCGGGGGAGGAGACCGGTGCTGCCTGTGCGGCCGGTGCCAGACCCTCGACCCTGGCGAACGACGCGCTGCTGCTCTGCACCTGCTCCAGACGCTGCAGGATGCTGTCCAGCGGCTGCGAGAGCTGCCGCAGATACAGGGCCGACGCGACCACGGCGCCCAGGCTCATCGCGCCCTGGTCGTGCAGGACGCCACCGAGCAGCAGGACGCCGGCCACCGGGATGACATAGGAGACGTCCACGGCCGGGAAGAGGACACTGCGCAGGAACAGCGTCCGGGTGCGGGTGGACCAGCACCTGTCGATCTCGTCCTGGCAGGCCTCGATGCGCCGCTGCCGCAGCCCGAGGGCCTCGACGGTCCGGGCGCCGGCGGCGGTGGCCGCCAGCTGCTCCGCGAGCGCCGAATTGGCCGCACCCTCCGCGAGGTACGCGGTGAGCGCCCGGCGCAGGTACCAGCGGGAGGCGAACCAGATGCCGGACAGTCCCAGTACGCCGCACACACCGAGCAGCGGGTCGAGCGCGAAGACCGCCCCCAGGATGAACAGCGCCTGCACGGCGGCGATGAGGACCTCGGGACCCGCGTCCCGGAGCGTGGCACCGACCGTGGCGACATCCGTCGTGCCGCGGGTCATCAGGTCACCCGTGCCCGCCCGTTCGACGGCCGCGGCGGGCAGCGCGAGCGCCCGGTCGGTGAACTGCTCGCGGATCCTGGCCAGGGTCCGCTCGCCGAAACGGTGCCCCAGACAGGCGGCCCAGCGGACCAGGAGGAGCTGTGCCAGCGCGAAGACGAGGACGGCGAGCGCGAGGCGGTCCACCGCGGCCACGCCGCTGCCCGCCCTGACCTCGTCGATGATGCGGCCCAGGAGCCACGGGCCGACGAGCCCGGCGGCCGCGGCCAGGGCGTTGAGGGCGATCACGGCGGCGAAGGCGCGCCCGTCCAGCCGGATCAGGCGGAAGGCCGCCCGGCGCACCATGGCCGGTTCGGCGACGGGCAGAGCACGCGACCGGGGCGGGGATGCGGCGGTCATCGGACGGGCTCCCGGCACGGCGGGACGGTATCTCCGCCCGTGCGGTCCCGGTCCTCGTCGTCCAGGCCGCGGGACACCAGCAGGCGGTAGCCACTGTTCCGGTCCAGCAGCTCACGATGGCTTCCGGCGTCCGCGACCGAGCCGTCGACCAGGTAGTACACGGTGTCCGCCCGATCGAGCAGGAGCGGCGAGGTGCTGGTGACGACCGTGGTGCGGCCGGACCGTGCGGCACGCAGCCGGGCCGCCATGGCCGCCTCGGTGTGCGCGTCGACCGCCGATGTCGGCTCCGCCGCCAGGAGCACCTCGGGATCGGCCAGCAGGGCCCGGGCCATGCGGACGCGCTGGCGCTGCCCTCCGGAGAGGTTGCGGCCCTGCGCGTCGACGGGCGAGTCGAGGCCGTCCGGCAGTCCGCGGACGATGTCGAGCGCCATGGCCGCGTGGAGGCCACGGCCGATGGCCGCCTCGTCCGGGTTCCCGGCGCCGCGGACCACCTCCCGCAGCGGGCCGGCGAACAGATCGGCCTCGTTGTCCGCCACGAGTATGCGCCGTCGCACCTGGGTCAGGTCGATCCGGTCGAGGCGGACGGTGCCCCAGGTCGCGGCCGACGGGGTGAACCGCCCGAGCCGGTCGAGCACCGCCGCGGACTCCGAAGGCCGCCCACTGACCAGCGCGGTCAGCACACCGGGCGCCACCTCGACACCGGACGCCGGATCGTGGAGCGCGGACGCGGGTCCGGGCCCGTCCGAAGCCGGCTCGCCGCCGGTGGAATCGGGCTCCAGGGCCAGGAAACGTACGACCCTGCGGGCCGCGACCAGCCCGCGGCCGATGTCGTAACCGCCCTCGATGAAGGACGAGACGGGCACGACGAGGACCGCGGCGTAGCCGTAGACCGCGACGAGTTCGCCGACCGTGAGCGTCCCCTGAGCGGCCATCCGGGCCGCAAGCCAGGTGACGGCCCCCAGGAACAGGGTGGGCAGGCCGACGCCGAGCGCCTGGATCCAGCTGGTCACCGCGCCGACGCGGTACCCCTCCGCCCGCAGCTCCCGCGAGCCCTCCCGGTAGCGCTGTGCGTACGCCTCCTTGCCGCCGATGCCGTTGAGCACCCGCAGACCACTGGCGATGTCCTCGAACCGGGAGGCGAGCCGGCCCTGTTGCTCCCGGTACTCCGCCTCGACCCCCTGGAGCCGCCCCAGCAACGGGCCGACCAGCACGGCGAGCAGCGGCACGCCGGCCAGGACCACCGCCGCGAGCACCACTGAGACGTTCAGCAGCAGAGCGGCCACGACGGCGCAGGCGAGGACCGCGCCGACCCCGGGCCCGGTGACGGTCAGCGTATTGGCGATCATGGCGACGTCGCGGAAGCCGATCGTGACCACTTCGCCGGCCGTGACCCGGCGCGGGAGCGCCGCGCCCAGCCCCGTCGCGTGCCCGACCACCACCTGCACCGAACGGAAGGCGGCGTCCAGCCGCACCCTCGTCATCGTGCGGTGCCGCATGATGGACAGCCACGCGTTCAGCACACCCACACCCAGCAGCGCCGCGATCCAGCCGGCCAGGGCGGACTCCCGCCCCTGCTCCAGCCCGTCGTCGATGGCGCGCGACAACAGGTAGGGCGGCAGCGTCAGACAGACCATCCAGGCGCTGCCGAGCAGGGCACCGGCGGCGATCCGGCGACGCTGGCAGTTGATCAGCCACCAGATGTACCGTGCGGGGCCGCGACAGTCCGGGGCCCCTGGATCCACGCCGATGGATGTCATGTACAGCATCCTAGTGACCGCCTTTCGGCGAGGACGCGGGGAGCCCCGGACCCGTTCGCCGCGGTCAGCCGTGCCAGGACCGCCACAGCGCCGCGTACGCGCCGTCCGCCGCCACCAGCTCGTCATGGCTGCCCAGTTCGCTGATCCGGCCCTGCTCGACGACCGCGATCACATCCGCGTCGTGCGCCGTGTGCAGCCGGTGGGCGATCGCGACGACCGTACGGCCGTCCAGCACCCGGGCCAGCGAACGCTCCAGATGACGGGCCGCGCGCGGGTCGAGCAGCGAAGTCGCCTCGTCCAGCACCAGCGTGTGCGGATCGGCCAGCACCAGCCGGGCCAGCGCGATCTGCTGGGCCTGTGCCGGAGTGAGCGCCAGACCGCCCGAACCGACCTCGGAGTCGAGCCCCTCGTCGAGAGCGCCCGCCCAGCCGCCCGCGTCGACCGCGGCCAGCGAGGCCCACAACTCCGCGTCCTCGGCGCCGGTCCGGGCCAGCAGCAGATTGTCCCGAAGCGACCCGACGAACACATGGTGCTCCTGGTTGACCAGGGCCACATGCGTACGGACCCGCTCCGCCGTCATCTGCGACAACTGAGCCCCGCCCAACGTCACTTCACCGGTCCGCGGCGCGTAGATCCCGGCCAGCAGCCGGCCCAGCGTGGACTTGCCCGCGCCGGACGGACCGACCAGCGCCAGACGCGTACCGGGCGCGACATCCAGCGACACCCTGTGCAGCACGTCGAGACCGGCGCGGTAGCCGAAGTGCACCTCGTCCGCGCGCACATCACGGCCGTCCGGGGTCACCCCCGAGTCACCCGCGTCCGGCTCGATCTCACGGACCCCCACGAGGCGGGCCAGCGACACCTGGGCCACCTGCAGCTCGTCGTACCAGCGCAGGATCAGGTTGATCGGATCCACCATCATCTGCGCCAGCAGCGCACCCGTCGTCAGCTGGCCGACGGTCAGCCAGCCCTCGATGACGAACCAGCCGCCGAGCATCAGCACCGCGCCCAGAATCGTCACGTACGTGACGTTGATGACGGGGAAGAGCACCGACCGCAGGAACAGCGTGTACCGCTCCCAGGCCGTCCACTCCTTGATCCGCCGGTCCGACAGGGCGACCCGGCGGGCACCCAGCCGGTGCGCCTCCACGGTCCGTCCGGCGTCCACGGTCTCCGCGAGCATCGCCGCGACCGCCGCGTAACCGGCCGCCTCCGAGCGGTACGCCGACGGCGCCCGGCGGAAGTACCAGCGGCAGCCGATGATCAGCACCGGCAGCGCGACGAGCGCCGAGAGCGCCAGCGGGGGAGCGGTGACCGCCAGCGCGGCGAGCAGCAGACCCGCCCACACCACACCGATGGCCAGCTGCGGCACCGCCTCGCGCATGGCGTTGGCGAGCCGGTCGATGTCCGTGGTGATCCGGGACAGCAGATCACCCGTCCCGGCCCGCTCCAGCACACCCGGGGGCAGCCGGACCGACCGCACGAGGAAGTCCTCGCGCAGATCCGCCAGCATCTCCTCGCCCAGCATCGCGCTGCGCAGCCGCATCATCCGGGTGACCACCGTCTGGATGGCCAGCGCCACCGCGAACACCACGGCGGTGCGCTCCAGATGGAGATCGGTGACGTCGTCGGACAGGTCCTCGACCAGCCCGCCCAGCAGATACGGGCCGACGATCGACGCGATCACCGCGACGGTGTTGAGCAGCGTGACCACGACGAACGGCCGCCGGTGGCGCCGCATCAGCTCCCGGACATAGGTGCGGACGGTCGCGGGGGTGCCGACCGGCAGGGTCGTCGCCGACTCCGGGGCGGCCGGGTCGTACGCCGGTGGTGCGACGCCGATCATGCCCTCTCCTCGATTCCCTCGATCGTGCCGATCATGGCGGTGCCCGCCGTGTCCGACGTGTCTGATGTGCCTGGTGGGTCTTCGGTTTCCGCGAGGTCCGGCACTGCGTCCGGCGCGGAGGCGGCCGCGATCTCGTCGTCGGTCTCACGGGTGACGACCGCCCGGTAGCGCGGCTCGTCGCGCAGCAGCTCGCGGTGCGTGCCGACCGCCACCACGGTGCCGTCGTGGACCAGCGCCACCCGGTCCGCCAGGTCGAGCAGCAACGGCGACGAGGCGAAGGCCACCGTCGTGCGGTCCTTGCGCAGCGCCTTGATGCCCTCGGCGACACGCGCCTCCGTGTGCGAGTCGACCGCGGACGTCGGCTCGTCCAGCACCAGGGCCTCCGGGTCGGTCACCAGCGACCGGGCCAGGGCGAGCCGCTGACGCTGGCCGCCCGAGAGCGACCGGCCGCGTTCGGTGATCCGGGTGCTCATCGGGTCGCCGTCGGAGCCGACGGACGCCTGCGCCAGCGCGTCCAGGACATCACCGCACTGTGCGGCCGCCAGTGCGTCCACGGCGGCCACCCGGCCGGACGACGGCACGTCGAGGAGCTCGCGCAGCGTGCCGGACAGCAGCACCGGATCCTTGTCCTGGACCAGCACGGCGGTCCGCGCCGCGTCGAGTTCCAGTTCGTCCAGGGGTACTCCCCCGAGCAGGACCGACGGCAGCGCGGGGGTCTCGGTGTCCTCGGCGCCCTCGCTCTCGTCGCCCCGTGCCACGGCCGGCTGGGCGTGACCGCCGAGCCGGTCGGCGAGCCGGCCCGCCTCGTCCGGATCGCCGCACACCACCGCGGTGAACAGCCCCTCCGGGGCCATCAGACCGGTGGCCGGGTCGTAGAGATCACCGGCCGCCACGGCGTCGACCGTGGACGGCCGGGCGACCCGGTTCAGCGCGAGCACCCGGACCGCGCGCTGGGCGGACGGCCGGGAGAAGGAGTACGCCATGGCGATCTCCTCGAAGTGCCGCAACGGCAGCAGCATCAGCGTCGCCGCGCTGTACACCGTCACGAGCTGACCGACGCCGATCCGCCCGTCCCGGGCCAGCACGGCCCCGTAGGTGACCAGCGAGATCAGCAGCACGCCCGGCAGCAGCACCTGGATCGCCGAGATCAGCGACCACATCCGCGCGCTGCGCACGGCGGCCTCGCGGACCTCCTGCGAGGCCCGCCGGTAGCGGCCGAGGAACAGCTCCTCGCCGCCGATACCGCGCAGCACACGCAGCCCGGCCACGGTGTCCGACGCCAGCTCGGTGGCCTTGCCGGCCTTCTCGCGCTGGAGGTCGGCGCGGCGGGTGGCGCGGGGGAGCAACGGCAGTACGGCCAGGGCGAGCAGCGGCATGGAGAGCGCCACGAGCACGCCCAGCGAGGGCAGGTAGAGGACGAGCCCGACACAGATGATGACGAGGGCCGCGGCGGCGGCGGCGAAGCGCGAGAGCGCCTCGACGAACCAGCCGATCTTCTCGACGTCCCCGGTGGACACCGCCACGACCTCCCCCGCGGCGACCCGGCGGGTCAGCGCCGAGCCCAGCTCGGCGGTCTTGCGGGCCAGCAGCTGCTGGACCCGGGCGGCGGCGGTGATCCAGTTGGTGACGGCCGTCCGGTGGAGCATGGTGTCGCCCACCGCGATCAGCACGCCGAGGACCGCGAGCATGCCGCCGGCCAGCGCGAGACGCCCCCCGGACCGGTCGACGACCGACTGGACGGCGAAGCCGACGGCCAGCGGCAGCGACGCGATGGAGCACTGCTGGAGCAGACCCCAGGACATGGACTTGAGCTGTCCGCGGATCTGGCTGCGGCCGAGCCAGATCAGGAAGCGAGGACCCGACCGGACATCGGGATCGCCGGGATCCGAGTACGGAAGATCGCGAATGTGCATGATGTCCCAAAGATCGGAAGGAGCCGAGATCCGCGGGCGGATCTCCAGAAAACACGTGGGGGAGGCGTGTGGGGGGACCAAACCGTCCAAGCCTCGCCCCCCGCCGTGGCCGAGGCAAACCCTTTTACCGGCCGAAGCCGGGGGCCGGGCGGGAGCGCTGCCCCTACGGCGCCGGCGGGGTAAAGATTGGGCACGCATTCACCGGACCACGCGGGCCCGGGCGGCCTCGCACCCCGCGGGGTGCGAGCATGGACGGATGCATATAGCCGGTGCGGTACGAGTGGTGGTCTCGGCGGCCGCCTGTGGTGTCCTGCTCACGACCCTGACGTCGTGCGGCGACGGACAGGACACGAAGAAGAGCGGCACGCCGTCGGCCGGCGCCCGGAAGGACGCCGACAAGGAGCAGACGACCGACCTCAAGCGCATCCCGGACGTGGGTGACCGCCTGGAGGCGCAGATCCCGGACGACTCCCGCCAGGTCGTCGCCGTGTACGGCGCGGGCAAGAACTCCGCGGACTCCACGGTCGTGCTCTACACCCGGACCGGATCCACCTGGGACAAGGCGGCGGACTGGAAGGCCCACAACGGCCGCAAGGGCTGGACCGCCGACCACCACGAGGACGACAAGCGCTCCCCGGTCGGCGTCTTCACCCTCACCGACGCGGGCGGCGCCCTGCCCGACCCGGGCGCCCACCTCCCGTACAGCGAGTCGGCCGCCATCCAGGCCCCGCGCTACTGGGCGAAGCCCTACTGGCACGACTTCGACTACGTCATCGCCATCGACTACAACCGGGTCAAGGGCACCGCCCCCAACGACCCGACGCGCCCCCAGGGCCAGTCGAAGGGCGGCAGCATCTGGCTCCACATGGACCACGGCAGCGGCACCTCGGCCTGTGTGAGCCTGCCGAAGGCGGCCATGGTGAAGCTGCTGCGCACCCTGGACCCGAAGCAGAACCCGGTCGTGGTGATGGGTGACCGGGCGAGTCTCCGGGCCTGACGGGCCGTCCTCAGGGGCCGGGGCGGGTCGCCCGCTCCAGCTCCATCAGGGCCGAGTGGTACGTACGTCCCGTCGCCCGGTCCATCCCGATCTCGCACATGCGGTTCGCGGACAGATAGGCGTCGTACTCCCGGGTGTTCACCTCGGCGGCCTCCTTCGCCGTCGCCGACGCGGTCAGCTCCGGGTGCAGCATGCCCCGGTCGCCCGCGAAGCCGCAGCACGCCGCGTCGTCCGGCATCACGACCTCCTCGGCACACGCCTCGGCGACCGCGCGCAACTGGCCGACGTCGTCGAGATGCTCCATCGAGCAGGTCGGGTGCAGCACCGCCGAACCGGCCTTCCTCAGCACCGTCAGCTCCGGCAGGAGCTCGTCGGCGGCCCAGACCAGCGAGTCGACCACCGTCAGCTCGCGGTGCAACTCCCGGTTGTCGTCGGTCAGATACGGCACCACCTCGTGGGCGATGCCCAGGGTGCACGACGAGGCGTCGACGACCAGAGGAAGCTTTCCGCCGCCGGTCCAGCCCCAGGCGGCCTCGACGATCCGGTTGGCCATCACGGCGTTGCCCGCGTCGTACCCCTTGGAGTGCCAGATCGTGGCGCAGCAGGTGCCCGCGACATCCTCCGGGATCCAGACCGGTTTTCCGGCGCGGGCCGAGATCAGGACCACGGCCTGCGGCAGGGAAGGACCGCGACTGCCCTCCGGTCCGCCGAAGATGCGGTTCACACAGGCCGGGTAGTAGACGGCGCTCGCTGCCGTCCGCGAGGTGCGGGGCAGCTTCCGGGCGGCCGCGCCGGGGATCTCGGGCAGCCACTCGGGCACCAGATCGGGGCGCACGGCCTTGCGGGCCAGACCGGTGACACCTTCGAGCAGCCGGTCGTCGATCCGGGCCGCAGCGGCGACCGCCAGCCGGGCCGCCGCCTCCACGGCACGGAAGTTCTTCGCGGTGAGCGCGGCGACCCGCTCCTCGCGGGGGGAGTGCCGCCGGTGGCGGAAGTCCTTCATCATGGCGCCCGTGTCGATGCCGACCGGACAGGCGAGCTTGCAGGTGGAGTCGCCCGCGCAGGTGTCGACGGCGTCGTAGCCGTAGGCGTCCAGGAGCCCCGTCTCCACCGGGGAACCGTCCGGCTGTCGCATCATCTCCCGGCGCAGCACGATGCGCTGGCGCGGTGAGGTCGTCAGATCATGGCTGGGACAGGTCGGTTCGCAGAAACCGCACTCGATGCAGGGGTCGGCGACCGCCTCGACCTCGGGGATGGTCTTCAGCCCGCGCAGATGGGCCTTCGGGTCGCGGTCCAGGACGATCCGGGGCGCGAGCACCCCGGCCGGGTCGATGACCTGCTTCGTGCGCCACATCAGTTCGGTCGCGTACGGACCCCACTCCAGCTCCAGGAAGGGGGCGATGTTGCGGCCGGTGGCGTGCTCCGCCTTGAGGGAGCCGTCGAAGCGCTCCACGGTGAGCCGGCAGAAGTCCGCCATGAACGCGGCGTACCGGTCGACGTCGGACTGCTTCGCCGCGTCGAAGGCCAGCAGGAAGTGCAGGTTGCCGTGGGCCGCGTGACCCGCGACGGCCGCGTCGAAGCCGTGCTCGGCCTGCAGCGCCAGCAGCGCCTCGCAGGCGTCGGCCAGCCGGGAGGGCGGGACCGCGAAGTCCTCCGTGATCAGCGTCGTACCGGACGGCCGGGATCCGCCGACCGCGGTGACGAAGGCCTTGCGGGCCTTCCAGTAGCCGGAGATGGTCCGGGCGTCGCGGGTGAACTCGTTGGTCACCGAGGTGACGGGCCGGACCAGCTCCAGCTGCCGCACGACCTCGGCCGCCGCCCGCTCGTACGCCTCCTGGCCCGACTCGTCCGGCGCGCGGAACTCCACCAGCAGGGCCGCCGTCTCCTTCGGCAGTCCGGCCCAGTCGGCGGGCACACCCTGGACGCTGACCGAGGCGCGCAGCGTGTTGCCGTCCATCACCTCCACGGCGATGGCGCCCGCCCCGTTGAACAGCGGGACGGCGGCCGCCGCGGCCGTCAGCGAGGGGAAGAAGAGCAGCGCGGTGGAGACCCGGCGGTCCAGCGGCAGGGTGTCGAAGACGACCTCGGAGATGAATCCGAAGGTCCCCTCGGAGCCGACCATGAGACCGCGCAGGATCTCCACCGGCGTCGAACCGTCCAGGAAGGCGTCGAGCCGGTAGCCGTTGGTGTTCTTGATCTCGTACTTGGCCCGGATCCGGGCGGTCAGCGCGGCATCGGCCTCGATCTCCGCCTTCAGGGCGAGCAGCCCCTCGCAGAGCGCCGGCTCCGCGTGCGCCAGGTCCGCGTCGGCCGTGGGGTCGCCGGTGTCCACCACCGTGCCGCTGGGCAGCACGAAGGTGAGGGAGGAGACGGTCCGGTACGAATTGCGGGTGGTGCCGGCGGTCATCCCGGAGGCGTTGTTCGCGACCACCCCGCCGATCGTGCAGGCGATGGCGCTCGCCGGGTCGGGCCCCAGCAGCCGGCCGTGCCGCGCGAGGGTGGCGTTGGCCCGCATGACCGTCGTCCCCGGACGGATCCGGGCCCGCGCGCCCCCGTCCAGGACCTCGATGCCCGCCCAGTGGTGCCGCACGTCGACGAGGATGTCCTCACCCTGCGCCTGCCCGTTCAGACTGGTGCCGGCGGCCCGGAAGACCACGTCGCGCCCCTTGCCGTGGGCGTACGACAGGATCGCGGAGATGTCGTCGAGGTCCTCGGGCACGACGACGACCTGAGGTACGAACCGGTACGGACTCGCGTCGGAGGCGTACCGCACCAGGTCCGAGATCTTCCAGAGCACCTTCTGCGGTCCCAGCAGTGCGGTCAGCTCACCGCGCAGGGGCTCGGGGGTGCCCGCAGCCTGCGCGTCGGGCACCCGGTCGTGCGCGGGGTCACGCGCCGTGCCGGGGCGCAGGGATTGCGGATTCGGCTCCAGCAGTGGCATTCGGGATCCCCTCGGCGGCTCGGCTCGGCGCTTCGCACCCGGTCAGCAGCGGCGCTCCGGCATTCCGTCGACCAGAGCGGTCAGCAGCCCGCCGAGCACCTCGCGCTGATCGGCGGTCAATGGAGCCAGGATCTCCTCTGCGGCCGCCCGGCGCGCGTTGCGCAGCGAGCGCAGCGTGGCGGTGCCCTCGTCCGTGATCTCGATCCGGACCACCCGGCGGCTGTCCGGATCCGGGGTACGGCGCACCCGGCCGCTGGCCTCCAGCCCGTCCACCAGCGTGGTCACGGCGCGGGGGACGACGTCGAGCCGCTGCGCGAGATCCGCCATCCGTGGCGGGCCGTCGTAGTGCGCGACGGTGCGCAGCAGCCGGAACTGCGCGGGCGTGATGCCGATCGGCTCCAGCTGGCGGCTCTGAATGCGCTGGAGCCTGCGGGTCAGCCTCAGCAGCTGTTCGGCGAGCACGCCGTCGCGGTCGGGGGAATCCATACCGGGAACAATATCAGGACCCTGTTCATTGTGAGTATAGGTAACAATGAGCTATGCTCTCATCTGTTCCACTGCCGAGGGCTGCGATTTCCGGGCCCGGAGCCCGCAGGGCGGCCGTCGGCCGTCCCGCCCCACCGCGGACGCGCCCGCAGGCGCGGGCGCCCGCCGTTACCTGTTGTCGCACGCCTGACGAAGGAGCCCATGAAACCCGACGAACCCACGTGGACACCCCCGCCCCGGGACGCCGCCCAGCCGCCCGCCGAGCTGCGCCGCATCCTCCGCCTCTTCCACCCCTATCGCGGCCGCCTCGCGGTGGTCGGACTGCTCGTCGGCGCCTCGTCGCTGGTGTCGGTCGCCTCCCCGTTCCTCCTGCGCGAGATCCTCGACACCGCCATCCCGCAGGGCCGGACCGGGCTGCTCTCGCTGCTCGCCCTCGGCATGATCCTCACTGCCGTGATGAACAGCGTCTTCGGCGTGCTGCAGACCCTCATCTCCACCACGGTCGGCCAGCGGGTCATGCACGACCTGCGTACCGCCGTGTACACCCAGCTCCAGCGGATGCCGCTGGCCTTCTTCACCCGGACCCGCACGGGCGAGGTCCAGTCCCGCATCGCCAACGACATCGGCGGCATGCAGGCCACCGTCACCTCGACGGCGACCTCGCTGGTCTCCAACCTCACCGCGGTCATCGCGACGGTCGTCGCCATGCTCGCGCTCGACTGGCGGCTCACCGTCGTCTCCCTGCTCCTGCTGCCGGTCTTCGTCTGGATCAGCCGCCGGGTGGGCCGTGAGCGCAAGAAGATCACCACCCAGCGCCAGAAGCAGATGGCCGCGATGGCGGCCACGGTCACCGAATCGCTCTCCGTCAGCGGCATCCTGCTCGGCCGCACCATGGGCCGCTCCGACTCGCTCACCAAGGGCTTCGCCGAGGAGTCCGAGCGCCTCGTCGACCTCGAAGTGCGCTCCAGCATGGCCGGACGCTGGCGGATGTCGACGATCGGCATCGTCATGGCCGCCATGCCGGCTGTCATCTACTGGGCCGCGGGTCTCGCCCTGCAGTCCGGCGGACCCGACGTCTCGATCGGTACGCTCGTCGCCTTCGTCTCGCTCCAGCAGGGCCTCTTCCGGCCCGCCGTGAGCCTGCTCTCCACCGGCGTGCAGATGCAGACGTCCCTCGCGCTCTTCCAGCGGATCTTCGAATACCTCGACCTCACGGTGGACATCACCGAACCGGAGCAGCCGGTACGCCTGGAGAAGATCCGTGGCGAGGTCCGCTTCGAGGACGTCGACTTCAGCTACGACGAGAAGAGCGGCCCGACGCTCAGCGGTGTCGACGTGACCGTGCCCGCCGGCGCCAGCCTGGCCGTCGTCGGTCCCACCGGTTCCGGCAAGTCCACCCTCAGCTATCTGGTGCCGAGGCTGTACGACGTCACCGGTGGCCGGGTCACCCTCGACGGGGTCGACGTGCGCGATCTTGACTTCGACACCCTCGCCAGGGCGGTCGGCGTCGTCTCCCAGGAGACCTACCTCTTCCACGCCTCGGTCGCCGACAACCTCCGCTTCGCCAAGCCGGACGCAACCGACGAGGAGATCGAGGAAGCCGCCCGCGCGGCGCAGATCCACGACCACATCGCCTCCCTGCCCGACGGTTACGACACCCTCGTCGGTGAGCGCGGATACCGCTTCTCCGGGGGCGAGAAGCAGCGCCTGGCCATCGCGCGCACGATCCTGCGCGACCCGCCGGTGCTGATCCTCGACGAGGCGACGAGCGCCCTCGACACCCGTACGGAATTCGCGGTGCAGGAAGCGATCGACGCACTCTCGGCAGGACGCACCACGATCACCATCGCCCACCGGCTCTCCACGGTGCGCGACGCCGACCAGATCGTCGTCCTGGACGGTGGCCGCACCGCGGAGCGCGGCAGCCACGAGGAACTGCTCCAGCAGGACGGGCGCTACGCCGCCCTGGTCCGCAGGGACACCCACCTCGCCCCCGTGGCAGCGGGCTGACCTGCCGCCCGGCCCTTGCAGCGGCATTGCGCCCGCTGCCCCCGACTTCGCGGCCCGGAGCCGCTCCTTCCCGGTCCCGCGGCGCGCGGCCGACGCCACACAGGCGCGGCACATACGCGACACGGACACGACGCGGACGGGGCGCACACGACGGCGCCGCCGCTCCCGTGGGACGGGGAACGACGGCGCCGGGCGGAGCTATGGTCAGATGAGCCAACCCACGAAGTGGACGACGCCGGCCAGCAGGTTGGTGATCAGGTTCATCGGGTGTTTCTCCTTGTGCATGATGTAACTCAGGGACAGCACAGTCGCGGTCTGCAGCCCGTCGCTTGCGCCCTGTAATCATCAACCGCCGCAGGGTGGTTGAGCAACGAATGCCGATACGATCACGCGTTCCAGCGAACATCCGATCCCCTGTTCGTGTGTTCACTTCGCGCGATGCGGGGCGCGTGTCGCCACGGACGGGGTACCGGACGGCGGGATCGGCGCGGGATAGCGTGCCCGCATGGTGAACGAGTCCCCGGACACCCCTCCAGGACGCAGGACCCGCCGCAGTTCCCGCCGCAGGCTCCGCCCGACCCGGCGCGGCCGTCTGCTGCTCCTCGTCGGAGCCGTGCTCGTGCTCGGGGTCGCCGCCGCCGTTCTCGTACCGCTGCTGACCAGGGAGCCGAAGACCGCCGAGCAGACCCGCTCCCTGGTGATTCCGGAGGGCCGGCGGGCAGTGCAGGTGTACGCGGCCGCCGACAAGGTCCTCGGTGAACCCGCCGGCACCACGGAGAAGGCCGTGGCGACAGCGGATCTGCCGCTGCCGGCCGAGGCGAAGGGCAACCCGGAGGGCTACCTCTTCCCGGCGACGTACCCCGTCACCTCCGCCACGACCCCGAAGAGCCTGCTGCGCTACATGGCCGACACGGCACAGAGCCGCTTCGGCAAGGACCACATCACGGCCGGAGCGCAGCGCAACAACGTCACCGTGTACCAGACGGTGACGATCGCCAGCATCGTCCAGGCCGAGGCGGACACCGAGTCCGACATGGGGAAGGTGGCCCGGGTCATCCACAACCGGCTCGACCGCGGCATGCCCCTCCAGATGGACTCGACGCTCAACTACGCGCTGAACCGCAGCACTCTGGACACCACCACCGGCGACACGAAGATCGACAGCCCGTACAACAGCTACGAACGCAAGGGCCTGCCGCCCACACCCATCGGCAATCCGGGCGAGCAGGCGATGGTGGCGGCGATCAGCCCCACGCCCGGCCCCTGGCTCTACTTCGTCACGGTCGCACCGGGCGACACCCGTTTCACCGACGACTACGCCGAACAGCAGCGCAACGTGGCCGAGTTCAACCGCAACCGCCGCGGCGCGGGCACCGGCTGAGCGGCGCGTACCGAAGCACTCACACGGACACGGGCACGGACACGGCGTCCTCCTCGGCGGTCCCGGGCGCGGTCCGCGCCAGCAGCCGACTGATGGAGCGGACGGCGGCGCGCCCGGCCCGGTTGGCGCCGATGGTGCTGGCGGACGGCCCGTACCCGACGAGATGGATGCGCTCGTCCCGCACGGCCTGCGTCCCCTCGACCTTGATTCCGCCGCCCGGCTCACGGAGCCTCATCTGGGCGAGATGGTCGACGGCGGCCCGGAAACCGGTCGCCCAGAGGATGACGTCGGCCTCGACGCTCCGACCGTCGTCCCAGGCCACGCCGGTCGGTGTGATCCGGTCGAACATGGGGAGCCGGTCGAGCACCCCCGACTCGCGGGCCCGCCGGACGGCGTCGGTCACCGGCAGCCCGGTCACGCTCACGACACTCTCGGGCGGCAGCCCGCGCCGCACCCGTTCCTCCACCATGGCCACGGCCGCCCGGCCCTGGTCCGCGCCGAACGGCCCCTCCCGGAAGACCGGCGGCCGCCGGGTCACCCAGTGGGTGTCCGCCGCCACCTCGGCGATCTCCATCAGGTGCTGGGTGCCGGATGCCCCGCCCCCCACGACGACCACCCGCTGCCCGGCGAACTCGGCGGGCCCCGGATAGTTCGCGGTGTGCAACTGCCGCCCGCGGAAGGTGTCCTGTCCCGGGTAGCGCGGCCAGAACGGCCGGTCCCAGGTCCCCGTGGCGTTGATCAGGGCGCGGGTCGCGTACGTCCCCTCGGATGTCTCGACGAGCAGCCGGCCGCCCTCGCCCTCACGCACCGCACTGACCTCGACCGGCCGGTGCACCCGCAGGCCGAAGGCGCGCTCGTACGCGTCGAAGTACTCCCCGATCACCTCGGACGAGGGCCGGCTGTCGTCGGCCCCGGTCAGCTCCATGCCGGGCAGGGCGTGCATGCCGTGCACCTTGCCGTACGTCAGCGAGGGCCAGCGGAACTGCCAGGCGCCGCCGGGGTGCGGGGCATGGTCGAGGACCACGAAATCGCGGTCCGGCTCCAGACCGCTGCGGCGCAGATGGTAGGCGCCGGACAGACCTGCCTGTCCGGCACCGATCACCACGACATCGACTGAGTGCACCCCGACGTTGTTCACGTTTCTACTAACCGTGGCGGGTGTGCGGATCTTCCCGCAGAGGCGATCGGGCCGTGCCCGGCCTCGCGCCCCGGCGCATCCGCCGGTCTCACCGCCCCCCGGCGAACAGCAACGGCGCCCCGCCCGGTGCGGAGGCCGGCCGGCCGTTCACCGCGGGCACTCCCAGCAACGGGGACGCCGGGACGGTCGACAGCAGCCCCCGGCGCGCCAGCTCGGGCGTGACACCCTCGCCGAACCAGTACGCCTCCTCCAGGTGCGGGTACCCGGACAGCACGAAGTGCTCCACCCCCAGGGAGTGGTACTCCTCGATCCGGTCCGCGACCTCGGCGTGACTGCCGACCAGCGCGGTCCCGGCGCCACCCCGCACCAGACCGACCCCGGCCCACAGGTTCGGCGCGATCTCCAGCTGATCGCGCGAACCGCCGTGCAGCGCCAGCATCCGCTGCTGCCCCACCGACTCACTGCGCCCCAGCGCCTGCTGAGCGGCCGCGATCGTGTCGGCGTCGAGGTCGCCGAGCAGCCGGTCGGCCGTCGCCCACGCCTCCTTCGAGGAGTCGCGCGAGATGGTGTGCAGCCGGATCCCGAACCGGACCGTGCGTCCCTGCTCCTCGGCCAGCCCGCGAATCCAGTCGATCTTCTTCTTCACATCGGCGGGCCGCTCGCCCCACGTCAGATAGACGTCCGCGTGCGCGGCGGCGACGGGCCCCGCCGCGGCCGAGGACCCGCCGAAGAAGATGTCGGGCAGCGGGTCCGGCGGCAGCGCCGTCAGCCCGCCCTCCACCTGATAGTGCTCACCGTCGAAGTCGAACGGCTGCCCGCTCCAGGCGCCCCGCACCACCGACAGGAACTCCGCGGTCCTGGCGTACCGCCGGTCATGGTCCAGATGGTCCCCGAACCGGCGCTGCTCCGTCGAGTCGCCGCCGGTCACCACGTTCAGCAGCAGCCGCCCCCGGGTGATCCGCTGATACGTCGCGGCCATCTGCGCGGCGAGCACGGGCGAGATCACCCCCGGCCGGAACGCCACCAGGAACTTCAGCCGCTCGGTGTGCTGAGCCAGCGCCACGGTCGTCAGCCAGGCGTCCTCGCACCAGGTACCGGTCGGCGTCAGCACCGCCTCGAAGCCCAGCTGCTCGGCGGCCTTCGCGATCTGCGCCAGGTACTCGATGTCGGGGGCGCGCACCCCGCTGGTCGGGGTGATCCGGTCCCGCTTGATCCCGCCGTCGGTGTACGCGTGCCGGTCGACGAGCGTGCGCCCGTCACCGCCGGTGGGGAGGAACCAGTGCAGATGGACGTTCATGAGGAGGCCTTTCCGTACGAGCGGGGGAGGGCGGGTTCACAGAGGGGCACGGCAGGGGGTTCAGGAGACGAGGCGGAGCGGTCCGGCCCCGGACCCGAACCGGACCCGGGGCCGGCCCCGTTCGGCGTCGGAGCGTGCGGAGTCGGATCAGACGTCGGCCTCCGGACCGAGCTCGGCGAGCAGCCGCGCACGCAGCGAGGCGAACTCGGGTGTACCGGGCAGGCGTGGACGGTCCGCCGCGACCGGCGTCCCGTACGTGATCACGCCGTCCCGCAGCACGAGCGCACGGTCGGCGAACAGCAGCGCCTGGTCCACATCCCGGGTGACGAGCAGAACCGTGCACCCACGGTGCCGCCGCCGGAGCTCGGCCACCGGCCACGAGGCGGCGATGTCGCCGAACGGGTCGTCGAGAAGCAGCAGATCGGGCCGGCGGGCCGGCACCCGTGCGACCGGGACGCGCCGGGCCCCGTCGCCGGAGAGCGCCCTCGGCCAGGCCCGGGACCGACGGAGGGGCGCGCAGTCTTCCCCCACCACTTCCACGAAGCCTGGTCCGGGATGATCTCCCGAAGGCGGCTCGAGCAGCTTGCGCCAGAGCCGTTTCCAGGGCGCAGGCCGCGGTGCCGGCCGAAGGAGCACACGCCCCTTCGGCACCAGAACGGTCCCGCGGATCTCCCGGTCGAGCCCGGCGAGCACCCGCAGGAGCGTCGACTTGCCACTGCCGCCGCGCCCGAGCACGGCGGTGAACTCCCCCGCGCGCAGGGTGAGATCGAGCCCGTCGATGACGGCCCGTCCGCCGAAGGAACGGGTCAGCCCGACGACGCGTACGACGTCCTGCGGAGGAAGGGCCGGTGAGGGGGAGGGGGCGCTCATGACTCCGTGCAGGTCGGTCGCCATGACGGCAGCCTTTCCGGGATACGGACGACGAGATCGGGAGGTGGGACTCCGGGAGGCATCCCCGAGACCCGGCCCCGGGCCCGCACCGGTAGGAACCGGACCAGGAGATCCCCGGACGCATAAGGCCGAGGACGGAGACGGGACGGGGCGGGGCGTGCACACCATCAGGCGGAGGGGCCGACGGATCACTCCGCCCGGTCACTCACGGGTCATGCGTGGAGGAACGTCAGCAGCCGCGGCGACAACACGCGGCAGAGGCCACCCGCAGCAGGTCGATGTGACCGCGCGAAGTGAGCATGACTGACCGGAACATGGCGCCGAACGTAGCCGCCGACAGGAGGACGGTCAACGGTGTCTCGGCACCTGGACGAGCAATCCTGCGTGGTGGGCGGGAGAATGGGCGCATGTCCTCCGCCTTCACCACCAGCGTCCTTCACGTCACCACCGGCACGACGGAGACCGTCACCGACCTGACGTCCGACTGCGAGCAGTTCCTCAGCCGCACGGCCGCGGGCCGCGACGGCCTGCTCAACATCTTCGTCCCGCACGCGACGGCGGGCATCGCCGTACTGGAGACCGGCGCGGGCAGCGACGACGACCTCCTGGCCGCCCTGCACGCCCTGCTCCCGGCCGACGACCGCTGGCAGCACCGCCACGGCAGCCCGGGCCACGGCCGCGACCACGTCCTCCCGGCCCTCGTCCCGCCGCACGCGACGCTGCCCGTGATCGCGGGACGGCTGGAGCTGGGGACGTGGCAGTCGGTGTGTCTGGTGGACACCAACAAGGACAACGCCAACCGTCAGGTGCGGCTGAGCTTCCTGGGCTGACCAGGGTCGCTCGCAGGCGGTCATGTTGAGCGGGCCCCGCGTTCCGGCGGCTTCACACAGCGGACGGACCGCGCTGCACGGCAGCAGGTGAGCAGGCCCGGGCAACTTCGATCCGGCCTATCTGTTCATGACCACCGTTCGAATTCGGCGTCGAGGCGCGGGTCGGTGCGTACCCAGACTTCGCCATCGGCGGCCTCGGCCGGGGCGTCGACTCCTTCGATGCCGAGGAATTCGATCAACTTGAGCAGTTCGGCCCGTTCGGCCCGGTCGTCACCGACGTCATGGGAGTCGAAGAAGACGTAGTACTGGTCGCTCGGGTCTACGATGCCCGAATCTGCCCAGATCCGGGCGACTTCCTCGATTGCCGCGGCCTCGGTCGTGATCGTGGCGGCGCGAGCAACGCCACGAGTCTCCGGTGACGCGTCGAGGTCCGCGAGGTCCGGGAACCACTGGCCGAAGTGGTCGAGGCCGGTGTATCCGTTCTCGAAGAAGAGCATCGCGCTCGGAAGGTAGCGATTCCCCCTGTCCACCCGGAGGTATTCCGACCGGGGTGTGTCCGCCGCCTCGATCCGGGCGATCACGCCTTGTCCGGGCATGAGCACCAAGCTCTGTCCCGCCGGTTCATCCTCGATGGTGTAAGTAGCAGAGTCTCGATCCCGGAAGAAAGCGGAGAATGCCACGTACGCTTCCTGGGGGTTGCCCACGGAGACCTGCTGGTCGTTGCCGTCACCGACGGCGAAGACGAACTGTTTTGGGCCAGGGGCGTAAGGGCGGGCCACGTGTGTCCTTCCAGCAGGTGTGATACGCGCGTCAGCGTAGTCGCATCAGAGCTGACGGACCGGCCGCCGTTCATGGCCGACGAACTGCCGGAAGGGCCGGCGGGAGGCTGCCTCGAACGCCGGTGCCTCGCGGCCGTTACCGCCACCGTGACACCGCACATGATGCGCGAGGTCGGTGGGCGCCTCGGCCCGGAGCACGCCGCGGTGCTGACCGGCCGGAGGCCTGACCTCCGGCCGGTCAGCACCCACGCTCGTCAGGTGGCGTTGCCCGTCGGGATCACGGCGACAGCAGGGGCGGGGACGGTGTCCGTGTCGTCGGCGGCCGCGGCCTTCGCCGATGTTGCGATTCCGAGCTTCTCGAGGATCTTCCTCTCGATCTCGTCGGTGAGGCCGGGGTTGTCCTTGAGGAAGGCGCGGGCCTTCTCCTTGCCCTGGCCGAGCTGGTCGCCCTCGTACGTGTACCAGGCGCCGGCCTTGCGGACGAAGCCGTTGTCCACGCCCATGTCGATCAGACCGCCCTCGCGGCTGATGCCCTGGCCGTAGAGGATGTCGAACTCGGCCTGCTTGAAGGGCGGCGCGACCTTGTTCTTGACGACCTTGACACGGGTGCGGTTGCCGATCGCGTCGGTCCCGTCCTTCAGTGTCTCGATACGCCGGATGTCCAGGCGCACCGAGGCGTAGAACTTCAGCGCACGGCCGCCGGTCGTGGTCTCCGGCGAGCCGAACATCACGCCGATCTTCTCGCGGAGCTGATTGATGAAGATCGCCGTCGTCCTCGTCTGGCTGAGCGCGCTGGTGATCTTCCGGAGCGCCTGGCTCATCAGACGGGCCTGCAGGCCCATGTGGGAGTCACCCATGGCGCCCTCGATCTCGGCACGCGGCACCAGGGCCGCGACGGAGTCGATCACGATCAGGTCGATCGCGCCGGAGCGGATCAGGATGTCGACGATCTCCAGCGCCTGTTCGCCGTTGTCCGGCTGGGACAGGATGAGGTTGTCGGTGTCGACGCCGAGCTTCTTGGCGTACTCCGGGTCCAGGGCGTGTTCGGCGTCGACGAAGGCCACCGTGCCGCCGGCTTTCTGCGCGTTCGCCACCGCGTGCAGCGTCAGCGTCGTCTTGCCGGAGGACTCCGGTCCGTACACCTCCACCACGCGGCCGCGCGGCAGTCCGCCGACGCCGAGCGCCACGTCCAGCGCCGTGGACCCGGTGGGGATCACCTCGATGGGCTCGTTCGGCCGCTCGCCCAGGCGCATGACCGCACCCTTGCCGAACTTCCGCTCGATCTGCGCGAGCGCGGTGTCCAGCGCCTTCTCGTGGTCGGTTCCTGCCATGAGCTTCACCCGGTCCGATTGAGTGGCCCGCCGCACGTCGGAGAACGTGGGCGTCTGCTGCCGACAACGGACGTGTCGGAGATCCAGAAACGAACATCCGATCGATTTACGTGTCCGTTGAAAGGTACCAAACGGAGGCAAGCGGGACGGTGTACGCGCCGGACCACTCCGGAGGCGGGCCGCGGCCGGGCCGGCGGTCGGCCATGCGGCCGGACCCGGTGGGGATCCTCCAGTCCGGTCGCCGGAACTCGTCAGCGCGCCGGGGCGCGCCCACGAGTGCGGCCGGCTTCGGCACGGTTCAACAGGTTCTGGTCCGCGCCGGTGTACGCGGAGACATACGTGTGCACACACGCGCCGCCCGGGGAACTCCGCACGCCCTACCGGTGCGCGCGGGCAACGGAAATGATGAGCGCACCGCACATGAACCATCGATCCGCAGTTCCCCCTGCCCCGGCCGGGCGGACTCGCGGCGGAAGGAGTTCACGGTGTTGCTTCTCATCTCCCCGGACGGCATCGAGGAAGCGCTCGCCTGCGCGAAGGCGGCGGAGCACCTCGACATCGTCGACGTCAAGAAGCCCGACGAGGGCTCTCTCGGCGCCAACTTCCCCTGGGTCATCCGGGAGATCCGCGACGCGGTGCCGGCGGACAAACCGGTGTCCGCCACCGTGGGAGACGTGCCGTACAAGCCCGGCACCGTGGCGCAGGCCGCGCTCGGCGCGGCCGTCTCCGGCGCCACGTACATCAAGGTGGGCCTGTACGGATGCACGACTCCCGAGCAGGGTGTCGAGGTCATGCGGGCGGTTGTCCGCGCGGTGAAGGACTACCGTCCGGACGCGCTCGTCGTCGCCTCGGGCTACGCCGACGCCCATCGTGTCGGCTGCGTCAACCCGCTCGCCCTGCCCGACATCGCGGCCCGCGCCGGTGCCGACGCCGCCATGCTGGACACCGCGATCAAGGACGGGACCGGGCTGTTCGACCATGTTCCGCCGGACCTCTGCGCCGAGTTCGTCCGCCGCGCCCACGCGGCCGGTCAGTTCGCCGCACTCGCGGGCAGCGTCAAGCAGGCCGATCTCGGTCAGCTGACCCGCATCGGCACGGACATCGTCGGGGTGCGGGGTGCGGTCTGCTCGGGCGGTGACCGCAACGCCGGAACGATTCAGCCGCACCTGGTCGCGGCCTTCCGGGCGGAGATGGACCGGCAGGCCCGGGAGTTCGCCGCCGACGTCCCGGCCCTGAACTGACCACCGGGATGCCGACACCGCATGCCGGCCGCGTCTCCGGACGCCGTGCCCCCTGCCTCGCTGTCATCGACCCGGCCTCCGGGGAGATCTTCGACGAGACCCCCGACCAGCAGCCGGACGAACTGGACGACGTGATCGACCGGGCCAGGCACGCCTGGACCGGTTGGCGCGCCGACCCGGCCGCCCGCACCGCCGGGCTGAACGCCGCCGCCGACGCCGTGGAGGCCGCCGGAGACGACCTCGCTCCGCTGCTCACCCGGGAACAGGGCAAGCCCCTCGCCGAGTCGTACGCCGAGGTCGCCCGTACGGCAGCCCGGCTTCGGTACTTCGCCGCCCTGGCTCCCCGCACCCGCCGGATCGCCGACGGCCGCCCCGTGCACAGCGAGATCCGCTGGCAGTCTCTCGGGCCCGTTGCCGCGATCGTGCCGTGGAACTTCCCCCTCCAGCTCGCTTCGGCGAAGTTCGCGCCCGCGCTCGCGGCCGGCAACACCGTGGTCCTCAAACCGTCCCCGTACACCCCCCTTGCCACCCGGCTGCTCGGCGCCGTCCTCGCCAAAGCCCTGCCCGAGGACGTCCTGACCGTCATCACCGGCCGGGAACCCCTCGGTGCCCGCCTCGCCTCCCACCCGGGTATCCGCCATGTCACCTTCACCGGCTCGGTGCCGACGGGACGGGCCGTCGCCGCGGCCGCGGCGGGCTCCCTCGCCCGTGTCACCCTGGAACTGGGTGGCAACGACGCGGCGGTCCTCCTGGACGACGTCGACGTGGAGCGGGTCGCGGACCGGCTGTTCTGGGCCGCCTTCCGCAACTGCGGGCAGGTCTGCATGGCGGTCAAACGCGTCTACGCACCGGCCCGGCTCCACGCAGAGGTGGTCGAAGCCCTCGCTCACCGCGCGAAGACCGTCGTCGTCGGACCCGGTCTTGTGCCGGGCACCCGGCTCGGGCCGGTCAACAACGCCCCCCAGCTGGCCCGGATCGAGAGGTTCGTCCAACGGGCCCTGGCGGCCGGTGCCAGGGCAGCGGCCGGCGGTCACCGGCTCGACGGACCGGGCTACTTCGTCGCTCCCACGATCCTCACGGACGTCCCGCCCGAGGACCCGGTGGTGACCGAGGAACAGTTCGGACCGGTTCTGCCGGTGCTGCCGTACCGAAACCTCGACGAAGCCGTCGAAGCGGCCAACGGCACCGGCTTCGGGCTGGGCGGCTCCGTCTGGGGCACCGATCCCGACCGCGCGGCGGCGACAGCCGACCGGCTCGAATGCGGCACGGTCTGGATCAACCACCACGCCGAACTCTCCCTCGCCCAGCCCTTCGCAGGCGTCAAGGAGAGCGGCTTGGGTGTCGCGGGAGGACCGTGGGGCCTCTACGGCAACCTCCGTCCATTCGTCGTGCACCGGCCGCCGGAGGAAGAGGGATGAGGTTCCGAGCCGCCGTGCTGCGCTCCTGCGAGAGCCCGTTCGCGGTCGAGGACGTCGTTCTGAACACCGCGCCCGCCCCCGGCGAAATCCTCGTGGAGATCGTGGGAAGCGGAATGTGCCGGACCGATCTCGCGGTCCGGCGGTCAGCCGGACGCACCCCGCTGCCGGCTGTCCTCGGCCACGAGGGGACCGGGGTAGTGGTGGCGGCGGGCGGCGGCCCGGACACCGCGGTCGGCGTCGGTGACCACGTCGTGCTGAGCTTCGATTCCTGCGGGGACTGCCTGAGCTGCCGCGGCGCGGCCCCCGCCTACTGCGACTCGTTCGCCTCACTCAACCTCTTCGGGGGACGCGAGGAGGACACACCACGGCTCACCGACGCCGCCGGGGGAGCGGTGGCCTCCCGCTGGTTCGGCCAGTCGTCCTTCGCCGAATACGCCCTCGTCCCGGCGCGCAACGCCGTCCGGGTCGACACCGCCCTGCCGCTCGAACTGCTCGGTCCGCTCGGCTGCGGAGCCCTCACCGGTGCCGGAGCCGTGCTGAACACGTTCCGTGCCGGCCCCGGCGACACCCTCGTCGTACTCGGCGCGGGAGCGGTGGGCCTGACCGCGGTCATGGCGGCCACCGCCGCCGGCGTACGGAGCGTGGCCGTCGACCGGCATCCGGGGCGCCTGGAGCTCGCCGAGCGGTTCGGCGCGATCCCGCTGCCCGCGGCGACGTCCGGACTGGCCGAGCGCATCCGTCGGCACACCGACGGCGGCGCGCAGTACGCCCTGGACACCACGGCCTCCGCCCCGCTCATCAATGACGCGCTCCGCGCGCTGCGCCCCACCGGCACCCTCGGTCTCGTGGCGCGCCTTCACACCGCACTGCCTCTCGAACCGGGCACGTTGGACAGGGGCCGCAGCATCCGGCACATCTGCGAAGGGGACGCCGTACCCGAACTGCTGATTCCGCGGCTGATCGGCCTGTGGCAGGCCGGCCGCTTCCCCTTCGACCAACTGATCCGCACCTATCCCTTGGCCGACATCAACGAGGCCGAACGCGACTGCGACGCCGGACGCGTGATCAAGCCCGTCCTGCTGCCGGAAAGAAGAGACCGATGAGTGAAACGTCCATCCCCGGGGACTCCCTCCACCCCACCAGTGACACTTCCGTGCTCCTCGCTCCCACCGAAGGGGCCACGACCACCACGCCGACGCGGCGGACCGGCGAGGGAGGCGTGGACGCAGGTGTGGGATCGACTTCCCTCCTGGTCGCCGCCGCACGGGCGATCGAGACCCACCGCCACGACAGCCTGGCCCGGGACGTCTACGCGGAACACTTCGTACGCGCGGCCCCCGCCTGCGCGGACTGGCCGGTGCGTATCGAACAGGTCCCGGACGGGGACGGCAACCCGTTGTGGGGGAGGTTCGCCCGCTACTTCGGTCTGCGGACCGGAGTCCTCGACGACTTCCTTCACCGGTCGGTCGGTACGGGCGTCCGCCAAGTGGTCCTGCTGGGGGCGGGACTGGACACCCGTGCCTTCCGGCTGGACCTGCCGTCCGACTGCGTCGTCTTCGAGATCGACAGGGCGGGCGTGCTGGCCTTCAAACAACAGGTGCTCACGGATCTGTCGGCCGCCCCGAAGGCGAAGCGGGTCCCGGTGCCGGTCGATCTGCGCGGCGACTGGGTCACCGCGCTGACCTCCGTCGGTTTCGACCCGGCCGCCCCGAGCGTCTGGCTGGCCGAAGGGCTGCTCTTCTACCTGCCGGGCCCCGCCGAGACGTACCTCATCGACACGGTGGACCGGCTCACCACCACGGGCAGCGCCCTGGCCTTCGAGGCCAAGCTGGAGAAGGACCTGCTCGCGTACCGCGACAGCCCGATCTACACGGCGACGCGGGAACAGATCGGCATCGATCTGCTCGACCTCTTCGACAGCGGGCCGCGCCCCGACTCCGCGGGTGACCTGGCGGCCAAGGGCTGGTCCACCTCGGTGCACACGCCCTTCGAATTCACCCGCCTGCGGGGACGTGGTCCCCTCCCCGAACCGAACGACGCGCTGGAGGGGAACCGGTGGGTCTTCGCGCACAAGAGCAGACCCTGACGTCGGCACGGGTGGGGCGCACCGGGGCGGTACCGACCGGCAGTGCCCCGGGACGCTCAGGTCCTGGCCGTGTCAGACGGCCCGGACAGCCACCAGTTGGTCGGCCGGGATCCCGCCCAGGTCCGGCGCGTAGTAGTCCTCGATGCCCCTGGCCCATGTGGTCACGGTGACGCGGTCCCCGGCGTCCGGGCCGAAGGCGTCGAAAAGGGCGTGGATGTTCGCCTCCGCGAAGCCGATCGCCGTCATCAGCGACACGAAGAGCGGGCGCTCGATCAGACCGTCCCCGTCGGGGTCGCCGAGTGCGGCGAGCGCCTCGGCGAACTCGGTGATCGTGGGACCGAACCGCTCGGGGTCGAGCACGAACGGACGGAACTCGTCGAGGGAGATCACGCCATCGCCGTTGGCGTCCAACTCCGTTTCCAGCGTGGTCCAGTAACGCCGGAACGCGGCTCGGATGGCCACCCTGGCGCCGTCGTCCGACGCGACCGCCACCTCCAGGACACGTCCCGTCATGAGGTCGAAGTCGTCGGCGTCGAGGACCCCGTTGCCGTTGGCGTCGAAGAGGGAGAAGATCAACTCGACCCTCTCGGTGGCCTCAGTTCGCATGTCCGTCACCTGTCTCCTACGGTCCGTCGATCCCGGACTCGGCTCAGTGAGTGCACCTGCGTAACCGTGCAGGGGGAGAAACGTGACGGTGAGGAGACGTCCGCTGCCGGAGGAAGTGAGTTCGCCGACAACCAGTTCGTACGCGCGGGCCAGGCCTGCGGGACGCGGTCGAGGCGTAGTTCAGCGTGACACCCCGGACGCCGCACAGATCGCGTCAGCCGGCCGTCGCACTCGGACCAGCTCGACGCGAGTGCGCCCCGGTCACCGGCGGCCGGTGGCCAGGATGACGAGGAACTGACCGCCGCCCGGCTCGATGTCGGCGGTCACGGGCAGCCCCGGTACCAGCCGGGAGAACCGGTCCACCAGCCAGTCCGCCGCTTCCTGGGCGTCGCGGCGGGTCGGGCACCGGCCCACCATCTCGCGGCCCCCCTTGCGCTCCAGCCTCTGGGCAACGGTGACCAGCGGCGCGGGTTCGACCACGTACAGGCTGTCCGGCCAGGCGATGACCACCTTGACCGCGCCCTTGCGGGTGTTGCATCCGCGGTGTGCGAGCCGTTCGGCGACCTTGGCCTTCCGGTCGGCGGTCCGGCTGTCGACGCTGGGGCCCCGCGGGTCGTTCACCGACTCGTCGGGGTCGACCGCTTCGTCGCAGACCCAGCATCGCCAGCCGTCGCGCTCGGCCACATCATCAAGAAGACTCATCCGAGCAAAGTAGCCTGCCCGGCCGCCGGCCCGCGCATCAGGCCCCGGCAATGTCGTGAGACCGGCCGTCCAAAGCCGCGACGTCCGGCGAACAACGTCACCGATGCCTTGACCTGCGTGCCGTGCCGCTCGCGCCCGGGGCGGCTACTTCTTGATTCCGTGCTGTGCCGCCCAGTCGTTCGCCACGTCCTCCGGGTCCTTCTTGTCCTTGTCCACCAGGCGGTTGAGCTCGGTGAGGTCCTTGGTCGTCAGTGCGTTGCCGAGGCGGGCGAGTGCCTTGCGGACCGTCGAGTCGGCCTTGCGGTCGGCGACGAGGGGGACGATGTGCTGGCCGGGGATCAGGTTCCTGGGGTCGGTGAGGACGACCCAGTGCTCCGCGACGATGTCGGTGTCGGTGGTGAAGAGGTTCGCGACGTCGACGTCGCCCTTCTTCAGGGCGCCCTTGACGAGCGGCCCCGAGGAGTCCAGGGACTTGAACTCCTTGAACTCCACGCCGTACACGTCCTTGAGGCCCACCGCGCCCACCGCGCGCTTCTTGACCTCGGGCGCCGCGCCGATGACGAGCTTGCCGTTGTGTTCGGCGAGGTCGGCCAGGGACGTGAGGCGGTACTTCCGGGCGGTCTCGCGGGTGACGACGAAGGCGTCGGAGTCCTCGGCCGTGCCGTAGGGCAGGATCTGCAGGCCGCGCGGAAGGGCCATGGCGAGGGCGTTCTGCATCTCGCCCTCCTCGGTGGCCGTGGCCTTGGTGTCGAGGTAGTGGAGCAGGGCGCCCTGGTATTCGGGCAGCAGGTCGATGTCGCCGCCCTTGAGGGCGGGGATGAGGATCTCGCGGGTGCCGAGGTTGGGGCGGACGGTGGTCTTCACGCCGGCTGCTTCGAGGGCGGCGGCGTAGAGGTACCCGAGGACCTGGTTCTCGGTGAAGTTGGCGGTGCCGATGGTGACGCCGTCCTTGCTGGAGCCTCCGCCTCCGCCTCCGCCGCCGGAGCCCTGTCCGTCGAGGGAGGTGATGCCACCGCTGCAGGAGGCGAGTGCGGGGACGGAGGCGGCGGCGAAGAGCCCGCCGAGGAGAGTCCTGCGGTTCATGGTGCTTGCTCCTAGGCCGACTTGGCGGGGCGGTGGCGGAAGAGGGTGCGCTGGAGTACGGAGAGCGCGAGATCGAGTACGACGGCGACGACCGCCACGAGCACGGCGCCGCCGAGCACCTGCACGAGGTCGCGCTGGGCGAGCCCGTCGAAGACGTACCGGCCGAGCCCGCCGAAGGAGACGTACGCGGCGATGGTGGCCGTCGCGACGACCTGGATGAGCGCGAGCCTGAGCCCGGTCATGATCAGGGGGAGCGCGAGGGGGAGCTCGACCTGGAAGAGGACCTGGTGCCTTCGCATGCCCTGGCCGCGCGCCGCGTCCCGTACGTCGGGGTCGACCGCGGTCATCCCGGCGTACGTGTTGGTGACGATGGACGGCACGGCGAGCGCCACGAGGGCGATGTAGACCGGCCACATGGAGAGGCCGCTGGCGAGGAAGACCAGCACGACGAGCCCGACCGTGGGCAGCGCGCGTCCGAAACTGGACAGGTTGATGGCGAGGAAGGCGCCGCGCCCGGTGTGTCCGATGAGCAGCCCGACGGGCAGTGCGATGGCGGCGGCGACGAGGGTGGCGAGCAGGGAGTACTGGAGGTGTTCGGCGAGGCGGTGCCCGATGCCGTCGGGGCCCGTCCACTGTTCACTGCTGACCAGCCAGGCGCCGAGGCCCTTGAGGAGTTCGTACATCGGATCAGGCCCTCTGCTTCTGCCGGCGGGTCCAGGGAGTGAGGACGTACTGGAGGGCGACGAGCAGCGCGTCCGCGACGAGCGCGAGAAGCAGGGTCAGGACGACGCCGACGATGACGGGGGTGGGGAAGTTGCGCTGGAACCCGTCCGTGAAGAGCTGTCCCAGGCCGCCGTCGCCGATGTACGTCGCCACGGAGACGAGCGAGATGGCCATCACCGTCGCGATCCGCACGCCCGCCATGATCACCGGAAGGGCGAGGGGCAGCTCGACGGTGAGCAGGGTGCGCAGCGGCCTGGTGCCCATGGCCTTCGCCGCTTCCCTGGTCTTGGCGGGGACGGAGTCCAGACCCTCGACGGTGTTCCGCAGGAGCACGACGAGGGTGTAGATCGTCAGGCCGATGACGGTGGTGGTGCGGGTGAGCCCGCTGACCGGCAGGAGGAGCACGAAGACGGCGATGGACGGGATGGTGAACAGCACGTTCGACAGGCCGAGCAGAAGCCCGCGCAGTCCGGGTACGCGGTGTGCGATCACGGCCAGGGGGAGCGAGATGACCAGGCCGAGGAGTACGGCGGTGAGGGCGGCCTGGAGGTGGGAGAGCGTCAGGGTGGTGAGATCGCCGGAGTGGTCGGATATCCACGACCAGTCGACGGTCATGCGGCCATCCTGCTCGCCTCGCTGTGCACGTGCCCCGCGTGTTCGTGGATGTCCTCGCGGGACGTCACGCCGGTGAGGACGCCGTCCGCGTCGATCCGTGCGACCAGGCCGCTCGGCACGGAGACCGACTCGTTGAGGGCCGAGAGGAGCGAGTCCGTGTCCCGCAGCGGGCGGACCGGGGACTCCGTGTCCGTCTCGGTGTCGCGCCAGGCCAGTGGCTTGCGGGCGGTGTCGAGGGCCAGCTGCCAGCGGGTGCCCTCGGGTGCGGGCCCCTGGGGGACCTCCGCGAGCGTCGTCAGGGACAGCAGCTTCAGTCCGCGTTCCGCGCCCAGGAAGTCCGCGACGAAGGCGTCCGAGGGGCGGGCCAGGAGTTCCGCGGGGGTGGCGCACTGGACGAGGTGGCCGCCGGTACGGAAGACGGCTATGCGGTCGCCGAGCCGTACGGCCTCGTCTATGTCGTGCGTGACGAAGACGATGGTCTTGTTCAACTCCCGCTGGAGGCGCCGAAGTTCGTCCTGGAGCTGGGTGCGGACCACGGGGTCGACGGCACCGAACGGCTCGTCCATCAGAAGTACCGGCGGGTCCGCGGCGAGCGCGCGGGCCACGCCGACGCGCTGCTGCTGGCCGCCGGAGAGCTGATGCGGGTAGCGCTTCCCGGCGTCGGCGGAGAGGCCGACCGTCTCCAGGAGCTCCGACGCGCGTGCCCGCGCCTTCTTGCGTCCCCAGCCGAGCAGGAGCGGCACGGTCGCGATGTTGTCCAGGACCGTGCGGTGCGGGAAGAGCCCGGACTGCTGGATGACGTAGCCGATGGAGCGGCGCAGCTCGGCGGCGTCCTGCTCCAGGACGTCCTTGCCGTTGACCCTGATCGTCCCGGAGCTCGGATCGACCATCCGGTTGATCATCCGGAGCGTCGTCGTCTTTCCGCAACCGGAAGATCCGACGAGGACGGTCACGCCACCCTCCGGCATCTCAAGGGTGAGGTCGTGCACCGCCGTTGTGCCGTTCGGGAAGCGCTTGTGGACCTGGTCGAATTGGATCATGAGGAGTCCCTTGCCCGACTGCATATCATCATGCAGAGTTCTCGGTGACTGAATAGATTGTCAATAGGTCGTCGCCGCCCGGACGTAAATCCCCGGTAACAAGTGGCCGCAGGGCAAGACTGAGCGCCTGATTGAGGAGGAATCACCACTGATGTCGTCTCATATCGTGGACGGGGTCGCCGGCGACAGCGGCGCGATCGTCGTCCTGGACGGCCGCGGACTGATGGTCGCAGATGTCGTACGTCTGGCCGAATCCGCCGCAAGGCCCGTCCCGGCAGCCGATGGCATGAAGCGTGTGGAGACCTCGTGGAACGCCGCTCGGCAGATCGCCTCGTGGGGTCGCGTCTACGGCCGCTCCACCGGCGTGGGTGCCAACCGGAACGAGTCCGTGCCGACGGAGGCGGCCGCCGACCACGGCCTGCGACTGCTGCGCAGCCATGCCGGAGCGATCGGCCGGGAGCTGCCCGCACGGCAGGTCCGCGCCATGCTCGCGGTCCGCGCCAACCAGCTGCTCGCGGGCGGCGCCGGCCTGCGCCCCACCGTCGTCACGGCGCTCTGCGAGGCACTGGAGACCGGCGCCTGCCCGCAGGTCAACGAATTCGGCTCGGTCGGCACCGGCGACATCGCCGCGCTCGCGCAGATGGGGCTCGCGCTGGCGGGCGAACACCCCTGGCGGGGAGCGGGGGCGGCGCCAGATCCGCAGCCCCTCGACAACAACGACGCCCTCGCCCTGATCAGCAGCAATGCCCTCACCCTCGGCCAGTCCGCCCTGGCCGTGCACGAGCTGCGTGGGCTCATCGCGGCCACGCAGGTGGTCGCGGCACTGTCCCTGATGGCGATCGACGGTTCGTACGAGGCGTACGCGCTGCCCGTGCACGAGGGGCGGCGGCACGCCGGTTCGTACGCGGTCGCGGAACGGATGCGGCAGCTGCTCGGCGCACCCGACCGCCCCAGGCCACCGCTCGGCCGGATCCAGGACCCGTACGGGCTCCGCTGCGTGCCGCAGATCCATGGCCCCGCGCACGACGCGGCGGACGCGCTGGAGGACGTCCTCGCGGTCGAGATCAACGCGGCGGCCGAGAACCCGCTGATCTCGCCGGACGACATGTCGGCCTACCACCACGGCGGCTTCTACATCGCTCAACTCGCCCTTGCCCTGGACCACTTCAGGCTGGCGGTGACGCAGGTGGCACGCCTGTCGACCTCGCGGCTCTCGTCGCTGAACGAACCGGGCTTCACCCGTCTGCGGCCGTTCCTCGCGGACGGCGAACCGGCTTCCTCGGGCGTGATGATCCTCGAGTACGCGGCGGGGGCGGCGCTCGGGGACCTGCGGGCCTTCTGTGCGCCCGCGTCGCTCGGCCACGCGGTGCTCTCGCGAGGCGTCGAGGAGCAGGCCAGCTTCGCCTCGCTGGCGGCGCGCCAGACGCTGCGGGCGTGCGAGGCGTTCCGGCTCGTCATCGGCTGTGAACTCGTCGCGGCCGTACGGACGTTGCGTCAGCGCGACATGCGGCTCGACCCGGAACTGCCGGTCGGCCGCGCCTTCGGGCTGGCGGACTCGGTGCTCGATGCGGAGCTGGCCGACCGGCCGTTGACGGACGATGTGACGGTGGCTGCCGGGCTGCTCGACCGGTTCACCGACCTGTGGCTGGACCTCGGGTCGGGGAGCGGGGCGGCCTTCGACGGCGCGGGTGTGGTCAGGAGGACGCGCTGAGCCGGCGATGAGCGGGCGCCGGGCCGGGGAGGCCGATGACGGCTCCGCCCCGCCCGCCCCGGTTGCGCCGGGGCCCGCGCCCGGGGTGCGGACAGCTCGTTTCGACGTCGTCGACATACGACGACTTGTCCTGAGTGATCCCGGAAGTTCTTCGTGAATCTGCTGGGAGAACACCCCTTGACGCCCCTCCGGACCGGACCTACATTCCTCGAATAGATCGGAAAGTGTCCTAACTATTCAAGAGGAGTCACTCCATGGCCGCTCCGGTGAGGGGAACTCCGGGTACCCCGCGCACCATGCGTGCGATGAACGACCGCGCGACCCTGGACCTCCTCGCGGCGCACGGGACCCTGACCCGGGCGCGCATCGGTGAGCTCACCGGGCTCTCCAAGGCGACGATCTCGCAGATGCTGGAGCGCCTGCAGAGCGCCGGGCTCGCCAGGGCGGTCGGGGCGAAGACCGGTGGCCCCGGTCCGAACGCACTGCTCTACGAGGTCGACCCCTCCGCCGGGCATGTCGCGGCCCTGTCCGCGGGCCCCACCGGCATCACCGCGATCGTCGCCGACATCGCCGGACGTGAGGCCGGCCGCTGTCACATCGCGGCCAGTGCCGTCGCCGAGGACGTGCGCCACCGCACCGCCCAGCTCGTCAGCGAGGCCGTCGACGGGGCGCTCGGCCGGGCCGGGCTCGGGCACGACGACATCTCCGCCGCCGTCATCGGTACGCCGGGAGCCATCGACCCCCGCACCGGACAGCTCCGCTACGCCCCCCACCTGCCCGGCTGGCACTCCCGCACCCTGCGCGGCGAACTCGCCGAGGTGCTGGGCACCCCGGTGGACATCGAGAACGACGTCAACCTCGCCGCGCTCGCCGAGCAGTACGACGGGGCCGCACAGGGCCGGGACAACTACGTGCTGGCCTGGATCGACGAGGGCGTCGGCGCCGCCATCGTGCTCGGAGGAACACTGCTGCGCGGCGCGACCGGGGGAGCGGGCGAGATCGGCTACATGCCCCTGCCCGGCGCACCCCTCGCGCGTGAGCAGGCGGTACAGACCGGCCGGGACGCCGGGGGCGGCTTCCAGAGCCTCGTCGCCGCGGCCGCCGTACGACGGCTCGCCGGCGGCGCCGCCTCGCTGGAGGACGCGCTCGCCGACGACTCCGTACGCGAGGAGCTGGCCCGCCGGCTGGCCTCCGGCCTGGCTTCGGTCGTCGCCGTGGTCGACCCCGACCTCGTCGTGCTGTCGGGCAGAGTCGCCCAGGCCGGCGGCGAACCACTCCGTGCCCTCGTGGAGCAGGAGATGACCGGCCTCGCACTTCCCCGGCCCGAGCTCCGCATCAGCGACCTGGACGGCGACCCCATCCTCATCGGAGCCCTGCGCCGCGCCCTCACCCGGGCCCGCCACACCGTCTTCGACACCTCCGCCTGATCCCCACCGTCCCCCCTTCCGTACTCCCCAGCGGGGGAGACCACCGCAAAGGAAGCCGCCATGCAGCGATGGCGCATACGCACGTGCGCGTCCGCGGCGATCGCCACGGCCGGACTGCTCCTGTCCGGCTGCGCCAACCCCGGCGTCGGCAGCGCCGAGGACGACGCGACCGCCCCCGTCACCCTGAAGTTCTGGCACGGCTGGTCGGCGCCCGGTGAAGTGAAGGCGATCAACGACTCGATCGCCCGCTTCGAGAAGCTCCACCCGAACATCCACGTCCAGGCGACCGGCAACGTCACCGACGCCACGATCAACCAGGCCCTGCGCGCCGGTGGCGACAGCTCGCCCGACGTGGTCACCTCGTTCACCACCAACAACGTCGGCCAGTACTGCGACTCCGGGATGTGGGCGGACCTCGACCCGTTCCTGCGCAAGACCGGCGTCGACAAGACGAAGGTCTTCCCCAAGAGCCTTCTGCAGTACACGAGTTTCGAGGGCAAGCAGTGCGCTCTGCCGCTGCTCGCGGACGCCTTCGGCATGTACTACAACAAGGACGAGTTCAAGGAGGCGGGCATCGCGCGTCCGCCGCGGACGATGTCGGAGTTCGTGCGCGACGCGAAGAAGCTGACCGTGCGCTCCGGCAAGGGGTCGTACAAACAGGTCGGCTTCATGCCCAACTTCCGCCTCTACCAGAACAGTCCGGACCGGCTGTTCGGCCAGTGGGGCCCCACGTACTTCGACAAGCAGGGCAACTCGGTCCTCGCGGACCAGAAGGCCACCACGGACTTCTACCGCGTGACACACCAACTCGCCGACGCACAGGGCGGGTACGGGGCGCTGGAGAAGTTCCGTACCTCGTTCGGTGACGAGATGTCCGCGCAGAACGCCTTCCTCACCGGGAAACTCGCCATGCACCTCGACGGCGAGTGGCGCGGCCTGATGCTGAACGAGGCCAAGGCCGGCTTCGACTGGGGCGTCGCCCCGCTCCCGGTGCCCGACGACCAGGCGGACACCTACGGGCGCGGTTACCTGACCGGCACGGTCACCGGCATCGGCCACAGCAGCAAGCACCAGAACGCGGCCTGGGAGCTGGTCAGTTTCCTGACGACGGACACCCGCCAGGTGGTCGACTTCGCCAACGCGATCCACAACGTGCCCTCGACGTACGCGGCGCTGAAGTCGCCCGACCTGGACGCCGATCCGACGTTCAAGACGTTCATCGACATCGCGCAGAACAAGTACAGCCAAGCCATGCCGCAGTCCACCAACGGCGGCATGTACATCACGTCGCTGCAGGACTTCTCCTACTCCGCCGAGGCGGGGCGGATCCCCGACCTGCACAAGGGGCTGCGCGAGCTCGACGAACAGATCGACGCAGACACCCTCCAGTCGAAGAGCTGACCGACGCCGGGAGCACCACACCATGGCCCTCACCCTTTCCACGCCGGCGCGGCGCAGACTGCGCACGCTCGGCTTCCTCTCCCCGTGGCTGATCGGGTTCAGCGTCTTCTTCGCCTATCCGCTGATCGCCACCGTCTACTTCTCCTTCATGCACTACAACCAGATCCAGGCGCCGACCTTCGTCGGCCTCCGGAACTGGACCTACGTCTTCGAGCAGATGCCCCTGTTCGGACCCGCCCTGTGGAACACCCTCTGGCTGGTCGTGATCATGGTGGCGCTGCGGGTGGTCTTCGGACTGACGCTCGGCCTGCTGATCACGAAGATCAAGACCGGCCCCGGCCTCTTCCGCACCGCCTTCTACCTCCCGTACCTGGCGCCCCCGGTCGCCGCGACCGTCGCCTTCGTCTTTCTCCTCAACCCGGCGACCGGCCCGGTCAACGGCATACTCTCCGCCGTCGGGATCGACGGCCCCAACTGGTTCAACGACCCCAGCTGGGCCAAGCCGTCCCTGGTCATGCTCTCCCTGTGGGGGATCGGCGACCTGATGGTGATCTTCATGGCCGCCCTGCTGGACGTGCCGAAGGAGCAGTACGAGGCCGCGGAGCTGGACGGCGCGGGCTCATGGGCGAGGTTCCGCTACGTCACCTGGCCGGCCATCACCCCGATCGTGATGTTCGCGGTCGTCACGGGCGTCGTCCAGACGATGCAGTACTACACACAGGCCCTGGTGGCCGGGAAGCTCGCCTCCGGGGTCTCGATCGGCCCGGGCTCGGTCATCCAGCCCGGCTACCCGGACCACTCGACTCTCACTGTTCCCCAGCTCGTCTACTCGATGGGCTTCCAGAACTTCAACACCGGCGCGGCGTGCGTTCTGTCGCTCGTGCTGTTCGCCATCGCGATGGCCGTGACCATGCTGCTCATGCGTAAGCGCTCGGGCCTGCTCTCGGCGGAGGACTGATTCCGGTGACCACTACGACCATCGAAGCCCCGGCGGCCACCAGGCCCCCGTCCACCTCGCGCGCGCAGGGCCCCGAAGCCGCCCGCGCTCGCCGCAAGCGCGTGCTGAACTGGATCGCCGTGCACAGCGTGGCCCTGGCCGTCGCGCTGCTGTTCGTCCTGCCGTTCGTCTTCGTGTTCCTGACGTCCGTGATGAGCGACGCGCAGGCCATGAGCGGGGACCTCTGGCCCAGCTCCTGGCACTGGGAGAACTACACGGCCGTCTTCCGTACGGAGGGCTTCCTCACCTGGTGGAAGAACTCCCTGATGTACGCCGGGCTCGGCACGCTCTTCACCGTCTGCTCGGCCGTCCCGGTCGCCTACGCGCTCGCCAAGTTCCGCTTCCGCGGCCGGCGGGGCCTGATGATCCTCGTCATCTCCACGATGATGCTCCCGCCCCAGGTCATCGTGATCCCCATGTACCTGGTGTGGGCCCAGCAGTTCCACCTCTCGGGCACGCTGTGGCCGCTGATCATCCCGATGGCGTTCGGCGACGCGTACTCGATCTTCCTGCTGCGGCAGTTCCTGCTGACCATCCCCAAGGAGTACATCGAGTCGGCCCGCGTCGACGGCTGCGGGGAACTCCGCACGCTGCTGAAGATCATCGTCCCGATGGCCAAGCCGGGGATCGCCGCCATCGCACTGTTCCAGTTCTTCTACTGCTGGAACGACTACTTCGGGCCGCAGATCTACGCGGCCCAGAACCCGGGTGCCTGGACGCTCAGTTACGGACTGGAGTCCTTCAAGAGCGCCCACAGCGTCAACTGGAACCTGACCATGGCCGCGACGCTGCTCGTCATGGTGCCGGTCGTCATCGTTTTCTTCTTCGCACAGAAGGCCTTCGTCGAAGGCGTCACACTCACCGGAGTAAAGGGCTGATTGATGAAGCTCGCAGTAGTGGGTGGCGGGTCCACCTACACACCTGAACTGATCGACGGATTCGCGCGGCTGCGGGACACCCTGCCGATCGAGGAGCTGGTGCTCGTCGATCCGGCGGCCGACCGGCTGGACCTGGTCGGAGGGCTCGCGCGGCGGATCTTCGCCAAGCAGGGCCACCCCGGCCGGATCGTCACCACCTCGGACGTCGACGCGGGCGTCGCGGACGCCGACGCGGTCCTGCTCCAGCTGCGCGTGGGCGGCCAGGCCGCCCGCAACCAGGACGAGACGTGGCCGCTGGAGTGCGGCTGCATCGGCCAGGAGACCACCGGCGCCGGCGGCCTCGCCAAGGCCCTGCGCACCGTCCCCGTCGTCCTGGACATCGCCGAACGTGTCCGCCGCGCCAACCCGGACGCGTGGATCATCGACTTCACCAACCCGGTCGGCATCGTCACCCGCGCCCTGCTCCAGGCCGGTCACAAGGCCGTCGGCCTGTGCAACGTGGCGATCGGTTTCCAGCGCAAGTTCGCCCGGCTGCTGGACGTCACGCCGGGTGAGATCCACCTCGACCACGTCGGCCTCAACCACCTGACATGGGAGCTCGGGGTGCGTCTGGGCGGCCCCGAGGGCGAGAACGTCCTGCCCCGCCTGATCGCCGAACACGGCGACGCCCTCGCCGCCGATCTGCGCATGCCGCGGGCGATCGTGGACCGGCTCGGGGTCGTCCCTTCGTACTACCTGCGCTACTTCTACGCGCACGACGAGGTCGTGCGGGAGCTCGGGACCAAGCCCTCCCGGGCCGCCGAGGTCGCCGCGATGGAGAAGGAACTCCTCGCGATGTACGGCGACCCGGCACTGGACGAGAAACCCGCACTGCTCGCCAAGCGCGGCGGCGCCTTCTACTCCGAGGCGGCCGTCGACCTCGCATCGGGCCTGCTCGGCTCGGGCGGTTCGCCCCTCCAGGTCGTCAACACGGCGAACAACGGCACCCTGCCGTTCCTCCCCGACGACGCGGTCATCGAGGTGCAGGCCGCCATCGACGCGAAGGGGGCCACGCCGCTGGCCGTGCCGGACCTGGACCCGCTGTACGCCGGTCTGATCGCGAACGTGACGGCGTACGAGGACCTGGCGCTGGAGGCCGCGCTGCGCGGCGGCCGCGACCGGGTGTTCAAGGCGCTGCTCGCACACCCCCTGATCGGCCAGTTCGAGTACGCCGAGGCGCTCACCGACAAGCTGATCGCGCACAACCGGGAGCACCTCGCGTGGGCCTGACCGCCGCACTCCTCGCAGTCGACGCGGGGAACAGCAAGACGGACGTCGCCGTCGTCGCCGTTGACGGCACAGTCCTCGGCGCGGCCCGGGGCGGCGGCTTCCAGCCGCCCCGGGTGGGCGTCGAGCCCGCGGTGGACGTCCTCGCCGACGCGGCCGGGAAGGCGCTGGCGGCAGCGGGCGTCACCGACGTCGGCCATGTGTCGGCGTGCCTCGCCAACGCCGATCTCCCGGTCGAGGAGAAGCAGTTGGAGGAGGCGATCCGACGCCGGGGCTGGGCCCGGAGCGTCGACGTCCGCAACGACACCTTCGCGGTGCTGCGGGCCGGCCTGACGGAGGATGCCGAGCCGCGGGGCGTGGCCGTGGTGTGCGGCGCAGGGATCAACTGCGCGGGCATGCTGCCCGACGGCAGGACCGCGCGCTTCCCCGCCATCGGCCGTCTCTCCGGGGACTGGGGTGGCGGCGGCGGCCTGGCCGAGGAGGCGCTGTGGTTCGCCGCACGCGCCGAGGACGGCCGCGGCGAGCCCACCGCGTTGATGCGGACGCTGCCCGCCCACTTCGGGCTCCCGTCCATGTACGCCCTGATCGAAGCCCTGCACCTCGCACACCTCGCTCCGCACCGCAGGCACGAGCTGACGCCGGTGCTCTTCGCGACGGCCGCGGACGGGGACCGGGTCGCGCGTGCCGTGGTGGACCGGATGGCGGACGAGGTCGTGGCGATGTCCACCGTCGCCCTTGCCCGACTCGGCCTGCTCAAGGAGAAGGTGCCCGTGCTCCTGGGCGGCAGCGTCCTGGCGGCCCGCCACGCCCAGTTGGACGACCGCATCCGCGCCCTGCTGGCGCAGCGGGCTCCGCTGGCCGAGGTGCGGGTGGTCACCGAACGGCCCGTGCTGGGATCGGCACTGCTGGGGCTCGACGCCGTGGGGGCGGACCCGGCGGCACATGCCCGCACCAGGGCCCACTACGGGACGGCCGCCCCGCGGTGACGCGCTGCCCGGGTCCGCCGCGGCTCTGGTAGGTTCCAGACCTTGATCCGCCGGTGATGACGATGTCCCGCCGGTAGTACCGGGAGGGGGACCGCTCCGTGGGCCGGGTGCCGCCATGGTTGCGCAAGCCGCTGTTCATAGGGTTGCCGTTCGTGCTGTCGGTCACCGGGGTGGTGTTCTTCCTCGGTGTCGACCGCGCGGACGGCGGTGATCATGCGGCGGCGAACCGGGCGCAGTTGAAGCGCGCCTGCGCGGGTCTTCTGCCGTACGAGGAGCTGCGGGGCGCCGTGCCCGGCGACACCGCGGGCGTGGTGAGTGAGTACGGCACCATGCTGGAGCCCGACGAGGACAGCCGCTCCCTGCTGAACTGCTCCGTCACCTGGCCGGGGCACGGGTCGGTGCGGGTGCGGGCCGTCGCGCTCATCTCCCGGCTGCCGATGACCGTGCGGGCCGAGGACATCCTGCCCGGCGGTGACGACGACGGGTACGAGGCGCCCGGGGTCACCGGCAGGGTCGGCGAGGACGGGCGGTCGTGGGTCGTCGCCGAGTGCCCCGGCGGGATCGAGGGGCGGGTCCGCGAGGTGTCCGGCATGTATGTCACGGCCGCGGTCGATCTGCCCGTCTCCGGCAAGGGCAAGCCGGCGGAGTATCTCGCGGACTTCCGCACCGCCGTCCAGGTGGCCAACGGGATCACGGCGGCTCAGAAGTGCGGCGGCTCCCCGCTGAAGGTTCCCACGCGGGTCGTCGACACGTATGAGGCCCATGTCACCTCGGACGCGGACGGGGGCAACATGAAGGTCGTGGGGATCGACGAGCCGGGTCTGGGCGTGGAGAAGTGCAAAGGACTCGGCAGGCGTGCGGGCTTCCCCGGCAAGTGGACCGCCGCCGGCGATCTCCAGGACTCACGGCTGCTGAGCGTCTGCGAGGCCACCGTCCTGGACCGCGAGGACCCGACGAGCACCGATCCGGCACCGTCCGACAACGCGGTCGTCAGTGTCTCGGCGGCGAGCTGGGCCGGGCCGCTCGGCCGGTCCGCCGACGGCCAGTACAACCGGACCGGTGACAGCTACACCTTCCGCGAAGGGGAGCGGACCAGGGCCATCCCCGAATCGGAGCCCCACGAACTCGCCCTGTGGGCGCGGTCCGAGTGTGCCGCGGGAGCGGCCTACCACCGTGTCACCGTCGACCGGGAGACGTCCGACCTCAGCGCCTACACGCTCACCGAGGCGGAGCGGACCACGTTCTCCAAGGACGTCCGGAAGTTGATGGACAGTTACCTCGCCTCCCCCGACAACTGGCCCGCGCAGCAGCGGTGTCATGACACCAGGATCCTTGGAGAGGTGGAGGGATGGCGGTGAGGCGGACGGTCCTGCGAGCGGTCGCCGCCCTGGTGGCAGTGGCCGCTGTCGTCGCCGGATATCTCCTGGTGCACGGCGACTTCCAGCGCTGGAGCGACGAGTCGGCGCTCGACGGAGCCTGCGACGGGCTGCTCGACCGGAACACGGTGCGCGGCGTCCTCGGGCCGGGCGACGTCGAGGTCGAGCACGAACAGCGCGGCGCGGGCCTGGTGGCCTGCGAGGTGCACGTCAGTGACGGCGGCACCGCCACGATCCGGGTTCTCGACACCGCGCAGGTCGGACAGCGCCTGGACGACACCCTCTACACGGGGTCGCCGCGCGCACTCGCCGTGCCGGTCGGCCACGGATGGACGGGTCTCTTCGGGGCCGCACCGAAATCCTTCGGGTCGTCGGACGTCTTCGGGGCCGACGAGGACGAGAAGGTGACCACGAGCCTGGTCCTCAAGTGCACCGGAGACAGCGGCACCGACGGCCTGTCCGTCACCGTGGAGACAACGCTCGACACGTCACCGGACGATCCTGCCGCACGGCCGGCGTTCGCCAGGATCGCCACCTCCACCGCGGCCCAGGCATCCAGGAAGCGACACTGCGGGGCAAAGCTCGGAAAGCCGGTCAGCAGCCTCGGCCTGCCGGTGAACGAGGACGAGTACAAGCCGCTCGGCACAGCCGACGGAACCTGCTCCGGCGTCCCCGCCGCGCACGGCATGGCGATCGCCACCGAGACCGCCCGCGGGGGAGCCCCGCACGAAACGTGCCGGCTCGCCGACGCCGGCCTCAGCACACGCTACGTACTCGAGGCGGACTACGGCTCCTATGCCCAGGAGCGGCTGCTCGGGCACGAGCGGGATGAGGACACACCGGACACCGGGACACCCGCGCACTACCGCGACGGTGACGGACGGATCAGCTGGACGACGGCCAAGTGCCATGACGGCCGGGCCTTGTTCACCTTGCGGCCCTCCTACGAGAAGGCGGATGACCGCACGTACCCGCGGGATGACGCGGACCTCGCCTACGAGCGTGCCGCCCTCACGGCGTTCGCCGAACGCTCGGCGAAGGCCCATGCATGCTCGGCACCCGCCACCCCCTGACACCGGTGCGGGAATCACCCCTCGTAGCGCGCGGTCAGGGTGCGTACGGTCGTGGCGATGCGGTCCCGGAGCTCGGCCGGTGCCAGGACCTCGATGTCGGTGCCCAGCCGCAGGAATTCCCCGTGGGCGTGGCCGACCGACTCGATGGGTAGGCGGACCTCGGTCCACTCGCCACCCGTCGGTGTCACGCCGAGGCTACGGGAGCCCTGCGGGGTGAGCCGTACCAGCGCCTCCCCGGTGTGCAGTCGCTCCCGGAACGCGGCCAGATAGCCGGTCCAGTACGCGGCCAGGCCGAACCCGTCCGGGACGGTGCACTCCTCGTCCAGCTGCCGTATCCCCAGGACCTGGTCGACCCGGTACGTACGGATGCCGGAGGGCCCGCCCGCGACCAGATACCAGCGGCCGGCCTTGAGGACGAGTCCGTACGGCTCCACCCGCCGCTCGATCTCCTCCGGCGCCCGCCAGCGCCGGTACCGCAGTACCACCGTCCGCCGCGCCCACAACGCGGCGGCGACGGCGGGCAGGTGCGGCGTGCGGTCGGCGTCGCCGTACCAGCCGGGGGCGTCGAGCAGGAACCGTTCCTGAATCCGTTCGGCGTGCTCGCGCAGCTCCGCGGGCAGGGCGGCCCGCAGCTTGAGCCGGGCGGCGGCGAGTGCCGTGCCGAGGCCGAGTTCGGCCGCGGCCCCGGGGAGCGCGGCAAGGAAAGCGGCCTGCGCCTCGTCAGCGGTCAGTCCGGTGAGCCGGGTCCGGTAGCCGTCGAGCAGCCGGTAACCGCCCG
This sequence comes from Streptomyces sp. NBC_01463, assembly GCA_036227345.1. Taxonomy (NCBI): domain Bacteria; kingdom Bacillati; phylum Actinomycetota; class Actinomycetes; order Kitasatosporales; family Streptomycetaceae; genus Streptomyces; species Streptomyces sp. NBC_01463. Next base: position 7,890,581 of record CP109468.1, read on the forward strand.
CGTGGCCCGCATCGCCGTACAGCGGGATGCCTGCGGCGGCGAGCGCCTCGACGTCCCGGTAGACCGTCCGGACGGAGACCTCCAGCTCCTCGGCCAGTTGGCGGGCCGTCATCCGGCCCCGGTTCTGGAGCAGCAGAAGCAGGGTGACCAGTCGGCTCGCACGCATGGAGCCAGTATCCGTATCCACTGACAGGAGATGTCAGTGGAGTGCCCCTAATCTGCGGCGCATGAACGACTTCGACTTCCTGCACGGCTCCTGGGACGTGGCCAATCGCCGTCTCACCGCACCGCTCGGCCCGGGCCCCGGCGCCTGGACGGAGTTCCCCGGGCACGCGGTGGTGCGGCCGCTGTTCGGGGGCGCCGGCAACATCGACGAGATCACCTTTCCGACCCTCGGCCGTCAGGGCGTGACCCTGCGGCTTTACGAACGGGAGGCGGAACGCTGGTCGATCCACTGGTCCGACAGCCGGACGGGCCGGCTGGATCCACCGGTGACCGGCGGCTTCACCGGCGACCGCGGCGACTTCCACGGCGAGGACACCTACGAGGGCCGTCCGATCCGCGTGCACTTCACCTGGCACCGCCTCGGCCCGGACACCGCTCGCTGGGAGCAGCGGTTCTCCGCCGACGAGGGGCGTACCTGGGAGCTCAACTGGACCATGGACCTCACCCGTACCGGGCAGGCCGGCGCATGAGCGTGGTCGAACTCCGTCAGTACACGCTGCACCCCGAAGCCAGGGAAACGCTGACCGAGCTCTTCGAGCGAGAGTTCGTCACCGGCCAGCAGTCGGCCGGTATCACCGTCGGCGGCCGTTTCCGGGACCTGGACGATCCGGACAGATTCGTCTGGCTGCGCGCGTTCCCCGACATGGCACACCGCCGGCGCGCGCTGGAGGCGTTCTACACCGGTCCCGTCTGGCGGGAGTTCCGCGACGCGGCCAACGCCACCATGGTCGACAGCGACGACGTCCTGCTGCTGCGCGGCCCGGGTTACACACCTCCGCCCGCCGCACGCGAGGTGCTCGCGACCATCTGCCACCCGGCCGACGCGGCAGGCTTCGAGGCGTACGCCGCCCGGCACCTGGGCCCGGAACACGCACTGCACCGCACCGAGCATGCCGAGAACGACTATCCGCTCCTGCCGGTACGCACCGGGGAGGAGGTCCGGGTCTGGTTCGGACCGGCCGAGCCGGTGCCCTGGCCGGCCCGGCGGCTGCGGCTGGAGCCCGTGAGGCCGTAGCCTCCGGCAGTCGGCACCGGCGCTCTATAGTCGCCTTATGAGTCGTTGGACGGATATGGCCGGGAAAGCGTCCGGAGAGGAATACGCCGCACGGTTCGCGACCCTCGCCCGCAGTGGCCAGAACGTGCATGGTGAGGCGCGGTTCTGTGCGGCCCTCGTGCCGGTCGGAGCGCGGGTGCTGGACGCCGGGTGCGGTACCGGACGCGTCATGATCCGGCTCGCGGAACTCGGGTACGACTGCGTCGGGGTGGATCTCGACGAGTCGATGCTGGCGGTGGCGCGGAAGCAGGCGCCCGAGCTGCCCTGGTTCCGGGCCGACCTGGCCGAGTTCGAGCCGGCCCGTCTCGGTGTCGCAGGGGGCTTCGACCTCGTCGTCGCAGCGGGCAACATCTTCCCGTTGCTCGCCCCCGGCACCGAGGCCACGGTGGTCGGGCACCTGTCCAAGGCCCTGCGTCCGGGCGGCCTGCTGGTCGCCGGCTTCGGCCTGGACGAAGCCCATCTGCCGGTGCCGCCCGGTCTCACGCTGTCCGACTACGACGACTGCTGCACCGCGGCCGGTCTCACCCTCGTCGACCGGTTCGCCACCTGGGATGCCGACCCGTACGACGGCGGCGGTTACGCCGTCAGTGTCCACCGGACGCTCTGACTGACCGGTTTCCGTTCCGCCATCAGCCCGTGCCGGAGGGGCAGGACAGCAGGACGGACTTCAGGCCAGGAGGGGAAGCGAGGCCAGACCCCGGACGAGACGGGTGCGCCGCCACTCCAGTCGGTCCGGCGGCACGGCGAGCCGGATGCCCGGAAACCGCGTCAGCACCGCGCGGAGTGCGATCTCCGCCTCGGCCTTGGCCAGCGGAGCCCCGACGCAGCGATGGATGCCGTGGCCGAAGCTGAGATGAGCGCCTGCGTCCCGGTCCGGGTCGAGCAGGTCCGGCGACGCGAACCGCGCAGGATCGCGGTTCGCGGCCCCCAGAGCGACCAGCACCGGAGAACCGGCCGGGATATCGGTACCGCCGAGCGTGACGCCCTCCGTGGTGAACCGGAAGGTGGCCGTACTGACGGGGGAGTCGAATCGGAGCAGCTCGTCCAGCGCGGCGGGGACCTCGTCCGGGTCCTCCCGCAGCCGGTCCAGCTCGGCAGGGTGCCGGAGAAGCGCCAGCGCGGCGTTGCCGAGGAAGTTGCCGGTGGTCTCGTGCCCGGCCACGAGCAGCAGCACCGCCAGGGAGACCAGCTCGTCCTCGCTCAGCAGGTCGTCTCCGTCACGCGCCGAGATGAGCCGGTCAAGGACAGAGCCACCGGGGTGCACGCGCTTGGCCGCGATGAGGTCCGTCAGGTAGTCGGCCATGGAGTGCGAGGCCGCGTCGATGACCTCGGGCCGGCTCGCCGCGAACAGCTCACCGGACCAGCGCTGGACGTCGGACCGGTCCGCCTCCGGGACGCCGAGCAGCTCACAGATCACGATGACCGGCAACGGCACCGCCAGGCCCGCCACGAAGTCGAACCGCCCGCCCGCGGGCCACTGATCCAGCAGACTGCCGGTGACCTCGGCGATGAACGGACGCAGCTCCGCGACCGCCCCGGTCGTGAACGCCTTGGTCACCAGCTTGCGGAGACGGGTGTGCTGGGGAGGGTCCGTGGCCAGCATGGTGTGCGCCACCGCGGGGTGCAGACGACGCCCTGTCGCCTTGCCCGCGAAGAAGGCCGCCGTGTCCTTCGCGAGCCGGGCGTCGCCGAGCGCTTCCCGCGCCTCCGCGTAGCCGGTGACCAGATAGCTGATGCGCCCACCGGACCCGGCGGACACGGGCTGCACCGGACAACTGGACCGCATGGCCGCGTAGATGGGGTAGGGGTCCTGGAGGAAGCGGGGGTCCTGAGTCGGGTCGGTCATGCCTTCAGGCTCCAACCGGCCCCGCCCGCTTGTCATCGGCGACACGCCCAACTGGCTTACGGATGCGGCGTCCACCGGCTACGGCAGTGGTACGGCGGCCGTCACTCCCTGGAGAGCTCCTCCCGGATCAGCGGCACTTGACGACCGTTCCTGCCCGGCAGAACAGCAAGGGCGACGGACACCGAGTGTCCGTCGCCCTTGCTTTCGGTTGCTTCCGTCACCGCTGTTCCGGGATGAAGAGGACTTTACTCTTCGGTGTACCAGGAATAACGATGGAGTATTTCATCTACACGAGGAACGTCACCAATCAGATCGATCGCCTTGCCGACGGAAGTCGTCAGCCGTTTCGGCTGAACCACCGACTGCCCGCCCACCATGATCTCCATATCACCGGGATCATTCGAACCGATCAAGGTATGGAACCTTGCTTCGAGAATGAGAGTGACAACCGCTCTGCCCTCGGACAGGGCGATCATCAGGCAAGGATCCTCACCGTCATTCCACACCATGGTGGCGGAGTCATCCGCACCCAATGAGGATGCGATATCGCGAAGCGACTCGCTACCAAGCGGAAGAAATTTCTCGGTGAAGTCTCCATCGGCGGACCAGATTTCACATCCGATCTCGTTCTTCTTTCCCACGTGACCTACCTCAACCTGATGTATCGATCAGCCTGTCGACTATACACGCCGGCGAGACCATCCGGACCGTAGACCATCAGGGCATCGAGATCGAGCGCGCGTGACATTCCCGCGAAATTGTTCCGGCAGAACGAGCAGGGAGCGCGATCCGTATGCAATACGGCGACACCGCCCCTCAAGTTCGCTCTGTGAGCCTGGGCGAGAGCATCACCTTCGGCGTGAAGAAGGTGCATGGTCATGACCTTGCCCGGATTGCTGTGCTGCACGCCGGGTGCGTTCATTCCGTAGAAAGTCTGCCCCTGGTAGTCAAGCCGAGCAAGAGTTCCCTCCTTCTTGGGGGAAGTCGTGCCGACCTGGTCCATGTCCATTTCGCTTCGCATATTGGACAGATCGCTCTGGGCCTCCGAAGCGCCACTGTTGCAGTTGTGAACCAGGAGCGGTGTGGCACCCGCCAGCGCATAGTACGTATGCACATCGGAGACGGTCAGGTTGTGGACCGTGGAGTCCTGCGCGGTCCACCGCCTGATCGCGGCGATCTGGACGTAGGTGCCCGCACTGGTCCGGAGCCATTCACCGGACTTGAGATCGGTGGCGTCGATCCACTCGCCGAGCTCGGCGACCCAGAAGGGGTGTCCGGCGGTCGCGGTGACCCGGGCCGTCTTCGAGCCGTTCCCGCCGTCGAGGTCGATCGTGACCTGGACCAGCTGCTTGAGGCCCCGGCCCTTGATCTCGGCGGTGACCGTCTCGACGACGTTCTCGCCGGACTCCGGATCGGTCGCGATGACCTTGTCGCCGACCTTGACCTTCTCGATCGGCTTGGTGGAGCCGTCGGCCATCAGCACCTTCGTGCCGGGCACGAAACTGTTGACCGAGCAGGAACCGCCGCCGTCGGCCTTGCCGGAGCCGCCGCCGCCACTGGTGCCGCCCTTGCTGCGGGAGGAGCCGCCGGACTTGCCGCCGCCACCGCCTCCCGAGCTCTTGCTGCCGCCGCCCTTGCCCGCGCTCGGGTGGGAGGAGGCCTTGGGCGCGGCCTTGGCCTGGGACTGCTTCTGGACGGCGTTACCCGTCTTCCGCTTCAGCGCGGCAGCCTCGTCGGCCTTTCTCTTCGCGGCTTCGGCGGCCTTCTTCTTGGCCCGTTGCGCGGCTTCCTTCTTGGCCTTCTCGATGGCCAGTTTCTTGGCCTTCAGCGCGGCGGACTCGGCGGCCTTGGCGGCCTTGAGAACAAGTTCGGCGGCCCGTTTGGCCACCTTGAAGGCCTTGATGGCCTCGATGGTGCGGTTGACCGCCTTGATCACCGACGGGATCTTCCCGAGCTTGGACCAGGGGATGGCGTCGACCGCGATACTGACGCACGACCACATGTCGCCGCCGAAGCAGGCCATGGCGTCGTTGATGCCGATGAAGTCCTTCAGCGTCTCCCACGCCACCGCCAGGATGACGGAGGTGAGGGACTTGCCTTGCATCGACTGCGCCTGTGCGACCTGCGCCGCGGACAGACCCGCGCCGGCGAGGGCCGCGGCCTTCTCCGAGGCGCTCAGGACGATCGACTCACCGGTCGGGTCGGAGTACGTGACCGGGTTGTTCTGCGCGTACACGTACCCGTTGGCCTGCAGCGGGTCGTCCACGTCGAGCACCGGGTCGACGGACAGGAAGCGTCCGACGACCGGGTCGTACAGACGGGCACCCAGTGGCTGGAACCCGGAGGAGTCGTCCCGGGTCTGGCCGAGGAATCCCTTGTGGCTCTGGAGGTTGGCACCGGCGGTGCCGCGCTCGTTACCGAAGGGGTCCTGCTTGCGGACACGGACCGACATGCCGCCGTAAAGGGCGACCTCCGCGTACGCACTGCCCTGCTGGTCCGTGGTCTGGGCGACCAGGGTCTCCGCGCCGTTGCCGTAGGCGTAGCGCATCACCGCGCCACCCGGAACCCCGTAGGTGCGCTGGGTGTTGACCACGGCGCCGCCCTGCTGGACGGTCACCTCGGCCTCACCCAGGTGGAGCGTCGCCTGCTTGCCCTTGATGGTGAGCAGCCGGGCGCCGTCGGGGCCGTAGATGTGACGGGTGTCGTTCTGCGGCAGCCACTGCTGGGCGGCCTGGGCCGAGGCACAGGTGGCGAGCACGATCGGCGTCGCGTTCACGTCCGCCGCGCCCTGCACCGCGAGGCACAGACCGCCGGAGGCCGGGTGGATCAGCTGGCCGGAGGCGTTGCGCTTCAGTTCCTGTGCGGCCGAGCCGTCGCACTTCTGGATCTGGACCGCCGAGCCGGTCGTGTTGGCGGCGGGCTGGAGGCACCAGGTGCCGTACACCGAGAGCGTGCCCTTGTCGGGATCGGTCTGCGGCGCCGACGCCGTGCCCGGAGTGGGCGTGAACTTGTAGTTCTGCGCCGGCGAACCGTTGCAGGAGTACAACTGGATCGGCTGGCCGGCCGTGGTCGCACTCGACTTCAGGTCCAGGCACTTCTGGCCGAGCCCCACATACGGAGTCTTGCCGCCGGTGCCCGCGCCGGTGATCCGGTCGACCTGGCCGTCATAGGTCCAGCTCAGTTCCTGCTTGTCTCCGTTCTCGACCGAGGTGACCGTCTTGGTCTCGCCGGTCAGCTCGTACAGCCGGGTGGCCTCGGCCGTGATCTGCGCCCCCGCGGGGGTCTTGTAGCTCTTCGACACCTTGGTCAGCGTGTGCGGCTGGTCCTTGGCGGCGTTCTTGCCGTACGCGTACGTGGAGACCGCGTTCTTGGTGGTGTCTCCGGAGAGGTCGTTCTCGGTGAGCTTCGTGCGGTTGCCGAGCAGGTCGTACTCGTACTCCTGCCAGTAGCCGGAGCTGTCCGCGCCCGCGGCGACACGAAGTGTGCCGTCCGTGTTCTTGTTGAGCGAGCCGTCCGGGTTCCTCGGGTTGACGCAGCTCGTGCGGTCCTTCGAGGTCCAGGCCGACTTCAGCTGGCCCAGCGGGTCGTAGACGAAGCACTGGCGCTCCGCGATCCCGGTGGACTTCTCCTCGATCGACGTGACGTTGCCGGCCGGGTCGTAGGTGTACCCCCGGTTCGAGACGAGGTTGCCGCCGACGACGCTCTTGTCCGCGGAGGCGTCACTCTTCTCGCGGTAGACCGACTGCTCGGTGAGTTCACCGCTGCCCTCGTCGAAGGCGTTCTGCGTCCACACCCGGTACGGCTGGGCACCGAGCGTGGAACGGAGCACCTGGCCGTAGGCGTCGTAGGTGGTCTCGGAGCCGTACCAGTCCTTGCCGGAGATGGAGAGCGGCTTGCCGTCCTTGTTGTAGCGGACGACCAGCTTCTCGGCGTCGAAACTGCCCACTGCCGGAACGGTTGTCTCGTCCAGCATGCCGCGGTCGTTGTACGTGTAGTCGTACGTGTAGTCCTTCTTCAGACCCCACGTGTCGGCGATGGACTGCGGCAGGGACAGCGTGGTCGAGGTCGGCTGGTACTCCTTGGTGTAGCCGTTGACCTTCTGGGTGTACGCCTGGAGATCGGTGTAGCGGGTGGCGGTGGCGGGCATGCCCTTGCCGCCGGGGGCCGTGTCGTAGGTGAACGAGGACAGCAGCTTGCCGGCGGAATTGTTCTCGCGCACCTCCTTCGGACGCGACAGCTCGTCGTAGCTGTTCCAGACCTTGACGCCGCGGGCGTTCGTCATCGTCTCGAGTCGGCCGAAGGCGTCGTAGGTCGTGCGGGACGTACCCGAGTCGGGGTCCGCCGCCGTCTCCATCTGACCGTTATGGTCGTACGTCCACGACCACGGGTGCGCCGTGTCCGCCGAGGCGGTCGCCTTCGAGAGCTGGCCCAGCGCGTCGAACTGGTAGCGCGTCGACGTGAACCCGCCGGGGGCAGCCGGGTTGAAAGTGTCCGTGCGCATGGTGCGGCCGGTCGCGTCGGTCCACACGCGGTAGGACGAGTCGCCCGCCGGAGGGATGACCTTCGACCAGTCCTCACCGTATTCGTAGCGGACGGCCCGGTCCTCGTAAGCCCTGGAGGAGGACTCCTTGGTGTCGGGGTCGATCCACTTGAGGTACGGCGTCTCCTTCAGCACGCGGCCGAGACCGTCGTACGTGTAGCGCGTGATGTTGGGAATGGCCGTGTCGGCGAGCGGGCTGAACAGCTCGCCCGGCTTCGCCTCGTCGGTCAGGTAGGCGTTGTTGGTCTGGTAGACCTCACCGGAGCCGTTGTACAGCGTGTCGGTGATCAGCCAGCCGGCGCCGCCGTCGGCCTCCTCCTGCGTCTGCCGCTCACGGCCGAGGCCGTCGTAGAGCGTGACGGAGGTCTCGATCCGGTCCTCGTAGCCACGCGCGTACGTGGTGACGTACGGGGGCTTGCGGATCTTGATATTCGCGTCGTCGGGGTCGGTCTCCTCCTTCGGGACCGTGTAGACCGCGCGGAAGTCCGCCACGCCGGTGCCAGACGTACGGCCCGGGGCCCAGGCCTCGGCGAGCCGGCCGAGCGGGTCGTACACGGCCTCGCTGGCCAGGTCGTTGGCGTCGGTCGTCCTGACGGTGACCGAGCGGCCCGGCTCCAGCTCCTGTATCTGACGCTGCCCGAGGATGTTGGTCGTGGTGACCTTGAAGACCTGGCCCGTGGCCGGCCCGATGGAGTCGTAGGCGATCGTGGAGGACTTCGGAATCAGCTGCTTCAGCTGTTCCGCCGAGGTCTCCTTGACCACGCGTCCGACGTCGTCGAACTCGGTGGTACCAGTGGTCTGGAAGCCGGTGCCGGCGCCGTTGAGCGTCCACGACTCGGTGGCCAGGCCACGGGTCGAGGAGCCGAGCGCGGTGCCGTAGGCCGTGCCGTCGTACGAGGTGCGGGTGGCGCCGCTCAGCGAGCCGAGATCCGCCCAGTCGGCGTTCGCACAGGTCGTCGGTGAGACCAGGACCTGCTTGGACAGACCGATGAGGTTCTTGTCGGGCCGGTGCAGGTACTCCAGCTTGGTGCAGGACTCGTCACCGGTCTTGGCGGGGTCGGCGTCGCCCAGCGACTCGACCTCGGTCGGCAGACCGTAGGTCGCGTCGTACTTCGAGGTCGTTCTGACCGTGCGCTGGGGGCGCGGGTCGTCGGTGTTGGTGCCGGACGACTTGGTGTACGCGACCTCCTCCGGCTCCGTGACCCGCCAGGCCCGCAGTGGGCTCAGGCCGTCGTCGCGGTCCCGTTTGGCGAGTTCGGTCGCCTCGGGCTTGGTGACCGAGCGGGACAGCCAGTCGGAGTCGGCCTTGGTGGAGTCCGTGTACGTGAGCTCCTCGGCGATCCGGCCGGCGAACGGCTCCCGGTCCTTGGCTATCTCGGCGCCGGTGATGTCCTTGACGGGCACGGTGTCGCCGAGGCCCCGGAAGAAGCGGGTGACGGACTTGGAGCGCTGACCGGCGGTGTCCGCCTCGCCCTCGACGACCGGGCCCGTCAGGACCGTGGTCTGCTCGAAGCCCGCGAACTGCGCGTACGTGCGCTGGGACTTCTTGGTGAACTCGGCCTCGGCGAGCTTCCAGGCCGGGCTCTTGTACCGGTACTCCGTCCTGGTGGTGAAGTTGCCGTCGATGTTGGGCAGTTCCTCGACCGTGTCCACGGCGTACTTGTGGAACCAGTCGATGTCCTCGACCTCGGGGTCGGGGTTCCAGAACGACGGATAGCAGAGCCGGTCGTTCACCTTGAGCTTGGCCTGCAGCCGGGCCATGGCCGTGGCACGGTCCTCGCCGGGCTGCTGGTCGAGCAGGGGAAGGTTGCCGGAGAGACAGTCACCCTCGATCGGCTTGTACGTGACGATGGTCTCGCCGCCGTACTCGTTGACGACGCGGCCGATGCGCAGCCGGGAGAAACCGGGGCGCGAGGTGTGGACCGCCTTGACGCGGTTCGGCATGTCCTCGGCGTTGGGCTCGAACCGCACCGTGTTGAGCTGGAGGCTCGCGTCGGTGGAGCCCTTGCGGGCGTAGCCGGTGCGCTGGATCGACTCCAGCCACAGGGCCGTGTTCGGGCCGGTCAGCAGCTTGGCGAAGCTCTGCTTCAGCTGGTACTCGTCGACGACCTGCCGGGCCGCGGTGTCGGTGCGCCGCTGGGCCGAGGTCGTGATCTTGTCGAGACGCTTGCGGGACCAGAAGGACGGACCGGCGTTCCAGCACTTCTTGGCGGACTCGCAGCGCATGTCGGCCGGGGTGTCGAACCAGGGCCGGTAGTTGCGCGGGTCCTTCGAGGCGAAGTTGGCGTCGGAGCAGGTGACGTCGTCGACGTCGTAGCAGCGCTCCTTCACCGAGAAGCCGACCCGGGCGGGCGCGGTCTCGGTGAAGATGGTGTTCTTGCGCTGGCCGTAGTCGATGTGGTCCAGCCAGCCGTCACGGTCGTAGGCGACCGGGGCCTTGAAGTTGAAGTTGCGGGCGTAGTAGTTCGGGGCGTCCTTCTTCCACCACATCGACATGGCGTTGCCGTGGATGTCCTCGATGTAGTCGAGGCCCCAGCGCCAGCCCTGCGTGCACCAGGAGTTCGTCCAGTCGGTGGTCGTGGGGCCCTTGTAGCAGTCCTCGTTCGGGTGGTTGCCGTAGACCGGGACCGTGAGCACCGAGTCGGTGGTCGGGTCGTCGGGGTCGGCGCCGTGGTTCGACCAGCCCGGGAGCTTGTTCTTGCCGAAGTGGTACTTCGTACCGTCCTTGGTGGTGACGATCCAGTACTCACCGTCCTTGGCGCCGTTGCCGGTGGCCTCGCCCTTGACTATCTGGATGGTGGAGCCGTCGCCGTTGGCCGTGAACCACTTGCTCTTGGTGGCGTCCCAGACCAGCTCGGTGGTCATGCCGCCGAGCGAGAGGGTGGCGTTCTCCGAACCCCAGCACAGGTCCGCGGTGCGGTGGGTGGAGTTGTTGGAGCCGGCCTTCTTCGAGTCCTGGCGGCAGTTGGCGTACGTACGGGTGATGGAGCCCGCGTTGTAGTCCCAGCCGTCGCCGATCCAGGAGGCCTGGTTGTTCGTCGAGGACGTACGGCCGTCGACGGACTGCGAGGAGTACGCCAGGCTGACCTTCGGCATCAGGCCGCCGGCGGTCTCCGGGACCTGGACGTCGTACGAGTAGGTGAAGGCGCCCGAGGAGGAGCCCGACGACCAGGAGCCGGAGGACAGCAGCGGCGAGGCCGTGAAGTCACCGGACACCGAGGAGCCGGTGTCGAGGCCGCCGACGGCGGCGCCGCCGTTCGCGGAGACCGCGGGCTGGACGCCGTCCCGGTAGGAGGCCTTGGTCGCGCCGGAGGGAACGAAGCCCTCACCGACGAGGCTGGAGACCGGGATGCTGCCGCTGAGGACCTTGCGGGTGGCGGACTTCCCGGCCGTCTTCGTCTTCGTCGGCGCGTCCTTGGCGGCCACGGTCTTCACCGTGCTGCGCAGGCGCTGGAAGTCCTTCTTGCCGTTCTTGACGTCCTTGTCCCCGTCGGAGAGGGACATCGTGCTCGTGCCGCCGTCGCCGCCGTCGGCGCAGTCGCCCTCGGTGGGGGAGGAGTAGACGCACTCGGGCAGCAGCATCAGACCGAAGCGGTCGGCGGCCTGCGGTCCGTAGAGGTCGGCGAAGCCCGTGGTGTCGATGCTGATCGCGACCTCGGCGGCCGGGTCGACGGTGGCCGGCGGGGTGAGCTTCATGACGATGCCGGAGACGCCCGCGTCCTGCGAGGTCGTCTGCGGGGCCACGCCCACGGTCCAGTCGCCGGCGAGTGCGGCGGCGTCACCGCCCTCCGGGACACCGATGGCGACCGGCAGGTTGTTGCTGACCGGCTCCGTGGTCCCGGGCGCGCTGCTCGCGTCGAGCGTGGCCTGGCCGGTGCCGGAGGTCCACGCCGCGGTGGCGGTGGGGGTGTAGGGGGCGACCGGATTCTCCGGAGCCAGGGTCAGGGTCTTGTCGGCGGCCGCGTCGCCCTCGACGTCGGTGGCCTCCGGCAGGTCCGGGAGTCCGATCTTGGCGATCGACTCCTCGCGGCTCATGCCGGGACCGGGAACGGCGAACGCCTGGCTGCCCAGGGTCGTCACGGTCAGTGTCGAGGACAGCAGAAGGACGATCGCCGTGCGGCTTCGCCGCCGGCGCCGTCGTTGTGAATCCGTCATGGCTAGGCGTCCCCGCCCCACCCATGACAGTGGACCTGAAGCACGCATACGCGTCGACTCCCACCTGGCAGTTCAAACAATGGACGAGGTGCGGATACACCGGATGGCACACCTCTGCCTCAGACGCGTGCGTGCGCACTCTCTGGCATGTCCGCCACATATTCAAGATCGATAAGGGGTGCCCCGGGGTCGCGAAAGTGATCTGTGACACGGGGCGAAACGGATCAGACCGTTCTGCTGATGATCAATCAGTAAGACGCTGGACACTTCAGCGTTAACCGTCAATACGGGCCCAGAAAAGCCTTGAATCGGGCTTGGTTGACAGCCCGTCGGCCGGTTTCACGTCGGCTCCACATAGAGGTAACGAGTTCATAAAAGCTTCACCTGTGGACGCAAATGCTTCACATGTGTGATCGTGTGCCCGCCTTCTGCCCCCGCGGCCTGCCCACTGGGGCTGTCTGTGCTGTCCTCAATCCGCCTGGTTCCCACCGGAGTAGACCGCCGTGACCGCGCCGCCTCGTTTTCTCAGCCCCTTTGTGCGCACGCGCACGCGGCTGTCCCTGACCCTCGGCCTCGTACTGGCCGCCCTCACCGCTGCCCTGCTGCCGTGGTGGCAGTCCGGCGGCTCTTCCCCGGCCACCGCCGGCGGTGCCAACGGCGCCACCGGCGCCGCCCCCGTGTCCACCGGCCCGCGCGACGAGGCCACCGCGATGGCCGAGGCCCTGCGCACCCGCGCGCAGGTACTCGTCGACACGGCCACCGACGCCACCTCGCTGACCTGGGCGCTGCCCAACGGCAGCTTCAAGACCCGGATCACGGCCGCACCCACCCGGGCGAAGAACGCCAAGGGTGAGTGGGCCCCGATCGACAACAAGCTCAAGCGGACGGCCGAGGCCCCCAGGGGACTCGGTATCGCGCCCGCGAACCCGGCCGTTCCCGTCCGCTTCGCGAGCGGCAGCGCCCACAAGGCGCGCGCCGGACGCTCGTTCGCCCGCACCGGGACACCGGGCGGGACGGTGCTCGCCGAGGTCGAACTCGACGGCCACACCGTCGCGTACACCTGGCCGGGCGCCCTGCCCGAGCCGGTCCTCGACGGGCCGCGCGCCCTGTACTCCGAGGTCCTGCCGGGCGTCGACCTGCTGCTCGTCGCCCGGGAGGAGGGCGGCATGGCACAGGTCCTGATCGTCAAGACCCCCGAGGCCGCGCGGCAGGACGCGCTGAAGACCGTCTCGTACGGCCTCGACTCCGCCACGGCCGTGTTCCGTCAGGACCGCAAGGCCAGCCGGGTCCAGGTCCTGGACAAGGCCGGCCAGGAGGTCGGATCGATTCCGACGCCGTTCGCCTGGGACTCCAGCGGCCGTGACCCCGAGCTGCCCGAGGGCGCCCCGAACCGCACCTCCGCCGCCACCCCGGACGACGTCCTGAAGCTTTCCGGACTGACCGGCGTCGAGCCCGGCGCGCAGGCGGCGCCGCTGCCGATCACCCTGGACGGCGAGAACACCCACAACGCCCGGCTCGGCCTCGGCTTCGCCGCCACCGGTCTTGCGGCGCGCGAGGACATCACGTACCCGCTGTTCGTCGACCCGCCGCTGAACCCCGGCTGGGACGCGTGGACAGTGGCCTACAAGCCGTACCCGAGCACCAGCTTCTTCAACGGCACCAACTTCTCCTCCGGTACCTCCGACGCCCGCGTCGGCCACGAGTCCGACACCGGCGGCACCGCCCGCTCCTTCTGGCGGATGGACTGGTCGAAGAGCATCAAGGGCGCGAAGATCACCAGCGCGACCTTCAAGGTGCTCAACAACCACTCCTGGTCCTGTACGAAACGCGAGTTCCAGCTGTGGCGTACCGGCGCGATCTCGTCCGGCACGACATGGAACGCGCAGCCGAGCTGGTCCGACGAGATCGAGCGCAAGTCCTTCGCGCACGGCTGGTCGTCGAGCTCCTGCAAGGACGAGTACGAGGACTTCAACGTCAAGGACGCCGCTCAGTACGCCACTGACAGGGGCGATGCGTCCGTGACCCTGGGCATGCGGGCCACGACCGAGTCGGACACCCAGACCTGGCGCAAGTTCAAGGCGACCTCGGCGACCATCGAGGCCGTCTACAACCGCAACCCGTCCGAGCCCACCAGCGGCTCCTCGGCGCCCGGCGGTTCCTGCAAGCCCGGCCCCGGCGCGGGCGTGACGGTCGGCAAGACCAACATCACCCTGTCGGTGACCGCCAAGGACCCCGACAACAACATGAGCAAGGTCCGCTTCCGCTTCTGGAAGACCGGCGGCACGGTCCCGGCCGGTGTCGAGATCGCGATCGGTGCCTCCGGAGGCACCGCCAAGTACACGATCCCGTCCAGTGATCCCCTGCTGAAGGACCTCACCACCAACACCACGTTCTCCTGGGACGCGATGGGCAAGGACTCCGCCGGCGCGACGTCCTCCATCTACCCGCCGGGCACCGAGCCCTGCCGCATCACGGTGGACCCGAGCGGCCCGTCCCAGCCCACCGTCACCAGCGACGTGTTCCTCAAGGCCACCGATGACGGCGCCACATGGGCGACCGTGGCCTTCGGCCTGACCGGACCGATCACCTTCGAGTCGCCCGGGGCCGTGAAGTTCACCTACGCGTGGGGCGGAGTCAGCCCCGTCACGGTCAACGCCGACGCCGCCGGCCTCGCCACCGTCCCCGACCTGCGGCCGCCGAACGCCGGCCCCAACACCCTCCAGGTCTACGCCTACGACAGCCTCGGCAACATGAGCGCACGGACGGACCACACGACCTACGTCCCGCCGAGGGACAACGCCGACGGCCCGGGTGACACCGGCGGCGACGGCACCCCCGACCTGCTCCTCATCGACAGCACCGGCGTGCTGCGCACGTATCCGGGCCAGCCGGGCGGCGAGCTGTACGGCCAGCTCACCTCCTCGTACACGACAGGCGCCGACGGCAAGTCGACGCCGGCCCCGGCCGGTCACTGGTACAACGCGACGACCGGCAAGGCCGCGCTGATCGCGCACTACCAGGATGCCTACCCGGGCGACGGGACGACGGACCTCTTCGCCGTAGACCCGTCAGGCGGGTTCTGGCTCTACCCGGGCGACGGCTACGGCTCGTTCGACGTCGGCGACCGGATGAAGATCCGCCTCCCGTCGAACGCGCCCGCGCCGTCCACCTGGATCCAGCTCAAGGCCGTCGGTGACATCACCGGCGACAAGCTGCCCGACCTGGTGCTGCGCACCGACGCGGCCCTGTGGGTGCTCTCCGGCTACAGCGGTGCCACCATCCGGACCGCGACCCAGATGAACTCCGACGCCTGGGGGCGCCGCGACGTCGTCAACCTCGCCGACATGAACAAGGACGGCACGCCCGACCTGCTCTGGCGCAACCTCGACAACGGCAACATGTACGTGCGTCACGGGAAGCCCGGCTCCACCGCCGGCAGTGTCGACCTCAACTCCCTGATGCTGGCGGCCAACTCGCTCAACGGAGACGTCCCGTTCGGCAGCAGCTGGACCGAGGCGAACGTCGACACCGCGATTGGCATCCCGGACATCAACAAGGACGGCATCCCGGACATCTGGGCCCGGTTCGCGGCGGACGGCCACATGGCCATCTACAACCCGTCCACCACCAACACCAACGCGCCCGTGAAGACGGTCATCGGATCCGGCTGGGGCGACAAGCGGGCCTTCGGCTGACCCGGCCCGGCTGACCCGGGCAACGAAACAGCGCGTCTCGGAAGGCGGGCGCAACCACGCCGGCCGCGGGGCCGCCGCACCCTCCTGGCCTGCACCGGCACGGCCAGGAGGGTCGCCGCGCTCCCGTCCGCGGACGTGGGTGAGCAGGACCCCGCGGGCGAACGATCCCCGGTCCGTACGGGGCTTGACGGCCGGAATATGATCACGTCGATCGGCCAGGGGGGTCGGATCTTCTAGGGCCTCTGGGGGCGACACCGTGGGTGTCATCGTTGGTGCAATTATTGCGGTATTGGTCGTTCTGGTCGTGTGGTGGGTCGTCCGGACCTACAACCGCCTCGTCCGGCTGCGGAATCAGACGCAGGCCTCGTGGGCGCAGATCGATGTGCAGCTGAAGCGGCGGCACGAACTGATACCGAATCTGGTGGAGAGTGCGCGCGGCTACGCTGCTCATGAGCGCGGCACCTTCGAAGCGGTCACGGCCGCGCGCGGGGCCGCCGTCAGCGGCACGCTCGGTGTGACCGAACGGGCGGCAGCCGAGGACGCGCTCACCACGACGCTGGGCAAACTGTTCGCGCTCGGCGAGAGCTATCCCGACCTCAAGGCGGACCAGCACTTCAGTACGGTGCAGGCCGAGCTGAGGACGGCGGAGGACAAGGTCGCCTACGCGCGGCAGTTCTACAACAGTGCGGTGCAGAGCTACCACACCGCCCTCGAGAGCTTCCCGGGGAACGTCGTGTCGGGCCTGGGCGGCGCGCACGAGCGGCGCGAGTACTTCGAGGCCGCCGACGCGGCGCAGGAGGCCGTCCAGGTGAGATTCGCGTGACACTCACCGAACAGCTCTACTGGGGCGGCGCCGCCCTGATCGTGCTCTGGCTCGTCGCCTTCGGGTTCGCGCTCGTCGCCACCCGCAACGGCGAGGTCACGCCGGGGCCCGCGACCCAGGAGTTCGGGGACGACCCCGAACCGCCGGCCGTGGTCAGCCTGCTCGGCAACGGCTGGCGGGGTGTGGAACACGCCGCCGCGGCCACCCTGCTGGACCTCGCGGCCCGCGGGCTCGTCGAGCTCCGGCAGCCGGGCGACGACCCGGCACGCAGCACCGTGCACGCCACCGAGGCCGGCCGGGCGGCGGCGGGCCTGCCGCCGTACGAGCAGCGGGTGCTGGACCGGGTCAACGCCCGCGCGGCGGACGGCGGCGCGCCCATCGGGGCGATCGCCTTCCGTGACGCCAAGCGCGCCGCCGCCTGGAACTCCTCGTTGCGCCAGGAGATCATCGCCGAGGCCCGGCAGCGCGGCCTGTCCCGGTTCCGCTACTCGCGGTTGCTCGGCTCCGCGCTGATGTTCAGCGCCTTCGTACCCGGTGCGCTGTTCACCGTGGCCGCGGTCATGGGAGGGCACAACCTGCGCGCCGCGTTCGCCGTCGGCGTGGCTCCGGGGGCCGCGCTGGCCTTCCTGCTCGGCAAGTCACTGCGCGAGCGGGCGACACCCGAGGGCCTCGAACGCGCCGGGCACTGGGCCGGACTGCGCGCCTGGCTGACGGCGCACGAGGACTTCGCCCGGCTGCCGCCCGCGTCCGTGACCGTCTGGGACCGCTATCTCGCGTACGGCACCGCGCTCGGCGTCACCAGCCTGAGCAGCCGGCTCCTCGGATTCGACTCCGGAGACCGGCGGCGCGTCTGGTCCTCGTACGGAGGGACCTGGCGCCCGGTACGGATCCGCTACCCGCGACTGCGTCCCGGCTTCGGCGCCTCGACGAAGCGGCTGCTGTATCTGGCGGCGGGGCTGGGCGTGTTCGCGGCGTGCGTCGCCGTGTACGCGGTGCTGCGGCAGCCCGACTGGTCGGTCGTGGTCGACGCGCAGCACGGCGACTCACTGCGCCGGCCGGGTCTGGTGCTGAGCATCGGCTGGGTGGGCAGCGCACTGCTCGGGCTCGTGGTGGCGGGCACGTTCAACCGCTGGACCCTGCTCGTGGCGTTCCTCGCGATGATGCCCGGCAACTTCGCGAGCGGCAGCCACGGCTGGTTCGTCGACGCGGCGGCCCACGAGGGCCCCCTGCCCGTCGAGTTCGCCGCGATCGCCGTCTTCGGGGCACTGGCGGTGTACTTCCTGGTACTCGCCTGCCTGGAGCGGCGGGAAGCCGGCACGATCACCGGCGAGGTGCTGCGGATGGAGCCGCGCAAGGGCAGGGAGGCGGCCCGGTTCCTGGTCCTGGACGAGGGGGACACCGACCTCACCACCGCCTGGGCGCTGCCCGCCGCCTCGCAGGGCATCGCGACCGGCGCCCAGGTGCGGCTGAGGGTATCGCCGGCCACCCGCACCATCCGCTCCGCCGAGCTGGTGCGGGCCGCGATGCCGGAGGGCGACCGCGCGAGGGCCCTCAAGCAGGACGCCCCGTAGGGGAGAGGCTCCGGAGCGCCTCAGCGCTGAGGCGCTCCGGACGCCGCCCGCTCTCTCACCGAGGCCCGGACGCCGGTGCCCCGGCCGTCTCACTCGCAGAAGACCCGCACGGTGGCGTCGGGGTCCTCCACGTCGACGATGACGTCGTCGAGGTGGTCGACCAGCTCCTCCAGGTGCTGCGGCTTGAGTTCGGCGAGGTCGATCGGCACCCCTGACCTGGCCAGCTCCGCGTTGACCCTGGTGAGCGCCTGCGGAGGGATGAGGCTGGCGATCCGGACCCCGGCGCGCAGCAGCTGCAACGGGACCCGGATGTTGACCCGGCTGCGCCCGTCACCGCCGGAGCCGTCCGCCGAATCCACGACCACGCGCAGGTACTTGGGCCGCGATGCCGGGCGGGACACGGCTCCGGGCGGCGACGCGGGCTGCTCGCGTTCGAGAGCGCCGATCAGACGCTCGGCCTCGTCCGCGGTGACCTTGCCATCGGCCGGCATCCGCAGGACCTGACGGCGCTGCTCGTTCATGGGGAACTCCTTGCTCTTCCGGCTCATCTGATGCGTACCTGTAAGGCCGTTCGGCCCTCTTCGATCTCGAACCGGGTGCCGGGCAGCGCCCACAGCAGCCGCCGGCTCCCGCGGAGGGCGCCCGCCGGGCTCACCCGGAACCTGCGGCACGCGACCAGTCCGGCCGGCACGGCGAGCAGCAGCAGCGGCGACAGCACCAGCGCCACCGGCAGCACCGGGACGTAAAGCCGTCGCCGGCGGCCGTCGGCACGCCGGCTGCCACCCTTCACGGATCCTGCGCGAAGGACCGGCGACGCCGGGTGGCACACTGGCCGCCCGTCAGCCGAAGGAGCCGCAGTGTCGATGCTCAGCAACATCCGCCGCGCGGTCCGCCGCACCCAGGGCCGTGCCGTGGACCTGAGCCATCCGGCGCGATCACCGCTGGGCAGCTCGGTGGTGAACTGCGTGGTCTACCGCGACGGCGTACGGCAGCACGGCCACGGAGATGTCGAGGACTGTCTGCGGCGCGTGCGCAAGACGGGCGACGGGTTCGTCTGGATCGGTCTGCACGAGCCGGAACGCGAGGAGTTCACCGGCCTCGCCGAACTCTTCGACCTGCACCGGCTGGCCATCGAGGACGCGGTCCAGGGACATCACCGGCCCAAGGTGAACCGGTACGGCGACATGCTGTTCGCGGTCTTCAAGACCGTCTGCTACGTCGAGCACACGGAGCTCACCGAGACCAGCGAGGTGGTGGACACGGGCGAGCTCATGGCCTTCGTCGGCACCGACTTCGTCATCACGGTCCGGCACGGCGGGCACGGCTCCCTGGGCCCGCTGCGGAACGATCTCGAGCAGACACCCGAGCAGCTGGCCAAGGGCCCGGCCGCGGTGCTGCACGCCATAGCCGACCATGTGGTCGACGAGTACGCGGCCGTGGCCGACGCCGTGGAGAGCGACATAGAGGTCGTGGAGAACGCCGTCTTCAGTGAGAACAGCGGCCGGGGCGACGCGGGCCGTATCTACCAGATCAAGCGGGAACTGCTGGAGCTGAAGCGCGCCGTGGCGCCGCTGGACCGGCCGCTGCAGCAGCTCGCCACACGGTCCGCCCCCGTCGTCGACGCGGAGATCCAGGCGTACTTCCGTGACGTGGCCGACCACCTGGCCAGGGCCGCCGAGCAGATCGCCTCCTACGACGCGCTCCTCGACTCCATCCTCCAGGCCCACCTGGCCCAGGTCGCCGTCGCCCAGAACGAGGACATGCGCAGGATCACGGCCTGGGCCGCGATAGTCGCCGTGCCGACCATGGTGTGCGGCGTCTACGGCATGAACTTCGACCACATGCCCGAACTCCGCTGGACCTACGGCTATCCCCTCGTCCTCTGTGTCATCGCCGCCGCCTGCTTCGTCATCCACCGGGGCTTCCGTCGCAACGGCTGGCTCTGACGCCGGCGTGTGAGCGCGTACGGGAGCGGATCCGGGCTTCCTGTGCGCACCCGCTTTGTTCTGCCGCACCGCCCTGCGACTAGTTTGTGTGCAGGCAGGACAGGTACGCAGGCCCGTGCCGGCAGAGGTGCACGGGGGACAGGAGGACGGCAAGAGTGTCGCTGCGCGGAGGCGATCCAGCCGAGATCGGCGGCTATCCGCTCGAGGCCCGGCTCGGCTCGGGTGGCATGGGCACGGTCTTCCTGGCCCGTACGAGCTCGGGGCGGCCCGTCGCGATCAAGCTGATCCACCAGCAGTTCGCGGGGGACGAGGAGTTCCGCATCCGCTTCCGGCAGGAGGTGGCGGCGGCGCGGCGGGTGAGCGGCGCGTTCACCGCCGCCGTGGTCGACGCCGCCCCCGATGCCGAGCAGCCGTGGATGGCGACGACGTACATCGAGGGGCAGACGCTCGCCCAGCGCATCACGGCGAACGGCCCGCTCGACGGGGCGGAGCTGCGCAGGCTCGCCATCGGGCTGGCGGAGGCGCTGCGCGACATCCACCGCGTGGGGGTCGTCCACCGTGACCTGAAGCCCTCGAACGTCGTGCTCTCGCCCGAGGGCCCGCGCGTCATCGACTTCGGCATCTCGCGCGCCGTGGACCAGCAGACGCTGACGATGACGGGCCGGGTCATCGGCACGCCGCCCTTCATGTCGCCGGAGCAGTTGCAGGCGCCGCGGGGCGTGGGGCCCCGCTCCGATGTCTTCTCGCTGGCGACACTGCTCGTGTACGCGGCCACGGGCCACGGTCCCTTCGACGCCGACAGCCCCTACATGACGGCGTACCAGGTCGTCCACGAGGAGCCGTCGCTGGACGCCGTGCCGGCGGCCCTGCGCGCGGTCGTCGAGTCGTGCCTGGCCAAGGAGCCCGAGGGCCGCCCGTCGGCGGACGAACTCCTCGTGCTGCTGCGGGACCTGCCGGCCGACCTCGGCGGGGCCGTCCCGAACGGTTCCGGCACGGGCCGTACCCGCGACATGCACACCCAGCACCACCTCCTGACGCGGGCCACCCCGTCGCCGGCCACCCCGCCCGGTCCCGGCACGGGAAGCACCGGCACGGCCATCGGCCGCCGTCTGCGCGGCCGCTGGCGGCCCGTGCTCGCGGCCGCGGTCGCCGTGGGGGCGATCGGCGGCGGGGTCGCCGCGGTGACCGGCGACGGCTTCGGAGGCAGGAGCGACGGCGACAAGGGCAACAGCGTCGCCGCTCCCGGCGCCACGCTCCCGGCCGGCTTCGCACCGTGGCACAAGACCGTCCCCGGCGGTATCGAGGACATCCCCGACGAGCTGCGCTGTGTCGCGCACGGCGACGCGCTGTTCTGCGGGGGCGGCGGCGTCGTCGCGACCCGGGTCAGGGCCTCGGACGGTTCACGGGTCTGGACCGCGAAGAGTCCGGGCGTCCCCGTCCAGGGCATGCACCTGGTGGGAGCCACCGACGACACGGTGCTCGGGTACCGCTTCGCCGCCCAGGACGCCCCGCAGGACCCTCGCAGCGAGGTGGTGGCCCTCGACGCGAACGACGGCGGCGAGCTGTGGTCCGTGCCGTCCGGCGCCCAGTCGACGGCCGTCACGGGCCGGACGCTGGACGCCGTGGTGGTCGGCTCCACCGTGGTGACGGTCGACGCCTCCAACTCCCGCTTCGAGGCGCGGGACGCGCACAGCGGTGACGTCACCTGGACGACCCCGTTCCCCGCGGGTACCCAGTGCGCTCCCGTCCCGGCGGGCCCCCGCTTCTTCGCGATGTGCGCGACGAACGCGGAGGTGGACGCCCTGGAGGTGCGTCACCCCACCCTCCACGTGGTCGACCGGGCCACGGGGAAGCTGGGCGGGCCCGTCGCGGTCAACGGTCCCGCCGAGCCGGTGGGCGTCGACGACGGCAGCGTCGTACTCCTGCACCAGCACATGGAGGGACCGGCGATGGCCGGCTACGACGGGGTGGCGCGGGTCGATCCGGCCACGCGGAAGGTCACCTACGCACCACTGGCCAAGACGTACGCGGGCACGCCCGGCCTTGCGGACGGCACCGTCTACGTGAGCGGACAGACCGGTCTCGTCACGGCGCTCGACCCCGCGACCGGCCGGAAGAAGTGGTCGCGGCAGACAGGGGTGGAGGGTGCGGCGGGTCCAGCGGCGGGTCCCGGCGCGCTGTACTTCAGCTCGGCCACCGGCCGGGTGGTGGCCCTTTCGCCGTCCGACGGCAGAGTGCTGTGGACAACGGATCCGCAGGCCGACGGCCTGACGGGCGAGCAGGGCGCAAGCCCGCGGGTGACCGTCGCGGGGCGGGCGCTGTTCGTCGCCGCGGCCAAGAACACGCTCTTCGCCTTCGACGCGCGGAAGCCGCCGAAGTCGGGCTGACGCGCGGCCGCGCCGGATGCCGGCCGCCGGTTGTCAGTATCGAGAACAAGAGGCACACGCACAGGCGTTGCCCTCGGCCCTTTGGCGTGTCCGCCACGCATTGCGCACCCGAAGCCCCGTCGGTCCGGACCTCCGGTCAGCTACGGAGGCCCCAGAGGCGGATGCTTCCGTCGAAGCAGCCCACGGCGAGCGTCGCGCCGTCCGGGCTGTACGCCAGCGCGCGGACCCTCTCGGACCGCTCGGGCAGGATGAGGAGCTGCGCGCCGGAGCGGGCGTCCCGGACGATGACGGTGCCCCCGTGGTCGCCGGACACGAGCAGCCGCCCGTCCGGGCTGTACGCCAGCGCACCCACGTCCTCGGTGTGGCCGGTGAGCCGGCGGTGCCCCCGCCCGGTGCGTGTGTCCACCACATTGACCAGCCCCTTGTCCCGGGCGGTGAGCGGTGCGCAGACGGCGGCGATGCTCTGCCCGTCCGGGCCGAACGCGAGAAGACGGACCTGGCCGTTCGGTCTGACGGACCGCGGGCGGTGCGATTTGCCCGAACGCGGGCTCCAGCGGCGCACATAGCCGTCGGTGCCGCCCGACACGAGGAGACGGCCGTCGGGGCTGAACGCCGCCGGGCCCGTGCCGCCCGACAGATCGGCCAGGCGCTTCGCGGTGTCGGCGCTCCAGAGGCGCAGCCCCGCGTAGCTGCCGACGGCGAGGGTGTGACCGTCCGGTGCGAACGCCACGCTCACGACGGTTCCGGTGTGCCCGGTCAGCTGGGCCCGCAGCGTGTTCGTACGGCCGTCCCACAGACGTACCACCGGGCCTTCGCCTCCCGTGGCGAGTGTGCGGCCGTCGGGGGCGAACGCGAGTGTGTGGACGCGGTCATCGGTTCCGGTGAGGGGATGGAGCACCTTGCCGGTGTGCGGGTCGATCAGGCGGACGCCCGAGCGGCTGTGACCGGTGGCGAGGGCCTGCCCGTCGGGGCTGAACGCCAGGGCGTCGACGGAGCCGCCGGAGTTGCTCCTCAATGTGCGGAGCAGGTCGAACGCGACACCCGCTCCGGCGTCCGGTGCCGGGTTCGCCGCGAGGGTGGGCGTCCGGGGCCGCCGGCCGCGGTCGTGCCGGGAGGTCCGCCCGGAACCCGGTGCCGCGGTCGGCAGGGCGTCCCGGGCGGTCAGCTCCGCCAGTGCCGCGGCCACCTCCCGGGTGTCCGGCCGCCGTGCCGGGTCCTTGGCCAGCAGCCCCATGACCAGCTTCTCCAACTCGCGCGGTATGCCGGGGCGGAGCGCGCTCGGCCGCGGTGGGGTCGCTTCCACGTGCTGGCGCATCAGGGCGTAGAGGGGCTGGTCGACGGGGAACGGGAGGACACCCGTCAGCATCTCGAACAGCACGACGCCCAGGGAGTACAGGTCGGTGCGCGCGTCCGCCGTCCGGCCCTGGTGCTGTTCGGGCGACATGTACGCCGGAGTGCCGAGGACCGGACCGGCCGAGGTCAGCGTCTCGGAGGTGTCGGAGACGCGGGCGATACCGAAGTCGCAGACCTTCACCCGGTCGCCCGCCTGCACGAACAGGTTGGCCGGCTTCAGATCGCGGTGGACCACCCCGTGCTGGTGGGCCGCAGCGACGGCGTCGACGGTCTGGCTCATCAGGTCCACCGCACGGGCGAACGACAGCTGCCCCGCCCGCTGTTCGGCCAGCAGCCGGGCGAGGTCGTGGCCGGTCAGCAGCTCCATGACGATGAAGCGGTACGTGTCGTGCCGGCCGGCGTCGTGCACCACCGTGATCCCCGGGTGCCGCAGACCGGCGAGGACCTCGGCCTCGCGCAGGAAGCGCCGCTCCGAGACGGTGTCCGGCGCGACGGGCATGACCTTGACGGCGACCTCACGCCCCAGCACCGCGTCCCGGCCCAGCCAGACCTCGCCCATGCCACCGCGCCCCAACAGCCGCCGAAGCAGGTACCGGTCGGCAAGCGACACCCCGGCCGTCGCCATCCCAGACTCCATCATCGGCTCCGTTTCGCAGGCTCCGTGCCACTCGGACATCGTGCGGGACCGGTCGTACGACCGATGACCATCCAAGCGTGTGAAGTCCGGCAGGTCGAGAGCAGCGGATCGGGACGGCGACGGGCCGCTCCGGCTCACCAGGTCTTGCCGGCCTGCTCCTTGACCGTGTGGTTGAGCCGGTTGAAGAAGTTGGTCAACGCGACCTCCAGGGTGATCGCACCCAGTTGCTCCTCGGTGAAGTGGCCGGCGGCGGTGTTCCAGATCTCGTCGGTCACACCCGGGGCACCGTCCTGGATCCGGGTGGCGGCCTCGGCCAGGGCGAGGGCCGCCCGCTCCTCATCGGTGTAGAAGGGCGTTTCGCGCCACGCGACGACGTGGTGCAGCCGGTCCTCCGTCTCACCGGCCTTCTGCGCCGCCCGGACGGAGGCGAAGATGCAGGGGCTGCAGCCGTTGATCTGGCTGGCCCGCAGATGGACCAGCGAGAGAAGGCGTCCGTCCACCCCTCCGGCGTGAATCGCCTTGTAGAGGTGCTGGATCGCCGTGATCACGTCGGGATTGGCCGGGCTTGTCATGCGTGCTTCCATCAGTTCTGCTCCTTGATCACCGGCTGGCCGGTTACCTGCGCCCTTCCGGGCCCGTCATCACCCATGACGGAGCAGCGCCGAGGAAGGTAACAACATGTCCGACACCCTCCCGACCGACCCGATGGCCGAGACGTTCGAGGCCCACCGCGACCGGCTGCGGGCGGTCGCCCGCCGCCTGCTCGGATCGCACGCGGACGCCGAGGACGTGGTCCAGGAGGCCTGGCTGCGTTTCTCCCGCCAGGACACGACGGCCATCAACAACGTCGCCGGCTGGCTGACCACGGTGGTCGGCCGGATCAGCCTCGATGTCCTGCGCTCCCGCCGGGCCCGCCCGGAGGCGTCCTACGACGACGGTCTGTCCGACCTCGTGGTGACGATCGACGACCGGCCGGCTCCCGAGGACGACGCGATGCTCGCCGACTCGGTCGGGCTCGCGCTCCTCGTCGTCCTGGGGTCGCTCGGGCCGGGCGAACGGCTGGCGTTCGTGCTGCACGACCTGTTCGCGGTGCCGTTCGACGAGATCGGCCGGATCCTCGGCAAGTCCACCGCCGCCGCCAAGATGCTCGCCAGCCGCGCCCGCCGGAAGGTGCGGACAACCGAACGCCCGACCGGATCCGGACAGGAGCAGCGGGAGGTGGTGCGAGCCTTCCTCGCAGCGGCTCGCCACGGCGACTTCGAGGGGCTGCTGCGGGTGCTGGACCCCGAGGTGAAGCTGACCGTCGACACCCCCTCCGGCCTGGTCGTCACCCTCGGCGCCACCAAGGTCGCGGCCGGTGCCCAACTGTTTGCCGCAGCCGCGGCACAGGGCCGGGCGGTCCTGGTCGACGGCTGCCCGGGCGTCGTCTCCTGGAACGGGAACGGGACCCCGCTGTCGATCCTGGCGTTCACCGTCGTCGGCGGCCGGATCGCCGGAATCACCGTCGTGATCGACCCGGCCAAGCTCGCGCTGATGGATCTGCCGGCTCCGGAGTGAACGCGGGCCGGGGTGATGACCGACGGGCCCGGCACGCGGCGGGTGTCGAGCCTCCTGTCAACCGCGCGTCAAGACTCCGGCATCCGGGATCAAGGGCCCGACAACGGACACGCCCCTCGGGTCGGGGGCGGGCATAGCGTCACTGATGTGCCCCGGCGTGTTCGCAGGCCGGGGCGATGACCCGCCCGAACGAGGAGTGCCATGAACGACAACCAGTCCGCCGAGGACCCCGACCCCCTTCCTGCCGACCGGGCCGGGGCCCTCTTCGTTCCGGTCCGGCCGGGGTCCGTGGGCTGCAGCGCCCGCCTCTTCCGTACGCCCCTCGGGGTCCGTACCGCAGTCGCCTTCACCGACGAGCGACAGCTGACCCGGACGCTCGGCAAGCAGCAGCCCTGGATCCGGCTCTCGGAGCCGGCGGCACGCGCACTCGTCGCGCCCCTGGGCATCGACGGCCTCACCATCGACCCGGTGCTGGCCGCTCCCGGGCCCGGCGCCGCACCCCTTGCCGGGCGGCCCGGCGGCCGAGCGGGCCGCGGTCCGCAGCGCACATACAGGCCGGCCAGGGAACCGCGAGCGAGCGGCACGCCCCCGCTGCCCGCCGCAACCGCAACCGCATCGACTTCGTGACGGGCCGGGGGATCACCATGAAATCCATACTGCCGGGGCCCGCCGCTCCGACGTCGGTACCAGCCATGCCGTACGCAGGCGCCGTGGCGCCGGCCAACACCGCGGCTCTGTCCGTCTGGCCCGCCTCCGCGCGGCTCACCTCGCACGGCGACGTGGCCGTGGGAGGTGTGTCCCTCGTCGAGACCGCCGAGCGGTACGGGACGCCGGTCTACCTCCTCGACGAGGGCGAGGTGCGCGCACGCTGCCGTACGTATCGCCAGGCCTTTCCGGACACCGACGTCGTCTACGCGGCGAAGGCGTTCCTCTGCCGCGCCCTTCTGCACTGGGTGCGGGAGGAGGGACTCGGGCTGGACGTCTGCTCGGCCGGTGAGCTGGAGTTCGCCGTCACCAACGGCTTCCCGCCCGAGCGCATCGTGCTGCACGGCAACGCGAAGAGCCCCGAGGACCTGAGCGCCGCGCTCCGCCTGGGCGTCGGCCGGATCGTCATCGACAGCGCGTGGGAGATCGCCCGGCTGTCCGCCCTCGTCCCCGACGGCGCCCGCCAGAAGGTGCTGGTGCGGGTGGTCCCCGGGGTCAGCGCCGGCGGCCACGCCGCGATCCGCACCGGTACGGACGACCAGAAGTTCGGGCTCTCCCTCACCGACGGCAGCGCCCAGCACGCCATCGCCCGGATCCTCGGCCAGCCGCATCTGGAACTGGTCGGCCTGCACTGCCACATCGGCTCACAGATCACCACGGTCAAGCCCTACCTGACCGCGCTCCGGCGCATGACCGGGCTGCTGGCCCAGGTCCACCGGCAGCACGGAGCGGTGCTGCCGGAACTGGACATGGGCGGCGGGCACGCCGTCGCCTACCGGCCGGGCGAGGCTCCGCTCGACATCCCGTCCCTCGGCGCCCGGATCCACCGAGAACTCGCCACGAGCTGCGCCGCCGCCGGCATCCCCGTGCCCCGGCTCACCATCGAGCCGGGCCGCGCCCTGGTGGGGCCCGCGGGCGTGGCCCTCTACCGGGTGCTCGCCGTCAAACGGACCGGCGACCGCGTCTTCGTGGCGGTGGACGGCGGAATGAGCGACAACCCGCGGCCCGCGCTGTACGGCGCCCGCTACGCACCCCGGCTCATCGGCCGCCGCTCGACGGCCGAGCCCTGCACGGCGACCGTCGTCGGCCGGCACTGCGAGGCCGGCGACGTACTCGCCGCCGACGCGGTCGTCCCCGCCGACATCCACCCCGGCGATCTGGTGGCCATCCCGGTGGCGGGCGCCTACCACCTCTCCATGGCGTCGAGCTACAACGCGGTCGGGCGCCCGCCCGTGGTCGCCGTCCACGAAGGCCGCGACCGGCTGTTGATACGCCGCGAGTCCCTCGCCGACATCAACGGCCGCGACATCGGACTCTGAACCGGGGCCGGGCCTCGCTGCCGGCCTTTCGGCCCGCCGTCCCCTGGTGAACGCCGTACGTCCGCGGGCGGGCGCAACCTGCACCGGATTCATGGAGCAACCGTGAATACCCTGTGGAAGTGATGGCGGGGCGGCCCCTTATGCTGCACCCGACGATCACGCGGGACCAGGGGAGGGCGCGGCATGTTCGGCAAGCTTTTCGGCAGGGGTGGCGAGAGACCGGCGGTTGATCCGCACGCCCTTCCCGTGCCGCGCAGACAGAAGAACGGGATGTACACGCTGCGCGCGCTCGGGGACGCGCGGGTGCTCGCGCTGGTCGAGGCGGCCGGTGCGGGGGACTGGGACGCGGTCAAGGCGGCGCTGGTGCCCTTCGATCTCGGCCACGACCACCAAGTGCTCGGCGAGCTGGCCGACTTGGACGGCGTGCAGGACTGGATCGGCCGGGCCGTGGAGCAGGACGAGGAGCACCGGGCGACGGCGCTGCTGATATCGGGGGCGCGGCACATCAGCTGGGGCTGGGAAGCGCGCACCAGCGCGCGGGCCGTCAACGTCACCCAGGAGCAGTGGCGGACCTTCCACGAGCGCCTCGACATCGCCGAGGAGCAGCTGTTCCGGGCGGCCGAGCTGCGGCCGGACTGGGTCACACCGTGGCGCCGGCTGCTCACCTCCGGCCGCGGCATGTCGCTGGGCACCGTCGTCAACGAGACCCGGCTCGCAGCCGCTCTGCGCCGCGCCCCGCTGGACCTGGAGACCCACATCGAATGGGTTTCGCAGCTGCAGCCCCGCTGGGGCGGTGAAGCGGGCGAGGCCATGGCGTTCGCCCGCGACGCGTTCGCCCGCGCTCCGCACGGCGACCGGATCGGCTGCGTGATCGCCATGGCGCACATCGAGGACTGGGTCGAGTCGGACGACGCGGCCTGTCTGCGCACTCCCGCGATCCAGGCCGAGTTGCGCGACGCCGCCGACCACAGCGTCCTCCACCCCGCCTACGTCCGGCGTCCGGGATGGCAGCACGACTTCAACGTGTTCGCGATGGCGCTGTCGCTCGCCGCTGAACGCCACACGTCAGGGCGCGTCTTCCAGGCGCTCGACGGTGCCTACACCGAGTGGCCCTGGACCTACTTCGCGGAGCCCGAGAAGCAGTTCGCCCGCCAGCACCGCCGCGCCTGAGCGCCGGCCCAGGTCCGGGTCCCGGTTCTCCGGCCCGGGCCCGTTCCGCCTTCCCGTACCTGCCGCCTCTCCCACACCGGACTGCCCGATGACTCTGCCCGACACCGCCTCGAACCCGGCCGACGCCGACCGCACCTTTCAGGTGGACCTGCGCGGCCTCGTCGACCTCCTCTCCCACCACCTCTACTCCAGCCCCCGCGTCTACCTCCGCGAACTGCTGCAGAACGCGGTGGACGCGCTGACCGCCCGGCACGGGCTGGAACCGGACGTCCCCGCCGCTGCCCTCGGCATCCGTCTGTACGCCGACGGTTCGGTCGTACGCGTCGAGGACGACGGCGTCGGTCTCACCGAGGCCGACGTGCACACCTTCCTTGCCACGATCGGCCGGAGCAGCAAGCGCGCCGACCGCATCGCGGAGCAACGCGGCGACTTCATCGGCCAGTTCGGGATCGGCCTGCTCTCCTGCTTCCTGGTCGCCGACGAGATCCTGGTCGTCAGCCGCTCCGCCCGCACCCCCGACGCACCCGTGGTGGAGTGGCGGGGGCGCGGCGACGGCAGTTACAGCGTCCGCACCCTGCCGGTCTCCGCCCGCCCGCGCCCCGGAACCACCGTCACACTGACACCGCGCGCCGACGCCGGCGAGTGGACCCGTCCGGGGCAGGTGCACACCCTCGCCCGGCACTTCGGCTCCCTGCTGCGCCACCCGGTGACTTTCGACGACGGCTCCGGCGGCCCGGGTGCCCGGGTCAATCCCGAGCCCGCGCCCTGGCAGGGCACGTACCCCACGCCGGGCGCCCGTTCCCGCGCGCTGGCCGCCTACGGCGAGGAGGTCTTCGGCTTCAAGCCGCTGGACACCATCGATCTGGACCTGCCGGCCGTCGGGCTCAAGGGCATCGCGTGCGTGCTGCCCGAGACGGTGCCGACCGGGCGCCGCCACGGCCACCGCGTGCACGTCAAGGGCATGCTGCTGTCGGAGCAGGCCGAGGAGATCCTGCCCGAGTGGGCGTTCTTCGTCCGCTGCGTCGTCGACGCCGAGAGCCTGCGCCCGACCGCGTCCCGCGAGGCCCTGTACGAGGACGACACCCTCGCCGCCGTCCGCGACGCCCTGGCCGACCGGCTCCGCGCCTGGATCGCCCGGGCGGCCGCCAGCGACCCCGACCTGCTCGCCCGCTTCCTCCAGGCCCACCACCTGGCCGTGAAGTCGCTGGCGGTGCACGACGACGAGATCCTGCGGATGCTGCTGCCCTGGCTGCCGTTCGAGACCACGGACGGGTCCACCAGCCTCGACGAGTTCGCGCGCGCCCACCGCACCGTCCTCGTCACGTCGAGCGTGGAGGAGTTCCGGCAGGTCGCCGCGATCGCCTCGGCCGCCGGACTCGGCGTCGTCAACGGCGGCTACACGTACGACCGTGAACTGGTCCACCGGCTCCCCGAGATCAGGCCCGAGGTCAGCGTCGCCGACCTCGACCCGGCGACCCTCACCGCACACCTCGACCCCGTCGAGCGCGAGACGGAACTGGCCGCCGCGGCCTACCTCGCCCTGGCCCGTGACGCACTCGCCGTCTTCGACTGCGACGTCGCGCTGCGCACCTTCCAGCCCGCCTCCGCCCCCGCCCTCCTCATCGACAGCCGCGAGGCCCGTCACGAACGCACCCGCTCGCAGCTCGCCCGTGAGCAGGACGGCGGCCTGTGGGGCGACATCCTCGGCGCGCTGCGCCAGGAGGCCCCGCGCGCCCAGCTGATCCTCAACCAGCTGAACCCGCTCGTCCGCACCGCCCTCGCCATCGATGAACCCGAACTGGCCCGCACCAGCGCCGAAGCGCTCTACGGGCAGGCCGCGCTGCTGTCCCGGCGCCCGCTCAGGCCCGCCGAATCGAGCCTGATCAACCGCTCCTTCCTCGACCTCCTCGCCCACGCCCTCCGCAAGGACAGCTGACGATGCCGACCGCACCCCAGAACACCGACGAGCTGTACCAGGCACTCCAGGACAACCAGCGGCGCCCCTACGGCCGCACCCGCACCGTCACCGCCGAGGAACTCGTCGACGCCGCCGAGCGGTTCGAGGACCCCCTCGCGCTGGTCCGCACCCTCCTCGAACTCCAGGAGGCGTACGCCTACGGCTCCGAGCCCCGCAAGTCGCCCGTCGTCTTCGCCCGCCTGCTCACGCTCTTCGACGAGCAGCCCGACGTCTTCGACGAGCGCCTGCGCCACCTGCTGTTCTGGCGGTTCAAGTGGGTCGCCAACGCCCTGCGCGCGCTGCCCGAGATACCGCTGGCCAGCCTGCGCCAGTGGCTCAAGGAGATGAGGGACCGGTACGAGAAGGCCGGTCTCGGCCTCCAGCCGTACTACGGACAGGTCTACCAGCTCGCCTCGCACCTCGGTGAGGACACCGCCGTCGCCTACGAGCTGTGGGCGGGCCGCACCCGTACCGCGTTCAGCGACTGCGAGGCCTGCGAGATCTGCGAGCGCGCCCTGTACCACCTCGCGGCAGGCGACGACGAGCGCGCACTGCGCGCCTGGGAACCCGTCCTGGCCGGCCAGGAGTCCTGCCAGGAGGAGCCGGCCCGCTCCCTCTCGTACGCCCTGCTGCCCCTGCTGCGCACCGGCGACACCGACCGGGCCCGCGCACTGCACCTCTCCGGCTACCGGGGCTGCCGCCGCAACGCCTCCATGGCCGGGGAGGTCGGCCGGCACCTGGAGTTCTGCGCGCTCACCGGCAACGAGGCACGCGGCCTGGAACTGCTGGCCGAGAACCGGAACCTGTTCGACGAGGTGGACTCGCCGCTGGACCTGTTCGACTTCCTCACCGGAGTGGACGTCCTCCTGCGGCGCGTCGAGTCCCTCGGCCACGGCGAGCTGCCCGCCGCCGGATACGCGGGCCGCAGCTGGACGGTCGCCGGCCTGGGTGCCGAGGTGCGCGGACGAGCCGACGACCTCGCCGCCCGCTTCGACGCCCGCAACGGAACCACGGCCCTCACCGACCGCCGCCGGGCCCGCATCGACCGTGCCCCGCTGCTGGACGCCCTCGAACTCACCCTGCGCACCCGCACCCTCGACGAGGTGGACCCGGCCGCGGTCCCGGCCGCGGCGCCCGCCCCGCGCAGGACCGCCGACATCCCCGGTGACCTGCCCGCACTCATCCTGCGGGCCAGGGAACTGGACGAGCAGGCACACCCCGACGCGCAACTCTGCTGGGCCCGGCTGCGCAAGCTCGTCGCCGCCCGCGGCTACACCCACCCCGACGACCCGGCCGTGGGCCCGTTCGTGCGGCTGCGCGCCGAGCTGCTGGCCGACGAGGCGGGCCGGGCCGGCGACAGGGACGACTTCGCCGAAGCCGCAGACCTGTACGAGGAGGCCGCGGGTCTGTACGAAGACGCCGGAGCACCGGGTGAGGCGGCGCTCTCCCGCGCCTCCGCCGCACTCGCCTCCGCCGAAATCCCTGCGGACGGCGACGGTGGCGGCGATGACGGGACCGAGGCCAAGGCCGCCGCCATGACCGCCGCCCACGCGGCCATGGTCCGGCTGCACGAGGAGACACCCGGTCTCGCCCCGTACCTGGAGGCCCGGCTGCTGCGGCTGCGCGCGACCGCGCTCGGCCTGCGCCTCCAGACCTCGGTGAGCGAGGAACATGTCACGGCGGCGTTCGCCGAGGTGGAGCTGCTGCACGCGTTCGCCGACCGGCACGGCATCGGCGGGCAGGTGTCCGGCGCCGCGCTGCTGCGGGCCGGCACACACGCCGTCTCCGGCGACCTGGCGACGGCCGTCACCGAGCTGGACGCCCTCCTCCTCCGGCTGAAGGAGCACGGCCCCGCCTGGCATCTGCCCCGCACGCTCGGACTGCGCGGCCGCATCAACCTCGGCCGCCAGGACGCCCAGGCGGCGCACGCGGACCTGTCCGAAGGGCTGCGACTGGCCGGCGAATGGGCGACCTTGGCCGCCGACAACGGCCGGCTGCACGGTGATCTGGCCCAGGCCCTCATGCACCTGGGCCGCGCCGACGAGGCCCTGCGGCACCTGACGCGCTCGGCGGAACTGGATCTTCGCCGCGGCAGCCGGACCGACGCGTTCTGCACCTACAGCAACGCGGCGCAGCTCAGCCTCGACCTGGGCCGCATCGAGGACTGCATCGCCCTCCTCGACTCCCTGCTGGCCGATCCCGGCGTCGCCGCCGGAGAGCTGGACGACCGGCTCGTGGCGCAGCTGCGCCTGACCCGAGCCCGTGCGCTGCACGCGGGGGAGGACCTGAAGGCCGCCACGGCGGAGTTCGTCGCGCTCGCCGCCGAGTCCGCCGGCTGGGACGACGACCCGGGCAGCCACGCCATGATCGCCTCGGAGACGGCCGTACTCCTCGGTGAGTCCGGCGAATTCGGCCGGGCCCGCGAGGTCATGGACCAGGCGGTCGCCGCCCACGCCCTGGCCCCGCGCTACGAGCACCTCAGCAACGCCCTGCGCGAACTCGCCCGCCTCCAGGCAGAGCGGGAGGGCGCCGACGGCCTGGCCGCCGCCCTCGCCCACCTCGCCGAGGCCGGCCGGATCGCCGACGAGGCCCGGGCCGCCGCCTTCGAGGCGGGAGGCCGTTCCCTCGACACGGCCCTGGCCTACGAGCACGGGCGGGTCCACGCCTACGCCGGAGAGTACGAGACCGCGCTGGCCGCCCTGGAGAAGACTCTGGGCCTGCTCGGCGAACCCGATGCCGATCAGGACCGTGCCGGTGAGTGGGCCGAGTGCATGCGCCTCGCGAGTGCGGTGGAGGGCATCTACCTGGAGCGCACCGCTCCCGCACTCATCCGTCTGGACGCCGCGCTCTCCCGGCTGAACGCCCTCGGACACACCGACGAGGCCGGTCCGCTGGCCTCGCTGGCGGCCCGGCTGCGCGACGAGGCCTGAGACGCGGGCCCGGGAGCGGCCGCCGTGCACCAGGTGTGCGGCGGCCCGCCGGGCTCAGAGGCCGGTGACCTTGGCGCTCGCCGACAGCTCGTAGACGAGGGTGAGCGTACGGCGCCCGCCGGGCGGGAGCGCGACGTCCCAGCGCGCGATGCCCTCGGCGTCCACCACATCGGGCGCCGGGGAGCACGCGCTCTTGTGCAGACGGATCTCGACCGCCGACACCTCGGAGACCGGAATCCGCTCCCGGAGGACGACCGACCGTTCACCCAGCTCCCCGGGGGCGGAGAACCGGGACACGTGCAGCCGGACCGTCCGGGTGACCACGGTCCGCTGGGTGAGGCCCGCGGTGTCGCGGGTCTCCTCGGTCTCCCGGACCACCCGGTAGTCGTCGCAGCTGCCGAAGGCCAGCTCGACGGGTGCGCCGGGGGCGGTGAAGTCCAGCGTGCCCCGGCCGCTGAACCCGCTGCCGCGGACCAGGTCCACCGGACCGGCGAGCAGCGCGTGCCCGGTCACGTTGTCGAACCGCACCACCTGGGTGACCAGCGGGGACAGCTCCGGCGCGCTGACGTACTCACTGGAAGCGGGCGCGGTGCCGGCGGACAGCGGCACCCGGTGCGCGAGACCGTCGCCGGGCACCGAGACAGGTGCCGATGACCTCAGCACCTGTGTCTCACCGCCGTCGTCCACGCCCGGCAGACCGAGGACCGGCGCCGGGCCGAGCTCCCCGATCTCCTCCTCGCGCAACTCGACGTCGACCGTTCGGCGTTCGGTAGCGGACCGGTCCTTCAGCGTCAGCCGGTCCTCGCCCAGCCGGGGCGGATCGGTGGCCAGGGACGAGCGGGCCGTCGACAGCGTCAGCCGCACGTCCGACCAGTCCTCGCCGGTGCGCTGCCACACCATGGCGTCGGTCTCCAGCGTCAGGGAGTCCCCGTCGAGCACGGCCCGGTAGGCGGGCCGCCACAGCGCACACGGGGTGAGGTGGGTCAGGCGCAGCCCGACCGGGCCGGCGGCCGAGGCCTCGACGGTCAGCTCGATGTGGCCGGTCAGCTCGGCGGGTTCCTCCTCGGCGAGGTCCATGGCCTGCTGGGCAGCGCTCAGTTCGGCGCGCAGGGTGGTCAGCTGCGCCTCCACAGAGCGGAGTTGCTCGGCGCACGTGTCGCGTTCCCCGTCGACCCGGTCCAGCTCGCTTGCCCAGCGCGGCAGTTCGGTCTCGCCGTAACCGGCGCCCTCGCCGATCTCCCGCAGCAGATCGGTGGCGAGCCGGCCGAGCAGGTCGAGGCGGACCCGCAGCCGGTCGCGGTGCTGCTCCAGCGCCGGCCGTTCCTCCTCCAGGCCGTGGACACGGTGACGCAGGGCGGAGTCCTCGTCGGTGGGCGGCACCGGCCCGCGCGGCGACCAGGCCCGGACGATCCGCAGGTCGAGCACGGTCGCCGGGTGACCGGACGTGAGCTCGGCGTGGAGCGTCCGGTCGACGGCCAGCGCGCTGACCGGTCCGAGCCGCAGCCGCTGGACCCCGGCCGTCAGGTCGAGCACGGCGGTGCGCTCGATGTGGGCGCGGTCCTCCAGGCAGGTGACGGCGGTGACGGGGAGGGCGATCGGATGGGGCGCCGTGGACATGAGGGGTGTCAGCTCCTGCGGTTTCCGCCGACCAGGGCCTTGCCGGTCGGGATGCGGATTTCGTAGCCGCCGTCGAGGGCGGCGGTGGCGCCTGCCGGGAGGTCCAGCCGCCAGACGCGGGTGCCGGGTGCGTGCGGTTCGGGTCCCGCGCTCCCCTCGGGAACGG
Source organism: Streptomyces sp. NBC_01463 (assembly GCA_036227345.1). Classification (NCBI taxonomy): domain Bacteria; kingdom Bacillati; phylum Actinomycetota; class Actinomycetes; order Kitasatosporales; family Streptomycetaceae; genus Streptomyces; species Streptomyces sp. NBC_01463. The sequence continues at coordinate 7,926,234 of CP109468.1, forward strand.
TCCAGTCGGCCCGCTCCTCGATCCGGACGTCCCCGTCGGAGGTGACCGGCACCTGCTCGTGGACCTCCACGGTGACGGGCCGCGCGAGACGGTTGGCCAGCTCCACATGGACGCGGTGGTCGAGGACGGTGGTGTTGTTGCGCAGGCCCGCGGTCGACTCGAGCAGATTCGTCCGGCGGGTGACCCGGATGCCTTCGGCCGGCCCGAGACCCACCCGGCGGACACCCCCGGGGGCGAGCGTGGGCAGCGCGGCGGTCAGCAGGAAGTCGTCGTCGACGGTGATCTCCACCGGGCCGGCGAGCAGGGCCTGGTCGGTGGCGTTGGAGAGCACCAGCGTCGCGTACACGGTCTGCTCGACGGACGGCACGCTGAGGTACTCGGTCCGCAGACCGACCGGGATCTCACCGACGGTGACGGTGTGCCAGGTGCCGTCCGACGGAATGTCGGCGCGGGCGGTGGCGTCGAAACGGTGGTCGAAGGAACCCGCCGACTCCCGGGGCCGCACGGCCTGTCCGGGCAACGGCAGCGAGGCCACCGTCTCGGCGCGGCGGCGGTACTCGGCCGCCACCGGGTCGAAGGCGGAGCCCGGAAACAGCCTGCCCCGGTGGGCGGCCTGTTCGCCGGGTCCGGACAGAACCAGCGCCGCGTAGTCGAGCTCGGCGCCGGACGGCTGCGGCGGGCCGTTCACCGGCGGCGGAGGGGGCGGCGGAGCCCCGCCGGGAGCCATGGGCGCGGGGGCACCCGCGAGGGACCTGCCGCGCGACCTCGTCCTGCTGCCCTGCGGCAGCCCACCCGGCTGAGCCGGGGCGGGCATCGCACCGGCGATGTCCTCCTGGGGAGCGCCGCCCGGCGCCGGCGGCCCGCCGTAGCCCAGGGGTGCGGGCGGTCCGCCGTAGCCCGGGGGTGCGGGCGGCGGAACGGGGCCGCCGGCCAAGGGCTCGTCCACGGTGCCCGGGAAGAACCCCTGACCGGCGCCCCCGGCAGCCGCGGGCCGGTCCGCCCGTTCCGGGGCCGGGCCTGCCGCGTCGTACCCGGAGAACAGACCGGCGAGCCCGGCCGGGGGCTCGCGCCAGGCGGCCGGCACGGGTGCGGGCTGGCTGCGTCCGATCCGCACCGAGCGGAGTCTCGGCAGATCGGTGCGGCGCCGGAGATCGGCGGTGGCCAGGGCGACGCGCACACCCGTCCAGTCCTCGCCGGTCCGCTGGGCGACCGAGGCGCGCAGCACCAGACGGCCGCTGTCGTCGCCCTGACGGTGAGTGAGCCGGTAGGCAGGCACCCAGACGGCGCCCGGCACCCCGTATTCCAGCTCCAGTTCCACTTCCGCGTCCCCGGCGCCTTCCAGGGTCAGGACCGCGGACACCATCGTCTCCACGTGCGCCGAGGGTGCGTCGGTGGACGCGCGCTCGAAACTGTCCGTGGCGACCGTGAGCTCGTGCTCGACGCCGCGCAGCGCCTCCTCCAGCTCCGCGAGGCGCAGATGCAGGCCCGCCAGCCGCTCCTCGACGAAGCCGGCGAGCTCCAGCCAGGCATCGGCCGGGGTGCGGCGGTGCGGGTCATCGCGCTTGCGGGGCGGCGGCACCGGGCGGAGCCCCCCGACCTCCTCGATCAGACCCAGCTGCCGGTCCCGGCGCCGCCGCGCCACCTCGTACGCCTCGCTCACCCGCTCGACCTCGCTGCGCAGCGTGTCGGGTGCGTCCGGTCGCGGGAGTCCGGCCTCGACCTCCACCCGGGCCTCGGTGACCCGCGCGCCGGAAGCGCCCAGAACCGTGGCCCGCAGCGAGCCGGTGTCCAGCGAACGGGGCAGGCCCGTCACCCGGACCCGGCCGTCCGGCGGCACGCTGCCCCGGGTCAGGCGCCGGCAGACCGCGCCCTGCGCGTACACCATCACCGCATCGAGGGTCGATCCCCACCTCTGTACCGGATCAGCCGCCATGTGCTCCGCCCCCCCGCCGTGTGCATGCTGAGCGCAGCCTACGCCGGGCCGGGCGGCCGGGTCAGGCGAGGCCGCAGTCCGGGCACAGGCCCCGGTAGGTCACCTCGACCTCGGAGACGGTGAAGCCGAACCGTTCGGAGGCGGGCAGTTCCGCCAGCAGGTCGCCGCCCGGGTGGACGTCCCTGATGGTCCCGCACCGCGAGCACACCAGATGCTGATGGGGGTGGTGGGCGTTCGGGTCGTAGCGCTTGGCGCGGCCGTCGGTGGCCACCTCGATCACCTCGCCGAGCTGGACGAGTTCGCCGAGCGTGTTGTACACGGTGGCGCGGGATATCTCCGGCAGCCGGGACGTGGCACGTGCGAGCACCTCGTCCGCGGTGAAGTGGACGTGCTCACCGGCGAGTACCTCGGCCACCACCCGTCGCTGAGCGGTCATCCGCCAGCCACGTGCGCGAAGCCGTTGCAGCAGGTCACTCATACCCACCCACCTCACTGTGCGTCGATCGACGATTGGATGCCCACACGCCTGTCGGTCGTATTGACTTGGACTATGTCCATCGTAGGATCGGTTCCGGCGAACAGCCAAGGGACAGGACAGCAGCGGAAAAGTACGTGACTTCAGGAGACGGGGACGGAAGACCCCGGCATCCGGACCCGGCCTTTCCCCCGTCCGTAGTTCCTCAGCACCGTGATCCGCCCCGTCCGGAAGGATTTCCATGACTGAGAACCACGACGCGATCGTCACCGACCCGAAGGCGGAGGAGGGCGGCGGCTGCCCGGTCGCCCACGGTCGTGCGCCGCACCCGACCCAGGGCGGCGGAAACCGCCAGTGGTGGCCGGAGCGGCTCAACCTGAAGATCCTCGCCAAGAACCCCGCCGTCGCCAATCCGCTCGGCGAGGAGTTCGACTACGCCGAGGCGTTCAAGACCCTCGACCTCCCGGCGGTGAAGCGGGACATCGCCGAGGTGCTGACGACCTCGCAGGACTGGTGGCCGGCGGACTTCGGCAACTACGGCCCGTTCATGATCCGGATGGCCTGGCACAGCGCCGGCACCTACCGGATCAGCGACGGCCGCGGCGGCGCCGGCGCCGGCCAGCAGCGCTTCGCCCCGCTCAACAGCTGGCCGGACAACGCGAGCCTCGACAAGGCCCGCCGACTGCTGTGGCCGGTCAAGAAGAAGTACGGCCAGAACCTCTCGTGGGCCGACCTCATCGTTCTCACCGGCAATGTCGCCCTGGAGACGATGGGCTTCAAGACCTTTGGCTTCGGCGGCGGCCGCGCGGACGTGTGGGAGCCCGACGAGGACGTCTACTGGGGTCCCGAGACCACCTGGCTGGGCGACGAGCGCTACTCCGGTGACCGGGAGCTCGAAAACCCCCTCGGCGCCGTGCAGATGGGCCTCATCTACGTCAACCCCGAGGGCCCCAACGGCACCCCGGACCCGCTCGCCGCGGCCCGCGACATCCGCGAGACGTTCCGTCGCATGGCGATGAACGACGAGGAGACGGTCGCGCTGATCGCCGGCGGCCACACCTTCGGCAAGACCCACGGCGCCGGCCCCGCGGACAGCGTCGGCGACGACCCGGAAGCCGCCCCCATGGAGCAGCAGGGCCTCGGCTGGCGGAGCACGTACGGCACCGGCAAGGGCGCCGACGCGATCACCAGCGGCCTGGAGGGGATCTGGACGAACACCCCCACCGCGTGGGACAACAGCTTCTTCGACATCCTCTTCGGCTACGAGTGGGAGCTGTTCAAGAGCCCCGCGGGCGCCCACCAGTGGCGGCCGAAGGAGGGCGCGGGCGCCGGCACCGTCCCGGACGCGTTCGACCCGGCCAGGACCCACGCGCCGACGATGCTGACGACCGACCTCTCGCTCCGGGTCGACCCGGCCTACGAGGAGATCTCGCGGCGCTTCCACGAGCACCCCGAGCAGTTCGCCGACGCCTTCGCCCGCGCCTGGTACAAGCTGACCCACCGTGACATGGGCCCGGTCGTCCGCTACCTCGGCCCGGAGGTCCCGGCGGAGACGCTGGTCTGGCAGGACCCGCTGCCCGCGCGGACGCACGAGCTCGTCGACGCCGGGGACACCGCGGCGCTCAAGGCCAAGGTCCTCGACTCCGGCCTGTCGGTGTCCGACCTGGTCTCCACCGCCTGGGCGTCCGCCTCCTCCTTCCGCGGCAGCGACAAGCGCGGCGGCGCCAACGGCGCACGCATCCGCCTCGAGCCGCAGAACGCCTGGGAGGTCAACGACCCGGACCGGCTCGCGACGGTGCTGCGCACCCTGCAGGGCATCCAGGAGTCCTTCAACTCCGCGCAGTCCGGCGGCAAGCAGGTCTCGCTCGCCGACCTCATCGTGATCGCGGGTGCCGCGGGCGTCGAGAAGGCGGCCGGGGAGGGCGGCTTCGACATCGAGGTCCCCTTCACCCCGGGCCGTGTCGACGCGTCGCAGGAGCAGACCGACGTGGAGTCGTTCGTCGAGCTGGAGCCGTCCGCCGACGGGTTCCGCAACTACCTCGGCAAGGGCAACCGCCTCCCCGCCGAGTACCTGCTGCTCGACCGGGCGAACCTGCTGACGCTCAGCGCCCCCGAGCTGACGGTCCTCGTCGGCGGTCTGCGTGTCCTGGGTGCCAACCACCAGCAGTCGTCGGTCGGTGTCCTCACCGAGAACCCCGGATCCCTGACCAACGACTTCTTCGTCAACCTGCTCGACCTGGGCACGACGTGGAAGTCGACGTCGGAGGACGCCACCACCTTCGAGGGCCGCGACGGCTCCGGCAAGGTGAAGTGGACCGGCAGCCGCGCCGACCTCGTGTTCGGCTCGAACTCCGAACTGCGCGCGGTCGCCGAGGTCTACGCGAGCGACGACGCGAAGGAGAAGTTCGTGAAGGACTTCGTCGCGGCGTGGGACAAGGTCATGAACCTGGACCGGTTCGACCTCGTCTGAGCACGACGCCCGGGCCGGTCCCGCACGGGACCGGCCCGGCGCCTGTGCTCCGGCACCGGGCCCGGAGCCTAGGCTTCCCTCGGCAGCCGGCACCGGCCCGACCCACCCAGGAGCGCACCTCATGTCCGACCCCGCCCGCAAGCACCCGTACCCCGATGCCCACCGGCCGGACGCATCACCCGCTCCGCACCCGCTGCTGGAGCCCCTGCTCGGATTCCTGGGCAACTGGACCGGCCGCGGCCGGGGGGAGTACCCGACGCTCTCCGAGGACTTCGGCTACGCGCAGGAGGTCACCTTCAGCCATGACGGAAGGCCCTTCCTCCACTACGAGGCGCGCGCCTGGCTGCTCGACGCGGACGGCCGGCCGCTGCGGCCGTCGGCCCGGGAGAGCGGCTGGTGGCGGATGCAGCCGGACGGCCGGGTGGAGGCGCTGATCACCCAGCCCACCGGCATCACTGAGATCCTGACCGGTGTGGCGGCCGACGGCACGGCCGACCTCTCCACCCATCAGGTCGCCCTCGCCCCCACGGCCAAGCAGGTCGACGCCACCCGCCGCCGCTACACCCTCACGGACGACGGCACACTCGACTTCGTCCACGACCTCGCCGCCGTCGGACAGCCCCTCCAGCACCACCTCTCGGCGCAGCTCCGCCGCAGGGAAGGCGAGTAGAGGCGGTTCCCCGTCGCCGGCGGACTCAGCGCAGCGCCTGCGGCAGCTCCTCCCGGTGGACGATGCCCAGGCGTTGCGTGGCCCGGGTCAGGGCCACGTACAGATCACTCGTGCCGAACAGCCCGGGCTCCACGACCAGCACATGGTCGAATTCGAGCCCCTTGGCCTGGCGCGGGTCGAGCAGGACCACCCGTTGCGTCAGATCGGGTTCGGCGCCGGCCGTGAGCCCCGTCGACGGGACCGCGATCTCCTCGTGGAGCGCCCGCGGCGCGATGACCGCGAGCCTGCCCTCCTCTGGCGTCAGCTCCACCACCGCCCGCGCCACCGCGCCCGCCAGGTCGTCCCCGGCGTCCCGCAGCCACGGCGCCTCACCGGTGGACCGCACCGACGAGGGAGGCTCGAACGAGGGGTCGTGGGCGCGCAGCACCCGGGCCGCCAGCTCCATGATCTCGGCGGGCGTACGGTAGTTGACCCTCAGCGCCACATGCTCGAAGCGGTCACCGACGTACGGCTCCAGGATCTTCTCCCACGAGCCGACCCCGGCCTCCTCGGAGGTCTGAGCGGGGTCACCGACCAGCGTCATCGAACGGGTCGGTGACCTGCGCATCAGCAGCCGCCACGCCATCGGGGACAGCTCCTGCGCCTCGTCGACGATGATGTGCCCGAACGCCCAGGTGCGGTCCTCGGCCGCGCGCTCGGCCGCGCTGCGGTGATCGGCCTCCTCCTGCCGCTCCGCCATCCGTTCCGCGTCGATGATGTCGTGGGCGGCCAGGACCTCGGACTCCTCGTCCTCGAACTCGAACGACTCCGAGCCCCTCGACAGCTCCAGCACGCCCTGCGCGTACGCGATCCGCTCCTGGCGCCCGGCCTCGGCAGCCGCGCGCTCGGCGCTGTCGTCGACACCGAGGAGCTCCGCCACCTCGTCGAGCAGCGGTACGTCGGCGGGGGTCCAGCGCCCCGCGCCGGGCGCGCGCCGGATCGCCTCGGCGTCCTCCTCGGGTACGTAGACGGGGTGGTCCAGGTAGTCGGCGAGGACGTCCTGCGGAGTGAGGAACGGCCACAGCTCGTCGACGGCGCCGTGCACCGCCCCGCTGACCGCGACCCCCTTGCCCAGCTGGGCGATGTCGTCGGGGCCGAGGAAGTTGGGACCGCCGTACGGGTCGGCCCCGATGCGCTCCGTGAGCTGAGCCGTGAGGGCGTCGATGATCCGGAACGCGAAGTGCGGGCGGGCGAGGTTGTGCGGCAGCAGGGTGTCGCGGGCCGCCTGCCTGGCCTCGTAGGCGATCTCCCAGTCGAGGATCAGATCACCGTCGTCGTGCCGGATGACGAGCGGGGCACCCGGCTCGGGGAGCACCTGCCGGTCGCGGACGGCCAGGGCGAGCGCCTCCGCCATGGGCGCACCGCCCTTGACCGCGGCGGCGCGGGGCGTGTCCGTTCCGTCGGCGTGCACCCCGGGGAAGAGCTCGGCCTGGGTCGCGAGCAGGACACCGGTCTCGCCGAGTGCGGGCAGCACCTCGCCGATGTAGCTGAGGAAGGCCGGGTTGGGGCCCACGATCAGCACGGCACGCTTGGCGAGCAGCTCACGGTGCTCGAACAGCAGGAAGGCCGCCCGGTGCAGCGCCACGGCCGTCTTTCCGGTCCCGGGACCGCCCTCGACGACGAGCACACCGCGGTGCGGGGCGCGGATGATCCGGTCCTGCTCCGCCTGGATGGTCCGCACGATGTCGCCCATGCGGCCGGTGCGGGCCGAGTTCACGGCGGCGAGCAGCACGGTGTCGCCGCTCGGGTCCTCGAAACCGGTGCGCTGCCGGTCCCCGACGTCGAGGATCTCGTCGTGCAGCTCGGTGACGGTGCGGTCATCGGTCGTGATGTGCCGGCGCCGGCGCAGACCCATGGGCGTGTGACCGGTGGCGAGGTAGAAGGGGCGGGCGACCGGGGCACGCCAGTCGATCAGCAGCGGCGTGTGCGCGGTGTCGTCCTCACGGATTCCGATGCGGCCGATGTGGTGCGCGACGCCGTCGGAGAGATCGATGCGGCCGAAGCACAGGGAGCCGTCCACGGCGTTCAGGGCGGCGAGCAGCCCCGAGCGTTCGGCGACGAGCACATCGCGTTCGAGCCGGGCCTGCAGCCCGGTCCCGACCGGCGTCAGCGCGCCCTCGACGTGCTGGGCGGCGACTCCGCGCAGCGCGTCGACACGGTCGTAGAGCCGGTCGATGAATTCCTGCTCCTTCTGCAATTCGGCGCTTTCCCGAGTTGACAACATTGCTCCCTGGCGGATATGGTGTTTCTTAGTGGCCCCCCGTGTGGGGCCTTTTCTGTGTGCGCACAGAAACACTCAATATACGCGGGAAAATCCCCGGTCCGCAATTGCGGGCCGGGGATTTCTTGTGCCACGGGTGGTCCAGGTGGTGGCGTGGGGTTTGTTCCGGGTGCTGCTAGTCCCATTGGTTCTGGTTGATGAAGTGGCTGTAGGCGCGCCAGGAGTTGGGGCCCATGACGCCGTCGATGGGGCCGGTGTAGCCGTGGGTGGCGGCGAGGCGCTGGACGGCGGCCCAGGTGTTCGTTCCGGGAATTCCGTCGAGGGGTCCTGTGTAGCCCCAGTTCCGCATGTTCAGCTGGAGCGCGGCGTAGGTGTTGGGTCCCGGGACACCGTCGATCGGTCCGGTGTACCCGGACTGGATCCGCAGCCAGTTCTGCGTCCGCTGCCACATCACCGGACCCGGGACACCGTCCTGCTCCGTCGACGTCTTGGGCAGACCCCCGCCACCGGGCGGCGGATCGGTCGGTTCGGTCAGGTCGAAGGCCCATGCGCGGGCCAGGTTGAGGTCGACGGGGGAGGCGCCCCCGGCGGAGCCCACGGAGGTGTACTGGTGGGCCGCCCAGTCCGGATAGCGGCCGCCCAGGTCGGGCGCGCCCGGCCAGGTGCCGTTGTTCGGCCCCCAGGATGCCGCCCACAGGTGGGCGCCGGACGCGATCGTGCGGCTCCAGGTGCCGGCGCGCAGGGCGCCCGTGCTGATGTAGAACCAGGGCACGTAGCTGCCGACCCGCTCCCGGACCCGGTTGAACCAAGCGGACACGTCCGTGTCGTTCCACAGCCGGGTCGAGTCGTCCAGCACCTCGACATCCAGCGCGAGGACGTCACCGACGCGGTAGTCGTGCAGATGGTCCACGAAGTAGTCGGCGGCGGCAGCGGGGGCGAGGAAGTCTCCCGACAGCCAGTAGTGCCCCACCCGCAGGCCGGCGGCACGGGCGCCGTCGACATGTCCGGCGTACGAGGACGTGGTGTAGGGGCCCTCGGCGAGCTGGCAGCCACCGGCCTTGGCGACGGCGAACCGCCGGCCCTCGGCGGCGGCCCGGGCGTAGTCGATGCCGGCCTGGTAGTTCGAGACGTCGACGCCCTCCAGATCCGCCGCCGCGGCGAGCGCCGGGCGGCCGGTGGCCAGGACGATTCCGGCCGGGGCCAGAGCGGTCGCCACGACGCCGCGGATCACGGTTCTCCTGCGCATGTCTCCTCCGGTGGGGTCGGGGATCCAGCCGGCACGGCGTGTACGCCGTGCGTGTGTCATGTTCTTATCAACATCTATGCGCGTAGGTTACCGTGGCCCCGCACCCTCTGTCAGCTCAAGTCACCCTCATATCAAGGGAGTTGCTGTGTGCGATCGCCATGGGTCCGAAGCCGGCCGAGAGATCCGGCCGAGGGCCGGCATAAGCCGGCGCACCTTGCTGCGGGGATCGGTCACCACGTTCGGCCTGGCGGCCGGCGGTGTGCTGCTCTCGGGGAACACCGCCCAGGCGCTGGACATCTACAACCCGTTCAGCGGCTACCGGATCACCGGCACCTGGCAGGATCACCTCGACGACGGCTCCCTGGGCGGGATCGACTACGGGATGGGCGTCGGGACCGCGCTGCCCGCCGCGGGCGCGGGAGTCGTCACGAACATCCCGGACAACGGCACCGGCGGACACACGGTGACCATCACCCACAGCGACGGCTACCGGACGCAGTACATGCACCTGTCCCAGTTCCTGCTGGCCAACGGCACCTCGGTCGGCAAGGGAGGGATCGTGGGCTACTCCGGGGGCGCCGTCGGTGCCCCCGGCTCCGGGAGTTCCACCGGACCGCACGTGCACTGGCACCTGATCACCCCGGGCGGCACCCGGGTCAATCCGCTGAACTACCTGGGCGGTGGCGGGGGTCTGCCCAAGACGTCGACGGAGCAGGACGGTGTCCCGGGTCCGGTGATGTGGCAGCGGACGCAGAACTGGCTGCGGATCCAGTCCGGGTACACCGGACCGATCGACGGTGTCCCGGGACCCAACACCTACGCCGCGCTCCAGCTGAACATGCGGAACTGGGGCTACACAGGACCCCTCGACGGAATTCCCGGAACGAACACCTGGGCCGCCGTCCAGCGCCTCGCCGCCACCCACGGCTACACCGGCCCCATCGACGGCGTCATGGGCCCCAACTCCTGGCGCGCCTACAGCCACTTCATCAACCAGAACCAATGGGACTAGCAGCACCCGGAACAAACCCCACGCCACCGAGGCGGCCGGCCCGTTCCGGTCGTGAGAACGGGAGCGGAACTGCCGGTGGGGCGGCGTGTCCGACGTGGGTGTCGGATGCGCCGCCCCGGGGGTGGTTGGGGGTTACTTGGGGTCGTCGTTGAAGCGTGCGGTGGACCAGCGGTAGCCGAGGACGGTGAGGGCGAGGCACCAGGCGAGGGTGAGCCAGCCGTTGTTGCCGATCTCGGTGCCGAGGAGGAGGCCGCGGAGGGTTTCGATGGCGGGGGTGAAGGGCTGGTACTCGGCGATGGGGCGGAACCAGCCGGGCATGGTGTCGACGGGGATGAAGGCGCTGGAGAGGAGGGGGAGCAGGATCATGGGGAGGGCGTTGTTGCTGGCGGCTTCGGCGTTGGGGCTGATGAGGCCCATGCCGACGGCGATCCAGGTGAACGCGGTGGCGAAGAGGACCAGGAGTCCGAAGGCGGCGAACCATTCCAGGACGGTGGCGTCGGTGGAGCGGAAGCCGATGGCGGCGCCGACGGCGCCGACCAGGACGACGCTGGCGATGCATTGCAGGACGCTGCCCAGGACGTGGCCGATGAGGACGGATCCGCGGTGGATGGCCATGGTGCGGAAGCGGGCGATGATCCCTTCGGTCATGTCGTTGGAGACGGAGACGGCGGTGCCGATGGTGGTGGAGCCGATCGTCATGAGGAGGAGGCCGGGGACGATGTAGGCGATGTACTGGGCGCGGTCGGCGCCGCCGCCGCCGATGCCGGCGCTCATGACGTCGCCGAAGATGTAGACGAAGAGCAGGAGCAGCATGATCGGGGTGAGCAGGAGGTTGAGGGTGAGGGAGGGGTAGCGGCGGGCGTGCAGGAGGTTGCGGCGCAGCATGGTGTGGGAGTCGCGGACGGCCAGGGGCAGGGTGCTCATCGGGTGGTCTCCTGGGTCTGGTGCGGCAGCGCGCCGGTGGGGGTGGTGAGGGCGAAGAACACGTCGTCGAGGTCGGGGGTGTGGACGGTGAGTTCGTCGGCCTCGACACCGGTCGAGTCGAGCCAGTCGAGAATGGCGCGCAGTTCGCGCTGACTTCCGCCGCTGGGGAGTTGCAGGGTGAGGGCTTCGTCGTCCCGGGCGGCCTCGTGCAGGGCGGTGGCGGCCGACCGGTACGCGGACGGGTCGGTGAACCTCAGCCGTACGTGTCCGCCCGGGACGAGCCGCTTGAGCTCGGCCGGGCTTCCCTCGGCGGCGATCTTGCCGTTGTCGAGTACGGCGATGCGGTCGGCGAGTTCGTCGGCTTCGTCGAGGTACTGGGTGGTGAGCAGGACGGTGACGCCGGTGGTGACGAGGCTGCGGATGATGCCCCACATGGTGTGGCGGGAGCGTGGGTCCAGGCCGGTGGTGGGTTCGTCGAGGAAGATGATGCGGGGGCTGCCGACCAGGGTCATCGCGATGTCCAGGCGGCGTTTCATGCCGCCGGAGTAGGTGGAGGCGGGCTTCTTCGCGGCGTCCACCAGGTCGAAGCGTTCCAGGAGTTCGGCGGTGACGCGCCGGCCATCGGCCCTGGTGAGGTGGTGCAGGTCCGCCATCAGGAGCATGTTCTCCTCGCCGGTGATCAGACCGTCCACGGCGGAGAACTGGCCGGTGACCCCGATCGCGGCACGCACGGCCTGCGGCTCGGTGGCCAGGTCGTGGCCCCCGACCCGGATCTCCCCGGACCCGGCGCCCGCCGACACCAGAGACGACAGGATCTTCACCGCCGTCGTCTTGCCGGCCCCGTTCGGACCCAGCAACGCGAACACCGAGCCCGCCGGGATGCGCAGATCGATGCCGTCCAGTACGAGTTTGTCGCCGTAGGACTTGCGCAGCCCGCTCACGGTGATGGCCGGGATGGTCATGGGAGTTGCTCCTTCGGAGGCTTGCTGGGGGTCAGTTGCTGCGGGCGGTGATGTCGCCGTGCGCGGTGGTCGCGCGGATGGTGAGGTCCGGGGCGCCCGCGGTGTTCATGAGCGAGTTGTGGATCCGGCCGTAGGTGGTGCCGGCGTCCAGTGACGCGGAGACTCCGCGGGCGGCGCCGACGGAGATCCCGCCGGACATGGTGCTCAGTTCGACCGCTCCGCCGAGGGCCTCGGTGATGTGGATGTCGCCCTTCTGGGTGCTGATCCGCGCGGGGCCGCCCAGTCGGCCGACCGTGACGTCACCGGCCTGCACGGTGAGGCGGGCGCTCGCGGCCTCGTCCAGCTTGACCGTGGCCTGTGCGCCTTCGAAGACGACGTCTCCGAGCCGTCCGACGCCCCGGAACTCGGCGGCCGCCGCCTTCGCCTCGACGCGGGAGCCGGCCGGCAGCTGAACGGTCACCTCGACGGATCCGGAGGTGCCGATGATCCGGTTGTTCGTCGGTGCGGCCTCGATGCGCAGGACGCCGTCGGCGTACGCGACGGTGATCTGCTCCGCGGCCTTCGCGTCACGGCTCTTCGAGGAGTCGGCGGGAAGAACCTCGACCGTGGTGTCGGACCGGTCGGCGGCGATGAACCGGACCTGCCCGGCGGGGATGTCCAGGACGGTGGAGACGGGGGTGGGGGTGGCGAACTTCTGCATGGTGCGCTCCTTGGAATCACTGTTTCCGATGAGAGAAACGCTACGTTGCGTTCATGGTTCGCACAACGCAGATGTTGCGTCAGATCCCGCTAATCGCAGGTCAGATGGCGAATTTCATTGCAACGCTCTGACGGCTAACGCAACAGGAGCAGTAGCGTTCGTTGCAATGGAATGAACGTGAACGCTATGCTCGGGCGGCACGGGCCACGCCGGACCGTGAACGGGACCATGAAGGGGATCGCGATGCCGGGAGGCAGGCTCACTCAGCAGGAGCGTCAGCAGATCGGGCTCGGTCTCGCCGACGGCCTTCCGTACGCGGAGATCGCCCGGCGCCTCGACCGGCCGACCTCGACCGTGACCCGCGAGGTGATGCGCAACGGCGGCCCCACCGCCTACCGGGCCGACCTCGCCCACCGCGCCACCGAACGCCGCACCCATCAGCGCAGGCAGAGCGCCGAACCCCGTGGGCGGCAGGCGCTTGCGCAGCCCCACGGGCGCGACGCCGAGGCCGTGCGCGAGTACGAGGAGGTGTTCGCCGCCGTCCTCATGCAGTCGGGCCTGTCCAACAAGATGATGTCCCGGGTCCTGGTCTGCCTCTACACCACCGACTCGGGAAGCCTCACGGCGGCCGAACTCGTGCAGCGCCTCCAGGTCAGTCCGGCGTCCATCTCCAAGGCGATCACGTTCCTCGAGAGCCAGGGCCTCGTCCGCCGGGAGCGCGACGAACGCCGTCGCGAGCGTTACATCGTCGACGACGACGTCTGGTACCAGTCGATGATGGCCAGTGCCCGGGCCACCGCCCAACTCGTCGAGACCGCACGGCAGGGCGTCGGTGTCCTCGGCGCCGACTCCCCGGCCGCGGTCCGCCTGGAGAACATCGCGCGCTTCCTGGACTTCGTGAACGAGGGCATAACGCGCTCCGCCGAGCAGGCCCGCGAAGTCCTCTACGCGAACGCGAAGCCGGAAGCCGATCCGGACGAGGAGTAGGAAGGGCCGCTCGACAGGGAATCGATGCCGCTCCTATCATCGCGGCACGACATCGCGTGCCGGTCACCGACCGGGTGAGGCATGGAGGTGTCCGTGAGATGCCTTCGGAGGCATTCCACTGTGTCTGTCGAGTTGAACCACACGATTGTCCACGCCCGGTCCAACCGGGAATCCGCCGAGTTCCTGGCGAACCTGCTCGATCTCGAAGTGGGTACCGAGTGGGGCCCGTTCATCCCGGTCTCGCTCAGCAACGGCGTCACCCTGGACTTCGCCAGCATTCCGGCCGAGTCCATCGCCCCGCAGCACTACGCCTTCCTCATCGGGGACGACGAGTTCGACGCCGCGCTGCGGCGCATCCAGCAGGCGGGGATCACGTACTACGCGGATCCGCACCTCAAGCAGCCGGGTGAGATCAACCTCCACCACGGCGGGCGCGGCCTGTACTTCATGGATCCCGCAGGTCATGGCATGGAGATCATCACGCGGCCGTACGGGAGTCACGAAGCGACGCCTGCGGCGTCGTAGCCGGCGCCACCACCGCCACCGTTCGCCCCCGAAGACCCGCCGACCCGTCCGTCGACGGGTCTTCGGGGGTCCCGGTGCGCGAAACCGCATACTCATGGAGTTGAGTAGTCATATTATTGAGTACGTGGTTCCGTGGCCGGTGAGGGGAAAGAAGGCGGCTCATGCCGAGCGGTGAGTACCTGCGTTATGTCGCCCTCGGCGACAGTCAGACCGAAGGGCTCGGTGACGGTGACGACGCCACCGGACTCCGTGGCTGGGCCGACCGGTTCGCCGAGCACGTCGCGGCCGTCAACCCCGGTCTCCAGTACGCCAACCTGGCCGTGCGAGGACGTGTCGCCGGTCAGGTCCGCGCAGAACAGCTGGGGCCCGCGCTGGCCCTGGAGCCCGACCTGGCCACCGTCGTCGCCGGGGTCAACGACCTGCTCCGGCCGAGGTTCGATGCCGCGGAGGTGGCCGGGCAGGTGGAGGAGATGTTCGCCGCGCTCACGGCCACCGGGGCGCGGGTGGTGACCCTGACCTTCCCCGACGTCGGGAAGATCGCGCCCCTGGCCCGGCCCGTCAGGCCGCGGGTGGAGGAGTTCAACACCCGCATCCGCGCCGCGGCCGCCCGCCACGGGGTCGCGGTCGCCGAGACCGCCCTGCACGCCGTCGCCACCGACCGGCGCCTGTGGAGCACGGACCGGCTCCACGCCAGTCCCCTCGGTCATGCGAGGATCGCCGCGGCCGCCGCCCAGGCCATCGACCTGCCGGGGAGCGACGGCACGTGGACGGACCCGCTGGCCCCGACGGCCGTTCCCTCCGGCCTGCAGTCCGCAGCGGCCGAACTGCGGTGGGCGGCCGGATTCCTCGGCCCCTGGCTCGGACGCCGTCTGCGCGGCCGCTCCTCCGGTGACGGCCGCACCGCGAAACGCCCCCTGCTGCTCCCCGTGGGCGCCGTTTCCTGAGGCCTGCCGCAGCTGTCTCCGACCGCCGTTGTCAGTGGTCGCACGTAGGTTCAGTGGTGTCCCCGCCGGAGTGACGGGGACACCCCCTGGGTGCAAAGGAGATGGTGCGTTGTCGGTCTGGGAGAGGTCGAGTACGGCACGGGTGACCGCACCCGCGCGGCCACGCAAACTGGCCAAGGTCCCGTTCGTCGAGCTGGCCGGCGGACGTCTGCAGGGCGTGGTGTCGAGCGGCTCGGACATCGGGCGGGTCTACGTCTCGTCGGTCGCGGCCGGCAGCTACGCATTCGCCTGCAGCACCAACAACAACCGGCCCTGCGGGGGCGCACGGGGTTCGTTCTGCAATCACATCCGGGCGCTGGTCGGCGAGGCCGTGCTGCAGTACGGCGCCGAGCGCGTCGCCCGCTACCTGAAGGTGGAGACCGCCGACGGGGAGCCGAGCGCGCAGTCCGTCGAGGCCGGCATGAGCGCCACCCGTCCCGTGCAGGCGGAGACCAAGGACGCCGCCCCCGTCTTCAGCCGCTTCCTGCGCCACCTGGCGTACCTGGAACTCGCCCCCAGCGCGGAGCCGTTGCCGGAGATGCACTGGTTCCCGCCCACCCGGGCGGTGGCGTGATGCGCACCGCTTCGCTGCTCGAAACCCTTCCCGGACTCGACGAGGCACTGGCGGCCGTCGACGCCTTCGACGCCGCGCTCGCCGCCGGTCTGCTCCGTCCCCGGCCGGACACGGCCGCCGGCCTGGCCGACCTCGCCCGCGCCGTCGCGGGCACCCCGCTGGCGGCCCGGGTCGTCGAGGCGGCCGGCAGGACCGCGGACGGATCCGCGGGCGAGGACGACTTCGTCGCCCTCGCGGCCGCCCGCACCGCCCTGCTCGGATCCGTCCACGACGCCCTGATGAACCGCGTCGAGGAAGCGACGGGCAGGCCGAGCGGCGAGGACGCCGCACCGGCGACCGAGGACCGGCCGGCCGTGAATCTGCTGACCGCCGCCCGCTCCTGGCTGGCCGACCTGGCCCGTGCCGGATGGCAGGGCATGGACCATGACCTGGTCGCGGGAGCGGCGCCCGTCGTCTCCGCCATGCTTCCGGACCCGTCGATGCGCCGCCTCGCGACCCTGCTCGACGGTTTCGCCGCCGAACTCGCCGCGTCCTGCCCGGGTGCGGCGCTGGAGCGCGTACCGGCCCGGCGCTGGGCCGATCTGTGGGGGCGCGCGATGCTGCTGACCCTGCCGGGTGCGGCCGCGGCCACGGCGACGGGCACCGCCACCGGGCGCCTCCTTCCCCTCGGCGTCGACCTCCACGAGCACGCCACCGCCGTACAGGCCCAGGTCCACGCGGTGTTCGAGCCCGCCGACGGCAGCACACCGCGCCTGGTGCGGGCCGGAATCGCGGTGCCGAAGCCCGACACCGTGGTCGGCGCGGGGCTCTGGCAACTGCTCCGACCGCACATGTCGCTCCTGACCGCAGTCGGAGAGGGCCGCTCGATGGAACTCACCGCCATGCCGGTCACCGGCGAGGGCGACCTGATCTGGAGCGACGCCCACGCCCGCACGGGCGAACCCGCCGACCCCTTCGTCACGGCCAGGGTCGCCCTGCCCGTCGCGGCCGACGCGGTCACCGCACCCCTGGACCGCCACCCGGCACGCATCGCCGTGCCGGTGTTCCTTGAGGGATACAGCGCGCAACAGGCGGACGGGGCAATCGAGTTCACCGTCGCGGGTCATCCGCTCGCGGTCGACACCGATCGCATACCGGCCGCCGGGCCGCTGACGCCCGAAGCCGTCGCGGCATCCGGCGCATGCATCGCGCTGCTGCGCTGGGACGCCGGCGCCTACCGGCTCCAGCCGCTGGCCGTCGAGACGACCGTACGGAAGAAGGCCGTCGCGCTCCACGCCGGAGGCTGGGCCGGGGGTACGAGCGACAAGGCCGGAGCCAGGGCCGAGAAGGCCGCAACCGACGCCGTCGCCGTGCTCCGGGAGCGGGCGGGAAGGCTGCTGCGGAAATGACGGACCGACCGACCGGCCTGCCGGACCCGTCCGCCTCACCGCGCACCGCCGAGGCCGACCCGCACGAGAACCGTCGCCAGGTGCTGTACTGGCGGCTGCTCGCCCGGCTCTTCGACCCCGAGGAGCAGCCCGCACTGGAGTCGGCGAGCCTGGCCGTCGTGGAGGACCTCGGGCTGCCGTCCGCACTGCTCGACCCGCAGACCTCCGTCGACTCGGTCGTGCAGCGCCACCCCGAGCTGGCCGACGAGTTCGACGGACTGATGGCCCCGGAGCCCGACGGCGACAGAGACAGCGACAGCAGCGCCGACGCGGACGGAGAGGGTGTACGGGACCGGGCCGCCGAAGTACGGCGAGCGGCACTGGTGTCGAAGGTTCTCCTCAACGTCTTCTCCTCCGGCTCCGGCACGGTCACCGCCGGACAGCTGGCGCGCTGGCAGGCCGACGCGGGATGGCTGGAGCGCGCGCTCGGCTGCGCACCCGGCGAACTGCGGGGCGGCCGCGGCGGAGGAGGACGCTCCGGGCACGGCGCCCCCGGCCTCGACCGGCTGATCCCGGTGATCGGGCCGGAGCTCGGCGCGCTGGAGGCCGACCTCGTCAAGCGGATGCGCCTGCGCGAGGTGCTGGCCGACCCCGTGCTCGCGGCCCGGCTGACCCCCAGCATGTCGCTCATCGAGCAACTGCTGCGGGACAAGAGCAACCTCTCGGGCATCGCTCTGGCCAACGCCAAGGCCCTGATCCGCCGCTTCGTCGACGAGGTCGCCGAGGTGCTGCGGACCCAGGTAGAGAAGTCCACGGCGGGAGCCGTCGACCGCTCCGTCCCGCCCAAGCGGGTGTTCCGCAACCTCGACCTCGACCGCACGATCTGGAAGAACCTCACCAACTGGAGCCCGGAGGAGGAGCGGCTGTACGTCGACCGCCTCTACTACCGGCACACCGCACGCAGGACGACACCCCAGCGGCTGATCGTCGTCGTGGACCAGTCGGGCTCGATGGTCGACTCGATGGTGAACTGCACCATCCTCGCCTCGGTCTTCGCCGGGCTGCCCAAGGTGGACGTCCACCTCATCGCGTACGACACCCAGGCGCTCGACCTCACGCCCTGGGTGCACGACCCCTTCGAGACCCTGCTGCGCACCAAGCTCGGCGGGGGCAACGACGGACCCGTCGCGATGGCGATGGCCCGGCCGAAGATCACCGATCCCCAGGACACGGTGATGGTGTGGATCTCCGACTTCTACGAGTTCGGCCGCTCCCAGCCGCTCTTCGAGGGCATCGAGGCCGTCCACCGGTCCGGAGTGAGGTTCATCCCCGTCGGGTCGGTCACCAGCTCCGGCCGCCAGGAGGTCAACCCCTGGTTCCGTGAGCGGTTCAAGGCCCTCGGCACGCCGGTCCTCTCCGGCCACATCAGCAAGCTCGTCCACGAGCTCAAGACTTTTCTCGCCTAGAAAGGGACTCCCATGTCCGACCTGCTGCGCGCCCCCGCCGAGATCAAGTACGCCGAGGAACTGGCCTGGCTCGAGTCCGTCGACGACAACCCCAAGCCCTTCTCCTGGCGGCTCTCCCCGAAGATGGTCCGCCTGTTCATCCTGGGCTCCGAGCGCTCCGACAACCTCGACCGGGAGATCTCCCAGAAGTGGTACGGCGACCGCAGTTTCGTCGAGCGCTCCATCGTCACCCTGGCATCCGACCGCGGACTGCTGCTCATCGGCGACCCCGGCACGGGCAAGAGCTGGCTGGCCGAGCTGTTGTCCGCCGCCATCTGCCGCAACTCCACCCTGGTCGTGCAGGGCACCGCCGGCACCACCGAGGACCACATCAAGTACTCCTGGAACGTCTCCATGGTCATCGCCAAGGGGCAGTCACGGGACTCCATGATCCCCTCGCCGATCATGACGGCGATGGAATCCGGCGCGATCGGCCGTTTCGAGGAGCTGACCCGCTCCACCAGCGACGTCCAGGACGCGCTGATCTCCATCCTGTCCGAGAAGTACATCTCCGTGCCCGAACTGGACAGCGACAACATCGTCTTCGCCAAGCCCGGGTTCTCCGTCATCGCCACGGCCAACAGCCGCGACCGGGGCGTCAACGACCTCTCCTCGGCGCTCAAGCGCCGCTTCAACTTCGTCCGCATCCCGGTGGTGACGAACAAGAAGAGCGAGGCGGAGATCGTCCGCTTCCGCACCGAGGAACTGCTGCGCCGCCACAGCATCGAGCTCGACGTGCCGCCGACGCTCCTGGACGTGCTCCTGCAGAGCTTCGCCGACCTGCGGGCCTCCGCCGCCGCGGCCGGCAGCGACGACGAGAAGCTGGAGTCGGCCCTGTCCACCGCCGAGCAGATCGGCGTGCTGGAGGACGCCGTCCTGCACGGCGACTTCTTCGGGGAACGTGATCTGACCGCCCGGACCCTGGCGTCCTCGCTCGTCGGTTCACTGGCCCGGCGCGACCCCGAGGACCTGGCCATCCTCAACAAGTACCTGCACGGCGTCGTCGAACCGCGCAGCAAGGAGGAGGGCGGGCCCTGGCCCGAGTTCCTGGAGGGCGGCCGCGACGCGATCGCCACCCTGTCGTGACCGGCCCGCACGAGCGCGGCTTCCAGGAGCTGCGCACCCAGTTGCAGGAGGCCGCCGCGACGTTCGCCGACGGTCCCGACGCACTGGAGAGCATCCTCCTCGGCATCGTCGACGACGTCGACCGTGCCGTGCGTGAGCCCCTGGAGATCTTTCCCGTCTGTCACCACTCACCCGCCTCGGCGCTCGCGATGGCGCGCCGCCTGCGGGAGAAGCAGCCCAAGGTGATCTACCTGGAGCTGTGCGAGGACATGGCGCCGCTGCTGACCGAACTGCGCAACTGCAGACTCCCCGTGGCCGTCCAGGCGTTCGCCAGCGAGATCGACGGCTTCCCGGCGGACTGGGCACCGCTGTCCGTGGTCGCCCCCATCACCGAGGCCTCGGCCGAGTACCAGGCGATCGCCTACGCACTGGACACACCGGGTGTCGAACTGGTCCTCGTCGACCGTTCCTCGGACCACGTCTACCAGTGGGACGCCCGAGCGGAACTGCCCGGCACGGAGCCGGGCGGGAGAGAAGACAACGACAGCACCGACACGTCCGCGGGCTCCGGCACACCGTCCGCGGCCGAGGAGGAGGCGGGCCTGCACGGCGACGCGGTCGGCGTCGGCATCGGTGACCTCCGGCCCCGCTTCGCCGAACTGGAGGCGCACCTGCTGCGTCACGGCAAGGTGCGGCACTGGTCGGAGTGGTGGCACCAGTACGTGGAACTGCCGCTGGGCGAGGGCGACCACGACACCTACCGCCAGGTCATGCTCCTCATCGGCAGCCTCTTCCGCCACCTGGCACCCGGCGACCCGCACCGGGTCCGGGTGGACGAGGACCGCGAACGCCACATGTGGACGCGGATGCGCGAACACCTGGCCGCGACCGGGACGGCCCCCGCCGACTGCCTGTACGTCTGCGGCGCCTTCCACGCGGCCAGCCGGGTCGCGGAGTTCGGCGTGCACGGCACCGACACCTTCGAGATCGGCCCCCGCACGGCCACGAAGTGGCAGCACGGACTCATCCCGTCCAGCCACGCGGCGATCGAGGCACAGTTCGGCCTCGCCGGCGGATCGGTGTCGATCGCCGCGACGCTCTGGGCGAAGAACCTCCGGCGCACCCGCGTGGAGCCGTACCGGCTGGCCGGGCAGACGGGAGCGAAGAAGCCGAAGAAATCCGTGACCGCGCCGGTTGCCGGACCGGCGGCCGAACCCTCCGACAAGCTGTCCGGTTTCCTGCGCAGGCCGCCCGTCCTGGACCGGCTCGACGAGGCCGAACTGCTCGGCTGGTGCGTGGAGATCGTGCGCGCGGCCCGCCGCAACGGCTATCTCGCGTCCACCGCCGACGCCATCGCCGTCTTCGAGACGTCGATCCTGCTGGCCGGCATGCGGGACCGGGCCAGGCCGACGCCGTACGACTTCCAGGACGCGGCCGTCACCTGCATCGAGAAGGACACCGTGCCCGGCCGGCGCGATGTGCGCCGCCTGGTGGAGATCATGATGGGCGGCGACCGGGTCGGCCGGGTCGGCTACGACGCCCTGCCCCCACTGGCACGCGACGTCCACGACCGTCTCGCGGCCCTGGAGCTGAAGCTGGAGCAGCGCGGTGTGCAGCGGGCCCTCCTCGACATCGCCGGCCGGCCCGAACTGGAGCGGTGCTCCGACGTCCTGTGGATGCTGCGCCGGCTGATGCCACCGGGAGCCGCCCGGCCGATCATGGGCGAGCGGAGCCTGGGGGAGCGGTCCCTCCAGGAGTCGTGGGACCTCGCCCTCGGCACGCACCAGCGCGCGCTCATCGAGCTCGGCTACGAGGGCGTCAGCCTCGAACAGGTCCTGGAGCAGCGGTTGCGCCGTGCGGCAGGTGCCGCGCAGGCCACCGCGGCGACCGTCCTGGAGACCGTCGAGGACGCGACGCTGTATCTGCGCAGCCGCCGCCTCGCCGACGAGCTCGGCAGCCGCGCGCTTGAGGTGCTGTCGGCCGAGCGCACGGTCGACGGGGCACCGGAGGTACTGCGCCGGGTGCGCCGCCTGCTGGCGTACTACCGCACCAGCGAGCCGGTCCTGCCGCCGTGGATCGAGTCCTTCGTCAAGGCGGGGTACGCGCACTACTGCACCCTGCTGCCGACGTCGTTCACCGACGACGACGCCACCGTGCGTCAGGTGGCGGCGATGCTCGGCTTCCTGTTCAGCATGGAGGGCCTGGCGCTGTCCCTGGGCTGCGACCGCGCCCAGCTCCGGCTGGCCCTGGCCCAGTCGCACCCGCGTGACCCGTCGAGGACGGCGCTGCTGTGGGCGGCGCAGGTCCACCTCGGGCACCTCTCCCGCACCGAGCTGCGGTCGACGTGCGACGAACTGCTGGGCAACCCCCTGGTGGTGCCCGCCTACCCGCGCTACCTCAGCGGCTTCGTGCATGCCCTGGAACCCGTCCCGGGCCTCGCGGACTTCGTGGTGGAGGCGGTGTCGCAGGCGTTCGGACGGCTGCCCGACCCGGTGCTGCTGCCCTGGCTGCCGACGCTCGTCACGACGCTGCGCGCGGGTGGCGCCGACCTGGCGCCGCTGCTCATCCGCGAGGCCGGCCGGACCTTCCCCGGGCGTCTCGCGGAGCTGGACGCCTGGGTGCCGCCGTGGCGGGCGGAAGCGCGGCAGCAGACCGTGCCGGCGGTGAGGGGCGGGGACGGCGCCGGTGGCTGCACGCTGCTCGCCGCCCACCCCGCGACCTGCGACGCGGTGGCAGGGCTGCTGGGCTGCGAGGGCACGTGGGAAGACTCCGGGCCCGGCGGCCAGGAGGGCGTGGCACTCGTCGGCCGTCACCCGGACACCGCGCGGGCGCTGGAGGCGCTGCTGGCGGGCTAGGGGCTGGCCCGCAGGTCAGCCTGCCGGCCGGTATGTCCGAGGTGCTCGACCTCGCCCTGCTCCGTCCAGCGCGCCTGGTCCCCCGTGCGGTACATCCGGGCCGCGGCGTGGCCGAAGGGGTCGGCGACGAACCGGGACGCGGTCGGCCCCGGGCGGTTCAGATAGCCGTCGGCCATCTGTCGTCCCGCCACGTACAGATCGCCGGGCACTCCGGGCGGGCAGGGCCGCAGCGCCGCGTCGAGCACGTACAGCCGGGTGTTCCACACCGGCTGTCCGATCGGCACCGGCCCGCGGCCCTCCCTCCCGCAGGTGTGGAAGCCGACGTCGACGGCCGCCTCCGCCGGTCCGTGGAGGCGGTGCAGCGCGATGTGCGGCAGCCCGCGCCCGAAGGCGTTCGCGGTCTCCCGGGGCAGGACCTCCCCGCTGCACAGGACGTGGCGCAGACCCGCGCAGAGACCGAGGTCGTCCGCGGCCAGGAGGTCCTGGAGTGCGGACGGAGTCAAGTGGCAGACGGTGACGGATCGTTCATGGACCAGCCGGGCCAGCCGGCCGGGGTTCTCGTGGCCTTCGTCCGGCCCGGGGACGACCAGCGTCGCGCCGGCCCGCAGCGGCCAGAAGAGCTCCCGGACGGACATGGCGGACGACGCGGGAGCCAGTTGGAGCACCCGGTCGTCCGCCGTCAGTCCGTGGACGTCCTGCATCCAGCGGAGCCGGTTGTCGACCGCGCCGTGTGACACGACGACGCCGTCCGGCCGGCCCGTGGGCCCCGAGGGGTAGCTGACGTACGCGGGGTGTGCGGGCGTCAGCGGGCGCGCCGGATCGCACCACGGATACCCGGACACGTCGAGGCCCTCCAGGACCACGCGCTCGGGGCCCGGCCCTGCGGGGAGACGGTCCGCACGGTCGGTGACGACACAGACGGGAGCCGCGTCCCGCAACAGGTACTCGATCCGCTCCGCCGGGTGCTCCGGCCCGAGGGGAAGGTACGCGGCCCCCGCCTTCAGCACGGCGAGCAGCGAGACGACCAGCTCCACCGAGGGCGGCACCGCCACCCCCACCACGGCCCCCGGCCGGGCACCCAGGGTGCGCAGATGCCGGGCCAGCCGGTTGGCGCGGGTGTTCAGCTCCGCGTAGGTGAGGGAGACGTCCCCGCACAGGAGCGCGATGGCGTCCGGTGTGCGGGCGACCTGTGCCTCGACCGGGCCGATCAGGGTCGTCGGCGGCAGAGCGCGGTCCGTGCGGTTGAACTGGTCCGTCATGAGGGCGTGTTCGTCGGGTGTGGCGATGCCGAGCGCGGCCAGCGGGGTGTGCGGGCCCGACTCCGTCAGCTGTTCCACGAGATGCAGGAAGCGCTCCCGGTGCGCGGTCGGCGCGGCCCCGTCGGCCAGGGCCGGACCGCCGTCGTGATCGATGCGCGGAGAGCGCCGGACGTCCTCGTGGCGGTGGATCCCGCGCACGCCCAGCACGACCTGGCGCACCAGCTCGGCGAAGCTCGCACCGGGACTGACGGTCAGCTGCAGTGGAACGACGTGTGCCACCCGGTCCGGCACCTCCGGCACCTCGGGGACCGGCCCCGGCACCCCGAGCACCACCTCGGAACGGGCCGTGGCGCGCGAGGTGTAGAGGGCCTGCGCGGCGATCAGCACCTCGGGCGAGGTCGCGCGCAGGCGGGTGGCCAGTTCCCGTACCCCTTCCGTCGCCCGCGGACCGAGCGGAGCTCTCCGAAGCGGGGGCATCCGGCTCAGATCTCCTTCAGGAGTGCGTCGGTGCTGGTCACGACCGCACAGCGGCCCGCGGCCCAGCGCAGCGCCATGTCATGGTCCGCGCGCGAGAAGTCGGCGACGGCATCGGCCACGACGAACGCGCGGATGTCCCGCATCCAGGCGTCGGCAGCACTCATGAGCACCCCGATGTGTGCGTACACACCGGTGATCACCAGCTGGTCGCGGCCCGACTCCCGTATCAGGGAGTCGAGTTCGGTACGGACGAACGCGCTGTACTTCCACTTGGTCAGCACCGTGTCGCCCGCCGCCGGGGCCACGCACTCCGGCATGGCCAGGGCCTCGGCGTCGTCGGCGGCGCCGGGGCCCCAGAAGTCGAGCTGGAGGCCGCGCTCCTCGGCGGTCTGGCCGCCGCGCTGCGCCGAGTAGACCACCGGCACGCCGGCACCGCGGCACGCCTCGATGATCCGTGCCGTGTTCTCCAGCATCCCGGTCAGCGGCTGCTCGCCCGCGCGGTACGCGCCGAGGAAGTGGTTCTGGAGGTCGTGGACGAGCAGGACGGCGCGCGCCGGGTCAGCGGTCCAGGCGACCCGGTTCACGGGGAGTTCGTCCGCGCCCGGCAGGGGATAGGGGGCGATGGCGGGGAGTGCCATGGGGGTGTGCCTTTCAGTGCCGGTCGGAGCGGGCTTCGTGCGGAGCAGGAGCAACGACAGGGGCAGGGGCAGGGGCGGGGCCAGTAGCAGAGCCAGGGTCGGGGGCGGCGCCGGAGCGGAGTCCCTTCTTGCTGACCTTCCCGATCCCCGTCTGCGGGAAGGCGTCGACGAACTCGACCACGTCGGGGATCTTGTACGCGGCGACTCCGCGCTCGCGCACGAGGCGCTTCACGGCGACGGCGGCGAGCGGTTCGGCGCCGGCGCGCAGGATCACGTACGCGAGTGTGCGTTCCCCCAGATACGTGTCGGCGATCCCGACCACCGACACGTCGTGCACGGAGGGATGACCGAGGATGATGTTCTCGATCTCCTCCGGCGCGACCTTCTCGCCGCCCCGGTTGATCTGGTCCTTCGCCCGGCCCTCGACCACGAGGCTGCCGTTCTCCGTGCGGCGCACGATGTCGCCGGTCCGGTAGAAGCCGTCCTCGGTGAACGCCGTCCTGTTGTGCTCGGGGGCGCGCCAGTAGCCGCGGATGGTGTACGGGCCCCGGGTCAGCAGGTGCCCGAAGTCCCCCTCGGCGACCTCCTGTCCGGCGTCGTCCACGATGCGGATCTCGTCGTCTTCGGAGATCGGCCGCCCCTGCGTGGTGACCACGGTCTCGTGGCCGTCGTCCAGCCGCGTGTAGTTGACGAGCCCCTCCGCCATCCCGAAGACCTGCATGAGCCGGCAGCCCAGCGCGGGCTCCAGCCGGCGGGCCGCCGCCTCGCTGTACTTGGCGCCGCCGACCAGGACCAGTTCCAGACTCGACAGATCGTGTGCCGTGCCCGCGGCGGCCTCCGTCCACAGCAGGGCGAGTGGCGGAACCATCCCGGTCATGGTGACGTGCTCCTGCGCGACGAGCGGGAACGCGCTCCCCGGATCGGGGCGCGGACACAGGACGACCGTGCCGCCCGCGTACAGGGCACCGAGCCAGCCCGGCGAACTCATCGGGAAGTTGTGCGCGGCCGGCAGCACCACGAGGAACCGGGTGTCCTCGTCGACGCCGCAGATCTCGTTGGAGCCACGAAGCGAGTAGATGTAGTCGTCGTGCGTGCGCGGGATGAGTTTGGGCACCCCGGTCGTGCCGCCCGACAACTGGAGGAACGCCAGATCGTGCGGGGCCGGCCCGTCCGTCTCCCGGTCCGGGTCCCCGGAGCACGGCACATCGGACAGGGCGGTGTGCTCGCCCGGCTCGCCGACGACGAACACGTGCTTCAGGCTCGGGGTCCGCGCCCGCACGGTGGTCGCCAGCGCGCGGTGGTCGAAGCCGGCGTGCCGGTCCGGGATCACATAGGCGACGGCCTCGGTGAACGAGCAGAAGTAGCCGATCTCCGTCTCGCGGTGGGCGGGCAGCGCGAAGACCGGCAACGCACCGATCCGGAACAGGGCGAACACGACCTCGACGAACTCGGCGACGTTGGGCAGCTGGACGACGACCCGGTCGCCGCTGGAGATGCCGCGGGCCGTGAACCCGGCGGCCACCCGGGCCGCGCGCTCGTCGAGTTCGGCGTACGTCCAGGCGCGGCGCCCGTTCGCGGGGTCGACGACCGCGACGCGGTCACCGTGGGCGGCGGCGCGCTCCCGGAGCACGCCGGTGAAGGTCTCGCCGCGCCAGTGCCCCGCCGCGCGATAGCGCTCGGCGAAGGCGGCGGGCCAGGTGGGGGCGTCGGTCCGCGGGCCGGTGCTCACAGTGCGGCCCCCACGGCGCTGAGGAAGGTGCGGAACTTCGCACCGGTCTCCGCGGTCTCCGCCTCCGGCGACGAAGCGGCCACCACACCGGCGCCGGCGAACAGCCGCAGCGAGCGCCCCTCCGCCTCCGCGCAGCGGATCGTCACGACCCACTCGCCGTCGCCGTCCGCGTCCTGCCAGCCGACCATGCCGGTGTAGGCGCCGCGGTCGAAGGGTTCCGACTCCGCGATGACGGCGCGGGCCACATCGGTCGGGGTGCCGCACACCGCGGGCGTCGGATGCAGCGAGGCGGCGAGGTCGAGGGAGGAGACGCCGGGGTCCGCGAGCGTGCCGGTCACGGTCGTCGACAGGTGCCACATCGCCGCGGTCCGTACGAGTGTGGGGTGTGCGGGGACGTCCAGGCTCACGCAGAAGGGGGCGAGGGACTCGCGCACGGCGTCGACGACGACGGCGTGTTCGTGCAGGTCCTTGGGGGACTCGAGCAGTGCGGCCGCGCGCCGCACGTCCTCGGCCAGATCATTGCTGCGCGGTGCGGAACCCGCGAGGGGGTTCGCCGTGAGCCGGCCGGCTCGACGGGCGACGAGGAGTTCGGGGCTGGCCCCGATCAGCGTGCGGTCCGGGCCGGTGGGAACGGCGAAGGTGTAGCCCTTCGGATCGTGCTGCGCCAGCCGGCGCAGCATGGCGGCCAGGTCGAGGTCGCGCGAGGAGGTCAGTTCCAGGGTGCGGGCGAGGACCACCTTGTCGAACTCGCCCGCGCGCATCCGCCGGACCGCCGATGAGACCGCCGCGGCGTACGCGCCGGGCTCGGGGACCTCCCGGGTCTGCCAGGTGCCGGGTTCGGCGAACGGGCCGGGAATCGCGATCAGCGGGTCGTCGCACAGGGCCGGTGCCCGGCGCACCGATCTCGGGACCGCGAGCGAGGGCGGGGCGTCCGGGGCGAAGGGCAGTGCGCCCATGACGATCGGTGCGGGATCCCCGGCCCGCCGCCGCGTTTCGAGCACTTCCCGGACACGTACGCCCAACGGCCGTGAGTCATCCGGGACTTCGGCGGAGGTGCCGGTGCCGAGGAGGGTGTGACGGGCCGAGGCGAGGAATCGGTCGCTGCCGGGCCGGTAGGCGTCCAGCAGCGCGGTGGCCGCGCAGGGGGAGACGTGCGGTGCGGGGAGCGGGACGGCCCGGTCGGGGGCGGTGGGAACGCGCAGTGAGGCAGACATGTCTTCTTGTCTCCAGTGGGGGAGGGCTGCGAGCCGCTGTGAAGAGGTGCCGGGCGGGCGGTTCACGCCCGCAGGGTGGCGCCGCCGTCGACGTAGAGGTCGTGCAGGGTGATGTGGCGGGCGCGGTCGGACACGAGGAAGGCGACGGCGTCGGCGATGTCGGCCGGGTCGGCGATCCGGCCCAGCGGTATGCCCGTGCGGTAGGCCGCCCCGTCGCCGTCGATGACCCGTCGGGCGGCTGCCTGCTCGTCGCCGGGCGGCCACATGCCGCGCTGCATCTCGGTGAGGGTCGAGCCCGGTGACACGGTGTTGCAGCGGATGCCGAGGGGCGCCAGTTCGAGGCCGAGGCACTTGGTGAACATGACGGCCGCGGCCTTCGACGCGGCGTAGGCGGCCATGTCCGTGCGGGGTATGCCCGCCGCGTTGGACGCGACGGTGACGATGCTGCCGCGGCCCCGCCCGGCCATGCGGCGCGAGACGGCCCGCGAGACGTGGAACACGCCGTTCGTGTTGACGGCGAAGGTGGCCGCCCAGTCCTCGTCGGTCAGTTCGGAGACCGGTGAACACCGCAGTACTCCGGCGACGTTGACCGCGATGTCCAGGGGGCCGAGCGTGTCCTCGGTCCGGGTGACGAGTGCCTCGACCGCTGCCGCGTCCGTGACGTCGAGCGTGTCGGCCGTGACCCGGTCGCCGTACGTCCGGGCGAGTGCGGTGACGCCCTCGGGGGCGGCATCCGTGGCCAGGACGCGGGCACCGGCCCCGACGAGGGCATGAACCACCGCTTCACCGATCCCCCGGCCGGCCCCCGTCACGAGGGCGAGCCGGCCGGTGAGTTCCGGTACGGGGCTCACCGGGCCGTCGCCTTCCGGACGCCGGCCGGACAGGACGTCACCGAGGACCGGACGGGACCGGGGGAGGGGGAGGTCGAATTCGGCGGCATGGCCTGGAATCTCCGTTCACGTTCGGCTGATGGGCTGGTCCGGGCGGGCCCTCCGCGCACCGGATGGTTGCGGAGCACGGCAGTTGACGCTGTTTCAGGCAGGGGCAGCCGCGAGGCCACCCCAACCCGTCCGGGCTTACTTAGGTTAGGCTAACCATACGTGGATCGGGCAAGGGGGACGGCCCGGAATCGAACTCCACTCCGCCGGACTCCGGCCCGTTTCGGGGCGCTCGGGTGAGGCGCCGCGGCGCGCCTGCCGAGGTGCCGGAGGTGAGCCCACGCGATGCCAGATGTCCTAATTGCTGCTATTTGAGCTAATAGTCAACTATGCGACTCCGAGCCACTTTTCGACGGGTCATGGATTCTGAATCCCGCGCAAATCGCCCCTTTCGGGCGCAGTGGTCAGCATCACGTTTCCGGCCGCGGACGTGGAAGCGGAAGCTTCGGTTCCCTGTCGCGCCAAGAAAGTTGACTTCTCCGGATGCGGCTGAAGATGAGCATTTCCTTTGATTGATCTTGCAAATCAATTGTGATCAGCAATTCGGGACTTGTTACGCCCGGCGTTTCTCGCTTACGGTCACCGTCAATCAATCCGGATGGAACGCCGAATCCTGCCGCCGTCCGGGAACCCGACCCACTCACGTACGGCAGGAGCGGGGGACCCAGGTTTGCCGCCGGTCCGGTATCCGGAGCGGCTAGGGGTGAAGTCGCCATGTGCGGCCGGACATCTCCAGTCCGAACCCGACAGCTCACCTCGCAGGCGGCGGAGAGGAAAAGCGCCATGCCCATCAAGGCCAAGCACCGTCGTTCCAAGTCCAGCTCCCTGACCCGCGGTTTCATCGCCGTGAGCACGGGCGGAGTCGTCCTCGCGCTCCCCATGATCGTCGCCGGATCGGCTTCCGCCGCACCGTCGCAGTCGGTCACCGTGGAAAAGGCCGCAGCCCCGACTTCCGTCGCTGCCAAGGAAATTGCGGTCCGCAAGACCGAGACCACCACCTATTCCGTGGTCTCCGGCGACTCGCTTTACAAGATCGCCCAGGGGCATTCCCTCAGCGGCGGCTGGGAGCGTCTGTACAAGGACAACCGGAGCGCGGTCGGCGGCAATCCCGACCTGATTCTTCCGGGCCTGAAGCTGACCATCGGCGCCAAGTCCGCGGCCACCGCGCCCAAGGCCGCGACCGAGACCGAATTCAAGACGGAGAAGAAGGCCGACAGCGCCTCCGACGCCTCGGCCGGCCGCGCCGCGACCGCCGACCGCGCCGACCGCTCCGAGCGGACGACGGCGACCCCCGTCGCCGAGAAGACCACCGCGACCACCCCCGCGCAGAGCGCGACGGCGTACACCGACGACCTCGACGGCTGGATCAAGGAGTCCCTCGCCGTCATGGCCGAGCACGGCATCCCCGGCAGCTACGACGGCATCTACCGCAACGTCATCCGTGAGTCCTCGGGCAACCCGCAGATCGTGAACAACTGGGACTCGAACGCCGCGGCCGGTACGCCGTCCAAGGGCCTCCTCCAGGTCATCCAGCCCACGTTCGACGCGTACCACGTGGCGGGCACCTCGCTCGACATCCTGGACCCGGTCGCCAACATCACGGCCGCGTGCAACTACGCCGCCGCCACGTACGGCTCGATCGACAACGTCTTCGGCGCCTACTGATCCACCGCGGATCCGCCCCCGGGCGGAGCCGTGAGCAGGGGTGGAAGGGAGCGTAACCGCTCCCTTCCACCCCTTTTGCCGTGCGGTACAACCCTTGTGCGCCAGGGGCGGTCCAACAGGGCGCCAGGAGGGAAACGGGCTCTTCCCGGCGTACCCCCGGACTCGCCCGGTCATCCTTGAACCGAGGAGCCGCTCGTGCGCACCTACCGTTCGGCCGCCGTGGTCGCGGCCTCATTCGTCCTGATGGCGGGGGCCGCCGTCGCGGCGCCCTCCGCCCACGCGGGCACCCCCGGCGGAACGCACGCCGACGACCGCAACACCGACTTCAACGGCGACGGACACGACGACGTCCTCATCGGCGCGCCCGGCGGGACCGTCGGCGGCAAGCAGGGCGCCGGCTACGCGACCGTGAAGTACGGCGGGCCGGGCGGCATCGACG
Organism: Streptomyces sp. NBC_01463; assembly: GCA_036227345.1. Taxonomy (NCBI): domain Bacteria; kingdom Bacillati; phylum Actinomycetota; class Actinomycetes; order Kitasatosporales; family Streptomycetaceae; genus Streptomyces; species Streptomyces sp. NBC_01463. The sequence continues at coordinate 7,957,106 of CP109468.1, forward strand.
CCACCCGGGGGAGCGTCCTCAGCCAGAACACCGCGGGAGTACCGGGCGCCGCCGAGGCGGGCGACGGCTTCGGCCGCGCCCTGGCCACCGGCGACCTCGACGGGGACGGGTACGACGACGCGGTCGTGGGCGTGCCCGGCGAGGACATCGAGCCGCTGACGGACGCGGGCGGCGCCGTCGTCCTGTGGGGCTCCGCCCAGGGGCTCTCCGGCACGGACAGCGACTGGCTGCAGGCGGCGGAGCCGGTCGTCGGCGGCCGGTTCGGCAGCGCGCTCGCCGCGGCGCACTTCAGCCCCGACATCCCCGGCGACCAGCTGGCCGTGACCGACCGCACCGACTTCACCCTGTTCCAGTACGCCCCGGGAACCCGCCGGAACGCCACGTCGAGCAGCAGCCACATCCCCGGCACCCCGGGGCGAGAGATCGCACCCCGCGCCCTGACCACCGGCGACTACGACGGCAACGGCCTCGCCGACCTCGTCATCTCCGGAGTCACCGTCGGCGACGAACCGGGTCACGGCTGGTCCGCCGTCCTCCTCGGCGAGGTCCAGGGGCTCCGCTACGACCACGATCTGCGCGGCGGCCCGGCCGTCGCCACCGGCGACATCGACGCCGACGGCTACGACGACCTCGTCACCGGCGAGCCGGCCGGCCCCGACGACGGCGGCGCAACGACGACCGGCGGTGTGGTCGGCGTGTACTACGGCAGCGCGGGCGACGGCCCCGTCGGCGCCGACGGCCCGGGCACCCCGCCCGTGTGGTGGACGCAGGACACCCCCGGCATCCCCGGCGGGTCGGAGGCCGGCGACGGCTGGGGCGCCGACCTCTCCGTGGCGGACACCGACGGCGACGGGTACCCGGACGTGGCGGTCGGCGCCCCCGGCGAGGACATCGGCACGGTCGCCGACGCGGGGGCCGTGTGGGTGCTGCGCGGCACGGCCGGCGGGCTCACCGCCACCGGCGCAGCTTCGTGGGACCAGGACTCGGCGAACGTGCCGGGCACTCCCGAGCGGGGCGACCGCTGGGGCGGCCAGGTGCGGCTGACCGATCCGGACAAGGACGGGCGGTCCGGCCTGCTGTCCGCCGCGCCCGGGGAGAACGCCGGCGACGGCATCGTCTGGGCGTTCCCGGCGGGCCCGGGCGGTGTGACGGCATCCGGCTCATGGACGTTCGACGCCGGCACCTTCGGCGGCCCGGAGACCGGCGCCGGATACGGAGCCGCGATCGACGAGTAGCGGCAGCCGCGGCGCGGCGCGGCCCGGGCCAGGTCCCGTCGGACCTGCCCGGGGCGCCTCCGGTACACGGCCCGCCGGATCCGCCCGACCGGCCCGGGACCGCTTCCGTACACCGCCCCCCGACCGGCCCGGGACCGCTTCCGTACACCGCCCCCCGACCGGCCCGGGACCGCTTCCGTACACCGCCCCCCGACCCACCCCGGACCGCTCCCGAGGACCGGTGCCAAGCCGGTGCGCGATGCCACTATGAACCTTTCATCCCGCGCGCTACCCTCCGCCGCATGATTTCCACGGTGGTCTGGGGAACCGGCAATGTCGGCCGCGCGGCCATCCGCGCCGTCGAGGCCCATCCGGCCCTGAAACTCGCGCACGTACTCGTCCACGACCCCGGCAAGGTGGGCCGCGACGCGGGCCGCCTCGCCGGCCTGGACCGCGATCTGGGCGTCGCGGCGACCGATGACATCGACGCGGTGCTGGCCACCGCCCCCCGGGCCGTCGTGTACGCGGCCTCCGGCGACATCCGCCCCGACGAGGCCCTGGCCGACATCACCAGGGCGGTCGCGGGCGGCGCCGTCGTCGTCACACCCGCGCTCTACGCCCTCTACGACCAGCGCGGCGCGCCGCCCGAACTCCGCGAACCGGTCCTGTCCGCGGTCGCGGGCGGTGGCGGCTCCCTCTTCGTCTCCGGCGTCGACCCCGGCTGGGGCAACGACGTACTGCCCCTGCTGATCAGCGGACTCGGCACCACGGTCGAGGCGATCCGCTGCCAGGAGATCTTCGACTACTCGACCTACGACCAGCCCGACTCCGTCCGCGACCTGATCGGCATGGGACACCCCATGGAGTACGAGCCGCTGATGCTCGCGGCCTCCATACCGACCATGGTGTGGGGCGGGCAGATACGTCTGATGGCCAGAGCGCTGGACGTGGAACTCGACGACATCCGCGAGACCATGGCCCGGCGGCCGCTCGAAACCACCGTCACCACCCGGACGATGGGCGTGTTCGAGGCCGGCACCCAGGGCGCGGTCCGCTTCGAGGTCCAGGGCATCGTCGGGGGCGAACCCCGCATCGTCATCGAGCACATCACCCGCATCCACCCGTCCTGCGCCCCGGACTGGCCCTCGCCTCCCGACGGAGCCGGCGCCCACCGCGTGATCATCGAAGGCCGCCCGCGCATCGAGGTCACCGTCGAGGCCACCGACGAGGGCGAGAACCGCTCGGCGGGCGGCAACGCCACCGCCGTCGGCCGGCTGGTGAACGCCATCGACTGGCTGGTGGAAGCGGAACCCGGGCTCTACGACGCCCTCGACGTCCCCCTGCGCCCCGCAGCCGGCCGACTCGGAAGGAAGCAGCCATGATCATCGACATCCCCGAGGGCCAGGAGCCGATCGGATACGTATGGGGCGACATGGTCCCCGGCATCGGCATGGCCGCGGCGAACTTCTCGCTGTCGGTGTACGAGCACACCACGCTGGGGCTCCGCGAGTTCGAGGCGGCGCGGCTGCGCATCGCGCAGATCAACGGCTGCCTGTTCTGCCTGGACTGGCGCACGGAGCGCGACGGGCAGAAGGTCGAGGAGGAGTTCGCCGGTGCGGTGAGCGACTGGCGCACCACCGACGCCTTCGACGAACGGACGCGGCTGGCGGCGGAGTACGCCGAGCGGTACGCCCTGGACCACCACGGCCTGGACGACGCGTTCTGGGCGCGGATGACCGCGCACTACACACAGCACGAGATCGTCGAGCTGAGCATGAGCATCGGTTCGTGGCTGGCCTTCGGCCGGCTCAACCATGTGCTGGGCCTCGACGCCGTGTGCGTGCTGCCCGGGCACTGACGGACCGGCGGCCGGCCGGGGCACTGAACGGGCTGTCGGCGGACAGCCCGGTCACGGCGTGCGTCCAGTAGGAGGACTGCCCACCCTTCTACTGGAAGGTTCGCCCCCGCGGACCCGCTGTCACAGGTCGGTGGCGATGATCTTCTCGATGTTCCGTTCGGCGAGTGCCGTGATGGTGACGAACGGATTGACGCTGGTGTTGCCGGGGATCAGCGCGCCGTCGATCACGTACAGCCCCGTGTAGCCGTGTAGGCGGCCGTAGTTGTCGGTGGCCTTGTCGAGGACCGCGCCTCCCAGCGGGTGGTACGTGAGGTGGTCGCCCCAGATCTTGTAGACGCCGAACAGGTCGGTCCGGTAGATCGTCCCCTCCTTGGAGTTGATCTTGTCGAAGATGGACTTCGCCATGTTGATGGAGGGCTGCTTCCACGCCGTCTGCCAGTCCAGGTCGACCCGGCCCGTCGCCGCGTTCCAGGTGAAGCGGGCACGGTTCGGGTTCTTCGTGATGGACAGGTAGAACGAGGCGAAGGTCTCGATCCCGGTCGGCAGCGGTGCCACCTCGGCGAACGCCCCTCCGGCGTCCCAGTTGTCGATGCCGCCGCAGGGGATGCTCGACTGGACCGCGCCGGTCGGGTCCCACAGGTGGTTGGCCCGGCCGCACATGACGTTGCCGTTGTCGCCCCAGCCCCGGCCGATCTCGTCGTTCAGGCCGGACAGGGCGCCGGTGGCCTTGAGCTTGGTCAGCAGCTTGCTGGTGCCGACGCTGCCCGCGGCGAAGAACACCTTGTCCGCGGTGACCGTCTTGGTGGCCGCGATGCCTCCGTCGGTGCGGAGTTCGTCGATGACGACGGTGTAGCCGCCGCCCGACGCCGGGGAGACCGAGGTCACCTGATGCAGGGGTGAGACGGTGACCTTGCCCGTCGCCGCGGCCTGGGCGAGGTAGGTCTTCTGCAGCGACTTCTTGCCGTAGTTGTTGCCGTACAGGATCTCGCCGGCCAGCGCCGACTTGGGTACGGTCCCGGCCGCCTCCTGCTCCATGTAGTCCCAGTCGTACACGTCCGGCACGAACACGAACGGGAAGCCGGAGCGCTGGGCGTGCTTGCGGCCGACCCTGGCGTACTTGTAGCAGTCCACGGTGTCGAACCAGGCCGGGTCGATCGTGGAGACCCCGAGCCCGGAGTTGGCGCGCGGGTAGTAGGTCGAGTACATCTCGTCGGCGCCGACCGTCGGCAGGATGGCGCCGAAGTTCTCGCGCCTGGGCGTCACCGCCATGCCGCCGTTGACGAGTGATCCGCCGCCGACGCCCCGTCCCTGGTAGACCGTGATGCCGCTGAAGTCCTCGGCGTCCAGGATGCCGGTGTAGCGCGGGATCGCCCGGTCGATGGGGAAACCGAGGAAGTTGCTCAGGGGCTGCTTGGTCTTCGTCCGGAGCCAGTACGAACGGCCGTCGGGCGAGGTCGTGTTGGCGAAGACCTTGCCGTCCGAACCCGGGGTGTCCCAGGCCATGCCCATCTCGACCATGTGGACGTGGACGCCTGCCCGGGCGAGCCGCAGTGCGGCGACGGAACCTCCGTACCCGGTGCCGATCACCAGCACGGGGACACGGTCCCCGTTGCCGATCACGGCGGCCGCACCGGTGGTCCGTGCCTGGGCGGCGGTGGCGTGGCCCGAGAGCGCGGCGGCTCCCAGGATGAAACCTGTTCTAGCGATGAATCCCCGACGCGAGACCTCGCTCGATCCCTTGTGGGGTAAGGTCGAATCCGTCATGTGACGTTCCTCACTCTCGGTCGAATGGGAACGAGTTCTACTGGCGCTTGCTCAAGAAGTCACTAGATACCTATCGGTAATTTCCCGGGCCCCGGCCGTCCGCGGCCGGCAGTGGGCCGCCGCGTCCCGGGGTGCGGCGCCGGGGCATCGCGTGGATGCTGGGAGGGTCAGCGTTCCATGAGGAGGAAAGTCATGAGCATGCTCGACAAGATCAAGGACCTGATCAAGGGGCACCCCGACCAGGCCCGCCAGGGAGTCGAGAAGGGTGGCGACTTCATCGACAAGAAGACGGGCAACAAGTACAGCGGTCAGGTCGACACCGCCCAGCAGAAGCTCAATGACCAGACCGGTGAACGCCGTCCGCCCACCGACGAACGGTAGGGCGTCGCACCCTCCATCCGTCGCACCCTCCACCAGGCCTCCACCCGCAAGGGTGGGGGCCTGGCGCCTGCGTGTGGCGGGGCGGGGACGGAACGCGGCGGAGCGGCAGCCACCCTCCCCGGTGGCTGCCGCTCCGTCGTCTTCGTGTGGCCGCGGGACCGACCGGAAGGTCAGTTGTGGCCGAACTTCCGCTCGCGCTTGTGGGAGACCTGTTCGGAGATCGCCTTCACCGCATCGGGCGTGGGCGCCGTGCTCGTCTGTTCCTTGGCCTCCGGGGCCGTGGAGTGGTCGTGGCCCCCGGTGCGCGCACCGCGGTTCTGCCGGCTCTGCTTCTTGCCCATGATCGTGCCTCCTCGCGGATGTCGGACGATGGGCCGACTTCAGACTTGCACACAAGTACGAAGGGTGCATTTCGGTCGCCGGTGCCGGACGCCCTGAAGTGCGCGGTACGGCGCCGGGGGAGCATGCTGACTGTGTGACCTGGTACGGCGCTGCCCGGCATGCTCCGCTCGATGAGGGCGGCAGCCTGTCCGGAAGGCCGAACGACGGCCGGGCGCCGGACGAACTGTCGCTGGTGCTCGCCCAGGCTGTCGTGACCGCGATCGAGTCCGCCGGCGGACAGGCCGGCGGCGTCTACCTGCCCTCCCGCACCCCCGGACTCCTGCGGCTGGCCGTGCTCGCGGGGCTGCCGGGACCGCTGTTCCGTCCCTGGTGGCGGATGCACGTGAACCGCCCGTTCCCCGTCGCCGAGGCCTTCCGGTCGGGCCACGCCGTGCACCTCGCCGACGCGGAGGAGGCGATGCGCCGCTTCCCACAGCTGATGGCGGGCCTGCCCTTCCCCTTCGGCTCCCTCTACGTGCCGGTCATCCACGGCGGCAAGCCGCTCGCCGTCCTGGTCGTGCTGCGCCCGGCGACCCCCGGGGAACCGGTGGGCACCGCCGACCGGCGCAGGCTGCGCACCGTCGCCGACGCGCTCGGCGCCGCACTGGCCGCACTGGAGTCCGCGGGGACGAAGACCCGGTGGGACGAGGAGCCGCTGCCCGTCCAGCTTCCAGCGGGCAGTTCGCCGCCGGTCCGGATCGGCCGCTTCGACTGGGACCTGGAGAGCGGCGCCGTCGGCGCGGACGACGAGCTCTGCGCCATCCTGGGCACCGGGCCGGAGCTGTTCCCCGGCACCATCGACGCACTGGCGGCGCGGCTCGCCCCCGAGGACGTCCACGGGCTGTGGACCCTGGCCCGTCAGGCGGCGGGCTCGGGCGGACCGGTCGTCCGCCGGATGCGGCTGCGCGGCCCCGACGGGCGCTCGCACCTGCTGGAGGTCTCGGGCCGCCGGGACAGCGGAGCGGAGCCCGGCGCGACGACCCATCTGACCGGGTTCCTGGTCGACCTCGGGATCGGCCCGGTCGTCGCGGAGGCGGCCGACCGGCTGCCGCGCGGCATCTTCTCCCTCGACCGTTTCGCCCGGATCACCTACATCAACCGCCTCGCGGAGGAAATCCTCGGCCGTCCCCGGTCCGAACTGGTCGGGCGGGTCCTCTGGGAGGCCCTGCCGTGGTTCGCGAACCCCGCCTACGAGGACCACTACCGCTCCGCGATGATCTCCGACGCGCCCGTCCACTTCCTCGCCCGCCGCAACACGCCGCAGCCCTGGCTCTCCGTCTCCCTGTACCCCGGGCACGACGGTCTGACGGCCGTCCTCACCCCGACCGACCAGCCGGCCTACACGCCGGGCTCCGTCGTATCGCCCGGGCTGGGGCTCGGCTCACCGGCCGACCGCTCCGCCGCGTTGTACCGGCCGGTCGCCCTCGCCATCGCGCTCACCGAGGCCGTCACCGCCCGCCAGGTGTCCGCCGTGGTGACCGAGGAACTGCTTCCCGCCTTCGGCGGCCGCCAGCTCGCGATCTACCTGCTCAAGGAGCGTCATCTCTACCTGGAGTGGGAGACCGGCTTCCCCCAGGGGTTCCTGGACCGGTTCGACGGCGTCGCCCTCGACGCCCGCATCCCCGGCGTCGAGACCCTGACCACCGGACGCCCCATCTTCTTCGAGTCGATGCAGCGGCTGGCCGCCGCGTACCCCGGCATCCCGATGGAGACCGACGTCGGCGCGCGCGCCTTCCTGCCCCTGATCGCCTCCGGACGGCACGTCGGCTCGTGCATCCTCGGCTTCGACCAGCCGCGCGGCTTCAGCCCGGAGGAGCGTACGGTCCTCACCGCACTGGCCGGACTCATCGCCCAGGCGCTCCAGCGGGCCCAGCGCTACGACACCGAGGCGGCCCTGGCCCGCGGCCTGCAGAACGTCCTGCTCCCGCACGGTCTGCCCGTCGTGGACGGCGTCGACACCGCGGGCCGTTACCTCGCCGGCACCCAGGGCATGGACGTCGGCGGCGACTGGTACGACGTCATCGAGACCGGGCAGAGGCTCGCCCTGGTCATCGGGGACGTACAGGGCCACGGCGTGGCCGCCGCCGCGACCATGGGCCAACTGCGCAGCGCGGTGCGGGCCTTCGCGCTCAGCGGGCACGATCCGCTGGAAGTGATGAGCGGGACCAACCGGCTGCTCATCGATCTCGACCCCGGCCAGTTCGCGAGCTGCTGCTACATCGTCATGGACCCGGCCACCGGCAGCACCCAGGCGGTGCGGGCCGGCCATCCGCAGCCCGTGCTGCGCCGCCCCGACGGCACCGTCGAGGTCATGGACCTGCCGGGCGGCATCGTGCTCGGTGTCGACGCCGACGCGACGTACCCCGTCACCGAACTGGAGCTGGCCCCCGGCGCGATGCTCGCCCTGTACACCGACGGCATGGTCGAGGAGTCCGGAACGGACATCGACGTCGGCGTCGAGCGGCTGCGCAGCACCATCGCCGAGCGCGGCGCTGCCTCCCTGGCCGAGATGGCTGATCATGTGATCGGCCGGGCCAGGCAGGCCGCGGACCGGCCCGACGACATCGCCCTGCTGCTCGCGGCCCGGTGGGCCGCCGGGACCGCGTAGCTCCCCGGGCGATGCCGCCGGCCCGGCGGGGCAGCTCACCCGGTGACGGCCGCTTCCCGGCCGGTGCCCGAGGGTTCGGGCCGCGGCCTGCCCGGGAGCAGCAGACCCGCGAGGAAGACCACGGCCGCCGCCGCCACCGGCCACCAGAAGGCGTGGGCGAACGTGGCGGCGGTGGGGGCCGGCACGGAACCGCCGGCCTGCAGGATCAGGGCGACGACGGCGATGCCCAGCGAGGCCCCGATCTGGTTGAGGATGAACACGGCGCCGGTGGCGCCCGCCACCGCGTCGCCCGGCACGGTCCGGTAGACCGATCCCATCGTCGGCGCACCGACCAGGCCCATCCCGAAACCGGCGGCGAACTGGGCCGCGGTCAGCCAGATCTGGGGAGTTCCGGCATCGGCACCGGTGAAGACCAGGGCGCCGGCCCCGATCAGCAGGGCTCCGGTGGGCACCAGCCGGCGGGCACCGAGACGGTCCGCGAGCCGGCCCGCCACCGGCATCCCGATGAGCGTGCCGAGGCCCAGCGGGGCGAGCAGGAGTCCGGACCGCAGTACGCCGTGGCCGTGCACCTGCTGGTAGTAGAGCGGCAGCAGGAACAGCAGGGAGAACAGCCCGCCGCCGAGCAGGAACATCGTCGCGACGCTCGCGCCGAACCCCTTGTTGGCGAACAGGCGCAGATCGAGCAGGGGTATGCGGGTGGTGCGCAGGGCGTGCACGGCGTACACGGTGAACAGGGCGATGCCCAGGGTCAGGGCGATGATCACCCCGGCGTCCCCGAACCCCTGGCCGCCGGCCCGGGACAGCGCGAACACGAGCGCGGCGAAGCCGGGGCAGAGCAGGGCGACACCGGGGGCGTCGAGCGGTACGGGGTCCGCGGCCCGCGGCGGGTCGGCCGGCAGGACGCGGACGGCCAGCACGATCGCGGCGAGGGCGAACGGGATGTTGACCAGGAACATCCACTGCCAGGAGAAGTTGTCCAGCAGCAGCCCGCCGATGACCGGGCCGACCACGGGACCGAGGGTGATCGGTACGGAGACCAGACCCATGACCCGGCCGATGCGGGCGGGCCCCGCGGCGCCCGCGACGACCGTCATCATGATCGGGTCGACCATCCCGCCGCCGAGACCCTGGACGACGCGGAAGGCGATCAGGCTCTCCGCGTTCCAGGCGACGGCGCAGAGCGCCGACCCGGTCAGGAAGACCGAGAGTCCCAGCAGCCACATCCGCTTGGCGCCGAAGCGGACCACGGCCCACCCGGCCACCGGGATCGCGAGGGCGACCGCGAGGAGATAGCCCGTGGTGACCCACTCGACGGTGGCCAGGGTCGCGTGGAACTCGCCGCCCAGCGTGCTGATCCCGACGTTGACGATCGTCGCGTCCAGGTAGGACATCATCCCGCCGAGCACCATGACGCCGACCAGGGTGAGCAGCGCGGCATCGAGCCCGGCCGCCCCGCTCCCCGCTCGTTTCGTTACAGACACAGAAACCCCTTTTAACCGAGCCATCCAAGTAACTTTACTGGGTAGTTAAATCCGGTGGCTGGCACGGTAGCATGACGGCATGAGTGTCGGCGAGAACATGACGACGGCCGGTGGCCAGGCGGACCGAGGGCGGCTGGACAAGCGCCGGGCGATCGTGGAGGCCGCCCTCCGGGTGTTCGCGCAGGTCGGCTACGCGCAGGCCAGCCTGGACGTGATCGCGGCCGAGGCCGGGGTCTCCAAGCCGACGATCTACAACCACCTGGGGTCGAAGGAGAATCTGTTCCGGTACGTCATGACGGAGACCGCGGCCCGGGCCAACGCCAAGACGCTCGACGTGCTGACGGCCTTCCCCACCGACCCGGCACAGCTGCGGCCCGGCCTCGAGGACGTGGCGCACAAACTCGTCGACTGCTACTGCGACGAGCAGTCCGAGGCCGTGCGCCGGCTGCTGTACGCGGAGGCCGTGCGCTTCCCCGACCTCTTCGACGCGGTACGGGCCAGCGGACCCAACCAGTTCACCGAGGCCCTGGCGGGCCGGCTGGCCCGGTTCGCGAACGCCGGGCACCTGCGGATCGAGGACCCGGTCCGGGCGGCCAACCAGTTCATTGCGCTCGTCTACGAGGAGGTGCCGGCGATGACCGCGCTGGGCACCCGTCCGCTCGACCCGGCGGACGTCTCGAAGGTCGTGGAGGCGGGAGTGGACACCTTCCTTCGCGCCTTCGGCCCGGCCCCCTCCGGTGCGGCCTGACAGTCGGGTCGGCACGGACCGGAACGGGTCTCCGCCCGCGCCGGAGCGGGCCGGGGCGGGCGGAGACCGGGCGGCTCAGCGCCTGCGCGGGCCCGGAGCCGGGACGAGGCGTACCGCCGTGTTCAGGACGTGGTCGATCACGTCGTGCGAGGGCTTGTCCGTCAGGTTGGTGAGCAGCCGGGCCAGGGTGTTCAGCAGGAACGGCGAGTTCATCACGTACCGGTTGAGCACCGGCTGGAAACCCGACCTGCTGAAGACCAGATCGGCCGCCTTGTTGCCGAGCCGGTAGTAGCTGCCCCAGCGGCGGTTCATCTCGACGGGGTAGTGGTGGAGCGCCCGCTCCCGCCTCGGACCCGCCGGCAGGGCCAGGGCGAGCGCCGCCGACTCGGCCGCGACCTCGCCGGCCTCCATCGCCTGGCCGATGCCCTCACCGTTCCACGGGCTGATCATGCCTCCCGAATCGCCGACCAGGAGGAGCCCCCTCGTGTACAGCGGATGCCGGTTGAAGCCCAGGGGCAGCGCGGCGCTGCGCACCGGCCCCTCGGCGTTCTCCTCGCGCAGTCCCCACTCCTGCGGGGTCCGCGCCAGCCACCGGTCCAGGGTGGCCCGCAGGTCTGCCTTGCCGTGCCGGTGGTGGGGGATCGCACCGAGACCCACGTTGACCCGGCCGTCACCCATCGGGAAGATCCAGCCGTACCCCGGCAGGAAGTGGTCGCTCCGGGGGTAGCGGAGGTCGGCCCAGAGCTCCAGGAACTCCTCCCGGGAACGCTCGGGGCTCCGGTAGTAGCGGCGGGCCGCCGTGGCGATCTGCCGCTTCGCGTCCCGCTGCAGCCCCATCGCGAGGGCGAGCCGCGCGGAGGCGCCGTCCGCGGCGATGACGACCGGAGCGCGGTGCACCACCGGTTCCCCGGCCCCCGACACGGCGGTGACACCGGTGATCCGGCCCGCCCGGTCGGTCACCGGATCCGTCACCTTCACCCCGGTGCGCAGCCGCGCCCCGGCGGCCACCGCGTGCCGGGCCAGGATGTCGTCGAAGTCGTGCCGGCTGCGGGTGAGGCCGAAATCCGGGTAGCCGCCCAGTGACGGCCAGTCGATCTGCACCTGCCGGTCCCCGGTCACCCAGCGCATCCCGCGCGACCGCGTCCAGCCGGGTGCCGAGATGTCGATGCCCATCCGGATCAGCTGGTGCACGGCACGCGGGGTGAGGCCGTCCCCGCACACCTTCTCCCGCGGGAACGCGGACTTCTCCAGCAACAGCACGTCGACGCCCGCTCTGGCGAGATGGAAGGCGGCGGACGAGCCGGCCGGCCCCGCCCCCACCACGATCACCTGGGCCTCCTCGGCGGAGCCTTCGTCCGGTGCGGACTGGTCTGCGTGCGCTTCCCGCATGGGAACCCTTTCCTGGGGCGGCCGGCGCCGCCCGCGGACGGCGACCCTGTACACCGACATCCTGCCGGTTCGGACCGCTCCGCGGCAGGGTGATCAACACCCCGGAACACACGGGCAGTCGGCTGCGACGTGTTCCGGAAGTCCCGCCCGCCCGGCGCCGGAACGCGGGTCGGGACCGCACGGAGTGCGGTCCCGATGGCGAAGAAGAGAGCGGCGCGGAAGTCAGTAAGGCAGCGGGCGCCCCGACGGGGTGCGCAGATCGAGCGGCGGCGGCCTGGAAGGAAGCTGGGGACGTCGGACGATCCTGATGCGGCCCACTGCACCACCTCCTGTCGGTCCCTGTCATATGCCCTCCGGTGCGGCGTTCACACATCCGGCGGCCAGGAAGGGCACGGTGCCTCGAACAGGCGGCTGCGACGAATCGTGTTAAACCTGAAGATGTGGGTGGTACAGGTCGGTTCCGGACGTGGCTTCACCGCTCCGCCCGGCAGCCGCATCGGCACGATGACGGACGCCCGGGCGGTGACGAGCCTGCACCCTCCGGCCCGAATCCCGGGCGCTCCTCACCGGGACGCAGGCTGCGCGCACTCTTCAGCGTCCGTACCGTCGCCGGCCAGGTCTTCTTCCTCATGCTGGGCATCGTGGCGCTGCTCGTCGCGACCGCCGTGATCGCCCTGGTGGTGCAGGGCAGACGCGACAGCATGAACGTGGCCCGGGCCAAGTCGCTGAGCGTCGCGGAGACCTTCGCGCACGGGCCCGGCATCGCGGCCGCCCTGGACTCCAGGGACCCCACCGCGCTCCTGCAGCCACGCGCCGAGGAGATCCGGCGGAGCACCGGCGTGGAGTACGTCGTCGTCGCCGGGACCAACGGAATCCGCTACACCCACCCCGACATCGCACTGATCGGGAAGCACATCCTCGGGCCTTACAAGGAGGCGCTGGAGGGTGACGGCTTCACCCGGACCGTCAACGCCAGCCGGGGTCTCGCGGTCAACTCGGTGGTGCCGGTGCAGCGGCCCGACGGCACGGTCGCCGGTCTCGTGTCCGTCGGCATCAAGGTCGAGACCGTGAACAAGCTCGCCTACCCCAGCATCCCGCTCGCCGCAGGCGCCGCGGTGGTCGCGCTCGCCCTCACGGCGGGCGGCGCGGCCCTGGTGAGCCGCCGGCTGGGCCGCCAGACGCGCGGACTCGGCCCGGCCGAGATGACCCGGATGTACGAACACCACGACGCGGTGCTGCACTCGGTCCGCGAGGGCGTCCTGATCATCGGCGCCGACGGCCGGCTGGCCCTGGCCAACGACGAGGCCCGCCGGCTCCTGGACCTGCCCGCCGATGCCGAGGGCCGGGCCGTGGCGGACCTGGGGCTGAACCCCCGTACCGCGGAACTGCTGGCCTCCGGGCAGGTCGCCACGGACGAGGTGCGGCCCGCCGGGAACCGGCTGCTGGCCGTCAACCTCCGCCCCACCGGCCAGCGGGGCGGACCGCCCGGCACGGTCGCCACCCTGCGGGACACCACGGAACTGCAGGTCGTCACCGGCCGGGCGGAGACCGTGCGGGAACGGCTGCTGCTCCTCTACCGGGCGGGGGCCCGCATCGGCACCACCCTCGACATCACCACGACCGCACGGGAACTGGCGGAGGTCGCCGCCCCCGGATTCGCCGACTGCGCGACGGTCGACCTCGCCGACTCCGTCCTGCGCGGCGAGGAACCGGAGGCACCATCCGGCAATGTGATGGACGTGCGCCGCACCGCCGTGAGCGGCGTCGGCCCGGACCATCCGCTCTATCCGCTGGGCCGCGTCATCGGCTTCGTGCCCACCAGCGCCGAGGGCATCGGCAGCAGCAGCGGCCACACCTGGATGGTGCCGGACCTCACCGCGTCCCACCAGTGGCGCCTGCCCGACCCCGCCCAGTCCGCGCGGATCCTGGAGTACGGATTCCACTCGCTGCTCTCCGTACCCCTGCACGCGCGCGGCGTCATCCTCGGCATGGCCAACTTCTGGCGCGCGCAGAACGAGGCCCCCTTCGACGCCGAGGACCTGTCCTTCGCCGAGGAACTGGTGGCCCGGGCGGCCGTCAGCGTCGACAACGCCCGGCGCTACACCCGTGAGCACGAGATGGCGGTGACCCTCCAGCGCAGCCTGCTGCCGAGCGCCCTGCCCGAGCAGAACGCCCTGGACGTCGCCTACCGCTACCTGCCGGCCCAGGCCGGGGTGGGCGGCGACTGGTTCGACGTGATCCCGCTGTCCGGCGCACGGGTGGCACTCGTCGTCGGCGACGTCGTCGGGCACGGTCTGCACGCCGCGGCCACCATGGGCCGGCTGCGCACCACGGTGCACAACTTCTCCACGCTGGACCTGCCGCCCGACGAACTCCTCGGCCACCTCGACGAGCTCGTCGTCAGAATGGACCAGGACGAAGGTGCCGGAGGCGGGTCGATCACCGGGGCCACCTGTCTGTACGCGATCTACGACGCGGTCTCCGGGCGCGTGTGCGTGGCCAGGGCCGGTCACCCCGGGCCTGCCCTCGTCCTGCCCGACGGCACCGTCGAGTTCCCCGAGATCCCGGCCGGTCTGCCGCTCGGCATCGGCGGCATGCCTTTCGAGGCGACCGAGCTGGAGGTGCCCGAGGGGAGCCGCTTGGTGCTGTACACGGACGGTCTGGTGGAGCGCCGCGACCAGGACATCGACGAGGGCATGGAGCAGCTGCGCGGAGCCCTGGCCGGCCGCGACCGCACACCGGAGGAGACCTGCGACGACGTGCTGGAGGCCCTGCTGTCCAACCGCCCGGGGGACGACGTCGCGCTCCTGGTCGCCCGCACCCGCACCCTCGATCCGGCCCGTCGCGTCCAGTGGGAGGTGGCCCCCGACCCGTCGGCCGTCGCCGGAGTCCGCAAGGAGGCCATCCGCTGGCTCACCGACCGGGGCCTCGACGAGGAGGGCTTCGTCACCGAACTGATCCTGAGCGAACTCGTCACCAACGCGATCCGGTACGGCTCCGAGCCGATCAGCGTGCGGCTCCTGTACGACCGGGCCCTGATCTGCGAGGTGTCGGACTGCAGCAGCACCTCCCCGCACCTGCGCTACGCCGCGACCACGGACGAGGGCGGGCGGGGTCTGTTCCTGGTCGCCCAGTTCGCCGAACGCTGGGGCACCCGCTACACCGAGCGCGGCAAGGTCATCTGGTCCGAGCAGTCGCTCGACGGACCGGAGCCGCCCGGGTAGCAGCCGCACCGACGGGACGGGGCCCGGCAGTGTGACTGCCGGGCCCCGCAAGGGTTCGTTCACCTCACACGTGTGGTCAGGGGAACGACACCACGTTCGAGGGGACGGTGGACGTACCGGAGGTGGGAGATCCGGTGTTGTTGATGACGTGTTCGTACTGGCCCTGGCCGCCGAGGGAGACGACGAGCAGGTCGTGGAACTTCACGCCGGCCTTCACCGGTGCCTCGAAGCCGTGGTCCTGACGGATCGTCGGGTCGACGTTGAAGTAGCAGTAGCTGCCCAGGCCCCAGCCCTCGTGGGTGTTCACGGAGTCGTCGACCTTGTAAGCCGCGAACCCCTTGGTGCTGCCGTTCTGCACGGCCGCCTGGTTGGGGGCGTCGTACGCCTTCTCGTTCTGGAAGAAGATCGTCTTGCCCCGCTCGCCGGACCACCGCACGTCGTACTTGTTGAAGTGCTCGACGAACAGGCCGGTCGCCAGGACGTCGTCACCGTTGACCTGGAGACCGTAGTCCGAGCGGTTGGTCTCCCAGCCCACTCCGTCGCCGTGGTCGGCGCGCCACAGCCAGGTGTGGTCGATGATCGTGTCGTCGTTGTTGATGACCATGCCGGTGGTGGCCTTGCCGGCTCCCGCGCCGCCGACCCGGACGAACACGTCCTGGACGGTGGTCGGGTTCGCCGCGTGGTCGGCCGATGCCCCGTCGGGGCCGACCTGGACCAGCACCTGCGAGTTCTGCGGACCGGCGTCGACGAGCAGTCCGGCGAGCTTCACGCCGTCCACGTCACCGACCTTGATGGCGGTGACCCCGTTGTCCGGGATGATCGTCGCGAGTCCCAGACCGAGCACGACCGTGTTGGCGCGGTCGATGTTGATCGTCTGGTCGACGTGGTAGATGCCGGGCGTGAACAGCAGGTGCAGGCCCTGCTGCACCGCCGCGTTGATGGTGGCGGCGGAGGCTCCCGGCTTGACCACGTAGAACTGGCTCAGCGGGATGGACTCGCCCTGCGGAGTGCCGTTCCACGAGACACCGCGCGCGTTGGTGCGCTTGGCGGGGACGAACACCTTGTAGTCGTTGCCGTCCAGGTAGAGGAAGGGCTTCTCGCGGGAGACCGGCGTGGTGTCGAGGGTGGTGTACGGGGGGTTCGGGAAGCTCTGGGCGGGGGCGCCCTCGACGCCGGAGAACGTCATGTTCCAGACGCCGTTGCCCCAGCTGCCGATGGAGCTGTCGCGGGTGTACCACTGCTGCTGCGAGTACGGTCCGACCTGGCCGTCGATCTTGCTGTCGGCGATGTACCCGCCGCTCGCCCAGCCGTAGCCGTTGGGGGCGAGGTTGAGCCCGCCCTTGACGTGCATGCGGCGGAAGGGCGCGGCCTGCGAGACGGCCCAGCGGTCGGTGCCGCTCACGGGGTTGAGCGCCAGGTTCTCCGCGGACCGCCAGAAGTTCTGCGTGGCGTTTCCGTTGAACCAGCCCGCGTCGACGGTCACGTCACCGTTGAACGTGGTGTCGTCGGGCTTGAGCCCGAGGCCGGCGATCTGGGTGTAGAAGCCGATCTGGGCGTTGATGTTGTTGTACGTGCCCGGCTTGAACATCAGCGCGTAGCGGCCGGTGCCGAACTGCGCCGACTCCTGCTGCTGGAAGATCTGGTCGACCTTGGCCTGGATGCCCGGCGTCGACGGGTCGAAGACCAGGACGTTCGGGCCGAGGTCGCCGCCGCCGGGAATCTGCGGGCCGCCTCCGCCGCCGGTGGTGCCGAACACCTGGAACTCCCAGAGCGAGTACCCGTACTGGGTGGCCCGGGTGGTGCCGGTGAGCCGGACGTAGCGGGCGGTGCCGGAGACGTTCAGCGTCTCGTTGCCGCCCGGGCTCGTGGTGGTCGAGTAGGCGGTGCTCCAGGTGCTGTTGTCCGTGGAGAACTCGATCTTGTAGCTCTTGGCGTAGGCGGTCTCCCACTTCAGGGCGATCTGGCTGACCGAGGCGGCGGAGCCCAGGTCGACCTTGATCCACTGGGGGTCGGCCGCCGCGCTGGACCAGCGGGTGCCGTTGTCGCCGTCCACGGCGGACGTGGCGGGGGTGCCGTAGTTCTCCTGGCTGGAGGCGGTCACCGTCTTGCCCTGCGAGAGCAGCGAGGGTGCCGCGCTCGCCGGGGTGGACGGCGAGAAGGCCAGCAGCGAGACGACGAGACCGGCGACGGCGGCGAGTACGCCGGTGCGTCTCCTTCCCGTCGAGGATGCGGGTCTGTGGAACAAGGGGGGTGCGTACATGGGGGTTTTCTCCTGAGTCGCGGTACGGGTGCACGACACGAAGCCGGAGAGCGCTCTCTCCGGCCGATGGGGATACTTCTCCCTCGCGTCCCCACACGTCAATAGGTGTGCAACACCCGCTTCACCGAGCTCTGTTGAGAACAAGAAATGATGACTGATACCTCACGATTGACCGAGTTCCCGAAGCCTTGAGGCTTTCCCCGTAAGGGATCTGACGGACCATCGATTCAGGGGATGATGTTGCGGCCACGCGGAGTGAGTGAAGGAAAGCGGGTCGTTGCCACCGCAACCGATCAGCTCCCGTGGACAGGTGTGAAGGGTCGGTGGATCCGCTTACCGGAAACCGCCGCGCCTGTTACCGGACATCTTCCGGACACCCCGGGGACAACGGGCACCGCCGCTCGCTATCCTCCGGGGCATGAGCCGTGAGCGTGGCACGCGTGGCGTCCCTGACCAGGGACGACGGGGTTCCGGGTGACCGAGGGCATGGGCCCTGTTCCGGCGGACGCCCGTACCGCGGAGGCATGGAGATCGTTCGGAGTCCGGTTACGTCAGTGGCGCAGGCGGGCCGGCCTCACCCAGGCACAGGTCGGCGCGCGCGTCGGCTACGACCACACCGCCATCAGCAAACTGGAGCACGGCAGCCGCCGGACACCGCCGCCCCTGGCAGGCCGGCTGGACGATCTTCTGGGCGCCGGCGGCGACCTGCTGGCCGCGTGCGAGGACGCCGGTGCGCAGGAGCGGGCGGGAGGGGCTCGGACGCCCGCGCGCCGGGGCCCGTTGCCCGGGGAACCCGCGGGCGGGGAACTCCTGGCGATGCTCCCGCCGGGGACGGTACTGCCGGTGAGCCTGCCCGCCTACGGACTCGTCTGCCCGGTCCACGGCCGCGACGGCTGCACGGTCCCCGTGCTCACCGACGTCATCGCGCTGCACGCGGTCTTCTGCGCCCTGGACCCGGACACCTCGCCCCGGCCCGCCCTGGACCACGACACCGTGCACGCCCTGACCGCCCTGCTCGCGGTCTGTCTGCGCGCCGACGAGGAACGCGCCTGGCCGGGAGCGACCGCCGTCGTCGAGCGCACCCTGCACGCCATGCTCCGGTGGATGGCGCTTCCCGCCGCCTCGTACCAGCGCCGGCTCGCGCCGCTCGCGGCCGAGTACGCGCAGTCGGCGGGCTGCCTGCGGCTCCTGTGGGGCCGCAACGGGACGGCGATGGCCTGGCTCGACCGCTCCCTGGTGTGGGCCGCCATGGCCGGTCACGTGGGGACGGAGGTCGCGGCGCTCAGCGACATGAGCACCCTTGCCCGGCTGGAGGGTGACGGCCCGTCGGCGCTCGCCTACGGCGAGGAGATCCGCCGGGCCGCCGCGGGCCGGCACTGGGCGGGCGCCATGAGCGATCTGTACCAGGCGCGCGGTCACGCCGTCCGGGGCGACGCCGCCCGGACCCTGGGCCACATCGACCGGGCCTGGTCGCAGATGGACCGGGTCGGCGAACGGGACGAGACGGAGGCACCCTGGCTCTCCGTCGCCTCCGTGCGTCTGCGGGTGGAGTCCGGCGCGGCCGGGGCGCTGCGCGATCTGGCCGCGGCCACCGGCGACCGCCGCTACGCGCTCCGTGCCGTCGGGGCGGCGGGCACCGCGCTCGGCCTGCTGCCGCCCGGTATGCACTCGGCGAGGATGCTGTTCCTGGCGCGGCTGGCCGACGCCCATGCCTGCGCCGGCGACCCCGCGGCGGCGCAGGCTGTGGCGGGCCCGGTCCTCGACACCACCGAGGTGAACCCCGCGACGCTGCTCGGCCAGGAACTGCGCGGCCTGCACACCAGACTGGCCGGCCGCACGGACCGCACGGCCCGACGGCCGGAGACGGACGACTTCGTCCGCAGACTGGCGGCGGTGGTCCGCTGAGCGGGCGCCGGGGGTCCGCGGCAACCGGTCAGGAGGGCTGGACGTCGTCGAAGAGGGCGAGGGCGGCGGACGGGTCCGGGCTCACCAGGCGTTCCAGGCCGGCGATCGTGATGCTCGCCCACCGGCCGGCCCGGGTCCACATCCGTTCCTCGAAGGCGCGGACGGTCTCGTCCAGATCCCCGGGGCCGGAGGAGGCGATGGACTCGGCGAGTTCGGCACCCTCCAGCATCGCGAGGTTCGCGCCCGCTCCCAGCGGGGGCATCAGGTGGGCGGCGTCGCCCAGGAGCGTCACCCCGGAGACATGCGCCCAGGTGTGGGACGCGGGAAGGGTGTGGAGGGGGCGGCGGACGAAGGACGTGCCGTGGCGGAGGAGGTCGAGGACGGGAGGTGCCCAGCCCTCGAACAGTGCCAGCAGGCCCGATCGCACGGCGTCGGCATCGGTGCCGGCCGCCCCTTGGGGGGTCCGGTCCTCCTCCGTGCGGAACTGGGCGTACACCTTGACGTGGCCGCCGCTGTTGCGCTGGGCGACGATCGAGCGGTTCACGCCGTACGCCGCCACGGAACCGTCGCCGACCAGCCGGGCGAGGCCGGGGTGGCGGGTGTCGATGTCGTCCAGGGAGGTCTCGACGTAGGTGACACCGGTGTACTGCGGCGTCACGGGCGAGAGCGCCGGACGGACCCGGGACCAGGCGCCGTCCGCGCCGACCACGAGGTCGAAGGTCTCCTGCCGCCCGTCCGCGAAGCGGACCAGCGCGCCGTCCCCGCCGCCCGGCACGACCTCCGTCACCTCCCGCCCCCACTGGACGTCCAGGGGGCCGAGCAGCAGGTCACGGAGCTGGCCCCGGTCGATCTCCGGATTCGCCCGCTCATCCGGACGGGGCTGCCAGTCGCGCAGCACGGTCCCGTCCGTGTCCAGGATGCGCATGGCCTGCCCCTCGGGGCGGGACAGCTCCCGGAACTCCGCCAGCACGCCCGCCTTCTCCAGCGCGCGCTGGCCCAGTCCCTCCTGAAGGTCCAGCGTGCCGCCCGGCGGGCGGGCGTCCCGGGAGGGATCGCGTTCGAGGACGGTCACGGGGTGGTCATGACGGTGGAGGACACGGGCGAAGGCCAGACCTGCGGGGCCGCTGCCGATCACAGCGATACGGGATCTCATGCCGGGACGGGAGCGGGGCGGGACGTGTGGATCACGCCCCGCCCCCACGGCCTCCGGGAGTTGATCAGCTGACGTCCAGTGCCACGTCGTCCACGACGAAGCTCGTCTGCAGGTAGGCGTCCTCCTTACTGGTGAACCCCAGCGTCACCGTCTGCCCCGCGGCGGAGCCGACGTCGAAGGACTGCTGGACATAGCCGCTGCCCGCGTCGACGTTCGAGTACGTGGCCAGCGTCCGGGAACCCAGCTTCACGGTGAACGTGTCGTAGGCCGTCGGGTCGCCCGCCGACTCGTCGGTGTCGGTGCTCAGGTAGAACGACAGCCGGTAGGTCGAGCAGCCCGCCGGTACGGTCAGCGACTGCGTGGCGGTGTCGCTGTGCGTGCTGCCCCAGCCGCCGAACCAGGCCTGGTAGGCGCCACTGTGCGCGGGCTTCTCGGAGGTCCGGTTGTTGATGACCCCGGCCGACTGGCTCCAGGGTGCCGTGCCGTTCTCGAACCCGCCGTTGGCGACGACCTGCCGGGCCTGGCAGCTGCTGGAGCCCCCGACGACCAGCGAGTACGTGGTGGTGTGGGTGGCGGTGCCCGTCCCCGTCACGGTGATGCTGTACGTGCCCGCGGTGACCTGCGCCCCGGCGGAGACGGTCATCGTGGACGAGGCGCCCGACTGCACGGAGGCCGGGGCGAAGGACACGGTGACCCCGCTGGGCGCACCGGAGGCGCTGAGCCGCACGCTCTGCGCGGAGCCGCTTGTGGTGGCCGTGGCCACGGTCGCGGTGACGGACGCGCCCGGCTGGACGCTGCCGGAGACCGGGTTCACCGAGACGGAGAAGTCGTCGGCGGGCGCGGTGGTGCCGACCGCCGTCTTCCAGACGGTGTAGGCGACCCCGTCGGCGCTGCGGTTGAGCGCGGTCGCGTTGATGTTGGCGGTGGTGTCGCACGACTGGTGGTAGCAGGGGTCGTACGAACGGCCCGCGGTACCGCCCCACTTGGTGGCCTGTGCGGCGGACTTGGTGTCACTGGCACCGGTCGCGTAACCGGAGGTGGCGATGCCGCCCTGCTGGAACGAGTAGTCGTCCGAGCGGCCCTGGCCCTCGATGTTCTCCTCCGGGGCCAGGCCGAGCGAGGTCCAGTACTCCTTCATCGGGGCCGAGGCCGCCGAGTTGAGGTTGTTGATGAAGTAGCCGCCGTTCGTCGAGGCGACCATGTCGAAGTTGTAGTAGGCGTTGATGGCGGCCCGCTGGGCGGCGGTGAGCTGACCGACGTAGTACTCGGAGCCCTCCAGACCCTGCTCCTCGCCGTTCCACCAGGCGAAGCGCACATGCTTGGTCATCGTCGGGTTCTGCTGGGCCAGGGCGAGCGCGTTCTCCAGCAGGGTCGCGGAACCGGAGCCGTTGTCGTTGATGCCGGGACCGGCGGCGACCCCGTCCAGGTGGGCGCCGAACATCACGGTGCGGTCGGCGGGACCGCCCGGCCAGTCCGCGATCAGGTTGTTGCCCCGGTAGGTGCAGGTGGTGCAGGTCTGCTCGCTGACGGTGTAGCCGGCCGCCTGAAGCTTGCCCTTCACATAGGCGAGCGAGGCGGTGTAACCGGCGCTGCCGGCCCGCCGGTTGCCGCCGTTCTGGGTGGCGATCGTGTTCAGCTGCGTGAGGTGCGCCTGGACGTTGGCGACGCTGATGTCGGGGGCCGTGCCGCCCGGATTGCCGCCGTCACCGACGGTCAGGGTGTACTGGACGGTGTGGTCCTGGGTGCCCGCGCCCTTCACGGTGAGGGTGTACGTCCCGGGTGCGGCGGCCGATGTCGTCGAGACGGTCATCGCCGAGGTCGCGCCGGACTGGACCGAGGACGGGCTGAAGGCGACGGACACACCGCTCGGCTGTCCGGTCGCCGACAGGCTCACCGTCTGTGCGCTGCCGGAGGTCACGGTCGTCCTGACCGTGGCCGTCACCGAACTGCCCTGCTTCACCGAGCCGGATGCCGGGTCGAGCGACAGCGAGAAGTCGTTGTTGCCGCTCGGGGTGCAGGTGGGGTCACCGCTCTGGGCGGGGACGCTCACCGCGTCCCAGGCCGCCTTCGTCCGGTTGTACAGCACACAGGTGGCGTCGAGGTTCTTGGCCGAGGTCAGTGTGGCGGTGCGGTAGCGCTTGTACGTCATGCCGCTGGTCTTGAGCAGCATGCCGCCGTAGAAGACCTTGCCCGCGCTCTGGATGCCCACTCCGGTGACGGTGGAGCTGTTGCAGGTGGGGCTGGACGGCTTGCCGCCGCCGGGGTTCGAGCCCTCGGCGAGCAGATAGAACCAGTGGTTGAGGGGACCGGCCGCCGCGTGCTCCTCGGTGCCGGGTATGGCGGAGCTGTAGCAGTTCGGGTCGCCGATCTGTCCCGGGTTGTACATGATCCGGATCGGCCCGTTGCCCACGAGGTTGATCTTCTCGCCGACGGTGTAGTCCGGGTCGTCGTACGGGGCGGGCTCGTTGGTGTACGCCTCGGTGAGCGCCCCCATGATGTCGCCGGTGGCCTCGCCGAGCCCGGACTCGTTGTTGGCGCCGCCGGGTGTGTACTGGTCGATGCCGTGGCCGAACTCATGGCCCACGACGTCCATGGCGCCGATCCACTGGTTGGCGTTGTTGTGGCCGATGGAGACGGTGGAGCCGTCCCAGTAGGCGTTCACGTCGTTGAGCCCGACCTTGACCGGCCAGCTGCGGCCGTTGCCGTCGTGGCCGTTGCGCCCCAGCCAGTCGCGCAGCATGTCCCACTCGTGCTGGGCCGCCCACATGACGTCGACGCAGCCCGTCTCCTTGCTGGAGGCGCTGCCGGTTCCCCAGGAGTCGCTCGACTTGGATAAGACGCTCCCGGTGCTGTAGTCGGCGCAGGTCAGCCCGGGGCGTCCCGGGTCGCGCAGGGAGTAACTTCCGCCGGAGGACGTCGTGTTGATGGAGAGCGGGGACGGGCCGTTCCACTGGCTGTTGCCGGTGCCGGCCTTGACGTCGTCATAGCTGTCGAGCACCGCGCCGGTACCCGCGTCGACGAAGACGTGCAGGCGGCTGGGGGCCTTGCCGGTCCGGCCGGTGAGTACGGTCTCCCAGGCCAGCCGGGTCTTCGTGCCGGTGGCCCGGACGACCAGCCGGTGGCTGTCGACCCGCTCCACCGAGCGGAGCCGCTTGCGCGAGGTGGCCTCGGCCGTCCTGGCCGGGACGGTCGCGGTGGTCGGCACGTTGACGCGCCGGGAGAGGGCCGACTGGGATCCGCGGATGTGCCCCTTGGAGTCGGAGACCACGACGGCGTCCCCGCCGACGACCGGAAGGCCGCGGTAGGTGCGTTCGTACGCGACGGAGTAGAGCCCGTTGACCCAGGGGGTCACCGTCTTTCGCTCGTACCGTTCCTCGGGTCCCTTGGCCAGGGTGTCGAGACCGCCGGCCGCGGCCCGGTCGGCGGCCGACACGGCGGCCGACAGGGGAGTCGGGGACGGGGGCGACGGTTCTGCAGAAGCTGACTGGCCGCTCGTGACGACCAGCATTCCGGCGAGGACGGCCAGGGTTGTCCCGGCCGTCATCGGTCTGCGTTTCATCGAGGCTCCTCGGTTCGTGGGGACCTCGGTCACGGGCAGCGGCGTGGGGAGACGCACCCGCCCGTTCGGCCGGCGCGGGCCGTCCGCCCAGGTGGTGTCCGTGATCGGGCGACCGAACACTCACACGTCGCCATGACCTCGTCAACGAACTGCGGGCTCCTCGGGGGGACTTGGCAAGTCTGGTCAAGTCGGACCTGTGGGATCGCACAGCCGGCGCACAGGAAAGCCATCGCCGCGGAGGGTGGCCGGACAGCGAAAAACCCTCCTCGTGGTGCGGGGGAGGAGGGCGGGGCTGGACGAACCGACGGGCTTGCTCTATTCTGCATCCGCGCCAAGTGGTGCAAGTAGCACGGATGTTGAGGCGAAGGTATCACGATTCCATCCCTCGGCGCAAGACCTCTGTCATTCACCGCTTGGCCTTCCGGTTCGGCACCCCCTTGTCCAGCACTCCTTCGAGGAAGGCATCACGCCCTTGACTTCGCACCTCATCACCGCAGCGGCTGCCGGCACCTGGCAGCTCGGCGACCTGACCGTCAACCGGATCGGGTTCGGCGCCATGCGCCTGACCCAGAACGGTGCGGCGTTCGGCGACGACCGCGGCCCGCACGACCGCGACCGGGCCGTCGCGGTGCTGCGCCGGGCCGTTGAGCTCGGTGTGAACCACATCGACACCGCCGCCTTCTACTTCTCGCCGCGGCGCTCGGCCAACGAGCTGATCAACAGTGCCCTGGGGCCCTACACCGACGACCTGGTCATCGCGACCAAGGTCGGCCCCGGCCGCGGGCCTTCGGGCGACTGGCTGGACTGGGCCCGGCCCGGGCAACTGCGCGGGCAGGTCGAGGAGAACCTCCGCCAGCTCGGCCGCGACCACCTCGACGTGGTGAACCTCCGGGTGAACGGCCCGGCCCCGATCGCCGAGTCCTTCGGCGCTCTGGCCGAACTGCAGAAGGAGGGGTTCATCCGCCACCTGGGACTCTCCAACGTCTGGCCCGAGCAGATAGCCGAGGCCCTCGCCATCGCACCGGTCGTCTGTGTGCAGAACCGGTACGGCATCGGCACCCGCCGCGCCGACGCCGAGGAGGTGCTGCGGACCTGCGGCGAGCTGGGCATCGCCTTCGTGCCGTTCTACTCGATCGCCGGCGACGCCGGACAGTCGGGAGCCGACCGGTCGGCGGAGGACGAGGCTCTGCTCGACGTCGCCCGGGCCCACGACGCCTCGCCCGCCCAGGTCCGGCTGGCATGGACCCTCCAGCGCGCCCCGCACGTCCTCGCCATCCCGGGCACGGGCGACCCCGACCACCTGGAGGCCAACGTGGCGGCAGGCGCCCTGCGGCTCACCGACGAGGAGGTCCGCCGACTCGCCGAGCTCGGCCGGGACGCCGGCTGATCAGGGCGGCCCGGGCCCCGGCGGACGTAGCATGATCCTCATGGAGCAGCGCGAACTGGGCAGGACCGGACGGGACGTATCGGTCGTCGGACAGGGCACATGGCAGCTCGGCGGAGACTGGGGCGAGGTGCGTGAGGCCGATGCCTTCGGCGTGCTCGACGCCGCCGTCGAAGGCGGCGTCACCTTCTTCGACACCGCCGACGTGTACGGGGACGGCCGCAGCGAACAGCTCATCGGCCGCTATCTGAAGGAGCGCCCCGACACGGGCGTCCTCGTCGCGACGAAGATGGGCCGGCGCGCCGATCAGGTGCCGGAGAACTACGTCCTGGACAACTTCCGTACGTGGAACGACCGCTCGCGGGCCAACCTCGGGGTCGACACCCTCGACCTCGTACAGCTGCACTGCCCGCCGACGGCCGTCTACTCCTCGGACGAGGTCTACGACGCGCTCGACACGATGGTCGCCGAGGAGCGGATCGCCGCCTACGGGGTGAGTGCCGAAACGTGTGCCGAGGCGCTGACCGCCATCGCCCGGCCCGGTGTCGCGAGCGTCCAGATCATCCTCAACCCGTTCCGGCTCAAGCCCCTGGACGAGGTGCTCCCCGCCGCGCGCGCGGCGGGGGTCGGCATCATCGCCCGGGTGCCGCTCGCCTCCGGGCTGCTGTCCGGCAGGTACACCGCGGACACCGTCTTCGCACCCGAGGACCACCGCACGTACAACCGGCACGGTGAGGCGTTCGACCAGGGCGAGACCTTCTCCGGAGTCGACTACGGCACCGGGGTGGCCGCCGCCGCAGAGTTCGCCGGGCTCGCTCCGGACGGCGCGACTCCCGCGCAGACCGCGCTGCGCTGGATCATCCAGCAGCCCGGCGTCACCGCGGTCATCCCCGGAGCGCGCTCCGTGGAGCAGGCCCTGGGCAACGCGGCGGCCGCGGCACAGGGTCCGCTGCCGCGGAGCACGGCCGACGCGGTGCGGGACCTCTACGACCGCAGGATCCGCGCGTCCGTCCACGGTCGCTGGTAGCCGGTCCCCGGCTCCTCGCCCGCGCCGCTCCCGTCACGGCGCGGGCGAGACGGACCCGCTCGTCGTTCCGCTGTCCTGAGGTGTGGTGGCCGAGCTGGAGTCGGGGGAGAACAGGCTCATGCCCAGGTAGACGGCGGCGAGGAAGGCGATCGTGCCCGCGATGGCGCTGGCCACGCGGGGTCTGCGTCTGATCGCCTCTCTGGTGCTGCGCCGCCTGCTGTTGCGGGACCGGCCCGCTGCCCGCCGCCCGTGGCCCTGCGCCTGGGGCAGCCGGTACGTCGTCGGGGCACCGGAGTCCGCGCCGGAGTGCCGGCCGGGCACGGCGGGCGGTGCCGTCGTCGGCGCGTAGGCCGGGGACGCGGCACGCGGGGGAGCGGGCCGGTGCTGCGGCAGCGGCTCCGCCTGCCCCCGCCAGGCCTCGCTGAGGAACCAGTCGGCGACCTGCTGGGCACTCGGCCGCTCCTCGGGCTGCTTCGCGAGCAGGCCGAGGAGGTAGGAGTCGAAGGCCGCGGACATCTCGACGCCGCGCTGCCGCAGCGGCGTCGGCGGTGTGTCCACGTGCTGGTACAGGGTCGCGGTCGCGGTGTCCGAGCGGAACGGCGGCTGACCGAGCAGCAGTTGGTAGACGACGCAGCCGAGGGAGTACATGTCCGACGCGGCACCGGCCGTGCGGCCGAGGGCCCGTTCGGGGGCGAGGTAGAGACTCGTGCCGACGATGTGGCCGGTCGTGGTGAGGGCGGCCGAGGGGTCGTCGACGAACTGGGCGATGCCGAAGTCGCCGATCTTGACGGAGCCCTCGGCGTCCAGCATCAGGTTTCCCGGCTTGATGTCCCGGTGGACGATGCCCTGCCGGTGGGCCGCGGCCAGTCCGGCGGCCGCCTGGCCGGCGATCCGGGCGACCTGCTCCGGTCCCAGCCGCTCCTGCGCCAGGAGGAGATCGGACAGGCTCCGGCCCTCGACCAGCTCCATCACCAGGAAGAGACGGTCCTCCCACGACCCGAAGTCGAACACCGCCACCAGATGCGGATGGCTGAGCCGGGCGGCGGTCTGGGCCTCCAGCCGGAACCGGGCGGTCGCCGACTCGTCGGCGTGCTCCCCCAGCAGCAGCTTCACGGCGACGGCCCGGCCGAGGATCTCGTCCGTGGCCCGCCACACCTCACCCATCCCGCCACGGCCGATGGCGGATATCAATCGGTACCGACCAGCAACCAGCACCTGTGCACACCTATCTCGCATAGCTCGGGTATCTCGGACAGTTCCGGCCGGGGACCGCTTCGGCCGCCGCGGCGGCCTCGCCGGGAACGAGGGGCGGGGTGGGAGCACACGGCATGATCAGGATATCCGGCGCGCGGACCCCCGGTCGACCGCCCGTCATCCGGGCCCGGCCGCCCGCGCGGTGACGGGGCGCCAGACCGGAGACGTCCGAGGCGGTCATGTTCTCGGCGGGTCATCCCCGGTCGGATGCCGCCGCCCGGCCTACCGCTTCGACCAGGGGCAGCAACCGGTGCGGAACCCGTTCGCGCAGGGCCACCTCGGTCCGGGTCCTGACCACGCCGGGCAGCTGGATCAGCCGCTGGATCACGTCCTCCAGATGCCCGTTGTCCCGGGCCACCACCCGGGTCAGGAGATCACCGCCGCCGGTGGTCGAGAAGGCCTCGACGATCTCCGGCACGGCGGCGAGCGCCTCGCCCACATCGTCCAGATGCCCCTGCGTCACCTCCAGGTGCACGAAGGCGAGCACCGGGTGGCCGAGGGCTGCGGGGGAGAGGAAGGGACCGCTGCCGGTGATCACACCGTCCCGCTCCAGCCGGTCGATACGGGCCTGGAGGGTGCCCCGGGCGATGGACAGGATCCGCGCGTACTCGCGCACGCTCGTCTGCGGCTGCTCGATGAGCAGCCGCAGGATCCGGGTGTCGAGCGCGTCCACCGCCATGGTCCGCCGGCCTCTCCGTGGTACGTCGGTCGGGGCAGCGACTGTACCAACGGCGCACCGCCGGGCCATGGCGGCGGAGTGTCAGAACTGCACGTCGGAGCAGGCGTAGAAGGCGTTGCCGGTGTCGGAGATCGTCCACACGCCGAGGATCAGGTGCTTGCCGGACTTCTGCGGCAGCACACCCGAGTGGGTCACCGTCGAGCCGGGCAGCCGGCCGCCGAAGGGCACGGTGAGGAACGGCTGCGGTTCCAGGTCGGCCCGGGTGAGCGGCCGGGCCGGGTCGTAGCCGTCCTTGGTGATGTAGTAGCGGAAGTCGGTCGTGGCGTGCCGGGCCTCGATCCGCCAGTTGAACGTGTAGTTCTGTCCGGCGGTGACCCGGGTGGCGGGCCAGGCGCCGCCCCGCGGGTCGTCGAGCTCCGAGAAGCGGCCGATGCCGCCCGCGCAGATGTGGCCGTCGGCCGGTCCGCGCGTGGGGAATCCCTTGGGGCCCTCGACGCTCGGGGGCTCCCACTGGATCTGGCCGCAGTGCTTGACGGTGCCGATGCCGCAGAGCTGCTGGCGGCTGATGGGGGAGTCGGTGTAGCCGTGGCTCTGGGCGCTGCCGGAGGTGGCGAACAGCGCCACGCCGGCCAGGCCGAGCCCGGCCAGTAAGGAAGTGATCTTTCTGCGCATACGTCGCTCCTGGAGATGTGGGGTGATGTCCGGAGGGTTCTGCGGTCTAGACCAAGGGTGAGCGTAGTGATGTCAACTCATCATGTCCACACCATGCGCGAGGGGTGCTGTCACCGGCCCGGGGGAGGGTTTGTGAGGTGCCGTGCCGGGACGGGCCGGGCGGCGTCGTTGCGACGGGGTGCGCCGGGCGGTGGTCCGTTGGTCGGCCGGTGGCGCTCAGGGGTGGCTGACTACTGTGCCATTGGTCCAGTCTTCCGGTGTCAATTTGAGCCAACAGGCCTCCGGATGCTCTGATGTACCTGTCGATGGCGCTGCGGATTCCGCGGCGCCTTTTTCATGCCGGTGAGCGGAGCCGGCGGACGGAGGCGGGGAGTAGCAGTGCTGAAGAGAGCGTTCGTGGCCCGGGACCCCGGGCGGCTGCGGCTGAGGTTCGCCGCCCGGGCCGTCCTCGGCATCGGCCTCGCGGTGACGGTGTGCGGCCTGGCCGGACACTCCCTGGTCGCGGCCATCACCGGCGGGCTGGCCGCGCTCCTCGCCCTGTTCACGGTGACCGATCCCACCGTCCGCGGCCAGGCCGTCACCACCGCCCTGCTGCCCGCCGTCGGCTTCCCGGTGCTCGCGCTCGCCGCCCTGCTCCACGACCACCCCGCCGCACGCGACGCGGCCTTCCTCGCGGTCATGGGCGCGGGCGTCTACGCGCGGCGGTGGGGACCGCGCGGACACTCCCTCGGTGTGTTCGCCTTCATGGCCTTCTTCACCACGCAGTTCCTCCACACCCTCCCCGGACAGCTCCCCGAGCTCTACTCCGCGGTCGCCCTCTCGCTGCTCTCCTCCTCGGCCGTCCGCTTCGGGCTGTGGTGCTACGAACGCCGGCTGACCGCGCCCACCGTGCCCGCCCCGGTCATGGGCGCGGGCCTGGCCAGGGTCACCACGCGGCAGGCGATCCAGGCGACCGCCGGCGGAACCGTCGCGCTCCTGGCGGGACAGCTCATGTCCGACCAGCGCTGGTACTGGGCCGTCGGTGCCACCTGGTGGGTCTTCGTGAACACCGCCTCACGCGGCGAGACGCTGGTACGCGGCTTCCGCCGGGTCCTGGGCACGCTGATCGGCATCCCCGTCGGCCTGGCCGTCGTCGTCCCGCTGCACGGAGCTCCGGTACCCACCGCGCTCCTCGTCGCGGCCGGGGTCTTCGGGATCTTCTACACCGCGGCGGTCTCCTACACCTGGATGATGCTCTCCGTGACGGTGATGGCCGGGGCGCTCTACGGCTCCCTGGGGGTGCTCGACCCGGGCCTGCTCGCGCTGCGGCTCGGCGAGACGGCCGTCGGCGCGCTCGGCGCGATGCTCGCGGTGCTCGTCGTGCTGCCCGTCACCACGCACGCCACGACCGACGCCTGGATCCAGCGGGCGCTGCGCTGCGTCCACGCCTGCACCGAGGAGGCCGCCGCCCGGCTCTCCGGCTCGGCCGGCGCCGACCCGGCGCCGCGCGTCGCCGAGCTGGAGGCGCTGCTCGGCCGCGTCCGTCTCTCGCTGGCCCCGCTGGTCCACCCCCTGAGCCCGCTGCGCGCCCGCAGGGCCCGGGCCGGGCACGTGCTCGCGCTGCTGGACGACTGTGCGCGCGAGGTGCGCGGACTGGCCTCCGTCGCGGCGGACCCGGAAGCCTCCCACGACGCCCGGCTCGCCGCGGCCTGCTGGCGCGTCGAGAACGCCGTGGAGGCGCTCACCGCCTCCGAACGGCCGGCCCGTACCGCCCCTGCCGCCGGCCTCCCGGCCCACCCGGCGGTCACCGAACCCGCCC
This sequence comes from Streptomyces sp. NBC_01463, assembly GCA_036227345.1. Classification (NCBI taxonomy): domain Bacteria; kingdom Bacillati; phylum Actinomycetota; class Actinomycetes; order Kitasatosporales; family Streptomycetaceae; genus Streptomyces; species Streptomyces sp. NBC_01463. The sequence goes on from CP109468.1 coordinate 7,987,845, forward strand.
TCGCCCACCTGCACGGCCTGGAGCGGGCCCTCGCCGAACTGGCCGCACCCCTGCACGCCCCGCCCCGCGCACCCCTCGTCCCGGCCTGACCCGCACCCCTGGTCTAGACCGCAGCCGGGCACTGCTACGGTCGCCGCGGAAGATCGCGGCGGCCGCCGCCGTCGCGATCAGTCGGCGGAGAGAGGCAGTGCGGTGGACAGCAGCAACGGTGCCGGACGGGCATTCATCGGGTCGTTCACCTCGGCGGGCGGACGGGGTATCACCGTCGCCGCCGTGGACCAGGAGACCGGGGCGCTCACCGTCCTCGGCACGACGGACGTCGTACCCGACCCCTCCTACCTCGCCCTCGGCCGGGGCACGGGCCCCGGCGGCGCGGTCCTGTACGCGGTCAGCGAGACCGAGAAGGGGGCGGCAGGCGCCCTCGACATCAGCCACGACGTGCCGCGGCCGCTCGGGGACATCCGACCGGTCGAGGGCAACGGCCCCACCCACCTGGCCCTCGCGGCCGGCCATGTCGTCACCGCCAACTACGGCTCCGGCAGTGTCACCGTCCTGCCCGTGCTCGCGGACGGTTCCCTCGGCGCTGCCGGCACCGTGCTCACCCACGAGGGCAGTGGTCCGGTCACCGCCCGCCAGCAGGAACCCCACGCCCACCAGGTCCTCCCCGACCCGTCGGGGAACTGGGTGCTCAGCGTCGACCTCGGCACCGACTCGGTACGGATCTGCGCACTCGACCCGGACACCGGGGAGCTGCGCCTGCACGGTGAGACGGTGCTGCGCCCCGGCACCGGCCCGCGCCACCTCGCCTTCCACCCGGCGGGCGCCCACGCCTATGTGCTGAACGAGCTGGAGCCCACGGTCACGGTGTGCCGGTGGGACGCCGCGGCCGGAACCCTGGAGGCCGTCGGCGAGACGTCCGTGCTGCCCGCCGGGGCGAGTGGCGGCGACGGCGGGCAGAGCTACCCGTCCGAGGTCGTCGTCGCCCATGACGGCCGGTTCCTGTGGGCGGCCAACCGCGGCCACGACAGCATCTCCGTGCTCGCCCTCGACGCCACGGGCGAGCAGGCGTCCCTGGTCACGACGGTGAGCTGCGGCGGGCACTGGCCGCGCGACCTCGCCCTCGACCCCAGCGGACGGCGGCTGTACGCCGCCAACGAGCGGTCCGGGAACGTCGCCTGGTTCGCCGTGGACCCGGCCACCGGCATCCCGGCCCCGGAAGGGTCCCTGGACGTCCAGGCACCCTCCTGCGTGATCTTCGCCTGACAACCACCGATGCCCCGGGACCCTCGAAGGGTCCCGGGGCATCGGCGTGCCGCCGACGGCGCACCCGGCCGCCGGACCTGCGGATCGATCAGTGGGCCTGGGCCCCCTGCGCCACCGGGGGAGCGATCCCGAGCGCGCTCGTGTACATCGACAGCACCAGCTTGCCGATCGCCGGGTACGCGCCGAGCGGCTCCGCGCTCGCGCAGCCGGCCTCCTTCGCCGCGGCGTCCAGCAGGCCGTCGGCGACCTCGGGGCCCACCAGGTACGGGGCCACGGCCAGCTGCTGCGAGCCGGAGCCCTTCAGCTGGTCGGCGATCGAGGCGACCGAGCCCTCGACGTCGAGCGCGGCGGCCATCACCGGCACGGCGAGCCGCGCGGCCAGCAGCATGCCGGTGATCCCGGCGGCCTGAACGGCCTCCTCGCCGCCCACCGTGGCCAGCACGATGCCGTCGGCGGCCGTGGCCACGGTGAAGAGCCTCGCGCGGTCCGCGCGGGCCAGACCGGCCTCGGAGAGGCGTACGTGCAGCGCCTCGGCGAGCAGCGGGTGCGGTCCGAGCACATCGGTCAGCTCGGCCTGGGCCCGGCTGTCCTCGATCGCGCGGCGTATCCGCTGCACCAGGGTGCCGTCGGGGCCCGCGAGCAGCGGCACCACGACGGCGGCCGGACCGGCGGGCTCGGCGACCTCACGGCCGGCGGCCTGCGCCTGCTCGAAGCGCGCGACACGCTCGGCGGCGGAGTGCGCGAGAACGGAGGCAAGGGTGGGGTACTCGGCATCGTCGCCGTCGAGATAACCGATCAGGGCGTTCAGGCCGGGCAGCTCGGAACGGGCAATGCTGATCACCTCTTCGGCCAGACTGCGGCTGGCCGGGGAGGGGGTACCGGGAACGGCGAGAACGAGCGCGGCAGCGCCCTCAGGCGCGACCACGGGCTCCGGGCGGCGGTGCCGTCCGGACTGGCGAGGTCGCGGCATTCGTACAGGCAGGCCGGAAGCGGGCCCAGTGGGGGTGCTCATGGCGCCGCATGCTACTGGTTTTGGGTACCCCGCTGCTCGGGGAGGGCCCCGTCGAGCGTCGTCTGTCCGCATTTATCCGATGAGCGGCTTACTGGTCAACTGCCCTGCTCTGTCACCCCCGGGATACGGCCGGTCCCCGGCGCGGACACGGTGACGCGGAGCAGCGTGGGATGGTGCGGCAGCCTCAGACCGCCCCTGGCCAGCGCTTGTGCGATGCGCAGGGAGCCCATCAGCGGATCACCCGAACCGGGGACCGCCCGTGCGTGCGGCAGCTGTCGCGCCAGCTCGGCACGCAGCGGTTCGAGCAGCGGGTCGCCCATCCGGAACAAGCCACCCGTGAGCGCCACTTCATACGGTTCGTCGTCCGCCCCGGCCTTCGGGCACACCGCGGCGGCCGCCTCGGCGATGTGGGCCGCGGCGTCGCGGAGGATGCCGTCGGCGACCGGATCGTGCGCCGCGCACGCGGCCACCTCGGGTGCGAACGAGGCAAGGACCGCGGGCCGGTCGGTCCGCGGATAGAGCAGGCCGGGCAGCCCGGGCGCCGGCCCGAACACCGCCTCCAGCCTGGCCAGCAGCGCCGCGGAACCGCCGCGCCGGCCGTCGTGGGCGCGCATCGCCGCGTCGAGTCCGGCCCGTCCGATCCAGGCCCCTCCGCCGCTGTCACCCAGCAGATGGCCCCAGCCGTCGGCCCGCCGCCACCCGGTCAGATCCGTGCCCAGGGCGATCAGGCCCGTGCCGGCCGCGACGACCGCGCCGGGGCGCTGTCCGACCGCCCCCGCGTACGCCGTCACCGCGTCGGCGGCGAGTGCCAGTGTGCGTACGCCGAGCGCGTCCGCCAGCGCCGCGGGCAGCTCGGCGCGCAGCTGGTCGCCGAGCGTGGCCATGCCCGCCGCGCCGATGGCCGCGGTGGCGACGCGGTCACCGCCGCCGTGCCCGGCGAGCAGCCGGCGGGCGGTGGGCAGCAGTTGTTCGAGGAGATGGGCGGCGTCGATGCCGGAGGACCCGGTCCGCACCGGTTCGGCGCACACCGCCGTGGCCAGGGGGGTCTCCCCGCCCACGGTGCCGAGCGCCACCCTCAGCCCGGAACCGCCGGAGTCCACGCCGAGGACATGCTCCCCGGACGCGTGCCCGTGTGACTCCATGGAATGGCTCCCGTAAGCAGAGGAATGACGGCGGCAGCCTAGCCGCAGACGTTCGGCGCACCGTCGGCGGTGTCGCCACGGAGCCCTCCCGGCCCACGAGTTCGGCGGCGTCGGGGGAGGCGGGAGGAGGCCGCCGTTACGCCGGTAGGGTGAGCGCGTGACAGCACGACCTTTGAACGAAGTGGTGGAGCCCGGATGGGCCCGGGCGCTGGCCCCCGTGGCGGGGCGCGTCGCCGAGATGGGGGATTTCCTGCGCGCGGAGGTCGCGGCGGGCCGCACCTATCTCCCGTCGGGGGCGAACGTCCTGCGCGCCTTTCAGCAGCCCTTCGACGAAGTTCGGGTGCTGATCGTCGGTCAGGACCCCTACCCCACACCGGGCATGGCCATCGGGCTGAGCTTCGCGGTCGCACCGGACGTCCGTCAGCTGCCCGGCAGCCTGGAGAACATCTACCGCGAACTGAACACGGACCTGGGCCTGCCGCGCCCGTCGAACGGGGATCTGACCCCGTGGACGCGGCAGGGCGTGCTGCTGCTGAACAGGGCGCTGACGACCGCACCCCGCAAGCCCGCCGCCCATCGCGGCAAGGGCTGGGAAGAGGTCACCGAGCAGGCCATCCGGGCCCTGGTCGCGCGGGGCACCCCGCTGGTGTCCGTCCTCTGGGGGCGCGACGCCCGCAACCTCCGGCCGTCACTCGGCGACTACCCGGCGATCGAGTCCGCCCACCCGTCCCCGATGTCGGCGGACCGCGGCTTCTTCGGGTCGCGCCCCTTCAGCAAGACCAACGAACTCCTGGTCCGCCAGGGGGCGCAGCCGGTGGACTGGCGCCTGCCGTAGCCGTAGGCGTGGCGGGCGCCCCGCCCGTCACCCGTCGACCGCCGCGGCCCGGACACACAGGACATCCGGCAGATGCGAGGCGAGCTGCTGCCAGCTGTCCCCGTCGTCCTCGCTCGCGTACACCTCGCCGTTGCGGTTGCCGAAGTACACGCCCGCCGGATCGGCATCGTCCGTACAGAGCGCGTCGCGCAGCACCGTGCCGTAGTGCGCGCCGTCGGGCAGCCCCGCCGACAGGGGTTCCCAGCTGGCGCCCGCGTCGGTGGTCCGGAAGACCCGGCAGCGGTGGTCGGCCGGCACCCGGTCGGCGTCGGCGTTGATCGGGAAGAGATACGCCGTGTCCGCGCGGTGCGGGTGGGCGGCCACCGCGAACCCGAAGTCGGAGGGCAGTCCGGCGCCGATGTCCGTCCAGTTGTCCCCGCCGTCGTCGCTGCGGAACACGCCCCAGTGGTTCTGGAGGTAGAGCCGGTCGGGGTCGACCGCGTCCCGGCTGACCTTGTGGACGCACTGGCCGAACTCCGGGTCCGGGTCCGGCAGGAAGACCGCCGACACCCCCTTGTTGGCCGGGGCCCAGCTCTCGCCGCCGTCCGTGGTCCGGAACACCCCCGCGGTGGAGACGGCGACCGTGACCGAGCGCGGGTCGCGCTCGTCGGTCAGCACCGTATGCAGCCCCTCGCCGCCCCCGCCGGGCACCCACCGCGAGCGCGTCGGATGCTCCCAGAGCGGGCGGACGATCTCGAACGACTCGCCCCCGTCCCGCGAACGGAACAGCGCGGCCGGTTCCGTGCCCGCGTACACCACACCGGGCGCCTCGGGGCCCGCCGGGTGCAGCTGCCAGACCCGCTCCAGGGACGTCCCCGTGAACTCCGGGAACTTCACGGCCGGCTGCTTCGGCTCGACCCAGCTCGCACCGAGGTCGTCGGAGTGGAAGACGGAGGGGCCCCAGTGCGCGCTGTCGCCGCCGACCAGCAGGCGGGGGACCTTCCCGCGCTTGTCGATGCCGATCGAATAGATCGCCTGCGCGTTGAAATGCGGTCCGTCGAACTCCCACGCCCCGCCGTGCCTGCGGCCGATGAAGAGCCCCTTGCGGGTGCCGACGGTGAGCAGAACATCGGTCATGACCGAACCTCCCGAAACGCCGTTGTGCCGGATACGCGCCAGTCTGCACCCAGCCACTGACAGTGGCGCGCAGGACGGCTCCGGACACTCGTCGCATCCGCGGCGGGCGCCCGCGCCCGCGCTCAGCGCACCCGGTGCTCCGGCCCCTCGGCGGCCGTCTTCCGGCGGGTCAGGAGGAGGGCCGTGCTCCCGTCGTCCTCGGGGATGTCCCGGACGTGACGGAAACCGGTCCGGCCCAGCAGGGCGAGCGAGGCCTCGTTGGCGGGGTCCACGGTGGCGTGCACCTCGGCCAGGCCCAGGGTGCCGAAGCCGTGGGCGAGCAGCGCCTCGGTGATCTCGGTGCCCAGCCCCCGCCCCCACGCCGACGGGGTCACCGCGTAGACGATCTCGTGGCCGTCCACGCCGGGGGTGGGGGACGGCTTGATCTCCGCGTGCGCGACGGCGCGCCCGTCCTGCCGCACCACCCACACGCCGAACAGGTCCCGCGCGTACACCTTGGTGAAGATCCGCCCGAACAGCGCCCGGTCCGCCGCCTCCGTGGCCGGTCCCCCGCCCATCCAGCGGGCCACCCCGGCGTCCTGGAAGAGCGCCACGAACCCTTCCTCGTCGGCGGGGGTGTACGGCTCCAGCAGCAGCCGCCGGGTGCGCAGGACAGGGGTCTTCATGCCGCGCGACGGTACGGACGCCGGCCGGCCCGCGCAACGGAGTTGATCAGTGGCCGGGCGCCGCCGTGCTGCTGCGCACCACCAGGTTGGTCGCCAGGTCGACGCGCGTGGTCGCCGGCTGCCTGCCCCGCCCGAGGTCGACGACCAGGCGGGCGGCGGTCTCGGCCATCTCCGTCAGCGGCTGGCGCACCGTGGTCAGCGGCGGCCCGATCCACCGGGTGAGCGGCAGGTCGTCGAAGCCGACGACGCTGAGGTCCTCCGGGATGCGCAGGCCCAGCTCACGGGCGGCCTCGTAGACGCCGAGCGCCTGGAGGTCGTTGCCCGCGAAGACCGCCGTCGGCCGGTCGGGCAGGCGCAGCAGCTCCAGCCCCGCCGTGTACCCGGCTTCGTGCTGGAACTCCCCCTCGCGGACCAGCTCGGGGTCGATCGGCAGGCCCGCGGTCTCCAGGGCGGCGCGGTAGCCGTCCACCCGGGCCCGGCTGCACATCATCCGCGAGGGCCCGCTGATGACCCCGATGCGGCGGTGCCCGAGTCCGGTGAGATGGCGGGTGGCGGCCAGTCCGCCCTGCCAGTTCGTCGTCCCGACCGAGGGGACGTCGTCCCCCGGGTCGCCCGCCGGGTCCACCACCGCGTACGGGATGCTGCGGCTGGTCAGCTGGGCGCGCTGGGCGGCGGTGAGGTCCGAGAGGACGAGGATCACCCCGACCGGCCGGCGGGCCAGCACCCCGTCCACCCAGGTCTGCCCGGGGGTGAGCCGGCCCGCGCTCTCGGAGAGCACCAGGCTCAGCCCCTCCTCGCGGGCGACGTTCTCCACCCCGCGGACGACCTCCATCGCCCACGCGCTGTCCAGCTCGTGGAAGACCAGATCGATCAGTTGCGACTGGGTGGTGGAGCCGCGTCTGCGGCGGTAGCCGTGCAGCAGCAGCAGTTCCTCGACCTTGGTCCGCGTCCCCGGGGCGACATCGGCGCGGCCGTTCAGCACCTTCGAAACTGTCGGAGCCGAGACTCCGGCCGCGCGGGCGATTTCCGCCAGGGTGGCGGTGCCTTCCGACGATTCGCCGGTGGGCGCGTTCTCCTGATGTGACTGGACGTTTGCGGGGCTCATACCGGGAATCGTAGCTCCCCGCCGCAGGGAGGCAGGGGCTGGACCCCGAGCGGGATTTCCTCCGCCGCCCCTCTTGACGGGCCCGAAACCCGACCGTACGGTTCCGGCAACATTCGCAAGCAAGGCCGAAACATTCGACAGAGGTGCGGTCATGGGGTCGGGAATTTTCACTCGGAGTTCGCGTGCGGCGAGATGGACCGCGGCCGGTGCCGCCATGGTCACGGCAGGCGTGCTCGCCGGCTGCGGATCGAACGGCGGCAGCGGCGGCGGCGGTGACACGATCACGGCGTACGTCTACGGGGACGACGCCGTCAAGATCCAGCAGGCGGCGGTCAAGGAGTTCAACAAGACCTCGAAGGTCAAGGTCAAGCTGATCCCGGTCCCGGGCACGGAGTACGTCAACAAGCTGCGCAGCGCCATGGGCTCGCCCAGCGCCCCGGACATCTTCTACAACTGGGGCGGCGGCTCCATCAAGCCGTACCTCGACGCCGGCCAGCTCGTCGACCTGACCTCGACCGTCAAGAACGACGCCGCGCTCAAGGACGGCTTCCTCCCGTCCATCGTCGAGGCGGGCAGCCTCGACGGAAAGATCTACGGGGTGCCGATGCGCGGCATGCAGCCCGTGATGCTCTTCTACAACAAGAAGCTCTTCGCCGAGAACAAGCTGGAGGCCCCCAGGACCTGGGAGGACCTGCAGCACGCCATCACCACGTTCAAGGCCAAGGGCATCACCCCCTTCGCGCTCGGCGGCCAGGAGAAGTGGCCCGAGCTGATGTGGATGGAGTACCTGCTCGACCGGATCGGCGGCCCCGAGGTCTTCAAGAAGATCCAGAACGGGGACTCCTCCGGCTGGGGCGACCCCGCGGTCCTCAAGTCCGCCCAGACCGTGAAGGAACTGGTCGACGGCGGAGCCTTCGGCAAGAACTTCAACTCCGTCGACTACGGCAGCGGCGCCGCACCCACCCTGCTCAGCAAGGGCAAGGCGGCCATGCACCTGATGGGCTCGTGGGAGTACTCGACCCAGCTCGGCAAGGCGCCCGAGTTCGCCAAGAAGGACCTCGGCTGGGCCAACTTCCCGACCGTGGCCGGCGGTGTCGGGGACCCGGCCGACGTGGTGGGCAACCCCACCAACTACTGGTCGATCAACTCCCGCACCAAGCACAAGGACGCGGCCATAGCCTTCCTGAAGACCATGGCCTCCAAGTCCTACGCCCAGGCGCTGGTCGACAACGGTGACGTGCCGACCACGTCCAACGCCGCCTCCATGCTGAGCGGCTCGCCCAACCCGCAGTACGCGAAGGACCAGTACGACATGGTCCAGAAGGCCCCGAGCTTCACCCTCTCCTGGGACCAGGCGCTGGAGTCCCGCTACGCCACCCCGCTGCTCACCGAGATCAGCAAGCTGTTCGCCGGCACCTCCACGCCCGAGCAGTTCGTCGCCGCGATGAAGGCCGTCAAGTAGCGATGTCCCACGTCTCTTCGTACAAGAAGGTGCGCGGAGGAGCGAAGGCGGCCGGCGGCCACGTCGGCCGCCCCTCGGTCGGCTGGGCCGTGCCCGGCATCCTCTTCTTCGCCCTCTTCGCGATCGTCCCGCTGGCGATCGCCGTCTACCTCTCCTTCTGCCACTGGGACGGGCTGAACTCCCCGACCCCCATCGGTCTGGACAACTGGACCCGGCTGTTCAAGGACCCGGAGTTCCGCCAGGCCGCCTGGCTCAGCCTGCTGCTCACCTCGGTCAGCTGGGTGTTCCAGACCCCCGTGGCCCTGCTGCTCGGCGTCTGGGCGGCGGGCAGACAGCGCAGCAGGGCCGTGCTCTCGGCGGTCTTCTTCATTCCGCTGCTGCTCTCCACCACGGCCATCGCGATGCTCTTCCATGCGCTGCTCGACCCCAACTTCGGCGTGATCAAGAAGATCGGCCCCTGGTTCGGAATCGACCCCAACATCATGGGCTCGTCCACCGGGGCGCTGCTCACCGTCGCGTTCGTCGGCGGCTGGCAGTTCATGCCCTTCCACACCCTGATCTACCAGGGCGGCACCCGGCAGATCCCGCAGGTCCTCTACCAGGCGGCGGAGATCGACGGCGCCGGCATGCTGCGGCAGTTCTTCCACATCACCCTGCCGCAGCTGCGCCACACCATCACGACCTCATCGGTCCTGATGATCGTCGGATCGCTGACCTACTTCGACACCGTGCTGATCATGACCAGGGGCGGCCCCGGCACGGACACCACCGTGCTCCCGTACCTGATGTACCGGACCGGTTTCCAGACCTACGACCTCGGCTACGCCGCGGCGATCGCGACGGCGCTCGTCGTGGTGGCCACCGCCCTGTCGCTGGTCCTGGTCCGCTTCAGCGGCTTCGGGAACATGCGGTCCACCCGGGAAGGTATGTGACGCGATGTCGATCGACACCCGCCCCGAGACGCGCCCCGCGTCACCCGTGACCCGCGGCCGGCAGACCGCCGCGCGGCGCCGCAGGAGATGGGGCAACCCCCTGGCCGGCCTGGGCTCGACGGTCTGGCTGCTGCTCGTCGTCGTACCGCTCTACACGCTGGTCTCCTCGTCGCTCATGCGGCAGGACGAGGCGCTCAACGGCGACCCGCTGGCCGTCCCGACCCATCCCACGCTCGACAACTACCGCACGGTCCTGGACAGCGGCTTCGCCAGGATGCTGACCAACACCGCCATCGTCGCGGTGGCCACCGTGGCCATCGTCCTGCTGCTCTCGGTACCCGTCGCCTATGTCGCGGTACGGGCCCGCAGCAGGCTCTCCTCGCTCGCCTTCCGGACCTTCCTGCTCGGCGTGGCCATCCCCGCGCAGGCGGTGATCGTGCCGCTGTACCTGCTGATCAGCAAGCTGGGCCTGTACGACAGCCTGCCCGCGATCATCCTGCCGACCGCGGCCTTCGCGATGCCGGTGGCGGTCCTGATCCTCAGCGGCACCATGCGGGACGTCTCCGAGGAGATGTACGAGGCGATGGCGCTCGACGGCGCGACACCGCTGCGGATGCTGTGGCAGCTGGCGATCCCGATGTCCAAGGGCGGCATCAGCACGGTGGCGATCTACACGGCGCTCCAGGCGTGGAACGGCTTCCTGTTCCCGCTGATCCTGACCCAGTCGGAGGAGCACCGCGTGCTGACGCTGGGCCTGTTCAACTTCATGTCCCAGTTCGGGATGAACATCCCCGCCGTGCTGGCCGCGATCGTGCTCTCCGTCGTGCCGATCTTCGCGGTGTACCTCGTGGCGCGCAAGGCGCTGGTCAACGGACTGATGGGGGTGGGCGGCAAGTAGCCCCCACGCCGCCCCGCACCACCGCACTCATGAGAGGAACCCCTGCCCCCATGGCAATCCCCGCTGTCCCGCACGCCCGCGGCGCCGGAGCGGCCCCGGCCGTCGACGGACCGTGGCGCGACCCCTCCCGCACCCCCGAGGAGCGGGTGGCCGACCTGATCCCCCGGATGACCCTGGAGGAGAAGGCCGCCCAGCTGTACGGAATCTGGGTGGGCGCCGACGCCGACGGCGACGGGGTCGCCCCGCACCAGAACGACATGGTCGACCCGGTCGACTGGGACGGCCTCACCACCCGCGGCCTCGGCCAGCTCACCCGCCCCTTCGGCACCGCCCCCGTCGACCCCGGCGTCGGGGCACTCGCCCTGGCCCGCGCCCAGGGCCGCATCGCCGGGGCCGGACGCTTCGGTATCCCGGCCCTCGCCCACGAGGAGTGCCTGGCCGGCTTCACGGCCTGGGGGGCCACCGCCTACCCCGTGCCCCTGTCGTGGGGTGCCGCCTGGAACCCGGACCTGGTCGCCGAGATGGCCCGCCGGATCGGCACGGACATGCGCGCGGTCGGCGTCCACCAGGGACTCGCACCCGTCCTGGACGTGGTGCGCGACCTGCGCTGGGGCCGGGTCGAGGAGACCATCGGCGAGGACCCCTACCTGGTGGCCACCATCGGCACCGCCTACGTCCGCGGGCTGGAGTCGGCCGGCATCATCGCCACGCTCAAGCACTTCGCCGGATACGCGGCCTCCGCCGGTGCCCGCAACCTCGCCCCGGTACGGGCCGGGGCCAGGGAGATGGCGGACGTGATCCTGCCGCCGTTCGAGATGGCGCTGCTGGAGGGCGGGGCGCGTTCGGTGATGCACTCGTACGCCGAGATCGACGGCGTGCCCGCGGCCGCCGACCCCGCGCTCCTCACCGGACTGCTCCGGGACACCTGGGGGTTCACCGGGACCGTCGTCGCCGACTACTTCGGCATCGGCTTCCTGGAGACCCTGCACAAGGTCGCCGCCGACCGGGCCGGCGCCGCCCGGCTGGCCCTGGCCGCGGGCGTGGACGTGGAACTGCCCACCGTCCGCAGCTACGGCGACGTCCTGGTCGGCGCGGTGCGGGACGGCGTGGTGGACGAGGCGCTCGTCGACCGCGCCCTGCACCGCGTCCTGCTGCAGAAGTGCGAACTGGGACTGCTCGACCCCGACTGGTCACCGCTGCCCACCGTGCTCGCCGGCGCCGACCCCGACGAGGCCCGCGACACCGTCGACCTCGACCCCCCGGAGAACCGGGCACTGGCGCGCGAACTCGCCGAACAGGCCTGCGTGCTGCTCGCCAACCCCGGCGGCACGCTGCCGCTGCGTGACGGCGCACGGATCGCCGTGGTCGGGCCGCGCGCCGACGACCCGCTGGCGATGCTCGGCTGCTACTCCTTCCCCAGCCACGTCGGTGTCTCGCACCCCGAGGCCGAGACGGGGATCGACGTGCCGACGGTGCTGGAGTCGCTGCGCGGGGAGTTCCCGGGCTCCGGTGTCGGATTCGCCGCGGGCTGCGAGGTGGACGGCACGGACACCTCCGGGTTCGCCGACGCCGTGCGGCTGGCCGGCGAATCCGACGTCTGTGTCGCCGTGCTGGGCGACCGGGCCGGGCTGTTCGGCCGCGGTACGTCGGGCGAGGGCTGCGACGCGGCCGATCTCTCGCTGCCGGGTGTGCAGGGCGAGTTCCTCGACGCCCTGCTGGCCACCGGCACCCCGGTGGTCCTGGTGCTGCTGACGGGCCGCCCGTACGCACTGGGGCGCTGGGCGGACCGGACGGCCGCCGTCGTGCAGGCCTTCTTCCCCGGCGAGGAGGGCGGAGCGGCGCTGGCCGGGGTGCTCTCCGGCCGGGTCAACCCCTCCGGCCGGCTGCCGGTAAGCGTGCCGCGGGGGCCGGGCGGCCAGCCGTGGACGTATCTGCAGCCGCCGCTGGGGCTGGTGAGCGGGGTCAGCAATCTGGATCCGACACCGCTCTACGCCTTCGGACACGGACTGTCGTACACGACGTTCGACTGGGAGCCGGGCGTGTCCGTACCCGCGGAGCTCCCCACCGACGGCTCCACCGGGATCGAGATCACGGTCCGCAACAGCGGCGAGCGCGAGGGGGCGGAGGTCGTACAGCTCTACCTGCACGACCCGGTCGCCCAGACCACCCGCCCGCAGGCCCGGCTGATCGGTTACGCCCGGGTTCCGCTGGCGGCCGGCGCCGCCGCCCGGGTCCGGTTCCGCTTCCACGCGGATCTGGCGTCCTTCACGGGTGTCGCGGGCCGCCGGATCGTCGAGCCCGGTGAGCTGGAACTGCGCCTTGCCACCTCCAGCGACGCGGCCGACGTCCGCCGGACCGTACGGCTGCGGCTCACCGGCCCCGAGCGCGTCGTCGACCACCGTCGCCGGCTCGTCTGCGGCACCTCGGTCGAGCCCGCGCCCCTGCCGGAGCCGGCCGTGCGCTGACCGGTCCTCCCGCCGGGCCCCGTCCACGTGGGCCTCCCCGCCCGATCCGGCCTTGACGCCGCTGCGGGGAGGCCCACGAAACTTTCGAAACAGGAGTGCAGTATGGACAACAACGTTCCGCGGCACACCAGCCGCAGATCGGCGCTGGGGCTCGGCCTGGGCCTCACGGCCCTCACCGCGACACCGCTCGGCTCCCTCCTCGGACTGTCCGCCGAGGCGTCCGCGACCGGTCACGGCCCGGCGGTCCGGCCGTCCGACCCCGGCGCGTACATCTCGTTCGCCGCCAGGCCCGGCAGCTTCGCGCTGGTCAGGAACGGCCGCGCCGCCCCGATCCTGGTCAGCGACCGCGACTGGGACGGCGTCGTCCGGGTGGCGGGCGACCTGCGGAGCGACATCGAACGTGTCACCGGCGTCCGCCCCGCCCTCTCACACGGCGCGGTGCCCGGGGCCCGCGAGATCACGGTCATCGGCACCGTGGGCCGCAGCCCGCTGATCGACGGGCTGATCGCCAGGGGCAAGCTCGACGTCTCCGCGATCCGGGGCAGGTGGGAGACCAGTCTCCAGACCGTCGTGGACAAGCCGCTGCCCGGCGTCGACCGCGCCTTCGTGATCGCGGGCAGCGACCAGCGGGGCACGATCTTCGGTACGTACGACGTCTCGCGCGGCATCGGCGTCTCGCCCTGGTACTGGTGGGACGACGTCGCCCCCGTGCACCGGGACGAGATCCACGTCCTGCCCGGCCGTCACAGCCAGGGCACCCCGGCCGTGAAGTACCGCGGCTTCTTCATCAACGACGAGAACCCGGCGCTCGGCACCTGGGCCCCCGCGTACTTCGGCCCCGGAAAGGCGCCCGGATTCGAGGGCGGCTTCAACGCCGGCTTCTACGCCAGGATCTTCGAAGTGATGCTGCGGCTGAAGGCCAACTACCTCTGGCCCGCCGTCTGGGGCCGCGCGTTCGCCGAGGACGACCCGCTCAACCACGCCACGGCCAAGGCGTACGGCGTCGTCATGGGCACCTCGCACGAGGCGCCCATGATGCGCGGCATCGAGGAGTGGAACCGCCACGCGGTCGCGGCGGTACGCGACAGCACCGGAGCCGTCACCGTCCCCGGCCACGACCCCTACGGCGGCACCGGCGAGTGGTCCTTCCGACGCAACGCCGAGGCGATCAAGGCGTACTGGGCCGACGGCATCCGCCGGATGAAGGAGGAGGACTTCGAGGGCGTCGTCACCCTGGGGATGCGCGGCAACGGTGACGTCAGCCTGCCCGACGGCGACGGCATCGAGCTGATGACCGAGATCATCGCCACCCAGCGGCAGATCCTGGCCGAGGTCTCCGGCCGGGACGTCACCACGATCCCGCAGGTCTGGACGCTCTACAAGGAGGTCCAGCACTACTGGGACCGCGGGCTGCGGGTCCCCGACGACGTCACGGTGGTGCTCACCGACGACAACTGGGCCAACATCCGCAAACTGCCCGACCTGGGGAACGACGCCCGCGCGGGCGGTTACGGCCTCTACTACCACTTCGACTACGTCGGTGTCGGCCGCAACTACAAGTGGGTGGACACCGCCTCCCTGCCCAACATGTGGGACCAGCTCCACCAGTCCGTCGCCTACGGGAACCACGGTCTGTGGGTCACCAACGCCGGCGACCTCAAGGGCAACGAACTGCCCACGCAGTTCTTCCTGGAGTACGCCTGGAACCCGGAGCGCTGGACCCTGGACCGGCTGCCGGAATGGGAGGAGCAGTACGCCCGGCAGAACTTCGGCGAGCACCAGGCGGCCGCGGTGGCCGAGGTGCTGCGCACGTACGCCCGGCTCCAGTCGCGGCGCAAGCCCGAACTCCTCAACCGGAAGATCACCCTCGATCCGGCCAAGGACCCCGCCGAGGACAGCTCGGCGATCGTGTACGACGACGGGGCGACGCCGTTCAGCATCGTCGACTACCGCGAACTGGAGCGGGTCACCGAGGAGTGGCGCACGCTCGGCGCCGAGGCGGAACGGGTCGGGCGCAGGCTGCCGGCGTCCGCACAGGACGCCTGGTACGAACTGGTCGGCTACGAGGTGCTGGCCACCGCCAATCTGTACGCGCTGCGCGCGGCGGAGTTCACCAACCTGCACTACGCCCGGCAGGGCCGGGCCCTCACCAATGACCTCGCGGCTGCCGCCGAGGCCCGGCTCGCCGATGACCTGGCCCTGGCGGCCCGCTTCAACACGCAGGTGGCGGGCGGGAAGTGGCAGGGATTCCAGACCCAGCCGCACATCGACTACGGCGATGTGGCCCGCTACGGACCGAACGCCCCGTGGCAGCAGCCCGAGATCGACAACGTCGCCCTCAAGGACGTGCTGTTCCCGGCGGTCAAGCGCATCGAGCTGCCCTCCGGGGCCGAGATGGGCGTGGCCGTCGACGGTTCGGCGGGGTGGTGGCCGCACGAGCGAAGCGCGGCCGTGCTGCCCGTCTTCAGCCCGTACCAGAGCCAGCCCGCTCAGTACATCGAGGTGTTCAACCGGGGCCGGGCCCCGTTCGGCTACCGGGTGCGCACCGGTGCCCCCTGGCTGATCGCGGACCGGGTCCGGGGCCGGGTCGACCGGCAGGACCGGATCACCCTGCGGGTCGACTGGGACAGGGCCCCGGAGGGGGTCACCGAGGTCCCGGTCACGGTCAGCGGACCGGACGGGCCGGAGGTGGTGGTCACGGCGGTCGTCGACCGTCCCGCCGTGGCCCGCTCGCGCCTGGACGGTTTCGTCGAGGCCAACGGGTACGTCTCCATCGAGGCCGACCACTACAGCCGGGCCGTCGGCGGCGACGGGATCAGCTGGCAGCGCATCCCGGACATCGGAAGGACCGGAGCCGGGATGGAGCCCTTCCCGGTCACCGCGGCCCGGCAGACCCCCGGCGGCGCCGGCCCGCGGCTGGAGTACCGGGTCAGCCTCTTCACCACCGGCCCGGTCACCGTGCACGCGTATCTCTCGCCCCGCAACAATCCGCTGCCGACCGACGGACTGACGTACGCCGTCTCCTTCGACGACGCCGCACCGCAGACGGTGAACGTCACCGAGGTGACGGGGGCCGACGACGGCACCATGAACCCGCAGTGGGCCCGCCACACCTCCGACAACGTCAACATCACCGAAACGGTGCACCACATCGGCGACGCCGGAGTGCATGTGCTGAAATTCTGGATGGTCGACCCGACGGTGGTGCTGCAGAACCTGGTGGTCGACACCGGCGGACTCAAGCCCAGCTACCTGGGCCCGCCGGAGAGCCTCCGGCTGCACTGAGCCCGGGGGTCCGGGCCAGGGAGAGCAGAGCGAATGAAGAGCGGCAACGACGGCACCGGCGCGCCGGCCGAGCACCTCGAAGTGACCCCCGTCGGCAGTACGGTCGAGATCAGGATCGGCACACCGCCGGGAGACCGCGTGCTCCTCTGCACCCCGGCCCGTGCCCGTGAGCTGGCCGCCGCTCTCGGCCTCGCGGCGGACGAGGCCGAGAGCGCGGCGTCGGCGGACCCCGTCACCGTCCGGGCGGACGAGCTGCGCCGCGGGGACGTGCGCGACGGCGACCGGATCATGACGGTGGACGCCGTCCGGACCGACGGGGACACCGCCCATGTCACCTGGAAGTCGGGCGCGGGCCGCAGCTGGAGTCAGGCGTACGACGCCGACGCCCGGATCACGCTGCGCCGTCGGCGCCAGAGCGGGCGGTAACGCCGGTCGGCGGCCCCGCCCTGCCGCGCACGGTCGCGGCCGGGGGCGCACCCTGGAGGGGAGTCCCCGGAGGTGAGCGCCATGACGCAGACGGCTGTCGGATGGCACATCGAGCTGGAATTCGAGGAAGACACCCATCGCACCCGCGCGGCCGCCCTGGTGCGGCTCTCCGACGGGAGCGAGGTGCGGGCCCACGGCTACGCCAGCCGCCATCCCTCCGACTCCGAACAGCCCCGGGTGGGCGAGGAGATCGCGGGGGCCCGCGCACTCAACGAACTGGCGATGAAGCTGCTGACCAAGGCGCACGACGAGATCGACGAGGCATCCGGCCGCACGTCGTACCCGCTGACCTGAGCGAGAGGGGCCCGGGCGCTTTCCGCGTCACCTTGTACGAGAGGCGTCGTAATTTGACGGACGTCGTAGTACGGGATGTATCGTACTAGCGATCCTTTCCGTACCCGGCGAAACGGAGTCCGTCGTGAGTGCCCTTTTCGAGCCCTTCACCCTGAGGTCGCTTGTCGTGCCCAACCGGGTGTGGATGGCACCCATGTGCCAGTACAGCGCCGCACCGGTGGGGCCGGACACGGGCGTGCCCACGGACTGGCACTTCGCCCATCTCGCCGCCCGCGCCACGGGGGGAACGGGCCTCATCCTCACCGAGGCGACGGCCGTCAGCCCCGAGGGGCGCATCAGCCCGGCCGACCTGGGCATCTGGAACGACACCCAGGTCGCGGCGTTCCGCCGGATCACCGACTTCGTCAAGGCGCAGGGCTCCGCCGTCGGAATCCAGCTGGCCCACGCCGGCCGCAAGGCGTCGACCGCCGCTCCCTGGACCGGCGGCGGACCCGTCGGCGCCGACGCGCACGGCTGGACGCCCGTCGCCCCCAGCCCCCTCCCGTTCGACACCGGCTACCCCGTGCCGCACGAACTGACCGTGGACGAGATCCAGGGCGTCGTCGCCGACTTCCGCGAGGCCGCTCGCCGTGCCGTCGAAGCGGGCTTCCAGGTCGCCGAGATCCACGGCGCACACGGCTACCTCGTCGGACAGTTCCTCTCGCCGCACAGCAACCACCGCACCGACGAGTACGGCGGCAGCTACGAGAACCGCGTCCGCTTCGCCCTCCAGGTCGTCGACGCCGTACGCGAGGTGTGGCCCGAGGACCTGCCCGTCTTCTTCCGCATCTCCGCCACGGACTGGCTCACCGAGAACGCGGAGGACGAGCGCGAGGGCTGGACCGCCGACGAGACCGTCCGGCTGTCCGAGGAGCTCCGCGCCCACGGCGTCGACCTGCTGGACGTCTCCACCGGCGGAAACGCGCCCCGCGCCCGGATCGAGAGCGGACCGGGCTACCAGGTCCCCTTCGCCGAGCGTGTCAGGCGGGAGACCTCGCTGCTCGTCGCCGCCGTCGGCCTGATCACGGACCCGCAGCAGGCCGAGAAGATCCTCACCGAGGGGCGCGCGGACGCCGTGCTCCTGGGGCGCGAACTGCTGCGCAGCCCGTCCTGGGCACAGGACGCGGCCCGCGAACTGAGCGCCCGGGCACACGCCCCCGAGCAGTACGCCTACGCGATCTGACCGATCGCCCGGGGCACGCGACCGCCCTCCCCGCACGTCCCGCCCCCGCCGTCCTCCGGCGGTGGCCCGGGCGCTGCCGGGAGGGCGGTTGCGTGCGTACCGTCCGGATCGCGGCATCCGTTCATCGCGCGTTCACCCGGGATGGCTGCCGGGGCATTCCCTCCTGCGCCGCGGGGATCTACGCTCGGCCGCGAATCGATCACCGTTGCAACCGGCCGGACCCCGGTCGCTGACAACGTTGTCCGAACTCCCCGGAAGGTACCGCGACATGCCCCCCAGACCGCTGACCGCGCCCCGGCGCCTCGCCGCGCGAACAGCCGCCGTGGTCATCACCGGCGCACTGGCCGCCGCCGTCCTGCCCGCCGCCGAGGCCGCGACGCCCGTCACCCGCCCCACCGCCTATGTCGACCCGCTCATCGGCAGTGCGAACGGCGGCAACACCTTTCCGGGCGCCACCGCCCCGAACGGCATGATCGCCTGGTCGCCGACGAGCACCAAGGGCGACCAGACGGGCACCGGCGCCGCGAACGGCTACCAGTACGACACCACCCGGCTGCGCGGCCTGAGCCTCACCCACGTCAACGGCGCCGGGTGCGACCCGGGCGCCGCCGGTGACATCCCGGTCATGCCGTTCGTCGGGGACATCACCTCGTCGCCGTCGGCCGACACCAAGGACGCCGTCTACGCCGCGGACTTCTCGCACGACGACGAGCGGGCCGTGCCGGGCCGCTACACCGTCGGCCTCGACTCCGGAGCCACCGCCGACCTCGCGGTGAGCCGCCGGGCCGGTGTGGCCGACTTCGCCTTCCCGGCCGGGAAACCCGCCAACCTGCTCTTCCGCGTCTCGAACTCGCTCAACGGCAGCGAGGACGCCGAGGTGCGGATCGACACCGCCCGCCGCAAGGTCACGGGCTCGGTGCTCACCGGCGCGTTCTGCGGCCGCCGCGCCAACGGCGGCACCAACAACCGCAAGAGCTACTACCGCCTCTACTTCACCGCCTCCTTCGACCGCGCCTTCTCCTCCACCGGCACCTGGAAGGACGGCACGCTCGCTCCCGGCTCGACCGCCGGCAGCGGCGGCGAGGGCTACGCCACCGGCGCGGACCGGGCCGGCCGCGGCTCGGGCGGCTGGGTCGGCTTCGACACCACGACCGACAGCGACGTCCACATGCGGGTCGGTATCTCCTACGTCAGCCAGGCCGGCGCCGAGGCCAACCTGAAGGCGGAGATCGCCCCGCACGCGGGCGTCGACGACGTCGCGGCGGCCGCGAGCCGCAGCTGGGACCGCGAGCTGGCCTCCGTACGCACGGGCGGCGGCACGGAGGCGCAGCGCACCGCCTTCTACACCGCGCTGTACCACTCCCTGATGCAGCCCAACATCATCAGCGACACCGACGGCCGCTACCCGGGCATGGACGGGAAACCCCACCGGATCGAGCGCGGACAGGGGGCGCAGTACAGCAACTTCTCCGGCTGGGACCAGTACCGGGCGCAGATCCAGCTGCTCGCCCTCATCAAGCCGGAGATCGCCGGGGACTTCGCCCAGTCGCTGTACAACTTCGCCCGGCAGAACGGCGGTGTGTGGGACCGCTGGGTGCACATCAACGGCGCCACCCACGTGATGACCGGCGACCCCACCGCGGCCACCCTCGCCACGTTCTACGCCATGGGGGTGCGGAACTTCGACTACGAGGGCGCGTACGAGTCGCTGGCGCGGCAGGCGACCGTCCCCGTGGACGACGGGCTCTCGGACGCGGGCTGCCCGGGGCAGTGCACCGGCCAGCGTCCCAACCTGGCCCAGTACCTGGACTCCCACTACGCGCCCCAGGACGTCTGCCACTGCTGGGGCGGCGCCGCCGAGACACTGGAGGACGCGGTCGCCGACGACGCGCTCGGCCGCTGGGCGGGGCTGCTCGGCCGGGACGAGGAGGCCGCGGCGTTCAGGGAGCGCGGCGGCTGGTGGCGCAACGTGTACAACGCGCAGGCCACGGACGGGGCCGGCACCGACGGCTACATCCAGCCCCGCAACCTCGACGGCTCCTGGGCCGGGCCGTTCAGCCCGGGCAGCGACCGCGGCTTCGCGCAGGGCACCAGCGCCACGTACACCTGGATGGTCCCGCAGGACGTCCAGGGGCTCGCGGAGGCGATGGGCGGCCGGGTCATCGCGGCGCGGCGCCTGGACGGCTTCTTCCACAAGGCGGACGGCTCCTGGTCGGTGAAGGGCGGTGACGCGGTGCGCTACGACCCCACCAACGAGCCCGGCATCCACGCCCCTTGGCTCTACAACGCCCTCGGTCAGCCGTGGAAGACGCAGGAGACGGTCCGCGAGATCCTGAACACGGTCTACGGGACCGGCCCGCGCGGGCTGCCGGGCAATGACGACCTGGGCACCATGTCCGCCTGGTACGTCTTCTCCGCGCTGGGCCTCTACCCGCAGACGCCGGGCGGCGCCTCGATGCTGCTGGGCGCCCCGCTGTTCCCGAAGGCGGTGATCGACCGGCCGCACGGCGGGGACATCACGATCACCGCTCCGGCCGCCGACGCCGGCCATCCGTACATCGACGCGGTGACGGTCGACGGGCGCGCGCACGACCGTTCGTGGACGGACGCGAGCCTGCTCGGCCGGGGTGGCTCGCTCGTCTACCGGCTGTCCGCCACCGCCAACACCTCGTGGGCCACGGCCCCTTCGGGGCTGCCGCGGTAGCCGGACGGCGAGCCTGTGCCGGATCGGCCGCGCCGTGTGCGCGGCGATCCGGCACAGGCGTGGCACGGGTTCGGTGCCAGAAGTTTCTATCGTTGAAAATTCTCTGTGCACGACTGTTGTTTTGCGTTTGATGCTGTGGCTCAATGTTCGATTGTGTGCTGTGCCTCACAGGTTCGAGGCACTTCAGCTCTCTCGACAGGACGACGCCTTGAGACGACAAATGCCCCGCCCCCGCGCTCTGTTCCGAACGGCGGCCGTGGCCGCAGCACTGCTGGTCCCCGTCGGGGCCACCCTGGTCCCGGCCGCCGCAGCCACCCCCGCCGCAGCCGCCGGCACCGCCTCCGCGACCACCTTCAAGGCCGGTGACCCGGCCACCGCCGTGCACGGGCTGAAGGGCGAGTACTTCAGCATGTCCGCGCCGGGTGCGCGGGACTTCGACAAGCTCGGCGGGGTCGCCCTCGACCCGCAGATCAACTTCCCCGGTCTCACCGGCACGTTCGAGTCCACCACCGGCCGGACCGAGAACACCACCGCCCGCTGGACCGGCAACATCACGGCCCCCGAGGACGGGGACTACACCTTCGCCGCGAGCGGCGACAACGGCTTCCGGCTCTTCATCGACGGCCAGGTGGTCATCGACCACTGGGAGCCGGACTGGGACAACGAGCAGACCAGCAGGCCGGTCGCGCTCAAGGCCGGTGAGCCGCACACGTTCAAGCTGGAGATGTTCCAGGACACCGGCGGCGCGAACATGTTCCTGCGCTGGTCCAGTGCCACGCTCGCCCGGCAGATCGTGCCCGAGTCCGCCTTCACCCCGCCCGCGGACTTCGAGGTCTACCCGGTCGGGCTGAGCGTCGCGGACAACGGCCTGAAGCTCCGGGCGACGTTCGAGGACAAGGTGGCCGACTACGCCGCCCTGAAGGACCACCTCACCATCGAGGCCGACACCTCGCCGATCCCCGTGAAGTCCGTCGCCCGGGTGCCGGGCAACGCCAAGGCGCTGGACATCACCCTGACCGGGCCCGTCCAGAAGGACCAGCAGGTCAGGGTCGGGTACGACGGCGAAGCCGGCCTCCAGGTCGGCGGCAAGGCCGTTCCCCAGATCAGCCGCACCGCCACGAACCTGTCCACGCACCGGCTGACCACCACCTGGGGCGACAAGGTCGACCGCAACCACCCGCTGCCCGAGTACCCCCGGCCGCAGCAGGTGCGCGACGACTGGAAGAACCTCAACGGCCCGTGGGAGTTCGCCGGGGCCAAGGCCGGTGAGCAGCCCGTCTTCGGCAAGAAGCTGGGCGAGCGCATCACCGTGCCCTACCCGGTCGAGTCGCAGCTCTCCGGTCTCGAGCGCCACGAAGACCACATGTTCTACCGCAAGCTCGTCACCGTCCCGAAGAACTGGGCCGTCAAGGGTGACAAGCACGGCAAGGGCCAGAGCAACCGGCTGAAGCTCAACTTCGGTGCCGTCGACTACCAGGCCACCGTCTGGGTCAACGGCAAGCAGGTCGCCGAGCACACCGGCGGCTACACCGCCTTCAGCGCCGACATCACCGACGCGGTCAAGGGCAGCGGTCAGCAGGAGATCGTCGTCGCGGTCACCGACACCACCGGCGCCGACCAGCCCACCGGCAAGCAGTCCGCCAACCCCGGCGGCATCTTCTACACCGCCTCGTCCGGCATCTGGCAGACCGTCTGGATGGAGCCCGTAGCCCCGGCGGCCGTCGACTCCCTGACGACCACCCCGGACATCGGCAAGGGCCGGCTCGCCCTGACGGTCAACTCCGCCGACGCCTCGTCCTCCGCCCGGATCACCGCCGTCGCCCGCGACAAGAAGGGCAAGGTCGTCGGCAGCGTCACCGGCCCGGCCAACCGCGAGCTGAGCCTGCCGGTCGCGAAGCAGCACCTGTGGACGCCTGACGACCCCTACCTCTACGACCTGAAGGTCACCCTCGACGACGGCCGCTCCAAGGACACCGTCGACAGCTACTTCGGCATGCGGTCCTTCGGTGTCGCCGAGGTCGGCGGCTACCAGAAGCTGGTCCTGAACGGGAAGCCGTTCTTCTCCCTCGCCCAGCTCGACCAGGGCTTCTACCCGGACGGCCTGAACACGGCGCCCAGCGACTCCGCCCTGCTCTTCGACCTGAAGGCGCAGAAGGACCTCGGCTTCAACTCCGTGCGCAAGCACATCAAGGTCGAGCCCGCGCGCTGGTACTACCACGCCGACCAGCTGGGTCTGCTGGTGTGGCAGGACTTCGTCTCCGGCAACCTCACCGGCGAGAAGGGCCACAAGGCCTTCCTCGACCAGGGCGCCGAGATGATGAAGCAGCTGCACAACTACCCCTCGATCGGTGCCTGGATCGTCTTCAACGAGGGCTGGGGCGAGTGGGACCGCACCGAGACCGGCAAGATCACCGAGCAGGTCCAGGCCGCCGACCCCTCCCGCGTCGTCAACGCCCACAGCGGTGTCAACTGCTGCAACTCGAAGGGTGACTCGGGCAAGGGCGACATCATCGACCACCACGACTACAACAACACCGACCCGGCCTTCCCGGACGACAACCGCGCGGCGATGGACGGCGAGCACGGCGGATTCACCCTGCGGATGCCCGGACACATGTGGCCCGGCGCGCCCACCGCGATCTACAGCGGTGTCGCCGACAAGGCCGCGCTGACCGCCAAGTACGTCGAGAACACCCGTAAGTACTACCTGGAGGCGGCCGGCGCCGAACTCTCCGGCTCCATCTACACCCAGGTGACCGACCTGGAGAACGAGCTCAACGGGCTCTGGACGTACGACCGCCGCGAGATCAAGGTCGACCCGGCCCAGGTCCGCAAGATCAACCGAGAGGTCATCGCCGCCGGCGCGGCCGCCGGCGAGCGGGACGAGATCAAGGGCGGCGGCGCCTGGTCCCTCGACGAGAACAAGGGCACCGAGGCCGCCGACAGCGGGCCGAACCACAAGACCCTCACCCTCTCCGAGGGCACGTCCTGGACGGCCGGCGTGCACGGCTCGGCGCTGAAGTTCGACGGCGCGGGCCAGTACGCCGAGACCGACGGCCCGGTCGTCGACACCACCGGCGACTACACCGTCTCCGCCTGGGCGTCGCTGGACGCCCTGCCCGGCAACTACGCCACCATCGTCAGCCAGGACGGCCGGCGTCAGGAGAACCCGTTCTACCTCCAGTACGGCCAGGGCGGATTCGCCTTCTCCACCCCCGGCGCCCACCGCGCCCGGCTGGAGATGAAGCCCGAGCTCGGCCAGTGGTACCACGTGGTCGGTGTGCGCAGCGGTGACGAGATCAAGCTGTACGTGGACGGCAAGCTCGCCGCGACCGCGCCGGCCGGATCGGCCGACGTCAGCAGCGGAGCCCTGGCCGTGGGCCGCGCCAAGTGGTCGGGTGGGAACACCGACTTCTGGAACGGTTCCGTCGACCAGGTCGCGGTGTACGACAAGGCCCTGACCGCCGACGAGGTGAGCGCGCTGCACGACAGCGAGCAGCCGTAGTCCGGGCTGTTCGTGAAGTGCTGAACCCCTGAAGCACCGAAACCGCTGCCTGCCACCGCATCCGTGCGGCGGCAGGCAGCGGCATGCGCCGCGTGGGGGGCCGGGAGGTGCCGGGACATGTGACCCTGACCCGCACCCACGACGTCCCGGCGGCGCAGACCGGGCTTCCACGGGACGAACTGGCCTCGCTGCCCAGCATGTTCACGGCCGCATCGGCTCGGCGACATGGTGTGGCGGGTGTCTGCTCGCGACCGCGGCGGCCGGCCGGCGCAGCCGCACACGTATCTCGCCCCGGCTGTCGGGACGCGCCAGACCGACGGCCCGGATGCGACGCGGTCGCGTCGTGTCCGGGCCGTCGGCCACAGCGATGGAGCGGGCGGGTCAGATCACGGCGCCCAGGGCGCCTCCACCGCCCAGGTGGTGTCCTCGGTGAAGGTGGCCGGGTTGTCCCAGGCGTGCCCGCCGCCCGGTGTGGCCAGCCACACCTCCGAATCGATGTGGCGCAGATAGCTGCCCGGCAGATTGGCGCTGGACAGTCGCACGCCCCCGGTGCCGGCTACGGCGCACCAGGTGGCGTCGGCCTTGAAGAGCGCCGAGCCGTCGTTGGCGTCGCGGCGGACCCGGAAGTCGCGGTGCCGGAGGTACTCGCCGGGATAGTTGCGGGACTCCAGCGAGTAGCAGTTGCTGTTGGCGAGTCCGGTGACGATCTTCCAGGTGGCGTCGTTCTTCAGCAGTCCGCTGCTTCCCGCGTCGACGACCTCGGTGAAGGCGAGCGCGTCCTGGTGGCGCAGGTACTTGTTGGTGTACCCGGGCGTCGTGACGCGGAGCGACTTGTACTGCCCGGTGGGCAGGGTCACCGGCGGGGCCGGGTTGCGTGAGGCGTTGATGAGGGCCTGGTTGGCGGCCTTCACCCGTGCGGTGTCCACCTTGACGACCTGGCGGTCGTAGGTGAGCAGCCCGTTCGCCTCGTTCTCGACGTCGGTGATCTCCGTGTAGACCGAGGCGGAGAGGCCCGCGGGCAGCTGGCCGACGCGGATGCTGTCGAGCAGCCCGACGAAACGGTTGTTCAGCGCGGAGACGCTCGCCTGGTCCTCGTAGCTGAAGCCGCCGCCGGGGAACCACTCGTGTCCGGGGACCTTGTAGCCGAGGCCGCCGAACTCACCGAGGACCGCGGCTCTGGTCGCGGTCGGCGCGGTGTTGCCGGGGCCGACGTAGATGTGGTTGTCGACCACGTCCCCGTTGCCGCCGTCCACCGAGCCGCAGCAGTTGACCCCGCTCATGTTGTTCACCAGGCGGGAGGGGTCGTAGGCCTTCACCTCGTTGGCGATCCTGGCCTGGTCGTACTGCCCCCAGCCCTCGTTCTGGTCGACCCACATCACCAGCGAGGGCGAGCTGCGGTGCTGGTCGATGATCGCGTGGAACTCGGCCTCCCACTGGGTGCGGGCCGCCGTGCCGGGGCTCTTGCCGGTGTCCATGGCGGGCATGTCCTGCCAGACGAGCAGGCCCAGCTTGTCCGCCCAGTAGAACCAGCGCTGCGGTTCCACCTTGATGTGCTTGCGGACCATGTTGAAGCCGAGGTCCTTGTGGGCCTGGAGGTCGGACTTGAGGGCGGCGTCGGTCGGCGCGGTGTAGATGCCGTCCGGCCAGTAGCCCTGGTCCAGGGTGCCGGTCTGGAACACGAACTTCCCGTTGAGCACCGGCCGCAGCACACCGTCGACCTTGGCCACGGCGATCGACCGCATGCCCGTGTAGCCGCTTGCCGAGTCGGTGACGGCCGAGCCGTCGAGCAGCTCCGCCTTCACGTCGTACAGGAACGGGTCCTCCGGAGTCCACAGATGCGCGTTGGGCACCGGGACGGAGATCTCGGAGCCGACGGTGCCGGTGGCCGTGCCGACCACGGTTCCGCCGCTGGAGACGGTGACCCGGGCGGTGCGGCCGGACGCGGACGCGCCCTGCACCTTCACCCGCAGGGTGCTGTCGCCCAGGTTCGGCGTCATGTCGAGACGGGTGATGTGGGCCGCCGCGACCGGCTCCAGCCAGACGGTCTGCCAGATGCCGGAGGCCGCGGTGTAGAAGATGCCGCCGCCGCTGTGCGGCTGCACGTCGTTGATGCGCTGCTTGCCGACGGCCTGGCCGCCCGTCTGCGTCGGGTCGTACACGGACACCACGACCGTGTTCGTACCCCCGTTGAGCTGCGGGGTGATGTCGTACGCGAACGAGTCGTAGCCGCCCTTGTGGGCGCCGACCTGGGTGCCGTTGACCCAGACCGTCGTCTGCCAGTCGGAGGCGCCGAAGTTCAGCTCGACCCGGCGGCCGTTCCAGCCGGCGGGCACGGTGAAGGTGCGCTTGTACCAGAGCTTGTCATTCTCGGTGATCCTGCGCTGGATGCCGGAGAGCGCGGACTCCGCGACGAACGGCACCCGGATCTGATCGGGGAACGAGGACGGCTGCCCGGCGTCGCGGCCGGTCACCGCGAAGTCCCAGATGCCGTTGAGGTTGGCCCAGTCGGGCCGGGTCAGCTGCGGGCGCGGATACTCCGGCAGCGGCTTGTCGACCGGGACCTGGGCGGTCCACGGCGTCGTCATCGGGGACGGCTTGGGTGCCCAGGAGGCGGCACCGGCCGGCGCCGATCCGACTCCCACCAGTGCCGAGGACACCAGCGCCAGCAGTCCGGTCGTGGCGATCGCCCGTCTCCACCACGGCCTGCGGCCGGGCACACGTAAACGGCTCATCGGTTCGTCTCCTTCGCCGGGGGCTGCCCCCGGTACGGGGAAACTCCCCGCGCCGGATGGCGCGGGGAGCGGTGCGGGATGTGCGGAGGAACGGTCGGGGGTCAGACGAGCTGCCACAGGTGGTCGTCGGTGCCGGTGTCACCGAACTGGACGACGTGGGCGCTGTCCTGGGTGGACATGTTGTCGACGCCGAGGACCTTGCCGGAGTGGCGGTTGCGGATGCGGTACCAGCCGTCGCCGTCGGGGACGAGCTGCCAGAGGTGGTCGTCGGTGCCGTTGTCGTCGAACTGGACGACGTGGGCGCTGTCCTGGGTGGACATGTTGTCGACGCCGAGGACCTTGCCGGAGTGGCGGTTGCGGACGCGGTACCAGCCGTCGCCCTCCGGGACCAGCTGCCAGTCGTGGTCGTCGGTGCCGTTGTCACCGAACTGGACGACATGGGCGCTGTTGGCGGTGGACATGACGTCGACGCCGAGGACCTTGCCGGAGTGGCGGTTGCGGATGCGGTACCAGCGGTCGGACAGCCAGGGCCCGGCGCCCGGGTCGGCCGTGGGGAACGAGGTGATGCGCAGCCGCGCCGCCCCCATGGGGACGAGCGTGATCTCCTCGACCGGCTCGGTGGTGCCGGCCGGGCCGTCCTGGAGCGGCGCGACGACGTGCTCGCCGTCCGCCGTCCACTCCGGGATCCGCCGGGCCCTCGCCGTCATGGTCAGCGGGGTGCCCTCCAGTGTGAACGGGTTCGCGTCCTTGAGGTGGCGGACGCTGTGGTGGCGCAGCGAGGCGGCCGGTTTCCGCTCGTCGAGGACGAGGCCGTAGTTCCACGGGCTCGTGGCGTGCACCGCGTACTCCGGGAACTGGTCGGTGCCGCCGATGCGCTCGTACGTCTCGTCGATGCGCAGGGAGTACGTGAGCGGGCCGCGGTCCACGCTGACGGAGGCGTGGTTGTGCTCCCAGGTGCGGACCGTGGTCCGCTGCGGGAAGCGGAGCGTCACCCGGTCGCCGTCGGACCAGGTGCGGTCCACGCGGGTGAAGGCCGGGCCCGCGGGGGCGGCGACCGGACGCCCGTTGACCTTGACCTCCGGGCTGTCGCACCAGGCCGGTACCCGCAGCACCAGGGGGAACGACAGCTTCTTCGGCGCCTTCAGGGTCAGGGTGACCGTGTCCGTGAAGGGGTAGCCGGTCTCCTCCGTGAACGTGACCTCGGTGCCGTCCGCGACCTTCGCGGTGACCTCGCAGCTCGCGTACATCGCGGCGGCCAGCCCGCCGTCCGGGGTGGCGAGCCACAGCTCCTCGACGAAGTAGGGCCAGCCCATGCCGTAGTTGTGCGGGCAGCAGCGGTACTGGTCGACGCCGGGCAGGAACGCCTGCATGGCGAAACCGTTCTGGAACTGCCGGCCGCTCTTGGGGACGTCGTCCAGGTCCACGCTGTTGGCGCTGGTGATGTAGTGGACGGACTTGCCCGACGGGTCGAGCGAGGCGGGCAGCGAGTTGAAGGCCAGCTCCTCGCAGCGGTCGGCCCACAGCGGATCGCCGGTGATCCGGGTGAGCAGCTGGTGGCTGGCCATGAACTCGACGATGCCGCAGGTCTCGAAGCCCTGCCGGGGGTCGCCGTGCCCGGGGCGCGCGTTCTCGTCCCCGGCGAAGCCGCCGCCGGGGAACTGCCCGTACTGGTCCATGGCCTTGCCGTACGTCCCGTACGTGTTCCGGGTGTCCTCGGCCGAACCGCTGCGCAGCGCGTACTGGGCGGGCTCGCGGAAGCCCTGCGCGATGTTGACGTTGTGCAGGTTGACCAGGTTGTCGCCCCAGTCGGCACCGTTCGCGTGGATCTTGTCGGCGAGGTCCAGGAGGAAGGTGTCGCCGGTGCGGTTGAAGAGCCAGAAGACACTGTCCAGGCCGTCGCCCCAGCGCAGTGCGATCCAGCTGGTGTTGAAGGCGCCGGGTCCCTGGGCGTTCATGTAGCGGAAGAACCGGCTGAGGAACGGGATGACGCGGGTGTCGCCCGAGTACTCCTGCCAGGAGCGCAGGGCCTGCACCAGCGGCAGGAACGGCCAGAAGTCCGGGCCGCCGTTCAGGGACGTGCGCAGCGCCTTCGGCCCGAAGAAGCCGTCGGACTGCTGGGTGGCGAGGATCGCGTCGAACCAGCGGCGCACGGCGGCGAGCGCCGTCGCGTCACCCGTGACGATCGCCAGGTCGGTGTAGCCGCGCAGCCAGTACGGGACCTCCTCCCAGCCGCCCAGCTCGGGGCGGACCCAGCCGGTGGCCGTGAAGTCGAGGAAGTGCGAGAACTCCTCGTACCGGCCGCACAGTCCGTCCAGCTGGAGCTTCAGCTGTCCGGCGAGCCAGCCGCGTGCGGTGACCCGGCCGGGGGGCAGCTTCAGGAAGGCCGTCGGGTGCAGGGGCGCGGCGTTGGGGGAGTAGTGGCCGCCGTGGGCGGGCCTGGCGCGGTGTTCGGCCGCGGTCGCCGTGGTGGCCCAGCGGCCCGAAGCGGCCGTGGTGGCGGCGACGGTGGCCAGCGCGCCGGCCATGAGTTGTCTGCGGTTCAGGGGCATGGAGGGGCTCCTGCTCTCGGCCGGCCGTGCGGGGCTCCGGCTCGGGGACGGCACATGACACGTGCGGGGGTTGCCATGACGCCCACCGGCCCGGGGCGGAACCGGACGCGCGCACGGCAAGGCACGCCGTCGCGACCGGAGGGGTGGCGCGGCACCGTGCTTGCAACGTTGGAAAATTGCGTACCGGCGGTATGACAGCACGGTGTCGGGCGGGTGTCCAGGGGTGCGGCGGCAACCAGTGGGGCGGGAGCCGCCCGTCGGCACCGCATCGCTCCGACACATTTTGGAAACGCATCGACCACGCTCTTGCCGCCCGTGCCACGGCGCCTATATAACGTTGTAAACCGAGCCGCCGAGAGGCCGCGCAGGCTCTCACGACCGCAGTTCGTCCAGGTGGCGGGGTCGTGAGGAACGCAGTGGCATCAGCCGCCGAGCGGCAGCCGATGCATCATCCAGCCATGCCCGACCGCACGTCCATCGACGTGCCGTCATCCCGCCAAGGAGCTCCCGCGCATGATGATCCAGCGCCGAACCCGTACCCTCGCCGTGGCCTGCCTCCTCGCCGCCACCGCCACGCTGGCCGCCTCCGGCTGCTCCAAGTCGGAGACGTCGGACACCGCGAACGCCGACAGCAGCCAGGGTGCTCAGGCGGCCAAGTCCCCCGAGTCCTCCTCCGGTTCGGGCTGCTCGCTGCAGACCTACGGAGCACCGAAGCTGGACCTGAAGAACGCCGTGGTCGGCTTCTCCCAGTCGGAGAAGGAGGCCAACCCGTTCCGCATCGCCGAGACCCAGTCCATCAAGGACGAGGCCAAGAAGGTCGGCGTCAAGAAGCTGCTCACCACCAACGCCCAGTCGCAGCTGTCCAAGCAGATCAGCGACATCCAGGACATGCTGTCGCAGGGCGCCCAGTTCCTCATCGTCGCCCCGCTGAACTCCGACGGCCTGGAGCCGGCACTGAAGGCCGCCGCCGCCAAGAAGGTCCCGGTCCTCACCGTCGACCGCAAGCTCAACTCCACCGCCTGCAAGGACTACGTGGCCTTCCTCGGCTCCGACTTCGTGGAGCAGGGCAAGCGCGCCGCGGACGCGATGATCAAGACGACCGGTGGCAAGGGCAAGGTCGCCATCCTCCTCGGCGCCTCGGGCAACAACGTCACCACCGACCGCACCAAGGGCTTCGTCGACCAGCTCAAGGCCAAGGCCCCCGGCCTGGAGATCGTCGCCCAGCAGACCGGTGAGTTCGCCCGCGACAAGGGCCAGCAGGTCATGGAGCAGCTCATCCAGTCCAAGCCCGACATCACCGCCGTCTACGCGGAGAACGACGAGATGGGCCTCGGCGCCGTCACCGCGCTGAAGGCCGCCGGCAAGAAGCCCGGCAAGGACGTCAAGATCGTCTCCGTGGACGGCACCCGCAACGCCGTCCAGGCCCTGGTCAACGGCGAGTACAACGCCGTCATCGAGTCGAATCCGCGCTTCGGCCCGCTGGCCTTCGCGACCGCCCAGAAGTTCTACGGCGGCGAGGAGATCCCGGAGAACGTCATCATCTCCGACCGCGCCTACGACGAGTCCAACGCCAAGGCCTCGCTCGGCGGCGCGTTCTGATCCAGACCCGCGCCACCTGCCCGTAACGCCGGCAGCGGGCCGGCCGGGACCGGCCGCGCAGCGAACCCTGCGCGGCCCCCGGCCGGGCCCGGCCCGGACCCGCCGGCTTCACCCGCCGCCGTGACGCGGCCACCCGTCACGGCGGCCCCGGGCCCGACACCCTTGGAAGAGCGGAAGGCCGAGAACAGCCATGGCACCACCCGAAGCAGTACCGCAGCCGCCGGAGCCGGCCGCCGACGCGAAGGAAGCCGCCGCACCGGAGACCTCCGATCCGGCCGCACCCGTCCTCGAAGCCCGCTCGGTGAGCAAGCGGTTCCCGGGCGTCGTCGCACTCGACGGAGTCTCCTTCGCCCTGCGCCCCGGCGAGACCCACGCACTCGTGGGCGAGAACGGAGCCGGCAAGTCCACCCTGATCAAGGTGCTGACCGGTGTGTACCGGCCCGACGAGGGCGAACTGCGGCTGGCCGGCGAACAGATCGCCTTCGCCCGGCCGTTCGAGGCGCAGCAGGCCGGCATCTCCACGATCTACCAGGAGGTGAACCTCGTCCCGCTGATGAGCGTGGCGCGCAACATCTTCCTGGGCCGCGAGCCGAAGAACCGTTTCGGCCTGATCGACTTCGGCCGCATGCACCGCGAGACCGCCGAACTGCTCGACGGCTTCGGCGTACGCGTCGACCCGAAGAGGCCCCTGCACACCCTGGGCATCGGCACCCAGCAGATGGTCGCCCTGGCCCGTGCCGTCTCGGTCAACGCCCAGGTCGTCATCATGGACGAGCCCACCTCCTCGCTGGAGCCGCGCGAGGTCGAGACGCTCTTCCGCGTCATCGGGGACCTGCGCGCACGCGGCATCGCCGTCCTCTACGTCAGCCACCGCATGGACGAGCTCTACCGGATCTGCGACCGCGTCACCGTGCTCCGCGACGGCAAGCACATCCACACCGGCGACCTCGCCGACCTCGACCGCATGCAGCTCGTCTCGATGATGCTCGGCCGCGACATGGCCGAGGTCCGCCGCTCCGGACTCACCAGCTTCGGCTCCGAGGGCCACGACACCACCCGTACCCCGGTCCTCACCGCGAAGGGCCTCTCCCGCGACCACCTGCTGCACGGCATATCCCTGTCGCTGTACGGCGGTGAGGTGCTGGGCCTCGGCGGGCTCCTCGGCTCCGGCCGCAGCGAGACCGCGAAGGCCCTGGCCGGAGCGCTGAGCCTGGACTCCGGCGAACTCGCCATCGGCGGACGCACCCTGCGCCGGCTCACCTCCGCCGGAGCCATCCGGGCGGGCATCAGCCTGCTGCCCGAGGACCGCAAGGCCGAAGGCATCGTGCCCGGCCTCTCCGTCCGCGAGAACATCGTGCTCGCCGCGATGCCCCGCCTCTCCCGCGCCGGCATCGTCTCGCGCGCCAAGCAGGACCGCATCGTCGGCATCTTCATGAAGCGGCTGCGGATCAAGGCCGCGAGCCCCGAGCAGAAGGTCGGCGAGCTCTCCGGCGGCAACCAGCAGAAGGTCCTGCTGGCCCGCTGGCTCTGCCTGGAGCCCAAGGTCCTGCTGCTCGACGAACCCACCCGCGGCATCGACGTCGGCGCCAAGGCCGAGGTCCAGAGCCTCATCGACGACCTCGCCGGCGAGGGCCTCGCCGTCCTGCTCATCTCCTCCGACATCGAGGAACTCATCGAGGGCGCCGACCGCATCGTCGTCCTGCGCGGCGGCGCGGTCGCGGGTGAACTGTCCGGCGACGAGGTGGCCGAGAGCCATCTGCTCGAAGTACTCGCCGACCACTCACCGGCGCCCGTGGACAAGGCCCCGGCCGCCAAGGAGGACCCCCGATGACCCAGGCCGCAGTCTCCACCCCCGCAGCCCGGCCGCTGGCCCGGCTGCGCGACCCCGCCTGGTACCAGGAGTACGGCGTCTACCTCGCCGTCGCGGTCGTCCTCCTCTTCAACGCCCTGTTCACCGAGCACTTCATGACCGCGGACAACCTCCGCACCCAGCTCGTCCAGGTCGCCCCCATCGTCATCGTCGCCCTCGGCATGGCGCTCGTCATCGGCACCGAGGGCGTCGACCTCTCCGTCGGCTCGACCATGGCGCTCGCCGCCGCCCTGCTGCCGCTCTACCTCGGCTACGGCCTGGTGGCCGCGCTCGTCATGGCGCTGCTGGCCGGCGCACTCGTCGGAGCGGTCAACGGCACACTCGTCTCCCTCGTGGGACTCCAGCCGATCGTCGCCACCCTCGCCCTGTTCGTGGGCGGCCGGGGCCTGGCCCTGGTGATGGCGGACGGCCAGCTCAAGCAGATCGTCAACCCCGACCTGCTCTCGCTGGGCACCGGATCCTTCCTCGGCATCCCGCTGGTCGTCCTCATCGCCGGCGTCCTCGCCCTCGCCGTGGCCTTCCTGGTCACCCGCACCACCTTCGGCCGCCAGGTCGTCGCCATCGGCGGCAACCGCTCGGCCGCGGCCCTGGCCGGACTGCCCGTACGACGGGTGCTCATCGGTGTGTACATGCTCTGCGGGGTCCTCGCCGCGCTGGCCGGCATCCTCGCCACCGCCCGGCTCACCGCCAGCGACCCCTCCTCGCTCGGCACCCTCATGGAGCTCTCCGCCATCACGGCGGTCGTCGTCGGCGGCACCCCGCTCAACGGCGGCTCCATCCGGATCCTCGGCACCGTCGCCGGCGCCCTGCTGATGCAGCTGCTGCGCGCCACCCTCGTCAAGCACGACCTGCCCGACTCCACCGCACAGATCGCCCAGGCGGCCATCATCATCGCCGCCGTCTACGTCGCCCGGGAGCGTCGGTCCCGATGAACGAAACCTCACCCGCCCCCGCGGTCCAGGCCCCGGTACCGCGCAAGACCCCGGCAGCAGCCGGCGGCGGCACCCCCCGCCCCGCGACCGGGCAGCGCATCGCCGAACTCCTCCAGCGCCAGGGCGTGCTCGCGGTCCTGCTCACGGTCGTCATCGTGGCGTCCTTCGTCTACCCGACGTTCGGCACCCTGGACAACGCCCGGGGCGTGACCGTCCAGGCGGCGTTCCCCGCCGTGGTCGCCCTCGGCATGACCATGGTCATCATCACCGGCGGCATCGACCTGTCGGTCGGCTCCGTGTTCGCCCTCGGCGGCGTACTGGCCGCCTGGGCCTCGCAATGGGGCTTCCTGGCCGCCCTGTTCGTCCCGCTCGTGGTCTGCGGGGCCATCGGACTGCTCAACGGACTCCTGGTCGCCCGCGCCGGAATGGCACCCTTCATCGTCACGCTCGCCACCCTGCTGGGGGCGCGCGGTCTGCTCCTCGCGATCACCGACGAGGGCGCCACCACCTACCTGGTGCCCAAGGACTCCGCCTTCGCCGAACTCGGACAGGGCAGCGTCTGGGGCTTCGGCTACCCGATCCTCATCGCCCTGGTGCTGTTCGGCATCGGCGGACTGATCCTCCAGCGCACCTCGTTCGGGCAGACGCTCTTCGCGGTCGGCGGCAGCAACGACGCGGCCATGCTGATGGGCCTGCCCGTCGCCCGTACGAAGATCCTCGTCTACACGCTCAGCGGACTGCTCGCCGGATTCGCCGGAGCGCTCAACGCGGCCCGGCTCACCTCCGGCGTCACCATAGTCGGCGTGGGCATGGAGCTCGACGCGATCTCCGCCGTCGTCATCGGCGGCACCCTCCTGATCGGCGGTGCCGGCTCCATCAGCGGAACGCTCTGGGGCGTGCTGCTGCTGGCCGTCATCCAGAATCTGATCAATCAGATCGGCTCGCTGAACTCCTCCTACCAGTCGGTCGTCAGCGGAGGTTTCCTTATCGTTGTCGTCGTGGCCCAGCGCTATCTGGCGCGCAGCCGCAGAACCACCTGAACCGGTGCCGGGGCCCGCGGCCCCGGCACCGTTCGAGCCGAACCGGCACAGCCGGGCCACCGCGCGTCAACGCGCGACAAGTCGATCCAGGGAGTGCCGTGGGCGTCAGCCTCAAGGACGTTGCACTACGGGCGGGCGTGTCCATCAAGACCGTGTCGAACGTGGTGAACAACTATCAGCACGTCACACCGAAGATGCGGGCCAAGGTGCAGCAGGCCATCGACGAGCTCGGCTACCGGCCGAACCTCACCGCACGCCATCTGCGCAAGGGCCGCACCGGCATCATCGCCCTCGCCGTCCCCGAGTTCGGCAACCCGTACTTCGCGGAGCTGGCCGGCGCCGTCGTCGACGCCGCCGCCCGGCACGACTACACCGTGCTGGTCGACCACACCGGCGGACTGCGCGAGAAGGAACTCCTGGTCAGCCAGGGATTCCGGTCCCATGTGATCGACGGGCTCATCCTCAGCCCCATCCACCTGGAGACCGAGGACCTGATGGCGCGCACCGAGACCGCGCCCCTGGTGCTGCTCGGCGAGCGCGAGTACGAGGCCCCGTACGACCACATCGCCATCGACAACGTGGCGGCCTCCCGCGACGCCGTGCGCCACCTCATCGACCACGGCCACCGCCGGATCGCGTTCCTCGGCTCGCGCACCGGCCGCGAACGCCAGCCCGCCCACCTGCGGCTGCGCGGCTGGCGGGAGGAGCTGGCCGCCGCCGGAATCGAGGCCGACGAGTCGCTCGTCGTCGTCACCGACGGCTACGGCCGCGAGGACGGAGCCACCGCCATGGCCGCCCTCCTGGACCGCGGGGAGCAGCCGGACGCCGTCTTCGCGTACAACGACCTCATCGCCATCGGGGCGATGCGCACGCTGTCGGAGCGAGGGCTGCGCATCCCCGAGGATGTCGCCGTCGTCGGGTTCGACAACATCGAGGAGAGCCTCTACGGGGCCACCACGCTCACCACCGTGGCCCCCGACAAGGAGGCCATCGCCCGGCTGGCCGTCGACAGCCTCGTCGAGCGCCTCTCCGGCAACCCGGTCTCCGAACCCCGGCGCCCGCGGCCCGGCTACCGGCTCGTCGTCCGCGAATCCACCGTTCCCCGGCCTCCTGCCGAGCCCGCCGGACCGTGACCCGTGGTGCCGGACTCCCGCCGTCCCGGGGGGAGTCCGGCGCTCCCGTCCAGGGCCCGCCGTACCCGCTCCGCCCGGCCGTCCGCTCGTCCCAAGGATCTCTGATGCCTCGCCCCACCGTGAACCGCAAACCGTTCGGCGCCCACGGGCGCACGGACGTCGATGTCTGGACGCTCGACTCCGGTACCGGAGTCGAGGCCGAGATCCTCACCTACGGTGGCGTCCTGCACCGTCTCACCGTGCCGGACACCGGGGGAGTCCCCGCCTCGGTCGTACGCCCGCTGGTGTCCCTCGACGACTACACGGGCAAGAACCCGTTCTTCGGCGCCCTCATCGGCCGCTTCGCCAACCGCATCGCGCACGGCCGCTTCACCCTCGACGGCACGGCCCACCAGGTCCCCGCCACCGACCGGGGCCACGCCCTGCACGGCGGGCCCGACGGCTTCCACACCCACGTCTGGCAGGCCGCAGGCGAGGCAGACGACACGGCCGCGACGCTCCGGCTCACCCTGCACAGCCCCGACGGCGACATGGGGTTCCCCGGCGCGCTGGACGTCACCGTGACGTACACCCTGGACACCGCGGGCACCCTCGCCCTCGACTACACCGCCACCACCGACCGTCCCACCGTCATCAACCTCACCAACCACGCCTACTTCGAGCTCACCGCCCGGGGCGACATCCTCGGCCACACGCTCCAGGTGGACGCCGGCCACTACCTCCCCGTCGACGACGACGGCATTCCCGAGGGCCCCGCCCTGCCCGTGCAGGCCACCCCGTTCGATCTCACCGCCCCGCACACCGTCGGGGACCGCATCGCGCTGCCGGACGAGCAGCTGCGCCGGGCCGGCGGCTTCGACCACTGCTGGGTGCTGGACGGGCCCCGCTCACCGGACGGCCTGCGCCGCGCCGCCCGGCTCACCGCTCCCGGTGCCGTGCGCGTCATGGAGGTGTGGACCACCGAACCCGGCATCCAGGTCTACACAGCCAACCAGCTCGACGGCACCCTGGCCGCCCCCGAGGGCGGACGCCACGAGCGTCACAGCGCCGTCTGCCTGGAGACCCAGCACCTGCCCGACTCACCCAACCGTCCGGACCACCCCGGCACGGTCCTGCGGCCGGACGAGGTCTTCTCCAGCCGCACCGAGCTGAGGTTCCCGCACCTCGCGGCGGCCACGGACTGACCCCGCGCCACCCCGCCGGTGCGGGAATGCCGGAATGGGACGGGGTGTTGCGACGTCCATGACCTTTTTTGTGGACGTGACCGTGCGGGGTTACGAGCTCGACACGCAGGGACATCTCAACCAGGCGGTCTACCTCCAGTACGCCGAGCACGCGCGCTGGGAGCTGCTGCGGGCCGCCGGACTGCCCCAGGAGAAGCTGCTGGCCGACGGAGTGGGGCCGGTGGCGCTGGAGGTCACGGTGAAGTACCGCCGCGAGCTGCGCGGTGGCGAGCGGGTGCGGGTGACCTGCCGGTTCGAGTACGGGGAGGGCAAGACGTTCACCGTCGCCCAGCAGGTCCTCAAGGAGGACGGCACGGTGGCGGCCGAGATCACGGGCGTCGCGGGCGTCCTCGATCTGACGACGCGCAGGCTGGTCGCCGATCCGGGTGACCGGCTCGCCTCGCTCGCCAAGGAGCCGGAGCTGCTGAGCGGCTGACCGGGCGTCAGCGGACCTTCCGGCCCGCCGCCATGGAGGCCACGGCCTTCTGGAGGCGGGCCGCCCTGACACCGGGGCTCGTCGCCGTCATGAGACGCAGGATCACCAGATAGCGGTCCGACTTGCCGAGCCGCTCGTAGAAGAGCCGGGCCGCCTCGTCCGCCTCCAGAGCGGCCGCGAGGTCCGCCGGGACGCCGGCCCTGTGCTGCGAGGGGTACGCCGCCTCCCACCGCCCGTCCGCCCGCGCCGCCGCGACCTCGGCGAGGCCGGCCTCGCGCATCCGCCCGTCCGCGAGGAGCACCTCGACCTTCTCCACGTTGATCAGCGACCACACGCTCCGGGGCCGGCGGGGCGTGATCCGCTGCAGGAAGTACACCTCGTCGCACGACTTGCGCTGCCCGGTGATCCAGCCGAAGCAGAGCAGGAGGTCGAGGACCTCGTCCGTGTCCACGGACGCCACGCCCGAGCCGCGCTTGGCGAGCTTCAGCCAGAGTCCGTCCCGGTCGGCGTGGTGCCTCTCCAGCCACGATTCGAGCTCCGCGGCCCGTGCGAAGGGCCGGGCGTGCTCCAGGGTCTCCGTCATCGGTCTGCGCCTCCTGAGGGATACCGGGCGGTCCGCCCGGCTGCACCACCACGCTAATTCTCCTCCAGGACAGTTTCAGTCCTATATGCCTCCTGCCCTCCCCGTACGTGCTCCCGCCCTGTGCGTCCAATTACGATGAGCCTCGTATTATGGGAGCCCCGGACCGAGTGACGATGCGGAGCCAACGTGACCCCTGTCAGCACCACAGAACCGGCTTCCGGCGTCCGCACGCTGGCCCACCCCGCACGGGACGAGATCAGGATCGAGTCCGTCCTGCACGCGCTCTCGGACCCGGTGCGCCTGTGCGTGGTCCGCGAACTGGCCGCCGCCGACGGCGAACTCACCTGCTCCCGCTTCGACCTCCCGGTCACCAAGTCCACCAGCACGCATCACTTCCGGGTGCTCCGCGAGAGCGGCATCGTCCAGCAGATCTACCGGGGCACCGCCAAGATGAACGGGCTCCGGCGCGAGGACCTGGAGGCGCTCTTCCCCGGACTGCTGGACCGGGTGCTCGAAGCGGCGAACCTCCAGGCGGACCGCCTCGGCGAGGCCTGACCGGCCGGACGGGACGCGCGCGCCGCCCTACGGAGTGCCGCCGCGTGCCGCGTCCAGCAGCCCCGGCCAGTCCGGGATCTTCACCGGCCCCCGGCCGAGCGAGCGCCCCAGCGCCGCCTCCGCCCGCTCGATCGACAGCCAGCCGTCCCATTCCACCGGCCGCAGCCCCCAGGACCGGAGCACCGCCAGCGGATCCGCTGCCGACGGGCGCCCCGTGAGCACGGCCGCGTCCTCGATCAGCGACGCGACGGTCTCCTTCGCGCACGAACGGTTCGACCCGATCACGCCGGTCGGCCCGCGCTTGATCCACCCCGCGACGTACTCCCCGGGCGAGTCCACCCCGTCCCGCAGCACCCGGCCGGCCCGGTGGGGCACCGTCCCGTGCGCCGCGTCGAAGGGGAGACCGGGCAGCGGCATCCCCCGGTAGCCGACGGCCCGCAGCACGAGCCCGGCACCGATGTCCTCGTACGCACCCGTGTCGCGCACCCCACCGCTGCCGTCGGGGACCGTCCGGGCGAACCGCACCCCCGCCACCCGCCCGCCGCGCTCCAGCAGCTCGACCGGGCGGAGGAAGAACCGCAGCCCGATGGTCCTGGCCGCGCCGGGGCCGGGGGCCGGGGGGCTCACGGCCCACCCGCGCAGCACGTCGAGGTTGCGCCGGACCAGCGCGGGCAGTGGCGGGGAGCCGGGCTCCGTACCCGCGTAGGCGGGGTCCAGGGCGAGCTCCGCGGGGTCCACGACGATCCGCGCCCCGGGGAGTCCGCCGAGCTCCCGCAGCTCCTTGGTGGTGAACCGGGCCTGTGAGGGCCCGCGTCTGCCGGCCATGTGCACCTCGCGCACCCGGCTGCCGGCCAGCACCCCGAGCGCGGGCTGCGGGACATCGGTCGGGCGCAGCTCATCGGCGCCCCGCGCCAGGATCCGGGCCACGTCGACCGCCACGTTGCCGACCCCGATCACCACCACCGAACGCGCCCGCAGCGCGAACAGTCCGTCGGTCGCATCCGGGTGGGCGCTGTACCAGGAGACGAACTCGGTCGCC
The DNA here is from genome assembly GCA_036227345.1 of Streptomyces sp. NBC_01463. Classification (NCBI taxonomy): domain Bacteria; kingdom Bacillati; phylum Actinomycetota; class Actinomycetes; order Kitasatosporales; family Streptomycetaceae; genus Streptomyces; species Streptomyces sp. NBC_01463. The sequence continues at coordinate 8,027,927 of CP109468.1, forward strand.
GAATGGCTGCCGGGCAGATCCTCGCCGGGGATGCCCAGCGGGCGGTCCGTGGCCGCTCCCACGCAGTAGACCACCGCGTGGTAGAGCTCGCCGAGCCGCTCGGGCGGCAGCCCGTCCCCGCCCACGGCGACATTGCCCACGAAGGTGACGCGCTCGTGCTCCAGAACCGTCCGCAGACTCCGCTGCAGCGACTTGATCTTCTCGTGGTCCGGCGCGACGCCGTACCGCACCAGACCGTACGGGCAGGGCAGCCGGTCCAGGACGTGCACCCGCACATCGGGCACCAGGGTCTGCGCCACCAGGGCCTGGGCGGTGTAGATCCCGCTGGGACCGGAGCCGACGACTGCGACACGGAGCACGGCGCACCTCTTCCCTGAGGGTGTCTCCAGCATCGCACCGGCGGACCCGGCGGGGGAGAGGTGCGCCGCGTGCTCTTGGGGACCGCGCGCCCTGCCGAGGCTGCCCGCCGCTCAGGAGGAAAGGGCGCGCATCCGGCCGATCTCGGTGGTCTGCTGGGCCACGACGTCCCCGGCCATCTCCTCGACCTGCACGTTGTTGCCCTCCGAGAGCACCTCGGTCGCCATGGTGACCGCCCCCTGGTGGTGCGTGATCATCAGCTTGAGGAACAACCGGTCGAAGGCAGCGCCCTTCGCCGCCTGGAGGCCCTTCAGCTGCCCCGTCGTGGCCATGCCGGGCATCGCGCCGTGGTCGTGGCCCGCGGACTGCCCGGCCCGGCCGTGACGGCTGAGCCAGCCCTCCATCGCTCCGATCTCGGGCTTCTGGGCGGCCGTGATGCGCTCGGCGAGCCGCTTGACCGAGGCCGAGCGGGCCCGGGAGGGCGCGAGCGCGGTCAGCTCCAGTGCCTGCGTGTGGTGCTGGATCATCATCTGTACGTAGCGGACGTCCGCCGAGTTGGGGGTATCCACCCCGGCCTCCTCGGCGGCCTCCGAGGCGGAGAGCGTCCGCGCGGGCTCGCCCGGCTTCCCGGGCGCCACGACCGTGCCGCCGCCGTGCGCCCCGGCCTTCGGACCGCTGTCGGCACCGCCCGCGTCGCAGCCTGCCGACGTGAGCACGGCCGCCGCGACGGCAGCGAACAGAGCCCAGCCGCGGAACCGTATGACCTGACGACGAATCAACAAAGAGACCTCCGCTGACACATGGGTGGTTGCGCTCTGTCCTAACACGTCAACGCGCAGCTCTGATCAAAAACTGTCATTCTTCGATCGGGCTGCGAGGGAATGTCCCGATTGGGGTCAGGCTGTCGCAGCGGCCGCCCGGCAGGCCGGGAGGATGGGCCGGCAACTGTCCCACCCGCTGGGCGTCACCTTGCGGAACACAGCGATGTGACGGACCCCGCCCCGGGTCGCCACACGCATGATGCTGCGTCACCACGGCTGACTCCCGCCGTCGCTGAACCGACCCGGCTCACGCCCGCGCCCGCGGTTCCGGTCCTGCCCTGTCAGGCGTTCGTCCGACCTTGATAACTCGTCCTGAGCAGGTCCCGTCGGCGCTGGCCGAGGTACCAATGGGCGGACTCGGCAAGGTCGATCGTGGTTCTGATCATGGTGGACTCGCCGGAGTCCGCCTCGGCGAGGACCTCTCCTCTCGGTGAGATGACCATGCTGGGGCAGTGCTGGCGTGGATCTGCCACGTTGGCTGCCAGGACGAACCGCTGGTTCTCCGCTGCGCGGCTGATGAGGTGGCTCCGCCAGACCCCTGCGGGCTCGGAGGGGTTGGCCGCATGGGTGAGGTAGATGAAGGCCTCTGCTCCGCGGTCGGCCAGATGCTGCCATTGCTCGGGGAAACGGATCTCGCGGCAGATCTGGACGCCGAGCGTGACGGGTCCGCTCGCCAGGTGGATCGTGAGCGTCGAGAGCTCGGAGCCGGCATCGAGCCGGCCTCGCTCGCTCATCGCCAGGTTCGTCTTCCGGTAGGTCCAGCGGGTGCCGTCCGGAGAGAAGTAGAGGGCGGCATTGCTCCAGGCGCCGCGTTCGTACAGCAAAGTGCCGCAGAACAGATGGACGGCTCTGCGCCGAGCCAGCTCTGCGAGGCGGTCCATGGCATGCGCGAGGGCCGAGGGCGTCAGGTGTTCCAGAGGTGCGAGGTCGGCGCCGTAGCCGGAGAGAGCGCCTTCGGGGAGTACGACGATCTCGTCCGGCCGGGCGTCTGCCAGGAGCGCGGTGATGGCCGCGAGATTCCGCTCGATGTCCCAGGTGATGGGGAACTGTGCGATGGCTGTGGAGGCTTTCATCAGTCCTGCTTTCCGCGGCTGAACTCGTCTGCGCAAGCGGCCCGGTCACCGCCGGAGGACCCAGGTGCCGCCGCGGGTTCGGGCGGTGGTGCCGCAATCCCCGCAGGTCGCCCATCGCTGCAGGCGGCGTTCGCACCAGGGCTGCCCTGTGGCCGGGGAGATCGCCCGGGGCGAGTGGCAGGGGCCGGACCACCGCTGGTCATGGCCTGAAGCCAATAACTTTCATTACGTCTCTGTTGCCATCTGTTGAGATGCCCATGGCAAGGACCATACTGCCGGAGTCCATGCCCCGTTCAACTACATACGGATCCATGGGAGGACGCAGTGACCTCGTTGCACACCACCCCGGTGCGGCGCAGACGTCTGGGCGTGGCGGCAGCCGCCGCCGGGCTCTTCGCCACCCTGCTGATGGCCGGGCCCGCGGCCGCGACACCCGACCCCGGTGACACGGCCACGAGCCGGACCGACGTCTCCGCGCGTCAGCAGGCGCAGGCGACCGCCGCCATCGCCAGCGGTGAGGTGCCCGGCGTGGACGAGATCGTCCACAGCCGCAACATCACCCACCTCGCGAACGTCCCCAAGGACGCGCTCCAGGGACTCAACACGGACCTGGCCTTCCAGGGGAAGTACGCCTTCGCCGGGAACTACGACGGCTTCAGGATCTTCGACATCAGCAATCCGAAGGCGCCCCGCACGGTCGCGCAGGTGCTCTGTCCCGGATCGCAGAACGACATCTCCGTCTCCGGGAACCTGCTGTTCCTGTCCACGGACTCCTCGCGCAGCGACAACTCCTGCACCAGCACCACCCAGCCCGCGACGGAGAAGTCCTCCTGGGAGGGCATGAAGGTCTTCGACATCAGCGACAAGCGCAACCCGAAGTACGTCGCGGCGGTCGAGACCGCGTGCGGATCGCACACGCACACGCTGGTTCCGGACCGCAAGAACGTCTACGTGTACGTCTCCTCGTACTCGCCGAACGAGACGTTCCCGGACTGCCAGCCTCCGCACGACGGGATCTCCGTCATCAAGGTGCCGCGCAAGGCCCCCGAAGAGGCCCGCATCGTGAACTTCCCGGTCCTCTTCCCGGACGGCGGGAACCCGGGCGGTCCCACCAACCCGGGCGTCAGCAAGACGACGGGCTGCCACGACATCACCGTGCTGCCGTCCAAGGACCTGGCCGCCGGTGCCTGCATGGGTGACGGTCTGCTGTTCTCCATCAAGGACCCGGAGAACCCGAAGATCATCGACCGGGTGCAGGACAACGTGAACTTCGCGTTCTGGCACTCCGCGACGTTCAACCAGCGGGCGGACAAGGTCGTGTTCACCGACGAGCTCGGCGGCGGCGGCGCTGCCACCTGCAACGAGGAGATCGGTCCGAAGCGCGGCGCGGACGGCATCTACGACATCGTCGGCCGGGGCGACCACCGCAAGCTGGTCTTCCGCAGCTACTTCAAGATCGACCGTCCGCAGGCCGACACCGAGGTCTGCGTCGCCCACAACGGTTCGATCATCCCGGTCAAGGGCCGCGACCTGATGGTCCAGGCCTGGTACCAGGGCGGCGTCTCGGTGTGGGACTTCACCGATTCCTCGAAGCCGAAGGAGATCGGCTTCTTCGAGCGCGGTCCCGTCACCACGGAAGAGGTCACCACGGCCGGCCCCTGGTCGGCGTACTACTACAACGGCTACATCTACTCCAACGACATCGCCAAGGGCTTCGACGTCCTGAAGATCGACGACCGGCGGACCGACCCGGCGAAGCGGGTGCGGACGGACGAACTCAACGTCCAGACGCAGCCCGACTACTTCGACCGCTGAGCCGACGGCTGCCAGCCGCCGACCAGGGCGGCCGGCCGGCCGTCACGCCGTACGGACGTCGGAGTGGTCCCCGCGCCGGTACCGCCCGGGCAACTGCCCGGGCGGTACCGGCGCGTCCGTTCATTGACCGATCCGCCGCGCCGGGACATGCTGTACCCCCGCACCGGCCGCCCGCCGTCAGCAGGCCGGTACGCGGTCCCCGGCGGCTGGACCGGCCGGGGTGACCGCCTGGTTCCGGCGACGCAGGGGATCGCCGGAACCAGACGTCTCAGGCCGCCTCGTACCGATGGGCCCGACCGCCCCGCCACTCGACCCACTCGGGGCTGTCCAGAATCCGCTCGGGGTCGTCGAGCCCCGCACCCTCGAGGAACACGATCACATCGTGGTCGGAGTGCGCGAGGCCGAGTATCTGGACCCGCCCGTCGCGCTGCACGGTGACGCGCCGTCCGCCGGAGGGGGAGGGGCGGAAGATCACGATCGGGGGAGAAGTCATGCCTCCAGGGTGCGACGTGCCGACGGCCGCCGCACAGCGAATCGGGAACCCGGTCGAACGGCAGATCGAAAAGGTGTACGAGGACCGCTTCGGCGGCCCCGCGGCAGTCGCGCCGGAGAGGGCGGGCGGACCCGGACGGGCCCGGATGCTCAGGCGGCGGACCTCGCGCCGCCGCCGGTGGCCGCGGCCCACTCGACCAGCAGCCGCTGGTACTGCTCCTCGTCCTCCGGGGACAGGCAGCCGCCCGAACGCTGCCACAGGTCGCGAATGTCTTCATTCACCACTGCTGCGGGACGCACGGAACCGGACGGGCACGGAGTCGGGGACATGCCTACCAGGCTAAGGCCCCGATGTGACAATCCGACCCATTGCGCGTCAGGGACATCTCTCACATGTCTCTCAGGCAACCTCGGAGGCCAGACCGAGCTCCCGCAGGCCGTCCGGCCGCTCGTCCACCGGGAGATGGTCCACGAAACGTACCTCGCAGCCCAGCGCGGCCGCCCCGGCGTCGGCGTGCCGGTCGTCGCCGACCATCACCACATCGGCCGGATCCTGTCCGAGAAGTGTGCAGGCGGTGTGGAAGAGGCGTGCGTCCGGCTTGTGGACGCCGTGCTCGAAGGACAGTACGTACGTGTCGACGAAGCCGTCCAGGCCGTGCGCCCGGAAGACCGGCCTCAGGTCCCACCCGATGTTGCTCACCACGCCGACCGCGACACCGCGGTCGCGGAGCGAGGCCAGCACCTCCGCCGCGTCCGGGTAGGGCCGCCAGGCGGCCGGGGCCATATGGCGTTCGTACAGCGCGTCGTACAGCCCCGGATCCGGCAGTTCGACCTGCCGCGCCAGACCGGTGTACGCCTCGCGATGCTGCCGGGCGCTCTCGTCGCGGGCGGCCCAGGCGCCCGCCAGCTCCTCCGGGACCTGCGCGGGAGGAGGACCGCCCGGCAGCGCACCGGAGGCCTCCAGCTCACGTACCCACCGCTCGAAGCCGGCCTCGTCCGGACTCACCTCCCGCTCGGCGAGGGCCGCGGCGAGCCAGGAACCGACGGACTCGATCCGGAAGAGCGTCCCGGAGAAGTCGAAGAGCACACCCTTGATCGGCATGGCCCCGATCCTCGCCGACGCGGTGACCGCGGGGCAAGGATGCCCGGTCAGGCGGCGTCCGGCGCCCGGTCGCGCGAGGTGTAACGGTCGTACCCGGCGGTCGCGAAGGCGGCCAGGGCCGCTCCCAGCAGCCACCCGCCCAGTACGTCGGACGGCCAGTGGACGCCCAGGTAGAGCCGGGTGAGACCGACGCCGAGCACCGAGATCCAGGCGGCGGCGAAGGCGGTCCGCCGGATCCAGGGACGGGCCCCGGACCGGCGCAGCAGCCACAGCAGCAGCACGCAGCTCACCATGGCGGTCATCGCGTGTCCGGATGGGAACGCCGCGTAGTGCGCGGAGTCCACCGGATCGGGCCAGCGGGGGCGCTCGCGGCCGACGGCGGCCTTGATCCCCTGCTGCAGCAGGCTGGAGAACAGGCTCGTCACCGCCACCCAGGCCGCGAGCAGCCGGGCGCCGCGCCACCACAGGAGCACCACGGCGACGGCGATCAGCGCGCGCATCGTCCAGGGGTCCCACAGCCAGTCCGTCAGCACCCGGTTCACATGGACGAGGCCGGGCTCCGTCACCGCCCGCCGGTGCAGCGCTTCGGCGACCGCACGGTCCAGGCGCATCAGCGGGGACCAGCGCGCGGCGACCAGGGCGAGCAGCACCAGGGCGAGGACGCCGCAGACGATGCCCGTCCACGGAGCCGGAGCCGGGGTGCGGGCGGGGCGCGTGGGGGAGAGGGGCGGGGAGTGCATGAGGTGATCCTTGCCGACGGGCGGGTCGTACGGCCATCCCGGCGCGGCGGGCAGGACGTCCGGGTGCCGTGTCCGGCCGCCGGCGAAAACGCGTACGACAACGCCCGGTCGGGCTGTCCGGCTGCCGCCGGACCCGGGAACTCCCGGTCCTGCTATCCCAGTGCGCTGAGCGCCGGAACGAACGCCACCAGAAGCGGGACCACCGGCAGGAGCGTGGCCGCCGCGGTGAGCCGCAGCCGGCGGCCCGCCGTCAGCCGCCCCGCGGGCGCCAGCAGCCGGTTCACCCGCAGGGGCATCTGCGCGTCCGGCGTCGGGCACGGGCCGAACACGCCCCGGTCCTCGTTCAGTTCGACCAGTGCGAGCGCGGTCGTCAGCCGCCCGAAGCGCCGTGAGGCCGTGTCGTCGGCGGCCAGTTCCACGAGCCGGTGCATCTCGCCGCGGAACGCCGCGAACACCGGAATCTGCGGGAAGCCGGACGCCAGCGCGGCCGAGCAGTTGAGCAGCCAGTCGTGCCGGGCGTTCGCATGCCCCTGTTCATGGGCGAGCACCGCGTCGAGCTGACGGCCTTTCAGCCGTCCCAGCGCGGCGGTGGTGATGACGAGCCGGGGCGCGGTGCCGGGCAGCCACCAGGCGTCGGGACGTTCCCCCTCCAGGACCACGAGCCGGCCGCTGCCGGGCTCCTCGCCGGGCATCAGCGGTGAACGCACCAGGAGTTCGGCGCGCCGTCCCCTGCGTTCCAGCCGGACGCGACGGATCTCGCGGGTCAGCATCGCGGCCGTCCACAGACCGCCGAGAGCCAGCAGCACGGCCATCACGGCCGACCACGGGCCGTAGGCCGCCAGAGCGTAGGCCTCGACCACGGCGTGCGGGGCGGGTGCGAACACATGGCCGCGCACCGCCTGCCAGGCCGCCGCCGCGCTGAACGTCATGGACAGTCCGAACGAGAGCAGCACCCCCGCCACCACGCACTGCCACACCCACAGCGCCACCACGGGCTCGCGCTCCGGCCACTCGGCCCGCGCCATCAGCCGCGGGGTCACGACGGCGGCCAGTGCACCGAGCAGCAGCAGCACGAGGGAGACCAACATGGCGTCAGCCTATGAGGGGCGCGGTACACACGGGTATGGCTGCGCTCGGCAAGTGACGCACGCCACGGTTTGTGGAGGCTCCCGTCTCACAGAGCGAGCAGCATCGCGAACATCGCTATGCCCATGGTGAGCCGGCAGGCCAGCGCCAGCTCCGGCCGGGTCCCCCAGCCGGCCGCCGGTGTCCCGCCGGTCAGGGTTCCGCCGGTCACGGTCCCGCCCCCTGCCGCCGCCGCGGTCACCGGTATCAGCCGCGCCCCGGACCGCAGGACGTACACGGTGTAGTAGACGAGGAGCAGCCCGGTCAGCAGGGGCACGCCGCCGGCGGCCGCCATGGCGTGGGAGGCGTGGCCGCCGTGCCCCGTCCCGCCCGACCGCGCCATCACCACGGACATGTAGACCATCGCCGAGGAGCCGACCAGGTGGTGCAGATGGTGACCGCTGCGGCGGGAGAACCACAGGGCGCGCACCGCGGCGGCGCCGAAGAGCACGGCGTACAGCGCCCATCCCCACGCGGGCGGGGCGACGACAGCCGCCGGCATCGCCATGGCGGCCATGCCGAAGCCCATCAGCGCCTCGGCACGCGCCGCTCTGCGCTCCTCCCCGGTCCCGCTGCGGGTCCGCAGCAGGCAGTACGCGCCCGTCACCGCGCACAACGTCATCAGCAGCCAGCCGGACATCGCGGGTCCGTGCACAGCAGACCTCCCCCTGGGCGAACGACATCGCCGTCGTCTAGTCGATGCCCGGGCCCGCACCCTCGTACGCGGCGCACTGGGGTACAGGGGGAGCGCGCGACGGGAGTGTATTGCGGCGCCGAGGCCTCAGGGCCGATAGCGCAGCGGGTGCTCCGCCGGCACTTCGACGACGGCGATGCGCACCCCGTCCGGATCGGCGATCCACATCTCGTCGAGCCCCCAGGGCTCGCGCAGCGGCGGCCGCAGGACCTCCACACCGCGGGCCGACACCTCCGCGTGGACGGCCCGGACATCGGCGACCTGGAGCCACAGCCGCAGTCCGGGGGCGGGCGGCGCGTCACCGCGACCGGACAGCTCCAGGAACCCGCCGCCGAGGAAGTAGACCGTCCCCCGCTCGGGACCCGTACCGAATTCGCGGTAGACGGGGAGCCCGAGGGACTCCCCGTAGAACGTCCGTGACCGTTCGGGATCCGTGGGGGTCACCAGGATCCGGCTGCTCAGCACATGAACCATGGTCCGGACTCTAAGGGCTGCCCCGCCGGGAGTTACGCTGCTGCGGCACGGCCGAAGCAGAGAACGGAGAGCCTCACCATGGACACCGCCCCGCCCCGGGACTCGGGACAGCTGACCTTCCGCGACGCGACCGAAGCGGATGTGCCCGCCCTCGTGGAGCTGATCCAGGCCGCGTACCGCGGTGACTCCAGCCGCGCGGGCTGGACCACCGAGGCCGACATCCTGGAGGGGCAGCGCACCGACCCGCAGGGCGTGCGCGACGTGGTGGAGGCCCCCGGCAGCCGACTGCTCGTGGTGGAGCGCGACGGCGAGACCGTCGCCTGCTGCCAGCTCGAACACCGGGGCGAGGCCGCCTACTTCGGCATGTTCGCCGTGCGTCCCGCACTCCAGGGCACGGGCCTCGGCAAGGTGATCATCGCCGAGGCCGAGCGCACGGTCCGCGAGAGCTGGGGTGCGCGTGAGATGCACATGACCGTCATCTCGGTGCGCGAAGACCTGATCGCCTGGTACGAGCGCCGCGGCTACCGCCGTACGGGAAAGCTGAGCCCGTTCCCGTACGGCGATGAGCGCTTCGGTGTTCCGCAGCGCGACGACCTCGCCTTCGAGCTGCTCGTCAAGGACCTGCCCGAGGCCTGACCCGGGCCCGCGGCTCGGCTACGCGGTGAAACGGCCGGCGCGGCGGATCTCCGGGAAGTCGGTGGTCGCGCCGTCGAGCCCGAGGCCACGGGCCAGCCGCAGATGGTCCTGGGTGTTGACCACCCAGCCGACCACGGTCAGCCCCTCGGCGTGGGCCTTCTCGACCAGTTCCAGCGTGATGCGCCGGACGTTGAGCACCAGCCGGGTGGCGCCCACCGCCTTCGCGCGGTCCACCACGTCGTCGCCCCAGCGGCTGGCCACGAGAGCCGTCCGCACCCCCGGCACCAGCTGCGCGATCTCGGCGATCGCCTCGTCGTGGAACGAGATCACCTCGACCCGTTCGACGAGATCGCGCCTCCGCATCACCTCGGCGAGCGTGCGCGCGGCGGCCACGTCCTTGATCTCCGCCTGCAAGGGGGAGCGCACGGCGTCGAGGACCTCCTCGAAGACCGGCACGCGTTCCCCCTGACCGGCGTCGAGCTCACGCAGCTCCGCCAGGGTCTTCTCGGCGATCGGGCCCTTGCCGTCGGTCGTGCGGTCCACCTCGGCGTCGTGCATGACGGCGAGCGCGCCGTCCTTGCTCAGATGAAGGTCCAGCTCGATGAGGTCCATGCCGGCCTGTTCGGCGTGGACGAACGACCGCAGGGTGTTCTCCGGCTCGACACCCATCACCCCGCGATGACCGATGGTGAGAAAAGACAAGGCACTCTCGCTTCCGTCGACGGCGTCTCCCCGCGTGCTGCTCCTACCCACGCGGCACTACGGCATGACCGCAGTCCCGCAGCCTAAGGGCTGTCCCGCAATTCCTGGCGGGCGCACGACGACAGCTACGGCACCTCTCCCCCGTGGCCGGAACGGCACGGGGGGACCCCCTCCGTTGCCGAATCGCCCGAATGCGCCCAGTATGCGGGCGCCTCTCCGCCTTGCGATGCACCGCATCTGACGCCGCGCGCTGATCCACCAGGAATTGCGGGACAGCCCTTGGTGTCCGGTCGCGGCCGGGGCGGGCAGGACGGCCCGGGAGGGTCCATGACGGCCGTTCGTACGTGGAAGAGGTTGCCCGAGCGCTGGACGGCAGGAAAAATCGCGGTGACCATGGGGATGTGCAGGATAATTTTCAGGTCCCCACTTGTCTTGGAGAACCGCACACGGATACGGTTGCTTGACGCGAGGTTCTCCCGTGGAGGAAGTGTTATGACGGAAATTCTTGTGCACGACGTCGCCGCCGGTGACATACCTTCCGCTCAGCGGGTGGTCGAGCACCCTGCCTGGCCCGCGCTCAAGAATGCCGTGGAGGAGATCCGTCCCTGGCAGTCGAAGGACGGTTCCATCGACTTCGACGCCGATGGCGCGCCCACGCGGGCCCTTGCCGGGTCGGCACTGGAGCGAGTGGCCGCCGCGGTCGAGGAGCTGTCGCCGCTCCTCCCGCACGACGCCGCGTACCACCGTGCCCTCGTCCTGGACCTGCGCCGCTGGGCCGCCGACGGATTCGGCATCCCCGACTTCCTCGATTCGCTGCTGGCCTTCCAGCCGGCCAAGGACCGCGCCGACGGGCTCCAGCACCTCGTCGTCTTCGCGATGTACACGCAGAACGGCAATCCCGACCGCAACCTCGAAGCGGTCGTGCTCCGGATGGTCTGGCCCGAGTGGCTCGCGGACCTGGAGGCGACCCGCTACGACAACCCGCTGTTCTGCGGCATCACCTTCGAGGACTTCACCTCCGGGTACGACACCAACTCCGCGGTGCTCTTCCCGGAGACCATCGCCGTGCGCGAGGCCCCCGAGCGCTTCAGCTGGGGCGGCATCTTCTGTGACCGCGAGGCCGCCCGCTTCCGCCGGGTCACCGAGGCCTCCGTCGAGCTCCTGGGCGTCGAGCTGCCCGAGGACATCCGCGACATGGTCGGCGACCAGCAGCGCTGTGAGCAGGCCTTCGTGCTCTGGGACATGGTCCACGACCGCACGCACAGCCACGGTGACCTGCCGTTCGACCCGTTCATGATCAAGCAGCGCCAGCCGTTCTGGATGTACGGCCTGGAGGAGCTGCGCTGCGACCTCACCGCCTTCAGGGAGGCCGTGAAGCTGGAGGCCGACGGCTTCGGCCAGGGCCGCGACGTGCAGTACGCCGTGCTCTTCGACCGGATGTTCCGCTTCCCGGTCACCGGCGAGCGCGTCCGCAACTACGACGGCCTCGGCGGCCAGCTCCTCTTCGCCTACCTCCACAAGCACGACGTCGTCCGCTGGACGGACAACACCCTGAAGATCGACTGGGAGCGTGCCCCGCAGGTCACCAACCAGCTCTGCGCCGAGATCGAGAAGCTCTACCGGGACGGCATCGACCGCCCCAAGCTCGTCCACTGGTTCGCGGCGTACGACATGGTCGCCACCTATCTCGCCCCGCACCCGGGATCGCGCTGGGCCAAGGGTCCCGACGCCCTGGATCTCTCGCTGCCGCCCCGCAAACTCGTCGACGACGTGCTTCCGGACGAGTTTCCCCTGAGCATGTTCTATGAGGCGCTCTCCAAGAAGCTGAAGAACGTGATCGCCTCCACCAAGGGGATCACCGCCGCGGAAGCCGGGCAGGCGGCCGCGTGAGCGCACGTCGTGAGGAGGCGGTGGCCATGAACGGAAACGGCAGGGGCAGCGGGAGCGGTGCGCTCGAAGGGGCCGTGGTCGCGGTCGCCGGAGCGGCGGGACCCGCCGGCCGGGCGGCGCTGCTGAGGCTCGCCGAGGCGGGCGCGGTCGTCGTCGCCTCCGACGCGAACGCCACCCGGCTCGCGGAGGCCGTGGACGCGGCCCGTTACGCCCACGGCGGCGCCACCGTCACCGGCGACACCGTGGACCTGCTCGATCTCGGTGCCGCCCGTGAATGGGCCGACAAGACGGAGAAGGAGTTCGGCCGGATCGACGGTCTGGTCCACCTCGTCGGCGGCTGGCGCGGCAGCCCGACCTTCGCCGAGACGGACCTCGCCGACTGGACGCTGCTGGAGAAGCTGCTGATCCGCACGGTCCAGAGCACCTCGCTGGCCTTCCAGGACGGTCTGCAGCGCAGCGACCGCGGCCGCTATCTGCTGATCAGCGCGGCCGGCGCGAGCAACCCCACCGCGGGCAACGCCGCCTACGCGGCGTCGAAGGCGGCGGCCGAGGCCTGGACCCTCGCGCTCGCGGACGCCTTCCGCAAGGCGGGGGGCGACCAGGGGCCGCAGAGCGCGGCTGCGATCCTGGTCGTGAAGGCATTGGTGCACGACGCCATGCGCGCCGAGCGCCCGAATGCGAAGTTCGCGGGCTTCACCGACGTCAAGGAGCTGGCTGATGCCATCGCCGGCGTCTGGGACCGGCCCGCCCCGGAAGTGAACGGAAAGCGCCTGTGGCTGACCCCGCAACCGTAAGGACCGACGCGCGTCGTCATCACGACCCGCAGGTACGCGGATTCGCCAGTGACAACTACGCGGGGACCCACCCAGAGATCCTCGCGGCCCTCGCCCTCGCCAACGGCGGCCATCAGATCGCCTACGGCGAGGACGACTACACCGGTCACCTCCAGCGCGTGATGCACAGCCACTTCGGACCCACCGCCGAGGCTTTTCCGGTCTTCAACGGAACGGGCGCCAACGTGGTCTCGCTCCAGGCGATGACCGACCGCTGGGGCGCCGTCATCTGCGCCGAGTCCGCGCACATCAACGTGGACGAGGGAGGCGCGCCGGAGCGGGTCGGCGGGCTCAAGCTGCTCACCGTGCCCACCGAGGACGGCAAGCTCACGCCGGAGCTCATCGACCGGCAGGCGTACGGCTGGGACGACGAGCACCGCGCCATGCCCCAGGTCGTCTCGATCACCCAGAACACCGAGCTGGGCACGGTCTACACCCCCGACGAGATCCGCGCCATCTGCGAGCACGCCCACGGGCACGGCATGAAGGTCCATCTCGACGGGGCCCGGATAGCCAACGCCGCGGCCTCCCTGGACGTGCCGATGCGGACGTTCACGAACACGGTCGGCGTCGACGTGCTCTCCTTCGGCGGCACCAAGAACGGGGCCATCTTCGGCGAGGCCGTCGTGGTGCTGAACCCGGACGCCGTCCGGGCGATGAAGCACCTGCGCAAGCTGTCGATGCAGCTCGCCTCCAAGATGCGCTTCGTCTCGGTGCAGCTCGAGGCGCTGCTGGCCGGCGACCTGTGGCTGCGCAACGCCCGGCACGCCAACACCATGGCCCAGCGGCTCGCCGAGGGCGTCCGCGCGGTCGGCGGCGTGGAGATCCTCTATCCCGTCCAGGCCAACGCCGTCTTCGCCCGGCTGCCGCACGCGGTGAGCGAGCGGCTGCAGAAGCGCTTCCGGTTCTACTTCTGGGACGAGAAGGCCGGTGACGTGCGCTGGATGTGCGCCTTCGACACCACGGAGGACGACGTCGACGCGTTCCTCCTCGCCCTGAAGGAAGAGATGGCGGCGGCGTAGCGTTCCACCATGCATGAATATGCGGTCGACCGGAAATGCATTGACTCCGGTCGGCCGCTTCCCTACGCTCGACGCTCATGGAGCTGACGCAGCAGATCCCGGAGATCTCCGCCTACCTGACGGCCGACGAGGCAATCGACCACGGGCATCCGCTGGTCCGCGAGACGGCCGCACGACTGCGCTCCGAGGCAACGGACGCATACTCATACGCCGTCGCTGCTTACGCCTTCGTACGTGACACCGTCACGCACTCCGCGGACTCGGGCGATATGCGGGTCACCTGGCGCGCCTCGGACGTCCTCGCCACCCGCAACGGCATCTGCCATGCCAAATCGCACGCCCTGGCCGCACTCCTGCGTGCGGAGGGCATCCCCGCCGCCCTCTGCTACCAGGCGCTCGCGGACGACTCCGGGGATCCGGGGGCGGTCCACGGGCTGGTGGCGCTGAGGCTGCCGGGCCGTGACCGCTGGGACCGGCAGGATCCGCGGGGCAACGTGCCGCCGGGTGTGGACGCGCAGTTCTCGCTGGACGAGGAGCGGCTGGCCTGGCCCGTCCGGCCGGAGTTCAATGAAGTGGACTATCCAGTACTCTATGCAGCACCGCATCCGGAGGTGCTGCGCGCCCTGCGGACGGCCGCCGACCGCGCGGAACTCTGGCGCACACTCCCGACAGCACTCTGACGACACCCACTCCAGGCAAGGTATCGATGACCCCGACCATCACCGTCTCCGACGAGGTACGCGCCCTCGCCCCCGGCTTCACCTGCCTCGCCGTGGAGGCGCACGGCCTGGTCAACGGACCCAGCGACGTGCGGAGCTCGGCCCTCCTGGACGACGCGACGCGACGCCTCGCCGAGCGGCTCGACGGCCGGCCCCCGCACGAGGACCCCCACCTCGCCGCCTGGCGCGACACCTACACCGCGTTCGGCGCCAAGCCCTCACGTACCCGCAACTCCGCCGAGGCGCTCGCCAAGCGGGCCCTGAGCGAGGCGGGGCTGCCCCGGATCAATCTGCTGGTCGACCTCTACAACGCGATCAGCGTCGCCCATCTGATCCCGGTCGGCGGCGAGGACACGGACCGCATCGAGGGGGCCATGCGGCTCGTGCGCTCCACCGGGCGCGAGCCCTTTCCCACCGTCGCGGGTGGCGAGGAGACCATCGAGCACCCCGAGCCCGGCGAGGTCGTCTGGCGCGACGACGAGGGCGTCACCTGCCGGCGGTGGAACTGGCGCCAGGGAGTACGCACCCGGCTCACCGAGGAGTCGGTGAACGCCCTCTTCCTGCTGGAGAGCCTGGCGCCGATGTCCGCCGGTGAACTCGAGGCGGCCGGCACCGAACTCGCCGAGTCCCTGGAGAAGCTGAGCCCCGGAGCGCGGATCACCGTCCGCACTCCGGAGTGACGTTTCGGCCGCACTCCGGGCCGGCGCCCGTCAGCTGCGCTCGCGGACCTCGGCGGCCGTCGGAGCCGTACCGCCGAGGTGCGAGGGCACCCACCAGGTGTCGCTCGCGTCCTTCGGGCGCACCGGGTAGGCGCGCTGGGCCGCTTCGAGCAGCTCCTGCACGCGCTCCCGCAACCGCCGGGTGATCGCACCCGCGTACTGGTCGGTCGGGGCCTCCAGCGGCTCACCGACCCGGATCGTCACCGGGATGTGGCTGCGCCTGAAGTTGCGCGGGCGCCCCTTGGTCCACAGCCGCTGGGTGCCCCACAGCGCCATCGGGATCAGCGGAACGCCGGCCTCCTGGGCGAGACGGGCCGCACCCGACTTGAAGCTCTTGAGCGTGAAGGACTCCGAGATCGTCGCCTCGGGGAACACGCCGACGATCTCGCCGGAGCGCAGCGAGGAGAGGGCGTGCGCATACGCGTCCTCGCCCTGCTTCCGGTCGACGGGGATGTGCTTCATGCCGCGCATCAGCGGTCCCGAGACCTTGTGCCGGAACACCGATTCCTTCGCCATGAACCGCACCAGCCGCTTCTGCGGCAGCGCCGACAGCCCGGTGAAGATGAAGTCCAGATAGCTGATGTGGTTGCTGACCAGAACCGCGCCACCGGTCTTCGGGATGTGCTCCGAACCCTGAGTGTCGATCTTCAGGTCGAGCGCCTTGAAAAACGTACGAGCGGCGCCGATGACCGGCCGATAGACGAGTTCTGCCATCTGGAGAAGACCCTTCTTCAGCGCCTGGGGAGGGTTCTCCCGGCGGAAGTTACGCAGCCGTAGGTTTTCGGCATTGGGCCGATCGTGCCCCATGCGCGTCGTGGTGGCCAGTCTCGGCGGGCGCGGGGCGCGAGATTCTCGTCACGTGGAACGGCCGGGAATGTCCGGGCGGCCGTGGGTGCTGACCCTTTGCGTAGAGCTCTGACAGGAGGCCGAAGGTGGACGGGCAGGCAGATACGAACAGGCTGGACACGGCCCAACTCGGCGTGGAATTGGGGGAGCGGGCGACGCTGGTCCAGTTCTCCAGCGCGTTCTGTCAGCCGTGCCGGGCGACCCGTCGCACCCTCGCCGAGGTGGCGGGGATGGTCGACGGTGTCGCCCATGTGGAGATCGACGCCGAGGCGCATCTCACTCTTGTGCGCGCGCTGGACATCAGCCGGACCCCGACCGTGCTGGTCCTCGACGCCGCCGGCCGCATCGTCCGCCGGGCCGTCGGACAGCCACGCACCGCCGACGTCGTCGCCGCGCTGGGACAGGCGATATGACGGGCCGTGATGCTTCTCCCACCTGATGGGACGGTCTTGACTGCAACCGCCACGCATCGTCACTCTGACGCTATGCCGCCAGTACTCCTTCTCTACGGCCGGGTCCACGTCGACCTCGCCCGCAACGCGAGTGCGCGCTGTCCGGATGCCTGAGCATCCACGGCCCCGTACCTCCGACGTGCAGAAGGACATCTCCATGACGGCATCACCCGAACTCGGCAACGCCCGGACCGCCTCGCCCGACCTCCTCCGCTCCGTGTTCCGGCAGCACGCCGCCGGCGTCGCCGTGATCACCGCGGCCGGTGACCGGCCGGTCGGTTTCACCGCCACCTCCCTCAACTCCGTCGCGGCCGACCCGCCGCTCATCTCCTTCGGCGTCGGCACCTCGTCCTCCAGCTGGCCGGTGGTGGCGGAGGCCGAGCACATCGGCGTCCACATACTCGGCGATCACCAGCGGGAGCTGGCCGCCACCTTCGCGCGCAGCGGCGCCGACCGGTTCGGCCCGTCCACCCGATGGAGCAGCGGGCCCGAAGGCGTCCCGGTGCTGGACGGCGTGCTCGCCTGGCTGGTCTGCCGGGTCGTGGCCAGGATCCCGGCGGGGGACCACCGCATCGTGATCGCGCAGGCGGTCGTCGGTGATCCGGCCGGCGGCGGCCGTCCGCTGGTCTATCACCAGGGCAGGTTCACGGCTCTGCGAGACTGACCTCGCCGTGGTGGCATCCGAGCGCCCGGCGTTGGCCAGATCACAGCGCAAAGCGCTTGCTCATTGAACACCCAGTGGGTGTACTGGCGAGTAATATTACGGTCGGTGCGCCGGTCGCCCCGACCGGAAATCGCCCCATCAGGCGCCTATGCTGCGTGCAACAAGGCAGCCCGGAAATGACGATGCAGTAGGAGAGCCGGCGTGAGCTTGAGGATCGTTGTCTGTGTGAAGTACGTGCCCGACGCGACCGGTGACCGGCATTTCGCCGATGACCTGACGTTGGATCGTGAGGATGTCGACGGGCTGCTGTCGGAGCTGGACGAGTACGCGGTCGAGCAGGCGTTGCAGATCGCGGATGCGGCGGACGATGCGGAGGTCACCGTGCTGACGGTGGGTCCGGAGGACGCCAAGGACGCGTTGCGCAAGGCGTTGTCGATGGGTGCGGACAAGGCCGTTCATGTCGAGGACGACGATCTGCACGGCACGGATGTGATCGGTACGTCGCTGGTGCTGGCGAAGGCGATCGAGAAGACGGGTTACGACCTGGTGATCTCGGGGATGGCGTCGACGGACGGCACGATGGGTGTGGTTCCGGCGCTGCTGGCCGAGCGGCTGGGTGTGCCGCAGGTGACGCTGCTGTCCGAGGTGTCGGTCGAGGGCGGTGTGGTGAAGGGCCGCCGGGACGGTGACACGGCGTCCGAGCAGCTGGAGGCGTCGCTGCCGGCGGTGGTGTCGGTGACCGACCAGTCCGGTGAGGCCCGTTACCCGTCGTTCAAGGGGATCATGGCCGCGAAGAAGAAGCCGGTCGAGTCGCTGGACCTGGACGACCTGGGGATCGACGCGGACGAGGTCGGCCTGGGTGGCGCGTGGACCGCGGTCGACTCCGCCGCGCAGCGTCCGGCCCGTACCGCGGGCACGATCGTCAAGGACGAGGGCGAGGGCGGCAAGCAGCTGGCCGAGTTCCTGGCCGGCCAGAAGTTCATCTGAGCCCCGGCCGTACCCCTTCACCGCCCCCGCCTACCTCGCACACGCAGGAGATTGAAGTCCCATGGCTGAAGTTCTCGTCTATGTCGACCACGTGGACGGTGCCGTCCGGAAGCCCACCCTGGAGCTGCTGACGCTCGCCCGCCGCATCGGCGAGCCCGTCGCCGTCGCCCTGGGCAACGGCGCCGCGGACACCGCCGCCGTGCTCGCCGAGCACGGTGCCGTCAAGGTCCTGACCGCCGACGCCCCCGAGTTCGCCGACTACCTCGTCGTACCGAAGGTCGACGCGCTCCAGGCCGCCTACGACGCGGTGTCCCCGGCCGCCGTGCTGCTGCCCTCCTCCGCGGAGGCCAAGGAGATCGCGGCCCGCCTCGCGGTCCGGATCGGTTCCGGCATCATCACCGACGCCGTCGACCTGGAAGCCGGCGATCAGGGCCCGGTCGCCACGCAGTCCGCGTTCGCCGCCTCGTACACCACCAAGACCCGTGTCTCCAAGGGTGCCCCGGTCGTCACCGTCAAGCCGAACTCGGCCCCGGTCGAGCCGGCACCGGCCGCCGGTGCCGTCGAGGCCCTCACGGTCTCCTTCTCGGCGCAGGCCACCGGCACCAAGGTCCTCTCGCGCACCCCGCGCGAGTCGACCGGGCGTCCGGAGCTGACCGAGGCCGCGATCGTCGTCTCGGGCGGCCGTGGCGTCAACGGCGCGGAGAACTTCGCGGTCATCGAGGCCCTCGCCGACTCGCTTGGTGCCGCCGTCGGCGCCTCGCGCGCCGCGGTGGACGCCGGCTGGTACCCGCACTCCAACCAGGTCGGCCAGACCGGCAAGTCCGTCTCGCCGCAGCTCTACATCGCCTCGGGCATCTCCGGCGCGATCCAGCACCGGGCCGGCATGCAGACCTCGAAGACCATCGTCGCGGTCAACAAGGACGCCGAGGCCCCGATCTTCGACCTCGTCGACTACGGCGTCGTCGGTGACCTCTTCAACGTCGTCCCCCAACTCACCGACGAGGTCAACACCCGCAAGGGCTGACCCCCACGGCACACAGCACAGCACGACGGCCCGGGGCCGCGCGGTGAACCCACCGCGCGGCCCCGCACCGTTTCCGATCACCATTGACGCAGGTACGACAGCCTTATAACTTCACTATACGGATTGTTGATTCCGGGAAGCGGAAACAACGAGAGTGCGGAGGGTGCGGAGATGGGTCAGCAGGAGAAGGTGGCGACGAGCCTCGCCGGTGCGGTCAGCGACGGGATCAGCGCCTCCCTCACGGCGGTGGACGCCGAACTCGCCCGCCGCTACCCGGGCGACCCCGGCACGCGCCAGCCCGTCCACACGGTCTACGTACCCGGGGACGCCTTCACCGAGGGCACCATCCGCTCCTGGGGCGACCAGGCACTGCGGTCGCTCGACGAGCACGCCCCCGACGCCGCCTCGCTCGCCGCGGTCCTCGGCATTCCGGACGAGCTCGCCGGCCCCGTCCACGACCGCGTCCGCGCCAAGCTGGAGCGCGAGCCCGTCGAGGACCTGCGGATCGACTTCGAGGACGGCTACGGCCCCCGCTCCGACGCCGAGGAGGACGAGGCCGCGGCCCGGGCGGCCCGGCTGATCTCGGAGGCGTACGCCAACGGCACGGCGGCCCCGTACATGGGCATCCGGATGAAGTGCATGGAAGCCGCGGTACGCGACCGGGGCATCCGCACCACGGACGTCTTCCTCACCGGCCTGATGGAGGCGGGCGGCCTGCCCGACGGGCTCGTGCTGACCCTGCCGAAGGTGACGTACCCCGAACAGGTCACCGCCTTCGTCCAGCTCCTCGAGGCCTTCGAGAAGGCTCACGCCCTGCCCTCCGGGCGGCTCGGCTTCGAGATCCAGATCGAGACCAGCCAGTCCATCCTCGCGGCCGACGGCACCGCCGCCGTCGCCCGGATGATCGACGCCGCGCAGGGCCGGGCGACCGGACTGCACTACGGCACGTTCGACTACAGCGCCTGCGTCGGGGTCAGCGCCGCCTACCAGGCGAGCGACCACCCGGCGGCCGACCACGCGAAGGCCGTCATGCAGGTAGCCGCCGCGGGCACCGGGGTGCGGGTCTCCGACGGCTCGACCAACGTCCTGCCCGTCGGCCCGACCCCGCAGGTCCACGAGGCCTGGCGACTGCACTACGGCCTCACACGGCGCGCTCTGGCCCGCGCCTACTACCAGGGCTGGGACATGCACCCGGGCCACCTGCCGACCCGCTACGCGGCCGTCTACACCTTCTACCGCGAGGGCCTGGAGCAGGCCGCGGCCCGGCTCGCCGCCTACGTGGCCAAGGCCGGCGGCGACGTGATGGACGAACCCGCCACCGCCAAGGCGCTCAGCGGCTACCTGCTGCGCGGCATCGACTGCGGCGCCCTGGACACCGCCGAGGTGGCCCGGCTGACCGGACTGACCCGCGCGGACCTCGACGCCTTCGCCTCACCGCGGCGCGGCGGGCTGACCGTCACGGCACCGTAGCCGGTACCGCACCGTGTGAACGATCCGGTCGTCCCGGGCGCCGGCGTGTGCCGCGCCCGGGACGACCGGATCACCGGCGTTGTATCGGGCCTCCGATACGCCGCGCGCGCTGGGTGAGTCTGCTGCGGAGCCGCATGCTCACCAGGACGCCGACGAGCAGCACGAGGACGACGAGGCTGGTGACCCGCCAGAGGATGCTGTTCAGCACGGTGACCACGCCGATGAACGCGAGGCCGAGCAGGAACACCATTTCGCGGAGTTCCTTCTTGAGCTGGTAGGTACGGCTGCAGCGGATGCGTACGGTGGCCAGCCACTGTCCCTCGACGCCGAGTCCGGACCACAGCCTGCGGTCCAGGAACGCCCACGGCAGGTCCGGATAGGTGCCTAGCGCGTCGAGCGAGCTCGGATAGCGGCTGGTCATGTCACCGCCGTGCAGCTCGGTCCGGCGGCTCTGCACCTCGTCGCTCGTCTGGATGGCCTTCAGTTCGAGGATCGGCACGATCCCGTTCTCGTCCGGGAAGCCCTCCAGCACCACGTCATCGCCGCTGGACACGCCGATGAGCTGAAGCGTGAGGGCGTCCAGCAGGCAGACCTCGTGCTCCGCGCTGGCGCGGTCGCCGTCCTGGATCCGGCAGGTGATGTAGCTCTGCTTGCCGAACAGCAGATCCTGCCAGCGGTGTCTGCGCTTGGGGAGCGTGGCCGGGCGCACCGTGATCGCTTCGCCCGGCTCGACCCCCACGCAGATCCGCAGCGAGCGGTCGACCTGCACGGTTCGCCGGTCCTCGCGGTCGATGTCGGCAGCGACCACCACGTTGGCCAGAGCGCCGAGCCGCTCGTGCCGGGCAGCGGGAATCTGAACGTTCTGCACGATCACATGGCTCGGGTGGCGCAGCGTGGCGGCGAGCCCGGCCGAGATCCTGACGACACCCGAACCGCGCTGGTCGTACGTATCGGGGGTGCGGGCGGCGTGGAAGGCGTTCGGCGGCAGGTCATTGGCCGGGTGGATGTCGTCGTACGGAATGTTCGACGGCGCCTCGGGGACCAGGTCCTCCAGCCCGGACCGTGTGGTGCGTTCCTCGTCCTGGAACAGCCGGGTGCCCTTCTCGCAGAGCTGTTCGTCGCCCCGGGCCCGCGAGCTGAACTCGTCGGGCGTGTCACCGAACCACTCCCGCAGGCGCCGTGACTCCGAGAGCAGGTCGGTGAGCAACTGCCGCTCGCCGGGGTGCGTCCTGGGGGCGCCCGTTCCGTCGTGGATCACGCCGTAGCGGTGTACATACGCGTAGACGCCGCCCAGCCGCTCGCCGGAGGGCAGCTCGACGGGGAAGTCGTCGCCCGGCAGGAACACCCGGTCGTACTCGCCACCGGGTGTGAAGACGCCCTCGCTGCCGTCGACGATCTCCAGCTGGGCCGCGTCCAGCCAGGTGACGAACAGGTCGCGGGTCCTGCCCGGCGTGTGGAAGGGGGACGCCGAGACGTAGCCGAGCGGACTCACATAGGCGGAGACCCCGACCCCGATGCCGGTGGAGCGGACCTTCACCATGGGAATGGTCGAGGAGACGCCCAGCCCTTCCATCTTGTGCCGCAACTGCGCCGGGCAGGCGTTGGAGCCGATCGAGAGCACCGGGTACCGCTCCCCGATCAGCGGTTCGTTGGAGCTCATGAGCGCGTAGTCGAGCGGTACGGCACGACTCGACGCGGCGTTGCCGTTGAATCCGTTGTCCGGGCTCTCCACCAGCCACTGGGCGAGCCGCCGGTTCTGCTTGGGCCGTAACCTCAGGTACTCGTTCCGATGCAGCAGGCCCGATTCCACGGGCCAGGCCCCCGGGTAGATGAGCGGGTGTTCGCGTGGCGCTTCATCAAGGCCCAATGCCTCAAGAGTGCGTTCGTTCACCTTGCTTCTGACCTTCCCCGGAAATTAGGAATACGGGCGCAGTGCGTCCGACATCCTAGTGAACCGGGCACCGCGCCTCCCAGAAGGCCAGAAGGTGCGAATCCGCTCAAGTGTTCTCAGGACGGGCGCAGTTCGCCCGAACCGCGGGCGATCAGTCGCGTCGGGAGTTCGACGCGGGCCGGTGAGTGGTCGGCCCCGTCGAGGCGGCGGAAGAGATGTTCGGCCGCGGTGCGGCCGACTGCCGCCGCGTCCTGGGAGATGACGGTGATGCCGAGCAGATCCGCCAGCTCGATGTCGTCGAAGCCGACCAGGGCGACCGGCCGCTCCCGGCCCGCGAGGACGCGCACCGCGGTCACCGTCACACGGTTGTTGCCCGCGAAGAGCGCGGTGACGGGTTCCGGGCCGGAGAGCATGGTCTCGGCGGCCACCCGGACGCGGTCCGGGTCCGTGGAGCCGAGTGAGACCCAGGAGTCCTCGACGGTGATCCCGGCGTCGGTCATCGCCGTGTGGTAGCCGCGCAGACGCTCGGTGGCGGTGTGGATACGGGGCTGGTCACCGATGAAGCCGATCCGGCGGTGGCCGTGGGCGATCAGGTGGGAGACGCCCTCGCGGGCGCCGCCGAAGCTGTCCGAGAGGACCATGTCGGCATCGATCCGGCCCGCCGGGCGGTCCACGAACACCGTCGCTATGCCGGCCTTGATCTCCGGTTCCAGATAGCGGTGGTCGTCGCCGGCCGGAATCACGATCAGCCCGTCGACGCGGCGCGCGCACAACGCGAGGACGAGTTCCTGCTCGCGCTCCGGGTCCTCGGCGCTCGAACCGTTGATGAGCAGGGCGCCGTGCGCCCGTGCCACCTCCTCCACCGCGCGGCTCAGCGGTCCGTAGAACGGGTCGGCGAGATCCTCCAGGACCAGGCCGATGGAGGCGGTGCGGCCCTTGCGCAGTACCCGTGCGCTGTCGTTGCGGCGGAAGCCCAGCGCGTCGATGGCCTCCTGGACGCGGCGCTCGGTGTCGGGTGTGACGCCCGGCTCGCTGTTGACCACCCGGGAGACCGTCTTGAGGCCCACTCCGGCGCGGGCGGCCACATCCTTCATGGTCGGCCTGTTGCCGTAACGGGGCTCGGGGTGACGGGTGGTCTCGGCCACGGTGCGCTGTCCTGTCGTCGGGTACGGGGCTGTCCGGACGGACCGCGGAGGGTACCGCTGGGGCGGCCGGAGGGTGTGGCGTCGAGCATAGGCCCTGGACAACGTTGTCAGCTGAATGGAGACTATGCAGACTATTCACTGAAGCCGCAGGTCCGCCCCCTCACCATCCGGAGCCCACACCGATGCATACCGACCTCGTCGCCGCGCTGGACATCGGCGGCACCAAGATCGCCGGAGCGTTGGTGGACGGCGACGGCACGCTCCGCGTGCGGGTGCAGCGTCCGACGCCCGCCCGGGAGGACGGCGAGACGGTGATGGCGGCCGTCGGTGAGGTGCTGGCCGAACTGACCGCCTCCCCGCTGTGGGGCCGGGCCACGGCCGTCGGGATCGGCAGCGCGGGTCCGGTGGACGCCGCGGCCGGGACGGTCAGTCCCGTCAACGTGCCCGGCTGGCGGGGCTTCCCGCTGGTGGAGCGGGTGAGCAGGGCGACCGGCGGGCTCCCGGTCGAGCTGGTCGGCGACGGCGTCGCGATCACCGCGGCCGAGCACTGGCTCGGCGCCGCCCGCGGCCATGACAACGCGCTGTGCATGGTCGTGTCGACCGGGGTCGGCGGCGGGCTCGTCCTCGGCGGTTCGCTCCACCCCGGCCCCAGCGGCAACGCGGGCCACATCGGGCACATCAGCGTGGATCTCGACGGCGATCCCTGCCCGTGCGGGGCGCGCGGCTGCGTCGAGCGCATCGCGAGCGGCCCCAACATCGCCCGCCGCGCCCTGGAGGGCGGCTGGCGGCCCGGCCCGGACGGCGACGCGTCGGCGGCCGCGGTCGCGGCCGCCGCACGGGCGGGCGACCCGGTCGCCGTCGCCTCGTTCGAACGCGCCGCGCAGGCGCTGGCCGCGGGCATCGCCGCGACGGCCACCCTGGTCGAGATCGACATCGCGGTGATCGGCGGCGGAGTGGCCGGCGCCGGCGAGGTGCTGTTCGCCCCGCTGCGCACCGCCCTGCGCCGGTACGCGACGCTCTCGTTCGTCCAGCAGCTCACCGTGGCACCGGCGGTCATGGGCAACGACGCCGGACTCGTGGGCGCGGCGGCCGCGGCCTTCGCCGCACGGGTCACCGCGGACGGGGCTGTGTCCGTCTAGCGGCGGTCCGGCTCTCCGGGCCGTCACGGAACCGCGGCCGGGTGGCGACGGCGGCTGTCGTCGCCACCCGGCCGTCCCGAGGACCTTCTGCCTCCCCGGGGCGGCGGCCTCAGCAGGTGATGCGGAGGTCCGCCCAGTCTGCGTGGTCGGAGTCGACGCCGTCGCCCCCGTCGGTGACCACCAGACGCACGACCTGCGCACCGCTCACGTCGGCCGAGACCGGCTGCGCGGCCATCGCGTTGGTCAGCACCCCGGTCGATGCCGCCTTCGTGCCGTCCGCCCAGATCTCGAAGCCCACGCTTCCCTTGTCGTCGCCCTTCTCGTCGTCGACCCCGACTCGGGCCGTCAGCGCGCTGCACGCGCCGCCCGTGTAGAACTCGACGGCACTGTCCGCGTGCACCCCCAGCCCCTTCGCGTACACCTCGCCGCCGATGGTGAGCGGATGGCCGTCACCGGCCGCGCTCTCACCGTTGCTGGTGTCCTTCTCGACCGGTCCGTAGCCGTTGGCCGCGGAGAGCTGCGGCAGATCGCTCAGGTAGCCGTCGCCGGCCGGTGGCGCCACCACCACGTGGGCCTGGAACGGTACGGAGGTCCGCACCCGCTGTCCCGAGGGCGAGCGGTACTGCGCGGTGAGTGTCAGATCGTAGGCACCGGTTGCCGTGCCGGCCGGAGCCGTGACGCGCCAGCGGGTGGTCAGCGCCCTGCCGGTCGGCAGGGCGGCAGCCGTGGTCGCGGAATCGGCCCTGACCCGCCAGCCGGCCGGCCCGGAGAGCGCGGCCGACACCTTCACGGCGGGCGTCCGGCCCAGGCCGGTGACCGTGGTGGTCAGCTGCTGCGTGCGGCCGGCCTCCACGAACGGGTTTGTGCCGAGCCCCAGTTCCACCGCGGGCGGATAGGCGGCCCAGTCGCTGTCGGCGGCGACACGCAGCAGGACGGTCCCATGGGCCGGGACGGTCGCCGAGAGGCTGCCCGCCGTGTTCTGCGTGGTGTGCGCCCAGAGATCGCGCACGGTGTACGCGGAGGCCTGCGGCAGCCCCGCCGCCGTAGCCGTCGTGGAGATCCGCTGCGCGCTCCCGGTCTCGTTGAACAGCGCCACCACCCGGCTGCCGTCCGCCATCTCCTTGGCGACGACCCAGCGCCCGCCCTCGGACGAGAGCACGGTGCCCTGCTTGCCGAGCGGGTCCTGGTCGACGGCGATGACCTCGTGGTTCGCGAGGATCTCGTACGTCTCGGGCGTCGCCGTGCGCAGATCGGAGCCGATGAGCAGGGGTGCGGCCATCACCGACCACATGGAGAAGTGGGTGCGGTACTCCGTGTCCGTCATCCCGCCGTTCCCGACCTCCAGCATGTCGGGGTCGTTCCAGTGGCCGGGGCCCGCGGCCGCCGCGAGCGGCAGGTTCTGCTTCATGATCGACAGCATGCTGCCCCAGCTGTCGTTGATGTCGCCCGTGGTGCGCCAGAGATTGCCCAGACCGGCGGCCCACTCCCAGGGTTTGTTCTCGCCCCATTCGCAAATGCTGTAGACGATGGGCCGGCCGGTCGCGGCCAGCGCGTCACGCATCGTCGTATAGCGCTCCTTGGCGTCCACGCCCTGGTTGTTGCAGTTGTCGTACTTGAGATAGTCGACGCCCCAGTCTGCGAACTGCTGAGCGTCGCTGTACTCGTGCCCGAGCGCGCCCGGGAGTCCGACGCTGTCGCAGGTCTTGGTGCCCGCGCTGGTGTATATGCCGAGCTTGAGCCCCTTCGAGTGGACGTAGTCGGCGACCGCCTTGATCCCGTTCGGGAATCGCGCCGGATCGGCTTCCAGCTTGCCGTCCGCGTTGCGCTGCGGCTTCGCCCAGCAGTCGTCCAGATTGACGAACTCGTAGCCCGCTTCCCTGAGTCCCTTCGCCACGAAGATATCGGCGATGCCCTTCACCATCGCCTCGTCGAACTCGGCCCGGCAATGGGTCGAGTTCCAGTTGTTGAACCCCATGGGGGGTGTGAGGGCGAGACCGTTGCCGGCCCGCGCGGCGCCTGGTGTCGCGGACGCGGTGGCGGGGGACTGGGCGGCGGCGGGAACGGTGACTCCCGCCGCGCACAGCAGGCCCGCGGCGAGCGCTCCGATGACTCTGCGGCGGCCTGTTCGGGTTGTACGGCTTGGAAGATGACGCATCGTTACGTTCCTCCTGGCTCGTGCCGAAACGGGTGGCGACATGTGCACGCCAAGACGAGCGATTACGTTAGAGCGTGTTGAAGTCTGTTGGAAGAGGGGTGGTGCCGGTTGTTCGGTATCTCGTCAAAACCCTTGACGCCACTGCTGGTTGGGGGTGAGATCCAAGCGCACGTTCGGTTGTGTTCGGTTGCCTTCCGGAGGAGGGGGTCATGGCGCACTCGTACGACAGGTCAGATCTGCCCGGCAGTGTCGCGGGACATCGGATGTCCCGGCGAAGTCTGCTGCGGGGCGCGGCAGTCGGAGCCGGCGCGGTCACGCTGCCCGCTCTGCTCACCGCCTGCGGCGGCGGACCCGGCGGTGACGGCAAGACCATCACCCTGGGATCGAACTCGTCCGACCCCATTCCGAAGAAGGCGTTCGCCGACGCCTTCAAGGCCTACGCCGCCCAGTCGGACGGCCGCAAGGTGAAGGTCAACACCGTTGACCACAACACCTTTCAGGAGAACATCAACCGATATCTCCAGGGCAAGCCCGACGACGTCTTCATGTGGTTCGCCGGAAATCGCATGCAGTTCTTCGCCAAGAAGGGGCTGCTGCACGACATCAGTGACAACTGGGAGGGCTACGAGGGATTCTCGGACGCCCTGAAGGCCCAGTCCACCGGCGAGGACGGCAAGCAGTACCTCACGCCCTACTACTACTATCCGTGGGCCGTGTTCCACCGGAAGAGCCTCTTCACCGAGCGCGGCTATCAGGCGCCCAAAACGCTCGACGAGTACGTGGCCCTCGCCAAGCAGATGCAGAAGGACAAGCTGGACCCCATCGCGTTCTGCGACAAGGACGGCTGGCCCGCCATGGGCACCTTCGACTACATCAACATGCGGACCAACGGATACGAATTCCACAAGAGCCTGATGGCAGGCGAGGAGGCCTGGACCGACAAACGGGTCCGGGAGGTCTTCGACACCTGGCGGCGCCTGCTCCCGTACTGCCAGCAGGGCGCCAACGGCCGTACCTGGCAGGAGGCCGCCACCAGCCTGCAGAAGCGCGAGGCGGGCATGACCGTCCTCGGACTGCCGCACCCCGGGGCCCAGTTCCCCAAGGGCGAACAGGCCGACCTCGACTTCTTCCCCTTCCCCGTCATCAACCCCGAGCACGGCCAGGACGCCGTCGAGGCGCCGATCGACGGGTTCCTGCTCGCGAAGAAGTCGAAGAACCTCAAGAACAAGAAGAGCCTGGAGAGCGCCAAGGACCTGCTGAAGTGGCTCGCCACCGGCAAGGCCGAGGACATCTACCTGAAGAGCGACCCGAACAACATCGCGGTCAGCGACCAGGCCGACACCTCCCAGTACTCCGCCATCCAGAAGAAGGCCGTCGAGCTGGTCTCCGGGGCGAAGCAGATCTCCCAGTTCCTGGACCGGGACACCCGCCCGGACTTCTCGTCCACGGTCATGATCCCGGCGATCCAGAAGTTCATCAGCAGCCCGAACGACGTGGACGGCCTGGTCAACGACATCGAACGGCAGAAGAAGACCATCTTCGCCTCGGACTGAACCGGGAGTACCGACCGTGCCGTTCACCTCGGGGCGGCGCACCGGACGACGGGGCACGCGGCGGTTCACCCGCCGCGACCTCGTCGTGCTCGGGGCGCTGCTCGGCATACCCGTCCTGCTCGACATCGCCATCGTCTGGGGGCCGACCCTCGCCTCCGTCGTCCTCTCGTTCACCAGCTGGGACGGCATCGGCGACATCGAGTGGGTCGGGACGCGCAACTACACCAACCTGTTCACGAACTACCCGCAGTTCTGGCCGGCCGCCCGCCACAACCTGCTCTGGCTCGCCTTCCTCGGCCTGGTCGCCACGCCGTTCGGGCTGCTCCTCGCCGTACTCATCGACAGGGGCGTGCGCTTCAGCCGCTTCTACCAGTCGACCCTGTATATGCCCGTCGTGCTCTCCCTCGCGGTGGTCGGCTTCATCGCGCAGCTGATCTTCTCCCGCGACCAGGGAGCCCTCAACGCGATCGTCGGCGACACCAGGAACCCCACCGACTGGCTGGGCGACCCCGACCTCAACATCTGGATGGTCCTGCTGGCCGCCGCCTGGCGCCACACCGGCTACGTGATGATCCTCTACCTCGCCGGCCTCAAGGCCGTCGACTCCTCCCTCAAGGAGGCCGCCGCGATCGACGGGGCGAGCGAGGCCCAGACCTTCTTCCGCATCGTCTTCCCCACGCTGCGCCCGGTCAACATCATCGTCGGCGTCATCACCGTCATCGAGTCGCTGCGCGCGTTCGACATCGTGTACGCGGTCAACCACGGCCGCAACGGCCTCGAACTGCTCTCGGTGCTCGTCACCGACAACATCATCGGCGAGGCCAGCCGGATCGGGTTCGGCTCCGCCATCGCCGTCGTCCTGCTGGCCGTCTCCCTGGGATTCGTCGTCACGTACCTGGTCCAGGAACTCCGAGGGGAGAAGAACCGATGACCACGCAGACCGCAGCCGTCCGCCCGGCGCCCGGAGCCCCGGTCACGCCCCGGCGCCGGATCCGGCCCGGCCGCCTCGGGGTGCACGCCTTCCTGATGGCCGTGTCGCTGGCCTTCCTCGCCCCGCTGCTGCTCGCCGTGTACGCCTCCCTGAGGCCGTACGACGAGACGTCGGAGTACGGCTACTTCTCGCTGCCGCGCCACCTCTCGCTGGACTACTACCGGCAGGCGTTCTCCGACTCCGGCATGACGAAGTACTTCGTCAACACCATGATCATCGCGGTGCCCGGGGTACTCATCACCCTCTTCCTCGCCTCGTTCGTGGCGTTCGCGCTCGCCCGGCTCAAGATGCGCGGCGGGCTCGTCCTGCTCATGCTCTTCACCGCGGGCAACCTGCTTCCGCAACAGGTGATCGTCACCCCGCTGTACGTCGTCTTCAACCGCATCCCGCTGCCCTACTGGATGTCCGACTCGATGACGATGTTCGACTCCTACTGGGCCGTCATCCTGGTGCAGATCGGATTCCAGCTCGGCTTCTGCGTCTTCGTCCTGGCCAACTTCATGCGGACCCTCCCGCAGGAGATCCTGGAGGCGGCCGTCGTGGACGGCGCGGGCGTCTGGACCCAGTTCTGGCGCATCACCCTGCCCCTGTGCCGCCCCGCGCTCGCGGCCCTGGGCACGCTCCAGTTCACCTGGATGTACAACGACTTCCTCTGGGCCCTGGTCTTCATCTCCGACGGCGACAAACTCCCGGTCACCTCGGCGCTGAACAACCTGCGCGGCCAGTTCTTCACCGACTACAACCTGCTGGCCGCCGGATCGGTGATCGTCGCCCTCCCGACCCTGGTGGTCTTCCTGCTGTTGCAGCGGCACTTCATCGCGGGGCTGACCTTGGGCTCCAGCAAGGGCTGAGCGACGGACGGGCCGGGCGGGGCGGTTCCGGAGGCCCGGGCGGTCCGGGCGCGCCAGGCCGGCCGGGCGGGTCAAAAATCCCTGTGTGCACGAAGGCTTGATGATTATGGTGGGGCGATCAGCACATGCACCTCCCGGTGCGCAGGGACCGCCTACTTCTCTCACAAGCCCGGCGGGCCCGTCCTTATCTCGGGAGGCACAGCGCCGGGGTGCCCGGTGCGCAGGCGACGGATACTTCTCCTGTCAAGAGAGGGACCCGGGTTCGAATCCCGGCCGCCGGTCCACGGACCGGAGGTAGCTCAGCGGCCCAGAGCACTTCGTTCCGTCACCGACCTTGATCTCGGGCACCCCACGCTGAGCTTCCCCTCCACAGGAGGGGGCCATTCATGTCCCGTTTCAACAAGCGCGGTTCCCGTCCGGCCGCCGCCTCGCCCGTACGCAGCACCGGGACGCACACGCGCACCGCGGAGGGCGGCACCGGGTACCTCCGGGACGCCAAGTCCGAGCTCTTCCTGCTGGCGGTGAGCAACTTCGTCACGCAGAACACCTTCTACGAGAAGGGCGAGGCCCGCGACGACCGCTACGCCCAGCTCGTCCGCAAGCTCGCGGTCAGCGACCCCGAGTGGGTCGCCGGACTCCTCAAGTGGCTGCGCGGCGAGGGCAACATGCGCACCGCCGCCCTGGTCGGTGCCGCCGAGTTCACGGCCGAGCGGCTGCTGAAGGAGGCGCCGGGCCATTCCCGTCAGACCGTCGACTCGGTGCTCCAGCGCGCCGACGAGCCCGGCGAACTGCTCGGCTACTGGACGTCCACGTACGGCCGCAGGCTTCCGAAGCCCCTGAAGCGCGGCGTCGCCGACGCCGTACAGCGTCTCTACAACGAGCGGAGCCTGCTCGCGTACGACACCGGCTCCAAGGGCTACCGCTTCGGCGACGTCCTCAACCTCGTCCACCCCAGCCCCGCCGACGACAAGCCCTGGCAGGGAGCGCTGTTCAAGCACGCCATCGACCGGCGCAAGAACCGGGACGAGGAGATACCGACCGTCCTCCCCATGCTGCGCGCCCGCGACGCGCTGATGAGGATGCCGGCCGAGGACCGCCGCGGTGTCCTTGAGGACCCCCGGGTGACGGACCTGTTCCGCGAGGCAGGCATGACATGGGAGGCGCTGGCCGGCTGGCTCCAGGGCCCCATGGACGCGAAGGCGTGGGAGGCGGTCATACCCTCCATGGGGTACATGGCGCTGCTGCGCAACCTCCGGAACTTCGACGAGGCGGGCGTCGGCGACGAGGTGGCCGAGCAGGTGGCGAAGCGGCTCTCCGACCCCGAGCAGGTCGCCCGGTCACGGCAGTTGCCCATGCGGTTCTACTCCGCGTTCAACGCCGCGCCGTCCCTGCGCTGGGGACACGCACTCGACCAGGCGCTCACCTGCTCGCTCTCCAGCATTCCGCAGCTGGGCGGGCGGACGCTGATCCTCGTCGACACGTCGTCGTCGATGGACGCGTCGTTCTCCCGCGACGGCTCCCTCATGCGGTGGGACGCCGCGGCCCTCTTCGGCATCGCGCTGGGGCGGCGGTGCGCGAAGGCGGACGTGGTGTCGTTCTCCTCGGCCCGCCAGTACTGGGACCAGCCGCCCGGTGCGAGGACGAAGGCGTTCCGCGTCACCCTGGGGGGCTCCCTGCTCGGTGACGTCCGGAAGTGGAAGGACGGGGGCTGGTTCCTCGGCGGGGGCACCGATACGGCCCCGGCGCTCCGCGAGACGTTCCGCGGCCACGACCGGGTCGTCATCGTCACCGACGAACAGGCAGGCCACGACGCACAGGAGGTCACCGAGGCGATTCCGGCGGCGACCCCGATGTACACCTGGAACCTCGCCGGGTACGAAGCCGGGCACACCCCGTCCGGCCAGGGCGCGCGGCACACCTTCGGCGGCCTCACCGACCAGGCGTTCCGCATGATCCCGCTGCTCGAAGCGGGCCGGGACGCGGCGTGGCCGTGGGAAACCGCGGCCGTCTGACCCGTTGCGGTCCGACCGGCGGCCGGCACGTCACGGTCGTTGGCGCGGGGTCGCCAGGGAGATCATGCGGTGCATGACGGCCGTCGGGATGGCGGGGTTCCGGGCGGCCGCCTCGGCACAGTGGTCATCGAGGAGCGAGGAGACCAGGGCGTCCGCCGGCAGTGCCGGATTCCGCCGGGCCGAGCTGTGGACATGGTGATCGGCGTCGCCGGTCAGCCTGACAGCGGATGCCGCGGACAGGCGCGGGTCGAGGGCGGCCCTCGTCCGCACGAGGGCGTCGGGGTCGTGGCTGAACCGTTCGACCAGAAGGGCGGACGAAGCGGGGTCGTCGAGTGCCAGGAGGCGCATCCGGGGGGCCGGGTCCTCCGCGAAGCGGAGCAGGCCGTGGCGGGGGAAGTTGGGGTGATTGCGCGGGCGCCCCGGAAAGGAGAAGCTGCCGGACCACCAGCTCCACACCTCCAGGAGCAGGTCCGCCGGGGCGTCCTCGCAGGACTCGCTGAGGAAGAGGCGTACGACGCGGTCCGTGTCGTGCGAGAGGAGTTCCACGACGTCCGGCGGAAGGCGTGGGGCGCGGGCCACACTCCGGCGGATCAGCAGGTTCGGCGAGGCGGCCAGCCGGCGCATCGCGTCGGTGTCGGAGTGGAGCGCGGCGATCCACCACACCGCGTACGTACGGGAGTCGGCGGTGATATCGGGCACGGCGGCCGCCATCGTGGCGATCTCGGCCGGGGTCGACGGGGGCCGGGACCCGGGGGACGGCGGATTCGCCACCCCGATGCGCGCCCCGGATGCCCGGTACGAGGCCTGGTCCACCGCCAGCTCCGCCAGAACGGCGCGCAGCGCCGGGTCGTCGGTCGCGGCGAGGAGCCGGCTCCACTGGGCCGGCGATAGCCTCCCCGCTTCCGCTGCCGTGACCCGGACACTCTTGGCCGGGTGCACGACCGCCGCGTCGAGCACGCCGTCCGGCAGGTCGTCGCGGTACAGGAAGTACACACAGGGCCGTGGGCCCGCGTCGAAGAGACCGACCAGCACCTCCGGCGGCGCGGCCGGGTTGTTCCCCAGACCGCGCAGCCACGCCACGGCGGTGTCCTCGGAGGGACGAAGGCTCGCGGACAGTGCGGTCCAGGGGTTCGGATCGGCATCACTTCCGGCCATCCGCCGATTGAACAGGCACGGAACGGAAGGATCAAGGCGCTCCGGAGCCCGGGAGGTACCTCCGATCGAGTCGCACGGGCTCACCGGCCGAAGCGGTTGTCAGTGGTGGGTGCGATCCTGCGGGTATGGACGAGATCATGCGGCGCAGGGTGTACGGCGCCGATCACGACGACCCCGATCCGGGTCCCCGGCCGGGGCGTGTCTACCGGGAGCTGGTGGGCGGTCCGCTCGACGGGCTGCTGCTGGACGTGACCGGCTGGACGGAGGTGGCCCTCGCGGACGGCTCCGCGCTGATCACCGAGATCGGCTCCTACGGTGCCGGCGGCAGGGCGGAGTACGGGCCACGGGCCGATGACCCGTACAAGTGGGACTGGCGGGGCGACACGCCCTGAGCGCCGGTGCCGGGAGGCACTAGCATCCCCGGATGGCGCGCAGAGAGAAGAAGGCCCGACGTCTCGTTGCCGACGGCACCACCTTCCACTGGAAGGTGAGCCACCGGCACCGCGGGGAAGACGGCAGGACCCTGGACTGCCGGGAGGTCCTTGCCGTCTACCCGGCCGAGGAGCGGGGCGGGCTGGAGGTCACCTTCAGGGCGGGTCCGGGCCGGCTGGTGCCCGAGGCCTACGTGCCCTCCGGTGCGGTGGGCATGGGGGAGGGCGGCTTCCTCAACCTCCATGAGCCGGGCACCAGCCGTGCCCTGCTCGACGAAGCGCTGCTCCGCGGCTGGTGCACCGATGCTCCACAGGTCCTGGCCGTGGACGGCTGGACTCTCTTCGACGCCGTGGCCGCGCGACGGAACGAAGCGCCGGGGGACGACCGGTCGGATCCGGACGGGGTCGGTCGGTCGGACTGACTAATAGGACGGACGGGCTGGCTGACTGATAGGACGGACTGATCGGGCCGACCGCCTGCCGCGCTCTCAGGGCCGGGCCGGTCACGCGTTCGCGTCCCGGTGACCGGCCTGTTCACGCCCCCCGCAAGCTCCGGTCACCCGCATGCTCCGGACCTCCTCAGCGTCCCCGGTCCGAGGACTGCTGCGGCACGATCACCAGGAACGCGTCCTGTTCCAGGTCCATCACGACTTCCGCCGCGACACCCTCGCCGCGGCGGGCCGCCGCGAACTCCTCCGCGGGCCAGCTGCCCCGCGGGTCCCCTGCGGGAAACTGCTCAAGCACGGTGCGGCGCACGGCCCACCCCCTGTCGTTCGTTCTGCTGTCCGCTCCAACGACGCCCCGCCGTCGCCGTTACGGCCGGATTGTGCCGGACCGGGCCCCGTTCCCCGTACCTGAAGACGTCTGCCGGCCGGCAGGCGCGGTTGCGTTCCCGCAACGTCATCGCCACAGTCGTGTTTTCGCGGCAGGGTGTTGCGGGCAAGCCACAGGGGGCTACGGAAGAGGGGGAACCGTGATCGTCTGGATCAACGGTGCGTTCGGCGCGGGCAAGACGAGCGCCGCGCGCGAACTGATCGATCTGATCCCGAACAGCACCTTCTACGACCCGGAACTGACCGGTACGGGGCTGGGAACCCTGTTGCCCCAGAAGAAGTTCGCCGAGGTGACCGACTTCCAGGACCTGCCGATCTGGCGGCGTCTCGTGGTGGACACCGCGGCGGCTCTGCTCGCCGAGGTCGGTGGGGTGCTGGTGGTGCCGATGACGCTGCTGCGACAGGAGTATCGCGACGAGATATTCGGAGGGCTCGCCTCCAGACGCATCGCGGTGCGTCATGTACTGCTCTCACCTGAGGAAACGATCCTGCGGCAACGGATCGCGCACCGGGCAGATTTCCCCGACGATCCGGAGCAGCCCGACGGCACCGGGCAGTGGGCGTACGAGAGCATCGAGCCCTACCGCTCGGCGCTCGACTGGATCACCGGGGACGCCCACACCATAGACAACAGCGCACTCACCCCCCGCGAGACGGCCGAGCTCATCGCCGAGGCCGTGCGCACCGGTGCGGCCCCGGCGTGCGAGATCGTCCAGACACCCGACCCCACGGCGGAGACCGTCGCGGCCGGGGTGCTGCTCTTCGACGAACACGACCGGGTCCTGCTCGTCGACCCCACGTACAAGCCCGGCTGGGAGTTCCCCGGCGGTGTGGTGGAGGCGGGCGAGGCCCCGGCGCAGGCCGGGATCAGGGAAGTCGCCGAGGAGATAGGGATCCATCTCGAACGGGTGCCCAGACTCCTCGTCGTCGACTGGGAGGCGCCCCGGCCGCCCGGTTTCGGCGGGCTGCGGCTGCTCTTCGACGGCGGGACGCTGCCGGGCGCCGACGCCGAACGGCTCCTGCTGCCCGGTTCCGAGCTGCGCGGCTGGCGGTTCGTCACCGAGGAGGAGGCGGCAGACCTGCTGCCGCCCACCCGGTACGAACGGCTGCGCTGGGCGCTCCGTGCCCGTGAGCGGTCGGCCGTCCTCAACCTGGAGGCCGGGGTCCCGGTCGGCTGATGGGGCACGCACGGGCGTGGCGGCGCCGGGGTGAGCGGGGTGCTGTGGCGCAGGCGGACCGTGGCCGCTCTCGGCGGCGGACGGCCGCCGGAGCGAGGCCACGGCCCGCCTGCGACGTGCGCTCCGGGCGGTTCCGCCCGGAGCACAGTCGTGCCCGGAGGCTCGCTCAGACGTTCTTCGAGGCCGCGTAGTTCTGCAGGAACAGCGCCTCGGTGACCGACAGCCGCTCCAGCTCCTCGGGGGACACGCTCTCGTTCACCGCGTGGATCTGCGCCTCCGGCTCGCTCAGCCCGATCAGCAGGATCTCCGCCTCCGGGTACAGCTCGGAGAGCGCGTTGCAGAGCGGGATCGAGCCGCCCATGCCGGAGGACTGCATCTCCTGGCCGGGGTACGCGATCCGCATGGCGTCCGCCATCGCGGTGTACGCCGGGCTGGTGATGTCGGCGCGGAACGGCTGCCCCTGGCCGACCTGTTCGACCGAGACCCGCGCGCCCCACGGTGCGTGCGCCCGCAGGTGTGCGGTCAGCAGCTTCGTCGCCTCATCGGCGTTCTCGCCCGGCGGCACCCGCAGGCTGACCTGTGCCCGTGCGCTCGCCTGCACCGAGGGCGTCGCGCCGACGACCGGCGGGCAGTCGATGCCGATCACGGTGACGGCGGGGCGCGCCCAGATCCGGTCCGCGACCGTACCCGTGCTGATCAGCTCCACCCCGTCCAGGACCTTGGCGTCCTTGCGGAACTCCTCCTCCGGGTACTGCAGACCGTCCCACTCCGTGTCCGTGGTCAGGCCGTCGACGGTCGTCGTGCCGTCCTCGGCGCGCAGCGACGCGAGCAGCTGGATCATCGCGGCCAGCGCGTCGGGCGCGGCGCCGCCGAACTGTCCGGAGTGCAGATTCCCTTCGAGGGTGTCGAGCTGCACCCGCAGCATCGTCATCCCGCGCAGGGTCGAGGTGACGGTCGGCAGACCGACCCGGAAGTTGCCGGTGTCGCCGATCACGACGGTGTCCGCGGCGAGCAACTCGGGGTGGGCCTGCGCGTACTGCTCCAGACCGCCGGTGCCCTGCTCCTCCGAGCCTTCCACGATCACCTTCACCGAGACCGGGACCCCGCCGTTCGCCTTGAGGGCGCGCAGCGCGAGGAGGTGCATGACGAAGCCGCCCTTGCAGTCGGCCGCGCCGCGGCCGAACCAGCGGCCGCCGCGCTCCGTCAGCTCGAACGGCGGGGAGAGCCACGCGGACTCGTCGAGCGGCGGCTGCACGTCGTAGTGCGCGTAGAGCAGCACGGTGGGGGAGCCGGCCGGACCGGGCAGGAAGCCGTAGACGGACTGGGTGCCGTCCGGGGTGTCGAGCAGGGCGACGTCCTGGAAGCCCTCGGCGCGCAGCGCGTCGGCGACCCAGCCCGCGGCCGCCTCGCACTCGCTCTTCGGGAACACCGCGGGATCCGCCACCGACTGGAAAGCCACCAGCTCGGTCAGCTCCGCCTTGGCGCGGGGCATCAGCGAGGCGACGGTCTCGGAAATCGGATGGGCGGTCATGGGCACGCTCCTCGTAGGTGCGACGTTATGTGTATGAATCCGGGTACATGCACGCCAGGAGTGCGGCGTTGCAGGTACGACGGAGGCTCGGCCGATCCTCCCACAGCAGGGGTCGGCCGCGGCGCGCCGTAGGATGCCGGAAGCAGCTTGGGCCACTGGTCGGATCGGGAGCAGAAGCACATCGTGAGCAGCGAGAACGCAGACGCCGGACATGAGCACGAAGAGTCGTCCGTGTGGGACGTCGTCGTAGTCGGCGCCGGACCGGCGGGAGCCTCCGCGGCATACGCGGCGGCGGTCGCCGGCCGTCGGGTACTGCTCCTGGAGAAAGCGGAGCTGCCCCGTTACAAGACGTGCGGCGGCGGCATCATCGGATATTCACGCGATTCCCTGCCGCCCGGTTTCGAACTGCCGCTGAGGGACCGGATCCACGCGGTCACGTTCTCGCTGAACGGCAGGCTGGCACGCACCCGCCGCTCCAGGCGCATGCTCTTCGGCCTCATCAACCGCCCCGAGTTCGACGCGGGCCTGGTGGAGGAGGCGCAGAAGGCCGGCGCCGAACTGCGCACCGGGGCGACGGTCTCCCGGGTCGAGCAGCACGGTGCCGCGGTGCCCGACCGGCGCACGGTCGCGGTCGTGCTGTCCGGCGGCGAGACGGTCCTGGCCCGTGCGGTCGTGGGCGCGGACGGCAGTGCCGGGCGGATAGGAGCACATGTCGGGGTGAAGCTTGACCAGGTGGACCTCGGCCTGGAGGCCGAGATCCCCGTGCCCGAGACGGTCGCGGAGGACTGGGCGGGCCGGGTGCTGATCGACTGGGGCCCGATGCCCGGGAGTTACGGCTGGGTCTTCCCCAAGGGGGACACGCTGACGGTCGGTGTGATCTCGGCGCGCGGCGACGGCGGCGGCACCAAGCGGTATCTGGAGGACTTCATCGCGCGGCTCGGCCTGGCCGGGTTCGAGCCGAAGATCTCCTCCGGCCATCTGACGCGCTGCCGCAGCGACGACTCGCCGCTCTCGCGCGGCCGGGTGCTCGTGTGCGGGGACGCGGCAGGTCTGCTGGAGCCGTGGACCCGCGAGGGCATCTCGTTCGCGCTGCGTTCGGGGCGGCTCGCCGGTGAGTGGGCGGTGCGGGTCGCGGAGTCGCACGACGCGGTCGACGCCCGCCGCCAGGCGCTCAACTACGCCTTCGCCATCAAGGCCGGACTCGGCGTCGAGATGAGCGTGGGACGACGCATGCTGAAGCTCTTCGAGCGGCGCCCGGGTCTGCTGCACGCGGTACTGACGGGCTTCCGCCCCGCGTGGAACGCGTTCGCGGGCATCACCCGTGGGACGACCTCGCTGGCCGAGCTGGTCCGCTCGCACCCGCTGGCGCAGCGGGCGCTGTCGGCGATGGACCGCTGAGGGCTGCTCGGCTCGGATCCGGTTGACCGGCTCGGATTCTGCTGACCGGCCGTGGGGTCTGCTCCTGCGGGGCCTGCGGGGCCTGCGGGGCCCGCAGGGTCCGCGAGATCCGCGAGTCCTGCCGGGTCCGTGGGGTCCGCTGTCACGCCGCCGCCGGCCGTGAGGTGTCCGGCCGGCTCGCGGCGTCGTGGGGTCCCGTCCGGCAGGGGGTCAGTTCTCCACCGCGATCCGGAAGACGGGGTGGTCGGGGCAGGCCGCCAGCAGTTCGGCATCCGTGGACTTCGCCGTGATGCCCTTGAAGTACTGGTTGACCTCCCAGCCCCAGCGCTCCAGGTAGGCGCGGACGACGATCATCTTCTGCTCGTCGTCCGCGATCTCCGTGGCCGTGAACGCGCGGGTCCTGCGGCCCACCCGCAGCTCGCCGCCGCCGGCCGCCCGCATGTTGCGCACCCACTGCGAGTGGCCGCGTGCGGAGACGAGGTACTGCACACCCTCGTAGGTGTGGAGGTTCACGGGGACGCGCTGCATCTGCCCGCTCTTGCGGCCCCGCACCGACAGCTCCTGCGATCCGAGCAGGCTGACTCCGTGCCGCGCCAGCCACCCGATCATGCTGTTCATCCGGATGGCGAACGGGCTTCCCTGAAGGTAGTACGGCTGCGACATGGGGACCCCCACACATTTGGGAGAGCGGTGCTCTCGCTTGAGATCAGTGTGCACGGAATGGGTGCTCAAAAGCAAGAGCACTGCTCTCGTTATTGGTCAGTGCTCCAATTCGTGGCAGACTGGCAGACATGAGCGCTATCCGGGGAGCCAGGGAACGGGCCCGTATCGAGGTCACCGCCGCCATCAAGGACGAGGCGAGAAAGCAGCTCGCGGCCGAGGGTGCGGCCAAGCTCTCCCTCCGTGCCGTGGCGCGCGAGCTCGGCATGGTCTCGTCGGCGCTCTACCGCTACTTCCCCAGTCGCGACGAGCTGCTCACCGCCCTGATCGTCGATGCGTACGACTCCGTCGGCGAAGCCGCAGAGCACGCCCACCGGACCGCGACCGCCGAAGGCGACGGACGCGCCGCGGCCCGCCGCCCGCCCACCGCCTCCGCCCGTACCGCCCCGCCCACCGGCTCCGCCCGTACCGCCCCGCCCACCGGCTCCGCCGTTCATCTGAACCGCTGGGTCGCGGTCGCCTGCGCCGTACGCGACTGGGCCCTGGCGCACCCCCACGAGTACGCCCTGATCTACGGTTCGCCCGTGCCCGGCTACACCGCGCCGCAGGCCACCGTCGGCCCCGCGTCCCGGGTCGGGCTCACCCTCATCGCCATCGTGGTGGAGGCCCATGAGGCGCAGGGGATCGCCCTGCCACCGCTCGCCGGGGAACTGCGCCCCGAGGCCGAACGGCTCGCCGCCGATCTCGCGCCCGGTCTGCCGCCGGCGGCGGCCGCGCGCCTGGTCGCCGCGTGGTCGCAGCTCTTCGGACTGGTGTCGTTCGAGATCTTCGGCCAGTTCAACCGCGTGGTGGAGGACCGCGAGGTCTTCTTCCGCCAGGCCGCGGCCGAGCTGGCCCGTACGGTCGGTCTGCTGGACGGCCACCGGTAGGACCGCGCGGCGGCAGCACCCGGCCGCCTCCTCCTCCGCACCGGGGCCTTCGCCGGCCCCGTTCGCCGTACTCCCCAGGGAGTACGGGTGATCACCACGCCCGGCGGACGCCGGGGCGCGGGTGTGCGGTCTAGCGTGGCCGGCATGGAAGAGCAGCGCTCACAGACAGGCGACGGTCCCTCCGGGGAACAGGGCGGGCCGGCGCGCCGGCCGCCCTGGGCGCGCGGCGGGACGGCCGGCGCTCCGGGCCCGCGGGGCTTCTGGAGCCAGGGCGAACCGCCGCGCTGGCTGACGGGCGCGTCGGGTGGGTCCGCCCGCCGACTGCCCTGGGCATCGACGATCCTGCTCGGCATCTTCGTCATGGTCGGTTCGACCTTCGCGGCCCATGGCCAGGCCGACGAGAAGGCCCCGCTCGACCTCTTCGCCCGGCTGCTCCTCCTCGCCGCCGTCGCCGTGCTGCTCCTCCGTCACCGCCACCCCGTGGTGGCCGTCTTCGGGGCCTCTGCCGCGGCCATGGTCTACCTCGGGGCCGGCTATCCGTACGGCCCGGTGTTCCTGGCCGTGGCCGTGGGCTGTTTCAGCGCCGTCGTCGCCGGACACCGGCGTGCCGCGTGGTCGGCGGTGGCCATGGTGTGGGTCGGCCACCTCCTGGTCGCGCACTGGCTCTACCGCTGGCTGCCGCCCGAGGGCGACGACGCCCCGCCCTGGGGGCAGGAACTGGCGGTCGCCGCCTGGGTGGTGGCCATCGTCGCGGCCGCCGAGTTCGTCCGCGTGCGCCGGGAACAGTGGGCCGCGCAGCGTGCCGAGCGGCGACTCGCGGAGAAGCGGCGGGCCGACGAGGAGCGGCTGCGGATGGCGCGCGAACTCCATGACGTCCTCGCGCACAGCATCTCCGTCATCAACGTCCAGGCAGGCGTCGGACTCGCCCTGCTCGACAGCGACCCCGAGCAGGCCCGTACGGCTCTGACCACCATCAAGGCCGCCAGCAAGGAAGCGCTGGGCGAGGTCCGGCAGGTCCTGGACACGCTCCGTACGCCCGGGGACGCGCCCAGGGCGCCGGCCCCCGGACTCGACCGGCTGCCCGAGCTGGTCGAACAGGCCGCGAGCACGGGGCTGGCCGTCACGGTCGAGACCGACGGAGCACGCGGCACGGTGCCGCCCGGCGCCGACCTGGCCGCGTTCCGGATCGTGCAGGAGGCGCTGACCAACGTGGTGCGGCACTCCGGTTCGCGTACCGCCGAGGTCAGGGTCGGTTACGGGGGCGGCCGCATCCGGCTCCGGATCGACGACGCGGGACCCGCGACCGGCACGGACGCCGGGGGCAGCGGCAACGGGCTGGCCGGGATGCGCGAGCGGGCGGCGGCCCTGGGTGGCACGATCGAGGCCGGGACAAGGCCCGACGGCGGCTTCCGGGTACGGGCCGAACTCCCGCTGCCGGCCGCCGGTTCCGGCGCGGCGCACCAGAAGGAGACACCGTGATTCGCGTACTGCTCGCCGATGACCAGCTGCTGGTCCGGGCGGGATTCCGCGCCCTGCTCGACGCCCAGCCGGACATCGAGGTGGCGGGTGAGGCGGCCGACGGCGAGGAGGCCGTCCGGCTGGTGCGTGAGCTGCGGCCGGACGCCGTGCTGATGGACATCCGGATGCCGCACCTCGACGGCCTCGCCGCCACCCGCGCCATCACCGGGGACACCGCGCTCGACGAGGTGAAGGTGATCATGCTCACCACCTTCGAGCTCGACGAGTACGTCTTCGAGGCGATCCGCTCCGGGGCCTCCGGCTTTCTGGTCAAGGACACCGAACCGGAGGAACTGCTGCGGGCCGTCCGGGCGGTGGTCGGGGGTGACGCACTGCTCTCCCCGGGCGTCACGCGCCGCCTGATCGCCGAGTTCGCGGCCCGGTCCAAGGAGCCGGCCGCCGCTGACGGGCTGAGCGAACTGACCGAACGGGAGCGGGAGGTGATGGCGCTCGTCGGCATCGGTCTCTCCAACGAGGAGATCGCCCGCCGCCTCGTC
Organism: Streptomyces sp. NBC_01463; assembly: GCA_036227345.1. Classification (NCBI taxonomy): domain Bacteria; kingdom Bacillati; phylum Actinomycetota; class Actinomycetes; order Kitasatosporales; family Streptomycetaceae; genus Streptomyces; species Streptomyces sp. NBC_01463. Next base: position 8,070,451 of record CP109468.1, read on the forward strand.
GTCAGCCCGCTCACCGCCAAGACCCACGTCAGCCGGACGATGGTGAAGCTCGGCGCCCGCGACCGGGCTCAACTGGTCGTCCTGGCCTATGAGTCAGGTCTCGTCCGCCCCGGCTGGCTGGGCTGATCCGGCAGTACGGGGCCGTGCCTGCCGATCTCGGGCTCGGTGTCGCGGTGACCGAACCGCCACAGCACGTCGACGACGCGGCCGACGAAGACCAGCGCGGCCACGGCGGTCGCGGCCATGAACAGCGCGGAGGGCACCGAGTCGCGTGAGGTGAGCAGGAGCGCCGGGGCGCAGACCGTGAGGAACGCGGCTCCGGCCAGCAGGGCTCCGGTCACCACGGCGAAGCCGATCTCGACGGTCATCGCGTCACGGTCCGCCTGGCTCCGGTGTCCCATGTCCGAAGTCTCACAGGCGCGGTGGCCGCCGGACAACCCCGGCTTCCGGCCACCACGCGCCCGCTCCGTACGCACCGGAGGACGCGCCGGAGGACGCGCCGGCGCCGTCCGCGCAGGGCCCCGCCGGGTCAGGATCAGGTGACGGAGGAGTTCTCGCGCCACAGCCGTGCGAGGTCCGCGTCGCCCGTCACCGTGACGGCGGTGAGCGGCAGCCGGTTCCAGAGCGTGAGGTAGAGCTGCTCGGCCGTGCCGCTCAGCTCGCAGTCCACGGGGGAGTCCGCGGCCGTTCCGTCCTCGCGGACCGCCGCCGGCGGCTCGTTGGAGAGCCGCACCGTCCATGCCGCCTCGGTGTCCGTCGCGCGCACGCGCAGAGTGCGCGCGGTCTCGGTCCGCACCCGGCTCTTCGGCCGGGCGTGGAAGCCGCGCAGCAGCTCGTCGACGCCGTCCACCGCGTGGGCGGGCGCCACGGGCGACAGGTCCCGGCCGCGCGCGGACTCCGCGTCCACCCGGTGGATCGTGGTCTCGTGGGCCTGCCGCCGCGCCCAGAAGGCGAGGGGCGAAGGGGCGGGGAAAAAGGCCCAGCAGTCCAGGTCCTCCGGCGCGCTCCCCAGCGCGTCGACCAGCTGCCGGTGTCCCTCCCGGAAGCGGGCGATCAGTTCCGGCCCGTCCAGGTCCGGCTCCCCGCCGTCCGGTACGTAGGAGGTGTGGCCCTCGGTCACGAAGGCGGCCGCCCAGGTGTGCACCATCGCGGTGTGCCTGAGGAGATCGCGGACCTGCCAGCCCGGACAGGTCGGCACCGGTGCCCCGGTCCCCGCCCCCTCGGCCGCGTCCGCCAGCAACCGGCCGTCGGCGGCCAGGGAATGTATGTACTCCGTGATCTTCATGGCTGGGATTGTGCCAGGGGATCAGGCGCCCTGCGGGTGGGCCGGGCGGGCCCGGCCGGTGACGCCGCGCACCAGCCGTACGAACCAGCCGAGCGCGAGCGACTGCACCAGCACGGACACCACCAGCGCCAGGTAGAGGAACCAGGCCGGTCCCGCCGCCTCCGCGCCCAGCACCGCGCCGCCGACGAAGAAGACGAACACGGTCGGCGCCGCCAGGAAGAAGAGCCACACGCCCGCGAACGACGCGTCCTCGTGGGCGACGAACAGGGTGTCCACGGTGACGAACACGGCGGTCGCCGCCACCACGCCCAGGTAGATCAGCGAGGCGACGTTACCGAAGGTGAGTCGGGCGAGTGCGCGGACGTGCCGCGTGGTCAGGACCGGCTTGTTCATGGTGTGCTCCCCGTAGATGGCTGACCTCTCCATCCTGCGCCGGGTGAATCGTTCCTGCCTGAGTACGGCTACTCACTCGCTCAGGTGTGTGCCGCGTTGCGGGCGCCGTAGCCGAGGGCGGCCGCGGCCATCGCGAGCAGGGCCACCGTGGTCAGGGCCACGGGCAGCGAGAACCAGTCGGTGAGGAAGCCGATCGCGGGCGGCCCGAGGAGCATCCCGCCGTAGCCGAGCGTCGAGGCCGCGGCCACCCCGCCGGGACCCGCCAGTTCGCCCGCCCTGCTGACCGCCACCGGGAAGATGTTGGCGAGGCCGAGCCCGGTGACGGCGAAGCCGAGGAGCGCGAGCCAGGTGGTCGGGGCGAGCGAGCCGAGCAGCATCCCGGCCGCCGCGGTGGTGCCGCCCGCGACCAGGGTGCGGGTCTGTCCGAGCCGTTCGAGCAGTGCCGTGCCGCTGAGCCGGCCCGCCGTCATGGCGAGTGCGAAGAGGGAGTAGCCGGCCGCCGCCACCCCGGGGTGGGCGTGCAGGTCCTGCTCCAGGTGGAGCGCGCCCCAGTCGGCCAGCGCGCCCTCGCCGTACGCGGTGCAGAGCGCGATCACGCCGAACAGCAGCACCACACGGCGTGCCCGTCCGGTCAGGCGCTGGGCGCCCTTTCCGCCGTCGGCCGTCGCCGGGACGGCCTTGCGGGACGGGTACCGCAGCAGGACCGGGCCCACGAGGGCGGTGACCAGCAGTCCGATTCCGGTCAGGCAGAGCAGGTGCGCGGAGGGCGAGAGGCCGGCCGCCACGAGGCCGCCGAGCCCGGCGCCGATCATGCCGCCGAGGCTGAACGCGGCGTGGAAACTGGGCATCACGGGCCGCCGCAGGGCGGTGACGAGGTCCACCGCCGCGCTGTTCATCGCCACGTTCATGCCGCCGTACGCCGCGCCGAACACCAGCAGCACCAGCCCGAGGGAGAGCGCCGAGTGGGTCTGGGCGGGAAGCGCGATGCTGAGCGACAGCAGGAAACCGCAGACGACGGTGACCGGGTGGCTGCCGAACCGGCGGCAGAGCCGGCCGGTCAGCATCATGGTGATCACGGCGCCGGCGGATACGCCGAGCAGTGCGAGGCCGAGGGTGGAGGCCGAGGCGCCGGTCTGGTGCTTGATGGCCGGGATGCGGACCACCCAGCCGGCGAAGAGGAACCCGTCGAGGGCGAAGAACACGGTCAGCGCGGTACGGAGGCGGGCCGACGGAGGTGTGGCGGTGTTTCCGCCCGGGTCCCCCGGCAGTGCCGTCCGCAGTTTGTTTAGTTGCGGCACAAACTCAGCATAGGGGCCCGTGGACAGCGGACGCAAGACGGCCGTCCACCCCGCTGTCAACCCGGCCGGGCGCGGTGTGCCGGGAGCGGCGCCGGTACGCCGAGGAGCGGGGCGGCGCGGGTGGGAAGCCGGGTACCGCCGCGTCGGCAGTGCCTCCGGATCATGGGAGACTCGCCCCCATGAACGGCAAGGGGACCACCACCCGGACGAAGTTGGAGAGGGGCCGCAGCGCGCTCGGGCCCGCGCTGGAACTGGTGCACACCGGACGCGCGCCCACCCGCGCCGTCCTCACCTCCGAGCTCGGGGTCACCCGCGCCACGGCGGGCGCGGTGGCCGCCGAGCTGGAGGCGCTTGGCCTGATCCGGGTCGACTCCAGCCCCGGGTCGGCGGCGGGCTCGCAGGGCCGCCCCTCGCACCGGCTGGCCGTGCGCGAGTCCGGGCCGGTGGCGCTGGCCGCCCAGGTGCACGCGGACGGATTCCGGGCCGCGCTGGTCGGTCTCGGCGGCCGGCTCGTCGCGACCGCCCCCGGCTGTGTCACCATCACGGCCGACCCGGCACAGGTCATCGGCGAAGTCGTGGACGACTGTGCACGGTTGCTGCGCGACAGCGGTCTGCGATGCGTCGGGGCCGGCCTCGCGGTGCCCTCCGCGGTCGCCGAGCCGGAGGGCACCGCCCTCAACCCCCTCCACATCGCCTGGCCCGCCGGGGCCCCCGTCCGCGAGATCTTCGCCACATGCGTCCGCGAAGCGGGCATCACCGGACCGGCGTTCACCGGCAACGACGTCAACCTCGCCGCGCTCGCCGAACACCGCCACGGGGCCGGGCGAGGGGCTCAGCACCTGCTGTGCGTCGCCACCGGCCACCGCGGGGTCGGCGGCGCGCTCGTCCTGGACGGCCGCCTGCACACCGGGAGTTCGGGACTCGCCCTGGAGGTCGGCCATCTCACCGTCAACCCCGAGGGCCGCCCCTGCCACTGCGGCGGCCGCGGCTGCCTCGACGTGGAGACCGACCCGCTCGCCTTCCTCACCGCCGCCGGCCGCGTGCCCGGCCCCGAGGAGTCCCTGCTCAAGCAGTCCGGGGACCTGCTGCGCAACGAGTACGGCGACGCGACGGTGCGCAACGCGGCGGAGGAACTGATCGACCGTCTCGGCCTCGGACTCGCCGGACTCGTCAACATCCTCAACCCGGACCGCATCATCCTCGGCGGACTGCACCGCGCGCTGCTGGACGCCGACCCTGAACGGCTGCGCGCGGTGGTCGCCGACCGCAGCCTGTGGGGGCGCAGCGGCAGTGTGCCGATCCTGCCCTGCACCCTCGACCACAACAGCCTGGTCGGGGCGGCGGAGCTGGCCTGGCAGCCGGTGCTGGACGACCCGCTGGGCGCGCTCGCCTGAGGCTGCTCACCCGGGGGCGGGACGGCCGGGCTCCGTCACCGGGGCGCCCCTCGGCCGCCCCCTTCCGGTGCCGCGAACGCGAACGCCCGCGCCGGGTTGGCGACCAGCATGTTGTCCACGGCGTCCGCTCCCAGTACCTCCGTCAGCCGGGGGCGCAGGCGGCGCAACAGGTGCGGCATGCCCGGGGTCTCCGGCATCGTGGTGTCGCCGCCCAGCAGCAGCTGCCCGCCGAACCCGGCCCCGGCCAGCGCCGCCAGTTCCTCCGGCAGCCGCCAGTCCGTCGCATGGTGGGCCCGTGACGGACCGTCGAACGCGAGGAACGCCCCCGCCCGGGCCGCCTCCAGCTGCTCCGTGCCGTCCGGCGACCGGCCCAGGTGGCCGAGGATCACCCGGTGCGGCGGGACGCCCGACGTGCCGCACAGCAGGTCGAGTACGTCGAGCGCGGCTGTCCCCAGCTCCAGGTGGACGGCGATCGGCGCCCCCGTGCGGTGATGCGCCTCCGCGGCCGCCGTCATGGTGAGCCGGGCGTGGGCGTCGAGCGTGTGGAAGGCACCGGCGACCTTGATCAGGCCCGCCCGCACCGTCGTGCCGCCGATGCCCGCGGTCAGCTCGGACACGAACAGCGAGGCGAGGTCGTCGCGGATCCGGTCGAGCAGTGCGGCCGGATAGTGCACCGCCTGGTGCAGACCCGTCGCCGCCACCACGTGCGTGCCCGTCGAGCGGGACAGCTCCGCCAGTGCGTCTGCCCGGCGGCCCATTCCGTACGGCGTCCACTGGACGACGGACCGGCCGCCGAACCCGCGGAAGGCGCGCAGCCGTTCGCCGGCTGCCACGGGGTCGTCGAGCTCCTGGCCCGGCAGCACGGGGCTGCGCAGGAAGAGGTGGTCATGGGCGTCGCAGACCCCCAGCTCGGCCGCGGGGACGTCCCCGAGGACGGTCCGGACCGCGGCTACCACTGGCGTCCCTCCCCGAGCCGGTCCCGCTCCGGCCGGCTGAGGTGGAGCACCTCGTACCGCTCGCCGAGCTCCCGCGGCCCGGGGTGGTCCCAGAGCGTGAAGTGGAGCAGTTCCCAGTGCCGGGGGTCGGCGGCCAGCGCGGTGGCCACCACTCCGGGCTCCTCGGCCAGCCGCCGGCTCTCCTCCAGGGCGGCATCGACCGCGTCCGCCGGAGCGGCCGCCTGCGGTACGGGGGAGCGCAGGCGCGTCGCCGACCGGGGCAGTGATCCCGACGACGGGCCCTCCGCGTAGGACAGGCCGGTCCAGTGCTGCACCTCGGGGCGGCCGAAGTCCCGCACGACGCCCTGGAATCCGGGACCCCAGAGGAAGGAGTTCATGCCCGCGGCCCCGGTCCACAGATAGAACGGCGCGTACTGGTTGACCGGCGAGTCCCGTCCGCGCTCCCGGACCAGGTACGCCTTGATGCCGAGCCCCGGGAAGGCGTCCATGAGGTGGCCCTTCGTCGCCACCCGGTCGCGGACGATGCCCATGTCGTAGTCGGCAGGCAGAGTGATCTCGTACTGCATGGCATGCATCGCGCGCTCCTCAGGCTGCCGGGTACTCGGGGACGGCGGCGTCGGTGTGCCAGTGGATGGTGCTGCCGTCATCGGCCGCCTCGACGACGGCCAGATGCGTCATGAAGGTGTGCGGTGCCGCGCCGTGCCAGTGCCACTCGTCCGGTTCGATCCACACCGTGTCGCCGGCCCGGATCGCCTCCACCGGACCGCCCCTTCGCTGCACGAGGCCCTCGCCCTCGGTGACGTGGAGGACCTGGCCGTGCGGGTGGGTGTGCCAGCCGGTGTGCCCGCCCGGTGCGAAGTGCACGCTGAACAACCGCAGCCGGGAAGGCGGTCCGGGGGCGGCGAGCTCGTCGAGCCAGACCGAGCCGTTGAAGTGCGCGGCCGGTCCGGACTGCGTGCCGGGGCGGTTCCTGGTGATGCGCATGGGTGAGGTGCTCCTCGGGGTCGGTGGTGTACGCGAGGGGGTCAGGCGGCGTCGGGGCGCGGGGCGAGCAGGGCGAGCAGCCCGCGGGCGGCCGCGTCGAAGGCGTCCGTCGAGCCCGATGCGCGGGCCAGCACGTAACCGCCCTGCACGGTCGCGACGATCGTCGCGGCGATGTCCCCGGGGGGCAGGGAAGGGGCGAACTCGCCCCGGTCCAGACCCTCCTGGACGATCTCCGTGAGCCGGCCGCGGAGCCAGGCGATCGTCTCGTCGACGGGCGCCCGCAGTTCGTCGCTCGCGATGACCTCCGGATCCATCGTCAGCCGCCCCACCGGGCAGCCCCGCAGCACATCGCGCTCGCGCAGCAGATATCCCGAGATCCGCTCGTACGCCGTGCCGGGAGCGTCCAGCAGGCCGCCCGCCGTCCCGCGCAGTTCCTCGGCCGTGCGGCGGATGGCCGCCAGTGCCAGATCGGGCTTGCCCGCGAAGTGGTGGTACATGCTGCCCTGGCCCGCGCCGGCGTGCTGCTGGATGGCCTTGGGGCTGGTGCCCACGTAACCGCGCTCCCACAGGAGCTCGCGAGTGGCTTCGATCAGACGGTCCGGAGTGCTCATGAACCCACTGTACATACTAGTAGGTACAGAATCCAGAACGCGCCTCACGGCCCCCCGGGAGCAGGAGCCGGAGCGCCGTCTACTCCCCACGGGGTACGCCCACTGCCGCTGGCCGTACGACGACGCGGCCCCCTCCCCGGAGACAGGCTCGGTGGTGAAGGAAAAGCGTGAGTCCCGAACCGTGAACCGAGGAGCTGACCGAGATGAACACCCTGGCCTTCGACGGCGGACCCGGACCGTGGGTCCTCCTCTTCCCGCTCGTCTGGGCAGCCGTCGTCATCACCGTCGTCACCGTCCTGCGTCGCACCGTCTGGCGCGGCCGCGGCCCCTGGCACAACCGCGCGATGCCGAACGGCCCCGCCGAGACCTCACCGATCACCCTGCTCGGCCGGCGCTTCGCCGCCGGTGAGATCGACGAGGACGAGTACTGGCGCCGCCTCTCCGTCCTCGACGAGCAGTTCGGGATCCGTGGCAAGGACGGTGCGGCATGACCACCACCGTTCCCGCCACCGGCACCACGACCGCCGCCCGGGTCGTCGACGCCGTGAAGGTCTACGGCTCGGGCGACACCGAGGTCAGGGCCCTGGACGGGGTGAGCGTCGACTTCCCGGCCGGCCGCTTCACCGCGATCATGGGGCCCTCGGGCTCCGGCAAGTCCACCCTGATGCACTGCGCCGCCGGACTCGACACCCTCACCTCCGGCACCGCGTTCATCGGCGACACCGAACTCGGGGCGCTCGACGACCGCAGGCTCACCCTGCTGCGCCGCCGGCGCATCGGGTTCGTCTTCCAGGCCTTCAACCTCCTGCCGACCCTCACCGTCGCCGAGAACATCACGCTCCCCATGGACCTCGCGGGGGAGCGGCCCGACCGGGCCCGGCTGGACGCGCTCATCGACACCGTCGGACTCCGCGACCGCCTGCACCACCGGCCGAGCGAACTGTCCGGCGGCCAGCAGCAGCGCGTCGCCGTCGCCCGGGCCTTCGCGGGCGGCCCCGACGTCGTCTTCGCCGACGAACCCACCGGCAACCTCGACTCGCGCGCCGGACAGGAAGTGCTCCGGCTGCTCGGCCGCACCGTCCGGCAGACCGGCCGCACCGTCGTCATGGTCACCCATGACCCGGTCGCCGCCGCGCACGCCGACGAGGTCGTCTTCCTGGCCGACGGACGCCTCGTCGACCGGATGCCGGACCCCACCGCCGAACGCGTACTCGACCGCCTCAAGGCGTTCGACCCCGCCCCGAGCACCCAGGGGACGCCATGACCAGCACCGGCGCCACCGTGCGCCTCAGCCTCTCCTCCCTCCGCACCCACCGGCGCCGGTTCGCCGGCACCCTGACCGCCGTCCTGCTCGGCGTCGCGTTCCTCGCCGGAACCCTCGTCATGGGGGACACCCTGCGCGCGAGTTTCGACACGATGTTCGGCAACGCGGCGAGCGGCACCGACGCCGTCGTCCGCTCCACCAACGTCGTCACCGTCTCCGGCGAGTCCGAAGGCACCAGGCAGCCCGTGAGCACCGGCCTCGTGCGGCGCATCGACCGGCTGCCCCAGGTCGCCGCGGCCGCCCCCGACATCCAGGGCGCCGGCCAGCTGCTCGGCGCCGACGGCAAGCCCATCGGCGGCCAGGGACCGCCCACCCTCGCCGGGAACTGGATCGACGACCCCGAGCTCAACCCCTACCGGCTCGCCGAGGGACACGCCCCCTCCGCAGCCGGCGAGGTCGTCATCAACCGCGGCACCGCCGACAAGGGCGGACTGAAGATCGGCGACACGACCGTCCTGCGCACCCCCGACCCGGTCCGGGTCACCGTCGTCGGCCTGGCCACCTTCGGCGGCGAGGACGGCATGGCGCAGGTGACCTACACCGGAATGACGCTCGCCGACGCCGAGCAGCACCTCACACCGAAGCCCGGCCAGGCCTCGAGCATCCAGGTGAGGGCCGGTCCCGGCACCAGTCAGCAGGAACTCGTCGACGCCCTGCGGCCCGTGCTGCCCCCGGACACCGAGGCCATCACCGGACAGGCCTCGGCCGCCGAGAACCAGGACATGATCTCCGGCGCCTTCCTGAGCCTGTTCACCACCCTGCTGCTGGTGTTCTCCGGCATCGTGCTGCTGGTCGCGACCTTCTCCATCCACAACACCTTCGCCATCGTCGTCGCCCAGCGCACCCGGGAGAACGCCCTGCTGCGCGCGCTCGGCGCCTCGCGCCGGCAGATCCTCGGCTCGACCCTGACCGAGGCGGCGATCGTCGGCGTGATCGCCTCCGCGGCAGGTCTGGCCGGCGGCATCGGGATCGCCGCCGGACTCCAGGCGCTCTTCCCGGCCATCGGGTTCCCGTTCCCCGACGGATCGCTCGTCATCAGCGGTGTGTCCATGCTGCTGCCGCTCGCCGTCGGAGTCGTGGTCTGCGCCGGCTCCGCCCTGGTGCCCGCCGTCCACGCCGGACGGACCGCTCCGCTCGCCGCCCTCCGCGAGACCGCCGTCGACGACTCGGCCGCCTCCCGGCCCCGCGCCGTCACCGGGCTCGCGCTGCTGACCGCCGCGGTGGGGGTGATCCTGACCGGCGCCCTGGCCGACCCGTCCATCTGGCTGTCGGCCGCCGGAGCGGTCCTCGCCCTCGCCGCGTTCGTCGTGCTCGGGCCGGTGGCCTCCTCGTACGCCGTACGGATCCTCGGGGGCCCGCTCGGCCGGCTGCGCGGCACCACCGGCCGGCTGGCCCGGCGCAACGCGCTGCGCAACCCGAAGCGGACCGCGTCGACCGCGACCGCCCTGATGATCGGTGTCGCGGTGGTCTCGCTCTTCACGGTGTTCGGCGCCTCGCTGAAGGCCACCATGAACCAGACCGTCGACCGTTCGTTCGCCGGTGACGTCGCCATCAGCGCCCCCGCCTTCGGGGCCGGCGGCAGCGGGCTCAGTCCCGGCCTCGCCCCGGCCGTCGACCGGCTGCCGGACGTGGACACCGCGGTCGGCCTCGGCAAGGGCGTCGCGGAGGTCGACGGCACCGGACGCGCCCTCACCGTGACCGACCCGGCGGCACTGGCCAGGGTCTTCGACCTCGGCCGGATCGACGGGTCGATGAAGACGCTGGGCGGAGACGGACTCGCCGTCTCCGACACCGAGGCAGGCAAGCGCGGGCTGCACACCGGCTCCACCGCACGGCTGACCTTCACCGACGGCCAGGAGCGGATCTTCACCGTCCGGGCCGTGTACGGACAGTCCGAGCTCGCCGGGGACTACGTCATCACCCGCCGGGCATGGGCCCCGCACCGCGGCCAGGACTCCGACTCACTGATCGCCGTCTCCTTCGCGGACGGGGTCTCCACGGCCGACGGCAAGGCCGCGGTCGAGAAGGCCGCCGCCGCGTACGGCAACCCGGACGTGCAGACCCGCGGCGAGTACGCGCAGTCCTCGGCCGGCGGCATCGACATGATGCTCACCCTGGTCTACGCCCTGCTGGCACTCGCCGTACTGATCGCCCTGCTCGGCATCGCGAACACCCTCACCCTGGCCGTTCACGAACGCACCAGGGAGCTGGGCCTGTTGCGGGCCGTCGGGCAGACCAGGAAGCAACTGCGGGCCATGGTCCGCTGGGAATCCGTCCTGGTCGCCGCGTTCGGCACGGCGGGCGGCCTCCTGCTGGGCGGCTTCCTCGGCTGGGTGCTGGTCAAGGCCTCCGAAGGGGCGGGCGACACCGCGTTCGCCTTCGCCCTGCCGCCGATGCGGCTGCTCGTGGTCGCGGCGGTCGGCATCACCGCGGGCGCGCTGGCGGGATGGCGGCCGGCCCGGCGGGCGGCGCGACTGGACGTGCTCCGCGCCATCGCCACCGACTAGCCGCCGCGGGCGGAACGGCAGTGCAGGAGCGGGGCGCCCCTCACCGGGGGCGCCCCGCTCCTGCCGCGTCAGCCGACGACCACCGACCGGGCCACCGAGGGCGACGCACCCTCCGGCGCCACGATGCCGCTCAGTTCGAACGGACCGTCGGTCGTCGCCCCGTACAGCACGTGCGGCGGCTGCGTGGCGAACAGGGAGGGCGTCGGAAGGGTGAACCAGACCACCTTCCCCGCACCGCCCCGGGGGCGGACGCCCCAGCTCTCACTGACCGCGGCAATCAGTGCGAGTCCGCGCCCCGACGTACTGGAGTCGCTGGCCTCGCGCACGGTCGGCATCCGTGGGTCGTGGTCATGGACGGACACCGTCAGCCGTTCGAGCAGCAACTCGATCTCGACGGTGCATGATTTGTCCGGCTGTGCATGCCGGTGGACATTGGTCAGCAGTTCTGTGACGCCGAGCGCTGCCTGGTCGATCAAGGGATCGAGATGCCAGTAGCGCAACTGCGCCGAGATGATTCTGCGGACCTGACCGATCCGCGACGGCAGGGCCTGGAGCTCCACCGTGCAGTGCCTGCTTGGCTCGCTGATCACGGCTGCGACTCCCCGAAATAGGTCCGGAAGAAGACGAAGGAACGGATCCAGCAGATGGCTGGCTGCTGATCTGGCCCGGCGGCCTGGATCGCAGTGTCACCGCCGGTAAACCATGAGTGACGTGCCTCCAATGTCGCCCAGCGGCCGCGGCACCGCAACTCGCGGTGTCCCCGCGGCGCCGCTCCGTCAGCCCCGCCGGCCGCCCGCCCTGAGCACCGCTTCCAGGAACCGGCGCGCGGGAGCGGCACTGTCGGGCTTGTCGCGGCGCCGCGGCATCGTCAGCCGGTACCGCCTCCCGTTGACCCGCGCCACCGTCCTGTCCGCGCCCGCGAACCACGGTCTGCCCGCGCTCACCGTCCCGGCCGGCGCGCTGTCGATCTCCCGGCCGTAGCTGGTCAGCAGCGCCACCCGGCCGTCCTTCACGGTGACCTGCCCCGCCCGGGTGACCGAACGCGCCCACCGGTCGATCCGCACGCCCGTCTCGCTGAACCCGCTCTCGTCGAACCCCGCCTCGCTGAACTCCGGCTCGTAAACGGCCACTTCGCCCCCTCCGTCGCACCCCTGAGAAGAAGTGTGCACATCCCGGGGCATGTGCACCAGAGCGGACCAGGACACAGGTCCCCTTCCCGGCACCGGCCCCGCCACCGCCCGGCCGACGGGGCCAAGGCATCGCTATGGAGCATCAAAGTCATCGTTTGTGCAGGTAGGGGGCATATCGTGGGGCTCGCCGAGACCGGTCGTACGAGGAGAAGCGCGCTGATGGACACGAGTGAGCACAGACACGACGGCGACATCGTGGCGACCGTCGACATCGATCGCACCGACCTGGCCTACCGGGCCTGGCTCAAGGAGGCGGTGCGCAAGGTCCAGGCCGACGCCAACCGCTCCGCCGACACCCATCTGCTGAGGTTCCCGCTCCCCGAGAGCTGGGGCATCGACCTCTACCTCAAGGACGAGTCGACGCACCCCACCGGCAGCCTCAAGCACCGGCTGGCGCGCTCGCTGTTCCTCTACGGGCTCTGCAACGGCTGGATCCGTCCCGGGAAGCCGGTGATCGAGGCGTCGAGCGGTTCGACCGCCGTCTCGGAGGCGTACTTCGCCAAGCTGATCGGCGTGCCGTTCATCGCCGTGATGCCCCGCACCACGAGCCCCGAGAAGTGCCGGCTGATCGAATTCCACGGCGGCCGCTGCCACTTCGTCGACGACTCGCGCACGCTGTACGAGGAGTCCGCCACGCTCGCCGCGGACACCGGCGGTCACTACATGGACCAGTTCACCTACGCCGAGCGGGCCACGGACTGGCGGGGCAACAACAACATCGCGGAGTCGATCTACCAGCAGCTGAGGCTGGAGCGCTACCCGGAGCCCGCCTGGATCGTCGCCACCGCGGGCACGGGCGGCACCTCGGCGACCATCGCGCGGTACGTGCACTACATGCAGCACGACACCCGCATCTGTGTGCCCGACCCGGAGAACTCCTGTTTCTTCGACGGCTGGACGAACCACGATCCGCACGCCACCAGCGACCGCGGCTCCCGCATCGAGGGCATCGGCAGGCCGCGGATGGAGCCGAGCTTCGTGCCGGGCGCCGTCGACCGGATGATGAAGGTCCCGGACGCGGCCAGCGTCGCGGCCGTGCGTGCCCTGGACCGGGCCATCGGCCGCAAGGCCGGCGGCTCCACCGGGACCGGCCTGTGGAGCGCCTTCAAGCTGGTCGCCGAGATGGTCGGGCAGGGCCGCACCGGCAGCATCGTCACCCTGATCTGCGACCCGGGCGACCGCTACCTCGACAAGTACTACTCCGATGCCTGGCTGGCCGCCCAGAACTTGGACATCGACCCGTACAGCCGGACGATCGAACGCTTCCTCGCCACCGGCAACTGGCCCGGCCAGGAGGAGTGCGCGGCCCGGACGAGCTGACCGGCCCGTCAGGCGGCGGCGGCCGAGAGGCGCCGGTCCAGATTGCGCACCGCGTCCCGGAACGACCTGCCCACCGCCGACCGGGCCCGCCGCAGCGTGAACCGGAACAGCGGCGAGCCGTCGGCGGCGAAGGTCCACTGCACCCGGGTGCCGGTGCCCGCCGGGGTCAGCCGCCACTCCTCCAACAGGGCCTGCAGGCCCGGCGCGTTGGACTGGTCGATCCGGTACGCGTACCGCTCACCGGGATCGGTCGCCACGATCGTCTCCCGGAACGCGATCCCGCCCCGCAGCCGCACCTCGCGACCCGCCCCGCCGTCGAGCGGCAGCGCCGCCGTCACCTGCGTGAACCAGCGGGGCCAGCCCTCGACGTCGTCGGCCAGCGCCCGGTACACGGCATCGGGCGGTGCGGACACCTCGGCGGCGAAGACCAGCCTCACCGGAGCGGAGTCGACGAAGTCGAGGCTCACGGAGCGGAGTCGGCGTGCCATGGAACGCACCTCCCGTGCGATCGGCGGGGGACGGGGCCGCGCACACCATAACCGGCAGACCGTCAGAAGTCGCCAGGTGCAACGGAACCGGATCGGCCCGCGGTACGCGGACGGGGTCAGCGCACCGCGGTGAGCGAGCCGCCCTCCTTCAGCCGGGCCGTCAGTTCCACCGGCGCGTCCCGCGGCGCCCGCACCGCGAGCGTCGTGCCGGCCGCCTTCTCGCGCACGGCCCCGGTTGCCTCGATCCCGCTCACCGCACGGCTTCCCGCGGCCAGTACGTACCACTGGCCGGACGGCGCCCTCCAGTGCGTGCCCGCCAGGACGTGCTGGCCGAACCGGCTGCACCGGGCCGTGTCGCGCTCGTCCGCCACCACCGTCCCCCGCCCGGTGGGCGAGGCGCTGGGGGCCAGGAACTGCACCAGCACGCGTCCGGGGCCCTGCCAGGTGTCGGCGCGGGTGCAGAGCCACTCGGCGGGCGTGCCGGACTCGGGCAGCCGCTGTTCGGCGAAGTTCCAGTTGTTGACCGCGCGGACACCGGTGCCCCGCAGCGCCGTCAGCGAACAGGCGGTGCGGGCCCAGGCCAGCAGGGCGGGTGTGCTCGTCGCCTCCCTGGGCTGTCGTGCCGCGGCGCCGGCGGCCGGACCGGGGGTGAAGGTGAGATGGACCGGGGCGAGGTCGCCCAGGTCGGTGAGGAGGAACGCGTGGTTCTCCACGATGCGTTCGGATGAGCGCAGCTGGAGCGCCGGCCAGGAGTCGCAGCTGCCGCCCGGCGACGGGCGCGGCACGGCCGCCGTGACCCCGTCCGCGTTCACCTCCAGCGTGCGCGCCGGGCTGTCCGGCGCCAGCAGGTCGCGCGTCGTGGTCCGCGAGATCCACGGAGCCATCAGGAAGCGGGCCCGGCCCCCGCTGCGGCTGACGACCAGGGCGGCCCCCGTCGTCACGTCCGCGCCGTCCGTCCGCGCGAAGTCCAGTGCGGGCGTCCCGGTCCCGGTCAGCGGCTCCGCGTAACGCACCACCCGCACGCCGCGGTCGTGGAACATCACCACGGCGGCGCCGTCCACCTCACCCGCGTACAACAACTGCGGTGGCTGCGCGGGCGGGACCGCGAGCGTCCCGGGCGTGGCCGAGACGGCGACGCTCTGCGGGGTACGTCCCCAGGCGCGCAGCGCCCGGCTCAGCAGGGCCCGGTCCCCGGCCCGGTTCCCGCGGGCCGGCCAGGCGGTGAAGTCGATGCGGGAGGTGTCCGCCCACTCCTCGGCCGCGGTGCTGAGCAGCGTGGCCGGATCGAGTGCGGGAGCCGGCACGCTCCGCGTGCCGCCGACGGCGGGTGCCGGGACCGGCGCACCGTCCTCCGCCACCGAGACCAGGACGCCGGCCACCACGCAGAGCGCCGCGGCGGCCGCCACCGCCCGCATCCGGTGCCTGCGCCGCAGCAGATCGCTCGGACGCGTCTGCAGCACACACGGGTCGAACTCCTCCGAGCGCAGCAGCGCTTCGGTGCCCGCCCGGTCGGCGTCACCCAGCCGAGCGGCGGCCCGTACCGCGTCCGCAGCGTCCGGCGCGCCCGCCCGGGCGAGCAGGGCCTGCGTGTCCCGGGCGTCCAGCTCCTCCAGCAGCCGCAGCGCGAACGCGGCCCGCACCGCCCCGGGGACCGCCGACAGCGCCTGGTCCAGGGCCAGTTCCGCCGCGCCGCCGGCCCGCGGGAAGAGCCGCAGGCCCCAGACGGACGGGAGCGAGGGCCGCAGCGCCGCGGGCGCCGGGAGCCGGTCCGGCCACCAGCGCGGCCGGCGCTCGTGCCCGAGCGCGGCGCGCAGCACCCGCAGCCGCATCCAGGCGTACGCCGAGCCGGAGCCGTCCGGGGCAGGCCGGTGCGCGGCACCACGGGTCTGGGCCGGGACCCGCGACAGGGCCGGGGCCTCGGGCGCCGCACGCACGCCGGGCAGCGCGCGCTGCACCGCCGCGTGCGCGGCGAGCACCCGGCGGTGCCGGCCGAGGGACGGCGGCAGCACCAGATAGGCGAGCCGGACGAGACGGGGGTAGTGCTCCATGAGCGCGGACTCGGCCTGCTGCACGCCGGGGCGCTCGCTGCTGCCGGTGGACCGCTGCCGCGGAGGGTGGATCGGCATGATTCGGTGCCTTCTGAGCCGTAGGCGAAAACCGTCACACCGTAAAACGACTCGATCGTGTGACGGTCACATCACCTGCTCATGACGCCTGCGGCGGACCGTGCCGGGACGGCACCGCCGTCAGGCGTACGGCTGCGCGGGCCGGTCGAGCATGGAGTCGAGCACCCGGCCGAACACCCGCCGTCCCGCGCCGGCGATCAGTGGATCGCCCCACCGGGGCAGCAGCCGCACAGCGAGCTCCTCCACCCACACCACATGGGAGCCGGCATGGGTGGGATACACGTCGATCGAGGCACGGCCCCGCACCACCCCGCCGCGCTTCTCCAGCCGGCACATCCCCGCCCGGCTGCCCGCCGGAGGCGACCAGCGCACCACTTCCATCGGATCGTCGAACGCCAGCGGGCCGATCCCGGTACGCGCCACGAACACCGTCCCGACCCGGGTCGGCAGGCCGGTCGGCACCGTGATCGTCGTCAGCGGGACCTGTGCGGCGTGCCGTTCCCAGTCCGTCACCCGGCGCCAGGACTCGGCGGCGGGCAGAGGGGTGAAGCGTTCGATCCGGAAGACGGCCACAGCTCGATCCTAGGACGTCATGGCCACGGCGCGAGCGGAGTGGAACCCGGGCCGGGGCGGCCGCTCAGTCCTGTGCGGGCTCACCGCTCGCGGTCCGGCCCGCCACGACGAGGCCCGGCAGATGCTCCTCGATCTCCTCGCGGGCGCCCTCCGACAGACCCGCGTCGGTGACGAACGTGTGCACCTGGTCCAGCGCGGCGAACGAACTCAGGCCCACCGTGCCCCACTTGG
The DNA here is from genome assembly GCA_036227345.1 of Streptomyces sp. NBC_01463. Classification (NCBI taxonomy): domain Bacteria; kingdom Bacillati; phylum Actinomycetota; class Actinomycetes; order Kitasatosporales; family Streptomycetaceae; genus Streptomyces; species Streptomyces sp. NBC_01463. Next base: position 8,087,131 of record CP109468.1, read on the forward strand.
TGTGGTCGGCGACGACCACCACCCGCCGTGCCGACTGGACGAAACGGCGGTTGGTCTCGGCCTCCGCGAGATTCGGCGTGGACAGCCCGCCCTCCACCGAGATCCCGTGCACCCCGAGGAAGAGCACATCGAAGTGGAGCGAGGCGATCGCCCGGTCGGCGACCGGGCCCACCAGCGAGTCGGACGGGGTCCGCACCCCGCCGGTGAGCACCACGGTCGCGGCGCCGGGCCGCGCGCCCGGCGAACCGGGACGCTGCGCGGCATGGAACACGTCGGCGACCCGCACCGAATTGGTCACCACCGTCAAGTCCGGTACGTCCAGCAGCTGCTGGGCCAGGGCGTAGGTGGTGGTGCCGCCGGAGAGCGCGATGGCGCTGCCGGGCACGGCCATCGCCGAGGCCGCCCGGGCGATGTCCTCCTTGGCGGTCAGCTCCAGCGCCGACTTCGCCTCGAAACCGGGCTCGTGGGTACTCGCCTCGACCACCGGCACGGCGCCGCCGTGCACCTTCTCGATGACGCCCTGGCGGGCCAGCGCGTCCAGGTCACGGCGCACCGTCATGTCGGAGACGTTCAGCTTCCGGGTCAGCTCGTTGACCCGGACCCCGCCGCGCCTGCGCACCTCGTCGAGGATCAGCGCACGCCGCTGCTCCGCGAGCAGATTCTGATTCTCGCTCAACGCGGGTCCGGTCCTTCCCTCTGGCCGTGCGGCGGTCCATGTCGACGGCTCATCCTGCCACGCGGTGTCGCACACCGCCGCACTGGGGAGATTCGGTGAGAGCGGTGCGGACGCCCGGACGCATCCACCACTCTGGTGACCGGGCGTCAGCCGCGTCGTCCCAGGGCTTCCACCTCCGAGAGCGAGTCACCCCCGTGCCACCTGCCACCCAGGCCCCGCAGAGCGAAGGACCCGCACTGGAACTGCTGGTCCACGGCGTGGGCGGAGCCACTCCCCAGGAGATGCTCACCGACCCGCGCACGGTCCGCGTCACCGGGGACGCCACTGCCGCCATATACCGCCGCCCCGGCGACATCGACGCGGAGGCACACCCCGAGCGGTACCGGGACCGGCCCATCGCCGAGGCGTACTGCTGGTCCAACCTCACCTCCGGCAACGGCTCCCGCGCGCTGTGGCTCCTGCTGCTCCCGTTCATGGTGATCAACCTCGCCCACTGGATGCGTCCGGCCGCCACCCGCCGCCCCCGGACGGTCCGGCTGTACGGCGCGATCGTCAGGCTCCTCGCCCTGAGCCTCACCGTGCTGCTGACCGCCGCCGCCTGCGAGGTCGCGCTCGATCTGACCGCCTGGCAGTGCGCGGGCGTACCGGACTGTTCCGACCAGCGGTCGTGGCTGGGCTTCCTGTCCTCCGCACAGGGCGGCTGGTGGTCCCAGCCCGGGCGCAGGCTCGCACTGGCCGCGCTGGTGCCGACCGCCCTGGTGGGACTCCTCTGGTACCTCTCCAACCGGACCTGGAGCACCTACGAGTCGGCGCGCCCGCTCAGCGGCTCCGGCCCCGAGGAGGGTGCACCGCCGGCCACCGCCCCCGTGGTGCGGCCCGCGCTCGGACGGCCCGGATTCTGGTACGGACGACGGCTCGTCGCGCGCCTGCGCGCCGCGCACACCGCCGCCGGGTTCCTGACCGTCACCGCATCCGTCACGGGCGCCACCGCCCGCCGGGACCGTGCCGTCGCCGGGCCGGTGCCCGAGGTGTTCGGGCGGCTGATCGAGGTGGCCCTCGTGATGGGGATGCTCGTCGTCCTGTGGGTGGTGTGCCGGCGCGGCCGCAGCGAACGGCGCCTCGACAACCGCCTCGACCGCGCCGTCGTCACCTACCTGCCCGTCACCGCCCTCGCCCTGCTCGTCCTCGCCTCACTGCACGCCGGCTGGTCCCGGCCCGGCTGGACCTCCGCCGGAACCCTCCCCGGTGACATGACCTTCCGCGTCGTCACGCTCGCCCAGGGCGCCCTCGTCGTCGTCCTCGCCGTCGTGTCGCTGAGCCTCTACCGGCGCAGCCCCGAGCCGCGCACCGTGATGCGCGGACTCGGTGGCCCCGCCGTCGCGATGCTCGCCTGCGCGCTCGGCGGCGTCATGACCGGCGGCGTGGCCCAGCGCGTCGCCGACTGGCTCGACGGTCCCGGCAGCCCCGGCATGGGCCGCAGCGCCGTCATAGAGGGACCGCCGGTGCTCCTCAGCTGGCAGGCCTCCGTCATCCCCGTCCTGCTGGTGCTGCTCCTGGTCCCCGGCCTCGTGCTGGGCGTACGGACCTACCGTGCGGCCCGCCGGCTGGAACCGCTGATCGACTCGGAGTACGGACAGGCGCGGCCCGACGACGTGCGGACCCGGCAGATCGCCAGGATCCGGGCCGCGGCCGCGCTGACCGACTCCGCACCCGGCATGCTCGGCCTGGTCTCCGGTGCCACGCTGCTGCTCGGCGCGGGGGCGGTCGGCGGGGCGTGGGCGAGCGGCCAGGTCCCCGGGCTCGCCATGGACGGCAGCAGCCCCTTCGTCGAATCGGTGGCCGAGGCCGCGCAGTCCACCGGCTCCTGGCTGATCGGCTTCGGCTTCCTGCTGTTCGTCGCCTGCGGGCGGCGCGCCTACCGCGACGCCTCGGCCCGGCGCACCATCGGCATCCTCTGGGACGTCGGTACGTTCTGGCCGCGCGCCGCGCACCCCTTCGCACCGCCCTGCTACGCCGAGCGGGCCGTGCCCGACCTGGCCTCGCGGATGTCCGGATGGACCGCGCGCACCCGCGGCAGGCTCGTCATCTCCGGCCACTCCCAGGGCAGCGTGCTTGCCGCGTCGGCGGTCTGGCAGCTGCCCGCCGAGACCCGTGGCCGGGTCGCCCTGCTCACCTACGGATCGCCCATCGAGCGGCTCTACGGGCGCTGGTTCCCGGCCTACTTCGGCCCCGCCCAGCTGCACGGGCTGCACCGGTCGGTGCACTGCTGGCGCAATCTGTGGCGGGCCACCGATCCGATCGGCGGCGCGGTGCGGCTCGGCGAGGAGTCCGGACCCGAGGTGGACCGGGGCCCGCTGAAGGACCCGCTGGTCTACGGACGCACTCCCGAACACCCGCTGCCCGAGCCGGTGCTGGGACACTCCGACTACCAGGCCGACCCCGTCTTCGCCCAGGAGCGGGCCGCACTCCTGGAACGGCTGGCTCCCGTCCTGCCCCAGCAGGCGGACGGGTCCGGCCGAGGCGTCAGGGAAGTTCCGGAAGGTCTTCCGGATACAGCAGAGTGAGGTCGTCCGTGCTCGTCTCGGCGAGCTGGGCGACCCGGCCGGCATGCCGCTCGACCATCGACTCGAAGGTCTGGCGGGCGGTACGGCCGTTGCCGAAGGCCGGCCCCTTGGGCAGCTCCGTGAAGTACTTCAGCAGCGCGTCCCCGGTGCCGGACGCCAGGCTGTACTCCTGCTCCTCGGTCTGCTGCTCGACGATCCTCAGCAGCTCCTCCGGGTCGTAGTCGCTGAAGGTGATGGTCCGTGAGAACCGGGACGCCACGCCGGGGTTGACGGTGAGGAAGCGCTCCATCTCGTGGGTGTACCCGGCGACGATGACGACGACCGCCTCCCGGTGGTCCTCCATCAGCTTCACCAGCGTGTCGATGGCCTCCCGGCCGAAGTCCCGGCCGGAGTCCTCGGGGGACAGGGCGTACGCCTCGTCGACGAACAGCACCCCGCCGCGCGCCCGGTCGAAGGCCTCCTGGGTGCGGATGGCCGTCGAGCCGATGTGCTCCCCGACCAGGTCGACCCGGGACACCTCGACGAGATGGCCCCGGTCCAGCACCCCGAGGGAGGCCAGGATCTCGCCGTACAGGCGGGCGACCGTGGTCTTGCCGGTGCCGGGGGAGCCGGTGAAGACCAGATGCCGGCGGACCGACGCGGCCTTCAGCCCCGCCTGCTGACGCCGCCGCCCCACCTCGATCATGTCCGTGAGGGCGCGCACCTCGCGCTTCACGCTGTCGAGGCCGACCAGCGCGTCCAGTTCACCCAGCACCGCGCCGGAGGTGCGCGCCGGCTCGGCCGGCTCCTCCGTCACCGCGACGGGCTCCACCGCTCGCGGTGCGGGCACCGCGCCCAGCAGCCCGGGGGCCGACTGCGTGGCCGTCAGCACGGCGGGCGGCGGGGGAGTGGCGGTCCGCAGACCGCTCTCGTCGCTCGTGCAGTCCTCCACCACGGGCCCCGTCCCCGAACCGTCCCCGTGGGCCCCGCCCTCCGCGAACTCGTACCCGCCACGGGCACACCGTTCGGTACGGCAGCGCGTCAGCGTCGTACGGCAGCCGTCCATCACATGGAAGCCGTAGCCCTCGCTCCCGGTCACCCGGCAGCTGTGGAAGGTGCCGCGCCCCTCGGCCGACACGTAGAAACCGGCCTCGGCGGGGGAGATGACGGTGCAGCGCTCGATGGTGGGATCCGCGCCCTTGGTGACGATCACGCCGGTCTGTGCCGCGTCGATCGTGCAGTTGTTCAGCGTGCCGCCACTGCCGTGGTCGCGGAACCAGGCGCCGGTGGACGCCTCCCGGATCCGGCAGTCGTCGAGCTGGGCCGTCGCCCCGTCGCTGACCGACACCGCGGTGTTGCGGACCTGGGACAGATCGCTGTCGACGACGTCGGCGCGTGAGCCCCGGTCGAGCACGAAGAGGGCGTCCGGCACGTCGTGGACCCGGCAGGAATCCAGTATCACGGTGGCACCGTCGCTGACCCAGACCGCCGGGTAGTCGCCCGTACTGTCGTGGATCTCGCACTGGTTCGCGTCGACCCGGGTGCCCGGGTCCCAGACCGAGAGCCCGTTGCGGCCGAACCGCCGCACCGTCGAACGGGTCAGGGTGAGGACCGAGCGCGAGCGCAGGTCCACCGCGTTCTCGGGGATGTCGTGGATGTCGCAGTCGGCCAGCGTGAGCACCGCGTCGGTGTCGAGGGTGACCCCGTCCGCGGAGGTGCGGTGCACCGTGCAGTCGGTGAGATGGGCCGAGGCCCGGGCGGACACCTGTATCCCGCTGCCCTTGATCTCGTACACCTCGCAGCCGACGGCCTCCAGACCGCTGCCCTCACCCGTCACGGAGAGTCCCGCGCCCGAGGAGTGGTGGATGCGGCAGCGCTCCAGCCGGGGGTGCGCTCCGTCGCGCACCGACACTCCGGACTGGCCGGCCGAGACGACCTCGCACTCCTCGAACACCCCGCCCGCACCGTCGAGTACGGCGATGCCGACCCCGGCCGGGTTGTCGACGGTGCAGCGGCGCACGGTAGGCCGGGCCGCGCCGCGCACCTCGATGCCGGCGGCCGAGCGCGTCACGATCCGCAGGTCCGAGAGGTCCGGTGCGCCCTCCTCGACCAGCAGCGCCGGCGCGGCGGAGTCCTGACCCTCCACATGCAGGTCCTGGACGACGGCGGAGGCGCGCAGGGTCAGCGGCACGCCGTCCACGGGCGCGATCCGTACGGAGCCGACGGTGCCCTCGGGCCCGCGCAGGGTCACCGCGCGGGCGATGACCAGGTTCTCCCGATAGGTGCCCGGTGCGACGGTGAGGACATCACCGTCCGCCGCCGCTTCCAGAGCCGCGGTGAGGGAGGCGTACTCGCCTGTGCGGCGCCGCCACCGCGATGTGCCGGTGTGCGTCACCTGGACCGTGCCCTGTGCCATGGCGCTGTTGTGCCCCCACCTCGTGCGTGTGTGATGCCCGTGTCACCGGCCTCGCGGCAGCGACCACCCGGGATCCCCTCGAAGGAGTGACGGGCTGGCCGGTCCACCGTAGCGCGCGCGGAGGGCGGGAGTTGACCCGATGAGCAGGTCGTCAGCTGCCCGTGCCCGTCCTGCCCCAGTCCGGACCGGCCTTGGCCCAGGCCCGGTCGAGCCGTTCGTACCGCCGTTGCACCATGCGCCATACGACCAGACGGCGACCGCCCTCGATCAGGACCACGGCCAGCAGGGCCGCACCGAAACCTGCCAGCGCGGCGTGCGTGTGCGCCGTCGGCGCGTCCATCGGGCGCAGCGCGGGATTGCCCGACCGGTCGGTCCAGATCCGCACCCGCGCGCCGACCGCTGTGTCGTGCGAGGTGGTCGTCACCGTGGCGCTGCGCGCCGTGCCGTCCGGGGCGTGCCAGCGGGCCACCACCGGGGTCTGCGCCATCCGGTCCGTGGCGACCTCGGGGTCGGACACGTAGTGCCGGGGCGAGACCTGGCGGACCACGACGGCGGTGGTGAGCTGCCGGCCCGCGTGCTGGGCGCGCACGGACTGCTGCAGTGTGTCGTCGGTACGCGCTCCGCAGTACCAGCCGAGGGCCGGTGCGGCCAGCACCAGCAGAAGAAACGCGACCAGAGCCACCCACGCCTCGCGCCTGTCCGTGGCGCGGCGCAGGGGGTTGTGCCGCCAACGCCAGACTCCCGTGAGCGCTCGCACAGTCCTGCACCCCCTTCCGTATCCGTCTTAACCCGATACGGCGCGGTCCGCGCGCTGAAGAGACGAAGAGAGAGCAACCTCACCCGGCCAACGCACCACGCCTCCCCGAGAGTTCCCGCTCTCGGGGAGGTTTTTCGGCCGAGGATACTGACCGGGTCCCCGGCCCGGATGACGCCCGCCGTGCCAGGGATCAGATGCGGACTCCGGCCGAAGCGCAGCTCCCGGCCCGCGGTGCGGCAGCGCGTTGACCGTCCCCCGTGGCTCCGGGACCTCCACGGTCAGTGCCGCGCTCCCCGGCGCGGCCGGCGTGATGCCGCCACCCGGCGAGGGGGGGGGCGGAGATCAGCGCCGTACGGGGCTGCTGACGTCGCGTGACGACCTTGCCCGCAGTGCCGGCCGGCATCCAGCGGCGGTCGCCGTCGAGTCCCCATGGCTCGACGACGGCCTCACCGACGGCCTGTGCGGCCGGCGACCCGACCGGATGGATGTGGACCGCACGCAGTTCGGCGGAGAGCATGCACCCATGGCCTGCCACCACCCGGCGGCCCGCGGGCCGGCCGCGCCGCGGGCGCGGTGCTCCCTAGTAGCCCCGGCCCTGGTACGGACGGTTGTACGGGTCCTCGTACGGGGACTGCGCGGGGGCGGGGCGCGGCGACGCGGGACGCATCGACTCGTAGCCGGTGCCCGGCGCGGGCCGCTGCTGCTGATGCTGCTGCGGGGGCGACTGGTACCCGCCGCGGGCCGCGGTCGGCTGCTGCGGGATGTACGGCGCCGGGGCGTGCTGCAGCTGCGCCGGCTGCATCGGCGCGTAGCCCTGCTGCGCCATCGGCTGCTGGTAGCCGTAGGACGGCCCGGGCTGGGACGGCGCCGCGGGGAGGGCCGGCAGGGCCGACGGGAGCGCCGGCAGATAGCTGTTGCCGGTGTCATAGGCGGCAGGCACTCGGATCGGTGCGATCTGAGGCGTGCCCCGCTCCGCGACCAGGGAGTCGTAGATCGGAGTGTCGGGGAACGACGGTGCGGCGTAGTAGCCGCCGCCGTAGGTGGAGCGGGGGGAGGTCATGGCACCTAAGTTAAGCCCACGATGTGCTGATTGGGGAGCCCGATAAGAGGGTTGTTTTACGTGTTGTGAGTGAACGGCGATCCCCAATGCGAGCGAACTTGGGAAAAAAGGGCGCCCGGAAGCGTAGTGATCGTGTAAAAGGCGAGATCACGAGGGGTTACCCACGGGTCCGCGGACCCGTCCCGGCACCACTGTGGGCCTCGTGGCGCGAGGGGCATTAGGTTGACCGGGATAAGTCTCGGCAGCAGGACTCGCGATGGGGGCGAGCATGACCATGCTTAAAGGAACCAATGTTCCGGTGACGGCTCAGGCCGTGCGCGTCGAATTGGGGTGGCACACCGCCCCCGGGACACCGGACGTGGACGCCTCGGCGCTCCTTCTCCTCGGCTCGGGAAAGGTCCGCAGCGACGCCGACTTCGTCTTTTACAACCAGCCGGCCCACGCCTCCGGAGCGGTGCGCCACGAGGGCAAGCGGACCGCCGGGGGCGCGGCCACCGACACGCTCGCCGTCGACCTGGCCCGGGTGGAACCCGCCATCGACCGGGTGGTCCTCGCGGCCTCCTCGGACGGCGGTTCGTTCGGCCGGGTGACCGGGCTCTACGTACGGGTCGCGGACGCGGCGACGGGGGCGGAGCTGGCCCGCTTCGACAGCACCGACGCCACCGTCGAGACGGCGTTCATCCTCGGGGAGCTCTACCGGCGCCAGGGCGCCTGGAAGTTCCGGGCGGTCGGCCAGGGCTACGGCACCGGACTCGAAGGCCTCGCCACGGACTTCGGGATCTCCGTCGACGAACCGCAGCAGCCGCAGCAGGCCCCCCAGCCCCAAGCACCTCCGCAGCCCCAACCGCCCCACCCTGCAACGCGGGTGGCCGCCACCCCGCCTCCTCAGTATCCCCAGCCGACGCTCGCCGCCCCGATGGCACCGCCGGCCCCTCCCGCACCCCCGGCGCCGCCCGCACCCCAGCCGGTCCGCCTCACCAAGGTGACGCTGACGAAGGAGGCCCCGTCCGTCTCGCTCGCGAAACAGGGCGGCACCTCGGGCGCCATGCGTGTCAATCTCAACTGGGAAGTGCGCAAGCAGTTCAAGGGGTGGGGCAGCAAACTCGGCCGGGCCGTCGCGCACCACGCGGATCTCGATCTTGATCTCTGCGCGCTGTACGAACTCACCGACGGCCGCAAGGGCGTGGTGCAGGCACTCGGAAACGCCTTCGGCGCTCTTCACCAGCCGCCCTATATCCAGCTCGACGGCGACGACCGCACGGGCGCCGTCGCCTCCGGCGAGAACCTGACGATCAACCTCGACCAGAAGGCCAGGATCCGCCGCGTCCTGATCTTCGTCACCATCTACGAGGGCGCCCGGAGTTTCGCCGATCTGCACGCCACCGTCACCCTCCAGCCACAGCACGGCGCGGCGATCGACTTCTCGCTCGACGAATGCACCGTCCCCTCGACGGTCTGCGCGCTCGCCCTCATCACCACCAACGGGAACGACCTCACCGTGCAGCGCGAGGCCCGCTATCTCGTACCGCAGCGCGGAGTGAGCCCGCAGCGCACCATCGACCAGGCCTACGGCTGGGGCATGAACTGGACGCCCGGCCGCAAGTAGCGGGCCGAGGCGCCGGTCACTGATCCGGTGCGGCCTCGGGACGGGCGTACGTACGCCCCTTCCAGGCCGCACCGCGGCCGCGGTAGTGCTGCACCGCGGAGTCGACCGTCATCAGCAGGTACAGCAGCGCGGTGAACGGCAGCAGCGGGGCGAGCCACAGCGACTGCCGGTAGTACCCGAGCATCGGCATGTACGTCCCGGCCATCACGGCCCACGCCGCGCCACCGGCCCAGGCGGCCGCCGGATCGCCGCCCAGCAGCCCCGCCACGAGCGTCACGGGCGGGGCCAGGTACACGATCGCGAGCCCGAGCACCGTGCCGGCCAGCACCAGCGGACTGTGCCGCAGCTGGGCGTACGCGCTCCGCGAGACCATGCGCCACAGGTCCGCCAGGCGCGGATAGGGCCGCACGCTGTCCACCCGCTCCGCGAGCCCCAGCCAGATCCGCCCCCCGCTGTTCCGCACCGCCCGGGCCAGGGACACGTCGTCGATCACGGCCTGCCGGATCGACTCCGGTACCCGGGCCCGCACGGCCGCCTCGGTCCGCAGCAGTACGCAGCCGCCCGCCGCGGCCGCCGTCCGCGCCCCCGCCCGGTTCACCCACCGGAACGGATAGAGCTGCGAGAAGAAGTAGACGAAGGCCGGCACGACCAGGCGTTCCCAGACGCTCTCCACCCGCAGCCGCGCCATCTGCGAGACCAGGTCGAAGCCGCCCGACCCGGCGGCGGCCACCAGCTCCCGCAGACTGTCCGGCTCGTGCGCGATGTCGGCGTCCGTCAGCAGCAGGTACTCCGGATCCCGGGACCGGGCCAGCGCGATGCCGTGCCGCACGGCCCAGAGCTTGCCCGTCCAGCCGGGCTCGGGCTCCCCGGGCGAGACCACTGTGACCGGCAGCCCGCCGTACCGTACGGACAGCTCACGGGCGAGATCACCGGTGCCGTCCTTGCTGCAGTCGTCGACCAGGAAGATCTCGGCGGCCCCCGGATAGTCCTGCGCGAGCAGCGACGGCAGGCTCACCGGCAGCATGTCCGCCTCGTCACGCGCGGGCACGACCACCGCGACCGAGGGCCAGTGCGCCGGTTCCGCCCGGCGTGGCAGCCGCTGGTCGGTCCGCCAGAAGAACCCCTGCCCCAGCAGCAGCCACACCCACACGACCAGCGAACCCACGGCGATCCAGGCAACGGCGCTCATTCGCCGAAGTCTGCCCCACTGAGCCGGGACCGCAAGGGTGGTCGACTATGGTGACCGGGTGAAGATCGCGCTCATGGACTCCGGAATCGGCCTGCTCGCCGCCGCCGCCGCAGTACGCCGGCTGAGGCCGGACGCCGATCTGGTGCTCTCCTCGGACCCCGGCAGCATGCCCTGGGGGCCCCGGACGCCCGAGGACGTCACGGCGCGCGCCCTCGCGGTCGCCCGGGCGGCCGCCGCCCACCGGCCCGACGCGCTGATCGTCGCCTGCAACACGGCATCGGTCCACGCGCTGGCGGCATTGCGGGCCGAGCTGGAGCCGGCGCTGCCCGTCATCGGCACCGTCCCCGCGATCAAGCCCGCCGCCGCGGCGGGCGGCCCGGTCGCGATCTGGGCCACCCCGGCCACCACGGGCAGCCCGTACCAGCGCGGGCTCATCCGTGACTTCTCCGGGACCGCGGCCGTCACCGAGGTGCCGTGCCCCGGACTGGCCGACGCCGTGCAGTACGCGGACGAGGCCGGGATCGAGAAGGCCCTGGCCGCAGCCGCGGCGCTCACCCCGCCCGACGTCCGCGCCGTCGTCCTGGGCTGCACCCACTACGAGCTCGTCGCCGAGCGCATCCGCGACGCCGTGCGGCAGCCCGGCCGGCCGGGCGTGGACCTGTACGGCTCGGCCGACGCCGTGGCCGCCCAGGCCCTGCGCCGGATCGGGGCCGAACCCGCCCCGTCGGCCGAACCCGCCGCAGGCATCGCCGTGCTCCTCGGCGGACACGCCGGCGAGCTGCCGGATGTCGCCCTGGCCTACCCGGAAGGGCGCCTGCTCGCCGTCGTCGGCTCCGCCCGCTGACCCTCCGGCGGCCCGACAGGAGCCTTCGGGCCCGTCCCCGCGCGCGGATTCTTCAGTACGCTGCTTGGCATGAGGGACCACTCCCGAGAACCGACCCGCACCGGTGCCGACACCCACGCCGCCACCGCGGTCTGGACCGGCCGGGCCAGCAACCGGACCCAGTGGGTGCTCGCGGCCGCAGGCGCCGCCTGCCTGGCGCTCGGCATCCAGCTCGCCGTCAGCTCCACCTGGACCTCCGGCATCGCCCCGCTGCTCATGTCGGTGATCGGCTGTGTGGCGGCCGGACTGCTCATGCTGTTCGGGACCCTCGCCTTCGTGAACGTGGCGGTCCGCGTCGACGGCGACGCCCTCGAAGTGCGCTGCGGCCACATGGGGCTGCCGCGCCGCAGGATCCTGCTCACCCATGTGGTGGGCGCGGATTTCGCCCCGCGGGTCACCCCGCGCCAGTGGGGCGGCTGGGGCTACCGCTGGCGTCCCGAGCAGGGCACGGCCGTGGTCGTGCGCCGGGGCGAGGGCCTGGTGCTCAGGCTGGGCGACGGACGGACCTTCACGGTCACGGTGGACGACGCGGAGGCGGGTGTCCGGTTCATCCGCGACCGCCTGCACCTGCCGTCCACGGGAGCACCGGCGGGCGCCTGACCGCCGCAGGTACCTCTGCGTGCGGTGCGGCTCCGCGTCTCACCGGCCCGCGCGGTCGCGAGGCAGCCGCCGCGCACCGATCCCGTCCCCGGGAGTGTCCGGAGAGCCCTCCGCCCCGATCGGCCGCCGCGCCGAAGCCAGTCCTGCGAGCAGCCCCGCCCCCGCCGTCACCGGCGTGAAGCTCAGCGCGTTGCCGACGCTCGCCAGGGCCGCCAGAGCCGTGAGCGCGGCGCCGGCGGTCAGGGCGACCGCGGTGCTGCGGGGCGAGCGCCACAGGACGTACAGGAGCCAGCCGAACGCGGCCGCCAGCAGCACCACCCCCACCACACCCTGCTCGGCCGCCTGCTGCAGCGCGGCCGAGTGCGGCTTGCCGTCGGAGCCGAGGGTCTGCTGCGCGGTGGGGCTCAGCTCGGCGAAGCGGTCGGGGCCGATGCCGAGCAACGGGTGTTCACCGGCCAGCCGAGCCGCGTCCTGCCACAGCCGCACCCGGTAGCCGGTGAGCCGGCCCTCCAGGGAGGCGGTGAGCCCGTCGGGCAGTACGTCCTCGGCCACCGCCCACGAGAGTCCGGCCATCAGGGCCGCGGCCAGGGCCAGCCCGGCGAGACCGAGCAGCCGCCGGCGCGTCCTGACCGCGGCCAGGGAGCACAGCAGCACGCCGAGCGCCGCCGCGAACCCGGCGACCGAGCCGAGCCAGAGCGAGGCGCAGGCCGTGCCGAGGGCCAGCAGCCGCAGGGTGAGCCGCAGTGACTCCCCGCGGGCCGCGGCCGCCGCGCAGCAGGCGGCCCCGGCCGCCAGGACCAGCAGCGCCGCGGCCGCACCGGTGTGTCCGGGGGCGGTGTCCATGGTGGCCGTCGCGCCGGGCATGCCGTGGCGCCAGACGAACGCCATGACGAGCGAGGCCAGGGCGGCCACGGCCGCGGTGGCGACCGGCAGGAGCGTTCCGCAGATGCGTCCGCAGGCGAATCCCGCGGCGACGGCGAGCAGGGCGAGCAGCACGCCCTCGGGCCGGGTCTCGCGGCCGGCCGCGCTGATCAGCGACCAGATCGCACACGCGGCGAGAATCAGGGCCCCGGCGGCGTCGGACGCGTTCGCGTCCTCGGGCCCGCGCTCTGCTCGTGCAGTCATCACGTCCGTCCCCCGGCCTGTGACCGTCCCGATCGCGAAGGCCGGATCCGGCCGGTCGGCGGGGGACTGGCGCACAGGTTAACGGTCACAGCGGTCATATGGGCGCGAGATGCGAAGAAACGATCCGGCGGCAGGGATTCCGTCAGCACGACGGGGCTGCCGGAGAACTGGCCCGTCACCGTAGACTCCGCCGGGTGAGCACCACCATCGCCCAGGTCGGCGACCCGCAGAAGCCCGTCCCCGCCCCCCGAGCAGGGCGCCTGCTGCCGCGTCTCGCGCGGCCCGCCGCCGCCGTGCTCTCCGGGGTGCTGCTGTACGCGAGCTTCCCGCCCCGGCCGCTGTGGTGGCTGGTTCTGCCCGGTTTCGCGCTGCTCGGCTGGGTGCTGTTCGAGCGCAGGTTCCGCGCCGCGTTCGGCCTCGGCCTGCTCGCCGGGCTCGGCTTCATGCTGCCGCTGCTGCACTGGACCGGCGAGGAGGTCGGACCGGTGCCGTGGCTGGCGCTGGCCGCCGCCGAGGCGCTGTTCATCGCCGTGGGCTGCATCGGCATCTCCGCGGTCTCCCGGCTCGCCTGCGGGCCGCTCTGGGCAGCCGCGGTCTGGACGCTCGACGAGGCGCTCCGCGCCCGGGTGCCGTTCGGCGGCTTCCCCTGGGGCAAGATCGCCTTCGGGCAGGCGGACAGCGTGTTCCTGCCGCTCGCGGCACTGGGCGGTACGCCCCTGCTCTCGTTCGCCGTGGTGCTGTGCGGCTTCGGCCTCTTCGAGGCGGTCCGCCGCTTCCGCATCCACCGCGCCACCGGTGAACTGCCCCGGGGCGCCGTCGTCGCGGTTGCCGCGACCGTCCTCGTACCCGTGGCCGCGGCCCTCGCGTCGCTGCCGCTGGTGGACGACTCGGCCGAGGACGGCACCGCCACCGTCGCCGCGGTGCAGGGCAACGTGCCGCGGCTCGGACTCGACTTCAACTCGCAGCGCCGCGCCGTCCTGGACAACCATGCCAACCGCACCGAGCAGCTCGCCCGGGACGTGAAGGCGGGCAAGGTCCCCCAGCCCGACTTCGTCCTGTGGCCCGAGAACTCCTCCGACCTCGACCCCTACCGCAACGCCGACGCGCGGATCGTCATCGACGACGCGGTGAAGGCGATCGGGGTGCCGACCGTCGTCGGCGCGGTCGTCGAACCCGACACCGGGAACCTCCGCAACACCCTCATTCAGTGGGACCCGGACAAGGGCCCCGTGGCCACGTACGACAAGCGGCACATCCAGCCGTTCGGCGAGTACATGCCGATGCGGTCCTTCGTCCGCATCTTCAGCTCGGACGTGGACCGGGTGCAGCGCGACTTCGGCCCCGGCAAGAAGGTCGGCGTCTTCGACCTGGCGGGCACCGACGTCGGGCTCGTCACCTGCTACGAGGCCGCGTTCGACGACGCCGTGCGCGACACCGTCGAGCACGGCGCCCAGATGATCGCAGTCCCCAGCAACAACGCCACCTTCGGCCGCAGCGAGATGACCTACCAGCAGCTCGCCATGTCCCGGGTGCGCGCGGTCGAGCACAGCCGGTCCGTGGTCGTCCCCGTCACCAGCGGGGTCAGCGCGGTCATCCGCCCGGACGGCACCATCGTCCAGAAGACGAAGATGTTCACGCCGGACGCCCTGGTGGACGAGGTGCCCCTGCGCTCCTCGCTGACCCCCGCGACCCGGATGGGCCCGCTCCCCGAGGGGCTGCTGTCGCTGCTCGCGGTGATCGGCCTCGGCTGGGTGGCCACGCGGGCGGTACGCGCCCGACGCGCCCGCTGACTCGGCCCGGGCGCCACGTAGGGTCGTCCCATGGCCACTCCTGACTTCATCCGCGAGATCCGCGCCACCGCGGGTCACCAGTTGCTCCTGCTGCCGGGCGTCACCGCCATCGTCTTCGACGACGAGGGAAGAGTGCTGCTCGGACGGCGTTCCGACACCGGCGAGTGGTCGGTCATCGGCGGCATCTCCGAGCCGGGCGAGCAGCCCGCGGCGACGGCGGAGCGCGAGGTGTACGAGGAGACGGCCGTGCACTGCGTGGCGGAGCGGGTGGTCCTCACCCAGGCCCTGCCGGCCATGCAGTACGAGAACGGCGACCGCTGCCAGTACCTGGACGTCACCTTCCGCTGCCGTGCCACCGGCGGCACGGCCCGGGTGAACGACGACGAGTCGCTTGAGGTGGGCTGGTTCCACGTGGACGCGCTGCCGCCGCTGGAGGAGTTCGCGCTCTTCCGGATCAAGCAGTCGATGTCCGACGCCCCCACCTGGTTCGAGGCCACCGCACCGCAGGCATGACGGGAAGGGGTTGGGTGGTCCGTGCACGCACGCACCACCCGGCCCCCGGCCCGTTCCGGATCAGACGCTGCGCACGGCGTCCGGGGCGGGCTCCGCGGGCGCGTCCTTCCCGGCACCAGGCTCGACGTCCGCCAGATCGCGGTGCCGGGTCTCCTTGGCGCACAGGACCGCCAGCACGGTGATGATCGCCGCCGCGATCACGTACAGCGCGATCGGCGTCGAGCTGTCGTAGTCCGCGAGCAGCGCGGTGGCGATGAGCGGGGCCGGGGCGCCGGCCGCGACGGACGAGAACTGGGCACCCATCGAGGCACCCGAGTACCGCATCCGGGTCGCGAACAGCTCCGAGAAGAACGCCGCCTGCGGCGCGTACATCGCCCCGTGGAAGAACAGCCCGACCGTGACGGCGAGCAGCAGGTTCCCGAAGCCGCGGGTGTCGATCAGCGCGAAGAACGGGAACACCCAGAGCCCCACCCCGACGGCGCCGACCAGATAGACGGGCCTGCGCCCGACCCGGTCGGACAGCGCGCCCCACAGCGGGATCACGGCGAAGTGGACCGCCGACGCGATGAGCACGGCGTTGAGCGCCGTCTGCTTGCTCAGATCGGCTGCGGTCATCGCGTAGACGAGGACGAACGCCGTGATGACGTAGTAGCTGATGTTCTCCGCCATCCGGGCGCCCATGGCGATCAGCACATCGCGCCAGTGGTGCCGGAGCACGGACACGACCGGCATCTTCTCCGCAGCCCCGGAGGCGGTCCTGCGCTCCTCGGCACGGGCCAGCGCGGCCTTGAACAAAGGCGATTCATCGACAGACAGACGAATCCACAGACCGACCATGACCAGAACGCCCGAGAGCAGGAAGGGGATACGCCAGCCCCAGGCCTCGAAGGCCGAGTCCGACATGAGCGCGGTGAGCGCGGACAGCACCCCGGTGGCGAGCAGCTGCCCGGCCGGTGCGCCGGTCTGCGGCCACGAGGCCCAGAACCCGCGCCGCTTCGCGTCCCCGTGCTCCGACACGAGCAGCACGGCCCCGCCCCACTCACCGCCGAGGGCGAAGCCCTGCACCAGCCGCAACACGGTGAGCAGCACGGGAGCGGCGACCCCCACGGTCGCGTGCGTCGGCAGCAGCCCGATCGCGAACGTGGCCCCGCCCATCATCAGCAGGCTGAGCACCAGCAGCTTCTTGCGCCCGAGCCGGTCGCCGTAGTGCCCGAAGACCAGCGCGCCGATCGGCCGCGCGGCGAAGCCGACGGCGTACGTGAGGAAGGACAGGAGAGTGCCGACGAGCGGTTCGGACTCGGGGAAGAACAGCTTGTTGAAGACCAGGGCGGCCGCTGATCCGTACAGGAAGAAGTCGTACCACTCGATGGTCGTGCCGATGAGGCTGGCGGCGACGATGCGCTTGAGGCTGGCGGGGGGTGGGGGAGCGGATGCTGGGGCGGCCATGGATACCACTTCCGGACGGTGGGCGGGGACGGTTCGTGTCGCCACACCGTAGGAAGGGCCAGGTCAGGGGCGTATGTGGCGGGACACCATAGTTCGGGTTGCCGGTGTGCGGGCCGGCGCTACGGGGCGGGGGCGCGAGCCCGTTTCCGCTTCAGGGGTGGGCGGTAGAGGGTTGTCCGAGTTGCACTGTTCGGTATGTTTCGCAGGGCGGTGCTGACTCCCGTGCTGCGTGGGGCGCGCATCTCAGTCTCGAAGGGGTCTGTGAGGACGGCGGCGCCGACGCTGCCGCAGGTATGGACCGTGGGTTCAAGATTTCTGAGAGTTCTTCCGCGAGAACCCAGGGCTGTTACCGCTGGCTGTGAGGGGGTCGCGCCTTGAGTGCGGCTTCGCGGTCTCCCGGGGCGAGGAGCCGGCGGGTGAGGGTTGCGTACTTCAGGGCGGTTGCCTCGGAGAGGCGGAAGATCGCGATCAGGTGCAGGGGGTCGGCTCCGCTTGCGAGTGCCTCGCCCAGGACGCGGTCGGCGCGAACCCCGTCCAGACTGACACCGTGCAGCGTGAGCTGCCGTTTGAGGAAGTAGGCGCTGACCGGGTTGGTGCCGTTGGCGGTCTGTCGGGACACCAAGACGTGCCGGTTGAGGGTGCGGGGCCAGCGGGTTTGCCGCTCGGCCAGCCAGCATGGTGTATGTCGTGCGCCCGGAGGATGCCAGTGGGGCGCGCAGAGTGGGTCTCAGCAGTCGGTGACGGCATACGTGGTCCGGCTGATGTCCACGATTGCAGAGCCTGCCGTGTCGGTGGGCGCGCCGGCGTGCTGTGCTCGCCAAGAACTCAAAGGCCACCGCGATCTCGCTGGAGGAACACCGGCCCGGCAACCGTCAGATAGACGGCGGAGGATGCGCTGGAGCAAGTCCCTTGTCAGTGCCGTGCGCTTCACTGTCCGCCATGAAGCTCACGCAGATGACCATCAACGATCTGTTGGCTCAGCTTGGCCCGGCGGACGGCCACATGTACCTTCCAGATGACCTGGATCCGCAAGTTCTGACCGACCTGCTCGCCGACAGATACGGAACCCCACGCACCCTCGTCCTCGACGGTTTCACCGATCCGTCGGTCGAAGAGCTCAGCGGAGCCGGTCTCCTCGCCCCTTTCGGCGACCGTGCTGTAACGATGCGGGCCTGGGCCTATGGGGATCAGTGGGTCGGCATGGGCGCGACCCGAGATGACGAAGACGCCGAGCGGCCGGTGCTGGTGGTCGCTCACAGGCGGGTGATGGAACCTCTGGCATTCGCTCCTCACGAGAACGCTGACTGGGTGGAGCGACTCGTACAGATCACCGGCTGGACGCAGCCTGTCCAACAGCCGGACGCGCGTTGGGTGGATGTGGAGTCACGCCTGGGCACCACGCTTCCGACCGACTACAAGCGCATGGTCAATACGTTCGGCGACGGTGCCTTCGATGCATGGCTGAGCCTGCATCAGGAGCCGTGGACGAGTCTCAGAGAGGACGGGCTACTCATCTGGGCGGGCACGGAGCACGAGGAGCTGTACTGCTGGCGGGTCAGCGGCGACGACCCTGACCAGTGGCCCGTCGCCGTCCGGACCTTCGACGACGGGGACGTCCTCTTCGACTGTCAAACCGCGGAGTTCGTCTGTCGCATCCTCATCGACCCGCACCACCGGTTCACGATGGCCCGCTATTTCGATACCCACTGGTTCATGAACTACCAGGAGAGCGACTGACCGAACTCGACCGCCAATGAGGTCCGCAGCCACCTCGCCCGCTCGAGGTGCTACTCCTGGCGCCGGCAGCTGCGGACCGCGCAGCCCCATACACTTCCGACGCCCAACTGGCAGCCCGACCAGCCGCAGGCCCGCAGAACTCGGTAAGGTAGCGCTCTTCGGCTGGCGGAAGCCGTACGAAGTCTTCGAAGGCCGGGCACACCATCATGCATCTCGTCGACCATCCCTCACGCCACCGCCTCAGCGCCGCCCTGGATGACCTCGCCGTCACTTTCCGAGGTATGACCGCGCATCCGGACGAGAGTAACTGCGAGTGCCATTGGGGCAGTGCGCGGGAACTAGCCCTGTTGAAGACGCCGGACGTGGAACTGGAACCGGACCTCCTGCGCCGGACCTGGACGGCCATAGACTGGACCGATCATGCCGCCGTGCTGAAGCGCGTCCTGCCGCAGTTCGCCCCGGTACTGGTCGCCGGTCGCGCGGATCCCGTGTTCGGACTGGAAGAGGCCGGGTATTCCTTCGCCCGAGGCCGCTGGCAGCAGTGGCCGGACGACCACGCCGCTTGCGTACGCGAGTTTCTGCATGCCTGGTGGGAGCACAGCCTCACCGATCCGGATACGGCCGTCCCGGCGCACCAGGTCTTCGTACTGTGTGCCGAGGCATCCGGAACGGTTGGCCCCTGGCTTGCCGATTGGGAGAAGCAAACCGGGAGACTCAGCAACCGCCGCCTCGCCGAGGCCGTCGCAGAATGGGAGTACGAACTCCTGGGAGACAGCCTGCCGTGGCACATCGGCTGGTATGAGCACGACGAGGAAGAGATGCGCGCCGAACTGGTCGCCTGGCTCGTCGGCCACGCTGCGGTGCGGCTACACGAGTCGGGCGCCCCGGCAGAGCTCCAGCACCGGATACGACTGCTCGGGCTCACCGGTAAGGACCGCTATATGGATCCACTCTGGCCCGGTCACCGCTACTGACGAGCAGCAGCGGCGCGGTGCAAAGCCTTGCGGCAGCGGACTTAGTCGGCTCGACCGCCGGCGCGGGGCCCTTCGCGTTGCTCAGACGCGAGTGGTGTGCTGGTTCAGGATGGCCCGCAGCCGGTCGAGGCCCTCGGCTTCATGCACGCCCCGCTTGGGCAGGACACCGAGGTACATGATGTTGGGGTCCCGGCTCAGCAGGACGAAATGGCCGGCAGTCTCCCGGTAGCCCTGGAAGACGGACCACTTCAGGACCAGCGTGCTGTGGTCGGTCTGGCAGGTGACCCCCGCCGGGGACACGATGGCGCGGTACTCGCCCTGCCAACCGACGAGCCGCTGCACACTGGCGGCCTGCAGGCGCGGGTACCCCCACACGGTCAGAACGACGAACAAGAACAAGACGGTTGAGACCAAGTCGACTTTGCCGCGACCTACAGTGGCGAACAACCACTGCCCTACCCACAGAGTGAGAAACACACCCCGCAGCAGCAACCCGGTCCGCTTGATCCGCCCGCGGACCCGCAGGCCGACCAGTGTGTCATCAGACCGAGGCTTGTACACCACCTGGACCGCGGTCTGCTCGTCCACGACATCGTCAACCGATGGCGTGTGGTGCACGCCTTCGGCGTTCTGGCCCTCGGCCATTGTTCCTCCCCCGGCATAAAGACTGCGAACCCTACCGAACCTCAGTGCCGGGGCGGACGGCCGCCGTGCCGGGGGAGGTGGCGGTCGAGTATGCCACGCAGCCGGTTGGTATCGTCCCTGCCCAATGCGCGCTTGGGCAGATAGTGCGCGATGAGCAGGTACGGCGCGGGCGTCAGCAGCACGAATCCGCCGGCGGTCTCCACGTACCCGCCAAGGCTCCGCCAGCCCCGGCGCGTCTCCATGTGCGTACCCGTGAAGCACACAACGTCATTGGACTCGTCGACGTTCACGGTCCAAGGCCCCAGCGGGGCACCCATCTTGGCATGCCGCGCGGTCAGCAGTCCCCTTCTGGCCATGAACCCGAACAGGCTGCCGAGGAAGGCGCCTCCCGCTGCCAGGACGCTGTTGGCAAGCAACCACACCGCCACTGCGAAGAGCACCGGCAAGAGCAGTCCATGCAGTCGGCCCTTGAACCCCCGCACCCGCCCGCGTGCTTGGAACGCGTCGGCCCAATCCGGCTGCCCCAACTCGAATCTCAGCTCGACGACAGCACCTGCCGCTTCGCTCAGCCTTTCTGCCACGGCCGCCCCCTATGCCCCTCAGTAACGAGCGGACACTGTAACGCGCGTTCATCAATTCCCTCGTGGCCCGTGCTGTGTCCGGCTCGGGTCAGCTCTCGTGGCGGGGGCCGTGCCAGTCGAGGCACAGTACGGTGGCGTCGTCGGCCAGGGGGCCGTCGAAGGCGTCGGTGACTGCCGTTGCCAGGACACGCACGACCTCGCGGGGGTGTTCGGTGGCGGTGTCCTGGATCAGGCGGGGCAGATCGACGGAGCCGGCCTGCCGCTCCTGCATGCCGTCGGTGTAGAGCAGGAGGCGGTCGCCGGGGCGCAGATCGAGGTTTTGTATGCGGTAGGTGGTGCCGCCGGGTGCGCCGAAGAGCAGGTCGACGTCCAGGTGCGCCTCTTTCACTGCGCCCGCGCGCAGGAGGAGGGGTGGGGGGTGTCCGGCATTGACGAGCTGTGAGCCGGTTCCGTCCAGGGCGACGCGCAGTAGCTGGCCGGTGGCGAGAGTGTGGTTGCCGTGGTGGAGGAGGGCCTGGTCGATCCGGCCGGCCTGCTCTGCCAGGTCGGCGCCGTCTCGGCGGGCGCTGCGTGAGGCGTTGACCAGGAGAGTGGCCATGAGTGCTGCGTTGATGTCGTGGCCCATGGCGTCGGTGATCGACAGGTGCAAGGTGTCGTGGTCAAGGGTGTAGTCGTAGGTGTCCCCGGCGGCGGATTCGGCCGGCACGAGGGACGCGGCGAGCGCGAACTGTGCGGCTTCGCAGGATGGTGCGTCGGGCAGGAGCTGCCGCTGGATCTCGGCGGCCAGGCTGAGCGGGGTGGCGCGCTGGCCCAAGCGGTAGAGGTCGGTGAAGCGACGGTCGGTGACGATGATGTACGCCAGCGCGTGAGCGGCCTCGCGGACCTCTTTCAGGATCTCCTGGTCGACGTGCGGCAGGGACAACTCCAGCACCCCGATCGTGTCGCCACGATTGCTCACCGGGGCGAGCACCCGCTTTCCGCGACCGGCGTCGGGGGCCTGCACCAGTTCCTGGGCACGCAGCACTCGGTCGTAGAGGCTGCCGGCCAGTTGAATACGGCCGGCGTGGCGGTTGAACTGCGACGCGGTCTCGTCGCTGACCCGCACCACCTGCTGGCCGACAACATCGACGAACAGGAACGACACCGCCCGCGCTTGGAACCGGTCGCGCAGGTTGCGTGCCACCACAGCCAGAGACTCTCCCGGCGCCGCGTCCTCCGCTGCGGCGAGCAGCCTGGCCAGCCCGAACGGGTCTCCCGGCATTGCCGTCTCCCAAGCGTTGCCCTATACACGCTGCGCCCCTGACCGCGGGCACCGAGCAGTGAATCTCTCACCAGTTCCACCATGCGCCTTTTCAGGACACCAAGCGCGCTCAGCTCCTCGCACACGGGACCACCTGCCTGCTGGCGAATCGGCGCGACATGACTATCGCTCTTCAACGCAGACGTGCCCGCGTGCGAGGCACAGGGCACCAGAGCGTCCCTGGAGGGCGGTCGCTCTGGCGTAGAACCGATGCTCCGCCGGTCGCCGGGGGCCGGGGGCCAGGTGGCGGGTGTTCGATTGTCCCCGAGGCACGGAGATCCGCTGCCTGGCGTTGTCAGAGGGGGAGGAAAGCGGTGACGGTCTTGCCGCCGGCCGGCGTGTGATCGCGGTGGTGCGAGCGAGGCGGTTGACCATGGCCAGCCGAAACCGCCGTCGGCGCCGGTCAGGTCGGAGTCCAGCGGGTTCGTCGATTCCCACACGGCCCTGACAGGGAACCCACCGCTACTCGCGCGCTCCCAGCACGGGACAACAGTGGGTTCGCAAGCACTGGTGCTTCGGGACGGGTGATCACGGAATGGGGGTGGCGGGCGTGAGACAGCAGGTGCTCTTCCACATTCGGCTTCGCCGTCCGGACAGGCCGCCGGAGCTGACGGAAGTACTCAGTCGGTTCACACCCGTCGTCCAGGCGCTGCCTCCCTCGGCTGCGATCAACCCTTCGGAATCGGCCTCGTTGCGGAGCCTGGATCGGTAGATCTCCTTGTGTGACACGAGTGCAACTTACGGGTCGGGAGTGGAAGTTCATCGAGCCTCACCTGCCGATCGGGGAGTGCGGCCGTACCCCGAACGGCTGCGGCAGCAGTTCGAGGGTGTGACTGGCGGTTCAGGACGGGCGGGCAGTGGCGGGAGATGCCGAGGGAGTTCGGCGCCTGGTCGACCGTTCACAACCGCTTGCGGCAGTGGCGTGACGCTGGAGTCTTCGAAGCTCTGCTGGAGGGTCTGATCGCGGAGGCCGCGAAACGCGGCGAGGTCGACCTGTTCCTGGTCAGCATCGACTCCACCACCGCCCGGGCTCACCACGACGCGGCCGGGAAGCACATCGATGAGGACATCGTCACCGCCCTGGAGGAAGCCGCAACCGAAGGAGAGAAGGCTCGGTCAAAGGGGGCGCCCGCGAAGAACAAAGCGGTCAGGCCACCGAAGGCGGTCCCGCTCGGGAAGAGCGCCGACGCATCCGGCGCCGGCGCAAACTCCGACTGAAGGCCGCCCTCCTCGGACGCTCCAGGGGAGGGCAGACCAGCAAGGTCCACCTCGCTGCCGACCGCAAATGCCGCCCCCTGGCATTCATCTGACCGCGGGCCAGGCAGTGGACAACCCACAGCTCATCCCCGTCCTTGAGGAAGTGCGGGTGTGCGGGCCCGTCGGGCGCCCCCGCACCCGGCCGGACGCGGTCGCCGGGGACAAGGCGTACGCCTCCCGCAGGAACCGCGCCCACCTGCGTAAACGCGGTATCAAGGCGGTCATCCCGGAGAAGCGGGACCAGGCCGCCAACCGGAAGCAGAAGGGTTCCAGAGGTGGCCGGCCCGTCAGCCACGACGTTGACCTCTACAAGGACCGGAACACGGTCGAACGTGCGATCAACAGGATGAAAGCGTGGCGAGGCATCGCCACGCGCTACGACAAGAACCCGGGCAGTTACCTGGCCGGGCGCTCTACCTCCGTGCCTCGACGATCTTGATCAGAGACCTCATAGGGCCCCCTTGATCGCCACTGAGTGCGCGCTGCCCTCTGGTCGCCGTTCGCCGCCGAGACCAGGATGCCGGTCTTGCCCCCGGACGGGGGAGCCGCCTGCGCTCACATTCCGCCGGCGATCCTCATCACCGTGCCGGTGGCGTAGGAGGCGTCGTCCGAGAGTAGCCAGGCGACCGCTCCGGAGATCTCCTCGGGCTGGCCGGCGCGGCCCAAGGGGACAAGGGCCGCGATCTTGGCGGGCCGATGCGGGTCGGCGTGGAAGTCGGTCCAGATCGTGCCCGGCGCGACGCAGTTGACCCTGATGCCCTCGGCCGCCACCTCCTTCGACAGCCCGACCGTCATGGCGTCCACGGCGGCCTTCGCCGCCGCGTAGTGGACGTAGGTGCCGGGGCTGCCGAGGGTCGCGGCAGCGGAGGAGATGTTCACGATCGCCCCGCCTGCCGTCATGCCGCCGATGGCCCGGCGGGCGCACAGCAGGTAGCCCAGGATGTTGACTTCCAGGGCCTGCCGCATCCCTTCCGGATCTGCGCTGGTCAGTGGCCCGACCGGCCCGCTCACCCCGGCGTTGTTCACCAGGCCGGTGACCGGTCCCAGCTGCGCGGCGGCCGTATCGAACAGACGGTCCACGTCCGCCGCATCGGCGGTGTCGACCGCGACCGCGACGGCAGCCCGGCCCAGCGCGCGCACCCCTTCGGCCACGCCCTCGGCCGCCTCGGCGTCCGACCGGTACCCGACGGCAATGTCGTGTCCCTCGGCCGCCAGCCGGAGGCAGATCGCCGCTCCGATGCCCCGACTGCCGCCGGTGACCACGGTCACCTGCTGCCGCTCTCCCTGTTCCACCATGTCCGCTCCTCCGAGCCGGGTAAATGATCGATGATCGATCAAACAGGCGGCACTCTACTCGGCGGGCAAGGAACGGAGGGCTCGATATCTTGAGCGTGGGGGTCTGTGACTGGAGGCCCAGGAGTACGCGGTGCCAGGCGGTACGGCAGAGGCCCCGGTCAGCATGTGGCGGGTGACTTCGCACCGCGTTCTTGGCTCAGTAGTAGACGTGCAGCCGAAAGGGGTCCAGCTCTTCGGAGCTGGACCCCTTGCTGCATTTCGTGCTGGGAGACAGTCACCAGACAGCAGTGCTGACCAGTGGCTGCCAGACGAGAGGCGTGCCCGTGCGCACGCCTTCTTCACCTTCCGGAAGCCGTTCACGGAACACCGGCCCGGTCCATGGCGGCCGGATCGACTCGCTCGGGCTGGATGAGAACGGTAGCCCGGTCATCGTCGAGTACAAGCGCGCATCGACGTCGGCGTGATCAACCAGGGGTTGTTCTACCTGTCGTGGCTGATGGATCACCGCCGCGAGTTCGAGCACCTGGTCCGTGACCTGTTGGGGACGGCGACGGCGGCCCAGGTCCTCTGGAGCGAACCGAGGCTGGTGTGCATCGCTGGTGACCTCACGCGCTATGACGTGCACGCGGTCCGGGAGCACCGACGCAGCATCGACCTGGTGCGCTACCGCCTTTTCGGCAGCGTGTTGCTCGGCCTTGAGACCGTGGCATCCGTCAGCGCCCTGACGCCGGCCGTTCGCCGGGTGCGGCGACCGAGCCCCGCCAACCACCGCTTCACTGCCAACGCCCCGGAACCCTCCCCGGCCGGAACGTCCACGTCCTCGCCGTACACCCGTGTCAACAACGCCCCCGGCCAGCCCCCTCCGGGGGACGCCTCCCTCGGGGCCGCGCCGGCGGCGGCCCCTCGGGCGGACAACGGTGCCTTCCGCGATCAGCCGGTCTGTATCCGCGACAGGGCGGGCATCGGCGAGGGCATCGGCGTACGGACGTCAGATGGTGGCGGTGTCGATCACGAAGCGGTAGCGCACGTCGCTGGCGAGCACGCGCTCGTACGCCTCGTTGATCTGGTCGGCGCGGATCAGTTCGATCTCGGCGCCGAGGGAGTGCCGCGCGCAGAAGTCGAGCATCTCCTGCGTCTCACGGATGCCGCCGATACCGGAGCCCGCAAGGGTCTTCCGGCCTCCGATGACGGAGAACAGGTTCAGCGAGACCGGCTCCTCCGGCGCCCCCACGTTGACCATCGCGCCGTCCGTCTTGAGGAGCGCGAGGTACGCGTCCAGCGGCAGCGGCGCCGAGACCGTGGAGATGATCAGGTCGAACGAGCCCTTGAGCTGCTCGAACGTCTTCGGGTCGCTGGTAGCGAAGTAGTGGTCCGCGCCCAGCTTCAGCCCGTCGGCCTCCTTGCGCAGCGTCTGGCTGAGCACGGTCACCTCGGCGCCGAGCGCGTGCGCGATCTTGACGCCCATGTGCCCGAGACCGCCGAGTCCGACGATCGCGACCCTCTTGCCGGGACCGGCGTTCCAGTGGGCGAGCGGGGAGTACGTGGTGATGCCGGCGCACAGCAGCGGAGCGGCCTCGTCGAGGGCGATGCCCTCGGGTATGCGCAGGGTGTAGTTCTCGTCGACCACCACGTGGGTGGAGTACCCGCCGTAGGTGGGCTCGCCGTCCTTGCCGATGGCGTTGTACGTGCCGACGTTGCCCTCGGAGCAGTACTGCTCAAGGCCGGCCTTGCAGTTCTCGCACTCGCGGCACGAGTCGACCATGCAGCCGACGCCGACCCGGTCGCCGACGGCGAACCTCGTCACGCCGGGACCGACCTCGGCGACCACGCCTGCGATCTCGTGGCCGGGAACCATCGGGAAGATGCCCTCGCCCCAGCCGTTACGGGCCTGGTGGATGTCCGAGTGGCAGATCCCTGCGTACTTGATGTCGATCAGGACGTCGTGCTCGCCGACCGGGCGGCGCGGCACGGTCGTGCGCTCCAGCGGGGCCTTGGGGGTGGGGGCGGCGTATGCGGCGACGGTGGTGACAGTCATCCGGGAATGATCTCCTCAAAGGTGGGGTGGTTCTTCAACTGTGCCTCATGCCCCGACAAACACCCAGGTCCCCGCTGTGCCTACGTCTGCTGTGCGTACTACTGGCAGGGTCACGGTGGGCACCGCGCCGTACCCGGATACTGGAGGACATGGACCAGCGCGCCGAACTCAGCGAATTCCTCCGTAGCCGGCGGGCCCGGCTCAAGCCCGAGGACGTGGGTCTGCCCGATGTGGGCCGGGCCCGGCGGGTGCCGGGGCTGCGGCGCGAGGAGCTGGCCCAGCTCGCCGGCGTGTCCGTGGCCTACTACACACGTCTGGAACAGGGGAACAGCGGGAACGTCTCCGGTGAGGTGCTGGACGCGATCGCCCGTGCGCTGCGGCTGTCGGACACGGAGCATGCTCACCTCACACACCTGGCGAACCCGAAGACGAAGAAGAAGCGTGCCGCCGCCGCCCGCCCGCAGCGGCTGCGGGCGGAGCTCCAGTACCTGATCGATGCCATGGACAGCGTGCCCGCGTACGTGCTGGGGCGGCGGATGGAGATCCTGGCGTCGAACCGGATGGCGCGGGCGTTGCTCGGCGACGAGACCGCGCTGCCGCCCGAGGAGCGGAACATGGCCCGGATCGTGTTCCTCGACCCGCACTCGCGAGATCTGTACGTGGACTGGGAGTGCAAGGCCGTCGAGCTGGTGAGCGCGCTGCGGCTGTGCGCGGGCTGCTGGCCCGACGATCCGCTGCTCTCGGCCCTGGTGGGAGAACTCTCGGTGAAGAGCGAGGAGTTCAGGACGCTGTGGGCCGCGCATACGGTCCAGGAGAAGGGGTACGGCACGAAGCGGCTGCACCATCCGCTGGTGGGTGACCTCACCCTGTCCTACGAGACGCTGAAGCTGCCGGCCGACCAGGACATGTCGCTGGTCACCTTCCATGCCGCGCCCGGCTCGGCCGCCGAGGAGTCGATGCGGCTGCTCGGCAGCTGGGGCCTCGACACCGACACCCGGCCGGTGAACCGCTGACCCGGCGCCGTGGCTCCCTCCCCCTGCGCCGCCCGTAGCCGCGCAGGGGGAGTGCTCCAGCCGGCCCTCGGCACGGATGGACGTGCCGGTCAGGCGTGCTCAGCCCTTCATGCCGGAGAAGGCGATGCCCTGGATGAACTGGCGCTGCATCGCGACGAACACGATGATCACCGGGAGAGTCGCCAGGAGGGAGCCGGCCATCAGTACCGGGTACTCGGTCAGGTGGGCGCCCTGGAGCGAGGCCAGGCCGGCCGACAACGGCATCTTGGCCGGGTCGGTGTTCACGATCAGCGGCCACATCAGGTCGTTCCAGGACCACAGGAACGTGAGGATGCCCAGCGCCAGCAGCCCGGGGCGGGCCAGCGGCAGAGCGATGCGCCAGAAGACGGTGAACGGATTGGCACCGTCCAGGCGTGCCGCCTCCTCCAGCTCCTCCGGCAGCCCCATGAAGAACTGGCGCAGCAGGAAGGTGCCGAAGGCGGAGAACATGCCGGGCACCACGAGGGCCTGCATGGAGTCCAGCCAGCCGAGGTTCTGCATGATCTGGTACTGCGGGAGCAGGAACAGCTGTCCGGGCACCATCAGCACGGCAAGGAAGGCCAGGAAGATCGCCCCGCGCCCGGGGAAGCGGATCCGGGCGAAGGCGTAGGCCGCCATCGAGCAGAGCAGCAGCTGGGCCGCGGTGCGCAGCAGCGCCATCACGACGGTGTTGATGAACTGCCGGCCGAAGGGGATCCCGTCGAAGACCTTGCTGTAGTTCGACCAGTCCCAGTGCGCGGGCAGGATCGTCGGCGGCACCTGCACGGACTCGCCGAAGCTCTTGAAGGAGGTGAGCAGCTCCCACACCAGGGGGAACACGGTGATGACCGCGCCGAGGGTGAGCAGGACGTGGGCGGGCCACATCCTGCCTTCGCGGCTCGCCCGCCGCGCCGGCTTACGCGCAGCGTCACGCACAGTCGCCTCACGCATAGTGGACCCACCTCTTCTGCAACCGGAACTGGACGGTGGTCAGCGCCATGATCAGGACGAACAGCACGCAGACGATGGCCGCGCCGTAGCCGCGCTGGTTGTCGAAGAACGCCTTCTGGAAGAAGAGCATCACGACGGTCTGGCCCTCGCCGTAGGCGGGGTTCTGGAGCGAGTTCGTCGTGTTGGCGCCGATGATCAGGTACACCAGGTCGAAGACCTGCAGGGACTGGATGATCGAGAGCACGGTGGTGAAGAACAGGGTGGGGCTCAGCAGCGGCAGGGTGACCGAGAAGAACTGCCGCACCCGTCCCGCGCCGTCGAGTGCCGCCGCCTCGTAGTAGTCGCCGGGGATGCTCTGCAGTCCGGCCAGCAGCAGGATCATGTTGTAGCCGACGGTCATCCACACGCCGACGACCGCCACCGCGAAGCGGATGGTGTGCGGGTCGGACACCCAGTAGGTGCCGTCGATGCCGATCGACGACAGTGCGTGGTTGAGGATGCCGGCGTCGCCGTTGTAGAGCCAGCGCCAGACCACCGCGACGGCGGCGGGCATCGTGACCACCGGCAGGAAGTAGAGCGTGCGGTACACGCCGGTGCCGCGCAGGCCCTTGATGTTGAGCAGCACGGCGAGGGCCATCGACAGCGGGATGCCGAGCAGCACCAGCCCGGTGTAGATGCCCGTGTTGCCCAGCGAGTGCCAGAACTCCGGGTCGCCCACCAGCGTGCGGTAGTTGGACAGGCCGATCCAGGTGGTCCCGCCGAAGGCGCCCCACTCGGTGAAGCTGTAGTACAGCGTCTGCACCACCGGCCACAGGTAGAAGACCGCGAGGCCGAGGCCGGCCGGGGCGATCAGGGCGTAGCCCCACCACTTGTCCCGGTTCCTGAAGCGGCGCTCGCGCCGGCGCAGCTCCCGCTGGTCCAGGACGTCCGGCCCGGAGCGCTGCGCCGGTACGGCGGAACGCGTACGCACATCGAGGCTCATCAGGACCGGCCCTTCCTCTCCTGGGCGAGCAGCTGGTTCATCGCATCGGTCAGGGAGCCGGTGGCGCCCTTGAGGGTGGCGTCGCCGCTCCACGCCTTGGCGAGCCACATCTGTTCCTTGTGCTGCCAGGCGGCACTGTTGGCGGAGCCGGGGAAGGGCACCGCGTAGTCGAGCGCGTCCAGGTGCACCTGGAGGTCGAAGCGCGGCATTCCGGCCGCCCACGGCTTCGCGGTGCCGTTGCGGGCCGGGATGGCGGTGCCGTACTTGCCCTGGAGCAGTGAGGCCTGTTCCCCGCCGAGGAACCGCACGAACTCCCGGGCCAGCTCGGGCTGCGGGGTCCGGGCGTAGACGACGTTGGCCAGGCCGTGCAGGACGGTGGCCCGGCGGCGGCCCTTGGGCATCGGCGCGACGTCCACCTTGGCCCGCAGCTCGGGGTCGGCGTAGAACGTCGCCGCGTTGTAGGACGCCTCGTAGGTCATGGCCAGCGTTCCTGACTGGAACATCTGGGTGGGGTCCGTGTCGGTCATCTGCTGCAGGGACGGGGCGGCGCGGTAGCGGTGGATCAGGTCGATCCACAGCTGCAGCCCCTCCCGCGTGCGGTCGTCGGAGTAGCCGGAGTGCTCCTTGTCCTGGGAGATGACCCAGCCGCCGGCCTGGGGTATGGAGTTGTAGTAGTTCTCCTGTGCGCGGACCGGTGCCCCGACGCCGTAGATCCCGCGCTTGCGGTCGGTGAGACGCTGGGCGGTGGCGATCAGGTCCTGCCAGGTCCAGGAGGCGTCCGGGTAGTCGGCCTTGGCCCGGTCGAAGATCTCCTTGTTGAACCACAACGCGACCGTGTCGAAGTCCTTGGGGGCGCCGTACTGGGTGCCCTTCCAGCGGTAGAGGGAGATCAGGTCGGCCGGGAAGTCGGCGGGGCGCAGCACGGCCTCGGACCCCTCGGTCTCCAGCGGGAGAAGCTGCCCGGCATCGGCGTAGAGGCCGAAGTTGGGCCCGTTCATCCAGAAGACGTCCGGTGCGGCACCGCCGGTGCACGCGGTGCGCAGTTTGGTCCAGTACGTCCCGTTGGGGGTGAGCTGCACATCGACGGTGACGCCGGGCCGCGTGCGCTCGAACTCCCGCGCCGCCCGGTTCATGGCCGGCACCTGGTAGACGTCCCAGACGCCGTAGGTGAGATGGCCGCGCCGGGAGCCGCCCGAGGAGGGTGAGGGCGACGAGGAGGAACTGCAGCCGGACGCGAGCGGGGCCGCCGCGAGCGTCGTGGCGGCAGCCGCCGTGAGGAGGGAACGTCTGCGCACGCGGAGCCTTCCTGGGGTGGGGGGTCGCAGCCTCACCGCGCGGGAGAAGCCATGGGACCGAACTGTCCGTTCCGCGGGGGACGCTGCCCTAAAAACGGAACGTCCAGACGCTATTTGCTCAAAGTTGTTGGGTCAAGGGTACTTTGAATCATCTTTGCGCATCGCTCGCTCCCCTCTGAGCACCTTTCGCGGCATCGGAGCCGTCCACCCAACCCCGTGACGGCCGAATTGGGGTGCGGCGTACGAGGATTGGCGATGCGGCAAAGGCGTCGGTGGAGGGTGGCGGCACGCGGCTCGCCCGCGTGGGTTCGTACGATCCCGACGGCGACCGCGGGTGCGACGGCCCCGCCTCAAGCGGTGAGCGGCGGAGTCGGCGAAGGGTGCGACTTTGAGACGAGGTCATGGGCCGCCGCCGCGACGATGTCGTTGAAGACCGCCGGACCCATTGTTAGCTCTTTAGCTCATGTGCTAAATATCTAACATGGCAGAAGCTCAGGACGAGGCAGGGGCCTTCCGTGCACTCGCTGATCCGACGAGGCGCCAGATCCTTGAGGACCTCAGAGGTGGCGAACTCGCGGCAGGCGAGATCGCGAGCAGGTTCGCGATCAGCGCGCCGTCCATTTCACGGCATCTCGGCGTGCTCAAGGGAGCGGGACTGGTCACCGAGCGGCGGGACGGCAACCGGATCCTCTACACACTGGCCGAGGATCGCCTGGCCACCTCGATCGGCCGGTTTCTCAGCGTCGTCTGCCCCGAGCAGATCGTCCTGCGCCACACCAAATGGCGCTCCGGGGCGCAGAGCGAGGGATCATGAGGCAGCCGTGCCTGTCCAGCGTCATTGAACGACGGCTTCTGGTGAACTACCGGGTCGCCCCGGACGCCGCGGCACGCCTGCTTCCCCAGCCGCTGCGTCCGCAACTGGTGCACGGCCATGCGGTCGCAGGGATCTGTCTGCTGCGGCTGGGAAGTGTCCGGCCGGTCTGGGCCCCCAAGGTATTCGGGCTGCGGAGCGAGAACGCGGCGCATCGGATCGCAGTCGAGTGGGACGGACCGGACGGCGTCGAGACCGGCGTCTACATCCCGCGTCGCGATACCGCCTCGCGGCTCAACGTCTGGGCCGGAGGCCGCGTCTTCCCCGGCGAGCACGGCGGTGCCGGTTTCGAGGTGCACGAGACACCGGGCCAGGTGCGTGTCGCCCTCGCGACGTGGGACGGCGACATCCGGGTGGACGTCACCGTCGAGCCGTCCGACGAGCTGCGGGGCAGCGAGCTCTTCGCCGGTCTCACCGAGGCCTCCCGCTTCTTTCGGTCCGGGGTGAAGGGCTACTCGGCCACGAGGTCCGGCCGCCACCTGGACGGCATGGAGCTGCACACCGACGCCTGGCACGTGGAAGCCGGCCGGGTTCGCTCCGCCGCGTCGTCCTTCTTCGACGACCCGGACCGCTTCCCGCCAGGGACCGCAACCCTGGACTGCGCTCTGGTCATGCGCAACGTGCCGGCCGACTGGCGCCCGCTCCCGGCCATGGCAGCCAACCGAGGCGCTCAACTCGCCAAGTGAAGCGCTCCTTACCGTGTTGGAGGGCTGCTTCCGGTCCTTCGTACGATCGGGAGACCGAGGGGCCCGTCTTCTGCCTCTCCGCCCGGATCACCGCCCGCTTCTGCCCCACGTCCACGAGCTTCTACGATCGCGAGCGAGCCGAGGGCAAGAGCCACAGACAGTCGATCCTCGCTCTCGCCCGCCGCCGCCTCGACGACCTGTGGGCCCTCGTCCGCGCCCCTCAGCACGATCTCGCTGTGGGCTGAGGCCTGTTGCCTGGGGCAGTTGTCGACGGTCGGTGCATTCCCGATACGAGACGTCAGGCAACTCCCCTACGCCTCACGCTCAGCCGCTGTACGGGCAGGTCGATCGACGGGCTCAGAGCGAACGTCAGTCGGGACGAGCGTCGAGCTCAGGTCGATGCGGTGCGCGCGCGAATGCGGTGCGCGGTCCGCAGTCCCTGCTTGGCGGCGGTTGCCACGAGGCCGCCGAGGGTGGTTCTGGCGAGGTCGTGGGCGGCGAGGCGCTCCAGTGCCGGCAGGGCCCGGTCGTCGGCGGTGGAGCCGAGAGCGCGGCAGGCCAGTGCTCGGAGGTCCGGGTCGGGATCGGTGGTGAGGGCGATCAGGTCGTCCACCGCAAGCGGGCCGAAGGCAGCGATCGCCGACGCGAGATGACTCGCCTTCGGGTTCCGGCGTTCCAGCATGGCCTGCCAGAGCGCAGCGAGTGCCCGGGCGCCGCCGATTTGGCCGAGCGCCAGGGCGGCTCTGCTGCGTACCCAGTCGGTCTCGTCGTTCAGCCGGGCTGTCAGGGCGGGCACGGCGGCATCTTCCGCAAAGAGGCCCAGTGCCTCGCAGGCACCCTCGCGGACCATCGGATCGGGATGCTCCAGCAGGGCGGTGATCAGCGGAACAGCCCGGCGGAAGCCGAGTTCGGCACAGGCGAGCGCCGACCACCGCACCCCGCAGTGCCCGGTGTCGGCGAGCGCGCGCAGAAGGCCCGGTTCGAGGCTCGCGTCGCCGAACAGGGCGATCCGGTTGAGCGCCTTGGTCCAGACGGTGACATCCTGCGTCCGGTGGTCGGAGGCGACTTCGGACAGGGCTGCCCGGGCCTGCGGATGGCCGAGCTCGGCCCACTCCAGCAGGGCGTCGATCGCCCGCACCCGGATCGTGCGGCTCTCGCTCAACTCGGCTGCGTGGACGGTGACGAGGGATGTCGGCCCGTCCGGTGGGTGGCCGAGTGCGTCTCCCAGCGGGCCGGTGAGCGGCGGTTCGAGCTGGCCCAACCACAGGGCCAGTGGGCCGATTCGGGTGCCGACGTCCGCGTCGTATCGGCCGTCGCCCCGCAGGTTCGCGGCCAGCTTGGCGACCGTACGGAACAGCAGCCGTGCGCGGTCCGATGGGGAATCAGCGAGGGCGTCGAGCCGGCCGGACATCGCCGCGGTGACGGAGGCCGGCGGGCGACCGGTGGCCTCCAGGACCGCCTCCGCCCAGGCGAGTGGCTCGCCCTGACGCTCGTAGAGCTGGCGACCCCACAGGCGGAGGACGGCGTCACGGTTGTCGGTCATCCCAGGATCGTTCCAGCAGGGAACACCGACAGCCAACATTCCTGGCGGGCGCAAGACGACAGCTGCGGCACCTCGCCGCGTTGTCGGGCATATTGGGCGCGACACCACAGTTCGGCCGAGGGCGGATGCCGGACGGGGCTCCGGTGCAGCCGGAGCCCCGTACCGGATCAGCTCGTGGGGAAGTTGTCGGGGGTGCTGATCCGGTTCTTCAGCAGGGTCCCCGATTCGGTCAGTACGCCGCTGCTGCTGTAGTCGCTGCCGTCGCAGGTGCCGGGCTGCAACGCCGCGCTGCTCTCGGGGGCGTCGGAATAGGTCCAGTTCGCGTAGCCGATCTTCAGCTGATCGAGCAGGTCCAGCCAGGCCGTGGTGCTCGCCCGGTCCATCGCTCCGCCGCCGGTGGCGCTCACCGTGCCGAACTCGGTCACGAACAGCGGAAGTTGAGAGGCTGCCCGGCTCACTGTGCTGCGGTAGGAGTCCTTGTGGCTTGCGGCGTAGAAGTGGAACGCGTACATGATGTTGGCTGCGTTGACGGGGTTACTGACGATCTCGCTCTCGTTGGAACCGTCCGAGACTCCCAGAGACGACCAGCCGCGGGTGCCGACGATGACGACGGCGTCCGGGTCGGCGGCCCGGATCACCGGGATGACCTGTTCGGCGTAGTTCTTGATGGCCGACCAGCTCACACCGTTGGGCTCGTTGGCGATCTCGTAGATCACGTTCTTCTTGTCGGCGTTGCGCGCGGCGACGGAAGCGAAGAACGTCTTCGCACGGTCGAGGTTGTAGTTCGGATCGCCGGGCGTCAGGGTGTGGAAGTCGATCAGCGCGTACATGCCGCGGGCCTCGGCCATGTCGACGAGGCCGTTCACGCGGTTGGTGAAGCCCGCCGGGTCGGTCTCGTAACCGTCCTCCTGCACGTACATGGCGACGCGCAGCAGATCCGACTTCCAGTCGTTCGCCAACGCGTCCATGGACGCGTTGTTGTAGCACTGACTGAACCACTGGATGCCGTGCGTGCTCATCCCCCGCAACTGCACGGGGCGGTCGTACTGGTTGCACAGGTGTACTCCGCAGACGTGGACCTGGCCATTGACGTCCACCGGGGTGCCGTTGCCGCCCGGGTCGGGCGGCGAGGTCTCGTCGACGGAGCCCGTGCAGGAGACGCCGTTGAGCGTGAACGCCGTCGGTTTCGGGTTGGCGCCCGTGAAGGAACCCACCAGCCCCACGTCGGCCGCCGCGCCGGTGGCCAGCGTGCGGTTCCAGTCGACGCCGACGGCCTTGGCCGTGGAACCCGACTGCGACCAGGTGGCGTTCCAGCCCTGCACGACCTTCTGTCCGGTGTCCGGCAGGGCGAACGAGAGCGTCCACCCACTGACGGGTTCACCCAGGTTGGTGATCTTTATGCCGGCCTGGAAGCCGCCCTGCCACTGGCTGGTGACCGTGTAGTCGACCTTGCATCCGGTGGCAGCCACCGCCTGGGGGCCGAACAGGGCCGTGAGGCCCAGGATCGTCGCGCAGGCCGCCAGTAGGGCCAAGAAGCGTTTCACAGCATTCCTCCTCGTACGAAGTGGAAACGACATGATGGGAGCGCTCCCGAACGGCAGGGTTCGGTCATGGCCAACCTTGCTGGTGGACGGAAGCGGCCTCGCTTCCCGCCGGGCCGGCCTCGACGCGTGAAGTCGTCCCGCAGGCCCGGGTGTTCCGCAGTGTGCGTCCGATGGGGCGTACGGTTTGGGAGCGCTCCCAATTTGGTGCGCGTGAGACCCGCCGTCAAGCTGTTGGACAGGATCCGCCACCGTTGTCGTGTGTGCGGTGCGGCGGCGTCCATGGTCGGGGCCGGCGTCCCGGGGCCGCATCCCCCGCCGCGCCGCCCGCGTCCGGACCAGGAGTCACCCGCGTGCGGTCTCCCGGGCGACCGCGGGTGCCAACTGCCCCTCTATGCGGCCCTGTTCTTCGTGATTGCCCAGGCCCAGGACCTGTCGGGCCGTAAGATCGGGTACTCCTGGGGGTGGGAACATGCTGAAGCGAAGTTCCGGCACACCGACGCTGGAGGAAGTGGCCGCCCTTGCCGGTGTGGGGCGGGGCACGGTCTCCCGAGTGATCAACAACGCGTCGGGCGTCAAGGCGTCCACACGCCGTACCGTGCTGCGCGCCATCGACGAACTGGACTACGTGCCCAATCTGGCCGCGCGTTCACTGGCCGGGCGGCGCGCGGACGCCGTCGCCCTGGTGATGACGAAGGCGGACTGGCGGCTGTTCGGCGAGCCGTTCTTCTCGGAGGTCGTACGGGCGGTCGGGGATGCCCTGGCCGAGGTGGACGTGCAGCTCCTGCTCACACTGGTCCGCACGGACGCCGAGCGGCAGCGGCTCGTCAAGTACGTGCGCGGCGGCCGGGTCGACGGGGTGCTGCTGATGTCCATGCGGGCCGAGGACCGGCTGCCGGACATGCTCGCCGACGCCGGGGTGCCCACGGTGCTGCTGGGCAGGCGCTCGGGGGAGGAGCGGGTGACCTACGTGGACGCGGACAACGTCGGTGGCGCTCGGGCCGCGGTCGGCCATCTGACGCGCGGCGGGCGGAAGGTCATCGCCGCGATCACGGGCCCGCCCGAGATGTACGTCGCCCAGTGCAGGCTGCGCGGCTACCGGGAGGCGCTGGGTGACGCCGGGCTCGACGAGGTGCCGTCGCTGGTCGTACAGGGAGATTTCAGCGAGGCCAGCGGGCGCCGGGCGATGACGGGACTCATCGAGCGGCACCCGGAGGTCGACGCCGTCTTCGCCGCGTCGGACAGCATGGCCGCCGGAGCGCTTGCCGCCCTGCATGCGGCGGGGCGCCGGGTGCCCCAGGACGTGGCGGTGATCGGCTTCGACGACTTCGAGCTGGCCGAGCAGACGGAACCGTCCCTGACGACCGTGCGTCAGCCGATGGAGGAGATCGGCCGGACCATGGTGCGGCTGCTGCTGGAGGAAATGGGCCAGCCGCAGGTGGCCTGGCGTCATGCGATCCTCCGGACGCGGCTGGTGGTGCGCGAGTCGGCCTGAGGTCCCTCGCGCGCCCACTTCGACCGCCGCTCGGGCGGTTGCCCGTCCGAGCGGCAGTCCGACAGCCCGGAGGCTGGCCCGCCCCGCCAGGTGACGCGCGCCGCCGGATTCCCTCCGGGGGAGAGGGGATGCCGCGAAATCCGGTTCAGGCGTCACCGCGCCCTTCCTCGTGAGGTCCCCGGGAGACAGCTCAACGACCCGCCTTCCGCGAAGGGCGCCGTCCACCGCCGACTCCAACGCTCGCTCCGCTCTCCGGCGGCACCTGTTCGCGCCGGCGTCCGAGTCCTGCGGCGGCGCGAGTACGGGAGCGCTCCCAGGCCGTTCGCGCCCGCGCGGCGAATTCGGCGCATCCTCATACCGTCCTTGACCTGCCCCTACTGAAATCCCGTCGACGCATTCCGTTCCGACGGGTTGTCAGGGACACGGTCACGCTCCTACAGTCCCCTACGGACCAGAAGATGGGAGCGCTCCCATGCGAGGTGGTCGGTATGCACCCGGGATTCCCTGGTTGCGCGATCCGGCGCCCGCAGGGGCCATGACTGCCCTGGCCACCTGGCCACCCGGCGCCCCGGCCGCCCCCACCTGCCATGCAGCCCCCGCCCGGGCCCACCGCCCGAAGGAGAAGAGCGCAAGCGGAAGCGGAAGCAGATCCCCCACAGGAACAGGAGACACCATGGCTCGACGCAGGAAGCAACTGGCCTCCCTGGCGACGGTGCTCGCGACGCTGCTCGGCGGGTTGGCCCTGACATTTCTGGGCCAGGGCAACGCGCAGGCGCACGGCGTGGCGATGACGCCGGGGTCGCGCACCTACCTCTGCTGGCTGGACGCCAAGACCAGTACCGGCTCCCTGGATCCGACCAACCCGGCGTGCAGGGCCGCGCTCGACGAGAGCGGCGCCACCGCGCTGTACAACTGGTTCGCCGTACTCGACTCCAACGCCGGCGGGCGAGGGCAGGGCTACGTCCCGGACGGCAAGCTGTGCAGCGCAGGTGACCGGTCGCCGTACAACTTCACCGGATACAACGCCGCTCGTGCCGACTGGCCCCGTACGCACCTGACGTCCGGGACCACGATCCAGGTCAAGCACAGCAACTGGGCGGCGCACCCGGGCTCGTTCCGGGTGTACATGTCCAAGCCCGGCTACTCACCCAGCACCGAACTGGGCTGGGACGACCTGGAGCTGATCGACACCGTCACCAACCCGCCGCAGTCGGGCTCGCCGGGCACGGACGGCGGCCACTACTACTGGGATCTGGACCTGCCGTCCGGCCGCTCGGGTGACGCGGTGATGTTCATCCAGTGGGTTCGTTCGGACAGCCAGGAGAACTTCTTCTCCTGCTCCGACATCGCCTTCGACGGCGGCAACGGCGAGGTGACCGGCATCCGCGGTTCGGGCAGCACGCCGACTCCGGACCCGACGCCGACTCCGGACCCCACGCCGACCGACCCGCACACCGGGTGCATGGCCGTCTACAGCGTGACCAACTCCTGGAGCGGCGGTTTCCAGGGGTCGGTGGAGGTCATGAACCATGGCACGGCAGCGCGTGAGGGCTGGGCCGTGAAATGGACGCCGGGCGCCGGCGCCGAGGTCAGCAGTGTGTGGAACGGTGCGCTGACCAGGGGCTCCGATGGCACGGTCACGGTCAGGAACCTCGACTACAACCGGACCGTCCCGCCGGACGGCAGCGTCACCTTCGGGTTCACCGCGACATCGACCGGCAACGACTTCCCGGTCGGCTCGATCGGCTGCGTCAACCCGTAGCCGCTCTTGAGCGCAGTGCCGGTTCCCGCATCGCGCGGGGGTCGGCGCTGCCGTGCCGAGCGGCGACGGGGTCTCGCCGAGCGCTGCCGTACGGGCCCCGTGGCCGGCTCACGTCGCACCCCGTCGGTGGTTATTCCACGTTCCGCGCCAGAATGCCGAGGGTCGCGCGCAGGCCCGCCTCGGGGATGACGGGGAAGATGCCCGCGCCCCGGTATCGCTCCTCGATGGCGCTCCAGTCGTAGTACGAGGTCACCAGAGTGCCGCCCTCGTTCGGCTCCAGCCGGTAGCCGTAGAGGTGGCGAATGGGCGGCTGCACCTGGCCGGAGATGGTCCACTCGATGAGAGCGTCCTGCTCGAACCGGGTGATGATCACCGTGACGTCGTACTTGCCGAGGGGGAAGTCGTTCAGCGACTCACGGTCCATGTGCACGACGAACTCGTCACCGCTCCCGCGCACGGGGTCGCCCTCGGCCGACTGCAGCATGCCGGAGCTGTCGATCGCCACGTGTCCGGCGGGGTCGCACAGCACGGCGAAGATCCTCTCCGGGCTCGCAGTCATCTGACGTCGCACTTCGAAGCGCTCTATAGTCATGGACACACCCTCGCACGCACACGGAGCCGGCAGAGAAGCCATCGCCGCTCCTGCCTCCGTGTGTGCGGCGATCGCGTCCGCGCATGTGACCAGCGGTCGGGCAGCGCCCGTTTCCCGACGGGGAGCAGGGGTACGCGACGAGGACACTCGATCACGTAACCCACACCCCCGGCACTGACGTCCGGGGGTGAGCCGGAAGGAAGGTCATTCGCATGCTCAAGGCAATCGGAGACGTTTTCCGTTCAATCGGCAGTGCGGTCGCCACCTTGGTCAGTCTGCCGTTCCGCGCGCTCGGCCGTCTCTTCGGCGGAGCCTCGAGTACGGCGCACCGCCACGGCTGACGCCGGCGGAGCAGCGCGTCCGGGGCCGGCCGGGTTTCTGTCAGTTCACCGGATGGCCCGGCGTGATGCCGCGGCCGTCGGACATGGACAGCAGACGCGGAGCGTCGCCCGCGGGGTGCTGCACCACCTCGGGCGCGAGCAGGAACCCCACATGGTCGCCCCCTTCGACGCGGCTCTCGACACGGCCGACGAACCAGGCGGGCGCCCCGTCGATGACGGGCGCCCCGCCCGGGCCGCGGTGCCATGCGGTGCGAGCGAACTTGTCGGTGTGATCACCGGTCTCGCCGCCGAAGAGGCGGGCCAGGTGCTCCTGGTCATGGGCCAGCACATGGACCGCGAGCCGGTCGGCGCGGTCGGCGACCCGGTACGTCCGGTTGGCCCTCGAAAGCCACACCATGAACCGCGGCGGCCGGATCGAACACTGCGAACCGAAGCCGACCAGGCAGCCGGCCCGTTCCCCCGCCGCCTCGGCGGTCACGACATACAGCGGACAGTCGAGCGCGTCGGTGAACGCATTCAGTTCGGCCACGGTTCTCGGCTCCTCTCCCGGGGATCGGACGCTGGGGTCTCGTTCGCGGCCGCACGTGGCGCCGATGAGTCATGCCCTGACGGTGCAAGGTGCTGTTCATCCAGGTTTGACATCATTCGTACCGGGCTAGTCGAACTGTCGTGACGTCGTTCCGCCGATCCGGCGGGACCAGCGTCGCACCCACAGCGACATGATGGAGGGCAGCCGGATGACCGACAACGCAAGCAAACCGACGACCACCGATTCCGGAGCTCCGGTGGAGAGCGACGAACATTCGCTCACTGTCGGACCCGGGGGCCCGATCCTGCTCCAGGACGCCTATCTGATCGAGCAGATGGCCCAGTTCAACCGGGAGCGGATCCCGGAGCGCCAGCCGCACGCCAAGGGCAGCGGTGCCTTCGGGCATTTCGAGGTGACCGGTGACGTCAGCGCCTTCACCAAGGCCGCGGTGTTCCAGCCCGGTACCACGACCGATCTCGTGGCCCGCTTCTCCACCGTCGCGGGTGAGCGTGGCAGCCCGGACACCTGGCGTGACCCCCGGGGCTTCGCGGTGAAGTTCTACACCAGCGAGGGCAACTACGACATGGTGGGGAACAACACCCCCGTCTTCTTCATCAAGGATCCGATGAAGTTCCAGCACTTCATCCGGTCCCAGAAGCGCCGCGCGGACAGCAATCTGCGCGATCACGACATGCAGTGGGACTTCTGGACGCTCTCGCCCGAGTCGGCCCATCAGGTGACGTGGCTGATGGGTGACCGGGGCATTCCGCGCAGCTGGCGCCACATGAACGGCTACACCTCCCACACCTACATGTGGATCAACGCGCAGGGCGAGCGCTTCTGGGTGAAGTACCACTTCAAGACCGACCAGGGGATCGAGTACTTCACCCAGGACGAGGGCGACCAGATGGCCTCGGCGGACACGGATTACCACACCCGGGATCTGTTCGAGCACATCCGGGACGGCGCCTTCCCGAGCTGGACCCTGCACGTACAGGTCATGCCGTACGACGACGCCGCCGCGTACCGGTTCAACCCGTTCGACCTGACCAAGGTGTGGCCGCACAGCGACTATCCGCTGACCGAGGTCGGCCGGATGACGCTGGACCGCAACCCCACCGACAACCACGCGGAGATCGAGCAGGCGGCGTTCCAGCCGAACAACCTGGTCCCCGGCATCGGCCCCAGCCCGGACCGCATGCTGCTGGCCCGGCTCTTCTCGTACGCGGACGCGCACCGCTACCGCATCGGCGCCAACTACCAGCAGCTCCCCGTGAACGCGCCGGTCGCCCCCGTGCACACGTACTCGAAGGACGGGGCGATGGCGTACCGCAAGACGGCCGACCCCGTCTACGCGCCGAACTCCAAGGGCGGCCCCGCGGCCGACACCGCTCGCCACGGCACTCCGCCCAGCTGGTACGCCGACGGGGACATCACCCGGGCCGCGTACGTCTCCCACTCCGAGGACGACGACTGGGGCCAGGCCGGCACCCTGGTGCGTGAGGTCCTCGACGACGCGGCGCGGGAGCGCCTGGTGGACAACGTGGTGGGCCATCTCCTCAACGGGGTGACGGAGCCCGTGCTGCGGCGGGCCTTCGAGTACTGGTCCAACGTCGACAAGTCGATCGGTGAACGGATCGAGCAGGGGGTCCGCGCGAAGGCGGACGAGAAGGACCCCAAGGCCGCGCAGCAGAGCAACCCCGCACGACGGGACATGCAGGACAAGGCCTGACGGCAAGGGCCTGGCGCGCACATCCGCCGGGTTCCGGGCAGGGCTCCGGAACCCGGCGGATGTGCGCGCCGACTACGGTTGGTCCGCATGACACACACCGACACCGAGATCACCGCGGAGCTGGTCCGGGAGCTGCTGCGCGAACAGCACCCCGACCTCGCCGGCCTTCCTCTGACGCTCGGGGCGCGTGGCTGGGACAACCAGCTGTGGCGTCTGGGTGACGATCTCGCGGTCCGGTTGCCCTGGGCGACGCAGTCCGCCGACGAGCTGCTGCGGGTGGAGCACACCTGGCTGCCTGCCCTCGCCCCCGGCCTTCCGCTGGAGGTCCCGGCCTTCCGCTGGAGGTCCCGGTGCCGCAGCGGCTCGGTGAGCCGTCCGAGCGCTTCCCGCGGCCCTGGATCGTCACCACCTGGGTGCCGGGCGCGCCCGCCGACCGCGCTCCCGCCACGAAGGCCGCCGAGGCCGCGGATGCCCTGGCCGGATTCCTGACGGCGCTTCACCGGCCGGCCCCGGACACGGCGCCGGTCGGCCGGTTCGGCCGGGGCGGGTCGCTGGCCGACGGCTCCGAGGGAACCCTCAGGACGCTCGACGAGGCGGCCGGGCAGGGGCTGGTCCCCGACCCGGACGTCGTGCGCGCGGTCTGGGAGGACGCCGTGACCGCGCCCGAGTGGGAGGGGCCGGCGCTGTGGCTCCACGGCGATCTGCATCCGGCGAACATCCTCACCGCGGACGGCACCATCTGCGGGGTGATCGATTTCGGCGACCTCTGCGCGGGCGATCCCGCCTGCGACCTCGCCGCTCCCTGGGTGCTGCTGCCCGATGGCGCGATCGACCGATTCCACGCCGCCTACCGGCCGGCGGCCGACGCGGCGGCCCTGCGCCGCGCGCGCGGCTGGGCGGTGCGGACGGCTCTCAGCTGCATCCTCATCGGGGAGGCCGGCGTCCGGGGCCGGCCCGGCGGCAAGCCCAGCTGGGGTCCGCCGGGCCGGGCCGCGCTGCGGCGTCTCGTCGCCACGGCCCGCTGAGCGGACCCGGCCGGGAGGGCGGCCGGGCCCGCGGTCCTGCTCGTCAGGCGCGGCTGGTCAGGTAGCCGCCCATGGAGGTGAAGTACTCCGTCGCGGCCAGTTCCCGGCCGTCCTCGGTGCGCACGCGGGTGATGGCCAGGCCGTGGTTGCGGCCGGTGCGGGCGTCGGCGCCGGCGACGATCACCACGCCCTCGCCCTCGCGGTAGAAGATGCGGCCCGGCGTCCCGCCGTAGCGGCCCTGGGACACGACGGCGGCGAGGACCTCGAGACGCTTGCCCTTGTGGAAGGCGTAGGCGCTGGGGTACGGCTCGGACTGGGCGCGGACCAGGCGTTCGAGGTCCTGGGCCGGCCAGTTCCAGTCGATGCGGATGTCCTCGGCGGACCGCTTGTGGAAGAAGGTCGCCCGGGTGCGGTCCTGCTTGGTGAACTCGGTCTGCCCGGAGGCGATGAGGTCGAGTGCACCGGTGGTGACCGGGGCGATGAGGTCGACGGTCTTGTGGAAGAGGTCGGTGGCGGTGTCCGCCGGTCCGACCGGGACCGCTTCCTGCCGGACGATGTCACCGGCGTCGAGCTCGTCGTTCATCATGTGCGCCGTGACGCCCACTTCGCTCTCGCCGTTGATCAGCGCCCAGATCAGCGGGGAGAAGCCGGCGTACTTCGGCAGCAGCGAGTCGTGGATGTTCAGCGTGCCGCGGCGCGGGAGGGCGAAGATGCGCGGGGGGATCCAGGTCCGCCAGTTGTTCGCCACGATGATGTCCGGGTCGGCCTCCTTGAGGCGCTCGAACAGCTCGTCGTCGTCAGGGCGGTTGCGGATCAGAACCGGGACGTCGTGCTCCTCGGCGAGATCGGCGACCGAGTCGCTCCAGATCTTCTCGTACGCGTGGTCGCTCTTGGGATGTGTCACGACCAGCACCACGTCGTGCTCGGAGTCCAGGAGGGCTTGCAGGGTGCGGTGCCCCCAGGTCTGGTAACCGAACATGACGACCCGCATGGGGTTCCTCCTCAGCGTAGGAATGGAGCGACGCCCAGTAAAGCAAGGCTTACCTTATCGTGCAACGGGCGCACGATTTGCCCCAGTTGAACGGCATCGGGGCGAGGTATGTCCGGAACCCGCCTATC
This sequence comes from Streptomyces sp. NBC_01463, assembly GCA_036227345.1. Taxonomy (NCBI): domain Bacteria; kingdom Bacillati; phylum Actinomycetota; class Actinomycetes; order Kitasatosporales; family Streptomycetaceae; genus Streptomyces; species Streptomyces sp. NBC_01463. The sequence continues at coordinate 8,131,055 of CP109468.1, forward strand.
GACAGCGTCACAGGATTAGCTTAGGCTCACCTAAGTTCATCGGGACGCTCTGTCGGCGTGCCCGTCTTTCACACGTTCCCCACACCTGACAGGCGGCGTCCCCGCACGATGGGAGTGACATGTCACAGGTTCGTCCTGGCGACGCACCACCGGTCCACGACCTCATTGGTATCGGCTTCGGGCCGTCCAATGTGGCCATGGCGATCGCGATCAGCGAGCACAACGCACGAAGTGGCACCCAGGAGGCGGTCAGCGCTCACTTCTTCGAGCAGCAACCGCGCTTCGGCTGGCACCGGGGCATGCTCATCGACGACGCGACCATGCAGGTGTCCTTCCTCAAGGACCTGGTGACGCTCCGGAACCCGTCCAGCGAGTACAGCTTCCTCTGCTATCTGCAGAGCAAGGGGCGGTTGATCGACTTCATCAACCACAAGAACCTCTTCCCGCTCCGGGTCGAGTTCCACGAGTACTTCGAGTGGGCCGCGGCGCAGGTCGCGGACCTGGTCTCCTACGACCACGAAGTCGTCTCCGTCACACCCGTCGTCCACGACGGAACGGTGGAGTACCTGGACGTGACGGTCCGGTCGGGGGAGGGGCTCACGGTCCACCGCGCCCGCAACCTCGTCATCGGCACCGGCCTGCGCCCTCTCGTGCCGGAAGGCGTCGAGCGCGGCGACCGGGTCTGGCACAACTCCGAACTGCTGATGCGCGTCGGTGAACTGGACGGCACCTCGCCCTCCCGGTTCGTCGTCGTGGGTGCCGGGCAGAGCGCGGCCGAGAACGTCGCCTATCTGCACCGCCGCTTCCCCGACGCGGAGGTCTGCGCGGTCTTCTCCCGCTACGGCTACAGCCCCGCGGACGACAGCAGCTTCGCCAACAAGATCTTCGATCCCGGCGCGGTCGACGAGTACTTCGACGCCCCCGAGGGCGTCAAGCGCAAGCTGATGGAGTACCACGGCAACACCAACTACTCCGTGGTGGACATCGACCTGATCGACGACCTGTACCGGCAGATGTACCAGGAGAAGGTGCTCGGCACCGAGCGGCTGCGCTTCCTCAACGTCTCCCGGCTCGACGAGGTCAAGGAGACACCGGACAACGTCCGCGCCACCGTGAGATCCCTCGTCACCGGCGAGGAGACCTACCTGGACGCCGACGTCGTGGTGTTCGCCACCGGTTACAGCCCCGCCGACCCGCTCGGCCTGCTGGGCGAGGTCGGGGACAGCTGCCTGCGCGACGACCAGGGCCGCCTGCGGGTGGAGCGCGACTACCGGATCGCGACGGAGCCCGGACTGCGCTGCGGCATCTACCTCCAGGGGGGCACCGAGCACACCCACGGCATCACGTCGGCCCTGCTCTCCAACACCGCGATACGCGTCGGCGAGATCCTGGACTCGCTCCTCGGCCAGGGCGCCGGGACCGCTGCCGCCGAGGCCCGTCCGGTCGTCGGCGGAACCGGCAGCGCACCCCGCTAGCGCGGTCACCACCTGTTCGGACCGTCCTGCGGAGCGAACGGATCAAAGGGATAACGTACGTCGACATGAGCACGACTGCAGTGGAGCGCCCCATACCCCGGGGCACAACGAAGGCCCGCCGGCGGCGGGTTGTGGGCCTGGGGGTGCTTCTGCTGATCCTCCTGGTCGCGGGGGCCCTGTCGTTGGCGGTCGGGGCGCGTGCGCTGAGTCCCGCCGAGGTCTGGCACGGGCTGTTCGCCGCGCCGGAATCCGACCAGCGCCTCACCGAGATCAGGCTCATCGTGCAGACCGTGCGGGTGCCCAGGACGGTGCTCGCCGTGGTGGCGGGCATCGCCCTCGGGGTCGGCGGTTCCCTGATCCAGGGGTACACGCGCAACCCGATCGCGGACACCGGGCTGCTGGGTGTGAACGCCGGGGCCTCGTTCGCCGTGGTGTCGGTGATCGCCGTGTTCGGGCTCAGCGATCCGCTCCAGTACATCTGGTTCGCCTTCCTGGGTGCGGCGGTCGCCGGTGTCGTGGTGTTCGGGCTGGCGAGCATCGGCAGGGGCGCCGGCAATCCGCTGACGCTGGCTCTGGCCGGTCAGGGGGTCACGGTGTTCCTCGCGGCGATGACGACAGCGGTCGCGCTGTCGGACCAGAAGTCGCTGAACGCGCTGCGCTTCTGGAACGCGGGCTCCGTGGCCGGCGTCGGCTTCGATCTCATCTGGCCGATGACCGCGTTCGTCGCGGCCGGCCTGGTGCTTGCGCTGACCATGCTGCCCTCGCTCAACCTGCTCAATCTGGGCGACGACGTGGCGCGGGGCCTGGGCGTGAACATCGCGCGGAGCCGTACGATCGGCATCCTCGCGATCACGCTGCTGGCGGGGGCGGCGACCGCGGCGTGCGGCCCCATCGCGTTCCTCGGGCTCATGGTCGCGCACGTGGCCCGCTATCTGACCGGTCCCGACTATCGCTGGCTGGTGCCGTACGCGGGTCTGCTCGGCGCCGTCGTCCTGCTGGTCTGCGACATCGTGGGCCGACTGGTCGTGCGGCCGGGCGAGTTGGACGCGGGCGTCGTCGTCGCCCTGGTCGGTGCGCCGTTCTTCGCGGCTCTGGTGTGGCGTGGAAAGTTCAGGAGCGCATGAACGTGACGGAGACGAAGACCTCCCCGGTTCCGGGCGTCCGGCTCGGCCGGGTGTCGTTCGTGTGGCGGCCGTGGATGGTGCTGGTCACGCTGGTGCTGGCGGCGGCGGCCTTTCTGGTGTTCTGCCTGTCGATCGCGGTCGGGGACTTCCCCATCGGGCTCTCCCGGGTGTTCGCCACGCTCCTGGGCCGGGGCGAACAGGTCGACGAGTTCGTGATCATGGATCTGCGGATGCCGCGCGCGCTGGCCGGCCTCGTCGTGGGGATCGCGCTGGGTGTCTCCGGGGCGATCACCCAGTCAGTGGCGCGCAATCCGCTGGCCAGCCCGGACATCCTGGGGATCACCGGGGGTGCCGGCGCGGTCGCGGTGTTCTCGGTGACGGTCTCGGGCGGTACCGCGGCGACGGTCGTCAGCTCCATGGGACTGTCCGCCGCCGCACTCGCCGGCGGTCTCGGCACGGGACTGCTGGTCTACTTCCTGGCGTGGCGGCGCGGGATCGACGGCTTCCGGCTCATCCTCATCGGCATCTCGGTGAGCGCGGTGATGGAGGCGATCACCACCTGGCTGCTCGTCTCGGCCGACATCAGGGATGTGGCCCGGGCCCAGGCGTGGCTGGTCGGCTCGCTGGAGAACCGGTCGTCGGACGATGTCCGGGTGGCGGTCTGGTGCACGCTCGTGCTGCTGGCCGTCGTGGCCTGCGCCGCGTTCCAGTTCAAGCCGATGCACCTCGGCGACGAGGTCGCCGCGGGCCTGGGCGTCCGGCACACCCGGGTGCGGGCCGTCCTGCTGCTGTGCGCGGTCCTGCTCGCCGCGGTGGCGGTGAGCGCCGCTGGCCCCGTACCGTTCGTCGCGCTGGTCGCGCCACAGGTGGCGATGCGTCTGGCGAAGTGCCCCACACCGCCGATGGTGGCCTCGGGGCTGGTCGGCGCACTCCTGCTGACCGGCTCCGACCTGATCGCGCGCGCCGCACTGCCTGAGAGCCTTCCGGTCGGCGTCGTCACGGCGGCGATCGGCGGCCCGTTCCTCGTGTACCTGCTGGTACGGGCGAACCTCAGGCAGTCGGCATGACATTCGAATTGGACTACCCGGACAAAGGGGGGCCCGTGGCCGCTCACTTCACCACCACCGAGGTCGCGTCGGTGGACAAGGGCGCCGCACGACTGGCGGCCAGGGACGTCACGGTCGGCTACGGCGGCCGCACCGTCATCGAGGGCCTCGACGTCGAGATCCCGACGGGGGTGATCACCACCATCATCGGCCCCAACGGCTGCGGGAAGTCGACCCTGTTGCGCACCCTGACGCGCCTGCTCAAACCGGCCGGCGGCGCGGTCGTGCTGGACGGCGAGGACATCGCCGGACTGCGGACCAGGGATGTGGCGAAGAAGCTCGGCCTGTTGCCGCAGGCGCCCGTCGCACCGGAGGGCCTGACGGTGGCCGACCTGGTCGCCCGGGGCCGCCATCCGCACCAGAGCTGGCTGCGGCAGTGGTCGTCGGACGACGCCGACGTCGTGGCGAAGGCGCTGGCGATGACCGGGGTTTCCGAACTGGCCGACCGCCCCGTCGACTCGCTGTCGGGCGGACAGCGCCAGCGCGTGTGGATATCGATGACCCTGGCCCAGGGCACCGACCTGCTGCTGCTCGACGAGCCGACCACCTACCTGGACCTGGCGCACGCGATCGACGTGCTCGATCTGGTGGATGACCTGCACGAGTCGGGATGCACCGTCGTCATGGTGCTGCACGACCTCAATCTGGCCACGCGGTACAGCGACAACCTCGTCGTGATGCGGGACGGGGCGATCCTGGCGCAGGGGCACCCGCGCGACGTGATCACGGCCGATCTGCTGCACGAGGCGTTCGGGCTGCGGGCCATGGTGATCGACGACCCGGTCGGCGACCGGCCGCTCATCGTGCCGATCGGCCGGACGCACGTACAACTCAACTAGGTCTCGAACACGGGAATTACGCCAGTTAGGCTAGGCTGCCCTCATTCATTCGAGGTAAGGTTTGGCTGCCCTTACACAGGGGCCAGTGGACAGTGCGAACGCAAGGGAATCCGGATGCTCATCCATAGAACGATGCTCACGAAGCCCTGGCAGCGGGTGGCGGCGACGGTGTCCGCCGCGGCCCTCGGCATCGGCCTCCTGGCGGGATGCGGTTCCGACTCGAAGGACGAGACGGACAAGGCGAGCGACAAGGCCCCGGCCGCCGCCGGTGCGTTCCCGGTCACCGTGGAGCACGCGTTCGGATCCACGAAGATCACCAAGGCCCCCCAGCGGGTCGTCTCCGTCGGCTACACGGACGACCAGACCATCCTGGCGTTCGGCATCAAGCCGGTCGGCATGGTCGACCAGTACCCGAACCCCGAGGGCAAGACCCCCGACGTCAACACCCAGTGGCCCTGGGTGAAGGACAAGTGGGGGGACGCCCGCCCCGAGGTCATCATGAAGAACGGTGACTCCGGCCCCAACTACGAGAAGATCGCGGGCCTCCGCCCGGACCTGATCATCGCGGTCTACTCGGAGATCGACCAGGCCGCCTACGACAAGCTGTCGAAGATCGCCCCGACGGTTGGCCGCACCAAGGCGGAGAAGGAGCCCTTCAGCGCGCCCTGGCAGGACAACGCGCTGCACATCGCCAAGGCCCTCGGCAAGGAGAAGGAGGGCAAGGAGATGGTGAGCGGCATCCAGACCCAGCTGGACGCCGCCGCGAAGGCGCACCCCGAGTTCGCCAAGCAGACCGCCGTGGCGCTGTCCTGGTACGACAACTCCGTCGCGCCGTTCACCACCACCGACGTCCGTGGACGCCTGCTGACGGGCATCGGCTACAAGGGCGCCACCGAGATCGACAAGATCGCCGGCGGCAAGTTCTACACCAAGCTGTCACCCGAGCGCATGGACCTCGTCGACGTCGACCGCATCTTCGTCATCAACGACAAGGCCGACCAGGAAGCCCTGAAGAAGTCCAAGCTCTTCGCCAACCTCAAGGCGGTCAAGGAGGGACGCGTGTCGTACCTCCTCGACGGCGAGGGCCCGGCGGTCGGTGCCGCCATCTCGCAGGGCACGCTGCTGTCCATGCCGTACGCGATCGACGAGCTCGTCAAGTCGGCCGGCCAGTGAGGTCCGCGCCGTCCCGCCCCCTACCTGAACTGGCCCACGTGTGAGCACCACCGCGACCCGCATCCCCCCGGCGACCCTGCGTACGGCGACGGGGGGTGAGGCCACCCGATGGCTCGCGGCACACTGTCGCGAGGTGCCGTGGCTGAGTGCCGCGACCCTGTTCACCACGGTGGCCGGGGCGGCGCTCCAGGTACTCCCGGTGCTGTTGCTGGGCCAGGTGGTCGACGGGGTCGTGGACGGCGAGTCACGCGCGGTCCTGGTCAGGGTCGGAGTGCTGATGGTGGCCGCCGCCCTGCTCGGTGCGGCGGCCACCGCGGCCTCCACGTATCTGATCGGGCGGCTCGGCGCGGACCTGCTCGCCCGGCTGCGGGAGGGCGCGGTCCGCGCGGTGCTCGGCATGCCGAGCGCGCGCATCGAACAGGTCGGCCGGGGGGACGTGCTGTCCCGGGTGGGCGACGACGTGGCCGTGCTGTCCCGGGGCATCAGGTCGGCCATCCCCACGGTGTTCTCGGCCGGGGTGCTGGTCACCATCGCGACCGCGGGCATGTTCGGACTGGACTGGCGGCTCGGCCTGGCGGGAGCCGGCGCGCTGCCGGCGTACGCACTGGCCCTGCGCTGGTACCTTCCCCGCTCCGCGCCGCTGTACAAGAAGCAGCGGGCCGCCCAGGCCGACCGGGCACAGGCGTTGATCAGCGGTCTGAACGGGATCGAGACCGTCCGGGCCTACCGCCTCGAAGGGGCCTTCCGCGAGAAGGTCACGAGCGAGTCGTGGCGGGTGCGTGAACTCGGTATCGAGGTCTTCCGGTTCTTCGGCCGCTTCGTCGGCAGGGAGAACCGCGCCGAGTTCATCGGCCTGGTCCTGATCCTCCTGGTCGGCTACGCGCTGCTGGAGGGCGACGCGGCCACCCTCGGCGAGGTCTCGGCCGCCCCGCTGATGTTCCACCGGCTCTTCACCCCGCTCGGCGCCATCATGTTCACCTTCGACGAGGCACAGAAGTCGGGCGCCAGCCTGACCCGTCTGGTCGGGGTGCTGGCGGAGGACGCGGAGGACCGCCTGGTGGGCGATGCCACCGTGGCGGCGGCGGACGACGTGCCCTATCAAGTCACCGTCGAGGGGCTGACGTTCAGCTATCCCGACACCGAGGACCCGGTCCTGCGGGATGTCAGTCTGACGATTCCGGCCGGTGGTTCACTCGCTCTGGTCGGGGCGACCGGTGCGGGCAAGTCGACCCTGGCCGCACTGATCGCGGGCATCGGCACACCACAGGCCGGTTCGGTGCGCATCGGGCCGAACGACCTCGCCGGAATGGACGAGGCGGGGGCCCGGGCCCTGGTGAGCATCCTGACCCAGGAGACACACGTGTTCTCCGGCCCGCTCGCCGACGACCTGCGCCTCGCCGCGCCGGAGGCGACCGACGCCGATCTGGTCGCGGCGCTGCGCACGGTCGGCGCGGGAGCGTGGACCGACGCGCTGCCCGACGGGCTGGGAACCCTGGTCGGCGAGGGCGGCGAACGCCTGGACGTCACCAAGGTCGCCCAGATCGCGCTGGCCCGGCTGGTGCTGGCCCGTTCGCCCGTCGTGGTGCTGGACGAGTCGACGGCGGAGGCGGGCAGCGAGGGCGCCGCCGAGCTGGAGCGGGCCGTGCTGGCCGCCTGCGCGGGCCGCACCACGCTGTTCGTGGCGCACCGGCTGACCCAGGCGATGGCCGCGGACCGGATCGCCGTGCTGGACGCGGGGCGTGTGGTGGAACAGGGCACGCACGACGAGCTGGTGGCCCTGGGGGGCCGGTATGCGCGACTGTGGCAGGCTTGGCGCGAAGGTAGTTAGGTAAGCCTTAGTTAAACTGGCTTGGTCGCATATCTCGGACGGGAAGCGGAGTCTTCGATGTTGGAAACGGGCGCTCGCCTCGCACTGCTCTCTGCCGCGGGCCTGGCCGGTCTGCGCAGGCGCACCGGTGACTACGAGGACCGGACCCTCGCCGAGGCGTGCGCCATCGGCCTGTCCTACTGGGCGACCGGCCGGAGCCCCGACGGCATAGAACTCACCCCCGCCACCCTGTTCGCCGACGTGCTCGGCTGGGCCGACAACGGCGGCCGCGCACCCGCCGGCTGGGAGGCCGGCGCGGACGGCCGGACCATCGCCGTCCCCGAAGGCGTCCCGGCCGCCGATGCGCAGCGCGCCCTGGACGACCTCGCCGACTTCCCCGACCGGCCGCTCGGAACCATCGGCCCGTCCGGCGCCGCCGAACGCGTCGAGACGCTGGCCCGCTGGAACGACACCGAGGCCGGGCGGGAGCGCCCGACCGTCGTGGAGATGTTCCGCGAACAGGCGAGGACCCGGCCGGACGCCGTCGCGATCGTCGACGAACACCGGTCGCTGACCTACCGTCAGGCGGCCGAGCTCTCCGCCCAGTTGGCCCACCACCTGACCCGCGGCGGACTCGCCGCCGAGCAGGTCGTCGGCATCTCGCTGGGCCGCTCCGCCGACATGGTCATCGCCCTGCTCGGCGTGCTCCAGGCCGGCTGCGCGTTCGTCCCCCTCGACCCGCAGTGGCCCGCCGCGCGCCGTGCGGTCGTCGTCGAGGACGCCCGCGTCGTGCTCCAGCTCAACGCATCGGGCGAGAGCGCCCCGGGCGAACCGGACGCCGTGGCCGTCGACCTCGGCGACTGGCGGTTCGCCGCCGAGCCCGCCGAGGCCCCCGAGGTCGTCGTGCCCGGCCCCGCCCTGGCGTACGTGATCTTCACCTCCGGCTCGACCGGCCGCCCCAAGGGCGCGATGATCCGTCACGAGGCCATCAGCGAACGCCTGTTGTGGCAGTCCCGCGAGATCCTCGGCTTCGGTCACGACGACGCGTCACTGTTCAAGGCACCGCTGTCCTTCGACATCTCCATCAACGAGATCTTCCTGCCCCTGGTCTGCGGCGGCCGGCTGGTGGTCCTGCGGCCCGGCGGCGAACGCGACCCGCACCACCTGCTGAGCGTGATAGCCGGGCAGCGCGTCACCTTCACCTACCTGGTGTCGTCCATGCTGGACGTCCTGCTGGAGATCGCGGGGGAGTCCGGGCGGCTGGACAGCCTGCGGCACGTGTGGTGCGGCGGCGAGGTCCTGACCCCCGAGCTCTACGAGCGCTTCCGCACCCGCCTCGACATCCCCATGTACCACGGCTACGGCCCCGCCGAGACGACGATCGGCGTCTCGCACGTCATCTACCGGGGCGCCGCCGAACGCCTGTCGACCTCGATCGGCAAGGCCAACCCCAACACCCAGCTGTACGTCCTGGACGACGAGCTGCGCCCGGTCCCGGTCGGGGTCGGCGGCGAGCTGTACGTGGGCGGCTTCCTGCTGGGACGCGGCTACGTCAACGCGGCCGGCCTCACCGCCTCCCGGTTTGTGGCGAACCCCTTCGCCGCCGACGGCTCCCGGCTCTACCGCACCGGCGACCTGGCCCGGTTCGCCCCGGACGGCTCGCTGGACTTTCTCGGCCGGGCCGACAACCAGATCAAGATCCGCGGCATGCGCCTGGAGATCGAGGACGTCGAGGCGGGTCTGGCCGAGCACCCCGGCGTACGGCACAGCTGTGTCGTCGCGAAGAAGAACTCGGCCGGGGGCACCTACCTCGTCGGCTACGTGATCCCCGCCGCCGGGAGCGGGGAACTGCGCGCGGACGACGTCAGGGCCTGGGCCGGCGCGCACATGGTGGAGTACATGGTGCCCGCCCACACCGTCGTGATGAAGGAGTTCCCGCTCACCGCGAACGGCAAGATCGACCGGGCCGCGCTGCCGGAGCCGGTGCTCTCGGCCGGGCCCGTCGTCGCCCCCACCACCGACGACGAGCGCGTGGTCTGCGCGGCCGTCGCCGCGGTGCTCCGCGTGGACGAGGTGGGTGTCGACCAGGACTTCTTCCGGCTCGGCGGAGACAGCATCCTGGCGATCTCCCTGCTGAGCGCGTTGCGCGAGGCCGGCCTCTATGTCACGGCCCGCCAGATCTTCACCCACAGCGTCCTGGGCGCCCTCGCGGCGGTCGCGAGCCGCGATGACGTGGCACCGGTCGAGGACGACGACGTGGCGACCGGATCGGTCGTCGGCTCGCCCATCGTGCAGTGGCTCGGCGGAACCACGGACGCCGTCGACGGCTTCGTGCAGTCCGTGGTCCTGAACACCCCGGCGGAACTCACCGCCGGCACCCTGGACCGGATGCTCACCGCGCTGGTCGCGCGGCACGACATGCTGCGCGCCAGGCTCGTGCGCGGCGACCGCTGGGGCTTCGACATCCCCGAGGCGGACGGCGCCGTCGCCCGGTGGCAGGAGAGTGACCTGCCGCTCGACGCATGCGTCGAGCTCGCCACCGAGGCGCTCGACCCGGACAACGGCGTGATGCTGCGCGCCGTCTGGCGCAGCGAGGCACGCCAACTGGTCCTGGTCGTCCACCACGTGGTGGTCGACGGGGTGTCCTGGCGCGTCCTGATGGACGACCTGGCCACGGCCTGGCGGCAGTGCACCGCCGGCGCACCGGTCGAACTGCCCCCGGTGGGCACGTCGTTCCGGCGCTGGACGGAACTTCTCGGGCGCGCCGGATTCGACGCGGACCGCTCCTACTTCGGACGAACCCTGCCCGGAGCGGACGGGCCGGTGGGCCGCCGCCCGCTGTCCGCATCCGACACCGTCGCCAAGGAACGGGAGCGCACCCTCTCGGTCGGCCCCGAGATCACCGCTGCGCTGCTGGGCGAGATCCCCGCGAAGTTCCACGCGGGCGTCAACGACGTGCTGCTCACCGCGCTCGCCGTCGCCCTCGCGCGCTGGCGGCGCGACCTCGGCCAGGACCAGACGTTCGCGCACATCGAGCTGGAGGGCCACGGCCGCGAAGGACGCTTCGTGGCGGACGCCGCCGGCTTCGAGCCCGAACTGTCCCGTACGGTCGGCTGGTTCACCACCCTCTTCCCGGTGACCGTCGACCCCGGACCGGCGGCCGACCTCACCTCGCCCGCATACCTGGCCGCCGCGCTCAAGGCCGTCAAGGAGGACCTCTCCCGGGTCCCCAGCAACGGTCTCTCCTACGGCGCGCTGCGCCACCTCGCCGACACCCGCTTCGACGCGCCCGCACCCCAGGTGCTCTTCAACTACCTGGGCCGCTTCGACTCGGGCACCTCGGCGGACTGGCAGCCCGCGGGCGCCACCGGGCAGCTGGGCGAGAAGCGCGACCCGAGGATGCGCCTGCCGCGCGCCCTGGAGTTCAACCTCATCGCCGAACCCGCGGCGGCCGGCACCTACGAACTGGTCACCACCATCTCGTGGCCCGACGGCATGTTCACCGAAGCCGACATCACGGTGATCGGCGGGTACCTGCAAGGAGCGCTGGCCGGACTGGCCGCGCTCGACGAGGGCGGCCACTCGCCCAGCGACTTCCCCCTGGTGCCGCTCACCCAGGACGACGTCGACACGCTGGACGGCCCCGGACTGCGGGACATCCTGCCCCTCACCCCTTTGCAGGAGGGCCTGTACTTCCACTCGGTCTTCGACGACGAATCGGCGGGCAGCTACGTCGAGCAGCAGCTGCTGACCCTCGACGGCGAGGCGGACCCGGGCCGGCTCGCCGCGGCGGCGACCCGGCTGCTCGCCCTCTACCCGAACCTGGCCGCCCGTTTCGTGGCGCTCGCCGACGGCCGGGTGGTCTCCGTGCTGGAGAGCGGTGCCGAGGCCCCGTTCACCGTCCTGGACCGCCCCGGCATCACCGACGAGGAGATCCGCGCGTACGCCGAGCGCGACCGCCGCGCCGGATTCGACCTGGCCACCGGACCGCTGATGCGGTACACGCTCGTCCGCGGGGGCGACGGCCGCGACGTGCTGGTGCAGACCGTGCACCACATCATCGCCGACGGCTGGTCGGTGCCGCCGATGCTCCGCACCCTGCTGGCCGAGTACCACCGGCCGGGCACCGGATACCGCCTCGGCGGGTTCGCCGACTACGTGCACTGGCTCGCCGGCCGCGACGACGCCGAGAGCGACCGCGTGTGGAGCGATGAGCTCGCCGGACTGCCCGGCCCGTCGCTGGTCGCGGAGGGACACACCCCGTCCGACCGGTTCGCCGACACCATCGTGGAGCCGGCCGACGACATCGACACGGCCGTACGGTCGGCCGGTGTGCCCCTGAGCGTGGCCGTGCACAGCGCCTGGGCGGTGACGCTCGGCGGCATCCTGCACGGCGACGACGTCGTGTTCGGCTCCACCGTGTCCGGCCGCGACGCGGACGTCCCCGGCATCGCGGACATGGTGGGTCTGTTCATCAACACGATCCCCGTACGCGCCCGTTGGGCGGCCACCACCACCGCGGCCGGACTGCTGGCCTCGGTACGGGAGCACCAGAGCGCGGTGCTGCCCCACCAGCACGTCTCGCTGGCGAGGATCGGCCGGCAGACGGGCGTCGACGCCCGGTTCGACACCCTGGTGGTCTTCGACGTCGCGACCGACGTGGCCGCGCTGCGCGGGCGCGACGACGAACTGGCCGTCACCGGCATCGTCAACGAGGGCGCCCCGCACTACCCGCTGACACTGGTGGTGGAGCGCGCCCCCGACGGCCGCCCGCGCTTCAACCTGATCTACGACGGCGAGCTGCTGCGGGAGCCGAGCGCGGAGGCGATCCTGCACACCTTCACCCGCACCCTCACCGCACTGCTCACCCGGCCGGACGCCCTCGTCGGGGAACTGGCCGCCGAGCAGGAACGGCGCCCCGAGGCCTTCGCACCGACGACCCTGGGCGCACTGTTCGACGCCGCCGCCGGCCGTGCCCCGGCAGCGGCCGCCGTCACCCAGTGCGGACTCGACGGCGGCACCAGGTCCCTGACCTACGGCGAACTGGCCGCGGCCAAGGACGAACTGGCCGCGCTCCTGCGGTCAGCCGGTGTCGGACCCGGCCGGCGTGTCGCCGTCGCCGTCCCGCGTTCGCTGGAGCAGGTCTCCGCCCTCGTCGCCATCGTCACCGCGGGCGGCGCCTACGTACCACTGGACCTGGCGTACCCCGACGACCGTCTTGAGTACATCCTCACCGACGCCGCCCCGCAGGTCGTGCTCGTGAGCCGTGAGCAGAAGGACCGCTTCACCGGGCTCCTGAGCCGGGCGGGAGTGCGGGCCCGGGTGCTCGTGCTCGGCGAGGAACTGCCGCGGGCGGACGAGCGGGCGCCGGACACCGCCCACCCCGGGGCCCGCCCGCACGATCCCGCGTACGTCATCTACACATCCGGATCCACCGGACGCCCCAAGGGCGTCGTCGTCCCGCACTCCGCCGTGGTGACCCTGCTGGCCAACACCCGGCCCGCCATGGGGTTCGGCCCCGACGACGTGTGGGTCCAGTTCCACTCGTACTCCTTCGACTTCGCCGTCTGGGAGCTGTGGGGCGCGCTGGTCCACGGCGCCGAACTGCTGGTGCCCGACTACGGACTGACCCGGTCCCCGGTCGACTTCCACCGGCTGGTCCGCGAGCGCGGGGTGACCGTCCTCAACCAGACACCTTCGGCGTTCTACCAGTTCATCGAGGCCGACCGGCACGCCGGTGAACCGGCCACCGCGCTGCGCCGGATCATTTTCGGCGGCGAGGCGCTCGATCCCGTGCGGCTGCGCGGCTGGGTCGAGCGGTACGGCACCGCATCGCCCGAGCTGGTCAACATGTACGGCATCACCGAGACCACCGTCCACGTCACCCACCGGGTGCTCACCGACGTGGACTTCGGCGCCGACGCCGACGTCAGCCCGATCGGCGGCCCGGTCCCCGGTCTCGACACCTATCTCCTGGACGACCGGCTGCGGCCGGTGCCGCCCGGCCGGGTCGGCGCCATCTACGTCGCGGGCGACCAGCTGTCGCTCGGCTACCTCGGCAGGCCGGGCCTCACCGCCGGCCGGTTCGTCGCGAACCCGTTCGCGGACGACGGCTCCCGGATGTACCACACGGGCGATCTCGCCCGCCGTACGCTCGACGGTGAGCTGGAGTTCGCCGGCCGCGCCGACGACCAGGTCCAGCTCAAGGGATTCCGCATCGAGCTCGGTGAGGTGGAGTCCGCGATCAGGGAACTCGACGGCGTCGTAGACGTGGCCGTCACCGCGGCGGACAGCGGGGACCACCTGATCGCACACGTCGTGGGCCGGGTGCCCGAGGACCTCACCGGACTCCTGGCCGCGAAGCTGCCCGTGCACATGGTGCCGGGGCAGGTGCGGGGCGTCGACGCGCTGCCGCTGACGGTCAACGGCAAGCTGGACCGCAAGGCGCTGACCGAGCATGCCGCGCACGACGTCGTCCCGGTGGCCGCGACCGGCTCCGCGCTCGACGCGCTGACCGGTATCTTCGCCGCCACGCTGCCCGGCTCCGACGCGGACGCCGACACCGACTTCTTCATGGCCGGCGGCGACAGCATCCTCGCCATCACCGTCATCAACCGGGCCAGGGCGCTCGGTCTGTCGATCGCGCCGCGGGACGTCTTCCTGTTCAAGACCCCGCGCGCACTCGCCGCGCAGGTGGAGACACGGACGCCGCGGGCCGCCGCACCCGGGCCCGTCCGCCCCGAGGACGGTCCGCTGATCCCGACGCCGATCATGCTGCGCCGGCGCGAACTGGGCGGATCGCTCGCCCGGTTCGCCCAGGCCAGGGCGTGGGTGGTGCCCGACGACGCCGGGTTCGCCGACATCGAACGCGCCGCGAACGCCGTCGTGGCCGCGCACCCGGTCCTCCGGCTGAGGCTGGACGTCCAGCACGGCGTCTGGGCCCTGCGCACCGGACCCCGCCGCGAGGTCACCGTCGTCCCCGCGGACCCGGCCGACGCGGCGGCCGCGGCGAACGACGCCGCCGGGCGCCTCGATCCCGAGGCCGGCGACGTCATCGCGTTCAGCTGGCTGGCGGCGAGCCGCACCCTGGTGGTCACCGTCCACCACCTCGCCGTCGACGCGGTGTCCTGGCTGGTCCTGCTCGACGACCTGGCCACCGCAATCGCCGGCACGCCCCTGCCGCCGCCGACCACGTCCTACGCCGAGTACGCCGAGGCACTGAGCGCCCGGTCCGCCGGGACGGCCGAGGGCCTGGGGGACTGGCTCACGACCCTCGGGGCCCCCGCGCTGCTGCCCGCCGTCGGGAGCCTGCGCGAGACCATCGTGGTGCTCCCGCCCGAGGTGAGCGACCGGGTGACCCGTACCGCACCCGCCGTACTCGGCGTCGGCCTCACCGAATTGCTGTGCGGAGCGCTCCGCACCGCGCTGACCCACGTCCAGCCGGCCCCCACCGACCTCGCGATCGAGCTGGAGCGGCACGGCCGCGTCCCGGCACGCGAACACCACGACTACACCCGAACCGTCGGCTGGTTCACCGCCATCGCGCCCGTCCGGCTCACGGCGCACACCGACCCGGTCGAGGCCGCCCGCGAACTGGCCGCACGCCAGCCGGACGAGGACGGACACCTCGCCTACGGCGGGCTCCGCTACCTCAACCCGCAGACGGCCCCGCTGCTCACCGCCCGCCCCCAGGTGCTGTTCAACTACCTCGGCCGGGGCGGCGAGTCCCAGGCACCGCGGATCACCGGCGCAGACGAGGGCAGCCCGTACGCCGTCGAGGTCAACGCGTGGACCGACGAGGCCACCGGCAGCCTGCACGCGGCCTTCACCCTCGCCGACGGCATCGGTGACGAGCTGGCGGGGCACTGGCTCGGCGCCCTGGAACACATCGCCGACGCCGCCACGACGGCCGAGCGCACCGCACCGGTCACCCCCCTCCAGCGCGGCCTGTACTTCCAGGCCCAGCTGGCGGGCACGGCCGGACACTACGTCGCGCAGAGCTACTTCGCCTTCGACCGGCGCCTGGACACCGACGCGCTCGCCGACGCGATGGCGTACGTCATCGCCCGGCACCCGGTCGTCGGCGCCGGCTTCGCCACCGACGACCGCGGAAACCCGGTCCAGGTCCTCAAGGCGGGCCGGCGGGTCGGCGTCCGCACCGTCCACCTGGAAACGGAGGCGGAGGCCGACGCCCTGCGCGCCAGGGACCGCGACACCGGATTCGACCCCGGTGAGCCGCCCCTGATCAGGCTGACCGTGGTGCGGCTGCCCGACGGCCGGGACAGGCTGCTGCTGAGCTACCACCTGCTGCTGTGGGACGGCTGGTCCCGCGAGATCCTGCTGCGCGACCTGTTCGACGCCTACCGGGCGGTCGTCGCCGGCGAGACCCTCGACGCGACCCCGCTCACCCCGGGCTTCGAGGACTACGCCCGGACGCTCGCCGCCAGGGACTCCGCCGTGTCGGAACGCTTCTGGGCGGAGCACCTGGACGGACTGACCGGCCCGACGCTGCTCGCCGGACCGCAGCCGGCCGTCTCGGACGACCTGCCGCGCGCCCTCGTCCACACGATGTCCGCCGAACTGTCCGACCTGCTGCGCGAAGCGGCCCGGGTGCACGGCGTCACACTGAACTCGGTGCTGACCGGGGCCTTCGGCCTCCTGCTCGGCGCGCACACGGGCCGCAGCGACGCGGTGTTCGGCGTGACCGTCTCGGGCCGGGAGGGCGAAGGGCTGTCCGGCATCGTCGGCGTGCTGCTCAACACCGTGCCCATGTGGACGCGGGCCCGGCCTGAACACACGGTCCGGGAGTACCTGACGGCCGTCCAGACGGCCCGCGTCGACGCGATGGAGCACGAGCACCTCGGGCTCGGCGAGATCCAGCGGGCCAGCGGCCACGACAGCCTGTTCGACAACCTGTTCGTGCTCCAGAACTTCCTGGACATGGACGCGTTCGCCGCCATGAACAGCAGGCACGGCATCACCTCGGTGAAGTCCGACGACTCGACCCACTACCCGTTCACCTGGGTCGTCACGCCCGGCGACCGGCTCACGGTCAAGCTGGAACACCGCGACGACGACCCCGCGGGCGCCCGCCGGCTCCTCGACGACTATCTGCGCGTCCTGGAGGACCTGGCCAGGTCGACCGGCCCGCTCGCGGCCCTTCCGGGGCCGGGCCCCAGGCCCGAGCCGGGCGTGCGGACGGAAATCGGCACGGACACCGTCGTCGACCGCTTCGACACGGCGGCCGACCGCGACCCGCAGCGGACCGCCCTCGTCGCCCAGGGCTCGGTCATGACCTTCGCCGGACTCCAGGAGCGCAGCCGCGCGGTGGCGGGCGTGCTCGCCCGGCGCGGCATCGGACCCGAGACGACCGTGGGTCTCGCGATCCCGCGCTCCCTCGACTCCATCGTGGCGCTGTTCGCCGTGCTGCGCGTCGGCGCCGCGTACGTGCCGCTGGAGCTGGACCACCCGGACGAGCGGATCGCCGCGATCGTGGACGCCGCCCGCCCCGACGTGATCCTCACCGTGAGCGCCGTGTCGCCGCGGCTCACCGGCGACCTGATCGAACTCGACCGCCCGCTGCCCGAGGCGGAGCCGTACACCACGTTCGCACCGGACGACCCGGACCGGCTGCGCCATCCCGCGTACACGATCTTCACCTCCGGCTCGACCGGGAAGCCCAAGGGCGTGGTGACCGAGTACGCCGGGCTGACCAACATGCTGATCAACCACCAGCGCCGGATCTTCGAGCCGGTCCTCGCCGACCACGGCCACCGGGTCTTCCGGATCGCCCACACCGTGTCGTTCGCCTTCGACATGTCGTGGGAGGAACTGCTCTGGCTCGCCGACGGCCACGAGGTGCACATCTGCGACGAGGAACTGCGCCGGGACGCGCCCCGGCTGGTCGCGTACTGCCTGGAGCACGGGATCGACGTCGTCAACGTGACGCCGACCTACGCCCAGCAACTGGTGGCGGAAGGACTGCTCGACGACCCCGCACGGCGGCCCGCACTGGTGCTGCTGGGCGGCGAGGCCGTCACCCCGGCGCTGTGGCAGCGGCTCGCGGAGACCGAGGGCACGGCCGGGTACAACCTGTACGGACCCACCGAGTACACCATCAACACGCTCGGCGTCGGCACCTTCGAATGCCAGGACCCGGTGGTGGGCGTCGCGATCGACAACACCGAGGTGTACGTCCTGGACCCGTGGCTGCGGCCCCTGCCGGACGGGGTCCCGGGCGAGCTGTACGTATCGGGCGTCGGCATCGCGCGCGGCTACCTCGGACAGCCCGCCCAGACGGCGCACCGGTTCGTCGCGTGCCCGTTCGGCGGACCCGGCGAGCGCATGTACCGCACCGGCGACCTGGTGGTCAGGCGGCCCGACGGCAACCTGATGTACCTCGGCCGCACCGACCAGCAGGTGAAGATCCGCGGCCACCGGGTCGAACCGGGCGAGGTCGAGGCCGCGTTCGCGGCCCACCCGGCGGTGCGGTTCGCCGCCGCCGTCGCCCAGCCCGACCCGCAGGTCGACGGGGCGTACCGGCTGGCCGCCTACCTGGTGCTGGACGGATCGTCCGACCTGGCGGCCGTCGCCGCCGAGGTGGGAGCCGCGCTCCCCGACTTCCTGCGCCCGACGCACTACGCCGAGGTCGCCGGCATCCCGCTCACCGTGAACGGGAAGGCTGACACCAAGGCGCTGCCGGAGGCCAGGCCGCTAGGCGTGCTGACCACCGGGACGGAGCGCGCGCCGGAGACCGAAACCGAGATCACGGTGTGCGAGTTCTTCGCCGAAGCACTGGACCTGGACGACGACGAGGTGAGCGCGGTGAGTGATTTCGTGTCCCTCGGCGGACACTCCATGGTGGCGGTGCGTCTGATCGGGCTGCTCCGCCGGGAGTACGGTCCGGTGATCACGATCCGTGACCTGCTCACCCTGCGAACCCCCGAAGCGATTGCCGGTCACCTCGATGAAAACTCCTGACACCCAGCCGCCCCGCCGGGGCGCCGCCATCCTGCGGACCGCGCTGCGCCGCAACGTCGGCGCGATGGTCTGGGGCACCGTCCTCATGGGCCTGTACCAGGCGGGCGAGACCTCGTTCCCGATCGCGCTCGGCCTGATCGTCGAGTACACGCTGCAGGACCGGAGCCCCGGTTCGCTGGGGCTCGCGATCGGCGCGCTGGCGGTGATCATCACCACCGTGTCGCTGTCGTGGCGGTTCGGGATGCGGGTGCTGCAGAAGGCCAACACGACCGAGGCGCACCGCTGGCGGGTGCAGGTCGCGGAGTGCGGACTCCAGCCCGTGGACCGGGACGTCGATCTGAAGTCGGGCGAGGTGCTGACCATCGCCACCGAGGACGCCGACTCGACCGCGGACATCATCGAGGTGGTCCCGCTGCTGATCAGCTCGCTGGTCGCGGTGCTGGTCGCGGCGGTCGCGCTGGGCCTGGCGGACATCCGGCTGGGGCTGCTGGTGATCGTCGGAACCGTCGTGATCCTGTCGATCCTGAGCGTGATGTCCAAGCGGATCGGCGCCAGTACCCAGGAGCAGCAGGCCCGCGTGGCCCGGGCGGGCGCCAAGGTCGCCGACCTGATCTCCGGCCTGCGCCCGTTGCACGGCTTCGGCGGGAACCACGCGGCGTTCGTGTCCTACCGCAAGGTCAGCACGGAGGCGAAGCAGCAGGCGGTCACCGTCGCCCGGGTGAACGGTGTGTACGCCGGCGCCGCACTGGCCCTGAACGCGGTCCTCGCCGCCGCCGTGACGCTGACCGCGGGCTGGCTGGCCTTCGACGGCCAGATCTCCATCGGCGCCCTCGTGATGGCCGTGGGGCTCGCGCAGTTCATCATGGAACCGCTCAAGATGTTCTCGGAGATGCCGAAGTACGTGATGATGGCGCGCGCGTCGGCCGAGCGGATGGCGCTGGTCCTCGCGGCGCCGCCGGTGACGACGCCCGGACCGGAACGCCCGTCGGCGGGCGGGGACCTGGAGATCGACGGTGTCCGGTACGGGGCGCTGGCCGGGCTCAAGATGCGGGTCGCAGCAGGGGAGTTCGTGGCGGTCGCGGCCTACCAGCCGCGTGCGGCGGCCGACTTCGCGTCGATCCTCGCGGTGAACGTCCCGCCGGACGACTACGAGGGCGCGGTACGGATCGGCGGGCAGGAGCTCGCCGGGCTGTCGGTCGAGGCGGTCCGCGAGCTCATGCTGGTGAACCCGTACGACGCGGAGATCTTCGCCGGCACCCTCCGTACGAACATCGACCCGTCCGGGACCAGCCGGATGCTTCCGGAGGCCGTCGAGGCGTCCATGCTGACCGATGTCGTCGCCCTGCACCGCGAAGGGCTCGACCACGGCGTCCGCGACCGCGGGGCCAACCTGTCGGGCGGGCAGCGTCAACGGCTCTCCCTGGCCCGCGCCCTGGCCGCCGACTCCGACGTCCTGGTGCTGCACGACCCGACCACGGCCGTCGACGCGGTCACCGAGCAGCTCATCGCGCGCAACATCGCGAAGGTGCGCCGGGGCCGGACCACCGTGGTGTTCACCAGCAGCCCGGCCGTCCTGGACGCGGCCGACCGGGTCCTCGTCCTGGCCGACGGGGTCATCGCGGCCGAGGACACCCATCGCAACCTGCTGGCCACCGACGAGGCGTACTGCCTCGCGGTGGCCCGCTGACCGCCCCGACGCCGGGCGGCGGTTAACCCAGGGCCCAGGCGACATCCCTGAGCAGCGGGTGCCGCCAGCCGGCGCGGTCGTGGCCGGCGGCCGACCGGGAGATCCGGACCGTCGCCCCGGCCTGCTCGGTCAGGGCCTCGACCGGCTCGCAGTGGGGGAGCATCCGGGTCTCGTGTTCCCCCACGTCGAACGCGATCCGCAGACCGGACAGGTCGGGGCGCTCCCGCAGCCGTGCGGCGACGGTGCCGCCCGTCGGGCCGGCGAAGGGGTCCGGCAGGTCGCCCACGCCGGGGCTCCACCAGAACGACCCCGACTGGCAGGCGACGCGCGAGACCAGCTCCGGGAACTCCAGCGCCGCGTACAGCGCGCTCAGACCGCCCAGGCTCTGCCCGGCGACCACCAGCCGGTCCGGGTCGGCGGGCACACCGGACTCCGCCACCAGGGGCAGCAGTTCGTCCCGGACCGCCTCCCACAGCGCGGGGCGGCACGTGAACTCGCCCGCCCGGTCCTTGGCCGGCAGGAAGACGAGCGTGACGGGGGGCAGGTCGCCGGCCGCCACGGCCGAGTCGAAGGCGGCCGTCGCCGGGTGCAGGTACAGCCAGTCGTCCCCGTCGAGCAGCAGTACCACGGGTCCGCCGCCGCCCACCGGGTGGACGCGCACGGTGCGCCGCCCGCCGAGCCGTTCACTGGCCCAGCGCAGCCGGGTGTCCGGCACGGGCAGCACGTCGTCGGCACCGACCAGGGGCCAGTGCGGCTGGTCGGGCGCGTCCGGGGTCGCGGCGATGGAGCGGTCCAGGCCTGCGCCGGCCGGGTTGAACGGGTCGGCGTACGCCGTGCCGTCCACGAGGAACTGGTAGGTCACCCGCAGCCGTTCGGGCATGGGCACCTCCGCGTACCAGCAGTCGGTGCGGTCCCATCGGTGCAGAGGGATCTCCGGCGACCAGCTCTCGAAGCCGAGGGTCGCGGGGGAGCCGCGCCAGAGAAACAGGGTCACCCAGCCGCCGTCGTCGGCCGGCACCGACGCGGGTGTCCGCGCCGCCGCCCAGAACTCGTCGGACCCGGGTGCGCCGGGCAGGCCGAACGCGGCGAAGGCGTTCTCGGTAGCGGCCGGGGGCATGAACGTCTCCTTGTGAGAGGGGCGGAGAAAAGGCTAAGCTCCATTCGATTAGGGGAGCCTAACCTAAGCTCGGCCTCTCCTTCCATGCACGCTGGACACGCCCGGCGCGGCCGCCACCGGCCCGTCGGACCCAAGGAGGTACTGACACCATGAGCACCAACCCGTTCGACGATCCCGAAGGCCGGTTCCTGGTCCTGGTGAACGGTGAGGGCCAGCACTCGCTGTGGCCGTCCTTCGCGGAGGTGCCCGGAGGCTGGACCGTCGCCTTCGAGGAGAACACCCGGGAGGCGTGCCTGGACTTCGTCGAGGCCAACTGGACGGACCTGCGGCCGCGTTCCCTCGCCGCGTCCATGGACGGCTGACCTCTTCCGGACCGCCCCGCCGCCCGCACTCCGGGCGCCCGGAGTCCCGGTCCGCCGTGCCGTCCGTTCGTGGAACCCAGGAAGGAAAGCGTTGACCACGGCCACGCCGAGGCCCGCCCTCGATCTGCCCGCACTCCGCGTGCCTGCCTCCTCCGTGCGCTTCGGCCGCGCGGAGGACGCCGCCGAACTCGCCGCCCTGTCCCGGCCCTTCGTGCGCTCGGGGGCGCTGCGGGAGCGGCCGGTCCCGCTCTACGCCGCCCGTGCGGCCGACTTCGTGGTGGCCGTGGGCCCCGGAGGGGCGATCGAGGGATGCGTGGGGCTGAGCGTGTACCCGGCCGGTCCGGCGGCGGGCGGTGTGCCCGCGGGTGTGCTGTACAACTTCTGTGTGGCCGGGCACTGGCAGGGACGCGGTGTGGGCGCGGTGCTGCTGCGTACCGCGCTGACGCGGGCGCGCACCCGGTCCCTCGGTGCGCTGTTCACCGCGACGACCGGCGGCGGAAGGCTGTTCCAGCGCTACGGATTCACTCCCGCGGCTGCCCGGCTGGCGCCCCGGGCCTGGGCGGATTCACTGGATCCGCGGCGCGACGCACGCATCCTCGCGAGGGCCGTGTGAAGCGGCGGGGGGCCGTGGCGCCCCGCCCCTGACGCCGCAGGCCGGTCCGCGGCGCGCCCGCGGACCGGGTGTCACACGGTGCTCAGGTCGCGGTCCTGACCGGCGCCGGGCGCGACGGCGACGCCCGGAACCACCGCGGTGCCGGGGCTGTTCTCGCCGAGCGTGCCGCGCAGCACCGCGTGCGGCACCCGGCCGTCGAGCACCTGCGCCCTGGGCACACCGCCGCGCACGGCCCGCAGGCAGCCCTCCATCTTCGGCAGCATCCCGCTCGCCAACCGTGGCAGCAGCTCGTCCAGTTCGTCGGCCGTCAGGCGCTCGATCACGTCGGTGCTGTGCGGCCAGTCCGCGTACAGCCCCGCCACGTCGGTGAGCATGACCAGCCGTTCCGCGTCGAGCGCCACGGCCAGGGCCGATGCCGCGAGGTCCGCGTTGACGTTGTAGACCTGTCCGTCGTCGCCGCGGGCGACGGGGGAGACCACCGGGATGTGCCCCTGTGCCAAAAGGGTGCGCACCATGGCCGGATTCACGTCCACGATGTCCCCGACGAGGCCGATGTCCACCGGGCGGCCGTCCACATGGGCCTGTCTGCGCACCGCCGTCATCGTGTGCGCGTCCTCGCCGGTCATACCGACGGCGAACGGCCCATGGGCGTTGATCTGGCCGACCAGCTCCCGCTGGACGCGGCCGGACAGCACCATGCGCACCACGTCCATGGTCTCGGGCGTGGTCACCCGCAGGCCCGCCTCGAAGCGGGTCTCCAGCCCGAGGCGGTCGAGCATCGCGCTGATCTGCGGCCCGCCCCCGTGCACGACGACCGGCCGCAGGCCCGCGTGCCACAACTCCACGACGTCCTGGGCGAAGAGCCGTTGCAGGCCCGCGTCCACCATGGCGTTGCCGCCGAACTTGACGACGACCGGTCTCATGCCTGTCCACCCCGTTCAGAGAAGTCAGGTTAGCCTAACCTGAATGATCCGCCCGGTGGCGAGCCGCGGGAACCGCGGCCGGATCCGACCGGACGACTTCACTGAAGGGCCTTGACCTCAAGTCCGCTTGAGATCCCAGAGTGATCTGCATGAACACCGAAACCACAGCCACCGAAGCCACAGCCACCGAAACCGCGGACACCGAAACCGCGGACATCAAGGCCATCGAACTGGTCGTCAGCACGGTCGAAAGGGCCCAGCGCACCAAGGATGTCGAGGGGTTCCTCGCACTCTTCCACCCCGACGCCCTCTGGACGACGGCCCACGGCAAGGTCCTGATCGGCTTCGACGCGATCGCCGAGTTCACCCGCGCCGTGCTGCCCGCGGCGAGCTGGGACGGAGAGGTCACCTACGAGGCCGCGCACACGCAGTTCCTGCGCCCCGATGTGGCGGCCGTCAAGGTCCGGCAGGTCTACCA
The DNA here is from genome assembly GCA_036227345.1 of Streptomyces sp. NBC_01463. Taxonomy (NCBI): domain Bacteria; kingdom Bacillati; phylum Actinomycetota; class Actinomycetes; order Kitasatosporales; family Streptomycetaceae; genus Streptomyces; species Streptomyces sp. NBC_01463. The sequence continues at coordinate 8,154,739 of CP109468.1, forward strand.
CGCACCGGAGGGCGCCTCGGAGGGCTCTCCGCTCTACGTCATGACGAAGCAGGACGACGGGCGCTGGCTCCTGCACGCCGGCCAGAACACCGAAGTGCGGGCCGAGTAGCGCCGGACCGGCCCCGCCGGTTCACGCGGCGGGGCCGATGGTCACCTTGACGTGCTTCATGATCGGCTGATCGCTCTGGGTGCTGTAGTCGCCCAGAGCGCACAGCACGTTCATCTCCGGCATGTAACCGGCCGCGCAGCCGCGCGGGATGTCGTACGGGATCGCGGTATAGCCGTTCAGGGACCGCCGGCCGCCGTCCTTCGCGATGCTCGTGATGTCGACCGGACCGAGATCGGCGATGCCGCGTTCGCGCATGTCGGCCCGGTTCATGAAGACGAGCGTGCGCAGGTTCTTGATGCCGCGGTAGCGGTCGTTGTCGGAGTAGATGGTGGTGTTCCACTGGTCGTGGGACCGCATGGTGCCCAGGGCCAGGGTGCCGGCCTCGGGAACGATGTCCGGCAGGGCGGCGGCGGAGAACTCGGCGCGACCCGACGGCGTGAGGAAGACCAGTTCACGGGCGGGCTGCTTGATCCGGAAGCCGAGGGGGAGGCGTACCCGGCGGTTGAAGTCCTCGAAGCCGTCGAGGGCCCGCGCCATGGTGTCCCGGATGCGGTCGTAGTCCTCGACGTACCACTGCCAGGGCGTCGCGCTGTCGGGGAGCGCGGCGCGCGCCATGCCGGCGACGACGGCCGGTTCGGACAGCAGGTGCGGTGAGGCGGGACGCTTCATCCCGACCGACAGGTGGACCATGCTCATCGAGTCCTCGACGGACGTGCTCTGGATCCCCTTGCGCTGATGGTCCTTCTCGGTCCGGCCGAGACAGGGGAGGATCAGGGCCCGGCTGCCGTGGACGATGTGGCTGCGGTTCAGTTTGGTGCTCACCTGGACCGTGAGGTCGCAGGCGCGCAGTGCCTCGTACGTGTACGGGGTGTCGGGTGCGGCGAGGGCGAAGTTGCCGCCCATGGCGACGAACACCTTCACGTCACCGCTGTGCATCGCCCGAATGGTGCGCACGGTGTCCAGACCGTGCCGGCGCGGCGGCTCGATGTCGCAGGCCTCCGCCAGCCGGTCGAGGAACGCGTCGGTGGGGCGGTGGTCGATGCCGCACGTGCGGTTGCCCTGCACGTTGCTGTGTCCGCGCACGGGGGAGGGGCCCGCGCCCTCGCGCCCCAGATTGCCGCGGAGCAGCAGCAGGTTGACGATCTCCCGGACCGTGTCCACGCCGTGTTCGTGCTGGGTGAGTCCGAGGCACCAGCTCACGATGGAGCGGTCGGCCTCGCGGTACACGCGCGCCGCTTCGAGGATGTCGGCGCGGCTCAGTCCGGACTGGGTCTCGATCTCCTCCCACGGGGTGGCCTCGCACCGCGTGCGGTACTCCCCGAAACCGGAGGTGTGCCGGTCGATGAACTCCTGGTCCAGCGCCTTGGGATCGGTCGCGGACTGCTCGAGGATCGCCTTGGCCATGCCGCGCAGGAGCGCCATGTCGCCGCCGATGCGCACCTGGAGGTTCAGGGTGCTGGTCCTGGTCGGCTTGAACAGGGCCATGTCCACGAAGTCGTGCGGGACGATGGTGCGGGTGGCGGCGGCCTCGACCAGGGGGTTGACGTGCACGATACTGGCGCCGCGCCGGTGGGCCTCGGCCAGGGCGGTGAGCATCCGCGGAGCGTTGGATGCGGCGTTGACCCCCAGGATGAACAGCGCGTCGGCGGACTCCCAGTCCTTGAGGTCGACGGTCCCCTTCCCCGTACCCAGGGACGCGGTCAGGGCGCGGCCGCTCGCCTCGTGGCACATGTTGGAACAGTCCGGCAGGTTGTTCGTGCCCAGTTCGCGGGCCATCAGCTGGTAGAGGAACGTGGCCTCGTTACCGAGGCGCCCGGAGGTGTAGAACGCCGCCTGATCCGGGTGGTCCAGAGTGCGCAGGGCGGTCCCGACCAGCTCGAACGCGTCCTTCCAGCTGACCGGTACGTAGTGGTCCGACTCGGGGTCGTACACCATCGGTTCGGTCAGCCGGCCCTGGTTCTCCAGCTCGAAGTCGCTCCACCCGGCCAGCTCGGTCACCGAGTGGGCGGCGAAGAACTCGCGGCCGACCCGCTTGCGGGTCATCTCCCAGGTGACGTGCTTGATGCCGTTCTCGCAGATGTCCAGATGCAGGCCCTTGGTGTCGTCGGGCCACGCGCAGCCGGGGCAGTCGAAGCCGCCGTTCTCGTGGTTCATCCGCATGATCGCCCGCGGGCCGTCGACCAGTGCGCGCTCACGTACCAGGAACTGGGTCACGCTCCTGGCCGCCCCCCAGCCGGCCGCGGGGTGGTGGTAGGGGCGAAACTTCGGCTCCTCGTCCGGGGTGGGCCCCACTTCGGGCTCCCGGGGCTGCCGGCCGTCACCGTTCGCGCTCAAGTTCCTCAGCCCTTCCACCATGGGGGTGGGTGACAAAACGCTGGTCCCGGGCAGGCTATGCCGGGGGGTCCACCCGCGCCATCCGGCAGCCGGTGCCCCACCGCGCCGGTCCCGTCCCCGTGGCGACGGCCGCGGAATCACGTTCTACTGCCAGCGGGACGACGTTCCCGGTCTCCGCGCGGGTCCGTGTCCGAGGGGAGGCGCCGGAGACCTCACCGAGCAGCCACCGAGGCGGTCGATCGTGAAGCCCATCAGCCACCGGCTGCCGCTGTCCGCCGTTCCCCGGCTCGCCGGTTCGGCGGTCGTCGGCGCGGCGACCGGCGCGGTCGTCGCCCTGCTGACCACCGTCCCGCTGGGCCTGCTCGCCGGTATCGCCGCCGTGGAGACCCTCTTCGTCGTCGCGGGCTGGCTCGTCCTGTGGCCCATGGACGCCGCCACCACCCATCGGAACGCCCGGCGCGAGGAGTTCCGCCCCGTCGTCGAGGAACTCGTCGTCGTCGGCTCCGCCCTGTGCGGACTGGTCGGCATCGTGCTGCTGCTCCTGGTCGACCGGTCGGACCTCACCCACGCGGCGGCCGCGACGGCGCTGTGCGGTGTCTTCATGGCATGGGCCGCACTCCACCTGATGTACGCCACCCGCTACGCGTACCTCTACTACCGGGCGCCGCGGGGCGGGATCGACTTCAATTCCGACGATCCGCCGCGCTACATCGACTTCCTCTACTTCAGCTACAACCTCGGGATGACCTACCAGGTCTCCGACACCAACGTGTCGAGCTCCCCGCTCCGCGCGATCGTCCTGCGGCACTGTCTGCTGTCGTACGTGTTCGGCGCCAGCATCCTGGCCACCACCATCAACCTCGTCGCCGGGATCGTCACGGGCTGACGCACGGAGCCCTCCCCGCCCGCGGGGGCACCCGGGCCGCTCCGCGACCGGGACGCGTTGCCGCTCCGGGGTCCCCGGGTGATGCTTGGGAGCATGGCTGACCACGCACGCCCCGAGCCTGTCGCGGCCGTCAGGCGTGCCCTTCGCCTGCTGGAGGCCGCGGGGGCGCACGGGGACGAGGCCACCGCGGAGCAGCTGGCCCGCGATGCGGGGCTGCCGCTGGTCACGGTCCGTGAGCTGCTGCCCGGGCTGGCCCGGGACGGGTACGTGCGGGAGCTGGACGACGGTACGTTCACCCTGGCCGGGACGGGCGCGGGAGGCGACGGCCAGGGACTGCTGAACCGTGTCCGCCCCGTTCTCACCGCCCTGCGGAACGATCTGTCGGCAGCCGTCTACCTGACCCTGTACGTGGACGGCGAGATCCGGATCATGGAGATAGTCGACAGCGCCCGGACCCCTCGCGTGGACCTCTGGGTGGGCTTCGAGGATGCCGGGCACGCCACCGCCCTGGGCAAGAGCGTGCTGCGCGAACTCGACCCGGAGGCACGCGCCGACTACCTGTCCCGGCACTCCCTGACCGGCCTCACGCCCCGGACCATCACACACCGGCAGGAACTCATCCAGGAGCTCGACACCTCGTCGACCGCGCCGCTCGTCATGGACCGTGAGGAGTACGTCCGCGGCACCACCTGCGTCGCGGTGCCCGTGTACAGCGGCGATCAGGTCGGGTCCCTCGGGATCTCCTTCCGGTCGGACCGGATGTACCGCAGCAGCCACGTCCGGCAGGGACTGCTCTCCTCCGCGATCCGGGTGTCCCAGGGACTCTCGCTCCCCGGCTGAACCACGGGCGCCGACGCGGCACCGGACAGCCGGCGAGCATCCACCGGGCAAGTACTTTCCATACAGGAAAGTACGTGCGAGGATGGCAACACAGGAGTCCCCGGCCCGGAGGTGTCACGTCCCATGCCCGCGCACGAAGGTGCCACGGAGTCCGTCCCCCATGACCTGGAGCCGTCCGCCCGGGCGGCAGCGCGGGCGCTGGGCTCCGTCGACACGGCCAGGGCGGCGCCCGCGGAAGTGCCTCGCCCCTGGTGGTACGGCCTGATGGCCGCGCTCTCCGGCGCGGCCGGGGTCGTCGTGATCGGCAGCGGGGTGACTCATGCGGACCACCCCGCCCTGGTGTGGGCGGGCGCCGTCGTCGTCTGGGGCCTGTCCCTGCTGCTCATGCGCACCCGCACGCTCGCCACCGGAGTGCGGCTGCCGCTCGCGGCCCGCCTCCGGCGCGGCCGTGGGGCCGGAGTTCTTGCGCAACTCGCCGCCGCGGGTGCCGCGTGGGCCGTCTGCCTCCTGTCCGGGGCCGATGGGGGCGTCACCACGGTGGCCGTGGCCGTGGTCGTCGGACTGAGTACGTGGGGCCGGTGCGTCGCACACAACAGCCGGGCCCGACGTGGGATCCGGGGACGCGTATGAGTGTGGACTCCGCCGGCCGGGGAGCGGGGCCCGCGCTCGACGCGACGATCCACCACCCCAGCCGGCTGGCGGTCGCGGCCTTCCTCTCGGCCTGCGTCGAGGCCGACTTCGCGGCAGTCAGAGATCACTGCGGGCTCTCGGATTCGGCGCTGAGCAAGATCTCCACGGCTCTGGAGGGGGCCGGCTACCTCCACATCCGCAAGGGGCACGTCGGCCGGCGTCCCCGTACCTGGCTCTCCCTCACGCAGGTGGGCCGGGATGCGCTGGGCCGTCATGTCGCCGCGCTCCAGGCGATCGCCGACTCGGCCCGTACCGCGGGCGGGTCGGTGCACGACTCCGCTCCCTGATCCGGGGTCGGCCCGGGACCGTGCCGCGATGGGTCTCCGGGGACATCGACCGGAACGGACACCGGAGTTGTGGCCTGCCGGTCCCTCGCGCGGGCGGATGTGGCACAGTCGGGCCGTGGATGCTCTGAGGCCTTCGGACCCCGCGCGAATAGGCGCCTACCAGCTGCTGGCCCGCCTCGGCGCGGGCGGCATGGGAAGGGTGTATCTCGGCCGGTCACCCGGCGGGCGGCTGGTGGCGGTGAAGGTCATCCGCGACGAGATCAGTGACCATCCCGAAGCGCTGGCCCGGTTCAGGCGGGAGGCCGCGACCGTCGAGACGGTACGCAGCGCCTACACGGCCCAGTTGATCGAGGCCGCGCTCGACGCGTCCCCGTACTGGCTGGCCACCGAGTACGTCGCCGGGCCCACCCTGCGGGGCGCCGTGGGCGCGAGCGGCCCGTTCCCGCCGGACAGTGCGCTGCGGCTGCTCGCGGCGCTCGCCGAGGGGCTGGCCGCCGTGCATGCCCACGGCGTCACGCACCGGGACCTGAAGCCGCAGAACGTCATCCTCTCGCCGCAGGGGCCGCAGCTCATCGACTTCGGGATCGCGCGGGGGCTGGAGCAGACGATCCTCACCCGGGAGGGGGCGACGTCGGGGACGCCCGGATACACGGCGCCCGAGGTGCTGCTGCGCAACGAGGTGGGCCCGGCGGCGGACGTCTTCGCCCTGGGCGCGACCCTCGCGTACGCGTTGACGGGGCGGCCCCCGTACGGAGCCGGTGATGCGGCGTCCGTGAACTACCGGACCGTCTACGAGGACATCGACCTGGACGGCGTACGGCCGGAGGCCGCCGCACTGATCCGCGGGTGTGTCGCCAAGGACCCGGCGCGGCGGCCGGACCCGGCCGCCGTCATCGCCGGATGCGCGGTGGACTCACCGCTGGCCTCGGACCCGCACTACCGTGCCGTGGCCCGGGCCGCCGATCCCGTGCCCGTGTCACCGGACGAGCGGACGCGGCCCGTCCCCTCCGGCGAGCGGCGCCGATGGGAATCCGGAACGGACGTCCTGCCGGCCACCGGGACCGGGCCCCGCACGAGGCTGGGGAGCGAGGGGCCGTCCGGCTCGCCGGCGTCCGGCACCACGGCACCCTCCGACGGCCCGGACGGGCGGAGCCGTCCCGGCCGGGCCCCGCGGAACAAGACCTGGCTCGCCGTGTGCGCGGTGGCCGCCGCCGTCCCGCTGACGGTCTGGCTGCTCCCCGGATCGGGCAGTGAGGACGACGCGTCGGCCACGCCCGGGACCACCCGGTCCGGACGGCCTGTGGTGTCGAGTCCGGCCGGCAAGGGCCCGGACGGCGGGAAGAAGTCCGCCGGGCCGCCGGACCACATCCTCAACGACCGTGTCTCGCACGACCGCTGGACCCTGTCGGGGGACTCCGAGCAGGCCGCTTTTCTCAGCGGCGACTGCGACGGCGCCTTTCCCGACGTCACGCCGCCCGACGGCCTGAGGTCCTCCGTTTCCCACACCACCGGCTCGGACACCGCGACGGTGTCGATGCGGCCCGAGGGTGCGGGGGAGGGGAAGAGGCCGGAGCCGTACTACGTATCCGTCGGCGTCCGGCCCCCGCACGAGACCGACCGCGCCACCGGCCGGCCGCTCGCCACCGTCAGCAAGGGCATCGGCTTCACCAGCAAGCCGGTCGACCTCTACGCGCACTGGACCTCCGGCGGCACGGTCAAGCTCCGCTACCCCCAGGACTTCCGGGCCCACTTCGGTGAACGGGCCGTCGACGCGATCCCGGTGGGGGACGACCGCGGCGACTGGACCGTCGTGATCTACCACGTCGAGGGCGGGCCGTCGGACTACACGTCCGTCGTCTGCAACGGCTTCCACGCCTGACGCACGGCGGGCCCCGGAGCGCGTGCTCCGGGGCGGGCGCCGGTCCTTCCGTGGATCGGCTACTCGACGACGAGCTCGACCGGGATGTTGCCGCGGGTGGCGTTCGAGTACGGGCAGACCTGGTGGGCCTGCTCGACGAGCTTGCGGCCGGTCGCCTCGTCGACGCACTCGGGCAGTTCCACCCGCAGCGTGACCGCGAGACCGAAGCCCTCGCCCTGCTTGCCGATACCGACCTCGCCCGTGACGGCGGCATCGCTGACATCGACCTTGGCCTGACGGCCCACGAGGCCCAGGGCGCTCGCGAAGCACGCCGCGTATCCGGCGGCGAACAGCTGCTCCGGGTTGGTGCCCTGGCCGTTGCCGCCCATCTCCACGGGGACGGCCAGCTGGAGATCGAGCTTGCCGTCGCTGCTCACGGCGCGGCCGTCGCGGCCGTGGGTGGCGGTGGCGACGGCGGTGTAGATCGTGTCCATGGAAACCGGTCCTCTCGAAGGTCATGTTCCGGCGGCGATGTCCGGCCGCTTCCCCTGAAGTGAAGCACACAATTAAGTTGTGCACAATCAAATCGGGTGCGCGGCGTTATGCTGAGTCCATGACCGCCACGCCCAGCCCCGCCCGCACGGCCCCGGCCTCGTCCGGGGCCGACTACCTCCGCCTGGACCAGCAGATCTGCTTCTCCCTGAACGCCGCGTCGCGCGCCTTCGGGAGTGTCTACCGGGTGCTCCTCAAGGACCTGGGGCTCACCTACCCCCAGTACCTGGTGATGCTGGTGCTCTGGGAGCACGGCGAGCTGCCCGTGAAGACGCTCGGTCAGCACCTGCGGCTCGACTCCGGCACGCTCTCGCCCCTGCTGAAGCGCCTGGAGGCGGCCGGTCTGGTGCGCCGTGAGCGGAGCGCCCGGGACGAGCGCTCGGTGCACGCGCACCTCACGGACGAGGGCACGGCGCTGCGCGAGCGGGCCCTGCTCGTGCCCCGCCGGATCGCCGCCGCGACCGGCTTCGAGCTCGACGAGATCAGCGAACTCCGGGACCGGCTGAACCGGCTCACCGCGGCGCTGGACGCGTCGGAGCTGGATTCGTCGGAGCTGGACGAGGGACCGGACGGCGTCGGCGGGGGCGCCGCGAAGTAGCGCCACCCTTCCCGCACCGGCCGGCCCCGGGGCGCCCGGCCTATCGCCCGAGCAGCTTCCCGATCTCCGCCAGCTGTTCCGCCGACAGCGGTCCGTACGCCACCGCCCCCGCGTTCTCCTCCGCCTGGGCGACGGTGCGGAAGCCCGGGATCGGCACGGTCCGCGGGCTGCGCGCCCACAGCCAGGCGAGTGCGCCCTGCGCGAGCGTGCGCCCCTGCGACATGAGGATCTCCCGCACGGCCTCGACCCGGGCGAGCCACTGGGGCGACGGGACCCCACCCGCGTCGAACCAGTCGAGCCACGGGGGCGGCGTGGCCCGGATGTCACCGGCGGCGCTCCTGCTCAGCGGCCCGTACTTCCCCGTGAGCAGGCCCATCGCGAGTGGACCGCGACTGATGCTCGCCAGCTCCTCCCGCTCACAGAGCTCCACCATCTCCGGGGCGTCCACCAGGACGTTCAGCCCGTGCTGCACGGCGGCGCAGTGCGGACCCCGCGCGAAGACCGCCGCGCGGGCCGGATCGTCCGTGCTCCAGCCGTACGCCCGGATCAGCCCTTCCCGTACGAAGCCCTCACAGGCCTCCCGCAGCAGTGCCGCCCGCTCCGGATCGGCGTCCCCGAGGTGCAGCTGCCACAGGTCCACGTAGTCGGTGCCGAGCCGCCGCAGCGAGGCCAGCAGTGCCGCACGGGCGTACCCCACGCTGTCGTCCCCGCCGGTCATCACCTTCTGCCGCTCGTCGAAGACGTTCCCCCACTTCGTGGCGATCACCGCCTCCGCCCGCCGCCCCCGCAACGCCCGGCCGAGCAGCCGCTCGCTGTGCCCGGCCCCGTACACGTCCGCCGTGTCGAAGAACGTCACGCCCAGTTCCAGCGCCCGCCGCACCGCCGCGACGGACTCCTCGTCGTCCGTCCTCCCCCAGCCCAGCGGCGCCCCGGCCGGGTCCGTCCACTCACCGCCGATGGCCCAGCAGCCGAATCCCAGCGCGCCGGCCCGGATGCCGCTGCGCCCCAACGTCCTGTTCTCCAAGGTCTCCATGGCCGGGAACGCTAGGTGTTGAAGCGCACGCGAGGGCAAGGGCGTCGGGCGGCCCGGCCGGATCAGGCGGCGTACGCGCTGACCGCCAGCGTCGCGGACAGCACCTTCCACAGCACCCAGGCGCCCGCCCGGCCGGCCGCGCCGCAGAGCGCCCCCTCCGTGCACCACGTCGGCCGGTCCTGCCAGGCGCTGACGTCCAGATAGTGGAAGCCGAGCGAACGCGTGAACGCGAAGCGGATGTGCAGCCCCTCGCCCAGGCCGTGACCGGGCAGCGTCGCGATCCGCAGCTCGTCGGCACCGACGGCCTCGACCCGGACCGGGTTGCCGCCCAGCAGATCGCACTCGTCACCCGGCTCGATCCTGGCCGGGCACGCGCCGCTCACCGGGAACAGCCAGAAGTTGTCGGTGAGCTGCCGGCGTACGTCGTGGGCGCTGGTGAACGGGTGAAAGCCCGTCGAGTAGCTGTACCGGTTCAGCCACTCCACGGTGCCCCCGCACGACGCGGGGGAGTCGCCGCAGTGCGCGCGGACGGCGTCGCCGCCACGCCGGAGCAGGGGAGTGCCGGCGTGCGAAGACGGTGTCAGGACGGCGAACACGAGCAGGACCGTGAACAGGAGGGCCGACGCGCGGCCGGTCGCCGTACGGGTGAGTGCCGCCGCGGACCGCGATCGCGGCACACGGCTTCGGCCAACCGTCCCGCGGCCGGAGATACGGGAGACACGGCGTTGAGCGCGGCTCGCCTTCCGCATCAGCACCTCCCGGAGCGCGGTATGCGCCACATGGAAGCTATGTCCTCGTGCGGGGTTCGGCATCTCGGCGGCCGGAAACGGTCCACCGGGCGGGCCCGGCCGGGCCCGCCCTTGGCTTCGGACAGGTGCAACTGCCATACAGGTGTTGTGCGTCAGTACGGACATGCCCGCGTACGAGCGCGGCGCAGCACCCGGTCGTTGCCGGGCGGATGACAGGGCGCGCGCAGAACGGCTGGGGGAGCGATGGCGAGGAGCACGGCGCGGGTGAGGTGCCTCGGGGCCCTCTTCGTCGGATCGGTGATCCTCGTCTGGGGACTCGCCACGTTCTTCGGCGGCCCCGTCGAGTGCGGCGACGGCGGAGTGATCCACGGGGACTCCTGTGTCACCCCCACCCGTGCCGTCACGCAGGACGACATGGACGACGCGCGGCGCCTCCGGCACGTTCTGGGCGGGGTGGGCATCGCTGTCGGCCCGTTGCTCTTCCTCGGCGTCTGCGGGTTCGCACTCAGGGAGAGCCGGGCGAGGCGGCCGGCGCGCGCCCGGGTGTCGCTGACCCCGGAGCAGGCCGAAGGGGGCGGCACTGTGCCAGTCGACTACCGGGTGCGGGCCCGCTGCCCGCACTGCGACGGCCGCGGGGTGCGCACCGTGGGCGCGGGACGAAGGTGCGCGCGGTGCCGGGGCACCGGGCTGACCCGGCGCGGTCCCCGGAGCGTCACCGTGCGCATCCCCGTCGGGGTCCGGCACGGGAGCACCTTGAGGATTCGCGGCCGGGGCACGCCGGGGAAGGGCGGCGCACCGTCGGGGGACCTGCTCCTCACCGTACTGATCGCCGGACCGCCGGCACGGCCGGGCACCAGCGCCGCACCGCCCCGGCAGCGGACGGGCTCCGCACCGCCGCGCCCGGGGACCGCCGCCGCCCCGCCCGGCGGCCCCGCCACCATCGAGGCCGGCGGCATCCGTATCACCGCGGGCCCGGATTCCGTCACGGTCCGGGAGGAACGGCGGTCGCCCGGCGGCCGCATCACGTGGGTGACCACGCACGAACTGCGCTGGCCGGACATCGCCCTGCTGGTGTTCGACAGCGACCGGCACGATCCGGTCGTGGCCCTGTACGCGATACCCGCGGACGCGGCCGCCGCCGGCCGGGGGAGGCACCACCTGGCCGACGACCGGAGGTTCACCGCCGCGGACTGGGACACACTCGCGGCCGGGATCGCCCGCCACAGCCACGGGCGCGTGAGACTGGACCTCGCCTCCCGCAACGCCCCGGGGGGCCTGCGTGACGGCTGAACCGGCCGCGGTCCCGCGGCCCGGGGCGGCCCGGAGGCTCAGGCCGCGAGCCCCAGGACCATGGCCCCGACGACCGGCGCCGCGTACACCAGCGGGAACGGGATGTGGGTGTACCAGCGGGCCCGGATCACGGTGACGACCGCACCGGCGAAGTACAGCACCAGACCGGCCCCCGCCAGCATGCCGACCACCGGGACGAACAGTCCGGCGACCAGGCCCACGGCCCCGGCTGCCTTGGCCGCTCCCAGCCAGGTCCACCAGGAGCGGGGGACGCTGTAGTCGGTCAGGGCCTGGACGACCCACTGGGCGCGGAAGAGCAGGGCGCCGGCCGAGTATCCGGCCATGGCGGCAGCGACGAGAGTGACGACGACGTGGGCGACGGACATGGTGAAGGCTCCTCATCGGACGGTGCCGGAGTGTTCTCGCGCCGGCCACGGTGGCCGGTCCGGCACTGCATCGACACGCCCCGACGGAGAAACGTGACACGTCCGCGAAAAATCTTTCTCCCGCTCGTCCGCACCCCTCGGGGCAGGGTGTCGCGCCCGCTCGCGCGGTGACCCGTCAGTGCCGCCGCGCCAGCAGGAACAGATGCGGCTCCGGCACCCCCGCCGGATGGGTGGGGGTGAACAGGGTGCTCTCCCGCTCCAGAACGGTGAACCCCGCCTCCGTCACCACATCGGCGAACGCGTCCTCACCGAAGCTGGTCACCCGTACCGGCTGACCCATGAACACGCCGCTCACCCCCTCCAGGTCCAACGGCACGGTCGCCACCGCCAGATGCCCGCCCGGCCGCAGTGCGCGTGCGGACCGGTGCAGGACATCCCGCTGCTCGGCACGCGACAGCTGGAGGAGTGAGAAGTACACGCACACCGCGTCGAAAGACGCTTCCTCCAGGTGGAGTTCGCGGATGTCGGCGCAACGGAACTCCGCCCCGGGCACCTGCCGGGACGCGATGTCCACCATGACCGGGGAGACATCGACGCCCAGCACCTCGTGGCCGGCGTCCGCCAGCGTCCGCGCGGTCGGCCGCCCCGTGCCGCTGCCGACGTCCAGCACCCGGCTGCCCGGTGCGATCCGCTCCAACAGGCTTTCCAGCGAGGCGCGATGAGCGGCCGAACCGCCGAACGCCCGCTCGTAGTCGGCTCCGAGAGCGTCGAACACCGAAGCAGCGGTGGGATCCTGCCCCGTCCCGCCGGGCCCCGACGGGCCCTGGTCCGGCAGGCCCTGCTCCTCATCCATGGCGGAATCCCTTCCTCTGCGCCTGCCCGGCTACGGGACGCGGGCGACGGCCACGTACAGGCCACTGTGCTCGGGCTCGGGCGCCGTCGTGCCGCGGAACCACTCGGGGGCGGTCACCAGGCCGGGCTCGGCGAGCTCCAGACCGTCGAGGAACCGGGCGAACTCGGCGCGGGTGCGCAGCGCCAGCTGGATGCCGCCCTTGTCGTACTCGTCGGCACCCTGCTGTCCCCGCTCCGGGTTGACGTCGGACGCGCCCTGGGACAGCACCACGTAGCTGCCCGGCGACATCTCGTCCGTCAGTGTGCGGACGATCCCGATCGGATCGACCGCGTCGGGCAGGAAGTGCAGCAGGCCGAGCATGGAGAGGGCGACGGGGCGGCGGAAGTCCAGGATCTTGTGGGCCGCCTCGATGATGCTGTCCGGCTCACGGACGTCCGCCGGAATGTAGTCCGTGGCACCCTCCGGCCGGCTGATCAGCAGCGCCTCGGCATGACGCAGAACGATCGGATCGTTGTCGCAGTAGACCACCCGCGAGGCCGGGTTGATCTCCTGCGCGATCTGGTGAAGGTTCGGCGCGGTCGGAATGCCGGTGCCGATGTCCAGGAACTGGTCGACGCCCTCACCGGCCAGCCATGCCGTGGCGCGGTTCATGAACGCGCGGTTCTGCCGGGCGCCGATCTTCGCCTCGACGGGCAGCTGTTCCGCCACGGCCTGGTCGACGGGGTAGTTGTCCTTGCCCCCGAGGAGCGCGTCGTAGACGCGCGCCGACTGCGGCCTGCTGGTGTCTATGGGGGGCTGGGACGTCCCGGTCGTCATGGCGAACTCCGTTGCTGATGAGAGTGAGAACCGCTCCTCCGGCGCAGTCTGCCACAGCAACTCCATGATGATCACGCGCCGTTGGCGGAGGCACGGCAGCCGCCTACTGGAGCGCGCGGACCGCCGCGCCGAACAGGGCCGGGGCCCGGTGCGCCACGGGCACGATCAGCCGTGCGGTGGCGGGCCGCCGCGCCAGCGACAACAGGCCGCAGGTCAGCAGACGATGACGCCGGGTCACCCGCGCCCACCGGTCCGGGTAGTCCTGCGGGCGGCCCGCGGCCAGCGAGTCCACCGCCGCACCGGCCGTCGCCACCGCCAGCGCGACCCCCTCGCCGGTCAGCGCGTCCACGTACCCCGCGGCGTCACCGACCAGCAGCACCCGCCCGGCCCGCTGGGTCCGCGCCCGCCGGCGCAGGGGGCCGGCACCCCGCACGGGACCGGCGTCCCGGCCGAGAAGTCCGGCGGCGAGACGGGGGAAGGCGGCCAGCTGGCTCTCGTACGCGAGACGCTCCCCGCTCAGCACGGCCACCCCCACCAGCCCGTCCGCGAGCGGCGTCACATACGCCTCACCGTGCCGGGACCAGTGGACCTCCACGAACTCCGTCCACGGGGCGATCCGGTAGTGCCGTCGCTGCCCGTACCGGCGCACGGTGCTGCCGGGCCCGTCCAGGCCGAGTCCGCGGCGGACGGGCGAGTGCAGTCCGTCGGCGGCGATCAGCCAGCGGGCGGTCAGCCCGCAGGCCTCGATCCGGTCGTCGCTCTGCCGCACCTCCGTGACCTTGCCCGGCACGATCCGGACGCCGAGCTCCAGCGCCCGCGCGTGCAGCGCCGAGTGCAGCGCGGTCCGCCGCACACCGAGCCCCGGCCGGCCGCGGAACGCCGCTTCCGCCCTCCGCGCCCCTGCCACGTAACGGATGCCGCGCAGCGGGCGGCCCGGCACCTCGACGCCCAGGGCGCGCAGGGCCGCCACCCCGCTGGGCATGATGCCCTCGCCGCAGGCCTTGTCGATGGGGGCCGTACGCGGTTCCACGACGACCGCCTCCATGCCGAGAGCGGCCGCCCGGATGGCCGCGGCGAGTCCGGCCGGGCCGCCGCCCGCGATCAGGAGATCGATCACGCCGGCACACCCGCCGCCGGTGCCGAGGCGAGCGCCGCGTCCTCGCACCGGATGCGTACGGCCATCAGCGCCGCGTTGAGCACGGTGAAGACCACCGCGGTCACCCACGCGCCGTGCACGAGCGGCAGCGCGAGCCCCTCGGCGGCGACGGCCACGTAGTTGGGGTGGCGCATCAGCCGGTAGGGACCGCCCGTCACCAGCGGCAGTCCCGGGACGACGATGACGCGGGTGTTCCAGCGCGGCCCGAGCGTACGGATGCACCACCAGCGCAGCGCCTGCGCGGCGATCACCACGGCCGTCATCGTCCAGCCGAGCAGGGGCACGAACGGCCGGTCCGCCAGTCCCGCCTCGACGAGACAGCCCGCCAGCAGCGCCGTGTGCAGGGCGACCATGGCCGGGTAGTGGCCGCGGCCCGACTCGGTCCCGCCCCTGGCCAGCGCCCAGCGGGTGTGGCGCAGGGCGACGACGAGTTCGGCGAGGCGCTCGCCGGCCACGGCCAGCACCAGTGCGGTGTACCAGATCATGTGTCCTCCGACCTACCAGCGCAGCAGCACGAGTTCGCAGCAGAAGCCGGGGCCCATGGCCAGCAGCAGGCCAGGTGAACCCGGTTCGGGACGCCGCTGCTCCAGCGTGTCCCGCAGGACGTGGAGCACCGAGGACGAGGACAGGTTCCCCACCTCGGCCAGCGAGCGCCAGGTGACGTCGAGCGCGCCGTCGGGGAGCGAGAGCACGTCGCTGACGGCCTCCAGGACCTTGGGCCCTCCCGGGTGGCACACCCAGTGGGCCACGTCCTTCGGCTTGAGCCCGTGCTCGGCCAGGAACTCCCGCACGTCGTCCGCCAGATAGCGGCGCACGACATCGGGGACACCCGGATCGAGCACCACCTTGAAGCCGGAGTCGCGGATGTCCCAGCCCATCACGTGCTCGGTGTCCGGATACATCCGGCTGCGGGTCGCCACCACCTCGGGCCCGGCCGCGGGCGCCCGCCCCTCGCCCAGCGCCACCACGGCGGCCGCGCCGTCCCCGAACAGCGCGGTCGCCACGAGATTGGCGGGCGTCGCGTCCCGGCGCTGGAACGTGAGGGAGCACAGCTCGACCGAGAGCAGCACCGCCACGTCGTCGGGCCGGCCGAGCAGATAGTCGTGCAGCCTGGCCACCCCCGCCGCGCCGGCGACACAGCCGAGGCCGAAGACCGGCAGCCGCTTCACATCGGGGCGCATGCCGAGCCGCCCCACCAGCCGGGCGTCGACGGACGGGGCGGCCACCCCGGTGACGGAGGTGAACATCAGCAGGTCCACGTCGGTGGGCCGCAGCCCCGCCGTCCGCAGCGCCCCGCGCAGCGCCTCGGCGCCCATGTCCACCGCCGAGCGGATGAACACGTCGTTCGCGTCACCGAAACCGTCCAGCTCCGCGTAGCGCTCCAACGGCAGCACCATGTTCCGGGTGCGCACCCGGGCGTTCTCGTGCAGACGGTCCAGGACTCGCCGGTCCGCCCCCGGCGGCAGGCAGGTGCGGGCCACCATGTCGGTGACCTCGCGCTGGGTGTGGCGGTACGGGGCCGGCGTGCCGTGCACGGCTGCGAGCCGGGTCATGCAGAGTCCTGCTGCGGAGGCGTCATGGCCCATCTCTGCCCCACATCAGTGACAAAACACCGCAAACAACCCGTGCGGCTGTCACGTCCCCTTCCTCCCGCGTACCTACGATCACGTGATGGGCACTCCGGAACCGACGCGTGGATACGCCGCGACAGCCTGGCCGCCGCGCCGCGTGGCCGGACTGGCCAGGTCCTGCCATCCGGGGCCGGTGATCGCGGTGTCGGTGACGGCGGGCGGCCTCGGCGCGGCCGGCGGCCTCGACGGGGCCCGCTGGGTCCTCCTCGTCGCGGCCGTACTGACCGGCCAGCTCTCCGTGGGCTGGTGCAACGACGCCTTCGACGCCCGCCGGGACGCCGCGGCCGGACGCACGGGCAAGCCGGTGGCCGAGGGGGCGGTGAGCCGGAGGGCGGTCTGGGCGGCCGCGTTCACCGCCGCGCTGCTGTGCGTGCCGCTCTCCCTGGCCTGCGGCCCGCAGGCCGGCGCGGTGCATCTGGCGGCGGTCGCGGCCGCCTGGGCGTACAACCTGAAACTGAAGGCGACGGTGCTGTCCTGGCTGCCCTACGTCATCGGGTTCGGCACGCTGCCCGCCGTGGCCACCCTGACGCTGCCCGGCCGCCCGTGGCCGGCCTGGTGGGCGGTGACCGCGGGAGCGCTCCTGGGCCTGGCGGCCCACCTGGGCGACGTCCTGCCCGATATCGAGGACGATCTGCGCCACGGGGTGACCGGTCTGCCGCAGCGGCTGGGAGCCACGGCCACCCGGCTGCTGCTGCCCGTGCCCCTCGTGGCGGCGTCGGCGGTCCTGGCGTTCGGCCCGGCGGGCCCGCCCGGCCGGTGGGGAGCGGTGACGCTCGCGGTCGCCGCACCCGCGGCGGTCGCGGGGCTCGTGCTCGCCCGGACCTGGCGCAAGGCACCGCTCGCCGCCGCGGCCGTCGTCGCTGCCGCGGACGTGGCCCTTCTGCTGGTACGGGGCACCGGCCCGGCGTGACGAGGGCCGCGGCCCTCACCCCGCGCGCAGCCAGACGCCGATCCGTCGCAGGTCCGCGTCGGTGAGGCCGAGTCCGGGATCGACGCGGTGGAGCAGGGCCCGCCCCGTGTGGTGCGCGGCCACCCAGTGCCGGTCCGCCGCGGTGATCTCGTCGTCCACCCACACGAAGTCGCGCCCCGCCGCCCAGCCGACGAGCGTGCGGGTCTTCCAGTGCAGCCCGGCCCGCACACCCCGTTCGGCCTCGGCGTCGCACCCGTCCTCACCCTCGTCCGGAGACGGGGGCCAGGTCACCACGCGCAGCTGCGGCAGCCCGAGCCGCGGTGCGACGACCGTGTTCGCCTCGTCCTCCCACGTGGTCGCCCAGACCAGCTCGCAGGCGAGCGCGGCCAGCCGGGGCCCGAGCGACGGATCGATCCGGCCGAGCAGCGGATTCGCCCCGGCGCCCGGTGGAAACGGCCCGCCCGGATACACCGGGTGGCCGCCGGCGCGCGGGCCGAACGGAACGAGCGGGCCGTCGACATCGAGGAAGAGCAGCGGAAGGCCGCCGGGACCGGTCACCGCCGCACCGTACAGCCTGAGGTCAGCGACCGCCCGCCACCCGCAGGATCGCTCCGGTCGCGTACGAGGCGTCGTCCGACAGCAGCCAGGCGACGGCGCCGGCGATCTCCTCCGGCTGCCCCGGGCGGCCCAGCGGGATTCCCGCGGCGAGCTTGTCGGGGCGTTCCGGGTCCGCGTGGAACTCGGTCCGGATCACGCCGGGCGCCACCGCGTTGACCCGGATTCCGGCCGCCGCGACCTCCTTGGACAGGCCGACGGTCATCGTGTCCACGGCGGCCTTGGCCGCGGCGTAGTGGACGTACTCGCCGGGGCTGCCGAGCGTGGCAGCCGCCGACGACATGTTCACGATGGCACCGCCGCCCGATCCGCTCATGTCGCGCACCGCACGCCGGGCGCAGAGCAGATAGCCGACGACGTTGACGTCCAGGGCGCGCCGCAGCCCCGCCGCGTCGGCGTCGGCGAGCGGGCCCAGCGGGCCGCCGACCCCGGCGTTGTTGACGAGACCGGTGACCGGGCCGAGCTCCGTCGCCGCGGTGTCGAACAGCCGGTCGACGTCGGCCTCTTCGCTCGTGTCCATCCGCACCGTGACGCAGCGGCGGCCCGATTCCCGCACGGACCGGGCGACCTCATCGGCCGCTGCCGCGTCGGAGCGGTAGCCCAGGGCGATGTCATGGCCGTCGGCCGCGAGCCGGACACAGACGGCGGCCCCGATGCCCCGGCTGCCGCCCGTGACCACGGTGACCTGATGACGGTTCATGGGAATCCCCTCGCTCCTGCGCGACGACGTGACGTCCTCGGTGGACCGCCATCGTAGGCAACCATGATCAACGCCCCGCCCGCACCCAGGCCCCGCCCCGGACTCCGCACGCGCCGATGGACCGCCACCCCCTCATGGAAGGGTGGCGGTCCATCGGTGGTGTGTACGCCGCGTCGGCTACAGCGGGACGTCGCTGTTGTCGCGGGCGCCCTGCTGCTCGCTCCGCTCGTGCAGCTTCCGGGCCTTCTCCTGGAGCCGGCGCTTCTGCTCCGGGTCGCTCGTGCGCTCCGCGGCCTCGGTCATGTGCCGGGCCTTCTCACGCATCTGCTGGGCTCGGTCTGTTTCTCCTGCAACGCTCATCGTCGCTCCTTGAACGGTAGGGAAGAGCGGGCTCCTTCAGAGAAGCAGCGCAGAGCGACGATCGCACGCCGGAGCGTGACGTACGGTGAGAGTGCCAGGTGGGGCGGGTGCGGAGGCCGGGGCGGCGGGGTCCGGCCACCCGCCGCGGCACCGGCGTGATCCGGGCGCCCCGGCGCTGGCATGATCAGGGGTATGAACGAGCGCATGATCGCCGCGTGTGACGGGGCGTCGAAGGGTAATCCGGGGCCTGCGGCCTGGGCCTACGTGGTGGCCGACGCGGCCGGCCGGCCGCTGCGATGGGAGGCCGGGCCGCTGGGCACCGCCACCAACAACGTCGCCGAGCTCACCGCCCTCCAGGAGCTGCTGCAGTCCCTCGACCCGGCCGTGGCGCTGGAGGTCCGGATGGACTCGCAGTACGCGATGAACGCGGTGACCAAGTGGCTGCCGGGCTGGAAGCGCAACGGCTGGAAGACATCGGCCGGCAAGCCGGTCGCCAACCGCGAGCTGGTGGTCCGGATCGACTCCCTGCTCAGCGGCCGCACCGTGCAGTTCGTCTATGTGCCGGCCCATCAGGTCGACGGCGACCCGCTCAACGCCCTCGCCGACCAGGCCGCCAGCGAGGTGGCCGTCGCGCAGCGGGCCGCCGGCACCTCGCAGGGCACCGCCGATCTTCCGGTCCCCGCGCCCGCCCGCGCCACTGAGGGGCGGCGGACCGCAGCAGCGCCGAAGATGGCGGGGAGCGGCGCCCGCGCCGGGGCCACCATCCGCGCCAGGTTCGCCGGCCGGTGCCACTGCGGAAAGCCTTACGCGGCCAAGGACATGATCGCCAAGAACGACCAGGGCTGGGGCCACCCGGAGTGCCGGACCGCCACCGCCTGACGCCGTACGCCGAGGACCGCTTGCGCACCCCGTGAATGGACATGCTTGCTTTTGGGGCTGTTCCTTGGGGGGAACGCAGGTGGCTCCCAGGGGAAGGCGATCGCCCGATGCCGGAATCAGAACACCGCATGCCCTTCGAGGGCCGCCGTCTGCTCATGGTCTCGACGAACTACGCACCGGAGCTGACGGGCCCCGGACCGTACGCCGCCCAGCTCGCCGAGCACTGGGCGCGTTCCGGAGCCGAGACCCATGTGCTGACCGGCATGCCGCACTACCCGTCCTGGCGGACGGAGGCGCCCTACCGAGGGGTGTGGCGCGCCGACGAGGAACGCTCGGGCGTCCACGTCCACCGCCGAAGACACTACGTGCCGCCCCGTCAGGGTGTCCTGCGCAGAGGAGTGTTCGAGGCCAGTGTGCTGGCGCACGGGCTGACCGCACCACCCGCGCAGCGGCCCGACGCCGTGATCGCGCAGATGCCTGGCCTCGCGAGCGGCGTCATCGGCGCCCGCCTGGCCCGCCGCCACCGCGTTCCCTACATACCCGTCGTGCGGAACCTGACGGGCGTCGCCGCCGCCCGGAGCGGGATACGGGAGGCCGGCGCGGCCCTCGCGGCGAGGGCCGAGCGGTACGCGCTGGGCGCGGCCACGCTGGTCGGCGTCATCCACGAGAGCCTCGTCCCCCGGGTCACCGCCCACGGTGTGGACCCCGGCCGCATCCGCCTCGTCCCCAACTGGAGCCGCACGCAGGCCCCTTCGGCCGACCGGGCCGCCACCAGGGCGCGCCTCGGGTGGCGCGACGGCGTCCCCGTGGTTCTGCACTCCGGCACCATGGGGCGCAAACAGGGCCTGGAGGTCCTCGTCGACGCGGCGCGGATCGCCCCCGACATACGTGTCGTGCTGATGGGGGACGGCGATCAGCGCGACGCCCTGCTGGCCCGGGCACCGGGGCTGCCCAACCTCGACTTCCTGCCGCCCGCCGGCGCGGACGAGTTCACCGACATCCTGGCCGCCGCCGACGTCCTCGTCGTGACCCAGTGCGCGTCCGTGCGCGGCACGGGTGTCCCCTCCAAGCTCACCTCGTACTTCGTCTCGGGCCGCCCCGTCGTCGCCTCCGTGGCGGACGGGGGCGGCGCCGCCCAGGAGGTGCAGCGCTCGGGCGCCGGGCTGCTGGTCGCACCCGAGGACCCGGCCGCGGTGCTCGCGGCCGTCCGCAAACTGTTCGAGGAACCCGCCGCGGCGGACCGGCTCGGCGCCCACGGACCGCTCTACGTGGCACGTCATCTGAGCAGGGAGGCCGGTCTCGCCCGCTTCGACGCACTGCTCGGCGAGGTCTTCGACGAGGCGGGGGAGAGCCACCGCCGGTGAACAGCCCGCCGCCCGCCTCGCCGCCCGTCCCCCCGCCGCCGTCTGGGAGAATGCGGTGCCGGGAGACAGTGCCCGGCCATGAACGAAAGAGGGACGCACGGTGACTCCCGCGGAGATGAACTGGGCCGGCAACATCACGTTCGGGGCGAGGCGGCTGTGTGTACCCCTTTCGGAGGCCGAGCTGCAGGAGACGGTGGCCGCCTCGGCCTCGGTACGGGCCCTGGGCACCCGGCACTCCTTCAACACCGTCGCCGACACCACGGGGGACCTCGTCTCGGTGGCCGGGCTGCCACGGGTGGTCGACATCGACCCCGAGGAGCGGTCGGTCACCGTCGGCGCGGGACTGCGGTTCGGCGAGTTCGCCGGCGAACTGCACGAGAGCGGCTTCGCGCTGCACAACCTGGGCTCGCTGCCGCACATCTCGGTGGCCGGGGCCTGCGCGACCGGAACCCATGGCTCGGGCGTAGGGAACCGCTCCCTCGCGGGAGCCGTCCGGGCGCTGGAGATGGTGACGGCGGACGGCGGGCGGACCACCCTGCGGCGCGGTGACGACGACTTCGCCGGCGCGGTGGTGTCGATGGGCGCCCTGGGAGTGGTGACCCGGCTGACGCTGGACCTGGTGCCCGCCTTCGACGTTCAGCAGTGGGTCTACGAGGACCTGCCCGAGGCCGCGCTGACCGGTGGCTTCGACGAGGTGATGGCGGCCGCGTACAGCGTGAGCGTCTTCACCGACTGGCGGCCCGGTCCGGTGGGCCAGGTGTGGCTCAAGCAGCGGGTGGGCGAGGAGGGGCCGGGGCAGGCCCCGGCCGAGTGGCTCGGCGCCCGGCTCGCCGACGGTCCGCGGCACCCGATCCCCGGCGTGCCGGCCGGGAACTGCACCCGGCAGCAGGGAGTCCCCGGCCCCTGGCACCGGCGGCTCCCGCACTTCCGCCTGGAGTTCACCCCGAGCAACGGCGACGAACTCCAGTCCGAGTACTTCGTGGCACGCGAGGACGCCGCGGCCGCGTACGAGGCCGTGGCCCGGCTCCGGGACCGGATCACCCCGCTGCTCCAGATCTCCGAGATCCGCACGGTGGCGCGCGACGACCTGTGGCTGAGCCCCGCCTCCGGCAGGGAGTCGGTGGCCTTCCACTTCACCTGGGTCCCCGACGGCGAGGCCGTCGCACCGGTGCTCGCGGAGATCGAGGAGGCGCTGGCACCCTTCGGCGCCCGGCCGCACTGGGGCAAGGTCTTCGGCACCGCCCCCGATGTGCTGCGCGCCCTGTACCCGCGGCACGGGGACTTCGTGAAGCTGATGGACAGGTACGACCCGGCCGGCACGTTCCGCAACGACTTCCTGGACCGGCACTTCCCGGGGTGAGCCACGGCCGCGTCCCGGACGGATCAGCGGGTCTCGCGCTCGTCCCTGGCACGGGACGGCCAGGCGGCCGCCGATCTGCCCGGGGCGAGCTGCTCCACCACGTCGGCCAGGTCCTCGCAGGCGCGCTCGATCCGGCGCCGGATGTTCTGCTGCTCGGCCACGACGGCGGCCAGCAGCAGAGCGGTGAGCGCGACGGCACCGTTCAGGACCGTGAGGTTGACCATCACCTCGATGATCGTGTGGTTGGCGAACGGGCCCACCCGGTCCGTGCCCGCGACCACCGCCAGCACGGACACCAGCAGGGCACAGGGCGCGCTGCCCGCGAGCCGGAAGCGCAGCGCCGCCCAGATGATGATCGGGAACACCAGATACAGCATCGACAGCGAACTGCGGGTGGCCAGCAGCGAGCCCATCACCGTGACGGCCAGCAGCGCCCCCGCCTCCACCCACCGGTGGGTGGTCCGCGGCATCCGCACCCTGCGCAGCACGAGAAGGACCGGGGTGACCACGAGCACGCCCATGACGTCCCCGGCCCACCACGCCGCCCAGGCCGACCAGAACCCGCTCGCGGGCAGCTTGCCGTCGGCCAGGAGGACGAGGGTGGCCGTGGTCGCGCTGATCGTCATGCCCACGATCGCCCCCAGGAAGACCAGGACGACACCGTCGCGCAGCCGGTCCAGCTCCGTCCGGAAGCCGACCCTGCGCAGCAGCAGGAAGGCACAGACGGGGGCGAGCGTGTTCCCCGCCACGACGAAGACGCTGGAGGCCGTCACCGATCCGCTGAGCGTGGCGATGACGAGCAGGGAGCCGAGCGCGATGCCGGGCCAGATGCGCAGCCCCAGGTACAGCAGACAGCTCAGCGCGATCCCGGTCGGCGGCCACAGCGGGGTGATCACCGCCCCGTGGACGGTCACCTGCCGCATCAGTCCCAGGGCCCCGGCCGCGTAGTAGGCACCGGCGACGGCCAGGATGCGCAGTAATGCCACGGCCGTACGTCGGTGCTTCTCGCTGCGGATCACGCCTCTCATCAGACACCGGCCACCAGCGGAGGCGACCGCGTGACACGCGCGCCGGTCCCCGGCGGTGACTCATCCCGCGGCGGCGGGGTACGCCTCGTGGCGCAGGACGAGCACCGCGGCGTCGTCCTCGTGCCCGGTGCGCGCCGCCGTCCGCAGAATGGCGTCGGCCAGTTCGTCGGCGCTGTCGCCCACGCGTGAACGCACCAGTTGCACGACGGCGTCCAGACCCTCGTCGAGGGGGTAGGAAGGGCCTTCGACCACCCCGTCGGTGAGCAGGACGAACGCGCTGCCGGGCGCGAGCCGCCGCGTGGTTACGGGGTACTCCTCACCGCTCTGGATCCCGAGCGGCAGACCGCCCTCGTCCTCGGTGACGCCGGACCGCCCGTCGGCGGTCGCCCACACGGCGCCCACATGCCCGGCCCGGGCGCTCTGCAGCTCCAGGGTGCGCGGGTCGAGCCGGACGAAGGTGCAGGTGGCCAGGAGACCTGAGTCCACGGACAGCAGCAGGTCATTGGTGCGGCGCACCACCTCGCCCGGATCCGAGGCCGTCACCGCCAGCGCCCGCATGGCGATGCGGACCTGGCCCATGAAGGCCGCCGCCTCGACGTCATGGCCCTGGACGTCCCCGATGGCGAACGCCAGCGAACCGTCGGGCAGCCGGAACCCGTCGTACCAGTCACCGCCGATGTCCAGGCCGCTGCGCGCGGGGGTGTACCGGGCAGCGGCCTGCAGCCCGGGCAGGGCGGGCAGCGTGGAGGGGAGCATCTCGCGCTGGAGCGCCTGGGCCAGTTCCACCCGCGCCTGATGCACCTCCACCTCGCGGCGTGCCCGTGAGGTGAGGTGCTGGAGCGTGGTGAGCAACTCCTCGGCACTGGCCGAGCGGGGAGGACGACGCCGGTTCATGGGCCGCTCCGCAGACATCTGGGGTGGCCGGCCGCATCACAGGGCTGTCGTGGCGCGACGATCCGGGGAGGCCAACGTTTCGGACCCGGAGGGCCCGGGCCCCGGCCCGGCTGCTGCGGGCGTGATGACTGCATCCTATTTCGGTCCGGGGATCCGCGCAGGCCGAGCCGGACCGGGCGGCCGGGAAGCTGCGCGCCGGGCCGGTCGGGTGGATCCTGGGAGTGCTCCCGCACGCCGGCAGCGCCTGCTCGCCGGTGCGGGGCCCGGAGGTGTGCGATGAATCGCTCGATGGAATGGACGGTCCATGTCGACCTGTCCGAGACGGACGGTACGACGAAGGCGGAGGCGGTGCTGGACACCGGTACGGCGAAACTCACCGGCCACGGAGTCGCCCGGTGCAGTCCCCAGGACCCCGACGTACCCACGATCGGCGGCGAACTGGCGGCGAGCCGCGCGATGCGCGATGTCGCCGGTCAGCTGATGAGTGTCGCCGACCGCGAACTCGGCAGGGTGGGTGCGGGTCCCGCGGACGGGCCCGTGCCGCCGCCGTACGCCTGGTCGGACGCCACGGCCTGAACCCGTAAGCGCCTGCCACGGCCGGCCGAACCGCGAGTCCCGGGGGGACCCATGTGCTGGAGCGCCACCGCCGATCTGGTCGCGGGTACCGCGGTGGCGGCGATCGGTGCCGGCTGCGTCGTACGCGCGCGCCGGGCGCGGGATCTGCCGCTCGCGGCGCTGCCGCTGCTCCTGGGGGCCCACCAGATCATCGAGTCCGCGGTCTGGCGGGCGGACGGCGGCACCGGCCCGGCCACCGTGGCATGGGCGGTCATCGCCCTGCCGCTCCTGGCGCTGTGGGTGCCCCTCGGGGTGATGTGCGCCGCCCCCGCGCACGCCCGCCGCCGTCTCGCCGTGCCGCTGGCGGCCGGCGCCGCGACCTCCGCCGCGCTCGCGTACAGCCTCGCGACACGGCAGGTGACGGCGGAGATCCGCGGACACACCCTCGGATACGTCCTCGACCTGCCGCGCCCCGGACTCCTCGTCGCGGGATACCTCCTGGCCACCGTCGGCTCCCTGCTCCTGTCCGGCGACCGGATCCTCACATGGCTCGGGGTGCTGGTCGCGGGCGGGGCCGCGGTGTGCGCCGCGCTGTGGCGGCTGGAATTCATCTCCACCTGGTGCGCGTTCGCGGCCGTCTGCTCATTGGTTCTCCTCGGCTGGTCCGGCAGGACGGACCGCCGGCCCCTCGCGTCCGGCCGCGCGACACCCTGACCACCCCGGCCGGTGTTCGAGGGAACCTCCGTGCTGCTTTCCCGGAGTAACGGAACGGGCGTTCACCTGCGGGGTGGTGGCGGTTGTTACAGAACCCGGACGCCGGGCCGCACACCCCGGACGGGCGCGCGACGGGGGCGCGACGGCGCTTGACCGTCCGTCAACCCGGTGCAGCGCGGGTGGGTGCAGCGTGCAGGAATTGACAGGTACCCGGACGGTTCGGTGGATGCCGCCTACAGTCGCCCGTGACGGAAATGTCTTTACTTCGTCACACGCACCGGGGCGGTGACCACGGGCGCCGTCATCAGGCCAGAGTGTGCCTTCCCGGTACCACGCCGGGGCCGAACAACGCCCGGACCGCAAGGCCCGGGCCCGCACCCTGAGGGGTCTTCATGTCCCGTTCCGCACGACGGATCACCGCAGCCGTTCTCGCTTCCGGCGCACTGGTGGCCGCCGCCGCCCTCCCGGCGGTCGCCGACGACCACGGCCGTGGTCACTCCCAGCGTTCGACCGTCGTCCTGGGCAAGATCCAGTACAACAGCCCCGGCCGCGACAACGGCTCGAACCGGAGCCTGAACGGCGAGTGGGTCACCGTCACCAACACCAGCCGCCACTCGGTCAACCTGCGCGGCTGGACCCTCCGTGACGAGAGCCGCCGCACCTACCGGTTCGACCTGCGCCTGCCCGGCGGCTCCTCGGTGCGCGTGCACACCGGCGTGGGCCGCGACACCCGCACCGACGTCTACCAGGACCTCCGCCGCTACGTCTGGGACAGCAGCGACACGGCGACCCTGCGGGACGCGCACGGTCACAAGGTCGACTCCAAGTCCTGGGGCCACCGCCACGGCGGCCGCCACTGATCCGTCGGCGGCCGCCCTCCGAACCCGGGGCGGCCGCCGGCGCCCGACCGCGGCGCACCACGGCCCGACCGCCGTGGTGCGCCGCACCCATGTCCGCGTCAGGAGTCACCGGCCGCCGCACGCTCCTCGGTGCTGCGGGCCGTCGCGGTGAGGGTCATCACCAGCGTGCACAGGACGGCCAGGACGAACGCCGCGGTACGCAGGGGGTTCGGCTGCCCGCGGCCGTCACGTGCTGTCGTCGGCCGGGACCTCCTGCTCGGTCCACAGGGCCTTGCCGTCGGTGTTGTACCGGGTGCCCCAGTGCGTCGCGAGCTGGGAGACGATGAACAGGCCCCGGCCGCCCTCGTCGACGGTGCGGGCGTGCCGCAGGTGCGGTGCGACCGGGCTGGTGTCGTGGACCTCGCAGGTGAGGGTGCGGTCCAGCATGACCCGCAGATGGAGGGGCGGGGCGCCGTAGCGGACCGCGTTGGTGATCAGTTCGCTGACGATCAGTTCGGTCGCCTCGATGGTCTCCTCGCCGAGGTGCCAGCCCTCCAGCCTGTCGCGGACCAGGGTGCGGGCGACGGACGGCGTGGTCCGGTCGTGGGCCAGTTCCCAGGTCGCGACCCGTTCGGGCGGGACGACGCCGGTCCTGGCGAGCAGGAGCGCGGCACCGTCCGGGTGCGACGCCGCGGGGAGGTTGTAGACGACGGCGTCGCACAGGTCCTGGAGGGGCCGGTCCGGGTAGCCGAGGGCGTCCCGCACCCTGCTCGCCGACTCGTCGTCGGACAGCCGGGAACCGGTGAGGAAGGCCAGCACACTGCCCTCGTCGAGTTCGATCGTCGCGGTGGCGAACGGGGCGCTGTCCTCAGAGAACAGCGCGGGCCCCTCGGGCACGTCGAGGGTGACCGGGCGGCCGTCCGGATCGACGGCGACCGGTGCCGGGTGCCCCGCACGCGCCACCGTGCAGGTCCGGGCGAAGGGGTCGTAGACCGCGTACAGACAGCTCGCCGTCAGCGGCTGGCGGTGCAGCGAGTCGCCCGGCGGCAGCGACCTGCGTTCGCGTGCGAGACGGTCGGCCGTGTCGTTGAGACGGGCCAGCACCTCGTCGGGGTCCAGGTCGAGACCGGCCAGGGCGTGCAGGGCCGTCCGCAACTGCCCCATGGTGATGGCGGTCTGGAGCCCGTGCCCCGCGACGCTGCCGACGATCAGCGCGGTCCGGGCGCCGGACAGCCCGATGGTGTCGAACCAGCAGCCGCTGTTGCGCCCCGGGATCAGCACATGGGCGGTCTCCACGGCGATCCGGGCGCCGTCGTGCTGGGGCAGCAGTCTGCGCTGGACGGTCGAGGCGATCACATGGTCGTGCGCGTAGCGCCGCGAGGTCTCGATGCTCAGTGCCGTATGGGCGGCTGCTGTCAGCATGAGGGTCAGGTCACGCTCGTCGAACGGTTCGGAGCCGGTGCAGCGGTAGAGGCTGACCAGACCGAGGAAGGCCCCGTGCAGCTTCAGCGGCGCCACGATCAGGGAGTGGGCGCCGGTCGTGGCGATCATGTGCGCGGTGATGGGGTCCGCGTCCAGCCAGGGGGTGCCTGGGGTGATCTGGATGAGCCTGGGCCGCAGATCGACGGCGGTGAGTGCGTACGGCGTGCCCGCGGGCAGGTGCCGCATCTCGCCCACCGGGGTGTCCCCGTCGACCCCGAACTGGGCCGCACGGCGCAGGGGGACATCGGGCCTCACCGGGCTGACCGGCGCACTCGTGCCGCGCAGGACGTCGTCCACCACCTCGACCACGGCGAAGTCGGCGAACTGCGGTACCAGCGCCGACACCAGGCCCTGGCAGATGGCCTCCATGTCGAGCGAGTGGCCCACGTTCCGGCGGACCGAGGCCAGGGCGTCCACGCGCGTGCGGGACTTCTCCTGCTCGTTGACGTCGACGACGGCCGCCAGCAGTCCGAGCGGCCGGCCGGAGGGGTCGTCCAGACGGTGCACGGTCACCATCAGACTGCGGTCGGGTCCGGGTGCCTCCATGAGGCGCCCGCGGATCACATGGTTCAGGAGGGGCGTACCGCTCTCCAGTACTCCGCGCAGCAGTTCCTCCGACTCCTCGGGGTCCTGCAGCCAGTAGGCGTCGGTGAAGTGCCGTCCCACGATCCGTTCGGGTGCGACCGCGTCGGACAGGGTGTTGACCCGCTCCACCCGCAGCTGTGTGTCCAGGACGTGCAGCCCCACCGCGGACTGGCTGAACAGTGCGTCCAGGAGAGCCCCCGTCATCTTGTCGGCCGGGGATGTCCCAGGGACCGGTGGACCGGCGTCCGGCACGTCGCACCCCCATCGGCTCCGCCACCCCTGCGTATCGGCAGCTCTCCGGACAGCCTGCGCATGCCCCGCGCGGCCCGCCACCGCGCTGCGGCAGACGGGTGAACCCCGCCGCGCGAACGCCCGCCGCCCGTCCGGTGCGCCCGGGCGGCAACCTTTCCGGGCCCGGCGGGCACTGAGGAATACCACGCCCCCACTCCGGAAGGCACGCACCGTGACTCCTGAGCTCTCCTTGACTCCCCGCAGACGCCGCGCCACCCGCACCCGAACACTGCTCGGCGCCGTCACGGCAGGTCTCCTGGCAGCCACCGCACTGGTCGTCACCGGCCAGACCTCGCATGCCGCGACCGCACGCCAGGCGGAGGCGCTTGACCGCGGTGTGGTCAGCGTCCACACCGACGCGGGCAACCTGATCAGCTGGCGCTGGCTCGCCACCGACGCGGACGACGTGTCCTTCAACGTCTACCGTGCGGGCACCAAGGTGAACGCCTCACCCGTCACCGCCTCGACGAACTACTTCCACGCCGGGGCCCCCAACTCGGCCGACTACACGGTGCGCGCGGTCGTCGGGGGAGTCGAACAGAGCGACTCCGTCCACGCGATCCAGTTCCGCACCGGCTACAAGGACGTGCCTATCACCCCGCCCGCCGGCGGCACGACCCCCGACGGCGTCGCCTACACCTACGAGGCCAACGACGCCTCCGTCGGCGACCTCGACGGCGACGGCGCACTGGACTTCGTACTCAAGTGGCAGCCCACCAACGCCAAGGACAACTCCCAGTCCGGCTACACCGGCAACACGATCGTCGACGGGATCAGGCTCGACGGCACCCGGCTGTGGCGCGTCGACCTGGGCCGCAACATCCGCTCGGGCGCGCACTACACCCAGTTCCAGGTGTACGACTACGACGGCGACGGCAAGGCCGAGGTCGCGATGAAGACCGCCGACGGCAGCGTCGACGGCAGGGGCACGGTGATCGGCAGCGCCTCCGCCGACCACCGCAACTCCGCCGGCTACGTCCTGTCCGGCCCCGAGTACCTGACCATGTTCAACGGGCAGACGGGCGCCGCCATGGGCACGGTCGACTACGTCCCCGCACGCGGCACCGTCTCCTCATGGGGCGACAGCTACGGCAACCGCGTCGACCGCTTTCTCGCCGGCACCGCCTACCTCGACGGCGCCAGGCCGTCACTGATCATGGCCCGCGGCTACTACACGCGGACGGTGATCGCCGCCTGGGACTGGCGGAACGGGGCGTTCACCCGGCGCTGGACCTTCGACACCACCAGCTCGACCAACTCCGGCAAGGGGTACGACGGCCAGGGCAACCACCAGCTCTCGGTCGCCGACGTGGACGCGGACGGCAGGGACGAGATCGTGTACGGCGCCATGGCCGTCGACGACAACGGCAACGCCCTGTGGACCACGAAGAACGGCCACGGCGACGCGATGCACGTCGGCGACCTGGACCCGTCCCGGCCCGGGCCGGAGGAGTTCAAGGTCGACGAGGACAGCTCGAAGCCCTCGTCGTGGATGGCGGACGCGCGGACCGGCCAGATCATCTGGTCGACGCCGGCCGCCGGTGACAACGGGCGAGGCGTCAGCGACGACATCTGGTCCGGCAGCGCGGGCGCCGAGTCCTGGTCGTCCGCGGCCGACGGGGTCCGCAACCCCAAGGGCACCGTCGTGGCGAGCCGCAAGCCCTCCAGCGCCAACTTCCTGGCCTGGTGGGACGGCGACACCACCCGCGAACTCCTGGACGGCACCCACATCGACAAGTACGGCACCTCCGCCGACACCCGGCAGCTGACCGGGGCATCGGTCCACTCCAACAACGGGACCAAGGCCACCCCCGCGATCTCCGGCGACCTGTTCGGCGACTGGCGCGAGGAAGTGGTCTGGGCGACGACGAACAACACCGCGCTGCGGATCTACTCCACGCCGTACGAGACCGGCACGAAGATCACCACACTGCTCCACGACACCACCTACCGCACGGCGCTGGCCTGGCAGAACACGGCTTACAACCAGCCCCCGCACCCGAGCTTCCACATCGGGAGCGGAATGGCGGCGGCGCCGCGGCCGGCCGTGTCGACGCCATAGGCGCGTACACGTAGGCCTGTTGAGGTACCGGGTGCCGCCCCCGTCGCCCCGACCGGCCGGGCATGCGCGATCATGACCGGAATGAAGGCTCGTTTCCTCGGTATCGATGATCTGACCGACGTTCCCTCCGTGGCGGTCGTGGTCGACGTCATGCGCGCGTTCACCGTGGCCGCCTGTGCGTTCGCCCGGGGGGCGGAGAAGATCGTGCTCGCCGGGTCGCTGGACGAAGCCCGGGCGCTCAAGGACCGCCACCCGGACTGGGTGGCGGTCAAGGACGGTCCGCCCGCGCCCGGGTTCGACGCCGTCAACTCGCCCGGCCTGCTGCGCTCCGTCGACCTGGCCGGACGGACCGTGGTGCAGAAGACCACGGCGGGGACGGTCGGCGCCCTCGCGGTGAAGGAGTCCGAACTGGTGCTGTGCGCCGGCTTCGTGGTGGCGGAGGCAACGGCCCGGCTCCTGCGGGCGCGCGGCAGCGACCGTGTCACGTTCGTGGTCACGGGCGAGGACGGGCGGGCCGATGAGGACCTGGCGTGTGCGCAGTACATCGCCGGGAGGGTCACCGATCCCGCCGGCACGGACGCGGCCGGGTTCCTCGGCCGCGCTGCCCGGTCGCGCGCCGCCGCCGAACTGGCGGAGGGGGTGCGGCAGGGAGTCCATCCCGATGACGTCGCGCTCTGTCTGGAGGCCGACCGGTTTCCCTTCGCCATGGTGGCGGCGTCGGAAGGGCCGCTGATGATCCTGCGTCCGTGCGCGATCCCTCAGGGGCCCGACGGGGACCCGGTCTGATCGGCGGCAGCGTCCGCCTGGCTTCGGGGGTGACGGACGCCGTTGCTACGCCGTCCCGTCCGAGGCCCCGTCACCGGAGGCCGGCGGCGCGGGCGGTGGGGCCTCGGACTCACCGGTCTGCGGGGTCACCGGCTCCGGGGCCGACTCCGAGGTCGGCGGCGGCTCCTCCGAGGAGGGCGGGGGAGAAGGCGGCGGCTCCTCGGACGTCGGCGGCGGCGAGGGGGGTGCTTCCGTCGTCGGCCCGCCGGAATCCGTCCCGGGTGACGACGGCTCGTCGGACCCCGGGGAGCGGGAGGAGGAGTCCGAGGGGCAAGGGGCCGCCGTTCCTCCGCCGGATTTCGGCGGACACGGGGAGGCGCTCGCATCGGCGGGCGGGTCGGTCTTCTTGTCGCCGTCGCCCGTGTCACCGGTGTCCCGTTCGAACCAGCCGTCGGTCTTCGGGTCGAACATGACGAACACGTTCACCGGCTGCGGAGCGGGCTGCACCACCACGACCTGGCCGGCGCGGTAGCCCGGCCAGGGATCGCCCTTCACCTCGGGCGAGCCCTTCAGCGCAACCGGCGGCAGCAAGGGGTTGCCGCAGGCGCAGCGGACCCTCGGTACACCGCGGTCGTCGACCAGCACCGCCGTACCGGCCTGGAGCACCGCCTGGTAGCTCGTGGCGGCGCCGTTCTCGTACCCGTGGTTGGTGACCCGGGTGTCGAGCCGCAGCTGAACCGGTGTGAGCGCGCGCAGGTACGCCGGGACGCCGGACGGGTCGATGCCCTCGACCGAGGCGAACGCCTTGTTCTTGGCGGGCTGGTCCGTGAGGGCGGTGATCTGCTTCTCCACGTCGCAGCTGGCGACCTTGCGGGTGCCGCCGTACAGGCCGGGAGCCGAACCGTCCACGCCCTGGGTGACGTTGTTCCCCGTCCCGGACGCGCTCGCCGACATGCTCGGCACGGGGGTCGGCGTCGCGTCCCCGGGTGCGCTGCGCGCGGTCGAGCCGGTGAACGGCTGGCGGCCGGCCGAACCGGCTGCCTGGAGGAACACCTCGCCCCCCGCCGATTTCGAGCCGTCCGGCCGGGTGAGGACGACCGTCAGCACCACTGCCGCCACGAGGGCGACGGCGATGGTCGCCACCTTCGGCACCGACCGCCACCAGGGAGTGCGGGGTCCTTGGCCGGAGCCCTGCGGGGATTCGCCCGGTTCCACGGGGCCGCCTGATCCGCCCGATTCACCCGATCCGCCGTGGCCGCTGCCCGACGGCGGGCCGGCCGGGGGTCCGGAGGGGCGTTCGGGCGGCGGCGGGACGGGGCGTTCCTGCGACGGACCCGAGAGCGGTCCGGACGGCGGCCCCGTGGGGCGGCCCGACGACGGCGGCAGGTCGGACGACGGCGGCAGGTCGGACGACGGCGGCTGGTCACTCACGGTTCTTCTTCCCCATGCCAGGGTCGTGATCGAATTATTCCGATATCCGCCATTGTGTGCCTCGCCCCCGCGCGGCCCGCAAGCCGACGCGGTCGGCCCACCCGAGGGGCGGCCGCCCTCGCGGCTGCCTAGCGTGGGTCCGTGAGCACACAGGGATCGGACGGCGCAGGCCCGACGGAGCGCCGCGTCGCACACGGCTGGGGCGATGCCCTCCTGGCGGTCCTCGCCGCACTCGTGGTCATGGGCGTCACCGCGGCCCTCGGCCTCTGGGCGGCCGGGGCCACGGATCTGCCCGGCGGTTCGTTCCCCCGGGTGGTCGCGGCGGTCGTCGTCATGGCGGCGGGCGGTTCGGTCGACCTGTCCGGCAACGCGGGCGAGCTCGCGCAGACGCACGCGGACATCTCGGTGCTGCCCCTCTCGGTCACCCTCGTCGGCGCCCTGGTGCTCGCCGCCGGATTCCTCCGCCCGCTCAGGCACCGGGCCGTCGCCACCGCCCGCGAACTCGCCGGGTGGGCCGCCCGGATCGCGGTGCTCTGGGCGCTGGTGCTCATCGGACTGTCCCTCCTGGCCCGGCAGACCTTCGCGATCCCCGGCGCCGACCCGACCGGCGGTGTCATCGGCGACGTGCTCGACGCCTCGCCCCGGGCCGGATTCCGGGCCGACATCCCGCTCACCGTCGTCCTCGGTCTGCTCTGGCTCGCCGGGGTCCTCGTCCTGGCCCTGCTCGTCTCCCGCGGCGCGCCGCTCCCCGCCCGGCTGGTGCGCTTCCAGGAGTCGGTGCGGCCGGCCGCGTACGCCATGGTGGCGCTGCTGCTCGTCTGCGTGGCCCTCGGACTGGTCATCGCGCTCGTCGTCGCGGCGACACGGGGGCAGCCCGCCGCGACGTTCGCGGTGATCCTGCTCGGACTGCCCAACCTGGTCTGGCTCGTCCTCACCCTCGGGCTCGGGGCGTCCTGGGAGGGGAAGGTGGACGGGCCGTTCGGACTGCCCATGCCGCAGATGCTGGACTCCGTGCTGCGGACACCGGACCTCTCCACGCTCAACGTCGGTACGCTCGCCGAGCAGGACGGCCGCGCGTGGTGGTGCGTCGTCGTGGCGGCGGTGCTCACCCTGGCGGCCGCGTTCCTGATGGCCGCGCGCTCACCGGCCCGGACGCGCCCCTGGCAGCACGCCGTGCACATGGCGGTGGCCCTCGCCCTCACCGTGCTCGCCGTATGCCTGCTCGTCCGGATCTCCGCCCACTACGGACTGTCCCTGCTGGGCCTGGGCGACCTCGGCGGCGGGCTCGGCGGCGAGGTCCTGCTGCGCCCGCGCCTGTGGGGCGCCCTCGGACTCGCCCTGCTGTGGGGGCTCGTGACCGGATTCCTCGGCTGGCTGCTCGCCGCCCGCGTCCACCGTCGCGGCGAGGTGGACGACGTGCCCGGCCGACCTCAGGGGCCGGACCCGGACCGCTCGTGAAAGACCGGCAGCGCCCACCGCGGAGGTGCGGGCGGTGGTTCGGACCCGGACTGCCATCCGGCGATCCGCCGGTCCACCTGCGTCGCCGGATGACCGCCCGCCGCCCCGCCGCGGGCAGCGGCGCGCAGGGCCGCCACGAACTGGAGGCAGGAGTCGTACCGGTCGTCCGGACTCTTCGACAGCGCCTTCGCCAGCACCGCGTCGACACCCGCCGGAAGATCGGGGCGCAGAGACGTCAGCGCCGGCGGCGGATCGAACTGGTGGGCCCACAAAAGCGCCATGTCGTCGTCGCGCTGGAACGGCGGGGCACCGGCCATCGTCTCGTGCACCACGCACGCCAGGCTGTAGACGTCGCAGCGCCCGTCCACCGGGCGGCCCGAGATCTGCTCGGGCGCCACGTAGTCGAGCGTGCCGACGAACTGGCCCACCGAGGTGAATCCGGTCAGGGAGAGGGACTTCTTCGTCAGACCGAAGTCCGTCAGGTACACATGCTCCGGATGGTCGCTGTCCGTACCCGCCGCGACCAGGATGTTGCCCGGTTTGACGTCCCGGTGCACCAGATCGTGATCGTGGGCCGCGTCGAGGGCGGAGGCCACCTGCGCGGCGATCCGGACCGCGGTCCCCAGCGGAAGGGGGCCCTGCCGGTCGATGAGCGCGCGCAGGTCCTGTCCCGCCACGTAGCGCATGGCGATGTACAGGATTCCTTCCGTCTCACCGGCTTCGAAGACGGGCACGATGTGCGGGTGGTCGATCGCGGCCGCCACCCGTGACTCGTGCGTGAACCGCTTGCGGAAGGTGTCGTTGCGGGCCAGTTCCGGGGCGAGCAGCTTGAGGGCGACCGTCCGGTCCAGCCGCAGGTCCTTGGCCCGGTACACGACCGCCATCCCGCCGCGCCCGATCTCGCCCTCCACCAGGTAGTCCGCGATCTGCCGGCCGATCAGGTCGGAGGGCCGCCCGGCGGGCAGCGAGGGGCCGGGGGGAGCCGGGGACGGGCTCATCAGCCGTCACCGCGCCTGGTCGGCGGATGCGTGGGGGAGGGGTCGGGGTCGTTCGGGGGGTGCAGCAGCTGGGTCTCCTCCGGATCGACCGGAGCCGGACCGGCCGGAGGTGGAGCACCGCCCGCGGTTTCCGGTGGCCGGGGCGCGCCGGCGGCTGCGACCTCGGCGGGGCCGACGAGCCGGGTCGCCTCCGGCCGGGCGGCCGGAGCCGCTCCGCCGCCGCTCGCCGGGGCGCTGCTCGGGCGGCCGGGGCCGGACTGCGCCGCGTACGTCGTCAGCCGGGTCCCGTCCGTGTACACCCAGCGCTCGTGCTCCGCGTCGTACAGCCAGACGGCCTCGCCGTCGACGACCACACCGGCCCGGAGCCCCTGGGTACGGCGGCGGAAGGTCTCGCCGTCGATGCGGCCCCCGATGAGCTCGTCGGACGCCCGGCGGAACCGTTCCAGGGACTCCTGGACCCGGGCGACGAGCGGCCGGGGGTCCGCCGTCCGGGCCATCGGCTGTCCGGCCTGCGGCGGGTCGTGCGGTACGGGGACGAGCAGCCGCCCGTCGACCCAGGCCGACCAGCCGTTGGCGCACAGCACCTGGCCCCAGTCGCCGCGCCGGTCGAGCAGCTGGACGGGGAGCAGCGGGTCGAGGGGTTCGGTGGGCCTGGAGACATCCGGAGACTCCCAGGCGGGCAGCCCGTCCCGGGGGACGACGTGGGTGGGGCGGAAGTCCTCGTTCTCCATGGGCCGCTCCTACTTCCGCATGATCGCGGGCTCGTGCCGGCGCAGCAGTCTGGCCACCGCCCATCCGAAGACGGCCGACAGCACCACCAGCATCCCCATGTTCAGGAGCCAGGTCCCGGCGGCGTGCTCGAACAGCGGGTCCGAGGTCAGCTTCCCGGGCACGATCCTGGCCAGGTCGATCGTCCCCGCCATCGCGCCGAGCGCCCAGCGGGACGGGATCAGCCAGGACAACTGCTCGATGCCGGGCACCCCGTGCAGTTTCAGCAGCGCACCGCAGAAGACGACCTGGACGATCGCGAGCAGCACCAGGAGGGGCATGGTGACCTCCTCCTTGCGCACCAGCGCGGACACCAGGAGGCCGAGCATCATCGCGGTGAAGGACAACAGCGCCACCGTCAGGGTGATTTCGGCCAGGGGTGGCAGCAGCACCCCCTTGCCGCCCGGGGCGTTGAGATCGACGCCCACGAGACCGACGAGCGTCAGCACGACGGCCTGGAGCACCGTGATGGTGCCCAGCACCACGACCTTGGACATCAGATACGCGGATCTGGACAGGCCGACGGCCCGCTCCCGCTGGTAGATCACCCGTTCCTTGACCAGTTCCCGTACCGCGTTGGCCGCGCCCGTCAGCACTCCGCCGACACACAGGATCAGCAGCGCGTTCATCGCCGTCTCCTGCGTCAGCTTGCTCCCGGCGAGAGCCCGGGCCATCGCGCCCATGACGAAGGGCAGCGCGATCATGATGACGAGGAACGTCCGGTCGGCGCTGAGCGCGGCCGCGTACCGCCGTACGAGGGTCCGCAGTTGGGCACCCCAGCTGCGGGTCTTCGGCGGCGGGGCGACCTCCGCGGCCGCCGCGTGCGGCAGCAGGGGCTGAGCGCTGGCGTTGGCGATGTACTGCCGGTGGAAGGGCGAGGCGGCGAACTCCTCGGCCCAGGGCCGGTCGCGGTCGTTCTCGAAGGCTTCGAACGCCTCCGGCCACTGCTCGAAGCCGAAGAAGGCCAGGGCGTCCTCGGGCGGACCGTAGTACGCGATCTTTCCGCCGGGCGCGAGGACCAGCAGCCGGTCGCACACGTCCAGGCTCAGCACACTGTGCGTGACGACGATGACCGTCCGCCCGTCGTCGGCGAGGCCGCGGAGCATGTGCATCACCGAGCGGTCCATGCCGGGGTCGAGGCCGGAAGTCGGCTCGTCGAGGAAGAGCAGCGACGGCTTCGTCAGCAGCTCCAGCGCCACGCTCACCCGCTTGCGCTGTCCGCCGGAGAGACTGTGGATCGGCTGGTCGGCCCGCTGCTCCAGACCCAGCTCCCGCACCACTTCGGCGACCCGCTCGCGCCGCTCCGAACCGGCGGTGTCCTGCGGGAACCGGAGCTCCGCCGCGTAACCGAGCGCGCGGCGCACGGTCAGCTGCGCGTGCAGGATGTCGTCCTGCGGCACCAGTCCGATGCGCTGACGCAGTTCGGCGTAGTCGTGGTAGAGGTCGCGGCCGTCGTAGAGGACGGTGCCCTCGTCGGCGGGGCGCAGTCCGGTCAGGGCGTTCAGGAGGGTGGACTTGCCCGCGCCGCTCGGTCCCACGACCCCCAGCAGACACTTCTCGCCCACCGGGAAGGAGACGTGGTCGAGCAGCGTCTTGCGTCCCTTGTCGACGGTGACCGCCAGGTCCTGCACGTCGAGCGACACCTCACCGGTGTCGACGAACTCCTGGAGGGTGTCGCCGACCAGGCAGAACGCGGAGTGACCGATGCCGACGATGTCCCCGGGGGCGACCACGGCCCGGGTGGCCGGCTGGCCGTTGAGGAAGGTGCCGTTGTGCGATCCGAGGTCGACGATCTCGTAGGTGCCGTCGGCGTGGGCCAGCAGTTCGGCATGGTGGCGCGAGACGCTCAGGTCCTCGACGACGAGGTCGTTCCCGGAACCGCGGCCGATCCGCACGGTGCGCGACGGCAGCGGCCGTACGGTGGTCGGCTGCCGGAACGTGCCGGTCGCGGCGGGCACGGAGACGGCCGACGGACGGCCGGGGCCCGGAGCCGCAGGCACCGGGCCGGGCTCGGGTTCCGGCACGGCCCGGCCGCTCAGCACCGCCCGCGGCCCGTCATCGGGATGGCCGAAACGGATCACGCTGCCCGGACCGATGCCCGACTCATGGATCCGCCGGCCACCGGTGTAGGTGCCGTTCGTGCTGCCCTCGTCCTCGATCGACCAGTGACCGTCCACGGCCCTGAGCACCGCGTGGTGCCAGGAGACCCGGACGTCGTCGATCACGATGTCGCTCAAGGGGTCGCGTCCGACGTGGTATTCCCGGACCGGACTCATCACCGTGGGTCCTGCGTCGGTTTCGAGTACCAGCTCGGGCGCCGTCGGCGCGACAGGCCGCTCTCCCATGCCCGAATTCTATCGACCGGTACGGGTATGTGCCCGGCCAGCGCAGTGCGTGCAGGGCCCATGTTCCCGGTCGGAACGGAGCAGGGGAGGCGGCCTCGCGGCGCGGTGTCAGGCATCCAGGGCCGCGGAGACGACGGCCTTGGCCTCCTCCTGCACCTGGGCGAGGTGCTCGGTGCCCCGGAAGGACTCCGCGTAGATCTTGTAGACGTCCTCGGTGCCCGAGGGGCGCGCCGCGAACCAGGCGTTCTCCGTCGTGACCTTGATCCCGCCGATCGCGGCGCCGTTGCCCGGTGCCGAGGTGAGAACGGCCGTGACCGGTTCGCCCGCCAGGGTGTCGGCGCTGACCTGCTCGGGGGAGAGGCGCGCCAGCACCGCCTTCTGTTCGCGGTCCGCCGGGGCGTCGATCCGGGCGTACGCCGGTTCGCCGAACCGGGCGGTCAGCGCGGCGTAGTGCTGCGACGGCGAGTCGCCCGTCACCGCGAGGATCTCGGAGGCGAGCAGGGCCAGCAGGATGCCGTCCTTGTCCGTCGTCCAGACCGATCCGTCGCGGCGCAGGAACGAGGCCCCGGCAGATTCCTCGCCGCCGAAGCCGAGCGACCCGTCGGCCAGCCCGTCCACGAACCACTTGAATCCGACCGGCACCTCGACCAGCCGCCGGCCCAGATCCGCGGCGACCCGGTCGATCATTCCGGAGGACACCAGGGTCTTGCCGATGCCCGCGCCGGCCGGCCAGCGGTCCCGGTGCGCGTAGAGGTAGTTGATGGCGACGGCGAGGTAGTGGTTCGGGTTCATCAGCCCCGCGTCCGGGGTGACGATGCCGTGCCGGTCGGCGTCGGCGTCGTTGCCGGTGGCGATCTGGAAGCGGTCCCGCTGTCCGATCAGCGAGGCCATCGCGTACGGCGATGAGCAGTCCATCCGGATCTTGCCGTCCCAGTCCAGCGTCATGAAGCGCCAGGTGGGATCGGTGAGCGGATTGACGACGGTCAGGTCGAGCCGGTGCTGCTCGGCGATGCGGCCCCAGTACGCGACCGAGGCACCACCCAGCGGGTCGGCGCCGATCCGCACACCGGCCGCACGCACCGCGTCCAGGTCGAGCACCGACGGCAGATCGGCCACATAGGTGCCCAGGAAGTCGTACGTCCCGGTCGTCGGCGCCGCCAGCGCGCGCACGTACGGCAGCCTGCGCACGTCCTTGAGGCCGCCGGCGATGATCTCGTTGGCCCGCTCCTGGATCCAGCCGGTCGCCTGAGACGCAGCAGGTCCGCCGTTCGGCGGGTTGTACTTGAACCCGCCGTCGCCCGGCGGATTGTGCGACGGGGTGACCACCACACCGTCGGCGAGCTGCGAGGTGCGCCCGCGGTTGTACGTGAGGATGGCGTGCGAGACCGCGGGGGTCGGGGTGTAGCCGTCGGCCGCGTCGATGAGCACGGTCACGTCGTTCGCGGCGAACACCTCGATGGCGGTGACCCGCGCGGGCTCCGACAGCGCGTGGGTGTCGGCACCGAGGAAGAGCGGTCCGTCCGTGCCCTGCCGGGCGCGGTACTCGCTGATCGCCTGGCTCGTCGCCGCGATGTGGTCCTCGTTGAACGCGGTGGCCGTCGACGACCCGCGATGCCCCGAGGTGCCGAAGGCGACCCGCTGGCCCGGTTCGGCCGGATCGGGGTGCAGCGTGTAATACGCCGTCACCAGCCGCGCCACATCGGTCAGGTCCTCCGGGCGTGCCTGCTGCCCGGCTCGTGTCTGCGGCATCTGCCACTCCTCCGTATCGGTCGGTCGGTGCGATCTGCCCGCGTCGTCATCTTCGCCGGTCGCCGTCGCGGGCGGCGGGCTGCCCCGCCGCGCGGACCGCCACCGCCGCCGCGTATCCGGTGGGCACCCGGACATCGGTGATCGTCCAGCCCGCCGGGCCGGGGCCGGGGCGGGGGCCGGTGCCGACGTGCTCGGCGGCGAGGCCGTCGGCCAGGCCGATGCCCTCACCCTTGAGATAGGCCTCCTTGCGGGTCCACACCCGGCCGAAGGCGGCCGGCCGCAGCTCCTCCGGAAGCTCCGCCAGCTCGCGGGACTCCGCGGGGTGCAGCTGACCGGCGATCTCGGACACGACGCCGGTCTTCGGGAGGAGCTCGACGTCCACTCCGACCGGCACGTCCGCGAACGCCAGCAGCGCCACTCCGCGGGTGTGCGACAGCGAGAAGTGCACACCCCCGCCGGTCGCGGGCCGGCCGTGCGGGCCGCCGCACGACGGGCACGGCTCCCGGGTCAGCGGCACCGCACCGGGAGCGACTCCCAGCCGGGCGCCGAGCAGTATCCGCAGGGCCACATGCGAGGCGACATAGCACTCACGGTCGGCGTCGACGACCAGATGCGCGGCCCGGTCCAGCTCTCCGGCATCGAGGATGCCCGGCGCGACCCGCGCCGCCTGCCCGCAGTGCCGTGCGACGTCCACCCGCCACAACGAGAGGACACCGGGCGGGGGGAGGAGGGACGGGCCGGACTGTCCCTCCTCGGGGAACGCGAACACGTCGGGCTGGTACACCGTTACGTCGTTTCCTTCGCAGGGCGGGTGGTGAGGGCGTGTCACGGCGGGGCGGCCGATTCGCATCCGCTGAGGATCCGGCCGGGGTCCGACGTACGTTCGATCATAGAGCGACGGGATGGCCGTGCTCGTGACCGCGCCCTCGGCCGTGACGGATGGGCGCGCGGGGGTCCGTGACGGTGGCCCCGCTCCTCGTCGTGCCCGGCGTTCCGCGTCCCGGCCTCCCCCTCCGAGCTGGCACCTTTCAGCGGCTTGCGTTCTGACGCAAATTCCTTGCGTGGTGGCGGCCGTCCATCCTGTCTGCCTCGCGCATGGTCAAATGCCGCGATTGTCGGGCCAGTTGTGGCGGGATGAAGGAGTCCGTTTAGCTTCTTTCTTCTGCCGCAACAGTGGACTCGCCCTCAATTCTCTGCAACTCTCTGACCGCAAAACGCAAAAGTCCATCCTGGTGGTGCAGGAATTCATGCCCCAGCAGGTACGCAGACAGAGCCGCGCCTTGGCCGCGCCCCCTGCGCCGAGGCCGAAGATCGGGGACATATGAGAACGCAACGCTGGAGACGGCGGGTCCTTTCCACCGCCGTCACCACGAGCCTGCTGATGGTCGGCGGGCCGGTGCTGAACGCGTCGGCGGCCGGCGGGCCCAACATCGCCGCCGGTCACAGGACGGCCGCGAGCAGCGAGGGCAGCGGCAGGGACGCCGGGAACATCGCCGACGGAGAACAGTCGACGTACTGGGAAGGGTCGGGCAGTTCCCTTCCCCAGTGGGTGCAGAGCGACCTGGGCAAGGTCACCCGCATCGACCAGGTCACCCTGAAGCTCCCCGCCGACTGGAAGAGCCGCCGGCAGACCCTCTCGCTCCAGGGCAGCGCCGACGGCACCAGCTTCACCACACTGAAGACCTCGGCCTCCTACACCTTCGCGCCGGGCAGCTCCAACAAGGTGACGATCTCCGTCCCCGCCACCCGGGCCCGGTTCGTGCGGGCGAACATCACCGCGAACACCGCGGCGAAGAACGGCCAGCTCGCCGAGCTCGAGGTGCGCGCGGCGGCGGAGTCGTCGGTGAACCTCGCGGCCGGCCGCACACTCACGGCCAGCAGCTACACCGAGACGTACATCGCCGCCCACGCCAACGACGGCAACGCGGGCAGCTACTGGGAGAGCCGCAACGGAGCCCTGCCCCAGTGGATCCAGGCCGACCTCGGATCCTCGGTGCGGGTCGACCGGGTGGTCCTGCGGCTGCCGGACGGCTGGGAGACCCGCACCCAGACGCTGAAGATCCAGAGCAGCACCAACGGCACGGACTTCAGCGACGTGACGCAGCCCAAGGCGTACACCTTCAGCCCCACGGCGGGTGAGACGGCGACGGTCTCCTTCGACGCCACCACCACCCGCTACGTACGCGTGCTCGTCAGCGCCAACTCCGTCCAGCCGGGCGCCCAGGTCTCCGAGCTGGAGATCTACGGGCCCGAGTCGGGCGACACCCAGGCGCCGACCGCACCCTCGCAGCTGGCGTTCACCG
This sequence comes from Streptomyces sp. NBC_01463, assembly GCA_036227345.1. Taxonomy (NCBI): domain Bacteria; kingdom Bacillati; phylum Actinomycetota; class Actinomycetes; order Kitasatosporales; family Streptomycetaceae; genus Streptomyces; species Streptomyces sp. NBC_01463. The sequence goes on from CP109468.1 coordinate 8,197,262, forward strand.
AACCGGCCACCGGCCAGATCAAGCTGACCTGGAACGCGTCGACGGACAACACGGCCGTCACCGGCTACGACATCTACGCCGACAACGCGCTGCTCACCAGCGTGGCGGGCAACGTCACCACGTTCACCGACACCCGTCCGGCCGGCTCCACCGTGTCGTACTACGTCCGGGCCAAGGACGCGGCGGGCAACGCCTCGGCGAACAGCAACACCGTGACCCGGACCGGGAGCGGCGGCGACACCCAGGCGCCGACCGCACCGGCGAACCTGAGCTTCACCGAGGCGACCGCCGGTCAGATCAAGCTGGTCTGGCAGGCGTCCACCGACAACAAGGGCGTCACCGGGTACGACATCTACGCCAACAACGTGCTGCGCAAGAGCGTGGCCGGCGATGTCACCACCTACACCGACACCCAGTCCGCCGGTACCACCGTCTCGTACACCGTCCGGGCCAAGGACGCTGCGGGCAACGTCTCGGGAGACAGCAACACCGTCACGCGTAACGGCAGCACGGGCTCGGCGTCCAACCTCGCGGTCGGCAAGCCCATCACCGCCTCGTCCGTGGTCCACACGTTCGTCGCGGAGAACGCCAACGACAACAGCGTGACCACCTACTGGGAAGGCGCCGGGGGCAGCTACCCGAACACCCTGACCGTGAAGCTGGGGGCCAACGCCGACACTGAGAACGTCGTCGTCAAGCTCAACCCGGACAGCAGCTGGGGGGCCAGGACCCAGAACATCCAGGTCCTCGGCCGGGAGCAGAGCGCCTCGGCGTTCACCAGCCTGGCCGCGGCCAAGGACTACGCCTTCAGCCCGGGCAGCGGCAACACGGTGACCATTCCGGTCAGCGGCCGGGTCGCCGACGTCCAGCTGAAGTTCAACTCCAACACCGGATCGGGCGCCGGTCAGGTCGCGGAGTTCCAGGTGCTGGGTGCTCCGGCGCCCAACCCGAACCTCCAGGTCAACTCGGTGACGGCGGCCCCGGCCGCGCCCGTCGAGTCGGACCCGGTCACGCTCACCGCGACGGTGCGCAACAGCGGTTCGGTCGCGGCACCGGCGAGCAAGGTCGAGTTCCGGCTCGGCGGCTCCAAGGTCGCCACCGCGTCCGTGGGCGCGCTGGCGGGCGGGGCCTCCGCCCAGGTCAGCGCCGACATCGGTCCGCGTGACGCGGGCACGTACGCACTGAGCGCGGTCGCCGACCCGGCGAACGAGGTCATCGAGCAGAACGAGACCGACAACACCTACACGAGCACGACCGGCCTCGTCGTGAAGCCCGTCGCCAGCTCGGACCTGGTCTCCACCGGGGTCAGCACCTCCCCGTCGGCCCCGTCCGCCGGGCAGAACGTCGCCTTCTCGGTCGCCATCAAGAACCAGGGCTCGGTGGCGTCAGCCGCCGGCGGCCACGCGATCACACTGACCCTGCTCGACTCCAAGGGCGCCACGGTGAAGACCCTCACGGGCACCTACACCGGGGCGATCGCCGCGGGTGCGACCAGCGCCCCGGTGAGCCTGGGCAGCTGGACGGCGGTCAACGGCTCGTACTCCGTGAAGACGGTGATCGCCGACGACACCAACGAGCTGCCGGTGAAGCGCGAGAACAACACCACCACCAGCTCCCTCTTCGTCGGACGCGGCGCCAACATGCCGTACGACATGTACGAGGCGGAGGACGGGGTCACCGGTGGCGGCGCGCAGGTCGTCGGCCCGAACAGGACCGTCGGCGACGTCGCGGGCGAGGCGTCCGGCCGTAAGGCCGTCACCCTCAACAGCACCGGCAACTACGTCGAGTTCACCACCAGGGCGAGCACCAACTCCCTGGTGACCCGCTTCTCCATCCCGGACTCCGCGGGCGGCGGGGGCATCGACTCGAAGCTGAACGTCTACGTGGACGGCACCTTCCTCAAGGCGATCGACCTCACCTCGAAGTACGCGTGGCTGTACGGCGCCGAGACCGGTCCGGGCAACTCCCCGGGTTCGGGTTCGCCGCGGCACATCTACGACGAGGCGAACATGCTGCTGGGCAAGACCGTGCCGGCCGGCAGCAAGATCCGGCTCCAGAAGGACGCGGCGAACACCAGCACGTACGCGATCGACTTCGTCAGCCTGGAGCAGGCGACCCAGATCCCGAACCCGGACGCGGCCGCCTACGCCGTTCCCACCGGGTTCACCCACCAGGACGTCCAGAACGCCCTGGACAAGGTCCGGATGGACACCACGGGCAAGCTGGTCGGTGTCTACCTGCCGGCCGGTGACTACCAGACCGCGAGCAAGTTCCAGGTCTACGGCAAGGCCGTCAAGGTCGTCGGCGCGGGTCCCTGGTACACCAGGTTCTTCGCACCCTCCGGCCAGGAGAACACCGACAACGGCTTCCGCGCCGAGGCCAGCGCCAAGGGCTCGTCGTTCGCGAACTTCGCGTACTTCGGGAACTACACCTCGCGCATCGACGGCCCCGGCAAGGTGTTCGACTTCTCCAACGTCTCGGACATCGTGATCGACAACGTCTGGAACGAGCACCAGGTGTGCCTCTACTGGGGCGCCAACACCGACAGCATCACCATCAGGAACTCCCGCATCCGGAACACGTTCGCCGACGGCATCAACATGACCAACGGCTCGACGGACAACCACGTCGTCAACAACGAGTCCCGGGCCACCGGCGACGACAGCTTCGCGCTGTTCTCGGCGATCGACTCCGGCGGCGCGGACATGAAGAACAACGTCTACGAGAACCTCACCTCGCTGCTGACCTGGCGGGCCGCGGGCGTCGCCGTCTACGGCGGCTACAACAACACCTTCCGCAACATCCTGATCGCGGACACCCTGGTCTACTCCGGCATCACGGTCAGCTCGCTGGACTTCGGCTACCCGATGAACGGCTTCGGGACCGATCCGACCACGGTCGAGAACGTCTCCGTGCTCCGCTCAGGCGGCCATTTCTGGGGCTCGCAGACTTTCCCCGGCATCTGGCTGTTCTCCGCCTCCAAGGTCTTCCAGGGCATCAGGATCAACCACGTCGACATCGTCGACCCGACGTACAGCGGCATCATGTTCCAGACCAACTACGTGGGAGGCCAGCCACAGTTCCCGATCAAGGACACGATCCTGACGGACATCTCGATCTCCGGCGCGCGCAAGAGCGGCGACGCCTACGATGCCAAGTCCGGCTTCGGACTGTGGGCCAACGAGATGCCCGAGGCCGGCCAGGGGCCCGCCGTCGGTGAGGTGACCTTCAACGGCCTGAAGCTCAGCGGCAACGCTCTGGACGTGAAGAACACGACGTCCACCATGAAGATCAACATCAACCCGTAACAGGCACCGCACCCAGGGGGCGCCGTCCGGTCGGCCGGACGGCGTTCCGAGGTGCGCAAATTCCTTGCGCCCCGACGTGCGAAGTTTGCATGATCAGTGCAGCCGCGAGACCGCGAACCGTGCGGAACCCACCCTGACGCGCCGTCCCGGCTCCGTGGAGCCCGGGCGGCGCGTCTCTGTGGTGCACGGCATGGCCCGGCACACCTCTGTCAAACTTTTACGAAAACTGCGCGAGATATTGCGTTCACATGTCGACGCTGGTTGAGTGTGCCTCGCCCCGGCAGAGAGTCGGCCGAGGGCCATCCACGCTCATGCCCAAAGGGGACCATCGATGAGAAGTGCTGGGTTGCGCCGCACACGCCGTATCAGCCGTGCCTCCGCGGCTGCCCTTGTCACCGCACTTGCCCTGACCTCGCTCGCCTCCTGTGGCACGAGCAGCAGCAAGGACGAGGACTCGAACAGCGCGTCGAAGGGATCGTCCGACCCTTCCGCCCCGCTCGACCCGAAGGCGAAGGTGACGATCTCGATCGACTGCATGCCGCCGGCGGCCAAGGCCGCGGAGCTGCGCGAGTGGAACGAGGACATCAAGACGTTCAACCAGAAGTACCCGAACGTCACGATCAACGGGAAGTCCACCCCCGGCCAGTGCAACGAGCCGCCCCGCTTCACGGCGATGCTGAAGGGGAAGTCGCAGCCCGACGTCTTCTACGCGTACTTCTCCGACCTCCAGCAGGTGCTGGACAACGACGGGGCCGAGGACATCTCGGCGTACGTCACGGAGAAGTCCGTGCCCGCGCTCAAGGACATCCAGCCCCAGGTCGTCGACGTGGCGCGCAAGGACGGCAAGCTCTACGGCCTGCCGACCAGCAACTACACCATGGGCCTGATGATCAACCGGACGCTGTTCACCCAGGCCGGTCTGGACCCGAACAAGCCGCCGGCCACCTGGGACGAGGTCCGTGCCGCGGCCAAGAAGATCGCGGGCCTGGGCAAGGGCATCTCCGGCTACGGTGAGTACAGCGCCGGCAACAACGGCGGCTGGCACTTCGCCGCCACCCAGTTCGGACTCGGCGGAGAGGTCGTCGACGCCTCCGGCAAGAAGGCGGCCTTCAACGACGCCTCGGGCAAGCAGGTCCTCCAGCAGCTGCACGACATGCGCTGGGAGGACGACAGCATGGGCAAGACCCAGCTGCTCAAGTGGGGCGACCTCCAGAAGCAGATCGCCAGCGACAAGCTGGGCATGTTCCTCGCCGCCCCCGACGACATCGCCTACATGGTGCAGCAGCTCGGCGCCAAGTACGAGACCTTCGGCCTGGGCCCGATCCCCGGCGCCAAGGGCACGCTGTTCGGCGGCAACAACTACCTGATCAAGAAGGGCAGCTCGCCCGACCAGATCAAGGCCGGCATCGCCTGGCTGAACTTCAAGAACCTCTCGCCGGGCAAGGGACAGTTCGACTGGGCCCGCACCAAGGCCGACAAGCTCCCCGTCGGCCTGCCGCAGCCGAACTTCTTCCTCAACGACTCCAAGACCAAGGACGACGCCGCACGCGCCGCCAACGCCTCGATGCCCATCGAGAACTTCAAGGCCTTCATGGACAACCCCGTCCAGGGCAAGGCCGAGCCGCCGAAGGCGCAGGAGATCTACAAGATCCTCGACAACGCCATGTCCGGTGTGCTGACCAACAAGGACGCCGACATCGACAAGCTGCTCTCCACCGCTGAGCAGCAGGTCAACCAGGTTCTGGCGAACCAGTAACGGACGCGCGGGACCGGGTCACGCGGACCCGGTCCCGCATTCCGGCCCCGTCCGACTACTGCGCTTCAGTTCACCGGCACATAGGAGACACCATGTCGGCCCCTACCCTGTCCTCCCACAAGGCGACCAGGCCTCGTCCAGGACATTCAGGCCCGGCTCGCCGGGACTCCGCCCGCGAGGAGTTCCTGCGTGCCGTGCGCCGCAACATCTCAGCCCACGGCTTCCTCATCGGAGCGGTGCTCTGCTTCTCCTTCTTCTCCTGGTACCCGATGGTCAGGGAATTCATCCTGGCCTTCCAGAAGACCGAGGACGGCAAGACCACCTGGGCCGGCTGGTCCAACCTGACCTACGTCTTCAACGACCCGGCGTTCTGGCAGGCCTGGCGCAACACCGTCCTGTTCACCGTGCTCGCGCTGCTGCTCGGCTTCGTCGTCCCGTTCGTCGTCGCCGTCGTGCTCAACGAGTTCCGGCACGGACAGGGCTATCTGCGCCTGCTCGTCTACCTCCCCGTGATGCTGCCGCCGGTCGCCTCCGTACTGCTCTTCAAGTACTTCTACGACCCCGGGTACGGCCTCTTCAACCGCATCCTGGAGATCTTCCACCTGCCCGCACAGCAGTGGCTCCAGGACACCGACACCGCCATGCTCTCGGTCGTCATCGCGGCGACCTGGATGAACATGGGCGGCGCCACCCTGATCTACCTGGCCGCGCTCCAGGGCATCCCCGGAGAGCTGTACGAGGCGGCGGAGCTGGACGGCGCGGGGCTGCTGCGCAAGGTCTGGCACGTCACCATCCCGCAGACCCGGCTCATCCTCTCGCTGCTCCTGCTCATGCAGGTCATCGCGACGATGCAGGTCTTCACCGAGCCGTTCCTGCTCACCAACGGCGCCGGCCCGGAGGGTTCCACCACCACCGTCGTCTACCTCATCTACCAGTACGCCTTCAACTTCAACAACTACGGCAGCGCGGCGGCACTCGGCCTCGTCCTGCTCGTCGTCCTCGCGGGATTCTCCGCGGTGTACGTACGACTGAGCCGCAGCAGCGAAGACTAGGACGGGAGCACGACCATGGCATCGAACACGCTAGTCTCCCGGCGCGGGAGCGAGGGGCGCAGAGCGGAACGGCGCAGGGCCGGACGCGCGGCCGCCCTCGGGCGCCAGCGGACCCTCATCTCACCGGCCCAGCTCGGCCGGCCCCGCGGCAAGGCCTTCTACTGGATCGTCTTCGCCCTGGTGATCATCCTCTTCACGGTGGTCTTCCTCGGGCCGCTGTACTGGATGGTCACCGGCGGACTCAAGACCACCCAGGAAGTCGTGCAGAGCCCGCCCACGGCCTTCCCCAGCTCGCTCCACACGGAGAACTACAGCCAGGCCTGGACCGTGATGGACCTGTCCAAGCTGCTGTTCAACACCCTGTACTACGCCTTCGGCGCGCTCGCCTTCCAGCTGGTCTTCGACGTCGCGGCCGCCTACTCGCTGTCCAAGCTGCGGCCGGTCTTCGGCAAGGTCATCCTCGGCATGATGCTGGCCACCCTGATGATCCCGGCCACCGTGCTCGTCGTACCCCAGTACCTCACGGTCCTGGACGTCCCGATCTTCCAGCGCAACCTCGTCAACTCGCCCTGGGCGATCTGGCTCCCGTCGGTCACCAACGCCTTCAACATCTTCCTGCTGAAGCGGTTCTTCGACTCCATCCCACGTGAGCTCCTGGACGCCGCGGCCATCGACGGAGCGTCGCCCCTGCGCACGCTGCGCTCGATCGTCCTGCCGATCTCCCGGCCGATCCTCGGCGTCGTCTCCATCTTCGCCGTCGTGGGGGTGTGGAAGGACTTCCTCTGGCCGATGCTCACGCTGCCCGACCCGAGCAAGCAGACGCTCAACGTGGGCATCTACTCACTGGCCAGCGGCGTACCGGAGAACGTCCTCATCGCGGCGCTCACCATCGCGTCCATCCCGACGCTGCTCATCTTCCTGCTCTTCCAGCGCAACATCATGAACGGTCTGACCGCGGGCGGCCTCAAGGGGTAACCCCCCTCCCGGACCGCGCCCCCGCCCGGCCGGGGCCCCGTCCGGCCGCCTTCCCCTCAGCACTCCGCCGCCGGCTCTCCCATCCTGCCCCGCTCGCCGGGCCGGCGGCGGAGTCCCACCTGCCCGAAAGGAACGCCACGTGGCAGCCAACCGTCCGTCCGAGGCCACCGCGACCTGGTGGCGAGACGCCGCCATCTACCAGATCTATGTACGCAGCTTCGCCGATGGCGACGGTGACGGCACCGGCGACCTCGCGGGGGTCCGGGCGAGACTGCCCTATCTCGTCGAACTGGGCGTGGACGCACTCTGGTTCACCCCCTGGTACCTCTCGCCGCTCGCCGACGGCGGCTACGACGTGGCCGACTACCGCAGCATCGACCCCGCGTTCGGCACCCTCGCCGAAGCCGAGAAGCTGATCGCCGAGGCCCGCGAACTGGGCATCCGCACCATCATCGACGTCGTTCCCAACCATGTGTCCGACCAGCACGCCTGGTTCCGGGCCGCCCTCGAAGCCGGCTCCGGCAGCCCCGAGCGCGACCTCTTCCACTTCCGCACCGGGCGCGGCGCCGACGGCGAGATCCCGCCCAACGACTGGGTCTCCGAATTCGGCGGCACCCCGTGGACCCGGCTGGACGACGGCGAGTGGTACCTCCACCTCTTCGCCACCCAGCAGCCCGACCTCAACTGGGCACACCCCGCGGTCCGCCAGGAGCACGAGGACGTCCTGCGCTTCTGGTTCGAGCGCGGCGTCTCCGGCGTACGGATCGACTCCGCCGCCCTGCTCGCCAAGGACCCCGACCTGCCCGACTTCGTCCACGGCAGCGACCCGCACCCCTTCGTCGACCGCGACGAACTGCACGGGATCTACCGCTCCTGGCGGGCGATAGCCGACGAGTACGACGGCATCTTCGTCGGCGAGGTGTGGCTCCCGGACACCGAGCGGTTCGCCCGCTACCTGCGCCCCGACGAACTGCACACCGCCTTCAACTTCAACTTCCTGGCCTGCCCCTGGGACGCCGCACTGCTGCGCACCGCGATCGACGACACCCTCGCGGAACACGCCTCGGTAGGCGCGCCGGCCACCTGGGTCCTGTGCAACCACGACGTGACCCGCACCGTCACCCGCTACGGCCGCGCGGAAACCGGCTTCGACTTCGCCGCGAAGACCTTCGGGACGCCCACGGACCTGGCCCTCGGCACCCGCCGAGCCCGCGCCGCGGCCCTCCTCTCACTGGCCCTGCCCGGCGCCGCCTACCTCTACCAGGGCGAGGAGCTCGGATTGCCGGAGGCCGACATCCCGCTGGACCGCATCCAGGACCCGATGCACTTCCGCAAGGGCGGCGCCGACCCGGGCCGCGACGGCTGCCGGGTCCCGCTGCCCTGGGCGGCGGCGGAACCGTACGCCGGATTCGGGGGCACCGCCGAACCCTGGCTCCCGCAGCCCGACGGCTGGGCCTCGTACGCCGCCGACCTCCAGGAAGGAGACCCGGACTCGATGCTCAGCCTGTACCGCGAGGCCCTGCGGCTGCGCCGCACCGAGCCGGGCTTCGAAACGGCGGGGGAGCCCGGGATCGACCGGCTGGCCTGGCTGGACGCCGCGCCCGGCGTGCTCGCCTTCACCCGCACCGACGGACTCGTCTGCGTCGTCAACCTGGCCGCCGAGGCCGCCGCCCTGCCCCCGCACACCGCGGTCCTCCTCACCAGTGGCCCCCTCGACGACGCGGGGAGGCTGCCGCAGGACACCGCGGTCTGGCTGCGCGCCTGACCGGCGGACCCGGGACGCACCTGTGGACGGACCCGGCCGTGCGTGACGCACGGCCGGGCCCGGCAGGATCGCGGGGGAACGAGGGCTGCGGCACAGTGGGGCATATGGACGCTCCGAACGATCTGAATGCCCTGGCCGACGAGCACCTGGCCGCGGCCCGCACCTCCCCGCACGGCCGCAGCGCCCACCTCCTCCTGCACGAGGAGCCGCTGCGCCAGACCGTCATCGCGCTGGCCTCGGGCCGCGCACTCGACGAGCACAACGCCCCGCCCGCCGCCTCCCTCCAGGTGCTGCGCGGCACGGTCCGGCTCACCGCCGACTCCGGCGACGTGGAACTCGCGGCCGGACAGCTGTACCCGATCCCGCAGGAGCGGCACGGGCTGCTCGCCCTGGAGGACGCCGCGGTGCTGCTGACCGCCGTCAACGGCTGACGGCCCGGCCGGCCGGGGTGCGCGGCGGTGACCTCTTTGCCGCGCCGTCTTGTGGGAGCGCTCTCACGGTCGGCAGGATGAGCCGGTGACCCTGCTTCCCGGCCCACGGGCCTATCACCCGGACGACCGTGCCGCCCTCGCCGACATCTGCGTCCGCACGGCCGACAACGGCGGCGACTCCCGGCACCTGTACCCGGACCACGAGCTGATGCCGGCGATCTTCGCCGCGCCCTACGCCCACCTCGAACCCGGCCTGGCCTTCGTCCTCGACGACGGGACCGGCCGGGCGGTCGGTTACATCCTCGGCACCGCCGACACCCCGCGGTTCGTGACGGAGTTCCGCACCCGCTGGCTGCCGCTGGTCGAGGACCGCTACCCGCGGCCGGACGGGCCGCCGCGCAGTCCCAGCGACGAGATGATCGGCCTCCTGCACCACCCGGAGCGGATGATCCTGCCCGAACTCGCGGACCACCCGGCCCACTTGCACATCGACCTGCTGCCCGACTGGCAGCGCAGGGGGTACGGGAGGGAGCTGATGCGCACCTTCCTCGCGGCCCTGAACGCCGAGGGTGTCAAGGGCGTTCACCTGTCCATGCTCACCGCCAACACCCCGGCCAGGGCCTTCTACGACCGGCTCGGCTTCACGGAGATCACGGTCCCCGACCCCGGACCCGTCACCTACCTGGTGCGCTCCACGGAGGCGGACCTGTAGCCCGTCGCCGGCACCGGGGGTGCCGCGCGGTCCCGCTGGGCAGGTAGTCCTGGACGAGACCGTGACGGGGGGCGGACAGCCGGTGGTGAGAGGTGTATGACGTGAGTGAGCCGACCGTGTGGCAATTCTCCGACGACCGCGGACAGGTGTCGACCGCCGGGCAGCGCCCGGAGCGGGTGCTCGCCTATGTCCAGGCCGGTGCGACGTTATGGGATCACGGCATCCGCCCGAGCGCGATATTCGGCTCCGGGCACGACGATCCGGTGGTGCCGGACGTGGCGAAGACCGGTTCGCTGCCCCTGGACGGGACCGCGTACGTCGGGGCGGGCCCCGCGCTGGACGTGGACACCCTGCTGAGGGGTGAGCCGGACCTCGTGGTGGCCGTCAGCTACGGCGGCGGTCAGGTCTACGGGCTCGACCCGGAGACCGCCAAACATCTGGAGGGGCACGTCCCGGTCGTCGTCATCGACGTCGGCCAGGCGCGCACCCTCGCCGAGATCGGTGACCGCTTCGCCGGGCTGGCGCGCTCCCTCGGCGCCGAGGAGCCCGCGGCGGCCACGCGGGAACTGGACGCCGCCCGCGACCGGTTGCGTGCCCTCACCGCGGGGCCCGGCCCCACGAGGGTCCTGGCCCTGTCCCTGGCCGGCCAGGAGGAGACGCACCTGGCCCGCCCCCGCATGTGGCCGGAACTGCGGGTGCTGGCCGAGCTCGGCGTCGGCCTGGTGGAACCCGCCGACGGGCCGGGGGCCAACTGGTCCACGGTCGGCTGGGGCCAGGCCGCGGCCCTGCGCCCGGCCGTGGTGCTCGCCGACATCCGGGCCAACGCCACCCCGCTGGACGAGCTCCGCGGCAACGAGCACTGGGCGTCGGTCGAGCGCTCCGCGCGCGTGGTGCCGTGGAACCCCGAGCCGGTGTGCAGCGCCCGGGCCCATGCGCGGTTCCTCGGCCTGGTGGCCGACGCGCTGGAGGCGTAGCGCCCGGCCGGGTGCGAGCGGTGCCCGCCTGACATGCGGCAGGATCGGAACTCCATGTGTCCGCGGGCCGTTCGCGCACCTCGACGGCGGCTGCGTACACGTCACCGCACTCCAGGAGAGCTCACGCCCATGCTCGACAGACTCGACCTGCTGGTCATCGGTGAATGTGTCGCCGACATCGTCCGGCTGCCGGGTGCGGCCGACCGGGTCCACCCGGGCGGCAGCCCGGCCAACGTCGCGTACGGCCTGGCCAGACTCGGGCACGGCGCGACCCTCCTCACCCAGCTCGGTGCGGACGGGAACGGGCGGCTGATCCGGGACCACCTGACCGGCGCCGGGGTCGACGTCCGTACGGACGGCTCCACCGCGCCCACCCCGTCCGCCGCCGTGACGCTGGACGGGGCGGGCCGGGCCACGTACAGGTTCGAGATCGCCTGGACGCTCGGCCCGGTCGCCCTGGAGCGGGCGCCCGCCCACGTGCACACCGGATCGATCGCCGCGGTGACGGAACCCGGTGCGGCCACGGTCCTCGCCGCCGTCGAATCGCTGCGGTCCGCCGCGACGGTCAGCTACGACCCCAATGTGCGGCCGGAGCTGATGGGGGAACACGAGGCCGCCGTGCGCAGGGTCGAGCTCTGTGTGGCGCTCAGCGATGTCGTCAAGGCGAGTGACGAGGACCTGGAGTGGCTGTATCCGGGCCAGGATCCCGCGAAGGTCGCGGAGCGGTGGCGGGCCACCGGCCCGGCCGTCGTCCTCGTCACCCGGGGCGGGGACGGCGCCTTCGCCGTCCTGCCCGACGGGCAGGTGGCCGTCGAGGCGCTGCCGGTCGAGACGGCCGACACGGTGGGAGCGGGGGACGCCTTCATGTCCGGCACCCTGCACGCGCTCGCCGCCCACGGGCTGCTCGGGCCGGCCGGCCGGGAGCGGCTGCGGTCACTGGACCGGGCCACCGTGGCCGACGTCCTGCGGCACGCGGCGGCATCAGCGGCCGTGACCGTGTCCCGGGCCGGTGCCAGCCCTCCCGACGGACCGGAACTCGCGGCCGCACTCGGCCGGGGCTGAACGCGGCGGTGCCACCGTCACCCCCCACGGGAACGGTGGCACCACGGACGGCGGCGACCAGCCGCCGTCCTCCGCACGAGGACGGTCTACCAACCGCCCGTTACCGAGGCATTACCGGCGGCCGGATCAGATAACCGGCACGGCCCGGGGGAGGGCCGAGTCCACGGTATTGCCCTGCCGGTCCTCGGCCGTCACCCGGAAGCCGAGGAAGCCGCCCTTGACCAGTGCCGTGTGCGGTGCGAGGAAGCGGTACTCGCCGTCGTGCAGCCGCAGGACCAGGACCTGCTTCCAGGTCTTGCCGTTGTCGGACGTGACCCAGGCACGCACCTTGCTCAGGCCGCCCACCGCGCCCGTGACATCGGCCTTCACGAGAAGGGGAAGCCGGGCACGCGCCTGGTTGAGCTCGTTCAGCGGTGCGTCGAACGACACGTTGAGGAGGTTCACCGGCGTCGCCGTCTCACCTGTTCCGCCCGCCGTGAAGGTCCACCTGGCGGTCCCCTCCCCACCCATCGGGAAGATGCCCGCGGAGGTGAATCCGCGCCGCAGCTCGTACGAGGCCTTTCCGGCGTCCTCGAACGTCTTGTCGATCATCGAGGTCTTGTCGGCGACGAGTGTGCCGTTGCGGTAGAGCTGCGTGGTGGCCTGGAAGCGCTGCGGAATGTTGAAGTCGGTGTACTCGCCGACGAGTCCCTTCGGATTGACGTTGTCGTCCAGCCTGAGCTGGAGCCGGGCACCGGTGGCCTGCCCGGTGGCGCGCACGGAGAACGGTCCGGTGAACCAGGTGTCCTGCGTGGAGCTGCCCGGACGGTAGGTGTACTGGAGGGGCGCGTAGTCCATCTGCACACCGCTGACGTTGCGGTACGTGAACCGCAGCCAGATCCGGTCCTCGGCCTGGATGTACTCGGTGCGCTGACGGGGAACGGTCAGGTAGGACGGCGAGGAGACGTTCAGTCCTTCGAGCCCGGTGCCGTAGACCGTGCTGCCCTCCTGGTACCGCAGCTTCTCGTTCATGCCCCGGTACGTCATGCGGACCTTGGCGAACTTCTTGACCTCGCCGCGCGTCAGCCGCCGCTCGGGGTTGTCGCTGACGTCGTCCTGGGCGTAGGCCGCGTCGTAGAGGGCCGTCGTGTCGCCCACGGTGATGTCGCTGTCCGCGTCGGCCAGCCGCCAGCGCTCGTTGAACGCGACCTTGCCCAGGTGGGATCCGGTCGTCGGGGTGATCCACAGCGCGTCCCGGCCGAAGGCCCCGTAGGCGCCGCCGGCCAGCATGCTGTGCCGGATGCCGAACTGTCCGTCGTCCGTCGTGCGCGTCAGATTGCCCGCCATGAACTCCGGCCGGGTCTCCTTGCCCTCCATGGACGCCGTCCAGCGGCGCGCCTTGCGGGCGTCGAAGACGATCTCGTCGGCACCGGGCGCGAGGTCGGCGCTGACGATCGCGATCTGGTACACACCGTCGATGGTCATCGCGATCATGGCCAGACCCATGTACCGGCCCTCCGGGACCCGGAGGTCACGGGTTCCCTCCGCCCGGACCTCCGCGTTCAGCGCGGCACCGTTGTCCGCGTTGAGGAGGGAGATCTGGGCGGCCGCCGGCTTGCCCGCGCGGTCGAGCGTGGTGACCTTGAGGGTCTGCGCCCGGTCCAGCAGCAACGGGATGCGCAGCTCCTGGCCGCCGCCGGACGGCACGGCCGTCAGACCGCCGATGTACGTACCGGTCGGGGTGCCCGCCGTGTCGACGGTCAGGGTCACATCGGTGGACTCGCCCGCCGCCAGGGTGACCACGGAGGCCGACAGCTTCAGCAGACCGGCGGGCGGGGTCGAACCCGTCGCCGCCAGCGAGCCCTTGAGGGCGAGGGTGACCGGGGCGTCCGCCGTGTTGGTGAGCTTCACGGTACGGGTCGCGGTGCCGTCCGACACGTCGAGCCGGCCGAAGTCCACGGCGCCGGTGTCGGCCACCACGGACTGCTTCAGCGCCGCGGGGAGGTTCACCACGCCGGTGCCGACGTCATACATCGTCTGACCGGCCTGCGGGGCCGTCGTGGTGCCCATCAGGGTGTGCTTCAGCTGGTCGGCGGTCCAGTCGGGGTGCTCCTGGGCCAGGTCGACGGCGGCGCCCGTGATGTGCGGGGCGGCCATCGACGTACCGCTCAGCGCGGTGTAGGCGGGATCGGCCTGCGGCGTCCCGATGTTCGTACCCGTGGCGCGTGCCGCCACGACGTTGACACCGGGGGCGGCGATCTCCGGCTTCACCGTGCCGTTCATCGACGGTCCGCGGCTGGAGAACGAGGCGGTGCCGCCGGCGAAGTCCACCGCGGCGACGGACAGGGCGTGCGGGGCGATCGATGGCGCGGACACCGTGCCGATGTTCGGCCCGGTGTTGCCCGCCGACACGACGAACAGCGTGCCGGATGAGGTGGCCAGTGCCTCCAGCGACTGGGTGACCGGGTCCATGCCGTTCGTCGGGCCGCTGCCCAGCGACATGTTGACGACCTTCGCGCCCTGCGCGACGGCCCACTCCATCCCGGCGATGACCTGCGAGTCGGAACCGGAACCGTCGTCGCCGAGCACCTTGCCGACGATCAGGTCCGCGTCCGGGGCGACACCCGAGCGCACTCCCGGCGCACCGGCCCCGCTGCCCGCGACGGTCGCCGCCACATGGGTGCCGTGGCCCACCTTGTCGAGCGTGTTGCCGGTGCCCGAGAAGTCCTTGGACTCACTGATCCGGCCCACGAGGTCGGCGTGTGTCCGGTCCGCGCCGGTGTCCAGCACGGCCACCTTCACGCCCTTGCCCGTCCGGCCGGACTGCCAGGCCGTGTCGGCGCCTATCTGCGTGAGGTTGCGGTCCAGGGCGTCGGCGTGGACCCTGCCGTCGAGCCAGATGCTCTGCACGCCCTCGATCGCGCCCTTGGCACCCAGGGCGTCACCGACCTCGGACGCGTCGTCCTTGTCCAGCACCGCCGTGCTGGCCCTCAGCGAGCGGAAGTCCCGCTTGGCGGGCAGCAGTCCGCCGGCGGTCAGGGCCTGCGGCCGGGCGGCACCGGTCCGCCGCACGATCAGCGGGAGCGATCCGACGCGGGCGTCGTCGTAGCCGTCGCGGACCAGACCGTCGACGTTGAACAGCTGCGGGTCCAGCACCGAGCCGACCTTGCCGATGACGTCGCTCGGGTAGAAGTACGCGTCGCCGTCGATGTCCGTCCGCATCAGGACGGTCCCCGGCCGCGAACCGGCCGCCGGAACCGCGCTGTACGACTTCCTGCCGTCCGGGGTGGTGGTGACCGTCACCCGGTCACCCGTGATGAGCGTGACGGTCCGGTGCCCGGCCTTTCCCGAGGCGTTCGACGAGGGCACGGACACGGGGCCTGCGGCCGCCGACGGCACGAGCGTCGGTGAGCACAGTGCGGCGACGGCGAGTGCCGCCACGATTCTGGCGCGGGCGAGAGGTCTCATGAGGACTCCGGGTTCTGGAGGGGGGACGGATGCGGCGTGCCCGGCGCGGGGGACGGCAGCGCGATGCGGTAAGCACTGCGCTCGCCCGTCGCCTCCTCGCCGAGGAGCCTGGAGCCGGTGAGCCGGCACCAGGCGTGCAGCGAGGCCCGGACCAGGGGATTGGCGCTGTGCAGTTCCAGGACACTGCCCGCCGGCAGGTCACGGCAGCGCCGCTCCAGCAGTCCGAGGATCCGGTCCCACGGTTCGCCGCCCGCGTCGACGACGGCACGGACCGCGTCGTCCGGGCCTGGCGATGCGGGCAACGAGACAGCACACATGGGCGGTTCTTCCTCGACGGGAGACACGGGCACGCACACCCCGGGGTTCCGGGACTGGCCAGGACGGTAGGCAGGTGCTGTTACCCGGGCATTACCGCGCCGGCGGTGTGACCCCCCGCGCGGCGCGGACCAGGGCGAGTTCGTCCGCCAGCCTGCGCATGCCGTCCCGGACCTGCGGGTCCGGCGCCGGTGCCATCGCCTCACCGCACTCCCGCAGCGCCGCCTCCGCCCCGTCGAGCCGGCCGCGCCTCAACTCGACCTCCGCCAGGCCCACCAACGCGTACGGCAGCGCCCAGGAGGAGCCGAGCGAACGGGCGAGACGGACCGCCGCTGCCGCCAGTGCGGCAGCCCGCTCGTGGTCGCCCGCGAGCAGTTCGGCACCGGCGAGGTTGCTCCGGTCGAAGGCGAGGACGGTCGGGTCGCCGGTGCGCCGGGCCATCGACACCGCACGCCGCGCACACTCCCGGGCCGCCTCCCACCTCCCTTCCCTGCGGGCCAGTTCGCCGACGACGGACAGCGCACTGGAGACGAGTGCCGCGTCGTCGGCGCGCTCGGCCGTGCGCAGCGCCTCTTCGGCGGCCTCGCGGCTCTCGCGGAGGTGCCCGGAGACCAGCAGACAGGCCGCTCGGATCGTGCTCAGCCGGGACAGGAGCGGCAGCCGGGCGGAGTCCGTCATCCGGGCGGTCTCCAGCTCCGCGCGGTGCAGCGCCGCCATCGCGTCCGGGTAGCGACCCGTCTGGAAGCCGAGCGCGCCGACGGCCAGGTGCCGGGCCGCCCGGTCGGCCGCGGCCGACCGGCTGTGCACCCGGGCGGAACGCAGCACGTCGAGCCCCTCGACGGGGCGCCCGGCCCGGCCGAGCACCTCGGCCAGGCAGGTCGCGGCGCGCAGCGCCGCCGGATGACCGCCGTCGCGTACGAGCTCCGCCAGGGCCCGCCGCAGCACCTCCTCCGCCTCCGGATAGCGGGCGGCGCGCCGCAGTACCTCACCCCAGGCGAGGCGGGCCTCGGCGGCAGCCGTCGGGTCCGCCGGTTCGAGCTGCGCGACCAGCTCCCGGTAGTAGTCGCAGGCGCTGTCATTGGCGAACAGGGCGGCGGCCCGGTCGGCGGCCGCGCGCAGGAAACCGGGCGCGCGCACATCACCGGCGACCGTGAGATGGAAGGCGATCATGTCCACCGCTTCGGGGCGCAGCCGCAGCACCGTGTCCGCGTACGCCTGGTGGAGCCGCCGCCGCGCCGCCCGGCTCAGCCCGTCCGCGCACGCCAGCCGCACCAGCGGATGGCGGAAGGCGTGGCCGAGCACCGGCCGGCCCCCGACGACGACGTCACGTTCCTCCACGATCCCGGACAGGGCCGCGGTGTCGAGCGCCGCCGTGACGGCCGCCGCGTCCACCGGCGGATGCAGTCCGCCGGCCGCGACGGCCTCCAGTTCGGTGAGCGGCACGGCCGCCCCGCCCGCCACGGACAGTGCGGCGAGGACGCGCCGCGCCTGTGCGGGGAGCCGGGCGAGCCGGCCGCCGACCAGCCGGCGGATGCTGTCCGGCACGGCGTCCCCGGCCGGTTCGGCGGTCGTGCCGCGCCACGGTCCCATCCGTTCCAGGTCGGGCTCGGGACTGCTGGTCAGCTCGATCGCGAACAGCGGGTTCCCGAGGGACAGGCGGAAGATGCGGGAACCGGTGCGCGGGCCCTTCGCCCCGGCCGCCGCCGCGAGCGCCGCGCAGTCGGCGCGGCTCAGACGCAGGAGGTCGATCTCCACGGCCATCCGCTGCCGCAGGATGCCGTCGAGTATCTGCCGTCGTGCGTCGTCGGGTTCCAGGCCGTCGTCACGGAAGGTGGCGATGAACCGCCACCGCCTGGCCTGGGTGGTCCGCACCAGGTGATGGAGCAGCCCGAGCGAGCCGGGGTCGGCCGCGTGCAGGTCGTCCAGCACGACCAGGACGGGCCGGGACGCCGCGAGGTCGGTGAGTACCCCGGCGACGGCACGGAACAGCCGGGCGCGTTCCTCCTCCGGGCTGGCGGCGGCGGGCGGTCCGCCGCCCAGGGACGGCAACAGGGCGGCGAGCCCGATGTGTTCGGCACTCACCCGGGACCGCTCCTCGGCGTCGCACCCGGCCAGATGCCCGTCGAGCGCGTCCGCGAACACCCCGTACGGGGTCTGCCCCTCGGCCTCGTGGCCGGTACCCCACAGCACGCACACGCCCTGTGCTGCCGCACGCCGGGCCGCCTCCGCGACCAGCCGCGTCTTGCCGATGCCCGCCTCGCCGCGCACCACGACGAACGGGGCGCCGTCCCCGGCCGCCGTCGCGTGTCCGGTGAGCAGGTCCAGTGGCCGCTCCCGGCCGAACAGCGGGAACCGTTCGGGCCTGCGGATGGCGGGCGGCAGGGCGGCGGGCTCCGCTGTCCGCCGGGACGGCGGCGGGGCACCCAGGGCGTCCAGCGCCGCCAGCGCCGTGCGGTGCAGCGCCTCCAGCTCGGCCCCCGGCCGCACACCCAACTCGTCGTCCAGCGCCTCGCGGCAGGCGTGGTACTGGCGGATGGCCTGGCGCGGCCGGCCCAGATCGCACCAGATGCGGGCCAGCAGCAGATGGAGGATCTCGTCGGCGGGGGAGCGGTCCACCGCACGGCGCAGGACGGCCACCGCGTCATCGGTGCGGTCCGACGCCAACAGCCGCCCGGCCAGGGCCGGTACGAGCTGTTCGCGCAGCACCTCCAGCCGGCGGCGTCGTTCGCCGGCCCACTCGGCGAACCGGTCCTCGGGCAGCAGCTCCCGCTCCAGCGGGGCGAGCGCCGCCCCGAGCGCGTCGGCGTCCCGGGTGACGAGCGCGGCACGGGCGGCGTCCTCCGCCTCGTCCGCGTCGACGCGGACCCGTTCCGGTGACAGGAACAGCAGATGGCCTTCGGCCACCAGGTAGGAGGACGGGGCCCGCGGTGCCAGTTCGGGTTCCAGGGAGTGCCGGGCGGCGTGCAGCGTGACCCGCAGGTTGCGGACCGCCGTCTCCATCGGGGCGTCGGGCCACAGCAGGTCCATCACCTGCTCGCGGTGGCGCCGCAGCCCCGGAGCGACGGCGAGCAGCTTGACCAGGGTCCGCGCGGTGCTGCGGCGCCAGCGGCGCGCGATGACCACCCCGTCGTCACGCTCGGCGGCGAACCCGCCGAGCAGCTGCAGCGACAGCCGCCCCGCGCGCGGCGGTTCCCCCGGTCCGGACATGCCGCACACCCCAGCGATCAGCCGTCATTCGTACGGGGCCGGTATACCCACTCCGCGTTACTGACGCGTTACCGGTGGCCGTTCCCCGGGGAGGGGTGTGCGAACCGGCTCAGGAGCCGCCGATGGACGGCCCGGCACCCGGCACCGCGAGATGCGGGGTGCTGTCGTCGTCGAGGAACTCGACCACGGCCAGGGCGAACAGGGCGCACAGCGCGATCCACACGGTGACCAGGCCCGTCGGCCGGTCCCACGCCACCAGCACCGCGACGGCGACCACGACCACCGTCCAGTTCAGCGGACGCCTCGCCCGGTGCACCCACCGGCCGATCGGACCGCCCGTGAAACCGGCCGCGTCCCGCACGGCGCCGATCCCGCCGCCCCACATCGCCATGACCCGGGTCGCCGCGCGGCCCCGGCCGGTGAGCCAGGCGGCGAGCGCCACCACCGCGCCCACGGTCACGACCAGCCGTACGCCGGCCCGCACATAGCCGGCCAGGGCGTCGAAGACGGCTCCCGCGGCGGGCTGCGAGACCTCGGACGGGAGGCTGTCGAGGTAGAAGGCGCGTCCTGCCCAGAGCCCGATCCCGAGCAGCGCGGCGCCCACCGCGACCGCGATCGCCGCGGTGACCAGCGCGCGCCGGCGGCGTACCGCGAGCAGTACCCCGCCGGCGGCGACCAGCAGCGTGACCACCGGGAGCCAGAAGCCGAGGATCTCCAGGGCCCGGAAGCCCTTCTTGGCCTTGCCGACCGAGTCCGAGGTCAGCACCGTGAAGTCCGTGTGGATCTCGGGGATCTTGCCGGCGACCGTCAGGCCGCGGTCGACGAGGCGCTGTTTCACCCGGTCGATGACGGGGGCGAGATCCAGGGTGACGGTGTCGTCGGTCAGTTTCACCGCGCCGCCGCCCTCACCCGTCAGCGCCTTCACGACCGAGGCGTGGGCCTGCCGGTTCAGATCGCGCCAGAGCCGTTCGAACGCCTCGCTGGTCACGAACCTCTCCACGGTCCCGCGCACGAAGTTCGTGACACCCGTGGTGAGCGGACCGCCGAGCTTCCCGAGCGCCTTGTCGACGACCGGCCGGTCGGCGGGGGCGACGTCCGCCAGCAGCGCGTCGATGTCCAGACGGGTCATCACGGCATCCGTGACCCGGTCGGTCACCGCGTCCTGCACAGCGGGGTCGGAGGCGAGCGGCTCCATCATCGCCACATACCGGTCCGTGTCCCCGGCGACGTCGCTCGCCCAGCTCGACACGATGCTCAGCGGGGTGAGCACGGCCGCCACCAGGATCAGGACGACCGCGAAGAAGGAACGCGGATGCCGCCGGGGCCGGGCCGGGGCGCGGGCCTCCAGCTGTGCCACCCGGGCCCGCAGGGCTTCCAGTTCGGTGTGCTCGTCCGGCGCGGCCGGCCGGCCGGGTTCCCGTTCCATGACCCAAGGGGATGCCCTGGCCGCCCGCGCAGCGCGGCGGGTTGCTGCAAACAGGTGAACGAGGGCGAGAGGCGGCCGGCTGACCGGCGAGGGCCGCCCCGTTGGTGCGTACCGGACTCCTGTCCCACCGACGGGCTGGCGCTTCCGGGGTGTCCTGGGCGTTTTCTGATCGTTTCCGTCTTATGACCACCTTTCTTGACAGCTCCGGCCACGCGGGAGCCGGCACCGAGCCGGTCGTGGACCTGCTCACCTCCGTTCTTCTCGGTACGGACATCCGCCGGGAGCACGGCTTCTGGCGTCGGCTCATTTCCACAGAACCGTTCCGCCGCCCGGTACGCCCCGCTCCCGGCCCCACGCCCGACGAGCGCCTCGCCCTTGCCCATGCCCGGCTGCGCACCCTCAACGGCGCACTCGACAGCGCCGCCAGGCCGGCCGCCGACCCACGCGCCCTGGCGGCCCTGCACGAATGGCTGGCCCCGGTCGACCCGGCCCTGGCCACCGTGGCGGGTATCCACTACAACCTCTTCCTCGGCAGCCTCCTGGACCACGACGCCGACAGCCCCCGCGATCTGTCGGACTTCCTGGACCTGCGCCGGATCGGCACCTTCCTCTGTACGGAGGTGGCGCACGGCAACGACGCGGCCGCCGTGGAGACGACCGCCACCTACGACCCCGCGCGGGACGGGTTCGTCCTGCACACTCCGCACCCCGGCGCCCAGAAGTTCATGCCCAACACCAGCCCGGCCGGCGGCCCCAAGTCGGGGCTCGTCGCCGCCCGGCTGCTCGTGGACGGCACGGACCAGGGCGTCTTCCTCCTCCTCGTGCCCCTCACCGACGCCTCCCGCGCCCTGCCCGGGGTGCGGGTACGCCGGCTGCCGGCCCGGATGGGCAGCCCCGTCGACCACTGCCTGACCTCCTTCGACCAGGTCTTCGTGGCGCGCGGGGCGCTGCTCGGCGGCGTCCAGGGGCGGGTCGGTGACGACGGCGTGTTCCGCAGCGGGACCGAGGGGCGCAGGCGCCGCTTCCTCGCCTCGATCGGGCGGGTCACGGCGGGCCGGATCTGTATGAGCGCCAGTGCGGTGGGCTCCGCCCGCGTCACCCTGGCCATCGCGGTCCGCTACGGAGGGCACCGCCTCATCTCGGGCAGCCACCCCGGACCCCGGGTGCCGGTGATCGCCCACCGCAGCCACCACGGCCCGCTCGCCGAGGCCATGGCCACCGTCTTCGCGATGAGCCTTCTGCACCGGCACGCCCTGGCCCGCTGGGAGCAGGCCGCGGCGGGACCGCCGCAGGAGCGGGAGGCGGCCGAGCGGCTGGTCGACATCGCCAAGGGATGGATCACCTGGCAGGCCCGGTCCGTGATCGTCGAATGCCGTGAACGGTGCGGCGCCCAGGGGCTGCTGGAGAACAACGGGATGACCGAACTCGTCACCGGGGTCGAGGGCGCCATCACCGCCGAGGGCGACAACGTGGCCATCCACTCCAGGGCCGCCGCCGGAATGCTCTTCGACGCGGAACAGGACACCGGAGACGAGCCGCCGGCCGGTCCCCTGAGCGGAGACCTCGACGACCTCCGCTTCCTCGGCCGGCTGCTGTACAAGGTGGAGCGCATCTGGTTCGCCCGGGCGGCCGCGCGCCTCGCCGCGGTACCGGACGACGACCCGCTGACGCGGTGGAACGCGGCCGCCGGAGCAGCGCTGCGAGGGGTCGAGGCCCACGCGTACCGGCAGGCGGCCGACGCGTACGGGACGGCGCTCGCGGAGCTGCCCGCCGGTGAGGCCCACAGGACGCTGGGCGACCTGGCCCGGCTGTTCGCGCTCCGCTGGATCGCCCGCAACAGCGGGGACCTGCTCGCGGCCGGCCACCTGACCGCCGGTCAGGCCGACGGACTGACCGACGCCACCGAGGAGCTCATCGCCGCCGTGAGCGGCCGGCTGCCGGAGCTCGCCGACTCCTTCGCGCTGCCCCCGGAGCTCCTCGCCGACTGGCCCATCGCGGGAGCGCGCTACACCGAGGCCTACGACGACCCGGGCGCCTCCTGGCACCGCGATCCGGCCCGGGAATCCGCCGGGGACGCCCGATGACGGGCGGCCCGCCGCGCGCGGCGCACGGCCGGCTGCCCCGGGCGGCGGAGGCGGTCCAGGGGCTGGGCGTCGGTGTCGTCCTGCTGGCGTTCTGGGGCACCGCGGCCGTGCTCTCCCGAGGGCGCGAACGGCTGCGCACCCAGGGTGGCGAATCGGTTCGCCGCAAGGCGTAGCCGGGCCGGCCGGTGGCATGCGGGCAGGCCCCGCACCACCGGCCGCACCGCCGCTGAGCTGCACGGAGGCTCGTGGTAGCGTGCCGGAGCCAGTCGAACTCCACGTAGGGGTCAGGGAATCCGGTGCGAATCCGGAACTGACGCGCAGCGGTGAGGGGGACGGGCGGGGCCACGGCCACTGGGAGACCCACGGGTTCCCCGGGAAGGCGCCCCGTCCGCATGAACCCGAGTCCGAAGACCTGCTGGCACCCGCGGTCCGGGACCGGATCGCGGCACTCCGTACACCGGGCCCCGCGCATGGGCCCAGAGACGCCGAGGTACTCCGTGCCGCCCATAGCCGGCCACGCCCGCTCCGCCGCCCTGCTCACCGCCGCACTCCTGCTGCTGACGGCCTGCGGCGGCGGCGGGGACAGCTCCGCCGCCAAGTCCGGGGGAGCCGACGGCTATCCGGTGACCCTGAAGAACTGCGGGCGCACCGTCACCGTGCCCGCCGCCCCCCGGCGTGCCGTCCCGGTCGACCAGGGGTCGACCGAGATCCTGCTCTCGCTCGGGCTCGCTGACCGGCTCGCGGCCACGGCCACCTGGACCGACCCGGTGATGAAGGGCCTGGAGAAGGCCAACGCCGAGGTGCCCAGGATCGCCGACAACCGCCCCTCGTCCGAGAAGGTCCTCGACCAGGAGCCCGACTTCGTCAGCGCCTCCTTCGAGTCGACGCTCGCCAAGGGCGGTGTCGCCCCCCGTGAGCAGTTCGAGAAGCTCGGCGTCCCCACCTACGTCTCGCCCGCCGACTGCACCGCCAAGGACAACAGCAAGGACGGCGACGGGGTCCGCACCGGCGCCCTGACCATGGACAGCGTCTACACCGAAGTACGCGACCTGGCCAAGGTGTTCGGCGTCCCGGAACGCGGCGAGAAGCTCGTCGCCGCCTTGCGCACCCGGGTGCGCGGGGCGACGAGCGGCATCGACGCCTCCGGCACGTCCCTCCTGTACTGGTTCGCCAACTCCGAGGCCCCGTACCTGGCCGGCTGCTGCGGTGCGCCCGGCATCATCACCCGGGAGCTCGGCGCGAAGAACGTCTTCGACGACACCCACGAGGAATGGCCGCAGATCAACTGGGAGACCGTCGCCGACCGCAACCCGGACGTGCTGGTCATCGGCGACCTGACCCGCAAGTCGCAGACCGCCGAGAGCGCCGCGAAGAAGATCGCCTTCCTGGAGTCCAACCCCGCCACGAAGAACATGGACGCCGTCCGGCACAAGCGCTACGTGCTGCTCAGCGGCCAGGCCATGAACCCGTCCATCCGGACGGTCGAGGGCCTGGAGCGCGTCGCCGCCGCGCTGCGCACCTTCGGGCTCGCGGGGTGACGGACACCGGACAGGCCGTGGCGCCGCCCGGGGACGCGGCTGTGCGCGCCCGCCCCGGCCGGCGTGGCGGCAGCGGCATCCGGGCCGGCCTCCTGTGGACCGGCGGGCTGCTGCTGCTCGCCCTGTCCGTCGCCGTCGCCGTCACCATCGGACCGGCCCGGATCTCCGTCGCCGACGTCTGGTCCGTGGTCGCCGCCCACCTCGGTATCGGCGAGTCGGGGCTCAGCCCGATCCGCGACGGCATCATCTGGAACCTGCGGATGCCGCGGACCCTGCTCGCCGCCGTGTGCGGCGCGGGGCTCGCGGTCTGCGGCACCGTGATGCAGTCGCTGCTGCGCAACCCGCTCGCCGACCCCTTCGTCCTCGGGGTCTCCTCCGGGGCGTCGACCGGTGCGGTCGTGGTCGTCGTCCTCGGCGTCGGCGGGGGAGCGGTGTCCCTGTCGGCCGGTGCGTTCATCGGGGCGCTGTGCTCCTTCGCCCTGGTCATGCTGCTCAGCCACACTCTCGGGGGCAGCACCGACCGGGTCGTCCTGTCCGGGGTCGCCGCCATGCAGCTCTTCTCCGCGCTCACCTCCTTCGTCGTGATGACCGCGGCCGACGCCGAGCAGACCCGCGGGGTGCTGTTCTGGCTGCTGGGCTCGCTCGGCGGCGTCGGCTGGACCGATGTGTGGACCTGCTCCGCCGTGCTCGCCGTGACGCTGCTGATCTGCCTGGGCCACGCCCGTACGCTCGACGCCTTCGCCTTCGGCCAGGACGCGGCCGCCACCCTCGGCATCCACGTCGGCCGGACCCGGATCGTCCTGCTGTGCACGACCGCGCTGCTGACCGCCGCGCTGGTGAGCTCGGCCGGCGCCATCGGGTTCGTCGGGCTGGTGCTGCCGCACGCGGCCCGCGCCCTCACCGGGTCCGGGCACCGCAGACTGCTGCCGGTCACCGCGCTCGCCGGAGCCGTCTTCCTCGTCTGGGTCGACACCCTCGCCCGGACCGTCCTCGACCCGCAGGAGGTCCCGGTGGGTGTCGTCACCGCCCTGATCGGGGTGCCCGCCTTCGTCCTCGTCCTCTACCGCACCCGGCGGGCCACATGACCGCGACCACCCCCGGCGGCCTGCGGGCCGACCGGGTCAGCCGGCAGGCCGGCGGCCGCCTCATCCTGGACGGTGTCTCGCTCGCCCCGCCGCCCGGCGCGACCATCGGGCTGATCGGCCCGAACGGCTCCGGCAAGTCCACCCTGCTGCGGATCCTCGCCGGGGTCCTGGCCCCCGACGCCGGTCTCGTCACCCTCGACGACGACCCGCTGGCCGCCGTCGGCCGGCGCACCGTGGCCAGACGGGTCGCGGTCGTCGACCAGCACGCCGTCACCCAGGTCGAGCTCAGCGTCGTGGACGTCGTGCGCCTGGGCCGCATCCCGCACCGCCGCGCCTGGTCGGCGCCGACGGCACAGGACGAGCGGGCGGTGGGCGAGGCCCTGGAGCGGACCGGTCTCGCCGGCCGCCGCGACCAGTCCTGGCACACCCTCTCCGGCGGGGAGCGCCAGCGTGTCCAGATCGCCCGCGCACTGGCCCAGCAGCCGCGTGAACTCCTGCTGGACGAGCCGACCAACCACCTGGACATCCAGCACCAGCTGGAGCTGCTGTCCCTGGTCACCTCGCTCCCGCTGACCGCGGTCGTCGCCCTGCACGACCTCAATCTCGCCGCGATGTTCTGCGACCGGATCGTGGTGATGAACGGGGGACGGGTGGTCGCGGGCGGCACCCCCGCGGAGGTGATCACCGAGGAGCTCATCGCGGACGTCTACCGGGTACGGGCCGTCGTGACACCGGACGGCCCGCAGGGGCGCCCCGCCGTGCGCTTCCGCCCGGAGCGGCCCTGACGTCCGCGTACGGACCCTCGTGCCGTGCCGCGCGAAAGGGCGGACCCCTGTGTGCGGGTCCGCCCCTCGCCGGGTGCCGTACGGCCGTCCGCCGCGATGTGCGGGGGGTCAGCGGCGTCGGCCCTGACCGAACTCGCCGCCCATGTCCTTGCCACCCATGTCCTTGCCGCTCTTGGTGGTGCCGTCCGCGTAGTCGATCTGCTCCTTGCGCAGTTCGGCGGAGACTTCCTTCTGCTCGGTCACCTTCTTCGTTTCCATCCGCACCCGCTCGACCGGCACGGTCTCCTTGCGCATCGTGGCGCGTTCGGCGTGCAGGGTGACCTCCACGTCCTGTTCGTTGATGTCCGTGCGGCCGGCCGCCTTGTCGCCCGGCTTGAGCGGCTCACGGATCACCCGCACCTCTTCGTGCGTCACGGGCACGGTCCTGGTGACGTTCTCGGTGACGACGTACTTGTGGAGGCGGGCCTTGCCGCTCTCGAACTCCTCGGTCCCGATGTGCAGCTGCTCCTCGGAACGGATCAGTTCCTCCTTGCCGTCGAGGCCGGCCGCCGCGGAACGTTCGGCGCCCGCTCCGGCTCCGACCAGCGGACGGGCCGTGCCCGAGGTCTCGGTGTCCCGGTGCTTTCCGGTACCCGCGCCGGCCATGCCGGCCGCCGGGGTGCCGGAGGTGGTGCCGGCCGACGTCGTCCGGTCGGTGCCCGAGGTGCGTGCGGCGCCCGCGGCGCCCGCCGCTCCGGCTCCGGCCGCCGCGCCCGCTCCGGCCGCGCCCATGGTGCCGGTACCCGTCGTGGTCGGCGCACTGGCGCTCGTGGTGCCGCCGGCCCCGGCGCGGTCGCCGAGATTGGCGGTGGTGTTCCTGCTCAGGCCGTAGTGCCGGTAGAGCTCCTCCTCCTCGGAGACGGACAGATGGGCGTCCGCGTCCACCCGCGGGGCTTCCTTGACCCGGTCCTTCGGATGCGAGATGTGCAGGTCGGAGCCCACGCGACGGGCTCCGTCGAGCGGCACGAAGCTCTCCTTCATGCCGAACAGGCCGGTCTTGACCGTGATCCAGTCCGGCCGGCCGGTGGTGTCGTCGACATACACCCGGCCCACATTGCCGATCTTCTCGCCCGCGGTGTCGTACACCGTCAGGCCGTCGAGCTCTCCGGAATCCGTGAAACCGTCAGCGGCTCCCATGACCGATTCCTCCTCGCCCGGGCGCGTCCTGTGGGTGGGTCCACCAGGGGAGGCGCGTCCGGATTCCATCGCGCCTCACCCGGATGGACGCTGCAACCGCCCGGCGCCCGGCAGCCGGGCGCCGAACCGTGCCGCGTCGGTGCAGGCCCCGTGCGATGCCGCTGCGGGGTCGGTGCCCCGGTTAGGCCAATCGAGTGAACGGGGCTCGGGAGTGCCCTTCCGATCCGGCCGCCGCCGGCGGAGACGGCGCGCCGGATCGGGCCGCACCCGGCGGAGGCCGGTTCCCGGCCACCGTGACACCGGCTGCGGCGAGGGTGTGCTGCCCGCCCGTCACCACCTCTGAACAGGCCGTTCCCGATGCGCGTGAATTTCCGGGAAACCCTTGACACCCGCTGGGTCCAGCCGCATCCTTTCGCCAGAAATCGCAACGGCGTTGCGATTTCCGCACCGACCTACGGACGACGTGGACGAAGGAGGCCCGGCCCCATGGCTGAGCACGGCACGGACACCAGCACCCCGGCCCCCGCCGGACAGCAGGCCCCCGCAGTCCTGCAGACCGTGGACCGGGCCCTGCTCGTCCTGCTCACGTTCACCGAGCAGCGCCCGGAGTGGGGCGTCAGCGAACTCGCCCGCCACCACGGCTGGGACAAGGCGGTCGTCCAGCGCCTGCTCACCACCCTGAGCGCGCGCGGCTTCCTGCTCTGCGACGACAACAGCCGCCGCTACCGCCCGGGTCCCGCCCTCTCGCGCCTGGCCCGGGTCAGCGAGCACAGCGGAGTGCTGTCCTCGATCTCCCGGCCGATACTCGCCCGCCTGCTCCGCGAGACCGGTGAGAGCGTCGTCCTCAACGTCCCGCACGGCGGCAGCTACCGCTGCGAGGCCGCCGTCGACGGCACCGGACCGGTCCGCTACACGGCGATCATCGGCGCGGTCATGCCCGGCCACGCCGGAGCGTCCGGCCACACCCTCTTCGCCTACCACCCCGAGGGCGAGATCCGGCAGATGTTCGGCGCCACCGGGCTGACACGCTTCAACGACCGCACCATCACCGACCTGGACGCGCTGCTCGCCTGCTACGCGCAGGTCCGCGCCGACGGGTACTGCATCAGCCACGGCGAGTACGACGAGGCCGTGACCGCGGTCTCCGTCCCCGTCTTCCAGGGGAACGGCGTCCCCGCCTCCCTCACCGTCATCGGCCCCTCCCACCGCGTGGACCGGGCCGCCGACACCCTCGTGACGCTGGTACGCGCCGGAGCGGCGGAGATCACCGCCGCCCTCGGCGGCTGAACCGCGCACCGGCCTCTCCGGCGCAAGCCACCGGGGGACACCCCGACCTCACCCACAGCCCTGCTCACCGAAGGGGGTGCCTCATGGCGCACCACGTCTCCGCGCCGCACCCTGCCCCACCGCCGGCCGGCCCCGACGAGCCCCGGTCCCACCCGCGGGTGATGGAACCCGTCCTGCTGGTCATCCTGGTGGTGCTCTCCGCCGTCGGAGCTGTCATCGGCATCGACCTGGTCTCCAAGCTGGGCATCTCCGCCAACACCTCGGTGGTCGGCGCACTCGTCGCGATGCTGATCGGCCGCATTCCGCTGGGCTTCCTGCGCCGGATGCGATCCGTGCACCGGCAGAACCTCGCCCAGAGCGCCATCTCCGCGGCGACCTTCGCCTCGGCGAACGCCCTGCTGACCTCCGTCGCGGTGCCGTACGTCTTCGGCCGCAAGGACCTGGTCTGGCCGATGCTCGCCGGCGCCTTCATCGGCCTCGTCGTGGACGCCTGGGTCCTGTACCGGGCCTTCGGCTCCCGGCTGCTGCCCGCCGACGCGGCCTGGCCGCCCGGCACCGCCGCGGCCGAGACCATCAAGGCCGGCGACCGGGGAGGACGCCGGGCCCTGATCCTGGCCGGCGGCACCGCGGTCGGCCTCGCCGGAACCCTCTTCAGCCTGCCGCTCTCCGCGGCCGGCGTGGCCTTCCTCGGCAACGTCTGGGCACTGATGATGTTCGGCATCGGCCTGATGCTGCGCCAGTACAGCCCCGACGTCTTCCACACCGATCTCGGCGCCGGCTACATCCCGCACGGCGTCATGGTCGGCGCGGGCATCGTCGCCCTCGGCCAGGCCGTCCATCTGCTGATAGGCCGCCGCGAACGCAAGCGGAAGGCCGCCGAGGCGGAGGCCGAGGCCACGAGCGCCGCGACGCTGGTGCAGACGGACCCCAGCACCGCGTACACCGTCGACGAGCGGGCCCTGCGCCTCTCCCTGATCCGCGGCTACGCGCTGTTCACCGCGGGCGCCGTCGTCCTCGCCGTGCTCGGCGGGCTGATCGGCGACATGAGTCCGCTCGGCATCGTCGGCTGGGTGCTGTTCGCCGCCTTCGCGGCCCTGGTCCACGAACTGATCGTCGGACTCGCCGCCATGCAGTCCGGCTGGTTCCCGTCCTTCGCCGTCACCCTGATCTTCCTCATCCTCGGCCTGGCCATCGGCATCCCGTCCGTGCCGCTCGCCCTGCTGGTCGGGTACGTCTCCGCCACCGGACCCGCCTTCGCCGACATGGGGTACGACCTCAAGGCCGGCTGGCTGCTGCGGCGCGAGCACCGCCCCTGGGACCCCTTCGAGCGCGAGGGCCGCCGCCAGCAGTTCATGGCCGCCCTCATCGGATTCGCCGTCGCCCTCGCCGTCGTCGCCCTGGCCTGGCGCTCCTACTTCGGACAGGGACTCATCCCGCCCGTCGCCAAGGTCTACGCCGACACCATCAAGAGCGGTCTCAGCGACCCCGACGCGGTACGCACCATGCTGCTGTGGGCCATCCCCGGCGCCGCGATCCAGCTGCTCGGCGGCACCCGCCGGCAGATGGGCGTCATGCTCGCCACCGGCCTGCTCATCCTCACCCCGCAGGCCTGCTGGCTGGTCCTCGGCGCCCTCGTCGTCCGGGTCGGCTACCGCAGGCTGCGCGGCCCCGCGGCCGACGAGGAGCTCAACCTGGTCGGCGCCGGACTGATCGCCGGCAGTTCGCTCGGCGACTCGGCCCAGATCCTCAAGACCTGACGGCCCGCCACCCCCAGAACCACCACCCGCACCACCGCACCACTCAGCTCCACCCGCACGGCAAGGAGAACCACCCCGTGGACATGTACAGCAGGCTCGAACCGCGTCCCGAGTACCTCAGCTTCGAACTCGCCCTGGCCGCCCGCAAGCTCGTCGAGGAGGTCATGCTCGTCGAGCGCGGCGAGCACGTCGTCCTCACCGGCGACACCAGCAGCGACCGCCGCGTGATCGAGGCCACCGCCCAGGCCGTCGCCGCCGCCGGCGCGCACCCCGTCGTCGTCTGGTACGAGACGCTGCCCGGCGCCTCGATGGAGCCGCCCAGGCCCGTCGCCGGAGCCATCGCCGACGCCGACGTGTGGATCGAGTTCGCCGTCTCGTACCTGATGCACTCCGACGCCTTCCGCACCGCCATGGCGAACGGCTGCCGCTACACCAACCTCACCGCGATGGACGTCCAGATGCTGGTCGCCACCGTCGGCCGCCCCGACTTCCAGGGCGTCATCCGCCTCGGCAAGGCGCTGGTCGCCCTCCTGGAGGCCGCCGACGAGGTACGGATCACCTCCGCCAACGGCACCGACCTGGTCGGCCGCAACGGCGACCGGCCGATCAACCTCCGCGGCAAGCCCGCCGAGAAGCCCGGCGAGACCGTCATGCTCTCCGGCCAGATCTCCTGGAACCCCCTGGAGGAGACCCAGGACGGCGTCCTCGTCTTCGACGGCGCCCTGTGGCCGCCGGACGAGCTCGGCCTGCTGCGCTCGCCGGTCCGCTGCACCGTCGAGAAGGGCGTCGTCACCAAGATCGAGGGCGACGCCGACGCGGACACCTTCCGCCGCTGGATGGAGTCCTTCGACGACCCGAACATGTTCCGGATCGCGCACTGGTCGCTCGGCTTCAACCCCGGCGTCCTCGCCCCGACCGGCCGCATCGTCGAGGACGAGCGCGTCTTCGGCTGCGTGGAGCTCGGCATCGGCACCAAGGGCGCCTGGATCGGCGGCGAACCGTGGGTCGCCGCCGCCCACACCGACGGCAGCGTCCTCGGCCCGTCCATCTACCTGGACGGCGTCGCGATCGAGGAGAACGGGCGCTACGTGCACCCCGAGCTCGTCGGGATCTGCCGCGACCTGGGCGTCGCCGGCTACTGAGCCGACCGCCGGGCGGGCCCGCACCCTCGGGGGTGCGGGCCCGCCCGGCACCCGTGAAACCGCACCGAGACGCGCAAGGAGCGCCCATGACCACCCCCGCCCCCGTCTCCTACCGCCACGGCGGCCTGGTCTGCACCGACCACACCCTCGACGTGCCGCTCGACCACTGCACCCCCGGCGGACCGGCCATCGGCCTGTTCGCCCGCGAGGTCGTCGCCGAGGGCCGCGAGCACGAGGACCTGCCCCGGCTGCTCTGGCTCCAGGGCGGCCCCGGCGGCCGCGCCGAGCGCCCCAACGCCGCGGGTGCCTGGCTGCGCCGTGCCCTCGCCGAACACCGCGTCGTCCTCATGGACCAGCGCGGCACCGGCCGCTCCACCCCCGCCGACCGCGTCACCCTGGCCCGCTTCGGCACGGACGCCGAGGCCGCCGCCGGGTATCTCGCGCACTTCCGCGCCGACTCGATCGTCCGCGACGCCGAACTCCTGCGCCGCCGCCTCCAGGGCGACCGGCCGTGGAGCGTCCTCGGCCAGAGTTTCGGCGGATTCTCCACCCTCACCTACCTCTCCCTCGCCCCCGAAGGACTCACCCGGGCGTACATCACCGGCGGGCTGCCCACGCTCACCGGCCACGCCGACGACGTCTACCGCGCCGCGTACGCCCGGACCCTCGCCCACAACGAGCGCTACTTCGCGCGCTACCCCGGCGACCAGGCCGTCGCCGACGCGGTCGCCGCACACCTGGACACCCACGACGTACGGATGCCGACCGGCGAACGCCTCACCGTGCGCCGCTTCCAGACCCTCGGCATCACCTTCGGCACCGCGTCGAAGTTCGACTCGCTGCACTACCTCCTGGAGACCGCGTTCACCGAGGGCGCCGACGGGCCGGAGCTCACCGACACCTTCCTGCGCGGCGTCGACGCCGCCGTGTCCTTCGCCGAACGCCCCCTGTACGCCGCGCTCCACGAGCCGATCTACGCCCAGGGCGGCCGCCCCACGGACTGGTCCGCGCACCGGATCCGCCAGGAGTTCCCCGCGTTCGACGCCACCGCAGGCGGCCCGCTCCGGTTCACCGGCGAGATGGTCTACCCGTGGCAGTTCGACGAGGACCCCGCGCTCGTCCCGCTGCGCGCCGCCGCCGAGGCGCTCGCCGCCCGTACCGACTGGCCGGCCCTGTACGACCTCGACCGGCTCGCCGCGAACGAGGTCCCCGTCGTCGCCGCCGTCTACCACGACGACATGTACGTGGACCGGGAGCACGCCCTGGCCACCGCCGACGCCGTACGCGGCCTGCGCACCTGGGTCACCGACGCCTACGCCCACGACGGGGTCCGGGCCGACGCCGCCGTACTCGACCGGCTGATCGCCATGGCGCGCGGCGAGGCCTGACCCGCCGCGGCGACGGGCGGGGCGCTCCGGAGCACCCCGCCCGCGGCACCTATGATCGACAGGTCCGTGCCGACCGCCGAGCTGCACCACCGGGGGTGTCCCATCCGTTCCGTACGCATCGGACTGCCCGGTCAGCGCGGCGAACTGCTGGCCCGGAGCGAGGACGGACAGGACCTGCACCACCTCGTGTGGCGGCTGGGGCCCGGATGGCGGGTGTGCAGCAGCGCGGTGCTCGGCGGCGGCATCGGCCCGCGCGGCTGGATCCTCAACGCCCAGGTGCCCGGCGGCTATCCGCGCATGGACCCCGACCGCCACCTCGCCGAGATCGCCGCCGCCGAACGGCTCACCGGACCCGGCGCCGGACTGATGACCGCCGCAGACGTGACCGCGTACACGGCCGCCGCCGACCAGGGCGTCACCGCGACCGCCACCTGCGGCCTCGGCGTACGCGGCTGGGCGGCGACACCGGCCGAGGGAACCGGCGGACCGCAGCGGCCGGGGACGGTCAACATCGTCGTCACGCTCCCCGTGCCGCTGTCCGACGCGGCACTCGTCAACGCCGTCGCCACCGCGACCGAGGCCAAGGTGCAGGCACTCCTGGACGCCGGCCTCGACTGCTCCGGCACCCCCACCGACTCCGTCTGCGTCGCCGCACCCGCCCCCTCGCCGGACACCGGCGCCGGTGAACCGTTCGCGGGCCCCCGCTCGCGCTGGGGAGCCCGGCTCGCCAGGGCCGTACACACCGCCGTCCTCGAAGGCGCGCTGCGACAAGCCTGAGTATCCGAAGCGCCGCGCGCCGAACCGGGCGCGGCCGACGAAGGGAATCGCCCTCATGACCCCAGCAGCCGACATTGTCCGGGAGCGGCCGGCCGTCGCCGTGCTCGGCACCGGAATCATGGGCTCGGGCATGGCCCGCAGCCTGCTCAGGGCCGGTCTCGACGTCCGCGTCTGGAACCGCACGCACGAGCGGGCCGTCCCGCTGGCCGCCGACGGCGCCACCGTGGCGGAGACCGCGGCCGACGCCGTCCGCGGCGCCGACGTCGTGCTCACCGCGGTCAACGACAGCACCGCCGTCGCCGCCGCGCTCACCGCCGCGTCCGACGGGCTGCACCGCGGCCAGGTCCTCCTGCAGAGCTCCACCGTCGGGCCCGAGGCGACCGCCGAGCTCGCCCAGCGCGCCGCCGACCTCGGCCTCGTCTACCTCGACGCCCCGGTCTCCGGCACCAGGCAGCCCGCCGAACAGGGCACCCTGACCGTCTTCGTCTCCGGACCGTCCGCCGCCCGCACGGTCACCGGACCCGTCCTGGACGCGATCGGGCAGCGCACCGTCTGGGTGTCCGAGGAGCCGGGCGCCGCCTCCCGGCTGAAACTCGTGGTCAACACCTGGGTGATCACCATGGTCGGCGGTGTCGCCGAATGCCTGAACCTCGCCGAGGGGCTCGGCGTGGACCCGCAGACCTTCCTCGACGTGATGAAGGGCGGCCCGCTCGACTCCGCCTATCTGCAGGGCAAGTCCGCCGCGGTGCTCTCCGGCGACCTCACCCCGAGCTTCGCCCTGTCCACCGCCCTCAAGGACACCCGGCTCATCCTCGAAGCGGCCGAACGGTCCGGCGTCCGGCTGGACCTGACCGCCGCTTCGGCGGCCCGCTTCGAACGGGCCGAGGCGGCCGGGCACGGCGACGAGGACATGATCGCCACCTACTACGCCGGCCGCCCCACGGAGACGGACGGCGGCTGACCCCGGCCCCCTGGACCGTCACCCCGTCAGACGACCTGGACCTCGTGCCGCACCACCGCGTCGAACAGATAGCCCTGGGTGTTGGGGACGGCGACCTCCGGCTGGGTGCGGCCCGACCGGTCCGTCGCCCGTGCCAGCAGGACGGCGGGACCGCGGTCCCGGGGAACCCAGTCGGCCGACCAGCGGACCCAGCTCCCGCTGCGCGGCTCGTCGCGCAGCCGGGCGCGACGCCACCGCACACCCCCGTCGGTGCTGACCTCGACCCTGCGCACCGGCGCCCCGCCCGACCACGAACGCCCCGTCAGCACCTGGCGCCGGCGGGCGGGGAACGCGGCCCCCGGAGCCAGTTCGAAGGCGCTCTTGAGCGTCTGCCGGGTGAGCGGCGCACTGCCCTCCGCCGGGTAGCCGGGGCCGAACAGCCGGTAGAGACCGGTGTTCCACGGGGAGACCAGCGGCTGGGCACTCACCTCGATGTCGCCCACCCACTTGATGTTCGCGATCCCGACCCAGGACGGCGCGATCAGCCGCACGGGAAAGCCGTGGTCGGGCGGCAGCGGCTCGCCGTTCATCTCGTACGCGAGCAGGACGTCGTCCAGCGCCTTCGCCACCGGCAGCGGCCGGCGCACGTGCCCGAGGTTGATCCCGTCGCTGATCACCTCGTCGTCCAGGCCGCGCGGCAGCACGTCGACCGCTCCCCGCGCGATGCCCGCGCGGTGCAGCACATCGGCCAGCCGCACCCCGCGCCAGCGGGCCGTACCGATCGCGCCCAGCGTCCACGCGGTCCCGGTGACCTGCTCGTTCTGCTGCGTCGTGTAGTAGCTGCGGGCATTGCCCGCGCACTCGACGAACGCGGTACGGGTCACCGAGGGCAGGGCACGCAGCTCGTCGTACGTGAACTCCACCGCCGGACCCCTGAGCCCGTCGCCCCACACCCGCAGCCGCCAGCCGGCCGCGTCGATCCGCGGGGTGACGGTGTGGTTGCGCACGAAGAAGCGGTCGGCCGGGGTGAGCAGTCCGGTCGTCCGCAGCGCGGCGAAGTTCGTCTCCGCGTTGGTGCCGCGCACCGTGAACACCTCGGGCGGCAGCGGCTTCACGATGCCCGGAGCGGCGGTCGCGGCCCCCTGCGCCGCGTGGGCGGGAGCGGCGAGCCCGGTCAGCGGGCCCGCCACGGAAGCCGCCGCGACCAGCCGCAGCAGATCGCGCCGCTCGATCCCCGCGGAGCGCGCGGCACCGCGCGACCACTGACGCAGCCGCATTCCGTCGTAGGCGGCCTCGGACGGCGGGACGGGTCTCATGGGCAACTCCAGGTACGAGCGGACGGGGAGAGGTGAACGAGGAGCAGCCCGGACCGGTTCGGCGCAGCGGGGAGGAGCGCCTCGGTCGCGGGCATGCGGGCGAGCGTGTCAGCGGCCGGGGGGAGCGTCAACAGCGTCCCCGTGCGGCAACGGGCCCGCGGGAAAAGGGCGAAGAGCGGCCCGCCGGTCTGCCGGGCGCCGCCCTGCGGCCCCTGGGCCTGCGGGGACGCGCCGCGCGCGGGGGAGTGCGCGAGGCGGTGTGCGCGGGGGCGGACGGGGTCGCGGGCCCGCGCGAATTCATCGGGCCGCAATGTACGGGCGCCGGGTGTCACGGGTGCCCGGAAACGACGAAGGGGCTCCCGGCCGTGACGGCCGGGAGCCCCTTCGTCCCCGCTCACTCCTCGACGAACATCCCGTCGCGGAGCTTGTGCAGAATCCGGCTGATCAGCCGCGAGACGTGCATCTGCGAGATGCCGAGCTCCGTGCCGATCTGTGACTGCGTCATCTCCTGACCGAACCGCATGTCGATGATGCGCCGCTCACGGTCGTCGAGATCGCCCAGCAGCGGCGCCAGCGTGTGCAGGTTCTCCACCGTCTCCATGGCCGGGTCCGGACTGCCCAGCACATCGGC
Organism: Streptomyces sp. NBC_01463; assembly: GCA_036227345.1. Taxonomy (NCBI): domain Bacteria; kingdom Bacillati; phylum Actinomycetota; class Actinomycetes; order Kitasatosporales; family Streptomycetaceae; genus Streptomyces; species Streptomyces sp. NBC_01463. The sequence continues at coordinate 8,233,598 of CP109468.1, forward strand.
GAAGGTGCGCCCCGCCGCGCTGTGCTGACCCGCGTCCGCCGGAGCGGCCGGCATGTCCAGCGAACCCGCCGTGTAGCCGTTGGCCGCGACGATGCCCTCGGTGATCTCGTCCTCGCTCAGCCCCAGCTGCTCGGCGAGTTCGGAGACCGTGGGATCCCGGTCGAGTTCGGTGGCCAGGGTCTCCTTGGTCTTCGCGATGTCGACGCGCAGTTCCTGGAGCCGGCGCGGCACATGGACCGCCCAGCTGGTGTCGCGGAAGAACCGCTTGATCTCCCCGGTGATGTACGGGACCGCGAAGGAGGTGAACTCGACCTCGCGGGACAGGTCGAACCGGTCGATGGCCTTGATCAGCCCGATGGTGCCGACCTGGACGATGTCCTCCATGTCGCCGCTGCCCCGGTTCCTGAACCGGCCGGCGGCGAACCGGACGAGGGAGAGGTTCATCTCGATGAGCGTGTTGCGCGCGTACTGATGGGCGTGCGTGCCCTCCTCCAGGACCTGGAGGCGGTCGAAGAACAGCCGGGACAGCTCCCGTGCGTCGGTGGGGGCCACCTTGCCCGCGTCCTCGATCCAGGGCAGATCACCGAGGTCACCGGGGGCCGGTGCGGACCCGATGCGCTCCTCGCTCCCGGCGGCAGCCGCCAGGACCGTCCCGTGGCCGGCGGGCGCCGACCCAGCACTCTCCGCTCGCTCCGCACCGGCAGTCCGCGCAGTGTGCGTCGTCATCTCGTCACGCTCCCCTGGTGGTAGGCCATGAGGTCTAAGCGTGTGCCCCGTCAGAACGCTCCCATGCACACAACCGGAAGTCGATCATGTCGCGGCAGGCCAATGGCCTGGATGTGACGTGATCCTTCGTCATATACGTGCGGTACCAGGCGTACCGGTACGAAGAACCGCCCCACCGGTACGGGGGAGCCCGGTGGGGCGGTCGTCTCCAGAGTGCCACAGCCACCGCGGCCGGGGGGACCGGGCGACGCATATCCGGCGGTAGTTGAGTCAAAATCGACGGTGCCCCGATGTGGCCCCGCCTGCGGAACTCAGTCGCGCGGATAGCCGACGACGGTGTGCGTCACCGCGGGCGAGTCCTCGGTCGTGTAGTAGTGGCTGCACTGCGCCGAGAACCGGGCCGTGTCGCCCGCCTCCAGCAGATACGGGACGTCGTTCACCACCAGCGTCACCCGGCCCGACATCACCAGCACGTACTCCACCGAGTCCGTGCCGTGCGAGCTGACCTGACTCTGCGCGTGCGGGTGCAGCCGGGTCCGGTAGATCTCCATGCGGCCCTGTTCGTGGCCGGCGTAGAGCAGGCTGACCGTGGTCTCGTCCGCGGGTTCGTCCAGCGACGCGGCCCGGATGATCTCCGGCTCCAGCAGCGGCTGGCGCAGCAGATCCGTGCAGTTGGTGCCCAGCACATCGGCGATCCGGACCAGCACGTCGACGGTCGGATTGGCCTCGGCCCGCTCTATCTGGGACAGCAGCCCCTTGCTGACCCCGGTCGCCGCCGACAGTTCGCGCAGGCTCCAGCCACGGGCGAGGCGGCGGCGGTTGAGGTTCCCGGCCAGGGACGCCCGCACACCGGAGGCGCCGGACTGCTGGGCCTCCGGCGGACGCGCGGCCGCGGGCGGTCCGGCGCTGGTGGTCGGCTCGGACACCGCTCCTCCTCGCTCTCGGTGGTACGCGCAGGTCAGCGGCACACTCTACCCGCGTGTCAGTGGCCCGGTCCGGGGTTCGGGTCCTCGTCAGCGGCCCGGGGCAGGGCATCGATCATGCGGCGGGTCCAGGAGTGCCGCGGCGCGTCCAGCACCTGGGCCGCCGCCCCCTGTTCGACGATCCGGCCCCGGTGCATGACCACCACCCGGTCGGCGATCTGCCGCACCACCCCCAGGTCGTGCGTGATGAACAGGACCGCGAAGCCCTCCTCGCGCTGAAGGGCGACGAGCAGGTTGAGCAACTGCGCCTGGACCGACACATCGAGAGCCGCCACCGCCTCGTCGCAGATCAGCAGCCGCGGCCGGGCCGCGAGCGCCCGTGCCAGGGCCACCCGTTGACGCTCGCCGCCGGAGAGCGCGGCCGGACGGCGCGAGGCGTACGAGGCGGGCAGGCCGACCTGTGCGAGCAGGGCGTCCACCCCGGCCGCGGGCGGGCCGCCCTTCCCGCGCCCGCCCGAAGCGGCGGCCAGCGCCTCGCGCAGCGTCGCGCCCACGGTCCGCAGCGGGTTGAGCGAGGAGTACGGGTCCTGGAACACGATCTGCGCCTGTCCGGCCAGGCGCCGCCGGTCGGCGGTGCCCGGACGGCGCCCCGCGGGCAGCGCGATCCCGCCCACGGACACCGCGCCGCGGTCGAACGTCTCCAGGCCGACCGCGATCCTCGCGAGCGTCGTCTTGCCGGAGCCGGACTCGCCGACCAGGGCGACGACCGTGTTCCGCGGAACCGTCAGACTCACGTCGAGCAGCGCGGTGTGGTCCCCGGCCGACGAGCGGAACGTGCGGTCGACGGAGGCCACCACCAGCGCCGCTTCCGGCTCCGGCCGCGTGCCGGGTTCCTGGCCGTGCTCCGGTGCGGCCGCGGCGATCTCGCGGGCCGCCGGCGCGGAGAGCACGCCGGCGATCTCGGCGATCCGCACACAGGCGGACCCTCGGTCCGTGTCCCCGGCGGCCGCCCCGGATCCCGCCGCCGGTGGCGGCAGCAGCTCGACCGCTGCGCTGCGGCACACCTGCGCCGCATGGGCGCAGCGGTCGGCGAACGGGCAGCCCGGACCCCGGGATCCCGGCGCGGGCACGGAGCCGGGGATAGCCGGAAGCCGCGCGAACCGCTCGCGCACGGACGGTTCGGAGGCCAGCAGTCCCGCGGTGTACGGATGCCGCGGCCCGGACTCCAGCTCCCGCGAGCGGCCGTGCTCCAGCACCTGGCCCGCGTACAGCACGTACACCCGGTCGCAGGCGGAGAACGCGACCCGCAGATCGTGGGTGATGAGGACCAGGCCCATGCGGCGGCTCTGCTGCAGACCGCGCAGCAGGTCCAGCACGGCGCGCTGATTGGCCGCGTCCAGCGCCGTGGTCGGCTCGTCCGCGATCAGCAGTTCGGGGTCGCCCGCGAGCGCCGCGGCCGCGGCGACGCGCTGGCGCATCCCGCCGGACAGCTCGTGCGGATAGCGGTCGGCGACATCGGGGGAGAGCCCGACCTCGGTCAGCCGCCGCTCCACCTCCGCACGCCGGGCCGCCCGGTCGCGCCGCAGCCGCCCGCCGTCGAGGCCGCGGAGACCGTCCGCGATCTGGCGCCCGCAGGTGAGCTGCGGATGCAGCATGGTGAACGGATCCTGCATCAGCAGGGTGACGCGCCGGCCGCGCAGCGCGTGCCGGTCGCGCGGCGACAGGGTCAGGACCTCCTGGCCGTCGATGCGAACGGAACCGCCCGTCACCCCGGTCCCCGCCGGCAGCAGCCCCGCCACCGCCCGCATGGCCAGGGACTTGCCGCTGCCGGATTCGCCGACGATGCCGATGCACTCGCCGCGGCCGACGGCCAGCGAGATGCCGTCCAGGATCGGGACCGGGCCGCCCGGCGCGGCCGTCGCCGCCACGCGCAGACCGTCGACGGCGAGCAGGGGCACGGTGGCCGGTGCGGCGGGGGCGGGACGGCTGTCCGTCGCCGGGTGCGCTGCCATCAGGACCTCCCACGGTCGGAGAACGCCTCGAACAGCCGGTCGCCGAGGAGGTTGAGGGCCACGGCCGCCGCGACGATGAGCACCGCCGGAGCGAGTGCCGCGGACGGGTTGTCGTACAGCAGGGTGCGGTTCTCGGAGAGCATCCGGCCCCAGTCGGGGGCGCCGGGCGGCACCCCGAGGCCGAGGAACGACAGGGAACTCAGCGCGACGATCGCACCGGCGAAGTTCAGCAGGGTGTTGGCCACCACGACGGGCAGCACATTGGGCCAGATGTGGCGGGTCATCACCGTGAGACGCGAGAGCCCGAGGGTCTCCGCCGCCTCGACGTACGCCCGGTGCCGCTGCTCCAGCACGGCGGACCGGACCAGCCGGATGTCGGCGGGCGACGTCAGCACGACGAGCACGCCGACGGCCAGGGCGTAGCCGCCTCCGCCGATTCCCGCGACGACGATCGTCACCAGGAGCGCGGGCAGGGCCAGCAGCAGATCGGCCCAGCGCCGCACGACGGTGTCGATCCAGCCGCCCCGGTACCCGGCGAGGAGCCCGAGGACGTTGCCGATGACCATCGACCCGATCGCGACCAGCGCCGCACCGGCGAGGGTGGACCGTGCGCCCGCGACGACCATCCGGGCGATGTCGCGGCCGAGTTCGTCGGTGCCGAGCGGATGCCCGCCGCCCGGCATGGCGGCGCCGGTGGCGAGATCCTGCGCGTCCCAGTCCGGCAGGACCAGCTGGCCGACGGCCGCGGCCAGGGCGAACAGCGACAGCAGGACGGCGCAGGAAACGGTGAGCGGGGAGAACCTGCGGGAGGTGCGGGTCTTCATGCGTTCTCCTCCTCACGGTCGCCGGACGCCGGCGCCGCAGCCGAGGTCCTCGCCGCGGGTGCGGTCCGGAGCCGCGGATCCAGCAGGGGTTGTACGAGATCGGTGGCGAGGCCGGCCAGACAGACCAGGGCGGCGATGAGCAGCGCCTCGGCCTGGACCACGGGCACGTCCCGGAAGGTGACCGAGTCGACCAGCAGGGAACCGAGCCCGGGCAGTGCGAAGACCTCCTCCACCATGACCGTGCCGGCCAGCAGGTAGGCGAGGACCAGCCCGATCCCGGTGAGGACGGGGACGACGGTGCCGCGCAGCACGTACCGCAGCAGGATGTCCCGCTCCCGCACCCCCCGGGCGCGGGCGAACGTGACGTGTTCCCGGTCGAGTTCCCGGATCACGGCCGCCCGGGTCAGTTTCAGCAGGACGGCCGTGACGGCGAGGCCGAGCGCCAGCGCGGGCAGCACCAGATGGCTCAGCCGGTCGGTGCCCGCCCCCTCGCCCGGTCCGTATGCGGGGAACCAGCCGAGCATCAGCGCGAAGACGTAGATGAGCACCAGCCCGCCCGCGAACGCCGGCGTGGACAGCGCCACCACGCCGAGGCTCTGCACGGCCCGGTCGGTGGCCCGCCGGTTGCGCAGGCCCGCCAGGACGCCCAGCGGCAGTCCGACGAGCAGCGCGACGGCGAAGCCCAGACCGACCAGCTGGCCGGTGAGCACCAGCCGGTCGCCGAGTGCGGCGCCGACGCTCTCGCCGGTACGGATCGACGTACCGAGATCGAGCCGGACGGCGTCGCTCAGCCAGTACCAGTACTGCACGGCCATCGGGCTGTCCAGGTGGTGGCGGGCCCGGACGGTGGCCAGCGCCTCGGGGGTGGCGCTGCGGGGACCGAGCAGCGTCTGGGCCGGATCACCCGGTGCGGCCTGGAGCAGGGCGAACACGGCGACGGACAGCACGACGAGGAGTCCCAGCGTGCCGCCGAGACGGCGCACCACGAGCCGGGCGGGGAGCGCGGACCGCAGCCGCGCCCGCCGGGTGACGGTCATCGCCCGCCTCCAGCCGTCAGGGGTACGGCAGGACCGGACGGCTTCAGGGGGGTGTCGCCGGCCGGTCCTGCCGCGGGAGCCGTGCCGGGGATCGGCTCGGGGGAAGCGTCCCCCGGCACGGCGGTCTGTGGGGCGGCCGCGGGACGCGGCGCCAGGTGGGTGGCGAGCCACTGCTCGGTCCGGGCGGCGGCGTCGAGGAGATGGCCGCCGTCGGTGAACTCGTGGCCCTCGTCCGGGTACACGTACAGCTCGACGGGCGCGCGGCCGGTCCGCAGCAGCGACCGGTACAGCTCGTGGGCCTGGCCGACCGGGGTGACCCGGTCCGCGGAGCCGTGGACGATCAGTGTCGGCGTGCCGCTGCCGCCGCGGGCGAAGACCGGCGAGCGCCGGATCAGCCCTTCCGGGGCGTCCGGGCCACCGATGCCGTAGGTGCGGTCGTAACCGCCGCCGATGTTGCTGGTGTGCGTGAAGCTCAGCCAGTCGGTGGGCGCGGAGACGACGACCGCGGCGCGGAAGACATCGGTGCGGGCCGCGGCCTGGGCGGCGAGGAAGCCGCCGTAGCTGTGGCCCAGGACGGCCGTACGGTCCGGGTCGGCGAGCCCCGAGTCGACCAGGTGGCGCACCCCGGCCAGCACGTCGTCCAGGTCGGCGCCGCCGACGTCACCGACCACGGCACGGGCGTGTTCGATCCCCCGGCCGTTGCTGCCGCGCGGGTTGGGCAGCAGCACCAGGTATCCGGCGGCGGCCAGCGCCGGGGCGAGACCCAGTACGTCTCCCGGCGCGTATCCGGCGGACCAGAGCCAGGCGGGGCCGCCGTGGACGAGGACGGCGAGGGGCCGGGGCCCGGTGCGCTCCCCGCTGGACAGGACCAGCCCCTGCACGGTGCGGCCGTCGGGCGCGGACCAGAGGGTCTGCGCGGTGCGGACACGGGCGAGCACCGGGTCGGGCGTGTTGAGCGCGGTGACCGGCGCCCAGTTCCAGGCGTCCGGTCCCTCGGTGCGGGCGACCACCGCTTCGGGTGGCCTGCCCGGTGCGTCGAGCACGGTGGCGGCCAGCCGTCCGTCGGCGCTCAGCGAGAGTCCGGGCTGGTAGCCGGCCCCGCCGAGCGTCACCGGCCCCGACCAGCAGGTGCCGGCGGGCTGTCCGGTGCGGCCGACGCGGGAGCCCGTCCCGTCCCAGCCCGCGAACCACAGTGCGCCGGGCGCGTCGTCGTCGAACCGCAGCCAGGTCGCGTCCTCGACACCGGGCACCACGGAGCTGTCCCCGGTCGTCAGGCCGACCACGACGGGGCGTCCGGCGACGATGGAGATGCCTTCGCAGACCGCGGCGGTCCGGCCGTCGGCTGCGAGCGCGGGGGCGCCCAGCTGCCCCTGCGGCGTGTACACGGTCCTGGCGGTGCGGGCGTCGAGGTCCAGGGCGGCGAAGCGCGCGCCGTAGTACCCGGCGGGCAGCGTGTCCTCGCAGACCGTGGCCGCGGCGGTCGCCCCGCCGCGCCAGGCGACGTTCCACACGGTGAGCCCCGCGGGCCCGGCCTCGCGCACGGAGCCGTCGGCGAGGCCGACGAGATGCAGCGAACGGCGGCCCGTGCCCCGGGCGAAGTGTTCCGGCGCCGGTACGGATCCGAGGCGTACCGGCAGCCCGAGGTGCATGCCGTCGCGCTCGGCGCCGTCCGCCGCACAGAGCAGCAGGGCCTGGCTCCCGTCGTCGGACACCAGCAGCTCCTCCACCGCGCCGGGGGCCGTCGCGACCGTGCGGACGGTGCCGGAGACGGTGTCCAGGGCCGCGAGCCGCACCTCGGTCCCGGCCGGGCCCTCGCTCTGCGCGATGTGCAGCAGGGTGCGGGAATCCGGCAGCCAGCGCGGACTGTGACGGTCCGTCGGGGCGTCCGGCCCGGACGGTGCGCGGAGCGCGGGCGTCCCCGGGTCCGCTCCGCCGTCCCGCGCCCCGGCCGGGACCGGGGCGAGGACGAGTGCGGCATGCTCGGGACCGGCCGCCGCCACGGCGACGGCGCGGCCGTCCGGGCTGATCCGGGCCTCGACCGGGTGGACCAGGCGCAGCATCGCCTCGCGGGCGCGCCGCACGACGGTCGCAGCGGTACTGGGCATGGGGGTCCGTTCCCTGGAAGTGGCAGTGGCGGCGGGTCAGGCGGACTTGCGGATGCGGGTCGCCCACGGGCCGATGAACGCGAACGGCCCCTGGTCCAGCAGCACGAACTCCTCGGAGAACGCGGACGCGGTCTGTGCCCACCACAGGGGCAGGTAGGGGAGTTCGGCGCCCGCGGTCCGTACGGCCTTCATCAGTTCCCGGGCGCGGACGTCCTTGTCCGTCGCGGTCTTCGCGGTGTCCAGGGCGGAGTTGACCGCCGCGTTGTCGTAGTGCGCGATGTCCGTCGCGGTGGCCGCCGCGTTGAGGTACGGGTCCGCGAGTTCGGCCGGGTCGCCGGTGACGGGGAAGTACCACAGGAACTGCAGGGGCTGCTTGCCGGAGCCGAGCTCCGCCACCCACTGCTCCAGGGTGATCTCCTTGACGTTCAGCGTGATGCCGATCTTCTTGAGCGAGGCGGCGAGTGCGAGCGCCGCCTTGCCCAGCTGGGGACCGCTGTTGGGGTAGTGGAGTTCGGCCGTGAAGCCGTCCTTCGCCGAGGACCTGGCCAGCTCGGTCCGTGCGGCCGCCAGGTCGAAGTCCGGGGAGGGGATCGCGTCGTAGCCGGCGCGGACCTCGTCCGCCGGCAGCAGATCGCCCCACATCTCGCGGGAGGGCAGCGCGTCGGCGACCTCGGCCTTGCCGTGCAGAATGCCCTTCACCATGCCCGTGCGGTCGGCCGCGTGGGCGATGGCGCGGCGGACGTGCACGTCGTCGAACGGTGCTCGGGACGTGTCGAACGCGAGCGACACCACGGAACGGTCGCCGGTGTACGTGACGCGCGCGCTCGACTCCCAGCCGCGGGCCTCGTCCGACGCGAGGCTCAGGGCGCCGTCCACCGCGCCGGACTTCATCGCGACCAGCCGCGTACCCGCGTCCGGCACGAAGGAGAGCTTCAGCTTCCGCACGGCGGGCCTCTCGCCCCACCAGGCGTCGTTGCGCTCCAGCAGGACGTGGTCGTCGGCGGCGAACTCGGTGATCCGGTACGGGCCGGTCCCCAGCAGCAGCGTCTTCGACGTACCGATCCGCCCCTGGTTGCGGGTGAGGAAGGCGCGGCTGCTCACGAGGAGACCGCCCGCCGTCGTCGTCCAGGCAAACATCGCGTCCGGGGCCTTCAGCCGGATGGTGACCTCGTGGTCGCCGGAGGCCCTCACGGACTCGACGCCCGCGTAGGCGTAACCGAGGGCGGAACCGTTCTTCGGGTCCCTGATGGCCTCGACGGAGGCCACCACGTCGTCCGCGGTGAACGGGCTGCCGTCGGTGAACGTGACCCCGCGGCGCAGGGTGTACACATACGTCCTGGCGTCGGGCTGCTTCCACGACGCGGCGAGTCCCGGCCCCAGCTTTCCTGACGGGTCGACCGACAGCAGGGACTCCTGGGCGAGCACCGCGACCAGGTAGTTGAGGACGCCGGACTCGCGGCCCACGTCGAGGCTGGAGAGCGACGACGGCAGAGCGAGCGTGAGGGTGCCGATCTGCGCGTCGGCGCCCTGCGCACCGGTCCCCGAGCCTGCCGCGCCGTCCCCGGAGTCCTTCGCGGGCGGGGGCGCACACGCGGCGAGCACACCGGACGCGGCGAGGGCGCCCATGCCGGCGAGGCCCAGCATTCGGCGTCGGCTGAGAGTGCCACCCGGTTCCGAAGTCATCGGGAACCATCCATTTCGCTTCGTCCACTGTTGCTGCCCAACTGGGCGTGGACAGTATCCGAAGGCTTTGAGGGCGTCAAAGGGTGGCTAATAACTGTCCGAAACGTGGACATCGGATCGTCACTTATGCGATGAAAGGGGTGTAGAGCTCTCCGTGTTCTCGACGGGTGGATATGGCCGTCGGATGGTGACCGCACAGAGCCGGCGTGCGCGCCGGGCCGCCCGGGCGGCAGCGAAAACGACGTGCGCACGGCCGGGGGCGCTGTCAGGCTGCGCCGGTGAACCATGACCACATCTCCGCGCTCGCCCATGCCGCCCACCCGGTCAAGGCCCCGCTCGACGACGACTCGGTGACACGGCTTCTCCGCCATGCCGTCCCGCACGGTGACGCGCGGGCGCTCGATCTGGGCTGCGGGGGAGGGGAATGGCTCCTGCGCGCCCTGGACGGGCACCCCGGCCTGCGGGCCGAGGGCGTCGACATCTCCGAGGGCTCCCTCCGGCTGGCGGGCGAGGCCGCCGACCGGCTCGGTGTGCGCGGGCGCCTCGTGCTGCACCAACAGGACGGCGCCGCTTTCACCTCCCAGGACCCGTTCGACCTCGTCCTCAGCGTCGGGGCCGCGCATGTCTTCGGCGGACTGCTGCCGACCCTCGCGGCCGCCCGCGAGCACCTCGCTCCCGGCGGCCGCGTACTGATCGGGGACGGCTACTGGGAACGCGAACCGGCACCGGAGGCCGTCGAGATGCTCGGGGACTTCTCCGACCTGGCGACCACCCTGGACCTGGTCGCCGCCGACGGCTGGACACCCGTCCACGGCCACATCAGCTCGCGGGGCGAACTGGACGCCTACGAGTGGGCCTGCTGGGGATCCCTCGCCTCCTGGGCACTGGACAACCCCGCCCACCCGGACAGCGCGGAGGTGCTCGAAACGGCGGCGACCCGCCGCACCGAGTGGCTGCGCGGCTACCGGGAGACATGGGGCTTCGTGACCCTGGTGCTGCGCTCCACCTCCGGCTGACTCCGGCCCGCGCCCCGTCGCACCCGCGTGATCATTGCGGCCCTGTGAACACACCCGCCGCCGGGAATACGTGCGAGGGGAACGGACTTGCTGCTGTCGGGGCGTCCGGTGTCCGGCCCGGGTGCCCGTGCCCGAACAGAGAGAGGCAGACCATGTCCAAGGCGTACGTCTTCACCCGCAACGGCGGACCGGAGGTGGAGGCCCTCGTGGACCAGGACACGCCGGTGCCCGGCCCCGGGGAACTGCTCGTCGCCGTCAGGGCGGCGGGGGTCAACCCGGTGGACTGGAAGCTGCGCGCGGGCTACACCAGGCCCGGCAGCGAGCCCCAGCCGTTCCCCACCGTGCTCGGCAGCGAGGCCGCGGGGGTCGTCGAGGCGGTCGGCCCGGGCGTCGAGGGATTCGCGCCCGGCGACGAGGTCTTCGGCAACCCGGTGACCGGCGGGTACGCCGAACACACGCTGCTGCCCGTCTCGGTGACCGCGCACAAGCCGGCCGGGCTCCCGTTCGCCGACGCGGCGGTGCTGCCGGTCGCGGCCGCCACCGCGTACGACGGGGTGCGTCAGCTAGGCCTCGCCCCGGGGGCCACGCTCCTGGTCACCGGCGCCGGCGGCGGTGTCGGCACCGCCGCGGTCCAGCTCGCCCGCCACGCGGGGGTGCGGGTCATCGGCGCCGCGAGCGCGGCCAAGAAGGACTTCGTCGAGTCGCTCGGCGCCGTGCACGTCGCCTCCGGCCCCGGACTCGCCGACCGGGTCCGGGCGGCGGCGCCCGACGGTGTCGACGCGGTCTTCGACCTCGTCGGCGGTGACACGCTGCGCGAGGTGGCCCCGCTGCTCTCCGACCCCGCCACGCTGATCAGCGCCGGCGGCAAGCCCCTCGCGGTGGAGCTCGGCGGGGCGGCCGTCGAACGGGCCAGGAACGCGGCCGTGCTCGACGAGGTGGCGAAGCTCGTCGCCTCCGGTGTCCTGCGCACGTTCGTCACCCGGACCTTCCCGCTCGCCGGCGCGGGCGAGGCGCTGCGCGCGGTGGAGAGCGGTCATGCGCTCGGGAAGATCGTGATCGAGGTGACCGCGTGAGTCCCGAACGAATCGACCCGGCCGGCGCCGGCGGGGGTGCGCATCCCCTGGACGACCCGGTGGGCACCGCGCTGAGGGGGCCGCACGCCCACTTCGCCGAGCGCCGCGGCCGCATCCTGCGCTACCCGCCGGACGTCACCCCCTGGATCGCCCTGCCGGACCGCCCGGAGGCCGCCGACTGGGCCGACGCCGCGGCACTCGCCGGACCCGGCGGCTCCGTCACCATCACCGCGTTCCACGAGCCGCCGCCGGACGACTGGGAGGTCGTCTTCCACGCCGAGGGCGTCCAGCTCGTCGACGCCGGAGTGGACGCCGCCCCGTTCCCGGAGGCCGTACGGCTCGGACCCGCCGATGTGCCGGAGATGCTGGGCCTCGTCGCCCGGACCCGGCCCGGCCCCTTCGAGCGCCGCACAGTCGAGCTCGGCACCTACCTCGGTGTGCGGCGCGACGGTGTGCTGGTCGCCATGGCGGGCGAACGCATGCGCCCGCCCGGCTGGAGCGAGATCAGCGGCGTCTGCACGGACGAGTCCGTGCGCGGGCAGGGGCTCGCCGGCGGACTCGTGCGGGCCGTCGCCCACGAGATCAGGGAACGCGGCGAGACGCCGTTCCTGCACGCCGCCGCCTCCAACACCAACGCCGTCCGGCTCTACGAGGCGCTCGGCTTCGCGCTGCGCCGCCGTACGCCGTTCCTCTCGGCGCTCGTACCGGAGCACCCGCCGGTACGCCGGTCCGGCACCGTCCGGGACGACGTCCGTGAGGCAGCCACCCGCTGACGGCCGGCCCGGGACCTCCGGCTCCCGGGGGCCCCGGGCCGTGGCCTTCGGCCGGGGCCCCGGACCCCGGCCCGGGACCTCCGGGCCGCCGAGCCCGGGCCGATGGCTGTTGCCGAAGCCGGTTCCGGGACCTTCGGCGCGACGGCTGGGGCCGTAAGCCTCGTGTGCCGACCGTGGCGGCTCGGGTGCACTGGGAATGAACGCCGGCAGCGGGCCGGCACATCCCAGGGAGGACACCGCCGTGACGATCGGGCTTCAGCACCAGCCGAAGACACGGGAACCCGTGCTCCCGGGGCTGGACCCCGGAGAGGCGGCCGTGCTGGCGCCGAGGGTCGGCAACCGGGCGCTGTTCGGCGGTCTGGCCCTGCTCATCGCGGTGATCGTCCTGCTCGACATGGGCTCGGGCGACGAACTGCGCATCGTGCCGCTCCTGGTCGTCGTGCCCGCGCTCGTCTCCGTCTTCGGCACGGTCCGGCAGACCGTGGGCGTTGCCTCCTGGATCATGGTGGTGGCCGTCATCTCGCGGCTGATGTCCGGCGGGACGTTCTGGGACATCACCAGCAGCGTGCTGTTCACGGTGCTGGCGTGTTTCCTCGGCGTCGGCGCCTGCAAGCTGCGCATCCGCCACGCCACCGAGATAGCCAGGCTGCGCTCCGCCGCCGTCGCGCTCCAGCGCCAGATCCTGCGCCCGCTGCCCATCCTGACCGACCAGGTCGCCGCCCACGGCACCTACGCGCCGATCGAGGAGGACCGCCTGGTCGGCGGTGACATCTACGAGGTCGTCCAGTCGCCCTACGGGACCCGGGTGATCATCGGCGACGTCCAGGGCAAGGGGCTCGCCGCTATCGGCGCGGGCTTCGCCGTACTCGGCGCGTTCCGCGAGGCGGCCATCCGCGAACCCACCCTGACCGGTGTCGTCGACGCCCTGGAGGACGCGGTGGCCCGGCACAACGCCTTCTCCGCCCAGACCGGCGAGATCGAACGCTTCGTCACCGCCCTGGTGCTCGGCCTCGACGGCGCGGGACGCGTCCAGGCCGTCAACTGCGGCCATCTGCCGCCCCGGCTGCTGCACGACGGAGTGGCGGGCCCCGTCCCGCTGCGCCGCACCTCGGTGCCGCTGGGCATGGCGGAGCTCAGCAGCGAGGCGCGCGTCACGGAACGGCTGGACTTCCCGCCCGGTGCGACGCTCCTGATGTTCACCGACGGAGTGACCGAGGCCCGGGACGCCGCCGGCACCTTCTACCCGCTGGACACCCGGCTCGACCGCTGGGCGGGCCTGGGTCCCCGGGAACTGCTCGACGCGCTCCACGCCGACCTGGAGGAGTTCTCCGGAGGAGTGCGCCGCGACGACATCGCCGTGCTCGCCCTGCGCCGGACGCCGTCCGGCGTGCACCGCTCCGCCCTGCCCGGCCGGGGCGCACAGCGGGCCGCCGAGGTGTTCAGCGGCCGCTGACGGCGCTGCCCCGTACCTCCAGGTCCTGCCGGAGACCGAGCCCCCGTGCACCCTCCCTATGTCCCGATGCGACTTATGTCGCGCCGGGACATTTCTGGGTGTACGGTGCATGTATGAACGCGGAACGGAAGACACCGGAGAGGCGGAGCCGCAAGGCCCGCCGGACCCGGGACACGCTGGCCCAGGCCGCGATCGAGCTCGTGCTCGACCGGGGTCTGAAGGACGTGACGGTCGAGGAGATCGCGGAGCGCGCGGACGTCGACCGCCGCACGTTCAGCCGGTACTTCGCGAGCAAGGAAGCCGCCGTCCTGGACTCGGTCCGCGGCGACGGCGACCGGATCAACGACGCCCTGCGGGCCCGTCCCGCCGGCGAACCGCCGCTCACCGCGTACCGCCGGGCCGTTCTGGACTGGCTCGCGGACCCCGGGGCGCAGGCCTGGCACCGCCGACCGAGGATCTTCGAACTGCTGGTCCTCGCCCAGCGGGAACCGACCCTCTACGCGGCGTTCCACCACATCCGGGTGGACGCCCAGGAGGACTCGGTCACCCTCATCGCCGACCGGCTCGGCGTCGACCCGCGGCAGGACATCCGCCCCGCCGTCACGGTCGCCGCCGGAGCCGGAGCGCTCCTCGCCGCCCAGGCCGCCTGGGTGCGCGGAGGCTGCCCCGAAGAGCTGCCCCGGCTCGTCGAGCAGGCATTCGACGTCCTTGCGGCGGACCTGCTCACACAGCCGCCCGCCGGACCGGCGTCACACAGCACCACGGAAGGAAACGGAACATCATGAGCACCACCCCCACCCCCGCCGACCAGGAGTTCGCCGGCCGCACCGCCCTCGTCACCGGAGGGGCCTCCGGCATCGGTCTGGCCCTCTCCCACCGGCTCGCCGCCGCCGGCGCGTCCGTCGTCGTCGCCGACTACGACGAGGAGAGCGCCCGCAAGGCGGTCGCCGCCCTGGAGGCGACCGGCGCCAAGGCCGCCGCCGTGGCCATGGACGTCACCGACCCGGCCTCCGTCGAAGCGGGTGTGCGGTTCGCCGTCGACACCTTCGGAGCCCTGCACCTCGCCGTGAACAACGCCGGCATCGGCGGCCCGAGCAACCCGACCGGCGACTACGCCGTCGATGACTGGAACCGGGTCGTCGCCACCAACCTGAGCGGCGTCTTCTACTCCATGCGCCACGAGCTCCCGGCCATCGTCGCCGCGGGCGGCGGCGCCATCGTCAACATGTCGTCGATCCTCGGCACCAACGGCTTCGCCGGCTCCCCGGCGTACGTCGCCGCCAAGCACGGCGTCGTCGGCCTCACCAAGACGGCGGCGCTCGAGTACGCGGCACAGAACGTCCGCGTCAACGCGGTGGGCCCCGGCTTCATCGACACCCCGCTGCTGCGCAACACGGACGGCCCGGCCCGCGACCACCTCATCTCGCTGCACCCGGCCGGACGCCTCGGCACCGCGGAGGAGGTGGCGGAACTCACCGCCTTCCTGCTCTCCGACCGCGCGTCCTTCATCCACGGCAGCTACCACCTGGTGGACGGCGGCTACTCCGCCTCCTGAGTGGCGGACGGGGGACAGGGGGGGCGAGAAAGAGAACAGCAGAGGTCAAGGAGGACCCATGAAAGCCGTCCAGTACCGCACCGTCGGCGCCGCACCCGAGGTCGTCACCGTGCCCGACCCGGAGCCCGGGCCCGGCCAGGTGCTGCTGAAGGTCACCGCAGCGGGCGTCTGCCACTCCGACATCGCGGTGATGAGCTGGCCCGCGGAGCAGCTGACGTTCCCGCTGCCGCTCACCCTCGGACACGAGGGCGTCGGGACCATCGCCGCACTCGGCGACGGGGTCGAGGGGCTGACCGTCGGCGACTCCGTCGCGGTCTACGGCCCCTGGGGCTGCGGTACCTGCGTCAAGTGCGCGGAGGGCAAGGAGAACTACTGCCTGCGCGCCAAGGAGCTCGGCATCAACCCGCCCGGACTGGGTGCGCCGGGCGCCATGGCCGAGTACATGATCGTCGACGACCCGCGCCACCTGGTGCCGCTGGGCGACCTCGACCCGGTCCAGGCCGTGCCGCTCACCGACGCCGGCCTCACCCCGTACCACGCGATCAAGCGCTCGCTGCCCAAGCTGGTCCCCGGCGCGACCGCCGTCGTCATCGGCACCGGCGGCCTCGGCCACGTCGCCATCCAGCTGCTGCGCGCCATGACGGCCGTCCGGGTCATCGCCCTGGACGTCACCGAGGACAAGCTCGCGCTGGCCCGCACGGTCGGTGCCCACGAGACCGTCCTGTCCGACGCGCACGCCGCGGACCGGATCCGTGAACTGACCGGTGGCATCGGTGCCCAGGTCGTCCTGGACTTCGTCGGGGCGCCGCCGACCGTCGCCACGGCGGGCGCCGCGGCCGCCATCGACTCCGACGTCACGATCGTCGGCATCGGCGGCGGAGCACTGCCGGTGGGCTTCGGCTCCCTGCCGTTCAACACGTCGGTGACCGCCCCGTACTGGGGTTCCCGGTCCGAACTGGCCGAGGTCCTCGACCTGGCCCGCACGGGCGCCGTCGAGGTGCACGTCGAGACGTACACGCTGGACGAGGCTCCGCTGGCGTACGAGCGCCTGCACGACGGCAAGATCAACGGCCGCGCGGTCATCCTGCCCAACGGCTGATCCCTGCCCCTCCCCGCGGGCCGGCGCATCGCGCGCCGGCCCGCGGGGGCGTGCCGCGGACCGTTGCGCACCTCCCACGGATACGGAGACACTGCCCGCATGGGATTCCTCGTGCTGATGACGCTGCCCGGGCTGGTCATCGGGCTGACCGTCGCCGCCTTCCTCGACCAGCTGCTGCTGCGCGCGGGACGGGCCGGTCTGCTGCCGTGGCGCAACAGCGCGCGGCAGGGCCAGATCTCGGCGACCGGGTTCGAGCAGCTGCACGCGACGTTCTCGCCCGGCAAGCAGAGCGAGCTCAAGGAGCGCCAGAGCGCCCTGCTCCTGCGTGACGACGAGGAGGACGGCGCGCCGCCCCACCGCACCACCGTCGACCTCGACGGCGGCCTCGCCGTCGTCCGCCTCCCCGGTCACAGCGCCTAGGCTCCGTTGCGAGAGTGCTGGTCATGTCCCAGGACACGTGCGGAGATCCTGGCCCTGCTGCACCCCACTTGCCGGGCAGATCCACCACGTGGCGGCGGACGGCTGCCACACGCCGCGCCTGGCCGGCGAGCCGGAGGCGCCGACGGCGGACCCGCCGTGGGCCGACCGGGCCGCGTCAGCCGCGCAGCTCGGCCAGGTCCTCGTCCGTGAGCGTGAGGTCGCGGGCCGCCATGTTCTCCTCCAGGTGCGCGAGGTTCCCGGTGCCGGGGATGGCGAGCATGACCGGTGACGAGGCGAGCAGCAGGGCGAGCTGCACCTGCGCGACGGTCGCGTCCAGCCGGGCCGCGACCTTCTCCAGGCGCCGGGTGTCCAACGGCTCGCGTCCGCCGCCGAGCAGGAAGAACGGCACGTACGCGATGCCCGCCGCCTCGCACTCCGCGAGGAGCGCCAGGTCGTCGGCGTACGGATTCTGCACGCAGGCGACGGGCGCGACGGACCGCGCCTCCGCGAGCTGCGCGGCGTCGATGTTGCTGACGCCCAGGTGCCGGATGAGGCCCTCCCGCTGGAGCCCGGCGAGCACGGCGAACCGCTCGGCGACGGACTCGCCGCCGGGGCCGCTCATGCCGCCGACGCGGAGGTTGACGACGTCGAGCCGGTCGACGCCGAGGGCGCGCAGGTCCGCCTCGACGAGACCGCGCAGCTGGTCGGGGGTGGCCTGGCCGCTGGGCATGCCGTCGGGGCCGGGGAGCGGGCCGACCTTGGTCGCGATGACCAGGTCCTCGGGGTAGGGGGCGAGCGCCTCGCGGATCAGTTCGTTGGCGCGGACGTCGCCCCGGGCGTAGAAGGCGGCGGTGTCGATGTGGTTCACGCCCAGCTCGACGGCCCGCCGGAGGACCGCGATGCCGTCCTCGGGGGTGCGGGCGGGGCCGTCGAACGTGCTCATGGGCAACCGCATGGCGCCGAAGCCGAGACGGTTGACGGGGAGGTCGCCGCCGAGGGCGAAGGTGGTGGTGGTCATGGCTTCATGCTCTCCGTGGGGGCCGGGGCGGCCCAGCGCGTGGCAGCTTGCTGCCAGACCTGCGGGCTGCGGGATGCTGCGAGACTGGCGGTATGCGGAACGAACAGATCTTCTCGGTCCACGGCGACGCGGAGCTGCTGGCGCGCGCCGGACACCTCCTCGAATCGGCCCGCAGCGAGTTCCTGTGCGCCGCCCGCACCCTGACGACGTGGCCCCGGCCCGCGACGTGGACGACTCCGGGCCCCGACTTCACGACCCGGAAGCTGCTCACCCCGGCGGCCCTCACGGACGAGGCGACCAGGGACCACCTGCGGCTGGTGCTGGGCGCGGGTGCCCAGGTGCGCATCACCGACGCGGAGCTCCCGCACGAGACGATCATCATCGACCGCCGCGTCATGATCCTGGCCGGCCGCGAGGCGCCCGCCGGCCGTGAGTACTCCGTGACGACGTCGAGGAACATGATCGACGGCGTCCACTCGCTGTTCGACGCGATGTGGAACCGGTCGGCGGACTACACGACGTACCTGGCGACGGACACCCCGCACCTGAACCCGGAGTCCCGCGCCATCCTGGAGGCCCTGAGCACGGGCCTCACCGACGCGTCGGCCGCCCGTCGGCTGGGCGTCTCCCTGCGGACGTACCGCCGCCGCGTGGCGGACCTGATGGTGACGCTGCAGGCCGCCTCGCGCTTCCAGGCGGGACTGCGGGCCGGGGAACTGGGGCTGCCGGGGCGGTGAGGGCGGGGCGTCACGGCGGGGGCCGTGGGGTCACACCCTCCGAACGTGTGCCGAGGTGACGTCACTCCGCCGGGGTCGCCTGCGTGACGTTCACCGCGTTGCCGTCGGGGTCCCGGATGTGGGCGACCCTCTGACCCCACGGCATGTCCTTGGGGCCGCTGCTGACCGAGCCGCCCAGCGCCTCCACCCGGCCGAGGGTCTCGTCGACGTCGTCGACACCGATGCTGAGCAGGATCCGCGGCGCCGCCCCGTCCCCCGGGTCCGGCTTGGTCACCAGGCCGAGGTCGGTGTCGCCGATGCGCAGGCCGAGGTAGAAGGCCGGACCTGCCGCCGGCACCCGGAAGATCTCCTCGGCGCCGAACAGGTCCGTATAGAACCGGCGCAGGACGTCCTGGTCGGCGGTCAGGATCACGGGCTGGATGGTGGACATGGCACTCCTGTCGAGAACGGTCGCGGCACTGATCGGACCGTTCACGAACGGAGAACTCATCGGCGAGCCCCGGGCTTTCCGAGGGCGTGCGTGGCGGTGGCCGGACGGCGTCCCGGGCGGCCTGCAGTGCCGACGCCGCGATCAGCGCAGGTCGCTACAGCTCGTAGTCCTCGGCCAGAGCCTCCCAGGGGATGGCGCGCAGCGCGGCATCCGCGTTCTCGCCGGCCGGCACCTCCGGGGCCGGCTGGAACCAGGCCGCGGCCAGGACGGAGCCGTCCATCGCCGTGGCGAGCGGTGCGGAGTCGAAGAGGCCGACGCAGGCCACACCGGGCAGCACCTCGACGGGGCCGAGACGGCCGGGGGCCCGGTCCGGGTACTCGGGCGTGGGCTGAACGAGATGGACCGGCATGGAGGGATACGCGGTCTCGGCCTGCTGCCGGAGCCGGCTGATCCTCCGGTCGTTGACCCGCTTGCACGGGTAGCCCGCCAGCATTCCCCCGTAGGTCGAGGAGATCCGCAGCTCGACGAGCTGGATCCACCGACCGGACAACAGGACTATGTGACCCAGTGACATGGCGACACGATAGGCCGTCGGCCCCCGCGTGGAGGCCGGTCCCGGAGGCATGAATGAACGGTCCCGATACTGGGCGCGCCGGGCTGATCCCGAAAGCGCGGCGAGCGTGCGTGCCAGACGCCGCCGAGCAGGCGGGACTTTCGAAACACGCCCTGGGCCCTTTCGTTCGGACAGGGCCCCGCTCACCGTGAAGCGGTGACCAGCGGGCGCAGCCGGCTGTCGCGCAGCCGTTCCACCGCAGGGGCGCAGCGGCGCGCCGCCGAGGTCAGCGGCCAGGCGACCAGGGCGCCGGTCATCAGCCCGATCAGCACATCGTGCGGGTAGTGCGCCCCGACCCAGACCCGGGAGGCGCCCATCAGCAGCGCGGCGGTGAGCGCGGCCGCACCCAGCCGGCGGTCGGCCAGCCAGATCGCGGTCGCCGCCGCTGCCGCGATGGCTGCGTGATTGCTGGGGAAGGACCAGTCGCCCAGTGGCGGGCACGCCTCCACCGTCACGACATGCAGCGTCCGGCACGGCCGTTGTTCGTGGAAGACCGACTTGACCACGTCGTTGACGAGGTACGCGGACACCACGACGAGCGGCGCGCACAGCGCCATCGCGGTGCGCGCGGGATCGCCGCCGCGCGAGCGCCACCAGGACGCGAGCATCAGCACGGCGAACAGGACCATCCCGTAGTCCGACCAGAGCCGGACGGCGGAGTCCAGGGCGTCGGGGGAGCGTTGGGCCAGCTCGGTGACCCAGGTGTAGAAGCCGTCGTCGAACGAGGGGGCGGCGAATGCGGGCGTCGTCACTGGCCTTCTCCTTCGGCGGTGCGCCGGGCGCGGGAGCGGAGCAGCTCGGCGGCGAGGGGAATGAGGGAGACCGCGACCACCACGGCGACGACCGGCAGCAGATAGCGGTCGATGTTCGGCACGGAGGACCCCAGCCCGTATCCGGCGAGGACCAGGCCGGCCGTCCAGATGACACCGCCGACGGCCTGCCACAGCGTGAAGAGGCGCACCGGCACGTTCAGCGCACCGGCCAGGGGGTTGAGCACCGTGCGCACCACGGGGACGAAGCGGGCCAGCACGATCGCACGGCCGTGCCCGTACCGGGCGAGCAGCTCCTCGGCGCGGTCCGCGCCCTCGCGGAGCCGCCCGGCGCTCCGGCGGGCGAGCAGAGCGCGGCCGCCGCGCCTGCCGATCCCGTACCCGGTCTGCGCGCCGAGCAGCGCACCTGCCACCGCGGCCACCAGTACCTGGGGCAACGACAGAGCGACCGGCCCGTGGGTCCCGGGCACGCACAGGAGCCCTGCCGTGAACAGCAGTGAGTCGCCCGGCAGGAAGAAGCCGACGAGCAGACCCGTCTCGGCGAAGAGCACGACGGCGATGCCGAGCACACCGAACGCCGACAGCAGCGAACCGGCGTCCAGTGGGTTCACCGCCAACGGCGGCGGCGCCGACAGGAGAACGGGCATGGTGACGGCCTCCCATAATGGTGAGCGGGCGGACCAGCGGAACGCCCGGACCGACTACAGTGATGTAGACGGTCTACGTCACTGTAGACGCTCGGGCGGGGAGGAGAGTTCCATGTCCCAGGTGAACGGAATACCGGGTGGCGAAAGCAACCCCCGGGAGCACGGCGCCACGCCCTCCACGCGGCCGGGCCGGGCCGCACCCGAGCAGGAGGTGCCGGCCGCCCCCGGCCCGCAGTCCCCGCCCGGATCCCCCGCCCCGACGGACCGCGCCGCGGTCGAGCGACGCTCCTCCGGCGCTCTGGAGTCCACGATCCTGGCGGCCCTCTGGGCGGCCGGGACCCCGCTGACACCCGGTCAGGTGCAACGGGAGATCGGCACCGAACTCGCCCGCACCACCGTCACCACGATCCTTTCGCGCCTGTACGAGAAGGGCTCGGTCACCCGCAGCAGGGCGGGGCGCGGGTTCGCGTACACCCCCACGGAGGACGCGGCCGGACTGACCGCCCGCCGGATGCACAGCGAACTGCGCAAGGAGCACGACCGCGGCACGGTGCTCGCCCGGTTCGTCTCGCAGCTCACGGACGAGGACGAGCAGCTGCTCCGCGAGCTCCTCGACGGCGACGCCCGATGATCTACGCCGTATGGATTCCCCTGCTGACGCCCTTCGTCGTCGTGCCCGCCGCACGCCGGCTGGCCGACGCGCTCGCGCCCGCACGGGCCGTGCGGCTCCTCGCCGTGACGGCGGCGGGTCTGGCCCTGTGCACGGTGCTCGCCCTGGCCCTGCTGGTGGTGCCGGGGGCCGGCCGGCTGTCCGTCGTCGCCGCCGCGGGTGAGTTCGTCCACCCCCTGGCGGCAGCCGCGCCGGCCGTCGCCGTCCCGCTCGCGGCGGCCGCCCTCGCACTGCTCGCGGGCTGCGCCGTGGCCCTGGCCCGTGCGGTGCGCGGCCACTGGAGCCAACTGCACCGGGCGGCCCGCCATGACGGCGACGACGGGGACGAACTGGCGGTCCTGCGGGACAGCCGCCCGGACGCCTACGCCCTGCCGGGGCGGCCGGGCAGCCCCGGACGCATCGTCGTCACCACCGGCATGCTGCACGCTCTCGAACCCGCCGAACGCGACGTGCTCCTGGCCCACGAGCGCGCCCATCTCACCGGCCGCCACCACCTCTACCTCGTGCTCGCCGAACTGTCCGCGCGCTGCCATCCGGCGCTGCGCGCCCTGCGCGCCCCTCTGGGCTACGCACTGGAGCGCTGTGCGGACGAGGCGGCCGCGCTCGCCGTCGGGGACCGCCGGGTGGCGGCCCGCGCGATCGGGCGGGCCGCACTCGCCGCCGGGTCCGCCGGAGCCCCGCCCGCACCCCGCCCCGCAGGCGCGCTTCCGGCAGCCGCCGGACCCGTCCCACGACGTGTCGCCGCGCTGCTGGGCCGGCCCGTCGTGCGCCCGCGGATCGGCCGGGCCGCGGCCGCGACCCTCCTTGCCTGCCTGGCGGTGTCGGGCGCCGCCGCGCTCGATGCCACCTACGACCTGCACAGCAGCATCGAGACCGCCCAGGGCGAGACCCCGTAGGTGCAGGCCCGTTCCCGCACGCTCGCCGTGTGGACCGAGCCGCACCCGATCCGGGAAAAGGACCTGACAGCCCCCGCGGGTCCGTGACTACACTGACATCCATGGGTTCGTACTACTTCTTCCGCTGATTCCGTCAGGGACGCCGCCGCGCGACGCACGGTTCACCGCGCGCACCGCCGTCCCCCACAGGACCGTCCGGAATCCCCGACCGCCGCGCCCCGTCACGGGCCGCCGAGGCATGCACCCTTCAGGGAAGACCACCCATGCCCCTCCAGCACGACCACGCCCAGCTGACCGTCAAGGACGTCTCCAAGGCGTACGGAGACCGCGTAGTCCTCGACCAGGTGTCACTCACCGTCCGCCCCGGCGACCACGTCGGCGTCATCGGCGAGAACGGCTCCGGGAAGTCCACCCTCCTGCGGCTGATCGCCGGTGCCGAGACGCCGGACAGCGGCGAGATCTCCGTCCGCTTCGACGGCGGCACCGGCTACCTCTCCCAGACGCTCGCCCTCGACCCCGCCCGCACCGTCCAGGACGCCGTCGACACCGCCCTCGCCGAACTGCGCACGCTGGAGCGGCGGATCCGCGACGCGGAGGCGGCACTCGCCGCACCGGGCGGCGCCGACGACGCGCGACTCGCCGCGTACGGAGACCTGCTGACGGAGTACGAGGAGCGCGGCGGATATCTCGCTGACTCGCGGGCCGACGCCGCACTGCACGGGCTCGGGCTCGGGCACCTGGCCCGGGAGCGCACCCTCGGCACCCTCTCCGGCGGTGAACAGTCCCGGCTCGCCCTCGCCTGTGTGCTGGCGGCAGCACCCGAACTGCTGCTCCTCGACGAGCCGACGAACCACCTCGACCTCCGGGCCGTCACCTGGCTGGAGGAGCACCTGCGCGCCCATCGCGGCACTCTCGTGGTGATCACCCACGACCGGACGTTCCTGGAACGGACCACCACCGTCATCGTCGAGGTCGACCGCGATCTGCGCGGCGTCGTCCGGTACGGGGACGGCTGGGACGGCTACCGCACCGCGAAGGCGGCGGCCCGCCGCCGCTGGGCGCAGGAACACCAGGAGTGGCTGGACGAACTGGCCCGCACCGAAGAGCTCGTGGGCGCCGCAGGACAGCGCCTCGCCACCACCGGCAAGGACCCGGGGGAGGGCTGGGGCAAGCACCGCCGCTCGCACGAGGCGAAGCTGTCCGGGCAGGTCCGGGCGGCCAGGACCCGGCTGGAAGCCCTCCGCAGGGCGCCCGTGCCTGTGCCGCCGCAGCCGTTGCGGTTCTCCGCCGGACTCGCCCTCGCCGACGAGGGCGCGGGGGACCGGGGACCGCTCGTGGAGCTCACCTCCGTCGCGGTCGGCGACCGGCTGAGCCTGCCCGCGCTGCGGCTGGAACGCGGGCAGCGGCTCCTGGTCAGCGGGCCCAACGGGGCGGGGAAGTCGACCCTCCTGCGCGTCCTGGCGGGGGACCTCGCCCCCGACACGGGCACGGTCCGCCGCCGGGCCAGGATCGGCTACCTCCCGCAGGAACTCCCCGTCCGGCCGACGCGGCGCACGCTGCTCGCGACCTTCGCGGCCGGCCGGCCCGGCCACGCCGACGAGTACACCGGCCTGCTCCTCGCGCTCGGCCTCTTCCGCCCCGAGGACCTGTCGGTTCCCGTCGCCGCGCTCTCCGTCGGCCAGCAGCGGCGGCTGGCCCTGGCCCGGCTGGTCACCCGGCCCGCCGATCTGCTGGTGCTGGACGAACCGACCAACCACATCGCCCTGGACCTGGTGGAGGAGCTGGAAGCGGCGCTGGCGGCGCACGAGGGCGCCGTCGTGGTCGTCTCGCACGACCGCAGCTTCCGCGGCCGGTTCACCGGCGACCGGCTGGAACTCGACGCGGGACGGCCGGTCGCCCGCACCTGAGCGGGCACCACCGGACGGCGGGGGGCCCGGGCCGCCACGGCTGCGGCCTCAGTCCTCGCCGTGCCGGTCCGGGCCCTGCCCGTCCGCCAGCCGTTCGCGCAGCCGCTCCACGAACACCCGCTGTCCCTTGACGAGCCGTTCGGCCGCGACCTCCGGCGCGCACCAGGCGAACCGGTCGATCTCCGGGAACTCCCGCTGCACGCCCGAGCCTCGCGGCCACTCCATGGTGAACGTCCCCGGTACGGCGTCCGCCGGATCCAGCTCGGCCTCCACCGCCCACACCGTCACGGTCTTGCCGCCGGACTGGCGCGACTCACCCAGCGCCACCCACGCACCGTCCGGTACCGGACGGCCGAACTCCTCCCCGAACTCCCGCCCGGCCGCCGCCCGTGCCGTCTCCCCGGGCTCGTACTCGCCCTTCGGCACCGACCACGCCGCGCTCTCCCGGCGCGCCCAGAACGGCCCGCCCATATGGCCGATGAGGACCTCGAAGGAGGGCCCGCGCCTTCGGAACAGGAGGAGACCGGCGCTGCGCCTGGGAGCCGTGTGGGAAGCCATACCGTCCAGTGTGGTCCCGCAGGACAACCGCGCCCCGCTCACGCGGCCGGGGAACCCTCGGCCGCGTGAACGACCTCCGTGCCTGACCGGACGCTCAGGCCTTGCGGTAGTCGTACGCCTCCGAGGCCGCCGCCGCCACGGCGTCGAGGTCGCCGCCGGCGGACGCCGTGACCACCGCGGCCACCGCGCCCTCCACGAACGGGGCGTCCACCAGCCTCGCCCCGTCCGGGAGTTCGTCGCCCTCGGCGAGCATCGCCTTCACCGTGAGGACGGCGCTGCCCAGGTCGACGAGCACCGCGACACCCGCGCCGCCGTCCACCGACCGGGCGGCCCGGGCGATGAGCTCCGAACTGGTGCCGAGCCCGCCCGCGGGAGTCCCGCCGGCCGCGGCCACCGGCGCAGTCGCACCACCGGCCGCCAGCCCCCTGGCGAGCTCGGCCACCGCCTCGGCCACCGGACCGCTGTGCGAGACCAGCACGATTCCGACCTGCTTCTCCCCGCTCACACGTCACCGCCGGTCGCAGCGGCGGTCTCCGCGAGCGCGGCGATCAGCAGCGCGGACGAGGTGGCCCCGGGATCCTGATGCCCGATGCTCCGCTCCCCGAGATAGCTGGCCCGGCCCTTGCGCGCCTGCAGAGGCACGGTCGCCAGTGCGCCCTCCAGTGCCGCGTCCCGTCCCGCGTCGAACGACGACCCGAGCGCCTCCACCGCGGGCAGCAGCGCGTCGAGCATCGTCTTGTCACCGGCCTGCGCCCCGCCCAGCTGGGCCACCGCCGCGACCCCCGTTCCCAGCGCCTGCGCCAACTCCTCGGCGGTGACGGCCGGCGCCTCGCCGAGCGCCTTCCCCGTGCGCCGCAGCAGCGTCCCGTACAGCGGCCCGGAGGCCCCGCCGACGGTCGAGATCAACTGCCGTCCGGCCAGCATGAGCACGGCACCCGGCGTCTGCGGCGGCTCCTCGGCCAGGGCCGCCACGACCGCGGCGAATCCGCGCTGCAGATTGCTGCCGTGATCCGCGTCCCCGATCGCGGAGTCGAGCTCGGTCAGACGCGCCGCCTCGCGGTCGACCGACGCGGCGGTCGTGGTCATCCAGCGATGGAAGAAATCGGCGTCGAGCACATGCTCTCCTCGGTCCGTCGAATGAATCGAATGAATGAGAACGGAAGGGGTCACCCGGTCCGGGAGACCGGTGGGTCAACGGCCCCAGCGCAGGGCGGGAGTCTGCACCGGCGCGTCCCAGAGCCGTACCATCTCCTCGTCCACCTGGCAGAGCGTCACCGAACAGCCCGCCATGTCCAGCGAGGTCACATAGTTCCCCACGAGCGTACGAGCCACGACCACGCCCCGCTCGGAGAGCACCCGCTGCACCTCGGCGTTGAAGCCGTACAGCTCCAGCAGCGGCGTCGAGCCCATCCCGTTGACGAGCGCGAGCACCGGACCGTGCGGCCGCAGGTCCTCCAGCACCGCGTCCACCGCGAAGTCCGCGATCTCCCGCGAGGTCATCATCGGGCGCCGCTCCCGTCCCGGCTCGCCGTGGATCCCCACCCCGAGTTCGAGTTCGCCGGGCGGCAGATCGAAGGTGGGGGAGCCCTTGGCAGGGGTGGTGACCGAGGTCAGCGCCACGCCGAAGCTCCGCGAAGCCTCGTTGACCTGGCGCGCCAAGGCCGCCACCCGGTCCAGCGGCGCGCCCTCATCGGCCGCCGCGCCGGCGATCTTCTCGACGAACAGGGTCGCTCCGGTGCCGCGCCGGCCGGCCGTGAAGAGGCTGTCGGTCACCGCGACGTCGTCGTTGACGAGCACCTGGGCGACCCGCACCCCCTCCTCGTCGGCTAGTTCGGCGGCCATCTCGAAGTTGAGGACGTCACCGGTGTAGTTCTTCACGATGAACAGCACGCCCGCCCCGCTGTCCACTGCGGCCGCGGCCCGCACCATCTGGTCCGGCACGGGTGAGGTGAACACCTCGCCGGGACACGCCGCCGAGAGCATGCCGGGGCCGACGAACCCGGCATGCAGCGGTTCGTGCCCGGACCCGCCGCCGGAGACCAGGGCGACCTTTCCGGCGACGGGTGCGTCACGGCGTACGACGACCCGGTTCGTGACGTCCACGGTCAGTTCGGGGTGGGCGGCGGCCATGCCGCGCAGCGCGTCGGCGACCACGGTTTCGGGGACGTTGATCAGCATGCGCAACGGAATCTCCCAGGAGAGTGTCGGACCTGTGCGGGGGGTGCGGGCTCGGGGGACATCGGACCACCACCGTAGGACGCGCAAGGCCCCTGTGCGAAGAACCGCACCTGGACCCGCCCGGGCCGGTACCGAGGGGACGGCCGGAAAGCGGCGCGCGCCGCCCCCGCCGCGACGCCTACGGTCAGGGGCGGCCGGAACGCAGCGGGGAGGGGCACACAGTGGGCGCAGGGACACCGTCCGGGGAACGGATGACGGCAGCCGGGGCGGCCGGCGCGCCCTCCCTGTGGAGAGACCCGGCCTATCGCCTGTTCCTGGCGGTCCAGACGCTCTCCGCCCTGGGGGACTCCTTCTCGTACGTGGCGATTCCGCTCCTGGTGCTGCACAGCACGGGATCGGTGGTCCAGATGGGAGTCGTCACCGGTCTCACCGGAGTCGCGTCGATCGTCACCGGCCTGTTCGCGGGGGTGATCGCGGACCGGTTCGACCGCAAGATGCTCCTGGTGGTCGGCGACGGTGCGCGCTGCCTGCTCTACGCGCTCATCCCGCTGGTCTGGCTGTTCGCGGCGCCGGTCTGGCTGATCTACACCGTCGTACCGGTCGTCGGGGTCTTCTCCATGCTGTTCCAGGTCACCTATGTGACGGTCGTTCCGGCTCTCGTGGCGCCGGATCAGATAGCGCGGGCCAATGGACACCTCTTCGCCACGTACGCCGTCGCCGGGGTCGCGGGTCCCGCTCTCGCGGGGTTCGTGGCCGCGGCGGCCGGACCGGCCGCCGCCATCGGCATCGACTCCCTGACCTTCGCGGTCTCCGCGGTCGGTGTGCTGTTCGTCAGGATCCGTCCGGACCGGCCGGCCGGTCCGGAGAAGGACGGACGCGGCACGGTACGGGGGGAGTTCCTGGCGGGCGCACGGTTCCTGTGGGCGCATCCGGTGCTCCGCCCGCTGACCGTGCTGCTCTCGCTGCTGACCTTCCTCACCTACGGGCTGACGGACCTCGTCATCTACCTGCTGAAGCACGACCTCGGCCGCCCCGACACCACGGTGGGATATGTGCTGGCGGCGGGTACGGTCGGCACGTTCATCGCCTCCGCCCTGGTGGCGCGGGTCCGGTCGAGGATGGGCTTCGGCGCGAGCTGGATCACCGCGTTCGCGCTGGCCGGCGCGGCCGTCGTCTGCATGGGGCCGGCGCGGAGCGTGCCGGTGATCGCCGTACTGATGACGGTGAACGTCCTGTGCACCGGCATCGCCGGCATCTCCTCCATGTCGCTGCGCCAGGAGGTCACCCCCAGCCGGCTGCTGGGACGGGTCACCTCGGCGTTCTGGACCATCCATTCGGCACTCGGACCGCTCGGCGCGGCCGCCGCCACGGCGGCCGCGGCCGGATTCGGGGTCACGCCGGTCTTCCTCGTGACCGGCTGCGCCGTGCTGGCCGTCGCGCTGACGGGCACGCTGACCGGAATCGCGCGGTCCGGGCCCGGCGGATCGCCGCGTACGGAGGCGGTCCCACCCGGCCGGGCGATCACGCCGGACGGGGACACGGCAGGGGACACCGCATAGGCTGGCAGGCGCCGGACCGGCTCCCCTTCTCGTACGGACAGGTGATCGGAATTGCTGTACATCGCGTTCCTGCGCGGGATGAACGTGCCTGGCCGTTCGGTGAAGATGGAGTACCTGCGCGGTCTGTTCACCGGCATGGGGTTCGACTCCGTACGCAGCTACATCCAGAGCGGCAACGTCTTCTTCGAGTCCGACGAGACCGACCGGACCGTCCTCGGCACCCGCATCGGTGACCACCTCGCCGACGCGCTCGGCTACGAGGTCGCGGTGTGCCTGCGCACGGTGCCGGAACTGGAGGCGCTGATCGCGCTCGACCCGTTCAAGGACGTCCCGGTCACCGACGACATGCGCTGCTGCGTGGTGTTCACGACCGAGCGGATCGATCCGGACCTGGAGCTCCCGCTGCTCTCCCCGAAGAAGGACATGGAGATCATCGGCAGCACCGGCTACGACGCCTTCGTCGTCTGGTACCTGATCAACGGCAAGGCACCCGCCGCCAAGGGCTTCCAGGAACGCGCCCTGGGCCACGACGCGACGACGCGCTTCTTCCACACCCTGGTGAAGATCCTCGACGCGGCCAAGAAGGGCGCTGCCTGAGCCACGCGCCGTCAGGCCGAAGCGGGCGGGGCGATCTCGTCGATCAGGCGCTCGACGAGCGCCCTGATCCCGTCGCGCACGGTGCGCACGCCCTCGATGCCGAGGCCGGCCGGATCGTCCAGCTTCCAGTCGAGGTAGCGCTTGCCGGGAAAGACGGGACAGGCGTCGCCGCAGCCCATCGTGACGCACACGTCGGCCGCGCGGACCGCGTCGGCCGTCAGGACCTTCGGGCTCTCGGCGGAGATGTCGATCCCGGCCTCGGCCATCGCCTCGACGGCCGCCGGGTTGACGCGGGCGCCCGGGTCGGACCCGGCGGAGCGGACCTCGACGCGGTCCCCGGCCAGATGGGTCAGCCAGGCAGCGGCCATCTGGGAGCGGCCCGCGTTGTGCACGCAGACGAACAGCACGGACGGCTTGCGGGCCGACTCGGTCATGGTGGTCGTTCTCCCTCTTCGCGGCGGGTGCGGCCGCCCCGGCGGACAGGCCCGAAAGGTCAGCCCCTGCTGGTATCAGTCTGCGGTGATGTGACAGTATCAGTGCATGCTGACTTCAGTCGACGCTGATCTGATGCGGGTGCTGAGCGACCCGCTCCGCCTCCGGATCGTGACCCTGCTGGCGCGCGAGACGCTCTGCACGACGCACCTGGTCGAGGAGACCGGCGCCAGGCAGACCAACCTCTCCAACCACATGAAGGTCCTGCGGGAGGCCGGAGTGGTGGAGACCGAGCCCTGCGGCCGCTTCACCTACTACAAGCTGAAGCCCGAGATCCTGGCCGGGCTCTCGGAGCGGTTCGCCGCACTGGCCGACTCGGCCCGAAACGCTTCCGAGAACAAGAGGGCGTGCCCGTGACCTCCGCAGAGCCCGCCACCTCCCCCGCTCCGGTCGGCGGTGGCGACGACTCGGTCGTCCGGAAGCTCTCCACCCTCGACCGCTACCTCGCGGTGTGGATCCTGCTCGCCATGGCCGCCGGCCTGGGGCTGGGGCGGATGGTCTCCGGGATGAACGACGCGCTGGCGCGGACCGAGATCGGCGGCATCTCCCTGCCGATCGCGCTCGGCCTGCTGGTCATGATGTACCCGGTGCTGGCCAAGGTCCGCTACGACCGGCTCGACACCGTCACCGGCGACCGGAAGCTGATGGTGTCCTCGCTGGTCATCAACTGGGTCGTCGGGCCCGCCGTCATGTTCGCGCTGGCGTGGGTCTTCCTCCCGGACCTCCCCGAGTACCGCACCGGCCTGATCGTCGTCGGCCTCGCCCGCTGCATCGCCATGGTCATCATCTGGAACGACCTCGCCTGCGGCGACCGCGAGGCCGCGGCCGTCCTCGTCGCGCTGAACTCCGTCTTCCAGGTGATCGCGTTCGGCGCGCTGGGCTGGTTCTACCTCGACCTGCTCCCGCGGTGGCTGGGCCTGGGGGACGGGCAGGGCCTCGACGTGCCCGTCTGGCACATCGCGCTCAACGTCGTCGTCTTCCTCGGCGTCCCGCTGCTCGCCGGCTTCCTCACCCGCCGCATCGGCGAGCGGAGGATGGGCCGCGGACCGTACGAGGCCAGGTTCCTGCCGAGGATCGGCCCCTGGGCGCTGTACGGACTGCTCTTCACGATCGTCGTCCTCTTCGCACTCCAGGGGAGGACGATCACCTCGCGGCCGCTCGACGTCGTACGCATCGCAGCGCCCCTGCTCGTGTACTTCGCGATCATGTTCTTCGGTACGTTCCTGCTCGGCAAGGCGCTCGGGCTGGCCTACGACCGCACCGCGACGCTGGCGTTCACGGCGGCGGGCAACAACTTCGAGCTCGCCATCGCCGTGGCCGTCGCCACCTTCGGCGTCACCTCCGGCCAGGCGCTGTCAGGTGTCGTCGGCCCGCTGATCGAGGTCCCCGTCCTGATCGGGCTGGTGTACGTCGCGCTGGCCTGGCGGAAGAGGTTCACATCGGTGCACACGGCTCAGGTGCGCACGTCGAGCAGGGCGGACATCCCCGCCACGACGGACGGCGCGACCTTGTAGTAGACCCAGGTCCCGCGCCGCTCCGAGGTCAGCAGGCCGGCCTCGCGCAGCTTCTTCAGGTGGTGGGACACGGTCGGCTGGGAGACGCCGACGTCGGAGATGTCGCACACGCACGCCTCGCCGCCCGGATGCGAGGCGACCTTGGAGAACAGGCGCAGCCGCACCGGGTCGGACAGCGCCCTGAACATCGCGGCCATCTTCTCCGCGTCCCCCTGCGACAGCTCTCCAGCGGTGATCGGCGGGCAGCACGGCACCACGGCATCCGCGTCCAGGACCGGCAACCGCACGAGCTCTGACTTCGACATGTGTCTATGTTGACACTCATCGATGCCGAGTGCCAAGCTTCTTATATAGACATCGATCGAAACAGCGACCGTGTGGGGTCGCCCGTTCCGGAGGACATCACTGTCATGACCACCACTGCAGACCTTCCGGTCGTCGTCATCGGCGCCGGCCCCGCCGGGCTTGCCGCAGCCGCCCACCTCGTCGGGCGCGGCATCGAGCCCCTGGTCCTGGAGGCCGGGCCCACGGCCGCGACCGCGGTGCGAGGCTGGTCGCACGTGCGGCTGTTCTCGACCTGGAGCGAGCTGACGGACCCGGCCGCCGAGAAGCTCCTGGCGCCCGCCGGCTGGGTCCGGCCCGCCGCGGACACCTACC
Organism: Streptomyces sp. NBC_01463; assembly: GCA_036227345.1. Classification (NCBI taxonomy): domain Bacteria; kingdom Bacillati; phylum Actinomycetota; class Actinomycetes; order Kitasatosporales; family Streptomycetaceae; genus Streptomyces; species Streptomyces sp. NBC_01463. The sequence continues at coordinate 8,265,540 of CP109468.1, forward strand.
CCACCGGCGGGGAGTGGGCCGGGGGCTACCTCCAGCCGCTCGCCGACGTCCTCGGCGCCCGGGTCCGCTACGGCACGACGGTCACCGGCGTCTCCCGCCTCGGCCGGGACCGGATCGTCGACGCGGACCGCGAGCGGCAGCCCTTCACCCTCCGCGTCACGCGCGCCGACGGCACCGAGGAGCGCATCCTCGCCCGTGCGGTGATCGACGCGTCCGGCACCTGGTCCACCCCGGCCCCGATCGGCGCCGACGGCCTCCCCGCCCTCGGCGAACGCGCCGCCTCTGCCCGCATCTCCTACCGTGTCCCGGACCTCGCCGACCCGGCCGTCCGCGCCCGGTACGCCGGGAAGCGGACCGCCGTCATCGGCTCAGGAGCCTCCGCCTTCACGGCCCTGGCCACCCTCGCCGGCCTCGCGAAGGACGAGCCCGGCACCCACTCGGTGTGGATCCTCCGCCGCGGCATCAGCGGCTCCACCTTCGGCGGCGGAAGCGCCGACCAGCTTCCCGCGCGCGGCGCGCTGGGGCTGGCCGCCAAGGCCGCCGTCGACGACGGGTACGCCGACGCCGTCACCGGATTCCGCACCGAGGCCGTCGAGCCCGCCGACGGCGGCCGGCTGGCCCTCGTCGGTGAGGACGGCAGGCGCCTCGACCCGGTCGACGAGCTCATCGTCCTGACCGGTCTGCGCCCCGACCTGTCCTTCCTGTCCGAACTCCGCCTCGCCCTGGACGAACGCCTCCAGGCGCCGGTGGAGCTCGCCCCGCTCATCGACCCGAACCAGCACTCCTGCGGCACCGTCTACCCGCACGGCCACCGCGAGCTGTCCCACCCCGAGCAGGGCCTGTACCTCGTCGGCATGAAGTCCTACGGCCGTGCCCCGACCTTCCTCGCCATGACCGGCTACGAACAGGTCCGCTCGGTCACCGCCGCCCTCGCCGGCGACACCGACGCGGCCGACCGCGTCGAACTCACCCTCCCGGAGACCGGGGTCTGCGGCGGCGCCGGACTCTTCGACGACCCGGCCGCCGGGCAGGACGGGGCCGGAGGCTGCTGCGGAACCTGACCCGCCCCGGGGAAGGGGTCCGGTCAGACGCGGTCGATGTGGACGCTGGTCGACTTCACCCGGGCGGTCGCCTGCATGCCGACCTCAAGGCCCAGCTCCTCGACGGCCTCCCGGGTCAGCAGCGAGACCAGCCGGTGCGGGCCGGCCTGGATCTCCACCTGCGCCGCCACGTCCCCGAGCTTGACGGCGGTGACGATGCCCGCGAAGGCGTTGCGGGCGGAGGTGTACGAGGTGTCCTCCTCGCCGGGCTCGTTCTGCGCCACCTCGACGCAGAACGCGGCGAGATCGCGGCCGTCGATGAGCCGGCGCCCGCCCTCCTCGCGATGGGTGGCGACGCGCCCGGCGTCCGCCCAGCGGCGTGCGGTGTCCGGGCTGACGCCCAGCAGACGGGCGGCCTGACCGACGGTGTAGGACTGCATATGCCGCACCTTAAAGGCTCGCAGGTCGCATATGCAAACATTTTCTCGATAATGCTTGGTGTATGCCATGGGTGACTGATGCCGGTGGGCCGGGTGGCCCTGTCGGGATGAGGAATCGGGGCGTGCGCCCTAGGGTGCGAGCCATGGCAGAGAGCGCGGCGCACCGGGGTGACGCGGGGTGGGGGGCGGGTTCCGCCACCGGTCCGGACACCCCCGACCCCCGGCGGTGGCGGGCACTCGCCGTCTGCCTGGTCGCGGGCTTCATGACACTCCTGGACGTGTCGATCGTCAACGTAGCCCTTCCGTCCATCCGGGAAGGGCTGCACACCCCGGAGTCCGACCTCCAATGGGTGCTCTCGGGGTACGCGCTCGCCTTCGGTCTCTTCCTGATCCCCGCCGGACGCCTCGGCGACGCCCGGGGGCGCCGCGAGGTCTTCATGACCGGGCTGGTGCTCTTCACCCTGTCGTCCGCGGCCTGCGGCGCCGCCCAGTCCAGCACCTGGCTGGTGATCGCCCGGCTGGTCCAGGGGCTGGCCGGCGGTCTCCTCTCGCCGCAGATCTCCGCCCTCATCCAGCAGATGTTCTCCGGCCGGGAACGCGGCCGGGCGTTCGGCATGTTCGGCACGGTGGTCGGCATCTCCACCGCGGTCGGCCCCCTGCTGGGCGGTCTGCTCATCCAGGCGGCCGGCGCCGAGGAGGGCTGGCGCTGGGTGTTCTACGTGAACCTGCCGCTCGGCCTCGTCTGCCTCCTGCTGGCCCGCCGGCTGCTGCCCGACACGCCGTCGGCCGGCCCGGTGCGGCTGCGGGACCTCGACCCCCTCGGCATCCTGCTGCTGGGCGCGGGCGTCCTCGCCCTGCTGCTGCCGTTCGTCCAGGCCCACCAGTGGCCGGGCAACGGGAAGTGGCTGCTGCTGGTGGTCGCCGTCGCGCTGCTCGCCGCGTTCGTCGGCTGGGAGTCCCGGTGCGGCCGGCGCGGCACACAGCCGGTCGTCGACCTGTCGCTCTTCCGCGTCCGCTCCTACTGGCTGGGCTGTCTGCTGATCCTGCTGTACTTCGCCGGATTCACCTCGATCTTCTTCATCACCACGCTCTACCTGCAGAGCGGGCTGCACTACACCGCCCTGCAGGCAGGGCTGTCGATCACCCCGTTCGCCCTCGGCTCCGCCGTCGCCGCCGGACCCGGCGGCCGGCTGGTCGGCCGGTACGGGCGGCCCCTCGTCGTCATCGGACTGGCCACCGTCGCGGTGGGCCTGGCCGGCACCGCCCTCGCCGTCCACCTGGTGCCCGGCCGGGGCGCCGGCTGGGCGATGGCCGCCCCGCTGCTCCTCGCCGGACTGGGCAGCGGCCTGGTCATCGCCCCCAACCAGACCCTGACCCTCTCGCAGGTGCCGGTGGCCACCGCGGGCAGCGCCGGCGGCACGCTGCAGACCGGCCAGCGCGTCGGCTCCGCGATCGGGATCGCCGCCGTCGGCTCGGTGTTCTTCGCCCAGGTGGGCTCCGCCGCCTGGTCCACCGCCTACGACCACGGCCTCGTCGTCTCCGTCGCCTTCGTCCTCGCCGGACTCGTCGTGGCGCTGGCCGACGTGGGAGGGGCCCGGCGGGGCAGAAGCCGTACGGAACAGTCCGCACCCTCCCCGGCCGACCGCAAGGAGACGCGATGAACGACCCCGACGGCACCGCCCAGGACGGCAACAGCGCGTACGGGCACAAGCCCTTCAAACGGTCCCGGAGCCACTTCGCCGACCGGATCACCGCCGACGGCCGCGACGGCTGGCCCGTCGAGGCGGACCGCTACCGCCTCGTCGTCAGCCGCGCCTGCCCCTGGGCGAGCCGGGCCCTGGTCTCCCGCAGACTGCTCGGCCTGGAGAGCGCCCTCTCGCTCGCCGTCGCCGACCCGCTGCAGGACGACCGCAGCTGGCGCTTCACCCTGGACCCGGACGGCCGCGACCCGGTGCTCGGCATCCACTACCTGAGCGAGGCGTACGACGCGCGGGAGGAGGGCTACCCGGGCGGCGTCAGCGTCCCGGCGGTCGTCGACGTACCCAGCGGCCGCCTCGTCACCAACGACTACCAGCAGATCACCCTGGACCTCGCCACCGAATGGACCGCGCTGCACCGCCCCGGGGCACCCGACCTCTACCCGGAGCCGCTGCGCGAGGAGATCGACGAGGTCATGGAAGGGATCTACCGGGACGTCAACAACGGCGTCTACCGGGCGGGGTTCGCGGACGGCCAGGCGACGTACGAAGACGCCTACGAGACGCTCTTCCGCCGGCTCGACCTGGTGGCGGACCGGCTCGCGGACCGGCGGTACCTGGTCGGCGACACGATCACCGAGGCCGACATCCGGCTCTTCACCACGCTGGTGCGCTTCGACGCCGTCTACCACGGCCACTTCAAGTGCAACCGCTCGAAACTGGCCGAGGACCCGGTGCTGTGGGCCTACACCAGGGACCTCTACCAGACCCCCGGCTTCGGCGACACCGTCGACTTCCACCACATCAAGCAGCACTACTACCGGGTCCACACGGGCATCAACCCCACCGGCATCGTGCCCGTCGGACCCGATCCGTCGGGGTGGCTCACCCCGCACCACCGGGAGCAGCTGGGCGGCCGGCCGTTCGGTGACGGCACCCCGCCGGGACCCGTGCCGGCGGACGAGGCGGTACCCCCGCGGCACCGGCCCTGAGCCGCCGCTACTCCGTCTCGTCCAGATGGTCGGCGTAGTACTCGACCGCCGGGACGTACTCGCGCATCCGGTCGTCCGCCGAGGTGGCGGCGGTCACCTTCAGCAGCGTGCTCACGGCCTCCCGCGCCTCGCCGAGGTTGTACAGCGTCATGGCGAGGAAGGTCCGCAGCGCGGCGTCGTCGGGGTACTCCGCGAGGCCCCGGCGCAGCACGGCGTGCGCCTCCTCGTACCGGCCCAGCACCCGCAAGGTGCTGCCGAGCCCCAGGAAGCCCCCGTGCCGGCTCCCGGCCGGGAGGCCCGCGCCCTCCAGCGCACGCTCGTAGAACGGCACGGCCTGCGCCTCCAGGCCGAGCCGGTCGTGCGACCACGCGGTCTGATAGGCGATCCCGCCGTGGCCGGGATGGTCGGCGGCCAGGCGCAGCAGCCGCTCGTGCGCCTCGGGCGTCCGCAGCTCGCGCAGCCGTACCGCCTGTGCCAGTGCCTCGTCGTGCTCGCTGTCCGTGGTCATACAGCCGCACGCTGCCAGGGCCGGGCAGGCATCGCAAATCCGCCGGGCGGGGGCGGTACGGCCGGTTCCGGACTGGACGGGGCAGGGCCCTGTCGAGACAGTGGCGATCACGAGATATCTTGATGTCAAGCAATGTTGCAGACGTGGAGCGGAGCACAGGGTGACTGACTCGACCATCATCTATACACACACCGACGAGGCCCCGGCCCTGGCGACGTATTCGTTCCTGCCCGTGGTCGAGGCATACGCCTCGAAGGCCGGGGTCACCGTGGAGAGCCGTGACATCTCCCTGGCGGGCCGGATCATCGCCAGCTTCCCCGACCGCCTCCAGGAGAACCAGCGCATCGAGGACGCGCTCGCCGAGCTCGGCGCGCTGGCCACCACTCCCGGCGCGAACATCATCAAGCTGCCGAACATCTCGGCCTCGATCCCGCAGCTGAAGGCCGCGATCGCCGAGCTCCAGGAGCAGGGCTACGCCCTCCCGGACTACCCGGACGACCCGCAGAGCGACGAGGACAAGGACGTCCGCGCGCGCTACGACAAGGTCAAGGGCAGTGCGGTCAACCCCGTCCTGCGTGAGGGCAACTCCGACCGCCGCGCCCCCGCGTCGGTCAAGAACTACGCCAAGACGCACCCGCACCGCATGGGCGCCTGGACGGCCGACTCGAAGACGAACGTCGCGACCATGGGTGTCGACGACTTCCGTTCCACCGAGAAGTCCGCCGTGATCGCCGAGCCCGGCTCGCTGCGCATCGAGCTGGTGGGCGACGACGGCACCACCACCGTGCTGCGTGAGTCGGTACCCGTGCTCGCCGGCGAGGTCGTCGACGCCGCCGTCATGCGCGTCGCCGCGCTGCGCGAGTTCTTCACCGCGCAGATCGCCCGGGCCAAGTCCGAGGACGTCCTGTTCTCCGTGCACCTCAAGGCCACGATGATGAAGGTCTCCGACCCGATCATCTTCGGCCACGTGGTCCGCGCCTTCTTCCCGAACACCTTCGCCAAGTACGGCGACGTCCTCGCCGCCGCGGGCCTGACCCCGAACGACGGCCTCGGCGGGATCCTCAAGGGCCTCGACTCGGTTCCCCAGGTGGGCGCCGAGATCAAGGCGTCCTTCGAGGCCGAGCTCGCCGAGGGCCCCGCCCTGGCGATGGTCGACTCCGACAAGGGCATCACCAACCTGCACGTCCCCAGCGACGTCATCGTCGACGCCTCGATGCCGGCCATGATCCGCACCTCCGGCCACATGTGGGGCCCGGACGGTGGCGAGGCCGACACCATCGCCGTCCTGCCGGACAGCAGCTACGCGGGTGTCTACCAGGTCGTGATCGACGACTGCCGTGCGAACGGCGCCTTCGACCCGTCGACCATGGGCTCGGTGCCCAACGTCGGTCTGATGGCGCAGAAGGCCGAGGAGTACGGCAGCCACGACAAGACCTTCGAGATCCCCGCCACCGGCACCGTGCGCGTCGTCGACGCCGCGGGCAACGCCGTGCTGGAGCAGACCGTGGGCGCCGGTGACATCTTCCGGATGTGCCAGACCAAGGACCTGCCGATCCAGGACTGGGTCAAGCTCGCCGTCACCCGCGCCCGCGCGACCGGGAACCCGGCCGTGTTCTGGCTCGACGAGACCCGCGCCCACGACGCGCAGCTGATCGCCAAGGTCAGGACCTACCTGGCGGACCACGACACCGACGGTCTCCAGATCGAGATCCTGACCCCGGAGAAGGCCACCGCCTTCTCGCTGGAGCGCATCCGGCGCGGTGAGGACACCATCTCGGTGACCGGCAACGTGCTGCGTGACTACCTCACCGACCTGTTCCCGATCCTGGAACTCGGCACCAGTGCGAAGATGCTCTCCGTCGTGCCGCTGATGAACGGTGGCGGTCTGTTCGAGACGGGCGCCGGCGGCTCCGCGCCCAAGCACGTCCAGCAGCTCGTCAAGGAGGACTACCTCCGCTGGGACAGCCTGGGCGAGTTCCTCGCCCTCGCGGTCAGCTTCGAGCACCTCGCGCAGACCACGGACAACGCCCGCGCCCAGGTCCTCGCGGACACCCTGGACCGGGCCACGGCCACGTTCCTGAACGAGGACAAGTCGCCGAGCCGCCGCCTCGGTGGCATCGACAACCGCGGCAGCCACTTCTACCTGTCGCTGTACTGGGCCCAGGAGCTGGCGCAGCAGACCGCCGACGCCGAGCTCGCCGCGGCGTTCGCCCCGCTCGCCAAGACGCTGGCCGAGCAGGAGCAGACCATCGTCGGCGAACTGATCGCGGTCCAGGGCAAGCCCGCCGACATCGGCGGCTACTACCAGCCCGACCCGGCCAAGGCCGCCGCCGTCATGCGCCCCTCGGCGACGTTCAACCAGGCGATCGCGAGCCTCGCCTGAGCTGAGTCACGCGGGCGGCGCGGGGGACCAGTGCCCCTGACCCGCCCATGGGACCGGTGACCCGTTCCGCCCCGGCCGACGTTCCGTCGAGCCGGGGCGGAGCTGTTTGCGGGACCCCCTGACGGGTGAATGTCGCGCCACGGCGGGCGCAGGGCCACGCACCGGGCTCCCACGGCTGGTTTGCTGCATCCGGCCGGGTGCGCGGTCCACCCGGCGGAGGACTACCGAAGGAGCGTCCCAGTGACGACGACTGGCACGGCAGGGCCGACGGACGAGGACGAGTCGTACGCCAACGAACTCCCGGTGCGCAGCAAACAGCCGGGCAACGTCGTCATCACGTGGATGACCACCACCGACCACAAGACGATCGGTTCGCTGTACCTGGTCACCTCGTTCGCGTTCTTCGTCATCGGCGGGCTGCTCGCGCTCTTCATGCGGGCAGAACTGGCCCGCCCCGGGATGCAGATCATGTCGAGCGAGCAGTTCAACCAGGCGTTCACGATCCACGGCACGATCATGCTGCTGATGTTTGCGACGCCGCTGTTCGCCGGGTTCACCAACTGGATCATGCCGCTGCAGATCGGCGCGCCCGATGTGGCGTTCCCGCGGCTGAACATGTTCGCGTACTGGCTCTACCTCTTCGGCTCGATCCTCGTGGTGGCCGGCTTCCTCACGCCGAACGGTGCGGCCGACTTCGGCTGGTTCGCCTACTCCCCGCTGACGGACGCCGTCCGCTCGCCGGGCGTCGGCGGAGACATGTGGATCATGGGTCTGGCCTTCTCCGGCTTCGGCACGATCCTCGGCTCGGTCAACTTCATCACCACGATCATCTGCATGCGCGCCCCCGGCATGACGATGTTCCGCATGCCGATCTTCGTCTGGAACGTCCTGCTGACCGGTGTGCTGGTCCTGCTGGCCTTCCCGGTGCTCGCGGCGGCACTCCTGGCGCTGGAGGCGGACCGCAAGTTCGGCGCCCACGTCTTCGACGCGGCCAACGGCGGCGCGCTGCTCTGGCAGCACCTCTTCTGGTTCTTCGGCCATCCGGAGGTGTACATCATCGCGCTCCCGTTCTTCGGGATCGTCAGCGAGATCATCCCCGTCTTCAGCCGTAAGCCGATCTTCGGCTACATCGGCCTGGTGGCCGCGACGATCTCCATCGCCGGTCTGTCCGTGACCGTGTGGGCGCACCACATGTACGTCACCGGAGGCGTGCTGCTGCCGTTCTTCTCGTTCATGACGTTCCTCATCGCGGTGCCCACCGGGGTGAAGTTCTTCAACTGGATCGGCACGATGTGGAGGGGATCGCTGTCCTTCGAGACACCGATGCTCTGGTCCATCGGCTTCCTCGTCACGTTCCTCTTCGGCGGTCTGACCGGGGTCATCCTGGCGTCTCCGCCGATGGACTTCCACGTCTCGGACTCGTACTTCGTGGTCGCGCACTTCCACTACGTCGTCTTCGGCACCGTGGTGTTCGCGATGTTCGCCGGATTCCACTTCTGGTGGCCGAAGTTCACCGGCAAGATGCTCGACGAGCGGCTCGGCAAACTGACTTTCTGGACGCTGTTCGTCGGCTTCCACGGCACGTTCCTGGTGCAGCACTGGCTCGGCGCCGAGGGAATGCCGCGCCGGTACGCCGACTACCTGGCCGCCGACGGCTTCACCGCGCTGAACACGATCTCGACGATCTCCTCGTTCCTGCTCGGCCTGTCGATCCTGCCGTTCCTCTACAACGTGTGGAAGACCGCCAAGTACGGCGAGAAGATCGAGGTCGACGACCCGTGGGGCTACGGCCGCTCGCTGGAGTGGGCGACGTCCTGCCCGCCGCCGCGGCACAACTTCCTCACCCTGCCGCGGATCCGTTCCGAATCCCCGGCGTTCGACCTGCACCACCCCGACGTACGCGAGCTCGACGAGGCCGCCAACCGCGGCGACCAATCGGTGACGGTGGCGCCGGGGGACCGGCAGGCGTGAACAGGACGGCAGGGGGAGAGGAGAGACGCGTGGGGTCCTATTCCGACAAGGAGGCCGCCCGCGGCCTGGCCCGGATGGAGGGCTACCTGCTGTGGAGCGCCGAGGTCGAGCAGGCGCGCCGGCTCGCCCGCCGCTTCACCGACGAGCTGCCCTGGCTCACGACGGCCCAGCGCGAGGACGTCGAGCGGGTCTACGCGGCCGACCGGGCAGCGGCCTCGCGGGCCATGCTGATGCGTGTCTCGGCGCGCGCCACCGAACTACGCGGCGAGTACAGCGAGCGCTACCGCAGGCTCAGGGCGCGCTGCGTCGCCGCCGCGGTCGTCTGCGCGGGCACGGCGGGCGGCGCCTGCACCGTGGTGACATACCTGGCCAGATGACCCGGTGAGATCGTCCGTTCTGCCGCCCCAGCAGGCGAACCCGCGCCCCTCTCGTAAAGATGAGAGGTGACGGGCGCGTGTGACGGGGCAGGCGAACGGACGACCGTCCAGACCCGAGAAGGGACGAACACTGTGGCACGACCCAGGATTCTCGTTGTCGGAGCCGGTTTTGCCGGGGTCGAGTGCGTACGCCGACTGGAACGCGGGCTCCGTCCGGGTGAAGCGGACATCGCACTCGTGGCGCCGTTCTCGTACCAGCTCTACCTGCCCCTGCTCCCACAGGTCGCCTCCGGCGTCCTCACACCGCAGTCCGTCGCGGTGTCACTGCGCCGGAGCAGCCGGCACCGCACGCGCATCATTCCCGGCGGGGCCATCGGAGTGGACCCCAAGGCGAAGATCTGCGTCATCCGCAAGATCACCGACGAAGTCGTCTACGAGCCGTACGACTACATCGTGCTCAGCCCGGGCAGCGTCACCCGCACCTTCGACATCCCCGGGCTGCTCGACAACGCCCGCGGCATGAAGACGCTGGCCGAGGCGGCCTACGTACGCGACCACGTGATCGCCCAGCTCGACCTCGCGGACGCCAGCGAGGACGAGGAGGAGCGGGCCTCGCGGCTGCAGTTCGTGGTGGTCGGCGGCGGGTACGCGGGCACCGAGACCGCGGCCTGCCTGCAGCGGCTCACCAGCAACGCGGTGCGGCACTACCCCAGGCTCGACCCGAAGCTCATCAAGTGGCATCTGATCGACATCGCGCCGAAGCTGATGCCCGAGCTGGGCGACAAGCTCGGCGAGAGCGCTCTGAAGGTGCTGCGCGACCGCGGCATCGAGGTGTCGCTCGGCGTCTCCGTCGCCGAGGCCGGCCCCGACAAGGTGACGTTCACCGACGGCCGGGTCCTGCCCTGCCGCACCCTGATCTGGACGGCGGGCGTCGCCGCGAGCCCGCTCGTCACCACCTTCGACGCGGAGACGGTACGCGGCAGGCTGGCGGTGACGCCCGAGATGACGCTGCCCGGGTACGACGGGATGTTCGCGCTCGGTGACGTCGCGGCCGTGCCGGACCTCGCCAAGGGCGACGGCGCGGTCTGCCCGCCCACCGCCCAGCACGCGATGCGCCAGGGCCGCAAGCTCGCCGACAACCTGCTGGCCACGCTCCGGCACCAGCCGCTGCAGCCGTACGTCCACAAGGACCTCGGGCTCGTCGTGGACCTCGGCGGCAAGGACGCGGTCTCCAAGCCCCTCGGCATCGAGATGCACGGGATCACCGCCCAGGCCGTGGCCCGCGGCTACCACTGGTCGGCGCTGCGGACCAATGTGGCGAAGGCGCGCGTCATGACCAACTGGCTGATCAACGCGGCAGCGGGCGACGACTTCGTCCGTACCGGATTCCAGTCCCGCAAGCCCGCGACCCTGCGGGACTTCGAGTACACGGACCGCTATCTCACCCCGGAGCAGGTCCGTGAGCACACCGCGGCGCTGAACGCCCGGATGTGAGCCGGCGCCGGCACCCGTCAGGCGGACGGCACCGTGTTGCGGATCAGGCGCAGGAACGCGGTGTTGTCCGGGGTGTGCCGGATCCGGTCGAGGAGCGTCTCCAGCGAGGTCTGCGCGTCCCTGGAGTGCAGCGCCCGGCGGAGCCCTCGTACGGCGGTCAACTCCTCCGCCGGTACGAGGAGTTCGTCGCGGCGGGTGCCGGAGGCGGCGATGTTCACCGCCGGGTGGATCCGCTTCTCGGCGAGTGACCGGTCGAGGCGGAGCTCCATGTTGCCGGTGCCCTTCAGCTCCTCGAAGAAGTACTCGTCCGCGCGGGAACCTGTGTCCACGAGCGCCGTGGCCAGAATGGTCAGGGAGCCGCCCTCCTCGGTGAGGCGGGCGGCGCCGAACAGGCGCTTGGGGCCGAGCAGCGCGGCGGCGTCCACACCACCGCTGAGGGTGCGTCCGCCGTTGCCCGCGGCGTTGTTGTGGGCGCGGCAGAGCCGGGTGAGGGAGTCGAGCAGCATGACGACGTCACGGCCCTGCTCGACGAGGCGCTTGGCGCGGTTCAGCGCGAGTTCCGCGAGGGCGATGTGTTCCTTGGCGGGCCGGTCGAAGGTCGAGGCGTAGACCTCGCCACGCACCGAGCGGCGCATGTCGGTGACCTCCTCGGGCCGTTCGTCCAGGAGCACCACCATCAGATGGGACTCGGGGTGGTTCTCCGCGACGGCGGCCGCGATCTGCTGGAGGAGGACCGTCTTGCCGGTCCTGGGCGGGGCGACGATCAGCCCGCGCTGGCCCTTGCCGACCGGCGCGACGAGATCGACGATGCGCGTCGAGGGGCCGCCGGACGGTGTCTCCAGGCGCAGCCGCTGCCGGGGGTGGAGCGGGGTGAGGTCGGAGAAGTGGGGGCGGCCGCGCAGCGCCTGCGGGGCGAGCCCGTTGACGCGTGCGACGGCGCTCAGGGCGCCGCGCCGCTCGCAGACGCCTTCGACGGCGTCGCCCCTGCGCAGTCCGTGCCGGCGGATCAGCGCCGCGGGGACCTGCACGTCGCCGGGGGCCGGGTGGCCGCCGGATGAGCGCAGGGAACCGTGCCCCTGCTGCGTGATGTCGAGGATGCCGGCGGCGGCCGTTGCGGCCGCGGGCCGGGCGGTGGTGGATACGGGGTGTTCGAGTGTGGTGGTCATGCGGGTGGTCCTTTCGCGGACATGCGAATGAAGGGGCCCGGCAGGGACGGGGGCGGACAACTCACGCCCCGTACGACGGGCAGGAAAGACCGGTGGGAACGAGTCCGAACCGGACTGGGAAGTCAATGCGATGAAGCTGGATCGCCGGTCGGAAAGGACGGGCGCATCAGCGTGGTGAAGGTGAATCGGTACCGGCGCCTGAATGAGAGGCGTACACAAGTACCGATTGCAATGTAGCACGGCTGCCGGACTCCGGGCGCCGATGTGGTGCGGGTAACTCCATTGCGGCGGGGGTGCGGGAGTGGTTTCGTACTCCGGTCCGGTCCTCACTCCCGACCCCGGAGTCACCTTGCCGATACATCTCACCGCCCTGACCGATCCCGACCGCGGCGCCAACGACTACCGCCTGGCGTGGCTGGCGTCCGACGAGGCCGGAGCACCCGTCGGATCGGCGTTCCTGCGGGTGTTCACCAGGGAGGGCCAGGACCATCTGGCCGAGCTGGACATCCAGGTCCACCCGGCCGAACGCCGCAGGGGGACCGGCTCCCGGCTGCTGGAGGCGGCCGCCGGGGCCGCGGCGGACCTCGGCCGCAGGGCCGTCGTCGCGCAGGCCGGGGACGGCACCCCGGGAGACCTGTTCCTGCGGGCCAGGGGGCTGCGCAGGGTCCTCGCCCTCACCTACGCCCGGCTGCCGCTGAAGCAGGTGGACACGGCGGCACTGACCGCCGTCATCGAGGAGCCGCATCCCGGCTACCGGCTGGAGTCCTGGGACGGCACCGTCCCCGAACCGCTGGCCCACACCTTCGCCGCATCGCGCCGCGCCATGGACGACATGCCCATGGACGACACCGACTACGGCACCATGGTCTGGGACGTCGACCGGGTCAGGTCCGTCGCCCGGTCCGTCGCCGACCGGGGCGAGCTGCTGCACACGGTCGCCGCCGTCGACGAGAGCGACGGATCGATCGCGGGCTTCACCGAACTCGTCGTGCCGGGCGACCGCCTGGGCGACGCCCAGCACTACGGAACGGGCGTCCTGCCCGAGCACCGGGGCCACGGCCTCGCCCGCTGGATGAAGGCGGCGTCCATCCTGCGGGCCCGCGAGCACCACCCGGACCTGGGCGGCCTGCTCGCGGACACCGCGGACAGCAACACGTACATGCGGCGTATCAACGACGCGTTCGGATACGAGCCGACGCACCGCTCCTTCGAGTACCAGCTCGACCTCTGAGGTCTGCCGACCCGGTCAGGCCGGGCCCGGCTCCTCGTCGCGCCCGGCCGCCGTGTCCCGTTCCCGGAACACCTCCAGGATCTGCTCGGCGGCCAGCGTGGCGGGCAACGAGCCCTCCCGTACGCGCCGTTCGAGGTCCGGGGTGAGGGCGCGCACCCCGGGATGGCTGCGCAGACTCTCCAGCAGTTCGTCCCGCACCATCGTCCACGTCCAGTCCACCTGCTGCTCACTGCGCTTGGCCGCGAGCCGGCCCGTCGACTCCAGCAGCGCCCGGTGCTGCTCAAGGCGCTCCCACAGGGTGTCCAGACCGCTGGACTCGCGGGCGCTGCAGGTCAGCACCGGCGGTGTCCACGCAGCGTCCACCGGGTGCATCAGCCTTAGCGCACCCGCCAGTTCGCGTGCCGCGGAGCGGGCGTCGCGCTCGTGCGGGCCGTCGGCCTTGTTCACCGCGATGGCGTCCGCCAGCTCCAGGACACCCTTCTTGATGCCCTGGAGCTGGTCACCGGTGCGGGCCAGTGTCAGCAGCAGAAACGTGTCGACCATGTTGGCGACCGCCGTCTCCGACTGGCCGACACCCACCGTCTCCACCAGCACCACGTCGTAGCCCGCCGCCTCCATCACCACGATGGACTCCCGGGTCGCCTTCGCCACCCCGCCCAGCGTGCCTGCGGTGGGGGAGGGGCGGACGAATGCCGCCGGGTCGACGGCGAGCCGCTCCATCCTGGTCTTGTCGCCGAGGATGGAGCCGCCGGTGCGGCTGGAGGACGGGTCCACGGCGAGCACCGCGACCCGGTGCCCGAGCCCGGTGAGCATCGTGCCGAGGGCGTCGATGAACGTGGACTTGCCGACTCCGGGCACCCCGCTGATGCCGATGCGCCGGGCGCTGCCCGAGTGCGGCAGCAACTCGCGCAGCAACTGCTGGGCCAGCGCCCGGTGATCGGGGCGGGTGGACTCGACGAGCGTGATGGCGCGCGCGACATGCGCGCGCTTCCCGTCGAGAACGCCCTTCACATAACTGTCGAGATCGATCTTCGGGGCCATCGGTTCAGCGGCTCACAGCTCGTGGCCGAGTGTGGCGCCCAGGCGCGTGACCAGGTCGTGGGCGGCGTCCGGGATCACCGTCCCGGGCGGGAACACCGCAGCCGCGCCCGCCTCGTGCAGGGCCTCGATGTCCTGGGGCGGGATGACCCCGCCCACGACGATCATGATGTCCTCGCGGCCCTCGGCCGCGAGCTCCTCACGCAGTGCGGGCACGAGGGTGAGGTGGCCGGCGGCCAGCGAGGAGACGCCCACGATGTGCACGTCCGCCTCGACCGCCTGCCGGGCGACCTCGCCCGGCGTCTGGAACAGCGGGCCCACATCCACGTCGAAGCCCAGGTCGGCGAAGGCGGTCGCGATGACCTTCTGGCCCCGGTCGTGCCCGTCCTGGCCCATCTTGGCGACCAGGATGCGCGGACGGCGTCCCTCCGCCTCCTCGAACGTGTCGACCAGCGCGCGGGTGCGGTCCACGGACGGCGACTCCCCTGCCTCGTTGCGGTACACACCCGAGATCGTACGGATCTGGCCCGCGTGCCGGCCGTACACCTTCTCCAGCGCGTCGGAGATCTCGCCCACGGTCGCCATCGCGCGCGCCGCGTCGACCGCCAGCGCCAGCAGGTTGCCCTCCAGGCCGGGCCCCGGGGCCCGCCCGGCGGCGGCCGACAGGGCGCGCAGGGCGTCCTGGCAGGCCTGTTCGTCGCGCTCCTCGCGCAGCCGGCGCAGCTTCTCGATCTGCTGGGTGCGGACGGAGGAGTTGTCGACCTTGAGGACGTCGATCTTCTCGTCGGTCCCGACGCGGTACTTGTTGACGCCGATGACGGGCTGGCGGCCGGAGTCGATGCGGGCCTGGGTGCGGGCGGCGGCTTCCTCGATGCGGAGTTTGGGGATGCCGGCGTCGATGGCCTTGGCCATGCCGCCGGCCGCCTCGACCTCCTCGATGTGCTGCCAGGCCCGCCGCGCCAGGTCGTGGGTGAGCTTCTCCACGTAGGCGCTGCCGCCCCACGGGTCGATGACCCGTCCGGTGCCGGACTCCTGCTGGAGCAGGAGCTGGGTGTTGCGGGCGATGCGTGCCGAGAAGTCGGTGGGCAGGGCGAGGGCCTCGTCGAGGGCGTTGGTGTGGAGCGACTGGGTGTGGCCCTGGGTGGCGGCCATCGCCTCGACGCAGGTGCGGGTGACGTTGTTGAACACGTCCTGCGCGGTCAGAGACCACCCCGAGGTCTGTGAATGGGTGCGCAGCGAGAGGGACTTGGCGTTCTTCGGCTCGAACTCCTTGACCAGCTTGGCCCAGAGCAGCCGGGCCGCCCGCAGCTTCGCGACCTCCATGAAGAAGTTCATGCCGATCGCCCAGAAGAACGACAACCGCGGTGCGAACGCGTCGACGTCGAGCCCTGCGTCGCGTCCGGCCCGCAGGTACTCCACCCCGTCGGCCAGGGTGTACGCCAGCTCCAGGTCGGCCGTCGCTCCGGCCTCCTGGATGTGATAGCCGGAGATGGAGATCGAGTTGTAGCGCGGCATCTTCTGCGAGGTGTACGAGAAGATGTCGGAGATGATCCGCATCGACGGCTTCGGCGGATAGATGTAGGTGTTGCGGACCATGAACTCCTTCAGAATGTCGTTCTGAATGGTCCCGGCCAATTTCTCGGGCGGCACGCCCTGTTCCTCGGCGGCCACGATGTAGAGCGCGAGTACGGGCAGCACCGCGCCGTTCATCGTCATCGACACCGACATCTTGTCCAGCGGGATGCCGTCGAACAGCTGACGCATGTCGTAGATCGAGTCGATCGCGACACCGGCCATGCCGACGTCACCGGTCACCCGCGGGTGGTCGCTGTCGTAGCCGCGGTGGGTCGGCAGGTCGAACGCGACCGAGAGGCCCTTCTGCCCGGCCGCGAGGTTGCGACGGTAGAAGGCGTTGGACTCCTCGGCGGTGGAGAAGCCCGCGTACTGCCGGATCGTCCAGGGCTGGTTGACGTACATCGTCGGGTAGGGGCCGCGCAGATACGGCGCCACCCCCGGGTACGTACCGAGGAAGTCGATGCCCTCCAGGTCCTGGCCGGTGTACAGCGGCTTGACCGCGATGCCCTCCGGCGTCTCCCACAGGAGATCGCCGTCGGAGGTCCCGGAGGACTCCTTGACCGCGGCACGCCACTGGTCCTCGGTCACCTCGGTGCCGCTGCCCGGCCCGAGCTCGATGTCGGAGAAATCGGGGATCCGCATTACGCCACACCCATACGGTCGAGAACGGAGGAGAGCACGGCCACCACGTCACAGCCGGCGAAGACGAACTCGTCGACGCCCGGGTACTCACCGGGCCGTCCCGCCAGGTACACCCGCTGCGCACCGGCGGCGACGAGCGCCGCGGCGACCTCGCCTGCCTGTTCGGCGTAGAGCGCGTCGCTGGAACACAGACACACCAGGTCCGTGCCCGCGGCGGTGAACGCCGCCGCGGCCGACGAGGCGTCCACCTGGACCGGCTCGTGGACGGGTTCGATGCCGCCCGCCCGGAACAGGTTCGCGGCGAACGAGGCACGCGCGGTGTGCGCCGCGGCGGGGCCGAGCGCGGCGAGGAACACCCGCGGCCGGTTTCCGGTCGCCGCCAGATGGGCGTCCGAACGGGCGCGCAGCGCCTCGAACGCCTCGTCGCGACGGACCACGGGCAGTCCGCCCTGCGCGGCGGCCGCCGGCAGGGGATCCCGCTCCACCGCGCGCTCCGCGAGCTGAGGGAACTCGCTGACGCCGGTGATCGGCTCCTTGCGCCGGGCGAGGTCCTTGCTGCGGGCCGCCCAGGTGGCCGCGAGGCGGTCCGCGACCAGACCCGAGGACAGTGCCGCGGCCTGACCGCCGGCCCGCTCGATCTCCTGGAAGAACGCCCAGGCGGAGTCGGCCAGTTCGTCCGTCAGCCGCTCCACGTACCAGGAACCGCCCGCCGGGTCGATGACCCGGGCCAGATGAGACTCCTCCAGCAGGATCGTCGACGTGTTGCGCGCGATGCGCCGGGCGAAAGCGTCCGGCAGGCCCAGTGCGTGGTCGAACGGCAGCACGGTCACCGCGTCGGCGCCGCCGACACCCGCCCCCAGGCAGGCCAGCGTGGTCCGCAGCATGTTCACCCACGGATCGCGACGGGTCATCATCACGGGCGACGTCACCGCGTGCTGCCGCTGCCCGCCTGCCTCCGGTGCCCCGCAGACCTCGGCGACCCGCGCCCAGAGGCGGCGCGCGGCCCGCAGCTTGGCGATCGTCAGGAACTGGTCGGCGGTGGCCGCGTACCGGAACTCCAGCTGCGCGCAGGCCTCTTCGACACCGAGCCCGGCATCGGTCAGCGCCCGCAGATAGGCGACACCCGTCGCCAGTGAACTGCCCAGCTCCTGGGCGGCCGAGCCGCCGGCCTCGTGGTACGGCAGCGCGTCAACGGTCAGGGCCCGCAGCCCCGGATACCCGGCCGCGCAGCGCTTCGCCCAGCGCACGGCGGATGCCGTGTCCGCCGCGCCGCCGCTGCGGGCGGCCTGTCCCAGCGGGTCGGCGCCGAGGCTGCCGCGCACCGCTTCCGGCGCCACACCGCGCTCCGTGCACAGCCGGAGGAACTCCTCCGCCGCGGCGTCGAGTTCGTCTCCTGCGTCGAGGACGAGCGGTGCCAGGTCGAGGTGGACGCCCTGGAGGGCCCGGGCCAGACCGGACACCGGCACACCGCCGGTACCTCCGACGGTCAGCCACAACGAGGTGACGCCGTTCTCCAGGTCCCCGAGTACGGCCTCGTTGAGCCGGACGGGATCCGTCGAGGTGTGGCGCTGCCGGACCCCCCAGCCGCCCGCCGTGCTGCCCTGCGGCGTACTGCCGCGGGTGAAGGGGGCGAAGCCCGGGAGACCGGCATCGGGCGCGTCGTCGCGCGAGGTGTAGAGGGGACGAGTGATGAGCCCGTCCTCCACCTTGGTGGACAGTGCT
This sequence comes from Streptomyces sp. NBC_01463, assembly GCA_036227345.1. NCBI lineage: Bacteria > Bacillati > Actinomycetota > Actinomycetes > Kitasatosporales > Streptomycetaceae > Streptomyces > Streptomyces sp. NBC_01463. The sequence goes on from CP109468.1 coordinate 8,283,816, forward strand.
TCCTCGGCGGCCGAACCCGAAACGTCCTTGCCCGACTTGCGCAGCACACCTTCGACGAGGCTCTGCCACTGCTCATGGGTGGGTTCCGGGAATTCGGCGGCCAACGAAAGCCCGTCAGCAGGCTGGACCGTCATGGATCCGATGCTAGGACAGGTCTCAGATACAGCAGCAGGGGCTCGACCTGTGACCTTGCCCTCTCCGAAACGCGCTTGATCCTTCACGCACCGTCGCCTAACCCGTGCCGTGGACGCCTGCCGGATCCATCCTTAACCGATGTGGATCCAATGATTGGTGATGATTCGCCACAGTGCGGCACCAAAAGTACGAAGTTATGCTGCTGGCAATCCATTCTTCCGGAGAGGACACGCTCGTGGCTGTGGGACCTGTGGAGTACCTCGTCGTCGCGTTTCCCGGCAGCCGTTTCACCGGTGCCATCGCGCCGGCGCTGGCCGAAGCGGTCGCCTCGAAAGCGGTACGCATCCTCGATCTGACCTTTGTGTACCGGACCGAGGACGGCGCGATCGAGACCGTCGAGCTGGAGGACCTCGACCCGGACGACCTCGTCTCGTTCGAGCCGGTCGAGGGTGAGGTCACCGGGATGCTGAACAGCGAGGACATCCGGACGCTGGGCGAGAGCGTGCCGCCGGGCAGTTCCGCCGCGCTCATCGTGTGGGAGGACCTCTGGGCGCTGCCGATCACCGAGGCGGTCCGCGCGTCGGGCGGCCGGCTCGTCGCCCATGAGCGGATTCCCGCCGAGGTCGCGGAGGCCGCGGTGGCGGCCGCCGCCACGGAACGCTGACCCCTCCCGCATCGCACCGGAAAGGCGCCCGACATGCCGATCTTTCGAGGACCTGGAATGAACCGCCGCGGCCCCGGTCTGCTGGGGGCGGTGGCGCGCACCGCTGTCGTCGCCGGCACGGCATCGGCGGTCAGCGGCCGCGTGCAGCGGCACCAGCAGGCGAGGTTCGCCGATGACGACGCCGACCAGCTGGCCGAGGAGCAGATGCGGCAGCAGATGCAGATGCAGGCCGCTCAGCAGCAGGCCTCCCAGCAGCAAGCGGCCCAGCAGCAGGCCGCCGAGCCGGCTCCGGACGATCTGATCAGCCGCCTTGAGCGGCTGGCCGAACTGAAGAAGCAGGGCATCCTCACCGACGCCGAGTTCAACGACCAGAAGATGAGGCTTCTGGCGGAGTGACTCCCTCTGTCAGGGCGGGCCGGCGGATGTCTGCTCCCGCCGCCGCCCAGGAGTGCGGCGGCGCATGACCGCGTCCGGCTGCTCTCCCGCCCGGTGAAAGCGTGCAACGCCCCGGGCCACGGGCCCGAAGCAGCTCTTTCACGCGCCCGCTTTCCCGGCCCGGAATGACCCGTCGATCATCTCCGGCGTTTTACTTTGTCGATTTCCCGACATCATGCGACTTTTGATCCGGCCAAGCCCGAAATCAATTCGGATACGTGTCGGGAAAAGAGGAAGTTCATCGTGCAAACCGCCAGGGCCGTCCCGGCAGCCTCTGTTCTCAACCTGCGGGACCTGGGCGGCATCGCCGTGGGCCCGGGCCGGCAGGTGCGGCCGGGCGTGGTGCTGCGCTCCGGTCAGCTCAGCGGTCTCGATCCGGTGCACGACGCGGCGGTGGCCGGACTCGGTATCCGTACCGTCGTCGATCTGCGGACCGCGGACGAGCGGTCCTCGGCGCCCGACCGGCTGCCGCCCGGGGCCCGGCTGTTCGTCGCCGACGTGCTCGGGGACGACCCGGGAGTGGCGCCCGCCAGGCTCCGTGCCCTGCTCGCCGATCCGGTCGAGGCCGAGCGGCTGCTCGGGGGCGGGAAGGCCGAGGAGATGTTCGCCGAGACGTACCGCCAGATGGTGCTCTCGCCGCGCGCGGCCGCCGCCTACCGGGCCTTCGTCGAGACGGCCGCCGACGCCGCCGCGCGCCCCGTGCTCTTCCACTGCACCGCGGGCAAGGACCGTACGGGCTGGGCGGCGACCGTGCTGCTCCTGCTGCTCGGCGCCTCGCGGGATGTCGCGAGGACGGAGTTCCTCGCGGTGAACCCGGTGGTGCGCGTCGCGTTCCGACCGTACGTCCAGAGCTTCCTCGACGCGGGCGGTGACCCCGCGATCGCCTCCGCGATCATCGAGGTGCGCCCCCGCTACCTCGACACGGCCCTGGACGCCATGGACGAACGCTGGGGAGGGCTCGACGGCTACGCACGCGACGGGCTGCGCATCCCCGAGCCCGCGCTGCGGCGCCTGCGCGACGAACTCGTGGTCTCCACCGGCTGAATCCGGGGGAGGCGGACCGGCCCGTCCTCCGGCGCCGGCATGCCCCGCTGTCTGTCCTGCCGATCGGGACCGACCGGTTGCTTGATACCCCTAGGGGGTATCTTGTGAGGCGTAGGGGCAGCCGCACCGGAGGAGAGCGTCATGAACAACGGACTGAAGATCACCGCCTTTGCCGCCGCGCTGGCGGCGACCTTCGGTGTCGCGTACGGCGTGGGGAACGGTGTCGGCCCGCAGCTGACCGCCCAGGTGCGGCCCGCGGGTGGGCACGGGGCGGATCACGGGCCCGCCGAGCCGGTCACCGGCCCGGCGGCGGGCGGGCTGCAGGTCTCCGAGGGCGGCTACACGCTGGATCTGCGGACGCCCGCGCTCGGGGCCGGGACCCGCACCGTCCTGCGGTTCGCCGTGGTCGACGACGCGACCGGCCGCAGGGTCACCGCGTATCAGCGCGAGCACGGCAAGGAACTGCACCTCGTCCTCGCCTCACGGGACCTCACGGTCTACCGGCATCTGCACCCCGTGCGCGCCGCCGACGGCACCTGGTCGGTGCCCGTATCGCTGCCGGCCGCCGGTGGCTACCGCATGTTCGCCGACTTCACCCCGGCCGTGCGGGGCGCCTCGAACCTGACGCTGGGAACCGACCTCGCCGTGTCCGGCGGCTACCGTCCCAAGGAACTGCCGGCCGTGCGCACCACCGCGGTGACCGACGGCTACGAGGTGGCGCTGAGCGGAGGGCTGCGCGCCGGCCGGGAGAGCGAACTGGAACTGACCGTCAGCAGGAACGGCAGGCCCGTCACGGACCTGCAGCCCCACCTCGGTGCGTACGGTCACCTCGTCGCCCTGCGCTCCGGCGACCTCGCCTACCTCCACGTCCACCCGAACGAGGGAGGTCCCGGTCCCGCCGTCTCGTTCGCGGCCACCGCGCCGAGCGCGGGCACCTACCGTCTCTTCCTCGACTTCCGTCACGGCGGGAAGGTGCACACCGCCGCGTTCACCGTCGAGGCAAGGACGACGGCCCGCCCGGAAGCCGGGCGGGCCGGATCTACGACACCTGACACACACGGCCACTGATCACGGCACGGCGTGCGGGGGTCGCGTCCCTCAGACGTTCAGCAGGCGCTCGGTGAGGTCGCGGTAGTGCTGCAGGGTGACCCGCAGTTCCTCGGTTCGGGAGCCGGGGTCGCCGTCGCGGCCGGAGCTGCCGAGCGTGCGCCGCTGTTCCTTGAGTGCCGCCGTGAGCCCGTCGACGACGGAGTCGAAGGTGCTCTCGGCCTCCTCGACCGCCTTGCGGGGACTCTCGACGAACTCGCTGACGGCGTGCTGGAGCCGCTGGGCGATCTTGTCGTGGTCGCCGTCCGGGATGAGGGAGTGGCGGCTGCCGGGTGTCTCGTCCCGGGTGCGGGGTGTCTCATCGCGGGACCCGATTGTCTTCTCCCGGGTGTCAGGTGTCTTCTCCCGCGTGTGGGTCGACCGGGATTCGGGGGACCGGGTGTCGGACGACCGGGCGTCGGACGACAGGGCGTCGGAGGCCCGGGTGTCGGAGGTCCGGGTGTCGGTCGGCAGTCGGGTCGCCGGTCCGTCGTCGGGCGGTGCGGCCGCCGGGGTCCGCATGCGCGGGATACCGGCCGGGGCGTCATCCGGTTTGCGTGCGGCGTCGCCGCCCGTGGAGGCGGGGTCGACCGTGCGGCCGGTGGTGGTGGCCTCCGTGGGCTTCTTCGCCGCCTCGGGGGCGTCGGTGGGGATGCGAGGAGTGCGATCGGCGTCGTGCGTCATGCCCTGTCACTTCCTTCTGCGTGGTTCGAGTGCCGGCTGACCGGCCGGTCCGTGCCGTTGGAGACGAGTACGTCGAACAGCCCGCGGGCCTCGAGCAGCGCCTCGCGCATGTTCTCCGTGTCGCCGTCGTTCTGCTTGGCGTCGTGCACCCGGCGGTAGCCGTTGACGTGTTCGGCATGGTGGACGGAGAGCGCGTCGCTCTGCTCGCCGAAGTCCGTGCCGTCGGGGAAGCCCAGGTCCTGGGCCAGTTCGGCCAGCAGGGTGTCCGCATCGGCGACCGCCTGCCGGGGCGCGTCGACGAAGCCGCCCTCGATCTGCGTCCAGCGGTCCGCGTACTGCGCGCGTGCCTCGGGGGTCAACGGACGTTCACGCAGGGAGCGGTGCCGCTTCAGGCGTTCGCGCAGCTCGTTGTCGGCGGCCTTCGCGTCGCCGTCGTGGCGGGCGACGGTCCGGTCGTACTCGGGGCCGAAGCGGCGCCGCATTCCCTGCCCGCCCGTCTGGCGTGTGTAGAGGAAGGCGAGGGCGCAGGCGGCGACGAGGACGACAGCGACGATGATCACTACGGTCGTCACGGTCACCACCCCTTCCCGTTCTCGGTCCGCGGGTCGCTGTGTTCCACGCTCACCATCCCTTTCGGTCCGTGTCCCGGCGCTGTGCCGGCCGGGCGTGCTGCTCGTGTACCCCGCCGTTCGCGTTCAAGGCACGGTGTCTGCCCGCGGCCCGAGTCGGGGGCGGCCTCCGGCCACCGCCGTACGGCCCCTGGGTATCGTGAAGGGGCTGCATCACACGCATCTCCGAGAGGGGCATCACGGTGACCGAGCGCAAGCCCACGGGCGTCAGCTTCGAGTCGTGGGTCGACAAACAGATTCGTGAGTCCGAACAGCGTGGTGACTTCTCCCAGCTGCCGGGGTTCGGCAAGCCGCTGGAAGCGATGGACCGCCCGTACGACGACACGTGGTGGATCAAGGCGAAGATGCAGCGCGAGGGGGTGTCCGTGCTCCCGCCGACCCTGGCCCTGCGTAAAGAGGCGGAGGACACCGTCGCAGCCCTGCCGGAGGTCCGCACGGAGGCGGAGGTGCGGCGGATGCTGACCGAGGTGAACGAGAAGATCGACGCGGCCGTCAGACGCCCGCCGCCCGGCCCCCTGCTGAACCTCCGGCCTTTCGATGTCGAGGCCCTCGTCGACGAGTGGCGCGCGGCCCGCGAGGCTTCCTGACGCGGTCGCCCGTGCGTGGGCCGGTCTTCCGGCCCGGCTCACGTACGTAATACTCCCTGTATGAGATCAGGCATTACGTCGCGGGGGCGCGGGGCGCTGGGCGAAGAGGTGGGGATCCGGCGGGCCACCGCCCGGGACGCGAAGCGGCTGACCCGGCTGGTGCGGACCTCCCGCGCCTACGAGGGCCCGTACGCACCCATGGTGGCGGGCTACCGGGTGGGCCACGACTACGTCGAGACGCACCGGGTCTTCGTGGCCGTGGGGGAGACCACCGGACGGCTGCTCGGGTTCTACTCCCTGATCCTCGACCCGCCCGAACTCGATCTCATGTTCGTCGCCGACGCCGCGCAGGGCGCCGGTATCGGGCGCCTGCTCATCGGACACCTGCGGGACGAGGCGGGCGCGGCCGGACTCACCGATGTGCGCATCGTGTCGCATCCGCCCGCCGAGGGCTTCTACACGGAGGTGGGCGCCAGGCGGACGGGAACCGTCCGGGCCGCGCCGCCCGCGGTCATGTGGGACCGCCCCGAACTGGTGCTGCCCGTCGCCTGAGGCGACAGCGTTCCCGCCGGACCGCGTCAGTGACCCGCGGCCAGCTCGCCGCTCAAGGTGCCGTGGATCCGGGCGCTGTCCTGATTGAGGCCGATGATCTCCACCGTCTTGCCCCGCTGCGCGTACCTCGCGGTGACCGTGTCCAGGGCGGCCACGGAGGAGGCGTCCCAGACGTGGGCGGCCGACAGGTCGATGACGACGCGGGCCGGATCGCCCGCGTAGTCGAACCGCGTGACCAGGTCGTTCGAGGAGGCGAAGAACAGCTCGCCGGTGACGGCGTAGAGCACGCTGTCGCCCTCCGGGTCCGTCACCGAGGTGACCTGTGCGACCCCGGCGACCCGACGGGCGAAGACGACCATCGCGCAGAGCGTGCCCACCACCACGCCGATGGCCAGGTTGTGGGTGGCGACCACGCACGCCACGGTGATCACCATGACGCCGGTCTCGCCGAGGGGCATCCGGCGCAGCGTCGCCGGTGCGACCGAGTGCCAGTCGAACGTACCCACCGACACCATCACCATCACGGCGACCAGCGCGGCCATCGGGATGTCCGAGACGATGGGGCCGAAGACGATGCAGAGCACCATCAGGAACGCACCGGCCAGGAAGGTGGACAGCCGCGTCCGCGCGCCCGACACGCGTACGTTGATCATCGTCTGGCCGATCATCGCGCAGCCGCCCATACCGCCGAAGAACCCGGTCACCACGTTGGCGATGCCCTGGCCGACCGACTCGCGCGTCTTGCTGGAACGGGTGTCGGTGATCTCGTCGACGAGCTTCGCCGTCATCAGCGACTCCATCAGCCCCACCAGGGCCATCGCCAGCGCGTACGGCGCGATCGTCGTCAGCGTCTCCATGGTGAACGGGACGTCCGGCAGTCCCGGCACCGGCAGGGAGGACGGCAGGGCGCCCTTGTCGCCGACCGTCGGCACCGCGATCGCGGCACCGACGGTGATCGCGGTGAGGATCGCGATGGAGACCAGCGGCGCCGGCACGGCCTTCGTCAGCTTCGGGAAGAACACCATCAGGGCGAGGCCGCCCACGATCAGCGGATAGACGGCCCACGGCACGTCGTGCATCTCGGGGACCTGCGCCATGAAGATCAGGATCGCCAGGGCGTTCACGAAGCCGACCATGACGCTGCGCGGCACGAAACGCATCAGCCGTGCCACGCCCAGTGCGCCCAGCACGATCTGGAAGAGGCCGCCGAGGATGACCGCGGCGACGAGATACCCGAACCCGTGCTCGCGGTTGAGCGGGGCGATGACGAGGGCCACCGCGCCCGTCGCGGCCGAGATCATCGCGGGCCGGCCGCCCACGACGGAGATGGTGACGGCCATGGTGAACGAGGCGAAGAGGCCGATGCGGGGGTCGACACCGGCGATGATCGAGAAGGAGATCGCCTCGGGTATGAGGGCCAGCGCGACGACCAGACCTGCCAGGACCTCGGTACGCAGCACCTTCGGCGACCGGACGGGGGCGGTCAGTTCCTTCAGCGACCGTGCGGGGGAGAGCAGCAAGGGGAGCGGGACCTGTCCTGTTCGGGCGGAGCCCGGGACCGCCCGCCCGGCGGCGGGCACCGGGCGTTGTGCTGACCCCGGAATTCTACCCCCCGCCCCGGGTCCGGGACGCTCCGCGAGGGGCCGTGGGCCACTGGGCGGTCTACCGTGTGGGAAAGGCGATGACGCGGACGCCGCGGCTGTCCGGACGGAGGTCCACGGTGAGCCCGACACCCGAGGGGGACAGTGGCGAGGACGGTGCGTGGGGACGCCGCCGCGAGACGCCCGAGCAACGGGCGGACCGCCGGTGGACCGATCTGCTCCAGGAACTGCGCGTCGCCCAGACCGGCGTGCAGATCCTCTTCGGCTTCCTGCTCGCCGTCGTCTTCCAGCCGCGCTTCACGGACCTCTCCGACACCGACCGCACGATCTACGTCGTCACGGTGATGTTCGGGTCGGCCACCGCGGGGGCGCTCATCGGGCCGGTCTCGTACCACCGGCTGCTGACCGGGAGGCGGATGAAACCGGAGACGGTCACCTGGGCGTCGCGCCTCACCGTGATCGGGCTGGTCCTGCTGTTCTGCACGATGTGCTCGGCGCTCCTGCTGATCCTCCGGGTGGCGCTGCACAACGCCCTCGCCCTGTGGCTGGTCGGCGGGATGGCGCTGTGGTTCCTGGTCTGCTGGTTCGTGTTCCCGGCCTGGGCGCTGGCCCGCTCCCGGCCCGGACCACGACGGGAGAAGTGACGCTGCCGGGTACCGGGCGGTGGTTCACGCCGTACCGGTGGCCGCCGATGTGTGGACGTCCGTCAGCGTGACGAGCCCGCCGTCGGGGTCGATCAGGGTCGCCTCGCGGCCCTCGGGCCCGGTCAGCTCCTCGACCAGCGAACCGCCGCGCTCACGCGCCGCCGCGACAGCCGCGGGGACGTCGTCCACCGGGAAGATGACCTGCCAGTGCGGGCGGACGAGCGGATCGGGCGCCGCCTCGACCGCGTCCGAGCTGATGCGGGCCAGCTGGCGGCCGCCGCACTCCACGATCACCTCGTCCTTCACGTACGTCACCTCACAGGCGCCGGGACGCCCGCTGGCCCAGTCCAGGACCTCGCCGTAGAAGATCGCCGCGTCGAACGCGCTCCGGGTGCGCAGCCGCAGCCAGGCGTGCGCATGGCCGTCCGGGGCCGGCGGCGAAGTCGCCGGCTCGGTCCGTTCCCAGATGCCGAACCCCGCACCGTCGCGGTCGGCGGCCAGCGCGCCGCGCCCCTTGCCCAGCCCCAGCGGGCCCACCGCCACCGTGCCGCTGCGCTCCCGGATCCGGGCAGCGGCCACATCGGCGTCCCGGACGGCGAAGTAGGGCGTCCACGCCACCGCGACGCGGAACGTACTGGCCACGGCGCCGATCCCGGCCACCGGTACGTCGCCGCGGCGGGCGACCGAGAACTCCTGGCCGAGCTTGCCCGGCCGGAACGTCCAGCCCATCACCGGGCCGTAGAACTCCTGGGCCGACTCCAGGCCGAGGGTCATCAGATTGACCCAGCAGGGCGCGGCCGAGCCGGTCAGCGGCGCGGGCGCGGATGCCATACCAGAGGTGCCTGCGGTCATGGTCCTACTGCCTTCATGGGATGTGCGGCAGACGTGTGCCGGTGGCCTTCGGGCCTTCACCAGCCTCACCGCGGGCGGCCGCTCCCGCAACACGCGGCTTCGCCGCCCGCCGCGGCACCGGGTGGGCGCCCCGCCGGGCCGGCGGTCCGGGACCGCGGCGCGGGCCGCTCAGTCGCGCCGCTCCTCGTCGTCCCGGTGGGCGGTCCCGCTGCCGTGATCACCGAGCTCGTACGGCGAGAGCCCCCGGCCGTCGGCGGGGAAGCTGTCGTCGCCATGGACGTCGTGCTCCTCGACGTGGGCGCGGTGATCGGGCACCACCGGCTGCTCGTCGGGCCGGGGAGGGGGCAACTCCTCGGCCCGACGCCGCCTGCCCAGCCAGACGGCGCCGATCAGCACGGCCACCAGGACCACGCCGACCACGGCCATCACCCACCCTGTCGCGCTCCGTCCGTCCGCGAGGGTGATGGCGAGGGAATTCAGGGCTCCATCCGATACGTCCATGCTTGCCGGATACCCCGGGGCGGGGCAGTCACTCGGATCTGCGGTCGAATTCATGTTTTAAGTGGATATGGCCGTGAAAAGTGTTTCGAATTCATGTGAGGTGAATTGCCGCCGGCACCCGCGGGGCGGCCGGGCCCCTCATGTCGCAGGCGTGCGGCTGCGGGGCGAGCCTGGAAGTGACCCCTCCGGAAGGAACCGCGGTGAACAGCACACAGGAAGAGCAGCGGACGGACGAGAGCCGTTCCGGCAGTGAGGTGTCGGTCGTCGTCAGCGGGTGCGAGAAGGGCGACGCGCGCACGGTCTTCGACGTGCTGAGGGCCGCCTTCACCACCGACCGGGCCTCCGTCGACGTGCCGCAGGACGTCAACGGCAAGCGTCCGACCGCATGGGTCGTGACGGTCGATGTCACCGAGGCCCGCGTGGTGTCGGGGCCCGTACGGCTCGGCGCACCCGTCACGGTCGACGCGCAGGGCGGCTACTGGGCGGTTGAGCGCCTGCGGCAGAGCCTGGCGGACGCCTTCGCCGTCCGGGTCGTGGGCACCGTCTCCGGCGACCAGGAGGAGGAGGTCCGTCTGCGGCTGGAGAACGCCTAGCGCCTCTCCCGGAGACGGCCCGCCGTCCGCTGCTCCATCCGCCCGCCACGCCGACCTGCGGACGGCACACACCGGACGGATATGCGCCGGTCACAGGGGGTGAGGGGCCGGATATGTTGCGCGACCGGCTCCACCGGGTCACCCTATGGAGTGACCCAGAAGTGACATCTGCTCACTGTTCGTATTCGGGGGTCGTTGGTTCAACGGGGCGAAGCATGTGGGCCTCGATGTGAGGAGCCTCGACGATGACCGTTCCACTCGACCGGCACTATCTGGTCGAACTCCAGGTATCGGCAGAGCGTGTGTCCCAGCTGCGACGGATCGTCGCCGCACACCTCCGTCACTGGAGTCTCGAACTCCACATCCGGCCCGTGTGCCGGGCTGTGGAGGAGCTGCTGACCAACGTCCAGCGGCACGTCGGTGACGACAACACCTGTGTCCTCGAACTCCGCTGGTCCGGACGGCACCTCACGGTCTCCGTCGCCGACAACGGTTCCGACATGCCGCGGCTGCTCCACGAGGGCGGCGGCCTCAGCCGGGTCATGGCGCTCAGCGACAGCTGGGGCACCTGCCGGACCGCCGAGGGCAAGGTCGTCTGGTTCACCCGGTACGCGCAGGAGCCGCAGCTCATCGAGCTGGTGCCGCTGCCGCCGCTGCCCGGGGTCCGCGAGTTCCGCCGGCCGCCGGCCGTCGTCACGGACCTTCCCGCGGCGGCCCCGGTCCGGACCGACGCCCTCGCCCTCGTCTGAGGCGGCGGTACGGAGCGGCCCTGACCGTCCCCGCCCCCCGGCGCACCCTCCGGCGCGGATCCACTGCCCCTTTCGGGCATGGTCCGCGCCGGTCGGGTATCCGGGTGGAGGGGTCCGCGTTGCGTCGCCGCGCGCGGCGCGGCACGGTCGAAGTACCGAGGCAAGGAGGCCACAGTCATGCCCATCGCAACGGTCAACCCCGCGAACGGCGAGACGCTCAGGACGTTCGACGCACTGGGGGCGGACGAGATCGAGCGGCGGCTCGCCGCGGCGGACGCCGCATTCCGGGAGTACCGCACCACCGGATTCGGTGAGCGGTCACGGCTGCTGAACCGGGCCGCCGACCTGCTCGACGAGGACCAGCAGGACATCGCCCGCACCATGACCCTGGAGATGGGGAAACCGGTCAAGGCCGCCCGGGCCGAGGCCGCGAAGTGCGCCAAGGCCATGCGCTGGTACGCCGCCCACGCCGAGGAGCTCCTCGCCGACGAGCATCCCTCGCCCGCCGACGTGAAGGACGCCGGTGCGTCCCGTGCCTACGTCCACTACCGCCCCCTGGGCACGGTGCTCGCCGTGATGCCGTGGAACTTCCCCCTCTGGCAGGTCGTACGGTTCGCGGCCCCCGCGCTCATGGCCGGGAACACGGGCCTGCTCAAGCACGCGTCGAACGTGCCGCAGACGGCCCTGTACCTGGGCGACCTGTTCCACCGGGCCGGCTTCCCGGCGGGCTGCTTCCAGACCCTCCTGGTGGGCTCCGGGGCCGTCGAGGCGATCCTGCGCGACCGCCGGGTGGCCGCGGCAACCCTGACCGGCAGCGAACCCGCCGGCCGCGCCGTCGCGGCCGTCGCCGGCGACGAGGTCAAGCACACCGTCCTGGAACTCGGCGGCAGCGACCCCTTCCTCGTCCTGCCATCGGCCGACGTCGCCAAGGCGGCCCGTACGGCCGTGACGGCCCGGGTCCAGAACAACGGGCAGTCCTGCATCGCCGCCAAGCGGTTCATCGTGCACACCCAGGTGTACGAGGAGTTCGCCGAGCGCTTCACCGTGGGCATGCGCGACCTCGCCGTCGGCGATCCGCTGGAGGAGTCCACCGACATCGGCCCGCTCGCCACCGAGCAGGGGCGCACCGATCTGGAGGAGCTCGTCGACGACGCGCTGGGGAAGGGGGCCGGCGCCCTGTGCGGCGGCGGCCGGCCCGAGGGCCTGACGGGCGGCCTGGAGCGGGGCTGGTTCTACGCCCCCACGGTCCTTGGCGGCATCACGCCCGCCATGCGCATCCACCATGAGGAGACCTTCGGTCCCGTCGCCACGCTCTACCGGGCCGGCAGCCTCGACGAGGCCGTGGAGCTGGCCAACGACACGCCGTTCGGGCTCAGTTCCAACGTCTGGACCCGGGACGCCGAGGAGAGCAGGCGCTGCGTCCGCGATCTGGAGGCGGGCGGTGTCTTCTTCAACGGCATGACGGCCTCGCACCCCGCACTGCCGTTCGGCGGGGTGAAGCGCTCCGGCTACGGACGTGAGCTCGCCGGCCACGGCATCCGCGAATTCTGCAACGCCACGACCGTCTGGTACGGAGCCTGACCACGGTCCGGGCCCCGTACCGGCCGGACCACCGCACACCGCCCGCTGAGAGGTGACCATGAGCGACGCACCGCCGTCCTCATCGACGACCGGCCCGTCCGACGAGGAGATCGCCGCGCTCGACGCACACTGGAGGGCAGCCAACTACCTGGCCGTCGGCCAGATCTACCTGATGGCCAACCCGCTGCTGACCAGGCCGCTCGCCCCCGAGGACATCAAGCCCAGGCTGCTCGGCCACTGGGGCACCTCACCGGGGCTCAACCTCGTCTACACCCACGTGAACCGCATCATCAGGTCGCGCGGCACCTCCGCGCTCTGTGTCTGGGGCCCCGGTCACGGCGGCCCCGCCGTCCTCGCCAACTCCTGGCTGGAGGGCAGCTACTCGCAGACCTACCCCGATGTGAGCAGGGACGCGGCGGGCATGGGACTGCTGTTCAAGCAGTTCTCCTTCCCCGGCGGAGTGCCCAGCCATGTCGCGCCCGAGACACCCGGCTCCATCCACGAGGGAGGCGAACTCGGCTACTCCCTCGCGCACGCCTACGGGGCCGCACTCGACCATCCGGACCTGCTGGTCACCTGCGTCATCGGCGACGGCGAGGCGGAGACCGGACCGCTCGCCGGGTCCTGGCACGCCAACAAGTTCCTCGACCCCGTCCACGACGGAGCCGTCCTCCCGGTCCTGCACCTCAACGGCTACAAGATCGCGAACCCGACGGTGCTCGCCCGCCTCCCCGAGGAGGAGCTCGACGCGCTGCTGCGGGGCTACGGACACGAACCGCTGTACGTGGCGGGGGACGACCCCCTCACCGTGCACCGGGCGATGGCCGCCGCCATGGACCGGGCCGTCGACCGCATCCAGGAGCTCCAGGAGGCCGCCCGGACCGGCGGTGACACCGGCCGCCCGCACTGGCCGATGATCGTGCTGCGGACCCCGAAGGGCTGGACCGGCCCGGACCAGGTGGACGGGCTGCCCGTCGAGGGCACCTGGCGCGCCCACCAGGTCCCGCTGCCCGGGGTCCGGGACAACCCGGAGCACCTGCGGCAACTGGAGCGGTGGATGCGCTCCTACCGGCCCGACGAACTCTTCGACGCGGAGGGGCACCCCTCGGCGGAGGTCCTCGCCTGCGTACCGGAAGGCACGGCACGGCTCGGCGCCACCCCGTACGCCAACGGCGGGCTCCTCCTGCGTGACCTGCCGGTCCCGCCCCTGGAGGCGCACGCCGTCCGGGTGGACAGCCCCGGCACCACCCTGCACGAACCGACCAAGGTTCTCGGCGGTCTGCTGGAAGCCGTCATGACGGCCACCGCCGACCGGCGCGACTTCCGGGTCGTCGGCCCCGACGAGACGGCCTCGAACCGGCTCGACGCCCTCTACGAAGCCACCGGCAAGGCCTGGCAGGCCGGAACGCTCCCGACCGACGAGCACCTCGCCCGCGACGGCCGCGTCATGGAGATCCTCTCCGAGCACCTGTGCCAGGGCTGGCTTGAGGGCTATCTGCTCACCGGACGGCACGGACTCTTCTCCTGCTACGAGGCCTTCGCCCACATCGTCGACTCGATGGTCAACCAGCACATCAAGTGGCTGCGGACCTCGCGCCGGCTGCCCTGGCGACGCCCCATCGCCTCCCTCAACTACCTGCTCACCTCGCACGTCTGGCGCCAGGACCACAACGGCTTCTCGCACCAGGACCCGGGCTTCGTCGACCACATCCTGAACAAGAGCCCCGAGGTCGTCCGTGTCTATCTGCCCCCGGACGCGAACACCCTGCTGTCCGTGGCCGACCACGCGCTGCGCAGCCGGGACTACGTGAACGTGATCGTGGCCGGCAAGCAGCCCGGCTTCGACTGGCTCACCCTCGACCAGGCCCGCGCGCACTGCGCACGGGGCGCGGGCGTCTGGGAGTGGGCGGGCACGGAGGACGGCAGCCGCGAACCCGATGTCGTGCTCGCCTGCGCCGGGGACGTACCCACCCTGGAGACGCTGGCGGCGGCGGGCCTCCTGCGGCAGCATCTGCCGGAGCTGGCGGTACGGGTGGTGAACGTCGTCGACATGGCCCGGCTCATGCCGCACGGTGAGCATCCGCACGGGATGCCGGACTCCGAGTACGACGCCCTCTTCACGCGCGACAAGCCGGTGATCTTCGCCTACCACGGCTATCCCTGGCTGATCCACCGGCTGGCCTACCGCCGCACCGGCCACGCCCAGCTGCACGTCAGGGGCTACAAGGAAGAGGGCACGACGACCACGCCGTTCGACATGGTGGTCCGCAACGACCTCGACCGCTACCGGCTGGTCATGGACGTCGTCGACCGCGTCCCGGGCCTCGGCGTCCGTGCCGTGGCGGTGCGTCAGGCGATGGCGGACACCCGGACGCGCCACCACGAGTGGATCCGCGCACACGGCACGGACCTGCCGGAAGTGGCCGACTGGACCTGGCAGGGCCAATAAGCGTGCGGCCGGGGCCCGGACGGTGCAGACCGTCCGGGCCCCGGCCGTGTTCGCGCCGTCCGGCCCGTCAGTAGCGCAGTGCCGCCGCGATCCTTCCGTGTTCCTTCAGCGAGTCGTCCGCGACGAAGACCACGTCGGCGCCGCTGTCCAGGGCCGCCTCCACCAGTTCGTCGACGATGTCCTCACGGACGGTCTCCGGCGGCTCCGTGGCGTCCCCGCCGACCGGCACCAGGTGTTCCCGGTCGGCCCGGACCGTCTGCTGGTAGTGCTCCTCCACGGCCACCAGGCCGGCCCGCCCCTCCCGGACGGCGGCCCACACCTCGTCGAGACCGCCGGCGAAGGCACGCCTGCCGCGTGCCTCGTCCAGCTTTCCGTCGATCTCCGCGGCGAAGCGCTTCTGCCGGGCCTCCAGCGCGGGCCGCAGCTCGGTCAGCAGATCGCTCGCGGAGGTGTCGGCCGGTGCGCCCTTGGTGACCCGGCCGACCGCGACGTCGGCGCTCTCACCGACCTCGTCGAGCAGCGCGAGCGCCGGGGCGAGGCCGACCAGATAGAGCGGGCGCGGATCGGTGGCCAGCACCCCGCGCAGCTTCTCGTCCACCGTGCGCAGGAACTGGCGGGTCTCCTCGTCGCTGAAGGTGCTGGGCGTGTCCCCGATCCGCTCCTCGCGCTGCGGGTTGGGCGCCTCGCGCGGAGCCGTCAGCGGGAAACCGCCGATCCGCTCCTCGTGCGCGGCGTCGGCCGTGCCGCTGAACAGGGTGGCGTGGTCCGCCGACACGGTGAGCGCCCAGAACGGCTGGGCCTGGGCCTTCGCGGCGACCAGGTTGCGGGTCAGATAGGTGTCGCTCAGCACCACCCGCTCGGGCGCGGTGCGCGGCAGCTGCCAGATCTGGTACTCGTCCGCCGTCGCGAGGACCACCAGCGAGTCCAGGGCCCGGCGCGGATCGATCTCGGCCACCGCCCGGTCGAGCTGCCGGCGGACCGCGTCGCGCGCCTCGCGGGTGACATCGGGGTCGGCGTCGAGGCGGTTGCCCGCCTCCGACACCAGGTTGCGCAGCCGCACGGCGTCCTGGGCGTTGTCCGGTGCACGCCGATGGGTCGGCATGGTCAGGGACAGGGCCGGATAGGGCCTGGCCGCGCGGAGCTTCTGCAACAGACCGGCGGTCAGAGCATCCGTATCCATCAGTTCCCTCCCGGGGACTCGTGCGCACTGCCGTGCGGAGCGGGTGATTCGACGAGTCAATTCATACCTTTTGATCCTAATATGGGCGAGTTGGTCATTCCGGGTTCGGGAGGTATGCGCGATGTCCACGCTCACGGTGTGGAAATTCCAGTCGGCCGAAGGCGCGGAGGACGTGGAAACGACGCTGAAGTCCCTGCAGAAGGAGGGGCTGATCAAGATCCTGGACGCCGCCGTCGTGAGCTGGCCCGCCGACCGCGCCAAGCCGCGGACCAAGCAGCTGCTCAACCTGGTCGGCGCGGGCGCCCTCAGCGGCACCTTCTGGGGCATGCTCTTCGGGCTGATCTTCCTGATGCCGCTGCTGGGCGCCGCCATCGGCGCGGCCGCCGGGGCACTCGGCGGCAAGCTGGCCGACGTCGGCATCGACGACGACTTCATCGCCGAGGTCAAGGAGAAGGTCACCCCCGGCACTTCGGCCCTCTTCCTGCTCACCATGAACGAGGTGCCCGACCGGATCGGCGACGCGTTCCCCGGGGGCGGGGCCGAACTGCTCCACAGCAATCTGGACACGCGGAGCGAGGAACGGCTCCGCGAGATCTTCGGCGACGACGCGGCATGACCACTGGGGAGCGGTCCCGGCGTCCGGGACCTCCTCACCAGCCCCACCCGCATCCGTACTTCCGCACATCCGTACTTCCGACTTCCGAGCAGACGGAGCGTCCGTGAACCAGACCAGCCCCGTGCGGCGCGCGCTGCGCGGCCGCGCAGCCCGCAGCCTGACCCCCGCCGTGCTCGCAGCGGTGATCGTGGCCGGCACCGCCGCCTGCGACAGCTCCGACACCTCCTCGCAGGGCACGGCCAGAAGCACCCGTACGGTCTCGGCGGAGCCGGTCGCCTCGCCCGAGGCCACCAGGAGCCCGCGCACCCAGGACGACTTCGCGGCCTCCGTCTCCGCCGATGTGGAGCGCAACCGGCAGAAGGCCGTGACGACGCTCAAGGGCGTCGACGGGAAGGGCAACGCCGTCGAGGACGTCTCCGTCAACGGTCTCCCGGTCGCGGCGTCGGAGCAGTTCCGCAGCGCCCTGGTGCGCGTCACCAACCGCTCCGGCAAGGCGGCCTTCTACGCCGTGCGGGTGGAGTTCGTGGACGCCTCGGGGAAGGTGCTCGACTCCGTGGTGCTCGGCTTCGCCGACGCCCCGCCCAACCGGACGGTCAGCGAGCACGCCAACAGCCGCAAGGCGGCCGGCGTCAAGTCGTTCCCCCGCATCGCCCAGGCCGAGCGCGGCTGACGGCCGGGAGCGCGGTGAGTGCCGCCACCGGTGCCGTCACGGACGCACTGCGGGAACTGCACGCCGAGTTCGCCGGTGTCGACGACGGCGAAGTCGCCGACTACATCCCGCAACTGGCCCTCGCCGACCCGGGCGCCTTCGGGCTGGCCCTGATCAGCATGGACGGTCACCGCTACAGCACCGGCGACGCCGAGGTGCCGTTCACCGTCCAGTCCGTGTCCAAACCGTTCGTCTACGCGCTGGCCCTGTCCGTCCTCGGCCTCGACGAGGTGTCCCGCTGGGTGAACGCCGAGCCGAGCGGCGAGGCGTTCAACGCGATCAGCCTGGAGCGCGGCACCGGCCGCCCGGACAACGCCATGGTCAACGCGGGCGCCATCGTCACCACCGCCCTCATCCCCGACACTCCGGCCGCGCCCAGGTTCGGCCGCATCCTCGACTGCCTGAGCCGGTTCGCCGGCCGGCGGCTCGACGTGGACGAGGAGGTGTACGCCTCCGAGGCGCTCACCGGGGACCGCAACCGCGCCCTCGCCTACCTCATCCGCAGCACCGGCCCCCTGCCCGTGGACCCGGTCGCGGCGGTGGAGACGTACTTCCGTCAGTGCTCGGTACGGGTCACCGCCCTGGATCTCGCCGCGATGGCGGCGACCCTGGCCCACGGCGGCGTCAATCCGCTCAGCGGGGACCGGGTGGTCCCCGAACCCGTCGCCGCCCAGGTGCTCGCCGTCATGGCGACGTGCGGCATGTACGACTCCTCGGGCGACTGGCTGCTGAGGGTGGGGCTGCCGGCCAAGAGCGGGGTGTCCGGCGGGCTGATCGCCGCGGGCCCCGCCCGCTTCGGCATGGGGACGTACAGCCCGCTGCTCGACGCGGGCGGGTCCTCCGTGCGGGGGCACCTGGCGATCGGGCGGCTCTCGGAGCGGCTCGGCCTGCACCTCATGCACAACCCGGCGCTGGCGGGCTCCACCGTCACCCTCGTCACCACCGCCGACGACCTGCCGTCCGCGCCGGCGGCGGAGCGGGACCGGGCCCGGCACGAACAGGTGGCGGTCGTCGCCGCCCAGGGCGCGCTGGACTTCACGGCGGCGGAGCGGGTGCTGTACGCCATGGACGAGGCGGGACCGGAGGGGACCGGCGCCGTGGTGCTCGACCTGCTGCGGGTGACCGACATCGACACCGTGGCGCGGGCGATGCTGCGCAGCGGGCTGGCCCGGCTCACCGCCGACGGCCGGCGCACCGCGGTCGCCGACCCGGACGGCCGGCTGCGGGAGCCTGGGGACGGCGCCGCCGCCCCCAGGTGCTTCGCCACCCGCGAGGAGGCCGTGGCCCGGTGTGTGGCGGACGCCGCCGGCTGAGCCGGCCGGACCGTCCGGTTCGCGCTCCCCGCACAGCGGTCCGTCGCCGTGTCGGGGAGTCGCGTCAGGACGGGCGGTTCACCAGATGGACTCGACCCACTCGGGGTGGTCGATGAACGGGTTCCGGTTGTGCTGGTACTGGTCGAATATCACGTCGTTGCGGCGCTTTTCGAAGGTGTCCGGCGGGTCCTGCTCGCTCCAGGTCTTCAGCGCGGAGAGGCGGCCGATGTTCGGCGCAGAGCCGTTGGACACGCTGTCGTTGGGTTCGAGGTCGGCGAAGGAGTCGTCGCCCTCGTAGCGCACCGCCATGTAGAGGATCATCCGGGCGACGTCGCCCTTGACGGCGTCGCGCGGTTCGAAGGAGTCGCTGTCGGTGAAGTTGCCGGGCGCGTCGGCGAGCTCGGTTCCGCCGTTGTCGAAGTCCTTGTTGCCGCGCGTGGAGTTGACCGAGACGTCCTCCGGGCGCAGGTGGTGGATGTCGGTGCCGGGGCCCGTGGCGGTGCCGAAGTCGCCGTGCGACTTGGCCCAGACGTGCTCCCGGTTCCACTGGCCGACGCCGCCGCCGTTGGCGCTCTTCGGCTCGGAGAGTCCGGTGTACAGAAGGATCACGTTGGAGGAGTTGGCCGGGTCCTCGTCGGTGTCCTTCAGCGCGTCCCAGACCTGGCTGTAGGAGAGCTTGGTCTGGTCGCTGATGATCGTGTGCAGGGCGCCCTTGAGCGCGGTGCCGGTCTTGCCGAGCGCGTCCTGGTAGTACGTGTCGTCCAGTGCGCCGAGCGGGGTGACGGAAGCCGCCGGGGGCTGCGGTGTCGCGGCCGGCGCGGCGGCCGCGGTGCCGGCGAGCACCGCGAAGGCGGCGAGCGTGGCCAGCAGTGGGCGCCGGCAGGAAAGGTGACGACGGGACATGTGGGGTGTCCTCTCCGGAAATACGGGCACCGCGGCGCCGTCACAGGGTGGGGGGGCGGCTCCGCGGTGGTCGTGTCGCTTGGTGGTCAGCGGGAGCCTTCCACACGCACCGTGACCGAGGTGTGAACGCTGCGTACCTATCATGTGCAGGTCAAGTGAGAGTCGGTCCCGGGCCGTCGCGGGCCTCCCCGCCGGCATCGGATGCGCCCCCGTCGGCAGGGGGCGAGAATTGCCGCAAGGACGAGGAGGCGGCATGAGTGACGAGCCCGAATCCGTATCCGTACGGGGCGTGACCCCGGACGCCCTTCTGCACACCGGCGCCAGCGACAATCCGTCCGCGGAGGACGTGGTGCTCGCCTCAGGGCGGGACCTGACACCCCGGAATCTCGAGTGGGCGGAGCGCCGGATCGCCCGGGAGGGCCGGGCGGCCATCGACAAGCAGCTGCCGTAGGCACCCCGCGGCCGCGGCACCGGCCGTGACCACCGGCGCATGCCGGGGCACGGTGGTGCGCGGCCGCGACCGGGCGGTGCGGCGGCAGTGCGTGTACGGGGGCCGGCCGTCGCTCGGTTAGCCTGAACGGAATATGAACCGTTTGACGACGTCAGGGGCCGGTTACGACCTCGCCCGCTTCCCCGAGGACCCGCGCGACCCGTTCCGAGCCTGGGACGCGGCCGACGAATACCTGCTCCGGCACCTGGAGGGGACCGACGGGGCCGAACCGGTCGCCCTCTCCGGCGCCCTCGTCGTGGTCGGCGACCGCTGGGGCGCCCTGAGCACGGCGCTGGCCGCCCACCGCCCCGTGCAGATCACCGACTCCTACCTCGCGCAGCGGGCGACGGCGGCGAACCTGGAGCGCAACGGGGCCGACGCAGGTGCCGTACGCCTGCTCTCCGCGCGCGACACCCCGCCGGACCGCATCGACGTGCTGCTCGTCCGCGTACCCAAGAGCCTCGCGCTCCTGGAGGACCAGCTGCACCGGCTCGCCCCCGCGGTCCACGCCGGCACGGTCGTCGTCGGCACCGGCATGGTGAAGGAGATCCACACCTCCACCCTCAAGCTGTTCGAGCGGATCATCGGCCCCACCCGCACCTCGCTCGCGGTCAAGAAGGCCCGGCTCATCCACTGCACGCCGGACCCCTCCCTGGCCCGCACCCCCAGCCCCTGGCCGCACCGCTACGAGCTGCCCGACGACGTGGGGGCCGTCGCGGGACGCACCGTCATCAACCACGCCGGGATCTTCTGCGCGGAGCGGCTCGACATCGGCACCCGCTTCTTCCTCAAGCACCTGCCCGTGCGCAGCGGCCCGGACCGGGTCGTCGACCTCGGCTGCGGGAACGGGGTGCTCGGCCTGGCCGCCGCGCTCGCCAACCCCGAGGCCGGGCTCACCTTCGTCGACGAGTCGTACCAGGCCCTCGCCTCGGCGGAGGCGACCTTCCGGGCCAACACCGACGCGGACACCGGGGCCCGCTTCGTCGTCGCCGACGGACTGACCGGCGCCGAGCCCGCCGGAGCCGACCTCGTCCTGTGCAACCCGCCGTTCCACTCGCACCAGGCCACCACGGACGCGACCGCCCGGAACATGTTCCACGGGGCGCGCACCGCGCTGCGCCAGGGCGGCGAACTCTGGGTCGTGGGCAACCGGCACCTCGGCTACCACACCCAGCTGCGCCGGACCTTCGGCAACTGCACCACGGTGGCGGGCGACCCCAAGTTCGTCGTGCTGCGCGCCGTCAAACGCTGACAGCCGGACAGCCGCGGAGGGGCACGGGCCCGCGGGCCCGTGCCCCTTCCGGATTCTTGCAACACGTTCTACTGTGTGCGCCGCCGCACACGGGCGACGCGAAGCGAGACTCCTGGAGGGGCCGTGCACCTCGAATACACGCCTGAACAGCAGCAGTTGCGGACCGAACTGCATACGTACTTCGCCGCCCTGGTTCCCGACAACGCCTACGCGCGCTACGCCGACCCGGCCGCCCAGAAGCGTTTCTACCGGGAGACGATCCGGCGCCTGGGCACCGACGGCTGGCTCGGCGTCGGCTGGCCCACGGAGTACGGCGGACGCGGCTTGTCGCCGATGGAGCAGTTCATCTTCTTCGACGAGGCGGCCCAGGCGGGCGTCCCGCTGCCGCTGATGGCCCTCAACACCGTCGGACCGACGATCATGCAGTTCGGCACCGACGAGCAGAAGGCCTACTTCCTGCCGAAGGTCCTCGCCGGTGAGATCGACTTCGCGATCGGCTACAGCGAACCCGACGCCGGCACCGACCTCGCCGCGCTCAAGACCCGCGCGGTGCGTGAGGGCGACACCTACGTCGTCAACGGGCAGAAGATCTGGACGACCAACGGCGACACCGCCGACTGGGTCTGGCTCGCCGCCCGCACCGATCCGGACGCCCCGCCCCACAAGGGCATCACCATGCTCCTCGTCCCGACGTCCGACCCCGGCTACTCCTGCACCCTGATCAACACCCTCGCCTCGCACGACACCACCGCCAGCTACTACGAGAACATCCGCGTCCCCGTCTCCCGCCGGGTCGGCGAGGAGAACAAGGGCTGGCGGCTCATCACCAACCAGCTCAACCACGAACGCGTCACCCTCGCCGCCCACGGCACCATGGCCATCCGCGCCCTGCACAACGTCCGGCGCTGGGCCGCCGAGACCCGCCTCGCCGACGGACGCCGCGTCATCGACCTCGGCTGGGTCCGCGCCCGCCTGGCCCGCACCCACACCCGGCTCGACGCGATGAAGCTCCTGAACTGGCAGATGGTGTCCGCCGTCCAGAACCACACCCTCACCCCGCAGGACGCCTCCGCCGTCAAGGTGTACGGCTCCGAAGCGCGCCGCGACGCCTACGCCTGGCTCATGGAGGTCGTCGGCTCGGCCGGACCGCTCAAGGAGGGCTCCGCGGGCGCCGTCCTGCACGGCGAACTCGAACGCGGCTACCGGTCCGCCGTCATCTTCACCTTCGGCGGCGGCAACAACGAGATCCAGCGCGAGATCATCTCGTGGATCGGCCTCGGGATGCCGCGCGTACGCCGCTGAGTCCTCGCGGAAAATCCTGTCCGCGGATAACTGATATCCGGGCCGCCCTCGGCAGTCTCCCAGCCATCGGGCATCATCAGCGGTCTACAGGACAGGGAACTTCTTCATGAGCCATCAGCACACGGTGGACCCGGTGGCACTGGTGACCGCCGCCCGCGAGGGGGACGCGGCGGCCAGGGACGCGCTGGCCGGCGCCTACCTCCCGCTCGTCTACAACATCGTGGGCCGGGCACTGAACGGTTCGGCGGACGTGGACGACGTGGTGCAGGACACCATGCTCCGGGCGCTGCACGGGCTCGGCGGTCTGCGGGCCCCGGAGAGCTTCCGCTCCTGGCTGGTGGCGATCGCGATGAACCAGGTCCGGGCCCACTGGCAGAGCCGCAACGGCGCGCCAGGCCCGTTGGAGGAGGCCGGACAGGTCGCCGATCCGAGGGCCGACTTCGTCGATCTCACGATGATGCGTCTGCAACTGTCCGGGCAGCGTCAGGAGACGGCGCGTGCGACGCGGTGGCTGGAGCCGGAGGACCGGGGCCTGCTGTCGCTGTGGTGGCTGGAGTGCGCGGGGGAGCTGACCCGGACCGAGGTCGCCGAGGCGCTGGAACTCACGCCGCAGTACGCGGCGGTCCGGGTGCAGCGGATGAAGGCGCAGCTGGAGACGGCCCGCATCGTCGTGCGGGCGCTCGACGCGCAGCCGCCGTGCGAGGACCTGCGCGGGGTCCTCGCCGCCTGGGACGGCCGGCCGTCGGCCCTGTGGCGCAAGCGCATAGCCCGGCACGCCCGTGACTGCTACCGGTGTGCCGGACTCCGCAGCGGCCTGATGCCCGCCGAGGGCCTGCTGGCGGGGCTGGCGCTGGTCGCGGTGCCCGTGGCCCTGCTCGCGCTGTGGCCCGCGCAGGACGGGACGGCACCCGTCGCCGCCTCGTACCCGCTCGGCGCGCCGACGGGCGAGGGAGCGATACCCGCCGGACCCGGCCGGCACCGCTCCCCGGGCGGGCGGCACGGGGGCGGACACGGCACCTCCCGCGCCGAGGCCCGAGCCCGCAGGCGGACCGTCCGGCGCCGGGCGGTGGGCGGCGCGGTACTGGCGGCCTGCGTGGCCGGCGGGGGCCTCTGGTACGTGTCACTGGGCCCCGGTACGGGAAGTGACGACGAAGCGGCGTCGCGTACGTCGGCCGAGCCCATCACCGACCTCACCGCACCCGAGACCCCGGCCACCACCTCACCGTCCCCCTCGCCGTCCGTGTCCGCGTCGCCCTCGCCGTCCGCGAAGAAGAGCGCCTCGGCGACCCCGAGCCGCAAGCCGAAGAAGAGCGCCCCTCCGGCACCGAAGCAGACGACCGCACCGCGGGTGCCGAGCAGCCCCGCCGCACAGCCGGCCCCCATAAGCACCGCGGCCCAGGTCGTCGCCCTGGTCAACAAGGAGCGGGGCGCCGCCGGCTGCGGGCCGCTCACGGAGGACTCACAGCTCACGGACGCGGCGCAGCGCCACTCGGACGACATGGCGGCCCGGGACTTCTTCGAGCACACCAACCCCGACGGCGCCGACCCCGGACAGCGCGTCACCGACGCCGGGTACCGCTGGTCCACGTACGGCGAGAACATAGCGCGAGGCCAGCAGACACCCGCTTCGGTGATGGAGTCCTGGATGAACAGCCCCGGCCACCGCGCCAACATACTCAACTGCGACTTCAAGGACATCGGCATCGGTATCCACCAGGGACCCGGCGGACCGTGGTGGACGCAGGACTTCGGCGCGAAGCTCTGAACCGTGCGAAGGCCGGCGGTGCGGTTGACGCGTCGCCCCCGCTTCCTCCCGCCGGACAGGAGCCGGCCGGTCCCGCGGAATCGCGGGTGCCTTCACAGCACTGCCGCAGATGAATCACGAGCGCCCCGAGGAGTGGACGGCGACCGCCCGGTGAATCGCCGGGTGACCGGCAGACAGTTGCCGGGGCGGTGACGGACAGCGGATCCTGGCGGGAGCGCCGGTGCGGGGCCGCGATCCGGGACGGCGCGCCCGTTCACGACGCGTGCGCCGGTGCGCGCCGGGCGGGAGCAACGGGAGGTACGAGCACATGACGGAACCCGACCCCGGGCTCTTCGGGCCCTCGTCGGTCACCTGGCAGCTGCACGGCGACCCGATGATGTGGGTGGCCGGAGTCCGCGCCCTGTACCTCCAGGCGCTGCATCCGCGCGCCGTGCGCGGAGTGATGCAGAACTCCGACTTCCGGAAGGACGCCTGGGGCCGGCTGATGCGCACGGCGGGCTTCGTCGGGACGATCACGTACGGCACCGCCGACGCCGCCGAGAAGGCGGGGGCGCGGGTCCGCAAGATCCACCGGCTCCTGAAGGCCACCGACCCGCTGAGCGGCGAGACCTACGGAGTCGACGAACCCGAACTGCTGCTGTGGGTGCACTGCGCGGAGGTCGACTCCTACCTCCAGGTCGAGCGGCGCTCCGGCTACCCGCTCACCGACGCGCAGGCCGACCGGTACGTCGACGAGCACCGCACCGGCGCCCGCCTCGTCGGCCTCGATCCGGCGGACGTCCCCGCGAGCACCGCGCAGCTCGCCGCCTACTTCGCCCGGATACGGCCCCGGCTGGCCTCCTCGCCCGAGGCGTCGGACGTCGACGACTTCCTGCGCCGGCCACCGGTGCACCCGCTGCTCGTACCGGCGCGGGCCGTGCTCTGGCGGCGTGTCGCGAGCCTCGCCTACCAGTCGCTGCCGCCGTTCGCCCATGAGCTGTACGGCAGACCCGTCCCGCCGGCG
The DNA here is from genome assembly GCA_036227345.1 of Streptomyces sp. NBC_01463. Classification (NCBI taxonomy): domain Bacteria; kingdom Bacillati; phylum Actinomycetota; class Actinomycetes; order Kitasatosporales; family Streptomycetaceae; genus Streptomyces; species Streptomyces sp. NBC_01463. The sequence goes on from CP109468.1 coordinate 8,309,135, forward strand.
GCCACCGTCGACCGCCGTCTGCGCACCACCGGCACGGCCCTGCGCGCCATCCCGTCGCGGCTGCGCTGGCAGCTCCCGCCCGGTCACATTGTGAACGCCATGGCACGACTCGGACCCGGCAGCCGCCCCACCCCGTACAAACTGAAAAGGCAGGCAGCCATACTGGACGGGCCGGGGAGGGCGCAGCGACAGTAGGCGGAGTGACGGGGGCGACAGCAGGCATGGCGGAAACCAGGCTGATCCAGAGCCGGTACCGACTGCTCGATCTGATCGGGCGCGGCGGCATGGGCGAGGTGTGGCGCGCCCGCGACGAATCGCTCGGCCGGCAGGTCGCCGTCAAATGCCTCAAGCCCATGGGCCCGCAGCACGACCGGGACTTCACCCGCATCCTGCGCGAACGCTTCCGGCGGGAGGCCCGGGTCGCCGCCGCCCTCCAGCACCGGGGCGTCACCGTCGTCCATGACTTCGGCGAGCACGAGGGCGTGCTCTATCTGGTGATGGAACTCCTCGACGGCCGCAACCTCAGCCAGCTCCTGGAGGACAACAAGCAGGTCCCGCTGCCCGTCGACGACGTCGTCGACATCGCCGAACAGGTCGCCGACGCCCTCGGATACACCCACCAGCAGGGCATCGTCCACCGTGACCTCAAGCCGGCGAACATCATGCGGCTGGCCGACGGCACCGTGAAGATCTGCGACTTCGGCATCGCGCGGCTCGGCCACGACATCTCCGTCACCTCCCGGCTCACCGGCGCGGGCATCGCCATGGGCACCCCGCACTACATGTCGCCGGAGCAGATCAGCGGCGGCCAGGTCGACCACCGCAGCGACCTCTACTCGCTGGGCTGCGTGCTGTACGAGATCGCCACCGGGGCACCGCCGTTCGACCTCGACGACGCCTGGGGGGTGCTCGTCGGCCACCGGGACACCCCGCCCGAACCCCTGCGCACGCACCGCGCCGAACTGCCCGGGTTCTTCGACCGCGTCGTCCTGGAACTGCTCGCCAAGACGCCCGACCAGCGGCCGGTCGACGCCGGTGACCTGCGCCGCCGGATCGCCGTCGGCCGCACCGGCGAACAGCCGCACCTGGAGCCCACCGGCCGGGTCCTCCTCGCGCCGCCGGCCCCGGTCGCGCTGCCCGGCGGGCCGGCCGTCCCCGCACCGCGGCTGCCGGACTGGACCCGTGGCATGACCACTGGGCACAAGGCGACCGGGGCCGCGCACCTCCCGCCGGACGGGTTCGACCACTCGGCGGGCCTGACCGGTGAGTGGACCACCGGCACCGAGCGGCGTGTTCCGGCCGGCGGTCCCGCCGGCGCCGAGCGGCCCACCCCGGCACCCGACCTCCTCTCGACCCTCGCCAGCCGCCACAGCGCCGGCCTCAACCTGGGCCGGCTCGGCCACTGGGAGGAGGCGGGGGAGGTGCACCGCGCGGTCGCCGCCGAACGCGAGAGCGTACTGGGCCCCGACCACCCCGAGACGCTCTCCAGCCGCTACGAGGTCGGGTTCACGCTCAGCCGGACCGGGCGCGCGGCGGACGCGCTGCGGGAGTTCGGCCGCGTCGCCCAGGGCCGCGAACGCACGCTCGGCCCCGACCACCCGGAGACCCTCGCGGCCCGTCAGGAGATGGCGTACGTACTGGGCCAGCTCGGCCGCCACTTCGAGGCCCACCAGCTGTACGCCGCCGTTCTCGCCTCCCGGGAACGCTCGACGGGGCCCGACCACCCCGACACCCTGCGCTGCCGCCACAACCTGGCGTTCAACCTCAGCAGGCTCGGGCGGCTGGAGGAGTCGTACGCGATGGCGCGCGACGTGGCGGAGGCGCGCGCCCGGCTGCTCGGCGCCACCCACCCCGACACCCTCGTCACCCGCTACGAGGTCGGCTACACCCTGGGCCGGCTCGGCCGCTGGACGGAGGCCCTGCAGACCTACCGGGAGGTGGTCCTGGCCCGGTCGCAGGCGCTGGGCGCCGACCACCCCGACACCCTCGCCGCCCGCTACGAGACCGGCATCAGCCTCGGCCGGCTGGGCCGCAGCGCCGAGGCGCTGGAGCTCTACCGCGCACTCGTCGCGGACCGGGCCCGGGTCAGCGGCCCGGACGACCCGGAGACCCTGCGCGCCCGCCACGGCCTGGGCGTCAACCTGGGCCGGCTGGCCCGCTGGGAGGAGGCGCTCACCGAATCCCGTGACGTGTGCGAGATCCGCGCCCGCGTCCTGGGCGCCGACCACCCCGACACCCTGGTCAGCCGCCGTGAGGTCGCCGTCGGCCTCGGCTGGCTCGGACGCTGGGCCGACGCCCTCAAGGTGTACCGGCAGGTCGCCGAGGCCCGCACCCGCATACTGGGGGCCGAGCACCCCGACACGCTCGCCGGCCGCAACGACGAGGCGCACTGCCTCGAACAGCTCGGCCGCGGCCCGGAGGCCGTCGAGCTCTACCGGCAGGTGGCGGCGCTGCGGCAACGGCGGGGCATCGCGCCGCGATGAGACGGCCCGGCACACGGGCGCGCCCCGGGGAGCCCTGGTCCGCGCCGCGCGTCCGTGTTACCAAGGGGCATGCCCGTACGAGACAGCTATGACGCAGTGATCGTCGGCGGTGGCCACAACGGCCTGGTCGCCGCCGCCTATCTGGCCCGCGCAGGACAGTCCGTCCTGGTCCTGGAGCGGCTCACCACCACCGGGGGAGCGGCCGTCTCGACCCGCCCGTTCGCCGGGGTCGACGCCCGGCTGTCGCGCTACTCCTATCTGGTGTCCCTGCTCCCGCCGAAGATCGTCCGCGAGCTCGGCCTGGACTTCGCCGTACGCAAGCGGACCGTCTCCTCGTACACCCCGGCCGTCCGCGACGGGCGCGCCACCGGACTGCTCGTCAGCGGCGACGGCACCCGGGACTCCTTCGCCGCGCTCACCGGATCGGACCGGGAGTACGAGGCGTGGCAGCGGTTCTACGGACTCACCGGGCAGGTCGCCGAGCGGGTCTTCCCCACACTCACCGAGCCGCTGCCCACCCGCGAGGCGCTGCGGGAGCGGATCGGTGACGCGGAGGCCTGGCGGATGCTGTTCGAGGAGCCCATCGGCGTCGCCGTCGAGGAGAACTTCGCCGACGACCTCGTCCGCGGCGTCGTGCTCACGGACGCGCTGATCGGCACCTTCGCCGACGCGCACGATCCCTCACTGCTCCAGAACCGCTGCTTCCTCTACCACGTGATCGGCGGCGGCACCGGTGACTGGGACGTCCCGGTCGGCGGCATGGGCGCGCTCACCGACGCCCTCGCCGCCGCCGCGCTCACGGCCGGTGCGCAGATCCGTACCGGACACGAGGCCGTCCGTATCGACACGGACGGAACGCACGCCGAGGTGACGGTGCGGACCGACGGCGGCGAGTCGACCGTCGGCGCACGCCGGGTCCTGGTCAACGCCTCTCCCGAGGCCCTCGCCGCCCTGCTCGGCGACGCGCCGCCCGTACCCGCCGAGGGCGCGCAGCTGAAGGTGAACATGCTGCTCACCCGGCTGCCCCGGCTCAAGGACCGGTCCGTGGACCCGCGCGAGGCGTTCGCCGGGACCTTCCACATCGCCGAGGGCTACGGGCAGCTGGCCGACGCCTACCGGGACGCGGCCGCGGGCCGGCTGCCCACCGCGCCGCCCTCCGAGATCTACTGCCACTCCCTGACGGACCCCTCGATTCTCGGCGCGGATCTCGCGGCCCGCGGCTACCAGACGCTGACGCTGTTCGGCCTGCACACTCCGGCGCGCCTGTTCGCCGCGGACAACGACGCCACCCGTGCCGCACTGCTGAAGGCCACGCTCGCCGAGCTCGACGCCCACCTGGACGAGCCGCTCGCGGACTGCCTGGCGCTCGACGCGGACGGCACGCCCTGCATCGAGGCGAAGACACCGCTGGACCTGGAGCGGGACCTGCGGCTGCCCGGCGGCCACATCTTCCACCGGGACCTCTCCTTCCCGTACGCCGCACCGGAGACCGGCCGCTGGGGCGTGGAGACCGCGCACGCCAACGTGCTGCTGTGCGGGGCCGGGGCGGTGCGCGGCGGAGGGGTCAGCGGGGTCCCCGGCCACAACGCCGCGATGGCGGTGCTGGGCCGGTGACCGGCATCCGCTACTGACCGAACGCGCCGCGCAGGGCTTCGATCTTGCGCGGCAGGTCGTACTCCGCGCCGCCCTCGTGCCCGTTGTACGTGAACACCTCGATCTGCGCCGGACCGGCGTAGCGGTGGTAGGCGGCGAACACCGTGGACGACGGGCAGACCTTGTCCATCAGCCCCACCGAGAACCACGCCGGAGCGGTCGCGCGCGCCGCGAAGTTGACGCCGTCGAAGTACGACAGGGTCTCCATCGCCTCGTCGATCCGGAAGCGGTGCCCGGACAGCCAGCGGGCGATCTCCGCGTACGGACCGGCGTCCGTGATCTGCGAGGCGCGCCGGTAGTGGCAGAGGAACGGGACATCGGCGACGGCCGCCACGACGTCGTCCCGCAGCCCCGCCACGGCGAGGGCGAGCCCGCCGCCCTGGCTGCCGCCGAGGACCGCGACCCGGGAGGCGTCCACCGCGTCATGGGCCTTCGCCGCGTCGACGGCCCGCACCGCGTCGGTGATCAGCCGGCGGTAGTAGTGCCGGTACGGGTCCTCGATGCCCCGGGTGAGGAAGCCGGGGGAGGAGGAGCCGTTCCCGTCCGGGCCGATGTCCACGGTGTCGGCGGTGTTCTTGCCGCCGCCGCCCTGGCCGCGGTTGTCCATCACCAGGTGGGCGTAGCCCAGGGCGCTCCAGGTGAGCCAGGAGTAGGGGATGCCGCGCCCGCCGTTGTACCCGATGTACTGCACGACGGCCGGCAGCGGGCCCGAGCGTTCCCGGGGGAGCATCAGCCACGCCTTGACCGGCTGGCCGCCCCAGCCGCGGAACGTCACGTCGAACACGTCGACGGTGGCGAATCCGGCGTCGTACGGGACGAACTCGGCGTCCAGGGCGTGGCGGGCGCTCTCGGTGAGCGTCTTCTCCCAGAAGGCGTCGAAGTCGGCCGGTTCCTCCGGCTCCGGCCGGTAGTCGCGCAGCCGGTCCATGGGCATGTCGAACAGCAAGGGTCTAGCTCCTCTTCAGGGTGAGGTTGAGGGTTGCACCGTGACGTTCAGCAGTGTCGGCGGTGATCCGGACGCCCGTGCCGGCGGGGGCCACGGTGATGCCGGGGTCGGCCGAGACGACGCTCAGACCGCGCAGGGCGAGCTCCAGCACGACCGAGGACCGCAGCTGGGTCGGGTCGGACAGCGAGACGGTGACCGTCTTGCCCTCCGGCCGGACCAGGACCGATGCCGGTCCGTCCGCGGTGAGTTCCTGCGCGGTCCCGGCGGTCCAGAAGTTCGCGGCGAGCAGCCCGTCCGCGCAGCGGCGTACCGCGTGCACGGCGGTGGAGTCCGCGATCAGCTTCACCGGGGGCGCGGCCGACCACTGCGCGGTCCGCTCGGCGGAGGCCATCGGGGCCTGCAGCCAGAAGTATCCGGCCAGGTCCGGTGCGGTGCCGTGGTCCTGCCACAGCGTCAGGTACGGGCGGGTGACGGAGGTGTCCGTGCCGTACTTGAGGTTGATCTCGCGCCAGGTCGCGGTCCGGTTCTCGCGCAGACCGTTCAGGGTGACGGGCTCGGGGAAGACATAGCCGCCGGTCCCGGCGACGTGCAGCCAGCGCACCTCGTCCAGCCGCGCCGACCAGCCGGTGTCGGCCGGCGCCGCCTGCCCGTTGACGGTCAGTGCCGCCGCCGGGTCACGCAGCTTCCGGTTCTCCACCACCGTCTCGGCCGTGCCCGCGTCCGCGCTGATCCCGGAGCCGACGCACGCGATGACGTCGTCCAGACAGAACCAGCTCTTGAGGCCCTGCAGCGAACTGCCGAACGCCCGCAGCTCCATGCCGTACGCGCCGAGCGTCGTCCCCGGCAGCGCGGTCCCGCCCGCCCAGTCGGCGGTGCTGGTGGTGCGCTGTCCCGCCGCGTCGGCGGGCCGGCCGGCGATGACGGTGGTGCCGGGCAGCCGAGCCGGGTCGACGGTGGGCCAGTAGTCCTCGCTGTAGTGGCCGAGGTCGTCGGTGTAGAGGAGCACCATGCCGTCGGAGAGGTGCCAGGCGTGCAGGTTCTCGTTCTGGATCGACTCGTAGTTGTAGATCCGGGAGGAGTACGCGGAGACGCCGAGGGCGAACGAGGGCCGGTGGTGGGCCGCCTTGTCCATCCGCGGGTGCTGCTTGTGCGCGACCAGCGGACCGCGGGCCGGCACGGACGACGCGATCACGTTGCGGGCCGCGACGAGCGAGGCGAGGTCCGTGACGGCGAGGAAGTCGCGGTAGGTGTCCTCGGCGATCCACTGCTTGACCAGGGCGGTGAACCGGTCGGCGGTCTCCCCGGGGAAGCTCGGGATCAGCCGCACCACGGCCTCGATGACGGTCTGCGCCGAGACGTGACCCTGCTTGCTCGGGCGGGCGATCTCGCGCCCGCAGACCGACGCCATCACGTCGCCGCGCGCGAGCAGCGGGTCGAAACCCTCGTCGACCCAGAGCCGGACGTTGTCGAGGTCCGGGTCGGTGACCGTCCACGACGTGCCCGCCAGGAGGTTCAGCAGCCGGGAGAGGTTGTTCAGCAGCTCCTTGCCGTAGCCGCCGTTGTACGGGTGCTTGTAGTGCTGGAGGAACGAGCCGTCGGAGTAGAAGCCCTCGCCCGTGCCCTCGGCCGCCGCGCTCGCGTCGTTGAAGGCGAGGACGCTGTTGGCGCCCGAACCCTCGACGTCCGAAAGAGCGTCACGCACCCGGACGAGGTCGTCGCCGCTGTCGCGCAGTACCGCGTTCACGGCGACGACGGTGGAGATCCACACCCGGTTGGCGCCGGTCGCGATCTGCCGGTCGGCCCGCCAGAGGTTGGGGTCGGGTGTGTAGCCGCGGACGGCGTCGTTGATCCGGCCGAGCCGTTCCGTACCGAGTGCGTCGTACAGCAGCACGGCCGCGTCGTTGAGCGCGAGCGCGGAGCCGATCTCCCAGTCCCAGTCGTTGTCGAACCGGGTGTGCCCGGGCCCGTAGCGGTTCGTCAGCATCCAGTCGATGCCCGCCAGCAGCAGGTCCCGCAGTGCGGTGTCGCCGTACTGGACGGTGCCAGGGACGGCCCACGCGGTGGCGACGGTCGCCAGGCGCTTGAACGAGGTCGTGACGTGGTTGGAGAGCGTGGTGCTGGTCAGGTCGGGGAAGAGCCCGTCGGTACGGGACGGGTCCAGGCCCTTCGCGGACGTCGTCGCGGCCTTGCCGATCCTGGCCACGGCCGCGGCGATCCGGGAGTCCGTGAGGTCGAGGCCGGGGCCGCCGGTGAGCAGGGTGTGCCACCGGGTCCGCAGGGAGGCGGCGTCGTCGACCGGGTCCGCGGCGTGCGCCGTGCCCGCCGCGAGGGTGAGCGGCAGGGCGGCGGCCGCGCCGAGCGCCGCCGCACCGGCGAGCACGGTGCGGCGGGTGGTGCCCCTGGTGGTGCCTGGGTTCATGGTGCGGCCCTCACAGAAGGTGTCGGCGGTCGACGGCCGCGGCGAGCGCCGCATGGCCGGATGGATTGGGGTGGAGGCCGTCACCGCTGTCGTACGCGGGCAGCATCCGCTCGGGGTGGTCCGGATCGCGCAGGGCGGCGTCGAAGTCGGCGACGGCGTCGAAGACCCGGCCGGTCCGCACGGCAGCGTTGATCCGCTGGCGCACCGTCTCCAGCTCGGGCGTCCAGCGGGTCCAGCCGCCGAACGGGGCGATGGTCGCGCCGACCGCGCGCAGGCCCGCGTCCCGGGCCCGCAGCACCAGCTGCCGGTAGCCGGCCAGGACGAGCGACGGGTCGGTCTGGGCGGGCGGCTGCTGGAGGTCGTTGACCCCGAGGTGGATCAGGACGGTACGGAGCCCGGGCAGGGAGAGCACGTCGCGGTCGAAACGGGCCTGTCCGCCGGGACCGAACCGGGCGTCGTCGAGCAGCACCCGGTTGCCGCTGATCCCGAGATCGGCGACCGCCGCGCCCGGCAGCCCCCTGGCCAGCTGGTCGGGCCAGCGCAGATCGGAGTCGTCGGGCGTGCCGACGCCCTCCGCGATGGAGTCGCCCAGCACCGCGACGACCGGCCCGTGGGCGCCCGTCACCTCGACGCCCGTCAGCAGGTACACCGAAGTGGTGCGTTCCCCGTCCACGTCATGCGAGGAATGGGTGTTGCGGTGGAAGGACAACGGTCCGGTGGGGCCCGGCAGTTCGGTGCGGACCGTCAGCAGGGAGCCGTCCGCGGCCCGCAGGCCCGCGACCGCGTCACTGGTCAGCGAGGCGCCCGCGGCGATCCAGGCCTGCCGCTGCCCGCCGAACGTCACGGGCCTGCCGCCCGCGGTCACCGGCCCGACCAGGACCGGCACCGTGCCGAACGCGTGCCCGTAGCGCAGCCGGACCTGGCCGCCGGCCGACAGGCGTACGTGCGCGGTGAACGTGCCCTGCGTCAGCCCGGCGCTCGCCACCGCGTCGGTGGGCGTCGGCGCGGTCTGCGCGGTCGCCCACGAGGTCGTCCAGCGCGAGCGGCGCGCACCGGCGCCCGGTCCTTCGGCGGCCTGCGCGCCCGGCGCCGTCGCCACGACCGCGGCCAGCCCGGCCGCCGCCGTCAGTACCCCGCGTCTCGCGGGTCCCCGGCCGCTCACTGCGGGCACGCACCGGTCGGGGCGTACTCGCTGCCGTAGGTACCCACGGCGTCGCCACCGGTGTTGCCGCTCATCGTGTTGGTGCAGACGGGGCCCTGCGGGGTGCGCATGAACTTGATGCCGCCGCCGGCGTTCCCGGTGATCGTGTTGCCGTAGACGCTGGTGCCGGTGCCGTCGGCCGCGGTGTCGCCGCCGAGCCGGATGCCCGCGCCGGTGTTGTCGTGGATGGTGTTGTACCGGAAGATGTTGCCGCTGCCGCGCGCGTCCAGGCCGCCGGAGCTGGAGTCCTTCTGCTGGCTGCAGTCGTTGTACTCGACGTAGTTGTTCGTCGAGTTCTCCTTCACGTCGACGCACTCGTTGCCGCGGGTGGCGATCGTGTTGTGGTGGATGCGGTTGTTCCTGCTGATGTCGGGAGCCGCGTCCGGGGCGCCGTTCGCACCCTGCTGTTCGGGTGCGGTGCCGAGGTAGATGCCCTCGCCGTTCTTCCCGCCGCCGCCGAACTTGAAGTCGGCGACACCGCAGTCGGTGATGGTGTTGTCGGAGATGTCCGCGCCGGTCACCAGATAGCGCACCCGCAGACACTCGTCGGCGGCGTTCTTCAGCGTCATCCCGGTGATGCGCAGACCGCCCACACCGTTACCTGGGGTCGTGCTCATGACATAAATGAGCTTGAGGCGGTACCCCGCCACATCGGTGGACGACCCGTGCAGCCCGTCGACGGTGAAGCCGCTCAGCGTCGTGGAGTCGTGCTGCACCTGGATGATCCGGGCGTCGCCCGCCCCCTTCACCACGGCGTTCGCCGGGCCGGTGATCGTGACGCCGGCGCGCTTGGTCACGACGTCCTGCTGGTACGTGCCCGAGGCGAGGTTCACCACCGCTCCCGTCGGCGCCAGGTCGACGGCCTTCTGGATCGTGGCGAGCGGGGAGCCCGCCGACGTACCGGAGTTGCTGTCGCTTCCCGAGGGCGACACGTAGTAGGCGGTGGCGGCGGCAGCGGCCACCGACGGCGGGGGGAAGACGAGCGGCGCGCCGACGGCGAGCGCGGCGACGAGAGTGGTGCGCAGTGCGTGGCTCATGGGGTGTGCCTCCTGGGATCAGCGAAGGACAGAGCGAGCAGTACGGGAATGCTGGGGCCGAGAAGCAGTGGCCCCAGCGGTACGACGAGGGAGAGGAGCACGGCGGAGACCACCGCGCCGAGCAGGGCGGTGCCCCGGGCGGCCGAACCGAAGCCGAGCGCGAGCGCGCCCCGGGTCCAGGTACGGACGGTGCCGCCCGGCTCCCGTCCGGCCTCGGCCGCGAACGCCACATGGTGGATGACCAGGGCGGCCGCGATGCCCACCTGGGCCGCCAGCAGTACGAAGGTCCACGGCTCCGAACGGCCCAGCAGATGGACGATGTTGGCGGCCAGCACGCCCCCGGCCGCCGTGGAGACGAGCGAGTGCCGCCACAGGGCCCGCCAGTACTGCGGGAAGGCCCTGAACGTGTGGACGACGCACCGGCTGTCCCCCTCGGCCCGCCACCGCTGGAGCCCGTGCGCCATCGCGGCGAGCGCGGGCAGCCAGGTCACCACCCCCAGCGACAGCACGGCGCACGCGGCCCCGGCGGCGGCCGGGTAGGCCACGAACTCCAGCCGGCGCAGCAGCGTCGGCCAGCCGGACGAGAGAGATGCCTGCATGATCAGCCGACCTTTCCTGTGTACGGTTCCGCCACGTCGAGCAGCACGGCGCCGTCCCGCTCCAGCCGGGTCGCCGCCACCACGTACGGGGCGTCGTCCCCGCCGAGCAGCACGGCCGCGGCGTCGGCGAGGAGCCCGGCGGTGCGGATCCGCCGGGTGACGGGGGAGAGCAGCACGGTCTCGTCACCGAAGGACACGCCCTGGCCCTCCGTGCACGGGACCCGGGTGGCGTCCGTCTCCGTGCCCGGGGTGATCGTGCTGAGGAACATCCCCTCGGCCGACCGGGGCGTGGTGGAGCGCAGGGTGTGCAGGGTGCGGGTGAGGCGCAGCTCCGGCGTGCTCGACGTCGGATTGGCCTCGACCTCGGTGACCTCGACGGCGACGCGGCCGTCGACGGGGGCGAACTGCCGCAGCCGGGCCGCGGCCGAACCGGAGCGGATCAGCCGGCTGCCGTCCTCCTGCGCTTCGGTGGGCCGGTCGGTCTGGAGCAGGAACGTCCACTCCCGTGCCGAATCCGCCTCGGCGAGGTCCAGCAGCACCAGACGTCCCGACGGGGTGAACACCAGCGTCCGGTCGAGGCGCCGCACCCCGAGCGCGGGGTCGTACATCGCCGCGATCCCGGCCGTGGAGTGCGCCCATCCGCAGTCGGCGGCAACGAGCACATCGCGCTGCCCGGCCTGCCGCTCGAAGGGGATGTCCCGGTACACGTGGTACCGGTCCTCGTCCGCGTACCCCTGCCCGTCCACCAGCAGCAGATTGTGGTGCGCGGCCTTCTTGCGGTTGCTGTAGCCCTCGTCCACGGCGAGGAACGCGCCCTGCGAGACGAACACGAACGAGCCCGAGTCGGGGTGGTGGTGACCCTGGTTGAGCGTCTCCCAGCCCTTCTCCACCCGGTGCTTCTCCGCGGTCTCCCACGCCCGGTGACCGCCCCCGGGGCTGGCCTTGAACGACACCAGCGTGGCGTCGTCGTCCCAGCCCGTGCGCGCGGCCAGCAGCCCGAGGTCCGGGAAGAACGCGCGGGTCTCGGTGGGCCGGGCGGCCGGCACCGACGGGTCGTACCAGAGGTATTCGAGGTAGGCCTCCGGCAGGATGCCGGGCCGCACGCCGCTCTCGGCCGCCTCCTGCCACAGCAGTTCGCCCGATGCCAGATCGCCCATCCACTGGGCCTCGGGGATCGCGTACTGCGCGGCCAGCCGGTAGTAGAGCCCGGCGCTGTGGCCGCTGCGCCGGTCATGGCAGTCGCCGTGGTCGACGTTGAACGCGAACCCGGGCGCCGTCTGGTGCAGCCGGTAGCGGAACGTCCGGGACATGAACCCGCCCCGGTCCCACCAGTCGATGCCCTCCGCCTCCTTCAGGAGATCCAGATGGATGGCGAGGAACGGCACGCCGTAGCGCCAGTACACGACGCCCTCGGCGTGCGAACCGTCCTCGGGCATCAGGTCCAGGACGGTCCCGAGGTTGTCCTTGGCGCGCTCGGTCCACTCCTCCTTGCCCAGCACGTACCCGGCCGTCGCCAGACCCGCGTAGCAGATCCAGTTGTGGTTCTGCCAGTACGACGACGACCACCAGCTGCCCTCGCTCGCCACCGCGAACTCGTACATCCGCCGCCCCTGGAGCAGCAGCTTGTACCGCAGCAGCGCCCGCACCCCGTCCGGCAGGTCGTCGCCGAGCCACTTGTACGTGAGGGCGAGATGGTGCAGCAGCCAGCCGGCGTCCAGGTCGTGGTCCGGCATATGGGCCTTGCCCCAGTGCGGCAGCCGCACCGCGGCCTCGATCCACCGCACGCTCTCCGCGAGGTGTGCCCGGTCGCCGGAGATCCGGTAGGCGAGCGCCGGATTGGAGGCGGCGGGCCCGAGCCAGGTGATGCTGGCCAGGGGGTGTGTACGGGGCGGGGTCAGCCCGCGGTGGCGGGCGGCCTCCTCGAACAGCCGCAGCTCCTGTGCGGGGCGCGGCCCGGGGGGCGGGGTCGCCGAGAGCAACAAGGGTCAGTCCTCCGTCAGGAACCGCGCGGTGCTGCCGTCCGCCAGGCAGACCGTCAGTCCGTCGTCGTCCAGATGTACGTCGGTCACCGCGGGCCCGGCCGACGCGGCCTGGTAGACCGAGGCGAACGTGACCCGGCCGGTGTCGGCCGTGAAGTCGACCCGGGTCCGCATCCGCTGCGGGTCGTCGGCGGGGCCGGGACCCGGCGCGGTCACCGGGCGCACCGGCACGTCGGCGCGGTGCGTGTGCCAGCCGTGCAGCGTCTCGTCGCCGTACCAGGTGGTGCGCACCGGGCCCGCGGCCTGCACCTGCACGTCCAGCGCGGTGCCGGGGCGCAACTGCGCGGTGATGCGCCGGGACTCGTCGGCCGTCACGGTCAGCAGGTCGACCAGATAGCCCTCGCCCGCGGCGATCCGCCGCACCCCGCGCACGCCCTCGTACGCCGTCGTCACCTCCGCGGTGACCGAGCGGTCGTCCGAACCGAGCAGCGCGCCCGTGCACTCCGCCTGTTCGAGACCGTCCACCCGGAACGCCGGATGGGCCTCGGTCGACGCGTACAGATCGCGGAACTCGGCGTGGGCGTAGGGCACCTGGCCGGGGTCGGGCTGCCACGGCGTGGTGTCGCCGTAGAGATAAAGAGACAGCTTGTCCCGGTGGCCGTGCGAACCGCCGTGCGGGCCGAAGTCCAGCAGCGCGTGGACACCCGCGACGCGCAGCACCGCGTAGCCCGCCGTGGTGAACAGCGTGAGCGCACCCGGCGCCGGACGTTCCGCCAGCGGCGGGCCGGTGAACCAGCCGCCCAGCTCCCGGTCCAGCCCGTCGTCGCCCGCACCCAGCTCGGCCCGGGCCCGCCCGGCCACCGCGTCCAGCGCGGCCGACGGAACCAGCTGCTGGGCCAGCGCGACGAGCTCCAGCCACTCCAGGGCCAGCGGTGCGCGCAGGTACGGGCCGTCGTGCAGCGCGGGCAGAATGCCGCCCCGCGTCGCGATCGAGGCCAGCACGTCCGTCATCCCGGCCAGCACACCCGTCACATCGGCCGGCAGGGCCGCCGGGTCGGTGCCCCGCAGCGCCAGCAGCGCCGCACGCAGGACGAACCCGTGGTAGTAGGTGCTGCCCTCCCACTCCCAGCCGTCCCCGGCGACCGCGACCCGCAGATGCGCGTAGAGACCGCTGTCGCCCTCCAGCCACTCCTTGGCGCCGTCCCACTCCTGCCCGCGCACCGCCGCGGCGGCGCGCCCTGCGGCGGCGCCCGCGGCATTGAGCCACGCGGTGTAGTTGGAGGCGAGCTGCCCCTTGCCGATCAGCACGGCGCGGGCGTCGAGTGCGGCCCGCTCCAAGGAGTCCAGCAGCGGGAGCACACCGGACAGGTCCTCCGTGCCGCCCTCGGCGAGGGTCAGGACGGTGTGCCCGATGTTCACCGCCCAGATCGCGTCGGTCAGCGCCTGGTGGAAGAGCCGGCCGCGCAGCATCCAGCCCTGCGCCTCGCCGTGCTGCGCGGTGGCCAGCTCCTCGTACAGAGCGGTGTACTCCACCAGCCGCGCCACCGCCTCGGCACGCTCGCCCCGGTGGGCGAGCACCCGCAGGTGCCGCGCCCAGGCCTGGTGCGACAGCACCAGCCAGGCACCGCGCACCGCCTCGTTGTCGACCCGGCAGCCGTACGCACAGCGCGCACCGCCTTCCGGGAACTCCCCGGCGAGCACATCACCGTGGTCGAGCTCCACCCCGTGCGCGGGGCAGACGTACGCGTGCCACCAGCCGCCGCGCTCCCGCGCGATCCGCCTCAACGCGGCCATACGCCACCGTCGATGTCCACCGTGGTGGCGGTCAGGAAGCCGGACGCGGGCGAGGCCAGGTGGACGACCGCCGAGGCGACGTCCTCCGGTGTGCCGGCCCGGCCCACCGGGATGCCCGCCTCCATCGCCTCCTGCGCCGCGGGCGCGGTGAACGTGTCGTGGAAGGCGGTGCCCTTGATGAAGCCGGGGGCGACGGTGTTGACCGTGATGCCGCTGCCGCCGAGCTCCTTGGCCAGGCCCTTGGTGAATCCCCTGATGCCGGCCTTGGCGGCCGCGTAGGCGACCGATCCGGGGCCGCCGCCGTTGTGCGCGGCCAGCGACGACATCGTGATGACGCGCCCGGCGGACGACTCCTTCAGGTGCGGCAGCGCCGCCCGAACCGTACGGAACGTCGAGGTCAGATTGGTGTCGATGACCCGGTCGAAGTGGTCGTCGGACATCTCGGCGATCGTCGCCCGGCCGATCAGATGACCGGCGTTGCAGACCAGGACGTCCAGCCCGCCGAGGAATCCGGTGGCGTCCTCGACCAGGCGGTCCACCTCGGCCGTCACCGTCGCGTCGGCCTGGAACGCCTTGGCCTTGCGGCCGAGCGCCTCGATCGCGGAGACCGTCTTCGCGGCCTCGTCGGCGGAGGAGTGGTAGTGGACGGCGACATCGGCGCCGGCCTCGGCCAGGGCGACGGCGATGGCGCGGCCGATGCCGTGGCCCGCACCGGTCACCAGCGCGCGGGAACCTTGGAGATCAGCAGACATGGGGGGTAACCCTTTCGATAACCGGCCGTTGAGGACCGGGACCGGTCACTTGAGACCGGCGGTTGCGAAGCCCTGCACGAAGTAGCGCTGGCCGATGAGGAAGAGCACGACCATGGGCAGGGTGGCGAGCGTGGTGCCGGCCATCAGGAAGTGCCACTGGGGGCCGTTCTCCGTCTTGAAGACGGAGAGCCCCACCTGGATGACCCGCAGACTGTCCGTCCGGGTCACCAGCAGCGGCCACAGGAAGTTGTTCCAGGAGGACTCGAAGGTCAGCAGCGCCACCGTGATGAGGGCGGGCTTGACCTGCGGCGTCATGATGCGGGCGTAGATCCGGAACTCGCCCAGACCGTCCAGCCTGGCCGCCTCCTCCAGCTCCACCGGAAGGTCCAGGTAGAACTGGCGGAAGAGGAAGACCGCGAACGGGGTGACCGCACCGGGCACGATGAGCGCCCACCAGGTGTCGAGCCAGCCGCTGCCGCCCTGGCCGAAGAGGTCGTTCCCGCCGGCCAGCGGCATGAAGCGGACGATCAGGAACTCGGGCAGCACCTTGGTGTAGGTGGGGATCATCAGGGCCGCGATGAACAGGTAGAAGATGACCTCGCTGCCGCGGAACCTGATCCGGGCCAGCGCGTACCCCGCCATCGAGGCGATCACCAGGTTGAGCACGGTGTGGCTGGTCGCGATGATGAAGCTGTTGCGGGCGTACGTGGCGAAGGGCGCGGCCTTCAGCGCCTCCGCGTAGTTGCCGAATTCCCAGTGCTCCGGGAGCAGTCCGGCATCCTGCGACGCGATCTCCACCGGTGTCTTGAGCGAGGTCAGCACCATCCAGATGAACGGCACCACCATCAGCAGGGAGATCACGGACAGCGTCACATAGAGCGCGATCCGGCCGGCGGACACCGGCTTCCGGTTCGCCCTGGGGCGGGGCGGCTGCGCGACCCCGGGCTTGTGCAGCTCAGTTGTGGCCACGGGTGCCTCCCATGATCCGCCGGTTGACCAGGGTGAAGCCCATCAGCAGGACGAACAGCACCAGTGACTGGGCGCAGGCGTAGCCGACGCGGAACTCCCGGAAGGCGGACTTGTAGATCTCGTACGTCATCATCGTGGTGCTGTTGGCCGGCCCGCCCTCGGTGAGGATGTAGACCTGGTCGAACGACTGGAACGCGCTGATCATCGACGTGATGAGCACGAAGAACGTCGCGGGCTTCAGCAGCGGCAGCGTGATCGAGAAGAACTGCCGCGCCTTGGAAGCGCCGTCGACCGACGCCGCTTCGTACAGTTCCTTCGGCAGGGACTGGAGCGCGGCCAAGTAGATGAGCATCTTCATGCCGATGCCCTGCCAGACGCCGACCAGGATCACCGAGGGCAGCGCCCAGGTGGTCGAGGAGAGCCAGGCCGGACCGCTGACGCCGACGAACGAGAGCAGCGTGTTGAGCAGCCCGTTGCCCGGGTTGTAGATCCACAGCCAGACCAGGGCGATCGCCACGGTGGCGGTGACCTGCGGCAGGAAGATCGCGGTACGGAAGATGCCGCGGGCCTTCAGACCCGTGTGCAGGGCGAGCGCCAGCAGCAGCCCCAGCATCATGCCGAACGGCACGGTGAAGAAGGTGTAGATGACGGTGTTGACGATGGACTTGCGGAACACCGCGTCGTCCATCATCTCCTTGAAGTTGTCCAGCCCCACGAACTGCGGCGGCGTCAGCACGTCGTACTTCGTGAAGGCCAGGACGACCGAGGCGACGACCGGCAGGCCGATCCAGAGGGCGGCGTGCAGCAGGGCGGGTGCCACCATCAGCATGCCGGCCCGCTGCCTGCGGCGCCCGGGACCCGTGGGGGTCCTGCCGGTCCGGCGCTTGGCGGGCCGGGTCTTCTCAGTCGGAGAAGGCGGCCGCGCGGGCCGTGCCTTCAGTACGGATACAGCTCCCACAGTGATGCCTCACATCCGGCCGATGGCGGCTTCGGCGAGACGGCCGAGTTCCGCGATGGCATCCTTCGCGGACTGGTT
Organism: Streptomyces sp. NBC_01463; assembly: GCA_036227345.1. Lineage (NCBI taxonomy): Bacteria > Bacillati > Actinomycetota > Actinomycetes > Kitasatosporales > Streptomycetaceae > Streptomyces > Streptomyces sp. NBC_01463. The sequence continues at coordinate 8,326,003 of CP109468.1, forward strand.
GCCCACGATCGCGGGCTCCAGCGTCGGCTTGATCTTCTCGCGGATCTCCATCCAGGCCGCGGTGCCGCCCTCGGAGCAGGCCGCGCTCATGTTCTGGAGGGAGAGATCGACGAACTTGTTCTCCTTCACGTAGCCGGACTCGTTGAGGTCCTTGAGCCCCGGCACCGAACCGCGCTGCTTCGCCGCTCCCAGGATCGAGTCGGGGGTCGAGAGGTACTCGACCAGGGCACGTGCCGCGGCCGGGTGCTTGGAGCTCGCCGACTGGGTGACGAGCGTGCCGCCCTGGAGCATCGCCGGCTTGCGGTTGGCCAGGATGAACGCGCCGAGGGTGTCGTCCTTCAGCAGCTCCGGGTTCTGGTCACGGACCTGCTCCCACAGGGCGCTCGTCGTCATCATCATCGACGCCTTGCCGGTCTGGACGTTCGACGGTGCACCGGCAGCCGTCTTCTTGGTGTAGTCGGCGGAGCCGTCCGCGGACAGGTCCTTGAAGAACTGCAGCGCCTCGACGCCCCGGTTGTCGGTGAACAGCACCTTCTTGCCGTCCGCGCTGAACAGCTGACCGCCGTTGGCGAACAGGAACGTCTCCCAGCACTGGCGCAGATCGATGGAGAACGGGTCGAATCCGACCCGGCCGCCCTTCGTCAGCTGCTTGGCGACGGCCCGCAGTTCCGCCCAGTTGGCCGGGGTCTTCTTGATGCCGGCCTCGGCGAAGTGGTCCTTGCGGTAGACGACGATGCGGGTGTCCAGGACGACCGGCAGCGCGTACAGCTTGCCGTCGTAGCGCGACGGCTCCAGGACCCGCTTCTCGTAGTCGTGCGCGGTGGCGAACTTCTCGGGCAGCGGGGCGATGGCCTTCTTCGCGGCGAACGGCGGGATCCAGCCGACGCCCATCATCAGCACGTCGGGCAGCAGCCCGCCGGCGAGCCCCGTGGTGATCTTCTCGTTGAGCTGCGCGTACGTGGTGTAGTCCACGTTCACCTTGACGTCCGGATACTTCTTCCGGAAGCCGCCGAGGATCTCCTTCTCCAACAGCGTCTTGCCGTCGGCGCCTTCGTAGATCGGGGTGAGCAGCGTGATCTCGCCCTCGGCGGGACCGTCGGCGGAGCCGGCCGTCGAAGAGCCGGTGCCGCAGCCGGAGAGTGCGGCCGCGGCCGTACCGGCGCCGATGGCAGCGAGCAGCGACCGTCGTTTGAGTTCCATTGGGCACCCCTTTTGAGGTGGAGACAGTGGATCGATCCAGCGATGGCAACCCGGCCATGGCTGGGAAGCGCTGGTAAATCGATGCACTGAGACTAAGAACGCCCCAAGAGGCTCGTCAACAGCTGATGCACAACAATTTTCGGGAAAGTTAACGGGTGTACCGGTGAAGAGAGTTCAGTAAATCGGTACACTAGTCTGGCGAACACGTTCCGAACCGGAGGTGGCATGAGCGGGGTAACGATCCATCAGGTCGCGGAGGCCGCGGGGGTCTCCGCGAGCACCGTGTCGAACGTCCTCAACGGACGTACGGACCGTATGCAGGCGGCGACCCTGGCTCGCGTCGAGCAGGTGATAGAGCAGCTCAGCTACCGGCCCAACCGCGCGGCGCGCATGCTGCGCACCGGCCGGATCAAGGTCATCGGCCTGATCGTGCCGTCCGTCGCCAACCCCTTCTGGGGGGCGCTGGCCCGGGAGCTGGAGGCCATCGCGCTGGCCGAGGGCTATCACGTACTGCTCTGCAACAGTGAGCGCGATCCGGCCCGTGAGCTCAAGTACGGCGAGGAGCTGCTGGCCGACGGGGTGAGCGGTGTGGTGCTCTGCTCCTCGCTGCCCTCGCTCGACCATGTGGCACCGCTGCTCAGCCGCGGTCTGAAGATGGTCGCCTTCGACCGCACCGCCCAGGCGGGCGATCCGCCGTCACTGGCCTCGATCAGCGTCGACAACGCGATGGGAGCCGAGCTCGCCACCCGGCACCTGCTCGAACTGGGCCACCGCCGGCTGGCCTTCGTCTCCGGCTCGGTCAACAGCGTCAACCGCCGCGAGCGGCTGCGCGGCTTCCGGGCCGCCCTGGAGTCGGCCGGCCTCGACCCGGCCGACGCGATCGTCTGGCCCGGCGCCGGTACCACCGAGTTCGGTGACAAGGACGCGGCCGAACTGGGGCGCAGGGCGGCCCGCGAGCTCCTCTGCGGCCCGCGCCCGCCCACCGCGTTCGTCGCCATCAACGACATGTGCGCGATCGGGATCTGCCGGGGCGCGAAGGACGCCGGCCGCAGTGCGGGACAGGACGTCTCCGTGGTCGGGTTCGACGACATCCTGCTCGCCGACCTCTTCGAGCCGCCGCTGACCACCGTCCGCCAGCCGCTGCCCGAGATGGCCGCGGAGACGTTCCAGCAGCTGAAGGCCCGGATCGACTCCGCCCCGGTCGCCGGACGTTCGCTCCTGATCAGGCCGAGACTCGTGGTCCGGGAGTCGACGGCTTCCGCCCCCGCCGAGGTGGCCGCGGCCGAGGAGGCTCTCGCGCACCGGTGAGTCACCGGTGCGCGTCGGCGTCGTCCGCCGGCCGGTGCACGGACGACGCGAGGACACCGCCCCGGAAGCGGTGCCCTCGCGCCGGTGTCCTCGGACGCCCCTGGATCAGGAGGCGGTGCAGGCGCCGATGGCGGGCGCCGAGGTGTTGCCGTTCGTCATGAGGGTGAAGCCGAAGGACGTCGAGGCCCCGGCGGCCAGATTCCCGTTCCCGTTGGCCTTCATCGTCATCACGTTGCCACTGCTGTCCCAGGACGGAGTGCCGTTCCAGGTGGTGGCGATCTTCTGCGGCGACGTCACCGTCACCGGAACCGTCCAGCCGCTGATCGCCGAGCTGCCCGCCGTGATGGTCACCTGCCCGTTGAAGCGGTCGCCCCAGGTGTTGGTCCGGGTGTAAGTGGCCGTGCAGGCACCGTTTCCACCACCGCCGTCACCCCCGCCGCCGGTGCCGCCCAGCGCCGCGAGCACCGCGCTGTAGGCCGGCTTCTTTCCGTAGTTGTCGTCGAACAGCAGCGGGGTGCCGCCGGCGCGCCACGAGTACTTGTCCGGAATGCCCCACACGGTGATGCCGGCGCAGCGCGACACGGCCAGGCAGGCGTTGACGACCTTGGTGTAACTCGCGGCCTGAGCCGATCCCGAACCCTCGATGTCCAGCTCGGTGATCTGTACGTCGACCCCGAGATCGGCGAAGCGCTGCAGGTTGGCCTGGTAGTCGGAGGGGACGGGGGAGTTGCCGTTGAAGTGCGACTGGAAGCCGACGCAGTCGATCGGCACCCCGCGCTGCTTGAAGTCCTTCACCATGGCGTAGACCGCGTTGCTCTTCGCGTTCTGGCCGTCGGTGTTGTAGTCGTTGTAACAGAGCTTGGCGCCGGAGTCGGCGGCCCGGGCGGTGCGGAAGGCCTCCTCGATGAAGCCGTTGCCGAGCTTGTCCTGGAAGGGCGAGCTGCGCCTGGCCCCGCTGCTGCCGTCCTGGTAGGCCTCGTTGACGACGTCCCAGGCGTAGATCTTGCCCTTGTAGTGCGCCATCACCTGGTTGATGTGGTTGTTCATCGCCGAGCGCAGATCGGTGGCCCCGAGCCCGCCGACCCAGCCGGGCAGCTGGGAGTGCCACACCAGCGTGTGACCGCGAAGCTTCATGCCCCGGCCCTGGGCGTGGCTGACGATCTGGTCCGCGGAGCTGAAGTTGAAACTGTTGCGGGAGGCCTCGACGGCGTCCCACTTCATCTCGTTCTCCGGGGTCACCATGGTGAACTCGGTGTCCAGGGTGGAGGCGTACGCGGACTCGCCCAGGTGGTTCGCGGCGACGGCTGCGCCGAAGTACCGGCCCTTGGCGGCGGCCGATGCCCCGAGCGTCGTCGCGGCGTCGGCGGTGCCGGCGAGGGAGAGGACCCCCGCGGCGGCGAGTACCCCCGCCGTGGCGAGCACGCAGGCCCGTCGTGTCCGTGAGCGCAGCCACGGACGTGCGGCCTCGCCGCCGTGCGGTGAATTGACGATCACTTTCCAACACCTTCTTCCGATTGCCGGACGGGCGTGAGCGGGCCGTCCGGACGGGTGGGTGGACCGTGCGCTGAGCGGTTCGTTCGCCGCGGGGGATGAACCGTCCAACGACGGTTCCGCGGCGCGAAGTTGATCGGTGATGCAGGGAGCGAGGGAGAGTATGCGCGCGCCCGGACGGCTCGTCAACGCCACATTTCCGAAATATTTCGGTGAGATTAACCGCTTCATCGCCACCGTGTGGCGCCGTGAACTGGTCTTATGCCCTTCGGCTCACAACTGGTCGCGGGACGTGCAGGGCGGATGGGTACATTCGGCATCGAGAGTTACGAAAGGATTCCGAATGTCGAGCGTGAAGGAAGGGTTGAGCGGTCGTCGCGCTGGTGGAGTCGGCTCCAGGTGAAGCGCTTCTGAACAGGCATGTTGCCGCTCGCGCCATCGAATTGGATGACTGATCAATCGAAATCGACGACACAACAGACCGAAATATTTCGGTCCGTAAAGAATCTTGAATCGAATCGCGGAGATCCCCGGAATCCCCCGTGGCACGATCGGTCCCGCGGTCGGCCGAGGGGCCGGATCTTCTGTCCGGAGGGATTCATGGCGACACGTTGGAGTCTGACGATCGACTGCGCGCACCCCGCGCGACTGGCGGAGTTCTGGGCGCTCGCCCTGGGCTACGCGAAGAAGCCGCCGCCGAAGGGCTTCGGCAGCTGGGAGGAGTGGTTCGCCCACTACGACGTCCCGGAGGAGGAATGGGGCGACGGCGCCTATCTGGCGGACCCGGACGGTGAGGGGCCCGGCCTGTCCTTCATGAAGGTGCCCGAGGCGAAGGCCGGGAAGAACCGGCTGCACATGGACGTGCAGGCCGGTGGCGGCCGTGAGGTGCCGTGGGAGGTGCGGTGGCCCCGCGTGCTGGAGGCGCTGGAGCGGCTGACTGCCGCGGGGGCGAAGGTCGTCGAGGAGTTCGAGGCCGACGGGCGGCCCGATCACCTCTGGATGGCGGACCCGGAGGGCAACGAGTTCTGCCTGCTGTGAGCCGGATGCGCGGCTGCGGGACGGCCGGCCGCAGAGGCGGGCCGTCCCGGTCCGGTGCGGTCAGTTCGCCGAAGCGGCCCAGCCCTTCGCCTCGATGCGCCGCGCGTCGCCCGGCCGTCCTTCGTCGAAGACCGTGCGTCCGCCGTCCTCGACCCTGATCGCGTCCACGTACACGCCGCGTCCGACGTACAGCTGATCGGTGGTGTACCGCCACCGCAGCACGGTCTCGGTGCCGCGCCACTGGGCGAGGTCCGCGTCCAGGCGGTGCCAGACCCGGCCCGACCAGCCGGAGACCGAGCCCGTCGGGTGCGCTTCGGGCTGTGGGCGGTGCTGCTGCGGGGCCGGCGTGGTGGTGAACGGGACCGGCTGCCAGCTGGCCCCGGCGTCCGTCGAGGCCTCCAGGAAGAGGAAGTCCGACGCGGGCTCGGCGTCCCACCACAGCGCACAGCTCAGCCGGGCGCGCGAGGAGGCCGGGGTGAGCGGCGGGAGTGCCAGCGTGGCCGTCGAGGCACTGGCCATGCCGGAGAACCACGCGGTACGGCCCCGGGCCGGCCGGACCGCGACCGCCCGGGCCAGCTGGTTGGCCGTCGCGACCCGCGGCGCGCTGCCGGAGCGCCAGTTGCGCACCGGGTGCACCGAGTTGCCCAGCACGATCAGGAACGAGTCGGTGGACGGGTCGAGGACCAAGCTGGTGCCCGTGAAGCCGGTGTGGCCGGCCGTACGGGGCGTGGCCATCGCGCCCATGTACCAGTGCTGGTAGAGCTCGAAGCCGAGGCCGTGCGCGTCACCGGGGAACGCGGTGTTGAAGTCGGTGAACAGCAGATCCACCGATGCGGCCGAGAGGATCCTCGCGCGTCCGTACACCCCGCCGTTGAGCAGGGTGCGGGCGAGGATCGCCAGGTCCCAGGCACAGGAGAAGACCCCGGCGTGGCCGGCGACCCCGTCGAGGCTGAAGGCGTTCTCGTCGTGGACCTCGCCCCAGACCAGTCCGCGCTCCAGTCCCGACCAGGGGAGCCGGGCGTCCTCGGTCGCGGCGATCTTCGGCTTCCAGGAGGCCGGCGGGTTGTACCGGGTGCGCTGCATCCCGAGCGGAGCGGTGATCTGTTCGCGGAGCAGTACGTCCTCGGTGCGGCCGGTGATCTTCTCCAGTACCAGCTGGAGCGAGATCAGATTGAGGTCGGAATAGAGGTACACCGTGCCGGGCGGGTTCGCCGGGGCCTCGTTCCAGAGCAGCTCCAGCTTCCCCTCGCGGGTCGGCGCCGTGTAGAGGGGGATCCAGGCACGGAAACCCGAGGTGTGCGTGAGCAGCTGACGGATCGTGATGTCCTGCTTGCCGCCGCCGGCGAAGTCCGGCAGATACGTGGCGACGGTCGCCTCCAGCTCCAGCGTGCCGCGCTCGATCTGCTGCACCGCCAGGATCGAGGTGAACAGCTTCGACACCGACGCCAGGTCGAAGACCGTGTCCTCGGCCATGGCGATCTGCTGGTCCGCCGGGAACTCCACCCCGGTGTCGGTCGTCTCGTCGTACGCCGCGTAACGCACCGCCTTGCCGATCGGACGGTGCAGTGCCACCGTCCCGCCCCGCCCCGCGAGCAGCACGGCACCCGCGTACCAGGGGTATTTGGGCGAGTCGGCGAGGTATCTCTCCGCCTCGGTGACCAGTTGGTCGAGCGGCTCCTGCAACAGCCCCGCGCGCGCGGCCGATCCGCGGCGCAGCGTCGGCCTGCCGTGCCCCGACGCGGTCCCTGTGCCCATGTCCGACGACCCCGCCCCCGACTCCGTGGCAGACGCCGCCTCCGCGAACGGGATGGGCGCCAGGGCGAGAGCCCCGCCCAGGGCCAGCATCCCACTGCCCAGCCTCCGCCGGCTGATGCCCCCGCCCGCCGTGTCCTCGGTCATCCGGAACCCCTTCCCGCTGCCTGAAAGTAACTTTCGAAAATTCTTCCGAGCATGAAACTTCCTGCCGAGGCAGAGAGTACTGTCCCCCCTCGCCGCCCCGTAGGCCCCGGAGTCACAAAGAATCTGACACAGCATCAGAAAATCTCTTCCCTCGGTTGTCGGACTGCGGCATCCTGCCGCCCATGGAGACGGAGCTGAGCCAAAAACTGGGGATCGAGCACGCCATCTTCGGCTTCACGCCGTTCCCGGCGGTGGCCGCGGCCATCACCCGGGCCGGAGGATTCGGCGTACTCGGCGCGGTCCGCTACACCGCCCCCGACGACCTCGCACGCGACCTCGACTGGATGCAGGAACACACGGACGGCAAGCCCTACGGCCTCGACGTCGTCATGCCCGCCAAGAAGGTGGAGGGCGTGAGCGAGGCCGATGTGGAGGCGATGATCCCGCCCGGCCACCGGCAGTTCGTGCAGGAGACCCTCGCCAAGTACGGCGTCCCCGAACTCGCCGAGGGCGAGGCGTCGGGCTGGCGCATCACCGGCTGGATGGAGGAGGTCGCCCGCAACCAGCTCGACGTGGCGTTCGACTACCCCATCAGACTGCTCGCCAACGCCCTGGGTTCACCGCCCGCCGACGTCGTCGCCCGCGCCCACGAGCACGACGTCCTCGTCGCCGCGCTCGCCGGCAGTGCCCGGCACGCCCGCCACCACGCGGACGCCGGAATCGACGTGGTCGTCGCCCAGGGGTACGAGGCGGGCGGCCACACCGGAGAGATCGCCTCGATGGTCCTCGTCCCGGACGTCGTCGACGCCGTCGGTCCGCTCCCCGTCCTCGCGGCGGGCGGCATCGGCAGCGGTGAACAGGTCGCCGCCGGGCTTGCCCTGGGCGCCCAGGGCGTCTGGCTCGGCTCCCTCTGGCTCACCACCGAGGAGGCCGACATGCACTCCCGGGCGCTGACCGCCAAACTCCTCGCCGCGGGATCCGGCGACACCGTCCGCTCCCGCGCCCTCACGGGCAAACCCGCGCGTCAGCTCCGTACCGAATGGACCGACGCCTGGGACGACCCGGCGGGACCCGGCACGCTGCCGATGCCGCTCCAGGGTCTCCTGGTCGCCGAGGCCGTCTCCCGTATCCAGAAGTACGAGACGGGCGCCCTGCTCGGCACCCCCGTCGGCCAGATCGTCGGCCGGATGAACACCGAACGCAGTGTGCAGGCCGTCTTCGACGACCTGACCCGCGGCTTCGAACGGGCCGTGGACCGGATCAACCGCATCGCCGGACGGAGCGCCTCATGAACCAGCCGCCCAACGGCTTCTGGGCCCAGGCCACCGCAGACCCCGACCGCACGGTCCTCATCGCACCCGACGGCGAGGACTGGACGGCCGGACGGCTGCACGCCGAGGCCAACCGCATGGTCCACGGACTGCGCGCGGCGGGCCTGGAGGAGGGCGACGCGTTCGCCGTCGTCCTGCCCAACGGGGTCGAGTTCCTCACCGCCTACCTCGCCGCCTCGCAGGCCGGCTTCTACCTCGTCCCCGTCAACCACCACCTCGTCGGGCCCGAGATCGCCTGGATCGTCGCCGACTCCGGCGCCAAGGTGCTCATCGCCCACGAACGCTTCACCGAGGCCGCGACCGCCGCGGCCGACGAGGCGAAGCTGCCCGCGAGCCACCGCTACGGAGTCGGCGCGGTCGACGGCTTCCGCCCGTACGCCGAACTGCTGGAGAACCGGCCCGTCTCGCCCCCGGAGGGACGCACGCTCGGCTGGGTCATGAACTACACCTCCGGCACCACCGGCCGCCCCCGCGGCATCCGCCGGCCGCTGCCCGGAAAGCTCCCCGAGGAGACCTACCTCGGCGGCTTCCTCGGCATCTTCGGCATCAAGCCGTTCGACGGGAACGTCCACCTGGTGTGTTCGCCGCTTTATCACACGGCGGTGCTGCAGTTCGCGGGAGCGGCCCTGCACATCGGCCACCCGCTCGTCCTGATGGACAAGTGGTCGCCCGAGGAGATGCTGCGGGCGATGGACACCCACCGCTGCACCCACACGCACATGGTCCCGACCCAGTTCCACCGCCTCCTCGCCCTGCCCGAGGAGGTCCGGCAGCGGTACGACGTCTCCGCGATGCGCCACGCCATCCACGGCGCGGCCCCCTGCCCCGACCACGTCAAACGCGCCATGATCGACTGGTGGGGCCGCTGCGTCGAGGAGTACTACGCGGCCAGCGAGGGAGGCGGCGCCTTCGCCACGGCCGACGACTGGCTGAAGAAGCCGGGCACCGTCGGCCGGGCCTGGCCGATCAGCGAACTCGCGGTCTTCGACGACGACGGCAACCGGCTCGGGCCGGGCGAGCTCGGCACCGTCTACATGAAGATGAGCACCGGCGGCTTCAGCTACCACAAGGACGAGGGCAAGACGCGGAAGAACCGCATCGGCGACTTCTTCACCGTCGGCGACCTCGGCGTCCTCGACGAGGAGGGCTATCTCTTCCTCCGCGACCGCAAGATCGACATGATCATCTCCGGCGGCGTGAACATCTACCCCGCCGAGATCGAGGGCGCCCTCCTCACCCACCCCGCGGTCGCCGACGCCGCGGTCTTCGGCATCCCGCACGCCGACTGGGGCGAGGAGGTCAGGGCCGTGGTCGAAGCGGCCGAGGGGCACGAGGCGGGTGACGCACTCGCCGCCGAGATCCTCGGACACTGCGCGGGGCTGCTCGCCGGCTACAAACGACCCAAGACCCTGGGATTCATCACCACGATGCCCCGCGACCCCAACGGCAAGCTGTACAAACGGCGGTTGCGCGAACCGTACTGGGAGGGACACGCGTAGAACCCCCCTCGGCGGGTCCGGCCGCCGAGCGGGTCCCCGGCCGGTTCTGGCAGCGTACGGCCTACGAACACGAGCGCGACGATCCGGGCACTGGCGACCCGGTGGACCGTGGTCGTGCCGCTCGTCGCGGCGCTCGCGCTGGTGTTCAGCTGGGGGCGCGAGCTGCCGCCGTTCGCCGTCGACGTGGTCGCGCTCTGCCTCGCCGGCGCCGTCCTGGCCGCCGTGCACCATGCCGAGGTGGTCGCCCACCGCGTCGGCGAACTGGCCGTGACCGCGCCCAGCTCACCTTCGCCGCCGTCGCCTCGCTGTTCCTCTACGGCCTCTTCGTCGCCGTCCAGACCGTCAGGCACCGGGAGTACCTCCTCCCGCTCACCCAGGACGGGACGGCCACCTCAGACGGGACGACCACCGGGGCGCGCTGCCCTCCCGGCCCTTGACCACCGGGCCCCGGCCGCACAGGATCACGCCATGACCGGTGTACGCAGCAGCACAGTCGACGGCGTCGTGACCCGCAGCGCACGGCGCACCCCCGAGCGCCCCGCCCTGCGGTACGCCGACCGGGCCTGGACCTACCGCGGGCTCGACGAGGCGGTCGGTACCGCGGCCGCCGTCCTCATGGACGGCCACGGACTGCGCCCGGGGGACCGGGTCGCCTCCTACGCCCACAACTCCGACGCGTACCTGATCGCCTATCTCGCCTGCGCCCGCGCCGGGCTGGTCCACGTGCCGGTCAACCAGAACCTCACGGGCGACGACCTCGCGTACATCCTGGAGCAGTCCGGCAGCTCCCTGGTCCTCACCGACCCGGACCTCGCCGGCCGGGTCCCGCAGGGGTACGCCGTACGGGCGCTGCGCGACGCCCCCGGCTCCCTCCTGGCCGAACTCGACAGCCCGCGCCCCTTCGTCCCCGCGCACGAACCGGCCGCCGACGACCTCGTCCAGCTGCTGTACACGTCCGGCACCACCGCCCTGCCCAAGGGCGCGATGATGACGCACGGCGCCCTCGTCCACGAGTACGTCAGCGCCGTCACCGCCCTGGACCTGCGCGCCGGCGACCGGCCCGTGCACGCCCTGCCGCTCTACCACTCGGCGCAGATGCACGTATTCCTGCTGCCCTATCTCGCGGTCGGCGCCGAGAACACGGTCCTGGACGCCCCGGACGCGGCCCGGATCTTCGACCTCGTCGAATCGGGACAGGCGGACAGCCTCTTCGCCCCGCCCACCGTCTGGATCGGCCTCGCCAACCACCCCGACTTCGCGACCCGCGACCTCGGCGGTCTGCGCAAGGCCTACTACGGGGCGTCGATCATGCCCGTACCGGTGCTGGAACGCCTCCGCGCACGCCTGCCGGGCCTCGCCTTCTACAACTGCTTCGGACAGAGCGAGATCGGTCCCCTCGCCACCGTCCTGGGACCGGACGAGCACGAGGGCCGGATGGACTCCTGCGGCCGCCCCGTCCTCTTCGTCGAGGCCAAGGTCGTCGACGAGCACGGCAAGGAGGTCCCCGACGGCACGGCCGGCGAGGTGGTCTACCGCTCGCCCCAGCTGTGCAGCGGCTACTGGGACAAGCCGGAGGAGAGCGCCGAGGCGTTCCGCGACGGCTGGTTCCACTCCGGCGACCTCGCCGTCCGCGACCCGGAGGGCTACTTCACCGTCGTCGACCGGGTGAAGGACGTCATCAACTCCGGCGGCGTCCTCGTCGCCTCCCGCCAGGTGGAGGACGCGCTCTACACGCACCCGGCGGTCGCGGAGGCGGCGGTCGTCGGACTGCCCGACGAGCGCTGGATCGAGGCCGTCACCGCCGTCGTCGTCCTGCGCGGGGAGGCGACCGAGGCCGAACTGATCGCTCACGCCCGCGAGAAGCTGGCCCACTTCAAGGCCCCGAAGCGGATCGTGTTCGTGGACGGCCTGCCGCGCAACGCCAGCGGGAAGATCCTCAAGCGGGAGCTCCGCGACCGCTTCGCCTGAGGAGGCGCGGGCGCGTCACCGGCGGACGCGGGCGACCCCGACATGGAAACTGTCGGTGGCGTCCCTGCTCTCGGGGACAGCCCGGTCCTGGTGCCATCGAGGGGCGGTGACCAGGCCCGGTTCGACCACGTCGAGCCCGTCGAAGAACCGCGCGACCTCCGCCCCGGTCCGGGGCCTCAGGGTGATGCCGCTCGACCGGTACTCGTCGGTCTTGTCCTGCTCGCCGGAGAGGAAGTCCTTGGTGAAGTGCGACAGCACCAGGCAACTGCCCGGCGCCAGCGCGTCGAGGAGGGTGCGGGTGATGCCGTAGGGGTCGTCCTCGTCCGGGACGAAGTGCAGGAGGGCGATCAGGGACAGCGCGACGGGCCGGCCGAGGTCCAGCACGGTACCGGCGTGTTCGAGGATCTTCCCGGGCTCGCGCACATCGGCTTCGAGATAGGCGGTGGCGCCCTCCGGCGTGCTGACGAGCAGCGCCTCGGCATGGCGCAGCACGATCGGATCGTTGTCCGCGTACACGACCCGGGCCGCCGGATTGATCTCCTGGACGATCTGATGGAGATTCGGCTGGGTCGGAATGCCCGTCCCGATGTCGAGGAACTGGTCGACGCCCGCCCGCGCGGCCCAGCCCGCCGCCCGGTGCATGAACGCCCGGTTCTGCGCGACGGCGTCCTTCGCCTCGGGCGGCATCTGCTCGCCGAGCGCCTGATCGACGGGGTAGTGGTCCTTGCCGCCCAGGAGGTAGTCGTAGACGCGCGCCGGGTGCGGCCTGCCGGTGTCGATCCGAGTCCTGGCCGGGCCTGTCGTCATGGCGAGCTCCAAGTTCTTCGGTACGGGAGGACACGCGGAACGGTGCCGCGGGGGCCGGGCACATCTCCGTATCCACCGTGCCCCCTGCACGCATCCTGCCACAGCAACCACGCGCGCCCCGAGGTCAGTTGAACGGCCGGACGGCTGCGCCGCAGGTCAACTGCCGGGACGCTCCCGCTCGTCCACGATCCGCCGGAACTTGCCGACCGACCTCTCCAGCGTCTCGGGATCCAGGATCTCCACCCCGACCGAGACGCCGATCCCGTCCTTGACCGCCGCCGCGACCGACGCGGCGGCCGCCGCCCGCTGTTCGGGCGTCGCCCCCGCCCGGGCCTCCGCCCGCACCGTCAGCACGTCCAGCCGGCCCTCGCGGGTCAGCCGGAGCTGGAAGTGCGGCGCCACCCCGGGCGTCCGGAGCACGATCTCCTCGATCTGGGTCGGGAAGAGGTTCACCCCGCGCAGGATCACCAGGTCGTCACTGCGCCCGGTGACCTTCTCCATGCGCCGGAACACGCGGGCCGTGCCCGGCAGCAGCCGGGTCAGGTCCCGGGTCCGGTAACGGATCACCGGCATGGCCTCCTTGGTCAGCGAGGTGAACACCAGCTCGCCCTCCGACCCCTCCGGCAGCACCTCGCCGGTGAACGGGTCGACCACCTCGGGATAGAAGTGGTCCTCCCAGATGTGCAGCCCGTCCTTCGTCTCCACGCACTCCTGCGCCACGCCCGGGCCCATCACCTCGGACAGCCCGTATATGTCGACCGCGTCGATCGCGAACCGCTCCTCGATCTCCCGGCGCATCTCCTCCGTCCACGGCTCGGCCCCGAAGATCCCCACCTTCAGCGACGTCGTCCGCGGATCGATGCCCTGCCGCTCGAACTCGTCGAGGAGGGTCAGCAAGTACGACGGCGTCACCATGATGATCTCGGGCCGGAAGTCCTGGATCAGCTGGACCTGCCGGCCCGTCATCCCGCCCGACGCGGGAATGACCGTGCAGCCCAGCCGCTCCGCGCCGTAGTGCGCGCCGAGACCGCCGGTGAACAGCCCGTAACCGTACGCGACATGGACCTTCTGCCCGGGACGCCCGCCGGCCGCCCTGATCGAGCGGGCCACCACGTCCGCCCAGGTGTCCAGATCCCGTTCCGTGTAGCCGACGACGGTCGGGCGGCCGGTCGTCCCGCTGGAGGCGTGGATCCGCCGCACCTGCTCCTCGGGCACGGCGAACATCCCGAACGGATAGTTGTCCCGCAGGTCGGCCTTGGTGGTGAACGGGAACCTGGCCAGGTCGGCGAGGGAACGGCAGTCGTCCGGACGCAGTCCCGCCAGGTCGAACGCCTTCCGGTAGTGGCCGACCCGGTCGTAGGCGTGGCGCAGGGTGGCCCGCAGCCGCTCCAGCTGCAGCGCCTCCAGTTCCTCGCGGCCCATCCGTTCCGCCGCGTCCAGCAGAGCCGTCATGCGGATCCCCTCTTCCCGTGCGCCCCGTGGCGTGCCCCTGCGCACCGCGCAGACGACCGATCATTCGGTCGTTCCTTCCGGGAGCAGTAATTCAGGATCTTGCACCGCGTGGCAAGAGGGACGACGCATTCGGCCTCCGGCCGGCCCGCTGCACCGCTGCCGCCTCGTGCCGCAGAGCCGCCTCGGCCGGCCGCTCCGGCTCGAACACCGCCATGGCCACGCGCAGCCGCGCCGGCAGCGCGCCCCACACCTCGTCCATGAGCTCCGCACCGTCCTGAGCCCCGGCACGCGCCTCCGGGGCACCCTCCCGCATCGCGGATACGCCCGTACCGAACACAGCTGCATCACCCGGTCGGCCCTGTTTGGATGGGTCCATGCCGACTTTCCATACGTACGACGGGACCGAACTCGCCTATCGCGTGCTGGGGGAGGGCGCACCGCTGATCTGCCTGCCGGGCGGCGCGATGCGGGCCGGCGCCTACCTCGGAGACCTCGGCGGGCTCTCCGCCACCCGGCAGCTGGTCGTCCTCGACCTGCGTGGTACCGGGGACTCCGCCGTACCGGAAGACATGTCCACCTGCCGTTGCGACCGGCTCGTCGAGGACGTCGAGGCGCTGCGCCTGCATCTCGGACTCGACCGCGTCGATCTGCTTGCCCACTCGGCGGCCGGTGACCTCGCCTCGCTCTACGCCGCACGCCACCCCGAGGCCCTGCGCAGCCTGATCCTGGTCGCCCCCGGCACCCGGGCCACCGGATTCGCCTTCGTGGAGCGCGCGGCCCGGGAAGCCGCCGCGCTGCGCTGCGCGGAGCCCTGGTACGCGCAGGCGCTCCCCGCCCTGGAACAGATCTGGGCGGGACACTTCACGGACGAACTGCGCGCCGCCTCCCGGCCGTTCCTGTACGGGCGGTGGGACGGGGCGGCGCAGGAGCACGCGGCCCGGTCCGCCCGTGAGATCAACGCCGCTGCTGCCCAGGCCTATTACGCCGACGGCGCGTTCAACCCCGTCGAGACGGTGGCCTCGTTGCGTACGTTCCCGGCCCCGGTCCTCGTCCTGACCGGCGAGTACGACGGCCTCACCACCCCCGACCGGGCCGCCGAACTGGCGGCGCTCTTCCCGGAGTCGGAGTTCGCCGTGCAGCGCGGGGCCGGGCACTTCCCGTGGCTCGACGACCCGGGTGCCTTCGTCCGGACCGTCACCGCGTTCCTGGACCCCGAGGTGCACAGCGTCCAGGCCGGCGGAATACGCCTCGCCTACCGGGTGTGGGGGGAACCCTCCGCACCGCCCGTCGTCCTCGCCCACGGGCGGTGCGGAGACAGCACCACCTGGACCGAGGTCGCCGAACGGCTCGCCGCCGGCCACCGGGTGTACGCCTTCGACTTCCGCGGCCACGGACTCAGCGACTGGACCGGGCGCTACTCCTTCGAGCTGTTCCGCGACGACCTGCACGCCTTCCTTGAGGCCCGCAACCTCTCCGGTGCCACGGTCGTCGGGCACTCCATGGGCGGCGCCGCGGCCTTCCTGCTCGCCGAGCGGCAGCCCGGACTCATCGGCAGGCTCGTCCTGGAGGAGGCGCCCCCGCCCTTCCCGCTCGACCCGCCCCGCGGACCCGTCGAACGCCCCGAAGGACGGCTCGACTTCGACTGGCCGGTGGTGCCGTCCATCAACGCCCAGCTCAACGAGCCCGACCCGGAGGGGCGCGAGCGCCTCGCCGAGATCACCGCGCCCACCCTCGTCATCGGCGGCGGACCGGGCAGCCAGATCGTCCAGGAGGACCTCGCCTGGATGGCCCGGCAGATCCCCGGCGCCCGGCACGTCACCATCGACGCGGGCCACCTCGTGCACACCGAACGGCCGGAGGAGTTCCTCGCCGCCCTCCGGTCGTTCGGTGTGGGCTGACCCGGGACACGGGCCCCGGGGTCAGTCCCGGCGCAGCAGCGCCACCATGACCTCGTACAGGGCCGCCTCGGCGTCCTCGACACCCGACTCCGCACGCCAGGCGACGAAGCCGTCGGGCCGCACCACCACGGCGCCACCGGCGCTCGTCCCGTGCGCCTCGGCCCAGTCGGCACCGGCCTCCGGCTCCAGATCGCCGCCCGGTCCCGTGCCGATCCCGAACGCGTCGAGCCGGGCCCCCAGCCGGTCACCGACCCGCGCCGCGGCCCGGCGCCACGCCACGTCCGAGGCGTCGGTGAGCAGTACGAAGGACCGCTCGTACAGATCCAGCGTGGAGATCCGCTCACCGGCCCTGCGGACCCACAAGTGCGGCGCCCTGCTGCCCGGATCACCGTTCAGCAGCACCCCCTCGGGCACCACGGGCCGGTCCGGACCGACGCCCAGCACCGCACCGTTCACGTACCGGTAGCCGAGCGCCACGTTCAGCATCCCGCCGCGCTTGCCGCCGCCCACGGCCGGCGGCGGCGCGTACCCCGGGTGGCTGTGCTCGCCCGAGCGTGCCGAGGCCCGCTCGCTCGTCGCCCGGGCCACCGGCAGCCGCTCCGCCTCGTACGTGTCCAGCAGTCCCGGACCCGCCTCGCCGCGCAGCACCGCGGCGAGCTTCCACGCCAGGTTGTGCGCGTCCTGGATACCGGTGTTGGAGCCGAAGGCCCCGGTGGGCGACATCTCGTGCGCCGAGTCGCCGGCCAGGAAGACCCTGCCCCGGGCGTACCGGTCCGCCACCCGCTCGGCCGCGTGCCACGGCGCCTTGCCGGTGATCTCGACGTCGATGTCCGGCGCCCCGACGGCCTTGCGGATGTGCGCCGCGCACCGCTCGTCCGTGAAGTCCTCCAGCGTCTCGCCCCGGTCCGGCTGCCACGGCGCGTGGAACACCCACTCCCGCTCGTTGTCCACCGGCAGCAGCGCGCCGTCGGCCTCCGGATTCGTCAGGTAGCAGACGATGAAGCGCCGGTCGCCCAGCACCTCGGCGAGCCGGGCGGAGCGGAAGGTGATGCTCACGTTGTGGAACAGGTCGCCGGCACCCGAACGGCCGATGCGCAACTGCTCACGGACCGGACTGCGCGGACCGTCGGCGGCGATCAGGTAGTCCGCCCGAACGGTCGTGTGCTCACCCGTCCGCCGGTTCTTCAGGGCCGCGGTCACACCCGAGCCGTCCGGGTCGAACGACATCAGTTCCGTGGAGAACCGCAGATCGCCGCCCTGCTCCAGTGCCCGGTCCAGCAGGACGGGCTCCAGGTCGTTCTGGCTGCACAGGCACCAGCCGCTCGGGCTGAAGCGGGCGAGCGCGCCACCCGGGTCGATCTCCTTGAACAGCCACTCCTGATCGTCACCGGTCAGCGAACCGGCCTGCAGAATGCCGTGGTTCTCCGCCAGGACCGACGCGGCCGCACGGATCTGCGGCTCCACCCCGGCCCGGCGGAAGATCTCCATCGTGCGGACGTTGTTGCCGCGGCCCCGTGGGTGTGTCGAGGTGGCGTCGTGCTTCTCGACCAGCAGGTGCTCGACGCCGAGCCGGCCGAGGAAGAGGGACGCGGACAGGCCCACCAGGGAGCCGCCCACGATGAGGACCGGTACATGGACGTCGACGTTCTCGTTCATCAGTTGCTCCAGCTCTGACGCCGTACAGATGCAGTGTCCATGCCCTTGTCCGAGCGGTTCGGACGCCCCCTCACCTGAACGGTTCATAAATCTCGCGTCAGCCGGACCAGCGTTTCACGATCGGTCACGGAGACGTCGCCCGCGGTCCGGGCGGACCGTGCGCATCCGCCGGGAGATTCCCCGCTCCGCCCCCCCACTCGACGGTTCCCCACCGGCCCGGCCGGTTCTCCCACCGTCTCGAAGGAGTTCGCAAGATGACCACCACCCTCTCGGAACGGACCTCCCAGTCCGCCTTCGACGGATCAAGGCTGCGGGTCATCCTGCTGCTTGACCTGCACGACGGCGCCCAGAAGCAGTTCCTGGAGGCGTACGAGCACATGCGCAACCAGGTCGCCTCGATCCCGGGACACATCAGCGACCAGCTGTGCCAGTCCATCGAGAACCCGTCCCAATGGCTCATCACCAGCGAGTGGGAGAGCGCACCGCCCTTCCTCGCCTGGGTCAACAGCGAGGACCACGTCGCCACGGTCCAGCCCCTGCACAGCTGCGTGCGCGACACCCGTTCGCTGCGCTTCAGCGTCCTGCGCGAGACCGGAGCGGCCTTCGAGGAGAGCTTCGAGCCCCTCAAGGGCGGTCTCCAGGCCGCGCCCCGCCTCGGGGACGGGGTGGTGCGCCACGCGCTGACCTTCACCGTCAAGCCGGGCACCGAGGAGATCGTCGCGAAGATCCTCGCCGACTACGACTCCCCGCAGGCCCGGGTCGACGAGCACACCCGGCTGCGCCGCACCTCGCTCTTCATGCACGGCAACCGGGTGGTGCGCGCGGTCGAGGTCGAGGGCGACCTCCTCGCGGCCCTGCGCCACGTCTCCCGGCAGCCCGAGGTCCGGGCCGTCGAGGAGGCGATCAACCCGTACCTGGAGCAGGACCGCGACCTGGCCGACCCCGACTCCGCCCGGATGTTCTTCACCCGAGCGGCCCTGCCCACCGTCCACCACGTGACGACGGGCCGCCACGCAGCCGGGGAGCGCAAGCGCCACGCGCTCTTCTACCAGGCCAAGGAGGGCTGCGGAATGGCGCTCGCCCGCCTCCTCGCGGAGCACGACGAGGAGGAGGCCGACAACGCCGGCAGCCCCATCGAGAGCAGCACGATCTTCCAGCGCGACGACATCGTGGTCCGTCTGCTGGAGGTGGGCGGCCCGCTCGACGCACAGCCCGCCAAGGCCCTCGGCATCCACGGCCCCGGCAAGGCCGCCCGGCTCGCCCGCCTCCTCGACGGCGAGGCGAACGCCGTGCCGACGAGCGACGACGACGCCGCACGCTTCCTCGCCCGGTCCGAGATGAAGCTGATCACCGACCGCCGCGCCGCGGAGTCCTGAGCCACGCTCGGCACTCCGGGGGTTCTCGCTCAACCCGTCGACACAACGCGCCAAGCGCCAGGAGGAAAGCACTCATGACCATGCACCGGCCACGCATCGTGGACCTCAGTGAGACCCAGCCCAACACCAGGCGCGGGGGTGACCTGCGAGCCCTTCTCACCCCGACGGCCGTGGGCGCCACCAGCGGCTTCATGGGGCTGGCCATCATTCAGCCCGGCGACCGCATCGCGGAGCACTACCACCCGTACTCGGAGGAGTTCGTCTACGTCGTGGACGGGCTGCTCGAAGTGGACCTGGACGGCGAGCCGTACGCGATGCGACGCGACCAGGGGCTGCTGATTCCCCTGAACGTACGCCACCGCTTCCGCAACGTCGGTGACGTAGAGGCCCGCATGGTCTTCCACCTCGGTCCGCTGGCCCCCCGCCCGGAGCTCGGCCACGTCGACACCGAGGCCACCGAAGCCGCCGAGCGGGGCGCGCCGCCAGAACGAACCGAGGCCGCTTCATGACCCGGCGGGTGGCCGTCACCGGCGTCGGCGTCGTCGCCCCGGGCGGCATCGGCACCCCGGCCTTCTGGGACCTCCTCTCCAACGGCCGCACCGCGACCCGGGGCATCACCCTCTTCGACCCGGCCGGCTTCCGGTCCCGGATCGCCGCCGAGTGCGACTTCGACCCGGTGGCGTACGGGCTGGACGAGGAGGAGATCGCCCGCTCGGACCGCTATGTGCAGTTCGCGATGGTGGCCGCCCGTGAGGCGCTCGCCGACGCGGGCCTCGACCCGGAGCGCACCGACCCGTGGCGCATGGGCGTCTCGCTCGGCACGGCGGTCGGCGGAACCACCCGGCTGGAGCACGACTACGTCGCCGTCAGCGGCAGCGGAGCGCGCTGGGACGTCGACCACCGTCCGGCCGGACCCCATCTGGAGCGGGCCTTCTCACCCAGCTCGCTGGCCTCGGCCGTCGCCGAACAGGTCGGCGCGCACGGGCCCGTGCAGACCGTCTCGACCGGCTGCACCTCCGGCCTCGACGCGATCGGCTACGCCTTCCACTCCATCGAGGACGGCCGTGTCGACGTGTGCATCGCCGGCGCGTCCGACTCGCCGATCACCCCGATCACCGTGGCGTGCTTCGACGCGATCAAGGCGACGTCGGCCAACAACGAGGACCCGGAGCACGCCTCCCGGCCCTTCGACTCCCGCCGCGACGGCTTCGTGATGGGAGAGGGCGGCGCCGTACTCGTCCTGGAGGAGCTGGAGCACGCCCGGGCCCGCGGTGCGACGGTGTACTGCGAGATCGCCGGCTACGCGACCTTCGGCAACGCCTACCACATGACCGGGCTGACCCCGGAGGGCCTGGAGATGGCCGAGGCCATCAACAGCGCGCTCGGGCACGCCGGGATCGCCCCCTCGGAGATCGACTACGTCAACGCGCACGGCTCGGGCACCAAGCAGAACGACCGGCACGAGACCGCCGCGGTGAAGCGGGCGCTCGGCGCGCACGCCCACGACGTACCGATGAGCTCCATCAAGTCGATGGTGGGCCACTCGCTCGGGGCGATCGGCGCGATAGAGATCGCCGCCTGCGTGCTCGCCCTGGTCCACCAGACGGTTCCGCCGACGGCCAACTACGAGTCGCCGGACCCCGAGTGCGACCTCGACTACGTGCCGCGCACCGCACGTCCGCTGAAACTGCGCAGCGTCCTGTCGGTCGGCAGCGGATTCGGTGGATTCCAGTCCGCGGTGGCCCTGACCCGAAGCGGTGGGAGGACCCCATGAGCACCCGAAAGGGCCGGCAGCCCCGGCAGACGGTAGTCACCGGCATCGGCGTCGTCGCCCCCAACGGCACGAACACCGAGGCCTTCTGGAAGCGGACGCAGGAGGGCCTGAGCGTCCTGGACCGGGTCAGCCGCGAAGGCTGCGAGGACCTGCCGCTGCACGTGGCCGGCGAGGTGCGGGGCTTCGACCCCGTCTCGCTGATCGAGGAGCGCTACCTCGTCCAGACCGACCGGTTCACGCACTTCGCGATGGCCGCGGCCGACATGGCCCTGGACGACGCCCGGCTGGGCCGCGCCGACTACGAGGACAAGCCGTTCGGCGTGGGCGTGGTCACCGCGGCCGGTTCCGGCGGCGGCGAGTTCGGCCAGCGCGAACTGCAACGGCTGTGGGGCCAGGGTTCCAAGTACGTCGGCCCCTACCAGTCGATCGCCTGGTTCTACGCGGCCAGCACCGGCCAGATCTCCATCCGCGGCGGCTTCAAGGGGCCGTGCGCGGTGGTGGCCAGCGACGAGGCCGGCGGCCTCGACGCCCTGGCGCACGCCGACCGGTCCGTCCGGCGCGGCACCGACGCCGTGGTGGTCGGCGCGGCCGAGGCCCCGCTCGCGCCCTACTCCGTCGTCTGCCAGCTCGGCTACCGCGACCTGAGCCCCGCCGAGGACCCGACGCGGGCCTACCGCCCGTTCACCGCGGACGCCTGCGGATTCGTGCCCGCCGAGGGCGGCGCGATGTTCGTCGTCGAGGAGGCGGAGTCGGCCCGGGAGCGCGGCGCCCGGATCCGGGCCGAACTGGCCGGTCACGCCGCCACGTTCACCACCGCGATGCGCTGGGAGGAGTCCCGCGAGGGACTCGCCCACGCCATCACGGGCGCGCTGCGCGAGGCCGGCTGCGCACCCGAGGAGATCGACGTGGTCTTCGCGGACGCGCTCGGTGTCCCCGAGGCCGACCGGGCCGAGGCGCTGGCACTGGCCGACGCCCTCGGCGCGCACGGCCGGCGGGTCCCGGTCACCGCGCCCAAGACCGGGATCGGGCGGGCCTACTGCGGCGCCCCCGTCCTGGACGCCGCCGCCGCCGTCCTCGCCATGGAGCACGGCCTGATCCCGCCCACGCCCAACGTCTTCGAGGTGTGCCACGACCTCGACGTGGTCATGGGCCGGGCCCGCCCCGCCGAACTGCGCACGGCCCTCGTGCTCAGCCGCGGCCTCATGGGCTCGAACGCGGCGATGGTGCTGCGGCGCCCCGCGTGAGCCCCCACCGACACCCCTCGTGAGAAGGAGAAGTGCCTCATGACCGACCGACTGACCTACGAAGAGCTGGCCGTCCTGATGAAGAAGGGCGCCGGACTGACCGTCGACCCCAAGGAGATGGAGAACCGGTCCGCGGCCGCCTTCGACGAGTTCGGCCTCGACTCGCTGGGGCTCCTCGGCATCGTCGGCGTACTGGAGAACCGGCACGGGCAGCCGCTGCCGGCCGACGCCGACCGCTGCAAGACCCCGCGCGAGTTCCTCGACCTCGTGAACAACAGCCTGATGACAGGAGCCTGAAGTGTCCGGACACACCGAGAACGAGATCGTCATCGCCGCCCCCCTGGACCTGGTCTGGGACATGACGAACGACCTGGAGAACTGGCCCGCGCTGTTCAGCGAGTACGCCGCGGTCGAGGTCATCGAGCGGGACGGCGAGCGGACCACCTTCCGCCTGACGATGCACCCCGACGAGAACGACAAGGTGTGGAGCTGGGTCTCCGAGCGCACCACCGACCGGCGCGGGCGCCAGGTCAGGGCCCGTCGTGTCGAGCCCGGCCCGTTCCAGCACATGGACATCCACTGGGAGTACTCCGAGGTCCCCGGCGGCACCCGCATGCACTGGGCGCAGGACTTCGCGATGCGCCCCGACGCCCCGGTCGACGACGCGTGGATGACCGACAACATCAACCGCAACTCCCGCGTCCAGATGGAGCTCATCCGGGACAAGATCGAGCAGCGTGACCGCGAGCGCCGGACGGCCTCCGTCCCGGCCAACTGACGTACCGTCCGCCGACGGTCCGGCCGCCCGGCCCCCGGCCGGGTACCGGACCGGGTCCCAGAAAGGCATCACCCGATGCACCACGCTCTGATCGTCGCCCGGATGGCGCCGGAGTCGGCGCCGGACATCGCCGAACTGTTCGCCGCCTCCGACAGCAGCGAGCTGCCGCACCTGGTCGGCGTCACCCGGCGCAAGCTCTTCCAGTTCGGCGACGTCTATCTGCATCTGATCGAGTCCGAGCGCCCGCCGGGCCCGGAGATCGCCAAGGTGACCGAGCACCCGGCGTTCAAGGACATCAGCGACCGGCTCACCGCGTTCGTCAGCCCCTACGACCCGCAGACGTGGCGGGGACCCAAGGACGCGATGGCGCAGGAGTTCTACCGGTGGGAGAGCGACACCACCGCGTGACGAGGAAGACCGCCCCGGGTCCGGCCACAAGGCCGGACCCGGGGCGGTTTCCGTACTGCCCGCAGCGGACGGGTCAGTCCGGCACCACGCACTCGAAGGCGTGCAGATACGGGTTGACCGGCCGGATCTCGCCGATCAGCAGCCCGGCGTCGGACAGCCGCTCGACCAGGCTCTGCCGGGTGTGCTTGGCACCGCCGACGTTCAGGAGCAGCAGCAGGTCCATGGCGGTGGTGAACCGCATCGAGGGCGTGTCGTCGACGAGGTTCTCGATGACGACGACCCGGGCCCCGGGACGCGCCGCGGCGACGACGCTGCGCAGCGCCCGGCGGGTGCTGTCGTCGTCCCACTCCAGGATGTTCTTGATGATGTAGAGATCGGCGGCGACGGGGATGCCCTCACGGCAGTCACCGGCCACGATGCTCGCCCGGCCTGCCAGCGAACCGCCGTCGCGCAGCCGCTCGTCGGCCCGGGCCACCACACCCGGCAGGTCCATCAGGGTGCCGCTGACCGACGGGTGCTTCTCCAGCAGGCTCGCCAGCACGTGCCCCTGGCCGCCGCCGATGTCCGCGACGGCGGACACCCCGGTGAGGTCGAGCAGAGCGGCGACGTCCAGCGCGGACTGCACGCTGGAGGTCGTCATGGCCTGGTTGAACACCTGGGCCGACTCGTGGGCGTCCTGGTGGAGGTAGTCGAAGAACTCCTTGCCGAACACGTCCTCGAAGACGTTGCCACCGGTGCGCACCGCGTCGTCCAGCCGGGGCCAGACCTCCCACGTCCAGGGCTCGGTGCACCACAGGGAGATGGCCCGCAGGCTGTTCGGGTCGTCCTCGCGCAGCAGCCGGGACATGTCGGTGTGGGCGAAGGTGCCGTCCGCGTGCTCGGTGAAGATGCCGTAGCAGGACAGGGCGCGCAGCAGCCGCTGAAGCGGCACGGGCTCGGTCTTCACCACGGCGGCCAGTTCGGCCGCGGTGGCCGGCTGGTCGCCCAGCGCGTCGGCGACGCCTAGGCGGGCCGCGGCGCGCACGGCGGCGGAGCGGGCGGCGCCGAACACGATCTCGCGCAGCCGCATCGCGGGCTGCGGGGTGGGAACGGGCTGGACGGGTGTGGTGGTGGGGGTGGTGCTCACGGTGGTCATACCGTCTCGCTTCTCCTTGTGCGGGGGGACACCGGTCAGCACATCCCGGCCGGTGCGGAGGTGGTGCAGACATTGCCGGTGAAGCGGTTGCCCGTGCCGGTGTCCTTGTTGGCCAGGTCCGCCGGCTGGTTGCCCGTCACCACGTTGCCGCTGATGGTGTTGTCCGTGTTCTTCGCTCCGACGAAGCTCTTGAACAGCACGACGCCGCCCGAGA
The DNA here is from genome assembly GCA_036227345.1 of Streptomyces sp. NBC_01463. Lineage (NCBI taxonomy): Bacteria > Bacillati > Actinomycetota > Actinomycetes > Kitasatosporales > Streptomycetaceae > Streptomyces > Streptomyces sp. NBC_01463. Next base: position 8,350,479 of record CP109468.1, read on the forward strand.
ACGGCGTGGCACCCACGTTGTCGCGGATCACGTTGGAGCGCACCTGGGTGGTCTCGGCGCCGGTGAGCACGATTCCGGAGCCCTGCATCGCGGGCAGCCGCTCGGTGGCGGCGCAGAACTTGTTGTTCCCGGTGATCCGGTTGGACCGGATGGTCATGGCGCCGGCCTTCGGCGTGCCCTCGTCGCCCACGACGTTCACGCCGCTGCAGTTGGCCGTGAACGTGTTGTCGCTGACCGTCATGTTGCGCACGCGGCGGGCGGTGAGCCCGATCCGGTTGTCGGTGAGCGTGTTGCCACGGACCCGGGTGCCGAGGGTGTCTGAGGCGCCGCCCTCCTCGTCGACGCTGTTGGCGATGAAGACGCCCGCGTCGCCGTTGGCGCGGACCGTGCTGTCACGGATGTCGGAGCGGGTGGAGCGCTGCTGGGCGATGCCCCAGATGCCGTTGGACCTGGACGTCACCGAGCGGACCTCGAGCCGGTCCGTCCAGGACGCCCAGACGCCGCTCCGGGTGAAGCCCGAAACGGTCAGGGACCGCAGGGACACGCCGTCCACGGTGTTGCGTGCGGTGCCCAGGACGCAGATGCCGTTGCCGGCCTTCGCGCAGGCGTTGTCCGGCTGCGACCCGCTCGCGCCCGGCTCGATGACCGTACGGCTGCCGGAGCCGCGCAGGGTCAGTCCGGGCGTGGTGATCAGCACGCTCTCCCGGTAGGTGCCGGGACGGACGACGATGGTGTCGCCGGGCCGCGCGGCATCCACCGCTGCCTGGATCGACTGGCCCGGGCGTACCACGTGGCCGCTCGCGGCGGCGGCCGGGACGACAGGCGCGAGCGCGCCGAGTCCGGCGGCCGAGGCGGCTGCGATGCTCACGAGGCTGGTGATGTGTCGTTTCCTCATGAGCCGAAGCTATGGGCGATCACCCCCCGATGCCACGCAGGGTGTCCGGTTGGACACGGGGCGTGCCCGAATGGCTTACGGGCATGCCACGGCCCCGCGCCCGTCATGGACGCGGGGCCGTGCACTCGGGTGATTCGGGCCGGGCCGCCTCAGCCGGCGGCCGGGCCGGCGGGTGCGACGACGGATCGGGCCCACCGGTAGTCCGCCTTGCCGCTGGGGGACCGCTGGATCTGCGGGGCGATCACCAGACGGCGCGGGATCTTGTAGCCGGCGAGCCGGGTCCGGCAGTGCGCCTGGACATCGTCGAGCGAGGGCGCGTCGGCGCCGTCCCGCAGCTGCACCACGGCGGCGACCTGATTGCCCCAGCGCTCGTCGGGGGCGCCCGCCACCAGTGCGTCGTACACATCCGGGTGGGACTTCAGCGCCTGCTCGACCTCCTCCGGATACACCTTCTCGCCCCCGGTGTTGATGCACTGCGAACCCCGGCCGAGCACCGTGACGACGCCCTCCGCGTCGACGGTCGCCATGTCGCCGAGCAGCACCCACCGCTCGTCGCCCCGCTGGAAGAACGTCTCGGCGGTCTTGTCCGGGTCGTTGTAGTAGCCGAGCGGTACGTGGCCGCGCTGGGCGATGCGGCCCGGCTGCCCCGGAGTCACCAGCTCGTACGTCGACGGGTCCACCACCGCCGTACGGGCGTTCATCCGGATCCGGAATCCGTTCTTCGGTCCGGAGTCGTCGGTCGCGGTGCCGTTGAAGCCGGACTCGGACGAGCCGAAGTTGTTCAGCAGCATCACATGGGGCACCAGCGCCTGGAACTCCGCCCGCACCGAGTCGGACATGATCGCGCCCGAGCTGGAGACGGAGAACATCGACGAGCAGTCGGTGCCCTTCAGCGGTCCCTTCAGCGCGTCGATCAGTGGCCGCAGCATCGCGTCGCCCACCAGCGACACGCTGGTGACCTTCTCCTTCTCGATCGTACGGAGGACCTCGTGCGGCACGAACTTGCGGTGGACGACGACCCGCTGTCCGAAGTTGAAGCCGATGAACGCCGTGAGCGTCGAGGTGCCGTGCATCAGCGGGGGAGTGGGGAAGAAGGTGATGCCCTCGCCGCCCGCGGCCACCCGCTCGGCCAGCTCCTGCGGGGTCTTGACCGCATCACCGGTCGGCGCGCCACCGCCGAGCCCGGAGAAGAACAGGTCCTCCTGGCGCCACATCACCCCCTTGGGCATGCCCGTGGTGCCGCCCGTGTAGATGATGAACTGGTCGTCGGCGGAGCGCGGCGGGAAGCCGCGCCCGGGGTCCCCGGCCGCCTCCGCCTCGGCGTAGGCGACGGCCTCCGGCCCGGTCGTCCCGTCCGCCGATGCGCCCACCCGGACCAGATGGCGCAGGAGCGGCGCCTGCGGTGCGGCGGCCGCGACCCGCTCGTCGAACTCGGCGTCGAAGACCAGCGCCGCCAGATCCGCGTCGCGGTAGAGGTAGACCAGCTCCTCCTCGACGTACCGGTAGTTGACGTTGACCGGCACGACGCGCGCCTTCAGGCAGGCCAGCACGGTCTGGAGGTACTCGATGCCGTTGTACAGGTGCAGGCCGAGGTGTTCGCCGGGTGCGATGCCCGCCTCGATGAGGTGGTGGGCGATGCGGTTGGCCGCGGCGTCGAGCTCCGCGTAGGTGAGCCGGCGCTCGGCGCCCGTCCCGGGATGGTCGAGGTAGACCAGCGCCTCACGATCCGGGACAGCGTCGACGACCGATTCGAACAGGTCGGCAAGGTTGTACTCCACCGTTCCTCCTGACCCCGGTTGCTGAGTGGCCCGGCGGTCATTAGAGCGCCCACCGCCACAAGTGGGAAGAGGGCCCGGCGAAGAAATCTGACTCCCTGTCAGAAAACTATTGAACTGCCCTCCCGCTTACTGCAACCTGTTCTAGCCTTGAGACGGGAGACAGACCATGGGCGGTACGGAACACCTCACCGTGCAGCGCGAAGGCGCCACACTGGTGCTCACCTTGAACAGGCCCGAGAGCAAGAACGCGCTCTCGCTGCCGATGCTGGTCGGCCTGTACGACGGCTGGCTCGCCGCGGACGAGGACGAGGAGGTCCGCTCCGTCGTCCTCACCGGAGCCGGCGGCTGCTTCTGCGCCGGCATGGACCTCAAGGCCCTCGCGGGCGGCGGCATGGAGGGCGAGCAGTACCGGGACCGGATGACGGCCGACCCCGATCTGCACTGGAAGGCGATGCTGCGCCACCACCGCCCCCGCAAACCCGTGATCGCCGCCGTCGAGGGCCACTGCGTGGCGGGCGGCACCGAGATCCTCCAGGGCACCGACATCCGCATCGCCGGGGAGAGCGCCACCTTCGGCCTCTTCGAGGTCCGGCGCGGCCTCTTCCCCATCGGCGGCTCCACCGTGCGGCTGCCGCGCCAGATCGCCCGCACCCACGCCCTGGAGATGCTGCTCACCGGCCGCCCCTACACGGCGGACGAAGCGGCCCGCATCGGACTGATCGGCCGGGTCGTGCCCGACGGCACCGCACTGGAGGCGGCCCTCGCCGTCGCCGAGCAGATCAACGCCTGCGGACCGCTCGCCGTCGAGGAGGTCAAGGCATCGGTCTACGAGACCGCGGAGATGACCGAGACCGAAGGCCTCGCCGCCGAACTGAAGCGCGGCTGGCCCGTCTTCGCCACCGCCGACGCCAAGGAGGGCGCCCGCGCCTTCGCCGAGAAGCGCCCGCCCGTGTACCGGCGGGCCTGAAACAAGGAGGCACCCGTGCCCGACGTCCTCAGCGCACCGCTGGTGGTCGAATTCCCCTTCACCCGCTCCCTCGGCCCCGTCCAGAGCGCCTTCCTCACCGGGCTGCGCGAACGCACCGTGCTCGGCGTCCGGACCTGCGACGGCAAGATCCTGGTCCCGCCCGTCGAGTACGACCCCGTCACCGCCGAGGAGATCCGGGACCTGGTCGAGGTCGCGGCCACCGGCACGGTCACCACCTGGGCCTGGAACCCGCACCCCCGCCGCGACCAGCCGCTCGACACCCCCTTCGCCTGGGTGCTCGTCCGCCTCGACGGCGCCGACACCGCACTCCTGCACGTCCTGGACGCACCCGGACCCGATGCCGTCCGCACCGGAATGCGCGTCCGCGTCCGCTGGGCCGAGTCCCGCACCGGCGCCATCACGGACATCGCCTGCTTCGAGCCGTACGAGGGCGAGCCGGGCCGAGCGGCCCCGCACGACGGCGAGTTCGCTGACCCCGTCACCGGCATCGTCACCCCCGCACGCCTCGACTACACCTACTCGCCGGGCCGCGCCCAGAGCGCCTACCTGGAGGCCCTGGCCGGCAGGCGCGTCGTCGGCGAACGCTGCCCGTCCTGCCGCAAGGTGTACGTTCCGCCCCGCGGCGCCTGCCCCACCTGCGGCGTCGCCACCACCGAACGGGTCGAGGTCGGGCCGCGCGGCACCGTCACCACCTTCTGCGTCGTCAACATCAAGGCGAAGAACCTCGACATCGAAGTCCCCTACGTCTACGCGCACATCGCCCTCGACGGCGCGGACCTCGCCCTGCACGCCCGGATCGGCGGCATCCCGTACGACCAGGTGCGGATGGGGCTGCGCGTCGAGCCCGTATGGACCGAGGGCAGCCGTCACCCCGACCACTACCGGCCCACCGGCGAACCGGACGCCGACTACGACGCGTACAAGGAGCTGCTGTAGATGCGAGACGTAGCGATCGTCGCCTTCGCGCAGACCGACCACCTGCGGCGCACCGACGAACTCTCCGAAGTCGAGATGCTGATGCCCGTCCTGCACCAGGTCCTCGACGCGACGGGCCTCAGGACCAGCGACATCGGCTTCACCTGCTCGGGCTCCAGCGACTACCTCGCCGGCCGGGCCTTCTCCTTCACCATGGCCCTCGACGGCGTGGGCGCACACCCGCCGATCTCCGAGTCCCATGTGGAGATGGACGGCGCCTGGGCCCTGTACGAGGCCTGGGTGAAGATCCAGACCGGCGAGGCGGACACCGCCCTCGTGTACGCCTACGGGAAGTCCTCGCCAGGCCAGGTGCGCGACGTCCTCACCCGGCAGCTCGACCCGTACTACACCGCCCCGCTGTGGCCCGACTCCGTCGCCCTCGCCGCCCTCCAGGCCCAGGCGCTGATCGACGCGGGCGACACCGACGAGGCGGCGCTCGCCGCCGTCGCCACCCGCAGCCGCACGGACGCGTCGGACAACCCGCACGCCCAGCTCAGCGGCGCCGTCCCGGCCGGCGACTACCTCGTCCAGCCCCTGCGGACCGGCGACTGCCCGCCCATCGGCGACGGCGCGGCCGCCGTCGTTCTCGCCGCCGGGGACACCGCACGGGCCCTCTGCGCCCGGCCCGCCTGGATCCGCGGCATCGACCACCGCATCGAGGCCCACGGGCTCGGGGTGCGCGAACTCACCGAGTCACCGTCGACCCGGCTCGCCGCCGAACGCGCCGGGGTCTTCGAACGACCGGTGGACACAGCCGAGTTGCACGCCCCCTTCAGCTCCCAGGAAGTGGTGCTGCGCAAGGCGCTCGGCCTGGGCGACGAGGTCAGGGTCAACCCGTCTGGCGGCGCGCTGGCCGCCAACCCGGTGATGGCCGCGGGGCTGATCCGCCTCGGCGAGGCCGCCGCCCGTATCCACCGAGGCGAGTCCGACCGGGCGCTCGCCCACGCCACGTCCGGCCCGTGCCTCCAGCAGAACCTGGTCGCCGTCCTCGAAGGGGAGAGTGCTCATGCCTAAGGAGCCCGTGGCCGTCGTAGGCGTCGGCCAGACCAAACACGTCGCCGCCCGCCACGACGTCTCCCTCGCGGGTCTCGTCCGCGAAGCCGCCGTGGCCGCCCTCCAGGACGCCGGGCTGACCTGGGCGGACATCGACGCCGTCGTCATCGGCAAGGCGCCCGACTTCTTCGAGGGCGTGATGATGCCGGAGCTCTACCTCGCCGACGCCCTCGGCGCGGTCGGCAAACCCATGCTCCGGGTCCACACCGCGGGTTCCGTGGGCGGTTCGACCGCACTCGTCGCCGCGAACCTCGTCGCCGCCCGAGTCCACCGCACGGTCCTCACCCTGGCCTTCGAGAAGCAGTCGGAGTCCAACGCGATGTGGGGCCTCTCGCTCCCCATCCCGTTCCAGCAGCCGCTCCTGGCGGGCGCCGGCGGCTTCTTCGCCCCGCACGTGCGCGCCTACATGCGGCGGACCGGGGCGCCCGACACCGTCGGCTCCCTCGTCGCGTACAAGGACCGGCGCAACGCGCTCAAGAACCCGTACGCGCACATCCACGACCCGGACCTCACCCTGGAGAAGGTCCAGGCGGCGCCCATGCTCTGGGACCCCATCCGCTACTCGGAGACCTGCCCGTCCTCCGACGGGGCCTGCGCGATGATCCTCACCGACCGGGCGGGAGCCGACCGGTCACCGCACCCGCCCGCCTGGGTGCACGGCGGCGCGATGCGCAGCGAACCGACCCTGTTCGCCGGCAAGGACTTCGTCTCGCCGCAGGCCGGGAAGGACTGCGCGGCCGACGTCTACCGGCAGGCCGGGATCACCGACCCGCGCCGGGAGATCGACGCCGTCGAGATGTACGTGCCCTTCTCCTGGTACGAACCGATGTGGCTGGAGAACCTCGGCTTCGCCGACGAGGGCGAGGGCTGGAAACTCACCGAGGCCGGAGTCACCGAACTCGACGGCGACCTTCCGGTCAACCCCTCGGGCGGGGTGCTCTCCACCAACCCCATCGGCGCCTCCGGCATGATCCGCTTCGCCGAGGCCGCCCTCCAGGTACGGGGACGGGCGGGGGAGCACCAGGTGGAGGGCGCCCGCCGGGCGCTGGGCCATGCGTACGGCGGCGGCGCCCAGTTCTTCTCCATGTGGCTCGTCGGCGCCGAACCCCCCACCGGCTGACCCGCCCACCCTCCCGGACAGGCCGCACCCACCACGCTCCGCGGCCTGTTCGGGACCGCCCATCGTGGCTAGGCTCTTCCCGGCCGCACCGGACGAGCGGAAGGAGCCGACGTGGCTCGCAGGACGACGCCCCAGCGGCCCTTCGCCGGCTGGGACAAGGCGGAGGTCGACCTCGACAACGCCCGTTGGCGTTCCGGCAGTCGGGGCATCGGAGACGTCCAGATCGCCTTCGTCGAGGGCTTCATCGCGATGCGTAACGCCGGGCGGCCTGCCAGCCGCCCGCTGGTCTTCAACCCGCTGGAATGGCGCGCGTTCGTCGTGAACGCGAGGCACGGTGAGTTCGACGGAGGGACGCCGGGGCGCGGTGCGGCACGGGGGTGAGCGCTTCGCCCACCCCTGGGAAACCGACGATCCGAGGTAGCCCGGTGGTCAGCGCTTGATGCGGCTGCGCAGCGCGAGGACCGCCAGTGCGAGCAGGACGGGCTCGGTGAAGCGGCTGACCATCTCCGTGTACGTGCCCCAGGTGGTCAGGTCCTGGCCGCTGGCGCGGAACACCACGGAGTTCAGCACCACCTGCACGGCCTTGTCGGCGCGCTCCCCGGTGAACCGGTCACCGACCGGCAACGTCAGCCGAGGGTCTTCCTTGTCCACGGTCAGCGTCACCTGCCCGCCGCCGGCGGGCACCGTCCCCGTGGCCACCTGCTCGGGTGAGGAGTCGGGCAGGCCGAGTCCCATCATGAGCACGACGGTGGCGGCCACCGCCACCAGCAGCCAGCCGAGTGCCCGCGAGGCGCGCAGGCCGTATCCGGAGAGCAGCCAGTACCCCCACAGCAGGAACCGTTCACCGGCCGTGGTGTCGGCGCGGTCGTGGCGGCGCATCTCCATCTCGCCGTAGTAGAAGTCGGCCGCGCCCGGCTCGTTCTTGCCGTCCTCGAACGCCTTGCGCAACTGCCTGTAGAGCGTGGCCACGTCCTCCGGGTCGGGGGTGAGGTCCGGGTCGGGGTGGTGGGGGCCGGTGCGCCAGGTCCGGGGCGAGGGCGGCCGGCCGGCCGGAGGGGCGGGTTGGCCCGCGGTCTGCGCGCGCCAGTGGTGCTCCTCGGCCAGGGTGCGTCGGCGGCTCCACCGGTGCGGCCACAGGACGTGGCGGCGGTGAAGGCCGGTGGGTGTGGGGGCGAAGGTGCAGCGTCCTTCCAGGCGGAGCTGATCGAGGTGGAAGGCCCCGGTGAACAGACAGTCGGCCAGGTCGATGTCCGTCAGCACCAAGTGCGCGGCATCCACTCCCCGCATCGAGGCCATCCGGACTCCGGCCCGGGAGCCTGCCAGCAGGTTCTCGTCCACCACCGCCGAGTGGGGGCCGGTCACGAACCGTGTGTGATGCGTGGTGACCGCCAGGGGGAACAGCAGCACGGCGTGGCTGAGATCCACGGCCGCGAAGCGCAGGCGCAGGGTCGCCGTGGACTCCCAGCGCGTCCGCTCGCAGCGCACGGCCTTCGCCGCGATCTCCCACGTCACCGGCGTGTCGAACACCGCGCCGGACATGTCCACCGTGCCCGCACACGTCAGCGGCCCGAAGTGCGCGGTCAGCGGGAACCGCGCCTCGCTGAATTCGGCGTCCCGGGAGAAACGCGCCCCACCGAACTCGGCGTCCTCCGCGAACCGCGCCTTGTAGAACGTGGCGACTCCCGCGAACCGCGTGTCGCTGAACCGAGCCGGTCCGGAGAACTGCACCTCATCGAATCCGGCTGTGCCGAGCACACGTGCTCCGTGGAAATTCGCCGTGCTGGAGAACTTCGCGGCCTCGAATTCGGCGTGTTCCGAGAGCTCCACTCCGTCGAAACTCGCGAAGTTCGCGAAGTTCGCTCCGGCGAACGAAATCCTTCCGGAGGCCCGCATGGCACTGAAGCTCGTGAGGCCCCCGAACGACGCCCCATCGAACCATGCGGTGTCTCCCAGGAACTGGGCCTGGTCGAACACGGTCAGATCGAGGAACGTCGCCCCGTCGAAGTCGGTGTCGCCGCCGAACCGTGTCCGACGGAAGGTGCCGCTCATGGCGAACTCCGCCCCGGAGAAACTTGCCTGGGCGGCGAACCGGGCGTGGAGGAATGCGGCAGGGCCGGCGAACCTCGCCCGGCGGAATCCGGCGTCGCCTAGGAACTCCGCCGTGTCGAACGTCGCCTCTCCGGTGAACTCCGCGCCGTCGAACCTGGCGTCGCCCGAGAACAGTGTCCGGTCGAAGCATGCGTCACGGGTGAACTGCGCTCCCCTGAAGTCCGCGACGCCGGTGCGGTTCGTGGAACCGGCGGGATCGTGAAGGGCGTTGAGGAGCGAGGCGAGGAGCGGCCCGGCGAAGACGGTGTTCCGGTGGTCGATGTCGGCGCCGGGAGTCAGACCCGCGAGGTACGCGTCGCGCCCGGCGTCGGTGACATGCGCCAGGCACCTCGTGTGACCGGGGACGAGAGTGCCGGGGCACCCCGCGAAATCGGCACCGAGGTTGACGCCGTAACCGCAGACCCGCTGCGGGGTGGGGGCCGGAGTGGGACTCATGGCGGCAACTCCCGGGGCGTGTCGACCGATGGCGGGCAGGGGGCCGTCCGACCGTCGAGCCCCCGAGCGGCGCAGCCTAGCGAATCGGCCCCGGCTCGCGAGCGGGGCCGGGGCATCGCGGTTCGCCGTGCGGGCCGCCGCCGGCCTTCGGTGACCGTGCCCGTACGGCCCGCCTTCGCGGGCGGCGCCGCGCACCATGGGTAGCGTGGTGTGCGTGACAGGTGAGAAAGATCTTCGGGTCCTGCTGAGCAACCTGCGTCCGGAGCTGCACCCGGGGCGCTACGTCTACGCGGCCGCGCCCGGCGGCGTCGTGCCCGACGGTGTCGTCCCCGTCGTCACGGTCCTGGAGGGCGAAGGGCTCACACTCGTGCTCCCCGAGGCGGACGCGGCGGCGGCCGGGCTCACCGCCGCCGACTATCCGGCCGCCTGGATCACTCTCCGTGTTCACTCCGCGCTGGCGGCCGTCGGGCTGACCGCCGCCGTCTCGCTCGCCCTGACCGACGCGGGCATCAGCTGCAACGTGGTGGCCGGACTCCACCACGACCACCTCTTCGTCCCGTACGACCGGGCGGACGAGGCCGTCGCCGTCCTGGAGGCGCTGGCCGCCGAGTCCGGCGCCGGGTGACCCGGAGGCGGGCCCCGGCGGATCAGCGCGGAGACCGCGGCGGCCCGTCCGGGCCCGGCTCGGCGAGGTGGACCCGGACACGTAACATGTCTGCATGTCCTTCCTCCGCCGCCGTAGCGCCGCCACACCCGCGGGCCCCGACTTCGACGTCCTGGCCATGGACCCGGGCGACTGGCCCGGAAACCTCGGCGCCGGTCTGCTGCCCGCTCCCGACGGGAGCTGTCAGGGCGTCTTCCTGCGCTACGACCTGTTCGGCGGCCGCGGCCCGGCGATGATCATCGGCAACCTCCCGGAGGGCTCGCCCGCCCGCGAGACCGAGGAGGGCCAGGTCCCCTTCGAGGTCGCCCAGCTGCTGCTCGCGCTGGAGAACGACGAGCCGGTCGAGGTCACCGGCACCGAGGACATGCCCGTCATGCAGGGCGACAACCTGCTGATCGTCCGCCGCGTGAAGCTCTCCGAGAGCCGGATCTCCTGCGTGCAGTTCGACCGCAGCGACGGCGTGCTCGTCACCATCGCGAGCTGGGACCGGCCGATCACCGACGACCTGTACACCCTTCTGAAGCCGCTGCCCGCGGAGCTCTTCCAGCAGGGCTGAGCCGGGCGGCGCACGCCGGGCGGCCGCACACTGCCCGGCCCGGCGGCGCCATTTCCGTTCCACATACACACGGCCTCCTCTCGGGAGGCCGTTTTGTCATGCCCCTTGTCGAGGCAGTCGTCGGACCTCTAGCGTCCTCGGCATGACTTCAGGGATGACGCGACGCACCACAGTGAAGACAGTGATCGGCGCAACAGGCGCCCTGGCGCTGGGAGTTCCTGCTCTCGCCGGTGAGGCGGCCGCGGCCGTTACCTCCGATGAATCGGTGAAGAGGCGACGAATGGCGGAGGTACCGAACCCGGTACTCAGTTACCGTGCGCCCGCCGCCGACTGGGAGCGCGAATCCCTGCCGATCGGCGGCGGGGCCCTGGGCGCGAGCGTCCATGGCACGCTCGCCTCCGAGCTCCTCACCCTCAACGAGAAGACGCTGTGGACCGGTGGCCCCGGTTCGGCCGGAGGCTACGACTTCGGTAACTGGACCGCCCCCAGGCCAGGCGTCCTCACTGGAGTGCAGGAGCGGCTCGACAGCGAGGGCGGCCTGGGCCCCGAGGCCGTGGCCGCCGAACTCGGGCAGCCGCGCCGCGGCTACGGCGCCTACCAGGTCCTCGGGGAACTGCACCTCGACGTGCCCGGAGCGCCCGCCGCCCCCGACGCCTCCTACCGGCGCGGGCTGGACCTGCGCACCGCCCTCGCGTCCGTCGCCTACACCCACGAAGGGGTCGCCCACACCCGGGAGTTCTTCGTCTCCCACCCCGGCTCCGTCATCGCCGGACGACTGGCCGCCGACCGGCCGGGACAGGTGACGTTCACCCTGCGCTACACCTCACCGCGCAACGACTTCACCGCCTCCGCCGACGGTGACCGGATCACCGTGCGCGGCGCCCTCCAGGACAACGGCCTGCGCTTCGAGGCCCAGATCCGGGTGCGGGCCACCGGTGGCAACGTCACCGCCGGTGCCGACGGGAGCCTCACCGTCACCGGCGCCGACAACGCCTGGTTCCTCCTCGCCGCGGGCACCGACTACGCCGACACGTACCCCGCCTACCGCGGCGAGGACCCCCACGCCACTGTCACGGCCGCCGTCGACGCCGCCGCGGCGACCTCGTACGAGAGCGTCCGCGACACCCACGTGAACGACCACCGCACCCTGTTCGACCGGGTCGCCCTCGACATCGGCCAGCAGCTCCCCGACGTACCCACCGACCAGCTGCTCAGCGGCTACACCGGAGGCACCGCCCCCGCGGACCGGGCGCTGGAGGCGCTCTTCTTCCAGTACGGCAGATACCTGCTGATCGCCTCCTCGCGGGCCGGCTCACTGCCCGCCAACCTCCAGGGCGTCTGGAACAACTCCACCACCCCGCCCTGGTCCGCCGACTACCACAGCAACATCAACCTCCAGATGAACTACTGGCTCGCCGAGGCCACCAACCTCGCCGAGACGACCGCACCGTACGACCGCTATGTCGAGGCGATGCGCGAACCCGGCCGCCGGACCGCGCGGGAGATGTTCGGGACCGAGGGCTGGGTCGTGCACAACGAGACCAACCCGTACGGCTTCACCGGCGTCCACGACTGGGCCACCTCGTTCTGGTTCCCCGAGGCCGCCGGCTGGCTCACCCAGCAGATGTACGAGCACTACCGCTTCAGCGGCTCCACCGACTACCTGCGCACCACCGCCTACCCGGCGATGAAGGAGGCCGCCGAGTTCTGGCTGGCCAACCTGCGCACCGACCCGCGCGACGGCCTCCTCGTCGTCACTCCGAGCTACTCGCCCGAGCACGGCGACTTCACCGCCGGGGCCGCGATGTCCCAGCAGATCGTCCACGACCTCCTCACCAACACCCTGGAGGCCGCCGGCACCCTCGGTGACTCCGCCGCCTTCCGCAGCCGTCTCGAAACGGCTCTCGACCACCTCGACCCCGGGCTGCGCATCGGGTCGTGGGGGCAGCTCCAGGAGTGGAAGACCGACCGGGACGACCAGGCCGACGATCACCGCCACGTCTCCCACCTCTTCGGCCTCCACCCCGGCCGCCAGATCGAAGCCGGCAGCAACTGGGCCGAGGCCGCCAAGGTCTCCCTGGGCGCCCGCGGCGACGGCGGCACCGGCTGGTCCAAGGCCTGGAAGATCAATTTCTGGGCGCGGCTGCGGGACGGCAGCCACGCCCACAAGATGCTCTCCGAACAGCTGAAGAGCTCCACCCTGCCCAACCTCTGGGACACCCACCCGCCGTTCCAGATCGACGGCAACTTCGGTGCCACATCGGGCGTCGCCGAGATGCTGCTGCAGAGCCAGCACGACGTCGTCGAGATCCTCCCCGCCCTCCCCGCCGCCTGGCCGGCCGGGTCGGTACGCGGGCTGCGCGCCCGGGGCGGGTTCACCGTCGACATCGAATGGGCCGGCGGGCAGGCCCGCCGCGCGGTGATCACGGCGAGCCGAACCCGCGAACTGACCGTCCGCAGCACGCTGTTCGCGAGCGGCGAGAAGGTCATCAGGGCGCAGGCGGGGGAGAGCTACACACTGACCCCCGAGGGCTGAGCGAACAGCGAGGTCACCCGCGCCGCCGAGGTGCCGAGCCCCGTGGGACCGCCCAGGTGCCACGGGGCCGCGGTGCCCCGCCGCAGATCCTCCTCGCGGTAGCGCCTGCAGCCCCGGTGCCAGATCAGAATGCCCGCGATCCAGTGCTTCAGCTCCTGGACGTAACCGGCGAGGACCTCCCGCGCCTCGGCGTCCAGGCCGAAGTCGTCGTACAGCACCGGCAGTTCGTTCTCGGCGACGTGCAGGAACTGACGCAGCCGCGACTTCATCAGGTCGTACACGATCTCCATCGCGGTCGGGTAGTCGACCCCGAAGAAGTTCTGCACCACCAGGACGCCGTTGTGCACCTCACCCTCGTACTCGATCTCCTTCTGGTACGAGAAGAGGTCGTTGAGCAGCGCGGCGTAGTCGGCGGCCGCGTTCTCCAGGGAGCGCAGCGGGCCGCTCTCGTAGATCTCCGGCGGCACCCTCCTGCCGTGCCCGAGCCGGCACAGGCTCATCGTCAGGTCCGAGCCGAACGTCATACGCCGCATCTCGACGTAGTCCACCGGGTCGGGAATCCGGTTCTGCGCCTGGTTCGCCAGCTCCCAGAGCCAACTGGCCGTCATGTCCTCGATCGAGGTGCGGAACGCGCGCCGGCCGCTGTCGTCCAGCGGCGCGGCGGTGCGCTCCCAGAGGTCGCCCAGGCCCCGTTCCAGCGCGTTGACGGGTTCGGGCGGCGCGGACCCGTCCAGCGGCATGAAGAGCGACAGCCGCTCGTTCGCGAGACGGGCCCCCGTCAGGTCCCGGGTGCGGCCGTGCACCACCGGGAACCAGTCGTCGCCGTACGTCCCCCACGCCAGCCACTGCGAGGACAGGTCGAGTTCGTCCGGTGTGGCGTCCGGATGGATGCCCGCCGCGCACAGCGGAAGGTCGATCGCCAGCAGCCGCTCCTCGTCCCAGATGTGCGAGCCGGGCACCCCGGGCTGCGCTTCGAGGATGCCCATCCGGTCCGCCCAGTCGACGATCCGGGTCCGGGCGCCGCCCAGATGCGGACTCAGGGTGGTGCCGAACGGGAGGTCGAAGTCGGGCAGCAGGGACGGGCCGACCCGCTGATGCGGCAGATGGGTCAGGCTGCGCAGCCTGGCGGACTCCGAACGCGGTGTGAAGCGGATCGACGCGGCGGACATGCCGAAGCCCGGAGCGGCCTGCGCGGCCCCGCCGTCGTTCATGTAGCGGCTGGAGCGCATGTGCCACTCATGGCCGCCGGACTGCCAGTCCTGCAGCCCCTTGACGTACGCCAGCACGGCCGCGGTCCCGGCCGGGTCGAGGCCTTTGCCGGCGCAGAGCGGGCCCAGTTCGGTCAGCGCGGTGTTCTCGAACTGCTGGAGCCGCGAGGTCAGCAGATCGTTCACCGCCTCCGCCGCCTCCTGGGTCGAGCAGCCGAGGAAGTGTTCGAGGACCAGGACTCCATTGCTGTTCTCGCCCTCGTCCTCGACCTCCCGCTGGTACGAGAAGAGGTCGTTGCGCAGATGGACGCCGTCGGAGAACGCGTCGCGCAGGACGCGCAGCGCCCGCTCACCGGCCACCGCCTCGGGGACCTCCGCCCCGGCCGCGTACTCCACCAGCCCCGCCGACCAGGGCGCACCGCCCACCTTGCGGCGCATCTCGATGTACTCGACGGGGTTCGCGATGCGGCCCTCGTTGATGTTGGCGAGCTCCCACAGCGACTCGTTCAGCAGGTTCTTCGTCGCCTCGGCGAACCGCGTCCGCCACGCGTCCGACATGGCGGGCACCGTCCGCGCCCACAGATCCGCCAGCCCCGCCTCGACCGGGTTGGCCGGCTCCGGCGTCGGCGCACCACGCTCCATCGGCATGAACGCGGGCAGCCTGTCCAGATACGCCTTGCCGCCCTCCCGGTCCGGGGTGCGCTTGAACAGCTCCAGGAAGTGGTCGTCGAAGAAGAAGACCCACACGTACCAGTCGGTGACGAGCGACAGGGCCTCGGCCGAGCAGTCGGGGTGGGTGTAGGCACACAGCAGCGCGTAGTCGTGGGAGTCGAGGTCCTTCTCCTCCCAGATACCGGACCCCTCCAGCATCCCTATGGCCCGCGCCCACGTCTTCGTGTGCTGTCGTGCCTCCTCCACATGCGGGTTGAGGCGCGCCGGGTAGGGCACGTAGAAGTCCGGCAGGGTGAAGGGCTGTGCCATGTGCGTCAGGCCTTTCGGTGAGCCTCCGCGTGCACGTCACGCGGTTCGGTGGTGTCCGCGCGAGCACTACCCTTCGGCCGTTCGAGGCACGCGCGGCGGCCATTAATCACACCAGGAGTACGCCCGTTCGAGGGATGCCGGCCGGTCGCACCGCCGGTCCGCCGCTGCGTAAAACTCCGGTAACGCGGCACCGCCAGAATCCCGCCGCCCCTTTCCCTTCGCAGGTCAGAGTGCCTGCCACTGGTCTGGTCCACTGGCTCGACTCGCGCCCTGCACCACGCTCTTGACGAGCGATCACCTCAGGTCACAGAGTGTGCGCGCACCACCGAACACGAGATCGGAACACGAAGACCTCTCGACACGCACGGCTCGGGAAACGCCCAGCTCCAAGAAGGGTTGTCATGACGTCCAAGCAGAGGACCAGACTCGCACTCGCGTTGACCACCGCAGGCGCGCTGAGTGTCGCGCTGCTCAGTCCCGCCGCCCAGGCCGGCGC
This sequence comes from Streptomyces sp. NBC_01463, assembly GCA_036227345.1. NCBI lineage: Bacteria > Bacillati > Actinomycetota > Actinomycetes > Kitasatosporales > Streptomycetaceae > Streptomyces > Streptomyces sp. NBC_01463. Next base: position 8,366,273 of record CP109468.1, read on the forward strand.
GGACGGGGTGCGGCCGGAGTGCCCGCGCGGTCTCGCATGCGACTGGGTCCCGGCTGCCTACCAGCAGACCGGCGACCCGGCCGACAAGGAGACGTACGGCAACTACGACACCGCGGACCGGCCGCACAGCAACAAGATCAAGTTCATCGTCCTCCATGACACCGAGGAGGACTTCGACACCACCCTGAAGATCTTCCAGAACCCGCTGAAGCAGACGTCGGCCCACTACGTGGTGCGTTCGGGCGACGGGCATGTCACGCAGATGGTGAAGAACAAGGACGTCGCCTGGCAGGCCGGCAACTGGTACCTCAACACCCACTCCATCGGCATCGAGCAGGAGGGCGTCGCCACCGAGGGTGCGAAGTGGTACACCCCCGAGATGTACCGCTCGACCGCCGCGCTCGTGCGCTACCTCGCGGCCAAGTACGACATCCCGCTCGACCGCCAGCACATCATCGGCCACGACGGCGTGCCGCCCACCAGCGCCGCCGGCACCGCGAGCATGCACTGGGACCCGGGCACCTACTGGGACTGGAACCGCTTCATGGCGCTCCTGGGCAAACTCACCGTGCCCACCGCCCGCAAGAGCAGCGAACTGATCACCGTCAGCCCCCGGTTCAAGGACAACAAGCAGGCCTTCCGCGACTGCGAGAAGAACATCGACCTGCCCGTCCAGGGCTCCAGCGCCGTCCCGCTCCACACCGAACCCGACACCGCCTCACCGCTCTTCTCCGACCCGGGACTCCACACCGACGGCTCACCCGGCACCAACTGCGCCGCCGACTGGGGCAGCAAGATCAGCGCCACCCAGCAGGCCGTCGTCGCCGACCACGCGCCCGGCTGGACGGCGATCTGGTGGTACGGCAAGAAGGCCTGGTTCCAGACCCCGGCCCGGACCCGCACCACCACCCCCACGGCCGGCTACGTCGTCAGGCCGAAGGCGGGCAAGGCGGAGGTACCGGTCTACGGGGTGGCGTACCCCGAGAAGTCCGAGTACCCCGCCGACTTCGCGGACCAGCGGGTGGGCACGGCGCTGCAGTACACCATCAAGGCCGGCCAGTCCTACCCCGGCGGCGGCGAGGCCCCCACCGGCTTCTTCTACGCGCCGACCATCGACGCCTCCTACCCCCTGGACCACGCGTACTTCCGTGGCAAGGAGAAGTACGTGACGGTCCAGATCGGCCACCGCATCGCCTTCGTGAAGGCGTCCGACGTGGACATCGTCCGCGCCCACTGAAAACGTCGGGCCGGCACCCGGGAACCCGGCTGCCGGCCCGACGGCACCGCACAACAGCGCGCGCCGCGGGCCCGGTGTGTCGGCACCGGACCCGCAGCGCGCATCCCCCGTCCGTCAGGTCAGCGAGTGCCGACCGCGGCTCGAACGGCCCGCCGCGCCATGGCGCAGTCGTCGTGCAGCCGGCGCAGCAGCAGCCGCTGCTCCTCGCCCGACGACAGCGCGCCCGGACGGTCCTGGCCGGTGCGGGCGGGCGCGGAGGTGTCCCGCATGGCCCGCTGGACAGCCGTCTCGTACGTCCGGATCTCCCGGGTCAGCACGAGCATCAGATTGACCAGGAACGCGTCCCGCGCCGCGGGACCAGCGACCTGGGCCAGCTGGCTGATCTGACGCCGCGCCACCGGCGCGTCACCCAGCACCGCCCAGAGCGTCGCCAGGTCGTAGCCCGGCAGATACCAGCCGGCGTGCTCCCAGTCCACCAGCACCGGGCCGGTGGGCGACAGCAGGATGTTGGAGAGCAGCGCGTCCCCGTGGCAGAACTGGCCCATGCCCTGACGGCCCCCGGCGAGACCGTGCAGCAGCTTCTGCAGGTCGCCCAGATCACGGTCCGTGAACAGACCGAGCTCGTGATAGCGCGCGATGCGTGCCGCGTAGTCCAGCGGGGCGTCGAACAGACCGGACGGCGGGCGCCAGGCGTTGACCCGGCTGACCGCGCCGAGCACGGCCCGCAGATCCGCCCGGGGCGGAGCCTCCGACGGGTGCCTCGTCAGCGCCGCCACCCGGCCGGGCATCCGCTCGATGACCAGGGTGCAGTTCTCGGGGTCCGCGGCGATGAGCCGGGGCACCCGGACCGGAGGGCGGTGCCGGACGAACGCCCGGTATGCCGCTATTTCGTGGCGGAAACGCTCCGACCACGCGGGGGAGTGGTCCAGTAAACACTTGGCGACCGCCGTGGCGCGGCCGGTGGAACCGACGAGGAGCACCGAACGGCCGCTCCGCCGCAGGACCTGCACCGGGTTGAACTCGGGGCAGATCCGTTGCACCGAGGCGATCGCCATCCTCAGCTGCGCGCCCTGCGGGCCGGACAGGTCCAGTCTTCCGCTGAGCGAAGGGGCGCCCGGCCCTGCCATCCGCCGGGTCCGACCGATGCCGGGCGCCGGTGCGGCGGCGCGGGGGTCGAGATACGGTCCGCCGCCCGCCCCGAGGGGGCGAAGCGGCCGGGGCGGGGCGGACACGGAGGACGATGCTGTGTACATGGGCGAGACAGATCCCTTCGTGCGCCGACAAGTTGCGTGCGCCGCCCCGGCCGGCGGCCGTTCGGCACCCTGGGGAGTACCTAGGGCTGCCGGGCGGGGTGGCGCACTCCTACCTGACACCGGACCGCCCGTGGCAGACCACGTGGCGACCCCTGGCGAAGCCTGGCGAATAGTCGCAAGGCATCTGACAGGGGGTTACTGTCAACACAGCCGAGAACCTGGGGGCTTGACGTGACCGGAGAACCCAACACCCGCCTTTCCGACCTGTTCGGCCTTGCCGGCTGGTCCAAGGGTGAACTCGCGAGAATGGTGAACAGGCAGGCGGCGGCCATGGGCCACCCCCAACTGGCCACCGACACCTCGCGGGTGAGGCGCTGGATCGACATGGGGGAGTCCCCGCGCGATCCCGTGCCCAAGGTGCTGGCGGCCCTGTTCACCGAGCGGCTCGGTCGTGTCGTGACCATCGAGGACCTCGGGTTCGGCCGACGCGGGCGTGTGGGGAAACGGCAGGAGACCGGGACGGAACACAATCCCGACCAACTCCCGTGGGCGCCCGAGCGGACGGCAGCGGTCCTCACCGAATTCACGGGAATGGACCTCATGCTCAACCGACGCGGCTTGGTGAGCGCGGGCGCCGCGCTCGCCGCCGGCTCCACGATCGCCGGCCCCATGCACGACTGGCTGCACACCGACCCCGTACTGGCGGCCGACGCCCCACGTATCGACGACCCCGTGCACGCGGACCCGGCCGGTTACGACCGGTACGAGGCCGCGCCCATCGGCTCGGAGGAGATCGAGGCACTGGAGCGCTCCGTGGAGGTGTTCCGCGCCTGGGACGCCTCCCGCGGCGGCGGCCTCCAGCGCAAGGCCGTGGTGGGCCAGCTCAACGAGGTGGGCGGCATGCTCGCCTACCGCCACCCGGACCACCTGCAGCGACGCCTCTGGGGCGTCGCCGCCAACCTCGCCGTGCTCGCGGGCTGGATGTCCCACGACATCGGTCTCGAACCCACGGCCCAGAAGTACTTCGTCATCGCCGCCCACGCGGCGCGCGAGGGCGGCGACCGCCCGCGCGCCGGCGAGGCACTCTCCCGGGCGGCCCGCCAGATGGTCCACCTGGGCCGTCCCGACGACGCCCTCGACCTCATGAAGCTCGCCAAGTCCGGCTCGGGCGACATGGTCCTGCCGCGCACCCAGGCGATGCTGCACACCATCGAGGCCTGGGCGCAGGCGTCCATGGGCCGGGGCCAGGCCATGCGCCGCACCCTCGGCCGCGCCGAGGAGCTCTTCGTCTCGGACAAGGGCGACGTGCCCCCGCCGAGTTGGATGCAGATGTTCGACGAGGCCGATCTGCACGGTATGCAGGCCCTGGCGTTCCGCACGCTGGCCGAGCACGACCCCTCGGCGGCCGTCATGGCCCAGCGCCACGCCAAGCAGGCGCTGGAGCTGCGGGTCAACGGACGCCAGCGGTCCAAGATCTTCGACTACATCTCGCTGGCCTCGGCCTGCTTCATCGCCGACGACCCCGAGCAGGCCGACCGCTATGCCCGGCTCGCCCTGGTGACGATGGGGGAGACCTCCTCGCACCGCACCTGGGACCGGCTGCGCGAGATGTACCGGCTGACCGGTCAGTTCGCCGGCTACGCGAAGATCGAGGACCTGCGCGAGGAGATCCAGCTCTCGCTGCCGCAGAGCTCCATCATCAAGAGGCCCAGGAGTTCCGGGATCTGACCTGCTGGCGCCACGACGGGGAGGCGCCGTCCCTCGACACCCGTGCCGTGCCGTCGCGCGGGGTACGTCCGTGCTGCCGCTACGCCCCGATGCGGGCGATGAGCACACACGCGTCGTCCAGACGCTCGGTGCCGCCGAACTCCTCGACGACGGTCCGTACGCACTCCTGCGCGGTACGGGCCTCGGCGAAGCGCGGCGCGAGTCCGAGCAGTGTCTCCGTGCCCGGGCGCAGGCCGTTGCGCGTGTTCCCGTTGTCCCGGGCCAGCCCGTCGGTGTGCAGGACCAGCACGTCACCGGGCAGCAGGTGCAGTTCTTCCTGCTCGTAGGTGACCCCGGACGCCGCTCCGAGCAGCACCCCGTCCGGCGGAGGGACCGGGCGCCCGGCCCCGTCGCGGAAGAGCAGCGGTGCCGGGTGTCCGGCCTGCGCCCAGTCCAGCCTGCGGGTGGCGGGGTCGAACCGGCAGCACACCGCGCTGCCCAGCGCGGGCTGGATCGATGTCTCCAGTAACTGGTTGAGGTGCCCCATCAGCGCCCCGGGTTCGATCCCGGCCACGGCCATGCCGCGCAGCGCACCGAGGATCATCGCCATGGCGGAGGTGGCCTGGATGCCGTGACCGGTGAGATCGCCGACCGTGAGCAGCGTCCTGCCGTCCGGCAGTTCCATCGCGTCGTACCAGCCGCCACCGATCAGGGCGCTCGATTCCGAGGGCAGGTAGTGGGCCGCGATGTCCAGGGCCCCGGGCCCCTGGTCCGGGAGGCGCAGCGAGCCCCGCCACGGCGGGAGCACGGCCTCCTGCAGATCCATGGCCATCCGGCGCTCGGCCCGGGCGATGTCCTGCTGGCGGCGGGCCGACTCCTGCGTCCGGCGTACCGTCTGCCGGCTGCGGTGCAGCGCGCTGACATCGCGCAGGACCGCCCACATGGAGGCGGTGCAGCCGTCCGCGTCGAGCACGGGCTCGCCCATCATGTGCAGGCTCCGCATCCGCCCGTCCGGGCGCAGGATGCGGAATTCACCGTCTATCGGCTTGCCGTCGACGAGGCAGTCGGTCACCAGCGCGGTGAGCAGCGGCTGGTCCTCGGGCAGGAGTACGGCGGGCAGGTCGTCCAGGGAGAGCGGTCCGGCCTCGGCGGTGCGGCCGAAGATCTGGAACAGTTCGTCGGACCAGGTCACCTCGTCGGTGAGCAGATTCCATTCGGCGCTGCCCACCCGGCCGATCAGGGAGCCCGGCTGCTCGTCGGCGATCGGCTCCTGGCCGGTCAGCGGGGCCGTCCGCGCAGCGAGCTGTTCCGCCGCCTCGGGCGAGAGCCCTTCCTTCAGCTGTCCCAGATGTGCGCCCAGATCGTCGAGCTGATGCACCGCGAGATCGCAGAGCGCGCGCTGCCAGCGCAGCTGCGGGTCGTCCTCGTCGACCAGGACGGTGTCGCGCCGCACCGCGTCCACGTCGCCGCGCAGCCGACGCGTCCGGCTGATCAACGCGTCTACGGCATCACCGGCATCGCGCTCGGGCGGCTGGGGTGCGGGGCGGTCCGCGGACAGGTGGGGCGGCATGTCGTACTCCGATACAGGCGCGGTACAACCAGGGTCTGAGGGTGGACCGAATACGACTGTTGCACAGCCGAAGGGACCCCGTAAGTGGTTTGGCAACACTCGATGCGTTCTTGCACCCGTCATATGCCAGCGGCTGACCGGAACGGCGATCCGTCGAACACCCTTGCTGGATGCGGGTGTTGATGCAAGTCATCCGGCGCGCGGTGACGGTCGAGCGCCTGTGCGAGCCGGTTGCGCGCGGTGCGCGCGGGCGGCCGAGGGGCATATGCGGCCGGAGCCCCCGCGACCGGCGGGGGCTCCGGGGCCGGCCGGTCCGGTCCGCCGGGGCGGTGGCGGCCGGTGGGATCAGCAGAGTGCGATACGGCCGTACGAGCCCATCTTCCACTTCCATTCGAGGGTCTCGCCGGGGGTGGTGGTCCAGCAGCTCCGGTCGGGGCCGTGGTCGATGACCAGCTGGATGTGCATGTTGCGGCCGCAGTTGTTGGTCGTCCAGGCGGTCTTGTTCTGCTTGATGACCTCGCGCGCCACGCAGGCGGGCGCGGTGTCACCCGCGGCGGCCGCCGGGCCGGCCGCGGTGATCGAACAGGCGGCGATCATGGCGGTGGCCGCCAGCGTGGTCAGGGCGTTCTTCAGGCGCATGGCTCACATTCCTCGGGAGGTCCTCTGCTGTGTCGGGCACAGCGATCAACGAGCGTCGCCGCCCCGCGTGACGGCGTCACGGAAGCGCGTTGGGCGCCCCGTGCGGGAGTGCGGAGGGGGCGGGAATGCTCCGGGCCGTGCCCGCGTTACACGACCGGAACGAAAACGAATCCCGTTCCCATCAAGGGTCCGGGATCGCTGTACGAGTCCGGAGGTGCCCATGGCCCGCAGTGAAGCCCGTCCCGTCGTCACCCTCCGCTCGACCGCCGGAACGGGGCAGAGCTACGTGACGCGTAAGAGCCGTCGCAACAACCCCGACCGGCTGGTCCTGCGCAAGTTCGACCCCGCGGCCGGCCGCCACGTGCTGTTCCGCGAGGAACGCTGACCGGCGGCCGAGCAGGCCGCACCGCCGTCCGCCCACTCCACCGCATCAGGGAAGGAACATCCATGAAGTCCCGAATCCACCCCGTCTCCCGTCCGGTGGTCTTCCGTGACCGCGCCTCGGGGGCTGCCTTCCTCACCCGGTCGACCGCCGACTCGGATCAGCGTGTGACCTGGGAGGACGGCCGGAGCTATCCCGTCATCGACGTGGAGACCTCCTCGGCGAGCCACCCGTTCTACACGGGGAACCAGCAGGTGCTGGACACGGCCGGCCGGATCGAGCAGTTCAACCGTCGCTACGGCACCGGGGTGTCCGCCCCCGGGGCGTGACGCCGAGTCGTACCGCCCGGCCTTCCGTGCCCTGGATCACAGTCCGGGGTGCGGATTCCCGGGAACAGGAGTCGGTGGTTTATCGTTCACCTATATGTGGACGATGCGCTGAGCGCCGCCACCTGAGCCGCCCCGGCTGGATTCCCCCGATCCGGCCGGGGCTTCCTTCTGCCCGGGGCCTACGGCCCCTCGCGCGCCGGAACCGCACGCCGCCCCGTCGCTTCGACGAGCAGCGCCGCAGCGGCCAGCGCGGCCGCCGGCACGGCCCCGGCCGCCGGCCACAGGCGCACCGCCAGCGCGGCCACCGCCGCACCCGCCACCACGGAGACCAGCCGGCCGACGACCCAGCCGTCCCCGCGGCGCAGGGCCCCCCGGGCGAGCCGCCCGACCAGTGAGGTCAGCGTCCCGGTGAAGTAGTTCGTGGGAGTGGCACGCACCCGTCCCTGGATGCCCATCGCCAGCGCCATGAGCACCAGCAGGCCCAGTGACTCGCCGTCCGAGGTGATCACGCCGCAGGCCCACAGCACCGCGCCGGCGGCCAGCAGCACCACCTCGGCCAGCAGCATCACCGGCAGCCGCCACCACGTCCGCTCACCCGCCACCGCGCCCCAGGCCACCCCGCAGCCGTAACCGGCCAGCGCGGTGACCACGCGCAGCGCGACTCCGTCCTCCCCGGCCCCCGCCGCCGAGGCGCCCAGCAGCACAAGGTTGCCCGTCATCACCCCGGCGAAGACCTGGCCGACCCGGAGGAACACGAAGGCGTCCGCCGCCCCGGAGGCAGCCGACAGCAGCAGGAGCGCCGCATGCCCGCGGGGATCGTCCGCGGTGTCGCGGCCGGCCGGATCGGTGGAGGCGGTGGAGGTCGGCACGTCAGCATCTTCGCCGCCATCCCGCAGGCCGGGCGACGTTGCCCCCGGCGCGGCGCGGCGCGGCGCGGCGCGGCGCGGCGCGGCGCGGTGCCGGGTCCGGACCCGGCCTCAGTCCAGGCCGCGCGCCCGCCGGAAGCGGGCCAGCCCGTCGGACAGTTCCACGATCGGCTCCGGATAGTCCGGGCGGTCGCTCTCCGGCCCCCGGAGCTTCCAGGGCTCGTGCACGGCGGGCCCGGACACTCCCGCCAGTTCCGGCACCCAGCGACGCACATAGCTGCCGTCCGGGTCGTAGCGCCGGGCCTGCGTCACGGGGTTGAGCACCCGGTTGGGGCGGCTGTCCGTGCCTGTTCCCGCCATCCACTGCCAGTTCAGCTGGTTGTTGGCGACGTCTCCGTCGACCAGCAGGTCCAGGAAGTGCTGTGCGCCGATGCGCCAGTCCACGTACAGGGTCTTGGTCAGGAAGCCCGCGGCGAGGAGCCGGCCGCGGTTGTGCATCCAGCCCTCATGGAGCAGCTGGCGCAGCGCGGCGTCGACCACCGGGTAGCCGGTGCGCCCCTGCCGCCAGGCCTCGATCTCCTCGGCCGCGTCCGCCTCGGACCGCCACCGGTCGTGCCGGGTGCGGTAGTCCTCGTGGGACACGGCGGGCCGGGCCGCGAGGACCTGGTGGTGGAACTCGCGCCAGCACAGCTGCCGGACGAAGGCGTCGGCTCCGGTCCCGCCGGCGGAACGGGCCCGGTGGACGAGCTCGACGGGGGACAGGGTGCCGAAGTGCAGATGCGGCGAGAGCCGGGACGTCGCGTCCCCGGCCAGGTCGTCGTGCCCGTCCTCGTACGCCGTGATCCCGTGCCGCCGCCACGCCGTCAGCCGGGTACGGGCCTGTCGTTCCCCGCCTTCGGCGAGCCCCGGCGAGACCCCGGACACGTCCGGGCGGAGCGGCACCGGCTCGGACCCGGGCCCGTCCGGGACCGGTACGGAGCGGGGCGCGCCGAACGCGTCCCTGATCCGTTCCGTGGACCAGTGCCTGAAGTACGGGGTGAACACCGCGAAGTGGTCCGACGCGGCGGGCGTCACGGCACCGGGCGCCACCGCCGTGACCACGCCGTCGTGGACGTGCAGCCGCCGGCCGCCGGACTCCAGCGCCGCGCGCAGCCGTTCCTCGCGGCGGCGGGCGTAGGCGCTGACGCCCGCGGCCACATGGACGTCGCCGGCGCCGGTCTCGGAGACGATCCGCCCCACCTCTTCGACGACATCGCCCGAGCGGATCACCAGCCGTCCGCCCCGCTCGCGCAGCCCGGCGTCGAGGTCTCTCAGACAGTCCGCGAGGAAGGCCAGTCGGTTGGGGGCACCGAATCCGGCCTCCGTGATCGCCCGGTCGCGGACGAAGAGAGGCACGACCTCGTCAGCCGCCGCGAGGGCCGCCCGCATCGGCGGGTGGTCGTGGAGCCGGAGATCGGCGGTGAACAGGACGACCGCTACGGTCATGGCGCTACTCCTGAGGGGGCCGGGGACTGCCATGCTGCCGTCCCCCGACCGCCCGCGGGCCCATCGGTCAGGGTGACACCGGTGCGCTCGCCCGTTCGGGTGATGCCGCGCCCTCTGCCGTACGGGCGATGTTGCGGGCCATCCCGCCGAACACGACCGAGTGGAACGGCCACACGCTCCACCAGTACGCGTGACCCAGCAGTCCGCGCGGGTGGAAGAGGGCGCGCTGGCGGTACCGCGCCCGGCCGCGGCCGTCGGGCTCCACGTGCATCTCCAGCCACGCCAGCCCCGGCAGCCGCATCTCCGCGCGCAGCCGCAGCAGGCGGCCAGGCTCGATCTCCTCGACGCGCCAGAAGTCGAGCGAGTCACCCACCCTCAGCCGGTCGGTGTCACGCCGCCCGCGCCGCAGGCCGACACCTCCCACCAGCCGGTCGAGCCACCCGCGCACCGCCCAGGCGAGCGGGAAGGAATACCAGCCGTGGTCGCCGCCGATCCCCTCGACGACGCGCCAGAGGGCCTCCGCGGACGCCTCGACCTCGCGGCCGCGCACGTCCGTGTACAGGCTGCCGCCGGCCCAGTCGGGGTCGGTGGGCAGCGGATCGCTGGGCACGCCGGGGATCGACGCGGAGGACCACCGGGTGGTGACCCGGGCCTCCCGGACGCGTTGCAGCGCCAGTTCCAGCGCCTTGTCGAGGCCGAACGGCTGCCCGGGACCTTCGGGGACGTACCGGGCGATGTCGTGTTCCCGGCAGACGACCTCGTACCGCAGGGACTCCGCGAGCGGGCGCGCGATCGCCCGCGGCACCGGCGTGACCAGCCCGATCCAGTGGCTGGACAGCCGCGGGGTCAGCATCGGGACGGGCAGGATCAGCCGGTGCGGAAGCGCCGCGATCTCCGCGTAGCGCTGCATCATGTCGCGGTAGGTGACGATGTCGGGTCCGCCGATGTCGAACGTGCGGCTGACCTCGCCCGGCAGCCGGGCGCTGCCGACCAGGCAGCGCAGCACGTCCCGCACCGCGACCGGCTGGATCCGTGTCGAGACCCAGCTCGGCGTCACCATCACGGGCAGCCGTTCGGTCAGGTACCGCAGCATCTCGAACGACGCCGATCCGGATCCGATGATGACCGCGGCCCGCAGCGCGGCGGTCGGGACGCCGGAGTCCAGCAGGATCCTGCCGACCTCGGCCCGCGACCGCAGATGGGGCGACAGCTCGTGCTCGGGCACGTCGGACGGGGTGAGACCGCCGAGGTAGACGATCCGGCCGACGTGCGCGGCACGCGCCTGCTCACCGAAGACCGTGGCGGCCCTGCGGTCCGTCTCCTCGAAACCCTCGCCGGACGTCAGCGCGTGGACGAGGTAGTACGCCACGTCGATGCCCCGCAGCGCGGGCGCGAGCGAATCCGCGTCCGTGACGTCACCGCGGACGATCTCCACCTCGCCCGCCCACGGGTAGTCCCGCAGCTTCTCCGGAGTACGCGCCAGACAGCGCACCCGGTGCCCCGCCGCCAGCAGCTCCGGGACCAGCCGCCCCCCGATGTAGCCCGTGGCGCCGGTGACCAGACAGTGCAGCGGCTGATTCCCGCGGTCGCTCGTCATGGGGTCTCCGCATCAGTCGGTCCTGCCGTGTCCGGCGTACTGCTCGCACACCGGCCCGCTCCGACCAGTCTGGCTTCCGATCCGCCGCGACGCAGTGTGCCGCCGGCAGGTGTGACGTGGCCGGTCGTGGGCAACTGTCGGCCATGAATGCAGAGGCTGGAAGAGGTCCGCGCAACGGAACGCGGCACAGGACATGGGGCCGTGTGCTGCTCCAGGTCAGCATCCTGGTACTGGCCCTCCTGGCCATGGTCGGTTTCTCCGTCGTCCTGGCGAAGGTGACGCTCACACCGTCGCCCGCGTCGGAGGACATCGTCACGTCGAACCTGCGCCCGGGGCGCTCGCTGCGGCAGTACGCCGAGGACTACACGTTCCTCGCCGCCTGCAAACAGGCGGGCGGCAACCTGGTGCTGGGCATGCCGTTCGGCGTTCTGCTGCCCATCCTCGTGCCGCGGCGGCTGCGCATGGTCCGCATGGTGCTGCTGACCGTCCTGGTCATCGTCGTGGTGGAACTGGTGCAGGGAGCCCTCGTCGCTGGGCGCGCGTTCGACATCGACGACGTCATCCTCAACACGGCCGGCGCGCTGCTCGGTTATCTGCTGGTGGGGCGGCGGCTGAGCCACCGCTACCACGTGCTCGCCGCCGGACCCGAGCCCGAGCCGGCTCCGGCCCGCAAGAAGGAGGCTCCGGCGCGCAAACCGCGTCCGAAGCCCGCCCGTCCCCGGACCGGGAAGCCGACCGGCCGGGCGGCCACGTCCTGGACGCGGGTGCGCCAGGGAGTACGGGCCGGCTTCACCCGGACACGCGTCCGCAAGGGCTGACCCACGGCCGGGGCCCGGCGGAGCAGCCGCCCGGGCCCCGGCCGTGGCACCCGATCGGACCGTGGCCGTTTGCAGGCCGTCCCCGGCGGTCCCAGCGTGGGGTGACTGTGACGCCGCATCTCCCGCAGGCGTACGGACCACCTGCCGAGGAGAAGCGACATGGCCGACGCGCAATGGAGCCCGGGGCGAAGGACCGGGGACGCGGACGAATTCCTGCCCGTCCTGGACATCATCGAGCCCACGCGCCAGCGGCGGCTCACCGTCCTGGTCCGCCTCCTCCTGCTGATCCCGCACTTCATCGTGCTGTTCGTCCTGGAGATCGCGGCCTTCTTCACCGTGGTGTTCGGCTGGTTCGCGGCCCTCGTCCTGGGCCGGCTGCCCGAACCCGTCTTCCGCTTCCTCGCGGCGGTCCTCGCCTACCGCACCCGGGTCGCCGCGAGCGGCATGCTCCTCGTCGACCGCTATCCGCCGTTCACCTTGACCCAGCCGTCCGGCTACCCGGTCGCGATCGACGTCCGTCCGACGCGGCTCAACCGGCTGGCCGTGTTCTTCCGGCTGATCCTGGTGATTCCCGCCGCCATCCTGCAGAGCCTCGCCACGTCCGGCTGGTGCGTCCTGGCGGTCGTGTGGTGGCTGATCACGCTGATCCTGGGCCGGATGCCCCGCCCCCTGTTCGAGGCGACCGCGGCCACCCTGCGCTACGAGATGCGGGTGTCCGCCTATCTCTCGATGCTCACCCCCGCCTACCCCAAGGGGTTCTTCGGCGAGGACGCCCTGTCCGTACCGCAGCAGCAGGGACGGTCCGCGACCCGCCCCCTGGTCATGAGCACCGCGGGCAAGGTGCTGCTGGTCCTCTTCCTCGTCCTCGGGCTCGTCAGCAGCGTGACGACGTCGGTGACCCGCTCGTCGTCCGACGACAGCGACTACCACGCGCGGGGATAAAGCGCTCGTGCGATTCACCCGCATGCAGGCATGATCACCCGATGACATGGACAGCACCTGAAGCCGAACGCATGGGCGGCTCACTCGTCGCCCAAGAGCGGGACATGCTCACCGGATACCTCGGCTGGTTCCGCGCCACCCTCCTCCAGAAGTGCGCCGGCCTGACCGGCGAACAGCTCGCCGAGCGGACCACGCCCCCGTCGAACCTCTCGCTGCTCGGACTCGTCCGCCACATGGCCAAGGTCGAACGCACCTGGTTCCGGCAGCGGTTCGCCGGTGAGGACCTCGCCCCGATGTACGACCCGGAGAAGGGCAGGGACGCGGACTTCGAGGACCTCGACCCGGCCCGGGCCGCCGAGGACTACGCCCGGCTGGTCGAGGAGTGCCGGCTGGCGGACGAGATCGTCGCGGGCGCCTCGTTCGACGACACCTTCGTCCACGACGGCGAGGTCTTCTCGCTGCGGCTCGTACACGTCCACATGATCGGCGAGTACGCACGCCACATCGGCCACGCCGACCTGGTGCGCGAGCGGCTGGACGGGGTCACCGGGGCGTGAGGGGCTGCGGCGAACGGTGACGGTACGTCCGGTGCGTCTGCGCCGCCGTACGGAACCTGACGCAATTCGCACCGGCAGGCGGCGTGAATCCCCCGTGCCGGGTCACACGGAGAGTATGACGTCCACCGACCCGGCAACGGACCAGTCCCGACAGCCCGACGACACCGCAGCCCCCGGCCGCGTCCGGGACCGCCGCACCCATCGATGGGGGAGGATCGCGGCCATCGCCGCGGCCGCCCTCGTCCTGCTGCTCCTCGGCACCCGCCTCAGCCTGCTCCCGGGGCTCTCCGACGTCTTCGGCGAGGAGACCCGGGACCGCTCGGGTCCCGCCGTGCTGAAGTCGATCCAGGACATGAGCCGGTACGAGGCGGCGGCGGGCAACTTCCAGGTCGTCGTCGACCTGGAGAAGGACACGAAGTTCCTCCCCGACGCGATCCGCGGCTCGCGCACGCTGTACGTCGGCGCCGGCACCGTCGGCGCCTCCGTGGACCTGGGCAGGACCGCGCGCAACGGCGTCGTCGTCAACGACGACCGCACGGAGGCCGAGATCAGGCTGCCGCACGCCGTCCTGGGCAAGGCCGCACTCGACCCGGACCGCTCGTACGCGGTGTCCAAGCAGCGCGGACTCTTCGACCGGATCGGGGACTTCTTCTCCGACAACCCGGGCAGCGAGCAGGCGGTCAACAAACTCGCCGCCCAGCACATCGGTGAAGCGGCCAAGGAGAGCGGCCTGACGCAGCGCGCCGAGAAGAACACCACCGCGATGCTCCAGGGACTGCTCGGCTCACTCGGCTTCGAGAAGGTCACCGTCCACTACGGCGAGGCACCCCGCTGAGGGCTGTCCGGCGGATCACGGCCGACAGGGCCCAGAACCGGCCACACGCGTGAACTCCCCTTCTCCGCGGCGCCCTTGACGGTCATCCCTCGATGGGTATGGTCTAGGCCAAGTGCAGGGCCGGCGCCGGAAGCCCGCGTTCCAGCGGGTTGTCCGGCCACGCATCCTGCCGTGCCCTTCGCGCCTCTTGGCCCCACACCTGAGAGGCCGGTCTGCCGCTCCCGGACCCCCCACGGTCCGCCCGCGCGCAGCGACGCCTCATGTGAAGGAGAAGCATGCACGCGAAAAGGAAGACCGCAGCAGCCATCGGTGCCGTACTCGCACCGGTCCTCGCCCTGACCCTCCCGGTGAGCTCCGCCAGCGCCCACGGCTACATCTCCTCGCCGCCCAGCAGGCAGGCGCAGTGTGCCGCCGGCACCGTCAGCTGCGGCGACATCACGTACGAACCCCAGAGCGTGGAAGGCCCCAAGGGGCTGACCAGCTGCAGCGGCGGCAACAGCAGGTTCGCCGATCTCGACGACGACTCCAAGGGCTGGCACGTCACCCCGGTGAGCCGGAGCACCTCCTTCCAGTGGGTGCTCACCGCCCGCCACTCCACCAGCACCTGGCAGTACTTCGCCGGAGGCCAGAAGATCGCCGAGTTCAACGACAACGGCGCCCAGCCCGGCGCCACCGTCACCCACCAGGTGGACTTCGGCAGTCACACCGGCAAGCAGAAGGTCCTCGCGGTGTGGAACATCGCAGACACGTCCAACGCCTTCTACGCCTGCATCGACGTCGACGTCAGCTGACCGGACACCGGTACGAACAGGAGCCCCCGCTCTGCGTAGGGTGGGGGCTCCGACGACGGCGCCGGCCTGCGAACCTCTCGTCCCGGCGTGCGGGACGGATGGAGGACGCATCATGGCCGACACCTGGGTGAGGCTGGAACTCGACCTGGCCGCCTTCGACACGGACCGGTTCGAGCGGCACGTGACCAAGTGCCGTGACGAGGGCATCCGCCTGACCACCCTCGCCGATCTGGGGGACACCCCGGAGCACCGGCGTGCGCTGTACGCACTCAACAAGGAGTGCTCGGCCGACATCCCGGAGCGGGGCGAGTTCTTCTCGTACGAGGAGTTCTGCACACGCCGCTTCGACACCCCTTCGTACGATCCGCGGGGCGTCGTGATCGCCCTGGACGGCGACGAGTGGATCGGCATGGCGGCCACCTCGAACCACGGGGACTTCCTGTTCAACGAGATGACCGGGGTGCGGGCGGCCCACCGGGGCCGCGGCATCTCGCTCGCGATGAAGACGTTCGGGATGCGGTTCGCCGCCGAGAGCGGCGTGCGGCGGATCCGTACCTTCCACCATCCGGCGAACGACAGCGCCATCGGGATGAACCGGACCCTCGGGTACGCCGACACCGAATGACCCGGCGCCGGGCGGCCAGCGGCACCCGGATGGCCGCCGCCGTCACCCGCGTGCTCCCCGGGCCGCGCCGCACCGGCCGGGTCCGGCGACGCTGAGGGCGTCACGGCGTCTGAAGAATCGGGATCGGCATGCGCATACCGGCCTTCCTCGGCCAGCGGGGTACGCGACGCGGATGTGCCCTCGCGGCCGCCCTCACCGCAGTGCTGTACGGGGCGGCCGCACCCGCCGCGGCCGCCCGGGGCGAGGACGGGCACCCCAGGCCGACGGTGGTGCTGGTGCACGACGCCTTCGCCGACGCGTCCGGCTGGAACGCGGTCGCCGAGCGACTGCAGCGCCACGGATACACGGTCGTCGCCCCCGCCAACCCGCTCCGTGGCCTCGCTGCGGACGCCGCCGGAGCGGCCGACGTGCTCAAGCGCATCACGGGCCCCGTCGTGCTCGTGGGCCACGGCTACGGGGGAGCGGTCATCGGCGTCGCGGCAGCGGGCAATCCGCACGTCACGTCCCTGGTCTACATATCCGCCCTGATGCCGGACCGGGGCGAGGCGCTCGGACCACTCAGCTCGCGCTTCCCGGGCAGCGGACTCGGTGCGGCGCTCAGGCGCACACCCGTCCGGAACGCCGACGGGACACCGGGCGCCGACCTCTACATCCAGAACGCCAGATTCCACGCCCTCGTCGCCGCGGACCGGCCCCGAGCGGCCGCCGCCGTCATGGCGGCCTCCCAACGCCCCCTGAACGCATCAGCGTTCGGGGAAAGGGCCGCCGCGGCCGCCTGGCGGACCATCCCCTCCTGGGCGCTGGTCGCGACCGGCGACAGGATCGTGCCGCCCCGTCTGGCCCGCTTCCAGGCTGACCGCGCCCACGCCCACACCGTCGAGGTGAACTCCTCGCACGTCGCCATGGCCTCCCGCCCCGACGCGGTCACCGACCTCATCCTCGCCGCCGCAGGAGACACCCCTCCCGCACAGCGGCCCCTCGCCGCGACGGGAACCAGAACGCTCGTCCTCGCGCTGACCGGCTGCGCCGCAGGGCTCGCCGTGTTCCTCGGCGGCGGACTCGTGTCGTCCGCCCGCCGCCGCGACAGCTTCGCCCGCTGACCGTCGCCCGGACTCCCTTGCCAGCAGGGCCGGTTCCTCGCGCCGACGGCGGCGGACCGTTCGCGCGACACGTCGGCCGTGCCCGGATTTTCCGTCGGCCGGCGGTGTTGAAGTCATGATGAGGGTCCGCGGCCGACACGTCGCCGCGGCCGCACACCGACGACGGGACAGTTGCCATGCCGCTCCAGGGCGAGTACGAGCCGAGCCCCACCCCATGGGTTCGTGACCAGGTCGAGCAGTACGAGAGCTCGGGCGGAACGGAGGGGACGACGCTGCGGGACATGCCCGTCATCGTCCTGACGACGCTGGGCGCCAGGAGCGGGAAGATCCGCAAGACACCCCTGATGCGGGTCGAGCACAACGGCTCGTACGCGGTGGTCGCCTCGCAGGGCGGGGCGCCGAAGCACCCCGTCTGGTACCACAACCTCACGGCCGACCCGCGCGCCGAACTGCAGGACGGGCCGGTCCGCCAGGACATGACCGCCCGTGAGGTGACGGGGGACGAGAAGGCGCAGTGGTGGGAGCGCGCCGTGGCGGCGTACCCCGACTACGCCGACTACCAGAAGAAGACCGACCGGCAGATCCCGGTCCTCGTCCTGGAACCGGCGGACACCCCGCACTGAGCGGCAGGGACGGACGGGCCGAAACGCCCGCCCGTCCGTCCCGCTACGCGGAACCCGAAGGGCCGGCCAGGTGCACCGGAAGCCGGTCGTGCCCGTTCGAGATGAAGGACGGCAGCGGCCGGAGCTCGCTCTCCGGCACCGCGAGCGTGAGACCGGGGAACCGGCCGAACAGCCCGCGCAGCGCCGTCTCCGCCTCCAGCCGGGCCAGCGGCGCTCCCAGGCACAGGTGGACCCCGTGACCGAACGACAGATGCTCCTTGTCCGCACGGGTGAGGTCGAACCGGTCGGCCGTGGCCCCGTGCAGTTCGGGGTGGCGGCCGGCCGCGGCGAGCCCGGCGATGATCGCCTCGCCCCGGCGTATCACCTGCCCGTCGGACAGGGTGATGTCCTCCACGGCGTAACGCAGCGGGAGATGGGCGACGGGAGCGTCGCGGCGCAGGGTCTCCTCCACCACATCGCTCCACCGCGCCCGGCCGCTGCGCACCAGTTCGCGCTCGTCGGGGTGGGTGAGCAGATTCGTGATGGCCTGGTCGAGGAGGTTGACCGTCGTCTCGTACCCCGCGCTGATCACGAGCAGCAGGGTGTCCAGCAACTCGTCCTCGGTCAGGGCGCTGCCGTCGCCCTCCGAATCGCGTGCGGCGATGAGCACGGACGTCATGTCCTCGCCGGGGTCGGTCCGCTTCGACGCGACCAGATCGTGCAGGACGGTGTAGAGCGCCGCGCTGTTGGCCTTTTCCTCCTCCGGGGTGAGGTTGGTCGAGAAGACGTTGTCGATCAGCCGGCGGAACGTGCTCTGCGAGGCGTCCGGGAGACCCATCAGGTGGCTGATGACCCGGATGGGCAGCGGGTAGCAGAAGCGCTCCCTGAGATCGACGGCAGTCCCGTCAGGACTGGCGGCCAGGTCGTCCAGCAGCGACTCCGTGATCTCTTCCACGACCGTGGTCATGGCCCGGACGCGCCGCGCCGTGAACGCGGGCCGGACCAGCCGGCGCAGCCGCCGGTGGTCGTCGCCGAAGGCGGTGAACATGTTGTTCACGGCCACCCACAGCACCAGGGGCCAGCTGCCGACGACCTCGTCCGGGAATAACGGCCAGTGCTTGCGCGGGTCCTTGGAGACGCGCGGATCGGTGAGCAGCTGCCGCAGGAGCTCGGGCTGAGTGACGGCCCAGGCCTCGACGCCCAGCACGTCGACGCGAGTGGCGGGCCCGCGGTTACGGAGACCGGCGTCCTCCCGGACCCGGTCGAGCGCCAAGGGGTCCAGGACGTGGGGAGCGGCATGCATCGGGGTTCTCCTTGCCGGCGAACGTTGCCGGCTCCGTCCGAGCCGACCGCGGGGACACTGCCCACCCGCCGCACGCTCGCAACCCCGGACGGGATGTCGCTGCGCACTTTCACAGACTGTGCGCAAAGGCGCCGAGAGCGGCTGCGGGACGAGGACGGCGCGACGGGATACTGTCCACCACGGCTCCTGAGGCGCGGAGCCGAGCGGAAGGATGCACAACCAGATGACTGACAACTCCGACATGGTCGCGTTCGTCCGGGCGCGTCTCGACGAGGAAGAGGGGATCGCGCGGGCGGCGGGCGGCGAGGGGTGGCGCTGCCCGGCCGAGGTGCCCGGCGAGATCCACGACCGGGGCGGCGCCATCGCCTTCACCCTGAGGACGCACGGCTACGACCACCACATCGCCTTGCAGGATCCCGCCCGGACCCTCCAGCGCATCGAGACCAGCAGGGTGCTCTTGGACGAGTACGCGGAGGTCGCGGAGCTCGATGTCGACCGCCCCCAGCGGGACTTCGCGTCCGGCCGGGCCTTCGGGCTGGGGTTCGTGGTCCGGCAGATGGCGGCGGAACACGCGGGGCACCCGGGCTACCGGGTGAAGTGGCTGCCGAGGTTCACGCAGTAGCTCGTAGCTCTCGGTTCCGTGGTTCTTTGGCTCAATGCGGGCCGGCGCCCCCTCGTACCCATGACAGGGGACACCGGTCCGCAAGGAGCGCCACGGCAGGTCAGAGCGGGTTCGTGCCGCCCTCGCCCTTGGTGGAGACCTGATCGCTTCGTTCCTCCAGCCGGTGCGCCTTGTCCTTGAGGCGCTGCCGCTCCTGAGGATCGGAGACCCGCTCGGCGGCCTCCTTCATTTCCTGCGCCTTGGCGCGGATACGCTCGGCGCGGCCGCCGGTTTCGTCCGCAATGCTCATGGTCACTCCTGGGTCTCGGGGGGAGAGCCGACCTCACCAGCGAATCAGCGCACCACCTCAACTGCATCTCGAGCGGTCACGCGCCGCTACGGAATACGGTGCGCAACGCCGCGACGGCTCCGGTGCGCACAACGCTCATGCCCCCGGTTCGCCCGCACCTATGCTCTGTGTATCGGGACCGCGCGGTCCCGTAGGTCGCGCGGCCGTGGCAGAGCGGCCCATTGCGATCGTCGTGGGGGAGGTCCCCCTCGCGACGACTGACGGGGTGCGGGCGGACCTGCCCCTGCCTGTCCGCGGGTTCGAATCCCGTCGGCCGCGCGACCGCCCGGCTCCCTGCGCCCCCGGTGCGATCCGCGCCGCCCCTTCTGGCAGGATCGTGCGCTTGAACGCACAGCCCGCTCACAGGAGTCGATGCTTCCGGCGGGCGAACGAGCACGTACGAACGGGGAACGAGGAACACATGCGTACATGGACGCGCGCCGTGCCTGCGGCGATGGGCGCGCTTGCGCTGGCCGTGGTGCTGAGCGGCTGCAACGGCACGGACTCGGCCAAGGACGGAAAGGGCTCCGGCTCGTCCGACGACAAGAAGACCTACCGCCTGGGCGAGGCGAGCCCGGCGCAGGAAAGCACCATGAAGGAGTCGAAGGGCAGCACGTTCACCGTCACACCCACGAAGGTGGCGACGGGAACGAAGGCGGACATGGACAATTCCGGCCTGGACAAGGACAAGGACAAGAGCCCCAAGATCCCGGTGTACGTGTGGGCGACCGTCACGCACAAGAGCGGCAAGGCCATGGAGGTCGGCGACATGGACGACGACCTGGTCGTGAAGACGGACAAGGGTGAGCGCACGAAGGCCCTGATCGTCATCATGGGTGAGGCGAAGTGGCCGGACTGCCCGGCGCCCGACTCGCTCAAGAAGCTGACCGCGGGCCAGTCGGAGAAGATCTGCAAGGCTTTCCTGATCCCCGAGGGGCAGAAGGCCGCCGCGGTCCAGCTGAGCCAGGGCTTCTACGACGAGCCCCTGGAGTGGCCGGCCGCCGGCTGACGACCGGCCGGGCCCGCTGCGCCGGGGACACCGCTCAGGGGCGGAAGGCCCTGAGCCAGACGTCGACGAGTGAGTCCGCGTACGCGGCGGTCAGCGGGCCCGAGCGGTGCAGCCAGCGCTGGAACAGGGGCGCGTAGAGCACTTCCAGGGCCAGATCGAGATCGGCGTCCGCGGCCAGCTGGCCGGCCCGCTGCGCGCTGCGGAGCCGTTCCTTCTTGGCCTCGTCCACGGGCCGGGCCAGCTTCTCGTGGTACTGCGCGGCGAGGCCGGGATCGTTGCTGATCTCGTTGTTGAGCGCACGGACCGGCCTCTCGAACTCCGGGTCGGCGAACTCGGCGGCCGTCGCGCGCATGACCGCTTTCAGGTCGGCCTCGATGTCGCCGGTGTCCGGCAGCGCCGTGCCCTGCCCCTCGGCGCCCTCGCTCAGCGCCAGGAACGCGTCGAAGATGACGGCACCCTTGGACGGCCACCAGCGGTAGATCGTCTGCTTGCCGACCCCTGCCCGGGCGGCGATGGTCTCGATCGCCACCTTCCCGTACCCGACCTCCGAGACCAGTGCCCGGGTCGCCTCGAGGATCGCCTGACGGGAGCGCTCGCTGCGGCGGGAGCGATCGGGCTTCATCGGCTGGGTCATGGGACTCAGGCTAGCACTTCAACGAGACGGACCGTTTCGTATTGACAAGAGCGGTGCGAGCCTGCAGGCTGAATCGAAGCGAGACGAACCGTCTCGTTTCAAGAAGCTGCAGGAAGTGGGATTGCATGACGACCGCCAGAGTCTGGTTCATCACCGGTGCCTCCCGGGGGCTGGGCAGAGCGTTCACCGAAGCCGCTCTGGCCGCCGGGGACCGGGTCGTGGCCGCGGCACGCAACACCGAGCCGCTCGCGGCCCTGTCCCGGGAGTATCCGGACACGCTCGTCCCGCTCGCGCTGGACGTCTCCGACCGCCGCGCCGTGTTCGACGGCGTGGAGCGCGCGGCCGCGGCCTTCGGACGGCTCGACATCGTGGTCAACAACGCCGGGGGACTGCTCTACGGGATGGTGGAGGAGGCCACGGAGGAGCAGATCCGGTCCCATCTGGACGTGAACTTCTTCGGCGCGGTCTGGGTGGCCCAGGCCGTCCTGCCGCACATGCGCGCCCAGGGGTCCGGCCGCATCCTGCAGATCACCTCGATGGGCGCCGCCGGCGGCATGGCGTCCGTGGGCTTCTACGGTGCGGGCAAGGTGGCGCTCGACTCGGTCAGCGAGGCGCTGGCGATGGAGGTGGTACCGCTCGGCATCAAGGTCACCATCGTGGAGATGGGGGGCTACGACACCGGCCTGTTCACCCAGGGCACCACGGCGACGGAGGCGCTCCCGCACTACGCGCCCCTGCGGGCCCAGCTGGCCGAGATGTGGGGCGACGAGACCGGGCCGGACCCGAGCACGGCCGCCCCCGTCATCATGGAACTGGCGTCACTGCCGGATCCGCCCCGACGGCTCATCGTCGGCGACCGGTCCTTCGACCAGGTCCAGGAACTGGTCCAGGGCCGGGCCGAGGTCTACCGGGCATGGGAAGCACTCAGCCGCAAGGCCCCGGGCTGACCCCGGGCGGCGGCCCGGGCCCCTGCGGACGCGAGCCCTCGGCGCCCGGGCGACTGCGGCCGTGACCGCGACGGGCGCGTGAGCCGCGGTGGACCGTGGTCAGGCACCATGTCCCAGGTGATCACCATTCATCTGAAGTACGAGATCGACCCCGACCGCATCGAGGACTTCGAGGAGTACGGCCGTCGGTGGGTCGTGCTCGTCAACCGGTTCGGCGGCACCCACCACGGATACTTCCTGCCCAGCGAGGGAGACAGCGACATCGCCTACGCCCTCTTCTCGTTCCCCGGCTTCGCGGAGTACGAGCGCTACCGCGCGGACAGCGTCACCGACCCCGAGTGCCAGGCGGCGTTCGAACTGGCGCGCCGCACGAAGTGCATCCGCCGGTACGAACGCCGGTTCCTGCGCCCGCTCGACGACGGCACGTCACAGGCCCCGAGCGGCCTCTGACGGCAGAGTCACAGGCGCTACTTGCCCAGTTTCCCGGCGAGGGCGGCCCGTCGCGCGAACACCTCGTCCTTCGACGCGGCCATCTCGCGCAGGGCCGTCTTCCGGTCCCGCTGCGCCAGCCGGTCCAGATAGAGGTGGCCGCGGAGGTGGTCCGTCTCGTGCTGGAGGCACCGGGCGAAGTAGCCCCGGCCCTCGATGACCAGTGGTTCGCCGTTCACGTCGAAGCCCCGCACGACGGCGTGGTCGAGGCGGGGCACGACCCGGTAGGGGCCGGGAACGGAGAGGCATCCCTCGGACTCCTCGACCAGGCTCCGCCGCTCCGCCGGAACCTCCTCCAGGACCGGATTGGCGATGTGCCCGACGTGCCGCACCCCCCACTCGTCGACGATGTCCCACACGAACAACCGCAGGTCCACATCGACCTGATTGGCGGCGAGCCCGGCGCCCTCCGCCACCCGGTTCGTGGCGAACATGTCGTCGACCAGCCGCGACAGTTCCGGCGTGCCGAAGCCGGTGACCTCGCGGCACCGCCGCCGCAGGATCTCCTCCCCGGCCACCGTGATGCGGCGCACCGCGCCCCGTTCGGCCTCGGGCGGAACACGGGGGTAGGAGTCCACCGGTTCACCCATGACACGCACCCGGCGGTCCTGCGGGGTGTCGTCGAACGGGACGGTCATGGGGTACCAGCGCCTTCCGCACATGTCTCGGACAGCCGAAGCGCGGATCCGCGGCCGGTCCGCGGCGCAGCTTGACCGAATGCTTTGCAAAGTAGCACCCTTTGCAAAATGAGCGAGGAGAATCGTCAAGTCCCGTCCATGGACCCCCGGCTGCACCGAGTCCGCCGGTCCCTCCCCGACCACCCGGTGCGAGTGGCCCTCCTGGACCTGCTCGCGGAGGTCGGCACGGTCACCTCCACCCAGGCCGCCGCCCGCCTCGGACACAGCTCCGGCCTCTGCTCCTTCCACCTGCGCCAACTCGCCCGGCACGGCCTCATCGAGGAGGCGCCGCACAGCGGTGGCAGGGCGCGGCCGTGGCAGCTGCGCTGGGAGCACTCCGGTGAGGTGAGCGGCCGGGAAGCGCCGCAGGAGTTCGCCGCGCTGGCGCGTGGACTTGAGGACGAGAGCTACCAGCACTGGCTGGCACGCCGGGAACAGGCGCCGAGCGTGTGGCAACGGGACGAGTCGTTCAGCACCGTGGTCCACCTGACCCCGGCGGAGACGGCCGAACTCGGCGCGTCCGTCCGCCGCCTGCTGGCCGGGTACCGCGACCGGGACCACGACCCCGCCGCGCGTCCCGCCGGCACGGTGGCCGTGGCCGTGGTCACGCGCCTGTTCCCGCTCCTGGAGGAGTGAGCCGGCCGTCCTCCCCGCCTCAGGCTTCGCCGAGGTCCGAACTGAGCCAGTGCTGGGGCCGCATGTGGATGACCACCTGCTCACCGTGCTCCCGCCAGGCGAGATCGACGTAGCCGTCGACCCGCTCCGCGGGGAGATAGCGCGTCGAGATCTCCACCAGTTGCTCGCGGGTGGCCGCGTGGGTCGCGATGACGGGACCTTCGACGGAGACGTACCGAACGGTCGGCGTGACCCGGTCGACCATCAGCGAGAACCGGCCTGCCGCGGCGATCGAGATCCCCTTCCGTGAGTGACGTCCCGTCATGATCCAGATGTCGCCGCCCGGTTCGTACGCGTACCAGATCGGCACGGTGAGAGGGGCGCGGTCCGTCTCCGTCGCGTTCACGGCCAGCGCGGCGACATGGGGTTCGGCCAGGAACTGCTCGCGCTCTTCACGGGTCAAGGGCATGAATGACTCCTTCGGGCTCGTTCTCGGGATCTCCAGGTGTCGCATTATGCAACGTTCGCCCCGCTTCTGCCGGTGGTGCGGTGAGCGTGGCCGAAGGGCGATGCCCGCCGGGCGGGCCACCGGGCTCCGTCCGCGACCCGTTCGCACGGACCGTTGTCAGTGGCGTGGTGCAGGATCGGGACATCGGCTTCCGAAGGAGTGGGGGATCACTGTGTCGATCGCGAACCAGCAGGTGATGGGGTACGCGTTCCTGCATGGGCTGTACGCGGACGCGTATTTCCCGGATCGCGTCGTGGACAAGGGCAGGAAGATCCTCCTGGACCTCTGCGAGCGGATCGAGGCGGAACAGCCTTCGGACCTCACGGCGTTGTACGCCCTCACGGAAGCGGCGACGAAGCAGTTCAACGCGCTGGAGGGGGAGTTCGAGGCGGCGGGAAGCGAGATCGAGACCGTCGCGCGCGAGGAGATAGCCGAGGACTTCTGGTTCGTCGCAACGGCCTACGGTTTCGGCGACGCGGAGGTGGAGGCGCTCATCGCCGCTCGTGAATGGTGAGGCGTCCGGCCGGAACAGGTGGCCATCACGTCAATGGGGAGGCGACGGGGCACACGGGGGCGGGCGGCTCACCGGAGCCGCTGCGCCGCCGTCGTGATGCGCACTACGCCGGCTCGGCGGAGGCGCGGCCCGCCGCCGTGTCGATGACCTGTTCCAGGACCTCACGGGAGCGCAGCAGGTCGTTGATGCTGCCGTCGATCCGGTCCCGCTCGGTGGTGAGTTCGGCCACCAGCTCCGGAGTGGCCCGCAGGGACGGACCGCCGTCCTCGTCCCTCATGCAGGGCAGGATCCGGGCGATCCTCGAACTGTGCAGGCCGGCCGCGTAGAGCTCCTGGATGCGGATGACGCGGTCGACCGCCTTCTCGGGGTAGTCGCGGTGGCCGCCGGGCGTCCGGTCGGCTGTCAGCAGGCCCTGTTCCTCGTAGTAGCGAAGCGACCGTTCGCCGACGCCGGTACGTGCCGCCAGTTCGCCGATGCGCATGCCCCACCCCTCGACTTGAATCTGACACCAATGTCAGGTTCTACGTTACCGGCATGACGCACACCGAGCAGGAATCCACCGCATCCCGCCTCTTCGAATCCGTCCGCCTCGGCCGGCTGGACCTGCCCAGTCGCCTGGTCATGGCGCCGCTGACACGCAACCGTGCCGGAGCGGACGGTGTCCCCGGCGAACTCATGGCCACCCACTACGCCCAGCGCTCATCGGCCGGTCTGATCATCGCCGAGGCGACGACACCCAACGCCGTCGGCCAGACCTACCCCCACATTCCGGGTATCCACAACGCCGCGCAGACCGCCGGCTGGCGCCGCGTCACCGACGCGGTGCGCGCGGCCGCCGGCGAGAGCCGGATGTTCCTCCAACTGCAGCACGGCGGCCGGGTCGGCCACCCCGACACCAGCGGCCACATCCCGCACGCACCGTCCCCCGTGCGCTTCCCGGAGACACTGCACACACCGAGCGGGCTCCAGGATGCCGTCGAGCCCATCGAGATGTCCGCCGAGGACGTCAGGTCCACCATCGCCGACTTCGCCACCGCCGCCCGCAACGCCGTGTCCGCCGGCTTCGACGGTGTGGAGGTCCACTCGGCCAACGGCCATCTGCTGCACCAGTTCCTCGCCAAGAGCACCAACCGCCGGACCGACGAGTGGGGCGGTCCGGCGGAGAACCGCATCCGCTTCACCGTCGAGGTGGTGCGGGCCGTCGCGGAGGCCATCGGCCCGGAACGGGTCGGCGTACGCATCTCGCCCGGACTGGGCGTCAACAGCATCGACGAGGGGGACACCGAGGACATCTACGCGGCGCTGCTGCCGTCTCTCGCCCGCATCGACCCGGTCTATCTGCACCTGATCTACGCCGATCCGGACCAGCCGCTCTTCTCCACCATCCGCAAGGAGTGGCCCGGCACACTGATCGCCAACCCGGCGCTCTCCCGCGAGGACCTGGCGGCAGACGGCGGCATGCGCCGCGGGGAGCGCCTCCTGGCCGAAGGCGCCGACCTGATCGCGCTGGGCCGCGGGTTCCTCGCCAACCCCGACCTCGTGGAGCGGCTGCGCACGGGCGCGCCGCTCAACCCGATCCGCCCGGAGTTCCTGATGCACGTGCACGGAGCCGAGGGGTACAACGACTACCCGACCCTGGCGGAACTCTGACTCCGGGCTCCGAACCGTGAGCCGGAGCCGGAGCCCGGAGCCCGGAGCCGGAGTCCGGATCCGGTGAGGACCGCGGCCGGGCGGTGTCCGGGGGCAACGTAACGTCGTGCGTGAGCCCCCGCCGTATCCGGCCCTCACCGGCCACCGCTCCAGGAGGAACCCATGGCCAGCCGCGACCCCGAACGCCCCAACGTCCTGCTGATCCTCTCGGACGACCAGGGACAGTGGGCGATGGGGTGCTCCGGGAACGACGAGATCCGCACACCGCACCTGGACGCCCTCGCGGACCGCGGCATCCGCTTCAGCCGGTTCTTCTGCACCTCGCCGGTCTGCTCGCCCGCCCGCGCCTCGCTCTTCACCGGCGAACTCCCCTCCCAGCACGGGGTCCACGACTGGCTGTCCTACCACCACGCAGGACGGACGGGCGTCGACTTCCTCTCCGGACGGACGCTCTTCACGGATCTCCTGGCGGACGAGGGATACCGGCTCGGGCTCAGCGGCAAGTGGCACCTCGGTGCCAACGACCGCCCGCGCAGGGGGTTCGTCCACTGGTACGCGCACGAGAGCGGCGGCGGGCCGTACTACGGGGCGCCGATGTACCGCGACGGCACCCGGACCGAGGAACCCGCCTACCTGACCGACGCCCTCGCGGACGACGCCGAGGCGTTCCTCACCGCCGAGTCGGACCGGCCGGAGCCCTTCCACCTGTCCCTCCACTTCACCGCACCGCACAAGCCCTGGCACGGCCAGCACCCCGACGCGTACACGGCGTTGTACGAGGACTGCGCCTTCGACACCTGCCCGCAGGAGCCGGCCCACCCCTGGCAGCCGCTGGACGAGAACGGCGCTCCGGTCGGGGGCGAGGGCGACGCCCGGCAGGCGCTCATCGGCTACTTCGCCGCCACCACGGCCATGGACGCCTCCATCGGCCGGGTCCTGGACCGGCTCGACGCGCTCGGCCTCACCGAGTCCACGCTCGTGATCTTCACCAGCGACAACGGCTTCAACGCCGGCCACCACGGCATCTGGGGCAAGGGCAACGGGACGTTCCCGCAGAACATGTACGACAGTTCGGTCCTGGTGCCCTGCCTGATCTCGCAGCCCGGGCGCATACCGGCGGGACGCCACTGCGACGCGCTGCTCTCCCAGTACGACGTGCTGCCCACACTCGTCGAACACCTCGGCCTCGACCACACCCACGACCCACGCCTGCCGGGCCGGTCGTTCGCGGACATCCTCACCGGGGCGGCCGGAGACCCCGACGAGGAACGGGAGCGGGAGAGGGAACGGGTCGTCGTCTACGACGAGTACGGACCGGTGCGGATGATCCGGACCCGGGACCGCAAGTACGTCCACCG
The DNA here is from genome assembly GCA_036227345.1 of Streptomyces sp. NBC_01463. Taxonomy (NCBI): domain Bacteria; kingdom Bacillati; phylum Actinomycetota; class Actinomycetes; order Kitasatosporales; family Streptomycetaceae; genus Streptomyces; species Streptomyces sp. NBC_01463. The sequence continues at coordinate 8,394,262 of CP109468.1, forward strand.
TTACCCGCACGGCCCGCACGAGCTCTACGACCTGACGGCCGACCCGGGGGAGCGGGACAACCTGGCCGACCGGCCCTCCCGCGCGGCCGAACGCACCGAGCTCGCGGCCCGGCTCGACGCCTGGTTCGCCACGTACGTCGATCCGGCCCTGGACGGCGCCCGGCTCCCCGTCACCGGCTCCGGCCAGCGGACCCCGGTCACGCCCGGCTCCCTCGCGACCTCCTTCGAACCGGCGCCGTAGCAAGCCGCACGTCCACAGGCGAGCGGCCCCGCGGACGGCAATCGAGGACGGAGCGGTGATCGCCGGGCCGCCGGCGCACCTGGGCTGCTCCGACCTGTCCGCCCGGACATGACCCATCCAGGACAGGATGGGTCATGTGAACAGCCCCTCGCTGCAGCAGAAGGTCCAAACCGTTCTCGACGAGCTCGTCGACACCGGTGCCGAAACCGGCCTGCAGGTGGCCGTCCACCACCGCGGCGACCTTGTGGTCGACGCCGTCGCCGGTATCGCCGACGCCGGGACGGGCCGCACGATGACTCCGGAGACTCCGGTCTTCAGCTTTTCCTCCGGCAAGGTCATGACATCACTCCTGGCCCACCTGCTCGTGGGGACCGGTGCGGTCGGGTACGAGACTCGCGTGGCCGACCTGTGGCCGGAGTTCGGTGCCCGCGGCAAGGCGACCGCGACTCTCCGGCACGTGCTGACGCACTCGGTCGGCGTGCCGGCGATGCCTCGCGACATCGGCCCGGCCGACCTGCCCGACTGGCCGAGGGTCTGCACCGCGCTGGCCGACGCCGAACCGCGGTGGCGTCCCGGAGCCGAGACCGGGTACCACGCGTTCACCTTCGGCTTCCTCGTCGGCGAGTTCGCACGCAGGGCCACCGGCAGAGCGATGCACCGGCTCCTGCACGACTGGGTCACCGCGCCCCTGGGGCTGGAGAGCGACCTGTACTTCGGGGTGCCCCGATCCGACCTGGCCCGGCTGGCACGACTGGAGGACGGCACGCCGGGCCCTGTCGCCGGACCCGACGGTGATGCCGTGCTTGCGCCTTGGGAAATGCGACCCACCGCCGCGCTGGGGAACAACCAGGAGATCCTGCAAGCGGACATCCCGTCGGTCGGCACCTTCACCGCGCGCGGAATCGCGGCCATGAACGCCGCGGTCCTCGACGGCCGGCTCATCGACGCACAGCGGCTCGAAACGCTGACGACGGTGGCCTTCGAGGGCACCGACCGGGTCTTCGGCAACCCTGCACGGCTGGCCCTCGGCTATCCCGTCGGCCGCATCGGCACCCGGCCGGACGAGACACCCACCACGTTCGGCTGGGTGGGTGGCGGCGGCAGCTACGTCTACGCCGACACCGCGACCGGCACCTCCTTCGCCCTGACCAAGACCCTTCTCACCCCTCACTTCGACACCGCACGACGACTCGCGGACATGACCTCGGCGGCGCTCGGCCCACGTGTCTGAGTGACGCGTGGCGTGCTGTTCGCCCATGGCCGGGCCGGGCGGCCGCCCCGGGGAATCGCCCGCGACGTCCGGGCCGTTCCGGCGTGCTACCCGCCTCAGGAGCCGGTGTTCCCCGGCGCGCGGCGTCGCAGCAGCTCCGAGACCTTCCGTCGCGGGGGACGGGCGGTGATGTCGCCGCCGCGGGACTGGCCCGACACGCGCACCTGGAGGGTGAGAGGGGCGTCCGGTTCCGGCACGGGACGGATCTTGATCTCGCCGCTGCTGCGTTCCAGGCCATCGGTGTCGACGAGGATCCCCGGCCTGGTCACCAGGGTCAGGTTCCCCCCGACGCGCAGATCGACATCGAGGTGAAGGGTGCCGTGGGTGATCACCGCTTCCGTGAAGTCGAGCTTCGCGTCGCAGAACATCAGCCGGATCTCCATCCGGCGGGGAACGAGCCAACGGCCGGTGCGGGTCACGTCGCCGAATCGCTGGTCGATCCTGACCAGTTCCTTGGCCTGCGGCGGCATTCCGTCCGACGGCAGATCGGCCGTCAGGACGGTCAGTTCTCCCATGGTGCGGGCGGAGAGCGCGGCGTCCAGCCGTTCGTCCAGCTCGGTGGCGGTGAGCCGGCCGTCGCCCGCTGCGACCTGCAGGACCTCCACGACCTGGTCCCGGTCCCGGTCGGAGGCCCGCAGTTCGGGCCTGGTGTCGCGTCCGGAGGAGTCGTCGGCAGCCCGCGGTTCACCCGTCATAGCGGCATTCTGGTGCAGTTCCCGGGGCCTCGCAATGTTGATTGATCAGGACGGCGAAGGGGGCCGCAGCCGGCCGCGCCCGCGGGTCACGGCGTAGGCGCCGGGAAGGCCGGTCCGGCCTCGGTCTCCCGGTTGGCCGCCGCGCGCAGCAGCTCCCGCAGTTCAAGGGCGGCCGGCAACGGGGCGGTGGGCAGCGCGACATGCAGCGTCCGGCGCAGGGCCGGGTCGGTGAGCCGGCGCAGGACGAGGGTGCCGGGGATCGCGCCTGCGGCGAGTGAGGGGACGAGCGCCACGCCGAGGCCCGCTGCGACATAGCCGAACTTCCCGGTCCACTCCGCGATACGGATGATCTTCCTCGGGCTGAAGCCCGCCCGGGTACAGGCATCGGCGAGCATCGTCGGACGGTCGCCGTACGCGCTCTGGAGCCAGGCCTCGTCGCGCAGTTCACGCAGGTCGACGGCGTCGGCCCCGGCCAGCCGGTGTCCCCGGGGAAGTGCGACGCGCAGCTCGTCCTCGCACAGCACCGTCGTGCCGACACCGTCGGCCTCCGGCAAGCCGGACGGGTAGTCGCTGACGACGGCGAGGTCGAGAGCCCCGTCGACAAGTCGCCTTACCAAGGTCTCGGTCGGGCCCTCCGTGGCCTCCACCTCGATCTTCGGTCTGGCGTCCCGGAGCGCTCTCAGCGCGGTCGGAACCAGCGAGATGTTGGCGGTGGCGAACGCGCCCACGTGCAGTGGACCGCCCTTTCCGGCGTGGAGTTCGGCCAGTTCCCGCTCCGCCCTCGACAGCCGGTCCAGGACCTCCGTGGCGTGCCGGTGCAGCGTCCGGCCGGCGGGGTTGAGCCGTACGCCTCTCGGGAGCCGGTCGAACAGAGGCCCGCCCGCCTGCTGCTCCAGCGCGGCGATACGCCGCGACACCGCGGACTGCGTGTAGTTGAGCCGGATCGCGGCTCGGGTGAACGAACCGCTCTCCGTCACGGCCACGAGCAGTCGCAGCGCATCGTTCTCGAACACCCGGTTGCCGCCCCTCCGTTATCTGCGTCCTCGCCCGTCATTGTGGCCCCATCCATGCATCAGGCGCATGCCTTCCATGCAATCCAGTCGCTGGTGGAATGTCAGGCCCCGTCCTAACGTCGTCCGTACGGCGCTGTTGCCGCAGAGATGCGGGCTCCGCCACTCCATCCATGCTCCAAGTGACCCAAGGGGGACGTGTGTTGTCATGTCAGTGGATGCTGTCCGGGCGCGACCGATGACCGGGGAGCGGGGGCCTTCGCTGCCCGCGATGCTGGAGGACCTGGAAGAGCTCGTGCGCTGCGAGTCCTTCTCGGCCGACCTCGATGCGGTGGCGCGCAGCGCGGAGGTGGTCGCCGGCCTCGGGACGAGGCTGCTGGGGGCGGCACCCGAGAGGATCGTGGTCCGGGGGGTGAGCCATCTGCGCTGGTCCTTCGGCACCCCGAAGGTCCTGCTGGTCGGGCACCACGACACGGTGTGGCCCATGGGCTCGATCCGGACGCGCCCCTGGTCGGTGACGGACGGGCGGGCGCGGGGGCCCGGGGTTCTGGACATGAAGGCCGGGCTGGTGCAGATGTTCCACGCACTGGCCTCCCTGCCCTCGCCCGAGGGGGTGTGTGTGGTGGTCAACGGGGACGAGGAGGTCGGCTCGACGACCTCGCGGCAGCTGATCGAGGAGTCGGCCGCCGGGTGTGCGGCGGCCTTCGTGCTGGAGGCTTCGGCCGACGCCACGGGTGCGCTCAAGACCGCGCGCAAGGGCACCTCACGGTACGAGATCGTGGTGCACGGCAGAGCCGCGCACGCGGGCCAGGAGCCGGAGAACGGGGTGAACGCCACCATCGAGGCGGCCCACCAGGTACTGGCCGTCGCCGGCCTCGGTGCCTCCTTCGCCGCGGCGGACGACAGTCCGCTGGGCGCGGCGACCGTCACACCCACCCTGCTGTCGGCGGGGAGCGCCCGTAACACCGTGCCCGCGCTGGCGCGCTTGTCGGTGGACGTACGGGTGCCCAGCACCGCGGCCCAGGAGACGGCCGATGTCCTGTTGCGTGGGCTGAGCCCCCGGACTCCCGGCGCGCGGCTGGAGGTGCGGGGTGGCCGCCGGCGTCCGCCGATGGGGCCGGAGTCCTCCGTCGCGCTGTTCGCCCTCGCGTCCCGCATCGCCGCGGAGCAGGGTTCGGGGCCACTCGGCGGTGCCTCCGTCGGCGGGGCCTCCGATGCCAACTACACGGCGGCGCTCGGCTGTCCGACGCTGGACGGCCTGGGCGGCGTGGGCGCCGGCGCGCACGCGGACTCCGAGTACGTGGAGGTCGCCCGGATGGTTGCCCGGACCCGGCTGCTCGCCGAACTCGTCGCACGGACGAGGTCATGACGTACTCCCCGGCCCTGCCGGCCGCACAGACCGCGGCGACCATGCAGCCCGATGCAGTTCTCCAGGAGGCGATTCGGATGAGATCAGGTGTGAACGGGTTCGGACTGGGCGAGATGTGCGGCGACTACGCCGTCGCGGGAGTGGGAGGCGCGCTCGCGCAGACGGGGCGGCGGGCGCTCACCGGGCTGTGCCTGGTCCTGTTGGTGCTCCTGGTCGTGAAAAGGCCCTCGGGAGCCCCGGTCAAGGGCGCGATCGTCGTCGGGATCTTGCTCGTCGTGTGGGGACTGACCCGCGCGTGGGGCCTCGTGTCCGCCAGGCTCGGGCTCCGCAGGTGCTACCTGTTCACGGGCGGACTGGTCGTCACCGGACTGTTCGGCCGGCCGCGGGGAGTCGTGGCGTGGGGCGATGTGACGGCCCTGAACGTGCTGGTCACCGGGTCGCTCCTGATGGCCTTTCACCGGTTCGAGATCGATCGGCGAGCGGCCGGGCGGCTGGCGTTCCTGGCCATGGGCATGCAGCCCGCCCTGGTGGAGCCCCTGCTGAGCCGGGCGGCGGCGCACGGCGTGGGGCGGTGACGGCAGCTGCCGCGGCCTTCTCCGGTCACCCTGACCGGAGAAGGCCTTCGTGCCCGGTCAGGCGAGCAGCCGGTTGGGGTGGGAGGCGCGCCGCGCGGCGGCCAGCAGGGCATGGATCCGGGGCCCCGCCTGATCCATGTCGGTGACCGGCGTCGCGAACGGCAGCCGTACGTCTCGGCGCGTGCGGGGGTACTCCAGGCGCAGGGTGATGCCGTAGCGGTCCAGTGCCACGGGCAGGGCCCGCAGCATGGTCCTGTCCGGCCTGGGGCGTACGAGGCGCAGGAGCATGGGGACGAGTTCGCTGTGGCTGTCCATGAGGTGGGTCAGCATGTCCGCCTCGTGCACGGAGACCGGGTCGGGGGCCGCCGCTTCGAGTGCGGACAGCGTGACGAACGTACGGCCGCCGCGGTCGTCGAGGACGGCCTGGCCGAACTCCATGCAGATGCTGTCGGCGGCGTCGGCGTCGTAGGGGGCGGCCAGCAGGCCGGTCAGCGTGACGCGGGCGCGCAGCCGGTCGCGTACGGGTGTGGGGGCGACGTCCGTGAACTCCAGCCGGACGGGAACGGGGGCGGCCGGGTGCGCCGGTCCGGTCCCGGACGGTTCGTGCAGGTGGATGTGGCCCATCGCGCCCGTGCCGTCGAGCCGGTGCACCTCGACGGGGTCGAGGCCGTCGCTCACCACCGTCATCGAATGGGCGGCGATCAGGATCGACCGCATGCGCTCGGCGGGGGTCGGCTGTGTGGCGCGGGCACTGAAGGGGCGCATCCAAGTTCTCCTGAGGAGCGGTGACGAGACCTGATGACAGTTACTTAGGTATGCCTAACCTAACTCATCGGTCGAGGGTTGTGGAACAGGCCGGCAGCAGGGGATGTCTGCACCGCCGAGGCGGCGCGTCGGCGGTGCCGTGCGGGGTGTGAGGGTGCTGCTCCATTCGGCTGCGGGTGCACCCCGGTCGAATGGCGGGCCGTCAGGGCGGCGCCTAGCGTCGCCTGGGCCGAGGGGCATTGCTCGCTTGTATGGACAAAAGGTCCGCAGCTGTCTCTCGAGGACCCGGAGAAACATCATGCGCGTGATACGTGTCGCTTCCGCCGCCCTGCTCGGTGCCGCCGCCCTCGGACTCGCCGCTCCGGCGGCCCTCGCCGACGACGGCAACCACAACATCACGTCGTTCGGCTTCACGGTCTCCCCGTCGACGGTGGCCCCCGGCGGAACCGTCACCCTCAACGCCACCGGGTGCGAGGTCCCGTCCGTGACGGTCACCTCGGGCGTGTTCGACACCGTCAGGCTCGAGGAGGGCCACTCGGCCACCGCACGCGTCGACGACGACGCCAAGCCCGGTGCCGAGTACGACGTGACCTTCGACTGCAAGGGCGAGAAGGGCACCACGCCGCTGACCATTCGCGAGGGTTCCGGCCACGGCGACCACACGGGCTCCGTGATGCCCGGCAACGGCGTCCGGGCCGGCGCCGGAGGCAGCTTCTCCGGCATGAGCCCGGGTGAGATCGGCGCGGGCGCCGCCCTCGTCGCGGGCGCGCTGGGATTCGGCGCCCACAAGATGCGCCGCCGCTCCGGCGGCAACGTCTGACCGAGCGTGCGCCGACGGACCGGGCCCCGTCGCGGGCCCGGTCCGTGACCACATGACCGGGAAGCGGAGAAGACGTGCACAGAGCCGTGTGGCACGAGTGGATCGAACCCGCCGAACCCCCTGAGCCGGTGCGCCGGGGCCTGTTCGGGCGCCGCCCCGCCAAGGACGACGGGGACCCGGGGGCGACGGACGGCGGCCGCCGCGGGCCCGGCTGGGGCACCCTCGCGGTCGTCCTGCTCCTCGGACTGTCCCTGCTCCGGCAGGGGTTCGGAGGCGACGGCGGGCCCCCGCAGCCCGCATCGGCCGTGGGCGACCGGTCCGGCGCCTCGGGCGCCGGGACCTGGCCGCAGGGACCGGCACCCGAACCGCTGAGCCGCTCCCTGCCCCAGCGGATCACGATCCCCTCGATCGACGTCCGGGCACCGGTCGGCGAGGTGGCTCTGGGCGCGGACGGGTGGATCGACGCCCCGCCGCTGTCCGACAACAACCTGGCCGCCTGGTACGAGGGTTCCGTCACCCCGGGCGAACCCGGCACCTCCGTCGTGGTGGGGCATGTCGACAACACCGCGGGCCCCGCCGTCTTCTACGGTCTCGGCGCGCTCGGCAAGGGCCGCCGCATCGAGATCCGCCGCGCCGACGGCAGCACCGCCGTCTTCACCGTCTACGCCGTGGAGGTCGTCAGCAAGGCCGGATTCCCCGCGGACCGCGTCTACGCGAACGCGGCCGACCCGGAGCTGCGCGTCCTCACGTGCGGCGGCGGCTACTCGCGGAAGACGGGCTACGACGGCAACGTCGTCGCGTACGCCCGGCTCACCTCCGTCCGTTGATCCCGGTCCGTGCCAGGCGAAGCCTTGTCCGCCCGATGATCATGGGATAGGTTCCCCGGGCACGAATCAGGGGATCATGGTGGGTGGGGGACATGGGCGACGAAATCAGCACGGCCGCGAAGAGCAAGGGGCCGAGCGCATGGGCGCAGGCATCCGCGGCTCTGGTGCTGGTGGCGGCACTCGGTGGCGGTGTGTGGGCGCTCGGAGGCACCACGCCATCCGATCGCGAACCGACGCCGGCCGCCTGCTCGGGCGGGGAGCCCGGGAAGGACGCGAAGAAGTCCGCCGAATCGTCCCGGACCGTCTCCGGGGCGCGTCTGTGCGCGGTACTGAACCGCTCCGACCTCGCTGAACTGCTGGGCACACCCGGAGAGATCGCCAAGTCCGCGAGCGGCAGCGACGCGTCCACCGGGCCGGCCGGCGCCAAGGAGATCGCCACGCCCTCGGCGCGCGTCGAGTTCGAGTCGTACACCGTGACGCTCTCGGCGTCCTATGACCGGTTCCCGGTGAAGGGCTCGGCCACCCTGCTGGGGTACGGCGCACAGGAACGGACCTTCCTGGGACGCCCGGCGGTCCTCTACTCGCAGCAGACCGTCAGCATCGGTTTCCGTCTCGACGGGAGCGACGCCACCACCGGACCCGGCGTCCCGGCCCGTGCCCTCACCGTCGCCCGCGACGCGAAGGACGGCGGCGGCTCCTACGACGTGACCGTGTGGCGCGAGGACGGCAGGGCACCGGACGACGCGGTGCTGCTCCGCGTCGCCGAGAAGCTGTTCCCGACGATTCCCGGGTGGGCTGCCGGGAAGTGAGGGTGACGGGATGCGGGGGGTTTCGTCCGTCACCGTCGCCTCTCGCGTACCAATGAACGCAGGAGAGGTTCGGACGGAGCGAAATCGAGCAGGCGAGAGGTATGAGTTCACACTCGCGCACCACTTCGACACCGTCCGCGCGATTGCTCCGGTCCCGGGGCCGTAGGACGGCCGGCAAGCCCGCAGTGCTCCGCCGGCAGGTCCTCGTCCCGGTCGCGATCGCCTCGATCACGCTCGTCACGGCAGGCTGCGGCGGCACCGACGTCCCCGCCGAGCCGTCCGCCGCGTCGCGCCCCGCGTCGGCCGGCTCCGCACCGGGCAGCGCCACCCCGTCCGGCACGGACTCCGCCGCCCCCACCCCCGCCGCCACCGGCGGATCCGCCGACCCGAAACCGGCCGGCACCGCCGGAGCGGGGTCGACCGACCGGCGGTGCAAGGCAGAAGGGCTGAAGATGAGTCTCGGCCGCAGCGACGCCGGTGCGGGGCAGATCTACTACCGGCTCACGCTCACCAACGAGTCCGGCGCCGCATGCACCCTGCGCGGCTTCCCCGGTGTCTCACTGATCAAGCGCGACGGCAGCGTGATCGGGGTACCGGCCGAACGTGAGGGCGGGATGCCGGAGCAGACGGTGATCGGTCCCGGCCGGACCGCGGGGGTCACCCTGCACACCCTGAACCAGGGAATCAAGGACTCCGGCTGCTGGGCCCGGCCCGACTACCTCAGGGTGTACCCGCCCGGCTCCAGGGACGCACTGACCCTGCGGACCTCCCTGCCCCACATATGCGGCGACCGGTTCACCACCACGGCCGTGGCCGGCTGACAGACGTACGGGGACGTCCCCACCCCGTCTGCTCACCGGTTCCGTGCGGATCCCGGGTGGCCCCTGCCCGGCAGCAGCCACCCCGCGAGCAGCACCGCACCGGATCCGACGGTCAGCAAACCGCCGGCCAGGAAGGTGCCCCGCACGCCCGCGAGCGGCAGGACCAGCCCGCCGAGCGCCGCACCGGCCGCGATCCCGGCGTTGTAGGAACCGGAGTTGGCGGCGAGCGCCATATCGGTGCGGCCCGGCGCACACCGCAGCATCGCGTTCTGCGTCGTCATGAACACCGGCCCGAGCGCCCCGCCCATGAGGACGAGGAAGAACACCGCGGCCACCGGAGCCGTGCCGGACGCGTACAGACCGAGCATGCCCACGGCCTGCGTGGCCACGGCTGCGCTCGGCGCACCGTCCGGGAACCGGTCCAGCAACGCCCCCGTGATGCTCACCCCGGCCAGACACGCGACACCGAAGGCGACGAGCAGCACGCCGACCGTGCCCGGCGCGAAGCCGCTCACATCGCCGAGGAACTTCACCATGTACGTGAACCCGGCGAACGCCCCCGTGGCGGACAGCGTTCCGGCCGCCAGCACGACCCCGAACCGGCGGGCGTCCGGGTGGGTTCCGTACGCCGCGCGCTCCTCCTCCGGGCGTGACGTCGGCAGCAGGACGGCGATCGTCACCAGGGAGACGAGGCCCAGAACCGCGAGACCGGCGACCGGCACGGGCCAGCCGCTGTGCCGGCCCAGCCAGGTGCCGGCCGGCAAGCCGAGCACGAGGGCGCACGAACCGGCCACCGAGAGCGCCCCCACCACACGCCCGCGGCCCTCGGGTGCGAAAAGCCCCACCGCGACCGGGCCCATCACGGCCCAGAACAACGCCTGGGCGAGCGCCGTCAGCAGCCGGGCCACCAGGAGCAGGCCGTAGGAGTCCGCCAGGGCCGCGAGCAGGCTGGACACGACCAGCGCGCCCAGCACCCCCGTGAGCACATGCCGCCGGGGCACGGCCCGCATGACATGGGCGAGCGGCAGCGACACCACGGCCACCGTCAGGCCGTAACCGGTGACGAGAAGGCCGACCGCCGGCACCGACACCGACAGGCTCTCGGAGATCAGTTCCAGGAGGCCGACCGGCAGGTTCTCCGCGGTGTTGAAGGTGAAGGCCGCCAGCATCAGGGCCGCGAGCACCGCGGATGCGTGCCACGGCGCCGGCTGTGCCACGACCGGACGGCCGCGTCCCGTCGTCGCCCGGCCGGTGCGGATCAGTGCGGGCCCAGTTCGATGGCCCGCACCCCGGCGTAGAGGGCGGCGACGTCCGAGGGCCTGAGCAGAGAGCGTCCGGTGAGGCGGGAGACGCGGTCGAGGCGGTTGCGCACCGTGTTGCGGTGGCAGTAGAGAATCTCCGCGATCTCGGACGTCGACCCCGTCGTCGACTCCAGCCACGCGGTGAGGGTCTCCATGAGGTCCTTGCGGTCGGGTACGGCCAGGACGGGTTCGAGCAGCGTGAGGGCCATCCGCAGTGCCAGGTCGTGCCCGGCCGCGACCAGTGCCGCGGCCGGATCGTGGTCGAGGGTGACCGCCCCGCGCGTGCCCGCGGGCAGTGAGGACCGGGCCACTGTCGCCAGGCGCAGGGCATCGGCGCTGTCCCGGAGCCGGGTGTAGGCGGGGCTGAGCCCAGCGCGCCCCGTCGTCGCGGAACCGACGGCCGCCACGACCGCACCGGTTCCCGGCACCTGCGCGGAACCGGCGGCCGGGCCGGGCAGCGCGACGATGCCGGCGAGACCGTCGGGACGAGGACGCCACGCCGAGCGCAGTCCGCTGCGCAGCAGGGCCTGTTCCAGCGCGGTGACGTCGCTGTGCTCGGCGACGACGCAGACGTACGGCCCCTGCTCGGGCAGGCCCAGAGAGGCCGCGGTCCCGCCGAGCATCGCCCAGTCGGCCGTCTTGCCGGTGAGGAGGGCGTCCAGGAGCAGCAGCCGCTGGAGCTCGTCGGCCCGCGCCAGACCGACCAGGGTGTCCCGGTACACGTCGTTGACCGTCTGCGACGCGGCATCGAGCAGGGACCAGATCGACATGGAGGCCTGCGCGATGTCGTCCATCGTCGTGCCCGGCCGCTCCTTGGCCCGTCCGATGAGGGCGTGGGCCAGCAGGCGGTAACCGATCCGGAAGGCGTGCAGGACCGCGTCGAGAGGAACACCCTGCGTGGCACGGCGGCGCACACACTGCCGGGTGCTGTCCGTGGCCATCGGACGGCGGTGCGCCATGCAGGTCAGCTGCTCCCGCAGATTGCGTTCGTTGAAGTCGCGTACGTCCGCCCTGACCTCATCGCTCAGCCGCGCGTACGGGGCGACCTCGGCGGTGATCGCACGGAACAGGTCGTCGGCGAGGTCGTCGACGCGATCCAGCAGTTCGGCGGCGCACACCGACAACAGCGGGGGAACGATCAGACCGTCCTCGGCAAGCTGCACTGGCATGCCGGTCAGCATACGGTTCAGCCGCCGGGCCGCAATTGTGCAGTCGCACAAGGAGGGTGCCGCATCCGAGGTCGTCCGCCCACCGCCGACGCGGCCCGCTGTGCCTCAGCATCTACTCACCAGCCGCTGAGGAGAAACCGATGCTGAACCTGTCGTCCCTGCTGGAGCACAGCGCCCGGGAACACCCCGGCCGCACCGCCCTGGTCTTCGGTGACACCCGCCAGACCTACGCCGCACTGCTCGCACGGTCCCGGGACATCGCCCGCACACTGAGGCGCCACGGAGTGGGCCGGGGCGACAAGGTGGCACTGTCCTGTCCCAACGTGCCCGACTTCCCGGCCGCCTACTTCGCCATCCTCCGGGTCGGCGCCGTCGTCGTGCCGCTCAACGTGCTGCTGCGCCCGCAGGAGGTCGCGTACCACCTCGACGACTCCCGGGCCAAGGCCTTCCTCTGCTTCGAGGGCACCCCGCAGCTCCCCCTGGCCGAGGTGGGCAGGGCCGGCTTCGACCGGGCGGACGGCTGTGCGCACTTCCTGCTGCTGGGCCGGGCCGGACACCAGGAGGACGACGGTACGGAGCCCGTCGAGACGGTCGCCACGGCCGCGGAGGAGACGGCCGTGATCCTCTACACCAGCGGCACGACGGGACGGCCCAAGGGGGCCGAACTCAGCCACGGCAGCATGGTGATGAACGCGATGGTCGCCGACCGGCTGTTCACGGCCGCGCAGGACGAGGTGATGCTGGCCTCGCTGCCGCTGTTCCACGCCTTCGGCCAGAGCGCGGTCATGAACATGGGTCTGCTCCGGGGCGCCACCCTCGTCCTCCAGCCCCGCTTCGACGCGGACGAGGCACTCCGGCTCATGCACCGGGAAGGAGTGACGTTCTTCGCCGGGGTACCGACGATGTACTGGGCCCTGCTCGGCGCACACGCCACCCGCGAAGGACAGGCGCCGCCGCCGCTGCGCACCGCCGTCTCCGGCGGAGCCGCCCTGCCCGTCGAGGTCCTCCAGCGGTTCGGGAAGGCCTTCGGTGTGGACGTACAGGAGGGGTACGGCCTGTCGGAGACCTCACCCGTCGCCTGCTTCAACCCGCCCGGACTGCCCCCGCGGCCCGGGTCCATCGGCCGGCCCGTGTGGGGCGTCGAGATGAAGCTCATCGACGACTCCTGGCAGACCGTCCCGGACGACGGCCGGGGCGAGATCGCGATCCGCGGCCACAACATCATGAAGGGCTACCACCGGCGGCCCCACGACACGGCGTCGGTGGTACGCGACGGATGGTTCCGCACCGGGGACATCGCCCGGCGGGACGAGGACGGCTACTACTACGTCGTCGACCGGGTCAAGGACCTGATCATCCGCGGCGGGTTCAACGTCTACCCGCGCGAGATCGAAGAGGTCCTGACCACGCATCCGGGCGTCGGCATGGCCGCCGTGGTGGGCGTACCCCACGCCACGCACGGCGAGGACGTCAAGGCCTACGTCATCCCCGCGCCCGGCACGGAGCTGAGCGAGGCGGACCTGATCGCCTGGTGCCGTGAGCGCATGGCCGCCTACAAGTACCCCCGCAGCGTGGAGTTCCGCGACAGCCTCCCCCTGACGTCCACCGGCAAGATCCTCAAGCGCGAACTGGCCGCGGAGAACCACGGCGACACCGCCCCCGCCTGACGCGCACCGATGAGCCGGTGGAAACGACGCCGCGGACCGAGCATGACAGCACCGCCCGGTCCCCGGCTGTCGGCAGGTTGCACAAACCCGGCCGTCCGTCATTGCCGCGATTGCGCAGAGACTGCCGGGCCCCGCTCGCCCAGGATGTGCCATCGAACACCGATGTGATCCGGACGACCCGTCAGGATCGCCCCGACCCAGGAGCCGCCATGTCATGGAGAAGGAAACTGCTCGTCCCGTTGGCCGCACTCGCTCTCGTCCTGTCGGCGCCGGCCGGCGCGGGAGCCGTGACGGGGTCCGCCGCCCCGGCCGGCGCTGCGGCGGTCGCCAACGGTGCCCCCACCGCGTTGGCCGCCACCGACTTCGGCGCCCCCGGCCCGTACGCCACCGCGGTCGAGGTCGGCGCGGTCACCACCCTGTACTACCCGCGTGACATCGCCACCAGCGACCGAAGCCACCCCGTGATCGTCTGGGGCAACGGCACGTTCGCCTTCCCCGTCGTCTACCGGGACCTGCTGCTGCACTGGGCCAGCCAGGGCTTCATCGTCGCCGCGGCGAACACCCCGCAGTCCAACCTCGGCATCTCCATGCGCGCGGGCATCGACATGCTCACCCAGCGCAACGCCGACCCGAACAGCATCTTCCACCACCACGTCGACCTGGAACACATCGGCGCCTCGGGCCACTCGCAGGGTGGTGCGGCCGCCATCGTCGTCGGCTCGGACCCCCGCATCGACGCCATCCTGCCGATCCAGCCCGGACCGCTGGCCAACATCAACTCGGTGCACGTCCCCGCGCTCCTGCTGGCCGGTCAGAAGGACAGCATCGTCTTCCCCTTCCTCGTCAAGGCCTTCTACGACGCCGCCGACCACATACCGGCGCTGTACGGCGAGGTGCGCGGAGCCGACCACTTCACGGTCGTGGGCGACGCCGGCCCGTTCGCCGCGCCGACCACGGCGTGGTTCCGCGCCCAGCTCATGGGCGACCAGGAGGCCCGCGCCCAGTTCTTCGGCCCCGGCTGCGGCATCTGCACCGACACCGCCACCTGGTCCGACGTCCGGCGCAACGACCTGGCGCTGAGCGTCCCGGCCACCGCTCCGTAACCGTCCACCCGCCGCGCCGCGGCTCCCCGCGGCGCCCCGCCCCCCTGTACCCGCCTCCCGGTCGTCTCCGCGACAGGGAGGCGGGCACCACGCGTGAAAGGACCCGCAATGGACACCATCGCGACCACGAGCCGGGGCAAGGTCCGCGGCCGCGTCGTCGACCGCGTCGCCGCCTTCCTCGGAATCCCCTACGCCGCCCCGCCGTTCGGCGCCCACCGCTTCCGGGCCCCCGCGCCCGTCGAGCCCTGGGAAGGGGTGCGGGACGCGCTGGAATTCGGTCCGACCGCGCCGCAGCGTCCCTACCGGCCCCCGCTCGACCGGCTGATCCCCGATGTGCGCATCCCGGGCGAGGACTGCCTCACCCTCAACGTCTGGACCCCCGACGCCGGCGGAGGGCCGCTGCCGGTGATGGTGTGGATCCACGGCGGCTCCCTGCGCAACGGCTCCGCCGCCATGCCGCTGTACGACGGCCGGGCCTTCGCGCGCGACGGTGTGGTCCTGGTCTCGGTCAACTACCGTCTCGGCGTCGAGGGGTTCGGCGTGTTCCCCGACGCCCCCGACAACCGGGGCCTGCTGGACCAGATCGCCGCCCTGACCTGGGTCCGGGACAACATCACCGCGTTCGGTGGCGACCCCGCGAACGTCACGGTGTGCGGCGAGTCCGCCGGAGCGATCAGCATCGCCGCCCTGACGGTCTCCCCACGCGCGGCCGGCCTGTTCCACCGGGCCGTCCTGCAGAGCGGCCCCCCGCACACGGTGCCGCGCGACCGGGCCGCGAAGACCGTGCACGCGATCGCGAAGGAACTCGGCGTGCCCGCCACGGCCGAGGCGTTCGCCGCCGTGGACCGCGAGCGGCTGCTCGACGCTCAGACCGCGGTGACGGGCAGGGCCGATCCGATCAGCGGGGGCCCGGGCTTCGACATCGTGGCCGACGACGACGTCGTACCGGCGCAGCCCCCGCTGCCCACGGTCGATCTGCTGCTGGGCTGCAACCGGGAGGAGTACCGCCTCTGGTTCGTACCGAGCGGGGCGGTGGACCGCGTCAGCGGGATCACGCTGCGGATGGCCCTGCTGAAGCTCCGGATCCCGTGGCGGGTGGCGCGGCTGTACCGGGCCGCCCGGCCGGACGCGAGCCCCGGGGTGGTCCTCGGTGAGATGGCCACGGACCTGCTGCTGCGCGGCCCCCTCAACCGCCTCGCCGACGCCCGGCCGGCCCGGACCTTCCTGTACGAGTTCGCCTGGCGCTCGCCCGTCCTGGACCTGGGCGCCTGCCACGCCCTGGAGATCGGCTTCGTCTTCGACAACCTCCGCCACGGCGAGTCGCTGTCCGGCCCGGACGCTCCCCAGCCGCTCGCCGACACCATGCACCGGGCCTGGGTCGCCTTCGCCACCACGGGCGACCCGGGCTGGCCGGCCTGGGACGCACGCCGCCCGGTGAAGGTGTTCGACCACCCCGACACGGGCCTCGTCCTCGCACCCCGACAGGAGGAACTGGCCGCCTGGCTCTAGGAGAGATGTGCTCTTGACGCTGTGCGTAGTGCTACTCCAGCAGCTTTTCGCCGGTGAAGTAGCTTTCCCTCACTCCCTGGGAGCGACCCACTGCCGTCACGCAGGACAACCGGAGGTTCACCCATGCCCCGAGCGGCTCCGTACCTCACCGTGGCCGACGTGCTGCGCGCACGGATTCTCGCCGGGGAGTGGGGGACCGGGGAGCGGTTGCCGTCCCGGGCACGGCTCGCCGAGGAGTACGGGGTCGGGCGCAACGTCATGCAGCGGGCCATGGACCGGCTGATCACCGACGGCCTCCTCGAAGGCCGTGCCGGCTCGGGCACCTTCGTCCGCGCGCCCCGCGAGCGCCTGCGGCTGGTCCGCTCGCGGCACCGCGAACGCCGGGAGAGCCCTGCGCTCCGCTCCGCCACCCGGGAGCGGGGCGGAGCCGACGCCTGGGACGCGCACAGTCAGGTGCGGGTGCCCGCCCCCGAGACCATCGCCCGGCGCCTGGACATCGGCGCCGGAGACCTCTGTGTGCACACGCACTACGAGTTCCTGGCCGGCGGCCACCCCGTCCAACTGTCCGACTCCTGGGAGCCGATGGCGATCACGGAGGGAACGCCCGTCGTGCTGCCCGAGAAGGGGCCTCTGGCGGGAAAGGGCGTGGTCGAGCGCATGCGCTCCATAGGTGTGACCGTGTCGACGGTGATCGAGGTACCGCACCCGGCCCGCGCCACACCTGTGCAGGCACACCTGCTGGGCATCGGCGCGGGCGACCTCGTGCTGCAGATCGAGCGGACCATCCACGACGCGGACGGACGTCCCGTCGAGACGGCCGACATGGTCATTCCGGACGCACGCAGGGAAGTGGTCTACGAGTTCGCGGCCGACCACCCGTAGACCGGAACCCGCGTCAGCGGAAATCATCCCGACGAACGTGAGGCACCCGCATGCCGAAATCGTCCCGGCCCGGTCTCCTGCGGCAGCCGGACTTCCGCCGTCTGGTCGCCGCCACCGCGGTCGGTCAGCTGGGCGACCGCATCATCTTCCTGGCGTTGCCCTTCGTCGCCGTCTCGGCCCTGCACGCCGATGAGTTCCAGGTCGGACTGCTGACGGCCGCCGCTGCCGCGGGCTCGCTCCTGGTCGGACTGCCGGCGGGAGCGTGGGTGGACCGCATGCGCAAGCGGTCGGTGATGATCGGCACCGATCTCGCCCGCGCGCTGATCCTCCTGACGGTTCCGCTGGGCTGGTGGTCCGGCCGGCTGGAGGTCCGGTGGCTCTACGCCGTCGCCCTGGCCCATGGGGTGCTGACCGTCTTCTTCGATGTCGCGTACGTCAGTTATCTCCCGCATCTGGTGGGCCGCGGAAGCCTGATGGAGGGAAACGCGAAACTGTCGGCGACGCGCTCGGTGACCAGCGTCGGCGGGCCCGCCCTCGCAGGGCCGCTGATCGGGCTGGTGGGCGCCCCCGTGACGCTGCTGGCCGGTTCGGCAGGGATGGCGATGTCGGGCCTGCTCGCGATGACCGTCCGGAAGCGGGAGGAGATGCCGGAGCCGCGGGGGCGGCCCCGGCTGGGCCGGGAGATCGAAGAGGGCCTGAAGTTCGTCCTGAAGCACCCCACCCTGCGTTCCATCGTCCTCGCGGACGCGGTCTTCAACATCTCTCTGGCCGCATATCAGAGCATGCTGCTGGTGTTCCTGGACCGGCAGCTCGGCCTCCGTCCCTTCGAGGTCGGTCTCGTTCTGTCGGGAATGGGGTGCGGTGCCCTGCTCGGCGCGCTGACGGCCACCACGCTCTCGAAGCGGGCCGGCCAGGGACGGGTGATCTGGCTGGCGTCCCTGGTCACCTGTCCGCTGACCGCCGTCATGCCGATGGCGCGACCGGGCTGGAGCATGTACGCCGCCGCGACGGGGCTCGCGGCCCTGTCGTTCGGGGGAGTGGTCCGCGTGGTGGCCCAGTCGAGCCTCCAGCAGGCCCTTACGCCGGATCGGCTCATGGGCCGGATGAGCGCGACGACCCGGTTCGTGGCGTGGGGCGGCGTCCCGCTCGGTGGGCTTCTGGGCGGGGCGTCGGGGACGGCGTTCGGAGCGGCGGGCACCCTGTGGATCGGCGCGGCCGGCATGACCTCGAGCGTTCTGCCGACCTTCCTGTCACCCCTGCGCACCCTGCGCGGATCGCCCGTCGAAACGGCTCCGGAGCCCGCGCGCTGAGCGGTCACGACCCGCAGGTCCGCGCAGGACCGGCCGTCCGTCAGGAGAGGTCCCGGGCGACGAGCGCCGCCTGGAGCAGCCGCGCCTCGGCGGGGACCGCGAGGTCCAGTCCGGTCAGCGTGCTCACCCGGTGCAGCCGGTAGTCCAGGGTGTTGCGGTGGATGCAGAGCTCCAGGGCGCTCCGGCGCCGGTTGTGCCCGTGCTCGACGAACACCCGCAGGGTCTCCAGCAGATACGGATGCCCCGCCAGCGGGTCGAGCTTGGCCGCCAGCCGCCGCAGCGCGTCACCGGGGCGCGCGAGCTGGTATTCCAGCAGGACGTCGTCGAGGCGGTACAGCCCCGGTGGCCGGCCCAGTCGCTGGACGAGTTCCAGCACCCGCCCCGCCTCCGCCGCCGCCGTGGGGACGGCTGCCGGTGTCGAGGCCGGGGCGGCGGCCGCGTACACGTGCTGCCCCACCTCCTTCCCGAGCGTCTCCGCCAGACCGGTCACGCCGCAACTGCCCGGCAGCAGGGCGATTCCGGCGACGTGGTCCATCAGCACCGGCACACCGGCCCGCGCTTCGAGCGAGGACTGCACCAGTCTGGCCGCGGGGTTCGACTCGAAGGCCAGGGCGACCACCTCGTGCGCGCCGTCCACCGTGACCCCTGCCGCCTCCGCCAGTTCCTCGTGCGGGCGACCGGTCAGCAGGGCGGTCAGCAGCGCCCGGCGCACCCGCTTGTCCTCGCTGTGGATGTCCTCCTGGGCGTTGCGGTGGGCGAGGACGACCGCCGGCATGGCCGAGTGCAGGCAGGCCAGCAGCCGTGCTCCCGCTCCGGTCAGCTCCTCGGGCTCCGCCGTCTCGGACAGGGCCCGCCACCACTCCTCGGCGCCGATGAGATAGGCGGCGATCACCGCCTCCAGGGGCACGCGTTCCTCGGCCCTGCGGCCCGACCACTCGATGAGGCGCGTGAGGTCTCCCGGGTCCATCGCCCCGCCGTCACGCAGGGCCCGCAGCAGCAGTTCGTAGACCGCGGCGATCGACCGCTTCACCTCACCATCGAGTGTGTGGCGCGGCAGCTCCCCGTAGAACGGCACTTCCGCCGCACAGCGAGCGACGACGTCCGCGGTGAGATCGCTGCTGCGCACGGCCATGCGTGCATGTAGCCCAAGCATCGGCGCATCGTCACACCGCCCCCTGCCTGCGTCAATCGCTGCCCGCCGCGCTGAGACGACCGGCACACGGAATGGCAGGTCGAAAGAATGCGCTTGCACGCAATGATCCACCGGATCAGGAGCGGCGCGGGAGCCCCGTCGGTCATGGTTGCGGTGCGTGGGATTGCCGCCAAAGTCCCATAATAATAAGGCTGTTGCCCACGAGATGCGGGCACTGTCGGTCCAGAGTCTTGCCAGCCCGTCGCGAGCGGTCCTATCCTCACGGGCAGACAGCAGGAAAGCGCTTTCCATCTTCATCAGACCCCGCCGGTGACAGTGGAGTCCTGGCAGCCCGCCGTGACTCCGCAAGCGAGCCGCCATCGATCCGGCGGGGGCTGTGGGCGCGGTGCCGGTACGTCATGGGGTCCTGGACGCACGTCATGACGGCGACACATCGCGCCGCTCTTCACGCTTCGACGGTGACGGCCCTCCGGGGTGCGGCACGCGACGGGGTTTGGCATGTCATGAACATGTCACTCAAGCGTTCGGTCATTCAGTCATTCGGTCACCAGTCATCAGTCACTCGGGCGTTCAGTCACCCGCCCTCCGCAGACGGACCAAGGAGAACGAACATGAAGAGACGAGTCGCCCTGCGACTTCAGGCGGCGCTGGCCACGGCCGCCCTCGCCGCCGCGGCCGGTGTCGTCGTGACGATGCCCTCGGCATCGGCCGCGACCGGTGGCGCCACCGGCTACGCCACCCAGAACGGCGGAACCACCGGCGGAGCGGGCGGTGCGACGGTGCGGGCCACGACGGGCACCGCGATCCACCAGGCCCTGTGCGGCCGGGCCAGCAGCAGTACCCCGATCACCATCGAGGTCGAGGGGACCATCAACCACGGCAACACCACCAAGGTGTCAGGCGACAGCTGCAACACCGCCGCCGGAGTGATCGAGCTCAAGCAGATCAGCAACGTCACGATCGTCGGTGTCGGCAGCGGCGCCGTCTTCGACCAACTGGGCATCCACATACGCCAGTCCAGCAACATCATCATCCAGAACGTGACCGTGAAGAACGTCAAGAAGTCGGGCTCGCCCACCTCCAACGGCGGTGACGCGATCGGTATGGAGAGCGACGTCCGCAACGTCTGGGTCGATCACACCAGTCTGGAGGCCTCGGGCGGGGAGTCGGAGGGGTTCGACGGTCTCTTCGACATGAAGGACAACACCCAGTACGTGACCCTGTCGTACAGCACCCTGCGCAACTCGGGCCGCGGCGGCCTCATCGGTTCCAGTGAGACCGAACTGTCCAACGGCTTCGTCACCTTCCACCACAACCTGTACGAGAACCTCGACTCCCGGACCCCTCTGCTGCGGGGCGGCATCGCGCACATCTACAACAACTACTACGTGAAGCTCAACGAGTCAGGGATCAACTCCCGGGCCGGGGCCCGCGCGAAGGTGGACAACAACTACTTCAAGGACTCCAAGGACGTCCTGGGCACCTTCTACACGGACGCGGCCGGCTACTGGCAGGTCAGCGGCAACACGTTCGACAACGTGACGTGGTCCGCCCCCGGCAGCGAGAACAACCCGGCCGGACCCGACCCAAAGTCCAACACCACCGTCAGCATCCCCTACTCCTACCGCTTGGACACGGCCGCCTGCGTACCCGGCATCGTGGCCGCGACGGCAGGCGCCAACAAGGGCCTGAAGGTGTCGGACGGCAACTGCTCGACGCAGACGCCCACACCGGACCCGACCGACCCCACGCCCGACCCCACCGACCCCACACCGGACCCGACCGGGCCCACCGGCACCAACCTCAGCATCGGCGCCGGCGCCGACGGGACCAGCAAGGCCTCCGGGACGAGCTACGGCAACGTGCGCGACGGTGACCTGAGCACCTACTGGTCACCCGCAGGGGCCACCGGCTCCGTCTCGGTCAAGTGGGCCGCGGCCACCTCCGTCTCCTCGGTCGGCATCCGGGAGGCGTCCGGCTCCGCCGGCAGCCTCGGGTCCTGGCGGCTGGTCAACGGCGACACCGGTGCCGTTCTGACCTCCGGCACGGGGGCGGGCGACATCACGATCCCACCGACCTCGCTGCGCAAGATCACCTTCCAGATCACCGGCTCGACCGGCACCCCGAAGATCGCCGAGTTCGAGACCTACGGCAGCTAGCGGCCACCTGTCCCCGCCCGGCCCCGGGGAGTGACCCGCGGCCGTTCCCGAGGGCGTGCCCCCGGGAACGGTCCCCGGCCCGGCCATCGCGCGGCGGTGGCCGGGCCGCGACGGCGTCAGCTCGTGAGGACGACGAGCTGCTGTGTCGCGCGGGTCATCGCGACATAGCGGTCGACCGCCCCTTCGATGCCCGTGCCGAACCCGGCCGGATCCACGAGGACCACCAGGTCGAACTCGAGCCCCTTCGACAGCTCCGGGGTCAGCGAACGGACCCGGGGCGTCGCCCTGAACGTGGGATCGCCGATGACGCAGGCGATCCCGTCGGCGTGCGCGGCGAGCCAGGTGCCGAGGACCTCGTCGAGATCCTTCGCCGCTCCGTGGACGACGGGGAGACCGCTGCCGCGGACGGACGTCGGCACGTTGGCGTCCGGGAGCGCCGCCAGGATGACCGGCTCGGCCTCCGCCATGATCTCCTCCGGTGTCCGGTAGTTGATGCTCAGGGAGGCCAGGCGGATCCGGTCGAGCCCGACCCGCTCCAGCCGCTCCTGCCAGGACTCCGTGAAGCCGTGCCTGGCCTGCGCGCGGTCCCCGACGATGGTGAAGCTCCTGGACGGGCAGCGGAGCAGCAGCATCTGCCACTCCGCGTCGGTGAGTTCCTGCGCCTCGTCCACGACGACATGGGCGAACGGGCCGGCGAGCAGGTCCGGTTCGGCCCCGGGCAGCTCCGTGCCGTCGACCAGGGTGTCCTTGAGGTCCTGCCCGTGCAGCATCGTGACCGCGCCCTCCCCGTCGGCGTCGGCTTCGAGCAGGGAGTCGATGACGTGGGCCATGTGTTCGCGTTCGGCGGCGACGGTCGCCTGGTGCCGGCGTCTGCGCAGCGATGCCTCCGGGTCGCCGAGCCGCTGGCGCGCCGCGTCCAGGAACGGCAGATCGGAGACGGTCCAGGCCCGGGCGTCGGCACGCTGCAGCCGTGACACGTCGTCCCGGTCGAGCCAGGGCGCACAGATACGCAGGTAGGCGGGCACCGACCACAGGTCGCCCACGAGATCGGCGGCCTCGACGAGCGGCCACGCGCCGTCGAATACCTGCAGCAGCTCCCGGTTCTGCAGCAGGGACTTGCGGAGCAGTCCCTCCGGGGCGCCGCCGTCGTGCTTGTCCATCAGGAGGGTGACCAGTTCCTCCAGGACCTGGTCGCGCGCCTCGTTGTGCGGGACACCCGGTGCCGCTTCGAACGCCACCGCCCAGTCGGCGGCGGTCACCCGGACATCCGACCACGGGGTGGTGACCGTCATGCCCTCGGTGGGCGGGTCCTCGTAGAACCTGACGGCCGCCTCGACCGCCCGCACCAGATCCGCGGACGACTTCAGGCGGGCCACGTCCGGGTCCCCCTCGGCCGTCGCCGCGGCTCCCTCGGCGACGAGATCGCGCAGGGTGCACGTCTGCACGCCCTCCTCACCGAGGCTCGGCAGCACGTCGGCCACGTACCCGAGGTACGGCTCGTGGGGGCCGACGAACAGCACACCGCCCCGGTGGTGGCCGAGCCGGGGATCGGAGTAGAGGAGATAGGCGGAGCGGTGCAGGGCGACGACGGTCTTTCCCGTACCGGGGCCGCCGTCGACGACGAGAGCGCCGCGTGATCCCGCCCGGATGATGGCGTCCTGATCGGCCTGGATGGTGCCGAGCACGTCCCGCATCCGGGCCGACCGGTTCCCGCCGAGGGTGGCGATGAAGGCGGACTGGTCGTCGAGAGCGGCATGCCCGGCCACCCCGTCGGGGGTGAACACCTCGTCCCAGTAGTCGCTGATCCGGCCGTGGGTCCAGCGGTACCTGCGGCGGCTCGCCAGCCCCATCGGGCTGGCGTGGGTCGCTCCGAAGAACGGTTCGGCCGCGGGGGAACGCCAGTCGAGCAGCAGCCTGCGGCCGGAACTGTCCGTGAGACCGAGCCGGCCGACGTACACGGGCTCCGAACCGTCGGCGCCGACCATGTGCCCCAGGCACAGGTCGAGCCCGAACCGGCGCAGCGTGCGCAGGCGGGCGGTGAGCCGGTGGATCTCGATGTCCCGGTCCATCGCCTGACGCCCCATGCCGCCGGGCGCCCTGCGTTCGGCGTCGAGGCGCTCGGACAGCTCGGCGACCGACTCCTCGAGGCAGGTGGCGATGGCCGCGAAATGCTCCTCGTCGCCGGCGATCAGCTTCGGCTCGGCCTTGGGGGAGAGGCGGTCGGGAAGGCCGAAGGCACTGGTGGTGAGAGAGGTCATGGTCAGCGGCTCCGTTCCGAGGTGGTGTCCGTGAAGTCCGCCGGTGTGCACTCCCACACCTCCGCGCGCCGTGCCCACGACCGTGAGGGGATTCCCCGTATCGGTTCCACGTCGCCGCACGACCCGAGAACCGACAAAAACATATGCACTTCGTGAATCTCCCATTTCCTCAGCTTCTGGCCTCGAAGGGTGATTGTGCGGTACACCCGGGGCCTTGCCGCAAGCCCCCCACTGCGCTATAAGTTGAAAGCGGCAAGAGGTGGGAGTTCCCCCTTGCCCGCATTCCCGCCGACGGACGCCGCGGAGGAGAGCGCTCCGCCGAGCTCGTTCCCGGCGAAGGTCACCTGTCCGCTTCGTCGTCGGTGTCATCGAAGAGGAACACGGTCCCGAGACGTCCGCCCTTGCCCGAGCTGATGACCCCGCTGTCAAGCTCGGGCGTGCCCCGGAGGTACGCACCGCCGTAACCGTGGCCGGCCAGGAAGACACCCCAGGTGAGCACCCCCGGTTCGGTCGGTCCGCCGCCCGGCGCAGGGAACTCCTCCGGCACGGGACGCACCCGGCGCTGGAGGATGGACGGGCCGCCCACCGCCGCGCGCACCTGGGCTGACCATTCGCCGGCGGATGTCCGCCACCCCGCGAGCACGTCCAGGCCGCTGTGCGAACTGCTCGCCTTGAGCACCAGGTCCTCGCGGTGCGCCAACGCGAAGCGGACGAGGTCCACGCGCTCGCCCGCGACCTCGGTCTTCTCGTCCCGGACCAGCCGGGTCCACGGGAGCAGGCCGTCGATGACCTCCAGTTCCCCAGCGTCGAACAGGGACCGGTTCCGCGTGTCACTGAGGAGGGCCAGCGCGGCCTTGCTGCCGTACACCTCGTTCTCCAGCGGAGTGAACAGACTGACCAGCCCCCGGTCCGCCGCCCGGGAGAGGGGCGCGAGCAGGGCCACGTCCTCCGTGTCGGCGACGTCGTTGATGACGAACCAGCGGTGTACGAGGTCGACCCGGCGACCGGCCACGTGGACCCCGTCCGCGCGGTACTCCACCTCTCCGAGATGGCAGGGCACCGCGTCGATGCCGTGGGGTGCGAGCAGGGCGGCCATGCGGCGCAGGTGCGGCTCCATCGACGCGTAGCTGCCGGGCCACTCGACCAGGGCGACCACCGGGTTCGCGGAGCGGTCGAAGTCTGGGAACGACTCCTCCCACAGGTCCAGCAGCACCTCGGTCCCGTCGGTGAACCGCAGGCCGTGTTCCGCAGCGAAGGAGGCGATGTAGGGCTCGCGCAACAGGGCGTGGTTGAGCAGCGCGATGTCCCAGCCGCCGAGCGGGCTGCCGCCGTTGAGTTCGAGGAGGCGGAAGCCGTCCCGCTCGCGGTAGAGGTCGGCGCGGGCGCTGCGAGGGAGTACACGAGGCCGGCCGTCGGCCCGGAGCGCGGCGCCGGTCCGTACCGCAGGCCAGCCGAGGGCAGCGGTGAAGGCGCGCAGGTCACCGCCGTGGAACCGTTCGGGAAGCGTCAGAAGGAGGTCGTACAGGCGGCTCAGCCTCGCACCGGCCCGCCGGCTCTCCTCGTGGCCGAGGAAGACCGGACGGGTCAGGAACTCGCTTCCGTAGATGTCCCCGGCGAGGGGCGAGTCCGCGCACACGCGTTCCGGGGTGCAGCCGGCCGGCAGTCCTGTCAGGTAGTCCCGGACCAGCCGGGCCGCGGCGGACATCAGGCGACCTCGATGCGGACATCCGCGAGCACCTGGGCCGCGGCCGTGTTCACCTCGGCGGCGGTGCCGGCGTGCAGGATCACGTATCCGACCCGTGAGTCGTTGTCCCCGGGCGCGCGCACGTGGCCGCCCGGCTGGACGGTGAGCCTGCTCCGTGCCACCGCGTCCGAGTCGCCGATCCCGCTGACCGAGCGGAGGACCCCGCCCCGGGGCGGGGTCAGGAAGCGGATTCCGGCCGCCGTGTCGGCGGTGGGAGCGAGGGACGGCTCCTCGCCGAGTGCGATCTGTACGTAGATCCTCGCCTCGTCGATCCCGCGGGCCTGCCGCATGAGGGCGACGATGTGGTCCCCGGGCAGCCGGGCCCCGAGTTCGATGATGCGGGTGGTGCCGTCGGGGAGCAGCTTGAGTTCGGTGTGGGCGATGCCGTTCGTGATGCCGAGGGCGTGCGCGGCCGCCACCGCAGCCTGCTGCAGGGTGCGTACCGACGCCTCGTCCAGTTCCGCCGGCACGGTGTGCCCGAACTCGGCCCGTGCGGCGCCTTCGGTGGTGAACTTGTCGTAGGGCGGCAACGGCGTCGCCACGCCCCCGACCACCACCGTCTCGATGCTGAACTCGGTGCCGCCGACGTACTCCTGGACGATCACATGGGCGTCCAGCGGGATGCCGTGCGGCATCTGGAAGAGATGGGACCTGGCGGTCGCGAAGGCCGTCGCCAGCTCCTCGTCACTGCCGACCACGGACACTCCCCAGGAGCCGGACTGCTCGGAGGGCTTCACGACGACGGGGTAGGCCAGGCCTGCCGTGTCCACCAACTGGTACGCCTCTTCGAGGGTGCGTGCGGCCAGGGTCAGCGGGGCCGGAATGCCCTGTTCGGTGAAGGCGCGCGCCATGATGCGCTTGTTACGGCAACTGAGCGCCCGGGTCGGGTCGTTGCCAGGAAGTCCGAGTGCGGCGGCAAGCTGCGCCACCAGCGGGGTCAGGAACTCCCAGCAGGCGACGACACCGTTGACGTCCTCGGCCCGTGCCAGCTCGGCGAGCCGGCGCAGTGCGCCCTCGCTGTCGGAGAGATCGACGAAGACGAGCTTTCCGGCTTCCTCGATCTTGTGCTTGAGCGTGGGGGAGTACCACTCCTCGTAGACGTCCGGGTGCGTGACGACGACGACTTCCACGTCGAGGTCCCGAGCGGCGTCGATGACGTACTCGCCGGTGTTCCCCATCGCTTCGAGGAGAAGGAGCTTGGGCATGGTGGTGGGGCCTTCCTCGGCGGTCGGTGTGCTGGTGGCGCCGTTGTGCCGGCGTGGCATTCGGGTGTGGGTGTGTGTGGGTCACAGGGCGAACAGCGGGGCCGCGTACTGTTGCGGGCGCTGACTGATGAGACGTGCGCGCAGGGCGCGGGCCGCGTCGCCGGTGAGACCGAGGCCTTCGGCCACGCAGCGGAACGTGACGTAGCGGGCCTGCGCGTCGTCGGTCCGCAGGCGGGCCAGCCACGGGTCCAGGCGGCGCATGGCCTCGGTCACCGAGCCGTCGGGTGAGCCCAGTGCGTCCGGCCGCGACGACAGGTCGCGCTCGCGCTGGAGTTCTGAGAACCCGCAGACGTCCCGACTGACCCGCTCGGCTTCGTCGAGAGTGTCCACAGCACGCGAACAGAGAGCGCCCGCGAGCCGGTTGCGGTCCAGGACCTGCTGGATGCTGCGGCGGTAGACGCGGGGACTGGCGTCGGTGAGGACCACCGGCCTGCCGGTGTCCCGTACGACGCACCCACCACGCCGGCCGCGGGCGGCGGCCACCAGGAGCGCACTGGCCTCCGAGGGATGCCAGGCGAAGACGTGCTCGACACAGGTGGTGTCGTCCTCGGTGAGAGTGAAGTAGTCGGTGCCCAGGCCGGGCAGCAGATCGTGCTCCGGGATCTCGCAGTCGAGCCCCGGGCCCGCGAGGTGGAGGGTGGCCCGCACGCCTGCCGTGGCGCACGCCGCGATCACCAGGGCGTCCGGCAGCGGACTGAGCAGCGTGGGCTCGTCACCGCGGGCGAAGACGTCCCCTCCGACATCGACGACCTCGACCTCGTCGACGTCGTACCTCTCGGCTGTCTCCGCGATCTGGCGGGCCAGTTGAGTGACTCCTCCGTACGGATCGAGCAGCCCCAGCGTGACAGGGAGCTCGGCGGCCAGCCGCGGAAGCGTGGAGCCTCCCGGCGCGAGGGCGGCCGAGTCCGCGGTGATCCGGGAGACACTCGGGGTGAGGGGCCGAAGGCGTGTGAAGTCCCGCGCGGAACGAGGGCCGGGGAGCGGGTCGACGACCAGACGTTCCCACGCGTAGCTGAGCACCACCGCCGGTTCGTCGCCGTGCAGCGCGCGGTGCACGAGGGTCGTGCCGATCACGTCGCCGCCGCCGCCCGCGGCGATCAGGAGCTGGGTCATTGCGCACCCTTCGGTCGTTGGAGGATTCCACCGGAGACAGCGGCGGAATGTGGTGGATGGCCGTGAACCAGCCCCGTACAAGGTCTCAATGGCCGAATGTGCGAGGTGCCCGGCATGAATCGGTCGGTGCGTGAGGTGGGCGGTCCGCGTGCGGAATGCAGGCCTTACGGGTTTCCGGGCAAACGCATACCACCGGCCCGGCGCGGTCACCGGCGTCTCTTCGATGACCGCACCGGGAGGAGTGGCTGAGAAAGGCAGTCAGGCCTTTACGGTTTTCAGCCCTGAGATACTGAGCGGTTCGCTGCCCATGTGCTTCTGCGCGCGCTTGTTGCTCATGTGCAGGCCGGCATAATATTCGCGGTCCAGATCGATGACCTTCTTCGAGAAGAGCATCCACGACAGGGTGTCGCGATACTTGAAACCGGCCGGCGTGAGCTGAATGCGGTTGGTCGGCAGCCTGCGAAGAAGCCCGACCTCCTCCGCCGCGTCGAGTACCGGCTCGAAGAGATGCGCCATCTCCTGGTATCCGAAGCGGTTGAGCTCGTTCAGGTCCAGATCGAAGGAGTCGAGGACGAGCCGCTTGCGGACGATTTCCTCGTCGTTGAGGACGAAGCCGGTGAGCGGGGTCAGTTCGTGGGCCCGTGCCTTGGTGATGTAGTCCGCCACCTCGGTCAGGCTCGGCTTCACGCTGCCGACCATGTAGTCGACCGAACTGGTGTAACTGCGCGCGCCGGCTCCGAGCCCCAGCAGCGGAACACCGTGGAAGGTCAGAACCTTCTGCTGGTATCCGCCACGGCCCAGCTTCTTGTAGCGGACGTTCGACTCCTGCACGTAACCGGCCTCGCGGAACGTGGCGTTCGCGTAGTCGTACCGTTCGTACAGGTCCGGACTCATCATGTACTGGTACGCGCCGGTCTTGGAGAACCACGCGTCCGGCCGGACGGTCAGGAAGTACGTGCTGATCGTCTCGGGGGCGAGCGCCGCCAGTTCGTCGACGGAGTGCCGCCAGCTCTCCGGCGTCTGCCCCGCGAAGCCCATGATCAAGTCGGTACTGAGATTGGGCAGTTGCTTCTCGCGGGTTATCTCGATGGCCCGGCGGATGACCTGCTCTCCCGCCTGGCCGCGGCCGGCTTCCCGGATCTCGGAGGGCACCAGCGACTGGATGCCGATGTTCGCCCTGGTGAGACCCAGGTCGATGAGCCCCTCCAGGGTGCCGGGCTCCTTCACGATGGAGTCCGGGGTGGCCTCGATGGCCACCTCCTCCACCGTGCTGCGCCAGTTGGGGTACACCTCGTCGAAGGTGGCGAAGAGCTGCTCGAAGTGACGCAGGCTCAGCAGGCTGGGAGTGCCGCCACCGATGTAGATGGTGCGCAGGCGGCGGCTCTGGATGATCTCCGTGTGGTCGCGGATCTGCGTGCACAGCGCGTCCATGTACGCGTCGTACACGTCCATGTCCTCGGAGATGACGGTGTACAGGTTGCAGAATCCGCACTTGTATCGACAGAAGGGCACGTGCAGGTACAGGTTGAGTTCGGGAACCGGGTGTCGCTGCAGATCCTCTGCCCAGATCTCCCCGATGTTCCGGGTTCCGTTCAGTGGGCGGTAGGCGGAGCGGGAAGGGTACGCGTAGTTGAAGGGCGGTATGACGCCCTGCTCGATGTGCCTGGCGAGCTCGTCGCGAATAGCGCTCAACGTGCCTGATCCTTACGTACGGAGGTACGGCTTCGGACTGCCTGCCGGCCGGGAGCGATGCCGCAGATCAAGGCGGCACGGAATGAGGTGTGGAGTGAACGGGCGTGTTCAGGGACACGCGCGGGAATTCGTATGGGCGGTGCCCCGCCCCGCAAGCCACTTCCCCCGGCGGCTCTGCTCTCGCCCAACTGCCACGCAAATCAAGCTTGTCGGTCGATGCGTACAGCAATGGCGGAGGCTTTTTCAGTAGAGCGGTGGGAGCGAGGGGGCCGACAGGAACAGAACCTACGACGATCTCGGGTGTCCACTGTTGCCTTCTCCGAACTTGTCCGCACTGTGAGACCGCCCGGAGGAAGGGTGATCTGCCGGCGCTCGTACGGTTACGGTCGCCGGACCGAACAGGCCGACTCAGGAGGCGAGTTGAGGTACCGGAAAGCAGTGGCGCCGCGAAGACACGTTGAATTTTGAAGGACACGAATTCGCTTTCCGGGCCATCGGCCGGGAAGGGCGTGAGCGGCCTGCGCGCTGTGCACACGCGCCCCGCTCGAGAAGTGACCGGCCTTCGGGTCGCCAGGGCGCCGCCGGCCTTGCTGCGGCCATTGCCGACATGAGTGCCAACAGGCCTGCTGAGCCGTACGAAGTCGAAGTACCCGGTCCTGACCCGCTCGCGAACACCGCCTCCGTCCATCCGTTCTGCCCTGCCCGCACATGCGGTTGGCGGGGCGCCTCCCGCAGGGTCAACCCCCCGGGGCGGGGCGCGGAAACCGGTGCCGTCGCGCCCCACCCGCGTGACCGGCACCGCCACGGCCGGGACGGGTCAGGGACGTCCGGGTGATTCCGCGCGCCCCCATCCCGCACGGGACCGGCCGAGTGCCGGATGCCGCCGGCGCCGAGCTCACGATCGAACTGGAGTGACCCATGACCGCGTCAGACATCAAGCGCATCGCGTACATCCGATCGATCCCGATCTCGCGCGCCGGCCCCTACATACCGGCGTTGGCCCGGACCGTCACGGACACCGGCCGGGACGCCCACATCCTGTACACCGACGGTGACTGCGCCACCGAGGACTTCCCCGGCGGCACCTGGGAGAAGCTGCCCGAGGACGCCACCCCCGACCAGATCGTCGAGCGAGTACTCGCCTGGGGTGCCGACGGCGTCGTCTCGCTGGCCTTCCCCGACGAGGCCGGGCTGCGCGACGCGGTGGTGAAGGCGAAACTCGCCCGGCACGGCATCCCGATGGTCTCCAACGGACTGGAACCCTCGCGGCTGCTGGCCGACAAATGGGAGACGAAGAAGATCCTGGCCGACCACGGCCTGGACACCCCGCAGGGCATGCTCATCGACGGCACACTGCTGAAGAACGGTGCGGCCGAGGTCCCGGTCTACGCGGACATCATCCGGCTCAAGGCGGCGGAGATCGGCTTCCCGCTCCTCACCAAGGCGGTATGGGGAAGCTCGGGCAACGGCATCCGTTTCATCCGCGACCATGCGGATCTGGAGGAGTACCTGGCGACCCCCGACGAGGGGAACTTCGTCCTGGAACAGTGCGTCACCGGCGAGCTGTGCACGGTCGAACTCGTGGGAGCGGACGGCGAGTACGCCGTGCAGCCGCTCTGCTTCACCGGTCCGACCGGCGGCAAGCCCACCTTCGCCTTCTGGGAGCTGCGCTCATCGGCGCCACGCCCCGCGGACGACGCCGCCTTCGCGCCGGTCGCGGAGAAGCTGAAGAAGCTGTGCACCACCCTGGGCGTCACCGGTGTCATCAACCTGGACATCATCTACAGCCGCGGCACCTACTACGTCCTGGAGATCAACCCACGGGTCTCCGGTGCCACCGCCCTCGGCGTGGCCGCCTCGGACCACAACACGTACCTGAGCATGACCGAGATCCTGCTCGGCCAGTGGAAGGCGCCGGCCGAGCCGGTGCTGCCCCGGCGCCGCTGGTCCCTGGAGTTCCCGGTCAACAACGTGACCGACGCCTTCACCAAGGAAGCCGAACAGGCCCTGGACGTCGTACAGATCACCCCCACCCTCGTGGTCGACGGGCGCGAGTACGGCGGACTGATGATCGTCTCCTGCGAGTACGGCGCCGAGGCCGGCTTCCTCCGGCGGATCACGTCCCTGGACGCGGCCCACCACGTTCTCTCCCCGGCCATGCTGGCGCTGCTCGAAGGGCTGCTCGCCACCCCGGCCCCGCAGGCCGTCGGCTGACCGGCGGATCCAGTGTCCTCGGCCCCGCCCCGCACGAAAGGCCTCTACGCCCGATGTCCGATCCGTACGTCCACCTGCCTGCCGCCGACGTCCTGGAGTCCCTCGCCGCACACGGCGAGTCCGAGATCAAACAGCTCCGGGAGTCCTGGGACGGCCTCCGGGCCGACCGCTACCTGAAGGACGGCGCCGGCTACCGCCGTCGCCGCTACAGCGAATTCCACCTGACCGGCAAGGGCCTGGTCCGCGCCCCGCACGGAGCGTTCCGCCAGGCACTGGCGGTCAACCCCCTGCACGGCGGGGTGGACCGGGAGTTCGCGCCCATCGAGCAGGAGGTGGCGGCCTCGCCCCTGCTCACCGCTCTCGTCCGCACGCTCCTCGCCCGGCTCCCCGGCACCTTCGACATCGACTCCGGCGCCATCGGCATCCACCAGATCCGCATCCTCGCCTCCCGCGACTCCGAGGGACTGCCGGCGCCGGAGGGCGTGCACGAGGACGGCCACCACTTCGTCGCCCAAGTCCTCATGCGCAGGCAGGACGTCCGCGGTGGTGTGTCCCAGTTGTACGGCCGGGACAGGAGCCCGCTCCTGCGCACACTGCTCAGCGAGCCCTTCGACACGCTCATCATCGACGACCGGCGCGTGTTCCACGGTGTGTCGCCGGTCGAGGTGACCGACGGGATGCCCGTGGGGGTGAGGGACATGCTGCTCGTCGACTTCTTCCCGCGCGGTGGCGAGCCGGACGGGGCGGGTGCATGAGCCCGCTGCCGGGCCGGCCGGACACCCGTGACGTTCCGTCGGGTGGCAAGGGCGTCGACGGGACGGGCCGAAGCCGCCGGGGAGCGGCCGGCTCCGGTGACCGCGGAGGGCCGCGATGAGAGGGCGGGAGGTCCTGGAGAAGTGGGGGCTGCCCGACCTGGCGGGGAACGGCCGCTTCGTCTCCGCGAACATCATGGACAGCCTCGGCAACGGGCTGGTTCTCGCCTTCACCGTCATCTACTTCACCACCACGACCTCGCTGTCGCTCGGCTCGATCGGCGCCGCCCTGTCGCTGGGGCAGTTGCTCGCCCTGCCCACCCCCGTACTGGCGGGCTCACTGATCGACCGGCTCGGCGCCCGCAAGGTCGTCATCGCCGCCAACCTCATCTCGGCGGCCGGCTTCACCGCCTTCCTGGCAGCGGACACCGTAGGGAAGATCGTCGTCGTCCAGTTCGTCGTCCAGGCGGGCTCCAGCATCTACTGGACCGCCGGCCGCGGCCTCGTCCTCCTGGCCGCACACAGTCACGACCAGGCCCGCTGGTTCGGCTTCATCGGCGCGCTGCGCAACATCGGGGGCGGGTTCGGAGCGGCCGTCGCCTCGCTGGCCCTCGCGGTCGGCAGCGACTGGATCCGGCTGCTGATCGTGGTCAACGCGGCCAGTTTCGTGATCGCCGCATGCCTGATCGCCGGCTGGCGACCCGTGACGGAGGACCGGTCGCCCCGGCACATCCGTACGCGGAAGGGCGAGGGGTACGCCGTCGTACTGCGCGACACGCGCTACCTGCGGCTGGTCCTCGCGAACCTGGCATTCGTGCTCGCCGCGAGCGTGCTGCCGGTCCTTCTCGCCGTCTACCTCACCGAATCCCTGCACGTCGCCACGTGGCTGGTGGGAGCCTGCACGGTCGGCAACATGGCCCTCGTCGCTCTCGTGCAGACCCTCGTCGCCCGGATGACCGAACGCCGCCGCCCGACCCGGGTACTGGCACTGGCCGGTGTGGTCAACGCCGTCGCGTTCACCGTGTTCGGGCTGCTGCTCGCGGTGCCCGGCTGGGTCGTCGTCGCAGGCCTGGTGCCGGCGATGGCGGCGTTCACGGTTGCCGAGATGCTCAGCGTGCCGTCGAGCGGCGAGCTGAGCGCCTCCCTGGCACCGGAGCACATCCGGGGCCGCTACCTCGGCGCCTTCCAGCTGTCCTGGACCCTCGGGAACGCCATGGCCCCGGCTCTGCTCACCATGCTCCTGGGGCACGGGCCCGCCTGGCCCTGGGTGGTCCTCGGGGCGCTGAACCTGCTGGTGGTGCCGCTGGTGCTGAGCCTCGGCGACGCCCCTGCGCAGGACGGTCCACGGACGGAGAAGGCCGCCGCCCCCACAGCCGAGCCGGTCGAACGCCCTTAGTGAACTCCCTTTGTCAAAGCCCCTGTTGAACCCGTCGCCCATCCGATTGGATACGATCAAGTGCCGGCATTCACTGGCCTTCGGGCAGTCACACAGATCGCGGGCCCCGCGCTGCCCGTCATCTCCTTCGCGGCGCGCCTGCCCGCAGCGATCTGCCCCATCGCCACTCTCCTGATGCTGACCGAGCTGGACAGCATCGGCACCGCGGGAATCGCGGCCGGAATGCTGTGGACCGGCCAGGCCGTGGGCGGCCCGTTCCTCGGCCGCTACGCCGACCGCCGAGGCCACCGGCCCGTCATCCTGGCAGCCTCCCTCGCGAACGCGGCCGCCCTGGCTCTGTTCGTCGCAGCGGCGCTCACCGGCACGCCGCTCGTCGTACAAGCCGTGCTCGCCGCGGTCGTCGGTCTCACCGTGCCGCAGATCGGGCCGCTCTCCAGGACACGGTGGGTGGTGCTGACCGGACCTGCCGACGGGAAGGCCGGCACGGGCACCCGGGAACTGACCCGCCGCGCGCTCTCCTTCGACACCGCAGTCGACGAACTCAGCTTCATGGCAGGACCCGCCCTCGCCGGGATGACCGTGGTCCTGATCCACCCCGCGGCCGGACTCGTCCTGGCGGGAGCGGTCATCGCCGTCTTCGGGACCCTCTTCGCCCTCCACCCCACGGCCCCACGGGGCAGAACCACACAGACCTCCGCACGCGGGAGGCTGCTGCATCCCGCACTGATCGCCGTCTTCGCCATGGCGCTGCTCCAGGGAATGATCTGGGGAAGCGCCAACGCCGGCACGAGCGCACTCTCCGAACACCTCGGCGACACCGGAATGGCCGGTCTGGTGTGGGGCGCGATGGCGGTGACCAGCTCACTCATCGGCCTCGCCATGACGATGCGTCCGAGCGCGATGGAGCTGACACTCCAGCTCCGTCTCGCCATCGCCGCGCAGGCGCTCCTCCTGCTCCCGCTGCTCCTCGTCGACAGCTTCATCGGCGCCACCGCGGCCATCGCAGGTATCGGGTTCGCGGTGGCCCCGCACCTCATCGCGGTGTTCAACCTCGGGGAACACATCGCCCCGATGGAGCGCATGGGGGAAGCCATGGCCTTCCTCGGCAGCGGACTCATCATCGGCCAGGGCGTCGCCGCACTGGCGGCAGGACAGCTGGCCGAGCACTACGGCCACCACAGCGCCTTCCTGCTCACCTGCGCCTCGGGAGCGGCAGCGCTCGTCGTCGCCCTCGTCTGCGTACGCCCCGGAATCATCGAAACGCACCGCGCCCCCCGCGCGGCGGAGAGCGGACTCGCCGAAGCCTCCGCCGGCTGACCCCGCGCAACTGCCCGGACGGCCTCGCGCCGGAGAGAGGAAACCCGATGACGTACGTCATTGCAGAGCCATGTGTGGACCTCAAGGACAAGGCCTGCATCGAGGAGTGTCCCGTCGACTGCATCTACGAGGGCCGGCGGTCCCTGTACATCCACCCGGACGAATGCGTCGACTGCGGAGCCTGCGAGCCGGTCTGCCCGGTCGAGGCGATCTTCTACGAGGACGACACCCCGGAGGAGTGGAAGGACTACTACAAAGCGAACGTCGAGTTCTTCGACGACCTGGGATCGCCCGGTGGCGCCGCGCGGCTCGGCCCGATCGACAAGGACCACCCCCATGTCGCGGCGCGATGACATGGCGGCCGGCGCCGCGGAGGTGCGGCCGTGAACCTCACCCTCGTCGACGACATACGGCGCATCCCCGCCCACTCATGGGACGCGCTGTCCGGTCCGGCGGGCCTCTACCTCTGCCACCAGTGGCTCGCCGCCCAGCAGGACGATCCCACCGCCCAGGTCCGGTACGCACTGGTCCACGATGACGGCCTGCTGATCGCCGCCGTCCCGCTCCACGTGGTCGACAGCGAGCCCAACGACCTCTACCGCGTGCACGAGGTCGTCCCCGGCAGGCCTCCGGTCAGGACCCTCCTGGCGGGCGCCCGCCGCGGCTACCTGAACGCCCCGCTCCTGCACCCCGCCCTCACCCCTGACCGCAGGCGCGAGGCGCTGCACCACCTCGTGACGGCGGTCCGGTCCCTCGCCGCCGCCGAGCAGGCCCAGCCGTGGTGGCTGTACGTCACCGACACGGCGGCCACCGAACTCGCCGACGTCTGCGGGACCGAGCCCGTGCGGCTGAACGAGGACGCCCGCATCCCGCTTCCCGGCAGCACCTTCGCGGACTACCTCGCCGGCCTGCCCTCCAGACGACGCGTCGCCATCCGCCGCGAACGCCGCGCGTTCGCGGAAGCCGGATACGAGCTGCGCACGCTACGTCTCTCCCAGTGCGCCGAGGCCGTCGGCGCACTGGCCGCACAACTCCAGGCCCGCCACGGCCACCCGGCCGACCCCGCCTTCATGACGCGGCTCATGCGCGACCAGGCCGACGGCATGGCCGACAGCGGAGTCGTCATCGCCGCCTTCGCCGAAGAACACATGGTCGCCTTCAGCCTCTTCTACCGCCACGCGGGAACCCTCTGGCTCCGCTCCACCGGATACGACTACGCGCAACTGCGAGGAGCACACGAGTACTTCAACCTGGTCTACTACCTCCCCATCGAGGACGCCTACGCCCAAGGCGCCACCGCGCTCCACCTCGGCATGGAGTCCCTCAGGGCCAAAACCCTCAGGGGAGCGGTCACTTCGCCGCTGTGGGCGCTCGAAGGGTCCTGACCTGACGACCCTGTTCCTGCGACGAGGCCGTAGGGTCCCTCGAATGCGTATGTATCTCTCCTCCTTCCGCATGGGGAACCATCCCGACCAGCTGCTCGCCCTCCTGGACGCGCCCGGGCCCGCCGACATTGCGGTGATCGCCAACGCGACGGACGACCAGCCCCCGGACCGACGCGCTGCCGGGGTGCGGCGGGAGACGGAGGCCCTCCACTCGATCGGGCTTCGGCCGGCCGAGATCGACCTGCGCGCGTACTTCGGCAGGCCGAGGGAGGACGTCGAGGCCGCGTTCGCCCCCTACCCTGCCGTCTGGGTGCGCGGCGGCAACGTGTTCATGCTCCGCCACGCCCTCGCCCGCAGCGGAGCGGACGCCGTGCTCGGCGCGCGGCTGCGCCGGGACGACCTGGTGTACGGCGGCTACAGCGCGGGCGCCTGCGTGCTCGCACCGAGTCTGCGCGGCCTGGAGCAGTGCGACGATCCGAACGCGGTCACGGAGACCTACGGCGATCCGGTCACCTGGGACGGGCTGGGCCTCCTGGACCACGTCGTGGTGCCGCACATCGACTCGCCCGGCCACCCCGAGTCCGAAGTTCTCGGACGGGTGGCCGCCGACTACCGCGCGAAGGGGATCGCGCACCGGACCCTGCGCGACGGTCAGGTGCTGGTGGCCAAGGACGGCCGCACACGGGTCTGCTGAGGCCCGGTCGCCTGCCTCACCACGCGCGGCGCCGCCGCCGTCGCGCGGAGCCGGTACACGTCGGGCTGCATGCCGACGAGCTCGGTGAAGCGGGTGCTGAAGGTGCCGGTCGACGGGCAGCCGACGGCGAAGCAGACCTCGGTGATGCTGAGGCCACCGTGCCACAGCAGCACCGAGGCGCGCTCGACACGACGGGCCATCAGGTACGCGTACGGAGACCTGCCGTAGGCCAGCCGGAAGGACCGGCCCAGCTCTCCGGCGGTCATGCCCGCGTCGGCGGCGAGGGTTTCGACGTTCAGGGGGCGCGCGTACTCCCTGTCTATTCGGTCGCGGACACGGCGTAGCCGCGCCAGGTCGCTGAGGCGCTGCGCCGCGAGGCGCGCCCGCCCCCACGAGGGGTGACACATGCGTGAACTCCGTTCGTCGGGGTCCGTGGGCACTCCGGTCCCGGCCTGGCCGGAGACGGTGCGGGTGCCGGACGGATCAGCGAAGTTCCTGGATGCGGACCAGGTTGCCCGCGGGGTCGCGGAAGGCGCAGTCGCGGATGCCGTAGGGCTGCTCGGTCGGCTCCTGGACCACCTCGGTGTCGCCGGCCCGGACCTTCGCGAACGTACCGTCGAGATCCGGCGTGGCCAGCAGGATCCAGCCATAGGTGCCCTTGGCCATCATCTCGGTGATCGTGCGGCGCTCGTCCTCGGTGATGCCGGGGTCGACGGCGGGCGGCGCGAGCAGGATGGACGTACTGGGCTGACCGGCCGGACCGACCGTGATCCAGCGCATCTTGCCCTGGCCGACATCGCTGCGGACCTCGAAGCCGAGTACGTCGCGGTAGAAGGCCACGGAGGCGTCCGGGTCGTCGTGCGGGAGGAAGCTCGTGTGAATGCTGATGTCCATGGCGATCATGCTAGATCCGGCCCCATGGCCCGCGCTTCTCGATTCCTGACCGATCCGGCCGATCGGGTCGCGCGTCCCACGGCGCTCCGCCGGTTCGTTGGGCCGGGGTGGTGTCGGAGCCCGCTGGTAGCGTGCCGCATCCGGGTGAAACGATCATGAGGGGACGGCGAGGGCTGTGCGGGAAGTGATGTGCCACGAGGTCGGCACGCAGCGCAGGGAGGACGCGCTTGCGGACATCGCCGGACGGACCCATGGGCGATGGCACTGGATGCGCTACGACGACGCGTCCCCGGGGAGGCTGCGGGAGACGTGTGACGAGCTCCTCGACCACGTCGCGGCCCGCACCGCGGAGGATTCCGCGCCCGACGAGGTCGCGCGCGCCGCTCTGCGGACCGCGGCCGAGTGCTCGCTCGGAGTGCTGAGCGTGGGCTGCTTCCCCAACGGCGACCAGGAGATCGCGTTTCCGCTGATCGACGAGGTGCTGAGCAGCGAGGACATAGCGTTCGGCGACCTCGTCGAGGCGGCTCCCACGGCGCGGACGTGGTGCGACGCGTTCGAGCTCTGCCTGGTCAGCGGTCTGGTGGGGGAATGGGAGCGGGTGATCGGCCTGCTGCTGCGGGAGGACTACGCGCCCGCGGTGCGCGACGGAGTGCCGTACTCGACGTTCGACTCCCTCTCCGAGCCGGCCGACCTGGCCGCGATGGACGCGCTGTGCGGCTATCTGACCGCGTCGTCCGGGCATCTGCCCCGCGACTGGCCGACCGTGACGCTGTGCAAGCCCGACGTGGAGGAGCGGGCGGGGGCGGCTCGGAAACTGGACGCGGTAGGTCCCCTGACACCCGACCAGCGTCTCCTGCGCGTCCTTCTCGACGACGACCGTCACGCCTTCGACGAGGCGCTCGCGGCCCGGCTCGTCGAGCACCGGAAGAGCGTGGGACCCGATCCCGCCGCCAGGACCCTGCTGCCGCTCGGCACGCTCGCCCTCGCCGCCCTTGCCGTCCAGGTGCATGGATG
This sequence comes from Streptomyces sp. NBC_01463, assembly GCA_036227345.1. Classification (NCBI taxonomy): domain Bacteria; kingdom Bacillati; phylum Actinomycetota; class Actinomycetes; order Kitasatosporales; family Streptomycetaceae; genus Streptomyces; species Streptomyces sp. NBC_01463. The sequence continues at coordinate 8,433,455 of CP109468.1, forward strand.
GGACCTGGGCATCCGGTCCGGCTATCTGCCGCACGGACTACTGGGTTCCCCGGACGCGCTGCGACGGGCGGCGGAGGCCGGACGGAACGCCCTGGGCGGCTGGACCGCCAAGTAGGGCGGAACGGGCACCGTGCCGGGCTGTCGGTGCCGTCGGACGCGGCCAGGGATGGCCGGGGCGGTCACGGCTTGCGTCCCCACGCCGAGATCATGGGCGAGGTCGCCAGGTCGAGGCTCCCGGTCGCGACGTTTGCCAGATGGCGGTCGATCTCCTCGTCGGTGGCGAGCCCCTCCGTCACCAGCAGGCCGCGGATCTGCCGTACGGTCGCGGCTTCGAGCACGGCACACGCGGGCGAGGTGATCGGGAAGTACGCGTCGGCCCTGACGTCCTCCAGACCGGCTTGGCGCAGCAGCCTGGGCAGGGTCCGTCCGTACGTCAGGTCCGCGCCGCGTGCCGCCATCAGCGCACGGAAACCGGAGCGCAGCCGGTTGGCGAGCCGCTGTTCGGGGCCGGACTCGTCCGGGCACAACAACGGCTGCAGGCCCGGATCGGCATCCTCCAGCAGCAGCCGGCCGCCCGGCCGCAGCGACTGGATCATCCGGCGCAGCGCCTCGGCCCGGTCCGTGACGTGCACCAGGACCAGCCGGGCGTGGACGAGGTCGAAACCGCCGGGCGGCGGCGGGTCGGCCGCCACGTCGTGGCGCAGCACCTCGATGACGCCGTCGGCGACGTCCTGCGTCCAGGAGACGTCGATGTCGGTGGCCACGACCTTGCCCGTCGGGCCGACCCGCTCGGCCAGCCCCCGGGGTACGGACGCGGAGCCGGCCCCGACCTCCCAGCACCGCATTCCGGCCGTGATGCCGAGCTGGTCGACATGCCGGAACGTCACCGGATCGAACAGCTCGCTGAGGGCGCCGAAGCGGATACCCGCCTCGGACTGCTGGTTGTCCAGCAGATAACCGTGTTCCGTGTCGTGTTCAGCCATGGCGCAATCCTCGCAGAGGAGTCGGCGGGCCAGCGGCCGCCCCAGGCCGTGCGCCGGTGAGGTGGATGTCGGATTCTCGCCAGATCGCGGGCATCGGCCGATGCTTGAATTCCGGCATGACCACCACGCATTCCGGCATGACCACCGCGTACGCCGACAAGGCCCGCATCCTCCGCTCCCTCCATACGCCCTCCGCGCCCCTCAGGCTGGCCAACGCCTGGGACGTCGCGAGTGCGCGCGTCATCGAGGCGGCGGGTGCTCCGGCGATCGCCACCACCAGTGCCGGAGTCGCCTGGTCCCTCGGCTCCCCGGACGGTGACGCGCTCGCCCGTGACCGCGCGCTCGACCTGGTCGCCCGGATCGCCGCGGCCGTCACCGTGCCGGTCACCGCCGACATCGAGGGCGGGTACGGGACGGACGACGCGGGTGTGGCCGACACCGTGGCCGGGGTGATCGAGGCGGGCGCCGTCGGCGTCAACATCGAGGACGGCACCCGGCCCCCGGCCGAGTTCGCGAAGCGCCTGGCCGCCGCCAGGAGGACCGCTGAACGGGCGGGCGCGGACCTCTTCCTCAACGCGCGGACCGACACCTTCCTGCGCGGGCTCGGTGATCCGGACACCCGTCTGAAGGACACCCTGGACCGTGCGCACCGGTACGTCGACGCCGGCGCGGACGGAATCTTCGTCCCCGGTGTCACGGACCCCGCGACCGTCGCGGCGTTGGCCGCTGCAATCCCGGTGCCGTTGAACATCATGGCCGGACCCGGCGCACCGGACGTGGCCGTCCTGGGCTCGCTCGGTGTGGCCCGTGTGAGTCTCGGCTCGATTGTGGCGCAGTCCGCGTACGCGGCCGCCCGCCGGGCCGCCGACGAGCTGCTCGGCTCCGGCGGCTACAGCACCCTTGCCGACGCGATCGACTTCCAGGAGCTCGACACACTGCTGTCGTCACCCTGCTGACCGGCCACGGAGCCGTCCGTGTGACGGTCGGCGGCGGTCAGTCCAGCCGGGTCAGGTCCGGCCGCAGACGCTGCCAGACCGGATGGCGCAGCCGGCCCGCCCTGGTCCACTCCGACGCGGTGACCTCCGCGACCAGCCGAGGTTCCACCCAGTGCGCGCCGGCCACGTCCACCTGGCCGGCGAACGGTGAAGTCGGCCGTGCGATGACCGCGAAGTACGCGGTGAGTTCGCTCTGTTCGCGTTCCGACATGCCCGAGCCCACCGAGCCGGCGTACCGCAGGCCGGCGGGTTCGGCCACGCCGACGAGCACCGCCCCCGGCACACCCGCGGGTGCCCCTCGTCTCTGCGTCCAGCCGCCGATGACCACGTCCAGGGTCTCCACCCGCTTGGTCTTGCGCCAGTGGGCCGACCGGGCTCCCGGGGTGTACCGGGAGGACAGCCGCTTCGCGACCACGCCCTCCAGCCCCTCGCGCACCACGGCCTGCCATACCTGTGTCCCGTTGCCGTGCACGTAGGAGGGCGCCGACCAGTGCGCACCGGCCGGTCCCAGGGCCGACAGGATCTCGCGGCGCTCGGCGTACGGAGCGGCGAGCAGGGTGCGGCCGTCGAGGAACATCACGTCGAAGATCATGAAGTGGACCGGGCAGCTCCGTGCCAGGAGGGCGGCGCGGCGTGCGTCGGCCACGCCCATCCGGCTCTGGAGCAGGCCGAAGTCGGACCGCCCGGACGCGTCGAGGACGACGATCTCCCCGTCCAGGACCACTCCGCGCCCGCGCAGCGCGCGCCCCAGCCCCCGCAGCTCGGGATAGGTCGCGGTGACGTCGTTGCCCGCCCGTGAGGTCAGCCGCACCGTGCCGTCGCCCGTCGTGCTCAGCACGCAGCGGACACCGTCCCATTTGGCCTCGAACGCCCAGCCCGTATCGGGTACGGGCAGTGGCCCCGGCACGGCCAGCATCGGTGCGATCGACGGTGGCCGCTCCGGGGCGCCGGAAGGATTCGGGACCATGCCTCGATGATCGAACGGCGGGCGGATCTCCGCAGACCGGGGGGCGGGCGAACGCCCGCCGGCGGGGCCGTTCGCCGCCGGGCCGCGGGCGGTGCCCGTGTGAGGACCGTTGACAAACTGGTGACCTGATAGAAACCTGTCACCGCAACGCCGCAAAAAATGAACCAGATCACTCAAAAATCCAGGCAATGAGCGTGTGTTTCCGGTGGGCGGTCTGCTTTCCCCTCCTGCCGGCGTCCCCGATCGCCCCCATCGGTGTACCTGGCAGCCCGCATCCGGCCCTCGCCGACCGCATGACGCCGCACGCGTCGTGAGGCCGGCGGCGCCTCCACGTGCGCTCCCGGTCCCGCGGCCCCACGGAACAGAGGACAGCATGAGATGGAAGCAACTCGGACGGCGGTTCGCCGTCGGAGCGGTGACGGCGGCATTGATGACGGTCGGGCTGCTGCCGGTCGCCGCCTCGGCCGCCGAGCAGGGCCCCGACCTGGCCCTCGGTAAGCAGGTGACGGCCGGCGGGTCGCACGGTGCCTACCCGGCGTCCAACGTCACCGACGGCAGCCAGCAGACGTACTGGGAGGGCGCCGGCGCATTCCCGCAGTGGGTCAGGATCGACCTCGGCGGCCGGTTCGACGTCGACCAGGTGGTCCTGAAGCTGCCGGCCACCTGGGAGGCGCGGACCCAGACCCTCGCCATCCAGGGCAGCACCGACGGAAGCACCTTCAGCGCCCTGTCCGCCTCGGCCGCACGCGCGTTCAGCCCCTCGGCCGGCAACACCGTCACCATCGGGTTCACCGCGAAGGAGACGCGGTACATCCGGGTGCAGGTGACCGCCAACACCGGCTGGAGCGCCGCCCAGCTCTCCCAGGTGGAGGTCCACGGCGAGGCCGCCGGGACCGACCCCGGCGGCCCGTCACCCGCCGTCGGGTCCAACCTGGCGTTGAACAAGCCCATCGAGGCATCCTCGTTCGTGCAGGGCTATGTGGCGCCCAACGCCAATGACGACAAGCTCACCACGTACTGGGAGTCGAACGGATACCCCTCGACCCTGACGGTGAAGCTCGGCGCCGACGCCGACATCGAGGCCGTCGTCGTCAAGCTCTCCCCGGACCAGGCCTGGGCGACCCGCACCCAGAGCATCGAGGTGCTCGGCCGCGCCCAGTCGGCCACCGGCTTCACCTCGCTGAAGGCCCGGGCCGACTACGTCTTCAACCCCTCCGGCAGCCAGAACACGGTCACGATCCCCGTCAGCGGGCGGTTCGCGGACGCGCAGCTCAAGTTCTTCTCCAACACCGGCGCTCCCGGCGCCCAGGTCGCGGAGGTCCAGGTCGTCGGCACCGCAGCCCCCAACCCCGACCTGACCGTCTCCGACCTGACCTGGTCGCCCGCGTCGCCGTCCGAGAAGGACGACGTCACCGTCGCGGCCACCGTACGCAACACGGGCACCGCCGCAGCCGCGGCGACGACGGTCGACGTCAGCGTCGAGGGCGTGGTCGCGGGCAGCGCACCCGTGGGCGCCCTGGCCGCCGGAGCCACGGCCACCGTGCAGGTCGGCGTCGGCAAGCGGCCGATGGGCGCCTACAGCGTCTCGGCGGTCGTCGACCCGACGGACACCATCGTCGAGCAGGACAACAGCAACAACAGCCGCACCGCCGCCACCAAGCTCCAGATCGCGCAGAGCCCCGGCCCCGACCTCGAAGTGCTCGGCATCACCTCCAGCCCCTCGAACCCCGCCGTCGGCGCTGCGGTCACGTTCACCGCTTCCGTACACAATCGCGGTACCACGGCGGTCACTTCCCCGACGGTCACCCGCCTCCTCGTGGAGAGCACCACGCTGAACGGTACGACCGGCACGATCCCCGCCGGCGGCACGGTCACCGTCCCCCTCAGCGGGAGCTGGACCGCCAAGAGCGGCGGCGCCAACCTGACGGCCACCGCGGACGCGACCGGGGTCGTCGAGGAGACCAACGAGAACAACAACGTCTTCTCGCGCTCCATCGTGGTCGGGCGCGGGGCCGCGGTCCCGTACACCGAGTACGAGGCGGAGGCCGGTGCCTACCAGGGCACGCTGCTCAAGACCGACCAGAAGCGCACCTTCGGGCACACCAACTTCGCCACCGAGTCCTCCGGCCGCCAGTCCGTGCGGCTCGACTCCACCGGCCAGTTCGTGGAGGTCACCTCGACCGTGCCGTCGAACTCGATCGTGGTCCGCAACTCGATACCCGACGCCCCCGCCGGCGGCGGCGCCGAGGCCACCATCAGCCTGTACGTCAACAACACCTTCGTCCGGAAGCTGACGCTCTCCTCCAAGCACAGCTGGCTGTACGGCGACACGGACAGCCCGGAGGGGCTGACCAACCGGCCGTCGGGCGACGCCCGCAGGATGTTCGACGAGTCCAACGCCCTTCTCGGCCAGACCTACCCCGCCGGGACGAAGTTCCGTCTCCAGCGCGACGCGGGCGACTCCGCCTCCTTCTACGTCATCGACCTCGTCGACCTGGAGCAGGTGGCACCGGCGTCCGCCCAGCCGGCCGGCTGCACCTCGATCACCGCCTACGGTGCGGTGCCGAACGACGGGATCGACGACACCGACGCCATCCAGCGGGCGGTGACGGCCGACCAGAACGGTGACATCGGCTGTGTGTGGATTCCGGCGGGACAGTGGCGGCAGGAGCAGAAGATCCTGACCGACGACCCGCTGAACCGGGGCCAGTACAACCAGGTCGGCATCAGTGACGTCACGATCCGCGGCGCCGGCATGTGGCACTCGCAGCTCTACACCCTCACCGCGCCGCAGGACGCGGGCGGCATCAACCACCCGCACGAGGGCAACTTCGGCTTCGATATCGACGACAACACCCAGATCTCGGACATCGCGATCTTCGGCTCCGGCACCATCCGGGGCGGTGACGGCAACGCCGAGGGCGGCGTCGGTCTCAACGGCCGCTTCGGCAAGGACACCAAGATCACCAACGTGTGGCTCGAGCACGCCAACGTGGGTGTGTGGGTCGGCCGCGACTACGACAACATCCCGGAGCTCTGGGGCCCGGGCGACGGCGTCGAGTTCAACGGGATGCGGATTCGCGACACGTACGCGGACGGCATCAACTTCGCGAACGGCACCCGCAATTCGACGGTGTTCAACTCCTCCTTCCGCTACACCGGTGACGACTCGCTGGCCGTCTGGTCGAGCAAGTACGTGAAGAACCAGTCGGTGGACATCGGCCACGACAACCACTTCCGCAACAACACGATCCAGCTCCCCTGGAGGGCCAACGGCATCGCGGTATACGGCGGTTACGGCAACACGATCGAGAACAACATCATCTCCGACACGATGAACTACCCCGGCATCATGCTGGCCACGGACCACGATCCGCTGCCCTTCTCCGGGAAGACGCTGATCGCCAACAACGCACTCCACCGCACGGGCGGGGCGTTCTGGGGCGAGGCCCAGGAGTTCGGCGCCATCACCCTGTTCGCGGCGAGCCAGGACATCCCGGGTGTCACGATCCGCGACACCGACATCTACGACTCGACGTACGACGGGATCCAGTTCAAGTCGGGCGGCGGGACGGTGCCCGGCGCGGAGATCTCGAACGTCCGCATCGAGAACTCCCTCAACGGGTCCGGCATCCTCGCGATGGGCGGCGCGCGCGGCAGCGCGACGCTGACCGGTGTGACCATCACCGGCTCGGCCCAGGGCGACGTGCTCGTCGAACCCGGATCACAGTTCGTCATCAACGGCGGCGCGGGAGGGGCGTCGGCCCGGAAGTAGTCCCGCACCGGAGCCGTCCGGCGATCCGCCTCACCCGCGGAACGCCGGGCGGCACCGGCCGGATGTGGTCCCGGCGCGCCCCGGGAGCCTGCACAATTCGATGGTGATCGACAACGACCCGTACCAGTGGCTGGAAGACATCGAGGGAGAGGCCGCCCTCGCCTGGGTGGCCGAGCGGAACGCCGAGACGGAGGCCGCGCTGGCGGCCGACGGCGCGTTCACCTCCCTCAAGGAGTACATACGGGAGGTGCTGGACGCCCCGGACCGGATCCCGTACGTCTCGCGCCACGGGGCCTTCCTCTACAACTTCTGGCGCGACGCCGAGCACGTACGCGGTGTGTGGCGGCGCACGACGACCGAGGAGTACCGCACCGACGCGCCCGCGTGGGAGGTCCTGCTCGACATCGACGCACTCGCCGCGGCGGAGGGCGTGAAGTGGATGTGGGCCGGAGCGCGGCTGCGCCGCCCCGACTGCGGCCGGGCGCTGGTCAGCCTCTCGCGCGACGGCGGTGACGCCGTGGAGGTCCGCGAGTTCGACCTCGCCACGCGTACGTTCGTCGAGGACGGCTTCCGGGTGGCGGAGGCGAAGACACGGATCGGCTGGATCGACGCCGACACCGTCTTCATCGGCACCGACACGGGCCCGGGCTCGCTGACCGATTCCGGCTACCCGCGGACCGTCCGCAGATGGCGCCGGGGTACGCCGCTGGACGAGGCCGAGACGGTCTTCGAGGGCGAGACGGCGGACGTGGCGGCCGGTGCCTGGCACGACACCGCACCCGGTTTCGAACGGGACTTCGTCGTCAGGTCGACGGACTTCCACCACAGCGAGCTGTACCTCCTGACCGCGGGCTCCTCGCTCGTCCGGATCGACGTTCCCGACGACGCCGACGCCTACGCCCACCGTGAGCACCTGATCGTCACCCTGAAGTCCGACTGGCTCGGCCACCGCGCGGGCTCACTGCTGGCCTTCGGCTTCGACGCCTTCCTGGCGGGCGACCGCACCCCGCAGGCCCTGTTCACCCCGGACGCGCGAACGGCCCTGGCCGGACACACCTGGACCCGTCACCACCTGATCCTGGAGACGATGCACGACGTCAGCACCCGCATCGAGGTGCTCACCCCCGTCCCCGGCGACGGGTGGACCCGCGCACCGCTCGCAGACGTTCCGGAGCTGTCGGCCGTCAGCGTCGTGGACACGGATCCGGACGTCTCCGACGAGTACTTCCTCGACGTCTCGGGATTCCTGCAGCCGTCCACCCTCCACCGCGGCACCGTCGGCGGCGGCACGGAGATCGTCAAGCAGGCGCCGGCCCGCTTCGACACCGCCGGTCTGTCGGTGGAGCAGCACTTCGCCGTCTCCGGGGACGGCACACGTGTGCCGTACTTCGTGATCGGCCCCGACCGCACCGCCACGGGCCCCGGCCCCGCGCTGCTCTACGGCTACGGCGGCTTCGAGGTCTCGCTGACGCCCTCGTACGGTGCGGTGACGGGCCGGGCGTGGCTGGAACGAGGAGGCACCTATGTGATCGCGAACATCCGCGGGGGCGGCGAGTACGGACCGGCCTGGCACCGGGCCGCGCTCGGGGCGGACCGGGCGCGGGCCTTCGAGGACTTCGCGGCCGTCGCCGCCGACCTCGTGGCACGGGGCGTCACCACCGAGGCCATGCTCGGCGCCACGGGAGGCAGCAACGGCGGTCTCCTCATGGGGGCGATGGTCACCCGCCACCCCGGACTGTTCGGCGCGATCGTCGCGCAGGTGCCGCTGCTGGACATGCTCCGCTTCCACGAACTCCTCGCCGGGGCGTCCTGGATCGCCGAGTACGGGAACCCGGACGACCGCACCGACCGCGAGCACCTCAGCGATCTGTCCCCGTACCACCGGCTCGACGCGGACCGCGCCTACCCGCCGCTGCTGCTGACGACCTCCACCCGTGACGACCGCGTCCATCCCGGCCACGCCCGTAAGACGGCCGCACGGCTGCGCGAACTCGGCCACCGGGTCCTGCTCCACGAGAACACCGGCGGCGGCCACGCGGGCGCCGGCGACAACGAACAGGCGGCCCACAACAACGCCCTGGTACACACCTTCCTGTGGCAGCACCTCACGCGCGACACGCCCTGAGCGGGCGACGGGCGGAACTCCGCCGTTCCCTCACGGGGTGCAGGCCTCGGCGATCGACAGGCTGTTCTCGTAGAGGTGGTGCCGGGTGATGCGGCCGTCCTCGACGGTGAGGTGGAGTGCGAACGGGCCGGCGAAGGCCTTGCCCGTGGCCCGAACGGTTCCCGACAGATGACCCGTCAGCACGGCGTCGGCGCCGTCGACGAGGAAGGTGCCGACGGACGCACGCGCGTCCTCGGGCACGGTGTGCCGCGCCAGCTCAGCCGCCTGAGCGGCGCATTCGGCCGCGGTGCGCCGCGGGCGGATCCACGGGACGACGGGGTTCTCCGCCAGGAGCCAGTCGACCTCGTCGGCGAAGAGCGCGGCGATCCGGTCCGTGTCCCCGTCCAGCCGGGCGGCCAGGAACTCCTGCACGACGGCGCGGGTGGCGTCGGTGACGGTGGTGGAGCCGGGGGAGGTGGCGGACATGGCGTGCTCCTCGTTGCTGGGCCGGGGCATCGGCGGGGATGTCCGTCGATGTGCTCAACCCTGCCGGGGAAGGGCGGAACGGTCGATTACCCCCGGGGTAATGAGCGGGCAGCGCCAGGGCGTGTTTCGAAAGTCCCGCCTGCTCGGCGACGCCTGGCACGCGCCCTCGCCGCGTTGTCGGGATCACCCCGATACACCCAGTATCGGGGCGACCCTCCGCCTTGCGATCGCACGCACCAGACGCCGCCGAGCCCGCCCTTCGGGCGGACGGCGCTACTTTCGAAACACGCCCTGGACGGGGCCGCCGGTCTCCGCCCCCAGCAGCTCCCGGAACGCCCCGGCACCCGCCGGCGTCACCTTCACCGCCCGCCCCGAACCGACCCGCCGCACCCACCCCCGCTCCAGCGCCGTCGCACACAGGGCCGCCCCGAGCGCTCCGGCCAGATGCGACCGGCGTTCCGTCCAGTCCAGGCAACTGCGCACCAAGGGCCGGCGGGAGCCCGAGGGGTGCCGGTAGTCCAGCGTGCCGGCCAGCCACTCCCGGCCCGCCGGGGTGACGGCCAGTCCGGACTCGTCGGAGACCAGACCGCGGGAGACCATCGCGTCGGCCAGGGTCACGCCCAGGTGCCCGGCGAGATGGTCGTAGCACGTACGGGCCCTCGCCTCGGCGCTGAGCCGAACCGACTGGCGCAGGTTACGGGGGCTGGGGGTGTGCGGCGAGAAGGAGGCGACGGCCTCGATCAGGGCGGCCGCCTCCGGCCCGGCCAGCCGCACATAGCGGTGCCTGCCCTGCCGTTCCTCGGCCAGCAGCCCGCCCTCGATGAGGCGGGAGAGCTGCTCACTCGCACTGGACGGGCTGACCCCGGCGACCCGGGCGAGCTCGCCGGCGGTCCAGGCGCGGCCGTCGAGCAGCGTCTGGCAGAAGACGGCCCGGGTGCGGTCGGCGAGCAGGGCGGCGGTCTCGGCGAGTGAGGACATGCGGCCATGATGCCGCCGCAACGGTTCGGGGTGCGCCGAACCGTACCGGCACTACCGTCGGGATCATGACGCACCCGACGCATGAGCCCGACCGCTCCGATCCGCGCCCGCCGGTCGCGGAGGACGGCCCGCCGACGCCGTTCGCCCGCCTCCATCACCTGGCCGCCCCGTTGCTGCTGCCCAATGCCTGGGACCACGCGTCCGCCGCGGCCCTGGCCGGGCAGGGCTTCGCGGCCGTCGGTACCACCAGCCTGGGCGTGGCCGCTGCCGCCGGTCTGCCGGACGGGGCGGCCGCCGCGGCGGGGGCGACCGTGGACCTGGCCCGCCGCCTGGGGGAGGAGCGGTTCCTCTTCACCGTCGACGCCGAGGGCGGCTTCAGCGATGACGTGGCGGAGGTGGCCGAACTGGCCCGGACGCTGTACGAGGCCGGCGCCGCCGGGATCAACCTGGAGGACGGCCGCCCCGACGGCACGCTGGCACCCATGGAGTTGCACGCGGCGAAGATCGCCGCGTGCAAGGAAGCCGCTCCCGCGCTGTTCGTCAACGCGCGCACCGACACCTACTGGTCGGCCCGGCAGGAGGAGCAGACCGCGACGCGCCTCGGCTGCTACGAACAGGCCGGTGCCGACGGGGTGTTCGTGCCGGGGCTGACCGATCCGGACGGGATCGCCGGCCTGATCTCGGACCTCGCCGTACCGTTGAACATCCTGTACACACCGGCCGGGCCCACGCTCCACGAGCTGGCGGAGCTGGGCGTACGCAGGGTCAGTCTCGGCTCGCTCCTCTACCGCGCGGCGCTCACTGCTGCCGTGGACACGGCAGTCGCCATCCGTGACGGGCGGCACGCGGACCGGGGTGTCCTGTCCTACGCCGAGGTGCAGGCCCTGGCGGGGACCGCGGAGGATTCCGGCACCCGCCCGCAGGGCCGGTAGCGCCGGACCGCTGCGACGCGCGGCGGAGCGTCGGGCCCGCCGCGCCGCCGGACCGACCGGGAGGTACGGTGCTCGGATCGGTGCACAGGAGGGTGTGGGACATGGCCGGAACGGTGACTGCGGGCCTGCCGCGGATGCGTGAGGACCTCGCCGAGCTCTATCGGGATCTGCACCGCCATCCGGAGCTGTCGTTGCAGGAGATCCGGACCGCGGCGCTGCTGGCCGAGCGCCTGCGGACCGCGGGTTTCGACGAGGTGGCCGAAGGGGTCGGTCTCACCGGTGTGGTGGGCGTCCTGCGCAACGGGGACGGCCCGGTGGTGATGGTGCGCGCGGACTTCGACGCGCTGCCGGTCGAGGAGAGGACCGGACTGCCCTACGCCAGCACGGCGCGTGCCGTGGCGGGCGACGGCCACGAAGTGCCGGTGATGCACGCGTGCGGGCACGACATGCACGCCGTCTGCCTGGCCGGTGCGGCCGCGCTGCTCGCGCAGACCCGGGACGCGTGGAGCGGCACACTGCTGGTGGTGTTCCAGCCGGCCGAGGAACTGGCGGTCGGTGCTCGGGGGATGGTCGACGACGGACTCTTCGAACGCTTTCCCCGGCCGGACATCATCCTGGGCCAGCACGTCGGGCCGCTGCCCGCCGGCTTCATCGGGTACGGCACCGGACCGGTCATGGCCGCCGCCGACTCGCTGGACATCACGCTCCACGGCCGCGGCGGACACGGGTCCCGGCCGGAGGCGACGATCGATCCGGTGCTGATGGCGGCGAACGTGGTCACGCGGCTGCAGGGCATCGTCGCGCGCGAGGTGCCTCCGGCCGAGACCGCCGTGGTGACGGTGGGCCGTCTGCAGGCCGGCACGAAGGACAACATCATCCCCGACAAGGCCGAACTGGGCGTCAACGTACGTTCGTTCACACCGGCCGTACGCGATCTGGTCCGCGCAGCGGTCGAACGCGTCGTGGTGGGGGAGTCGCGGACGAGCGGCGCCGAACGGGATCCGGACTTCAGGTGGTTCGCCTCCGCACCCGCCCTCGTCAGCGAGCCGGCGGCCACGGAGAGGACGGTTGCGGCGTTCTCCGAGTACTTCGGTGCGCAGCGGATTCTTCCGATGCCGCAGGTGAACGCGAGCGAGGACGTGGGGGTGTTCGGTGAGTCGCTCGGTGTGCCGACCGTGTTCTGGTTCTGGGGCGGGCTGGAGACGGAGTCGACGGTCGCCGCGTTCACCGAAGGGCGGATGGACGAACTGCCGGGCAACCACTCCCCGTTCTTCGCACCCGTCATCGAGCCGACGCTGAGCACCGGTGTGGAGGCGCTGGTCGTGGCGGCTCTGACCTGGCTCGGCAAGGGGTGACCGCGGTGCGCCCGTTCCGTGGCCGCCCGGGCGGCTGACACCTGCCCGGACAGCAGGACCGGCCGCGGCGCGCCATGTGGGCGCCGCGACCGGTCGGTTCACTGCTCGGGACCGCGGATCAGGCGCCGTCGACCGGAATCCAGCTCGACCACTTCTCGGGCTGGTAGAAGGTGTCCGTGTCGCTGTCGTAGCGGAACACGCGCAACTGCACGTGTCCCTTCTCCCAGTAGTCGTACTTGCACGTGGCCCACGTGTTCACGCCACGGTTGTTGATGCAGACGGCGGCCGCGCGCCCGTAGTCGGTGTAGATGCCGATGGCGGCCGACATGCCGTCCTTCTCCGTGTCGCCCGCCCACACGGTGTCGCCGTAGTGCTTGAAGCAGCCTTCGGCGCCGTAGGCGGCGGTCTGTCCGAGGCAGTCGACCGGCGGCGAGACGGCCTGGGCTGCCGATCCTTCGGCGGGAAGTTCCGGACCCAGCTCCGGGGCCGTCGCCTCGATGATCTCCGCATCCGTCGGGATCGACACGGCCTGAAGCCCGTCCGGCGCCTCGTCGGCCAGTGCCGGTGCGGCGGTCAGGAGCGAGAAGGCGAGCGCCGTCACCCCGACCAGAGCGCTCCATCTCCCATGTCTACGATCGCGCATACGCCGCTACCCCACCCCGGCCGTGAACCACAGGCCATTGCTTCATGAATGTGAACAAGGTGTGAGGGTAGTGGATCTTCGGCCCCGAAAGAAGGGGATGGGGGAAGGGATGACAGTGCCGTCCGCCACGTCAAGGGCCGTTCGTCCGGCGCGAATCCGGCATACGCCGCGAGGCGGTTTCCGGTCAGCGCTCGCCGTGACGCTCCAGCAACTCCTCGATGCGGTCGAAGCGCTGGTGCAGGACCCGCATCTCCGAGCCGACCGCTTCCTCGCCCTCGCGGGAGACCCGCCGTACGGCCGTGCCGACCTCGCGCGCCTCCTTCTGCGCCCGGTCGACGAACCAGGTGGCGATCGCCGCGGTGACCATGCCGAACGTGGTGATCCCGGCGAGCATCGTCACGGACGCGATGACCCGGCCCCACGCGGTCACCGGGTAGAGGTCGCCGTATCCCACCGTCGTCGCCGTCTCGATCGACCACCAGACGGCCTTGGGGAAGGAGGTGATGTTCGCGCCCGCAGCACCTCTCTCGGCGGGCACGACGAGCGCCGAGCCGGCCAGCAGGACGGCGGCGGTCGCGGACGTGACGCCCAGCGCCGCCCGGACGTGGAAGGCGCGCCACCGCGGGTCGCTCAGGAGGCGGCCGACCAATTGGAAGAAGGACTGCTGCACGGGCGGATCTCCCGGGCGCCGGGTTGCGGGAAGGTCTCCGGCGACGCTACCCGTGTGAACGCGCGGCGGAGGCCCGACACACGCCGGAAAACCGGCCGGACCTCGAACATCACGCCCCCCGTCCTGCCGGCTGCCGTCACTCCGTCGTGTGGCGCCGACGGGTCACCCAGGCCGCGATCTCGTCGACGACGGCGGTGTCGACATGGCCCGGCCGTGCGTACTCGGCAGGCGTCGGCCGGCCGCGACCGGTCATGAACAGGTGGTTGGCGTCCGGATGGATCCGGAAGGTCACGTCGGGCCGGTCCGCCAGGGCGTCCCGCCAGCGGTCCAGGTCGTCGGCGACGGTCACCTGATAGTCCCGGCCGCCCTGCAGGACGAGCATCGGGCAGGTCAGCGAGGCGGCCGTGGAGACGGGATCGTAGGCGCGCAGATCGAGCCAGTAGGCGGCGGAGAACCCGAGCGGCAGCAGCTCCGCCGGGGTGTCGGGTGTGAGGCCGGGGCCCGCCACCAGCGCCGTCTGCCGGACCAGCGCCGCCACCGTCGCGTCCGCGCTCGGGCCGGGGGAGAGCGAGGTGAGGTGGCGGGCCACCCGTACGGCCGCCTCGTGCATCGGCTGGGCGTCCGCCGCGAGCAGGACCAGGCCGGCGACCGACGGCTCGGCGGCGGCGACCCGGGGCGCCGCCTTGCCGCCCATGCTGTGACCGACGAGGTGGACCCGGTCCGCGTCCACCGTCGCCTCCTGCCGGAGCAGCCGGACGGCGGCCCGTGCGTACGGCACGTACTCGTCGGCCATGGTGAAGTCCGGCGGCAGACGGCCGGGCTGCGTGAAGGTGACCTTGTCGAAACGCAGGACGGCCACCTGCCGGGAGGCGAGCCCCCAGGCGAGGTCCTTGAGCGGCTTGTTGGGGCCGCTGCTCTCGTCGCGGTCGAACGCGCCACCGCCGCTGAGCAGCACCACGGCGGGCCACGGACCGGGGCCGACGGGCAGGCTCAGGGTGCCGGGCACGGCGAGCTGACCGGTGCCGACCACGACCTCCCGCTCGGTGAACCGGTCCGTCGCCGCATAGGACGGCGGCTGCCACTTGGTGCCACTGCCCCCGTCGAGCCGCAGGCCCTGCAACAGGCCGTCCTCGCCCACCGACGTGATCACGGTGAGAGGGCCGTCGGCGCACGTCACCGGGAGGAACACGCGCACCGGGGCGCCATCGCCGGCTGCTGGCGCCGGCTCCCCGATCTCCCTGACCCCGCCCCGGCCTGCGGTCTCGGCCGCCCAGGCCAGGCGCAGCGCGTCCGCGGAGACCGCGGCGCGCAGCGGGGGCGCGAACAGTTCCACCACCTCGGCGAATCGCTCCGCCCGCAACAGCGTGGCCAGGCCCCGCACCACGTCGAGCGCCATCACTTCATCCGTTCGCATAATTGAGAAAGGTAGCAGTCGTGAGAAGGTTCGTGCATGGATTCCCTGGAGCTCCTGGCCCACCCCATCCGGCTGCGGATCATTCACGCGATGGGCGGCGGACGACTGCTGACCACCACTCAGCTCTGCACCCGCATTCCCGAGGCGTCCAAGGCCACCGTCTACCGCCACATCGAACTGCTGGCGTCCGGCGGGGTCCTGGAAGTGGCCGAGGAGCGCCGGGTGCGGGGCGCGGTGGAACGCCACTACCGGCTGCGCCGGGACCGGGCCGTGATCGATCCGGGCCGCGTCCTGACCGCCGACGAGCACAGGCAGGCCTTCGCCACCGCGATGACCGCCCTGCTGGCGGAGTTCCAGGTCTATCTCGACCGCGACGGTGCCGACCCGGTGGCCGACCGGGTCGGCTACCGGCAGCACGCGCTCTGGCTCAGCCCGGCGGAACTCGACGGACTGATCGCCGACCTGCGTGCGGCCATCGCGCCGAGACTGTCGAACGGGCCGAGCCCCGAGCGCTCGCAGTACCTGCTGAGCCCGATCCACTTCCCGGTGGAGGGCCCGCGCCAGGAGGGCGAGTGACCGCTCGGCCGCCGTGGCGGCCGGAGGGCCGGCCGACAGTGCCGGGGATGCTCACCGGACCGCTCGCGCTGCCTCAACAGGGCCACCGCTCCTCGGGCGCCCAGGGCGCGATCTATTGATGTGCCCCTGATCATTTTGGTGCGATCGGGCCAGGTCACGGCGTTCGGCCGGGCGGGGGCGGGCCGTCTGAGGTATGCCGGAATCATGAACTTCCGGCGGTTCGCGCAGTCGCTCCACGTCTCAGGGCGCCCGGGGAAGGCCCTCCTGGTGATGCCCTTCGCTCTCATCGCCGCGGTGACCGCGGTCGACGTCAGCGTGCCGCCGGACGTCCACATGGGCCCGTTCCTGGTGGCGGCGCCCGCGGTCACGGCGTCGTTCGCCGGCCCGCGGATGACGGCGCTCGTCGGGGCCGTCGCGGTACTCGCGCAGACCCTGGTCGCCGTCATACGCACCAGCCTCACCGACCTCAACCACACCTACCAGATCATCGCCCTGTTCCTGATCTCGGTCCTCGTCACCCTCTTCGCCCACGTGCGTGAGCGGAACGCGTCGCGGATGACGCAGCTGCGGGCAGTGGCCGAGGCCGC
Source organism: Streptomyces sp. NBC_01463 (assembly GCA_036227345.1). Classification (NCBI taxonomy): domain Bacteria; kingdom Bacillati; phylum Actinomycetota; class Actinomycetes; order Kitasatosporales; family Streptomycetaceae; genus Streptomyces; species Streptomyces sp. NBC_01463. The sequence goes on from CP109468.1 coordinate 8,449,920, forward strand.
GCAGCGCGTGGTGATGCGCCCGCTGCCGGTACGCAGCGGGCCGCTGCGCACCGCCTCGATCTACCTCGCGGCGGCGGCCGAGGCGCAACTGGGCGGCGACCTCTTCGCCAGGGCCCGCACCGCCTCCGGGACACGGCTGATCATCGGTGACGTGCGGGGCAAGGGACTCGACGCGATCGGTGAGGCCGCGAGCGTCCTCGGGGCCTTCCGGGCCCTCGCGCACCAGGGTTCCTCGCTGCCCGGCCTGGTGGAGCAGCTGGAGCAGGGCGTCGCCGGGCACCGGGCGGACATGGCAGCCGGCGACGGGGGAGAGGAGGCCGAGAGCACCGCCGAGGGGTTCGTCACCGCCGCCGTGCTCGACATCCCCGACGCGGGCGACGGCCTCTCGCTCATCAACTGCGGACACCCTCCTCCGCTCGTGCTGCGCGACGGCCGGATCACCTCCCTGAACGTGCGGGAACCCGCACCGCCCCTGGGGCTCGCCCACCTGCTGGTCACGCGGTTCACTCCGGAGCCCTTCCGATTCGGCGTCGGCGATCTGCTGCTCCTGTACACGGACGGGGTCATCGAGGCGAGGAACGCGGCCGGGGACTTCTACCCCCTGCTGGAACGGCTCGCCGCGCGCCGCGGCGACACTCCCGACTCCCTGCTGACGTACCTCTGCGCGGACCTGCTGCGCCATGCGGGCGGCAGTCTGGGGGACGACGTCGCCATGGTCGCTCTGGAGCGGCTGCCGGCGGAGGAGTGAGCGGGGCGCGAACACGTCTGACGCTTTCCGGCCTCACCGTGTCGCCTTATGTCCGATCGGATGATCCATAGGTCCATTTGTGCTTCGTCGCGTATCCGGCACAACCATCCCCAGCCCTCGCGGGTCCCAACAAGTGGGAGCAATCAGCTCTCAGGGACACAAGGGGGAAATATGCGAAGTGCGCGCAATATCGCAACTGTCGGAGCGCTGACCACGCTGGTGGCGGGAGCCACGGCGGTGTTCGGGACCACCGCCTCCGCCGCACCCAACGTCACTCCGCAGCGGGTGTGCGGCAGTGCCTACAAGACCGTCAACTCGGTGCCCGTCGGCTCGCTGGGCACCGTCTACCTGACCTACAACCCCTCGAACGGCAAGAACTGCGTCGCGACCATCCGCGCCAACCCGGGCACGGCCAAGGACATGTCGACGTACGTCTACGTGCCCGACACCGACGAGTGGGCCGGGGACAACGGGAACTACACGTCGTACGCCGGACCGGCCTACGTCTACGGCAAGGGCCACTGCGTGAGCTGGGGCGGCAACATCGCCAACGTGTACGTCTCGGTGGACAACTCCAACTGCGCGGCACGCAAGGAGCACCGGGTCACCGAGATCCGCTGATCCGGCGGCACGCCGGCCGTCCTGAACCGCACCGCCGCTCTCCCGGACCGGCCGTCACACATGCGACGGCCGGTCCGGTCTGCCGGCAATGCGGTTGCCCGCGCGACGGATCACGGGCGATGGTGTCCTGGTGATCATCCCCGCCCGGCCGGGCGGGAGCGAAGGACGGCGGAGCAGCCTTGACGATCGTGTTCGACACGGCGAGCGGCCGGGTGCGCGGACGACGCCCGGACCGGGGCGTCGTCCGCGTGCTCGGGATCCCGTACGCCGAACCGCCGTTCGGGGCCGACCGGTTCAGGGAGCCGCGCCCCCGGCGGCCCTGGCCGGGCATCCGCGACTGCGTGGACCACGGCCCCGTCCCGCCGCAGTCGGCGGAGCTGCCGGGCGCGCCGCGGTGGTCCCCGGGCGACGAGGACGTGCTCACCCTCAACGTCTGGACGCCCGAGCGCGAGCAGGGCGTCGCCGAGCGCCCGCTGCCCGTGCTCGTCTGGATCCACGGTGGCGCCTACACCTTCGGGTCCGGCGCCCAGCCCGACTTCGACGGCGCCGCGCTCGTGCGCGCCGGCCTGGTGGTGGTCACCCTCAACTACCGTCTCGGATTCGAGGGGTTCGGCCACGTCCCGGCCGACGGCGCGGACGCCTGCCCGCCCAACCGCGGGCTGCTCGACCAGATCGCCGCACTGGAATGGGTACGTGACAACATCGCGGCCTTCGGGGGAGCGCCGGACAACGTCACCGTGGCCGGGCAGTCCGCCGGGGCGACGTCCGTCGCGTGTCTGATGACCATGGACCGGGCACGGGGGCTGTTCCGGCGCGCGATCGCCCACAGCGCGGTCGGCCCGGTCTTCGCGCCGGAGCTCGCCGCACACCTCACACGGCAGGTGGCAGCCGCTGCGGGAGCGCCCGCGACCCGCGCCGGACTGACGGCCCTGTCCGCACAGGCCCTGGTCCAGGCGTCCGACGCGGTCGTCGACGGATACCGGCAGGACCCCTCCGCCGGGCGCCTCTCCTGGGACCCGGTCGTCTTCGGCCCGGTCGCCGACGGCCGGCTCCTGCGCGCCGAGCCACTGGAACTGATCGCGGCAGGGGCGGCCCCGGACATCGATCTCCTGGTCTGTCACACGACACAGGAGTACTGGCTGCTCGCCGCCGTCGGCAGTTGTACCGAGGTCACGACCGAGGAGGAACTGGCCCGCTTCACCAAGGACTTCGGGCTCCCGGACTCCCTGCCGGCCGGGTATCGCCGTCTCGTGCCCGATGCGGGCGTGCGTGACATCCAGCTCGCGCTGTACGGGGACCGGAGCTTCGGCGAGTACAGCAACCGGCTCGCCGACGCGCAGGTGCGCGCCGGCGGACGCACCTTCCTTTCGCGTTTCGCCCGGCAGCGGGGCGGCTCGGAGCCGGGGGTGTTCGCCTGGCACTGCGCGGACGTGCCCTTCGCCTTCGGGAATCCGGACGAGGAGAGCGTCCGCTTTCTGATCGGTGGCCCGCCCACGCCCGATGACCGGCGGCTCTCGGCCCGGATGGTGGCGGCCTGGGCCGGTTTCGCGGCCTCCGGTGACCCCGGGTGGGAGCCGGCCGGCGCCGCCCCGGGCGACGCGATCAGGATCTGGGGAACGGCGGAGTCCGCTGCGGGACCCGACTTCTGGCAGGACGCCGAGGCGCTGCGCGCCCTGTGGGAGCCGTTCGCCTACCGCCCCGAACTGCCCTGACGCGCACGCACCGACGTGTGCGGGAACCCGTCCGCGTACGTGTCACAAGGGCGGAAGCCGCAAGGGGCCCCGGCCCTGGCGGACCGTGCCGACCGGGCGCGGCTGCCCCACCGGGTTGCCGCGCACGTCCGTCGTGACGACCACGGCCTTGTCGCCCAGGCACCGCTTGTCCCGGTCCGGCTCCTCGCAGTAGAGGACGTACCCGGTGAGCCGGTCGACGGTCCCCGGCTCCAGACTCCACACCCCGCTGAACTCGCTGACCTGCACGCGCGGGTGCGTGGCCAGCAGCTGTGTCCTGACGGCCTGCTGCGCGGTGCGGGCGAACCTCTGCTGCGTCGCGAAGGGTCTGACGATCCGCGCCCGCCCCGCGGTGTCGAGCCGGCCGTCCGCCGCCGTATAGCTCGCGGCGTAGTAGGGGCGTGACTGGAGGGCCGCCAGGAGGCGGGTCTCGCTCAGCCGCATCGCCGTCGGCTGCGACTTATTGCCGGCCGGGCGGTTCCCGGCGACCGAGGGCGACGCCAGGTTCACCGAGGCGCCCGGCCGGCCGGCGGGCCGGTCCCCGCGTGTGTCCGGCTCCTTCCACTTCCGTACGCACGAGCCGATGTCCGCCAGGACGCGGGTCACGGTGGCGTTGGTGAGGGAGGCCACGATCCACGGGGCGCCGGACGACGGTTCGACCCCGACCACCTCGTAGCCGCAGCTCCGGAACGTACGGATCAGCACGCGCAGCCCGGCCGCCTCGGACCGCCCGCGCTCCACCGCGTCGTCGAGAACTCCTTTGCAGGCATGCGTGTTGCACGTGCCGGCCTCGGCGTCGACCCGCATCCGGACGACCGCGTCGGGGTCGTCGGCCACGGCGAAGGTGATCTCCGAGCCGCCCGACTTCGGGAACAGCGTGCGGGCGCCGATGACCCGGAGCACGCCCGGGTAGTGCGCCTCGGCGAGCTTCTCGGCGAAGCGCCGGTCCTCCTTGGTGCTCACCACGCCGCAGCCGGCGAGTGTCAGTGCGACCGCGCACACCAGCGCGCCGGTGACCCCGGCCCTGAACCTGCGTGTTCCCGGAGGCCCGCCCATGTCCGCTCTCCTCGCCCGTGTGCCGTGCCCGTAAGTCCGGCGCGGCCCCGCTTCGTTCACCTGATGTGAAGGTAGGACCGGGGCTGGCCTGCCGGATGAGTACGCCTACTCAATGTGCGGGCCCCGGCGTCCCCGGGTGTCATCGGTACGCGGCCCGTTCCGGCCGCGTCATTGGCATGGACCTGCAAACGACTCTGGGCTACAGTCCGGATCGGCACACTCTGAGAGCGCTCTCAGACGAGACGCCTCCCGGACGCCTGCTGTTCCTCCCCCACCACGCCGGAACAACAGAAGGGCCAATACCGTGAGACGCACCACGGCTTTACGAACCGCTCTGTCCGCCGTGCTCCTCGTCGGAGCCTGGGCGGGCGCGGGGTTCCCCTCCGCCTCCGCCTCTCCCTCCGCCGCGGACGCCCCCACCGCCGTCGGGACCGACACCCGACAGGCCTCCACCGGTCTCATCGCCGCCATGCAGCAGGACCTCGGCCTGACGGAGAGTCAGGCCCGGGCGCGGCTCACCGCGGAGAAGACCGCGACCGCGATACAGCCCGAGGCGCGACGCGCCGCCGGAGCCTCCTACGGCGGCTCCTGGTTCGACGCGTCGACGGGCGGCCTGACCGTCGCCGTCACCAGCCGGAAGCAGGCGGCCGCCGTGCGGGCGACGGGTGCCGCCGTCCGCCTGGTGACCCACACCGAACGCAGCCTCGACGCCGTCAAGGCGAAGCTCGACCGGCTCCACGCACCCGCCGGCGTCAGCAGCTGGCACGTCGACCCCGAGGCGAACAAGGTCGTCGTCGACGTCGTCGCCTCCGCGCAGTCTGACAACGATGTCCGCACCTTCCTGGCGCAGGCCAGGAACGCCGGCCCCGTCACCGTCGAGCAGACCGCCGAGGCGCCGCGGACCTTCTCCGCCGGGACGGTGGGCGGCGACCCCTACTACACGGGGAACGTCCGGTGCTCCATCGGCTTCTCCGTGTACGGCGGCTTCGTCACCGCCGGACACTGCGGGCAGGCCGGCGCCTCCGTCAGCGGATGGGACGGCTCGGGCATAGGCAACTTCCAGGGATCCTCCTTCCCCGGTGACGACTACGCCTGGGTCAGCGTGGGCAACGGCTGGTGGACCGTCCCCGTGGTCCTGGGCTGGGGCACCGTCTCCGACCAGCTGGTCCGCGGCTCCGCCGTGGCCCCGGTCGGCGCCTCGATCTGCCGCTCCGGCTCCACCTCGCACTGGCACTGCGGAAACGTGCTCGCCACCAACGAGACGGTGAACTACAGCCAGGGCGCGGTGCACGAGATGACCAAGACCAGTGTCTGCGCCGAACCCGGCGACTCGGGCGGATCCTTCATCAGCGGCGACCAGGCGCAGGGCGTCACCTCGGGCGGGTGGGGCAACTGCAGCTCCGGCGGTGAGACCTGGCACCAGCCGATCAACGAGATCCTGAACCGGTACGGGCTGACACTGCACACGGCCTGACGCCGGCCGACCGGTCCCGGGGGCCTGTCGCACGGGAGCACACCGCTCCCGCGTGGCAGGCCCCCGGTGCGCTGCCCGGACCCCGCCCCTCCGGGCCGCGACCACGACCGGGATCCGGCACGGCCCGCGGGACGTACACTCCACTCATGGGTCACACAGATGCGGTGAGGGAGTGCCTGCGACAGGTGCCTCACCTGCTGGGCCCCGCCGCTCCCCAGGCGCGCTGCCGCGCCCTGCACGGTCACGGCTGACCAGGAACCCACCGCAGCCGGCCGCGCCACGACGATCTTCCCGTCCCGGCCGCGCTCCACCGCTCCGCCATCGGAGCCGCACCACCTCCTTCGCTGCGCCGAGCGCAGCACCCCACACCATGCGCAGCTCCCGCGGCGCGCCGTCGGCAACCCCACGACGGCGGCCGACGGGCCGAGCCGCATTTTCGAGAGGACCCCTGCATGAATCTGAGGGAGTTGCTGGCCGGTCACGATCACGAGGTCCTCCTCGGTGATCCGGAGACCCCGATCACCGCCGGAGCCTGCTTCGACGCCCATCGCGTCACACCGGGTTCGCTCTACATCGCCGTTCCCGGGCACGAGGAGGGCGGTCCCGGGGCCGTCGGCCCGGCGCTGGCACGCGGCGCCGTCGCCGTGCTCCTGGAGAGCGGGGAGCCGGAGATCCTGGCCGCCGTGCAGGCCGCCGACACCGGTGCGTGTGTGGTGCGCGTGGCGGACACCCGTATCGCGGCCGCGGTGGTCACCTCCCGCTACTTCGGTGAACCCGGCCGGTCCATGGACATGGTGGCGGTCACCGGAACCAACGGGAAGACGTCGGTCTCGTACATGGTCGAGTCCGTCCTGCGGATCGCCGAGGGCGCGAAGGTCGGCGTGATCGGAACGGCGGGCAGCCGGATCGGTGACGCGCTCATCCCGATGCCCCGCTCGGTTCTGACCACGCCGGAGTCACCGGACTTCCAGTACCTCCTCGGGCAGATGCGGGACCAGGAGGTCGGCACGGTGGTCCTGGAGGCCACCTCAATGGGACTCCTGCACCGCAGGGTGGACCGCGCCTTCCTGGACGTGGGCATCTTCACCAACCTCACCCAGGACCACCTCGACGACCACGGCACGATGGAGCACTACCGCGACGCCAAACTCCGTCTCTTCCAGGGGCTGTGCCGCAGCGCCGTGGTCAACGCGGACGACCCGGTGGGTGCGGCGATCGCCCCGACGATGCCGGGCAGGGTCGCCACCTACGGCATCGACGCACCGGCCGACTACTGGGCCACGGACCTGAACATGAACGCCTTCGGTACCGAGTTCATCCTCCACCACGACGGCAGCAAGTACCCGGCGAAGATCCCCGTCCCCGGGCGCTTCTCCGTCTCCAACGCGCTGGCCTCCGTGGCGGCCTGCCACCTCCTGGGACACGAACTCGCCGGGCTGGTTGCCGCGCTGGAGCGGATGCCCCCGGTCCCCGGCCGGCTCGAACGCTTCGAGACGGCGCGAGGCACGGCCGTGATCGTGGACTACGCCCACTCGCCGGACTCACTGGACAAGGTCCTCGCCGCCGTAAGGGACTTCGCGCGGGGCCGGGTCATCACCGTCTTCGGCTGCGGCGGAGACCGGGACGTCACCAAGCGGGCCAGGATGGGCGAGATCGCCGGTGCCCGCTCCGACCTGTGCGTCCTGACCTCCGACAACCCCAGGAACGAGGACCCCGAGGCGATCATGGACCAGATCGCCCCGGGGCTCCTGGCCACGGGAACGCCGTTCGAGCGCTACGCGGACCGGCGCGACGCGATCGCCTTCGCCCTGGCATCCGCCGCACCCGAGGACATCGTGCTGGTGGCGGGGAAGGGAAGTGAGCCGTTCCAGATCGTCGGTGAACAGCTCATCCCCTTCAGCGACATGGCGACGGTGCGCGAACTCGCCGCCGCGCAGGACGGATCGCAGGTCTGATCGCGGGGCCGCGGGATCGGCCGGACGGGCTCCGCGGACACCGCTGGGCCCGGCCGGCCGACGCGGCCCCGCTCACCGCCGTGTCCATGCGGGTGTCCAGGTCTCGCCTTCGGGGCGCTCGGGCCGCATGGCGCCGAGGTGGTCGCGCAGTGTGGCGAGCGCGGGGTGCGGATTGTCCCGGCGCCAGATCAGCGAGTGCGGGTAGACGGGCGTCGGGTCGGTCACCGGGATGCGGCGCAGGCCGTGACCCGCGGGCCAGACGAGGCGGGTCTGCCCGCCCATGAAGGTGGCCAGGGCCGGGGTGTCGGCGATGGTGTCGAGGAGCGCGTCGGAGCCGAAGTTGGGGCCGGTCGCCTCGATGGTGAGGCCGAACTCGGCGACGAGATCGTCGTAGTAGGCGGCCCACTCGGTACCCGGGACGATGCCGGGCATCCAGATCCGGTGCCCGGCGAGCCGGGCGAGCGGCACCGACCGGGCACCCGCCAGCGCATGGGCGGGGCCGGTGAGGAGCTGGAGCGGCTCGTCGACGACCCGGACGGACTCGATGTCCTCGGGAAGGGGGCGACCGGGGACGGCGACGGCGCGGAAGGACGCGTCGATCGCACCGGACCGGACGGCGGCGACGGCCGCCTCGATGTCGAACAGCATCAGCACGTCGAGTTCGATCCCGGGGTGCGCGCGATGGAAGTCGCGCATCAGGCCCGACGCCGCGCCGCGCGAGTTGATCACGTCCACGCGCAGCGGACGGCTGCCGCCGCGCACGGACGCGAACGCGCGCTCCGCGACACGCAGGAGCTCACGTGCGTGGGGCAGGAACGCCTGCCCGTCGATGGTCAGCTCGGCGCCGCGCGCGGTGCGGGTGAACAGCCGGGCGCCGAGACCGCGCTCCAGCGTGGCGATGCGCTTGGAGACGGCCTGCTGGGTGACCGCGAGCTCGGCGGCGGCTTCCTGGAACTGTCCCGCGTCAGCCACGGCGACGAAGGTCCGGACGGTGTCGAGGTCCATGCCGATCCACCCTAGAGGACAACTCCTGGTTGTGGCTTGCGGGCGGATCGGTTGTTTGACCTGCTGTTGTGCTGCGGGCTTTGCTCCTCCTGGTCAACCTCGGTTTGTGCGGACGGGAGCTTGAGGGGTGGGTGAGCCGGGCATGAGGGGCAACAGACGCCTGGGCCGGCGGTTCGGGTGGCTGTGGGCGGCCTGCGGGGTCAGCACGTTCGGCACGTGGCTCGCGTTCGACGCGTTCGCACTGATCGCGATCCTCGTACTGCGCGCCGGTCCGGCCGAGGTGTCGGTGCTGGCGGCCGCGGGGCCGGCGGTGGGGGCCGTGGTGGCGGTGCCGCTCGGGCCGTGGGTGGAGTTCCGGCGCAAGCGGCCGGTGATGATCGCGATGGACCTGATCCGGTGCGTGGCGCTGATGAGCGTCCCCGCCGCGTACGCGCTCGGATTGCTCGGTTTCGTCCAGCTCCTGGTGGTGTCCGTCGTCGTCGGCGCGGCCGACATCGCCTTCAACGCGGCCGGTGGCGCGTGTGTGAAGGCGCTCGTGCGGCCGGAGGACCTGCTCGTCGCGAACGCGCGGTTCGAGTCCACGACCTGGACCGCCACCGTGCTCGGGCCGCCCGCCGGCACGGCCGCGATCGGGTTCTTCGGCCCGGTCATGACCGTGGTGGCCAACGCGGTCAGCTATCTGCTCTCGGCGGCGGGAATCCGCGCGATCGGCGGCAACGAGCCGCAGCCCGCACGCACCGGCGCGCACCGGGGGCGGCTCCGCCCCGGCGACCTGCTCGAAGGATGGCGGCACATCCTGACCCACCGGGCCCTGCGCCCCCTGTTCCTCAACACGGTCCTGGTCAACGGCCTGATCCTGGCGACCTCGCCGCTGCTCGCCGTCCTCATGCTCGGCGACCTCGGCTTCGCCCCCTGGCAGTACGGTCTCGCGTTCGGCCTGCCCTGCGTCGGCGGCATCGTCGGCTCACGGCTGGCCCGCCGGCTCGTCGCACGGTTCGGACGGCACAAGGTGCTGCTCACCGCCGGGGCGATGCGCGCGTGCTGGTCCATCGGGCCGGCCTTCGTCCAGCCCGGCGTGGCCGGGCTCGCGCTCGTCGTCGCGGTCGAGTTCGGACTGATCACCTGCATGGGCGTGTTCAACCCGGTGTTCGCCACCTACCGGCTCGAGCAGGTCCCACCCGACCGGATCGCCCGCACGCTGTCGGCGTGGTCGGTCACCAGCAAACTCACCATCGCGGCGCTGACCGCACTCTGGGGTCTGCTGGCGGCCCTCAGCGGCCCCCGTACCGCCATCGCCATCGCCGGTCTGCTCCTCCTGACGACCCCCTTCCTGCTTCCCGGGCAGGACCACGCGCCGCACCACGAGGGCGACCCGGTCGCGAGCAACCCGTGACACACCGCGACCGCGGGCCAGGACACCGGCACCCGGTCCATGGACCGGGTGCCCGTCATGGGATCAGGCCAGCCTCAGATCGACGAACGGCACGCTGTCGCCCGGCAGTACGTACCGATCCGTCTCGACGAATCCATGGCCGAGCGCGAAGCGCAGCCCCTCCGGGTTCGACGCGAGGACACAGGTCTCGATCACGGCGGCGCCGAGCGCACGGGCCTCCGCCAGGCCACGCGCGTACAACTGACCGCCGAACCCCTGGCCGCGGTGATCCGGCAGCACCCGCGCGATCACGGTGGCCACCGAAGCGCCATCGGCCGGCGGCCGCACGGTCGAGCAGCCCACCGCAACGTCGTCGAGGTATGCGACGGCCAGCAGGTTGCGGCCGGCGCGTTCGGTCACCTCCGCGAGCGACAGCACCGCGGTGGGAATGATCGTGTTGTGGACGCGGCGCCAGTCCAGGAGCATGGCGTCGCCGTCCACCCGCTCGATGCGAAGGTCACTCATCGCAGCAGGGAACCGTGTGAACACCCCTGCGTCAACTCGGTTCCGCCGGGCAGACCGCTGAGAACACATCCCGACGGACGGACGTCGATGGTCAGTCCCCGCCGGGCAGCGCCGAGAAATGTGTTGCCGCAGGCCGGAGCTGCTGACAGGCTTCGCGGCATGTCCGACAACCGATCCAGCTCCAGCCACGGGGTGGCCGCCCTCTTCTCGCACGGCCGTCTCACGGCGATCCCGCGCAAGACGGCCCGCCGCGAGCAACTCCTCGTCCACCTCACGGAAACGCTGTTCGAGCCCGGCCGGACGTACTCCGAACGTGAGGTCAACGACGCCCTTCTCACCGTTCACGAGGACTGCGCGGCTCTGCGCCGCTACATGGTCATCGGCGGCCTGCTGACCCGGACGAAGGACGGCGTCAGCTATCGGCGCGCCCAGGACCCGGCGGCATGACGGACCGGCCCGCAGGGTGGGCGATCGCCCGGCCCGGTGATCAGCCGCCGAGCGGACGCGCGGTGAACCCCGCCCGGGCGGCGAGCGCGGTGAGTTCCTCGACCCGTGCGGCGCGCAGGCCCACCACGGGATAGCAGTCCGACTCGATGTCGAGGACGACGAGCGCCCCGCCGACCTCGCGGTAGTGCCGGCCGCACGTCTCCAGGAACTCATGGGTCGGCAGGCGCATGTCGCCCTCCTCGAACAGCACCCAAGGATCCACGGACGGCCGCGAGTCGAGCCCGCGCAGCTGGGAGCGTATCTCCGCGGAGTCCTCCTTCCAGTCCAGCTCCGCCAGCAGCCGGTGGTCGGCCAGCGCGTCGATGAGCGCTATCCAGGCGAGGTCGGGCACCGGCGCGTCGATACCCCGGTCCGCCAGCGCGCCGGCGTGGGCGCGCACGTACGCCCCGGGATCGTCGACGGCGTGCAGCACCCGGTCACCGACGGCCTGATGGGCGGGTGCGAGCAGCGCCGCCGCGGCGGCGAGCGAGGTGCGGGTGTCGTCGGCCACGGACATGGTGAGGCGCTCCTTCGGCAGCCGTACGACTGCGTCCGACAGTGAGAGGCGGACACCCGGTCGGGCATCCGTCGAAAACCCTGCCACGGGGGTATGACAACGGGCCCGGCCGCAGCCCCTGTCAGTCCTCCAGGACGGCGATGTCGAGCCCGCGGATCCGGTCGGGGTCCGCGACGACATCGATCTCGGTGATCAGGCCGTCCACGAGGGTGAAGCCGAGGACCAGGCGCAGCCGCCCGAGCGGCGCCATCGCCAGTGCGACCGACCCGTCGACGAGCGCGATCCCGGTGAACAGGGCCCGTCCGGTGGCCGCCATCGCGCCCTGCGCGACGGTGTGGGCGCCCCGGACCACGACGGGCTCCGGTGTGGGAACGACCGAGCGGTCGGCACGCAGGACCACATCGGGATGAAGCAGCGCGACCAACGCGTCGAAGTCCCCGCCGCGGGACGCCGCCAGGAAGGCCTCCACGACCCGCCGGCGACGTGCCAGATCCGCGACGGGCGCCGCACCACCGCCCTTGACCCGGCGGCGGGCCCGGCTCGCGAGCTGCCGGGCGGAGTCCGCCGACCGGTCGAGCAGCGTGCCGATCTCGTCGAACGGCACCGCGAACATGTCGTGGAGCACGAACGCCAGACGCTCCGCGGGCGCCAGCGTGTCCAGCACCACCAACAGGGCCAGTCCGACCGAGTCGGCCAGCACGGCCTCCTGCTCCGGGTCGTCCCCCTCGCCGGGACCGGACGTCCGGTCGTACGCGTCGATGGGATCCTCACGCCGGGTACGGCGGGAGCGGAGCATGTTCAGGCAGACCCGGCCGACGACGGTGGTCAGCCAGCCGGTGAGGTTCCGGACCTCGCTGAGGTCGGCCTGAGAGGCCCTCAGCCACGACTCCTGGAGGGCGTCGTCGGCCTCGGCCGCCGAACCGAGCATCCGGTAGGCCACCGCCTTCAGATGGCTCCTGTCCGTCTCGAACCGCTCGGCCAGTGCGGTGCGGTCGTCCATCGGTCGCGTTCCTCCGTCGGCGGGTGTCCCGGAAAGGGGAATGTCAGGTGGCAGCGGATCCGCCGGGGATGCGGGGAGCCGTCATGGAACCGGGGACCGGAGCGTGACGGCAGCCCCGCCGCCTTCCGTGCGGTCAGACGCCGGCCGCCCGCGCGGCCTCGTACACCTCGGTCGCCACGTCGACGTACTCCGACACGTCACGCAGCTGCGTCTGGAGGTCCAGCATGATCTCCGGCACGCCCGTGGCGGCGTGGGCGGCGAGGTCCTCGACGATCTGCGCGGTGTTGCCGTGGAACGGCTTCCGGTCCGGGCCGGCCACAGGGGTCGCGCTGTACCGCGCGTTGGCACGGGCACAGACTCCGACCGGACGCTCGCGTCCCCGCTCGGCCGCGAGGTCCTGGAGCTGCCGCCACTGCTCGGACAGCTGCGCGGGGCCCATGGCGACGGGCATCCAGCCGTCGGCCCGGTCGACCAGACGGCGCCTGGCCCGGGAGCTGCCGGCCGGCAGATAGACGGGGATCGGGCGGGCCGGCTTGGGCCCCACCTCGGACGGCGCGATCGTGGTCAGATCCCCCTTGTACGAGACGGGGTCCGGACCCCAGACGGCCGCGCACACGTCCAGCAGCTCGTCCAGCACCGCGCCGCGCTTCTCGAAGGGGGCGACGGAAGCGGCCGCGTACTCGTCCAGGGACCATCCCGTACCCAGCCCGGCGACCACGCGGCCGCCGCTGGCGGCGTCGAGTGTGGCCAGCGAACGAGCGAGCTGGAAGGGCACGTGCAGCGGGGCGACGAGGACACTGGTGCCGAGCCGGGCCCGCTCCGTGGCCGCGGCGGCCAGCGTCAGCGTGATCAGCGGGTCGGAGACCCCGCGGTAGTGCTCGGGCCAGGCCAGCCCCGGAACCCCGTACAGACCCTGGGTCGCAGGCTCGGGGAACAGTACCCGCTCGAACACCCACAGGCTCTCGTATCCCACGGCCTCCGCGGCGCGCGCCGCGGTGGCGACGTCACGGCTGAGGTCGTACTGCTTCGTCTGGGGAAGACCAAGACCGAGTGCGATCGGCATACGTGTGCTCCCTCTGTGTGAGTGGCTACCACAACTACCCTACGACAGGGCGTTCCTGACGTGCCGACCGGTCGGAGCCGGTGGCGGGGGAGCGGGCCGGGGCGGCGCGTCAGCCGACGAGGGCCTGGGTGCCGAGCACCGTGAGCAGTGCCAGGCGTTCGGCGTCCTCGGTGCCCGGCTCGGCCGTGTAGACCATGATGCGCAGCTCGCTGCCCTCCACGGTCAGGACGTCGCAGTCGAGCGTGAGCGCTCCGACGTGCGGATGGTCGATCGTCTTGCGCGCGGAACGGTGCTGCCCCACGGTGCCGGACTCCCAAAGCGCGGCGAACCGGTCGCTGCCCGCGCGCAGTTCCGCCACCAGTCCGCGCAGCCGCGGATCGGCGGGGTAGCGGTCGGCGACCGCGTGCAGGTCGGCCGCCAGCGCGGCTTCCAGCTCACGTCGCGACTCCTCGGTGTGACGTACCCGCCCCGGCCGTCCGAGGAAGTTGCGCCACACGCCGTTCCGCTCGTGGCCGCGCCACCCCGAGGGGTCGCCCATCAGGGCCGCGTAGGGCGGGTTGGCCAGCAGGAGCGTCCACGAGGCGTCGTGGACCGCCAGCGGGGTCGCGCCCAGGCGGTCGATCAGCCGGTGGACACCCGGCGTGATGTACGCGGGCACCGTGTCCCGGCCCGGTGGGACGAGGCCTGCCAGCCCGAACAGGTGCGTCCGCTCCGTCCCCGACAGCCGCAGCGCCCTGCCCAGGGCTTCGACGACCTGGGCCGAGGGGTTCGAGGCCCGGCCCTGTTCCAGCCGGGTGACGTAGTCGGCGGAGATGCCCGCGAGCAGGGCCAGCTCCTCACGGCGCAGTCCGGCCGCACGCCGCTGCCCGCCGGCGGGAAGCCCGGCCGCCTGCGGCGGAACCCGGTCGCGCCAGCGTCGCAGTGCCTGTCCGAACTCCGACGTCGCCATACCCCTCAGTGTGCCCCGAGGGCCGCGTGTCTTCCTGGTACCGGCAGTCCCAGGAAGACGGGACGTCTGGCTGCGCCCGGCCATCCGCCGCAATCTGGACCCATGACCACCACACTGATCACCGGAGCGAACAAGGGCCTGGGCCGCGAGACCGCCCGCCGGCTGGTCGCCGCAGGCCACACCGTCTACATCGGAAGCCGGGACGCCGGGCGCGGGCGCCTCGCCGCAGAGGAACTGGGCGCACGAACGGTCGTTCTCGACGTCACCGACGACGCGTCCGTCGAAGCCGCCGCCCGTGCCGTCGAGGCGGACGGCGGACTGGACGTACTGATCAACAACGCGGGCGTCGAAGGCCGGGGCGCGGAGAACGAGGTGGTCGGCGCCGCGGATGTCACCGCCGACATGATGCGCCGGACCTTCGAGACGAACGTCTTCGGCACGGTACGCGTCACCCACGCGTTCCTGCCCCTGCTGCGGCGGTCCGCCGCCCCGGTCGTCGTGAACCTCAGCAGCGGCCTCGCCTCGCTGGCCCGCGTCACCGACCCCGGCACCCCGACGCACGCCTACCCGGGTGTGGCGTATCCCGCCTCGAAGACCGCGGTGAACATGATCACCGTGCAGTACGCCAAGGCGTTCCCGGACATCCGGATCAACGCCGTGGAACCCGGCTACACGAAGACCGATCTCAACGGGAACACCGGCGTGCAGACGGTCGAGCAGGGCGCCGCGATCATCGTCCGGATGGCGCTCCTGGGCCCCGACGGGCCCACCGGGGGCTTCTTCTCCGCCGAGGGGCCGCTGCCGTGGTGACGGCGCGCGCGACCCGGAACACCGGGCCCGGGCGGGGAAGTGGTCAGGAGGGGCCCCGGACATGGCATACGGTGGGGAACACAACGACGCGGGGTGGAGCAGCTCGGTAGCTCGCTGGGCTCATAACCCAGAGGTCGCAGGTTCAAATCCTGTCCCCGCTACTGTCGGAGCAGGGCCCGGAACCATCAGGTTCCGGGCCCTGCTGCATGTGTGCGGTGGGCCGGTGAGTGCACTTGCACCGGCCCGCGGCCGACCGGGCGAGGGCTTTCCGGCGGGGAGAAAACCACTGGTGCCGGGTCCGCCGCACCCGGAGACTGACCCTTCATGACGATCAAGCCCCCGACCGGCCCCCTGTGCACCCGTGAGTCGCTCGCCTCCGACCTGCGCGCACTGGGCATACGCCCGGGCGAGACGCTTCTTGTGCACTCCTCGCTCAGTTCGCTCGGCTGGGTCTGCGGCGGCCCCGGTGCCGTGGTCTCGGCGCTGCTCGACACCCTCGGGCCCGAAGGCACCCTGGTCGTCCCGACGCACTCCGCGGACAACTCTGACCCGGCGCACTGGACCAACCCGCCCGTTCCGGAGGCCTGGTGGGACGGCATCCGGGCCGCGACGCCGGCTTTCGACGCGCGTACCACACGCAGCCTGGGGGTGGGCGTCATCCCGGAGACGCTCCGCACCTGGCCCGGAGCGCTCCGCAGCAGCCACCCGCAGACCTCGTTCGCGGCCGTGGGACCGCGCGCCACCGCGATCGTCGACGGCCACGCGCTCGACTGCAGGCTCGGCGAGCGCAGCCCGTTGGCCCGGCTGGAGGAGGCGGACGCCCGGATTCTGCTCCTGGGCGCGGGATTCGACTCCTGTACCGCGTTCCACCTGGCCGAGTACCGGATCGCCGCACCGCAGGTGCGGAACTCCTTCGCGGCCATGACCCCGCGGGGCCGCCGCTGGAGCACGGTGGGCGACACCTCCATCTCCTCCGAACGCTTCGACGACCTGGGCGCGTCCTTCGAGAAGGGGCACCCGGTGGCACGGGGCAGGGTCGGCGGCGCGGAGACCCGGCTGTTCCCGCTCACCGACGCCGTGGCCCATGCGGTGGCCTGGCTGCCCGAGCACCGGCCGCGGGCACACGGCGTCTGACCGCGGTCGGAGTACCGGTGCCCGCTCGGGCAAGGCGCGGACCGGACACCGCGTTGCCGCCGAGCCACGATGCCGTCGGACACCGTGTTCCCGGCCGGCGAGCAGACCGTCAGGGACCGGCAGGCGAGCTACTGGCACGGGTCGGGTTCGCGGTGTGACCGATCGGCGGTCCGGCGGCTCGGTCTCCCGCCGCGTCCGCGTACCGGCGGGCCAGGAGCGCGAAGGCATCCCTGAGCTCCGCCGGGCCGACGACCGTGATGTCGGTGTCGAACGCGCCGACGGCGGCGGCCAGGCCGGGCCACGACCAAGAGCCCAGGACGAGCCGGCACCGGTTCGGGCCGAGGGCCTCGACGATGCCGTCCCGGGCATAGCGCGACACGGCGGCCGCGGGCAGGCCGAGAATCACCTCGCCGCGGCACGGCCAGGTGCCGGTGCCGCCCGTGCCCCGGAACCGGCCCGCCACGAAGGCGGTCACATCGCCCCCGGGCAGTTCGCGCGGGGTGAAGCGGGGGCCCCTGGGGGTGCGCGGGGTGATCCGGTCGGCGCGGAAGGTGCGCCAGTCCTCCCGGTCGAGGTCCCAGGCGACGAGGTACCAGCGCCCGCCCCACGTCACGAGGTGGTGGGGCTGCACCCGGCGCGGTGATTTCGCCTCCGGCGGGCCCGCGGCGGCGTAGTCGAGCCGCAGCACCTCACGCGCGTGCACGGCGGCGCTGAGCGCCATGAGCACGGCGCTGTCGGCCTGGGGGTGGGCCCCGGGTGCCGCACGCTCCACGGCGGTGACCCGGAGGGTGTCGACGCGGTGGCGCAGCCGGGCCGGCATGACCTGCCGGACGGTGTTCAGGGCGCGCGCAGCGGCCTCCTCGATCCCGGCCCCCGTCGTGGTGGCGGTCTGCAGGGCGATGGCGAGGGCGACCGCCTGTTCGTCGTCGAACAGCAGCGGCGGCAGTTCGGCCCCCGCGTCGAGCCGGTACCCGCCCTCGGGCCCCTTGAAGGCCAGTACGGGATAGCCGAGCTCCCGCAGACGGTCGATGTCGCGGCGGACCGTGCGCGCGCTGACGTCCAGGCGCTCGGCCAGCAGCGCCCCCGGCCAGTCCCGGCGGGCCTGCAGCAGTGAGAGCAGTGACAGCAGTCGCGCTGATGTCTTCGGCATGCCTCCCATGGTGCCCGGAGAAGCGGCCATGACCTGACCGCTTCTCCTGCGACGGTAGGTGTGTGCAGGACCACGGGACCCACCGGAAGGAACCGATCGCCATGACCCCCTCCACCACGCCGCAGCCCGCCGTCGACGCCGAGCGCGAGGATCTTCTCGCCGCGCTCGCGGCAGCCAGATCGGCGCTCGTCGCCACGACCCGGGACCTCGACGACGAGCAGGCCGCACGGACCCCGACCGCGGGCGCGCTCTGCCTGGGCGGGCTGATCAAGCACGTCGCGTCCACGGAGGAGAGCTGGATGCGGTTCGTGGTCTCGGGCCCGTCCGCCATGGGCCACGACCTGCCCGAGGGAGTCACCTGGGCGGACCTCGCGGCCGGTACCGCGCGCGAGATCCCGAAGTGGATGACCGACCACCAGGACGAGTTCCGGATGCTGCCCGGCGACACCCTGGCCGGGGTCGTCGCCCGTTACGAGCAGGTCGCCGCCAGGACCGAGGAGGTCATCGCCTCCGTACCCGACCTGTCCGCGACCCACCCGCTGCCCGCGGCACCCTGGCACGAGCCGGGAGCGGTGCGCAGCGTGCGGCGGGTCCTGACGCACGTCATCGCCGAGACCGCCCAGCACGCCGGGCACGCGGACATCCTCCGCGAGACGATCGACGGCCGGACCGCCACCTGACCGGCAGCCCACCTGCGACGTGTACGGAACCGAGGAGAACGGAACCACTGTGAAGCTGTACGAACGGGAGCGGGCAGACGCCCGGGGCAGCGCGCCCGCCGTCGCCCCCGGAATGAACGCCCCGGTGACCGGCCCCCGTGCGCGCCCCGGTGCGCCCCGATGACCGTTCTCGGCACCCGGGCGCTCAACCGCGCGACGCTCGCCCGGCAGCTCCTGCTCGACCGCGCGGATCTGCCCGCGCTCGACGCCGTCGCGCACCTCGGCGGTCTCCAGGCGCAGGAGCCGCAGGAACCGTTCACCGGGCTCTGGTCACGGCTGCGCGCCTTCGACCCGGCGGTGCTCTCGGACCTCCTCACGGGACGGGACGTGGTCCGGACGCACCTCATGCGCCGCACCGTCCACCTCGTCACCGCGGACGACGCGCTGACCTGGCGGGCCCGGCACGACGCCATGCTGCGGCAACGGGTGCTCGGCACGTACCGGAGCGAACTCGCCGGGGTGGACCTCGACGAACTCGCCGCGGCCGGCCGTGCCGTCATGGCCGACGGTGTCCCACGATCGATGACCCAGCTCGCCCGGGAGGTCGCCGGCCGCTGGCCGGCGCCGGGGGCGCGCCCCCTCGGCGAGATGCTGGTCGCCGCGCTCGTCCCGATGGTGCAGACGCCGCCGCGCGGGCTCTGGCGCACCAAGGGAGGGGTGCGCAACGTGCCGCTCGCCGACTGGCTGGGCCGCGCCGCCGACCCGCCCGCTCCTGACGGCACCGACCCCGTCGGTCAAGCCCTGGCCCGCCGCTATCTGGCCGCCTACGGGCCCGCCGCCTCGGCCGACCTGCGGGCCTGGAGCGGCCTGGCCGGACTGCCGGCGGCGATCGCCGCGATCCGGGAGGAGCTGGTGACCTTCCGCGACGAGCGGGGCCGCGAACTCCTGGACCTGCCCGACGCGCCGAGGCCCGACCCCGACACGCCCGCCCCGGTGCGCTTCCTGCCCGCGTTCGACAACGCGATCCTCGGCTATCAGGACCGCACCCGGATCATCGACGACGCCCACCGCGGCCTGTCGGTCGCCGGTGAGCGTGTCGTCCTCGTCGACGGCCGGGTCGCCGCGACGTGGAGCGTCGAGGAGGACACCGTGACGGTGACTCCGCTGACCCGCCTCGGCCGGAGCGACCGCAGCGCCGTCACCGAGGAGGGGCGGGAGCTGGCGGCGTTCCTCTCGGACGACGCGAGCCGACGCGTCCGGATCGCCCCTTCTCCCCGCTGACCACGACGGCGGGAAGAGACGGCGAACCGGTGCGTCCTTGGCCGCGCATCAACGGAAGGCGGCCCGGTTGGCGTGCAGGAACTGGGCGAAGGTGCGGGGTTCGCGGCCGGTCAGGTTCTCGACCTCGCGGGTCGTCCCGGCCAGCGAGCCGGTCGCGACCTCGGCCCACAAGTGGGCTACGTCGTCGGCGAACTGCGCGGGAACCCCCAGCGTCCGGAGCCGCAGGGCCATCGCGTCAGGCCCCAGGCTCACGATGCCGACGGGCCGGCCGAGGACGGGGGAGAGCTGCCCGGCGATCTCGGCCATCGTCAGCGCTTCGGGGCCGGTCAGCACGAACGCGCGTCCCGTGCCCCCGTCCTCCGTGAGCAGCGAGGCCGCACAGGCGGCGATGTCGTAGCAGTCGACGTACGAGACGGGGGCGTCGGGAGCGGCCGCGATGAGACTTCCGTCGTCGCTGAACGTGCCCGCTCCCGTGAGGAAGTTCTGCATGAAGCCGCTGGGCTGGAGCAGCGACCAGTCGACGCCCGACGCCTTGAGATGCTGCTCGATCTCCCAGTGCGCCCCCTCGGCGAGCCTGCCGCCCCGGTGCGCGTGCCAGACCGAGACCTTGACGATGCGGGTCACGCCCGCACGTACGGCCGCGTCGATCACGGCCTTCTGCTGGGCGATCATCGGCTGGGGTGCCCCGTCGGCGGTGGGGGCGGCCCCCGCGGAGTTGAGCAGCAGTCGGTCGGCACCCACCAGCGCCGCCGCGACGGAGCCGGGGTCGTCGAGGTCCCCGACGACGTACCGGCAGCCGAGCGCGCGGCCCTTGTCGGCATTCCGGACGAGCGCCGTGAACTCCACCCGGAGTTCCCGCAGCCGGCGGACCAGATGTCTGCCGATGGAGCCGGTGGCTCCGGTGACCAGAATCATGTGACGCCCTTCGTCTAAAGTGAGGATCCCTCGGGATAATAAGTCGAGTACCCCTCGACTTGACAAGGGCAGGCACAGGAACAGACGCAGGACCAGGCACAAGGGCGGACAGGTGAGCACACAGATGAGCAGCACTCGAACACGTCGGCCGCGCGCCGACGGGCAGCGGAACCAGGAGTCCATCCTGGCTGCGGCGGACGAGGCGTTCCGCGCGCAGGGCACCGGTGCGTCACTGGGCGGGATCGCCCGCCGCGCCGGAGTGGCGATCGGGACGCTGTACGGGCACTTCCCCAACCGGCTCGCTCTGTGTGCTGCCTTGCTGCGCGAGCGGCACGCGAAGCTGTTCGCGTTCGGCGACGAACTGGGCAGGGACAGGGAGCCGTTGGACGCCCTCACGCAGTGGATGCGTGCCGTCGCGACACACGCGGCGGCCTACCGGGGGCTTGCGGAGTTGCAGATGGGCGGCCTCGGTGACGAGGCGTCGGAACTGCACGAGGCGTGCGCGCGGATGGCGGCGATCACGGACGACCTGCTGGCCGCGGCGCACGGGGCGGGTGCGGTGGGCGACGGCGTCACGGCGGCGGACGTGAACGCGCTGATGAACGCCGCGGCCTGGATGCGCGAGCAGGTGGACGACGACCATGCCGAGCACCTGCTGGAGCTGATGGTCAACGGTCTGCGGGCCGGTGCCGGCGCTCGTTAGAGGGGGATGAGCGTGCGGGTCCGCGAGGGGCCCGCACGCTCATCGGGGATCGACGCGTGCAGCGGGCAGACGCGCGAGGATCGCCGAGACGGTCTCGTCAGGGGTCAGCTCCGAACTGTCCAGCCGGAGACCGATGTCCGGGGTCTCCACGCGCAACGACCGGTCGAGCGCTTCAACGGTCCAGACCCCGTACCCGGTCTTGGCCCGTCCGGCCTCCCGGCTCCGCACCACGTCCGTGGAGGGAGCCAGCACGACGACGTACAGGGGGCGGGTGCGCACCCCTTCCACGTACCGGAGCAGGTCCTCACCCAGGACGATGTCCTGGACGACCGCGGTCCAGCCGTCCGATGCGTACGCGTCGGCGACCATCGCCGAGATGCGGTAGCGGAGCTCCAACTGGGCCCGGGACTCCGCCGTTTCCTCCGGAAGCAGCTCCTCGCGGCCGGAGACCGTCATCCGGCGGAAGACATCGCCCCGCACATGTGCGGCCCGCGGCAGACGAGCGCAGAGCAGTTCGGCCACCGTGGACTTCCCCGACGCCATCACACCGGTCACCAGGACGACCGCGGAATCCAGCTCCTTCACACGGACCTCTCCTCCAGGAACGGGCCATGCAGGCCCCCGGCATGCTCTGCGTCCTCAGCATGCTTCTGTGCCCCCGGCCCCGTCTGCCCAACGGCACTCCAGCTTGCCTACTCGGCGGCCGCCAGTACCGCCGTCCGGCTGTCCAGCGCCGCGGAGAACCCGTCCGTCACCTGCGCCAGCGCCTCGGCCGAGTCGGGCGCCACGGTCAGCGCGCCGTCGTGGCCGACGGTGATGTCCTTGTCGAGCGTGAACCACCCCGGCACGATGTGCGCGGCGCCCATGGAGCTCAGCACCGGGCGCAACGCGTAGTCGATCGCCAGCACATGGGCGATGCTGCCGCCGGTGGCGAGCGGCAGGACGGTCTTGCCGGTCAGCGCGTACTGGGGGAGCACGTCGAGCAGCGACTTGAGCAGCCCGGAGTAGGCCGCCTTGTACACGGGAGTGGCGATCACCACCCCGTCCGCCTGCTCGAAGAGTTCCGTGGCCCCGACGATCGCCGGGTGCTTGAAGTCCGCGCCCAGGAGCGCGTGGGGAGGCAGTGTGCGGACCTCCAGCGAGGTCACGTCGTGGCCCTGGGCCCTCAGCCGGTCGTCCAGCTCACGCAGGAGCCGCGCGGTGCGGGAGGTCGAGGACGGGCTGCCGGACACGGACAGGATGGTGGCCATGGGGGAACCTTTCGGATCGGGGAACGCGAGTGGGCGGGGCGGTACCGGCCGGGCGGACGTGCGGCCGGACGACATCGGTCACCAGGCACTGGACTCCACCGCGATCACAGGCGTCAGCTCGTTGCGCACGGTCTCCAGGAAGGTGACGGTCTCGGCAGCCACGGAACGGTGCTGGAGATCGTTCAGCACGTCGTGGTGGCCGCCGCGGACCACCGAGAGGCGGGCCCGGGAGCGTGACTTCGCCGTACCGGCCAGTGCGGAGTGGTCGGCGAGCGGGTCCTCGTCCCCGACCAGGATCAGGGTCGGGGTCGGGACAGCGGCGCTCGCGTCCGACCCGTCGCCGCTCTCGCCGGCGTAGGCCGCCGCGAGCAGCGCTTCCGGGACCGGCTCCCCGAGCGATCCCCGCCGCACCCCGGAATCCTGGCTGAGCGTGTGGCGATGGGCGGGGCAGGACGTACGCACGTCGAGCTCCTGCTCCCACGTCCCGGCCGTCGTGGACGCCAGGCCGGGGAGGCCCGCGAGGACGACCGCGTCCGGCCGCCAGGTGCCGCGGGCCGCGGTCGGACCGAGCAGCGCGGCCACGGCCGCGGCGCCCGAGTCGGCGCCCACCACCACGACCGGACGGACGACGCCGTCGTCGCCGGCGGCGGTGCCGTTTGCCGCCTCCGCCAGCTCCGCGCCGAACCGGGTCAGCGCCGCGGTGAGACCGCCGGAGCCGAGGCCGGGTGCGTCGACGACGCGTACGCGGTAGGCGTCGGCGGCCAGGCGCCGGCCGAAACGGGCGTAGGCCGCGCGGGTCTCGCCCCGGCCCGGCACCACGAGGACGGTGCCGCGTGTGCGCAGGCCCTCGGGGCCGAAGTGGTCGGTGTACTCGGGCATGTCGGACTCCTGCTGGTTCGGGTGCGGTGGGGGCGGGGGCACGGCTGCGTCGCCGTGGACCGGGGGCGGTCAGTCGTGCACGAGCTCCGGCTCGGGCTCGGACGCGCGCGCCAGGGTGTGGCGGTTGTCCGGCACCGGCAGCCCGAGGTTGCCGCGCAGCGTGTCGGCCTCGTACTCCGTGCGGAACAGGCCGCGCTTCTGCAGGAGCGGCACCACACCGTCCACGAAACGGCCGAGGTCGTCGTTGTTCCGGAAGGCGAGGTTGATCCCGTCGAAGGTGCCGGCATCGAACCACCGCTCGATCGTGTCGGCCACGGTCTCCGGAGCGCCGACGAACGGGGAGCTGCGGAACGCGTTGACGGACTCGGCGACCTGGCGCAGGGTCAGGTTCTCGGTCCGGGCGCGCTCGATGAGCTTCGCCGCCCCGGTCCGGCCCCCCTTCTCCGCGAGGTGGGAGATGTCCGGGAACGGCGCGTCCAGGTCGTGCACGCTGAAGTCGTACGCGCCGAAGGAGCGGCCCAGCAGTGCGAGGTTGCGCGCGAAGTCGTTGTCCTCCTCGAATATCTCCCGCTCGCGCCGCCTGGCGTCCGCGTCGGTCGCCCCGACGATCGGGCCGCCGTGGATGAAGACCTTGATGTGGTCGGGGTTGCGTCCGTAGGCGGCGGTACGCGTCTTGATGTCGGCGTAGTACTCCTGCGCCTGCTCCAGGGAACCGCCCGGCGCGTAGATGCCCTCGGCCACCCGAGCGGCCAGGTCGCGCCCCTCGGCGGAGACCCCCGCCTGGAAGATGACCGGCTGGCCCTGGGGCGAACGGGAGAGGTTGAGCGGGCCGGCCACCTTGAAGTGCTCTCCGACGTGGTCGAGCCCGTGCAGCCTGGCCGGGTCGAGGAACACGTCACGTGCCACGTCCGCCGGGAAGGCGTCGTCCTCGTAGGAGTCCCAGAGACCGCGGGCGACCTGGACGAACTCCAGGGCGCGGCCGTACCGGGTGGCGTAGTCGAGGTGTTCGTCCAGGCCGAAGTTCCTGGACGTGCCGGTGTCGAAGCTGGTGACGACGTTCCACCCGGCGCGCCCGCCGCTGATGTGGTCGAGGGAGGAGAACCGGCGGGCGAGGTTGAACGGCGAGTTGTACGTGGAACTCGCCGTGCCGACCAGGCCGATGTGCCTGGTGTGGGTGGCGACCGCGGACAGCAGCGTGAGCGGTTCCAGCCGGTTGAGGTAGTGCGACGGGTAGGTGTCGTTGATGAACTGGCTGTCGACGACGAACAGCGCGTCGAAGAGCGCGTGTTCGGCGGCCTGGGCCTGCTGGATGTAGTAGTTGATGTCGATGCTGGAGTTCTTCGCTACGAGCGGGTCCTTCCAGAGGCCGTGCTGGCCCGGGCCTCCGACGCCGTACGGGTGCAGTGCGAGATGGATCGTGCGGGACATGGGTGTTCCTTTCGGGGGCGGACAGCGAAGGGCGGGCGGTCCGGGACGTGTGTGTGGACGGGGGTCCGGATTCCGGGCCGGTCAGGCGTTCAGCAGGGCGCGCAGGGCTTCGCGTTCGGACCGGTCGGCGGGACCCGTGCGCAGGGTCGGGGCCGAGCTGACGAGCAGCCGGGTGTAGGCGTGCCGGGGGTGGTTGATGACGTCCCGGGCGGCGCCCACCTCGACGAGCTCTCCGCGGTAGAGGACGGCGATGCGGTCGGCGGTCCCGGCCACGGACCCCAGGTCGTGGGAGATCAGTACGAGCGCCACCCCGGTGTCCCGGAGCTCCTTGAGGATCTCCAGGACCTGGACGCGGTTGGCGGAGTCCAGCGCGCTGACGGGCTCGTCGAGGATGACCAGCCGCGGTTCGGTGACGAGCGCCCGGGCCACGGCGACGCGCTGCCGCTGGCCGCCGGAGAGTTCCCCGGGCAGCCGCTCCAGCAGGTCGGCGGCCAGGTGGACGCGGTCGAGGAACGAACGGGCCCTGGCCGCCGCCTCCTTGCGCGGCACGCCCTGGATGAGCAGCGGTTCGGTCAGCGAGTCCTCGACGGTGAGGTCCGGATCGAGGCTGCGCAGCGGGTCCTGGAAGACGTACTGGACCACGCCGCGGCGCCGCAGCGCGCGCCACTGGCGGTGGCCGTACGCGCTCACGTCCTCGCCGCCGATACGGATGGTGCCTGCGGAGAGTGGCACGAGCCCGAGCGCGGCACGGGCGAGCGTGGACTTGCCGGAGCCCGTCTCGCCGATGAGCCCGACGGTCTCGCCGGAAGAGACGCCGAGCGTGACGTCGTGCAGGGCGCGTCGGCGCCGGCGGCCCCGGCCGTAGCGCACCTCCAGCCCGGCGATGTCCAGGACGGGGCCGGCGACCTCCGCGGGGGTGTCCGTCCGCGCGTCCGCGGTCTCCGTGGTCACGACGACTCCTTCGGTGCGAGGAACTTCTCCAGGCCGTACTGGTGGTGCTCGTCGATCAGCAGCCGGGTGTACGCGTGCTGCGGATCGTGCAGGACGGACCGGGTCGGGCCGCGCTCCACCACGACGCCCTGCCGCATCACCAGGACCTCGTCGCACAGCTGGGCGACGACGGCCAGGTCGTGGGAGACGACGACGAGCGCGAGACCGGTCCGCTCGCGCAGCTCGGCCAGCAGGTCGAGGATCTCGGCCTGGACGGTGACGTCGAGCGCGGTCGTGGCCTCGTCCGCGATCAGCGTGCGCGGCTCGACGGCGATGGCCGCCGCGATCAGGACGCGCTGGAGCATGCCGCCGGAGAGTTCGTACGTGTACTGGCCGTAGACCAGCTCCGGGTCGCGCAGCCGAACCGCCCGCAGCAGTTCGACGGCGCGGTGCCGTGCCTCGCGCCGCTTCAGCCCGAGTTTGGCCCGCAGCACCTCGGCGATCTGGGCACCCACCCGGATCGACGGGTTGAGATAGGACGCCGGGTCCTGGAAGACGGCGCCGATCGTGGAGCCGCGCAGACCGGTCCACTGGCTCGGTGTCAGGGTCGCGATGTCGGTTCCGGCGATCTCGATGGAGCCGCCGGAGACGTCGAAGTGCGGGGGCAGGATGCCGAGTGCGGCCCGGCAGGTCAGCGTCTTGCCGCTGCCGGACTCGCCGACGATGCCGACCGCGTTGCCCGGGGCGAGTTCGAAGCTCACGCCGTGCACGATCTCCCGGTCGGTGACCCGGTCGCTGATGCGTACGTCGCGCAGGGCAAGCACCGGCTCGGCCGCCGGTACGGCTCCGTCGGCGGTGACGGTGCGTTCGGCGTGTCGGGTGACGATGTTCTGCGAAAGCGTCGTCACAGTGAACCTCCGGTGGGAACGGGACCGGTCCTGCCGAGGCGGTTGGCCCGGGCCCTGCGCCGGTTGACGAGCGCCCGGCCGGCCTCGCCGGAGACGTCACGGATGGCGTCGGCGAGGAGGTTGCAGGCCCAGACGGTGATCATGATCAGCAGTGCGGGCGCCACCGGGGCCCAGGGCTGGTGGCTGAGGTAGCCCAGGTCCGAGGCGAGCAGCCCGCCCCAGGTGGGTGCCGGGGGCTGCACCCCGATGCCGAGGAACGTCAGACTCGACACGATGACGAAGCCGACGCCGATGGTCTGGGCGAGCGCGACCGCGATCGGCGGGAGCACCTTGATCCAGACGTGGCGCCGTACGATCCATCCGACGGAGGCCCCCGAGATGACCGCTGCCTCCACGTACGGGGAGCGGGCCACGGCGAGCGTGGCCGCCCTGGCCACCCGGTAGAACAGCGGCGAGACGAGCGCGCCCGTCACGAGCATGGCCTGGGTGATGCCGTTGCCCAGCAGGGCGATCACGGCGATGGCGAACAGCAGGAACGGCAGCGCGACCAGTGTGTCGGCCAGCCGCAGCGTGAACCATTCGAAGGCCCGGCCGAGATACACCGAGAGGATGCCGGGGACCGCCCCGACGGCCAGGGCCATCAGCGCGACTTCGAGCGAGCCGAGGACACTGACGCGGGAACCGTCCAGGAGCCGGCTGAACACGTCGCGGCCGAGGTAGTCGGTGCCCAGCCAGTGGGCGCCGGACACGGCCGAGAGCGCGTTGTCGCTGGTGGCCAGCGGATCCTGCGGAGCGATCCACGGGCCGAGAACGGCGAGCAGTGCGACGACCGCGAGGATGACGACGGCGATCCGGCCGGTGGTGAGTGAGAGAACGCGGCGCACCATGGGTCACACCCCCCGCTGTGATGCCGGCATCACACGTGCCAGCACCAGATTGATGATCAGGTTGAAGGAGACGACCAGCACGATCGACACCACCAGGACCCCCTGCACGGCGGGCACGTCGCCGGCCTGGGCGGAGTCGTTGGCGAACCGGCCGAAGCCCTGCAGGCCGAAGATCCATTCCGTCACGACGGACGCCCCGACCAGCGCCGGGAACTTCTGGCCGAGGGTGGCGAGCGCGGGACCGAGACCGTTGCGCAGGACATGGCCGAAGAAGATGCGCCGCGGGCTCAGCCCCCGTACCACCGCGCCCGTCACGTAGTTCTCGTCGTACGCCGCGACGAGACTGCTGCGCAGCTGGCGGGCGACGTCGGCGATGACGTCGAAGCTGAGCGCGAGTGCGGGCAGGGTGATGTGCGCGAGCCAGGGACCGACGCCCTGCTCGGCCGGGATGTAGCCGGCCGAGGGGAACAGATGGAGACCGACCGCCAGGACCGCGACGAGCACGATGCCGACGACGAAGGCCGGCATCACCGAGATCACGGTGACGAAGCCGGTGATCGCCCGGTCGACCGCCGTGGTGCGCTTCAGCGCCGCCAGGGTGCCCAGCCCGAAGCCGGCGACCACCCCGATGACCAGCGCGAACGTCGCGACCGAGAGGCTCACGCCCAGGCCGAGTCCGATCAGCGTCGAGATGTCGGCGCCGTTGACCCAGCTGGTGCCGAGCTGACCGTGCAGGACGTCGGAGAACCAGTCCCAGTACTGCGTCAGGAAGGGCTTGCCGAGGCCCCACTGGGCCTCGATCCGGTGGATGGCCTCGGGCGTCGCCTCCTCGCCCAGCTGGATGCGTGCCGGGCTGAGTCCGCTCATCGACCGCAGGGCGAACGTCACGAACGTCGCGACCAGGAACACGGGCACGAAGATCGCGACCGACCGGGCGAGAGCCGCCAGGACGCGGCCTGCCGCGTGCCGGGCCCTGGCCGTGGCCACGGAACCGCGGCGGACGGGTCCGGCCTGAGGAACGTTCGTCGTCATGGGTCTGCCTCCTCTCTTCTGTTCTTCCGTGAGTGGGTGTCAGCTGCCGCCGGAGAGGGTCACACCGGTCCAGTCGATGTGGGCGGGGTTCTTCGGCAGGCCGGAGACCTGCTTGCTCTTGGCGAAGAGGTTCGGCGAGGAGTACGTGAACACCAGCGCCTTGCTCTTCAGGCCCGCCCGGGTCGCCTCCCGCAGGGTCTCGGTGTAGTCCGTTGCGTCCAGCGGCGTGCGGCGGACCTTGACGACGGCCGCCTCGAAGCCGGACGGCTCGTACGGGGTGCTGAGGTTCAGCGGACCGTTGGGGCCGAAGTGGGCGGTGAGTGTCTGTACGGCGGAGTCGCGACCCGTCGTCGAATACAGCGAGAACGTCAGGTCCTTGGCGAAGAACGGGGTGGCCCAGTTCTTGTCGATCTTGATCGTGACGGTGATGCCCACCGCGGCCAGCTGCGACTGGACGATCTCGGCCTGCGGGTCCTCCGAGGGGATGACCAGGTTCAACTTGATGTCACCGGCCTTGTGACCG
The DNA here is from genome assembly GCA_036227345.1 of Streptomyces sp. NBC_01463. Classification (NCBI taxonomy): domain Bacteria; kingdom Bacillati; phylum Actinomycetota; class Actinomycetes; order Kitasatosporales; family Streptomycetaceae; genus Streptomyces; species Streptomyces sp. NBC_01463. The sequence goes on from CP109468.1 coordinate 8,478,910, forward strand.
GCGTCGGCGAGCAGTTGCTTCGCCTTCGCGGGGTCGTACGGGTAGCGGTCCGCCGACTCCGGGTCGTAGGCGACGTACCCCTTCGGGAACGGCTGGTCGGTCACCTCGCCGTAGCCGAACGTCAGCTTGTCGACGAACTCCTGGCGGTTCACCGCGTGGCGCACGGCGTCGACGACCCGGTCGTCGTCGAAGGGCGCCTTGTTGATGTTGAGGCTGATGTTGGAGGCGTTGAAGCCGGGCTGGGAGAAGACGTCGAGGCCGGCCTTCTTCGCGGCGTCGGCCTGACTCGGGTCGAGGTCGGCGAAGTTGTACACACCGGTCTGCAGGCCCGAGACGACGGTCGAGGCATCGGGGGCGGAGCTCAGTTCGACATCGTCGATGTGGATGTTCTTCGCGTCCCAGTAGCCGGGGTTCTTCGTCAGTACGGCCTTGGTGCCGGGGATCAGCTGCTTGACGACGAACGGTCCCGCGCCGACCGGGTTCTGGTCCAGCTTGCCCGGGTCCTTCGCCGCCCTGGGGCTCGCGATCTGCAGCACGCGCTCACCGAGCAGCTGCGGAATCTGGTAGTCGACCTGGGAGAGGTGGAGCACCGCGTCCAGCCCCTTGGCCTCGACCGACCTGATCGAGGTCAGATCTCCGAACAGGGCGGAGTTCTTCTGCTTCTTGGCCCGCTCGATGGCCGCCTTGACCGCCGTAGCGTCGACCGGTTCGCCGTCGCTGAACTTCAGGCCGGGACGTAGGTGAAAGGTGATCAGGTCACCGCGGGCGTTGTACTTCCAGCTCTCGGCAAGGTCGGGAACGGCCTTGCCGCTCTCGTCAGTCCGGGTCAACGAGGCATAAACCAAGGCGAGTTCGCGGAACTGTGCACCGCTCCCCGAGACCACCGGGTCCCAGTGGCCGGGGAAGTAGGAGGAGGCCCACTTCAGTGTGGAGCCACCGGACGACGCGGAGACGTCACCGCCGCAGGCGCTCAGGGCGGGTGTGATCAGGGCGACGAGGGCGCTCCCGAGGGCGGCGGTACGCAGGCTGCCGGCCCGACGGGAGGGCCGGATACCCGGTCCGGTGCGGAAGGTGCTGAGTCGTGGAGACATCTCGATCTCTCTGTACGAGGCCCCGCCCGGTTCAGGGCAGGCCGGACCGCGGAGGCGGCTGGAGGGCGGGCGGAAGTGGACCGGGGCGGTACCGGCCGGAGGGAGACGGTGATACGGAACCGCACCGGGACGGACCGTCACACCCCGAGCGCACACGGGCACGCAGGCCCACAGACGTGCACGTGCACACGTGTGAGGGTCCCGAACGGGGCGACGGCACCACAGGGGGTGGGAGTGCCGGACGAGAGCTTTCCCGAAGGGGAGTTGAGGTCCCTCGGGGCGGCAACATCACGACATTCCGTGCACGGGAGAGGGCACGGAGGCGAAGGCGCGAGGCAGGTGCGGCCCGGTGCGGCAGCGGGCAGTCGGTGCTGCCGGCGGGCGTCAGGCGGCGCCTGCGGATCGGAGCGGTGGGCGGTCAGCGACAGAGTGCGCTGGAGGTGCGCCGAAGATCCACGTATCGGCACTCCACACCGGGGTGCGTCGTGAGCATGGGCTCATCCTGCTGGCCGTCCGGGGCGTCTGTCAATGGACACCAATCGGTGTCTCATTCGGTGGGACGGGCTCTGACCGCAGGTCAGAGCCCTGTTGCTGCCCAGGGGGTGGTGGCGGGGTGCACCGCGGCCTCTTGGGGATGCAGCCACAGCGGGCCGTTTCCGGTGTCGACCCGGACCGCGTGCGAAGGCGCCCGGCCGCCTTCCGCCAGCAGCTCCGCCTCGGGACCGGTCAGGCTGCGATGGTGCTCCAGGGCCTCGTCCGGCGGGAGCGGCGCGAGGTCGCTCAGCAGCCCGGGACACAAGGCGTCAACCGCCGCCGCGTACGCGGCGAAGGGTCGCCAGCCGGGCACCGCGCGGTAGCCGGCGGGGGAGTGGAAAAGGAGAGTCGGGAGCGCGTAGCGGCTGCCGCCGTCGAGAGTCGTCCGGGCGGCACCGGGATGCGGTGACGCGTCCTGCACGGACAGCACCTCGGGCACCGGCCGGCGCGCCTCGGCCCGGTCCGCGCGGACCCGTTCGAGCACGGCGGCGGACGCGGCATCGGACTCCAGCCGTACGGGATCCAGCCCCGGGACACCGCGCGCCGCGGCCAGCGCGCGTGCGAGCGTGTCCGCCGGTTCACCGAGTACGAACACGCTCTCCCGCAGCCGCCGCAGCACCCGCTCGGCCACGGCGGCCCCTTGGAGCTCGGCAGCCCCGGCGACCAGCGAGGAGGGCCAGGAACTGGCCGCGACCCGGCTCAGCCGGACCGCCCGGGGCGCCAGCGTGTGTGCGGTGATCTCCTCCACGTACCGCGCGTACCAGGCGGTCTCGGCCGCCGGGTCGGGCGGCGGGTCGTCGTCGTGGTCGAAGAGGATCGCGTACGCACGCCGCCAGCGCACCCGCCCGTCCAGGGCCGCCCGCAGCCTGCGGAACACGGGCTCCGACCCCCAGGCCCACGGGCACATCGGATCGGTGTACTCGACGACCTCCACCACCGGGGACGGGTGCGGCGACCCCGTCACGAGACACCGACCCCGGTCGTCCGCTCGCGCACGCCCTCGGACAGCAGCGACGTCAGCGTGAGACCACCGAGGACCGCCGCGGCCTCCGCCTCGACCCGGCGCCACACCCCGGGCAGGGCCACGGCGGGCCCGGGATAGTCGAGCCCGGCCAGCGAGTCGCCGCGCAGAGTGATCACCTCGCCGTCGACAGCGCGCACGACGTCCAGCAACGAGATCTCACCGGCCGGACGGCCGAGCCAGTAACCGCCTTCGCAGCCGCGCTGGCTGCGCACCAGGCCTGCTCTGCGCAACTCGCCCACCACGGACTTCAGGAACCGGAACGGGATCTCCTGCGAGGATGCGATGGCCTCACAGGTCAGGGGACGGCCAGGCTCACGGGCGAGCTCCAGGAGGGCCCGCGTGGCGTAGTCCGCCTTCGCGGAGATATGCATGCCCACATCATGCACGAAGGCCCGCCCCACACCCGGGTTTCCCGCCATTCCGCCCGTTCATTGCGGGAACATTGCCGCAGGTGAAACGCAATGGACACCTCTTGACATCCTTTTCGGCGCCCCTCTAGCGTCCCTGCCATGAGCGAGCCGCTGACGACCCCCGGTGAGGGCTTCCACCCCCACCTCCACGACACCCCGGGCCGCCCGGACGCGCCCTTGCGCACCCGCGTGCACCACATCCGTGCGGACGCCCTGGACGGCGACACCGCCCAGACCGGAGGCATGCGCAGGTTCGCCGCCATCAGCGGAAAGACCGTCGGCTCCGAGAAACTGTGGATGGGCCAGACCCACGTGGCCCCCGCGACCTCGTCCTCCGACCACCACCACGGCGAGTCCGAGACCGCGATCCATGTGGTGAGCGGCCACCCCGAGTTCGTCTTCCTCGACGGATCGGGCGACGAACCGGAGGAGGTACGGCTGCGCACCTCGCCCGGCGACTACATCTTCGTCCCCCCGTTCGTCCCGCACCGCGAGGAGAACCCCGACCCCGCCGAGGAGGCCGTGGTCGTCATCGCCCGCAGCACCCAGGAGGCGATCGTCGTCAACCTGCCCAGGCTGTACGCCCTTCCGGCCGACGAGGACTGAGCGGGGCGGTGCCTCTAGCGGGGCACCAGCTCGGCCATTGCGGGGCGGGAGCGACGGGTTGCCGGCCCGAGAACGTGGCGGTCCCGGTCGGTGCTGACGAACCATCAGCGCAGATCCAGACGCATCAGGACCCGGGGATGTCCCGCCAGCACGGACGTGGTGTCGGAGGCGTGGGTGAATCCGGCGCGCTCGAAGTTCTTCCGCAGCCCGGCGTACGCCATCGTCAGGTCGGCCTTGGCGCCGCGGTTGTCGAGGGGATAGGCCTCGATCATCGGCGCGCCGTGGGTGCGGGCGAATTCCACCGCTCCCGTGATCAGGGCGTGCGAGATCCCCTGCTTCCGGTGACCGGGCCGCACGCGGATGCACCACAGCGACCAGACGGGCAGGTCGTCGATGTGCGGAATCCTGCGGCTGCGCGCGAACGTGGTGTCCGCGCGCGGCGCGACCGCGGCCCAGCCGACCGGTTCGTCGCCGTCGTAGGCGAGCACGCCGGGAGGGGGCTCCTTGCGGCACAGCTCGGCCACGTACTCTGCCCGCGCCGGTCCGCGGAGCTCGTTGTTGAGGGCGGACGGGATGCGGTGGCTCAGGCAGAAGCAGACGTTGGCGGCCGGTGACTTCGGGCCGACGAGGGTGCGGACATCGTCGAAGTCCGATGCCGGGCGCACTTCAATGGTCATGACGTCACCCTGACACGGGGAGAGGGAGGCCGTGCCCAGGACGGCTCGCGCGGTGCGTCGATTCCGGTGCGGCGCGCCGGTCCGTGGGGACCGCGGGACAGGCCCGAAGCGGACGTGGCGGATGGCCATATGGCCCGTAACGCGCAGGCGTTGTCCTTCGACAGGGCGGCCGCCGGCTGCGCGTCACGTTCGATGTCACGGAACACATGCGGGACCTGATCTCCCGGCTGCTGTGGAGAGCCTCGTCGCACGAATTAGGCTCCCTACATGACGATCATCGTGCGGACAGCGGCCGAAGACGATCTGCCGGATCTGCTGACCCTCTACAGCGAACTGAACCCCGACGACGCCCCGTTGTCCCGGACGACTGCGGCTGCCGTGTGGGCCGACATGTCGCGGCAGGGCGGACGTACCGTCCTGGTGGCCGATGCCGACGGTGCTGTGGCCGGAACCGCCGACTGCCTCGTGATGCCGAACCTCACCCGCGGCGGACGGGCCATCCTGTTCGTGGAGAACGTCGTGGTGGCCGGCTCCTTCCGGCGTCACGGTGTCGGCCGGCTGCTGATGGACGCCGCCGTCCGGCTGGGCGAGACGGCGGGCTGCTACAAGATCCAGCTGCTGGCGGCGGACGACGCGTACGTCCACACCTTCTACGAAGCATGTGGTTTCAAGGCACTGGCGCAAGGCTTCCGCCGCTACCTCTCCTAGCCCGTTCGTCCCCGTTCCGCGCCGGACGAAATTGGGCTGCGCGCATCATCCGGCCTCCGCATACTGGGCGGACTCCGACTCCCCGGCTCTAAGGACCCCTTCAGCGTGCAGGCCGCCGTCACCGTCACTCCCGCCCAGATCCCCGAACTGCTCCTCGGGCTCGCGACCGTGCGGCCCGTGTTCCTCTGGGGAGCGCCCGGGATCGGGAAGTCGTCGCTCGTACGGAAGTTCGCCGACGCGCTGGGCATGGAGTGCGTCAGCCTCCTGGGAACGCAGCTCGCGCCGGAGGACCTCATCGGTGTCCCGCAGATCCGCGACGGGCGCTCCGTCTTCTGCCCGCCGGAGGCCATCGCCCGCGACGAGCCGTACTGCCTCTTCCTCGACGAGCTCAACGCCGCCACCCCCGACGTCCAGAAGGCCTTCTACTCGCTGATCCTGGACCGGCGGATCGGGTCGTACGAGCTGCCCGCCGGGTCGATCGTCATCGGAGCCGGCAACCGCGCCACCGACAACGCGCTGGCGCGGCCCATCGCCTCCGCGCTCGTCAACCGCCTCACCCACGTCCATCTGCGGGCCTCGGCGGCGGACTGGCTGGTGTGGGCGGGGGAGAACGGCATCCACCCGTGGGTGACGGACTACCTCGTCGACCGGCCCGACCACCTCTGGTCGCAGCCGCCCAAGACCGAGGAGCCGTTCTCCACACCCCGGTCCTGGCACATGCTGTCCGACGCCCTGCACTCCTTCGGGCCGGACATCGACGAGGAGACGCTGAAGGTCGTCGTGCACGGCACGCTGACACCCACCCACGCCGTCTCCTTCTGCGGCTACGCCAAGATCGTGCGCCACACCTTCGGCATCGAGGCGATCCTCAAGGGAGACGCCTCCTGGCCCGCCCGACCGGAGGACCGCGACCTGCTCTACTACCTGGCCGAGGCGTTCCGCGGACGGCTGGTGAAGGAACTGCCGCGGCGCAAGGAACACGTGTCCCCGGCGATGCGGCAGACCTCCTACCGGGCCAAGTCGCTGCTCGTGCAACTGGCCGAGATCTCCGTCGAGGTCGCGCAGACCGTCATCGCGGACGACTCCGACGGCCTGCCGGTGCTGCCCGCCTGGTTCCTCGTCGACGCCGCACGCGACATGCCGAGACTCGTCGAGGCGCGGCGATGACCCCCGCCGCCGGCCGGCGCGGGAACGGCAAGGGAGGGAAGGGTGGCACGGGTGGCACCTCCGACCCGGCCACCGAGGCGTTCGCAGCCGGGCTCGCCATGGCGAAGCGCAACCCCGCCTTCGCCGGCGTCGAGGCATCCGTGTGCAGAAGGACCGGCTGCGATCTGACCCCGGCCGGGGGCCTGGCAGCCGTCACGTCCAACGGCACCCTCCACCTGCACCCCGCCAAGCGGGCGGATCCGGCCGAGTGGGCCTGGGCCCTGGCCCACTGCCTGCTGCATCTGGGCTTCGGACATGTACCGGCCTCCGCGGACGACCCGCGCGAACAGCCCGACCGGTTCGACCTCGCGGCGCGCTGCGTGGTCGTCAACCGCTTCCTGCTCACGCACCCCACCGGGCGTCCGCCCACCGACCTGCCGGACTCCTACCCCGGTGGCGACGAGGAGCAGCTCGCCGCACGCTGGCGCCGTGACGGCATCCCCGCCGCGTACGAGCACTGCGGTACCGCGGGCACGCACCCGGACCAGGTCCTCACCACCTGGCGGACCTGGAACAACTCCGCCGTGCCGGACTGGGAGACGGCCTTCGCCCACGCGCTCACCCGCAGCGTCTCCGCCGCCATGGACGTGGCGGGCGGCCGTCGGGACAGCATCACCGGGGTGCGCGCACCACAACGCCCCTGGGACCGGGCCCTGAACTGGTTCGTCTCCTCCTACCCCCTGCTCGGCGGGATCGCCGCGGGCCTCACCGTCGTGGCCGACGCCGAACTGGCCCGCTCGCAGAACATCGCCGTCGCCGCGGTGAGCCCCGCGGCCGGCGAGATCTACGTCAACCCGCTGCGCACGTTCACCGACGAGGAATGGCGCTTCGTCCTCGCCCACGAGATGCTGCACGCCGCGCTGCGCCACGGTGAACGCCGCGGCAGCCGCGACTCGTTCCTCTTCAACGTCGCCGCGGACTACGTCGTCAACGACTGGCTCGTCCAGATGCGCGTGGGCGACATGCCCGAAGGGCTGCTGTACGACCCCGAACTGCGCGGCCTGTCCGCCGAGGAGGTGTACGACCGTATCGCGGGCGACCTGCGCCTGCGGCGCCGCCTCGCGACGCTCAGGGGCAGGGGCACCGGCGACATCCTCGACGAGCCGCTGCCGCACGCGAAGGCGCGTGCGTACACCGACCTGGACGAGTTCTACCGGCGCGGGCTGGTCCAGGGCTTCGACCTGCACCGGTACGGCGAGCGCGGCCTGCTCCCCGCCGGACTCGTCCAGGAGATCCGGGCCCTGGCCCACCCGCCCGTGCCGTGGGACGCGGAACTCGCCCGCTGGTTCGACGAGTTCGTCCCGCGCCCCGAGCCCGTACGGTCCTACGCGCGGCCGGCACGGCGGCAGGCGTCGACACCGGACATCCCGCGCGCGGGCCGCTGCTTCCCGCCCGAGGAGACGGCCCGCTGCACCTTCGGTGTCGTCCTCGACACCTCCGGCTCGATGAGCACCGTCCTGCTCGGCAAGGCCCTCGGCGCCATCGCCTCGTACGCGGAGGCCCGCGACGTACCGGCGGCGCGCGTCGTCTTCTGCGACGCGGCAGCCTACGACGCCGGCTATCTGCCGCCGTCCGAGATCGCCGGCCGGGTCAGGGTCCGGGGCCGCGGCGGCACCGAACTCCAGCCCGGAGTCGACCTGTTGCGGCGCGCCGACGACTTCCCGCCGACGGCCCCGCTGCTCCTCATCACCGACGGCTGGTGCGACACCCTGCGGATCCGGCGCGAGCACGCCTTCCTCATCCCGCAGGGTGCCTCCCTGCCGTTCACACCCCGCGGGCCGGTCTTCCGGCTCAACTGATCCCGAGAGGGTCCGCCTCAGGCGGTCTCGATGAGCAGATCACCCGCTTCGACCTGCTGTACCCTGCCGATCGCGAGCCGCCGCACCACGCCCGCGGACTGGGCGGTGATCGACGCCTCCATCTTCATCGCCTCGATGGTGGCGACCGTCTGACCGGCCGAGACCGACGCGCCCTCCTCCACCTGAAGCGTCACGACACCGGCGAACGGCGCGGCCACATGGCCCTGATTGCCTCGGTCCGCCTTCTCGGCCGCCTTGACGTCCGTGGCGACGGACCTGTCCCGAACCGACACCGGCCGCAACTGCCCGTTGAGGGTCGCCAGTACGCTGCGGAAGCCGCGCTCGTCGGCCTCGGAGATCGCCTCCAGCTCGATCAGCAGGGTGACACCCGGGTCGAGCGTGACCGTGTGCTCGGTCTCCGTCTCCAGGCCGTACAGGAAGTCCTGCGTCGGCAGCACGGACGTGTCGCCGTACGCCTCCCGGTGGGCGTTGAACTCCTTGGTCGGGCCGGGGAACAGAAGCCGGTTCAGGGTCGCGCGCGGCGACTCCCGCAGACCCTGGAGGTCCTCGTCCGACAGCTGCGGCGCCTGCGCCTTCTCCGGACGGCCCTGCAGCGCACGCGTACGGAACGGCTCCGGCCAGCCACCGGGCGGGTCGCCCAGCTCACCGCGGAGGAACCCGATCACGGAATCCGGTACGTCGAACTTGCCCGGGTCCGACTCGAAGTCCGCCGCCTCGACACCCGCACCCACCAGATGCAGCGCCAGGTCGCCGACGACCTTCGACGACGGCGTCACCTTCACCAGCCGGCCCAGCATGCGGTCCGCCGCGGCGTAACAGTCCTCGATGAGCTCGAACCGGTCGCCGAGGCCGAGCGCGATGGCCTGCTGGCGCAGGTTGGACAGCTGCCCGCCGGGGATCTCGTGGTGGTAGATCCGGCCGGTGGGCGAGGCGAGACCGGACTCGAAGGGGGCGTAGACCTTGCGGGTCGCCTCCCAGTACGGCTCCAGGTCACCGACCGCCTGGAGGGAGAGACCGGTCGCACGCTCCGTGTGGTCGGTTGCCGCCACCAGCGCCGACAGAGGGGGCTGGCTGGTGGTGCCGGCCATGGACGCGACCGCCGCGTCCACCGCGTCCACTCCCGCGTCGATCGCGGCGATCAGCGTGCCGAGCTGTCCGCCCGCCGTGTCGTGGGTGTGCAGGTGCACCGGCAGGTCGAAGCGCTCGCGGAGCGCCGTGACGAGCGTACGGGCGGCCGGCGGCCGCAGCAGCCCGGCCATGTCCTTGATCGCGAGCACGTGGGCGCCCGCATCCACGATCTCCTCGGCCAGACGCAGGTAGTAGTCCAGCGTGTACAGGGTCTCGCCGGGATCCGACAGGTCGGCGGTGTAGCAGAGCGCGACCTCGGCGACCGAGGTCCCGGTGGCACGCACCGCGTCGATGGCCGGGCGCATCTGGGACACGTCGTTGAGGGCGTCGAAGATCCGGAAGATGTCCATCCCCGCGCTCGCGGCCTCGGCGACGAACGCCTCCGTGACCTCGGTGGGGTAGGGCGTGTAGCCGACCGTGTTGCGGCCGCGCAGCAGCATCTGGGTGCAGATGTTGGGCACGGCCTCCCGGATCTTCACCAGCCGCTCCCACGGGTCCTCGGCGAGGAAGCGCAGCGCCACGTCGTAGGTGGCGCCTCCCCAGCATTCGAGGCTCAGCAGCTGCGGTGCGGTCCGGGCCACGTGCGGTGCGACGGCCAGCAGGTCACGGGTCCGTACGCGGGTGGCCAGCAGCGACTGGTGGGCGTCGCGGAACGTCGTGTCGGTCACGGCGACCGCCGACTGGGCGCGCAGCTCGGCGGCGAAGGCCTCCGGACCGAGAGCGGCGAGGCGCTGCCGCGAGCCGGCCGGCGGGGTGCCGGTCGGAAGAACGGGCAGCTTGTCCGCCGGGTCGATCACGGAAGGCCGGGGCCCGTACGGCCGGTTGACGGTCGTCTCGGCGAGATAGCCGAGCATGCGGCTGCCGCGGTCGGCCGACGGGCGGGCCCGGATCAGCTCCGGGTGCTCCTCGATGAAGCTCGTCGTGATGCGCCCGGCCCGGAAGTCCGGCTGGTCCAGCACCGCGCCCAGGAAGGGCAGGTTGGTCGCCACACCGCGGATGCGGAACTCCGCGATGGCCCGGCGTGCCCGGCGGGCCGCGTTGCCGAAGTCGTGCCCGTGACAGGTCAGTTTGACCAGCATCGAGTCGAAGTGGGCGGACACCTCGGCGCCGGTGTGGACCGTGCCGCCGTCCAGCCGGACGCCGGGCCCGCCGGGGGAGCGGTAGGCGGAGATGGTGCCGGTGTCCGGCCGGAAGCCGTTGGCCGGGTCCTCCGTCGTGATGCGGCACTGCATCGCGGTGCCGTTGAGGGTGATGTCGTCCTGGGTGAGGTGCAGTTCGGGCAGCGTCATACCGGCGGCGATGCGCAGCTGCGCGATCACCAGATCGCGCCCGGTGACCTGCTCGGTCACCGTGTGCTCGACCTGGATGCGCGGGTTCATCTCGATGAAGACGTGGTTGCCGCGCTCGTCGACGAGGAATTCGACGGTGCCCGCGTTCACGTAGCCGATGTGCCGCGCGAACGCGACGGCGTCGGCGCAGATCCGGTCCCGCAGGGCCGGGTCGAGGTTCGGGGCGGGCGCGATCTCGACGACCTTCTGGTGGCGGCGCTGCAAGGAGCAGTCCCGCTCGTACAGATGCACGACGTTGCCCGCCGCGTCCGCGAGGATCTGCACCTCGATGTGGCGGGGATTGATCACCGCCTGCTCCAGGAAGACCGTCGCGTCACCGAACGCGGACCTGGCCTCGCGCATCGCCGCGTCGATCGCCTCGCGCAGCTCACCCGGCTCCGCGACCCGGCGCATCCCGCGCCCGCCGCCACCGGCGACCGCCTTCACGAAGACCGGGAAGCCGATGTCACCCGAGGCGGCGACGAGCGCGTCGACGTCCTCCGACGGCTCGGACGACTTCAGCACCGGAACACCGGCCTCCCGGGCGGCCGCGACCGCCCGGGACTTGTTCCCCGTCAGGTTCAGCACCGAGGCCGGCGGCCCCACGAACGTGATCCCGGCCTCGGAGCACGCGGCCGCGAGGTCCGGGTTCTCCGACAGGAATCCGTACCCCGGGTAGACGGCGTCCGCGCCCGCCTTGCGGGCGGCCTTGATCACCTCGTCCACGGAGAGATAGGCCCGCACGGGATGCCCCTGCTCCCCGATCCGGTAGGCCTCGTCGGCCTTGGCCCGGTGCAGGGAGTTGCGGTCCTCGTGCGGATACACGGCCACGGTGGAGATTCCGAGCTCGAACGCCGCACGAAACGCGCGGATCGCGATCTCCCCGCGGTTGGCGACCAATACCTTTTCGAACATCAAACTCCCCAGTCGTGTCACGGGCGCGTGGCCTCAGGACGGGCGATGTCGCACGGGTACGCGTGGCGGCATCCGATGGTCACGTGGCGGGTGGCGAAGTACTCCGTGGCTGTCCGGCCAGGAGCGTTCGACACCGTACCGGAGACCTTCCCAGAGATCGCGGGCGCAAAGGATGGCGTGCGTCACGTGCCGCCGCACCGGCTCGCAGGCGCTTCCGGCCGGGGCCACGATGTGCCCGGCCGGCGTGGAGTGGCGGCGGCTGTCCGCTCCCGACGCGCCGTCAGGGTCCGCCCGTGCCGGAGCGTCGGGAACGCGGCGGAGCGGACGGGAACGCGGCCGCGCGGCCTGTTGGCTGGAGCGGTGCCCCGCCGTCTGGTCTGATGCGGGCATCGGCAGCGCGAAGGCCGCCCCGGCCGCCGGTGTCCGGCGACAGGGGCGGCCACGAAGGAGACGGCCATGGACGGGACGGGATCCGGCGACGAGGGCGAGCGCGTCATGCGCGCCTGGCGGACCATCGGACCGCTGATGGACCTCGTCACCCCCATGGCCCTGCGGGTGGCCGCCACGCTGCGCCTGGCCGACCTGATCGCCGACGGTGCGGGGCAGGGCGGCGAACTCGCCCGCCGCTCCGGCACCGATCCGGACGCGCTCGGCCGGATGATGCGGCACCTGGTGTGCCACGGCGTCTTCACCGAGCCGGAACCGGGCCGCTTCGGGCTCAACGGGACCGCGGAACTGCTGCGTTCGGAGCACCCGGCGGAACTGCGGCTCTCGCTCGACCTCGACGGCTTCGGCGGCACGATGGATCTGGCGTTCACCGGCCTGCTGCACACCGTCCGCACGGGGGAGCCCGCCTGGGAGACGGTCTTCGGCGCCCCGTTCTGGCCCTACCTGGCGGCCCATCCGCGGATGGGCGCCTCCTTCGACGCCACCATGTCCGCCGGCGCCGCGCTGGTGAGGGATGCGGCGGGAGGCTACGACTGGTCCGCGGCCCGGCATGTGACCGACGTCGGCGGGGGACGCGGCGCCCTGCTCGCCGAGTTGCTCGACACCCACCCGGGGCTGCGGGCCACCCTGCTCGACCTGCCGGACACCGCCGCCCGCGGCCGGGAGTTCCTCGCCGCGCGCGGCCTGGCGGACCGGTGCGAGGCCGTCGGGCAGAGCTTCTTCGACCCGCTGCCCGCCGGGTCCGACGTCTACGTACTCAACAAGGTGGTGCACGACTGGGACGACGACCGGGCACGCGCCCTCCTGCGCCGATGCGCGGAGGCGGCAGGCGAGCGCGGCCGGGTCGTCGTCATCGAGGCGCATGGCACCTCCGGCGCGGACCCGGCGCAGTTCGCGGAGATGGACCTGCGCATGCTGGTCTTCGCGGGCGGCCGTGAGCGCGGCATCGACGAGTACGAGGCTCTGGCGTCGGCCGCCGGGCTGCGGGTCGACGACGTCCGCACGACCCCGCTGGACCACGTGATCCTGGACTGCGCCCCGCGCGCGGCGTCCTCCGCCCCGTGACGGGAAGCGGCCGCGGTTGGGCCGGTCCGGACGGCGTACGGCCCTGAGTGCTCCGGGCTCGGCTGCCGATCACGCGCGCCGCGGCGTGCTGACCCGGGACGCGCCGGACGAGCCGGGCACGATCAGGACGAGGAATCCGGGGGCCCGTCGCTCCGGTCTTCCGCCGGTACGGGTGCGGGCGGTCGGTCCACGGTGCTCCCGTCAGGGCGCCGGCCGAACGCGGCCGCGAGGACGCCGGCGAGATCGGCCTCGGGTACGGCGAGGCGCACCTCGGGCAGGACGTCGCGGAACTCCTCGTCGGCAATGGCGCCCAGGTATTCCTGGCGCAGTCCGCGAACGACCTCGACGAGCTCGGGCCGCATCCGCATCCAGGCGCGGGACGTGCGAATCTCCTCGTCGACCTGGTCCATGAACCAGCGTATGACGGCGTACGGGATGTCCACGTGGGGACCGTGGGTGTCGAAGCACACCGTGGGCTCCCGCGTCGGGTCCTCGTCGGGCACGATCGCGGTCACCAGGGTCCGCTGACGGGCGACCAGGTCCAGCTCCAGATACCAGGCATCGTCCGGCACGGAGTACATGACCGTGACCGCGTAGTCGCCGTCGGGGCAGGGCGTGGGCATGGGGGCATGCTGCCAGGTCGGGGCCGCGCGGCCGAGGGGGTTTCGGCGAGGTGGCGCGCCCGGCATGCGCGGTGTCGGTGATTCCCTCAGCCCGTGAGTGCGTACGACGTCCGATGCCCAGGCCGTCCCGGCTTCCCCGGCCGTTTCAGCCGTCTGAGGCGAGGCGGTCCAGCCACTCCTTCAGGAGCTGCTGTTCCGAGGCGCTGAGAGCCGTCTGTTCGGGCAGCGTGGCGCGCAGGGCGCGCGCGGCACCGGCCGGGCCCGCGTGCTGTACTGCCGGTTCCTCGTTGGTCACGGCGGCGACCATGGACTCCCGCAGCGAGGTCAGGAGCGCCGGATCGCGCCGGTCCTCGGGCATCGACAGCCAGGTGAGCACGGCGCCGCGTGCCGTGGCGTGGATGATCATGGCCGCGAGCTCCTCGTCCACACGGAGCCAGCCCCCGGCGGCCAGGCGTCGGACCCGGCCCATCAGTACATCCATGCCGGCCTTGAAGGCCGGCGACTGGGACCCCACGGGCTCGCTGTACATCAGCGTGTACAGGGCGGGGTTGTCCAGACCGAACTCGACCGCCAGATTCCAGCCGTCCCGCAGGTCCTCGATGGGGTCCCGCGGATCGGGGTCGACGTGCTTCGCCGCGAGAAACGTGGCGAAGCCGTGCTCGGCCACCGCTTCGAGCAGCCCGTCCTTGTCGCCGAACAGCCGGTAGATGGCGGGCGGCTGGAGCCCCGCGGCGACCGCGACCGCCCGGGTGGTGACCGCGTCGCGGCCCTCACGGGCCAGCAGGTCTGCCGCGGCCTCGATGACGCGCTGCCGCGGCTGCCGGGGACCCGGCTCCGCGCTGCCGGACCCATCGGCTCGGGCCCCGTCCGTGATCTGTGAGCGTGGTGACATGTATCAACGATACAGCCTTGCTGGTTCCATCGTTAGTATCGGTGTTACGGTTGAAGTGATTCCACTGGAACCACAAAGAGGAGTTCATCATGATCATCGTTACCGGAGCCACCGGACAGCTCGGGGGTCAGATCGTCGAGCGGCTGTTGGCCCGTATGCCGGCGGAGCGGGTCGGTGTCAGCGTCCGCGACCCGCAGAAGGCGCAGGCGCTCGCCGACCGTGGCGTGCGGGTGCGACGCGGCAGCTTCAGCGAGGCCGGGGGACTCGTCGATGCCTTCGAAGGCGCCTCCCAGGTCCTCATCGTGTCCGTCGACGCGATGGGTGAGGAGGCCGTACGGCAGCACCGGGCCGCGATCGACGGAGCCGTCGCCGCGGGTGCCCGCCGCATCCTGTACACCAGCCACATGGGCGCCGACGCCGCTTCGCACTTCCAGGCCTGCCGCGATCATGCGGCCACCGAACAGGCACTGAGTGATTCCGGCGTGCCGTACACCTCGCTGCGCAACGGCTTCTACGCCTCCAGTGCGGTGCAGTTCCTCGGCCACGGCATGGACTCCGGCCAGGTGGTGCTTCCCGCGGACGGTCCGGTCAGCTGGACCGCGCACGCCGACCTGGCGGAGGCGGCCGCCGTGATCCTGGCCGACGAGGGGCGCTTCGAAGGTCCCACGCCTCCGCTGACCGCCGCGCAGGCGCTCACCTTCGCCGACCTTGCCGACCTCGCCACGGCTGTCACGGGTCGCACCATCACCCGGACCACGGCACCCGACGCCCGGTTCCGCGACGAACTGGTGGGCAACGGTGTGCCCGCCGATGCGGCCGATCAGCTGCTGGGCATCTTCGCCGCCGCCCGTGCGGGCGAGTTCTCCGCCGTCGACCCGACCCTCGCCGCCCTGATCGGCCGCGAGCCGACGGGCTTCGCCGAGGTCCTGCGCAAGCACCTGACCGCGGACGGGGTGCGCTGAGCGGAGGTGCGGGGACGGCTGGATGCGGGTCCGGATGCAGTCGCGGTCCGGACCCGTGAGGCCGGTGGGGTGCGACAGGGCGGGAGGTGCCCGAATGGCGGACGCCGATAATGCGCGTTTGCATATAGCCCGCGCATGCAAGTATTGTCTCCAGGGCGGAGCGGCAACCGCACATCCGGCGCCGCGCCGCTTCGACACCACCTCACCCCCCCCACCAGCTTCTGATCGAGGTCACCCCATGAGCATTCGCTCCCTCCTGCCCGGCCGCATCGGCTTCGGCACCGCCCCCCTCGGCAACATGTTCCGCGCCATCCCCGACGACGAGGCCGCCGCCACGGTGCAGGCCGCGTGGGACCAGGGCATCCGGTACTTCGACACCGCACCGCTGTACGGCGCGGGACTCGCTGAGATACGCCTCGGTGACGTCCTCGCACAGCAGCCCCGCGACGAGTTCGTCCTGTCCACCAAGGTCGGACGGGTCATCCTCGACGAGATCGAGGACCCCGCGACTCGCGAACTCGGCGAGAAGGGCGCCCTGTTCGAGCACGGCCGTCCCAACAGGATCGTGAACGACTACAGCGCCGACGCCACCCTGCGCTCCGTCGAGGACAGTCTCAAGCGTCTGAGGACGGACCGGCTCGACATCGTGTGGGTCCACGACGTCGCCCAGGACTTCTACGGCGACGACTGGGTCAGCGTCTACGAGAGCGCCCGCACCGGTGCCTTCCGGGCGCTGACGCGGCTCAGGGACGAGGGCGTGATCAAGGCCTGGGGCCTCGGCGTCAACAAGGTCGAGCCGCTGGAGATGACGCTGGACCTGGACGAGCCGCAGCCCGACGCGTTCCTGCTGGCCGGCCGGTACACGCTCCTGGACCACGAGCGGGCGCTGCAGCGGCTGCTCCCCGCCGCGGCCGCTCAGGACGTCGACATCGTCGTCGGTGGCCCGTACAGCTCCGGCATCCTCGCCGGCGGCAGTCACTTCGAGTACGCCGAGGCGCCGGCCGACATCGTCGACAAGGTCGCCCGTATCAAGGCACTGGCTGAGGAGAACGGCATCGGCATCAAGGCGGCCGCCCTCCAGTTCGTGCTGGCCCACCCCGCCGTTGCCGCGGCCATTCCCGGAGCGACCCGGCCCAGCCGCATCGCCGAGGACCTCGGCGCCCTCGCGCAGGACGTCCCGCACGGCTTCTGGCAGGCCCTCCGTGAGGAGCGGATCATCGACCGGTCCGCGCCCGTTCCCACCAGCTGACCCGCACACACCCACTCCGCAAGGACGCACCATGGCTTCCACCGGCACCACCAACAGCACCAGCACCACCATCACCCTCGACACCCCGCACCCCGCCGACCGGGTCTGGCAGGTCACCGGCGGCTTCGGGTCCCTGCCCGACTGGCTGCCGTACATCACGGACAGCCGGCTCGGCGAAGGCGGACGGCTGCGCACGCTGACGAACGCCGACGGCGGCGTCATCGTCGAACGCCTCGAAGCCTTCGACGAAGCGGACCGCAGCTACCGCTACTCCATCGCCCGCGCGCCGTTTCCCGTCACGGGCTACCTCTCCACCCTGCGGGTCATCGACCGGGGAGCGGACGGGGCCCGGGTGGAATGGTCGGGTACGTTCACGCCGGACGGAGTGAGCGAGAGCGAGGCGAAGGCCCTGTTCGAGGGGATCTACCGGGACGGTCTCGCCGCCTTGGCCGGGACGCTCGACGCCTGAAGGAACACCGCCCGCGCCGCGGGTGCGGCAGTCGGCCGTCCGGTCGCCACCAGCCCCGCGACCGGCCCCGGCCTGGCAACGATCTGTCTCAGCCGGAGCCGCGGTCGCGGACCTTGGCAGACGGAAAGGGCGCGCCGACCCGGCACGCGGACCGGGCAATCCTGCCGGACACGCGGAGTGGCCCTCGTGGCGCCGGCGGGCCGCGCCCGTAGCATCGGTCCATGCGCATGCAGCCGACCGCCTACGCCGTACGCCTGCTGATCTCCGGCTCGGTCGCAGCGGCTCTCCTTGCCGGTTCGGACGCGGCAGCGGCCCCGCCGCCCGTGGCCGTTGCCCCGTCGCCCGCGACCGTCACCGGAGGCCACCACAGTGGGTATGCGGGGCTTCGGCTGCTTGCCGGCCTCTCGGCCGGGCGGCTCGCCACGGCTTTCCAGGTCGCGGCCGCCAAGTGGGGGACCGGCAAGCCCATCGACGATCCTGCCCGTGAGCAGCAGGTCCTCGACACGGCTGCCCGGCAGGCGCGCGCGGCCGGAGCCGATCCGGCGGCGACGGTACGGATCTTCCGGGACCAGATCGAGGCGAACAAGCAGGTGCAGCGCGCGCTGCACCATCGCTGGGACGCCGACCCTTCCCGGGCACCCTCGCGCCGCCCGGACCTCGCAGAGGTGCGCAAGGAGATCAACCGGCTCAACGCCGACCTGGTGGCTGCGATCGCCGACACGGCGACCGTACGAACGGATCGTTCCTGCGGCGGCACGCTGACCGCCGCCGAGACATCCGTACGGATCCATGACCGCCTCGGACACCTCCACGCGAAGGCGCTGAAGCAGGCGTTGCAGTCGGTCTGCGCGCGATCCTCCTTCTCCCACTCGGCTTAGGCGGCTGCCCCGCTTCTTCGAGCCTCGTGCCCACGTCCGGTCTGTGTCCCCGCATATGGCTGCTACGCAAGGCCCGTTGCTCCAGAGTGTCTGCCTATGGTGAGCACCTGGATGACGCGTCGGGTCTGAACGCGGCTGCGCGGCATGCCTGTTGAGGAAGGTGCACCGACGCCGGAGCGGAAACGCGTCGGAGCTGACCGACGGGCTGCCGCACGTTTCCGCGGAGGTCGTCACGTACCGGATGATTCGGTGTCTCCGACGGTCCGGCCGCGATCCTCGTGCGACGTGGCGGCGGCGCGGGTCATCCGTACGTTGGGCAGTCGCCCTCGCCAGAGCTCCCGCTCGCCCGTGGTCCGGAATCCGTGGCGCTCGTAGAAGCGGACCGCGCGCGTGTTGAACTCCGTGACCCACAGGTGCACGGCCGCGTCTCCCGCCCAGGTGAGAAACGCTTCCATCATGCGGCCGCCGAGACCGTGGCCCTGGGCCTCGTCCAGCAGGTACATCGGCCCGAGGGTGACCACGCCGTCCCGGCGGCCGCACACGAACCCGACGATCTCCGTGCCCTCCCGGGCCACGCGGCAGAACATCAGGTCCGGTCGCCGCGCGGCCGCCTCGATGAACTCCCGCCACCGGGCGACACCTTGCGCGGTGGCGGCGGAGCCACGCTGCCGACGGATCCAGGCCTCGTCGATCCCTGCCGCCCTGTCGGAGTAGGTCTGCAGCCATACCCTCAGTTGCAGCGGCCCCAGAGCGGCGGAGTCGTCAGGACGCGGAGCGGTCAGTAGATGCGTCATGGCGGCTACTCCCCATGGTGATCCCGGCTCTACTCCCGATGGTGGTCCCGGATTCGCGAAGCAATCCGCCGGCGCGAGCCACCGTGCCCGTGAAGTGCGGGACGGACTCTAGCCGTGCAGCCAGATCCTCAGCGCACCGATCGGTTCGAAGCCATGGCGGACCGCGGCCGCCATGTCCTCGCCGTGCTCGTAGCCGACGGCCGGCAAGGTCGGGAAGAGCTCGTGAACCGCTCCCAGTACGAGCGGCCAGGCCGCGTCGGGGCCGCCGTCGAGCGCGAAGACATTGGAGATGCCGACCACTTGGTCGCTGCGGCTCGCCACCGCTCCGGCGACGATCCGGCCGTCGGCCGACCGTCCGGCGAGCACGTACGTGGCCGGATCGTCGAGGAGTCCGGGCCGGAAGAGATCCGCGTTACCGTTCCCGTCGTCCCAGGCGACTGCCCAGTCGTGCAAGGAGCCCGGGTCGTCCACGACGTCCAGGGCGAGATCCGACGAGGGTGCGGGCGCATGTGCCGGGCGGTGGATCCACTGTGCCTCGAACAGCACCTGAAACCCGGCCCCTGACAGGTCCACGTCGCCGAAGCTGTCCTTGACGGTGGCGCCGGGCGCGCCCGTATCGATGCGCTCCACCAGTGCGGCGGGATCGGCCCCGGGGACCAGGGTCACCGCGTCCGGGTAGTACAGCGGCGTGCGGGACGGGGCGGCCCAGGACTGTGGTCCGAACTCGCCCGCCATGTCATGGGACCGGCACATGGCCGCGCACCACTCGGCGTTGTTGCGGGCGGCGTGCCCGACCAGGAGTTGCTGCTGTGTTGTCACGAGTGCGGATCATGCTCGGTGCCGGCCTGCTCTGTCGAACGGTTTGCGGGTGCGTGCGCCCGGATCGCGCTTCTTCAGATGTATTCCTTGACAAGAATATTCGTGGTGGAGAATACTGTCCTTATGGACGCACTCCTCACCGCACTGGCCGACCCGGCCCGCTGGCGGCTCGTGAGCCTTCTGGCCGAACGGCCCCGTTCGGTCGGTGTCCTCGCCCAGCTGGCCGAGGCGCGGCAGCCGCAGACGACGAAGCATCTGCAGAACCTTGAGCGCGCCGGCATCGTCACCTCCCGGCGCACCGGCCAGCGCCGCGTCTACGCACTCCGCCCCGGCCCCCTGCGGGATCTGGCGGCTGCGCTCGGCCGGCTGGCCGACGCGGCGGAAGAGGAAGGCGGGTCGCATGCGACCTATGACCGTTACGGCGCCCGCGTCGAAGAGGAGCAGCTGGCCGCGGAGGAGCCGGGGTGGGCCGACGGACGCTCGTTCGCCTTCCTTCGCCCGCTGGCGGGGACCCCCGAGCTCGTCTGGCGCCACCTGACCGACGTTTCGCTGCTGGCGCGCTGGTGGACACCCGACGACCTGCGCGTCTCCGAGCTCGTCTTCGATGTGCGACCGGGTGGGCGGGTCGTCCAGGAGTACCGCGAGGCCGAGGACGTCGACGGATCCGACGTGACAGCCGGGCGCGCGGAGGGCGTCGTCGAGGAGGTGCGCCCCGGGGAGCACCTCGCCTACCGGCTCTCTCCTCTGCTGCCCGACGGCGGCCACGCCTTCACCGCCCATGTCGCCCTGGACCTGAGGTCGACCGACACGGGCACGGACCTTGACGTCCGCTGGCGGATCACCGACAGCGTGGTCGAGTCCGCGGCCTTCGTCGCAGGGATCGAGATCGGCTTCGGCCAGAGCCTCGACAAGCTTGCGGCGAACCTTGCCGCGGATCCGCGGCACTCGCACATCAACGAAATCACCGACATCACCGAAACCACTGAGATCACCGACACCAGGAGTTCGACATGACCGGCTCGACCGACCGCAGAGTGACCGCGAACCTGAGTCTGACCCTCGACGGGCGGTACAGCGGGCCCGGCGGCCCCGCCGACTTCGGGATGATCGCCCCGTACGTGACCACCGACGTCGCACGCAACCACCTCACCCGCATCTGGGAGGAGGCGACGACGGCGGTGCTCGGCCGGGTCAACGCCGAGGGATTCCTGGGGTTCTGGCCCTCGGTCGCCGACGACGAGAACGCCGATCCGCGCGATCGCGGCTACGCGAAGTGGCTGGTGGACGTGGAGAAGGTGGTCTTCTCCACCACGCTCACCGAGGCGCCGTGGGAACGTGCCCGTGTGGTGAACGCCCCGGCCGCGGACGTCATCACCGAACTCAAGGCCACGGGCGAGGGCGAGATCCTCGTCAACAGCAGCGCGAGCGTCATCAAGGCACTGCTCTCGGCCGACCTCGTCGACCGGCTGTACCTCATGATCCTCCCCGAGATCGCCGGGGGCGGACCGCGGCTGTTCGACGACGGACTGCCGGCTTCCAAGTGGACGCTCACCACGCAGGAGACCGGCCGGCTCGGCGAGATGGCCATGGTCTACGACCGGGTCCGCTGAGCCGGTCGCCCCGCGCCGTCCACGGTGCCGGCGTCAACAGGCGGACAACCGGGCCCAGTCGGGAATGAACGCCGGGAACGAACGCCGGGAACGAACGCCGGGAATGAACGCGCAGCCGTCGCGTGTTGACACCGCGGACCGACCCTCCGGGAAGAAGGCAGGCTCCATGATGTCCGCTCCGACCACCATGCGCGCCGTCCGGCTCTCCGCCCCCGGCCCCGTGGACAACCTCCACCTGATCACGCTCCCGCTCCCGCCCGAGAGGGACGGCTGGGTGCGTATCCGGATCGAGGCGTTCGGCCTCAACCGCTCGGAGCTGAAGCTTCGGCTGGGGCTCGGGGTGGGCGTCAGCTTTCCCCGGGTTCCGGGGATCGAGGCCGCCGGAACCGTGGACGCGGCCCCGGCCGGCAGCGGCCTCGCGCCCGGGCAGAAGGTCGTCGCCATGATGGGGGACATGGGGCGCACCTTCGACGGCGGCTACGCCGAGTACACGTCGGTGCCGCTGTCGCAGGTGATCCGGGTCGATACGGACCTGCCGTGGGAGGTGCTGGGGGCGCTGCCGGAGATGGTGCAGACCGCCCACGGCTCGCTCACCGTCGGTCTGGGACTGGAGTCCGGGCAGTCCGTACTGATCCGCGGCGGCACGTCCTCGGTGGGCCTGGCCGCTGCCGCCCTCGCCTCGTGGCGCGGCGCCACCGTCCTGTCGACCACCCGGCAGCCCGGACGTCTGGCTTCGCTGAAGGAGCACGGCGTCGACCACCCGCTGCTCGACACAGGTGAGGTCGCACCCGCGGTGCGCGAGCTGTTCCCGGGCGGCGTCGACACCGCCCTCGATCTCGTCGGCACGCCGACCCTGCCCGACACGTTGCGCGCGGTGCGCGTGCACGGCACGGCCTGCTTCGGCGGCAGCCTCTCCAACCAGTGGACGGTGCGGGACTTCTCCCCGAACGAGTACCTGCCGAAGGGAGTACGCCTGGCCGGCTACTTCGGTGATGCCGCCGATCTGCCCCAGGACGTCTTCCAGGAGATCCTCGACGCGGTGGCGGCCGGCCGGCTGGCCTTCCCCGTGGATCGGGTCTACGACGGTCTGGAGCAGGTGCGGCAGGCACACGACGACATGGAGCACAACCGTGCCACCGGCAAACTCGTCGTCCGCGTCCGGCATTAGGGCCTGCTCGGGCATGGACGTCGTCGGCCTGCTGGAAGCGGCCTCCCTGCTGGTGCCGGAAGGGACGGCCACCGAGAACGACATCACGGTGAACGACGTCTGGGACCACCTCACTCACGATGAGTGGGAAGTGGCTCTCTGCCTGCTGGAGGAACTCGGTGACGGCCGCCCGCTTCCGGTCACCTTCTGGCAGTCCCTCGCCGCGGCCGCCGAGCAGTTGCGGCTGGAGACGAGCGCGGCGTGGTGCCACTGGCGCGGTTACGAGACCCGGCACGGCATCATCCGGGCCGAGCTCACCCTGACGCCCGTCCACGAGTCCCACCGGCGGACGGCCTTCTCCGGGGCCGGTGTCCTCCGGCCGATGTGGGACATCGGCGGCACCACCCCGACGGGCGAACCGGACCTCTGCGTCGCCGCCCTGTGGGCGGAGTCCGTGCCCCTCATGGAGCCCGGCGGACGGGCCACCGTGCGTCTCGCTCCGCTCTCCCCGTCGAGGTGGGGGCGGATCACGCCCGGTCAGGTGATCACCATGCACGAGGACCGGTCCGTGGCCGGAACCGCGGTCGTCCTGGACGTTCGGCGCCCGCCGGAGCCGTAGGGTCCGGCGGCCCCGACGCGTTCGCCGGGGCCGGCAGAACCGTGAGCCCCCGCGGCCGGACGACGCTCGGTCAGGCTCCCGAGGGCCCGCTCCACCCCGTCTGGGCCGCCCAGCGTTCGGCCGCGGCCATCAGCACCTCGGTGGCGGAAGCCTTGATCTGCCCGTAGTCGACGAGGCCGGGCACGCTCATCGCCAGCCGCTGCTTGAACGCGCCCCACGCCCGGCGGGCGAAGTCGTCCGCGCGCAGATAGTCCCGGAACAGCAGGGCGAAGCGGGCGTTGGGCCCGTCGGCATCCCGGAGGTGCACATTGCACCGGCGCGCCCCGGGCGGCGGCGCGAAGACGAGTTTGTGGCACCGCCGTCCGCCGGAGACCTCGATCCGGTTCCAGGCCTCCGGGCGGCACCGGAAGCCGATCGCCGCGAGCAGCGGTACGTCACGTGCCGCGTCGACCGACCTCATCCGCACCTGCACGTCGATGCAGTTCTTGGCCGGCAGGTCCGGAACCGAGGTGGAGCCCACGTGGTCGACGCCGAGCGCGAGACCGCCCAGCGCATCGCGGAGCACCTCGGCGAGGGCCTCGAACTCCTGCGGCCACTGCGGCCGGTACTCGACGACATCGACCTGCGAAGGCTCATCGGGGAACGGCATGGTTCACCACGCTATCCCGTACAGCCCGTCCGCCGACGGAAATTGCCTACCGTTGCCGTCGGCGATGGCGGACACTCGTACCGTGGCTGACATGGGGTTGTTCCGAGATGCGGTCCTTGCCTGGGCGGCGGGTGGCGCCGGTGACCCCGCGCGTGAACTCGCCGCGCGGCTGTCCGTCCGGGCGGCCGTTCTGCTGGAAGGGCCGAGCGACGCCGCAGCGGTCGGCGCGCTCGCCGCCGGTCGCGGGAGGGATCTGGCCGCCGAGGGCGTGTGCGTGCTGCCCATGGGCGGCGCGATGAGCGTGGGACGTTTCGCCCTCCTTCTGGGGCCGGCCGGTCTCGGCCTGCGCCTCACCGGGCTGTGCGACGAGGCGGAGCGGCCGTACTACTCCCGCGCCCTGGAACGGGCCGATGCGGCACAGCAGGAGTTCTTCGTCTGCGCGGCGGACCTGGAGGACGAACTCATCCGTGCGCTGGGCGTGACACGCGTGGAGGAGCTCATCCGGGCGGAGGGCGATCTGCGCGCCCTGCAGACCTTCCTCCGCCAGCCCGCGCAGCGGGGCCGTACCACGCAACAGCAGTTGCGGCGCTTCCTCGGTACGAAGAAGGGGCGCAAGATCCACTACGGTCGGGTCCTCACCGAGGCGCTGGACCCCGATCGCGTACCGGGCCCGCTGGACGCCCTGCTCGCCAGCCTCTGACGACCGCCGGATGATGTCCTGACGGCCGTGACTGCTGTGACCGCCCTGCGGTGCCGCGCGCGTGTCAGCTCTGCCGGGGGAGTGGCGAGGGCGGTCGGAACGGACCGTCCAGGGCGGCCCACTGGAGCAGCATGATGGTCTTCGCGTCGGCGATCGTGCCCTCCCGCACCATGGCGAGCGCGTCGGTGAACGGGAGCTCGACCGTGGTGATGTCCTCGCCCTCCTCGGCGATGCCGGTCGCGTCGGTGGGGTTGTCCGCCGGGTCGTAGGGGGCGGCGTAGAAGTGCAGACGCTCGGTGACGGAGCCCGGGCTCATGAACACGTCGAAGACGTGCTCGGGGGTGCCGATGACGTGTCCCGTCTCCTCGGCCGCCTCGCGGCGGATCGCCTCGTCCGGGCTGTCCCCGTCGAGGAGTCCGGCGGCCGTCTCCAGGAGCATGCCGTCGGTGTGCCCGTTGACGTAGGCGGGGAGGCGGAACTGACGGGTCAGCAGCACGGTGCCGTGGTCGGTGTTGTGCAGCAGGATCGTCGCACCGTCACCGCGGTCGTACGTCTCCCGCTGCTCGCGGCTGACGTGGCCGTCGGTGTGCTCGTAGTCGAAGGTCGTCCTGCGCAGGACGTACCAGTCGCAGGACAGCACCTCCACGTCGTGGATCCGCACGCGCGGGTTGCCGGTCAGGTCGTGGCCGTGCCGGTCGAGGCCCGTACGGCCGCGGCGGTCCGGGGTGTCGACACCGGCGGTCATCGGGCGGCCGGCACGTCGGCGAGGCCGGTGTAGACGCTTTTGCCCTGGTCGTGGGCGCGCGTGACCATCCGGTCCGCGCCCTGCGAGGGGCCGCCGATCCGCAGTACGGCATCGCAGCGGGCCAGCAGCCGTTCGGCGACGGGGTGGAAGATCTCGTCGAACAGCGGGTCGCCGGGCCCGGTGCTGCCCGCGGTGTCCAGGAGCGGCAGGGCCAGGGCCTCGCCGGTGACGGGCAGGTGGCCGGCGCGGAAGAGGGCGAGGGCGGTCCGGTTCATGGCGTGCACGTTGGCTTCGAGCCTGTGCGGGTCGTCGCCGGTGCCCGAGCGGTACGGACCGGCGACCAGGATCATCAGAGGGCGGGGATCGGCGGCCACGACGGCACACTCCTTGGTTCGGGGGAAAGAGGCGGGGCTCAGGCCAGGACCGTCTCGACGCCCGCATCGCGCAGGGCGTCCAGGGTCTGCGGACCGTGGGGGTGGGTGTCGGCGTTCTCGGCCGCGCTGTCGGTGACGAAGTGCTGTGCGGAGTCGAGCGGGGCGACCCGGCTGAAGGCCCGTACGCCGAGCTTGGTCGCGTCCGCCACTGCGATGGTGCGGTCGGCCCGGACCAGGCCTGTCTGCTTGACCGCGGCGTCGTCCAGGGAGAACTCCGACCAGCCGTGCTCGGCGTGGACGCCGCCGATGGACATGACGAAGCAGTCGAAGGCCAGCGCCTCCAGCGTCCGCAGCGCCAGCGGCCCCACGAACGAGCGCTCACCCGGGCGGGAACGGCCGCCCACGACCAGGAGTTCGATCCCCGGCCGGTCGGCCAGGCACACCGCGGCCTGGAGACTCAGCACGGCCACCGTCAATGGGGCCCGGGCCGCCAGGTGCTCGGCCACATGCACCGTCGTCGTGCCCGCGTCCAGCAGCACCCGTGACCCGGGCTCCACCAGTGCGGCGACGGCGCTGCCCAGCCGGTCCTTGGTCGCTGCCTGCCACGGCTCCCGCGCGACGAACCCGGCGTCCTCGGCCCGGGAACGCGTGGCCACTGCGCCGCCGTGCACGCGGCGGACCAGCCCCTGGCCCTCCAGTGCGTCCAGGTCCCTGCGCACGGTCATCTCCGACACGCCCAGGCGCTGGGAGAGCTCCGACACGGACACCCGGTCGGTGCCCTGCACCAGTCGCAGGGTCAGATCCAAACGGTGAGCAACACTCATGCGAGCATTTCTACCACCCTTGCGTGCAAACGAACAACATGATGTTCGAACGAGTGAGTGTGCCGACGAATGGATGTGCAACTGACAGGTTGCACTCGTCTCATTCTCGTGCAACCCTGGAGTTGCAAGTCAAGGGTGACGATGAACGGAGACAGTCATGAGTGAGGACCGGATCGAACGCGAGACCCTCATCTCCGCACCTCTGGAGCGGGTCTGGTCACTGGTGGCCCAGCCCGGGTTCTGGGTGGCCGACAAGGCGAGCCTGCCGGGCACCGTGGCCAGAGAGGGGGAGTCGATGGTGGCCAAGAACGCCGAGCACGGCGACTTCCCCGTGCGGGTGGAGAAGGTCGAGCCTCCGACGTACCTGGCGTACCGGTGGACCAGTGCGTTCCCGGGGGAGGAGCTGCACGAGAGCAACAGCACGCTCGTCGAGTTCACGCTGACCCCGGAGGGCGAGCAGACGCGGCTGCGCGTCGTCGAGAGCGGGTTCGCGGAACTGGCCGGCTCCGAGGAGCTGCGCAGCCAGAACTTCAAGGACCACAGCGGCGGCTGGCCCCTGGAGCTCGGTGCGCTCAAGTCGCGCGCCGAACAGCCCGCCGCGTGACGGAAGACCGCCACGGCGAGGCCGTCGACAGCGTCCTCACCGCGCTCGCCGACCCGACGCGACGGCAGTTGCTGGATCAGCTCGCCGCCCGTGGCGAGGCCACCGCGACGACGCTCGCCGAGCGGCTTCCCGTCTCCCGGCAAGCGGTCGTCAAACACCTCGCCGTACTGGACGCCGCCGGGCTGGTCGCCGGTACCCGGGTGGGGCGCGAGGTGCGGTACGCGGTGAGGCCCGCGGCGCTCGACGCGACGGCGCGGTGGATGGCCTCGCTCGCGGCCGACTGGGACCTCCGTCTTGCCACCATCAAGCGCGTGGCAGAGGCGGCGGAGCGGGAAGCGCACCCGCCGCGGTCCGACGGGGGCGCGGTCTGACCGCATGCGACCGCGGGGCGGGCCTCTCGCCCGTCCCGCGGTCGCCGTCGCTGCCGGCAGGTGCCTGAGGCGGGCGCTCCGCCAAATCGGAGGAGATCATTCCGGATAGCCTGAGGCCAGGGGCCGGCCGCCGGTGAGGAGTGCGCAGTGGGGATGAACGAGCGATCGCCGGTCGACACGGAGTCGGCCGATCCCGATGCCGGGTGGCTCGCGACCGTGATGCACGTGGCGTTCTTCGTCCTCCTGTGTTCGTCGCTCACCCGGTACCTGCTCGTCCACCCCGGAACCCCGGCGACACCTTGGGTGATCGCCCTCGCCGTAGTGCTGTCCCTGCTGTACGTACTCGGCCCCGTTCTGGGACCGAAGGAAGCTCCCGCGCCGGGGACGGCGATCAGGGACGCCCGGCTCTGGCTGGCGGGCGTGATCGGGGTCTGGCTCACCCTCGTGATCCTCGCTCCGAGCTTCGCGATGTGTGCGGTGCCGCTCTTCTACACCGCGATGCGTTCCCTGCGTACGCGATCCGCGATCGTCCTCGTCGCACTGATCACGGTCTTCGTCGTGGTCGCGCAGGTCAAACTGCGTCTGCGTTTCGGCTTCGACCCCAACCTGATGCTCGGCCCGCCGGCGGTCGCCGCCCTGGCGACGGCGGTGTTCCTCCATGCCCAGCGGCAGGCGGCCCGGCTGCAGGCCGTCATCGCCGACCTGATCCGTACCCGCCGGGAACTGGCCGCCACCGAACGCCGCGAGGGCACCCTCGCCGAACGCCAGCGGCTCTCCATGGAGATCCACGACACCCTGGCCCAGGGCCTGTCGAGTCAGCAGATGCTGCTCCAGGCCGCCGAACGGCTCTGGGACAGCGACCCCGGAACCGCGCGCCGCCACGCGCGCACGGCGGCCTCCATCGCCGAACACAACCTCGCCGAGGCCCGCCGCTTCGTCCATGACCTCGCCCCTGCCGACCTGGCCGGCGGCGGCAGCCTCGACGGCGCGCTGCGCGCCCTGGCCGGCCGGGAGTCGTCGGACACCCTCCCCGTCCGCTTCCACCAGGACGGCGCCGCCGTCACCGACCTCCCCGAGCGGGTGCAGGCCGCGCTGCTGCGGATCGCACAGGGCGCCCTGGCCAACATCCGGGAACACGCCGGCGCCCGTTCCGCCGCCCTGACCCTGACCTACCTCGACGACCAGGTGGTCCTGGACATCGCCGACGACGGGCGGGGATTCGACCCGGTCGAGAGGCCGGGCGGCGTACGAGGCCACGGTCTGCCCGCGATGCGGGTCCGGGCCGAGCAACTCGGCGGCACCCTGACCATCGAGTCCGCCCCGGGCGAGGGCACCGTGCTCTCCGCCGCGATCCCGCTCACGCCTCCCCACGACGCGTAGAACAGCAGCCGGACTTCGGGCGTCGGCACCTGCCCTCCGTGCTGCCGGGGCGTGGACGGGAGCGTGGCGTCAGGTGTCGAGACGGGCGGTCCGGCGCTGCTCGGCCCGGTGGGCCACGGCACCGATGATCCGCTGCCACGCGGGCGATGCCTCGGAGATCCGGGAGGACACCAGCTTCAGGTACGTGCCCCGGCTGTCGTCCCGCCCGTGCGCGACCTTCCAGGCGTCCAGGTCGTCGATGAGCCGGTCCAGACGCGGATCGTACGGATCCCAGTCGGCCGACCGGTCACAGGCGAGGAACAGACGCGTCGTCTCGGGGTCGTCGAGTTCGGCGTTCTTCTCCCGCACTCGCCGGGCCACGGCCTGCGGGTCCATCGCCCGCATCAGGATCCACGCGTCGCGCTCCAGCCGGATCCTCAGCTCGCCGACCCCGAGACCGCGCATCCGCTCCAGGACGGCGACGACCTCGGGAGGCAGCACAAGACGTTCGCCGCCTGCCAGTTCGGCGATCCGGCGCCGGTTCTCGCTCAGCCGGTCGATCTTGCGCTGCAACCCGGCGTCGATGTCGTCGATCGCCGAGGCGAACTCCTCGGGCTCCGCGTGCAGCAGGGCGTCGATCCTGGCCAGCGGAACCCCGGCGTCGGCGAGGGTCCTGATGCGGATGAGATCCACCGCCGCCTGCGCGCTGTAGCGGCGGTAGCCGGAAGCATCGCGCTCGGGCTCGGGCAGCAGGCCGACCTGGTGGTAGTGGCGAACGGTGCGCACGGTCACCCCCGCGGTCGCGGCGAGTTGACTGATCGTGAGCACCGTCCTCCTCGGGTCGTCGTGACACGTGATCATGTAATTCTAAACGCGGGCCACCCGGTCGAAGATGTCGCGGACCGCCCGGACCACGGCGTCGGGGCGGTCGAAGCACAGCCGGTGGTGAAGGGTGTCGGAGAGCAGACGCTGCTCCCCGTACGAGACCGAGTCCATCAGTGCCGCGTCCATCCTCGTCCTGCCGTCCAGCATCTCCCGCACCGTGTCCTGCGGCATCTGCGCCCGCTGGGCGGGGCCGACGCCGAGGACGGTGAGAGCGACAGCCGGCACGTCGGGAAGGCCCGGCCCGGCGCGCAGTTCGGCCGCGAGTCCGGCAAGTCCGCTGCGTTCGGCGATGCCCACCCGCGTCCACGCGTCGCTCTCATGGGCGTCGATCAGCGGTTCCCGCACGTGTGCCGGGTAGCCCGCGAGCAACTCGCCGCGCATGTCGCGCACCGCCGGGCGCGACTGTTCGAGCTGCTCAGGACCGGGCGCCGCCCGTTCGAGCGCCGAGAGGTGCATGGCCGGCGGCAGGAACCTGTCCCAGTCGCGGTTGAAGGCGTCCAGCCAGACCAGTCCGGCCACCTCCTGCGGATACAGCTGTGCGAACCGATGGGCGTAGAAGCCGCCGAGGGAATGCGGCACGAGGACGTAGGGAGCGGGGACGTCCAGGGAGCCCAGGAGCTCGTGCAGTTCCGTGGCGACGGCCGTGGCCGTGCGGGGCAGGGCGAGGGGATCGCTGTAACCCGTGCCGCCGCGGTCGTACACCACAGCGGTGGTGAACCGCGAAACACCTTGCTGGACACCGAGATAGTCCAGGCCGACGGCACTGGCACCCGGCAGGAACACGACGGCCGGTCCACCGCTGCCCGCGCGGTGGACGAAGAGCCGTCGGTCCCCGATCTGCTGGAAGCCTCCCACCGGCGGGGCGGGCCGGACGGAGGACGTGATGTGGTTCGTCATGCGGCAAGGCTCCAACCCTGACGCAGGGTCAAGGTCAACCCCCGGCCTCGGTCGCCCCTCGTCCTCACCCCACCGGCACCGTCGTCATTCGTCACGCAGGCTGGTGATCAGGTCACGGGGCAGTCCATGCGTGTCGTGGAGGTAATGGAGGTCGTCCTCGGTCAGCGGGCCCCGGAACCGGGGCCGGGCGAGCACGTGCCGGCCGCGCTCCAGGAGCCGGCCGAACCGGTGCTGCTCCTCGACCAGCACCTGACGTACCCGGTCCGGCGGCAGATCCTGCCGGAAGTGGTCCAGGGTGTGCCGCACCAGTTCCCCGGGCAGGTCACCGACATCACGGGTCGGATCGTCCCGCCACAGCACGGTGAGCAGCCGGCGCATCAGACGGCGCAGGACGTAGCCCCGCCCGGTGTTGGCCGGACGCACGCCGTCACCGAGGATGACGACGGCCGAGCGCAGATGGTCGCAGACCAGACGCAGCGACGGTTCGTCCAGCTGCCACAGGGGCGGGACGAGCCGTCGCCAGGGATCGAAGATATCGCCGTCGAACACGGACGACCTGCCCTGAAGCAGCGAGGCCAGCCGCTCCAGGCCGAGCCCGGTGTCGACGTTGCGCTGCGGGAGCGGCACCAGAGAACCGTCGTCGAGCCTGCGGTGGCTCATCGTCACGTGGTTCCAGACCTCCACCCAGCGGTCGTCCCGGGTGGGCGTCGACCGGGGCGGGCCGTCACCGCTCCACAGGAAGATCTCCGAGTCCGGGCCGCAGGGGCCGACGGGGCCGTTGGACCACCAGTTGTCCTCCACGGTGAGTTCCGTCGGGACACCGAGGCCCTGCCACAGCTCCAGGGAGGCGGTGTCCGGCCCGGTCCGGTCGTCGCCGGCGTACACGGTGGCGTGCAGCAGCCCCGGATCGACCCCCAGGCCCTCGGTGAGCAGCCCGTATCCCCAGTCGAGACTCACCGGTCCCTCGTAGTCGCCGAGCGACCAGGTGCCGAGCATCTCGAAGACGGTCAGATGCGTGGCGTCGCCGACCTCGTCCAGGTCCGTGGTGCGCAGACATCGCTGCACGTTGACCAGGCGCTTGCCCAGGGGATGGGGGCGGCCCTCCAGGTACGGCGTCAGCGGGTGCATGCCGGAGGTGGTGAACAGCACGGGGTCGCCGGGTGGTGGCAGCAGGGTGGAACCGGTGATCCGGCGATGGCCACGCTCCTCGAAGTACTCGACGAACGTGCTGACCAACTGTTCCGTGTCCATGGGACGGCTCCTTCGCGGGGCAGCGGGGGAGGCGCCGGAGAACGGGACCGCTCAGCTGCCCGGCCGGGGCCAGGGGCTCCACGACACTGCCGGCGGACCGTTTCCGGTCGCCGGGGGGAGGGAAGTCAGACGGCGGCAACCGGCGAGCTGGTCGCTCGCGCGGTCGCGGTGGTGCCGGGGCCGTTGACGTTCATACCGACGACACTAACGCGGCCCGGCCTGCGGACGCACCTGATTTCGGGTGCGGTCCTCGCCGCCGAGGGGCCAGGCCATGATGTCGCGGTAGTGGATCGGCCCACTGCTGCGTCCGGCGTTGCTGCCGACCAGGTGCAGACGGCCGGCCGGCCACGGCTGACCGGAGAACGCGGCGAGCCCCTCGGCGATCTCCCCCGCCGACGACCGGTCGCCCCGGCGCGCACGGGCGAGCGTCAGGTGCGGGCGCAGGGGCCGCTCCTCGAACGCGACGCCGCACCCTCTCACCGCCGTACGCACGTCCGCGGCGAGCCCGTGCAGCCCGTCCAGGTCGCCGTCGATCCCGCTCCACAGCACCCGCTCGTCGAACGTTCCGCTGCCGCGCAGCGCCAGGAGCGGTGGCCCGGCGGCCGCCGCGAGGCCGGCGAGCGGCGGGCACAGCAGCGGAACGGTCCCGACCGGCAGCTCGCCGAGGAACGCCAGCGTGATGTGCCAGTCCTCGATGCGGTTCCACCGCATGTCGGGGTGCGTGCGATAGGCGGGGCGCAGCTCCCGGGCGAGTTCGTCCTTCGCCCGGTCGGGCGGTGCGAGGGCGATGAACACGCGTACGGTCGCGGGCGGAGTCTGTTCGTTCACCCGGTCTTCGTACCGCATGCGCGGGCCGAGCAGTAATCGCCGCGATCGCTTCCTCGGGCCGAGGCCCGTCGTCACGCCCTAGGGTTGTCCCGGTCGGCACGGGGGAGGACACGCGATGGGTGCGAACAGCGGGAGCGGCGCCATGACGTCGGGACGGCCTGCGGGGTACGTCCTCCGGCCCTGGAGCGGCGACGGGGACCACGAAGCGATGGCCGCCGTGCGGCGGGGGTGTGCGGAGCGGGACGGGGCCGACCCCCACTCCGTCGTGGAGGGGGTTCCGACGGCGGCGGAGATCGCCGAGACCTCGGCCGGGCTGGAGAACGCGTCCGGGAATCAGGTACTCGTGGAGCACCACGGCAGGGTCGTCGGCTACGCGACGGTCAGGTGGTGGCAGGAGCGGGACGGGACCTGGCTGTACCTGCACCGGGGCCACCTCCTGCCCGAGCACCGCGACCGGGGCATCGGCTCGGAACTGGTCGCCTGGGCGGAGAACCGGATCCGCCGGCTCGTGGCGGAGCACGGAACCGCGCGGACCGCCGTGTTCGGCGCGAACGCCGCACTCGCTGATGCCGACGCGACGGAGCTGCTGCTCGCGACCGGGTACCGGCGCGTCTTCAGCCTGGTGGAGCTGGAACTGACCGATCTTCACGAGCTTTCAGGACACGACGGCGCACGGCCGGCCGGTATCACCATCGTGCCCGTCGAACCGAGCAGCTACCACGCGGTCTGGAAGACGGTCGTCGACTCCTACGCCGATGCCGCCTTCACCCAGAAATGGACGTTCGAGCGCTTTGTCGACACGGCCGCCCCGACGTGCTGGCGAGCCGCCCGGGACGGGGACGGGATCGTCGGCGTCGCCCTGTGCACCCTCCGCCGCCACGACCCCACGGTCGGCGAGGTCGAAGAACTCAGCGTGCGCGCGGACGCGAGGCGGCTGGGCCTGGGGCGGGCGCTGCTGCTGGACGGGTTGCGATGTCTCCGCGAGCACGGGGCGCGGTCAGCGCGTCTGTTCACGGGAACGGCCAATCCGAACCGTTCCTACGATCTCTACGAGAGCGTGGGGTTCCGGCGCCGGAACGAGTACGTCCGCTATCGCAGGCCGATGCGCTCCTGATGCATCCGGTCCGTCCGCCCCATCCCGTCCGACCTGTCCGACGGGGCCCGGAATCCGTCGGCAGCCGGCCGGGCGGTGGCGTCGCTGCCCGGCCGGCGCAAGGGCCCGCTACAGCGCGTCGCCGAAGGCCTCCGCCAGCTGACGCCACTCGGCCCGCGGCAGACCGGAGCCGCCCTCGTCGGCCGTGAGCACCTGGAGTGCGACATGGTCGGCGCCGGCGTCGAAGTACTCCTGCGTCCGGGCCCGCACCCGCTCGGTGTCGCCCAGCGCGAACAGCGCGTCGAGGAGGCGGACGCTGCCGCCGTCCGCGAAGTCGCTCTCGGTGAATCCCAGACGCAGCAGGTTGTCGGTGTAGTTGGGCAGCTGGAGGTACATGCTCAGCATGGTCCGCGCGGTAGTGCGGGCCCGGTCGAGGTCGGTGTCCAGTACGACGGTCAGTTCCGGGGCGAGCAGGGCGTCGGGGCCGAGTGCCTCGCGGGCTTCCGCCGTGTGTTCGGTGGTCACGAGGTAGGGGTGGGCGCCCGCCGCCCTGGCGGTCGCCAGCTTGAGCATCTTCGGGCCGAGAGCAGCAAGCACCCGGCGCCCGGGCTCCACGGGCGGGGTCGCACTGTCGAGTGCGTCGAGATAGGCCACCATCGCGCTGTACGGCTTCGCGTACTGCGGCACCATCGGGCCGTGGCTGACGCCCAGGCCGAGCACGAAGCGCCCGCGGGCGTCGGCCTCGATCGCCGCGATCCGTGCCGCCACGTCCTGCGCGGGGTGGTCCCAGATGCTCAGGATGCCGGTGGCCACGGTCACCGAACGGGTGGCGGAGACGACGGCGGCCGCGTCGTCGGGCGAGGGGCTGCCCCCGATCCACACCGTGCCGTAACCCAGGTCATCGAGCTCGGAGAGCGCCTCCGCGATTGCCGCCCTCCCCGCGTCGTCCGTCCGCGACCCGTGCAGGGCCCCGCTCCAGATGCCGACCTGTCCGAATGCCTCGCGCGTCTCAGAAGTCATGGTGTGATCAACAGCGGGGCGCGCAGCCTATTCCCGTGGCTCCCGTGCTTCCCACGGACGGCCCCCTCCGGGGTCGGATGTCCGCTGTCTTCCGCCGAGGCCGGTGATTTCACCGATGGCGGCCGCCGTCCGCACCCCGACTCTTGTCCGGGCAGGCATCCGCATCCCCACGCCCCGTCAGGAGTGCTCCATGCGTCGTCGTTCACCCCGCCGGCTTCTCGGCGTTCTCGCGGCCGTCACGGTCGCGTTCACCCTGTTCTCCTCGGCGCCGACAGCCGGCGCGGCGGCGCCCACGGCCACCCCGGCCGCGCGGTCCGCGGCCGTGCAGCCCCTGTCGACCAGCACCCCCGTGGTGTTCGTCCACGGGTACACGGGCAACGCGTCCAACTGGGTCACCGCCAGGAGCGTCTTCCAGCTCAACGGCTGGTCGAGCTCCAACCTCTTCGCGTACGAGTACAACTCCTACGGCAACAACATCACCAACGCCCAGGGCCTGGCCACCTTCGTCAACAACGTGAAGGCCCGGACCGGCGCGAGCAAGGTCGCGATCGTCAACCACTCGATGGGCGGCCTGGTCAGCCAGTACTACCTGAAGGTGCTGGGCGGCAACACCAGCGTCAGCCACCTCGCCTCGATCGCGGGCGCCAACCACGGGACCACGTATGCCGGCGCCTGTCTGATCTACACGACGTGCCAGCAGATGTACCCGGGATCCTCGTTCATCTCGCAGATCACCTCGGGTGACGAGACACCGGGCGACACCAAGTACGCCACCTGGTACTCGGCCTGCGACGGCATCATCCTGCCGTACACCAGCACCCGGCTGAGCGGTGCCACCAACAACAACGTGCTCTGCCAGACCCACATCGGGTACCTGACGGACACGGTCGTGCTGGGACAGATCGCGCGCTTCGTCGCCTCCTGACCCACCGCACGCGACCCGGACACGGCCCGTCCCCGGCACCCGAAACGCCGGGGACGGGCCGTGTGGTTGTGCCGATGGCGGCTACGTCTGCCCGGGCGGCCGGAGCGCGGCGTACGTTCCCGCGCCCGCGGCCAGCACCATCACGCAGCCCGTGAAGATCAGCCCCGCCTCACGCAGGCCGAGCCAGGTGGCGAGGGCACCGACCCCGACGACCGGCACGGAGATCCCCGTGTACGCGACGATGAAGAACGCGGAGATGGTGCCGCCCCGATGCGTGGCCGGTGCCGCGTCGCTGACCAGGGTGAGTGCCGCGCGGAAGGACAGCCCCTGGCCGGTTCCGCCGAACAGGGCGCCGAGCACGAGCAGCGGCAGGGATTCGGCGATCAGGGACGAGGCCACGAGCAGCAGGCCGATGACGAGCGTGCCGCACCCGAGCGGCAGCGCGAGGCGCGTGCCGACGCGCCGGGTCAGGGACTGGCCGAGCGTCGAGGCCAGGAACACGGAGAAGACGACGGCCCCGGTGACCGCCAGGTTGTGCACGCCCAGCGTCTGCGCGGCGAAGCTCGGCGCGACCGCCGTGAACAGGCCGAGCAGCGCGAAGCCGGCGAACGCCGCCAGTGAGGCGCGGACGAACACACCCTTCATGGCGGCCGGAACCGCGACACCCTGCGGGGTCGGACGCGGCCACCGCTGAGGCCGCGTCACGGTCTCGGGCAGCCGCCAGGTGATCCCGCACGCCACGGCGACGAGGCCCAGATGGACCCAGAACGGCAGCGTGAGCGGCCACGGTGTGTACTCGGCCAGGAAACCCGACAACAGCGGCCCGCAGCCCAGCCCGCCCATGTTCGCGGCCGTGGCGGCGAACCCGGCCCGCGCCTTCTGCCCGGGGCCGGCGAGCTCCAGCACCGCCGCCGTCGCCGCGCCGCTCAGCAGCCCGGCCGCGCCACCCGACAGCAGCCGTCCCATGAAGAGCAGCGGCAGCCCGCTCTCCAGCAGGAAACACCCCGCACTCGCCGCCGACAGCGCCATGGCGCACAGGAGCACCGGTCTGCGGCCGACCTTGTCGGAGTAGTTGCCGGCCACCACCAGCACGGTGATCACCGCCAGGGCGTAGACGGCGAAGACGACGGTCACCATCAGCTCGGAGAAGCCGATCTGCCGCTGGTAGAGCCCGTACAGGGGAGTGGGCAGCGTGGTTCCGGCCATCCCGATGGCGAACACCACGGCCGCGGCCAGGTAGCCGGACCGCCGGCCACTTCCTGCGTTGACGGCACGCTCTCGAACGATCACCCACGTCACCCTACGATCGGCCACCCGCGCGGCCCGTGCTCGGCGCGAGACGTGGCCGGGTGAGCCGGTATCAGGTGTGACGGGCCGGTACGGACAGGGGCGGTGCGCCGGGAGTGTGCACGGCGTCGGCTGGATGGAGCACAGCCCCCGCGCAGGGTCCGCACGGGAGGGCGAAGCTGGATCTCCCCACCGCGCTCACGTCTCAGGAGACCTTCCGTGCCGCTTCCCCGCTCCCCGCAGGTCCGCCTGCCCCTGGTCGCCCTGCTGGCCGCCGCCTGCACGGCCGGGCTGTTGTACGCACCCGCGCAGGCCGCCGTCGTTCCGGCCGACCACGGACACGACCGCGCCCTTCAGAGGCAATTGCAGCAACTCACCACCGAGCCCGGCGGGCCGCCCGGAGTGATCGCCGTGCTCAAGCGCGGCTCCCGGACGGAGATCTACCGGGCCGGCGTCGCCGAGACCGGCACCAGCCGTCCGATCCGGACCACCGACCACATGCGCATCGCCAGCACGGCCAAGGCGTACAGCGGCGCGGTCTCCCTCCAGCTCGTCGACCGGGGCAAGCTGCGGCTGAACGACACCATCGGCAAGGTGCTGCCCCGGCTGCCCCGCGCCTGGCACCGGATCACCCTGCGACAGCTCCTGAACCACACCAGCGGACTGCCGGACTTCAGCAGCAACGAAGAGTTCCTCGAACTGCTGACCGCGAACCCGCGCCGCCACTTCGACTCCCGCCGGCTGCTGGACTTCGTCGCCGACGAGCCGCCGGTCTTCCGCCCGGGATCCCGGTACGCCTACTCCAACTCCGACAACATCGCCGTGGCCCTGATGGCGGAGGCCGTGACGGGCCGCCGCTACGAGGACCTGCTCGCCCGGCTCGTGTACCGGCCCCTCGACCTGCGCCGCACCAGCCTGCCCCAGGGCTACCGGCTGCCGGAGCCGTACATGCACGGCTACGACGTCACCCCGCCGAACCCGCCCGAGGACGTCAGCGAGGCGATCAGCGCGTCGGGCGTGTGGGCGTCGGGCGGCATCGTCTCGACCCCGAAGGACATGACGGCCTTCGTCCGCGGCTACGCCGGCGGAAAGCTGATCTCCGACCGGACCCGCCGGCAGCAGCTGAAGTGGGTGAACGGCGCGTCCGAACCCGCGGGCCCCGGCACGAACAAGGCCGGGCTCGCGCTCTTCCGGTACGACACCCGGTGCGGCGTCGTGTACGGCCACACGGGCAACTTCCCCGGCTACACCCAGCTGATCGCCGCCACCCCGGACGGCAAGCGGTCCCTGACCTTCTCGCTCACCACCCAGGTCAACAAGACCAACAAGCCGGAACTGCTGGAGCGGCTGCGGACCGTGGAGGAGAACTTCGTCTGCGCGCTGCTGCGCAGGCCGTAACCAGGACGCGGTCGCCGGACGGGCCGTCCGGCGACCGCGTGGAGGATCAGCCGCGGGCCATCGCGATCGATCCGGCGAGCCGCTCGCCGGCCTCGTAGATCATGTACGGGACACCGCCGTCGGTGCCGAACGAGGGAGCCGCCGCGCGGCCGTTCTCCGGCGCCGCGGACCCGGAGTCGTAGAAGATCCCGAGGTGCTTGCGGAGGCTGAAGTCGTTGCCGACCTCGGTGAGCAGGAGGTTCCCGCCGTTCTCCTTGTTCGAGTTGTAGACGACGTACGTGCTGCCGTTGCGGTAGAGCAGGTGCGGGCCCCCGATGTTGAGCGCGCCCACCTCGTCGTGGCGGACCAGCGGTGTCTGGGAGAACGTCCAGGTGCGGCCGTCGGCCGACCAGCCCCAGCCGATGTCCCGGTGGTTGGTCGTGTTGTTGAGCATGAAGACCATCACGTACCGCGCCCCGCGCGCGGGCAGGTCGTGCCGGAAGACCCGGGCGTACGACGTCTCGGTGGTGCCGGCGGGCAGCATCGCCGTGCTGAGGACGCCCTTGTCGTAGGTGAAGTTGATGCCGTCCTTGGAACGGGCCAGGCGGGTCGTGGTGTTCTCGCCGTGGAAGTACATCCACAGCTCCTTGGCGTCCTCGTTCCACATCACGTGCGGGGACGAGACATGACTGACCTTGTAGTGCGGCGACCAGTCGTTGCGCACGATGGGGTTGCCCGGGTACTCCGTGAACGGCCCTTCGAGCGAGTCGCCGTAGGAGAGGCAGATGCCGCCGGGGGCGTCGTGCGGCGCGTAGTAGAGGTAGTAGCGGCCCAGCGGCGAGGCGATGCGCCCGGCGACGCCCCGGATGCACGGGAAGATGATCTCTCCGGTGGGGTTGTAGGAGAGCTGCGACGGGGTGAGCAGCGTACGGACGTACTTGTACGCGGGAAACCCGGCCGGGACGGCTGCCGCGGCGGGGCCGGCGCTCAGGCCGCCGGCGGCGCCGACGGTGAGGGCGGCGGCGCTGCCGCGCAGGAAGTGGCGACGGTCGAGAGGAGACATCGATGGCTCCAGGTGAGCTCGGAGGGGCGAGTGGGGGGACGGGCGTGCGACGCGCTCAGAGGTAGGTGGCGGCGGTGACACACAGCCCGGCCAGCGCGACCGCCCAGACGTACGGCAGCGTGCGGACCATCACCTGCTGCGGGGAGACCCCCGCGTACTGCGCGCTCCACACGGTCTGGGTGCTGGTCGGATCGGCGACGCCGAAGACCTGGTTGTACGAGGTGGCGAGCCCGAGCACGGCGACGGCGGGGTAGATGCCGGCGGCGATGAGGACCCCCGCGATGCCGGCCCCGAGCCCGTACACGTTCAGCGGGCCCCGGTAGAGGCACAGTGGGACGAGAACGGTGAACACGGCGACGAACAGCACGGGGTTGTCCGGGCTGACCGCCTTCACCAGGGGTTCGAGGGCGGAGACGGCACCGGGGAGCTTCACCGCGGCGAGCAGCATGCCGATCGCGACGAAGAGCGTGATCGGTGGGGCCGCCACCTCGAAGCCGCTGTACAGGGTCCGCAGCAGGCGCTTGCCGTACTCACCCGGGCGGGTGGTGGTGAACAGGGCGAACAGGATGCCCGCCAGCAGCGAGGGGATGATGGCGAGTTCGAAGCCCAGGGCCAGGACGAGCGGAATCACCGGTGTGAGCAGCGCGTACCAGGGGGCGTCGCCCCGGCGCTCCCGCTGCGAGGGGCGGGCGGGCGCCGACTTCAGCGCCCAGGCGTGCTCGACGCCGCGGCGGCGGGACTCGACGAGGACGAACAGGACCGCGGCGGCGAGCGCGAACGGGAACAGCTTCAGCATGAAGCCGCGGACGGTGTCCACGGGGAGTTCCAGCGCCGTGGAGAAGAACTGCCAGATCGGCAGCTCGAACGGCATTCCGGCCGCGATCCCCATCAGGATCGTGCCGGCCGCCGTCACCTTCGGGATGCCGACCGCGATCATCGCGGGGATCCCGATGATGCCCGCGAGCATCGCCGCCGGGGCGGAACCGGTGACGGTGCCGACCAGGGTCGACACCGCGAGTATGCCGAGCGCCACCACGACCGGGCGGTCGCCGCCGAACTCGACGATCTTGCGGACGAGGGTGCCGGCGATGCCGGTCTCGTCCAGGAGCTTGCCGAGCCAGGAGCCGAGGATGATGGCGATCATCGTCGAGGCCAGCAGCGGCGCCCCGTTCTGGATGACCCCGTCCATGACGCTGTTCTCGCCGGTAAGCGGCGCCTTGGCGGCGAACGCGATGGCGACGGCCAGCAGGACCAGGGCGAACGCGGTGGGGATCTTGCGGGTCAGCATCGCGACGACGCCGACGGCCATGATGAGCAGGATGACGACACCCATGGCGTCAGTTCTCTTTTCCGGAGGACGCGGCCACGAGGGCGGCGGTCAGAAGCAGGGGGCTGCGGCCGAGACCGCAGGCGGTACGGGCGTAGGCGTGCGCCGCGACCTCGTCGGCGCCGGCCACATGGCCGTGGACGCGGTGGCGGCCCAGGCGCAGCACGGTGTGGCCGAGGAGCTGTTTCAACTCGCGCTTGGCGGGGCCGTGGTGGAGCCGCTCGTGCACGGCCTCGTGGGCGAGCGCCGCGGCCCTGACCGAACCGGCCGGGTACCAGTGCCGCCAGCCGTACGCGTCGATCGTCTCCTCGGCGAGGGCGATCGTGTCGGTGAACAGTTCCACGGTGGGCACGGGCCGCGAGTGGTAGCGGGCCAGCAGCCCGAGGGCGAGGCCGCCGGAGCTCTCCACGACCCGGGCCCGGCACTCCACCGGGGCCATCGCCGAACCGAACTCCGTTGCCGCACGGGCCCACCGGCGCAGGAGCTCCGGATCGCGGCCCTCGTGCGTCGGCGTCGAGGCCAGCAGCTCCGCGCCGTACGCGATGTCGTCGACGGCGGCGAGCCGGGCGGCCGGGCCGGCCGCCGTCGGGAGCGCGGCCGTCACGAGCGTGTCTCCAGGACCGCGACCACCGGCTCGTCGGCCGCACGCGGGCGGAGCTCCCCGGCGGCGAGCGCGAGCAGCGGCTGCGGATCCAGGACACCGGAGAGATCGACGATCCGGGCGCCGAGCAGCAGCCGCAGAGCAGGGGCGCGCACGCCCCCGTCGCCGTACGACGTGGACTCGGCGACCAGGCGGGCCAGGAACTCCGGCGCGGCGGCCACGGTCGTGGTCTCCACCCGGGCGTCGGGCGCGTGCAGACGCACCACGCCGTCGGCGTCGACGACCCGGACCGGCCGGCGCACACCGCGGAAACGCCGCCGGACCTCGGTGCCGTACACGGTGTGGGCGGGGGTGCCCGCCAGGACGCGCACGGCCGACGGATCCGCCTTGAGGCTCGCGGCGGCGGCCCGCAGCCGTTCGTCGCCGTCGGCCCGGTGCGCCCGGTCCTGCGTGCGCAGTTCGGTGGCGCCGGTGGCGACGGCGCGGACCGTGGAGGTCT
Organism: Streptomyces sp. NBC_01463; assembly: GCA_036227345.1. NCBI lineage: Bacteria > Bacillati > Actinomycetota > Actinomycetes > Kitasatosporales > Streptomycetaceae > Streptomyces > Streptomyces sp. NBC_01463. The sequence goes on from CP109468.1 coordinate 8,520,610, forward strand.
GCGGGTCGACGGTGACCTCGACCTCGACGCCCTCCGGGGAAGCTCCCTGGGCGATCACGGCCTGCTCGGCCTCGGCCCGGACGGCGAGGATCTGCTCCTGGCCGGCCCCCGGGATGATCCGCTCGATCTGCTCCCGGACCAGGGCGAGCGCCACACCGATGGGACTGATCACCTCGGCGTGGCGGGCGGTGCGTCCCTCCATCCCGGTCAGCGCGGCGAGGTGCGGGGTGACGGCCGCCGCGCCGCCTCCGCCGCCGACGAGGACGACCGCGTCCTCGTCGAGCCGGTAGTCCCTGATCATCGCGTCGACCGTCTTGCGCACCTGCGCGCAGCCGGCGTCGAGGACCTGGGTGGCCGCGGCGGCCACGTCGACACCGAGGTGCCGGGCGAGCGGCTCCAGAGCGGCCCGGGCCACCTCCTGGTCGCACCGGGCGAAGTCGCCCTCGCCGACCCGGCCGAGGGCGTTGGCCGCGCAGGTCATGGTGAGCGCGAACCGGCCGCCCGCCGCGTCGATGACCACATGGTCGTCGGGGTCGCCGTCCATCGGACGGACGGTGGCGACCTCGGCGTCGCGCAGATCCTCCAGGGACGCGAAGCAGGCGTACGGCAGCCCCGCGATGTGAGCGCTGCGCGGACCGACGCCGACGACCCTGCCGTCACCGACACGGACCATCGACCCGCCTCCGACGCCCACGGTGCGGACGTCGAGGGCCGAGAGGTACGAGCCCTTGCCGAGGATCGTCGCGTGCCGCACCGCGACCTTGCCCCGCCGCACGACACTGATGTCGGTGGACGTCCCGCCGGTCTCCAGGAAGACCCCCTCGCTGATGCGTTCCTGCATCAGCGCACCGGCGACGCCCGCCGCCGGCCCTGAAAGGACCGTCAGCAGCGGTCTGCGGCGCATCTCGTCCAGGGACATCACACCCCCGTCGCAGCGCATCACCATCAGGGGCGCCGTGACGCCCGCCTTGGTGATGGAGGCGTCCACGAGGTCCGCGGTGGCGAGCATCCGCGGCAGGATCGCCGCGTTCACCACGGCGGTTCGCGTGCGCTTGTGCAGTCCGTAGAGCGAGGTGATCTCGTGCGCCGCCGCCATCGGAAGTCCGTGCGGCCGGGCCGATTCGAGCACGGAGCGCTCACCGTCGGGGAGGTCGACGCCGAAGGGCTCGCTGGCGACCAGCACTTCGGCGCCCCGCCCGACGACCTCGGCGACGGCTCGCTCCACGGCAGGAGTGTCGTCCGGGTCGGCGACATGGGCGTAGACGAGCGGAAGCCGCTTGCCGGGGGCCAGTTCGAGCTTGGCCAGTGAGGCGAGCCGGCGGGTGAAGACCGCGCCGGGGGTGTTGCCGATCCCCAGCAGGCCGACGGTGGCGACGTCGCCCTCCAGCAGGGCATTGGTAGCCTGTGTGGTGCCGTGGGCGAGGAACGCCACGTCATCGGGCGCGCAGCCGGTCTGTTCGAGCAGTCGGCCGAGCGCCTCGACGATGCCGTGGGCGACTCCGTCCTCGTGGTGGTGGCTGGTGGGAACCTTCACTTGCCCCAGGAGCGCGAGCGTCGTGGCGTCTACGGCCACGGCGTCGGTAAAGGTTCCGCCCACGTCGATGCCGACGCGGATGCGGTGCGTGGTCATGGCTGGGCACTTCCTTGTGCGTGTGGGCTGTGCTGCGTGGGCGGGCCGGGGGGACAGGTGGAGCTGTCCCCCCGGCGTTCCGCTCCCCGGCGGGAGCCGGGGAGTACGGGGACAGGGGTGCGGAACCGGGTCAGTAACCCCGGACGTCGGGCCAGTGGCGCTGGACTCCCGCGCGGTCGAGCAGGGTGGCGAACCGTGCGAACCGCTTGTCCTCGGCCTGGACCCGGTGCGGTTCGACACCCTCGGTGAGGCAGTGCGCGGCCAGCGCGCCGGCGACCTCGCCGATGTTCCACTCCACCGGATGCAGCCGGTAGCAGCCGTTGGTGATGTGGGTGGTGCCGATGTTCTTGGACGCCGGGAGAAGGTTGCGGACGCGCCGCGGGACGAGCGCGCCGAGCGGGATCTCGAACGGCACCGAGCCGATGTCGATGTAGTTGTCACCTCCGGTGGACGGGTGCAGGTCGATGCGGTAGCCGCCGACCCCGACCGAGTCGCGGTAGCGGGTGCCGCCCCGCGGACCGACGATGTCGATGGCCACGTCGTGCTCGGTGATCGTCGTGACGGCCTTGATGCGGCGGGACTCGCGCACGTACGCGGACTTGGCGAGACCGTCGGCGGTGCCGGTCACGTCCGGACGGATCCGGAGCCCCGGGAACCCCTTCCCGCCGTCCTCGCGGGGGGCCTCCGTCTGGAGCCAGTACAGCAGCGAGAGCGACAACTGCCGTGCCTCGTCCAGTGCTTCGGCCTGGGTCTCCCCGATGTACGGCTTCAGCCAGTAGTCGTTCAGCGGCCAGTTGACGAGCGTGATGTCGGAGTCGAAGGCGCCGTCCCGGTGCATCCTGCGGGCGAGGATGCGCCGGAACCCCCACAGCTCCTTGTCGCCCGCGTCCGTGCTCTGGTCGGCGGAGACGTCGAGCGGGTCGAGCTCCGGGTTGGGGACCAGGGTGCGCGGGACGGACTCCAGCGAGCGCGGGTCGGGAGCCTGGAAACCCAGCAGCGGGCCGGGCCAGAAGTCCGGCCGGTAGGCGCGCCAGAAGTCGTAGTCGGCGGGCCGCTCGATGGTGTGGTCCTCGCCCTCGTGGTGCGAGAGCGCGAAACACACGGTGATGCCCTGCTGGTTGGCGGCGTCGGCCACCTCGGGCGCGTGCGGCTCGTCGAACTCCGCACGGGCCTCGGCGCCCAGCGCGTTCTCCACTTGGGCCAGTTCGAGGAGTTCACCGGTCTCGGTGGCGTCGATGATGTAGCGCGCCCCGACGGTGGAGCCGTCGTCGAAGGTGACCGAGCGCACGAAGTCGCCCTCGGTCCGGGCCGAGACCGGGCGGATCTCCGTGAGCAGGGTCAGCAGTCCGGCCGACCGGTAGGGCGCGATCATGCCCTCCAGGACGGTCAGCGCGGCACGCGGCTCCGCGCACAGCTTGCTGACACGGCCCGCCCCCGGGTTGAGGTCGGTCAGCGCGGCGGCCTCCGAGCGCATCGGGTACCACTGGCGGTAGTACGTACGGATGCCCTCGCGCAGGGCCCGGTAGGACGCGGTGGTGCCGAACTGCTCGACCCACGGGTGTTCGTCGGGAGGTACGGCCTGTGCGGTGAGCTGACCGCCGATCCAGTCGGTCTCCTCGGTCAGCACGACCGTGCGGCCGGCCCGGCAGGCGGCGAGAGCGGCGGCGACGCCGCCCAGTCCGCCGCCCACGATGAGGATGTCGGGTTCGGGTATCACGAAACTCCTTGCGAGGTGCTGTGGACGGGCCCGGACGTGGCACCGGGCCGGAAGGTGCAGGCCACCAGGGGCTCGGGGACGGGATCCCCCGCGACGAGAGAGGCCAGCAGGCGTACCGCCGCCGCACCCAACTCCTTGCGGGGGATGTCGAATCCGGTGGGTACGGCATCGGAGGCGAGATCCGCGGGCGGACTGCCGAGCAGCGCGAGGGACACGTCGGCCGGGGTACGGAGCCCGGCCGCGCGCACCGCGGCGAGCAGCGCACGCCAGGCGTTGCCGGTGTCGGTCTCCTCCGCGACGAGCGCGGTGACGCCGTCGTCGAGCCACCCGCGCAGCCGTTGTGCGGTGAGCTGCTCCGCGGGGTCGGCCGAGCGGAACACCTCGCCCTCGATCCCGGCCTCCGCGAGCCCTTCGCGGAAGCCGCGCTCACGGTCGGTCGATGCGGGGGCCTCGTCGTTCTCGCGGACGAGCATCAGGCGCCGGTGGCCCGCGGCCGCCAGATGGGCGACGACCTCGCGGGTGGCGCTCACGTAGTCGGCACCCACCCAGGACAGGCCTTCGAGTTCGTCCCTGCGGCCGAGGTGGACCACGGGGAACCCCTCGTCCACGAACCGGCGGAGCTGGTCCGTGGGGATGTGGCGGCCGAGGAAGAGGCAGCCGTCGGCCAGCCGCACCCGGCCGAGCGCCTCCGGCGCCTGCGCCCCCGCGCCCCCGCTGCTGGACCCGGTGAACAGCACCAGGTCGAAGCCGCGCGCCGCGGCCTCCTGCTCGACGCCGACCAGGAACGGGTAGTACGAGTGCCGCACATCCGTCGGGAAGGTCGAGGTGAAGCTGAAGACACCGAGGAGGTTGTTGTGCGCGGCGGCCAGACTGCGTGCGGCCGGGTCGGGGACGTAGCCCAGCTCCTGAGCGGCGTCGAGGACCTTCTGACGGGTCTCGTCGGAGATCACCACGCCGTTCTGCTTGTTGGCCAGGACCAGGGAGACCGTGGCCTGGGAGACCCCGGCCAGCCGTGCGACCTCCGCCTGCCGCGGCCGTGCGGTCCGGCTGCGCGGCGACGCCGAACGCCCGCGCCCGGTCCGCCTGTTCTCGTGTTCCACCCATGCCTCCGTTGAACTAATACGCATTACTGATGCGCATTAGTGGAGTACTTTGCGGCTGCCCGCCGGACGCGTCAAGGGTTTCGACAAGGATTCCGGTGCGAACCGTGCGAGGGGCCGCCGCACTTGACCGGTGCGCCAGGGCGGCCGGACCCGGAGGGGAAGCGCTTTCTGTGTAGGCTTCCTCCCGGAAAGCGCTCACTGAACCGACTCGTACCGTGGGGTGTTCACTCTGTTCCGTACGAAGCTCACACACGTCCACGGCGAGCGCATCGACGTGTCGCAGGACGGAACCCGCCTGCTCTCCTACGTCTACGCGCCCGAGGCACCCTTCGAGGCCCCCAAGCCCTACCTGCATCCGCTCGCCACGCTGTCGGGCGCGGTCGTCACCGACTACCGCCCCAACGACCACCGCTGGCACAAGGGCCTGCAGATCACCGCGTCCCACCTCTCCGGCCAGAACCTCTGGGGCGGCAACAGCTACGTCCACGGCGAGGGCTACCGCGCACTCCCCGGCCGGGTGGGCTCCATGACCCACGACGGCTTCGACGACGTGCGCGCCGAGGACGGCCAGGCCGTGATCGCGGAGCGGCTCACCTGGCGCAACCACGACGGCGACCCGTGGGCCGGCGAGAGGCGCAGGATCGAGGCGGCCGTCACGGACCCGGCGTCCGGCAGCTGGCACCTCACCGTGTCCACCGCGATCACCAACCTCCGTGACGAGGAACTGCGGTTCGGCAGTCCCACGACCGCGGGCCGCGAGATGGCCGGCTACACCGGCCTCTTCTGGCGCGGGCCGCGCGCCTTCCGCGGCGGGAACATCCTGACCGCCGGGGCCGAGGGACCCGACGCCATGGGCACCCAGTCGCCGTGGCTCGGCTTCACGGGCGAGCTCGACGGCGTCGACGGACACGCCACCCTCGTCTTCGCGCACGCACCCGAGAACGACCACACCGGCGAGGGCGACGGCCACCCCGCCCACTGGTTCGTCCGCAACGACCCCTTCGCCGCGGTAGCCCCCTCCTGGGCGTTCTACGACGAACTGGTGCTGCCCCCGGGCGACACCCTCACCCGGCGCTACCGGGTCGTCGTGGCCGACGGGCGGCTCGGGCGCGCGGACATCGTCAAGTACCTGGCGGACCACCCGTGGTGACCTTCGCCGGACTGCCCGGAGCCGTGGGCGTCTCCCATCTGGGCGTCTACGACTGGGAGGCGGCCGACGGTCTGCACGGAGGCACCCCGCACCTGCACCTCACCTGCTCCGAGGGGTACGTGGTCCAGGCCGGGCGCGGGGCGGTCCACACCCTGACCGCCGACGGGTTCACCGTGACCCCGCTCGCTCCCGGGTCCCTGGTCTGGTTCACCCCCGGCACGATCCACCGGCTGGTCAACGAGGACGGCGGGCTCCGGATCACCGTGCTCATGCAGAACAACGGGCTCCCGGAGGCCGGTGACGCCGTCCTCACACTGCCGCCGCCGTATCTGACGGACCCCGCCCGCTACGCGCAGGCCGTTGCGCTCCCGGCGGATGACCCCGCGCGGGCCGCGCGCCGCCGCCGGGACCTGGCGCTCGAAGGGTTCGAGGTGCTGCGTCGCGCTTCGGAGGCCGGCGACAACGGCCCGCTGCTCGCGTTCCACGAGGCAGCCGCGGCGCTGGTGCGGCCCCGGGTCGCCGACTGGCGGCAGCGCTGGGAACGAGGGGCCGCCGAGGCGGCCCGGGTCACCGGGGAACAGCTCGGCCGGCTCGCGGAGGGCGATGCCGGACACCTGGCGGACGCCTCCGTGCACACCGCGGTCCCCGCGGAGGCCGGCAGGTACGGCATGTGCGGGCGGCTGGACACCTACCGGCTCCCGGGGGCCTGAGCCGCCGCGAGCCGAACCGGCGCCGGCCACCGGGCGCGCCTGCCGCCGGCAGCTGGTGCTGCCGGCGGGGGCGTGTCCGGGTGCGTGGGTGTCGCGGTCCCTTACCGGGGGAGCACGGAGAGGGCCCGAAGACGTGCGTGCCCACTGCTCCAGCCCGAGACGTCGAGCGCCACATAGCGGGCGGTGGCGCCGGCCGTGAGGGCGGTCATGGTGCCGCGGCCCCGCAGCGTGCCGCCGAGCCGGTAACTGACGCCGTCGTCGCTGAACCCGACCGTCGCGCGCGGCACCCTGCTCGTCGTCCACTCCACGAGGATCCGCTCCACCGGGAGGACGGAACCGAGGTCCACGACCATCCGGGCCCCGTCGGAACCCGGAGTCCACGACGTGTGCCGGTCGCCGTCCACCGCGGCCGACGGGTCCGACATGCCCGCGGGACGCGGGGCGTTCGGGAACGTGTCGCGGCCCAGGGCGGCGTCGTCGAGCGGATAGGGGACGACATCGCGCACCGACACCGTCGTGGTGCGGCCCCGGCGCAGCCGGACCTTCGTGCGCCGGCCGTTGCCCGCCGTCACGAACAGATCGCACGACGGACCGGTCAGCCGAACGGTCGCGGCGTCGACCACGTCCGCCCGGACACCCGGCGGCACCGTCCGCCCCGTCGCCGGAAGCAGGGTGAAGCGGGCCGCGGCGACAGCCGCGGTCGCGCCGTCCAGTTCGGCCGAGAAGTCCGTGCCGGAGGCGGTCACCGTCTGCGTACCTGCGTAGAGGACCAGTGCGGCGTCCTGCCGGGGCAGGGCCACCACGGTCTTCACGGAGTCGGGGGAGAGGTTGAACAGACTCAGGTGCCCGCCGGCCGTGCTGGCGTGCACGACGGGGTTCGCGGCCCGTGGCGCCTCGCGGGCCGCCGCCGCCTTCAACACGGCGGGATCCCCGGTCGGATGGCCCTCGACGGTGAGGGCCTCGGCGGGACCGTCGGACAGCACGACCATGTCGCCGTACACGGCGAGCGGATGGGCGGCGTCACGGACCACGAGTCCGGCCCGTCCGTCCACGGAGAGCCAGCCGCCGGAGCTGGTGAGCTCCGCCTCGGGGAACCGGGTCAGCTCGGTCCAGGTCTTCCCGTCGTCGGAGACCTGCACCTGGTACCGGGCCGCGGCCGCGGACTCCCATGCCAGAGTGATGCGGTCGAAGGCGACGGCGCTGCCGAGGTCGACCGTCAGCCAGCTGTCCTGGCGGCCCCGTTCGGCGACGGCGACGGCCCAGCGGGTGGTGCCGTCCCCGTCCAGCACGTATGCCGCCTCGCGGCCCGTCGCCGCCGAGGACGCGGTGGCGGTGGCGGTGCGGGCGAGGTCGGTGCCGTCCGCGCCGTCCCGGACGGAGACGGTGTAGAGGGAGTACCCGTACTGCGGGTGCCCGGCCACGCCCTGCATGCGGACGAAGCGGTGGGAGCCCCGGGGGAGCGCGAGGGTGTCCACCCGGGGTCCGGTCCCGCCCGAGGTGTTCCCGCTGTCCTTCGACTTCACCTGGACCGATCCCTCGGCCGAGGTGTACGTACGGCTGCCGTCCAGGCCCGCCAGGCCCGGCATCGTCAGGTTGTGTATCTGGAGGTGCCCCTCACCGGCGGCCGTGCCGCTCGTCGCGTAGACGACCGCACCCGACGGGAGGGTGGTGAAGCCGGCGATGCCGGTGTCGAGTTCGAGAACCGACGCGGTCGCGTCGATGCCGTCGCGGACCTTGCGGTAGGTCGTGACGGAGCGGCGCTGCACCTTGCTCCCGGTCGACGGCAGGAACATCGGCGTGCTGCCGCTCAGCGCGAACAGCCAGTCGTCATGAGCGGGCTGCCAGGCGAACTTGACGAAGCCCGGCTTGCTCACCGCGGCCGCCCAGGCCGCCCGGGTCTGCTGGACCACCAGGCCGGGGCCCTCGGCGAAGTCCCGCACACCGGAGGCCAGGTCGTAGAACGCCTCGTCGGACAGCGGTGTCACCGGGCCGCCGTGGGCCGCCCGCCACCGGTGCAGCAGGTAGCTGATGGCGATCTCGGCCCGGGCCTCCGGCTCGTACTTCGCCTCACCCGAGAACTTGGCGAGCCGGTACTCCGGCGCGTACGCCTGGTAGGGCTCCAGCCGCTTCGCCATCGCGGCCTCCGCCCAGGCGGCGGCACGGTCCCCGGTGACCTGGGCCAGGAACGCCAGCGGGATCACATCGCGTCCGTAGAGGTGCTCTCGGTCGGCCACCATGGGCATCAGCGGCTCGCCCGCGTCGCTCATCACCATCAGCAGCGTGCGCCACAGCGGCCCCGCGTTCGGCTGCGAGGTCAGGACCTGCGGCATGGGACGGCCGGCGGCGATGAAGTGGGCGGCGTTGCGGCCGGAGGTCCGCCACAACTCCTCCTGGTAGTGAGGGCCGAAGGAGTTGTGGTTCTCGACGATGAACGTGTCGTACAGGTTGGTCGCGGTGTTCGCGTCCACGGCGACCCCGTCGACCAGGGCCGGATTGGCCAGGTCCGCCGCGGGAAGGCCCGCCTCGTTCCGGGTCCACCGGCCGAAGGCCGCGGACCACGCCTCGTAACGGGAATCGGTGGGGGCCCAGGCGAGGCCCGGTGCCAGCGACTGGGCGTAGACGCCCATCTCCTCCAGCTTCGTGTCACCGACGAAGCCGCCCTTGAGCCCGTTCGGCGTCCAGTCCCCGGAGTCGGGATCGGTCCTGTCGCCGAGGGCGGTGGTGTACTGCGCCTGTTCGCGGGCGATCGTGTCGACGTTCCGCCGCGTGGCGTCGTCGAGCTGGTCCCAGAGCAGCCGCGCGGCGAGCACGAAGTACAGCTGGAAGGTCGTGTCGAAGAACAGCTTGCGGCCCCACTCGGTGCCGCCCGTGAGGCGGTTGGAGGCGGCGAAGTGCTTGAGGGTGGCCAGCGTGCGGGAGAGCAGTTCGTCCTTGGCGATGCCTGCGCGTCCGGAGTCGTACGTGCCCTGGGTCAGCAGCACCGCGTTGCCGAGCACCACCGCGAAGCCGAAGTCCTTGGCCGTGTAGTGGCCGAGGGCGGCGTCCCACTGCGTCTCCGCCCAGCGCGTGTGGGTCAGCAGCACCTGGTAGTACGTTTCCGCGATGCTGTCCTGCTCCGCACCGCCGCCGTGACGGCTGCCGCCGGGGGCGGCGGACGGGCCCGCGGCGGTGGCCGCACCCGGGAGAGCGAGTGAACCGGCGGTCAACAGTCCGGTCAGTCCTGCGAGTTGAACGAATCTGCGCCGGTCGTAGTAGGCGGGTGCTTCGGGCATGGGGTCCTCCGGGTGATGACAACGTTGTCAAACGTCAGGCGCGATCATCCTTTCCTCTGTCCCGGTACCCGTCAAGGGTTCCGTCGTGCGGGGGAGCCCAAAGCAAAAGGCAGGGAGACCTCTCCCTGCCACTCTTAACTTATAGCGCACCGTGGGGCTTGCGGCAAGGCCCGGGGGGTGGCGCAGAATGTCCCGGCCGAGCCCACCACCTGCGGATACGAGGGGCCGACGGCGTGCGTGCGGTCGACGTGCGGGACGGCCGTGGCTCCGGTGGGAGAGCGCCGACGGTGAGCGGGACGCGCCTGACGAAGGGTGCGCCGGAGCCGGCGGCACCGGTGGTTGGCTTGGCCAGTGCAGGGCAATGGGACACGACTGCCTCGGAGGCAACGCGGTGAACGAGCGGTATGTGTTGGATCTTCAGGACGTCGACGGGACGCAGATCGCGGTCGTCGGCGGCAAGGCCGCGCACCTGGGCACGCTGTCGCGGATCGACGGCGTCCGGGTGCCGCCCGGGCTGTGTGTGACCACGCACGCCTTCCGGCGGGTCATCGCCGGCACTCCGTCGCTCGACGGCCGGCTGGATGAGCTGTCGCGCGTGAGCCCGGACGACCGGGAGGGGATCCGCACGCTGAGTGCGGAGATCCGCCGGACCATCGAGGAGACCCCCGTCCCGGACGAGGTCGCGGCGGCGGTCACCCGGGCGCTCGCCCGGCTCGGCGAGGGGACCGCCTGCGCCGTACGGTCCAGCGCGACGGCGGAGGACCTGCCGACGGCCTCCTTCGCCGGCCAGCAGGACACGTATCTGAACATCGTGGGGCCGGCGGAGATCCTCCGGCACATCAGCCGGTGCTGGGCCTCGCTGTTCACCGAGCGGGCCGTGACCTACCGGCGGCGCAACGGCATCGACGACCGCACGGTGCACATGGCCGTGGTGGTGCAGCAGATGGTCTTCCCGCAGGCGGCCGGAATCCTGTTCACGGCCGACCCCGTCACGGGCAACCGGAAGACCGCCACGGTGGACGCCGGCTTCGGCCTCGGCGAGGCACTCGTCTCCGGCCTGGTGAACCCGGACGTCTTCACGGTGCGGAACGACGAAGTCGTCGCCAAGGTGATCGGCACCAAACAGCTGGCCATCCAGGCCCTGCCGGCCGGCGGCACGCAGGAAGTGGCGGTCGACGCGCGGGAGCAGGAGCAGCCGGCGCTGACGGACGAACAGGCCGTGCGGCTCGTCAGGCTCGGGCGGCGGATCGAAGCACACTTCGGCAGCCCGCAGGACATCGAGTGGTGCCTGGTCGACGACGGCTTCCGGATCGTGCAGAGCCGACCGATCACGACGCTGTTCCCCGTCCCGGAGTCCGACGACGAGGAGAACCACGTCTACGTCTCCGTCGGCCACGGCCAGATGATGACCGACCCCATGAAGCCCCTGGGGTACTCCATGTGGCAGCTGACGGCCATGGTGGCCATGCACGAGGCGGGCGGGCGGCTGTTCGTCGACGTCACAGGGCGCCTGGCCTCACCCGCGACGCGCGCGGGACTGCTGGATGCCATGGGCAAGGGCGATCCGCTGATCCGGGACGCTCTGGAAACCGTCCTGGACCGCGGCGACTTCGTTCCGACGCTTCCGGACACGGCCCCCGGCCGCCCGCCGGCCGGGGACGCGCCCGCCCCGATCGACACCGATCCGGCGATCGTCACCGAACTGATCGAGCGCAGCAGGGTGTCGATCGCCGCCCTGGAGCGCGACATCCGGACGAAGACCGGACCGGAGCTGTTCGACTTCCTCCTTGAGGCGTTCGTCGAGCACAGGCGCGTGCTGAGCGACCCGCAGAGCATGAAAGTGATCATGGCGGGGATGGAGGCCACCTGGTGGCTCAACGACAAGCTGCAGGAGTGGCTGGGCGAGAAGAACGCGGCGGACACGCTCACGCTGTCCGCCCCCGACAACATCACGTCGGAGATGGGACTCGAACTGCTCGACGTCGCCGACGTGATCCGCCCGTATCCGCAGGTGGTGGCGTTCCTGCAGGGCGTCGACGACGAGAACTTCCTGGACGGGCTGCCGAAACTGGAGGGCGGCACCGAGGCGCGCGACGCCATCGAGTCCTACCTCGACCGCTACGGCATGCGGTGCGTCGGCGAGATCGACATCACGAGGCCACGCTGGCGCGAACGCCCCAGCACGCTGGTGCCCGTGATCCTCGACAACGTCAGGATCTTCGAGCCGGGCGCCGCCGGGCGCCGCTTCGAGGAGGGGCGGCAGAAGGCGGAGAAGAAGGCGCAGGACGTGCTGACACGCCTGCGGGACCTGCCGGACGGCGACCGGAGGGCCGACGAGGCCGAGCGGATGATCGACCGGGTCCGCACCTTCATCGGGTACCGGGAGTACCCGAAGTACGGCATCATCAGCCGCTATTTCGTCTACAAGCAGGCGCTGCTGGCGGAGGCCGAACGCCTCGTGCGGGCCGGGGTGCTCGCTGAGAAGGAGGACATCTTCTTCCTCACGTTCCAGGAACTCCACGACGTGGCACGCTCGAACCTGGTGGACGACCGGCTCCTCGCGCGGCGCGAGGAGGCGTTCCGCTCGTACCACGCGCTCACACCGCCCCGGGTGCTCACGTCGGACGGCGAGGCTGTCACCGGGTCCTACCGGCGCGACGACGTGCCCGCCGGCGCCCTGACCGGTCTCCCGGTCTCCGCCGGGACGGTCGAGGGAAGGGCCCGCGTCATCCTGGACATGGCGGAGGCCGATCTCGAAGCGGGCGACATCCTGGTCACGACGTTCACGGACCCCAGCTGGTCTCCGCTGTTCGTCGGGATCGCGGGCCTGGTGACGGAGGTGGGCGGACTGATGACCCACGGTGCGGTGATCGCCCGCGAGTACGGCCTGCCGGCCGTCGTGGGCGTCGAACAGGCGACCCGGCTCATCCGGGACGGGCAGCGCATCCGCGTGCACGGAACGGACGGGTACGTGGAGATCCTGCCCTCCACGGCACCGGAGCACCGGTCCGGTGAGTGACCCCCGGCCCGTCGCGTGGCTCCTCACCGGCCTGCCGGGCTCCGGCAAGACCACCTTCGCGACGGCGTTGGCGCGGGGCGCCGTCGTCCGTCTGTCGGTGGATGACCGGATGACGGACCTGCACGGACGGATCGGCAAGGACCACGCGGCGAGCGACCACCTGGCGCTTCAGGCTCCCGTGATCGAGGACGTGCGGCGACAGTTCGCCGCGCTCCTCGGGGAAGGCCGCTCGGTCGTGCTGGACCACGGCCTGGGCACCCGCGCGGTCAGGGACGACTACAAGGGCCTGGTCACGGAGTGCGGCGGCAGGTGGCGGCTCGTCCACTTCCAGGTCGCGCACGACGAGCTGCTGCGGAGGCTGGCGAAGCGGAACGGCGAACCGGAGCACGGCGTGATCTCGCGGGAGACACTGGCCTGGATCGCCGAGCACTCCGAAGCCCCCGTGGGTGAGGGGGAGGAGCCCCCGGTCCTTCCCGGCTCAGCCTGACGGAGTCGCGGTCCGGTCCGGCGCGGGCGAGGTGTCCGCGGCCGCGGCCGCGGCCGGTGCCGCGTGCGGCGGGAAGGTGACGGGCAGGCACTCGGTGAGCAGGTCGACGACATCGCGCCAGGCCCGCTGCGCGTGCAACGGGTGGTGGCCGACGCCGGGGCGCACGGTCTGCTCGACCTTCGGATGGTGGAAGGCGTGCTGGGCCCCGCCGTAGACCACGAGGCGCCAGTCGACGCCTGCGGCACGCATCTCGGCCGCGAACGCGTCCCGGTGCTCCGCGGACATGATCGGGTCCTCCGACCCGACCCCGGCCCAGACGGGGCAACGGATGCGTGCGGCCTCGCCCGGCAGGCCCGCGGTCAGCCCGTTGACCGTCGCGATCGCGCGCAGGTCGACGCCGGCCCGCCCGAGTTCCAGCGCGATCGCACCCCCGGTGCCGTAGCCGATGGCGGCGATCCGGTCGGGGTCGGTACGGGGTTCGGCACGCAGCACGTCGAGTGCCGCCAGGCCGATGCCGCGCATCCGGCCGGGGTCGGCGAGCAGCGGCATCACGCGCGCCAGCATCTCCTCCGGGTCGGTGAACCAGTGCCCGTCGCCGTGCAGGTCGAAGAGCATGGCCACGTAGCCCAGTTCGGCGAGGGCTTCGGCCCGGCGGCGCTGGAAGTCGTTGAGACCGGTTCCCTCGGGTCCGATCAGGACGGCGGGCCGGCGGCCGGTACCGGAGGGGAGCGCGAGGTGTCCGGTCATCGTCAGGCCGTCGGCCGAGTACGTGACCGGGTGTGCGGTGACTGTCGTCATGAGAACCGACCGTAAGGTGAGTCCGGCCCGATCGGGCCGGACTTCACCGTCGGCGGAACACCGCAACCGGGCACGCCCGGTCCCTGTGGCATCGCTCAGCGATCGACCCGCAACGCCTGCAGCAGCATGGGCAGCGAGGCGTGCAACTCGCGCTGCCAGTAGGCCCAGCCGTGGGTTCCCGGTCCGTAGAAGTGGGTGGTCACATGCCGCGCGCCACGGCGTTCGAGTTCGCTCGCCAGGGCCTGGTTCTGCCGGTTGAAGTCCGCTTCGAGCGCATCCGTGGCGCCGGGCGGGTCGAAGGGCCCTGCGGTGCCGTCACCGCAGGACAGGTAGACGGGGGTCGATGTGAGGCGCCCGGCCAGGTGGTACGGATCATGGGCCTCCCACACGCCGCGCTGCGCGACGGGGTCGCCCCAGACCCGCAGCGGATCGTTGCCCTGGCCGGCGAAGAACCCCATGACGCGGTTCACGGACTCGTCGTTGAGCAGCGGGTGCACCGAGCCGGAGTAGGCGGCGGCGGCCTTGAACATGCCGGGGTGCCGGGCGGCGTACAGCAGCGCCCCCTGGCCGCCCATCGAGAGTCCGGCCACGACGCGGTTCGGGCTCGCGCCCCAGCCGCGTTCGAGGAGGAGACGCAACTCCTGGGTGTGGAAGGTCTCCCACGCCGGGGCGCCGCCCTCGCCGTAGTTCCACCAGTCGCTGTACCAGCCGTTCCAGCCGGCTTCCGGCATGACCACGAGGACATCGCGCAGGCTCTCGGTCCGCGCGACATCGGTCTGACCGGTCCACGACGTGTAGTCCCCGCAGCAGCCGTGCAGCAGCCAGAGGGTCGGCCAGTGACGGCCGCGTCCGCCCGGCTTCCACCCGTCGGGCGTCAGCAGACGCACCTTCACGGTCTGGCCGCCGAGAGCCGCAGACCGGACCGACAGGTCGATCTGCCGGTCGGCGACCTGGGTGACCGCGACGACTTCCGCACCCCGGTTCGGGGCGTGCCCGTCCGTTTCCGCGGCGTCGGCCGGTGCGGACGGGGCCGACACCAGGATCAGGAGCAGTGCGGCCAGGACGAGCAGGAGGCGGGTTCGTCGGATCGGGAGGGCGGTCATGGCATCGTCTCCTCGCGGTGGGGGTGCCGGCCCGGCCTTCCCGGACCGGGCGGCGGGATCAGCTCCGGTCGGGCAGGATCAGCAGGGCGTCCCCGACGGGGCGTTCACCGGTGGCGTCGGACGGGGTGTTCAGCACTGCTCCGTCGACGACGAGGGTGGTGGACCCGCCGCCGTCGAGGTTGACCGCGTCGCGCAGGCCGAGCGACCGGGCGACGGCGGCGCTCTCGGGGATGCTCAGCCCGAGTGCGGCCGTGCCGCGTCCGTCGGCCGTGACCAGGACCGTTCGGCCCGCCGCGTCCACCCCGGCCAGGGTGCGCGGATTGCGCTTGTGCACCCAGCCGTAGTAGAAGCTCGCGTTGCCCGGCTGCACCATCCCGTCGGTGGCCGGAGTGACGTGCAGCCGCCCGTCGCGGACCAGTTCGGGCCCTCCGTTGAGGATGCCGGTCGTCGATGACAGCGGGACCCTGCGGCCGTCGCCGTCCCGCAGTGTCTTCTCGACGCGCAGGGGCTTGCCTGCCTGCGCCAGGGCGGTCAGCCCGGCGACGCGGTTGCCGGTCGCCTGTACGGAGCTGCCGCCGGCCGGCAGGGCGCCGCCGCGCGGTGAGCGCAGCTCCACGACCCGGTCATGGCTGTCCAGTACGGCTTCGAGGCCGTCGCCGTGCGGGGTCTGCCCGCCGTACTCACGCGTGAAGGCGACGAGTTCGTCGGGGTCGGTGCAGGTGGCGTCGTGCAGCGGCAGTGAGGTCGGGGTGTCGTCGGCGGTGCCGCCGCAGTTCCTGATCAGGCCCGGTACGCGGTCGATGCCGTCCAGGGGTTGCGACGCGCCCCGGCCGGCCACTCGCCCCTGCCAGGTGAGCCGGGTGACGCCGGTGTGCCGGCCGGAGTCACGTATCACCAGGGCGGGACGTCCGCTCACCGGCTCGCTCAGCAGCCGGCCGTCGTAGACGCCGACACCGGCGGGATCGCCCGGGGCCCCGGCCTTCGGGTCGAGGACGAAGAACCCGGCGTTGACCGCCGCGGTCGCGCCGGCCGCGGCCGCCAGCTCGCTGGTCCTCTCGCGGTTCTCCAGATCGGGGCCGTACGACGGTTCGAGCCTGCCGCGGAAGCGGTGCGGGTCGATGGTGAGCACGTCGACGCGCCACGGGCCGCGGTCCGCCGGATCGCCGTCCCAGCCGGTGTACACGGCCGACCCGGCGTACCCGGCCGCTTTCAGCCGGGCGAGTTCGGCCGTCGCGGCGGACTGCGCGCCGAACCGCCCGACCCGCACCCGCCACCCGAGCGATCCGCCGGCGTAGTCGGCGACGGCCGGAGTCGTGACCTCCTCGAGCCGGGCGTCGAACCCGTCGCCCCCGACGTCGGAGGTCAGCTCATCGGCACTGGCCCGGTCCTTCAGCGCCGTCGGCGGCGCGTCGGGATCCGGCGAGGTCGCACCACCGGGGATCGACAGCTCGACCGTCCACGCGAGCGCCGGGGCCTCGGCACCGCGCACGATCCGCGTGAGGGTGACACCGGGCTGCAGTGTCCGCGTGCTGCGCGTCTCGGTCAGGCCGCCTGCGCCCAGCGGAAGGGCGCGGGCGGACCGCGGGCGCGGCTCGGACGAGGCGGGCGCAGGCAGGCCGCCCACCACGGCCAACAGCGCCAGCACCGTGGACGCGCCGAGGACCTTGCTGTTCATGTCGACCCCCTGGGAAAGATCGGGCTCAGCAAAGGTGCGTGCGGGAGAGACCTTCAGTCAAGACGTGTGCACGTCAATGAGCGTGATGCTGATGCGCCGGCCGCTCGGTGTGCGGACGCGAGGCGCAAGAGCACGCCCCACTCTCTATAACCTGGAAGCATGAACATGTTCGAGGGCGGTGACGGCCGGTTCCTGGAGATGACCAACGGCGGCACGGCGGTGTTCGTGGACGTGCTGATGCTCGCCGTGTCCGAGCTGGCCCGTGAACCGTGGGACTTCCGCTTCGCCGCCCTGCTGACGCTCCAGGACCAGAACGTGATGGGGCGTGGAGTGGTCGGTTTCGGCCTGGCCGAGCTCGACTGGGGGGACACACCGCAGGAGCGGGCGGCGGCGAAGGGCTTCCTGCTGAGCGTCCTCGATCTGGCACTGTCCCGCCACAGGTGGGAGGAGCTGACGTACGAGCCGCCCAGGGCGGAGGGATACCTGCTCGCCTACCGCTCGATGGTGGCGGATTTCGACCCCGGCGACCCCGCGACGGCGCAGGCCGGCGGGAGTGTCCTGCCCGGGCCGCACGAGGCCGCGACGGCCTCCTGCGTACGCCACCGGGTGCTGGACGCGCGGCCGTTCTGGGAGGCGTGCGTGTTCTGCACGGCCGGGGTCTGAGCGGCTGTCCCGGGCGAGGTGCCGGGGGACGGCACCTCGCCCGGGGTGCGGCTACCCGGCGGCCGTCGGCCGACGGGACAGGCGCGTCGCGTCCCGCACGTCCGTGAGCGGACGCAGCCGGTACGTGTACGTGTACTCCCGGTCGGCGAGCAGCTTGTACGCGTCGTGCGTGTGCGCGCCCCAGCTGTTGTCGCCGCCGACGCCCATCTGCCGGTGGTTGACCCGCAGGATCACCTCGTCACGGGGTGTCAGCTGGTAGTCGTGGCGGGCCCCCACGGAGAGGTCCTCCGGTGTGAAGTGCGAGGCGTTGACTTCCAGGAGCCCGTCGCCGCTGACGAGCAGCCCGCGACCGCGCCGGTCGGTGAGCGCCGCCCAGCGCACATCGGTCTTGTTCCCGTTCTCCTGCGGCCGCAGGTACGGGTTCCACTGACCGGTGACGGTCCCGGACCAACGCCCCACGTCCGTGCCGTCCTTGCGGTCCCAGTGACTTTCCTCGGGGCCGCGCCCGTAGTAGTCGAACCGCTCCAGCGCCGCGGGCAGGCGCAGGATCGTGCCGATCTCGGGAATGTACGGAAGGGCCGGCGCACCCGGAGCGAGGGTGTTGTCGACCTTGATCTCGCCGTTGCCGAAGACGGTGAGGGTGGTGGTGTACGCCGATGCGGTGCTCGTCGGCAGTGTCCCCTTGACCGTGATCTCGACCGCACGCCCCTCGATCCCGCGCACCGTCACGTCGGTCACCGCGCGCCGCGCGCCCGCGTCCCGCCAGGTCTGGTTGCGGGTGTGCTGGCCGTTGCCGCGGTCGTTGTCGGTCGGGGCGCGCCAGAAGTTGGGGACCGGGCCGGAGTCGAGGAGCTTCGTGCCGTTGGCCTCGTACGAGGTGATGAGCCCGGTCGACCTGTCGATGACGACCTCGAACCCGCGTCCGGTGACGCCGACTTCGGCCTCATCGGTCCGGTACGACAGTTCCGGCACCTCGGCGAGCGGAACCGGCTCGATCGCGGGACTGTCCGCGTCGAGGGGCAGCTGTACCCGCGCCACCTCGAAGCCGGCGTCGGCCCATGGTGTGCGTTCCTTCGTGACGAAGGACAACTGGAGGAAGTACTCGGCCCCGGCGGAGGGGCCGGCGGGCAGTGCGACGGGCAGCGTGACGGCCTTGCTGCTCATCGGTGCCACATCGAGCTGGTCACGGCTGAACGTGCCGCGCCGCACCGTCTCGCCGTCGGCCGAGAGTTCCCAGCGGCCGCTGTAGGCGCGCAGGTTGGTGAACAGGTTGTCGTTGGTGAGGGTGATCTCGCCGGGCGCCGCCCCGTCCGTCCGGGTCGCGCGGATCGTCTGGTGGACGCGTTTGACCTCGGCCGCCTTGCCGGTGTGGCGACGGTCGGGCAGGACGATGCCGTCGCCGGCGAACGCGCCGTCGTTGGGATTGTCGCCCCAGTCGCCGCCGTAGGCGTGGAAGGTCTTCGCCCCGGCCTTCTTCTGCTCGTACCGGGCTGTCCGCGCGTCGAACCAGAAGCGCACACCGTCGTCGCCGGGGCCACGTCCGTCGTCGGCGAGCTCCGCCGCCTTCAGGGCGCGCGCGTACACCCGGGCCCGGCGGATCGTCCCGCTGAACTCCCGTGTCGGGTTCTCCACTTCACCGGCGAGGGAGAGCGAGGCGGTGTTGCTGCTGGGCTTCAGACCGGTGCTCTTGCTGGCCTTGGCCTCGCCGTCCACGTACAGCGTCAGCGTCCCCGCGTCCGCGTCGAAGACGCCCGCTACGTGATGCTCCTCGCCCGTCCAGCCGTCGTCGGGGGTCGTCCAGGAGGCGGCGATCCACTGCCCGTTCGCGTAGATGTAGAACTCCAGGCCCTTGTCGGCCTGCTTCAGCGCGTACTGCGTGTCGCCCTTCGCCAGGATCGGCTGGTGGAAGCCGCGGACGTGCGGGGTCATCCACGCCTCGAGCGTCAGCGAGCCGGTCAGATCGAGCCGGTCGTCCCGCGCGAAGACGGTCGCTCCGCTCACGCCGTGCTCGGGGCCGAACGAGCCCGACGGATTGATGACCTCGCCCTTCAGCCCGGCGGGCCCGGTCTCCGTGAGCAGCTTGCGCGTCGGTGTCGGCCAGCTGAGGGCCTGGTCGACGAAGTCCCAGATCCAGCCGCCCTGCAGGACGTCGTAGCGGCGGATGGTGTCCCAGTACTCGTTGAAGTTCCCGGTGGAGTTGCCCATCGAGTGGGCGTACTCGATCATCACGTAGGGCCGGGTGTCGGTGGTGTCCTTCGCCCGGGCCTCGATCCGGCTCGGCGACTCGTACATCCTGGAGCGGATGTCGCTGGTGGCGGGCCCGTCGTCGCCCTCGTACTGGATCACACGGGTCGGATCGTAGGAGCGGATCCAGTCGTGCATGGCCCGGAACGACGAACCGGAGCCGGCCTCGTTGCCCAGTGACCAGATGACGACGCTGGCGTGGTTCTTGTCGCGGTGGACCATGTTCTGCGCACGGTCCACACACGCCGGTGTCCAGTCGGCGCGGCTGGCCGGGTACTCGTCGCGGATGCCGTGCGTCTCCAGGTTGGTCTCGCCCACGATGTAGAGGCCGTATTCGTCGGCGAGCTCCAGCCACAGCGGGTTGTTGGGATAGTGCGAGGTACGGACCGAGTTGATGTTGAGCCGCTTGACGAGCGTGATGTCGTCGACCAGATCGGCACGGCTGAGAGCCGAACCGCGTTCCGGGTGCATCTCGTGACGGTTGGTGCCGCGGAAGGTGACCGGCTGCCCGTTGATCCGCATCAGACCGTCCTTGAGTGCGAACTCGCGCAGCCCGACGCGGTGCGAGAGCGTCTCCACGACCTTCCCGGACGGGTCGCGGAGCTGAAGGACGGCGGTGTACAGGTACGGGTCCTCGGCGGACCACAGCCGCGGTGAGGGCACGGCCCTGGTGCCCTTGACGGTCACCTCGCCGTCGGCGGGAACCGCCCTCAGGGCCAGCGGCCGCGCCCACACGGCATGGCCGTCGGCGTCGTACAGCTGCGTCTCGACCGTGTGGGCGGCTCCGCCGGCGTCGCCCGCGTAGTCCCTGACCTGCGCGGTGACGGACAGCTCGGCGCTGGTGAACCCGTCCCCGAGCGGGGTGTCGAGCTTGAAGTCCCGGACATGGACGCCGGGCGTCGAGTACAGATACACCGACCGGAAGATGCCGCTCAGCCGGATCATGTCCTGGTCCTGGAGCCAGTCACCGTCGGAGTAGCGGTAGACCTCGACGGCGATGTGGTTGGTGCCGTCCTTGAGGTACGGGGTGATGTCGTACTCGGCCGCGGTGTACGAGTCCTCGTGGTACCCCGTCAGATGTCCGTTGATCCACACGTAGTGGGCGGACTTGACACCCTCGAAGTGCAGGAACGTACGCCGGCCGGCCCAGCCCTTCGGCACGGTGAAGGTGCGCCGGTACTGGCCGACGGGGTTGTACAGGGTCGGAGCGGCGGGCGGCTGGGCGTCCTCCCCGAGTCCGTTGGGGCCCCACCACGGGTAGGTGATGTTGACGTAGATCGGGTAGTCGTGGCCGTGCAGCTGCCAGGCCGAGGGGACCGGGGTGGTCTCCCAGCCGGAGTCGTCGAGGTCGGTGCGGTAGAAGTCCTGCTTCTTGTCGGCGGGCCGGTCGGCGTACGCGAACTTCCATGTGCCGTCGAGGCTTTGACGCCAGGGGGAGGTGGTGCGGTCGGCGGCGAGAGCCTGCTTGAGGTTCGCGTACGGCATGAGGGTGGCGTGCGGCCGCTCGGTGCCGAGCCGGAAGACGTCGATGCGCCCGTTCCATTCGTCGCCGTCGGCGGACACATCACCGGCAGCCGCGACGGCACGGGCCCCCGGCAGGACGCCGGACAGCGCGAGTCCGCCGAGCACGGCGGCGCCCGCTTCCATGAGCCGGCGGCGGCTCACGTATCCGCGGTGGGGGAGGGGGTGGGGGGTCGGGTTCGAGTGTGGCATGGCGGGGGCCTTCCTCGGGTGCCGAGATGTGCAACTGGTGTGGCGGATAACACCTGTTGAGACGCACCCACCCTAGAAAGGGAACACAACCACCACAATGACAACGTCAGGTTTTGTTGTTTTCTGACGGCTGGGTGCCCCGGGCCGGACGCACTGCATGGCTTCGCCGCGACCGCTCCGGCCACGGTGGCAGCAAAGAATCGATCGGCGCCCGCAACGCGTCGTCCATGATCCGCGGCCCCGCACCACGCCATGCGAATGGCCGAATCGGCACACATCGGCAGCGGCCGGTCACGGCACCCCGGGCCGTGTGGGCGCCCCTGCGGGTCAGTCCGCCCAGTGCCCGGCGGCGCGGGTGGTGAGGTCCTCGTCGGTGATGGGGCGGACCACCCGGCAAGGGGTTCCAAGCGCGACGGTCATCGGGGGAATGCTGCGGCTGACGACGCTGCCCGCGCCGATGACCGACCCGTAGCCGATCCGGACGCCGGGCAGGACGACCACGTTGCTGCCGATCCACACCTTGTCCTCGATCACGATCGGCTCGGAGAAGCGTCCGAAGTCGGCCCGGCGCGCGGGATGCACCGGATGTCCGGTCGTGGTCAGCGTCACGCTCGGCGCGATCATGACATCGTTGCCTATGCGGATGTCGACGTCGTCGACGAACGTCAGGTTCACGTTGCCGAAGAAGTCGTCGCCGATGTGGACCCGGCTGCCGAACCCGGCGTGGAACGGGGGCAGCAGCACCGTGCGTTCACCGACGGAACCGAAGATGGCGGTGAGGAGCGACCTGCGCTTCTGTTCTTCGCTCGGCGGTGTCCGGTTGTACTCGAAGATCTCCTCGGTGCGCCGCTGGGAGTCCTGGAACGATGCTTCCGACTCGGTGTAGACGAGCCCCTTCGCGATCTTGGCGAGCACTCTCTCGTCGTGCGTGTCCGTCACAGCGGGGCACTCCCTCGTCCGGCTCGGGCACCCCGGATTGACGTGCCCCTGATCCACTGCGCCGAGAGCCTACGTGTAGCAGGCAGTCACCGGCAGGGTTTGCCTGATCCCGATGAGGGGTTTCCGTGCCCGGTCAGGCGGATGAGGAAAGCTGCGCGCGCACCCAGGCGGGGTCCGGATTGACGTGGGGCCGGCCCGCCACGACCACGGTCGGTACGGTCTCGTTGCCCTCGTTGGCGGCCCTCACGACCGCCGCACCCTCCGGATCGCGCCAGATGTCGACCCAGTGCAACCGGCGGGCGTTCCGGCCCAGTCGCATGCGCAGCCGGATGCAGTACGTGCAGCCGGGCCGCCAGAAGACGACCGGCCGGCCATCGGCCGCGCTACGGCGTTGTGCTTCCGCCGCACCGACCGACTTCGGGAAGATCAGGGGCGAGTTCACGCCCGCGGGCAGCGCGAACACCACCAGGACGGCCGCTGCTCCCCACGGGTTTCCCTGGCGGATCAGCTCGGCCGCAACGGCTGAGCCGCTGAGTGTGAACAGTATCGGCGGTATCCATGCGCGCATCATGATGACGCAGGCTACCGCCGCTTCGGGTGCTCAGGGGCGCGGTCCGGCGCCGTGCAGCAGGGTCTCGATGATGCGGGCGGCGAGCGTGTCGGTGTCGACGCCGGCGTCGTCCGGGTTCCCGTTCAGGGATTCCCCGAGAAGTGCGTAGTAGAACCGCCGTACCCAGGTGAGGTCGGCCGCCTCGTCGATGAGCCTGTCCGCCCTGGCCCGTTCCAGCACGGTGAGGCAACGGCGGGCGATGTCCTGATGGAGTGCCGTGGCTTCGCTGTCGGGGGCGGCCGGCAGTCCCAGGGCGAAGGCCCAGGCGCTCTTCACCTCGAGCACGTTGGCCGTGATCCGGTGCAGTGCCACCATCGGCGGGGCGGTGTCCGGCCTGCCGTCCTCCACGGCCTGGGCGAGCTGGCGGGCGGCCGACGAGGCCAGGGCGTCGATCAGCGCCTGCCGGTGGGTGAACCGCCGGTGGATCGTCGTCCTGGCCACGCCTGCCGCGGTCGCGATCTGCTCCATCGATGCGCCGGGGTCCGCGGAGAGCACGCGTTCGGCCGCCTCCAGGATCGCGCGCACACTGCGCTCCGCGTCCGCCCGCAACGGCCGTGCCGCCGGTTCGCTCATGGCGCCTCCCTCTCATCCGCGTGACCTTCAAAACGATACATCGGTGAGTCAAGTTCGGGTGAACTGCATCAGTGCTGTTGCACTTGCTGGAGAAGTGAGTACTCTCATGTCTCAGTTGCTCGTGATTCGCAGTTCGCCGCTCGCCGTTCGAGATTCGCCGTTCGTGGTTCGTGTTCGTGGTTCGCACTCGTGGTCCGTAGCTCGTCGAATGAAGGAGATCTCCCATGCACACCGCAGCGCTCGTCACCGGTGCCTCATCCGGACTCGGCGCGGAGTTCGCCGCGCAACTCGCCGCCCGCGGGCACGATCTGATCCTGGTGGCGCGTTCCGGGGACAAGCTCACCGCCCTCGCCGATCGTCTCGCCGCGGAGCACGGCATCCGCGCCCATGTCCTGGTCCAGGACCTCGCCGAGCCCGACGCGGCCCGGCACATCACCGACCGACTCGCCGCCCTGGAGCTGAGCGTCGACCTGCTGGTCAACAACGCCGGGTTCGGCACCTGCGGCCGTTTCGAGGACATCGCGCCGGACCGTGACCACGACCAGCTCATGGTCAACGTCGTCGCGCTCGTCGACCTCACCCACGCCCTGCTCCCGGACATGCTGGAGCGCGGCAGCGGCGCGGTCGTGAACGTCGCCTCCACCGCGGCCTTCCAGCCGTCCCCGTACTTCGCCGTCTACAGCGCGAGCAAGACCTTCGTGCTGAACTTCGGGCTCGCCCTGCGCCAGGAGTACCGCGGACGCGGCATACGCGTGCTCATCCTGTGCCCCGGCCCGGTCGACACCCCGTTCTTCGACGCCATCGGCACCCGCAAGGCGGCCGTCAACGGCTCGTTCACCACGCCGGAGCCCGTGGTACGCGCCGCCCTGCGCGCCCTCGACCGCGACCGCGGCTACGTCACGCCCGGACTCGGCAACGCCCTGTCCGCGCACCTGCTGCCGCGCCGGCCGCGCACCCTGGTCACCGCCCTCGCCGAACGCGTCACCCGGAAAGTCCTGGGCCCCGGGGGCGCCCCCGGCGCCACAAAGCCGAAGGAGCACGCGGCGTAGGTCCTCCCCCTACCGCGGTAGCACCCTCATATTGGCTCCCGGGTATGACGCCAGGCGCGCGGCCGTCCACGCACACTCCGTCCGGTCGGCACGAGAAGATCGCGAGAGGGCGGAACATGAGGGTACGCAGCGGAAGGCGGCAGAAGGCGGACGACCGGGCGGAGGCGGCCGGGGGCCCCACACCCGGTCAGGCCGTCGAACTGCGCGGTGTCCGACGGCAGTACGGCCGCGGCGCGGGCTCCGTGCACGCCCTGGCGGGCATCGATCTCGCTCTCCCGCGCGGCACGTTCACCGCGGTCATGGGGCCGTCGGGGTCCGGCAAGTCCACGTTCCTGCAGTGCGCCGCCGGTCTCGACCGGCCCTCGTCCGGATCCGTGTGCCTCGGCGGCACGGAGATCACCGGCATGAGCGAGAACCAGCTCACCGAGCTGCGCCGCAGCCGCCTCGGCTTCGTGTTCCAGTCCTTCAACCTGCTGCCGTCGCTGACCGTGGAGCAGAACGTGCTGCTGCCCATGCGTCTCGCGGGCCGCCGTCAGGACCGCCGTCTGGCGGCCTCGATGCTCGCGCAGGTCGGACTCGCCGACAAGGCGCGGCGCCGCCCCGGCGAGCTGTCCGGCGGCCAGCAGCAGCGTGTCGCCGTGGCCCGCGCCCTGGTCACCGGCCCCGACGTGGTGTTCGCCGACGAGCCCACCGGCGCCCTCGATTCCGGCACCGCGGCCGAGGTGCTCGGCCTGCTCCGGCACGCCGTCGACACCCTCGGGGCCACCGTCGTCATGGTCACCCACGACCCGGCGGCCGCCACCTGGGCCGACCGCGTGCTGTTCCTCGCCGACGGCACCTTCGCCGGCGGACTGGAGCGTGGATCGGCGGAGCAGATCGCGGCACGGATGAGGGCGTTCACCGCCCCTGCCTCCCGCACGGGCACGATGGCGGGTGCCGCGGCATGATGCTTCCCAACGGACTCGCCCGCGCGGCCGTCCGCTCCAGGCCCGCATCGTTCGCGGGGACCTTCGTCGCCCTGCTGATGTCCGCGCTCATCGTCACGGCCTGCGGCATCCTGCTCGAAACCGGTCTGCGGGCGTCGGTGCCGGCGGAGCGGTACGCCGACGCGCCGGTCGTCGTGGCGGCGGACCAGTACAAGTACATCGGCACGGGCAGCGGCGAGGACCGCGAGGAGGAGGCGGTCCCGCTGCCGGACACCGCACGGGTGGACGCCGGGCTGGCCGCGAGGGCCGCCCGGGTGCCGGGCGTGGCCGCCGCCGTCGCGGACTTCACCTTCCCCGTGCGCCCGGCGCACGACAGCGTGGGCTCCGGCACCCCCGGACTTCCCGTGCCCGGCGGTGCGCTCACCGGGCACGGATGGGGCTCGCACGTCTTCACCGGCAGCGCGCTGACCACCGGCTCCGCGCCCCGCGCCGGGGAAGTCGTGCTCGACTCCGGCACGGCCCGCACGGCGAAGGCCGCCGTCGGGGACACCGTCGCGCTGCACACCCTCGCCGGGCGGCAGGACTTCCGCGTCGCGGGCATCGCCAGGACCGGCCCCGGCGACACCGCCCGGAGCACCGGCGCCCTTGCCTGGTTCACCGACGCCCAGGCCCCCACGCTCGCCGGCCACCCCGGCAAGGCGGACGCCATCGCCGTGCGGGCCGACGGCGGCACCGATACCGACGCCCTCGCGGGTTCCGTGGAGAAGGTCCTGGCCGGCTTCGGCGCCCAGGTGCACACCGGTGACGACCGTGGCGCGATCGAGGACCCGGGCCTCGGCTACGCCAAGCAGACGCTCTTCGGGATCGGCGGCTCCTTCGGCGGCATCGCCGCCATCGTCGCGGTCTTCACCGCGGCCGGGACCGTGGCGCTGTCCGTCTCCCAGCGGGCCCGCGAATTCGCGCTGCTGCGTGCCGTGGGTGCCACGCCGCGACAGATCCGCCGCGCGGTGGCCTCGGAGGCGCTGCTCATCGCGCCCCTCGCCGGGATCGTCGGCTGCCTGCCCGGCATCGGGCTCGCGCACTGGTGGTTCGGGCAGTTGCAGGACCGCGGGGCGATCCCGGAGGCGGTCCGGATGCACGTCTCCTGGATCCCGCTGGTCGCCGCGGTCGGGGCCGGGCTGCTCACCGCGCTCGGCGCCGGATGGGCGGCAGGGCGCAGGCCCGCGAGGATCAAGCCGGGGCAGGCGCTCACCGAGGCGTCGGTGGAGCGGCTGCGGCCGGGCGTGATCCGTACCGCGCTGGGCCTCGTCGCCCTCGTCGGCGGCGCGATCCTCACCGGTGTCGCCGCCCGCTCCACCGGGGACGACGCGGCAGGGGCGGCCCTCGGCGTCGTCATGCTCTTCATGCTCGCCGTCGCACTGCTCGGCCCGCTGGTGGCGCGGCTGTGCGCGGGCCTCTTCGGCCTCCCGCTGCGCGGCGCGGGCGCGGCGGGCGCGCTGGCGGTCGCCAACTCCCGTACCAACTCCCGCCGCCTCGCCTCCGCGATCACCCCGATCGTGCTCGCCATGGCCTTCGCGTCGACCCTCGTCTTCATGCACACGAGCGAGACCCACATCGCCGACGAGCAACTGCGCGCCGGTATCACCGCGGACCACGTGGTGACCGACCCGGCCGGGCTCCCGGTGGACTCCGTGGCGCGCGCCGCCCGCGCGCCGGGCGTGGACGCGGCCGTCGGCCTGCTGACCACTCAGGTGCTGGTGCCCGTCGGCTCCGGTGAGTTCAAGTCGCTGCAGGGCGCGGCGACCCAGGGCGTCACCGGATCCGGCGCCGAGCTCGCGAAGGTGCAGGACCTGGACGTACGCGAGGGCGGCCTCGACCGGCTAGGACGGGACCGCATCGCCATCGACACGACCCTGGCGACCTCCGCGGGCGCCGGCGTCGGCGACCGGCTCCCGCTCTACCTGCCCGACGGCACCGAGGCCCGCCCCGAAATCGTCGCCGTCTACGGCCGCGGCCTCGGTCTGGCGACGGTGACCATGGACCGGGCCGCCCTGACCGGGCACGTCACCTCGGGCTTCGACAGCACGCTGCTGGTGCGCGGCGGCACGGCGAAGTCGCTCGCCGCCCTGGGCGAGGTCACCGACGCCTCCGGCTACGCCACCGAGCAGAACCTCGACGCGAAGCTGGGCGCCTGGTCCAACACCACCATGGCCGCGGTCCTCGGCGGCTTCGCCGCAGTCGCCGCCGTCAACACACTGGTGATGACCGTTCTCGACCGCCGCCGCGAACTGGGCACGCTGCGACTCGTCGGCGCCACCCGGCGCCAGGTGCTGCGGATGCTGCGCTGGGAGGGCCTGCTGGTCTCCCTGGTGGGCGTGGTCCTCGGCTCCGCGATCGCCGCGGCCACGCTGGTCCCCATGATGCGCGGCATGACAGGCGAAGGACCGTACGTGCCCCCGCTGCTGTACGGAGCCTTCGTGGCCGCCGCCGGGGGACTGGCCCTGCTCGCGGTCACGCTGCCGGCCCGTGCGGCGCTGCGCCGCCGGTCGTAGCGCATGGACAGGGGGCGGGAGCCGGCATCACACCGCCGCCCGCCCCCTGCCGGGGTGAGCGCCCTTGGACTTCAGTCCGCGGCCACCTCCGCTACGCCGGGAGGTCACCAGGATCGGAAACGCTTCTCCCGTCCCATCCCCGTACCGGGGCCGCACGACGAAGGAAGTACTACCGATGGATCGCAGATCGTTCATGTCCACGACGGGCCGCGCCACCGTGCTCGCGGGCGGGGCCCTCACCGTCGGCGCAGCCCTGACGGACGCGTCGGCCTCGGCCGCCCCGCTGGACGACAGGCGCGGCCACGGCAGCGGGGACAGCACGGTGCGGTTCAACATCATCAGCGACATCCAGGGCGACCTGACCGACTTCGGCAGAGCCCTCGACGACCTGCGCCGCATCAATCCCGGCAGTGCCGGGCTTGGCATCGCGGGCGACATCACGCCCCGCGGCTACGACTTCGAGTACGCGGACGTCCGCCGCACCCTCGGACAGCACCAGCACCCCAGGAACGTCGCGTGGGCCATCGGCAACCACGAGTTCTACGTCCCGAAGTACCGCGACCCGAACACGCTCGCCCAGGACACCTGGCCCAACGGCACCACCGAGGACTCCCTCTTCCGCAGCTTCTACAACTTCGCGGGCCGGAACAAGGTCTACTCGGAGACGTCGTTCGGCGGCATTCCGGTCCTGAGCCTCGGCACCGAGCGCTACGCGCACTACCACGACGCGAAGTTGTGGGACGAGGTGTGGATCAGCGACGCGCAGTTCGCCTGGCTGGAGGACCGGCTCGCCCACTGGGCGCGACGACGCAAGCCGGTGATGGTCATGACCCATCACCCGCTGCCCAACACGGTGTCGGGCACGCACAACAAGCTCTACATGAGCGACTACCTCCAGCCGGACCGGCTCCTCTCGATCCTCGGCCGCCACAAGGACGTGTTCCTCTTCTCCGGCCACACCCACTGGGACCTCAACCTGTCCGACTGGGTGGTACGCAGGGTCGTCCCCGGCACCGGCAACCTCGAAGGCTTCACCGTGGTGAACACCGCAGCGGTCCAGGCGGGCTGGACGGACGACGGCAAGGGCGGCGAGGTCTCGGTGAGCGGCGCCTTCAACCAGGGGCTCCAGATCGAGGTCGGCCCCCGTGCGGTCGTCATCAAGGCCCGCGACTTCACCACGGGCACCTGGCTCAAGCAGCTCACGGTTCCGCTGCACACAACTGGCTGAGGGGCGGGCACCCCACGGTCCGACCGTTCCATGGCGGGGTATCGTGCGCGGCCATGGGCGCACTGATGGTGATCAGGCACGGTCAGACCGAATGGAGCGTGTCGGGCCGGCACGCCGGGCGTACCGACGTTCCGCTGACCGATGCCGGTGAGGCCATGGCGAGGGCGCTCGCGCCGAGGCTCGCGCGACACGACCTGGTGGCCGTGTTCAGCAGCCCGCTGAACCGCGCGTTGCGGACGGCGGAGTTGGCCGGCCTGACCGGTGTCAGGCCCGATCAGGACCTGACGGAGTGGGACTACGGCGGCTACGAGGGGCTGACGGCGGCGCAGATCCGGGAGTCGCGTCCGGACTGGGACCTCTGGCGGGACGGCGTCGTTCCCGGCGACGCCGAGCATCCCGGCGAGCAGCTCCGGCAGGTGTCGGCACGGGTGGACGCGGTACTGGACCGGATCCGTCCGCTGCTGGACGACGGCGATGTCGCCGTCGTCGCGCACGGTCATCTGGCGCGCCTGCTCACCGTGCGCTGGCTCGGTCTCGACGCGTCCGCAGGCCGCCTGCTCGGCCATCCGCATCCGGGCACGCTCGCCTTCCTGGCCACCGAGGACGCGCAGCCCGTCCTTGCCGCCTGGAACATGCCGTAGTGGGAGGAGGCGACCGGCAGGTCGGGCACACGGCCGGTGACCGCGACCGGACCGCCCGAAGATGCGCACACCCGAAGCGGGTGGCCTGCGGATCTCCGGGCGAAATGTGTCCTGACGGCCATCCGGCGCCGGCGGGAGCTACCCGGCACTTGCGCAGTAGCCCTGCTGGAAGGCGGCCCAGAAGTCCTCGTCGATCCCGGTGTCGGAGAACGGGTTCCAGTTGGTGTGGGCGACGAGTTGGTCGTTCCCGTCGCGGCTGTTGAGGGCGAAGGTCAGATATCCGAGTGCGCTGCCGCCGTGGCCGTACGCGCGGCCGCAGCTGGTGGCGTAGACGTAGATGCCCAGGCCGTAGGCGACGGCGGGCGGGGCGCTGCCGGTCGTGGGGACCGTGTCGGTGAGCATCCTGCGAAGCACGTCCGGAGGCAGCAGACGTCCCTGCAGCAGGGCCCGGTAGAAGCGTGCGATGTCGGCCGCGGTCGTGACGAGGGCGCCCGACGCGCCGGCCTCCGACGGGCTGAGCGCGGTGACGTCGAACCGGGTGGGGTCCGGTGCGTCCGGAAGGAGGAGCGAGACGTCCGCGTAGCCGTGGACGTGGTTGCCGTCGATCGTGGTCCGGGTCAGCGGGTACGACGTGTCGCGCAGCCCGAGGGGGGCGAAGACGCGGCGTTCGAGGTTGGTGCGCAGGTCGCGGTCGGTGATCCGTTCGACGATCAGGTCGAGCAGCAGGTAGTTGGTGTTGGAGTAGCGGAACCGCGTGCCGGGGGCCGGGAAGTACCGGGGCCGGGCGAGGCCGATGCCGATCAGCTGGTCACGGGGCCAGTACTGGTCGAGGCTGCGGAAGTGGGGAAGCAGCCCGTCGATGTAGTCGTACAGCCCGCTCGTGTGGTTGAGCAGCTGGCGGACGGTGATGGGCGCACCGGACAGCGCGTTGTCGGTGCGGACCTGTTCGGGCAACAGGCTCTGCACGGTGTCGTCGAGTCGCAACCGGTGCTCGGCGACGAGTTGCAGGACGACCGTCGCGGTGAACGTCTTTGTGACGCTCCCGGTGCGGAACCTCAGGTCCGGTGCCATCGGCTTCCCGGTGGACCGGTCGGCCAGACCGGCCGCGCCGAAGCGGTCGTCCGGGCCACGCCGGGTGAACAGGAAGGCGCCCGGGTTGGGGTTCGGGCCGGCCGCCACCTGATCGGCCAGTTCCTGCAGGGCCGGGTCGCGGCGGCTGCCGGCCGCCAGTCCGTCACTGGCCCGGCTCGCGGTGGCCACGCCGGGTGGCAGCAGGAGAGCGAGGGCAAGTCCCATGCCTAACAGCCGGGTTGAGTGCAGTCGGATCATCAGAGGTTCCTCCCCGGTAGCAATATAGACGTACGGTTATAGCACGCGGTACCGTCCTCACGTGCCGAGAGTTTCCGACCATGACGCCCGGCAAGGGCAGATCACCGACGCCGTCCAACGCCTGGTCGTGCGCCACGGCCTCACCGCCGTGACCGTTGCGCGGACCGCCGCGGAAGCAGGCATGTCCGTGGGCCTGGTGCAGCACTACTTCACGGCCAAGGACGAGATGCTGCTGGCCACGTTCACCCGGGTCAACGGGCGGTTCACCGCGCGCGTGGACGAGCTGGTGAGCCGAGGCGAGGCCGAGGGCCTGACCATCGCCGAGATGCTGCGGCAGGCACTGGCCGAGTTCATGCCGCTCGACGAAGCCCGCCGCGCCGAGTTCCTGGTCCGACTCGCCTTTGCTGACCAGGCCGCACACAGCGCCCGCCTGGCCGCCGTCCAGAGGGAGACGCTCATGGGTATCCGCTCACGCGTCGCCCGGGCCATCGGCAACGGCACGGTCTGCGGCGAGGTCGCCCAGGGGGTCGACGCCGCTGACCGGGCCCTGCGCATCGTTGCGTTCGCCGAAGGGCTCGCCCTGCACGCGCACATCGACCCCGACGGCACACCGGAACCGGCGATCGTGGCCGCTTTGGACGACCAACTCGGCCGCGTGTTCACCGGAACCTGCCGACACGGCCAACTCGGCTAGCTACGTCCCGACAACTCGGTTAGCAACGTCCTGACAACTCGCAAGGGTTGGGAACGGGCGTGGCTGTGACCGCGCCCCGCGACGAGCGCAGGCCGCCGAGGGCTGTCGTAAACAATCTTGTGCCCGCTCCATCACATGAGGTGAACCCCGCAGCTCAGAAGGGCGATGTGCCCGGATCGTCCCCCATGATGGCGTTGTCTCGCCCGCCCTTCCGAAGGAGTACGACCTTGTCCGAGACGACCGAGCCCAACGTCGGTTCGTTCACCCTCGGCGGCCTGCCGGCCACCGAGCCCGCCGCACCGATCGAGGTGCCGGACCACGCTGAATGGCCCCTGCCCAACGGCTTCGCCTGGGTCTTCCCGGGCGAGGGCAACCACGGCGGCCTCGTCCGGCCCGTGATCATGGCCGACGGCTTCAATCTGGGCCGGAGCAAGCTCGATGTGCTCTATCACGGGCTGGAGGGCGGCGACTTCCCCTTCATCAGCGAACTGCGCCGACGCGGCCGGGACGTGATCCTCCTCGGTTTCGAGGAGCGCAGTGCGTCGATCCTGGACAACGCGCGCGCGGCCGAAGCCGCCATCATGCGGGCCATCGCCGAGCAGGTGGGCGACGCCCGCCTGGCCGTCGGCGGGTTCAGCATGGGCGGCATCGTCACCCGTTACGCGCTCGCCCGTCTCGAAACGCAGCGGATGGACCACCGGACCGGACTGTACTTCTCCTACGACAGCCCGCACCGAGGCGCTTCCATCCCGGTCGGCGTGCAGGCGTTCTCGCACTTCATCCCGTTCCCCAACGCCTTCGCGAAGCAGATGGACAGCCCGGCCGCGCGTCAGATGCTCTGGCAGCACTACGACAAGGACACCGAGAAGATCGGCGTCGCCCCGGAGCGCACGGAATTCCTGGCCGCTCTGGACCGGGTCGGTGGCTGGCCGCAGATCCCGATGAAGATCGCCGTGGCCAACGGCCGGTCCGACGGGCTCGGACTGCCGGACGTGGAGCCGGGCGAGGTCACCCTTCGCATCGACCGGATCTACCCGGGCACCACCTTCTACGCCCAGGCCCGGGGCGACGACGTGACGGCGGCCTATCTGAACCGCAGGTTCCCCAAGGCCGAGAGGACCGTCACGACCGACGCCTTCCCGGAACTGGACGGTGCGCCGGGCGGCACCCTGCACACGTACAAGATCCTCGCCGACACGATGAGGAAGCTCGGCGCCAAGACGGACCTGCGGCAGGAGGAGGTGTGCTTCGTCCCCACGGTCAGCGCGGTCGCCGTTCGCGACATCGACAAGCAGGACGACCTGTATGTGAACATCGACGATCTCGCTCCGGACGAGAGCGAGTTGGACGACTTCCGCTGTTCCTCCACGACCAGTGCGCATACGGCCATCACCGAGGAGCTGTGCACCTGGATCATGGATCGGCTCCCGAGCTGATTCGTGCCTGGTCTCCGTCTGACCGGTGCCTCATCTGTGCCTGATCCGCGTTGATCCGTGCCTGATCCCGTTCATGCGCCGACCGGGGCCGCCGACCGCGAAGAGATGCGGCCGGCGGCCCTTCGCCGACCCGCCACAGGGTCGTTGTCAGTGCGGCGGGCTAGATTGCGAGGGGTACAGGATCAGCGTGATAGGGGAAGAGCATGACCACACTGGAGAACCGGCCGAACTCCGCGCTTCTCGTCATCGACGTGCAGAACGGCGTCGTCGAAGGGGCCCACCAGCGCGATGTCGTCGTCGCGAACGTGGCGGGCCTCGTGGAGCGGGCGCGCAGGGAAGGGGTCCCGGTCGTCTGGGTCCAGCATTCCGACGAGGGGCTGACACGAGGGAGCGACGACTGGCGGATCGTTCCGGAGCTCGCGCCGGAGGACGGCGATCCGCTCGTCGAGAAGAACTACGGGGACTCCTTCGAGGACACCACACTGGAGACCGTGCTGTCGGGACTCGGAGTGGGGCGGCTCGTGGTCGTGGGTGCGGAGACCGACGCGTGCATCCGCTCGACACTCCACGGCGCGTTCACCCGGGGGTACGACGTGACGCTGGTCAGTGACGCCCACACGGCCGGCGACAAGACGGCATGGGGCGCGCCCCCGGTGGACCAGGTCATCGCGCACACGAACCTGTACTGGAACTACCAGGCGGCACCGGGGCGGACGGCCGGGGCGGTCGAGGCCAAGGACGTCGTCCTCGGCGGCACGGCCTGACACCTTGACCCGCCCGACGCCTTGACACTCCGACGTCTTGACGTGCGGCATTTCTCGGCCGCGGGTGCCGGTCCTTCGTATGGGGCCCTGCTGGGTCGCCGGGTCAGGCAGCGCCGAGCCGGAGTTCCGGGTAGTCCGGAAGCCGCCAGCTGCCGCCCCGGTCCTCCCTGGAGAACCGTGCGATGAGACCGGGGACGCGCAGGAAGCAGGCCAGTGCCGTGACGGAGTGGAAGGCGTCGATGGCCAGCCGGCTCATGGGCATGCCCACGCGCAGGAGGTGCGGTTTCACCTCGGCCTGGATCTCGTCGACGAACGGCCGCAGGACGGTGTCGTAGTTCGCCAGGGCCTGAGGCAGGTCGTGCGGGCACCGGTTGATCTCGCCGGCCAGGACGTACGCACCGGTCAGCCCGCCCGAGATCCCCATGCCGCTGAAGGGAGAGGCGCAGTGGGCGGCATCGCCGACCAGCACCGCGCGGCCCTTGGACCAGGTGTCGGTGCGTACCTGCACGACCTCCTGGGAGTAGAAGCTGCCGGTGGTCCGCATGCCTTCGAGGAACCGCCCGGTCTGCCATCCCGCGTCGCGGAACCTGTCGGCCCAGAACTCCTTCTGGCGTTCGACCGGTTCCCGGTGGACCGCCGTCGCCTCCTCGGACTCCTCGCGCAGCACGAAGTACACCTGTGTCTCGGTCGGGTTGTGGCTCCGGCGCATGATCATGCGGCCGCCGGGGGCGTTGTAGGTGTCCCGGATATCGGTGTCCGACGCGATGCGCGGGACGAACCAGTAGGCCATGTGCATGCCCACCCGCCAGTACGGATCGGGGGAGTCGTCCGGCAGGACGGTCCGGCGCATGCGCGAGCCCTGGCCGTCCGCGCCGACCAGAAGGTCGTACTCGCCGGACGAGCCGTCCGAGAAGTGGGCCACGACCTTCCGCTCGTCCTGCTCGAAGCGCTCGGCAGCGACGCCGAAGAGGTGGTTCACGTCGTCCTTGGCCGCTTCGTGGAGGATGCGCACCAGATCGCCGCGCATGATCTCGTACTCGGATGTCAGGCTCTGCCGGCCCCGGCCGGAGGTGTTGGCCATGATGGTCGCCCGCGCCTTGCCGCGCGCGTTCACGAAGGCGACGCCGGCTTCGTCCACGAGCTTGTCCCTGACCGTGTCGAGGAGTCCCATCCGCTCGACGGCGTCGATGCCCTGGCCCCGTAGGTCCACCTGCGCGCCCGTGTCCCGCAGCGCCGGGAAGCGCTCGGCCACGGTCACCCGGTGGCCGCCCCGGGCGAGCCAGTAGGCCAGGGCCTGTCCCGCGACCCCACCGCCGCACACAAGGACCTTCAAGGAGGGCGTTCCCGCTTCCCGTGTCATGCCGCCACCCACTTTCTATCGGTGATAGGTGAATGTACAGCGTCGTCTATCAGCGATAGGTTGTCAACGTGAAGGTGAACCGAGAGATCGTGGTCGGCGAGGCGCTCGACCTGCTCGACGAGGCCGGTCTGGACGCTGTCAGCACCCGGCAGCTGGCCAAGCGGCTGGGTGTCGAGCAGCCGTCGCTCTATTACCACTTCCGGAACAAGAAAGAGCTGCTCAGCGCCATGGCCGAGGCCGCCATGGCGCCGCATGCGAGTGTTCCGCTGCCGCGGCCCGGCGAGAACTGGCGGGACTGGTTCCTGGAGAACACGCGCAGCTTCCGGCGAACCCTGCTGCTGCGCCGGGACGGCGCACGGCTCCACGCCGGGAGCATGCCCGGCGGGGCGGACCTCGACCGGGTCGCACGGAAGATGGACTTCCTGCTCGCCTCCGGTCTGCCCGAAAGGGAGGCCCAGATGGCGATGCTGGCCGCGGGCCGCTACACCGTGGGCAGCGTCCTGGAGGAACAGGCCGGCACCGGCCCCGCCGCCGACGCGGACCACCCGGTCGTCCCGGAGATCGACAACGAGTCGGCGTTCGAGGCCGGGCTGGCCCTCATCGTGGACGGCTTGGCGCAACGCGTCGGGGTGTAGCGGCACGCGTACGGAGCCGGGGGCGGGACACGCCGCGCCCAGGGGCCCGTGCATGAGTGAACGGCGCGCGGCGCCCGGCCCCGGCGTACGCGACAACGGTCACCGGGCCCGTGGGGCGGTGGGCGACGGCGGGTAGTCGTCGACGGTCACCGAGTCGTGCACGCGTGCGGTCCTGGTGGCGACACGGAGGAGCGCGCGGCCGGGCCCTGCGGGCAGGGCGGCGACCAGGCGCGCACCCTGCGCCAGCCCGTGCACGCCGAGGCGTGAGGTGGGGATCAGCGTCCTGGCCGCACTGAGCGCGGCCGCTCGGCTGCCGTGTACGTACTCCGCCATGGCGCGCTCGTAGGCGGGGAAGGCGCGCTCGTGGTCACCACCCGCCCGCGCCAGTTCCCCGGCGAGGACATAGGCCCCGACGACCGCGACGCTGGTGCTGCCGCCGACGGCCGGGCCCGGGCAGTAGCCCGCGTCGCCGACGAGCGTCACCCGCCCCCGCGACCACGAGTCCATGCGGAGCTGCGTGATCGAGTCGAAGTAGAACGCCGGAGTCCGGTCGAGCTCGTCCAGCCACCCGTCCACGTCCGGGTGCAGGCCGTCGAACGCACGCCGCAGCAGCTGCTTCTGCCGGGGCACGTCGTGGTGGTGGCAGGCCGGCTCATGCTCGCTCCGGAACAGGAACAACGCGCGCGCGTCGTCGAGGTGCCGCGCGCCGTACATGCCGGCCGTGCGGCCCACACCGACGTGCATGTGGAGCTCGCCGTCGAGTCCCGAGGCGTTCGGCAGGGCCAGAACGCCGAGGTAGGCCCCCGTGAAGGTGCTGTAGCGGGACTCGTCGCCGAAGGCGAGACGACGCACGTTGGAGTGCAGACCGTCCGCGCCGACGACGAGATCGAAGCGGCGCGGCGCCCCGTGCTCGAACCGCACCTCGCCGTCGGGCGAGATCCCGGTGACCGACTCGTCGAAGAGGTACTCGACGTCATCGCGCGCGGCGTCGTAGTAGATCTCGCTCAGGTCGTCGCGCATGATCTCGACGTGCCGGTCGGAGGCGGCACCGAAGATTCTGGAGAGGTCCACCCGGACGGGACGTCGTACGCCCTCGCGGTGAACAGTCATCCGCCGTGTGCCGGTGGCCCGCTCCTCGACGAGCGGCAGCACACCCATCTTCTCCGAGACGTCCATCGCGGGCCGGAACAGGTCGACCGCGTGGCCGCCGGTCCTGCGCGGACTCGGAGCGCGCTCGACGACGGTGACCGAGAAGCCGTGCCGGGTGAGCCAGTACGCCAGTACCGGACCGGCGACGCCTGCGCCGGAGACGAGAATCCGCATGACACCCCTCCTCGTCGTTCAGTTCACCGGTACGGAGTGGAGGGCGGCGAACCTCAGCAGGGAGGCGGCGGTGCGCGGCGGATCCTCGAGTATGGGCGAGTGCCCGAGACCCGGCAGCAATTCGACCTCCGCCCCAGGAACGGTGAGGTAGTCGTTGGCCGACGAGGATCTCCACCTGCGGTCGTCCTCGCCGAAGAGAACCAGCAGCGGCTTGGCGAGGACCGCCAGCCGGCCCGGCAGCGCCTGCTGTTCCAGGTAGTCGCGGGTGCCCTGCATCGTTGCGGTGAGGGTGTGGAGGGTCATGCAGCGCACCTCGTCCAGGAGCTCGTCGGGGAACCGGTACCCCGCCCGGCTGAAGCCGGTGCTCGCGAACTCCCGGATCTGCTCGTCGGTCGGCGGCCATTGGGTCAGCCCCGCCCCGCCGGACTGCGGTGCGATGAAGGCGTCCAGGCCGGGCCCGGTGTTGACGAGCGCGAGCGCGGTCACCAGGGCCGGCCGCTGTTCGGCGAGAGCGGTGGCGACCACACCGCCGCTGGAATGACCGACGACCAGGGCGCGTTCGACGCCGAGGCTGTCGAGTGCGATGCCGGCCCGGCGCGCCTGGTCGGCCAGTGCGTAACTGCGGTCGGCGGGCTTGGCCGACCGGCCGTGTCCGAGCAGGTCGATCCGGATGACGCGGTGGGATCCGGCCAGCATCGGCACCAGCGCGTCCCACGAGCGGGCCGAGGACGCGGAGCCGTGGATGAGCAGGAGCGCGGGGGCGTCGGGAGGGCCGTCCTGGCACACGTGGAGGCCGCCGTCGTCGAGGGAGAGGATCGAACTCCCGGTGGCTCCGGTGGAGCCGTTCGCATGCGGTGCGTTGTCCGAAGCAGTCATGGATGCACTGTCGTTGC
This sequence comes from Streptomyces sp. NBC_01463, assembly GCA_036227345.1. Classification (NCBI taxonomy): domain Bacteria; kingdom Bacillati; phylum Actinomycetota; class Actinomycetes; order Kitasatosporales; family Streptomycetaceae; genus Streptomyces; species Streptomyces sp. NBC_01463. The sequence goes on from CP109468.1 coordinate 8,558,846, forward strand.
CCGCACCCGCCCGCGGATTGGACAAATGTCCCGTCGGCCGGCTCGCGTAGCATGGAACGGTGCAGACCTTCAGGCACGGTGAGGCTACGTGGGATGTCGCATGTCCCCGCATTCCGAGCAGGGTGGCCGGTCTCACCATGGCCGGGTTCCGCGCCCATGACCTGAACGAACTCCGGATGGTTCCGCACCCGGCCGTGACACTGCTCCTGGACTTCGGCGCCGGCTCGCCCGTCCTTGACTGCGCCGCCGGGTGGCAGCAGCGGGGAAGCATGGTGGCCGGGCCCGGGCTCGGGTCCGGAGGCGCGGTCCGGGCGTGGGGAAAGGACGTCGAGTGCGTGCAGGTGCGCCTGTCCCCGGTGATCGCACGCGCGGTTCTGGGCGAGTCCCCCGCCTCTCTCGACGGCGCCGCCGTCTCCCTGGGTGACCTGTGGGGCCGCGAGGCGTCCCGGATCCGCGGGCAACTGGGCGATGTCGCGTCCTGGCAGGAGCGCTTCGCACTGACGGAAGCGCTGCTCGCCCGCCGGTACGAGGCGGGGCCGCAGGTGGACCCGGAGGTGGCCTGGGCCTGGCACCGGATCATCGGCAGCCGGGGACGGGTCCGCGTCGACGGGCTCGCGGCCGAGGTCGGCTGGAGCCGCAAGCGCCTGTGGTCGCGGTTCCGTTCGCAACTCGGTCTGCGGCCCAAGCGCGCCATGACCCTGGTCCGCTTCGACCACGCCGCCCACCGCCTGGTCGCGGGTGAGGCCGCGGCATACGTCGCGGTGGACGCCGGCTACGCCGATCAGTCCCACCTGCACCGCGACGTCATGGCGTTCACCGGGGCGACCCCCGCCGCGGTGGCCGGCGAGCGGTTCCTCGCCGTGGACGACATGGCCTGGCCGAGCCGCGGCACAGGGCCGGGCCCCGCCTCTCCGGACGATGGCGGATCGCGGTTCGTCGCGTCGTAGGAACTCTGGGTTCCTTCCACCTCGGCCGCCGAAAGGCTGTCAACATACAGCTGTAGCGCAACTGCTGAGGTGAATCAGTCGCTGTGCCGCACGGACACTGTCCGCGGCGACGGCAACAGGAAGGACGCGGGGGATGAGCGGCGGCGGGGCACCGTTGAATCCGTACGGCGGAGGACCACCGCCGGGTGCAGGCGTGCCACCCGTGCCGCCGGCGGGTCCGTGGCCTCCGGGTCCGGCGCGCCGGCTGACCTTCGGACGACTCTTCAACCCGATCGCGGTCGGGCGTGCGGTGTTCACACCGTCCCGGCCGGACCGGGTGCACGATCCGGCGGTGAAGAGGATCCAGGTCCTGCGGTCGGTCGTCGGCCTGATCGCCGTCACGTGGATGCTGTTGTCCTACGGGCCGGCGGCCGACGCCGACGACGTGATGGACGACCGCTTCGGCCAGATCCGGACCACGCTCATCGCGCTCGGAGTCACGTTCCCGGTCGCCGTCGCCGCGTTCGTCATGGCGGCCCGCCCGCCGAACCGGCGCCTGTTCCTGCGCCGTGTGGGCAAGCCCGTCGGGGCACTGCTCGCGCTGGTCGTCACGCTCGCCTCGCCACGACTGGTCACGGGGCTGGGATACGTGGGCGAGAACACGGACTGGACTGCTTCGGCAGGGCGGGTGGTACTGCTGTTCGCCCTGGGCGCCTTCCTCCTGTGGCTCGCCCCCTTCGCTCTCTACGGCATCGCGCAGTCACTCGTGCACGTGTTCAGGACGGCGGATCTTCACGAGACGGTGCCACCGCTGCTCGCGACCCTGCTCGTGTGGGAGGTCGCCCTCTTCGACGTGTTCCGGGGTGCGTACGACGGTGTGTCGACGGGCGTGCGGGTGGCCTTCGTCCTCGGGGCCCCGCTGACCGTCACCGCCGTGGCGATGTGGGAGCTGCGGCGGCTGCGTACGCGGCACGCCATCACCCTGCGCGCGGCGCTGCTGCGCTGAACCCGGTCGCGGGGGCGGAGCCCGGCCGTCCCCGGCACGTGCTGATCCGCGCGGTCCGCCTCAACCGGTGCGTCCTGTGCAGGAGTCGGCGACGCCATGAGGAGTTGACCTGCTCCGGGGCTCGTGGGGGACGCCGACTCTGTGGAACGCTGGGGCGATGACCACCAGTGCGACGGACAACGCGGAATCGCTCGCCGTCGGCGCCCTCGACTGGCTGCTGAAGGCCGCGCGGGACGTCGACGGCGGCTTGGCCTGGCCGGACACGCTCACCGCCGAGCAGACGACGCCCATTCTGTACAACGGGACTTCGGGCGTGCTGACCGCCCTCCTCGACGCCTGGTCGCACTTCGCGGACGACCGGTACGCGGACGCGGCCGTGCGCGGTGCACGCAGCGTCGCGGACGCGGTCGACGGGTGGGGACACAGCGGCCTCCACACGGGGGTGGCCGGAATGGCCGTGGCCCTGCGGGGTGTGCACCGCGTGCTCGGTGACACCGAGGCGGGGGCGGCCGCCGACCGGGCTCTGGACCTCCTGCGGTCCCGCTACGACGGCGCAGGGTGGAACGACTGCTTCGAACTGATCGCAGGCAACGCCGGTATCGCGCTCGCCGCGCTGGAGTGCGGGGATCTCGATCTCGCCGGCCTGGCCGTCGACCGCTACCCGGCCACCGCCGAAACCACCGCCGGCGGAGTCCAGTGGGAGATCCGCACCGGTGTGGCTCCGCGCATGCACCACATGTCGCACGGCACCCTCGGTATCGTCTACGCGCTCGCCGCGGTCGGACGGGCCGCCGACCGCCCCGACCTCGTCGAACTCGCGTCGGCGGGCGCCGCTGACGTCATCTCCCGCAACGAGGCAGGCCCGGACGGCTTCCTCGTCGCGCACTCCGACCCGCAACAGCAACACGAGAAGATCGAACGCCACAGCTACGGCTGGTGTCACGGTACGGCGGGTGACGCCCAGGCGTTCCGCCTGCTGAGCCGCATCCTGCCCGACGACCCCACGTGGCCCGCCCTCGTGGACCGCTGCTGGCACACACTCGTCAACTCCGGTATCCCGCAACGGACCCGTCCCGGATTCTGGGACAACAACGGCCGCTGCTGCGGCACCGCGGGCGTCCTCGCCCTCGCCTGCGACCGACAGGCCGAATGCGGCGACGGCCACGCGTTCGCCCGGGTACTTGTTGCCGATCTGGCGGCCCGCGCCAGGACCGACGCCGACGGAACGTGCTGGTCCAACGCCGAACACCGCGAAACCCCCAGTGACCTCGACCCGGCCACCGGCTGGGCCATGGGCAACGCGGGCATCATCCGCGAGCTCCTGCGGTACGCCCGCACGACCTCGGGCCGGGACCCGCGCTACGCGGTTCCCTTCCCGGACCAACCGCCCACTGCCTGAGCGAGTGCACCACACGGGTTCCTGGGCCCGGACCGTCATCCGCACTCCCCGGCCGGGGGCATGGAGACGCCGGCCTCCATGACCCCGGGCGCGGCGGCCGAACTCCCGTCAGGCCTCAGGAGGACTCGAGGGGGGAGTACATCACCGACCGCTGCTGCTTGTGGCGCCGGATGCGCCCCTTGGCGACGAGCGCCTCAAGGGTGTTGCGCACGACCTGCGGTGTCGGGGTGCGGTCCGGGTGCTTCTCCAGCAGTTCGTCACGCAGTTCCTTCGCGAGACGCGGCTCGTTGTACGTCCGGAGCAGATCCAGAAGCACGTCTCCCAGCAGAGGCTGAGGGGACTTGGCCTTCGCGGGCTTGCTCGCGGTGCTCTTGGCCGGGGACTTCTTGACCGGGGCGGAGGGCCGGGACGGCTTGTCGGCGGCGGTGCCCTCGGTTCCTTGCTTCCGCTGCGCGGGGACGGGCTCGCCCTGGACCTGCTCGGGCGCGGCGGGCGGGGCCGACGACGGGCCCTCGTGCCGCTCGGCAAGGTTCATGATGCCCGTCAGGAGGATTTCCTCCTGCTTCAACACCTTGATCTTCTCGGCCAGTTCCTGCTGGAGACGACGGTTGTCCTCCAGGTCCGTCGCGGCTTGTTCCGCATACCGCGATCGGAGCGTGGCAGCTGATTGGCTGGTCACAACCGGGCACTCCTTCGTGTTGGACGGTGCTGCGCATGGTACCCACCGCGATGGTGCTCGCCGATATGTGTGAACGGTGAAGAACGGCCGACCGGGCACGTTTCCATGGCGGAGGGAGGCTGGTACGCCGGTGCTGCGCAGGTTGAAGGCAACACCCTACTCGGCTCGTTGCGCGCCGACGATTCCTTCGCACCCACTGCGCGGCCTCTTCACGGGGACATGTCGGTGAAGGACTTCGCGACGGGCGCGAGGTGTTCGTCCCTCGTGCATGGGTACGGATGTGCCGCCCGCGACACACAGGTGTTCGGGCCGATTCGAAGGTGTCGACGCGGGTGTGCCGGTGGCCGAACCCGCGGAGGGACGCCCTACGAAAAGGGAGGCGGCCCGTCACCCGACACGGGCACAACGGTGAACTCGCTCTCATGCGCATGACTGGCCTGCTCCATATGGACCTGCCGCACCTGTCCGTCCGGCATGCTGAGGCGGAGCACGTCACTGTCGTGGAGGTCGAACACCCGGCTGGTCGGAACACCGCGCAGGCTGCCGCGCCACCCGTCCGGGTCCACCGTGACCAGGTGCGCTTCCACCGGGATCTGCAGGCGCCCAGCCATCAGCACCGCGTCGCCCTCGTACCGACTCGTCATAACCACCACGGTCGCGCCCCGCTCACCGCGCAGCAACCGCAGCGTCCGACAGGCCCGCCCGATGGTCCGGGCTCAGTGGTCGGAGCCGTGGCCGAGGTGCGGTGCGCACAGGGCGGCGCCGAGCGAGCTGTGCCGGTAGCGGACGTGGCGTCCGTGGCGGGTCCGCTCCAGGAGCCGAGCCGCGTGCAGGACGGACAGGTGCTGGCTGACGGCGGCCGGGGTGACACCCAGGCGGTGGGCGAGTTCCGTGGTGGAGGCGGGCTCGGCCAGCATGGTCAGCAGACGCGCGCGTGGCGCGCCCAGGAGCCGTTCCAGCGCTCGGGCAGCGGGCGCTGCCGGGCGCTCGGTGAGGGTGGCCAGTCCCCGCGCGCCGTAGACGATATGGGGCAGCGCCCGTGAGCTGAGCATGGTGGACACGCCGTCGGCGAAGCAGCTGGGGGTCAGCAGCAGGCGTCGTCCGTCGATGGGGATCTCGGTCGGAGGCGAGGGCCAGGGGCCGTCGCGCCGGATGGTGAGCATGTTCTCGGCCCAGGAGAGCCGGGTGCTGATGCCGGTGAGCAGGGCGTTCGCGCCGCCCTCGGCCAGTACGCGGGCACGGTGGCCGATGTCGGCCTCCAGCACCGCCCTCGCCCGCGGCCACCAGGTGGGGCGCAGGCACGAGGCCCAGTACTCCTCCAGGGCGTCGGCGATGTCGGCGAGCAGGCGTGCCGGGTCGTCCCAGGCGTCGGCCAGCCTGGCCGGGACCGGTTCGCCCAGCGGCAGGAACGTCTGCTCCAGACCCGCCCGCACCAGAGCCGGGTCGGTGGCGCGCAGCTCGGCGAACTCCCGGCCGATGTCGGGTGCCGAGGTGGCCGGCCGGGGCGTGAGGAAGTCGGGCACCCAGTACCGCCGACGGGCCACCAGCGAGGTGAGCAGCACGTGATCGAGATGCTCGAAGTCCGGACGGAGGCCGGCGAAGGTCTCGCGCAGAGCGGGGAAGCGCCACGCGTGCCCCGTCCACATCCGCAGGCTGAGGACGGTCTCCTGCAACGGCGAGTAGGCGAACGAGGTCGCCGCGAGGTCGGCCACACCGAGACGGAAGCGAATCATTAAGCCCCAGGGTAAATCCATTCCGCTCACTCAGGGCCGAAGCTGTGCTGAAGCCCATGACCACTGCCGCTTCCGCCCCACCCCTCCCTCCGGCCCCTGCCTCCCCGACGACCCGGCTGATGAACGATCCGACCGTACGGGGGATCGCCGCACTGCTCTCGGTCAACGCCGTCGGCAACGGACTCTTCCTGACGATCAGCACCCTGTGGTTCACCCAGGGTCTGGGCTACTCCGTCGCGCGGGTCGGACTGGCACTGACCGTCGCCGGGCTCTGCGGGATCCTCGCCTCCCTCCCCGCCGGTCGCGCGTGCGACCGATGGAACGCCAGGACCGTCCTGACCTGCCTGCACCTCCTGCAGGCGGCCGCCGTCGGTCTGTACGCCGTCGCCGATTCCTTCCCGGTCTTCCTGGTGCTGGCCTGCCTGGCCACGGCCGGCAGCCGTGCCAACGCCACCGCGCGCGCCACCCTGTACGCCCATGCGCTCCCCGTCGGCATACGCACCCGTGCCCTGGCCCTGCTGCGGGCGGTCAACAACGTGGGCATCGGAGCGGGCGCCGCCCTCGGATCGCTCCTCCTCGCCTTCGACAGCGACGCGGCCTACCGGGCGGCCATCGGCGTGAGCGCCGCCGCATTCCTCCTCGCGCTGATCCCACTCCGCCGGATCCCTCTCACCGCCCGGCCGCCGGCCGCGAAGACCGACGTGGCGCAGACCGCGGCAGCACGGCACGCCGCCGTGCCCGGCCGGCGCGCGGCCCAGCCGCTGCGCGACCTGCCGTACCTCGCCGTCACCGCGCTCAACGGGGTCGTCAACACCCTCTACGTCGTTCTCGAAGTGGCCCTGCCCCTGTGGCTCCTCACGTGCACGAGCGCGCCACGGGCCATGGTCGGCTGGCTCCTGGTCACCAACACGGCCCTGGTCGTCGCTCTGCAGGTCCGTGCCACCCGTGGCATCACCGGCCCGCCCCAGGCGGCGCGCGCCTTCCGCCGCGGAGGCCTCCTCGTCGCGGCCGCATGCCTCGCCGCCGCCTGCGCCGCCCACCGGTCACCGATCGTCGCCGGCGCCGTCCTCCTGGCCGCCGCCGTCCTGCTCACCCTGGGCGAGGTCAGTTCGCAGGCAGGCAGCTGGACCCTCTCCTACGACCTGGCACCCGACCACGCCCACGGCGCCTACCAGGGCGTCTACCAGACCGGAATCTCCGCGAGTCAGGCGTTCGGCCCGGGCCTGCTGACCACCTTGGTCATTCCGTACGGCACTGCGGGGTGGGTGGCCCTCGCCGCCCTCTTCGCCGGTGCGGCACTCGCCCTTCCGCCCACCGCCCGCTGGGCTGCACGACGATCCGCCCCGCTGAAGTCCACCGGGTGACACACCGGCTGTTTCGCACCCGGTGTCCCGTCGAGGTTCCTTCGTGCGTTCGAGCTCCCCGGTGCCACGGCGCGCCACTACGGTGGGCCGATGTCAAAGATCAAGCAGTTCCAAGTCACCTTCGACTGCGCCGATCCTGAGCGCGTCGCTCGTTTCTGGTGCGAGGTACTGGGATACGTCGTACCCCCGCCACCGGAGGGGTTCGCCGGCTGGGACGAGTTCAATCAGTCGCTGCCGCCCGAGCGGCAGGGTGCGGATTTCGCCTGCGTGGATCCCACGGGTGTCGGCCCGCGCATGTACTTCCAGCGCGTCCCTGAAGGCAAGGCGGTCAAGAACCGGGTGCACCTCGATGTGCGGGTCGGCGCCGGACTCGTGGGCGAGGAGCGGCTTGCCGCGCTCGAAGCCGAGTGCGCACGGCTGGTCCCCCTCGGCGCGGTACGCGGGCAGCTCCAGCTCGCCGATGAGGAGAACGAGTCGTGCCTCGGGATGCAGGACGTCGAGGGCAACGAGTTCTGTCTCGACTGACAGCCGTGCTCGTGTCCTCACGGTGGCAGCCGGAGGGCCGAACATGTCTTGAAGGATGAGGGGGTCGGGGGCATGTGCCCCCAACCCCCTCATCGATGCGGACGGATGGAGCAGGTGACGGGTGGCCCGCCCGTATCGACGCTCACGCCTCGGCGGGATACCGGGCGAGCCGGTCCACCAGCAGCTCCACCCTCTGTGCGGCCGGCTCCGGCAGGAGCCGTCCTGCGCGGGTCAGGGTCGCCAGGCCGTGCAGGGATGCCCAGAACATCTCGGTGAACACTCCCGGGTCGGCGCCCTCCCCGGCGACCTCGCCGAGCGTCTCCAGCAGGGCGGCGAAGGCGTCCTTCAGCGGCTCCGGGGTGTCCTCCCGTGCGTATGCCAGGCCGCCGTCGAGCTGGAACAGCGCGTCGTAGACCGCCGGGTTGTCCGCGGCGAATTCGAGGTACGCACGGGCGAGCGCGGCGACCCGCGCGCGGGGGCCGTCCGCGGCGGCGGTCGCGGCACGCACCGCCACGGCCATCTCGGCGGCACCCTCCAGGGCGACAGCGCCGATGATCTCGCGTTTGCCGCGGAAGTGGCTGTAGAGGACGGGCTGGCTGTATTCGATGCGCTCGGCGAGCCGGCGGGTGGTGACCGAGTCCCAGCCCTGCTGCTCGGCGAGTTCACGGGCCGTCGCCACGATGAGGCGCTCGCGTTCCGCCCGTTCACGCTGCTTGCGTTCCTGTACCGACATGATTCGATCCTAGCATCGCTAGACAATCGAGCGGCAGTAGTACTAGCGTTGCCTCATCACCTAGCAACGCTAGAAAACAGGGAGAAGTCATCATGCTCAACGCACTCGAGGTGTTCACCACTGTGGTCGTCGGCGTGATGGTGGGGGTGGAGTTCTCCGTCGCCTTCGTCATGAACAGGATCTTCAACGCCCTCCCCGAGGACAGCGGCCAGCTCGGCCGCGCCCACGGCGGCCGGATGCTCGGCGCCGTGATGCCGTTCTGGTACATCGGCTCGCTCGTCCTCGTCGCGATCTGGGCCATCGCCCGATGGCACCACGAGGGCACCGGCCTCGTCGTCTCCGCCGGCGTGCTGCTGATCGTCAGCGTGATCATGTCGATCCTGCTGCTCGTCCCGATCAACAACCGGAGCAAGGCGTGGACCCCCGACAACCGGCCCGCGGACTGGAAGGAGCAGATGAACCGCTGGGACCGCTACCACTACGTCCGCGTCGCCGTCCTCATCGCCGCCTTCGCCCTGCTGGTCGCCGGTCTCGTCTGACCCCGCGGGCCCACCGACGAGGTCCGCCGGCCGCGATCGCGCGGCCGTCTGACCTCGTCGGGCGACCCCCGCGCCCCCATACGATGGATTCCATCGTCCAGTGTGCGGAGGTGGGTCATGGCCGGCGAGCTGACGGCGAAGGGGCGGGCCACGCGGAGCCGGATCGTCGAGGGCGCCGCGACGGTGCTTCGCGAGAAGAGCGTCGCGGCGGCGACGCTCGAGGACGTCATGGCGCGGACCAGGACCAGCAAGAGCCAGCTCTTCCACTACTTCCCGACCGGCAAGGACGAGCTGCTGCTCGCGGTGGCCCAGTTCGAGGCGGACCGGGTGCTGGAGGACCAGCAGCCGTATCTGGGCCGACTGGACTCGTGGGAGGCGTGGGACGAGTGGCGCGACGTCGTGATCGAGCGCTACGAGTCCCAGGGGGACCAGTGCCCGCTCGGCTCGCTGTTTCTTCAGGTCGGGCGGTCGACCCCCGGGGCTCGGGCCATCGTGTCCGGTCTGATGACCCGCTGGCAGGAGAGCCTGGAGGCCGGTATCCGGGCGCTGGAGGCGGCAGACCTGGTGCCCGGTGGGATCGACGCCGGCCTGCGGGCCGCGGCGCTCCTGGCCGGCGTCCAGGGCGGGGTGTCGATCCTGCTGTCGACGGGCCGGTCCGACCACCTGCGCGCCGCGCTCGATCAGGGGATCGCCGACCTGCGGGGCACGGCCCACGCCCTGACCTGATGCCGGACTCTCCGGCCGGCCGCGCGACTCTTTCCGCTGCCGTGCCCGACCATGGCGCCGCGGTCCCCGGACCGCGGCGCCACCCGTGCCTCAGGCGTACCATCCGCCGTCCACCGAGAGCGTCGCGCCGGTGATGTAGGCGGACAGCGGACTCGCCAGGAAGGCGAGCACGTCGGCGTACTCCTCGGGGCGTCCGATGCGGCCCACGTCGTTCGGTGCGAGCTCCGCGGTCAGGCGGGGCTCGATCGCTTCCCAGGTCTGTCCCCATCCGTGCTCCCTGCCGAGCGTCAGCAACGGTTCCAGGGACTGCGGGGTGAGGATGCCGCCTGCCGCGACGGTGTTCGACGTGACACCGGAATCCCGCAACTCCCGTGCGAGCGACTTGGCGAGGGAGTTGCGTGCTCCGTTCGTCGCCGCGTAATGGGGCTGGGACGCGGCGGGCTTGTCGCCCGTCACGCTGCTGATCTGGATGACCCGTCCCCAGCCCCGCTCCCGCATGCCCGGGACGAGGCGCTGGATCATGCGCACGCTGGTCAGGACATTGGTGTTGTACGTGTCGGCCCACTGCTGCGCCGACGCGGTGGCCCAGCCGAGGGACATGTCGTACGTGCCCACGTTGTTCACCAGGATGTCGACCGGGCCGGCACCGGCGGCCGCGGCGTGCACGGCGTCGGCGCCCTCGTCGGTCCCCAGATCGCCGATCGCCACCGCCGCGTCCCCGCCCTCCGCGACGATGCTCTTCGCGACCGCCTCGGTCCTCGCCACGTCCCGCCCGTGCACGACCACGGTCGCGCCTTCCGCCGCCAGCCGCCTGGCGATCGCCTCGCCGAGACCGCTGCTCGATCCGGTCACCAGTGCGCGCCGGCCGCTCAGCTGAAGATTCATGGGTGCTTCCTTCCGGAACCGCTCCGCGCGGGCGGTGTCACCGGGGAAGCGGTGGACCGCCCACATCTGGACTGCTTGGTCCATCGCAGCCTGCACGTCGAAAAATGGACCTGCAAGTCCAAAAGTGTGCCGCGCTGTCGGAGCGGTCGGGTGCTGCCGGCCGTCTCAGCCTGTGCCGGCTCCGGACGTGCGGCCGTCCCGCAGTCGGTGTGCGTGCGCCGGATACGCGCCGAGAATGCGCACCTCGGACGAGAAGAACTGCAACTCCTGGAGGGCCAGGGCGACATGGGGCTCGTCGGGGTGGCCCTCGACCTCCACGTAGAAGCGGCTCGGGTTCAGTCCGGCGCCGATCTGGTAGCTCTCGATCTTGGTGAGGTTCACGGAGTTGCTGGCGAAGCCGCCGAGCGCCTTGTAGAGCGCGCTGGGGATGTTCCGTACGCAGAAGAACAGGCTCGTCATCGTCGGCCCGCCCGTGTCGGGGGCCAGGGCGGAGTCCCGGGACAGGACGACGAACCGGGTGGTGTTGTCCGGGTCGTCCTCGACCTCGGACCGCAGGACGTCCAGCCCGTAGAGCGCGGCCGCGGCGGGCGGGGCGAGGGCCGCGTGCCGCGGGTCGCCGAGTTCAGCCACCTCACGCGCCGCCCCTGCGGTGTCATCGCTGACGAGGGTGCGCCAGCCGCCCTCCCGCAGCACCTTCCGGCACTGCCCCAGGGCATGCACGTGGCTGCGTACGCACTCCACCTGGTCGACGGTCGTGCCGGGGACACCCATCAGGTCGAAGCGAATGGCGAGGAAGTACTCGGCGACGATGAACAGCCCTGATTCCGGCAGCAGATGGTGGACGTCCGCCACCCGCCCCGCCGCGGAGTTGTCCATGGGGATCACGGCGAAGTCGGCGGTGCCGAGCGTGACGGCATCCAGGGCCTGCTCGAATCCCGTGCAGGGCAGCTCATGTCCTTCGGGGAACAGGGCATGGGCTGCCGTTGCCGAGTTGGATCCGGGTTCACCCTGGTATGCGACGGTGGTCACCGTGTTCAGCCTTCCACTGTTGGGCTCTGCGAGCCGGGCGGCAGAAGCTCCACCGCGAACCGCGTGTACTGCAGTATCGGTGACCCGTCCCGTACCGCTCCGCACCAGGGGGCGGCTGCCGCCGCCCCCTGGTGCGGAGCGGGCCACGAGGTGCGGGGTACGGCGGTCAGGCGTCCGCGCGGCGCGGCAGCTGCCAGCCGGGGCGCGGGAAGTGGCAGGTGTAGCCGTCCGGGTAGCGCTGGAGGTAGTCCTGGTGGTCCGGTTCGGCCTCCCAGAACGTGCCCGCCGGTACGACCTCGGTGACCACGGGGCCCGGCCAGAGCCCGGACGCCTCGACATCGGCGATGGTGTCCTGCGCGACTCGTCGCTGCTCGTCGTCCAGGTAGAAGATGGCGGACCGGTAGCTGGCGCCCATGTCATTGCCCTGGCGGTTCTTCGTGGACGGGTCGTGGATCTGGAAGAAGTACTCCAGGAGGGCCCGGTAGTCGGTGACCGCGGGATCGTAGACGATCTCGATGGCCTCGGCGTGGTTCCCGTGGTTCCGGTAGGTCGGCTCGGGCATGTCGTCGCCGCTGTATCCCACCCGCGTGCTCACCACTCCGGGCAGTGTCCGGATCAGCTCCTGCATCCCCCAGAAGCAGCCACCGGCCAGCAGGGCCTTCTTCTCACTGTCAGCCATCACAGATCACCTTCTCTTTCGTTCCCTGAGAAGCCTTGCACACTCGGAGCGGGGAACGTCACCGGCTCAGGTGGGGGAGTGCCCGCTGCCCCCTGGCCCGGACCGGCGGCCAGCCGGAGCTCGCGCCCCTGCCAGCGCCCGCGCAGCCAGCGGTCGTGGCTCGCGACCACGATCGCGCCGGGTCCGGTGCCCATGGCTTCCTCGAGTTCGTCGCACAGGCGCGGGGACAGGTGGTTCGTGGGCTCGTCGAGCAGCAGCAGCTGCGGTGGGCGCGCCACCAGAAGGGCGAGAGCCAGCCGTCGGCGCTGTCCGACCGAGAGGTGGCCGACCGGTTTGCCGAGGTCCGTCTCGTGCATCAGGCCCAGTGAGCCGAGCGGGACCGCCTCGGCCCGTTCCGCGCCCAGCGTCTGCTGATACGTGTCCCGGACCGTACGGTCGAGCCGGTCGAACACGGTGTCCTGAGAGAGCATCCCGACCGTCAGGCCGGCCCGCCGCCGGATGTCGCCCCCGGCCGCGAGGTGTCCGGCGAGCACGGCCAGCAGCGTCGACTTGCCGGTTCCGTTTCCTCCCGTGACCAGCAGCCGGTCGGTCGCCGACACCTCCACTTCGACCGGCGCGAGCCGGCCGGGGACCCCCACGCCGTGGAGGGCCACCAGCGGATCGCGGCTCTCCTCGGCGGGCGCGGAGAGTGCCGGACCGGCGAAGCGGAGCGGCCGCGGGGGCTCACCGACCCGGGTCCGCTCCAGCTCCTCCAGCCTGCGGGTGGCGTTGCGCACGCGGCGTGAGATCTGGCTCTGCACACGCCCGGCCCGCAGGCCGTACCCCATCTTCTCGTTGTCCCGCCGCCCCCGGTCCGGCGCCAGACGGTGCGCCGTCACACCGGCCGTATGGCGCAGCGCGTCGAGGGCCTCCTGCTCCTCGGCGTAGCGCTGTTCCCAGCGCTCCCGCTCCGCGTGCTTCTCGGCGAGGTAGGCGCTGTAGTTGCCGCCGTAGCGGACGGGGCCGTCCACCGCGGGGTCGAGGTCGATCAGGTCGGTGCAGACGGCGTCGAGGAACGCCCGGTCGTGGCTGGCCAGCACCACGGCTCCGGGCAGGCCGCGCACCTGTTCCTCGACGAATGCGGCGGCGTCGTCGTCGAGGTGGTTGGTCGGCTCGTCCAGGAGCAGCGCCGACGGCCTACGCACCAGCAGCGCGGCCAGGGACAGCCGCCCGCGCTGGCCGCCGGACAGCGAACCGAGCGTCCGGCCCGGCTCGAACGCTCCGAGGCCCAGGCCCTCCAGTACGAGGGCCGCGCGCCGGTCGGCGTCCCAGGCCTCCAGGTGCTGGGCCGTCTCCAGCCGGCCGGCGTAGTCGGCGAGCAGTCCGCTGTAGCCGGGATCGCTCTCCGAGGCGTCCGCGAGCTCCCCGGTGAGCCGTTCGAGGTCGGCCAGCACCTCGCGGACCTCGGACAGGGCCTCGTCCAGCACCGTGGCGATGGTCGACGCGCTGTCGAACGGGGCCTCCTGCTGCAGGAAGCCCAGGTCGGCCGGGCGGTCGACGGTTCCCGCGTCGGGTTCGTCCGCCCCGGCGAGCAGCCGCAGCAGGGTGGACTTGCCGACGCCGTTCTCCCCGATCAGCCCGATACGGCGGCCGGGGGATGCGGTGAGCGAGACGCCGTCGAGCACCCGGCGGCCGCCCAGGCTGCGGATGAGGTCGTGGGCGATGAGAGGGGGCTGGGGCATGGGAATCCATCCAACGTGTTCGGTGTTCGGCCCGCCGGGCGTGAGGCCTCGGGCGCGGGACCACATCGGCACACCGGCGGCTCACACCTCGGGGGCCCCCGTCTCCTTGAGGGTGCCTTCGGCCAGGCGCAGCCACCGGTTCACACCGATCTCGGTGAGGAACCGTTCGTCATGGCTGACCACGACGAACGCACCCCGGTAGGAGTTCAGGGCGCCCTCCAGCTGTCCCACGCTGACCAGGTCGAGGTTGTTCGTCGGCTCGTCGAGGAGCAGCAGCTGCGGGGCCGGTTCGGCGCACAGGATGCACGCCAGGGTGGCGCGCAGCCGCTCGCCGCCGGACAGCACCCGGACGGGCAGATGGGCCCGCGCGCCCCGGAAGAGGAAGCGGGCGAGCAGGTTCATCCGCTCGGCCTCGGGCCGGTCCGGGGCGAAGGCGGTGAAGTTCTCCGCGACGGTCCGGTCCAGGTCCAGCAGGTCCAGTCGCTGCGAGAGGTAGGCGATGCGTCCCCCGGCCCGCCTGATCTGACCGCCCTCCGGGACGAGTTCACCGGTGAGCAGGCGCAGCAGCGTGGTCTTCCCGGCGCCGTTGGGGCCGGAGAGCGCGATGCGTTCGGGTCCCCGGATGGACAGCTCGACGCCCTGGTCCGCGAAGACAGCCCGGTCGCCGAGACGGACCTGCATCTCCTCGCCGAGGAAGAGGTTGCGCCCGGCGGGCACGTCGGTCTCGGGCAGGTCCAGCGTGAGGCGCTGCTCGTCGCGCAGCGAACGCCCCGCCTCGTCGAGCCGGGACTTCGCCTCGCTGACCCGGGACGCGTGCATCTGTCCCGCCCGGCCCGCGGACTCCTGGGCACCGCGCTTCATGTTCCCGGCGAAGATGCGGGGCAGCCCGGCACTCTTCAGGTTGCGCGCCGCGTTGCTCGCGCGCCGCTCGGCGCGTTCGCGGGCCTGCTGGAGCTCCCGCTTCTCCCGCTTCAGCTCCTGCTCGGCGTTGCGGACGTTCTTCTCGGCGACTTCCTGCTCGGCCTGCACGGACTCCTCGTACGCGCTGAAGTTACCTCCGTACAGCCGCAGTTCACCGCCGCCGAGCTCGGCGATGCGCTCCATGCGGTCGAGCAGGGCCCGGTCGTGGCTGACGAGCAGCAGGCTGCCGGTGAACTCCTCCAGCACGTCGTAGAGCCGGTGGCGGGCTTCCAGGTCGAGGTTGTTGGTGGGCTCGTCGAGCAGCAGTACGTCCGGCCGTTTCAGCAACTGGGCAGCCAGGCCGAGCGAGATGACCTGGCCGCCGCTGAGCGTGGCCAGGCTCCGGTCGAGGGCGAGGCCCGTCAGGCCGAGGCGGTCGAGCTGGGCGCGCGTGCGTTCCTCGATGTCCCAGTCGTCGCCGATGACGGTGAAGTGCCGCTCGCTCACGTCCCCGGACTCGACGGCGTCCAGGGCCCGGATCACCTCGGCGATCCCCAGGACCTCGGCGACCGTGAGACCGCTCGACAGGGGGAGGCTCTGCGGGAGGTAGCCCAGTGTCCCGCCCACGGACACCGACCCGGTGCCGGGGCGGAGTTCACCGGCGATCAGTTTGAGCAGCGTGCTCTTGCCCGAACCATTGGGAGCGACGAGGCCGGTACGGCCGGTGCCCATCGTGAAGGACAGGTCCTGGAAGACCGGAGTGTCATCCGGCCAGGCGAAGGACAGGTTCGAGCAGATGACGGAAGCGTCGGACATGAGAGGGACCTCGGGCCGGGTGAGGGCAGACAGAGTTCTGCCCGGGGCAGACAGGGGGGAAAGGCAGGACGACGACGCCGGACGGTGGCGCTCGATGCGCCCGTCAACGGCCGGTCATGTCCGGGTATCACCCGGAGATGTCGTCGTCACCCACCATGTCTGCCACTCCCTCGTCGCGCCCGATGCGCGGTCGACGTCGATCACACTTTAGCAGCGCGGGGGCTTTCGCTCCGGGCTGTTATCCGCCGGGACCGCGCCAGATGTTGTCGAACGCCTTCTGCTCGATGTCGCGCTTCTGCCGCTCGCCCTCCAGTTCCAGCAGGGCGTCGCTCACGGTGGCCAGGATGAGGGCCACCGAGTCGTCGGTCACCTCGGGAGTGTCATGGGGCCGCTCGTCGGGGACGCCCACGGCTTCCGCGAGCGTCATGAGGACCGGCTCGGCGGAGGACCACAGCTCCGCGGCCCGATGGCGGGCGGACGACTCCGCGAGTACCAGTTCACCGGACTGGAAGGGGCGCCCGCGCCGACGCTGCCGGGTCAGCAGCCCCGCTGCCTCGAAGGCGGCGGCGTAGGTCCCGGACAGCCCTTCTCCCCGGCGCCACAGCCAGTCACCGACCGACTCGTACGGCTCGTCCCGGCGCAGCGCCGCGGAGGCCTGTTGCAACAGCTCGTCCGCGGGCTCGTGCGCCGTGGCGTCCGAGGATGCGGGACCCGCGCCGGGCACGATGCGGTCCTCGCGCAGCTCGACCGCGCCGTCCACGGCCAGGTCGATCAGTTCGGCCCCCGCCAGGGCGAGCGACAGCTCACCCGATCTGACGGGGTGGTCTCCGGCCATGTCCATGGTGATCACGAGAAGGTTCCGCGCTGTGGTCATGAAGGCTGCACGTCCCAAGGTCGGCATCGGCACCAGGCCGTCCGGCCGCCGGGGCGCGGATGAGCCTGAACAGAACACGCATGTATCAGCGTACGGCGCGTGGCCGGGAGCCGGTCGACCGTCGTGTGCGGGGTGCGCCGAAGCCGTACGGGCGTCAGGGCTGCTGCGCGGCATCCCGGGAGGGGGCCCGTGCGGGCGGGTCCGCGGGATGCGGCGCGGTCGGCGCCCCCGTCCCCTGCTGCTGTGAGTCCGGCTCTTGACCCTCACGTGGCGTCAGGCCGCACAGTCGGTGCCATGGAGGATCACTGGACCGTGGGGCGTGTGGCCGAGCTGGCAGGTGTGAGCGTCCGCACGCTGCATCACTACGACGAGATCGGGCTCGTACGTCCGTCGGCACGGACCGGGTCCGGGTACCGGGCCTATGCGGCGGGCGATGTGGAGCGGCTGAGGGAGGTGCTGGGCTACCGGCGGCTCGGTTTCGGGCTGCGGGAGATCGCGGAGCTGGTCGACGACCCCTCGGCGGACGCGATCGCGCACCTGCGCAGGCTGCGTGGCCTGCAGGTGGAGCGGCGTGATCGCGCCGACGCCATGGTGGCGGCCATCGACAGAGAGCTCAAGGCACGGGAGAGAGGGCTGACGGTGACACCGGAGGAGCAACTGGAGATGCTCGGCGCACGGTTGTACGACGCGATCGGCGGTGCGTACACCGCGACGCGGCGCACCGAGCCGCGGGTCGCCGCGCAGATCTGGGACGCGCTCGGGGACGCGCGGACGGTACTGAACGTCGGTGCGGGCACCGGCTCCTGCGAGCCCGGCGACCGTGCAGTGACCGCGGTGGAGCCGTCGGCGGTCATGCGAGGGCAGCGGCCTGCCGGCTCGGCGCCGTGCGTGGCCGCCGCCGCGGAGAACCTGCCGTTCGAGGACCGGTCCTTCGACGCAGCGATGGCCGTCTCCACCGTTCACCACTGGGAGGACCCGACAGCGGGGCTGTGCGAGATGCGACGTGTGGCCCGTCGCGTGGTGGTGCTCACGTTCGACACCGACGAGCCCGGATGGCAGGACCGGTTCTGGCTGACCCGCGACTACCTGCCCGAGTTCGCCGACGTCCTCGCGGGGTTTCCCCCACTGGGCGGGATGGCCGGCGCGATCGGCGCCCGCGCGGAGCCGGTGCCGATTCCGTGGGACTGCGCCGACGGCCTGTTCGAGGCGTACTGGCGCCGGCCGGAGGCGTATCTGGAGGATCGGGTCCGCCGTGCGATGTCCGTGTGGACGAGGGTCGGTCCGGAGGCCGAGCAGCGGGCGGTGCGAAACCTCCGCGACGACCTCGGATCCGGCCGGTGGGCCGAGCGCAACAGCGACCTCGGCGGCCTCGAAGCGGCCGATCTCGGCCTCCGCCTGCTCGTGGCCTGAACTCCGTCGGGCGAGCGGCAACTCGCCCGCGGCCGGGTCTTCGTGTCCTTCTCGGCAGAGAACCGAGGGCGTCGGCCGACCCGCTTCCGGACGCCGTTGCGGTGACTCGTGGCGTTGGACCCGGGGAACGATGCCTGGGTCTCTGGTGGCGGCGGGCTTCGCCATGTAGCGTCTTTTCCAGATGCCGTGGTCCCTCGGTTGCCCGCGCTGTGGCGCGGGCGATGTGCTGTGTGGGGCCAGGGCATCCATGGGTCCGTGTGGTACGGATCCTTGAATCGACTGAGAGGCACCGGCATGGCCAGCGGAACCGTCAAGTGGTTCAACGCCGAAAAGGGTTTCGGTTTCATCCAGCAGGACGGCGGCGGGCCGGACGTCTTCGCGCACTACTCCAACATCAACGCAACCGGCTTCCGTGAGCTCCAGGAGGGTCAGGCCGTGACCTTCGACATCACGCAGGGCCAGAAGGGCCCGCAGGCAGAGAACATCACGTCTGCCTGACCCCCTGAGCGACCCGGGCCGTCGGAGCACGCTCCGACGGTCCGGCGGCGCAGCCCCTTCATCCACCGGGCAGCGCCGAGAGGTCTCGTTACGCGGCGCCCAGCGCCCGGAGGCGCGCCGGCACGAAGTCCGCCACCGTCTCCGCCTCGGACGCCCCCAACGGCGTCGGCACGAGGGCGACCACGACACCGGTCCGGTCCTTGACCGACGCGCAGTGGACCAGCACCGGCCCGTCGTCCGCGGACAGTTGTCGCAGCACCGCCGCCACCGGACGGCCCGCATGCTCGGCCATCGACGGGCAGAGCTCCCTCTGCTCCTGCGGCCCGACGACCGTACGCGTGGCACACGGCATCGGCTGGGTCAGCACACTTCCTCATCAGCAGGACGAGCCCCGGGACCTGCTCTGCCCCGGGCTCGGCCACTTCGGCGGGGGTGGGGCTCTTCGGGCCACGGAGCGCGATGCAGACCAACAGCGCCCCCATGACCGCGACGCCCGCCCACATGGCCTGCTGCCAGCCGTCGACGAATGACTGCTGGGCGGCATGGACGATCTGCCGGTCGTGTGCGCCGGTGCCGCTCGCGGCCTCGACCGCGTTGGCGATGCCTTCGCGGGCGGAGTCCGCTGCCCCCCGGGGGACGCCGTCCAGCCTGTCGTCGATGGCGCCGCGGTAGCCCGCCGACAGGAGCGCACCCAGCAGGGCGACGCCGAGCGCGGTGCCGAACTCCCGGGTCACGTCATTGAGTGCGGAGGCGACGCCCTGCTTCCCGCGCGGCAGGGAGCCGGTGATGGCCTCGGTGGAGGGCGTCATCGACAGGCCCATGCCGATGCCCATGGCGAGCATGCCCGGCAGGACGGTCAGGTAGCCGCCGTCCACGGAGACGAACAGCGCCATCAGTGCCAGACCCGAGCCGGCCAGGGCGATGCCCACGGCCATGGTCGGGCGGGAGCCGATGCGGGCGGCAAGTCCGGGGGCCAGCCCGGAAGCCAGCATCATCGCAACGGCCATGGGCATCATCGCCACCGTGGACAGCAGGCCCGACCAGCCGAGCACCGCCTGGAAGAACGGGAACATGACCACGGCGATGCCCGCCTGGACACCGAAGACGACAAGGAGTGTCAGCGAGCCGCCGCGCAGGCCGCGCTCGCGGAACAAGCGCACGTCAAGCAGTGAGGCGTCCCGGCGGCGCAGCTCCCAGGCCACGAAGCCGATGCCCGCGACGATGCCGACGCCCAGGCTGCCCAGCGTCACGGGTGCGGTCCAGCCGCGCTCGGGGCCCTCCTGCAGGACGAAGATGAGGCCGATCACGGCGACCGTCGAGACCAGCGCGCCGACGATGTCGAACGGATGGGCCGAGCGCTCCCGGGAGTTGGGCACCGACCTCAGGGTCATGCCCAGGGCCACGACGACCAGGGCCACGGGCAGCACGAACAGCAGGCGCCAGTCCGCGACATCGACGAGGAGCGCGGAGAGGAACATGCCCAGGATGCCGCCGCCTCCGGCGACGCCGGTCCACACTCCGATCGCCTTGCCGCGCTGCTCCTCGGGGAAGGTGGCGGTGATGACGGCGAGCGTGATGGGCATGATCATCGCGGCGCCGGCACCGGCGGCCACCCGGGCCGCGATCATGACTTCGGCGGTCGGCGCGAGGCCCGCCACGACGTTGGCCGCACCGAAGACGCCCAGGCCGGCGATCAGCATGGGCTTGCGGCCCAAGCGGTCACCGATCGCACCGAGGGGCAGGAGGAGCGCGGCCAGGGCCAGCGTGTAGATGTTGATGATCCACAGAACGGTGTTCTGCGAGGCGCCGAACTCGACGGCCATGTGTGTCTGGGCGACGTTCAGCCCGGACACCGAGGCGATGACGGCCATCAGAGCGATGGAGACGGCGATCAGGATGGTGCGCAGCCGGCGCGCGTCCGGTCCGGCGCCCTCACCACCGGCCACGGCTGAGGCCACCTGTGCGGGCTGGTTCGTACTCATGGATTCCTCTCGAAGGGCATGACGGGCCGGCCGTCGGGCACTGCCCGGACGCCGGGATGCGAAGGCCGATGCGGATGCCGGTTTCAGGAGCGGCAGTGTGCGGCGCGCGCCGCGGGTCCTGTTGCGCGCGGTCCGGTCCAGGCCGTCTGCCGTCGACGCTAAGTCCGGATTGCATGAAAGGCATACACTCTTGCGTATGACGCAAGAAGATGGAGCGCTGGACAGCCTCGTGCGCAAACGCATCCGTGCCCTGCGCGTCGCACAGGGCTGGTCCCTGGAAGAACTGGCCACCCGCGCCAACCTCAGCCAGTCCTCGCTGAGCCGCATCGAGAACGGCCGGCGCCGCCTGGCGCTGGACCAGCTCGTCACCCTCGCCCGCGCCCTGGACACCACCCTCGACCAGCTCGTCGAGAACGCCGCCGACGACGTCGTCATCAGCCCCATGATCGACACCGCTCACGGTCTGATGCGCTGGCCGATGAGGGGCGATCCCGGCATGACCGTCATGCGACAGCGGATGACCGGGCCGCCGCCGGACAACCCCGCGCGGATGCGCGCCCACCCGGGCCGCGAATGGCTCGTCGTGCTCTCCGGCACCGCTGTCCTGATGCTGGGCCACCGCCGTGTTCGGGTGGAGACCAACCAGGCCGCGGAGTTCCCGACGATGATGCCGCACGCGATCGGCGCCGATGGCGGCCCCTGCGAGATCATGGGCATCTTCGACCGCGACGCCCGCCGGGGACACCGCGACGCCGGAGATCCGGGCGAAGCCGGAGACTGAGGGCTGTCCCGCAGTTCCTGGTGGTCCAGTCCTCAGGGCGTGGCGGCGGGGCCCTCCGTGATGCGGTGCGGTGCCGGGAACTCGACCCGCACGGTGAGCCCGCCCGCGGGGTTCGCGGCCGCGGTGACCGTGCCGTGGTGGGCGGTGGTGATCGAGCGGACGATCGCCAGGCCCAGGCCGTGGCCCGCACGGTCGCTGCCCACGCGGGAGTGTGCCCGGTAGAAGGGTTCGAAGAGCCGCTCGACCACGGTGTCGACGAGCTGCGGGCCGGTGTTCTCGACCTCCACCACCGTCTTCGCGCCGTCCCGGAACACGGCGAGGTGGACGCGGCCCTCCCGGTGGATGTTGTGGGTGAGGGCGTTGTCGAGGAGGTTGAGGAGCAGCTGCCTGAGCAGGGTGGCGTTGCCCGCGACCGCACAGCCGGATTCGGTGTCCACGTCGAGCCGGACCCCGTTCGCGGCCGCCTGCCCGGACCGGGTGGCGGCAGACCGTTCCGCGAGGTCGGAGAGGTCGACCGGGGCGGGGTCGAAGGCGACCTGATCGGCTCCGGCGAGGTCGAGCAGGGCCCGTACGACGCTGATGTTGCGCTCGTTCGTCTCCCGGAGCATCGGAGCGAGTTCGGCGAGCTCCGCGCCCGTGGGGTCGTCGGCGGCGAGCTGGAGGGCGGCCCGGGTGGTGGCCAGGGGAGTGAGCAGTTCGTGGGAGGCGTTCGCGGCGAACCGCTGGTGTGCGGTGAAGGACTGCTCCAGGCGGGCCAGCATGGTGTCGAAGGTGTCGGCCAGCTGCCTGAGTTCGTCCTCGGGGCCCTGGGCGTCGATGCGTTCGGTCAGGTTGCCGTCCGCCGCCTTGGCCGCGGCCTCGCTGATGGTGTGCAGGGGGGCGAGCAGCCGTCTGGAGAGCAGCCAGCCGGCACCGAGGCCGAGAACCATCACCAGGAGCACCCCGCCGGTGGACACCAGCAGAACCGTGTTCCAGACGTCCTCCTTGCTGGAGATGCTGCCCAGGTGCTCGGCCCTGCGCCCCGGCACGAGTCCCGGGGCGGGACTGGCCGCGACAGGTGGCTCGGTGGTCGGGGCGGGGAACGGGGGCCAGGACGAGGCGTCCGGGACGACCACGGTCTCACTGAAGTCGTACGTGGGCAGGAAGCGCATGCCGACGTAGATGATCGTGACCATCAGCGCGGCGCACACCCCGAGGGCGGACCCGAAGCCGAGGAACAGCCGGGTGTGGATGCTCAGCGTCCGCGGCCCGCGTCCGGGCCGTCTCATGCGGTCCCCAGGTAGTAGCCCGCGCCGATGGACGTGTGGACCAGCTGTGGTTCGCCGAGCTTCTTGCGCAGGGTGTGCACCACCAGGCGTACCGCGTTGGTGAAGGGGTCGGTGTTCACGTCCCAGGCCTTGTCCAGGAGGTACTCGGCGCTCAGCACCCCTCCGTCGGCGCGCATCAGCAGCTCCAGGACGGCGAGTTCCTTCGGGGTGAGCCGTACCTCGGTGCCCGCGCGGGTGACGCGCCGGCGATGGGTGTCGAGCCGTACGTCGGAGAAGGCGAGGACCGGCGCGTGGGCCATGGGGCTGCGGCGGTACAGCGCCCGCAGCCGGGCGACCAGCTCCGGGAAGTCGAAGGGCTTCGCCAGGTAGTCGTCGGCTCCGAGACCGAGGCCCTCGACCTTGTCGCCGAGGCGTGAGGCCGCGGTCAGCATGAGGACGCGGCAGTCCAGACCCATCTCGACGATCCGGCGGCACACCTCGTCGCCGTGGACCCCGGGCAGGTCCCGGTCGAGGACCACCGCGTCGTAGTCGTACACCGTGAGCTGCTCCAGGGCACGCGCTCCGTCGTGCACCACATCGACCGCGATCGCCTCCCTGCGCAGCCCGATCTCGAGGATCCGTGCCATGTACCGCTCGTCCTCGACCACCAGCACACGCACGCGCGCCAACCTCTGCTTCTCATTGCTCCGACGTCCGTTCCCGGCACGCGGTCGCCCTGCCGACACGTACCGGTTCCGTCCTATCAAACGGCGCCTTTGATCCGCGTATGAGACGTCCCGTGGGAACGCCGCGCGCAAACGCCACTCAAAACTCCGTCCTCCTAGCGTGAGAATCATGAATCTGTTCAAACGGGCCTGGTGGCGGCTGCGAAGCCATCCGGGCAAAACCGTGATGCTCATCGGTCTGTTCTTCGTCATCTGCACCCTGGTCCTGTCCGGCTTCCTGATCCGGTCCGCCGCGGCCCGCGCCGTGGACTCGGCCAAGAACAGCGTGGGCGCGGTGGCGACGATGCAACTCGATCTCGACGCCTACCTGGCCTCGGGGAAGGGCGCGGAGGGCGACGGCGGCCGGCCCGGGATGATCGGCGCCGACGCCGACCTGCCCCGCAGCCTCGTCGACAGGATCTGTGAGTCGTCCGTCGTGGCGCAGTGCAACTACACGAAGGACGGGGTCGCGGCCCCCACCGACCAGGTCGGGCTCCACCAGCCGGTTCCCGCGCCGACCGGCCAGGACACCGGGGGTGTGGACTTCTTCAAGGCCGACGGTGTCCGTGACCTGGAATCGGTCAAGGACTTCCGCAACGGCGACTCGAAGCTCGTCTCCGGCACCGGGATAACGTCCGACAGCGCGAGCGACATGGTCGTCATCGAGGAACGGGTGGCCAAGGACAACCACCTCGAGGTCGGCGACAGAATCAGACTCAACGCCAATATCCAGAATCCCGACGGCCGCCTCAGCACCAAGGAAACCGCATTCGTCGTCGGCGGAATCTACCGGAACAGCACGGCCGACCCCGGTACGTACGTACCGCCGATACAGGCGCCGTCGAACCAGATCTACGTCACCCCGGACGGCGCCACCCGCCTCGACGGCAAGAAGCTCGACGCCGGCGGCGGTGTGGTCAAGTCCGCCACCTTCACCCTGCGCGACCCCGGCGATCTGGACCGGCTCAAGAAGGACGCGAAGGCAGCCGGAGCCGATCTGACGGTCTTCCCGCTGAGCGTCAACGACAAGCAGTACAGGACCCTGGTCGGCCCGATCACCAAGACCGCGGACTTCGCTTCCCTCACGGTCTGGCTCGTCGCCGTCGCGGGCACGGTCATCCTCGCGCTGATCATCGCCTCGAACATGCGCGAACGCCGCAAGGAGATGGGCATCCTGCTCTCCCTCGGCGAGAAGAAGCCCAAGCTGCTGGGCCAGCACCTGGTGGAAGTGGTCGCCTGCGCCGTCCTGGCGACCGGCTTCGCCGCGGCAGGCAGCCAGTTCATCGCCCAGGCCGTCGGCGACCAACTGCTCGCGGGACAGGTGTCCTCCGCCGAGGACGCCGCCGCCGGCCAAGGCCCACAGCCGGACCTCGCCGATCCCACCGGCGGCGCGAACAAGGAGGACACCCCCGGGGCCGAGCCCATCGACTCGATCGACATCGAGCTCGGTGCGGGCGACATCGGCGCGATCGGAGCCACCGGCCTCGGCATCGCGGCCCTGGCGACGGTCGTCCCCGGCATCCGGATCCTCCGCCTCAACCCGCGCGACATCCTCACGAAGGGCGAGTGACGTGACCACCCCGATCCTCCGGCTCACCGGCCTGAGCCGCACCTACCCGTACGGCAACAGCCGCCGCACCGTTCTCAAGGACGTCAACCACTCCTTCGAACAGGGCCGGATGTACTCCGTCATAGGCCCCTCCGGCAGCGGCAAGACCACGCTCCTCTCGCTCGCGAGCGGCCTCGACTCGCCCACGACGGGCACCGTCCGCTTCAAGGGCGAGGACGTCTCCGCCATCGGCCTCGGCCGGTACCGCAACCGCCACGTGTCCACGGTCTTCCAGTCGCTGAACCTGCTCACGTACATGACGGCCGTCCAGAACATCACGTCGGCCATGGAGATCACCGGAGTGAAGGGCCGCAACAGGAAGAAGCGAGCCACCGAACTCCTCGGCCTGCTCGGCGTGGACGAGGGCGACCGGCACCGGCCGACACCCGAGCTCTCCGGCGGCCAGCAGCAGCGCGTCGCCATCGCCCGCGCGCTCGCCTGCGAAGTGGACATCCTGTTCGCCGACGAACCCACCGGCAGCCTCGACCAGGACACCGCCGAGGGGATCATCGAGGTATTCCGGAAGCTGGCGCACGACGACGGCAAGTGCGTGATCGTGGTGACGCATTCGCGGCAGGTGGCCGACGCCTCCGACGAGGTGATCCGGCTCAAGCGCGGCAAGCTCATGACGGTGTGAGCACGCAGCGAGTCGCCCTCTCGGCGTGTGCCGCCGCTGCCCGGGCCGGATACCGGCGCCGGTGACGTCGGCGAACGCGCCTACGGGACCCGAGGGCGCCGGACACTCACTGGTAAACTGGGAACACGCTTCAAAACCGTTGGGGCCCGTACCGAGGGGTACGGGCCCCGGTGTGTTTGGGGCGCCGGACCGAGAAGGGTTACCCCATGAACGCGAAGCCGCCGGCCCCGAAGGGCGAACCGACAACGCCGCAGACGGCGGCCCCCGGCCTGCCGCCGGCCGAGTCCTTCGACGCACTCGGGCTGCCGCCGGAAATCGTGGCCACGATGACCGGCCTCGGCGTGACCGAGCCCTTCCCGATCCAGGCGGCGACCCTGCCCAGCGCACTGGCCGGACGCGACGTCCTCGGCCGCGCGCGGACCGGCTCCGGCAAGACGCTTGCCTTCGGGCTCGCGCTGCTGGTGCGGACGGCAGGCATGCGGGCGGAGCCGAAACGGCCGCTCGCCCTGGTCCTGGTGCCGACCCGCGAGCTCGCGCAGCAGGTGAGCGCCGCGCTCGGCCCGTACGCACAGGCGATGAACATGCGGCTCACGACGGTGGTCGGCGGGCTCGCGATCAACCGGCAGGCGGCGGCGCTGCGGGCCGGTGCCGAAGTGGTCGTGGCGACGCCGGGGCGCCTCGCCGACCTCGTGTCGCGCCGGTTCTGCGAACTGCAGCAGGTGCGGATCACGGTGCTGGACGAAGCGGACCAGATGTGCGACCTGGGATTCCTGCCGCAGGTCTCGGAGATCCTGGGCCAGGTCCGCCCCGACGGGCAGCGGCTGCTCTTCTCGGCCACGCTCGACCGCAACGTCGACCAGCTGGTGCAGGACCACCTGCACGATCCGGTCGTCGTCTCGCTCGACCGGGTGGCGGCCTCGGTCGCCACGATGGAACACCACGTACTGAACATCCACCCCGCCGACAAGTACGCCACCGCGACCGAGATCGCCGCGCGGGACGGCCGGGTCCTGATGTTCCTGGACACCAAGGCCGGAGTGGACCAGTTCACCCGGCACCTGCGCGCCAGCGGCGTACGGGCCGGCGCCCTGCACAGCGGGAAGTCGCAGCCGCAGCGCACACACACGCTCGCGCAGTTCAAGGACGGCGAGATCACCGTGCTGGTGGCCACCAACGTCGCGGCACGGGGCATTCACATCGAGGCGCTGGACCTCGTCGTCAACGTGGATCCGCCGGCCGACGCGAAGGACTATCTGCACCGCGGCGGGCGTACGGCTCGCGCCGGGGAGTCCGGGAACGTGGTCACGCTGGTCACCCCGAACCAGCGGCGGGACGTGAACCGGATCATGACCGACGCGCGGATCCGGCCGACCGTCACCCAGGTGCGCTCCGGCGAGGAGAAGCTGACCGCCATCACCGGGGCGAAGCGCCCGCCCATCGAGGGGAAGGGCAGCGGCAACGCCCCGTTCCGCGGCATGGGCACGCGCCCCGGCCGCCCCAAGGAGTCCCGCAAGACGGCCGACGCCCGCAAGACGGCGGAGGCACGCGCGGCGGCCCGGGTGCGCAAGGGCCGCTGACGGCCGTCGGCCCCGGCGTGCGGTGAGGCGGCGGACGGGCCTCCGTCTCCCGGACCGGGTCACCGGATGCCGCCTCCTCCCAGGAGCCGGTCACCACGCGGCGATGACCGGCTCCTGGGGTGCGTGCCGCTGCCAGGCGTCGTTGAGGCGCCCCAGCCGGTCCAGTGCGGCGATGCCCTGAAGCGACGCGACCTTGCCCTCGCTGACCTCGAACGCCACGGCGCCCACGACCCGGTCGTTCACCACGGCGAGCACGGACACCGAGCCGTTGACCAGCGCGACATGCATGGCGACCGGACCGCCGGCCAGCCGCCGCTTCGCCGGCGTGGGCCTGAAGCCGGCCCGCACATAGGAGGCGACCCGCTCGCGCGTCCTGTACCGCAGCAGCCGCTTGGCCAGCCCGGCGCCGTCCGAGACCACCGTCACGTCGTCGGTGAGCAGTGCCACCAGCCGTTCGGTACGCCCTGACACGGCGGCGTCGAGGAACTCCTCGACGACCCGGCGCGCGGACGCGGGGTCGGTCTCGCCGCCCCGGCGGCGCTCGGCGGAGATCCGGATCCGGGCCCGGTGGAGGTGCTGCTGGCTCGCCGACTCGGAGATGCCGAGGATCGCGGCGATCTCGGCGTGGCCGTACGAGAACGCCTCGCGCAGCACGTAGACAGCCCGCTCGAAGGGCGAGAGGCGCTCCAGGAGGGTGAGCACGGCCAAGGACACCGATTCGCGCTGCTCGAACGTGTCGGCCGGGCCGAGCATCGGGTCGCCGTCGAGGAGGGGTTCGGGCAGCCACGCACCGGCCGTTCGCTCGTGGCGCGCCTGTGCCGAGCGGAGACGGTCGAGGCAGAGACGGGTGAGGACCGTGGCCAGCCACGCCTCCGGTACCTCGATCCGCCCGCGGTCCGCGGCCTGCCAGCGCAGGAACGTGTCCTGCACGGCGTCCTCGGCGTCGGCGGCCGAGCCGAGCAGGCGGTACGCGAGCGAGGCCAGCCGCCCCCGGCCGGCCTCGAACCGTTCGACAGCCGCTTCGTCCATGCGGATCACCCTATGCAGCGGCCTTCGTACCGGCCGCATCAGGCGCGGCGGCCAGGCGCTGCTTGCGCTTCGGCAGGCCGAAGGACGGATGGGCGGTGCTCCACCCGGCCCCCTTGAGCACGCCCGCCTTGAGCCGCGCGGCGGTCCTGCCGCCCAGGTACCAGGACTTCGACCGGACGTCCCCGTCCACCATCTGGAAGATGGCGTCCCGTCGACCGAGGCTGATGTGATTTCCGTAGTACTTCAGCCCGACGGCCGGGACCTCACTGTCCGTCAGGCGCGCGATGATCGCGGCGGTCGCCTGCATGGTGGTGAAGCCGGCCGAGGCGCAGGACATCGGCAGTGGCCTACCGTTCTCGCCGATCGCATGGGCGCTGTCCCCGGCGGCGTAGACGTCCGGGTGCGAGACGGAGCGCATGGTGCGGTCGACCACGATCCGGCCGGTGCCCGCCACCTCCAGACCGGCGGCCGCCGCGATGGGGTGCACGGCGAACCCGGCCGACCACACGGTCACGTCGGCCGGAATGGACCTCCCGTCCGTGGCGATCACCCGTGCCGGTTCGACGGCTGCGATACCGGTGTGCTCGTGAACGGTGATGCCCAGCCGGTCGAAGGCCCGGCGCAGGTGACGGCGGGCCTTCGGGGAGAGCCAGGCGCCCGGCTCGGCGCGGGCGGCGAGTGCGACCCTGAGATCGGGCCGGGACTCGGCGAACTCGGTGGCCGTCTCGATGCCGGTCAGCCCCTCGCCGACGACCAGCACGGTGCCGCCCTCGCCCAGACCGCTCATGCGCTCCCGCAGCCGCAGCGCCGAGGACCGGCCGGTGACGTCGAAGGCGTACTCGGCCACGCCGGGCACCCCGTGATGGGCCGCGGAGCTGCCGAGAGCGTAGAGAAGGGTGTCGTACCCGAGCTCGTCGGCGCCGTCCTCACCGGTCATGGCTACGGTCCCGCGTTCGAGGTCGATGCCGGTGACGCGCGCGAGGCGCAACCGCACACCGGTACCGGCGAATACGTCAGCGAGCCTGCGGAACGTGAGGTCCTGGCCGATCGCGAGCTGGTGGAGCCGCATCCGTTCGACGAAGTCGGGCGAGGCGTTGACCGCGGTGATCTCGGTGTCGGCGGGGGAGAGCCGGCGGGCCAGACTCCCGGCGGCGAAGGCCCCGGCGTAACCGGCGCCGAGTACGACGATGCGGTGCTTCATGGCGTTGCTCCCTGTCTCGTTCGCGTGTCCTTTGAACGAGACGGCGCCCTGATTGCTGACAAGGGGCCGGGGTGACCGCCGTCACGCCCGGAATCGGCCTTGATCACCTTGAATCCGGACCATCCCTGCCGGTTCCTGGCGATGCCTGTCGGCCGGTGCCTGTTGACCTCAAGTCTGGTTGAGGAAATAGCTTCGTCTCGTGTTGATCGCCGCCTGATGGTTGGAGAAGACTTCATGATCCTTGTAACCGGAGCCACCGGGAACATCGGAAGCGCGCTCGTGCGTGAGCTCCGGACGCTCGGCGCCGGACCGCTGCGGGCCCTCACCCGTGACACCGCTCGGGCCGCGTTCCCGGAAGGGGTGGAGGCCGTTGAGGGCGACTTGGCTGACGCGAATTCACTGAAAGCCGCGCTGGAGGGGGTTCGCTCCCTCTTTCTCGTGTCACGGGTGGGGGCGGACGCCGGGATCATCGAGGCGGCCCGGCGGGCCGGCGTGGAACACGTGGTGCTGGTCTCGTCTATAACCGTCCAGACCCATCCGCACCTGGGCCCCGCCGGCGAGAACCTGGCCGTCGAGCAGCTGTTGCAGGACAGCGGCATGGCATGGACGATCCTGCGGCCGACACAGTTCGCCTCGAACGCACTGTGGTGGGCGGCAACGATCCGAGCGCACGAGTCGGTCCGCGTGCCCTACGCGGACGTCGGTCTCCCCACGATCCACCCCGCGGACATCGCATCGGTGGCCCGCGTCGCACTGACCGGCTCCGGCCACCGGGGGCGTACGTACGCGCTGACCGGCCCGGAGCGCATCACTGCACGGCAGCAGGCCGAGGCCGTCGCCACCGCTCTGGGGCGGAAGGTGCCGTTCGCCGAGATCAGCCGGCAGGAGGCCCACAGCGAGATGGCGGCCTTTCTGGGCGACGAAGCCGCTGACGCGGTGCTGGACCTGACCGGTGGCGACCTCAACGACGAACTGCTCATGGTGCGTGACACGGTGCCCCGGATCACCGGTGCCCCGGCCAGGGCGTTCCGGCAGTGGGTGTCGGAGAACGCCGCCGCCTTCCGCTGAGCACGTGCGCGTGCGCGTGCGAGTTCCCGAGGCGTGATGGCCGGAGACGGTCATGGCGACGGTGGCTGCTCCGGAGGCCGAACCCGCGCGGCCGCTGCCCGGACCGCCGCCACCACCCGGTCCAGCGGTACGCCGATGGAGACGGTGACGCCCAGCGCGCCCACCGTTCCCACCGGGCCCCGCACCGGAGCGGCCACCGACACCTCGCCCAGCCGGAACTCCTCGGCGCAGACCGCGAGACCCGCCGCCCGGACCCGGGCGAGCTGGCCGGCCAGGACGCCGGGGGAGACCACCGTGTGCCGGGTGTGCCGGGGCAGCTCCGCCGGCGGAGCAGCGAGCAGCACCTTCCCGTACGCCGTCGCATGCATCGGCGGCCGCTCCCCGCTCACCAGGCACAGCACCCCTCCGGCCGGCGGGTCGGAGACCACCGCCAAGTCCGCGTGACCGCCGGTCCGGGCCGCCAGTGCCCGCAGTGCCGGGAGCGCCGCGTCCAGGAGCCCGCGCGGGCAGGGTGCCGCCGCGCCGAGCACCCGCAGCCGGAGCCCCAGCCGGTACCTGCCGTCCGCACCCCGCTCCAGACCGCCCCACGACACCAGCTCACGCACCAGGCGCAGAGCCGTCGGCGCCGGGAGCCCGGTGCGGGCCGCGATGTCGGTGAGCCGCAGTGCCGGCGGGCCACCGCTCTCGAACGCGTCCAGCACCGAGAAGAGCCGTCCCGCCACGCTCTCGCCCAACTCCCCGCCCCTGTCCTTCGTCGGATTCCACTCAGTGGAAGCCCGGACTTCCCCCGCCCGTCCGGGCCGTACGAGGCTCAACGCATGAACCTCGGTCTTGCTTCCGACACCCTGCTCTCCACCACCCGGGCCGTCCGCCACCGGCTCGACCTGACCCGGCCGGTGCCCCGCGCCCTCCTGGAGGAGTGCGTCGACCTCGCGGTCCAGGCCCCCACCGGCCGCAACCGGCAGCGCTGGCACTTCGTCATCGTCACCGACCCGGGCCGCCGGGCCGTTCTCGCCGACCTGTGGCGGGCGGGCCTGAGCGTCCCGGAGGCCCACCAGCCGCTGCCCGCACGGGACGTGCGCCGGGCCGAGGTCGCGCCGGGCGTGATGGGGCGGGTGTACACGGGTGTCGAGCACCTGTACCGGCATCTGCACGAGGTGCCCGCCTACGTCATCCCCTGCGTCGAGGGACGCACCGAGGGCCTCTCGGTCACCCACCAGGCCGGCACCTGGGGGTCGATCCTCCCCGCCGCGTGGAGCTTCATGCTGGCCGCCCGCGAGCGCGGCCTCGGAACCGTGTGGACGACCGGGAACCTGCCGCTGGAGCGGGAGTTCGCAGAGGTGCTCGGCATCCCGTACGGAGAGGTGATGCAGGCCGCCTTCATCCCGGTCGCCCACACCGTCGGCACCGACTTCCGCCCCGCCCGGCGCATCCCGCGCGAACAGGTCCTGCACTGGGACGCCTGGTGACCGGTCCGTGGCCGGTGCAGCCCGCGGCGGATGCGCGTCGTCCATGAGGTCGTCCGAACCGTCGTCCGCGATACTGAGTGCATGGAGTACGTCGGCCGGGTGCCTGCGCCGCCGCTGGACCGGTTCATCGACGACATCTACTGCCTGACCGGGGTGCCGGGCCACCGCCGGACGGTCGTTCCGCCGATGCCGTCGACGCACCTGCTCATCAACCTGGGCGACCCGGCCCGCCTGTGGGACTCGGACCCCGCGGTCTCGCCGACATCGTTGACCGACGGACTGTTCATGGGGCTGTGGACCAGGCGATTCCTCTACGAGTACCCCACACGGGTACGGCTCGTCGGAGTGCACTTCAAGCCCTGGGGCATGTCGCCCTTCGTCGACGTGCCCGCGACCGAGCTACGGGACCGATGGGTGCCCGTCGACTCCGTCTGGCAGCGGTCGGTGGACCGGATCCGCAACCAGGCCGGCGAGGCCACCTCGGCCGCCGAGACGCTGCGGGTCCTGGAGGAGGAACTGCGGTCGCGGTTCGTCGGGACGCCGCCACGCGGTCTCGATCTCGTCCGGCACTCGGGCGGGTGGCTGGAGGCGTCCTGCGGCGCGGTCCCGGTCGCCGCGCTGAGCGATGCCGCAGGCGTGAGCGGCAACCACCTGGCCGCGCAGTTCAAGTCTCACGTCGGGGTCACGCCGAAGAAGGTCGCCCGCATCTACCGGTTCGCACGTCTGATCCTGTCCGTGGACGTGCTGCGCCCCGTCGACTGGACGGAACTCGCTCTCACGGCGGGCTACTTCGACCAGGCCCACTTCAGCAAGGAGTTCAAGGACTTCACCGGCCACACGCCGACGGAGTACCTGGCGCTGCGGCGCCGGATCCCGGCCGAGCAGGAGTTCCCGCCGGACGACGGCCCGATGCCCGCCGATTGATTTCTTACAAGCGCGGACGCCCGCAGGGCCGCATCATCGGAGGCAGCCGCTCATGCGGAGGCAAGCGGTGACCAGCGGTGACACAACCAGCGGCAAACAGAGCCGCCGAGTCGAGGAGAACCCCGTGGGCACAGTGATCATGCACAACGTGGTGTCGGTGGACGGGTTCATCGCCGACAAGAACGACGACGTGGGGCCGCTCCACGACTGGTACTTCAGCGGGGACACCCCGCTCACCGAAGGCAGCGGCGACCGGGACCAGGAGTACGACCACTCCGAAGGCGGAGGAGGCTTCAGGGTCTCGCGCGCGTCGGCGGAGTACGTCCGGCCGATGTGGGAGGCGATCGGCACGATCGTGATGGGCCGGCACCTGTTCGACCTGGTGAACGGCTGGGAGGGCCGGCCGCCCGCGGGCGACCACGTGGTCGTGGTCTCCCACCGGCCCAAGCCCGAGGGCTGGCACCCCGAGGCGTCGTACCACTTCGTCGGCGACGTGGAAGCCGCGATCCACAAGGCCCAGGAACTCGCCGGAGACCGAGTCGTCGCCGTCAACGCCGGTGAGGTGGGCGGCCAGATCCTCGCGGCCGGCCTCGTGGACGAAGTGGCGATGGACGTGGTGCCGGCGGTGTTCGGTTCGGGCAAGCGCTTCTTCGGCGGCATCGACGGGCAGCAGCTGCTGGAGGATCCCGACGTGGTCGTCCAGGGTGACCGCGTACTGCACCTGAAGTTCAGGGTGCGTCGCTGAGGCCGGCCGGCAGCCCGTCCGGGGCCCGTTCCCTGCTCTGCGCCGGACCGGGATCTCCGGGACACCACCGCGCAGCGGCGCAGCTCCGCACGCGTCGGTGCGGCGGAGCGTAATCTCGGCATCGACCGCGACGCACCCGGCCCACGACGACTTCCGGTGATCCGATGACCACTGTCCACGTCCATGCAATCGCCTTGGGCGTCGAGTCGTTCGGCGACGACGACGCGCCGCTCGTCCTGCTCGTCGGC
The DNA here is from genome assembly GCA_036227345.1 of Streptomyces sp. NBC_01463. Classification (NCBI taxonomy): domain Bacteria; kingdom Bacillati; phylum Actinomycetota; class Actinomycetes; order Kitasatosporales; family Streptomycetaceae; genus Streptomyces; species Streptomyces sp. NBC_01463. Next base: position 8,592,530 of record CP109468.1, read on the forward strand.
GGGACCACGATGCTCTCCTGGCCCGACGCGCTCTGCGAGCGCCTCGCCGCCGGCGGGCGACGTGTGGTCCGCTACGACCTGCGCGACAGCGGGGAGTCCACGACGGCGGATCCGGAGACGCCCGCCTACACCCTGCGCGACCTCGCCACCGACGCGGCGGCCCTCGTCGAAGCGCTCGGCGACGGGCCCGCGCACATCGCGGGGACCGGCGTCGGCGGGATGGTCGCTCAGGTGGCCGTGCTGGACCATCCGGGCGCGTTCTCGGCACTCACCCTCGTAGGCACCCGTGCGGTCGCCCCCGGGCCGCCCGACGACGACCTTCCCGACCATGACCAGGCGACGATGCGCCGGCTGTTCGCGCGCCCGATGCCCGACTGGACCGACCGCGACGCGGTCGCGGAGTTCGCCGCCGCCGGCGCCGAGATCCTCGGCAACGACCCCGCCGCCGCGCGCGCGGTCGCCGCGCGCATCTGGGACCGCACACCCGGCACCGCGCCCCCGGTCCAGATGGCCAACCAGATGGGCATGGTCTTCTCCAGGCTCGACTGCACGCCCCGCTGGCGTGAGCGCCTGTCCGGGATCGGTGTCCCCGCACTCGTCGTCCACGGCCGCCGCGACGCGTTCTTCCCCGTCGGCAACGGCGAGGTGCTCGCGCGCGAGATCCCCGGGGCACGCCTGCTCGTCCTCGAAGAGGCCGCCACCGCGATCCCCGACGCGGCGGTCGGCGAGGTCGCCGAGGCGATGCTCACGCTCTGACCGAGGACGGTGGACGGTGCGCGGGCCGCGTGGGAGCCGGCAGGCCATGACTGCTGACGAACCGCTTCCCCGGGACTCGGTCGCGGGCTCGGCCGACACCACGACTTGGTGCCATGGCTCAGCTGACGCTACGACTCGCTCCCGTGGCTCAGCTGACGTTGCAGACTGCGGGTGAGATGCTCCGTCATGGCGGCCGCGGCGCGGTCGGCCCGTCTGCGGAGTATGGCGCGCACGATGTTCTCGTGTTCGGCCAGTGTCGGATTTCCGGCGAGTTCGACGTGGGTGAGCCGGAAGACGTGCAGATGCGAGTGGAGCCGTTCGACCGCGGCGGCGAGCAGCGGCCGGTGCGACGCGGCGGCGATGGCGTCGTGGAAGCGCTGGTCCAGGGCGGCGAAGTCGCGGTAGTCCGCGTACCGGCCCGTCGGCCCCGGGAGCGTCTGCATCTCCTCCACGATCTGCTCGATGGTGTCGAGCTCCTCCTCGGTGGCGTTCGCCGCCGCGAGTTCCGTGGCCCTGGGCTCCAACAGCAGGCGCATCTCGAAGAGTTCCTCAACGCCCTGCCGCGTCAGCAACTCGGTGGCGCGGTATCCCGAGAGCGACCGCTTCACCACCAGGCCGTCGGCTTCGAGGCGGGCCAGGGCCTCACGTACGGGTGTCGGGGACACGCCCAGGGTCCGCGAGAGGGCGTCGATGCCGACGCGGGCACCCGGCGCGATCTCATGGTCCATGACCTTCGCCTTGATGTCCTCGTAGACGCTGTCGGAGAGCACCTGCCTGGCAGGGGGCGCGGACCCTGTCTCTCCGTCCGAGTCCTTGAGCCTGCCTGCAGAACGGTCCTGCGGTGGCATCCGTTCTCCTGTTGCTCGGGTTTCTCGGGACAGCCGCAGTTTAGCCAAGCGGCATCGGGGCGGTGGTGAACGCCGAGGTCATGGGTGATCCATGTGGTCGGACCGGCCGTCACCAGGGACGGCCGGTGTGCCGTTCGGGACCGGAACATCCGCGGCAAGCAGACCCTCCGCGCGCAGGTCCTGCCACAGGGCGTCCGGCAGCGGGCGGCGGAACTGTCCGACGGCGTCCGCCACCTCCTCCGCGCTGCGCAGTCCGAGCAGCACCGACGCGACAGCGCGGTGACCGAGGGGGAAACGTGCCGCGACCGCCCGCAGAGGCACCCCGTGTCCCTCGCAGACCCTCTGCAGGGCCAGCGCACGCTTCAGCATGTCCGGCGCCGCCGTCCGGTAGCCGTAGGTCGCCAGAGGCCCGGGCGCGGCGAGCAGCCCCGAGTTGAAGACACCTCCGGCCACGACCGAGACACCTCGTCCGGCGGCGAGCGGCAACAGCTCCCGGAGGCCGCTCCGATCCAGCAGCGTGTAGCAACCGGCGAGCAGCACCACATCGATGTCCGTCTCGCGTACGAAGCGGGACGGTAGGCGGGGCTGGTTCATGCCCAGGCCGATGGCCTTCACCGTGCCTTCCGCGCGGAGTCGTTCGAGGGCCGGATACGCCTCGTCGAGGGCTTGTTCCGCATGGTCGTCCGGGTCGTGCAGATACACGATGTCCACATGGTCCAGGCCGAGGCGGACCAGGCTGTCCTCCAGACTGCGGCGCACGCCGTCGGCCGTGAAGTCCCACACCCTCCGGTGCGTGGACGGGACGGCGAAGCCGTTCTCCAGGTCGGAGCCGCGCAGCCCCGCCGCGGTATCCAGGAGGCGTCCGACCTTGGTGGAGAGGGTGAACTCGGCGCGCGGCCGGAGGCGCAGCGCGGCACCGAGGCGGCGTTCGGACAGTCCCAGACCGTAGTGCGGTGCCGTGTCGAACGACCGGATGCCGTGGTTCCAGGCTGCTTCGACCGTGGCTGCCGCCTGGTCGTCCGTCGTTTCGGTGAAGAGGTTGCCGAGGGTCGCCGCGCCGAAGGCGAGCGGCGATGTCCACGTGCTGCTGCCGCCGAGCGGCTGTCTCCCGAGATCGCTGGGCATGGCTGACGTCCTGGTTCGGTGAGGGGGAGGGGGCGAGGTGGGCGAGTCGGGGGAGCGTGGGGTCCGGGGCGGTCACTCCATGAGGAACACCTGCTCCATCGACGCCCAGTGCTCCCCGGGCGCGGCTTCGGGGACCGGCTCCTGGCACGGATCGGTCAGCCGCCACCACGCCTGCGTCGCGTCGTCCGCGGCCATGAGGGCGAGGTCGGCGGCCAGGTCGTCGCCGTGGTACTCGAAGTAGGCGAAGAGCCGGTCGCCGAGCAGATGGATCGAGTAGTTCGCGATGTGACTGGCCCGCAGCCGGTCCAGAACCGGCTGCGGGACCCGGCGGTGCAGATCGCGGTACTCGTCGAGCCTCTCCGGACGGACCCGGATCACCTGGGCCACGCGCTTCATCGGGCATCGGCCTTCGAAGCGACTACGGAGTCCGCCCGGTCGTGGATGATGCGGATGATCTGACCGCTCATGCTCTCGTAGTCCCGGTCGTTGGCGACCTCCCCGCGGATCCGGTGATCGGCCATCACGACGACCCGGTCCGCGAGTGTGATCATTTCTGCGAGGTCGCTGCTGATGAGCAGGATGGGCAGCCCGCGGCGGGCCAGGTCCCACAGCAGCTCGTGGAAGGCGTGCTTGGTGCGGACGTCGACGCCGACGGTCGGCTCGTCGACGATGAGCAGACGTGTGTCGGCAGCGAGCCACTTCGCCAGGCTCACCTTCTGCTGGTTGCCCCCGGAGAGTTCACCGGCGTTCTGCGCGAGTCCGGAGACGCGGATTCCCAGCCGGTCGACCAGGTCCTGCGCGATGTCGCGCTCCTTGCGCGCCGAGACGAAACCCAGCGCCCCGGCCAGCTTGCTCCAGACCGTCACCGTGATGTTCCGGTGGATGGGCTGTTCGAGGAAGACGCCCTCCTCCTTGCGGTTCTCGGTGAGGTATCCGATCCCGTACCGGTGGAGCGCCTGCCGCGGAGAGCTGATCCGGGCAGCCTGTCCATGCACCCGGATCTCACCACCCGTGCACCGTTCCAGGCCCAGGACCGCCTTCACGAGCTCACTGCGGCCGGCTCCCACCAGACCGTACAGACCGACGATCTCGCCGGGACGCACGTCCAGGGAGATGTCCTCGTGCCCGTCGGCGGTCGCGAGCCGGTCGAGCGAGAGCACCGGCGGCGCGGATGCGTCGACGGTGCGGGGTTCCATCTCCGTGGCGGAGTGGGCACGGCCCACCATCAGGCCGACCACGTCGTCGTGCGTGTGACCGGCCAGTGGCGACGACTCCAGTACGGACCGGCCGTCGCGGAGCACCGTGACGGTGTCGCAGATGGCGAAGACCTCTTCGAGCTTGTGGCTGACGAAGACGACACAGGTGCCCCTGGCGGCCAGCCGCCGGACCACCTCGAACAGCCGCTCAGCCTCCTGCGGCGAGAGCGAGGCCGTCGGCTCGTCGAGAAGCAGCACCCTGCTCTCGGTGTGGAGCGCCTTGGCGATCTCCACCAACTGCTGCTGTGCCACCGAGAGTTCGCGGACGGGCCGATGAGGATCGATGTCCAGGCCGAGTTCGGACAGGCACGTGAGCGCCGGCTCCGTCATGGCGTCACGGTCGATGAGCCCGCGGCGCGAGGGAGGGCTCTGCAGGGTGATGTTCTCGGCGACCGAGAAGCCGGGGACGAGGTTGCGTTCCTGGTGGACGACACCGATGCCGGTGCGGGTGGCCTCCAGCGGCGAGCGCAGGTGCACCTCCTGCTCCTGCCACAGGAGTTGGCCGCCGTCGGGGGAGTGCACACCGGTCAGGACCTTGATCAGGGTGGACTTGCCCGCACCGTTCTCACCCAGCAGGGCATGTACCGAGCCGGCCGTCAGCCGCAGTCCGACGCCGTCCAGCGCGCGTACACCGGGGAAGACCTTGACGATGCCCCGGCAGTCCAGCAGAACGTCGTTCATCGTGCGCCTCCCGCGCTCGGCAGGGCGGCGTCCGTCCCGCGGCCGGTTTCCACCGGCGCGGCCGGGATACGCCGCTGTTCCCTGCCCTTCTTCTCCAGATGGGTCTGGTGCATCCGCCCACCGACCACGGTGCCGAGCACGACCAGTCCGATGAGGAAGTTCACCCAGCTCGGATCGAGGGAGAACTGGGCCCGGGCGGCATCGATCAGCCGCATCACGAAGGCCGCCAGCACCGTGCCGAGCACCGCGACACTGCCGCCGACCAGGGCCACGCCGCCGATGATGGGTGCGGCGAAGCTCGGCAGCAGCCAGTCGCCGCCGACGCTCCGGTTGACACCCGGCAGGGAGGCGGTCGCCGTCAGCGCGGCCACGCCGACCAGCAGGCCGGAGACGGTGTGGGCGAGCACGATCTGCCGGTCGGTGGAGATGCCGGACAGCCTGGCGGCGAGCGGGTTGCCGCCGGCCGCGAGGAGACGGCGTCCCGCGACGGTGCGGTACATGAAGGCGGCGAGCAGGACGGCCGAGGCGAGCGCGACCAGGAACACCAGCGGAAGGTTCAACGGGGCCGCCCTGCCGAGGTCCTTGAGGGTCTCGGAGTAGCCGTCGACGGTGCGGGTGCCGGCCAGCCGGTACTGCGCGCCCAGCAGGATCGTCATCGTGCCGAGCGTGACGATGAACCCGTTGATCCTCGTCGCCACGATGAACACGCCGGTCACCAGGCCGACGAGGGCCGCCGTCAGCACACCCACCGCGGCGGCGACAGGCGCCGGGACACCGTTGTCCGCCATCAGCACGCCCATCAGGCAGGCGCTGAACCCGCCGAGGGCACCGACCGCCAGGTTGAGCTGGCCCACACACAACGCGACCATCTGGGCGAGGCCGATGAGGATCGGAGTGGCCAGGTACTGCAGGAAGGTGCGTACGGAGGGCCCTTCGAAGAAGGAGCCGGACGAGGCCACGCCCAGAGCCACGTAGCCGACCACCGCCACACCCAGCAGCGTTGTCGTGGTCGAGCGGGAGAAGCGGCGCAGGGCCGAGCCGGCCCGGGCTCCCCGTTCGTAGATCGTGGTCATGTGGAGCGCACCACCTTGCGATAGGACACGACCGTGCGCACGCGGTCGGCCGACAGGGCCAGCAGCAGTACGCAGCCGAGGTAGATGTTCAGGCTTTCGAGGCCCACTCCGAGCAGGTCGAGGCCCTTGCGGATGACGCCGACCAGGGAGGTGCCCAGCAGCGCGCCGATGACCGAGACGACCCCGCCGGTGAGCAGCGTCCCGCCGAGCACCGCGCCCAGGAACGACGGCAGCATGAAGTCGTCACCGAGGGAGGCGCGGAAGGTTCCGGTGCCGACGGCGGCCATGAAGCCGGCCAGGGCGGCCAGCAGTCCCGACAGGGCGTGGGCCAGGACGATGCGGCGGCCCGTGGGGATGCCGGACAGCTCCGCCGCCGCCGGGTTGGCGCCGGTGAGCAGGAGCTCCCGGCCGAGCCGGGTGCATCCGTAGAGGAAGCCGAGAGCGGCCAGCGCGAGCACGGTGAACTGGATCATCTGGGGTACGGCGGGTGATCCGCACACCGGGCCGGCACAGATGTCGGCCAGTGAGTACGACCGGAGCTCGGCCAGGCCCGACGGCCTGGTGGTGAACGCCGCGTTCTCCGTGAGAGCCGAGTACAGCAGCGACACCAGCCCCAGCAGTGCGAAGTCCATGGCCAGGGTCACCACGAACGAACTCACCCCGGTGCGGGCGATGATCCAGCCGGTCAGGGCGCCGATGGCCGCGCCGGCGAACAGGCACAACAGGAGGCCGAGCGGCAGCGGCAGGCCGAGCCGGTCGTATCCGAACCCGGCGAACAGGGCCCCGAAGGCGGCCATGCGGCCGACGGCCAGGTTCATGTGTCCGACGGACAGGGCCACCATCTGTGCGAGCGCCACCACGGTCAGGGTCGCGATGTCGCGCAGCAGGGGGAAGAGCACGAGCCGTTCGTCCAGGAAGGCGGGGCGCAGCACACCGAACAGCGCGCACAGGGCGAGGGTGAGCACGAGCAGGCCGAGGCGCTGGTTCACCCAGAACGGCAGCTTGTGCGGGGTGCGCGCGGCGGCCCGCGGCGCCTCGGTCTCCGGATCGAGGAGCGGTGGAGCGACGGGCGGAGTCACGACACCCTCCGGTTGTCGATGGCGTCCATGTCCCAGTCGATGCCGATGCCCGGCTCGTCGGGCGCGACGGCCATGCCGTCCCGCACGGCCAGTTCGGTGCGGGTCACGGCACGCAGCTGCGGGATGTACTCGACGAAGTGCCCGTTGGGCACCGCGGCGGCCAGACTCACGTGCAGCTCCATCAGGAAGTGCGGGCAGACCATCACGTTGTGGCTCTCGGCCAGGTGCGCGACCTTCAGCCACGGAGTGATCCCGCCGATGCGGGCGGCATCCACCTGCACGACGGAGGCGGCCCGGTTCTCCAGGTAGGTGCGGAACTGCATGACCGAGTACATGGACTCGCCGACGGCTATCGGGATCCTGGTGGCCCGCGCCAGCTGCGCGTGGCCGCCGAGGTCGTCGGCCGGCAGCGGCTCCTCCAGCCAGTACGGCGCGTAGGGTTCGAGCGCCGATGCCAGCCGGAGCGCGGAGGAGACGGTCTGCGACTGATTGGCGTCGGTCATGATGTGCAACGACGGACCCACGGCCTCGCGTACGGCGCGCAGCCGCTCCGCGTCCTCGGCGACGTCCGGCTTGCCCACCTTGATCTTGACGCCCGCCCAGCCGGCCTCCTGCGCCCGGAGCGCGGACTTGACCAGGTCGTCGGGGCTCAGGTGCAGCCAGCCGCCCTCGGTGTCGTAGACGGGTACTTCGCGGCGATGACCGCCCGCGAGCCGCCACAGGGGTTCCCCGGCGCGCTTGCAGCGCAGGTCCCACAGCGCGGTGTCCACCGCGGCGAGTGCCAGGGAGGTGATCGCTCCGGTGGTGGTCGACCGGGTGGTGGTGAAGAGCCGTTGCCAGAGCCCCTCGACGTTGCGGGCGTCCTGCCCGACGAGGAGGGGGAGGAGATGGTCCTGGAGCAGGGCCAGGACGGAGGAGCCTCCGGTCCCGATGGTGTAGGCGTAGCCGGTTGCGTGGAGACCGTCCGCGGAGGTGATCTCGACGAGGATGGTCTCCTGCTTGACGAAGGACTGCACCGCGTCGGTGCGGTCCGTCTCCACGGCGATATCCGCCAGCAGGGCCGTGGCGGTCGTGATGATGCTCATCGTGCGACGTCCGATTTCTTGAGGGCCGGCGGCGGCTTCAGCCGCAGGTGAGGACCTGGTCCGCGAACTGCTTCCTGAGCTGCTCGGTCTTGGCCTTCCGGGCGTTGTCGTAGGTGTCGACATTGGACTCGGTGACGACGAAGGAGCCGGAGTCCACGATCTGTCCGGGCTCGCGGACGGTGCACTGCCCGGTCTGCAGCAGGGCGAGTGCCCACGCTCCGATGTCCGCCTGGGCGACCGGGTTCTGCACGACGGTGGCGGTGACCGTTCCCTTCCGGATCGAGCCGAGGATCTTGGCGTCGTCGTCGATGGCGACGACCTTGGCAGGCGAACCGGCGCTCCTGACCGCGTCGGCGGCGGCCACCGCCGGGTTGTACGCGGTGGCGACGATGCCCTGGATCTTGCTGCCCTTGGCCGCGAGAAGGTCCGAGACCGCCTTCTGCGCGGTCTGGAGGTCCTTGTCGATGTCCGTGATGGTCTGGAGCAGTCTGACCTTGCCGCCGGTCTCGGACACCGCCTTGGAGACGCCCTTCATCCTCAACTGGGTGTTGGCGTCGACGTTGTTCCCGGTGAGGTGAACCAGCGTGCCCTTGCCGCCCATGGCTCCGATGGCGGCCCGCGCCGCCTTGTACGCGGCGAGTTCGACGTTCGTCGACAGGCAGAACTCGGCCTCGTTCTTCCCGCCGGCGGGACACGAGCCGAGCGAGGCCACGGTCAGCCCCTGCGACTTCAGGTCGGCGAACGTGGTGTTGATGTCGGTCGGCGACACCCCGAACACGCCGAAGGCGTTGTAGCCACGCGCGGCGAGCGTGGACAGCAGGTTGTTCTGCTTCTGCTGGTCCCATTCGGCTGTTTCGTCGAACGCCACGTCGCCGAGGCCGTACGCCTTCTCGGCGGCGGCTCCGGCCTTCTTCCACGGCTGGAAGTACGGGTGGGCCCCACCCGGGACGAGCGCCACCTCGGTGCCCGACCCGTCGGCGAGCTCCGCGCCGCCGTGACCGGCCTTGCCGGTCGCCCTGGGCCGGTCGTCCGACGGTTCGCCCGAGGTCTTCACCGTGCACGCGGAGGACGCCAGGAGAACGGCGAGGGTGAGAACGCCGGGCATCACAGCTCTGATCGGGAGACGCATCTCCACCACCACCTTCAGAATCAAATAGGAAATTTGATGAGGTGATGGTTGACCGGCTGATGCCTCGCGTCAAGACCTATGGCGTGATTCGTTTGCTGCCTACGCCTCGGTGGCCTCAACTCGATGGGTTATCAGCATATTTGACACCAGTTGGTGAAGGTGTGGGGGCTCGGCTGTCCGAATCCAGGGAGGCAATGTGTCGCCGATATCGATCCGTGACGATCGTATAGGAAATTCTGTCGCAGCCATTGACAGGACGCCCCCGTGCCACTGCACTTCTGCCCAGGCGGCCGCCTTGCGGCCGCCGTACCCCCACGATTCGAGCACCGCTGCCCCAGAAGGAGCCGCAGCCCATGTCCCGTCGTACACCCGCTCAGCCCACCGCCCAGGACCAGGGCGGTATGTCCCGCCGCGGCGTACTGCGCGCGGCAGCGTCGATGACCGCGCTGGTCGCACTGTCGTCGCTGCCGGAGTTCACCACGAACGCCGCCGCGGTGACGCGTCCTCATGCGCTGTCGCTGGTGCCCGAGAGCGACGCGGTGACGCTCTGGTACACCGAGCCCGGTGCCGAGGCCCGCAGTGTCGAGGAGGGACTGCCCCTCGGCAACGGCAGGCTGGGGGCGCTGGCCACCGGCGGCCCCGCCCGCGACGCGCTGATCCTGACGGACGCGACGCTGTGGACCGGCCATGCCAACGCCGCACTGCAGTCGGACGGGCAGTTCCCCTACGGCACGGGCGACTTCGGTACGTTCGGAATGCTGGCCAGGGCCGTTCTCGAGATCCCGGCCCACGCGCCCGGGGCCGTCAGCGGCTACCGTCGCACGCTGGACATGAGCAACGGCCTGGTGACCGTCTCGTACCGGGCGGCCGGTGTGACGTACCGCCGCGAAGTGTTCGCGAGCCACCCCGACGACGTGATCGTGGTGCGGCTGTCGCAGAGCGGCGGTGGCTCCTACACGGGATCGATGACGCTTTCCGGGACGCGTGGCGAGACGGTGTCGGCGAACGCGGGCGCCGCGGAGGCGTCGTTCTCGGCCGCGCTGCCGAACGCCCTGAAGTACGCGACCGCGGTGAAGGCCGCCGGAACGGGCGGGACCGTCTCGGCGTCCGGTACGAAGGTCACGTTCAGCGGCTGCACCGAGGTGCTGCTGATCCTCTCCGGCGGCACCAACTACAAGGCGGACGCGTCCGTCGCGTACAAGGACCCCTCGCTCGTACCCCTGGACGTCGCCCGCACCAAGGCCTCGCGGGCCACGACGGCCGGCGGGCCGGCGCTGCTGGCCACACACGTGGCCGACTACCAGCGGCTCCAGCAGCGCATGACGGTGGACGTGGGCAGGTCGACCACCGCCCAGCGGGCGATGGCCACGCCCGCCCGGCTGGCCGCCAGGGCGGCGGACGGGTCCGCGCCCGACCCGGAACTGGAGGTGTCCTACCTGCAGTACGGCCGCTATCTGACCATCTGCGGTTCCCGGAGCAGCCTGCCCACCAACCTCCAGGGCCTGTGGCTCGACACCAACGCTCCGGCATGGATGAGCGACTACCACACCGACATCAACGTCCAGATGAACTATTGGCTCCCCGACCGTGCGGGCCTGTCCGAGTGCTTCGACGCCTTCACCGACCACTGCGTCGCCCAGCTGCCCGGCTGGCAGGCCACCACCCGGGACCTCTTCCAGGACTCCCGCAACCGGTTCCGGAACACCTCCGGGAAGGTGGCCGGCTGGACCCTGGGGATCTCCACGAACATCTGGGGCGGAAACGGCTGGTGGTGGCACCCCGCCGGCAACGCGTGGATGTGCAACTCCCTGTACGAGCACTACGAGTACACCCAGGACGCGGCGCACCTGGCGAAGATCTACCCCCTGCTCAAGGGCGCCTGCGAGTTCTGGGAGTCGCGGCTCGTCACCGTGAGCGTGCCCGACCCCGCAACAGGTGGGACGAAGCAGGTCCTCGTCGACGACCACGACTGGTCGCCGGAACACGGGCCGCAGGACGCACGTGGCATCACCTACGCGCAGGAACTGGTCTGGCAGCTGTTCCGGAATTACCGGGCCGCCGCTGCCGCACTGGCCGAGGACGCCGCCTACGCCGCCACCGTCTCCGGGCTCCAGGACCGGCTGTACCTGCCCGAGGTCAGTGCCTCCAGCGGATGGCTGGAGGAGTGGATGAGCGACGACAACCTCGGGGAGACGACGCACCGTCATCTGTCCCCGCTCATCGGCCTCTTCCCCGGTGACCGTATCGACCTCACACACTCGCCCGCCGAGCTCGTCACGGGAGCGACCAGGCTGCTGGAGGCGCGCGGCATGGCCAGCTTCGGCTGGGCCAGTGCCTGGCGGTCCATCTGCTGGTCGAAGCTGAAGCGCGCGGACAAGGCGTACGAACTCGTTCTGGACGTGCTGAGGCCTTCGGTGAACTTCAGCAACGGCAGCGCGATCAACATGTTCGACATGTACAGCTTCGGCAGCAGTTCCGTCTTCCAGATCGATGCCAACTACGGCACGTCCGTCGCGATGATCCAGATGCTGGTGGAGTCCCGCCCCGGTCAGGTGGAACTGCTTCCGGCCATCCCGGGCGCGTGGGCCGCTGCCGGGTCCGTCACCGGAGTCGGTGTACGAGGCGGCTTCACGCTCGACATGCACTGGAAGGCCGGCCAGGTGACCGGAGCGACGCTGCGGGGAACGGCCGGCAGATCGATCGAGGTCGTCTTCGGGGAGTGGAGCAGTCACGTCACCATTCCCGCCAACGGATCGGTGTCCGTCGCACCACCTGCCCAGCACACCGTCTTCCAGCTGGTCAACCGCAGGACGGGCAAGGCCGTCGACGTCCCCGGTGCCTCCACCGCCAACGGCACCGCGCTGATCCAGTACACCCCGAGCCGGGCCGTGAACCAGCAGTTCAGGTTCGTACCCGTCGGGGGAGAGCGGTACGAGATCTACACCACCCACGGCAGCACACCCCTGACCTGGGCCGTCTGGGGCGGCACCACGGACGCCGGTGCCAGGATCACCCAGTGGACGCCCGAACACAGCACCAGCCAGCAGTGGAAGGTCGCCGACGCGGGCGACGGCTACGTCACCGTCACCTGTGTACGCAGCGGCAAGGCCCTCGGCATAGCCGGTGGTTCCACCGCCGATGGTGCGGCGGTGGAACAGCAGGCCCCCGACGGCGGCACGGGCCAGCAGTGGCGGCGTATCGGCTGGTGAACCACCGGAGCGGCGGGTGACCGCGGCGAAGGGCCGGGGTGGCGGGAGCGGGTCGCCGTCCCCCGGCCCCTGTGAGCCGGTCCAGGACGACCGTCCTCAGAACGCCGTCAGGGGCTGTTCGGTCCAGATCGTCTTGCCGCGCTCGGTATAGCGGCTGCCCCAACGGGTGGTCAGCTGGGCGACGAGGAAGAGACCGCGTCCGCCCTCGTCCGTGGTGAGCGCGCGACGCAGCCGGGGCTGGGTGCTGCTCGGGTCCGACACCTCGCACACGAGCACGCGGTCGAGGATCAGCCGCAGGACGACGGGGCCGCCGCCGGCGTACCGGATGGCGTTGGTCACGAGCTCGCTCACGATGAGCTCCGTACTGAAGAGCAGCTCGTCGAGTCCCCACGCCTCCAACTGGGCGTTGACGTGGGCGCGGGCGTTCTGAACGGCGGCCGGATCCGCCGGGTACTCCCACGTCGCCATCGATCCCTCGGGTACGGCGTCGGTACGGGCGAGCAGGAGCGTGATGTCATCCGGCGGGTGCTCCGCATGAGGAATCCGCGCCAGCAGGGAACTGCCCAGGGAGTCCAGACCGCCTTCGGCCGGGGACAGTTCCGCCAGCGCGGTCTTCAGCAGCTCCGACCCGCGTCCGACATCCCGCCCGAGCAGCCCGTCCGTGTACATGACGAGAGTGCTCCCCGGCCGCAGCGTCACACTCATGACGTCGAAAGGGTTGTCGCCGACCCCGAGAAGCGGACCCGGCGTGACGGGCACGAAGCCGACATCGCCCTCGGGTGTGATCAGAGCAGGAGGCGGGTGCCCGGCGGAGGCCATCTGGCACACCCGGCTGACCGGGTCGTACACCGCGAACAGACACGAGCCGCCCACACTGTCGGGCTCGGACGCCTCCCGCTGCATCCGCCGCACCAGATCGTCCAGCCGGGTCAGCAGCTCCTCGGGCGGCAGATCCAGGTCGGCGAGCGTCTGGACGGCGGTACGCAGGCGCGCCATGGTCGCGGCCGCCTCCAGGCCGTGCCCCACGACATCACCGACGACGAGACCGACGCGCAGTGAGGACAGGTCGAAGGCGTCGAACCAGTCACCCCCGACACTCACGGCCCCGCCCGCCGGCAGGTACACGCCGGCCGTCTCGGCCGCCGTGCTGCTCGTTGCCGCCGGGGGCAGCAGACTGCGCTGAAGGACCACGGCCGTCTGGTGTTCGCGGGCGAACCGGAAGGCGTTGTCGATGGCCGTCGCCGTACGGCCGCACAGGTCGTGCATCAGCTTGATGTCGGTCTCGTCGAAGGGCGTGGCGGTACTCGTGCGGTAGACCGCCGCGTACCCGAAGAAGCGACCGCCGCGATACAGCGGGCAGCCGAGCGAATCGTGCATGCCCGCGGGCAGGAAGGCGCGCATCAGGGCGGGATCGCCGCCGAGGATCCGCCGGGACAGCTCCGCGTCGGCGGCGAGCACCCCGCCGACCGACTTGGCGGCGATCTCGGGCGTCTCCGCGACGCGCGGGATGGGCTCGCCGACCTGGATCAGCCGGGACGGCCAGTCCCCGTCCGCGGCCCGGACCGCCACGCGGCGAGGGGCGGACGCCACCTGGCCCGGGTAGCCCGGCGCCGGATCGCGGCCCTCCAGGACGTCATCGGGATAGTCCACGGTCGCGTAGTCCCCGAGAGCCGGTACGAGAATCGCCATGAGGTCCTCGGCCACCTGGACCACGTCGAGCGACTCCCCGATCTCGAAGGCCTGGCGGTACGTGTCGGCATGGCGCGGTGAACCCGCGTCCGTGACTCTGGAGACCTCGACCATGATGCCCACCGGCGTGCCGAACTGGTCGTCGACGCGGAAGCACGACAGGGCGAGCGCCGTGACACGGCCGAGCGGGCCCACCTCGTAGACGAGGGAGGCGACGGCCTTTCCGGTGGCCGCGACCAGCTCGAAGGCGGCCCGGGAGGCACCGCCGCCGTCGCGGGCGGTGAGCCGGCACAACCAGTCGTCCTCGGCATCCTCCGGGCGCAGGGCCTCCATCGCGGCATTCGTCCGTACGAGTCCCAGCCCCATGTCGAACTGAGCGACCCCGATGCCGTCCTGCGCGAGGAGCGCGCGTGCCACGTCCCGGTCCTGGTCCGTACCGTCCGGCCCGCCGGGCATCAGCATCAGCACCAGCCGCTCGGCGGAACCGTCCGCCTCCGCGATCAGCAGGTCGACCTCGACCACCTGCCCCGAGCGCTGCCGCAGCCGGGCCCGGCACCGGGCCGCGCCGTCGCTGCGACGTCCGGCCCTCCCGGGCTCGGCCAGGAGGCGGGAGGCGAGCTTTCCCGCCATGTCCGCGGCGGTCCATCCGAGCATGTCCTGCGCCGCCCGCGACCACCAGGTGACGCGGCCGTGCTCGTCCATCATCGCAGTCGCGACGCCCTCCAGAGCGGACCGGCTCCGATGAGCGCCGTCAGGGCGTTCTGGGCTGTTGCTCGGTCCCACGAGGGGGCGCCCCCTTGCCGACAGGTGGATTCCCTGCTGTGGATTCCCTGCTTCTGCCAGCATGCGCCAGCCTGACGGGCGAAGCACGTCGGAGCCGGCCCGGTCAGCGCCGTGGGCCCGTGAGATCAGACCCGACGACCTGGCGGTCCGGCCCATCGGGCCGCCAGGCCGTCGGGTCGTCGGGGCTGAGCGTCAGCCGCCGAAGGACCAAGGGCCGAAGCGGCCCCACGCGATGAAGAGCGCAAGCGCGAGGTACACGCTGTTCAGCAGCACCAGTCTGGACTGACCGAGACGGCCGTGGGTGATCATGGCGCCGATCATGAGGGCGATCCAGCAGGTAGCCGTCACCGGGACCATGACCGGCGCGATGTCGAGCACGGCGGGCAGGATCAGGCCGATCGCGGCCAGGATTTCGAGGACCCCGAGGCTCTTGACGAAGCCGGTGCCGACGTCCTGCGTCCATTCCCCGCCGTGCTGCGCGGCCAGTCTCGCCTTGGGGACGAAGGTCTTGCTGATGCCGCCGGCCAGGGCGACCGCGGTCAGCAGTCCGGTGGCGATCCAGAGAGCGAGGTTCATGAGTGGTCTTCCAGTCCTGTCAGAATTGGGTGCGGTGCCTCGGGTAACGGGTGCGGATCAACGGGCGACGGGCCGAGGGCACGGTCGGGGGCCTCCCGGGGCAGCGGCCGGAGGGCGGGCACCCGGTCACCGTCGGTGTCCGTCGATGTCGTCAGACGGGCCGGTGCCCCGGCTCCCGGGGCGGTGAGCCCGTGAGCGGGGTGGAGTCGAGGTATCTCACCTCGTAGACGCGTTCGCTGAATCTCCAGCCGTCGAGCGTGCGCCGGTAACTGTCGTGGTAGAGGGCGTAGTTCAGGTGCGAGCTGCCGTCGTGCATCCGCCCGAACTCCTGGACGTGCACCCGCCCGGTCGCCGTGTCGCCGTCGAGCCGGATGACGCCGGGGTGGATGTTCTGAACGAAGAACTCCCACAGTCCCTGCCCCCACTCGATCCCCGCGCGGATCTCCTCACGGCTGAGGAACTCCTTGCCGATGTGCGGCCATCGCATGGCGCCGTCAGGTGTGAACAGCGAGGCGACGCGGTCGAAGTCGCGCATCATCACCGCGTCGGTGACCTCGGCGCACAGCGCGCCGATCTCGAAGCGATCGGCCACGGCCTGCACAGTGCTCATCGGGGGGCCCCTGCCTTGTCGACGCGTCGGTCAGGCGGTTGCCGCCTGACCGGTGGGTGATGTGTTCAGCATTGACTCGGGCCGGCGGCGGAACAATGTAGAGTCCGTGGACCTATTCATAACCTGGGAGTTATGTATGGAGCTCCGTGACATCGAGATCTTCCTGACCCTGGCCGAAGAACTGCACTTCGGCCGCACCGCCGAGCGGCTTCACGTGTCCCAGGCCCGCGTCAGCCAGGCCGTCAGCAGACAGGAACGCCGGCTCGGCGTGGCCCTGTTCGACCGCACCAGCCGCCGTGTGGCCCTGACCCCCGTCGGCCGGCGCCTGCGCGAAGACCTCCAGCAGGCGCTCGACCTCCTCCACGCGGGACTCGCCCGCGCCCAGGCGGCAGGACCGGCCGCGGGCCGGACCCTGCGGCTGGGCGTCTTCGGCCACGCCGGACACGAACTGCGGCCCCTCGTCGACGCGTTCCGCACCCGTTACCCCGGCAGCGACATCCGGTTCGGCGAGATCAACGGCACCGACGCGTTCACCGCTCTGCGCACCGGAGAGCACGACGCGCACGTGCTGTGGCTGCCCGTCGCCGAACCGGACATCACCGTCGGGCCGACCGTGCTCACCGGAGGCCGCGTGCTGGCCGTGGCCGCGGACCACCCGCTCGCCCGACGCGGCAGCGCGTCCCTGGAAGACCTCGCGGACAACCACGTGGTCGACCTCGGCCCCGATGCCCCCGAGTACTGGGTCGCCTCCATGGTCCCCACCCGCACCCCTCTCGGCCGCCGCATTCCCCGCGGCCCGGCCGCGCGCACGTTCCACGAGATCCTCTCTCTGGTCGCCGCCGGCCGCTGCGTCCACCCGCTGGGCGAGATCGCCGCCCGCTACAACAAGCCCCCCGGCATCGTCTTCCTGCCGCTCGACGACGCCCCCACCCTCGAATGGGCCCTCACCTGGCGCACCACCGCTGACGGCCCCACTATCCGGGCGCTGGCCCAGACCGCCACTGAACTCGGTCCGATCACGCTGTGACGACACCCGGGATCACGGCCGGCGCGGCCGTATCGCCTCCTGCCGGGGTGTCTGCACGGCCTGCGGTACTCGACGGCGTGGTGGCCGTCCTCGAAGGCCGCCGAGACGGGTCCGCCGCTCCTGCCGTACGCCTACTGAGGCTCCCGGACCGCCACAGCGGGGCCGGCCGCGCCCACTACGGCAGCAGGGCCAGGACCACGAGATGCGGTCCGGGCCCTGCTGCCGTGCGGTGCCGTTCCACGGCGGCGATGCGTCAGCTCTGCGTGGTGTCGTCGCCCGTCTCCGCGGCGCCCTCGCCCGCGTCCGCCTTCTCGCGCATCTTGCGTACGAGCTCCGCCTTCCGGTCGGCCGCCTGCTGGCGGTCGAGGTTGCGGTGCGGACCGTTGTTCTGCCGCTCGGCGCGCGACAGCTTCTTGCGCTGACCGCCGCCCATGCCCACGGGGTTGTTGATGTTCTTGCTGTCGGTCACGGGTTCTCCCGGTCGTGAGGTGAAGTGATCTACGGATTCATCGGTGGGGGACGGGCGGCGACGTCGAAGGACGTCAGCAGGGGCCCATCACGCTCTCACTCGTAAATCGGCGTCCTGAAGAACATGGCAAAGAGGTTACCCGGTTCCGCCGGCCCCGCATCCCAACCCCCACCCGCTCCCTGCTCCCGCGGCTGACCGGGACTGCGGCATCTCCGTCACAGCGGCCCCGGAAACCCGTTTGGCGGGCGGGGCCGGCCACTGCTACGTTCCCGGAGGCCGTGCAAGAGACCGAGGAGGTGGTACCCGTGAACGCAACATCGACGTGGGTGCTCTCCTTCGGGGTCACGGTCGGGCGATAGGTCGTCCGGGAGCGCCGGTTCAGCGCACTCCCGAAAGGCACGACCATGCACTTCACTTCTGAACAGCGCCTCGACGAGGACGGCCTCATCGAGCGCGAGTTCACCCTCGGCGAGATCCCGGGCATCCTGTGGACGCCCGTATCGTCATCCGCACCGGCGCCACTGATCCTGCTGGGACACCCTCCCCTCGGGCTGGGCAGGATGTACGCCCGACTGGTGGCCAGGGCCCGTCACTGCGCGGCGCAGGGCTTCGCCGCTGCCACCATCGAACTCCCCGGAAGCGGCGACCGGCCCCGCTGGCCCGCCATCGAACAGGCCCGCGCCGATCTGCGCCGCGCCGTTCAGGCCGGCGAGCCGGTCAGCGACGAGATCGTCGACGCCCTCGTCCTCCCGCTGGTCGACAAGGCGGTCCCGGAATGGCAGGCGGCACTGGACGGCCTCCTGTCGCTGCCCGAGATCGGCGGACCTGTCGGCTACTCGGGCGGAGTGATCTCCATCGGGACCCGGCTGGCCGTGGCCGAGCCGCGCATCGAGGCCGCCGTTCTCTTCGCCGGGAGTTTCGTGCCCCGCGCCATGTTCGACGAGGCACGGCAGGTCACCATTCCGCTGCACGTCCTGCTGCAGTGGGACGACGAGGGGAACGACCGGCAGGCGGCCCTGGACCTGTTCGACGCCTTCGGCTCGAAGGAGAAGACGCTGCACGCGAACATGGGCGGCCACACCGGCGTCCCGCAGTTCGCAGAGGACGCCGCAGACCAGTTCTTCACCCGACATCTGAAGTGAGGCGAGGCGAGCGGCGCCACGGCTGACTCGTAGGGGATGAACCGCCCACGGCGTGGCGGTTCGACGGCCCGGCGCCGTCCGCGGGCCGGTCCTGACCTGCCGGCGGACGGCGCCGGCAGCCCCGCCGTACGTTCCGCGTCAGGAGGCGGGAGGCCCCTGCGGGGAACGGAGGACGAGCAGGGTGATCTCGCTGGGGGCGAAGACGCGGAACGGCGGACCCCAGAAACCGGTCCCGCGGCTGGTGTAGAGGAGGGTGCGGGCGCCGTGGCGGCTGAGCCCTGCCAGGGCCGGCTGGTCGAGGCGGACAAGGTGGTGGAAGGGCCAGATCTGGCCGCCGTGGGTGTGACCCGAGAGCTGGAGGTCGATGCCGCTCGCTGCTGCCCGGTCGATGAACTTGGGCTGGTGGGCCAGGAGCAGGACGGGCAGGTCGGGGTCGGCTCCGTCCAGGGCTCCGGCGAGGTGGGCGCGGTGGCCGGCCAGGCCTGAGGACTCGGCGGTGACGTCGTCCACACCGGCGACCACCAGGGTGTCGCCGCCGCGTTCGAGCAGCAGGTGACGGTTGCGCAGTGGCTCCCAGCCCAGTTCGTCCATCAGGTCGACCCAGCCCTGGGCCTCGCTGTAGTACTCGTGGTTCCCGGTGACGTAGACGCGGGCCCGGGTGGCTTGCACGGTGCCGAGCGGAGTGGCCTGGGCGCGGCGGCGTTCGGCCGTGCCGTCCGCGATGTCCCCGGTGTGGCAGACCAGGTCGGCCTCCAGGGTGTTGACCTTCTCGCAGACCCGCTCCGACCAGCGGGCGCGGTCCAGCGGACCGTAGTGGGTGTCGGTGATGAGGGCGACGCGGGTGCCGTCCAGCCCGGCCCCCAGTCGCGGGAGCTCCACGTCGAGCCGGCGCACCCGCGGCACCCGGCGGGCTTCGGCGTACCCCCAGGCGAGCAGCACGGCGGCCACGCCGAGGACCGCCCATGTGACGATCCGGGCCCGGCTCTGTCCGTCGCCCACGCCGGCCACGGTCAGCGCGAGTCGCAGCACGACGCCGAGCAGCACGGACCAGGTGAACAGCACCCAGCTGGTCCCGAGGAGGGTGTCTCCGATGATCGCTGCCCAGTCCTGCTGCCGTCGGCCGTGACCGCGCATCATCGCGAGCGGCATGATGATCAGACCGAGAACGAACAGGGCGGTGCCGCCCAGCGCCACGGGGAGCGGCCAGTGCTGGCCGGCGTGCAGCAGCACCCAGCAGGGCACGGCCCACAGCAGGACGGGGGCGATCAACGGGATGTAGCGCATCAGGCGCCGCAGTCGACTCTGCTCGGCCGCCTGCGCCGCACCGTCCGAGGATCGCGCCTCACTGGTGTCGGTCACGCTTCCCCTCCTCAACTAGCCGGACTGTCTGCGCGCGCACTGTACCCGGTCGTCCTGACGGCCCGAACCGGAGCTGACCGGGAGGAGGCGGCGACCTCGTCGCCGGCCCAGGTCCAGGTCAAGGGCTTGGACGCGACCCCAGGCCTCGGCCCCGGATGCCGGCGGCTGTGTGACGGGCGCGCCGATGGCTGTGCAAGCCGGTCCCGGCGACCGGCTGCCGGGCTAACCTGCGGGCGTGAGCACCGGACGCGAAGACCCAGAGGCACCGCAGTGGTTGACGGACACCAGGGCGTCCTACGATGCCGACGCCACCAGCTACGCGGACGAGGTGCGCAACCTCCTGGCCGAACTGCCGGCCGAGCAGGATGCCATGGCGCTGTTCGCCGAGCGGGTGCGGGCACAGGGCGGCGGACCGGTCGCGGACGTGGGGTGCGGGCCCGGGAGGATCACCGCCCACCTGAGGGACCTCGGTGTGGATGCCTTCGGAATCGATCTGTCGCCCCGGATGATCGAGGTGGCACGGCGTGAGCATCCGGGTGTGCACTTCGAGGTGGGGTCGATGACACAACTCGGCCTTGCGGAAGGCGCGTTGGCTGCCCTGGTCGCCTGGTACTCGATCATTCACGTCCCCGACGAGGCGATCGGCGCGGTCCTGGCCGGCTTCCGCCGCGTGCTGCGGCCCGGTGGTCTGCTGCTGGTGGGCTTCCATACCGGGGAGGCCGCGTCCCCCGATGCGCAGGAGAGCAGGGGCCGCTGGCCGGAGTCCTACGTACGCCGTCGCCGGCCGAGCCAGGTCGCCGCGTGGATCGAGGAGGCCGGCTTCACCGTCGAGACCCACCCCACGCTCACGTCGGCCGCGAACAGGCTCGGCGGAGTGCTGCTGGCGCGCCGCTAGTGCTGTGACCGGGATGGTTCACCGTGGTCAGGAGACGGTTCACGGGACGGGCGCGGTCCGCGAGGTGACTGGTATTACTGGTGCATGCAGGAAGAAACCGCGCGATCCGCGATCGACACGTTCATCTCCGCGTTCAACGCCTCGGACGACAGCTATGTGACTGCGCTGCTCTCCCAGGCCCTAACCTCGGACGTGGTCTTCTGGGGACCGTTGGGCCGCAGTGAGGGGATCGAGGCGGTCGAGCGGTTCGTGCTGGACATCCGGCGCCACCCCGCGGGGACCGGCACGATGGTGCGCTGTTCGGCGGTGGACATGCCGGACGAGTGGGCCCGGTACCAGTGGGTCTTCACGACGCCGGACGGAGGCCCCCGCCTGGCGGGAACGGACGTCGTCCATCTGCGGCGGAGCCTCATCGACCAGGTCATCGTCTTCGCGGGGGAGATCGAGCCGTCCGCCTCCTGAGTCGTTCTCCTCAGGCGCCGTCCTTTCCTGAACCGGCCCCGTTCGGGGCTCCGGGTCTGCCCAGCCGAGACTGGTGGGGCGGGTGGTGGCCGTCTGGACGACGAAGTCCTCGTCGTCATCGCTGAGCAGGCGGGACGGCCTCCCGCCCACCGAGGGTCCAGGCAGGGCAGGCCGATCTCGTTGAACCAGCGGTCGGATCGGACGTCACCGCACATCCAACCGCCACGACGACCAACCCGGCGAACCTATGCGGTCACAGCGATAGACAACGGCCCGTCGCTCAGCGGGACCAGCAGGCCTCCGGGACAAGCACGCCCCCCAGGTGTGCGGCTGAGGTGTCAGTCCCCTGAAGTATCCTTCCGGCCACCGCACTCGACTGGGAGGACCAGAGAATTGACTGGCCTGTCTGCTTTCCCGCTCCCCTTTCACACGTCCCGTTCCATATCGTTCGCGACTCCCCGGACACTGCGGGAAATCCAGATGATGCGGTGCAGCGCACACATCCGGGCGAAGCCGGGGTGGGCCGACAAGATGAAGGACGCCGGAATCGTCGCCAAATGGACGGGGGAGGCGATCGCCCAGGGGCTCACCGAAGCGCAGGTCGGTTACGTCCTCGATGAACTTCCGCACTACGCCGCGCTGCGGGACGGAAGAACCGGTGTCGAGGTGTCCACTGTCGACGGGGTGTGGCAGTCGGACACACTGATCGACGGCACACTCGAATCCCGGTTGCGCGAGGCGGTTCGGGTTCTGGAACAGGTCCCCGAAGCGGAGAAGGACTGGCATCCCGGATCCGGCGGGCAGGTACTGGATCTGGTTCATCCCTCACTGTTCTGTCTGGTGAACGAAGTGAGCGGCGCGCCTGATCGTGCTTGGCGGAACCCGACGAACCGCTATTCCAAGTACGAGTTCTCGGAGAAGTTCCAGTGGCTGCCCACGGACGTCGACATCAGTGACGACGGCGACGCCGTCTTCCGTTCGTACGTCAACAACGTTCATCCCGAGACCCATCGCGAACTGGCCTCCGTCCTGCCGGACCTGTTCGCGCGCATGCGCCCGCTGCTGGAGAACGTACTCACCGATCTCCGCCATCCGCGGCCTCTGCGGATCGAGGCCGATCCCTTCGGTTGGTACGACTCGGAGCCGGTGCATCCGGACAAGTCCGCCTTCAGCGATGACGAGGCCTACGCGGAGGCTGTCCGCGTATGGGAAGCGGCCCAGGACGACTGGTGGGAGAACCGTCGGCCGGTCGTCCCGGACGCCCCGGCCTTCGCCCCGCCCGCGCTGCCCGATGAATCGGCCCGGGTCGACCTGCGCGGCCGCCGTCTCCAGGTCATCGTCAAGCTCGCCACGATTCATCTCACCCCGGAGAATCCCGGGTACGACGGCGGTTCCTGGCATGTCGAGGGGATGATGAACGAGCGGATCGTCTCGACCGGAATCTACTACTGGGACAGCGAGAACATCACCGAGAGCCGGCTGGGTTTCCGTGCGGCCCTCGACGATCCGGACTACGAACAGAACGACGACAACGGTCTGCGTGACGTCTACGGCCTGGAGGACGAGGACGCGCTGAACCAGATGCTGGGATCGGTATCGACCCCAGCGGGCCGCTGCCTCGCGTTCCCGAACATCCTGCAGCACCGTGTCGACTCATTCCGCCTCACGGATCCGACTCGGCCGGGACACCGAAAGATTCTCGCGTTCTTCCTGATCGATCCGTCGGAAAGGATCGTCTCGACCTCGGATGTGCCACCGCAGCAACCGTGGTCCGACACCTCGACCATGACGCTTGAGCAGGCGAAGGCGTATCGCGAACAACTCATGCAGGAACGCAAGTTCTTCGTCGACGAACACAACGAACAGCTCTACGAACGCGAGTTCTCCCTCTGCGAGCACTGAACCTCTTCGATTCCGTGCATCAATTCCGGAACGTTCGATGGGCTGTGACGTGCCGTCAAGCGGTGCGTTCCTGACGGGCGGACCTCGTGGGCTTCCGCCCGTCGGAACGGCTGAGCCGGTCGATGATCCGAGGGCTGAGGATCAGTCGTTCGAGCCGACCGTGTTGTCGTGCCCGGCGTTGAAGACGTCGTCGGCGGCGAACTGGGTCCAGTCGCCGAAGACGATCGTGTAGGAGCTGCCCTCCGGGACGGTCACGTTCACATCGGCGCTGGCGGCTGACGCACCGCCCAGGACGATGGCGAGAGCGGCGGCCGCGGTCAGTACGGAGGAGACAGAGCGCATGGAAGTGCCTTTCGAGGTGGTGGACGAAGGGTGATCGGGACCCGACGTGTCGCGGGGACACGTCGGGATGCCCTTGGCCCGGTCAGCTTGCGCGGGCTCGTGCGCGCGCCTGCCGCGCCACACGGTTGATCAGGCCGAAGTCACCTGCATGGCTTCTCCCGTTCGACAGCCCGAGCACTTGATCCGCAGCCGGTCCTCCCGCTCTCCGGGAGCCGGCCGGCGAGAGTCGTGCCGCCGCGACATCGTCACGCCGGGGCATCAGTTCGTCCGAGGGCTGTAACAGACTGGGATCCGGGGTGGCCGACTGAGGGGAGACAACCAGAATGGCTGTGTAGAGCTTGAGGCATCGACCGGCCCCAAGGGCTGGTCTCGGGGGAGTGGGAACACACAATGCACTCGAACACAGTGAGAGTCGGATCCATGCGTCAGGGCCTGCGCGGCGCCCTCCTGGGTGCTGCCGCGGTCGCGGCCCTTCTGGGGACTACCGCATGCCAGCCCTCCGGGGGCGAGGACAACGCCGGGCCGTCGGCCTCCGCTTCGGCCGGAGAGAACACGTCGAAGAGCCCCGGGTCGTCGGGCGACTCCGGCACCGCCGAATCCGGTAGTGGTGGCTCGACCGGCGAGACGACCGGGGACAGCGGCGAAACCAGCGGGGGCAACGGCACCAAGTACCAGGACTGCAAGGTCACCGACCTCAGCACCGCGGTCGAGCTGCAGGACGCGGCCGGGGAGACCCCCCGCCACTTCCTGCTGACGGTGACCAACGGAAACAAGAAGCCGTGCGTCCTCAACGAGGCCCCGCAGGTGCGGCTCGGGGCGGGCAACGACGCCGCCATCGTCCAGACGCTCGAAGAGCCGGACACGGAGCCCGTCGTCGTCGAAGGGGACGGCAAGGCCTACGCAGGCCTGTACGTCTTCGGCAATGACGAGGGCGGGGAGGCGGAGTACGAGCAGTCCGACCGGTTCACCGCCACCCTGGTGGCCGGAGAGGGCACCGAACTCAACGGAACGCTCGTCTTCGACCTGCCCGACGGCCTCTCGTCCGTCTCCTACGACGACGCGGCACGGGTGAACGGCTGGGCCGGCACCGAGGGCCTGGCGATGCGCCCGATCAACCAGCTCTGACGCCGGGCATGTGAACGCCGCCCGTCTCTGATCCGGACCCGCGAATGCGGTGATGCCTGCGAAGGTTCCCAGACGGTCGAGACGTGCGGCGGGACCGGTTTGCCGAGGAGACCTACCGCGCCGGGCTGATGCTCGGCTGCTACTCCCTGGCCCTGTCCGGCTTCGTCAAGGCCTTCGCCGCTCTCGTCGGCGAGACCCCCGGCCGCTACCGCAGCCATTGACTCCCTGCCGAGTGCGGCCAGGAGTTCGCCTTCGGATCACTCGGCGGGGATTCGGTCACCGGCCTGCTCTATCGTCATCTGCATGGATCAAGGTGAGCTGATCGCAGAGTTGGAACTGGCGACTGGTGACAAGGAGTTGACGGCGCGAATCGTACGCGGCCTGGCCGAGCCCGGTGCTGCTGCCGCGCCCGGGCTGGTCGCCGCGCTGGGCACGGTGAGCCGTCAGGCGATGTGGGGTCTGCGGGACGCCCTGCACCTCATCGGCCCCGCCGCCCTCGATGCCGCCATTGCCGCACGCGCCAGGGCGGAGAAGGTGCCCGACTGGTGGGAGCTGGGGCATGTGCTGCGCGGTTTCGACGAGCGGTGCCTGCCGCAGTACGTGGCCGCGCTGTCGCATCCCATGAAGGAGATACGGCAGCAGGCACTGTGGGGTCTGCAGAACCTCGGCGGGTCCGCCGCCACTGCCGTGATGGATGTCATCCCGTTCCTCGCCGACGCCGACAGCTACACGCGTTACCAGGCCGAGAAGACAGTCCGCGCCATCGGCAGGCAGGCGGGCCCGGAGCTGCGGGGCGTCCGCCGTGACGGTCCCGCCCGTCTGCGGAGACACGCACTGAACGCACTGGCCCTCATCGGCGGCGAGGCCGAGATCGGGGAGCGGGACCTGCACGTCCTGGAGCGGCTGGTGCGGATCAAGACGACCCAGGACATCCCGGAGAGCCTCCCCGAGTACCGCTGGCTGGCTGTCCCCGGCGCGACGTACGAGGGTCTCTTCGCGGCCATGGGGCTGCACGACAGAAGGCCGTGCACCGTCGCGATGGGCCTGGCCGCGATGGAGAACGACGTTGCCCTCGTGGCGGACTCCGAGGGTGCGGAGCGGGCGGTGTACCGCGTGTTCGTCACCCCGGAACTGGACGGCTGGCGGCTGGTCTACGCCGACACACCGCTGTGGGAGATGCACTGGGACGTCGACGGTCTGCTCGGCAGAATCAGTGCCGCCTGCGGGCAGGCGCAGTTCTTCTTCCAGGACGACCACAGCGATTCGATGGTCTGGTCCCTCGCCGTCGACGGCGAGGTGCGGCGCAGCTACTGGCGCTACGGGGACCCGGAGTGGCGGGGAGAGCCGCTGGACTGGGAGGAACCTCTCAGCGCGGACCCGGACTTCGACCCCGAAGACGGCCAGGCGGCGAACGCCACCCAGGCATCCAGCGTCGACAGTGCCGCCGGCGAGCTTTCCCTCGACCCGACCGGGGTCGGCGAGCACACTTCCATGAGCGGCCACGGGTGGCTGGCGATCACGGAGGAGGGTGTGGGCCACCAGCCGTTCACCGGGGCGCTGCGCATCTAGGACCTCCTCCTCCCTCGGCCGCCTGTTCGGCTGTCACCGGCAGCCCGGTACATTCCGTGTGAAGGAGCATTCCCTCGGGGGGAAGCGACGTATGTATCGGTCCGTCGAAGCGGAGCTGACTCAGTGGGAACCTTCGGCCGGTTGCCGGACACGTACAGAGCATGGAACTGAATGACGCTGGTCCCGCCGTCCCGGTCGGAGGGGTTTCTGACCGAGAGCTCTGGGCGAGGGCCGTCGACGGCGACCGTGAGGCGTTCGGCCGGATATTCGACCGCCACGGGAAAGCCGTCTACAACCACCTGTTCCGGCGCACGGCCGACTGGGCGGAGGCCGAGGACCTCACATCGACCGTGTTCCTGCATGCCTGGCGTCGGCGGTCGGAGACGGTGCTGGACCGCGAATCGGCCTTGCCGTGGCTGCTGGGCATCGCCGATCGCCTGCTGTCGAACACCTGGCGGCGGCTGAGACGGGCCGAGGCACTCCTGCGCCGGCTCGTCTCGCACGACGAGCCGGTCGGCGACCACGCGGACCGCGTCGCCGGCCGGGTCGACGACGAGCTTCGCATGTCGGAGATCCACCGGGCGCTGGCTCGGCTGCCGCGCCACGAACGCGAAGTCGTCGAGCTGTGCATGTGGTCGGGCCTGGATCAACAGGCGGCCGCGGCAACGCTGGGGGTGGCGGTCGGGACCGTGAAGTCCAGACTGCACAGGGCCCGGCGGAGGCTGGGGGCCGACCTCGTCGACAGAGCTGCGGCTCCCGCGTCATTCAGTTCCAGGAATCCCGTCAACGCGGAAGAGGTCGCACGATGAATCACAATCAGGGCATTCCTGCGGCTCCTTCCGATCGTGATCTGCCGAACCACCGGCGGACCCGAGAGGAGCTCCTGATGAAGATCGACTCAGAGAACGAACGTGGTTCGGTGCAACGCAGGTGGGGGGTACCGCTCGCCGTCGCCACCGGCGTCGTCGCGATGAGCGTCACGGCCGTCACCGTCCTCAGCGGAACGGGGGACGCCACTCCGCATCTCGCCGGTCCCGCCGGGAACCCGACGAGAGCCGCCTCGTCGCCGAGCCCGAAGGCAGCGCAGACTCGCGAGAGCTCCGCCCCGGACACGTACACCGTCACCAGCGGGAAGACGACCCCGATCGACGCCGGGACCGCCGCCAGGATCCTGGCCTCGTGCCTGGGCTCTGACGCCTCGCGATTCCACTCGGTGGTCGCGGTCCGCACCCCCGTCGCCACGAAGGACTGGGACGGCGTGGTCGTCGCCGTCGACTCGGCCGGTCAGTACGTGCAGTGCCAGTCGAAGGGCGACAAGGGCAGCAGCCAGGACCACCCGCCCACGTTCATCAACAACCGCCTGTGGGGCACCGGTCGCACGATCGGGTACTTCGACTCCTTCGGCCCGACCCCGGGCCAGAAGCAGGGCCTCGTGCTGGGCGCCGGACACTACACATCCGGCATCGCAAAGATCACCGTCAGCTACGACGACAACCCCAAGCAGTACCCGGCGGTCATGGCAGGCGGCGCGTTCGTCTACGCGGCGGCCGTCTCCGCCGACCACCCGAAGCCGCATTCCGCAGGTCCCAACGCCTACGTCCATGCCTACAACGCGTCCGGCAAGGAGATCTACAACCAGAAGACGGACCCGCAGTTCGCCGACCAGCCGTAGACAGGCCCTCTACGCACCTCGGTGCTGCCCCGGCGATGTGCCGGGGCAGCACCGAGCAGTGCTTCGTCCTCGCGCTGTCCGATGCCCACGTGTTCGAGCAACTCCCGTAGAGGCACGTCCCTTTCGCTCTCCGGGATCCTTCCTCCACCCCGTACCGCGGTAGCACCTCCACATTGGCTCCCCGGTATGACGCCCCGCGCGCAGCCCTCCCCGCACGCTCCACCCGTCAGGACGAGCATCGGGAGAGGGCGGACCATGAGGCTACGCAGCGGCACGCGATGGATGCCGGGACCCCGGCCGTACGGCACCGCCTTCCGCGCATCGCGGAAGGGACGCCCGTGACTTCCGCACCGGCTCCCGCGACGGCTCCCTCGATTCCCATCGGCAAGGGCGCTGTCGCGGCCCTCGGCACGCTGGCGGTCGCCACCGGTGCCCTGGAGTCGGTGGTGACGCCGACGCTTCCGCTTCTGCAGCGCGAGCTCGGCATGAGCCCCGCCGAAGGGGCGTTGCTCAGCATCGTGCTCCTCATCACCGGCGCGCTCGTCACCCCGATCGCGGGCAAGCTCGGCGACCGCTACGGGGGGAGGCGGGTGCTGATCCGGCTGATGGCGGTGGTCTCGGCCGGTGGCCTGGTGTCCGCTCTGGCGCCGAACCTGCCGGTGCTGCTGCTCGGCCAGATTCTGCAGGGGGCGATGGTGGGCGCGCTGCCCCTGTCGTTCATCCTGGTGCGCCGTCACCTCCCCGCGGGGGAGTCGAAGGTGGCGATCGGGACGGTCAGCGGACTGTTCGTCGGAGGCGGGATGGCGGGAACGCTGTCGGCCGGGCCCGTGGCGGAAGGTCTGTCCCGTCACTGGATGTTCGCCCTGCCGACGTTCGCGGTCATCGGATCCACCGTGCTGGTGAACAGGCTGATGCCGCACGACCCGCCGGGCCGCTCGGACGACGCCCGTATCGACTGGCCCGGCCTGGCTCTCCTGAGCGGGATGCTGGTCACGCTCATGCTCGTCCTCGCGAAGGCACCGGACATCGGCTCGCAGCCGCTCGTACTGGGTGCCCTCGTCGTGCTGCTCGTGGCCTTTGTGGCCGGATGGACCGCCGTCGAGCGGCGTGCGGAATCGCCGATGGTCGATCCGCGCATGCTGGCACGGCCCGCCATGTGGAAGTCGTGTGTGCTGACGTTCATGCTCTGCGTCGGCACCTCGGTGGCGGTCTACCTCGTTCCGCAACTGTTCGCGGTGTCCGCCGACACGTACGGATTCGGGGCCGGCGCCACCGAGATCGGCTTCTTCCTGCTGCCGGGCGCCGTGGCCGCGTCACTGGCCGGGCCGATCGGCGGGCTCGGGGCGCGGCGCTTCGGCTCGCGGGCCGTGGTCGTCGCGGGGACGGTCGTCATGGCCTCCGCCCTGGTGGCCCTGGCGGCCGTCCACACCCAGGTCTGGCACCTCGTCATCGGCAAGGCGCTGATCGCGCTGGCCAACGGCCTGTGCGTGACGGCGATGGTGACCGGCACCGCGACATCCGTCGACCGGGGTGACACGGGCATCGCCACCGGACTGGTCCTGGTGACGCGTGTGCTCGGCTACGCCGTGGGTGCGCAGGTCGCAGGTGCGCTCCTCACGGCAGGCACCCCTTCCGGCTCGGACGTCCCGGCCGAATCGGCTTTCGCCACCGGCTTCGTCATCGCGGGCGCCGTCACCGCGCTGTCCCTGATCGTCGCCCGCACCATGGACAAAGGAGTCAACGCATGACCCGCGCCGACCTGTTGAGCAGTGTCCGTCCCGCACGCAAGCGCACGGTGCTGATATCCGGCGCCGGTATCGCGGGAGCCGCCCTCGCGTTCTGGCTGACCCGCTACGGATACGCGGTGACGGTGGTCGAGAAGGCAGGCACACTTCGGGCCGGTGGTTATCCGGTCGACGTGCGCGGCACCGCACTCGGCGTTGTCCGGAGGATGGGCATCCTGCCGCAGCTGCGGGACGCGCACATCGACTCGCGCCGTCTGACCTTCCTGGACGTCGACGGCAGCGAAGTGGCCTCGCTCAGCCCGCACACCGTCGCCGGCGGTGTCGAGGGACAGGATCTCGAAGTGCGGCGCGGGGATCTGACCGGTGTCCTCCACGCGGCGGTCCGCGACGACGTGGAGTTCTTGTTCAACGAGTCCGTCGATGCCCTCGACCAGTCCGCCCATGCGGTCGATGTCACCTTCCGCGGGGGCGGCCGGCGCACCTTCGACATGGTGATCGGTGCGGACGGCCTGCACTCCCGCACACGCGAGCTCCTCTTCGGCCCCGAGGAGCGGTTCCACCGGTATCTCGGCTACTGCTTCGCCGTGTTCACCATGCGCAACACCCTGGGTCTCTCCCACGAGGTCATGATGTGGAACACCCCGGGCCGGGCCGCGGCCCTCTACGCGGTGGAGGACGACGACGTGGTGCACGCCTTCCTGAACTTCGCCCACCCGGGAGCGCCGGGCGGTGCGTTCCGGAGTCCGGAAGTCCAACGGAAGCTGCTCGTCGAGGCCTTCGCCGGCGCGGGATGGGAGGTTCCGGTCCTGCTGGCCGCCATGCGTGACGCGGATGACGTCTTCTTCGACGCGGCTGTCCAGATCCGTATGCCCCGCTGGTCGAGCGGCCGGGTCGCGCTGGTGGGCGACGCCGCGTACGCACCGTCGTTCCTCACCGGTCAGGGCACCAGCCTCGCCCTCGTCGGCGCGTACATGCTCGCCGGTTCCCTGGCCGACCGGGACCATGCCGCGGGCTTCGCCGCCTACGAGTGCCACACCCGTGAGTTCGTGACCATGAACCAGGGGCTGGTCGGCGAGGGTGACGCCGCCCTCTTCCCCACCACGGCCCCGGCGCTGGAACGGCGTAACGAGCGGCTGCGCAACCTCGGTGCCATGCCCGCGTCGAAGGGGCGACCCGCTCACTCGGCCCTCACCCTGCCGGAATTCACGCCCATGCCGTGAGCCCGTCCGCCCGCGCGCGCCGATGAGTTTCCGGCGCGGGACCGGTCTGCACACGTATGGAGACTCACACGCTTGAGACAGCCGGCGCGGACCTCGTCTACGACGTTCGCGGGCCGCTGCCGACGACGGACGGGCGCCCGCCGTTGTTGATGATCGGACAGCCCATGGACGCCGCCGGTTTCGCCGCGCTGGCGGCCCGCTTTCCCGAGCGGACCGTTGCCACCTATGACCCGCGCGGGCTCGGCCGCAGCACACGCAAGGACGGGCGGGACGACCAGACGCCGCAGATCCAGGCCGACGACGTGCACGCCGTCATCGAGGCGCTCGGTGCCGGACCGGTCGACATGTTCGCGAGCAGTGGCGGAGCGGTCACCGCGCTCGCGGTCGTGGCCACGTATCCCGCGGACGTGGCCACGCTGGTCGCGCACGAGCCGCCGCTCATCACGCTCACGCTGGACGGCCCCGCTGCGGTACGGGCGCGGGCCGGGGTCCTGGAGGCGTACGAGAAGCGGGGATGGGGGGCCGGGATGGCCGGGTTCGTGGCCATGACCTCGTGGGAGGGGGAGTTCACCGACGCGTACTTCGCACAGCCGCCGGCCGATCCCGCGGCGTTCGGCATGCCCACGGAGGACGACGGCTCACGTGACGATCCACTGCTGTCCGATCGGTCGTGGGCGATCAGCAGCTATCGGCCGGATGCCGACGCGATCACCGCCGCGCCGGCCCGCGTGGTGATCGCTGTGGGTGAGGAGTCCGAGAACGTGCTGACCGGACGTACTTCCGTCGCCACCGCTGAGCTGCTCGGCCGGCGGGTGGCCGTGTTCCCGAGCCACCACGGAGGGTTCCTCGACGGCGAGTACGGATATCCGGGGAAGCCCGACGAGTTCGCGCATCGACTGCGGGAGGTCCTCGACGGCCGCTCGTAGGCCGACGGCTGGGCGGGGGAGTCCGCACGCCGCCGGCCACGGCCGCCGGGCGCGCCGATCGTTCGCCGGGCAGGGAACGGCAGCCCTTCCCCGGTGACGCGCTCACTCCCTCGTCCTCACCGGTCAGAGACCGCCTGGGGCAGCAGCATGGAACGGGCGTGGGACAGGAATCCGGTCAGGGCCAGTTCGAAGGCCGCGTCGGCGCGTCCCCTGTTCATCGCTGCCAGGGCCGCGGCAAGGTGCGGCGTCGCCGACTCCTCGGTCAGCTCCCACATCGTCTCCGGCGCCGCCATGTCCAGAGCCGAGCCCAGCACGACGTTCTCCAGGCCGATGATCACCAGCATCACGTCCGGCAGGGGGAAGCCCGCCTCCAGGAGGAGGCAGGCCGCCAGGTCGTACTGCTCGAGGACCCGCGGCGCTCGCACGGGTGACATGGTGAGCAGGGGGATCGCCTTCGGGTGGGCGGCGAAGGCCGACCGGTAGGAACGGGCCCAGTCCGCCATCCGCCGGTCCCACGACAGCGCTCCGGCCGTGAGCGGAGCCGGATCGATCGCGACGGCCACCCGCTCGCGCAGAAGCTCCACGATGCCGTCCCGGCCATCCACATGGTGATACACGGACCCCGTCTGGACCCCGAGCCGCTTCGCGATCTTCGGAACGCTGAAATCGCCCTCCGCGTCGACGAGTTCGAGCGCGGTCGTGGTGATCCGCTCCCTGTCCAGCAGCGGCTTGCTCGGCCGTCCCATCGCGCTCTCCCGAATCCCAGGTCTTCCCGTATGCCCGGAGGAAGGCTACATTGCCGAAACCGAAAGCCTTTAGGTTTGCTTCCGGCCCCCGAGGTCCTGCCTCCGGGATCCCGTTCCCCGCCGCCAGAAGGGCTCCTTCCGCATGCCCGCAACCCCAGCGCAGACCCAGCTGCCCACCGGCCCCGGCCCGGTCGCCGGTCCCACCTTGCGCGCCGGGACGCTCGGTACCGCCGACATCGCCTTCTTCGTCGTCTCCGCCGCCGCCCCGCTCACCGTCATGGCAGGCGTCGCCCCGTTCGCCATCGCGCTGGGCGGCATCGGCGCGCCGGTCGGCTATCTGGTCGCGGGGCTGACGCTCGCCGTCTTCGCCGTCGGCTTCACCACCATGAGCCGCCACGTACGCAGCGCCGGCGCCTTCTACGCCTTCATCACCCGCGGCCTCGGCCGCTCGGTGGGCATAGGCGCCGCCCTGCTGGCCATGGTCGGCTACAACGGAATGGAGATCGGCGTCTACGGGCTGCTCGGGACGGCCACGCAGGACACCCTCCGTGCGCTGTTCGGGATCGACATCCCGTGGCTTCCGGTGTCCCTGGCCGGGCTCGTGCTCATCTGGTACGGCGGCTTCCGGTCCATCGACTTCGGGGCGAAGCTCCTCGGGGTCCTGCTCTGCGCCGAGACCGGCATTCTCGTCCTGCTCGCGGGCGGGGTGCTGCTCGAAGGAGGCGCGCAGGGCCTGTCCGCGGCATCCTTCGCACCGGGCAACGTGTTCGTTCCCGGCACCGCCGCGGTGCTCGCCTTCGCGTTCGCCGCGTTCACCGGATTCGAGTCGACCGTCATCTACCGCCGCGAGGCCCGCGATCCCGGGCGCACCGTACGCCGGGCGACGTACATCGCGGTCGCCTTCCTCGGACTGTTCTACGCGTTCACCGTCTGGATCGTGATCCAGGCCTTCGGTGACGCCGGAGTCGTGGCCGCGGCGGGGAGCGACCCGGCCGGGCTCTTCTTCTCCGCCATCACCACCTTCGTCGGCGGCTGGGCGGCCGACCTGATGCACATCCTCATCGTGACCAGCGTCCTCGCCTCGCTCCTCGCCTTCCACAACGCGATCAACCGCTACGGGCTCGCACTCGCGGAGGAAGGCGTCGTGCCGCAGGTCTTCGGACGCGTCCACGCCCGGCACGGATCGCCGTACGCCGCAGGCATCGCGCAGACCGTGCTCGGCGCGGTCGTCGTGCTCGCCTTCTGGGCCGCGGGCGCCGACCCGTACGCCCAGCTGCTGCTGTGGGTGAACACCCCCGGGATGGTCGGCCTCATGGTGCTCCAGCTCCTCGCCGCGATCGCCGTACCGTTCTACTTCCGCCGCATCACCCACCAGGAGGGTGTGCTGCGCACGGTCGTCGCCCCCGTGGTGGCGTCCGTCCTCCTGGGCGTGGCGATCGTGCTCGTCTGCACCCACCTCGACCTGTTCACCGGCGCGTCCTCGCTGGTCAACAGCGTCCTGGTGTCCGTCGCGCCCGCCGTCTTCGTCCTCGGCCTGGCGCTCGCGTGGCGACTGCGGCGCAGCAAGCCCGACGTCTTCGAGGACTTCGCGGCGGAGCCGGCCGCTACCGAAGCCGGCCACACCGGGCCCGTTGCGGCCTGACTCGCCACCTCCCCTTCCCGCGTCCCGGACGCACCCCGAACGGAGTTCACCCCCATGCCCGCAGCCGACCTTCTCCTCACCGGCGCCCATGTCCGCACCCTCGATCCCGCCCTGCCGGAGGCGGCGGCCGTGGCCGTCCGGGACGGACTGATCGCGGCCGTCGGCGGCACCGAGGACATCGTCCGCGAATGGAGCGGACCAGGTACGGAGCGCATCGACCTCACCGGAGCCACGCTCGTGCCCGGCCTGGTCGACGCGCACAGCCACCCCGTGTGGGGACTCGAGATGGCGACCGGCACCGACCTGTCGGGTGTGAGGACACTCGAAGAACTCCGGAAAGCCCTGCGCGATGCCCCACGGACCGACGGCTGGGTCATCGCCTGGGGGCTCGACCACAACGTGTTCGGAGGCCGCCGGATCGACCGCGACCTGGTCGAGGACGAACTCGGCGGCGCGCCCGCGTTCATCCGCTTCTACGACGGACACTCCGCTCTGGCGAGCGCGGCCGCCCTGGGCGCGGCGGGGATCACCGGGCCGCGCTCCTTCGACCAGCGCGCCGAGATCGTCTGCGACGCGGACGGCCGTCCCACCGGTCACCTGATCGAGCACGCCGCGATGGACCTGATGCTCGCCGCCGTCCCCCGCCCTTCCTTCGGCGAGCGCCGCACCGGGCTGCTCGCGCTGCTGTCGCAGATGGCGGCCACCGGACTGACCGGCGCACACGTCATGGACATGGGGCACGGCGACGTGCCCGAGCTGCTCGCGTCGGTGGAGGACGAGGCGGTCCTGCCGCTGCGGCTGCGTCTCGCGCCCTGGTGCATGCCCGGTACGGGCAAGGACGGTCTGGACGAACTGATCGCCCTCCAGCGGGAGGCCGGGCGGCACTGGCGGGTCGGCGGGGTCAAGTTCTTCATGGACGGCACCGTGGAGGGCGGCACCGCCTGGCTGGAGCACGCCGACTGCCACGGGCAGGGCACGGACGCCTTCTGGCCCGATCCCCGCGCGTACTCCGACGCCGTGCGGTACCTGCACGCGGCCGGTGTCGGAACCGCCACCCACGCCATCGGTGACGCGGCCGTCCGGCATGTCCTGGACACCGTCGAGTCCCTCGGCGCGGGCGGCGCGGGCAGGCACCGGATCGAACACATCGAGACGGTGCCCGACGACACGATCCCCCGGTTCGCGGCGCTCGGCGTCGCCGCCTCCATGCAGCCGCCCCACACCGCCTACACCCGGGGCGATCACGCGGACGAGTGGTCCAGGCGTCTCGGCTCCGACCGGGCGTCCCGTGCGTGGCGCATCCGCGACCTGCGGGACGCCGGCGCGGTGCTCGCCCTGGGTTCGGACTGGCCGATCGCGCACTACGACGTCCGCCGGGTCCTGTCCATGGCGCAGGCCCCGCAGGGTGCCGCGGGCTCCCGGCGGGGGCTCACCGGCCTGATGGCCCTGGAAGGCTGCACCTCACACGCGGCGCTCGCCGCCGGGGAGGAGGGCGGGCGTATCGCCCCGGGGCTGAGGGCGGACCTCACGGCCTTCGGCGTGGACCCGGTCACCGCGACCGCGGACGAGATCGCCGAGGCGCCGGTCCGCCTCACGACTGTCGGTGGGCATGTCACCCATCGCGGCGGCTGCTGAGCACATCGGCCGGGTCACCGGGTGATGTGCCGCCTCGCGAGGGGTCGTGTCCGTCAGGTGCCTTCCGCCAGTTCTCCGCGGGCCTGTCCGTCGGTGGTGTCGTCCCTCGTCCCGGGCGGGACGAGGGACCGCCGCCCCAGCAGGCGCAGGGCGAGCAGTCCTCCGATGCCGGGAAGGAAGGCGCACCCCTTGGCTCCCGGCGGAGTGGGGGCAGGAGCGAGGAAGACGGTGACGATGACGGTGAGGTAGGCCGTGCCGTGGAGCAGGCCGCCGAGCGACGTGATCATTCCGGTGTGCACGGTGAACAGGTTGAGCAGCAGGAGCGCGAGGGACGAGGCTTCGACCGCGGCCGCGAAACGCAGAGTGCGCATACCGGTCAGGCTCCCGTCGTGGAGCCGGGGCGAACGATCATCAGCACGACGACGGCGGCCCACAGCAGGTTGAACATTCCCGTGGTCATGGAGAGGCGCGCCGCCGCCGGGCGCAGCTCCGGTGCGGCCTCCGCGGGTTGACCGAGCAGCCGGGCCTGTCCGGGCAGGACCACCGTGATCAGCAGTGCCCCGGCGGCAGCCGTGAGCGCGATCGAGGTCAGGAGCCAGGCGTCGGCCAGGACGCCCATCCGGGCCCCGGTGGCGACGCCCAGGACCGGGACGGCGATGCCGACGACCGCGTACCCGCGGCAGAGCCTGTGCAGGAACGCGGCTGTCCCGCCGTCGGACTCCCGCGCGTCACCGCCTGCCGACTGCCTTGCGTAGCGCGGGAACATCGAGGCTGCGACGGTGATCGGTCCGATCGTCAGGATCGCGGCCAGCACATGCAGCGAGAGCAGCACCTTGGTCACAAGGGTCCCTTCATGGATTTGCTGCCAATGGATTGGCTTCCAACCTATAAGTAGCACGCCGTGACGCCGTTTAGGTAGGCTGCCTGACTATGAAGACGGATGCGGTACGCGGCCACCTGGACGGACTGCTGCTGTCCGTACTGGAATCGGGCCCCCTGCACGGCTACGCGATCATCGCCGCGGTCCAGGAGCGCAGCGGCGGTGTGCTGGAGCTGCGCAAGGGCACGATCTACCCCACCCTCAACCGGCTTGAGCGGATCGGGCTGCTGAGCAGTGTCTGGGAGTCGGTGGGTGAACGCCGCCGGCGCTGCTACCGGCTCACCGACGCCGGACGGCGCAGCCTGGCGACCGAACGGACCCTGTGGCGGGAGTTCACCGCGGCGATCGGCTCGGTCCTGGAACCCGCCCCCGCCCCCGGACACGCCACGTGAAGGCGTCGGAGCCTCCGGCCGGCGACCCCGTCGAGACCCACCTCGCGGACCTGGCGGCGAGACTGCACGGCCCGGCCCGGCTCAAGGCCCGGATGGTGGACGAGCTGCGCGAAGGCCTCCTGGATGCCGCGCGGGAACTGTCGCCCGATGCCGAACCCGGCCGGGAGGCGGCACGCCGGGCGATCCGCGAGTTCGGCACCGTGGCCGAACTGGCCCCCAGCTTCCAGTACGAACTGACCGTCACTCAGGCCCGTCACACCGCACGTACCGTCATGCTGATCGTCCCGTGCCTGCTGGTGTGCTGGTCCCTGGTCGAGCTCTCCACCCGCGTGGAGGGTCACGGACTGCCCGGCTCGCTCCAGGTGGCCGTCGCGCATCTCGGCGGCCTCTCGGCCCTCACCGCACTGCCCGCGGCCGTGTTCCTCTCCGCCACTGGCTCGCTGGGCCGCCGGCTGCGCCTCCCGCAACGACTGCCTCTCGTGGTCGCCTGGTCGGGAACCGCCGCGGCGGTCGCCCTCGGACTGAGCGCCCTGACGCTCGTCGCAGCCGCCGTGATCGCCGGTGACTGGCCCCTGACCGCGGCCGCCTGTCTGATCGTCATCGCCCTCCACGCGCGTGTCGCCACGTCCGCACGCGTGTGCCGCCGGTGCGCGCGCCTGCCTGTCACCGCCCCCTGACGAGCGGACCGGGCGGGCCGGAGCGCGGTTCCCGGAATCCGGCCCGAGCCGCCGTACATGCATGGCGATTATCAGGCAACACGAAGGACAACTCGTCGACGTCACCGGCTGGTCGACGACACCGAACCAGGAGGCACCATGCCGCTCACGTTCCGCAAGAGCTTCAGGATCCTTCCGGGTGTGACCCTCAACATCAACCGCAAGTCGTGGTCGATCACGACAGGTGGCAAGCACGGTCCACGACGGACCCGGAGCAGCACCGGCCGGCGCACGACGTCGATGAATCTGCCGGGCCCCTTCGGCTGGCGCCGCACCACCCGTGCAAGCCGTCACTGAGCGGAGCGGGCGTGCGCAGGCCGGCGGCACCACCCCGGTCCCGGTCGAGTCGGCCGGACCCCCGGGTGCCGCGCCGGCATGACGCACGCCCCGCCCCCGCGGGTCGGTATGCCGGATCGCCCTGGGCCGCGCCCCGCACCTCTGAGTCCGAACGCATGTGAACGTTCTGTGGGGGTAATGGGCCGTTGTCATCCGAACCGGGTGGCAACTGACCAGGGGGTACCTCGTTGAATGCAACAACGCGCCGTTTGCGTACGAGACTTGGCGTGATGACTCTCGCCGCCGTCACACTGCTCACCTTCACGGGTTCTCCACGGGCGGCGTCGGCCCCGGTGCCGGGCAGGACCGCCACCACGGCCGAGCTGACGGATGCGACGCTCGGCTACCGCGCGAACGGCCGGGCCGACGGCCTTGTCGCGGGAGCCACAGCGGCCCCTCCGTACACCAAGCTGTGGTCACGGGACTTCGGGACCGTCGTCTCCGCGCCCGTCGCCGTTGGCGACAAGGTGTACGCGGTCGTCAACGCCGACGACGGCACCGAGGGCGGCCCGCGCATGATGCTCGTCGGAGTCGACGCCGCCACCGGCAAGGACCTGTGGCCCGCCGTCTCACTGGAACAGAACGAGCCCCAGGCGGGGGTGGCGTACGGGGGAGGTCTGCTGTACACGCAGACGTCCCGCGGCACGATCGCCGCGTGGGACCCGGCCACCGGGAAGCCGAAGTGGTCGGTGACCATCGGCTCGGCGTCCATGCAGTACCCGCCCGTCTGGTACGACGGACTGCTCTACCTCCAGGACGGCCGCGGCACGGCCCTGGCGCTCCGCGCCGACACCGGAGCCCAGGCGTGGACGGCGACCCTTTCGGAGTGGTCCTGGGCCCCGACCGTGGTCGACGCCTCCGGGGTCTGGATCGGGTTCGACAGCATCGCGTGGCACCACCTCGACCTCAAGACCGGTGCTGAGCTGCACCGCTTCCACGTGCCGGACGTCTGGGGCGCGTACGGCAACCCGGTCGTTCTGGGCGCCGGTGCGGCATGGGTGCGCAGCAATGACAGTGACGACCAGACGGTCACCGCCTACGACGAGAAGACCGGCGCCGAAGTGCGGAAGCTGCCCGCGGACGCGACTCCCGTCTTCGGCCCGGGCCGCGTGTACACCGCGCATCTGGGCAAGGTCAGTGCGCGCAGCACCACTACGTACAAGGCCGCCTGGACCTATACGAGTTCGGTGGCAGCGGCCACGGTGCGCCTCGTGGCCAACGGATACGTGTACGTGGACGACGCCGACGGCCGCCTCGTCGTGCTCGACCAGAAGACCGGCAAGGTCGCGTGGTCGTACCGGCGCTACCCCGCGCCCGCGCCCACGTCCAACATCATCGCCGAGGACGACGGGCGCGGCTTCGTCGTTCCCGGCATCTCCACGGCCA
The DNA here is from genome assembly GCA_036227345.1 of Streptomyces sp. NBC_01463. Classification (NCBI taxonomy): domain Bacteria; kingdom Bacillati; phylum Actinomycetota; class Actinomycetes; order Kitasatosporales; family Streptomycetaceae; genus Streptomyces; species Streptomyces sp. NBC_01463. The sequence goes on from CP109468.1 coordinate 8,632,017, forward strand.
AGGGCCGGCTCTTCGTACCCGGAGCCGATGGCACGCTGATCGCGTTCCGCAAGAAGTAGGGCGTCGCGCACCACATCGAGGCGGGGTGCCGACCGGCGCCCCGCCTCCGATGTGCGAGTGCCTGCCGTGGCGGGAACCCGATGAACGCGCCAACCCGATGGATCCGGATTCGGCCGCTCGGCGGCGGACCCGCTCACGCCCCGGGTGTCCAGGCGGCCACCAGGTCGAGGAGGCCGGGGAAGCGGGCGTTGAGATCGTCGACGCGTACGTGGCTGCGGCGCTCGAGTCCGTACTGGCGCTGGCGTGTGACCCCCGCTTCCCGCAGTGCCTTGAAGTGGTGCGTGAGTGAGGACTTGGGCCGGTCCAGCCCGAACCAGCCGCAGGAATGGTCGAACTGCTCCGACTCCAGGAGGAGTTTGCGCACGATCGTCAGTCTCAACGGCTCGCTGAGCGCGCCCAGGACCGTCTCCAGCCGCAACTCCTCGATCGCCGGCTCGGGCAGGGGTCCGGGCAGACCGGGTGGCTCGGGGAACGCCTGATGAGTCACGGGCGAGGTGCTCGCTTTCGGAGGCATGGCCAACTCCCGATGGATCGATTCCTTAGTACGACTCCAATCGTACTGCATGCTAAGTTCGACTCAACTCGTACTTAGGTGACTCGGGAGGAACAGTCATGTCCAGATCTCCAGCCACACCTGTCCACACTCTCGGGGGCAGGGCCGGGGGCGGCTCCGGGGCCCGGGCCGACCGGGGTGCTGCTCCGACGTGGTGGGTGTGGCTGGCCGCATGGCCGGTGACGGCGGTCTTCGTCCTCTCGAATGCCGCGACACCGCTGTACGTGCTGTGGCAGCACGACATCGGCTTCTCCAAGGGGACCCTCACCGTCGTTTTCGCGTGCTACATCGTCGGCCTCATCGGCTCGCTCCTCGTCTGCGGTGTGGTCTCCGACCGGGTCGGGCGCAAGCCCGTTCTGCTGCCGGCGCTGGCGCTCGCTCTCGTCGCCTGCCTGCTCTTCGCGACCGCCGGAAGTGTGACCGCCCTGATCGCGGCCCGGCTGTTCACGGGCATGGCCGTAGGGGCGACCGTCTCGGCGGGAATGGCCGCGGTGACCGACGTGGCCGGTCCTGCACGCGCGCGGACCGCTGCTCTCATCGCCTCCTGCGCGATGGTCATCGGTGCCGGTCTCGGCCCGTTCCTGGCCGGTGTCCTGTCCGAGACGCTGCCCGCGCCGACCGTCACCGTGTTCGTCGTCGAGTGCGTGCTGCTCCTCACCGCCGTGCTGACCGTGCTGCGCATGCCGCTCAGTCGCCATGTGTCGCCCCCGAGGGGCGCCTGGGTGCGCATACCCGGTGTGCCGCGCGGTAGCGGCCGCCAACTCCTCATGGGAATTGCCGTGTTCGCGCCCGGCATCACCGCCACCTCCTTCGTTCTCTCGCTCGGCCCCTCGCTCCTGTCGGGCCTGCTGGGCACCACCAGCCGGATCGTCGCCGGTGCCATGGCGTTCGCCATGTTCCTCACGGCCGCCGGTGTGCAGTTCGCCGTTCAGCACCTGAGCCGGCGTCTCATCCTGGCCATGGGGGCGATCAGCACTGCGGCCGGCATGGCGATGCTGATCGTCGCCGTGCACACCTCGTCGGCACCGGTCCTCGTCACCTCGGCGCTGCTCGCCGGCGCAGGCCAGGGGCTGGGTCAGCTCGGCGGGCTGTCGCTGCTCAACTCCGCGGTCCCCTCCCGGCGTCTGGCGGAGGCCAACGCCGCTTTCAACGTGGGTGGTTATCTGCCGGCCGGCGTCCTTCCCGTGTCCGTCGGCTATCTCAGCGACGCGGTGGGCCTGACCGCCGGTGCCACGGTGTTCGGCGTGGTCCTCATGGGCCTCGCGGTCGTCGGAGGGCTGACCCTCGTCGGCCGGCGCCAGGCCGACGAGCCGTCCTGACGACAGGTGCGTACGGTGCTCCCGCGGTGAGCGGCGGGCCCGGCGCCCGCCCCGGCCGACCTCTCGTCGGCCGGGGCGGAAGCGGCACTCTGCCGCGTCAGGAGAGGGTGCAGGTGACGGTCGGGACGCCGCCCGAGCCCGGCGTTCCCTGGAAGCCGAAGCTCGTGTGCGCACCAGCGGCGAGGCTCCCGTTGTACGGAGTGTTCGTCACGCTGACCGCGGAGCCGGTCTGGGTGTAGGCCGCGTTCCACATGTTCGTGACCTGCTGGCTTCCCGCCCACGTCCAGCTCACCTTCCACGCGGCGGCGCTCGAACTGCCCGTGTTGGTCACGGTCACGTCGACGCCGAAGCCGTTCCCCCAGTCGCCGCTGACGGTGTACGCCGCGGTGCATCCGCTGTTGCCGCCGGAGGTGCGGGTGGTGGTGGCCGTCACCGGGGCGGAAGCCGCGGATGTGTTCCCCGCCGCGTCGCGTGCCCGGACGGAGTACACGTACGAGGTGCCGGCCGTCAGACCGGAGTCCGTGTAGGCGGTGCCGGTGGCCGTGCCGACCTTGGCGGAGCCGCGGTACACGTCGTAGCCCGTGACCCCGGTGTCGTCGGACGCCGCCGTCCACGAAAGGGAGACCGTACTGCTGGTGGTCCCGGTGACGGTGAGGCCGGCCGGAACGGAGGGCGCCTGGGTCTCGCCACCGTCGCCACCGTCACCTCCGCCGCCGAAACCGGGTGCCTTGATGCTTGCCAGGTAGCCGTCCTTCACGGTGTCGACGGTGGCCCAGTCGTCCTTGAGGATTCCGCCGGTGTCACCGGAGTTGGGGTTCCAGGACCAGAACGTCCAGGAGAAGCTGTCACCGCCGTACTGGCCCGTCGGCCGCAGGTAGTCGGCCAGTGCCTTCAGCCACTTCTGGTCGGTGGCGGACTGGAGCGTGGTGCCGAACTCGCCCACCCACACCGGTGCGATGTTCTGCTTGAAGATGTAGCCCCAGTACTTGTCCCAGATGCCGGGCATGTTGGCGGGGAACGAGGCGTCGTTGAACCAGGGCTGCTGGGCGACACTGGTGGCGTAGTCGTGCGCCGAGTAGACCACCCGGTGCGCCACGTCGAGCTCCACCGGATACTGGCCGACACCCATGAGGTTCCCGCCCCACCAGCCGGACACCCCGTTGAAGGTCTGAACGCCCTCGACGAAGACCAGCAGATCGGGGTTGACGGAGAGGACGGCGTTGCCGCCGCGCTGTGCGGCCAGCCGCCAGTCCTTGGTGGTGTCCCCGCAGCCCCAGCAGGCAGGGTCGTGCGGTTCGTTGTGGAGGTCGATGCCGATCACCGCGTCGTCGCCGGCGTAGCGTGCGGCCAGCGCCTTGAGGTTGGCCAGCCAGGTGGATTCCGGGACGGAGGCGGTGTACCAGAGCGCCGACTGGCCGGCGGCGTCGGGCCGGTGCCGGTCCAGGATGACCTTCATGCCGATGCTGCCCGCGTGTTCCACGATCCGGTCCATCACCCCCAGCGAGTCGAGACCCTGCAGATCGCTGTTCATGCCCGCGGAGTAGTTGATGCTCGTGGGCGCCGTACCGGTGAAGATGTCGTCGCTGTAAGGCAGCCGGATGGTGTTGTAGCCCAGCGACTGCATCTGATCGATCATGCTCTTGTAGTCGCGGGACCACAGGCCGTGGGGAACGTAGTTGGACGTCTCGAAGCCGAACCAGTTGATGCCGGCGATGCGGACCGGCTGGTTGGCGGCGTCCAGGAGCTGGCGGCCGCTGGTGTGCCAGTAGCCGGCACCCGGTGCGACGTCGGCTGCGGTTGCCGCCTGGGAACCCGCGAGGGGGAGGAGCAGGGCGGCCGCGGTGATGGCCGCCGTACGGGCCATGCGCCGGAGGAATGGGGGGAGTCGGAGAAGCCGGAGAGGGTGGGGCACGGTGCGGGTTCCTCTCTGAAGGGCGGCAGGTCCTGCAACGATCATGGGAGCGCTCCCATTTCTGTCGCGTGCCCTGCCGGTGGAGGCATGGGGGATGGTGGCGTCGCGGGCGATCGCTCCCCCTTGTCCCGGACTCAACTCTCGTTCTCCGGGGGCGGGGGGCCGATGGCCTGCGGCCCGGCGCCATAAAAGCGATAGAGCAATGGGCATGTCAATGGAGTGCGCAGCCTTTATCACTTGAAGGCGTATCGCCCGACCGGGGCGCCGGAGACGGGGCGGACCGTTCCGGCAGTGGGCGAGGTGATCGCGGGCCGTGGCGGGACGGCGGGCGGGGCAGGACGTCCCCTTCGGGGTCCGGCCCGTACGGCGAAGCGGAGGGGCCCGACCTCATTGTCACTGGCGGCGCCTAGAGTCTTTTTCACTCGTCACGGTGCGTTGCCGCCGGCGGGTCTCATCAGCGTGCCGCCGGTTCGACGGCCGCTCGGATCAATGGGGAGAACAGCGCATGGGGTGGGTTCCGGCGGGCGACTACGAAGTCGCTCTGGAAGCGGGCAAGGTGGTCTGCCGCAACGGGAAGGGACGGCGGCTGAAGTCGGTTCCGGCCAAACTGAAGGAGGACCCGGCGGTCGTCGGGCTCCGGCAGTTGACCGAGTGGCTGGAGCGGCACGAGCACCAGTGCCTGACCGACGTCGAGCAGTGGATGGTGCGTTCGCTGCCCGTCCCCACGGCGGTGCTCGCCCGCGTCTGGCCCGATCCGGCGTGGCAGGCGGCTCTGCGGGACGTGGTCGTCACGGGTGCGGACGGCGGGGTCGCCGGGTTCCTGCGCGATGTCGACCCGGACCGCGGTCTCGGGCTCGTCGACCTGGACGGCGACACGGTCCGCATCACCCCGGACGTCGTCAGCGTGCCTCACCCGGTCCTCCTCGACGACCTCGACGAACTGCGGGAGTTCGCGGTCGAACTGGGAGTCAGCCAGAACGTGGAGCAGTTGTTCCGCGAGGTGTGGCGCCGCCCGCCGGGCCTCGCCCCCGACACCACATCCGTGGACACGTATGCCGGCGGCGTGTTCAAGGAACTGCGCTTCCTGCACGGCCGCGTCACCCAACTCGGATACCGGTCGCGCGGCGGATACGCGGTCTGCCCGGTCGTCGAGGACGGCGCCACCACCGAGGCACGTATCTGGATCGGTGAGCACGACGGGTACGACGCGTACGACACCGAGACGGGCCCCCTGGGCTGGACCGACCCCTCGGGGCGCGCGCTGACGGTCGCCGAGGTCGGCCCCGTCACGTGGTCCGAGGGCATGCGCATGGCGGCGGCGCTCTACGCCGGCCGCGACGTGGAGAACGAGGAGCGGGCGGCATGAGCATCACGACGACGAACACCAACACGGACCCGACGGCCGCCGACGCGACGCCCCTTCCCGCCCAGGCCCGGGGAAGGATCACCTCCGCCCACGCCGACGAGGCCCGTGCGGCGGCCCTGCTCGACGCGGGCACGATCCTCCCGGCCGGCACCACCGACCGGGACGACGCCGACGCGCTGACCGCCCGCACCTACACGCACACCGCCCTCGGCGACCGCCCCGTGGTCCGGCTCGTGCCCGGCACCCTCGGTGAAGCGGAGGACCTGGCCCTGGAGTTCCTCGGGCTGGCCCGGACCGCCGAGGCCCCCGTCGTCGGCCAGGTGCGCCGCGAGACACTGGGCTTCCCGGCCTGGGCGCTGGTCAACGACCCGGCCAACGGGCACCACGCCCTCGCCCTGGTCAAGGACATCGAGCGGCTGGGCCGGCAGGCCAAGACCCGCGCCGGAGCGGCCAAGGAGGGCTTCGACGCGCTCGGCGTCCGCCTCGGCCGTGCCGTGCCCCACTTCCTCCCCACCTACTACGAGCAGGTGGCGCGCCTCTTCCTCCAGGCTGAGAACACCACCTACGCCGCGTCCTTCTTCGGCAAGGCCCGCGAGGCCGAGCGGGTGCACGGGCTGGTCGTGGACGAGGACCGGCAGCGGGCCGTCTTCCTGGAGTTCGCCTTCGCCGGCGCACTGACCGTCAAGGCACTGCGCCAGTACGTACGGGACCTGGTGGCCCGGCTCGCCCCGGCCGACGCCTGGGCGCAGTTCCGCCGTCTGCTCGTCGAGCGCTGCGCGGCCGGCATGCCGCCGTACGCGGCGCTGCCGCAGGACGTGCGCGCGCTGGTCAAGGCCGCCGGACTGGACCGCGAGGCCGCCGAACGCGATCTGGTGGCCGATCTGATCGGCTCCCCGGGAGTCGTCCGCGCCCCCGCCTCGTTCTGGACGGCCTACCGTTCCGCGCTCATCGCCCTGGCCCGACGGGACGTGGCCGTGCGGGCCCGGCTCCTCGGCTTCTTCCCGGAGACCTTCAGCGAGGGCCACGGGGAGAAGGCCGGTGAATCCGACTGGCTGGCGTTGCTGGCCGAGTCCGGCGCCGAGGACCTGCTGACAGCTCTCCCGGACAACACCCCTTCGGACTCCGCCCCCGCCGACCCGACCGTCTCCCCGGCGGACTGGCTCGCCCGCTGGGAGGCACACCGCCGGCGCAACCGGGTCACCTCGGGCCGCAGCCGGCAGACCCTCGACCTGGTGGCCCGGATGGCGGACCGGCTGCGCGCCGACGGACGCCCCGTCGAGCTGTTCCAGGGCCGCTGGCAGCGCAATGCCGACCTGGACCTTCTCGACCTCTGCCTGGCCTCCGGTGTCCCCGTCGCCGAGCCGGACGACCAGGACGCGGGCAATGCGCGGTCCAACGGCTTCTCGTTGGGCCCATGGCTCACCGACACCGTGCCCGGAGCGCGGGACCTCACCGCCGTCGCCGGCCGGCCGGTCTTCCGCGCCCTTCTCCTCGGCAACGTCGGCGGCCTCGGCGACGGGCACGGCCAGCGCCTGAGCGACGCCGGCATGGCGAAGCTTGCGGCACATCCGGTGCTCTCCGGAATCCTGCGGGAGTGGCTGACCACCTGCGCCGAGGAGTACACGGCCGCACGAGGACTCCCCGGGCTGCGCACCGCCCTCCACAGGCTCTCGGCGTTCCGCGGTGTGATCGCGGACGTCGCCCCGGAAGCCGTGCGGCTCCTCAAGGCCCACGACGTCGTGCCGCTGCTCGCCTCCACCCTGCGCACCGGCGTCCTCGACGAACTGGGCTGGCCCGCGCTCGACGAGGCCTACGCCGAACTGGCCGCCGAGGCCGCCGCCTCCACACGTCAGCGGCACCACCGGTCGGAGAGCGTCGGCGTCACCGGCGCCTGGCCCGCACTGATCCTGAACACGCCCGAACGGGCCGTCGTCGTCGGCCCGGAAGGTGTGCTGCTGCGGCACACCCTGCGGCTGCCCGCCAGCTCCGACCAATGGCGGACTCCCGCCTTCCGTTACGTCGACGGCGAGTTGCTGGTCATCTGGTGGGAGGACGGCAAGCAGTCCGGCTACTGGTCGCACCGCCCGGCCGACGTGTTCACCGTCGGCGGTGACCAGATCCCGCGCTGGGGCGGCTCCGGCCCCTCGGACGAGGTCTGCCTGCCGCTGCCCGGTGGCGGCCGCGCGACCGGCGGCAAGGCGCTCCACGCGGGCGACACCTCCCTCCCGGCCCAGCGCGCCGTCATCTCCGACGGCACCGGTCACTGGCGGGAGGGCCACCAGGGCACCCAGCAGGTATGGCTGGAGTACGACCCGGTCAGCGGCACGCACGGCCGCTCCTCCCTGCCCGGCTTCCTCCGCTCCGGGGTGCGGGACGGCACCCGGCTGCTCACCGACCGCTGTCAGGTGCTGCCGCTCCAGCCCGGTCTGGAGACCACCCCGTTCGGCACGGACGGCACGGTCCTCGGCCGCTGGGTCCGCCGTACGGTCACCGAGCCCGGCACCGCCGACCCCGCCGACGGCCACCGGATCGTCGCCGGCACCCCCGACGGCCACACGGTCACCCTGCCGTACCCGTTGCCCGGCGGCGGCTCCCCGGTGCCGCTCGGCGGCCTCACGCTCCCCGGCGGGTCACGGCCGGTCATGGCCCTGAACCACCGCTCCGTCGAAGCGCACCCGTCGGACGCGGACGGCACCGGTGGCCGCCTGTGGTCCGTCTCCCTCGACTCCTCCGGTGGCAACGACGCTGCGGGCACGCCCTACGTGCCTCCCATGGCCTACTGGCACGCCCTGCGCCCGAGGGACGAGAGGGGCTCCCGCGCCCTGCGGGACCTGACGGACTCCCGGGCGGGGGAGCTGTTCAAGCAGGTCGCCGCCGAGGTCGCCCGGCACTGGGAGGCCTACCGGGCTGTCGAGGAGTACACCGGGCCCTCGGCACAGGAACTGAGTCAGGTGGCGGTCGCCCGGGTGCTGCCCGAGGTGACCGACGCCCAACTCCTCGCAGGCGTCACCGCGCTCGTCCGGAGCGCGGTGGACCGGGCTGTCTCGGCCGCCCAGTACCTGGAGCCGCCCAAGCCCGTGGAGCCGGCCACGCCCCGGAACACCGCGCGCACCAAGGGCATGTTCTTCGAGCACGAACCCGAGCACGCCGACGACACGACCCTGCAGACCGCCTCCGCGTGGAACTCCGAGCGGATGCACGGCGGCTGGTGGGGTGCCGGGAGACGATGGACCGCGATCCGGCAGATCCTCGCCGTCAACCATGTCCTCGCCGGCGAGCCGGCGTTCGGCCCGCCCATCCCGTCCAAGGTTCCGTTCACCCCGGTGGACGGCTGGCAGCGGGACGAGTACACCGTGCCCGGTGACTTCGTGAGCTGGCCCTCCCTCCTCGACTGCCTGCCCGAACTGGCCTACCGCGCAGCCTCCCCGACCACTTCCCCCGAGCACCGCGAGGGCCTCCTCGTGCTGCTGGAGACCCTCGCCGCGGGGCCGCTGGCCGACCCGGCGGGCACGGTCCGGCAGGTGGAACTCATCGAACCGTTCCCCGCAGGGAACGCGGCGACGGGACGCCAGGACGCCGTGCACCGCCTCGGCCAGGTGCTGCGCAAGGGCACCCGCACTGTCGTCGTCATCGCCAGCCGTGGCCGGAACTACTACTACGGCGACGCGGCTCGCTGGCTCGCCCTGGACCACGACCCGACCGGCGCCTTCGGTCCCGTCCCCGGCTTCACCCTGGACCACGAACACGTGCACCGGCAGGGCATCGCCCGCGACCGGCTCACCCGGATCGTCGCCCTGGTAAGGGAGCAGGGTCCGGCACCTTGGCGTCCGGAGGCCGCCGAAGCGTTCGACTCCGCCACCGGAATCGGATCCCTCCAGTCCGCCGCCCTGCTGTCGGCAGCCGTCGAGGAGCCAGGCGCCGAGGCGCTCGCACTGCTGGGGACGAAGACACGTGCCTTCGAGGCGACCCTGGCCAGGCTCAACTCCCTGCCCCGCGACGACCGGCACGCCCTGATCCGGGCACTGCTGCCGGCAGATCCAGCCGAGCTGTGGTCCACGGGCCCCGATGTCCGGGCCGCCGCCGAGGTCTGGCAGGAGCGCCTGGCCTCCCTCGTCCGCGTCCCCGAGGAAATGGACCTGGACCTGTCGGGCACCGGCTCCGGCGCCGTCGACCTGATCCTCAACACGGGTTCCCGGACCTGGCTCGCCCACGGCACCGCCGTCCAGGACGGCACCGGCCGCCCGGGCCTGCTCCAAGTGAGCGCACGTGGTGCGGTCTTCTCGGCCCTGACCGCGCTGAACACCCTCGCCTACACGCTGCCGTACGGACACCCCCTGCGGGCACACCTGCCCGTCGGACTCGCGGCCCTGCGCAGCCGCCTCGCCGACCCGGACCTGGTGCTGGACCTCGGTCTGGAGTGGACCGAATCGGGGAGCTCGATCGGCCTCGCGGTCCGCGCCGCCCACGGGCTGCCCGAATCCGGCGGCGCCGACGCCGACGGCCTGGTCCGGGCCGGTACGGCGCTGCTCCTCGCCCCCGGCCACGGCGACAACGAGAAACTGCTGATCCGTCCGGCCGGCCTGACCGGGCCCGAAGACCCGGCGTTCGGCCTGGTCGAGGGCACCGTCGGTGGTCACGGCAGCGGCGATCTGCTCGCGCTGCGCACCCTGCTGGGCGAGGGGACCGAGGCGTTGGCCGCGGCGGGCACCCCGGACGGCTCCCCGCACTATCCGGCCCAGGACCCGACGCGCGCGGTGCCGGACCTGGTGACCGAGGCCGCCGACACCCTCGGCCTGAGCGCGGACGCCGCCGCTCTCTACCTGATGCTGCTCACTCTGCCCGACCCGACGGACCGCAACTGCGTCCGCTGGACCGAGTGGAAGCCGGCCCGGGTCAAGAAGGCCCGGGCGGAACTCGTCGCCACCGACCTCGTCGTGGAGGCGAAGCGCTCCCGCGCCGGCCGCACCCTGTTCCTCCCCTGCGGCTGGCTCGAACGCGGCGCCCCCGGACTGCCGCTGGAGACCTGGAAGGAAGGCCTGTACCCCGTGGCCGGATCCACCCGGACCATGCCACCCCTCCCCGTGCCCGCACTGTTCGCAGCGGCCTGGGGACGGGTCCGCGGCGGCGACGCCCCCGCCTTCGAGGAACTGGAAACCCGCGCCACCCGGAAGGGCCGCCGATGACGAACGACATCACGACCACCTTGGACAGCACCGCCGCGGTCGGCGACCCGGACCGGGCCGCGGCGCCCGGCCGCGCGCCCCGCCAGGTCACACCGCCCGAGGACCGGTACGCCACCGAGCTTGCCTTCCTCGCCGCCCACGACTCCGGGCCCCGCCCACCCGGCTGGCTGCTCACCCCGCGTGCCGTCGTCACCTTCGTGATGGGCAGCGCGGGCGAGGCACTGAGCCTGCCGAAGGACGCCCGGCCCGGATCCGGGGTGCCGCCCCGCCTGGTGATCGAGCAGAAGTTCGTCGGCGAACGCGCCCTGGTCGAACGGTGCGTGGTCACCCTTGCCGGAGAGCGCGGACTCCTCCTCGTGGGCGAACCGGGCACCGCCAAGTCCATGCTCTCCGAGTTGCTGTCGGCGGCCGTCTGCGGAACCAGCGCGCTCACCGTGCAGGGCACCGCCGGAACCACCGAGGACCAGCTCAAGTACGGCTGGAACTACGCATTGCTGCTCGCCCAGGGGCCCACCGAACAGGCCCTGGTGCCCTCCCCGGTTCTCACGGCCATGACCCGGGGCGCCGTCGCCCGAGTCGAAGAGGTCACCCGCTGCCTGCCGGAGGTCCAGGACGCTCTGGTGTCACTGCTCTCCGAGCGGCGGATCGCGGTCCCCGAACTCGCGGGCAGCGAGGGCGCCCAAGTGCACGCGGCCCCCGGGTTCACCCTCATCGCCACCGCCAACCTGCGGGACAAAGGCGTCTCGGAGATGTCCGCCGCCCTCAAGCGGCGCTTCAACTTCGAGACGGTCGGCCCCATCGGGGACGTGGACGCCGAGACCGCCCTCGTCCGAAGCCAGTCGCAGGCAGCCGTCGAACGCGTGGGTGCCGCCTACCAGGTGGACGACGCGGTCCTCGAAGCCCTCGTCACCGCCTTCCGGGACCTGCGCGAGGGCCGCTCCGTGGAGGGCTGGGAGGTCGAACGCCCCTCCACGGTGATGAGCACGGCGGAGGCCGTCTCCGTCGCGGGCTCCCTGGGCCTGGCCGCCGCCTACTTCCCGGGCGACCGTGACGTGCTCTCCCTCCTGCCGGGCCACCTGCTCGGTGTCGTCCGCAAGGACGACCCCGCCGACGCGGCACGGCTGCTGGGGTACTGGGACGGTCCGGTGCGCAGGCGCGCGGAGCAGGGCTCGGCCACGTGGCGCGCCCTGTGGGATCTGCGCGCGGTGCTGGAGAGCTGACGGATGATCGAGTCGACCACTCCCGAGACGCGGCCCACAGCCGAGCCACGGTCCACCGGCGAGTCACGGTCCGCTGCCGAGACGCGGCCCACAGCCGAGCCACGGTCCACCGGCGAGTCACGGTCCGCTGCCGAGACGCGGCCCCCCGCCGATCGGCCGTCCGCTGCCGAGTCGCGATCCGCTGCCCAGGAGCCGCCTGCCGCTGGGGTGTTGCCCACCGCCGGTGCGTCGGCGGTGTCCTCGGCACGGGGACCGGCGGCCGGGTCCGCCACTGCGGAGGACGCGGTGGCGGACCTGGCGGCGACCGGCCCCGGGCTGCCGTTCCTGATCGGGGTGCGCCACCACGCACCCTCATTGGCGGCCGCCCTCCCGGCGCTGCTGGACGCGGCGGCCCCCGACGTCCTCCTCATCGAACTGCCCGCCGAGTTCCAGCCCTGGCTGGGCTGGCTCGCCCACGAGGAGACCGAGGCCCCGGTGGCGCTGGCCGCCGTGCCCGCCGACGGCCCGGGGCCGGGCACGGGAGGCGAACGGGGACCGGCCTTCTACCCGTTCGCGGACTTCTCGCCGGAGCTGGTCGCTCTGCGCTGGGCGGCAAGAAACGGTGTGCCGGCCGTGGCCATCGACCTGCCGCTGGCCGACCGGGCGTGGGCGGAGGGCGGTCCGGACACCTCCGCCCCCGCCCCCGCGCCTGTCCCTGGCGCAGACTCCGCTCCCGTGCCGGGGGAGGGGCGCGGACTGTCCGCCGCGCTCCGGTCCCGGCTCACCGGCCGGGACGGCGACGACCTGTGGGACCGGCTGGTGGAGGCCCTCGCACCCGGTTCGACACCCGAGGCGCTCCGCCGTGCCGCCCTGCTGACCGGCTGGGCACTGCGGTACGAGGCCGAGGCGCTGGGCGGAGTGCAGGGCACGGACCTGGTGCGCGAGGCATGCATGCGCGGACACGTCGCCGAGGCCCTGGCGAACGGGCAGCGGCCCGCCGTGGTGGTGGGCGCCTTCCACACCCCGGCGCTCCTGCCGGCCGTCGCCGAGGCCACCCGGGGTTCGGGCCCGGTCGCGCGGGACGAGTCCGCCGCGGCGCCCGAGCCGGGCGCGGACGGTCACGTAAACAGGGCTGCGGGGGCGGGGGAGTGCACGGTCTCCCTGGTCCCGTACACGTACCCGTTGCTCGACTCACGGTCCGGCTACCCGGCCGGGATCCGGGACCCGGAGTGGCAGCACACCGTCCTGGGCGCCGCCGGGGACCCGGCGGCGCTGCACGAAGCACTGATCCGTACCGCGGTCCGCGTCTGTGCCGCGCTGCGCGAACAGGGTCACCCCTACGGCCCGGCGGAGGGCCGGGAAGTCGTCCGGGTGGCCGGTGACCTGGCACGGCTGCGCGGCCTGCCCGCCCCCGGACGCGGTGAGTTCCTGGAAGCCGTGCAGACGGTGCTGGGGCGTGGCGAGACCTACGGCACGGGCCGCGCCGTCGCCAAGGCCCTCGAACGCGTACTCGTCGGAGTCCGCACCGGACGGCCCACGCCCGCCGCTCCGCGCAGCGGACTGGGACCCGCCGTCGAGGCCGAGACCGATGCGCTCTCCCTCCCCGGCCCCGGGGACGCGCACGAGAAGGCACCGCGCGACCTCAGGCTCGACCCGGCCCGCTCCACCCTGGACCGGCGGCGCGAACTGCTGCTGCGCAGACTGACGGTGTGCGGCATCCCGTACGCGCAGGAGCAGGGGGTGACCGGCGCGGCGGGCACGGAAGGACTCACGACGCGCTGGCAGGTGCGGTGGACCCCGGCGACGGCCGCGATGCTCACCGCGGCCGGGGCCCGCGGCGTCACCCCGGCCCAGGCGGCAGCAGGACTGCTGCGACAACGGCACGCGGCCGAGCGCGCGGAGGGCGGCCCGACGGCCGCCCAGGTCGTTCGAGGCCTCACGCAGGCCGCCGAATGCGGGCTCCCCGCGCTGGCCGACGAACGGCTGGCCGAACTGGCGGCCGTACTGCCCGCGAGCGGCACCCTTCCCGAACTTCTCACCGGGCTGGACCTGCTGGACCGCATCCAGGCCGGCCATCTGCCGGGCCTGACCGAGCCAGACGGCCCCTCGGCCCCCGACGCCACGGTCTCCGATCCCGACACCACCGCCTCAGGTCTCGACGCCACGGCCTCCGGCCGCGCCGAGCGCACCGTGCACGCGGCCGAACTCCTGACCTCGGCCGCGGTCCGTCAGGTCGACGGCCTGACCGGATCCGAGGAGCCCGAGGACGCTCGCGCGCTGCTCGAACTGGCCCAGCGGGCCGACCGGTTGGGCGGCATCCGGCTCACCGCGGCCCTCGCCCGGCTGGCCGCCGACGGCACCCCGTTGATCGCCGCGGCCGCCGGGGCGGTCAGGGTGCTCACGGGTCACGACGAGGCCGAGGCCTTCGGGGGGCGAGTCGGCTCCTGGGTGGACGGAGCCGTGGACAGCGCCTCCCGGGCCGCGCTCGCCGCCCGCCTCACCGGAGTCCTGACGGTGGCGGGCCCACTCCTGACCGTCGGCGTAGCAGCCCTTGACCCGTTGCTGCACCGGGTCGTCGAGCTGGACGACAGCGGGTTCCTGGCCCGCCTGCCGGCCCTGCGCGGTGGCTTCGACACCCTGAGCCCGGCGGCCCGGGACCGGCTGCTGGACACCGTCGAGGAGCGGCTGGGCGAACGGGTGGGCACCCTGGACGCGGACGATCCGGCCGAGCTGGCCCGCCGAACGACCGCCGACCTCGCCGCCCGCGAGCTCCTGGCCGGCCTGGGTCTGCCCGTCCCGGTACCTGCACACGAGGGCCCGGCACCTGCACAGGAGGGCCCGGCTCCCGCTCTTGAAGGGCTGGTACCTGCGCATGAGGAGCCGGCACCTGCGCACGAGGGCCCGGCTCCCGCTCACGAAGACCGGTTCCGACCGCCGCCCGGCAATCCCGCCACCGCGCGCCCCATGGTCACCCCCGCCAACGCGCCATCTGCCGCAGCCACCCCCGCGCGCGCCCTCGCTCCCGCTCCCGGTATCGCACCCTCCACCCCGGCCACCCCCGCGCGGACGCTCGGCCCCGCCGACCGGTGGCGGCTCGTGCTCGGCCGACGGCCCGACCAACTGCCGTCCGGCGCCGCCCGTCTGGCGACCGCTCTGGATGAGCTCTACGGCACGGGACACGGCGAAGGGTCGCGCAGCGGTCTGCCCGGACCGGGGCACGGTTCCGGACCGCGCGGCGGCCGGGAACCGTCGTTCCCCGGCGTCCGCGAGTGGTCCGAGGAACTGGCCGCACTGTTCGGCCCCGGCATCCGCGAGGAAGTCCTCGCCGCCGCGGCCGCGACAGGCCGGCAGGACGTCCTCGCCGAACTCGACCCGGCGGCCGCCACTCCCTCCGTGGAACTGCTCCGGACGATCCTGCGGTACGCGGGCGGCCTCCCCGAAGCCCGCCTCGCGGCGCTCCGCCCCCTGGTCCGCCGCCTCGTCGACGAACTGACCCGGCAACTCGCCACCCGGCTGCGGCCCGCCCTCACCGGCACGATGTCGGCACGGCCCACCCGCCGCCCCGGCGGCCGGCTGGACCTGCCGCGCACGCTGCGCGCCAACCTGGCCACCGCCCGGCGGGCGGCGGACGGCACGGTCCAGGTGATCCCGGAGAGGCCGGTGTTCCGCAGCCGTGCCCGGCGGTCGGCCGACTGGCGTCTGATCCTGGTCACCGACGTCTCCGGATCCATGGAGGCATCCACGATCTGGTCCGCGCTGACCGCCTCCGTGCTCGCCGGGGTGCCGACCCTGAGCACCCATTTCCTGACCTTCTCCACGGAGGTCGTCGACCTCACCGGCCATGTGCACGATCCCCTCTCCCTCCTGCTGGAGGTGAGCGTGGGCGGAGGTACGCACATCGCCGCCGGGCTGCGGCATGCCCGCAGCCTGATAACGGTGCCCGCCCGCACCCTCGTCGTCGTCATCAGCGACTTCGAGGAGGGCGCACCGCTCGGCGGACTGCTGGCCGAGGTGCGGGCCCTGGTGACCACCGGCTGCCACGTCCTCGGGTGCGCGAGTCTCGACGACGCGGGCCGTCCCCGCTACTCGACGGGCGTCGCCGGACAACTCGTGGCCGCCGGCATGCCCGTGGCAGCCCTCAGCCCACTCGAACTGGCACGTTGGATAGGGGAGAAGACCGCATGACCGCAGACCGGCTGCCACCCGTCGCGCCGGAGGTCACGGCAACGCTGGTGGAGGAACTCTCGCCCCGGCTGCGCAAACGCCTGGACGCGATGGTCACCAAGCTCGCCGCACGCCCCACGCACCGCGACGGGGACACGGTGACGATCGCGGTCGACGACGACACCGAGTTGCGCCTGCACGCCCCGGGCGGTGTGGTGGCGACGGCGGACGGCATCGTCTGCGGTTGCCTCCTCGCCCCGGCCTGCGCCCACCGCGCGGCCGCCGCCTGCGCCGCCCCGACGGCGGACCCGGCACCGGAACACGCCGATCAGTCCACCCCGCCGACCTACGAACCAGACTCCGCAACGGCCACCGCCCCTGGCCCCACCCCCGACACAGCCTCCCCGCCCGATGTGGCGCTCCCGGTACAGCGCGCCGCGGCCGACGCCCTGTGGGCGGCGGGCGCCGCCGTGCTGGAGGCCGGCGTGGACGGGGCCGGCGCGGTCACCCAGTCGGCGCTCCTCCGCGCCGCGCACACCGCCCGGCTCCAGCAACTGCCCCGTGCCGCGGGCGCCGCGCTGTCCGTGGTGACCCTGCTGCGCGCGGCCCGCGCAGGGGACCCGTCCTACCGCACCGCCGACCTCGTCACGGCCCTGGCCGAACTCCTGGGCACCGCACATCGAGTGGGAACGGCGTCCGGCGCGGAGCTGGCCGCTGTCCGGGGCCGCGCGCGCCGCCCGTACAGCGCCGACGGCTCGCTGCGCCTGTACGGCCTGTTCACCGAACCCGTGGTCACCGACTCGGGGCACGGCGGCGTCCGTACCTGGGTCGCGGGTTCCGACGGCCGCCTCTTCACAGTCGGCGATGTGGCACCCGGCGGCGTCGGACGCGCCCTGGGCGTGGCCGACCGGGCCGTGCGGCTGGGGGACAGCGCGCTCACCCACCGGGAGCTGGGCCGGGCCGGCCTGGCGGTCTCGGGGGCGACGGTCTCGCCGGACGGCAGACTGGGCGCCGGGAAGGGCGTCAAAGCCGTGACCGCGCGGGGTGCGGCGTGGACGGAGCCGCCGCTCGCCGCCCTGTGGGACACGCCGCCGTCCGAACAGGCCGCCCGCGCCCTGCGGTCCACCTCCCGCTACGGGGACCAGGACGGCGGTGGCAGTGACTTGCTCTTCCTGGACGTCGAACTCCTCGGGGCGGTGCGGGAGTCGGGTGGCACCTGCCTGCTCGCGCGGTGCGAGGGAGGCGTTCCTGTCGCCGGTGCGCCCGCCGAGGCGTGGGTACGTCTCACCGTCGCCGACGACGATCCCGCGCTGGCCCACCGCGACAACCTGATGCTGCTGGCCACGGCACCGGGGACACGGCTGAGGATCATCGGACGGCTGGTGCCCGCTCTCCACCCCCGGCTCACCCTCCTCGCCTGCTCGCACCCCACCGGCGCGGGCACGATCGACTTCGGCCTCGACCGCCTGCGCCGCGCCGACCTCCCGGACCCGACTGCCCCCGCGCACCTCGCCCCGCCACAGCCCGGAGAGAGCGGCGCGCAGTCGCCGCTGTACCTCCTGGAGCGCCGGGTGGAACAGACGGTCCCGGCGGGCCGCGCCGCCCTCGGCATGCTCGGCGACGTCACCGCCGAGGCCCGCCGCATCCGCCGTGCGGGCCTCCCCACGGCCGCCGGACTCCTCACCGCCCTGTGCGCCTCGGCGGCCCAACGCGATCGCGACCTCTTCGGCCGCCTCCTCCCTGCCGACACCGACGGGTTCGCCACCTACTGGCTCGCGTCCGCCCGCTACACGGCCGCAGTGGCCGAGTCGCTGTGCGCGGCAGCCTGGGGCCCGGCACAGGAGGTTCCGTCCGCGGCGCCGTCCGACCTGGAACAGGAGCCACGACCAACGTACCGATGACGTAGTACGTCCAGACACGCTGAGCCCTGAGCCCTGAGCCCCTGTGCTCCGCGGGCTTGACGCGCTGCAGTGGACCAAGCATTCACGGTGGCATGATGATCTACCGCGTGGAGTGTCGATGCGCCTGGCCGGCCTGTATGAGGGCTCCCCGGCGGCGAGCGAATGAGGCTGCAATGAGTGACCTGACGAAGCCGGAGATCGTCGTTCCGGAGGGTGACGCTCCGACCGAGCTGACCATCCGTGACCTCGTCGTCGGGGACGGCCTTGAGGCGAAGCCGGGCAGGGTCGTCCACGTCCACTACGTCGGCGCCACCTTCGAGTCCGGGAAGGAGTTCGACGCCTCCTGGGACCGGGGCCGGCCGTTCAAGTTCGCCGTGGGCGGGGGCAGGGTCATCAAGGGCTGGGACCGCGGGGTCAGAGGGATGAAGGTCGGCGGCCGGCGCGAGATCATCGTTCCCCCGCGCCTCGGCTACGGCAACCAGTCGCCCTCGGTGTCGATCCCGGCGGGCTCGACGCTCGTCTTCGTGGTGGACCTGCTCTCCGTCGCAGTCTGAGGCCTTCCGCCACCAGGCCTCCCCGCGAGCCCGCCATGATCGGCGGGGCGGCCCCAATGCGTCACAACTGCAGCTCATGAGCGTCGGGTTGGGCCGATCTGCTTGCCCGGCCGCATCGCAGCCGTTCATCATCTACGAGCAGGAGTACGGCGCGAGCAACGGGGTGAGTGGATGGACAGTGATCGTCGCGCTCTTCTGGTGGGGGTGCCGCAGCAGACCGAGCACGCCTTTCCACTGCGGTCCATCGGCGATCCCGTCCGCGAGGACCTGCGCAGGATGCGCGAAGCCCTTGAGGCCTGCGAGTACCGGTGCACGGTGCTCGGCCCGGGAGGTCCCGACGAGAGCAGGCGGGACGCCATCCAGGACGCTGTCCGGGACGCGCTGCGCTCGGTCCCGGCCGGCGGTGTGCTGTTCGTCTACTTCTCCGGCCACGGACTGCACCTCGGAGGAAAGGACCACCTGGTCCCCTCCAACGCCAAGGCGCTGGCCGACGGCAGCCCGGACACGGACTCGCTGATCGACCTGGACCGGGACTTCTTCGGCATGCTGGGGCCGACCGCCTGCCCCGCGGCCTTGGTCATCGCCTGCTTCGACGCCTGCCGTGACGGATCGGGTACGAGCGGCATCCGCCCGTACCACTACCGGGCGCCGCACCCCACACAACTGGTCGTCGGCAACAGCTGCGCACCGGGGGAGACCAGCGGATACGACGCCGACGGCAGCCATTTCACCAAGGCCCTGGCATACGCGCTGCACCCCGATTCGCCCCACCGCACGCTCCGGCAGGTCAGCGCCTCGGTCACGGCGGAGCTCAGGGACCACGAGCAGCATCCCCAGTGGTCGCCCGCCGGCGACCTCCCCGACGTCGTGGTCGCCGATACCGGCGGCGTGCCGGAGTGGGTGCAGGCGGTGTCCACCGCACACCTGTGGAGCCTGCCGTGCAGTGATCCTCCGGAGGTGCAGGAGGTGCTCCGCGAGCGCGTGGAAGCGGCCGTGCGGAGCCTGTCCGGAAAGTACCGCCGGGCGAGCGAACAGATGCCGCACCCTTGGCGGGACGACGACTATCCGATGCGCGTGCTGGACAGCGTCGCCGGGCTCCCCACCGGCACGCGCCCGCTCAGGGTCAACCACTCCGGACGCCCCGACGTGGAGAGGCAGCTCGGCTGCGGTGCCCACTGGCAGGCCGGCCGCCCGTGACCCAGCGTCCGGAGAGCAGATGGCAGGACCTCGCCGATGAACTCCCCTTCCAGCAGCTGGACATCGTACGCAGACAGGCGGAGGGATGGCGCAACGGCCTCACCGGGCTGACCGGCCTCCTCACGGCCGTACTCGTCCTCAAGGGGCGCGAGACGTTCACCGACCTGCCCGGCTGGGCGGTGGTCCTGGCGAGCGGCCTCATCGCAGGCGGGTTCCTGTTGCTGCTGGCGGGGACTCTGCTGGCGGTACGAGCCAGCCATGGGCGCCGGACCAAGGACATCGTGACCAATGGCGCGGATCTGGAGGAGTGGACGGAGCAGGAGACGCAGGACTGCCGGCGGGCCCTGTCCCGGGCCATCGGCTGTTTCGTCGCCGGGGTGATGCTCGTCGCGTCATCCGTGGGGGTGGCCTGGACGACGTACGCGAGCCCGGGCCCGAGTCCCGGCATGAGTGTTCAGGTGACCACGACCGGCGGCGTCCTGTGCGGGCGGCTTGCCGCATCCGACGGGAAGACGCTGCGACTGACCACGGGCACCGCGCCGGAGCAGCGCGTGCGGTCCGTGCCCATGGCCACCGCACTCGCCGTGGTCGCGGTGCCTGCCTGCTGAGTGAGGCCGGTTGGGGGAGGGGCGCGCCTTCCACGGTCTCCGGCGTGGCAGCCCGTCGTTCAACGCTCCGGAGCTGCCTCGCTCAGTTCGGGTTCCAGACCCTCGGCCATCTGGCTGCGGCGACGGCCCGAATCGGCTCGCCAGGCTTCGAACGCCCAGGCGGTCGAGGCCACCACGGCGAGACCGAGGAGCCAGCCGCCCACCACATCGCTGAACCAGTGGACGCCGAGCGCGACCCGGGTGAAGCCCACGCCCACCACCGACACCACCGAGACGCTCCAGAAGAGGGTGCGCAGCCGGCCACGAGGCACCAGCGGCAGCAGGGCCAGCAGCAGGATGGCGAACGAGGTGGTGGCCGTCATGGCATGACCCGAGGGGAAGGAGAAGCCCGGCGCCTGGGCCACCGGGTCCGACAGGGAGGGCCTGGCCCGCTCGACCACGACCTTGACCAGCAGCCCGATCAGGGCGCTCGCCACCGCCGTCACGCCGGACCAGGCGGCCAGCCGCCAGGCGCGGCGCCAGAGCAGCCACACCGTCAGCAGCGCGACCACACAACGCAGCGTCGCCGGATCCCAGACCCAGTCGGACAGGAAGCGGAGGGTGCTTGTCCACCCGGGGTGTGCGCGCGCGGTCTCGTGCAGCCGCCGCGCCGCACCCGCGTCCATGACGCGCAGCGGGCGCCACCGGCCCTCGACGAGGACGAGAAGAAGGCCGAAGGGCACCGCGGAGAGCGCGGCGACGGCAGCGGCACCGATGAGCCGTGCGCCGAATCTGCGGTCGGCCGCCCGTGCGCGGCGCTCACGAAGCAGCCGGCCGGTCGCTCGTACAACCATTCAGGCTCCTGGATCGGGATGGATGGGGCCGGGGCGCTTGGCCCGCGCGGCCTCCAGCTGTGCGGCGAAGGACAGGCCGAGAAAGAGGGCGATGGAGGTCAGATAGGCCCAGAGGAGCAGTGACATGAACGCACTCAACGGGCCGTAGACGGTGTCGAAGGACCCGCTGACCGAGAGGTAGAGGCTGAGCAGCCAGGTCAGCAGGGTCCACAGCACCAGATAGACGGCCGCCCCGAACGCCAGCCAGGTGTAGCCGGGCTGCTTCCGGCGGGGCGAGCGGCGGAAGATCGCGCTCGCGGAGATGAGCGCGAGCAACAGCCCGCACGGCCAGCGCAGCAGGTCCCAGGCGTGCCCGGCGCCCTCGCCGAGCCCGTAGACCGACACAGCGGCCGCGGCCAGGTCACCGCCCACCACCATCAGGATGAACCCGATTCCCAGGGGTATCCCGGCAGCCAGCGCCATCACCAGGCCGCGGAAGTACTTCTGGTGGAAGGGGCGGTCGCGTTCGACCCCGTAGATCCGGTTGGCGCCGCGTTCGATCTGGCACATCGCCGTGGTGACGTTGACCAGCGAGAAGGCCAGGCCGAACCAGAGCGTGAGCTGGGTCCCGTCGCCGGCGCGCTGCCGGCTGCGGTCGAGCGCGTCGTCCACGACCTCGGCGCTCGGCCCCGCGGCGATGCGGTGGATGGTCAGTTCCGTCAGTCTCCCTATGTTCTCCGTGTGCAGGGTGGCGGAGAGGCCGACGAAGGCGATGACCAGCGGTATGACGGCGAGAACCGTCTGAAGGGCGAGCGCGCGGGAGTGGCTGAAGCCGTCCGCGTAACGGAAGCGGACGAAGGAGTCGCGTACCAGCGCCCAGCGGCCGTAGCGGCGCAGCGAGGCCAGCGCCTCGTCGGCGGAGAGTTCGTCACCTGCCATGTCGCGGGTCTGCGGGACCCGGGTCGCGGTGCCCATTCACTCGCTCCCTGACGGCAGGAGCACGGTCAGTGCCCCGGGTTCGACCTCGGCGACGAGCCACCGGCCCGGCCCCACCGGGTCTCCGTCGATCTCGCGCGGCTGCTGCGGAGCGAAGCGGAGTTCGGCGCGGCGGAAGGTGAAGTACTCCACCGCGGTGCCGGTGCCTTCGCCGTCGGCGGGCGGGAAACTGCTCTGCGCGGCGGGGCGGGGCGGTTTCGAGCGGCCGCGCAGCAGTATGCCGACGGCACGCAGCCAGCCGGTGGGCCCGTGCGGGTCGAAGACGGCCAGATCGAGGAGCCCGTCGTCGGGTTCGGCGGCCGGGACGAGGGCGGCGCCGCCCTGCACCCTGCCTATGTTGGCGAGGAGCACCATACGGGCGGTGCGGTGCAGAACGGGCCCGCGGTCCAGCCGGATCGACAGGGACATCCGGGGCGCTCGCAGGCTGCTGACACCGGCCACCACGTAGGCGGGCCAGCCGATGACGGACTTCGCGCGGTCTCCGGTGTGCTCCAGCATCGCGGCGTCCAGTCCGGCGCCGGCCATGGCGGTGAAGCGCGTCGGGGGGAGGCCGTCGCCCTCGATCCGGCCGAGGTCGATCCGGCGGGGGCTGCCCGACAGCGCGGCGGCCAGGGCGTCCGCGGGTTTGAGCGGCAGCCCCAGGTTCCGGGCGAGCAGATTGCCGGTGCCGCAGGGCACCACGGCCAGACCGACTCCGGTACCGGCCAGTGCGTCCGCCACGGTCCGCACCGTTCCGTCGCCGCCGCAGACCACGACCAGCGCTGCTCCGTCGCGGACCGCGGCGGCCGCCTGGCCGCCGCCCGGGTCGTCGGCGGTGGTGGAGACGAACTCCACGGAGTGACGCCCGTGTTCCTCCAGGACCAGCCGCAGCGTGTCGCGTTCCGCGTCGTCGGTCACGGTCGGGTTGACGATGACGACGGTGTGGCCCGGCACGTGTTCCGAGCGTTCCTCCGCGGCCTCCAGCGCGATCTCCATGGCGTTCGACGGAGCGGGGGCCGGGCTGCTGCCGTCGGTCATCATGGCGCGGCCGACGATCAGGAGCGACAGGCTGCCGTTCAGCAGGCCGCCGAGGACATCGGTGGGGTGGTGCATCCCCCGGTAGAGGCGTGCCACCGCCACGAGCAGCGGTACGAGAAGCAGCAGGAAGCCGGCCACCTTCCGCCAGGGGCCCCGGATCCGGGTGAGCACCAGAACGGCGAGACCCGCGTAGAGAGCCGTCGCGGCCCCGGTGTGGCCGGAGGTGTAGCTGGCGGTCGGCGGCGAGGCGTCGAGGCGGTCCACATCGGGTCGTTCCCGGTCCACGGACACGGTGATGACCAGGAACACCAGCGCCTGGAGCGAGACGGAGACGGCGAGGAACACCGCCTCCCGCCACTTCGGCAGCCTGGGTATGAGGATCAGGCCCACACAGACCAGGGCGGTGATGATGATCACCGTGGCGGTGTTGCCGGCCTCCGACGCCATGAACGAGGCGTCGTTGAGGCCCGCGTTGCGCAGGTTCTCGAAGCCCTCGTTGACGCGGTCCTCGCTGGTCAGGGGCCAGATGCCGGCTGCGGGTCCGGTGATCAGGAGGCCGAGGCCCACCATCAGTGCGGCCTGGCAGACGGTCAGTGCGCCGATCCGGACGGCGGCCCCGCCGCTGCCACTGGTCAGGGCGGGAGACCGCCCCGGCCGGGAGACGGCCCGGGGTTCCGTGGACCTGTGGACCGGTCTCTCCGGCAGGGCGGTGGGCATGGCGCTCCCCGTGTTCGGCAGTGCGACGACAGTGGTGGCCGGGCGCGTGTTCGGCCCGTCCGGTGTTCCGCCGTCTGCCCCGAAATCCGCCCGGCAGGCATGCACCCGTCCGCCATGTGATCCCTCGCGCCACGTGAGCCCCTGTGCCCCGTGTGTGCCCCGGCCCGGGCGACGCTCATCAGCCCCGCGTCCCGGACGGGGCTGATGAGCGCGTCATGGCCGCCGCCGTTCAGCCCACGTCGACAGCCGAGGCCGCGTGGCCGGCAGGCACCAGGCGAAGGGTCAGAATCTGGAACGGGCGCAGGGACAGCGTCACGTCGGATCCCTCCAGGACCGGAGCGGGCTCACTCTCCAGCTCCCGTTCCAGCAGATCCGTGACCCGTGCGGAGGCGACGGCGAAACCGGCTCGGAGGGTGGTCCGCACCCGGCCGCCGCCGGACTCGTAGAGCCGGACGATCACGTCGCCCGAGCGGTCGTCCGCGAGCTTGATCGCCTCGATGACGACGCCGACGTCATCGACCCGCACCAGCGGCTCGACGGTCGCGCCGCCGGGGACCGCACGCTCGGGCAGGTTGAAGTGATAGCCCTCGCGGATCGCGTCGTGGATGTCCGCGCCGAGGACCAGCGCGTACCGCAGCCGGTGTTCACCTCGGTCGCAGTCGGGATCGGGGAAGAGCGGGGCGCGCAGGAGCGAGATCCGCGCCGTCGTGGTGGTTCCGCCGTCGGGGCGGACGTCCCGCGTCACGTCGTGGCCGTAGCTGGAGTCGTTGACCAGGGCCGCGCCCCAGCCCGGCTCCGCGAGGTGCAGGTAGCGGTGGGCACAGATCTCGAACCGGGCGCTGTCCCATGAGGTGTTGCTGTGCGTGGGGCGCCGGACATGGCCGAAGGGGATCTCGGCGCTGGACTCCGCCGCCCGTACGTCGAGCGGGAAGGCGGCCTTGAGTATCTTCTCGGACTCCTGCCAGTCGACGTCCGTCTCGACGTCGAGACGGCGGCTGCCCTCGTCGAGACGCAGCACCTGAGTGATGCGGGAGGCGTTGAAGCTGCGTACCACCCTCACCCCGCCGGGGACCGCGGCGACCTCGTCCGCCCCGGTCAGGTCGCGCACGGTGTTGCGGTAGAACGCGTCGACGTCCCAGGCATCCCACTGGTTCGGGAAGTCCTGGTGCAGCTGGAGGAGGTTGCCGACCGCACCGGGCGCGAGCGCCTCGCGGCCGGCCGTCAGGTCCAGGGCGGAGGTGACCAGGCCCCGGGCGTCCACCGTGAAGCGCACGAGGCCGTTGTCCAGGACGAACCCGCCGTCCTCGACGGGCCGGGCGGCGACCTGGCGGGCAGTCCGCCCACGCGGTGAGGCGCCGAGCGCGGGAACGCCGTCGCGTGCGTGCGGGGCCGCGTTGAACACGGTCTCGCCGTCGGCCCCGCTTCCGTCGGCCGGCCCGGTCCCGCTCGCCGCGAGATCGCGCTGGGCGCCGTCGATGACCTCGCCGAGCTCCCGGGCCACCTCCGCGTACGTTTCCTCGGCCTCCCGGTGCACCCACGCGATCGACGTGCCGGGCAGGATGTCGTGGAACTGGTGGAGCAGCACGGACTTCCACACCCGGTCGAGCAGTTCGTACGGGTACGGGCGGCCGCCGCGCACGGCCGCCGTCGCGGCCCACAGCTCGGCCTCCCGGAGCAGGTGCTCGCTGCGGCGGTTGCCCTGCTTGGTGGCGAGCTGACTGGTGAGCGTGCCGCGGTGCAGCTCCAGGTAGAGTTCGCCGACCCAGACGGGCGCGTCTTGGTACTCCGCCCGCGCCTTGGTGAAGAACTCCTCGGGGCCCTCCATCTCCAGCCGCGCCGAACCTTCGAGGTTCTCCAGCCTCCGTGCGCGTGCCAGCATCTCGCGGGTGGGACCGCCGCCGCCGTCCCCGTAGCCGAACGGGACGAGTGAACGGTTCGCCGCGCCCTTGTCCCGGAAGTTGCGCTCGGTGTGCGCGATGTCGGCGCCGGAAAGATCGCCGTTGTAGGAGTCGACGGGAGGGAAGTGGCTGAAGATGCGGGTCCCGTCGATGCCCTCCCACCAGAAGGTGTGGTGAGGGAATGCGTTGGTGGTGTTCCAGGAGATCTTCTGGGTGAGGAACCACTCGATGCCGGCCAGCTTCATGAGCTGCGGCAGTGCCGCGTTGTAACCGAAGGTGTCGGGCAGCCACATGTCCTTCGTCTCGACCCCGAACTCCTCCAGGTAGAAGCGCTTGCCGTGCACGAACTGACGGACCAGCGACTCCCCTCCGGAGAGATTGGTGTCCGGTTCGACCCACAGACTGCCGGTGGGCAGGAACTGCCCGGTGCGCACCTTCTCGACCACGCGGGCGAACACCTCGGGCCGCTGCTCCTTGAGCCAGGCGAGCTGCTGCGCCTGGGACATGACGAAGCGGAACTCGGGGTGGTCGTCCATCAGGGCGGTGACGTTCGAGACGGTCCGGGCCGCCTTGCGCACGGTCTCGCGTACGGGCCAGAGCCAGGCGGTGTCGATGTGCGCGTGGCCGACGGCGGAGACGCGGTGGGCGCTCGCGTGCGCGGGGGAGGCCAGCGCCGGGGCGAGGATCTCGCGTGCGTGCGCGGCGCTCTCGCCGATCTCCTGGAGGTCGATGACGTCCAGGCCGCGGTTCACGGCGTGCTCCAGCTGCCGGCGCCGGGTGGAGTCCTCGGGCAGCTGGTGCATCAGGCCGCCGAGGACGTCCAGATCCTGTACGAGCTCCCAGACGGCGGAATCGAAGAGGGCGAAGTCCATCCGGTTCAGCCGGTAGAGCGGCTCGCCCGGTGCCCCGTCGCCGTGCAGCCAGGGGGCGACACCGCCGGACCGGGTCGGGACGAAGGGGTCGCCCCCGGCACCCGAGTCGAAGATCACCGGGTTGGCGGACGCCTCGACGTAGTAGACGAACGACTCGCCACCGGCGGCACGTTCGGCGACCGGCAGCCAGGTGTTGCGGGGATTGAGCGCCTTGACCGGTGTTCCGTCGGCGCGGTGGACGAGGCCCTCGGCGGAGAAGCCCGGCTGCGTGCTGCCGAAGCCCAGGTCCAGAACCGCCTCGACGCGCTGTCCGGCCCAGGCGGCGGGCACGGTGCCGCTGATCCGGAACCAGCTGGTGGACCAGGCAGGTCCCCACATCGCACCGGTGCGGACCGGCTCGTACGGGGCTGCGATTCCTTCGGCCACGGGCACGGGCTCACCCGTGACGTTCCATGTCGCGACGTCCAGGGGCAGGCTCTCGCGGTACACCGCGGGCCGCAGGCGCTGGTCGAGCACGCGGGCGAGACGGCGTTCGGTGACCGTTCGGTCGTGGTGCATGGGGGACTCCGTGAGGGAGGACGGGGAGGCGAAAGGGCAAGCCGGTGCCGTGGCAGCGGCGGCAGGGAACGGGTCAGCGCGTCCCGTAGCGGATGACGTGGGTGGGTACGACGGTCCGGCGGGCCGGGATCGGCTCGGCGGACGAACCGTTGATCCGGTCGATGAGCATCTGGCCCGCCCGCCGGCCGATCTCGTCGGCGTCGTAGGAGACGATGGTCAGCGGCAGACCGAGGACGTCCGCGAGGTCGAAGTCGTCGAATCCGGCCAGCGCGACCGGTCTGCCGAGCGCCCGCACGGCGCGGATGGCGCCCTGCGTCAGGCGGTTGTTGGTGCAGAAGAGGGCTGTCGGCGCGTCGGGTGCGTCGAGCAGCGCCCGTGCGGCGGCCTCCGCGGTGGGCACATCGGTGAGGCCGCGCCGCACCTGGCTCTCGTCGGGTTCGAGCCCGGCCGCCTCATGGGCGGCCCAGTATCCGCGGAACCGTTCGGCGCCGGTGTACAGGGCGGGCGGGTTGCCCAGGAAACCGATGCGGCGGTGGCCGTCCGCGATGAGCTGTCCGGTGGCCTGCTCGGCGCCGCCGAAGTCGTCGACGAGGACGCAGTCGGCGTCCATCCCGGCGGGCGGCCGGGACGCCAGGACGATCGGCATGCCGCGCAGCGCCGCGGGCGCGAGATGACGGTGGCTGCTGCCCGCCGGCACGACGATCATGCCGTCGACCTGACGGGACGCCAGGTCCTCGACGAGCCCGCGTTCCCTGTCGACCTGCTCCGCGGTGTTGCTGAGCAGCACCCGCAGGCCGTGCTCGGACGCCACCTCCTGCACACCGAGCGCCAGACGCGAGTAGAAGGGGTTGGCGAGGTTGGTGACGACCAGTCCGATCATCCCGCTGCCGCCCAGCCGCAGACTGCGCGCCGTCTCGTTGCGCCGGTAGCCGAGTGCCTCGACGGCGGCGAGCACGCGCTCCCGGGCGGCCTCGCTGACCCGGGTGTCGTTCTTCAGCACCCGGGAGACCGTCATGGCACTGACGCCGGCGCTCGCGGCCACGTCGCGCATCGTCGGGGCTCCGCCCTCACCCGATCGCTGCTGTGCCATGGGCGGTTCTCCTGCGGGGTCGTCGGGTGGCCGGTGGTTGGCGAACGCCGTCATTCTAGGTCCGTACGGGGGGAGTGCCGGCGGACCTGTGCAACGCCCAGTGGGCCGCGCCGATGAGCGGTGCGTCGGCGGGGCGTCCGGCCGTGACGGTCGGGGGCGCGGTCCCGGGTGCCCATGAGTCGAACCCCTCCCGGACGGCCGGCCCCACCAGGTCCCAGGAGCGGGCCATCGACCCTCCCACGACCATCAGTTCCGGGCGGAACCGCTCGCACCAGGGTGCGAGCGCGCGCCCGAGTGCCCCGAAGCAGTGCCGGACGGTACGCAGGGCGTGTGTGTCACCGGCCCGGGCCGAACCGGCGATGTCGTGCACGTCCGGGAGGCCGTCGGCATCGGGCACCCCGGCGGTGCGGGCGTAGAACCTGCGGATGGCCCGCCGCGACACGACCTCCTCCAGCGGGAGCCCGTCGACGGTCATCCGGTGCGCCCTGCCGTCGGGCGGCACGTCGGGGCCCTCCACGACCGGGTGCCCGCCCGCCAGGAAGGAGGAGCCGACACCCGTCCCGAGCGTGATGCACAGGGCCCGGCTCCGGCCGGCGGCCGCGCCCGCCCGGTACTCGCCCAGGGCGAACGCGTCGGCGTCGTTGACGAAACTGATGCCGCTCGGGGCTCCCGGCAGCCGGCCGAGCAGTTCCGCGCCGACGTCCACACCGTGCAGCGCCTCGAACTTGCCGATGCCCCGGAACCGCCCGACACCGGCGGCGTAGTCGAAGGGACCCGGTATCGCCACGCCCCAGTGCGCGGCCACCGGGACGTCAACGCGGTCGGCGACGGCGGCGATCGCGTCGAGGAGCTCACGGGCCGGCGCGCCGGCGGGGACCGGCTGCCGTACGACCGAGAAGGGGACGGGCCGTCCGGCCGCGGTGTTGATGACCGCGGCCGTCACATGGGTGCCGCCGATCTCCAGTACGGGAACGCGGTTCATACCTGCGTCACCAGGGACTTCACCACGTGCACCGGACGACTGCCGACGGGGTGCAGCCGGTAGGGGCCGACGGACGCGGGCACGGTGAGGGTCTCGGCGAACGCGAGCTCGTGACGGAGACCGCCGGCGGTCTCCACGACGACGCCGTCACCGGCCGAGACGTTGAGGATGTGGAAGCGGTCCGCGGTGTCGTCATCGGCGGCCTCCGGCCCCTCGATCACGAAGCGGTGCACGGCGTAGAACATGTCGGGCAGCGCGCCGACGACCTCCTCGCGCCAGCCCCGGCCCTCGCGCAGGGTCCGCGGCTGCTGGACGAGGTCCTTCAGCACGTCGTCGCCGCGCCGCGAGCTGTCGAGGTTGGCGAACCCGTGCGCGTACGAGAGCGGCCGCGGCGCACCCGAGGTGCCCTTGCGCAGCCAGTCGTAGAAGCGCAGGGAGTAGAGGTAGGGCGTGGCGCTGATCTCCAGGACCAGGTTGCCCTCGCCGGACGCGTGCGGGGTGCCGGCCGGGATCATGAAGAGCTGCCCGGCGTCGGCCGGGTGCGTCATGACGTGGTCCTCGACGCGCAGCGGGAGCCCGTCCGCCGCGGCCGCCTCGACCTCCTTGCGCATGACGTCCACGTCAGCACTCTCCCGCAGGCCGAGGTAGACCTGCGCACCGGGTTCGCTCGCGGTCACGTAGTACGTCTCGTGCTGGGTGTACGGCCAGCCGAACGTGTCCCGCATGTACTGCTCCCGCGGGTGCAGGTGCAGGGACAGATTGCCGCCGCCGACCGTGTCGAGGTAGTCGAAGCGGATGGGGAACGACGTGCCGTAGCGACGGTGGACGTCAGGGCCGAGGAACTCCTCGGGGTGCAGCTCGCAGAGCAGCTGGAAGGGGAGCTCCACCTGGGCCGCCTCGTCCTGGCCGACCAGGATTCCGGCTTCGGGTGCGATGAGTTCGTAGCCGAGGGCCGTGTTGCCGCCCCGGGGCTCGAAGCCCAGCTCCCGCGCGCCCCACTGGCCGCCCCACGGCGTGGAGTTGAAGAAGGGGCGGGTACGGACGGGGCCGCTAGCCAGCACGGCGAGGGTGGCCCGCACGGCGGCGCCGTCCAGAGAGGCGGGGCCCCGCGCGCCCTGCAGGTCGACCCATCGGTCGACCCGGCGGGCGACGGCGTCGCGGTGGCGGTCGCCGACGGGCCAGTCGGTGTAGAAGAGGCTGCGCAGTTCGCCGGGGGTCCGGGGGCGGCCCAGGTTGGCACCGAGCGGCAGCTCTCCCCGCGTGACGGCCTCCTCGGCGTACCGCTTGGGAAGGTCGGCCCACCACAACAGGTCGGGTTCGGTGAGCGCGGCTCCCGGACCGAAGACGAGCCTGACGCCGGCGCGCGGACGCGGCTGGACGGGGGGCGTCACGAAGAGGTCGCCCATGGAGAACTCGGCCAGGGGCAGGAAGAACGGGTCCGCGTCCGCGTGCGGGACACAGAGCCGTTCGACGGCGTCCGCGGACCAGAGATCCCGGACGTCGCACAGGGTGACCTCGGTGCCCCGGGCGCGCAGAGCGGCGGCGAGGGAGGCGGCGGCCTCCTCCCAGTCCAGTGCGGCGGGCCCGTCGAGGGCGAGAACGGTGGAGGTCGTCGGCACGTCGGCGACGGCGGCCGCCCAGCCGGTGACGACGGTGCCGCCGGTGGCGGCGTACCGCGGGTTGCGTTCGTAGGGACGGGGCTGGTGCACAGATGCTCCTGATGAGGACGGGACCGGCAAGCGTGTGAATGGTATCGATAACATTCAACACGAACAAGACGCACGAGGAAATGACCCCCGATTCACCCGGCTGAAGTGCGGATCTGTCAAAGTCCAGGAGAAAGCCTTGTCTCGATCTCGTGGTGTCGTTAACATCCTGGCAACCCGGAGCGCGCAGACGAACGCCAGACGCGCTTCCGGTGGATCTCCACACCGCACCCCAGAGCCACGGATCCCGCCGGGATCCAGAGGGAAGTGAACCCATGAGATCAACCGGCGAGACGACAGAGCAGTCGTCTCCCCCGCTCCGCCGCCGCACCCTGCTGGCGGGCCTCGGGGCCGGCGCGGCGGCCGCGCTGACCGGCGGATGCGCGCGGGGCGACAGCACGGCCTCGATACCGGGCACGACGTCACTGGCCAACGACAACGCGACCTGGGACGCGGGATACGTGTCGGCCGGGCGCGAGCTCAAGAAGCTCACCGGGTACGCGCTGCGCCCGCTGTCGAACCCGAACCCCACCGCCTACACCCAGGTCACGCAGATCTCGCTGCAGACCACGAAGGCGACGGACCTGATCAAGTGGCAGTCGGGCTACAACCTCAAACAGCTCGCCCGCACCGGCAGCCTCAGTGACCTGACGCAGATGTGGGACGCCTACGAGCGCGAGGGCTGGGTGACCCGGACCCTCCGCGACGCGATGTCCTACCGGGGCGCCGTGTACGGGGTGCCCCTCTACCAGTCGTACTACGTGCTGTTCTACAACACGCAGGTGTTCGACCGGCACGGGCTGCGGGCGCCGGAGACGTGGGAGGAACTGCTCCACACCGCCGAGGTGCTCAAGAAGGCCGGCATCACACCCTTCGTCGCCACGCAGAGCGGCAACTGGCCCGCGTACGAATGGTTCGAGGAGCTCATCAGCAAGGTCGACCCGGTCTTCTACGCCGATCTGATCGCGGGCCGCGCGAAGTACACCGATCCGCAGGCGCACAAGGCCATGCAGATCTGGCAGGACTTCATGAAGAAGGGCTGGACGACTCCGGCCGACTTCGACCAGAACAACGGCCCGGCCGCGCTGAAGACCGGCAAGGTCGGCATGTTCCTGCACGGCTCCTGGCAGTCGCAGGGTCTCGCCGCGGCGGGGATGAAGCCGGGCGAGGACTTCGACGCCTTCGTCCTGCCCCCGGTCGACGCCTCCACCAAGCGGTCCGTGATCACCGAGGCGGGCGTGCTGGCCGTTCCGGAGAAGGCGGTGTCGCACGACGCCGCCATGGCCAACGCGGCCCACTGGCTGCACCCCTCGGTCCAGCGGGTGTGGACGGACTTCCTCCAGGACGGCTCGGCCAACCCGAAGGCGGTCACCGCCAATCCGGTGCTCGCCCGCATCAGGAAGCAGGCCCTGCGCGAGCACTGGACCGAGCTCCCCCGGTACGGACAGTCCGGGCCTCCCAACCTCATCCAGGGGAACACCGACGACCTGGGAGCCTTCATGACGCAGGCCATGTCACCCGAGGCGACGCTGCGCAGCATGGCGAGCCGGGCCTCCAAGGAGTGGGCCGCCTGGAACAAGGACGAATCATGACATCGGCTCTCGACAGGCGCCCCACGACGGCCGCCGCACCCGTGCCACCGCCCGCACCCCCGGTCCGCAGGCCTCCGCGCAGGACGAAGGACAGGCTGGCCGGAGCCGGATTCCTGGCACCCGCCGTCCTGCTCGTCGCGGCCCTGCTCCTCACCCCGTTCGCGGTGACGCTGTACCGCGGCTTCTTCAGCGACGGCCGGGTCTCCTCCTTCACCTGGTTCACCAACTACGGCCTCTTCCTCAGCGATCCGGTTCTCGCGAAGTCCATAGAGAACACGCTCATGTGGGTGGTCGGCACGGTCGCCCTGCCGCTGGTCCTGGGCCTGGGCATCGCGGTCATGACCAACCAGTCCGGCTGGTCCCGGGTGGCGCGCCTGCTCGTGGTCCTGCCTTACGCGATCTCCGGCTCCGCCGTGGCCGTCGTGTGGAACTTCATCCTCACGACGGACGGCGCGGCGAACCAGGCACTCCAGGCGCTCGGTCTCGGCTCCTTCGCCCAGGGCTGGCTGCTCGAATGGCCGGGCAACACCCTGGTCATGATCGTCGCCAACACCTGGCAGTCCACCGGTGTGGCGGTGATCCTCTTCCTGGTCGGTCTCCAGACCATCCCCCCGGAGACCCTGGAGGCGGCGTCGCTCGACGGAGCCGACGGCCTGCGGAAGTTCTGGTACGTCGTCATGCCCCAGCTGCGGACCGTCTCCGTGATCGTCGTCGGCAGCAGCCTGGTCAACGGACTGAAGTCGTTCGACCTGATCTGGGTGCTGACCCAGGGCGGCCCCGGCCGCAACTCCGAGACGCTCGCGGTCTCGATGTACCAGGAGACGTTCCTCGCGCTGCGCCCCGGCGCCGGCGCGGCGGTCGCCGTCGTCCTCACCGTCATCGTGCTGCTGGCCTCCTGGCTGTACCTGCGGCGCCAGCTCACCCCGAAAGGCGCATGAGCATGTCCATCCGCCGCATTTCCGCCGGCACCGCCGTCCGCAACACGGTCCTGGTGCTCGTCTCCCTCCTCTGGGCCGTGCCGACCTGGCTGCTGGTGGTCAACGCACTGGTGCCGGCCGCCGAGTACGGCGGCAGCCCGCACTGGCTGCCGCACGGGGGCTTCGGTCTGTTCGACAACATGTCCCAGGCGTGGACCCGCGCCAGGCTGGGCCCCGCGATGGGCAACAGCCTGCTGTACGCGGTGACCAGCTCGGCCGCGGCCATCGTGGTCGCCACGACCGCGGCGTTCGCCACCGTGATCATGCCGGTGAAGCGCAAGACCCTGTGGTTCTGGCTGATCTACTCGGGCACGCTGCTGCCCCTCCAGGTCTTCCTGCGTCCGCTGTTCCTCGCGTACGCGAGCACCGGCCTCTACGACGCGCAGATCGGTCTGTTCCTGGTCTACGTCGCGGTCGCGATCCCGTTCGCGTACTTCATCATGCGCAACTTCGCCCAGACGCTGCCCGGTGAGGTGATCGAGGCGGCGCGGCTGGACGGCGCGTCCTGGTGGCGGGTGTTCTGGCAGATCCATGTCCCGCTGTCGAAGTCGGCGATGGTCGCCGCGTTCGTCTTCCAGTTCGTCGCCGTCTGGAACGACCTGCTCTTCGGCATCACCCTGTCCACCAGCCGCAACATCCGTCCGGTGATGGCCGCGCTCGCCGAACTCCAGGGCAACTACTCCAACGTCGGACCCCCGGTCGTCCTGGGCGGAGCCCTGCTCGTGTCGCTGCCGACCGTCGTCCTCTTCTTCTCCGCGCAGCGCTTCTTCGTCAGCAGTCTCAAGCTCGGCTGACCTCCGAGGCAGTACGCACCAGTCCCCGCACCGACGCCCCGAGCCGACCCCCGAAAGGCACCCCGGTGAAGATCCCCGCCCGCACCGCCCTCGCGCTGGCCGCCGCCCCCCTGCTGTGCGCCGCGCTGTGCCCCACGCCCGCCGCCGCGCAGCCGGCGGCTGATCCGTGGAAGGACCGCGCGGTCCACACGTACGACGCACTCCAGAAGCACCTGTACCAAGGGGCCGACAACCACGGCCTCTACCAGGAGAAGACCCCGCGCCAGAGCGCCGACAACGCCCACTCCTACCTCTGGCCGATGCGTGAGGCGGCGGCCGCGACGGTCGATATGGCCGCCCTTCCCGGCGCGGGCGACACCTACGGGGCGGACGCGGCCGAGCGTTTCGCGACCCTGGAGCTCTACTTCGAGCCCCGCGACGGCCGGCCCGGTTACGACTCGTACCTCCCGGCACCGCTCGGCCAGGGCGGCGACGTCTTCTACGACGACAACTCCGTGGTGGGCCTGTCCCTGCTGGACCAGTACCGATCCACCGGCGACACCACCTACCTCCACCGCGCGGAACTGACCTTCGACATCGTCAGCCGCGGCTGGGACGACGACCCGGCCAAGGAATGCCCCGGCGGGATGGACTGGGTCGACTCCCCGGCCAACACCATGCGTGCCGCCAACGTGACGGGGCTCGCCGCGGAACTCGCCGCCCGGCTCAGCCAGGAGACCCACCGGAGCCGCTACCTGACGAGCGCCCGGACGTGGTACGAGTGGAACTGGTCCTGCCTGCGCGAGTCACCGGGGCTCTACCGCAACAGCCGCGGTGACGACGGCACGGTCGACCCCACGCTGTGGACGTACAACTCCGGCGCCATGATCGGCGCCGCGACGACGCTCTACCGGGTGACCGGGGACCGTTCGTACCTCAAGCGCGCCGTGCAGGACGCGGACGGCTCGCTCGCGTACTGGAAGCAGGGCGAGCGCCTGCACGACCAGCCGGCGATCTTCAACGCGATCTACTTCGACAACCTCCGGATCCTGGCCGGGGCGCACGGGGACGAGGCCTACCGGCAGGTGGAGAAGACCTACGCGGAGCGCACCTGGAAGGAGAACCGGGACCCGTCGAACGGACTCTTCCGCTTCCAGCCCTCCGGCGGCGGCGACTACGACCCGTCGGCCCCCGCCGAAACCCTCGAACAGTCCGCGATGGTGCAGATCTTCGCAGGCCTCGCCACCGACGGCTCCTGACTGCCGGCTTCACCGGCACCCCCTCCCGAACGCACCGAACCGGCACACCACGCCAGAGCGGAGAACCCTCTCCATGCCCCGCCCCGACCTGTCCCGCGCCTCCTGGTGGGACTCCGACATCGCCCGCGACATCCTGCGCGACCGTGGCGTGAGCGCCGCCGGCGTACTCGGCGGACACGCCGTCCGGCTCTCCTGCGAACCTCTGCTGCGCCATGACGGCGACGGCGGACTTCTGCAGTCCGTACGGATACGGGCCGGCCGGCCCGTGACACTGGCCCACGTCACCACCCTGTCCGGCACCGCCGTGCGCAGCGAGGTGATACCCGGTCCGCAGGACAGCGCCCGGCTGCTGGTCCCCGAGGTGGACTCGCCCCTGCCGGTCCTGGTGGAACTGCCCGAGCTGGCGCCGGGCGAGAGCATCGAGGTGCTGCTGACCCCGCAGCGGCACTGGACGCTGCACCTGGTGCAGCACGCCCATCTCGACATCGGCTACACGGACCCGCAGGGGACCGTGCTCGCCGAGGGCCGCAAGTACCTCGACTCACTGCTCGAACTGTGCCGCGCGACGGACGACCGGCCCGACGCCTCGATGTTCCGCTGGGCGGTCGAGGGGTTCTTCAGCTTCGAGAACTGGTCGGCGAACCGTCCGCCGGAGCAGGTCGCCCGGTTCCTGGAGCGGGTACGGGAGGGCCGCATCGAGCTGACCGCGATGCCGTTCAACCTGCACACGGAGACGTGCTCCACCGACGAACTCCACGAACTGCTGCGCCCTGTGCGGGAACTGCGCGAACAGCACGGGATCGACATCACCACGGCCATGCAGACGGACGTCCCGGGACAGGTCGTCGGGCTGCCCGACGTACTCGCCGACAGCGGCATCCGCTATCTCTCGGTGGCCCACAACTGGGCCGGGCGGGCGGTGCCGCACCACACCGGCGGCGGGGCGCTGCCCCGGCTGTTCAGGTGGCAGGCGCCGAGCGGCCGCAGCGTGCTGGTGTGGCGTACCGACACCCCGCACGGGCTGGCGTACATGGAAGGCTCGATCCTGGGGTTCGACGAGTCCTTCGACCGGGTGGACGACCTGCTGCCCCACTACCTGACCGCGCTGGCCACCCACCAGTACCCGCACGAGGGGCGCGGCATCCCCGGGTTCCCGGTCCTGGACGAGGAGTTCAAGGGCGACCCGTACCCCTGGGACATCCTGCACCTGCGGGTGCTCGGAAAGTTCGCGGACAACGGCCCGCCGCGCCGGGTCATCGCGGACACCGTGAACCGGTGGAACGAGGAATGGGCCTTCCCCGTCCTGCGCACCTCGCGCAACGAGGACTTCTTCGCCGATGCGGAAGCCCGCCTCGGCGACCGGCTGGAGACCTTCGAGGGCGACTGGAGCGACTGGTGGGTGGACGGCGTCGGCGCAGGTGCCGTCCCGCTCGCGGCCACCCGTGACGGCCAGGCGGCGCTGGCCGACGCCCAGACGGTCGCCGGGCACGCGGAGATCCTGGGCGCGGCCGCCGCCGGAATCACCGCGTCGGCTCCCGAGGTCTACCGGGCCGCCTCGCTGTTCAACGAGCACACCTGGGGCGGTGGTGACCCCTGGACGCACGGCGATCACGGTCACGCGTCCGGCGAACGGCAGTGGCACTGGAAGTACGCGCAGGCGCTGCGTGCCCACGACGACGCGAAGACGCTCCTCGACGGCGCCGGCGCGGCGCTCGGTGAGCGTCTCTCACCGCGCTCGGGCACCCTCGCCGGCTACTACGTCACCAACACGTGCAGCTGGCGGCGCTCGGAGACGGTCCGGCTGTTCCTCCCCGAGAGCACGGTCCCGCTGGAGGACTCCGTCCTGCTCCTCGACGCCCGCGACGGCTCGCCGCTAGAGCACACCGAGGAGGCCCAGACCAACGAGCTGCACCGGGCCGCCGGCCGTTTCCTGCTGTTCAGGCTGGCGGACGTGCCCGCCCACGGGGCGGTCCGCGTGGACGTCGTCGAGGGGAAGGGGACCACGCCGGCCGTTGCGACCCACGCCGCACAGCCCACGGTGCTGGAGAACGAGTTCCTGCGGGTGAGTGTCGATCTGCGCGCGGCGTGGATCAGCTCCGTCACCGACAAACGGACCGGCAGGGAGCTGGTCCGGCAGGACGCGACGCTCGGCCTCAACGGTTACGTGTACGACGAGTACGCCACCGCCGGCGGCTTCAACCACCAGTCCAGCAAGACCACGGCCAACGAGTCGATGCACCTCCTCGCCTCCCGGGCGGCGGCCCCGCCGGCCGCGCTCGTGGACCGCTTCGCCGACGCCACCGGCGAGACGCTGATCTACGAATGCGCGCCGGCCGGCGCCGACCTGCTGCGGGTGCGCGTCCACCTTCCGCACGGGCAGGCCCGCATCGATCTGGAGAACCGGATCGTGAAGCGGTCGACACTGACCAAGGAGAGCGCGTTCTTCGCGTTCCCCTTCGCCATGCCCCAGCCGGTCGTCCGCATGGAGGCCACCGGCGGCATGACAGGCACGGGGCTGCCGACGGTGCCGGGATCGGCGCAGCACATGCGGGCCGTGCGGCGCTGGGTGAGCTTCGAGGACGAGACCGTGGTCGCCGCCGTGGCCACCCAGGACGCCCCGCTGGTACAGGTGGGCGGGATCGCGATTCCGTACGCGCCCTATCCGCAGTCCCTGGCCCAGGACGAGCCGGGCACCCTCTTCTCCTGGGTGCACAACAACATCTGGGACACCAACTTCCCCTCCGAGCAGGCCTTCGACCACGTGTTCCGCTACAGCGTGGCCGTGGGGCACGCCCCGCACACCACGGGGCCCGAACTCGGCATGCGCACGGCCGCCGCGGGCAGCCGCCCGCTGCTGGCGGTCCGCGCGCTGGGCGAGGACCGCGAGGAGCCGGACGGCTCCTACGAACTGCTGACGGTCGGCGATCCACGCGTGCGCGTCGTGGGACTGACCGTCCCCGCCCCCGGACAGGTGCTGGTCAGGCTCCAGTCCTACGCCCAGGAGCCGGTCGCCTGCCGGATCACCCCCGGCTTCCGCGTCGCGGAGACCTCGGCGGCCGACTACCTCGGCGCAGCCGGTGAGCGCCTGGAGCCCGATGCCGGGGGCGCGACGACCGTCGACGTGCCGACCCTGGGCACGCGGGCGGTGCTGCTGCGCCTCTGACCCTTCGCCGGTCCGGCGAGAACGGCGGGCTGCGAGATCGATGTGACCTGACCGATGTCCGGGTGGGCCGCCTGCGGACCGGTGCACGGATGTCCACCGGCGAATCCCGTGCCGGCCACCTCGACTCAGTGCCCGAGGCTGATTACCTCATGATCGAGCACGCAGAAATCTATGGCGGCGATGATAGACATTGGCTGTCGGCGTCGTTATGGTTTCTCTCGTAGTTCAGAAAGGCAGCAGGGCCAGGCAGCGATGAACTGCCCGGCATCAGCACGTGCCGCACAGGCGGCTGCAGTTCGCAGGACGGTTCGGTGGCGGAGTTCCGGAGCCAGGGTTGTTGCAGGACGGCGACGGGGCTGGCGACCGGACCGGGTGGCCCGCAGTGATCAGGGGCGGCCCTGCAGCAGTGCCCGTGAGTGCGTGCGCAGGCTGCGGACGTGTGCACCGGGAGGTTCGTCAGCCGGTGCAAGTCATCGATCCAGAGGGAAGAACGGAGGAGGCGGGCGCCATCAGGATCGCCCGGGCGGAATGACTGGGCCCGGGTACCGCAGGACATCGATAGTGAGGTGGTCTCCGGTCAAGCAACCGCGATCCCCGTACCCCCGGCACGATCACGTCGGGACATGCGGAAACAGAAGGCCGGCACAGCATTAGAAGGCCGGCAGATGGTGTAGCAGTTCCTTCGGGGCCCTGGTGCCGTACGGCACCAGGGCCCCTCCACGCGTTCCACAGAGAGGTGCAAATGACAGCAGATGACTCGTTCGGCCGTCTCGATGACGACGACTACCCCGCCTACACCATGGGCCGGGCCGCTGAAATGCTCGGCACCACACAGGGCTTCCTCCGCGCCATCGGCGAAGCCCGCCTGATCACCCCGCTCCGCTCCGCGGGCGGCCATCGCCGCTACTCCCGCTACCAACTGCGTATCGCCGCGCGCGCCCGGGAACTCGTCGACCAGGGCACACCCATCGAGGCTGCCTGTCGCATCGTCATCCTCGAGGACCAGTTGGAAGAGGCCCAGCGCATCAACGCCGAGTACCGGGCGGGTGTCAGGCCGCCCGGCACGGCACACGCCTGACCGACGCCTGGCCGGCGCGCCGGCACAGCGCGCCGCTCGCGTTTCCCGGCCGCGGAGAGGCACGTCGACGGCCCGGCCGGCTGACGCGGGCGCGAGGCAAGGGCTCCGGCGCGGTCGCCGGAGCCCTCGACCGGTCAGGAGCCGCTCTCGGCTCCTGCTGCCGGTGGCAGACGGACGCGAACCGCCGTCAGGCGCTGTCGTCGACAGGGGGCTTCTGGACCCATGCGGAGGCGATCTCGTCCGCGGCGACGGCCGGGGGCAGACCCGTCAGCGCCTTCAGCTCGGCCGGCGGGTAGGGAGTCGGACCGTGCCACTCCAGGAGCATGACGGTGGCGTCGTCGTTGAGACGGCCGTGGTGGTAGTCCAAGTGGTGCCCGATCAGCCGCCGTAGGGTCTCCGGGACCGGAAGGCCGTCGGAGTGGTGGCGGATGAGGAAGTCGGTCAGGCCGTCAAGGCCGAACTCCTGCCCCTCCTCGTTGCGTGCTTCGGTGATGCCGTCGGTGTAGAAGAGCAGACGGTCCCCGGGTTCGAGCCGGTCACGGCGCAGGGCACCGCGCACTCCGAGTCCGGTTCCCAGCGGCGGGGCGGGCGGGCAGGACAGATGCACGACGGTGCGGTTGCCGCGGATGATCACCGGAGGATGATGACCGTAGTTCGTCCAGGTCAGTACACCCGTATCGAGGTGAAGGTCGGCCATGATGCTCGTGGCGTAGCGGCTGCCTGCGAATTGCTCGGTCAGTGCCGCACCGACTCCTTCTGCCGTCTGCGAGAGGTCGGCACCCTGGCAACGGTGCACGCGGGCAGCGGCCAGCGCAAGATTGGCCGTCAGCCCGGCAGCAGTGTCATGGCCCATGGCGTCGAAGACGGAAAGATGAATGGTCTCCCCTGCCAGGGCGTAGTCGAAGGCATCTCCACTGACTTGGTAAGCCGGTTCCATGACCGCACTGACCAAGAGCCGATCGGTCGCGAAAGTCCGCGGCGGCATCAGCCGCCACTCCATCTCGGCGGCCACTTTCATTTTCCGGCGGCGTACCAGCCTGGAGTACGAGTCGCTTGTTCCGCTTTTGCTCGCCAGAAGGAGGGCGACAAGGCCGGCGAGCCTGTGCAGGTCGTCGTCCGCTGCGATCCGTGCCCCCGGCTTGCCGACGCGGAGCACCCCCAGACGCTCGGTACCGTCCAGCAAGGGGACCCACCACTGCCCCGTCGTGGAAGCCGAGGCCGGCGTGATTCTTCCCAGCTGGAAGGCCCGCCCGGCCACGGTTCCTTCAACGGCCAGGTCAGTCGGCACGTCAATCCCGTCGGGGCCGGTGT
Organism: Streptomyces sp. NBC_01463; assembly: GCA_036227345.1. NCBI lineage: Bacteria > Bacillati > Actinomycetota > Actinomycetes > Kitasatosporales > Streptomycetaceae > Streptomyces > Streptomyces sp. NBC_01463. The sequence goes on from CP109468.1 coordinate 8,672,834, forward strand.
CGACGTTGCCGGCGAGCAGGTACAGCCGCTCCTGACGAAGGTCAGCCAGATAGATGAACACGTGCGGCCAGCCCGCCCGGCCCGCATGTGACGCGACCGTGCCGGGCAACTGCTCCAGGGTCATCAGATGACTCGCAGCGATCAGCTCGCCCAGGACTCGGGCGCGTGCCACTTCCGTGCCGCTCATCAACGACACCTTCCTTAAGGCCCGGAGAAATGCGTCACGACAGACAATAGCCGGGGACCGGACCCTCGACTGATAAGCAGATACGGATTCGAGCGCATGGAGTGGGCTGCGGGCACGTTCGGGAATTCATGTCCGGCACACCATGCCGCCCAATGATTTCCACGTGATGGACTACTCCTGGGCAAGGCTTTCTCGGACTCTTCCGACGCTCGGGAGATATTCTCCGTGCCCGGAGAAACAGGAAGCCGATCGTTTTCGGCGCCGTGCCCCGCCGCGCGGGATTGAGTGATCATCCGGGTGGGCGGGGCGGGGTCATGGCCCAGCGAATCGCTGCGGTCAGCGCTTGCCCCGTCGGCGTCACGCAGGCCTCGGCCATGCCGGGCAGCCGGGGCAGCGACAGCGATGTCCGGGCCCACCGGGGGAGGGCAGCGACGGAGTTCGCGGCGAGGACGGCATAGGGTGCGCGGGCGGCCCAGGGCAGCGGCGGGTGCAGCAGGATGAAGCGTGCTGCCTGGCGTGCTTCCTCCGTCGGGCGCAGCTCACCCCGGTACGCCCCGAGGCGGGCAGCGAGTTCCCTGCGATCGCGTGGAGGGTCGGTGACGCCGAGTGCTTCCGCCACGCGCGCCGTGTCGGCGATGTAGCCGTCGCACCCGGCCGCGTCGAGCGGTTCGAGGCCGTATCGCTGGTGGGCGAACAGGAAGCTTTCGACCTCGGCCACATGCACCCAGCCGAGAAGGTGGGGATCAGCGGCGTGGTAGGACTCTCCGCGCGACGTCGTTCCGCGCACCCGGCCGTGTACGGCACGGACGTGGTCGACGGCCTGCTGTGCGTCGTCCGCTGTTCCGTACGTGGTGACGGCGAGGAAGGTACTGGTGCGCTGGAGCCGGCCCCAGGGGTCACCGCGGTAGCCGGAGTGAGCCTCCACGGCAGCCATGGCCAGCGGGTGCAAGGACTGGAGCAGCAACGCCCGCAGCCCACCGATGAACATGGACGCGTCGCCATGGACGGTGCGAATGGGCCGGTCGGGAGCGAACCAGCGCGAGCCGGGCTCTCCGTGGATACGGGCTCGGTTCCTCGGTCCTGCGGGACCGGCGACCTGGGCGAAGATCGCGTTGCCCAGCCGCTCCCGCAGGCCGGCTGCGGCACGCGTGAACGAGTCCATGAAGCCAGTATGCGCGCTCGGGGGCGCTCCGGGCCGGAGCCCCGGTCGTCGCCGTTCGTGCTCCGGAAGGCGCCGACAGGAGGTCCGGCGTGCCCGGCGTGCCTAGGGGGCCGGGGGCAGCACCCTTCGGATACTCCTCGACGCGTCGCTTCATTCGGCGCGGACCGGGTGTGCGGACCTCGGGTACGGGTAATCGGAACATCGTCCGGTTCCCGGACACTGTGAAAACAGGAGGATGGCCATGGCGGTACCGAAGACGAGCGTGCTGGTGCTGGACTGCGCGGAGCCCAGGGAACTGGCTGACTTCTACGCCATGTTGCTCAATGCCGAAGTCCACGTCAGCAGCGAGCCGGACCTCATTGAGGTCGTGGGCCACTCCGGGGTGCATCTCGCGATCCGCAGGGATCACGGTTACGCGCCCCCGAGTTGGCCGCGCCCCGATGATTCCCAACAGGCTCACCTGCGCATACTGGTGGCACGTGAGGACATCGACGAGGCGGAGCGTGAGGCGGTCGGTCTCGGCGCACGCCCGGTGGACACGAAGAACAACGGGGGCGTTCACGACACGCGCCTCTACTCCGATCCTGCCGGGCACACGTTCACACTGGCCACCCCTGCCTGAGACGCCGGCCAGAACCGGTCTCCCCCTGCGTGCGGGACAGCCCTCAGGAGGAGACATCGGGCCGTTCGGGACCGTGGGCACCGCGTACTGCATGACGAGGAACCGAAAGGCCCCTGCCGCGTAGACGGCCACGCCGGATCGCCGGATCCGTGCCGGCGTCCCCGGCGGCAGCCGGGCCACGAGCGCGAGGCCGGTTAGCGGGCTCCTCCTGTGCTCGGCGCGGTTGCCGTCTCGCGGGCACTCGTCCGAAGGAGCGCGTCGGCCGCGTTCAGGGCCTGTTTCACATCGGTGACGCCAGTCATGACGCACAGTGTGTACGCCGTGTCCTCGCGTCGCCGGACGGTGCCCGGCGTGGAGTGCCGCTCGTCCTCGATCACCGCGTCGGCGTAGCGGGACAACGTGGCACGCATGTCGCCGGGCGTGGGATGCAGCAAGGCCAACTCCTCCTGGTACGGATTCGGGTCCTTCCGGCCGACAGGGGCGGCACGGGTATTGCCCGGGTCGAAGCCCGGCTGTCCCGCTTCAGCGGGATCGCGGTAGGCGAGCGCCCTGGCCGTACGGACGGGGCCCTGTCGTACGCATGCCGCCCGTCACCCGGTCGACTCGTCCGGGGTGGGGTGCTCCGGGTGGACACCGGCGTTGCGCGCTGCGTTGCGGCCCGCTCCGGCCTCATCGGGGTCGGGGCCCTCGGGCTCCGACTCGCCCTCCAGGTGTTCGGAACCCGGCGGGAGAACCACGTCCAGGGCGTCCTCGCCTTCCTGGACCTGCTGGTCGGGTACATCGGCGGGTATCGGCGGGGGACTGGCCTTCGCCCCGGTGTAGGCGGTGCCCTCAGGCCTGCGGTCGGTCATCTCACTGCTCCTGTCGACGCGCGTCCGCCCCCGGTACGGGGCGGCTGGTGCTCCGGCTCGCTTACCCGCTGGTCCCGAGACGACGCATGGATGCCGAGTGCGCTGTCCGGGCAGGGGAGCGAGCCGCAAGACACTCTCCATTCCATGGGGTCCCCACGTGTCGCGCATCCGCTGGCACTGTTCCTGCGGCGGTATCGCCCGCGTGTCCCCGGGTTTCGGCCCCGAGGTTGCCCGGCCCGCCATTTCAGGGATGGACGGCTCCGTCCACGTGCCGAACTTCCTGCTTGTCCCGGCGGAGGCTCCCGCCCGGGGATCAGGGCCGGCTCCTGGCGGACAACGCCGAGCCGTGAGTCACCCGTGCCGCTCGGGCTCCATGAGCGCTTCAGGACCCTCCGGGGCCGGGGCCGGTCCTGATCCCTATCGGATGAAACGACTCCGGATACCCGTGTGGCGGACCAGATGATTCCGCACGCTGCTCCTGTGTACAGGATGATCAAGGATCAGGGCCGGCGCCGGAGCGTGGCCGGCGCCCGTGTGGGAAAGCAGAGACAGCCGCGGAGCGCACCGGCCCGAGTGACGCGCCCGGCGCGGGCGACACCGCCACGGGCTCCGCTGTACGAACGCGCCCGCTACTGGTTCGACAACACGCTGGCGCGGGGCGTGACCGTTCTCATCGGATGGCTTGCCGTCGCGTGCCTGTCCGTCGTGATCCCGGCGAGCGCACTGCTGGTGTGGACGGACGACCGGGCCCCGGACACGACATGGGCGAAGACGGCCGCGGTGTGGCAGAGCGTCGGGCAGACCCTCAGGCTGGGAGGAGAGGTCGGCTCACCGCTGCGCGTGATCCTGTCGGTCCTGCTGGCGCTGATGGCACTGTTCTACGTCTCCACCATCGTCGGCCTCGTCACCACGGCGATCACCGAGGAACTCATCGCCCTGCGGCGTGGCCACTCCACGGTGCTGGAGAGCGGTCACACCGTCGTGCTCGGCTGGTCGGACCAGATCTTCACCGTGGTGGCCGAACTCGTCGCAGCCGACGCCAACCAGCGCCGGGGCGCCATCGCGGTACTGGCCGACCGGGACGTGACCGAGATGGAGGAGGAACTGCGCAGCGAGGTGGGGAGCACCGGCCGGACGAGGATCGTGTGCCGAAACGGACGCCCCACCGATCCGGCCGCGCTCGCCCGAGTCAGCCCGGCCACGGCGGACGTCGTCCTGGTCCTGCCCCGTGACCACCCGGACGAGGACGCGGAGGTCGTCAAGAACCTGCTGGCCCTGCGGACCGCGGTCGACGACGACAGCCGGGTGCGGACCGTGGCGGTGGTGCGGGACACGCGCTACCGTCTCGCCGCCGAACTGGCGGCAGGCCGGGACGCGGTCGTGCTCGAGATCGACGACGTCACCGCCCGGCTCGTGGCCCAGTGCGCCAGACAGCCCGGGCTGTCGCTCGTCTACCAGGAATTACTCGACTTCGCCGGCGACGAGTTCTACGTCGTCGGCGCACCGGACCTGACGGGCCGGGCCTTCGCCGAGGTACTGAGAGCCTGCCCCACGTCCAGCGTGGTCGGGGTCGTACGCCCGGACGGCGCCCTCCGCCTGAACCCGCCGCCCACCTCGGTCCTGGGACCGGGCGACCGGCTTGTCGTGATCGCCCAGGACGACGACACCACGGTCACCACCGACGAACCCGCCGCGTTCGACGAACCGGTGATGGTGAGCAGGGCGCCGGCGGCGGCGCGCCCCGAACGCATCCTCCTCCTGGGATGGAACGGCCGCGCACCACACATCCTCCGTCACCTCTCCCACCACGTCGCGCCCGGCTCCGCCCTCCACGTCGTGGCCCACGGCGACGAGAGCCTGGCAGCAGAGGTGCGCGACGCCGCCGCGCAAAGCCGCCCCGCGCTGACCGTCACCTTCGGTCCGGGCGATCCGACCCTGCCGGGGACGGTGAACGACCTGGACCTCTCCGAGCACGACGGCGTCATCGTCCTCGGCCCCGACCACGGTCCCGGTCACGACTCACCGGACGACCGGACGCTGGTCACGCTGCTGCTCCTGCGCGACCGCGAGCGCACGTCGGGGATCCCGGTCCGGGTCGTCACCGAGATGACCGACGACCGCAACAGAGCCCTCGCCCCCGCCGGCGTCGGCGCCGACTTCATCGTGAGCGGGAAACTGGTCGGCCTTCTGATGGCCCAGATCTCCCAGAACTGGCATCTCGCAGGCCTGTTCGCGGAACTGCTGGCGCCGCAGGGCAACGCGATCCACCTCAAGCCGGCCGGTGACTACGTCCGGGCCGGACGGCGGGCATCCTTCGCCACGGTCGTCGAAGCCGCCTCGCGCCGAGGGGAATGCGCTCTCGGATACCGCAGCCGCGGTCTCGCCCAGGTCGGCGCCGACCACGGAGTGCGGATCAACCCCGCCAAGGCAGAGGTCCGGCACTGGAGCGCGGACGACGAGGTGATCGTGATGGCCGGGCACTGATTCGGTTCGGAGGCTGCGCGGCGGGTACGCGCCGTGAATCCCACGAAAGGACCGCACGGTGTCAGCACAGCGGAAGAACATCTTCGTACTGGGCCTCGACGAGGCGAATCTGCCGACCCTGGAAGCCGTCCCGGAAGCCGATACCTACCAATTCCATCCCCTGTTGAGCATCGGCGAGTTGCAGGAGGGGGAGGTGTCCGTGGCCGATCTCATGAGTCGCGCCCGGGAGATCCTCGACGCGCACGACGGCAGTATCGACGCGATTGTCGGCTACTGGGATTTCCCTGTGAGCACGCTGGTGCCGATGCTCGGCAGAGAGTACGGCACGCGCAGCACGAGCCTCGAGTCGGTCGTCAAGTGTGAGCACAAGTACTGGAGTCGGCTGGAACAGCAGAAGGTGATCGACGAGTACCCGAACTTCGGACGGGTGGATCTGCACAGCGCGGATCCTCAGCCGCCCGATGGGGTGAGTTTTCCCATGTGGCTCAAGCCTGCTCTCGCCTATTCGTCGGAACTGGCATACGGGGTCTCCGACATGGCGGAATTCCGCACCGCCGTGGACAAGATACGGGACGGAATCGGGCGGGTGGGCAGGCCGTTCAATTCGGTACTCGAACTCCTCGAACTTCCGCCGGAGATGGCGGGGGTGGGAGCCGAGGTCTGTCTGGCCGAGGAAGCGATGACCGGCATCCAGGTGGCCGTCGAGGGCTTCGCGTACGACGGGGAGGTCACCGTCTACGGAGTACTGGACTCGATCAACTACCCCGGTTCCCCATGCTTCCTGCGTCACCAGTACCCGAGCGCTCTCCCGCCCTCGGTGATCCAGAAGCTGCACGACGTGAGCGAGCGGGTCATCCGGCAGATAGGCATGGACTCGGCCACGTTCAGCATCGAGTACTTCTACGACCCGAAGACCGGTGACATCTCCCTGCTGGAGATCAACCCCCGGCACTCCCAGTCGCACGCGGAGCTGTTCGACTACGTCGACGGCGCCCCCAACCACCACCGGATGATCAGCCTCGCGCTCGGACGCGACCCCACGTCGCCGAGCGGGCAGGGCCCGTACCGCGTGGCCGCCAAGTGGTACTACCGGTGGTTCGGCGAAGGAACGGTGCACCAGGTGCCCAAACGCGAGGAGCTCGGAGCCATCGAACGAGCGATACCCGGGGTACGCATCGATGTCGTGCCCGCGGAAGGGCAGAAGCTCTCGTCGGTGTCCCAGCAGGACAGCTACAGCTACGAGATCGCCCACATCTTCACCGGCGCCGAAGACGAGGAGGGCATGCGGCGCAAGTTCGACCAGTGCATCGCGGCTCTGGGCCTCACCTTCGACGACACCGCTCCGGGCGGCCGCGACCCGAGCACCGTGTGAACACGCCCCGGACCAGGAAGGAGCACACCATCGGAATGCGACACGTCGACCGACTTCCGCACGCGGTCAAGCAGGAGGACCACGTCACCATCACGATGTCGGACGGGATCCGGCTCTCGGCGAGGATCTGGCGCCCCATCACCTCCGACGAAGAGCCGGTCCCGGCGATCCTGGAAGCCATCCCGTACCGGAAGAACGACCTGACCTCCACCCGCGACGCGATCCATCACCCCTACATCGCCGGGCACGGCTACGCCTGCGTACGCGTCGACCTGCGGGGCACGGGCGAGTCGGAGGGCGTCCTGCTGGACGAATACCTGGAACGAGAACAGTGCGACGCGGAAGAAGTGCTCGCCTGGCTCGCCGAGCAGCCCTGGTGCGACGGGACGACGGGAATGATGGGCATCTCCTGGGGCGCGTTCGCCGCACTTCAGGTCGCCGCCCGGCGGCCACCGAGTCTGGCCGCCATCGTCGTCGCGTCCTTCACCGACGACAGGTACGCAGACGACATGCACTACGTCGGCGGTGCCATGCTGTCCGACAATCTGGCCGAGGCGGGGACCATGTTCGCCTACGCCACCTGCCCTCCCGATCCGGCCGTGGTCGGCGAACGCTGGCGGGACATGTGGCGGGAACGGCTGGACTCCGCGAGCCCGTGGGTCCTCGAGTGGCTTCGCCACCAGCACCGGGACGACTACTGGCGCCATGCGTCGCTCAGTGAGGACTACCGGGCCCTGGGCTGCCCCGTACTCGCCTCCAGCGGCTGGGCGGACGGGTACTCCAACGCGGTCACCCGGCTGCTGAGCCAAGTCGATGTGCCGCGCAAGGGGCTGATCGGCCCCTGGTCGCACACGCTGCCGCACCTCGGTGAACCCGGACCGGCCATCGGATATCTCCAGGAGGTGGTCCGATGGTGGGACCACTGGCTGAAGGGGGCCGACAACGGCGCCATGGACGGGCCCATGATCCGCGCCTGGATGCAGGAGAGCGTGCCTCCCTCCACGTCCTACGAGGAACGCCCGGGCCGCTGGGTGGGGGAGCCTGGCTGGCCCTCTCCCCATGTCCAGGAGGTGGTGTGCCCCCTGCGGGACCACGTGATCGTGAACGACGACGGCAAGCCCGCCCCATCGGGGGAGGCCGAACCGGCGGAACGTGTCCACACGGTTCAGTCACCCCTCTCGGTCGGGCAGTTCGCCGGGAAGTGGGCCTCGTACAACGCCCCACCGGACCTCCCGTACGACCAGCGCGAGGAGGACGGCGGTTCGCTCGTCTTCGAGACGCAGCCGCTCACGGAACGCGTGGAGATCCTCGGCGCTCCCGCGGTGGAGCTCCTGGTGTCCTCGTCCCGGGAATCGGCGCAGGTCGCCGTCCGGCTGTCCGACGTGGCGGCCGACGGCCGGGCGACCAGGGTCACCTACGGCGTGCTCAACCTCGCGCACCGGGCAGGTGACGGTGGTCCCGAACCACTGGAGCCGGGCAGGAAGTACCGCGTCCGCATTCCCCTCAACGGAGTCGCGCAGGCCTTTCCGGCCGGCCATCGCATCCGGCTCTCGCTCTCCACCTCGTACTGGCCGTTGGTCTGGCCGGCACCCGCACCCGCCCTGCTGAGCATTCACGAGAGCGGCAGTTCCCTCACCCTGCCGGTCCGGCCGACGGACACCCCGGAGACCTTGCCCTCCGCACCCTTCGGCGAGCCCGAGGGATGCGCACCACCGGACGTGACCCGGCTGACCGAGCCGGAACAGGCATGGACCGTGTCGAGGAATCTGGTCAACTACCATTCCTCGCTCGACATCGTCAAGGACCGAGGACTCCAGCGGTTCGAGGAGAACGGGATCGAGGTCGGGCTGCGGGCCTGCGAGAAGTACACCTCCGTCGCGGACGACTTCGGATCGGTGACCGGCGAGTCGGCCTGGACCCTGCGGTTCGGGCGCCCCGGATGGGACGTCCGGGTGGAGACCCGAACCGTCCTGACGTCGGACGAGGAGGAGTTCCACGTCGACGCCACGCTGGACGGCTACGAAGACGGCCGCAGGGTCTTCTCCCGTACCTGGAACGAGAGCGTTCCGAGGGTGAACGTCTGAGCCGCGACAGCGGCACCTGAGGGAGATCTGCCGAGCGTCACTCCGATCACGGGGAGCCGCTCGCCGCTTCGCCGGGGCTCCCGGGAGAAGAGGGCCCTCCCGGGAGCCGGATTCTCGCGGAGCCGCCCCCCTCCCAGGGTTGTGGGCCATGTGGGCACTGCTGCCGGGCGGAGGGTTTCGCTTGTCGTGATGGCGGCTAGGCGCCCCGTATGGTGCGAATCGGGTACACAATGATGACCGAGCAGGCCGGTCCACGTGAGCTGGTGTCCCACGTGGTGGGGGCGGAGCGGGCAGGTTTCGACTTCTCTGTCATCTCTGACCACTCGTTTCCCTGGCTGGAATCACAGGGGCACGCGCCGTATGCGTGGAGCGTCCTGGGGGCGGCCGCGCAGGCCACTTCCCGGATCCCGCTCATGACGTACGTGACCTGCCCGACCTTCCGCTACCACCCGGCGGTGGTCGCGCAGAAGGCGGCCACGATGCAGATTCTGTCCCAGGGGCGATTCCGTCTGGGGCTGGGCTCGGGCGAGAACCTCAACGAGCACATCATCGGAGCGGGCTGGCCCGCGGCGCCTGTGCGGCTGGAAAGGCTGGAGGAAGCAGTCGACATCATCCGGCGGATGTTCACAGGGGAGAGCGTGACCCACCACGGAGCCCATTTCGACGTCGAGAACGCGCGGCTCTGGGACCTGCCCGACGAAGTGCCCCCGATCGGGATCGCTGTGTCCGGGCCCCGGTCCTGCGAGCTCGCCGGCCGACAGGGCGACCTCCTGATCGCCACGGAGCCCAAGCCGGAACTACTGGACCGGTTCGACGCACACGGCGGGGTGGGCAAACCGCGCGTCGGCCAGTTGCCCGTCTGCTACGGCACCGATCGAGAAGCCGCGATTGCCCGCGCCCGGGATCAGTTCCGCTGGTCCCTCGGCGGCTGGCATGTCAACTCCGAGCTTCCCAGCCCCTCTTCCTTCGACCAGGCCACGCAGCACATCCGGCACGAGGACGTTGCCGAGGCCATTCCGTGCGGCGACGACGTGGACTCCTTCGTCGACGCGGTACGCCCCTACGCGGCGGCGGGGTTCACCGAGATCGCCCTCGTCCAGATCGGCGGAGACCACCAGGAGAGCTTCCTGGAGTGGGCCGAGGCCGAGCTGCTGCCCGCGCTCCGACGCACCCTGTAAGGACGACACCGGCATGAACCGCGCTGCTCTTTTCGACGTCGACGGCACCCTCACGGACACCAATCACCTCCACGTCACCTCCTGGTGGGAGGCACTCCGGCAGTCCGGCCACCATGTGTCCATGCACGCGATCCACCGGGCCATCGGCCTCCCCGGCCCCGAACTCCTCGGTCACCTCCTGGGCCAGGACCGCGACTCCTCGGACGACGAGCGGCTGAGCGCTGCTCACGACACGCTCTACGCCACGTACTTCGACCGCCTTCCGGCCTTCGATTCGGCCGCGGATCTGCTGCGCACCCTGTCGTCGGCCGGGTGGAAGGTCGTGCTCGTCACCTCGGCCAAGGACAGCGAACTTGCTGCTCTGCGTGTGGCCATCGGAGCCGATGACTCCATCAGCGCCACCGCCACGGCAGACGACGTGGAAAAGGGCAAGCCCGCGCCTGACCCCGTTCGCCAGGCGTTGGAACTGGTGGATGTGGTGCCGGAGCGAGCGGTGTTCATCGGAGACTCCGTCTGGGACATGAAGGCCGCAGTCGGGGCGGGCGTGGCCGTCATCGGCCTGCTGTGCGGGGGAATCTCTCGCGAGGACCTGGAAGAGGCCGGAGCGGACGCCGTGTATCCGGATCCGGCCGGCCTTCTGGCGGGCCTCGACGACAGCCCCTTCTCCAGAGTGCCGTCCGTCTGAACGGGGCCTGATCCGCTACCGCGCCGATCGGCAACGGCCCGGCGAAGAAGCACGGGCCTGAGGGGACGGCCCAAGGACGCCCCGCCGGCCGAAGCCTCCGAGCAGGGACTGACGCGAGGTCAGATGTGCCGCCCCCCGTGTGAACTGCAGCTTTCCGGGAATCGGCTTGAGGACAGGACCCGCAACCGGAGCCGAATCGGAGAACCCTGGTGTTGTACAAGGAAGACCGTGCGCAGCAGATGAGTGACGATCTCGAAGCTGCCATAGGCCACTACATGGTGGCTGTCGCCGCCAGGCTTCTCGACGAAGGCCTCCCGGTTTCCTCCATTTCCTCGTACGGGGCCTATGACGACTCCAGCCAGGACGCGTTCGGTGCGGACGTGGAAGGAAGCGTGGAGTTCACCCGCGCCTTCCGGCGAAAGCTCTTCGGTGACGGGCGAGATGCAGGGCTGCTGTGGTGCGGGGTTTCGGGGTGGTGCTTCTTCTGCATACCCGAGGGGTCCGGCCGGACACTGATGGAGTCCGCTCGGTGGATGGGCGGGGGTTTGACGCCTGACCCTGGCCGAGTGGCCGCGTTCCTCTCCGAGGTTCAATTGGATGCCGCCCTTTCCGGAAGTGACGAGCGACCCTTCTACCGCGCTCCGCACACGGAGCCGGGCGCTCTCCTCCAGCGGCTCGCCGCCTTCAACGACGACAGTGGTGCGGATTCACCGCCTTACGACAGCCGCTTCACCCGCCTTCAGATCGACGCCTGCCAGAAGCGGGCCGTGAGCGCCCTGACCGCCGGGAAGCAGGAGGTCGTCGAGGTGGCGCTGCGCAGTGGGGAACTGCAGGCCCTGCTGGGATTCCTGGAGTACGTCGAGGGGGCTGCGCCGCAGGACGACGCACGGGAGATGGTACGGAGACTGTGCTCGGACCTGTCCTTGAGGGCGCGGGACGGACGGCAGGGGCTCGACGAGCATCGCGAGGCACTCACGTACGCGGAAGAACAGCATTAGCTGGAAGAACAACGTTAGCTGTGGGTGCCACGGGGATGGTCGGCAGCGATGGCCTCGGAGATCGTGAGATCACTCGATGAGGCAAGCCATGCGCCATCACACCATGCACCGAGGTTTCCTTTCGAACGAGCAATAGCCTCCCATTTGTTTCGTGCGACAGCCCCCGCTTTGTTTCGTGCGACAGCCCCCGCCTCGCGAGGCGGGGGCTGTCGCTGTGTGCCCCCGCCCCTGTGTGCCGCTGGAGACCTCGACAGACGCTCCGGTCCTCATACCACGCACTCCGATGGATCCACTCAAGATGCGCGGTCGACAGGAGTGACGAGACTGGCCTTATGGCAGAACAACGTCGCACACACGCCGGGAGCTCGAAGACGGCGACCGCCTCCCGCGCCCGACGACCGGCGCGGGGGCCGGAGCATGCGGCCCGTGCTGCCAGCAAGACCTTGGAGGGGCTGATCGGCCACCCCGCGGAGGGGGTCTCCGCCGTGCGGCGCGAGGACGACGGCTGGTGCGTGGTGGTGGACGTTCTCGAAGTGCCACGGATCCCCGACACCACGAGCCTCCTCGCCTCCTACGAGGTGCAGCTCGACCGCGACGGCGAACTCCTGGAATACCGCAGGGTCCGGCGGTACCGACGTGGTGCAGCCGACGAGTGACTCGCGCTTTGCTCCCTCTTGGAAGGACTCCTCCATGACCGCGACCACCTACTCGGACGAGGTAGTGGCCTGCCCGCCCCGCGCCGGGACGTTGTACGACGTACTGGAGCTCATTCTTGACCGTGGCATGGTCATCGACGTATTCATCCGGGTTTCCCTGGTCGGCATCGAGATTTTGAAGATCGACGCCCGTATCGTTGTCGCGAGTGTGGACACCTACCTCCGCTTCGCGGAGGCGTGCAACCGGCTGGACCTTGAGCGCGATTCCGGCAGCACCACCATTCCCGAGCTGCTCGGTGGCGGTGTGGCCAAGTCCGTGGGGAAGCGCAAGGTGCGGAACGCGGCCGAGTCCGTGGGCGACACCGTACGCAAGGCAGTAGGCGGTGGCGACGACTCGTCCGACGATGAGGACGAGCCGCAGGAGCGGCCGAAGAAGCGACGTGCACCCGCCCGCAGCAGCGAGAGCCGACGACGGCGCGTGGAGGCATGAGCGTGAGCGCAGCGACCGAAGGTGTCTACGTCTACGCGATCCTGCGGGCCGCGACGGCGCTGCCGAAGGACGCGGTCGGCGTCGGATCCCCACCCGCGGTCCTCAGGGTCATCAGGCAGGGCCTCCTGGAGGCGGTCGTCAGCGACGCGCCCCCGAAGCTCCGAGCCCGCCGACGCGATCTGCTGGCACACCAAGACCTCCTGATGCGCCTGTCCGACGACGGGCCGGTGCTCCCCATGCGGTTCGGAATGGTCGCGGCGGACGAACAGTCGGTCCTTGCGCAACTCGCCGCCGGTGAATCCGGTTATGCCGACGTCCTGGACCGGCTCGCGGGCCGCATCGAGATCAACGTCAAGGTCCTTCCCGCGCAGAACGCGCTGAAGGCGCTCGTCGCCGAGGACAAAGGCGTGCGGCAGCTCCGTGCGGCAGCTCGGAGAACCCCGGGCTACGAGGCCAGTCTCCGGCTGGGCGAGGCCATCGCCGGCGCGCTCACCAGGCGTGCGGCCACTGCGGGGCAGCGGATCCTCCGCGAGCTCGCGCCTGCTGCCCGGGCGTCCGTCCCCGGACCGGAGGTCCAGGGGTGCGTGCTGAACGAGTCCTTCCTCGTCGACCGCGCCGAGAGCGAAGCCTTCCTCCAGCGGGCGCAGAGCCTCGGGGCGGAGTTTCGGGAGCATGCGGAGATCCGGCCGGCCGGCCCCCTTCCCTGCTACAGCTTCGTTTCGGCCGAGGCTCGCCCCGTGCTCGTGGGCGGGAAATGACATGGGGCTGATCACCGGACTGCTCACGCTTCCGATCGCGCCGGTACGTGGCGTGGTGTGGGTGGCGGAGAAGCTCAACGACGCTGCCGAGCGCGAGCTGCACGACCCTGCTGTGCTGCGTGCGCAGTTGGCGGTACTCAATCAGGAACTTGAATCCGGAGACATCAGCCTGGAGGAGTTCGAACGCGAAGAGGAACGCTTGCTTGACCGGCTGCACGCCGTACGGGTCGGCCCGGCACAAAGTGATCGAAGGTGACGTGCTCATGGAAGACCAGACGAAGTTGACCCTAGCGGTCGCAGTAGTCGGCGGCTACGTGCTGGGCCGGACCAAGAAGGGGCGGCTGGCTCTCAGTGTCGCCACGTATCTCGCCGGTCGACGCTTCGGTCTGGAGCCCCGCCAGCTCGCCGCAGAAGGTATGCGCCGACTCGGTGAGGTCCCCCAGGTTGCGGAACTCCAGGACCAGCTCAGGGGCGAGGTCCTGGAGGCGGGCCGCAAGGCCATGACCGCCGCGGCCAACCGCAGCATGAGTACATTGGCCGGCTCGATCAGTGAGCGCACGGCTCGTCTCCTGGAACCGCCGAGCGATGAGGACGAGGGCGACGAGGACCAGGGCGATGAGTACGAGGACGAGTACGAGGACGAAGAGGAACCCGCAGAAGAGGACGAGGAGTACGAGGACGAGGAGTACGAGGAGGGCGACGAAGAGGACGAGCAGCCAGTAGACGAGGAAGAGGAAGAAGAGGAAGAGCCCGAGGAAGAGGAAGAGCCCGAGGAAGAGCCGGAGCCCGAGGAGGAGCCCGAGGAGGAGCCGGAGGAGAAGCAGCCGAGAAGGCGCGCGCCCCGCCGGTCTTCGTCGGCCACGGGCAAGAGCGGTGGAGCCGCCAAGAAGTCCGGCGGTACGGCGAAGAAGACCGCAGCCAAGAAGGCGGCCCCGGCGAAGAAGGCGGCTGCCAAGAAGACCGCCCCGGCGAAGAAGGCGGCCGCCAAGAAGTCCGGCGGTACGGCGAAGAAGACCGCAGCCAAGAAGACCGCCCCGGCCAAGTCTGCGTCCAAGAAGGTGGCCCCGGCGAAGAAGGCGGCCGCCAAGAAGGCTGCTCCGGCGAAGAAGGCGGCTGCCAAGAAGACGGCAGCAGGCAAGGCATCGTCGAAGCGGGCCGCATCCAAGCGCACCAGCGGTCGGAGGTAGCGAGTCATGGCCAGGACGGATAACGCAGAGCCTGAGTCGGAAGAGACCGAAGAGGCCGAAGAGACCGAAGAGTCCGGAATGGACAAACTCCGCGGTGAGCTTTCCAACTTCCTCAGCACACAGGTGGAGAAGCTCGCGGAGAAGGCAGGGGACAAGCTGACCGATGTCACCGGTCAGTTGAACGATGCCGCGGAGAACGGCGGCTCATTGCCCGCCATCGGTTCTCGCATCCTGCAGGGCGACTCCCCGGTGAAGGCGTTCGTCTCGGAGAAGGCCAAGGGTGTCAAGGACAACGTCGTGGACAAGGCCAAGGAGGCCTTCAGCGGTGGCAAGGGCAAACGCAAGGCGAGCGGCGGAAAGCTCATGAACATCGTCGAGGTCCTCGATGTGGGAGTGTCGCTGCGCACGGCGTACGACCACTGGACTCAGTACGACCAGTTCAGCAGTTTCGCCAAGGGCGTGCGCGACGTCTCGATGGACGAAGAGATGTCGAGCGACTGGAAGGTCAAGGTGGGGCCCTCCTCCCGCAGCTTCAAGGCGACGGTCCAGGAGCAGGTCCCTGACGAACGCATCGTCTGGACTTCCGAAGGCGCCAAGGGGACGACGCGAGGCGCGGTGAGCTTCCACGAACTTGCACCGTCCCTCACCCGCATCGTCCTGGTCATGGAGTACTACCCGTCCGGCTTCTTCGAGAAGACGGGCAACCTGTGGCGTGCGCAAGGACGCCGCGTCCGCCTCGACTTCAAGCACTTCCAGCGGTACGTCACGCTCACGGAGGAGGAGCCGGAAGGGTGGCGTGGCGAGATCCGCGACGGAGAAGTCGTCGTGTCGCACGAAGAGGCCATGGAAGAGGAAGAAGCGGAGAACGAGAACGAGGAAGAAGGCGGCGACGAGGAAGAGCCGGAGGAGGACGAGGACGAGTGGGAAGACGAGGACGACGGTGAGGACGAGGACGAACTGACGGACGAGGACGAGGAGGAAGAGGAAGAGGAAGAGCCGGACGAAGAGGAAGAGCCGGACGAGGAAGAAGAGGAAGAAGAGGCGCCGCGCAGAAGGCGGTCCGCGCCCACGAAGCAGCGATCACGGAGAGCGCGAAGTGACTGATCTGGACTTCCGGCAGGATGCTTCCTATCCCGTTGCCGGGCCGCAGAACACCAACCTGGCGGACATCCTCGAGCGCGTGCTCGACAAGGGCATCGTCATCGCCGGGGACATCAAGATCGACCTTCTCGACATCGAGCTCCTCACCATTCGTCTGCGGCTCTTCGTAGCCTCCGTGGACACCGCGAAGAAGGCCGGGATCGACTGGTGGGAGACCGACCCCGCGCTCAGTTCCCATGCGGCGAGGAACGCACTGAAGGACGAGAACCGCGAGCTGCGGGCGAGGCTTGAGGCACTTGAATCGGGCTCCGAAGAGACATCGTCGGACTCGTGACGAGTCAGGGAGAGGAAGAGCAGGGGCTCATGACGGAGTGCGGCACAGGGACGTCGGAGAAGAACGCCATCTACGTGTTCGCGGTCTGCCGCGCCGAGGAGGCCCCCGACGTGCAGGGGCTCACCGGGGTGACGCGGGCCGAGCCGGTGCGTTCCCTCCGCATCGGCTCGCTCACAGCGATCGTGCAGACCGTCCGGGGGGCTGACTTCACGGACGAGGTCTGGCAGAAGAGGCTGACCGACGAGGCTGAACTGGAGCGATACGCTCGCGCTCACCATGAGGTCGTCTCGGCGGTCGCTGCCCGCTTCCCCACAGTCCCCTTGCCGCTGGCCACGTTGTACAACGGGGACGAGAGGGCGGCACGCGCACTGGCCAGTGAGTCGACACGTTTCCGCACGGCGCTGACACGTATCGCGCATCACGCCGAATGGGGAATCAAGGTCTACGCACCCGTCTCGCGGAGCGCGGGCGATGACACCCCGGAGGAACAGCCGGCCGCGGCGGCCGACCGCGCGCGCCCGGCTCCTGGAGCGGGCAGGGCCTATCTGGAACGTAAGCGCAACCTGCAGTCGCAGCGTGAGGAGCGGCAAGCGGCTTCCTTGCGGGTCGCGGATGTCGTGGATGCGGACGTGAGCCGCATCGCCACGGAGTCCCGCCGGCTCCGGCCGCACGGCAACGGAGCCGTTGGCGACGGTCGCGTTCAGGTCCTGAACGCGACCTATCTGGTCGCGGGGCAACGGGCCGCCGAGCTGGACCTGCTGGTTGCTGGACTGCGAGAGCGCACCGGTGCGCACATCGAGGTCTCTGGGCCCTGGGTGCCCTACTCCTTCGTCGGTGAGGTGTAGTCCGTGACGCATGAAACAGTTCCGTGGGACGGCCCGGGCGGCTTGAGCGGCCCGATCGGCGTGCCACTGGTCGATCTGCTGGACCGTGTTCTGGCGACCGGGGTGGTCGTGAGCGGTGACCTGGTCATCGCCATCGCCGACGTCCCACTTGTACGTGTCTCACTCCATGCGCTGCTGTCGTCGGTCAACGAGCGTGTTCCCGCCCCCTGGGCCGACAGTGGGCCGCTGTGACGACGTCACGAGTAGATCTGGACTCCGAGCAGATGGGGCGAGATCTGGTCACCCTGGTCCTGACGGTGGTCGAACTGCTCCGCCAGTTGATGGAACGACAAGCCCTGCGGCGCATCGACGAAGGCGACCTGACCGACGATCAGACCGATGAGATCGGCACGACCCTGATGATGCTCGATCAGCGCATGCGAGAGCTCTGCGAGCAGCACGGTGTACGGATGGAAGACCTCAATCTTGACCTCGGCCCCCTGGGCTCTCTCCTGCCCCGGGACTGAGGACAGGCAGAGGGGCGAGCACGAATACGCTGCGCTTCACCGGCACTCGAATGGCGTATGTCGCGATCCGGGAGCACCGTGGAAGAGGGGCACGGGTGGTGGAAAACGTCCGCCAATTCCGGTCGGCCCCCTCACAGAACTCTCGCTGCGAGGTACTCATGGCGAACGGCAGTGAAAACGGAACGGCGCTCGGATCGAACGAATCGTCGGGTGGAACCAAGGGGACGACGGTCATCGCGGATACCGTCGTCGCGACGATCGCGGGGATCGCGGTACGCGAGACCGATGGGGTTCACGCTATCGGCGGGGGCGCTTCGCGGGCTGTGGGAGCGATGAAGGACAAGGTGTCCCGCTCCAACGATCCAGGCCGCGGAGTGAAGGTCGAGGTGGGCGAGAAGCAGGCCGCCGTCGACGTCGACATCGTGGTCGAGTACGGAACTCTCATCCTGGAAACCGCCAAGAAGATCCGCATCCATGTCACCGATGCGGTGGAGACGATGACCGGGCTGGAGGTCGTCGAGATCAACATCAGGGTTCTGGACGTCTACGTGCCAGGTGACGACGACAGCGCGGACGACGACGAGGAGAAGAGCGCTTCCGGGAAGTCGCGCCGCGTGCAGTGAGGTGCCGTGCCGGACCCCGGGACTGGCGTCCTAGTGGCTGCCGGTTACGCCCAGAAGGCCATGCGTTCGGCGTGGCTGCCGGTAACGCCCAGAAGGCCATGCGTTCGGCGTCGGCACGGCAAAGCCGGCGCCACGGCGGCCTCGAGATCCTCCGCGATTCGGCTCCGGAAGATGACGCTCCGACGCGACTACCAGGAGTGCCCGCGACTACCAGTAGTGCCGACGTCCGCCGACGGCGTGCCCCGCTGCCCCCAGGATCCAGAGAATGGCACCGACGGCGAGCAGAATGATCCCGATGGTCCACAAAATCGAGATTCCCGCAACGAAACCGATGACCAGGAGAATGATGCCGAGGACAATCATGGCGTCCTCCATCTTCGCTTGACGCTGCTACCAGCCTACGGCGTCAAGCCGCATTGTGGGCGAGCCCGGACCGGATAAGGGAGAAGCCACCGGCGGAACGCCTAATCCGGGCGCATGGTGGTCCTGGGAGTGCCGCCCAGAGGACGGCGTGCCCCTTTCATTTCGGCTTCGTACAGGTGGTCGCGGCCTTGGGCAAGCCTGTGGACCAGTTGCTGCTCGATATCGGTGAAGGGCCGGTAGTAGGTCTGGTTGTACGTCTCGATGAGCTGGAAGGTCCAGTGGCCCGGGATGACATTGCGGCCGAGGATCTCGCGCTCGACGAGCTCGGCGTCCTGATCGTGGCCGGCCTCGCGCAGGAGGCGGACGGCGTCGCCGACGGCGAAGTCGGCACTTCCGGTCAGTTGATGGAACTCGTACAGTGCGCCGCGCGCGCGTTCTGTCGTCTCCAACGCCTTCGACAGGGCCCCCAGCGCTTCGACGGTCTTGTCGCTGACGCCTTCGGGGCGCTGGTGTGAAGTGTCCGGGCGGCTGTTCTGTTCATCGCTCACGCCCGTACCTATGCCCTGAGAGGGCTTTTACCTATCCGCCGGGTTACTCCTCCCGAGAGCGAGACGGCCTGCAAAGGCGGACGCCTGGGGTCGGTATGAGGCCATGCGCGCCCTCGCTCATCGGTGTTCCGGCCGCTTTTCGGCGCAGCAGCCTGCCGGAGTGCGCCGAGCCATGAAGGGCGCGACAGTGAAGTGCGGGCTGCCGCAGCCGATTTTCGAGTCCGGGGAGCGCAGGGATCATGGCGAAAGGCAAGAAGCTCGACCCGGGGGACCAGGTCGCCTGGAGCAGCCATGGTCAGGTCGTACCCGGAAGAGTAAAGAAGAAGATCACGAAACGCACCGAGGCGGCGGGACGTACCGTCGACGCGTCAGAGGACCGACCGCAGTACGAGGTCGAGAGCGATAAATCCGGCCGTCGTGCTGTCCATAAACCTCAGTCCTTGCGGAAGAAGGAGACCGGGTGAAGTGGGTGGCGACGAAGATCGACGAGGAATGCATGAAGTTGAATTCTGTCCGCACAGCACACTTCACGGGTCGTTTTCGCAGTTCCTCCTGAGAGGACTCGCCTCATGCGCGCACTGACCTGGCAAGGCAAAAGGGACGTCCGGGTGGACACGGTTCCGGATCCGCGGATCGAGGACCCGACGGACATCATCGTCAGGATCACGTCCACGGGCATCTGCGGCTCGGATCTGCACTTGTACGAAGTCCTGGGCCCCTACCTCGACCCCGGAGACATTCTCGGCCACGAGCCCATGGGCATCGTGGAGGCGGTCGGCCCACAGGTGACTTCGCTCGCCCCGGGGGACCGAGTGGTCGTCCCCTTCAACATCTCGTGCGGGCACTGCTACATGTGCGATCGAGGGCTGCACTCCCAGTGCGAGACCACGCAGGTCCGGGAGAGGGGCATGGGGGCCGCCCTCTTCGGCTACACCAAGCTCTACGGCCAGGTGCCCGGTGGCCAGGCGGAGCTGTTGCGGGTTCCCTTCGGGGACAGCCTGCCCATCAAGGTTCCGCACGGTCCGGCGGACGACCGGTTCGTCTACCTCTCCGACGTACTGCCCACCGCCTGGCAGGCCGTGGAGTACGCGGCGATCCCGCCCGGCGGGTCGGTGACCGTTCTGGGACTCGGGCCGATCGGCGCGATGGCGGCGCGAGTCGCCAGGCACCGGGGCGCGGGCGTGGTGGTGGGCGTCGACTTCGTACCCGCGCGTCTGTCCCGCGCCGCCGCGGACGGAGTGCAATGCCTGGACCTGCGCCGGCTCGGCAAGGAACTCGGCGACGCCATCCGCGACCTCACCGACGGACGAGGCACCGACGCGGTGATCGACGCGGTCGGTATGGAGGCCCACGGCGCTCCCGTGGCGAAGGCGGCGCACGGGGCCGTGGGAATGTTGCCCGATCGTCTGGCGGAACGACTCATGGACAGGGCGGGACTGGACCGCCTGGCCGCCTTGCGGACAGCGATCGACGTGGTGCGCAGGGGCGGCACGATCTCGGTGTCCGGGGTGTACGGGGGCGCGGCCGACCCCCTGCCGATGCTGACCATGTTCGACAAGCAGATTCAGCTCAGGATGGGCCAGGCCAACGTCAAGCGCTGGGTCGACGAGATCCTCCCGCTGCTCACGGACGAGGACCCCTTGGGCGTCGACGGCTTCGCGACGCACCATCTGCCGCTCGAAGAGGGGCCGCAGGCGTACAAGACGTTCCAGGACAAGGAGGACGGCATGATCAAGACGTTGCTGGTTCCCTGAGCGCGTGGTCTGACCTGCCGGACCGGGGCGCCCGGTCCTGTCGGCGCGGCGCGCGGTTCACCCCTGCTCGGGTGAATGAATGCGTACGCCGGAAGGGGCCGGCGCGGGGCCCGGTGCATCCGACGATAACGTGGAGGACCGATGGCCGTACGACATCGATTGATCGAAAGTCCCGCCGGGGAAGTCTGGGCCGTCCTGGCCGACGGCACGCGGTACGGCGACTGGGTGGTGGGGACCTCGCGGTCGCGTCCCGCGGACGGAGAGTGGCCGCAGGTCGGCTCCAGCATCAGGTACACGATTCGGTTCGGACCGTGGTCGGTGGCTGGAAGAACGGTCGTTCGGCGTTGCGAGACACCCGGAGTGCTGGAACTGGAAGTCGACAGCGGGTGGCTCGGCACCGCCCGGATCGCTCTGGAAGTCCGTCCCTGGGGCGAGAACGCCCTGGTGACCATTGACGAACACCCGCTGCGCGGGCCCGCGGGGAAGCTTCACAACACAGCCGTGGACGCGCTGATCCAACTGCGCCACCGCAGCATGCTCGCCCGGCTTGCTGACACCGTCGAGAAGGCCTCGCACAGCACGCACGAGGCCGCCTGAAGTCCATTCCACCCGTTGCCCGAGAAGGTGGGACAGGGCGGCCATGGCGGGCAGCCTCGGGGCTTGAACGATTTTCCAGCAGAGCCGCAATACCGGCTGTCGCCCGGTGCTCACCGCTCGGGCCGGTCCTCCAGTGCGTGCAGGACCTTGTCCAGAGTGATCGGCAGGTCTCGTACGCGCACACCGCAGGCGTGCCACACCGCGTTCGACACCGCGGCGGCCGTGCCGACGATGCCGATCTCTCCGATGCCCTTCGACCCCATGGCGTTGACGTGGGGGTCGTGCTCGTCGAGCCAGTGGGCCTCGACCTCGTCGACATCCGCGTTGGCCGCGATGTGGTAGCCCGCGAAGTCGTGGTTGACGACATGGCCGGTGCGGGGGTCGAGCACGCTGTTCTCGTGCAGGGCCATGGACAGCCCCATCGTCATCCCGCCGATGAACTGGGACCGTGCCGTGCGCGGGTTGATGATCCGGCCGGCGGCGAACACGCCGAGCAGGCGCGGCACCCGCACCTCGCCCGTGTCCACGTGGACGTGCGCCTCGGCGAACTGCGCGCCGAAGGCGTGCATCGCGTAGCGGTCGTCGAGCGGGCCGACGTCACCGGACGCCTCGGCCCCGTCCGGCGGCTCGGTCCCGAACCTGTCACGGAAGGCGCGTGCGGCCTCGACCACGGCCGAGCCCCACGTCGCCGTCCCCGAGGAACCCCCGGCCACCGTCGCCATCGGGTAGTCGGTGTCACCGATCCGTACCTCCACCGCATCGACCGGTACGCCGAGCGCGTCCGCGGCGATCTGCGCCAGCGTGGTCCATGCGCCGGTGCCGAGGTCGGCCGCGCCGATCTCGGCGACATAGCGGTCGCCTTCCCGCCGGATCGTCGCCGTCGACCGCGGCATACGGTGCACCGGGTAGGTGGAGGACGCGACGCCCGTGCCGACCAGCCAGTCACCGCTGCGCCGCACGCCGGGCCGCGCATCACGCTCCGCCCAGCCGAACCGCGCCGCGCCCTCCCGCAGGCAGCCGACAAGGTCGCGGCTGGAGAACGGCTTGCCCGAACCGGGCTCGACGTCGGGCTCGTTGCGGATCCGCAGCTCGACCGGGTCCATCCCCAGGCGCTCCGCCAGCTCGTCCATCGCCACCTCGGGCCCGAACATGCCGGGACACTCGCCGGGGGCGCGCATCCAGGACGGCACCGGGACATCCAGGGCAGCGAGCCTGTGCGTGGTCCGCCGGTTCGCCACCGCGTACATCATCCGGGAGGGCACACCGGTCTGCTCGGCGAACTCCTTGATCCGCGAAGTCTGTTCGACCACGTCGATCGAGAGGGCGGTCAGCTTGCCGTCGCGGCCGGCGCCGAGAGCGCACCGCTGGATGGTGGGTGTGCGGTAACCGGCGAGGGAGAACATCTGCTGACGGGTCAGCGCCAGTCGTACGGGCCGGCCGGGGACTGCGCGCGCGGCCATCGCGGCGAGGACCACATTGACGTGCGGCTCGCCCTTGGACCCGAACCCGCCACCGACGTACGGGCAGACGACCCGGATCCGTGCCTCGTCGAGGCCGAACACGGACGCCAGGGTGGCACGCGCGGGATGGACGCCCTGGGTGGAGTCCCACAGCGTCAGGAAGCCCTCGCCTGCCGGGTCCCAGAGGGCTGTCGTGGCGTGGGGTTCCATCGGGTTGTTGTGGTACATCGCGGTGGTGTAGGTCTGCTCGACCGTCACCTCCGCGGCCGCCATGGCTGCCGCGACGTCACCCTCCGCGGTGTCGGTGGGGAAGTCCGGGTTCACCCGCTCGGGCGCGTACAGAGCCTCGTGGTCGGCCCGCAGTTCGGCGTCGTGCTCCTCCTGCGCGTAGGCCGGCCGGACGAGTGCGGCGGCATACCGGGCCACCTCGGAGCTGTCGGCGACGACCAGGGCGATGACCTGGCCGCGGAAGTCGACCGCCTCGTCCTGCAGGGCCGCCAGCTCTCGGTCCTCCGTGGAAGCCAGGCGCTCAGCGGTGTCGGGCGTGAGCACCGCGAGCACACCGTCGAGCGCTACGGCCGCGGAGGTGTCCAGCCCCGAGACGCGCCCCCGGGCGATCGTCGCCTGGACGGGATGCAGGTAGGCGACGTTCTCCAGGGGCGTCTCGTACGCATAGGTGGCGGTGCCCAGGACCTTGACCGCGCCGTCCCGGCGCGGCAGGTCACTGCCGATGGCGACCGGCTCGCTCAGGAAGGTCATCAGGCGTCCTCTCGGGCCAGGTCACGCAGGGTTGCCGCGAGGGTGCGGCGCAGCAGGGGGATCTTGAACGCGTTCCCGCCGTCCAGGCCTTCGGCGGGCCGGGCACCGACGAGTTCGGCGTCCGCGGCGGCACGGTAACTCTCCTCCGAGGCCGCGGCGCCCCGCAGCGTCTCCTCGGCCCGGTACGCGCGCCACGGCGCGTGCGCCACGCCACCGAACGCGATGCGCGCGTCAGTGATCACGCCGTCCTGGACCTCGAGCGCCGCAGCGACGCTGACCAGGGCGAACGCGTAGGAGGCACGGTCCCGTACCTTGCGATAGGCCGATCGGCGGGCGATGGACTGTGCGGGCAGGTCGATCGCGGTGATGAGTTCGCCGTGTTCGAGCACCGTGTCGCGCTCCGGGGTGTCGGCCGGCAGCCGGTGCAGGTCGACGAAGGGGATGGTGCGCTCGCCACCGGGGCCGAGCACGCGCACCTGTGCGTCGAGCGCGGACATCGCCACGGCCATGTCGGACGGATGGACCGCGATGCAGTGCTCGGAGGCGCCGAGGATCGCGTGGTTGCGGGTCCAGCCCCCGATCGCCGAGCAGCCCGTGCCGGGCTCCCGCTTGTTGCACGGTGTCGTGACGTCCTGGAAATAGACGCACCGGGTGCGTTGCAACGGGTTGCCGCCGGTGGTGGCCATATTGCGCAACTGCCCCGAGGCGCCCGACAGCAGGGCTTGTGACAGCACGGGGAACCACTCGCGCACCCGCGGATCCGCTGCGAGTTCGCTGTTGCTGACACCCGCGCCGATCCTGAGCCCGCCCCCGCCGAGCTCCTCGATCCCGGCGGGCAGGAGATCGGTGACACCGACGACCAGATCGGGTTCGACGAGGCCCAGCTTGAGGTGGTCCACCAGATTCGTGCCACCACCGAGGAACACGGCGCCGGGGACCCCCGCGACACTGCGCACGGCGGCGGCCGCGTCGGTGGGGTGCTGGTAGTCGAACGGCTTCACCCGGATACCTCCATGCCGGCCGCCCGCTGGACGCCGGACGCAGCGGCGGCGGCTTGCTGAATGGCGGGCACGATGTTGACGTAGGCGGCGCAGCGGCACAGGTTGCCGCTCATCCGCTCGGCCACCTCCGCACGGTCGAGCGCCGGGGCCTCTGTGCCGCCGGTGACGGCGCTCGGCCAGCCCCGCGCGAACTCGTCGAGCATTCCGACCGCGGAGACGACCTGGCCCGGTGTGCAGTAGCCGCACTGGAAGGCGTCGCAGTCGATGAAGGCCTGCTGCACAGGATGCAGACCCCCCTCGGCGTGCTGATCACCGGCAGCGAGCCCCTCGGCGGTAACGACCTCGGCACCGTCCTGCGTGACCGCCAGAGTGAGGCAGCTCAGCACACGCTGCCCGCCGGCCAGCACCGTGCACGCGCCGCACTGTCCGTGATCGCACCCCTTCTTGGGGCTCGTCACCCCCAACCGCTCGCGGAGGGCATCGAGCAGCGTCGTACGCGTGTCGACGGTCAGCTGACGCGTGATTCCGTCGACCTGCACGGTGATTTCACTTTTCACCGCACCAAGGTTCCCGACAACAGCTCGCCTCACACGGCGCCCGGTGCCAACTCACACAAGTGGCGGCAGTGCCGGATCAGCCGGAGCCGGAGCCGGAGCCCCGGCCGCGGGAGCACATGCCCGCACGGTGTTACGGTCGGGCGCCATGAGCTGGCTTCCCGATGACTTCGTCCACCCTGTCCTGGTACCGCTGCCGGGCGGGGGCCATCACCTGCGGCCGATCCGGGAGGCGGATGCGCCGCACGACTATCGCGCCGTGATGGGCTCGCGCGAGCGGCTGTGGACCATCTTCGGTCCGGCCTGGGGCTGGCCCGCCGCCACCATGACCTACGAGGCCGACCGGGCCGACCTGTTGCGGCACGAGAAGGAGATAGCCGCCCACCAGTCCTTCAACTACGCGCTGTTCGACGAGGGGGAGACGGCACTCCTCGGCTGCGTCTACATCGACCCACCGGAGAAGTCCGGCGCGGACGGCGAAGTCGCCTGGTGGGTGGTGGACGATCTGGTGGGCGGCGAGGTCGAGCAGGCCCTCGACGCGCTGGTGCCGCGGTGGATCGCCGCCGACTGGCCGTTCGAGCGGCCGCGCCTCCTCGGCCGCGAGATCTCCTGGTCGCAGTGGCTCGCCCTGCCGGCGCACCCCGACGCATGGATGACCGATTCCAAAGGGTCAAATGCCGTATCCGGTGAGTGAGCGCAGAGCGGTCTGCCCGGCACGGTCGTTGCGCCGGATCGCGGCCGTCAGCGCCAGGACGCCGCCCTGCGGGCTGAGCCAACCCCCGCAGGCGATTGTCCGGAACGGATCAGCATGCGGGGATCGAGGGCTCCGGCGGAGTCAGGCGCCCACGGTCCCGTCGACACCTTCGCGGAGCAGGTCCGCGTGCCCGTTATGGCGGCCGTACTCCAGAAGCACGTGCACCATCACCATCCGCAGCGACACCTCCTCGTCCCATCGTGGCTGATGCCCGGCCTGGTCCAGGGACTCGGCCTCCCGTTCGATACGGCGCGAGTTCTCCACCTCGGCATCCCAGGCCGCGAACGCCTCGGCCCTGGTCGACGCACTCGCGTCGTACGCTGCCTGGAAGTCGATCTTGTCGGACCAGACCATGGGCGCCTCGTTGTCCTCGAACACCCGGCGGAACCAAGCACGCTCCACTTCCGCCATGTGCCGCACCAGACCGAGCAGCGAAAGCGTGGACGGCGGCACCGACTGCTGCCGCAGCTCCTCGTCGGTGAGCCCTTCGCACTTCATGGCGAGGGTCGCGCGGTGGTAGTCGAGGAACGCCCGCAGCATGTCGCGTTCGCTGCCAACGCTGGGCGGTCCTATGCGGTTGTCGCTGCTCATCGGTCGTGCTCCTCATGCGTGCCGGCGTTGAGGGCCAGTATCCAGTCCCGTCGGCTGTCCCCCGTACGACGGCCGTCGACCGGACCTGATCGCTCCCACAGAGACCGCCGAGCACGGGAATGAGAAAGGCTCATCGGGCCCCGCTGCCGCAAATACCCCTCTGCTCCGGGCATGGCGAGGCCGGGGTGCCGGGACTGTCACGGGGCGGTGACGCGGACCGCCCGTGGGTGTCTCCGCCGAGAGTTTGTCGTTGTGTGAGTGGGTAAGGGACCTGTGATCGCCACAGGCGACAAACCGGTAGATAATGATCCAAAGATGCAGAGTAAGGAGGGTTTGATGTCCTCGAAGCGACGTCGCAAGAAGAAGGCCCGCCGCAAGAACGGCGCAAACCACGGAAGCCGTCCGCAGACCTGAGGGCGCGCAGACGCAACCGGGGGCGGCCTCTGCCGCCCCCGATCGCGTTTCCGCAGGTCCGTGGCGCGCCGGACCGAGACCGGCGATACCCGTCCGCTGCGGGGCCCCGCGTGCCGCGGGGTGGGCTCAGGGAAGGATCGAGTCCACGTAGCCGCCGTCCACCCGCAGCGCGCCACCCGTGGTCGCGGAGGCGAACGAGGAAGCCAGGTAGACCACCATGTGGGCGATCTCCTCCGGCTCGATGAGACGCTGGATCAGGGATTGCGGCCGGTGCACGCGCATGAACTCGCGCTGGGCCTCGTCCCACGGCAGATCCTTGTCGACCAGCTGGTAGACGAAGTCCTCGACACCGCCGGTGTGCGTCGGCCCGGCGATGACGGAGTTGACCGTGACCCCCGTACCCGCCGCCTCCTTCGCGAAGCCGCGGGACACGGCCAGCAGCGCCGTCTTGGACATGCCGTAGTGGATCATCTCGGCCGGGACCACGACCGCCGAGTCGCTGGCGATGTACTGCACACGGCCCCAGCCGTTCTCCGTCATGCCCGGCAGGTACTCCCGCGTCATGCGGATCGAGGCCAGCACGTTCACCTCGAAGTAGCGGCGCCACTCGTCGTCGCTGATCTCCAGCGCCGGCTTGGCACCGAAGATACCGAGGTTGTTGACGAGGATGTCGGCGTGCGGCAGCGCGTCCCGCACCTCCCGGGCGCCCTCGTCGGTGGCGATGTCGCCCGGTGCGGCGACGAACTCCGCCTCCGGATGCTGCGCCCGCAGGTGCTCGATGGCGGCTGCCACGGAGCCGGCGCTGCGGCCGTTGATCGCGACACGGGCCCCTGCTGCCGCGAGCCCGGCGGCGATCGCCGCACCGATTCCTTGCGTGGAGCCGGTGACGAGGGCCGTTTTTCCTGACAGATCGACGATCATGGGAGTCGCCTTCCCTGAATGGGTTGCGATCAATCATCCGATAGGCGGGTAATCCGCCCATCGGTGCAGGCCGGTCCGGGCGGACGCGGGCGGGTGTGGGCCGATCGGCTCCGGCCGGTGTCAGCGCGTGCCGATGGTCCCGGTGTCAGCGCGTGCCGATGGTCATGGGCCGTGTGCCGCGAGGGGCTTCGCCCATCAGCCCTGTTGCGTGATCATCTCGAGCATCGTCCGGGCCGTGTTCTTCTCGGAGTCGATGCCATGGATCTCGGCGCCGTCGAAGGTGACGGGCTCGGCGCCGCGCGCGAACATGGCCTCTTCGTACGCGGCGAGCGCGGCCTCGACGTCGTCGGGAGACGCGGCGAGGGCCCTGCCGAGTTCGGCGCCGTCCAGCATGGCCAGATTGGCGCCCTCGCCGTTCGGTGCCGTGAGGTGGGCGGCGTCACCGAGCAGGGTGACCCCCGGCACCCGGTCCCACCGGTGGCCGGCCGGCAGGGTGTGGTGGGGGCGCAGCACGGGTGCGGTGTCGGCGTCCGTGAGCAGAGCTGTGAGCTCGGGTGCCCAGCCGTCGAACTCCCGCGCGATCCGTGCGGCTGCTGCGCCGGCGTCGCTGAAGTCGATGGCGGCGAACCAGTCCAGCGGCTTGGACAGCGCCGTGTAGACGTGCAGGGTGTCACCGCTCTCCCGGTGGGCGACGATCTCCCTGCCGGGTGCGGGCGCGAGCATCGAACCCCCGCCCACCAGCGCGGCGGAGCCCGGGTGGCGGGTGTCGGCGTCGAACAGGTACGTCTCGACGAACGAGGTGCCGACGTACGTGGGCGCGGAGGCGGAGACCAGCGGCCGCACGCGCGACCAGGCCCCGTCCGCACCGACCAGCAGGCTCGTCGCTTCCGTGCCGCCGTCGGTGAACGTCACCTCATGACGGCCGTCGCCGAGGGCGCGGGCCCCGCTGACCTTCCGCCCCCAGCGGACGGTGCCGGCCGGAAGCGAGTCGAGCAGGAGCCGTCGCAGATCGGCGCGCTGTACCTCGGGGCGTCCGCCCGTGCCGTCGTCGGCCATCTCGTGCAGCACGGTCCCGTCCTGTTCGACCAGCCGCATCGCCTGGCGGCCCTCGATGACGACGGCACGGAACTCGTCCAGCAGCCCGGCCGCCTCCAGCGCGCGCTGCCCGTTGTAGTCGTGGATGTCGAGCATCCCGCCCTGCGCGCGCGCCGACGCGGAGGCCTCGGCCTCGTGGACCGTGACCAGGATGCCGTGGAGGTGCAGGACGCGGGCCAGCGTGAGTCCGCCGAGGCCGGCTCCGATGATGGTGACGGGGGTGTGCATGATCGCTCCTCCGGGTCGGGGGCCGCCCGATCGTCTGCGGCGGCCGTCCCTGGAACGGTGCAATGTCCCGCCGACAGGCCGCCGACAGCGGGCCGACAGCATCGGGCGGCCACCGACATCCGCTCGACGCGGCGTCGGATGCCCTTACGGATCCGCCGGGCCCCTTCCGGATCATGAGCGCCGGTCAGGTCCTCCCGTCCGCGTCAGGCGTGGCTCGCGGGTGCGGGGATGCGGCGGTTCACATCGTCCAGCAGGTTCTGGATCGCCCCGCGGAACATCTCGCCCTGGTGTTCACCGAGGAAGGAACTGTGCCCGAACACCTCCAGCACGACGAGGCCGTGCAGGTGTCCCCACGAGCTCAGCAGGAGTGCGGTCGCGGCGGGCGGGAGATGCCCGAGACCGTAGTGCGGCAGCTGCTCCAGGTAGGTGCGCAGCGCCGGTGAGAGCGCGGAGGTCTCGGCCGCGGCGAGCTGCTCCTGGGTGAACCCGCCGAACATCTCGTGCTCGAAGATCGCGCTCATCCGGCGCATCGCCTGGGTGGTGGGGCCGTCGGCGGGGGCCGCGTAGCCCCGCAGGGGTGTTCCGTACAGGAGTTGGAAGCGTTCGGGGTGGGAGGTCGCCCAGTTCCGGTAGCCCTCGGCCGCGATCACCAGGCGGGGCAGGGGCGGGCCCTCCGCCGGGTTGTCGACGGCGGCCTGCACGGCGTCGGCCAGGTCGTCGTACGCCTTGGTGACGAGGACCGTGACGAGGGCGTCCCGGCTCGGGAAGTAGTGGTACAGCGCCTGCACGGTCATCCCCAGGCTCCGGGCGACGGCCCGCAGGGACAGGGCCGCGGGCCCGTGTTCGGCGATGTGGCGTTCGGCGGCGTCCACGATCTCCTGGGTGGCCGCGGTCCGGCGTCGCTCGCGCAGGGAGGGCTGGGTCATTGCGGATTCCTCTACGGGCATGGGGCGACCGTGAAACCGCCGCCGCTGTGGACCATCCGGTGAGTGCGAGATGCCAGGAAAATCTAACACTGCCAAATTTCTTGGTGCCCCACTAACGTCACTCACGGCGACGAAGAGGGCAACACCGCTGCCGCTCCTGCCGAGTTGGAGAAGGGCTGCGGATCATCACCGCACCTTCCCCCAGGCCGGCCCGGCCGTCTCGCGTCGCATTTCACCGTATGGACACCGAAGGAGAACGGGCGTGTTTGAACGCATAGCCGAACTGGCGATACGCAGGTCACGGCTGGTACTCGTCGTCGCCGTAGTGGCCTTGGCCCTCATGGGCGCCCTGGGCGCCGGCGCGTTCGGCAAGTTGCTGGGCGGCGGATACGACGACCCGGCCTCCCCGTCCACCCGGGCGGCGAAGGTCATCGACGAGAAGTTCGGCGGGGAGACGAACCTCGTGCTGCTGGTCCGTGCGTCCGACGGCCGCGTCGACGCTCCGGCCGCCGAACAGCGCGGCCGGAGCCTGGTGGCCGACCTCAAGAAGGAACAGCATCTGGAGAACGTGGTCTCGTACTGGGACACGACCGCCCCCGAACTCCGCTCCGAGGACGGCCGGGAAGCGATGGTCCTCGCCCATGTGAAGGGCGACGACGAAACCGAGCGGGGCGAGAACGCCGACAGCGTCATCGACGCCTACAGCGGTCAGTACGAGGACTCACTCACCGTCCGGTTCGGCGGCGGCGCGGCCGTCACCAGTGAGATGGGTACGCAGTCGGGGAAGGATCTCGTCCTCGCCGAGTCCATCGCCGTACCGCTGACCCTCGTTCTGCTCCTCCTCGTCTTCGGCAGCCTGGTCGCGGCGCTGCTGCCGCTGGCGATCGGAGTCATCGCCATCGCGGGCACGTTCGCGGAGCTGTATCTCCTGGGCAGCGTCACCGACGTCTCCGTCTTCGCGGTCAACCTGACCACGGCACTGGGCCTCGGCCTCGGCATCGACTACGCCCTCCTCATGGTCAACCGCTTCCGGGAGCAACTCGCCACCGGGGCGGGCGTGGAGGACGCCGTCCGGCGGACGGTGAGCACGGCGGGCCGCACGGTCGCGTTCTCCGCGGCGACCGTGGCGGCCGCACTCGCGGCGCTCCTGGTGTTCCCGCAGTACTTCCTGCGCTCGTTCGGCTACGCGGGGGTCGGCGTCGTCGTCATCGCGGCCGTCAGCACCCTGTTCGTCATGCCGGCGCTGTTCGTCGTGCTGGGGCACCGGGTCAACAGCGGGCGGATGCCATGGGCGAAGGCGAAGCGCCCCGCCACCCGGGCACCCCTGTGGGGACGGCTGGCCGGCACCGTCATGCGGCGTCCCGCGCTCACCGCGCTTCCCGTGCTCGCGGTCCTGCTGGTGGCGGCGAGCCCGCTCCTCGGCATCACCTTCGGTACCCCCGACGAACGCGTGCTGCCCGACAACGCCCAGAGCCGCCAGGTGTCGGCGGAACTCCGGGAGAAGTTCGACGGCAGCGACGACGCCGCCCTCCACGTCGTGATCGGCAACTCCGTGGGCAAGGCCCCGCTGGACTCGTACGCGATGGCCCTGTCCGGGCTCAACGGCGTCGTCCGGGTCGAGACCAGCACGGGAACCTACGCCGACGGGCAGTCCGCACCGAACGGCAGGGGCAACAGCGCCCTGAGCCGCGCCGACGCGCAACGGATCAACGTGGTGAGCTCGCCGGCACCGAAATCGGCGGCGGCCGAGAGCCTGGTCGGACAGGTCCGAGCAGTCACCGCGCCGGCCGGCACACACCCCCTGGTCGGCGGAGTCGATGCCCAGCTCGTCGACTCCAAGTCCTCCATCGGCAGCCGGCTCCCGCTCGCCGTCGGCCTGGTCGCGGTCACCACCTTCCTCCTGCTGTTCCTGTTCACCGGCAGCGTCGTGCAGCCCCTCCGCGCCCTGCTCCTGAACCTGATCAGCCTGGGCGCGACCCTCGGCGTGATGACCTGGATCTTCCAGGACGGCAACCTCTCCTCCGTGCTGGGCTTCACCGCGCAGCCCATGGAGGTGTCCATGACCGTGCTGATGTTCTGCATCGCCTTCGGACTCTCGATGGACTACGAGGTGTTCGTCACCAGCCGCATCAAGGAACTCCACGATCAGGGAGAGGACAACGAGTCCGCCGTCACCAACGGCCTGGGCCACACCGGACGCATCGTCACCGCGGCCGCCTGCCTGCTCGCCGTCAGCTTCTTCGCGTTCGGTACGGCGGAGCTCAGCTTCATGCAGATGTTCGGCCTGGGCAGCGGGCTGGCCATTCTCATCGACGCGGTCGCCGTACGCGGCATCCTCGTGCCCGCCGCGATGCGGGTGCTCGGCCGCTCGGCCTGGTACGCACCCGGTTTCCTGCGGAAGCTCCACGGACGGATCGGCCTCAGCGAAGGAGGCCCCGCCACCCGACACACGCCCGCTCCGGGACCGGTGACCGGTCCGCCGCCCGTGAAGAGCCCGACGAAGGTCTGACCGCACACCGCGACCGTGCCCGCTCCCCGAGGACTCGGGGAGCGGGCACGGTCGCGGTGTGCGGGGGAGTGCAAGGGGCCGGCGGCGGGGTCCGGACCAGTGGCCACGGACGGTTGGCGGACCGCCCGGCCACGTCAGGTGTGACCCTGCAGCTCTGCCCGCATGTGGTGATAGAGACCCAGGGAGCGGCGGCGCATCCAGAAACACCAGTAGCAGAAGCCGATCAAGGCCACGGCGAAGATCAGCGGAAAGGTCAGTGAACCGCCGACCACCCCGAGCACGACCAGACCGACCGCGATCAGGCCCAGGAAACCGAGGGAGTAGGGCAGCCAGCGACCCGCGCGCTCCATCGTGCCCAACTGCTCGGCCACCAGGCGTCTCATGGCCGCCCGCTCCTCGGGCTCCTCCGGCACCTCACGGTGCCGGATCTTGCGGTGCAGCTCGGTCACGCCCTGTGCGTCCGTACCGGCGGCGCGGGCGGCCCTACGACGCTGGAAGGCGAGTGTCCCCATGACGACAGCCCCGTAGAACACACCCTGGACGACCCACGAGACCGGATTGTCGCCCCGATGGAACAGGGCCGCGATACCCACGCCGAGCACCAGGACGAACACTGATTGTGCGAGCAGACTGCGGTCGAACCAATGCTTCAACGCGTGCATGGGGCGAACCTCCTCGGAATGGACGGGTATCACCGTACTGCCTCGGATACCCCGTCACCCCCGATGCACCGCTCACCCGGACGCCCGGACCCCCTGTGTGTGGCCTCGGCCGGCGGGGGTAGGCGCAGCGTCGTCCGGAGTACATCGACGCATCGACGTACAGCCGGAACGGAACGGCACGTGGCCGGTACGGAATGGCGCGCAACGGCCCAGAGGCCGGCGAAACCCCTAAGGAGCTTCCATGACGTCCTCACTCGTCGAGACGGTCGACATCAAGGCACCGGTGTCCGTCGCATGGGCCCTGTGGAGCGACGTGTCACGGTGGCCGGTGTTCCTGAGCCACGTACAGCGCGTCGATCGGCTGGACGAGCGCCGGTTCGCCTGGCAGCTCTCCCTCCCGGGAGCGGACAAGAGCTTCGTCGCCGAGCTCAGCGAGGTCGTGGAGGGGGAGCGGATCGCGTGGAAGACGACGGCGGGGGTCCACCACGCCGGTGTCGTCACGTTCCACCGGCTGGACGACGAGTCGAGCCGGGTGACTCTGCAGATCGAGTACGACCCGCAGGGCTTCGTCGAACACGTGGGAGCCCTCACCAACCTCGACTCGGTCCTGGCCAACTACGACCTCGGAGAGTTCCAGAAGCTGGCCGAGCGAACGGCCGACGGTTCACTCTGAGCGCTGCCCTCGCCGAGCCGGCAGCGTCCACCCGGCGCCGTATGAATCCCGATCCACGCACCACAGGACGGGAGTTGGGGCACACTGTGCACCAACTACGGAGCAAACGGGGGCATGTGCCGATGAACGTGGAACTGCGTCTGCTCGGCGAGGGAGTCAGCGACTCCGATGTGGCATCCATCCGGCAGCAGTTGACGGCGCACCGTGATCTGCGCGGCCATGTGAGCACCGTGAGCGCGGAGCCGGACGAGGGCGCGATGGGTTCCGGCACCGAACTGCTGCTCGTCGGCCTGGGCAGCGGCGGCGCGCTCACCGCCCTCGTCACCACGCTCCCCGCCCTGCTGCAGGCGCGCCGCTCCGCCGCCACCGTCGAGGTGACGCTCGCCGACGGGCGCAGCGCCACGATCACCGCCGATTCGGCGAAGGACGCCAGGCTCCTCCTGGAGGAGGCCCTGCGCGACCGCTCCCGGCCATGAGCGTGAGACTGCCGGACCCGCGGGGGTCCAGCGCGGTCCTGATCGGCACTTCTTCGTACGACAGCGTGGACCTCAAACCCCTGCTCGCCGTGCGCAACAACCTGGAGGTCCTGCAGGAGCTGCTCACGTCCGACAGCGGCGGGGGATTCCTTCCCGGGCGGTGCACGGTCGTGCAGGACTCCTCGGCTCCGCAGGAGGTCTGCCGCAAGGTCCGGGAGGCGGCGCAGGACGCTCCGGACACCCTGCTCGTGTACTTCTCCGGCCACGGCATCCTCAACTACGACTACAGCGAGCTGTATCTCGCACTGACAGGGGCCGACCAGAACGATCTGCGGTGGACGGCCGTGCCTTTCCAGGCGCTGCGGGAGATCTTCGAGACCTCGTCCTGCCGCAACAAGATACTGATCCTGGACTGCTGCCGGAGCGGCTGGATCCTCGATGCCATGATGGGCGACTCCACCGAGGCGTCGGAGCAGTCCGCGATCCGTGGGACCTACCTCCTGACGTCCTCCTCGGCCGATCTGCTCTCGTACGCACCGCCCGGGGACCGCTACACCGCCTTCAGCGGTGAGCTGATCCAACTCCTGCGCGACGGTGTGCCGGGCGGGCCCGAACTGCTGTCCCTGAGCGCCCTGTACGGCCCGCTGTGCGAAGCCCTGAAGCGGCGCTCCATGCCGCTTCCCCAGCAACAGGGCTCCGACGGGCATGCCGAACTCGCCATCGTGAGCAACCGTGCGGTCACCCTGGCCGAGGACGTGTCCGGCGTGTCGAGCCGCCCCGCGGAGCGGGAACGGGCTGCTCGGGGAACCGAGACCCGCTTCGGCGCCTCTGTCCGGCACAGCCGGGTGATGCAGTGGGGCATCGCCGTGCCGGCCGTACTGGGGCTCGGCTGGCTGATCTCCGCCTTCGGAATCCGAGACGACCAGCAACTCGACCTGAAGACCCCCGAAGGCATCGTCACCAGCGCATGCCTGACCGCTCTCGTGCTGATCCTCGCCGTGCTCTGGCGCCGCTACCCGAGCGACTACTACCTCATCATCCGGCCCGACGGGATCGAAGTCCGCTACGGAAAGAACGACAGCTTCTCCTACCCGTGGCACCGGGTGAGCCGGGTGTGGGTGCGGACACGGCCGGGCGGCCGCATCCGCGGGCCCCGCTACGAGCTGCTCCTCCGGCCGAAACCCGGTGCGTACATCAGCACGTCGCGTCGCGGCTCCCCGGGGCCCCGTCGCGACGCGACGACCGGCGCCCTTCACTTCGCGGCCCTCCGGCACCTGGACGGGCCCCCGGCCGCGGTGGAGGCCGCCCTCGCGGAGATGGCCGGGTCGGCATGGACGCCGAGCGCAGGGCCTCTCGGCTCGGTCCGCAGTACGGAGCCGATCGTGGAACTCACGGCGGACAGAAAGGTGATGACGGCCTGTGCGGTCCTGTTCGGACTGCTCGCCTACGCCTTCTTTCCCGAGCAAGTTCTCACGGAACCGGAGACTCTGTGGCTGAAGGTGATGCCGCTGCTGTTCTGCGCCCTTTCCTGCGGCGTCTGCTGGTTCAGCGTCTCACGCCTGGTCAGCCCGGTGCGGCTGGTGGTGAGCGCGGCAGGCCTCCGCCTGACCAGGGCCGCGCTGGAGATCTCGTACGCCTGGTCGGAAATCGAGGAGATCGCGCTCGTCGGCTGGCCCAGGGGGATGACCAGCATGGGCCTGCTGGCGGTCCGGCCATCGGCCGGCACGCACACACCGGTCGACCGGACCGGTCGGTTCCTGCCACGGCTCACCGCCGGCCGCGTCACTCTGTGCGTGCTGCCGGAGATCGCCGACAACCATCGCGAGGTCAAGGAGGCGCTGGAACGCTTCGCCGGTGACACGCCGGTGGTGTCCGACGCCGGGGACTGGCTGTACTCCAGCCCGGCCAAGGCCGCGAGGTCCGCGCGCAGGGGCGCGATTCCCCACGAAGGAAGCTCCTTCGCGGGATACCGCTCCGTGGGTGTGGCGGTGCTGCTCACCGTGCTGCTCATGGCTCCCGGCTTCACCGCCTCGCAGTTCATGACGAACGGGAGCGCGCCGCCTTGGCTGGACGCGCTCTACGCGATGGTCCTCGGACCGCTTCCGCTGATCGGGCTGCCTGCCTACTTCCTGCTGGGCCGGCACCGGATCACCTTCCACGTCGGTGTGCCGGGCCTGACACTCGTCTTCCGGACTCCGGTCGGTACCCGCTCCCTGCGGGTTCCCTGGGGAGACATCGAGAGCATCGGCATCGTGTGCAGTCCCAAACCGGTGAGGCACTCGCTGGTGGTGTGGTTCCGGCCGGGCGCCGTCAGACCGCGCTCGCTCTGGTGGCCGTGCCAGACGGACCAGGGCGGCCTGCGCATCCTGTCGCTCGAAGGCAGCAGGCTCGACGTCTCACCTGATCAACTCGACCTGGCAGTAGCGCGTTACGCGGGACAGCGGCATTCGCCGATGATGCATCTGGCCCGGCAGGACTGGGGCAGTCAGGCGTGGCGCCGCTGAACGGAGCAGGGGGCGGTGGCCCGGCGGGACGGACCACGGCGGCGGTCGGACGGGGTGAGGCGAGCGGTGTCCGGTGGCGGAGAATGAGTAAGATACGTCCTGTTCGGTTTTGTTTGCTACCGGAGGAGGGGCCATGGCACAGCAAGAGCGTGCGATACGGACCCGTCGCGCTGTTATCGAGGCGGCAGCCATGGTCTTCGCCGAACGGGGTTACACCGCGGCCACCATGGCCGAGATCCTCCAGCGGGCCGGAGTGACCAAGGGCGCCCTCTACTTCCACTTCGACTCCAAGGAAGCACTGGCGCGCGGAGTCATAGAAGAGCAGGTCGACCCCGAGCGGTGGGTGCCGCGTGATCTGAGACTGCAGGAGTGGGTCGACGTCGGGATGACGCTGGCCCACCGCATCCCGGGCGATGTCATCCTGCTCGCCGGCATCCGCCTGTCGGCCGACACGCAGGGCCGTGCTCGGTTCGGCAGCGCGTGGCCGGCCTGGACCGGCCTGATCACCACGTTCCTCACGGAGGCGAAGGAGCGGGGCGAAGTGCTGCCGCACGTCGATCCGGCGGAGACCGCGGAGTGCTTTCTCGGTGCATGGGTCGGCACCCAGCTCGTCTCCGAGGCGGAGTCCGGCTACGGAGATCTCGAACGGCGCATCTCGGTGCTGTACAACCACGTACTGCCTGCCATCGCCACACCTGCGGCGCTGATCAGGCTGGACACCGCACCGGACCGTGGCGCCCGCGTCCTGGCCGAGGTTCGGAACGCGACCGACGCGCAGCACGTTTCCGCCGAGGCGTAACAGGCGTTCCGGCGCAACGGCGGAGGACCGCGGACACCAGCGGCCTCATTGACAAACCGCCCGTGCTGTTTTTTACTGTCAAGCCTTGTGCGCCAAGCCAGGAAGTCAGGGAAGCCAGGAAGCCGGGGAGGCGAGCTGCGTGGACATCGACGTTCTGGGTGCGCTGGACGTACGTGAGAACGGGGTCTCCGTCACCCCTACCGCGCCCAAGCCCCGTCAGCTTCTCGCACTCCTGGCCCTGCAGGCGGACCAGGTGGTGCATGTGCCGGTCCTCATCGAGGAGTTGTGGGCGGGCACACCGCCGCGCAGCGCCCGTACGAACCTGCAGACCTACGTGCTTCAGGTCCGCGACCACATCGCCGTGGCGCTGTCGAAGGACCCCGCCGACCGTCCTGCCCGTACCCCCAAGGACGTCCTGGTCACCGCGCCCGGTGGCTACATGCTCGTCAGCGGTGCAGAAGGGGTCAGCGACGTCCGCGAGTTCGACCGGCTCGCAGGCATGGGATACCGAGCCATGGACGCGGGCGACTACCCCGGGGCCGCAGAGACCCTGCGGCAGGCGCTGGCACTGTGGACCGGAACACCCTTCTCCGGAGTGCAGACGGGCGGGCAGCTGGGAATGGAGGTCAGACGGCTCGAGGAGAGCCGCCTCCGCGCCCTCGATCAGCGCATCGACGCGGATCTGAGGCTGGGGCGGCACCGCGAGCTGCTGGCCGAGTTGACGGTACTGGTGAGCCGCTACCGCACGCATGAGAACCTGCATGCCCAGTTCATGATCGCGCTGCACCGTTCCGGCCGCCGGGGAGAGGCGGTCGGACACTACCGCCGACTGCGGAACACGCTCGTCCAGGAACTGGGGATCGAACCGTCCGCCCGGCTCGGCCGACTGCAGAAGGCCCTGCTGGCGACCCCCGCCGGCGACGGACGCAGCCCCCAGGACGGCTCCGTGCTCCCGCTGCGCGGCGCGGGTGCGGTGCCGATCAGCTAGTGTGATGCGCCAGAAATCCTGAGGGTTAGTAAGTAGCCTGATGTCATGTCGCATTCGGGGCCTTCTGCTGTGGCGATCACGTTGTCCGAGGCCGAGCGTGCCGAGTTGTTGCGCCGGACAGAGGTGCCGCATCGGCGCTCGGCTGAGAAGGCCCGCATCATCCTGGCGTGCGCTGAGGGCATGTCAAACGCTGGTGTCGCACGGCTCGTGGGTGTCCAGGCCAAGACGGTCGGCAAGTGGCGTCGGGCTTTCGCGGCGGAGCGGATGGCCGGGCTTGAGGACGCCGGGTGGATTGGCCGGCCGAAGGCCGACCTGATCCTCGACGAGACTGAGCGCCGACAGCTGCAGCAGTGGGCGCGGCGGGCCAAGACCGCTCAGTTCCTCGCGTTGCGTGCCAGGATCGTGCTGCGCTGCGCTGCGCGGCGGGCGGCGGTACGGCCCGTGGGGCACGCTGCACACCCGAATTCGCCGGTGGGCCCTGGACGGCACTTTCGACCGGATGCTCCGGTCCGCCCAGGCGAAGGCGAAGGCGGACGCGGCCGGGGGCATCGACTGGCTTGTGTCGGTCGACTCCACGGCCGTCCGGGCTCACCAGCACGCCGCCGGGGCACGAAAAGGGGGCAGTCCCGCACTCGGACGCTCCCGGCGCGGACTGATCAGCAAGATCCACCTGGCCTGCGATGCCCTGGGACGTCCGCTCGCTTTCACTGTCACTGGTGGGAACACCAACGACTGCACCCAGTTCACTGCCGTGATGGACGCGATACGGGTGCCCCGCCTCGGACCGGGACGGCCACGGAATCGGCCCGACCACGTCCTGGGCGACAAGGGCTACAGCTCCAAAGCCATCCGGGTCTGGCTCAGACAGCGCGGTGTCGGGCACACAATCCCGGAACGGGCCGACCAGATCCGAAACCGGCTCCGCCGAGGATGCCGCGACGGGCGCCCGCCAACCTTCGATAAGCAGCTCTACAAACAGCGCAACGTCGTCGAACGCTGCTTCAACCGCTTGAAACATTGGCGCGGCCTTGCCACGCGTTACGACAAGAACGCCGAGTCCTACCAGGCAGCAGTCGCTCTCGCATCGCTCCTGATGTGGGCTCGACGCTAAGCTACGGATAGTAGAGGCGCCCCTGACACCATGTCATGTCATGTGATGGATGGCGAGGGTTGCCCGCACGGCTCGCGTACCGAGTTCCGCCGGGCCCGGGCAAGGTCAAGAGCCGTGCGACTCCCGGCTGTCGGAGTCACCAGCCGGCGTGCCCGTCGCCGTGGTGGCCGGTGCCGCCTGCGCCGCCCTCGGACCAACCGCCGGAGTCCAATCCGTGGCCAAGACCGTGGCCGCCGGTAGTGAAGTCGGCGTAGAGGTCACTGAGCTCGCCGAGGAGTTGGCGGGTGAGGACGTCGGCGCCGGTGGTCAGTGCCGCAGCGAGCTCCACGTCGGCGGCCGGGACCGCTCCGGCGGCTGCGGGGGTGAGACGGTGCGTTGCGGCGAGGGTGGCCATACGGCGGCGGTCGGTGATGCCGCGCAGTCCAGGGTAGGCGGCAGGGGCGAGGCCCGCGGCCTGGGCAAGCACGGCGAGGGTGAGGTTGCGGTCAGCGGTGGACCTTGCCGAGCCAGAGCGGACCACGCTGTCGAGGCGGGTCAGTAGCGCCTGGCGGCGCGGCATGTCCACGGAAAGAATGTCGTTGCGAGTACGGCCGCTGGAATCGCGCCACCGGCGGACACGGACCGCCTTCTGGTCCTCCAGTTGGGAGAGGTACTCGACGGTCAGGGAGCGCGGTGTCCGGCGCAGCCAGTCCTTGAGGCCGGGCGGGGGAGTAGCTGCGCCGAGACCTTGCAGGACATTGCTCAGGCGACGGTCTTCGACAGGCCGGGTGTCCAACACCTCGATCCGTCGGCGCCCGACGGCGATCCGTCCGGCCAGGAACAGATCTGCCAACTCCGAGGCCCGCAGGGCATACCGAAGCCGATTGTCGCTTCGTATGCGTATGCGTATGCGCTGCCTGCCCGGGACTATCGCGAGCAGGAGTAGTTCATCCGCCGTAGTCATGCCTGCCAGGGTAGGCATGGCGGTCCGCGGAAGGGAGCGCTCCGCAGGATGCTCAGCGTGCTGCTTGTGCCGGAGTGTCTGCCCCCGGGAGTCCGAGCCCGGACGCACAGGCATTTCTGTCAGGACCTGGGCGGGCCTTTACGGCCTGGGGACATGGCGGAACTACTCCTGGCGTAATTGCCGTCTGCCACTCGGCGTTCTGGCGCTGGAAGCGTTGCCGAAACGCCCTGGCAGCTCCACTGCGAGACTATTCCAGCGCCCCGCGGTCACACGCACCAGACGCAGCGTAGCCGCCCTCCGGGCGACGACGGCAGTTTGACGACAGGGCCTGGAGCCTGTCTCCCTGACTTCACGGCGATCGAGCCACGTGCGATGGTGGGCGCCATGCAGCAGCTTGGTCACCACCTCCGATCCCTCAGATTCACGCTCGGGCTTGCCCCGACGAGCTTTGCGGCATGTACGGAGACAGGCGGCCCGGCTCAGGAGCACGCCATATCGGATCGGGCGACACTCTGTGGCATCTCGCAGCGCCAGGTGACGGTCTATCGGCACCTGTTCGTCGCGAAGAGGTTTGGAAGGTGCTCAGACTGCAGGGCGAAGGCAGTCGACGCCATGTCGAGGCCCTGAGTCAGGCATTCCCTGGCGAGCGGGCGTCCTTGGCTTTCCATGGTCGTGTCCAGATCAGGATGGCTGCGAGGTGAAGTGCACCCTCGTAGGCGATGGCGAGCTTGTCCGTTCGCATGGCCAGGCCGCGCCACTGCTTCAGACGGTTGATGCACCGCTCGACGGTGTTGCGCTGCTTGTACGCCTCCGCGTCGAAGCTCGGGGGACGGCCGCCGGCCCGGCCTCGGCGGAGGCGGTGTCCGATCTGGTCAGAGGGCTGCGGGATGACGGCCTGGATGCCTCGCCGGCGTAGATGCCGGCGGATTGCTCGGGATGAGTAGGCCCGGTATCCAAGGACCACGTCGGGTCGCGTTCGTGGTCTGCCCAGGCCGGTGCGAGGGACCCTGATGCGGGCCATGACCGTCTCGAAGGCTGGAGCGTCGCCAGCCTGGCCCGCAGTGACGTGTAAGGCCAAGGGCCGTGCCTGACCGTCAGCGGCGAGATGGACCTTCGTGCTCAGGCCTCCCCGTGAGCGGCCGAGTGCGTGATCGGCGGGTTCAGCATCATTGAGTGCCCCTTTTCTGGCCCCGGCCGCGTGCTGATGAGCCCGGCAGACAGTGGAGTCCACCGATACGGCCCACCCCACCTCGTCAGCAGCGTCCGCCTGGGCGAGGATTGCAGCGAGGATCCGCCGCCAGGTGCCGTCGGCAGCCCATCTGATCAGGCGTTTGTGTGCGGTCTGGAACGCACCGAGCTCGCGGGGAAGATCCCGCCAGGGTGAGCACGTGCGGTGCTTCCAGGCGATGGCCTCCAGGGTTCGACGGTGGTCGGCCCACCGCCGTCCACGGACTGGATCAGTCGGCATCAACGGCTCGATCCGGGCCCACATCGCATCAGTGATCACTAACCGGACAGGCATATCCGATCAACTGATCAACCCATCAAGGAGACGCGCTCTAGCGGCGGGTCGAGGACGCGCCGGTCCCCGGGTCCCCATCGCGACGGCGGGCGGTTGCGGTCGGTAAGTGCGGCAAGTCCGGGCAGTCCGGTAAGGAGGCCGCCGTCGCGTGACGGACACTCAGCGCGGGCCGTGTCCGCCGACGATGCCGGCGATGGCCATCTTGAGGTACGTGTCGCCGCGGCGGCGGGACAGCAGCGCGAACGAGCCCGCGAGCGCTATCAGTTCGAGCTCGTCCCAGTGGCCGCTGACGGATATCCGCACGGACTTGCCTGCGGACCGGGCCAGGGAGAAGTCGATCAGGTCGGAGCCCCGGACGAGAGTCGCGTGGTACCGGCCACGGCGCGGCGGGGACGTACGCCACTCGACCGGCGCCCCGCTGCCCGGGACGAACGCCCCTTGGCCGTCCAGACACAGGATCGCGTCCTCGCCGGCCGTGACACGGGTCCGTAGCCGTCCGGTGGCCGCGATCGGCAGAGCGTGACCATCCGCAGTGACCGTGCCCGTGCGCATGCCGCGGTTGAACCTCAGCGTGCCGGAGGGGGATTCGAGTCCGTCGATGACGAACGTGCCGCCCGTCTTGCGCAGGGTCAGAGCTGTCTTTGCCATGGTCAGTCCTTTCGCGCGGTACGGGCGAATCCGGGAACGAGTACGGCTGCCACGGAGTGCGCCACCAGCCAGACGATGACAGCCGCCACGGTCGCGGCCAAGCAACAGCTGATCCGTCCGCGGGCGTGCTGCCTGGTGGGGGAGGTGACGGCTGTATTCGACATGTGTCTTCACCCTTACACCGATGCGCGCGTCCCGGCCCGATCCCGAAGCCTGGAGAGAGTTCACGGTACGGGCGACCGGGCACTCCGGCGGAGGAGCTGGACCGTTTCTGTAGCGGTTCTCCAGGCGACGTCTCGGTCGGAATCGAAGGCTCCGAGGCGCAACCTTGCGTGTATCTCAGCCCGCCGAGCTGCCGACTCGGCTCATCGGCCAAGCCGCGGTCGGGCAAGCGGTGCGACTGCGCTCATGCGAGTTCGGTAGTCGAAGAAAGGCCAAGCAACACAGCGGAGTTGACGCGGGTACGGTGATCGCCATGCCAATGGGATATCTAGCGACAACCGTGCTCATCGCCTGGTGCACCTTCTTCGCCGTTGTCGCGCCGCGCCGGCCCCAACTGCTGGCGAGCATGAGCTTCTGGTTCGGCCTGATCATCAACGAGGTGCCGTTCGTGGGCATCTACTTCCTGGTGGGTTCCACGGCCCTGGCCGCAGGTCAGGGCGACCTCGATTCGACGGGCGCCAAGGTGCTGGTCGCGGTGTCCGTCGCAGCCACGCTCGGGCTGGCGGTATCCGCCTGGCGGGGTGTGCGCTCGGATCAGGCCGTCGGGCAGGCCCTTGAAGACGGTCTCGGGACCGGCTGGCGGGACCGGGTGCAGACGCCAATGCGCCGCAACCGGCCGTGGGCCCGCATCCTTCTGCTGCCGGGCTTCATGCGCCGGCGTGACGTGCAGCGGATCCGGAACATCAGCTACGGTGACGCCGGCCGCCGGAATCTCCTCGACATCTACCGCCACCGGGACGCGCCGCGGAACGCGCCGGTCCTGATCTATTTCCACGGCGGCCACTACACCAGCGGAGGCAAGAGCCGC
Source organism: Streptomyces sp. NBC_01463 (assembly GCA_036227345.1). Lineage (NCBI taxonomy): Bacteria > Bacillati > Actinomycetota > Actinomycetes > Kitasatosporales > Streptomycetaceae > Streptomyces > Streptomyces sp. NBC_01463. The sequence goes on from CP109468.1 coordinate 8,716,787, forward strand.
GAGGCCCGTCCCCTGCTGTCCCACCTCGCCGCGCAGGGATGGCTGTGCATCAGCGCCAACTACCGACTGCGTCCGGAGACCACTTTCCCCGGACACCAGATCGATGCCAAGAAGGTCATCGCCTGGGTGCGCGAGCACGGCTCCGAGTACGGCGCCGATCCGTCGAGGCTGTTCGTGGCGGGCAGCTCGGCCGGTTCCAACATGGCAGGCCTGTGCGCGCTCACACCGAACGACCCGGTGTTCCAGCCCGGATTCGAGTCGGCCGACACCTCCGTCACCGCGGCCGTCTGCCTGTACGGCTTCTACGGCCACTACTTCGGCACCCCGCCGGACGAGCCGCCGCCCGCGCCGCAGCCACAGGGATACATCCACCCCGGTGCACCACCGTTCTTCATCGCCCATGGCACCAAGGACGCGCTGGGTACCGTCGAGGGCGCGAGGAACTTCGCCGCTCAGCTCCGTCGCGCCTCGAACAGCACTGTGGTCTACGCCGAACTGCCCGGCGCACAGCACGCTTTCGACATCTTCCATTCCCCACGCTTCGAGGCGGTCGTGGACAGTATCGATGCCTTTGCCGCCTGGGTTCTGGCCACTCCGCGTCAGACGGCAGCCTGAGGGGCGGCCTTGGCCCTGTCATCGGTACATGCTGCCGGATGCGCGCCGGAGTGGAACTCGGATGCGGGTCACCTCACCTCAAGGGGCCGGGGCTGCTGGCGCGAAGCCAGGAGCTGTCCGCCGTGTTCATCTGGTCAGCAATGCGACCCACAAGAAGCGGCCTAGGCACTGTCCGATGGGTCGGGTGACGCTGCGGCTTGGAGCTCGTTCCATAGGGCATGGGGCGGGGAGATCTTTCGGATGAGGAATGGGCTCGGCTGCAGCCGCACTTGCCGATGCATCGCGGGCGTGGTGGACGCTGGCAATGCCACCGCCGCGTGATCAACGGGATCTTGTTCAGGCAGCGGACCGGCCTTCCCTGGAGAGACCTGCCGTCTCGCTTCGGCAAGTGGAAGGCGGTGCACGACCGCCATCGCAGGTGGTCGGCGGGCGGCACGTGGGGGAGAATCCTGCGGGCCGTCCAGACCGACGCTGATGCCGAAGGCCGGATCGACTGGAGCATGGTCAGCGTCGACTCCACGACCTGCCGCGCTCATCAGCATGCAGCCGGAGCCACCACCCGTGCCCCGAAGGTTCCGGGCCAGCGAGGCCAACCAGCGTGTCACAGATCCGATGAGGCCCTGGGCCGCTCACGAGGCGGGCTGCTGCAAGCAAGATTCATCTCGCTGGGGAGGGTGGGCTCCACCCACTCGGGTTCGTCATCACGCCCGGCCAGTGGGGAGACGCACCGCAGATGATTCCTGTGCTTGAAGAGATCCGTGTGCCACGACAAGCTGGCGGACGACCACGAACCAGACCCGATCACGTTGGGGGCGACAAGGCGTACTCGTCACCCGAAACCGGCGTCACCTGCGCAGACGCCAAATCAAACACACCATCCCGAGCCGAGAGACCAGCGAGCCAACCGCCAGCGCCGCGGCACCCAAGGTGGCCGGCCCACGGGGTTCGACAAGACGATCTACCGACGTCGCAAAGAAGTCGAGCGGACCATCAACCGGCTCAAGAATTTTCGAGCCGTGGCCACACGCTACGACAAGAGGGCGTATGTCCTTCACGGCACGGTCGCCGTGGCCGCGATCAGGCTATGGCTCCGCAGTTGACCAGCCCGCCCGCCTTCCGATTCGCGCGTCCCTCAGCCATCACAACAGAGCGCCCACCGCCATCAGCACCAACATGACGACGGCCACCGCCGTGAGACAAAGCAGAACCATCCGCGTGCGCTGCACGTTCTCCGGCATGCGGTCGCTGAAGTCGGCCCGCTTCGGCTTGTTCGGGTCGTAGACCACCCCCGTCAGCACCGGCGGCTCCGTGGACATCCCGCGGCGCCACAGAGTGTGGTGCCCTCCGTCCGCCACGAGATACCCGTACTGCACATCGATCCTGCCGTCCCTGGGGATTGTCCTGCTCACCTCGGAAGCCATGACCTGCACCCCGCGCTTGCGCAACGGAACCTGCAACAGGAAGGGAAAGCCCAGGAAAAAGAGGGCCAGGACGGCGACCACGAAAAGGAAGAACGAAGCAGCGATCATCAGAATCCCCCCAGCGCACTGCACTCGTGCGCGACATCATCGGGACGGGGGCGCATCAGAACGCCCTCAGCCCAGTTCGAACAGAACCTATCGCGAGTTGAATTCCGGCTACAACGATCGACCGAACCGAACCGACGACCGTGCGCCCCACCACGACGCCTCGGACAGGCCCTAGCCGGGATTCAGAACCTCATCGTCCGCGTGCGTTCCGAACTCGGCGACCCGCACCTCCGCGATGTGCTCGTACCGGCTGATCCGGTCGGTCCACTCCGCGTCGACGCCGAACGCCACCTGCGCGAACCCCACCCGCCGGACGGCCTCGGCCAGGCCCGGATCGCCGGGGGCCAGCAGCCGCACCGGTGCGTCAAGGGCCACGGTGTGCGGCGGCACGAAGTACTCGTCCGGCAGAACGGTGCGCGCATGGACGAGCGCGCCGACAGCGACAACCGAGCCGGCCCCCAACCGTGCGCACTGCAGGACCGTCGCCGAGGTCGCCACATAGACGCACCTCTCTACCTCGCAGCCCAGCAGCGTGGCATGCGGCCCCACGAAGACGTGGTCGCCGACAAGCACCGGCTGGTCACCGGCGACCGCAGACCCGCGCAACACCGCGTTCTCACAGATCACCGCAGCCTCCCCGATCTCGATCCGAGACCCTTCAGCATCGAGCACCGCGCCGAACATCACCCGCGCCCTTGGCCCCACGCGGACATTGCCGACGAGCGTGGCCGTCGGGGCGACGTAGGCAGTGGGATGGACTTGCGGTTCATGCCCACGGTGCCGGATGCGGATGCCCTGCGCTTCAGCGATCATGGGCGGATTCTCCGCGACCGGCTGGGAGCATGCTGGCGGATTTCCGACTTCGCGTTCGCCGGGGCAATGTGCCATCCGCGACCTGAGGCACTACGGGGCGGACGATGGTTGATACGGGCGCCATTAGGTGCCACGCCGATTCACGGCGGCCTCTCAGGTGAGGCGACGGCTCATCAGACCAGTCTTCGCGAGGCGGATCATGGCCTCGGTACGGCGCAGGTCGGCTTCGGGGGTGACAGCCAGGCGTCGGTGCGGCATGAGCGCGGTCACGAACGCATTCCCGAGCACCCGAGCAGCCCGTGAACCGGGCACGGCGTCCTGCCTATGCCTCATCCACGTCGTGGTCAGCGGTCTCGTTGGCGCGGTCGATCTCGGCCATGTGCTCCTCCGCCCAGGCCCGCACCCCGGCGAGCGCGGTCTCCAGGGACAGCCCCAGTGCGGTGAGTTGATAGAAGACCCTTGGCGGCACCGTCGGTTCGACCCGCCGTGACACCAGCCCGTCGCGGGTCAGGCTGCGCAGCGTCACGGACAGCATCTTCTGCGAGACGCCGGGCATGCGGCGTCTCAGCTCCGCGAACCGCACCTCGTCCGGTGCGGCGTCGGCGAGCGTCTTGACGGCCATGGACGTCCACTTCGTGCCGATGCGGTCCAGCAGCTGCCGCGTCGGGCACTTGGGGTCGAACAGGTCTCCCCGTACTCCGCGAACGGCGGACCGGGTTTCCCGGGTGGTCACCTGCGGCTCACCACCTTCCCTGTAAGTGCCGTCTATGAAGTGATGCGGCGGTTACCTATCGTTCTGTGGTCACCAATGGTAACCACTTGAGGAGTCGAGTCCTTGTGCCCGTCAATGCCGCATACCAACTGCGCCGCATCGCCACGAACGGTGTCGAGCTCAACGTCGCCGTCGCCGGGGACGGACCGGCGGTTCTCCTGCTGCACGGCTTTCCGCATACCTGGCGACTCTGGAGCGGCATCATGGGCCGGCTGGCCGGACAGTACCGGGTCATCGCCCCGGACCTGCGCGGCTTCGGGGACAGTGAACGCGCCGTCGAGGGCTACGACGCGGGCACCCTCGCCGACGACGCCGAAGGGCTGCTCGGCGCACTCGGCGAGACCTCGGCTGCGGTGGTCGGCATCGATGCGGGCGTCGCTCCTGCTGCTCTGCTCGCGCTGCGCCGGCCCGGCCTCGTGCGGCGCCTGGTGGTGATGGAGGGACTGCTCGGCCGCCTGCCCGGAGCGGAACACTTCGTCAGTAGCGGTGCCCCGTGGTGGTTCGGCTTCCACAGTGTCCCCGGCCTCGCCGAGACGGTCCTGGCCGGCAACGAGGGCCCGTACCTCGACTTCTTCCTCGATTCGGGGACAGGCGGACGGGGAGTACCCGACGACATCCGCGCGGCCTTCGTGCACGCGTACACCGGGAGCGAGGCCCTGCGCTGCGCGTTCTCCTACTACCGGGCCCTGCCCACGAGCGCGCGTCAGCTCCAGGACGCCGTTGCGACGGCTCGGCTGACGATGCCCACCATGGCCGTCGGTTCCCATCCGGTCGGCCGCGGACTCGAACGTCAACTCCGTCCCATTGCCGATGACCTCGTCGGACACCAGGTGCAGGACTGCGGCCACATCATTCCGCTCGACCGCCCCGACGCATTGTGCGCGCTGCTTGGCCCGTTTCTCTCCGCCGATCTGGCCAAATGACCGAAACGGGGCAAGTGGTCAGGGGGGGGCGCACGATGGGGCTGCTGGTCTACTGATCCGCTCGGACGTCAACTGCGGCCATTTCACACTGCACTGACGCTACGTCGCTTGCACGTTCTTGCCGGTGAGCGTGCTTCTGAGGGACGGTAAGCGAACCACTTCAGGTGATGAGTTCCACAGAACCTCTCAGCTCCTCTCGCACGATGCATCGGCGGCTCGCGGATCCACCGCGTGCGTGTCGCGACAGCTCGCGATGGTCGCGGTCGCTGTCGAGAGGAGGTGGCAGATGTGCCGAACCGCAGAGCCGGACGATCCGGGCGCGGGCGCGGAGGGCGACGAACCCTCAGCAGCCGATTCCGGAACGTCCACGAGGTGGCATCCGCGGGATGCGAACTCGTGGTGGACGGGCTTGCGGTCGGCCTGCCGGGCCGGATGCCGAGCCTTCGGCCATGGTCGAGGGGTACGCGCCGGGGGCAGGGGATGGTCAGGGAGTACGAGGGGGAGTGGGGCCACCCGGCCGGAACCGCTCCACCCCGACGATGTGCCTCACCTTGAGCGGGCGGACGATCACCGCGACCCGCTGCTCCGACGGCATGGTCCATTCGAACCTGTCGACGCCCAGATACTTCCGTGCCAGCCGGTCCATCCGGTCATGCGCCTCCTCGCCCTCGATGAATCGGGCCACTTCCCCACTGATCTGCACCCGGTCGAACGGGTCGACGGCGTCCGCGTGTGAGAGATAGACGCGGGGGTCGCGGCGGAGGTTCTCCTCCTTCACCCGGCCGACCGAGGTGTTGAACGACAGCTCTCCCTCGCCCTCCAGGTCCACCCACATGGGGCTGACCTGCGGTGCTCCATCGGCGAACACGGTGCCGACGTACCAGATGTGGGCGGCCTGAAGTCGCTCGCGGACAGCTTGGTCAAGAGTCGCAGTCATCTTCGGAGGCTACCAATCATGATCGGCGGGACGGTCGCGGAGGTCATGGCTGGTGGTGGGGGGACGCGACTGCTGTCTGCCTCGGTTGGTCCGGGCAGGGGGCTCCCGGTGCACGCGCGGCGTGCTCGCCGGTTCCCGCTGAACGGCTGGCCCGGCCCCTGGCGAGTCTGCTCGCTCTGCGCGGCACGGGTGTACCCGCCGGTGGCCGGTCAGGTGAGTGCGGGCGGCACTCGGCAGTCCCGGCCCATGGGGGAGACTGAGCCCATGAGAGACATCGTTTTCGCGCGCAACAGCGGCTGGATACCGAACGTGATCCGCGAGGACGGTGAGCTCCAGCTGACTCTCGGTGCCGGTGCCGATGCCAACCATGATCCTCGTACGTTCACGTTCCCGATCGGCGAAGCCCATCTCGCGGTGATCCGGGAGGACCTCGCCAGGCACCTGCTGCTGTGGAGCGCGGTCCTTCCGCTGTGCGACGCCGCCGGAACCCGGGGCCCGCTCGACGAGGCCGCTGCCGTTGCGCTCCTGGACCCGATCCTTCTCTCCCCGCCCGCGGACGTCGACGCGCTCTTCCGGCGCATCCCGTGGGACAGGAGTCGACTCATCGCCCACGGAGCCGACATCGGTCTGCTCGAGCGCGGTCAGGTCTGCGCGGCGATGCGCGCGGCGACGGAGACGTCGAACGGGAAACGAGCGCAGGAATACCACGCGAACCGCCGTCGGGCCGAGCGCGGAGAAGTGCTCGGCCCCCTCGACGCCGCGGTTCTGAGGTACACGGGCCAGTACCTGCACGGCGCGACGATTCCGAAGCGGAGCCCCGATGCCGTCGCCCCCGCGCTGCTGCCCGAGGTCATGCGAGTGATCGCCACCGCGGAGCAGGCGTGCGCCGGGATGCGGATCGGCCGCGATCCGCGACGGGGGAAGCGGGCCACGGACAAGGGGGACTGGGACCGGATGGCGAAGGCGGTCGACGCCGCCGTGCGCCGGGCACACCCTGAGCTCGTCGACGACGCGGTGCGCACCGTGAGCTTCCTGATGTGCTCGGAGGCCACGGACCGCTCCAGGAGCACGCCGATGGAGGATGACGAGACGATCGTCGGCGACCGCACCGACTTCGGCGAGCGTACGAGGAAGACGGCCCTGTTGTTCACCGATGACAAGGGTGTCGAGAAGAGGTGGCTCCAGGGCGGTACCCGCAACGCCACCGCGGAGTTCTGGGAGTTCGTCGGCGATCGCTCCGCCGCGGACAACGAGGTGTTCACCATCGAGGACGAGGAGATGGGCGAAGGGCTCCAGCTCCACTTCTACGCGGATTCCATCGCCCGGGTCACGACGGTGCGCGAGGGTGTGGGCGGGGCGGATCCGGAGTACCGGGTGGAGTACAGCCTGGTCGACGGGATCCGAGGGTACCGGAACCTGCTGAGCGTATTCGTCCGCGGCGGCTGCGTCGCACTCGACCAGCACGGCTCCTGGTTGTCGGATGCCGATCAGCTGGAGCGTGCGCGCCGGCGGCGCGACGCCCAGTAGCCCCGGGGGAGCCGGCGCACGCGCCGTCGGAAGGGGCTTGACGGATGCTGTCACGTTTCACGTGTCACGTTCGGGCCGAAGCCGCCGTGCTCGGCGTGGTGGCCTTCCCTCCGGCAGCGGTCTGCTTCACCGTCGCCCTGGACGCAGCCGGACCGAAAGTTGGGCCATCGCGTGCCCGGGCGCGGTAGCCGTCCTGGCCGGGACGCGCCGGGGCGCCTGGTCGAACGACCTGACCTCCCCGAAGCCGCCCTACTGGCGGTCCGGCGCGCCGTCTCGGACCAGTACCCGCGCCAAGTCGGTGCTCGCCGCAAGGCTGTCGAGCGCGAGGGGCTGCGTGGCGATGGTGCCCTCGTGCAGCACGAGGAGCTGGGTGGCAAGGGTGGCCGGGTGTGAGCAGCCTGCCTTGGCGGCGAGTTCCCCGAACAGGTCGAGCAGCCAGTGCTTCTGGTCCGCGGCGATGCGGTAGGCGGGATGTGAGGGGTCCGGGAGCTCGGCCAGCGCGTTGATGAAGGCGCATCCGCGGGTGTTGGCCCCGCTCCAGATCCGCAGCGCCTCGAAGGGTGCGGTGACGGCCGTGACGGGCGTGTCGCTCGCGTCGACGGCTGCCCGGACGAGGGAGCGCCAGCGCTGGTCGCGTTCCGTGAGATAGGCCGCCACGAGGCGGTCCTTCGACCCGAACTGGTTGTACAGGGTTCGCTTGGTCACGCCGGAGTGCTCGGCGATCAGATCCACGCCGACCGCTGTGATGCCGCGGTTGTAGAACAACTCTTCGGCGGCCGCCACGATGCGGCGGCCGGCCGGTGTCATGGGCCGCGATCCCTGCACGACGGATGATCCCTTCACTGATCGGTGTACGGTGGGAGATGTTTACAGATCAGTATACCTGTGAGGAGGACCAAGCGATGAGTCCGTCCGATCTCATGCGAGCAGTGCGTATCACCAGGCACGGAGGACCGGAGGTCCTTGAGCTGACGGAGGTTCCGGTTCCCGCACTCCGGGCGGGGGAGGTGCTGGTCCGGGTCGGCGCGGTGGCGCTGAACAACACCGACCTGTGGACGCGGGAGGGTGCCTACGGCCGGCCGGACGACCCGAAGGCGCTCTCGGGCTGGCGGGGTCCGATCGACTTCCCGCGCATCCAGGGCGCCGATGTGGCCGGCCGCGTCGTCGCCGCAGGACCCGGAGCGCAGGAGACCCTCGTCGGACGCCGGGTGGTCGTCGATCCCGCGATCTACGACACCGAGGGGCCGGACGCCAACCCGGTGGGGCTGATGGGGAGTGAACGCGACGGCGGCTACGCCGAGTATGTGACGGCGCCGGTGAAACGTGTGCACGACATGACGGAATCGCCGCTCACGGACGACCAGCTCGCGACGTTGCCGACCGCCTACGGCACGGCACTGGGGATGATCGAGCGAGGTCGGCTGCGGAAGGGTGAGACCGCCCTGGTTTCCGGAGCGTCCGGCGGCGTCGGCCTCGCGCTGGTGCAGATCGCACGCGCGCGCGGCGCGAGGGTGGTCGCCATCAGCAGCGGACCCAAGATCGATGCGGTGCGCGCAGCGGGTGCGCACGAAGTCGTCGACCGTGCAGGAGACATCGCCGGGCAGATCCGCACCGTCGCTCCGGAGGGCATCGATGTCGCACTCGACGTCGTGGCCGGCGAGCTGGTGGGTGAGGGGCTTCCGCTGCTGCGCGAAGGGGGCCGGTGGGTCATCGCCGGCGCACTCGGAGGCTACGGTGTGACCTTTGACGTTCGCCGCCTCTATCTGCACAACGCCCAGGTCATCGGTTCCGCGATGCACACGCCCAGGCACTTCGACCTCCTCATGGACCTGGCCCGCCGGGCAGAGGTCCAGCCCGTCATCGCCACGGCCTTCCCCCTGGACCAGGCCGCTCGGGCGCAGGAGGAGCTCTCCCGCAGGGGACACGTGGGAAAGATCGTCCTGCGCCCCTGATCAGCGGGAGGCGGGTACGTCGATGCGCTCCCCGGCAGCGTCCACCGCGACCGGCGGCTCTCCGTTCCGCCGGGTGCGCCGGCCGAAGGCGCTGATGGCGGCCGCGGCGGCCGCCGCCGCGAACGGGACGAGCAGACCGGTCCGGTACCCGTCCAGTACTGCGGCAGGAGTCTCCGCGTGCGTGGCGGCCGCGCTGACGGCGGTGACCGCGGAGAGCCCCAGGGCGGCACCGAACTGGAACGCGGTGTAGAGAAGACCGCCCGCGAGTCCCTGCTCCGATTCAGCGACCCCCTCCGTAGCCACGATGGTGAGCGGCCCGTACGCCAGTGAGAACGCGAGACCGAGCAGGAGCAGACTCGGGAACATGGCCGCGTAACTCCAGTCCGCGCCCAACGGGAGGAACAGTCCGTAGGCGAGCACCGCGAGCAGGAGCCCTCCGAGGATGACCTTGGAGGTGCCGAAGCGGCTGACCAGCCGAGGAGTGAGGGTCGGCGAGAGGATCGCGTCGACTCCGATGACCAGCATCGCGAAGCTCGTCTGCAGCGTCGACCAGTCGCGCAGCTCCTGGAGATACAGCACGACCAGGAACTGGAAGCCGAAGAACCCCGCGGCGAACAGCATCGCCGAAAGGTTGGCCCGGACCAGAGAGGCGCTGCGGAAGATGCCCATACGTACCAGGGGCTCGGCCGACCGCCGTTCGATGACGAGGAACGCCGCGAGGAAGGCGAGCCCTGCCAGCAGGGTTCCGGCGCTGGCAGCGATCCCGGCGTGGGCCGCACGCTCCACGCCCAGCACGATCAGCACGAGCGCCGCGGTGACGGTGAGCGCGCCGGCGGCGTCGACGCGCTGACCGGACCTGTCGGGGCGTGCGGACTTGGGGACGAACGCGAGGGCCGCGACAAGGATGAGGAAGGAGAGCACGACCGGGGCGAAGAAGACCCAGCGCCAGCCGACGGCGGTGAGCAGCCCACCGGCGACCAGACCGATCGTGAAGCCTCCCGCGGCGGTGCCCGAGTAGAGCAACAGGGCCTTGTTCCGCTCCGGACCCTCAGCAAAGCCGGTGGTGATGACGGACAGACCGGCCGGGGTCATGAAGGCCGCGGCGACGCCCGTGACGAACCGCGCGACGATCAGCATCCACCCCTCGGTGGCGAACCCGCCGAGCCCGGAGAACAGCAGGAAGACGGCGAGCCAGGAGACGAACATCTGCCGGCGCCCGAACAGGTCTGCCGCACGGCCGCCGAGCAACATGAAACCGCCGTAACCGAGTACGTAGGCGCTCATGACCCACTGCAACTCGCCGGTGGAGAGCCCGAGGTCGGCGCGGATCGACGGCAATGCCACATTGAGCATCGCGACATCGATTCCTTCGAGGAAGATCGCGCCGCACAGCACGAGCAGGACGCCCCACTTGTGTGCGCTCAGCCCGCTCGACGTACTCAAGGCAGTCATGACGATGAACCCCTTCCGAGGTGGTGGGTGTTGGTGGTGCCTCAAGCCTTCGCCACGACCCGGACGGGAACAACAGCGATGATCGCAACGTTCGGTCAGTCAGGCTTACCGATCCACGTCCCACACGATCCCGGAGACGTACGTGGAACAGAGCGAACTCGAATGCTTCCTCGTCCTCGCCGAGGAACTGCACTTCGGCCGGACCGCCGTCCGCCTGCGTCTCTCCCGTGCCCGGGTGAGCCAGCTCATCCAGAAGCTGGAGCGCCGCGTCGGAGCGCCGCTGTTCACGCGCACGAGCCGGCGGGTGGCCCTCACCGGCCTGGGCAGCCGTCTGCGTGACGACCTCACACCGCACTTCCGCGGCATCGAGAACGCCATGGCGCGGGCTGTCGCCTCGGCACGGGGCATCGAAGGCATTCTGCACGTCGGCTTCTCCACGCCGTTGGCGGGAGAAATGGTGATGAAGACGATCGAGAAGCTGCGTACCGCCCACCCCGAACTCGCGGTCGAGGTATGCGAGGTGCCGCTCTCCGATCCGTACGGGATGCTGCGGAAGGGCGAGTTCGACCTCCAGCTGACGGACTTCCCCGTGCGCGAGGACGACCTGACCCGCGGTCCGACGCTCCTCGTCGAGGACAGGGTGCTGGCTGTCGCGGCCGGGCATCCCCTGGCCGGGCGGATCACGGTGACGCTTGAGGACCTGGTCGGCGTTCCGTTGCTGACGATTGCGGGGGACATCCCGGATTACTGGCTGGAGCATCAACTGCCGGCCCGCACCCCCAGTGGCCGACCGATCGAGCGGGGGCCGGCCGTCACCAACTATCAGGAGGCCCTGACACTCGTCGCCGGTGGCAAGGGAGCCCTGTTGTCAGGGGCCCACATCGCGCTCTACCACGGCCGTCCCGGTATCTCCTACGTTCCGGTGGAGGGGGACAGCCCCCTCGGATACGGCCTGATGTGGCGGTCCGGCGGCGACAGCCGCGCGATAGAGCTCTTCGGCCGCGCGGCACGCGAGATCGCACGGGACATGGCTCCGGCTGACCCCAGGAGAGTGATTGTCGGCCGATCCGCGACCTCGGAGCTCCGGCCCCGGGTGCCGGAGCCCTCGGCCGAGCGGGCCTCCCTGCCGACGGGTTGACCGGTTGAAGAGGTGGCGGGCGATGGCGGGACCGGACCAGGTGCAGGTGCAGGCGGACGGTACGCCCGGTGCCGGGGCGGTCTGCACGTGAAGTTTTCCGACCGTCTCTCGCGAGAAGCTGGCTTGACCACGCTCTTTGCGTGCCGGACATGTTCGCTACGTGTCCGGCTGACGTTCGGTAGGCCACCGCACCCGGGCACGGATTGGGATGCCTTTCGCTACGGAGCATCATGCTGCGGGGCCGTCGCCGATCGGAAGTTCGTTCACCCATTCCTGGGCTGCTGCGAGGCCGGGGCGGTGCCGGCCGGCTCGTACGCGAACCCGCTCCACGCCTCCAGGACGCGCGGCTCGTCGGGCCGGAGGTGACCGGCGCCGCCGTGCACCGGCCGGTGGCCGCCGGTAGATGTCCATCGGCGGGCGGCGCCGCTTGTCGTACGCGGCGAACGGGTTGTCGGCGTCCACACGCGGGACGGCGCGCGACGGCTGGTTCGACGGTCCGGGTCGGCTGTGCTTGCCCATGCCTCGACGCCCTCAGGCCGCGATCATGGTCGGCCTGGCGGAGAGTTCCTTCGCCCGGGTCCGTTGGGTCGGCGCGGTCAGCACCCCACGCCCGGCCACCGGTTCCTCTGTCATCCGGAAGCCCCATCACGCACACGACCACGGGCAACTCGCCCGTAGTGCAGGCGAGTTCGGCCCGTCCGGCACGTTCGCAGTTCCCTGAATGTGACAGCAAATCACCAGCTCACCTGTGTAGGCGACTTCGGAAACTGACAGTTGATCATGTCCGCAGACGGCCGTTTCCGAACATAGCGCCGGGCCGAGGTCGTCACCTCATCTGACACCAACTGGCTGATCCATGCTTGATCTCCAGATTGCCGGCTATCGACAGGGGTTGGCGGTGTCAGCGGACTCGCCCGGTGAGACGAGTCCTGTCTCGTAGGCGAGGACGACGGCTTGGGCCCGGTCGCGCAGGGTCAGCTTGGCGAAGATCCGGGCTACGTGGGTCTTCACGGTCGCCTCACTGAGCGTCAGTTCCCGCGCGAGTTCGGAATTGGAAAGACCCCGGCCCATCAGCGTCAGCACCTCGCGCTCACGCGGCGTCAGCGCGGCCAGGTCTCGGTGGACGGCCGGGGTTGCAAGTCCCGAACCGGTTCTGGAGGCGCTGGAGGCGAAGCGCTCCACCAGGCGGCGGGTGATCGAGGGTGCGAGCAGGGCGTCACCGGTGTCGACCAGGCGTACGGCGGCGGCCAGATGCGCGGGGGTGACGTCCTTGAGCAGGAATCCGCTGGCTCCGGCTGCGAGGGCGGCGTAGACGTAGTGATCGAGGTCGAAGGTGGTCAGCATGATCACCCGGCAGTCCGGGGCCTGCGCGAGGATGCGGCGGGCGGCCTCCAGGCCGTCCATGACGGGCATTCGGATGTCCATCAGCACGACGTCGGGCCGCAGCCTCAGCACGGTGGCCACGGCCTCGGCTCCGTGGCCGGCTTCGCCCACCACGTCGATGCCGCGGGCGGTCAGGATCAGGCGGAAGCCGGTGCGGACCAGCTCCTGGTCGTCGGCGATCACGACGCGAGGGGCGGGTTCGGTGTGCGTCATGGCCGGTCCAGCGGGATCCGGGCGCGCACGCGGTAGCCGCCGCCGAGCCGGCGGCGGGCGTCGAGATCGCCGCCGTAGACGGCGACCCGCTCCCGCAGGCCGAGCAGCCCGCGTCCCGTTCCGTCTGCCTGGCCCGGGACCGGCTCCCTCCGCGTGGGCCGGCTGTCCGACAGGACGCTCGGTCCGCTGTTCAGCACCTCGACTCGCAGGTAGTGGTCCGCGTATCGCACCGTCACCTCGGCTTTCGCTCCGTCCCCGTGTTTGAGGGCATTGGTCAGGGCCTCCTGGATGATCCGGTAGGCGGTGACATCGATCCCGGTCGGCAGCGGGCGCGGCTCACCCGAGATGCGCATCTCCACGGGCAGGCCGGCAAAGGCAATCCGGTCGATCAGCGGGCTGAGCCGGCTCAAGCTCGGCTGCGGTGACAGGTCCATACCGTAGGGCTCGTCGTCGCCGTTCTGCGCGGGTGCGAGCAGGCCGAGCAGGTGCCGCAGCTCGGTCATCGTGTTCCGCCCGGCGCCCTCGACGGCGCTCATCGCCGCCGCAGCCTCGTCCGGCATCGTGGCCAGCACCTCACGGGCGGCCCCGGCCTGGACCACCATGAGGCTCACGTTGTGGCTGACGATGTCGTGGAGCTCGGCGGCGATCCTGGCCCGCTCGGCGTCGACCGCGGTCCGCGCCGCGCTCTCGCGCTCCCGCTCCAGCAGCCAGCCGCGCTCCTCGATGGCCGCCTGGTGCAGCCGCCGCGCCCGGACCACCGCCACACACAGACACCCAGCGGCGCCAACTGCCGCCGCCAGGGCGATGACCAGCCACATCGTCCCGGATCCCCACACCGGACCATCTTCGCAGCTGCACGACACGCCCCGCATCATCCCCCGGATGCAGCGCCGTACATCCCCGGGATGACCTGCCCGGACGGATACACCCGGGGGGTGACGCCCCTCCGCGGGCTCCGTCCTAAGTTCGAGCCATGACAACTGATCACGACAGTGCCCGGCAAGTGGTGGTGCGGCTGGACAGCGTCCACAAGGAGTACGGCGACGCGAAGGCGTTGGACGGCCTGTCGCTGGAGATCAGGGCGGGGGACGCGGTCGCCGTGATGGGCCCCTCCGGCTGCGGCAAGTCCACCTTGCTCAACATGGTGGCCGGCCTGGACCGGCCGACGTCGGGCACGGTCGAGGTGCAGGGTCAGGATCTCGGGAAACTGAACGAGACCGGCTTGGCGCTGTTCCGGCGGCGGAACGTCGGCATGATCTTCCAGTTCTTCAACCTCATCGACGATCTGCCCGCCCTGGACAATGTGGCGCTGGCCGCGCAGCTGACCGGCACCTCGGCCCGGCAGTCGCGCCGCCGTGCCCTGGAGCTCCTGGACGAACTCGGTGTCGCCGAACGCCGGAACAACTATCCGGCGACGCTCAGCGGCGGCGAGCGCCAACGCGTCGCCGTCGCGCGGGCGTTGATGAACCGCCCGGCCCTACTGCTTGCCGACGAGCCGACCGGCGCCCTCGACAGCCGGTCCGGCGAGCAGGTGATGGATCTGCTGATCGACCTCAACCAGATCGGCCAGACCCTGTTGATCGTCACCCACGACCCGCAGCTGGCCACCCGCTGCGCCAGCCGGCTGATCGAAGTGGCCGACGGCCGGGTCGCCCGCGAGAGCACGCTGGAGGCGACCGCGTGAGCGCCGTATGGAGAGCCTCGCGCGCGGCCGTGAAGCGCCGCCGGCTCCAGACCTTCGTCATCGGGCTCGTCGTGCTCTGCTCCACCACGACCGTCCTGCTCGCGCTGGCGCTGCTGAGCGCCGCCTCGGGCCCTTTCGACAAGGCCTACGCCGCACAGCGCGGTGCTCATACGGTGGCGGCCTTCGACACCACGAAGGTCTCGCAGGCGCAGTTGGCGCGGACCGCCCGGCAGCCCGGAGTGGAGGCTGCGGCCGGGCCGTTCGGGCAGGCCGTCGTCGCCATCCCCAAGGACTGGCTCTGGATGGCGGGCGGCACCCTCACGGTGGTGGGCCGAGCCGATCCGGCGGGCCCCGTGGACCGGATCGAACTCCTTGAGGGCCACTGGGCCACCGCACCCGGCGAGATCGTCGTCAACTGGTCCGTCCAGGGCTCCCCAGGCCCCGAGCTGCTCGGCACCAAGCTGGAGACCCCCGGCGGAGCGACGCTGACCGTCGTTGGATTCGCCGCCAGCATGAGCAAGTCGGGGAGCGCCTGGGTCTCGCCCGAGCAGATGGCCGCACTGCACCCGACCTCCGCCCAGATGCTCTACCGCTTCACGGACTCCTCGACGGAGGCCCAGCTGAGCGCCTCGCTGGCACGGGCCACCACGGGACTGCCCAGGGAATCGCTGACCGGCGCTCAGACCTACCTCACCCTCAAGCAGGCCTTCTCCGCGCTGGCCGACTCCTACCTCCCGTTCATCACACTCTTCGGCATCCTCGGCCTGCTCGTCTCCACCCTGATCGTCGGCAACGTGGTCAGCGGGGCGGTCGTCTCCGGGTACCGGCACATCGGGGTGCTCAAGGCCCTGGGCTTCACCCCCAACCAGGTCGTCGCCGTCTACCTGACAATGCTTTCCGTACCGGCGGTGGTGGGCTGCGTGCTGGGCACTCTGGCCGGCAACGCGCTGGCCGGGCCGATCCTGAAGGTCGCGTTCACCGGCATCGACGTGGGCCGGGCCTCGGTCGGCGACATCAGCCCGTGGGTGTCCGTGGCCTGCCTCGTGGGCATGCCCGTCCTCGTCCTGCTGGCCGCGCTGGTCCCCGCCCTGCGCGCCCACCGGCTGCCCGCCGCGGAGGCGATCAGCGCGGGCGGCGCGCCGCGGACCGGGCGCGGGCTGCGCGTCCAGCGGCTGCTCGGCGCTAGCCGGCTGCCGCGCCCGGTCAGTCTGGGCCTCGGCCAGCCGTTCGCCCGCCCCAGCCGCGCCCTGCTGACCATGGCGGCCATCGTCCTCGGGGTCACCACGGTGACCCTGTCGACCGGACTGACCAGCAGCATGGTGGCGCACGGCAATGTCGGGCGGGAGGACGGAGGCGCCAGGATCCACGTGACGACCGGGGGTTCGGGCAGCGACCGGACCCCGCCCAGGCTCAGCGACCCGCAGATCGAGAAACGGCTGCGGTCCCTGCCGGGTGCGGAGGGGGTACGGGCCCGCGCGCTGTCCCAGACGAACATGACTGGGCAGACCCAGCCCGTCTTCGCCGACTTCTACCGCGGCGACGATTCCTTGTACGAGCACACCATCGTCAAGGGCCGGGCGCCGGTCGCGGCGGGCGAGATCGTGGCCGGGCCGGCGTTCCTGACCCAGCGCGGACTGAAGCTCGGTGACCGGGTCACGCTGGAGCTGAACGGCAGGAAGATCACCGCGACCGTCGTGGGTCAGCTCATGGAGGGCAACGCCCGGGCCCTGGAGGCCGCTTGGGATACTTTCACCCAACTTGCACCGGGCGTCCACGCCACCGAGTACACGGTGCGGCTCGCCCCCGGCTCCGACGCGCGCGCCTACGCCGAGGCGGTCGCTGCGCTCGACCCGGGCCTGCACGCGTCGGTGATGGACTCCGGCAACGCCGGCACCGCCACCGTCATCACCTTCTCGACGGTGTTCACGGTGCTGCTGACGCTCGTCGCATCGCTCGGTGTCTTCAACACCGTTCTCCTGAACACCCGTGAGCGGCGCCGGGACCTGGGCATGCTCAAGTCGATCGGGATGACACCCCGGCAGGTGGTGGTGATGACGGTGACCTCGGTCGCCGGGCTGGGCGCGGTCGGCGGGCTGCTCGGCATCCCGCTCGGGATCGTGGCGCACCGCCTCGTCGTGGACCATGTCGGGGTGGTCGACTTCCCCGCATATATGAAGGACGTGTGGCACGCGCCGCAGCTGGCCGCGATGCTCCTGGCGGGTGTGGCGATCGCAGTCCTCGGCGCACTGGTCCCGGCCCGGTCGGCGGCCCGGATGACCATCGCCTCGGTGCTGCACACCGAGTAGATCACCCGTCAGCTCCAGCCTCTGGAACCAGCCCCGGCCGGCCTGGACGCCTACGACGCGGCCGGTGTACCGGGCCTGGAGGCATTTACCCTGCACGTCTATGGCGGCGGGCAGCACCTGCGGCACGCGCAGGTGCCCGGCCTGCCGCTGCCCAGGCCCTGACGCGGGCCGTGGCTCCAGGCGCCAGGACGGGCACGGTGACGGCCTCCGTCCGGGCGCTGGAAGCCCGGCTCCGATTAGCGAGGCGAGCACGGCCGCTCAGCTGCCGCCGGTGTGTTCCAGCAGTTGTGCTTCCAATTGGGCGATGCGGCGGTCCTGGAACCTGTTGTTCGTCCGGGTCGCCTGTGCTCGTTCCTCATCTGCCGTTGGTCCTGGGACAGTTGCTGAACCCGCTGCTTGGGTTGCGCGTATTGCTCGACCAGGCGCGTCACCGACCCGTCCGACCAGCGGGCCTTCAGATCGCGGATCTGACCGAGTAACTGGCCCCTGCGGGAGCGCTGTCTTCTGATCTCCGCGTGTGCGCTCTTGAGTCCGTCTTCGGCGTTGAGCGCGCGTTCACGCCAGGCCGTCTCGGCCTCGCTGCCGTGAGGCCTCTCTGGTCGGCTGTCCCGGCGCGTTGGCAGCTGGCTTCGATCCAGTCGCTTGCCCAACTCCTCGTTGATCCCCAGCCCGGATACATGAAGGTAGAAGCCCTTCAGACAGGATGCGACCAGCTTCAAGGTCGAGTGTTCGTACGGTTGCTTACCCGTCCGCCACGGCTGTCCGTACGGACCCGTGATCTTCGCGCCCACCGCGCCCATGTACCGGTACAGGTCATCGAGCGTCACCGAGGCGAGCGTCAGGCCCTCGTGTTCCAGCCACCGCAGGTGGTCCACCAAGTGGAAGGCGTACGTGCGGTCCGTACCGGGTTGGCGAGTCCGTAGGAAGCCGTCCGCCTCCCGGTGGGTCGCGCCCTCCGGCCACAGGATCGTGTAGGCGAACGTGCCGTCCGCGAGCTCCAGCTCCTGTACCCGTAGATCATCAATGATCAACGTCCCATCCACGCAAGCCTCCTGGCGCACGTCGACCACATCGCGTACATGGGCGGTCAGCGCGTACGCCAGGACTCAGGACACGGCCACGGCGAACGTCACGAACACTCGGAACCCCGGTCGGTAACTTCCGGGAACAGCGGGTGCTTCTGCGCGCCAACTCTCCTGGAATGCATCTCATTTGGCGAGTCCGCGGAGCTGGGTCAAGGCGGCGCCGATGGGTGTGAGGGCCCGTCATGACCCGGATGCCGCACAACCCGGCCGCGGGAGCGGGGCCGCTCCCGCTCTGGGATGCGAACAGGTGGCACGGGCCCATCCGGCGGCCGGAGCGGCTCTAGCTGCGCACCGTGGCCAGGCCTTGGTCGTACAGATCAAGGATGTCGCCCTGCCCATCGCCCTCGAGCCACGTCGCAATGGCGGCATCGAAGCAGGCGAACGCTGTCGCAACGATGGCGCGGGCCTGCCCCTTGCCCAGCCCCGCATGGGCCGGTCTGGCTTCGAGCAGCGGCAGTAGCTCCTCCTGGCAGCGCACGCGCTTCCCCAGATAGGCGGCGCGCAGGGAGTCGGTGTTGTGTACCAGGCGGAGGCGCTCCAGCGCTTCCTGGGGAGTCGCATGGAGGGAGAGCGCCGCCTTGAACGCGGCCCGCAACGCGTCCCAGGTGCTCGCGTCGACGGGCTGCTCCCGGACGGTTTCCGTCAGGAGGGTGGTGAACTGCTCCTCGCTGCCGGCGACAAGGTCTTCCTTGGTGCCGAAGTAGCGGAAGAGGGTGCGCTGGGAGACTCCGGCTTCGCGGGCGATCTGCGCGATGGTCGTCTCGTCGTATCCCTGTTGGGCGAACAGGCGCAATGCGGTCTGGAGGATCTCTTGAGCGGCCAGCCGCCGCGTCCGGTCCCACAGCGTGGACGTAGTCGCCCCATCGTTCCGAATTCCCTGCGTCATGGTCGCCAGCTTAGCGCAGCCTGCCAATCTGGCAGTCACGCGAAGTCTGGCAGTCACTGCCAAGTAGGCGTACGCTGCCATGAGGGCGGCCGGGTGTTTGTACCGAGCTCCGCCTCCCCGGTCCCTTCCCTCTGTCGAGGCGGGACCGGAGGTGCCCACGTCAATAGCTAGGGGAGCAACCGTGGCAGCAAAGACGGCATTCATCACCGGCGGAACCAGCGGGATCGGCAAGGCCACCGCGGAACTCCTCCACTCGCGCGGCTACCGCGTCATGGTCACCGGCCTCGGCGACACCGCCAACACCGGCCTTCCCGACGACGTCGTCGCCGTCCAGGCCGATATCGGCTCCCTGTCAGACATCGACCAGGCCCTGGACCAGGCGCGCGAGCACCTGGGCTCCCTCGACCTGCTCTACCTCAACGCGGGCCTGCCCCGTCCCGGCCTCACGATCGAGCACACCGACGAGGCAGCCTTCGACGCCCTGTTCGACATCAACGTCAAGGGCAACTTCTTCACGCTGCAGAAGGCGCTTCCCCTGCTGAACGAGGGCGCGTCCGTGGTGTTCACCGTGGGCGCGGGCGACGGTCTCGGCGCCGCCATGACCGCGGCCAAGGGGGCGTTGCTGCCTCTCGTACGTTCCCTGGCCATCGAGCTCGCCCCCCGCCGCATCCGGGTCAACGCGGTAAGCCCCGGCGTGATCGACACCCCCGCGTACGGCAAGATGGGCATCCTCGCCGACACGGTCGCCTCATGGGGTGAAAGCGTCCCCCTCGGCCGCGTCGGAGCCCCGGTCGACATCGCCGAAGCTGTCGCCTTCCTTGCGTCGGACGGCGCCGGCTACATAACGGGCGACAACATGATCGTGTCTGGGGGCATCGGCGTTCACACCCGCCCCGTGTAGGCGATGGCGGGCCGTGCTTTCTGTCCCGCTCCTGCTGGGCGCAGGGGGGGCACGGATGGTCTCAGCTCTGACTCAGCGCTTTCGCGGAGTCCTGAACGGCGGTTTCCTGAACGGCGGCCTCCTGGACGAGGCTCCGGGGGAGTGGACGGTCCAGATCATCGGCCACAGGCGCGGCGGCGCGCAGAGCAGCCTCGACCTGGCGATTGCTGGTCATGGTCGCCGTGACGGCGGTCATGGTGAGGAGGAGGGCTGCCGAAGCGTAGAGCGGAGTGCGTACGTCGTAGGTGGTAGCCAGCCAGCCGCCGAGGAAAGCGCCGAACGGGGCGGCGCACATGGAGAGCATGCGGGAGGTGGAGGCGACCCGGCCCATCATGTGGGCGGGGACGATGGTCTGCCGGAGGGAGGGGGCGAGCACCATCGTGGCGCCCATGCCCGCTCCGCAGACGGCGAGCGCGAGGCCGGCGACGTACGGGTTAGGGGCGAAGGCGAGCCCCAGGACGGCGAGCCCCTCGACCGCGGCCGTGCAGGTGAGTGCGGTGCCGGTGCCGAGTCGTCGGCCGAGGAAGGAGGCGATGCCCGCGCCGAGCAGGCCGCCGGTGGCCTCCGCGGTGAGGAGCAGGCCGAAGCCGAAGGCGCCGATGCCGAGACGTTCGTGCGCGAAGAGGGCGAGTACGGTCTCCACGGCGAGGAAGGCGATGTTGCCGACCGCCGGACGCAGTGCGAGCCCGAGCAGCAACTGATTCCGGAACACGTACGAGGCGCCGGCCCGCGCCTGCCGCAGCAGCGACTCCTGCACCTGCGGTACGGGACGGGGCGCGGCAGGCAGCGAGCGTACGAGCAGTGCGGAGAGCGCGAACGACACCGCGTCGGCGACCAGCGGAACCGCCCGCCCGAGTGCGAGCAGGGCACTGCCCGCAGGCGGTCCGGCGAAGCCGGACGCGGCGGTCTGGGTGCCGCGCAGGCGGGAGTTGGCGCGCTCCAGGAGCGCGGGGTCGCGGCCGAGCAGATCCGGCAGGTAGGCCGTGGCGGCCGTGTCGAAGAAGAGTCCGCCGATGCCCAGCAGGAAGGCGACGGCCGCGAGCAGGGGAATGCTGAGCATGTCGAGCGCGGCAGCTGCCGCCGGTATCGCGAGCAGCGCCGCACGCGCCACGTCCATGACCCACATCGTGCGTCTGCGGTCCCAGCGGTCCACCAGCGCGCCGCCGAGCACCCCGAAGATCAGCCACGGCAGTGTTCCGGCCGCGGTGACGACGGCGAGCGCCATCGGATCGTGCGTCAACGTCAACGCGAGCAGCGGCAGCGCGGCATGTGATACCCCGTCACCGAGGGAGGACACGGTTTGTGCAGTCCACAGCCGACCGAACCCGGTCGGCAACTTCTGAATGGCTGAAGTCACTTGGCGTCCCCCTCTGCCTGAACGCGCGGTGCCGGGTGGAACAGTGCGAACGCGAGCGACGTGTCCGGGAGCGCCGGATCGGACAGCTCCTGGTATTCGTCCGCCAGTGCCTGCAGCCGCGCCCCCAGCTGCGCGAACTGCTCGTCGGTGAGCCGCAGATGCGCCATCCTCACGTGCCTCTCGCCATCCGCCGGCGCGGCCTCCAGGTCCGCCACCGCGTGCCGCATCAGCACATCCGGCCCGCCCTCGCCCGGATCCGGCAGCACGATCGACCCGGCGGCCATTGCGTAGTACCGCTCGGTGACCCCCCTGACCTTCCGTGTCCGGACCACCTTCACCAGGCCGGCCCGCTCCAGCAGCCGTACGTGATAGCTGGAACTCCCCTTCGCGAGGCCCACTCGCTCGGCGATCTGCGTGATCGTCGCGGGCTCGAAGCGGAGCACGGCCATGATCCGGTGACGCGTGAGATTGGAGACGGCGCGAAGCTGCGCGTCAGTGGTGACGTGGAACGTCTCGGGGAGATCGTCGGTTGGCATGTCCCCAATGGTCAACACTTCTTGACCATTAGGCAAGGGGTTTGCTCAGACTTCTCGTTCGGGATGCAGGGGATGGTCGACCTGACCGCCCAGCGTCGATCGCGGTCAGTCGATGCCCGCAGGAATGAATGGGGGCTGACAGACTGGCAGGCTCAACTCGCCTACGTTGCTGCGGAGATCAACTGATGAACGTTCCCCCCGCTGAAGGAGTGGTGGAGCGCACGGGTGGATGCCTGTGCGGCCGGATCCGCTTCACCGCCACGGGCTCGGCGGTCTACCCGCACACATGTCACTGCGAGCACTGCGTGACGCTCGGTGGAGCCCCGTTGATGTGGTGGGTCGGCTTCGAGCGGGTCATGTGGACTGGAGAGGGTGGTGAGCCGACCTGGTTCGAGACTTTCCCGGGCAAGGCGAAGCGCGGCTTCTGTCCCGTCTGCGGCACCAGGGTTGCGGCGGTCGACTGCGATGTCCCGGAGATCGGCATCAACGTCCCGGCCCTCGACGACACCAGTGGTGCGGACCTTGTGCCGGTCAATGCGTCCTTCCTTGAGAACGCGGTGGGTTGGATGCCTCCGGTGGCCGATACCCGGCGCAGCCCACGCGGCTGACACTCGGTCCGCCACGCGGTCCGCTCGGAGGACGGACGCGACCCCACCCCTGGGGCCGGTTTGGCGGCCTACGAGGTCGCTTCGCCCTCGATCCTGCGGTGGACCGGACGGTCTTCGGCCCGTTTCAGGCGCTCGGCCCGCGTCGTCGGTTCGGCCGTGACCTGACGCTGCAGCGTTGTTGGCGATGGCATGACGGCGTACCAGGTGTTCGCACTGTCGTCCGCCACTGTGGTGCGGGCCCAGGCCGCGACGACTGGCAGTTCACAGTGTTCGCCGGCCTTCAGCGAAGGCAGAGTCCAGGACATGCCGTGGAGATCTCCGTAGTCCACGCCCCACGCAGTGGCCGACTGGTCGTGAACCTCGTCGATCAGTGCTGCCCACCGCCGGGGTACCTCGCCCTTGTCTGCAGCCGAGCAGATCGCCTCCTCGTCGCTGCCGCCTACGGTGAGCCGGAACGCCTCGTCCTCCACCGTGATCGCGGCCAGCGCCTGCCAAGTTCTCGGGGTCGAGCTCGGGGTCGTACGAGGTCAGCAGCAGCTCGACACGGGCAGCGGGTGGCTCCAACGAGCGACCGTGCGGCCACCCGGCAGCTCGAACTGCTCTTCGTGGAACGTTCCGTCGCGAAGACGCGAGCCGAGAGTCACTCAGTGCCCCGGCCGGGAGTGGACGCTTCAGTGGCTGGAGTGTTCGGGGTGACGAGCCACCGCCAGCGCCGTCGTTCCGTGACGAGTGTGGTGGCGGCCAGCACGGTTACGGAGATCGCTGCCCAGACCGGCCACGCCAGCCATGAGGAGATCACTGCTGCCGTGAGCTGGAGCAGCACCAGCAGGACCGTGGCCCACCCCGGCACCGCGATGATCACGTGGGCCTTGTCTCCCGGCGTGGAGAGGAGGGTCGGCAGGCCTATCAGGGTCACCACGGACAGAACGGCCAGCAGCCAAGAGTGGTCGGTCAGAGCCCAAGGGGTCGCCACCCACGCGATGAGTTCCGTGGCGAAACGCAGGGCGGATGCGGTGCGGTCGTCCGGTCGTGCCGAGCCCGTCGGCCCGCCGGCGGCGTCAGTCATTTGCGAACGATCGCACGCCGTGCGGCAGGTTGTCAGGGGTTCCGGGCGTCGTTGTCGCACCGTTCCTTCCACGCTCCCTGAACCATCCGGTGCTGAGTCACTCGGGTTCCCGCCCCTGCACGCCCACCACATCGAAACCGGCAAGTCGCGGGAGCGTCCGTCCTACGCTGTCGGGCATGCCTACTGACAACGCGTCGTTCACCGTCAACGACGACGTCGAGGTGCCCGATCCCGCCTCGGGCGAGCTCTGGACCGTCGGCGCCGTCATCCTCGACCAGGACGGGCGGGCCTTCGCTCAGAAGCGCGGCCCGGACCGTCGGCTGTTTCCCGATTGCTGGGACATCGTGGGTGGCCATGTCGAGGCCGGGGAAACGGTTCTGGAGGCTCTCGCGCGTGAGGTCGAGGAGGAGACCGGCTGGCGCCTGAGCCACGTGCGGCGGTTCCTTGGTGCCACCACCTGGACCGGCGACGACGGCGGTGGACTCCGGCACGAGGCCGACTATCTCGTCGAGGTCGACGGCGATTTGGGCCGTCCGGCATTGGAATGGTCCAAGCACTCTGCCTACGACTGGTTCAATCACGACAATCTCGCCCGTCTCAAAGAGAACCGAAAACCCGGCGAGTTCTTGATCCACGACCTCATCGCCAGGGCCATCGCCATCGCGGATCGTCCGGACGAGTTGTAGTCCTGGGTACGTCCTCCGAGCCCCGGACCCAGCGCGTGCCCGCCCCGGCGGCCCGAGCGACGGCCCCTTCCCGGGGCTGGTGGTCGTGGCGGCGTAGGGTCTTGGTATGGCGGAGCACCAGGTGAAGCAGTCGCGCAGAGGGCCGGGTCGGCCCCGGGAGGAACGTGTCACGGGCGCGGTCCTGGATGCCGTCGTCGATCTGGTGGCGGAGCGCGGCATGGGTGCCCTGACCATGGATGCTGTGGCGGCGCGCGCCGGTGTGAGCAAGCCCGCCATGTACCGTCGCTGGGCCACCAAACAGGATCTGGTCATCGCCGCGGCCGAGTCGCGCATCGGGTCGTTGTCCGTGCCCGACATGGGGGACTTCCGTGCTGAGTTGCGCGCCGTGCTGACGGCGCGCGCGCAGGCGTACGGGCAGCCGGGTGTCGGTCGCCTGCTGGCCGGGGTGATCGGCTCGGCGGCGGAGGCCGAGGCGGAGCCCGGTGCCTACCGTGACTACACGGCACGGGTGATGAGCGAGACCCGCCACCTGCTGGAGCGTGGTGTCGCCCGGGGGGACGTGCGGCCGGACGCCGACCTCGCCGCCGCTGCGACGCTGGTGGCCTCATCGCTCCTGTTCCGGCTGGTCGGCGAACAGCAGATCCCGGACGAGGCGCTCGTCGAGTCGGTGGTGGACCTGATCGGCCGCGCCGTCGGGGTCCCGTCCTGACCCTGAGGGAAACCGTGCCCGCGCCCGTCTGAACGCTGCGCGGGTGGACGGGCCGGGTGGTGGCCGGCGTGTCTGTGTTGCAGGCCGGACCCTCGCGCCGCCCTGCCGTCCGCGCTGCTTCATTTGCCCTGCCCGGTGCCCGGCGGGAGTGTGCCTGATCGTGGGCGCGCAGATCGGAGCCGCATTCGCGGGCGCGCGGATCGGAGTCCGTAGCCGCGGGATGCCGCATCAGCCCGCTCGGCACACGTATGACCACCCGGCGGGCGCCACTTGCTCCGTGCGGTGACTCCCTGCCGTAGGTGTGCGCCGGTCCGAAGGCGCTCCGGAATCTTTTCTCCCCACCCCCTTGCTCTGCGGCTTTCCAATATCGATACTGCCGGTTACGTAATCAAGTCGATTGTGGGAGGAACCCATGGCCGCCAGCGCCACCACCGATGGTCCGAAGCCCGTACTCGACAAGCCGCTGATGCGCTACGGCCGCCGGACACTGGACCGGCTCGCACCGGGTGCCGAGACGCCGCAGTACCGCGTCCTCGGCATCAGCCCGCTCACCCCGCACATCGGAGCGGAGGTCAGCGGTGTCGATCTGTCCCGGCCGATCGACGAGGCGCTCGCCGAGGAACTGCGCCAGGCTTTGCTCGAATGGAAGGTGATCTTCTTCCGGGGGCAGACGGGGCTGGAGCCGCAGCACCACCTGGACCTGGCCGCGGTCTGGGGGCCGCCGGAGGCCAACCCGTTCTTCCCGAAGGCCGAGACGGCCGGGGTGTCACGGCTCGCGAAGGACGCCATGGCCGTGGGCAACGAGAACATCTGGCACAGCGACCATTCCTTCATGGCCGCGCCCGCCCTCGGCTCGGTCCTGCGCTCCGTCGAGGTGCCCGCCGCCGGGGGCGACACGATGTGGGCCGACATGGGTGCCGCGTACGACAACCTCTCCGACGGGATGAAGGCACGGATCGACAGCCTCACCGCCGTGCACGACTGGGTGCCCAGTTGGGGTTCGACCATGACCGAGGAGCAGATCGCGCACTTCCGCGAGAGCCTCCCGCCGGTCGAGCACCCGATCGTGGTGCGCCACCCGCGCAGTGGTCGCAAGCTCCTCTACGTCAACGAGCCCTTCACCACGCGCATCGTGGGCCTGTCCGACGCCGAGAGCCGGGAGCTTCTCGATGAGCTGGTCCTCCAGGCACGCGTCCCGGAGTTCCAGGTCCGCTTCCACTGGGAGCAGGACTCCGTGGCGATCTGGGACAACATCGCCACCCAGCACTACGCGATCAGCGACTACTACCCGCAGCGCCGGGTGATGGAGCGCATCGCCGTCGCCGGAGTACCGCTGTCCTGAAGCGTTGAAGCGCCGCAGCCCTGAGCCGAGGTCCGCGCGCCCGGGCCCTCTTCGCGCGGACCGCCGGCCGGGCTGCCGTTCCCCGCGGCACAGCCGCATTTGGTCCCCACCACTCGTCCATACCCCGCCCGCCCCCGCACGGAGGACCCATGAGCACGGCACCGACTATGTCCCAGAAGTCCTCCTCCGGGGCCCCGGACCGCCCCCACGGCGGGGGCGGCAGAGCGTGGACCGTGACCGCGCTGCTGGTGGTCTTCATGATGGTCAACTTCGCCGACAAGTCCGTACTCGGTCTCGCGGCGGACGAGATCCGGGCTGACCTCCATCTGAGCGCCACTCAGTTCGGCCTCGCCAACAGTGCGTTCTTCCTGCTCTTCTCGCTCTCGGCCGTCGTCGTCGGCCTCGTCGCCGACCGGGTGTCGCCCAGACTGCTGCTCCTGGTGATGGCCGTTCTGTGGTCGGTGGCCCAGGCGCCCGCGGCGTTCGGCGGCGGCCTCGCCGTACTGATCACCTCACGGGTGGTCCTCGGGGCCGCGGAGGGGCCGGCCTTTCCCGTGGCCCAGCAGGCGACGCTGGCCTGGTTTCCCAACCACCGGCGCAATCTGCCCGGCGCCCTGATCACCCTCGGTGTGACGCTCGGCGTCATCGTCTCCGCCCCCGGCCTGTCCTGGGTCATCCAGCACCACGGCTGGCGAGCGGCCTTGTGGGTTCTCGCGGGGGCCGGTCTCGTATGGGCCCTGGCCTGGAAGGCCTTCGGAGCGGACGGCCGTCATGGAGCGGGCGCCGGGCAGACGCGGGCGATTCCGGGGGACGGGGCTCCGACCGCCGTTCCGTCGGCTGTTCCGTACAGGCGGATCTTTGCCACACGTACCTGGATCGGAGCCACGCTCGCCTACTTCACCAGCTACTGGTCGGTGGCGCTGATGCTGGTCTGGCTGCCGTCCTACCTGCGCAACGCTCTCGGGCACCCGGCACACACGGCGGCCCTCCTCGTCGTCGCCCCCTGGGCGATCGGTGCCGTGGCCCTGCTCGCGCAGGCCGGCATCACCGGTCGGCTCATGCGACGTGGTGTCAGCAGCCGCCGGGCGCGCGGCTGGGTCGGCGGTTGGCTCCTCGCTGTGGGCGCCGCCTGCCTGCTGGCCCAGACGCTGGTGGACGGCTCCGACGGGAAGACCGTGCTCGTGGCCCTGGGCTTCGGCCTCGGAGGGTCCTACGCGACGGTCGCCGCGACCACGGTGGCCGAGATCGCCCCCGCCGGCCGGAGCGGCGGGTCGCTCGGTGCCATGAACGCGGTCGTCACGGCCGCCGGTCTCGCCGCACCCGCCGTCGTCGGTGCGCTGGTCGACGCCCAGGGCAACAACGGCTACCACCTCGCCGTCACGTTCTCGGGAGTGCTGCTCGTGATCGGTGCCGCGGCCTCCTTCCTCCTGATCGACCCGGCCCGCGACATCGTCCGGCTGAGCCGTTGACCCGCCTCTGCCGCACCCGGGCCGGCGACGTGCCGGCCCGGCCAACCACCCCCCGTCGAGGAGTAGTTCTGTGAGCGTCATACCGGTACCCGACACCGCACCGCTGGACCTGGCCGTGACCTCGCTGCGCGACGGCATGGACGCCTGGGCCGGAACCGGGACCGCCGAGCGCATCGCTCTGCTGGAACGGCTGCTGCCCCGCATCGCCGACGGTGCCCCGGCCATGGTCGCCGACGCGGCACGGGCCAAGGGATACGAAGCGACCTCGGCCTCGGCCGCCGAGGACTGGGTGGCCGCGCCCTGGGCCCTGGCCCAGACGGTGAGCGCCTACCTCCACGTGCTGCGCAGGCTGTCCGACGGGCTGGACCCCGTACCCGCCCGGGCCGTCCGGGAGCGGGACGGCCGTACCGTGGTCGACGTCTTCCCCGCCACCGGGGCGGACCGACTGCTGCTCAGCGGCTTCACCGCACAGGTGTGGACACTGCCGGGCACCACCCGCGAGGAGGTGCTCGCCAAGGCGGCGGGCGCGTACCGGGGCCGCCCCGGAACTCCCGGCGTCGCCCTGGTGCTGGGGGCCGGGAACGTAGCGGCCATCACCCCGCTCGACATCCTGCACAAGCTCTACCTGGACAACCAGGTCGTCATCGCGAAGATGAACCCGGTCAACTCCTACCTCCGGCCGCACTTCGAGGCGGTGTTCGCGGAGTTCGTGGACCGTGGCTGGGTCCGGTTCGTGGACGGTGGGGCCGCCGAGGGTGCGTACCTGACCTCGCACGACGGTGTCGACACCATCCACGTCACGGGGAGCGAGCGCACGCACGACGCCATCGTCTGGGGCACGGACGAGCAGGCCGCGCGGCGCCGGCGCGACGACACACCCCTGAACGGCAAGCCGTTCACCAGCGAACTCGGGGGAGTCAGCCCGTGCATCGTCACCCCTGGGCCGTGGAGCGACGCGGACCTGCGCTTCCAGGCGGAGCACATCGTCACCAGCAAGATGAACAACTCCGGTCACAACTGCGTCGCCAGTCAGATCCTCGTCGTGCCCAGGGACTGGGACGGCACCGAGCGACTCCTCGACGAGATCCGCGGTGTACTGCGCCGGCTCCCGTCCCGCCCCGACTACTACCCGGGAGCGGCCGGCCGACTGAGGGCGGTCGTCGACGCCCACCCCGGGGCCGAGGTCCTCGCCGGCAAGGCGAACGGGGTGCTCGTGGCGGACATCACCGGGGCCGACGACCCGATGCTCACCGACGAGGTGTTCGCCAGTGCCCTCGGAGTCGTACGGATGGAGGGGAAGGACCCGGCCGAGTTCCTGCGCAGGGCGACGGACTTCGCGAACGAGACCCTGCCGGGCACACTCGGCGCCACCCTGCTGGTCCACCCCCGGACCGAGCGCGCGCACCGCGGCGCCGTGAACGCCGCCATCGCCGAACTGCGGTACGGAACCCTCGGGGTGAACTGCTGGTCGGCCTTCGGTTTCCTCCTCGGCTACACCCCGTGGGGCGCGTTCCCGGGGCACACGCGGCGGGACATCGGCAGCGGCATCGGCTTCGTGCACAACGCCTTCATGCTGGAGGACGTGGAGAAGACGGTGCTCCGGGCCCCGTTCGCGCCGTCGCCGCGCGGCCTCTTCGCCGGGTCGCCCTCGCTCTCTCCGCGCCCGCCCTACTTCGTCACCAACCGCACCGGCCGCACGACCATGCGGCGGCTCACCGGTTTCACCGCCGAGCCGAAACTGTCGAAGCTGCCCGGCATCCTCCTCTCCGCGCTGCGCGGCTGAGCCTGCCCATGGTTCCCTCGGCGGCACCCCGGACCGCCTTGTCCCCACCCGCCCACGCCGTACGACCGGCGCATCGGAACCTCTCGCCCTACGCACCCACCAGAACAGGACCCCTCAGTGAACCTTGCCGACGCTCTCGCCCGGACCGCCGCGGAACACGGCCCCCGCACCGCGGTGGAACTCGGCGACGCCTCACTCACCTACACCGAGCTCGACACCCTGGCCGGCCGGGCTGCCGCACTGCTCGGCGACCACGGCATCGCAGCCGGCGACCGGGTGGCGGTCATGCTGCCGAACCTGCTCGAATTTCCTGTGCTCTACTACGCGACGCTGCGGGCCGGAGCAGTCGTCGTCCCCATGAACCCGCTGCTCAAGCCCCGGGAGATCGCGCACCATCTGCGGGACTCCGGCGCTTCGCTGGTCTTCGCCCACGCGTCGCTCTCCGCCACGGTGGCCGCGGGCGCGGAGGCCGCCGGATCGGACGCGGTGGTCGTACCTGTCGCCGAGGGCTCCCTCCCCGAGCTGCTCGCCGGCCACACCGAACCCCTCACCACGTCCAGGGGTGCGGACGGGGACACGGCCGTGATCCTCTACACCTCGGGAACGACGGGCCTTCCCAAGGGTGCGGAACTGACGCACGACAACATCGGCCGCAACTCCGGGACGGCCGCCCGCACGTTGTTCCACCTCACGCCCGATGACGTACTGCTGGGCGGCCTGCCCCTCTTCCACGCGTTCGGCCAGGTCGTCGCGATGAACACCGCGGTCGCCGTCGGCGCCCGTCTGGTCCTGCTGCACCGTTTCGAACCCGTCGCGGCGCTGCGGGTCATCGCGGAGCGGGGCGTCACCGTCTTCGCCGGTGTGCCGACCATGTACGCCGCCATGCTCACCGCCGGCCGCCGCCAGCCCGGTGCTCATGACACCTCGTCCCTGCGGCTCTGTCTGTCCGGCGGCGCGTCCCTGCCCGTCGAGGTGTTGCACGACTTCGGCGAGATCTTCGGCTGCCCCGTGCTGGAGGGATACGGCATGTCGGAGACCTCGCCCATCGCCTCCTTCAACCACCTCGACCGGCCCCGTAGGCCCGGCTCCGTCGGAACCCCCATCGAGGGCGTCGAGATGCGCCTCGACGACGCCGTCGGCGGCGTCGGCGAACTCTGCGTCCGCGGCCACAACGTGATGAAGGGCTACTGGGACCGGCCCGACGCCACCGCTGAGGCCCTCAGGGACGGCTGGCTGTACACGGGTGACCTCGCCCGGGTCGACGAGGACGGTTTCTACTACATCGTCGACCGGAAGAAGGACCTCGTCATCCGGGGCGGGTTCAACGTCTACCCCCGGGAGATCGAGGAGGTCCTGTACGAGCACCCCGCCGTCGCCGAGGCCGCGGTGGTGGGCCTTCCGCATGAGACGCTCGGCGAGGAGATCGGTGCGGCCGTCGCCCTCCGCCCCGGTGCCGAGGCGGCGACTCCCGAGGAGATCCTGGAGTTCGTCAAGGGCCAGGTCGCGGCGTACAAGTACCCCCGCGTCGTCTGGGTGGTCGCCGACCTGCCCAAGGGCGCCACCGGCAAGATCCTCAAGCGTGAGGTTGCGGCCACCCGCCCCTGACCGCGCACCGGCACACCGTTGCCCCGTCCGCCGCCGAACCGGTGGACGGGGCGAGGCCGCCGAGGCCCTTTCCCGCCGGCGTCCTTAAGGCATGCCGGCAACCCGCCACCCCGGGCCCCTGCCCGCGGTCCGGCTTCGTCCCATGGACCTTCCGGGACGCAACCGCCCCCCCAGCCCCCTCGTCCCGCACGCCCGTCGGCCGGATCAGGACCGCCTCGCCGGTGATGGCGGTTTGACGACACGTCGTGAAGCCGCCAGCGGCGGCCCTTCCGTCTTGCTCCGCCACGCGCCGATGATCGTGCGAACGTCCCCGGCGCAGCCCAGAGCGGAGCAAGGCAGAGATGACGCACGTCCCGGAACGAAGAGGCCTGTCCCTGGTGATGGCGGCCGCCGTCCTTGCCGCCGTGGCGGGCGCGGCACCCGCGGCCGTCGCCGCACCGAACCCGAGCTCCACGCAGAGCGCCGGCAGCGTGCTCGCCTCCCTGGACGGCCAGGAGCGAGAGGCACTGCACCGGATGGCCACCCTGGACCTGGGCGGACTCCACGTCACGGACAAGGCGCTGAAGTCCGCCGACCCCGTCGACGTCATCGTGCAACTGCGGACGCCGCCCGCCAGGACCGCCCGTCTGCTCGCCGCCGCCGAGGGGCGCAGCCTCAGCGAGACGGACGCGAGCGCCGCGGTCACCGAGGCCCAGAGTGCGTTCCGTGACGTGCTGAAGGACATGTTCCCCGCGAAGCAGGCGACCGCGGGGAAGTCCGGCCGGCAGTCCCAGGCGCCCCGGCTGCACCGCAGCTACACCCACAGCTTCGACGGGGTCAGCCTCAGGCTGCCGGGTGACCGGGTCGCCGAGCTCCTCGACCACGCGGAGGTCGCCTCGGTGTGGCCCGACACAGCCGTGAAGGCGCTCTCCGACCCGGAGACCACCTCGGCGGGCAGCCAGGAGACCGGCAGCGCCGAGGACGGCGTGGCCCGCCTGCACGCCGAGGGCATCACCGGCAAGGGCGTCAAGGTCGGCATCATCGACACCGGCATCGACTACCGGCACCCCGACCTCAAGGGCGTGTACAAGGGCGGCTACGACTTCGTCGACGACGACGCCGACCCGATGGAGACCACGTACGAGGACTGGAAGGCCTCCGGCCAGGCCGAGACCAACGCCGGTTCCACGTACTACACCGAGCACGGCACCCACGTCGCCGGCATCATCGCCGGGCAGGGCGCCGACGCGAAGGCGCGCGCCGCGCACGGCGTCGCCCCCGACGCCTCCGTGCACGCCTACCGCGTTCTCGGTCCCTACGGCAGCGGCAGTACCAGCAACATCCTCGCCGCCATGGACAAGGCGGCCGACGACGGCATGGACGTCGTCAACATGTCGCTGGGCGCCGCCATCAACGACCCGCTCAGCCCGCAGTCCATAGCCGCCGACAACCTGGTCCTCGCGGGCGTCACCACAGTCATCGCAGCCGGCAACAGCGGCCCCAATGCGGGCACCGTCGCCACGCCGGCCGCCGCCGCCCTCCCGCTGACGGTCGGCGCCCACTCCGAACCGCTGACCCTGCCCTCGTACAAGCTGAGCGCCGGATCGGTGACGGCGGAGGGTCGGCTGCTCGCCCAGCCCTACGGCGACGCCCTGGACAAGCTGACGGACGGCTCCCTCGACGTCGTCGACGTCGGCACCGGCACGGCCGCCGGCTACACCGGCAAGGACGTCACGGGCAAGGCCGCCCTCGTCCGGCGCGGCGGCATTCCGCTGGACGAGAAGGTGCGGCGCGCACAGGACAAGGGCGCCGCGGCCGTTCTCCTCGTCAACGACAACGCCGCCGAAGGGCACATCCCGTTCTACATCGGTGAGAACCCGAACTACGTCCCGGCGTTCTCACTGACCGCAGCGGACGGCGCCGCGCTGATGGCGGCCGGTGCCGACGTCTCGTTCACGTCGGCCGGAACCTTCCGCCTCGGCGACGGGTCGCTGGCCGACTTCAGTTCGCGCGGCCCGGTCTACGGCAGCGCCGCCATCAAGCCCGAGGTCACCGCGCCGGGCGTCAGCGTCCTGTCGTCCGTCCCGGCCGACATCGTCGACCCGGCCGGCGGCGACTACACCTACGCGTACGCCCGCCTCAGCGGAACCTCGATGGCCGCGCCGTACGTCGCCGGCACCGCCGCACTGATGCTCCAGCACGACCACCGACTGAGCCCCGACGACATCAAGACGGCACTGATGAACACGGCGACGCCGCTGCCCGGCGACGTCAGCGTGTTCGAGGCCGGTGCCGGAGCGGTCGACCCGTACGCGGCCGTGCACGCCACCACCGCCGTACAGGTCCCGGAGACCACCCCGCACGTCACGGTCGACGGCACGCAGACCGAAGTCGACGCCGTCACCGGCGCGTTGGACCTCGGTGTGCTGCCGGTGGGGCGTGCCACGAGCCTCAAGCGCACCCTGCGCGTGGTCAACGACAGCGGCAGGCCCGTCACGTACGACGTGCGCACGGCCTTCAGCCGAGGCTCCGGCGCTTCCGCGGACGCAGACGCCGCGCACATCACCCTGACCACCAGTGACCGGATCAAGGTCGGAGCCCACGGCAAGAAGTCCGTCGCCGCCGCCCTGCGCGTGCCCGCCGGAGCCCCGGCCGGCTACTACGAGGGCACGGTCACGCTGACACCGCGGAGCGGCAACGGGCTGCCCGCCCTCCACGTCCCGTTCGGCATGCGTGTCGCCGCCTCCGGGTTCGCGGAGGTCGACATGACCAAGTCCGTCATGTCGACGGGACGGGGTTCCGATGAGGGAGCCGTAGGGTCCGGCGCGGCCACCTTCAACCTGCGGATGGCCGGACAGCTGCGCAGCATCGACATCTTCCTCACCGACGCCGACGGCAAGGACCTCGGCTACGTCGGCGGCATCAACACCGTCGGTCTCACCGAGGGTGTCCTCTACGGCCCCGCGACGGTCGGTCCCTGGTACTTCCCGTCGACCGGTGACAAGGCCACCCCGTTCGACCCGCGCGGCCGCTTCATCGACGACGGCCACTACAAGCTGCGCATCGTCGGCACGGACGCCGCCGGTGGCACCGACAGCGAACTGCGTGACGTGTACGTGGACTCGGAACTTCCCTCGTACCAGGACGCCTACGGAGCCTGGGACCCGGCCCACCCCACCGTCGTCGAACAGCCCGCCGACGCCACGACGTTCCCCGTGACCGGCACTCTGCTGGACGCCCAGGCCGACGACATCCGCGATGCGGGCCTCGACATCGGCCAGAGCGACAACCGCCTGTACTACTCGCTCTACAGCCCGAACGCACCCGAGGGCAGCTTGCCGGTGGCGTCCGACGGGGCCGTGGACGGGCAGGTCAAGACCCCCGTCGGCCCGCCCGTCACGCATCTCAAGCTGTGGCCCACGGACGCGGCGGGCAACATCAGCGGCATCCGCCAGATCAACATCATGAGGAAGGGCACGCCCTACGTGGTCGGCGACGCGAGCGCGTCCTCGGCGCGGGCCGGGGACCGTGTCACGTACACGCTGACCGCACACGAGCTGAAGAACTGGAAGACGTTCACCTCGCAGATCCGCTACGACGACCGGAACGTCAAGCTCGTCTCCATCGAACCGACCGCGGAACTGAAGGCCCACGGCCCCTCCACGATCCGCCGCACCGACGTATCGGCCGGATCGTCCTCGTACAGCACGCTCTCCTTCGATGTCGCCGACAGCGCGGGCCTCAGCGGCGATGCGATGCCGTTGGCGAAGGTGACGTACGAGGTGACCGGTGGGACGGTGACGGCGAACGCCGGCCTGAGCACGGGCAGCACCTCGGCCGTCGACACGGCGGGCACCAAGACGAACCTGAACATCCTGTTCTACGGTGCGGTGCGGATGCTCAACCCGACCTCTACCTTCGTCGCCCGCCCGGCCGTCCAGGCCCTGCTGACCCGGGAAGGCGCCTACGACAATGTCCGCGACCACACCGCCGACGGCATCGAGGCGACCCTCACCGCACCCGACGGCACCAGCCGCGAGGCCGCCGTGGACAAGGCGGGCCGGATCTCCGTCAGCGGGCTGACCCCGTCCGACAAGCCGTACCGGTTCCGGGTCACGGCGCCAGGTCACTTCACCTGGACCGAGGACATCGACCTCGGCCTGGACGGAACCTGGGGCGTCGCGGGCAACACCGCCAGTTCGGCGGCCGCCCTCGTCGCCGGTGACGTCAACGGCGACGACGTCGTCGACGTCCGGGACGCGGCAGCCGTGTACGCGGCGCGGGGGACGGCCGAGCGCGCCGCCGACATCGACCACGACGGCACCGTCGGCGCGAAGGACCTCGCCTGGGTGAAGGACAACTACCTGGCGCAGAACAGCAGGGCCGACCGGTACACCGACCCGGTCAAGCGCCTGCGCGGCAAGTCGCTGGAGGACTACCTGGACCTGATGTAGCCGGGCGGCCGTCGTGACGGGGTTCTCAGACCCAGTTGTTGCGCATCGCGTACCAGCCCAGCTGGACGCGTGACGCCACGGCGGCCAGATCCATCAGCGCCCGGACCCGGCGCTGCACCGTACGCGGCGACGTGCCCAGCTGATGGGCCGTCGCCGCGTCCGTGAGTCCGGACAGCATCAGCTGCAGAATGCGGCGGTCGGTGGGACTCAGGTCGCCGTCCTCGCGCAGATACGGGCGCGAGCGGCGCCACACCGACTCGAACAGCTCGATCGCCAGAACCACGAGTGGCGGCCGCAGTTCCAGCGACCGTCCCGGCTCCACCTGGACCATGGCCGTCTCACCGTCCGCGATGAGCAGCTTGATCAACGGCTGGTCGACGACCCGGACCAGGTGGCCCCGTTCCACCCGCAGGTCCAGCGCGCGCAGCGCGGCCGGCTCGGAGAGGAAGTCGCGGTCCACGACGATGCGGTAGGAAGCGTCCGGATTGCCGTCCTTGCGCATCGGCGGTCCATTTCCGTCCGGCCGCTGATCGTCCGGTCCGTCCGGCCCGTCCGGCAGGGTCGTCGGTACGGGCGCCACCGTGTTCGCCCCCGACTGGAAGCCCCACAACGTGGTGCGGGCGGCGTACTCGATGTCGTAGATGCGCCGTGCCTGTTCCTCCCGGCTCTCCAGGACCCGGACGATATGGTCGTCGCTCCCGCCGGCGCCGGATCCCCACTGCCCGAGCAACCGGGCCAGCGCGGCGTCCGCGCCCCGCAGATGGTCCTGCAACTCGGTGAGCGACGCGCGCAGGGCAGGACCGGACGGCGCGGAGCCGGCGGGCCGCTGGGAGGGTGTTCCTGGGACGGGCGACATGCGCCCATTCTCGCCGCTCCCGTACACACCCGGCCAGGGACCCCTGTCGCGGCACGTCAGCGGCGTGCGGGTCCGCGGTGCCCGCCCTGTCGTGATTACGCCATGGCGGCCTCTCGCCAGCCCGAACGCCCCTATGAGGCACCGGAATTGGTGACGCTTCTGGTTCAGCACCCTTTCGACCAGGAGTTGTTCCCTGTGAGACGCATCAGACCATGGCGGACCACCGCCGCCGGGCTCGCGGCCGTTGCCCTGCTGGGCGTCGGCATACCCGCGGCTCAGGCCGGACCCGCCACCACCACACCTGTCACGGGCAGCGGGACCGACACCGCCCGCACCGTGACCGTCACCCTCGTCACCGGTGACGTCGTCGACGCCCGGGTCGACCACGACGGCCGGGTCCTCTCGGCATCGCCCCGCCCCGTGGACGGCACCGACCACCCCGCCGCCGTATGGCAGGACGGCGAGCGCACCTACGTGTTCCCGCAGGGCGTCGAGAAGCTCGTCGACGCCGGACTCGTCGACGTGCGCCTCTTCGACATCGGCCGGCTCGTCGCCGACGGCTACGACGACGTCCACTCCGCCACCATGCCGGTGATCGTGGAATACGCCGGGGGCCGCATGCCGCGCACCGCCCGCCCCGGCGTCAGGACGACCGCCGCGCTCGACTCCATCGGCGGCGCCGGACTGGCCGTCACCAAGACGTCCGCCGCCGACGCCTGGAAGGACCTGGCCCCGGCGAAGGACTCGGCCCGTGCGGCCGGCGGCGTCACCAGGATCTGGCTCGACGCCAAGGTCCGGGGGAACGCCGTCGACGCACTCGGTACCCCGACCGTCCCCCTCACCGGAGCCGCCACCGCGCACAAGGCGGGGCTCGACGGGTCCGGCGTCAAGGTTGCCGTCCTGGACACCGGTGTGGACGCCGGCCACCCCGACCTCGCGGGCCGGATCAAGCAGACCAAGGTGTTCGTCCTCAACCAGGACGCCCAGGACCGCACCGGCCACGGCACCCACACCGCGTCCACGATCGCCGGAACGGGCGCCGCCTCCGCCGGCCGGTACGCGGGCATGGCCCCGGGCGCAGACCTCCTCGTCGGCAAGGTGCTCGGCGACGACGGCTCCGGCGCCCTCAGCGGCATCGTCGACGGCATGGAGTGGGCCGTCGCCGAAGGTGCCCAGATCGTCTCCATGTCCCTCGGTGCTGACGGCTCCACCAGCTGCACCGGGCCGGATGTCGAAGCCGTCCAGCGGCTCAGCGGCAAGGCCCTGTTCGTCATCGCGGCGGGCAACGCCTCGCTGCGCGGCACCGTCTCCACGCCGGGCTGCGCACCCGGAGCCCTCACCGTCGGCGCCGTCGACCGCAAGAACGAGACGGCGTCCTTCTCCAGCCGCGGACCCTCCGCCGACGGGATCAACGCCAAGCCCGACATCGCCTCCCAGGGCGTCGACGTCGTCGCGGCCCGCGCGGGCGGCCGTGACGCGCAGGCGTACCAGTCGATGTCCGGCACCTCCATGGCAACCCCGCACGTCGCCGGCGGCGCCGCGCTCCTGCTCCAGCAGCACCCGGGCCTGGCCCCCGCCCGCCTCAAGGCGCTGCTCACCTCGTCGGCGAAGGGCACCGACGCCCCCGTCCTCGACCAGGGCGCCGGGCCGATGGACGTGGCCCGGGCGACCACCCAGCCGGTTGTCGGCGACCCCAATCCGCTGCTGGGCGACTTCGCGTACCCGCAGGCGGGACTCGACGCGGTCGACCGTGCGGTCACGCTGACCAACGTCACGGACAAGGACGTCACGCTCACCGTCGCCGTCGGCGACGTCCGCGGCGACGACGGCTCCCGCGTCCGCGGCTTCGCCTCGGCCGCCCGCACCCGGGTCACCGTCCCCGCGAACGGCACCGCCGACGTTCCGGTGCGCATCGACCCCGCGGCGAAGCTCGACGCCGGCGACTACGGCACCCTCACCGGCCGCCTCGTCGGCACGGGCGCGCACGGCGTGCGCGTCACCGTTCCGTTCGGCGTGCACCTGGAGGTGCCGTCGGCCGACCTGACGGTCAAGGGCTTCGACCGGCACGGCGACCCGGCGTCGTCGCTCTCGTCATTCCAGCTGTTCGACGACCACCGCGACACCGCCGGCAGGTACGTCATCGGCTACCCCGAGGCCGGCAGCACCACGATCCGGGTGCCGCTCGGCAGCTACTCCCTCAGCGGGATGATCATGACCAGGGACGAGCCGGGCGACATCGGCAGCGTGGCCTCGGTGTCCCAGCTCTACCGGCCGGAGCTCACCGTCTCCGGAGACACCACCGTCACCCTGGACGCCCGCGACGCCGAGCGGGTCGCGTGGGACACCGACCGGGCGAGCCGGCCCAACGGCTTCGCGATCGGCCTGACCTACGGACTGGACGACACCGGCCGGATGCTCGCCGGTTACGCGACCTCGGTTCCGTCGTACGTCAAGGAGATCTACGCCCAGCCGGTCCGGCACGCCGACAAGGTCACCTTCCTCGCCTCCGTACGGCAGACCGCGCCGCAGGCCCGGTTCACCACGGGCGGCGGACGGGTCCTGGACTCGCTGCCGGTGCAGAAGGCCACCGAGTTCGACGGCCGGGGATCCGCCGAGGTCGTCGCGATCGGCAAGGGAACGGACGCCAACTTCG
This sequence comes from Streptomyces sp. NBC_01463, assembly GCA_036227345.1. Classification (NCBI taxonomy): domain Bacteria; kingdom Bacillati; phylum Actinomycetota; class Actinomycetes; order Kitasatosporales; family Streptomycetaceae; genus Streptomyces; species Streptomyces sp. NBC_01463. The sequence continues at coordinate 8,756,045 of CP109468.1, forward strand.
CGGCCCAGGACCTGAAGGGCAAGGTCGCCCTGGTGGACGCCGGGACGGGCGGCGGCAACGCCTACCTGTGGGACACCGCTGCCAGGAAGGCCGGAGCCGCCGGTGTGCTGGCCGCGGTCCCCGACAGCAAGGGCCGCTTCCAGATCACCGGCCCCGAGGGGGGTCTTCCGCAGGCCACCATCACCTGGGACGACGCCCTCACGCTGAAGGCGGAGGCCGGGCAGACGGGTTCGGCGAAGCTGAGCTGGTCCGGCACGGCGACCGCGAACAGTCCGTACGTCTACAACCTGGCGTACACCTCGAAGGACGCGATCCGCCCCGGCATCCAGCGGGTCCGTGACAGCAAGCTCGCCGTCACCGACGCCCGTTACCACGTGCAGCAGGCCACGGGCGACACGACGTACTGGTCCGATGTGAAGGTGGGCCTGCCCGGCTTGGCCGCCGTGTGGGCCGGTGGCACGACGCTGCCGCTGCACGCCCCGCAGCAGCGCACCGAGTACTTCACGCCGTCCGGCAGTGAGGGGCTGACCTGGACCACGCTGATGCGCCGGGACCTCGGCACGACCAGCGGCACCGCGTACGACGGACCGCGCGCGGTGCGGCAGGGTGCGTCCACGGCGAACTGGTACAAGTCGCCGTACGGCCCCGTGCGCAACACCTACAGCCCCGCGCTGATGACCCGTAACAGCAACCGGCTCACCTTCACCATCGCCCCGTTCGGCGACGCCGGGGGTCACGACTCCACCATCGCCCGGCTCGACTCCGGCACCCGTCAACTGCTCGTGAACGGCGAGCCGCAGGCCCAGGTCTCGGGCATCTACGAGATGCCCCGGGAGCAGGCCGACGTGACGTTCCGCCAGTCGTGGCAGCGGCCCGCCACCGGCATCGACCGCACCGGGCTGGCCTACAGCACGGAGTGGAACTTCCGCTCCGGCGCCGCCGACCAGGGTGCCCAGCGCCTCCTCGTCCCGGTGCTCGACCTGCCGTCCGATCTGCGCAACTCCCGCCCGGCGGGCGAGGCGACGACGATCGGTGTCGGCGCGGTCGTGGACGGTGCGGACGGACCGGTCGCCCTGCAGGACGCCCGCGTCGAGTACGGCTACGGTGAGCAGGCCACCACGGCCGCGGTCACCGACTGGCACCCGGCACGGATGAAGCGGTCGCACGGGACCTGGCAGGCGGTCGTGCCCGGTGGCGTCCCCGCCGGCACCTTCGTCCATCTGCGCGTCACGCTCGCCGACGGACACGGGGCGCGGGTCGGCCAGACGATGATCCGCGCGTACGAGGTCCGCTGAGACACGCCGCGGGGCCACCCCTTCCGGGACGGCCCCGCGGCGCACGGACATCGGCCAAGGACGGCAGGACGTCCTCGGAATTCGAGGATCACGACATGTACGCCACCGAGCCGGGGCCGTCACACGACGGCCCGGCCCTTTCGTGTGCCCCGGCGCGGTGGCGGGTCTACGACGCGTCGTCAAGTCGCCACCACTCAAGCGTTGTTGAAGGTCCCTGCGCTGCGAGGATGCGACGAATCCATGCTCCATGAACCTTGGGGGTTCCCTTCATGCAGGTCAGATCCATCGTCGCCGCCGCCGGTCTGGTGGCAGCGACGCTCATACCCGTCACCGTCGCGCACGCAGCCGGCCCGCCTGGCCCGGCCGGCACCACCGCCCGGCCCGAGGTGCCCGCCACCTTCACGGTGCCGCTGCCCACCGGCGACACCGTCACGGTCGAACGCTCCGGCGCCGCCATCCGCTCGGCCACCGTCAGCCCGGCACCCGGCCGCGAGGACGTCTCCTTCACCACCAGTTCCGTGGGATCGGACGACGTCAGCGTCATCCCCTCGGACGCCGATCCGCTGCTCGCCGCCGGCCGGCTCGACCCCCGCCTCTTCGACGTCAAGGCGCTGCTGGAGGCCGGTTACGGCACGAAGGGCACCACCGCCGACGGCGGCGTGGGCATGATCGTCCAGCACGCCAAGGGCGCCGGCGCCGCGCGGAAGGCCCGTACGGCGGCCGGCGTCTCGGCCCGCCCCGGCCACGCGATCCCCCGCCTGGGGCTGACCTCGCTCGACCCGCGCGGCCGCACGGACGCCGCCGCCACCTGGAAGCGCCTCACCGGCACCGGCCGCTCGCTGGCCGGCGGTGCGAACAAGCTCTGGCTGGACGGCCGGATGCACGTTGCCCTGGACAAGAGCGTCCCGCAGATCAACGCTCCGCAGGCATGGTCCGACGGGTACACCGGCAAGGGCGTCACCGTCGCCGTCCTCGACAGCGGCTACGACTCCGACCACCCGGACCTGGCGGGCCGGGTGAGCGTCTCGTCCAACTTCCTCGGCGGCGACACCGCCGAGGACGACAACGGCCACGGCACCCACGTGGCCTCCACCATCGCCGGCGTCGACAGCACCTACCGCGGCGTGGCCCCAGACGCGTCGCTGGCCGTGGGCAAGGTCTGCGACAACACCGGCTCCTGCCCGACCTCGGCGGTTCTGGCCGGCATCGACTGGGCGGTCAACACCGTCCACGCCAAGGTCGTCAACATGAGCCTGGGCGGGCCGGCCGACGAGACGGACCCCGCCATCGCGGCCATCAACGACCTGTCGGCGAGCAGCGGCACGCTCTTCGTCGTCGCCGCCGGCAATGACGGCGAGTACGGCACCGGCACGGTCGGGGCGCCCGCCATCGCCAACGCCACCCTCGCCGTCGGCGCGGTCGACGCCGACGACGAACTCGCAGCGTTCTCCAGCCGAGGCCCGCGCACCGGTGACAACGCGGTCAAGCCCGACATCACGGCACCCGGCGTCAGCATCGTCGCCGCGAAGATGGGCGGCGGCCACACCTCCAAGAGCGGTACGTCGATGGCGACGCCGCACGTGGCGGGCTCCGCCGCGCTCGTCGCCCAGGCGCACCCCGACTGGAACGGCGAACAGATCAAGACGGCGCTCATGAACAGCGCCGAGCCGAACACCAAGCGCGCGCCGTACCAGCAGGGCACCGGCCGCGTCGACGTGGGCACCGCCGTGCGGCAGACGGTCCTCGCCTCCCCGGCGAACCTGACGACGACGGCCGGCTGGTCCGACGGCGCCGGCAAGGACACCGAGCACACCATCACCTTCACCAACAACGGTGACAGCGCCACGACGCTCGACCTGGCCATCGAGAAGCCGCTCTCGCCCACCGCCCAGCCGGGCAACGCCGGGCAGTTCTCGGTCGACCGCGACCAGGTCACCGTCCCCGCGCACGGCACCGCGACCGCGACCGTCACCACCCGCGCCACCCTGCTGCCGCACGGCCCGTGGTCCGCGGTCCTTACCGCCTCGCAGGACGGCACGCCCGTCACCCGTACGATCCTCGCCGTGAACAGCCCCGTGCCCAGCCACCAGGTGACGGTCCACGCCGAGCAGCGCGACGGCACGCCGGCCACCGGCACGGCCCTGCTGGTCAACCGCTGGACCGGCGACCGCTACCCGGTCCGCCTCACCGCGGGCACCGGAGCGCTGACCGTGCCCGAGGCCCAGTACTGGATCGGCATGACGATCACCAGCGGCACCGGCACGGAGCGCACCACCACCATGGCCGCCACCTCCGTCACCCCGATCGAGGACACCACGGTCGACCTCGACGCCCGCACCGCCGTCCCGGTCGCCGTCGACGTCCACGACCCGGCCGCCCGTGCCACTGCCGTACAGGCCGCGCTCGCGCTGCCCGCCGGCACCGGCACGTACACGCTGAGCGTGGTCACCACCGGCGAGCGTGCCGGACACACCCTGTACGCGACGCCGTTCGCAGAGGGGGACGCCAAGTACCGTACGTTCGCCGTGTTCGCGTCCAAGGACGCCTCCACGCAGGCACCCAGCCCGTTCTTCTACCATGTGGCACGGACCTGGAACGACGGTGTGCCGGCCGGCCCCGCCTTCTCGGTCCACCGCCGTGACCTGACCGACGTACGCGTCCACCTCAACGCCCAGGGCGCTCCTGCCGCCGGTACCACCGGGGCTACGCCGGACGACGACGCCCTGCTGCCGCTCTTCATCGACCAGCAGGTCCGTTTCCCCTCGATCGTGCGTGACTACCGCACAGCCGGTGAGTGGCTCGACCGGGCCACGATCGCCGGCCGTCAGTCGATCGCGACCTCGGCACAGACCTTCGGCCCGCACGCCCTGCGCCGACTGGACTTCGCGGCCGCGGTGGTCGGACCGGCGCTGCCCGCCGTGGCCGCCTACCGGGTCGACGACACCGTGGTCTGGGCCGGAACGCCGTGGTTCGTCGACGGCGACGGCACCCGCGGCGGCTCCGACTGGGGCGCCACGGGAACGCTCAAGCTCGCCAAGGACGGGCAGCAGGTGAGCCAGTGGAGTGCCATCGGCAGCGCCAAGTCCGTCGCGGCCCCGGCCGGTCCGGGCCGGTACACCCTGGACGCGGACCTCACCCGTGACCAGGCCTATGCCGCCCTGTCCACCCGGGTGCAGGCGCAGTGGGCCTTCGACTCGGACACCGACGCAGGGGCCGGCACCGTCCTGCCGCTGATGGCCGTCCGCTTCACCCCGCACGGTCTCGACGAGTCCGGCGGAGCACGGTTCCTCGCCGTGACGCGAGTCGACCTGGCCGTCCAGCGTGCCCCGGGCGCCGCCGAAGCCGCCGTCGGTCCCACCCGGCTGGAAGTCAGCTGGGACGACGGGGTCACCTGGCACACCGTCAAGGTGACTGCTGGAAAGCATGGTTCGCCGGAGCACGCCTATCTGATCGCCCCCCTCCGTGCCTCGTACGCGACCCTGCGCGCCACGGTCGCGGCGAGTGACGGCAGCTCGGTGAAGCAGACCGTCACCCGGGCCTTCCGGGTCAACAAGTCCCTCGGCTAGACGGGACCCGAGCGGGCCGGCTCCTGCTGGGGAGCCGGCCCGCTTTCACGTGCGCGGGGGTGGCGAGGATACGACATGACGTACTTTCGCCATCGTCGCCTCCCGGACAGTGGCGCGCCGCTCAACGGCCGGTAATCCCAAGGTGAACGGGCCCTTCCGTGCTTCCGCCGGGCGGCTCCGGACCCGGGGAGGTGCTTGTGGCCGTCGGCGAGACTGAGGCCCATGTCCACGTCCAAGCCCCCGCCCGATCCCGGAAATCCCGCGAGGCCCACCGAGGTGCCGGAGCGTGCGTCTCGTCCGCTCGCCCGCTACCCCGCGCACGACGAGGCGCCGGAGGAGACGGAGGAGAGACTGCGGGCCGTCTTCCGGCAGTTGGGGGAGGACCTGCGGCGCGCCGAGTCGGCCGTGGCCGGCCTCGTACGCGCCCGGCCCGCGGACGACGGTCTGGTGTACGTGGAGACCGTCGACGGCCCGGTGGACCAAGGGCGCAGGGTCCTGGAGCTGGAGACCGGCGCCCGGCACACGTTCCAGGCGTTCCTGACCGGACTGAACACCGTCACACCGGTCCCGAGGACCTTGACGTCGCCTGCGGACGCTGCGCCGCCCGGGTTCGACTCGGTCCCCGGGGTCACCTACCAGCTCCTGGTCGACCGCGACTTCCTCGCCGAACCGGCGGCGGTGGCCGCCCTGGAGGAGCGGGTGCGCCGAGGTGAGCAGGTCCGGGTGATCGACAGCCCTCTGCTGAAACTGGCCATCGCCGACGGTGAGGTCGGCATGGTCCAGCTCGGCCCGGAGCGCGCGGTGCTGCTGCGGCAGCCGCTCACCATGCTGGTCACCGAGCTGTTCGCGACCGCGTGGCGGCACTCCCGTCCCTATCTGCGCGAGGTCGCCGAACTCGCCCCGGTCGACCGGCAGATCCTCCAGCTGATGCTTTCCGGCCTCACGGACGCGGCCACCGCCAAGCAACTGGGCACCTCGCCGCGCACCGTCCAGCGAAGACTGCGGGCGCTGATGGACCTGGCGTCGGTGACGTCCCGGCTCCAGCTCGGCTGGTACGCCATGCGCAACAACTGGATGTGACGGCCGGCCGCACCACCGGGTGGCGAAGCGGCGACAGCGCGCACGCTGTCGCACACTCGCCACCGGTACACCTTGTCGTGGCGCGCGGGCATCCGCGAGGCTCCGGGGATCTCCCTGCACTTCCCCCGTGTCGACAAGGAGCCCCGCGTGCCCGGATCCAGACGGTTCCCTCTACTGGCGGCGGCCGCCGCCCTCGCCCTGAGCGTGAGCGGCCTCGGCCAGACGCCAGGCGTGGCCGCCCCGTCCGTCCCCGAAAGCCCCGGCCCGGCAGCGCAGCCCACGGAGCATCAGGTCACGCTCGTCACCGGCGACGTGGTGCGTCTGACCCAGTGGCCGGACGGCCGCCGCTCGGCGATGCTCGTCCCCGCGGAGGGCGGCACCGTCCGCCACAACGCGTTCATCAGCGAATCGTCCGACGGCCTGTTCGTCATCCCCGAACAGGCGCAGGAACTGGTCGACGCCGGCAAGGTCGACGCGCGGCTGTTCAACGTCAGCGCCCTGGTCGAGCAGGGGTACGACGACGCGCGCTCCGCCGACCTGCCACTGATCGTTTCCTACGGCTCCGGCGCCCGCGCGGCCCGTGCCGCCGTGCCCGACGGCGCCGCGCGCACCCGCACGCTGACAAGCCTCGGCGCCGCCGCGCTCCGTGCGCGCAAGAAGCGGGCCCGGACGTTCTGGGACGAGGCGGTGCGCCCCGGAAGCAAGGACGCGAGGACCGCGCTCGACGGGGGGATGACCCGGATCTGGCTCGATGCCAAGGTCACGGCCTCCCTCGACCGGAGCGTCCCGCAGATCGGTGCCCCGGCCGCCTGGCAGGCCGGCTACGACGGCAAGGGCGTGAAGGTCGCCGTGCTCGACAGTGGCATCGACGCGACCCACCCAGACCTGAGCGGCAAGGTCGTCGAGTCCCGCAACTTCACCACCGAGGGCGACACCGCGTCGGTGGTCGACAACAACGGCCACGGCACCCATGTCGCCGACACCGTCGTCGGCAGCGGCGCAGCCTCCGGCGGGAAGTACAAGGGCGTCGCCCCCGGCGCGCAGCTCGTCATCGGCAAGGTGCTCGACAAGAACGGCCAGGGGAGCACGTCCGCCGTCATCGGCGCCATGGAGTGGGCCGCGCACACCGGTGCCAAGGTGATCAGCATGAGCCTGGGCAGCGGCCCCGGCAACGGGGACGATCCGTCCAGTCTGGCCGTCGAACGCCTCACCGCGGAGACCGGCGCGCTGTTCGTCATCGCGGCCGGCAACGACGGGCCCGCGCCGAACACCGTCTCCAACCCCGCCGCCGCCCCCTCCGCCCTGGCCGTCGCGGCCGTCGACCACAACGACGCCACCGCGTCGTTCTCCAGCCGGGGCCCGCTCACCAACGGCTCGCTCAAGCCCGACATCGCCGCGCCCGGCGTCGGTATCGTCGCGGCCCGCGCCGCCGGTACCTCCAAGGGCCAGATCGTCGACGATCACTACACGGCGCTCAGCGGCACCTCCATGGCCACCCCGCACGTGTCGGGCGCGGCGGCGATCCTCGCCCAGGAGCACCCCGACTGGTCGCCGCAGCGGCTGAAGGACGCCCTGATGTCGACCTCCGAGTCCGTGGCGGGGGCCACGGGATACGAGCAGGGCGCGGGTCGGGTGGACATCGGCCGGACAACGGCCCGGACGCTCTTCGCGACCGGTTCCGTCGGTTTCGGCTTCTTCAAGTACGGCGCGGCGAACGAGCCGGTCGCCCGCACCGTGACCTACCGCAACGACGGTGACATGGCGCAGATCCTCGACCTGTCCGTACGCGGTGACAACGGCCTCGGCACCCCGCTGCCCGCCGGCATGGTGACCCCTTCCGCCGACACCGTCACCGTGCCGGCGCACGGCACGGCCGAGGTCGGCCTCACCGCAGATCCCGCGGCCGGACCGAGCGGCCGGATCAGCGGGACGCTGGCCGCCGAGGCGCGAGACGGATCGGCCACCGTGCACACCGAGTTCGGTCTGGTGAAGGAGGACCGGGCGGTCGCCCTCACCGTGCACGCCGTCAACCACACAGGGCAGCTCGCCTACCGCAACAGCGACGTGAGCCTCTACAACCTGGACACCGGCGCCCTCTCCACGCTTCCCCTCAATGCCAAGGGCGACGTGGTCTTCCGCGTGAAGCCGGGCACGTACAGCCTGATGGGCTTCCTCGCAGGGTTCGACGAGGCGGGAAAGCAGGTCATCGACTTCACGCTGGCCGGTGACCCGCAGATGGTCGTCGACAGCGACCGCACGGTCACCCTCGACGGCACCGCCGCGAAGGAGATCAAGGTCAGGACACCGACCCCGGCCGAGCACCGCGGTCTGATGGTGGGGTACGAACGCTCCAGCGGATCGCGCTCGGCGACGCAGATCGCGCAGCTCGACCAGTACGTGGACCACGTGTACGCGCTGCCGACCGAGAAGACCACCCGCGAGAGCTTCACCCTGTTCACCCAGTGGGTGATGTACACCCCCGAGATCCGCATCGACGCGGTCGGACACGGAGCCGTGCGCAGCCCGGAGTATGTGGTCGGCTCACCGAAGCTGGACGGTGTCTCGCTGCGCCGGGTCGTACCGGTCGGCACCGCCTCGCCGGCCGAGCTCACCGGCGTGAACCTGTCCGGCAGGATCGCGCTGGTCCGCGCCTCGGCGGACCTCTCGCTCACCGACCAGGTCACGGCGGCGGCCAAGGCCGGAGCCAGGGCGGTGATCCTCTACACCACCGAGCCCGGCCGGTACCTCGCCTCGGCGGGTACGGCCACCCTGCCGGTGCCCGCTCTCACGCTCGACGCCGGTCCTGGGCGGACACTGGCCCGGCAGGCCGCGTCCGGACACCAGGTCCTGCTGATCGCCGCGGAGGCCGACAGCCGGTACGCCTACGACCTGATGTTCCCGTGGGACGGGCAGATCCCCGACGACACCACGCTCAAGGTCGACACGACCACCACCGCCCGGGTCGAGGCCGACTACCACTCCCAGACCGAGCACCCCGCCGCCCAGGACCTTCGCTGGGCCTACCGGCCGGGCCAGGTGATCGCCACCTCCTGGACCACGCCGCGACCCCTGCCCGCGCCGATCCACCGCACCGAATGGGTGTCGGCGAACGGAGTGACGTGGCGTCACCTCGTCTATCTGGACAAGGAATGGGGCAGCCACTACAGCGGCCCGATGACCGACTACAGCCCTGGCCAGGTCGTCAAGGAGGACTGGCTCAAGCAGGTGGCCCGCCCCGCCGTCCCCGAGAACGACCCGGAGTACATCCCGGTGCGCGGTCCCGCCACGATGAATCCGGCGATCACCCCCTGGACCGACTCGGAGGCCGGTCACGACGGCGTGTACTCGTACGCCACCGACACGTTCTCCACCCAGCTCTCCGCACACGGCGAGGTGCTGGCGAAGCACATCACGGCCGTCGGTTCGTTCCCCGCTCCGTACGCCGAGCCGACCGAGTACACGCTGACCATGGACAGTGCTCGAACCGCCGACTACTGGAAGATGTCCACGCGCACCCACTCCGAATGGCGCTTCACCTCGGCCCGCCCGGAGTCGGGGACCGCTCCGCTGCCGCTGCTCCAGCTTTACTACGATCTTCCGCTCGACCTGCTCAACCGGGCGCCCGCAGGCGAGAAGTTCAGCTTCGCCGTGCGTACCGAGGAGCCCGGCACCACAGGCCCCGTGCGGGCCAGGACGCTGACGGCGGACGTCTCGTACGACGACGGAACGACCTGGCACAGGGCGGGGGTGACCGGCGGCGCCGACGGCCGGTTCACCGTCTCCGCCCACCACCCCAAGGGCTCCGGCTTCGTGTCGTTGCGCATCGGCGCCGAGGACGCCGACGGCAACTCGGTGCAGCAGACCATCACCCGGGCGTACGCCGTGAATTGACGGGAGCGGCCCGCCCCGCCGGGTGCCCCCGGACGCCATCGCGTCCGGGGGCACCCGGCGTCCCGGCGGCATTCCCATGCCCGTCCGGACGAACGGTTGGCGAGAGCGCGTCATGTCGCCAACTCGCCAGCCCCGCACCCCCGGTGACCTGCTGTGTCCGACCCATACTGCTGTGTGGTCACCCCCTTGCGAACGTCCCACGACTCATGCGTGGACTTCCTGTGAAGGAGCGTGCGTGTTGCGGCAACTTCCCTCACGGCGACGCGTCATCGTCGCCTCCTCGCCCCTGGGTGTCATGGGCCTGCCAAGGCAGTCGGGCCCCGGGCTGACCCCCGCCCCTTCGCCGGCGTGACGGCCCCGGCCGGCCCACGCCCCGGCCCGCCCCTGCTCATATCCTCCGGAAAGAGAGTTCGCACGTGACACAGCAACTCGCGCGACGGCACGGCCTGCTGGCCGCCGCGCTCACCGTGGCCATGGGGGTGCCGCTCCTCGCAGCGGTCCCCGCCACCGCCGACCCCGCACCGTCACCCGCGGCCGACCTGCGGGCCAAGGCCGACACCGAGGTGGTCCAGCAACTGGACAAGAAAGACACCACGACCTTCTGGGTGCAGCTCGGATCCAAGGCCGACACCACGGGCGCGAAGCGGGCGAAGACCCGGGTGGGCCGGGACAAGGCCGTCATCGCGGCCAAGAAGCAGCACGCCGTCACCACCCAGGCCGGCATCGAGGCCCTGGTGAAGAAGGCGGGTGCGCACTCCACCTCGTACTGGATCAGCAACACCCTCAAGGTCACCGGCGACAAGGCCCTCGCCCAGAAGATCGCCGCCCGCCCGGAGGTCGCCTCCATCGCGGCCGACAAGCTCCTCCAGCTGCCCGACGAACTGCCCGCCGAGCAGGAGCCGACGGTCGACGGCGTCGAGTGGAACCTCGACAGCATCAACGCGCCCAAGGTCTGGGACGAGTTGGGCATCAATGGAAGTGGCACGGTCGTCGCCAACATCGACACCGGCGTCGACTACCAGCACTCGACACTGATGAACAAGTACCGCGGCCTGAAGGCCGACGGCGCATACCAGCACGAGTACAACTGGTTCGACGCCACCGCGAGTTGCCCGGGCGACGCCCCTTGCGACGACCATGGACACGGCACCCACACGATGGGCACCATGGTCGGGGACGACCGTGACGGCAACAAGATCGGTGTCGCGCCGGGCGCCCAGTGGATCGCCGCCAAGGCGTGCACCCCGCTCGGCTGCGAGCAGGACGCGCTGATGGCGGCCGGCCAGTGGATCCTCGCGCCCACCGACCGCAACGGCGAGAACCCGCGCCCGGACCTGGCCCCCGACGTCGTCAACAACTCCTGGGGTGCCGACGTCATCGACACCTGGTACACGGACATGGTCCAGGCGTGGACCGACGCGGGCATCTTCTCCGCGTTCTCCAACGGCAACGCCGGCCCCGACTGCGCCACCGCAGGTTCCCCGGGCGCCTACACCAACAGCTACGCCACCGGTGCCTTCGACAGCGCCGGCGACATCGCGTACTTCTCGTCCCGGGGCACCGGCGAGGACGGTGCCGTCAAGCCGGACATCGCCGCCCCCGGCGTCGACGTCCGTTCGGCCGCCCCCGGTGGCGGATTCGCCGTCATGTCCGGTACGTCGATGGCCTCACCGCACACCGCCGCCACCGTCGCCCTGATGTGGGCGGCGTCCCCGGCGATACGCGGCGACGTCGCGGCCACCGAACGTCTCCTCGACCGCACCGCCCACGACGTGGATGACACCACCTGCGGCGGCAGCGCCGAGAACAACAACGTCTTCGGCGAAGGCCGACTCGACGCCTACGAGGCCGTCGCATCCGTTCCCCGCGGCCCGCTCGGCGGCCTCACCGGCACCGTCACCTCGGCCGGCGCACCGCTGGCCGGCGCCACCGTGGAACTCGACGGGCCGATGAACGCCCTGGCCGACACCCGCGCCGACGGCACGTACAGCCTGCCGAAGCTCATGGTCGGCGACTACAAGGTGAAGGTCACCAAGTTCGGCTACACGACCGCCGAATCGACCGCCACCGTCACGGAGGGCGGCACCGCCACCCGCGACCTGGCCCTCGCCCTCGCGCCCATCGGCACGCTCACCGGCACCGTGACCACGCTGTCCGGCCCCGAGGCCGGCGCGAAGATCGTGGTGGCGGGTGCCCCCGCCGACACCGCCACCAAGACGGCGGCCGACGGTACGTACGCGCTCCGGCTCCCGGCCGGTGACTACCAGCTGACGATCACCCCGGTCTCCCGGTGCGCCACGATCGGTTCGTTCGGCGTCCAGGTCGTCGAGGGCGACGGTGCCAAGAACCTCACCCTGCCCAACCGCGGCGACCGGTTCGGCACCGTGTGCCGGACCACGCACGACACCACGTTCCCCTCCGGCGCCACCAAGCTCAGCACCAGCAGCGACTACGACGGCTCGGCCACGGTCAAGTTCCCCTTCCCGGTGGCGCTGTACGGCAAGACGTACCGGCAGGCCGGCGCGAACATTGAGGGCTACCTCAGCTTCGAGACGTCCAACAACCTCAGCGCCAACCGGACCGTCCCCTACCCGGGGCTCCCCAACGGCTCCCTCTACCCGTTCTGGGACAACCTCCAGCTGGCCAGTGACGGCGGCGACATCTACTGGTCGGCCCGCGGCACCGCCCCGCACCGCGAGATCGTCGTGGAGTGGCGGAACGCGGTGACGTCCGCCGCGCGCACGCAGAGGCTCGACTTCTCCGTGGTGATCGGCGAGGACGGCACGTACTCCTTCCACTACCGCAATCCCACCGGCGGCGACTACGCGAAGGGCCTGGGCGCCACCATCGGGGCCGAGAACGCGGACGGCACCGACGCACTGGCGTACTCGTACAACGAGGCGTCCGTGAGCGACGGCCTGGCGGTCGAGTTCCGGCCCACCCGCAGCGCGGCCCTGACCGGCACCGTCATCGACGCCAACGACTCCAAGGCGCTCGCCGGAGCCACCGTCACCGTCGCGCGTGACGGCGAGCCCGTCGCCACCGGCACCACGGGGTCCGACGGCACGTACCTGGTGCAGACGCCGGTGACCGGCGACAAGACCGACTACGACGTCACCGTCACCGCCGCTCACTACGGCGCGGGAACTCGTACCGTCGCCCTCGCCACGGGCTCCACGGAACAGTTCTCCACCGCGCTGACCACCGGAAAGGTCACCGCCACCCCGGCCGCCGCGACGACCGTCGTCGTTCCCGCCGAGGAGAGCCGCCAGCGCACCCTCACCCTCGCCAACTCCGCCTCCGAATCCGGCTACACGGTCACCGAGGCCACTGGCGCCTCCTGGTTCAGCGCCGCGCCCGCACAGGGGCAGTTGGCCAAGGGCGGCGAGCAGAAGGTCGTCCTGACCTTCGACACGCACGGCGTGGCGCCGGGTACCGCTCTCAAGGGCACCGTCGTCATCGCCTCCGACAGTGGCCGCGCCCCGGAGATCAAGATTCCGGTCACCGTGTCCGTGCCCGCCTACCGCACGGCGATCGACGCCGGCGGGGCCAAGGCGTACACCGACTCCGCGTCCGACGCCTGGACCCCGGACCGGAAGTACACCGCCGGCTCGTACGGCTTCGTCGGCCAGTCCACAAAGACGAGCACCACCAACGCCATCGAGGACACCACCGACGACAAGCTGCTGCGCACCGCCCGCGAGGGCGCTCTCGAGTACCGCTTCGACCAGGTGCCGAACGGCACCTACCAGGTCGAGCTGGACTTCGCGGAGCTCGGCAAGGTCACGGCCGGACAGCGTCTCACCGACGTCCTCGCCGAGGGCTCCGTCCGCCTGCCCGACCTGGACATCGTCGCCGAGACCGGCGGCAGCTACCGGGCGCTCGCCAAGTCCTTCACGGTCACCGTCACCGACGGCCAGCTGAACGTCCGGCTGGTCGCCACCGGCGCCGAGAAGACCCTCGTCAACGCCGTCCGTGTCACCCAGCGTCCCGACCTGAGCAGCTGACCCGATGAGGAATGCAGACGTGAACCGACACAGAACACCCCGGTGGCGAGGACTGCTCACCACCGTGCTTGCCACGACCCTCGGCGCCCCCTTCCTGGGCGCCCTGCCGGCCGTCGCCGCCGACCCCGAACCGGTCCCGCCGAGCACCCTGCAGAGCAAGGCGGACAGCGCCCTGCTCAAGGACTTCACCCGGCACGACAAGGTCTCGTTCTGGGTACAGCTCGACGCGCAGGCCGACACCTCGGCCGCGAAGAGAGCCACCACCAAGACAGGTCAGGGCCGCGCAGTCCTGAAGGCCAAGACCGCCTACGCCAGAAGTTCGCAGCAGGGACTCACCGCACTGCTGAAGCAGGCCGACGCGTCCTACACGTCGTACTGGATCAGCAACACGGTCAAGGTCACCGGCAGCAAGGCCCTGGCCGCGAAGATCGCCGCCCGATCCGACGTCGCGTCGATCGAGGCCGACGACACCGTCCCGCTCCCGCCCGCGGTCAACGGCACCAACGAGGCCAAGGTCGACGGCATCGAGTGGAACATCGACCGCATCAACGCCCCCAAGGTGTGGAACGAGTACGGGGTTCGCGGTGAGGGCACGGTCATCGGCAGCATCGACACCGGCGTCGACTACCAGCACCCCGCCCTCGCCGCCGCCTACCGCGGGCTGAAGACCGACGGCACGTACGACCACGCCTACAACTGGTTCGACGCGACCCACACCTGCGGTGCGGCACAGCCCTGCGACGATCTGGGGCACGGCACCCACACGATGGGCACCATGGTCGGTGAGGACGGCGCCGGTAACTCCACAGGCGTCGCACCCGGCGCCCGCTGGATGGCGGCCAAGGCCTGCACCCCGCAGGGCTGTCCGCGCGACGCGCTGCTCGCCGCAGGGCAGTGGATGGTCGCGCCGACCGACGCCGACGGGGAGAACCCGCGCCCCGATCGCGCCCCCGACGTCATCAACAACTCATGGGGCTCCGACAGCCTGGACACCTGGTACCAGGCGATGGTGCAGTCGTGGCGGGACGCCGGGATCTTCCCGGCCTTCTCCAACGGCAACGCGGGATCGTACTGTGACACGGCCGGCTCCCCGGGCGCCTACACGAACACGTACGCCTCGGGTGCCTTCGACAGCAACAACAAGATCGCCTCGTTCTCCTCGCGCGGACCCGGCGTCGACGGCACCGTCAAGCCGAACATCGCCGCCCCCGGCGTCAACGTCCGCTCCGCCACCCCCGGTGGCGGCTACGCGGCCAAGTCGGGCACATCGATGGCCTCACCGCACACCGCGGCCACCGTCGCTCTGCTCTGGTCGGCGGCCCCGGCACTGCGTGGTGACATCACCGCCACCGAAGCGGTGCTGAACAAGGCCGCGATCGACGTCGACGACACCACCTGCGGCGGCACCGCGGCCTTCAACAACGTCTACGGCGAAGGCCGGCTCGACGCGTACGCCGCCGTCAACGCGGCCCCGCGCGACCACGTCGGCGCCCTCACCGGCACCGTCACCATCGGCGGCGAGCGGACCGCCGACGTCGAGGTCTCCGTGGCCGGTCCCACGCACGCCACCCTGACCACGAAGAAGGACGGCACCTACGCCTTCCCGCGGCTGGTCTCCGGTGCGTACACGGTGACCGTCAACAAGTTCGGCTATGTCACCGACACCGCCGAACTCACCGTCACCGACGGCGGTTCCGCCACCCACGACACGGCGCTCGCCACCGCACCCACGGGCACCCTGACGGGCACCGTGCGCAGCGAATCCGGCACCGAGGCCGACGTCGCTATCAAGGTGCAGGGCACCCCGGTCCGCGCCACGACCGCAGCCGACGGCAGCTACAAGCTGACGCTGCCCGTGGGCGGCGATTACCGGATCAGCCTGACCCCACTGAACCACTGCGCGGCCACCATCGGCATCGTGACCGACGTCGCCACGGGCACGGCCACCAAGGACGTCGCCCTCGCCACCCGCACCGACGCCTTCGGCACCACATGCCGTCAGGTCTCCGAGGAGTTCCCCGCGGGCGACACCAGGCTCGGCATCACGTCGTACACGGCCGTCACCCCGCCCTTCCCGGTCGCCCTGTACGGCCACACGTACGACAAGGGCTGGGTCACCCGTGACGGCCAGTTGATCTTCGGCTACCTCTCCCTGCTTGACAACACCCCGCTGCCGGACAAGGCCCCGGCCAACGGCGCGCTCTCCCCGTTCTGGGACCAGCTCGCCATGGATGCCTCCTCCGGCATCTACACGGCGGTACGCGGCAACGCCCCGCACCGTGAGTACGTCGTCGAGTGGCGCGACATGCTCATCGCCCGCGACACGACCCGGCGCATCGGCTTCGCCGCGGTGATCGGGGAGGACGGCACATACACCTTCCACTACAAGGGCATCGACCCGAGCGCCAAGGGCTTCGAGCAGGCCACCGGCGCCACCATCGGCGCCGAGAACCACGACGGCACCGACGCCCTGCAGTACTCGTACGACCAGCTCTCCGTCCGCGACGGCATGGCGATCAGCTTCCGGCCCGAGGGTCACGCCGTCGTCTCCGGCACGGTGACCGACGCCAACGACGGCAAGCCGGTCGCCGGCGCCACCGTCACCGTCACCCGCGACGGGACGAGCGTCGGCACGGCGACCACCCGTTCCGACGGCGCGTACCTGACGCAGGTCCCGGTGGACGCGGCAGCCGACCACAAGGTCACGATCACGGCGCCGCACTACGCCACCGCGACCCGCACGGCCGAACTGGGCAGCCTGTCCGCGCTGCGCACCGAATCCGCCCTGACCACGGGAGCGGTGCGGGCCGACAACGGGTCCGGGTGGCAGCTGGTCGTTCCGGCGGGCGAGCAGCGCCGGCGCACCCTGACCCTCACCAACGGCGGCTCGTCCGCCGCGTACACCGTCGCGGAGAAGTCCGGCGCCTCCTGGCTGAAGATCGCCCCGGCGTCCGGCACGTTGGGTGCCGGCGCGCGGCAGCAGGTGACGCTGACCTTCGACACGGCCGCGGCCAAGCCCGGCACGGTGTACTCGGGAACCCTCGTGCTGACATCGGAGAGCGCCCGCACACCGTCGCTCTCGCTGCCGCTGAAGCTGGTCGTCCCGGCGTACCAGAAGGGTGTGGACGTGGGTGCGGACACCGCGTCCCTGGACGCACTCGGAGACACCTGGACCCAGGACCGGCCGTACGTGGAGGGCTCGTTCGGGTACGTAGGTGACAGCACCGCCCTCACCTACACCCGTAAGGACATCGCGGGTGCCGGCAGCTCCCAGGAGCAGCAACTGCTGCGTTCGGGCCGGGAAGGCGTCAGCGAGTACCGCTTCGGTGCCGTCCCGAACGGCGTCTACCAGGTGGAGCTGGGCTTCGCCGAGCCGGCGGGCGTGAAGCCGGGACAGCGTGTCTTCGACGTGACGGCCGAAGGTGTGGAGAAGGTCGCGGACGTGGACGTCCGCCTGGAGTCGGGCGGTGCCCGGACCGAACTGTCCAGGACGTTCACGGTCAAGGTCACCGACGGCCGGCTGGAGGTGGGCTTCAAGGCGGTCACCGGCACGACGCTGGTCAACTCGATCCGGGTGACCCAGCGCCCCGACCTGACGAGCTGATCCAGCCCGTCCACAGGCGCGAACGGGCCCGCCCCGGAAGCATTCCGGGGCGGGCCCTCGCGATTCCACGCGTCGTTCAGCCCGCGGGGGCGGGCTCACTCAGGCCGGGGCCGGAGGGCGTAGTCGTTGAGGATCAGCGACAGGCTCGACGTGAGGCGTCGTGCGTACGGGACATGGAGGGACTCGTTCGGGCCGTGGGCGTTCGCGCCCGGGCCCAGCACACCGCAGGCCAGGAACTGCGCCTCGGGGAACTGCCGGGTCAGCTTCCCCATCAGGGGAATCGTGCCGCCCTGACCGATCCGGGCGACATCCGCCCCGTCGAAGCAGGACCGGCTCGCCGCCGACAGCGCCGCCCGGAGCCACGGTTGTTCGGCGGGTGCGTGCCAGCCGTCGGCGACGACCCGGTCGGGCGTGAACCGGACCGACGTGCCGTACGGCGGGTCCGCCTCGAGGATCCGGCCGACCTCCGCGAGGGCCGCCGCGCTGTCCACCGTGGGCGGCAGCCGCAGCGAGACCTTCACACGCGTGTGCGGACGCAGCACGTTGCCCGCCGATGCCACCGGAGGAATCCCGTCCGCTCCGGTGACCTCCAGACTGGGGCGCCAGGCCCGGTTGAGGAGAAGCTCCTCGGGATCGCGCGTCACCGGGGACGCGTTCCCGTACCAGTCGAAGCGGCCCCAGACCTGCTCGCCCAGCAGCGCCGCCGCCTCACGTGTCTGGGCCCGGCGTTCGTCCGGCACCTCGCAGTGCAGAACGTCCGGGCGCAGCGCACCCGTCGCGCCGTCCTCCAGCCGGTCCAGCAACCGCCGCAGCACCCGGAACGACGACGGCACCACACCGCCCGCGTCCCCGGAGTGCGCGCCGTCGCCGAGGACCCGGACGTCGAGCGTCCCGCCGCAGGCCCCGCGCAACGACGTGACCAGCCACAACCGTTCGTAGTCGCCCGCACCGGAGTCCAGGCAGACCACCAGGCCCACCTCGCCGATGCGCGGCGCGAGCACGGCGAACCAGTGGTCGAGGTCGGGGCTGCCCGACTCCTCACCGGCCTCGAACACGCCGACGCAGCGCGGCCGGGCCGCGCCCTGCTCGGCCAGCGCCCGCACCGCGGTCACCGACGCGGGCAGCGCGTATCCGTCGTCGGCGCCGCCGCGGCCGTACAGCCGGGTGCCGTCGAAGACCGGTTCCCACGCGGTGCGGCCCCCGGTCCATCCGTCGCCCTCGGGCTGCTTGTCGAGATGGCCGTAGAACAGGACGGTCTCCTGGGCCTGTGTGCCCTCGCCCGGTATCTCGAAGAAGATCAGCGGCGTACGTCCGGGCGCGTGCAGGACCTCCACCCGCAGGCCGGGCAGCGGTACGTTCCGCAGCCACGCCGCCGCCGCGTCGACGGCCCGGTCGAGGTGGCCGTGGGCCTCCCAGTCCGGGTCGTACGCGGGGCTGACCGCCGGGACGCGGATGTGCTGCCGTACGAGGGGGAGCACCTCCGTCTCCCACTGGGCGTCACAGAACTCCCGTACGGAGCCGTCCTCGGCGACACCGGCCGGGGCCTGCTCAGGCATCGGAGAGGACCCGTGCGGCCGGGGCGAACTCGATGCCGAGCAGCTCCTCCACCGGCGCGTACACATCGGGCATGTACATCGTCCGGGAGAGGAGGAGGTTCTCGGCCGGGGCGACCAGGACGCTGACCTGCTTGCCGACCTCGACGTGTGCCGACGCGAGCGGCTGCCCGTCCTCGTCGAACGTCGTGATCAGATCGGGGAACGTGGCCCGGCGGACACCGGCGACATCGAGCGCCATGTACTCGTTGACGATGTACAGGGTGGTGCGCGCCGCGTCGTCCAGGACCGCGACGCCCACGTCCAGGCCCTCCCGCTGCTCGCAGCGGTACTCGCGCACCGTGCCGGTCACGGCGATCTCGCCGCCGAGATGCTGGGCGGCGCCGAGCACACCGCCCGCCAGGAAGCGGCGGCCCAGTTCGATGGCGGAACCGATCGCGCCCGGGGCGCCGTTGCGCACCGCGTAGCCGACCTCGACGGGGTTGCGGGCGACGCCCACCCAGCCACCCGCCTCGACGGAGGCGCGCCGGACCACGTTCGACGTGGCGTCCAGACGGCCGGAGACCGAGCCCTCGACGTAGGCGTACGGCTTGCCGCCCGCGTAGCCCTGGGAGGAGAGGTAGCCCTCCTCCTGATGCAGGCCCATCGCGCCCATCACGCTGGAGGGGTGGGCGCGGCCGTTGCAGGCCAGGTCGATGACGGGGAGGCCGGTCATCGCGGAGTGGAACCAGCCGTTGATGGTGGTCTCGGCGCCGTTCTCGTTCGTGTGAATCGCGACGAGCGGGCGCGGCAGGTCACGGCGGAGCAGTTCCAGGGCGCGCAGCAGGTGCGTGGGCAACACCTGCGGGTCGGGCGCCGCGGGGGCGCCGACCAGGGCCACCGTCGCGGTCAGGTCGTCGGCCGCGAACTCGTCGGCCGACCACAGCTCCGGTATGCCGATCTGGAGGGCCAGTTCGGCGGTGCGCAGCCCCCGCTCGACGAATCCGCCGCCGCCTCCGCCGAGTACGGCACCGCCGTACACGGCCGCGCGGATGTCGTCATGGGTCAACTGTCGCTTCACGGGGTTCTCCCAGGGTGGTTCTGTACAGGGGTGCGAGAGGACGTACGGGCCGTCCGGCTGGGCCCACTGGCCTACTTGGCGGCCTTGAACACGCCGTTGCCGAACGAGTAGAGGGCGTCACCGGCGATCGCGCCGCCGGCGAAGACCTCCAGGTCGTCCTTGGCCTTCGGGCCGAGGACGCGGGGAGCGAGGACGCGGACGGCGATGCCGGCGGCGACCATCCAGCCGGCCATCGGTGTGGTGATCAGCAGCCCGGTCGCCAGCAGGATGCCGAGCTGGCGCTTCGAGCCGCCGATGAGCTGCACGATCGCGCCGGGGATCGCCCACAGGGCGAGGTCCCGGGCGGTCTCCGCGGACGGGCCCGCCTTGATCGCGGCGACGTACGCGGCATCGATCGGGGCGGTCTGCCCGTTGTCGAAGAACATCCGGTACGAGACGAGGACGACGACGATGGCGACGCCGAATCCGATCATGGCGGCGATCAGCTGCTGACGGCGGCCCTCCATTTCGAAGGCCGGGTCGGCGTTCTCGCCGCGCAGCAGATAGCCCGCCTTCAGGTCGTACCCCATGTCGGCGAAGGCCGGGCCGGTCGCGGCGGTGAAACCGGACAGCACGACGAGCGCCTCGGGCGGGAAGCCGATGAGGATGCCGAGCAGCAGCGTGATCAGGGCGATCGCGAAGGCCGGGAACCAGCCCGAGTGCATCGACGCGATGCCGACGAGCAGTTCGTGCAGGAACGCGGCGACGGAGGCGTACAGCAGGAAGCCGATCAGCATGCCGGGGCTCATGTGCGTGGCGGCACCGGTGCCGAACGCCAGCAGGACCGAGATCACGAGGTAGGCGCCGAAGCCCAGCCGCATGGAGCGCCCCAGACGCCGGGCGCCTTCCGGCGCGCCGGCCGCGCGGGTGTCGTCCGCCGGGGTGCGCCGGACCTTCACGATGGTGCGGCCGACCTGGACCAGGGCGACCAGACCCGCCCCCATCATCATGCCGTGAGGCAGGTACATGGCGCCCAGGTCGAGGCCGAACAGCGGGTCGGCGTACTGGTTGAACAGCAGGCCGACACCGAAGGCGGCCATGGCACCGAAACCGCCGATCAGGGCCACGCCGAACGCCGACATCGGCAGCGTGAACGCGGCTCCGACCAGGCCGGTCACCAGCCCCAGGCCGAGCACCTTGGCGCGGCGCCCGCCCTCGTCGCCGGCCTTGATGGCCTGGGCGGCGGCCAGACCGGGCGGCCAGGGGTTCTTCGCGGGGAACGCCGGGGTGTCGTACATCCGGTAGAGCAGCCAGGCGTCGACCAGCATGGCGGCGGAGACGCCGATCAGCATCGGGATGATCATGTCGTCCATCCCGAACAGGAACGGGATGCCGATCGGCAGGAACAGGCTGTTCGCGGCGCCGAACGTGGCCGAGGAGATGCTGGTCTGCGCGAGGTTCTGGGCGTGCACCGAGCGGAATCCGCGGAACCAGACGAGCGGTACGCGAGCCAGCGTCATCGCGGCCAGCGCGCCGATCAGCGAGGTGCTCGGGGTGACGCCGAGCGTGGCGAGCAGCTGTACGCCCACGATCGCGCCGAACACGCTGAGCACCACGGTGAGGATCAGGTTGCCGGGCGCGAGGGCGCGGGGATGGCGCAGGCCCTCACTCGCGGAGTGCGAGGTCTCTGCCTGGGGAGAGGCGTCAGTGCTCATGGGTCTTCGGTGCTCCCGTACGGGTGGGCGCCTTGTCAGTCGCCTGGGAAAGTTCTAAAATATGGAACAGCATCTGAATATCTGGATCTCTTTGGATCATCCATATGGCGCATTCCGCCGTCAAGGGCTGAGCCGGGATTCTCGAAATGTGGGCGGTCCGGAGTCGCGGACGAGGGGCGGTCGAGGGGGCGCCCGGGCGCCCTTTACGATCGGACGACACGACTCGGGTGAGCTCGGGGGAGGCGGGAGAACGGTGAGCACACTCGCCAACGCGCGCGATGTCCTGCAGTTGATGGCACGTCTGCAGCGCGACCTGACCGTGACGGATGTCGCGGGGGCGCTGGGCCTGCCCAAGAGCTCCGTGTCGCGGACGCTGAGCATGATGGCCGACTACGGCTTCCTCGACCGCGACCCGACGAGCCGCGCCTACCGCCCCGGCGTACTCGTCATGGAGGCCTCATACCACTTCCGTGCCTCGCGCAGCACGGCCTCGCTCCTGGAGGAGGAGCTGGCCAGGCTGGTCGCCGACATCGGGTACACCGGATACGTGGACGTGCTCGACGGTCCCGAGTCGCTCGTGCTCCACATGCGGCTCGGGACGACCGGCGCCCTCCAGGCGTACACCCCGGCCGGCACCCGGGCCCCGGCCTACGCCAGCTCCATGGGCCGGGCGCTGCTCGCCCGCCTGGACGACGCGCAGGTGCTGCGCCTCGTCGACGCGCGCCTGGAGCAGAGCACGGGCTCCGCCCCGCGCACCCCCGGTGAGCTGACCTCCTGCCTGGCCCGCGTCCGTGCCGACGGCTGGGAGTCATCCCGCGGCGAGTACGTGCCGAACGTCGCGGGCGTCTCCGCCGCCGTCCTCGACAGCGACACCGGGCAGATCTTCGGCATAGGCGTCGCGCTGCCCGCGCCCGAGCTGCACGACGGGAACGCGGCCCGCTTCGGCCGGGCGGTACGGGACGCCGCGCTGCGCGTCGGCAAGCGCATCGGCGACCCGTACTGGCTGCGGTACGTCGAGACCGACGCCGACCGCTGAGGCCCTCAGTCCAGCAGGGGGCCGAGGGCGGCGCCCACCACCGCACCCGGCGTCAGGACCGGCACGGTGAGCCCCGCCGCACGCAGTGACCGGCGGTGCCGCACCCCGTAGCCCATGCAGTCGAGCATCAGGACGTTCGCGCCCGCCTCGAGATGGGTGCAGGCCGCCGCGAGCAGGGCCGCGTCGTTGTCGGCGTACGGCGAGGCCGTGGTGAACGCGGGGTCCGGGACGACGGACCGCCACTTCTCGCGCGCCTCGGTCACCTGCTCGGGCAGTGGTACGACGAACCCGACGCGGCTGCCCCGCAGGACGGTCCCGACATATCCCGTGACCAGGGCATCCGGCTCGACGAGCCGTGCCCGCCGGGTCCGCAGTCCGGGGAACGCGCCGGTGCACAGGAGCACGACGACGTCGGCGCCCGCGTCCTCCACCTGATCGACACGGGTCTGCAGCCCGGCCCCGACGGCTTCGGCGTCCAGGGTCACGGAGCTGCCGTCGGCCAGTCGGCTCAGCAGGGTCGCGCGACCCGCCGTCGCCCCGAAGCGGAACTCGGCCTCCTGGCGGGTCAGACCGTCGAGCACACCGGCGTGCCGGACGTGTGCGTTCGCCGGCAGGTGTGCCTCGATGGCTTCGGACAGGTCCGGACGCGGGGCCTGACCGATGGTCAGGAAGGTGAGCGTGTGCACGGCGCCTCATCTTTCATGAGTTCCAGATAATGGATATGAGTTCCGAATTAAGGTAGTCGGAGGCTCCGCGTGTGGGTAGAGGTCCGTGACGCCCGGACACTCACACGGCCTCTGCACGCCGCGATCCCCCTGGGCGTGGCCCAGGGGGATCGCGGCGTGGACTCCCGGCGATCAGCCGGGAGGGGGTCAGGACAGCTTGAACGTCGTCATCTGGTGGATGTTGTTGTCCGGGCTGAGGACGCGCCCGCCCAGCTCCTCCGCCATCCGGTCGTAGCCGGTGGTGTTGAAGTTGAGCGAGATCATCTCCTCCGCCCCGTCGCCGTCGAGGTCGACGGCGAGGTAGTTGCGGCCGCCCGATGCGTTACCGGAGCCGAGGGCGCCCGTGAAGGAGTCGCCACTGGTGAGGAGCGCGGGGTCCCACGCCCCCACGCCGCCCTCGACGCCGCCGGCCAGCAGCTTGCGCCCGCCGGGGCCGGTGATGAACTGGGTGGTGCGCAGTGGCGCGGACACCGAGCCCTTGCCGTCCTTGCCGTCGGCGCCGAACACACGGATGGTGCCGAAGCTGGTGGCGAGCAGGCCGTCGTCCGCGTCACCGGTGAAGAAGTTGCCGTGCGACCACGGGCTGCCGGTCACCGTCTGGTGCAGCAGCTCGCCGGTGCGCCCGTCGCGGATCTCCGCGACGACGTAGGCGGACGCGGCAGAGGTCGAGTCGAAGTCCGGCACGGCCTGCACGATCCACGTGTAGACGACGGCGTGGCCGTCGGCGTAGGGGATGTTCGGCGAGGCATAGACGCCGTGGTCCAGCAGCGCGCCGTGGATCTTTCCGTCCACGGCTTCGGCCGGGGCCTTGGGGGAGGCGGTCCAACGGACGTTGCCGTTCTTGCCGTTGAGTGCGACACCGTCCACCGCCGCGGTGTCGAGTCCTATCGCGCCGACGCTGGTGTACTGGGTGTAGACGCGTCCGTCGGCGGCGGTGGTGTCGGAGAAGACGACGTCTCCGGAGCCTGTGGGTGCCGCGTACTGCCAGAGCTTCTTGCCGTTGCCGTTGTAGGCGCGCAGGGCGTCGGTGGGGACGAGGATCTCGTCCTTGCCCTTCCCGTTGACGTCGGCGACGGTGACGGAGCGGACGAAGGTGCCCGCGCTGTTGCCGCCGTCGATGGTGGTGAGGGTCTTGCCGGTGCGTGCGTCGAGGACGACGGTGGCGGTGTCCGCGGCGACGATGATCTCGGGCTTGCTGTCACCGGTGACGTCACCGGTCTCGATGGCGTGGACCTGGCCGGTGACGGTGGCCTGCCACAGCTTCTTCGGCTTGCCGCTGAGCAGCGAGCCGCCCTCGTAGGCCCACACACCGTGCGAGGTTCCGCCGGCGACGACGTCCTGCTTCTTGTCGCCGTCGACGTCGAGGGCCTTCGCGAACGACAGCTCGCCCTGGAGCGGGGTGAGGTTCTGCTCGGCACCCTTGGCGAGGTCGAAGGTGCGGACGTTCTGTTCCTGGTCGACGACCCGGACGTGCTGTCCGCTCTTGTCACTGAAGACCTGCTGGAACATCGGCGACGCGGTGTTGTCCCGGTGCTCCCAGCGCACGGCGCCCTTGCCGTTGAACACCGTCAGGTCGGCCCTGCCGCCACCGCCGGCGTTCTCGGCGGTGTCCATGCCGGTGTCGTTCTGCGCGGAGGCGGCCAGGCTGCCGTTCACGATGTCCAGGCGCCAGGTGCTGGCACCGTCCTCGAGGTTGTCGGCGTTCCGCTTGGTGGTGTGTGACCACAGCGCGGTATCGGGGCTGGTGCCGTCCAGGACGCGGACGGTGGAGGCGTTGACGTAGAGGTCGGGATCGAAACTGGACTCCGCGACCGCGTACTCGGTCTTCTTGGTGCCCTTGAGGTCGCCGATGGTCATGGCCGTGGGAACGACGTTGGAGCGGCTGTCGAGGGTGGCGCGGGCGCCGGTGCCCACGGCGTAGGAGACGATCTCGTAGCGGACGCCGTCGGCGGGGTCGGCCTGTTCCAGGGCGACGAGCCGGTTGCGCGTGGTGTCCAGGTGCAGCTGGCGGCTGTAGAGGGCGCTGTCGGTGTGCCAGCTGACGGACCCGTCGGTCACGTCGAGCACGAGCGTGCGGCTGCTGCTCGGCGTGGTGGCGGTCTTCTGCAGGTCCCAGGAGACCGAGGCCTTGCCGTCACCGGCGGACTCCAGCGCGCCCCAGGTCGCGTCGGTGTGCTGGGTGTCGTAGGCCCAGGTGGTGGTGGGGGTCAGTGCGCCGTCGGCGTAGGAGAAGCGGGTGCCGTAGAGGGTGGCCGTCTCGTCCGCCGGGGCGTTCTGGTTGTACGCGGGCGTGTTGCCGACGAGCAGGGTGCCCTCGACGAGCTTGACCGAGGTCGCGTACGAGTACAGCTTCGACCAGAGCATCTTGCCGGTTCTGCCGTCCAGGACGGTCACGAACGTGCCCGTGGGCAGGGTGGAGCCGGGCGAGGTGATCGGACGGTAGGGCGAGGAGCCGACGCTCGCGGAGAAGACGAGGTCGGGGGTGCCGTCGCCGGTCAGGTCTCCGGCATCGAAGCCCTGGTCGGAGGCGGGGGTGAACGGGCTGACCGCGTTGTAGCCCATCATGACGTGCGCCGGGTAGGGCTCGACCTGCCACACGCGCTGCGGCTCGGCCTGCCAGTCCGTGTAGAGCGAGGCGTTGCTGCGGGCCCAGGCGGTGGTGCCGTCGGCCTTGTGGAGCTGGACGTTGCCGAGGCTGTGGACGGTGAAGTAGCTGCCGTCGGAGCCCGCCGGAATCGTCGCACCGAGACCGCGCACACCCTCCAGGGCGGAGGTGTTGGTGAAGGTGACAGGCGCGGAGGCATCGGTGCCGGCCGCGTCGAGTCCGGAGACCGGAGCGTCGTCGGCGGCACCGGCCGTGACGTCACCGGCGTTGATGGACTTGAGGTTGTCGCCGTAGACGTCGACGCCCATGTGGGTGGCGAGTTCGTCGGCCTGCCGGCTGGTGAGCTTCATCGCGGAGCCGTCGTCGCCGGTGGCGGCGAGGGCGTGCGGGGCCGCGGTGAGGGCGAGGCCGGCGGCCACCAGGGTGGAGGCCAGGCGCAGGGCGCGCCTTGAGGTGCGGGTTGTCATTACTTGGCTCCCTGCGCGATGCGGATGGCGGAACCGTTGGTCAGTACCGTCTGGTTGAAGGAGTACTGGAGGGCGTCGGTGCCGGTCTGGTTCTCGATGCCGACGGTGGCCTTGCCGCCGTTGCCGGGGACGGTCTTGTACTGGAAGGTGATCGCGCCGGTCGCCTCTTCGAAGACGGCCTCGAAGGTGACGCGGTCGGTGCCACCGTCGGCGAAGAGCGCCTTGTTCCACACGATGGCGAAGGTGCGCTTGCCGGTCTTGCCGGTGGTCGCGGTCTGCACGGACGACTTGTTGTCGAGCACCAGGTCGTCCCAGAACGGGGCGACGATGCCGTCGGGCTTCGCTGCGGCGGGCAGGGCGGTGTTGACGTAGTCACCGACACGAGGGGCCAGGAAGTTGATCAGACCGTTCGTGGTGACCGCGGCACTGGTGTAGGAGGCGCCGTAGAACTTCACCGGGAAGGGCAGCGCGATGTTCTTCGCGTCCTCGTCACCGGACACGGCGACCTTCGTCGAACCCGCGATCCAGGCGTACGTGCCCGGGGTGCAGCTGTTGCCGTAGGCGTCGGAACGGGCCGGGAGCCGCACGTTCACCGTCTTGTCGGCGTCGATGCTGAGCTCGGTGCTGTCCACACCGTTGCACCGCACCGGGACGGGCGGGGTGGTGGTGAGGGTGAACGCGCCCTCGGACACCCGGGGGAGTGTGAACCTGCCGGTGGCGTCCGTGGTGACGGCCGGGACAGGTGTGCCCTCGACCGCGACGGTGGCCTTGGCCAGCGGCTTGCCGGTGACGTCCAGGACGGTGCCCGACACGGCGTGCTGCGGCACGGCGTCCAGGGTGATGTCCCGGGTCAGCGACTGGCTCTCGGCGACGGTGACATCGTTGTCGCTACCGGTCGCGTAGCCGTAGCCGCTGTAGGAGAAGTCGTACGTTCCCGCGGCCAGGGTCAGCCGGTAGGTGCCGTCACCGCCGGTGGTCACGCTGCGCGTCGTGCCGTCGGTGGTGGCGCTGACGGTGACGCCGGCCAGGGCGGTGCCGGTGGCCGTGTCGGTGGCCCTGCCGGTGATGGTGGCCGCGATGTGCGGGGCCTTGTCGATGGAGGAGAGGATGTCGAGCTTGCCCTCGCCCCAGACGTTGTTCATTCCGGCGGTGCCGCCGCAGTGCGTGTCGTCGACATCGGAAGCGCCCTGGTTCAGCAGCGCGCGGGTCTCGTCGATCTTCCCGATCAGGGAGGGCGCGGCCGACCACAGGAGCGCGACGGCGCCGGCGACGTGCGGGGTCGCCATCGACGTACCGGACTCGACCATGTACGAGGAGCCGGGCCAGGTGGAACGGACGTCGACGCCGGGAGCGGAGATGTTCGGCTTCATCGAGTTGTCGACCAGCGAGGGGCCGAAACCGGAGAAGCCGGCGATCTTGCCGTTCACGTCGTAGGCGCCGACACCGTAGGCGGGTGCCTGCGAGCCGGGGGCGTGGGCGGTGGAGCAGGTCGCCCCGTCACCGTCGTTGCCGGCGGCGAACGCCTCGAAGATCCCGGCGGAGTTCCACGCCTCGACTATGTCCTGGTAGAAGGTGGTGTCACCGCCGCCCCAGGAGTTGTTCACGATGTTCGGCGCGAGCTCGGGGCGCGGGTTCTGCCCGGTGTGGTCGGTCGGGGCGAGGATCCACTGACCGGCCTTCAGGAGGTACTCGTCCGAGCACTCGTCGCTCTCGCAGCCCTTGGCCGCGATCCACTTGGCGTTCGGTGCGACGCCGACACCGCCCTTGCCGACCATGGTGCCCATGGTGTGGGTGCCGTGGCCGTTGTTGTCGCACGGGGTGCCGTCGGATGCACAGTTCCCGGTCGGGTCGTAGAAGTTGTAGTCGTGGCTGAAGGAGCCGTCGCCGTTGTTGCCCCGGTAGTTCGCCACCAGATCCGGGTGGTTGTACTGCACACCCGAGTCGACGTTCGCGATGACGATGCCCTCACCGCGGTCCTCGTACTGCGACCACACCTGATCGGCCTTGATGTCCTTCACACCCCACTCCGGGGCGTCGTCGGCAGCCGTGCCGCCCGTGGCGGCGGAGACCTTGCTCTCCGTCTCGTCGAGCCTGTAGGTCTGCTCCTTGACGATGCGGGCGACATCCGGCCGCTTCGCGAGCCGGTCGACCAGGGCCTGGTCGCCGGTGACCTGGACGGCGTTGGCGATCCAGTAGTCCTGGTGGCCGACCTTCTCCTTGTCGAGGAAGGTGTTCAGCGACTTCTGGCTGGTCTTCGCGTGGGAGCGCAGCTCGCTGAACGCGGACTTGGCCTTCGCGGCGTGGGACTGCTTCTTCTTGGCGGCGGACAGGTCCGCCTGGTCCTTGAGGACGACGAAGAAGGAGGCCTGGCCGCCGCCGTCAACGGCGTTTAGCAGCGCGGAGTCGACCTTGGGGGACGGCGCGGCGTCGGCTGCCGCGGCCGTGGAAAGCGGTGCGGTCAGCAGAGCGGAGACGGTGAAGGCGGCCGCCGCCCAGACGGCGCGGCCACGCCACGGCGGTTGGTGCAGGTGCATCGGGGTGAGCTCCTCCAGAAACGGTACGGGGGAGCTCGGACACTAGACAGACGCCGTTACTCGGGCATTACAGGGCGGGCTCGCCATTGCCGGACAAGCCCGCCGAGACGGTCCGCCGTCCGCGGTTCTGCGGCGGGACGCCGTGTCAGGGGCTGGTGCCCGGGCGCGGCGTGAACGCGGTCAGCCGATGGCCGAGTCCCGCACGGTGCAGGTGTCGGTGTCCGCCGGGCACCAGTGGGTGCGGCCGCCCACCAGATGCAGTTCGAGATCCGCGTCCCGCATCCCGTTGCGGTCGAGGGCGGCACGCAGCGCGGTGGGTGCCGGCTGGGGCGGCAGCCCGAGTACGCCGATGACCACGACGCCGTTGCGGCCCTCGACGGAGGCGATCTGCCATTTCCCGGTGGCGGCCCATCTCTCGGCGACCGGGCGGGCGTCGGCAGCCAGGGAGCGGTCCCTGGCCACGGTGATCGTCCCGGTGGTCAGGGGCACGGCGATCAGGAGCATGAGCCCCACCACGGCCGCCAGCGAACCACCGTGGAACCGGCCCACGGCGAAGCCCGACTCCTGCGCCACGCCCCTTACGCCGAAGACGAGGAAGACGATCGTGCCGGTCGCCACGATGGCCGCCACGTTCGTCGCGAACAGCAGCGTGGACTCTCCGGCGTCGTGATAGCGGCCCACCGTGAGAAGGAGCCCGGTCACGGCCAGCGGCGGCACCAGGGAGATAGCGATCGCCACACCAGGCAGCGTGTCCGAGATGTCCGCGCGCACCAGCGCGAAGGCGCCCACGGTGCCGGTGGCCAGCGCGGCGAGCAGGTCGATCAGACGCGGGCTGATCCGGGACGTGACCTGGCTGTTGGAAGCGAACGCGTCCGGCGGAGCGGCGATCCACCCGAGAAGCATGCCGACCGCCACCACGGCCAGCGCACCGCCCAGCACCAGCAGTACGCAGCGCACCACCTGCGACCGGTCGGCGAGGACCAGCGCCAGTGCGCTGCCCAGGATCGGAGTCATCAGCGGAGCCACGATCATCGCCCCGATGACGGTCGCCGTCGAGTCGCCGACCACGCCCGCGCTCGCGATGACCGAGGCCAGGACGAGCAGCCCCCAGAACCGGGTCGAGCCGGGGCTGCGCAGCCCCTTCTCGATGAAGAGCGCGTCGCTCATCCGGCGGAGGGTGGCGGCGTCGACGGATGCCATGGGCGTTCTCCTTGCCGAAAACAGCTCGGGGACCAGGCAGGCGCGGACCGGCCCGTGCCGGTCCGCGCCGCCGTGGCCGGTCGGGTCAGGGAGTGACGATGGTGAAGTCCGGGTCCGGCGGGCTGAGGTGGCCGAGGAGTTCGGTGATCTTCGCCGCGTCACCGGTGATGGTGGCGCGTCCCGGAAGTTCCGACGGGGGGAGGCTGCCCAGCAGGACGGCACGCAGCGCGGCCTCGTCCAGAGCAACCTCGACGTCGGGGGAGGAGACGGCCGGTCCGGTCCCGGCGATGTGGGTGAGCACGCCGTTGCGCAGCCGCAGGGTGACGGGCTCCCCGCCCGTTACGTTCCAGCGCACGGTGATGTCCGCGTCCCAGCTGCGAGGACCGTCGACCCGGATGGACAGGGCGTCGAAGAGCTGGTCCAGCGAGAGGACGCGGAGGAAGTCCGCAGACGCTGTGGTGGTCGGCGACCCGACCGGGCCCCGGCGAAGTTCCAGGGCACCCGTCAGGTAGAAGTTGCGCCAGGTCCCGTTCTCGCTGCCGTACCCCAGCTGCTCCAGCGCGTCCGCCTGCAGAGCCAGGGCCTCCGCGTGGGTCGGGTCCGCGAAGACGACATGGTTCACGACCTGCGCGACCCAGCGGAAGTCGCCTTCGGCGAACGCGTCACGCGCCCGGCGCACCACCTCGTCGGCGCCCCCCATGAAGTCCACATACCGCTTCGACGCCTCGACGGGCGGGTGCTCCCACAGATGGGCCGGGTTCCCGTCGAACCAGCCCATGTACCGCTGGTAGACGGCCTTGGTGTTGTGACTGACGGAGCCGTAGTAGCCGTGGGTGTGCCAGGCCCGCTCCAGCGCCGGAGGCATCTCCATCGCCTCGGCGATCTCCAGGGGCGTCATGCCCTGGTTGATCATCCGCAGTGTCTGGTCGTGCAGGTAGGCGTACAGGTCGCGCTGTTCGGAGAGGAACGACTGCGCCTTCTCCCGGCCCCACACGGGCCAGTGGTGGGAGGCGAAGGCGACGTCGGTGGAGTCGCCGAACAGGGTGACCGCCTCGGTCAGATACATGGCCCAGACCCGCGGGTCGCGGACCTCCGCACCCCGGAGGGTCAGCAGGTTGTGCAGGTTGTGGGTCGCGTTCTCGGCGAGGCACAGTGCCGCATGGTCGGGGAAGTGGATGTTCAGCTCGGAGGGGGCCTCGGTGCCGGGGGTGAGCTGGAAGACCATGCGGATGCCGTCGACGGTCTCCGTCTGCCCGGTGCGGGTGATATCGAGCGTCGGCGGGATCAGGCCGACCGAACCCGTCGAGGTCGTCTGCCCCAGCCCTGCACCGATCTGTCCCTGCGGGCCCTTGGGCAGGGCGGCCCCGTACATGTAGGCGGCGCGGCGTGCCATCGCCGTTCCCGCGTACACGTTCTCGCTGACCGCGTGCTCCAGAAAGCCCTCCGGTGCGATCACCGGCACCCCGGCCGCGACCTCCTCTGCGGTGACCACGCCCTTCACTCCACCGAAATGGTCGACATGACTGTGCGTGTACAGCACCGCGGTGACCGGGCGGTCGCCGCGGTGGCTGCGGTAGAGCGCCAGGGCCGCGGCGGCGGTCTCTGAGGAGATCAGCGGGTCGATCACCAGGACGCCGCGCTCTCCCTCGACCACCGTCATGTTCGACAGATCGAATCCGCGGATCTGGTAGATGCCCTCCACGACCTCGAACAGACCGTGATCGGCGACCAGGCGGCTCTGCCGCCACAGACTCGGATTGGCGGTGGGCGGGCACTCCTGCGCCAGGAACCCGTAGGCGTCGAGATTCCAGACGGACGTGCCGTCGGCCGTGCTGATCTCGCTGCTCTCCGCCGTTCCCATGAACCCGCGCCGGGCGTCGTCCATGTCCTGGGTGTCATCGAACGGGAACCGGCTCCGAACTTCCTCGTTGGCCCGGCTGATCGAGGACTGGGCAGGCTTGGACTGGGTGTTCCCGGACATGGTGCGCTCCCTCGCGGCAGACTGGGGCAGCCCGTCGGCGACCCCGTCCGCCAGCCTTGCCGCGGCGTCACTCCGCTGCCAGCGGAGCTACTCCGAACGGATCAGGCGCGAACGCGGACGCCGGAGCACCAGCCGGGGGCGCACGCTCCCGGCCGAGCACGGGAGAGGCGGCCGGGCTCCCCAAAGCCCGGCCGCCTCTCCCGTGAGTGTCAGGTCCCGATCAGCAACGACCCGCCGGGCGGTCGCGCTTCACGAGGTTCGTGTAGCCGGTGGTGCCGTCAAGCCACAGGACCCGCTGGCCCTCGTCGGCTGCGCCGAACGTCTGCTCGCCGCGGTTGCAGGAGACGCGCTGCGCGCCGCCCTTGCCGTCGGGGGCGATCTGGTACAGCTTCATCATCGTGTCGTTGGCCCACGAGGTGGCCGGGGGGACGGTCGAGATGCTGACCGCGTCGTCGGAGGCCGTCAGCGAGTAGGCGTACAGGGAGCCTTCGCCCGCCTCCGGGGTGACGGTGACCGGGTTCGAGCCGTCGAGGTCCGCGCGGCGCACCGCGGCCTTGCCGGTGTCGGTGGCGTCGTCGTCCTCGATCCAGAAGACACCGTCGTCGGTGATCGCGGTCTGGCCGATGCCCATGGTGTCGTCGGAGGCGGGCATCGTCGTCTTGGTGTGGGTCGCCGTGTCGAAGACCTCGACGCCGACCTTCATGTTGCCGTTCGCGTCGGGGGCCACCTTGGCGTAGGCGATCTTGCCGTCCTTGATGGAGGCCAGGCCCGAGATGTTGTAGGGACGGCCGCCGTCGACCAGGCCGTACTCGCCGGTCTTCATGTTGACGTACCGGACGTTCGTGACACCGTACTGCGGGTTGAGGGCGGTGTACGCGACCCAGTCGCCGTCCACGACGAGGCCGGTGACGTCGCTTCCGATGCCGTCGATCCTCTTGGCGAGGCCGCCGCCGACCGGGCGGGCCATGATGAAGATGCCCTGGCTGCTGTAGTCGGCCCACACCACCGTCTTGCCGTCGGTGTTGGCGTAGACGTTGTAGTCGCCGTTGTTGGCGCTCACCAGCTGCGGCTGGCCCTTGCCGGAGGTGTTGCCCAGCCACACCGAGTACGGCTCGCTGCCGTCCTCGTTGGAGCGGGAGACGGCGTACTTGCCGCCGGCCGCGCCCACGCCGGTGCTGGCGACGTTGACCTTGGAGATGAGCGTGTCGGTGTCGACGCCGAGGGCCTTCTCCCAGCCGGGGACGATGCCGTGCGCGTCGAAGGACCGCTTGACGGTCGCCAGCTGGGCCTTGGTGGCGCCCAGCTCCTTCGCGGCGGCGATGACCGCGGCGCGGCCCTCGGTGAAGCCGTCGAGGGGGGTCATGTACGCGGACAGGGCACGGTAGACGTACTGGTCGGCGAGCTCGGCGCCGAGGTCCTGGCGCATGTCCCACAGCGCGCCGGAGAAGATCGTCGAGTTGAGGTGGACGCCGCCGTTGTCACCGCTGTAGGTGACGCCGATGAAGTTCTTCGACGTGGTGGCGCCGTCGTTCAGGTCGCGCAGGGCGCACTCGCGGGGGCCCGCGGTGGTGCACAGGTCCTCGCCGAGGAGACCGGCGTCCGGGTCGTCCATCGACTGGCCGTTGGCCTCCAGGTCGATGGCGTTGCCGAAGTAGTCGGCGATCGCCTCGTTCATGGCGCCGGACTGGCCCGCGTAGACCAGGTTCGCGGTGTGCTCGACGACGCCGTGGGTCATCTCGTGGCCGACGACGTCGGTATCGGCGGAGAAGGTGCGGTAGTCGCCGCCACCCTGGCCATACACCATCTTCTGGCCGTCCCAGAAAGCGTTGTTGTACGGCTGGCCCCGCTGGACGACGCCGACCAGGGAGTAGATGTAGCCGTCCTGGCCGTCGAGGCCCTTCCGGCCGAAGTGGTTCTTGTAGTAGTCGTAGACCTTGCCGGCCGCCCAGTGGGCGTCCACGGCGCCGGAGTTGGTGTACTCCTCACCGAGTTCCGGGGTGGCCGGCTGGAAGTACTTGATGCCGGTGGGCCAGACACCGGAGGCGCTGGACGCCTCACGGCCTCGGGCGTCGTACGTGGCGAGCATGGGGCCCGCGTACGGGGAGTCGTCCGCGGCCCGCTTGCTGTAGTCGATCATCTGCAGGAGACCCTTGGTGTCCTTGTACAGATTGATGTCGACCTTCTGGCCGTTGTAGCGGACGCCGCTGCCCTTGACGACGAGCTGGTCGGCGGCCGCGGTGGAGGCGTCGGCGGGGGCCGCGACGCCTTCCGTCGCGCCGGTGGCCGTGCCCGTGGCGCCGAAGGTCTTGATGCCGCTGTACTGCATGACCGGGAAGCCGGACTGCGCGTCGATGTACACCTCCTGCTGCACCGGCGAGCCGTCGGCCGGGTTGGTGCCCGTGACGGTGATGTGCCGGGTGAGCACGCCGGTGCCCTGCGGGAGGATCGTGACGTCGCCGGCCGTGCCGGTGAACTCCGCCGCGGCCTGCTTCTCGCCCTTGGCCGGGGCGCGCAGGAGGCCGCCGCCGAACCGGGTGGTGACGGCGCCGACGGCGCGCTCGATCGCGGTCTTCTCGGAGACCTTCGGGGTGACCGAGTCGAGCTTCAGCTGGGTGAAGTAGTTGCCCGAGGTGCCGGTGACGGCGCGCTTGCCGTCCTTCTTGGTCATCCGGACCAGGTACTGGCCGCCGAGAACCTCGACGCCCTTGTACTTCTGCTGGAGGCGGACCGTCTCCTTGCCGCCCTTCTCGGTGGTGGTCCCGACGGAGGTCAGGTCCGTGGCCGAGGTGTCGGCGATGTGGTACCGGCTCTTCTTCGCCTTCAGGTGGCCGCGCGCGGCGTCGGCGGCGCTGCCGGTGGCGGTCACCGACTCGTGCAGATCGGTGACGAGCGACGGAGTCTCGGTCTCGGCTCCCGGCGTCACCTCGGACGAGACGGACGCGGTCGCGGTGTCCGCGTGGGCGGCCGGTATCGCTGTCACCAACAGGCCTGCGGCGGCCAGCACTGCGGCTATGCCCTGACCGACGACCATGCTGCCGGCCCCCTGTCCTGCTCTGGCTGATCTCTTGCGTGCTGAACTCCGCACGGTGCTCCTCCGGTGCCATTTCTGCATGAACGGATATCGGATACGGACATGCAAGTACCGGAACAGGGGTGTGAACAATGCGTTCCGGGTGTGCACTTGTGGACGTCCACACTTGTGTGGCCTGCATTGACAGGCGAGAATCCGGCCAGTGGGGCTGACTGGGTGGGACACGCAATGGCAGGCGCTCGGGCTCGGGGCGGACGAACTCCGGGTGTACGAAGCGCTGCTCGACATACCCGAACCACACCCCTCCCGTACCGCCCTCGCTCAGTCGCTGGGGCTGACCGCACGCCGGGTCACGAACGCGCTCGATCAGCTGGCCGAACACGGCTTCACCCACCCGGCCAGAGGGGCGGCGGGGTTGCCCGCCGCCGTGGCTCCCGCAACCGCGCTGCGGAACCTGATTCACCTGAGGCAGGCTGAAGTCCTGCACAGGTCAGCCGAGTTGGAGGAGCTGACCGGCTCCGTCGACCGGATCGCCGCCCAGCTGCTGAGTTCCGTGAACACTCCCCGCGCCACCGGCATCGAGACGGTCCGCGGCGGCGCCGCGATCGCCGCCCGGGTTGCCTCGCTGCTGGTGTCGGCGAGCGAGGAGGTGGCACTCCTGGACCGGCCGCCCTACGCGGCCAGCCGGCCGGACGGGATGCCCGCTCCCCTCGACGTCGCCGAGCCGGTCCGGCGCGGGGTACGGGTGCGCGTCGCGGTGGACCGAGAGGGGCTCAGCTTCCAGGGACGCGCCCGGGGTCTGGGCGATCTGGCCGTGCAGGGCGTACAGATACGGGTGGGCACGGATCTGCCGACGAAGTTGATCACCGTCGACCGCCGGGTGACCCTGCTGCCGCCGACGGACGCGGCGGACCCGACGGCCTCGGCCCTGGTCGTGAGCGACTCGCTGCTGAGCAACGCTCTGGTGCCGCTGTTCGAGTCCGTCTGGGAGCGGGCGCTCCCGATCGGGTCCGTCACTCACAACCAGATCACGGACGAGGACCGGGAGCTGCTGACCATGCTCGCCTCCGGCTTCAAGGACGAGGCGATGGCCAGGCGCCTGGACATGCACGTTCATACGGTCCGCCGCCGTATCACCCGGCTGATGCACGACCTCAACGCGCAGACCCGCTTCCAGGCCGGGGTGCAGGCCGCGCTCCGGGGCTGGCTGACGGTGTGAGGCACCGGCCGCCGGTTCAGGGCCACACCGAAGGTGTGCCCGCCCGGCCGCCCGACGGTGAGCGGACACCTGGGCACCGCCTCGCCTGCCCCCCTCGGTACTGTGGCTTCGTATGACCGACACCGAGATCGAGATCACCGCAGACCTGGTACGTGACTTGCTGCGGGAGCAGCATCCGGACCTCGCGGGCCTGGCCATCCGCGAGGTGGCGGGTGGCTGGGGCAACCAGATGTGGCGGCTGGGGGACGAGCTGGCCGTGCGCATGCAGCGCATGGACCCCACCCCGGAGCTCCAGTTCAACGAGCGGAAGTGGCTGCCCGTGCTGGCTCCTCGCCTGCCGCTCCCGGTGCCGACACCGGTGCGTTGGGGCGAGCCGTCCGAGCGCTTCCCCAAGCACTGGACCGTGATGACGTGGGTCAGCGGCGAGCCGCTGGACCACGGCTCGATCAGCCGCGGCGCCCACGCCGCCGACACGCTGGCGGGCTTCCTTCGGGCGCTTCATGTGGAGGCGCCCGCCGATGCGCCGACCAATGCGGGCCGCGGTGCCCATCCGAGGGACTGCACGGACAGCTTCGAGCACTTCTACCGGGCCGTTGCCCCCGAGGAGCTCGCGGCCGACATCCAGGCCGTCTGGGACGACGCCGCCGTGGCCGACGCGTGGGACGGCCCGCCGGTGTGGGTGCACGGCGATCTCCATCCCGCGAACGTCGTCGTCTCGGACGGAACGCTCTCGGGCATCATCGACTTCGGCGACATGTTCGCCGGCGATCCGGCGTGGGACCTCGCCGCCGCATGGGTGCTGTTGCCCGCGGGCAGTGCCGCACGTTTCTTCGACACGTATGCGCGGGCGGACGAGGCGGCGATCCGGCGCGCCCGCGGGCTGGCCGCGCTGAAGAGCCTCTTCCTGATGCTCATGGGGCAGAACGGAGACCGGGGCCTTCCCGGCGGCAAGCCGAACTGGGGGCCGGCGGGCCGGGAGGCACTCGATCGTGTTCTGAAGGGCGTCTGAGGCGGACCGAGTGCGGTCCCACGGCACTTCCTCGTCGCCGCCGGGCCGCCGTCAGCGGTGATGGGCGGGCCGGCGGCGCTGCTCGGGGTCGGTCAGGGCCGGCCGCCGGTAGTCGATGTCCGCGGGGTTGAGTGTGACGCCTGGGGCGACGATCTCGTCCAGGCGGTCCAGGACCTCGTCGTCGAGCCGGACCTCGGCGGCGGCGAGCTGGTCGGTGAGCTGCTCGACCGTGCGGGCGCCGAGGATCACCGAGGTGACGCCCGGATGGGTCGTCGCGAAGGCAAGCGCCAGGTGCGTCAGGGAGATTCCCGCCTCGTCCGCCAAGGCCGAGAGCTGCTCGACGGCGTCGAGCTTGCGCTGGTTGCCCGGCAGGTCGAGGCTGAACTTGTGGGCGACAGCCTGCCGGAACCAGTTCATCTCGATCGGCTTGTCGCGGCGGAACCGCCCGGTCAGCCAGCCGCTGTTGAGCGGACTCCAGGTCAGTACGCCGAGCCCGTACTTCTGGGCGGTGGGCAGCACGTCCGCCTCGATCCCGCGTACGAAGACGGAGTACGGGGGCTGCTCGGTGTGGAAGGGGATGTGGCCCCTGCGGTCGGCGGTCCACCGGGCCTCGACGAGTTGTTCGGCGGGGAAGTCCGATGTCCCGATGGCCATGATCTTGCCCGCGCGCACCAGGTCGGACAGGACCGAGAGCGTCTCGTCGATGTCCGTACCCGGGTCCGGGCGGTGCACCTGGTAGAGGTCGATGCGGTCCGTACCCAAGCGGCGCAGGCTGTCATCGAGAGCTTTGGTGAGCCAACGGCGGGAGTTTCCCTGCCGGTTGGGATCCGTGTCCTTGAAGCGGACCGAGAAGTGACCCTTCGTCGCGAGCACGACCTCGTCGCGACGGTCGCGGACGGCCTTGCCCACGATCTCCTCGGCCTCGCCGCCCGAGTACTGGTCGGCGGTGTCGATGAGGTTGATCCCGGCGTCCAGGGCCGTGTGGATCAACCGGGCCGCATCGTCGTGGTCCGCGTTCCCCCACGCCCCCAGCCGCAGGGTGCCCAGCGCGAACTTGCTGACCGATATGCCGGTGCGGCCGAGCTTCCTGTGCTGCATCACTTACTGCTCCTTGCTGTCGCATCTCCCGCAGGACGGGACGGAGTTGCTACCTCTCCGACGCCAAGAACCTAGAACATGCGTCACGAATGTTGCAAGTAACCTCTCTGGAGGAGTTCCGATGTAGCATGTCGGTGTGACGGTGCGGAAGAAGCAGCAAACGGAACAGCAGGCGAAACGGCCCCTGCGGGCCGACACCGAACGGACCGTGCGGACGATCCTGGAGGCGGCCGAGCGCGTCCTGGCCACCAACCCGGCGGCGACCATGGAACAGTTCGCCCGGGCCGCCGGTGTCGCCCGGACCACGGTCCACCGCCGGTTCGCCACGCGTGAGGCACTCCTGGACGACCTCACCGGCTGGGCCGCCCGGCAGTTCGCGGCCGCCGTCGACAGTGCCCGGCCGGACGCCGCACCGCCGCTGGTCGCCCTCTACCAGGTCACGGCCAACGTCCTCCGCGTGAAGACCGACTGGTCGTTCGCCATGAACCGCGCGGCCGAGGACACCCACCCCGAGGCGGCCCGCATCCACGCCGAGGTCCGAGCCACCTGCGTAGACCTCTTCCGTCGCGCCCAGGAAGCGGGCGTGCTGCGCCCCGACATCGAACTCGACTGGACCCGGCGCGTCTACTACGCCCTCATCCACGAGGCCGCCAAGGAGGGAGCGGGAGGCGGTGACACGGACGCGCTCGCTACCCGGGTCGTGGACACGCTGTTGCGGGGCGCCGGGACTCCCGCCGGACTCGCCGGGCAGACCGGAATCTGAGAGCCGGGTACAGGCGTCCTCCCCGTGACCGACGGCGCGCAGAGGGGCGGGATGTGGAAGCGCTCGCTCGGCCCATCCGGACGGAGAGGCTTCCACAGGTCGGAAGGCGAGGCGCCAGGATCAGGACCATGGTTCGCCAACTATGCTTCGGCATAACGCGTTTGGGCGTCGGCGGTAAGTCGCTCGCTTCCTCGCTCGACGGTGCGGTTCTCGGCATTCCGTACGGAGGGGGAGGGCATGCGGGGCGCATTGCTCGCGGGGCGCTACCGGCTGGGCGATCCCATCGGTTCCGGAGGCATGGGGACCGTGTGGCGGGCCACGGACACCTACCGCCAGCGTGGCGTCGCGGTGAAGACGGTGACCGGCCTGGCCGAGGGCATGACCTCGGAGACCACCGGCAGGTTCCGCCGAGAGGTCCAGGTCGCCTCCCGGCTGCACCACCCGCACATCGTGGAGATGCACGACGCCGGCGAGGCGGTCGTGGACGGGCGCCCGGTGCTGTACCTGGTCATGGAGGAGATCCCCGGTGAGCCGCTGAGCCGGGTGCTCGCCGTGCGAAGCCCCTCGCTGGCCGAGATCGCCCGATGGGGCGCTGAGATCTGCGACGCGCTCGCCGCCATGCACGGCGAGGGAGTCGTGCACCGGGACCTGAAGCCGGCGAACGTGATGATCGGCCCCGACGGGCATGTGACCGTGCTGGACTTCGGCATCGCGCGGCTCGACGCCACCGGCATCGACCTGACGACACTCACCCGCACCGGCCATGTCCTGGGCACCGTCGCCTTCATGTCCCCTGAGCAGGCGGGCGGCGGGGGAGAGGTCGGCGCACCCAGCGACCTCTACTCCCTGGGCTGTCTCCTGTACGCCGCACTTGTGGGCAGGCCGCCGTTCTCCGAAGGGCCCTGGCAGCGCATTCTGTTGCGACATCTCGACGAGGTCCCCGCCGCCCCCGGCCTGCGGCGCAGTGGGCTTCCGCCGGAGTGGGACACCCTGCTGCTGGAGCTCCTCGCCAAGCAGCCGGAGGACCGTCCCCCGACTGCGCGGGCGGTACGGGAGCGGCTTGCGGCCCTGCCCCTCCCGCGGGCCGCGCCCGCCGAGGACCTGCCGCGCGACTCCGTCCCGCCCGAGGCCGCATCCGCGACGGCTCAGGGTTCCGGCGCGACCCTTGTCGATCCCGACGCGGTGGCGACCGCCGCGGTGACACGGGACGAGTCCGGTCCGCCGGAACCTGCGCCGGGCGCGGCGGCCAAGACGTCCGATCTGAGGGCCGCGCACACGGTGACGCACAAGGAGGTGCCGGTGCCCGCGGTCCACCCACCCACCGGAATCCGGTCCGGCGCCCCGGAGCGGACCCCCTCGGGCCCGGGGGATGTGATCTCCCGCAGCCTGACCTGGGGACAGCTCCTGGGGTTCGTCGCCGGCGTCCTGGTACTTCTGGTCGGGCTGGTGGCGGTCATCCTGATCATGACGGGACGCGGGGCGGGACAGTCCGCGGGCACTTCCGGCCTGATCGTCATGGGCGGCTTCGCCGCCTTCGTCCTGTTCGGCGTCCTGTACGCCGCGCACGGCATGTACGTCGAGGTCTGGCGACCGCGCCGGATCGACCGCCACCTCGGCAGGTGGTCGTGGACGAACGAGCGGGCCGAAGCGTTAACCGCCGTCCGCTGGGCCATGCGGAAGGGCCGCCGGATCGAGGTCGTCTTCGAACCGGAGGGCGGTGGGTGCGTGACGTACGTCATCGTCCCGAGCCACTTCGTCGAGGCCGGTCTCGTGGGCCGCACGGAGTCGGGCGAGGAGGTCCTGTTCCCCGATGGTCGACTACTGACGGTCGTGGCCATATAGGACGACGGGGGCTGAAGGGCGGGGTTCGACTGCGTTCCGGCGCTATCCGGGATGCGGACACCGCACACCACCGGTCTGCGGAACTCCTCTCTCCCGCTCTTCTCAAGCGTGCTGCAGAAGGCTGGTGTCGGGCAGGCGAGCCCGGGGTGCGGTGCCGTATGGACGCCTCGTGCTGTTTCAATGCCCCTGGATCACTGGCGAGGAGGGGTTTTGTCGGATCTGGCCAAGAGCGACCCCCGGATAGGGATCAACTGGAGCGGACAGTGCTTCGTTGGAGTGTTCCGGCCCCGGAACGCCACCCCCCTGACGGACACCTCCCTCAGCACGACGGACATCACGCCGCCCCACCCTCGCCCGCATGTGAGCCCCGGCCTCAGGTCCCCAGGGGTGCAGGAAGGACAAGTACGTGGATGACACCACCCCGAGTGAGCCCGAGCAGCAGGCGCTGTTCGGGTGGGCGGACACGGACACGGACACGGACGCGGAGACGGGCACGTCG
This sequence comes from Streptomyces sp. NBC_01463, assembly GCA_036227345.1. Taxonomy (NCBI): domain Bacteria; kingdom Bacillati; phylum Actinomycetota; class Actinomycetes; order Kitasatosporales; family Streptomycetaceae; genus Streptomyces; species Streptomyces sp. NBC_01463. The sequence continues at coordinate 8,797,804 of CP109468.1, forward strand.
CCCAAGTTCCGGGACTCCCCGGAGGCGCGCCGGATGCTCGACGTACGCGAGGTCTACGCCGAGCCGGCGGCCCTGGACTCACCGCGAGGGCGGCAGATCATGTCCCGGGTCCCGGGTGCGCGCGTGACGGAGGTCGCGAGTCACTGGCGTATCCCCTCCCTGCACGGCAACGACGGGAACATCTCCCGATGGGTCCGCATCAAGTCGGAAACGCTCGTCCTCGGGGTGAAGCAGTCGCTCGGGACGCGCCCCAACGGCAGGTCGGCCGACTGGATCGCCCCCGGCGCCTCCAACGGGTGCGCGATGGCATGCGCCTACTGTTACGTCCCCCGGCGCAAGGGCTATGCCAACCCCATCACGCTGTTCACCAACATCGAGGCGATCGTGGCCCACATCCGCCGCCACGTACGGGCCCAGGGGCCGAAGACGGAGCCCAACCAGTGCGACCCCGCGGCCTGGGTCTACGACATCGGAGAGAACGGCGACTGCTCCGTCGACGCGTTGGTCAGTGACAACACGGCCGATCTCATCGCCGCGTTCCGTGGCCTGCCCACGGCTAAGGCTTCCTTCGCCACGAAGTTCGTCAATCCCGACCTGCTGGCACTCGATCCCCAGGGCCGCACCAGGGTGCGCTTCTCCCTCATGCCGCCCGAGGACGCCAGGCTGCTGGACATCCGTACCAGCCCGGTCGCCGAGCGGATCGATGCGGCTGCCGACTTCCTCGATGCCGGCTACGAGGTCCATTTCAACCTCTCGCCCGTCGTCCTGCGACCGGGATGGCAGCGGGACTGGGCCGCCCTGCTCACTCACCTGGACGACGTCGTGCCCGCACGCGTGAAGCGGCAGGCGGCTGCCGAGATCATCATGCTGACCCACAACGAGGCACTGCACGAGGTCAACCTGGGCTGGCACCCTCGCGCCGAGGAGGTGCTGTGGCAGCCCGCCGCCCAGGAGACCAAGCGCTCGCAGAACGGAGCACTCAATGTCCGGTACTCCCTGGAGATCAAGCGGCAGTCACTGACGCGGATTCAGCAGCTGCTGTCCACGCACACACCGTGGCTGCGCGTCAGGTACGCCTTCTGAGGACGCCTCTCGCCCAGCAGGCCCCGCAGGGCTGGTGTCCTCGTTCGGACCGCGGGCGCGGGAGTGGCGGGTGGGACCTCGATGTGGCGAGGCACGCCCTCCTCGGCTCCGCCGAGTCGGACCGCCTCGCAAGGTGCGATCGATCCTCCCCTGGGCGGAGCCTTCCTGCCTCCCTGCCCGCCGCCTTCCTACCTCGTTGCGCAGCTCGCGGCTCCGCGCTCACTTGGGCGGCATGAGGACTGTGTCGATGATGTAGACAGTGGCGTTGGCGGTCTTGACGTTGCCACAGACAATCTTCGCCGTGTCATTGACCTCGTAGGACTTGGCCGAGCCGTCGGTCGTGAGCTTGCTGCCCTCCAAGGTCTTGAACGACCCGTTCGGCAGCTCGCTGGGCGCAATGGGCTGGCCCACCACGTGGTACGTGAGGATCTTGGTGAGCATCGCCTTGTTGCTCAGGACCTTGGCCAGGTCTGCCTTCGGGATCTTCTTGAAGGCATCGTTGGTCGGCGCGAAGACGGTGATGTCCTTCGCGTTGTTCAGCGTGTCGACCAGGCCGGCCTTCTTGACGGCGGTGACGAGCGTGGACAGTGCCGGATTGTGCGACGCGGCGGTGGCTACCGGGTCTTTGGCCATGCCCGCGGCGCTGCCGGCACCTTCCTTCGGCAGCGAGGCGCAGGCGGGCCCGAAGGGTCCGCTGTCGGTGGCGTGGGCCGCGGGGGCCAGCAGGCCGATCGACACGGGCAGTGCGACTGCAGCACCCGCGAGAGCGGCTGCTGTCCGAATGGTGCGATGCGTAGTCATGGTGGGTTCCTCGGGTGAGAGAGGTGCGGCGAAACCGTTGGAACGATTCCGCGGAGGCCGGAGGGGCCGTCCCCGGGCGGGCCCCTGCCGACAGGGCAAACGAGCAGCCCTCATCAAGTGATTCGACGCCGAATACGGTGCGGATTGGTATGGATTCGCAGAATTCGGCGAATTCCGTTGCGCTCGTTGGAGATCTCGATCGCGCTGCGCGCGTGACCTGTTACACCATGTGCGCGGAACGAAGAAATGGGTAGTCGGCGCATGCGGTTCTGTATCCTCGCGCGACGCCGATTTACCCACGTCGCGGCGCCGCAGAGCCTATAGCCCTTTCCGTATGCGGTGGCGACGTACCGTAAAGGAATGAAGGCCGAGGGAGCTGAGCCATCGATGACGGAATATCGCGTCGCCTTCGACGCGGGAAGGCCGGACGGTCGTACCTGCATCCACCTGGGAGAGCTGACTTCCCCAGGAGATCCGGCAGTACACGGCTGTTCGGAGTGCCTTGAATCGGGGAAGAGGTGGCTTCATCTTCGACAGTGTCTGAGCTGTGGTCACGTCGGCTGCTGCGACAGCTCGCGCGGAAAGCATGCTCAGGATCACGCCGAGAGCAGCGGCCATCCAGTGGCTCGGTCGATTGAGCGCGGCGAAGACTGGGCTTGGTGTTACGCGGACGAGCTGTTTCTCACGCCGAACGGTGGTCCGGGCATGGCGACCTGAGGATTGTTCCCCAGAGGCAGAGGTAGAAGAGCACACGTACGTGTACCCGACGCGGCGAATCGGAATTTCGACGCCCGGCCTCCGCCGGATCACCCGGTGGATAGCTTGTGGACGATCGTGTCGTCGGGGTCCAGCCGTCGCCCGTCCGCAGACAATACCTCGAGTGCGCGGAGGGGCTGCCCCTCTCGGCTGTCGACCAATTCTGAGTGCGGTTCGTCGGGGGCGAAGGAGTTCTGTTCGCCCCACTGCCGCAGCGCCACGATGACGGGGAAGAGTGCCTTGCCCTTCGGGGTCAGTACGTACTCGCGGTAGGCGCTGCCGTCCGAGGCGGGGACGTTTTCGAGGACGCCGCCGGCGGCCAGGGTGCGCAGGCGCGCGGTGAGGATGTTCTTGGCCACGCCGAGGCTGCGCTGGAACTCCCCGAAGCGCCGGCTGCCGTCGAAGGCGTCCCGCACGATCAGCAGGGACCACCAGTCGCCGATCGCGTCCACCGACCGTGCGACGGGGCACTCGCTGTCGTCGAAACGTGTCCTGGTCACCATGACGCCTCTCCTTCCATGCCGGTTGCAACATGCTACCAAAAAAGCTACCTTCACCGTTGGTAGCAAGATGAAACCGGATCGGATGGGTCGAGGGGGGCTGATGTCCAGCAAGGGCGAGACGGCTGCACGGCGGACCGAGGTGCGAAGTGCGGGCGGTGCTGCGCCCGTTCCGTCCCGCGGCGTGTTCATTCTGTTCGCCGTCGCCTGCGGGGCGGCGGTGGCCAACGTCTACTTCTCCCAGCCGCTCCTGGTGACGATGGGGCGCGACCTCGGCATGAGCCCGGGACTCGTCGGCAGCGTCGTCACCCTCACGCATGTCGGATACGGGCTGGGGCTCTTCTTTCTCGTTCCGCTGGGTGACGCGGTCGACCGCAGGCGGCTCATCGCCGCCCAGTTGCTGCTTCTGGTGGTGGCGCTGGCCGTGGTGGCCTCCGCCCGTACGCCGGTGATCCTGCTGGCGGGGATGGCCGCGACGGGGCTTCTCGCGGTCGTCACGCAGACGCTGGTGGCCTTCGCGGCATCGCTGGCCCCTTCCGCCGGGCGCGGGCGGGTCGTCGGTCTGGTCACGAGCGGCGTGGTCATCGGCATCCTGCTCGCCCGCACCGCCTCCGGCCTCATGGCCGACTTCGCGGGCTGGCGCTCCGTCTACCTCGCCTCGGCGTCGCTCACCGCTCTGCTCGCCCTGGTCCTGTACCGAGTTCTGCCACGCGACATCGGCGCCCGTCCGACGACCCTGCGCTACGGGCAGCTCCTGCGCTCCACGATCACACTCTTCGCGCGTGAACGACTGCTGCGGCTCCGGGCTCTGTTCGGACTGCTGATCTTCGCGGCCTTCAGTACCCTGTGGAGCAGCATCGCGCTACCGCTCAGTGAAGCCCCGTACTTCCTGTCCCACAGCGAGATCGGGGCACTCGGACTTGTCGGTGTCGTGGGCGCCCTGGCCGCGAACGCGGCCGGCCGGCTGAATGACCGCGGACTCTCCCGACGGACCACGGGTATCGCCCTGGCGCTGCTCGTTGCCTCATGGCTTCCCCTTGTCTTCACCCGTAGCTCGCTCGGGGCGCTGGTCGTCGGAGTGATCCTTCTCGATCTCGCCGTACAGGCGGTCCATGTCACCAACCAGACCCTCATCTACGCGCTGTATCCGGACGCCGGCAGTCGGCTGATCGGCGGATACATGGTCTTCTACTCGGTCGGCAGCGCCACCGGCGCCATCGCCGCAACCTCTCTCTACGCGGTGGCCGGCTGGGGCGCCGTATGCCTGCTGGGTGCCGGGTTCAGCTGCCTGGGCCTCGCGCTGTGGGTGTTCACCCGGCGCAGTTCGTCGGGTCCCGCCGTCGAGGCGGGTTCTCGCGGCGAAGGCTGACCGTCCTCGGTCCGCGAGTGATCCGAAGGGCGACCGGAGGGCAACCTTCCTCCGCTGCAACGGAGTTGAGCCGGGCAGTCGGACGTCGACACTTTGTCCCCCCACAGATAAAAGTTCGAGCCTGGCGTGTCAAAGGGGTTTCTGACTGATGAAAAAGCCATTACCTTCCTGCTCTGTACCGGATAACAAGGACGCGTTCGCCCGACTCCCTCCCAGGGCGCCCGTGTCCCCGGCGCGACGGCGCGCGCCTGTGCGAGACCCCCCAGCCCCGTTGCCTTACGGAGGATGCGCGTGCACAGGAGACTCACCCGGCCACTCGCGGCGCTCGCCAGTACCCTGCTCGCTGCCGCGGGCGCCCTCACCGTCCAGCAGAACCAGGCCGAAGCGGCCGCCGCAGAACCCGAGTTCCAGCAGGTCACCCTCGCCAAGGGGGTGGCCGAGACCGGCGAGCCGATGACGCTCACCGTCCTGCCCGACCGGTCGGTCCTGCACACGTCGCGGGACGGGACCCTGCGCCTCACCGACGCGGCCGGCACCACCAAGGTCGCCGGGAAACTGGACGTCTACTCGCACGACGAGGAAGGCCTCCAAGGCGTCGGCGTCGACCCCGCCTTCACCACGAACCGCTTCGTCTACCTCTACTACGCCCCGAAGCTCACCACTCCCTCCGGGGACGCCCCCGCGGACGGCTCGGCCGCCGACTTCACTCCCTTCGACGGCGTCAACCGGCTCTCCCGGTTCGTCCTGAAGGCGGACGGCACCCTGGACACCGCCAGTGAGAAGAAGGTCCTGGACGTCCCCGCGAGCCGTGGGCTGTGCTGCCACGTCGGCGGCGACATCGACTTCGACGCCCAGGGCAACCTCTACCTCTCCACCGGCGACGACAGCAATCCCTTCGCCTCCGACGGCTACACCCCCATCGACGAGCGGCCCACCCGCAACCCGGCGTACGACGCACAGCGCTCGGCCGGCAACACCAACGACCTGCGCGGCAAGGTCCTCCGGATCAAGGTCAACGCCGACGGCGGCTACTCCGTCCCCGCGGGCAACCTCTTCGCCCCCGGCACCGCCAAGACCCGGCCCGAGATCTACGCCATGGGCTTCCGCAACCCCTTCCGGATGACCGTCGACAAGCCCACCGGCACGGTCTACCTGGGCGACTACGGCCCCGACGCCGGCACCGCGAGCGCCACCCGCGGGCCCGCCGGGCAGGTCGAGTTCAACCGGATCACCAAGGCCGGCAACTTCGGCTGGCCCTACTGCACCGGCAAGAACGACGCCTACGTCGACTACAACTTCGCCACCTCGACGTCCGGCTCCGCGTTCTCCTGCTCGGCGCCCAAGAACACCTCGCCGAACAACACCGGCCTGACCGACCTCCCCCCGGTCCAGCCCGCCTGGATCCCGTACGACGGAGGCTCGGTCCCGGAGTTCGGCAGCGGTTCCGAGTCACCCATGGGCGGCCCGGTCTACCACTACGACGCGGCCTCGACCTCCGAGGTGAAGTTCCCCGAGAGCTTCGACGGGGACTTCTTCGCGGGCGAGTTCGGCCGCAAGTGGATCAAGCGCATCGAACAGACCGGCGACGGCACCGTGCAGTCCATCAGCGCCTTCCCCTGGCAGGGCACCCAGGTCATGGACATGGCCTTCGGCCCGGACGGTGCGCTGTACGTGCTCGACTACGGCACCGGCTACTTCAACGGGGACGAGAACAGCGCGGTCTACCGCATCGAGAACGTCAGCGGCGGGCGGTCCCCGCTTGCCCAGGCCTCGGCCGACCGCACCTCCGGCAAGGCCCCGCTCGCTGTGCAGTTCTCCTCGGCGGGAACCTCCGACCCCGATGGCGACCCGCTGTCCTACGCCTGGAAGTTCGGTGACGGCGGCACTTCCACGTCGGCCAACCCCGCGCACACCTACACCGCCAACGGTCAGTACACCGCTGAGCTGACCGTCTCCGACGGCACCGGCCGGACGGCGACCGCATCCGTCACCGTGACCGTGGGCAACACCGCGCCCACGGTGAAGCTGGAGCTGCCCGTCGACGGCAAGATCGTCGACCCGGGCGCCGCGGTGCCGTTCAAGGTGACCGTCACCGACCCCGAGGACGGCACCATCGACTGCTCGAAGGTCAAGGTGACCTTCATCATCGGCCACGACAGCCACGGTCACCCGCAGACCTCGGCGACCGGCTGCTCCGGCACCGTACAGACCATCGCCGACGGCGAGCACGACCCCAACGCCAACATCTTCGGCGTCTGGGACGCCGAGTACACCGACAAGGGCGCGAACGGGCAGCCCGCCCTGACCAGCCACGACGAGCACATCAGCCAGCCCAGCCACCGCCAGGCCGAGCACTACGGAGGCTCCGCCGGGGTGACGGTCGTCAGCCACACCGCGGCCCACGGAGGCAAGACCGTGGGCAACATCGAGAACGGCGACTGGATCTCCTTCAAGCCCTACGCGCTCGACAACGCGACCAAGCTGACCGCCCGCGTCTCCTCCGCCGGGGCGGGCGGCACGCTCGAAGTGCGCGCGGGCTCGCCCACCGGCACCCTGCTCGGGTCCGTGGCCGTTCCCGTCACGGGAAGCTGGGAGACGTTCCAGGACGTCTCCACGAACCTGGCCAACCGCCCGGCCGGCACCACGACGCTGCACCTCGTCTTCAAGGGCGGCAGCGGAGCCCTCTTCGACGTGGACGAGTTCGCCGTCACCACCTCGGGCGTCACCGGTCCGCGGGAGGGCGCCATCACCGGCATCGGCGGCAAGTGCGTCGACGTGGCCGCCGGTGCGACGGCCGACGGGACGCAGATCCAGCTGTACACGTGCAATCAGACGGCCGCCCAGAAGTGGACCGTCGGCACCGACGACACCCTTCGCGCGCTCGGCAAGTGCATGGACATCAGCGGGGCCGGCACGGCCAACGGCACCAAGGTCCAGCTCTACGGGTGCAACGGCTCCGGGGCCCAGAAGTGGACCCCGCAGGCCGACGGGACGCTGAAGAACCCGGCGTCCGGCAAGTGCCTGGACGCGGAGGGCGTGTCCTCCGCGGACCGCACCAGGCTCCACCTGTGGACCTGCGGCACCGGCGCCAACCAGAAGTGGATCCTGCCATGAGACGACGACCGGTCCGGCCTCTCGGCCGCCTCGCCTGCTGGGCCGCCTGCGGCCTGCTCGGCGCCGCGGCGCTGCCCACGGCTGTGGCGACCGCCACCCCCGAACCCGCCTCCACCGAGCTCCCGGCATCAGCCCCGGCGAAGGCCGCCGCCGCGGATCCCGCCTACGACGTGCTGGTCTTCTCCAAGACCGCCGGATTCCGCCACTCCTCCATCGACGAAGGCATCACCGCCCTGCGCGAGCTGGGCGCGGCCAACAACTTCACCGTCACCGCGACCGAGGACGCCGCGGCCTTCACTCCGGCCAACCTCGCCGGATACGAGGCCGTCGTCTTCCTCTCCACCACCGGCGACGTCCTCGACGCCACCCAGCAGACGGCATTCGAGGGCTACATGGCGGCGGGCGGCGGCTACGTCGGCGTGCACGCGGCGGCCGACACGGAGTACGACTGGACCTGGTACGCGGGCCTGGCCGGCGCGCTGTTCCAGTCCCACCCGGCGATCCAGCCCGCCACGGTCAAGGTGGAGGACCGCGCCCACGACGCCACGGCCCACCTCGGCCCGACCTGGCAGCGTACCGACGAGTGGTACAACTACCGCACCAACCCGCGTACGTCGGCCCATGTCCTCGCCTCGCTCGACGAGTCCAGCTACAGCGGCGGCAGCATGAGCGGCGACCACCCCATCGCCTGGTGCAAGGACTACGCCGGCGGGCGCGCCTTCTACACCGGCGGCGGTCACACCGAGGAGTCGTACACCGACCCGGCCTTCCGCCGCCATCTGCTCGGCGGCATCCGCTGGGCGGCCGAACTGACCGAGGCCGACTGCCGTCCGGAGACCGGCTACACCACCCTCTACGGGACCGCGGGCACCGCCGGCTGGAAGCAGGCGGGCCCGGGCGCGTTCACCGAATCCGACGCCACCCTGACCTCCGGCGGCGGCCTCGGGCTCCTCTGGTACCAGGCCAAGGAGTACACGTCGTACTCCCTGAAACTCGACTGGCGCCAGGCGGGCGACGACAACTCCGGTGTCTTCGTGGGCTTCCCCGCCTCCGACGACCCCTGGTCGGCCGTCAACAACGGCTACGAGATCCAGATCGACGCCACCGACACCCCCGACCGCACCACCGGCTCCGTCTACGGCTTCAAGTCCGCCGACCTCGCCGCCCGCGACGCGGCCCTGAACCCGCCGGGGGAGTGGAACACCTACGAGATCCGGGTCGAGGGCGAGCGCCTCCAGCTCTTCCTCAACGGCCGCCGCATCAACGACTTCACCAACACCGACCCCGCCCGCAGCCTCCAACAGGGCCACATCGGCCTGCAGAACCACGGGGACGGGGACGACGTCTCCTTCCGGAACGTCCGGATCAAGGAACTCGGCGCCGCGTCCGGCCCCAGGGAGGGAGCCATCACGGGCATCGGCGGGAAGTGCGTCGATGTGGCCGCGGCCGCGTCGGCGGACGGCACGCAGATCCAGCTGTACACGTGCAATCAGTCGGCCGCGCAGAAGTGGACGGTCGGTACGGACAGCACGCTGCGGGCGCTGGGCAAGTGCATGGACGTCAGCGGAGGTGGTTCGGCGAGCGGCACCAAGATCCAGCTCTACGGGTGCAACGGTTCCGGCGCACAGAAGTGGACCGCGGGCGCCGACGGAACCTTGCGGAACCCGCAGTCCGGGAAGTGCCTCGACGCGGAGGGCGTCTCCTCCGCCGACCGCACCAGGCTGCACCTGTGGACGTGCGGCACGGGCGCCAACCAGAAATGGGTCCTCCCCAGCTGAGTGACCCGCTCGACACCGGCAACGGCGCGGAGGGCGCCGGTGCCGGGACCGGCCGCTCCCATGGGCCGGTGACGGCGGCAGGGCACGACGCCGAAGCGCCCTGCCGCCGTTCCTCGTCCACTTCTCCGACAAGCCGCTTGGTAAGGCCGTTGAGCCGGTCGGGACCGCCTCCCGTCAACCGTGCGCGAGATCGCCCAGTACTTCGCGGGCGGCCCGTGCTCCCGATGCCAACGCGCCTTGTACGGAGCCGGTCGCCCGATGGTCCCCGCAGACGTACCTGCCCGGTGAGAAGCGTGTCGTACGGCTCAGCGGCCAGGGTGGGTTCATCGCGGGCAGGGCCCTCTCGACCGTGTGGACGGCGATCTGCTGCCAGCGGCCGGTATCGGTGCCGTAGAGGTCGGCCAGCCGTCGAAGCACGGCCTCGCCCGCGCCGGGCCGGTCGGCGCCCAGGGCCGAGCTGGAGACGAGCGCGGTTCCGGGCGGGGCGTAGGTGGGTGCGACCTCGGTGAGCACGCAGGTGTTCAGTACGGTTCCGGCGCCGTCCACCACCAAGGTCGGCTCGGCCAGGGGCGAGCTCGCGACCGCGTGGTAGTACGTGGTCACCGTGCGGCCCTCCGGCACGGGCAGGCCGGGCAGCAGCCGGGCCGCCGCGGCGGCCTCCGTCGCCACCACGACGGATCCGGCCGGCAGCTCACGGCCGTCCGCCAGAAGCACCCCCGACGCGGTGACCCCGGCGACCGGTGTCTCCAGCCGGAGGACACCGTCGGGCAGACCGGCGGCCAGCTGGGCGGGAACTGCGCCGATGCCGTCGGCGGGCAGGCAGAGGGTTCCCCGGACCATGCTCCGCAGCACCATGTGGAAGAAGCGGGCGGAGGTCTCCAGCCGGTCCTCCAGGAACACACCGGACAGGAACGGCCGCAGGACTTCGTCGACCGCCTTGGCCGAGAGCCCTGCGCGGGACAGGGCGTCAGCGGTGGAACGGTCCGGCCGCCCTTTGACGCATGCGGCAGGCAGCAGGGAGTCACGCGCGGCGAGCGCGGCCATCGCGGCCAGGTCCCGGCCCGTCAGAACCTTGCCGGGCAGCAGCGTTCCGGCCTTCTCCGGCCGCCGAGTCGGGTCGGCGAGAGAGACGGGACCGGTCGGCGTGTGCACGATGATGCCCGGAGTGAACGGCCGCAACCGCAGGCTCCGCAACGCCAGACGCCGCTTCACCTGTGGATAGGCGGTGTTGAACACCTGGAACCCGCGGTCCAGCAGAAACCCGTCCGCCCGGTCCGTGCGCATGCGGCCGCCCACGCCGTCGGACGCCTCGAGAAGTGCCACCTGCTGCCCGGAGCCGCACAGATCCAGGGCGCAGGCCAGCCCGGCGAGGCCCGCTCCTACGACGACGACGTCCGGAGTCCGGCGATGCCGAGTGGTCATGTCCGTCATGTTCCTCTTCCTCCGGCACGGATCTGTGCACGGCGAAGGCGAATGCTCCCGCCTTCGCGTCAGCCTGGTGAACCACATCTGAGGCGCTCCTGAGCGGAATGCGCCGAGTGCGCGGAGCGCGTCGCCCCGACTCCTCGTGTGCGAGATGAACGGGCCGGCCTCACCACCCCACCCGAACACGTTCCGTCCGCCGAATCCAGGCGACACCGCGGTCATGCACCCCCGGAAGATCTGCCCGGCGGAGCGCGACGGTGTACCCGCCGTTTGAAAATTTCTGCCGGGCGTCGGCCGTTCGTACAGCTCATCCGGACGGAAGCTGGTATAGACCACTAACGAAACGAGAAAACTATTTACCGCGCATGCGTTCCTGTGGCTCACTGTGTCGTGTTCGCGACAACTGGACGCGCGTAGACCGTCGCGGAACCGCATCTCCCCCCACAAGCAGGAGGCCGTCTTGTCGACCCGGAGCATCTCCCTCCAGTCCGTCCAGAAGAGACTCACCGCGGTTGGTGTCGTCGGTACGAGCGCCACGCTGTTGTTCGCCCTGATGTCCGGCACTGCGTCATCGGCGCCCTTGCCGGACAGCCCCGTGCCGTACGGCAAGGGCTACATGGGCGTCGGTTACGTCCAGGACAGCGAGGACTTCAAACCGGACACCCGCCCACTGCACCTCGACGCCGGGACGGACGCCGGCCTCAAGGCGAACCCCGAGGGCGTCGACGTCTCCAGCTGGCAGGGGGGCATCAACTGGAGCTCGGTCCGTGGCGCGGGCATCGAGTTCGCCTGGATGAAGGCGACCGAGGGCCTGACGTACAAGGACCCGACGTTCAGTGCCAACTACCTGAACGCCTACAACGCCGGTGTGATCCGCGGCGCGTACCACTTCGCACGGCCGGACGTCTCCGGTGGCGCGGCGCAGGCCGACTTCTTCGCGAGCAACGGTGGCGCCTGGTCCCGCGACAACCTCACGCTCCCCGGCGTACTCGACATCGAGGGCAGCTGCTACGGCTACTCCCAGGCGGCCATGCGGCAGTGGGTCCTCGACTTCTACAACACGTACAAGGCCCGCACGGGACGTGACGTGGTCATCTACACCAGCCCGAGCTGGTGGAACTCCTGCACCGGGGGCTGGAACGGCATGTCCGCCCTCAGCCCCCTGTGGGTGGCGCACTGGACCACGGCCGGCAGCCCCAGCATTCCGGCGGGCTTCCCGTTCTGGACGGTCTGGCAGTACAGCTCCACCGGCGCGGTGAGCGGCGTCTCGGGCAACGTCGACCGCGACCGCTTCAGTGGTGACCGCTCCCGCCTGCTGGCTCTGGCCAACAACACCCCGTGATGCCGGTGCCGGTGCCGGACCGCGGTGACCCTCCGGGTCGTGGCATCCGTGCGAGGGCGTGGGCCGGAGCGGCCGGACCCGGTCGCTCCGGCCCACGCGTTCCCTGCCGGGGTCCGGCCCGGTCCCACGACCGTTCGTGAAGGAGCAAGCCATGAGTGCGACACCACCCCTCAGCAGGCGCGGTGCCCTGGTCGCCGGAGCCGCGGCCCTGGCCGGCGGGCTGGGACTGGCCACCGGTTCGGAAGCGGCCGTGCGGATGCCCGAGAACGCCCGCCTCCGTGCCGCCGCCCTGTCGCCCCAGCAGCGCGCCGCGCAGTGCGTCATCCACTCCTACCCCGGACTCACGCCACCCGCCTCCCTGATGAGCGCCATCAAGGAAGGCCGCACCGCCGGCGTGATCTTCTTCGGGGAGAACATCGACAACCTGAGCCAGATCGAGAGCGTCATCCAGTCGATGAACGCGGCGCACGCCTCTTCGCCCGTGAAACAGCCGCTGCTCCTGATGACCGACCAGGAAGGCGGCGCCATCCGCCGCCTGCCCGGTGAGCCCGTCATGTCCGCCAAGGACGTCGGCGCCTCGGCCGACCCGCACCAGTGGGCCGACTTCACCGGCAGTGGTGCGGGCATGAACCTGGCGGGCGTCGGCATGAACGTCAACCTCGCGCCGGTCCTCGACGTCTACCGCGCGGACGGCGACTTCACGGACCAGTACGAGCGGTCCTACAGCAAGTCCGCCGCAGCCGTGGCCAGTTGCGGATCGGCCTTCATCACCGCCCAGCAGAGTGCGGGTGTCGCCGCCACCGCCAAGCACTTCCCCGGCCTCGGCCCCGCATCCGCGAGCCAGAACACGGATCTCCGATCCGTCACCCTCACCACCTCCGCGGCGAGCCTCCGCAGCGTAGACGAGGCGCCGTACCGGGATGCCATCGCGGCCGGAACCAAGCTCGTCATGCTGTCCTGGGCCGTCTACACCGCCCTGGACTCCAGCCGGCCCGCCGGCCTCTCCCCGACCGTCGTCGGTGAGCTGCGCAACCGGCTCGGCTACACCGGAGTCACGATCACCGACGCTCTGGAGGCCGGCGCCCTCCAGTCCTTCGGCAGTACGTCGCAACGTGCCGTCCTGGCCGCTGCCGCGGGCATGGACCTCGTCCTCTGCTCCTCCCGCAGCGTCTCCCAGGGCGACGAGGCGGTGACCGCGCTGAGCGAGGCCCTGACGTCCGGCCGGCTCGACGGCACCGCTTTCGACGCCGCCGCCGCACGGGTGAGCGCCCTTCGCGCCGGGCTGTGAGGGCTGGGAGGACCCGGGCCGGCCGGACAGGGACGCCAGGTGGCCTCCTCGGCAGCCGGCGCCTGCGACAGTCGCCGGTCTGCCTGGCGGCCTGGCGGTGTCAGCCCACCGTCGCGAGTGTGCGGACGCCGGGCCCTTCGAGTTCGCCCAGGACCGATCGGCGCCCGGAAACGGCGAGGAGCAGGGTGAGCGCGGGGCCGGTCACCGCCGGCCCTGTGCCGAGCGTCAGGTCGTCGTCGGTCGCCGTGAGCCGGACGCGGGCCACGAGTTCCTTGGCCCCGCCGAATGACGCCGGGGTACGGGTCTGCAGACGAAGCGATCGGACCACGGCTTCCGGCGGGTAGGTGCGGCTGAGCCCCAAGGGGCGGCGGATGTCCTCACCGTGGACGACCTCCTCCACCAGGCGGCTGTCGAGGGGGGCCGGCGGCGTGGACTTGCGCGGAGCCGCCCGACGGAGCCGCTCCAGGGTCTCCTGCGGCGTGGCCCCGCGCCGGCGCGCCACTCCCAGGGAGTTCTGACGGTCGAAGTCGAACCGTGCCCGGGCCAGGCCCACGACGAATCCCAGGCGCGTGGTCAGGGCCGTGTCCACCAGGTGGGCGACCACGTCGTGCACCGTCCACCCGTCACAGAGAGACGGTGTGGCCCACTGCTCGTCGTCGAGGTGCGCGAGGTCCTCGATCAGGGCCGCACGCTCTGTATGAACCATCGACCAGACGTCGACCGTCACGGCTTCTCCTTCGTCGATCACAGCGGCACGGATCCCGGGTTCCGTGATCCCGGGTTCTGCCACGTAGGACTGCCGGGGCTACTGGAACTCATCGCCCTGTACAGCCGCAGCCCGGACGCAGCCGGTGTGGGCCGACACAGCCGTCCGACGGCTTGACAGGCAACCAAATAGTTGCCAATTTGTAGGTGAGGGGGATCAGGGGGTCGGGTGGCATGGACGAGGTGTTCAAGGCGCTCGCGGATGCGAGCCGGAGGCGGCTGCTGGACCGGCTGAACGAGCGGGCCGGGCAGAACCTGGTCGAACTGGGTGCGGGGCTGGGCATGACCAGGCAGGCGGTGTCCAAGCACTTGGCGGTGCTGGAGGGCGCGGGCCTGATCACGACGGTACGGCGTGGCCGGGAGCGGCTGCACTACCTCAATCCCGTGCCGATCCACGATCTGGCCGACCGCTGGATCGGCCAGTACGAGCGGGGCCGGATGGCCGCGCTCAGCAACTTGAAGCAGGCCCTGGAAGGAACGGCGATGAGCAAGCCCGAGTTCGTTTACACGATCTACGTCCACACCACGCCCGAGAAACTCTGGGAGGGGCTCACCAGCCCGGAGTTCCTGAAGCAGTACCACGGAGGCTGGGCACCCTCCTCCGACTGGAAGGTCGGTTCGAAGGTGCTGTGGCCGGTCGAGGAAGGCGGCGAACCGCAGGACCTCGGCCAGGTCGTCACCGCGGCGGAACCCGGCAAGCGGCTCGCCTACACCTGGCACACGCTGCAGCCGATGCATCAGGAGATGTTCGGCATGAGCGATGCGGAGTTCGCCGAGGCGGTCAAGGAACGCTCGACGGTCGCCTTCGACATCGAGCCCGCCGAGGTGGCGGAGGTGGGCGTCAAGCTGACCATCACCCACGACGGCTTCACCTCGGCCGACTCCAAGATGCTCGAGGGCGTCAGCGGCGGCTGGACCATGATGATGTCGGAACTGAAGACGATCCTGGAGAAGGACTGACCGCTCCGGTCCCGGACGGGCCGGTGCCGAGGGCACACAGCTGACGGAGCATGCCCCGCCGCATCACCTCTGGCGATGTGTGCCGGCGCCGCGAAGGCTCCGCAGAAACCCGGCCCAACGGTTGACGTCCCCGGTGGGCCGGGTCCCGGCTGCCGGTCAGCCCATCCGGGGGTCCGGGGTGAGCAGCGCGAACACGGCGCCCGCCGGGTCCGCGACCCAGGCGATCCGGCCGACCTCGGGCACGTCGGCCGCGGGCATCAGCACGGAGCCGCCGTTCGCCGTGACCGCTGCGGTGGTCGCGTCCGCGTCGAGGACGTGGAAGTACGGCACCCAGCGGGCCTTCTCGCCGTCGCCCGCAAGCGGGGCCGCCCCGCCGAAGGAGCCGTCCTCCTGGTCGCCGTCGGCGATGCTCAGCACCCGGTAGGTCATGCCCGGCGCCTGCATCTCCGCCGAGCGCCAGCCGAAGACGCCCGCGTAGAAGCCGATGGCGGCCACCGGATCGGGCACGTGCAGCTCGGCCCAGATCAGCGTGTTCTCGGCCGATGCCACATCGAACCCGGCCGTGCGGCCGGGCTGCCAGCAGGCGAACTCGGCACCCTGCGGATCGGTGAACTGGGCAAGCCGGCCCTCGCCCATCACGTCCATCGGCTCCATCCGCACGCTGCCCCCGCCGTCGCGCACGGCGGCGGCGGTGGCCTGCACGTCGGGGGTGTGGAAGTGCAGCATCCACGCGGAGTCGGCGCCCTCCTCGGTCAGCTGACCGATCGCGGCGACAGTACGGCCCTCGCGCTGGAAGAATCCGTAGCCGCCTGCCTCCGGTCCGGCCGAGACGAACTGCCAGCCGAGTACGGCTCCGTAGAAGGCGGCGGCCGCGGGAACGTCGGGGCTGCCGAGGTCCAGCCAGTTGGGCGATCCGGTGCGGAAGTCGGTACCGAGCATTGCGTGCTCTCCTGGGTGAGGTCCGGCGACGTGGCGTCGAACGCTACCCCCTGCTACTGGCCATTGCGCCGAGAGTGACGCTCGACGCCCGCGTGTCCTGGAACACCGCCTGGATGCAGCAGATCATCAACAAGGGCCCGCCCCACGGAGAGACGCCGCCCCACGGGCTCGCGCGCCACGTGCGCCGAGCCGGACGACTGCGCCCCCGGCCGCTCACCGGCCCGGGGGACGCTCCGTGGGTGCCTTGGAGGTGATCAGCAGACCGGTGGCGAGACAGGCGAGGGCCATGCCGCCGACCGCCCACCAGAGGGCGGTGGAGTAGGCCCCGAACAACACACTCGTCAGGTCGTCGGACGCCGACATATGACGCAGTTCGGCGACGAGAACGGCGCTGAGCAGCGCGTTGCCGAGCGTCAGGCCCAGTTGATGGCCCGCAGTGACGGCGGCGGAACGCTCACCGGAGAGTCCGGGGCCCGCGGTCGCGGTGGCGAAGACCGGCGGCAGGGCGAGACCGGTGCCGAAACCGGTGAGGAGCAGGGCGGGCAGCACCTGGGTGACGTAGGCGCCGTCCGGTTCGAGACGGGTCAGGAGCACCATGCCGAGGGCCGTGATCGCCAGCCCGCTCACGATCAGGCCGCGGGGCGCCACGCGGGGCAGCAACCGGGCGGACACCTGCGTGGAAGCGATGGCGACCGCGGCGGCCATGGGCAGAAAGGCCACACCGGCCGTGAGAGGGGAGTCGCCGCGGACGCTCCGCAGAAAGAACTCCACGACCGCGAACGAGGTCATGATTCCGAATCCGGCCAGCAGCACGGCCAGAAACGCGCCGAGGCGGTCGAGCCCCGAGGCGCCGGATTCCTGAGGGAACGGGGCCGTCCGGACCGTCTGCCGCAGCAGGAAGGCCGCGAGGAGGACCGTGCCCACCGCCAGCAGGGCCAGGACCAGCGGGTCGCTCCAGCCGCGCGGATCGGCCTGGGTGAGGCCGTAGGAGAGGGCGATGAGCCCACCGGTGCCGAGCAGCATCCCGGCGGTGTCCGGTCGGGCGTCCGTCCGCCCCGGACGCTCATGCACCAGGGTCGCCGCACCGATCAACGCGACGACGGCGAGGCCGGCGCCGGCGTAGAACGTGACGCGCCACGAGAGCGCGTCGAGCCAACCGGCGGTGAGAAGTCCCAGTGCCGAGCCGCCACCGGCGACGGCGGCGTAGATCCCGATCGCTCTGCCGCGTTCCTTGGAGCCGGCGAATCCGGTGCTCACCAGGGACAGCGCGGCCGGTGTGAGCAGCGCGGCGGAGGCGCCCTGGAGGAAGCGGGCCAGGAGCAGCTGCCCGGAACCGCCGGCTACGCCGGCGATCGCGGACGCCAGCACGCATCCGACGAGGCCGATGACCAACACACGTCTGGGGCCTGCGCGATCCGCGAGATGCCCACCGATCAGCAGCAGGCCGCCGAAGGACACCGTGTACGCGGTGAACAACGAGGTCAGGCCGTCGCCGCTCATCCCCAGGTCGGCCTGGACGGCAGGCGAGGCCATGTTGAAGGCCGTCGCGTCGAACAGCACCATCAGTTGCACCAGGGCGATCACCGCCAGCCCCCACCAGCGCAGGGGATGCGGCGGCGCCTCGTCCCGAAGGGCGGGGGAGGAGTGGGTGGGCCAGGTCCCCGGGGGCGGCGGCCCGAATCCCGGTGGCGGGGCGTGCTGCGCCGGGGCCGTCGGAGCGTAGGCGGGCGGCGGGGGCAGCGCGGCCTTGACCAGAAGGTCCGGGCGCACCTCGGGGGCGTCGACGGGCAGTTCGGGTGCGTAGTCCAGCAGTTGGGCCGCGTGGCGACCGAGTTGCGCGAGGACCGCGCCCGGCAGCCATTCCGCCGTCGAGTCCTGAGCGGTGCGCGCGGCCACCTCCTGGGGGGTGGGCCTCTTCGCGGGGTCCTTCTCCAGGCACGCGCGTACGAGATCGGCCAGGCTCGCCGGCACGCCGGTGAGGTCGGGCTCGTCCTCGGCGATCCGGAACAGATGGGCAGGCAGGCCGGTGTCGGCAGCGCCGAAGAGCAGACGCCCGGTGGCCGCGTGGACGAGGACCGCCCCCAGGCAGAAGATGTCGCTGGCCGGGGTGAGGTCGAGGCCGCGGACCTGTTCCGGCGACATGAAGCCCGGGGAACCGATCAACATGCCCGTGCGCGTGTGCAGGCTGTCCCCGGCGAGGCTGTCCATGGCCCGGGCGATGCCGAAGTCGATGACCCGGGGCCCGTCGACGGTGACCAGGACGTTGGACGGCTTGAGGTCACGGTGGATCAGACCCGCCTCGTGCACCGCCTGCAGAGCGAGGGCGAGGCGGTTGGCGAGAGTGCGGACCGAGTGCTCGGGCAAGGGGCCGAAGTCCTTGGAGACCACGGTGCTCAGGTCGGGGCCCGGGATGTACTGGGTCGCCACCCAGGGGACCGCGGCGTCGGGATCCGCGTCGAGCACCTCCGCGGTCCAGCGGCCGCCCACCCGGCGCGCGGCCGCCACTTCACGGGCGAATCGCCTGCGGAACTCCTGGTTCCCCGCGTACTCGGCCTGCACGACCTTGACGGCCACGGTGCGTCCGGCTTCGGACCGGCCCAGATAGACCAGGCCCATGCCGCCCTCGCCCAGCCGGGCGATCAGACGGTACGGGCCCAGCCGGGCCGGGTCTTCGGAGGTCAGAGGATTCACGAGGAGTAAGATAGGCCAACTATCCTATGGCGGAGCGCGATCGGGAGAATTGTCACCGCAATCCTGGTCCGGCTGGGCGCCCTCTCCGCTGACATCCTCGAAGTGGCCTTCATTCAAAGCGACTTCGGATCGGGCGGTCGCTTGACCGTACTCACTGCGCCGGAACCCGCACCGCTCGCCCGCCCGCCTGTGTGGCCGGAGCCCCGGGTGTTCTTGGAGGCCCGGGGTAGGCGTGAGGGGAACAGAGCCAGGGAGGGAAGATGGTGAAGGACACGTCGCTGCGCGCGGTGGGATGGGCACAATCGTTTCCGGTGTCGGAAGGAGTGCGGGCCGGCCGCCGCTGGACGCAAGGGCACCTGATGTCCCTGGAGTGGACCGAGAAGGCCCCCGACACAGTGGACGACATTCTGCTCAGCGTCTCGGAGCTGATCACCAACGCACACGTGCACGCGCACAGCGACGCCCAGCTGGTCCTCACCTGGGACAGTCACTGTCTGCACGTCAGCGTCCACGACTCGGACCCCGTTCCCCCTGCCAAGCGGGCGGAGGACCTCACGACGACGGGAGGACGGGGACTCGCCATCGTCGACGCCCTCGCCGACGGCTGGGCCACGCATCCGCAGGCGTCGGGAAAGACCGTCACCGCCTGCTTCGTGCCACCAGGGGCTCCGAAGCCCCGGCACGACGGGGACGTCAGCTGAGCCCCGGGCCGAAGCGGCCCGAGGCCGGAATCGGCTTCGGACATGACGCCCGCCCCTCTCGTGAGTGAGGCAGCCCGCGCACCGGCCCATGGCCACCGCCGACTCATCGCGATCTCAGCTCGCGGCTCCCGGCTCGGTTCATCGCGATGTTCCGGATCTTCTTCCTGCTGCCCGCCTCGGCGAGCAGCGCGAGTACCGCGGGCGATGTCGAACCCTCGGCGAGGACGCGCTGCATCCAGTCCGTGACCTCCGACAGCTCGACCGGTGTCGGCACATGGCCGTCCTCGATGGACAGCAGGAACAGCCAGTCGTGGACGCGACGCCGGATGAACTCGCGGTACCCCTCCGTCTTGAGCGCGGCGATCTCCGGCAGCAGTCCGGCCGCCCACTGCCGGAACTCGGCAGGGCCGGTCACCTTCGTCGCGACCCCGTCCACCAGGGCGACCACGGCCGACTTGGACACCATTTCGAGGGGATCGCGCAGGATCGTGGCCACGATCCTGCGATCTCCGTCGCGGCTGCGCGAGGAAGTGGTGACCAGCACGACGCGCCGGTACGCGGACGATCGCACGTGCTCGTCCGCGACGGCATCGTCGACGTTCACGTCGAGGATGCCGGCCCCTGCGAGCAACTCGGCCACATCGGAATGCAATGTCATCGCTTCCCCCTTATTTCCCGTGCGGCGGGTGCCGTGGCTGGTGGTGAGAGGATTGTCGCCGAGGTCGAACGGCGGAGGTGTGCAGTGGGGCTGGGGACGGTGGCCATCACCGGGCAGCAGGAAACATCGGCTCCGTGGTACGCCGGGCGCTGCGCGGCGAGGTGGGCAGCCTGAAACCAGCGGCAGTGATCAGGTACGTCGTCGCGCCACATGCCCCAGCAGGCTCCAGCCCACCCCGGCGACCAGCAGCCACACCACTGCGACCGCGGGCAACCTGCCCCCGAAGGCTCCGAGCGTCAGCGACAGGGCGAGGGGCGGAAGCACGTGGCCGAGCAGTCCGCCCCAGCCGACCGGAACCTTCGCCGCCCGCCGCGACACCACCGCACCCACCAGACTGATCACCAGGTAGGTGGCGAAGCTCCCGCACAGTACCCAGCGCACGTTCTCCGTCAGCTCGCCGTGGAGGTGTTCCATCGACGCGCCGAGGCCGGCGGCCAGGGCGGTGAGCGCGCCGTTGGTGACGCAGTGGAGCAGGAGCACCAGGCGCGGTGGAAGGGCGGACTCGCGCAGGTTCGGCACGCCGCCGTAGCCGCGCACGAGCGACAGCCACCAGATGGACACCAGCAGCAGGAATCCGGCGATTCCGATCGACCGCAGGGTGTGATCCCAGTCCGCCTCCGAGCCCACCGTCACGAGCTGGGCGACACCCTCGCCGAGCACGATGATGGTGAACAGGCCCAGCCGCTCACCGAGATGGACCGGATCGACGTGGGCCAGCGTGAAGTCGAGCCGCTGGCTGTCGCGTTCACTGATGCCGCCGCGCTTCTCGGCACGCCGCTCGACCGCGGCGCGGCGGGCCTCGGCATTCTCCTGGAGCTTGTGGGCGGAGAAGCTGAGCGTGGCCCACAGGTCGATGGCCAGACCCGCACCCCAGAGCCAGTAACGCGCCCGGCCGTCCACCCAGATGGACACGATCCACGGCGTCACGCCCGCGCTGAACTGCGCGACGGGCCAGTCCACCAGCATCTGGCCGCGCCGCCGCCAAGCCCCGCTCGCCACGAAGCGCAGCACCACGTAGGTGACGGCGAACGCCCGCAGGTGCTCGCCCTCATGTACGCCCGCCACGGACGCGGCCAGGACGGCCATGCCGAGCATGCCCAGCAGCATGGTCCGGGTGCGCGCCCGGTCACCGGCGACGTTCCCGTAGACCGTGAAGCACATCCAGATCGTCCAGAACGCCAGATAGAGGAGCGTGAACAACCCGACGTCGGCCAGGGACGGCTCACCGTGCAGCACGTGCGCCAGCTGCGCCGTGCCGGTCACGACGATCAGATCGAAGAAGAGCTCCAGCCATGTGGCATGGCGCTCCTCGGCCGTGGGCCGCTGCGAGGGTTCAGCTCTCTGTACATATGACACTTTGTCACCATAATCGGCGCCCGTTCCGAGGGGTGCCCAGCCACGCCATCCGTCCCACGTGGCCACCGCGGCCCGCCCGTGTCGGGGAGCGGAGTGCGGAGGACCGTCAGTCCGTCGCGTTCAGTTCGTGCCACAAGTGCTCCGGGACCCCGTGCGTGAGGTGGGTGGCTGCCGAGGAGACCTCCGCCGGGGTGCGGAAGCCGGCGAGGACGCAGGCGACGACCGGCTCGCGCAGAGGGAAGCAGAGGGCGGCGCGGGGGAGGGGGACACCGTGTTCCGCGCACCGGGTGGCGAGGGACCGGGCCCGGTCCAGGACGGCGGCGGGCACCGTGCCGTAGTCGTAGCGCCCGCCCGCTCCGGGGTGATCGGTGCTCAGCAGACCGGAGTTGAAGGGGGCCGCCGCGATGACGGAGACCTCACGCGCGGCGCACTCCGCGAGGAGCGGGGCGGCGGTGCGGTCGAGGAGGGTCCAGCGCCCGGCGACCATCACCACGTCCGGGTCGCCCTCGGCGACGAAGCGGCGCAGCGGTTCCACGCTGTTCATGCCGATCCCGATCGCGCCGACGACACCCTGCGCGCGCAGTTCGGTGAGGGCGGGCAGGGACTCGGCGAGGGCGGTGTCCATGTGTTCGTCCGGGTCGTGGACGAGAGCGAGATCGATGCGGTCGAGGCCGAGGCGTTCGAGGCTCGCCTCCAGGCTGCGCAGGACGCCGTCGCGGCTGTAGTCGGGGCGGCGGCGCAGTGTGCTGGGGACGGCGAAGCCGCCGGCGGCGAGGTCGGATCCGGTCGGTGACGGGTGCGGTTCGAGGAGGCGTCCGACCTTCGTGGAGACGGTGAACTCCGCTCGCGGGCGGGCCCGCAGGGCCGCACCGAGGCGGCGTTCGGAGAGCCCCAGGCCGTAATGCGGGGCCGTGTCGAAGTAGCGGACGCCCGCGTCCCAGGCGGCGTCCACGGCGGCGCGGGCGGTCTCCTCGTCGAGGGGGGAGTAGAGATTGCCGAGCGGGGCGGCGCCGAAGCCGAGCGGGCTGACTCTGACCTGGCTGCGGCCGAGGGTGCGGTGAGGGCTGGTCATGGTGGACTCCGTACTCCGTACCGGGGGGATTCAGTCGCGTACCGCGTACCACGCGGCCGCGTTGGTGCCGAGCACGGCGGCCCGGTCGGCGGGGGCGAGCGGGGCGAGGAGTTCCTCCGTGACGGCGAGGACCTCGTCGTACTCGGCGGTGAGACGGCACACGGGCCAGTCCGAGCCGAAGAGGACGCGGCGGGGGCCGAGCGCGCCGAGCAGAGTCGCCGCGTAGGGGGCGAGGGCGGTGGCGGGGCCGGTCTCCCCGGTACGGGTCAGGAGACCCGAGAACTTGACGGCTACGTTGGGGAGTTCACCGAGGGCCGTCATCGCTGCGGTCCACCCGGGGGCGGGGCGCGGCCCGATGACGGGGTTGCCCGCGTGGTCGAGGACGAAGCGCACATCGGGCAGCGCGCGGACGAGCGCGACGGTCGCTGTGAGCTGATCGGGGCGGACGAGGAGGTCGTACGCGAGTCCCGCCGCGCCGAGCGCGCGCAGCCCCTGCCGTACCTCGGGACGGGTGAACCACGCGGTGCCTGGTTCGTCCTGGACGTTGTGGCGCAGCCCGGTGAGGAAACGGCCGCCGGGCCGGCCGCGCAGCCGGTCGAGGGCGGCGGGCAGGTCGGGGTCGGTGAGGTCGCTCCAGCCGACGACTGCGCCGATGAACTCCTCCTCCTCGGCGAGGGCCAGGAGTTCGGGTGTCTCCCAGGGCTCGGGCACGGTCTGTACGAGGACGGCGCGGTCGACACCGGCCGCCGCGAGCGCCGGGCGCAGGTCGGCGGGGTGGTAGCTGCGGTGCAGGACAGGGCTCTCGCGGGTCCAGGCGTGTTCGTGCCGGCCCAGGTCCCAGAGGTGGAAGTGGGCGTCGATGCGCACGGTCGTCCTTCGGGCCGGCCCGTGCCGTGCGGCGGTGCGGGCGCGTACGGCACGGGGGTGTGCGGGTGGTGCGGGACGGGCCGGGGCCCCGGGGAGTGGTGCCCCCGGGCCTCAGTCCAGGTGGAAGACCTCTTCGGCGGGGCACCCAGGTCTCGCCGGACGCGGCGCTCTCCACCGGCTGCTGACAGGGGTCGGTCAGTTCCCACCAGCGGAGTGTGGCGGGGTCGGCCGAGATGAGTGCCTGGTCGGCGTCGTAGTCCTCGCCGTAGTACTCCAGGTAGGAGAAGAGGAGTCCGTCGCGCAGGAAGATCGAGTAGTTCCCGATCCGGGCGCGCTTGAGGGTGGCGAGGACCTGCGGCCAGGCGTCGGCGTGCAGGGCGCGGTACTCGGCCTCCTTCTCCGGGCGCAGCCGGATGACGGAGGCGAAGCGGCGCACGCTACGAGGTGCGCAGGCCGTATCGGACCCGGTGTCCCCGGGCGTCGGGGCACCTGTCCCGGGTGCAGCGCCCCTGGCAGCAGTGGCGGATGCGGGAGCGGAGGGCTGTTCGGGCACGGCGCTCACCCTTCCTTGCGCAGGCGGAGGCCGTCCATGCCGCCGTCGACGGCGAGGGCGGTGCCGGTCGTGGAGGCGGCCGCGGGTGACACGAGGTAGGCGACCGCCTCGGCGACCTCGTCGGCCCTCACGAGACGGCCGTGCGGCTGGCGGGCGGCGAGGGCGGCCTGCTCGGCGGCGGGGTCGTCGGCGCTCGCGAGGAGCCGGCCGACCCACGGCGTGTCGGCCGTACCCGGGTTGACGGCGTTGACGCGGATGCCCTCGGGGAGCAGATCCGCGGCCATCGCGCGGGTCAGCGAGAGGATCGCGCCCTTGCTCGCGGTGTACAGGGCGCGCTGCGGGAGCCCGGCGGTCGCGGCGATGGAGCCGATGTTGACGACGGCGCCGTGCGCGGAGACGCGCAGCGCGGGCAGAACCGCGCGGGTGACGCGGACGAGGCCGACGACGTTGACGTCGAGCACGCGGTGCCATTCGGCGTCGTCGTTGTCCTCCACGGCACCCTGGGCGCCGATCCCCGCGTTGTTGACGAGGATGTCGAGGCCGCCGAGCACGCCGAGCGCCTCGGCGACGGCCGCACGGACCGAGGTGTCGTCGGCGAGGTCGGCGCGGACGAGTCCGGCCGTGCCTTCGGGGGCCTCGCCCGCGCGGTCCAGGACGACGACGCGGGCGCCGTGTGCGGTGAGGCGCAGGGCGGTCGCGCGGCCGAGGCCGGAGGCGCCGCCGGTGACGAGGGCGCGCAGCCCGGCGAGGGGAGCGGGGACGGTGGCGGTGGAGTCCGGGGCGGTGGTCATCTCATGCCTTTCCGAGGGTCTGGCGCTGGCGGCCGAGGCCGTCGATCTCGACCTCCATGACGTCACCGGGGTGCAGGTAGGGCGTTTCGGGGCTGCCGAGTGCGACACCGGCCGGGGTGCCGGTGTTGATGATGTCGCCGGGGCGCAGGGTCATGAAGTGGCTGAGGTAGCGCACGATCTCGTGGACGCCGAAGATCATGTCGTGCGTTCCGCCGTCCTGGCGGAGTTCGCCGTTGACCCACAGGCGCAGGCCGAGGGCCTGCGGGTCCGGCACCTCGTCGGCGGTGAGGAGCCAGGGGCCGAGCGGGTTGAAGGTGTCGCAGTTCTTGCCCTTGTCCCACTGGCCGCCGCGCTCCAGCTGGAACTCACGCTCCGAGACGTCGTTGCTGATGGCGTATCCGGCGATGCAGGCGTCGGCCGACGCCGCGTCGGGGAGGTAGCGGGCCTCGCGGCCGATGACGACGGCGAGTTCGACCTCGTAGTCCGTCTTGACGGAGGCGCGGGGGATCAGCACCTCGTCGTCCGGGCCGACGACGGTGTCCGGGGTCTTGAGGAAGACGATCGGCTCGCCCGGGACCTCGGCGCCGGTCTCGGCCGCGTGCTGACGGTAGTTGAGGCCGATACAGACGATCTTGCCGATGGATACGAGCGGGGGACCGAAGCGCTCGACGGGACCGGTCAACTCGGGGAGCGAGCCGAGGTCGCGTACGGCGAGGGCGGTGGCGAGCGACGCCGGGGTGAGGTCGGCGCCGTCCAGCACGGGCGCCAGTTCACGCCAGGTGCCGTCCTGGCCGGAGACCACCGGCCGTTCCGCGCCGGGGGCGCCGATGCGTGCGAGTTTCATCGCGGTCCTTTCGCAGGGAGGAGCGAGGGCTGTGAGCGAGGGGGACGCGCGGTCGTCGGGGAAGACGACCGGAGGCGTTGCCGGAGGGTGGACCGGAGGTGCGCCGGCGAAAGTGCGCCGGCAGGCGTGGCCGGCGGGCGTCGAGCGGCGTCATCCGGCGTACTTCGGTACGCCAGGACCATAAGAGTCTGATCCATTTGGCGCAATGCGGCCGATTGAAAGCCCTTTTGATGAGCCTATAATCCGTTTTGATCAGGTGACTAAAAGATTCTTTCCGCCACATCTTCCGAACGCGTAACGCAGATGCAATAGTTGCGGCGGCCGATGAACCTGATTAATCCATCACCACTGGAGGGGAGTGCCGTGGGAGCGCCGAGGCAGACGCCGGACGGGAGCCACGAACCGGGCCGTTACCGGCCCGGGTACGAACGGGTCGCGGAACAGCTGCTCAATCACATCGCCGAGCAGCAGCTCCGCCCCGGGGACCGGCTCCCGACCGAGCAGAGGCTCGCCGAACTCCTCGGCGCCTCACGCAACGTGACGCGCGAGGCCGTCAAGACCCTCGCGGGGATCGGGAGGTTGAGCGTGCGGCGCGGCGCCGGCATCTTCGTGGCCGAGTCGGCCGGAGGCCTGGTGGACGGCGACCAGACCGTGCACTTCCGGCCGACCAGCATGGAGCACGTGCTGATGCTGCTCGACTACCGCACGGTGATCGAGACCGAGACCGCCCGTCGCGCGGCCTCGCTCGCCACCCCGCTGGAGGTGCGCGAGATCAGGAACAGCGCCACCACCACGGCGAGCACCGCGCGTGCCGGTGACGCCTACGGCTTCGCGGCGGCCGACGCGGCCTTCCACGACGCCGTCGGTGCGGCCGCGCACAACGTGTTCCTGCGGTCGAGCATCGGCAACATCCGCCGCCTGGCGTCCCAGTCCGACGTCCTGCTCTTCCACGGGGACGCGCCGGGTTCGCTGGACGTGGCGGCGGAGCAGCACCTCGCCATCGCCGAGGCCGTCGCCGCCGGCGAGGCGGAACGCGCCGCCGTGCTCATGGCCGAGCACATCGCCACGACCCGGCGGCAGTTCGAACGAAAGATCCGCGACCGGCTCTTCCACATGGACGAGCGGACGCAGCCGCCGGGATCACCCGGGCAGCAGGCCGACCCGCCCGCCGCCTCGGCCTCCTGAGGCCCACCCACCACCGCGCGAGGGCGGCCCACCGGCCCCCGCGAGCAGCACGAGCCACCGCGGGCCGCGCGGGGCGCCCCGTCAGGACGGGGCGCCCCCGCCCGGCACGTACCCCCGCTAGCCACCCGCCCGGGGAGCCCGCACCACGAAAGGCAGCACCGCAGCCACACCTCGATACCGCCTAACAGCATCCCCCGTGGGGTGGCCCCTTCCGGGCCCTCGGCCCTCCCGGTCCGCGCGTGACCTGATCCGCGCCGCCGGCGGCCGTACAGCCCCTCCCCGCACACCGGTGTCCCGTTCCGGGACGGACGGACACCGGTCCTCGGCCTGAGCATCGCTCCGGCCACCTTCCCGGTGCCATGCCCCCGGCCGCCGCCCCCGCGGCCCCGGAGCGGCCGGCCCGGCCCCCAGACCCGGAGCCAGCCGCTCCGGGGTCCGGACAGCTTGTCCTTACGCGATGGGATACCCGTGTCCACACGCCCTGAGAACAACGCCCTGCCCACCAGGCTGCGAAGAGCCGCACTCGCCGCAGCACTCATCACCCCGGCCGCCCTCGTGCTGCCGCTCGCCCCCGCCGCCTCCGCGGCGCCCGCCGCGGCACCGCGCCCGGCCCTGACCGTGCACGTCTCCCCGCACGGCAGCGACTCCGGGACCGGCACCGCCGCGCGCCCCTTCAAGACGCTCGAACACGCCCGTGACCACGTGCGCACGGTCAAGAAGCGCGTGCACGGTGACATCCGGATCGAGCTGGCCGACGGCACGTACCGCCTCAACCGCACACTCGTCCTCGACTCCCGCGACTCCGGCACGAACGGCTCCACCGTCACCTGGGCAGCCGCCCGCGGCGCGCACCCCGTGATCAGCGGAGGCAGGCAGATCACCGGCTGGCAGCCCGCCGACGGCGACGGCAAGGTCTTCAAGGCACCCATCGGTGACCTCCAGGCCCGGCAGCTCTACGTGGACGGCGAGCCGCAGACCCGTGCGCGCACCGAGAACGAGTGGCCCGGCGGCTGGCAGAAGACGAAGACCGGCTACACGTTCACCGACGACAGCCTCACCCACCTCAAGCACCCCTCCGACCTGGAGGTCGTGAGCAGCTGGGGCTGGAAGCTGATGCGCTGCCCGGTGGAGTCGGTCAACGGCCACACCATGACCATGCGGCAGCCGTGCTGGAACAACGCGAACCTCCAGGAAGGCCAGGAGATCACCACTCCGACCTGGCTGGAGAACGCCCGCGAGCTGCTCGACACACCTGGCGAGTGGTACATCGACCACGCGGCCGGGGAGGTCTTCTACTACCCGAAGCAGGGTCAGGACATCGGCCAGGCCGAGGTCACCGTGCCCACCGTGCAGGACCTCGTGGACCTCAACGGCACCGCGGCGGCTCCCGTCCGGGACGTCTCCTTCGACGGCCTCACCTTCTCGCACTCGACCTGGCTGGACCCCAGCTCCGACGAGGGCCACGTCGAGGGCCAGGCCGGCTTCCGGATGGTCGGCGCGGACAACCCCGACTTCGACTCGACCAGGCTCGACTGGAAGAAGACACCGGGCGCCGTCAACACCGGCTTCACCCGGGACGTCTCCTTCACCGGGAACACCTTCACGCACCTCGGCGCGGCCGGGCTCAACCTCAACACCGGCAGCCAGTCCACCGAGATCACCGGAAACGTGTTCCGGCAGATATCCGCGACCGGCATCCAGATCGGCGGCGTCGACTACTACGACGACGCCCACCCGGCCGACAAGCGCAACGTGGTCAAGGACACGACCGTCACCGACAACGTCGTGACCCGGGCCGCCGACCAGTACCGCGGTTCGCTCGGCATCCTCGCCGGCTACACCGACCACACCACGATCACGCACAACAAGGTCTACGACCTGCCCTACAGCGGCATCTCGGCGGGCTGGGGCTGGGGCCTGACCGACAAGGGCGGCAACCCCTCGTACGTCGGCAACGGCAAGGTCCCCGTCGCCACGACACCGACCACCAGCCGGAACACCGTCATCTCGTACAACGAGATCGGCGACATCATGAAGCACCAGGCGGACGGTGGCGCGGTCTACACGCTCGGCGCCAACCCCGGCGGCCGGGTCAGCGACAACTACATCCACGGAGTCCCCGAGCCCGCCTACGGCGCCGTCTACCACGACGAGATGAGCCGTGGCTGGACGAACACGAACAACGCGTTCTGCGGCGTGGCGTACCAGTGGATGCTGATGAACCACGGCATCGAGAACAACGCCTCCGGCAACTTCACGGACAACCAGGGCTACTCGGTCCAGGGCGGCAGCTTCGACAACACCGTCCAGGACAACGTCAAGGTCGGCGGCTGCGACCAGCTCCCCGCCTCGATCGTGAAGAACGCCGGACTGGAGCCCGCCTACCAGCACCTCGACCCGGGTCCCGTCGTCACCGACCGCACTCCGCCCACCAGGCCCGGCGCACCCAAGGTCACGACGGATTTCCCGACCGTGGCCGATCTCAGCTGGGCCGCGTCCAAGGACGACAAGGGCGTCACCGGCTACACGGTCCACCTCGACGGCAAGCTCGTCAGCGCCTCCGGTTCCACCGCGGTCCGCATCGCGAACCTGAAGCAGAACACCACCTACCGCTTCCAGGTCCGGGCCCGCGACGCGGCCGGCAACGAGTCCCCGTACAGCACCACCACCGTCGTACGCACACCCAAGGGCGACGACCTGGCGCTGGGACACCCCGCCACCGCCTCCTCGGACTCCGAGGGCAACACGCCGGCGAAGGCCGTGGACGGCGACCCGGGCACCCGCTGGGCCCAGGGCCTCGGCCTGCCTGACCCCTCCTGGATCCAGGTGGACCTCGGCGCCTCGTACGACGTCAACGGCGCCATCACCACCTTCGAGAAGAGCAAGGGCTACCGCTACCGCGTCGAGGTGTCGCCCGACGAGGTGCACTGGAAGCCGCTCGTCGACCGCACCGGTGCCGACACCACCGAGGCGACCGACTACGCGCATGCCACCACCCCCGTCACCGGCCGCTACGTCCGGCTCACCCTGACCGGCACCAGCGGCAACGGCGGCAGCATCTTCGACTTCCGGGTCTACGGCACGAAGGCGAAGGTCACCGACCGCACCGCCCCCACCGCGCCCACGTCCCTCACCGCGAAGGTCCTGCTCCCCGGCAGCGTCCGGCTCGACTGGCCGGCCGTCTCCGACGACAACGGTGTCACCAGCTATGCGGTCCTCCAGGACGGCAAGCGCGTCGCCGTCACGGGAGACACCTCGCTGCGGATCGACGGGCTCGCACCCGAGACCCGCTACACCTTCACCGTGACCGCGCGGGACGAAGCACTCAACACCTCGCCCGCGAGCCCGGAGGCGGTCGTCACCACCCCCGCCGACACCGACCTCGCCCTCCACAAGGAGGCCACCGCCTCCTCGGACTCCGAGGGCAACACGCCCGCCAAGGCCGTGGACGGCGACAACGGCACCCGCTGGGCCCAGGGCCTCTTCCTGCCGGACCCCTCCTGGATCCAGGTCGACCTCGGCACGAGCACCCCGGTCTCCGCGGTCGTCACCACCTTCGAGAAGAGCGGCGGCTACCGCTACCGCGTCGAGTACTCCGCCGACGGCAAGGAGTGGTCCACCTTCGCCGACCGCACGGACAAGGCCACCACCACCCAGACCGACAACGCCGTCGCCGAACAGCCGGTGGAGGCCCGCTACCTGCGGCTCACCGTGACCGGCTCCAGCGGCAACGGCGCCAGCATCTACGAAATCCGCGCCTACGGCGGCTTCTAGGGGAGCCGGGGGCCCGTCCCACGACGGGCCCCCACCCCGCCGCCGTCATCGCGGACGCACAGGAAAGACGAGACGAAAGCCACTCATGAAGATCACCAGCGTCGAAGTGCACCGGGTCGAGGTACCGCCCGCCGACCCTCCCTTCCTGTGGCGGGAAGGGCTCGCCGGGAGCGCCCGGGTGGGCGACGGTGCGGTCCTGCACCTCGGGACCGACGAAGGTGCGGAAGGCGTCGCGCTGTTCGCCCGGCCGGGCGCGTACGCCATGCTGACGAGCCTCGTGGACGTGGTCTTCCGCGAGGAACTGCTCGGCGCGGACCCCTTCCAGCGCGAGTGGCTGTGGCACCGGGTCTGGGAGCTCGACCGCATCCACGAACTCCCGCTCCCGGCCCTGGGCCTCATCGACACCGCCCTGTGGGACCTCGCGGGCCGCTACTACGACGAACCCGTGTGGCGGCTGCTCGGCGGCTACCGCACATCGATACCGGCCTACGCCTCGACCTCGACCTTCGCGAACACCGAGGAGTTCCTCGACGTCGCCGACCAGAGCCTCGCGCTGGGCTACCGGGGCATCAAGCTCCACGCCTGGGGCGACGCCCGCCGCGACGCGGCACTCTGCCTCGCGCTGCGCGAGCACGTCGGCCCCGACGTCCCGCTCATGTACGACGGCTCCGCCGGCTTCGACCTCCCGGACGCCATCCACCTGGGCCGGGCGCTCTCGGAGGCGGACTACCTCTGGTACGAGGAGCCGATGCGGGAGTTCAGCATCAGCTCCTACCGGCGGCTCGCGGAGTGCGTGGACATCCCGCTGCTCGTCGCCGAGACCTCCGACGGCGCCCACATGAACGCCGCCGACTTCATCAAGGCCGGGGCAGCCACCTTCGGGGTACGGGCCAGCACCAACCTGCGCGGCGGAGTCACCGGGGCCATGCGCATCGCGCACCTCGCGGACTCCTTCCAGCTCCGCGCCGAGGTGCACGGCTCGGACCTGCCCAACCACCACCTGTGCATGGCGATCCCCAACACGACCTACTACGAGTCCCTCGTGACCTCCGCGCACGTCGTGCGCGAGCGCCACGTGGATGCCGATGGCCTGGTGCACGCACCCACCGCACCCGGCATCTCCCTCCCGCTCGGTCTGGGTTACGGCAAGACGCTGGAGCCCTTCGTCGAAACCCCGCGCTGAACGACGTGGGTGCCCCGCCCGCGCCCCCGTGCGGGCGGACACCCCGGCGCCCGCCCCACCGGCGCACCGCCCCCTCACCGCAGACTCCCCGTACAACGAAAGGCAGGACAATGAGGTCTCTCCGATCTGCCGGAGCCGGCCGGGCCCGTGCCACCCGCACCGCCGCCGCCGTGCTCTCCCTGACCGCCGCGGCGCTCCTCGCGGGCTGCGCCAGCGCGGACACCACCTCGGACACCGGCAGCTCCCCGGCCACGGCGAAGGACTTCAAGCAGGCCGAGCAGAAGGAGGGCTCGCAGATCACCGTGTGGGCCGACTCCACCCGGCTGCCCTCCGTCCAGGCGTACCAGAAGGCACACCCGGACACGAAGATGAAGATCGTCACCTACGACGGCGGGGCCGACGGCTCCACCTACCTCCAGTCGAAGGTGCAGCTCTTCGACCGCACCGACAAGGGCTGGCCCGACGTCGTCTTCGGTTCCCCCACCGACGTCACCTGGGCCTCGCAGCCGACGAAGCCGGGCGCGCAGCCCTTCGCCGCGCCGCTCGACGACGAGCTCGTCCCCCGGGCGACCCTGGACGGATTCGCCAAGGGCTCCCTCACCCCCTGCGAGTTCAACGGTCACACGTACTGCCTGCGCAACGACATCGCCCAGGTCGTCCTCTGGTACAACAAGCCGCTCATGGACAAGTGGGGCTACCAGGTCCCCACGACGTGGGAGGAGTACGAGGCGCTCGGCAAGAAGGTCGGCAAGGAGCACCCCGGCTACCTCGTCGGATCGGTCGGTGACACCAACTCGCACGAGTCCTACTTCTGGTCCACGAAGTGCCCCGCGTACCAGCTCACCGAGCCCGACACGCTGCGCAGCAACCTCTCCGACAAGAACTGCACGCGCACCGCGAAGCTCCTCGACAACCTGATCGACGCGAAGGCCGTCACCACCAAGGGCTTCTTCTCGCAGGGCTTCGCGAAGAACAGCGGTGACAAGGTCCTGATGGCCTACGGCCCGTCCTGGTACGGCCAGTACCTCTTCAAGACCGCCTTCAAGGTCCCCTCGAAGACGATGGCCGTCGCGCCCCCGCTCAAGTGGCAGGGCGAGACCACCGCCAGCACCGGAAACGTCGGCGGCGGTGTGTGGATGGTCTCCTCGCACAGCAACAACCTGAAGGCGTCCACCGACCTCGCCACCTGGCTCACCACCTCGGACGAGAACCAGAGCGCCGCGCCGACCTACCCCGCGTACACCAAGGCCGCCCAGGCGTGGCTGAAGAACCCGGCGAACAGCTCCTACTTCGCCGGTGACGTGAGCGAGGTCTTCCGGAGCGCCGCCGACGCGGTGTGGACCGGCTGGTCGAACACGAAGTTCCCGGACGCCACCGCCTGGTCAAGCGCGGTGCTGCCCAAGCTGACCGAGGGCAAGAGCCTCACCTCGGTGCTGCCCGACTGGCAGAAGGAGATCAGCAACGAGGCCAAGGCCGACGGATACCAGGTGACCAACGAATGACCGTCCTGGAGACCCCCCGCGTCTCCACCGGCACTCCGCCCCGCGACGGCTCCGCGCCGTCGCGGCCGCGGGGCCGCCGGCTCAACGCGGGCTACTTCTTCGTCGCCGGATACACGGTGCTCCTGCTCGCCTTCGGCGTCTTCCCGACCGCCTACTCCTTCTACCTCGCCTTCACCAACGACCGGGGCCAGTTCACCGGCCTCAACCAGTTCACGAAGGTCGCCAAGGACTACCGGTTCCTGCCCGCCTTCGAGCACATGCTGGTCTACCTCGTGCTGTGGCTCGTGGTCCTCGTCGTTCTCGTGGTCCTCGTCGCGGTCGTCCTGCGCGGCCGCATCCGCCCCGGCACCTCCGCCCTGCTGCGCTTCCTCTACTACATCCCCGGCGCCCTCGCCGGGGTGGCGAGCGTCCTCGTCTGGCTCTTCATGCTCGACCCGGACGTGAGCCCGGTCTCCTGGCTCCTCGAAGCCATGGGCATGCACTCCTTCGCGGCGGTGCTCGCACCGGGACACCTGCCGGTCATCCTCATGCTCATCGCCTTCTGGACCGGCGCGGGCGGCTGGATGGTCGTCATGTACGGGGCACTCAACAACATCCCCGACGAGGTCCTGGAAGCCGCCCGGATGGACGGGGCCGGACCCTGGCGCACCGTCTGGCACATCCAGATCCCCATGATCCGCCAGTGGATCGTCTACATGGCGATCATGGCCTTCGCCACCGGCACCCAGCTCTTCGTCGAGCCCCAGCTGCTCCAGACCGCGAGCCTCGGCCGCGTGAGCCCCACGTGGTCGCCGAACCAGCTCGCCTTCGTGTTCGCCTTCCAGCAGGGCGACTTCAACGGAGCGGCGGCCATCTCGGTCTTCCTGCTGAGCCTCGGTCTCATCGCCGCGGGTCTGCTGGTCGCACGCTCCAACCTGTTCTCCCTGGACGACAAATGACCGACATCCCCCTCGCCGCCCGCACCGGCCGGCTGGCACGCCCCTCCAAGTTCCTCTCGTTCGCGGTGATCGGCGCGCTCCTCGCGGTGCTGCTGGTCTTCTTCGTGCTGCCGGTCATCTGGCTGCTGCTCGCGCCCAGCAAGACGGCCGGACAGATCACGCACGACAACCCGCTCTCCTTCGGCTCCCTCGGCCAGATCGGCACCGCCTGGAAGCACCTGTTCGACTTCCAGGACGGCGTCATGGCGCACTGGCTGCTGAACTCGGCGATCTACAGCGGCGGTTCGCTGATCCTGACGCTCGCCGTCAGCATCACGGCCGGCTACGCGCTGGCACTCACCAAGTTCAAAGGCCGCAAGACGCTGCTCACCGTCACCCTCGTGACCATGATCATGCCGCAGGCGACGCTGGTCCTCCCCGTCTTCCTGGAGCTGAACAACTTCCACCTCATCGGCACGGTCTGGTCGGTGATCCTGCCCTTCTCGTTCTACCCCTTCGGCGTGTATCTCGTGTACATCTACTTCGGCAGCAGCCTGCCGCGCGACCTGCTCTCGGCGGCGCGCATGGACGGCTGCAACGAGTGGCAGCTCTTCACCAAGATCGCGTTGCCGCTGGCCAAGCCGGTCGTCGGGCTCGTCGCCTTCTTCAGCTTCGTGGGTAACTGGAACAACTTCTTCCTGCCCTACCTCGTGCTGCCGGACAGCGACCAGTTCCCGGTCCAGGTCGGCCTCAACCAGCTCCTCACCTCGACGCCGAGCTTCAACCCGGTCGCGGGCGCGGGCCTCAACATCACGATCCCCGAGCTGGCGCTGGCGATCGTCGTGGCGATCCTCCCGGTTCTCGTCCTCTTCCTCTTCTCACAGCGCACCCTCGTCTCCGGCATGCTCGCGGGAGCGACGAAGGAGTGAGCGCACGCCGCAGCGGCGGGTGTCCGAGCCCTCGGAGGGCGTCAGGAACACCCGCCGCGTCGCGGCGTCCGAGCGCGGTGCCGACGACTCGTGGACGAAGTCCGGTCGATCCCGCTGATCCGGTGCGCCGGCGCCCGATGCCAACGGACGCTAGACGGAACCGGGAGCGCCGGCCGGCGAAGCCTGTTGATACAACGCCACCAGTACCCCGTGCACCGGCTGGTCCTCAGCGCCCTCCTCGGCCTCGTCGACGAGAGCGGCGAGGGCTTCGCCGAGCTCTCGCGCCTTCTCGGGACTGAGCCGCAGGTGGCGCAGTGTCAGGTGGGGTTCCACGGGAGCGAGGTCCAGCTCCTGCGCCACCGCGGCGAGCATCGCGGCGGTGCCTGCCGCCCTGGGCTCGGCGACGAGCATGTGGCGGGCCGTGCGCTGGTAGTACTGCTCGGTGCCGCCGCGGACCTGGCGGGTCTCGGCGACGTGGATCAGCCCGGCATCGCGGAGCACCTTGAGGTGGTGGGCCACGTTGCCCTTCTTCGCGTCGAGCTGCGCTGCCAGCTGCCTGACGGTGGCAGGCCGGTGGCCCAGGGCGAAGAGCAACCGCTGGCGCAACGGGTGGGAGAGCGCCGCGAACTGCTCAGGTGCGCCGATCTCCAGAACGTCCTCGGGAGGCGGCGGATAGGAAGGCTGATCGCGCATACCTAAAGTGTCTAAAATTGTTGACGCTTTCGCAAGGGTGGTGCTCTACTCCCTGCCATGACGACTCTGCCGAAGCTTCAGCCCGCCTCCGTCATCGACGAGACAGCCCGGCTGCTGACCGAGCACTACGTTTTCCCGGAGATAGCCGAGCAGCTCGCCGGCCTGCTGAAACGACGCCTCACGGAGGGCGCCTACGACGTCGGCGACGCCGGGGAACTCGCTCCTCTGGTCACCGCGGACCTGCAGTCCCTCAACGGCGACCGGCACCTGAGGCTGAAGCACCACGCCGACCCGGTGCCCCCGAAGCAGGGAGCGGCCACGCTGGACGCGATGCGGCGCGACTTCGACGCCTCGCTGGGCGGTGCGCCCCGGGTGGAACTGCTCGAAGGAGGCGTCGCCGTGGTGGAGCTGGCACCGATGCTGTTTCCGCTGGAGTGGGCCGCGGAGCCGCTGAGCGCCGCCCTCACCGTGGCCTCCCGCGCCCAGGCGCTGATCGTGGACCTTCGCGGCAACCGGGGCGGCGACCCGGACACGGTCGCCTTCGTGTGCAGCTACCTCCTGGACGAGCGCACCCACCTCAACTCCATGTACTGGCGCGCGGGCGAGCGCAGCGAGCAGTCCTGGAGCCTGCCGTACGTCCCCGGCGCGCGCTTCGGCGGCAGCAAGCCCTTGTACGTGCTGTCCGGCACCAGCACGTTCTCCGCCGCCGAAGAGCTGGCGTACGACCTCCAGCAGCTCGGCCGCGCCGTGGTCGTCGGCGAGCGCACCCGCGGCGGCGCGCATCCCTGCCAGGGCTGGACCGTGCACCCGCACCTGGAAGCCACCGTCCCGGTCGGCCGTGCCATCAACCCGGTCTCCGGCACGAACTGGGAGGGCACCGGTGTGCAGCCGGACGTCCCGTGCGCCGCCGATGACTCCCTCGACCACGCACACGCGATGGCCCTCGCCCGGCTGGCAGGCTGACCCGCGCACACCTTCGACGGTCCCCTTCACACGGGGAGACGGCGCTTGCGGCGCACGTCCGGCCGCGTCGTTTCATTCGTATGAAGAATCTGCCGCCGTGCGCCGCCCGTCGGGGACCGCGGGCGCAGCCCTCGGTCCCCGGTGATCAGGGCTGTCCGCCGCGCTCCAGCGGGATCCTCTCCCCGGCCTCGACCGCCACCGGCAGCCGGTTCTCCGCGGGCGGCAGCGGGCAGGTCGCCAGGTCCGTGTAGGCGCAGGGCAGGTTCGCGGCCCGGTTGAAGTCGAGGCCCACCCTGCCCTCCCCGTCAGGGGCTGCGACCTGCAGGGACCGGTTCGCCGCGTACGTGGTCACACCCGAGGTCCGGTCCGTGAACAGCACCGAAAGGCTGCCGGGATCCCTGCCGTTGAACGCGGTGAGCCGGTGCACCGCACCGCCCAGTGCGAACTCGATCCGGCCGGGGGAGTCGTAGACGTGCTCCAGGCCCTCGACCGCCGCGCCGACGGTCACCTGGCGTGGTTCGTCGAAGGGGACGAAGTGTCCGGTGACGAGCCAGCGGGGGTCGGGGGCGTAGACGGGGGTGCGGGTGAAGGCGGTGCGCAGTGCGTTCCCGGGGTGGCGGGGCCGCAGGATGTCGTGCCCGCCGCGCTTGGCGACCTCGATGACCGCGTCACCGAAGCCGGCGTTCACGCCGGTGCGCTCGGCGAGGACGCCGAATTCGTACCGGCCGCGGACCGCTGTGCCGTCGACGGTCAGCTCCTCGCCCTCCGCCAGGTCGACCACCACCCCGTCCGCCGAGGTCGACCAGACTCCGGGGGCGTCATCGAAGCGGGTCGGTTCGCTGCTCAGCCAGTGCAGGCTCGTGATCGCGAGGAACCCGTGCGGTGCGGCGAGTACCGCCTCGTGGGCGCGGTGCCACTGCTCCCATTCTTGGACGAAACTCACCCGGTCGATGTCCTGGACGGTCATGTCCACTCCTCGGTGTGCGCTCATGGGCCGGGCCCGACTGCCCGGCCGGCGTACTGCCGCATCATGCAACTCCCCGGGGCCCGCGCCCCATTCCCGGATCGGTCACCGGATCCTGACCGGTCCTCTGGCACGGCATTGTTCAACGCGAGCCGAACGGCTAACGTGAGCCGAAATCACTGGCATCAGCAGCAGATCCCGAGCTGCTGACCGGGCCGAGGGATGCGAGGTGACCGGCATGCAGACGCGAGCGACCGACGAGCGCGACGGCGCCGTGCCGCACCACGGCGGGTCCTTCGAGCTGCGAGTGGCCCGGCGCCATGTCGACCTCCTCCGCGTGAGCAGCGCGCTGTGTCCGAGGACCTCCACCGGCCGCTGACCGCGCCCCGGCCGTCTCCGTTTCCGCCGTCGAACGTGGAGACCTGAACGCGCCTCACGCGTCCCGCCACGCCATCCACCCTCGCACCCACCCGGCTTGACGCCTGTCGCGACGCCCGTGGTCCACGACTGCCGCGTCCGGCTTGGCGGGCCTGCCGGGGTGTGGGTGTGTGCGTGCCGCACTGGTCCCGGACGGCGCGGCCGCCGCGTCCCAACGCGCTGATCGCGCCATTCACTCCGGCTTCCAGGCCATCGGGCGCCACCGCCGTCCCACGCCTGCTCACGTCCCACTCGCGCCCACGTCCCGTAGACGCCTTGCTGAACCGACTTCAACCGGAGGCAGTTCCATGTCTGACCACGCGGCCGGCCGTCCCGGCCTGCACCTCGCCCTCGAGGTGGACGGCGACGGCACCCACCCTGCCGCCTGGCGCCACTCGGGGCGTCCACCCGGAGCGATCCTGGCTCCCCGGGCCCTGCGGGACGTGGTCGCCGCAGCCCAGGAGGCGGGCTTCGCCCTCGCCACCTTCGACGACTCGCCACTCCCGCCCGCTACGGGTCCGGGTGCGGCCGGACGGGTGGAGGCCGGAACCCGGGCGGCGTACGTCTCGCAGCTGACCGACCGCATCGGGCTCGCCCCCACCCTCCACGTCACCACCACGGAACCGTTCCACCTGGCCACGCAACTGGCCAGTCTCGATCACGCCTCGCGCGGCCGGGCCGCCTGGCTGGTCGGTGCGGCGGCCGGCGCGGACGACCTCGCCACCGTCGGGGGAGAGGCGCTTCCCGCCGCCGCGCAGCTCCGTGAGACCGCCGACGTCGTCGACACCGCCCGCGCCCTGTGGGACTCGTGGGAGGACGACGCGGTCATCAAGGACGTCGCGACCGGCCGGTTCCTGGACGCGGACCGGGTGCACCACATCGACTTCGAGGGCGCCTCCTTCACCGTCAAGGGCCCCCTGATCACGCCGCGTCCACCGCAGGGCCAGATCGTCGTCCTGGTCCCGGACGCACTGGACGCCGACGCGCGCGCCGACGTGGTCCTGGTCGGGCGCCCCGACGCCGCCGCATTGGCGGCCCGCGCGGCGGAGGCCAGGGCGGCGGGCGCGCCGCTGGTGTTCGCCGAGGTGGAGGTGGTCCTCGACGCGGACACACCCGCCACCGACCGGCTCGCCGCGTTGAACGAAGCGGCGGACTGGCCCGAGTCCGGACGGCTGCGCCATGTCGGCTCCGCCGAGGCACTGGTGCAACTGCTCCGCGAACTCGCCGAATCGGTCGACGGTGTCAGGCTGCACCCCGCCGTACTCGCCGTTGACCTGCCGGTCCTGACCGAACATGTGCTGCCGGCCCTGGCCGCCGCCGGACTGCATCGCGCACCCCGGCCCGGCAACACCCTGCGCGAAACGCTCGGTCTTCCCCGTCCCGCCAACCGGTTCGCCGCCGCGGCGGCCGCGAGCTCCTGAGGTGAGTGCCATGAACGAACGCAACCCCGAAGCCCACGTTCACCTCGGTGTGTTCTTCACCGGCGTCGGTCCCCAGCTGATCTGGTCCGACCCGGACGCGCCTTCGCACACGGCGATCGAGACCTTCGTCGAGATCGCCCAGACGCTCGAACGCGGCCTGTTCGACGCGTTCTTCCTCGGCGAGGGGCTCCGGGTACGGGAGAACCGCGGCCGGGTCTTCGACCTGGACGTCGCCGGCCGCCCCGACGCGATCACCCAGCTGTCCGCGCTCGCCGCGGTGACCGAGCGGATCGGTCTCGTGGCGACGCAGAACACCACCTACAACTACCCGGCCGACCTGGCCCGCAGGCTGGCGAGCCTCGACCTGCTGTCCGAGGGGCGGGCCGGATGGAACATCGTCACCACCGACAACGCCTGGACCGGGGCCAACTTCCGCCACGGCGGCTGGCTGGAGCACGAGCGCCGTTACGAGCGTGCCGGACAGTTCGTCGATGCGGCAAAGGAGCTGTGGGCTTCCTGGGCGCCGGACGCGGTGGCGGCCGACGGGCGGGCCGCAGGATGGGCCGGGCCGGGCGCGATCAGCCCGGTGGAGCGGGACAGCGACCTCGTACGATTCCGCGCCACGGCCACTGTGCCGGGCAGCCGTCAGGGGCGCCCGGTGCTGTTCCAGGCCGGGGACTCGGACGGGGGCCGGGAACTCGCCGCCCGTCACGCCGACGTGGTGTTCTCCGCCAACACCGAGTACGGGAAGGCGGTCGCCTATGCCGCTGACCTGCGCGACCGGCTGGCCCGCCACGGCCGCTCACCGGAGTCGCTGCGGATCCTGCCGGGTGCGAGCCTCGTCCTCGGCGACACCCGGGCGGACGCGGAGGAGAAGGCGCGCTGGGTGCGCGACGAGCAGGTCAACGGCCCGCGGGCCGTCGCGTATCTGGAGCAGTACTGGGGCACCGATCTGTCCGCCTACGATCCGGACGGCCCGCTCCCCGGCATCGAGCCGGTGGAGGGGGAACTCGACCCCTCTCGCGGCACGATCGCGATCGAGCTGCGCAGCGGGAAACTGGCCCTCATCCGGAAGTGGCGAGAGATGGCCGCCGAACGCGGCCTGTCGATCGTCGAGCTGGTGCGTGAGGTGTCCCCGGGCCACCCGACGTTCGTCGGGACCCCCTCGACGATCGCCGACGAATGGGCCCACTACGTGCGCACGCGTGCCGTCGACGGCTTCAACCTGCTCCCGCATCTGCTGCCGGCGTCGATCACGGACATCGTCGACAAGCTCGTCCCGGAGCTCCAGGAGCGGGGCGTGTACCGCACCGCATACAGGGGCACCACCCTGCGGGACCACCTCGACCTGCCCCCGCTGCCCGCCGCCGGCACTGTCTGACGTACCCGGAGACGACGAAACCACCGCGCCTCGCGCCCACAGAAGGGCGCGGGCCACGGTGGTGCCGCCGTCGGTGACATAGGAGGCGCGGGCGGCGCCAGGGTCTTCAGCCGGACATCGCCCGCCGCGGCAACCCGCCTACGTTCCCTCTCAGCGTGCCGGAACCGCCTTACGGCCGAATCCGCGTCGACAGGAAAGAGACCGGCGCCGACGTCACCTATCTCGTTGAGGCCGCCGGCTCAGTGGCCCACCAGCACGGTCGGGTCCGCGTTCTTGACCTTCCTGCGCGGCAGGAAGGCGGCCGGGGCCAGGCAGAAGGCGATCAGGACGGTCGCCACCAGGAACACCGAGGCGAACGCGTCACCCATCTGTGCCTGAATCCCGGAAGGCGTGGTCGCGTCGACGTCCTTGAGGCCGTTGGTGAGGAGCACCGAGAAGAGGGCGGTGCCGATCGAGGCCGCGACCTGCTGGACGATGTTCATCAGCGTCGAGCCGCGGGCGACGTTGTGGTCCGTCAGAGTCGCCAGCGCCGATGCCATGATCGGCATCATCGAGGCACCCATTCCGAGGCCCATCACGAAGAGCGCGGTGATGATGTACGCGTAGGACGTGTCGGAGGCCAGCTGCGTGAACATCCCCATGCCGACCGTGATCACCGCGATGCCGGTCAACACGATCTTGCCGGGGCCGATCCGGTCGGCGAGCATGCCGGCGATCGGCATCGTGATCATCGCCCCCACGCCCTGCGGTGCGAGGAGGAGTCCGGAGTCCAGCGCCGACTCGCCGCGCACCTGCTGGAAGTAGAGCGGGAACAGCAGGCTGGCGCCGAAGAACGCGACGGCGAACAGCGACATCGCGATCACCGAGATGCTCATGTCCCGGTTGAGGAACAGGCGCAGGTCGACCAGCGGGTGAAGGTTGCGCCGGTGCAGGGCCCACGGCACGAACGCGATGATGAGCACCAGCCCTATGCCTGCGGGAACCAGCACCTTGGCGGCCCAGACCGTTCCGGTCTCGGGTATGGACGAGACGCCGTACAGGAAGGTCGCGAGCCCCGGCGAAAGCATCACCATGCCGAGCCAGTCGAAGGTCTCCGACGGCTGCACACGGTCCTTGGGCAGAACGATCGCCGCATAGGCCAGGGCGATCGCACCGATCGGTACGTTGATCAGGAAGATCCAGTGCCACGAGGCGGCGTCGATCAGCCAGCCACCGAGGATGGGACCGAAGATCGGGCCGAGCAGCATCGGGATGCCGAGTACTGCCATCACCCGGCCGACCCGCTCGGGGCCCGCGGCACGCGTCAGGATCGTCATGCCGAGAGGCATCAACATGCCGCCGCCGAGGCCCTGGAGGACGCGGAACGTCACGAGCATCTCGAGCGAGGTGGCGGCAGCGCACAGCGCGGAGCCGGCGGCGAACAGCACGATCGCCAGGAGGTAGAGACGTTTGGTGCCGAACCTGTCGGCCGCCCAGCCGGTGAGCGGGATGACGCTCGCCAGAGCCAGGGTGTAGCCCGTCATCGTCCAGGCCACCTGGGCCGAGGTCGCGTGGAACTCCTTCTGGAACGTCTGCAGTCCGACCGACACCACCGTGATGTCGAGGATCGACATGATCCCGCCCAGCACGATGACGCCGGCCACGAGGAGAACGCTCTTGTCCAGGCGGTCTTGGGAGTCGGCCTTGGGGGGACTGCTCTCGCTTTGTTGTGAAGCGGTCACTTCTCAACCTTTCCAGGGAAAGACAGAACCATCCCGGTCGTCTGGCCCGTCCACGCCCTGGAGCTGCCGGATGGCCGCGACCGTCGTGGAGCCTTGCTCAAACGGGAGACTTCAGCCCTGTTGAGGTCGGAATGCAACCGGGCGCCCCCACCCTCACACCGGACTACATGATGGTTCGGAAAACCGATGAACCTTTATTGAGCAGGACCGTACCACCCGCTGTTCCGCCGGCATGAGGCCGGTAATGGGGTGTGCGCAGGCAGGCACGTCGGAGCCCGGTCGAGGCCTTCCGCTGTGCAGACGGGAGTGGTGACGTCGGTGGGGCGCCGGCTCAGCCGAGCGGGTCGGTGGTGTCGCGCAGGGTGGCCAGGACCGGGGCGTACATGCGGGCCTTGATGGTGCCGAGGGTGTCGCCGGCCTTGTTCACCTGTGCCTGGGCGATCTCGATCGCGGTGGAGCGCACGGCTTCCTCGGTGAGGGCCTGGTCGACGATCCCGGCGGCAGCGGCGTCGGCGCCGCCGTAGCGGTGGGCGGTGAGCATGGCCTTGTGCGCGGTCTGCGGGGCCAGGCGGGACTGGATGAGCGCGGACATGCCGGGAGTGAAGGGGATGTTGATGTCGGCTTCGGGCAGGCACCAGTAGCCGCGGTCGGCGCGCATGACACGGAAGTCGTGGGAGAGGGAGAACATCGCACCGGCGGCGAAGGTGTGCCCCTGCAGCGCGGCGACCGTGACGACCGGCAGCGAGAGCATCCGTGCGAACAGTTCGTGGACGGAGGCGACGTACTCCTGGTGCTGGTCGGCGTGGGCGAACAGCCAGTCCAGGTCGAGCCCGTTGGAGTAGAACTTGCCGGTGGCTGCGGTGACCAGGGCGCGAGGGCCTTCCGCCTTCTCCACCTCGTCGAGCGCGGCGGCGACGGCGGTGAGCCAGTCGGGATGGAAGCGGTTCTCCCCGTCTCCGAGGTCGAGGACGAAGACGTTGTCTTGGCGGTCGAGTGAGGGCATGACGTCTCTTTCGTGACTGGTCAGGTCGGGTCAGGTCAGATCTGGCCTGATGTGAGGTGATCCGGGTCGAGGTCTGCGGGCTACGCCTTGGGTCGGAACGCGGGATCGGTACTCGGGCGGTCATGCAGGGGGTGGAGGAGAGGGTCGTCGATGGGGGAGTGGTGGCAAGCCGGACCCGAGGGGCTCGGCGACGGGCGAGGACGCGGTCGATGCCGGTCGCGCTCGCCTCGTATCTCCGTGGCAGCACAGTGGCGCCGAGAACCTGGTCGCGGCCGTCACTCCTGCGGGGTTGCGGGGCCTCACGGTCCCACCACCCTTCCGACCGAATGTGCGGGGCCCACTTCAACTGTCCCTACCTGCCGGTAACTTATGGGGTCTGTCGTGGGGTACGCAAGAGGGGTGGCGGCATGGGTGGGATCCGTTCCGTGGATCGTTCGGCTCTGGCGGAGTCGCATGCGTACGGAAAGGGCTCGGCGGCGAGGGTGATTGCGGGCCTTGTCTCCTGCGACGCAGGGCGCTTCAGAAGCCAGGTCGCGGGGTCGGCGCGGCCGCCGACGTCGGCGCAGCGCAAGGGTCGCCGGGCCTGCCGTGACGGGCGAACGCCGGCTGAGCTGCCGGCATGGATCCGGTGGTGCGGTCGGCCGTGATGCGCGACCTGAACCGGCCCCGGATCAACGGTCGAGCTGCTCGGGAAGCACTCCGTTCAGCCATCGCTTCAGGAACTCGTCGACCGAAGGGGCTGCCCACCTGCGGCTGTCCGTCTCGTGCTCCCAGAGGAACACCTGATCATGTTGCCCGGGGACGAGGACGATGCCGAACAGATCGCCATTACCCGGGATGTCCGAGAAGAAGACCAGTTGATCGAAGGCCATGTACTGGTCGGAGAAGGAGCGCCGAAGCTCCAGGTTCGTCTGAATGATCGTTTCGAGCGGCGACACCAGATG
This sequence comes from Streptomyces sp. NBC_01463, assembly GCA_036227345.1. Classification (NCBI taxonomy): domain Bacteria; kingdom Bacillati; phylum Actinomycetota; class Actinomycetes; order Kitasatosporales; family Streptomycetaceae; genus Streptomyces; species Streptomyces sp. NBC_01463. The sequence continues at coordinate 8,842,514 of CP109468.1, forward strand.
AAAGCCGTCCTCGCCCAGGATGCCGTTGCTCTCCCGCAGCACCGAGGCCAACATGTCCGGCAGCGGGTGCCCAAGGAGTTCGACGGCCTCGCGCAGCGCGTCATCCGTAGCCGGAGCGGTGAACCCGACCTCGTCCGTGCCGGCGTGCTGAGTGATCAACTCGTTCCACATCGGTCGATGATCGTATCGATCGTCGGGGAAGGCAATGCAACCGCAAGCACCCGGCGGGGCGTGCCCGTGTCGTGCCCGCGCGGTCCGGCCTCCGCGTTCACGCTGCGCGCAATTCGCCGGCGGCGGAAGTGCCCGGACATTGTCCGGCCCCCACGCTAGCGTCGAGCCATGGAACTCACCCAGGTCACCCCTGCCATCTGGCAGTTGGCCTTCCCGGTCGGACACGTCCACTTCGTGCGCCTGCCCGACGGTTTCGGCCTGGTCGACACCGCCATGCCGGGTTCGGCACCCGCGATCCTGGATGCTCTGGCGCGGCTCGGCGGCCGGGCGCAGGACCTGCGGCAGATCGTGCTCACGCACTCGCACATCGACCACATGGGCTCGGCCGCGGACCTCGTTGAGGCCACCGGCGCTCGCGTCCTCGCCGGAGCCGTGGACGCCCCGTTCATCCGCGGCACGGCGCCCGAACCCCAGCCCGTACACACCGGCCCGGAACGCGCGCTCCACGAGCAGATCGTGGCGGGGTTCTCCGAGGCGTACGGCCAGCCCCTGAAACATGTGGCGGTGGATGTGGAACTGCACGACGGAGGCAGCATCGAAGGCTGGGGCGAGCCCGTCCAGGTCCTGCACGTGCCCGGACACACCCCGGGAAGCATCGCGCTGCACCTCCCTTCCAGTGGAGTCCTGTTCCCGGGCGACATCGTCGCCACCGCGCAGGGGCGGGCGATCCTCGGTCCGTTCAACGTGGACAGGCAGCAGGCCATCGCCTCCTTCAGGCGGCTGGCCTCACTGGAGGTGGAAGCACTGTGCGTCCCGCACGGCGAGCCGGTGCTGAAAGGTGCGAGCGAGGTGCTGCGGGCGGCGACTCCGGAGAAGGACTGGGTGTGAGCCGAGCTCATCCGCCTACTGCGACCGGGACGGCGGAGGCGGTGTCACCGAGTCCTGATCCCTCAGGTGGCTGTCCATGGCGGTGTTCAGGTCGGCCATGAACGTTTCGAACCGTTCCAGGAGCTGGGGCGGGTAGTGCGACATCGCGGCGTCGAGGCGCTGGGAGAGCGGGTCGAAGAACTCGTCCGCTCGTTCCTGGATGTGCGCGCCGCTGCGGAGTGTGACGACGCGCCGGTCGGAGTGCTCGCGGGTGCGTGTGATGTGCCCCGCCGCTTCGAGGCGGTTCAGGAGTGCGGTGGTGGCGCCCGTGGACAGGGAGATCCGCTCGCTCAGCCGGGCCGGCGACAGGGGAGTGCCACGCTCCTCGGCGGCGGCGATCTCCAGGACCGCGGTTGCGTCGGTGGAGTGCAGGTCCAGCCAGGCGGCGAAGCGCCGGCCGAACTCGGCGTAGTGGCCGCCGTAGATCCTCAGCGATTCCATCAGCCGTTCGCGCTGCTCCGCGACGCTGTCGCGCACGGCTTCCTCCATGCCTCTGCCCTTCTTCCCTGCCGTGCGGTCCGCACAGTCGCTTCGCTTTGACAACCTACCGCCATCACTTTACCTTCATCGTGGAATTACTTCACCATGGAGGTATCTGGCGTGCGTGACCCATCTCCCACCCCCGACGAGACGACCGAGCCCTACCGGTGGCGCTGGCTGATCCTGGCAGTGATGATCGTCGCGGAGATCATGGATCTCCTGGACGCCTCGATCGTCAACGTCGCCGGACCGGACCTGGAGAAATCGCTCGGGGCCGGTTCCGTCGGACTGCAGTGGGTGATCGGCGGCTACGCCCTCACCCTGGGCGCCGGCCTCGTGCTCGGAGGCCGGCTCGGCGACCGGTACGGCCGGCGTCGGATGTTCCTGATCGGCCTGGCCGCCTTCACCGCGGCCTCGCTTCTGTGTGCGATCGCGCCGAACATCGAGTCGCTGATCGCCTTCCGCCTGCTGCAGGGCATCGCCGGAGCGATGCTGCTGCCCCAGGGCCTGGGCCTGCTGCGGGAGAACTTCTCCGGCCCCGAGCTCACCAAGGTCTTCGCGATCTTCGGACCGGTCCTCGGTCTGGGCGGCATCATCGGCCCGGTCCTGGGCGGCTTCCTCATCGAGGGCGACTTCTTCGGCCTGGGCTGGAGGTCGGTGTTCCTGGTCAACCTGCCCATCGGAATCGCGGCGCTGGTCGTCGCCGCGAAGTTCGTGCCCAGGAAGGCGGGCGACCGAACGGTACGGGTCGACATGACCGGGGCCGCCCTGGTCGTGATGTCCTGCGCCCTGCTGGTGCTGCCGCTGAACCAGGGACAGGAGAACGGCTGGCCGCTGTGGACGTGGCTGTCCATGGCCGCCTCGGCGATCGGTTTCGCCCTCTTCGCCCTCCAGCAGCGCCGCACGGCCGCCGCGGGCCGCGAGCCGCTGGTGACCCCGGGCCTGCTCCGCAAGCCGGCCTTCACCGTCGGCCTCAGCGGAATCGCTCTGTTCTTCGGCGGACTGATCGGCACCCAGCTCGTGCTGACCCTGTTCCTCCAGATCGGCCGGCACTTCACCGCCGGTGAGGCGGGACTCGGCAACCTGCCCCTCGCGGTGGGCACCGCGATCGGGGGCGCCATCAGCGGAGCGTTCCTCGCGGACAGGATCGGCCGCAAGGTGCTGCAGATCGGACCACTGATTCAGCTGTGCGGCGCCGCCGTGCTGTGGTTCGAACTGGACGGCCTCGACGCAGCCTCGTTCTCGATCTGGGACATCGTTCCCGGCGTGGCGGTGGCGGGCATCGGCGCCGGCATGGTGATCGCCGCCCTGTTCAGCTTCATCCTGGCCGCAGTCGACGACGACGAGATCGGATCCGCCTCCGGTGTCCTTTCGGCGGTCCAGGCGGTCGGCGGCTCCATCGGCGTCGCGGTCTTCGGCTCGGTGTTCTTCGCCCGGGCCGAGACCGGTGACTTCACCGGCGGCTTCCACCGCGCGCTGATCGTCCAGGCATGTCTGCTGCTGGTCTTCCTCGCCATCACCTTCCTGCTGCCCAAGAACGCCCGTCCTGAAGAAGAACAGCACGGCATTGCACCTGAGGCCGCTGCCGGCGGCTCCGTCACCAAGCAGCACCTCACCGCGTGAGTCCGGCCCGGGGAAGGCGTACGACGAGCGGCCCGGTCAGCCCGTACGGGTTCGGGCCGCCGTCGTAGGGCGGAGCGGCTCAGGCCACCGAGTGAGCGAACATCCGGCGGTGAGCGGACTCGACGATGACGGCCTGGTTCGTCCTCGTCCGGGAGGTCTTCGGCGGAAGACGTTTCCCGTAGCCGGTCAGGACGCCTGCTGCGCCGGCTTCGGCTCACCCGGGTTGACGACGACGACTCCCTCGCCTTCCAGCTTGAGCTGGACCGCCTCTCCGGAGCCGCCCTTCAGCATGGAGCCGATTCCCTGCGAACGGTGCAGCGACGTGCTCAGCCGCGGGGTCCACGCGACGACCGCATCGGTGTCCACGAACACTGGTGCGTGCGGGGAGACCGGCAGTACCAGGGGGATGCCCGCACTGCTCAGCGCCAGTCGGCCGCTACCGGTGAAGGCGCAGTTGAAGAGGCCGCCACCCGCCATCCCGGCGCCCTTCACCGTGGTGATGTCGTAGCTCAGCGAGGCGTCGAAGCACAGTACGTTCTTGCCGTTGACCGTCAGGCCGTTGTTCTCGTCCACGTCGATGAGGAAGCAGTGGGCCGCGTCCGAGGCGAACCACGCCTCGCCCTCGCCGGTCACCCTCATGAGAGCCAGGCCTTCCCCCGTGACGGCGCGCTTGAGGAAGTTGCCCACGCCCTGGCCCTTCCGCTCGAACTCCAGGGAGCCGCGCCAGGCGACCATCGTGCCCTGGCGTGCGTATGCATCGCCCTTGACCGCGTACCGCACCGCCATCGGGTTCTGTTGCGTGAGACCGAGGGTCTCGGCCGGCTGGATGATGTTCTCGGGATCGAAGAGATTTCGTTGCATGAGCCTCGGGTGCCCCCACCGCAACCACGCAGTCACGGACGGGCGAACTCCGCTTAGGGCTCGCAGAGAACCAAGGTGTTGCACACCGTCGACGAGGTCGTCTGCCTGGGGCCTGATCGGCTCCTGCCCGATCCTGGTCCCGATCAGCCCTCGCCCGGGGTGGGAAGGCCCGTCGAGACCATCCCGCCACCGGGGACCACGAGGCGTTGGCCGTGCGCCAGAGATCCGCACCCCATGCAGTCACCGGCATCACGGGTGTGGGCTCCCGTGCCGCATGTCGCCCCCCCCCGCCGTCAGGAAGCGGCACGCTTCACGTGGTGGACCAGCCACGACAACAGGGCGTCCAGGTCCGCGGCGGCCGACAGCACCCGGTCGACCGCCTCGGGGGTGTGCAGCCACTCCTCGCAGCCGAGATCGCGGGCGGCGATCAGTGAGCGGTGGCGCAGCAGGTCCGCACGGGGATGATCCGTCGGCCAGCCGCGCGGGGGACGCTTCATCACGTCCCCGGAGATGTCGTAGCCCTTCTTCCGCAGCTCGTCGACGATGGCGGACAGCTCGCGACCGCTGCCCTCGGAGGCAACGGCCGTGCGGAACGTGTCCACCTGGCCGGGGTCGGGGTACCACCAGGCGCCCTGGATCCGCAGGCCGTCCAGAGAGAACCGGAGACCGATCTCGATCTTGCGGCCGAGCCGGATCACCGCACTCTGGTGCTGCCACCACCAGGAGTCGGTGCGGTAGTGCCAGACGGAGAAGTCCTCGTACGTGGGGACGGCGTCCGCGAGCTCGTTGAGCAGGGCGATCATCGGCTGCCGGACCAGGCGTTCGCGGTCCGCGCGGAGGCGCTCGCGGGTCGCCTGGGCCGGTTCGCCCTGGAGCTGCCACAACACGTCCATGGCCTGCTCCGGCCATCCGGTGAACTGGTCGCGCATGCGCGGAGGATAGCTCACCGGTGGGCCCGGCGGGCCATCACGCCCGGTGTCCTGTGACGGCGGGGCCCGGTCACACGTCGCCGAGGAACCCGGGGTCGGACGGCCCCATCTGCCGGGCGAAGTCCGCAGCGACTCCGACGACCTCACGCATCGGCACAGGTCGCCGACTCGTCGCCGCGAGATCGTCCCGCGCCTCCTTGCTCCAGAGGAACGGATACACGGAGATGCCCTCACCGAAGGCCAGGGCCGCAGTTTCCTCACGCCAGCCGGGCCATCGCAGGCCGTCGTAGAACGTCTCCAACCGGCCCGACAGCAACCAGGAAACCCATCCGGAGTGGCCCATTTCCATCGCTTCCCACTCAAGGGTGTCGGGAGCGAAGTAGGTCATCTGCCCGGGCCCTCCAGGCCGGCCCGCAGCCGCAGGATCACCACCGTTCAGCGCGAACACCCCACCCACGACGTCATGGCCGACGACCAGACCCGTCGCGGGGTGCCAGACCGGATCGAAGCCGGCGGGGAAGCGGTTGGTCGTCCCCAGGCTCGGGAGCCCTCCGCTGATGACCGAACCCCCACCGAACACCCGCATCCATCCGTTGTCGACGAGCAGCCCGCCGGTGTTCAACGCCAGAGCACCCAGCATCGAACGCGCCGTGACCTGCAACTGCAGAAGACATCGGCGGCCCTCGTCAACATCGACCGGCAGCGCCTGAACGGGCACGGAGCTTGCCGAAAGCATCTCCTCAAGCTCCCGCCACGCCGGATCATCCACATTGACCAACTCGTCGATCTCTCGCATCCCAGGATGGTCGCACCTCCCTCGGCGCCTCAGCACCTCATCACGGGCTCGGCCACGTGCCGGCCTGGAGCCGTTCGCGGAGGGTTCGTCAACCGGCGTGCGACGGGGTTCGCGTCCGGGTCATGTGGCATCGGGGTGCACGATCTGAAGGATCAGGAGCAGAGCCAGTACCCCGAAAGTTGCTCCCGCCGAGATGCCGAGAACGGTGGCTGCGCGGCTTCCGCGTCTGAGGGTTGCGCCGAGCCGTCCCGCGAACAGGCCGATGACGCTGTCCCAGGTGAGGCCCACCAGCAGGAAGATCACGCCGAGGGTGAGGAACTGCACGCCGGTCGGACCGTTCCCAGGTCGCACGAACTGCGGCAGAAACGCGGCGAAGAACACAATGATTTTGGGGTTGGTGAGGTTCGTGAGGACAGCCTGCCCCAGGATTCGCCGATCCGAGGGCGCGGGTTGCGCGACAAGGCCGGACTGCCTGGCAGTTCGCAGAGTGGTGATCGCGAGCCAGGTCAGATAGGCGGCTCCACCCAGGCGTATCACGGTCAGAGCAGCCGGTGTCGACTGCAGCAGGAAGGCCAGCCCGAGCGAAGCCGCCGTGACATGCACGACCATGCCGAGCGACATCCCCAGAGCGGAGAGCACGCCGGCGCGGGGACCCCGGTCCACGGCAACCGCGACGATGTACGCGTTGTCGGGCCCGGGAGGGACCGTGACCAGCAGCACTGCCGTGAGATATCCGGGGAGAACCGCGGGATCGATCACGTCAAACCACCCCTGTAACGCGTAGAATGTTTTCAATACGTTACGTCATGTCAATGAAGCGTGCAACGCATAGGTCCCACCCTTCGCGTTACGGTGGGGACATGGTGATGATGATCGAGGCGATGCCGCTGGAGACGTTGGCCGCACTGGTCAACGAGTGGGGTACCGCCCCGCGCGTCGCGGACGGCCGCGGAGGACAGGCGTATCCGAACTGCGCGGGTATGGCCGAGCGCCTTGCCGGTCTGATGCCGGTCAGCGCTGTGCTCACCGAACGGGAACTGGCGGAGACCGCGGATCGCCTGCATCCCGTGTTCGCCACTCCCGATCTCGCCGAGCGCGCCCGGCTGATCGCTGCGCTTCTGACGGACACCGCAGTCCGTCCGACCGTGCGGACCATGACCGACCGTCTGCAGCCCGGATGGTTCGTCGAGGCGAGCGGGAACGCGGTCCTCGCCTCCGCGGCCATCACCCTGCGCCAGTACCTCTCCGACCACAGTGCTGAGCGGCTCGGCCTGTGTACCGGACGCCGATGCGCCGACGTCTACATCGACGCATCGCCAGGGGGCCGGCGCCGCTTCTGCTCCGTCACCTGCCAGAACCGCGCGCGCGTCGCGGCCTTCCGCAGCCGGCAGACAGAAGAGACCTCCCGCACGACAGCCAGCCGGACAACGAGGGCTCCGCGAACCGATGGGAGCTGACCGGAGGCGGGGTTGGGGCGCTGAAGCAGCGTCCCCGGCCATGACTGGCCGGTATCCCATGCGGTGAGTGCGGTGAGCGCCCTGGGGCGACGGCGGGCCTCTCGGGGCACGAACGTTCCTTGGTCGAGCCTCAGGCATGGGACCAGGCCGCGTGCGTCGTGGAAGGCCGGCCCTTCGTCTGCCCATCCATGGTGAATGCCCGAACGGCGTTCCGGGCGGAGTACGAGAGTGCCCGAGGCGCGCAGGAGGCCGGGCTTTGTCTCGATGAGCAGGGCCGTGGCAGGGCCAGGGTTGTCGGCGTCGTTGCGGCACGGACAGGCCGCGGTGCCTGATCATCGGTCTCACGGCGACTTCCTCGATAACTTCCGAGAATCAGGGAAGCCGGAGCGATACGTGTAAATCATCCGCCGTACGTGAGGAGCTGTCATGACCACCTTTTTCATCACCGTGCCCGGAACCTTTGTCGCCGGCATCACGGACACGTCCCGCGCGACTCTGGAGGGCAAGCTGGCCGGTCAGCACACGGACCTGAGCGAGAGTGAAGGGCTCGACCTGCTCAGCGTCAACGATGACGGCACCTTCTCCATCCGCCTCGAAGTCGAGGCCGGGGACCGGTACCAGGCGGAGCTGGATGCCGTGGGGCTGGTATCCCGCGCCCTGCGGGAGACGGGGTTGGCGGAGGAGGACGCACCGTTGGGGACGCCTGCCGTCACCGGGATCGACAGCGACCTCTGACAGTGGGTCAACAGCCAGCCCCACGTGCACGTCCACCTCTTCGATCACGTCCCGGTCCACGCGCCCAGTGGGCTCGTGCGGCCGAAATTGTCGTGCTCGGACCAATCCTTTCCGTCGGCGGCGACGAATAGACGACATCAGCGACCGAACGCGGTTCCGATTGCGTACTGGAACCGCCGGAAGGGGATGCGTTTACGTGATACTCCGCCGTTCAACTCGTTGCACCGCTCTGCTGGTTGTGCCCGCCGCACTGACCCTCGGGATCTCCGTACCTGCCATGGCGCACGACGGCCATGTCGCGGGCGACACCACGAAGGCCGCAGACGGCGACACGTACCAGATCGACCTGGCGCAACTGAACGACTCCGGAGCGAGTGGCACGGCCTTGGTGAGCGTGGAGGGCGACAAGCTCACCGTCAAGATCGAGGCCGAGGGCCTGGTCCCGGGCATGCCGCACGCCCAGCACATCCACGGCTCGACCGACGGCCATGACTTCCGCTGCCCGGACAAGAGCGCGGACAAGAACGGCGACGGCATCATCACCACCGCCGAGGGCCTGCCGATGTACGGAGACATCAACATCTCCCTGACGACCAAGGGAGACACCTCCAAGGGCAGTGGCCTCGCCGTCGACCGGATGCCCGTGGCGGACAAGGACGGCAAACTGAGCTACTCCCGGACGATCACCGTCTCGCAGGCCGTCGCCGATCACATCAAGGATCTGCACGTCGTCCAGCACGGCATCGACCCGAACGGCAACGCCAAGTACGACTTCGGCAAGGGGAAGAGCGAGCTCGACCCGAAGCTTCCGCAGGAGGCCACGGCTCCGGCGAGCTGCGGCATGGTCAAGGGGGCTGCCGTCGGCTCCATGCCCGTGGGCGGTGTCGAGACCGGCAGTGGGTCCACCGAGGGCGTGGAGGCGCCCGGTCTGCTCGCAGCGGGTGGCGCGGCCGTCCTTGCCGCAGGTGGGCTGTTCGTACTGCGCCGCCGGACGCGCCCGGCATCGGTCCGGCACGACAGCTGAGTCTTCGCACCGATCGACGCCCCGTAACAGCCGGACGCAGGGACAGGTGAAGCAATGAAGGGCACACGCGACGACGGCGAGCACCGCACGATGTCCGGGCGGCGCAACGTCACGATCGCCGTCACCGCTGTCGCCCTCCTCCTGACCGGTGGGCTGTTGCTGGCTCTGGGAACCAGCCGGCAGCAGCCCACCCCGCCTCCTGCCACCGACAAGGGCCGGGCGGTCGCCACCGCACAACCCACCGCGCAGCCGGACCCGCCCGCGACATCATCGGCCGCGCCGGACACCGCGGCTCTGTCCGTATCCCGCCCCGTGAGCATCGCGATCCCCTCTCTCAAGGTGTCCTCGACACTGGAGATGCTCGACCTCGGCAGGAACCGGGCCATGGAGACCCCGCGGGACCCGGCCAAGGCCGGCTGGTACCGCCCTGGAGCCGCTCCCGGAGCGACCGGCCCCGCCGTGATCGCTGGGCATGTCACGTGGAACGGCACCCCTGGGGTGTTCTTCGCGCTCGGCCGGCTCGACCCCGGCGACCGGATCGACGTCAGGCGCGCGGACGGGCGAACCGCTGAGTTCACCGTCGACCGAACCGCCCGCTATCCCAAGGACCGGTTCCCCACCGTCGAGGTCTACCGCAATGTCGGCCGCGCCGAACTGCGCCTGATCACGTGCGGCGGCGACTACTCCAAGAAGGACAGCCGCTACACCGACAACGTCGTCGTCTACGCCACGCTCACCGGCAGCCACACTTAGACATCGTTTGGTGTCTGTGACGTGTGAACGGCCTTGGGCTGTTCAGCTCGTGGGGCCTGCGAGGCCACCGACACCGGGAAGCTTGCGAGTTCGGTGCGATGCTCGCCCACCACGCGTCTTGGGTGGCCGTGGGGCCGCCGTCAGGTGGAGATGTTGCCGAGGAAGTCGAGATGGAGCGCGGACCATTCCTCGGGGCGCTCGGCGAAAGGCAGGTGCCCCGTGGGGAGCTCGGCGTACTCGGCACCCGGGATCGTGTCTGCGAGTTGCCGGTGGTGGGAGGGCGTGACCAGTTGGTCGAACGTGGTGGAGATGATCAGGGTCGGCACCGTGACGGCAGCCAGGTCTTCGCGGACGTCAACCTGATCGATAAGCAGGTCCAGCTGTCCGAGTGTGCCGGGCGGGATCGTGGTCGCGGTGGTCTTCAAGGCAGTGTCGAGGTCGTCCTGACCGATGGCCTCCAAGGCAGGGGCGCTCAGCCCGATCAGGGACACGAACGCGGCCAGACGTTCGAGGTCGCCTGAGCGGAGCAGGTCGCGCCAGAGCCGGGCAGCCAGCAGGAACCGTGGATTGGGGAGGGCGAAGCCGGCTGTCAGGACGAGGCCGGTGACGCGGTCGGGGTGGCGGGTGGCGGCGCGGATGGCGACCGGGCTGCCGAGCGAATATCCGGCGATGGCGAAGGTGTCCACGTTCTCCTCGACGGCGGCGGCGACCAGGGCGTCGGCGAGGACGTCCAGATCGAGGGGGGCTTCGGCGCGGAGGGTGCGGCCGGTGCCGGGATAGTCGGGCCCCACGACAGTGTGGTGAGCCGCGAGACTCGCCAGGATGGGGCCGAAGTTGGCGTCGATGCCGCCGCCGGCACCGTGGGCGAGCAGCAGGCCCGGGCCGGTGCCGCGCACGATGCGGCCAAGGGAGGAAGAGGGCAGAGCAGTTGAGGACATGGGGGATGTCTCTCCTTCGAGTTCTCAGGGGGGTTACGGGGTGGAGCGGGTCAGCGGGGTGCGTGGCTGAGCGTGGCGGCGCCGGGCAGCAGTGGCGGCGAGGCCGACGGCGGCGAGTGTCACCAGCGCGCCGATCCACGGCAGGTCGTCGAGTGAGAAGCCGGCGGTGACGGCTTGGCCGCCGAGGGTGGAGCCGGCTGCGACCCCGAGGTTGAACGCGGAGGCGCTGACCGCCGTGGCCAAGGTGGGTGCTTTGGGGGCGGACGCCAGTGCGCGGTCTTGCAGCAACGGGATCACGGCGGCGGCGATGACACCGAGGACGAGTACGGTGGCAGCGGCCGCCCAGCGGCTCTGGCCGGTGAGCGTGAAGGCGGCCAGCACCGTGGCCAGTGCACCAAGCAGCGCGCACAACGCTGCCCACGGAGCGCGGTCGGCCAGGCGGCCGCCGAGGACGTTGCCGACTACGGAGCCCAGGCCGAAGAGCGCGAGCAGCATGGTGACCCCGGAGGCGGTGAACCCGCTCACTTGGCGCAGCAGCGGGGCAATGTAGGTGTAGGTGGTGAACAGGCCGGCCTGCGTGACCACGATGATCGCCAGCACGACGGCCACTTTGGGCTTGAACATCTCCCGGACCTCGCTGCCGGGACGGCCGGCTGTCTCCGGTGCCGCCGGACGGACCAGCACAGTGGTGGCCGTGAGGATGGCGGCGCCCAGGATGGCGATGCCGGCAAAGGTGGTACGCCAGCCATAGTGATCGCCGATCCAGGTACCCAGTGGAGCGCCAAGAACCGTGGCGAGGTTCCAGCCCGCTGTGATCACGGCGATGGCACGCCCGCGGTGCCCTGCCGGAACCGCGGTTACCGCGATCACCAACGCCGTCGCGAAGATGGTGCTGTGCGTCAGAGCGGTCAGCATCCTTGCCGCTGCCAAGACGCCGAACCCTGTGGCCAGCGCTGCGGCGGCGTTGCCTGCGACGAACACGCCCAGCAAGATCGGCAGTGTGCGGTGGCGGGCGATGCCCAGCATCCCCAGGGTCACCAGAGGCCCAGCGACGGTGACGACCAGGGCGTACACCGTCACCAGCGCTCCGACGGTCGGCAGTGGACGGTGCAGATCCGTTGAAAGCTCCGGCAGCAGCCCGACCATCACCCACTCCGCGGTCCCCACCACGAACACGCAGGCGGTCAGCAGAGCCAGTACCGCGCGCCGCCGCACCGGCGCGGGCGGGATGGCGGTCAGCGAGACCGCGCTGTTCGTCGTCATGCGATCGACGCTAAAGTCTCACACCAATGTGAGAGTCAACGCGGTGAGGTGCAGGTCACATGCGCATGGGAGAGATGGTCCGGCGAACCGGCGTCAGCGAACGCCTGCTTCGCTACTACGAGGAACAGGGACTGCTCCACCCGAACCGGCTCCCCAGCGGCTACCGCGTCTACAACGACGTCGACATCGACACGGTGCAGCGCATCCGCAGCCTGCTGGCCGCCGGCCTGTCCACGGCGGTCATCGCCAGGATCCTGCCTTGCGTCTGCACCGACGGGCCGACCCTCACCCCCGTGTGCTCCGACACCATCACCGAGCTACGGCGCGAGCGCGAACGCATCACTCACGCCATCAACGAGCTGCACGCTTCGCGAACCATGCTCGACACCGTCATCGCCGCAGCCCCGGCAACCTGAACCGCACCTGGAAACGATCCACATGGGCACGGGAAGCAATCACCGCAGCCCTTCATGTCAGTCCCGGACCCACACCTGGTCCTTCAGCGTCAACCCCCGAAAGACGTCCGAAGCCGACCACTTAGGCACCGGCAGTGACAGGTGGGCCCTCGCCATCCCCGGGCGCTCGGTCAGCAGGGCGGCGAGATCGACCAGTGCCGCACCCGAACGGGTGAAGTCGCGGCTGCATTCGCCCGCGTCCAATCCGCAAGCTCTGCGTCTTCGAATGACAGATGGAGCGGGCTTCTCGGCGAGAGGCCCGCGTCAACGCTCGGGACCGGGTTCGTGACCTGGCAGGATCCGGCCCCGGGCGTGCACCACCCCACGCGTGCACCGGACCTGTCGGCGGTACTCGGCCACCACAGGACCGCGCCCCGGAGCCGACGCCGTCGGCCCCTGTTCGCGGCCCGAGGAGCCGGAACTCCTTTGGCGACGACCGCCGTTCGGTGCGCAGGTCTCGTCCCGGCCGAAGTTCTCCTCTCGTCGGGCCGGAGCGGGATCAGCGGTCTGCCAGTGCCTGCAGCTGGCAGACCGCACCACCGTCCTGATGGCGTCGGCACAGAGCAATGCGTACGGGAGTGTGTGAACCCCGGGGCACGTGGGTCGAGATGAGCGCACCGACGACACGAAGGTCTTGGGGGAGAGACGGATCGCAGGCCCGCGTTCTGAGCGATCTCCACTCGGCGGGCCCGCGCCGGCATTCTGGGGGCGGCTGGGTGATCTGTCTGTCGGCCGGCGTGTCAGCTGGTGTGGCCGGTGGACATCAGCAGAGGCGGCACCATGTACGTTCTACCGGACGCGTTCTCAGGCAGCGGTACCCAGGTGAGACCTGTCATCCGGGGACAGTCACAGCCGAGCCCGTCGTCCATGCCGAGGACGGGCTCGCCCGGTGCCACGTCCATGCGGTAGCAAGCAGTCCATCCTGACGGGTACGGAACGTCGTACACGTATCGCACGGACATCGCGGCCAGGCCGGTCTCTTCGGCCACTTCGCGGATCACCGCGTCCTCCGGTGACTCGCCGGGCTCGATACCGCCTCCCGGAAGTGTCCAGTACTCCTGTCCGTCGTGGCGGCCCGATGGACCCATGCCTCGCTCACGCACCATCAAGACATGCCGGTCCCGAATGATCACCGCTGCCACCCGCCGCCTCCCTGTCACAGGACCGGTCATGCCGGATCCGCCGGCGCCCCTTCAGCGGTTCCAGCGGACGAACACCCACTCTCCGGCCTCGGATGCGACACCGAACAGCTGGGGAGCTGAGTCTGATCGGGTACGGCCTCCAGGGGGTCAGGCGGAAGCTCGAGATCCGTCAGATCGCGCGACGCGGGCACGATACTGCCCGGCATCCAGCCGAGAACCTCCTCGAAGCGGCGGGCCGCGATGGGAACCGGAGGTTGTCCGCGATCACTCTCGTGGAGCCTGATAGTTGCCTGACTCAACCCGGTGCGATGCGCAAGCTCCCTCACGGAGATGTTCTCGGCTTCCCGGAACTCGATGAGAGCCTTCGCCAGGCGTTCTGATTCTTCGCTCATGACCCAAGGATTCCGCATCGCTGACGTTCGGTCAGCGGCCGGGTTGATCCGTACCCAACTCGCCCTTCCCGCTGCTCCTTCAGGAGCCGAGAGAGCTCTCGGTCGCCGGCTCGGAGCTTGTCTTGCGGGGCAGGTTTCGGGAGCTCGGTGCAGCAGGTCAGGGCGGCGGCCATGGCCAGGCTTCGGCTCCGTCAGGCGTTGCCGCATCACGTGCGGGACCTTGAGACCACGAGCAGCCCATGGCAGGCTCATGTCGCATGATCGATGAGTTCGTGAAAGACAACCTGCACGGGAGACTGCGGCGGGACCGCAAGGCGCTGCTCTGGAAACTCGACGGCTTGTCCGAATACGACGCCCGCCGACCTTTGACAGCGACCGGGACCAACCTCCTCGGCCTGGTCAAACACGTGGCCACCGTCGAGGCCAGGTACTTCGGCGAGGTCTTCGACCGCCCTTCCCCGGAACCGCTTTCCCGATGGCAGGACTCCGACGGCAGCGATCAGTGGGCGACTGAGGACGAGACCCGCGATCAGATCATCGCGTTCTACCGGCGTACGTGGGAACACTCGGACGCGACGATCAACGAGCTTGCCCTCGATGCCCCCGGCCATGTGCCGTGGTGGCCGGAGCCCTATCTCAACACGAACCTGTTCGCCGTCATGGTCCATGTCCTCGGCGAGTCCATCAGGCATGCCGGTCATGCCGACATCCTGCGCGAGGGCGTCGACGGCCGGACCGGGTTGCGGCCCGAGAGCGAGCAGCCGATCGACGAGGAAGCCCGTGCGGCGTACTGCGCGAAGATCGAGCAGGCCGCCAGGTCGGCCGCACCCATCAAGGCGTAGAGGATTCTCATGTGACTTGATGTTCGTGCAGGCGATCTCGCGCCGTCTCCTGGTGCGAACCGCTCACAGCATTCGTAGCCACTGACTTCGCGTTCTCGACGGAGCGCAGCGCGTCTGCTCGGCTAGGGTGCGACCATGGCCACCGCCCGCGCCCGCGAACCCGTCCTGTTGGATCCCAAGGGCCCGGTGATCACAGCGATCGCGTGCACCGTGGGCGCGGTCCTGTTCCTGGGTGCGGGAGGGGCCTTCGTCTATGTCGGCGTCCACACTGTTGCCGACCTCGACGAGCCCGGCGATGGGTGGGTGTGGGCTGGCGCCGGCCTCGCCCTGGCCGCGGCGTTCGTCGCCTGCGTCGGGATGTCCACCATCCTTTCCGCCCGCGAGGAACGACGGGCGACGCTCCAGCTGGCCGCCCTCGGCGTCGACGCGACGGCCCTGGTTCTGGCAGTCGCCTCCGCCCCGCCGACCAACGACGACCACTACCAGGTCCGGCTCTTGATGCGTATCAGCGGCCCCGGTTTCGAACCCTTCGAGTGTGCGAACGAAGTCCTGAAGTACCGGTTCGGCAGCGCCACTCAGGGGACGGTGCTGCCCGCCCGGGTCAATCCGGCCACTCGCGCATTCACCATCGAGCGACCTCCTGCGCCTCCGGCCCCTGCAACCGGAAGCGCATAGCGAGGACGCGGTGCCCTGCCGGTAGCAGCAGCGGCGTACCAGGCCGATGTCATCGATGACGGCCGCCTTCGAACCGCGTCGCGGTGCTCACCGCACCCTGTGCGCAGGTGGGCCGATCTCGACGAGCGTCACCGTGACCAGCTCGCCTTCATCGACGAGCTGATCCGGGGAGCCGTTCGGCTTGTCAGCCAGATCTCCTAGAGATGAAGGAACCCCCGCAAACGTGGGGATGCCTCGCGGACGGCGCGGCCTGGTGCCGGCCCCGCGTCAGTACACCGTGTCCTGCTGGTCCGGTACGACGCTGCCGTCGCCACGCCGCACGGGGCCGAACGTGCCGTCTTGCTCGGTGTAGGCGGCGGACGAGCAGGGATAGGCCGTGGTCCTGCGGGGCAGCGGCTCGATGAACATCGGGTTCACGACCCAGCGGCCGTCGGCGTTGTCGTAGGCGCGGCACATCACCTCGTTCTTGTTGCGGTTGAGCACGAGGTGCGCGCCCGTGGCGTCGCCGACGAACGTCACGTCGGTGTCGGCGTCACCACCGCCGAGCGTGATCCGCCGGTGGGGGGCCTGCTGGTTCCAGGCGGCCCGGCCCTTGATCCCGTAGATCTCCTGATTGATCCAGCAACGCTTGCCGTCGATGTACGGGATGGCCTCGCCCTGGGTGACACCCACCCCGCCGCAGCCCTCGTTCCTGGTCGTGATGCGGCCCTTGGCGTCGAGCACGGAGCGGATGGCGACGGTGTGCGCGCGGTCGATTCCGATACCGCGCGACCAGACCTCGGTGACCGGCTCGGAACCCGCCGAGACGATCCAGACGTCGAATCCGGCCTTCTGCAGCGTACGGACGAGGTCACGTTGCTGTTCGTAGTACCGGACGTAGGCCGGAAGGACGTGGGTGCCGACGGTGCGGGTCGCACCGACAGGCGCGGCGAGGGCCTCCGTGCGGGCGGCCGCGGTGTACGCGCGCAGTTCGGGGACGGTGTGTCCGGCGAACAGTTGGGGCACCCAAGCGTACTGCGGGACGGTACGGCGGTGGTTCCACTTCCCCGCGAAGGCGGCCTCGCCGCTCATCGTGGTGCCGTCCTCACGGATCTGGAGGATCTCGTCGGCGCAGCGGGCGTTGGTGGAGGTGGGCAGGGGCGCTCCCACCGCGACGTCGGTGCCACAGGCCTGGGTGAGGGCCCTGTTCGCGGTGTCGGTCAGCCACTTGCTGGTGTCCTTCCAGCGGGCGGGCCGAAGGATCTTGTCGTGCCGCAGGGACCAGCTGATGGTGGCATCGGTGACGTCGTTCTTGGTGATGGTGTTGTCCCAGTCGAACGCCGCGACCGGGCGCGGCCCGCCCCTGCCGTGGCAGGTGCCGCGCTCGTCGATCACGCGCTGCAGCTGGGCCCGGTTGCCGCCGTACCAGGGGAGATCGTCGGAGAGTTGGGGGCAGCGGGCCGTCGGCGTCACGGACGAGCGACCGGCCGGGGCGGCGGCCACGGGGCCGGCTGCGGCCGCGACCGCGAGTACGGCCGTCACGGCTGAGGTCCACGCGAGAACAAGTCGGGTACGCATGCGAGTGGACCGTACATCAATGTTTCGGTGATGTAGAGGGGGCACGCTCCACTCCGTGGACGCGAGCTGAGGGGCAGTCACCCCCTGCTACTCGGGGTGTTCAGCGGTCGCCAGGCCGGCAGGCAGCCACCTCTGGCCGGCCTCGCGGCGGGCGGTGCGGAGGTGCTGATCACGAACCTGCCGGCGGTGCATTCGAACCAGGCCTCTCGTGCGTCTGACAACGAGGATCCGCCTGGCAGCCGACAACTGCTGTCACCCGCTGGCCTTCGACCACGGTCGAGCGGTGCATCAACAAGCAGGAACCGGCGTGCGAGCAGCGGGCCTGGCACCGGCGTGGCCTGGGCGGCGAGTTCCGGCGCCCGGGCTGAGGAGAAGCCGGTCCGGCCGGATCGGGATCTGATCCGGCCGTCCGGGACGGTTTCCTCGGTGTCGTCAGTCGCTGTAGACGCCGACCTCTTGGAGCGAGTAGCCCCACTTGGTTCCGCGCTCCAGGCCGTGGATGCGTACGTAGCGCGCCTGAGCCTGGGCGGGCCATGCTGTGTCCAGCCCGCCGTCACCGGAGGCCGTGGACCATGCGGTCTGCCAGTTCTTGCCGTCCTGCGACAGCTCGATGCGGTACGACTTCGCGTATGCCGCCTCCCAGTCGAGAGTCACGCGCTTGATCGGCTTCGCGGACCCGAGGTCGATCCGCAGCCACTGGTCGTCCGTCCACTCACTGGCCCAGCGGGTGCCATGGTCTCCGTCCACGGCCTGACCGGGGGCGAAGCTGACGACCGGATTCCACCACTCCGACGTGGACGCCGAGGCGGCCGAACCCGAGGCCAGATTTACTCCGGACCGGTGCTTCTCGGCGTTCCCCCAGGTGCGCAGATACGACTCGGCTCCCGTGAAGAGGTCGTCCACGACTTCCTGGCCGCCGACGATGCGGATGTCCTCGATCCAGTCCGGGACTGTGCCGTAGTGCGCCGCGCCGTCCGTGTTGAAGTCCCACGTGCGCTCGCCGGTGGTCTGCCTGTCGATCACCGAGCCGCCGTCCGTGCTGCGGAAGGGGTACTCCACCGGGTTGGGGACGCTCCCGCCCCGCGGGGCCGGCCAGCCGCCGACACCGTTCATGTCGGTGCCGTAGCCGTAGCCGACCTGGTACTTCTCGCGCAGCGCGTTCGTACGCTCGGCCTCCGCGCTGAACGCCGCGGAGCCGCTCATGTACTGGGCGGCGAACCCGCCGAGCTTGTAGAGCCGTTCGGTCCAGCCCAGGTCCATCCAGCTGTGCGAGGAGACGGCGCCCGGGTACGACTCGGACTCCAGGACATCGAAGGCCTGATCCGCGGCCTTGACGCTCATGTGGTCGAGTTCCAGCATCATGTGGCGCTTCATCATTCCGCGTACCGCGTATTCACCCAGGCTGGTCAGCCCGCGGGTGTTGCACTGCGCGCCCGAGGCGTACGTGGGGACGGCCACCCCGCTCGGCAGCAACTTCTGCGCCTCCGCCGCCACGGCGTTTCCGATGGGGTTGTCATGCTGAGGGCCTCGGCAGGTCTCCGTCTTCCAGAAGGTGCCCGTCGACAGGAACTGGCCCACGTTGATCGCCGTACCGAGTGCGCCGGAGTCGTACCGCACCCCGCACAGGGCGTTGTCGAACTTGTGGCACAGGAACATGCTGCTCACGCCCAGCTCGTGCAGTTCGTCCAGGCCGCGGTCGATGTCCTCCTTGCTGCACTGCGCGATGTCCAGGATCTGCTTGCAGCCGAACGGCTCGGATGTCTCGACCCCCAGGACGACGGCCAGCTTGCCCTGCTCGATGACCGCGCGGGCCTGCGCGCTGCTGGTGATGATCCGGAACCAGCCTTTGCCCGGGCCGCCGTACATCTTGTCGATGAAGGCCTGCATGTCGTACGACTTCTTCGCCTCGAGACGGATGGCGGTCATCTCGTCACAACCGCGGTCCTTGAAGAAGTAGACCGAGCAGATCACGCCGTTGGTGACGAGGTCGTTGACCAGCACCCGCTGGCCGCCGCGCCAGGCCCGCTCGATATTGGCGTAGTAGTTCTGCTGGTGGGTCAGCGAGTCGTGGGCGGGCCAGTCCCTGAAGGTGGGCCACCCGGTCGGGTCGTGCCTGCCGTCGCCACCCTTGGTGATGAAGTCGAAGACGGCGAGCGAGCCGTCGGGGTAGTGCTCGGGGCAGTCCTTGAGCGCATCGGCGACGCCCTGCTCCGAGAACGGCTTGCCGCAGATGAGCCGCCCGCCGAAGCCCTCGTTGGCCATGATGTGGTCGTGGGCGTCGACGAAGCCTCGTACGCGCCCCTGGGTGTCGGTGCCCTTGAAGGGCTCACCCGTGACGTTGATCTGTGCGTCGGGCTCGGGCCGCGAGGTCGGGTTCCACCAACCGGGGTCGGGCTCCGCCGCGGAGCTGGGCATCGGGCCGAGGACCAGGGACAACACGGCGAGGAGCAGCGACACCACCGTGAGGGATCTGAATCTGCGGCGCGGAGGTCGAGCCATGGCCATCACCCACTTTGATTGACATGTCCACTGAAGTTACTGACGAGTTATCAGAATCGCGACCACCGCCGGCACAGTCAACGGTCCGGACAGATAAACATGAGGATTTCTCAACTTTCCTGAACCCGCCTACGTGCTGGGCCGGTTGGAGTTGATCGAGTATCGAAGTCGAGTGGCGGGAGGGGTGCTGAGGTGCTGCTGACCCAGCACGTTCACGACGGCATTCGTGTCCGCGTGGAACTGATGGGTACTGCCGACGGGCGTGCCGGTCCCGGCGCCACCGCTCGATGCGCCGGCTGTGTTCCGGCACGCGATGGCGCACGCCGCTGATCTCGTCACGGGCCGATGCAAGCGCGCTCGCGGCTCGGCACACGTAAGGTCGGCGCGGCCGAGACACAGGAGATCTCGCGGTCGGCCACACCTTCGTGCGGGCGTACGGGGCCACGGAGTCCTTCGGGACCGGTTCGCCGATCGGCGACCGTGCATCACGGGATCCGATGCGCAACGGTGATGAGATCCTCGCGGGCCATGCTGGACAGCATCCGCACCGCCAAGCTCACGGTGGACATGGTGGCGTTGTCCATCGGGGCCGTCACGACTGGTTGACCGTGCTGGTGGAGTTTGGTCCGAGGGCTGCTGCCGAGCAGTGAGTGCGTGCCGCGCAGCCGGAGGAGATCCATCCGCTTCGGGGAGGACATCCCGTGGAGCGTGCGTGGGTGCCGAGCGGCGGGGTACCGGATGTAACTCCTGCCGCAATCTCAGTCAGCGCGCTTTTCGCGTGCGGTTGCTTGCGGCCCGAAACGACAGAAGGCCCGGGGACTGGATGACGTTGGCGCACGGCATATACGTGGCAGCAGGCATTGGTATCCTCCTGGCCGCAGTCCTCCCCCCGGTGGTGCACCGGCGTCCGTTCTCCCTTCCGATGGTGTTCCTGATCGCGGGCGCCGCGGCGGTCCTGCTGCCGCTGGGCGTGCCCGTCGTGGACCCCGTACGTGACCGGGTCTGGGTCGAGCATGCGACGGAGGTCTGCGTGATCGTGTCGCTGATGGGCGCGGGTCTGGCGATCGACAGGCCGTTCGGTTGGCGTGCGTGGGCAGGAGCCTGGCGTTTCGTGGGTGTTGCCCTTCCGCTCACCATCGCCGCCATGGGGGTCCTGGGCTGGTGGCTCATGGACTGGCCCCCGGCGGTGGCCCTGCTGCTCGCGGCGGCGCTGTCGCCCACCGATCCTGTGCTGGCCGCCGAAGTACGGGTCGGGGAGCCCACGAGCGGCGAGGACGAGGAGGACGAGGAGGAGGTGCGGTTCACGCTGACGTCCGAGGCCGGTCTCAACGACGGCCTGGCCCTGCCGTTCGTACTCGCCGCCATAGCGCTGGCGACCGCGGCCGGTGATGGCTGGTCCGCGGACTGGATCGGTCACTGGCTGCTGGTCGACGTACTGCTGCGAGCAGCCGTCGGGCTGATCGCGGGAGTGGCCGTCGGCCGTCTGCTCGGCTGGCTGTTCTTCCGCTCCCCACACGTGCGCCTCTCGCACCAGATGGAAGGATTCACGGCCCTCGGCGCCACCTTCACCGCCTACGGGGTCACCGAGTTGGTACACGGATACGGCTTCCTCGCGGTGTTCGTCGCGGCCTGCACCATCCGGACCGCCGAACGCAGCCACGGGTACCACCAAGTGCTGCACGGCTTCAGTGAACAGATCGAGCGACTGCTGACCGCCGTGCTGCTCTTTCTCCTCGGCGGCTACCTGGTTGCCGACGGACTGTCGGTCCTCGGTCCGCGCGAAGTTCTCCTGGGAATCGTCCTCATCATCGTGATCCGCCCGCTCGCCGGTGCTGCCGCCCAACTGGGGTTTCCGGTCGGGCGGCGCGAGCGAGCGGTCACGGCCCTGTTCGGCATCCGGGGGATCGGATCGCTCTTCTATCTCGCGTACGCGCTGGGAGAGGGGCCGTTCAGCAGGTACGCCGACGAGCTGTGGGCGGTTGCGGCGTTCACGGTCCTCGCCTCGGTGCTCCTGCACGGCGTGACCGCCACGCCTGTGATCAGGTACCTGGACCAACAGGGTTCCCGGAGTCCGCGGGCATAGCGCGGGTCTCGGCGAGCGAGTTCCGGGCCGAGGCATGGAGGCCGGGACCCGCTGCGTACCTCAGGTCACCGGGAGTCGCCTCGCCCTGCCTCTCGGCAGGGGTGTGTACGAGGCCGACCGGGTAATCGTGACCGTTCAGCACCTGCTGCGGGAACGCGCCGAGACTTGAGCCCTGGGTGAGGGCGCCGACCGCATTCCGGCCCGGGGGATGTCTTGCGGGTCAGGCCGCGTAGCCTCGACTGCGTGCCTCGCTCTTCGAAGAAGCCCCGCCGGTTGGTCGCCGACGGACGTGTGTACATGTGGACAGTGCGTCACAGCCACCGAAAGGACCAGGACGGGCGGTCCGTGGACTGTCGCCAGACCCTCACCCTGTCCCCCCAGCCGGCCGGCACCTGTGGCTGGCTGCGCATTGTCTTTGACGAGGGCCCCGGCCGATACGTTCCTGGCGGGGCGCCCCTGGGCTCGGGGGACGTGGGCTTCATCCGCGGGCCGGATCTGAACCTGCACGAGCCGGGTGCCGTTCGGGCCCTGCTCGATGTGGTGCTGGCCCGTGGCTGGCAACCGGAGGAGCGGAAGCCGGTGGAGGTCGACGGCTGGTCCCTGCTGGAGGCCGCAGCTGCGGCGCGAGCCGAGGACGCCGGCGCCGAGGGATCGTAGAGGGATGACTGGTCGCCAGAAGGGCGAGTGGCTCCGCTCACGGGTGATGGTCTGGTTCGACTTCTGTCAAGGGGAGCAGGAACGCCTCGTTCGGGAGGCCGCTCCCTGGTCTGACCTGCGGACACCGGACACGGACTCCTCCGGAGTCGGGTGTAGCCGCTGACGTCACGGAAGAGAAGCGCAGAACTTGGGACAGTCCCGGCGGGGGGCGTCAACTGTTGACCCCGTCAGTCAGGTGGAGCGACCGGGCAGCCACCGCCGGTGCGACGGGGCACCTCTTCTTCAAGGCGCCCCGTCGCTCGCTCAACTCTTCAGGGAGCCCACGGCGCGAGCATGTCCTTCATCGCATCGGTCATGGCGAACTGCAGCAGCGGGCCGTAGGTGATCCGGCCTACACCTAGACGCCGGAAGCGCTCGAGATCGTGCTTCACGGGATGAGCCGTGGAGTTCACGGGAATGGTCACGGCCCCGGTCACGGCGGTGAGCAGATCGTCGTCGTCCTGAATGCGCACGGGGTAGACGCTGTCGGCGCCCGCCTGCTCCATGGCCCGCAACCGCTCGACCGCCTCGTCGAGGACGTCCGAAGGGCGTTCCGCGTGCAGGAAGAGGTCGGTGCGTCCGTTGACCCAGACAGGAACCCCCGCGTCGTCGGCCGCCGCGCGCAGGCCGGCAATGTACTGTGCGTGCTCCTGCGTGCTGCGCACGCGGCCGCCGTCGGAGTGGACGGTGTCCTCGATGTTCAGCCCAACGCCGCCGGCCTCGATGAGTCCGGCGATGAGGTCCGCGGGCTCCTGTCCGTACCCGGCCTCCAAATCGACCGAGACCGGGACGTCGACCGACGCGACGATCTGTCTGACGGCAGCGAGTACCTCCTCGAAGGTCTGCCCCTCGTGGTCGTCGGCCCCTCGGGAGTCGGCGAGCGGATGACTGCCGATGGTCAGCGCGGAGAACCCGGCATCGGATGCCGTCCGCGCTGACCAGACGTCCCACACGGTCGGCAGTACGAGCGGCTTGTACTCGGCGTGCAGTTGATTGAGGCGTTGAGCGCGCTCAACGGTGGTGCGCAGGTCCATGGCGAGCACGCTACCCCCGGATGGCCACAGACAACGTGATCTCCCCGTCCATCTCCTCGGCGCCGGACGGATCTCCCGCCACTCGGTCTTCGTCAGATCCGCGCTGTACGTTCGGCGCCCCTGCCCGGCTGATCGGCTGCGTTCCCGTGCCAGTGCGTGGGCTGAGCGGCCGGTCACCTCGATGTCAACGGCGTTGTTGACCACCTCGCCGGCGAGCCAACGGTGGATGAGTCTCATGTGCTCGGACTCCCGGGCCCCATCTCCGAAGCTGATCCCGCACCTGTCCGCAGGACGAGAGGGTCTCAAGTCGCTGTGGCGGGACGGGACTCATGGAGAATTCCATCGCGACGAGGCCGTCGGCCCGCCGTCTGGCGAGGCAGAGCGAGGCCTGCTTGCGGTGCCTTCCCTGGGCGATCCCTTGTCGTAGTGGGTCCGCGATGTCGGGTCGCCCAGGGAGGTGAACGCGGCGAGGGAGAGGGCCCGTTCGAGCTCCTTGTTTCCGCGTGTGGGTGGTTGTTCGCCGCGGATCGAGCGGCCGGAACTGCGGGTCGTGGGGCGAGTCCGGCGCAGGCGGCCAGGCCGGCGGTCGGGAAGGGGCTGCCGTCACCGGCATCGAACCCTCGCTCCGAGCGTACGTCAGGTCTTGATCTCGTCCCGGAATCTCTTCCCGGAAGGGGGCGGGCCCGCGCTGCGCTGCGACGGGGCAGGCGGGGCATCCGCCCTCCGCCGACTGTTGGCCGGCCATGTCGCACCAGTCAGGGAAGGGGTCGGAGGGGCCGCTGTGCGGTGTTCCGCCCATCTGTTCACGCACCGGGCCGCGACGCCGACGGCCGACGAAACTGCACGCGGACAGGGGCTACGACTGCGATCACCTGTGCCGATGGCTCCGCTGTCGTGGAGTCCGCCATCGCATCGCCCGCAAAGGCGTCGAGTCCCCGCATCCGTCGTTCACCTCGCAGACCGGTGCGAGAACCTGCGCCCACCCCTGGCGAAGAATTTCTACCACGTGGTAAGTATTTGTGGACGCTCGCAGCCGCCCGCGCGTCGGGGGTCTCGTCCCTTCTCTCGCACAGAAGCCACCGACTCGCCATCAACGAAGGAATGATCATGGAGAGCATCACCAAGAACAGGCAGTCTCCCGAGGTGCTGCGCGCCATGATCGAGCGTGCCTACGGAGCGGGGCAGGTCCCGGCCGGGGACGGATGGGCGAGTGAGCTGGGGCACGGGTGGTTCAACGTCGCCTACCGCATCCGCCTGCGCGACGGCGCCGAGGTCGTCCTGAAGATCGCCCCGCCGCCCGCTGTGGAGGTGATGACCTACGAGCACGGCGCCATGTCGATCGAACTCACCACGCTGGACCTGCTGCGAACACGGACCGCCGTGCCGGTCCCCGCCGTCGACTTCGCCGACCGGAGCCGCGAGCTGTGCGACGCCGACTACTTCTTCATGCCGTACATCGACGCCGACAACCTCGGCATCATCGCCGAGTCGCTTCCCGCGGCCGAGCGAGATGACCTGATGGCGCAGCTCGGCGCGTTCAACCGGGAGATCAACTCCGTCCGCGGTCCGCACTTCGGGCCGCTGGCCGGACCTGGCCATGCCACCTGGCGGCAGGCGTTCACCACGATGATCGAGAACGTGCTCGTCGACGGCGAGCGCCGTGGCGTCGACATCGGCTGGGAGTACGGCACCGTGCGCGCGGCCATTGCCGCGCACGCCGACAGCCTCGACGAGGTCACCGAAGCCCGTCTGGTGGAGTGGGACCTGTGGGCCAGCAACGTCATGGTCCGCGACGGCAAGATCATCTGCATCATCGACCACGAACGCGCCTTCTACGGCGACCCCTTGATCGAGGCCGGCTTCACCGGCTCCCAGATGGCCGCCTTCGGTGACCCGGCACCCTTCATGCACGGCTACGGACACGGCGAGCTGACCGGAACCGAGCAGACACGCCGCCGCCTGTACTGCCTCTACCTGGCACTGATCATGGTCATCGAAACCGTGTACCGCGGGCACACCGACACCGAGCAGTACGACTGGGCGCGCCCCCGCCTCGACGAGGCCATGGCTCTGCTCGGCCGCACCCGCCGGTGACCTCCGCGCAAGCGGTTCCCGTAACCGACCACACGACCCGGCTCGGCACCGACCCGATAGGCCGGCTGCTGTGGCGCGCCTGCACCCAGACCACCGCCGCAGTCGGCGTGTACGGCATCTACGCCCTCACCAACGCCTGGTTCGTCGGCCGCGGCGTGGGCGACGACGCCATGGCCGCGGTCAACCTGGTCGCCCCGCTCCTGCTGCTCCTGGGCGCGGTGTCCACCACCGTCGGCGCGGGCGGCGCCTCCCTGATCTCCCGCGCCCTGGGCACCGGAGACCACCGGGCCGCCGCCCGCGCGGCGGGCAACTCCTTCGCCCTCTTCTGGGCCTGCGCCGCAGCCACCACCGCGCTCGGCCTGGCCTTCCTGGACCCGCTGCTCACCCTGCTCGGAGCCACCGGCGAACTGGGCGCGACCGCCCGCCCCTACGCCGTGGTGCTCCTGTGCGGCGCCCTGGTGTCCACCGGCTTCTCCAGCCTGGTGCGAGCCGAAGGCCGCATGGGGTTCTCAACCCTGCTGTGGCTCGTGCCCGTCGCCGTACAGATCACCCTGGACCCACTGCTCATCTTCGGATTCGACATGGGTGTACGGGGCGCCGCGCTCGGCACCGTCGGCGGCCAGGCAGTGTCCGCGGCGATGAGCCTGTGGTTCTTCCTCGTACAAAGGCGCCGCCCCTACCGCATCGGCCCACAGGACCTCCTGCCCCACGGACCGACGCTGCGAGCACTGCTGGGTGTCGGCCTGCCCTCGTTCCTCGCCGGCACCGGCGTCACACTCCTGGCGGTTCTCGTCAACGCCACCCTCGCGGCCGCCGGATCGGCCACCGCGCTCGCCGCCTACGCCGTCTGCGCCCGCCTGCAGACCTTCGTGATGATGCCGCACACCGGCATCAGCCAGGGGCTGCAGCCCATCGTCGGCTACAACACCGGCCGCGGACTGCCCGGCCGCGCACTCAAAGCCCGCAACTACTCGCTGATCGCCTCAGTGCTGTACGGACTGCTCACCGCCGCCGCCCTGGCCGCTCTGGCCAGACCCCTGGCCGGCCTGTTCCTCAATGATGCCGACACCGTCACCGCCGCCGGGCAGGCACTGCCGATCATCGCGATCGGCCTCACCGTCGCCGGAATCGGCCCCCTGGTAGCGGCATACGCCCAGTCACTGGGGCGCCCGGCACCCGCGTACCTCATCTCCATCGGCACCCTGCTCCTGATCAAGGTGCCCCTGATCGCCACACTCGGCCGACTGGGCACCACAGGCGTCTGGACCGCCCTGGCAGCCGGTGAAGTCGCCACCGCGGCAGTCGCCCTCCTGCTCCTGCGGCGCCTGCACGCAACTACGCGGAAGGCTCCTTGAGGAGCAGTTCCACATGGGCACGCAGCACCCCGGCCATGTCCACCTCATCGGGACTTGCCAGCCACTGCACCTGCAGCCCGTCCATCAGTGCCACGAACCCGGTCGCCGCCGCACGGGGATCGACACCCTCCCGCAGCGCCCCCTGATCCGCCAGTTCCCGCAACGCGGAGTGCACATACTCCCGCGTCGTCCTGTAGTGATCCGTGAAGTACTGGTGCGCGGGATGATCCTCGGAGAAGGCCTCCGCCGCGAGACGCGCGTACAGCTCCACAATCCCCGCATGCCGGGCGTTGTGATCGGCCAGATCGACCAGATGCTGCACCGCCGCAGTGGGGGAGTACTCCTTCGGTCCGAGCCGTGCGGTGTCCTCCTCGTCCCGGCGCTCCAGCACCGCCGCCAACAGCGCTTCACGGCTGGGGAAGTAGTAGTGGAGGCCCACGTGGCTGATGCCGGCGCGCTTGGCGATCTCCCGCAGTGAAGCGCCGTGATAGCCCACGTCCGCATACACCTCGCCGGCCGTCGTCACGATCTGCTCACGGCGCGCCCGCCCCTTTGCGTACCCGCGCGAAGACGCCGGCACCCTGACTTCCCCATCAGACATGCCTCCATCATCGCAGCGGCAGTGATCAGAAGGCCTTTCGGCGCTGCTTCAGTGTGCTACCGGCCGACGTGATCCGCCGCCCTCTGCGCGTCCGCCGGACTCCTGCTCTTGCCTACGGCAGCCCGCCGCGACGACGACCATCGGCCCACGGCTCGCCCACCTCCTGTCCGAACGGCGGAGACGGGGTGAACCTCCGGTACGGAGATCCGGAGCCGGTGCTGACTTCCACCGCAGATGCCTTCGAGCCGGGCTGGGTCCGGGAGGCTAATGCGGAGCGACGATGCGCTCCACTGCGGCCGTCACCAGCTGTTCGCGCTCGGCCTCCGTGAAGACGTCCGGCAGGGTGAGCTGTTCCACGATCAGCCAATTCAGCGTCAGCATGAGCAACTTGACCGCCGTGGTGTCGCCGGGGAGGCCGGACGCCTCGTGATAGGCGACGTTGGCGTCCACGTCGGCTCGGACGCGCTCGGTGAGGATCTTGCGCAGTTCGGGGCGGCGGGTGGCTTCCAGACGGAGTTCCAGCAGCGCGAGATAACCGTTGCGGAAGGAGGCGACGCGGCCGACCAGTTCGCGCATCAGCTCCGCGTAGGCCTCCCGGTCACGGCCGGCCGCCTGCTGGCGGGCGATCGTGGCCTCGTCGGGCTGGAGCCGCTCGTACACGCGTGCGCCGGCCTGAGTGAACAGGTCGTCACGGTTGGCGAAGTAGTTGGACGCTGTGCCGGCGGGCACACCGGCTTGGGCATCCACGGCCCGGAAGGTCAGGCCGCGTGCGCCTTCCCGGGCGAGTACTTCGATTGCCGCGTCAACGAGGGCTGCGCGCCGCTGATCGTTCCGTCTCACCATTGACACCACTCCAGGTGTAGTACTACGTTCGAACCACTACAAGTACAGTACTACGTGTGGGGGAACGCTTTGCGAAAGCTCGTGTACTACATCGGAATCTCGCTCGACGGTCGGATCGCCGGGCCCAGTGGTGAGTTCGACTTCTTTCCCCAGGGAGACGAGAGGCAGGCCGCCGCCTACTCGACCTGGGTGAACGCGCTGTACCCGGAGACGATCCCCACCGCATATCGCGAGGCCGTGGGAGTCGCCGACGCGCCCAACCGACGATTCGACACCGTCGTCATGGGCCTGGGCACCTACCGTCCGGCCCTCGACAACGGGATCACCAGCCCGTACGGACACCTGCGCCAGTACGTCGTGTCCAGCACGCTCGCACCGGACACCGACCCAGCCGTCACCGTTGTGCCGGGCGACCCGCTCGGCCTGGTCCGCGAACTCAAGAGCGAGGAGGCGGCCGCCGGCCTGGACATCTGGCTCTGCGGGGGCGGCCGGCTCGCGGGTGCCCTGTTGTCCGAGATCGACGAGCTCCTGATCAAGACGTATCCGGTCATCGCCGGAACCGGAGTCGCGGTGGTCGACGGCTCTTTCGACCCCACCGTCTTCGACGTCGCCGAACGCACCGCCTTCCCCAACGGAGTCACCCTCACTCACCTCACCCGCCGTTAGGCGGATTCCGATTCAGCGGGTGGACGACAGGAAATGGCACGCCTCGCATGCCCGAGAGCGACCTTCCTTGCAGGGTGACGCCCCTCGGCCGCGCCAGGGTCGTCCGGGGGTTTGCCGAGGGATGAGGACGGCCGGCCCGGAACTGCGGAAAGCCTGGAGCGGTGAACGCCGAGGCGGCCTCCGATTTTCGTCACTGCGCGGCGGACAGTGCCTGGACATCGGCCGAACGGGAGAAGGCCCTGTCGACGGTTCCGGCCCGGCCCGGTCCGGAGCGGATCGTGCCGATGATGACCGGAACACCTCGGACGCCGGCCGGGGCCGGTCACCTTCGACAAGACCCGCAAGGCCGCCGCGAGGAAGTCCGCCGCGCGGCGGCCCGGCTACCGGCTGCTTCGGTTCACTGTGCTCGATGCCTCGACCGTGTCCACCACAAGCCAGTGCTCCGAGAGGTAGTGCACCTCGTCACCCGCATAGCCGATTATGTACTGCACGTTCCCGGCCTGGCCCGGCAGGACGTCCTCCAGGACGAACGTCCCGTCCTCGGCGACCGGGACCGGCGGCAGGTCGGCGACCTCCGAGCCGTTCAGCCGCTGGACCGTGATCCGGGGCGCCTCGGTAGGTGCCAGTCCGTCCAGGTCCAGTCGTCCCGTCACCCTGAAAGGTTCTCCGGCGACGGCCGGGCCGTGCGTCACATCCACGAAGCGCGACGGAGCCAGGGCCTCTCGGGTCTGAATCGTGTGCAGCCAGAACTTCGTGCCCTCCTGGTTGGACGTCACGACGAAGAGCTGTTCTCCGTTCCCGGAGAACTCCATGCCCCGGGGGACGACGTGTTGGCCCGCGGCCTCGTCCTCGAAGCTGATGCGCAACGGCTGGCGGTCGACCGACGGGTCGGCGAAGGCCAGGGTCAGGTCGGCTGCATCGCCCGATGCCGCGCCGCCCTGGGCGAACCACTTGCCGTCCGGGCTGAAGGCGACGGCCGTGGGCGTCACACCCTCCGGCAACGGCGCGTAGTGGTTCTCCAGGAAGCTGGCGTCCTGACTGGAGAGCAGTACGGTTCCGCGGACCCCGTCGGCCACCGCGAGGACGGAGCCGTCCGCGGAGAAGTCGGCGTCCCGGAAGTCCATGCCCCGGCCGGTGCCGTCCTCGGCGAACCGGCGCTCGCCCAGGAACTCCAGCAGGTTCCCGTCCGCCTCGTCCGCCCCGTCTGTCACCCGGTAGATCCCCAGGTCGGGGTCGTCGGTCGGGGATGAACGCTCTGGAGCGGTCACCAGCAGACCTCCGGGCCCTGCCTCGAGATGGACGGGAGAGCTCGAATACATGACCTGTTCGGCCTCGCCGCCGTCGGCCGTCGCGGCGACGCCGATACTGCCCAGACCATCGACGCAACCCTCGGGCGACGCGGACGGCCGGCTGGTGAAGAACAGGCGCCCGCCGGTGTGCACCAGCTCCCGCCCACAGCCGTCGGCCGGCGCCGGGACCGGGTCGAGGGGGTACAAGTAACCACTGGAGTGGGAGTAGCTCGCGATGTGGTCCGACTGCCCGGCGTAGACCTTCGAGCCGTCCGGCTCCACCGCTACGCCGGACAGGGGAGCAGCCATGTGGGCGCTCGCGACGGCGGGCCCGGCGCCCCCGTAGAGCAGTCCGACCAGCTCGCCGTCCCGTGACCCGTCCGGGTAGACCCGGTCGCCCGCGATCCACACGCGCTGGCTGGCCTCGTCCACCGTCATCTGGGTGAACGACGCGGCCGACAGCTCCATACCCGGGCCCGACTGCACCACGGCCCCCGCAACGGTCCCTTGGTCCGCGGACGCGGTACCGGGAACCGCCGTCAGCGCCGACCCGGCCAGCGCGCCCGCCAGCAGCACTGTCGTCAGTCTGCTGCGTCTTCCTGACGTATTCCTCAACGCTGATCCCACCCCTGGTGCCGGCGCGCCACCGCGGATCGGGTGGCGCTCGTGCAGATACGAAAGCGTCATCAACGCGCTGATACAAACAGTTCGCTGTCACCGCCGTGTCGCAGGGGCGCCCGAGGAGCACCGCGCGGCAGGAAGGTGGCGGACGCGCGGAGTGTGCGGAGCCGCTCACCTAACCCCTCCCGAAAACCACCACGAGCAACTTCAAGCCCGAATGATCTGTAGGGGGCGACGCGGGCGGGCAGTTGTGTGGGTGGTCGGGCGCCGACGCCTGGGTCCGTTAGCGCATGTTCACGGTTTGCCCGACGCGTTGCCGAGGAACACCGGCGCCGGTGGCCTCGTGAGGACTCGGCGGCTGCTGCTGACCCAGGCTATCGGTCCGTATGAGGTGAGCCGCCGGATGACCGGACGTAGAGTATTCAGCGGCTCGCTCACGGTATGCGCGGGGCGGTGACCACAAGCCGAAGGCGGGGGCATGGACAACAGCGAGTACGACGAGCTCGACGCCACCATCAGAGTCCCGAAGGGCGCGCGTCTTCTGCAGTCGAGCAAGACCGCAGGTGCTCGTCGCGGTATGACACGCGACCCCGACAACGAGCTGGGACATGCCGAGATCTTCTTGAAGGAGGAGAACGGGCCGGACCCGGTGGTGGAGTGCCCGCACGGTTGGCCCGACTCCGACCAACACGCATCGGAGGCCCTGGAGCAGGAGCGTCGAGAGAACGCGGAGTTCCTGGCAGAGGTCATCTTCCAAATCGGTCTCAAAGTGGCGGAGAAGGCCGCGCCCCACGTCAAGAAGTGGTGGTCCGAACAAGCGTTTCCGGCGATGAGGACGAAGTGGAACGGCCAGGCGCTCCCGTCCGTGAAGACGAAGTGGGCCAGCGTGCGAAGCCGCGTCAGCGACCGCCGCGCAGAGGCGACGGGAGATCTGCAGGATGCCATCACCGTTCCGCGGGATCGGCGAAAGGTCATGAGCGGCGCAGAGGCGCGACAGCGGTTCGCCGCGGCGGTGGCGGCCAGGATCTACAGCGACGGGCAGCTGCGGCTGCTGCGCAACGCCAGGGTCGTGGACGAGGGAGAGAACGGCCCGGTTGAGGTGGAGGCGACAGACGATCTCACACCCCAGCGCATCGGGGAGCAGGTTGCGTTGATGCTTGAGACGGACCCTTCGCTCCTCAAGGAGGACACTCTGGCTGAACTCCAAAGGCTCGTCGCGAGCATTCGAGCCGACGGCAATGACGTCCTCCTTCAGAGAGCGGAGGGTGTACCGCCCCACCGCACGGGGGCGCCCGAGGAGAGGGCGACCCTGGAAGCCTGAGCCCCGGTCGGAAAGCCAGGCCGCCGGACTCGTCAAGATCCAACTACCCGCAGGCAGTCCGGGCGTACATGCCCCCATCCAATTCGGTGGGGGAGCCGCGCCTGCCACGTCGTACGCGGGGCGAGCACCCATCGCACGAGCGGGAACCGGGCCAGGCGACCCGCTGCTCGTCCGGCGCAGCCTGTTGGCGAGGTCCTCGGGAGATGGATCGGGGATGTTCAGGTAGGTCACGACTGCGAGTCCGGCGACAGATACGCCACGATGACGGCCGTGAGAGTGGAGATCACCGAAGGGCGGGACACCGCAGAGGCGGCGATGAAGCAGACTCGCCGTTCGACGTTCAGCCTCCTACTACTGGCGGGGGGAAGGCGGAACTCGTGCCAGTCCACGTCCAAACCGTTGAGATGCAGCTTCTGCAGCCAGCGAGACGGCTGTTCTGTGACGCCTCCCTGAGCTTCATCTAGACGAGGGCAATACCCGGTAGGCGCCGTGAACGAGCTTCGGTCGAACTTGCCGTGTTCAGGATGCTCATGCTCGTGAGCCGCCGGCGGGCTTCGCGGGCGAGTCGCTGGGCCTTGGCGAGCGGGACGACATCGTTTAGGCGCGTGGGATGTGCGGGAGCTTGCGCGTCAGCGCGATTGCCTCGTCCAGAGCCGCACAGGAGGTCGCGGCTGGGCTCGGGCAATGGGGGAGAGGGTGCTGCTGGTGTCGGTCATGGGCAGGGGCTCTCTGATCGGCGTGGGCAGCCCTCGGTAGGGTGCCGGGATGCTGGAGAAGGTGGATGCTGAGGTTCTGGCCGAGCGTGAGCGCATCGCGGCCCGGGTGCGGGACGAACTGGTGGCCGCCGCCTTGCCGGTCGTCGCGCCAGGGCTGTATACGGTGCTGTCACAAGGCATTGAGGTCACCATCGACCCGTTCGATGACGACGCGGGCGGGGTTTCCGTGGCCTGGAGATCCAGCGCACGACTGCAGAGCTGTGTGCTCCGGGCGGTGAAGCACAACCTCCTGGACGATCCTGTGCTCTCCCATCAACAAGTCGTGTTGGAGGCGATGCTTGCGGCGATCACGGCGATTCTGGTCTCGGCAGGGTTCACGGTGCGCGAGAGCCGCAACGACTATGCGCCCTTCACGTTGGAGGTGCTGGCCGGGCCCGGTGGCCCCCCGTCGTGGGGATTGCGCAAGGACGAGGTGGCTGTGGCGAACTGGTCGGCTGGTGACGGCGGGGCATCAGCCAATGAATCCGAACGCTGACCAGGCCGAGGCGCACGGTTGGAGGATGTGCTGTGCCCTGGACCTGGTCGGTTCGTCGTCGTCGTGCTCGACATTGTGGGCCAGGATCGCCATCAGGTGGCCGTCGGCGAATGGTTCGACGGTCGCTGCGGTGCCCACTGCGCGGCCGGCCGTGTCGACGCCGTGCAGTTTCGCCAGCGCGTCCGCCTCGGTGATCTTTCGAGAACGGTCACCTCGTCGAACGCTCCGAACCAGGGGCCGCCTGATGACACCTAAAGACGAGCGCCGCTACCC
The DNA here is from genome assembly GCA_036227345.1 of Streptomyces sp. NBC_01463. Classification (NCBI taxonomy): domain Bacteria; kingdom Bacillati; phylum Actinomycetota; class Actinomycetes; order Kitasatosporales; family Streptomycetaceae; genus Streptomyces; species Streptomyces sp. NBC_01463. The sequence goes on from CP109468.1 coordinate 8,876,160, forward strand.
CAAGCTCCTGCCGGTTCCCCGGGTGGCAGACGATGCCTGGCTGTCCCAGCCCGAGGCCGCCCGCCAGCTGGACATCGCGCTCTTCCGTATCGGCGCACTCATCGCCTGCGGCCACCTGGCGCCCGCGGAGAACTCGGCCGGAAGGGCGGGCGTCACAATCACCAGCGTGCACGCAGAGAAGGCCAGGCGCGCCAGCGCCACATCTCGCGCAAAATCCCTTCGTCTCCTCAAGGACACGATCGGATTCTTCTGACTATCTGATCCACAGGCCTTGACGATTGCTCATCTTTCGTTTTGGTCAGCCGGATCCCTCGGCAGGCCATAACGGCTGATCCGGCTCGCGAGTGCAGTGAATCCGTGCCGGTCTCGCTGATGTGGCCGCCGAACGCGATGTGGTCGACGATGGCCGCGAGAGGCGCGGGTCGGTGAATGTCTCTGGCTCATGGGTGGCCTGGCGGTGTCGAAGAGCATCCGGACTGGCGGGAGTCGGCAGCAGCGAGCATGTCCGTCGTGTCCGGCCGACTATTGGCTGTTCGGAGCACGTGACGGCTCAGCCCTCACTCACAGCGAGTCTTCTCCACCCCCACTCTGACGATGCCGGGCTGAGTGTCGGAGCCGGGCGATAGGCGTTTGCCATGCCGGCTTGGGGCCGCCCATGTGCGGCGGGCGGCCCCGGGGAGACCGGTTCACGCGCTGACCCGCGAAGAGTCTCCAGTTGTTCGCCGATCAGGCAGACGGCATGACCGTCGGGCCAGGCCGGTTCCGGTCATCGTTCCAAGTCTCGCCATTCGGGAGCGAGGACAGCCCAGACCTGCTTGTCGTAGCGCCTGCCCTCATAGGGCCATGCTTCGCGTCGCACACCCTCGAGCGTCATGCCGAGCCGCTTGGCCACCGCCGCACTGCGGTCGTTGTCGGCCCGGCAGTGCCACTCTGCCCGATGCAGTCCCCGCACGGTGAACGCCCAGTCCAGCAGCGCGCGGCATGCTTGCGTGACCACACCGTGGCCCTCGGCGGAAGGCTCCAGCCAGCAGCCGACCTCGCACGAGCCGAAGGCGGCGTCGAAGCTGGTGAACATCACGCCACCGACCAGCAAACTATTCAGCCGGATGCCGTACAGGCGGGCACCGTCGCTCGCCTGGAATCCCGCATACCGCTGGAGTGTGGCGCGCGCGCCGGCCAGGTCGTCGGTGACGAAGGACGGCCCGACCCAAGGACGGATGTGCTCACGCGCCCGGTCGAGGTGTTCGGCGAACTCTTGGGCGTGCCAGACCTCCAGCGGGCCGAGGTGGGCGTCGTCGCGCAGCGGCAACGAGAACATGAGGACCTCCCCATTCGCATAACAAGTGTTGTGAGAATGTACCGTGGTGCTATGCCACGCACCAAGGGAGATCACGAGGCACGCAGACGCGATGTCTCCGAAGCTGTCTGGCAGGTGATGGCCGCCCGCGGCTTCGCCGGCCTGACTCTGCGCGCCGTCGCCGCCGAGCTCGGTGCGACCACCGGCCTTCTCACGCACTACTTCCCGACCAAACGGGCCCTGGTGGAGTACGCCCTCGACCTGCTCGAACAACGCACGCTCTCCCGCCCTCGCCGGGACTCGGGGAGGGGCTTGGCCGCCCTCAGGAATGCGCTGCTGGACATCCTGCCGATGACTCCCGAGGCCACTGACGGCAACCGGATCTGGGTGTCCTCCTGGGATGCCGCGCTTGCCGACCCCGATCTGAGTGCCGACCATGCCCGCAAGTACGCACTGAGCCGCGACAGACTGACCGATCGGGTGGCCGCGGCCCAGGACCTCGGCGAACTGCCACCGGGCAACGCCGCGGACGTCGCGGCCGGGGCTCAGTCGTTTGTTCTCGGCCTGGTCGTTCAGGCACTGTTCGCCCCGACCGTGTTCCCGCCGCAGCGGCAGGTCCAGCTCCTCGACGCCTACCTGGAAGCGCTGGCCGCCCCGGACCACGTCAACGAAGGGCGATCTGCGTAATCCTGACGGCCGACCGCGATCGGTGTCACGGCTCCGGACTCATGACCGGCGGCGTGATCTCGACCCCTTGGCGAATGTCCATGGCCTGGCAGACGGTGGCGGCGCATCCAGAGGCAGCTCGGCCGAGGACGGGGGAGCGGAGGGAAGAGCGCGGGAGAGAGGTGTGAGGCCGGGACGTCGGCGCGCAAGATTTCCTCGACAGTGGTGCGGCCGCCGATCGCTGCCGCATGCCCCACACCCGTACTCTGCGCGTCGTCGGCCTGGACCGCTTCTTCGTCGTCCACTCGGACGTCCCATCAGACACCGCCTACGGCACTGCTGCTGTGTGCGCGCTACGCGTGCAAACGATCGATGTCGGGTGCAGCCGCTCTCAGGTCAGCTCGATGTGTACCTGGTGCCGCCCCTCCAGGTCGGATGGCACGGTGGTGCGGCGACGGCCGTCGACCGTGGACGAGGCGACGCGGTGACCGGCTCCGGTGAGGGTGATGTCGAGCGTCGCCCTGCGGTAGGGCAGGCCGCTCAAGGTGACCGGGCCCCAGCCGGGCGGCAGGCTCGGAGCGAACCGCAGGCGGTCCCGTTCGTGGGTGATGCCGAACACGCCCTGGTGGATCAGCCGCAGGTAGCCCGTGGCCGACCAGGTCTGGTCCGGCTGCGAGTCCCATTGGTGCCCGGTCTGCCAGCCCCCGTCCACCGCGCCGGTGCGGGCGTTGTGGATCTCCCAGAAGCGGCCGTCGCGGTGCTCCAGGGAGGCGATGTCTGTCACCGCCTGCGCCAGCAGGTCGATGCGGCCGCCGATCGCTGCCGCATGCCCCCACATGCCGACTGTCATGGGCCACACGATCACGTTGTGCCGCCCCGGATGGGCGTCGTCGAAGCGGGAGAAGTGCGGCCAGACGTTCACGACGCCATGCGGCTCGTGATGGGTGGCGCCGAGCAGTGCACGCACCTCGTGAGGCGATGCCACGCCGCACAGCACGGCGAACGCGAGCCCGTTGGCCTCCTGGTACGTCTCCAACCCGCCTGCCCGTTCGCCCGTGCCGTGGATGAAGTACCCGTAACCACCGGTGCCGGGCCGCCGGATACGGGTGTTGATCGCGGTGCGCAGCCGTGCGGCAGCCACCCGGAAGCCGGCCGCCGAGCGCCGGTCACCGGTCTCGTCCGCCATCTCGGCGCAGGCCAGATACCCCGCGTGGAAGAGGCAGTTGGTGGACAGACACATCATCTTGTCCGTACCCGGGTGATCGAGGACGAACGAAGAGGTGTTGCCCGGGTCGTAGGGCGGGCTCGGGTAACCGGCGATACCGTCCTGGAGGAACGCCGGTCCCTCGAACAGCCCGTACTTCTCGTTGAAGTGCTGGGACCGGTCGGCTCGCAGGGTGTTGGCGGCGGCCTGGTAGGCGTCGTTGAGGAACTCCCGGTCCCCGGTGGTCAGATAGTGCTGCCAGGCGGCGACCGCCCACACGATCTGGTCCCACCACTGGTTGTCCTGCTGGACGATCAGCGAGCCGTCGTCCTGCCGACGGCACACCGCCCACAGGGTGTTGCGGGCAACGTCGGGCGACAGCAGGCTGGCGGCGTTCCACGAGTTGACCGACGCATCCCGGGTCCACGGCTGCTCATAACCCCCGCCGGCCCGGATGAACGTGCCGGGGGAGTCGGTCATCAGTCCTGTCTGGTTGTACTGCGCAGGATCGTAGGGCACCGTGTTGATGTCCAGCAGGTTATTCAGCGCCGACCGGTACGCCCCGCCCAGCAGCGGGTCCTGGCCGCCGCCGAACTCGATGGCGGGCCGCCCGCCCGCTGCGCTCCGGGGCGCAGCGAAACCGGGCGAACCGGCCGCCGCTCCTGCCGCGGTCAGCCCCGCCACAGTGCCTGCCCGGATCAACTGCCGTCGCGACAGTCCACTCTGCTGCTCATGCGAACCCATGAAGCCTCCGTTGGACAACGTTGTCAACCGCCTCAAGGGTGGATGGTTCCCTGTGCGGATGGTGCTGTCAATGAGTTGCGTGAACGCTGTTACTGGAGTGGCGGGTCGTCGTCTCTCTTCCTGAAGGGAGCGACCGTGCGTAGCAGGGGCCGCCGTCCACGACCGGCTTCGGCCGTGGACGGTTGTCGGCGCCCCACGGCTTCCGACGTCTCCGGATTCGGAGGGGAACGATGCGACGACATCCACGAAGCATCGCTGGGCCACGTCATGCCACATCACCCACCGCCACGACGCCCCACGCCTTTGTCGGGGCCCCAAACCGACCTCTACCGTCGTGAACGTCTTCAGTGCAGGTCTACTTCCTCGGGCCGCGGTCGCTGGGCACCCGCGGCCGGTCCGCATGCTTTCTCCAGAAGCGTGAACGACTTGGGTTCACCGCCCGGCTGGGGCTTGCCGGCCTTGTGGCCGACGACTTGGTAGCCGGCGTCCTGGTAGTAGGAGTTCAGACGTGCGTTGCCGGCCAAACAGTCCAAACGTACGAACGCCCGCCCGGCCGCGGCGATACGGCGCTCCGCGGCCCGCAGCAGGAGCCGTCCCGTCCCCGGCTGGGTGTTGCTGCGGTCGACCATCAGCCGGTGCACATAGCCGGCCACCGGTGGCTGCGCTCCCCAGGCATCCACGTCCTCCCACCACACCTCCCACGCACCGGCCACACGGTCATCAGCCTCGGCGATCCAGATCTCACCACCGGTCATGACCCTGCGGAAATGATCCTCGTCGAGCTGACCGGGCTGCCACTGGCCGGTGATGCCTCGGGCAAGCATCCAGTGGGCGGCCTCGTCACGAAGTCGGACGAGAGTGGCAAGGTCGGTTGCCTCGGCGAGGCGGAAGCGTAGATCGTTCACGTCGAGATCCTCGCACGGGCTCGTACGCGCGCTCGGTAGTACGGGTCAGGTTGATGCGGAGGCCGTCGTTTGCCCGCCGACGGCACCTGCCTTCCAGAGCTGGGTGGTATCTGAGGCCCGACGGGAGACCTGTCACGACTGCAGCCGTGGCCCCCTACGTCACGGGGCATGGATCCCGAGCAACTGGAACGGAGTACCGCGCGACGCGTGCGCCTCAAGGGGTTCCGGCAGAATGGCATGGCTGAGCGTGACCAACTCATTCCTGATGTAGAAGCCTTGGTGTGGGTGGTCAGCCAACTGGCGCCGAAATAGCAGTAGTTACACAAATCCCCGGCCTGGGATCCAGTTATCCGCGCCCTTCGCACCCGCTGCCGAGTCCCGTGAGAGGACGCAGCCGTGACCGGTGCTCCTCGAAGCCCTGTTGCTGAAAGCGCGGTTCGAAACGCGGAAATCACGCGAAGGTCGATGCCGGGACAAGGAGCTTCCGGCCTACCTCCGGCGAAAGCCCCTCGCTTGGAGCGCCCGGGTGCTTGTCGAGGCAGCGGGCGAGGCGGGGTACAGCTGCGCCGATCAGGAGCGTGGCCGGCGGTACCGCGACGACTCGTCGAAACTGTGAAGCGGCCGCGTGCAGATCAAGGACGCCTGTGCTTGGTGTCCGAACACGTGCCAGTGCGCTGGTGTGGCGCCTACGCCCTGAGTGAGTTGACTCAAGGCGTACGAGACCACTCCCTGGCAGCCCGCCGCCGAGAACCTGACCGGCATCATGCCTACTCATCATCGCAGTGCCGTGATCCTTGTGCCGGACCGGCGTCCGTTTCCTCTGCCCATCGCCGGCTCCATGCGGTCAGTGGTTGGAGGGCGTCGATGAGGTCCCCGCCGAGCTGGGTGAGCTGATATCCGTCCTCGCGCAGGGTCAGCAGACGGGTGTCGGTCAGTTCGCCGAGCCGGGTGCTGAGAACGCTGGAGGACATGCCCTCGCACCGGCGCTGCAACTCGCGGAAACCGACCGGGGCTTGATTCAGCTCCCACAGGATGCGCAGAGTCCAGCGCCGCCCCAACAGGTCCAGTGCTGCCATGACGGGGCGTCCCGATGTGGACCCCCGCACCGGTAGGCCGGGCCGCGGTGTTCTGCCTCCCATGTTCCCCTCTTCTCCTTGCGCTTCGTTTCTCGAAGCATCATAGTGTGATTCGAAAATAGAAGCACTGGCAGTGGAAGCACCGGCAGGTGCAGGAAGGCCCGCCGCATGATGCGCAGCGAACCGCACAGCCCGCCGCACCCCACACAGATCGACCAAGCGCTCCCCGCAACGGAAGCGCCGGTACCGCGAATAGCCCTGCTGGAACCGCCGTACACCGACGACGCCGGCGCGCTGCTTGCGCGCATGATGCCCGGGGACGTGCCGCCGATCGGGCTGTTCCGGATGTTCGCAAGAAACCTCCCGCTGGCCGGCGCCATGCACGGATGGGGGCGCTATGAGCTGGGCCGACAGTTGACCCTGACCATGAGGGAACGCGAGATCGCCATCGACCGGACATGCGTGCTGTGCGGCTGCGAGTACGAGTGGGGCGTGCACATGATGACGTTCGGCGAACGGGTCGGGCTCACCCGCGAGCAGGCGGCATCTTTGGTGCACGGCGACCCCGCTGACGAGTGCTGGACGTCCGAGCGGGAACGGCTGCTCATCCTCGCCGTCGACGCACTGCACGAGCGTTCCGACATCGATGACGCGCTGTGGACACAACTCGTGTCGGCCTTCGACGAGCTCCAGCTGCTCGATCTGCTTCTGCTGTGCGGCTGGTACCACGCCGTCAGTTTCGCCGCGCGCGCCACGCGCGTGCCGCACGAGCCCGGCGCGCCCCGCTTCGCCGACTTTCTCCCCGCCACGACCGGGACCGACTGATGAGCACTGCCCAGGAGCGCTACGAGACGCGGCTGCTGGCTTCCCCCATTGATGTTCGTCGCCCTGGTCGTGGCGGCGGTCGCCAGTTTCGCGGCACCGCTCATGACCCGCGTGGCGACCAACCACCTTCCACGTCTCCCTCGACAGCGCGCAGTGGACGCTGACCATCGTGCTGCTGAGAGGTGCCGTCGCCACGCCCGTCCTCGGCCGGCTCGGAGCCGGTCCGCACCGGCGGGCCACGATTCTCGCCACGCCGGTGATCGCCGTGGTCGGCGGCACGCTCACCGTGTTCCCGCGGCTGTTGGCGTTGCTGCTTGTCGGCAGGACTGCCCAAGGCGTGGGACTCGGTCTCACGGCGCTGATGATGGGCGTGGTCCGCGATCATTCTCCCGAGCGGCGCATTGCGGCCACGATCGCCTTGATCTCGGTGGTCTCCATCATCGGAGCCGGCGTCGGCTACCCCCTCGCCGGCCTGCTCACCCAGTTCGGCGGGGTGCGCGCCGCCCATGGCCTCGGCCTGTTCGTCACCGCCATTGCTTTCCTGGCCGCGTGGCGTTCCATGTTCGTGGTGGGGCTGGTCCTCGTTCCGTTCTGCGTGCTGGGGTTCGGCGCAGTCACGCCCACGCCTCGGGCTCGGATGCGGATCGACGTGCCCTTGCCCTTGGTCGGCGCGCCGTCCTCGGCGGTTATGGATCTCGTCCTCTTTGTGGCGGCCGGTCCAACCTGGCCGAGCTGTTCGTGGCCAGGGGAGTGCTGGGCTTCGGCGTCGGCAGCTTTGCGGCCGCCATGCCCGGCGTCACCCCAAGAGCGAGACGTCGAGCGCCAGGAGCGTCAACTACGTTGCCTGCAGCGGCGGGTACGCCCTGGGCAGCGCCAAGGGTGGCCGGTCGTGGCCGTCGGCACCGACCACCCTTTTCCCGAGCGATGGCGCCTACACCACGGCGGCGCTGGTCGGCATCGGCGCGGGGCCATCAGGACCCTGGCCGGCCACGCACTCGCACTCGCCCATGCCCACCGCTCGCCCGAGGCCGACCCGATCGAGGAGCCGGCTGGAGGCACGCGTCGTACCGCTACGCCGTGATTGACCGTCAAACCCGAGCCCTTGCCACAGATGCCGCCGGAACCGGCGCTGTCGGAGCCGAGGACGCCTGTGTGTCTTCGGCACCGGCAACGGCCTGAGCCGCGATCACCGGCATGCCCCATCCGATCGAACCCGAAGCTGAGGACCCCGCATGCAGTTACCTCACACGGCAGCGCGCAACATCGTGACACTCGCGCTGTCCGAAGACGCGGCCGCTGATGACGTCACCACTCGATGGAGCGTCGCGCCGCGACAATGGGCGACGGCAGTCATCATCACCCGCCAACCGGGCCTGGCTGCCGGGATGCCCCTGGCTGCCGAGGTTTACGCCCATATCGGCGACGAGACACGGATCGACGAATCGGTGCCCGACGGCACTCGACTTGAGGCCAACGACGTCCTGGCGAGAGTGTCCGGCCCGGCACACCAGATCATCACCGGCGAACGGACGGTGCTGAACCTTCTCCAGCGGCTTTGCGGCATCGCCACACTCACCGATCGGTATGTGGCCGCCGTGCGCGATCTGCCTGTCCGCATCCTGGATACCCGTAAGACCGCCCCGGGACTTCGGTTACTGGACAAGTACGCGGTCGCCGCCGGCGGAGGGCACAATCATCGGCTGGACCTGGGCGCCATGGTGCTCCTCAAGGAAAACCACATCGCGGCCGCCGGCGGCGTCACTGCCGCCATCGACAGCGTCCGCAAGAACATGGCGTCGGAGGGCAAGACCCTGGCCATCGAGGTGGAGGTGGCCACGCTCGCCCAAACCCGTGAAGCGCTGCGGGCCGAGCCGTCATGGATCATGCTCGACAACATGACCGTGCCGCAGCTGGCCGAAGCCGTCCGCCTTCGACGCGAACTGGCCCCCGACTCAGACATCAAGTTGGAGGCCTCGGGCACGATCACGTTGGACGGCTTGCGCGCCGCCACGGAAACCGGTGTCGATGCCGTCTCCATTGGCGCGCTGACCCACAGCGCGCCGGCCATGGATCTGAGCATGCTTCTGAGCATCTCCCCATCCTGAGAAACCGAGTCAGCCGCCTCGGTCGAATCGCAGGATCCCAGCGTCGCAATTGCGACGCGACTGCACGCTCCGGCATTCGGGGCGAGCCTGCGACGGTCGATCGCAGGGTTGCAGCCGACCAGCTCGTGCTCCGGATCATCCCGGCGACCTGCCGCCGGGTGTGACCGAACCGAATCGCGAATACGAAGTCAGATGTGCTCTTCGAATACAGGAGGTTCCATGCCCAAGGGCTACTGGGTCAGTGTCTACCGCACCATTTCCGACCCTGAGAAACTGGCGGCCTACAACGAACTGGCCGGTCCGGCCGTCCGGGCCGGGGGCGGGCGGCTCCTCGTCCGAGGCGGCCGGGTCGTCGCACAGGACGCCGGAATCGCCGAGCGCACCGTACTGATCGAGTTCGACAGCTTTGAACAGGCCCTCGCGACACGCGAGAGCGAGGCCTACCAGGAGGCGCTGGTCGCCCTCTCCGACGGCGTCGAGCGCGACTTCCGCATCGTCGAAGGCATCGACTGACAGTCGGCGACCGGCCTGGCGTCCAGCTCCGCCAGGCACTGCGACGGAGATGAAGCACCACACTGCAGGGCAGACAGGCAGACAGGCAGGCAGTCGGCCGGAGCGTAGATCCACCATCTTGAAACCTCTGCTCGACGGTGCTGGTGCGGCAGGGCTCGCGGGTTCTCGTGCTGGTGGTGGTTGACTGCGTTGGGTCTTGATCAACTGTCAGCGGTTGATGTCGAGGTCGGTCAGTGCGAGCGGGGCTAGGGGGGAGTTTCAGAAGTCGCCGGTGTGCTGGGATGGCCGTCCGGGGAAGTCGCGGGCGGCCATCCAGATGGTGAGGTCACGGGCGATCTGGTCGATGCTGGTCGCGGCGGCGATGTCGTGTTCCCGGCGGGAGGTGTCGCGGCGGACGACCTCATAGCCCCCCTCGTCCAGGACCGCGACCGAGGTGAACCAGACCGGGTCGTCCTCGTCGGGCTGGATGACGACGAAGGTATTGTCCACGGCGTTGAGGTCGTCGATCAGCATGAACAGCGCGTCCTCGGACGGGTCCTCGATGTGGTCACCGCTCTCGCTCTCGGCCCGGTAGTACGCAGCCCTCATCGCCCCTGTCTCCCCTCAGCCCGCTGACCTGATCGCGGCCAGAATGACATACGGGACCGACACCCCCGGCAGGTCACAGCCATTCGTTGATCGCGGGGATGAGGACGGTTGTTTCGAAACGGACCGCGAGCTTGTCGAACCGGGTGGGCTGGCCACCGCCCGGCCCCGTTTCAGCTGGGTGATCCCGCACTCGACTGCGTGCTGAGCCTTGTGGTCCTCGCGGTCGAAGGCCGGAGGCTGCCGGCCGACCGTGCCCCGCCGCCTGCGGTGTCCTGCCTGATCGGCAGGTTCCGGGGCCGTGCACCGGACTGGTCGAGTGCCAGGCTGACCGGATCGGGCTGTGGGCGGTGCGCGGGCCAGTGCTCCCCTGGGGTGCTTCGTGCCCTGCCGTGGTGGTGAGGGAACGACGTGAGTTGACCAGCCAGCAGATGCGTGGTGTCGCCGCTGCTACCGGTAAGACCTGGCCCGTGGATCCCGCCAAGTTGTCCCTGCAGCTTGAGCGCGACGTCCAAGGCCTGCTCGCCTACTTGTGGTCTCTGAGGAAGGCTGGGATGTCAGCTCGGGTCGGGTAGTCGGGCAACGGTGCGGGCTTGTCCTGGAGGAACGCGGTGATGACGGCTGCTGCTCGTTGGTCGTTCTCATCCAGGCCGTTCCACATGTGATGGCCGACACCGGGCATGTACTGGGTCCGCTGGATGGCGGGGTTGTCCGCGAGGACGGTTGTCTGCCACTGCCGGACCTGGGAGGAGCACTCGGCGATCATCAGCATCGCGGGTGTCCGGGACCGCCTCAGCTGAGGGACGATGGAGGGGGAGTCCTTGATCGTTTGCTGGATGCGGAGGCTGGCGGCGGCGCTGAACGAGAAGTTCCGCTCCGTGTCCTCGACCGGGATGCGGTGCGCGTCCCGCGCGCAGTAGGCGGACGCGGTGTCGCTGCCGAGATCGGCGGCGGTGAAGGCGTTGTCGCCTTCCGCCTGTCCTACCAGCCCGTTGTCCGGGCTGAGCAGTCCGAGCCGCATGAGGCCGAAGGCGACGGCGTACCGCGGGACGCGTGTGGAGCGTGGCCCGGTCATGGCCGGCGCGATGCCGCGGGCCGATGGCCGGCCCTTTTGCTCGGCCATCCGGGCGGTGGGGCCGTCCATTGGGCCCGGCTCGGCGATGACGGCCCGGTGCAGATGGTCGGCGATGGCCGGTTCGGCCAGCGCGCGGGTGAGCACGACCGCACCCGAGGAGAATCCCAGCACGTCGGCGGGGCCCTTGCCCAGTTTGCTGACGAAGGCGCCGAGGTCGTGGACGGACCGCGTGATCGAGTACTCGTTCATGGGCAGCAGGTCGCTCCGTCCGCCACCGGCCTGCTCGTAGGCGTACACGTCGTAGCCCTGCCCTGCGAGCCGGTGCAGAAAGCGGTGGTCGAGCACTGAGATGCCGCGCACCGGGCCGCCGTTGAGGTAGACGAGCGGGACGCGTTGCCGGGAGCTGTTGCCGGCGGGCGGGTAGTGGTACACCGCGACCCTGCTGCCGGTGGACAAGCGCCAGTGCTCGGTGGCCACGAACGACAGGGCAGACGGGTGGTGGCGCGTTGTGGGGACGGTGGGTATGCACACCGACAGGGTCAGGGCCGCTGCGACGAGGACCGGCAGGAATGGCACCAGCCGCGCCCGCCAGGAGCGGCCGCGGGTCAGCCACATCGCCGCGACCACCGCGATCCCGACGGCCACGGACCATGCGGCGAACCCCGATCCCGCGCCGTCGGTGGCGATGAGCAACGCGAGGAATAAGGCGGCCAGCCCTACTACCGCGGCGGCGGCCGCCAGCAGGCGGCCGGCAAGGCGCAAGGGACGTATGGCGGACGACGGCATGATGATCTCCCCAGAGTTTTGGAACGACGTTTTGAAACGATGTTATCAGCATGGGTAAACTGGTTTTCATGGGAAGGCCGAGAACGAACGACGCCGACGTCAGAGAGCGGCTCATCGCGTGCGCGACCGAGATGTTCGCCACCCGCCCGCAGGAGTCGGTCACGGTCCGCGCGCTGGCCACCGCCGCCGGAACGTCGACGGCTGCGGTGTACACGTTGTTCCGGGGCAAGGACGGAGTGATCCGCGAGGTGCGCGCCCAGGCGGTCGCCGGCCTGTTCCAGGACCTGACGGCCGTTCCCGGCTCCGAGGCCGCCCTGGAGGACCTGTACGCATTGGCCGTGGCGTATCGCCGCTGGGGACGCGAACACCGCCACTTGTACGCGGTGTTGTTCGGTGGCGCACAGTCCTTCGTACCGTCGACCTGGGTCGGCGACCGAGACCCGGTGCGACCGCTCGTCGCGGCGATCGACCGTGCCGTGGCGGATCAGATCCTCGAGGGCGACACCACGCTGATCGCCGTCTCGTTGTGGGTTGCCCTGCACGGGCTCGTGACCCTCGAACTCGCCGGCGCCCTCGACGGCACCGCAGCCGAGACCGCGTTCCGCTCGACGATCGATGCCGTACTGCGCGGCTGGGCAACCCCCGCCGGCCTCCATGGCCTTCGATGCCCAGACCCGGCTCCGTGAAGCGACGTCTATGCAACTGATCTCGGGTGCGGCGCCGGAGGATGGGCGGCGCGTCGTGGAGGTCGCGCGCGGAAGCCGAGGCGAGCGTCGGTCGGCCCTTGTAGCGTTCGACCACCTCCAGGTGGTCCTGGGCGACGAGTTCCGCGACGTGGGATCCGCGACGTGGCGGTGATGCGCAGCGGAGTGATCGCGCCTGCTGCGGATTGCGCCTCGTCGACCTGAGCCTCATGCGCGCGGTCCCGACCACGGCTGGGTGGTGCCGTCCCGAAGTGCCGGTCGTTGATCTCGTTGAGGACGCTGTACGTTCCCGGCGGAGGACGGCCGCTGTACCGGGTGCCTGGCCAGGAGCTGGGTGACGGTGACGAGCCGCTCAAGCTCAACGGGGACGCGAGGCGGGACCCGCCCTCCCGGCGAAGAGGCTGACCTTCCATGCCGTCAGCGCCGGTGCAGTACTCGTACTTGTCGTCGCCGTCGGTCGCTGCGGGGGTTCACCCGCCGCTGTGTTGCTGCACCCTTCTGCCACCACCTCACCAAAGAAACGGCTTGCAGCCACACGGATTACCCATCTACGGTGTTGCGCATGGGTTCCCTGTGATAGTCCCCGTGCGGCCGCGTTGAGCTTGGCTCCGCCGTCGCGCGTTCTCATCCGTGCTTCCGGTCCTTTCGCGATGACGTCTGTTCGGCGTGCCGCGGAGTGTCTCCGGCATGTACGGATGCGTCCGTCCGCCCATGCCGATCGGCCCGGCCGAGAACAGGGGACTAAATGCTTACTGCACAGCTATCTCTTCAGAACATCACCCGCCGCTACGACGACCACGTCGTGCTGGACGACGTGTCCTTCAACATCAAGCCGGGCGAGCGGGTCGGCATCATCGGCGACAACGGAGCCGGAAAATCCACCCTGCTGCGACTGATCTCCGGGCAGGACCGGCCCGACAACGGCGAACTGACCGTGATCGCACCAGGCGGTTCTGGCTATCTGTCCCAGTCGTTGGCCCTGCCCCCCGAGGCCACCGTCCAGGCCGCAGTGGACTTGGCTCTTGCCGACCTGCGCGAACTCGAAGCGGGGATGCACCGCGCCGAAGCCGGTCTCACGGGCTTGACGGGGGTAGAGCTCGGCGCCGCGATGGACGCCTACGCCCACATGGTCGCCCAGTACGAGGCGCGCTCCGGCTACGAAGCCGACGCCCGGGTGGACATCGCCCTGCACGGGCTCGGCCTGCCGGGTGTGGCTCGGGATCGGACTCTGGGCACGCTGTCGGGTGGTGAGCGATCACGGTTGGCGCTGGCCTCGACCTTGGCGTCGCAGCCGGAGCTGCTCCTGCTGGACGAGCCGACCAACGATCTGGACGACCAGGCGGTGGGCTGGCTTGAGGCACACCTGCGGAAGCATCGCGGCACGGTGCTCGCGGTCACCCATGACCGGGTGTTCCTGCAACGGGTCACCACCACGATCCTGGAGGTCGGCGAGGGCAGGGTGACGCGTCACGGCGACGGCTACGGCGGATACCTTGCCGCCAAGGCCACCGAGCGGCGGCGCCGTCTGCAGGAATACGCGGACTGGTGCGCGGAACTGGCCCGCAATCAGAAGTTGGCCGCCACGAACGTGGCACGGTTGGAGGCGATCCCTCGCAAGGCGCCGCTTGCCGTGGTCGGCCACGGTGGATTCCGCGCCCGCGGCCGTGGGCACGGGGCGATGGTCCGTATCCGCAATGCGAAGGAGCGTGTCGAACGGCTGGCGGACAATCCTGTCGCGCCGCCGCCCGAACCACTGGTGTTCGCCGCCCGGATGACCACCGCCGACGGTCAGACCGCGCGGGCCGCGGCGGAACTCACCGGCATCCGTGTCGCGGACCGGCTGCACGTACCTTCGCTGCGGATCGGTGGCGAGGAGCGGCTGCTGGTCACCGGGCCCAACGGAGCCGGCAAGACAACGCTCATGCGGGTGCTGGCGGGCGAGCTGCAGCCCGATGAGGGGACAGCGCGCACGCGGGGCCGAGTCGGGCACTTGAGACAGGAGGAGACACCATGGCCGCCCGACCTGACGGTCCCACAGGCGTTCGCCCACGGCCGCGGGGGCAGTCTGGATGAGCACATCGACCAGCTGTTGTCCCTCGGCCTGTTCAGTCCTGCCGACCTGCGCCTGAGAATGAGCGAACTCTCCTACGGGCAAAGGCGCCGGATCGAACTGGCCCGCCTCGTCAGCGAACCCGTCGACCTGTTGCTGCTGGACGAGCCCACCAACCATCTCTCCCCCGTCCTGGTCGAAGAACTGGAAGGAGCCCTGGCCTGCTACCGAGGCGCGGTGGTGGTCGTCACCCACGACCGCCGCATGCGAACCCGCTTCACCGGCAGGCACGTGGAACTGAACGCCGGCCACGTCGCACAGTTTCAGGAGACCGCAGCGACCTGAAGCCCCCCCAGTTGCCTCATTACCGGCGGCACCGATCGCACTGATGCACCGCGAGATCATCGGCCGGGATCTGGGCGGGAGCGCAGCGCAGGACCATTGCGCCAGGCATCGCGACGCGGTCCGGCCGAGGATGGCGCCGACGCACTGGTTGCCGAACCGACCGCGCTCGGCGTCCACGTCCGGGCCGTGGGGTGTGACATCACGGCTGGATTCGCCTCACGACCGAGCACTGTGCAGAGGAATCGACTTCTCCAGCGCTGGAGTGGGAGGCCGCGGTGGACGTGAGTGTCTACCGCACGAGCGGAGACCTGCGATTGGTCCGGCGGGGTGGTGATGTGGAGGAGGAGGCGGGGACTCCGCCACCGCCGGCGGGGGCTGGTATCGCGTCCGGGTTCAGGTACGCGGTCGCGATGAGGGCAAGGGGCATGAGGAGGCGTCCAACCACTCTGGCCCCTGGCTGGCACTCACAAGAAGGTGCGGGCCGCGGTGGTGCCGCCGTCGACGGGCAGGATGACGCCGGTGACGTAGGAGGCGCGGTCACTGAGCAGCCAGGCCGCGGCCTCGGCGACCTCCACCGGACGGGCCGGGCGGCCCAACGGCACGGAACGGGAGACCGCTGCCTCGAACTCGGGCCCTGCGGCGAACCAGTCCTCGGTGGACGAGGTTCGGGCCACGCCCGGGGCGACGGCGTTGGTCCGGATGCCGTGGACGGCGTAGTCGGCGGTGGCAGCTCTGACGAGACCGGTCAGTCCGTGTTTGGCGGCCTGTTGGGTGCCGTCGCCGAATCCGCCCAGCAGAGCGCCGACACCGCTGTTGAGGACGATCGAACCGCCCCGCCCCGCGGCGACCATGGTCTGCAGCTGGGCGCGCAGACACAGCCAGCTGCCTCTCAGGTTCACGCCGTGGACAGCGTCCCACTCCGCCTCCGTACGCTCGGCGAGCGGTGCGGGGAAGGGGCCGGAGCCGGCGTTGTCGAATGCGGCGTCCAGCCTTCCGAACTCCTTGAGTGCTGCTGTGACCGGTGCCTGGGCGCCCTCCGCCGTGCTGATGTCGGCCGCTACGGCGATTGCTGCTCCCCCCTCGGCACGTAGTTCGCCGGCCAGTGCTTCCACCTCGCTCGCGGTCCGCGAGGCGAGGACGAGAGTTGCACCCTCGGCGGCGAAGAGGCGTGCCGCTGTGGCACCGATGCCTCGTCCGGCACCGGTGATGATTGTGACTTTGTCGTCGAGGAGTCCCATGAGGTGAGCCTGATGCCGACTGCCTCCTGCGACCAGTGGTCACCCGGTCAGCTGTCGCGCTATCCCGGGAACGCCAGGTCCTGGATAGGGGAGTTGGCCTGTGGGAGCCTTTCGTGCATGCCCGACACTCCGCTGGGAGCCTTCCTGCGTGCCCGTCGCCGTCGCCTCGCCCCGGGCGATGCCGGTCTGCCGGCCGGTTCGCGCCGCCGCACGCCCGGCCTCCGGCGCGAGGAGGTGGCCGCGCGGGCCGGTATCTCGGCTGACTACTACGCCCGGCTCGAACAGGGCCGCCAACGAGTGCCCACCGTCTCCGTTCTCGACGGCCTGGCCGAGGCCCTACTGCTCGCCGATGCCGAACGGGTCTACCTGCACCGCCTGGCCGGCCTGGGCGCGCGGGACACCCAGCAAGTTCCTGCCGCGCGGCTGCGGCCAGCCGTCTCGGTGAACACCCGTGTCCTGCTGGAGGCTCTGCACGAGACACCGGCTTTTGTCGTGGACCGCCGCTTCGACCTGATCGCCTGGAACCCGATGGCCAGTGCGTTGCTGGGCGGCCTGGACACCCGCCCCGCCCATCAGGTGAACCTGCTCTGGCAAGTCTTCTGCTGCCCCTTCGGGGAGCGGACTCCGGCCAACCGCGAGGCGGTCGACTCGATCGGCGCCGACCTGGTGGCCGGACTCCGCGCGCACCATGCGGACTGCCCGAGCGACCGCGGGCTGACCGACCTGGTGGTCCGTCTCTCCGCCGCCAGCCCGGTCTTCGCCGCGCTGTGGGAACAGCACCGCGCCGGTATGCGCAGCGAGGGTTTCCTGGAGATCCTCCACCCCGAACTGCGCGCCGAGTCCTTCCCGTACACGACCCTCGCCCTGCCGGAGCCCGACCAGCACCTCTTCGTCTTCCTGGCTCCGGCAGGCAGCCACGCCCGTGATGTGTTCCGCAACCTCTTGCCGCGATCCCGAACCCTCGCACCTGGCCGACACTGACATGGAGCGGCGTCTGGAAGCCGCGTCCCGTCACCAATAGCTGACTTCCGGCCGTTATTTCGGCGTGCGGGCCGCCGGAGCCCAGGGGGGAGGTTCCGAGGGATCCCGGCCGTGCGGGTGTGGTGGGCGATTGAGTCTGAACCGGCTGGAATCCGTGCACCTGCCGACGGCTTGACCACGGTCGGCCTCCGGGCCTGGGGCGTGGTGAGCGGGCGGCAGGCTGAACTGGTCCCCTGGTGAAGTTCGTTCCATGGCCGCGCAGTTGGGCCGGTCTGGGTCCCCGGGGGACCGGATCAGCAAAGGGGGCGAGTGTCGTGGTGTCCGTGTTCTGTCCCGGCGGGCGAGCGCGAGAGGCGGCAGCGTGGTGTCGCGGTCCGTCGGTGGGCGGGTGTTACTCCGGTGTCGGCTTGGCTCCGTGCGGCGGGTGTCTGGGGGGTTGCAGGGTGCGACGGCGCGCAGGTCTACGACGAAGATGAGTGTCGAACCGGCCGGCATGAAGGGCGAGGTTGACTGGTTGCCGTGGGCGAGGCGTGGGGGAATGAGGATCTTGCGTCAGCCGCAGGTCGCTTCTACTCGGCAGCATGATCATCAGCGGGATCGTGGGTCTTGACCGGAAGGAGAGCGTCGAGCTGCCCCAGGAGTCTCACGACTCTGCGACGGCCGACCGGTATGTGTACCCCCACCAGTGGCGCGCGGGCGCTGTGGTGATGTGGAGCAACGAGGCGACCATGCTCACCCGTACGCCCTCTGACCGGCATGTCGGTCAGAGGCTGCTGTACCGCACCACAGTGCTGCGGTACTGAACCGAGTCCCGCCTACTCACCGGCGAGAAGCTGCGCAACCTCCCAGACATTGCCGGAGGGGTCGGCGAAGGCGGCGGTACGGCGACCCCAGGGGCGGTCGGTCGGACCGTTGAGAAGGCTCACGCCGTGCTCCACGAGCTCGGCGCACACGGCGTCGACATCCTCGACCTCGATGGTGAGCAGCAGTCGCGCGCCGGCGTCCGGGGCTGCGATCGGATGTGGCTCCACCAGCGTCGGTGCGTTCTCGGTCACCAGCAGGTTGATCAGAGTGTTGCTGAGCTTGACCACCGCGGAGTCCTCGTTCTCGAAGATCACCTCGAGGCCGAAGACGTTCTGGTAGAACCGCTTCGCCTCGACGACGTCCTCGACGAAGAGCGTGATGACCTCAAGCCGGTCGAGTCCCTTGATCACTTTTACTCCGTATTCCATGCCGGTCCATCCGATTTCGCTGACCCTAGCGCCCGGGTGGCCTCATCCACGAGTCGTGTTTCTGGCTCAACTCTCTAGCTCTGTATCGATTTAAGAGGTACCGCATTCTTGATCATGGTGCGAGCAGGAAGCGGCGTCGGGGAGATCGAAGTTGGCCCGGCCATACATCTGTCTCTTCAGTGACTTGATCCTGGTGACTGCCTTCGGTGGCCCCGGAGGTGCAGGTCATGGCGAGGACGGCCTGGACCGCTGCGTGCTCGCATCGCATGTCGTTGGCCAGAGCCCGGGGTTCTCGTTGACCGTCGAGGCGACGTGGGCGATCCAGATGTCCAGGGCCAGGTGTTCGCTGCGACGTTCGCGGATCATGAGTGCCGGGCGGTGTGCGTATTTCCCCGGTCGTCGCCGGCGCGGGGCTCCGGGCTCCGCTCCCACAGTTCGTCGAGACTCTTTCGCTCAACGTCTGTGAGGTGTTCAGGCCGGCGCGTGATCCAGTCGCTGACCCTGCGGACGGCCGGGTGGGGCCAGGGGGGGTAGCGGGATCGCACCGCTGCGGTAGGGCTTGATGTGCTGGCGGACGCTGTTGACGTCTCCGCGATAGCCCGGTCTCCGGGTCTCCGGGACTCCCGGGAGCGCGGAAGCGTTGGTGCAGTCTGCCGTCCAGCGATGGTGCGGGGAGTGGTGGTAGTCGTCGATCAGGATAGGCCGGTTGATGACTGCGACGAGGAGTTCATCGACTTCGGCGGCGCGTGTGAAGCGATTGACCGTGCCGCGGCTGAGCTGGAGGTCGCGTGCGATGGCGCGAAGGCTGCCGCCGCGTTCGATGCGTTCGTGGAACTAGGCACTGTTTCTCGGATCATGCTCTGAGCCAGATGACGAGGGCTGCGAGGGTGACGGTGCCGAGGTAGATGTAGGCGCGTTTCTCGTAGCGGGTGGCGACGGCGCGGAAGCCTTTCAGGCGGTTGATTGCGCGTTCGACGGTGTTGCGCTTCTTGTATCGCTCGCTGTCGAAACCGGTGGGACGGCCGCCTCGGGAACCGCGATTCTTACGGTGTCTCTGCTGGTCTAGGCGTTCGGGGATGGTGTGCCGGATGCCGCGTCGCCGCAGGTAACGGCGGTTCTTTCGAGAGGTGTAGGCCTTGTCCGCCAGGACATGGTCGGGCCGAGTCCGGGGGCGGCCGACTCCGATGCGGGGCACGGAGACCTGCTCCAGCACTCGCTCGAACTGGGGGCCGTCACCGTAGTGTCCGGGTGTCAGGACAAGGGCGAGGGGCCGGCATCGCCCGTCGGCGGCAAGGTGGATCTTGGTGGTGAATCCGCCGCGGGAACGTCCCAGACACTCGCCGATCTGACCACTTCCTCCAGCCGGACCGTCAGATTCCTCAACACCGGATCGACCTGTTTCGTCCCCCCAGCGATCCCCTTTTGAGGGGCCGCGACCGCCGTCGCCTTGCGCGCGCCGGCGGCGTGCTGGTGGGCCCGCACAGCTGTCGAGTCCACTGAGACGTCCCAGTCGATCTGGCCCGCGGCGTCCTCGGCCGCCTGGATCCGCGACAGCAGCATCGTCCAAGTTCCATCCGCTGACCAGCGGCGATGGCGTTTGTAGACGGTCTCCCACGGCCCGAACCGCTCCGGTAGATCCCTCCACTGCACGCCCGTCCGGACCCGGTAGAGCACCCCGTTGATCACCCGACGGTGGTCACTCCACCGGCCCCCGCGGGCCCCACCAGGAGGCAAGAACGACTCCAGCCGGTACCACTCCGCATTCGTCAGATCACCACGTCCCATACACACAGCCTGACCCCAACACCCCACGCACGTCAGGAGATCCGAGAAACAGTGCCTAGGGCCCTTCTCTCGGATCAGCGGGCGGACCAGATGAAGATGCCGGCTATATGGAGTCCGGCTCGGAAGACGGTGGCGGTCTTCTCGTAGCGAGTGGCCAGGCCATGCCAGTTATTGAGGCGATTGATGCAGCGTTCGACGGTGTTGCGCTGCTTGTATGCCTTGCGATCGAAGGCGGGCGGGCGGCCGCATTGCGGGGTTTGCGCTGTCGGTTGGCAATCTGGTCGGCAGGCTGCGGGATCACCGGCCGGATGCCGCGCCTGCGCAGGTGCTGCCGGATAGCTCGGGATGAGTAGGCCCGGTCTGCCAGGACCACGAGAGGCCGGGTGCGCGGGCGGCCGATCATCCGGGGCACGCGCAGGGCGGCCATGACGTGCTCAAACGCCGGCGCATCATTGGCCTGGCCGGGAGTAAGGACAAAGCACAGCGGCCGGCAGTGGCTGTCGGCGGCGAGGTGAACCTTTGTGGTCAGCCCTCCGCGGGAGCGTCCGATCGCATGATGGTCAGGATCGGCGGCCGGTGCCCCCTTTTGTGAGCCCCGGCCGCGTGCTGGTGCGCACGCACGATCGTGGAGTCCACGGCGACAACCCAGTCCAGGTCGCCCTCGGCGTCGGCCCGAGCGAGCAGGGCGGTGAAGACTCGCTCCCAGGTGCCGTCGATCGCCCAGTTCCGCAGCCTGGTGTAGACGCCCTTCCACGAGCCGTACTCGGCGGGCAGGCGCACCCACTGCGACCCGGTCTGGAACTTCCACGCGATCGCGTCGATCACCTGTCGGTGATCGCGCCACCGCCCGCCGCGCTTCGGTGTCCGGTGCGGCAACAACGGCTCTATTCGCGCCCACTGCGCATCGGTCAACTGCACGATCAGATCAACGATCCGATGATCGGAAGGCAACGCCTAGCGCGCCCAGCTCTCACAGCCGAGGAGGTGGGACTCCCTCCTCAGGACGTCGAGCGCGGCCCGGAGCCCGTCTGCAGCTGCCTGGAATGCCTGCGTTGTCTCCGGGCCCAGCGTCGAAGAGGGAACGGTGTCCACACCGTTCGGATAGTCATCGCCGACCACCGCAACGAACCGTATCCATGCGCTTCTGTAGAGACTCATGCACCGCTCGAGCTCATCGCCGCAGTCCGCCCACACCGCTCTTGCCAGCATTCCTTTGGTGCGCGCCAGGAGGTGGTTCAGCTCCGCATAGGCAGCGATCAACTCTCCGGTCAGAGCCCGTCGATGGCCACCTGCGTGCCGGTGAGCGAGCACGTCGATGAAGACCTGATAAGGACTCGCGTACCCGTCCACGGCGCTTCCCCCCTCGTTGTCCTTGGCTCGGCCGGGCTGGCCGGCTCCGTGCGACCGTAACACCGGCAAAAGGTCGCTACACGATCGGCGAGGCAACTGTGTGCCACGTTAAGGAAGCCCTGATTGATGGCGGCGCAATCGAGGTCAAGGTGATCTGAAAGAAGCTGCCTAGTGACCTGAGTCGGAGATTCGTTGGCAGTATGCGGCGACTTTGTTGAGGATTTCGTCGGCGGTCTTGGTCCAGATGAAGGGCCGAGGGTTGTCGTTCCAGTTGGCGAGCCATGAGCGGATGTCGCGCTCGAGAGCCTGGACGGAGCGGTGGACGCCGCGTCGGAGCTTCTTCTGCGTGAGCTCGGCGAACCATCGCTCCACCAGGTTCAGCCAGGACGATCCCGTCGGCGTGAAATGCAGGTGGAAGCGTGGGTGCGCCAGTAGCCACTGCTTGATCGCCGGAGCCTTGTGCGTCGCGTAGTTGTCCAGGATCAGGTGCACCTGAAACTCCGCGGGCACCTCCTTGTCGATCTTGACGAGGAACTTCTTGAACTCGGCGGCCCGGTGCCGGCGGTGCAGGGAGCCGATGACCTTGCCGGAGGCGATCTCCAGGGCCGCGAACAACGTGGTGGTGCCTGCGCGGATGTAGTCGTGGCTGCGGCGTTCGGGAACCCCGGGCATCATCGGCAGCACCGGCTGGGACCGGTCCAGGGCCTGGATCTGCGACTTCTCGTCCACGCACAGCACGAGGGCCT
Organism: Streptomyces sp. NBC_01463; assembly: GCA_036227345.1. Lineage (NCBI taxonomy): Bacteria > Bacillati > Actinomycetota > Actinomycetes > Kitasatosporales > Streptomycetaceae > Streptomyces > Streptomyces sp. NBC_01463. The sequence continues at coordinate 8,898,372 of CP109468.1, forward strand.
TCTCCGGCGGGTCGAGGTAGAGGCCGACCACGTCGCGGACCTTGTCAATGAACAACGGATCGGTGGACAGCTTGAAGGTCTCGGACCGGTGCGGGGCCAGGGCGAAGGCCCGCCAGATCCGCGAGATCGCCGACTGCGACATCCCCGTCGCCTGCGCCATCGACCGTGTTGACCAGTGGGTGGCGTTCGCCGGCCGTTCTTCCAGAGTCTTGACGATCACCCGCTCGACATCCGCGTCGGTGATCTTGCGCGGCACACCGGGCCTGGGCTCGTCACACATACCATCCAGGCCCCGGTCCAGGAAACGCCGACGCCATGTGCGGACCGTCTCGGGAACGACCCCGAGACGGCGCGACACCTCCGCGATCGAGTGGCCCTCGGCGCACTCGAGCACGATCCGCGACCGCAAGGCCAGTGCTTGAGCCGTCGAGCGACGACGCACCCACCCCTCAAGCACAGCCCGCTGTGCATCAGTTACCGACAACGCCGCAAGTTTCGGTCCAGGACGACTCACACCTAACCAACGACGAATCTCCGACTCAGGTCACTAGTAGGGCTTTGTTAGGTATCTAGGCAGGTGGTTGTTCTGCTGGTTTCCTGCTGGTATGAGGGCAGATGAACTCGTGTCGTGTCGGGGCCGGTTGGAGGAGTTCGCTGGGGAGGTGTTCGCGCCTTTGGCGCGTGCTGACCAGCGGGTGAAGGGCGGGCTGTATCTGCGGGGCCTGCTGTTGGACGGGCGCCGGAAGTCGATGCAGCCGATGGCCGGACGCCTGGGTGTGGACCATCAGCAGTTGCAGCAGTTCATGACGTCATCGACCTGGCCGGTCAACGAGGTCCGCGCCAGGCTGGCCCGCCGGGCGGTGGCGGTGGTCCGCCCGCAGGTGTGGGTGGTGGATGACACCGGGTTCCCGAAGGACGGCACGTCCTCGCCCGGGGTGGCCAGACAGTACTCCGGCACTTTGGGCAAGGTCGGGAACTGCCAGATAGGGGTCAGCATCCATGCCGCATCGGACACCGCGTCGTGTCCGTTGTCCTGGCGGCTGTTTTTGCCCGGCAGCTGGGACCAGCCGGAGGCTGCGGACCGTCGGGCCTGCTGCCGGATCCCCGAGGGGGAGCATCACCGCCCGAAGTGGCAGCTGGCGCTGGACATGCTCGACGAACTGGCCGCGCTGGGACTACGGCCGGCAGCGCTGGTCGCGGACACCGGTTACGGGGCGAACGCCGACTTCCGCCATGGTCTGGAAGGCCGCGGGCTGGCCTATGCCCTGCAGGTCAAGGGCGAGATGACAGCCCATGCCGAGTCCGCTGAACCTTACGAGCCGCCTTATGGCGGGCTCGGTCCCAGACCGTTGCCCCGTTACCGCACCCGCCCGGTCAGTCTGCGCGAACACGTCCTGGCCGCGGGACGTGACAAGGCAGTCGCGGTCACCTGGCGCAAGGGCTCGAAGGCCGCCATGTCCGCCCGCTTCGTGTTCCTGCGGGTCCGCCTCGCCGGCCGCCGCCCGAAACCCGCCCCGGACGGTGCCATCGGTCTGCGGTGGCTGATCGCCCAGTGGCCCGAAGGTGAGAACGAGCCGGTCAGGTACTGGATCTCCAACCTGCCCGCCGACATCCCCGCCCGCGATCTCGTCCGCCTCGCGAAACTGCGCTGGCGCATCGAACATGACTACCGCGAGCTGAAGACGACTCTCGGACTGGACCACTTCGAGGGCCGCTCGTTCACCGGCTGGCACCGTCACGTCACCCTCGTGACTGCCGCCCACCTCTTCCTGACCGAACAGCGGTCCTGCCCAAAAGTCCCTGCCAGGGCCTGACCCTCTACCAGGCCCTGGCCCTCCTCCAGCACCTGTTAGCCACCTGGACCGGCACCTGCCCCACCTGCCGACAACCCACCCCATGGCAGACCTACGACACCACCTAACAAAGCCCTACTAGGTCCTGTCTCTCCGATCAACGCTGGTTGTCTCGTGGCTCCGCGACACGATGGGGCCCCGGAGGCATCGCCCCAGGGCCCCAGGGATCATCGCGGTGAGCGGTCTGGCCTCGTGATCCTGAACCGGGCCGTGTTCTCCGCGTTCTCTTCGGTGGCCCACTGGTGAAAGCCGGCCTTCTCCAGCACGCGAACCGAGGACGGGTTGGACAGTTCCACATCGGCGAACACGGTGTGAACCTCTGGTGCGGTGAGGGCGAACTCGGCCAGGGCCCGGGCGGCCTCGGGGGCATAGCCCCGGCCTCGACGGGAGGCCACGATGCCGTATCCGATTTCCAGAACGCCCTCGCTGGGCGGCCAGAACAGGCCGATCGAGCCCACCACCAAGCTGCTCTCGCGCTCGATGATCAGACGGTGGCCGTATGCGTCGAACCAGGCGGGGTGCTGATCGAAGAGGCCCGCGACCACACGGTCGCCTTCAGCGGGAAAGTCGCCCGCCCAGTGCGTTGACCTGGTGTCGTCGAGGACCGCAGTGGCCTCGCTCGTGGTCCAGGGCCGCAGGAACAGGCGCTTGGTGATCACATTGGTGTGAGCGGGTGAAGAAGAGGAAGACACGTGTCTCTCCTGGTCGTTGGAACGACCCGAGCCGCGCTCTGCTATCGCGCGGGCCGGACGAGGGCATGCTGAAGACGGCCGACGGCAGCCATATTCATCAACCTCCCTGTCCCGCTGAACACACGTCTCTCGCGCAGGCGTGAAGCTAACAAGTGCTCCTCAGCCTGGACAACTCATTTCCGGGCCGCCGACCGGGGGCTTTCGCTCGCTGAAGGACGTACCTCTTCGATCGGGCGGCTCGTTGTTCTGGTCATGCTCAGCAGGGGCAGCCTTACGGACAATGAGTGGGCGGTTCTGGAGCCGCTGCTGCCCACGAGGACAGCCGGTGCGGCAGGTGGCGGGACCACCGCCAAGTGATCAGATAGCCAGCTCCCCGCGGTCTGAACCGTCACCGGGAGGGCCTTCGTCGGGCCGAGCGTCGTGGTCGCTGAGGGGGCGTCTCAGGTCGGCGCGATTCCGCCCGATGACGCGTTCGACTGCTTGGGCCAGATTGGTCAGGAGGTGCGAGCTATCCGCCACCTGGTCGAAGCCGGGGCCCTACTCCGGTGGTTCGGCGGTGTCTGCACGGCGGGACTCCGGACCCGCTGACGACGGCAAGAGGTTCCGGGCGAGTACATCCAGCGCCTCCGAGACCTCTGTCAGCCGCCGCGGTTCATCAGATCCCAGCGCGCTGGTGAGGGCTTCCTCGATACCGGCGGCGCGGACCTGCGCCACCCGCTCGGACACCTCGGCGGCCTGACGCACCAGCACCCGGCGGCGGTCGACGGGATCCGGAGCCGTCTGCACCGAACCGGCCTCCTTGAGCCTGGCGATGGCGGTGGACACCTGGCTCTGCGGCAGGCCGGTGCGGGCGGCGATCTCACCGACGGCGGTATCGGGATGAGCGGCGATGTCGCTGGCCACGATCAGCACCAGCCGGGCGCTGCCCGCATAACGCCGAGCGCCGCCAGGAGGCTCGGGCAGGGCCTCCTCGCCGATCTTCATCAGGGTGCGTCCCAGTAGGAACAGTTCGACTCCGTCCACACGCTCAACATACATCGAAACAGATTCATCTGTATTGATGTATCTAGTTCGATGGATTATGTTGGTTGGCAGACGCGGCGGAGAGTCTGCCGCCCATAGAGGGGGAACCGTCATGCCCGACACCACCGGCACGCTCACCGTCCCTGGCGCAGTTCTGCACTACCAGGTCCGCGGAACCGGCCCGCTGCTGCTCATCTCGCAGAGCGGAGAGGGTGACGCCGACCGCACCATCGACCTGGTCGCCCAGCTCGCCGATTGCTACACCGTGGTCACCTACGACCGCCGCGGCCTGTCCCGCAGCCGGCTCGAGACCCCGGGCCAAGGCGCGACGTTGACCGAGCACGCCGACGACGTCCATCGCCTGCTGGCCTCTCTCACCGACGACTCCGCCCTCATGCTCGGCTGCAGTCTCGGAGCCGTCATCGGCATGCATGCGGCCGTCCGGTATCCCGGGCAGATCCGTACCCTCATCGCTCACGAGCCCGTCGCCCCACGCCTGCTTCCGGAGGGCGAACGCGTCTGTCACGAGCGCGAACTCGCCGCGCTTCAGGACTTCTACCTCCGCGAGGGCCTGGCCGCGGCACTCCCGGAGATCGCCAGGACCCTGGGCATTGACCTCACCGCCAAGGACGTGGAACCCGACCTGACGCCTCAGCCGATCAACGCCACTCGCACCGCGAACTTCGACTACTTCTTCCGGCACGACTTCACCGCGGTCATCCACGACACCCTCGACATCGCGGCACTGAAGGACGTCGGCACTCGCATCGTGCCCGCTGCCGGGCGCATCACTGCGCGGAACGTCTTCGACTACCGGGCCGCGACGGCCCTGGCCGTGCTCCTCGGTCGCGAAGTGCAGGAATTTCCCGGCGGTCACAACGGAAACACCACCCACCCCCGGGCCTACGCAACGCGCATCCGGGAGATCCTGAACGCCGAACACTGACGCAGAGTGGGCCGTTGGGAACCCCTGCCGGAAGGCAGGGCGAGGCGGACAGTCATGTGCAGCCCAAGTGCTGCGACCGCATAGGTTCTCCGGGTCCGCGGCTCAGCTCTGGCGCCAGTGGGCAATGGGCTGTGAACGCTCAGCGGTGAGCAGTTGCGGCATGAACCGACGCAGCGCAGCCGCATGCTGCTGGACTTGCTTCAGCGGGCCTCGCCGGGTCGGGGCCGAGTCGGGAACGTCCTGTCCGATGCTCGCTTGTCGTCGCGTTGCCCTTGTCGATCAGACGCGTGGACCGAGGAAGAGGCCACCACTTGCGTCGATGACCTGGCCAGTGACCCAGCGTGCGGCGTCGGAGGCGAGGAAGGCGACCACGTCGGCGACGTCGCCGGGCCCGCCCAGCCGGCCGAGCGCCGTCAGGCCGGCGATGTGGTCGGCGAGGCCCGGCACTTCGAATACGGCTCCGTTGGTCGCCGTTCTGGTGGCTCCGGGGGCGACCGCGTTCACGGTGATACCTCGGCCTCCGAGTTGGTTGGCCAGGGTTCTGCTCATCGTCTCGACTGCGGCTTTCGTCATGGCGAAAGACGTCTGGGCGGAGTTGGCCATCCGGGTCGCCACCGATGAGATCGTGATGATCCGGCCGCCGTCGCGCAGTAGGGGCAGTGCATGCTCGATGATGAAGTACGGCGCTCGTACGTTCACTGCGAACAGGTTGTCGAACTCCGCCCGGGTCGTTGCGCCGAGCGGGCCGACGGGTGCGGCTGCGGCGTTGTTGACGAGGATGTCGAGCGGCCGACCGGCCAAGGCGCGCTCGACTCCCGTGAAGAGCGTCTCGACATCGCCGTCCACGCCCAGTTCCGCCTGGACGGCTTGGGCGGTCCCACCGGCGCGTTCTATCGCCTCGACCGTCGCCGCCGCTCCGCTGTCGTCCGTACCGAAGTGCACGATGACCATAGCCCCTTCGGCCGCGAGCCGGGTCGCTGTCGCCTGCCCGATGCCCCGCGACGCACCCGTCACCAGAGCCGTTCTGTCGGCCTGACTGCTCACGCCGCCCACCTCATCAAAGTGTTAGTCGCTAACATTGAGGTAGTGTCTATCACATGACTGAGCTGAAACCGACCCTGCGGGAGCGACAGCGATCCGAGACGCGGCGCAGGATCCAGGCACACGCGGTGCGGCTGTTCACCGAACAGGGCTACGACGCTGTGAGGGTGGCCGAGGTTGCCGAGGCGGCCGGCGTCTCGGCGATGACCGTGTACCGGCACTTCCCCACGAAGGAGGACCTCGTCCTCCTTGAGTACCCTGCCCAGCTCATCGCCGAACGCGTCGCCGCGTCGTCGGTGACGCACCCGCTGGTACGCCGCGTCGGCGGCGCTCTCGTCGACGCGGCCACGGTGTTGACCGGGGGTGACGGGGACGGGTCGGGGGCGAACGAGCGATTTCTGCTGGATTGCCTGCGGCTCATGGTCTCGACGCCCGCGCTGCGAGCCCGGCATCTGGACAGCCAGTACGCGCTGCAACAGGCCATCGTCGACGCCCTCGGGGACGGCACGACCGACCCCGACGCCGTGTTCCGTACGCAGGCGGCGACCAGCGCCTGCCTGGCCGCGATGCATACAGCGCTGACGCGCTGGGCCGAGGACGACGGGAAGACGAAACTGCCCGAACTGATCGCGCGGGCGCTCACCGCGTCCTTCGGCGACGTCATCGTTGCCACCACCGGTCAGAGGGGCTGAGGCAGGTGGTGTCCACTGTCAGGGCAGGGATGATCCAGCCCGACGACGAAGCGACGAGCGGCGGTGATCTTCAGGACCTGCCGGACCGCGCCCGCCCGTTGTGATGCCAAGCCCACTCCAGGGTCGAAGTCAGCTCGTTCCGCGCTGAGGCCGTAGCTCATCACGACCGTCAGTCCGTTCGCAGCCGACGATGAGCCGGAGAGGAACAGCGCTACGACATGACCACCGCCGCCAATCCCGTATCCCGGCGAGCAAGTCCGGGGCGACGAATGAAGCGTCGTCGTCAGGATCCTCCTCGATCGAGGTGAACTCACCGACGTGCCGGACAACCTCGCGGGGCTCGTACCGGACCGACGGGCGGACCGCTGCTGGCGTATGCATCAACGTATTCAGCCGGGGGCGAATGCACCCGCTCAGCTTCCGTCCGGACTGTTCAAGAGCACCCTGATGGGAGGTTGCTCTCTCAGTGACGGGCTCTGGTTGCCCGGTGATGGGTCGAGCGGATGAGGACGGAGACCAGGGCAGCCAGGTCTGCCGCGCCGGCGGCGTCGTCCGCGTAACGCGTGGTCTGCAAGGGGCCGGCCTGGTCTAGCCGAACTCCCTCCAGTTCCAGGACATAGGCGAGAGTGAGCATGGCAAGGCGAGCGTTGCCGTCCGGGAAGGGGTGAAAGAAGGCCACGTCAAGGTAGGCGCGGGCCGCACGGGAGGCCAGGGGGACTCTCGGGTCAGCGCTCTCGCGCAGACAGCGCTCAAAGTCCCGCTGCGTGTGCGGCGTAAGTGCGTAGCGTTCTCGACCACCCTTGGCGAAAGCATCGCCTCGTCGGAACCGAACCTCAGGCATGCCAAGGACGAGCCGCTGCCATTCAGTCAGAAGCACGCAGGTCAAGGGGCACTTACGAGCAGCGTCCGAGCGCGACTGAGCCAGCGCCGCGAGCAATCGGTCGCCTCGAGCCGGATTCGAGGAACGGCCCCCTGCACCGCACCAGACGCCGAGGCCGTCCACGGCCGCCTCGACCGGTGCCGGCGTCTCACCGACCGCGGAAGCCCAGTCGGTCTGGTTCCTGGCATGGCACCAGGCAGCCAATGCGTCAGCGGTCACGATAAGGCTGCTCACCGGTCAGGCCTACGGCAAGATCCTCTCCCGCTGCGTCGACCAAGGTCCGCGACGGTGCCGTCCAGCTTTTGAACCGTCCACCAATCGCGGCGTCGACCGCTTCCTTTGCTCTCTCCGGCCCCATGCCTATGGAAGAGAGGAACCACGTCAGGACCGTGTGGCAGAGCCCGTACCAGCCGCATTCGGCACCTGTGCGGTCCACGACCACCGTCACCAGTCGGGCAGCTGCCCGTTCCAAGTGCCAGCTGCGGTCCTCGGCATCCGCCCCGGCGGGCGGCGCCAACTGCGCGAACCGCTCGGCCAACTCCTCCAACCAGTCGCGCCACTCCAGCAGTGAAGCGACGACCTTGGCGGCCGTCGCTGCGGACTCACCCACGGAATGGGAGGTGCAGCACCAACTGGTGACGACGCCACCACCACCGCCCTCGCCGACCGCCCAATGCCATCCGCAGGCCCATCGGCCGTATCGGACTGCCAGAAGCGCCGTGACCTCGGTGGTAAAGCGATGTTCCTCCCGCCACCCGGCACCGGCAGGAGGGACCATCGAGGCGATCACTGTGGCGACCTGAGAGCCCTCCTCGTCGTCCCAGTCGAAAGCAATGAGGTCGGGATCGACGGCAGACCACGGCAACCAGGCCGGAGCAAGCTCGTAATTGACGGCCGTGACGTTCCTCCAGAACTCGTCAGGGAAGGACAGCCGAGCGATCGTGTCAAAGGCTCGCGGCTTTGTCACACAAGTTTCCGGCGCCGCCGATCTACTGTCATGGCGCCCAGTGTGACGCTGCCGGGCCACCTGCTCCGTGCGATGCCGTGGTACTCGGCCGGGCACGTTCGCCTGCACGTTCGCCTGCAAACGTGGCCGAGCGCTCTGAGGCGTACTCCGACAGCCAGACAGCCAGACAGCCAGACAGCCAGACAGTCGGCCAGCCGGCCCGACCCGATCCACCTGTCCGAGCTCCCGAAGGGGGCCGGAGTCCCGGGTGTCGCTGCCCGAGGTGTGGCCATCCGGCCCGGCGGCTGACCTGAAGCAAAGCGTTCTTCGGCCGCCGTTTGCTGCTGCTCAACCGTCCGCAAGTACCGCAACAACCAGGCACGCATCGAAACAGGTGGTGACGGTGGCGGTGAGCCTTCCGTAGATGCCGGTGGCGTGCATCCTGGGATTCACCGGCGCGGGTGTCGGCACGGTGCGGCGGTAAGTCGCAGGTCAGCGGCGGGTGAGGTGGGCGTTGGCCTTCATCAGTGCCGGGACGATGATGTAGACGGCCAGGGGGACGACGATCGCGGTCAGGAACAGCGTCTCCAGCGGTAGTGCCAGGCCGCCGAGGACCGAACCGAGCAGGCTGAGGGCGACGGTGATGGTCGGGTAGACGGCCAGCCACGTGATGAGCGCGCGGCGGTGGACGGACGGGGCAGCGGGAGCAGTGCTCGCGGACATGTATGCCTCCTGTTCGCGGCTGGATCCGTAATCTCCAACCGGTTGGTTGGAGTCTGGCATGCGGATGCATCGGTGTCCAACCGAATGGTTGGAAATGAGGTAGCGTCGGGGCATGGTCTGGGACACAGCGCGCACCAAGCAGCTCCTGCTCGACGCCGCAGTCGCCGAATTTGCCGAGCACGGCCTCGAAGGGGCCCGTGTCGCCCGGGTCGCCACCCGGGCGGGCGTCAACAAGGAGCGGATCTACCAGTACTTCGGCAACAAGGAGAAACTGTTCGGTGCGGTACTGGAATCCGAGCTGCGAAAGATCGCCGCAGCCGTACCGCTGACCGCTGACCAGGGCGCCGACCTCGGCGACTACGCGGGCCGGCTCTTCGACTACCACCGTCGGCACCCGCACTTCGTACGCCTGCTGGCCTGGGAGGGCCTGCAGAGCCGGGGCCCCGTCGTGGCCGAGGCGGAGCGCACCGAGCACTACGTCGAGAAGGTGGCCGCCCTGGCAAGGGCTCAGGAGGCCGGCGTCCTGGCCCAGGACATCCCCCCGGGCCAGCTGGTGCATGCAGTCATCTCGCTGGTCGCATCCTGGTTCACCATGCCCCAACTCGCCCGCATGCTGGTCCCCGCCGCGAAAGCGGGGGAGGGCGCCCAGCGCGAGGCCCTTGTCAACCTGGTGCGGCGCCTCGCCGCCTGAGCCCGACTCCGCCGGCTGCGGCGCGACGGCCTCCGCGGCGGCGGATCGCCGCCCGCGCCGGGCCCGACGCCAAGACCGATCTGGCGGCCGGTCAGGACGTACCCCCTATCCGTGGTCTCGCCGGCGTCCAGCACGGAGAATCCGTGGTGAGGCTAGTGGGGACCCAGTGCCCGCTTCATCTCGAACCGGCCATACAGCAGCATGAAATCGAGCTGCCAGTACAAGTGGGCGCAGCGCTTGAGCGGCGCCCTTCCCACACCGCGGCCGCGTGCTTCTCTGGTCACCGCAAGCCCTTGATCTTCACTAGCAGACACAAATCGGCGCCGTGGCATCAGGGCAGTGCGGCGAATGGCTGCTTGACCGGCTGTCGGGCGTCGATGAGGCGATGACCTACCGCTTGGTACGTGCAACAGCCAACGGCCAGCTCCAGAACCCCGCTCTGGCTCTGCACCTTTCCGCTGCTCGCTGAGCGCAGGGATGGGGCGTTGGCGGGTGCTCTTCCTGATGCGGGCAGGCTCTGCTCGAAGGCCGACCCCAGGACCTCTCGACGGACACGTGCGAGGGGTGCCACGGACCCGTGGCACCCCTCGCACGTGTTCAGCAGTCGGTGGGCCGACCCTACCTGTCGATGCTCGTCACATTGTGGCTGTTGACGTTGACCTCGTTCTTGATGTCCCCGACGTGGAAGCCGATCAGCCCGCAGAGCAGGCAGCCCGGATTGTCGGCCGGAGGGGCCGGGGCTTGGGACACGGTGACAGTGGTGGTGTCGTTCGAAGCGCTGCAACCGTCGTCGCCGTTGAAGGCGGCGGTGATCGTGTGGGTTCCGGTGGCCGTGAAACCGGTGGTCAGTGCGGAGTGTCCGTCGGCGGAGACGGGTGCGGTCGCGAGGAGATCCGGTCCGTCGAAGAAGGACACGCCGAGGCCGCCGCTCGGGTCCGAGCTGCAGGTCACCGTCGCGTCGAGGGTCACCAGTTGCCCGACCGTCGCCGAGGAGGGCGTGGCCTGGACCGTGGTCGAGGACGGATCGGCGGCGGCGGCGGCCGTCGGAGCGAGGGACATCACTGTGGCTGCCGCCGCTACGGCGACCAGGAGTCCGGCTTTGCTTGCACGACGCACTTTCACTGAAGGGCCTCCTCGGACTGATTGTCAGGCGGGGATCCGCCGTGACGGTTCGGAGCGTGACCCTAGGCCGCTCTTGACGGCATCTGCGGGAGGCGCGGGTCCCGACGGACCCACCTGAGTCATCGGCTCGCTCGAATGGACTGGAGCAGGCCGGGAGTGCCGACACCGTGGCACTGGCCGGTGCCGTATCGGAAACGTTCGCACTGAGTCCGGTGTGAGAGCGGACCGGCCGGCACGCCGGCCGCATCGACCTTCCCTTGTCCGAGGTGGGAGAAGAGGCGGCGCGCTCGCGCCTCGGCTGGCTGAGGGGGAGTTCGCCGCCGTCTACGGCAGCCCGCCAGGCAGCGCTCCGTACGGACCGCTGCCTGGCGGGCTAAGCGGCGCGGAGCCCGACGCCGACCTGATCGAGTGGGACTGCGGCCGTTACAAGTGGCCGACCGCTGAGCAGATCCAGTAGCTCAGGCCTGGCTGGAACTGTGGCGCGACGGTGTCGACGCCGATGAGGCCCTCGCGCATGTGACGGTACGGGGCGATGCCTTCCTCGGTAGATCCGGCCGCCGCTGGGCCAGGGCGACGTGGCCGTCGTTGCGCACGGCCACCTGTCACGCGTCCTCGCCGCGCGCCGGCTCGGGCTCGACGCGTTGGCCGGGCGACAGTTCGGGCACCCGCATCCGGGCACGAACTACCCACTGGGTGGGCCACGAACACGATCTCCCGGGCGGGCGTGCTCGGGTGGAACGTGCCGTAGTCCCGGGCGCCCATAGCCGGTCCAGGGTGCAGCGATTGCCGTGTCATGGCAACAAGGCGACAGGGCAACAAGGCAACAATGCGACTGGGCCGCAGGGCGAACGTTGCCTGGTCCGGCACTAGGCACTGTTTCTCGGATCTCCTGACGTGCGTGGGGTGTTGGGGTCAGGCTGTGTGTATGGGACGTGGTGATCTGACGAATGCGGAGTGGTACCGGCTGGAGTCGTTCTTGCCTCCTGGTGGGGCCCGCGGGGGCCGGTGGAGTGACCACCGTCGGGTGATCAACGGGGTGCTCTACCGGGTCCGGACGGGCGTGCAGTGGAGGGATCTACCGGAGCGGTTCGGGCCGTGGGAGACCGTCTACAAACGCCATCGCCGCTGGTCAGCGGATGGAACTTGGACGATGCTGCTGTCGCGGATCCAGGCGGCCGAGGACGCCGCGGGCCAGATCGACTGGGACGTCTCAGTGGACTCGACAGCTGTGCGGGCCCACCAGCACGCCGCCGGCGCGCGCAAGGCGACGGCGGTCGCGGCCCCTCAAAAGGGGATCGCTGGGGGGACGAAACAGGTCGATCCGGTGTTGAGGAATCTGACGGTCCGGCTGGAGGAAGTGGTCAGATCGGCGAGTGTCTGGGACGTTCCCGCGGCGGATTCACCACCAAGATCCACCTTGCCGCCGACGGGCGATGCCGGCCCCTCGCCCTTGTCCTGACACCCGGACACTACGGTGACGGCCCCCAGTTCGAGCGAGTGCTGGAGCAGGTCTCCGTGCCCCGCATCGGAGTCGGCCGCCCCCGGACTCGGCCCGACCATGTCCTGGCGGACAAGGCCTACACCTCTCGAAAGAACCGCCGTTACCTGCGGCGACGCGGCATCCGGCACACCATCCCCGAACGCCTAGACCAGCAGAGACACCGTAAGAATCGCGGTTCCCGAGGCGGCCGTCCCACCGGTTTCGACAGCGAGCGATACAAGAAGCGCAACACCGTCGAACGCGCAATCAACCGCCTGAAAGGCTTCCGCGCCGTCGCCACCCGCTACGAGAAACGCGCCTACATCTACCTCGGCACCGTCACCCTCGCAGCCCTCGTCATCTGGCTCAGAGCATGATCCGAGAAACAGTGCCTAGATCGCCGGAGGTGCGACGCGCTGATAGGTGAGCGAGTTGCTGGTGCCGCCCGACGTCGTGACGTTCACCGGCACCGAACCTGCCGGGCCCGCCGGGGCGGTCGCGATCGCGGTCGTGTCCGACACCACGGTGAAGGCCGCCGGTGCGGCGCCGAAGTGGACTGCGAACGTCGTGGTCAGCCCGGTGCCGGTCAGAGTCACGGCGGTGCCCGCCCCCGTGGGCCCCTGCGCGGGCGAGAGTGCGGTGAGCGCCGGCGCCGCCAGGTAGGTGTAGATGACGGAGTTGCTGGTGCCGCCGGGACCCGTGACGGTGACCGCGACGGAGCCGGTGCCGGGCGGTGCGACCGCGGTGATCTGGGTGGCGGAGTTGACGGTGTAGGAGGTCGCGGGGGTGCTGCCGAAGGTGACGGCGGTGGTCCCGGTGAGGCCGGTGCCGGTGAGTACCACGCTGGTTCCGCCGGTCGCCGGTCCTTCGGCGGGCGAGACGGACAGCAGCGAAGGCGCGTTGAGGTAGTAGAAGAACACCGGCCCCGAGGTGCCACCGACGGTGGTCGCGGTGACCGCGACCGCGCCGGTGCCGGCCGGTGCGACCGCGGTGATCTGGGTGGCGGAGTTGACGGTGTAGGAGGTCGCGGGAGTGCTGCCGAAGGTCACGGCGGTGGCCCCGGTGAGGCCGGTGCCGGTGAGCACCACACTTGTCCCGCCGGACGTCGGGCCCTGGTTCGGCGCGATCGCGCTGAGTGCCGGTGTGGGCGCGTAGGCGTAGACGACCGTATTGCTGAGCCCTGCGGGTGTGCGCACCGTGACGTTGACCGTGCCGGTTCCGGGCGGGACGGTCGCCGTGATCGTGGACGGGGTGTTGACCGTGTACGACAGGGCGGCCGCGGATCCGAACGTGACGGCTGTGGCCCCGGTGAACTGGCTTCCGTTCAGGGTCACGGGATTGGTGCCCGCCGCCGGGCCCGTGTTGGGTACGACCGAGGTGAGGACGGGAGGGGCCACGGTGACTCCAAGGGTGTGGTCGGCCTGGCAGGGCCGCGAGCTGCGGGTCACGAAACCGGTGCGGGCGGGCGTATACGCGCCCGCACCGCTTCCGCTGGGCACGGGCCGGTGGACCGGAGCCCACCGGAGCCGTGCACGGCCATGTATCGGAGACGGCGTCAGATGCCGGGACCGGACAGATAGGTGAAGCCGTCACTGGCGGTGGCGCTGCCGCCCTCGGTAGTCACGACGACGTCGACGGGACCTGTGGTGCCGGGCGGTGTGATGGCCACCAGCGTGGTGCTGTTCAGCACCGCGAAGGAGGCTGCGGCGCCACCGAAGGTGACGGCCGTGGTGGATGCCAGGCCGGTGCCGCTGATGGTCACCGAGGTGCCGCCGGACGACGGGCCCGAGCTGGGTGTGAGCGAGACCAGTGTCGGCGCGTCGACGTAGGAGTAGGTGAGCGGAGCGGTCGTGCCTCCGGTGGTGGTGACGGTGACGTCGACGGAGCCGCTGGAGCTGCCGGCCGGAACTACCACCGACAGCTGGCTGTCCGAGACGACCGTCGGGGTCGCACTGTTGGAACCGAAGGACACGGTGGTGGCTGTGGAGAGACCGTAACCGTTGACGGTGACCGTGTTGCCGCCCGCGGTCGGACCGGAGTCCGAGCCGAGTGACACCGCGATGGGCGGGCTGATGTAGAAGAAGGAGAGCGAGTTGCTCGTCCCTCCCGCGGTCGTCACGTTGACGTCGACGACACCGCAGCCCGCGGGATCGATGACGGTGATCGAGGTCGGGGTGTTCGCGGTGATCGTGGCCGTCCGGGACCCGAAGTGGACGGCGGTGGCACCGGACAGGTTCACGCCGGTGATGGTGACGGTTGTTCCGCCGCTGGTGGAGCCTTGGTTGGGACTGATGGGCATGAGGGGTTCCTCCTCACTCGGAAGTCTTCTCCGAGCAGCGACTGGGTGTCCGATCCACGGACGTTCCGAACAGACCCAGGCCAATACGTCCGGCCGCCGGCAGATGAGGATGTACGGAGGCCCGTCCGGACGGGATGAGTTCGGTCCCGGGAGGGAGGCTCGCCCGCGGCGGCTCGATGGATCAGCGCCCATCGATGCAGACACCTGAATTAACCCATCGGAGTGATGCCCCTACCAAGAGAATTGACGCGACATCAACCGTTCGGCGGAGCGTGCGGGGCGTATGGCGGCACGCGATCCGGTGGTACGCGGTCACCTGCCCGGCCATCACGAGCGACACGGAGGGTTGGGGCAACGGCGCCGTGTCAGTGCCCGGCAGCCGCCTTCACCAGAGCCACGGCCACACCGATCACCGCGTCCGCGAGGCCCGCGACCACCCCCGCCAGGACGCCGCCTCCCATGCGCAGCCCGCCCAGGCAGCCCCACAGGAAGAGGGAGACGACGGCCACGCCCGCCGCGGCCAGCAACGCGGAATCCAGGGACAGCACGTCCAGCGCGGCCAGGCCGATCAGCACGGCCGGACCCACGGCGCAGGACAACAGCGGGCTGCTGACGTACAGCATGCGCCGCAGCTCGTGGCCGGTGGCGACGTGGCCGTGCACGGTACGGTGCGCCTGCTGGTCGGCAACGAACGCCGCAAGCCACAGGCCCAGAGCTGTTGTCAGGACCGTGGCGAAGGCGCCGAGGGAATCCACTTCGCCGAAGGACAGGCCAACCACCACGGCGATCATCGTGATGGTCGCGTAGATGCGCTCTTTCAGGCGGTCCGCCAGTACGCCAGCCTCCGCACCGGGCGGCAGATCCGCTCGACGGTCGTACGCCACCTGCTCCCCTTCACCTGTCACTGGACGCGGGCGGCGCCCCTCGGTCGTGGCACCACGGCCGTGGTGCCACGGCGTCCGGAATCATGGCGTCCGGTACCACGGCCACCGCGAACAGCATGCCTCGGACCGTCGCCCGAAGGCGGCAACCACTCGCGCGTGGGCGGCGGTTTCGGTGCACGGGGGCGCCACCGGTCGCGTTCACCAGAGACCGTCAAGACCCACACCTCACGCATCCTGCCCAGGCTCGGCCCGCGCGACCGCGTCCAAGCCGCCGTCATGGCGCACCGCACCGGACTCGCTTCCCTTGCGGCCGGAGCGCGGACGTCGGCCGGCTCCCACCGCTGGTCGGCGTCTCGCGGGCCACCGTGCTCCGCGATCTGCGGCAGCTGAGCGGTCTGGGCTCAGGCCGCCGCGGACCCGCGCTGCCATGGGTGGGCTCGACGAGCCGCTGTTCCCAGGTTCAGGGCGGGCTGAGAAGCGACCGCCACACGCGGATACTCGCGCATGTCGCCCGCGCACGGCCCCGATGCCGGGCCCGCTTCCCTGACCGTACGAGCAGGGGCGGTGCGCACTTCTGCGCAAAATGCCGGTGTTCCGCTCAAGTTCCCACTCTTGACAGGCTCGACAGGACTCGATTAACTCCCTGGCACGCCGATGTCGAACCTCGGCGCAGAGGTACGCCTAGCCGGTGTGTGGCCACCGCCACGAGCCCGGACTGAGTCGCCAGGACCTTCCGGGTCCGAGGCGGGGACGTGCCCTCCCTCTGTGGAGCTCCGCGATGAGCCTCAAGCGTGTGCTGAGCAAGAGCAAAGGCAAGTCCATGACGGCGACCGCGGCCCTCGCGGCGGCGGCAGCGGCCTGTCTCCTCCTCCCGTCCACGGCGTCGGCCGGTGCGAGCGCGGTGTCCCTGCCCCCGCCGCACGCCGGTTTCGACTACCAGATCGGCGGCGCCTACACCCCGCCGACCGGTGTGCAGGTGGTCAGCCGGGACCACGAAGCGATCCCGGCAGCCGGCCTGTACAACATCTGTTACGTGAACGCCTTCCAGGCGCAGCCCGATGCAGAGGGCCAGTGGGACGACGACCTGCTCCTCCGGGACGCGAGCGGCGAGATCGTCTACGACGGCGACTGGGGCGAGGCGGTCCTCGACATCCGCACCGCGGACAAGCGCCAGCGCATCGCCGCCAAGGTGGGCGGCTGGATCGACGGCTGTGCGGCAAAGGGGTTCCAGGCGGTGGAGCCGGACAACTACGACACGTTCACGCGCTTCCCCGACTACCTCACCGCGAACCAGGCCAAGGCCTTCATCGCTCTCCTCGCCGACCGTGCCCACGCGCGCGGTCTGGCCATCGCCCAGAAGAACACCGCCGAACTCGCGGGCGCGGGCAAGGAGAGTGGCCTCGACTTCGCGGTGGTCGAGGAGTGCGGCGCGTACGGCGAGTGCGACGACTTCACCGCCGAGTACGGCAGCCACGTGGTCGTGGTCGAGTACACCGCGAGCGGCCTGAGCAAAGCATGCGCCGGCTGGGGCGGCGAGCTGAGCATCGTCCGTCGCGATGTGGACGTCTCGCCCGCGGGCAGCAGCGGCTATCTGCGCCGGACTTGCTGACACTCAGCCGGTCTCAGTCGGTTCCCTTCGGAATCTGACGTGATCAGGCCTATTCAGGTGGGCCCGTCGGAAACCCGACGGTCCAGCCCGGCCCGCGCGACCACCCCGCGGGCCGGGCTGCCCGCGCCCCCGGCGAACCACACACTGCGAACTCCCTGGAGGCAGCCATGACCGCGCCACCCCGCGCACCCCGGGCACCGGCCCGCCGCAGCGTGCTGCGCGCCGGGTCGGCCGCGGCACTGACCGGCGGACTCACCGGCGGGCTCGCCGGGTGCGCCGGCGGAGCGTCCGACGGGGTCGGCGCCGACGGCAGCGTCACCATCCAGCTCTGGCACGGCCAGACGGACACCGCCCTGAAGGTGCTCAAGAGCCTGGTAGCCGACTTCCACCGCGGCCACCCCGGCATCCATGTCGAACTGGGCGGCGGGGTCCTCGCCGACGCCATGCTGCAGAAAGTCACCGCGGCACTCGCCTCGGGCGCGTATCCGGACGTGGCGTTCATCTTCGGCTCCGATCTGTCCAGCGTCGCGCGCAGCCCGCAGGTCGTCGACCTCACCGAGCACGTACGGAGCGGTCCCACGCCCTGGAACAGCTACTGGTCCCCGGCCCGCGAGGCCGTCACCATCAACGGCCGTGTCCGCGCGGTGCCCGCGATGGTCGACTGCCTGGCCATGGTCTGCAACAAGCGGATGTTCGCCGAAGCCGGCCTCGACCTGCCCGAACCCGGCTGGACCTGGGCCGAGTTCACCGACCTGGCACGCCGCTTCACCGACGCGGACGAGGGCCGCTTCGGCACCGGCTGGCCCGGCACCGGCGACGAGGACACCGTGTGGCGCCTGTGGCCTCTGATCTGGGGCGCGGGCGGCGAGGTGATCGCCGGGGACGGCAAGCACATCGGCTTCGCCGAGGAAGGCGTACGGGCTCTTGAGGTCGTACGGGACCTGGTGGGCGACAGGAGCGTCTACGTGGACCCGAAGCCCGGCAGCGAGCAGATGTACAAAGTGTTCCTGGCCGGGCGGATGGCGATGGTGCCCACCGGGCCCTGGCAACTGCCGGACATCACCCAGGCGAAGCTCGACTACCACGTGGCGCCGCTGCCCACCTTCGGCGGCGACCCGGTCACCATCTCGGGGCCGGACACCTGGACGGTCTTCGACAACGGCGAGGCCCGCGCCGAGGCCGCCCGCACCTTCGTCACCTGGCTCACCCGGCCCGCCCAGGACAGCCGCTGGGACGTGGAGGCCGGCAGCCTGCCGTTGAGCCGGGGGAGCGAGGCGAGCCCCGCCTGGCGGGAGCACGCCACCGGCACACCCGGCATGCCCGTGTTCACCAGGGCCCTGACCTCGGCCCGGGTCCGGCCCGCACACCCCGCGTATCCCCGAATCTCCCAGGCCCTCGGCGAGGCCATCGTCTCCGTACTGCTGGGCCGCGCCACACCAGCGGCGGCGATCCGCACCTGCGCCGAGAACGCCAACGCCGCTCTCCTGATACCGCGTTGAGGACTCGACATGCCACGACTTCCCGCCCCGTTGACCCTGCCGCCCGACAGTGCGGCACCCCACCGAAAGAGCAGTCTTCGCCGGCGCCGCCGCACCGAGGCCGCCACCGCCTGGGCCTTCGTCTCACCGGCCGTGCTCGTGATCGTCGGCCTGAGCGTCGTGCCCGTGATCTGGTCGCTGCTGCTGTCCTTCCGCGCCAGCGACCTGGTCACCCCCAGCCGCTGGGTGGGGCTCGACAACTACCGCGCCCTGGCACAGGACCCGCACTTCCATGAAGCCGTACAGAACACGCTCGTCTACACCCTCCTGTACGTGCCCCTGAGCATCGTGGCCGGTCTCGCGCTCGCCCTGGTCCTCAACCGGCGGATCCGCTTCGTCGGCCTGTACCGCACGCTGTTCTTCGTCCCGTTCGTGGTCTCCGCCACCGCCCAGGGCGTGCTGTTCTCCTTCGTCCTCGACCCCGAGTTCGGCGCCGCCAACTCGGTCCTGCACCATCTCGGCGTCTCCGCCCAGGGCTTCCTCACCGACCCCTCCCAGGCCCTGTACGTCCTGGTCGTCATCACACTGTGGAGCGGCACGGGTCTGTGCACCGTCGTCTATCTGGCCGCGCTCCAGGACGTGCCGCCGGAGCTGATCGAGGCGGCCCGCCTGGACGGAGCCCGCGGCCGGCACGTCCTGCGCCATGTCACCCTGCCCGCGCTGGCTCCCGTCAGCGTCTTCCTGCTCCTGTGGCAGACCATCCAGGCCCTCCAGGTATTCGACCTGGTGTACGTGACCACCAAGGGCGGTCCGCTCGGCTCCACCACGGTGATCGTCTACTTCATCTGGGAACAGGCGTTCAAGAACTTCACCGCCGGATACGGGGCCGCCGCCGCGTATGTCCTGGCCCTGGCGCTGTTCCTGATGGCCGCGCTGCTGCGGATCGTCCGCGGTCGCGCCCGTACGGCGGCGGTCACCTCATGACGATCACCGCCCTGCCCGAGGCCACCCGGAGCCCGGTCGCCGAGATCACGAGCACCCGTCGCCGCCGGCTCCCCTTCAGCGCCTGGCACCTGCTGCTCGCACCGCTCGCCGCACTGTTCGCGCTGCCCCTCCTGTGGCTGCTGATCACCTCGGTGATGAGCGACGCCGAGATCAACCGCTTCCCGCCCGCCCTGTGGCCTTCGGACCTCGACCTCGGCGGCTACCGCTATGTCCTCGGCAACGCGATGTTTCCGCGCTGGCTGCTCAACTCGGTGATCGTCTCGGGTGTCGCCGTCGCCTCGAACCTCGTCTTCGGCGCGCTCGGCGGGTACGCCTTCGCCCGGATGCGCTTTCGCGGCTCGCGGCTGCTGCTCGTGCTGATGCTGGCGACCATGGCGGTGCCCTTCCAGCTGACCATGATCCCCACCTTCCTGGTGATGAAGGAGCTCGGACTCATCGACACCCTGGGCGCGTTGATCGTGCCCTCGCTCGTGACCCCGTTCGCGGTGTTCCTCCTGCGTCAGTTCTTTCTCTCGCTGCCGCGTGAGCTGGAGGAGGCCGCGTGGATGGACGGCTGCTCACGGCTGCGGGTGCTCTGGTCGATCGTGCTGCCGCTGGCCCGCCCGGCGCTCGCCACCGTCGCCGTGCTGACCTTTCTGACCACCTGGAACGACCTGTCCTGGCCGCTGATCGCGATCAACCACGACACCCAGTACACGCTGCAGCTGGGCCTGACCACCTTCCAGGGACAGCACCACACCCGCTGGTCCGCGGTGATGGCGGGGAACGTGATCACTGTCCTGCCGGTGCTGCTGGCCTTCCTCGCCGCGCAGAAGACCTTCATCCGGTCCCTCGCCTCCAGCGGCCTCAAGGGCTGACATCTCTTCTCGTACGACATCGAGGACGCATCCATGCCGCACCAGTACGACCTTCTCGTCGTCGGGGACGCCAACCCCGACGTGATCCTCGGCCCGCTCGATGGGCCGCTCGCCTTCGGCCAGCGCGAACAACTGGTGGAATCGGGCTCGTTCACCATCGGGGGCTCCGCCGCGATCATGGCCTGTGGTGCCGCGCGCCTCGGTCTGCGCGTCGCCTTCGCGGGCCGGGTCGGGGACGACGAAGCCGGCCGCTATCTGCGAGACACCCTCGCCGCACGCGGCATCGCCACCGGGGGCCTGCACATGGACCCTGGCCGGCCCACCCCGCTGACCGTCGTCCTGACCCGCGGCGACGACCGGGCCGTCCTCACCTCGCCCGGTACCCTCACCGCCGTCCGCGGCGCGGACGTACCGGAAGAGCTCCTAGCCGCGTCCCGGCATGTCCACACCGCCTCGTACTTCCTGCAGCCGCGGCTCGCCGCCGACCTGCCCGCCGTGCTGCGCACCGCCCGCGCTCACGGTGCGACGACCTCCCTGGACACCCAGGACGATCCGTCCGACCGGTGGCAGGGTCTCGACGCCGTGCTCGCCGAGACCGACATCCTGCTGCCCAACGCCCGGGAAGCCCTGCGCCTCGCCGGCCCAGGTGTACCCGGCGTCCGCGAGGCGGCCGAACTCCTGGCCGCACGAGGCCCGTTGACCGTGGTCAAGAACGGTGCGGACGGTGCGCTGTGCCACGACGGGCTCGCCCTGCTCACCGCGCCCGGCCTGCCGGTCGAGGTCGTGGACACGGTCGGCGCGGGCGACAGTTTCGATGCCGGCTTCGTCGCCGCGACCCTCGACGGCCGGCCTCCCTACGAGGCCCTCCGGTTCGCCGTCGTCTGCGGCGCCCTGTCCACCAGGGCAGCCGGCGGCACCACGGCCCAAGCCACCTGGGACGAGGCCCTCACCCACCTCACCCGTACCGGACACCCTCTCACCCGAACCGGAGCACCTCTCGTATGAGCCGCACGAGCCATCCGCACCGCAAGAACCGGCTGAAGATCGCCTTCATCGGCGCCGGCAGCGTCGTCTTCACCCAAGGGTTGCTTGCCGACCTGTTCGCGTTTCCCGAGCTCGGGGACGTTCTTATCGCGCTGCACGACATCGACCCGGAGCGCCTGGCCACCGCGCAGGCTGCCGCCACGTACATCGCGCGGCACCAGGGCGCGCACGCCACCGTCACCGCGCACGCCGACCGCCGCGCGGCCCTGGCCGACGCCGACTTCGTCATCAACATCGTGCAGATCGGCATGGGGGAGGCCACCCGCACCGACTTCGAGGTCCCGGCCCGCTTCGGGCTGCGTCAGACCATCGGCGACACCCTCGGCATCGGCGGGATCTTCCGGGCCCTGCGCACCTTCCCCTTCCTCAAGGAGCTCGGCGCGGACATGTCTCAGGTGTGTCCGGACGCGTGGTTGCTCAACTACACCAACCCCATGGCCATGAACGTCCAGTACCTCGGCGCCGCCACCGGACTCACCAAGGTCGTCGGTCTGTGCCACTCGGTGTACTGGACGATGCAGGACCTGGCGAAGCTGGTGAACGTCCCCTACGAGGAGATCACCTACCGGGCCGCCGGCGTCAACCACCAGGCCTGGGTGCTGCGGTTCGAGCACGAAGGCCGCGATCTCTATCCGGTGCTCGACGAACTGATCGCCTCCGACGAGCAGTTGAGGCGGCGGGTGCGCGTCGACATGTACCGGCGGCTCGGCCACTACCCGACCGAGACCAGCGAGCACTCCAGCGAGTACGTGCCGTGGTACCTCCACCATGACGGGGAGGTCGAGCGGCTGCGGCTGCCGGTCGGCGCCTATCTGGGGATCGTCGACGACAACGTGGCCCAGTACCTCCGTACGAAGGACGCGCTCGCCGCCGGGGAGCCACTGGCGGTGGAGGGAACCCTGGAGTACGCCCCGCAGATCATCCACAGCGTCGTCACCGGCACCCCGCGCACCGTGTACGGCAACGTCCCCAACCGCGGCCTGATCGACAACCTGCCCGCACACGGCGTCGTCGAAGTGCCGTGCCTGGTCGACGCCTCCGGAGTCCAGCCCACGAGGATCGGAGAGCTGCCGCCCCAGCTGGCGGCGCTCAACCGTACGTACCTCAGCGCCAACGACCTGGTGGTGCGGGCCGCGCTCGAGGACGAGCCGCGGCACATCCGGCACGCCGCCATGACCGACCCCGCGACGGCGGCCGCGCTGCCCGTGGAGCGGATCTGGCAGCTGTGCGACGCCATGGTGCGGGCGCACGGAGAGCGCCTGCAGCCGGGGCTGCGGGCGCTGCTCGGCGACTGACCCGAGGCACCCGGTCCGGCCCCCGCACGTGGACCGGACCGGGACGGGCCTCCGCTGCCTTGACCGTCCTGCTCGAAGTACGCGACGAGGCCGGCGTCCAGGTCCGGGACCGTACGCGGAGTGCCCCGTCCCGCAGCGACTCCGTGGCCCGCACACCGGCCGCCCGGAAGGGGACGGCCGGCGCGCGGGGGCGGAGCCGCTCAGCTGATGGTGATCCGGTCGATGTCGGGTGCCCAGCCGGACGGATTGGCGAGGGTGACGCTGTTGCCCGTCCCGGCCTGGAGGGTGAGCTGCACCGTGGCCGTCGACGTGGTCGACCAGTCGGCCGTCGGGCCGAACCGGACGGTCTGCGCGGTGCCACTGTTGGCCCGTACGGTGGCGCTGCGGGCCACGGCGGTGGCGTAGTGCAGGGTCACCGTGCGGGTTCCGCCGCTGCCGCCGTCGATCCCGTTGACGGTGAGCGTGGCGCCGTTGCCGAGATAGCCGACCTTGGCGCCGCCGGAGCAGCCCGCGCAGGCGGCGGAGACGGCGCCGCCCGTGAGGGTGTTGCCGGCGGCCTCGGCCTCGTAGCTCTTCGGGCCGGAGCCCTGGCCCGCGCCGACGGTCATGCCGCCGAGGTCGAGCCAGCCGTCCGCGTGCTGTCCGGCGTTGGCGAAGCGCAGCTTCTTGGCCGCGGAACTCACGTCCTCCAGCGGGTTCTTGACCTTCATCACGAGCTGGTAGTCACCGGTGGCCACCGACGACAGGTCCACGTCCGTGTCGAAGTACTGCGGGCGGCCGTAGTCGAGATACGTGGGGTCGGAGCCCACGTTCCAGTCCGGGAAGGCGCGGATCGTCAGCGGCATGACCTTGCGCAGGTCCCATGAGGTGTTCCAGGACTTGACCAGGTTCCCGGCGGAGTCCTTGAGCCCGAGGCTGACCTGCCACGGGTAGTAGAACGGTGCCACACCGTTGTTGCTGATCTGCACGCCGACCTTGGTGCTGCCCTGTGCGCTGCTGTGGAAGTAGGCGTTCCTGACGCTCAGGTCGTAGCCCATGAGCCGGACCGCGGCGGCCACCTTGGGGTCGCCGGCGGCGTACTCGCCACTGCGCTCGTTGATCTTCCAGGTGGTGTGCTCCAGCTCGATGCACGCCTTCATGTTGTCCACGGAGCCCGACCCGCCGGGCCAGTCCGCGAAGGCCGTGCTCTGGATCTCGGGACGGACCTCGCCACCCATGGAGGCGGTGATCCACTTGTTCTCCACGCCCTGTTCGAAGGCCTTCTGCAGCTGGGCCCAGGGCGCTCCGCCCATGGACGTCGGCAGCGTCACACCGGCCGCGGGACTGCCCTCGCGGTAGCAGAAGGAGTCGTCGTGGTAGCCGATGGCCGGCAGACCGTTGGCGGCGCCGCCCGCGGACTCCGGGTAGCGGACCTCGAGGCGGGTCTTCTTGAAGGCGTTGTTGTACGCGTTGATCAGTTCGGCGCCGTGCGCGTCGGTCGGCATGTAGTCCGGGTACGAGTCGCCCGACGTGTCGGTGTCGTACGGCCAGGTGTGCCATTCGCCCCACAGGCCGACCAGGCCCAGGTGGATGTAGCCCAGGCGCGGGTCGCCGTCGTAGCGCGCACCGAAGGCGGCGATGAAGTCCTTGAGCCCGCCGAGGAGGTCCGGGTCGTCGTAGTCCGGGCTGGTCGTGCCCCAGTACGCGTTGTCGCGGTTCGCCACCTTTCCGGCGAAGCAGGGCGGGATGGCGTTGGCGGGGTGGGTGCCGGTGCC
This sequence comes from Streptomyces sp. NBC_01463, assembly GCA_036227345.1. Taxonomy (NCBI): domain Bacteria; kingdom Bacillati; phylum Actinomycetota; class Actinomycetes; order Kitasatosporales; family Streptomycetaceae; genus Streptomyces; species Streptomyces sp. NBC_01463. The sequence goes on from CP109468.1 coordinate 8,922,686, forward strand.
GGTGCCGCCCGGATACTCGATGTAGAAGCGGATCGCCGCCTGGTGGCCTTCCTCGCCGATCTCCTGCAGCGCGCTGTCCAGGACGGACCAGTTGTAACTCCGGCAGTCCGAGGCGTTGTTCATGACCTCGGACAGACCGAAGTACGCCCAGGTCAGCGAGTGCGGGTAGCCCGCGTTCTGGTCGCCGCCCGGCTGGTAGAAGCGGGCGAAGCCCTTGAGCGGGTTGTCCACGGGGGAGTCGCCCGCGGCGAGTGCGTGGACCGGCAGCGCGGGGTCCGGCGACGGGCCGGGCGCCGGGCGGGCGGGGACTCCCGCCGCCACCGGAGCGGGGGCCTTCACGCGGGCCCGGGCGTCGGGATCCGCGGCCTGGGCGCCGGACGGCAGCGCCACCAGGGCGAGGGCCGCGGCCGCGGCGCACAGGGCTGCCGAGAGCCCTCTGCCGCGTCTGCGCAATGACGTACGCATGGATCAACCTCCAGGGGACGGGGGGAGTTGCAGGTCGGTTCCGGGAGTCCGGTCGTCACCGGTTTTATGCGACAGCATTGACAAAGTTTCGCTGTTGCTCATCAATATGTGTGCACGGCGCCACGCTGACAAGAGGTGCGGCGCGAGATCTCTTCGGAGGCGTAACCATGGGCGCCAACACGGCAGTTGCGCCGCCGCACAAGGGCACCGGCCTACCGGGCGACCGGGCGGACGAGCCGAAAAGGGCACGTGACCGACGTGACGACCGCAAGGCGGCCTGGCTCTTCCTGGCACCCGCCCTGGCCGGCTTCGCGCTCTTCTACGCGTATCCGACGCTCCGCGGCGTCTACTACTCGCTCACCGACTACAACATGCTGGCCCCGCCGAACTTCGTCGGCGGCGAGAACTACGCGGACCTCATCGGTGACGAACAGTTCTGGAACGCGCTCAAGGTCACCGCCTCCTACGTGGTCCTCAACATCGGTTCACAGACCGCGCTCGCGCTGCTGCTCGCCGCACTCATGCACCGGCTGACCCGGTCGGTGGCGCTGCGGGCGATGCTGTTGGTGCCGTGGCTCGTGCCGAACGTGACCGTGGGACTGCTGTGGATGTGGCTTCTCGACGCCAACCTGGGCCTCGTCAACCACATCCTGGACGCCCTCGGCCTCGGCACCACCGGCTTCTTCACCTCGCCCGACCTGGCCATGCCGACCATCGCCGCGGTCAACGCCTGGGCGTACACCGGCTACACGGCGCTGCTCCTGTACGCCGGAATGCTCCAGATCCCCCAGCACCTCTACGAGAGCGCGTCGCTGGACGGCGCGGGCGAGTGGCGGATGTTCCACCGGATCACGCTGCCGCTGCTGCGCCCCGTACTCGCCCTGGTCCTGGTGGTCTCGCTGATCGGCTCGTTCCAGATCTTCGACACCATCGCGGTGACCACGAAGGGCGGCCCGGTCGGCGCCACCCGGGTCATCTACTACTACATCTACGAACAGGCCTTCGCACAGTTCCACATGGGGTACGCCTCGGCCGTCGCGGTGATCCTCGCGCTGCTGCTCGGTGTGCTGACCGCGGTGCAGATGCGTCTGTTGCGCGCCTCCCGCTCGGATCTGGCCTGAGGAGAGTCGACCATGACCCGCATACTGACCCGGGCCCGTACAGCCGCCGGGCCCCGCACCTCGCACGGTGAGGACTCCCCGCTCACCGAGTCCGCTTCGATGAAGGCCGGCAGCCGCACACGGTCCCGTATCACCACCCGTGCCGGCGGCCGCCGGAAGATCTCGCCCGGCCGGATCATCGCGTGGGCGGTGCTCGCCTCCGCCCTGGTGGCCACCCTCTTCCCCTTCTACTGGATGATCCGCACCGCCCTGACCCCGGCGGCCGACCTCTACTCGGACTCCACCGGGCTCGTCCCCGACCACCCCACGATGATCAACTTCCTGCGGGTGCTGGGCCTGACCAGCCGGGAGGAGGCGGTGGCCGCGGGCGGCTCCGGTGCCCAGGTGGACTTCCTGCGCTACCTGCTCAACTCCGTGGTGTACAGCGGCCTGATCGCCTCCCTCCAGACGCTGTTCTGCGCGATGGCCGGCTACGCCGTCGCCCGGCTCAGGTTTCCCGGCCGCGACGCGGTGTTCGGGGTGCTGATCGCCGCGCTGATGGTGCCGCCGATCTTCACCCTGCTGCCCAACTTCGTCCTGGTGAAGAACCTCGGCTGGCTGAACACCTTCGCCGGCATGGTCGCGCCCAGCGTCCTGATGACCCCGTTCGCGGTCTTCTTCCTGCGGCAGTTCTTCCTCTCCATCCCGCGAGAGGTGGAGGAGGCCGCGGTCCTCGACGGGGTCGGCGCCTGGGGGATCTTCTGGCGGGTGGTGCTGCCGATGAGCCGCGGACCGCTGATCACCATCGGGCTCACCACCACCGTGTGGGCCTGGAAGGACTACCTCTGGCCGCTGCTGACCGGCCGTGACGAGGAGACCCGCGTGCTCACCGTCGCGCTCGGCATCTTCCAGCAACAGTCACCCAACACCCAGCCCGACTGGACCGGCATCATGGCCGGCTCCGCGCTCTCGGTGCTGCCCGTGCTCGTCCTGCTCCTCCTGCTGGGCCGCCGCCTGGTGGAGTCGCTCAACTTCACCGGCATCAAGTAGCCCCGCTCCGCAACGGCACGACTCCCATCCCGCTCAACCCGTCAAGAGAGGTACGCCATCATGCGATCGACACACCGGCGCGCGGGCGCGGCCCTGCTGTGCCTGGCCGCCACCGCCGGGCTCGTGTCCTGCGGGGGATCCGACTCCGCCTCGTCCGGGACCACGCTCGACTACTGGCTCTGGGACGACAAGCAGCTCCCCGGCTACCAGGAGTGCGCGGACGCCTTCGAGAAGGCCAACCCCGACATCACCGTGAAGATCACACAGACGGCCTGGAACCAGTACTGGCAGAACCTCACCACCCAGCTGACCTCCGGTGACGCCCCGGACGTGTGGACCGACCAGGCGACGTACTATCCGCAGTTCGCCACCAACAACCAGCTGCTCGACATCCAGCCGATGATCGACCGGGACAGGTTCGACCTGTCCGGCTACCAGGCGGGCCTGGCCGATGTCTGGGTCAAGGACGGCAAGCGCTACGGGCTGCCGAAGGACTGGGACAGCATGGCGCTCGTCTACAACACGACGCAGTTCGCGAAGCAGGGCGTCCCCGCCGACGAACTCGCCGACCTCAAGTGGAACCCCGACGACGGCGGGACACTGGAGCAGGTGATCGCCAAGGCGACCGTCGACACCGAGGGCCGCAACGGACTGGACCCCGACTTCGACGAAAAGCACGTGAAGACCTACGGCTTCCTGCCGGAGTGGGCCGACGGCGCCACCGGGCAGAACGGCTGGGGCCCGCTCGCCGCATCGAACGGCTTCACCTATCTCGACAAGAACCCCTGGGGTACCCACTACAACTTCGACGACCCCAGGCTCGCCGAGACCATCGCCTGGTTCAGGCGCCTCATCGACAAGGGCTACGCACCCCGCTTCGACAAGCAGTCGAGCGTCGGCAACACCGAACTTCTCAGCGCCGGCAAGGGCGCGATGATGATCGCGGGCTCCTGGACCATCTCCACGTTCACCGACCCCAAGGCGGGCCAGAAGTTCGCCTTCGCACCGCTGCCGACCGGCCCCGAAGGCCGCAAGAGCTCACTCAACGGTCTCTCGGACGCGATCTGGGCCGGCACCGAGCACCGGGAGGAGGCCTGGAAGTGGGTCAAGTACTTGGGCTCGCCGGAATGCCAGAACAAGGTCGGCAAGCGGGGCGTCGTCCTGCCCGCCCAGAAGTCGGGGACGGAGGCGGCGCTCGCCGCGCACAAGACGGCGGGGCGTGACGTCCACGTCTTCACCGACGTGACCACCGACAAGAACGGCACCTTCCTGCTCCCCGTCACCGAGCACGGCACCGAGATCAACCCGCTCGTGCAGGACGCCGTCCAGTCGGTGATCCTCGGTCAGACGCAGCCCGGCCCGGCTCTGAAGGGCGTCAACGACAAGGTCAACGGACTCTTCAAGTAGCCCGCCCGCTCGCCCACTTCCCTCCGCGGGGGCGGCGGCACGGACCTGTCGCCCCCACTTCCCTCCGCGGGGGCGGCGGCACGGACCTGTCGCCCCCACTTCCCTCCGCGGGGGCGGCAGCACGGACCTGTCGCCCCCACTTCCCTCCGCGGGGGCGGCGGCACGGACCTGCCGCCCACCCCTCGTACACCTGCAAGGAGATCCATGGCCCAGCTCCTCGACGTCGGCGCACACACCTTCGCCGTTGAACTCGAAGACGACGGCGCTCCCCGGCCCGTCGACGGCGGTCTGCTGCTGCCGCCCGGACGCGTCGCCGTGCTGCACGGCCTCGGCGACGCGCACTTCTACCGGCACGGACACAACTCCTGGAGCCCCTGCGGCTGGCGCAAGCTGTCCCAGGCGCCGCTGCGCATCGAGAGCGCCGAGCGCAGGCTGACTGCCGACGACACGGTCTGGGACGACCCCGCCCGCCACCACTCGTCCGCGCTCGCCGCGCTCCAGGGCCCCGACGGCCGGGTCCTGCTGCTGGGCGCTCTGGGCCTCGACATCCCGCGTCTTGCCGCCGACCGGGACACGCTCGTGGGCTGGTACGAGTCCGAGGGCGCGCCCTGGTTCCTCGCGTACGGCACCGAGGAGGAGGTCTTCGCCTCCTACGCGGCGCAGCTCGGCGAACGGCTCGGCCGCAGCACCAAGCGGGCCGGCAACGTGTGGTGCAGCTGGTACGCGTACTACGAGAACATCACCGAGGAACAGCTCACCAAGGACATCACCGCCCTGCGCGGCCTGCCGTTCGACGTCGTGCAGGTCGACGACGGCTGGGAGCGGATGGTCGGGGACTGGGAGGCCAACGACAAGTTTCCGACCGGCATGCGGGCGTTGGCCGACCGGATCAAGGAGGCGGGGCTGCGGGCCGGCCTGTGGATCGCGCCGTTCATCGCCCTCCCGGACTCCGAAACAGCCCGTGAGAAACCGGAGTTGCTGCTGCGTGGAGAGGACGGCGAACCGGTGGTCACCGGTCACAACTGGGGCACCGGCTACTACGCGCTCGACCTCACGGTACAGGCCGCTCAGGAGCACGTGCGGACGATGATCCGGCGGGTCACCCAGGACTGGGGCTTCGGCTACCTCAAGGCCGACTTCATCGGCGCCGCCGCGGCCCCCGGCGTCCGCGCTCCGGGTATCGGCCGCGAGGAGGCGTACCGCATCGGCCTGGAGATCATCCGCGAGGCGGCGGGCCCCGACACCTATCTCCTCGGCAGTGGGGCCCCGTTGCTGCCCTCGCTCGGACTGCTCGACGGCATCCGCAGCGGCCCCGACGTGGCGCCGCAGTGGGAGCACTACGCGACCCAGGACCCCTCCGACGCCCTGGCCCGCAACGCCGTGGTCAACACCCTGCACCGGCTGTGGCAGTCACCACTGCTCGAGGTCGACCCGGACGTCGTGTACTTCCGCAGCCGGCTCAACCTCCTGACGGAGCATCAGCAGAGCTGGCTGCGCGATCTCTCCGACATCTGCGGCTTCCGGGCGGTCTCGGACCCGCCGGGCTGGCTGCACCCCGACGAGCTCCAGGCGCTCACCGACTATCTGCAGGCCCGGCCCGCGGTCCGCAGGCTCGGCCGCTACCGGTTCGCGCTCGACGGCCGCGAGGTCGACTTCACCGCGGCCGTACGGCCCGAGGGACAGCAGAGGTACCCGATCTCCTGACGGAACGCCGCAAACGGTTCCGGGCCGGCCCCGGGAATTAGTAAACTGTCCAGCGATATCCAGCGCGGTACCGCGGCCCCCCACCAGGGAGTACACAAGCATGGCGACCACGGGCACCGACCTGTCCCGGATGCGCGAGATGAACCAGCTGTCCATCGTGTGGGCGCTGCGTGGCAACCCGCCCTCCACCGTCACCGAACTCGCCGGCCGGACGGGCCTGTCCCGCCCCGCCGTCGACGTCCTGGTGCAAGCGCTGGTCACGGACGGCTGGGCCGAGGTCGAGGAGCCGGGCGCCCGCAGTGTCGTGGGACGCCCGGCCCGCCGCTACCGCTTCCGCGCCGACGCGGGCCACGCGCTGGGCGTCGACATCGGTGTCCACAAGATCCTCGTCGTACTGAGCGACCTGGAAGGCAACCACGTCAGGACCCTGCGCCAGCCCGCCGACCCGGACGCGGGACCCGACGCGCGCCTCGCGGCGGTCGACGAGGCCATCGACGAACTGCTGACCGGGGCCGGCATGACGCCGGCCGACATCTGGGGCATGACGATCGGCGTGACCGGCCCGGTCGACGCGACCGGCCGTACCTCCCTGTTCACACCGCTGCCGGGCTGGGGCACCGCCGACCCGGCGGGCCACCTCGCCGCCCGTTTCCACTGCCCCATCCAGGTGGAGAACGACTGCAAACTCGCCGCCGTGGCCGAACGCTGGAAAGGCGTGGCGCAGGACGCGGACGACATCGTGTACCTGCTCGCGGGCATCCGAACCGGCGCGGGCCTCATCCTCGACGGCACCCTGCGCCGCGGCCACGGCGGCGCGGCCGGTGAGATCGGCGCCCTCAAGGCCGTCCGCTGGCTCGACGCGCCCGGCCACCTCGCCGCCTGCCCGGGCGTCCCTGCGAGCGCCCGTCCGGGAGAGGCGGCCGCGTGGGTGTTCCAGGCGGCCCGCGAGGACAATCGCGACGCCAAGGCCGCGGTACGGCGTTACGCGCGCGATCTCGCCGTGGGTGTCGCCGCACTCGTCCTGGCCCTCGACCCCGAGATCGTGGTCTTCGGCGGCGGCTTCTCACGCTCCGCCGACATCATCCTCGCCCCCCTGCACCGCGAACTCGCCAAGCACTGCCTGCGCCTTCCGGAACTGCGCACCTCCACACTCGGCGACGAGAGCGTGGCCCTGGGAGGGCTCCGCCTCGCCCTCGACGACATCGACAGCCGCCTGCTCAGCGCGGAACTGGCAGCGCCGAGGGCGCCTCGGGGGGTGAGCCGCTGACGCCTCGGGGCTCCACGGGCCAGGGCCCCGGCTGCCCGGCCGGTGGCCGGTGTACTAGCGCAGCACCGGCCACGACACGACCGGCGAACCGGCGTCGCGGGGGCGTGTGACGGCGGAGACGAGTCGGCACAGACGCCCCATCCCGCACCGTCCTGCGCGAGCAGCGTCACCCGAACGGTCATATGACCCTCGAACCGTTCCGAGCTGGCCGTCTGGGTCTCCGTGGCACTCGAACGTAAATCGAACATGCGACCTCGCGATGCGATCACGACCGGCCGGAACGAGGATCGAAGTACGGGCGGCGGCCAGGTCCACTCATCACGGGCGACCAGCGCTTCCCGGCCTGCACCCGCCAGGGGGGCCTGGAGGACGCAATGCCGCACGCCCTGTGGAGCGGAGCCATCAGCTTCGGACTCGTCACGATCCCCACCAAGATCATCAGCGCGACCGAGGACCATTCGATCCACTTCCGCCAGGTCCACCTCGCCGACATGGGCAGAGTCCGCACCCGCAAGGAGTGCTCGATCGACGGCGAGACCGTGACACAGGACGAGATCGGCAAGGGCTACGAAGTCTCCAAGGACGACATCGTCCCCATAACCGACCAAGAACTCGACTCCATGCCGCTTCCCACCGCGAAGGCGATCGAGATCGTCGCGTTCATCGACGCCGACAGCATCGACCCCATTCGCATCGGCGACAGCTACTACCTCGGAGCCGACGGCGACGTCGCCAAGAAGCCCTACACCCTGCTCCGCAAAGCCCTGGAACGGTCCGACAAGGTCGCCGTCGCCAAATTCGCCTGGCACGGCCGCGAACGTCTCGGCCTGCTGCGGGTCCGTGAGGGAGCCATCGTGCTGCACTCGATGCACTGGCCGGACGAGATCCGCAGCCCGGAATCCCTGGCACCGAAGCCGGTCGACCTCGACGACAACGAGATCGAACGGGCAGTCCAGCTCACCGAAACCATGACCACCGACGACATCACCCAGTTCCGCGACCGCTACCGCGACGCACTCGAAGAGCTCATCGAGGCGAAGGCCGGCGACAAGGTGCTCCCGGAGCCGGCCGAAGCCGGTCAGCAGCAGGAGTCCGGGAAGGTCATGGACCTCATGGCCGCCCTGAACGCCTCGGTGAAGGCGGCGAAGGAAGGCCGCGGAGACGACGGCGGGCACGCCACGGTGCACGAGATGCCCACCCGCAAGAAGGCGGCGAAGAAGACCGCCACGAAGAAGAGCCCGGCCAGGAAGACGGCAGCGAAGAGGCGCACCGCATCCTGACTGTGACTGAGCGCCGCAAAGTCATACCCAGGCCAAGCCACACCCAGGCCAACCACACCCAGGCCCCTGGGTCTCCCGATCGTACGAAGCACCGGAATCAACCTGCCGAAAAGGCGACGAGCGCGGTAGTGGGCCCCGGAGCGCTCTACCTGGTCCGGCTGAAGGTGGCGCTCGGCCGGACCGTTTTCTCGTACTCCACAGAGCGGCCGATGAGTTTGGGGACTCCGGCCGGTCCAACGTTGTGAGACCAGACCTTAGGAAAGGACGCCGCCATGTCGGAACTCCTCGTCGACTTCATCACCTCCCTCGACGGCTACGCGTCAGGAGAGGGGTGGCCCGGGTTCTGGGGCCTTGAGGGCCCGGAGTACCTCGCATGGCTCGGCGAGCAGCTCGAGGTCACCTACCTGATGGGAGCGAACACCTACCGTCTGATGTCGGGCTTCGCCGCAGGCGAGGTCCCGAATGGCCAGGACGAGTTCAGGCCCGAAGAGGAGGCGTCCGTCGACGAGCTCGCGCGAGCGTCCAAGGTGGTGTTCTCCTCCTCTCTGAAGGAGCCCCTGACGTGGGCCAACTCCACGCTCGTCCGCGACGACGCCGTGGAGACGGTCCGCGCCATGAAGTCGAGTGGCTCGGGGCTCCTCAGCACGATCGGCAGCCTCAGTCTGTGCCGGTCCCTGCTGCGAGCCGGTCTCGTCGACCGCTTCCGCGTCGTGATGTTCCCGGTGATCACCGGAGCCACGGGGGAGGAGCGCATCTACGACGGCTATCCGGACGTTGCCCTCGACATGATCGAGCACCGCACCTTCGACGGCCGCATCCAGCTGGTCGAGTACAAGCCCCGCGTGCTTGAGCACCCGCCGCTCAGCGTCCCTGCGTGATGCCGCCCCGTCCGCCGTACGGGGCCGCCTGGCCGACGCAGGCGGGTGGGCAACGTCAGGGTGCCCGGTCCGCCCGGCGCCGAGCCGTCGCCATGCGGCCAACCTTCTCCATCACCGACTTCGAGCACCTGGGCCACCGGTTCGTACCAGTCGAGGTCCAGGGATTCGGCCCACCTCGCTAACCGTGGCGGGCCGCCGCAGCTGGTGGTCAGTCAGTGAACTCCCAGGGCACGCGGCGTCTTGAACGCCCGGGTCAGGATCCGCCGTTCCCGGACATCCAGGTCGTCGTCGAGGACATGCTCGTGGACGCAGACAAAGTCGCAGTCCGTACGACCCTGCACGGCGTCCCGGCGGGAGTCGAGGAACGGGCACTCCTCTCGGTGATGGAGATCTTCCGGGTACACGACGGCTGCATCGCCGAGTTGTGGGGCCTGTCTTCACTCAGCCGTCCCGGGCACTGAACTCCGTCTCCAGCCTCCACCCTCCGTTCACGCCGCGAGCAGAGAACCGGGTTTTCGCTGTTCGGCGGAGAGCAGATCGGCCGTGGGCGATCAGGCCGCTGTGACGACGGCGTCCAGTGGACGACGCGGGCCGACCACGGCGCGGCACGGCGGGCCCGCGTGCGTTCCTACTTCCCGCTGTAGACGGGGAAGGCGGCGTGCTCGCCGTAGTCGCGCTCGTCGAGGGTGCGCAGGGTGGCCATGTCCGCCTCGGAGATCTCGAAGTCGACGTCGGCGTTGGAGCGCATGTGCTCGGGGTTCGCGGTCTTCGGCAGCGGCTGGGTGCCCAGTTGCAGGGTGTAGCGGATGCACAGCTGCGGGACGCTCACCTGGTACTTCTCGGCGATCGTCTTGATGTGGCGGCTGTCGAGGAGCGTGCCGTGGGCGATCGGCGAGTATGCCTGTACGAGGATGTTGCGGTCCTGGCAGAAGGCCAGCAGCTCGTCCGGGGTGTTCCCGGCGTGCAGGAGCACCTGGTTCACCTGTGGTGCCACGGTCCCGTGGGTGAGGATGTTCTCCAGGTCGGACTGCAGAAAGTTCGAAACCCCGATGGCACGGATCTTTCCTGCCGTGTGGGCGTCCTCCAGTGCGTGCCAGGCATGGCGGTTGCCTTCGTCGTAGTCACCGCCGCGGAAGTCGTCCCAGGGTTGGGGGGCGTGGATCAGCATCAGGTCGATGTAGCCGATGTCCAGCTTCGCCAGAGAGTTCCGATCGCTGCGGTCGCCGCGTCGTAGTCCTTGATCTCCGCGGCCAGCTTCGTCGACACGAACAGGTCCTCGCGCGCCACGCCGGAGGCGCGGATGCCCTCTCCGACTCCCCGCTCGTTGCCGTACGCCTGGGCCGTGTCGATATTGCGGTAGCCGGTCTCGATGGCCGTGCGGACGGCGTCTGCCGCCTTGTCGTCGTCGATGAACCAGGTGCCCAGGCCGAGCTTGGGGATCTCGACGCCGCCGGCCAGGGTGTATGTCTCGCTCAGGATGGTCATGCGCTGTCTCCGTTCTTCGGGAGCCGGCCGTACGCCTCGTCGGTGACCGGCTCGAGCCATTCGTTGCTGACGCCATCGCCGGGGGTGATGAAGGCGATGTGGGAGAACCAGGAGTCGGCCTTCGCGCCGTGCCAGTGCTTGGTGCCCGCCGGGACACGGATGACGGTCCCGGGGGCCATGCCGACCGGGTCCTGGCCCTCGGCCTGGTACCAGCCGCTGCCGGCCGTGCACAGCAGGATCTGGTCCCCGCCGCCTGCGGTGCCGTGGTGGATGTGCCAGTTGTTGCGGCAGCCCGGTTCGAAGGTCACGTTGCTGACCGGGACGCTTCCCCCGGTCAGGGGAGCCAGGTAGCTCTGCCCGATGAAGTTCTCGGCGTAGGCGTCGTTGGTCTCACCGAGCGCGAAGGGCTGCTCGAAGTCGTGATCGGCCATGGCGTATCTCTTCCTGATCAATACGGGTGTCAGTGGTGCGTAGCCGCTGCCGGGCGCGGCTACGCGTCGGCGAGGACGGCCTTGAGCTGGGCGGCGGCACCCATCGCGTTGGGCCATCCGGCGTAAAAGGCCAGGTGGGTGATGGCCTCGCTCAGCTCCTCGACCGCTTCTCTGCCATGCTCTTCGCTTCCTTCTTCCGTGACGTTTCGCCGTTGTGTGTTCCACGCTGCCACGGGCGCGGGCATCCGTGCAGAGGAGAAATACATCCTGGGAAGGGAACATCCTGGGAAGGATTTCTCCCCCTCTCGATCGGTGTATTCGCTGCGACACCGGAAGCATGAGTCCATCACCGCATCTGAACGAGCTGGGAGAATTCCTCAAGGCGCGCCGTGCCGAGCTCACGCCCCGTGCCGTGGGTCTGCCCGACAGCGCCGGACAGCGTCGCGTGGTGGGCCTGCGACGCGAAGAGGTGGCGCAGCCGGCGGCGATCTCCACGGACTACTACACCCGTCTCGAACAGGGCCGCCTGCCGGCCTCCGCCCCCGTGCTGGAAGCCGTCGCGGGAGCCCTCGACCTGGATGAAGACCAGCGCAGGTACGTGTTCGGTCTCGCCGGCAAGGAAACGGCCAGGCCGCGCCGCCGGGCCCAGCAGAAGGTCCAGCCGCAGCTGCGCCGGGTCCTGGACGATCTCACGGCCACGCCGGCCATCGTCATGGGCCGCCGTATGGACATCCTCGCCTGGAACCCGCTCGCCGCCGCTATGGTCACCGATTTCGCAGCCGTGCCGGACAAGCACCGCAACTACGTCCGCATTCTTTTCACCGACCCTGCCATGCGGAATCTCTATGCCGATTGGAAAAGCGTCGCCCGGATGGCGGTCGCGCAACTGCGCATGGAGGCAGCCAAATATCCCGACGATCCACGGCTGACCGCTCTGGTCGGTGAACTGTGCGTCCAGGACACAGACTTCCGCACGTGGTGGGCGGCGCACCAAGTTGCCACCCTCAGCGTCGGATCCAAGACCCTTCTCCACCCTGTCGCCGGAGAGCTGTCGCTGGACTGGGACACCCTCACCGCCAGCACCGACCCCGACCAGCAACTGGTCGTATGGACCGCAGAAGTCGGATCGCCCACCCACGACGGTCTGCGCATCCTCGCGTCATGGGCCGCCGACCACGCCCGATCCTCGACCGCCTCGTAGTCGGGCGCGCGGCATGGCACTGCTGTCCTACGAGGAGGAAGCTCCCGGTGTCCTCGATCCGGGAGCCGGGCTGTGCACTGGGCGGGGAGTCGTCATGTCGAGCAGCAGCAGGGCGTCGTGGTCGGGACTGCCGGGTTCGGCGGTGTAGACGCCGATGCGCTGCCCCGGGGTGCCCTCGACGTTGAGGGACTGCGAGGTCAGGGTGAGGGCTCCGACCAGCGGATGCTGGAACGTCTTGTGAGCGGGTATGCGTCCTGTCACCTCGTAGCGCTCCCACAGACCCGCGAAGTCCGCGCTCTTCAGCAGGAGTTCGCCGACCAGGTTGGTCAGATCGGGCGCATCGGGTGCGGTGCCGGCCGTGGCACGCAGGCGGGCCACGCAGGCGGTGATCTGGCGGTCCCAGTCGGGGAAGAGATCACGGGCGGCGGGGTGGAGGAACAGGTAGCGGGCGAGGTTGCGGTGCTTGGCGGGCCAGTCTTCGAGTCCCGCGTACAGGGCGAGGCCGCCGGGGTTCCACGCGAGCATGTCCATGCTGCGGCTGATCACGTACGCGGGATTCGGGCGCAGGGACTCCAGCAGCAGCCTGAGGTGGGGTCGCACGGTTCGGCTGGGCGCGGGTGGCGGTTCGGCGACGTATCGGGCGGCGCGGGCGGCCAGCTCGCGCAGGTGCTGATGCTCTTGCTCGTCCATGTGCAGGGCGCGGGCGAGCGCGTCGAGGACGGCGGGGCTGGGGCGGGTCTCCTTGCCGCGTTCCAGGCGAACGTAGTAGTCGATGCTGATGCCGGCCAGGGTGGCCACCTCCTCGCGGCGCAGTCCCGGGGTGCGCCGGGTGCCGGCGCCGGGCCTGAGGCCGACGTGTCCGGGGCTGGTCTGGGTGCGGCGGGCGCGCAGGTAGCGGCCCAGCTCGGCGCCCTCGCTAAGTGCGCTCGTCGATGCCATGAACCCAGTCTCACCCGCCCTGCCCCCGCCGCGCAGCGCCGAGGGGGGCCCTGTCATTACCCCCGAAGAGCCCGCCCTGCCACACGCGCGCAATCCGGGCGAAGGTGAAGGAGCAAGACACCCGGCCCCGGGCCGGGCAGGCGCGACCTGCCCGGCCGGGCGAAGGTGAAAGGGGCTGGACATCTGCGATGCGGAAGAGGGCGAGATGCGGTACATCAAACTGCGTGACCTGGAGGTTTCCCGGATCGGGCTGGGCGCCATGGGCATGTCCCACGGCTACACCGGCTCCGGCACAGACGACGCGGAGTCGACCCGGACCGTGCACCGGGCGCTGGAGCTGGGCGTCACCCTGATCGACACCGCCGAGATCTACGGCCCCTACACCAACGAGGACCTGCTCGGCCGCGCGCTGAAGGGGCGCCGGGACAAGGTGGTCCTCGCGACGAAGTTCGGCCTGGTCTCGCACGGCGGCGACGGCCCGTGGAACCTGGACTCCTCCCCGGCGAACATCCGCACCGCCGTCGAAGGCTCCCTCAAGCGCCTGGGCACCGATCACATCGACCTGTACTACCAGCACCGGGTGGACCCGAACACGCCGATCGAGGAGACCGCCGGCGCCGTGGGCGAACTGATCGCCGAGGGCAAGGTTCGCGCCTTCGGGCTCTCGGAGGCCGGCCCGGACACGATCCGCCGTGCCCACGCCGTCCAGCCGGTCACCGCAGTGCAGTCGGAGTACTCGCTGTTCACGCGCGGGATCGAGGAGCGGGTGCTGCCGCTGCTGCGGGAGCTGAACATCGGCCTGGTGCCGTTCTCCCCGCTCGGCCGCGGGATGCTGACCGGCACGGTGCGCTCCACCGACCAGTTCGACGAGAACGACTTCCGCCGCGGCAACCCGCGCTTCACCGGCGAGAACTTCCAGCGCAACCTGGCCCTGGCCGATCAGGTCAAGGCCCTGGCCGACGAGGTCGGCGCGACGCCGGGACAGGTGGCCTTGGCCTGGCTGCTCGTCCAGGGCGACGACATCGCCCCGATCCCCGGCACCAAGCGGGTGTCCCGGGTGGAGGAGAACGCCGCCGCCGACGCCGTCACCCTCACCCCGCAGCAGATCCAGACGCTTACCGCCCTCCCGCCGGCCTCCGGCGCGACCCACACCGAGGCCCAGGCCCGGATGCTGGAGCGCTGACCCCACACCCGCGGGGCGCCGCGCTCCGCACCCCCGCAGCATCCCCGCTTGGAGTACTACTGTCATGCGTGCAGCCGTGATGTACGGCGCCGGAGACGTCCGCGTCGAAGACCGGTCCGACCCGAAGATCGTCCAGCCCACCGACGCGGTCGTACGCGTCCTCGCCTCCTGCGTATGCGGCAGTGATCTGTGGCCCTACGCCTCCATGCCCGCCACCGGCGCCGGCCGCCCGATGGGGCACGAGTTCCTCGGCATCGTCGAGGACACCGGCGCAGAAGTGACCGGGCTGATGGCAGGCGACCTGGTCGTCGCCCCGTTCACCTACAGCGACAACACCTGCGACTACTGCGCCAAGGGTCTGCACATCTCATGTCGTCACGGCGGCCGGTACGGCTTCGACGGCGTGGACGGCGGCCAGGGTGAAGCCGTCCGCGTCCCGCAGGCCGCCGGCACCCTGGTCAAGCTGCCGGTGGGCGCGGACTCCGCGCTGCTGCCGTCCCTGCTGGCCCTGTCCGACGTGATGACCACCGGGCACCACGGCGCCGTCACCGCAGGCGTCGGGCGCGGCGACACCGTCCTCGTCGTCGGCGACGGCGCGGTCGGTCTGTGCGCGGTCATCGCCGCCGAGCGCCTCGGGGCCGAGCGGATCGTCCTCGCCGGCCGCCACCAGGCGCGCACGGATCTCGGGCGTGAGTTCGGTGCCACCGACGTGGTCGCCGAGCGCGGCGAGGAGGGCATCGCCCGCATCCGCGAGCTGACCGGCGGCGGCGTGGACAAGGTCATCGAGGCCGTCGGCACCCGCCAGACTCTCGACACCGCGCTCGGAGCCGTCCTGGACGGCGGCACCGTCAGCCGCCTCGGCGTGCCCCAGTACGAGCAGGGCCCGATCGGCCCGGCCGAGTTCATGCGGAACGTCACCCTGACCGGCGGCGCCAGCCCCGCCCGCGCCTACATCGACCGGCTGTTGCCCGATGTCCTGGACGGCACCATCGCCCCCGGCCGCGTCTTCGACCAGACCTTCACCCTCGACCGGACCCCGGATGCCTACCAGGCCATGGCCGAACGCCAGGTCCTCAAGGCTCTCATCCGCCCCTGACCAGGACCGCCCACCCGCACAGCAAAGGACACTCCCTGATGAAGACCGTCACCCTCAACAACGGCGTTGTCATGCCGCTGCTTGGCTTCGGCGTCTACCAGATCCCCGCCGAGGACACCGAACGCACCGTGTCCGACGCGCTCGCCGCCGGCTACCGGCTGCTGGACACCGCCGCCGCCTACGGCAACGAAGAGGCCGTAGGCCGCGCCATCGCCTCCAGCGGCATCCCGCGCGAGGACCTGTTCGTGACCACCAAGCTGTGGGTCCAGGACGCCCCCGCCCAGGACAACACCCGCCGCGCCTTCGAGACCTCGCTGACCAAGCTGGGGCTGGACCACCTCGACCTGTACCTGATGCACCAGCCCTTCGGCGACGTCTACGGCCAGTGGCGCGCCATGGAAGCCCTCAACCGCGACGGGCTGACCCGTGCGATCGGTGTCGCCAACTTCTACCCCGACCGCCTGATCGACCTGATCGTCAACAACGAGATCACGCCGCAGGTCAACCAGATCGAGACCCACCCCTTCTTCCAGCGCGCCGACTACCACGCCCTCATGCGCGAGCACGGCGTGCAGCACCAGTCCTGGGGCGGCTTCGCCGAGGGAAAGAACGACCTGTTCACCAACCCTCTCCTCGCGGGCATCGGCAAGGAACACGGCAAGTCCGTCGCGCAGGTCGTCCTGCGCTGGCTCACCCAGCGCGACGTCATCACCATCCCCAAGTCCGTACGGGCCGAGCGCATGGCGGAGAACTTCGACGTCTTCGACTTCGACCTGACCGACGAGCAGATGGCCGATATCGCCACCCTCGACACCGGCAACTCCCTGTTCTTCGACCACCACGACCCCGAGATCGTCACCTGGCTCGCCAAACGGCGCCTCGGCGCCTGATCCAAAGTTCCACGGCTGCAGCGGGCGGCAGGCAGTCGGCCTGCCGCCCTGGCCAGTGCTTCTGCAACAGCCCTTGGGTGAGGCTCGCCGTGTTTGCCGGCGGTGTGCGTCGTGTGGCTCACGTGTCACCGAGTGGAGGCGGGGTGAGGTCGTGGCGGCCGTCGATGACTTGTGAGCCGGTGGGGGCATGGTGGTCAGACGCTGTCCGGTGCCGCGGATACCAGTCGTGCCGCTGGTGGTAGTGGTGCGCGCTGAGGGCGGGCTTCGAACGCCTGGATCGCCAGCCCGGCGAAGCGTCGGGAGGCCATGACCTGGGTGTCGGCCGATCTGGTGTGGATCCCTTTGTTGGCCATGAGGATGAGAATGAGGTCGTCCAGGACGAAGTCGGACCGCAGGCGCCCTGCGTCTTTGGCCCGCTGGGCCAGTCCGGCGACCGCTTTCACCGTGTACTCACGGCCCGCGACATCCGGCGCCCCCGGGAAGGCGGACATGAAGGCTTCGCTGAAACCGCGATCCCGCGCATGGAGTTCACAGATCTTCTCGATCACCAGGCACAGGCCACGCCACGGATCGGGATCGGCGCACCCGTCGTCGACGATGGTGCGACATGCCTGCAACTGGGCCGTGAAGGCTTCGGTGGCCAGCACCTGCTTGGTCGGGAAGTGACGGTACAAGGTGGCAGGTCCGACCCCCGCGGACCGCGCGATCTCCCGCATCGGCACGTCCAGGCCGTCGGCGGAGAACAGTGCCCGGGCCGCGTCGAGGATGCGCTCGCGGTTGCCCAGCGCGTCGGAGCGCAGGGTGTGAGGCAAACGGTCGCTCATGCTCTCACTTTACCTAAACGGACGGGGGCGTCCGTTAGCGTTCAGGACGTAGCAGCTCACCGAGATCATCAGGGCGCACGTGCGCACAGCATCGGGACTGAACCTCTGCCGCGCCGTGACCCCCCTCCCGCCGTCGGTGGCGATCGGCGGAGGGTTCTGAGCAGCGACCGCACGTGATCGGTCCAAGAACATGGGAGACGACATTGAAGGCAATCGCGATCCAGACGTACGGAGGTCCCGAAGGCCTGGCCGTTGTCGACCTGCCGGCTCCCGCACCGGCCGCCGGCCAGGTGGTGATCGCCACCGAGGCCGCGGGCGTCGGTGGAGTCGACACCGTGATCCGAAGCGGGGCCCTGGCCGCCTACGGCTTCAAGGAGGGGCACATCCCGGGAAGTGAGGTGGCGGGAGCGGTGACCGCGGTGGGTGACGGCGTCGACGTCTCATGGATCGGCAGGCGGGTGTGGGCCTTCACCGGCACCGGCGGAGGCTATGTCGAACAGGCCCTCGCGCCCGTCGAGGAGATCGTTCCCCTGCCCGTGGACCTGTCCGCAGTCGATGCGGTGACACTCGGCAGTTCCGGCGTGGTGGCCCACTTCGGGCTCCGCCACGCCCACTTCACTCCCGGGGAGACGGTCCTTGTCCGTGGCGCGGCCGGCAGCATCGGGATCATGGCAGTGCAACTCGCCGCTCGCGGCGGAGCCGCCGCGGTCGCGGTCACCACTTCCTCGGCCGAGCGAGGTGAGCGGCTACGACGTCTCGGCGCGACCCACGTGCTGGACCGCTCCGGCGAGGGAGGGGAACACGCCCCTTCGGGCTATGACGTCATCATCGACGTGGTGGCCGGCCAGGACATGCCGTCGTTCTTCGACCGGCTCAACCCGAACGGCCGCATGGTGGCCGTGGGCGCTGTCGCAGGCCAGCCGCCAACCGACTTCGGCACGAAGATCATGGCGTCGTTCCAGAAGTCGATGTCCTTCGCCGCTTTCAGCGCGGCCACCGTCACCGGAGCCGAACGGAGTGCCGTGCGGAGCGAGCAGTTCGCCGCAGCGGGCCGCGGCGAGATCACGACAGTGGTGCACGAGGTGCTGCCACTGGACGCAGCCGTGCTGGCGCACCAGAAGATGTACGCGGGCGAGGTCTTCGGGAGGATCGTGCTGACACCGTAGTCGAAGGTATCCAGGCCGGGCCTGCCGCGATCCCGGGGCAGTCGCGGCGGGGGAGTCCAATGGCGGTGCAGGTCTCACCCCTTGAGGGAGGCGCCGATCTCGGTTTACCCCCTGTGACCGCACGACGCGGCAGCGGATGGCCGGGGCCGTCAGCCTGCCAGGTCCTGGATCGCCGTAATCCGCCCCAGGCGCCTGAGCAGTGTGTCAGGGCGTCAAGGTGCCCGCCAGGATGCGCAGCCCCGCTTCCTGATCGCCGGTCCAGCCATAGGCGGCATCCCCGCTGCGCATACGTCCCCACAGGAGCAGCACCAGCTGTTCCGCCGTCGCCGTGAGCGTGGCCACGGCAGGGCCAGGGCCGTACACCCAGGATGTTCCGGTGTCCGTCGCGTGCAGTCGCAGGGCGTGCTGCGGGGGTTGAGCCCGTCCTCGGGCTATCTGCCTGGGTGCCATCGTGTCGAGGACCTCGGTCACGCCTTCGCCGGCCAGGACCGGGCCGAGCGGTCGACTACTGCCCAGTGCGTTCTCCGCATCCCAGCGGTGAATGAGCGCCTCCAGCGCACGGCGCCGCTGCCAGAAACCCACCGTGTGCGGCGGATGGAAAGTCCAGGCGCTCGCACTCGGATCGGTGTCGAGGGTCTTGAGCAGAGTCTCTGAACTCTCCTCGAACCACCGCAGGAACTCGTCCGGATCACGCGGAGCCGAGGTGGCCTCGTGCTCGCCGTGCTGCTCGGTGACTGCGGCTGCCGCCCACAGATTTGAGCTGCCCAGGTGCTCGGCCAGGTCGTGGAGTGTCCACTCGCCGCAGTGTTCGATGCGTACAGACAGATCACCATCGAGGCATGCGCGGAAAGCGTCGAGTTCGTTGCTCAGGTGCTGCAGCAGAGATTCCGAGTCCATGACGAGCGAACCTAACCCAGCCCACTGACGTCGCGACCGGGACCCGCCCCGCCGCCTACTTCCCTGGCGACCAGGGTGCGGAGCGCAAGTGCCCGACGCTACGTCGGTCACGGACCTCTGAAGGTCTGTCAGCCGCCTTGCCCACCGCGACCATGGAGACGATCACCCAGCCCGGGTTCGGGTCCAGCTCCTTGGTGAGCCCTTCCAGGTCGAAGGCCCGGAATTGGTGCGCTGCGAGGCCCATGGCCTGGGCCTGAACAGTCATGTGGGCGACGGCTTGGCCGAGGTCGTAATCTGCGAATTCGGAGTAAAGCAACTGTGTGTCATCGACGTGTCGGCGCGTCAGCGTGACGACGAGCAGGCTCGCGTCCGTCGCCCAGCGGGCCGAGCTCGGCGCAAGGTGAGGGAGCACCCGGTCATGCTCCGGCTCACCGGGCCTGCCGATGAAGAAACCCCACGGCTGGGAGTTCCCCGCCGACGGTGCCCACCGCGCGGCCTCCAGCAGGAGTCCGAGGGCAAGGTCGTCGACCACCGCCGACGGATCGAACCGGTAGGGGCTGAAGCGTCCGGCAAGCAGTGGGTGTATGCCGCTGGGCGGCTCCTGAGGATGATGCACGTTCCGCTGCAACCGGCGACCGTGAGTGCGTATTCCGGCGGGTGCACGCACAGACACCGGCCACACCGGACGGTCTACCAGAACGAAGATCGACGAGGGGAATGCCCACGCACTGATCACGACTCGATACGCACCCTTGTTCGGTGAGCCAGGGTAACTGCCCGTGACTTCAGGTCGACTCGCCTTCGACACGCCGAGGCGCCCACGCCCGCATCCGTCCCCAGCCCTTCCCAATTCGAGGAGGACGTCACATGTCCGATCAGGCGACTGTCGCGGACTCTCTTGTGTCCCTTGACATGCGTATGGCCCGGCACGTGTGCCGGGCCATACACGCCGCGCGGTCAGGGGCTGGGTGCGCGGTGGGGGAGTGTCAGTGCTTGTGGGCGTCCTTGATCTTTTCCTTGGCCTCGCGGGCGTTGCCCTTGGCCTGGTCGACGTGGCCCTCGGCGGTGAGGCGTTCGTTGCCCACGGTGCGTCCGGCGGCTTCCTTGACCTTGCCCTTGGTCTGCTCGGTCTTGGCCTGGGTCTTCTCGCTGGCAGCCATGTCACTCACACCTTGCTGGTCGACTTCAGGTACACCCACCGCCTGACCCGCCTGGCCGCATCCAAACATCACGCCCCACGTCGGTGAGTGAGACCCGTCGGGCGCTTTGCATCATCGACCGGCAGCAGGGTGGGGCCGAGGCGCTTGCGTCCGAGCGAATCCAACTGCTGGCACGTCGTATATGCCACTGCCGGCGAGGGGGACTCTCTCAGCTCGGTGCCCCTGTGAGGCGCCTGCCGTGTCGTTCACCCGCAACAGACGTCTGCCGACCACGTCGACGAACAGGAACGATACGTACCGCGCGCCGAACCAGGCACGCAGATTGCGGGCCACGACATCAAGCGAGTCCACCAGTGCGGCATCCTCTGCCGCAGCCAGTCCAAGCCGATCACACGCCACCACAGCCTCCAAAGGTCTGATGGGGACGTGGCGGCGGGCCGAGCGGTCCATCCGCATGGAGCTCCCGTACGACCGGCCCCGTGCCCCTTCCGCGTGGGCGGCCCCGCCCACACATCGCCCCGGCCACGGTGTGGCGGATGACCCGGCCGGGCCGCCCGCCTGTCATCTGAGGTCAGGCCGCAGAAGGCTCGCGAACGCCAAGCAGCCCCAGTCCTACCCGGTCTGGGCGGCGTTCATCTGAACCGGCATCCACGTCTCCATGACCGTCACGATCTCCGCCAGCCGGGACTCGAAGGCCACCACACCGACCTCGCCGGCTCCGTATTCCTGCCACAGCCCGACGAGCTGATCCTCCCGCTCGCCGAGGTCGATCAGCTTGTCGGCGAGTGCGAAGCCGTCCAGGGAAGACTTCCCGACCTCAAGCAGCCAACGACTTGCGGCCGCATCCGCGGTGATGCCGCGGCCCGCCAGCTCGACGACCCTGAACGGCACCCCAGGATCAGCGGCCACAGCCAGAAACACGGCCAGCGACACCGAGTTGCGCACGACCCCCTCCGCCACCCGACAGTCCCTCCCCGCAGCAGCAAGTCGCACGGTGATCACGGCAAGTCGGCAGCCTACTGGGATCCCCGGCCAGGTGTCCTGAACGGGCCACTAGGCCGTCTCATTCGGGATCTTGCATGATGACCGGCATGAACACGGAAACCGGTGACCCAGCCGAGTTGGCTGCCCTCCGCGAGATCTTCGCATCCCGTCCGGAGGCGCTGCCTCCCATCGGCTCGGATGCGGTGCGGTCCTTCGAAGCGGAGCACGGCATTCTACTGCCGGAGCCTTACCGCACATTCGTGGCCGAGGTCTGCGACGGTCTGCGCGCGGGGCCGCCCTACTACGGTCTGCTGCCCCTCGCGCAAACGCCCAACGACTGGGGCTCAGGCCGCCCCGAGCGCCTGCTCGCCGAACCTTTTCCTCTCACGGAGGCATGGTTGTGGGAGGCGGAGGGCGACGAGGCGGCTCTGTCTGAGCAGGAGCTCGAAGACCGGACAGACCCCGTGTACGACCACGGCTCACTGCTGTTGGGCACCGATGGCTGCGGCATGTACTGGCACCTGATCGTCACCGGTCCGCAGCGCGGTCACGTCTGGCTGATCGACGAGAACGGCGCCATACCCTTCGGAACCCGGCCGGGCACCTGCCTGATGCCGGGCACGCCCGGATTCGCGGGCTGGGTGACCCGCTGGGTCCAGGGCCGCTCCTGGTTCGCGGATGCCTGATTGTGGCCTTTCACCCCCGCGGTGCGACACGGATACGGTTCCCGTCAGGATCGGCTGCGAGAAAGGTCAGCCCGAACCCCGCATCATGTGGCTCCTGCAGGATCGTGACGCCTTTGGACTGCCACTGCTTGAAGATCGCATTGATCTCGTCGGGCCCATCGTTGCTGGCCAGACAGACCTCACTGGTGCGCGGGACGTCCGCTGACAGATCGTCGAACCGGCCAGACCACAAAGCGAGGTCAGCGCCTGGCCCGAGGTCGAAGGTGATGTATCTCCGAGTCTCGAACGATGGGCTCATGCCGAGGAGGTCGCCGTAGAAGCGCGCCGCGGCGGGAGCGTCGTTCACATAGACGATGGACACGACGGACGTGGTCATGGCTGTTCCTTCTCAGAGGTCGTAGGTACGCACCCACCAGCCTCACCGGGATATGCGCCGTCCTCTGTCGCAATTCCTGAGAAAATTGGTGCGTGACCCCAGACCGCTTCTTCTCCCTGGTGCTGCTCCTGGCATCGAGGGATGCCGTGACCACACAGGAACTTGCCTCGGCTCTCGGAGTGTCCCTTCGAACCATCACCCGGGATCTGAACTGGCTCCGCGACGCCGGTCTGCCGGTGACCGCGCAACGGGGCCGCCTCGGAGGTGTGACCATGCTGCCCGGGTCCGGGCTCGACGTCACGCGACTCACGCCGGGGGAGCGTGATCATCTCTCGCTCGCCGGGCTGGACGAGAAGCAACGTGCGGAGCTCGACGCATCGGTCGAAAGCCGGCGCGCTCTCTCCAAGATCGCCGCCGCACAGCCACGTCGAGTGGATGAGCGCCTGCCGCTCACCGACGTAGTGCACGTGGACAGCCGCCCCTGGCTCCAGGCACGAACCTCCGGCACGACTCCGGCTTCGCTGATCGGAGCGGTGCGGCGAGGCCGTCGGCTACGGATCGAGTACGACAGCACACGCGAGTCGAGCCCACGCGACCTGGTCGTGGATCCCTACGGGCTGTTCGCCAAGGCCGGCATCTGGTACCTCGTCGCCGACTGTGCCCGAGTGCCACGGATGTACCGACTTGAACGGATCACCACGTGGAAGGAAGTCGACCAGCCGCGACGGATCCGCGAGAACCAGACCCTGGCCACCGTCGCTGCAGCGCTCGTTGACCAGTGGGAACACAACCATGCGATAGAGGTCAGCGCCACCATCGACCAGACCCAGATCGAGCGAGCGCGACGGATCCTCGGCCAACGACTCGTCCAAGACGACCATGAGGAACCCACCACCGGCCACAGGGTGAGGATCCGGTTCCAGCACCTGGAGGACGTGCGAGCACTATTGCCGTTCGGGAGCACCATCACTGTGCACGGCCCCGCCGAAGCCAGAGCTCGCCTCGGCGACCTCGCCACCGACCTCGCCCACCACTATGCGCCGTCACCAACGTCCTGACCCGCAACAACTAGTGGCGGTTCTGGAGCTACAGGCTGATGGCGCCGGCGAGAGCCGTTCCCGAGGCGCGGCACAGGCCGCGGAAGAGCTGGCGGCCACTGCTTTGCCCCGGAATCCATCACTCAAGATCTGCGACAGCTGCGGTGGCTGGGCTGAGACCCTACGGTGACACGAAGCGGTACGTCAGCCGGGACGCGGGCGTAGTGCGTGACCCACGCTGCAGGCGAGGCGTTCCGGCCTCCGCAGTGGGCCCGGCGCAACTGACGCGGGCTGTTGGGGCGTCCGTGGAGGTGGCGGGTCCAACACGGCTGAGACCGTGTGATGGGCGCCGGCCGGACGGTGTCGAGCGAAGGAGGCGTGCCTGACGTGTCGTGGAGATGGATGATCACGGGTGCAGTCGTGGCGGTGGGGGCCGCGCTAGGTGCCGTGCGGGCGAAGAGAGTGCTGGGCAACCCCTTCGGGGCGGTGGAGAAGGAACTGGACAAGCGGGATCGGACGCTGCGCGAGGAACACCCCGATACCGTGGCGCTCCGGCACCAGGCCCACTACCTGAGCGAGACCGGAGACCTGGCCGGCGCCGTGGAAGTCTCCGAACGGATGCTCGCCGAGCGGGTGCGGGCGCTGGGCGAGGACGACCCTCATGTCCTCGTCACTCGGTACAACCTGGCCACCCTGCGCGGTAGAGCGGGGGACGGCGCCGGTGCCGCCGAGGCGTTCGAACGGCTGGCGCTCGACATGGAGCGGGTGCACGGATCCGACTACATCTACACCGGCCAGGCCAGGCGCGCCGCCGTCCACTGGCGAAAGGAAGCGGAAGGCGGCAGCCAGGGCACCGAGTGACGACAGGGGCGCAGGACGTCCTGACCCGGCTGCGCGTCGACCGCATCCCGACCGCATGAGCGACGACCCGGCCCTGACGCCGGCCCAGGCCGCCGCCGCGCTCGGCTACCCGGCCGGACAGGTCCGTCGCGCCAACGCACGGGCGGACGCCGTCCTGCCCGCCTGCCACGTCGGCCCATACCTGGCCGACGTCACCACCGCTCTGCACCGCGCCGGCTGGACCACCACCCCGGCCATGCCTGACATCCAGTTCCCTGGCGATGACGGGGTAGTTGCCGCGCTCGTGCTAGTAGGCGACCAGGCCCCGGCCCCCGCCCTGGTCTGGGACGAGCAGTACGGATGGCGTACCGCGACATCCCGCCGCCACCCGATCGCCCGGGGCGCAGCCCTTCCCTCTGAGGGCGAGGGCGTGCGCAGTCTCGCCGGGGCATCACCCGCCGCCCGGCGACGCCGTCGCCGCCCTCACGAGCCCCGACGCATAGCCCAGGAAGCACCCGCGCACCTTTCACCCCACCCGATCACGACCCAGGAACAGGCGGCGCGCGAGCGGGACACTCTGCTCGGTCTCATCGCACGCGGCCTGTGCGGCCTTCGCTGGGGCCACTCTTCTTGTCGGCCTGGTTTACACCGCACGCTCCTATGCCCTGGCCCGTCGGGGGCAGGGCACGGAGCGTTTCCGCGTCGCAGGTGACCAACTGCCCAAGGGCAGCGGACCCAAGACGCTCGCTGTCACGAAGACGCTGCATCGCACCAACCCTGGGTGGCGGACTGCTTACCCGGCGGTGACCTTGTACCGGGCCCGCAGGTGGGCCAGGAAGGTGTCAGCGTCGCCGTAGTCCTGGTCCTGCGCTCCATTGCGGTGGAGTTCTAGCCGGCTGTCGGGGTGCAGGCGGACGGTGGTGGTCGCCTGCCGCGCCGTCGCCGCCACCGCTGCGGTGTCGGTGGAGGCCGGTATCTGCAGAACGGGGATGGTGGCGGGGAACATGGCCAGTGCTTCCTCGACGGTGGCGGCGGGTGGGTGCCCGGTGCGGTTGGCGCTGGAGACGTACAGCACCGGGTGTTCGTCCAGCAGGGACCGCAGGGGCTTCCAGCGGGCGCCGAACAGCAGCACCCAGCCGTCCTTCTCCCCCGGAGTGAGCCAGGCCGGGCGCTTCTCGCCGGGCCGCAGCGGCAGGAGGACCGTGAGGTGGGCTTCGCCCAGCAGTCGCCGTGCCAGTGTCCTGTCCTGCGGTGTGAGGTCCCACAGCCGGTCGAGCGTGTCCAGGGTGTCGGGGTGGTGGGCCCACAGGGCGACCGGCTGGTTGGCGTCCCGGCCCTTGGCCTCATTGACGGCCCGGGGACGGGTGGCGGTGACGACATAGGTCAGCGGCGCCGGGTTGGGCAGGACGACCGCCTCGCCCGCGGCGAGAGTTTCGCGCACGGGGGCGGGGCCGGCCGGGGTCCGGGACGTGGTGTGCGCGTGGGAGGTCACGGCATGCTCCCGGAGGTGGTGGTGTAGGAGAGGCCCTCAAGGTAGTCGGCGAACGCGGCGTCTTCGGTGACGGACCGTCCGGTCGCGAAGGCCCGTCTCTTGACCCAGGCCATCGCCGCGCGCGCCTGGTCCTTGTCGAGCGTGTGGCCGAGGCGGGCGGCGACCGCGATGACGACCCGCACGCTCGCCAGCTGGGTCAGCACCGCGCGCGGCTCGATGCCCAGCAGCTGCTGCGGGTCGTAGGGCTGGAACAGTTCCGGATGGACGAAAGGCGTACCGGTGGAGATGGTGCCCACGCCGGTGCCGACGATCGGGGTGGTCACCGACAGCGGCACCCCGGTCTCGTCCGCCACCATCCGTGCGATGGCCGGCAGACGGGTCAGGTCCGGATCGGTCCACCACGGTGCACCGTCGAGAAGTTCGGGTGCGTGCCGGGCGAGGAGGAACAGCAACTGCTCGGTGGCGACCAGTCCGGCGCGCTCCGCGATGCCCAGCCAGGAGGAGGAGAGCACCCGAACCCCGGCGGCCAGGGCTTGCGGACTGTTGGCAAGACCCAGACCGAGATCGTTGTGCAGGTGCGAGGCGAGCACAGTCTCCCCGCCCGCCGCGGCCCCGACCGCGGTGAACATCTGCCGGCAGGCGTCGGGAAGCTGGGCGCCGACAGTGTCCGCCAGGACCACCAGCCCGGCGCCGACGGCGGTCAGCTCCCCGGCAAAGGTGCCCATCAGCGCGTGGTCGGCGCGGGAGGCATCGGCCAGGCACACATCCACCGCCACCTCCTCATCCAGGTCGCGGGCCCGCTTGACCAGATCAACCCCGGCCTGGAGGGCTTCGGCAGCCGGGCGGTGGACCATCACCCGTGCCATCGCCTCCGAGGCCGGCACCACCACCATCACTCGTGCGTGACGGCTGCCCCGCACCGACGCCATCGCCTGCTCCACATCACGAACCGCCCCCCGGCACACCGCCGCCACACTCACCGCGCCCTCCGCCTCAGCCGCGACCCGGCGCACGGCCTCGTACTCCTCCGCGCACACCGCGGGGAACCCGGCGGCGAATACCACATGCCGCACCCCCTCCCCGCCGAAGACCCGGCCGGTCTCGACCGCCAGCCGCACCCGAGCCCCGGCCGACATCAGGGTCTTGGCCTGGGCGCCGTCCCGGGCGGATTCCTCCCAAAGCACCACCCGCCCCGCCACCGCGGACTCGCGCACCACATCCACCGCCACTGAGTCCCTCCCACCGTTCTTGACGATCACCGCCCCATGACGGTGAAGGAAGCCAGGCGGCTGCCTTCACCCACGATCACCGCGCACGGGCCCCGGTCATGGGCAGTCCCGGGCAGGACCACCCCAACGAAGGAACGTCTCGCCACCGAAACCGCCCCGCAGTGCTATAGAGGCGGAACCACGCCCTGACACCGCCCCTTCCGGACAAGAAGAAGCCGCGCTGGAGGCGGCGCGCCCGCACTGAGTGGTGGGGTCGGCCATGCGCAGCAGGTCGATAGCGACCGCGCAAACCCGTGCGGGACACTGCTCTCGGATATCCAGGTGTGGGCCCCTGCCATCGCCCCGGCCTCCAGCTTCCACACCCGCCGGACCCCGACCCCAAGCCCCTGGCCTTCAGCCGCCCGCCTCCGGACGGTCTTCTCCCGCGCTGATCGCACGCGCCGACCGCGGCGGCGCCCGCTTCCTCGCTCCCAACACCCGGCCGCCCCCTAGGACGGCAACCAGGGCGAAGACAAGAAGGCGGAAGGAGGAGGCTGCCAAGCTTCTTCAGGGGTGCGCCTTGGCCGGAACGGTCGGCCTGGTCCTGGCCACGGCGCAGAAGCTGTGGGGAGCAAACGACTGTGGATGCCGCAAGAGCTGAGGTTCTAGGGCGCCGCGAGGCGGACAAGCCCGTGCCCAAGGCCAGCCTCCTGACAGGACTTGGGACGTCACCGAAACTGGCCCCTCTCACCCTGCGAAGACCCGCTCTCGACCTTCCTTTCATAGCCGGTAGCTTCCCAGTGCGTCACCGACGAGGACTGGCGTCGTGGACCGCTACTGCCTGACCCTGATGATCGGACCACATCGGATCATGGCTGGCTGGTGGCCCGACCCGGTCCCGGGCGGACCGTGGACCGCAGTCCCCGCACATCCGCTCACCAGGCTCCGTGGTGGGCGACCCCCAGGACGAGGGAGGCGACGGCCAGTGCCAGGAAGAAGCCGGCCAGGCCGTAGCCGTGGTCACGGGCGCGCAGATGGACACCTATGGCACCGAGGAAGAACAGCGTCAGCCCTACGGCAGCGGCTGTGCCGATCAACGGGACGGCGAAGCCGGCGAGGAGCCCGGCGGCCCCCGCCGCCTTGAGCACGCCGAGCCGGAACAGCGAGGAGGCGGGCACACCGGCCTTCTCCATGTTGACGAGGATCGGTTCGTAGCGGCGGAAGTCGAGCACCGCGGACACGGTGTTGAGAGCGGCGGCCAGGGCGGTGACCACGACGTAGGAGATGAACAGCATGATGAGTTCCCGTTCTCGTTCTCGGGTTGCCGGTGCGGTGTCGGGTGGTGCGGCGGCACGACGGGGCGATGGGACGACGGGGCGGTCGTGCGACGAGGCGACGGTGGGTGGTGTGGAGGGGCCTCAGGGCGCTCAGCCGAGGCCGGCGGGCGGCAGCTTGTCGGGGTTGGCGATGTTGTAGATGTCGCTGACCTGTTCGCCGTCCGGGGTCAGGTCGAGGACCATCACGGCGAAGGGGGCGTCGCCGCTGAACAAGACCGCGGCGGGGTCCCCGTTGACCTGTCGGTAGGCGATCTCCAGGCCGTCGCGGTGGGACGCGCGGGAGATCAGCAGCCGGGCGACGTTGTCGCGGCCGTGCACCGGGCGCGGGCCCGCGATCGCGGACTTGCCGCCGCCGTCGGCCCAGAGGGTGACATCGGGGGCGAGCAGCTGCATGAGGGCGGCCATGTCCCCGCCGAACACGGCGTCCAGGAAGTGTTCGGTGGCCTGCCGGTGCAGCAGCGGATCGGGGCGGTAGCGGGGCCGGCGGGCCTGCACGTGGTCGCGGGCGCGGTGGGCCAGCTGGCGCACCGCGGCGGGGCTGCGGCCCAGGATCTCCGCCGTCTCCGTGTGGGCGTAGCCGAAGACCTCGTGCAGGACGAAGACGGCACGCTCCAGCGGGGTCAGCGTCTCCAGGACGACGAGCATCGCCATCGACACGGACTCGGAGCGCTCCGCCCGGTCGGCGGTCTCGTCCTCGGTGGGCGGCGGGCTGTCGGTGGTCGAGACGAGCGGCTCGGGCAGCCACGTACCGACGTACGTCTCACGGCGGCGGTTGATGGCCGCCTGCCGGGAGAGGGCCTTGTTCACGGCGATCCGTACGAGGTAGGCGCGCGGGCTCTCGATCGGCTCCGCGCCGGGCGCCTCGTTCCGGGCCGTCCAGGAGAGCCAGGTCTCCTGGAGGATGTCCTCGGTGTCGGCGACGCTGCCGAGCATGTTGTAGACGAGCGAGAACAGCAGCTCGCGGTGGTCGACGAACACCTCGGTGGCGGTGCCGGAGCCCGTTCCGGGGCTGGGGCCAGGTTCGGTGCCGGGGTCGGACATCAGGTGCCTCCTGTCGCGGATGCACCCTGAGACTGCTGCCGGGGCGCGAGTGTGACATCCGGACCTGGGCCTGCACGGTGGGCGGGCCTTGGGCACCGGCACCAGGGCACGCAAACGAAGACCCTATCCACCCAGACGGTCCGCACGCCTCTGGAGGCAGCGGGCCTCGGGGGTGCTCAGGGTGCCGGCGGCTGCCGCGTGGTATGCGGCAGCCGCCGGCCCGTTCCAGCCGGTGGTGTCCCGGCAGCCGGTCCGCGAGCGCGTCGACCTCGGATAGCCCGGCCCGCGGCCCGTGCACCATCGCGACGGCGACGGCCCGGCCCAGTTCGGCCATCGGCTCGGGGGCGAGACGCACCAGGACGTCGTACAGCGCGAGGACTTGCGGCCAGTCGGTGGCGCGGCGGCATCGCCGCGACCCGGATCACCCTGATCGACGAAGCGGAGGACGGGCAGGTAATCCAGTCCTGGCCAAACGAGAACCAATGACGCCACCGCCGCAACGGCTGGTCACGGAAGGCCGAGCTCGGTGTCTGGTCGGCACAGCTTGCACGCCGGCCCGGAATCCGCATCAAGGAGCGGCCGCACCTCACCTGCCCCCACCGGTTTCACCCGGGGACCAGCGGGTCGGCGGTACCCCTGATGAATGGCGACGACGCGGCGCCCCTGACCGATTCCCTGCTCCACCACCCAGTCCGGCGGCGGAGGTGGAGGGAGCCGTGCGGCCCCATCGGCCAGACGCCGCTCCTCGGCCTCCCGCCAACCACGAGCACGGTCCAGATCCTGCTTGCGCACCCGCTCCAGAAACCGGAGCTGCTCCAGCCTCGACGTCGATGATGCTTCGGACGCCTGTTCGGGTCTACGCGGTGTGCGTCCCGTCTTGAGCGATCTGGTCCGAAGTTGCGGCTGTGGCCTGCGGCGGCCCGAACGTTTCGTGACCGCCGAAATCGTTGCGACCTTGATCCGAGAACAGTTCCCTCAGGGGAGCGGCAAGGCGATCCGACCCGTGTCGTCGACCGGGACGGTCCACGCCATCTTCCGCATCGGGAACGATCTCTCTGCACGTTTCCCGCTGCGTCTGGCCGATGCTGCCGAGGCGCTGGCGGTTCTGGAAGGGGAGGCCCAGGCCAGCGCGGAATTGGCACAGGTGTCTCGGTTTTCCGCCCCGGAACCCGTCGCCTTGGGAAAGCTTGGAGCGGGTTACCCCATGCCGTGGTCGGTCCAGACATGGCTGTCCGGAACCGTTGCCTTCGACGCCGACCCGAGCGGGTCGGACGCTTTCACCGAGGACCTTGCGACCTTCATCGCAGCCCTGCGGGACGCCGAGACACGGGGGCGGCTTTTCAACGGCGAGGGTCGTGGCGGCGTTCTCGCGCAGCACGACGATTGGATGGCCAAGTGCTTCGAGGAGAGCAAGGGGCTGCTTGACGGGCCCCGGCTGCGCCAGTTGTGGCGCCATTTTCGGGAGTTACCGCGCACGGCTGCCGACGTGATGAGCCATGGTGACTTGATTCCCGGCAATGTTCTGGTCGCGGGAGACCGACTCAGCGGCGTGCTCGACACCGGCGGCTTCGGTCCGGCCGACCCGCCCTGGATCTGGTCAGTGCCTGGCACCTGTTGCAGCCAGGGATCGTGGACGACGACTTGCGGGCACTGATCGAGCCGCTGCTGCCTCCGTGGCCGGAGTGGTCACAGGGGCCGCGGCCGGTGTCGGACCGGCTCTGTCTGCAGTGCATCCTGTTCCTCTACAACGGCGTTGAGGCAGCGCAGCAGTTGGCCGCAGCCAGGAACCGAACTGCTGCAGGCGCACGTCTCCCGGACCATGATCTCAAGCGAGCGCCAAGAGCACGCGATTTCCACCAGGCTTGTCTCGCCGTCGGCAGTGAGTGTGGATCCGTCGAAGACCAACGACTACAACAGCTTCGCCGAGGCGTACACGGCCGCAAACGAAACCAACCTGGTCAATGCCTACTACGAGCGGCCCGCGATGCTGACCCTCGCTGGAGACGTGGCCGGCCGGCGGATTCTCGACGCCGGCTGCGGCTCGGGGGCCTTGTTTGCCGCGCTGCGCGACCGTGGCGCCATCGTCAGTG
The DNA here is from genome assembly GCA_036227345.1 of Streptomyces sp. NBC_01463. NCBI lineage: Bacteria > Bacillati > Actinomycetota > Actinomycetes > Kitasatosporales > Streptomycetaceae > Streptomyces > Streptomyces sp. NBC_01463. Next base: position 8,954,200 of record CP109468.1, read on the forward strand.
GCTTCGACACGAGTGCCGGGATGCTGGAGCTTGCTCGGCAGCGGCTCGGCGACGGTGCGGACCTGCAGGTGGCGGACCTGGGCAGCCCGCTTCCTTACGCTGATGACACGTTCGACGATGTAGCGGCGTCCCTGGTGCTGCACTACCTGGAGGACTGGGGGCCGGCGCTGGCCGAGATGCGACGCATACTCAGGCCCGGCGGTCGGTTGATCGCGTCTGTCGACCATCCCTTTGCCATCAACCTCGTACACCGCGAGGCCGGCCGCGAGGCCGAGTGCAACTACTTCGACACCACCAAATGGACCGTGGGCGGCCAGACCGCCCTGGTGAGCAGATGGAACAGGCCGCTGCACGCGATGATCGAGGCTTTCATCGGGGCCGGTTTCCGGATAACGGTCATCAGCGAGCCGGATCCTGATCCCGCCGCCCGCGAGATGTTCCCCGAGGCCATCGCGGCCGAGCCGCGCTTCCTTTGCTTCCTGTTCTTCGTCCTGCAGGCCGAGTAGCCACCAGAACGACCTGACCGCTGGGAAGCGGTCAGCTGTTCCTGCCGTCGGCCGCTTTCTCGTCGGTGCTCGGGTCACTCAGCGGGCGCAGCCCGGCCGCCGGCGTGCGGGTGAAGGCGTGACCAAGATGGTCAACGGCAGCAAGCCGACACGTCGGTGCTCGCGCTACACCTGCTCCAGTCCAGCTCCGTGCCGGGAGTAGCCGACCGCTCGACCCGGTCCTGGCCGGCGAAGGCGAATCCGACGACGCTCGCGCCATGGGTGGGCCGCCCGGTCACCCACGACGCCGAACTGTCATCAGTACGCCACTGCCGTGCGCCTGGGGACGGCGGAGGCTGAGCAGGTCCGCCTGTACCGCCAGGAGGACACCCCGAACGCGGGCAACCCCGCCGGGCCGATCAACGAGATTCGGCCGGGCAGCACGGAGGGGTCAGGCCGCGTTGACCAGCTTCATGTACTTCGTCCAGTCCCAGTTCGGACCCGGATCCGTGTGGTCCGTGCCCGGAACCTCGACGTGGCCGATGATGTGCGTACGGGTCTTCGGGATGCTGTAGCGGTCGCAGACGGCCGCGGTCAGCTTCGCCGACTGCCGGTACATCACGTCGGTGAACCACTGCGGCTGGTCGACCCAGCCTTCGTGCTCGATGCCGATGGAGCGCGTGTTGTAGTCCCAGTTGCCGGCGTGCCAGGCGATGTCCTTCTCCCGTACGAACTGCCCGATGTAGCCGTCCCCGGAGGCGACCATGTAGTGCGCGGACACCTGGCGGGTCGGATCCTCGAAGATCCGCATCGCGTCCTGGAAGGTCTCCTGGGTGACATGGATGACCACGTAGTTCAGGGGGTAGCTGCTCGGGCGGCTGGAGACCGTGTAGTTGGAGGTGCTCGCCGGTATCCAGTGCGTCACGGGATACGGAGCTGCGGCGGCGGCACGTCCGACGGCCAGGGGCCCCAGCGCGGCAGCAGCGGCGGTGACGGCGGCGCCCTGCAGCAGGCGTCGGCGCGAGGGTCTGGGGGCGTGGGGGCTGGGCTGATCCATGAGAGGCTCCCTTGGGGAGAGAAGTGGGGCGCTCAAGCGCAAGCCGTGTCCATGACAATTGCGCGCTTCATGATGAGCCCCCCTCCACACCCCTGCCAAGACCTTCTGGGACATGCCAAAGGGCCGACCAAAGGCGGTACGCACCAGGGGACGCCGGTGGAGGTGAGGAACCAGGTCAGCGTCGTCTCGCAGAGCCCGCACCAGGACGATTCGGCGTGGGTGCTGTTGACGACCGCGGTGACCAGGCGGGTCACCGCGCGTTCCAGATGCCAGCTTCGGTCCTCGGCGTCCGCGTCGGGATGCGGTGCAAGCTGCTCGAACCGCTCGGCCATGTCCTCCAGCCAGTCACGCCACTCCAGGAGGCAGGCCACGACGCGTTCGGCGGTCTCATGTGCGTCTGTGACCGAGTGTGACTCTCGCAGCACCAGGCTTCGACGGGTCCACCGTTGTGGACCGAGCGGTCCCAACCGCAGGCCCACCGGCCGTAACGGGACACCAGGAGCACGGTGCGTTGTCCATGAACCGATAGCCCGCCACTCGGTCGGGATCAGCCGCCCGGTCGGCTTCGGAGGGAACCATCGGGACGACAAGCGCCGTCAGCCGTGCCGCCTCATCATCGTCCCAGTCGAAAATGTTCCGGCTGGGATCAGCGGCGGTCCAAGGCAGCGACCAGACTCGTTCGATGTGGATGGACGTGGCGTACCCCCGAAGTCAGACATGACGGAACAACTAACCAGCTCAAGGCCGTATTGGCCGAGTGCCCCGAGCTCAATGCACTCGTCGGTCACGTGCGGTTTTTCGCCCGGATGCTCACCGAGCGCCAAGGCGAACGGCTCCCGCAGTGGCTCGACGCCGTCCGCCAGGACGACCTGCCCAGTCTCCATAGCCTCGCCGCCGGCATCGACCGAGACCGCGCCGCTGTCATCGCCGGCCTCACCCTGCCCTGGAGTTCCGGTGTTGTTGAAGGACACGTCAACCGAATCAAGATGCTCAAGCGCCAGATGTTCGGCCGGGCCGGCTTCGATCTCCTCCGCAAGCGTGTCCTGCTCTACACATAGGGCCACGTCCCGAGTCGCCAGAGGTGATGGCAGACGAGGCTCAGGGCGCCATGTGTCGGACAAGCTCCCGCGACTTCTGCTGCAGTTCGGCTGTCCACTGCTTTGCATGGGGGTCCGAAGCCGTCTTGAGATAGTGGCTCTCGGCGCGCTTGGCCCCCTGCCAGCTCACCTCGATGCTCGCTATCTCAGCCAAGGCCAGCACCGTGGCAACGAACCCTTCGGACATGGTGGCCATGACGGCGTGCCTGGTTTTGCTATGCCAGGCGAGCAGGGCATCGACGAACGCTGCGAATGCGACGGGGTCAATCTGACACTCGTCAGCTTCCATGGGGCCGATGCCGGATGACAGCCCCACTTCGGCTTGATAGACGGTGACCTGGCTCATGAACAGCCGCGACGTCCCGTTGGATGGGGTCCACAGGGTTCGGTCGCCCAAGTCGTAGTACTGGCTCACGTCAGCCTCTCACCGCTGGTCATACGAGGTCGACATTACGTTCAGTCAGCCCTCCACGGAAAGTGAGCCAGAACCCCTGGAAATCAACGAAGCCAAGGCGCGCGCTGTCCCGCAGGTCGAGGGCGTACTCCGTGACGTCCGGGGTGTTGCCGGGTCTGGTCGCGAAGGTGGCTGCCCTCGTGTGTCCCGCGGCTGCCGCTTGGCGGACTGTTCTGGAATCCGCTGCGGAGAGCTGGTGGGTGCAGGGCCGGATTATCGACCCCGCCACCGGGTTCGACACTCGGATGAGCCCCGAGGCCGAGCGGACCGGCCGAGTCGGCTGACGCCTGCGCGGGAAGGCCGCTTCCTCGCGGGGCCGGGGCCATCAGCCCTCCGCAGTCGCGATGGCCGGCGCAGCGTTGTGGGTCAGTTGCTGCGGGTTCTGATCCTTCCCCGGCCGCGGGAAGGATCAGGACGGTTCACCCCATGGCTTTCTCTCAGTAGGCGAAGAGGCTCTTGCGCGCCCGCTGCTCGGTCTCCATCGCCGCGATCGCGTCACGGCAGGCATTGGTGAACTTCCAGAAGTCCGCGTTGGTGGTGGCCGCACGATTGGTCGCACCGGAGAAGTTCCCGAACAGGCTTTGACGGAGTTCGGTGGTGATCTCCAGCTGGCCGCCGCCTTCGCCCGTCAGAGTGCGGTTGCAGATGTTCTCCGGCAGGTCGCCGTTGATGTCGTCCGGGTCGCCCTTGAGTACCTGGAAGCCCGCACCGCTCAGTTTCGCGGACAGCAACTGGCGGAAACGGGTGTTGACACCGCCGACCACGACCGCTTCGGGCCGGCCCGTGGGCGCGCCGGCCTGAGTCGCCGTGCAGCCGTGCAGGCTGAGGACGTTGGCGCTGCCCGCGGCCATGGACCGGGCGACCGGGTCGTCACAGTGCGACGCGGTGACGTGCAGCTCGCCGTTGTTGGAAGTGCGCATGCCCTCGAGCATCCAGTAGTCGTGCACCGGGGCGCCCGCCGTGACGGGGGCGAGGGTGTCGGGCCGGTAACCCGCTATGCCCAGGCAGAGTTCGGACGTGCCCATTTCGATTCCGCCGCCGTGGATGGCCAGCACACTGGTCAGACGGGGAAGCGGGGTGGTGGCCTTGTCGTTGTCGAAGGCCTCGTGCCGCTTGAACCGGCGGGCGAAGTCCTGGCCCTCGACCGCCTTCGTGTACAGGTCCGAGTTCGAGGTGTACGTGTCACCGCCGGCAGCGGCGGCCGAAGTCGCGGCAAGGCCGGTCAGGAGCGGGCCGCCCGCAGCTGCGGCCACGAGGGTGGCGAGGATGGTCCTGCGACTGGCGTGGGACTGGGACATCGTTGTTCCTTAAGTGCTGTGCGGGCCGGCCCGCGGATGCGTACGACGCCGGATTCCCGGCACGGTAGCGGGAAGGCCGACGCATGCCACACGATGGCGCGAACAGGAGCTGGACCCCCCGCCCGATGGGCGGAACTTTAGCGACTGATGTGCGGAGGCGGGAGGCGAGCGTAGGGCTCGCGGCTCACCTGAGAGCTACGGGCAGGAGGGACCCCGGTCGCTGACCGGGCCGTAGGCTCGGCGGGTGAGGATCGCTGTGCGGACGGCGGCAGAGAGCGACCTGCCTGCGTTGCTGGCCCTGTACAGGGAACTGAAACCGGACGATGCCCCGTTGGCCCAGGAGATTCCACAGGCCGTGTGGGAGGAGATCTCGCGGCAACGTCGACGCACGGTTCTGGCTGCCGACGCCGGCGACGCACCTGTCGGCACGGCGGACTGCTTGGTCATGCCGAACTTCACCAGGGCGGAAGACCAGCTCGAAGAGGCCCAGCGCATCAACGCCGAACACCACCGCATCACTAATCACTGAACCCGCTGGCCTCCAACACCACCGCTGACAGCCCGCCCGCCGATATCAGCGAGCCGGGGCGCTTCCTTCATGACGGCAGGTCAGGCTACCCGCCGCACCGAACTGAGCACCGGGTACTCACCACGCGCTGGCTGCTCCGTCAACCACCGCCAGTGCCCAGCGTGGCAGCTGTGCGCCGGCACGGTCGATCACCGCTGCGCAGTCCTCGCGGGCGGGCGGTCTTGCTACCAGGCGGATGGAACGAGCGAGTCATCGTGCAGGGGGATCTGGACACGGATGCGTTTGCCGACTGGTTCGCGGTGGATGGCGAAGCTCGTGCAGAGCATGAGGACCAGTTCGAGCCCGTGCTGGCCGACCCGGGTGGGGTCGGCGGGAGAGGCGGCGGGCAGGACGGGGCCGGAGTCCCATATGACGATGTCCAGCAGCGCACCGTCGGATTCGAGGTCGAGCAGGCAAGGGCCGGGGGCGTACCTGCAGACGTTCGTGGCCAGCTCACTCACGACCAGCTGCGCGATCTCCACCGCGCGAGCAGAGACGGTCATTCCGTGCTGTGACTGGGCGACGTCCAGAAACCTTCTGACGAAGGCACGGGCGTGGGCGATCTCGCCGGATGTCATCTCGTAGCCGGTACTGTCCCGCACGGTGCCTGGTGCAGCCGCCTCTCGTTGTGGCAGCCCGGTCATCGTCAATTGCTCCATGGACCAAATCCCCCGTCAGCACTCATCGCGGCCCGCTCGCCGCACTGGAACCTCTTCCGCCTACCCAGCCCCACGACTTTCAGACGGGGCTGAAATCCTGGGTTCGGGTCAGGCGGCGAGGCGGCGGCGACAGTGACGCAACTGCGCAGGAGGGCGCCGGCTCCCACACCCTGGCAGAGGCATGTGACGGTGTGGAGGCGCCGGCGATACGCAGCTCGGTGCGCTGGCAAGTGGCGGGGACGAGCCGTAACCACCTGCCTCGCTGACCTTCTGCCACCTGCTCGCCGCCATCGTCGAGCTGTGCGGGTAGCTGGAGCTCCCAGCTACCCCGTGCGGGCGCTTCAGGGGTGCGGTCATCCCAGAAGGCTGCGGGTCAGCGCCGGCCGCCGCCGATGCGGCGGTCGTCGGCCAATCCGGTGAGCGGGCCGAACTCGCGGGCAAGCTGGTTCCACGTGAGAACCTCGCCACAGCGGGCCGGGAACTCCTTCGGGTTGAACTCGGGCATGGTCCAGGTGCCAGTGCCCCGGTCCCGCAGCCACAGGTCCCCGTCACCGTCGACCACCGTCGGCGGGACCGGTACGGGCTCGGCCTGATCGGTGGGCTCCCAGGTGACCCGGCCCGGGTGGGAGACGCGGCGCAGCTCGGTGGTGGCCAGCCGCGCGGCCAAGTCACGGGTGGACTCTTCGGCGTCCCTGACCGACGCGAGTCGAAACGCGTCGTCAAGTACGGGCAGGGCTGGATTCTTGCTGCGCTTTGAACTCATACGCTGACTACCTCCGGTGGGGGATGACACTTCCGTTTGGCACCCCGTAGTGGAACACGGTATCCGAGGCGGGAGCCGGGCCGACTACGACCACTGCCCAGGTGGAGGCGCCGGCACACCGGGCGGTGGGGCTAGGCCGTTCCTTCGGATCATCTGATCGTTGGCTGAGCTGTGTCGTTGACTGACGCCCAGTGGGCATGCATTGAGCCGTTGCTGCCGGACAGGACGCCGAAGCGGGGTGGACGGTGGCGGGATCACCGGCAGGTGATCGACGCGATCGCGTTCGAGTACCGCACCGGGACGCCGTGGATGGGCCTGTCCGAGCGCTTCGGCTCGTGGAAGGGCGCCCATAACCGGCTACGAGAGTGGGCCCCTGATGGGACCTGGGAGAAGGTCTTCACCGCTCTGCTCGCTCGGGCCGACGCCGAAGGTGATCTTGACACCACAAAGGCATCTGACGCACCGGAGAAGGTTGCGGCGGACGTGGACTTCCCCGAGCCGTGTGACCTGCCCGAGCAAAGCCAGCGTGAGGGACTTCAACCTCCAGCTGCCAGGAACCGACAGGAACTACAACACCTCTCGCCACCAGGAATGCATCTGGAACGGCGCAGGAGTCGACCTCTTCGGCATTGGCCATACGACCAACTCCTACAAGAAGGGCCAGATCGCGACCGTAGTCCCCGGCACCTCCACGAGCAGCGCGACGATCAACGACGCCGGGATCTGTGTGGTCAGCTGGCCGGCCTACTACGGGTCCGCCTTTGCCTACGCCGATGTCGACCCCTCCGAGGAGGAGGACCCGTGTGACGCCGGCCAGGCGTGGGCGTCCTCGATGTACTTCAGCATGCCCAGTTGACGCGTCGCCCAGAGGTACCGGCCCCGGGGCAGCAAGGCATTCTCGGGAACGGAGAGACGGCCACGTACGAGCAGACGTGGGACAGGCTGACGACTCTGAGATACCCCGGAGCACGGTCCACCGCATGCCGAACTTCCCGGGCAGGCCGTACCGCGATCAGACGCAGCGGGCCGACGATGAGGCACGGGAGGCGATGGAGGTCGGCCTGTGCCGGACCGGGGACGCACCGACCGGGGTGACGGTGGAGAACCAGCAGTCCATCTGCATCATGGACGCGGCGGCCCGGCTAGGCGTGCGCGATGCGACCGGTCCAGTACGTCCGGTTCCGCGAGGCGCATTCGTGCACGCAGGATTCGTTCGTGTTCGGCGTCCACCATCCTCAAGTCCTGCGGCCGCGATCAGCCTTTTCCAGCAGCGAAGTTGTCCGTCAGGCCGACGCGGACCGGACCCGCGTCGGCCTGGCCGGCGGCCGTCCCGCGACTGAGTTGCCGGGTGCACGGAACGGCGCGATGCTGGTGGCACAGGCCATTTCGAGAATCTCGCAATGCGCGATCGAAGGCCCGGTCCGTCGCAGGGACTGCGCACCGCGCCGGCGACCCGACCGCACCCGTTGCGGATCTCTTCCGGTGGGTCATCACCGACACCCAAAAAGGGGTGTGCGCCATGATCGACGCCCGAACCCATGTCGTCGCCCTGTCGCAGCAGCTCGACGCCCTCGCGACCGCCCCCGTCGACCCCGCACTCGACGCGGCCCGCAACCAGCTCGTGGACGACTGCGCCGACCACCCCGCACACGCGAGACTCGGTGCCCTGCTCGACCACGTCCTCGCTCACGCCGCATCCGACGGCACGGAGGCCGGCCTGCTTGAGGAAGCGGCGAAGATGTGGACGGACGGCCTCGCCCTCTACGCCGAGATCGGCAGAATCCGCGGCGAGATCGAGACGGCCCTGTCCGACCCGTCGAGCCCAGGGGCCGCGTCGAGGTTCTGCGAGGCCACCCTGAGCCTCCGCCGCGCCACGAGCGACGCGAAGGACACGTTCCTCCGGATGGACGGTCTCGGCAAACGCCTGCGGACCATGGCCCACATCCCGCGCCACCCGCGCCAGCAGGACGAACCCGTGTCCCAGTGGGGATGGGGAGACGTCTTCCTCGCACGCAGGACCGACGCGCTCGTACGTACCGCGTTCGGTGAAGCCGGTACGGCGGAGACACGCGCCCTGGCCTTCGGCATCCTGTCCGGCTACTCGGCGAACGCCGCCGGCTCGGTCTACCTCACCCAGGTCGTCGGCGGACCGCGACGCTCCCACCGGCTCCGGGACCGCATAGCCCGTAACGCCGTCGGATCGTGGTGCGGCGAACGGTATCCGGACGTACGGAGCTGCCGCGGGATCGCGGACTCCCTGCGCTTCGACAACGCACCGGAGGCGACCCTGCCGGGCGAGACGGCCGACTTCCTCACGAGGATGCTGGAGGAGACGTACGACTTGTCGAAGCTGAGCCCGGTGCCGGATCCGGCCCTGGGCTACGGGCGCCTGATCAGGCAGCTGGAACTCCTCGACACCTTCGTCCAGCCGCCCGCACCGGCCCTGCCACCCGCCTCGTTCGTCACGAAGTTCTTCGCTGATCCCGCGCACCCGCCGCAGGCGGCCGTCACCCCGGAAACGGCCACACCTCCGTACGCCCACGGGCCCGGAGTGAAACCGACCAGCTACCACGGGTACGGCGGCGGGCAGGTGGGGCCGCCGACGGCGACGGACAGCACCGCCGACAGCGAGAGCGCCTGCGGCAGCTTCTGCCTGGCCGTGCTGGCGTTCCTCTGCTTCGCCGTGCTGCTCGGAGGCCCGTGCTGGGAGGAGTGGGGCGAGGAGAAGAGCTGCACGTTCTGGGACAAGCACGTGGCGGAGAACTGGCGGAACGCGTTCACCGTCGACCTCAGCCAGGCCGAGAAGGACGCGCTGGCCTCGCAGAGCCAGCCCCTCACCGGCAGCGGCTTCGCCGCGGCCGCCCGAGTCCCCCAACTCGACCAGCTGGTCTCCCAGTTGTTCGACCTGCACGTACGCCTGTGGGAGGCCATGGGCAAGGCGGGCGCCTTCCTGTCCGGCTGCGGCCTCATCTACCCGGACGGGCGGCTGGGCTTCCCGCTCCACCGCCAGTTCCTCGCCGTACCGAACGACACCATGCAGCCGCACCGACCCGAGACGGACGACGTCCGCACGTTCTACCGGTATCCGCGGACCGAGATGGAGAACCCGGTCGACTACACGAAGACCGTTCCCGTGGGAGCCGACCCGGGCATCGTCCTCACGGCCACCGGCCCCGACTGCGTACGCAGGTGGGAGGACGTCGCCCTGGGCACACCCGGCGACAGGAACCTCGACCTTGACGCGGACCGGGGCACGGCCCACCCGTGCTGGTCCACCCGCGGCTCGATCGACGACGACCCGGTGGGCGTCGACATCCTCGCCTACCAGGACCTGTGAGGACCCAGCCATGGACACCGATCGAGGCCGGAAGCAACAGCCGCACGAGGGGGGCAACGACCGGCCCTACCTCTACATCCACAGCTACCCGCCGCCCGACCTGCCCGACGTGGGGGAGGACCACGGCGACCGACCCGTACCCAACGGCGTCTGCTGGTACCTCTGCTCGGGAATCCAGCCGCTGACGGCGTTCCAGCCCGGACAGGACCTGACCGCGCAGGTGGCCATCGGCAACTGGCAGGGCGGGAACAGTCCCTCGTTGGCATACGTCGGCCTGTGGTGGTCCAAGCCGGTGAGCGGACCCGTCATCCCCGACCCGTCGAAGTTCATGGGATTCTCGCCGGTCGCGGTGCCCCCGCACGGCGGCCGGGCCGAGACCACACCACTCACCGCGCGGATCCCGGCGAGCTCGGGCAACCACATCTGCCTCCTGGCCAAGGTCTGGCACCCACTGGACAACGTGGCCGCCGGAGGCCTCGCGGACCCCGTCAACGACAGGCACTGGGCCCAGCACAACCTGGCCGTCCTGCCGGCCGCCCCCGCCGCGCCGGAGCCCTTCGCGTTCCTCGCGACGAACCCGACGGACGACGAAGTCACGTACCAGATCGGCGTCCGCCCGATGCCCCGGGAACTGTGGGGCAACATCCCCAACGACGAGCGCCTGCGCCCGGTCGAGGCCTCGGCCTGGCTGTCCCTGAAGGACACCACCACCGGGGGAGAGGCTCAGGGGCAGAACGAACTGACCCACACACTCACGCTGAGCCCGATGGAGCAGCGCGACATGGAACTGCTGCTCGTCGTCACCGACGAGGTGGGAAGCGAGGCCTTCGCACCCTTCCAGATCGCCCAGTACCGCAATGAGCGGCCGGTTGGCGGCATAGCCGTGATCGTACGAGGCAGCTGAGCGCCCGGAGCAGCGGGACGGACCAACGACCGGCCCCCCACACAGCGCGTCACACCGGCTCCGCCGGCCTCCTCGACCGGGCAACGGCCAGGACACCGACCTGCTGTCCTTGGGCGCGGCGGTGGAGCACCGGCTGGACGGCCGGCGTCCGCCGCGGTACCTGCCCACGGTGCGGTGCCCCCCAAGGGGGGCCAGCCGACGTAGCGGCGGACTTCGTACTGGTCCAGGTCGCATTTGTTCTTCGCGCTCTGGAAGCACTCCTCGATCTTCCAGCGGCACCCGGCGACCTGAACGAGATCGGCGACGGTGGCGTCCAAGGGGGCTGATGCGAGGAAGTGGGCGAGCTCGTCGGGCTTGGTGATGCTGCGGCGGGCGAGCATCCAGCGTTGCCGGGTGGGCTCGTCGCCGTCGAACTCCCAGACCGCCGGCAGACGGGCGGCAGCCCAGTCGTAGAATCGCGGTCCTTTGGCGCCGTCGCTGCAGGAGAGCCGCTGCCACGCCTCGGCGGGAGCTTGGCCAATGAGGTATTCGATGCGGGGGCCGTGCACCTGCTGGGACTTGGGCACGGCCACGACGCAGGAGAGGCCGGCGTCTTCCAGGAAGCGTCGGAAGCGGGAGTCCTGTCGTAGGCGGCATCGGCCGCTACCCAGGCGACGGGCAGCGGGCCGGCCTGCGCGCGCAGGACCACGGTGACACAGATAGCGGCCATGACACGCTCGAACTGCGGTGCGTCACCTGCTTGTCCAGCGGCGACTACAAAGGTGATTGGGCGGCATCGGGCGTCGGTGACCAGGTGGAGATTCGTGCTCAGTCCGCCGCGAGATCGGCCGGGAGCGTGGTCGTCCGGCTCCCCGGCCCGAGCCCCCTTCTTCGCGGCATCGGCGGCGTGCTGGTGGACGCGGACCTGGTGGGCGCGGACGACCGTGGAATCGACGCCCGAAAGCCAGTCCAGATCGCCATCCGCGTCCGCGCGGGCCTGCAAAGCGACGAGGACGCGGTATCAGGTGCCATCGCGGGCCCAATGGGTGAACCGGTCAAACAGCGTCTGCCAGGGAGGGCATTCGTCAGGCACGTCACGCCAGGCGAGGTTGTTGCGGTATTTGAACGCCACCGCGTCGACCACCCGCCGATGATCCGTCTACCGACGGCCCCGACGAGGTGTCCGGTCCGGTGGTAGTGGCTCGATCAGTCTCCAATGGCCATCACTCAGGCCCCCACGAACTCCCACGCCATGCAAGAACGACCATCTGATCCATCACACACGGCCACGGCCTGGTTGCTCAGCCTCGCGGGCGTTCAGGCTGACCTTGTTGTCAGCTGCTCCTGTGCTCGGACACCCCGGCCCCGTGAAGGAGAGGCATGGAGCCGGGGCGTTCCAGTCACCGCTGTCGCAACTCGCCGAACCAACGCACGATCGACGATGTGGCTGCCACGTTGGACCCCAGGTGACGGGATCCTTGGTGATCGACGGCTCCCAAATCGATGACCGGTGCGTCTACGCCTCTCTTGAGCAGCGCCGCCTTGCAGGTCTCGGTGTTCCCGGTCGCGGCCTGCTCGTCCCCGGTCGCCATGTAGAGACGCACCGGGGCGTGAGGTGTCCAGTCGGTGCATACGGCGTCCGTTGTGCGTAGTGCCTCTGCCAGCGGCCCTGTCCGCTGTGCGAGCAAGTGGCGGCCTTTCTCGGTCAGCAGTTCATCCACGGCGCCGGGGGTGCCGCGCATCAGTTGCTCTCCCGTGTGGGCGCCGTCGAAGAGGGCCTCGACAGTGCTGTCATAAGGGGCTCGAAAGACCTCGCCAGGGCTGTCGTAGAGGTGGTGGAGTCGGTTGAACGCGACCAGTGTGTAGGCCGCGTACAGCACGCTGGACTTGGGTTCCAGCTTCCCCTCGAGCATCGCGGGCAATTCCGTGCCACCGAAGTCGTAGGCGCCGCTGACCGGTGCCAGCGCGCCCAGCCTGAACCAGCGGTCCGCGCCGCCCTCCAGAGCCCGGCCGAGTCCCAGCGCTGCCGAGGCGCCCTGCGAGAAGCCGGTGACCATGACGTCGCGCTCCAGCGTGTGCCCGGTCCGGGGCGCGAAGGCGCGGGCCGCCCTCAGCATGTCCAGGGAGGCCGTGGTCTCGGAGCCGACATCCATCCAGGGGTGCAAGCCGGGCCCCTTGCCCATCCCCAGGTAGTCGGGTGCGACTCCTGCGGCGCCGGCAGCCGCATGAGCGATCACTGGAGCGGACACGAACTTCGCACGCTGCATGGACGGCGAATCGTCCTTGTGGCTTCCGGTGCCGTGTGCGAAGGAGACCGCCTGCAGCCGTCTCTCGCTGTTGAGCGGTATCGCGAACAGCCCGCTGGCTGTGGTCGGCCGTCCGTACACATCAATGGTCCGGTAGACCAGCCGGTACGCGACCACGCCATGCCGGACAGTGTCGTTCTCAAATCCGGCCGCGCCCAGTTCACCCGCCACGGCCTGCGGGCTCGCGAGCGTGTACAGCCTTTCGAAGGACACCAGCGTGCCTCGGCCATGCTCCTTGTGCTGCTCCTGGGCATGGGCGACGGGGGGAGTGGCGGCAGTGGCGACGGCCGGTGCGCTCAGCAACAGGCAGCAGCAGACGGCTGCCATCTGCGCCCGGCGGCGGCCGCCGTACGGGGACCTTTTGCGCGAGGATGTCGAGGTGAGGATGACCATCAGTTCTCCCAAGTGCGGCTCGATGAGTACGCCTTAAGCCTCACGCGTCACGAACTCCGACGCACGGGTGGACGCCCCCGGATCGTGCTGGTGCCTGCCCCCGCTCGCAACGAGCCTGCTTGTGTTGCTGCCCTTTGGTCGGCACCTTCGACCCCGGCTCGCCCCGGCAAGTGTGCGCAGTTGGCGGCTCACGTACCGCGCTGAGAGACACCGCGGGGGCCACACCAGGAGATGTCGAGCCGGGCACTGACGCAGACACGCTGAAGGGCCCTTCGCCTGACGTCTGGGCGAGCGGGACACCAGGCAGGCAGAGCACCACAGGGCAGCGCATCCGCGAGTCCTACCGCAAGTACCGCCACCAGTACGGGCAGCAGGGCCTGGAGGAGAAGCTCCGGGAGCGCTTGTTCAGCCGGATGTTCACGCCGGACGACCTTGTCCACTGTTTCGTCGGGAACCTGGCCAAGCGCCCTGGGTGCATCGAATGTGCCATGCGTCAGTGAGTCACTGGTGTCCGGAACGGATCAGGGGGCAGTCAGGGATCACTCGGGGACGGCCCCGATGCTCGGTCCTGGACGCGCTGGCAGCGTGAGGAGCATGAGACCAACGCGTATGTCACGAAGGGCCTTTGCGGGCGCCGCCCTGTCAGGAGCGGCGGCGCTGGCCGCCACTACTGTTCTACCCACGCGCCGGGCCATCGCATCTCCAGTGCCTTCCGCTCCTCTCCCACCACTGAATGCCGCCGTGCTGCGGGCGGCGATCGACGACCTGGAGCGTCCGCCCTCGACCGCAGCCCAATTGCGAGTCGGCGGTACGGCCGGCTACTGGCGTGGTGCCGAGGGTGTGGCTGACGTCGAGACGCGACGGCCGGTCACGGTGTACGACAAGGTCCGCATCGGCAGCATCACCAAGGCCTTCGTCGCCACGGTGGTGTTGCAACTCGTAGGTGAAGGACGGGTCGGCCTGGACGCACCGGTACAGCGCGTCCTGCCGGGGCTGCTGCCGGCCCGGTTCTCGCCCGTCACCGTGGCACATCTGCTGAACCACACCAGCGGATTGCCGGATCACGTCGGCATCCCCGAACCGGTATCCGCAGAGGACGTCTTCCGCCACCGTTTCGACCACTGGTCGCCGCAGGAGTGGGTGGCGACGGTGACAAACGGGCCGCTGAAGTTCGCCCCGGGTACCGGACAGGAGTACCGCGGCATTAACTATGCTCTGGCCGCACTGATCATCGACAAGGTGACCGGCCGTCCGTACGGAGAGGCGGTCAAGGCCCGCATCCTGCGCCCGCTGGACCTGGCCCACACTGTCGTACCCGGCAACGATCTGCGTATTCGGGGTCGCCACGTGCGTGGATACCTGGCGATGGCCGACGGTGGCCTGCGGGACATCACCGCGTACGACCAATCGTCCGCTCGGGGCGAGGGCGACATGATCTCCACCACGGGTGACCTCGACCGGATGCTCGTTGCCCTGTTCTCCGGCGAACTGCTCCCGCCGGAGCTACTTCAGCTGATGTTCACCCTGCCACCGGACGACGTGCGCATGCTGGACGGCTCTCCGGCTCGCTACAGCGCCGGGCTTCAGCAGGTCACCGTCAATGGTGTAACTCTCTGGGGCAAAACCGGCGAGACGTATGGCTATAAGAACGCCGCGTTCTCCACTCGTGACCAACAACGGCGCTTCGTGCTTTCCTGCAACCCGACGACCGCCCGAAACGGTGAGGAGAACCAAATGATCGCTCGGGTTGCAGACCTACTCACCCGCACCTGAGTACAGAAAGTGTGGCGACCGGGACCGCTGCGGACAAGTTCGTCGTCGCACGAGCTCGCCCCAGGCACTACAGCCGCCTTCGACCGCATCGCGCACGAGAAGCCAACCGCCTTAACTGAAGGCGTGATCCATGTCGTTGTCCGCAGGATCGCGACCCGGTCAAGCCCAAACACGCAGGCTAGCGATGACGGCACCTGCCATCAGGGAAAAGAGCAGTGCTCCGAGAACGTCGGGGCGGACCGTCTACCTGCGGTTCGCCCCGGTGGAGCGCGGCCCGGGCCCGGGCCCGCCTCCACCGCGTGATTCCCAGGGCGAGGCGGGCTGGACCGGTCGTGGTCCGGTGGACCTTGCTGGTCAGACCACCGCGTGAGAAACCCAGCGCCGCTGCCTTGCGCCGGACCCGGCGGCGCCGACGCAGCCGTCGGCGCTCGGCCCGCTCCTACTCACAGATCGGCGAGTCGACGGTCTCCGGGATGATTAGCCCGGTTTTCGTGGCCCCTTCTTCTGCTTCTTCTGCGCCGCGGCCTCTTCCTGCACCGCCAGGACCTCCGGTTCCACCACCATCCCAGCCGCTTCGCGATGTGCGCGGGCCACCGCGGAGCCCAGGCTGATCAGGGACATGCCTGCCTGGCCGCGCCGCGCGGTCTCGACGACCACCCCCTCCATCGGCCCGGCGAGCATGCCGACGTCGCGCCGCTGGGCGAAGTGGCTGTAGATCGTCTGCCGGGCCCTGAACTCCTCAGGCTTTTCGCGCCATTGGCTACCAGCGCGGATCCGAGAGATGGCGCCCTGGAACTCTTCGTGCAAGCGCTGCGGAAAGGGCCGTACCGTCCGATCGGCAGGAATGGCTCTATCAGTTCCCACTCGGCATCGCTCGGTTCACGTCGCGTCACCGGAGGGTTGTACCAACTCGGCGTGGCGCTCGGGTGCGAAACAGACCGCATTGATCACGATTCCAGACAGGACCTAGGAGCAATACCGGTGATTTAGGTGGTCTTCTGGGGTCTGCGGGTTGCTTTGGTGGGTGGGACAAGTGTGATTGCCCTGGTGGGTGGTTGGGGTGGGTTGCGGTGGTGGGTGTGTTTGAGGTGCCAGTTACTCATCTTGCGTTTGATGACGCGGGGGTTGGAGCGTTGCCTGCGGGGCGGGAGGAGTCGTTCCAGCAGTTCACGGGTGGTGTGGGTCAGGGCTTGACTGAGTCGTGAGGGGGGAAAGCGCCGCTTGGTCGGTGACGTGGCGGCGGGCGATGCGAAGGGTGCGGGTGAAGGACAGCCGGTCGGGGTCGAGGCCGGCTTGGTGAGCTGTGTGGTGCATGACGTCGCGTAATGCGTGGTGCACGAGGAAGAAACCATAGATTTCCTGCTCGACTCCATCGGGGTATTGCGATCGAAGGACCAGCTGGCGGCCACCTTGGTGGGTTCTGATCTCATCCAGGGTGTTCTCGATCTCCCACCGCTGGTGGTAGAGGTTGGCAAGGTCGGTGGCGGGCGCCTGGGCCGGGTCGCAGATGGTCGTGATCAGCCGGTAGACCGTCTCGTCACCATCTCGGCCGAGGGTGTATTCGATGACGCGGATCCGGGCCGGATCACGGCGGTGACGGTCGCTGGTGGCCACGATCTCGGACAGGTAGGAGCCGTCCTCCAAGGCTTCGAGGAACGGGAGCACGACGTTCTTGCGGACGCGCCACAACAGGTCCGCGCCTGTGCCTGAAGCGGCCTTCCACAGCTCGAAGCCGGTGATACCGCGGTCGGCCATGAGAAGCGTTCCTGGCTCGAGCCGGCCCAGCAATGCGGGAATGAGCTGTTGTTCGTGGAGCGACAGCGGACCGGTCGCCGCGGCGAACACCGCATGCGTCCCGCACTCCACCAGAGCGGCAACCCTCACCTGCGGATATGCACTGCGCTGCTGTCCCCGGCCGGAGCCGGGACGGCCGAAGAACGTGCTGTTCGCCTCGGTGTCCGGGACGTCGAAGACGGTGCCGTCCACGGCCACCAACCGCCACCCGCAATACCAGGCGCCAGCCGTGTCCGGGGCGGCCACCGGTCGGCACACCCTCGCGAACAGAGCCTTCAACGGCTCCGGCCCCAACCGTCTGCGGGCTCTGCCGATCGCCCCCGTCGTCGGCACCTGCCACGGCTTCTCCCACTGCCGCACACGCTCCAGGCCCTGCGTCAGCAGCCGGGCCACCTCCTCATAGCCCTGGCCGGAAAACAGGCATATCGCGAGCACGAAATACACCACAACCCGGGCCGGCAGCAGCCGGGAACGCTGTTCCCGGCGCCCGCACTCCGCGATCACCTCATCCACCACCCCGGGTGGATACACCCGCGTCAACACACCCAAGGCGATCCGGTCCGACAACCGCTCACCCGACGACTTCACCTGCCCAGGCCTTGGCACAACACATCCAACGACCAACACAACTCAAAGTCACCGGTATTGGACCTAGGAGGTATTTGCGCTGTACTCGTAGAGGCTGATTGGGAACCGGCTCGGCTGCACCCGTCCCACGCGGGCGTTCATCGAGTGTGCCGGTTACGGTTCCTCCGTGGCAGAGGAACCGATAACCATCAAGTTCACGCGCGATCAGGCGGGTCTGCCGCACGAACGGGTGACATCTGAACTGGCTTGCCCTGTATGGCAGGTGGGAAGGATGTCGCTGTGCCCAAGCCTTATCCCCAGGAGTTCCGCGAGGACGTTGTGCGGGTCGCGAGGAACCGCGGCCCGGGCGTCACGGTCGAGCAGGTGGCCGCCGACTTTGGCGTCCACGCAATGACGTTGTGGAAGTGGATGCGCCGCGCGGACATCGACGACGGCGTGAAGCCCGGGACGACCGGCCAGGAGAGCGTGGAACTGCGGGAAGCACGTCGGCGGATCAAGTTGCTGGAGCAGGAGAACGAGGTTCTGCGGCGGGCGGCGGCCTATCTGTCGCAGGCGAACCTGCCGGGAAAAGGATCTACCCGCTCGTGAAAGAGCTGGCCGCAGGCGGGGTGCCCGTCACGGTGACGTGCCGGGTACTCAAGCTCGCCAGACAGCCCTACTACCGCTGGCTCGACGCCCCGGTGACCCCAGCCGAGCACGCCGAGGCGCATCGCGCGAACGCGCTGTTCTCCGCCCACCGTGACGACCCTGAGTTCGGCTACCGCTTCCTGGCCGACGAGGCCCGCAGCACCGGAGCGGTGATGGCGGACCGGACCGCGTGGCGGATCTGCCGGGACAACCAGTGGTGGAGCGTGTTCGGCAAGAAACGCGGCCGAACAAAGAAGGCGGGCCCGCCGGTCCACGACCACCTCGTGAACCGCACCTTCACCGCGACCGGCCCGAACCGCCTGTGGCTCACCGACATCACCGAACATCCCACCGGCGAGGGCAAGCTGTATATCTGCGCGGTCAAGGACGTCTTCAGTAACCGGATCGTGGGCTACTCCATCGACGCACGGATGAAGTCCCGGCTGGCCGTGACCGCCCTGGACAACGCCGTCGCCCGGCGCCAGGACGTCACCGGATGCATCCTGCACAGCGACAGAGGATCGCAATTTCGATCAAGGAAATTCGTCCAGGCCCTCGGCCGCCACCGGATGGCCGGCTCGATAGGAAGAGTCGGAGCAGCCGGTGACAACGCGGCCATGGAGTCCTTCTTCAGCCTGCTGCAGAAGAACGTCCTCGACCGACGCACCTGGGCCACCCGCGAAGAACTCCGAATCGCGATCGTGACCTGGATCGAACGGACCTACCACCGACGCCGCAGACAAACAGGACTCGGCCGACTCACACCCGTCGAATACGAGACCGTCATGACCACACCGGCCCTTCAGGCCGCGTGACTGAACCTGTCACCTGAAGGTGCAGCAGACCCGGCTCTTGTGCTGTCGGACTGGCTCTACCGTGCGATGCACCAGTCCGACATGCTGGATGACCTGCTGAAGACGGACCGTGCAGTCTGGTCTCCGATCTACACAATGTCCGGGGCGCTGGAGACGACGCTCGCTGAGGTCTTCATGCCGGACTATGACGAGCGTTTGAAGGCGGCGCGTGAGCGCCTGCTGGTCGAGATGTACGGCTCGGATGAGGAAGCAGGGACGGGGGAGGCGGCGTCCTGACGCGGGATCGAGGCGTCGGTCGAGCCGATGAAATGATCTTGGTGTGGCGCGTGGTGATCTGACGGACGAGCAGTGGGAGCGGGTGGAGTTGCTGTTGCCGCTGTTGCCGAAGATGGGTCGGCCGCCGAGGGACCGAGGGCAGGTCTTCGGCGGGATTTGGTGGTGGGCCAGAACCGGTTCGCCGTGGCGGGATGTCCCCGGCCCGGTACGAGCCGTGGGAGGCCGCGTACTCGGTCTTCCGGCGCTGTCAGATCAACGGGACCTGGGCCTGCGTCCTGGGCGAACTCCGGGTCGAGGCTGACGCAGACGGCGTGATCGTGGGAGGTTCTGCTCGACCCGACGGTTTGCCGGGCGCATCAGCATGCCGCCGGTGCCCGCAGAAAGGGGATCACGATCCGGGCTGGACGTGTGCGAACTAACTGGCGGCGGAGCCGTACGATCGTGCGCTGGGCCGCTCGCGCGGAGGCCTGAGTACCAAGCTCCACTTGGCGGTGGCCGGCTCCGGGCACGTCCTGGCCGTCACGGTCACCGGCGGACAGCGCGGAGGCGCCCCGCAGTTCACCCGGCTTGTGGATCGAATCCGCGTCGCCCGGACCAGCGGCGGACGCACGCACACCCGGGCCTCGCGCGTGATCGCCGACCCTGCGTGCTCCTCCCGGGTGATCCGGGCCTGCCTGCGCCGCCTCCAGATCCCGCACACGATCCCGGGAAACCGCAACTGGGCCGGCCACCGGCTCCGCCAGGCACGGCAGGTGGTCGCCCGCCCGGCTTTGACCGCGAGCTCTGCAAGCGCAGGTAAAAAGTCGGGTGCCGGATCGGGCTGCTCAAGCAGGCGGGCGGCAGTCTCGTCCGCGGTCCCTTGCCGCTATCACGTGGCTTTCGGCGGCTCCTACAGCTCGCCCAGTCGCTTGTTCATCGTGTCGAGCGTCGGCCAAGGAGGACCGTCGTGCAATGCGTGCAGGAACTCTTCTCCGAAGCGCCTCCCGTTCGGAAACTGGTCGCCAAGCTCCCAACGCCACGCGGCGACCATTGCGAGGACGAGCTGTCGGCACTCGTCCAGCAGCTCTTGGTCGATGCTCGGGTAGTGCGCGCAGACTGCCTCGGGAACATGGGCGAGGTCGAATTCGACGGGGCCGCGGCAGCACGTCTCAAGGTCGATGAACAACGGGCCGTTCTTCGTGCTGAGCACATTGCCTGGATGTGGCTCGCCGTGGATGAGTTGCTCCACGGCACCGCGCTCG
Organism: Streptomyces sp. NBC_01463; assembly: GCA_036227345.1. Lineage (NCBI taxonomy): Bacteria > Bacillati > Actinomycetota > Actinomycetes > Kitasatosporales > Streptomycetaceae > Streptomyces > Streptomyces sp. NBC_01463. The sequence goes on from CP109468.1 coordinate 8,974,614, forward strand.
TCGATCGCCCGTCGCAGGCTTGCCAGCTTGCCTCCGAGGAAAGCGCGGTCCGGGCCGGCGAGCTCCGGCGAGCGATCCGGGTCGGCGACAACTTCTTCCGCCTCCGTGATCCGGTCCGTGAACCTCAGGCTTGGCACATCGACCTCGCGCATGCCGACATGCAGCTGCTCCAGAGCCATGGCGTAGTCGACTGGTGAGAGGTGAGGCGTCACAGGCTCGTAGTAGGTCCACAAGGTAACTACGAAGCCATCGCGCGTGTACACACGTGGGTCCACCCGAGGTTCCAAGGGACACACAGGGCATCCGACATCGGCGAGCCGCTGAGCGAGCTCGACTTCGAACTGTGCAACCTCTTGTCCCACAGGGGCGACTCGGGCAAAGACGCCGCATGGCGTCAGCCGCAGTGCCAGCTTGTTCGAGTTGTGGAGAACGATCGCGTCGTCGGCCGGCAGGCCGAGTGATGAAGCGACCGAAGTCGCAGCCGCGATCGCACGCGCGATGTCGGTCATCTCCATCCGCGAATCTTGGCATGGATGAGCGGAGGCGGTGCCAACCAGCGGGGAACAGGTGCCAACTGATCGCGGCTCGGTACAGGCGCCCGCCAAGTAATAGAGCGCTGGCCCGCAGGTTCGCCACCCTCACTGAGATGGTCAACAAGGCTGTATGTGTGTGCCGCGGGGCCGGTGCCAAGCCGGTATGGCCGTGGTGGTCGGGCATCAGCGCCCACCGAAGGGGACGGGCGACCGCTGCTGGCAGTCCCTCTCGCGGCGCTGCGACTTCGAGCACACGCCTCGCCTGTTCAAGCGGACACTGGGCTGGACCAAGCCCCGGACTACAATTCGGAGACGGCCGATCGGTGGACCTGGCTGGTGATCGCCGCCCATGCCCAGCCTCGCCTGACGCGACCACTGGCCATGGACCGCCGGCGGCCCTGGGAGCGGTCTGGGCCACACAAACGGACACCTGCCCACGTCCGCAGAGGGCCCAGGATGCTGCACGCGAAGACCGGGTTTCCAGCCGGTGAACCGGAACCGATCCGGTTCCGGCCGGGCGGGCCGCCGGGCGCGAAGAACTGCTGCCCGGCCACCGGGAGGTGCTACTGACGGACCGCGGAGATCAGGCCGCCGGGCTGTTCGTCGCGCTGCGGTGGGGTGGTGATCGGACGGTTGTAGGCGGCAGCGCGCTCGCGCAGGGTGTGGCTGTCGGCCTCCCAGCCGTGCCCGGCCAGCCAGGCCACCGGGTCGTCGGGCATCTCCGAGACCCACATGGATGCTGCCGATCCCGGCGCGGCGTCCGTGCCGAATCGCTCGAGCACGCCGCGCGAGCCCAAGGTCAGTCCCATCCGACTGCCTGAGGCCGACTGTGTGCTGATCCGGGCCAGCAGCAGTTCCACCGCGTCCTCGGGCAGATAGATCAGTAGTCCTTCGGCGATCCAAGCTGTGGGCTCGGCCGGGTCGTGCCCTGCAGCGGCCAGTGCGGCCGGCCAGTCCTCACGCAGATCCACCGCGACGGTGATCCGCTCGCAGCGTGCGACGGCCCGCTCCTGGCGCAGCACCGAAGCCTTGAAGTCCAGTGGTGCAGCGGTGTCGACCTCGAACAGCCGGGTGCCCTCGGGCCAGTCCATCCGGAAGGCCCGGCTGTCCATGCCGGCGCCGAGCAGCACGACCTGCCGGACCCCGGAAGCGGAGGCCTGCTGCAACAGGTCGTCGAGGAACTTCGTCCTGATGACGATGGAGAGCGACACGGCCAGCCGACGGCGTCGCGCGGCCTCGTCATCGGGCAGCGGCGGCGAGGAGGGCCACAGGCCGCCGGCGGCGGCGAAGGCCTGTGCCAGGGGGTCGCGGAACAGTGCGTTCTCCCGCCCGGTCTCCAGCGCCCGCACCCTGGCCACCCCCACCGCCGTGGCCCACACTCCCGACGGCTGCACCTGCTCCTGCTCCTGCTCGTTAGCCACTGCGCCAGCCTAGATGATCGATTCGGAGGGGCCCGATGAGGGAGGCCGGGCTCATTCGCGGCCAGTCAGCCATGTCAGCCATGGGCACTGACCGCCTACGACCAGTAGAACCACTGTTGGACGAAGATCAACAGCCATTCTGTGTACGCGATCACACGAAGTGGACCAGAGCCAACTCGGGTTCTGGCACAGGTTCGGTGGTCCTTGACTGTGGGGCACCGGTCAGATCGCGAAGAGGGTTTCGTCTTGTGGCGGGATCGGAGGGGCAAGGACGTCCCGAAGGCGGGCGATGTGCTGGCGCCACTTCGAGCCGTCTGGAGCTTGTGCCCACAGCTCGGCAAGTTCCGACAGATCGGAGACCGCTTGGTCCAGAGCATCGACGGCGAGCGGTCTAAGAAGCTGTTGTCTTTCCGTGCATGACGGCTGCGTTTCCGCTGGTCAGGGATAGGAGTGGTGTTCGTGTGGGAGCGATGGGGGGTCGTTTCGTCGCTCCCGTGGAGGTCGTGAATGCCGTCGGTTGTCGGACTGCTGGAACAGCACGAGCTTGCCGCCCGCCGTCGTGTGGACGGGCTGCGCGAGGAAGCCGACCGCATTCAGGCCGAGCTCGCGGCGGCCGAGCAGGAGTGGCTGGAGTGGACAATCGCCCGCGAGCGGGTGGTTGTGGTGTTGTCCGCGCCAGGCGGTGACTCAGCCGACGCGGTGGTCACTGATGGGCCAGACGGCGCCGTGACAGAAACCGAGGTGCGGGCGTCACCGCCCGTGGTGGCGAAGGCGAAGTCGCAGGTTCCGGTCTGGCGCGAGGGGTTGGCTCGGACGGCACTGTCGGCGGACTATCAGCGCATCCTGGCCGTGCTCGCGGATCGAGCCCGCCTCGGTCAAGGGCCGCTGACCTGTCAGGAGATGACCGTCGCGTTCGGCATGGACGTGGTGCCGGCCAAGGTGGAGGGGCTGCGGTCGAAGGCGAAACGCCTGGTCGCGCGGGGCTGGCTGGCCGAGCCAGCGGCGGGTCGGTTCACGCTCGCGCGGGGCGTGAGCGGGCCAGACGCCGGGTCATGATCATGGTCATCGACCAGTAGATCATCGCCTCGGAGCTGGTGGTGGATCGTTCGAAGTCGCGTGCCAGGCGGCGGCTTCGCATCAGGTGCGCGAAGAGACGCTCGACGATCCACCGCTTCGGCAGCACCACGAATCCGCGCATGTCGTCGCTCCGCTTGACGATCGCCAGCACCAGCGCGAGGGCGGCCAGGCAGTGCTCGACGAGGCTGCCGGTGTAGCCGCCGTCGGCCCAGACGAGTTCCAGCCGGTGGTGGGCGCCGGCCACCTGGGCGAGTAGTTCCTTCGCGGCGGCGCGGTCACCGATGGCCGCGCTCGTGACCATGACGCCCAGCAGCAGGCCGAGGGTGTCGACCACGACGTGCCGCTTGCGGCCGTTGATCAGCTTGCCGCCGTCGAAGCCGCGGCTGTCGGCGCCGACGACGGCGTCCGCCTTGACGGACTGCGAGTCGATCACACCGGCCGTCGGCTCCACGTCCCGGCCCGCCTTCTGGCGGACCCGGCCGCGCAGCCGGTCATGGAATTCCCTGACCAGCGCGTGGTCGCGCCAGCGGCGGAAGAACGCATAGACCCGGTCCCACGGCGGGAAGTCGGCCGGCATCGCCCGCCACTTGATCCCGTTGTCCACGAGATAGCGGATCGCGTCCAGTATCGCCCGGTGGCAGTACGCCCCCGGCTGCCCGCCCCGGCCCCGCAACCAGCCCGGCACCGGCAGGAGCGGCCGGACCACGGCCCACTCCGCTTCCGTCATGTCCGAGGGATATCTCCGAACACGTTCCGGATGGTCGGCGGCATTCCCGAACCGGTGAGCGACACAATCACACGACAGAGCAGCCGAGTTGAACTCCACCGGTGCTAGCACGTACAACTGCGGCAACGGGGTCTCCTGGATCTCGGTTGGCTTCGCAACCCCGAGCTACCAAGAGGCCCTGCCTTCATGCCCGCAGCCAGCCACGGTCACCCGAACGAGACTCCCGTTCGACACCCACCCCTCAAGGCCGGAACAGCAACACCTTCTAAGGTCTGCGGGCAGCTCCGGTAGCGGCTTTGATGGGCCATAGTCCGAGCAAGTCGGCTCGCCGTCAGGCTGCTGGGCGACGACCAGGGCAGCCGCGGCCACTGCTTGCTCGCCGTCGGAGGCATCCAGGTGGTCCGCAGAGTCGACGGCGCGTTTGATTGCGCTGCGGATCATGGATTCACGTGCTTCCGATGCTGCGTCGTCCAGGGCACTGCTGAAGTCGGCGGCGGTGTCGTTGTCGAAGGGGCCGATGTCCCAGGTGCCCATGTCTCTCCTCGTGTGGCTGTCCGGGGATCGTCGCATTGACCACCGACAGTGCGGTCAGGCGGCAAGCAGAACCCTGTGCAGGAGCTTGAAGCGCGCGCGTCCGTACATCTGGCGCTTGATCATTTTGATGCGGTTGACGTTCCCTTCGGTGACGCCTGAGGTCCGGGGCCACTGGGCGATGAGTTCGGCCACTCGCGGCCGCTCTGGCCAGGAGTGCAGGCCGCGACAGCAACCTGGGGCAGATCCGGGGTACTCCCGGAAACCGTGTGGACGCCGCCGGTCCAGCAGCCGACGTTGGAACGACGTTCATCGAGTGCCATCTTCTTAAAGGATTCCGAAGTCAGCGGCCGGCGGTGCCGGAGGGGTTGCACGTAGAAGGGTGGGCCTTCGGAATATCGGCTTCGCGGCGAGGGACGGGTTCTGATTCGGTAATGCGCTGTGGTCGAGGACTTCGCGGAGGCGGTGACGCCCCGGCGAGCCATTTGGGCCGTCTGCGGGCTCGGCCCGACATCTCGGCGAGTTCAGACAGCCCGGCGACCACCTGGTCCAGGGCATCGACTGGGAGCTGGTGGAGGTCTGCAGGGAGATCCGGTACGAGCTCACCCCGAACCATTTTCAGCGTGCGGTCGACAGCCAGATTCCCGAACGCGTCGGCATACCGCGACGACGGCATCGATGGCGCATACCGAGACTGGCTCACCCCGGCCTGGCCGCTCCGGGGGCGGATTCCCTCATAAGGTGGCGGCTTGAAGAGCCCTGGCCAGGAAGGCCCAATCCCCTTGTTCTGGAAGCTCTTTCCCGGAGTTCCGGTACCAGCCCGGCGAGGCATCCATCCACGCCGCCAGGGCTCCAAGGAAGTGATGGAGGCTCTGGTTCTCCCATTCGTTTCCCCGGCGGAGGTAGCCCTGATGCAGTTCTCCGACGAAGGCGAGCAGCTCCTCGCGGCTTCTGGCATCACTGTCGGGAGTGAGCGACATGAAGGGAAGGTACCGCCCACGAGGATCCCGGGTGGCAGGGGCCAAGTTCGTGAGGCCGGCGCCTCAGAAGTCGCGAACTCAGGTGCTTTCGTCGGGGGACTGCTTCGGGGGCTGCGCCTGGGCCGCGATCGCCTATGGCCGGGAACTGGGCAGACCAGTCGGTTCACGCACCCCGCAGCAGACCCGGTGGGGGAGCGGCGGGGTGCGTGACTTCAACGGTTCTGATCTCCGAGGTGCCTGCCCGCAAGTGGTCTGCTACACCTCGTTGAAGCCACGCGACGCGTCGTAGATGTCCGCGTCGATGATGACCAGGAAGAAGCTCGTCACCACGTAGTTGATCATTATGTGGTTGTCCCAGACTTCGCGTGTCACAGTGTCAGTCGTGAAGGCAAGATAGCTGCCGCCCCCCTCAGGGTCGGCGGCAATCCTGTCAACGGGACGCAAGAACGTCTCCCGATCTGTGGCCGGCATGTAATGGTCCCGGAACCGGGCAACCTGCTCTGTGAACCGCACCTGTCTCTTCACCGGCGGGATTGTATGGAAGCGACGAAAGCATCTGCCCAGCGGGATGCCACCACCGTCCCCCGCATGCGACGCGTACCCGTCGACTACAGCCGACCCGCCACCCGCGGACCGACCCGCTTCGACATCCCCAGGAAGCGCCGCCGCCGCGTTCGAACCGTGCCCACCGGGCGGTACCTGTGACCGGGCCCGGCAGAAGCCCGGGCGGCGAACAGGCGGGCCACCAAGGGACTCCGTGGGAGAGCGAACTCCGCCCCGCCGGCGAGCACATCGTTCCCGACTACGCACCCTCACCGCGGGCCAACCGGGCCTTGCGGCGATCAGCAGCATGGAGGAAGAAGTGACCAACCCGCCCGGCTCAACCAGCGAGCAACTCCCCGACGGCATCCTCGCCCTCCTGGGCCCCCGCACCTACCTGTCGACCGCCTGCGAAACCGCGCTGCTCCTGACGAAGGCCATCGCCCGCAACCCCGACCGCGACGACCTCCCAGGGGTGCGGGACCGCATGCACGCCAGGTGCAGGCTCAACCACAAATTCACTGGGGCGCTGTGCAGCTGCCCGTGTCACCCACAGGCCGACTGAGCCAAGCGGTGAAGCTGGTGTCGTACCTCATCCGTGCCGCGAAACCGGCGCCCACCCCTGTCCCTGCCCCCTGCCCCCTGCCCCCTGACCGCGAAAGCGCAGTTATCAGAGTCGGAGGGGCAGCAGCCTCTCGGGCGGCGTAGCTCCCGTAGATGAAACCAGATGTGACGGGATGTGACGGGGTGTTGTGGTTACGTGTTGCAGTGGCCGTTCAGAGGTGGTTGTCGAGGAGTTTCCGTAGCTCGGAGGTGGTCATGGGCCCGGTGGCGTGCGCGACTGTCTTTCCCTCCTTCAACAGGATGTAGGACGGGGCTTCGGTGATTTCGTATTGCTTGGTTGCGGCCGGACAACGTGTGATGTCGGCGCGGACGGCCGTCAGGCGGTCTGTGTAGTGGTCGGCGATGCCACCCACGATGAGGTCCATCTCTCGGCAGGGTTCGATCGCCTTGGGCCACGTCCCGGTGAAGTATGCGAGGACCGGAAGTGCGCTCATCTTGAGGATGAAATTGAACTCGGCATCCTCACGGGGGCGGTGTACCCGCTTCGCCATGGAATTCTCCTGACCTCGCGTTTTGTCGTTCCATCCCCATCATCCCTTGCGCGGTGTGCCGGGTCGGCCCCCTCTGTCGGGATGGGGCCGGCCCGGCAGTCGAACGGGGAACTGCGCGTCGACGCGGACTGTCTGGCGGGCTTCGACCGGGACATGATGCTCCCGCTTCTGCTTCCGTATCGGATGTTCGCAGTTCTGGTCGGTGGATCGGTGGATCGGTGGATCGGTGGACCGGTGGGCGGGTTGCTGCTCGGGGTCACGGGCGGGTGGGCGGGGGATGTCGAGGACGGCGGCGCCCTGGCGGCCGAGTTCGTGCGGTGGCCCGGCGGCTGCGGCCTGTGCGGTCTGTGCCCTGTTGGAACTCGCACAAGCGAACTGGGCCGCAGCTGCTGCTTCCACTGCTCCGGCGATACGCCCCCTGAGAGCCCCCTCCTTGAACCTCGTTGTCGATGGCGGGTCCAGCACATGGGGTGCGGGGGAGTGGCAGGCTCTGGTGAGAGATCCGGGCTGTACGCAGCCCCCGCGGCCAGGAGTTTCATACCAGGCTCTGGTTCAGCCGGTGATTTTGTGGGTGGTGATGTGGATGTACTGGACGTCGAGTTCGTCGGCGATGGTGGTGAGGGTGTCGGCGAGGGCCCGGACGGTGACGGGCTCCAGACTGACGGCGGCGCCTTCTTCTGCGACACGTACGGGGATGCCGTCGCGTGTGCCGGCTGCCCAGCTATGGGCGATGGAGCGCAGGAGCGCGGTGACGTGGTCGGCGGGTACGGTCAGTCGCCCGTCGGTCTCAATACTGACCTCAGGAGCCGCGAGCTGCGCCTCGTGTTCTTCCTCTCCGGGATTCATGCCGCCTATTACATGCTCAGCTTCCGCAGCGGGTCCAGCTGGGCCCGGGTGAGGTTGTCGCGTCTGGATTTGGTGTTCGATGCCCACGCGTCGGGCACATCGGGTTCGCCGGTGGCTCCGGCTGCGGGTGGCTGCAGCAGATGCTGGTTCGGTGCCTTGGCTGCGGCGGTGTATTCGGGCAGTTCGGTGACGGTGACGCCGGCGTTGTGGAGGAGTTGGGTGCCCTGTGCTCCGGGGACAAAGGTGTTGGGTTCGCGCCATGCGGTGACGGCCCGCCGGATCCCGGCTTCCTGGATGAGCTGGGCGGACGGGCGGGTTGTGAGGCGCGTTTCGCGCAGGGTTCCGGCGAGTTGTGGGGTGTCGCCCCGTTCTGGCGCCGCTCATCGTGGCCGAGTCTGGTGAGGGCGTCTTCTTCGGTGTGGTCGTGGGGGTCGTTCTTACGGGAGTAGCCGCGGGCCGGCTCGGTTCCGTTTTCGGTGACGATGGTCGCGCAGATGCTGAACGCGGTGTCGGAGGGTGGGCATTGGGTGGCGAGTTCACAGGCGACGGCGAGCCGGGCCGGGTCGGTGGTGGCCTCGGGGCCTGAGCCGGGGCCGAGCCTGTCACAGCCGGTGGGGCAGGGGTGATCGGTCATCGGGGCTCCGTGGTGATGTCTTTGGGTGCGTACCGCGGGAGTGCCGCGGGAGTGCCACGTTGCCGGCCTGCCGGGTTTCCAGGAGCGGGAGCCGGAGCCGGTGCAGGGCCTGCCCGTGTAGTGGGCCGGGCCGAGTATCCGTATGGCGTCGCTCTGTCCGGTCAGGAGTGGGGTGATGAGACGGTGGAGTCTGTCGGCGAGATCCTGTTCGAGGAGCTGGGTGTGGATGGTGTAGCCGTCTTCGGCCATCGGCCGCCGTACCCCGTGCAGGTCGCCAGGACATCGAGTGCGACCGGCCATGTTGCATCGTGCGGAACACATCGTGCGGGACACCCTGAATGGTGGCGAGGGGCCCGAGTGTTTTGCCTGCCTTCGTGGCGGCTTTACTGCCGATGGCCAGGACAGGTTTCTCGCCCTCGTTGTGCCAGAACTTCCGGGCCGGGTCGTAGTCCTCGGTCCCCGTGATGGTGATCTTCACGGGTACGCCGGAAGACCTGCCGCTGCCCGTTCGGCACGCCCTTGTTCCGATTTCTCGAGGAGACGGGGGTTGTTGGCGCGCAGGGTGCCGGCGTCGATGTGGATTGCGTCGGCCAAGGCACGTGCGGAGTCGACGTGGTCGAGGTCCTGCGGGTTGGGCAGCAGGTCCTGTCCGGGGTGGGTGTCGAGACAGCTGTCGGGGGAGGCGGCGGTGGAGAGCGGGACATGCGGGCGGGGCGTGGTGCGTCTGCAGGGCATGGGTGGGAAGGGCAGCGTTTCAGGCGGGGTGGGCAACGGTCCGGTCGGGAGCTTCCCGGAACGGTGCGGCGCCTTGTTCACGGGCGGCGGGGCAAGGGTGTGGTCGAGCCGGCCGATGATGTGGGTGGTGCCGGGGTTCGCCGGCAATCGGGCCGGTCTGCAGACCGGCCCGGGCCGCGAGTTGTAGGTACTCAGAATCGGCGTCATGTTCTTGCAAGCGATGACTTCTGAGTAGCACTTATGACGCGGCGTTGAGACTCCCAGCCCGGAATGATCACCCTTTCGAGTGATCGAAAGCGCGTGTGATCGTTCGTACCTCAGTGCCCGTGCAACTGTCCTGCGATCAAGGTCAGTTACACGAGTGCTGGGGTGGACGGTGGATGTAGAGGTGTGTGTTCGGCTTGCCGAGGAGGAGGCGTCTGAGGGCCTTGCCTGGGAGTCAGTGCCGTTGGAGATGCTGTACGCGGCCGAGCCGTGGCGGACGTTTCGCTGGTACATGGGGCAGAAGCACTAATCGGGTTCGTACTGGTCGAGCACGCAGTCGGATCACGTGATCTACGAGTCGCGGCTGGAGCTGGCACGGCTGCTTTACGCGGACTTCGACCGGGATGTGACGGCGATCGTGGCCCAGCCCTTCTTGCTGCGGGCCGAAGTGGACGGAGTGCTGCGCCGGCACATCCCGGACTACCTGATGGCCACCACGGCAGGCCCACTGATCGTCGACGTCAAGCCACGGCACCGGGCGGCCAAGCCGGAGCACGCGTTCACCTTCGCCTGGACCCGCGAGGCGGTCGAGTCCCGCGGATGGCACTACGAGGTGTGGAGCGAACCGCCGGAAGCCGAGCTGGCTAACGTCCGGTTCCTCGCGGGCTACCGCCGCGACTGGCTGTTCGAGCCGGACCTGACCGAGGAGATATACGACCAGGCGGTGGAGGAGGAGTCACCGCCTGAGCGGCTGTTCGACCCGGTCATCCTCGATGAAGTACGCGACCGGGTTGTGGACGGGGGCACGCTGGGAGAAACCTTCGCCTGCCTGCCCGGTCGTCCGGCTCCGCTGGTGCGGGCCGGGGTCCTGCACCTGCTCTGGAAGCAGCAGTGGTCGGTCGACCTGAGCGTTCCCCTGAGCGCCCGCAGCGTGCTGAGGACGGCGCCGTGAGCCGGGCTGCGGTGCGGGTGGGAGTGGGGAGCCGCTTCTCCTACGACGGCGAGGTCGTCGAGGTGGTGGAATTCGCCGGCACGCAGGCGGGCGGCGAGGTGGTCCTCAAGGACGGCCGGGGCCGGCTGCTGCGGCTGGCCGTCAAAGAACTGCTGCTGTCCGACCGCGCTCGCATCATCCCGGACGGGCCGGGGCCGGCCTCCGACGATCCGCATGAGACAGCGGCGGTGTTGCTGGGCCAGCTCGACGCCGGCGAGCGGGAGCGGGTGCTGGAGCGGGCCGCGCATGTCCGGGAGGTGCTGACCGGTTTCCGCAGTGGCAGCGAGGAACTGCCGGCCGCGGGGGAGCCTCGTGCTGCCTACGCGGCGGGTGAGCCGATGGAGAGTCGGTACGCGGCGAAGGCGGCCGAGCTCGAGGTAGCGACTCGCACGGTCAAGCGGTGGGTCGCGGCCTTCCGTCAGGATGGTGAAGCGGGACTGGTGCCGGCCCGCAGCGGGCCGCGTTCGGGGCACCGGAACGCGGAGGTGTGGTCGGAGGCGGCGCTGGAGGTGATGGTCGAGCACACGGGCCAGTCCAAGCCGTCGCGCAAGATGGTCATCGAGCGGACCCGGGCCCGGCTGCTGGCCAGGGGCTTTGCGGAGGAGGACCTGCCCAGCCGGGCGACCACCTACCGCCTCCTGGAGGACCTGGAGCGGCGTCATCCGACGTTCCGGCTGAGCACGAAGCGGAACCGGGACATCGCCGGCCGGCCCGGCGGCGTCTACGGGAAGCTGCGGCCGACCCGGCCGGGCGAGTACCTGCTGATGGACACCAACCGGCTGGACGTCTTCGCCCTGGACCCGGTGACTCTGCAGTGGCTGCAGGCGGAGCTGACCGTTGCGATGGATTGGTACACCCGCTGCGTCTTGGGGATCAGGGTCACGCCGGTGTCGACGAAGGCCGTCGACGCCAGCGTCGCCCTCTACCAGGCGTTCCGCCCCCGGCCCGCGGGGGCCGACTGGCCGGCGCACGCGGTCTGGCCCGAACACGGCATCCCTCGGTCGGTGCTGATCGACGTCACCGCGCTTGAGGGGCCGATGCGTGGGGCGGCGTCGCCCGCGCTGGTGCCGGAGACGGTTCTGGTCGATCACGGCAAGGTGTTCGTTTCGGAGCATCTGACCAGCGTCTGCCGCCGGTTGGGGATCTCGGTGCAGCCTGCCCGGTTGCGGACTGGCCGGGACAAGGGCCCGCTGGAGAGATTTTTTCTGACCCTGCGCGAGGACCTGCTGCAGGCCCTGCCCGGCTACAAGGGGCCCGATCTGCACTCCCGGGGCGAGCGGCCGGAAGGGGAGGCGTTCTTCTTCCTCCACGAGCTTGAGGCGATCATCCGTGAGTGGGTGGCCTGCGTCTATCACCACCGGCCGCACACCAGTCTGGTCGATCCCGGGGTGCCGGGGCTGCGGATGTCGCCGGCTGCGATGTTCGAGCACGGGCTGAACCGGGCCGGCTACATCAAGGTCCCGCGCGATCCGGATCTGGCGTTTGAGTTCCTGCGGGTGGAACGGCGCAGGATCCAGCACTATGGCGTCGACCTGGACGCACGCCGCTACAACGGCGCCGCCCTGGACTCCTACCGCGGTCTGCTCAGCGGCGAGCGGGATGGCAAGTGGCCCGTCGCGGTGAACCCGGACGACATCAACGCGGTCTACTTCCGCGATCCCTCGAACCGCAGGTGGCATGCGCTGGCCTGGGAGCACGCACCGGGCCGGGACATGCCGGTGAGCGAGGAGGCATTGCAGTTCGCCCGCCGCCTGGCCGCGTCCCGCGACCGGTTCCCGGACGACAAGGCTGCGGTCCGTGACCTGTTCGAACGCTGGAACCTCGGTCTGGGCGTCACGCTGGTCGAGCGCCGGATGGCGCTGCGGCTCGCCCGGGAACAGAAGGCCCTGGATCTGCCCGAGCCCGAGGAGAGCGTCGCGACGCTGCCGAGCGTGAGACGCCTCATGGACTTGCCGGACGAGGCAGAACCGCAACTCGCCTCCGGGGCCGCACCGGAGACAGGCGACGACGACGCGGCTGACGAGGCCGAATTCGTGGAGCTCGAAGACGACAGCGACTTCTACTCGGGCGCTCTGGAGGACGCGTGAACAGCGAGGGCACCTGGACGCCGGGGGACTCCCACCGCCTGGACGCGCTGACGCTCTCGCGCAAGGAGGGCTGGGCGGCGTTCGCGGGAGCCGCACCGCGGACACAGCCGGAACTACTGCCCTGCGGCGAGTACATGGCGCTGGGCGAGCGCGCGAAGGCGCAGTATGACCAGGCCCGGCGGGTCTGGCACGCGAACCTCGGGCCGCTGCGGACCCCGCAGCTGGCCGAGCTGCACGAGGACTTGTGGGACATCCTCGACAGCAACCAGCAGGACGGCGCCCAGGCCAAGGGCGCCGTGGCGGTGGACGCCGTCCCCGGACTGGGCAAGACGACCGCGGTGCTGGCCTTCGCCCGGGACTTCCACCGCCGGGAGATCGCCGAGGGCGGCGCGTTCACCGCCGGCGGGCACGAACGGCTCCCCGTCTGCCGGGTGGGCCTGACCGGGAACACCGGGATGAAGGACTTCAACCGGGCGATGCTGGAGTTCTTCGGTCACCCCGGCCGCACTACCGGCACCACCGCGCAGTTCGCCCAGCGAGCCCTGGACTGCGTGCTCTCCTGCGATGTGAAGCTGCTGATCGTCGATGATCTGCACTTCCTGCGCTGGAGGGCGGCCGGCGGCGTCGAAGTGAGCAACCACTTCAAGTACGTCGCGAACGAGTTCCCGGTCACGTTGCTGTTCGTGGGGGTCGGCCTGGCCAAGCGCGGCCTGTTCTCCGAGGGCGAGTCCTACGACAACGCGGTCCTGGCCCAGACGGGCCGGCGCACGACCCGTCTGGACATGGGGTCCTTCGAACTGACCACCGACCAGGGCCGCGACCAGTGGCGCCGGCTGCTGCTGGCGCTGGAGAAGCGCCTGGTCCTGCGCGACACCTACCGGGGCATGCTCGCCAACTACCTGTTCGACTACCTGTTCATCCGCTCCAGCGGCCACATCGGCTCGCTGATGACCCTCATCAACCGCGGCTGTCAGCGAGCCATCCGCACCGGCGCCGAGCGTCTGGACGAGGAACTTCTCAGCCGCGTCAAGATCGACCAGGCGGCGCACCTGGCCCAGGACGACGTACGCAATCTCCTGAAGGGACAGCGCTCCCGACGGACCCGCCAGAAGGCGGCCCGCCGGTGACGCACGCGCGGACCCTGCCGATCCGCCTCGCCCCGCAGCCAGGCGAGGCACTCGACTCCTGGTGGGAGGCGATCGCCCACAGACTGGGCACCACCACCGGCGACGTCCTGACCTCGATGGGACTGCTGCCCTGCGGATCCTCCCGGCCGGTGGACTCGGGCATCCTGAGACGCCTGGTCACCCTCCTCGACGCGGACCAGGCAGCAGCCATCTCATGGTCGGCCGGCCCCACCCCGGCACAGGCACACGCCATGACCCTGGCCCGCTACGACCAACGAGCCCTCGTCGTCGACGCACAGCGGCGACGCGTCGAGGCGAGGCATGTCTGGGGGAGGGCCCGCGGGTCTCGCTACTGCCCGGCCTGCCTGGCCGCGACCGGCGGCAGATGGCGGCTGAACTGGAGACTCGGCTGGTCCTTCGCCTGCCTCGATCACCGCCTGCCCCTGCTGCAGCCGCATGCCCCGGCACTTCCCGACGACCACCCGGCACCCGCTCCCTCCGGGCCGCTGCCACAGCCCCTCGGAGAACGATGCGCCGCCGGCGCGCTGCGGCCAGCCGTTCGACGAGGTTCCCGCACTCACGCTCGCCGCGACCGGACCTGTGATCGCCGCCCAGAAGCTCATCGAGGAGGCCATCGCCTGCAATCGGGCCGGCTTCGGCGTCTACCAGGATCGTCCCCAGCCCAGCCTTGCGCTGTTCGGAGACCTCCGGGCACTGACCTGCATCCTCCTTCGCCGCGTCCCCGATCCTGACCGGCTGGCGGGCTTCGCCCCGCCCGAGATCCTGGCGCTGCACCGGCAGCCCCTGCCCAAGAAGCGGCGGTCCTTCGACCCCGTCGAGGAAACCCGTCCGGGACGACTTGCCCCGCAACGGGCCGCAACTGCCGCCCTCGCAGTCAGCACGGCCCTGCACATCCTCGAGCACGGTGACATCCACGCGGCCGGAGCCGCTCTTCGACACCTGATCAGCGACGTCGACGGCACCATCCCGCTCAAGGTCGCACACCGATGGGCCCACACCAGCCCGGTTTTCGACGCGATCCATCTCGCGGCCCTCGCACCCCGCCTCAAGGGCACTGACCAGTTGCGTTACCGCACCGCGGACCGACGGCCGAGCAGGCCCGGACGCTCGGCGGCAACGCGGGCCACCGAGCGGGCCCGCAAGATTCCGACGCAGCTCTGGCCGGCCTGGTCCGCCCGGCTGAGTCCCCAGAACGGGGCCCTCTCGCGCACCATCCGCCCTGCCCTATCGTGCTACCTCCTGCTGATCGGGGGCACTGGGGACTTCCCCGCAGCGGCTCGTCTCCTTCATGCACCGGTGGAAGACAGGCTGGGATCTCACATGACGTTCCGGCTCACGAAGCGCGGCCACTTCAGGGACATCAGCCTCGGCCTGTCCGTGCTGGCGGACTACCTCGACCAGGAAGGATCGCCGATCGACTACAACCGTCGCCGCACGGTCGACTACCGAAACCTGCTGCCGCTGGACACCTGGACGCAGCTCTGCCGGGACATCGGATTCGAGGCTGGCGGAGTACGGCGCCACCAGTTCGCCCGAGCGCTGCTGTTCGAACGGCTCAGCGGGCTCCCCTGCACCCTCGCCCCGGCCGCCTACGCGCCCAGCACCACGGAACTGCGGACCATGCTGCGGACCTTCGAAACAGATCTCACCCCGACGCTGATAAGCCAACTCGAAGGACACGCAGCCGACTTCCTCATCCAGCAGGGAATCCGCGACGAACCTCTCTCCTGGCAACCTCCGACTGACATCATCCGCGATCTTGAGCTGCCCGGGTGCGATCTGCGGGGCATCGACCCCGGCATGCTCCACCGCCTCATCAGGGACGAATGCCTGACAACAGCACAGGCCGCCCGTCGCCTGGGCGTCAGCCATGATGCTGTCCGATTCGTCCTGCAGGAGCAGCCGGCACCACCCGCAGAGGCGAAGAGCGCGAAGTGGGAGAGAGGAGCGACTGTTCGACGGGCTCGTGAAGCTCTCCCCAGAGACAAATTCGCACGCTTCTACCTCGACGAATACCGCTCGCTCAAGTGGATCGCGGAGCACGTCGGCGTGAACGCCGAGGCGATCAAGGTCCTGGTCCGCGAATACGGCATGAAGCGCGACGGTGAAGCGACCCGCTGGCGCCAGATCGATCTCGACTGGCTCCGAGACCAACGCGCCGCTGGCCGCACCTGCCGCGCGCTCGCAGAGGAGACCGGCTTCTCGCTCGGAATGATCAGCTACCTGGGCCGCCGGCATGATCTGCCTGGTCGCCACCCCGGGGAAATCCGATCTCCCCCGAGAAGCACACCGGCAATACGCCGTTATAGCAGGGCTGCATGACCTATCCCGGGCCAGTTCGGCGCCTACTACCGCTGTTACTCACCCGAATCGATGCCGCTGACCGACTTGGTGGAGGTTGCTGGATCGAGATGGCAGGTGGGGGAGACTGCAGAGTGGGAAAAGACTGGCCGACCTCGATGAGCACCAGGTCCGCCGCTACCCCTCCTGGATCCGCTGGGGCACTCTCGCGAGGCTCGCCCACGCTTTTCTAGCTGTGGTTCGCGCCGGCGAACACGCTCACTTCCCCCGTCCGCACCGGTCGGGCTCATCCCGCGTCTTGCGACGAGATCCAGCGCCTGTTCATCACCCTCATCGATCCAGCCCAGATTTGCGTGCGGAAGGCTACCAGGGCTTCGGGGTGGCATCCCTGATGCCGTGGTCCCGCAGCCAGTCGGTGAGGGAGGAGCCGAAGGAAGCGTGGGCCCCCTCGAGCGGGTGCTGCATATCCCCGGTCGGGAATCGGCCGATGATGTCCGTATAGAACGATGTGCGCGAGTTCGTCACCGAACCGCCGTAGACGGTTGCCGGGTCCAGGCCGCTGAGAAGCCTTCGAGTCTGCTCGTCCTGCCGGAATCGCAGAACGTCCCATGCGAAGACGTACTTGCCCTGAACGCCTCTGGAGCGCAGGTATCCGTCGAGCATGAGCCAGTCCAGCGCGAAGTTGGTCATGGCCCCTTGAGCGCTCCACAGGTGCCGGTAGTAGGCCTCGGAAAGTTGGTCCTCGATCTGGATCCGCCATCTGCTCAAACGGTGCCAGCGCAACTCGTCGGGGAGGTTCGGTCGGTAGCCGTGCCCTTTGTCCCGCCGCCGCGTGAAGCACTCGTGACGGGAGAGGCCGGTCCACATGCAGATCACCAAAACTTCCTCGACGGACACCCGGTGTTCTGCGGCCAGGCGGTCTAGTTGGCCAACGGTCGTGCGGACGACCCGCCGGTTCGAGCCTCCGTCGCAGCCCAGGTTGACCCACGGCACATCCAGTGCATTGGCTACGAGGGTCGGCCACGCATCCTGTGCCCGCCCCAGTTCCGCTCCACGGGTGTAGCTGCACCCGTTGGCGACGAGAAGGCGGACGGGCTGAGACGTCAGGGGAGTCAATGGACGCTCACTCCTTCCCTGTCGCCGAAGGCTTTGGCTTCCTGCCAGGTATTCACCAGTGGCTCCCCACGGGAGTTCAGACTCGTGTTGAGGAGGACGGGGCAGCCTGACGCGTCCTCCCATTGCCGGAGCAGTTCGTACAGGACCGGATGCTCGCTCTGGGAGACGCTTTGGACCCGGCTGCTGCCGTCTACATGCACAACGGCGGGAAATTCCGCTGGTTCGCGGCACCGTGCGGTGAACTGCATGTACGGGGTGCTCGGCACAGGGACGTCGAAGTAGTCGTGGAGCAGCTCCTCGCGGATCATGGGCGCGAACGGCCGGAACTTCTCACGCCCCTTCACCCCGTTGACGCGGTCCTTCATGTCCGCCGACCGGGGGTCGGCGAGGAGAGACCGGTTGCCCAGCGCTCGCGGCCCGAATTCCGCGGCGCCGTTGGCGACGGCGGCCATGCCATCCGTCCTCAGACTTCTCACCACCGCCGGGATGTCAAGGTCACGCTGGATAGGTGTTCCCAGGTATGGCCCGCTCCATCGCAACGGCTTCCGCAGATGGGCGGCGGCGGCTCCGAGGCTCGAACCGGCATCCCCTGGGTTGGGGAAGATCCACAGGCGGGAGAAGCCGGCTTCGCGGGCGATGGCGGAGTTGGCGACGCAGTTCAGCGCCACACCGCCCATGAGGATCAGGTTGGGCGCACCGATTTCCTTGCGCGCCCAGGACGCGGCCTCGACGAGCACCCTCTCGGTTACTACTTGCATGCTGGCAGCGAGGTCCTCGGGGCGCGCGTCGGGTAGCCACCCTCCGATGCCCCGGTGGACGTTATACGTCAGCGAGTAACCCGGCGTGTCCAGGGATATCCACGTGTCGAGGATGTCATCGACGTAGCGAGGCCGCCCATAAGCGGCCATGCCCATGAGGATGTACTCGTCCTCGTTGGGCTTGAAACCACATCGTCGAGTGAATGCGCTGTAGAGCAGCCCGAGACTATGCGGATAGCGGCGCCGATAGCGAAGTTGAAGGCCTGATTCCGGGGAGTAGGAGAAGACGGTGAAGCAATCGAACTCCCCTATGGCGTCGGCGACGATGACGGCCGCCGAGTCGAACCCGCTTGTGGCAATTCCGGCCCAGGCGTGCGCTTCGTGATGCCTCACGTAGGAGACGGGCGTCCTGTGTGGCAGGCCGATCGACCGCAGATACCGACTGGGTAGGTCGGAAGTCGACATCGCGTGATGCCATTGACCCGCCCGCATGTGTCGCAGCTTCTTAACCAACGGTCGTTCGTACCAGATGACCTCGTCCGGCGCGCCGAAACTTCTGGCTTCTCGGATCAGCTCGGGATGGAGTAAAGCATCGTTCTTTATCCGGGAATAGCGTTCTGAATGCGCTGCGAAAACAAATTTCTCGTCCTGCACAACGGCCAGGGACGCGTCGTGGGAAAGCGCAGATACTCCCCAAGTGATCACAGCATCGGCCGATTCACTTGTACATGAACGGATCGGTGCGCCGCAGGCGCCATCGTTTGACCGTCCACGCCACTCGATGAAATAAGGAGCGCACAGTGCTGATCATGATCCCCCAGTCCCGGCCGGCCGAGTTCGCGTTCGAGTACAGCACGGATCCAGCAGCGGAACAAGACCGGCTGAAGTGCACGGTCTGGACCGGTCGGCCGGAAATGTCTATGGTCCCGACCATGATTCCTGCCGCACACCAGTCGCCGTGTCCGCGATCGGAAGGCCCCGTTCCGGAAGTCGGGGCGCCGGAGAGTATCGCCGAGATCTCACTCGCGAAGTCTGATGCGCGCCAGTATCACGCCTCACCGGATGACTGGCGCAAAGAGATCCTCTATTCCATTGTCGTGGACCGCTTCCAGACCGATACGCCAGCGACTGTTGAGGGAGATCCGGGCGATGGTCGTTCACGGCACGGGGGAAATCTCCGAGGGCTCTCAAAACGACTCGACTACATCCGCGATCTTGGTGGCACGGCGATTCATCTCACTCCAGTCGTACTCAACGGCCCCGGCTCATATCATGGATATGCGCCCCGATATTTCATGGCAGTGGATCCTCGGCTCGGCACCATGGAGGATTTCCGGCAGCTTGTTTCCGGAGCCCACGACCGCGGCATCCGTGTCGTGCTCGACCTCGTACTGAACCACGCCGGTCCTGTGTTCGAGTATGCCGACGGGAGTAACATCTGGAGGGGCAGGGGGGAGGCTGCAAGCATTCGTGACAACGAGATCTGGATCCGTCCGCTTGAACTTGCCTCGCCGCAACACTTCTCGCGGCACGGCGTCATTGACGATTGGAACGACACCGAGCAGGAGACTCTGGGGGATTTCCCACCGGACTATCGCAGACTCGCGACGGAGAACCCGGATACGCAGCGAATCCTTCAGTCCATCGCGTGCTGGTGGATCCGGGAGTCCGATATCGACGGAATCCGTCTTGATGCGGTCCGACACATGGACCGCTCCTTCGTGGCGAGACTGTGTGACACCGTCAGGAATTATGCCGATCACCTGGGGAAGGACAACTTTCTGATCATCGGGGAGCACGCAAGCGACGACGACACGTTGATTGCTTCATGCTTCGACTCCGGAATGGGCGCCGTCTATAACTACGGTGAATACCGACGCCAGAGTTGGGCCCTCCACGGCCAGGCACCCGCGAGAGAACTGGAGGAGAGCTTCGATATCGCGTCGAAGGCATTCAGCTGCGATCACGGATTCACGATCAGATTCATCGACAACCATGACGTCTACCGATTCCTCCGGGACGCCGAGCCTGTGGGGCGCCTCCGGGTAGCCCTCGCCCATCTGATCCTCTCGATCGGCATTCCCATGCTCTATTACGGAACCGAGCAGGGATTCCGCCAATCTACACAGCGGCTGGAACCTGAGCATCTTCAGGATCCTGCTGATCCGGGAAACAGAGAGGATATGTTTCCCGAGGGAAGGTTCACGTCGCCCAGCTCCTATGGCGACAGGTTCGACAGATCCTCGCCGTTCTTTCGGTGGACCAGGCGGCTCATCGAGCTTCGCCGACGGCATACGGCGCTGCACCTCGGGGAAGAGAAGATCCTGTTCTCGGAACTCGACCGACCAGGCATTTACGCCTTCGTGCGCCACCGCGATGGCGAACGTGTTCTGGTCGTGCTGAATACCAGCTCTCGCCCACTCACCCGCGAGCTGCCCGTCCACGCGCTTTTCGAACCAGAGGCCCCCATCAGCCACAACCACCTTCCCTGGAACCCCTCCCTGCAGGACCTTCTCTACTTTCGCGCAGCGATCTCGGTACGCCGGGCGCCTGGTGGACAGCTTGTCGCGGATGTCACGCTCCCGGCGCTCGGAGTTGGCGTTTTTGGCCCCTCAGCGTGAGGGCGAGGCACCCAAGGCGGAGGCTCGGACGACGCCTCCCTTGGGGGAGTGCAACTCGCGGCCGCAGATCCTCAGACAAACAGGCCGGCTGCCTCTCACGGCCGGCGCGGGGGCGGTACTGATTCGGCAGGCTGGTGAGCGCCGCTCACATTCGCAGCGGGCCGCGAGCTCGCCGAGTAGACCGGCTTCTCGCTAGGAATGATCAGCTACCTGGGCCGACGGCACGACCTGCCCGGCCGCCGCCCGGGGAGAACCGATCGCACTTTGAGATTGAGACCAGCAATACCCCGTCATAACGGGGATGCATAGTCTATCCTGAACAGGTCACCTCGGTATCTCCCACCACCGAGGCGGCCTCGCAAGGAGGCGCGATGATCCAGATCACCCTCGGCAAGAAGAAGAACGTCGACCCGAACAGCGACCCCCTCCAGCGCTCACAGATCGGCTGGAGCGATGGGCTGTCCGACCAGCAGCTCCACGACATCGCCCGCGGCGTCTGGGTCATGCCCGGATCACGCGTCGAACGAGAGCGGTTCGCGGTCGTCAACGGCGGCGGGATCATCCGCCAGGCCATGGAGATTGAGCGGATCGTCGACGTTCCTGGCGGGCGACGGGCCTTCGAAGGCCGCATCCTCGGCCCCGGGCACCCCGTCCACGACCACTACGTCGGCAAGCCCGCCCCGAATGGCACCCAGCAGAACCCCATCACCTACTTCGACTCCCCCCTCGGCAACCGCGAATGCAACTGCGGATGCGGCAAACCCATCAGCCGCGGCGACTTCCTCCCCGGCCACGACCAGCGAGCCATCCACGAGAGAATCGCCCGCATCGGAACCGTGAAGGACTTCATCACCTGGTTCGACCAGACCTGGAAGCCCGACGAAGCCCAGCAAGGCGAAGCCGCGTGAGGAAATGCCACCGAACTGAGACCGAAACCGCGGGACATCTGATGAGACAGCAGCACAAGCAGCAGGTCACCGCGGTCCGGAATGACACCGGCGGCGCGAACCTACACGAGTACCGGGTTGCCGGCCCCGGCCCGGCGGTACGCCGGGTCACGGTGCCCGTGGGCGCGGCCGTCGCCCGGCTGCGCTGCACGATCGCCGACGCGTTCGCGCTGAAGGTGCGCTGTGCCAGCCGGCGCAGCACCACTGACCAGGCTCTGGCCGCAGCGCGGCAAGGGCCGCATGTGCTGGTGTGCGACGATGCCGAGCGCCTGTTCCTGCCTGTCCTGGACTACCTGTGCCGTCTGGCCGCCGATTGTGGCGTGCCCGCTGCTCGTGTCCCTCGTGTCCCTCGCGTTCTGGCCGGTACTGGAACTGGTACTGGAACTGGAGCTGGTACGGGAGCCGGTACTGGTACTGGTACGGGAGCCGTGCCGGATGCGGCCCTGGCCGTGCGGCGGGTGCCGGGACTGGTCTTCCGTATCCGGGCTCGCCGGTGCATCCGGCTGTCGGCCTCTGTTCAGGCGCTGTGTGCACGGTCTGCCTTTCACGCGTTGTGGGCGAGGGTGGCATCACTGCAGAGCGTCCGGGCCGGCGGGTGCTGTGCCCGGGGGAACTTGGCGCTCCTTCGCCGAGAGCACCGTGTACATCATTGGTTCCGTCCTGACGGATCCCTTCGCGTACACCGGCAGTGCCGGTGCTTCCTGTTGGAGGTGGCATCCCGTTGCCTCGGGCGCGCTTGAGCGATTACTCTCCCGCGGCCCGGAACCGGGGGGTGTGGAGCCACCGGGGGTCCGGAGGCGATGGCGACGCCGGCGGAGGACTTGGCCGGGTCGTGGATGCCGATGCCCTCCCGGGCTCCGGGGGACGCTGCCACCAGTGGTGGCCGGTACGCGCCACCCCCAGGCCGACTCGCGGTACGGGCGGGGATGCCGGGCCACAACCGTCATTTACGTCATCCGTACGCGTTCAGTACGCGAAAGGTGCGCTTCAGGCTAGGGTTGGGGGACTGGAGGTGCTGCATGTCAGAGTTGTTCGATGCGGTTGATGCGCTGGTTTCGTCCCGTTCAACGCTGCCGCCTCCGGCGGAACGCAAGAGGCTGCGCCAGGCGCACGGCCTGACGCTGGACGAGGTGGCCGCCGCTCTGCAGGTGCGCCGGGCCACGGTGTCCGGCTGGGAGGCCGGCAGGACCGAACCGCGGCCGCCGGAGCGTGATGCCTACGCCCGCCTGCTGAAGCAGCTTGCCCAGCTCTACCCCGCAGGCGCCCCGGTGCCCTGTGAGGACACGGCGGTCCCCGGGACGCCTGTCCTCGCAGCCGCTCCTGCGCCAACGGGAGCTGAACCGGCCAAAGCCCGCCCCGAACCCGCAGACCAGGCGCCGGGGCCTGTTTCCGAGGACACCGCGCTGGTCTCTGCCGTCGTGCCGGATCCGGTGGCCACGACCAGGCCGGCACCGCGTCGGCCGCCCGCGCGTAAGGCTGCCCCCGCCGCCAGCGACGGCGGTGGTGGTGATGCACGGTTCGAGAACGGGCCGCTCGCGGTCGTCGACGTCGACGCAGATGGTCAGGTGCTGGCGTACTGCGTCGGGGGCCTGGTCCTGGACGTACCGGCGAAGTCGATCGCCGCTCTGGTGGAGTGGACGCTGAGCCAGGGGCGGCTCGGTCAGCCGAAGTTGTCCGGGCCGGGCAAGGACGGCGATCCGCTGCTCGTGCTCACCAGGGCTGCGCTGGAGTATTACGGCCTGCCGGTCACGCTCGCACCACAGGAGCGCCTGGCCGGGCGGATCCCGGAGGGCCACAAGGTCATCAAGCAGCTGACGCGCGCCAGCTGGCAGCTGACCAAGCGCGGCTTCGGGCCGTGGGCGCGGATCTACCGCCCCGCGCAGGGCTCGGAGCGGGCGTGCGTGCAGTTGTGCATCCCGTCGTGGGACGCGCTCGACACCCGGCACTGGGCGGACACGGGGCAGCTGCCACCGGCGGATCTGGCCCGGCTGCTGGGCACGTATGCGGCCCGGGTGATGACGCCGCGCGGATCGACCGCCGTGACCGGTCTGGAACTGATGACCGCCCTGCATCCGCCGACCCGTGCCTCCGAACCCGATGAGAGGGGCAAGCGGCACTCCGAGCACAACCCCGGCTCGCTGGGCAGGGACCCGGTTCAGTGTGCACCGTGCGAGGCTCCCGACGGCCACCCGCTGCTCGCGGACCTGCCGCGTTTCCACCACCGCACCCCGGCGGAGGTTCTGGTGGAGGAGGCGTACGACTGGGCGCGCCCGCTCACTGACGCCGAATGCCTGCACCGCAACCTGGTGGGCATCGATGTGAACATGGCCTTCGCCGCCGGCGCGAACGGCCTCACGGTCGGCCTGGGCGCACCGGTGCACGTCAAGAACCCCGTCTTCGACGCGAAACTGCCCGGCTCCTGGCTGGTCGACCTGTCCCATGCCGACCTGTCGAGGGTGAAGGTGGCCAAGGACACGTGGGCGGACCTGGACGGCTCGCTGCTGCCCAGCCCGTTCACACCGAAGGGTGAACGGCCCGAGGGCCCGGCGTGGTACGCCACGCCCACCGTCGCCTACGCGGTGGAGCTCGGCTACGACGTGACACCGATCGAGGCATGGGTCCGGTACGACAACGGCCGTTACCTGGACGGCTGGTACCAGCGGCTGCGTGACGCCTACCTGGCTACGATGGCCGACCTCGGGGTGGGCGCCGATCTGTCGCCGGAGGAGTTCTTGAAGGCGATGGACGGCTACCGGCAGCGTGACCCTGAGCTGGCGATCGTGGTGTCCGCGGTCAAGGCGTCCGTGAAGGGCGGCATCGGCAAGCTGCGCGAGCGCCCGCGCGGCGAGGGCTGGAAACCTGGGCAGCCCTGGCGGGCCCTCGCCCGGCCCACCTGGCGGCCGGACATTCGCGCCGCCGTTATCTCCCGGACCCGGATCAACATGCACCGCAAGATCGTCAGGCATGCCGCTTTCACCGGGCAGTACCCGGTCGCGGTCCTCTCGGACTGCGCCGTCTACGCCTCCCAGGGGCCCTCCCCGCTGGACTTCCTGCCCTACCGGGACGGCAAGCCGCTGCCCGGCGGCTTCAAGCTCGGGGTGAACCCAGGCCTGGTGAAGTGGGAGGGCACCCAGAGCGTGCTGTGGGGCGAGGGCGTCCGCGAGCAGTTCCACGCCCCCGAGCTCAACCTCGCCCGGTACATCAAGGACGGCACCGTCACCGACGTCGACAGGGGAGAGTAGGAGAACGCGACGATGAGCCTGTTCGGGGACGGCCTGGAAGCCGCGGTGCAGAAGGCGTTCACCCGCCCGGCGCCGAAGAGCGCGGGCCCGCAGATGCGCTACCTGGTCAAGCAGCTGGGGGGCACCAAGGCGGTCGCCCAGATGCTGCGCATCTCCCAGCGCACCGTCGAGCGGTACGTGAAGGACCAGATCAGGAAGCCCCGCCCGGACCTCGCCGCCCGCCTGGAGCGCGAGGTGAAGGCCCGCTGGCAGCCGCAGATCCGTGCCAAGGCCAAGGCGAAGGCCGCGTCCACGGGCGGCATCGTCGTCGACACCCGCGCCCGCATCGGCTACACCGCACCGATCGGGTCGACGGACCAGGACCGCATCCGCCACCTGACCATCGCCCTGCCGCCCCGCTACGCCGCCCGCCTCTTCGACGCCCAGGAGCAAGGCGCCACCGACCAGCGGCTCCAGGAGATCGCGGCCGAAGCGCTCAAGGAGGTGTACTTCCAGGACGGCGGCCGCCGCGCCGGCAGCCTGGAAGAGGTCCGGTTCACGGACATCGAACACCTCGAGTTCGACCTGTAGATCCCAGCGGAAGGGCCCGAACCGCCCTCTGGGCGCGGGCCCTTACCGCTGCTCCTGGCTTTGCCGAGCCGGTGAGACCGGGAATTGCCGGACTCCGCGCCTGGAATGCGGCCCGTGAATCAGGACTGGATGAGACAGCGGCTTGAGGCGTTCGACAACCTGACCCTGCGCTGCGAACGCAGGACAGGGCCAGGCCCTTACGCGGGTGATCCGGCACTGTATGAGCAACCGCACCGCGCAGAGCCCACGGTCAAGCAGATCCGGCGGCTCCCAGACCCGCAGCTCGCCGAAAAGCCCGGCCTCGGTCAGACGGCAGGCGAAGACCTGGCCCGCAACGAGGTTCACAGAGGCACTGGGCATCCTTGCCGACCTGGACGACCGGGCTGCCCGGCTCCCACCGGATGCGCCCACCCTGCCCGCCGGCCGGCTCCCACCCCTGGGCGT
This sequence comes from Streptomyces sp. NBC_01463, assembly GCA_036227345.1. Taxonomy (NCBI): domain Bacteria; kingdom Bacillati; phylum Actinomycetota; class Actinomycetes; order Kitasatosporales; family Streptomycetaceae; genus Streptomyces; species Streptomyces sp. NBC_01463. The sequence goes on from CP109468.1 coordinate 9,000,182, forward strand.
GGGAGCCGGCCGCCGACCTCGCCGAGGACTCCACGAGGGTCCGGGTGACAACGACTGTGATGCCGGCGAACCCAGAGGGTCCGGGTGACAACAGCTGTGATGCGGCGAGCCCACCGCGATCTTGAGCATGTGCCGTCCGATCACTGAGGGGACGTGACTGATCGTGGTCAGCGAGGGCGGGCGACAGGAAGGCTGTCGTGGGGGATGGGGGCGTGATTTGCTATGTGCCCGAACAGGGCCCGAGGGAGTTGCTGGACCGGTGGTGAGCGGGGTGCATTTCGCGGGGGGCGTGCGGCCGGACGGCCTGCCGGCGGCGCTGTCGGATTCGGTGCGGCTCGCAGCGGTGGCGGCCACGCGGTTGCTGGACACCGGGCCGGAGGAGGCCTTCGAGGACCTGGCGACGCTGGCGGCGCGGGTGACCGGCTCCGGGCGGGCGTTCGTGACCCTGGTCGATGCCGACCGCTCATTCTGGAAGACCTGCATCGGCGTGGACGCCGAAGAGCTGTCCGACCGGCAGAACGCGGTGCGCGAGAGCTTCTGCTACTTCCTTGTCGGCCTGGACGGGGAATCCTTCATCGTGGACGACGCGGCCGCTGACCCGCGTACCCGCGACCACCCCTCGCTCACGCCCATGCGCATCGGCGCATGGGCCGGCTACCCCCTTCTGTCCCCGCAGGGGCAGGTACTGGGAAGTCTCTGCGTCATCGACGACAAACCCCGCACCTGGACACCGGGAGATCTGACGACCCTGGCAACACTGGCTCGCTCGGTCTCGGCGGAAATTCACCTGCGGCAGAGCCTGGAATCCTCCCGCCAGGCGCACCGGGTCTCCGCCGATCTCGCCCACAGCCTCCAGCAGGGACTGCTGCCGCCGACACTGCGCCCCGTACCGGGCCTGGAGACCGCTGCGTCCTACCTCCCGGCATCGACCAGCGGACGGGCCGGGGTCGAGGTCGGCGGGGACTTCTACGACCTCTTCCACACCCACGGGCACTACTACGGAGCGGTGCTCGGAGACGTGTGCGGCAAGGGCGTGGCCGCAGCGCAGGTGACCTCGATGGCTCGCTACACGGTTCGGGCCGACGCCGGACAGACACCGTCACCGGCCGCGCTTCTGGACCGGCTGAACACCGCGATGCTGGAACAGCGGGCCCCCCGCTTCCTGACCGCCGTATACACCGCCTTCCGCATCACCCGGGCCGGGCTGTCCGGGCGCATCGCACTGGGAGGCCACCTGCCGGCGCTGGTGCGCCGCGTCGACGGCCGTATCCAGCAGCTCGGAACGCCGGGCACGCTGCTGGGTGTGCTGCCCACCACGCAGCTGACCGATGTGCGCTACCGCCTGGCGCCCGGCGACCTGCTGCTGCTCTACACCGACGGGGCCTGTGAGGGCCGGCCGCGCCCCGGTACCCCGGCCGCCGCCCCGCCGACCTTCGGTGAGGCCGAGCTCGCCGCGGCGCTGGCCGCCACGACCGGCCTGGACGCTGCCGCGACGGTCAAAGAGCTGGCCGCCGTGCTGTCCGATCACCACGGCGGGTGGGCCAGCGATGACACTGCCCTGCTGGCCCTGCGCGTCCCCCCCCCCAGCGCCTGACGGTCTCCACCAGCCCCCAGGAGTGACATGCCGGTCAGATGGACCACGCGGGCGGACCCGACCACGACCTGACCGCCCCCAACGCCCGGTTCCATAGCCCTGACACCTACGTGCTGCCCCCTGAGGCATCGCGGGCCCGGACAGCCATGCGGAATTCGGAACAGCCTTTGCCCGCGCCGCCGCGTCCGGCTACCCCCTGCCCGGCCCTGCCCGGCCCTGCCCGGCCCTGCCCGGCCCTGTGAACGAGACCTTCCTTGGACGGCTGTCCGTCACCTGGCCTTCTCCACGAGACTGGGTTCTGGCACAACTTCCGTGAAACCGTACCGATCTCGGCGTCCGAGGCCGGCGACCCTGGCGAACCAGCAGGCCAGCAGCGCGTCCAGAGGCCAGCGCGAGCCCCGGCCGACGGGGCACGGAAGTTGCGCCAGAGCCCGGGATCCTGCAGCACCAAGGAGCCGTTGGTCCGGGTTCCGGGCCCTGACGTACGTTCGGGCCTATGACGCAGCAGGCCCTGAAAACCCGACCGGTGGCCCAGTGAGCGGCTGGTGGGCCCACCTGGAGGAACGGACCTGCCGGGAGGTGGACGCCGCCGTGCTGCGGGATCGTCGGCTGTCGGCGGTCAGGTCCGTCTGGGAGGCATCGCGTCCGCCGGGGATAGGCCTGCACGAGGCCGAGCGGGTGGCCCACACACGATACGAGGCCCTCGGCGACCGAGTGCAGCACACCCCGCCGGATCCGCTCGACCTTCCGTCACTCGCAGCGCGCGCCGCAGCCCTCCCGGGCCGGGTGGCCGCGGTGGAGGCGTCCGGGAAGGCGACACCGTGCACGACTACTGGTTCGTGCTCCTGGTCGCGGTCCTGGATTCCCCAGACGGGGCGAGCCGCCTGGCGACCGACTACCGCCGCCCTGACGGCTCTCCGCCCGGCATTGCCGCCGCCAAGGCGGGCCGGGCGCCGGCCCGCCATCTTGGCGTGCCATTTCACTTCGCTTCGCCGGATGCCCCGGACGATGATGAGGATCTCTGAAAACGGCCGGCACCCCATTCCGCCGAAGCGGGTGGCAAGGGGGCCGGCCCAACCGAACTTGTATGCCCTGCCGTCGAAATCGGGCGGACGGCCACCGAGCGGGCCTCGCTCCAGGCCACGGCCAACCTGGTCGGACGGCTATGGAACGACAACGCGGACCCCTCGCCGCCGCAGGTGGGTCCGGACAGCACGTGAGGAATACACACGGCCGGGCAGGACGGCCCCGACCGGGGCTGAAGTTACCGAGATTAGGATCCCGTGCATGACTCAGAGGCCCGGAACGGAGCAACAGGCCGTAAGGCAGCAGAGGTTCACAGGCATGCGCCCGACGGAACCGCCTCCGACCGGAGCCGACGCCCTTGAGGTGACCACCCACTACCTGGAACATTTCCGCAGGGAGTACACGCGCACCCGCGAGTTGATGAAGATGAAGGCGCGACGGACCACGGTGGGCATCGCCGCTCTGAACGGAATGATCGCGGTGCTGGGCGTAGCAGTCGCGGCCTGGCGGGCCTACGCTCCCTGGCTCGGGTTGGCCAGCACCGCGGTAGCAGGCGTGATCGGCGTGATCACGGCGTGGAGCGGCCTCATGCGTCACCACGATCTGTGGCAGCAGCGGAGCCTGATCCTTGCGGAACTCCAACGCATCATCAGAAATGTCGAGCGTCGCGAAGCGGCGGGCGAGGACCGGCAGACCATCGCGCAAGAGGCGATGGAACTGCTTGACGCGACACTCAGCCAGGATGCCAGCAACTGGGGCAGCCTCACCCGCACCCCACTGGCCGGAGCCCAGCCACCGACGCTCCCGGCGGCGCCCGGCGACCGCACCCAGGAGTAACGAGGACGCGCCGCGGGCAGACGTGGTCAGCGGTCACACAAGCGCCCAGACGGCCAAGAGGCCCCGCCCCGTGCGCGGCGGGGCCTCTTCGTACAGAGCTCGGAGAGCGCCGGCGCCAACTGGCACACGGGAAAGCTCATCCTCTGCAGGGGCGAACTCTCCCTGGGCGTTAACGAGAAACAGTTGCATGGGCTGCGCTTCGACCCGCCCCGCGCGCTGCTACACCCACCGCATTCCGACCTCGGACAACTGCTCCATCCGCTCCGGGGTCAGAGCGGCGGCCCGGCTGCGCTGATTGTTGACCCACGCCCCCAGGCGGAACTGGTCCTCGTGGCCGTCTTCGGAGAGCACGATCTCCACGTGCTTACGTGGCACCTTGAGGTGTCCCTCGCGCTCGAAGAACTGCCGGGCGGCCGCGAGGTTGGCGACCCATTTATCGGCCTGCGTACGACGCGGCTTCGGCTTCTCTTCCTCGGGCACAGGCGTGACCCCGAGGACCTGCTCGCACATCCACTGCTGCACGCCACTCAGCTGGTCCCACCCGTAGCGAACCGACGTCACCCACCGCCCGAGGTCTTCACCCTGGCGCAGGACCTCGCCCGCCTCGGCGGGCACCGCCTCGCCCGCGTCCAGGTGCATCCGCACGAGGTGGAAGCACCGCTGCCACGTCACGGGCCACGACGGGCACCAGGACGCGTCGATCTCCTCCAGCTGCTCGCGTCGGTCCTCCGACAGCGCCCCGGCCACCGATCCCACCAGCAGGCCCTCGGCACGCCGCTGCTCGTTCTCGGCAGCCTTGCGGGCGGCGGCCCGCGCGTTCTTCAGCCAGATGCCCACCGCCGCGCCCTGGAAGGTGGCGTCCAGCGGGGCCAGGAGGTGGCCGTGTTCGGCGGCCCACCCGCGCGCGGCGGTCAGGCCCGCCTCCCATGCGACGTCGAAGTGGGACCAGATCATGCCGAGCTTCTCCAGCTGGGCGACACGGGCCTCGTCCATATCCCCGCGGGCGTAGAAGCGGCGGGCGTCGGCGGTCCACTGCCCCAGCGGGAACCCGGCGAGCGAGGCCGGCCACCCCTGGCCTTCAGACTCCTGGTCGTTGACGGCCGGGACACGAAACGTGAACGGCACCCGCAGGTCACCGCGCTCGCGGGCGTAGATCACAGCGGCCTCCACACCCCGGCGCCAGTGCTCATGCTCCGGATTGATGACCCGCAGGTTGATGAACGCTGCCAAAGCAGCCGGGTCGCGTGGCGTGGAGAACTTCAGCAGGGCCCTGGCGGGGGAGCTCACGCTCCCGGAGCCCTCGCCGCTCCCCTTGCTGACGGGCTTGCAGGCGCTCGGGGCCTGCTGCTCCGCGAGGGCCTCCACGATCCGCGCGTCGTGCGCCCGCAGCGCCTCCAAGAGCTTGGCCAGCCCGCCGAACGCCCGGGAGGTCAGCATGTTGTCCGCCGTCTCGCCCGGTCCGAGCAGCACCGGCACCACGAGCGAGGCCACCTTGCCCTCGCCCGGCTGCATCCGCAGCGCCCGGCCCACGGCCTGGACCAGGTCGGGCATGGAACCGCGTACGTCGGCCCAGTAGACGGAGTCGCAGTGCTTGGTGTCGACGCCCTCGCCCAGGACCTTCACCGAGCACAGGAAACACTTCTCCACCACGGTGCCATCGGTGGCGATCCCGTCGGCGAACTCGCCCAGCAGACGCCGCCGGTGGAGCGGCTTATGGTCGCCGCACAGCCAGTTTGCCCAGATCGTGGCCGGATACAGCTCAGGGTCGGAGGCATGCAGCTGCGCGGCGACGTCGGGGAGGCCGGCCGCAAACGCCTCGGCCTCCTTCACCATGTGGTGGAAGACCAGCGTGCGGCGGAAGCCCTCCTCCGAGGATGCCTTCACCAGCGCGGTCTGGAGAGCGGCGAGCCGGGCCCCGCGGACCTCTGCCGAGCGGCCTTCGGCGCCCAGGAGCTGCGCGGCCTGGAGCGCGGTGTCGGTGACGTCCACGCATACAACCTGGTAGGGGGCACAGATTCCCCGGTCGATGGCCTCCGAGAGCGTCAGCGTGAAGCAGCGGCTACCGAAAGGCCCGTCCGGGTTGTCGTCCATGCTCGCGACCAGCTCGCCCGGTGCGCCGGTCTCGTCCTCGTCCCCGAGCTGCCACAGCCGGGGCGTGGCCGTCATGTAGAGGCGGCGCAGGGACGGAATCTTCTGGTTGTCGTGGACGACCGCCCACGGCTTCCCGATCCGGCCAGAAACGCGGTGGGCCTCGTCCACGACGATCAGGTCCCAAGCCGAAAGGCCGGCGACGTGCGCCCGCTCCAGCGTGCCCAGACCGAGGCTGGCGTACGTGGCGTACACGGTGACCTTGTCCAGGCCACGGGTCCACTCCACCAGCTCGTCCACGTCCGTGGTGTTGGGGAAGGACACCTCCTCGCCCCGCAACGAGGACACCCCGATCACCGGCCCCCGGCGGCCCCCCTCGCGCCATGCTGACTCCGTCTGGGCGAGCAGGTCAAGAGAGGGCACGACCACCAGCACCCGGCCCGCACGGAGCTCCTCCGAGCTGCGGACCGCCACGAGTGTCTTCCCGGACCCGGTCGCCATGATCACCTGTGTACGCAGGCCCTGCCCGAGCACACGTGATCTTGCAGGGATTTCGAGCGCACTGCACACCGCATCGACCGCTTCACGCTGATGAGGCCTCAGCTCTCTGGCCGGCACGCCACTTCCCTCCGGTACCACGCTCACCAACTCACCTCAAACACCCACAGAAACAAGATGAGTTGCCAATCCGAGCCGCACACGATCCAGCCCGGCCGCCTGCGCACCCCGTAAACCGCAAGTGAAACAGCAGAGCATGCAAGGTGTTTTGGTGCACCCTCATCAAGTGTCCTGCCTCATTCCAGAGTCTATCTCAACTAAATTTTGAAGCACTCACCTTTACAGTGGCTCGTACGACACAGTTTCGAACCGCCTCCCGGGGGCAACCGGCCTGTCATGGAAACCAACGAAGGCACCGAAGAAGCGGTCACCACACAGGGGGACGAACATCACGTCGTCCTCAGTGCTGACACCAACGGCGACGGAAAACCCGACGTCTGGATGACAGACACCACCGGCGACGGCACAGCCGACCTCTACCAGTTCGACACCACCGGTGATGGGGAGATCGACGTGACGGTGGTCGAGGGAGCCGAGGAGCCCGGCACCGACCGGCTCGTGGTCGAGGGTGATGGCGGCCACCCCCAGCAGGAGTGAATCCCCGCCCGATTCGTGGCCACCACCGCAAGGCTCCCCGGCTCGGACCGTTCCTGCCACCGCCCTGGAAAGAGGCGGAGGGACCGCATCTGCTCCCGGGGCGGATGCGGGCCCGGGGATGTGGAGCTGGCTGGGACGAGGTGGCCTGACGGGCGGCAGGGAAAGTGCTCGCGGCGATCCTTTGCGTGGCACACCGATACCCCCTGCCCTGTAGCCAGCTGCCCGGCGGAGCCGGACTGGTCCGGGAGCGTAGCGGACGGACCCCCGGGCCGTGAAACGGCCTCACAAGCCTTGCGC